>NZ_OMPD01000010.1 GCF_900312745.1 Aquimarina sp. AU58 | reverse complement strand
TTCAGATCTCGGATGCATTAATGATTGGTTTTGCTTATGATCGAGAAACGACAGAGTTAGGTCAGAGTCAATTTAATGATGGGAGTTATGAGGTATTTCTCAGATTCGAACTCTTCAAAAAATACAACAGAATGCTAACACCTCGTTTCTTTTAACCAAAATTACATAGCATATCAAATAACATCATACTATTTATTTACCATTATAATTTACTGTATAGAAATATTTTGTTTCAGTAGATGCAAAGGGTAAATGAAATGACATCTACTATAGTTTCTTACATATCTAATCTTTTTCTTACATCAATAACCAATTACATGATTATAATTATGGTAAAACCATATTTATTTTGAGTTTTTAATGTATTTGTAATTAAGGATTTATATATAAATTTATGATGTTGAGAAAAACATGGTATAAGTCATTATTTTTTAAATTATTGTTGCGTATATAAAAAAATTACATTCGATAAATATATTTCCTTGTATAATCTACTGATGTACTTTCTTTTTTAATGCTTAATGACACTATTGTTAAAATTGTATAATTACATTCTAATGTTTTTCTTTCCAAATTAAATACACATAAATTTTTAATGAGTAAGTGAATAGCGTTTCACACTAAAAAATATCAAAATAGATAAAGAATAAACAATAGTAAATACATATAAAAAACAATCCAGCAATTATAAACTTTTGGCGAGCCAGTAATTGTTAGGATTTGAATAACGATAATTTTAAACTAAACTACCATTATGAGGTTCCTTTTTTTTATATCAAAAGATATATCTTCTTTTATTCAGAATAGCTATACGAGCTACATTCAAAAGCAAGTTGATAACTTACCTAATTACAGAGCGTTATTTTTAACAGGAATGATTACCATTTTATTGGGAACATATTCTTTTATAGCATATTCCTTTTTAGAAACTTCTTCGGTATTTATAGAGCATAAAAACTATCATAATAGACAGAGAAAAACAGGGGGAATTACTACCAATTTTAGTGATAAATATGCTCATAGATTTCTTTCGGGATCTAACCTTCATAAAAAGAGATGTTTACGTCTTAATGACAAAAATTACAAGATATTTTGCTAGTAGAAGAGAGAACCATTCGTCGAAATAAAACAGCTTTTTGTCGATAAAAAAGGTCTTTTTGACGCTATTTCTCACTTTTTTAACAAAAATAAAAGTTAATTTTGTCCAAATATAATTGTTGGATTTTATAGTTTTTTATTTCATTATCCATACCCCAAACAAAGAAATATGATGAATTTTACCTGGTTATTACATGATATAAAAAGAATAATTTCCTTTTTATATATATACAACATATTACCCTTGGTAACTACAACTTTATTTCTTCAAAATCATAAGACTTGCTTAGATATAGGTATATCCGATATTTCTAAAAACAACTATACTAATTCCTTTAAATCTTTCCAAAATAATAACACAACCAATTTACTATAACTAGCCTATGAAAATTTTTACTTTTTTTCAGACCAAAAACATTAATCAAAAAAGAACCGTACTGGTACTAGGTCTTTTTTTGATAGTAAGTAATTTTTCTTATTCTCAGGCAACCTTTGTAGGTAACCCTACCGATGCGGCTATGTTAAGTGTATTAGATGGCGATGGAGTAGGATTATCTAATGCCACTCTCGAAAATGGTGATAGAGGTACACAGTTAGCAACATTTTCTAATGGTACAGCTGGTGCTAATCTTTCTTTGGACGGAGGGGTTTTAATGTCTACAGGTAGTGCTACTCAGGCATTTGGTAGTAATGGTAATGCGGCATGGCCTAGTAATTCTGGAGTGGAAGCAAGTATTGATGTACCACCATTTGCTCCTGGTGGTGTTTATAGCGATCCGGATATTACTGCAATAGATGCAACCGCGGTACATGATGTGGTTGTCTTTTCATTTGATGTAGTTTTAGAACCTGGATTTACAGATTTAAAAGTAGTGTATCAATTTGGATCTGATGAATATCCAGACTACGTAGGAAGTGTATTCAATGATATTTTTGGATTTTTTATTTCTGGGCCCGGGATAACTGGTACTCAGAATATAGCTTTAGTGCCGGGAACTACAAGTCCTGTTGCGGTAAATACGATAAATGCAGGATTCGTAGGATGTAATGACGATGCCACTACAGAAGATTTGACAAACTCTGCTTTTTATATTAATAATGGGCATGACACATCGGCTGCTGCCTGTAATACTAATCCCGGACCTTTTACAATATTTACAGAGTATAATGGTATAACACAACAATTAACAGGAGTACTCTCTGGATTACTACCTGGTAATACGTATCGATTTAAAATGGCAATTGCAGATACAGGTGATCCTACATTAGATTCTGGAGTTTTTATAAGTACAATATCTGGAGATAGAGATTCTGATGGAGATGGCCTTTCTGATGCCAGAGATCCTGATGATGACGATGATGGTATTTTGGATATAGATGAATCTGGAGCTGCAGGCGAACCTAATTTGGATGTTGATGGAGATGGTATACCAGCATACCTTGATGATAATGATAATAATTTTACAATAGGAAATGTAAACGGAGTAGTAGAACCTCAATTTGATTTTGACGGAGATGGTATTTCCAACCATTTAGATTTGGATAGTGATAACGATGGTATCTTAGATGTTATAGAAGCAGGGGGGACTGACCCCGATAATGATGGTGTTATCGGCACAGGAGTACCTACCGATGCAGATGGTGATGGATTAGCAGATATTGTTGATAATATAGATAGTGGTAGTGGAGCAGGAGAAGTTACAACAGGAACACCACTTCCTACTCCTAATAGTGATGGTTCTGGTAATGATAATTATCTTGATATTGATGCAGATGATGATGGAATAGTAGATAATATTGAAGCACAGACAACTATAGGGTATTTAGCTCCTTTACTAAACGATGCAGATGGCGATGGGATTGATGATCGTTATGATATAAATTCGGGAGGATTTCCGTTAATACCTATAAATACAGATGCCGGTACTCCTAATAGTGATACCGTACCAGATTATCTGGATTTAGATTCAGATGGCGATAATGAAAGTGATACTATAGAAGCATATGATACTAATGATGATGGTATTGCAGATACTGTACCAGCAGTATCAGATGCTGATAACGATGGTTTAGATGATAATTTTGATGTAGATGATGCCAATTTAGATCCTACAAACGGTGGTCAAACAGCAACCAATCCTTTTCCTAATACCGATAGTCCAGGAGGAGAATCTAATTGGAGAGAGTGGATAGATATTTCACTTTTAAAGACAGATACTTATGCAGATACAAACTCAAATGGTGTTATGGATGCAGGTGATACAATCACTTATGTGTTTACTATAACTAATACTGGAGGAACAACATTAACCAATGTAACAATTGTAGACTCGGGGATAACTGTTAGTGGTACTACAATAGCAAGTTTAGCTTCGGGAGCAACCGACAATACAACTTTTACGGGGACATATACACTTCTTCAGGCAGATATTAATACAGGAAGCTATAGTAATAGTGCAACAGTAAATAGTGTAGATGTTAATGGAAATTTGGAAACAGATACTTCAGATGATCCTGATAATGCCACTAATGTAGATCCAGATGGTGATAATGATCCGGATGATCCTACAGTGACAACTTTTATTTTCATTGATACAGACAATGATGGTGTTCAGGATGGTGTTGATTTGGATAATGATAATGATGGGATTTTGGATAGTGAAGAGTGTTTTTCTACAAATACAATAAGTTGGGTAAGTGATTTTGGAAATTTAACAGATTTGCAAGCAGGAACATCTAATACATACGGAGGAGTAAATGTTAACATTGATCCATTAGTTAGTACATATGATGCAGATGATCTATTAAGCTATGCACCTCATAATAATTCTTTATTCGCTTTTGGCCCTGCATCACATTTTTTATGGCATGTAGATGAAGATCATATTGCCGCTCCGGCGACAATGACAATTAACTTTGATAGACCTATCGTGTTAGATGAATTTAAAATAGGAGATATTGGGTTAACAGCAACTTATGCAGAACAAGTTACTGTTAATTTATATTCAGCAGGAGTACGTTATATATTAAATGTAGGTACAGATGTTACAATAGGTTCATCTATGGCGTTAACTGGAACAAATCAGTTTACCGCAAACACTACTTATACAGGAATTAATGATCCAGCAAATGAAGTCACTGTTTTAGCAGGTAAGTATGTTGATAAAATTGAAATCATTTATAATGAAACTTCAGGGTTAGGAGATCCATCTCCACATGCCATATGGCTGTCTGATATTTCATTTTGTTATACAGATACAGATGCAGATGGGATTCCTAACTATTTAGATTTAGACTCTGATAATGACGGAATCTACGATGTTATTGAAGCTGGGGGAACTCTTAGTGGAGCTGTTGGACAAGAAGGTAGACATAATGATGATAATAACAATACAAATAATATGGCTACTAACGGAGTCCCTTCTTTTGCCAATGGCGGAGCAGGAAATACTCCAACAGATACCGGTAGTAATGGTAGTCTGGATTATATAACACTAGATAGTGATGGTGATGGTTGTAGTGATGCCAATGAAGCTTATGCCGATGCAAATGCCGATGGAGGTGATGGCGGAGTGTATAACCCTTCTAATACTGCAGCAGAACCGTTAACAGTAGGAGCAGGTACAGTAAATGCAAATGGAGTAGTGGTGGCCGCAGCGTATACCGCTCCTGCTAATGCAGATGGTATAGCACCAACAAATAATACACAGCTTGACTTTCAACAAGCCGGAACCGTACCAACGATAACTACACAACCAGCTAACATAACAACTAATGGAGTAGGTTCTGTAACGTTTGAGGTAGAACCAGATATAAATTATTACACATATCAATGGCAGGTTGATGATCAAAGCGGTGGTGGTTTTGTCTCTATTGATCCGGCCAATGTGGTAGATATTTATACGGGTAGTGATACTGCAATATTAACGTTAACGGGGGCAACTGCAACTGAAGATGGATATGTATATCGGGTAATTATAACAGATGGATCTTACATTTGTTCTTCCACTACTTCTAATTCTGCGACTTTAACTATTGATACAACTGCACCAACAGCAGATACGTTTACGACTAATGATATTACGCCTACCTTAACAGGAACCGGAGAGGCTAATGAGACCTTGACGATTACAGTAGATGAGAATGGAGATGGTACCCCAGAGGTTACTTATACAGTAACAACAGATGCAGCAGGAGATTGGAGTATTGATACCGGAGTTGCAGTACCAGATAGTGGTAGTTTACCGGTCTTAACTGATAATGATACTTTGGATGTTGTGGCTACCGATGCCGGAGGTAATAGTGGATCAGGAGTAGTGACTATTGATCTTACGGCTCCTACAGCAGATACGTTTACGACCAATGATATTACGCCTACTTTAACGGGAACTGGGGAAGCAAATGAGACCTTGACGATTACAGTAGATGAAAACGGAGATGGTACACCAGAGGTTACCTATACCGTAACGACCGATGCAGCAGGAGACTGGAGTATTGATACAGGAGTTGCAGTACCAGATAGTGGTAGTTTACCTGTATTAACCGATAATGATACTTTGGATGTTGTAGCTACTGATGCAGGAGGTAACAGTGGATCAGGAGTAGTGACTATTGATCTTACTGCACCAACAGCAGATACGTTTACGACTAATGATATTACGCCTACCTTAACAGGAACCGGAGAGGCTAATGAGACCTTGACGATTACAGTAGATGAGAATGGAGATGGTACCCCAGAGGTTACTTATACCGTAACGACCGATGCAGCAGGAGATTGGAGTATTGATACCGGAGTTGCAGTACCAGATAGTGGTAGTTTACCTGTATTAACCGATAATGATACTTTAGATGTTGTAGCTACTGATGCCGGAGGCAACAGTGGATCAGGAGTAGTAACTATTGATCTTACTGCACCAACAGCAGATACGTTTACCACCAATGATATTACCCCGACTTTAACAGGAACTGGAGAAGCAAATGAGACCTTAACGATTACGGTAGATGAAAACGGAGATGGTACCCCAGAGGTTACTTATACAGTAACAACAGATGCAGCTGGTGATTGGAGTATTGATACTGGAGTTGCAGTACCAGATAGTGGTAGTTTACCTGTATTAACCGATAATGATACCTTAGATGTTGTAGCTACTGATGCCGGAGGTAATAGTGGATCAGGAGTAGTGACTATTGATCTTACAGCACCAACAGCAGATACGTTTACCACTAATGATATTACTCCGACTTTAACAGGAACCGGAGAAGCTAATGAGACCTTAACGATTACCGTAGATGAAAACGGGGACGGTACTCCAGAAGTTACTTATACCGTAACGACCGATGCAGCAGGAGACTGGAGCATTGATACGGGAGTTGTTGTTCCTACGAGTGGATTCCTACCACCGTTAACTGATGATGACACCTTAGATGTTGTAGCAACTGATGCTGGTGGTAATAGTGGATCAGGAGTAGTGACTATTGATCTTACTGCACCAACAGCAGATACGTTTACCACCAATGATATTACCCCGACTTTAACGGGAACAGGAGAGGCCAATGAGACCTTAACGATTACAGTAGATGAAAACGGAGATGGTACCCCAGAGGTTACTTATACAGTAACAACAGATGCAGCTGGTGATTGGAGTATTGATACTGGAGTTGCAGTACCAGATAGTGGTAGTTTACCAGTCTTGACTGATAATGATACTTTGGATGTTGTAGCTACAGATGCCGGAGGCAACAGTGGATCAGGAGTAGTGACTATTGACACTACTGCACCAACCGCAGATACCTTTATAACAAATGATATTACGCCTACTTTAACCGGAACAGGAGAGGCTAATGAGACCTTAACGATTACCGTAGATGAAAACGGCGATGGTACCCCAGAGGTTACCTATACCGTTACAACCGATGCTGCTGGTGATTGGAGTATTGATACCGGAGTTGCAGTACCAGATAGTGGTAGTTTACCTGTATTAACCGATAATGATACTTTAGATGTTGTAGCTACTGATGCCGGAGGCAACAGTGGATCAGGAGTAGTGACTATTGACACGACTGCACCAACCGCAGATACGTTTACCACCAATGATATTACGCCTACTTTAACGGGAACAGGAGAGGCCAATGAGACCTTAACGATTACAGTAGATGAAAACGGAGATGGTACCCCAGAGGTTACTTATACAGTAACAACAGATGCAGCAGGAGATTGGAGTATTGATACCGGAGTTGCAGTACCAGATAGTGGTAGTTTACCGGTCTTAACTGATAATGATACTTTGGATGTTGTGGCTACCGATGCCGGAGGTAATAGTGGATCAGGAGTAGTGACTATTGATCTTACGGCTCCTACAGCAGATACGTTTACAACAAATGATATTACCCCGACTTTAACGGGAACTGGGGAAGCAAATGAGACCTTAACGATTACAGTAGATGAGAATGGAGATGGTACCCCAGAGGTTACTTATACAGTAACAACAGATGCAGCAGGAGATTGGAGCATTGATACTGGAGTTGCCGTACCTACAAGTGGTAGTTTACCAGTGCTAACTGATAATGATACTTTGGATGTAGTGGCTACAGATGCCGGAGGTAATAGTGGATCAGGAGTAGTGACTATTGATCTTACTGCACCAACCGCAGATACGTTTACGACTAATGATATTACACCGACTTTAACGGGAACCGGAGAGGCTAATGAGACCTTAACGATTACAGTAGATGAAAACGGAGATGGTACTCCAGAGGTTACTTATATCGTAACGACCGATGCAGCAGGAGACTGGAGCATTGATACAGGAGTTGTTGTTCCTACGAGCGGATTCCTACCACCATTAACCGATAATGATACCTTAGATGTTGTAGCTACTGATGCAGGAGGTAATAGTGGATCAGGAGTAGTGACTATTGATCTTACAGCACCAACAGCAGATACGTTTACGACTAATGATATTACGCCTACCTTAACAGGAACCGGAGAAGCTAATGAGACCTTAACGATTACAGTAGATGAAAACGGAGATGGTACCCCAGAGGTTACCTATACAGTAACGACCGATGCAGCAGGAGACTGGAGTATTGATACGGGAGTTGCCGTACCTACAAGTGGTAGTTTACCAGTGCTAACTGATAATGATACTTTGGATGTTGTAGCTACTGATGCAGGAGGTAACAGTGGATCAGGAGTAGTGACTATTGACACTACTGCACCAACAGCAGATACGTTTACGACCAATGATATTACCCCGACTTTAACGGGAACTGGGGAAGCAAATGAGACCTTGACGATTACAGTAGATGAGAATGGAGATGGTACTCCGGAGGTTACCTATACAGTAACGACTGATGCAACAGGAGATTGGAGCATTGATACTGGAGTTGCCGTACCTACAAGTGGTAGTTTACCAGTGCTAACCGATAATGATACTTTAGATGTTGTAGCTACTGATGCCGGAGGCAACAGTGGATCAGGAGTAGTGACTATTGATCTTACTGCACCAACAGCAGATACGTTTACGACTAATGATATTACTCCGACTTTAACAGGAACAGGAGAGGCCAATGAGACCTTAACGATTACAGTAGATGAAAACGGCGATGGTACCCCAGAGGTTACCTATACCGTTACAACCGATGCTGCTGGTGATTGGAGCATTGATACTGGAGTTGCAGTACCAGATAGTGGTAGTTTACCAGTCTTGACTGATAATGATACTTTGGATGTTGTAGCTACTGATGCAGGAGGCAACAGTGGATCAGGAGTAGTGACTATTGACACGACTGCACCAACCGTAGATACGTTTACGACCAATGATATTACGCCTACTTTAACGGGAACTGGGGAAGCAAATGAGACCTTAACGATTACCGTAGATGAAAACGGAGATGGTACTCCGGAGGTTACCTATACAGTAACGACTGATGCAACAGGAGATTGGAGCATTGATACTGGAGTTGCCGTACCTACAAGTGGTAGTTTACCAGTGCTAACGGATAATGATACTTTGGATGTAGTGGCTACAGATGCCGGAGGTAATAGTGGATCAGGAGTAGTGACTATTGATCTTACTGCACCAACCGCAGATACGTTTACAACAAATGATATTACCCCGACTTTAACGGGAACTGGGGAAGCAAATGAGACCTTAACGATTACAGTAGATGAAAACGGAGATGGTACTCCGGAGGTTACTTATACCGTAACGACGGATGCAGCAGGAGACTGGAGTATTGATACGGGAGTTGCAGTACCAGATAGTGGTAGTTTACCTGTATTAACCGATAATGATACCTTAGATGTTGTAGCTACCGATGCTGGAGGTAACAGTGGATCAGGAGTAGTGACTATTGACACGACTGCACCAACCGCAGATACGTTTACGACTAATGATATTACCCCGACTTTAACGGGAACTGGGGAAGCAAATGAGACCTTAACGATTACAGTAGATGAAAACGGAGATGGTACTCCGGAGGTTACCTATACAGTAACGACTGATGCAACAGGAGACTGGAGCATTGATACTGGAGTTGCCGTACCTACAAGTGGTAGTTTACCAGTGCTAACTGATAATGATACTTTGGATGTAGTGGCTACAGATGCCGGAGGTAATAGTGGATCAGGAGTAGTGACTATTGACACGACTGCACCAACCGCAGATACGTTTACGACTAATGATATTACACCGACTTTAACGGGAACCGGAGAGGCTAATGAGACCTTAACGATTACAGTAGATGAAAACGGAGATGGTACTCCAGAGGTTACTTATATCGTAACGACCGATGCAGCAGGAGACTGGAGCATTGATACAGGAGTTGCAGTACCAGATAGTGGTAGTTTACCTGTATTAACCGATAATGATACTTTAGATGTTGTAGCTACTGATGCCGGAGGCAACAGTGGATCAGGAGTAGTAACTATTGATCTTACTGCACCAACAGCAGATACGTTTACCACCAATGATATTACCCCGACTTTAACAGGAACCGGAGAGGCTAATGAGACCTTAACGATTACGGTAGATGAAAACGGAGATGGTACCCCAGAGGTTACCTATACCGTTACAACCGATGCAGCTGGTGATTGGAGTATTGATACCGGAGTTGCAGTACCAGATAGTGGTAGTTTACCGGTCTTGACTGATAATGATACGTTGGATGTTGTAGCTACAGATGCCGGAGGTAACAGTGGATCAGGAGTAGTGACTATTGACACGACTGCACCAACCGTAGATACGTTTACAACAAACGATATTACCCCGACTTTAACGGGAACTGGGGAAGCAAATGAGACCTTAACGATTACCGTAGATGAAAATGGAGATGGTACTGCAGAGGTTACTTATACCGTAACAACAGATGCAGCTGGTGATTGGAGTATTGATACCGGGGTTGCAGTACCTACAAGTGGATTCCTACCACCGTTAACAGATAACGATACTTTAGATGTTGTGGCTACAGATGCCGGAGGTAATAGTGGAGCTGGAGTAGTGACTATTGACACGACTGCACCAACCGCAGATACCTTTACCACTAATGATATTACGCCTACTTTAACAGGAACAGGAGAGGCTAATGAGACCTTAACGATTACCGTAGATGAAAACGGAGATGGTACTCCAGAGGTTACCTATACCGTAACGACCGATGCAGCAGGAGACTGGAGTATTGATACCGGAGTTGCCGTACCTACAAGTGGTAGTTTACCAGTGCTAACGGATAATGATACTTTGGATGTAGTGGCTACAGATGCCGGAGGTAATAGTGGATCAGGAGTAGTGACTATTGATCTTACTGCACCAACCGCAGATACGTTTACGACTAATGATATTACGCCTACTTTAACAGGAACTGGGGAAGCAAATGAGACCTTAACGATTACAGTAGATGAAAACGGAGATGGTACACCAGAGGTTACCTATACCGTAACGACCGATGCAGCAGGAGACTGGAGTATTGATACGGGAGTTGCAGTACCTACAAGTGGTAGTTTACCAGTCTTGACTGATAATGATACTTTGGATGTTGTAGCTACAGATGCCGGAGGTAATAGTGGATCAGGAGTAGTGACTATTGACACTACTGCACCAACAGCAGATACGTTTACGACTAATGATATTACGCCTACCTTAACAGGAACCGGAGAGGCTAATGAGACCTTGACGATTACAGTAGATGAGAATGGAGATGGTACCCCAGAGGTTACTTATACCGTAACAACAGATGCAGCAGGAGATTGGAGTATTGATACCGGAGTTGCAGTACCAGATAGTGGTAGTTTACCTGTATTAACCGATAATGATACTTTAGATGTTGTAGCTACTGATGCCGGAGGCAACAGTGGATCAGGAGTAGTAACTATTGATCTTACTGCACCAACAGCGGATACTTTTACCACCAATGATATTACACCTACTTTAACGGGAACCGGAGAGGCCAATGAGACCTTAACGATTACGGTAGATGAAAACGGAGATGGTACCCCAGAGGTTACCTATACCGTTACAACCGATGCAGCTGGTGATTGGAGTATTGATACCGGAGTTGCAGTACCTACAAGTGGATTCCTACCACCGTTAACAGATAACGATACTTTAGATGTTGTGGCTACAGATGCCGGAGGTAATAGTGGAGCTGGAGTAGTGACTATTGACACGACTGCACCAACCGCAGATACCTTTACCACTAATGATATTACGCCTACTTTAACAGGAACCGGAGAGGCTAATGAGACCTTAACGATTACCGTAGATGAAAACGGAGATGGTACTCCAGAGGTTACCTATACCGTTACAACCGATGCTGCTGGTGATTGGAGCATTGATACGGGAGTTGCAGTACCAGATAGTGGTAGTTTACCAGTCTTGACAGATGATGATACCTTGGATGTTGTAGCTACCGATGCAGGAGGTAATAGTGGAGCTGGAGTAGTGACTATTGACACGACTGCACCAACCGCAGATACCTTTACCACTAATGATATTACGCCTACTTTAACAGGAACAGGAGAGGCTAATGAGACCTTAACGATTACCGTAGATGAAAACGGAGATGGTACTCCAGAGGTTACCTATACCGTTACAACCGATGCTGCTGGTGATTGGAGCATTGATACGGGAGTTGCAGTACCAGATAGTGGTAGTTTACCAGTCTTGACAGATGATGATACCTTGGATGTTGTAGCTACCGATGCAGGAGGCAACAGTGGATCAGGAGTAGTGACTATTGACACTACTGCACCAACCGCAGATACGTTTACGACCAATGATATTACGCCTACTTTAACAGGAACCGGAGAGGCTAATGAGACCTTAACGATTACAGTAGATGAAAACGGAGATGGTACACCAGAGGTTACCTATACCGTAACGACCGATGCAGCAGGAGACTGGAGTATTGATACGGGAGTTGCAGTACCTACAAGTGGTAGTTTACCAGTCTTGACTGATAATGATACTTTGGATGTTGTAGCTACTGATGCAGGAGGTAACAGTGGATCAGGAGTAGTGACTATTGACACTACTGCACCAACAGCAGATACCTTTACCACCAATGATATTACACCTACCTTAACCGGAACCGGAGAGGCCAATGAGACCTTAACCATTACCGTAG
>NZ_OMPD01000008.1 GCF_900312745.1 Aquimarina sp. AU58 | reverse complement strand
TTAAGGTGGTTATAGCATCGGGGCTCACCTCTTACCATTCCGAACAGAGAAGTTAAGCCCGTTAGCGCCAATGGTACTACAATCGTGGGAGAGTAGGTCACCGCCTTCCTTGAAAACCCTTCATAATTATTATGAAGGGTTTTTTTATGTTTAAAAACCAACCCCAAATACTTTAGAAAATAGAGTAGTCATACAATAAGATAGAGCTGTTAAAAAAAATGAAAGCTCGTAGTTTATACAGATAGAAAAAAAGAAATACACAGTCCTTTTTAACTATGAGCTTTTCTGTTATATTTAAAGAATGTAATAGAAAAACTAAACATCATGAATACACACAAATCTAGACGAAACTTTATTAAAAAAACAGCAATAGCAGGAGCTGGTATTTCTGTACTACCTAACTTAACTTTCGGAAATAAGGGATATAGTCAAAAAGAAAAACTTAAATTAGGACTAATTGGTGTTGGTCTAAGAGGAACAAATCATTTAAGAAATGTTCTTTTAAGAGATGATGTGTTAGTAACAGCAATTTGTGATATTGATCAGACTCGGATAGATCTTTCTTTAGAAGCAATCAGTAAAGCAGGGGGAGCTAAACCAAAAGTATTCGGTAAAAATGAATATGACTACAGAAGTTTACTAAACCTAGAGGATGTAGATGCCGTAATTATATCTACTCCCTGGTTATGGCATACCAGGATGGCCAAAGATTCGATGGTAGCAGGTAAATATACCGGTCTTGAAGTTTCTGCTGCTAATACTCTTGAAGAATGCTGGGATTTGGTAAATACCCATGAAGCTACCGGTACACATCTTATGATTTTAGAAAATGTTAACTATAGACGAGATGTTTTGGCAGTCCTAAATATGGTTAGACAAAATGTGTTTGGAGAGTTAGTGCATTTTAGATGTGGATATCAGCATGATCTGAGATTTGTAAAACTAAATGATGGAAAAACTGCATATGGAAAAGGAGTAGAGTTTGGTGAAAAAGGTATTTCTGAATCAAAATGGAGAACACAGCACTCGGTAGCAAGAAATGCAGATGTATATCCAACTCATGGTGTAGGTCCTATGGCTACAATGTGTAATATTAATAGAGGAAATCGTTTTTCATCTATTACTTCTAATGCAACCAAAGGCATAGGTTTACACAATTATATTGTGAAAAATGGAGGAGAAAACCATCCAAATGCAAAAGTTAAGTTTAAACAAGGAGATGTTATTACTTCGACTATTGAGACTACAATGGGAGAAACCATTATAGTTACCCATGATTGTAATTTACCTCGCCCTTATTCATTAGGGTTTAGAGTTCAAGGAGCCAATGGATTATGGGAGGTCGATGGAAATAGAATATATATAGAAGGAAAATCAGAATCACATAAATGGGATCAGGCAGATGAATGGCTGGCAAAATATGACCACCCTTTATGGAAAAAATATGGAGAACATGCAATGGGTGCTGGTCATGGTGGGATGGATTTTTTTGTGATTAATGCTTTTGTAGAATCTGCAAAACAAAATATAACACCACCATTAGATGTGTATGATGCCGCTGCATGGAGTGCAATTACACCGCTGTCAGAAGTCTCTATAGAGAATAATGGAGAACCACAGGATTTTCCGGATTTTACAAGAGGATTGTGGGTCAAAAGAAAACCGTACAACTGGATTAAGGATACCTATTAGTTTTAATAGAGATTATTGAGATGGATTATTATAAAACATACATTATTTAAAAGCAATTTTGAAAAAAATAAATATAGTATCTCCGGGAAGAACTTGCTTATTTGGGGATCATCAGGATTATCTTGGATTACCTGTTATTGCATGCGCAATAGATAAATATATCACACTAAATGCTATTGAAAATGCAGCCGCTCTTTTCAAGATAAAATTACCAGATATTGGAGAAGAGAGAGAGATTCTTATAGGTGAAAAATTTGAGCAGATCGAGCACAGGGATTATTTTGCTTCATCTCTTAGAGTGCTAAGACGATATGGCTGCATCCCAGATCAAGGTTATGATATAGAGATAAAAGGAGATTTACCACTTAATGCGGGAGTTTCCAGTTCTTCTGCACTTATAGTAGCATGGGTAAGGTTTTTGTTGGAAGCATTTGGTGCAAACCAGGAAGTGACCCCAATACTGGTTTCTAGAATAGCTTATGAAGCCGAAGTTCTGGAACATAATGAGCCAGGAGGATTGATGGATCAATATTCAATTGGCTTGGGAGGAGTTTTGTTTATCGATACCAGTGAGAAAACATCTTATGAAAGGATACAGAATACGGTACCGGGATTAATTGTAGGTGAATCCGGAGTGAAAAAAGAAACCATAGGTACGTTGGGAGATCGAAAAGAAAAAGCACTTAGAGCTATAGAATACGTGACACTAAAAAAACCTGATTTCAATATAAAATCTACTTTACTGGAAGAGTATGACGAATATGAAAAATATATTCCATCTGATTTGAAACCTTATTTCTTTGCGGCTCTAAAAAATCATTCTATAACGCTTGAAGCTTTACAAGAATTTAAAAAGGAAGTTCCGAATATGAAGTATTTAGGAGATTTAATGAATCAACACCACCATATTTTAAAAGATATCCTTAAAATAACGGTTCCTGTAATAGATAAAATGGTAGATAGTGCAATCCAGGCTGGGGCTTATGGAGTTAAGATTGTTGGATCAGGTGGAGGAGGTAGTATTGTGGCTATAGCTCCAAAAGGTAAGGAGGAACAAGTTGTAGAAGCTATTAAAAGAGAAGGTAAAACCTCCTATGTTGTAAATGTAGACTCTGGAGCAAGAGTTTTGTAACGAGAAAATAGAAATATGCACGAAAATTTAATCATTTTGGCAGGGGGAGCGTCTTCAAGAATGAAGAAGGTAATAAAAACCAAATTAAGTACTGATTTGACAGCGCAAGCAAATACGCGATCAAAATCTCTTATTAGTATAGATGCAACTGGGAGACCTGTAATGGATTATCTTTTGTATAATGCTAAACAGGCAGGGTATAAACATATATTCATTGTTATCGGAGAAAAAGAAAACCTGATAAAGGAGTTTTATGGAGATAACCCTGGTGGAAATAATTTTCATGGCCTCACTATTAATTATGCAATACAATATATCCCAAAAGATAGAGAGAAACCTTTTGGAACAGCAGATGCTCTTCATCAGGCAATTACACAATACCCAGAATTAAATGACCAAACCTATACTGTTTGTAATAGTGATAATTTGTATTCTGAAACTGCTTTAAAAGCTTTACGGAGTACTGATCATGCAAATGCTTTTGTGAGTTATGATAGAGATGCGTTGCAATTTAGTTTGCAACGGATAGCTCGATTTGCCTTGGTATCTTTGGATGAAGAAGGGTTTTTGAAGGATATTATTGAAAAACCTTCGATCGAAGACAGTGAACTCTATAAAGACAGATTTGGTAAGCTTAGAGTAAGTATGAATATTTTTAAGTTTGATGGAGCAATGTTTAAGGGTTATGTAGTGAATTGCCCGGTTAATGAAAAAAGGAATGAAAAAGAGCTTCCCACAGCACTATTAGATATGGTAAAAGAACACCCTACATCGGTAATTGGGATACCGATATCAGAACATGTACCAGATCTAACATCAAAGGAAGATATTACTATTCTTAAAGAATATATTGAGAAACACTATGTTGATATGGATTGGAACAGATAAGGTATTCTATTTCTTTGCTATTTGTAGGGTTAGCCAATTCCGTAGATTGATTATTAGTAAATTGAATGTTTTATTGGTTGCTAAACGCTACAATTAGAAAGAAGAATGTTTAGAAACACGATTCATGAGGAACTTGGAATTAACACCAAGCCCTACTTTATCTTTTCGTAGCGTTTAGCAAAAGTTTATTTTTATTCAAGATATACAGTAGCAGATACACCACCTCTATCTCGACACCAACGGCTACCGCCTCGTTCTACCGAGCTTTCTGATTCTGCAGATGCACTAAATGATTCTCCATTACCACAAATTACTAAACCATGCCCACCTGCATTGATTCTTGATAATAATTTCTTGTCAATTCTATACTTAGAAAATTTTTTTAAATACATAAAATGTAATTTTAAAGTGTTATTGAATAATTATTTAATTATAAGTAGTTAACATCGAACTTTTTTCGCAATAATTTATATTAACTGTTTGTTTCCGGAATTTATAAGTTAATATAATTACTTTGCTTATTTAAAGTTAAATAATGTTAACACCTATGCCTTGATAAATTAATATATGTGATAAACCCTTAAGAATCAATAACTACTAGTTGATTGAGATTAGAACTGGGTGCAGAACCTTCATAACAAGTTTCTGATCTATAATTACATATACGTGTCCCACCGACTATTTTTTTGTTGATCTTTACTTAACGTTTTTCTGAAATCTAAAATCGATTTTTTCATGATATATATTAATAATTTGATACCACAATATGTTTAGTGTCGTCTATGGTTTTACGACTATATATTCACTTTTTATCTGTCTTGTGATAATGATAATATATATCTAAAGAGTAACTTTGTGGGATAAAATTATATGGAAAAGACAAGTTTTTCAAGGTGCTCTGGTTAGGATTTATAAATTTTACCTTATCGATTTATAAATTTTAACCTACGTTTTTATACTTAGGTTCTTTTTTTGTAATTGCCAGGATAACTACTTTTTTGAAGTTTTTTATTCTTCGTAAGTTTGTTTATTAAACATACATGCCCTTTTTAATCTACTTATATATGAAATGGATCGGTTTATTGGTAATATTAATATTTTATATCCCTTCATTACACGCAACATCCCAATTACGAACCGAACAGAAAATTGTTAATGCAGATTCATTAAAGAGTAAAACATTAAGAGAATTAGCAATTAAATTTTGGAAAGGGAAAGACCTCGATTCTGTTTATAAACGAAAACTTGCAGATACTTATATTTCTAAAGCGAAAAAACAGATTAATAATGAGAGGATAGCAGATGGATATCAAATGTTTCTTTCTATCTACAAAAAACAGCCTGAAATATCATTGCAGTATGCAGATTCTATAATTGAAATAACAAAAAAGTTACGAAATAACCATTATCCTTCTACAGGATATATGATAAAGGGAAATATATTAAGTACCATAGAACAGCACGATGAAGCATTAGAAGCATATTTAATTGCTAAAGAATATGCAGAAAGGAATAACAATAAACGACAGTTGATTGGTTTAAAACATAACATTGCATTGTTAAAAACCATCCTGGGAAAAGAGAAAGAAGCACTACTGGTATATAAAGAAAATTATAGTTACTTACTAAAACAAGATAGTGTTATGAAGCGTAGTCAGATTTATATAGCTACGTTGTATAAATTGTCTGATAGTTATAATCGACTTAAGCACTATGATTCGGCATACTTTTATCTTAAAAAAGGAATAACAGCTAGTCTGTCTGGTACTTATAGGCATCATTACCCAAATCTTTTATTTGCTTACGGAATCAATAGTTATTATAGAGAAGAATACCAATCGGCTATCGATAGTTTGGATAAAGCATTGATTTTATCAGAAGAAGATGTCAATGATGTAAATGTAAGAAAAGGATATCTGTATTTGGGGAAAACCTATTTGCAACTAAAAGAAGAGCGAAAAGCATTGAAATATTTAAAGAAAGTAGATGAAATTACTAATGAGTCAAACTATAGATTAGAAATAAGAGAAGCGTTTACATTATTGCTTGATCACTATAAAAAGAATAAAGATCAAAAGAATCAGTTAGAAATAATGAAAAAACTGTTACGGTATGAAAACGCGTCTAATACAAAATATAACCGATTAAATCACTCTATTGTAAAAAAGTACGATATACCACAGTTGATAAAAGATAAAGATCACTTGATAAGTGAAATTAGAAATAACAATAAAGTTTTAACTTATAAGTCAATAGCGTTTAGTGTCTTTTTGATCATAATTGTAAGTTCTTTATATATTTATTTTTCGAAGAAAAGAAAAAATAATTATAAAATTCAATTAAATAGGGAATTAGAGAAGGTTAAAGTTTTAGAGAATAAAGAGAGGAAGATTGTCAAGTCAAGTAAGGATTTTTCAACTAAATTGAAAAAAGAAATACTTGAGAAGTTGAACAATTTTGAAGATAATAAAGGATATTTAAAAAACGATCTTACTTTAAATAAAGTTTCGAAAAACTTAAAAACAAATTCTACCTATTTGTCTAAGGTGATTAACATGGAGAAGAAAAAGAATTTTGCAAATTATATTAATGATTTAAGAATTGAATATTGCATACAACAGATAGAACAAAATAAAAAATTTAAACACTACTCGATCAGGTCAATGGCAAAAGAAGTTGGTTTTAATAATCTACAATCTTTTGTCACAGCTTTTTCTAAACGAAAAGGGTGTAATCCAGCAGAGTTTATGAAAAAGTATGGGCATTAGTTTGGGGTGCTTGTATTTGTAGTGAAATAAGGTGAAGATTTATAAATTTTGACCTGCAAATGATTTTTAATAGATGTTACAAGATTGTTTCTTTATTACTTTTGATGTATTCATTAATACAAAAGAAACCATGAAAAGAAAGAACAAGATTAAAATCAATCTTCAAAAAATTAAAATAACAAAATTAGATAACCCAATGAAATATGATGTGAGAGGTGGTGGTTTTCAAGAAATCGATTCCATGCTTAATAATCTTTGTAATAGTGATGGTTGTGATTCTGAGTCTCCTTGTAATGTTCAGGGAACAACAATTTTTGGGGGAGAAAGATAGTTGGATTAGAAAATAGTAATGATATAACTAATCTAAGCTAAAATAAATAACACAAAAGCCCAGTTCGTAATTTTACAAACTGGGCTTTTTTATTAGAGAGTTTTAACTAATTAATCTCTAAGAATACTTCTTGATATTACAATCTTCTGTATTTCACTGGTACCTTCATAAATTTGAGTGATTTTTGCATCTCTCATTAATCGTTCTACGTGATATTCTTTAACAAAACCATTACCACCATGAATTTGTACTGCTTCTATACTAACATCCATTGCGGCTTGAGACGCAGCTAGTTTTGCCATAGCACCAGATAAATCATAGTTTTCATGGTTATCTTTGTCCATTGCAGCTTTATAAACTAACATACGGGCAGCTTCAATCTGTACATGCATGTCGGCAAGCTTAAAAGCAATTGCCTGGTGATTCATGATTTCTGTTCCAAAAGCTTTACGAACCTTAGCATATTCTTTTGCTAGTTCATACGCCCCCGAAGCGATTCCTAATGCTTGTGCAGCGATTCCTATACGGCCTCCAGCCAATGTTTTCATAGCAAACTTAAACCCAAAACCATCTTCGCCAATTCGATTTTCCTTAGGAACTTTTACGTCATTAAATATAAGAGAATGTGTGTCACTTCCTCGTATTCCTAATTTATCTTCTTTTGGTCCAACTTCAAACCCTTCCCATCCTTTTTCAACAATAAAAGCATTGATCCCTTTATGCCTTTTTTCTCTATCTGTTTGAGCAATAACCAAATAATAATCAGCAGAATTACCATTAGTAATCCAGTTTTTTGTTCCGTTTAGTACATAGTGATCCCCTTTGTCAATAGCCGTTGTTTTTTGAGAAGTAGCATCACTACCAGCTTCTGGTTCAGATAAACAAAAAGCACCTATTGATTCTCCTGTAGCAAGTTTAGTTAAATATTTTTCTTTTTGCTCAGCATTTCCAAAAGTGTCAAGGCCCCAACATACCAAAGAATTGTTTACAGATACAATTACAGAACAAGAGGCATCTACTTTGGATAATTCTTCCATTGCCAAAACATAAGAAATAGTGTCCATTCCGCCACCACCATACTCTGGAGAAGCCATCATTCCTAAAAATCCAAGTTCCCCCATTCTTCTTACTTGTTCTTTAGGGAATTCTTGTTTGTTATCACGTTCGATTACACCTGGTAATAGTTCTGTTTTAGCAAAATCACGAGCTGCGTCGCGTATCATTAACTGCTCTTCGGATAATTTGAAGTCCATAATTTTCTTTATAATTTACTGTGCGTGCATAACACGAAATTTTCACTTTCAATGAAAATAAATCGAGATAATCACGATTTTGTTATTAATTCTACAAATATAAGCTATAATATGATAGTTTTACTGTTTTATTGATTTTTTGAGATAATCATTTTTCAAGATAAAGTCTAGAAGATTTTTATAAGGGATATAAAAATACTGTAGATTATTTTTTTTAAAGTAAAAAAACTACTACTTAATTACCATAATTTTATTTTTATTTAAGCTTTTGCCATGTTTAGTTTTTTATATTTGTGAAGTCGAAATTTGACTATAGTTCGATTTATTGTAATATCTGGTAATATGACTCAACTCTAACCTCCGTAATGGAGGATTATTTTTAATTAAAAAGATAGGATAAAATAAGTATGTTGTTTTTTGAAATGTTTTTTAAAAACACAATTGGTTATTCAATAAATTGAAATTTTAAGAATGAAAGAGTTATTAAGTAAATACGAAAATAAAACACCCGAAATAGTTTTTAATTGGAAAGATGCTGAAACTGAAGCAGAAGGGTGGACAGTTATAAATTCATTGAGAGGTGGTGCTGCAGGCGGAGGAACCAGAATGCGTAAAGGATTAGATATGAATGAGGTCCTTTCTTTAGCAAAAACAATGGAAGTCAAATTTACAGTATCTGGCCCGGCAATAGGAGGAGCAAAGTCGGGTATTAACTTTGATCCTGATGATCCCCGCAAAAAAGGAGTTCTTAAACGCTGGTATAAAGCTGTATCTCCTTTGTTAAAAAGTTATTACGGTACAGGAGGAGATCTTAATGTAGATGAGATCCATGAGGTTATACCTATAACCGAAGAATGTGGAGTTTGGCACCCGCAAGAAGGAGTATTTAATGGTCATTTTCAACCTACCGAAGCTGATAAAATAAATAGAATAGGGCAACTGCGCCAGGGTGTTATTAAAGTACTAGAGAATACTATGTTTTCTCCCGATGTTAACAAAAAATATACTGTGGCAGATATGATTACAGGATATGGAGTAGCAGAGGCTGTACGGCACTATTATACTATTTATGGAGGTGAAGTAAAAGGAAAAAAAGCAGTAGTACAAGGTTTTGGTAATGTAGGATCTGCAGCAGCATACTATCTTTCTGAGATGGGAGCAAAGATTGTAGGAATAATTGATCATGCCGGAGGACTCATAAACGAAGATGGCTTTTCGTTTGAAGAAATAAAAGAATTGTATTTAAATAAGAGAGGGAATAAATTGTATAGCGAACAACGCATTCCTTTTGATGAAATGAATGAAAAAATATGGTCTTTACAAACCGAAATCTTTGCTCCTTGTGCAGCATCCAGATTGATTACCAAAGACCAAATTACCAAAATGATTGATTCTGGTTTAGAAGTTATTTCATGTGGAGCTAATGTACCTTTTGCAGATAGCGAAATATTTTTTGGCCCAATAATGGAATATACCGATGAGCGAGTAAGTTTGATCCCGGATTTTATTTCTAACTGTGGAATGGCAAGAGTTTTTGCTTATTTTATGGAGCGAAAAGTACAAATGACTGATGAAGCTATTTTTAAGGACACTTCAGAAACCATAAAGAAAGCGATTCAGGATACATATAATGAAAAACAAACAGAAACCAATATCAGTAAAACAGCGTTTGAGATAGCTCTCAGACAGCTGATATAATATTAATTGTATTAACCAAGTAAAACTATGTTCAAGTATTTTTTAGGGAGCAGTCCGAAATGGTTTAAAACCGTAATGATCGGATTTTTGATTTTTAATGTATTTTCTTATTTTCTTTTAGGGCCAACTATAACCGCATGGTTGTTTATTGGGGAGTTTATTTTCACCCTTGCCATGGCGCTTAAATGCTATCCGTTACAATCGGGAGGATTATTAGCGATAGAGATTCTGGCATTAAATCTCACAACACCCAAAAAAGCATATCATGAAGTAGATCAGAACTTGGAGGTAGTTTTACTATTAGTTTTTATGGTTGCAGGGATTTATTTTATGAAGCCCTTGCTAATGTATATTTTTAGTAAAGTATTTACCAAAATAAAATCCAAGATGGTATTGTCGCTATTGTTTGTATTTCTGGCGGCAATACTTTCTGCATTTTTGGATGCTCTAACAGTAACAGCTGTTTTAATAAGTGTTACTGTAGGATTTTATGGAGTATATCATAAAATTCATTCTGGGTCAGGAGATTTTGATGAGAGTGGGGTTTTAGATAGAAAAGAATTAAGTGGAGAAACTTTAGAGCAGTTTAGAAGTTTCTTAAGAAGTTTGGTGATGCACGGGGTAGTAGGAACAGCATTGGGAGGTGTATGTACCTTGGTGGGAGAACCGCAAAACTTACTTATCGGAGAACGAATGGGATGGGATTTTATACAATTCTTTTTAAAAATGGCACCAATTACAATACCTGTTCTGGGAGCAGGGTTGCTTACAACAATAGTTTTAGAAAGTACAAAGTCATTCGGTTTTGGAGCAAAATTACCAGAAGTTGCCAGAAGGATTATAGAAAGCTATACAGAAGACGAAGATGCAAACAGATCTGATAAATCTAAATATGGACTAATTGTACAAGCAGTATCTGCAGTACTTTTGATTATTGGTTTAGCATTGCATCTGGCACCAGTTGGTCTTATAGGCTTAGCATTAATTATTGTTCAGACTGCTTTTATGGGAATTACAGAAGAACATCAATTAGGAAAAGCTTTTGAAGAAGCACTTCCGTTTACAGGTTTGATTGTGGTTTTCTTTGTTATAGTAGCCATGATACATGACCAACATCTTTTTACACCAATTATTGATTGGGCATTATCCTTAGATCCGGGCCAACAACCTTCTATGTTTTATGTGGCTAATGGAGTTTTATCAATGATTAGTGATAACGTTTTTGTCGCAACTGTATATATAGGAGAAGTAGAACAAGCGTTTAATAATGGAGCAATATCACGAGAACAGTTCGAAAAATTAGCAATTGCAATTAATACAGGAACAAATTTACCTAGTGTTGCAACACCTAATGGTCAAGCTGCGTTTTTATTTTTACTAACCTCTTCCTTAGCACCGTTAATTGGATTGTCATATACTAAAATGGTAAAGATGGCTTTTCCATATACAATAGTGCTCGGAGGTATTGGTTTATTAGGAGTTATATATATATTATAAGAATAAAGAATATACTTAACCTACAGAAATAACGTTAGTATACTAACACTAAATTAACAAAATCAAAATGACGTATTTATCAATGCTTGGTGCTTTAGCCCAAAATACCCCAGAAATTGATCCGCAAGTAGAAGAAAATACATTATCCATTATGGACCTTTTACTTAGTGGTGGAACAGGAGCAATCGTGATCATATCGATTCTTTTTGTGTTACTATTTATTGCTGTGTATATTTATTTTGAAAGAATTTTTGCAATTAAAGCAGCTTCAAAATATGATGAAAGTTTTATGGATAAGATTAGAGATAGCGTGGTGAATGGTAAAATTGAAGCCGCAAAAATTTTATGCGCGCAGACGAATAATCCTATTGCAAGGTTAACCGAAAAAGGAATTTCGAGAATAGGTCATTCGTTAGAAGATATTAATAAAGCAATCGAGAACGCTGGTAGACTTGAAGTGTATAAACTAGAAAAAAATGTTAGTATTCTTGCTACAGTGGCAGGAGCCGCTCCTATGATTGGTTTTCTAGGAACGGTAATAGGTATGATTATTGCATTCCATAATCTGGCATCAAGTTCGGGAACAGCAGATATGGGTGTTTTAGCCGAAGGTATTTATACGGCAATGACAACAACTGTTGGTGGACTAGTAGTTGGGATTGTAGCCTATATTGGATATAATCATTTGGTGGTTCGTACAGATAAAGTGATCCACAGTATGGAAGCTAATGCTGTAGATTTCTTAGACTTGTTAAACGAACCTGCGTAATATGAATTTAAGAGGAAGAAATAAAGTTAGTCCAGAGTTTAGTATGTCTTCTATGACAGATATTGTATTTCTGTTATTAGTTTTCTTTTTACTAACATCTCCTGCGATTACTCCAGAAGCTTTGGATTTAATATTACCAAAAGCCAAAGGAAAGAGTTCTAATGCACAAAATATATCGGTAAGCATTACTAATAAATTACAATACTATATCGATGAAGAGCGTATAAGTCAAAGTAGTTTAGAATCTACATTATTATCACGATTACAAGGGAAAAATGAACCTACCATTATTCTAAGAGCCGAAGAAGGGGTTCCTATAGAAAAGGCAGTTGGTGTAATGGATATTGCCAATAGAAATAAATTTAAAGTAATATTAGCCGTTAGGCCCGAATAGAAATGATAAAGCTGGATACAAAACATAAAAAGAAATCCTTTGTGCTTACGATACTAGTACACGTAGCGATTATCTTTTTATTGTTTTATCTGAGCTTAAATTATATGGAGCCTGAAGAGGAAGGTGGTATTGCTGTAAACTTTGGGACTACAGCAACTGGTTCGGGTAAAATCCAGCCTAATACCCCTATTAAATCCTCACCCAGGCAAACTACTCCAGAAACAACATCGTCGACTCCAGAGCCACAAGAAGAATCTCCTCAAATAAAAGATAAAGTGGTTACTCAAGAGCTCGAAGATGCACCAGTGATAGAAAAAAAACCAAAAAAGAAGCCTAAAAAGAAGACAGAGAAGCCTAAAGAAAAACCGAAACCTTCGGATCAGAAGCCTTCAAAAAATACAACAAAAGAAAAACCCGTTAAAAAGGTAGAAGAAAAAAAACCAGATCCAAAACCAGATAAGTCTACTTTGGATATTCTAAATAGTTTTTCTAATGGCCCAAAGAATGATGGTAAAGCAAAAGGGGGAGAAGGCGATGATAAATCACCAGGGGATAAAGGAAGCCCGGATGGAGATCCTAATGCCAGATCATACTACGGAACCGGTAAAGGATTAGATGGAGATGGTAATTATCGATTAGGCGGTAGAAAAGCCCTTAATAAAGAAAAATTTGTTCAGGATTGTAATGAATCAGGTATTGTGGTGGTAAAAATAGAAGTTAACCAAAGCGGAAAAGTGATTAGAGCCACTCCTGGAGTTAAAGGGACGACCAATAGTGCTTCGTGCTTAATGGGGCCAGCAAAAAGAGCAGCCTTGGCTACACGGTTTAATAGCGATGCTAAAGCTCCGGCAAAGCAAGTAGGAACAATTATTTATCAGTTTAAACTTTCTGAATAATATAAAGAATGAACTATAGGGAGACCCTCGATTGGATGTTTACCCAATTACCAATGTATCAGCGCCAGGGTGCCAGTGCATACAAAGTAGATCTTCATAATACGATACAATTAGCAGCATATCTAGGAAATCCCGAAACCAAATTTAAAAGTATACACGTAGCAGGAACAAATGGTAAAGGCTCTACTAGTCATATGCTAGCTTCAATACTGCAGGAAGCAGGTTATAAAGTTGGGTTGTATACTTCGCCGCATCTCAAAGATTTTAGAGAACGCATTCGAATTAACGGAGTTACTATATCTGAAGAATATGTGATTGATTTTATTTCAAAACATCAACCTTATCTCGAATCGAATCAACTTTCTTTTTTTGAAATGACCGTAGGAATGGCATTTCAGTATTTTGCAGAATCAAAGGTAGATATAGCAGTGGTAGAAGTTGGGCTAGGGGGAAGATTGGATTCTACTAATATTATTACTCCAGAAATTTCTGTAATTACTAATATAGGATTAGATCATACTCGTTTTTTGGGGAATACATTAGCTGCGATAGCTTCAGAAAAAGCAGGGATCATTAAAGAAGGTGTGCCAGTTGTTATAGGAAGGAATGTAGAAGAGACCTCAAAAGTTTTTATAGAGGCCGCTAACGCATCTCAAAGTCCTCTGTATTTTGCCGAAGACTGTAATGGTACAATATATTCGTCTGATCTAAAAGGAAGTTATCAAAAAGAAAATATAAAGACTGTTTTACAAACTGTAGGTTTGATTAAGTTAAATGAGTGGAGTATATCTGAAAATGATATTATGAAAGGACTTCAGAATGTAGTAAAAAATACTCATTTGTTAGGAAGATGGCAGATATTACAAGAAAACCCTAAAGTGATATGTGATACTGCTCATAATGAAGATGGATTGAAGGTAGTGATGAAACAATTGATTGAAGAAGAATATGATCATCTTCATATAGTGTTAGGTGTGGTAGACGATAAAGATTTAGATACTATTTTGCCGTTATTTCCTGTGCAGGCCAGATATTATTTTTGCCGACCTGATATTATAAGAGGGCTTGATGAGAAAAAATTAAAAAAAGAAGCTTTAAAGTTTAACTTAACAGGAGAAGGGTATAACTCGGTTGCAGAAGCGTATGAAGCTGCTTTACAGAAGGCTACAGATAAAGATGTTGTTTATGTAGGGGGAAGCACATTTGTTGTTGCAGAAATAATTTAAATTTTCTTTAAAATTCTTTTGGTAGACTATAAAACTGTCTTATATTTGCATCCGCAATCGCAAGATAGCGGGCGCTTAGCTCAGTTGGTTCAGAGCACTTGGTTTACACCCAAGGGGTCAGGGGTTCGAATCCCTTAGCGCCCACCAAAAAGGAATCTTCATTTTTATAATGTTGATTCCTTTTTTATTTCTTAGAAATTATTTGATAAAAACAATCGTACCTAAATATTGTATTTATGTAAATATTCTTGTTAATCTGAATAGGAAGAATTCTGTATTTTGGATTCTTTAGAAGGAACTAAAAGTTTTTGCAGTACTGATTATTTATGATATCAATATATATGAAATAGTAATGGGAAGTAGTAGAAAAACGAGTTTGTATTTAGCTATTTAATCCAAATATTTTAATGAACGTTTTTTAAATATTGAAATAAATAAAATAATTTTCTCATTTTTAAAACTATCTCTAATTTTTTGAAAAGCTATTCGCATTTGAGATTCAACAGTCTTCACAGATACATCTAATTTTTCAGCAATTTCTTTATACTTTACTCCATCTCTTTTATTTAGCAATAAAATCTGTTTGCAACGTGGAGGAAGCTCTTCAATAACTGCTAAAATCTTTTTTATCCTTAACTGTCGTTCAGTAGGATCATTGTGTTCGATTTGATTTTTTAAAACACTTAGTTTTAATTCATCGATTACCTTGTTTCTTATTTGATCTTTACGGTATTGATCAACATACAATCTGTAGCAAACTGTGAAAAGGTAATTTTTTAAAGAAGACTCTTCAGCTAAGATTTCTCGTTTATTCCATAAAATGATAAAAGAATTCTGAACAATATCCTTAGCTTTTTCTGTGTCGTATGTTAAAGTGGTTACATAAGCTAATAAAGGCTTATACAATTCATTGAAAATTAATTTAAATGCATCTTCATCATTTTTCTTAATTTTTAAAACCAAATTACTATCATTCATGCTAAATTCAACGTTATTCCTGAAATGTGAATTACAAATATGCAAAAAAAAAAAAGAATTTTCTTTTAAGGGTTTTTGGTAGACCATACGTTTAATCAATAAAGAATAGTAGTTAGTGTTGAAAAAAAAGCAGAAACTTGAAAAAATTAATTGAAAAATATTTAACCAATACGATTAGCTCATCAGAAATGATGGATTTATCTAATTGGTTAAGGAAAGATGAAAATAAAGAAATTTTTAAAGCATATATACTACAATATTATGATCTAAATTATGCGTTACAAGATGTAGATGTTGAAAACGAATATACGACATTGATGAAATCCATTAGGAAACAAAAAAATAGTTATAAAAAGTGGTATAAATGGGCTGCTATTTTTGTTGGCGTGGTTGGACTTAGTAGTATATTTCTTTTAAACACTCCTAATGAAGTAGTTCCCGAAGATAATGAGATTACTTTAAAATTGGAAAATGGAGATGTGAAAATTATTCGAGAGAGTAACAATGAAAAAATAGTAAATAAAGAAGGAACAATAGTAGGTGTATATCAGGATGATAAACTCGAATATAAGAATACTAAAGTAAGTGATAAGGAGCTTGTATATAATGAGGTATCAATTCCTTATGGTAAAAAACTACAACTTGTTTTATCCGATGGGAGTATGGTTCATTTAAATGCTGGAAGTTCATTAAAATATCCAGTAAAATTTTTAAAAGGTAAAGATCGAAAAGTATTTTTAAGCGGAGAAGCATATTTTGCAATAGCAAAAGATAAACAACATCCCTTTATTGTAAACACTCAAGATGTAAATGTTCAAGCTTTGGGAACTAAATTTAATGTTAATTCTTATAGAGAAGATAATGAAATGAATACTGTTTTGGTAGAAGGATCAGTTGGAGTTTATAAAGTGGATGAGAAATTTGATGCAAATACTTCTACTGTATTACAGCCAGGTTATAAATTTACTTTGAATAAATCTCAACAGAGTATTAATGTAAAAGAAGTTGATGTTAGTGAGTACACTGCTTGGACTAAAGGAGAGTTGTTATTTAAAATGAAACCATTTTCTGAAATTATTAAAATATTAGAAAGAAATTATGATGTCGTTATTACAAACAATTATAGTTCACTAAATGAAAAACGTTTTTTAGCAAAATTTGATACAGAAACTATAGAACAAATACTAATTTCTTTTCAGGGTAGTGAAGAATTTTCTTTTACAATTGAAGAAAATAGAATAACAATAAATAAACGATAATTTTATTAACCATTAAACCATTAAATCAAAGTAGTGCCTATGATATAAACTTTTAATATAAAATTATTAATTGAATAAAAACGTATTGTAAAAAAAATCGAGAAATAGTGACGTATTTCCCGATTATAGAATACGATTTAATCAATATGAATCATTTCGACATGAATCTTTATTATTAACTAAATCATCACAAAAATATGAAAAAATTCTTTACCTCAGGGGCATGTTTATATACCCCCCCTAAATTGAATTTAAAAATGAAACTAACACTGTTATTAACATTCATTTCTCTCTTTAAAATTCAAGCTGAATCATATTCTCAAAATACTAGGATTACTATTAATTTAGAATCTGTAAAAGTTATAAAAGTATTAGAGACTATAGAGTCGTTATCTGAGTTTAAATTTTTGGCAAATGAAAATGTAATAGATCAAAACCGTTTGGTTTCGATTAACATGAAAAATAAAAAGATCTATAAAATATTAAATCAACTATTTAGCAATCAAGGGGTAACGTATAAGGTTATAGATCGTCAAATTATTTTAGTCAAAAATAAACTAAACAATGAAGCTGTTAAAAAGTTAATTCCAGAACCAGTTAAAAAGACAAAACAGGAAAAAGAAATCAATGGTACTGTAAAAGATCAACAAGGGGTTCCATTGACAGGTGTAAATATAATCATATCAGGTACGACTAGGGGAGTACAAACAGATTTTGATGGGAGATATACTATAAAAGCTTCAATAGGAGATGTATTAGATTTTTCATTTATAGGAATGAAAACAGTTTCAATTGCAGTAGGAGATTCGTCGACTATTGATGTCGTTATGGAAGATGACACTGCAAGTTTAGAAGAAGTAGTAGTAACTGCTTTAGGAATTAAAAGGGAGGCCAAAAAATTAGGATACTCAATACAAACCGTAGAAGGCGAAGAATTAACAAAAGTAAGAAATGTTAATGTAGTTAATAATCTTGCAGGTAGAGTAACTGGAGTCCAGGTTAATCAAAATGGGACAGGTATAGGAGGATCTGCTTCGGTTACCGTTAGAGGTGTTACTTCATTAGTGCCAGGGCAAAACTCGGCGTTGATTGTTGTAGATGGTGTTGTTTTAGATGGAGGTAGTTTAGGAGAAGGAAGTTTTTCTGGAGGCTTAGATTATGGAAATGCATTATCCGATATAAATTCTGATGACGTAGAAAGTATCAACATTTTAAAAGGAGGGAATGCCACTGCACTTTATGGTTACAGAGGTTCTGCAGGGGTTATTGTAATTACGACAAAGAAAGGTAAAGCGGGTAGAGTTAAAGTTGATCTGTCTTCTTCGGTGACTTTTGATAATGTATTAATTGCCCCTAAACTACAGAATAGTTATGGACAAGGTCGTTTTGATGCTGCTACAGGACAGTTGGTTTATGATATTACCAGACCTGGTAGTTGGGGACCTGCATTAGACGGTAGTCAGCAAACACGATTTGATGGTGTAGGTACAGCTCCTTACAGTGGTAATCCTGGTGATTTTAAAGATTTTTACGGAACAGGTTTAACCATGATAAATTCTGTAGGCTTATCAGGAGGATCTGATATTATAGATTATAGATTGTCTTATTCTAATTTATTTAATAAGCCCGTTTTATCGGGTAGTGATTATAAACGTCAATCTTTGTCGTTAAATACAAATACCAATGTGACAGATAAATTAAAAGTACAAGCCAAAATTGCGTATGTAAAAAATACAGCAATTAATAGAGCCGATATAACAGATGGACAGGCAAATACAGTTCGAAGCTTGATCTTAAAACCTAGAAACATTTCTAATACAGATTTAGAAGCCAATTATATTAATCCCGATGGTACGCCAAATAATTTTGGAGGATCTTCATTTACAATGAACCCTTACTATGCAATTAATACTAAGTTGAATGAAGATACCAAAAACAGGTATACAGGATTAATAAGTGCAACATATAAACTTACAGATGGTTTATCTACTACTGCTAGATATTCTCAGGATCAAAGTAATTATGCGGCTTCTATATTTAAAGGTCGAGGAGTTTTTGATAATGCACCTTCAGGGCAATTAGTAGAAATTACACAGCAAACTACAACATCAAATTATGATTTCTTATTATCATATAATGGGTATTTAACAGAAAAAATATCTGTAAACTCAACTGTAGGATATAGTGGTTTTGAGAACAAAGCAAAATCTACAACTGTGCAAGCATCGGACTTATTAGATCCTTCACTTTTTTCAGTAAATAATTTTGGAACTAAAGGAGCTAGTACAAGAATAAGTAACCTTAAATCTCAATCTCTATTTGGTTCGGTACAATTTGGATTTAATGATTTTGCATTTGTTGAAGTAACAGGGAGAAATGATTGGAGTTCTACATTACCAGTAGATAGTTTTTCATTTTTTTACCCTTCTGTAGGAACGAGTTTTCTATTGCATGATATTTTTGGTATAGATAGCGATAAGGTTAATCTTATAAAACTTAGAGCAAGTTGGGCAAAAACAGGAAATGCAACACTGCCTTACAGATTGGCTCCAGTATATAATGTATCTTCTGCTCCGTATGATGGACTTACATTATTTTATTTTGGTGACCCTAATTTAACACAGGGACAAGCAGAAGAAGGAGCAGCTCCAGGAACTGTAATCCCTAATAAAGATCTAAAAGCCGAATTGTCATCAGAATATGAGTTGGGTATGGATGTTAAACTATTCAATAATCGATTAGGATTAGATGTTACATACTATAATAAGGAAACAAAAAACCAGATATTGTCAATCTCTTTACCCTCTACCACAGGAGCGCAGAGCAAAATAATTAATGCAGGTTTGGTTTCTAATAAAGGAATAGAGATCGCTTTAACAGCAACCCCGATAAAATCGACAAATTTCGAATGGAATACTGCTTTTAATTTTAGTAAGAATGAAAATAGAATAGAAAAACTTGTACCAGAGTTACCAACCGCTATTATAGCAAGACAATTTAATGATGTTATACAATTAACTGCCACCGAAGGGAATGTGTATGGGGATTTGGTTGGTCCATCATTTTCTCGGGATGATCAGGGACGTGTGATTTATGATAGTGATGGTTTACCAGTTGTAGGAGAAAATAAAATCATAGGAAATGTTACTCCAGATTTCTTACTAGGAATTAATAATTCATTTTCATATAAAAACATAGAACTTGGATTTTTGATTGATATTAAATCAGGAGGAGATGTGTTCTCATTTACTGATTTTGTAGCCAGTACAAATGGTAACGATATTAGAACCTTAGAAGGAAGAGAATTTTATACAGGAGGTAATGGTATTATGGTACCAAGTGACGCCGTTGTAGACGGTACATTATCTCCAAGTGTTGCCGCTAGAGGGGTTGACCCAGCAACATATTATCAAAGATTAGGTAATATCTCTGAAAACTGGATTTCTGATGGTAGTTATGTTAAATTAAGACAAGTATCGTTAACGTATAACTTTCCATCTAGTATTTTAGATAGATTTTCGATTGCAAATATGTCTATAAGCTATATCGGGAGAAACTTAGCAATTCTTCATAAGAATACACAGAATTTTGATCCAGAAGTTGGTTTTAATACCTCTATCCAAGGAATTGAAATTTATGATTTCCCTTCTACCTCTAGCCATGGTGTAAAGTTAAACTTGTCATTTTAATACTAAATAATTTAAAATATTATGAAAAACATTAATCATAAAAATTATTCAAACATTAAAAGACAATTTTTCGCTATTGTGTTAATGTTTGGTTTCTTAACGTCTTCATGTACTAAAGACTTTGAAGAAATAAATACCAACCCTAATTTACCCGAAGAAAGCGGAGCAGATAACATTATGGGAGGGGTGCAATATTTTACCTTTGCAGAGCCTAGATTTGTGGCATGGAGAGGTAATCTATTATATTCATCACAATTTTCTCATCAATTCTCAACAAGTGTTGCAGGAAGCTGGTGGGCTGGTGGTGATATATACGATAATGATCAAGGTTGGACCAATGCTGTATTTGATAAATCTTTTACAAAGAGTAGTTTGAATCTACGTAATTTATTAATCAAATTTGGCGAATTAGAGGATACCAATGGTCAAGCCGCGACCAAAATTATGATGTCTCTTTTTTATCAAAAAATGACTGATATCTTTGGAAATGTCCCTTATACCGAAGTTATACTGCCTGAGTTTGAAGTGAGTCCTCCAAAATATGATACTCAAAAAGTTATTTATAGAAGCATTTTAGAAGATCTAAAAGCACAAATGGATGTCATAGGAAACTCAACAACAACTATTAGTGGTGATAATGGGGATTTTATATATGAAGGAGATCCTCAAAAGTGGAAAATTTTGGCAAATACATTACGATTACGCATGGCATTACGAAGTAGAGATGCGTTTAATGCAGATGGAGAAAGCGCTTTTATTGATGGTGTTATAGCAGATTGTTTATTAAATTCACTAATAGACGAAACTAATGAGGCTACACTAATTAGATCTCGTGATCCTTTGGTTAATGGTAATCTAGATGGTGGTTTTGAAGATGTTTATTGGGGATTTGGAACTGGTGCAGGAGGTAATGGAGTTACAGGTTCTAAATGGATTTTAACAGATAGACTTGTAAATCTTATGCAAGATAATAATGATCCAAGATTACCAGAAATTGCAATTGAAGCAGAAAACGGAGGGTATGTTGGAGGTATGTCTAATGTAAGAGTTTCCCCAGCCTGGGAGGATATGTCTAAGCCTGGACCAAAAATAGTAGGAACGTCTTTTTCTGACATTAAAGATCAAGTACCCGTAATGGTGTTAACAGCAGCCGAATCCTATTTTTTACAAGCAGAAGCTGCATTGTTAGGATATGGGGGAGATGCTAATAGTTTATACCAAAGTGGTATACTAGCTAGTATTGATTTTTGGGGAGGTCAAGATGCCGGTGATTTCATAACAAATGAAGCTATTGCTACATTAAGTGGCGCTACTCAGGATCAGCTTAATCAGGTTTATAACCAAAGATGGTTAGCATCTTTAACAAACGGATATGAGAGTTGGGCATTGGTAAGAAGGGTAGATATAATACCACAAATAACTGATAATGTTAATTTTTGGGTAAGTCAACCTAATAATGGTAATGTTCCTAAAAGATTACAATATTCTAGTACAGAATTAATCTCTAATAGTGTTAATGTACAAGAAGCAATTAATGCTCAAGGTCCAGATGTAATGTCTACAGCTCTTTGGTGGGATGTAAATTAATTTACCATTTATAATAGAAGTATAAATGAATGCCAGATTAAGTTTTTAAGAATGGCTATTTTTCAGTATTAATTTCAGAAAATAGAAAAGTGTTTTTTGTAGTCATGATTATTGCAAATTTTGTATAAGAATAATGATATAAAAAATTAGGATATACATGCAACAAACTTAGTCTGGTAATTTATGCTTTAATTCAAGCTTTTAATACATATTAGAAGATATCATCGTTTTCACTATGTAATCATCAAACCATAGAAATTTGAAGTAAAATGCAATACTAGTTATGAAAAAAAATATATTAATTTTTGTTTTTATAGCATCATGCTTTCACACTAACGCACAAGTTGAGTTGTCAGAGAAATATGATTTAATGCCCTGGCCAAAAGAAATTACAGAGAATGGTCAAAAATTTATTGTTAATGAAAATTTTACGATTGCAGTAAATAAAAATAATATTAATTCCAAAATAGGTAACGCAACAACCAAATTTCTAAGGAGATTGTCTGGTAGAACAGGAGTATTTATTGACGAAGGGTTTGCAACAATAGCTTCTAAAAGTAAAGAGCCATCTTTAGTTATAAATTATACCAGAGAAGGTAAACTAGAGTTAAATGAAGACGAATCCTATGAACTTTCAGTATTAAACGACCAAATAAGCTTAACAGCTGTAACAGATATAGGTATAATAAGAGGATTAGAAACCTTATTACAGCTTAATACTCACACTACAACCGAATATTTTTTTCATGGAGTTAATATTAAAGATGCACCCAGATTTCCCTGGAGAGGTTTAATGATAGATGTCGCTAGGCATTATGAACCATTAGAAGTGCTAAAAAATAACTTAGATGCCATGGCCGCTGTAAAAATGAATGTTTTTCATTGGCATTTAACCGAAGATCAAGGTTTTAGAGTAGAGGTGAAATCAAGACCTAAATTTCATCAATTAGCATCGGATGGACAATACTATACCCATGAACAGATAAAAGAATTAGTAGCGTATGCGTCTAATTTAGGAATTAGAGTTGTCCCCGAATTTGATATACCAGGTCATGCCACTTCTTGGTTAGTAGCATATCCAGAAATGGCAAGTAAGGATACCATCTATAAAATAGAAAGACATGCAGGTATTTTTAATCCTACTTTGGATCCTACAAAAGAAGTTACCTACGAAATTATTACTGATGTGTTCTCAGAAATAGCTCCGCTTTTTCCTGATAAATATTTCCATATTGGAGGTGATGAAAATGAAGGTAAGCATTGGGACGAAAACGATAAAATCCAAGAGTTTAAGAAGAAAAATAATATAAAAGACAATCATGAATTGCAGGCGTATTTTAATATCAAAATTCAAAAAATATTAAAAGAACAAGGAAAAATCATGATGGGATGGGACGAAATTTTGCAACCCACTTTACCCAAAGATGTTGTTATACATTCCTGGAGAGGTAAAGAAGCAATGTTAAAGGCAGCTAAACAAGGCTATAAAACGGTGTTGTCCAAAGGGTATTATATAGATTTACTTAAATCTATTAGACATCATTATGCAAATGAACCTATTTCAAAAGATCATGGCTTAACAGAAGAGCAACTAGAAAACATCTTGGGAGGAGAAGCAACAATGTGGGGAGAATTAGTTACTCCGGTATCTATAGATTCTAGAATTTGGCCTAGAACAGCTGCAATTGCAGAAAAACTATGGTCATCTAGTGCAGTTAATGATGCGGATAATATGCTTAAAAGATTAGAGAGTGTTAATTATAGATTAGAAGAATTAGGCATTTCTCACATAAGGAATAGAAATGTGATTTTAAGAAACATTAGTAATAATCAAGAATTAAAATCATTGATTACTCTTACAAAAATTTGTGAACCATTAAAAGCATACCAAAGAAATAAAGGAGGAGTTGAGTATAAATCGTATTCACCATTTACGCAATTTGTAGATGCGTGTAATACAGATGCCATTGATGCTATACTGTTTGATAAAAGTGTAAAAAAATATTTAAAATCTAGTAGAGATGCTGATAAACAAGGAATTATAGTTTTGCTCAACAAGTGGGTAACAAACCATACTGATTTCAGCAAAATAAATAATAACCCAACACTAGCAAAATTAGAACCTTTATCTTCAAAACTAGAAGAACTATCATCCATTCTAAAAAAAGGATTAACTAGAGGAAGCATAAACAAAGCCGAGCATCAAAAATCAATAGCTATTATTGATTTTCTTAGCAAACCAATTGCTGATACAGAACTCGCAATAATACCAGCTATTAAAAAGCTAATCTCAGGCTTAGAAATTAAAAATGTAAAACCTTAATATGTTGAAAAATACTATAATTTTTGCGGTAATGCTTTTTGGAACAATAGTTTTTAGCTCATGTACTAATGAAAAACCTATTGATAATAGTACCGATTTTACAAAAGAATATGAATTTACCAAAGGTATCGAAGGTCCGGCAGTAGATAGTAAAGGGAATCTATATGCGGTTAATTTTAAAGAAGAAGGTACAATAGGTATTGTTAATCGTAAAGGAGAAAGCTCCTTATTTGTAAAATTACCTAGAGGTAGCATTGGTAACGGAATTCGTTTTGACAAATCCGATAATATGTATATAGCAGATTATACAAATCATAACATATTGTATATAAAAAATGGTTCAAAAGAAGTTGCTGTTTTCGCTCATGACTCTACAATGAACCAACCAAATGATATTGCTATTTCTTCTAATAGAACCCTGTATGCAAGTGATCCTAACTGGAAAAATGGAACAGGTAATTTATGGATGACTTCTAATCGAAAGCTTGTTTTGGTAGAAAAAAATATGGGAACAACCAATGGTATAGAAGTTAGCCCCGATGGAAAGAAATTGTATGTTAATGAATCTATACAAAGAAACATTTGGGTGTATGATATAACGGATAACGGTAAACCTATTAATAAAAGAATATTCAAGACATTCAAAGATTTTGGCTTAGATGGTATGAGATGTGATGCTAAAGGGAATTTATATGTGTGTAGATATGATAAAGGAACTATAGTAGTATTATCTCCTGAAGGTAAAGAATTAAGAGAAGTACAACTAAAAGGAAAAAAACCAACTAATATCGCTTTTGGAGGGAAAGATAATACTCAATGTTTTGTAACAATGGCAGATAGAGGGTGTTTTGAGACATTCTTTTCTCAAAAATGATATGCATTTTTTATAATATAGATCAGTATGGTACATGCTATTATTAAAAAAAAGAGTTACTTGTTTTTATTAGCTATTCAATTACTTGTCAATTGTAGCTCAAGTGATAGTGTTATAGATACGAATACAAATGATCTTGTTGAGTTAAATACAATCCCGTCAGGTGTGCAGAAGGCATATCCAAAAGGGTCTACAAAATCGCAATATGGATTCTATGCATATGTTCCTTCTGAATATAATATCGCCAATACCGAAAAATATCCTTTATTGATCCACTTACATGGAGGTGGAGCAAGAGGAGATAGTTCTGTAAATCCAAATGATTTAAATTCTATTTTATTTGATGGCCCTTCGTCATTAATACATAAAAATCAATGGAACCCCAAACATCCTATGATTGTTGTGTCACCAAAATCCCCATCTATTTGGAATACAGAAAACTTGCACAGTTTTATTACTTTTTTGATTGAAAACCTAAAGATAGATACGCAACGAATATACATGACAGGATTTAGTATGGGAGGGAAAGGTTGCTATGATTATGTTTCTTCAAAAGGCAGTAATTCATATGTAGTAGCCATAGTGCCCATAGCAGGGTGGGGAGATACATCTACAGGAAATCAGTTTACTAATATTCCTGTTTGGGCATTTCATGGGGATGCAGACAAGGTCATTTCATATGATAAATCGATTTCAATGGTCAATGCAATTAATGCAGAAAACCCAACAACAAAAGCTAAGATAACCATATATTCGGGTGTCGGTCATGACTCTTGGTCCAGAACTTATGATAATACAGGGAGAGGTAGTGGAAACAGTGCTTATGATCCTTTTGATATCAGTATTTATGAATGGATGTATTCATACAAAAAGACCGATTTATAAATAGATATTTCTAATAAAAAATCATAATCTATATAGAGTTAGTTATTTATAGCTTACTTTTTTTGCCTCTAAGAAGAATTCTTTATTACTTATGATAATGCCAAATCGATAAAATTTAAAGTAAATTTTGTAAAAAAAAACAGCTAATTGTGAGGGATTGTATTTTGGTAATTTAATGAAGGTAACAGAAGACTTTTGAATGTGATTTTTAATAATTTATATACGGAAAAGTAACAATTTTGGAAAAGCATAGATTAAAATGAAATATAAAAAATTTGGGAAGTTAGATTGGAATGTAAGTCAGGTTGGATATGGTATGTGGGGTATGGCGGGTTGGTCAGAGTCAGATGATAAAATATCGAATAAATCATTAGATAGAGGTGTTGAATTGGGTTGTAATTTTTTTGATACAGCGTGGGGATACGCAGAAGGAAGAAGCGAGCAAATTTTAGCAGGATTATTAAAAAGACACTCGGGAAAAAGATTGTATACAGCAACAAAAATTCCTCCGAAAATTGATGAATGGCCGCCAAGTAAATCATCTACTTTAAAAGATATATATCCATCAAATCATATCGTAGAGTATACAGAAAAGAGCTTGAAGAATTTAGGAGTTGAAACCATTGATTTACAGCAATTTCATGTATGGGAAGATAGCTGGGCAGAACGGGATGAGTGGAAAGAAATGGTATTAAGACTAAAACAAGAAGGGAAAGTGCAATCTTTTGGGATTAGTGTAAACCGATGGGAACCTGCCAATTGCTTGAAAGCACTAGAGTCTGGATTAATCGATTCGATACAAGTTATTTATAATATCTTCGATCAATCTCCCGAAGATGTATTATTTCCGTATTGCGAAAAGAATGATATTGCAGTTATAGCCCGTGTTCCATTTGATGAAGGCTCTCTTACCGGAAAACTTACTTTAGAATCTAAATGGGATATTGGCGATTTTAGAAACATTTATTTTGGTCCCGAAAATTTGCCACCTACTATAAAACGTATTGAAAAATTAAAAGAATTGGTTCAGAATGAAATGCCATTAGCAGAATTAGCATTGCGTTTTATTGCAGCACATCCTGCCGTTACTACGATGATTCCCGGTATGCGTCAACTACGTAATGTAGAAGCCAATATGCGTATAGGTGATGGACAAGGACTTTCACAAGAATGGATAGATAAACTAAGAGATCATCGTTGGGATCGTTTACCAACAAACTGGTCTTGTTAACCGATCAGAATATGCACAGAAGAACTTTTATAAAGAAAACTTCAAACATAGCTTTAGGTATGGGATTAACATTATCATTTCCATCTGGTATGACCGTAAAAGAAGACACTTTGTTTTTTAAAATATCACTTGCACAGTGGTCATTACATAGAAGTTTACGTTCAGGAAAACTTTCAACATTCGATTTCCCTGCGAAAGCTAAAAATGATTTTGATATTCATGCTGTAGAATATGTTAATCAGTTTTTTATAGATAAAGCCAAAGATCATAAATACCTTAAAGAATTAAAACAGCGTACATCAGATCTTAATGTAGAAAATGTTCTGATTATGGTTGATGCAGAAGGTGAATTGGGTAACCAAGATAAAAAAGCAAGATTACAAGCAATAGAAAATCATTATAAATGGATAGAAGCAGCGCAATTTTTAGGATGTAAGTCTATTCGTGTTAATTTACATGGAGAAGGAAGTAGAACGAATATTGCAAAGGCAGGAGAGGACAGTTTAATACAATTATCCAATTTTGCTAAAGACTACGCTATCAATATAATAGTCGAAAATCATCAAAGCTATTCTACACATGGTGATTGGTTATCAAAAATCATGAAAAATGTAAACCATAGTAACTGTGGTACTTTACCTGATTTTGGCAATTTTTATGAATATGACCGATATCAAGGTGTAAAGGATATGATGCCTTTTGCTAAAGGGGTTAGTGCCAAATCCAATGATTTTGATGAACAGGGAAATGAAACGCAAATCGACTATGTCAAAATGCTTCAAATTGTAAAAAATGCTGGTTATACTGGTTACATTGGTATTGAATACGAAGGTACTAATGATAACGAAGATAAAGGTATTCAATTAACAAAGGAATTATTAGTCAAAGCTGCAAAAGAAGTGAAATGAAATTAGAAAATCAGGTATTTATTATTACTGGAGCTACAAGTGGTATGGGAAAAGCTATTGCTGTTTTATATGCAAAAGAAGGAGCTAAATTAGTGCTGAGCGGTAGAAACACACAGAGAGGAAATGCACTTGTAAAAGAGTTAAAATCGATATCCGCAGATACTATATTTCATGCAGGTGATGTAGGAATTCCTGAAGTGAATAAAGAACTGGTTTCCAGAGCAATTGCTAAGTACAAAAAGCTTAATGGTATTGTAAGTAATGCAGGAGTCTTAGGGTTGGGAAGTCTTACCGAGATTAGTATTGAAGACTGGCATGAAACCCTGAATACAAATTTTAATTCGTTCTTTTATTTATGTAAATATGCTATTCCATATATCAAAAAAGAGAAAGGAATCATCATTGCTAATGCATCAATAGCTGCATTTAAATGTTTCCCAAACCACGCTGCTTATTGCGCATCAAAAGCTGCGTTAGTCTCATTAGTTAAGCAAACAGCATTAGATTATGGTCCTGAAATACGTATTAATGCTATTTGCCCTGGACCTGTAGATACGCCTCTGATCTGGGATTCTGCAAAAGCATTTAAAAAGCCTGATGAAGCTATTGATAATGTAAAAAATGCTACCATATTAAAACGTTTGGGTACACCAGAAGATATTGCTAAACTAGCATTGTTTTTGGCATCAGAAGATTCTTCTTGGATGACAGGTTCTGCCCTAACTATTGATGGAGGAATTATGGCGACCTCTTAAAAGAAAAGAGATATGAAGTTAAATACATCTATTGACATATTGATGATCAATAAGGATTTGTATATTGTTAGGTATAAAGAAAAATACCTACTACCTATGTATAAAAATAGTTAGTCTATGATTTGAAAAGTGTGCAAGAGCTATACTTCTCTCTCATTTTAATCAAACAAATATTATATTTTCTAATGGCAAAATCATTACTCTTTATACCTGATATTTCTGGTTTTACACACTTTGTTCAGAATACCGAGGTAGAGCACAGTCAACATGTGATTTCTGAGTTGTTAGAGGTTTTGATTAATGCTAATACACAAGATTTAAAACTGGCAGAAATAGAAGGGGACGCATTATTTTTTTATAAAGAAAATGAAATCCCGTCACAGGAAAAGCTACTGGCTCAGATTGAAACAATGTTTACTTCGTTTTATAGTCACCTTAAACTTTTAGAGAAAAACCGTGTTTGCCCTTGTAATGCATGTGCTACAGCACCTGATTTACAGTTAAAAATAGTAGCGCATTGTGGAGAGCTACAATTTATTACAGTTCAGGAAAAACGTAAGCCTTTTGGTCAGGTAGTTATTGAGGCTCATAGATTACTTAAAAACTCAATTGTAAGCGATAACTATGCTTTGTTAAGTGATGAAGTGTCTAAAACTATTGGGCTTCCTGCTAATTATGAGAGTAAATTATACCATTTTAGAGCGGGTAAGGATACTTATGATACCAAAGAAATTGTTTATTCGTTTTCCGAAATAAGTAAAAACAAACTGAAGCTTACTCCTTTTGCCACCCCAGAAGTGGTGAATTTTCAATGTTCTCCGTCTATAGTTTTAATGAGAGAATTCGAAATTCCTGCAGCACAATTATTAGAATATATTACTAATTATAGCTATAGACATTATTGGGCAAAGGGAGTCGATAAATTCGAGTATAACCCGGGAGAAGTTACTCGATTAGGTACCGAACATGTCTGTGTAATTGATGGAAAACGACTCAATTTTACAACAGTAACCAAGAAAGCAGGTGTGGGTGAGATTGTCTATGGAGAACGAACTACAGATGCTCCTTTGCATGCATTGTATCAATTTTTTGTTATAAAATCATTGCCCGGGAATCGTTGTTTATTAACTGTAGAGGTATACCCTGAGGCAAAATCACTATTGCATAAGTTGATGTTATTTCTTTTGATAAAAAGAGCCATTCGGAAGTCTGTCAAAACATCTTTGGACAATCTTGAAGCATTTGTAGGGAATGACGCTATAACGAGTTAAAGAAGGTCTAGAATTCTTTCTAGCTTCATGCCTCGGGATCCTTTGATTAGAATTACATCTTTTTGATTTTTTAGAGTCCAATTAGACTCAAGGTCTTCATAAGATTTAAATTTTCGAACATTTGGGTTAGTACATTTAGTGGCAAAAAAATGAGTTCCGATTAAATATATTTCTTCTGTTTCTGTATTGCTTATCTGGTCTGTTATTTTTTGATGCTCTAGAGCTGCATCATCACCCAATTCAAACATATCTCCCAAAAAGACAATTTTAGTATTGTATTGTAATTGAACGAAATTATGTATAGCAGCTTCCATGCTTGATGGATTTGCATTATAGGCGTCCAGAATAATGGTATGATCTCCTTTTTTAATGATTTGTGAACGATTATTTGTAGGAGTATAGGATTCTATTGCATGTTTGATCTTGTCTATACTAATTTTGAAATGAGACCCAATAGCGATAGCAGCTGCAATATTTGTAAAGTTGTACTGGCCTATTAAATTACTGTGTATGGTACTATTTTGGTAAGAAATAATTACATTAGGATCGATCCCCATTAATTTAATAATTACATCACTGGTGTTAGATTGTGAAAAACTATACGTTTTTATTCCAGAAGATGCATTCACTAGCTTTTTATCCTCAAGATTAAGAAAAACTAATTTATTGTGCCTTTTTAGGTAATCATAAAGTTCTGTTTTTCCTTTTAAGACACCTTCTATACTTCCAAAACCTTCTAGGTGAGCTTTGCCGATATTTGTAATATATCCATAGTCTGGCGTGGCAATAGAGCATAAAAATGCAATTTCCTCCAGGTGATTGGCTCCCATTTCTACAATTCCTATTTGAGTTTCCTTTGTCATTGATAAAAGTGTAAGAGGAACTCCGATATGGTTGTTGAGATTGCCTATCGTTGCAGTAGTCTTAAAAGAAGAAGAAAGGACACTGTTGATTAATTCTTTTGTGGTGGTTTTTCCATTGCTTCCGGTTAAAGCAATAATAGGAATATTTAAGTGCTTACGATGAAACGAAGCTAAGTCTTGTAGCGTTTGTAGAACATCATCTACAAGAATATGTTTTTCTGTTGTTTTAAATGCTACTTCATCAATTATTGCATATGCTGCTCCATGTTCCAGGGCTTTTTGTGCATATGTGTTTCCATTAAATTTTTCTCCTTTTAAAGCAAAAAAAATGACACTAGGCTCTATTTTTCGAGTATCTGTACATACGCCATTGCTGGCTAGGAATAATTGATGTATTTGGGTGATGGTCATTAATTATATGATATTAAAAAGCCCTGACAAATATGTACAGGGCTTTTGGTATTTATAACGAACTTTAATTAAATTCTTATCCTTTTGGTTTCTGGTGTCTTGGTGTTTTTTTCTTTCTGGCTTTAGTACCAACACGAGACATTGCATTTCTGAAACCAATATAATCGGTAGCCATATCTTGGGGTAAGAACCTCCTTTGTGCTGGATCTAACCAATAGGCTCTGTCTTTCCAGGAACCACCTTTGTATACACGTACTTCATCATCTACAATGGTAGTTCTCTTACTAGACTCATCGTATCTTCTGTCCATTTGTGTGCTATCTTCTGCATCAGGACCTACATAATGAATAGGTGCATTGTACATTCTTCTGTTAGGAGTAGCTTGATCTTGAAATCCTTCGTAATATCTAGAAGAACTTTTATCACCATCTCTATAGTTTCTGTTATCACTATCAGTAAAATTAGTTCTCATGTATGTTTCCTGCTCATCGATAGGAACTTGTAAAATTCCACCAGGTAATACTCGAGCTATAATTTTACCATTACTAAGTGTATCGTATACTATAGAATCTGTCATAACGATTTTTACAGTTCCATCAGGATTGATAGCGTTTTTGGTATATACATTTCCTCTATAGTAGTTAAAATCATTATATTCATCATCTACAATAGGTCTGTAAACATCTGATACCCATTCTGCAACATTCCCTGCCATATCATATAAACCATAATCATTAGGATTGTAAGATTTTACAGGAGCAGTAATATCTGCACCATCATCACTCCATCCAGCGATTCCGCCATAATCACCATCACCTTGCTTAAAGTTAGCTAATTGATCTCCACGAGTTCTTCTTTTTCCAGAACGTGTGTATTTTCCAGTCCATGGATATTTTTTTCTACCTCTATAGATATTATAACTTCTAATTTCTACTAACCCTAAAGCAGCATATTCCCATTCAGCTTCAGTTGGGAGTCTGTATTTAGGTAAAAGTAATCCATCTTTACGTTGTATATATAGTCCTGTAGAGTCATTAGATTTTGCATATCTTTCGGATGCTCTACCACCTCTTGTAGCTTCATCATTACCTCCATAAGTTTGTGAAGGAGCGTTTAAATATGTATCTGTGTCAAAAGTGCTTTCTGCAGAAACATCTTCAAAAGGAGCATTCTTTTTAATCACATCTTCTTCTTCAAGGATTCTTTCATTAACGCGGTTAGTTCTCCAATTACTGAATTCTATTGCTTGAATCCAATTTACCCCTACAACAGGATAATTAGCATACGCAGGATGACGTAAGTAATTATTGGTCATCATTTCATTAAAACCAAGTCGATTTCTCCAAACTAATGTATCAGGAAGAGCACCATAATATATGTTTCTGTATTTTGGTTCTGTAGGAGGGTATACTCCTTTTAACCAATCAAGATATTCCAGATACATTACATTAGTAACTTCGGTTTCATCCATATAAAAGGATTGAACGTGTTGCTGAGTTGGGGTATTGTTCCAGTCATGCATTACATCATCTTGTACACGTCCCATAGTGAATGTACCTCCTTCGATAAATACCAAACCAGGGCCAGTTTCTTGCTCTTTGTAATTTGTCTGTACCTGAAATCCACCATCTTTGGAATTGTATTTCCAACCTGTGGCTCTAGAACTGCTCCCATAATCGTTCTTAGAACAACTAAACAGTAAAACACTAATGGAAAGCGCCATTAGCGACTTAAAAATAAACGCGTTTTTCATAATCTTAAGTTCGTTTAAGTAGAAATTAGGGCTTGCAATATAAATAATAAACGTTAAAATTACCCTAATTTTTTCAAAATATTATCAATTCACATTTTTTTATGAATTTATAACGACTCTGGTTTAACGCAATATTTGTGAGTTTATTATTTGAGATGTAATAAAAACAAGAAATTTAAAATATTAAAAAAACATTGTACTTAAATTTTTACGTTTCTTAACAAAATGTTAAATAAGCTGATTATTTAACATTATTTTCACTTCTTGTGGTGAGCAATCTTATAATGAGGTGAGATCGTTAATTGTTTGAAATTAAATAGTTTACAAAGAGATTAAGGGCGTATGTTTGGCATGTTTTAATAAAAATTAATCACGGAAACTAAAATGAAATATAAGATATCCTTAAAATCAGCGTTTATAAACCATCAACTTAAAAAAATTAAGAACTCACTATTCTTACTAACTAAATAACTATATATTTGTCAAACTCAATTTTTAAAGGATATGAAAAGATTATTAACCCTTAGCCTATTGTGTGTTACAGTTTTCACTTTTAAAACTCAGGCTCAGGAACAAAACAGAGCAATAACAACTGCTACTCCATTTTTATTAATAGCTGCAGATGCAAGAGCGGCTGGTTTAGCAGATCAAGGAGTTGCTACTTCTCCAGATGCATTTTCACAACAATGGAATCCGGCTAAATATGCATTCATAAAAAATAAGCAAGGGGTTGGGGTTAACTATACTCCTTACTTAAGTAATCTGGTTAATGACATATTCTTGGGGAATGTAAATTATTATAATCGTCTTAATGAGCGAAGTGCTGTAGCAGCGAGTTTTAGATATTTTAGCTTAGGGGATATAGAGTTTAGACAAGGGCCTAATGATGAGCCTAATGTTCAAAAACCAAATGAATTAACCCTTGATATTTCGTATGCATTAAAACTTAGTGATAGATTCTCTATGGCTGTAGCGGGTCGCTACTTACGTTCTGATCTTAGATTACAAGGTCTTGGGGCAGATGCTAGTGCAGCAGGAAGTTTTGGTGTAGATATCGCTGGTTTTTATAGAAGTGATGAGATTGCTTTTAATTCTTTTAATGGTAGATGGAGAGCAGGAGCTACAATTTCTAATATAGGACCAAAAATAAAATATGATGATGCAGGTCAAGAAAACTTTATACCTACTAATTTTAGATTAGGAGCTGCATTCGATTTTATTCTTAATGAAGATAATAGAATTACACCTTCGTTAGAGTTTAGTAAATTACTTGTGCCAACTCCATTAGATCCAGATACTAACGGTGACGGTAATATTACAGCAGAAGAACAGCAAGCTGCAAACGATGAGTATAATGATAAAAGTGCATTTGGATCTATCTTTTCTTCTTGGGGAGATGCGCCAGATGGGTTTAGCGAAGAATTAAAAGAAATTACCTGGGCATTAGGTGCAGAATATATGTATCGTGATGTATTTGCTTTTAGAGCAGGGTACTTTAATGAATCTGAAGAAAAAGGAGCACGTAAATTCCTATCTCTAGGTGCAGGTTTCAGGTATAATATTGTAAACTTAGATATATCGTATTTATTTTCTACCTCGTCTGTTAGAAGTCCACTTGAAGGAACACTACGTTTTGGTCTTTCCTTTAATTTTGGAGACGAATATTACGACTAGAAAATATCGTAAATTAATATAAAAAGTATCAAGCCGAAGGGTTTGATACTTTTTTTGTTTATAGTACATTGTAATACTTTTATTTGTAGTTCAAATTTAGGAATACGATATGCTTTGTAGAGTGTTTAAAGGCTATGTGGGTTAAATAATACTGTATGAGGAGTTAGAAAGTAATATTAATAACACATGAAACGAGCATTAAGAAATTACTAAAATCTAAACGTGTGAAAGAAATAGAAATAAAATCTGTCTTACAGGTATATGATTCATTTGATGAGTTACCAGCAAATATTCAGGAATTGATGCAGCAATCCTTTGCTATTAGAGATAAGGCATATGCTCCTTACTCTGAGTTTTTGGTTGGAGCAGCACTTTTATTAGAGAATGGTGAGGTGGTTTTAGGGAATAATCAGGAAAATGCGTGTTATCCCTCGGGATTGTGCGCAGAACGTACAGCTATATATTATGCCGGAGCTAATTTTCCTAAGGTTCCTATTGTTACTATGGCGCTTTCTGCTAAATCTTTAAAATATCAATTATTAACCCCGACACCTCCTTGCGGTGCCTGTAGACAAGCAATAGCAGAATACGAGGTAAAACAAAATATGCCAATAGCTATTTATTTTATGGGAGAAACAGGAAAAGTGGTTAAATCATCTTCTTTATCTAATATATTACCGCTTATTTTTGATAATTCATATTTATAACGTTTTCGTTGATTTTATCAGCAAACTCCTTTCCCTTTAATTTCGAATATGTTATTTTTGTTTTTCGTTCTCTTAAAAAATAAGAGAAAAAATTAAATAATGACTAGTTTTGTAGCTAGTTTTTTTAGACATACATCAGTACAATTAAATGAAAAAGATAACCAAAGATGTTTACCTAAATTGGTACGAAGAAATGCTTTTCTGGAGAAAATTCGAAGATAAGTTAGCTCAAGTTTATATTCAACAAAAAGTAAGAGGTTTTTTACACTTATACAATGGTCAGGAAGCAATTTTGGCAGGAGCTTTACATGCGATGGATCTTACCAAGGATAAAATGATTACAGCATATCGTAATCACGTTCAGCCAATTGGTATGGGTGTAGATCCAAAACGAGTAATGGCAGAGTTGTATGGTAAAGCTACTGGTACTTCTCAAGGTTTAGGGGGGTCAATGCATATTTTCTCAAAAGAGCATCGATTTTATGGAGGACACGGAATTGTTGGAGGGCAAATACCTTTAGGAGCAGGTTTGGCATTTGCAGATAAATATCATAAAAGAGATGCAGTAACGCTTACATTTTTTGGTGATGGAGCCGCTCGTCAAGGGTCATTACATGAAACTTTTAATCTGGCAATGTTATGGAAGTTACCCGTAGTATTTTGCGTAGAGAATAATGGGTATGCTATGGGGACGTCTGTAGAAAGAACTGCAAACCATACAGATATTTGGAAATTAGGACAAGGATATGAAATGCCTTCTGGTCCAGTAGATGCAATGAATCCTATAAAAGTAGCAGAGGCTATGGATGAGGCAATAACAAGAGCAAGAACGGGTGGTGGTCCAACATTTTTAGAATTAAAAACATATCGATATAGAGGTCATTCTATGAGTGATGCGCAAAAATATCGCACAAAGGAAGAGGTGGCAGAATATCAAAAAATAGATCCAATAACTCAGATTTTGGATATTATTAAAGAGAAAAAGCACGCTACCGATGAAGAAATTGCAGTAATAGATAAACGAGTAAAAGATAGAGTGGCAGAATGTCAAAAATTTGCCGAAGAATCACCATTCCCAGAGAAGAATGTGATGTATGACGTTGTATACGAACAGGATAATTATCCATTTTTACCACACAAACCACAATAAATTATGGCTACAGTAATTAATATGCCGCGATTGAGCGATACCATGGAAGAAGGAGTGGTTGCGAAGTGGCTTGTTAAAAAAGGAGATAAAATTAGTGAAGGAGATATCCTTGCTGAAATAGAAACAGATAAAGCGACAATGGAGTTCGAATCTTTTTATGAAGGAACATTACTTCATGTAGGGATTGAAGAAGGCGAGACAGCTCCGGTAGATCAATTACTCGCAATTATCGGAGAAGAAAACGAAGATATTTCTGATTTATTAAACGGAAATACTACACCAAATGCAGAATCGGTAAAAGAAGAAAAAGTAGAAGAATCAACTCCAGTTTCTAATCAAACTGCTACAATTCCTGATGGCGTAGAGATTATTACTATGCCACGTCTTAGTGATACTATGGAAGAAGGAACCGTAGCTACCTGGTTAAAAAAAGTAGGAGATGCTGTGGAAGAAGGAGATATTCTAGCCGAAATAGAGACAGATAAAGCTACTATGGAGTTTGAGTCATTCTATAATGGAACCTTATTGCATATTGGGATAGAAGAAGGGCAAACTGCTCCAGTAGATGTTTTATTGGCAATAATTGGCCCTGCAGGAACAGATATATCTGCATTTAAAGATGGCGTTCCTGTAACAGCAGCAGTAAAAGATGTTGCACCTGCAAAAGAAGAAAAAACAGAAACAACAGTTGCAAATTCAGGAGGAAGTGCTTCGTCAGGAGGACGAATATTTGCTTCTCCGTTAGCAAAGAAAATAGCAGCAGATAAAGGAATAGACCTTTCTCTGGTAAAAGGAACAGGTGAAAACGGGCGTGTTGTTAAGAAAGATGTAGAATCATTTACACCTTCTGCAGCAGCTAGTGCTAGTACGTCACAACCAGTTAAAGAAACAACTTCTGCTCCTGTTGTACAAATATATACACCAGCAGGAGAAGAAAGTTTTGAAGAAGTGAAAAATTCGCAAATGCGTAAAGCTATTGCAAAAAGCCTTTCGGCTTCTAAATTTAATGCACCACACTACTACCTTACCATCGAGGTAAATATGGGAAATGCAATGGCATCGCGTAAGAAGATTAATGAATTACCAGATGTTAAAGTGTCTTTTAATGATATGGTGGTTAAAGCATGTGCATTGGCACTTCGTAAACACCCACAGGTTAATACGCAGTGGACAGATGTAGCGACCAGATATGCTAAGCATATTAATGTTGGGGTTGCTGTAGCAGTACCAGATGGATTGGTGGTTCCTGTTTTGCCTTTTACAGATCATATGTCTCTTACTCAAATAGGAGCTAAGGTTAAAGATTTAGCAGGTAGAGCCCGTAATAAAAAATTAACTCCGCAGGAAATGAGTGGTAGTACATTTACGGTATCTAATCTAGGGATGTTTGGAATCCAGGAATTTACTTCTATTATTAATCAGCCTAATTCAGCTATACTTTCGGTTGGTGCTATTGTAGAAAAACCAGTTGTTAAAGATGGCCAGATTGTAGTTGGTAATACAATGAAAATGACCTTAGCTTGTGATCACAGAACTGTAGATGGAGCAACAGGAGCTCAGTTTTTACAAACGTTAAAACAGTATCTTGAAAATCCGGTTACTATGCTTGCGTAGATGACTGCTATTATAATATTCATATTCAATCCTGCTTCTAATGAAGCGGGATTTTTTATCTTTATCCAAAACATATTTTTATGACAAAGAACATATTGATCATCCTGATTTCGATTTTATTTATCAATTGTAAGCAAGGAACAATTGCTCAACCACAAGCTAAAACAGCAGAAAATGCCTCTATAGAAAAAACTAAAGTTTCTGATGTTGCAGCTATAATGAATTTTTTAGCTAGCGATGAGTTGAAAGGAAGAGATACCGGAAGCGAAGGTTTAGAAAAAGCCGCAAAATTTATAGAAGAAGAGTTTAAGAAAAATAAGATAGCACCTTATTTTGAAACCTATAGAGATGCTTTTGATGCAAAAGGAACAGCAACATATAATGTTGTTGGATTTCTTAAAGGTACAGATGATGAGTTATCAAAAGAATTTATCATATTAGGAGCACATTTTGATCATATAGGTACAGGAAAAGAAGTTAATGGTGATGTAATTGCTAATGGCGCTAATGATAATGCAGCAGGAAGCAGTGCAGTAATTTCTCTGGCTAAACAATTTGCTCAATTAAAAAATAACAAACGTAGTATTCTTTTTGTGTTGTTTGGTGCAGAAGAAAGAGGATTACTAGGGTCGGCACACCTTGCAGAGGTACTAAAAGAAAAGAATATTAATGTGTATGCTATGGTTAATTTTGAAATGATAGGAGTACCATTAAATGATAAACCATATAAAGCCTATATCACAGGATATGAAATGTCTAATATGGCTCAAAAAATGAATGAATATGCAGGGTCAGAGCTGATAGGGTATTTGCCAAAAGCCAAAGAATTTCAACTGTTTAGAAGAAGCGATAATTATCCATTCTATGAGCAATTTAAAGTACCATGCCAGACGATCTCTACTTTCGATTTTACAAACTATGACTATTACCACCATGTAGATGATGAAATATCTGAAATGAATTTTGAGTTTATGGCAGAACTTATTAATAGTTGCTTTCCTGTACTTACAAAAATGGCAAATACATCGGATAAAGAAATTAAGTTAAATTAATAAAAAGAGATGGTCTGAAAAGTCAAAAAAGATATGATTTTCATAGGACCTAATTTTACAGAAGAATGAAAAATATCATCATAACAGGTGCAAGTAGAGGTATAGGGTATGAAATGGCAAAGCTATTTGCAGATGAAGGTCACCAGGTTTTGGCATTATCAAGGAATGAAAAACCTATCGATGCTCTTCAACATAAAAATATACATACATTTTCTTTTGACATCTGTAACCCAAAAGATCTTGAAAAGATGAGTAGCTACATCTCTTCTTCATGGAAACAGGTAGATATTTTGATCAATAACGCCGGTAAATTACTAAATAAACCTTTTGGTGAAATCTCTACTCAGGATTTTGAAGAGGTATATAAGGTAAATGTTTTTGGAGTAGCCGAAATTACACGTTTAACTTTGCCTCATATGAAACCCGGTAGTCATGTTGTTACAGTGAGTAGTATGGGAGGTATACAGGGAAGTATGAAGTTTCCTGGGTTAGCCGCTTATAGTTCTAGTAAAGGTGCGGTGATTACCTTAAACGAGCTATTGGCAGAAGAATATAAAGAAAGTGGTATTGGTTTTAATGTGCTTGCTCTTGGAGCTGTGCAGACCGAAATGCTGGAAGAAGCATTTCCGGGGTATCAGGCACCTTTAACAGCCATAGAAATGGCAGAATATATAAAAGAATTCTCCTTAACCGGAAATAAATTTTATAACGGAAAAGCCCTTCAGGTGTCTAGTAGTACACCATGATTTAATGAAACCTTACAGGTTTTAAAACCTGTAAGGTTTCATTTATTATGTAGCAACAATTGTTTAAAAGTATATTGATGAATATGAAAAATACTTTTGCTGCATATTAGTTTGTTTTCCTTCTATTTTTAATATAGACTACAATAAACTGCCTATAATATTTATTACTAGAGGCAATAGTTTGATTTTTTTAAATAAAACAGATAATGGTTATTCATTAAATAAGTAATGGATAACCATTATCTGTTTTGATGGATATGCATATAATGTGTAAGGTATTCTTTTATGAAAAAGGGGATATTTCCCCCTTTTTGATTAAAGGAAAAGGAATACATTTACATATGCTATTAAGAGTTGTAAAGGCGCCAAAAATGATTAATAGCATCCTAACCAAAATTATAGGCGAACTCCGAAAAGCCTTAAATAGAGTAGGAATCTTAAAACCATAAAAAATGAAACTAATTATTAAATTCTGTGTAGTGTCAGTTATGATGCTTTTTGTCTTTACAAGTTGTGATAAAGATGAAATAAATATCGAAGAATCTGGTGTTGAATCAATCAAGAGTCTTCAAAATAAAGCTCCGGAACAAGGAATTGTAGAAATCGTACATAATTATGATTATTACGGGGAAAAATTTAAAGTCCTTTATGTTTTAGATACCAAGGAATCTGAAGTGGTGAAAGTAGACGGGGATGTACAAATGGCAGAGCGTATTTTTGGAAAAAAAGATTCTCCTCAAGGATTGTTTTTTGAAGATCAAAAAGAAGGAGAGACTATCATTAATGTAAAAGTTTTTAACACTAATGATGAGGTAGATGAATATGTTGCTAAACTAGCAGGAGATTTTCCTAAGGAAAGATCAGGACAACAAATAACAAAAGAGGCTTGTGTTGATGGATCGATTAATGGTACCGGAAATTTTTATTTCTACTATCATATAAACTATGTTACAGAAATGACAGGTATACGAAGAACGAATAGATACTATTATAAAGATTGGAATTTGGGAGGATACAATGATCATATGTCTTCTCTTAGACTTACTAAGCCATGGGGAAGAAGAGCATATGTAAGGTTATACCAACATAGCTGCTATAACGGTAGAACTTTAAATTTTTATTCTCCATATTATCAAACTGCAGCTGGAGCAAACGATTTAAGAAATTACACTCTGTCTGGATGGTGGTTTTGGAGAAAATCATGGAATGATAAAACGTCATCATATAAGGTTTGGGCCTGGTAAACATACCTTGACCGTACTACATCATTGATGTTGTAAATAGAACTAGAAAAGCCATCGATTATACCTTAATTGATGGCTTTATTAATTTTGGATACCTTTTGTTTTTTCGAACTCTATTTTATGCGTTTTAAAAACTTCGTTATCAATAGTAATGATAGATGTTTTAATCAATGTTATAATAGTATCAGTCTGGTGTTCAAGAACAACTTGTGTTGCTACTTTTTTTACAGAATCTGAAACAGTTTCAAAAGGAGTGATAAAATTAATATGTTTAAGTTGGGCTCCTTCCTTTGCAGAGAGGAATTCATTTTTATTTGTATCGATAGTAAAATCGGGATTGGTCTTGGCCAATGTTTTTTTGTCTAGGTATTCCTGAAGTTTTTGAGTAATGATAAGAGTGTAGGCATCATCCTCAGAAAGATCAGATTGCTCTTCTACTTTTTCAAAACTCTCTGCAGCATCCATTTCCATAGATTTAGAAGCATTATTGGCACAGCCTAATGAGAATAAAAACACTATGATATATATGAGTCTTTTCATGATTTTATCCTGAATTTTAGTTTAACAATCTGTCCATTTAATCTTCGGGATTCTATAATCTCAATATTTTTTAAACTTTGTGTTGGTGTAGTTAATTTGTTTATAAATTCATCTTTGGCATACATTTCAATACCTAATCGCTGTGGTAGTACCTGAAAAATAGTTGCATCATTGGCAATTATTCTAGATAATTCTTTTCGTCTGTTTTTCCAATCGTTAACTTTTCCGTTAGCATAATAATGAAGCATTAAGGCATAGTCATCTGTTTTAATATGTAGGTCCTCACGGCGATCAGAAGAAGCTATTCGATATATGGTATCGGTTTTATGATAAGGAGACTGGACTACAAAACGAATAAAATCATCTTTTGTTTTCCAGGTAAAGCAGCCTGTACTGTCGCTTTTTGAATAAAAAGGAGATTCTTCATCGTTTAGTATAATAATATCGATAGGAATTTTGGTGATAGGTCGATTTCTATCCTGATCGATAAAGCAAAAACTAAAGATGTTCTGCTTAGGAATTAAGAAATATGCCAGGATCAATACGCCAAGACTTAAGGGTACAATCCAAAACCATTTAGGAATATCTAGTGTCTTTGCAGGGGTTGAAGAAATAGTGTGATTACTTTTAAAGTCATTCCAGTTTCTGTATTCGCAATATTGTGAGAGTAGATTAAGGATATCAACACGAGGTAATTTTTCTGAAGAATTTTTAAAATAACTATAGAAAGATTTTTCGCTAATCGAAGCTTTTACTCGTTTTTGTAAATCTTCCTGAAACCATATAATATCCTGTCCCTTCCAATCAGAAATATCATAACTCGAAGCAGTGTTTTCCTTTAAAAACTGTTGTGCAACAGCTTTTTTAAGGAGATCGAATAGTATTTTTTCTTCAGGAACTATAGTTTTAATGTTTTGATAATGAGTGATTTGTATTTTGTAAAATGTTTTACAATTCCTTTACAAGTATTCTACAATAGATAGATGAGGTTTGGTTTTAAGTTTGTTTTCAGTTTAACAAGATAAAAAATATAAAAATGAAAACGAACAAATTTAAAATAAGCAGAATAATAATTTTAGTAGGAGTTGTATTATCAGGATATTCTTGTGGTAACAGTGAAAGCAAATACGCTTTAGATTCAGAGAATATTATGCTAGAAGATACCGGAGAAACTCCTGTATTGTCAAGCATTGAATCTGGAGAACAAACAAAAGAAGCTACACTACTGGATAGTGATAGAATGAAAACTAAAAAAAATAATGTCGATACCAAGCTAAAGATTATTAAGAATGCTAATTGTCGAATTAAAGTTAAAGATGTTGAAGAAGCAACACTATTGGCTAGAAAAATTGCTTTAAAATACCAAGGATATATTTCTGACGAGCGATTCACAAATACAAATTATACTAAAGAAAACCGTTTTACAATAAGAATTCCTCAAGACCAGTTTGATACTGTTTTGGATAGTGTATGTGGATTGGCAGAATTCGTGGATTATAAAAATATATCTACAGTAGATGTAACCGAAGAATATATTGATATTACATCACGATTACAAACAAAGTTGAATGTAAAAGAGCGTTATGAAACCATTTTAAAAACAAGAGCTAAAACGGTAGAAGACATTTTAAAGACCGAAGAAAAACTTAGTTTGCTTCAGGAAGAAATCGAATCTTCCCAGGGAAGATTAAAATATTTAAGTAATAAGGTGTCCTATAGTACGGTTCAGGTAGATGTATATCAAACTATAATTCCAAAAGATGAACCTGTAGGGTACGAACCTCATTTTTTGGATAAAGCAAAACAAGGGTTGTCTTTTGGTTGGTCGATTATAGAAAACTTAACATTACTATTGTTTTATATCTGGCCATTGCTAGTATTAGGGAGTGTAATCTTTGTTTATTTTAGATGGATAAGAAAGTAAAAAATATTAAATTAAGCGTGCTATTCTCGTGCGCTTAATTTTGTATTTTGCGCAAGTAAAAGGAAGATTAATAATTTTGGGCATTTGAAAGAAATATTAAGGAAATATATTCCGGAACGATCTGTAGATAAGGTGTTTGATCTTATCATAAAATGTAATGTACATCTTAAAATCGTAAATGAAAGAGTTACACGACATGGGGATTATCGCAAAATGCCAGATGGGAGACACCAAATTACTGTAAATGCTTCTCTTAATAAATATCGTTTTCTCATTACCTTGATTCATGAAATAGCACATCTTGTAGCTTTTGAAAAGTATGGGCGTTATATAAAACCACATGGGATAGAATGGAAAAGAACTTTTCAACAATTAATGCTTCCCTATATTAATCCCGAAGTATTCCCAGCTAAATTATTACCTGTTATAGCACATCATTTTAAAAACCCAAGAGCTAGTAGTGATACCGATGAAAAATTATCATTAGCATTAAAACAATATGATCCTGCTAATGATAAAAATTATATCTTTGAGTTACCCCTCGGAAGTGTCTTCCGTTTATACAATGGAAAAGTCTTTAAGAAAGGTAATAAGAAAGTAAAACGTTATGAATGCGTAGAACTCAATACAGGCAGAATTTACCTTTTTAACCCAAACGCAGAAGTTGAATTATTAAATTGATTATGAACAAAAATTATTATGCAATATTGATGGCAGGTGGAGTAGGATCAAGGTTTTGGCCTGTGAGTACTTCAGAATTCCCAAAACAGTTTCACGATATGTTAGGAACAGGAGAAACACTGATTCAACGTACATTTTCACGTCTGGCTAAGATTGTTCCCAAAGAAAATATATTTATTCTTACCAACGAGCGATATAATGATCTGGTTTTAGAGCAGTTACCAGAAGCAGAGCAACGACAGGTAGTAACCGAGCCTGCAATGCGTAATACAGCACCATGTATCCTATATGCAGCATTAAAGATCCAGAAGGATAACCCTGATGCAGTTATGGTAGTTGCGCCTAGTGATCATTGGATCGAGGATGAAGATGCATTTATAGCAAATCTAGAATATAGTTTTACAGCATGTTTAGAACATGATATTTTGATGACCTTGGGAATTCAACCCACGTTTCCTAATACGGGATATGGTTATATTCAATATGATAAAGAAAGCGAAGAAGCTAAGAAAAAAGTAGCTCAATTTACAGAAAAACCAGATTATGATACTGCCAAAAAGTTTTTAAGTGAAGGAAACTATTTATGGAATGCCGGGATTTTTATCTGGAGTGTACAAAGTATAATAACTGCTTTCGCCAAATTTCAGCAACAGATGACTGCTTTATTCGAAAAAGGGTCGGTTGTCTATAATACGATGCAGGAGAACGATTTTATACAAGAAAATTATCCGCTGGCCGAGAACATATCTATCGATTATGCTATTTTGGAGAAAGCAGATAATGTATACGTGCTTCCGGCAACTTTTGATTGGAATGACTTAGGAACCTGGGGGTCGTTATATGATAAATTAGATAAAACAAAAGCTAATAATGCTGTAGTTAATGCCAGAGTATTACCAGAAGATGCATCTGGTAATATGATTAGAACATCTGATGATAAAATTGTGGTAGTCGATGGGCTTAAGGATTATATTATTATAGACAAAGAAGAGGTACTTTTGATTTATCCCAAAAAGAAAGAACAGGATATTAAAAAGGTACTTAAAAAAGTAAAAGAAACCTACGGAGAACAATACGGATAAAGTACAATGACAGAAAACACAAATCAACCCGTTCCTGATCAGGACGAGATGGCAGAAACAGTAAAGAGAGATGCCAAAGGCCTTTTTGCCAGTGCTAATACATTTGTTAGAGAACTATTAGATATAAGATCAGAGACAGATAAGGATCAAACAATAGAGGATGTTAAAAATGATATCCCTTTTAAAGGACATAATGCCTGGATTCTTATTTTTTCGGTATTTGTAGCGTCTATTGGTCTTAATGTAAGTTCTACGGCAGTAGTGATAGGAGCGATGTTAATTTCTCCATTAATGGGACCAATTGTTGGAATTGGATTATCTATTGCCATTAATGATATTGATACATTAAGAAGATCTCTGGTTAATCTGGGTGTGATGGTAGGTCTAAGTGTTCTTGCTGCCACATTATATTTTTGGGCTTCCCCTTTAACAGAATTAACTCCAGAGTTAGAATCCAGGACAGCACCTACTATCCTGGATGTATTAGTTGCAGTTTTTGGAGGTTTGGCACTAATTGTCGCCAAATCTAAAAAAGGAACAATGCCTAATGCTATAGCAGGAGTAGCTATTGCTACTGCGTTAATGCCACCTCTATGTACGGTAGGGTATGGTATTGCAGAGTGGAAATTAGAGTATGCCCTGGGAGCACTGTATTTGTTTTCTATTAATGCCACATTTATTGCTTTATCTACATTTATCGTTTCCAAATTATTGCGTTTCCCGATGTTGCGGTATGCTAATTCTGCAAAAAGAAAACGTATAGCACGACTTGCTTCTTTACTAGCAATATTGGTAATGATACCTGCGAGTTATACATTTTATGTAACTCTTAATGAGAGTAATGCAGAACGGGATTATAAGGCATTTAAAGCTAATGAAATTGATGCTAATGAAAACTTGTACCTCAGAAAAGATTTCTATGACTATAATAATGAATCTATAAAATTATATTTTGATGGAGAGATTAATGAGGCTACAGTGAGTGATTTGCAAAATGAAATTAAAAAATATACCAGTATTAGTGATTTTGCATTGGCAATAAATGGTAATAAGTCAAGAGGTATTGATCAGGTATCCAAAGCATATGATAGGTCTATAGTGCAGTTAAATCGTGTAGAAAAAGAAAATGATAAGCTTCTGGATGAAATTGAAGACCTTAAGATTAAGATAGCCGGTCTAGAAACTCAACTTAAAGAAGCAAATAAGGTAGTTCCGGTAACTGTAATGCCGTATGCCAGTATAGCCAAAGATGCAAAAATACGATTCCCAGACCTGGCAGAACTAGGATATGGTGAGGTACAAAAATCAAATTTCTTAAAAGTAGATACCGTGCAAGTTATCTTTCCCAGATGGAAATTTCAGGTATCCGATAGTCTTAATACTATTAGGGTGAATAAACTACAAGAATGGATTACCAAAGAAATGAAAGCAGATACATTGTATGTAGAGTAATGAAGGGGGGTAGATAAAATAAATCTATATTCTTTTTCTGTAATTATTGTCTTAGGACTATCTGCACTTTACGAAGGTGGAGTTAAGAAAGTAACAACTCGTTGGGAAATAGATACTATATAATCAATAGAGGATAATAAAAATTTTTAAATCTTATCATATTGTACTTTAAAAATGACGAGAATCGAAATAGTAACAGAAAGAACAAAACTAAGATTAATCACGTTATCGGATTTAGATTCGATTCATAAATTACATTCTTTGCCCGAAACCGATAAATATAATACCTTGGGAATTCCAATACATATTGAAGAAACTAAATCTATAATAGAGCCCTGGATTGAAGAAAATCAATTGCATGAAATAAAGAAGTATACATTTGCAATTGAAACTAAATCTGATGGAAAATTTATAGGCCTATTTGGATTAAAAATCGGAAATAAAAAATATAATAGAGGAGAAGTTTGGTATAAGATACATTCTGATTATTGGAAAAAAGGATATGCTACAGAATCTTTAAGAGCAGTAATAGATTTCGGATTTGAAACTCTCAAATTACATCGAATGGAAGCTGGATGTGCGGTAGATAATATTGGCTCTATAAAAGTTCTTGAGAAAGCAGGAATGATAAGAGAAGGAAGAGGTAGGCAAGTATTGCCTTTAAAATCAGGATGGTCAGACAATTTTGGATACTCGATACTTAAAACCGATAAAAGAAAAAATAACTAAGGAAGCAATAGTAGTCGTTGTATAAGTCTAGATTTGTTATAAAAGATGTTTTTTATAAATCTTTTTAATTAGTTTCTTCATTGCTTTCTGTATTATAGTTGGAGGGCAACCCCTTTATTTTAAAATCAAAACCAGAACTCTTTTTTTATAAGATATAGTCCAAACGTATTCGGCTCATCACTTTTTTATACTTAATCATCACAAAGTTGATTTGTATCACGACATGAATGTTTTTATTCTTGATATTTGGTAATGGTACACAAGTGTTATTATTTTGTGTAGTCTCAAAATCTCAAAAGATATACTCCAATGTTTAAAAAAATAGATGCAAAGCTTAATACCGTTCTTCTTTTGATTATGGTAATCATGATTTCTTGTGTACAAGAAAGAAAAATAGGTAAAGTAATAAAAGATCAAAATTATATTACTTGTACTAATTTTGAATGCCTTGAAAAAAATAAAAATAAACGAATAGTTGTTAAAGGAATACTTAGAACATTTACTCCTAATAAAACAGGAAAAGGAGCAGGTCATATGTTTTGGGACTGGGAAATACTATTGGATAACCAAATAGCGATACCTGTAATAAGTAAGGATCAAAGATTAGATTTATCTACATACAATAAAAAGAACGTACTAATTGATGGTAATGTGTTTTATGGTATAGTAATAGGGAGTCCAGAAGGACAAAATGCAACTGGATATAGAATAGATGCTCACTCAGTGCAAGAACAAACTACAAGCAGCAAAAAAGAATAGGATTTGGTATGATAGTCTAATGAATTAAAGAGGTTGGTTACAAGGAGTATTTCTATAGTAGAGATAAGATGACCAAATGATTATTTTGGCAGGCATTAACTTAATTTTATAACATTTTTTTATAGTCGTTTTATACCTTACGCTGATAATAGTTTTTGTTTCAGTAGTCATGACAGATTTTAGAAATATAGCGTATTTAAAATTTGGAAATATTCGGCAAAGAAAAGCATATGACACCCTATTAAGCTTGGGTATTATGCAAGTATTGAAAGCATATACCCCGATTCTTACAGGAACTATACCTATTGATATTGATGTACCGCAAAGTGATCTGGATATCATTTGTGAATGCGAAGACCATGCAAAATTTTCAAACATGATTATTGGGTCATTTCAAAAAGAAAAAAACTTTGCGATTTCGACCCGAACATATAGTAAAACAAAAAGAACGATTTGTCGGTTTCGATCCAATGGATTCGATATAGAGATTTTTGGGCAAGATATTCCTACAGAACAACAAGATGCGTATAGACATATGATCGTAGAATATAAGATTTTGAAGGAAAAAGGAGTTCAGTTTCGGTCCAAAATAAAGGAGTTAAAATTTAATGGAGTGAAAACCGAACAAGCATTTGCTCAACTCTTAGGTCTGAAAGGAGATCCTTATAAGGAACTATTAAATTTGAGATATTAAAAAACAAGAGGCTGTAGAGTTTAAAAACGATAATCTTTACACTTTAAAAAACATATGAAAATAAAAGTCCTTGACGGTATATTTATAAGGTATAATATTGTAGATAAAACCAAACAATCGATTTGGTTTTTACATGGATTTGCTGACTCTGGTTTAGCCTATAAAGAGGTTTTTAGCTCTGATCTTGCATCAGAATTTAATCTTTATATTGTAGATCTTCCTGGGTTTGGAGTTAGTCCTGTGCATTCTAACTATATATCGATTAAAGAGCAGGCAGATTTGCTTTCTAAAGTAATAGAAAAAGAAACAGAGAACAATGTAGAAGTAAATATTGTTGCACATTCGATAGGTGCGTTAATAGGAACCTGGGTTTGCCAACAATTAGCAAGTAAGATTAATTATTATATTAATATAGAAGGAAATCTAACAGAGGCAGATAGCTATTTTTCAAGCAAACCTTTGCAATATAATACAGCAGAAGAATTTGCCCAATACTTTGAAAAAAGGATTTTTGAAAATGCAACAAGAGAAGAACGATATAAAAGATATTATTGCAGCTTTAGGTTTGCCGAACCACAGGGAATGCGTAACTGGGGGATTACAAGCCAGGAACACATTAAGGATAATCAATGCGGGTTTGAGTTCAAAGACTTAACTTGTAATAAGATATATATATGGGGGGATTTGGATACTCCAAAAGACACCCAGAGATTTATAAAACAACATAATATCCCAAACAAGCTTTATAAAGGCGTAGGACACTGGCATATGATAGAAAATGCAAAGCATTTCTATGCTGATGTAAGTAAGATTATAAAAAAAGTATACTCCATATAACAAATCCTAATTCGAGGATAGTATGAATCAAAAATGATGTCAAAACAAGAAATCGAAAAATATCATTTTCTAAAAGATGAACCCCAAAAGAGGCAGTTTGATATTTATGATTTGGCCGAATATCAAAAAACGAATTCTCAACATTCTTCAAAACCACATACACACAGTTTTTATCAAATTATTTGGTTTAAAAGCAATAAAGGAAAGCACTTTATAGATTTTGAAGAGTATGATATAAAAAAAAACCGGATTTTTTTTATTGCTAAAAATCAGATTCATTTTTTTGAAAAACGCCAGGACTATAATGGTTTATTACTTCATTTTAATGAATCATTTATTTTAAATAATGAAACCGATATCAACTTTTTTCTTACCTACTCTATATTCAATAATCATCAAGAACCCTTCTATCAGGTTCCTAATGAGCAGGAACACCAGATTTTAAGCTATTTTCAGCAAATAGAAAATGAAACGAAAAATAGTGGTGAGTTTGGTAACCAAATGATTCTATCTAATGTACTAAAAGCTTTTTTGCTTCGTATAGAACGTGAGAAGCGAAAAAATGGTAAAACAATCAAAACAGACTTAAGCCGTAATTTTACATATCTCAAGTTTAGAGATCTTTTAGAACATAATTTTAATCAAAATTGGTCTGTATCCAATTATGCAGATGAGCTTTCCATTTCAACAAAAACACTTAATTCTATTATTAAATCCGAAATGGGGAAAACAACTTCGCAAGTGATTGTCGATAGAATCCTTTTGGAAGCCAAAAGAAAATTGATACATACTAATGCGCGTATAAACCAAATCGGGTATGATTTAGGATTTCAAGATCCTTATTATTTTATCAAGTATTTTAAAAAACATCTTAAAATCTCTCCCTCAGAGTTTAGGAAAACGATTTCCTAAATTTACTAATTATAGTAGGTTTTGTCCATTTTATTGGGTTTGGTTGCGAGCTATTTTTGTTCTGTAACAAAATTATAAATGCAATGAAATCAAAATTTAAATTTTCGATCAGACTATTGCCAATATTCGCGACAATAGTGTTATTAACTTTAACATCAATGACAATGGACAAAAAAGTAGAAACAAATGCCTATTTACAAATTACCCTTAAAATCAAATCAGAAAATCGAGAACGTGCTGCTGGTATATATCTTAAATACAAAGAGCCATTTTTAAAACAAATCAAAGGAGCAGTATCAAAAGAATTGATCCTAAGAACCGAAGATGTACAGGTGATGCATGGTTTTGAATCTGAAGCGGATGCAAAAGCATACCTGTCATCTAGCTTATTCGAAAAAGATGTGGTTAGAGAATTAAAACCTTATCTAGAAAGCGCCCCAGATGTTAGAGTTTATTCTGTTTTTAGAAATTAGAACCTACTCTCTTTAAGAAAAGAGACACTTATAGCGGCTATTTTTTTATGCAATGGAAGGCAATTTGAGTTTGGGATCAAATTGTCTTCTATTTTTTTGTAACTCAATACGAATACTGTTTATAATACGACTGATAATGCTATCTGTAAACATGAATATTATTTTTGTTGATTTATTGCTACACTTTATGTAGCTTTGCTATTAAATATGTAGCAATTTATAATATGGCAACACCAAAACCAGGAAAACCAGTTAGAGGATCAAAAACCGGACAACCTATCATGGCTCTTTTTGATTTGTTAGGAAGAAGTTGGGCTATGGGAATAATATGGCATTTGTATAGAGGCCCAAGTACATTTAGGAAATTACAAGAGTATTGCGAATCAATTTCTCCCACTACGTTAAATAAGAGATTAAAGGAGCTTACAGAATCTCATCTCATAGAGCGTTCTATTGATGGATATATGCTAACTAAGCAAGGGAAAGAATTATTCGAATTATTATCTCCACTAGGTAAATGGGCAAAAACCTGGGCAAATAACTATAGTTCGAAATGAAAAAACAATATTATAGTAATCCATTTTTTGATAGAGCAGCCGAAAACAGAAGAACTTCTTCAGTAATTTCTTCAAATGATGTTTTGATTATTTCGTTTCAACATAAATTTTATTTCTTTCAAGAAAAGGAAAGAAAAGAGTTGGCTTTATTTCCATTAGAATTATTTAAACAGGTTTCTCTTAACAGTTCTTTTTTAGGAGTGCAGAAAGACAAAAAAATCTGGACAGCCGACTTAACAGAAACAGATGTAAAAAGTGTTTCAAAAATTTTAAAAGGAGGTTGGTTTTATGATGTTCGGGATTTGGTGGATCAATTAGAAAATGAACAGGCAGCACTTTTGGCGTATGCTTTAGGGATAAATAAGTGGCATCAAATAACCAGGTTTTGTGGTGCTTGTGGAGCAGATACTACAAACTGGGAAAATGGACATAGCAAAAAATGTAAAAACCCAAAATGCTCTACTATTTTCTATCCACAAATCTCACCAGCTATTATTGTACTTATTGAGTATAAACCAAAAGAAGGGCAACCATTGTGTTTGTTGAATAAAAGAAAAGTTGATAATGGGTATATGTGTTCTACATTTGCAGGGTTTGTCGAAATAGGAGAAAGCCTTGAAGATGCTGTAGTAAGGGAAATGAAAGAAGAAGTAAATGTAGATGTAACTAATTTACGCTATGTCGACTCGCAACCATGGTCATTTTCATCTTCTTTAATGATGGGATTTGTTGCCGAAGTAGAACATACAAAATTTGAGGTTGATGGCGAAGAAATTAAGGATGCTGCCTGGTTTTCGGCAAAACAAATACATGAGAGTGTATCAAAAGAAGAACTAATACTTTCGAGACCAGATTCGATAGCCAGATTTTTAATAGAAACCTGGGCGAATAACAACCTAAACAAAATGTTATGAGGAAAATTGATAAACCTATTTCTGGTGAGTTTCCTGCCTACTCTAGTATGTACATGGATTTGTTGCAGGATGACGGCAAAATTTTAAACCATTTGTGGGATAATTTCATTACCATCAAAAGTTTTATATACAATTTGCCAGAAGAAAAATTGTACCACAAGTATGCTAAGAATAAGTGGACTATTAAAGAAATCCTGGTGCATATTATTGATGATGAACGTATTTTTTCATACCGGGCATTACGATATGCGAGAAATGATAAAACACCTTTACCTGGGTTTGAAGAAAAAGATTATGCAATTTATTCTAAAGCTAATGAGCGAAGTTTAGAAAGTATATTTGATGAATATGAGATGGTAAGAAAATCAACCATAGCACTTTTTAAATATCTGCCAGATGATTGTTTTATGAGAAGTGGTGCATCTGTCGGAAATATTAATCACAGAACTGTTAGGGGATTAGCATACCATATAGCAGGGCATGAACTAAGGCATTTTAATATCATAAAAGAACGGTATTTGAATATAAAACCAGAATAGTGTAGATGTCAAAATTGTAACCAAGAACTAAAAAAAATACGCAATGTTTATTATCAATTTTAATTTTGTTAAACCAATAGAAGAAGTTAATCGTTTTACCGAAGCCCACCGTATTTATATTTCAGAACAATACAACACAGGGAAATTTATAATAGGAGGGCCCAAATCACCAAGAACAGGAGGAATTGTAATCGCAAATTGCGACTCTGAAGAAGAAGTTTATGAAATCTTAGATAAAGATCCGCTAATACAAAAAGAAGTAGCAGAATATAGTATAATAGAGTTCACCCCTGTAATGAGTACAACAGATTTAAATCATTATCATAAATGAGAACAGAATGCCGAGGTTTGTGTGATATATCGTTATAATAACTTAGAAAGTGCAATAACTCCTTTTTTTAAATGCTCTTCGGATAATGATGCATACCCTAAACGGAAACCATGTATGGGGTTGATAAAACTAAATTTATTAGGTGTAATAATATCTATACCTTGCATGTTTAGTTTTTTGGCAATCCGAAAAACATCTACCTCTTTTTTAGGCATCAGCCAAAAAGCAAGCCCTCCATCTGGTTTACTAAAAGATACTTTTTCTTTTAGATAGGTATGAAGTAAGGTTTCGAAATAGTCTCTTTTGGCTTTGTATATCGCCGAAGTCTTTTTTAAATGACGTTTTACTTCTCCGTCTTTTATTAATTGTAAAATGGCTTGCTCCATGATATTATCACCCTGTACATCAATAATTTTACGAAGATCTCCTGCCTTTTTTATAAAATTTTGGCTTCCCACCAAATAACCAATACGCAGGGCAGGTGCAATGATCTTACTTAATGTTCCTATGTAAATAAAATGCTGAACGTTATCAAAACTAGAAATCGGTAAAACTGGCCTGTATCCAAAATGGAATTCATTATCGTAATCATCCTCAATGATGGTAAATCCATATTGATTAGATAATGAAATTAACTCTAAACGTCTTTGGAGGCTCATGGTTACAGTTGTGGGAAATTGATGATGAGGAGTTGTGTATATTGCTTTTATCTTTTTATGCTTTTTTAAATAATACTTTACATCATCGATACTTAACCCTTTATCATCTATCGAAACAGGAAGAAGATTGGCTCCAATACTCTCAAAAGCTCGCCATGCTGGTTTATAACCTGGATTTTCTATTAATACAAAATCATTTTTTTCTAATAAACAATGACTTGTTAAATACATTGCCATTTGACTACCTCTGGTGATGCAAATTTCATGAATTGAAATATTCATCCCTCGTTTAAAATTTAGCATTTGTACCATTGCATTTCTAAATTCAGAATCCCCTAGTTCATTACTGTACCCCATCATTTGCCAACGAGCTTTGCGATTAAAAATTTGCCTGTATGCTCTTGCTAATGCCGTGGTAGGGGCAAGTCTACTATCCGGAAACCCGTCATCAAAAACGATCAATGGTTTTGATGAATGCTTATCATCTGTAGTATTTTGCCTGTAAACACTTTTATGTTGGTCCTGTTTAGGAAAAACATTAGCCACAAATGTTCCTTTTCTTTCTTTAGAAACAAGCCACCCTTCTGCGATCAAGACGTTTAAACCTTCAACAACCGTATTCCTGTTTACTTTTATTAATTCTGCTAATTGTCTACTTCCAGGTAAAGCCTGGTTTTTATGTAATTGCTCATTTTTAATTGCATCAATAATAGCATCTGCAATTTGTAGATATATAGCTTTCTTACTAGTAAGATCGATTTTAATTTGAAGTTTCCAAGGTCTAAGCATCTGGACTATCTATTTATGTCTTTTCTGTACCATAAAGATAGTCCAAATATAAAATACTTTTACATTGTAATAATACAATGAACAAAAATTAGAAAACAATGGAAACTAAAGAAAAAAAATTCAGTTCAAAAGATTTTCATGAAACTTTTGCAAGACCAAAATTTGTAATGCCCGATACATTAATACATAAAAATGTAGAAAATGCAGGGGTACACGATCAGTTCTCTACAGAAAGAAAACATCCTGTTTTTTTTATAGATCTACCTAGTAAAAATGTAAGTATGACGATTGGAGGTTTGTTACCAGACCAAATGACAAATAAACATAGGCATACGTATGAAACATTATTGTATGTAATCGAAGGAGAAGGGTATACCGAAATAGAAGGTGTGAGAGTGGATTGGAAAGCAGGAGATGCTGTATACATTCCTAGTTGGACCTGGCATCGTCATAAAAATTTGAGTAGTACAAAAAATGCAAAATACATTGCCAGCGAAAATGCACCCCAGCTTCAAAACTTAGGTGTGGCACTTCGTGAAGAAGAAGGTAGAGATTTATAATCATCAAAAAAAAATACATTATGAAAAATGTACAATTTAAGGGTGTGATTGCTTACCCAATAACACCATTTGATACTAATGAAAAGGTAGATGTTGATTTGTTTAGAAAACTTTTAGAACGACTAATAAGGAATGGATCTCACGGTATTGCTCCTTTAGGAAGTACAGGTGTACTTCCATATCTTACTGATCAGGAAAAAGAGGCGATAACCGAAGCAACAATTCAGCAAGTGAATAAACGACTTCCTGTTTTAGTTGGAGTTTCGAATCTAACAACAGAAAGAACAGTGCATCATGCTAAGTTTGCAGAAAAAGCTGGTGCTACAGCGGTTATGATCATCCCAATGAGTTACTGGAAATTGACAGATGATGAGATCGTTCGACACTATGACACGGTAGCAAAACAGATTTCTATTCCGATTATGGCCTATAATAATCCTGCTACAAGTGGAGTAGATATGTCACCTGTATTACTAAAACGTTTGTTAGAAATCCCTAATGTTACCATGATTAAAGAAAGCACAGGCGATGTGCAACGTATGCACTATTTAAGAAAAGAATTGGGGGAAGATGTAGCTTTTTATAATGGTTCGAATCCTTTGGCATTAGCCGCTCTTTCTGCAGGAGCAACGGGTTGGTGTACTGCAGCTCCAAATCTTATTCCCGAACTTAATATTGCGTTGTATGATGCAATTCAAAAAAATGATTTGAGAGATGCGCAAAACATATTTTATAAACAGATCAATCTCCTGAAATTTATAGTTAACAAAGGATTACCAAGAGCAGTTCAGGCAGGTTTAACGATTTTAGGAGAAGAGGGAGGGGGGTTACGTAGTCCTTTAAAATCATTAACAGATATAGAAAGTAACGAGTTAAAAACTATTCTGGAAAAATCAGGGTGTGGTATTGAAAAAGTATTGGGATAAGAATGGATACTAATAAAAACGAGTAATTAATTTTTGTATTTAATATAACTGATTTAATAATAAGCAGGATCAATATTTTTGGTCCTGCTTTTTCTATGATTATTAGTTAAAAAACATTTTATAGTACTCACTTACTGAAAGAATGTAACAAATGAATCTAAGTTTTTTGACAAACTATTAGGAGTGAAATCACTGTTTTCAGGGGTCGGGGTATTTATTCTTTATATCGTTTTTATATACAGAATAATGAATCCTAAAATTTTAAAAACTTTTAAAAATGAAAAAAACTTATTTATTTGTATTATTGATAATCATTATTACGGTGGGTGTATCCTGTAGTAAAGATGATGATGCGGTAATTACTACTATTACCATCAAAGATTTTACCACTACTATTGAAGAAAACCCTACAATGAATCAGGAGTTGGGTACTATAAAGGCGACAACCAATCAAGGAAAGTTAGCTTTTAGTATTAAAAGCGAAACTCCCAAAGGAGCTATAGCTATAGATGCAGCTACTGGAAAACTCACAGTAAAAAAAGCGTCTTTGTTTGATTATGAAGCTTACCATAAACTTACCGCTGTAGTATTGGCCGTAAATGGAGAGGTAACTAAAGAGGCTAATGTAACAATTGTACTTAAAGACATTGAAGATTCAGGGGCGACTACCATTACAATAAAAGATTTTACAGCAACTATTGAAGAAAATCCAAAAGTAGGCCAGGAGCTAGGTACTGTAGAAGCAACAACTAATCGGGGAGAACTATCTTTTAGTCTTAAAAATGAAACTCCAAAAGGAGCTATGTCTATAGATGAAATTACTGGAAAATTGATGGTAAAAGAGGCATCTTTGTTTGATCCTAAAACTCATCCTAAACTTACGGCAATAGTATTGGCGGTAAATGGCGATATAAGCAAAGAGGCCAATGTTGAGATCACTTTTAAGACCAGTGGAAAGAATATTGTTTTTCCTGATAAAAATTTTAAAAAGAAACTTTTAAAACATGATCCTAAGATAGATATTAATGATGATGGTGAAATCTCCATAGAAGAAGCCAAGAATGTAAAAAACGTGGATGTACCTGTGGCATATATAACAGACCTTACAGGTATTGAGTATTTTACTAATCTGGAAAGGCTGAACTGTAGTGTCAATATGCTAAAAGTATTAGATGTCAGTAAGAATACAGTACTAAAAGAACTGCATTGCTTTTATAATCAAATTGGTATTTTGAATGTTAGTAATAATAGTAATCTAAAAATATTGAATTGTGGGAATAATGAACTAAATACTCTGGATGTTAGTGTAAATATTGCTTTAGAAACATTGTATTGTGGGATGAATAAACTAAAGACTTTGGATATTAGTAAAAATACCAACCTAGTAAAATTAATATGTAGCAAGAATCAATTAACAGTTTTGGATGTTAGTAAAAATATAGTTTTAGAAGAGCTATATTGTGTTGATAATCAATTGAGTATGTTAAATGTTGGTAAAAATAGTAACTTAAAAGTATTGGGGTCTTCTAGTAATCCATTAGGAATCTTGGATGTAAGTAAAAACATAGTTTTAGAAAGTTTATTTTGTGCAAGTAACCAATTAACTACCTTGGATCTTACTAAGAATATTAACTTAAAAGAATTAGGTTGTTCAAATAACCGACTAACAACTTTAGATGTCAGTAAAAATATAGATTTAGTAGATTTAACGCCTGCCTATAACCAATTAAGTGTTATCGATATTAGTAAGAATACAGCTATAGAATTATTATGGGTTACAGGAAATAAGCTAAACACTTTGGATATTAGTAATAATAAGGCTTTAACTGTATTGAGGTGTGTTTCTAACTTGTTAACTACTTTGGATGCCAGTGCGAATACAAATTTAGAAACATTATATTGCAAAGACAATCAATTAACGTCCTTAAACCTTAAAAATGGGGCTACTGATAAAATAATCAATGTAACAATGCAAGGTAATGCACCTGGATTATGTGTAGAGGTAGATGATCCCTCAGCATCCAATATTGCAGATTGGATAAAGGATTCTGGAACTACGTTTAAAAGGGTATGTGACGCATGGTAGTCAGGTAGCTTTTAAAAACCAGAGTATAGAAATGAAGAAAATTAAGTAGCTTCAAACAGAAAAGAATGCTACTTAAATTAAATTGATAAGCAGGACTTACATTTTTTGAAGTCCTGCTTATTAATTGATGCTATAAACTGTAGATGATAAATAACAAAAACAAATATAGGTGGATTTGATTCGTTGGTTTTATTTATAGGAAGAGTTTTGGTTATTGAAATGACTCCGAGACCTAGTGTACTATTGGTCTTTGCTAATAATATGAATTAAGGAATAAGAACTGTTGAAACTACTACTACTACTACTACTACACAAAAAGATAGAACAATTGTAATGAGGATATCTTTAAATCTTATTTAAACCGTTAATTATAACCCTTTTAATTGAGCATCACGAACTTTTTTAAACAAATTAGAAGAGTATACAAAATCGGTTACTGCTTTATTATCGGTTTTGAATATTTGGGTTTTATCACCTTCCCATTCTAAATTACCATTTTTAAGAAAAACGATTTTTTCACCAATTTCCATTACCGAATTCATATCGTGCGTATTGATTACGGTGGTGATATTGTATTCTTCAGTAATTTCTTTAATTAGATTATCTATAACAATAGCAGTTCTGGGATCAAGTCCAGAGTTAGGTTCATCACAGAATAGATATTTGGGACGCGTTACTATGGCACGTGCAATGGCAACACGTTTTTGCATTCCACCACTAATTTCTGAAGGCAACTTTTTCTCAGCATTTTCAAGATGTACACGATCTAAAACCTCATGAACCCGCTCTAACATTTCTTCCTTTTTTTGTTTAGTAAACATCATAAGAGGAAACATTACATTTTCTTCTACAGTCATAGAGTCAAATAACGCACTACCCTGAAAAACCATTCCCATCTGCTCTCGCAAGCTTCTTTGTTCTTCCTCATTAAGTTCGGAATATGTGCTACCATCATAGCAAATAGAACCTTGTTCTGGAGTAAAAAGTCCAAGTAAGCATTTTAAGAATACAGTTTTACCACTTCCACTGGTACCAATGATGAGATTAGTTTTGCCTCTATCAAAGGTTGTAGTAATTCCTTTTAGAATTTCTTCTCCGTTAAACCCTTTATGTAAATTGGTAACTTCTATCATTAGCTTAATAATAGTTGAGTGAGAATATAATTAGATATGACAATAGAAACCGTAGTCCATACAAAGGCAGAAGTACTTGCTTTACCAACTTCTAGTGCACCACCTTTCATATAATACCCATGAAATGATGGTATGGTTGCTAGTAGAAAAGAATATAAAAAAGTTTTTATAAAAGCATATACCAGGTGATAAGGAATAAACTCCTCTCGCAGTCCTGTCAAAAATTCTGAGCTAGAAATAAATCCCCCATAAACTCCGGCAACATATCCTCCAAATATACCTACAAACATTGCTATCGCAATAATAAAAGGATAAGTAAGCATGGCAATGATTTTAGGGAAAACTAAATAATTGAGAGAGTTGATACCCATTACCTCTAGTGCGTCGATTTGTTCGGTTACTCGCATTGTACCAATACTCGAGGTAATAAAAGAACCTACTTTACCTGCCATGATAACAGAAATAAATGTAGGAGCAAATTCAAGTATTACGGATTGTCTTGAAGCAAAAGCAATAAGCTTTTTGGGAATTAGAGGGTTAGTAAGATTGAGTGCAGTTTGGATAGCTACAACCGCTCCAATAAAAAAGGCTAGAAATACTGTTATTCCTAAAGAACCAATAATTAAATCATCTATCTCTTTAAATATCAGATTCCGTATCACAGAACCTTTAGTCATTCGACTAAAAACGCCTTTTAACATTAAAAAATAGCGACCAATATCGTCTAAGTAAAACATGCATTATAATTAGAAAGGCTAAAATAGAAAAAAAATTATCCATAGCATTTAACCTTCTATTAAAGTTTTACATTTGTAGGAATAGTATTTTAGCTATTTAAATTCAAAATATAATGACAAAAAGAGTATTTCTAATCTTATTAGTTGCGTTGTGCTGCATGCCTTGTAAAGCACAGGTAGCGGTTCAAATCAATAGTTCGCCAAAACTGGTAGTTGGTATTGTTGTAGACCAAATGCGATATGATTATTTAACCCGTTTTTATAATCGATTCGGTGATAGGGGGTTTAAGCGTATGATCAATGAAGGTTTTAATTGTAAAAACAATCATTTTAATTATGTACCTACTTATACCGGTCCTGGTCATGCTTCTATATATACAGGAACTACACCAAAAAATCATGGAATTATCTCTAATCATTGGTATGATAAGTTTGGTAAAGCAATGGTGTATTGTGCAAGCGATTCATTGGTTAAAGCAGTAGGATCTAATAGCGAAATGGAACGAATGTCTCCTCGTCGTATGAAAACATCTACTGTAAGTGATCAAAATAGATTACATACACAATTAAAAGGAAAAACAATTGGTATTGCTATAAAGGACCGAGGTGCTATTCTGCCAGCTGGCCATTCTGCCAATGGCGCATATTGGTTTAGAGGTAAAGATGAAGGGAAATGGATAACCAGTACCTATTACCGTAACGAATTACCAGATTGGGTTAAAAAATTTAATACTTCTAACCAGGCAGAGTCTTATTTAAAAGTATGGAATACCCTTTATGATATTAATACATATGCAGAAAGTGGTCCGGATCAGAATGAGTTCGAGGGCGGATATAAAGGTAAAGAAACAGTTACGTTTCCTTATGATTTAGCAAAGCTAAAAGATCAAAATTCTGGATATGATATTATTAAATCATCAGCTTATGGAAATAGCTTAACCACCGACTTTGCAATTGCTGCAATCGAAGGGGAACAACTGGGAGCAGATAAGACTACAGATTTTCTTACAGTAAGTTTTTCTAGTACAGATTATGTTGGGCATAACTTTGGAGTAAATTCTAAAGAAATTCAAGATACATATTTGCGATTAGATAAAGATTTAGAACGTTTTTTTGATGCTTTGGATACTAAAGTAGGTAAGGGGCAATATACCGTTTTCCTTACGGCAGATCATGGAGCTGTACATGTACCGTCATATTTAAAATCTGTTAAGATTCCTGCAGGTTATTTTGATAGAGATGCATTTACGACCAAGGTTAAAGCATTTGTAAAAGCACAGTTTAAAGTAGATGGATTGATCGAAAATATATCAAACAATCAAGTGTTTTTTGATTATAACATGTTAAAAAAACATACAATATCTGCAGAAAAACTTGAGAAAGCACTCGCTCATTATATGCTTCAGGAAAATCAAATTGATAAAGTATTTACCAGGAACCAATTAGAAACAGGTGAATATGTTACCGGTATTGCAGCGCTGATTCAAAAAGGATTTAATCAAAAAAGAAGTGGTGATGTGGTATATGTGATGGATCCTGCTACGATATCGTATTCTAAAACAGGTTCGACTCATGGGAGTGGTTTAACCTATGATACTCATGCCCCTTTATTATTTTTTGGACAAGGAATACAAAAAGGAAGTACGACTCAAGAAACATATATCCCGGATATTGCACCTACTATTTCTGCTTTATTAGGAATTACTTTCCCTAACGGAGCTACAGGAAAGGTATTATCCTTTGTATTAGAGTAGGGGTTATTCTTTTAATTTTTGATATATGGATTGTGCACTTTTAACTGCACCTTCCATATATCCTCCAAATTGAGTTGCAGTTTCAGCACCTGCAATAAATAAGGTATTATCAAAAAAATCTTTTTGATAGATAGGGTGACCGTTATTTTGATGAGGAAAGATAAAATGTTCAGAATCATTAAAGGTATTGGATTCTTGTCTCCAAATCTCTTCCTTATATTGAGAATATTCTAAAGCAGCATCACCAAAGAGTTTTTGAAGTTGGTGTATCACCTTAGATTTTCTGTTCTTTTTGGTTTCCAGATACATTTCATTTTGCAAAAAGCCTTTTAGGGCATATTTAGTATTTCTGTGATTTGAGTGATCATATAGTTCTGTTATTGGCCCCACATTACTAAATACAGTTCCCGAAAATTTGTTTTCTTTCCAAAATGGTCTTTTGTAAGCAATTCCAAACTTTATAGCATCTCCCATCCAGGTATGGGTATTGTTAGCGATTTTAAGAGTGTTTTTAGGTAAAGAAGGATTAAAATGTATAGTATTTACAAGAAGCTTAGGCGGTAATGTAGATACTACTTTATGCGCATGATAGTTGTGGTTAGTAGTATTAATTTCAAATTGATTTTTAGTATAATTAATACTTGTTACTTTTTCATTTAAAATAAGTTCTTCCTTGGTAAGAGATGAGGCCAAAGTATTAAGTAAAGCAATAGTTCCTCCTTGTATTCGGTAACTTGGTTGTTGGTTTGGTGGTAAATGTATGTGTTGAGGTGGGGCAGTAGATAGCGATTCAAACAATGCAGTTCCTTTTATGAATTGTTCAAAAACAGGTAGCTTTAATTCTTCTAATACTTTTAGTAACTCCTGATGTTGGATTCCTATCCAGGTAGCTCCCATTTCTATTGGTGTTTCATCATTAGTAAGAACTGTATGTATTCTTCCACCAATTCTACTTCTAGCTTCGATAATTTTAAAAGAAATATTGTGCCCTTTTAATCTATAAGCAAGTAACAATCCTGTTAATCCGGCACCAATTATAAGTACTTCTGATTTCATTATAGTTAAATGTAAAAAGTAAAGCCTCCTTTTTGAGGCCTTACTTTGATATTATTTTTTTAATTACGTCCGGCAATTACGCCACCATCAGTATCCCATATCGCACCAGTAACCCAGGAGGCTTTATCAGATAATAGAAAAGTGATACTATTGGCAATATCTTGCGGAGTTCCATTTCTTCCTATAGGGTGAAAATTATTAAATCCTACCAACGCTTTTTTAGCTTCTTCGGCACTGCCAAAAACACTATCATAAACCGGAGTTTCGACTACGGCAGGAGATACTGCATTTACTCTAATCCCGTGATCTGCCAGCTCCATTGCCAGGTGTTGAGTAAGAGTATGTAGTCCTGCTTTTTGCATAGAATAAGCAGAAGAAGGAGTTGCTTTTACAGCTTGTTTTGCCCACATCGAACCTACGTTTACAATAGCTCCACTATTATTTTCTTTCATTTTCTTAGCGGCAGATTGCGTTATAAAAAAGAAACCTCTATTAAGATCCTGATAAGCATCGTAATCCTCTACCGTATGATCCAGAAATGCTTTTGGCCCAAAGATCCCGGATGCGTTTACAAGATAATCTAAGCGATCTAGTCCAGAAATGGTATTGGTCAATTTGTTTACACTGGCTGTATCTGTAATATCGACCTGGTGTTTAATTATGTTATCTGCATCTGGTATTTTAGATATATTTCTCCCTACTACGTGCACTGTAGCACCTCCTTCGATTAAAGTATTTACGGTAGCATTACCAATTCCACTGGTTCCGCCAACGACCAAAGCTGTTTTGTTTTTGAATGTTGTCATTTTTAGTTTTTTAAGATGAATAAAATTGAACAGACAAGTCTGTCTTTAATTAGTAAAATTTTTTTAGTTCAGTATGTTTTTACAAAGAGATAAACCAGTATCTATTGGCCATTGATTTTGATGTAATTTACTTTCAGAAATAGAGCTTTCGTAAATTAAATAAACTCTTTTGGCCAGTGCTTCATTTGCAGAAGCTATGTTTTGATTACAGTTCTGTTCTACCAGTTCTTTTATAAATTCGATAAACTCTTCTTTTTGTTTTTGAATCTCTTTTCTGATTTTTTCATTTTCTCTCGGGATTTCGGCAATAGTATTTACACACCAGCATCCATTAAAATCTTTTTCTGCAAAGAATTCTATAAGAAAATGAAATAAAGCATACAGTTGATTCTTTCCTTTTTTGGCATTACCCACAAAGGTTTTTATATTTTTTGTAAACAGATCATTTCTAAACCTAAGATAAGCAAGGCAGATATCTTCTTTTGAAGCAAAATGATTGTATAGCGTTGCTTTTGCAATACCTGCTTCTTTTATGATTTCATTTATACCAGTGCGATTATATCCTTTTTGGTAAAAAAGATCAGAGGCAGTTTCTATGATATGTTGTCTTACTAAAGAGTGTTTCACGGCACAAAACTACAAAATAATTTTAAAAACAGACAAGTCTGTCTATTTTTAATTCAAAATTAGTATAAAGAGGTGTAAAAATAGGAGGTCTATTTAAAAACAAATCAGCAAATTCTATAGAATTTGCTGATTTGTTTTTTTTAAAGAATAAGATTTAATTTTAGATATTTAATTCGTTAAAAACTTCTACAAGTATAGGATCAGATGGTCTTGGGGCATAAGGATTTACAATTTTACCTTCTGGGTCAATTAATATGAATCTGGGTATTGTTCTTATACTATAGTCAATGGCAAATTGAGATTTTGAAGCTTTATCAGCAAGTAATTGGATTCCTCCAAGCTCTTTTTCTTTAACCATTGCTCTCCATGCATCATGTTTTGGTTTCTTATCTATAGAGATACTTACAAATTCAATATTTTTATTGTGATATTGTTTTTCGATTTTCTTTAGATGTGGAATTTCTGCTTTACAAGGCCCACACCAGGTCGCCCAAACATCAATATATACATATTTTCCTTTAAGGTCACTAAGTGAAGTTGTACCTCCTTTGTAGTTCTTGTAATTGGTAAACACTGGAGAATTATTTCCTTTTGCCAGTCGTTCATTTAAATCTTTTATTTTTTCATACTTAAGGGTTAATTCGTTTTTTAATTTCTCATCATCAGATGCTACCATGATTAAATCATATAATTCTGCTACATTTTCATTTTCTTGAGTTACTTTACGTGCTATGTTTTTTATAAAAGCGTCTTTGATATTTTTACTACTAATCTGAGCCAGATTCTCTATCATTGCTTTACCTATAAAAATACCATCTTTGGCTGCTTTTTCTTCAGAAATTCTGTCGAATATACTAAAGCTTAATTGTCTATATGGGCCAGAGTTTTCAAAATCTTCGGTGTTATCAATATTAAAATCTTTTAATTCAGTCAAAAACCCTTCAGGAGTTTTATAATTTTCTTTTTTAGCATAATAACCGTGAGTTGACTGATAATTATTCAGCATTGATAAATATTCATAATGATTATCCTTAGTTTGGGCAACCACAAATTCGGGATCTAAATCTTTATATTTTTTAATCACATCATTTTTAGCCTGTTTGTTTTGCAATACCAATTTTTTAAACTCATCGGCTTCTTTTATAAAAAGTTTTTGATATCCTTCTGGGCCACCGGCAAAAAGACTTTCTTCTATTATTGCTTTTTCTGCCAGATAGTTGTTAGCATCTGCAGCAGTACCTGTATATTTTATACTTTCATGAAACTGTTTAGTATCTATTGTTAATTCTAATTGATCTCCATGATCTAAGTACAAAGATGATCTTTGCCGACCAATTATAAAAGAGTAGGAACCTTTGGATTCGATCTTTAAAGTATCAGAGAATGTGCCATCTTCATTAATTGAGATTGCTTTTTTGAAGTTATTACCATTTCCATATACACTAATCTCATTTTCTACGACATTATTTACTTTTCCTGAGAAAAGCACATAATCTATTTTACTTTCTTTGTTACACGAAGTTAGGTATAGTATGTGAGTTAATGCCCAAAGGAATGGTTTGATTTTCATAAGGTATATATTAAATACTAAGTTCGTTAAAAACCTCTACAAGTTTAGGGTCGGATGGTCTTGGTGCGCTTGCACTTACAATATTACCTTCGGGATCAATTAAGATAAACCTAGGGATTCCTTTTATTCCATAATCAACAATAAATTGAGACCTCCAATTGTTGTCTGCGAATAATTGAACTCCACCTAATTCCTTTTCTTTAACCATTGCTTTCCAGGCATCGTGTTGTGGTTTTTTATCAATAGAGATACTTACAAATTCGATATTCTTATCGTGATATTCTTTTTCGATTTTCTTTAGGTGCGGAATTTCGGCCTTACAAGGTCCACACCAGGTAGCCCAAACATCTATGTATACATATTTTCCTTTAAGATCACTTAAAGAAGTTGTTCCTCCTTTGTAATTTTCGTAATCATTAAATATGGGCGACACATTACCTTTAACCAATACTTTTATTTTTTCGAATTTATTGGTTAATTCACTTTTAAATTCTTCATCGTCTGAGGCCGCCATAAGCATATCATATAATTCTGCAGCGTTATCATTTCTAGGTGATACTTGATATGCTATATTTTTCATAAAAGCATTTCTGATATTTTTACTCTTTAGTTGAGCCAGATTCTCCATCATTGCTTTATCCATAGAGATGCTATCATTCGTAGCTTTTTCTTCAGAAATTCTATAAAAAACATCAGAACTTAATCTTCTATAAGCGCTAGATTTCTCATAATCTTCGGCATTATCAATATTAAAATCTTTTAATTCATCCAAAAGACCTTCTGGAGCTTTATAGTCTTCTTTCTTTGCATAATGGCTATGAGTCGACGGATAATTATTTAACATTGATAAATATTCATAGCGATTATCTTTAGTTTGAGTAGCTACAAACTCGGGGTCTAAATTTTTATATTTTTTAATCGCGTCGTTTTTAGCTTGTTTATTTTGAGATATTAATTTTTTAAACTCATCGACTTCATTCATAAAAAGTTTTTTATAACCTTCTGGGCCATCAGCAAAAAGACTTTCCCCTATTAAGGCTCTTTCTGCCAGATAGTTATTGGCATCTGCAGCAGTACCTGTATATTTTATACTTTCGTCAAACTGCTTAGTGTCTATTGTTAATTCTAATTGATCCCCATGATCTAAATACAAAGATGATCTTTCACGACCAATCACAAAAGTATAGGAACCTTTGGATTCAATTTTTAAAGTATCAGAGAATGTACCATCTTCATTAATTGATATGACTTTTTTGAAATGATCACTATTTCTAAATACGCTAATCTCATTTTCTAGAGTATTACTTACTTTTCCAGAGAAAAGCACATAATCTACTTTTTCTGCTTTGTTTTCCTTATTACAAGAAGCTAAGCATAGTATGAAACTTAATGCCCAAAGAAGTGGTTTGATTTTCATGAAATTATTTTTTAAAAAAATTAATGTTTCAATGTAAGAATAATTTATGGTAAAAAAGTTAAAGAAATACTAGTTTTCTGAATGGAACTATTCGCTATAAGAGCTTTTTTTTCATTTTTTTCCAACGAAGTTTACGAATAAAGTTTCCTTCTTTTTGGGAAACAAGGAAAGTCTCTTTTTTTGCTTTTGCTTTGTAATATCCTGTTAAATAATTATTGATCAGGCTTGGTTGTTTTTTGAGCAATGCCAATTTTACTGAAGCAATTAGTGTAATCCAAAACCCGTATCGCATTCGATAAAAGGCTTCTCCTTGTTTATATTTTGCTTTAGGGTTGTATTTATTTCCGGTTGGTTTTAAGTGTTTGACATGTAAGGTGTCGTCGGTTTTTATTTCCCAATTGTGATATTGAGCTAATAACTCATCTATAGTATCCCATCCCATTGCTGGTTTAAGCCCTTTAATATCTTCGAAACACGTTTTACGATATGCTTTTAATGCTCCTCGAATGTGATCTTTGCTGGTTAGATTTTCTAAAACCCATTTTTTATTTTTTTCTATATAACAAAATCCACCTACCATTCCTGTTTTATCATTTTCCTGAAAATGATGGGTAATTTTAGCTAAGTAATTTGGTGGAAAAACAAGATCTGCATCGAATTTACAAATAATATCATAGTTTGTATCTAATGTTTTGAAACCCTCATAGAAAGCATTAATCACTTTGCTTCCCGGCATATGATTTTTAGAAGTATACGTATCTACTATGGATATATAATCATATGTATTTACATATTCATTTATGATACCTTTTGTATTGTCTGTAGAATGATCATTAACTACTACTATTTTGGTAGGAATAAGTGTTTGAGAAGTCAAAGAATCAAGAGTCTTTGCTATAAAACGCTCTTCATTATGAGCAGGTATGATAATATATATATTCAAGAAATAATTGAAGTTTTTGGTTTCAGGTTTAAAGTTAAAAAACTAAAAAGAGAGAAGCTAAGAATTTTTGACTCTCTCGGCATATACAATATAGTATCTCGGCGTAAAAAGTCTTAATAGTGGTCGTAAACCAATCTTTTTAACAGGGTGTGTCCACTTATTTCTTGCTTTAATTTCCCAGCCGGCTTTTTCGAGTAACCAATCAAATTGCCAATCTTCAAATTCGTGGTAGTGCCTGTCCCATGGATCAGTTTTACTACGATAGGCAGGAGAGAACCATAATTTTAATGGAATAGAAGCAACTAGTTTATCTGCTTTAATGTCGCGTAAAACATTAAAAGGAGCGATAAGGTGCTCAAAAATTTCGAAGGCAGTAACAATTTGAATATTTTCTTTTTGTACAGCTTCTGTATTAAGGTCCAGATCTTCGCCAGAGGTATTTGATACTGTATATCCTTCTTTTTCCATAAACTCTACAAAAGGATTTCTAACACCCAAATCTAGAACAGTACCTGGGGCAGGGGTGTTTTCTCTAAGAAATTCTAAAGTTTTTTGGTATCGCTGGTGAGGAAAATTTCCTTCGTACATAATAGTCAAATCAGTAATTATAGTGTAAAAATAGACAATTACCCAGATTACTATCTGTACATCTAAGAGAATTTTACAAAAGCTTTAAAATTGATATAAAAGAGTATTGATGTTCATCCCTGCACCTACACTGGCAAATAGCAAAATATCTCCTTCTTTAATGGATTGGTTTTCTACTTTACCATTTAAAATAAGGTCATATAGAGTAGGAACAGTAGCAACACTACTATTTCCTAGCTTTTGAATAGTCATGGGCATAATGCCGTCGGGTACTTTCTGGTCATATAGATCATAGAACCTTTTTACAATAGCTTCATCCATTTTCTCATTAGCTTGATGAATGATAATTTTTTTGATATCTGTGATGCTAATATCGGTTTTATCAAGGCAAATTTTCATGGCTTTTGGCACTTGATTTAAAGCAAATTCATATATTTTTCTCCCATGCATTTTGATGTATCTCGTATCATCATTAGAGATGTTATCGTTTGTTTTTCCGAAGAATAAAAAATTACTTTCTTCAAGTGTATAAGAAGCACTTATAGAAGAAATTATCCCTCCGGGTTGTTTTGTTTTTTCTAGTATCACAGCTCCAGATCCATCAGAATAAATCATAGAATCCCGATCATGTTTATCTATAACACGAGATAAAGTTTCTGCCCCAATAACAAGACATTTTTGAGCCATACTACTTTTTATATATGATTGGGCTTGTATGACTCCTTCTATCCAGCCAGGGCACCCAAAAAGCAAATCATATGCGACGCAGTATGGATTTTTTATTTTTAATTTATGTTTTACTCTTGCCGCAAGACTGGGGACAGTATCTGCCTGAGAGGAGTTTTTGTCTACATCGCCGAAATTATGGGCTACAATAATGTAATCAAGGGTTTCAGGATCAATTTTTGAGTCTATAATTGCTTTTTTTGCAGAAAGAAATGCTAAATCAGAAGTGTTTTGATCGGTAGAGGCATATCTACGTTCTTCAATACCTGTGATTTTTTTGAATTTATCAATTATAGCGGTAGTGTTATGTTCGATTAAAACCTTGTTTTCAGTAAAGAATTGATGATTGGTAAAGTCGTTGTTTTTTTTAATTTCATTAGGAATATAGCTTCCTGTACCCGTTATTTTGATATTCATTATACCCAATTATTTATTATAAATGGTAAGGTACATGATAGGAATTATTTTATTATGCATACATAACAGATACTACGATGCCCAACTTTTTTATGGATTTGATTAAACTCTGATTATACATTAGAAAACTCATTATAGTTTGAAACTACTTAGGAATATTTCACTGCACTTATCAACTTTCATAATATAGAGTTTTAATGCATAACCCGGGTTTAGAACCAATAGGCTATTCTATTTTTAATTGCATAACCGTTACAATGGATAAGGCTCTTGTTTTGATAAGGTGCGCTTTTTCTCCTTTAAAATTGCGATCCACTGTTTTGTGAAACAGTGATAGCCAAGTATCGAAATGGATTTTTTCTAACTTTTTTTTACTGCTTAAATTTTTATGAATCTGCATCACATTCTTTTTGTAATTTCCTGTTCTAAATAATTGCTGTTCCCAAAAATCTGTAATTTCCGGAATATGTTCTTCGAGATTAATCTTTGCAATTTTGGTAAAAAAGATGCCAATTGCAGGGTCTGCAAAAGCGTCTTTATAAAAGGCATTCATTAAGAATTCTATGTCTTGCCTTGAAGTGATATCTTTCATCTGTTCTTTTTTATTATTTTTTAGTTGTCAGATGGAATTCACCATTGAACATTTCGGTTGGGATCAACTTTAATTGTTATGGTTCATTTCATAGGTATACTGTGCAGTTTTAAAAATTATACTTATTTTCTAATCATAGTATGGTTAACGAAAAAGAGGCAACCATAAAGTCACCTCTTCATCATTTATGGGATAATAGATTTTTTAAGCTTCTGTTTCCATATACTCTTCAATAGGAGCACATGTACAAATTAAGTTCCTGTCTCCATATGCATCATCTACACGACGAACAGATGGCCAAAACTTATTATCGGCTACATATGATAATGGATATGCTGCTTGCTCTCTCGAATACGGGAAATCCCACGAGTCTGCTGTAAGCATAGCCATAGTATGTGGCGCGTTTTTCATTACGTTATTTGGATTATCAGCGGTAGCTTCTGCTATTTCCTTACGTATCGCAATCAGGGCATCACAAAAACGATCTAATTCTGATTTACTTTCGCTTTCGGTAGGTTCGATCATAATAGTTCCTGCTACCGGGAAAGAAACTGTTGGAGCATGAAATCCATAATCCATAAGTCGTTTTGCAATATCGGTAACCTCTATACCATTTGTTTTAAATGGTCGACAGTCTAGAATCATTTCATGAGCAGCTCTTCCTTTTTCTCCTACATACAATACATTGTAATGCCCATCTAAGCGTTCTTTGATATAATTAGCATTCAAAATAGCATATTGGGTAGCTTCTTTTAAACCATTTACTCCAAGCATGGTAATATATCCATAAGAAATCAAACATGCCAGAGCAGATCCCCAAGGAGCTGCAGAAATTGCTGTTATTGCCTGATCTCCTCCTGTAGTGATTATTGGATTACCCGGTAAAAATGGAACCAGCTGCTTCGCAACACAAATTGGTCCAACGCCAGGCCCACCACCACCGTGAGGTATAGCAAAGGTCTTGTGTAAGTTAAGGTGGCATACATCTGCGCCTATTGCACCCGGATTGGTTAAACCAACCTGTGCATTCATATTGGCACCATCCATATATACTTGTCCGCCATTATCATGAATAATTTGAGTGATTTCTCTAATCCCAGACTCATATACACCATGTGTAGACGGATACGTAACCATTAAAGCGGCAAGGTTATCTTTATATTTTAGTGCTTTTTCTCTTAGGTCATCTATATCAATATTACCTTCTTCTGTGGCTTTGGTAACAATTACTTTCATTCCTGCCATTACTGCAGAGGCGGGATTTGTGCCATGAGCAGATGAAGGGATCAAACAAATATTACGATGATGATCTCCATTTGACTCATGATATGCTCTAATTACCATTAATCCGGCAAATTCTCCCTGTGCACCAGAATTTGGTTGTAAAGAGGTAGCTGCAAATCCTGTGATTTCTGTAAGCTGTTCTTCGAGTTTTTTTAGAACTTCTTGATATCCCTGAGCTTGATGTACTGGAACAAAAGGATGAATGTTCCCCCATTGTGGATCACTAAGAGGTAACATTTCTGCCGCTGCATTAAGTTTCATTGTACAGGATCCCAACGGAATCATAGAATGATTTAATGACAGATCTTTTCGTTCTAATTTTTTTATATAACGCATCAATTCTGTCTCAGAATGGTAAGAATTGAATACTTCATTTGTTAAAAACTCGGTATTACGTTTTAGATTTTTATCTATGGTATTCGAATTATCAATTTCCTGAATAGGAGTATATTCTTTTCCTTCAACTTTTGCAAAAATTGATAGGATCGTATTTAGATCTTCAATTGTTGTTGCTTCATTTAAAGAAATTGAAACTGTTTCTGAATCCGGATAGAAGAAATTTACTTCATGAGCTTCTGCGATTTCTTTTATTTTGGTTGCATCACCTTGTATTCGAATGGTATCAAAATAAGCTGTGTTAAGTTGATTGAAACCTAGTTTTTCTAATTTTGTACTTAATGTTACTGCCGATGTGTTAACTTTTGAGGCAATATAACTTAAGCCTTCTGGACCATGATATACACTGTACATTCCGGCCATAACAGCCAATAGTACTTGTGCTGTACAGATATTAGAAGTTGCTTTATCTCGTTTAATATGTTGTTCACGCGTTTGTAATGCCATTCGTAAGGCACGACCTCCATTTAAATCTTGAGTAACTCCTATAATTCTACCAGGAATAGTCCTTTTATATGCTTCTCTTGTAGCAAAAAATCCAGCATGTGGCCCACCATATCCAAGAGGGATTCCAAAACGTTGTGTAGTTCCTACGACAACATCTACATCAAAGCTTCCCGGGGATTTTAATGATACTAAGCTTAATATATCTGCAGCTACGGCAACTTTGATTTCTGCCTGGTGAGCTTTTTCTACAAAATCTGCATAATCATATACCTGACCCGATTTACCCGGGTATTGCAAAATAGCACCATAAAATTCGGTCGAAAAATCAAATTGCTGATGATCTCCTACTACTAATTGGATATCAAGAGGAATTGCTCTTGTTTGTAGTAAAGAAAGTGTTTGCGGTAATATTTCTTCGGAAACAAAAAACTTGTTTACATTATTTTTTTTCTGATCTCTGGATCGTACAGCAAATAACATAGTCATTGCTTCTGCAGCAGCTGTACTCTCATCTAATAAAGAGGCGTTAGCTAATTCCATACCTGTAAGATCACAGATCATGGTTTGAAAATTTAGTAATGCTTCTAATCGACCTTGTGCAATTTCTGCTTGATAAGGCGTGTATGCGGTATACCATCCTGGGTTTTCAAGAATGTTACGTTGTATAACTGCGGGTAAACTAGCTTCGTGATATCCTAAACCGATGTAGGTTTTGAATACTTTATTTTTTGCAGAAAGCTTTTGTATATGTGCAGAATATTCTTGTTCACTTAAGGCAAAATCTAGATTTAACGATTTTTTTAAAAGAATATCATCAGGAACAGTTTCATGTATTAATTGTTCTAAAGAATCTGCTTTAATTGTGTTTAACATCTCGCCAAGATCTTTTGTTGAAGGACCTATATGACGTAGTTTAAAGGAATCGGTTTTCATAACGAAAAAAAACAGTTGAAATTGAGATTTCAAAAATACATATTTAATTGCTAAAACTTTCACAATTAATTAACCTAGACCTATCAAGTTTTTAACCAAATTCGGGTTTTGTTAACACATAACCCCTAATAAGTAACGTGAAAACCTTAAAAAGCATATTCAGATTCTATATTAACGGTAGTATTCATGTTGCTTTAGCTATATGTGCTTTGGTGCAAATTACTTTTATTAAATATGGAATATCTGGTCAATTTATCTATATCCTTTTTTCTTTTTTAGGTGCTATTACGGCATATAATTTTGTAAAATATTCTAAAGTCTCAAAACTTTACCACAAAAGATTGACCAAATCGATGAAAGGGATTCGTGTTTTAACCATTTTGAGTTGCGTGTCTTTTATCTATCTTTCGTTTAGAGTGTCGATTAATACGTGGATCTATATGGCACCGTTTATAGCACTTACTGTTTTGTATGTTGTTCCTGTTTTTCCTAACAAAAAGAACCTAAGGAGCCTTGCAGGGGTAAAAATCTTTATTATCGGAATGGTTTGGGCTGGTATGACTGTATTGGTCCCATTAGTATATGTTAAAGGAAATCTGAATTTAAATTTTTTAATAGAAATGATTCAACGGTTTTTATTTATTGTGGTTATGATGTTACCTTTCGAAGTGAGAGACTTGCAGTATGATGATGTAGCTTTAGAAACGATTCCGCAAAAAATAGGAGTGACAAGAACCAAGCTTTTTGGTAGTATTTTATTGGTTATTTTTTTATTATTAACTGCTGTAAAAAATGAGTTGTTATCTTCGATAGAAATTTTGAGTACTATATTGATAACTACAATAAGTTTATTCTTTTTATGGGGAACAGATAAGAAACAATCAGAATATTATTGTTCTTTTTGGGTAGAGAGTATTCCTATAATGTGGTTAATAATCCTTGTTATTCTTGAGTCTTTATTTAGTTAATCCTCTTTGTTATTTCTTTTTTCATTGCTTCTTTATCTGAAGCGCTGATTGACTGTGTTGTAGATTTATTAATGGTTTTTGTAAGTTTTGTGTTTCTTTTGGAATACGCTCGTGTTACTTTACAATACACCAGGCGAATATTAAGTTTTATTATTTCGAGAAAAGAAGCTTCACCATATTGATTTTTATCGCAAATATGTTTTGCTTCTTCACAGGATACAAATACTTTATTCTTATTCGTAGTTTTCATTATGCTATTTGGGTAATTCTTTTATTCGAGGGCATTATACTATAACTATTTAAGGTTACATTCTTTGCTTTAACCGTTCTTTCATTGCTTCTTTATCAGAACGGTTAATACTAATCACTTTTGGGCTTTTTACCAATTTGGTTAACTTCATGTTTTTTGCAGTGTACTTTCTGCATGCTCTACAATATATTAAATGTATGTTCAGCTTTACTTTTTCCCAAAAAGAAGCTTCTTTATACTGATTTTTGTCGCAGAAGTGATTTGCTTCTGAACAACTTACTATTATTCCCTTTTTATTACTCATTTTTCCTAAAACCAATTTTTTTCCAGGCATTCGGCCATGGCTGTACGTGCTCTATGGATGATCACCCATAAGTTAGACGCAGTGATATCAAATTCATTACAAATAGCTTCAGTATCGAAACCTTGTATTGTTTTTAATTTAAAAATAACAGCTTGTTTTTGAGGCAATTTTCCCATACAATCATGTATGGCTAGACCTAACTCTTCGTTTTCGATCTCACCTTCTGCATTGCCATCAAAAGGATCTGCTACACGTTCTTCTAACCAATCGCCTTCAGTTTCAGAATCAGAGGTATAGTTCATTCTTACCTCTGCTTTACCTTTGTTACTATTAATTTTACGATAGTGATCGATGATTTTTCTTTTCAGAATAGAAATAAGCCAGGTACGTTCACTAGCTTCGCCTTTAAAATTTTTCATGGATTTAAGTCCGGCAAAGAATGTTTCCTGTACTAAATCTTGAGCAATTTCTTTATCATCAACTCTTACAATGGTATAGTTGAATAGGTAATCACTGTACTTATCCACCCACATATTTGGGTCTATGGTATTTGTTGACATTATATTTCCTGTTGTTATATTCACCAAAAATAGGATAAAAAGTTGAATCTTATAGGCGCTTTAACGAATCAGTATTTTGTGTCTATTAATATTGAATCCTTACAAATAGTTATTATGATGCGATTTTACTACATTTTTAGATTCTAAATACAGTTTTATAGATTGATTGCGAGCAGAAAGAAATTGAGTAAGATGTTTTTTTAGGGCTAGATTATCAAATAATTTACCTAAAATACCGTAGGGTGTTTCGTATTCGAGTATATCGATCATTTCTGTTCCAAATGCTGTTTTGTAAAAAATGTGTTGATGCTTAAAAAACTTAAAACATCCTTTAACCATTTCATCGGTAAAATTATTCGGGGATTCATACTTGGTAATTATACTTTTGTGAATGAGATAAATTCCAAAATGTAGCCCTCTCCAGGTAACCGTTTCTCCTAATTCGATTAATCCCGAAGTTTTTCCTGCTATAGCTTTTTCTTTAGTCTTGTTTGCCGATACCATATGAAAGTCAATACTCCTAGCTAAATCAAATACTTCTTTAACCGGAGTTTTTATTTGAGTTGTTAGTCGTATAATTGTCATAATTTTCTAAATAAGTGAAATTAATGCTGGTTTAAGTTCGGGATATAAGAACTGAAATCCATTATTCATAAGTTTTGAAGGAATTACATTTCTACTCTTGAGTACAAGTTCAGCTTCTGTGTTAATAATTCTTGCTCCAAGTTGAAGTGTATGTTTTGAAATAGGAACTCCGAAGGGGATTTTCATAACTTTTCTAAGTGTTTTCATAAAGGCTGAATTGGTTACTGGTTTAGGTGAAACAATATTTATCACACCTTCAATGCTAGGGTTTTTAATAATAAATTCGATACTTCTTGCAAAGTCTATTTCGTGTATCCAGCTTAATTTTTGATTCCCATAGCCTTGTTTTCCTCCTAATCCAATTTTGGCTAAATTAAGAATTGATGGTAAAGCTCCTCCCTTTTCTCCTAAGACAATAGAGGTTCTTAATGCAATTTTTCTGGTTTTAGGAGTTTGTTGGTTGAAAAATGTTTTTTCCCATGATGTAGCAACATCAACAGAAAAACCAGTTCCTATTTCTCCATCAATTTCATCCATTTCTTTATCTAAAGAATGTCGATAGATAGTTGCTGTTGATGAATTTAACCAGATTTTGGGAGGGTTTTTGCATTTACGTATACCTTCTCCCAAAATAGAGGTTGAAGTCACTCTTGAATTTAAAATAAGATCTTTATTCTTTTGGGTATATCTACAATCTACCGATTTGCCAGCTAAATTGATTACTATTTCTGCATTCTCTAGTTCATATATCCAATCTCCAGAGGTTTTTGCATTCCAATGAATAAATTGAACATTATTTTCTGTTCTACTTTTTCCACGAGTTAGAATTGTAATAGTTTCTGCTTTCGTTTTAAAATACGCTACGAGTACTTTTCCAAGAAAACCTGTCCCTGCTGCTATGACTATTTTTTTCATATGTTTTCTAATTTCATTTTTCTGCGGTGATTAAATAATATCCAAAACTTTTGGTATGTAAACCAGAAAGCAGTGCAAATAGTGATCCTTTTAAGTTTTTCCAACTTTGTGGTTTTAGAGTTTCTTTTCTACATAGTTTTTTAAACATAAATCCTGTAATTGCAAATGGAACATGAAGAACAGAAGGTGCAACTCTAAATGATACATCCTCGATATTTACATTCCTAAAACCTATATGTTTTAATGTCTGTTCTATTTTTTTAATACTTCCCAAACCTTCTAGACTCCATCCTTTGCAAAGTTGTTCGTAGCAATAATTACTACCGATACATAATTGCTCTTTATTTATTTTTAAGAATGCATCGGCTATTACTAATTTAGAGCCTGGCTTTAGTATTCTATATGCTTCTTGTAAAGCCTCTTTACTATGCCCAGAATGACAAAAACTTTCTATAGCATAAGCCCCATCTACACTATTGGTTTTGAAAGATGTATGGCAATAGTTTTCTTCTAAAATTAGTCCATTCTTATGTTGCAATCTTTTATTTCCTTCTCTTACCTGAAAAGAAGAAAGTGTTACGCCAATGATGTGCAGTAGAGGATACTTTCTTAATCCATATTGTATAGTGCCACCAATGCCGCACCCAAGGTCTGCTACAAGTGAATTTTGTTTAGGAACTTGTAAACGATCAAAAACCTGCTGATTCATTTCGTTAAGCATTGAATCTCTTTTTAGAATACTGGTTTTAAAAGGAGTATAGTATCCAAAATGCATATTGAAATCGGTACTCCAGAACTCATAATCTTCTGTTGCTTCATCGTAAAACCTGATTATTTTTTCTTTTGTAGTAGATTTTTTAAGCCTTAGTTTGTGTAATATGGTAAGTGTACTCATAATGATATAGTTTTAGTAGAGGTTAAAAAAACCAATACAATTATAGATTAACAATAAAGTATAAACAGTGGCAAAAAGGACAAATAGGCAATTCATAACATAGCTACCTATTTTGAATATCTTTTTCTTTGGAATTTCATACATAGGATAATATGCAATTTGGGTCGCAACTTTACCAACCCAGTACGCTGCAATTAGTCCAGTTAATGCAATTGCCAATTCAGATTTTTCCTTAAGGTGAGAGGTAAGTAGGATTGCTATTAATCCAAAAGAAAAATTGAGACCTTGGATATATCTTCCGTACGTTTTTGCAATTTCTTGATTGAGTGGCTTTAGCTGCTTTACATCGGTATACCAATCAAATACTTTATGTCTTATATAAGGATATATTACTGCAGTGAATATTTGACCGATGCCTGCTGTAATAATCAACCAGTTTGGAATATTGAATTTCATGTTTTATTAATTTTAAAGTTTCAGAAAAAATTGAAACTATAATTGAAAATAAAAAGGAGAACGCCTCCTTTTTGTTTACTGTGCTCTTTTATTTAATTAATTTCACCAATGCTTTTGTGATCCAGTTATGATCCTGACCAATAACTCTATTCATTAAAACATCTAATGTATCAGCCATTTCATGTAGTGCTTTAGTTTGTTTTATTAATTCTTTGGTTTTTGCGGTTCCATCTTCATCGATGTTCGAAACATCTTTTAAGATTTTAATAGTCGGTTGTAACTCTCTTCTACTTCTTTCTTTGGCGATTTGTCTTGCCAGTTCTTGTACATCCTTCTCTGAAGTGAAATATTCTTTTCGTTCTCCCATTTTATTCTCTTTAAAAACAATACCCCAATCCATCAATTGACGTAAATTCATACTGGTGTTGCCTCTAGAGATTTGTAATTGTTCCATAATATCTTCCATAGAAAGAGGTTCTGGAGATATTAATAATAAAGCATGGATCTGTGCCATTGCTTTATTGATGCCCCATAAGGTTCCTAAAGATCCCCAGGTAGAAATAAACTTATTTTTTGCTTCATCATAATTCATATTGCAAATATATAAAAAATTTTAAACTTTCAAAAAATACTGAAACATTGAAAATGGTATAGCCCAAGTCAATAGTATTTTGATGCGATGTATTGGCTATAGTATGGCCAAAGGGTGTACTAAATTGTGTTTTAGGACATCTTTTCATTGATTTAGGACATGCTTATATTGGCTAGGTAGGACTTTTTTGATAGTTTAGTTTACTTAAACACACAAAATCAACTTATGAAACTTAATAACCTACTTTGGAGCATTTGCTATGTGACTTGGGATTCCTCCCGATCTTTGCAATCGATCTATAACATCACTTCACAAAAAGAACTTATTACTATCAAGAGGTAGACTATAGATTTTAGGTATCACTTTAATCTTTGGTGGTACGTATATATGGTCTGGTAGAAATAGATTTATTTTTACTATTGATGAGTGAATGATATCATATTTTATAGATGATAATTTTTAAAAAGCATTCACTTATTACCTTATTTATAACGGATAGATTATTACGGATTTACCTTGATTATTCTATGATTAAACGTCTTTTGTTCGACTTTGATATTATGTACTTTAGCTACTACACAAACACAAATTATAAACTCAACAAACTAAACTAACGATGAGAAAACTAAATCTATTTTTTTTAGCGGTATCGCTAAGCGTATTAACGTCATGTATTTATGCGCAGGAACGATCAAAAATGTTTCATGCAACGATGGATACTCAGGATGCATTGAAACTAAAAAAGAATCATCCAAATGATGTAAGAATTATTAAATCGGTTAACGAATATAGTGCCGTAATGCTGAATGAACATTCGGCAGAAGAACTACATCACACAGGATTAAGGCATGGGCCAGGATATTTTTATGAAACTTCAGAAAAAGCTGCTATAGAAGCAATAGTGAAAGCTAATTCAATTCAAAAATCAAAAAATCAATCCTTAACAAAAGCAGCAGTTGCTTTCGAGATTACTCAAGATCAATTGGTAAATCAAAGTTTAGGGTTGGTAAATAACACTAATATTGATAGACAAATTAAAGAGCTTGAAAATTATGGTACCCGCTATCACACTAAAGCTAGTGCAAAAAGAGCTTCTACAGATTTAAAAGCAAAATGGGAGGGACTTGCCGGTAATCGTAGTGATGTATCGGTTAGACTTGTAAATCATTCTGGCTCTCAAATGCCGTCTGTTATTATGACGATTACCGGTACAGAAAAACCAAATGAATATGTGGTTTTAGGAGGACATTTGGATTCAACATCACCGAGTAATCAAAATAATGCTCCGGGAGCAGATGATAATGCTTCTGGTATTGCAACGATAACTGAAGTTGCCAGAGTATTGTTTAGTATGAATTACAAGCCAAAAAGAACAGTAGAGTTTATGGCATTTGCTGCAGAAGAAATAGGTCTGGTAGGGTCTAAAGAAATAGCAAGAGATTATAAGAATCGTAATGTAAATATAGTGAGTTATGTACAGTTGGATATGACTAATTACAAAGGGTCTACAAATGATATTTTTATTACAACTGATTCATATAATAGTACTTCTTTGAATAATTTTTTAACTAGATTAATGGATCATTATAATGCTTCGGGAACACATAAAATTACATATGGTACTTCTGCTTGTAACTATGGATGTTCTGATCACCATAGTTTTGCACAACAAGGATATGAAACAGCATTTCCTATTGAAGCTAAATTCAGAGAAAGTAACCCGAAGATTCATACTTCTGGAGATACATCATCTAACTTTCCTACTGCGAATGCAACACATGCTGCCAAATTTGCCAAATTAGCTTTAGAATATCTTATAGAAGTTTCTAACGCTGGGGGTGTAGTAAACCCTCCAACTGGATATTGTGCTTCTAATGGGAAAAAACCAGCTGATGAATATATTGGTAAAGTAGCTTTAGGAACTATTAATAAAACCTCTGCTGCAGGAAGTGGAGGGTATAGCGATTTTACAGCAGAAACTACTAATCTTTCTAAAGGAACATCACATACCATTACGGTTACACCAAAATGGCCAGGAAGTACTTATAATGAAGGATATGCTGTATGGATTGATTATAACCAGGATAAGGATTTTGCTGATTCTGGTGAATTAGTTTGGAGCAAAGCAGCTTCAAAAACAACACCAGTGAGTGGTAGCTTTACTGTACCCGCTAGTGCAAAAAATGGAAGTACAAGAATGAGAGTTTCTATGAAATATAATGCGATTCCTACTGCTTGTGAGTCCTTTGAATATGGAGAAGTAGAAGACTATACTGTTGTTATCGGAGGATCTGGTGGGGGAGATACTCAGGCGCCTTCTGCTCCTGCAGGATTATCCTCATCAAATGTAGCACAAACTACTTTAACACTATCATGGACATCTTCTACAGATAACGTTGGCGTGACCAGATATGATGTGTATAAAGGAAATACGGTTGAAACTTCTGTTTCTGGAACCACGACTAACATCACGGGGTTAACAGCTAGTACCGCCTATACATTTAGTGTAAAAGCAAAAGATGCTGCAGGTAATGTATCTGCTGCAAGTAATGTGATAAATGTAACTACTACAGGAGGAAGCAGTGATCCTTGTGCTGGTGTTGCACCGTATAACTCTTCTACAAATTACCAACCTGGAGATCGAGTAACGTATCAAGGTAATCTTTATGAAAGAACTAATAATAATGGTTGGACGCATATCGGACCTTGTGGAGCACCGTTCGCAAGAAGCTCTACTGTTGATGTATTAGCAGATGATAGCATGTCTTTTGATTTTTATCCTAATCCAGTAACAGAAGATCATATAGAGATTACTGTTAATAATGAATTATGGAAATCAGGAAGTGTATTGGTTGTAGATGTAAAAGGAAATATTGTACGAGAGATTAGGCTTAAAAATAAAGTTACTCAAGTCAATACTTCTAAATTTTCTACTGGAGTATACTTTTTGACACTTTTTAATGGATCAAAAAGTGCTACAAAACAGATGATTATAAAATAATTATAATATATCATATAAACCCATCTTAACTTCTTCTTTATTCTCTACCAACAAAAAAGTTAAGATGGGTTTATTGATAACTATCCCGGTATGATTTGCGCACTTAATTAGTGATAAAATCAGACATATTACGGTATTTAGAGCTTTGTTAAGGAGAATCTTTTTCTTATGAAATTTTGTTTCACTTATTTTGAGATAGAACAAAAAAACTGCAAATACACAAAAAATAATAGAAATTACTCAAACAATATTCCAACCCCAATACAACTGTTAGAGCTCTAAATAGGGTATCCAAATTCGTCATAATTCAGGGAGAAGTATATTCTTCTTAAAAACAAAAAAAGCAGATACATTAGTAAAATGTGTCTGCTTTTTTATTGTTAAAATACCTCTATTGTTTGCCCAAGAGATCAGAAATTCTGTAAAGCATAGATATCTCACACTTATGGGCTCTTAAAAGAACAAATGATCTATAACATTAATAAAGGACAATCAAAGAGGTATTAACAAAATTGTTTAAAGGCACATATTTCAGTTTTATACAAAGAAAAATAACAGCATGACATATTATTAGGGCAATCAGAATCAGAATTACATTCTGTATACCTACCACCGTTAATACTTTTTTGCTGAGTTTTACTTAAGACCTTTCCTAAATTTAAAATTGTTTTTTTCATTTTTTACAATAATTTAATTAATATGAATTTGGTATAACACTATTTAATTCTAAAAATCCACAGCTATTCTTGAGCTTTAATTTTAATGCGCCTTAGTTCAAAAAAAAGAATAATATTTTCATCCTTATACCCTGAAAACAGGGTTTTGGGATTTCCAATATGTAAAATGGATTTAAGAGACTTTATTATTACTCAATCACGTAAGTATAAAGGCTTATATAGTATTGTGTTCATATTTATGAAAAGGAAATATTGTACAAGAGATCAGGCATAAAAGTAAAGCTGTCTAAATCGATATTTCAAAGTTTTCTGGCAGAGTGTACTTTTTGGTAGATCAAAAAAAATACAAAGAAGACGATTATAAAGTGATAATGAAGGATATTATTAGATTTACCAAATGGGTCTGTTGCAGTTTTTAGCTTCAATAGACCCATTTGGTATTTTTTATTTAATTAATCCTGCTCGTTTTAATAACGCTTCAGGTTTAGGTTCTTGTCCTCTAAAACGTTTATAAAGAGTCATAGGGTTTTCTGTACCTCCTTTAGATAACACATGATCTTTAAATTTGGTAGCGATTTCACGATTAAAAATTCCATTTTCTTTAAAATACTCAAAAGCATCAGCATCTAATACTTCTGCCCATTTATAAGAATAATACCCCGCAGAATACCCTCCTTGAAAAATATGTGAAAAAGCTGTACTCATACAGTTTTCCTCTACATTTGGATACAAAGAAGTTGCCGAAAAAGTAGTTTTTTCATGCGCTTTTACGTCTTTTATATCACTAGGATCTTGTGCATGCCATGACATGTCGAGTAGTCCAAAACTCAATTGACGCAGTGTAGCCATACCTTCCATAAAGGTTGCAGATTCTTTAATCTTTTCAACCAATTCCATTGGGATTATTTCACCTGTTTCATAGTGTTTTGCAAAAAGCTCTAAAGCTTCTTTTTCATAACACCAATTTTCCATAACCTGGCTAGGTAATTCTACAAAATCCCAGTATACACTAGTTCCCGACAAACCCGGATAGGTAGTATTGGCCAGCATACCATGTAATGCATGACCAAATTCATGAAATAGTGTTGTTACTTCATTAAACGTTAATAAAGATGGTTTACTAGGTGTAGGTTTGGTGAAGTTGCAAACAATAGAGACATGAGGTCTTATGTTTTTATCATTCTTCCTCATTTGTGATTTATACGATGTCATCCATGCTCCATTGCGTTTCCCTGGTCTGGGATGAAAATCGGCATAAAACAATGAAACAAAATTACCTTCAGTATCAGTAACATGATACGTTTTTACTTCTTCATGGTATTTGTCTACATCATTAACTTCTTTAAACTGAAGACCAAATAATTTATGGGCTACAGTAAAAACCCCTTCAATTACATTTTCTAGCTTGAAATAAGGTTTCAGTTTTTCATCATCAAGGTCAAAAAGCTTTTGTTTTAGTTTTTCAGAATAGTAAGCTCCGTCCCATTTTTGTAAGTGATCAATCCCATCTAATTCCTTGGCATAAGAAGCTAATTGTTTAAATTCTCTTTCTGCTGCGGGTTTTGCCTTCTCTAAAATTTCATTTAGAAAAGAAAATACAGTATCGGGAGTTTCTGCCATTCGTTCTTCTAGGATATAATTGGCATGAGAGGAATATCCTAAAAGAAGAGCACGTTGATGTCTAAGATTTGCAATTTTTAAAACAATTTCCTGGTTGTCAAGATCATTGTTGTGAAATCCTTTAGACCCAAAAGCAAGAGCTAGTTTTTTGCGCAACTCTCGATTATCGGCATAAGTAATAAAAGGAATATAGCTTGGGTAGTCCAGGGTGATTAACCATCCTTTTTTATCTTTTGCTTCTGCCATAGATTTGGCTGCTTCCTTAGCTCCTTCTGGTAAACCAGCTACATCAGATTCGTTGGTAAGCAACATCTCAAATTTATTAGTCTCGGCCAAGACATTTTCGCCAAACTTTAGGCTTAGTGTAGAAAGCTCTTTATCAATCTCTCTTAGTTTTTCTTTTTTTTCATCAGGAAGATTAGCTCCATTTCTCGAGAACGATTTATATCTTTTTTCAAGAAGTCTGGATTGTTCTGGATTAAGATCTAATGATTCTTTTTGTGTATACACTACTTCGATTCTCTTAAATAAATCGAGATTAAGTGCTATGTCATTACTAAATTCTGAAAGTAAAGGAGAGGCTTCTTGTGCTATTTTTTGAATTTCCTCATTAGTCTCAGCACTATTTAAATTAAAAAAGACACTGGTAACTCTATCTAACAACTCTCCGCAATATTCTAATGCCTCTATAGTATTAGAAAATGAAGGTGGCTCGGAATTAGAGACTATGGTATCAACTTGTTTTTTGGCAATAGAAATGCCGTTTTTTATAGCCGGTAAAAAATGATCTGACTTTATTTCTGAAAATGGTGCAGCATCAAATGGTTTTAATAGTGGATTGTTCATTGTGTATTAATGATTTCTTCTTGTTTTTTATATTATATGTTCTTACATCGGAAAAAATAGCCTTTTATCGAAAAATGAGTCCAGGTTATAGGCGTTTTTCATTAAACTAAATTTTATACCAATAGATTTGATTAGGTTTATTAGTATGGTCTGGTATTTAGAATAAAAGATTATTTTTATTTGGGGTATGAATATAAATAATTGTTCTAATGCAAAGACCAAATATATCGAAAGAGCTGCATTTTGCAGCTCTTTTGTCTTCTATTTTTCACTAAAAAATGGGTTTTTGAGTAAAAAAACTGTTTTACTGTCTGTTTTTTCGATCAGAAAAATGTTAATTAAATCTTAATTATTGTTTTTTATCGATGAAATTGGTATTTCATCGAAAACTATGAATATTTTAGCATTACTTTTATTGTGTAATTAAAGTAAGGTTTTACCTTTGTCGTAGGTTTTAAGAGTAATGGTCTTACGATGAATTTTTTGTGTAATATATTTAAGTTGGTTAATAAATATTGTTATATTCTTTTGTAAGGCCTGATATTCAAAAGAGTCACTGAAAAGTGACTCTTTTTTTTGTTATTTTTTTATCTGCTTAGCACCTTCGATTACTTTTTGCTTTAATCCTTCTTTATAAACTAAGATTTTATCTAAAACACATGTATCACTTGCACCTATAATTTGTGCTGCCAAAATACCAGCATTGAGTGCGCCATCTAAAGCTACAGTAGCTACAGGAACTCCACCAGGCATTTGTAAAATAGATAAAACAGAATCCCATCCATCGATAGAATTACGTGATTTAACAGGAACGCCAATCACGGGTAGGGGAGATAATGAAGCCACCATCCCAGGAAGATGAGCAGCGCCACCAGCACCAGCTACAATAACTTGTATGCCTCTGGTATGGGCATTTTTGGCATAATCAAATAATTTTTCTGGGGTACGATGTGCCGAAACAATATCTACTTCGACTTCGATATCAAAACCTTGTAATACTTCGATAGCTTTTTCCATTACAGGCATATCACTAGTACTACCCATTATTATTCCCACCTTGCTCATTATATTTTTTGTTATTGTTAGTATTTGTTTGTCAAAAAATTAGTAATCATAATAGAGTATGAAGGTATATAAAATAAGTTTCTACATCTCTATTAACTAATTACTTGTATTGTGTTTTTTACTTTTTCAGCTATTTTTCGAGCTTCATCTATGTTTTCATGAACGATAGTAACATGCCCCATTTTTCTATAAGGACGTGTTTGTTTTTTACCATAAATATGGGGAGTAACCCCCTTCATTTTCATGATTTCTTCTATGTTTTTATAAATAACATCTCCAGTGTATCCTTCTTGACCTACCAGATTGACCATAATACCACCTACTTTACTTTCTGTAGCTCCCAAAGGTAAATCTAGGATAGCTCTTATGTGTTGTTCGAATTGATTAGTATAACTGGCTTCGATGCTATAATGTCCACTATTATGTGGTCTTGGCGCAACTTCATTTACAAGAATCTCATCCTCTTGTGTTTGAAACATTTCTACAGCCAGTACTCCTACATGCTCAAAAGCTTTAGACACTTTCTCGGCAATTTTTACTGCTTTTTGTGCAATTTTAGAATCAATTCTGGCTGGGCAAATCACATATTCTACCTGGTTGGCCTCTGGATGAAACTCCATCTCTACCACAGGATAGGTTTTGATTTCTCCACTAGGATTGCGAACAACAATTACAGCTAATTCATTTTTGAAATCAACTAAATGTTCTGCAATGCATTCTGTATCAGGAAGTTTTGCTAAATCTGCTCCGGATCTAACAATCGAAACACCTTTGCCATCATATCCTCCCTGCGTACTTTTCCAGACAAATGGAAGTTTGATTCTATTATTGGTAATTCCTTCAGTAAGGTGAGCCTTATTAGAAAATCGGGTAAACTCAGCAGTAGGAATTTTGTTTTCCTCGTAAAAAAGCTTTTGTTTCCCTTTATTTTGTATTTTTTCCAGAGTTTTTGAACTTGGATAGACTTTCTTACCTTCTTTCTCTAGCTGAACTAAAGCTTCTAGATTTACAGTTTCGATTTCAAAAGTGAGTACATCTACCTTTTTTCCAAAATTATAAACAGTCTCATAATCCATCAAATTACCTTGTTGAAAATGATCGCATGCAATTTTGCAAGGAGCATCTTGACTTGGATCGAGGACATATGTTTGGATGTCATATTTTCGGGTGTCATAAAGCATCATCTTACCTAGCTGACCTCCTCCTAGTATTCCTAACTTAAAGTTTGACGAGAAAAAATTTGTCATTTTCGGGGTTTCAAATTTATCATAAAATGCAAAAATAATTTTTTCGGAAGGAATAACCACAATAATGTAAGGTAAATGCAATAAGTTAACCATAAGAAAGCCTATTTGGTTGGTATGTGTTTTTATTAGATGATGATTAAACCTATACTAATCTGTATTTGTATAACAACGATTTAGACCCGCCTTTGGTTGTAAGAAGGTTGATGTCGTAATTCTTAGTTATGCTCATTACTAATCACTATCTTTGCGGCTTTAAATTAAAAAATCAAACCAGAACAAGTATAAAATAAGATGGTAAAACTGCACGATTTACAGTTTGTTCCTTTCATTAGTGAGGAAGAAATAGAGACTGCAATAGATAAGGTGTCTGCTGGATTAAATCAAGATTTGGTAGATAAAAACCCTTTATTTATAGGAGTATTAAATGGTGCGTTTATGTTTGCTTCAGAGGTTTTGAAACGGTTTGATTATGATTGCGAAATTAGCTTTGTGAAATTAGCTTCTTATGAAGGGACCGAAACCACACACGAGGTTAAAGAGTTAGTAGGACTAGGTGAAGAGGTTTCGGGAAGAACAGTGGTGATCTTAGAAGATATTGTAGATACGGGTAATACGATCGAAGTGCTAACAGAAATGTTAGTAGAAAAAGGGTGTTTAACATACAAAATTGCTACTCTATTTTATAAACCCGAAGCATATACTAAAAAAATTAATATAAATTATATTGGGATAGAAATCCCAAACCGATTTATTGTAGGATACGGACTTGATTATAACGGATTAGGGCGTAATCTTACAGAAGTTTATCAATTAAAACCAAACAACATGACAAATTTGGTGTTATTCGGACCTCCAGGAGCAGGAAAAGGAACACAAGCAGAAGTTTTAAAACAAAAATATAATCTGATACATATCTCTACAGGAGATGTGTTTAGATACAACATAAAAAATGAAACAGAGTTAGGTACTTTGGCAAAATCATATATCGATAAAGGCCAATTGGTACCTGATGAGGTTACAATTAATATGCTGAATGCCGAAGTTGATAAAAACCCAGAAGCTAAAGGCTTTATTTTTGATGGGTTTCCAAGAACTGAAGCTCAGGCAGATTCACTGGCTAAATTGCTAGAATCAAAAGGAGCAATGGTTAGTGCAATGGTAGCTCTAGAGGTAGATGATGAAGTATTAGTACAACGATTACTCGAAAGAGGAAAAACATCAGGGCGACCCGATGATGCAGATGAAAAAGTGATACGTAATCGTATTAAAGTATATTATGACGAAACAGCCATCTTAAAGAATTACTACCAAAAACAAGATAAATATTTTGGAGTAGATGGAGTAGGAGGTATTGATGAAATTACAGAGAGGTTAAGTAGTGTAATAGACAAACTTTAGTTTGTGAAAGCTGAACCTAATTCAGTATAGTAAAAGTAAAATTGAAATATCTCTGATTTTTATTAGGGTGATATAGGAAACGAATTATGACAGAAGGGAATTTTGTAGATTATGTAAAATTACATATAACTTCCGGGAACGGGGGGAAAGGATCTGCACATTTACATCGTGAGAAATACATTACCAAAGGAGGACCCGATGGCGGTGATGGAGGCCGTGGTGGTCATGTTATTATTCGTGCAAACCCTAACATGTGGACACTACATCACCTTAAATTTAAACGTCACCTAAGAGCTGGTCATGGTGGGCACGGAAGTAAAAGCAGAAGTACAGGAGCAGATGGAGAAGATGTTTATGTAGATGTACCTCTGGGAACCGTAATTCGGGATACCGAAACACAAGATATTATTAAAGAAATTACAGAAGTAGGACAAGAATATGTTGCTGCCGAAGGTGGTATGGGTGGTAGAGGTAACTGGCATTTTAAAAGCCCAACAAACCAAACTCCTCGCTATGCCCAGCCAGGTGTAGAAGGACAAGAATATGATGTTACTCTAGAGCTTAAAGTACTGGCAGATGTTGGGTTGGTAGGATTTCCTAATGCAGGAAAATCTACTTTGCTGTCGGTTATAACCGCTGCAAAACCGAAAATTGCAGATTATGAGTTTACTACACTTAAACCAAATCTGGGTATTGTAGAATATAGAGATTTTCAAACTTTTGTGATGGCTGATATTCCTGGTATTATAGAAGGAGCAGCAGAAGGTAAAGGTATAGGTCATCGTTTTTTACGTCATATCGAACGTAATTCTACCTTGTTGTTTTTGGTTCCGGCAGATGCCCCTGATATCAAAGAACAATATGAAATCCTCTTGGATGAACTACGGAGGTACAACCCTGATTTATTAGATAAAGAACGACTTATAGCAATATCAAAATCTGATATGCTGGATGATGAGTTAAAAAAAGAAATGAAGGTTGAGTTAGATCAGCAACTAAACGTTCCTTACTTGTTTATTTCTTCGGTAGCACAACAAGGGTTGCAAGAGTTAAAAGACAAACTTTGGCAAATGTTGAATGACTAAAAATTTGATTTCTTATTTTGTAATATAGTATTAGTGCTAATTCTATTTTAGCATTAAGATGATATATTAACTTTTTTAGCATGGTATCATATTTAGTGCACCGCTTATTTCTCTAATAAAAAGGTTCACAATTTTCTTCAATTTCTTTTTCTACAAAGTAGAAAACCAAACATTCCAGAGTTCTTTATTACATTGTTATGTGTAGTTCCTTCTCTTGAAATGTAATATTACCATTCAATAAAAGATCTTAATCATAGATCAAAAGCCAAAATTTCCCATCATAACCCTGGAAAGGTTCTTTGTTAATTTTCAAATATAAAATAATGCGTATCGAATATCACTAAAAGCAATGCGAATATGAAGTAAAGCTTTTTTTGTTTTGACCGATATCTATATTTGAACACTTAAAAAATTACTTTAATAATATGAATCAATTTAAGAGTATTCTCATTGTCATTTTAGTATTGTTTTCTGTAAAGGCAAGCGCCCAAAAAATTCCTGATGGACTCTATTTTGTGACTGGAAATAAAATAAACCAAATTAAAATCCTTAATCGAAGAGATGGAAGTATAAAAGCAACATTCGACACGTATCGAGGAATTTCAGAGATGGCTTTTTCATTGCTGAAAAATATACCAGGCAGTTATGAAAGTGTTGATACAAAAGAAAGTTACATTTTGACAAAAAAGAATAACCTTTTAACACTTCTAGTATTAGGAGATATGAATCTGGTCATAAAAAAAGAGGTTTTGGCAATTAGTAAAAAAGAACTAAAAGCCGCAAAAAAACAACTAGGTATTAAGTCCGAATTATCTAAGGAGTTAGGAAACCTGTGGGGAAAGAAAAAAAAGAAGGAGGAAGAAGAAGAAAAAGGACCTCCTGAATATTTTGTGAAGGATGCAACGTCAGATTTTCACAAAAAGAATGTTGGGAAAATAGTTTTCTTTTCTAAAGAGCCTACAGTTGGTAACGAAGATATTTCAACAATAAAAACAGATTTTAAAATTGGAGATGAAATTTGGGGAGTGGCTTACTTTCCTGCAAAAATGAAAGATAGCTATTATTTGAAACGGCTAAGTAATCGTTTTCAAGATAATTTTGGACGAAATCACTATTGGATAACTATAGGTATGGATAAAATGGAGAAAGATCTGTTGCCAAAAGAAAATGAAGTAGTAAATCAATGTACCGTGAAAAGGCTGAAAAAAACAGATTTAGAGAAAAATTATGCGATATTTCAAATAGTTCCTTCTTCTCTAGCTAATATGAAAATAGATAGAGATGGGGCTTCCTTTTTGCTGGGGAGAATGGGAGAACGCTTAGACCCTTATAAGCATAATTTAAGAATTTCACTTACCGATGGGAAAATGGATCAGGAGGATGAACTTTATTTTGGTACGATAACCTATGATACAACAGAGGGGACAGAAGATTTAATAATGATGGCTAAAGAAATTGAAGAAGGAGCTTTAAAAGCAAAAAGAGCACCTACTCCTGTAAAACATAATGCAGATTTGGAAGCAGAAATGATGCAACAAATTGAGTTATGGGCAAATACTAAAGACTGGCCAGGAGTGAAATTTCATAAAGTTATAATCACATTAGATTGGCAAATCTTAAAAGATGATTATGGAAATATTAAAGGAAATTATGTAGAAGGAGATGTGTTATATTCTGATGATGAAGGGTGTGGTTATAGAAATTTTGGGTTTTTAAAAACCTATTTAGGTAATGGGCAATATGATGAAAACATCAAGCAGCATACCATTGGTCATAGAGGAGAATTAAGTTGTGATAAAGTGAAATAGACAACAAAATACAGATACCAATTGTAGAAAAGGTTACTTAGCCAGTAAAAAAATAGTTATGAAAGAAGAGTTAGTAAAAGAAGGAATCCAAAAAGAAGAAAAAGTAGGATATCTTAAATCAAAAGTAAACTTGATGCAGGGAACACTTTATCTAACACCAGATAGACTCGTTTTAGATGCCCATAAGACAGGGGTAAGTGGGTTAGGGCTTTTGGGTAGTTTACTTAAAAAACAAGTTGAAAAGAAAAGTTTTGGATTTAATCTTGAGTTTAAAGACATACAGAAAATAACCCAGGGAAAACATGGTGTAACAAAAAATGTCCTGGAGGTTACAAGTAAACAGAATGAAACATATAGAATCATCGTGAAAAATTATGAAGAGTGGGAAAATGAATTGAATCAAAAATTGTAACCTTTTAATTTAAACAAAAGAAAATCTAACCCCTTCTCCTAAAAAGATTTGTTGGTATAAACCAAGAGATGATCAAGGTTGTATTTAAATAAAATGATTATAGAATTGTAGGAACCTAAATATGGCGAGAAAAATTGAAATAACCACAGAGAAAACACTTAACAAAGAAGTATTAAAAGATGATCTAAACACGATGTTTTCTTCTTTTGGATATGAGGTGTATCTAAGTTCCTTGATAGGAGCAGATGTTGTTATTAAGAAGAATAACTGGATAGGTGCTTCTGTTAAGTTGAAAACTAAATCTGATAAAAACTATATAGTAATAAGTGGATTTTCGCCGTCAACAATGGCAAGAATACTAGTCTCTGGTGTTCTTCCTATCTTAATATTATTACCAAAATGGTTACGATTTGAAAAAGAAATAGAAGGCATAATTAAAGAGGATCAAGCAATTTTTAATACATGAATAATAGCAGATGGTTTATAAATTAAATACAGAAGATGTAAATGCAGCAAAAGAAGAAATAAAAGAATTTGTTTCTGGATTAGCAGCTAAGTTAGATAATGATTTTGGAAATGAATATATAATTTCTTTAGGGAAAGACACCGAAATAGAAGATGATTGGAGTTATGATATAAAAATAAGAAAAGGGAATAAAATCGGTGCTTCTTTATCTCTAAACTGGAAGAAACAACATTTTAGGGACCTAAATATAGAGGTCTCAGAATCTACAAAGATTGGTAGTTTTTTAATGTATGGTATAGCTTTTCCTTTTATGTTTATAGGAGCTTATATGGGGGCTAATCATATAGCGCCATTAGATTTTTTGCCAGGTTATAAATTGGCAGGAGCTTTAGGAGGAATTATAGCTTTTATTCCGGGAATAATTTTGACAACTCTTATTAAGTCAATAATACTGAAAAAATATAAAGAGGAAAATGTAAGTCTTATGAAAAAAGTACTAAGCACGGCGGGTAATACATTTCAGAAAATTTAATATGAAAACAATTATAAAACTTTTTATCGGATTTATTATTTTTTTGGTACTAGGAGCAATCATTCTAGGTGTTATAGCAAATGAACAGGATGGAGCAAGACAGCATTTTAGATTGTTTAATACCAGTGAAGAGCAAAAGTCAGTTACTTTTGAGATGATTTATGACGATGGTACACCAAGTGATGTTTGGGCAATAAACGAAATAATTGATCCAGGAAATACGGTGCAAAAAATACTCCTTCCTGGTACTTATTTAGTAAAAACATGGGATCAAGAAGAGGTGCTAGAAAACGAATTCAAGTTTTCGTTTAGTCTGCCTAACCCAGAGGAATCAAACTATAATTATTACAGGTTTGATATAGCTATGGATAAAGATTTTAGAGTTGTAAATATGGCAGCAGCTTATGAAGGGAGCTCGCTGGCCAATACGATGTCTAAAGCAGTAGGAGCACATCAAGATGATATTTTGATAGTAGAGACTTACATGGGAAACAGGCCTTTTTTAATTCCAGAAAGTTATACAGATCGTACATTTATTGACGTGTATGAGGATATGCCTAATCGAATTAAATACGGAGAATTAATTTATAGATTAGAAATTGTAGATATCGATAGTAAAACAGCTAATGAAACAATAAAATAATTATGAGTGAAGAAGTAACCAAACTCATATTATATTGTTTTGGATGTTAAAAATATAGATGAGCACAGAAGTGTAAAAAAGAGGATTATACTTTGTGGTTTACCTTCTGTGCTTGATCTTAATGTATTATGCCGATTACTTTTTACTTAATAATGTATCGATTTCTAGATATTTTTCTTTGATTATGCTAAGCCCAAATCCAGCTGCTGCTGCAGAGAATACAGAATAATCTAGTGGTGCTTTAACACCAATAGTAACACACATAGTAATGCCGAAAAGGGCAATAAGAGTACCACTTAGCTTGGCAGATAATGATGTTTTGAATCCAATAATCAAAAATATAGCCAATACTATTTCTGCAACTGTTGCTACAACTCCTACAGCATTTATAAGGCTATTAGGAACCCATGGGTTAAGCACTTTGGTGTATTCTATAAAACTACCCCAGTTACCCCAGGCAGAGCTTTCTTGGGGCCACCATCCAAATCGATCTGCTACTGCAGATAAAAAACCTAAAGCAATACTTACTCTTAGAAAGAGTTTGACATAGATAATCTTCATTGATATAAAAATTTAATTATTCTTAAGAAGGTATTGGAGTCATTAAAGTGGCTCTTCCTATTCTATTCCATACATTGATACAACAAATTGCCATAATAATGTCTGCCACTTTTTTTTCACCAAAAAGACGAATGGCCTTTTGATACAGCTCATCACTTAATCCATCTACAGAAATATGAGTTATTTCCTCTGTCATTTCCAGGATGACTTGTTCTTCTTCAGTAAAAAAAGGAGATTCTCTCCAAAAAGGTAAAGCATGTATGCGATATTGTTTTTCTCCTTGATTAACAGCTTCCTGAATATGCATTTGCACGCAGTAGGCACAACCATTAATTTGTGAAGCCCTAATTTCTATCAATAAAAACTCTAAGTCAGATAATGAACTTTTTTTGATATCATCATAAAGTGCCAAAATAGGCTTGTAGGCATTTGGATTAACCTCACTAATATCGATCCGATCTTTTTTCATGTCATTGATTTTATTTGCTTAAGACAAAATTCAACATATAAGATGACTAAAAAAATAATCTAGATTAAGAAATTCATTATGAGTATGACTAAAAACGAATACTAGAAGAAACGTTACGGATAATAAGTTGACGTTTATAATTTTGCTACCCCTGCTACCTTTATAGAGTAATTGTATAGTAGTGTTCTTTGGTTCTTAAAATTTGTTGAATAATGAATTTAGTGTTTTGTTAAGATTTATTTAACCAAAATTTACCAAAGAAAAACACTTCTGTACCGTTCCCATACAAACAAAAAAACGAAAAATCCTTACAATGAAAATTAGAAATGTATTACCAGTTTTTACTTTATCCGGATTGTTATTACTAACCGCTTGTAGTGAAACGAAAAATAATAGGACTACACAAAACGAAAAATTAATAGCACAGAATGTAACATCTTCGGAAACTATTAAGGAAAAACTACCCACTATACTCGAATTTGCTTCTGTGGATAAAGGATTTTCTACACTCACATCTGCAATTAAAGTGACCGAATTGGCAAAATCACTAGAGGATAAAGGTTCGTTTACCATATTTGCTCCTGTAAATTTAGCTTTTGATAAATTAAACCCCGTTACATTAGAAAAATTATTAAACCCAGAAAATAAAGAGCAATTAAAAGCTATTTTGAATTGTCATATTATACCTAGTGTAATTACAAAAGAAGATATTGTTATTGCGATTAATGAAGGTAACGGAAGTGTGAAGTTAAAAACAATAGGAGGAACATTATTGACTGCAACAATGAAAGGGGATAGAATTTTTCTTATCGATAAAATGGGTAATGGAGGTAATCTGGTAACTACAGATGTTAAGGCATCTAATGGGCTTATCCATACGATAGATGCAGTAATGATGCCCAAGAAATAAAATTAGATCTTTATACTATTTCTAGACCTGTCGGTTTAAAACCAGACAGGTCTTTTTTTATCTGTCGGATTAATTTTTATGCATACCCAGTAATCCAAAATCAAAGGGTGTCCATAAACACGCTTTTATATCGCTTTGTTTCAATCCGGTGTTGACCCAGCTATTACAGGTGTTAAAGCATGTGTAATTTCCTGTAGCTTCATAAAAATCATCGTTTTTGTAATACCCTAAACCAGGTAATACTATCTTTTTGTTTTCACCATTTAGTCTAAAAGTAGCAGAGATATATTGATTTATCTTTGTGAGCTGTTTTTGATTGACTTTTAGAGCCACCCAATCCTCTTGCATAGAAGAATGCCTGGTGACATGTAATAAGGTTGGAGTATTAAGAAATAAAGCTTGAAACCCATTAACAAATGTAAGATCAGCCCATAATGGAGTTTCGACATAAAAGTTTTTATCGCCCCAGCCAAATGAGAAATATTGTGCCTGAGAAGTATCTAACTGATCTTCTAAAACAATAGTATTTAAATCGTTTTTGGCAATGATAATTTCTAAATGAACACCATTAGAACTTAGGTAAACAGTGTGATTTTTTTCTTCGTTATCTTGTTTTCCATTTACTGGAATATAGGTTAGTACCAGAGATATGATAAGATATAATGCCGGGAGTATTAAAATGATCCCAATGTATTTCAATATCTTTTTGATTACCCTCATAAAATAAAGCCTGAATATTAGTTAGTCTTCTTCAAGAATACCAAACCATACTCGGTAAACTTGGAGAAGACTAAAATAATTAAAAGAAATGTATTATTCTATTTGATGGTTACTCTGATTCCTTCAGAATGACTAGAGAATTCTGGGGCATACATACTTTGTATCGTGGTGATGCCATTAGAAAAATCTCCTTTATTATTGACACGAAGGTCATACTCAAAAACATATACTCCTTTGGGTAAATAGTCAAAGAAAAAGTTTGTAGAAGCATCTTTCGTACTTTCATAATATCCCAAACCATCTTGCCATTTGTATTGTGAGATTACATTGATGGGCTCCAGGCCAGATGCTCTCATATCTTTCATATGAACAAACTCCATTGTACGATCAGATCTCAATTCGATACGTACTCTTATCAGATCACCTAATTCTAGCTTGGTTTTTGAAGTAATTTCTGTAATTTCTTCACCAGTATCTGTATTCTTCTTTAAGAACAATTTTTTCTTTAAAGAGAGTGGTGTTTTTGCCGAAGTGATTTTATCTAGCTCTTCAAAATATTGCCAGTATAAAGCTCCCCAGGCAATACCTTTTCCTTTTTTAGAGATTTTGGCAGTTGCCATATTAGGTTTTATTTCATTGCCATTCCAGGAGGTTTTAAAATATCCTGTTCCAGCTTCGACCTTTACATCTTCCATTTTGCCTGGATCGATTTTTTGATCTCCTAATACGATATCTACCATATCGGTTACCGATAACCAATCACTACCTTGTAGTAATAATGCATATACAGCATCAGAAGTAGCCTTAGTAGTTTTCCAGCGATTGGTTTGTTTGTTTTTAAGTAACCAGATTTTCAGATTATCAACAATTTTGGTTCGTTTAGGTTCTGCTTCCACTTCAGAAAAGACTTCAATCATTAAAGATTGAGTTTCAATTGGAGCCTGATACCAGAACCAACTTGCTGTATTAGATTTCCAATACATTCCTAATTCTTCACTAGATATACTTTTTTCGTCTAGTGATCTTATGATTTTATTAGCTGTTGCACTATCATCGTTTCGGTGTGTTATTAAGGCTAACATTCCCTGCGCATACAAACTCTGATTTAACCAGTATTTTTTGGATTGTCCCAGGTAGTAGTTCCAAGCCTCGTTAGTATTTTTTGGCCTTTTGATATTGGTAAAGAAACTACGCATATACAAATAATGAATCTGAGTATAGCTTAAATGATTTTTATTAATATCAATCTTATGTTTCTCACAATATCGCTTAAGCTCCTTGTATTCTTTTACAAATTCTGCATCCAGAAAACGAACTGCATTTTGTAGCATATTAGCGGTATCTCCATCATACTTCGTAACTCCTAACTTTTTTAGATGTCCGAATCCTGTAGTAATATGTTGTGTGATGAACCTGTTTTCTCGCCCTCCCTGAAACCAAGGGAACCCACCAGAACCATACTGCATTTGTTTTAATTTGTTTAATGCTGATTGTAGTTCATTATTCATTTTATTAAGATCAAAAAGCAAAGCGATTCGTTTCTTTTGTTCTGTTTCGCTTTGTGCATCACGTAACCATGGTGTTTCTTGAATCATCAGAGACTTTAACTCCTGGTTTTTTTCAAGATTACTTAGTAGTGCATCACTGGATTTCCATTGATTAAATACTTCCTGAATTCTAGGATTAGAGTTAGCGATATGGCTAGCTAAGGTATTTGCATAATACCTCGAAAATGTTTGCTCTGCACATTCATATGGATACTCCATAAGGTAGGGTAGTGCTTGTACGGCATACCAAGCTGGATTAGAAGTCATCTCCAGAGTAAGCTTATGGTGTTTTAATGTACTAGAGGTGTTATCTTTTAATTTATCTAGTGTAAATGTCTTTGTTTGATCAGAACGAATCCACATTGGTAACGTCTCGGTAACCAACATTCGATTACTTAATACCGGAAGTACATTTTGTTCGCCATCAGAGAAATCTCCTGCTTTGGCTATGATTTTATATTGAACAGTCTGTACATCATCGGGAATCCGAAGCTCCCAGGATACATTAGTGTTTCCTTTGGCTTTTACCATAAAGTCTAGACGAGCATTATTGTTTTGAAGCTTTGTGTCTATCATTTTATTGGTTAAAGCATCAAATAATTGTAATTCTACAATACCATTAAGATCTTTGGTAGCAAGGTTTGATATTTTAGAACTTAATACAATCCTATCACCTTCTCGTAAAAACCTGGGTGGATTAGGAAGAATCATCAACTCTTTTTGGGTTACTGTTTCTAAAGTTGTTGTTGCTGCGTTTAAACCTTTGGTATGTGACAGTAGCTGCAATTTCCATTTTGTTAATGCTTCGGGAGCAGTGAAATTAAAACTTACATTGCCGTCTTCATCAGTAGTTAACTGCGGAAAGAAAAAAGCAGTTTCCTGTAGGTTTTTCCGAATTTTAACACCTTCGAGAGATTGCTGTTCTTGTTGTTTTTGTTCTTGTTGTTTTCCTGCTCTACTTTCTTCCTCGTCTTTCTCGGCAACATCTCCAGCGACTCCTCGAACCCCATCATCGGCATTAAATTCTGCTTCTTCCATTGCAACTTCATTGGAAACAGCAGATTTGGCAGCAGACCTTTTCATCATCGGTGCAGGAGCACCACTTTCCATAATGTCATAATTTCTATTTCGACCTCCAAAATATTGTTGACCAAAATATAAACCATACCAGTTTAGTTGATCATACCCCTGGCTGCTATAATGGTATGATGGGTTATTGTGGTTTTGTAATCTAAATGTAAGGACTCCGAAACTCTGTGTAGCATGTCGTTTACTCTGGGTATAATATGTAGGTCGATTGATGGGATCAAAATACCATTGATGAGGTCTAAACTGATCTAAAGAAGCATCATACATACTAGCCAATAGTTCTGCACTAACCTTATCACCTTTAGGACCTTTGATCGTAAAACTCCAGGTTTCCTGTTGACCAGGAAGTAATTTGTCTCTAAAGGTTTTGGTTTCTATGCTAAGCTCTGTAGGTTCATAAGGTACAGGGATTATCATTGCTCCGCTTTGATATCCATTATAATTTAGGTAGCTATATCCGATTGAAAACCCTCCTAGATCCTCTTTTGTAATTGGAATTTTGATAGTTTTACTATTCTTGGAGAGCTTAATAAGTTTTGTTTCAATAATTTTATGGTTCTTCTCAATGTCTACTGTAATTGTTATATCTTCTGAAGCAGAACTAAACTTTACAATCGCTTCATCTCCAATTTTATAGGTAGATTTATTGGTGGTGATTTCAAACAATTGCTGATCACTAATATTTTTGTCTTCCTGACTGTATAGGGTAATGTATTGTATATCTTTTACATCCTGACCAAATCGATCTTTGGTATTTAATTCGATAACATATTTACCAGACTCCCACTTTTTGATGCTACCCAAAGAAAGTTGTTGTGTTCCTGTTTCATTTTCTTTTGTCGATGCAGTATTAAACGGTTTATCCAGTACCATATTTCCTTTATCCCATTTTCGATAATCATGCTCATTTTTGAAAGCATCATGTGGGAATAATTCTGCAAATTTTTCTTTTTTGAAACCCTCATAATCAGGTGCTTTCCATGGGCGAATTCGCATAGGTTTTTTAGGAGCTTTCAGTTTATAAATCTTAATTGTTCCTTTGGTAGCAACAGACTCATTATTTAGGTTAATGGTGGTTATCGTAAGTGTGTTGTCTTTTTGTATTTTATCAATCTTATCTTTGATTGTAATAGCAGCGGTCAACGCGTGATATCCTACATTAACTATTGTTGTAGTACTACGTGTTTCTCCGTTTATATCAATAACATCTGCTGTAACCTCGTAATTAAAAATTGGTAAATCTTCTTTAGATACCCCAAGATCTGGGAGTGCTTTAAAATTAATATTGTACTCTCCTTTTTCGTCGGTTATGGTTTCTCCATGGGTAATTTCCTGAGGCTCTACTGTATGTCTTGGGTACCAATAGCACCAACGAGGGTATTGTACTTTACGATGTACCCGATACACTACTTTGGCATCGGTAATTGCACTACCAGCATAAGCTGTGGCAACTCCGGTAAGTTTTATTTCATCATTAACTTTATAGGTTTCTTTAACTGGATTAAATTTAGTTTCAAATTTAGGTCGTTTATACTCTTCGACAGAAAAAGAAGTACTGTGGTAATTATTAGTTTGTATAGTATACACTCCAGTAAGTCCAGAAGAAGGAACTATAAACTCACCGCTAAAGGATCCATAATCATTCGTTCTAAAGTTTAACGTTTTTACATCTTGTCCGTTTACATCTTTTAGTGTAGCAAAAGTGGACTGATTGGGTAATACTTTAAATTCTTCTTTGCCATCAGAAGACATCATAATTCCTTTAAAATATACGGTTTGTCCAGGTCTGTAAATACTGCGATCTGTAAATAGAAAAGTGGTAGTATTTGTTTTGGTGCTATAATCTGGTTTATAAGATTGATTTAGATAGTATCCTTCAAACCTGGCTACATCTTTTTCATGCGAAACAGTAATACTAACATCATAGTGATATGTATTTACTGTTAAATAAGCCTGACCCTTGGCATCTGTAATTAAGGTTTTATCTAATTTGTTGCCATACCCTCTTTGATTATTTGTTTTTAAATGTATTTTGGCATTGGCAATGGGTGCTCCATTATTACGATCTAAAACCTGGAATATTGATTTTTCTGGAGTTCTGTTTTCTGTTAATGCTAAATTAGTAACCTGGGTATTTCCATAAGAAAACAAACTTTTTTGAGAAAGATCTTTTGATATCGTTGCTAAAATAAGATAAGAGTCTTGTTCTAATTCTGGTAACAATACTTCAGTAGTATGAGTCTGATAATCATGTTCATCACAAATTTCTGCTTCCCATGTTTTAGTAGCCTTTAAGGAACTCAGGAATTTGATCTGATCTGGAGTTTTGTATAACTTATTTAAATCTTTTAATTGCTTAGGAGTAATTTTAAAGGCGTTAAAATAAAGTTTATTCAGGTTTTTATATGTGATTAGTAATCTGCCCGGTTTTTGTATTGGAACATATTTTTCGGTTTTGATGTTTAACTCGGTATGAAGTATCTGGCTTTTTAATGCTTCACATTGGTTGGCTCCTCTCGAATCTGGGAATTTCTTAATTGTAGCATCACATATCTCTAAGGCTTCTTTTAATTTCCAGCGATGGGTTTCGTTTTCTTCTGGGATATACGTATCAGCATATTCTTTATATAAATTTGCAATTTGATAATCGTATAAAGCTGAAGCACTATGAGTTGCAAATTTCTTTTTTTCTGATTGTAAGCATTCGAGTAAAATGGTTTTTTTGTCGCCAAAAACAGCATTTTCTGATACAAATTTTATACGCTCTATATTTACTTCGATCAAAGCATCTGGTGCTTTGTCTCTTGCATGAAATTTTATTAAATCTTGAAATAACTTTAAAGCATTAAATTGTAGTGATAATGAATCTTTGGTTTCTATTTTTAAAGATGAAAAAACAGTGTGTTCCTGTAAATATTTTTTATCATTTATTGTAAAAGCATACGAAGGTTTGGTGATATTGGTTTCTGAGGTTTTATAGAAATCTAAGGCATTATGAGCTAAAAAATCGTATAGTGTAGGGCGATATTTTTTAGAATCAGTACGCGTATCTAAGATTTGATCAAACCTACTAAGATTTGTTTGCTGGGCCAAAACTCCATTTTTAAGAGATTTTTGATAATAAAGATGTGTTTCTGCAAATAATGTTTCCAGATCCCAGGTTCTAAAATCTTCGGCATCAACTTTTTCTGAAGTTTGAGTTCTATTATAGAATTTCCATCGATTTTGTTGAAAATACTGCCAATATAAATTGGCGAGAATGCTTTCTAAAATATTTCTTTTTGGAAATTCGCTATTTTCAATATCGCTTTTTAAGTTTTTGATAATGGTAAGTTGTGCGTTTTCTTCTAGAGTAAGCATATACTTTGCCTTGTGAAGAAAAGCTTTGATTACCTGGTTATCATTATTTTCTTTTTTCGCTTTAGTATATATAGTTTCAACTACTTCCAAAGCAGATTTTGGTAATCCTTGCTGGTTAAAAGCTTCTACTTTTTTCCAATCACTTTGATAGTCATTTTGACCTTTCATAATATACAGGTTTGATATACAGATTATAATAAGGATGATATGCTTTTTCATCATATATTTTTTAGGTTGTGAAACAAACGTAAATAAGTGTTGTATTATTTTATATGATAACGCTTCATAATTCGTAAATAACATCATAAAACTACGTATTTGAAATGAGTCAGGATAATTTTGTTGCTATAAATCAAAATTTCTACCACATTTTATTTGATGACTAAGAAAGGCTTAAAAAAGAACAGATAAAATGATAAATGAGGGAAGTCTCTGTTTTGTTTAGGAAACCCTACGATTTAATGAGGAAAATAATTAAGACTCGAAATTATTTTTCATTACCTCATTATTTTATTAGCTAATTGTTAATTGTATCTTTACTCTCTGATTTAAGAGTTTACTATGCGTGTACATTTTATAGCTATTGGAGGTAGTGCGATGCATAACCTGGCCATAGCATTACATCAAAAAGGATATCAAATAACAGGAAGTGATGATACTATTTTTGAACCTTCAAAATCAAGATTAGAACGATATGGATTATTACCAACCGAATTTGGTTGGTTTCCAGAAAAAATCACTTCAGATCTTGATGCAATTATTTTGGGTATGCATGCCAAAAAGGATAATGAAGAACTTCTTAAGGCTCAGGAATTAGGGTTGAAAATATATTCGTATCCAGAATTTTTATACGAACAGTCCAAAAATAAGACTCGTGTAGTAATAGGAGGATCACATGGCAAAACAACGATTACTTCTATGATTTTGCATGTATTGCACTATCATGATAAGGAAGTAGACTATATGGTAGGAGCGCAATTAGAAGGTTTTGATACCATGGTACATCTTACAGAAGAGAATGATTTTATCGTTTTAGAAGGAGATGAGTATTTATCTTCGCCGATTGACCGCAGGCCAAAATTTCATTTGTATCACCCTAATATTGCTTTGGTAAGTGGGATTGCCTGGGACCATATTAATGTATTTCCGACTTTTGATATGTATGTCGATCAGTTTAGAATTTTTATGAATTCTATTGTTAATGGTGGTGCATTAGTATATAATCAAGAGGATACTGAGGTAAAAAAACTAGCAGAGTTAACAGAAAATCCAATTCGAAAGTTTGAATATGTAACTCCGCAGTATCGCGTAGAGGATGGGGAAACTTTACTAGATACTCCTGAAGGAGAAATGCCTATCGAAATTTTTGGCGCACATAATTTAAATAACCTTGCTGGTGCAAAATGGATTTGCCAGCATATGGGAATTGATGAGGATGATTTTTATGAGGCCATTGCTTCTTTTAAGGGAGCATCAAAACGATTAGAAAAAATTGCAGAGAGCGATAAAGCTGTGGCATATAAAGATTTTGCGCATAGCCCGTCTAAAGTAAAGGCAACTACAAAAGCAGTAAAAGAGCAATATCAAAATAGAAATGTGGTGGCCTGTCTCGAGTTACACACTTATAGTAGTCTGGATGCTTCGTTTTTAAAAGAATATGAAGGCGCTTTGGATGCAGCCGATGAGGCAGTGGTGTTTTACTCTCCTCATGCAGTAAAGATAAAACAGCTTAAAGAAGTTTCTGCTTCACAAATTGCCGAAGCTTTTAATCGCAATGATCTCATTATTTATACCGATCCAGAAAGTTTTCAGCAGTATTTAAAACAGAAAGATTTAGATAATTCTGCACTATTACTTATGAGTAGTGGTAATTATGGAGGGTTAGACTTTAGCGAAGTGAAACATTGGATTGAAAACTGAAAATGTTTTCAATAGACTTGATAGTAAATTTTCTATACTTTTTTGGGTTGGATTGATTAACAACTCATGGTTTAGCACTTCTGGATAATGCTTTTTTATACTAGTATTTTAGGAGTTATGTATTAAACTGTTGAAGATGGTGGTCGAGATGTTTATATTGTAACTGCCCCCACTGCTTATTAGTAAATTTCCCGAATATTGGATGAGGTTCCCATTCTTTTTTATCTCTCTGGCTAGAAAATTCGGTTACAAGATGTAAAAGTTTTTCTTTCTCGGTTTCAAAATCTTTTTGCTCAACTACTTTTAGTTTTGAATGCGTTGGCAAGTTTTTTCTCCATGGTTTATCATTATACATAGATTTTTTGAAGAGTAGCTTTGCCAATATATTGGGTTTAAGTTTGGGATGATCTTTTTTTAAAGCAATTTTTAATGGAAATTGACAATGATGAAACATTTGTGAAACATTCATTTTTCCCCAGATAGCATTACTTGTAACAGATAATTTGTTTATGCGATTTTCTATCTCATTATGTACAGCTGGATCGAGTAGGGATTTCATAATACGCTTTTTTTAGGTGGTGTATACTCAAAAATACCACTTTTTAGACTAAAAAATAAAGGCTAATCATATGATTAGCCTTTTATAGAATATTATATATGTTTTTTTAACTTACCTCATCAAAGAAAAGACTTAGAAACCCATCTAGATCATCATTATTTGCAATATCTTTTGGAGTACCCAAATTGATCATTAGCGGTTGATCTTTAATTGTTCCTTTCAAAAAATATTGGAAAGTAGTACCCATCTTAAATTTATATCCTTTTAATTGGGCACCAAAAGAAGTAAAAGTTACTTCTGTTTTTGAACTATTACTTTCTGCAAATGCACTTATTGTAGCATCAAAAACTGCAGATAACATGTCATCATTATAATAATCCCATTTTATAGATGTTCCGTCACAAGCTTGCAGCTCATATTCAGATTGCGCTTGGCATCCTTTAGGGACTTGTATGTTATTTCCTACTAAATTAAGAAACGAAATCTTCTTATCCTGCCCATAAAAACTCACGGTCGCAAGAAGTAAAACGAAAGTAAAAATATTCTTCATAAATAGGTTCATTTGAAGGTGTTAAAATATTCATTTTTGGATTAAGGGTGACCAAATATAGTAAAACTTTCATTTTCAAACAAATATATATAGTAAAATAATATAATTTGAAGGTAAAAGAAGTGTTAATATCGTGATATTAATTGGGGAATAAGTTGTTGTAATTGAGATAAATAGTTTATACTTACAGGTAGGATTTACCAACTATTTTTAATTGTTAAACTTGTTATATGAGTAAATTAAATTCTTCATTTTCTATCAAGGAATGGAGTGAAAATGATCGTCCAAGAGAAAAATTAATCGCTAAAGGGAAGAATGCATTAACAGATGCAGAACTGATCGCGATACTTATTAGTTCGGGTAATCGCGAAGAAAGCGCTGTTGCATTAAGTAAGCGTATTTTGGCTAGTGTAGATCATGAAATTAATACATTGGGAAAATTATCGATAAAACAATTGATGAATTTTAAGGGGATTGGTGAAGCCAAGGCAATAACCATTGTAGCCGGTTTAGAACTAGGAAGAAGGCGAAGAGATGAAAACGTACCTGTAGTACCAAAAATTACCTGTAGTAAAGATGCATTTCATCTTTTTCACCCTATTATAGGTGATCTTGAGCATGAAGAATTTTGGGTGCTGTTTCTGAATAATGCAAATAAAGTAATTCAGAAAAAACAAATAAGTGTTGGAGGGAAGACAGGAACTCTGGTAGATGCCCGAATTGTTTTTAGATCTGCTTTAGAATATGGTGCTACAGGAATCATATTAGGACATAATCATCCTAGTGGAGTAGTATTACCTAGCCAATCAGATAAAATGTTAACCCAAAAACTAAAACAGGCAGGAATAACTTTAGATATCAATCTACTGGATCATCTTGTTATTACAGAAAAAAACTATTTTAGCTTTGCAGATGAATCCATAATATAAAAGTAAGTCTTACGGAATTATAAATCGTAATTTACAATACACCATATGCTATTAATTCACGTACAAAGAATTACCCCAAGAGTTTCCTATACATTTAAACAAATGTGTAAGCGAATATTAGGTTTGGATATTGATTTAACCTCTAAAATAGAACCTTTTATCGCTCATGATGGTCCTAAGCTATCGTATGGAAGACAACCATTAGGAAAAGAGCTTTATTTCCAGAGTGTTGATTTACTTTTTGAGCATGGCTTAAATGACGTAGATGTTCAAGTTTTTGATTGGGAAGAAACAAAATGTTTTTTTGATGTTAAGCATGCCGATTCTGCATTACCGTTTGATATTTTTGCAGCTACTTTTTATCTTTTAACACGATATGAGGAGTATTTGCCACATGTAAAAGATAATATGGGGCGTTTTCCTGCTACAGAAAGTATAGGATATATCCATAATTTTTTGCAAGATCCGGTAATAGATATATGGGCATATAAATTCAAAAAAGTGCTTTTAGAGAAATACCCTGATCTCGAATTTCGGGAAAAGAAATTTACCATTATTCCTGTTTTTTCTGTCGCTCAGACTTTTGTGTATAAAAATAAAGGAGTTTTGCGATCAATAGGAGGAGGAATTCGAGATTTATGGAAATTACAATTTGATAAACTAACCGATAGGATAAAGGTGCTTATTGGGTTAAAAAGAGATCCATATGATATATTTGATTTTATAATTCAACTTCAAAAAAAGAAAAAAAGAAAAGCTAAAGCCCTATTTGGATTGGGAGATTATTCTAAATATGAAAAAAATGTAGGGTATAACCGCCCAAAACATCATACTATTATTAAGCATATTGCAGATTATATTGATGTAGGACTAAAAGTTTCATATGAAGCTATCTCTGATCTGTCACTTTTGAAAAAGGAAAAATTACGAATAGAGAATATTGTTAATAGAAGACTTCAATACTCACTCTGTTCTTTTTTTAAAATAAAATTACCAGAGGCATATCGCAATTTTATCGAGTTAGAGATAGGGGAGGATTATTCTATGGGCTATCCCAAACAATCTGGTTTTAGAGCAGGAACTTGCTCTCCGTTTATGTTCTATGATCTTGATTATGAGGTGCAAACTCCTTTGGTGGTGTATTCTTTTTGTTTTGCCAGTCAGGGTGATAGAGAAGATATTAATGATCTAATGTCGGCAAGAAAAGAAATTAGCATATATATGGATAAAGTAAAAAAGGTAAATGGGGTCTTTATTCCGGTTTTTAGTAACACATTGTTTAGTGATTTGCAAAATGAACCTTTTTGGAAATCAATTTTAGAATTTATTTGGACAACAGAAGATGAATAGTACGGTAAAACATATATTTTTTGATTTGGATCACACCCTTTGGGATTTCGACAGGAACTCATCTTTAGCATTTAAGATGATTTTTGATAAATTTAATGTCAATACCAAAATTGAAGATTTCCTGGCTGTATATCAACCCATTAACATGAAGTATTGGAAATTATACAGAGAAGAGAAAGTAAACAAAAAACAACTTCGCAGAAGTAGACTTACAGAAGCCTTTATGCATCTTGATATATCATTTTCTCTAGAAATTATAGATGAAATGTCTGATGATTATATTAATTTTCTACCACTTCATAACTATTTGATTGATGGAACCCAGGATTTATTAGAGTATCTTAATCCAAAATATGATTTACATATCATTACCAATGGCTTTAAAGAAGTGCAAAATAAGAAACTATCAAATTCTGGAATACTACATTATTTTAAAACAATAACAGATAGTGAAGAAGCGGGAGTTAAAAAACCCAATCCATTTATTTTTGAACAGGCAATACAAAAATCTGGTGCGAAACTTGATAGTAGTATGATGATAGGAGATAATTATGAAGCAGATATATTGGGAGCAGAGGCAGTAGGTTTAAAAACTATATGTTTTAATTATCATAAAGAAGAACTACCGACGCATAATATTCAAGTTTCTGAATTAAAGCAAATTAAAAAGTATCTTTAGTAGATAAATATTTGTAATTTATTTCAATTCATGTACAATTCCAAGGATTTTTTTAGTAGCTTAAACATTGATTATTAAGTGTTCTAAATTATATTTTTAAAAACACGAAATAAATTAACAATTTGAAAATAGGGTATTTGTAACTTATACTGTTGTTATAATCGAAGATCAAAAGTAAATCTTAGAAGTAAAGGAAATTAACACAAGATGAGGATATGAATAACTAATAATTTAAGAACTCGTCTTAACTTTTTATAATTCCCTACAAAATGAAAACAAAAAAAGTATATGTATTGCTATGTGGTATATGCATACTAATATCATCAATTTCTTGTGTAAAAGATGTAAATTTTGAGCAAGCAGAAGACGTTGTACTTACCCCGGTCTATGAGGTAGATTTTGTGTATTCCCGATTTGATACAAGTCAATTTGTAGATTCTAATATAGATCCTGCTATTGTTATTCCCGAGGTAATCGTAAATGATACTTTAGACTATGACCTTTTAGGAACCGATTTTGTAGTGGATAATTTAGAAAGAGTAGAATTGACTTTTGAGTTTACCAATACTATAGAGCGCGATTTTGATTTTGATTTTGGGTTTTTAAACGATAATGATCAGCGAATTGGCCCTTTATATAGTATGACTGCCAATTCTGGAAACGGAGAAGGCACAAATCCCATTGTTACGACAGAAGTTATTATTCTCGATACTGCAGATATTGATGTTTTGAGAGATGCTACACGACTTATTTCTTCAATGCGAGTACAAAATATTAATAGTAGCTTACGGGGGATTCTTGAATTACGATCCAAAGGAACTTACTTTTTTAATTACGAGCTATGAGAATTGTTATATTCTTTATAGGTCTGTGGGGATGCTTGGGATATTCTCAAAATAAAGAAACCTTATACGATTTCACAGACCTTCCTCAGTCATTGCTTCTTAACCCTGGAGCTGATATAAATTTTGATTACCATGCAGGAGTACCTTTTTTATCACAGTTTCATGTAAATGCAGGGTTAAGAGGAGCCTCTATCTATGATGTTTTTGCAGATGATGGAAGGGATATTAATGATAAAATAGAAAATACACTTAATACACTTACAAGCAATGATTATTTAACCCTAACACAGCAATTAGAACTTATTAGTTTTGGATGGGAAAGCAAAAAAAATAAAAATATATATTTCTCTGGAGGAATCTATCAGGAATTAGATGTTATAGGATATTTTCCGAAAGACTTTGTGGTTCTTGCTTATCAAGGTAATCGGGATTTTCTTAATCAACCGTTTCGTTTTTCTACTATAAATGGATCTGTAGAATTGTTAACTACATTTCATTTTGGATACACAAAGAAGATAAATAAGAAGTTAACTTTTGGAGCCAGAGCCAAATTATATTCTAGTATGTTTCATATTCGTAGTGCTAAAAACAAAGGAACTTTTACTACTGTAGAAACCCCAGAAGGAAATAATGTTTATCAACATATAATTAGTAATGCAGATGTTACTGTAAGAACATCTGGATATGCTTCTCTTAAAGATAAAGAAGGAAAAGATATCGTTAATAAGCTAATAGAAAGAGCTTTTTTGGGAGGGAACCTGGGGCTTGGTGTAGATATAGGGTTTACTCATAAAATAAATGAACAGCTTGCTATTACAGGAAGTGCAAATGATTTAGGGATGATATTATATACTAAAGATGTAGAAACCTATCGAGCACGAGGTAATTATGTTTTTGAAGGATTTGAAACACCAATTCAGTTTTCTGGTCAGGATGCTCAGAATTTTTTAGATGAACTAGAAGAAGCTGTACCACTTGATACATTAAGTACAACTTATATAACTATGCGTCCTTTAAAATTAAACAGTTCTGTTAGATATTCTTTTAACCGATATGATGATGGTACTTGTGATTGTTATCTTGAGGGAGAAAAACCTCCATACATGGATGCTATAGGAGTACAGTTATTTACCCAATTTAGACCCAAAAGACCTCAATATGCAGCTTCCTTGTTTTATTATAAACGTTTTTTTAATTTTTTAAGAACAAAACTTACGTATACTATTGATGATTATTCATATTATAATATAGGATTTCTTGCATCTATTCATATTAATAAAATTAATTTTTATATTTCGGGTAATAATTTATTAGAATATACTAATCTTGCAAAAGCAAGAGGTACTTCTGTACAACTAGGTTTTAATTTCATAATGAGATAGATATGTTACGTATTTTGTTTTTAGGGATTGTTTTAATTTCTACGTTAAGTGTAAATGCTCAAAAAAATATCAATGAGTATAAGTATGTTATAGTGCCCAAGAGCTATAATTTTTTAAAAGGAGAGGATAAGTATCAGCTTAATTCACTTACTAAATTTTTATTGACTAAGTATGGATTTGAAGCCTATTTAAAAGAAGAAAATTTTCCAGAGGATCTTAGGGCTAATGGCTGTAAGGCACTAAGAGCTAATATAAAAAGAAAACCCGGTATGTTTTTAACAAGGCTAGTATTTGAGCTAACAGATTGTAATGGTAGTGTAGTATTTACATCGGCAGAAGGAAAGAGTAGGGAAAAAGAGTATAAGAAGGGATATCATGAAGCACTTAGAAATGCTTTTATATCGGTAGAGGCACTTAACTATACATATAGCGGTGATAAAGAAGAAAAGATTGTTAAAAAAGAAGAGCCTATACAAACTAAAGAAGTCGTAGAGGCTTCATCTCCATCAGGAAATTCGATTACATACCTTTTTAATGATGTAAGTTTCTTGTTTAAAAAACAAGATTATGGATATGAGATATTTAAAAATGAAGAAAAGCAAAACTCGATAGGGAAAATTTTTAAATCAGGAAGCGGAAAAAATTATATAGTTCAGGCGGGAGATTTAAGTGGTAATGGATATTTTGATGGGTATGGAAATTTTATATTAGAGCGTATTAATCCAGCAACCAATAAGCTTATTACAGATACTTTTGCAAGACAATAAAATTTGATCATTCCTTTTTTAAAAAGGAGAAATTATACAATGGGGGGATAAAAGAAGGGTTAATACTCGTATTTATCTCCCCATCTTGATTTAAGAAATGTTCTAAATGAGTTTTCACGCTGGTTATTTCCCGGATCATATAATTTTGTGTTGGCAATATCATCAGGAAGAAATTCTTGTTTTACAAAATTGTCTTTATGATTATGAGCATATTTGTAGTCTTCACCATACCCTAATTCTTTCATTAATTTGGTAGGAGCATTTCTTATATGTAAAGGAATAGATAAATCCCCTGTTTGTTTTACCAATTGCTGGGCTTTATTTATAGCCATATAAGATGCATTACTTTTAGGTGAAGAAGCTAGATAAACCGTGCATTGACTTAATATAATTCTAGCTTCGGGATAACCAATAGTATTAACGGCCTGGAAAGAATTATTTGCTAAAATCAAGGCAGTTGGATTAGCGTTTCCGATATCTTCAGAAGCTAGTATAATTAGCCTTCGGGCAATGAATTTAAGATCTTCACCGCCTTCAATCATACGTGCAAGCCAATATACAGCAGCATTAGGATCGCTTCCCCTGATAGATTTAATAAAAGCAGAGATGATATCATAGTGCTGCTCTCCAGTTTTGTCATATCGCACCGTATTTTGTTGTACTAATTTTGAAACCAGATCATTAGTAATTGTAATGGGTTCCTGATCCTGACTAGAAACAACTAATTCGAAAATATTTAAAAGCTTACGAGCATCTCCGCCACTTAGCCTTAGTAGAGATTCTGTCTCCTTAAGTACTATTTCTTTAGATTTTAAATGCTCATCTTCTTGCATGGCTCTATTGAGTAATGCTTCTAATTCTTTTTTGCCAAAAGGATTAAGTGTATACACCTGGCAACGAGATAAGAGTGCAGGTATGACTTCAAAACTTGGATTTTCTGTAGTAGCCCCAATAAGGGTAATCCATCCTTTCTCTACTGCACCTAATAAAGAATCTTGTTGTGATTTGCTAAAACGATGAATTTCATCAATAAATAAGATAGGGTTTTTGGCAGTAAACAAACCTCCACTTTGTTTAGCCTTATCAATTACTTCTCTTACTTCTTTAACACCACTATTAATAGCACTAAGAGTGTAGAAAGGTCTTTCTGATTCGTTAGCGATAATATTAGCTAATGTCGTTTTTCCCACTCCGGGGGGACCCCAAAGTATTAAAGAGGGGATAAGCCCTCTTTTGATTTGCTGGGTAAGAGAACCATCATCACCAATCAGGTGTTCCTGACTAAGGTACTGTTCTAAGGATTTTGGACGTATTCGTTCTGCAAGTGGTTTATTCATAAGTGTAAAAATACAAGCTTTTATAGAATTTTGAGCTCAAATATTAGAATGTAATAGAGTCGTATATATTTTTTAAAAACAGAATAATTTACTCTTACCAGACAATAAGCTGGGTAGGGTTAAGTTATTAGCTCAATACACGTACTAACAAACAGCCAAAAAAATGAAATATATATATACATGCAAGAATATTTTGTTGTTAATGAGTATGCTCATATTAATTTCTTGTAGTAACGATGATAACTCCAGCGAGGCAGAAAATACCGAATTTGCAGTTAGAGAGTATTCTTTTGATACCGATGCCAATTCTAAATTAATGTTTCGGGATGGTGAGGATCAGGAATTAATGACTTCGGAAACAAGACGATATGAAATCGGTAAGATAATAAGGGTAAAACCAATTGATGCTTTTACTATTGAAGTTGCTAATTTTGCTCCAGTTGATATTGAAAATGTTTTTATTATTGCAGATATAGAAGGGGTAGGATCTAAGATTAAGCTATTTAAAATTAATAAGATAAGGGCACATGCAAAGCAGGAAATTAAATATTCTTTTCTTAGTGAAGAAACTCAGTTTATCAATGTAAATGGAGTCATGGTAGATTTATCTGATTATAGTACAGAAGGGATTTTAGCAGATAAAGTAACGTTTGATTTTATGGGAGAAAGCGAACTTGTCAAAAAGTTAAAAACACTTTCTAAATTGAAATGGGATATTAGATATCATGATTTTGATGAAAATAATAACCCTGATAACAATTGGAGTGATGATATTAGTGCTAAGGATATAAGGAGATTTTCTGGTATGATAATTAATCTGGGTTATATCTTTGCTTCAGAAGCTTTTGAAGAAGGTTTCCTAAAAGAACACTTAATTAAAAATGATGGTGCCATCGTTATGACTAGTGAAGAGAAAAAAGAGCTTTATCAAAAACTAATCAATAAGGAGTTTTTGAAATGCGGAAAAGTTGTAAATGTCTCTGGTTTAGGAGGAGGTAGCACGTTTGGTGTTGCAGAACATATCTTAAGGGATTATTTAACTAAGAAAACGGGACATATTACTGCGCATGAGTTTGGACATTGTTTAGGGTATAATCATTCTTCTAATATGACATACCCTATAAAAGTAGAAGGGATTAAAACAGGTATTGCTCCATTAACCAACCGAATAATAGAAGATATGTTTTCGAAAAAAGCATTTCCTGTAGATGGTGATAATTATTATAAATCTACAGACTTAGAATAAAATATAGGATACACCTGACATTTTAACCGAACTTTTTGTTTTGGACTTTTTTTTGATATATTCTTACTACTATGCAAGAAAAAGAGACTCATTTTAAGTTTAATACAGGAGTAGTAGGGTATCCATTGTTGTTTGTATTACTTATTTGGATAGTTTTTTGGTTTGAAATTCGTTTTGACTTAAGTTTTAATCATTTTGGGGTACTTCCTAGAACAGTGATTGGGTTAAGAGGAATACTATTCTCTCCTTTTATCCATGCCGATATTACCCATTTGTGGCATAATACGTTACCGTTATTGATTTTATCGGCTGCACTCTTCTTTTTCTATCAAAATAATGCTTGGAAAGTATTATGTATAGGAGTTTTTCTTACGGGTTTTTTAACTTGGTTATTGGGTCGGCCAGCAAATCATATTGGAGCAAGTGGTGTAATTTATATGCTTTTTGGTTTTTTGTTTTTTAAAGGGATTTTTGCAAAACACTTTAGATTAATTGCATTATCCTTTGTTGTGGTTTTTATTTACGGAAGCATGGTAATGTATGTATTGCCTATAGATCCTAAAATCTCATGGGAAGGACATTTATCGGGGATATTATCTGGGGTTGTGTTAGCTTTTTTTATCAAAAAAGGAGTAGTGCAACCAAAAAAATATATCTGGGAGTCCGAACATTATGATCCTGAAGAAGATGAGTTTCTAAAGCATTTTGATGATAATGGTAATTTTATCGAAAACCTACCTCAGAAAGATTTGGATGAGGAGATTAGCGTTATATACGAATATAGACCTAATACAGATAAGCCTGAAGAAGAATAATCAATATTATAGCCTTTGCCTTATGATTTCATATAAAAACACACCACAGGCTACAGATACGTTTAATGAGGCAATATCTCCATACATTGGTAGTTTAGCTTGTTGATCTACCAGCTTTAATACAGATTGAGAAATACCTTTACCTTCACTGCCCATAATGATGGCGGTAGGAATAGTTAGATTTGTATCATAAATAGCGGTGTCGGCTTTTTCTGTAGCAGCAACTATCTGAACACCTGAACCTTGTAAATAAAACATGGCATCTTTTATATGATCTACTTTACATATAGGGATTTTGAATACAGCACCAGCAGAAGTTTTTACAGTATCTGCATTAACCGGTGCTCCTCCTTTTTTCTGAATGATAATGCCATGTACACCTGTGCATTCTGCAGTTCTGATAATAGCTCCAAAATTACGAACATCAGAAAGTTGATCTAGAATAAGAAATAAAGGAGTTTCTCCAGATTCAATAACATTCATAACAAGATTTTCGAGATCATAAAAATCGATAGGAGAGGTGTAAGCAACAGCACCTTGATGATTGCTACGGGTTAATCTGTTCAATTTTTCTACAGGAACATAGTTAATAGTAATATTCTGTTTCCTTACAAGGCTCATTAATTCTTTAGCCAGGTCACCATGTAATCCTTTTTGGATAAAAAGCTTATCAATGGTTTTGCCAGACGTTATGGCTTCTATAATTGCTCTGATACCAAAAACTAAGGAATCGTTTTTCATCTGTATATAGTATTATATAGTAAGGCCGTATCTGTCATAACGGTAGATTAGCATTACCCTAATTATTTGTAGCTTATTTATTGAGGCCAAAGATAGTATAATAGAAATGAGTTTTAGGAATTGTATACAAAAAAGAGGCTACATATAGTATGTAGCCTCTCTTTTAACATTTTTGCTTTTAATTGGATTTATTATTGTTTGTAATTCCCTTAAAAAAGTAATAATTGGTATTACAAATATAATACTAGATCACAATTAATGAAAAGGTAAAACCTCATTAGAAGTTTTGTTTGCAACCAAAATAGAATTAAGATCTATCGCGGTAGTTACAACACCAGTTCCGTCATCATAAGTAAATGCATCTAAATTTGCAATATTAGAATTTATAAACGATGGAATAACTGATACAGTACCAGGATCTCCTTCTGAAATATTTGAGTTTTGTAAGATTTCATTTTCATGAATAACCAATTTAACTCCCATATCTGCAAAACGAAGTCCTTCTGCAATAAAAATTTCTTGTCTAGTTCTATATAGTAATTCTAGTGAAGTGTCTCCACCAGTCATAGCATCAATATCTGTTTGTACTAAAGAAGTACCAGATACAGAAGGTACCATTACATTACCAGCCTGACGATCTAGAACTAAACCTGGTCTTGAATTAACCACAACAGTAGCTTTATCTGGTCTAGATCCAGGACTTTGTTGAGTTCTTCCTTCAATAGAATCATCTATAGTTCTTACTTCTCTAGTAGCCACCAAAGTTAATAAATCTTCTAAATTAGTTTGAGCTGCTCCCACATTATTGTCTGCAAGATTAGATTCTGCTATAATTAAATATGCTTCTTCCGCTTTTAAATAATGTACAGAAGCATCTTGATTTGCATCAACAAAAGAATATTTTGGATCAAGAAAATCTAAAGATGGTAACGGTTGAAAATCATCAAAAGTAGCTCTTTCATAAAATGCATCTTCTAATCTATTTGAAGGACCATTTAATTCATCATATCGTGCAGATCTTAGAAAATTAGTACTAAGTCCTAAAGCATCATTTGCCGCTTGTACAGCCTCTGCTTTATTTCCTAAATAATAATTAGCCCTTGCTTTTGCAAGATAATACTCTGCTTTAGGATTAAGGCCTATTGCAAGATCAAATGAAGTTATAGCACTTGTCAGATTCTGAACCGAAGTAAATGTAGGTCCTAGCTCTTCCTGCGGAAGATTAGAGAAGTACATCCCTGCATATAAATACGACATTCCTTCAAAAAAGTTATACTCAGCTTCTGTTTCAGTATTATATTCTGAATCATTAGGACCAACAGATTCTAGCCCAAATTTAGCAGCTTCACGAACTCTAGCTATTCTAAATTGTGTATCTCTCATATCTGGATCATCAATTCTTATTTCAAGACCATCCAAAAATTGACTAAAAAAAGTTTGAGTATTTACATAATTATCAGAACCAAGTTCTGCTAGTATTAATATTTCATTTAAAGTAATTGATAGGTCTCTTTCAATCCCTTCAAGCCATATTGATGAAGAGTTAGGTTTACCTATAATAGATGCCTCAGAAAGATTCGGGTTCTCTACAGAAGTGAAATCAGTTGCATCTTTTAGATCATCTGTACATCCTATTAAAAGAACAATTGTTAAGGTGTATAAAAATATTTTTTTCATTTTTAATATATTTTAAATTTATTCTTAAAACTGGAATTTAAGAGAGGTCATATAAGTTCTTGGTGCAGATTCTGTACCATAAGCAAATCCTCCACTACTAAACCCATTCTGAAGATTAATACCTGAACCTGTAGTCTCTGGATCAAAATCACCAGCAGTCCAGTTGAAAGGATTCGTTACTGTAAATCCAATAATTACATTTTCAAATATTCCCAACTTATCTCCTAAAGAATAATTGATTCCTATATTTCTAATTTTTACAAAATCATTATCATAAGTAAAATAATTAACATAATTAAAAGGACTAGTCGTTCCTACAAGATCTTCAGGAATTCCAGTATCATCAGCTCCTCTTAAATGTCTTAGTAAAAAGCTTAAATCAACAATCTTTCCTCCAAATTGATAATCTCCAGTCATGAAGAAATTTAATTTATCCCATGTATAGTTTATTCCAAATGATCCAAAATAAGGAGCAAATGTATCTCCTAGAGGACTATTTGGAGTAAATGTATATGTGCCATCTCCATTAGGAGCAGCAGAAGTACCTCTAAGATATCCAAGGCTTTCTCCTTCTTCTACCCAAGATCCGATAACAGTAAATCCACCAACATTAAATGCAGGAGCACCACCAGTACTAACTACAGTGTTTTCGTTGGTGTTGTAAGAAAAGTTAACGTTTAAAGTGTGCTTTTCGCTTCTAATAACATCAGCACTCAAGGCAAGTTCCCATCCCTCATTTTTAATTTCACCAATATTTTGGATTTGATTAAATTGACCACTAGTTGGTGGCTGTCCAGGAGTAAATAATGCATCTTCTGTTGTCGCAACATATCTTGTACCACTTAGATTAATTCTGTCATTAAACAATCCTAATTCGATACCATATTCTGTGGTAATAACAGTTTCAGAAATTAAATCATCATTTCCAGGATTGTTAAAGATAAAAGATGGAGCTCCTAAAAATGGATTAAGATTAAAGGTTTTATCTTGTGAAAACGCTCGTGCAAAATTTGTGGCTTCACCATAGTTCGCTCTTAACTTCACAGTAGATAAAATATCTTTTATACCACTGTCATAATAAAAATCATGATCAGAAATATTATAGGTAATACCGATTTTAGGTAAGAATAAAGGATCTGTATTTTTACCCGCTTGAGTATTTTGATCTAGTCGACCACCAAATTCAAGAAAGGCTACATCATAAATCCCAATATTTTCTAAAAAGTACACTCCATAATTAGCATTTTCTAAAATAAAATCATCCGTTGTTTGAGTTGGAAAAAAACCTAAATCAGTAGTACCATCAACTCCACCTGAGCCTCCTGTATTATACTGTCTGTCTGTTGATCTAAAAAATTGTCCTCCAAAAACAGTTACAAATGAGAAGTTTTCTAAATTTGCTCTGTGCGTAAAATTAAGATCACCAGTAACTGTAAAAGCGTGTCTCACTAGTCGGTTTAAGTATGCTTGATCAGTTGTACCAGGGTTAATCGACCCTTGAGCGATTTGAAGTGCATTAGATCCAACCTCTTGTTGTGTCTGTGTTCTAGAATCAACACCTATAATTGCATTTGCTTGAAAACTATCTGTAAAATCGTAAGTAAATTTGTTAGAGTTTGTAAAACGATTTACAGTACTATTTATGTCTACTTGAGCTCCAATGTTATTAGAACGATTTAATTCATCTTGCCATTCTGCTTCTGTCAATTCATCTAGGTTTCCACGTCCAGCACCTTCAAAAGCCGAAAATCTAGAAAAACTAGTATTTGCATTGTAATCCAGGTTAGATTCAAAACCAACATAAGAGAAAGACCCTTGATATTTTAATCTATCAGTAACTTGTGCACCAAGACCAAAAGAAAGGTTTCTTCTTACTTGTTCATTTAATCTATTGAAAGAGTCATCTGCATATAAACTACCTGAAAAGTTATAAGTAACTTTTTCATTACCTCCATTAACTCCTATTTTATATTCTATAGCAAGACCAGGTTCAAATAAAGCCTCACCTGTTCTTTTATATTTAAGAAAGTCTTCAGTCGCTTTGATCGCTCCAACTTTAGTTTCGAACATAAATCTTGTTTTACCAGAAGTACCTTTCTTAGTAATAATTTGGATGATACCATTTGCCGCATCAGCACCATATAAAGTTGTTGCTGCACCTCCCTTAATATATTCTATTTTTTCTATAGATTCTACAGGGATATCTGCTAATGCAGAAATCGCAGCACCTCCTGTTCCAATACCTAACTGAGGGTTCGAATTTAAATTATCTACACGAATACCGTCAACAATAACTACAGGTGTTGCCGAAGTTGAAGCAGAAATAGCTCCCCTTGTTCTTATGATAGCTGCTGTACCAGGTTGACCAGAACTTAACCTTATTTGTGCACTAGGCGTAGTAGACTGTAATAATTGATCTATTTGATTAGAAGGCAATTTGTCTACTTGATCAGCTGTTAAAAAATCTACAGTAGTAGATAATTTTCTTTTAGCTATACCAGAACCTTGTCCGGTGATTACTACTTCTTCTAATTCAGAAGCAGAGGTAACCAATTGAATGTTGATAGTGTTACTATCTCCAATTATTACATCTTTAGGATTAAATCCAACATAACTAAAGGAAAGTACAGCACCTCGATTTGTTTGGATGGTATAGTTTCCATCAAAATCGGTTTGAGTACCACTTGCTGTATTTTTTACAACAACATTAACTCCAGGAAGAGGTAACCCTTTATCATCGGTTACAGTTCCTGAAATCGTTTTTTCTTGTGCAAAAGTGAATTGCACGACAAACGCTAGTAAAAGCGTTAGAATTCCACTAAACTTTGTTCTCATTTTACAATTTATTTGAATTAGCCAGCTCCAAAAATCATCATAATATCTTAATAAAACAACTTTTCACTATTAAAAAAAATATAATTACAATCTAAAGAGGCCAGATATTAGCAATAGTTTATTGCTACTTTATAATGGGATAAGACATTAAAAACAAAAAAAAACCTGTAAAGTAAATTACAGGTTTTTTTGTTTTTATGTAGTAGTAAGCTATTGAAAATTAATGCTATGTCTACTTTTGGTTGTGATCCAATTTCTAATTTGGAAAATTAAAAGTTTTATAGATTCCAATCAACTCTTGGTTTATATAAATCAGCTTCACTTGGACCAGGAGTATTTGTGTTAAACAATAACTCATCACTACTATAATTCCATCTCACAGGAACTTGTGTTCCCGAAGTTGGTGTTAAATTAGGGAATCCGGTCCTTCTATAGTCGTTGTATACTTCTGGTTGAACAAAAAGCCCAATATATTTTTGAGTATAAACATGAGGATCTAATGCAATACTTCCTACGCCAGGGTTAACAGTGGCATTGCCGATGTAGGTGGTATATTGTGCATTTGTAAGGCCTACTTCTTCAAATGATGCTTCTATACCTGCTAAATAAGCTGTAGAAATTGCAGCGTCACTTCCTCCTGTTCTTAGTAAACATTCAGCTTCTATGAATTTAATTTCTCTATATGAAATTAAATCCTGTCCAAAGGCATCAATCAAATAAGAATGACCAGTAACAAATGTTTCAGAAAAAATAGCTAATCTATCAGTGTCATTAAGTGCTGTCATTAAGCCACTCATGAATGGGTGAAATTCAATATCACCTGTTCTTCCATCATTAAACCTATGCCATTGACCAGGTTTGGTTGCTTCATAAGTAAATCTTAAATTATCACTTCTTGATGTGAAAGATGCTTGAGCATCTGTTAAAGCATCAGCATAATTATCTTGGTGTAAATGTGCTCTTGCTCTTATTGCTCTTGCAGCTTTTATCCATAATGCAGTATCACCACCATAAAAAACATCTCCTTCAACAGCAAAACCTCCATCGTTTTTCCCTAGGTTCTCAATACCGCTTTGAAGTAAGGAGAAAATCGCAGGGTATATTACTGTAGCTTGATCATCATATACAGGAGAAGTGTTGTCAAGACCTTGACCTGCTTCGGTATATGGTATATCTCCCCAAACATCGGTGGCTAACATTAATGAGTAAGCCTGAAGTATTTGTCCAATACCTAGATAATGATTAGCTCCTAATTCTTCACTTTGTTTTATATAAATATCTAGTTCGATAAAAATTGCTTCATATAAATTAGTCCAAGCAGTATCAAACCTATTAGGAGTTAATCCTGTATAACTATTGAAAGATGTCCATTGTCTTGCAACACCTTCTACTTGCTGCGTTAACAGGCAGTTAAACCTAGAGAAATCACCTCCTGTAACATCGGCAATATTGATGCCTATAGAGGGTAACATGGCACTAACAGGAACTGAAGAAGGTTTGTTTGGGTCTACGTTTAGATTTTCATCTAAAAAATTTTCACAAGATATTGTGGCGATACACAATAAAAAGATAAATTGTATTTTAAAAATATGTGATTTCATAATATTTTTTAGAATTTAAGTGATAGTTTAAAAATTACAGATTTTGTACTTGGCATATTGAAATAATCAAAGCCTTGTCCATTACCTGTACCTGTTAGACTGGTTTCCGGATCGATACCTTCATAATCAGAAGTAAACCAAAGATTTCTACCAGTTACACCAATTGATCCTCCTTTTACAAATTTGCCTCCAAACATTTTTTCAGGAAAGCTATAAGATAAACCAACTTCTCTAAGTCTTATCCAACCACCATCTTGAACAAATTGTTCACCTACAGCTCCAAATCCACCAAGTGAAGATTGCCAGTATGATTGATCTCTTACCACAGGAATGTTATTTGCTGATCCATCAGATAAAACTCCTTGAATTGGTGCTGGAGCCTCTTGTCTTGTTTCTGCTGTAATTTGAGATCTACCAAAGAAAGAAAGAGCCCATGCTGTTCCATTCCAAAGATCACCACCTTGTCTCCAATCTAATAGGAATGAGAAATTAATTCTTTTATAGCTAAAGCTATTTTTCCATCCTAAAATAAAATCAGGATTTGGATTACCAATCGATCGTTGAGTTGGATCTACTGCTTGATATCCGTATTCAGATGAAGTAGGGTCGTCATTAATTACAACGGAACCACTAGGGATATTTAAGCCATCATCATTTGCGCCACCAGCGCCTTCTCTTAAGTATGCACCTCCAAAAATAGCTCCATATGGGTTACCGGCAACTAGGTATGTACCTGCACTGTTAAAGCCTGCAAGGAAAAGACGTTCTAGTCCTGGAGCAAGTTCGTCAACAACACTTTCAGATTTCGTGAAGTTGAACTGAGTGTTCCAGGTAAAATTGTCATTTCTTACAGGTGTTCCATCAACAACTAATTCGATACCATCAGAAGTTAGTTTACCTGCATTTAGCCATACGTTGGTAGAACCAGTAGATGACGGTAGTGATGCATTTAGAATAGCATCCTTGGTCTTTCTTTTGTAATAGGTGAAGTCAATTCCGAATCTATCATTAAAAAAACGTAAATCAGCACCAACCTCAATAGTTTCAGATATTTCAGGAGTTAGTGAAGAATTACCTCGAACATTATCTAATTCAAAACCTGTTTGCCCAACAATTGGGAAGCTATTCGCATTCCCCCATCCATCTCCAATAGGATCAACTTCAAATGAAGTAGAGGTTAAATATGCAAATGGAGGTGGGGCTCCTACTTGAGCCCAAGAACCTCTTAGTTTACCTAGAGTAAGAATGTCATTCTCTGGTAAGAACTCTGAAAAAACAATAGAAGAAGAAACAGAAGGGTAAAAGAAACTTAAGTTTCCTAAGTCAAAATTATCTCCCGTTCCTGCTAATCTAGTATCCCAGTCATTTCTACCTGTAGCAGTAATAAATATTGCGTCTTTCCATCCAAATTCTATCTGTCCGAAAACACCAAGAGTTCTATATCGGGTAAGGGTTTCAAAAGAGGTAACGTCAGTAGCATTACTTAAATCCAAAAAGTTTTGAAAAAGTAAATTTGTTCCTGAAACATTTAGTCTAGACCTTTTGAAAGAAAACAAATTGGCTCCAACCAAATAATTTAAAGTAAAATCTGTAGTTATTTCTCCTGATCCTGTAAGATTTAAATAAGAATCAATAATAGAAGTGTTGAACTCATCCTTGATTACTTGACCTGATGATTGCGTTCTTGAATTGATTTCGAAATTTTGCTTTCTTCGGTCATTTGTATAATCTGTACCTACATTAAACCCAACATTAAGCCATGGGTGAGCTTGGTAGTTTAATTTGAAACTACCATATACTCTATTAACCTCTTCATCTCGAAGGGTATTGTTGACTGTCCAATATGGATTGTCATATCCACCACCTCCACGATAGTTTCTTTGGTTTCCATTTGAGAATATATAAGCAGCAGGAGTATCAACGGCATCTCTACCATAGCCTCCTGAGTTATCAAATGATGCAGGAGTTCTTAGTAATCCTAACAGAAGCCCAGAGGTGTTAGATCCTTGTTGAACCCTTTGAAAATCAGATTTTGCATAATTTAATGTAGTGCTAAAACTTAATTTTTCTGTAGCTTGTAAATCTCCTGCTAAAGATGCAGTGAATCGATCATAAAGCTCATTAGGAACTACTCCTTCGCCATCAAGATAAGAGGTTGAAAATCTGTAAGATGAATTTTCTGCACCACCTTGAACCCCAAGAGAGTGAAGGGTGCTAACTGCTGTTGTGAAAAAATCACCAACATTGTCGTAAGTATTAGCTGCTTGCCCATTTCCTGTTCCTCGAGGAACTAAAAAACCATTTGGGTCATAAAGATATCGTCCATTAGAATCAAAAGCACTCGCTCCTGGAGCATTTGGATGACTAGAATCTGTAGAGTATTCTAAATCAGATATTCTAGGTCCCCATGAACCACTTGCCCCTGTAGATGGATCACTATAATTTCCACCAGAACCTTGAGCAAATATATTTTGAAGATCAAAAACAGAAGTTACTTGATCAATCGTAGTTTGGGAAGTGAAATCTATACTAAATCTCTGATCTTTATTCCCTTTTTTAGTTTCGATAACAATAACACCAGTTGATCCAGCAGTTCCATATAATGCTGTAGCGGCCGCCCCTTTTAATACTGTTAAAGATTTAATATCTTCTGTATTAAGGTCCATTAAACGATTAGATTGTGCTGTTCCCGCAGTGTTTCCTTCAGTAGATAAGGTTTCATTATTTGTTCTTACCCCATCAATAACAATAAGAGGTTGATTGTTTCCAATCAACGAGGTTACACCACGAACCAGTATTCTAGAACCACCACCTGCAGATCCAGATGATCTGGTAATTTGTATACCAGCAGCTTTTCCTACCAATGCATCTACTGCGTTTGTAGAGCCTGATTCAATAATATCTTCGCTATCTACCTGCTGTAATGCGTATCCAATAGCTTTTTTCCCTCTTTTAAGCCCTTGAGCAGTTATAACAACTTCTTCTAATTCCGAAGCTGAAGCTGATAATTGAAGATTAATTGAGTTACCGTCGCCAACCACCACATCTTTCGTGTCGAATCCGACATAGCTGAAAGAAAGTACTGCGCCCTGAGCTGCCTGAATGGTATATTTACCATCGAAATCAGTTTGAGTACCATTTGCTGTATTTTTCACAATAACATTAACTCCAGGAAGAGGTAACCCTTTATCATCGGTTACAGTTCCTGAAATTGCTTTTTCCTGTGCAAAAGTAAATTGCACAACAAACGCTAGTAATAGCGTTAAAATTCCACTAAACTTTGTTTTCATTTTATAATTTATTTGAATTAGCCAGTTCCAAAAATCTTAATAAAATCTTAATAAAACAACTTTTTGTAATTAAAAGTTTAAAACGGTTGTTGAAAATGCATTTTTTTTGCTTTTTTTTTGTTGAAATAGTAATGGTTTTTTTTTTTTTTTTGTTTGTGGGAATGATAATGTGTTTAAATAAAGTTTATTTAAATGTTTAAGGTGTGATTTGAGTTCTAATTTTAATCATATGTTGTGTTTTTGTGTGCTAGGTAGATAGGAGGGATTGATTAGGTTGACTAATTTAATACTTTATGTTGTGTATTAGGCTTAATGTAAGGAGCGTCCTTTTGATTAAGAAGTTGTAAAAGCTTGGTGCTGTGTAGAAGAGTTGTTTTGATTTGGGTCTATTAAGTGTTTAAATTTGATTGTGATATATATAAGGATGTAGTATTGGGAGTTTATGTTATTATTGGATAAGTGTTTTTTTAGACAAAGGATAAGCTATGATAATTTAAAGTGTAGCTATTGCAAAGTTAGTATGATTAGTTAGGTGTATACCTTAATAATATAGTAAGATGTTGTAATCGTATATTATGGTATTATGTTTGTCTTCTGTTTAAGTTAATGCAGAAGGTTTTTGTTGTGGTTTGTTTGGTAACATTACTGTTCTGCCTTGTTTATTTCGGGTGATATATATAAACGAATAAAAATTAATCCCTTAGGATTTGATTTGCTCGAAAATATTTCTACCTTTGCAGCCCTTTAAAAGGGATATTTTTTTAAATTTTTAATAATAGTGTAAAGCAAATTATGCCAACAATTTCACAATTAGTAAGAAAAGGTAGAGCCAAAATAACTAAGAAGAGTAAATCGGCTGCTTTGGATTCGTGCCCGCAACGCCGCGGTGTTTGTACACGTGTTTATACTACTACACCAAAAAAACCAAATTCAGCTATGCGTAAAGTGGCTCGTGTTAGGTTAACAAATGGTAAAGAAGTAAATGCGTACATCGGTGGTGAAGGTCATAACCTCCAGGAGCACTCGATAGTATTAGTTAGAGGTGGAAGGGTAAAAGATTTACCAGGAGTTAGATATCACATTGTTCGTGGAGCTTTAGACACCGCAGGTGTAGAAGGAAGAACACAACGTAGATCTAAGTATGGTGCTAAACGCCCTAAGAAGTAATCAAAAAACTTTAAGAAGAAGACATGAGAAAAAGAAAGGCTAAAAAAAGACCGATTTTGCCAGATCCACGTTTTAACGATCAATTAGTTACACGTTTTGTGAACATGATGATGTGGGATGGAAAGAAATCGACAGCTTTCAAAATATTCTATGATGCAATTGATATCGTAGAAGAGAAAAAACAAAATGACGAAAAAACGTCTTTAGAAATTTGGAAAGATGCTTTATCTAATGTAATGCCACACGTAGAGGTGCGAAGTCGTCGTGTAGGAGGAGCTACTTTTCAAATTCCTAATCCAATCAGACCAGATCGTAAAATATCTACCGCTATGAAGTGGTTGATTCAATTTTCACGTAAAAGAAATGAGAAATCTATGGCTCAGAAACTTGCTGCAGAAATTATAGCTGCAGAAAAAGAAGAAGGAGCTGCTGTTAAGAAAAGAGTAGATACTCATAAAATGGCTGAAGCAAATAAAGCATTCTCTCACTTTAGATTTTAATCATTAAGAAATGGCTAGAGATTTAAAATATACTAGAAATATAGGAATTGCTGCGCATATTGACGCAGGGAAAACTACAACCACCGAACGTATACTTTATTATACAGGGGTGAGTCATAAAATTGGTGAGGTGCATGATGGTGCAGCTACTATGGATTGGATGGAGCAAGAGCAAGAACGTGGTATCACGATTACTTCTGCTGCTACAACATGTGAGTGGAATTTTCCAACAGAAAATGGTAAACCAGTAGATGATACTAAAGGATATCATTTTAACATAATTGATACTCCGGGTCACGTTGATTTTACCGTAGAGGTAAACCGTTCTCTAAGAGTATTAGATGGATTGGTGTTCTTATTTAGTGCTGTTGATGGGGTAGAGCCTCAATCAGAAACAAACTGGAGACTTGCTGATAACTATAAAGTACCAAGAATTGGTTTTGTAAATAAAATGGATCGTCAAGGATCTAACTTTATGGCAGTTTGTCAACAAGTTAAGGATATGTTAGGGTCTAATGCTGTGCCGATTGTAATGAATATTGGTGATGAAGCAGATTTTAAAGGTATTGTAGACTTAGTGAAAAACCGTGCAATTGTATGGCATGATGAGACGCAAGGTTCTACATTTGATGTTATTGAGATTCCTGAAGATTTAAAGGCTGAAGCTGCAGAATTAAGAGGTAAACTTATTGAAGAAGTTGCTGCTTATGATGAAAATCTTTTAGAGAAATTTATGGAAGATGAAGATTCAATTACAGAAGAAGAAGTGCATGCTGCACTTAGAGCTGCTGTAATGGATATGTCTATTATTCCTATGATTTGTGGATCAGCATTTAAAAATAAAGGAGTACAGTTTCTTTTAGATGCTGTATGTCGTTATTTGCCTTCTCCAACAGATAAAGAAGGTATTGTAGGTGTAAACCCAAATACTGATAAGGAAGAATTACGTAAGCCAGATGTAAAAGAACCATTTGCTGCTTTAGCATTTAAAATTGCTACAGATCCTTTTGTAGGACGTTTAGCATTCTTTAGAGCGTATTCTGGTCGATTGGATGCGGGATCATATATCTTGAATAACCGTTCGGGTAAAAAAGAACGTATTTCTCGTATTTATCAAATGCACTCTAATAAACAAAATGCAATTGAGTATATCGAAGCAGGAGATATTGGAGCAGCAGTAGGATTTAAAGATATCAAGACTGGTGATACTATGTCTGATGAAAAGAATCCTATCGTTTTAGAATCTATGGATTTCCCTGATCCGGTAATCGGTATTGCGGTTGAGCCTAAGACTAAAGCAGATGTTGATAAATTAGGTATGTCTTTGGCTAAATTAGCAGAAGAAGATCCAACATTTACAGTTAGAACAGATGAAGCTTCAGGACAGACAATTATTTCTGGAATGGGTGAGCTTCACTTAGATATTATTGTTGACCGTTTAAGACGTGAATTCAAAGTTGAAGTAAATCAAGGTCAGCCACAAGTAGAGTACAAAGAGGCTATTACTCAGGCAGCTGACCATAGAGAGGTTTATAAGAAGCAATCTGGAGGTCGAGGTAAATTTGCAGATATTGTATTTACAATTGAGCCAGCAGATGAAGGACAAGTAGGGCTTCAGTTTGAGTCTACGATTAAAGGAGGTAATGTTCCTAAGGAATTTATCCCTTCTATTGAAAAAGGATTCAAAATGGCTATGGTAAATGGTCCATTAGCTGGATATGAGGTTGATGCTATGAAAGTAACATTGAAAGATGGTTCTTATCACGATGTGGATTCTGATCAATTATCTTTCGAATTAGCTGCTAAATTAGGTTTTAAGAATTCAGCGAAAGCTGCTAAAGCCGTAATTATGGAGCCGATTATGAAATTGGAAGTTATTACGCCAGAAGAAAATATGGGTGATATCGTAGGAGATCTTAATCGTCGTAGAGGACAAGTAAGTGATATGGGTGATCGTGCTGGTGCAAAAACTGTAAAAGCAACTGTTCCTCTTTCTGAAATGTTTGGATATGTAACAACATTAAGAACATTGTCATCTGGTAGAGCAACATCAACAATGGAATTTTCTCACTATGCTGAAACTCCTTCTAATATCTCGGAAGAAGTAATTGCAGCTGCAAAAGGAGTTAACGCTTAATTATTACAGAAATGAGTCAAAAAATCAGAATAAAACTAAAATCTTACGATCATAACTTAGTAGATAAATCTGCTGAGAAAATCGTAAAGACGGTAAAGAGTACGGGAGCTGTAGTAACTGGGCCAATTCCTTTGCCAACACATAAGAAAATTTTTACGGTGCTTCGTTCTCCACACGTAAACAAAAAATCCAGAGAGCAATTTCAATTAAGTTCTTATAAAAGACTTTTGGATATTTATAGCTCTTCTTCAAAAACGATCGATGCGTTAATGAAGTTGGAATTACCAAGTGGGGTAGAGGTTGAAATCAAAGTGTGATAGACCTTGGTGCGTAAGTGTGCCTTACGATAAAATGTCCCAAGCTGTATGCGAGGGAAAAACGGCAAAGAAATACATTCAGGGTTGAACGTGTTTTGACCCTGTTTTTTTGCAAAAGAATAAAAAAATTGAAAGTAATTTCAATATAGAATAAGTAAATCATTAATAAATAATTAAATATGTCTGGGTTAATAGGAAAAAAGATCGGCATGACCAGCATCTTCGATGAAAATGGAAAGAATATTCCATGTACAGTAATCGAAGCTGGACCATGTGTGGTTACCCAAGTCAGAACTGAAGAAGTTGACGGTTATGAAGCTGTTCAGCTAGGTTTCGATGACAAAGCAGACAAAAATGCTACTAAAGCGGCGTTAGGTCACTTTAAAAAAGCAGGAACTGTTGCTAAACGTAAAGTTGTCGAATTCAAAGGTTTTGAGGAGGATTACAAATTAGGAGATACAGTAACTGTTGAGCACTTTGCCGAAGGAGAATTTGTTGATGTATCAGCAACTTCAAAAGGAAAAGGTTTTCAAGGGGTAGTAAAGAGACACAATTTTGGTGGTGTTGGTCAAGCAACTCATGGTCAGCATAACCGTTTAAGAGCCCCGGGTTCTATTGGTGCTGCATCATATCCTGCAAGAGTTTTCAAAGGAATGAAAATGGCAGGTAGAATGGGTGGAGAAAAAGTAAAAGTTCAAAACTTAAGAGTGTTAAAAGTAGTTCCCGAAAAGAATATACTTGTTGTTAAAGGATGTGTTCCTGGACATAAAAACGCTTATGTAACGATTCAGAAGTAATGAAAGTAGCGGTAATTGATATAAACGGAAAAGAAACAGGAAGAAAGGCAGACCTTTCTGATGCTGTTTTTGGTATAGAACCAAATGATCATGCTGTATACTTAGATGTGAAGCAATACTTGGCTAATCAACGTCAAGGTACTCATAAAGCTAAGGAGCGTGCAGAAATTGTAGGTAGTACTAGAAAGATAAAGAAGCAAAAAGGGACAGGTACCGCGAGAGCAGGTAGTATAAAGTCTCCTATATTTAAAGGTGGAGGTAGAGTTTTTGGTCCTAGACCACGTAGCTACTCTTTTAAATTAAATAAGAACTTAAAGAGATTAGCACGTAAATCTGCGTTAAGCATTAAGGCAAATGACAAAGCAATAACAGTGATCGAAGACTTTACTTTTGATACTGTAAAAACTAAGAATTTTACTGCAGTTTTAAAGTCTTTAGGGCTTGAAAACAAAAAGTCTTTGTTTGTGTTGGCAGAGTCGAATAAAAATGTATATTTGTCGTCACGCAATTTGAAAAGTTCAGAAGTTATAACTTCCTCAGAATTAAGTACTTATAAAATACTTAATGCGAATAATGTTGTGCTTTTGGAAAGTTCTTTGAAAGGAATTGAAACGAATTTAAGTAAATAGAAGCCATGAGTATCTTAATAAAACCTATTATTACAGAAAAGGCTACTGCAGATAGTGAAGTGTTTAACCGCTATGGTTTTGTAGTAGATAAGAAAGCGAATAAGGTAGAGATCAAGAAAGCAGTTGAAGCTGCTTATGGTGTATCTGTTACTAAAGTTCGAACAATAAATGTCCGTCCAGATCGTAATACTCGTTATACAAAAACAGGTATGGTCACTGGTAAAACAAGTGCTTATAAAAAAGCAATTGTACAGGTGGCGGAAGGTGAAGTAATTGATTTATATAGTAATCTTTAAGACTAGAAAATGTCAGTAAGAAAATTAAAGCCAATTACCCCAGGTCAGCGTTTTAGAGTAGTAAATGGATTTGACGCCATTACTACTGATAAGCCGGAAAAAAGCCTATTGGCTCCGAAAAAAAGATCTGGAGGTAGAAACAGTCAAGGAAAAATGACTATGCGCTACAAAGGTGGTGGTCATAAAAGAAGGTATCGTATTATTGATTTTAAACGTGATAAACAGGGAATTCCTGCTACCGTTGCAACAATAGAATACGATCCAAACAGAACTGCATTTATAGCGTTGCTAAATTACCAAGATGGTGAGAAGCGCTATGTTATCGCTCAAAATGGTTTACAGGTAGGTCAGAATGTCGTTTCTGGTAGCAATGTAGCTCCAGAGATCGGTAACGCTATGCCACTTAGTGATATTCCACTAGGTACAATCATTTCTTGTATAGAATTACGTCCAGGTCAAGGTGCTGTTATGGCTCGTAGTGCTGGATCATTCGCTCAGCTTATGGCTAGAGATGGTAAGTTTGCTACGGTAAAATTACCTTCTGGTGAAGTGAGAATGATATTAGTTAACTGTGTAGCTACTATAGGTGCTATATCTAATAGTGATCATCAATTGATCGTAGGAGGTAAAGCTGGTAGAACAAGATGGTTAGGTCGTCGTCCTCGTACAAGACCAGTAGCGATGAACCCTGTTGATCACCCAATGGGTGGTGGAGAAGGACGCTCTTCTGGAGGTCACCCACGTTCTAGAAAAGGTCTTCCTGCAAAAGGATTTAGAACCCGTTCTAAAACGAAAGCGAGTAATAAGTATATTGTAGAACGTAGAAAGAAATAATAAGATATGGCACGTTCATTAAAAAAAGGACCTTACGTTCACTATAAGTTAGAGAAAAAAGTAGCTGCAAATGTAGAAGCTAATAAAAAGTCTGTTATTAAGACTTGGTCTAGAGCATCTATGATTACTCCTGACTTTGTAGGGCAAACAATTGCAGTTCATAATGGTCGCCAATTTGTACCGGTATATATTACCGAGAATATGGTAGGTCATAAATTAGGAGAATTTTCGCCAACACGTTCCTTTAGAGGACACGCTGGTGCTAAAAATAAAGGTAAAAAATAATTTAAGTCATGGGAGTTCGTAAAAGAGAAATGGCAGAAAGAATTAAGGAAGAGAAAAAGCAAATCGCTTTTGCTAAACTTAATAACTGCCCTACGTCACCTCGTAAGATGCGTTTAGTAGCGGATTTAGTTCGTGGTGTAAAAGTTGAAAAGGCGCTTCATATTCTTAGATTTAACCCTAAAGAAGCATCACGTCGTTTAGAAAAGTTATTGCTTTCGGCAATAGCAAACTGGCAGGCGAAAAATGAAGACGCTAGCATCGAAGATGCAGATCTTTTTGTAAAAGAGATTCGTGTAGATGGAGGGAGTATGTTAAAAAGACTTCGTCCTGCTCCACAGGGTCGTGCACACAGAATAAGAAAACGCTCTAACCACGTAACAATAGTGGTTGCAGCAAACAATAATACACAAAGCTAATATAAACTATGGGACAGAAGACAAATCCAATCGGAAATCGCCTTGGTATTATCAGAGGATGGGAATCTAACTGGTACGGAGGTAATGACTACGGTGACAAACTTGCCGAAGACGATAAGATTAGAAAGTATGTACACGCACGTTTATCAAAAGCTAGTGTATCTAGAGTAATTATTGAGCGTACGCTTAAACTTGTAACCGTTACTATCACTACTGCCAGACCTGGTATTATTATCGGAAAAGGTGGTCAAGAGGTAGACAAGTTAAAAGAAGAGCTTAAGAAAATTACAGAAAAGGAAGTTCAGATCAATATTTTTGAAATCAAAAGACCAGAACTTGATGCATTTTTGGTAGGATCGAGTGTCGCAAGACAAATCGAAAGCCGGATCTCATATCGTCGTGCTATTAAAATGGCTATCGCGGCAGCAATGAGAATGAATGCAGAAGGTATCAAAATCCAGATTTCAGGACGTTTGAACGGTGCAGAAATGGCACGTACAGAGTCTTATAAAGAAGGTCGTATTCCTTTATCAACATTTAGAGCTGACATAGATTATGCTTTGGTAGAATCACACACTACTTATGGTAGATTGGGTGTTAAAGTATGGATTATGAAAGGCGAAGTATATGGTAAAAGAGAGCTTTCTCCTTTGGTTGGTTTATCCAAAAAACAAGGAAAAGGTGACAGAGGTGGACGAAGTGGAGGTAATAACAAATCACGTCGTAGAAAGTAATTTTTTAAAGTAAATTAACAATGTTACAGCCTAAAAGAACAAAATTCCGTAAGCAACAAAAAGGACGTATGAAAGGTCTTTCTCAAAGAGGACACACACTTTCTAATGGTACTTTCGGAATCAAATCATTAGATTCAAGTTTTGTTACTGCTAGACAAATAGAAGCAGCTCGTATTTCTGCTACTCGTTATATGAAGAGAGAAGGTTCTCTGTGGATTAAAATTTTCCCAGACAAGCCTATAACTAAGAAACCTCTTGAAGTACGTATGGGTAAAGGAAAAGGTGCTGTTGAGTATTGGGCAGCAGTAGTAAAACCAGGAAGAATATTATTTGAAATAAGCGGAGTGCCTTATGACGTAGCTAAAGAAGCTTTACGTCTGGCAGCTCAGAAGCTTCCTGTAAAAACTAAGTTTATAGTAGCTAGAGATTATCAAGCTTAATATTTGAGGATTATGAAACAATCAGAAGTAAAAGAATTATCTACAGCTGAATTACAAGAGGAACTTGGTAAATCTCAAAAAGCGTATTCAGATTTAAGAATGGCTCACGCTATGTCTCCCTTAGAAAACCCTTTACAATTACGTAAAGTAAGAAGATCTATTGCGAGAATGGCTACAGAGCTAACAAAAAGAGAATTAAACGGTTAATTCTGCTGAAAGATGGAAAAAAGAAATTTAAGAAAAGAGCGTATAGGAGTTGTTACTAGTAACAAAATGCAGAAATCCATTGTGGTTGCTGAAGTTAAAAAAGTAAAACATCCTATGTACGGAAAATTCGTGTTAAAAACGAAAAAATACGTTGCACACGACGAGAAAAACGACTGCAATATTGGTGATACTGTAAAGATCATGGAAACAAGACCTTTGAGTAAAACCAAATGCTGGAGATTAGTAGAAGTAATTGAAAGAGCGAAGTAATTATGGTACAACAAGAGTCTAGATTAAAAGTAGCCGATAACACAGGTGGAAAAGAAGTTTTAGTCATTCGTGTTTTAGGTGGTACAAAAAGAAGATACGCCTCTGTAGGAGACAAAATAGTTGTCAGTGTAAAAGAAGCAACTCCAAATGGAAACATTAAAAAAGGAGCAGTTTCAACTGCAGTTGTAGTTCGTACCAAAAAAGAAGTGCGTAGACCAGACGGTTCTTATATCCGTTTTGATGATAACGCGTGTGTTCTATTAACTCCTACAGGAGAAATGAGAGGAACACGTGTGTTTGGTCCAGTAGCAAGAGAACTTCGTGATAAGCAATTCATGAAGATTGTTTCACTAGCGCCAGAAGTGCTTTAAAACATTTGTGAAGATGACAAAGCTAAAAATAAAATCAGGAGATACTGTGCGAGTTATTGCTGGAGACAATAAAGGTCAAGAGGGAACTGTACAAAAAGTATTGAAAGATAAGAACAAGGCAATTGTAGAAGGTGTGAACTTAGTGTCAAAACACCAGAAGCCTAGTGCTACAAATCCACAAGGTGGTATTGTAAAACAAGAAGCACCTATTCATATTTCTAACTTATCATTGTTAACCGCTAAAGGTGAAACAACAAGAATAGGATATAGAATAGAAGGAGATAAGAAAGTGAGATTTTCTAAAAAATCTAATGAAGTAATATAATTATGGCTTATATCCCAAGATTAAAACAAGAGTATAAAGACAGAGTAGTGTCTGCTCTTACAGAAGAATTCAGCTATGATAATGTAATGCAAGTACCAAAACTTAAAAAAATAGTTTTAAGTAGAGGTGTTGGAGCAGCAGTAGCTGATAAAAAGTTAATCGACTATGCAGTAGACGAATTAACAAATATAACAGGTCAGAAAGCTATAGCAACGATTTCTAAAAAAGATGTTGCTTCTTTCAAATTACGTAAAGGAATGCCAATTGGAGCAAAAGTTACGTTAAGAGGAGAGAGAATGTACGAATTTTTAGATCGTCTTATTACTTCAGCTTTACCACGTGTTAGAGATTTTAACGGAATTAAAGCTACAGGTTTTGATGGTAGAGGTAATTATTCATTAGGTGTTCTTGAGCAGATTATTTTTCCCGAGATCGATATCGATAAAGTAAATAAGATTTCAGGAATGAACATTACTTTCGAAACTTCGGCAAAAACCGATAAAGAAGCAAAATCATTGTTAACCGAACTAGGATTACCTTTTAAAAAGAATTAATTATGGCTAAAGAATCAATGAAAGCCCGTGAGGTGAAGAGAGCAAAAACTGTAGCAAAGTATGCTGAAAAACGTAAAGCTTTAAAAGAAGCTGGAGATTATGAAGCATTACAGAAGTTGCCTAAAAATGCTTCGCCAATTCGTAAGCATAATCGTTGCAAGTTAACAGGAAGACCAAAAGGATATATGCGTCAGTTTGGGATTTCTCGTGTAACATTCAGAGAGATGGCGAACAAAGGATTAATTCCGGGAGTAACAAAAGCTAGTTGGTAATAAAAAGTAAATTAATTGGTTTAAGGTTCAATTAAAAAATTGAAAACCAAAACCATAAATTATAAACAATGAATACAGATCCTATAGCAGATTATTTAACCAGAATTCGTAATGCAAATAGTGCTCAGCACAGAGTAGTTGAGATTCCAGCATCGAAGGTTAAAAAAGAGATCACTAAGATATTATTCGATCAAGGATATATTTTAAGTTATAAATTTGAAGATAATACAACGCAAGGTACTATCAAAATAGCACTTAAATACGATAAAATAACTAAAGAACCAGTTATTAAAGAATTACAAAGAATCAGTAAGCCAGGTTTACGTAAGTATGCAGGGTCTAATGATATCCCAAGAATTCTTAACGGATTAGGTGTTGCAATAGTCTCTACTTCTCATGGTGTAATGACCGGTAAACGTGCAAAGCAAGAGAATGTAGGTGGTGAAGTACTTTGTTACGTATATTAACAGTATAAAAGACAAAAGAAATGTCAAGAATAGGAAAAAATCCAGTAACTATTCCGTCTGGTGTCACTGTTGAAGTGACAGGTAATGTTGTTACTGTTAAAGGAAAATTAGGAGAGCTTTCTCAGAAAATCGATAGTATCGGTGTGAAAGTCGAAGAGGGCCAGGTAGTTCTAGAAAGACCTAGCGAAGCCAAAGATCATAAAGCAAAGCACGGTTTATATAGAGCTTTGATTAATAATATGGTTAATGGAGTTTCTGAAGGATTTACCAAAGAGTTAGAATTGGTAGGAGTTGGTTATAGAGCTTCTAATCAGGGTCAGAAATTAGATTTGGCTTTGGGATTCTCTCATAATATAGTTTTAGACATAGCACCAGAAGTTAAGGTTGAAACTATTTCAGAAAAAGGTAAGAACCCTATCGTAAAATTAACTTCTCATGATAAGCAATTGGTGGGTCAGATAGCAGCTAAAATTAGAGGCTTCCGTAAACCAGAACCTTATAAAGGGAAGGGAGTCAAATTCGTAGGAGAACAATTAAGAAGAAAAGCAGGTAAATCTGCATAATAACTAACGTTATGGCATTCTCAAAAGATTTAAGAAGATTAAAGATAAGAAAGCGTATCCGCGGTAATGTAAGCGGTACAGAACAACGTCCTAGATTATCTGTTTTTAGAAGTAATAAAGAAATCTATGCTCAAGTCATAGATGATGTAACTGGTAAAACAATCAGTGCTGCTTCTTCAAGAGATAAAGACATTGCTTCAGCAAAAGGAAGTAAGATAGAAAAAGCAAACTTAGTAGGAAAAGCGCTTGCTGAAAAAGCTAAGAAAGCTGGTGTAGAAACAGTATCCTTTGATAGAGGGGGGTATTTGTATCACGGTAGAGTAAAATCATTAGCAGACGGTGCTAGAGAAGCAGGACTTAAATTCTAAGAAAATATGTATCAAAAATATAAAAACGCAGAATTAGTAAAACCAAGCGGGCTTGAACTTAAAGATCGTTTAGTTGGTGTACAACGTGTAACTAAGGTAACTAAAGGAGGTAGAGCATTTGGTTTCTCGGCTATAGTTGTTGTAGGTGACGAAAACGGTGTTGTAGGTCACGGTTTAGGTAAGTCTAAAGAGGTAGCAGAAGCTATCGCTAAGGCAGTAGAAGATGCAAAAAAGAATTTGGTTCGTATTCCATTACATAAAGGTACATTACCTCATGAACAAAAAGGTAAGTACGGTGGAGCAAGAGTTTTACTCTTACCTGCTGCTACAGGTACCGGGGTAATTGCTGGTGGAGCAATCCGTGCAGTATTAGAATCTGTAGGGGTACATGATGTACTTTCTAAAAACCAAGGATCGTCTAACCCACACAATGTGGTGAAAGCAACGTTTGATGCTTTGTTACAATTGCGTAGTGCGCAACAAGTAGCAGCTCAACGTGGAGTTTCACTAGAGAAAGTGTTTAAAGGATAAATTCAGGAACGATGGCAAAGATTAAAATTACTAAAGTAAAAAGTGCGATTAACCGTACTCAGAGACAGAAGAGAACCCTAGAGGCTCTAGGTCTTAAAAAGATCGGCCAGGTTGTGGAGCATGAAGATACTCCTAATATCCTTGGGATGGTAAATAAAGTTAAACATTTAGTTTCGATAGAAACAAAATAATAAAAGCACATGGATTTAAGTAACTTAAAACCTGCTGCAGGTTCGGTAAAAAACAATAGCAAACGAGTAGGTCGTGGACAAGGTTCTGGAAAGGGAGGAACTGCTACTCGTGGACATAAAGGAGCAAAATCACGTTCTGGATATTCTAAAAAGATAGGTTTTGAAGGTGGGCAAATGCCACTTCAAAGACGTGTGCCAAAATTTGGTTTTAAAAACATCAACAGAAAAGAGTATCAAGGGATTAATTTAGACACACTACAAAAATTAGTAGATGATGGTAAAATTAAAGATACTGTTGATCTGGATGTGATTTTAACTACACGTTTGGCGGGGAAAAATGATTTGGTTAAAATATTGGGAAGAGGTGAACTGAAAGCAAAATTAAAAGTTTCAGCTCACAAATTTACAGCCACTGCAAAAGCTGCTATAGAAGCAGCAGGTGGTGAAGCAGTAACCTTATAATAGACAATTCATGAAATTTATTGACACAATAAAAAACATTTGGAAAATCGAAGAACTAAAGAATAGAATCTTAGTTACACTAGGATTACTTTTAGTATATCGATTTGGGGCGCAAATAGTACTTCCAGGAATAGATGCTTCAGAATTAGCAAACCTGGGAACACAAACTCAAGATGGTTTGTTGGGATTACTTAACGCGTTTACAGGAGGAGCTTTCGCTAACGCTTCAGTATTTGCATTAGGTATTATGCCATATATATCAGCCTCAATTGTAGTGCAGTTAATGGGAATAGCTATTCCTTATTTACAAAAACTACAAAAAGAAGGAGAAAGTGGTAGAAAAAAGATTAACCAAATTACACGTTGGTTAACTATTGCTATTACTTTGGTTCAAGGACCAGGATATATCTATAATCTGTTTGCAACACTTCCGGCAGAAGCTTTTGTGATTCCTAATCAAACAGTTTTTGTTGTGTCTTCTGTAATCATTATATCTACAGGTTGTATTTTTGCCATGTGGTTAGGTGAAAAAATTACAGATAAAGGTATAGGTAATGGTATCTCTCTTTTAATTATGGTGGGTATTATTGCTACTCTACCACAATCATTTGTGCAAAACTTTGCATCAAGAACTTCAGGAGATGGAGGAGGAATGATTATGGTATTGATAGAACTGGTTATCTGGTTTGTAATTATATTAGCATCAGTATTGTTGGTAATGGCGGTACGTCAAATACCTGTTCAATATGCTAGAAGAACAGCTGGAGGAGGATACGAGAAGAATGTTTTTGGATCCCGTCAATATATACCTTTAAAATTAAATGCTTCAGGGGTAATGCCTATCATTTTTGCTCAAGCAATTATGTTCGTACCTGCCGCTGTAGCTGGTTTGTCAGATTCAGAAACCTCTCAAGGTATTGCTGCAGCATTTAGCGATATTTTTGGGTTTTGGTATAATGTTTTGTTTGCAGTATTGATTATCATATTTACATATTTTTATACAGCTATCACGGTGCCAACAAATAAAATGGCAGACGATTTGAAACGTAGTGGTGGTTTTATTCCTGGTATTCGCCCGGGAAGTGAAACATCAGAATATTTAGATAAAATCATGTCTCAGATCACATTGCCAGGATCAATATTCTTGGCGCTAATTGCAGTGTTTCCTGCGATAGCAGTTAAATTGTTGAATGTACAACAAGGTTGGGCATTGTTTTTCGGAGGAACTTCTCTACTTATTATGGTAGGTGTAGCTATCGATACAATGCAACAGGTTAATTCATATTTGTTAAATAGACATTATGATGGATTAATGAAAACTGGTAAAAACCGTAAAGCAGTAGCATAATGGCAAAACAACCAGCAATAGAACAAGACGGAAGTATCATCGAAGCATTATCAAATGCAATGTTTCGTGTAGAACTAGAAAATGGTCACGTAGTGACAGCTCATATATCTGGTAAGATGCGTATGCATTACATTAAATTATTACCAGGAGATAAGGTAAAGTTAGAAATGAGTCCTTATGATTTAACTAAGGCTCGTATAACATATAGATACTAAATAATTAAAGAATATTGTAAATTAAGATTTTTTGTGTAATTTTGCAGGCCGAAAAATCTTGTTACTGATATCTTCCAAAAGATATAATTGTATGTTTTGGAAACTAAAAACAAAGAGATGAAAGTTAGAGCATCAATAAAAAAAAGAAGTGCCGAGTGCAAGATTGTGCGTAGAAAAGGCCGACTTTACGTAATTAATAAAAAGAATCCTAGATTTAAACAAAGACAAGGGTAATTATGGCAAGAATTGCAGGGGTAGATATACCTAAACAAAAGCGAGGAGTTATAGCATTAACCTATATCTTCGGAATTGGTAGAAGTAGAGCTAAAGAAATTTTAGAAACTGCCAAAGTAGATGAAAGTGTAAAAGTTTCAGATTGGGATGATGACCAAATTGGTCGTATCCGTGAAGCTGTTGGAGTCTATACCATTGAAGGAGAATTACGTTCTGAGGTACAGTTAAACATCAAACGCCTTATGGATATTGGATGTTATAGAGGTATCCGTCATAGAGCTGGTTTACCACTTAGAGGGCAACGCACTAAGAACAATTCTAGAACACGTAAAGGAAGAAGAAAAACAGTTGCGAATAAGAAAAAAGCAACTAAATAATAAGTAGTATGGCAAAGTCAACTTCAAAAAAACGTAAAGTAATTGTTGAATCTATAGGAGAAGCACACGTAACAGCTTCTTTTAACAACATAATTATTTCGTTAACAAATAAAAAGGGAGACGTTATTTCTTGGTCTTCTGCTGGTAAAATGGGTTTTAGAGGTTCTAAGAAGAACACTCCTTATGCTGCCCAGTTAGCTGCAGAAGATGCTTCTAAAGTGGCTATCGAGGCTGGACTTAAGAAGGTGAAAGTATATGTTAAAGGTCCTGGTAATGGTAGAGAATCAGCAATACGTTCTCTTCATAATTCTGGTATTGAAGTTTCAGAAATTATTGATGTTACTCCAATGCCACACAATGGATGCCGTCCTCCTAAAAGACGTAGAGTATAAATTTTATCCCGAATTTTAATTTCGGGATCTTTTATATATAAATAACAATAAGTAAATCTAAATTAGGAATATTGATTATCGAAGGAAAGAGACCTTAATTCATAATCATCCTAAGTAACTAAATTATTAATAATGGCAAGATATACTGGTCCAAAAACTAAAATCGCTCGTAAATTTGGTGAAGCGATCTTCGGAGACGATAAGTCATTCGAAAAAAGAAATTACCCACCGGGACAACACGGAAATAACAGACGTAGAGGAAAGAAAAGTGAGTACGCTATCCAGTTAATGGAAAAGCAAAAAGCGAAGTATACGTATGGAGTATTAGAGCGTCAGTTCCGTAACATGTTCGAAAAAGCAACACGTGCTCAAGGAATTACGGGTGAGGTATTACTTCAACTTTGCGAATCTCGTTTGGATAATGTAGTATTCAGAATGGGATTAGCAAATTCTCGTAGAGGAGCAAGACAATTAGTTTCTCACAGACACATAACTGTTAACGGACAACAAGTTAACATCCCTTCGTACCAATTAAAAGCAGGAGATGTTGTTGGGGTAAGAGAAAAATCAAAATCATTAGAAGTAATTCAGAATTCACTAGCTAATAATAGCAAAGTGTATGAGTGGATTACGTTCAATAATGATACTAAAGAAGGTACTTTTGTATCTGTTCCGGCAAGAATTCAGATTCCGGAAAATATCAATGAACAATTCATCGTCGAATTATACTCTAAGTAATAACTCAAAGAAGAAACAATAACATGGCAATATTAAATTTTCAGAAGCCCGATAAAGTTATCATGATCGACTCCACAGAGTTCGATGGTAAATTTGAATTTAGACCATTAGAACCTGGGTACGGATTAACAGTTGGTAACGCTTTGCGAAGAGTTTTGCTATCTTCTTTAGAGGGATTCGCTATAACTTCTCTTAGAATAGAAGGTGTAGATCATGAGTTCTCTACGATCTCTGGAGTAGTAGAAGATGTTACCGAGATTATCTTAAATCTTAAGCAAGTACGTTTTAAGCGTCAAATAGAAGATATAGATAATGAATCTGTTACAATCTCTATTTCGGGTCAAGAGCAATTAACTGCTGGTGATTTTCAGAAATTTATTTCTGGATTCCAGGTGTTAAATCCTGATCTTGTAATCTGTAACATGGATAAAAAAGTAGCACTTAACCTAGAAATTACTATCGAAAAAGGTAGAGGTTATGTTCCTGCTGAAGAAAATAAGAAAGCTAACGCTCCTATTGGAACCATTTTTACAGATTCTATTTACACTCCAATCAAAAATGTTAAGTATAGCATTGAGAACTATCGTGTAGAGCAAAAAACAGATTACGAAAAATTAGTTTTCGAAATTGTAACAGACGGATCTATTCATCCTAAAGATGCATTAACCGAAGCTGCTAAAATATTAATCCATCACTTCATGCTATTCTCTGATGAGCGTATTACATTAGAAGCTGATGAAATTGCACAAACAGAAACTTATGATGAAGAATCACTTCACATGAGACAGTTGTTAAAAACTAAATTGATCGATATGGATCTTTCTGTACGTGCACTTAATTGTTTAAAAGCTGCAGAGGTAGATACTTTAGGAGATCTGGTATCTTACAATAAAAATGACTTAATGAAGTTCCGTAACTTTGGTAAAAAATCTTTAACAGAACTAGAAGAATTAGTGAATGTTAAAGGACTTAACTTCGGTATGGATCTTTCAAAATACAAATTAGATAAAGACTAACTCATCATAATTTGCTCTCTGCACGAGGCGGATTGAGCAAGATGATGATTAAAATAAAATGTCATGAGACACGGAAAGAAAGTAAATCATTTAGGAAGAAAAACAGCACATCGTAAAGCAATGCTTGCTAATATGGCTTGTTCCCTAATTGAACATAAAAGAATCAATACTACAGTTGCAAAAGCAAAAGCGCTTAAGCAATTTGTAGAGCCATTAGTGACAAAATCTAAAGAAGATACTACACATAATCGTCGTATCGTATTCAGTAGATTGCGTAATAAATACGCGGTTACAGAATTATTTAGAGATGTTGCTGCTAAAGTAGGAGATAGACCAGGAGGATATACAAGAATTATAAAACTTGGTAATCGTCTTGGGGATAATGCAGATATGGCTATGATCGAATTGGTAGATTACAATGAGCTGTATAATGCTGGTAAGCCTGCTAAGAAGAAAGCTAGAAGAAGAGGTGGTAAAGGGAAAAAGGCTGAAGCCGCTCCTGTAGCACCAGCAACAGAAACTACTAGCTCTGAAGAAGAATAAATGAAAAATGCGAATTGCACATAATAATAAAAGGATAAACGTTCGTCGTTTATCCTTTTTTTTTGAATAATTCTAAAAAAGTTGATTTCTGTTAAAACAGAAATTGTACAGTCAAATAAAGTTGAAAATGATGAAATTAACATAGTAACTAATCAGAATGAATACTGTGTGAATTTTGTCAGACCATTAAAAATAATAGATATAACAAATGAAATATCAATCTCGAAAAAAAGCAATTCTTTTATTAGCAGATGGTACAATTTTTCATGGCAAAGCTGTGGGAAGAGAAGGTAGCGCTTTTGGTGAAGTGTGTTTTAATACTGGTATGACAGGGTATCAGGAAATTTTTACAGATCCATCGTATTATGGGCAGTTAATGGTGGCTACCAATGCACATATAGGTAATTATGGAACTAATGAAAACGAAATAGAATCAGACTCTATTAAAATTGCAGGTTTAATTGTTAAGAACTTTAGTTACGAATATTCTCGGGATAGGGCCGATAGTTCTTTACAAGAATTTTTAGAAAAACATAATCTCTTAGCAATTTCTGATGTAGATACGAGAGCATTAGTGAGTTATATTAGAGATAATGGAGCAATGAATGCTGTAATCTCTACAGAAGTTGATGATGTAGATAAACTAAAAAAAGAACTTGCAGCGGTTCCTGATATGAATGGTTTAGAACTAGCTTCAAAAGTTTCTACCACAGCACCTTATTTTGTAGGTGATCCTAATGCTACTTATAAGATTTCAGCTTTGGATATAGGAATAAAGAAAAATATACTACGTAACCTTACAAGCCGAGATGCATATGTAAAAGTATTCCCGTATAATGCTACATTCGAAGAAATGAGTGGATGGGAACCAGACGGATACTTTCTTTCTAATGGTCCTGGTGATCCAGAACCGTTAACTCAGGCAATTGCAACAGCAAAAGAGATTCTTGAAAAAGACTTACCACTATTTGGTATCTGTTTAGGGCATCAGGTGATAGCATTAGCTAATGGAATAAGTACTTATAAAATGCATAACGGGCATAGAGGAATAAATCATCCGGTTAAAAATCTGATTACAGGTAAAGGAGAAATCACTTCACAGAATCATGGTTTCGCAATACGTAGAGAAGAAACAGAAGCACATCCTGATGTAGAAATAACTCATGTGCATCTTAATGATGATACCGTTGCAGGAATCAAAATGAAAAATAAGAACTGTTTTTCTGTACAATACCACCCAGAGGCTAGTCCGGGACCTAATGATTCAATCTACTTGTTTGATCAATTTATCGAGAATATTAAAAAAACAAAAATTACAGCATAATATAACGGTAGCTTAGTAGCTTTTGATTCTTTTTGATAAAACTTTAATCTATAACGTTATAGTTGATAACTTGATCGTTATATCACGGATTCTGTGGTAAATTATGGTTTTTTTGAAGGGCCTAAAGTATACTGGTTTTGTATATTGCGAAGAATTAAAATTATCCAACAAAATAAATTAAAAACATGAGTGTAATTATTAATATTCACGCTAGACAAATCTTAGATTCACGTGGTAACCCAACTGTAGAAGTAGACGTGATTACCGAAAACGGTATTTTAGGAAGAGCTGCTGTTCCTTCTGGGGCATCTACTGGAGAACACGAAGCTGTAGAGCTACGAGATGGCGGTGCAGCATATATGGGTAAAGGAGTTCTTAAGGCTGTCGAAAATGTAAATACAATAATTGCTGAAGAGTTATTAGGATATTCTGTGTTTGATCAAAATTTATTAGATCAGACTATGATCCAGTTAGATGGCACTTCTAACAAATCAAAACTTGGTGCTAATGCAATATTAGGAGTTTCGTTAGCAGCAGCAAAAGCAGCAGCAAACGAACTGGGAATGCCACTATATCGTTATGTTGGAGGAGTAAGTGCTAATACGCTACCAGTGCCAATGATGAATATTATCAATGGAGGTTCGCATAGTGATGCTCCAATAGCATTTCAGGAATTTATGGTTATGCCGGTAAAAGCCAAAAACTTTACACATGCCATGCAAATGGGAACCGAGATCTTTCATAATCTTAAAAAAGTATTACATGACCGAGGCCTGAGTACTGCTGTAGGTGATGAAGGAGGATTTGCTCCAGCATTAGATGGAACAGAAGATGCTTTAGATTCAATTGCCCTTGCAGTAGAGAAAGCTGGATACAAATTTGGAGATGAAATAATGGTTGCACTAGATTGTGCAGCAGCAGAATTTTTTGTTGATGGTAAATATGACTATACAAAATTTGAAGGCGATAAAGGAGTAATACGCACAAGTGAAGAACAAGCAGATTATCTTGCAGAGCTAGCTTCAAAATACCCAATTATTTCTATAGAAGATGGTATGGATGAGAACGATTGGGAAGGATGGAAATATCTTACAGATAAAGTAGGGGATAAAGTTCAATTGGTTGGTGACGATTTGTTTGTTACTAATGTAGAACGACTTTCAAAAGGAATTGAAAATGGTATTGCCAATTCAATACTAATTAAAGTTAATCAAATAGGAACTCTTACTGAAACTATTGCAGCTGTAAACATGGCACATAATGCAGGGTATACTTCTGTTATGTCACACCGTTCTGGTGAAACAGAAGATAATACTATTGCTGATCTGGCTGTTGCTTTAAATACAGGGCAAATCAAAACAGGATCAGCTTCTCGTAGTGATAGAATGGCAAAATATAATCAATTACTTCGTATTGAAGAAGAGTTGGGAACCATTGCTTATTTTCCAAAAGAAAATGCGTTTAAGGTAAAGTAATAGAAATTATAAATAGAATATAAAGCGACTATCTAATTAGGTAGTCGTTTTGTTTTTTATATAATTTTGAAAATGAGTTGTAAGGGTAAAAATGATCTTACGATTAATACTATGTTAACACTATATTTCGTAATTTAGCGAACCTACAATAACAGCAAAATTCTAAAATAATCAAATGTCAAAAATAGCTACGTTAGAAATCGACGGTAATAAATATGAGTTTCCGATAATAGAAGGAACAGAGAAAGAATTAGGAATTAATATTAAAACACTAAGAGGGGTAACCGGAGGGATTACAACCATCGATCCCGGGTATAAAAATACCGGAAGTTGTGAGAGTGGTATTACATTTCTTGATGGAGAAAAAGGAATTTTAAGATACCGAGGATATTCTATAGAAGAATTGGCAGAAAAGGCAGATTTTTTAGAAGTCGCTTATTTATTGATTTTTGGAGAATTACCAACAAAAGTAGAGCTAGAAAAATTTGATAGAGATATAAAAGAAGAATCTCATGTCGACGAAGATATGAAGAAGATCCTTGATGGGTTTCCTAAAAGTGCACACCCAATGGGAGTACTGTCTTCTTTAACCAATGCATTAATTGCTTTTAATCCAGGATCGGTAGATGTGGACTCAGAAGAAGAAATGTATAATGCTATTGTGAAAATACTGGCAAAATTCCCAGTACTTGCAGCTTGGACAATGAGGAAAAGAAAAAGTCTTCCGCTAGATTATGGAGATAACTCTTTGGGATATGTAGAAAATTTACATAAGATGATGTTTGGAAGGCCTAATAAAGCTTATGAACCTAATAAACTTGTATATGATGCATTGGATAAGTTATTGATACTTCATGCAGATCATGAGCAAAACTGTTCTACTTCTACTGTTAGAATTGTTGGATCTTCTCATGCAGGATTGTTTGCGTCATTATCAGCTGGGATATCTGCATTATGGGGCCCACTTCATGGAGGGGCAAATCAGGCAGTTATAGAAATGCTAGAGGCAATTAAAGCAGATGGAGGAGATACCGCTAAGTATATTGCTAAAGCCAAAGATAAAAGTGACCCTTTCCGTTTAATGGGATTTGGTCATAGAGTATATAAAAACTTTGATCCAAGAGCTAAGATTATCAAAAAATCAGCAGAAGAAGTATTAGGTGATTTAGGAATTGAAGATCCAGTTCTTGATATTGCTAAAGGACTAGCTAAAGTAGCCCTTGAAGATGAATACTTTGTACAAAGAAAACTATATCCGAATGTAGATTTTTACTCAGGTATTATTTATAGAGCTTTAGGTATACCAACAGAAATGTTTACTGTGATGTTTGCTTTAGGGAGGTTACCAGGATGGATAGCTCAATGGAAAGAGATGAGACTTCGTAAAGAACCGATTGGAAGACCAAGACAAATATATGTTGGTGAAAACTCCAGACCTTTTGTGGAAGTAGAAAATAGATAAAAGTTTGATATTTTAAAATACAAAGGCCTTACATTATAATTAATAGTAGTAAGGCTTTTTTATTTTATCTTTATACCCCTCTAAAGAGAGATAGATTATTAAAATTAGTTACGAATTCATGACGAATTCAATAAATATATTGGATAAAGATGTTTTAATTGTAGCATATTTCTAAAAGCAATTAAAAACAGTAGCATAAGTAATGAAAGAAATTAAATTAGTTAAAAATAGATCGGATATTGGCGCAGGAACAAGAGGTTCTGATCTGGGAGTTGATGCAATAGAAATTGCAGCTATTAATAAAGATGATGATTATTTTAATCTGTATCCCTATGAAAATGTAGAAACAGAAAATGAAACTATATACAATAAAGTAAACAATTCATTTGCTAAGCGAATAGGGAGTGTGCTTAATGTATGTACCCGACTAAGTAATAGCGTATCAAGAAACCTAAAAGAAGATATATACCCAATTGTATTATCAGGAGATCATTCATCAGCCTTAGGTACAATTAGTGGGATAAAGGCAGCTTTTCCAACCAAAACATTGGGAGTGGTATGGATAGATGCTCATGCCGATGTGCATTCGCCATATACATCACCTTCTGGAAATATTCATGGAATGCCTTTGGCAGCAGCACTTTCTAATGATAATTTGAGTTTTAAGATCAATGAAGTGTCAGAAGAGACAGTTGATTTGTGGAACAAGATGAAAAACATTGGTATCGAAGGGCAAAAGATAGAACACCAAAATGTCGTGTATTTTGGAGTGAGAGATACAGAAGAACCGGAAGAAGGAGTAATCGCAGAAAATGGGATTAAAAATTATATGGTAGAAGAAATGCGCTACCGCGGTTTTGAACAATGTTTAGAAGAAGCAATTCAAAGATTAGAATCCTGTGATATGATATATGTCTCTTTTGATGTTGATAGCATGGATTGTGATTTGATTTCTAAAGGAACAGGAACACCTGTTTCTAGAGGATTTGATATTGATGAAGCGATTCGTATTATTCAAGCATTCGTAAAAACAAAGAAAACTGTTTGTTTTGAGGTAGTAGAGGTGAATCCTACGCTAGATAATAAAGGAAATAAGATGGCAGAAGCTGCTTTTGATGTGTTAAAAGCAACAACAGCAACTATTACAGAAAAAATGATAAATTAAATTTATTTGAAAAAACAAATAACCAATACGATAGTAATGATTCGTCCTGTTCAATTTAGAATGAATGAACAAACGGCTGTAAATAATTACTATCAGGAAACTGCAGGTATAGATACAGAAACTGCTAATATTAAAGCTCAACAAGAGTTTAATCAATTTGTAAAAGTATTAAGAGAGGCTGGGGTACATGTAATTGTAATTGATGATGATCCCCAAAATGATACTCCTGATTCTATTTTTCCTAATAATTGGGTGTCTTTTCATGAAAATGGAGATGTAGGGTTATATCCGATGTTTGCTGTAAATAGAAGAAAAGAACGCAGGCCCGAAGTTTTGGACCAATTAGAAGCATCTGGGTTTGAGATAAGTAATATTATAGATTATACCGACGCTGAAGATGAAGGGTTGTTTCTTGAAGGTACAGGTAGTCTGGTTTTAGATAGGATAAATAGAAAGGCATATTGTGCATTATCTCCTCGAGCAGATGAGGATTTGTTTATAGAGTTTTGCGAAGATTTTGAATATACACCCGTTATCTTTACAGCGTATCAAACGGTTAATAAAAAACGATTGCCAATATATCATACCAATGTAATGATGGGAGTAGGAGAAACATTTACAGTTGTATGTCTGGAATCTATAGATGATAAAAAAGAACGCAAAAACCTTGTTAATCATCTAAAAAATGATGGTAAAGAGATTATTACAATTACTGAAAATCAAGTGAACAACTTTGCGGGTAATATGCTCCAAGTTGTTGGTTTGGGAGATAAGCGTTATATTGTCATGTCATCTGCGGCGTTTAAGAGTCTAACTAAAGATCAAATTACCAGGATAGAAAAGCATTGTGCAATTCTTCATAGCGATCTCAATACAATCGAAACATTAGGCGGAGGGAGTGCACGTTGTATGATGGCAGAAGTTTTTCTTCCGAAAAGTTTGTAGTTCTATAAGCTGTAGTTAAAACTTCAAACTTAACCAGTAACTATAAATTACAAGAAATCAATTAAAGTATGCTTTCGAAAAAAACTAAATATGGCTTAAAGGCACTTACTTATATTGCAAAAAAGAGATGTGATGATCCCGTGTTAATCTCAGAGATTGCATCTAATGAGAATATTTCTCAAAAGTTTTTAGAGAGCATTCTGTTAACACTAAGAAAAACAGGTTTTTTAGGATCTAAAAAAGGAAAAGGAGGAGGGTATTATTTAATTAAAGAGCCAAAAAATATCACAATGGCGTCTGTAATTAGAGTTTTAGAAGGACCTATTGCTATGGTGCCTTGTGTGAGTCTTAATTTTTATGAAAAATGCGACGATTGCCCCGACGAAGATAAATGTGCGGTACATAGTGTTATGATTGAAGTGAGAGATAGTACGTTAAAAGTTTTAGAAAATAAAACATTAGCAGATTTTGTTAAGTAATTACAAAGTGATCTTTACTTACCGGTTCTTTTGTATTTATAAGGTCCTTTGATTTTGCCCCATACTTGTTTTCCGTTGTTGTTATATCCTTTGGTCCATATCGATATCTTATCTTTACTAACCACATAAGTACTCATAATATAATCGATATAATCAATGTTATTGTTGCAAGAACCCTTACCCGTTTTACCAGAATATATTGTCGAAGTTTTTTTCTTAAAATATACTTGACATCCGGTTTTTATTTCCAGACTATCCAAAGTTAACCTATCAAAGAGTTTGGTTGAAGGTCTGCCAGAGAATTCAGGATTATTTAGATCAGCACTATGGTCCTTTACACTAATGATTTTATAACTTGTGCTTTTGATAGTCGAAGAGTCTAATCGTTCATAGTTTAATATCATCTGATTGTATACATGATGATCTCCTTTAGCATCTGATACTTCAGAATATACCCAATATCCAGGCTTATCTTTCCAGATTCTAATATTAATTAAATTAAGATGAGCAAAACTAGAATCATTTTCAGCTTGTTCTTCATTAGAAAATTCACCAATTAATAATGCTACCAAATTGTGTAATTCAATATCTTTTACAGGATTAGAATTGCAGGATAAAAATAATGTTGATAGAAAAATAATTAGTAAAAATTGCCTCATATAGTTGTTTTAATAAATATAAAAAAAATACGAAAAAAAACGCAATTTATCGATAAAACTTAGCGTTTTATCCTAGTAAAATTGATTTAGCTATATAATTTTGCAGAACGAAACCCCAAATACAAAATAATAAATAGATAGTATTGACGTCATAAATAATCAATCTACTTGTGTTGGTGCAAAAGGAAAAACGATTTTGCAATTTGTTTTCTAAATTTAACTCAGGGGATTTTTTGTACGAGTTATTGACTAGTGTTTTTTTATGTACAATATAATGAAATGATGTGAAAACACGTAGTGTCGCTGTGTAATTTCTATTATCTTTGCAGCTTAATTTTTTAAGAAGATGAGTTTACAACAAACCATTTCAGAAAAAGTAAAAGAAGCAATACAACAATTGTATAGTGCTGATCTGGAATCTGTAGAATTACAAGCTACCCGAAAAGAATTTGAGGGAGATGTTACTGTAGTAGTGTTTCCGATGCTTCGTGTGGTTAAAGGAAACCCTGTTCAGATAGGAGAATCCATAGGGAAGTATTTGGTAGAGCATATAAAAGAAATTGATGCCTATAATGTAGTTAAAGGGTTTCTAAATCTAGTGATTTCAGATTCATATTACCTTAATTTTTTTGCAGAAATCAAAAATATCGAGCATTATGGTTTTGTAACCCCTTCAGAAAAAGATAAGGCGATTATGGTAGAGTATTCCTCACCTAATACAAATAAGCCTCTGCATTTAGGACATATTAGAAATAATCTTTTAGGATATGCCGTAGCAGAAATTATCAAAGCTAGCGGTAAAAAAGTATATAAAACCCAAATTATTAATGATAGAGGTATACATATTTGTAAATCTATGTTAGCCTGGCAGAAATATGGAGATGGAAAAACACCAAAATCTACGGGGTTAAAAGGAGATAAATTGGTCGGGAATTATTATGTGAAATTTGATAAAGTCTATAAAGATCAAATTGCTGAGTTAATTTCTACGGGTAAAACAGAAGAGGACGCGAAAAAGGAAGCTCCGATCATAGTAGAAGCCCAGGAAATGCTTCGTAAATGGGAAGCAGGAGATGAAGAAGTGGTGAAGCTTTGGGAAATGATGAACGGTTGGGTGTATGATGGTTTTGATCAAACCTATAAGACTTTAGGAGTAGATTTTGATAGCTACTACTATGAAAGTAATACATATCTTCTTGGTAAGGATAATATCGAAGATGGATTGGCTACAGGTGTGTTTTTCAAAAAAGAAGATGGGTCGGTATGGTGTGATCTAACCGATGAAGGTCTTGACGAAAAAATAGTATTGCGTAGCGATGGTACTGCAGTATATATGACTCAGGATATAGGAACAGCAATACAGCGTGTTAAGGATAACCCTGACATAGGAGGGATGATATATACTGTAGGGAATGAGCAAGATTATCATTTTAAGGTGTTGTTTTTAATTTTGAAAAAATTAGGGTATGACTGGGCACAATATTTACATCATCTAAGTTATGGTATGGTTGATTTGCCTAGTGGTAAAATGAAAAGTAGAGAAGGAACGGTAGTAGATGCTGATGATTTAATTACTCAAATGGCAGCGACTGCTGGTGAAATTTCTAAAGACCTGGGTAAATTAGATGGCTATACAGAAGATGAAAAAGCAGAAATTTACAGTATTATAGGTCTTGGGGCATTAAAATATTTTATTTTGAAAGTAGATCCCAAAAAACGTATTCTTTTTAATCCCGAAGAATCGGTAGATTTTCAAGGAAATACTGGGCCATTTATACAATATACCTACGCACGTATTCAAGCAATTCTGCGAAAAGCAGATTTTAATCATGACACCCCGATAGTTGATATAGCGTTACATGAAAAGGAGAAAGAACTTATTAAACAATTAGAGCTTTATCCAGAAATTATTCAGAATGCCGCGAATGAACTTAGTCCAGCCATAATTAGTAATTATACTTATGACTTGGTAAAGACTTATAATTCGTTTTTTCAAAATGTATCTATATTCGGAGCAGATACAGATAAGGAAAAAATATTTAGAGTTCAAATTTCTAGCCTGGTGGGGAAAACTATTAAATCTGGATTTAAACTTTTAGGGATTAACGTTCCCGAAAGGATGTAGTTTTAGATATAGGCATAAAACCTTTAGAGTCGATATTTTTTGCTTTAAAAAGAGAAGAATATCGATTTTTTATTCCTTTTGTCCAAAGTATAAGATAAAAATCAATAGTAAATACTATATTAAATCATCTGTTTTTTTATTTTAGTAAGATGAAGTGCCAAATATCAAGAGCAACCGACCAGGATTTACCGTTGATGCAACATTTGTTTTATCAAACGGTTATTACGTATGGCTCTATGGTATTTACAAAATCAGAAATTAAAATTTACTCTCGATTGGCCATAAACAAAGCATATTGGCAAAATAAATTTAGTAAAGACTTTATTTATAATGCTAAGCTAAATGGTGAAATTGTAGGTTCTTTTTCTATGGACCCAAAAGGAAATATTGAGTATATATTTGTTCATATGAATTATCATGGGCGAGGTATTGCCAGTGAATTGTATCGTACTATCGAAGAAATAGCAAAAGAAACGAATATCAAAACATTAACTACGCAGGTTAATATGTTAACCCGTTCGTTTTTCCAGAAAAATGGCTTCGAAATTATTAAAAATGCTTCAAAAGTAGTTGGAGGAGAGGAAGTAATAAGTTATAGCGGCGTAAAACATCTCTAAAAACTAATATCTAAAACCGAATCATAGTATGTAAATGATTTTTAGTTTTTAAGGTAAAACAATGTGTGAAATCGTATACTGATCTTGTCTTTGGTGATGCAAAACTACATGTGATACTGTATTGTTTGATTGTGATTCTGTAATTCTATAATTCCATCCTTTATTTATACACTTCAAATCCTTAAATTTGCACCGATCTATCGATGAAGATAGTGTTTTCAAAATACGAGAAAATATATGTTTGATAATTTAAGTGATAAGCTAGATAAAGCTTTACATATTCTAAAAGGTCATGGGCAGATAACAGAAGTAAATGTTGCAGAGACACTTAAGGAGGTGCGAAGAGCATTAGTTGATGCCGATGTAAATTATAAAATTGCTAAAGAATTTACTTCAACAGTAAAAGAAAAAGCATTAGGTCAAAATGTTTTAAAAAGCCTTAAACCAGGGCAGTTGATGGTAAAACTTGTCAAGGATGAATTAACAGAATTGATGGGAGGTGATGTTGTAGAGGTTGATTTATCAGGTAAACCATCTGTTATTTTGATGTCGGGATTACAAGGTTCTGGTAAAACTACTTTTTCGGGAAAACTTGCTAACTTTCTTGCTACTAAAAAAACTAAAAAACCGCTTCTTGTTGCTTGTGATGTATATAGACCTGCGGCGATAGATCAATTGCACGTAGTTGGAGAGCAGATTAACGTAGAGGTTTTTAGTGATAGAGGCAATAATGACCCGGTTGCTATTGCCAAAGCTGGTGTAGCACATGCAGAAGCAAATGGGTTTAATGTGGTTATTATTGATACCGCAGGGCGTTTGGCTGTAGACGAGGTGATGATGACAGAGATAGCAAATATCCATAAAGCAGTTACTCCTAATGAAACCTTATTTGTTGTTGATTCTATGACAGGGCAGGATGCTGTTAATACTGCAAAAGCTTTTAATGATGTACTTAACTTTGATGGAGTAATTCTAACTAAGCTTGATGGTGATACTCGAGGTGGAGCAGCAATATCAATAAAATCGGTTGTTGATAAACCTATTAAATTTATTGGTACCGGGGAGAAAATGGAAGCTATCGATGTATTCTATCCTTCTCGTATGGCAGATCGTATTTTGGGGATGGGAGATGTGGTGTCTCTGGTAGAGCGTGCTCAAGAACAGTTTGATGAAGAAGAAGCTAGAAAACTACAAAAGAAAATTGCCAAAAATCAGTTCGGATTTGATGATTTCTTAAAGCAAATTCAGCAGATTAAGAAAATGGGTAATATGAAGGATTTGATCGGAATGATCCCAGGAGCAGGGAAAATGATGAAAAATATGGATATCGATGATGATGCGTTTAGGCATATTGAGGCGATTATACATTCTATGACACCAGAAGAACGATCAAAGCCACAAATTATAAATTCTAGCAGAAAGAAACGAATTGGTAAAGGTTCGGGGACATCGATACAACAAGTAAATCAATTGTTAAAGCAATTTGATCAGATGAGTAAGATGATGAAAATGATGCAAGGTGGCGGTGGAAAACGAATGATGCAGATGATGGGTAAAATGAAATAATTATAATTTTTTGGGAAATAACAGGTAATTTAGGCACATGGAAATATTAGATGGAAAAAAAGTAAGCAACGATATTAAAGATGAAATAGCTGTTGAAGTTCAGAAAATGAAAGAACGTGGTGAAAAAGTGCCACATCTTGCAGCGGTTTTAGTGGGTAATGACGGTGCTAGTTTAACCTATGTGGGTAGTAAAGTTAGGGCTTGTGAACGAATAGGTTTTGAATCTACTTTAGTAAAAATGCCAGATACTACCAGTGAAATAGAACTGTTAGCTAAGATTAAAGAACTTAATGAAGATGATAATATCGATGGTTTTATAGTGCAATTGCCATTACCTCCTCAGATTGATGAACAAAAGATACTTTTAGCGGTACACCCTGATAAGGATGTAGATGGTTTTCATCCCATGAATTTTGGAAGAATGGCGCTAGAGATGCCAGCCTTTATTTCTGCTACACCGTTTGGTATTTTAGAATTATTAGAACGCTACAATGTAGAGACCAAAGGAAAACATACTGTAGTAATTGGTAGAAGTCATATTGTGGGTAGGCCTATTAGTATCTTAATGGGAAGAAAAGGTTCTCCTGGTAATTCTACAGTAACATTAACCCATAGTCATACTAAAAATATTGAGCAAATTATTGCTCAGGCAGATATTGTTATTTCTGCCTTGGGAGTTCCTAATTTTTTAAAAGCTGAGATGGTGAAAGAAAATGCGGTTGTTATTGATGTTGGAATTACAAGAGTTTCTGATGAATCCAGCCCAAAAGGATATAGGATTGTTGGGGATGTAGATTTTGAAAATGTAAGTAAAAAAGCATCTTTTATTACTCCGGTGCCAGGAGGAGTAGGGCCAATGACAATAGCGATGTTGCTTAAAAACACATTATTAGCAAGAGAAAGACATCAAAATAATAAATAATTTTGATTTGTTTTTTGAACTAAAAAATAGATATCCGGCACGATAATTATAAAGAGTGTTAAGAAGAACTAGATGTTGTGTTAAAAAAGATTGATATCGATGCGATTTTTCTATACTATGTTAGAAATCATCGATTTAGATGTTTCTAATCACTTAAATACTTTGATCTAATAGTATTTACAATTAATAACTAAAAAGCCAGTACATACGATCGTATGTACTGGCTTTTTAGTTATATAAGAATTTCCTTCCGAAAAAATCCTTATCGTATTTATAATATAAACGCCAGAACTCATAAAGTCCTGGCGTTTATTATATATGTTACATTTATATTTTGGTGATTATAAAATGTATGTAATCGTATTCTTAGTTTTCGTTAAATTTATCTGCAGAAATGTTATCATCACTACCAGTACTATATCCACCTCCACTAGGAAGAAGATCTAATGCTAAATTATACGAAGGAACGTTGATACCTTTAGAAGTTTTAACGGTGTTAAAGTCTAAGATTTGCTCACTCTTTTCGTATAGTGCATTCTTAGTAAAAGTTCCATATTTTTTACCATTCTCAGTAGTTTCTTTCCATTCCTTACCGTATGCAATTTTAAGGAAGTATTCTCCCTCTGGAATGTTTCTGATAAACTGAGTAGTATTAGAGTTGATATAGGTTACACGTACTAACTGGTCATCAGCTTTGGTTTTACCCATTTTGTACATCTTAATAACAACTTCTGTATTTTTTCCTACTTTAATTTTCAGGTAATTGTCTAACTTATAATCAAACTTACCTTTAAAGTTAAATGATTTTGGAGTTGCACCAGACTTATATGTCTTTTTCTCCCAGCTAGAGTATTTATCTTCTCTAGATACTTCTATAGAAGCAGCTTTAGGAGAGCTCGTATTCGAGCTAGAACCATAAGATGGTGTTGTAGATTCGATAGGATTAGAGGCTACATTCGAACCTCTTGCGGCTCTTCTGTTAGCTTCTTCTACCGCTTTTCTTGTTTCTTCTGTGTCTGCAAGAGCACGTTGTGCAGCAACATCTTTTGATCGTTTTGCTGCTTCTGCATCTGCAATAGCTTTTGCTGCAGCTGCTTCTGCTTCTCTTTTTAGACGTTCTGCGTCAGCAATTGCTTTTCTTGCTGCTTCTTCTGCAGCTTTTTTGGCAGCTTCTGCCTGTGCAATTGCTCGTGCTGCTGCTTGTTTAGCAGCTTCTCTTTTTGCTGCTGCTTCTTGAGCAGCTCTTTCTGCATCTGCAATTCGGCTATCCTCGGTTAATAGCTTACTAAGTACAAATCCGTTCATTTTCTTGAACTGTATTGCACTCCATTCTCCGTAATTAGAGCTCATTACATACACCTGAGTTCCTTGAGGAACCTCGGCGATGGTATTAAATTGTAGACCTGGACCACTTCGAACTTCTAATTTATTAGAAGACATTAAGTATTGCCCATCCTGAGCATGAGCAGACGAGAAAGTAATCACCAAAAGCAGAATAAATGTAAAAATAGACTTCATATCGCTTGTTTTAAGTAGATTGGGTTATAATTCAAATTTAATATTACTATTTCTTTAATTAAAAATTTATAAAAAAACATAATTTACCGTCAAAAATCGATCTTCAAAAAAGGTGCCAAAAATATTTTAGCTCTAATTTCTTCTTTTAATACAATCTAATAAACATTAAAAGAATTACAATTTTTTAAAGAACAATTTAATCTGTAATGATTTGTTTTTCAATAAGTTAATGTGTTTTTGCTCTAGCAAAACTTCAATACTTTCGATTAAAATACTGAAAAGAAAACCATTAAATCAGACTCAAAAGTAATGTTTTATTATGAAAAACACAACTTGTTTTCATTTTATTTCAATAAAAATAACAATTTATTTCCATCATTTTGTGTTTTTCAACGATTTTTTTTGACAATACAACCGATTTAATTGTGATTTTTAGATAGCACTGTCGGTTTTGTAAGCCATGTGTTGTAGATATATGTAAATGTGAAAAATATTTAATTTGATAAGTAAAAGGTTCTATCTTGTTTTAACATAGGTTTAACAAGGGGTTGTGCGCTTTAATTGGGATATCATACCCTATACTTAAACTCGTGTGTGAACTAATTTTAATGTTTTTCTTTAATAAGGTTAGGGAATTTTGCTTGAAATCTTTTTAACCTGGGAACAGATATATTACGTATGTAGGGGTTGCCTGGATTTCTTTTTTCATAATCCTGATGATAAGCCTCTCCTTTCCAGAATTTTTGAAAAGGTAACACTTCTGCTGCGATTCTTCGGTTTAGTTTTTTACCTAATGCTTCTTTCTTGTCTTCGATTATTTTTTTCTGCTCTTCGTTTTGGTAAAAGATAATCGATCTGTATTGTGAGCCATGATCTGGGCCTTGACCATTAACCTGTGTTGGATTTTGTGATCCAAAATATACATCTACCAAAGTTGAAAAAGAAACCATTTTTGGGTCATAAATGATCTCTACGACTTCGGCATGTCCTGTTCGTCCGGTATTGCTTGATTGGTATGTTGGGTTTTTGGTATGACCTCCTGAGTAGCCAGAGATAGATTCTTTAACACCTTTTACGCTTTCGTAAATAGCTTCGACACACCAAAAACATCCACTGGCAAAATAAGCTCTTTCTATACCGTCGACAGGTTTAACTCTCACTGGTGTGATGTTTTCGTTTTTTGTGACTTCTTTTTTATTATTAACTGATTGACTATTGCTTTGGCAGCTCGAGAATAATAAAACGGCACTCCATATTATATATAGTATATTTTTCATGATATATTAAGTTTTAATACTTGGTCAATTTCTTCTTAGAAAACTTTCAGTTTATGTATTAAAATGATAAAATAATATGATAAAGCAAAGGCGGCTATCAATATTAATTGATAGCCGCCTTTGTTATTTATTATAAATGTATTGTTATCCGTTCATAGAAATAAGGAACTCGTCATTATTTCTTGTTTGCTTAAAACGTTCATTAATAAATTCCATTGCTTCTACTGGATTCATATCTGCAAGATATTTTCGCATTACCCACATTCTTTGGATAGTTGTTTCGTCTAATAGAATGTCATCTCGACGAGTACTAGAAGATGTAAGGTCAATAGCAGGGAAAATTCTACGATTAGAGATTTTACGATCTAATTGTAGTTCCATGTTACCAGTTCCTTTGAATTCTTCAAAGATTACTTCATCCATTTTAGAACCTGTTTCTGTTAATGCTGTTGCGATAATAGTTAATGAACCTCCATTTTCTATATTACGTGCAGCACCAAAGAAACGTTTTGGTTTGTGTAAAGCATTAGCATCTACACCACCACTTAATATTTTTCCACTAGCGGGTTGTACAGTGTTGTATGCTCTGGCTAGTCTTGTGATTGAATCTAATAGAATGACTACGTCATGACCACACTCTACTAATCTTTTTGCTTTTTCCAATACAATGTTAGCTACTTTTACATGCTCGTTAGCTTCTTTGTCAAAGGTAGAAGCAATTACTTCTCCTTTTACATTACGCTGCATATCTGTAACTTCTTCTGGTCTTTCATCTATAAGAAGGATCATTTGGTATACTTCGGGATGATTTGCTGCAATAGCATTAGCAACATCCTTAAGTAACATGGTCTTACCTGTTTTAGGTTGTGATACTATCATACCACGTTGTCCTTTTCCGATAGGAGCAAATAAATCCATTATCCTGGTAGAGATTGTACTTTGTCTTTCTGCAATATTAAATTTTTCTTGCGGAAATAGGGGAGTCAAATGCTCAAAAGAAACTCTATCGCGAACTACTTGTGGATCAAGACCGTTGATTTTATTTACCTTAATAAGGGGGAAATATTTTTCACCTTCTTTAGGAGGTCTTACTTGTCCTAATACAGTATCACCTGTTTTAAGTCCAAAAAGTCTGATTTGCGATTGTGATACATAGATGTCATCTGGAGAAGAAAGATAGTTGTAGTCACTAGATCTTAAAAAGCCATACCCATCTTGCATAATGTCTAATACACCTTCACTTTCGATTATGGCATCAAACTCAAAATCTGGTTCTTTATATCGATTTCTATTGTCTCGATTTCCGTTCTCCTTTTTATTAGCGTTATTAGGATTGTTACTTCGAGATTTATTTTGTTGAGACTTGTCATTACCTCTGTTTCGATTATCCTTTTTATCGTCTCTATTTTGGTGAGGTTTGTTTTTTTTATCGGTGTTTTCTTTCTCTTTAGAAACAGTTTCCTCTGAAGGAAGTGGTTTAGTCACTTCGCTTTTTTGTTCTTTAGGAGCTTTGTTGTCTTTTTTGGCAGGATTTGTAGGTCCGTCTGGTTTGCGAGCACGGGGCCTTCTTTGGCGAGCATTGGGTTTAGGTTTTTCAGAATCTGTTTTTTCTGAAATATCCTCAGCTACGACTTGCTTTACCTTATTAGGATTTGTGGCTTGATAATCTAGTATTTGATATACTAAATCTAATTTTTTTAAGGTACGAAACTTAGGTACATTAAGGTTTTTTGCAATTTCTTGCAATTCAGGAAGCTTTTTTGCTTTTAATTCGGAAATCTCTAACATTTATATTTGTTATATAATTTTACGTTTTAGGTATAAATTTTCTAAAGAAGAAATCTAGGAAAATTTTATTTTCGAAGGTAAGTAACCTTAGTTGAGAAGGTTACAGGTTTTGTGCTGCAAGTATACGACTTTATTTTTAATTTTTTACACATATTTATAAAAAGAAACTCTTATTTTTGCTTTTCTCTAAGGAAAAAAAATAATGTTACAACGAATTCAAACCATATACCTTTTATTGGCTGCTGCAGTTTCTGGAGGGCTTTGTATGTATTTACCTTACGGGATAGATGCTAATGGTGTAGCACTTTATGCTAAAGGAGAATTATTTCTTTTAGGAATGTTTTTGGGATCAGCGATTTTATCTCTGATTTCGATTTTTTTATTTAAAAATAGAAAGCTTCAATTTGTATTGGGGCGTATCAATATCTTATTAAACTTTATTTTACTAGGAGTATTTGTTTATTGGTCACTAACGGTATCTGGAGAAACTCAGGTTTCAGAGAAAGGTATTGGGATGATCATTCCTGTTATTTCTATCGTTTTATTAGTAATGGCCAATAAGGCTATTAAGAAGGATGAGAATCTTGTAAAATCTGTAGACCGATTACGATAAACCTAAAATCTTAGTAGTATTAGTGCGTTAAAACCCGGAGTATGCCAACTCCGGGTTTTATTTTTTTCCTAATTCGATTACTTCCAGATTTTCGATATTACCAGAATCTAGTGTAAACCTGAGCATTGTTCTTACTTTGTGAAACCCATGTTTGCCTGCTGCGCCGGGATTCATATGTAATACCCCGTTTTTTTTATCGGGTATTACTTTTAGAATATGTGAATGACCGCAGATAAATAATTGAGGTGGGTTTGATTTAATCTCATCTCGAGTGTTTATATTGTATTTAGGAGGGTACCCTCCTATGTGAGTGATCCATACAGAGACTCCTTCGCAATTAAATCTTTGGTGTAAAGGATAGGTAGCCCGGGCTTTATCATCATCTATGTTTCCATATACGGCCCTAAGAGGTTTTAAAGCTTCGATAGCATCGGTCACTTTAAGATCACCAATATCTCCAGCATGCCAAATTTCGTCGGCTTCATTAACATAATGCAATATGCGGGAATCAATATAACTATGGGTATCGCTAAGTAGAAGTATTTTTTTCAAAATCGAATAATAAAATTGAGTTATTGTACAATAGAAAAACAGGAACGAAACCATAACCCCTATCTCTGTTTTATAAAGTATATTTGCGCTTAGTTTTTATACAAAAATAGAATATTGTTGAAATAAGCTACAGAATCTAAGTAAAGAAATTGTATTGAAAATAATAGATGCGAGTAGAATGAAATATTTTTTAGAGCTTTCATATAACGGAACTCCATATCATGGATGGCAACGACAACCTAATGCAATTTCTGTGCAGGAAGTTCTTGAGAGTTCGTTATCTACTATTTTACGCGATAAAATTGATGTGGTTGGAGCAGGAAGAACAGATACAGGTGTTCATGCAAAACAAATTATGGCTCATTTTGATTGCAGAGATATACTAGATACAGATCAATTTAAATATAAACTTAATGCAATTTTACCGGCAGAAATTGCAATCCAGAATGTATGTCGTGTGCACCAAAATGCTCATGCCAGGTTTGATGCAGTAAGTAGGTCGTATGAGTATCATGTTACATTAATAAAAGACCCTTTTAGTATTCATAAATCTTATTATTTAAAAAAACCATTGGATGTGGATTTAATGAATGAAGCTGCTAAATTACTGTTAAACTATACTAATTTTAAATGCTTTAGTAAGTCCAAAACCGATGTAAAAACGTATAATTGTACAATCACAAATGCAACCTGGGAAAATCATGGTAATCAATTAGTTTTTAAGATTTCGGCCAATCGTTTTCTTAGAAATATGGTTAGAGCAATTGTGGGGACACTTATCGAGATTGGAGAACATAAATTAAATAATGAGGATTTAATAGCTATTATTAAAAGTGAAGATCGGAGTCAGGCCGGATATTCGGTTCCTGCTCATGGGCTTTACTTAACAGCTGTAGAATACCCTAATAATATATATACAATATAGATGGCAGAAAAGAGTGGTAAAGCTTTTGATTTTAAACTTTTCAGACGGTTGATTACATATACTAATCCTTACCGACTGACTTTTTATTTTGTAGGTTTTTCGGCTATTTTGTTGGCTATCTTGTCTATTGTTAATCCATATTTACTTAGAGAGACAATAGACAGAACTATTATTCCTAAAGATGGCGAGCTATTGGTTTATTTTATTTGCCTAATGCTGGGAGTTTTGTTTCTGGATGTGATCACCCAATTCTTGTTTATCTACTTTGCTAACTGGTTAGGGCAAGAAGTAATTAGGGATATTAGAGTGAAATTGTTTGAGCATATGCTTGGTTTTAAAAAACAATATTATGATCAGTCTGCTGTAGGTAGATTGGTGACTCGGGCTGTAAGTGATATCGAAACTATAGCCAGTATTTTTAGCCAGGGGTTGTTTATGATTATAAGTGATCTGTTAAAAATGCTAGCAATTTTATGTTATATGCTCTACCAGAGTTGGCAACTTGCATTGCTGGTATTTGTTGTGTTGCCTCTGGTTGTCTATGCTACGCGAATTTTTCAGCAAAAGATGAAAGTGGCTTTTGAGGAAGTAAGAACCCAGGTTTCTAATCTTAATTCATTTGTACAGGAACGAATTACAGGAATGAAGATCGTTCAATTGTTTACACGAGAAGAAATTGAATACTCTAATTTTAAAGAAATTAATGAAAAACATAAAAAAGGTTGGATAAAAACTGTTTGGTATAACTCTATATTTTTTCCTATTGCAGAGATGTCCAGCTCTATAACCATAGGGTTGATTGTTTGGTTTGGAGGATTAAAAGCTGCACAAGGAGATGAGGTCACTCTGGGACTGGTTATTGCATTTATCCAGCTCTCTCAAATTTTGTTTAGACCCTTACGGCAGATAGCAGATAAATTTAATACACTACAAATGGGAATGGTAGCTGCTAATCGTGTGTTTGCCATTTTGGATACAGATTCTAAAATTGAGAATAATGGTACGCAGTTATTAGAAAAGATAAAAGGTAAAATTACATTTGATGATGTACGATTTAGCTATATCGAAAATGAAGAAGTATTAAAAGGAATCTCTTTTAATGTTGAAGCAGGAGAAACAGTAGCAATAGTAGGAGCAACAGGAGCGGGAAAATCTACTATTATTAATTTGCTTAGCAGGTTTTATGAAATAGGTGGCGGAGTGATTTCTATCGACGATATCGATATTAAAACTATTGAGTTAAAATCATTGAGAAACCATATTGCAGTGGTGCTTCAGGATGTGTTTTTATTTGCAGATACGATTCTTAATAATATTACTTTAAATAATGGAGATATTTTAGAAGAACAGGTGTATCAAGCTGCAAAAGAGATAGGAATTCATGATTTTATCATGAGTCTTCCAGATGGGTATAACTATAATGTGAAAGAAAGAGGGGCTATGCTTTCTTCGGGACAACGGCAGCTTATTTCTTTTTTAAGAGCTTATGTTACTAATCCAGGTATTTTAGTGCTAGATGAAGCTACATCATCGATAGATTCACATAGTGAACAATTGATTCAGAACGCAACAAACAAAATTACCAAAGGAAGAACTTCTATTGTTATTGCCCATCGATTAGCGACTATTAAAAAAGCAGATAAAATTATTGTAATGGATCAAGGTAAAATTGTAGAACAAGGGAACCATAATGAATTACTCCAAATAGAGAAGGGGTATTACAGAAATTTATACGAAGTGCAATTTGCAGATGTAACCGAGTAAGCAGTTTGTTATGCTTATTTAGTAGGAATTTCTATTGCTCCCGATAGAACCATTAGTAAAAAAATCACCAACCCTATAATAACGTATAGTATTCCGCCGTAGATAAGAAACAGTAGTGTTTTGATCAGGATTTTCTTCAAGTTAATTTGATAAAGCCTCTTTAAAACATAGGCCATATAAAATATGTATATCGGGAACTGTACCAAACCTACAATTATGAAACTATCTACCATGAATGTTAGCGGTAGTAAAACAAATGTCATGATCCCTACAATATGAGAGTAACCATATAGGTAGATTACAAAATGCTCTGTTAAATTATATTTTTTATAATTCAAAAAAACCAGCCGGGATAATAAAGCTAGTAAAGGAATCATTAAAAAATTTAGCATGGATTGGTATTGGGTAGTGGTGTCAAATATTGAACTTTGTATTTCAGCTTGCTGTGCAGTGAAATTATCGTTAAACTGCATAATTTCTTTTAATCTGTCTTTTACTATAAAAGCATAAATTCCAGTAATTGTTATGGTAATAGCAAAATATCCAAAAGCATTTACATATCGTTTTCTAAGCCCGTGAATATAGCCATCGATTACTTCTTCTGGTTTTGTGAATAAATGAGTAAATGTTTTAATAAATGAATTATCCAAATTAAAAAAACGGTCAACAAATTCTGAAATCAGATTTTTAAAAGTAATTCGTTTTGTAATCTTTTTTGCACCACAATCGGGACAAAAATTATGAGTTTCAATTTGTTGTCCGCAATTTTTGCAATTGGTAATACTAATTAAATTATTCATTAAACTAAATCCCTTTTTATTTTTTCTATTAACTCTTCTTCTGTTTTAAATATCACAAATTCCCCATTTTTGATATATGATAATTTACCAGTCTCTTCACTTACTACTAGAGCTAAAGCATCAGTTTTTTCGCTAATACCTACAGCAGCACGATGTCTTAGTCCAAAACGTAAAGGCATATTATTATCATTGGTAACTGGTAAAATGACTCGGGTGGCTACTATGCTATTATCTTCTATAATCATGGCTCCATCATGAAGAGGGCTGTTTTTATAAAAAATACTTTCGATTATAGGAGTATTTACAAGGACATCCATGGTATCTCCCGATGTTTTAACAAAATCCAGAGATGTATTTCTTTTAATAACAATAAGTGCCCCGGTATGAGTTTTTGCCATTTCACTACAAGCAGTTACAATAGCGGTAACATTGGTAACACTATCTTCGGGAGCATCTCTAATAAATTTTAATTGCCTGAGAAATTTACGCCTTCTTCCAAAATTAGTAGAACCAATCATTAAAAGGAATTTTCGTATTTCTTGTTGAAAAACTACAATTAGGGCAAACATTCCAACACCAATAAATTCGCCTAAAACGCTACTCAACATTTCCATGGCAAGGAATTGCGTAAGTTTCCATACCAGATAAATCATAACTATTCCTATAAAAATATTGATAGCTGCAGTACCTTTAACTAACTTATAGATATAGTACAATAACAAGGCAACAAGTACAATATCAAGTATATCTAATATTCTTAGGTTTATTAAGTCCAAATGTCTGGTGTTTTTGTAAAAATAGAAAAATTAGTGAAACCTTGTTTTGAAAAGCTGTATAAAACAGCGTATTCAAAATAATGATGAGTTAGATTCATTTGTAGGTAGTTTCTAATTAGAATATGCACTTACCAGATGAACACACTCTACAGCTTCTTTAACATCATGTACTCTTAAGATAGAGGCCCCGTTAAGTAAGGCAATAGTATTAAGAGATGTAGTGCCATTTAGTGCTTCTTGCGCAGTACTATTTAGTGTTTTGTATATCATTGATTTTCGAGAAACCCCAGCTAATATAGGTAAATTATGTACCTCTAAGAGTTTTAGATTTTTTAAAAGATCGAAATTCTGATGAGTGTCTTTAGCAAAACCAAACCCAGGATCAATAATCATATCATTCACGCCATATTTTTTTGCTTCTGCAATTTTTTCTGCAAAATATATATTCATTTCACGAATTAGATTGTCATATTGATTTAATGTTTTCATAGTTTGTGGGGTTCCTTTCATATGCATCATGATGTATGGAACTCCTAATATACCAACCGTTGAGATCATGTTTTTGTCCAGGTTTCCGGCAGAAATATCATTAATTAATGCGGCTCCGGCTTCAATACATGCTTTTGCAATTTCACTTCTAAATGTATCAATAGATAATAAGATTTCAGGAAATTCATTAAGCAACAATGATACTATAGGCAGGATTCTTTTTTCTTCTTCTTCAATAGAAATATGATCTGCTTCTGGTCTTGAAGAATAGGCACCTAAATCAACAAAAGAAGCACCTTCGATAAGCATTTGTTCTGTTTGTTTTAATATCTCGTTTTCATTTTTATATTTCCCTCCATCATAAAAAGAATCAGGAGTTAGGTTAAGGATACCCATTACTTTTGGAGTAGATAAATCGATTAATGAGCCTTTACAATTGATTGTCATTTTTGAGATTTCATTTGTTTATGATTATTGTTTTAAGGGGCAAGCCTATATTTTGGTTGGAATTTATAAAATTGTGAGGTCACATTTCGTGTTTTTTGCTTTTAAACTTTAAATATGATTTTTTTAATTCCCATATTAAAGCGAAATTTACGCAAAATTCAACAGTTTTATGCAAGATACATCCACACAATATGATACCATAATTAGTAATTGTCGAGATCTATTTAATCAAAAGATGATAGATTATGGCAGTGCGTGGAGAATTCTAAGATTACCATCCTTAACCGATCAGATTTTTATTAAAGCACAACGCATTAGAAGCCTTCAGGAAAATGAAGTACGTAAGGTAAATGAAGGTGAAGTTTCAGAATTTATAGGGATTATTAATTATTGTTTAATGGCTTTGATACAACTAGAGAAAGGAGTTGCAGAACAACCTGATTTGTCTTCAGAAGAAGCAGTTACGTTGTATGATAAGCATATTAGGATTACCAAAGAATTAATGATGAATAAAAATCATGATTATGGAGAAGCCTGGCGTGATTTACGAGTGAGTTCTCTTACAGATCTTATTATTCAGAAATTACTTAGAGTAAAACAGATAGAGGATAATAAAGGAAAAACGTTGGTAAGCGAAGGTATCGATGCAAATTATCAGGATATGATTAATTATGCAGTATTTGCTATGATTCATTTAGGCGAGGCAAATAAATAGATATATAAAATACTGTTAAACTAAAAGGAACAAGAATTAATCATATTATCTTGTGCAAATTATACTAAAATATTATGGTCAACATATAAAGAACAGGTAATCAAAATAGGTGTTACATTGGTTCTATTGGCTTTTTGAAAAAATAAATATATACGTAGATGAAAATATTGGTTTCTTTCTCAAGAATATTTGTAGCAGCACTTTTTCTGTTTTCAGGGTTTATAAAACTTAATGACCCTGTTGGGTTTTCATACAAGCTTCAGGAATATTTTGGTGAAGGTGTACTGAACTTAGAATTTTTAATCCCCTTTGCTTTATTAATAGCGATTTTTTTGGTGATTTTTGAAATCGTATTAGGTATTACATTGTTATTGGGATACTTGCCAAAATTTACAGTATGGTCATTGTTATTAATGATTGCCTTTTTTACGTTTCTTACCTTTTATTCGGCGTATTTTAATAAAGTTACAGATTGTGGATGTTTTGGTGATGCATTACCGTTAACTCCATGGGAATCCTTTACCAAAGATGTAATTTTACTGGTTTTAATATTGATATTGTTCTTTGGAAAAAAGTATATAACACCGCTTAAACCTCTTGCAGCACATAAATGGGTTGTTTTTGCAACTTTTACGGCTTGTTTAGCCTTTGCGTATTATGTTTTAATGCATTTACCAGCTTTTGATTTTAGAGCATATAAAGAAGGAGTTAATATCCAGGAAGGGATGGAAGTGCCAGAAGGAGCTCCAAAAGCAGAGTTTGCTTATCACTGGAAATTTAATGTTAACGGAGAGGAGAAAATTATTACCACAAGTGGAGATTACCCCAAAGTAGACGGTAAATTTATCGAAGTTGAAACCAAAACAGTAGACGAAGGATATGAACCTCCAATTCATGACTTTGCAATAGAAAAAAATGATATAGATTATACAGCAGAATTTCTCGAAAGAGAAAACCTGATATTAATAGTAGCGTATAACTTATCTAAAAGTGAAGCAGAAGGCTTCTATGCAGTTAAAGAAATAACCAATAAAGCTATATCTCAAGGATATGATGTGATAGGTCTTACCGCTTCTACACCAAAAGATATAGCACAGGTACAACAACAATATGGTGTTGATTTTGATTTTTATACTACAGACGAAACAGCCTTAAAAACTATATTGCGATCTAACCCGGGGATTGTAAAACTTAAAAAAGGAACTATAGTAAAAAAGTTACACTGGAATGATGCAGAGAAACTTAACCTGGAAAAAGTAGAGCGTTCAAAACCTAAGATTAATGTACTACTAAAAGCACAGTTAGATAGTATTATGAAGCTGGATCAGGACGGAAGAAGTTCTGGAGAAATTTCCTGGGAAGAACAAAAAATAATAGATAGTACCAATACAATATTTATAGAAGAAGTTTTTAAAAAGTATGGCTATCCTGGTAAAACTTTGGTTGGCGAAGGGACAAATATAGCGGCTTGGTTAGTAATTCAGCATTCAGATAAGATAGGAGCATATTTACCTCTTATAAAAGAAGCTGGAGAAAAAGGAGAGCTGGATATGGCATCGGTAGCAATGATGGAAGATCGACACCTAATGCAGCAAGAATTAGAGCAGATTTATGGTACACAAGGCACAAGATTAAATTCTAACAGCAAAACACCAATTCCTTTGATATGGCCGATTAAAGATCCAGAATCTGTAAATGAAAGAAGAAAAGAAGCTGGTTTTACTGAAACAATAGAAGAATATAGCGAACGCCTCTTAGGTGTTCCTTACAAAATGTATACACTAGAAGAAGTAAAAAAAATAAAAGAAAACTTTAATCAATAATGGCAGGGTATCTCATCAGTAAAATAGGATATGCTTTGCTTACTTTATTGGGAGTGGTGACTGTTATTTTTTTATTATTTACAATTCTTCCCGGTGATCCTGCTCAGATGATGCTCGGGCAAAATGAGACCGAAGAACAGTTGAAAAATGTGAGGAAGAAATATGGTTTTGATAAACCATTATCAAAGCAATATTTATATTATATAAATGATCTTTCTCCTATATCATTTCACAGTACAAACCCTGATGATTTTTCATATTTCGACACTAAAAAATATAATGGGAACCAGTTATTTAAGATAGGTGATGTTGCTACAATACTTAAATTTCCATATTTAAGAGAATCTTTTCAAAAAAGTGGTAAAAAAGTAAGTGAGGTAATTAAGGAAACGTTACCAAATACAGCGGTTTTGGCAATCTCTGCTATATGTATTGCCATCATTATTGGGATTTTATTGGGAATTATAGGTGCCTTGACCAAGGACCAATGGCCGGATAAAATGATTCAGTTGTTAAGTACTTTAGGAATGAGTGTTCCTTCTTTTTTTAGTGCAATTATTTTTGCCTGGTTGTTTGGATATGTGTTACAGGAATTTACCAATTTAAATATGACAGGTAGTTTATATGAAGTCGATGATTTTGGAGAAGGAAGTTATATCCAATGGAAAAACCTAATTCTTCCTGCAATAGTATTGGGGATTCGACCACTTGCTGTTGTTTCTCAACTCATGCGTAATTCATTACTCGAGGTGATGGGGCAGGATTATATTCGTACGGCAAAGGCAAAAGGGCTTTCGATGTTTCAGGTGATAAGAAAACATGCATTAAAAAACTCATTAAACCCAGTTGTTACTGCAATTTCAGGATGGTTTGCATCTATGCTGGCCGGAGCAGTATTTGTAGAATATATATTTGGATGGAACGGATTAGGTAAAGAGATTGTAGATGCTCTAAACACATTGGATCTTCCTATCATAATGGGAGCCGTATTGGTGATTGCTACTATGTTTATACTAATCAATATATTTGTCGATATTATCTATGGATGGCTTGACCCCAGAATTAGGGTTTGAGTTATTAATAACTCCTAATGTAATATATAACCACACTATTAACCAAAAACATAAATTTTAAATTAATGAGAAAAAAAATTGTAGCCGGAAACTGGAAAATGAATAAGAATCTGGCAGAAACCAAGACATTGCTATCTGAGTTAACAACCAAACTTAAGGTATCGTCTGAAACAGAAATTATTGTAGCACCTACATTTACTAATCTGTATAGTGCAACTGAAGTTTTAAAATCCTCAGAAATTACTGTTGCTGCGCAAAATATGCATGAAGCAGAAAATGGTGCGTATACAGGAGAAATTTCTGCAGATATGCTTAAAAGTATTGGAGTAGAGACTGTAATTTTGGGACATAGTGAGCGCAGAGCTTATTTTGGAGAAACAGATCAATTACTAGCTCATAAAGTTAATACAGCATTACAACATGAGATGACTATAATTTTCTGTTTTGGAGAAGAATTGCAAGATCGAAAAAGTGATAATCATTTCTCTGTTGTAGAACAGCAATTAAAAAATGGTCTTTTTCATATTAATAAAGCAAACTGGAAAAATGTAATCCTTGCATACGAACCAGTTTGGGCAATAGGAACAGGAGAAACCGCATCTCCAGAACAAGCTCAGGAAATGCACGCGTTTATAAGAAAAACCATAGCGAATACTTATGATCAGGAAACTGCCGATGAGGTTTCTATTTTATACGGTGGAAGTGTAAAACCTAATAATGCTCAGGAAATTTTTGCAAAAACTGATGTAGATGGAGGATTAATAGGAGGAGCTTCATTAGATGCAGAAAATTTTTCTGCAATAGTAAATGCTATTTAAGAATTAACAGAATGCATAAAAGCACTCCATGGCAAGATGGGGTGCTTTTTTTTAAAACTTACTTTTGATGTCGGCATTAAAGTAAAAGAGTAACTTTGCAAAATAATTAAAGATTAGTATGTCAAATACAAAATACATTGGGTATTATTTTAAGGTCTCACCACTACAACCGGCTACAGAAATATTAATTGCAGAATTGGGATATGTTGGATTCGAAAGCTTTGTAGAGACCGAGAACGGAGTTAATGCTTTTATTCAAAGTATAGATTGGGAAGAGAATATTTTGGAAGGTGTTTATGTCTTAAACTCTGGAGAGTTTGATATAGAATATACCATCGAAGAAATAGAGCAAATAAACTGGAACAAAGAATGGGAAAAGAACTTTAATCCCATTGTTGTAGATGATACTTGTAGTGTAAGAGCGCCTTTTCATGAAAAACCGAATACAAAATATGATATTATTATCGAACCCAAAATGTCTTTTGGTACAGGGCATCATGAGACTACACATATGATGATCCAACATATTTTGAAAACTGACTTAAATGATAAAACAGTATTAGATATGGGATGCGGTACTGGGGTTTTGGCAATTCTTGCTAAAATGAGAGGTGCCGGACCTACAGATGCTATTGATATTGATAATTGGTGTTATTTAAATACTGTAGAAAACGTAGAGCGTAATAATTGCGAAGATATTATTGCATATGAGGGTGATGCCTCACTTTTATCAGGAAAAAGCTATGATGTTATTATTGCTAATATCAATCGCAATATATTACTAAATGATATTCAACAATATGTAAAATCTTTAAACCCCAAGGGTAAGTTGTTTTTGAGCGGGTTTTATAAAGAAGATTTAGATATGATTACAGAAGAATGTACAAAGAATCGTCTTAATTTTATAGAAAATTTTAATAGAAATAATTGGATAGCAGCGTCTTATGAGTTAAAATAATCTTTTAATTAATGCATATAATACTCTAAGTTATTATATTTGCATAAAACAATTACCCCCTTATGAGTACCCAGGAGAAAGTTTTAGAAGAAGTTTTAGAAAAATCTGTTGATCAAAGCAATAGCGAGATTGTTTTGTACAATGATGATGTAAATACATTTGATCATGTTATAGAAACTCTTATTTATACTTGTGAACATACACCAGTACAAGCAGAGCAATGTGCTATGTTAGTGCACTATAAAGGGAAATGTACTGTAAAAACAGGTGTTTATGAAGAATTAGTACCACGGTGTTCTAAATTATTAGATGCAGGTCTTAGTGCAGAGATTGTGTAATCGAATATAGATTAAAATTTTTCGTTTTATAACATTATAAGTCCATATTATGGACTTTTTTTATACCTTAAATTGTGTCACTAAGAATAGGTTTGATATTATAGTTGTTTTATATGAACATGTTTTTTTAATTTTTGTTAAATATTTAAACTATCATTTTTTAAAACTTAAACTTTATGATATGTAGGAAAAAACTTTCTTCATCTCGTGCTTCTAATACTTAATTAAGTTTTCTTTAACATCCCTATTCATCTCTTGTTTTAACACCTTGTTAACATATTAAGAAAGTATAAGAATTGTGCATTTGATCGATTTTTTATGTTATTTAAAAATTGCCTTTTTTGTATTTTTATTAGAAGAATCCTACGGTTTTACCGTATTTGTAATAAATAGTTTAAAAAATTAACTAATTTTTCCAAAAAAATATCATATCTTCAAACCGCAAAAATTTAGAAAAGTTCAAAGCTTTCTACATAATTGTATTTAAAATAGAGCATAACTACTCTATTTTTAGTTTTTAATAACTACACAAATTCAACTTAATTAAAATGAAAAAAATCAAAGTATTAGCGCTTTGCGCTATCGTTGCAGGATTTACAACATCTTGCGAAAAAAAAGAAGTTTCTAACGAGACACAACCAGAAGCTGTTACAGAGCAACTTTCAAAAGCTCATATTCAGGCATTGCATGATGCAGGAGTTAACGATTTTGGAGCAGAATATGTAACGGTAAAACATCCAGATGGGTCAGTAGAAGAAGCTATACAATCTAGCGATCTTATTTTGGCAATTAATAAATTGGCAGAACAAAAACTGGCAGAAATAGAAAATGGGAATAAGCAATACAGAACCAATAACCTTGTGTCTAGTGGTAATAGAAATATTAGTATTATTGGGTATACAGGATCTGGGTATGCTTTAACTAGTAAAATGCGTACAGGACTTCAGTGGGCTGTTAATAATTATAATGCATTAAATAATACACTAAGTTTCAGTCTATCTTTTGCTGCATCTACCAGTGCTGATATGGTAGTATATAATAATGGTTCTTCGGGTGCAGGAGGATCTGCAGGTTTTCCTAGTGGAGGAAGACCATATAAGTGGATTCAAATTAATGCAGGTAGTAACAGTTTAAGTAATAATGCTATGGAGCATTTAATGGGTCATGAAATGGGACACTGTTTAGGATTCAGACATACTGATTATGCTCGAAGAAGATGTGATAATAGTAATGAAGGGTCTGCTGGTATAGGAGCTATTCATATTCCAGGAACTCCTACTGCTAATCAGTGGGGACAAAGTGGTTTAGATACAGATTCTATTATGATCTCTTGTTTCGATGGAAGTGAAGATGGAGAGTTTAGTAACAGAGATAGAACTGCTTTAAACTACCTGTACTAAGAATTAGTTATAGATAAGCTTTGAACTTTTTATAAAAGCCATCCTGTTAACTAGGGATGGCTTTTTCATTTATACGGTTTTTGTTTTTTTAGAAATATTTAGAAATAGAGATTCTAAAAAAACTATCTTCTCTAAAATTCGATAAGATCAATTCACCATCATCAATTTCATTAAAAATACGGGCTTCAATTGCTGCAGTCCAGCTACTACCAAAACGCCTTGAAGCTTCGAGACTAAAAATTGTGGTGCTAGATTCTAGATCGGCAATTCCTCCAATTAATATTGATGTATCCTGAGTGTCATTAAAAGCAATACGACTTCCGAAGAATACATCATTTTGTAATGCATTTAAGGCTAGTTCGTCTCGCTCATCATACAAATACTCACCCAGAACGCCTATATCAAGTCCATTTCCATCGATATTAGAGAATGTATACTCGAGACCGGCTACCATAGCAAAGAACTCCTGAGCATCCGCAGTACGATAAATAGATTCTAGTTTCCATAGAAAAGCATCATGGGTAATCTGCAGATCTAAACCAGTTTGATGTATTACCGGGTAAAAAGCGTTGATATTTCCTGTGGTATCAAATACAAAAAGAGGTTCTCTGCCGGTTCCATAAAAATGAGAGATGCCGATATCAAAAATATCAAAATAATGTTTCCAGCGAAAAGCAACATCCTGTCTCCATTCTTTGGCACTGCTTTCATATCCCAGATCATCTTTATCAATTACTACCGGGAACCGTAATCTTCCTTTTTTGCCAGAGAAAGCACGTTTACGATGATAGGGGAGATAAAAGAAATCAAAAGTTCCAAATTTCTCAGTAATCCATGTAAACTGAGCCATAGGTTGTCCTAATTTCTCCTCACCGTCAAAAGTTTCAACAGCATCGGTTTGATTAATGATATCTACCAAGTGATTACTTTCGGCGACACCCCAATAGACCTTTTTAAGCCCGAGGTTAAATTCCCAGTTTTTTTTAGCTTTTTGATAATATAGTTCACGTATATCCCAATGGGTTCGTTCATCATCAACGTCTAGCCTAAAAAAACCTTTAAAGTTAATACTTTCATATCCGGCATTCCATTCGGCTTTATATTCTGGTCGTATTGCCAGAGAAGGAAAATGATCTTCCTGATCTTCAAAAAGAGCATTATCATAGAAATAGCGATATTCTCCTTCTAATTCTAACTCAAAATCGTGATTTACCTTTTTAGGTTTTTCGTTTTGAGCATATATTGTATTACCAATGCATAGTAGCAGAATTATACAATAGATAAATTTAATCTTCATGTATTCGTTTTTTTATTTCCTGATCTTTAACCAGACCAAGAACTGTGATCAATACTCCAATAAGGATGATAAAAAGTAAAGCAATAAAAAGCGGGTTTTGATATGCGTAATACGATCTGATTAAGCAAAGGCTAAAAAAGATCCGTATTACTATGGTTCATTTGTATATTTTTTGAACCTGATACTTATAAATAAGAATCATCGAAAACTCAAATCCTAAAAAAATCATTCCCAATAAATTTGCAAGTTCAGATGGGTATGTGGTATTACTTTGCATAAGGGAAAACACAAGACCAGGTCGTGATAACAATAAAAATCCAGTAACCAAAAGAATTACTATAGGATATAACAAACTGAGCCTTGTGTATTTCATTTATTTAGATTTATCGCCCTGCCCGTTTTAGAGCAACTTGCGTAAAATCTTCATCGGCAAGTGCTGCCTCAAAATTATAATCACTAAATTTTAATACGGTTTCTTTATTACTTTGGTGATTTACCATATGAAGAGTTAATGCTCTCCAGAATTGCCCTTTATATAATTTATAATCACTATAGTTAAGTGTTTTTAGCAGTGAATTTTTGCGATCATAGAATTCAACCTTTTCTATTCGATATCCTTTATCTTTATTGTAAGTAACAATACGTCTTGTATACCCAGATTTAGGATCAACAGGATCTTGTTCTACGATTAATAAATTTCCTTTTTCTTCCAGAAATTTATAACCGTATTTTTCTACTTCTTGCGAAGAAAGATCCTCATATGCAAATTCGCTACCTACAAAAGGGCCAGATTTATTGTTAGAAGATATTCTTTTTACCCTTTTTATCGAAGGTAAGAATAGCCATTGATCATCTGCCCCAATTTTATGAGTAAAAGTTAATGTCGAGGTTCCTTTCACATCTTTTGGGCTATTAAAAACAATCAACGATTTATCTCCATCTGTTGTTTGTTCTAAAGTTCGGGTAATTAATAACCGTTCACTGGTTTGCCCATTTTTATTTTTTAGTGTCATTTTTAGGTTTACAACAGAACTATTGAAACCTTGATCTGCCTGATCTGCTGCTTTGGCAATTTGCAAACCTCGTTCTTCTGCATTTTGTGCTGTTAAAGTTATAGTACTTAGTACTGCAAGTCCAGCTAAAATTAATGTTCTCATAGTAATAGATTCTTTATTGTTTTTATTTATTATTTATCAAGTTGCATTTGTGGTTCTAATTCTTTTACTGGTGTTTCTGTAGTAATCTTATCTTTTTTACTAATAAGAATTAGTAGAGCAGGCAGTAATATAAAGTCGATGATTAAGGCCGACAGAATAATAATAACCGTAATTCTCGCCATGTAGCTATTTAAAGCGAATGATGAGGTGGATAGTACAGCAAATCCAGCCAGGAGTACCACTGTAGTAGTTACTAATGCTTTTCCGACGGTTTCAAACGCGTAGATAACTGCTTGCCTGGCATCATAGCCTAATTCTCTGCGAGCTCTTAAGAATTTACTCATGAAATGAACAGTATCATCTACTATTATCCCTAGAGTCATCCCGAAAACGATAACCATTCCTGTATTAATTTGAGCTTTGTACATTGCCCAAAATCCAAACCCGATAAAAACCGGAGTAACATTAGGAATGATACTTAGAAGACCAAGTTTAAAATTTCTTAGTGCGAACATTAATACCAGAGAGATCAATATGAGTGCAATTATATTTCCTTTAAGCATGCTATCTGCTTGTCTAAAGCCTAGTTTAGAAAACATAAGTGTTGGGCTTACTCCAATAGTATGCATAGGTTTTGGGGTATTGTTCTGTAACCATTTTTCGGCTCTTTTTGAAAAAGCAATCATCTCGGCACTAGAGATATTCTGCAGTGTTATAGTGACCCGGCTTTCAGATTTATCTACATTAATTTGATTATTAAGATCTAATCCAAATGGTAAAGAAAGCTCATATAGTAATAAATATTGTGCTGCTTCTTCACGACTATTAGGAACCCTATAATAAGATTCATTATCTCCGTGCATTGATCGATTTACTCTTCTGGCAACCTCACTAAATGCGTTTACATGTATCACTTCGGGTTGTTCGTTAAGCCAATCTTCAAAATCATTTAATTTTTTAAGATACTCTGGGTTATTGATCCCTCCGCTTTCTCCACTTCCGACAGAGAATTCAACATTATAAATTCCGGTTAAGTTTTCGCTTATATAATCAGTATCACTTCTAAATTGTACGGTTTCATCAAAATAGTTGATAAACTCATCATTAAATCGATTTTTGGTAGCCAGAAATGTAAAGGCACCGATTACTATTATAGAGATTATTGCAAGTTTTGTAGGTTGTTTTGCTACAAAATGTCCAAGATTAGTATACCAGCTCGACTTTTCTATAAGAATACCTTTCTTTTCTTTAACCTTTACAGGAAGAACTGCCATAAGTGCAGGTAATGCTGTAGTAGAATAGAAAAAGGCCATTGTCATTCCAAAAGCGGTAATATTTCCTAGGTCCCAAAACGGAGGTACATCCCCAAAATTCATAGTTAAGAAACCTATAACCGTAGTTAAACTAGTGATGAAAACCGGCATGAAGTTAAGACGCATAGATTCGACAAGAGCATCCTTTTTTGTATATCCATCTTTACGCATTTTTTGAAGCATAGTAATCAGGATATGAATACTATCTGCCACAGCCAAAGTTAATATCATTGTAGGGAAAACAGAAGATGGCGGAGTGAGCTTAATTCCCATAATTCCTACAAAACCAATTGCACTCATAATAGAAAATAGTACAACAATTAACGTAGCTAGGGTGCTAAAAAAGTTTCTTGTGAGAATGAGTGTAGTTAAGATTACAATAACCAACATAATCAGGGTTAACATCATATCTCTCATTGAAGATTCGAAGAAAGCAGTATTAAGAGGTACTAATCCCGATGAGTGTATCTGAAAATTCGGATATTTTTCTTGAAAATCAGAAATTGATTTTCTAACAAAAGTAGTTACTTCTGGTATCTCCTTGGCACTATCTTTTCCTGGGAGTCGTACGGTTACATTGATTGCAGTAACACTTCCTTTTTCATTGAGCAGACGATTTACCAAAAGAGGTTCTTTTAATGCTTTTTCTTTAATCGCTTTAATTTCTGAATCAGTTTTAGAGGCAGATTCATACGATAGATCGTCTACGTATAAATCATCACCCTGAGCACTTGTATGCTGAAAATTTGTTACTGCATCTACACGAGAAGAGTAGGGAGTGTTCCAGGCTTCGGCCGTAAGTTCTTCAATAGCAATTAGGTTCTCTTTGGTAAATATATCGCCATTAGAAGGAGAGAGTACAATAACAATATTGTCATCTTTGGTGTATTTATCCTGCAAAGCGTCAAAAGCTTCGAGTTCTGGGTTAGATTCACTGAAAAATACGTGATAATCACCATCAAACTCCATATTACCTTGTGAACCAAGCCCCATCGCAATGACTAATGTGGAAATTAATACAGGCCATTTGAATTTGATTACAAATTCTGCCCATTTCTTTGCAAACGCATTGGTAGCGTTACCTGCTTTTTTTAGTGCATTCATATAATTATTAGTTGTTAGTTGACCAGTCGACTTGTAATATATTACAAGATGATATGATACAGATTATTATAAGTTTTTATGTTTAGACGATTTGAGTATTGATATTAGGACATGGTCTTTGATAAAAATTTTAAAATCATTTAAGTTTTATAATTGACCAGTCGACTATTTATGTTGTTTGATTTACTAAATTATGGTTTACATCATACTTTAAGATTATTTAAATGTTAACAATTGACCGGTCGTCTATATATATCAAAAAAAATTATTTTAAAAATAACTGCCTGGTCATATTCATTACATTATCCATTGGATAAGCACTTTGAGTCTCTTTCATACTTGTCATTGCTCCTTTACCAGCATCTTCAATAAAATCTACCATGTTTGCAACATCAATCGAAGCATCTATTTCTCCTTGTTTTTGGGCTTCTATGGCAACTTTAATAATTTCTGTCTTTATTGTATCATGTTTTTCTAAGACAGCCTCTCGTATGTTTTCATTATGTTCGGCCATTTCATTACTTAGATTACAAGCCATACATCCATTTTTGCATTCTAATTCTTTTTTTACTACTTCAATTCTATATTCATAAAAATTAATCAGACGTTGTTTTGCAGAAAATGATTTGTCACGTAAAATCACTAAAGCAGGAGTAACCTGCGTTGTAAAATACTTGTCCAAAGCCTTAATTGCAAAATCTTCTTTACTATCAAAATAGAAGTAAAAAGAACCTTTAGGAACATCAGCTGCCTTAACAATGTCATTTACACTAGTACCATTGTAACCTTTAGACCAAATGATTTCCATCCCTTTTTCTAAAAGGTAATCAGCTTTGATCTCATGTTTTATGGTTTTCGACATTATTTTCATTTTGGGACGACAAAAATATGACCAGTCGTCTAGTAAAGCAAGTTTTTTACTGTTAAAGTTTTCTTTATTTAGTGTAATTTATTGATTATTAATGCGTTGGAATGATTTAATGTAAGGTGTATGTACAAAAATACTTTTACCGCTTATTATATAATCAATATTGCAAATTTATACTGTTTGCTATTACAATCTATGAAATTGTATCGATTTTTATCAAATTTTAATGTATTCATCTCTGGTAAAGGAAAGAAAACAAGTGAAAACATGACCAATCACTTTAAAATTAATGATCTCTAATAGGTAACATATTAGAAGTATCGACAGGAAAACTATCGTATTTGTTATAAAGTTTTAAATATTTTTCTGGATCAATAGTGTCACTGTTAAGCGTTTCATATAATCCTCTAAAAAAACCTTCTCTTTTTTGTGAAGGATTAAAAAGTAGGGTAAGCCGGACTTCTTCGTCGGTGTCATTTTGAAATCCGTGAGGGGTAAATCTAGGAGCATATGCTACGGTACCGGGGGCAATCAGATGTTTACCGCCTTTAGTTCCTGTAAAAAGAGTGAGTATTCCTTTATTTACTATAAAGGTTTCATCCATAAATCTATGATAATGTAACTTGGCACCAATGGCTCGGGGGGCTAAAACTATTTCATATACCCCTAGTTGGTTATTCGATAATTCACTGGTTAGTTTAAAAGTAAAAGAAATGCCATTCATAGTAAATGTTTCTCCTTCATTGGGCAGGATTAGTACTTCTTTATTTTCTAGCGTATCGTTAAAAAAATCTTCTTTCATTGTATATAAATTTGTATTTACCTATATGACAAATCACAATATGAAAACGTGACACTAACGCATCTTTTTTGCAATATTTTTGAGTTTTTCAGGATCAACTACAGAACTAATTTTATAAATTTTTTGATCTTGATTAATTGAAAATACTTGGCAAGATGATAATATATCGTTATCAAAATAGGCTATTGCTGGTTGGTGATTAACTTCAATATATCTGGTGTTTTGTAGCGATTGAAATTCATTAAAAACTTCAAGAATCAGTTTGATACAGCTTTGTTTTCCGCTGGTGAAATTTCTAAGAACGTTAATTTTATTACCACCATCAGCAATCATGGTAATATCATTTGCAAAAAGTTGCTCTAACTTTTTGATATCTCTTTCTCGTATTGCAGTACTGTAATTATTAAGATATTCTTCTGTTTTTTTGTTTGTAAAAGTTAGATTCTTTTGACTGGGTTTTTTTAATTTAATCTTAGCTCGACTCAATAATTTTCTCGAATTCTCGGGAGTGCTAGAAAGAACTTCAGCAATATCATTATGAGAATAATTAAATGCTTCTTTCAGCACAAAAACGGCTCTTTCTTTTACAGTTAATTGATCTAATAAAATCAATAATGAGTACGAAACGATATCTTTTAAGTATAAATCATTATCAGCGGTATCGGTAGCAATAGGTTCTGGAAGGTAGATATTTTCTGAAACAAATTTTTTCTGACGCTTTTTTTTATTGATAGAAGTATTAATAACCGATTTGATCAGGTATGCTTTAGGATTATCTATGTTCTTGTTTTGAAGCAAAATAAAGGCGTTTAAAGTATCCTGAATAGCGTCTTTTGCATCGTCGGTAGATCCAAGAATGTTATAGGCAAATGGAAATAAAAACTCCTGATATGTGTCGAAATCAAACATTGGTTTTTTAATGTATGAATAAATATGTTTCTTTAGTATATAAATGCATTATTATATAATGACAACTAAGAGATCAAAAATGTGACAGAAAAGGATAATATTTTTATTTTTTGACAAAATTTATATACCATCCAGATTTGATAGCTATGATGGTTTACAATGATTAGAATACTATGATTATTAAAAGCGAACTTGCTGATTTATCCTTACAACACTTGATAAAAGAATACTATTACTTTTCAAAAAAGATGGATACAACGGTTAAGTATGTACCGGTGATCGATGATTGTTGTTATGATTTTGTTTTCTTTAAAGAATGTAATAGTGTGCTAACGTATGGAGAGAAACAATCCACTTTTCCTATCCCTTTTAAAGTATTTACTATTCATGATCTTTCCCCTCCTTATACGCTAAAATTTGAAGTATCTCTTACTTTTTTTACAATTAAAGTACAACCGTGGGCAAATGCACATTTTTTTTCATACTTAGATACTTCTGGAATTATTGACCTAAGTATTGAAAAAAAGGGCATATTAGGAGTACGAGAGCAATTATTTAATGATGTGCCAATAAGTGACATGTGTACTATAGCAAGTGATTTTATAAAAGACCAAAACCTTATACTTAGTTCTTCGGCTCTTTTTGTAAAAGAGGTTTGTGAGTATATATACAGTGTAAAAGGAATGACATCGGTAAATCTATTGAGTGAAAAATATAAAAAAACCCGTCAATATTTAAATAGAATCTTTAAGCAAGAAGTACTTTATAGTTTGAAGAAGTTTATCATTACAGTACGAATTATGGATTTGGTTAAATTTAGAATTAAGAACAAACATATTTCTATGACCGAACTGTGTTATACATATGATTATTTTGATCAATCACATTTTAATCGGGATTTTAAGAAAGTATGCGGTGTTACACCTATGCAATTCTTTAATGATCTACCAGAATTTTTATTCCGTCATTAGACAAGGTTCCATTTTTACAATTTTTAATACGTTAATTGTATTTGCTTTGCAATAAAAAAGAAAATGACTCGTATTTTGTTAAAAATGTTAGTGTTAGCCATATTTTTAGTAGCATGTTCTAAAAATAAAGAAACAAAAATTTCAAAAGTTAATCATGAAAACAAGCCCAATGATTCGCTATTTCTAAAAAGTGATACGTATTTAACAAAGCTTACCGAGTTAAAGAAATTTAATGGAGTGGTATTACTTAAGAAGGGTAAGAAAACTGTTTTACGAAAAGCATATAATATCTCTTCGGATACGTTGTCTAAATTATATGTAAATGTAGAAAGCCAATTTGATCTTCGTTCTGTCTCTAAATTATTTGCCAAAGTAAGTGTACTTCGGCTAGAAAACGAAGGTAAAATTAACCGTAGTGATACCATTGGTAAATATTTGCCCGGTTTTCCTAATGGAGAGCGTATAACTATTCAACATCTTATGGACAATAGTTCGGGTTTACCCAGAGAATTTGATACTTCAATATCTAATACATTAGAACTTTCTCCAGACGAAATAGTGACTCTGGCTTCAAAAGAGAAATTAGAGTTTGAGCCAGGTTCTGAGATACGGTATTCTAATATAGGTTTTCAGTTGTTATACTATATTATAGGCAAAACCAATAAAAGCTCGTATTCTTTATTTTTGAAAGAAAATTTCTTCAAGCCGTTAAAAATGAAGCGTTCAGGTGGTAATTTTGATGCAGATCTTAGGCATTTAAAAAGCTATGCCTATGGACATTATGTCGATGATGAAAAAAACATTAAAAGTGTTGATTCTTTTTTACAGGACGAAGTAAGAATGGGTAATTTACATTCGTCTGTTGATGATTTGGCTCAATTTCTTACGATCTTAAACAAAGAAGATCATGCCTCGTTGATTCATGATCATAGTATTTCGCATGCAGGAGGTACAAGAGGCAAACGAGCTTATATTCATAGAAACTTTTCGCAAGATTATAGTATTGTTTTCTTAACAAATTATGATGAAATTCCTTTTGAGCAATTGGTAAGTGATTTAGAAAAGATACTTGAGGGCAGGAAGGTGAAAATGCCAAAAGCAGTACTTCGTAAATCGATCAACCTTTCTCCTCTTGTGCTTAAAAAATATGAAGGAACTTATGATTTTGTAGATGCTGGACATCTTTTAATTACCCTTAAAGTAGAAAAAGATAGTTTGTTTTTGTATCAGAAAGAACAAAATAATGGAGTACTCTATCCAGAAAGCGAAAATGTGTTTTTTGGCGATAAGACTTCTGAAGAATCAATAAAATTTGTAAAAAACGAATCAGGAAATTATTACATTCTGATGGATTTTCAGGGAGTGCAGTGGGAAGGAGTAAAGGTCGATAAATAAACTGTTAACATCCATCCTGGTTCGCTACTACAAATACTTCAAAACCAATAGTGTTTGATATGATATCATCTTTCAGGTTAATAAGGAATTTTTTGGATTTATAGTTGATTTTCCACAATGTTCTATCAATTACAAATTTAGACTTCATCAATACTTGATTATTGATGTTTTCGATAGTAGATTGATACTGTATTATGTGCCTTATATCATTGATAGTTAGATATGCAATTACATCCAGATTTGTAGCATTTATATACCGGGTATTAATAATTTCTAATTTAACAATTGGATGTTTTTTAACGTTAAAAAAATCTTCACTCTTCAAATGGGTGATCAACATTTCGTTATATTGATCACCTATATTGATAATAGAATTCATATCAATTTCAAATTCTCCTCCTGTAATAAGAATTCCCTTTCTACGTATAACACCGTTTTTAAATTTTACCGTTCCATTATGTGTATTCAAATTTAGAAGATCAGAACCTTGCCAATTGATAATACTTTTACCAGTATCTATTCTTAACTCTTGTTGCGCGTAAGCTGTAGGAATTAAAAAAAATATAACCACTACTATAATTATTTTTTTCATAGCTGATGTTTTTTTGTAAAACTAAAACAGATGCCGGGTAACCGGTGAAAAAAAATGTAAAAGAAGTGTCAAAAAATGTAAATTTTTACTCAACATACTTCTTTACATCTTAGCATTGTAATCGCTATGTTTAAAGAATATGTATTTAGCCATAATTTACAATGAAAGGAATATCATAATTGTTATGATATGAATTTGAAAATTGATTTTTTTGATTAGAATAGAGGGTATATTTTCCTTCTTTAGATAACTTATTTTTTGGACAAACGAACATCCATTTTAGATCAAAAAAATGTTGCTGTGTTAAATTTACAGACCCTGAAAATACAGTATAGCAACAACAAGATGTAGATAAGCAGTTTTTCCACTCTATAAAAAAGGATAGATGAATAAAATCTGTCTCTTTTAGTGTAATCGAAGAGAAGTAATGTCTTATTTTTTCTGTACGAAACTCTATTTCTATACAGCCCGAAATCAAATCAGGATCATTGTCATTAATTTTTAAATCTAATGAAACCTTTTCTTTAATATTCATTATGGTTAAGGATGTTTTACGGCCTTTTTATATATCAGAACGAGTATTAATAAATAATCACAAATAGAAAAAAACAAAGAAGCCCTTTCTTTTATTTAATTTATCAAAATCTTCATATGTTGTTTAGGCCAATAAAATTGGGTTGAGGTATATTTTTCTTGTTCTAGAAAGTTATTAATTAATTCATTATAACTAAAGAATAAGTGCTACAAATATAAAATCTGGTATATGTCATGTTTTAGGTTTTAAAAGTTAATTGAAGACTAAAATATAAAGATCAAGATGATTTGTATTGCACTTTTGTGCCATTATTGTTTCACATTTATTGATAACGTAATTATTTTGTGGTTTTATAGCAATGACAACTTAATGACTAATTTGTAAGAAAAAGCTTTAGGTATTTGTAGGTTAAAACGTATGCTGTGTTTGTGGAAATTCTGTACTATTTCATGTTGATCATCTCAAAAGAGATTAGTTTTTAGAGCTGAAGTCAAGATCCTATAGGGATAAATTTGGATATAAGTAATGACGAATATCGAACAATCAATGGCAAATATGGGATAATCTCTAATTCTATTATATCTTTGTTTCATACCGCATATATAAATTTAGAATTTTGAAACAAGAATATTCATAATCTTTATAGATTTCAAAAAATCAAAAGTAATCGTGTTATGTAAAGAGAAACCCGTTGAGGTTTTAAAAACCAGAAATTACTGTTGGTGTAGATTTACTTTTTTACGAATGACTTATAGTTAGTCTGGTATAGTTTAAAAAAGGATGAAAAGGAGAAGGTATAAGCTAACATCACTTTTTAAATAACTCAAAACAAAAAATGAATAAAGAAAGTATTAGAGTTTTAAAAGAATTAGAAGAGTTTATTGTACCATTATCTAAAGAAGAATTTAAACAATTAAAAGAAAATATTCTTTTAGAAGGATGTAAAGAAGCAGTATCGGTTTGGGAAAGAGAAGATGATTTGGTATTAATAGATGGGCATAATCGACATAAAATTTGCCAACAAAACGGGATAGATTATAAGATAAGCAAGTTTTCTTTTTCTTCGATAGAAGAAGTGAAAGCATGGATGATAAACCATCAATTAGGGCGCAGAAACCTTAACCCTGACCAAATGAGTTATTATAGAGGGCTTAAATATCTAAGTGTCAGGAAAAAAAAGGGAGGGTATGCTAATATTCTTTCGAAGGGTCAAATTGAACCTTCAACATCCAAAATACTTGCAGAACAATATAAAGTAAGCGAAAGTACAATCAAAAGAGACTCTAGATTTGCCAAAGCTATTGACCTTATTGGGATGACTAATAATATGCTTAAAAACCAGATATTGTCGGGAGAAATAAAAATTAAGAAATCAGATTTATATACTTTACTTAAGGTAAAAGGAATAGAAGATTGGGTTATTATTAACGAATCTGATTTGAGACATAAAATAAAAGTTTCGCAAGAGGATACCTTGCAAAAAATAGAAAACAAATTAGATGAATTAGATAATAATGAAAAAGGAGATATCGAATTTGTTAAAGGAGTAGATCCTTTATTTTTACCAAAAAATGATAGACTTAAATTGATAAAAGGAAGGATTATATCTGCTATTAATATCGCAATTGATAAAAAGGATATAAATGCTATTCAGGAATTAAAAACTCTTATAGAAAAATTAGAAACCGAAATACTTACAGATGTAGATTAAAATATTTTTGTAAGCTGTTATACTATTATAATAGAAAACGAGTTATATTCTGGTAGCGGTTGCAAAAGCGCCAAGAGAATTTTTTATAGTTAAAAATTAGACTATATTTATATTCGAAATAACAGATAAATACATCATATTAAGTTATAAAATATAGCATATTTGATTAAAAATATATCCGTTTTGTTATCGGATATAAATCACTAATTAATAAAAATCACTAAGTATACTCCTATATAATGATTTTTATAACAATTAGGCACAAAAAAGACGGCCTTGATAAGACGATCTTATAAGATATGCAACGTTTTAATATTTAATAAATATTGATTTAGATATATACTCATACGTTCAATAAAGATGAGTTCAGCACATAAAAATTATAGTAAGTATACTAAAAAATGTATGGTGTTTGGACAATAGCAGAGGCTTCCTGTTATTAGATTAAATAGTTTAGGAACAAGGTTGCTTTTCTTTATGAAGAAGAGACAACATTTTATCGTTTTGATTTAATTCGAATCGTACGGCTAATGTATGAATTGCAGAAAATATAAAACTGCAATCAAGAATTGCATTTTAAAAAATAACATTGGTGATACTAGATAGTATTTGGTAGTACCAGGAAATAGTAAATATTCTTGAAAGTAGCGAAACCACAAAGCTCTATTTACAGGAGAAGAAGTTTTGCTATTGTAAAAGAGATTTAAGAAGAATTTACGCTATTGTTAAAAAATGATTGCAGAAGGAGGGCGTATGGATAAACCTTTGCTGGTTAGGATAGTAATATCCTTTCTGTATAGAGCTTTATATATACCATAATGAACATAGATTAAAATAATTTAAGATGAGAAAAATCGACACGTAAAATAGAAAATTAATTCTTAAAACCTTATTATGAAAATTTTAGATAATGAACTAAGTAAATCTTACACATCATCTAGTCATTCTGACCAAGTTACAGATCAAGCGAGAAATATTTTAACCAAAGTCATGCAATTTCGGCGAATGATGATATCCGAAGATAGCTGTGATTCGCCCGCTTGCCTGAGTTGTCACAAACCACACTTGGATAAAGTTTCTATGGCCATTATGCAAAAAAAGAAAATTAGATTTGTCTTACCGGCATTTCCTGGTAAATCTCCTAATCCGGCAAAAGTTTTAGGATATCTTCCCGACATGGCAGAAAAGCAGGCTCTTACATTTTTAAATGATCTCTGCCAACAAATTCAAAGTATTTACAAACCAGGAGCAGAGTTAGTTATATGTTCTGATGGTAGAGTTTTTAGCGATATTGTAGGAATCTCTGAAAAGCATGTAACTTCTTATCAAATTGAAATTGATCGCCTTATCGAAGAGTTAAATCTTACAGCGCTTTCTACTTTTAACCTTGATGATATAGATATTAAAAGTGATTTTGATCAAGCCCGTTATGAGCTTGTTAAAAAATATGGACAAGACCTGGATAGTTTAAAAGATAAAGTAAAAAATGGAGGGGCGGGATCGAGCAGTGCAGAAGAAAAAGAAGCTAATCGTATGTACCTCGGGCTTACACGTTTTCTTGTTGAAGATTTGATGTTTCCTGGACAAACAAGATCTAAAAGCTCAATCCAAAAAGAATGTAAAGTAAAAGCCTATCAGGCGATTATAAGAAGTAATGCCTGGACCGATTTGATTGCAGAAAAATTTCCCGAAGCAATACGTCTATCGATACACCCTCAGATCTGCGGTTCTAAGAAAATTGGAATTCAACTTCTTGGAAGAGAAACATGGATGACACCCTGGCACGGGGTTGCTGTACAAACTGGTAACGAATTTATACTTATGAAGCACCGGGAAGTTAAAAAGTTAAATGCAAAATTAGTTCAGGACGAAAACGGACACTCTAGCCACTACGAATTGATGCCTCAAAATTAGGGCGTAGAATACTAGTTTAGAATAACAAAGTTAAAAGAGTAAAATATGAATTTTAGAACCACAAAATTGAATCCATTTGGTTTATTAATTGAGCCCATTAACGGAAAGGAAGATATTCGGAATTTAGATATAAACGAACTGAAAAGTGTGCTATCAAATGAACATCTAATTGCTTTGAGAGGGTTTCGGAGTTTTGACAGCGCCGAAGATTTCTCTGACTATTGTGAAAAATTCGGAGAAATTTGTTTGTGGCCTTTCGGAAAAGTTCTGGAACTTGTTGTTCAGGATAATCCCGAAGACCATATTTTCGACAATACGTATATCCCTCTTCATTGGGATGGTATGTATCGTGAACAAGTTCCCGAGACGCAAGTATTTCATTGTGTAAGTTCACCCGGAATTGATAATGGAGGAGGCACAACTTTTACCAATACAAAAATGATTTTAGAAGAAATCTCAGAAAATACTAAAGAATCTTGGAGTAAAGTAAGTTGTGTGTATTCACGAAAAATGGAGTTTTATGATAGCAAAACGATTGCTCCGCTTCTTAATAAACACCAAGAAAAAGAGTACTCTGTAATTCGCTATTGCGAACCTCCAAATCATAGCGATGAATCGTTTGTTAATCATCCTGGCTTTAAAGTCGAGGGGATTCCAGAACAGGAAATCGGAGATTTTCTTCAGAATCTTAATAAAACGCTCTACGCTCCAGAATATCTCTATACACATCGGTGGGAAACTGGAGATATTGTATTTTCTGATAATAGCACTTTATTACATGGTCGCGAACCTTTTACCAAAGGCGCTCCCAGACACCTTAGAAGAGTACAATTACTAGGAGAAACACCAGATAATCCACATCTTATATATACAAAATGATAACAAAAGAAACAGATATTTTTATTGTAGGAGCTGGACCAGTTGGGCTAGCTTGTGCATATCTAGCAGAGCTCTCAGGATTAAAAACTATGATTATAGATAAATCTGAAGGCCCACTAGAAGTAGGAAGAGCAGATGCTCTTAACGCAAGAACACTACAGCTACTTGAGGTTGCTGATTTATTTAAAGAACTCTACCCTCTGGGCTTGCCCTGTAATACAAGTTCGATATGGGAAAAGGGAAAGTTTGTATCACGACAATCGTATTGGTGGGATGAGCTTGAAGGTTGTTTTCACAAACATTTTTTGATGCTGGGACAAGCATTTGTAGAGAAACTCTTAGATGAAAAACTTACATCAATTAATGCACCTGTAGTAAGACAAACAACATTAGAAGATATTCAGGTTACAGAAGAGGGGTGTATCAGTACTCTTTCTAATGGAGATATAATAAAATCAGATTATCTTATAGGGGCAGATGGCTCTCATTCGTTTGTTCGTAACTACTTTAATATACCTTTCGAGATTACACGCCCTCAAATTGTATGGGCAGTAATTGATGCAGTATTCGAAACTGATTTTACAAAAGTACCCGAAATTATAGTTTTCCAATCAGAAACATCAGATGTTGCCTGGATTCCCAGAGAAGGAAATATTGATAGGTTCTATATTAGAATGGATCGCAAAGATTTTGTCATAGAAGATGCTATGGAAAAAATTAACTTCGCCATGGCACCACATACAGTTAAGATAAAAGAGTTGATCTGGTTTTCTCAATTTTCTGTAAAAGAATCTGTTGCAGAAAACTATCTTATTCAAGATCGTGTAATTCTGGCGGGAGATGCTTGTCATATTCACTCTGTGAATGGAGGACAAGGTTTAAATACCGGCCTGGCAGATTCATTTAACTTAATTTGGAAATTGAATATGATAAAAAATCACGGTGCTGATCAAAGTTTGCTCAATTTATATGAAACCGAGAGAAAACCAGTTGCTCTTAGTGTAATTCAGAGTTCTGGAGAACTTGTTCGTTCTACAAAATATTCAAACTCTGGTACCCATGCAAAAGATTATGTTAAGATTGTAGAAAAGAGAGCTGGAAATATTACAGGTATGGGCATTCGCTATAGTGAGAATGGAATGGCGGGAACAAGAGTTTATGATATCGAAGTGAATCAGGGAGAAAAGAAAAGTCAATTGTACTCTCTTCTTGATTATACTAGGTTTACGCTTCTTTATTTTGGAAATCAAAAAATAGATTTAGAATTACCAGGTTTTGTGAAAGTAATACAAATTCATTCCAATGATTCACAACATGGACTCTGGACAGAAAGTAAATACTATAAAGATCAGACTATTTTGGTAAGACCAGATTCTTATATCGAATCTGTCGGTTCACTAGACCAAACAGATTCTTTAATTAAAGACCTTGTTCGTAAATATTCAAAAAATAGTGTCTCATTAGCGATGTAAATAAAAAAAGTGTCAATTCGAGTGGTTTTTCAGAATAGCCTCTCGAATTGACAAATTTTGAATTAAAACATCTCAAATACACAGCGGGTTAATATATCTCATCATTGCTGCAATTTTTAATTTAACCACATACAAAAATGTAGATCAACTTATAAAGAAAAAGTATATGAACAATAAAGAAAAGGCTAAAGCATATCATACTGCAGTTAGCCAGTACAATGAATCAATAATAAAGGAAATGGTTCATGAAAACTATATCCAACACAATCCAAGGGTTCCGTCGGGAAGAGCAGCTTTTATTTCTATGATACCTAAATTAAAAGAGTATGGTAGTAAAATTGAAAATATACGCATGTTAGAAGATGATCAGCACATAATTATGCATCACAAATGGATAAATGCTACTCCTTTTGGGTTTAATGAGGCAGTAGCTTTTCATATCATTCGTTTTGATTACAATGGCTTAATTGCCGAACACTGGAATGTTATGACAGCAATAACTCCCCCAAACTTATCCGGTAGATCTTTATTTGATGGTGAGACCGAAATAAAGGACCTAAAGAAAACAGAAAGTAATAAATCTATAATCACCGAGCTATTTAGTACGTTAACAAACAAAAATGTAGAAACGATAGTAGAAACCATACCTAATTTTTTTCAAACTCATTTTCATCAACATAATGTAGCACTGGCAGATGGAGTTCAGAATCTTATTCAGGCAATTCAAGATGAATCACTTTTTCCTCGTTATAAAAAACAGCATGCCGTTTTTGGAGAAGGGAACTTTGTTCTATCCATTAGTGAAGGAGTTCTTGCCGGAAAAAACTCTGTATTATATGATCTGTTTAGATTAGAAGAAGAAAAGATCGTAGCACATTGGAGTATTCATGAAGATATCCCAACCCAAAACCTTGCTAATAACAATACTATGTTTAACTTTAAGATGGTATCATCCCTAAATGCGTGTAAGTAAAAATACCAAAGGTTCGATTTTTAATGCCAATCTAAAAGCGGGCAGGAAGTATAAAAATAATAGACAAAGTATAGTACAAAAGATAAAATAGAAACTTAATATAAACCGTTTTATTCTAAAACAAAAACCTAAACAATATGCCATACATATCATTTGAATCAACTAAACTCGAAAAAGAAATTAAGCAAAAACTAATTGAACAATTAACCGAAATATCAGCAGATATTACAGGTGTTCCTAAAAAATTATTTTTAGTTTCAATAAAAGAAATCCCGGATGATGACATGGCTGTTGGAGGAAAGACAGTAAGAGAGCTAAAAATAATTAATAAAACCAATAACTAGCAATAGCTCCTAGTATAAGGACCTTTCAGCAAGGTAGAGATTTACGAGTACAAGTTGGACATTTTTTTTGAGACTTACACTATATTTTTAAGTGATAAAATTCTAGTTCGACTTCTATAGTAGTTTTGTGCCCAAAAAGAGCTTTATTTAGCTGTATTGTGCTCTGATACAGCTAAATAAAGCTCTTTTTTTGAGAAGATTTAAAGTTTATTTGATGTATTATCAAGATGAAAGAATATCATATTCCTAAAAAATGTGTTAGGGTTGTTTAAATTTGTTTAGAAAATGGTAGGAATTCTATGAGTTCTTTTGGACTTCTTATCATGTAATTAGGAGATAAGGATACCAGGTTTTTTTCATCTCTAAATCCCCATGTTACAGCAATGCTATCAACGCCTGCATTTTGAGCTGTGATTATATCAACGTCTGTATCACCAACAAATACTAATTGATCCAGAGGGATTTTTAATAATTTCGATAGATCCAAAACCCCACTGGGGTCTGGTTTTTTGTATTTATCAGACTGACCTATAATATGACTGAATTTGATATCTGGAAAAAAATGGCTTGCGCATTTAAGAGTTAAATCATGTAATTTGTTAGATAATAGAGCGAGTGTTATTCCGGCAGATTGTAAATCTATTAGTACATCCATTATGCCAGCATATGTTTCAGAATGTTGGGTGTATAAATCTTCATATTGCAAATGGAATTCATGGAGCAAATGCGCTATCAATTCTTCAGTTCTATGCTCAGAAGGGATGGATAATGTTATAAAATTTTTTGCACCGTTTCCAATAAATTCACGATAGTTTTTCATGGTATGAATCGGAAATTTATTTTTTTCCAAAAGCGCATTCATGATATGGCTATATGTTCCTAATGTATTTAAAAGGGTTCCGTCTAAATCAAAAATAATCCCCTTGTATTGTTTTTTAATTTGCATATTGTGAATGTTGTTTTTTAAGAGTTTTTTTTGGATTTAGTGGTTTGATAATGAGTTGTTTGTGGTCTAAGTTGGATGGTGTTTTGACCTGTTGTGTGTTTAGAAAAATTATGCAAACTACTAAAAGTTGATTAATTGTAATTAACGCATAACTTTAGAGTAAATTATAATAAAATATTAGAAATTTTAAATCATTATCTGCATATATTACTAAAACTTTATTTATTATAAATCAATTAATATATTTCAATCCTACAAATAAAATTAACTCCCTTAATGTATTCTCAAAAAGTATAGATCTAAAATTATGAAGAGCTTTGATAATCCAATTTAAGCGTATTAAAATTTGGCGTAATCAAAACGAAGAATAGACTAAGATAATGGATTCATCATTAGAGTATTTGCAAGATTTCATCGATCGAGTTAATAACATAAAGTTTCTAAAATTTATCGAAGAATGATGCTAAGCCATTAACAATTGAAATCATTTTTTTAACATTTCTTTAAATGCAACATTGTTGCTTCTGAAAAACAGGTTCTCTATATTGCAACACTGTTGCAACAAAGGGCGAGCCGAAAACCTTAAAAAATAGAGTAGGTATAATCTTAATTTATGTAATCATGAAAATTAACAAAGAAGCACTAATCTCTCAGATTCTGGCCGAAAAATCAGCAAATCCAGTTGGAGGTACGCATTGTAGTAACTGTGGACATTGTTCATCTACATTGTAGACATTGTATTGCGGTAGTACGATTTGTCGTACTACCGTTTTAAGGAAACATTTTAACCATGAAAAAATTAGATAAAAAACAACTAGCAAATATTCTTCAGTTTAGAAACGAAGACATTATTTCGAGGTTTAATGATATGTACCAGTTAGAAGTCGAAGAAGTACAGGATATTTTTAATGAAACCCTCAAGTTTCTATTCATAAGTCAGATTCCAGGAGTTTTTATACCAGATGATCTTTTGATTATCGACGAAATGTGGCATAATATGATTCTTTTTACTCCTCAATATCATGAGTTTAGTAAAGAATATTTTAACACAACTTATTTTCATCATGTTCCTGCTTCAAAAAAGGAAAAAGAAGATCGTACAAGAAATATGATGAAAGACCCAGAAAAAGCTAAACAAGAGTATCTAAAAAAGTTAGAGTTTTTACTATCTGTGACCTATGATTATTTAGGCGAAAAAACAGTTGAAAAATGGTTCAGGCAGTATGCAAGCCAATATAGTAAAGAACAGCTTAAAGCATTAAGAAAATAGTCATGAGTATTTTTCCAAAAAGAGCTATCCCTGGTAAGACCGTTACTATTCACTGGAACTTTAATATCTCTGCCTTAAAAAATGTACACGTGTTTCCTTGGGTTAGAATTGGTGTTAAAGACCCTAACGGAAATGTTACTATGCTTTTTGAAGAACATGTTTTAGGATTACCAGATCCTATAAACGAAGTAACACAAGAAGAAGAACGATCACTTAAATATTTAAATAAAAATGTTCCGTTATTGTTATTAGCAGATTATTTGAGCGGAGCTTGTAAAAGAGAACAATTAATACAAATACTCAAGAATATTCAATCCGGAAGACATTATTATTTTACATATACCATCCCTAACAATGCACCTTTAGGGAAATACACACTTATTTCAGAAGTACACAGTTCTGGAGAAATAAGGTATTCTAAAACAGCAGTTGATGATTTCTTTTTTGTTGAAAAAATAACACTGAACAATATTATTGAAGGTGAACAAAAGAAAGCTGTAATTATGAATCATTCACCAGAGAAAACTCCTGTAAAGATTGTTGAATGTTATCAAAATACACAAGAAGAACTAAAAACTAAAGTACGTGTTTTTGAAATCGAACCCCTACAAGAAACAATACTAGAACTTTATTCAGACCAAGAATTTTTATTGTACAATGAAGAAAGAGAAGTGATCTCTCTAACCAATTTATCATCATCTTATCTATTACGAAACCAACAAATACTTGAACTACGTAAAAATAATGGGTTAACCTGTTTGCTAAAAAAGGATAAAGATGAAGCCTATCAATTAACTGCAGAAACAAAACAGTTATGGGATAGATCAAATGGATTACTTCATAAAGATCAAATGTCTGAGAAAGAAAAAGTGATTTTTGAGGAAATGAATTCAGAAGAATTGATTCAGGAAATTACTTTATAACAAATGACATTCTATTCTTAAAAAATCAGAATACATAATTAAATACAATAAATCGTCTACTACTTCTATATGCAATATATCTCATTTCTCATAATTGTTTTTTTACTAATCCCAATCATTTCTATAGGTCAGGAAGGGGTAATTTCTGGTACAATAACCAATGAAAAAGGAAACCCTTTATCTACTGCCCATATATATATTCCAGAAATGAATAAAAGTACCGTATCCGATACTTCGGGAGCCTTTAGAATAGAACATTTAAGATCGGGGGATTACCAAATTGTAATATCACATATAGGATACCAAACACAACAAAAAACGATAACACTACTTAAAAATCAACCCAAAATAAAAGTAACAATTCGCCTTGCTAAACAACTCGATGAATTAGGTGAAGTAACACTATTGAGCACATCAGAAGCAACAAAAATTAGAAATAGTACGACAACAGTATCTGTTATCGAAGCCAGAAAACTTAATAATAGATCTGTTACTACATCTGATCTTTTAGGTACAGTACCTGGAGTACAAATAAGACAGAGTGGGGGAGTTGGAAATGCCACTGAAGTATCTATTCAAGGGTTAAGCGGCAGGCAAGTAAAACTATTTGTGAATGGAGTTCCTATGGATTTTTTACTTCCAGTAGAAGAATTAGGAATAGGCCCCTCTCTGGCTATGCTTCCTGTTAACCTTATTAAACGAATGGAAGTATATAAAGGTGCGGTTCCTGTAAGTATGGGAGCAGATGCATTAGGAGGTGCTATTAATATAGTTACAAGAAAAGAGAAGTATGATTTTTTTGACACATCTGTAGCATATAGTTCATTTAATACATGGCAGGCAACAGTAAATGCGAGAAAAGTAATGCCCTCTGGTTTAACAGCTGGGTTAACAGGGTATTATACGTATTCAGATAATAATTACACACTAAACGATGTAACACTTATTAATGAACAAGGTAATCCGGAATCAATTTCTGCAAAAAAGTTTCATGATGCTTTTAGAAGCTATATGATAAAAGGAGATGTAGGGTTGATAGACCAATCCTGGGCAGATTATATAGCACTCAATTTTTCTTATGCAAATTTATATGATGAGATTCAGCATAATTTTGAAATGAGACAACCTTACGGAGAAGCACTTAACAAAGTATCTGTACATAATAATGCATTACAATATGAAAAAAAAGACCTTATTAAAAACCTAGATGCTAATTTATACATAGGGTACAACAGAATCATTACTAATTTTAATGATACAACACTTAATATATACAATTGGAGAGGAGAAGTTATTGGGCAGAGAACCTCTGGAGGTGAGATCACACCTTCTCAAAATAAATTAAAACTTACCGGAGATAATATTTCGGGAAGAATTAATCTTCAATATAATGTTAATACCACCTCACGAATTCTCTTTAATGGCGTGACTTCCTTTTTTGAACGATCAGGAGAAGATCCCGTTGCAGCTGCATTTTACGGAAATGATTACTATAAAAACCCTGTACATATCAATAAAATTGTTAGTGGGATAGGCCTGGAAAAAGATTTTCTGGATAAAAAAATAGTAAGTCATAGTGCTGTAAAATTATATCACTATACCGCAAAAGGTTTCGAAATTGAAAATAATGAAATCGATGAGGTAGAACAGCAAAATACAGAATTTGGAGGAAGCCAATCTTTTTCCTGGAAAGTGAATCACAATTTTTTAAGTAAACTATCTTATGAGTATGCCACAAGGTTACCAGATAGAATTGAAACTTTAGGAGATTTTAGTGTCGCAGTAGCAGCTAATCCCAATTTAAAACCCGAAAGAAGTCATAATATTAATCTTGGTGGGAGTTTTAAAAAAGAAACATGGAGTGTAGAAGCTAATGGTTTTTTTAGAGAAATAGATAATATTATTATACTTCAAGCAGTTCCTCCTCCTGTTTTGAGTACCTATCAAAATTTATTAAAAACAAGAATTATAGGAGTCGAAGGCGAAATTAGTATGCGGCCATTATCATGGTTAAATATTACACTAAATGGCACTTTTCAGGATTTACGAAACCGATCCAAAAAAGAAGCTTCAGGAGTGTCTAATGATCGCTATTTTGGAGCTCGATTACCAAACAAACCATATCTATTCGGAAACGGAGAAATTCAAATTACCAGAGATAGTTTAATGAAACCTAATGACCAATTACAAGTATGGTGGTCTACCCGTTATGTAGAAGAATTTTTTAGGTATTGGGAGATTGATGGACGAAAAGAAGATAAACTAGTCGTGCCAACTCAATGGCTTCATAATATAGGGATTGCATACACAGGAAAGCATAAGCAATATACCATAACTCTCGAAACTCACAACATATTTGATCAACAAGCCTATGATAATTTTGGAGTTCAAAAACCAGGAAGATCATGGCATCTTAAATTAAAAACCTCACTATTTAAATCATAATACAAAAACTATAGTAATGAACAAGAACACATTAAAAAAAGCAGCACACATACTTTTTGCAGGATTTATTTTTACAACAATAAGTATACTATCAGGATGTAAAAGCGACGATAATTCTATTCCTCCAGAAGAAACGACAGTAAAAATAAACCATGGCCTGGCCATAGTATCGGGTGCAGGAGATGTAAAAACGACATTTTTACAAGGACTTACAGATCTTAATAAACCTTCGATAGATAATACCAATGGTACAGAAGTAGGACAGTTTTCTTCTATATACTCAGACGGGAAATCGATGTTTACAGCAGGTTTTGGTGCTCCCGCAACTATGAAAAAATTTGTGTTTGATAAAACTGGTAAAGCGGTTTTGGATCAAGAAATAATAATTCCGGGATCTAATTCTTTTTCTTCTCTCGAGATTCTTAATGAAACTACAGGTTACGCTACAGTTGGAGGAGGAATATCTAAAGTTATTCAATTTGACCCTACTACGATGAGAATTACAGGAGAAATAAATCTAAAAGATGCTGGGGATGGCCTTTTTTATTCCGATATGATCATAAGAGATACCAATTTATTTATCGCACTTAATGATTTTGGAGGATCAGGTTCTGCTAAGATTGCCGTGGTAGATTTAAATACAAACACCTTAAGTAAAATTATAACAGATGATCGTACAGCCACACTTTTTAATACACTTACTGCCGAAATTATGACTACAGATGCTCAAGGGAATATTTATGTTCAGGCTTCGGGACTATTTAGTGGTAAACCTAGTGGTGTTCTTAAGATCAAAGCAGGAGAAACAGAATTTGACGCAGATTATTTTTTCGACCTGAAAGCTGCTACTGGTAATACGTGTTTTGGATTATATCATTTTAGTAATGGAATGGTATGTACTACCGTTTCAGAAAATGATGATAACTTTTTTGGGACAGATGGAGCTAATCCTTCTTTTAGATATCGAAAAATTGATCTTTCTAAAGCTCAAGATTTAGGGGATTTAGAGGCCTCTCTACCTAATACATTTGCAGCATCCCGAACATCATTTATGAAGCAAGTTTCTGATAATGAAGTTCTTTTTGCCATTGCAGGTACAGAAGAAGATGCTTTGTATAGTTATGAAATTAGTTCGGGTAATGTTTCAAAGAAAATGAAAAGCACCAGTGGTTATATAACAGGGTTAATCACTCTAAAATAATATAAAAATGCTTGAAGCAATTGATTTAACAAAAAAATATGGAGATTTCACCGCTCTAAAATCTTTAAATCTTACGATAAAAGAAGGAGAAATTTTTTGTCTGTTAGGGGCAAATGGAGCAGGGAAATCGACTACTATTAATCTATTTCTAAATTTTATAGATGCAACTCATGGTAAAGCTATGATCAATAATATGGATGTCACCATGCATATTAAGGAAACCAAACAATTGCTATCCTATATTCCCGAAAACCTGATGTTATACAAAAACCTGACCGGGCTAGAAAATCTCCATTTTTTTTGTGGATTGGGCGGAGGAAATCAAAACAAAAGTGAGCTGGAAGAATTATTAATACAATCTGGCTTGCAGAAAGATTTTATACGCAAAAGAGTAAGTAGTTACTCTAAAGGAATGCGCCAAAAAGTGGGTATTGCGCTGGCCCGGGCACGAGGAGCAAAAGTATTACTGCTAGACGAGCCCACATCTGGATTAGATCCCAAAGCCAGTAATGAATTTTCTGAATTATTATTAAATATGAAAGAAAGAGGAGTAACCACATTAATGGCAACACATGATCTTTTTAGAGCAAAAGACACAGGTACACACATTGGTATAATGAAAGAAGGGGTATTGTTAGAAAAGTTTGAATCCAAAGACGTTAGTTTTCAGGATCTTGAAAAAATGTATTTGAAACACATGCACAATTGATAAGATGAATGCAGTACTACTAATTGCCAAAAAAGAAATACAAATCGCATTGCGGAAAAAGCTAATAGCAGCTCTTGCTATAGTAATCATGGGGTTGCTTAGTATTGCCTTATATACAGGATATGTGGCCTATAATCAACAACGAGTTATTATAGAACAGGCTAAGCAAGAAAATAGAACAGAATGGTTAGAGCAAGGTGACAAACACCCCCATATAGCTGCTCATTACGGGACTTTTGTATTTAAACCAAAAACTATATTAAGCTTATTTGATTTTGGATTAGATACCTATACAGGAACTTCTGTATACCTTGAAGCTCACTACCAACACGAATTTATGTTTCGCCCGGCACAAGATCATAGCAGTATGATTCGGTTTGGAGAACTTAGTGCAGCAATGGTATTTCAAATATTAATTCCTTTACTCATTATATTTTTGGCATTTACTGCATTTACCGAAGAAAGAGAAAATGGAACTCTCAAATTGTTAATAAGTCAGGGAGTATCTTATTCTTCTATAATTAAAGGGAAAATAATAGCATATGTAAGTATTCTCTTTGCTATAGTGATTCCGTTTTTTGTAATCGCTTTTATTTTATCTACAGCGATAACAGATTCTGGTAGTATCCCCGATGTTGGATTACGAGTATTATTTCTACTAATAGTGTATGCCATATACTTATCGATTTTTGTTGCTTTTTCGGTATGGGTATCTATGCAATCATCAACAGGAAGAAATGCATTACTTACCCTATTAACCTGTTGGATTCTTTTTACCATTATTATTCCAAAAACAACGGCTAATTTTGGAGAAAGCTTCTATCCTTTACCTTCTATGAAAATGTATAGAGAAGCTATTCAAAAAGATATTAGAAATGGTTTAGATGGAAAAAATCCAAAAATCGCCCGAGAGCAGCAATTAAAAAAAGAATATTTACAGCATTATAAAGTAGATTCAATTCATAAACTACCTCTAAATTTTGAAGGAATGCGAATGCAAGCCGGAGAAGATTATGGCAATAAAGTATATGATATACATTGGGAAAGGTTAATCGATATTTTTAATCATCAGAATCGAATCAGTAGCTTATCCAGTTTTATTACTCCATATTTAGCCGTACGTAATGTATCTATGGGACTTGCTGCTACCGATCTGAATACTTCTATTCATTTTCAAAAAATAACAGAAAATTATCGCAGAGAATTAGTTCGGAAAATGAATCTTGATATGGCGCAAAACTCTAAGTATGGAGAGTTTTATGAATATAAAGCAGGTAAAAATTTATGGAAAACGGTTAAAGGTTTTCACTATAAAACAATGTCTGCGTATGAGATACTACGCCAATATCTAATAGAACTATTATCCTTATGTTGTTGGGGGTTGATTATTTTCTTTCTTCTTAACTATTCATCACATAAAAAGAAACCTGTATTATGAGTAGAGTAACGATAACATTATTGCGATATGAGTGGATTGCTTTTACCAGAAATACTTTTCAAATAGTAATGCTAGGTTGTACTTTTTTACTTGGTCTTTATTCAATTTATTATGGGCAATCAGAGATAAAAGTACAACGGGATACTATCCAGGATGTAATGGAAATTGAAAAAACCGAATTCCATCAATATCAGGCAAGTTTTAAAGAAGAATTAGCTTCTGTAACACAAAAAAAGAAACTAGAAATTGCTTCAGACGCTGCCTATGCATGGCATAGACATGGTTATCATGCGATTTTACATCCTCATGATTACGCAGCCTTGGCAATTGGACAATGCGATTTACATCCTTATTATTACCGTCTTACAGGAATGAGTTTACACTATCAGCTTTTTGAAAACGAGATCGCAAATCCCGTAAAACTATACGTTGGTAATTTTGATTTATCATTTGTACTAATTTACCTCTTCCCTTTATTGATTATAGCATTTTCCTATGGCTTATATTCTGGCGAAAAAGAGAATGGAGTACTACCATTACTACATATACAAACTGTAAACATCAGGAGAATTATTATAGTACGACTCATATTATATTTCTTCCTTATTACAGGATTAGCACTTCTTATTTCTATGATAGGGCTAACCACTTCTGGTAATATTATGAATTCTGAGAATAGCCTGTCAGCTCTTTTTTGGATACTTAGCGTTATTATGTATTGCGCATTTTGGTTTGCAGTACTCTTCTTTATTGTAAGTTTTAAAATGAATTCGTCTTTTACGGCGATTACGGCAGCCGGAGTATGGCTGCTCTTTCTTATCATAATCCCTGCAGTGCTTAACGTATGGGTAACTACCAGGTATCCATTAGACAGTACATCACTAGCAGAAATTACTCGCAGAACCAGTCTTGAAAATGAAGAAGATCAGAACGAAGCCAAAGAAGTTATTCAAGAATTTTTAGCACATAATCCACACCTTCAGGGATCAGATAGTCTTATCCATAATAACACACTTGCAAAAGCATATGCAGCACTAACATCCTTAAAAGATATGCATAGTAAAGAAGATGTAGATCAATATAACAATCAGGTATATCAGAGAAATAAATGGATATCAGATTTTCATTGGGTAAATCCTGCGGTAAATATGCAGAGTATATTTATTCATATTGCAAAAACAGATCTTAATACCTTTCATCAGTTTCATACTTCTATCGAATCATTCCATCGTAATATTTCAAACTTCTATTTTCAGAAATTGTTTTGGGATAAACCTATACGGCGTGAGGACTATTCGCGATTACCATCCTTCAAAATCAAAACAGATGAAGTAAAATGGAGTACTCTTATTTTATTAGGAATAGTAAAAGTTAGTATCGCGACGATCTTATTTTTCGGAATAGGTTTCACAATCATGAAAAAAAAGAAAATATGAGAAATTTACTTTGTGTCATAGTAGTTATTATGCAACATATGATTGGTATTGCACAGCATACAAATCAAAATTTTCCACCCCCTAGTGATCCTCCCCAGGTTTTTGCAAAACGTGCAAAGGGTTCTATAAAAATCGATGGCAAATTAAACGAGTCTGATTGGCAGGAAGCTCCTGTTACCAAAGATTTTTTTCGAATGGAACCCCGACAGGGAGGAGTTTATACGTATAAAACCGAAGTACGTGTCTTATTTGATGAGAAGCAGCTATACATAGGAGTGTTTTGTGAAGACTCATTAGGGAAAAAAGGAGTTCGTGTACAAGATTTAAGAAGGGATTTTAGTGATGGCGAGAATGATATTTTTAGTATTCAATTAGATCCTCAAAATCTCAAACAATACTGTGTCTCGTTTCAAACCACTCCGTATGGTAATCAACGAGACTTACAGAACTTTAATGATAATAGTACTGATAATGATTGGAATGCACTATGGTCTGTACGCACCCATAGAACCGATACAGGATACTATGCAGAGTTTGCCATACCTTTTACATCTATTCGGTACGACAGTCAGAAAAAAGAAGAAGATGTTGCCTGGGGAATTACATTTAGCAGACTGGCAAGAAGAGATTATGAGCGAACCGTTTTTCCTGCCATCCCGCAATCTTTTTCTCCGTATAGAATGACATATGCTGCGCAATTAAAAGGATTAGAACTTCCTAGTTCTGGAGCAAACCTTAGAGTAGAACCTTATTCTTTATATCAATACACTACGACTAATGCAGAAGGAGAAAAAAACTCTGATAGTAAACTAAAATTTGGAGGGGATGCAAAATGGGCTATAAGTCCACGATCGGTCTTAGACGTAACTGTTAATACAGATTTTGCACAGGCAGATGTAGATAGAGCAGTTAACAACCTTGATAGGTTTAATATATTTTTTCCAGAGCGAAGGCAATTTTTCTTAGAAAACTCAGGGATTTGGGCAGGAGCCTCTAACAATTTAGTTCGTCCTTTTTTTAGTAGAAAAATTGGGTTAGAAGGTAAATTTAATGCCGTTCCTGCTCCGATTAATGTTGGAACACGTTTTACCGATAGAAACGATAAAAGAACTCTGGCGGGGTTATATATCCACCAAAGAAATACCGATAATGCGCCCAGTGCGAATTTTGGAATATTTCGTTACCTCCAGAATTTTGGAAAAGAAAACAATGTAGGCGTTATGATCAATCATCGCTTAGATGAAAATAGTAAAGTATTAGATATCGAAGAAAATAATAATACAACAGCAACTATAGATGGTTTAATTCGAATAAAAAATAAATGGACAATTTCTTATTTAATTTCGTCTACATATGATGAACAAACCAATAGGTGGGGAGAAGCAGGAAGTGTTTTTTCTGGATATCGAAGCAATAAGATGTATTGGGGATGGTCTTCAAATTTTGTAAGCAAGAATTATAATCCAGGTACAGGTTTTGTCTTTCAGAATGATGTTATAAAACACAATCCTGGCGGGTATTTTATTGTAAGACCTAAAAAGCTTCCGTGGATTCGTCGTTGGGATCCAGGTTTTTTTGCAAATTACTATCATGATTTTCAAAACCCCGAAAAGTTTCAACAGGCGAGCCTGTATCTTTTTCCTGTATATGTATTTTTTAAAGACAACAGTTTTGTAGAATACTCGGTTACGCCATCATGGCAAAATATAAATTTTGATTTCAAACCTCTGGGATTAGCAATCGAACAAAAAAGGTATTTCTATACCCGACAATTTGTTCGATATAATTCTGATCGATCAAGAAAATTGTCTGCTTCTTTTAAATATGAATGGGGAGGTTTCTATAATGGAAACAGAAATACAATTACAGCTGGTATGCGATACGCTCCTTTACCTCATATTGCTTTAACTGCAGATTACGAATATAATAATCTTAGGAAAATAGGAATACTAAGAGAAAATTTAGAAACCAATTTGTATTCTGCCAGCCTTCGTTTAGCACTCTCTCCCCGAATGCAACTATCCACCTTTTATCAGTATAACTCATTTAATAAACAAGGAAGGTGGAATGCACGGTTTAGTTGGGAATATATGCCTTTGTCTTTTATTTACCTGGTGTTTAACGATACCCAAATAAAATCATCATTAGATCCTATAGACAGGAACCAACAATTTATTAGTAAAATTACTTTTTTGAAACAGTTTTAGTCGTGAAGAAACAACCAGATATACTAAAAGATAATCTCTGGAAATTGATGCTTAAACTTTCTTTACCAGGAATATTAGGGATGATGGTAATTTCTATTAATTCTCTGGTAGATGCTATATATGTAAGTTATTTTATTGGCGCAGAAGCATTCGCCGGGATTTCGTTACTATTTCCGCTTACCCTGGTTATTACCAGCGTAACTGTTTTTATTGCGGCTGGGTCGTCTTCGGTTTTGAGTAGAGCTATTGGTGCCAATGATATAGAAAAACAACAAAAAGTAATTCCTAATATGATCGCGCTTTCTCTTATAAGCTCGATGATATTAATGATTGTAGGTATTCTTTTTACTAGACAATTGGTAGCTTTTATGGGTGCTACGGGAGCTATGCTGGATTATGGGGTTTCTTATTTTGAAATATCTATTCTGGGGGTGTTCTTTACTATCCATGGCCTTTCTGCTAATGGGCTTATTAGATCCGAAGGTAAAATTAGACAAGCAATGACATTTACAATAATGTCTGTTGTAATAAATATTACATTAACCCCTTTATTTATTCATACCTTTTCTATGGATATTGCTGGTGCTGCCTTAAGTAGTATCATATCTATGCTTATATATGCGATTGCAACTTCGCTCTATTTTGTTAAGAAAAAAGCATCGTTTGCAACTGGAAAATTTAGTATTAAGATTGAAAAAGACATCATAAAAGATGTAATTAGTGTAGGTACATCTGCTTTTGTTATGCAATTGTCTAATGTTATAAAACAGTTTTTTTTATTTAGAACTTTAGCATGGTATGGTACTGCTCATGATATTGCTTTTTTTAGTGCTGCATTTAGGTTATTTTCATTTTTGGCAATACCTGTATTAGGTTTATTGCAACCCTTGCAACCTATAATAGGAATCAATTATGGCGCGTCTAATATATCGAGATGTATAGAAGCTATAAAAACATTTAGGATAGGTGGTGTTTTATTTATACTGGTTTTTATGATTCCCGTGTTGATTTTTCCCGAATTTTGTATTCAATTGATGCTTCCGGATATGGTTTTAGACACTCATGAAATCTTTAATCTAAGAAGTATTTTGGCAGTGTTATTTCTATTACCTATTGCCTCGAGTAGTATTATTTTTTTTCAATCGGTAGGAAAAGGAAAACTAGCCAGTATCGTTCCGATAAGCCGACAAATTATTTTGTTTCTCCCTTTAATTTGGTTTTTCCCAAAAATGTTTGGTATTAATGGGATATATTATACGCTTGTTGTAGAAAATATAATCTATGCATTAGTATTATGGGTACTATCTTCTATTGAACTTAAAAAACTGTTAAGTTCGACTTCTAAAAGAGTGGCGTTTCAGAAATAATAAGTGTAAGGCATAAATAGTCTACTTTTTCTGAGCTACGATATGAAATACATGCCAATATTTTTCTTTTCCGGATATGGTTTTACCTTGTTTTTCTATTTCTTTACAATGGATAAGATCAAAATGATTAAACATTGCTTTTATCTGTTTCTCGGTGTGAAAAGTCATTTCAGGATTAGAGCTCCAGGCATCATTGGTGCCGAAAAAATGCCCACTAAAAATCCCTTTTTTTGGTATTGAAGAAGTAATGATATTCCATAATCTGTCAAAATGATCGGGGTGACAAAATGGTAAACTAAAAGTGGCATTAATAAGTTGGCAATCGGGAAGTGTATCTATGTTTTCAAAAGAATTTAAGCGAAGCTGAAGCTGTTGTTTGTATGTATCCGGAGTATTTTCCTTAATTCGCAATAAGGCTTCATTTTGTTTGTCTATGGCAAGGACATTCCATTTATCCTGTAGTAAGGCAAAAGTATCTACACCATTCCCACAACCCAAATCAACAGCTAGCCTGTCTTGTGGGTTAATTTGTAGTTTTTGAGAAAGAGCTAGTGCATTACGTAAAGTAGCTGCTGGAGGATGTTTTTTCTGATCAAAATAATGATAATGAGTGTTCCAGAGATTATCCATTAGTTGTTTTTAAACTAGAAAGGCATGCATTACAAACACCATTAATGGTATAGTTTATTTTTTGTGCCAGGAATTTTTCTAAAACTTTGATTTTTGGAATTTTAATATCTTCGAGGCAATAGGTCTGTGAGCAATTTTCGCAAATAAGATGAACATGCTCATCAGAATGTACTTCTTCTGGGCATTCATGACTACACATTGCATATCGTATGCCATGACTATCTTCAGAAGCTTTATGCAATATCCCATGCTCTTCAAAAGCACCTAATGTTCGATATATAGTTACCCGATCATGACTTACCTTCATATGAGAAATTATTTCTTTTGCAGATAATGCGTAATCATAATTTAGAAATATTTTAAGCATTTCTATTCGTGCCGAAGTTTTTTTTAATGAATGTGACTTAAGAAGATCTTCTATGTATTTTTGTGTATTCATGAATCGCTAAAATTCCAATAGATTTAAAAAAGATAAAGGGTATAATGCCCATTATTTTTTTAGTCGTTTTTTGTTTTTATCCCTATCTCAAAGATACTTATTTTATAAAAAAGTAGTGCACTAAATCTTTGATTATTATAAAATATTTCACTATTGTAATTCTGATCAGAACCTATTTAAATTCAATTTCTTTTTATTCAATTAATAAGAGAAGTTCTTTATTTTCATCATGTCCACCTGTTGCCAAAAAATAAAATGGCGTTGTAATGGGTATTTTTGAAAAGGAATCGCTTTGTATGGTATACTCAATTGCTTCAGCCATTAGTTGAAAGGTTTTAAATAGAAGCATCCATTTCAAATCATCATAAATATCTATTTCCCATAAATCTTCATTATCTTCTAAAGTATCGTATAATGGGTGTAATAATTTTAAATCGAAGCCTCCTGTAGAATCAAATAATTGTCCTTTCTTTTTAATTTCTCCATCATCATATACAAGAGAAGAAAATCCATTCATCCAACAGGTCGAAGGAATAAAAGGAGGAATATCTGAACCAATGCATTGAAATAGAAAAGCATTTGCTTTTTCAGATTTGTCTTGTTCTATTAGTGTATGAGCTACCTTAAAAGTAGTAGTTAATTCTTCTTTTATATAATCTCTTATCTTATCCTCTATTGCATTTTCTGGGATTAATTCTTTGACCAGGTGGTAATCCTCACTTTGTTTTAAACTTTCTAGTTTTTGTTTAAACAATTCATTGAAATATCTGCTGTTAGAATTTATTTTCATGGCATTTTATTAGTTATATAGTAATGTTTAGTGTTTGTTCATATAAATTATTCGTATCGGCATTTGATATTTCTACAAATAGGTTCCCTGGTTTTTTGCAAATAGTGTTAAAAAATAATGTTCTTTTTAATTTAGTAGAAGCTTTCGGGTTTCCTACTCCTGTATCTTTACTGATCAGCATTGATTTTATAACTTTTCATCGTAAAATCTTTGTGCTATATAAGAACATGGGGGCATTATTTAATTGATAAAATATCATGCTTGGCGTTGTATAAAATTCTATCTTTTTTCAATAATAGTTTCTTGAAACTCATATCGATCAAAATCTCTCTCATCCCAGTATTTATTATTTTCGAATAACTCAAGTATACGAATTGTCTTTGGAGTATTAGTATAATTCTTTAAAACAAAACTGAAATAAAAAAAGCAATCACAAGTCGTTACGGGATATCCTCCATCATTTAATTGTGGTTTATCTAATTCAATAAGTAATGTGTCATTTCGTTCAGTAACATTTTTCAAATAAGCTTCTCTCCAAGAACAGTTTACTATGTACCCTTAATCTAACATTTAGATTACCATTTTCAATTTCATTTTTTCGAACTCCTATAGAATCAATTCCACAGCCATTTTGACATTTGGAAACCTTGAATCGTTCAATTTTTTCAATAAGAGGTAATTGTTTTCGTTTTGAACAATTAACAATTAACAATGAAAGAAAAAGTATTATAATCAATATCTTCATTTAATATATTTTCGGAACAAGGCAAGTATTACCTGAACTAATTGATTTATTGGTGTAATTTTATTTTTTTTAAGCTGAAGATATAAATCATCTGTATTGTTATCCATGTTACCAAAACTTCCACCAAGGTTTAGTTTTAGCAGATTCTACTTCTGGTGATGGAAAAATATCAATTATATGATTATATTCATTTGGGTCAACGGCAAATTCAGTAAAACTCTCAACCGTATCATCTAATTGTTTTAACCGCTTACCAAAGTCATAGATAAAAGATTGGTTGTTTTCGTTTGTAATGTAAACATTTTCTGGTGATTGATCCTCACTATTTATATACAACATTAACCAATCACCACTCTTTAATTTTGGATAAGAATTAACATCAGCCGTTCTATAATACCCTCTTACTTTGGATTGAAATTCAAGAACATCCATAGGGTAAACCAAGTAATTGACGAAATAACCGAATTTTTCTAAATCTGGTGATTTTGTAAATCGTATCAAGAAAAGTTCTATCTGACCTTTTTTTCTGTAGAGTTGTATACCTTTTACATATTCTGTATCTCGATATAAATTTGCCAGATCACAAAGTATGTTCTCTAGATCTTGTTGTTGATGGGTTTTGATTAAAATATAGTTCTCTGTCATTTCAAATATGGGTTAACGTCTTAAATAAAAAAACCGTTTTAATATTTTTTATTTAGCTATACATTTTATTATGCTAAGTACAATCTTTTGGGGTATTTATTTTACCCTATTTTCCGTGAGATTTGTTAAGTATAACAAGTGTAGCCAGTCGATAGGCGGTTATGATTTGTGATATAGTAATGTGTAGCGTTTATTCATATGAAAGACTGCCTGTACGTTATGAAATTGCAGTAATCACTTCCTACTAAAGGTTTTAATATTTGATGATGTTAGCTACAGTTTTTTATTGCTATCGGCACAATATTACAATATGGTTCTTGATCGATTTTAAATTCTAATCTATCAAATGCAATTGCAGATTTGCCATTTTCAATTTCAGAATTGACTAAACTTTCTAAAAATTCAATTCCTTTAGCATCTACTCCATAATAATCTAGAATGATACTATCATTTTTATGAAATAGAGCTTTTATAATTAATGCTTTTCTATTGGTAAAACTCAAATGCTCCAATTTGTCTTTTAGGCTAATTCCGATTTCTTCAGCAATTCTTTTTGCATTAGACTCGTCAATCCGCATTTTATTAGTCAGGTATTTGCCAACACTTAAAGGAGTTAATAATTTCATGACTGTATGTTGTCGGTAGTTTTTTGCCCAGGGGAAATCAGTTTTTTGATTCTGAAAACATTTAATGAGTTCAATAGCTAAATCAAAACCTAAAGGTGAGCTTTCGATATCAAAATTTGGAATATAAATTCGTATAAGATTTCCATTTTTCAATTCAAATTCAGGTATAGAAATTCCATTTATTTCAAATTCTTTGTTATGAAAAATACTAGATGTCATAATTATACTTAACGTGTTTGTGTGCGACCTCTTGAGCCGTAATCAAGTTATTTGTTGTTTTAGTTGATTGGTTTACAGTTTGTTATGAGTTTTTGTTTATGGAATCGTAAACTTTTCGTAAACTTTGATTATGAAATTATTACAAATGAAGCGATTAAAAAAATATGCTTTTGCAATACTTATGTAAATTGGTTTCTTGCTTGTTGCTGATCATTACTTTTTAAAAGAGCGGGATTTCCTTAAAGGATTTCTCACTTTATAGTAATTTGGTTTTTCTACAAACTAAAATACGATGAATAAAGGGGACGTAACTCCACAAAAAACTACCTGAAAAATGAATTAAAGTTTGAAGATACTTTTTATAAATTTTCAGGTAGTTATTATCGTAAAAAAACAAGCTTATTAGGTTATTTCTTTATGAATCTTTTGGTTACCGCCAGTCCGTTTTCAACGAATCGTACAAAGTACATTCCTGAAGCAAACTTAGATACATCTATGGATAAAGAATCAATTTCCGGATTAATCTCTTTTACAATTGTACCAGTAGAAGAGAATATGCTGATTCTTTCAAACCTACCTTTTAAAATCTTTATGTTAAGTTGAGCATTTACAGGGTTAGGATGTAATTTAATATTGTTAAGAGAGTTTTCTGTAAACGTTCTTAATAAATTTCCACTATTCTGTTCATTCGAGCGGTTCCCCAGGTTGATCGTATAGTCTTCTACTTCTCCATACGTAAACGCTTCACATGAAGTAGGAATAGCGTTATATTTCATAGACACTCTCATTCTTACTGCAGTTTGAGCAGTTCCACTTGGTACCGTAAATGATCCAGTATTGTTAGTATCGGTCGAAGCTGCTTTGGACCATACCAATTCTCCAGAGTCTGTAAAGACGCCATTGTTGTTATAATCAATCCAAACAGCATACCCTTCAGCGTATGTAGTTCCTGTCCAGGTTGGAGTTACAGTGATATCATAACTTTGTCCTTCTTTTAAGGTTGTAGAAACCGATGTAAAATCAGAATAAAACTGAGCTCCCGAAGAATTATCAATTGTATTAACCTGTACTTTACCAATATATTCATCATTTACATTGGTACTTGCAGAATCACAATAGGTTACCCCTCCTGTGGCCCCCTGTTCCAGGTTGATCGTATAGTCTTCTACTTCTCCATACGTGAAGGTTTCACATGAAGTAGGAATAGCGTTATATTTCATAGACACTCTCATTCTTACTGCAGTTTGAGCCGTTCCACTTGGTACCGTAAATGATCCAGTATTGTTAGTATCGGTCGAAGCTGCTTTGGACCATACCAATTCTCCAGAGTCTGTAAAGTTGCCATTGTTGTTATAATCAATCCAAACGGCATACCCTTCAGCGTATGTAGTTCCTGTCCAGGTTGGCGTTACAGTGATATCATAACTTTGCCCTTCTTTTAAGGTTGTAGAAACCGATGTAAAATCAGAATAAAACTGAGCTCCCGAAGAATTATCAATCGTATTAACCTGTACTTTACCAATATATTCATCATTTACATTGGTACTTGCAGAATCACAATAAGTTACTCCACTTCCTTCTAAGGTAGTGAAAGAAACGGTAGCACTTCCAGAGATATTTCCTGCTGCATCTTGTGCAGTTACTGATGCATTATAATTGGTCAATGGAGATAGACCTGTAACATTAAAAGTAGGACTTGCAGAAGTTCCTACTGAATTACCACCTATAGAAATGTTGTATTGAGTAACACCAACATTATCTGTAGAAGCTGTCCAATTCAGAGTTGCTCCGCTTGAAGTGATATTGCTAGCTGTCAAATTGCTTGGATTCGTTGGCGCTTGCGTATCAGCAGGTCCTGATTGTATTTGGAATTTTCCAACAACTCCTTTTCTACCATTTTTCATGTATTCGGTTATAAACCAAAATGAAGAATTATCAGATGGATCAACATCTATTTTACTATAATCTCCATAGCGTAAACTAGGAATATTACCATTTCCGTTAGAAATTAATTGTTCTGTTCCTGTCATCACACCAGCAGGATCCGAACTTAATCTTCCGGTATAATATGAACTTACCCTAACAGTTGATGAGGTACTCGGACCAGACATAGATGTATATCCCATACCTATATTACCTTGTGCATCCATTGCCATACTAGCGTTCCAGGCGTGTCTTCCATCAGGAGCAGTATAGGTACCTTCCTGGTGTAAAGACCATGGTTGATTATCTCCACTTTGACGGAATTCATACCAGCGTACTCCGGCAAGCTTACCAGATCCACCATCGGTATCTACTACAAAATTGAATATAGCAGAATTATGAGAAGCAAATTTCCTGAATTGTGCCTGATTCATAATCGTTGCTTGTAATGCATCAATAGTATCACCTCCTCCAGGTTGAGCTAAGTTAGAAAAACTTCCTCCATCAAATACACCAATAAAAGAAGTTGTGTTAATCTGCTGTGGATTGGATATAGTAGAATTATTTGAATTGTTCCAATCTACATTAACAGTCCATAATTTGATATGATCGGTAGAAACTCCTGACCAGGCATTATCCTGCATATATACAATGGTAGCACCGCCAGCTGCTGGTAAATTAGCATCAGTTACGTTTAACGCCTGTGGGCTGTAAAAACCGCTAGTAACAATTCCCGGAAGATTGAAACCTACTATTTGTGCATTAGAATCACCTGTTAACATTTTAGATCTCTCTAATGCCCATATTTTGTTATTACTACTAGTATTATCTGTAATATAATATCCATCACTCCATATTGATAATTTTTGGTAGTCACTGATTGATGATATATTGTATATATACCACCCGGCATTTACTGGATCAGGCCCATCAGATATAGCTACCTGTGCTCCGGATCCCAAAAATGACAATACCCACCTATCGGCAGCATTATCATAAGAAACGGTAAGGTCACAGCATCCTCCGGATGGAAAAATTGCAGGGTTAGGAGCTGTCTGTCCCACTAATTGATTACCTGCTTTATCATAAATCATAAACCCTGTGTTGTAAACAACAAACACATGATTTGGCCCAACAGCTAATGATGGATCCGTTGGTTGAGAATTAGATGAATAGGTATCAAATACAAGGCTTGGAGCAGCTAGACTCATACTTGCCGATTTCTGATGCCTGTTTTTCACATAATAATCATTAGTAGTTTGTGGATCTTTACCGGATACAACCATGTTTCCTAATGATCTTTTGTCTTTTGCTTCCTTAAAAGAATTATCAGGTGGTAGAAGATCATGAGGTCTGGAAGACATTGGAGAAACATACTCTACAGAGGATATTTTTCCGTGATAAAAAGCTTTGTTTTCATTTTGTTGCCCATAGGTCATCATAGAGAAGACCAACAGCAAAGTTAGTGTTGCTAAATTAGTTGATTTCATTTGTGTTGATATATTAAAGTTAGTATTCTAAATTAAACAAATTCGATAAATCACTCGTTATTAGATAGTTGGTTTTTTTAACGTTTTTTTGTTAGAATTAGATATGTAAAACATTGATAATCAGTATTATATTTTTAATAAGAATAAAACAGTATTAATTTTGTGGTTATCGCGCATGGTCAAAAACGATAATTTACATATGTATAAGGTGTTAATTATTAGACAATTAAAAGAGAATTGTACTGAAAATGAAATTACTTTTGTTTGTGATATAAGATCATTTGTTTTATATGTTTTAAAAACAATTTTTTGTAAACCTAAAGCATTGATAAAAAATAGAGAACTCTATTGGACCAAGAAATTTTATTACTTCAATAATCATCGCAAAATCAAGACTTTTATCGAAAGGTATTCCGAACATTTTTTTCTCTATCTATCTTCGTAACATATCACGATTAGAAAAAGCAACTTTAGGACTTGCTATTGAAGCTGGAGGAAAGTCTTTTGAGAGGATTGATTATAACCTTTCCTAGCAAAGCTCCGCTTTAAGAATCACAAAAAGAATCACTTGGCTTTGTTTCAAAAAAAAACGAGTTTCATTTCTGAAACTCGCTTTGTAATTCACATTTTTTGTGCTTCATTCGTGACCTCGGCAGGATTCAAACCTGCAACCTCTTGAGCCGTAATCAAGTGCACTATTCAGTTATGCTACGAGGCCTTTTTGCGGGTGCAAATATAGTTGTTTTTTATATTGCTGGCAAAATTTATATAAACTTTTTCGCAGATAGAAAAAAGCTACCCGACAGGTTTTAGATAAACACGATCTAAAAACAGGATTCGAGTAGCTTGATAGTATGTGTGTTAAAGCACAGTTATGCTATATGTAAGTTCATTTATTGACTTTTTCTGGTCATCATTTTTTTGGCAAGATCTGCGCCAATTAATGATTGTAATAAGTTTCCATTAGCATCTTGTTTACCACCATCCTGTATATAGATCTCTGGTAGTTTTAGCTCTTTAAGCTCTCTGGCTATATTTACAGAAGTCTTATATTCCCACTCGGCACGTTCTTGTGGAGTAAGACCAGCACTTACCAGTTTAGCATTTTCATAAGATTGTGCATCTGCCATCGTTTTTTGTGTTTTGGCTTTAAACTGTGCAACTTCATAATTCTTACGCTCCTCGATAAGGTTAAATTCTGCTACTTTGGCTTTTGTTTCGGCTTCGATAGTTTTTTGAATTTGCTCTTTTTCTAGTCGGGCACGTTCTGTTGCTTTCTCAGCTTCACCTTTTGCCGTTTCTTTTTGAGCACGATAGAACTCACGCTCTGCTTGTTGTTTTTCTAGCTGTGTTTGTGCTACCTCTTCTTTTTGTAATTGTAATCGTTTATCAAAGGTAGTTTCCCAATCAATTTCGGTAACAACAGCTTGTACAACGGTAAGGCCATAAGCTTTTAAAGAGTTTCCTTTTTCTCGTACAGGTTCTCCGTTTACGTATTTGATCTTAAAACGTTTCTGTTTAGATTCTTTATTCACTATAGTTCTCACTACACTGCTATCCCCAATTAATTCTCTGTTTTCGTTGGCTATGTACTCTTCTAGTACATACATACCGTTTTCTAACTGATCTTTAAAATATCTGTCAAAATCAGAAGCTTGTCCAGAGATATAATCCTGAGCATCCATTAATTTACATGTATTCTTAATAGACTGATCTATATTAGGAATGATACGTGATCGAATAAGGTTTTTTTCGGTTTTATTACGGTCTGCTACAGATAAGAATTGTGATTCATCTGCAGTATTAATACTAATTACTACCGAAGTTGCAATTCTGGCTTTTACGGCATCGCTAAATGCCCAGTATTTTGCCACATCAACATTAGCATATTTACTTTGTTCTCCAAGCTCACCATTATCTTTATCTGGGATTACATATTTGATAGGGAGTTCGAATTGTATAGGGATCAAACGTCCCCACATTTTGGTATTGATACCTTGATGTACTACAGCTTTTTGGCTACCCCAAGGATATTGTACTGCATAGGCAGTACCAGGTTCTGCATAAAAAAACATACCAGAGATCACACTTAGCACAAAACCGAACCCAATTAATTTAAAATTACGCGATTTGGTGAACCAGTTTAGAACTTTTAAAGTTGAAAAAATGGGTTTGATTATGAGCATTATGATTCCTGTAAGAATCATTACGATTCCTATAAATGTTAGCATATTAAATGGTTTTTAGAAATGATTAATTGATTTAATTTTTAGTCACTGAAGAAAGTAGTTTTGTTTACATGATTTCTAGATTTTTATAGTTAAAATTAATTGTATTTCTATATTGTCTTTTTAATATATCTGAAAGAAAATTATGGGCAAAATATTTTCACTGAAATCTATGAAGATGATTATGGTTTTGTAACTAAAAAAACGATAATTGTTTTAGAGTGTAGTTGTATTTACTTGGTTATGGTTGATAAATGTAGTTAAAAATTGTGTTTATTGTTATAAAATGAAACTTTTGAAGGGTGGTTTTGTGTAGTATTTTCGTTTTGTAGGCGATTTTCATCTTTTTTTAGCCTCTTTTTTTTATTTTCATTATTTTCGGCCAATGAATTTACAAGATTATATCAGAGATATTTCTGACTTTCCCAAACCTGGAATTTTATTTAAAGACATTACTCCTTTATTAGCAAATCACAAAGCTTTGGTAAGTTGCGCAGATCAATTAGTTGGTTTATGCCCAGACGGTATTAAAATTGATAAGGTAATTGGTATAGAAGCCAGAGGGTTTATTATAGGAAGTATGATTGCAGAACGTTTACAAGCAGGATTTATACCTGTTCGGAAAAAAGGAAAGTTGCCCTATGATGTAAAATCAAAGAGTTACGGCTTAGAATATGGAGAAGATACATTAGAAATACATATCGATGCTATCAAAGCCGGAGAACATGTGTTGATTCATGATGATGTACTGGCTACTGGAGGAACCGCTAAAGCTGTATGTGATTTGGTTAAAGAACTGGGTGGAGTAGTAGTACAATGCAATTTTATTATGGAGCTGGAATTTCTTAACGGAAAAGATAAACTCGATGTTCCCAGATCTGCTCTTTTAAAGTATTAATGACAAAAAAAGCCTTCAAGAAGATGAAGGCTTATATTACTTTTTATACGAAATTTATTCTTTGGTAGTGGCTATAATTGCACCATCTTTGGCTTTGTCGCCATAAATACTAATGGCAGTTTCTGGCTTAAGAAAATCTACTTCGGCTAACTTATTTGACTTTGCAAGCGTATCCAGGGTGTTAAAATCAGCTTCCTTTCCGTCAATAATAATAAGTTTTTCGATATCAGGATTGTCTACAAAATTATATCTTTTGGATTTGAAATTTTGAAAATGTGGCATTTGCTGGCCGTTAAAAAAGAAGTTTCCATCTTCGTCTTCTTCAAAAGTAAAAGATTTCATGATTTGATCCTTTAGTTTTTGTGCATCAAAATGACCTTTATAAAATAAAGAATCATTCTCTTCATCAAAATCGAAAACAAAATTATGCTTCTTCATAATGCTGTCCATATCAATTTGTATGTGACTAAAGCCCGACTGATTTTTCCAGGCAGCAATGTCAAACATACCAGAGTTTGAGATATATAAATTACCATCTTTATAGCCTAATTCTATTTTAGAAATAGGAGTCTTAGAAGAGGAAGAATATTGACTTTTCGAATTTCCTTTTTTAAGAACAATACTTAGGCTGGTAATCTCTTTTTTATCATTAAATTCTATTTTTTTGATAAGCAATTCGATACCATTTTCTAAAAAGAATGCTTTTAAATCCTCTAATTCTTTTTCTGAGGTGTCTTTGTTTATTACCGCGGTTATTTCGTTAGGTTTAATGTTATCAATTATCAAATCCTTACCAGAGTTTGTGGTAAATGCGGTTAAGGAGAGCATACCTAGCATGCTGATTCCCATAATGATCCATTTTTTCATACTACATATTTTTGGTTATTTATAGATGATATTACTTCTTCTTTAATTACGAAAAAGAGTTGCTAGTGTTGCAAAAAGAAGTAATTTTTTATGGATTAGGCTATGGTTTTACCCCAAAGCTCTTTTGGTAACATATAATCGCCATCCAAATATGAGAAGTTGTAATTTGGATGCTTTAGCAAGATCCAGGCGTTTTTTGGTAAAACTCGGTAGAATTACTTTATTAAGCTTGGCGATAAACGAAAAGAAATGTTTTTGCATGGTCAAAAATACAAAAAACTCACTTGAAGGAAGTGAGTTTTTAAAGATTTATATCTGGATTGAGTTAGCTCTTTTTGATAATAATTTCGATCACTCCGTTTTTTGCTTTATCACCATATTTTTTTATAGCAGATTTTCCTTTAAGGACATTCATCATTTCTATGGTATCAGAGTTTAATTTTTCCATTTCTTTTTTGGTCGATTTTTTTCCATCAATATATATTAATGGTTCACCGTCTCTATCACCAGTAATGTAAGCAAAGGTTTTGTTGTCATTGGTGTGTATCTCATAAATATCTTTGTGATCTCCATCACTAAAAATGTACTCATTTTTCTTATCTCCAGTATGGATTTTCATTGTTTTTCCTTTTTTAGATTTACTATCCTTGTCAACCACCCATACGTAATTTGAGTTATTTCTGGATTGACCAATTTCGATTTTACCAGTTTCGCTATTGTATATAATGACAAAAGAATTAATTGGTGTGTCATTTGATATGGCATAGTTGGTCGTTCCTTTTTTAGAAGAGATATCTACTTTAATGCTCGTTATTTCATGAGCATCATTTCGTTTAATACCAGAGAACTTAACCTCAAGGCTGTAGTCATTTTTTAAGGTATTTTTGACTTTATTGAGGTCTTCTTTTGAAGAACTTTTGTCGACTATAAATTCAATAATCTTTCCCTCTTTTTCTTGAATGACAATATTTTCTGAAGCGTTTTGATCAATTTTTATATCCTGTTTGACCCTAACAACTTCCCGGGTGTTAAAACTCCATAAAAATAGACTTAACAAGGGAAGAATAACAGTGATTTTCCATAACTTCTTACTTTGAGAACTTTGTTTGTTTAACATAACAATTCGTTTTTTGATTAATGATTGATAAAAATTATTAGTAATGGTAGAGTAATTATTTGATGATACTTTTAATAAAGTTAATTGATACTCTTTTCTGGATGTCATTTGGTTTATAGCTTCTCGATCGGCGATAAATTCTAAGTTCTGCTCCAGGTTTTTTTTGTATAACCAGGCAAATGGGTTTACCCATTGAAATATGAGAAGAAGATTCACTAGTATTAAATCGAGAGTATGAAATTGCTGAACATGTATTTTTTCATGTTTTAGAATCATATCTAATTCTTCTCTGGAGTGTAATACCGGATTGTATACGATCGTATTAAAAAAAGAAAAAGGAGCGATATCCTGAGCAACTTCAATAAAGTTGAAACCGTCTTTTTTCCTGCTTTGATGATGTGCTAGTAATTTCTTTAAGGATAGTAGTTGAAGGCCAAAACGAGATAAAAATATAAGAATTCCCAGGCCATAAAGTATAGATCCGATTAGCCACCAGTTTAAAGTTTCGGGAATTACATTTTCTGAAGCAGATAGAGGTGTTCCTTTTATATAAAAAACTGGATTTTCAATAAACTTAATGGTTGTAAACTCTATGAATGGCAATAGTATAGAAGTGATGATACCAACCAATAGAAAATGCCTGTTTATCGTAAAAAAAGTGTCTTTTCTAAGTAGCAAAAAATAAACTCCATAAAATGTCGAAAGTAAAATACTGGCTTTAAAAAGATAAATTAAGAAGGTTTCCATAGCTTATTTTTCTTTTTCTATTACTTTTAAAATCTCTCTTAACTCATCTGCAGTTATTTTCTCTTCTTTGGCAAAAAAGGAAACCATATTTTTATACGAGTCGTTAAAATATTGTTTCATGGCTTTGCTTACAAAATTGCTACGATATTCTTCTTTTGTAATAATAGGGAAGTACTGATGTGTTTTTCCATAAGCTTGATGGCCTACATACTTTTTATCCTCAAGATTACGTATAATCGTAGATACGGTGTTGTAATGTACAGCATTATGTAGTTCGGCTTGAACCTCTTTTGCGAAAGCTTTTTTTAGCTTCCATAATGCCTGCATGATTTCTTCTTCTTTATTAGTAAGTTTTTCCATAGGAGAGTATTAATAAGGGTCAAAAGTATAACTATAGATTTAGTTTTACAACTATTTTTATAGTTATTTAACTATTTAAGTAGTTATTAAGAAGAAAACAGATAAAATTTTTAGACTAAATAGAGTATAGAAATGCTTTGTTGGAGCGGCTTTTTTGTTTTGTGTAAACTGCTGTATTACAGTAATAAAAATGTGACTTATCATCAATTTGTTGATAAAAAAATTTTTCGTTCTGTAAATGGAATGTTAAATTTATCACAACAAAACACACAAACTTAACTTTTATTTAAAATGAAAAAAATCAAATCTTTAGTGATGGTCACTGCAATGGCTACTACACTAACGTTGCTGTCTTGCGATAAAGATCAGGTTAATATTTCCATAGAAGAGCCCTCTTTAGTAGTTGAAAAAGATGTTTTAAATAAAATCACAGCATTACATTTTAATCCTAATGGCATAGAAAAAGTAATAGTAAATGATATTGACGGTACCCAAAAAGCAATGTACCGTATTGAAGATGACATCATGTTATCAAAATCTCAAATCATGGATATGGGGCTTCATGGGGGGATTCAAAACAAGCAGTATAGAACCAATAATCTGGTAACATCGACTAATGTTATTCGCGTAGTGGGGTACACAGGTAATAATCAATATGGATTAAGTTCTACGGCGCAGACAGGTTTGCAATATGCTGTTAATAATTACAATAATGAAAATCTTAGTATTAGATTCATATTATCTTTTGGAACAAGCTGGCGAGCTAATGATATCCTGGTATATGTAGATAATAGCATAAACCCAGATCCAAACAGATCTGCAGGGATTGCAGGTTTTCCTAGTAATGGATACCCTTTTACAAGAGTTAGAATTAATAACGGAGCAAATTTAACGCAAACAAATCAGCAACTAGAACATTTACTAGCGCACGAAATTGGTCATTGTGTTGGGTTTAGACATACAGATTGGGATACCAGAAAAACGTGTGGAGAAAATAGTAATGAAGGAGTAAGCAATGATGGTCTTGTATATATCCCGGGAACAGCTGGTCCTGGTGGTGATCCAAATTCTATAATGAATGCTTGTTACCCTGCAAATACCGATGGAGAATGGAGTAATCTGGATAGGGTAGCATTAAACTACCTTTACTAATTTAGTAATCGATAGTATATTTAGATATAGATAAAAGACTGCCTTTTGGCAGTCTTTTATTATTTTATAATAAGTACAGTACAATATAAGTAGTAGAAGTATTTTTAGATGCGTTTAAGAAGTTCTCGTTTCTTATCCCTGGAGATAGATAGTGTTTTTCCATCACTCATTACAATATGTCCCCCATCATCATTACTTAATAATTTGAGATAATGTATATTGATAAGATTAGATTTGTGAATCCTGAAAAAATTGGGCTGTATTAACTTTTCCTCAAAAAACTTAAGATTTTTTGATACTACCATCTGTGGTTGATTATTAAGAATTATAGACGTGTAGTTGCCCTCTGCGATACAATACATAATATCTTCAATTTTGATAACATGTAACCCTCTGGCATCTGATAATGTGATTTGTGGAGATTCTCTTAAATTATACAAATTTTTTAAGTTTTCTTCTACACTGCTCCTAGAAGCCGCTTCTTTATTTATATATTGAGTTACCTTGCTAACGGCTTCTTTAAGTTTTATAGGGTCTACAGGCTTTAAAAGGTAATCAATAGCATCATACTTATATCCTTTTAATGCATATTCATCATGCGCAGAGATAAAAATTATTTTGAAATCCATAAGCTCATGACTAGGAATGATATCAAAAATAGTACTGTTTCCTAACTGAATGTCTAAAAACACAATATCTGGATTAAATTCTTTGAAGAGCTTTTTCATTGATGTTTTGTCCCATCCTTCGCCAATCACTTCTACTTCTGGGCAATAGTTTTGTAATAGAACTTTTAAACTGTTTCTAGCCATTTTTTCATCATCTATAATGATGCATTTAAGTGATGTACTCATAAACTATTAATTTATAATTGGTAGATTAACGGTAACTCTGGTGCCTCTTGATTTTTTATTATCATCTAACAAATCTGTAATTTTCATAGACGTTTTTTTATATCCTACTTTTCTAAGAAGCTTTATTCTTTCTGCTGTATTTCCTGATGCAATCGATAAATTGGTCATATTTTTTGATTTTTTATTTAATTTGGCAGATTTTTTTCTGCCAATACCATTATCCTCGATAATGCATTGTATGCTATTTTTCTTTTTTTGAAATGATAGCTTCAGTATTTTTTTGTTTTTAGAACTTAACCCGTGTATAACAGCATTTTCGAGATGCGGTTGAATAATCATAGATGGTATTTTAGGATTAAGCTCTATTAAATTTTTATCAATTGTTAGGTTTAACTCAAATTGATCCTCAAATCGTTTGTTTTCTAAAGTTATATAAGTCTTGATAATCTCTAATTCTTCCTTAAAACTAATGTATAGACTATCTGAGTTAGATAATATTTTTCGAATTAATTGAGAGAGCTCTCTCATATGTTCGCTAGCCTCGAACTTATCTTTTTGAAGAATATAACTCTGTAATGTATTAAATGAGTTAAATAAGAAATGTGGATTCATTATTGATCGTAATGATTTTAATCTAACCAAACTTATTTCTTCATTGAGCTGTGATATTTTTAACCTGCTTTTTTGATAAATAGTTAAAAAAAACAAGATGCATATTATAGTGATAACTCCCGAACTTAAGGCGAGAATTTTACTATTGTAAACTTGTTTATTTGTTTTTTGATTTTTCTTCTCGAGATTAGTAATTAGTTTATTTTTTTCGGTTAGTATCTTATTATACTCTGATCGTGCAATCTCTTTTTTAAGATTATGTTCATTAAACTTTTGAAGATAATTTTCTTTAGCTTTTAAATATTGAATAGCCTTTTTTAATTCTCCTTTGATTTCGTAAATCTCAGCCAGATCATTCAAACTCATTAGATTAGAAGGAGGGTAGGCGTTTTCTGTGTAACGTATAGATTTCTTGTAATAATCAATAGCCTTGTCTAGATGGCCTAGCTTATAATTTAATTCTCCCACTGTGTTAAAGAAAAATGATCCAAACTGGTCTTTTTTATTATCTGGAATCTTATTTAGATCAATATATTTATCAATAATTCTCGAAGCCTCTTTTAGTTTATTTTGTTTAATATAACTATAAGCAACATTATTTGCAGCTATTTCGAGAGAGCTGTTACGATCTGGTTTTTTTTCAAGAATACGTATAGCTTTATTAGAAAAATAAGCCATCGAATCGGGATTTGTTTTTTCGAATGTAGAAGAAATATTTAATAACGAAATAGCCATCCTGTGATCTTGATTTGGTTTAATATATTTAAACGAGGTCTTAAAATTTTCCCTGGCAATCTCTGGTTCTAACAACTCATTGAATAATGTTCCCTGATTAATTAAAATATACCATATAAACTGTTCTTTTTCAGTATCATTAGAAAGACCTATAGCTTTGTTGTAATACTCTAAAGCTTGCGAATATTGATCTTTTTTTTGCATTTGCCAGGCTAGCATGGCGTATACTTCTATGCGACAATTAATATTATCGTTGTCTGTGCAATAATTTAGTAAATCAAATAGCTCATCTGTGTCTGTATTTTTTGATTGATTATAGGTGTAAAACTTTAATAAGTTTAAATCACTTTTAATAATACTATCTTTTTGATTTGATTGTCTGGCCTGTTGTTGTTTTTGTTTAAGATGCATGACTATTGAATCCTGTGCTCTTTTTTTTAGATCAATCACTATTATGTCTTTTGCAGAAATTGATACAATAGAGAACAATTCAAATAGAAAAAACAATACGATAATATACCTGGTTGTTGTCATATCTATGATATATGGTAAGTAAAATTACGAAACTAATAAAGTTATGCAGTATGTATTGCAATTTTGTTGTTTGTGAAAAAATGAACTACAACTTGTGCAAATAAGTATAGCATCGGTGAGCTAAGTTTTAAAGCATTCTATCCTGTTAATATCAGGTAAAACCATACTTGTCAAGATGTTGTTATGTTTTTAACGTTAATAAAATACGGGTTTATTACTGTTTATTGTCAAAAAATAGCAGTTTATGTAAAGAAATCAACGATTCATGTAGTATAGTTAAATTTTAAGAGAATTTAAGAATATATTGTTAAAGTTTTAACACTTAATACAAACTCAATGAAAAATTTTAGAACCCTTGCGGTAGTGTTCGCTGTTGCTACACTATCAGTTTTTACATCATGTGAAAAAGAATCTCCAGAAGTTGCAGCAGATCAGTCTTTACAAGAAATCTCAAAAGATGTTTTAAACAAAATAACAGCATTACATTTTAACCCTAACGGAATAGAAAAAGGAATGGTTAGTGATATTGATGGAAGTCAAAAAATGATGTACACAATAGAAGGTGATATTAAAATGTCTTATGATCAAATCATGAAAATGGATATAGGAGATGGAGTGCAAAGTAAACAGTATAGAAGTACCAACCTTGTAAGCACTCCAAGAACAATTCGTGTTGTTGGATATAATGGAAATAACAGGTTTGGGCTTAGCTCAGTTGCTCAGAGAGGTTTGCAGTATGCAGTAGCAAATTACAATGCTTTAAATATAAATATTCAACTTAATTTAGTTTTTTCTACTAGTTTTAATTCTAGTGATATCGTTGCTTATACCGAAACTACTGCATCAATAATAGCTCAGGATGGAGTTCGCGGAGAAGCTGGTTTTCCTTCGGCGGGGGAACCATTTAAACGTGTAAAAATTAATGGTGGGGCTAATAGAAATAATGACGATCAATTGCTAGAAGGTTTATTTACTCACGAATTAGGTCATTGTGTTGGATTAAGACATACAGATTGGAATACGAGACAGTCTTGTGGTCAAAGTGGAGAACCGGCAGCTCCTACTGGTGCTATACATATTCCAGGAACTCCTGGGGCTAGTCAAGATGCATCATCTATCATGAATGCTTGTTTCCCTTATAATGAAGGAGAATTTGGTCAATATGATAAAGTAGCTTTAGAATACCTTTATTAAAAAGGTGCCGTAAGTAAGAAATATACCCCTATCTTATTTGCTACAGTTAAAGCGAATAGCACCTAGTAATATGGGTGCTATTTTTTTGAGAAAAGTTTTTATATAATAGTATCTTCGCAGACAAAATTAAAATTTATGGTTGCCAGTATACTATACGTTATTATAGGACTAGTACTTCTTGTTGTAGGAGGAGAGTTTTTAGTAAGATCCTCTGTTGCACTTTCGTTCAGACTTAAACTGTCTCGTATGGTTATTGGGTTAACCGTAGTTTCTTTTGCTACCTCTGCTCCAGAATTATTAGTAAGCATTCAGGCGGCATTAGACGGATTATCGGATATATCTTTAGGCAATGTAGTTGGGTCTAATATTGCTAATATTGGTTTGGTATTGGGTATTACTGCTATAATAGGCCCTTTGGCTATCGACAAGGATTTTTACAAATTTAATTGGCCGGTAATGGTATTGCTATCTTTTGTGTTGTATCTCTTTTTAGAAAATGATGCAATTTTAACTCAGATAGAAGGACTTATATTGTTATTATCTTTACTGGTTTATCTGTTTCTTTTGATTCGAAGAGCTAGAAAATCTTCTGATACTGCAGTAGAAGAAGTTGATGATTCTCTTCAGAAAACATCTAATTTTAAAATTATAATTTGGTTACTCATTGGCGGAACTGCATTATATTTTGGTTCAGAATTATTGGTGAGCGGAGCAGAAACCATTGCCAAAACAATGGGAGTTAGTGAAGGTGTAATAGCAGTTACTCTTATTGCAGTAGGGACTAGTGTACCAGAATTGGCTGCTTCTGTTATCGCAGCGCTAAAACAAGAGAAAGCAATTTCGTTAGGAAATCTTATCGGATCCAATATTTTTAATATTGCTTCGGTATTAGGAATAACTTCATTAATTCAACCTATTGCAGTAAAAGATGAAACACTAATGAATGTAAATATTTATTGGATGCTTGGTTTTGCTATGATTTTACTTCCATTGGCTTTTATACCTAAAAAAATGATCCTGGGACGCCCAAAAGGGGTATTGATTTTTGCAGCATATTGCATTTTTATTGCAATGGTTTTTATAGAATAATCCATTAGTTCAGAGAACAATTAGGATTGTAATCTATCTATATAAAGAACAAAAAAAACACCTTTAGAAAATTCCTAAAGGTGTTTTTGGTGTTTAACCAACTTAGTTAGTTACATACAATAAACTGTTATGCCATTATAGCGGCAACATCTGCAGTTTTAACAGTAGTTACAATTCTAGCAGCAATTTTATATGGATCACCGTTAGATGCAGGTCTACGGTCTTCTAACCAACCTTTCCATCCTTTTTCTACGGTAATAATAGGAATTCTTATAGATGCTCCTCTATCTGATACTCCATAAGAGAATTCGTGTATAGACTGTGTTTCGTGTTCACCGGTTAATCGTTGATCATTAAACTCACCATATACAGCAATATGTTCTTTGGTAACAGGTCTAAATGCTTCACAAATAGTTTCATAAACCTCTTTAGAACCACAGGTTCTTAATACTTCGTTAGAAAAGTTTGCATGCATGCCAGAACCATTCCAGTCTCCTTTAATAGGTTTTGGGTGATATTCAATATAATATCCATAATGTTCGGTAAGGCGATCTAATAAATAACGAGCTATCCATATTTCATCTCCGGCTTTTTTAGCTCCTTTGGCAAATAATTGAAACTCCCATTGCCCACTCGCAACTTCTTGGTTAATTCCTTCAAAATTAAGTCCTGCAGCGATACATAGATCAGCATGTTCTTCAACAAAATCTCTTCCATGTGTATTTCTACCTCCTACAGAACAATAATACATACCTTGTGGGCCAGGGTAACCACCAACAGGAAATCCTAATGGTAGCTGTGTTTTAGAATCCATGATAAAGTATTCTTGCTCAAAACCAAACCAAAAATCATTATCATCATCATCGATTGTTGCTCGTGCATTAGACTCGTGAGGAGTTCCATCAGAATTCAAAACTTCTGTCATTACCAGGTATCCATTTTTTCTTGCAGGATCAGGATATATAGCAACAGGTTTTAATAAACAGTCAGAAGAACCACCCTCTGCTTGTCTTGTAGAACTACCATCAAAAGACCACATTGGGCAATCTTCAAGCTTTCCGCTAAAATTTTCTTCAATTTTTGTTTTACTTCTTAAGTTAGCAGTTGGTTTGTAACCATCTAGCCAAATGTATTCTAATTTAGCTTTACTCATAATTAACACTTTATAAATTGAATTGTTATAAGGTTCAAAATTAGTTTTTATTTTGGTATTACCAAAAAAATAGGGGGTCGATAATTTTATTTGTAATAAATTTTATTAATACCCTGTTTTTTTAGGGGGTATTTTAAATAATTATTAATTTTGAAAGAAAATATTTTTTATATTATCAATAGAAACTTCTTTTATCTTTGTATAAAACTCACTTAATTATGTCAACACTCAGATTTCAAGCTCTAAAAGAGACCTTACATCGTAAACCTGTTATAGTTACAGAAACAGAACGTCGATCTGTATTATTTGGTAACAATGTATTTAATCAAACAACAATGCTTCAGTATCTTACCAAAGATGCTTATAGTAGTGTAATGGATGCCATAGAACATGGTTCTAAGATTGATCGCAAGATTGCTGATCAAATTTCATCGGCGATGAAAGAATGGGCACTTTCTAAAGGTGTAACACATTATACCCATTGGTTTCAGCCATTAACAGGAGCAACAGCAGAAAAACATGATGCCTTTTTTGAAACCATAGGCAATGGGCAGGCCATCGAAAAATTTGGAGGAGGACAATTGGTACAACAAGAGCCAGATGCATCTTCTTTTCCTAATGGAGGGATTCGTAATACCTTTGAAGCCAGAGGGTATACTGCATGGGATCCTACTTCTCCTGCTTTTATTTATGGCACTACATTATGTATTCCTACCGTTTTTGTCGCCTATACAGGGGAGGCTCTTGATTATAAAACACCATTATTAAGAGCTTTGCAGGCTGTCGATAACGCAGCAACAGCGGTTGCTAAGTATTTTGACAAGAATGTTAAAAAAGTGAATGCATCTTTGGGTTGGGAACAAGAGTATTTTTTAATTGATAGTGCATTGGCATATTCCAGACCAGATATCGTAATGACCGGTAGAACACTTCTTGGTCATTCTGCAGCAAAAGGACAACAACTAGATGATCACTATTTTGGAAGCATTCCTACGAGAGCTTTGGATTATATGAGGGATTTAGAAACAGAATGTATGCTATTGGGTATTCCGGTAAAAACACGTCATAATGAGGTAGCTCCCAATCAATTTGAGTTGGCTCCTATATTTGAAGAAACAAATCTTGCCGTAGATCACAACTCCTTACTTATGGATGTTATGGATAAAGTAGCGGCAAGACACCACCTAACTGTACTTTTACACGAGAAACCTTTTGCAGGTGTAAATGGATCGGGAAAACACAATAACTGGTCTTTGGCAACAAATACTGGTGTAAATTTATTAGGTCCGGGGAAAACTCCTATGAGTAACCTTCAATTTTTAACATTTTTCATTAATACTATTAAAGCTATTAATGAAAATGAAGAATTAATGAGAGCAGGTATTGCTTCGGCTAGTAATGATCACCGTCTTGGAGCTAATGAAGCGCCTCCTGCTATTATGTCTGTATTTATAGGAGAGCAATTAACAGCTGTACTTAAAGAATTAGAAGGAGTTACTAATGGGAAATTATCTCCACAAGAAAAAACAGATCTTAAATTAAATGTAGTAGGGAAAATACCAGAGATTTTATTAGACAATACAGATCGTAATAGAACTTCTCCTTTTGCTTTTACAGGAAATAAATTTGAATTTAGAGCTGTAGGGTCTAAAGCAAATTGTGCAAACCCAATGACAATTCTTAATACTATCGTAGCAAAACAGCTGATGGATTTTAAGAAAGAAGTTGACGCATTGATTGATAAAAAAGGACTCAAAAAAGATGAGGCAATATTTAATGTGCTAAGAGAATATATAAAGCAGTCCAAAAATATTCTTTTTGAAGGAAATGGATATGGCGAGGAATGGGAAAAAGAAGCTAAGAAGAGAGGGTTAAGTAATAATAAAACTACCCCCGAAGCACTAAAAGCTAAGGTTTCTAAGAAAAATCTGGAGCTTTTTGAGAAAATGGGTGTAATGAATAAGATTGAAGCTGAAGCTCGTTATGAAATTGAAGTAGAAGAATATGTATTAAGAATTCAAATAGAAGGTAGGGTGCTTGGAGATATTGCTCGAAACCATGTGATTCCGACTGCAATACGGTATCAAAATATGTTAATCAATAATGTGTCTGGATTAAAAGAACTATATGGTAAAGATTTTAAAAAATATGCTAAGGAGCAGATGGGAATCATAGAAGAGATTTCGGGGCATATTGGTAAGATCAACACTAAGGTTAATGAAATGACCGAAGCACGTAAAAAAGCAAATAAACTTGAAGATCTAGAGAAAAAAGCTTCGAGTTATTGTGATAAAGTGAAACCTCTGTTTGATGAAATTAGATATAGCTGCGATAAATTAGAATTACTTGTAGACGATGAACTATGGCCGCTAACAAAATATAGAGAGCTGCTTTTTACAAGGTAGGTAAGAATTAACCTACTATTTTTTTTTCAATTAAATTTTAGTGAAAAATTGATATTTGATAAACCCTTTAAAAACCATAGAAATTTATTTTTCTATGGTTTTTTTGCATGTATTTCGTCGAATAGTTGGGGAATTGATAATAATAGCTTTAATATTTTCCTAAATTTGATAATATCAAAATGGTCGTCATACTTTTGATTATACCCCCCAGGTCCCAAAATATATTTGTTTTACTGAATAATAAGTGGAGATTAGATTTTTCTGATCTTTATTGTTCTTGTGCTGTAAAATTTTAAGTAAAGTAACTCAATTTAATCACTTTTAATATATATTACGTATGAAAAAATTAATTTTTAGCTTAGCAGCTTTATTAAGCGCTACGGCAATGATCGCACAGTCAAACAATAGTAATGTTACTCAAACCGGGGACGATAATATCGCTAATATTTCTCAGGTAGGGGCAACTAATTCTTCTTTAACAACTCAAGAAGGAAAGGCTAACAATGCAGAAGCCATCCAAGGTACTACCGCATTTAATTCAAGTAACGGAGTTGTAGAACAATCTCAAACAGGAGATAAGAACTCGGCTTTTGCTCATCATGAGGAAGCAGATAATCAAGTGTATCAAGTACAAGTTGGTAATGGTAATTCTGCTAGAGCTACTCAAAACTTAGCATTTGAAGGAGGGGGTAATGTAGCTAATCAACTTCAGGAAGGAGATAGGAACGAAGCAACAATATCTCAGGAAGGATTAACTAATACTGCTATTCAGGTTCAATTTGGAGATGGTAACTCTGGATCTTCAAACCAAGAAGGGATAGATAACTTTAGTGAACTTAATCAAGAAGGAAACTTTAACGCAGCATCTATTACGCAAGTAGGGCAGAACAATCTTTCTTCACAATCACAAATAGGTGATGCTAATATGGCTACTGCAGGACAGTGGGGAAATAATAATTCTGTGAGCCAAGACCAAGAAGGTGGAGGTAACACTGCAAATTCTGTACAAGGTAGTACTCTTTTTGATTCTAGAGGAGGAAGAGTAGAGCAAGTACAAGCAGGTGATGAAAATAATGCATTTGCAAATCATGAAGAAGATAATAATACAATTCTTCAAAGCCAGACAGGAGACTCTAATGATGCAAGTGCAGAGCAAAACTTAGGATCTTTTGGAGGAGATAACCTAGCTACTCAAGTACAAGAAGGTAATAGTAACGCAGCTACAGCATCTCAAAACGGAAGTACTAATATTTCTGATCAATCACAATCTGGTGATGAAAATGTTGCTTCTACAACACAATCAGGAACAAATAATACAGCTATCCAAAGTCAGACAGGAGTTGGTAACAATGCGACTTCTGTACAAGGAGGGGCGTTCTTTACTTCTAGAGGCGGTCTTGTAGATCAATTTCAGTCTGGTAACGGTAACGAAGCTTTTGCAAGACACGAAGAAGATAATAATGTTGTAGTACAAACTCAGTTAGGAGATAGAAACAATGCTTCTGCTACTCAGAACCTTATAAATTTTGGAGGAGAAAACACTGCAAGACAACTTCAACTAGGTAACGGTAACGTTGCTGAAGCTTCTCAAGAAGGAAGTTCAGATTTCAATTTAGCTGGAGAAAATAACCTTGTTAGCCAAATTCAGTTTGGTGATGAAAATAGAGCTGCTTCAACTCAAAATGGAGCAAGCAATACAAGTGATATTCTCCAATTTGGAAATATGAATGTCGCTACAGATACTCAGGTAGGAACAGGTAACAATACTTTTGTAACTCAGATAGGAGATATGAACACTAGTGTGATTCTTCAAACGGGAGTAAACAATGGTGCTACTGTAACTCAAAATGGTTCGAATTAATTAGATTCGAATAAACTTTAATTTCTTTATAAGAGTTATGCTCAATTTGAGCATAACTCTTATCTTGATTTTTTAAATTCTGAAAAAGATGAACAAAACCATTCTTATACAGGCATTGGTGTTTTTTATTTTCTTTACTTTTTCTAATGGGTATACTCAAAATTTAAAAGGTGAAAGCGAGCTTTCTGTTACTGATCAAGATAAGTTTATTACCCTGTCTCAGGTTAATAATGTATTATCTGTTGGAGCAGAATCGTCACCTCTTTCTAATGGAGTAAATGCAGTTTTTATTCAGCAAATAGGAACGAGTAATGCTGTGCTTTCTACTATTATTGCAGAATCTTCAGATATTAAAATACTTCAGAAAGGGGACCAAAATCTAGTAGAGATAAATGAATCTGCCAGAGAAATAGAGAAATCAATTATACAAACAGGAAATAATAATTCTGTGACTGATTTTTCTTTTAATCCTGATATATCAACTAATTTAGAACTTATACAAGAAGGTAATAACCTGATTTTTGAACGATTTGGTAGTAATGAACTGTCAAAGAATTTAAAATTTAAAATGTCTGGCGATGCCAGAACTATAATTGTTAGAAGTTTTTAATAACAGACATATAAGAGTATGAAGTGTAAACTTGTCATACTTGCAACTTTGTGTTTTCAGGTTTCAATTGCACAGTTCACAAATACCGATGTAGTTGCAAAAGTTAAAACAGTAACTATAGGCGATATGATTTCTGTGGTTGCTACTGCTACTAATACTACAGAAGTATACAAAAGTTTGCAATATACTATTACTGTTTTTCGAACAGATGCAAATAATAATGTATCTAAAAATAATCAGGAAGGAAGATTTACGCTAGAAGCAAACGAAAGTAAAGAACTCTCAAGAGGGGCAATTAGTGCAGATGAGAGTGATAAAATAGTATTACTTTTATTGATCTATGAAGAAGATAAGATTATAGGTAAAGATAGGCTTGCTTTTAACGAAGAAGCTAATCAGAAACCTAATTCAACAAAAGATGATATCTCCTCTGATGATGGAATTGAATTAAAAGGAATAGTAATAGAAGAAACTAAGACTAAACCAGGAAGAGATTTCTATGAGTTTTTCTATGCCTCCTATACATTAAACCAAATAAATGGTAATAAAGTAGTTGGGGTGTATGAAAAACTAAGCTTTGGTCGTAGCACTATTATTCAAGTGAAAATAGAGGATAATGTCATTCATGAGTTTATAGGAAAACCAGATTTGGAATATTTAGAACAAATGTCGAAAATTGCAATTCGAAAAGTGTACAAATATTTTAAGGATCTAAAAAAACAGAAGAACGATATTTTTCAGTATTAAAACAGTTAAGATGAAATCAATTTTAATAACGCTTTTTCTTATTTTCTCGATATGTAACTTTTCTTTTGGGCAAGATTTGGTGTATAAGCCTGTAAATCCTGCTTTTGGAGGAGATACATTTAATTATCAATGGCTCCTTAGCTCTGCCGAAGCTCAGAATAAATTTACAGATCCTACAGATTCAAGAGATCAAAGGTCTGATGTAGAAAGATTTACAGAGAATCTGAATAACCAGTTATTAAGTCAGATATCAAGAACACTATTTACCGAACAATTTGGAGAAGGAGGTCTTACCGAAGGAACATATAATTTTGGATCATTATTCATAGAAATCTTCCCTTCTGGAGAAGGGTTGGTAATCAATATATTAGATACAAGCACCGGAGACCAGTCCCAAGTAATAATTCCTAATTAATTTTTAATGTATCATAAGTTTTATAAAGTAATCGCGGTAATTTCTTGCGTATTTTTATTACACGGATGTGGGACGTATTTTAATCAACCTATAACTATCGAAAATGCCAGAATAGGAGAAGATACAGAAGTTACAAAAACATTAAGGGATTTTCCGTCACCGGTAGAACCTGTTGTTGTTGGGGTGTATAAATTTAGAGATCAAACAGGGCAATATAAACCTACAGAGAATGGAAGTACTTTTAGTACAGCTGTTACTCAGGGAGCAACAACAATTTTGATCAAAGCACTCGAAGACTCTAAGTGGTTTGTGCCTATCGAAAGAGAAAATCTAAGCAATTTGCTTAATGAACGTAATATTATACGTTCTACAAGAAAAGAATATAGAAAAACCAAAAACACCAACGAGCCACAATTACCACCATTACTATATGCAGGGATTATCCTCGAAGGAGGGATTGTATCTTATGATTCTAATATCATCACAGGTGGATTGGGAGCAAGGTATTTTGGTGTAGGAGCTTCTACTCAATATAGACAAGACAGAATTACAATTTATTTAAGAGCTGTTTCTACTTCGAGTGGTAAAATCTTAAAAACAGTGTATGTGTCTAAAACTATTTTGTCACAAGCACTAGATGCAAATTTCTTTAGATATATAAAATTTAAAAGATTGCTCGAGGCTGAAACTGGTTTTACTAAGAATGAACCTGCTCAAATGGCAGTATCAGAAGCAATAGGGAAAGCCGTAGAATCTCTAATTGTAGAAGGAATCGAAGATAAGTTATGGGCTGTTAAAGCAGAACCAGAAGTTGTAAATACATTGATAGAAAATTACAAAGCAGAAAAATATGAAGCACAAAATACGGCATTGTACGATCGGTATTTTAAAGAAAGAAGAACTAAACTTTCTGCATTTTTAAAAGGAGGGACTGCTTTAGTGAGTGGAGATTATAATAATCCAGAGCTTACCTATTCTGCAAAGATTGGTGCGAGATGGTATTTTAACCCATATCTTAATGTTAATGGAAGTATTAATAAATTTGAACTCACTAATCAAAACGCATTCTCTAAAGGATTTAACGCTTTTGATCTTAATACAGAGTTAAGCCTTTTGCCCTTTGATAGGTTGTCACCCTTTTTATTTGGAGGAGTAGGAATTGTGAATGATGATGATTTTGATACTACATTGTTTAAGTTTCAATATGGAGGTGGTGTAGAATATTTAATTTCTGATAAAATAGGTATTTCTGTTGGAGCTACTCATAATCTGGTTCTTAGCGACGAATTGGATGGTGTAGTTCAAGGAAAACGAGATGATCAATATTTTAATTTTTCTTTTGGACTTAATTGGTATTTTGGAAAACCTGCAAAGACAAGTAAAAAATCAAGATTACAGAAACAAGAGAAAAATGTAGAATTACGTGAGCTAAGAAAAAGAAATAGAAAAATTAGAAAAGAAGGTATAATCCGAGAGGATAAAAACGAATAGGTTGTGAGAAAAATTATCATAAGAATAATAAGTGTTTTTGTAATTTTGGCTACAGCTTCTTGTAGTGAGGATACTATTGATTCTGAGGGTTTAGGATCTGTTAAAGGAAAAGTAGTTAAAAAAGGAACTAACGAACCTTTAGAAAATGTAAAAATATCAACAAATCCTACCTCGAGTACTGTTTTTACAGATAAAGAAGGTGTTTATCATTTAAAAAATGTGCCCTCGGGAGATTATTCTCTTTCGGGTCAGCGAGATGGGCTACTGGCAGTTTTCGAAGCAATTACAGTATTAGCAGATAAAGAACTTGAAATAGTTCTTGAAATGGATATAGCAACAGCTACCAACCGCCCACCAGAAGCTGCAATTTTAGTAACACCAGTAGATAATGCTGTCGATCAGCCATTAGAAGTTAAATTGGTGTGGAGTGCCAAGGATCCTGATAATGATAAACTTACTTACAAGGTGAGTCTAAGGAACGAAGAAAATTCTAATGTAGAAGTTTTTGAAAATATTGCAGATACAACATATACCGTGTCTGGACTTTCCTTTGCTACCAAATATTTTTGGCAGGTAAGCTCTAGTGATGATATCAATGATCCGGTTAATAGTACAACCTTTGCTTTTACGACTGCGGGACCACCAAACAATAGAATTGTGTATACAAAACTAGTTGGCGGCAACAGTGTTATTTATTCTGCAGATGAGAGTGGGGGAACAGAAATAGCGCTTACTTCGGTATCAAAAAATAGTTTTAGACCCAGAAGAAATGCTACAACCAAAAAAATTGCTTTTTTACAATCGGTTGGTTCACAAACTCATTTATTTACAATGAACCAGGATGGTTCACAAATAAAACAAATTACCTCTACAGTTGGAGTTTCTGGATTTAACCTTGAAGAAGTAGATTTTTCGTGGGATGCCAATGGAGCAAAACTGTTATTCCCTAATCAGAATAAACTATATTCTATTAATATAGATGGAAGCGGCTTGAGTTTAATATATCAAACCACTGGTGATTTGATTACCGAAGTAGATAAAAATGAGAACACAGGTATAACTGCTATAAAAACGAATAATTTAGATGGATACGGAGTACAAATTTTTACAATTGATGGAGCTGGAGTGGTCCAAAATACAGTTCTTACAGGTCAAAATGGTGCTGCAGGTAGTATCAATTTGTCTGTAGATGGCACTAAGTTATTATACAGCCGAGATATGTCTGGAGCAGAAAATCCAAATTATCGTCAATTAGATTCTCGTGTGTTTGTCTATGATTTAGGTACTATGGTAAGTACAGATCTATCTACAGATAAAACAGCAGGGACTAATGACCTGGATGCCAGATTTTCACCAAACGAAGCCAGTATAATTTTTGTAAACACTTCGAATGATGGGATTTCTGAAAAAAATATCTTAACTGTGCCCATTGCTGATTTAGATGGAAGAATTACAATATTGCAACAGGCAGCAATGCCCGATTGGGAATAACTTATTTATAATTTTTGACTTGCGAATTATGATGCTTGTATGATGTTAAGTATAGTAATTTAGACTTTATAATTCGTACATCGTAATTCGCAATTCGTAATTAATTAAATTATCTTTGCGCTTTAATTTTCAATATAATGAGTCAAGAAGTAAGTAAACGTTATGCGCAACGTGGTGTTTCTGCGTCTAAAGAAGATGTACATAGTGCGATTAAAAACATTGATAAAGGGCTTTTTCCAAAAGCATTTTGCAAAATTGTACCAGATCATTTAACAGGTGATCAAGAGTATTGTTTGATCATGCATGCCGATGGAGCAGGAACCAAATCTTCTCTGGCATATATGTATTGGAAAGAAACAGGTGATGTTTCTGTATGGAAAGGAATTGCTCAGGATGCATTAATCATGAATATCGATGATTTATTATGTGTGGGAGCAACCGATAATATAATGTTGTCTTCTACTATCGGAAGAAATAAAAACCTGATCCCGGGTGAAGTGATATCTGCAATCATTAACGGAACAGAAGAGTTGCTTAAAGAACTTAAGGATTTTGGAGTTGAAATTCATTCTACAGGTGGAGAAACTGCTGATGTTGGAGATTTGGTACGAACAATTATTGTAGACTCTACAGTAACTGCTCGTATGAAACGTAAAGATGTAATTGATAATGCAAATATAAAAGCAGGTGATGTAATTGTAGGATTGGCTTCTTTTGGACAAGCAAGCTATGAAAAAGAATATAATGGTGGTATGGGAAGCAATGGTTTAACATCTGCCCGTCATGATGTGTTTAGTAAGACGCTTGCAGAAAAATATCCAGAAAGCTTTGATCCTTCTGTACCTTCAGATTTAGTATACTCGGGTAAGACAAGTTTAACCGATGCTGTGAAAGATGCACCTATCGATGCTGGTAAATTAGTATTATCACCTACCAGAACATATGCTCCGATTATCAAAAAAATCTTAGCAAACTTTGATAAAGAAACGATTCATGGAATGGTGCATTGCAGTGGTGGTGCTCAAACTAAGATTCTGCATTTTATAGATAATTTACATATCGTAAAAGATAACCTATTCGATGTACCTCCATTATTTAAATTGATTCAGGAAAACTCTGGAACAGATTGGAAAGAAATGTATCAGGTATTTAATATGGGACATCGTATGGAGTTATATGTTGCTCCAGAAGTGGCAGAAGAAATCATATCAATTTCAAAAAGTTTTAACGTAGATGCCCAAATAGTTGGTCGTGTCGAGGCTTCTGAAGAGAAGAAACTTACAATAAAAAGTGAGTTTGGAACTTATGTTTACTAAGTTACTGGTAACAATTTGGCTAATCAGGGAAGTGAATAAAAATTTATTTAAATCTTAAATAAAATGAAATTAGCAGAATCACTTGCTAATCGTTTGAAAGAAGTTCTCATTGAAGGAAAATGGGTAACGGGAACTAATTTTAAGGAACAAATTTTTGACTTAGACTGGAAAGAAGCAATTCAAAAAGTAGATTCTTTAAATTCTATTGCAGATTTGACATTTCATGTTTGTTATTATATTGCTGGCGTAGCAAAAGTACTTGAAGGTGGTTCTCTTGATATCAAAGACAAATATAGTTTTGACTACCCACCTGTTAGGTCCAATGAAGATTGGAAAAACTTAATAAATAAGTTTTGTTCTGACTCAGAAAAGTTTATTTATCTTGTAGCAAAGATGACCGACAAAGAATTATTTAAAAATTTTGTTGATGAAAAATATGGAGATTACCACAGAAATATAGATGTAATCATTGAGCATACCTATTATCATCTAGGGCAAGTTTTGCTAATAAAAAAACTGATAAAAAACAGGCAGAAAAATATATAAAAAAACTACCAGAAATAAACATCTCCATTAGATTAAGTGCTCGTTTAAGCTATAATAATACTGTGTTACCTATGATAGATATTTCAAAAATTGAAGAAAAAGAGATAATGGAAGGCTTTAAAGGTAGATTTATTCATACCGAATATTCAACCCTTGCCTTTTGGGAAATAAAAAAAGGATCGCTGTTACCATTACACTCTCATATTCATGAACAAACAACACAGGTTTTAGAAGGTAAATTAGAGCTAACAATCGGTGAGGAAACAAATATCTATGAAAAAGGATTTGTTGCTGTAATCCCTCCAAATGTACCCCATAGCGGAATTGCATTGACCAATTGTAGAGTTTTGGATACTTTTAGTCCGGTAAGAGAAGATTATAAAAATTTTGGTGAGGAATAAATTTCTACTACACACTATTTTCGATTAATTCTATGTTGTACGTAGTCGAAATACTCCAGATGACATTTTACAGATAGTATTCTAAATACATAGATCAACTATTATTATAAAAATTAAATCATTACCTTTTACTGAACAATTAATCTGGATGTCAAATGAAAAAAATAAATTGGCAGTATACTTTAGGAGAAATTCTAATCGTTATTGTTGGTATCACTATTGCCTTTAACCTTAATCAATGTGCAGAGGAGAAAAAAGATAAAAATCTTAGAGACACGTATCTAGAAAATTTAAAGATAGATATCCTTGCCGATAAAGAAGAATTAACAAAGAATCTAAAGACATTAGTAAAGTATAAAAAAGAAGCCGAAACTATTGCAAAAGTGCTTAATGATACTACTATAGAAAATTATACAATTACTAAGAAAGTGTTTGCTATTTCTCCGTTGATAGAGTTTACTCCCCAAGACATCACTTATAAAACCTTAGTCAATTCTGGGGATTTCACTCTTTTTAATGACATATCTTTAAAGTCGGCTATTCAGAAACATTATTCTTCAGATTTACAGAGGGTAACTAAAGCTTATGAACGGCAGGAAATCATTCACCGCGAGTATTTGGGAAAGTATTATATATATAACTCAGATTTTGATAAAATGAAAAAAAGGGAGTTCCCTTTTGAAGATGTTCGTTTATTAAAAAGGATTGTTCAAAGTCTTGGAGGAGCATATACTATTCAGATCAGTGCTACCAAAATGGCTATTACACACTGTGATAGTATTTTAAAACTAACAAACCCATAAAACAGAGCGTATATAAATGTTTGAGGAGGGATTGAAATCTTAAAGATGATTTCATAATAACCGCATATTTCTAATCAGTAATACTATATTATTTGATTGTCACATCAAAAGATGAATAGTCTTGTTTTAAATCGAATATGTAATTACCTTTATCGTTCAGATAATCAGATATGTCAGATATTACTAAGTTTTATAGCCTGGCACACATATGTATCGCTTTGATAGGAGGGATATTGTTATTGGCTATATGGTATAATATAAGGAAACGTTTCAGACAGTTTTTAGAAGAAGATGATTCTCAAAAAAGAATAGATAAAGGCTTGTTGTATTTAAGTCTGGCCCTTTTTGTATGGGTGTTTTCTGGAGGTTGGATTTATATGGGTAACCTCTTCTTATTTACAGATACGATTATCTACGACATAGGATATAGCCTTTTTTCGGTGCTGAATACTCTGGTTTTAATAATGGCATTGTTTTACTTTGATTTTGCACCTCAGTTTTTATCAAAAAATAAGAGAAATACTCTTATTCTTATAGGTATAGCAGTAGTGGTGTCTATTGTAACTTTTGCTCTGATTCAAAAGTTTAAAGATACTCCTGTAGTAAATGGAATACGAATTAGTAGTGTGCCAGATTTGATATTTTCTTGCCTACTCACCTGGTTGCTTATTGTTTCATTCTATAGAACATTTATGAATCGAGGGTTAAAGCTGGTAGCGGTAATTTCGGTAGTGGCCTTTTTTCTAATGCTAGTATCGCAAATGCCAGATGTCTTTGTGGTAATGAGCAATGAATTATATGGCCATTTAATAAAGATTATTGCTAAAACAACATTTATTTCCGTTTTTCTGGTATTAGCCACAAGCTGGGTTATTCAATTAGCATTAACACCAAAACCTAGCGAAATGACGATTAAATTTATGGATTGGTCATTGGTCAAAATAACAATCCCATCTAAAGAGATTTATGATAAAACCATAGATTTTGGTTCTAAAACTACACAATACAAAAACTTATTAAGGTTTGCTATAAAACGAAAATATGAAACAGGAGAAGGGCAATATTTAGTAGTGAATTCTGGAGGAGAAATAAAGAGTCAGACCTACTTGAGCAGAATTATAGAAAATATCAATACAATACTTCAATTAGAGCCTATATTACAACTAGAAAGAAAAGATTTGTTCACATTTATGGGACAGGGAAAATACAGACTTCGGGTTATTCCAGAAAATATTAGTATTGATCAAACACTATTAGAAGAGTTTAATAAAACTTCATAAATAGTATCGATCAGATAACTAAATCATAGGTTGTGATTATTTGTAACTACTTGTAAGAGAATAACAATTTAATATAAATTACTATTTTTTAGAACTTTCCTTTTAGTTGTTCATAAACTATTGATGCTTTGTGTTTAAAATAATTTTAAACACATAACATGAGCTCAGATCAAACTGAAGTAAATAGGCAGGAAGTATTCGGACACCCCAAAGGATTATTATATCTATTTTTTGCAGAATTATGGGAACGATTTTCTTTTTATGGTATGAAAGCACTTTTGGTGTTGTACATGACCAAACATCTTCTATATTCTGATGACAAATCGTTTGGAGTAATGGCAGCATATATGTCGCTAGTATATGTTACTCCTATGATTGGTGGTATTATAGCAGATAAATATATTGGATATAGAAAATCAATCATACTTGGAGGAGTTTTGATGGCAGCAGGCCATTTTTTTCTAACGATTGAGACCCCTGTTTTTTTCTATGGATCACTGGCTTTAATAATCGTTGGTAACGGTTTTTTTAAACCCAATATTTCAACAATGGTAGGTACATTGTATAAAGAAGGGGATAGAAGAAGAGATTCTGGATTTACAATTTTTTACCTTGGGATTAATCTGGGAGGAGCTATAGCCCCTTTAATGTGTGCCTGGCTAGCCGAGCTATACGGGTGGCATTATGGATTTCTATTAGCAGGAATAGGAATGTTGGTTGGGCTTATAGTTTTTAAACGAGGAACACAACTAGCTGTTTTCGGAGATAAAGGACTAGTGCCCGATATCAAGAATTATGAAAAGAAAATATATGGACTTAACAAAGGAGATCGAGTATGGTTCTTGGCGTGGTTATCGGTTCCTGTATTTGCGTTAATCGTTAGATTTAATGAGTTTGAGCATTACCTGGTTTGGATTGCAACTTTCTTTTTGATAGGATATATATCCTATATTTTAACAAAAGTATCAATCAAAGAACGAAAAAGATTATTGGTTGCAGTATATTTTACAAGTCTGTATGCTTTGTTTGCAGCAGTATTTGAACAAGCCGGTAGCTCACTTACATTATTTGCAGATAGAAATGTAAATCTTGTTGGTATTAATGCGGCACAAACTAATAGTATTAACTCTACCTGGATAGTAGTATTGGCAATCCCTTTTGCGTTACTATGGACATTTTTGAGTAAGAAAAAAGCAAACCCTAATTCAGCTATCAAATTTGGCTTAGGTATGTTGTTCCTGGGATTGGGGTTTCTAATTTTTGGGATGTCTGCTCAAGAAGTTGATGAATATGCTAGAACACCAATGTTTTATTTGATTTTTGGATACCTTGTTCTAACCGTTGGAGAATTGTTCTTATCCCCTATAGGACTTTCTAAAATAACCGAACTATCACCCGTAAAATATGTTACCTTCATCATGGGAGTTTGGTTTTCGGCAAATTTCTATGGCCATTTTTTTGCAGGAAAAATAGCAAAACTTACCACTGTAAAAGAAGGAGAAGCCAGTATTTTTTCAGAAGGTCTCTCGGGAACTATTAGTGAGGCGATCACGGGATTATCTAATACGCTGGTAGAGGGTAATAATACAGAAGCTTTTCAGCAATTATATTCTTACGTATCTGTATATGCCAATTTTGGAGTCATTACTATGATAATAGGAATAGTTGCTATTCTAATTTCACCAATTATTAAAAAATTAATGACAGGGATACATTAGTAGTTCTAAGTTAAGTTTTGTTTTTAAATTCGCAGAAGTTGTTGCGTTAGAAATATGAAGACCTTCAGGATCATGATCCCGAAGGTCTATTTCGTTATAGAAACATAAGTCATTATGATTTAAAATTAGTAGTAACTTTTGTTTCTGCTTCTGTGTCATCTTCTTTTACATCTACATGTTCAATGATAAGATCATCATCAAACTTTCCATCTTTTTTCTGAAAGAATATAGGAACAGGGAGTAAAGAAGCCATTATAATGAATATGATAAAGGCTAAGCGCCTTAGTATCTTTTTAAATTTTTTCATTTCAGGGAATTAATAATACCCGTTCATTTCTATTGGTAAGAAATAAATAAGTTGTTAATAGATTATTTATAAGCGAATAGGTGGATAAGGTTTTATCCTATAAAATTGAAATGAAAAGCATCTTCTTTACCATTATAAGAAGAATTGTACGAAATATTTATTATTTTATGTTTGTTATACAAACTAATAAAAATGGATTGATCATTTTTGAAAATCCTACTAAGCTTAGTGTGATTTAATGATAGTAAAACCAGATACTTATGGTCGATGTATGAAAAATCCTTACTTTTTTCTGGATCAATTACATCACTAAAAAGAATACTATTTTGAGATGAAGAGAATTCTTCGGGTGAAACCAGTAATTCAATAGTTTCTTTAAAATCAACAGGCTGTGTGTAATTAGAATATCCTCCAACAGAGATTAAAAGAATAAGTATACCTAACCATTTAGGAATAGGAAAACTAAAATATGTACCTGTACGATCTTGCATATCAATACAAATTTACGATTTTTTAATTAGGGTAAGATAATACGATATTACAATGATGATTATGTATAATTGTCAATATAGGACAATACCATAACTTGCTATATTTCATAAATTTGCAATGTGAATAAAAAGGATGTTTATATAAAAAGAATGCAAAGTACAGCTTTGTATTTGCGAAATAATTTCAATACAACTTTTGAGATTAAGAAGCTTGAAGAAGTCTCTAATTTCTCATATCGAAACTTACAACGCATCTTTAAAGGATATTATAAAGAAACCATTGGAGCTTATATTACCAGGCTTAAGGTAGAAAGCGGAGCAAAAATGCTTTTGTATCAAAACCAGACGATATCACAAATAGCAATAAAAGTTGGGTATTCTGATTTACAAGCGTTTAGTAAGGCTTTTAAAAAACATTTTGGAATTTCTCCTCAGGAGTATAAAAGTAAAAAAGAAGACATCTTAACGTCGATAGTAAAGAATACGAAAATAGCAATGAGTTTTTATGAAGAAAAAATAATCAACCTGCCAGAACAAAAGGTTTTTTATAAAACGATTATGGCAGATTATTATAGTGATAAGATTGAAGAAGTTTGGGATGAATTATATGAAGAAGCTGTAAGATTAGAGGTGAATGTATCTACATCAGAAAGTATAGGGATTATTTGGGATGAACCATTAATATCTGAGGCAATTCGATGTAACTATGATGCCTGTTTTACACTATCTCAAAATTGTGATTTTAAAAATAAATTCAGCATAAAAATTTTGCCAGAACAAACATATGCAGTTTTTACGCATTATGGAGCTTACAGTTTATTACAACACACCTACGATAAGATTTTTGGGAATTGGATATTAAATACACAGCATGAGGTATCTGAGTCTCCTTTTTTAGAATTATATAAAGTAAATAGTGTGCATAGTGACGACCCCAAAGAGTATGTAACAGAAATATATATCCCCATAAAATGATAGTATCAAATATTAAAAACAATCAAATGAAACTTATAGCCTTTATTATAACATTAATGGTAAGTGCAAATTCTTGTAATAAAGATGATAATACTATATCTGATCAAGAGCAAGAAGTTAAAGCCTATATCAACGGTACTATTTTTACTGTAAACCCCAAACAGGCATGGGCAGAGGCTATAATTGTTGAAGGAAATAAGATAATCTATGTGGGAAATACAGATAAAGCGCTGGCACAGATAGGTAAAGATACAGAAGTAATAGATCTTAAAGGAGCTACTGTAATACCAGGGATACATGATGTACATATGCACCCATTAGAAGCTTCATCAGAAAATTTTAAGTTTATTTTAAAAGAAGACAATGATCCCGAAAATTATGCACCCACAATTCGTAAAGCTTTACGTGATTTTCCTAATGAAGAATGGCTTTTGGGCTGGGGCGTAGATTTATATACACTTCTTGAAGCAAAACGTTCTCCTATAGATATTTTAGATGATATTAGTAGTACTAAGCCTATTGCAATTATGGAACGTACTTCTCATTCGATTTGGGTAAATTCTAAAGCGCTAGAAATAGCAGGGATAGATAGTAATTCTAAAGACCCATCGGGAGGAATTTATATGAAGGATGAAAACGGTAGCTTTAATGGAATTCTGATAGATAATGCAGGAAATCTTATTTTAGATTTGGCATTAACACCAACTAGTCAAACTAAAGCAAATGATTATAATGGTTTAGTAAATTTTGCATTACCAGAACTGGCTAAAAATGGAATAACCTCTATTTGTGATGCGCGAACCTATTGGAAAAGAGATCATCATACCACATGGAAACAATTAGAAAAAGAAGGAAAACTTACTGCCCGGGTTAATTTAGGATTATGGGCATATCCTATGCAGAATGATGAGTCACAAATATCATTGCTAAAATCATTATATGAAAATGATGGTAATAGTCTTTTAAAAATAAATCAAATCAAGCTATATAGTGATGGGATAGTACATAATACAACAGCAGCAATGCAAGAAGAATATCTAATAGATCTTTTTCAGAAACCAAATAATAACGGGTTGAATTATTTTACCCAAAATCGAATAACAAGTTATATTAAACAATTAGAAAATGTAGGATTTGATTTCCATATTCATGCTATTGGAAATAGAGGAATCAAAGAGTCTTTAAATGCAATAGAAACGGCAAGCAATGGCTCTGGAAGGCATAGAATTACACATGTCGAAATAGTAACCCCATCAGATTTATCACGTTTTTCTCAATTAAATGTTACAGCAGATTGCCAGGTATCAGGTGATTTTACACAACCAAATCATTGGGGTGAGAATGCAGAGCTTATAGGAAAGGAGAATTCGCAAAACCTGGTTCCTATAAAGAGTTTAAAAGAGGCTAATGCCAGAATTACATTAAGTAGTGATTGGGATGTAAGCAGTATCAACCCATTTGTAGGAATGCAAAATGCGGTAACACGTTTTCCGCAAAATATATCCATAGAAGAGGCCGTAAAAGCTTATACACTTAACGGAGCATATGTTATGAGACAGGAGACAGAAGTAGGATCTCTTGAAATAGGGAAGAAAGCAGATTTTGTAGTGCTAAATCAGAATATTTTTTCTATAGATCCTAATAAAATTGCCAATACCAAAGTAGATATGACTGTATTTGATGGAGAGATAATTTTTGAAAGAAAATGAAAACCAAAAACAATAGATATTATGAGGTCAAATCACCTCAAATCAGATACGTGAATAAAATTGATCTGTATTCTTGCTATGCTGTATGAGCTTATGACAAAAAAGCTTACTTTTGTATATTCTACAGATTAGGAAGAATACACTATGATTGATAAATTAAATATTGTAAAGCAACGGTTTGAAGAAGTGACTGATTTAATCATTCAGCCGGATATCATTGCAGATCAAAAAAAGTACATACAGCTTAATAAAGAATACAAAGATCTTAAAGCACTTATGGATGTGAGAGATTCTTATATTGAACTCACTAATAATCTAAAAGAGGCAGAAGAAATTATTGCTGATGGTAGTGATGCAGAGATGGTAGAAATGGCCAAAATGCAGCTAGAAGAGGCTAAAGAAGAATTACCTGGTTTGGAAGAAAAAATTCGCTTTATGCTTGTGCCAAAAGACCCCGAAGATGCTAAGAACTGTGTGGTAGAAATTCGTGCAGGAACAGGAGGGGACGAAGCGAGTATTTTTGCAGGAGATTTATTTAGAATGTATACTAAATATTGCGAAGGTAGAGGATGGGGTACTAGTGTTGTAGATCTTAATGAAGGAACCAGTGGTGGTTATAAAGAAATTATTTTCGAAGTTAATGGTGAAGATGTTTATGGGACATTAAAGTTTGAAGCAGGAGTACATCGTGTACAGCGAGTTCCTCAGACCGAAACACAAGGTCGAGTACATACCAGTGCTGCCACCGTAATGGTTTTACCTGAAGCAGAAGAATTTGATATCGAACTCGATATGCAAGAAGTGCGTATAGAACGTACTACTTCTACAGGACCAGGAGGGCAGTCTGTAAATACTACATATTCGGCAATTAAGTTACATCATGAGCCAACAGGAATGATTGTAAGTTGCCAGGATCAGAAATCATCACATAAGAACCTCGAAAAAGCATTAAAAGTATTGCGATCTCGATTGTATGATATGGAATTGGAGAAGAAACAAGCAGCAGATTCTGAGAAACGTAAAAGTATGGTTTCATCCGGAGATCGTTCTGCAAAAATTAGAACCTATAACTATCCGCAAGGTAGGGTAACGGATCACCGTATTGGTTTAACTCTATATGACTTAGGTAATATTATAGATGGAGATATTCAGAAAATTATAGATGAACTTCAATTGGTAGCAAATACAGAAAAACTAAAAGAATCTAACGAGATTTTTTAAAAATAAAACTGAACGCATAAAAAAAGCCGATGTATTTTACATCGGCTTTTTTTATGCTATTTTCTATTTAATTAACTTCTGTTTTCTTTCGGGATCGTATTACAAAATACAAGCCAATAATAATAAAAGGGATACTAAGCCATTGACCTGTTGATAGTAAACCTAAGGCACTTTCAAAACCTCCCTGGCTTGATTTAACATATTCTACAATAAAGCGTACTGTAAATATTAGAATTAAATACATTCCGAAAAGAAATCCACTGTTTTTTCGTTTATCAGTTTTCCAATAGATTAACCATAGGATAATAGATACAAATATATATCCAAAAGCTTCATATAATTGAGCTGGATGACGATACGGAATAGCTTCTAGTAAGTTGGAGAATTTAGGATTTTCTACGATTGCAGAATACGCTTTATTAACGCTATCCATTCCGGTTTCTTTTAAAGCCTCTCTTTTACTTATACCATCACGTATAAACTTTACTCCAAAAAAAGAATCTCCAGATTCTTTTCCAATAATCTCAGAGTTAAAGAAATTACCTAATCGAACAAAAATACCTCCAAATGCTGCAGGAATAGTAACTCTATCTAAAACCCAAAGCGGATGTTTGTGTAAGACTTTTTTAGAGTAATAATACATTGCAATTATAAAAGCAATAGCAGCTCCATGACTCGCTAATCCTTGAAAACCTATAAATTCGAATGCTGGTTTAAACCTGAAAGGCAAAAGAATTTCTAAAAGATTGTTTTTGTAATAATCCCAGTCATAAAAAAATACATGTCCTAACCTGGCGCCTAATAATGTACCGATAACAGCATATATAAATACAGAATCTAGTTTTTCCATAGAGACATTCTCTCGGATATAGATTTTTTTCATTAGGTACCATCCTAGTGTAAAGGCAATTACAAACATTAAGCTATAAAAACGAATAACAAAAAAGCCGAGATCTATTCCCTCAACTGGATTCCAGGTAATTTTTGTAAATATCATGCGTGAGTTTTATTTTTCAAAAGTAAATATAGGTATTTATATGAGAAACGTATTACATATTCATATATTGAAAAAATGACCATACGTTTTATAAATACAATTATTATGAAAGGATCTTTATTGTTCACTTTTCACAGATTCATTCTCAACATCAGGAACCGGATCATAGCCACTACCTCCCCAGGGGTGACAACTAAAAATACGCTTAATTGAAAGCATTCCTCCTTTAAAAAGCCCATGTTTTTGTAACGCTTCAAGAGTATAATGCGAACAAGTAGGCTGATAACGGCAGGTAGCAGGAGTTAATGGTGATATTAGGTTTTGATACAGCTTAACCAATACCACAAATGGAAATATTAAAATTTGTTTTATGGTCGTCTTAAAAGCCAAAATAGTTAATTTAATGAAAAGCTAGTGCCATCCCTGCCATCCTTAAGTTGAATGCCAATTTCTATAAGTTCATCTCTAATTTTATCACTAGTGGCAAAATCTTTATTAGCTCTTGCTTCTGCTCTTAAGTTAATCAATAATTCTACCGCTCCAGAAAGCTTATCACTTATATCCGAAGCAGTTTCATTTATATTCACTAATCCAAGAACATCAAATACAAAACCATGTATGGTTTTACGTAATAATTCAAGATCTATAGCAGAAATTGTAGCCTTTTGTTCTTTAATTGTATTAATAAACTTAACAGCATCAAATAATTTAGCAATTAGGATAGGGCTGTTAAAATCATCGTTCATTGCATCATAGCATTCTTGCCTCCAGTTTTGCACATTAAACCCTTCGGTGGTCGAGCTAGTGGATAGCGTATCGATAGTTTGTATTGCATCTATTAATCTGTAAAATCCCTTTTCTGAAGCTTCTAACGCATCGTTAGAAAAATCCAAGATACTTCTGTAATGTGCCTGAAGCATAAAAAATCGAACAATGGTAGGGTCAAATGGCTTATTTAAAAAGTCATTATTGCCCGAAAATAATTCTCCCGGAGATATAGTATTTCCAGTTGATTTAGACATTTTTTTACCATTAAGAGTAAGCATATTAGCATGCATCCAATAATTTACAGGAGTTTGACCACAAGCGGCTTCTCCCTGTGCAATTTCACATTCGTGATGAGGAAATTTTAAATCCATTCCTCCTCCATGAATATCGAATCGCTCGCCTAAGTATTTGGTGCTCATCACAGTACACTCCAGGTGCCAACCAGGGAAACCATCACTCCATGGAGATGGCCAGCGCATAATGTGTTGAGGTTCTGCTTTTTTCCAAAGCGCAAAATCCTGGGGGTTCTTTTTGTCACTTTGAGCAGATAATTCCCGGGTATTTGCAATCATATCCTCGAGGTTACGCCCGCTTAACTTTCCGTAATCGTTAGTTTCATTAAATTTCTGAACATCAAAATAAATAGAACCATTTGATTCGTATGCAAAACCATTATCGATAATCGTTTTGATAATTTCAATTTGTTCTACGATATGTCCAGTAGCCGTGGGTTCTATACTTGGCGGTATTGCATTGAATTTGGACATAACATGATGAAAATCTAAAGTATATCGCTGTACGATTTCCATAGGTTCTAATTCCTCTAATCGCGCCTTTTTGGCCACTTTATCCTCGCCTTCGTCTGCATCGTTTTCAAGATGACCGGCATCGGTAATATTTCTAACATAGCGAACTTTATACTCCAGATGTCTTAGGTACCTAAATACCAGGTCAAAAGAAATAAATGTACGACAGTTTCCTAAGTGTACATTGCTATAAACTGTAGGTCCACACACATACATTCCTATATTACCCTCTGTAATAGATTTAAATGTTTCTTTTTGACCTGAAATAGAATTATAAATTTTTAATTCCTGAGTTTTATACAACGAAGTTGCTGCCATGATGTAGAGTGATGCTTATGATTTTGTTGAAAATAAAATTAAAAGGTAGTATCTAATTTGATGTAATCTAAAAATTCTCTTTTTACAGATTGCTCTTTAAATTTACCACCGAACTCACTAGTAACGGTACTGCTTTCTATGTCTCTGATTCCTCGAGAATTTACACATAAATGCTTTGCGTCGATAACACAAGCCACATCCTTTGTTCCCAGAACTACTTGTAAATCTTGAACGATTTGCATGGTTAGGCGTTCCTGTACTTGCGGACGTTTTGCATAATAATCAACAATACGATTCATTTTGGATAATCCAACTACGGTGCCATTAGAAATATATGCCACATGAGCCCGACCAACAATTGGAAGTAAATGATGCTCGCAAGTAGAATATACAGTAATATTTTTCTCTACCAGCATCTCTCCGTATTTATAATGATTGTCAAATGTAGAGGCATCTGGTTTTCTTTGAGGATGAAGGCCTGAAAAAATCTCATTTACAAACATTTTTGCTACACGTTGAGGAGTACCTTTAAGACTGTCATCTGTTAGATCTAGTCCCAAAGTTTCCATAATATGTTTTACATCTTCTTTAATCAAAGCAATTTTTTCGGCATCACTAAGTTTAAAGGCATCTTCTCTAAGAGGAGTGGTAGCGCTAGTAGCTACATGATTATCACCTAGCGCTTCAATAGCTTCGAGGGCCTTGTCAATTTTCACACTTCAAAATTTTATAATTTATCAAAATTCTCACTTTTTTGTTTTTTTGTAACATAAATAGAATCGTATTAACGAATACCTTCTATATTATGGTGTGCAAAGATACGATTTTGTTGTTTTACTTAGTAAAAGCTATGTTAAACAATTGTAGATATTAGTTTTCTTGGAGAAGTTCTGTATATTTAAGTCCCAAATTGAACTGTAACACACGAAAAATAAAGTTTTAACGTTATATGAAAATGGCAAAAGGATTACCTCAAATTTTGTTGCTTTTTAGCATTCTTGTTTTTAAAAGTACACTTTTTTATGCTCAGGACTTTGATGTAGCTTGTAGAGCTGCTCAGCCTTTTTGTTCTGATGCTTCTTTAGAATTGACTTTCCCTAATGTAACTGGTGATATGGATGGCCTTGGTGAAGTAGGTTGTTTAAATACTACTCCTAACCCGGCATGGTACTTTATTCGTATTGATCAACCAGGAGAATTGATTTTTGATATTCAACAGTGGGTCGATAGCAATGATAATAGTAATTTAGACAGAGGAGAAAGGCAGCTTGATGTAGATTTTATTGCCTGGGGACCTTTTCCTACTTCATTTGTGAATTGTGATATTCTTTCTCAGGGATGTGATAATAATGGGGATGGAGATAATATACGTCCTGCAGAATGTGTAAATAATGTCGATGATCCTGATTATTATGTTAATAATATGGATAATACTAATATCATTGACTGTAGTTATGCAAGAACGCCGGATGATGATATTTATATAGAAACACTAACAATACCTAATGCTCAATCTGGCGAGTACTACATTATTCTAATTACTAATTTTGCAGATGAGGCAGGGGTTATTCAACTTCAGCAAACCAATCTTAACGAAGATAATGCAGGAACTACAGATTGCAGTATTTTAGAACCCGGTGTAGGGCCTGATATTGCTACATGTGGTGAATTTCCGATTACTATAGAAGGAAGGTTTCCCAGAGCTGTAACGTATCAATGGGCAAGAGCAGATGTAGGAACTACTAATTTTGTAAATGTTCCGGGGCCTCCTGGGGTAATACCATTTTTAGAAGTTACTACAGAAGGAGTGTATCAATTAAGAGGTTTTGATGAAACGGGAGCAGAGGTTCCTGATTCTCCTGATGATTTAGTGGTTCTGGATGTTTCTGATGCTGTTGTTTCTGTGGGATATTCTATTGCAGAAGAATCTTTTGCAGGGGGGTATACTATTACGGCAGAAGTAGTTGCTGCTCCTGATGTAGAAGCTGCAGGGTTTGATGATTTTGAGTATAGACTCGACCGGGATATAGGAAATGGCTTTTTAGAATATAGACCTTTTCAGTCTTCGCCAATATTTACTAATGTTCCACCAGGAGATTATTTTATCACAGCCAGATATGCGAACTGCCCCGCTAGTGAAGAAATATCTGATGTTATTATGATTTTAGGATACCCTAAATATTTTACACCAAATGGAGATGGTTTTCATGATACCTGGAGCCTGATTAATATCGAAGGCCAACCTGCAGCTCTAATCTATATATTTGATAGATATGGTAAGTTGTTAAAACAACTAAGAGCAGGTGGGCCAGGATGGGATGGTACCTATAACGGAAAAAATATGCCTTCTTCAGATTATTGGTTTAGAGTAGAATTTAATGAGCCCAGAGATCCGAATATGCGACGGAGAGTTTTTGCAGGTAATTTTTCATTAATACGATAAAATACTTTTATACAAAAAAACCGAGATCATAACATCTCGGTTTTTTTGTATGATAAACACTATATACTATTCTAGAAATTCATGCCAAAAGTAAATGTAAGATTTCGCATGTGACTATCTACAAGAGCTGCATTATTAAAACCAGAATTAGGATAAAATTGCTCGGTACGTTCTTGTTCACTGTAATCATAAGCAATGTCAATTTTAAATTTTCCAAAAGAATACCCCGTTCCAAGAGAATACCCTATTTTTTCTCCAAGGATCAAATCATTTTTATAAGGGCTTTCTTCAAAACGATATCCACCTCTAATGCTCCAGTTTTCAACTCTCCATTCGGTACCAATTCTTATACTAGAGGCACCTTGTAAATTGTCGTTAATTTCTCTGTTTAGATTAGAGAAGCTAATGTTTTCGTCAGAGCTTAGTTTTGTTGTAGAATAATCTTTGTAAGAGTAATCAAGACTGATTAATCCATGTTGTTTGAATAATACAGCAATACTACCTGTGGCTTTTGCGGGTGTGCGTAATTTATATTCTGGGAAAACATTAATAACATCGGGATCAACAATGGATCTTCCATCTATATCACTAAATGTTTCCAGGCGCTGAGTGGTCTCTTCTTCAATATAGTACCAGGTAGGAGATTCAAAAGAAGCTCCTAAGCGGATCATTTCAGATACCTTTGCAATACCTCCAACTTGAGCAGAAAACCCTCCACCGGTGGTAGATAGTTTATTGGTAAATGTTACTTCATTAACATTGCTGCCTGCATTGTTATTTCCTTCAAAAAACTCAGTAACTCTGTCGTAATTAATAAAATGAGAGTTGATATTAAATCCTACATAAAAAACTTGATTAATTTGTGCACCTCCATTTAAAGTGAATTTTCCATTTAAACCTGTACTTTCATAATAGTATTCCTGATCAAAAACACCAGATGCAATATTCGAAAAATAAGAAGTGTTATTGGGATTATCAACATCGGTTGCTTCTATAACAAAAGCTTCGCGACCTAGGAATGCTTGCTGAGCAGCATACCCTTCAGATTCTCCAAGAAAACTATAAAGCTGGTCTATAGATTCTCCCGATCTTCTCGAAATCAAATCCAGAGGCAGTCCTTGTGCTTCGGCAAGAAAAAAGTTGTCGATAGAATTAGAACTTCTCCCAAAAACAGTAAATTCATTAGCATTATTTGCAGTCTGATCATACGCTAACCCTAATGAAAGTTTATTAATGATTGCATCATCACTGTAATGATCGAAAATAAAAACGGCTCCTACTTGATTAAAATTTAAATTTCTAGAATCACGATTGGTTAAACGATCGGAGTAGTTTACATCGTTATCAATATGACTTGTAGAAAGGGTAACCGATCCATGAGAATTTAAAAAAACGGCTGACCCGGCTGGGTTAATTTGCAGTGCAGATAAATCTCCTCCCAAGGCGCCAAAAGCACCACTCATGGCTCTGTAGCGTGCAGTACCAAGAATATCTTGTTGTGAATAACGTAATGCATCAGTAATATCTTGAGCACTCAAAAAAGACATAGATAGTATACCTATGAATAAGAATAGCTTTTTCATCAATTTTTTAAATTTTGAATTACAGAATACCTCAAAAATAAGTAAGATATTCGGGAAAGTTATCTAACAATTGTTTATATGGTTTGAATTAAGTTTTTTAATTTCTTCCGCGACTTCTGGATCTGCTGCCACTACGACTTCCGCTACTTCTGGATCTGCTGCTGCTTCCTGATCGTGAATACCCACTACTACGAGGCGCACTACTTCTTGAATACCCAGAACTTCTGCTTCTTGAAGAATTATTCGACGGAGGAGTGTATCCTCTACTTCTGGTTGAAGAATTACTTCTGGATCTTGTCGTTGTCGCTGGTCTAGTGTATCTTGTTGAATTACTTCTGCCTACCGAAGAGGATCGTGAACGAGAATATGTATTATTTGAAGATCTGGATCTGTTATAATAGTTGTCTGTTGAAGATCGTGTTCTTCTTGCGGCATCAACTCTTCTATTGCTGTATCCTTGTCTGCTTCTGCTGCTGTAAGTTGAAGATCTTCGTGACCTTGTGTTGTATTTTGAATTATTATATGCTCTGCGACTTCTGGTAGAATAAGCATACGAGTTTCTTGCACTCCTGTTGTATGCTCTATAACGAGATCTTCCATAGTATGGATATCTATTGTAATAAGGGCGGTAATATCCTCTGTAATATCCGGCATAACCTCCATAATAGTAAGGAGGACAGTAATAACCACCATACCAGTAAGGGTTACCCCAGCCAAATCCCCATCCAGGACTATTCCATCCCCATCCGGCGTTCCATCCCCATCCATTGCCGTACCATCCATTCCATCCATTCCATCCATTATTCCATCCCCATCCAGAGCCCCAGTTATTCCAACCGGTATTGTAAAGATTAACGCTGATTTCTGTAGGATTGCTGCCCCATGCTGGTTGTCCAACTTCATAATTTAATGCAGTAGCAGTGGTATCTGCAGCATCATAACCTTCGCTAGAATAAGAATCAATATCGGTAAAAATTGCATCTTCCTCAATTGCAGTATCGATTTGTGCAGATTTTTCAGAAAAATAACTAGAATAATAATTAGATTTTTTATCTGTATTATTAGGTTGGGTCTCAATGTTTTTTTGGCTTCCTGCGTCACTATAAATACCATCTCTGTAAGGAGTATATTCATATGAGCCACAAGATGTCAACATAAGGATGGCAGCCAATAGTAAAAAACCTAAAGCTCCACTTTTCTGAAAATAATTTTTAAGTCGCATATCTTCTTATTTTATTGTTGAACATTACAAATTTAGTTAGTTTTGCGCTAACTAAATTATATTTAACAGAGCCACAACATTTGTGCCAAATAGGAGTTTATGAGTAAGAATTTAACAAAGCGTAGCGAAGATTATTCAAAATGGTATAACGAATTGGTCGTTAAGGCCGATCTAGCCGAGAATTCGGCAGTAAGAGGATGTATGGTGATCAAACCATATGGATATGCTATTTGGGAAAAAATGCAGGCAGAATTAGATAAAAAATTTAAAGAAACAGGGCATCAAAACGCGTATTTTCCATTATTTGTGCCTAAAAGTTTATTCGAAGCAGAAGAAAAAAATGCCGAAGGATTTGCAAAAGAGTGTGCAGTAGTTACTCATTATAGATTAAAAACTGACCCAGAAGATAGTTCTAAACTAATTGTGGATCCTAAAGCTAAGTTAGAAGAAGAGTTGATTGTACGCCCAACTTCTGAAGCTATTATTTGGAATACATATAAAGGATGGATACAATCATATAGAGATTTACCTTTGTTAGTAAATCAATGGGCTAATGTAGTGCGATGGGAAATGCGTACCAGGCTATTTCTTCGAACTGCAGAGTTTTTATGGCAAGAAGGGCATACGGCCCATGCTACAAGACAAGAAGCAATTGCTGAGACAGAGCAAATGAATAATGTATATGCGGATTTTGCAGAGCAATTTATGGCTATTCCTGTAATAAGAGGAAGAAAAACAGAGAGTGAGCGTTTTGCTGGAGCAGAAGATACATATTGTATTGAAGCGCTAATGCAAGATGGAAAAGCTTTGCAGGCTGGTACTTCGCATTTCCTGGGGCAGAATTTTGCAAAAGCATTTGATGTAAAATTTACGTCAAAAGAAGGTAAATTAGACTACGTATGGGCTACTTCATGGGGAGTTTCGACTCGTTTGATGGGTGCTTTAATTATGACTCATAGCGATGATAATGGTTTGGTACTACCACCTAATTTGGCTCCTGTTCAAGTAGTAATTGTTCCTATATATAAAGGAGAAGAGCAATTAAATCAAATTTCTAAAGTTGCTAATGAGTTGGTTGCTGATTTAAGATCTAAAGGAATTTCTGTTAAATTTGATAATAGAGATACACATAGGCCTGGAGCTAAATTTGCTCAGTATGAACTACAGGGAGTTCCTCTTAGAATTGCAATTGGACCTAAGGATTTAGAAAAAGGAACTGTAGAACTTGCTCGCCGTGATACACTAACAAAACAATTTGTTGCTAAAGATGAGGTTGTTGTAACAATAGAGTCATTACTTGTAGAGATTCAGGAAAGTTTGCATCAAAAAGCAACTCAATATAGGGATGAACATATCACAGAAGTAAATTCTTTTGATGAGTTTAAAGATGTTTTAGAGAATAAAGGAGGGTTTATTTCGGCACATTGGGATGGTTCTGCAGAGACAGAGCAAAAGATAAAGGAGCTTACTAAAGCTACAATACGATGTATTCCTTTTGACGCAAAAGAAGAGGAGGGGAGCTGTGTTTATAGTGATAATCCATCAAAAATGAGAGTGTTATTTGCTAAGGCTTATTAAGGGTTTTAGAAAAAAATAAAATAACACTTGCAGCATTAAAAAATAGTTGTATTTTTGCATCCGCAATTAGACAACATGGCCCGTTCGTCTATCGGCTAGGACGCCAGGTTTTCATCCTGGTAAGAGGGGTTCGATTCCCCTACGGGCTACAATAATGAAATTAATTGCAAATTTAAAGTGAAAGCTATAAATTTGCAATCCTTGAAAAGGGAAAATGGCCCGTTCGTCTATCGGCTAGGACGCCAGGTTTTCATCCTGGTAAGAGGGGTTCGATTCCCCTACGGGCTACAAATTTTATAGTAAGAAATTTAATAGAAGAGAGATGGCAAATCATAAGTCAGCATTAAAAAGAATCAGAAGTAACGAGGCAAAACGTCTTAGAAACAGGTATCAGCATAAAACTACACGTAATGCTATAAAAAAATTACGTGAGTCTGATAAGAAAGAAGCAGAGACTTTGTTTCCTACAGTTGTTTCTATGCTTGATAAGTTAGCTAAGAATAATGTTATTCATAAGAATAAAGCTGCTAACTTGAAATCACAATTAGCAAAACACGTAGCTGCACTTTAAGTAGCAGTACTTTTATTATAATATTAAAATCAGGAGTGATACGTCATGGTATAACTCCTGATTTTTTATTTTAGAATTATTGTTTTTAGAAGTTTAGAGAATAATTACAATAACAAGCCCATTAGAACAGACAATAATGATGATTATTGTTACTCTTCTGCCTTCATGTGTAACTCCTTCAAAAATAGTTACAGGTTCGTTTTTATATTCGTGATGTACCTGAATTACTTCTCCGTTTATTCGATGTTCGGCTAGTCCAATTCCAGAAAATTGTCTTTCGGTGATTCTGTAATCAGCAAAATCATCTTTTTTGAGATTAGCTTTTTCTAAAAATGTTTCTAAGCTAATTTCTGTACCTCTACGCTCCATAGGGTATTCATCTGCTCGTATAACACCATATTTTTCGTGATAATCGAGTTTAATATCATCAGGTATTTCGGATCTCTTGATTCCGGTGATATCTTCCTGGGTAATTGCTTCCTGAGTTTCGATTGTAGTGCTAACTTCTTTTTCACAAGAGGAGAATAGTAGTAACATAAAACTCGTCAAGATGGTTAGTGTGAATTTTTTCATAAGGTTTTAAGATTTGTACTAGTTTCGATCGAATCTATATAGTAATAGAAACCAGTACTAGTTGTTCGTACTCTATTAAAGGATTTTCTGATTCCTCCTAAAATTAATTTTGTTGGTAAAGTAAAATTAGAGATATTTTTATTCTAATAAAAGGGGGATTTCCCCTATTTTTAAATTTTATCAATTGATTTGCAGTGGGTTATGTAAGTGAAGTTATTTTGTAATGCGAGCTCACTAGGCTTTGTTTTTTTCTTCTATCCATCTAGACATGAATTCGGTGCTTCGTAGCGTATGATGCTGTAGTATGCTACCGATAAAGTTTTTGGTACGATGTTTATTAAGGTTTTTTTGAAGTTTAGAAACCCGATCGAGAAATGGGATGCAGAACTTTTCTTTTTGAAATCGTGTATTTATAATCTCTATTCCGTTTTGTTGTGATTGTTGCCAGAGGCTTTCGTTATTATATAATCTTATGGCTGCTTTGGCAAATTTTGAAGGGTCATCGATAACAAAACCGTTCCAATCGGCTTCTTCATCGAGCATTCCTTCCGCTCCGATAGAGGTGGTTACGCTTGGTGTGCCACAAAGCATGGCCTCTGTGAGTTTTCCTTTAATTCCCGCTCCAAATCGTAAAGGGGCAAGGCAAACACGAGCTTTCGACATTATTTCTGTTGCACTTTTTGCCCATCCTTTAATATAAAATCCTTCTTCTGGATTGTGTAGCTGTGTTGCTTTAGGAGGGGGGTATGATCCGTAGATGTGCAATTCTGTTTCTGGAAGCTCTTTTCTGATTAATGGCCAAATGACTTCTTTAAGGTATAACACGCTATTCCAATTTGGTTCATGGCGAAAATTTCCTATAGTAACAAAGTGTTTTCTGTTTTTGTACTCTGGCCATGTTTTTTTTATCTCTGCAGTAATGGGGTCAAGTAGAAAAGGTAAATAGAATAATAAGTCTTCATTTATTTTAAAGATCTCCTTAAGAAGTTTTATTTCAAAATCAGAAATAATTAGGGATAGGTCGCATCGATATATACTTGAAATCTCTCGTTTTGTAATGTCGCCACATAAAAGAGCGTCATTGTTAAAAGTTGTATTGCTTTTAAATGATTCTTGCCGGGTTTTTCTAAGACTATGTAGGTCTTCTGTGTTTAATATTTTTAAAGCATTAGGGCAATATTTTGTGACTCTCCATCCGAACTGTTCTTCAGTCATAAATCGATCAAACATCACTATGTCTGGTTGTAGTTTTTTGATAAAATCATCAAAACTAGAATTGTTAAGCTCTATTGTTGCTTTAGTGATATTTGTGTTTTCGAGATCTACCATGTGCTCTGTTTCTACTGCAGGGCTGGCAAAGGTGATCCCCCAGTTTTGAGCCTCGAATAGTGCTATAAGCTGCATCATTCTGCTTCCTGCTGCCGAAGAATTGGGTTCTGGCCAAACAAAGCCTATGATGAGGATGTGATTCATTGTTTGTGCAATCAAAAAAGCCTCAGTAAAACTGAGGCTATATGTTGTTTAACTATTATTTATTATAGTTTTGCAAAAAGTGCATTCATTTTTTCTTTTTCTTCTTTTGCAAGTTCTTGGTCGACTAAAATTCGACCACTGTGTTCATCTGTGATGATTTTCTTGCGAGAAGCAATTTCCATCTGTACTTGCGGCGGAATGGTAAAGAATGACCCTCCAGAAGCGCCACGTTCAATTGGTACAACAGCAAGCCCGTTTTTTACATTGCTACGTATTCTTTTGTAAGCATTGATTAAACGTTCTTCGATCTCTTTTTGGTAATCTTCAGACTTAGAAATTAAAGCTTGCTCTTCTTTTTCAGTTTCAGCTAAAATAGCATCAAGTTCTCCTTTTTTGTGAGAAAGGTGAGAGTTACGCTCTCCAAGTTTTGTTTTGGTCTGATCGATGATCTCATTTTTTTGAATAATCTGAGCTTTGTGTTCCTTGATATGTTTTTCTGCTAATTGAATTTCTAATTCCTGAAATTCAACTTCTTTACTAAGTGAATTGTATTCGCGATTATTACGAACATTTTTTTGTTGCTCTCCGTATTTTTTGATTAGTGCTTTAGCTTCTTCAATTAGGTTTTTCTTGTTACTAATACCTTCGGCGATAGTTTCAAGATCATTGTTTAGCTTTTCTAATCTTTTGTTTAATCCGGCTACTTCATCTTCAAGATCTTCAACCTCTAAAGGTAATTCTCCGCGTACGTTTCTGATCTCATCAACTCTAGAGTCTATTAATTGCAAGTCATATAGTGCTCTTAATTTTTGCTCAACAGTAACTTCTTTCTTTGCCATATTTTATATGTATTGAATAGGATTGGTGTTTTTATCCGATAAAATGATTGCAAAATTACTGATTTTTTTTCTAAGATAACTAACAATTAGGTTTTTTGTGTATTGTTCGCTCTCATAGTGACCAATATCGGCTAATATTAACCTTCCTTCGGCTTCATAAAATTGATGATATTTTAGGTCTGAAGTGATAAAAATATCTGCACCTGCTCGATGTGCATTAGCAATAGCGAAACTACCGCTACCACCAAGAACAGCTACTTTTTTGATAGGTTTGTTTAGTAATGCCGAGTGTCGTACACATCCAGTTTTGAAAATATTTTTGATGTGTTTTAAAAAATCAAGCTCTTCTACCGGGTTTGACAGCTCCCCAATCATACCCATCCCAATATTTTGATTTTTATTTTCAAGAGTGGTAATTTCATAGGCTACTTCTTCATAAGAATGATTCTCAAAAAGAGTTTTAAGGACTTTACCTTCACAATGTTTGGGGTATGTAACTTGAATCTGAGTTTCTTTTTCGTGATGTGTTTTTCCGATTTCACCAATTGATGGGTTTGCAGTATCAGAGGCTCTAAATGTTCCTGTTCCTTCAGAAGAAAAACTACAATTGTCGTAATTACCAATGCTTCCTGCTCCGGCTTCGAATAGTTTGTTGCGTAATACTTCAGCTTCAGCAGTAGGAGCGAAGGTGACTAATTTCTTTATATTTCCGCTTTGCGGGATAAGAATTTTGCGATTCAGAAGTCCTAACTGCTCGCATATCATATTATTTACCCCGTGTATTGCATTGTCTAGAGCTGTATGAATAGCAAAAATGGCAATATCATTTTTAATAGCTTTCATTACTACTCGCTCTACATAGTTACTGCCATTAAATTTTTTGAGTCCCTTAAATACGATGGGGTGAAAACTTATAATGAGATTACAGTTGTTTTCTATTGCTTCATCTACTATGTTTTCGAGAGTATCCAGGGTTACCAGAACCCCCGTTACTACGGTTTCACGGCTACCAACCAATAAACCAACATTATCAAAATCCTCTGCATATGCGATTGGAGCTAAAGTTTCAAGATGCTGTATAACCTCTTTTATTTGCATTATAATATGTTTTTGAATAAAAATTGAATGTAAAAAAACTTTTATCAATAATCAAAGTTTCGTTTTATACTTTTGTTGTACTGATATATTGAAAATTTTAAACGTGTGAATTTACTGCGAAAAATACTTTTACCTTTTGTTCCTTTTTATTATTTGATTACCTGGTTGAGAAATAAATTGTATGATCTGGGTATTAAAAAATCTACGACATATACCTTTCCGATAATAGCAGTAGGGAATCTTAGTGTAGGAGGAACCGGTAAATCACCAATGGTAGAATATTTAATGACTTTGCTTAAAGATAAGGTGTCATTAGCAACACTTAGTCGAGGATATAAAAGAGAAACCAAAGGATTTAAGCTGGTTGCTACTTCTTCTACAGCAAAACAAGTAGGAGATGAACCACTTCAGTTTAAAAGAAAATTCACAAATGTTGTTGTAGCGGTAGATGCGGATCGGCGTAGTGGAATTTCTAATTTAAGATCATTAACACCCAAACCAGAAGTGATTTTATTAGATGATGCTTATCAACATCGTAAGGTAAAAGCAGGATTCTATATTTTGCTTACTGCATATTATGATCTTTACTGTAATGATATTGTTTTGCCTACAGGAAATTTAAGAGAACCCAAAAAAGGGGCTGATCGGGCTGATATTATTGTAGTTACAAAATGTCCTAATCCATTGCCTTTTGAAGAAAGAAAAAGAATTACAGATAAACTTGCGATAAAATCCAATCAGGATTTGTTTTTTACCACTATCAATTATGGAAATGATATAGCAAATGTTTCTGGAACAAAACCGATCAGTTCCTTACAAAATATTCATTTTACTTTGGTGACTGGTATTGCTAATCCTACTCCTTTATTAGATTATTATACGTCTTTGGGGTTAACATTTGATCATATTAGTTTTCCTGATCATCATAATTTTACTGATACCGAATTACATAATTTAAATGATCTTGAATTTATTATTACGACAGAAAAAGATTATGTAAGATTAGCTTCGGATATTTCTGAAGAGAAATTATGGTACCAGCCGATAGAAGTAAGGTTTGTAGAAGGAGCTTCTTCTTTTGATGATAAAATATTGAAGTTTATTGAAAAAAACTAAGATCCTATAGTAGGATCTTAATTTTTTAATTCTGGCTAACTCAAATAAGTTTATGTATATAAACTCGGTTAACCTTTACTTCTCAAAAGCTGTGCCAAACCACTAAGCAGTGGCTTGCTTTTTTACCAATGCTTTGTGGAGTTTTGTGAAAAACTCTTCAGTTTTATATGGTTTTGGTATGATGTCATTAAATCCATTATCGTAGAACTCATCCAGATTATCATCAAGAGTAACAGCTGTTAATGCTATAATTGGAATTTCTTTATTGAATTTTCTAATTTGTTTGGTGGCTTCAATGCCACTGATTCCTGGCATATGGATATCCATAAGAATAAGATCAAAGGTGTTTTCTTTTGTTTTGTTTACTGCAATATCACCATTATCGGCAACATCACATCTTATCTCGTTCTTTTCTAAGATTTTTCTGGTAATTAGTTGATTGATTTTATTGTCTTCGACCACCAGTATATGTTTGTCGATCATTATACTGTAATCAATTTTTTTAGCTTCTTCGGTGTAATTAGTGCTTTTGTCTTCAAAAACTTCGAATGTAAGGTCAAATAAAAATTTTGATCCTTTGCCTAATTCACTTTCTAGTTTGATCTCACTATCCATTAAGGACAATAAATTCTTTACTATTGATAGCCCTAAACCTGTACCACCAAATTTTCTATTAATTTGTACAGAGCCTTGAGTAAAGTTTTCAAAAATACTAAGTTGCTTTTTTTCTGATATTCCTACTCCGTTATCTTCAATTTCAAAACTAAGCGAGACTTTATTGTCAATTTGATTAATAGGTTTTACTCGTATCCAAATATCTCCGTTTTGTGTGAATTTTATAGAGTTTCCGATAAGATTAATTAAGACTTGAGAAACTTTAAGCGGGTCTCCTTTAAGTTTAGCCGGGATAGACTCATCAAATTCGTAATGTAAATTATTATTTCTGTCTTTAGCAGATTTACCCAGCGCTATTAATACATCATTTATTCGTTTTTTTAAATTGAATGATGTGTTTTCCAGTTCTACTTTGTTAGCCTCAAGTTTATTGAGATCCAGAATATTATTAATTAGTGACAAAAGATATTCTCCAGAGAATTTGAGAGAATTAAGATGCTCTTTTTGATTAGGTGTAGGGCTTTCTTCGAGTAACAAATGTGTTAATCCTGTAACAGCATATAATGGTGTTCTTAACTCGTGTGTTATTGTAGAAAGGAATTGAACTTTGGCCTCACTAGCTCTTTCTGCATTCTCTTTTGCCAGTATAAGTTCTGTGTTTTTATTTTGTAATAATTCGTTTGCTCTGGCTCTTAGGTTGTTATTTTTATAAAGAGAAAGCGTTAAAAGAGATAATATTGTTATCAAAGCAATACTTAGTATGGTTGTAAGTCGCCCTAATTTTAAAGATCTTTGTTGTTGTATATTTTCCTCTGTTAGCTCTTCTATTAGAACATTATTTTCATTTAGATTTAGTTTTGCGCCTGCTTCCTGAGCTATAATTTCTTTATTGGTATTAAAAAGAGCATCTTTTATTTTTTCGTGTGCTCTAAGGTTTTTAAGAGAGGCGGGATAATCTTCTTTTCGTTCATATATCTGGCTAAACAGTTCGAAACATTCTGATTGTATTTCTGCATATCCCATATCTTCACCAATTTGCATAGCCAAATCATTGGTTTTCATGGCTTCATCAGGTTGGTTTATTGATAATTGTGCTCTGGCTTTATTTGTATAGAGTTTTGCTTTGAAGTAATACTGATCAAATGAATTTATGATAGGAAGCCCGCTATTAAAGTGTTGTATAGCTAATTTGGGTTTTTCTTGAGCGAGAGCTAAAAGTCCAAGATTTAATTTTATAGGTCCTTCCTGATTTTTGTAATCATTTTTTTTGGCTATTGCTAATGCGTTTTGAAGGGATTTTAATGCGGTTTTAAATTTTCCAAGCTTTGTAGCAATTGATCCATATATTGTATATGAAGAAACAAGCATAAATTCGTCATTGGTTTCATTCTGAAAAGCAATAGCATCTAGGATTTGCTCTTCAGCTTTTTTGAGATCTCCCAATTCGCGGTATAGTTTAGCAAGTACCATATTGGTCTTTGCTATATAAGTTTTGTTTTGTTGTTGTAAAGCAAGCTCTTTTGCGTTGATAATATTAGAAAGCGCAAGTTCTAATCTAGTTTGGTCAATAGATTGTGAAGCATTCATCAAATAGCTCTCAATAGAGTCTTTCATTTGATTGTTTTCTGAAAGCTCAGTCGTTTGTGCAGAACCAAAAAAACAACAAATAAGTAAAAATTGCGCTATAAAATATTTGATTTGGGTTGGCATTTTCCTCTGAAATATCTCAACTAAGATAGTTATTTCTTACAAATGTTAATAATTAAATCAATTATTCTATTACTATATCCTATTTCATTGTCATACCAACCTATGATTTTTACCATTTTTCCTATCACAGAAGTCATTAAAGAATCAAACGTACAAGAGTACGGATTGCCAAGTATATCAACAGATACGATAGGATCTTCTGTATAAGACAAAATACTTTTTAGACTAGTTTGGGAAGCTTTTTTAAATTCGTTGTTAATTTCTTGGATAGAAGTTTGTCTTTTAACATTAAAGGTAATATCTGTGAGTGATCCATTCGGGACAGGGACTCTGATACCACATCCTCCTATTACATCACTTAGTTCGGGAAATATTTTTGTTAGTGCTTTTGCTGCACCAGTTGTCGTAGGTACTATGGATTGACTTGCGGCTCGTGCCCGTCTTAAATCCCTATGTGGTTGGTCATGTAAACTTTGATCAGTAGTATAGCTGTGTACAGTGGTGATGTAAGCTTGTTCAATTCCGCATAAATCATTAATTACCTTGATCATTGGTGCTGCATTGTTTGTAGTGCAAGAAGCATTAGATAAGATAGTTTCTGACCCATCAAGGATATGATCATTTACACCTACGACGATAGTTTTTATACTATCTTCTATAGAAGGAGCAGATAGGATAACTCTTTTTGCTCCAGCCTTAAGGTGTTTTTCTGCATCAGGTCTGGTTTTAAATTTTCCAGTTGATTCGATAACAATATCTACATCATATTTTTTCCAGTTACACTGTTCGGGATCTTTTTCATTAAGTAAAGGTATTGATGCATCTTGTACTATAATATGATCTTTGGTATGCGATACCTCAAAAGATAAAATACCATGTATGCTATCATATTTAAGAAGGTGACTTAAAGTTTTTGAGTCGGCGAGGTCGTTTATTGCTACAACTTGTATGCTAGGATGATTAATTAATAATCTAAACAAGTTACGGCCTATTCTTCCAAAACCGTTGATGGCAATTCTAATAGGTATATTCATTAAATCCTTACTACTGTTTTTGGATTAAGTTAAATGCTTTTGAGCTTTATATGAAGATCTTACCAAGGCACTACTTTCTACATGCCTAAATCCCATTTCTAAACCTATTTCTTCATATTTTTTAAACTGATCCGGAGTTATAAATTGTTTTACAGGAAGATGTTTTTTGCTTGGTTGTAGGTATTGCCCTATAGTAACAATGTCTAAACCTACTGTTCTAAGGTCGCTTAGTGTTTGTATAACTTCATCTTCTTTTTCTCCAAGCCCCAGCATGATTCCGCTTTTTGTACGTTCAATACCATTTTCTTTAAGATATTTTAATACTTGTAAGCTTTGTTCATATTTGGCCTGGATGCGAACCTCTCGAGTTAGTCTCTTTACAGTTTCCATATTATGAGAAACCACTTCTGGTTTTACTGTAATAATTCTATCTATATTTTTTGTTTTTCCTTGAAAATCCGGAATTAATGTTTCTAATGTAGTTTCTGGATTCATTCTGCGAATAGCTTGAATAGTTTCTGCCCAGATAATTGATCCACCATCTAACAAATCATCTCTATCTACAGATGTAATGACAGCATGTTTTATCTTCATCAATTTTATAGATCGAGCTACTTTTTCGGGTTCTTCCCACTCTACAGTTTCTGGTCTTCCGGTTTTAACGCCACAAAAACCACAGGAACGGGTGCATATATTACCTAATATCATAAAAGTAGCAGTCCCTTCACTCCAGCATTCCCCCATGTTAGGACAGCTTCCTGAGGTGCAAATGGTATGTAAGTTATATTTATCTACTAATCCCCGAAGCTCTGTGTATTTCTTTCCCGTGGGAAGTTTAACACGTAACCATTTTGGTTTTCCTTTAGGAGGTGCTACGCTAGCAACATTGTTATTCATACAAGCAACATTTTTAGCAAAAATACAAAGAAAGCTTAGATTAAGATGAAGTTTTGAATAAAGTTAATACATCGCTATAAGAGGTATCTTGATTTTGAAAAAGAAGTACATTGTTAAACTACTTGATATTAAAGGAAAACAAGAGCTATAGTTTCTGTAGATTTCTCCTTACAGTAAAACCATATCTATACAAAGTCTTAACATCAGGTTAAAATTAAGTTAACGTAAAATTTTTTTTGAATTTGACAGTTATCTCATGTGATAAAGAGAAAAAATCATGCCCGAAGAATTGATAAGTCTTAAAAAAACAAAAAACAATCGAAAGCGTGTAGAAAAATGGTTGCTTAATAACCAGAAGTATATTAATATCACAGCTATAGAAAAAGAGATTTCTGCGCCAAAAGGATTGATACAAAAGTTTGTGAAATACGATAAAAAGATCAACGACAAATGGATTGATCCATTGTATAGCGTTATCAAAAGGTTTACTTCTTTTACCTTGCGATAGTTTTTCGTTTATAAATTAGTGTTTTGCATTAGTAATTATTTCAGAAAGTAGTTTTCTGGCCCTCAATAACTTTACTTTAACATTATTTATAGGTTCATTGAGATGATCAGCAATTTCTTTATAACTTAATTCCTGAAAATATCTTAGGTTAATTACTTTTTGGTAATTAGGTTTTAGTTGTTTAATGTAGAGCAGTAATTGAGCTAAATTTTGCTCGGTAATTAGTTTATCTTCTGGGGTTGGATTATGATCGATGATTTTATATACAGCATCATCTACTTGTGTTGTGGTTTTGGACTGTATTGATGCATTTTTTTTTCGCAATAGATCTATATGTATGTTTTTTGAGATCTGAATCAACCATGTTTTAAAGTTGTATTCTTCTTTAAACGTGTTAATTTTGTCAAATGCTCGAGAAAAACTTTGTATAGTAATATCCTCAGCTTCGTACTCATCCTGAGTTTTTTTCAACTGAAAATTGTACACATCATTCCAAAAAGTATCAAGAAGATAATTAAAAGATATTTGTTTCCCTTCTTTAGCTTTTTTGATATGATCTTCTAAAAGGATAGAGTCTTCTTTTTTCAATACATTGTTTTTGAGTGAAATAGATAATCGATAAGAAACTATTTAGTGTGTTTTTCTTCGTTACAGCTTGAGTACTGATCCGGAGTTTTGCCACAAAGAGAACATGATTCACCTTCTTTATTTAAAAATGGACTTTGACTTGCGCAAGTACCAGCAAATTTACCATCTTTTTTCGCCCATAGTTTAATTGCAATACCACCAAATGCTAATAGTAATAAAACAATTGTAAGTAATAAAAGCTTCATAATAATATAAAAAATCAAAATTGATTACAAAGATACAAAGAATGTATGGCTAAGAAGCTATTAAACAAAAAATTAAGAATAATGTGTCAATTCTTGATTAATATTAGCCTTTTTTGATTAGATATATTTATAAATGTCTCAATATTGTATTATATAATATTGACTTCAGTTTCCAGAAGAATATCAAATTTTTCTTTTATGTGGGTTAAAATTCTTTTGGATACATTCAAAATTTCATTTCCAGAGGCATTATCGTAGTTTACCAAGACCAAAGCTTGCTTTTCATGCACTCCTGCATCACCCCAACGTTTTCCCTTAAAACCAGATTGTTCGATCAGCCAGCCTGCAGGAATTTTAATATGTTCTTCATCTATTTTATAGAAAGGAATGTTAGGATATGCCTTTTGAAGCTTGGTAAAATGTTTAACATCAACAACGGGATTTTTAAAAAAACTACCACTGTTTCCTATTTGTGAGGGATCGGGAAGTTTGCTTTTTCGTATAGCAATCACTGCTTCAGAAACATCTTTAATTGTGGGTTGGGTAATTTCCCTATTTACCAAAGCATTTTCTATTGCACCATAGCTTGTATTAAGAGTGTGTTCTTTTTTAGTTAATCTAAAAGTGACCTTGGTGATTATGTATTCACCTTTTACATCGTTTTTAAAAATAGAGTTGCGATATCCGAATTTGCAATCTTTTTTTGAAAAGATACGTTTCTTTCGGGTATTGATATTGATTGCTTCGCAACTTGTCATTGTATCTTTAAGTTCTACACCATAAGCGCCAATATTTTGAATAGGGGCACTACCTACATATCCGGGAATTAGAGATAAATTTTCTAAGCCTCCATAATTATTTTTGATACAGTATTGTACAAAATCATGCCAGTTTTCTCCTGCATTTGCAGATACAGATACATATTTGTCTGATTCTTCTATAGCTGTAATTCCTTTTATAGCAATATGCAACACTAACATGTCCAGATTTTTTGTCAATAGCATATTGCTTCCGCCGCTCAAAATAAAAAGTGGATTTTTATTGTTTTTTAAGAGCATTGTATCGAGTTCGGATTCTGATGTAATAGCCGCAAATTCTGCTGCGACGACGTCAATCCCAAAAGTATTGTATTTTTTTAAAGATTTATTATATTCAATTTTCACACGTTTAAATTTTAGTAATTATTTGATGATAAATTAATTATAAAATTGAGAACATGTGTAATCACTACGTTCTCTCATTAAAAATCTAAAACATTTCCTTTTGGGAAAATAGGTTTAATTTTTTAATGTTCGCCTCATTGATTATTGTATTTTTCAAGAGCTATTTTTAATATTTCAATTGCCTTTTTAAGATCTCTTCGATTTAAAACATATGCTATTCTTACTTGATTTTTCCCCTTGTTTGGTCCCGAATAAAATCCAGAAGCTGGTGCTACCATAATAGTTTGCTTATCTAAATCAAATTCATCTAGAAGCCATTGTGCAAAATGATCAGCATCTTCGATTGGTAATTCGGCAATACAATAAAAAGCACCTTTAGGAACTCCTACTTTTACTCCTGGAATTTCTCTAAGTCCGGCAACCAAGGTATCTCTCCTTAATTTGTATTTTTCAACCGTTTCTGTATAATAAGATTCTGGCGCTTCTAAAGCCGCTTCACTAGCAATTTGCGCAAGAGTAGGAGGGCTTAGTCGTGCTTGTGCAAATTTCATAGCAGTTTCCATTACACTTTTGTTTTTACTTATCATACATCCAATACGGGCTCCACACATGCTGTATCGTTTAGAGACAGAATCTACAATAATGGCATATTCATCAAGGCCTTTTTCTTGTAAAATAGAGTAATGCTCTGAGTCGTCATACACAAATTCTCGATACACTTCATCAGAAATCAGAAATAAATCATACTTGATAGCAAGTTCTGCTAATTGTTTTATTTCTTCTTTGCTATAAAGGTAACCTGTTGGATTACCGGGGTTACAGATCAGTATGGCTTTGGTTTTTTTTGTAATCAATTTTTCGAACTCTGCAATCGATGGTAATGCGAATCCGTTTTCTATCTTAGATATAACAGGAACTACCTTGACAGTAGATTGTGTAGAAAAACTATAATAATTTGCATAAAAAGGTTCGGGAACTATAATCTCATCACCAGGATCTGTAATACTACCCATGGTAAAAATTAATGCTTCACTACCTCCGGTAGTGACCAAAATTTCATCAGAAGATACCGTAATATTATGTTTTGCATAATAGTCGGCTAATTTATTTCTAAAACTTTCAAATCCGGCAGAGTGGCTATACGCTAAAATGTCTAATTTGTGGTTTCGTATAGCATCCATCGCTTCAATCGGTGTTTTTATATCTGGTTGACCGATATTTAAATGGTAAATATGCTTACCTTCTTTTGCAGCTTTTTCTGCAAAAGGCACCAATTTTCGAATTGGTGATTCGGGCATAGCTTTGCCTTTATGCGATATTATTGGCATCTGATCTGATTTAAAAAAATAAAATAGCGGTAAATTTCTTAAATATTTTAGGAATAGGGGGTGTAGTTGGGGTGTTTTTTTAACTATTTTTTTATATTTAATGCGATCAAGCTTCTATGACTTAATTTTGTTGTTTTATGAAAGGTAGGCTTTTAATGATATTTTTACTTTTCAATTTTGTTCTTCATGCTCAAAATGATTTCAGATTGCCTTTTAAACAAAATAGCACTAAGATTAAATTTCAATTAATCAATAATCTAATTGTTATTCCTGTCGTTGTAAACGATACCAAGCTTTCTTTTATTCTGGATACTGGTATTGGGTAAAATGTTAGGAGCAGAGGTAAAGTGCAAATTCTATCTAAAAAAGGTTATCTAACAAAAGAATGATGTATTTGAATTTGTAAATCCCTATTTAGTTTGTAGGTTTTTCAACTATATTTTTTATATTTAGAGTAATGAAGATTTTATCACTAGATTTTTGTCATTTTTTTAAAAGTAAGATTTTAGTACTATTTATAATCTTTAGTACAGCTCTTTTTGCCCAAGAAAACTTCCGGTTACCTATTGGGGAAAAAAGTGATAAGATTAGATTTGAATTAGCAAATAACCTTATTGTTATTCCTGTTGTTGTAAATGGTGTCGAACTTTCCTTTATTTTAGATACCGGTGTGGGATCCACAATTATCTTTAGTGTAGACAATAAAAGCTCCTTAGAACTTAAGAATGCATCAAAAATTTACCTTAGAGGGTTAGGTGAAAATGAACCCGTAGAGGCTATAAAATCAATTAATAACGAAGTTAGGATAGGTGATGCTGTTAGTACTAATCACAAGATTTACCTGGTTTTGGATGAGTCAATTAATTTTTCTCCCAGAATGGGATTTCCTGTACATGGGATTATAGGTCATGATTTTATTAAAAACTTTGTTTTGGATATTAATTATGCAAAGCAGTACATAAAAATGTATAAACCAGAGTCGTATACTTACAAAAAGTGTAAAAAGTGCTATCAAACCAAAATTGATTTTAGGGAAAAAAAGAAAAGACCTTTTATTACAGCTCAATATAAATCTGCTAATGGGTTGATCGATATCAATCTTTTGTTAGATTCGGGTTCTGGTTCTTCTTTATGGTTATTTGAGAATAAAGAAAAAGGGATATATGCAGGTGAGAATTCCTTTAGAGATTTTTTGGGTAAAGGTTTTAGCGGAGATATTTATGGTGAAAAAACTAAAATAAGGGAACTCAATATTGGTGAATTTAAAATGAAGGAGGTAACAGCCTCATTTCCGGATTCTATCTACATACAAGGAATATCTTTAAATAACAGGCAAGGGTCATTAGGAGGAAATATCCTAAGGAGGTTTAATCTTATTTTGGATTATACCCGTCAGAAAATATCTTTTAAAAAGAATAGTTTTTTTAATAAGCCTTTTCATTATAATATGAGTGGGCTTACCATTCAGCATACAGGTTTCACAGCAGTAAGAAATTATAAAGAAGAAGATAGAGTGTATTTGGGGTTAAATAAATTAGTAAACCAAAAAACGATTGAGTTGACAAACAACTTTATTCTTCAGCCTAAGTACGAAATTTTGGATGTTAGACCTAATTCGCCAGCTGATCTTGCGGGTTTAAAAAAAGGAGATGTTATTTTACAAGTAAATGGTAAAAGTGCATATAGGTATAAGCTTTCTGATCTAAATGATATGTTTTATTTTGAAGAAGGAAGAAGAATTAAGATGAAAATAGAACGATTAGGAATAGAAATAAGCTACAATTTTTCACTTAAAAAAGTAATCTAAAAATAAAAAAGGACACTCTAGAGTATCCTTTTTTGTTACGATTAATTATACGAGTTCTAGTTTTTCTTTTCTAAAACACTTTTATCAAGGACAGTTCCTTTAATTTTTATAGCCATTGTAGGAGTATCTCCTGCATTAGATGTTACTGTAATAGTTTTACGAATTGGTCCCACTCTTTTGGTGTCGTATTTAACTTCGATAACACCAGATTCTCCTGGAGCAATTGGTTGCTCTGGTTTTTTTGGAATGGTACATCCGCAGCTTGAATATACTCTGGAGATAACTAAAGGAGCATTTCCTGTATTTGTAAATTCAAATTTGCGTACACCGTCGCTGCCTTTGGCGATTTCGCCATAATCAACAACTTCGGATTTAAATTTTATTTGCGCTTTATTAGTGTCTTGTGCATTTAAGGTTGCGCCAAGAACACCAATAAATAAAATTATCATTATTTTTTTCATGATGTAGGTTTTTGTTAAACGTAAAAGTACTTACTTTTTATTCAACTGCAAAATGATACCTAAAAGTAAGAGGTCAAAAGCTAGAGGTGTGAGGTTAGAAATTTTCATATAGCACATGATATAAACTATTATATTTTTATAGCTACATTGTTTAATTTCATTACTCAGGTTTTTTTTAAATTTTCATATTTCTAACTTCGTACTTCATACTTTAATAAGTACTTTTGCACTTCTTAATTCAAAAATCAGACCAAAGTATGTCTTTAGCAGGAAAATACGATGCAAAATCGATAGAAGAAAAGTGGTATGCCTACTGGATGGAAAATAATTATTTTCACTCAGAGGTTGATGAAAGAGAAGCATATACTATTGTTATTCCACCACCAAATGTTACTGGTGTTTTGCATATGGGGCATATGCTTAACAATACAATTCAGGATGTATTAATCCGTAGAGCCCGTCTAAAAGGGTATAATGCGTGTTGGGTACCTGGAACAGACCATGCCTCGATAGCAACAGAGGCTAAAGTTGTTGCTAAGCTAAAAGATGAAGGGGTTGATAAAAACGATCTTACCAGAGAAGAGTTTTTAGAACACGCCTGGGAATGGACTCATAAGCACGGAGGAATTATCCTGGAACAGTTAAAAAAATTAGGAGCTTCTTGTGATTGGGAACGTACTGCTTTTACAATGGATGACAACTTGTCGGCATCTGTAATTAAGGTTTTTGTAGATCTGTATAATAAAGGATTAATTTATCGTGGGTATAGAATGGTAAATTGGGACCCTCAAGCTAAGACCACCTTGTCTGATGAAGAAGTGATTTATGAAGAAAAACAAGGGAATTTATATTACCTAAACTATAAAATAGAAGGAACAGAAGATACACTAACTATTGCAACAACTCGCCCAGAGACAATTATGGGAGATACCGCAATATGTATTAATCCAAATGATAATCGATTTACACATCTTAAGGGTAAAAAAGCTATTGTGCCTATTGCTAATCGCAGTATACCTATAATCGAGGATGAATATGTAGATATGGAATTTGGTACTGGATGTCTTAAAGTAACACCTGCTCATGATCCTAATGATAAGACTTTGGGAGATAAGCATAATCTAGAGGTTATAGATATCTTTAATGATGATGCTACATTAAACTCTTTTGGATTGCAGTATGAAGGAAAAGATCGTTTTGTAGTTCGTAAAGAGATTGTAAAGGAACTTGAACGTATTGGAGTACTTGCAAAAACCGAAACACATCTTAATAAAGTAGGAACTAGTGAGCGTACCAAAGCTGTGATCGAACCAAAATTAAGTGATCAGTGGTTTTTAAAAATGAAAGATCTGGCCAAACCAGCATTAGATGCTGTTTTAGATAAAGAGGTAAATCTGGTTCCCGAAAAATTTATAAATACCTATCGCTACTGGATGGAAAATGTTAGAGATTGGAACATTTCACGCCAGTTATGGTGGGGACATCAAATTCCAGCATATTTCTATGGAGATGGTAAAGAAGATTTTGTAGTCGCAGAAAGTAGAGAAGAGGCTTTGGTTTTGGCTAAAGAAAAAACAGGAAATACCGAGTTGACTATTGCAGGTCTTACTCAGGACCCTGATGCTTTGGATACCTGGTTTTCTTCCTGGTTGTGGCCTATGAGTGTTTTTAACGGTATTTTAGAGCCAGATAATAAAGAGATTAATTACTATTATCCAACTAATGACTTGGTTACTGCACCAGAAATCTTATTCTTTTGGGTAGCACGTATGATTATTGCTGGATACGAATATCGAGGAGAAAAACCTTTTACTAATGTATACCTTACCGGTATTGTAAGAGATAAGCAACGCCGTAAGATGTCTAAATCTTTAGGTAATTCTCCAAATCCGTTGGATTTAATTGACCAATATGGAGCAGATGGTATTAGGGTAGGAATGTTGCTAAGTTCTCCTGCAGGAAATGATTTAATGTTTGATGAAGACTTGTGTAAACAAGGTAGTGCTTTTGTTAATAAAATATTTAATGCCTCTAAACTTATTCTTGGCTGGGAAATTGATAATACTATAGAGCAACCAGAAGCTTCTGCTATGGCGATAGCGTGGTATACTTCAAAATTTCAGAAAGCACTGTTAGAGCTTGAAGATAGTTATGCAAAATATCGTATCAGTGATGCTTTAATGACAACATATAAGTTGATATGGGATGATTTCTGTAGCTGGTTATTAGAGATGGTGAAACCTTCTTATGGTAGCCCTATTGATGGTAAAACGTATCAGGAGGTGATCAAAATTTTAGAAGACAACTTAAAGGTTTTACATCCTTTTGTTCCTTTTATTTCTGAAGAGATATGGCAACAGATCACAGATAGAACACCAGAAGAAGCATTAATTATTGGCAGTTGGCCAGAACCACAAGTAGTTAATGAAACTTTGATTGCAGAATTCGAAATTGCGGCACATGTAGTTTCTGGAATTAGAACTATACGAAAGGAGAAAAATATAGCGTTTAAGGAAATTATCGAATTATTTGTATTAAATAGTGAAAATAATAGCGCCTCTTTTGATGCAGTGATTAGTAAACTCGGAAACCTGTCGACATTAAGTTATGTAGATGCCAAGGTTGAAGGAGCACTTTCTTTTAGAGTAAAATCTAATGAATATTTTATTCCAATTTCTGGAGCGATCAATGTAGAGGAAGAAATTAAAAAATTGACCGATGAGTTATCGTATACAGAAGGTTTTTTGAAATCTGTTCAGAAAAAATTACAAAATGAACGCTTTGTAAATAATGCGCCAGACCAGGTTATTGCTAACGAAAAGAAGAAACAAGCCGATGCCGAAGCTAAAATCGCTACTATAAAATCAAGCCTGAAGAGCTTGCATAATTAGATGTAATTGGTATATAATAATTTAAAAAAGGCCTTGATTTATATAAATCAAGGCCTTTTTTAAATTAATCAGTTATATATTTATTTACCAATTCGATATATTTTTTTTTGGCTTCTTTTGGGGTGAGGTTTTTTGCTTGAAAAAATGCGTTTAGTTTAAATGCATTTCTAAGCTCACTGTCTCCTGAAGGGGTAAAAAAACCTTCTGTATGTGTTGCTCTTTTGTAATATGCATAAAAATGAAGCATAACATCGGGAGGCAATTGTATTTTAGTATTGCAGGCGCGCTCATATGCGTCATCGAAGGCGATATTTAATTCTTCTTCGGTCATGATTATAGATTAGCAATAACACTTTCTCCTCCTTTTACTTTTTGATTTAAAGTAACACTTACATCGGTTCCTATAGGTAAATATACATCTACCCTTGATCCAAACTTAATAAAACCACTATCAGAGCCTTGAACCACCTTTTCTCCTTCTTTAGCATAATTTACAATTCTTTTTGCAAGGGCTCCTGCTATTTGTCGATAAAGTACTTCTATACTATTGTTTTTTACAACAACGGTAGTTCTTTCATTTTCTTCAGAAGCTTTAGGATGCCAGGCTACAAGGTATTTACCAGGGTGATATTTGCTAAAAATAACTTCACCGTTTATTGGATGGCGTGTTACATGAACATTTACCGGGGACATAAAAATTGAAACCTGTAAACGATTATCTTTAAAATGCTCTTTTTCGAATACTTCTTCGATAACTACTACTTTTCCATCAACAGGTGCAACTACAGTACTATCATTTACTGTTGTATGTCTTTTAGGATTTCTGAAAAACTGCAAAATTAAAATCAGAAATACTAATGTAACCAAAAATATAGCGATTTGCCATTCATCGATCTGAATCGCTACGTATGAGGCCAAATTAATGCCTAGAAATAATACAAGTGCTACCGATATTATTTTATATCCTTCTTTATGAAACATGCTTTAATATTTGTAAAAATGCATATAAAAATGGGCTGGCAAATATAACACTATCTAATCTGTCATATATGCCGCCATGACCTGGCATTATAGTGCCGCTGTCTTTAACTCCAGCCTGTCTTTTGAACTTAGATTGGATTAAGTCTCCCAGAGTCCCAAAAATACTCATAATTATGCTTATAATCAACCAAATTCCTATTGATAAAGTATTGGTAAATATGGCGATTAAATATCCTGCTAATAATGAGAAAATAAACCCTCCGACAAACCCTTCTATAGTCTTTTTTGGAGATATTCGTTCTAATAATTTATGTTTTCCAAAATTTTTACCAACCAAATAAGCAAAAGTGTCATTGACCCAAGTGATTAAAAATGCTCCCGCAATAATGAAAGGTTGATACTCTCCTGTATAATAAGGTACAAGAGTTAGAAATACAATAGATGTGATTAGATAAAAAATACTGGTATGATATTTTCGTTTCTCGAACATTGGGATAATACGAATTGTAACTAAATCTTTTACCAAAAACAATTCTGTAATAATGGTAAGGGTCAAAACAGGGAGAATAAGATAAAAATAGAGCTTATCCTGAAATATGTTTAACACTGCCAAGAGGGTAATAAATATTACATACAATCTTTTATTTCTAAGATAAATTAATTTTTGAAATTCATATATAGCAATTACTCCAAAAACCAAAAAGATCCCAATAAAGGTATATCTATTGATGCATATAGATAGTAGTAAAATAGAGACATATAAAAGCCCCGATAAAGATCTTGTAAGCAGTTCCTTCATATTATAAATCTTCCAGCAGCAGCAAATATAAATTTTTTGAACTATTTCCATAGCTTAAGAAATCCTTTTCTTTTTGCGGTTCAAAATCTTTGATTGTAGTAATGTTTGAAGGAATAGAATTTTTATTTTTATTTTTTATACCTTTTAATCCTTCGCCAATACTCTTAACTAGCTGACTGGTAGCTGCTAAGATTACAAAATTATCAGGAAGCTCGGTAAGTTTTTTCTCTCTAAGTTGGTTTGAAGACACTAATATAGATCCGTTATCTGCAATTAAATATTCACAAGTAGCAAAAAAGAAAGAGGCAGAAAAGCTTTTAACATAATTTAGATTGAAACCAGAGAATTTATGTTCTAAAGCAATATCAAAACAGCATACATCTTTCTCATACCAATCATTTTCCAAAAGAATCTTATCAAAAGAATCAGAGACTTCATTTTCATCATCACAATAAAGAAACTTACCACCGTTTCTTTTAAAATTTATCATAAAGCTTTCATCAATCGGTAGATCGATTTCTGGCATATATTTACTGCGATCATCTAAGTGACGTTCTTTACTCTTTTGGTCTGATTTAGATTTTGAGGAAAATATTCTTCTAAATAGACTCATTTTTTGAATTGGGATTGGGAAATTACGGTTTTACATTACCTCCAAAGATAAAAAAAATCTTAACCTAATATTCCGTTAGGTTAAGATTTTTCAATTTACAAGTAAAAATAATATGTTTAAGAGGGTTCTTTAATGATTTCTTCTTCTTTTTTACCGAATGGTCTTTCGCCAAAAATTTTCTCTAAGTTATCTTTAAAAATCACTTCTTTTTCTAATAAGACCTCTGCTAATTCTGTTAGCTTGTCCTTATTTTTTTCTAATAATTTAATTGCGCGTTGATACTGCTCTTCAATTATATTCGAAATTTCTTTATCAATAAGCTCACTTGTTTGTTCGCTATATGGTTTTGTAAAATTATATTCACTTTGTCCCGAAGAATCATAGTAGGTAAGATTTCCTACTTTATCATTTAATCCATATACGGTAACCATAGCTCTTGCTTGCTTAGTTACTTTTTCTAAGTCACTTAGAGCGCCTGTAGAGATTTCATTAAATATAACTTTTTCTGCAGCACGACCTCCTAATGCAGCACACATTTCATCAAGCATTTGATTTGGTCGTACAATTAGCCTCTCTTCTGGTAAATACCAAGCAGCACCTAGAGATTGTCCTCTGGGTACAATAGTAACTTTTACTAGTGGAGCAGCATGTTCTAACATCCAGCTTACAGTTGCGTGACCTGCTTCATGAAAAGCAATAGCTCGTTTTTCATCAGGGGTAATGATTTTATTCTTTTTCTCTAATCCTCCAACAATTCTATCTACAGCGTCAAGAAAATCTTGTTTTCCAACTGCTTTATTACCTTTTCTTGCAGCAATCAAAGCAGCTTCGTTACATACATTTGCAATATCAGCACCAGAGAATCCCGGAGTTTGTTTTGCCATAAATTCGGTGTCGAGTTCATTTTCAACTTTCTTTAATGGCTTTAAATGAACATCAAATATTTCTTTACGCTCACGAATATCCGGAAGATCTACATATATCTGGCGATCAAAACGACCGGCACGTAATAATGCTTTATCAAGTACATCTGCACGGTTGGTAGCTGCTATAACAATTACATTGGTATTTGTACCAAAACCATCCATTTCTGTTAGTAGCTGGTTTAATGTATTTTCTCTTTCATCATTAGATCCCGAAAAATTACTTTTACCTCTGGCTCTACCCACAGCATCAATTTCATCAATAAAAATAATAGCAGGGGATTTCTCTTTTGCTTGTTTAAACAAATCCCGAACACGAGAAGCTCCAACACCAACAAACATTTCTACAAAATCTGATCCTGATAGAGAAAAGAATGGCACTTTTGCCTCACCAGCTACAGCTTTTGCTAATAACGTTTTACCAGTTCCCGGAGGCCCTACTAGTAAAGCTCCTTTAGGGATTTTACCTCCTAAAGAGGTGTATTTTTCTGGGTTTTTAAGAAAATCTACAATTTCTTGTACTTCTTCTTTGGCACCTTCTAATCCAGCTACATTTTCAAAAGAAACTTTAACTTCGGTATTTTGATCAAAAAGCTTAGCTTTAGATTTACCAATATTAAATATTTGTCCTCCGGCACCACCACCAGAACCACCACTCATTCTTCGCATGATGAATATCCATACTCCGATTATAAGTGCAAATGGTAAGAGGGTAATAAAAATTTCTCCCCATACATTACTTTCGGTATCATAATTTACCTGGGTTGATAATCCGTTCTCTTTTTTTATTGTGGCAATTTTATTTTCAAAATTCTGTAAGTCACCAAATTCAAATTGATAATCAGGATCATTTGGACTTGCTGGTAATAGAGATTTGTTCTTATTTTTTTGATGCTTATCTAATGATTTAGCTTCACCAGTAAGAAAGACCTTAGCATTTCGGCGATTTACAATCACTACTTTTTCTACTTCTCCGTTACTTAAAAACTCCTGGAATTCAGAAGGAGAAGTAGTGGGAGCAGATCCTAGTCCACTTCCACCCATAAAATTCAATATTAAAAAACCAACAATAATAATTGCATAAATCCAATATGCACTAAACTTTGGTTTTTTATTTGGTTCTGTTTTTTTATTTTCTTTCGCCATTTACGGTTTTCTTTTAATAATTCGTTTCGATAACTGTAGTTTTTGCATCTCCCCAAAGTCCTTCTATATCATAGAATTCTCTGATGTGTTTTTGAAAAACGTGCACAACAACATTAACATAATCAATTAATACCCATTCTGCATTTTCACTACCTTCGATATGCCAAGGTTTGTCTTTAAGTTCTTTACTTACCGTTTTTTGGATAGAGCTTACAATTGCATTTACTTGCGTATTAGAAGTTCCGTTGCAGATTACAAAGTAGTTACATACTGTATTTTCGATATCTCTGAGATCTAAAATATTGATATCCTTACCTTTTACTTCTTCAATACCTTTTAATATTTGAGTAATTAATTGATCGTTACCGATTTCTTTTTTAGTCATGCATTTTTTTAATTTGTGTAAAGTTATTACTTTTTATGATTTTAATGTCTGTATTAGTCGGACATTTGTAAAACTTTTACACCTTATACATGCATATAATCAAAGTTGATGCCATTGACTCTACAAATACTTTTCTAAGAGACTTGAATCGTGAAAAGCATTTTACCGCTCCAGTTTGCGTAATAGCAAGAAAGCAACTGTCGGGTAAGGGACAGATGGGTACGATTTGGCAAAGTAACCCAGGCGAAAACCTTACATGTAGTGTGTTCATGCCTATTGAGGGATTACCGTTAACAGATCAGTTTTATGTTTCTATAGCTACATCATTAGCTGTTTATGATACTTTAAATCGTCTTATAGTACCTAAATTATCTATAAAATGGCCTAACGACATTCTGTCAGATAAGCAGAAATTGTGTGGTATTTTGATAGAAAATGTGGTAAAGAATGGCAGTATGATCGGAGCTATTATTGGGATTGGAATTAATATTAATCAAATAGAATTCGATAACTTACCTCAAGCAGGATCCTTAAAACAAGTTTTGGGCCAGAATTTAAATATTGAAGAAGTCTTACAATCTTTATTAGTCCAGTTAGAAAAACGATTTTCTGCGTTGTGTATTTCTAATTTTATACACCTTAAAAAAGAATACGAGGCGGTACTTTTTAGAAAAAACAAACCCTCTACGTTTTTAGATGTAGAAGGCGAATCTTTTGTTGGAATTATCAAAACTATCACCAACGAAGGTAAGCTTCAAGTCTTAATAGAGGATGAAATCATCTCGGATTTTGACCTCAAAGAGATTAAATTATTGTACTAATTATAGTTTACCTATATTTTCTATTAGGGTATTGATAAAATTCTGGATGGGATTTTTAATCATCATCGACATCATAGCATTAAACTGCCCATCAAAAGTAAGTTTTGCTGTGCTTTTTCCATCTCCAGAATCAACAATATCTGCAGTTAATGTAAAAGGAAGCTTGTCACTAGCAGCTCCAAGAACAACCTGACTTGGGCTCGTACTTTCTTTTTGATCTAATACTAATTCTGGCATTCCTTTTAATTGGAAAAGAAACCTGGAATCACTTATTTTTTCAAATTTTTGCTTACTTTCTGGCATAAGTTGCTCAAAGTTTTCAACTTTAGTCAAAAATTCGAATACATCTTCTGCTGTTTTATTTACAGTAACAGTAGGGCTTTCTAAGTTCATAATGTTATTAAATTGTTATATGTTCCACTCGGCAGGATTTGTTTTCCAGCTTTGTAATGTTTGTTGTTGTTCTTTTGTAATGTATTCAGTATCAACTGCCTGTTCCAAAAGATTCTCATAGTTACTTAATGTATGCAAAGACAATGCCGCTTCTTTAAAATTCTGCACTGCAATATCAAAACCATAATTAAATATAGCTACCATTCCTTTTACGTTAGCATCGGCCTCTTTTAACGCTTTTACAGCGTTAAGACTACTTTTTCCTGTGCTAATTAAATCTTCGACAACCACAACATTTTTGTGAGTTGGAACGATACCTTCTATTTGGTTTTTTCTACCGTGCTTCTTTGCTTCAGGGCGTACATAAATAAAAGGAAGATCTAATTGTTCTGCAACCAGAATTCCTATACCAATAGCGCCTGTAGCAACTCCCGCAATTACATCGGGTTTACCATATTCTTTTTCTATAAACTCAGCAAGATGCTTACTCAGGAAATTCCGAATTTCTGGATAAGAAAGTGTAATTCGATTATCACAATAGATAGGAGATTTCCATCCAGATGCCCAAGTAAATGGTTCTTGTGGTTTTAATTTAATTGCATTAATTTGCAGTAGTAGTTCAGCAGTTTTTTTTGCTGTATCTTTATCAAAAATCATAGTTGCAAATGTATAAAGTTTTTGTGAATAATACCCCTATTATTCTGTCTACAAAAAAGTCGATCGAGGATTATGAAATGATCCCGATAAAAGAAGCTAGCTTTCCAACAATTATAAGAGATATTCTAAGTAAGGAAGCAATACATGAAGAAGCAAAATACCATCTCTATCATAAAAAAGAAGATAAACTAATAGAACATTTATATTCGAAATTACCAGTAGTGGTAGCCGGAGGAGGAAAGGTATATAATGAGAATAAAGAAATCTTGTTTATTCGCCGTAATGGAAAATGGGATCTGCCAAAGGGTAAAGTTGAAAAAAAGGAAGATATGGAAACCGCTGCGATGAGAGAAGTAGAGGAAGAAACGGGGGTTTCGGGATTAGAGATTACCAAATTCTTATATCGAAGCTATCATATCTTTAAAAGAAATGGAGAGTTTCGGTTAAAGGTTACGTATTGGTTTGAGATGAAAACCAACTATGAAGGAGAGTTAGTGCCACAAAAAAACGAAGGGATTACCAAGGTAAGATGGAAGAATACTAAAAAAGCTAAAAAAGCTTTGCAGGATTCTTATTCGAATATTAAGCTATTGTTTTCGCATGATTATTTGTCATAATGTTGTTTTTTAATTTTATTAAAAATATTTTTACTTTATAATCAATTACTAACTAAAACAAAACATTATGGGTTTATTTTCATTTATTAAAGGAGCAGGAAAAAAGCTATTCGGTATTAAAGATGAGGCAGTTAAAGAAGAAGTGGTAACGCCAAAAAGTAAGACCGATTTACTAAAAGCCGAAATTGATCGGTTAGGTATACCTGTTTCTGGTCTTGATGTATCTGTTTCTGAAATGATAACCGTATCAGGACAAACAGAAACTAATGCAGATAGAGAAAAGATTATTCTGGCAATGGGTAATATTGATTGTGTCGGTTGTGTAGAGGATAATATTACTGTTACTAATCCAGAACCTGAGGCTAAATTTCATGTGGTTAAGAGTGGAGATACACTTTCAAAAATATCTAAGGAAGTTTATGGAGACCCTATGAAATACAATGTTATTTTTGAAGCAAACAGACCAATGCTCGAACACCCTGATAAAATTTATCCAGGGCAAACATTACGAATTCCTGTAATGAGTTAACATAACAACTAGATATAATATAGAATAAAAAAGGGAGGTATGTTATCTCCCTTTTTTATATGATAAGGAGTAATTAGTTCTAAAATTTAATACTCGATAATAAAATGAAGATTAACGTATTTACACTACTTTTTCTAATTCTTTTTTTAAGTGTTGCCTGTAATACTAAAGAGAGTAAAGAAAAAAACATATCTAGTGATCCGGATTCTACGAACACATATATAGGTCCCAATCATTCACATTATACACAATTTTCTGACTATAATTTTACAACAGAACAACAATGGGACAGTCTTAATAATATCACTCATCATTTTAAGCCTGCGTCTGGGTATAATATTCATAAAGAATATAAAACTTTTGGCTGGCATATTTTTTCTAAGGGATCTGCTTATAAGAGTTATAATTTTTCATTGTTATGGGGTGTTTCCTATTTTTCGTATATGGTTAATGCCGAGACAGGAAGTTATGATGATATTCATCAATGGAAAACTACCGCTATGGTGGATAGTGCAAAAGTGAATAATTGTAAGGTATTTCTCACTGTGTCTAATTTTGGTGAAAAAAGAAATGCACAGTTTCTAAAGAATCCAAAAGCTCAGAAAACTCTTGCAGATAGTTTAAGTGTATTGTTGGATCATAGAAAAGCAAATGGTATAAACATAGATTTTGAAGGAGTCTCATCAAAAGATAAAAAAGAATTTAATCAGTTTATTGTTACATTATCAGATCGATTACATAAGATAAATCCTGATTATATGGTTTCGGTGGCATTATATGCAGTTGATTATCATAAAATATTCGATATAAAAACAATTGATTCTTCTATCGATTTTTATACACTAATGGGGTATGATTATTATGGAGGATTTAGTAAACACGCAGGACCAGTTTCTCCATTAAAAAGCAGTAAACGATGGGGGGTACACAGTGTTGAATCTTCTGTAGATTATTATATGAATGAAGGTGTTAAGCCAGACAAGCTAATAGTAGGGTTGCCCTATTATGGAGATAAGTGGAAAACCCAAAATACTCCTATACCAAGCAAAGCCGAAAAATTTATTTCTCACGATATGTATAGCACAACTCGAGAATTGCTTGATACAAAAAAATATAAGATTAGTTTTGATACCATAAGTTCTACTCAGTATGGTATATATGAAGAAAAAGGAGTAACAAAACAACTTTGGTTTGATGATAGTCTTTCGTTATCCTACAAATATGATTGGATTAAATATAAAAAACTAGCCGGAGTAGGAATATGGGCTTTAGGTTATGATCATGGTTATACCGAATTATGGGAACTCATGGCTAACAAGTTTGGGCAAAAACAATAGGTAGAGCCCTTATTTGCTTTGTCTTAGTTTATTTCAAAATTCGATATATAGGATATCTCATATGTGCTTTTTCATAATTATTAGATTGTTTATGTATCCAATCTAGTTGCGCATACCAATTATTAGCAAAAGCTGTATCTTTTTTCTTGTCCTGAAACTGCACTCTTAGCTCGTTATTGTTTCTTAATAATTCTGCGGCTTTATCCTCCCATACATAAGGAGAAAACCCTTCTTTCTGTTGTAGAATAGTGTCAAAAAAATTCCAATTAAAGAAAGAATCCGGAGCTTCTGGCTCTAAAGTTTCTATAAGATATCTAAAAGCTTTTTGATCTGTTTTAACAATGAAATCTCCTTTTTTTAAAGTGACTTTCTCAATATTTTTTTTAATCGAAACCCGGTAATGTAGATAATGCCCTTCATAAGGCGATGTTCTGGTCTTATAATCTTTAATATGATATACTTCGGTAGTAATTGTAGAATCTTTTTCTAGAGGCTTAAACTCTACTTGATTGAGTGTTAATAACTCGATTACCCTCCATCTGCCCTGGGGAATAACATACGCTTGTGGGATACTTATCTCGGTGGTGGGAGTAAAGTAGTTTTTATAGGTTACTTCTTTTGTATAAGGTTTGTTCTGGTGATATTTTAATCGTTTTGCCCCTGTGATCTCGCTATCAATAAATTCTCCTTCATATCCTTTAAAATCAAAACTAGTAACCTTGGTAGTATCTACTCTCCAGTGTGTTGGATATGTTTTTTGTTTAGCTTGTTTGGCAAAGATTTTTTCTCGTAATGAACGAATTTTGGTACCATCTTTTTCTGTGATTTCAATCATAGATTTCATAAGTTCATAAGTGCCTTCAACTCTTGGTTTGTAAGGTTTTAACATGTGTGTCTCTACCATCATTCCCAAAGTATTCCAAAGAGTTGTATATCCCGTAGAATATCGGGGAGAGTCCATAAACTGAGTCCAGCCTTTTTCGGGAGTAGTTCCCCATACATTTACATAGGGGGTGATATCCCATTTTTTCGCCTCGAGTGATGCTTCTAGTTGTGGATGCATTTCTTTATGCAAATAACTTCCTAATTCACCACCTAATTTATTGTGCTGAGTAAATAAATGTGTAAGCGTATATTGGTAATCTGCGCCGTTACTTACATGATTATCGATAAAAACATCAGGTTTTGTTAAATGAAATACTTTAGCAAAAGTCTGTGCGTTTTTGGTGTCATTTTTTATAAAATCCCGATTCAAATCATAATTACGTGCATTACCTCTAAAGCCATATGACTTAGGACCATTCTGGTTGGTTCTTGTTCCTGAATTTCGGTTTAAGGCTCCACCAATATTATATATGGGAATGGTAGCTAAAACTGTAGCTAAAGGAGCATTAATTTTGCCCTGGGCAATATCTCTAAACAACAACATTGTAGCATCAATACCATCACTCTCACCAGGGTGAATCCCATTATTAATTAAAAGTACACGTTTTGTTTCTCTAATTTTTTCAAAATCAAAAACAGCGTCAGGATTTAGTGTCACGATATGTAAGGGATTACCACTATCGGTCATTCCGATTTCCTGTATATGAATTGAAGAATAAGTTTCTGCCAAATTTTTATAATATGCAATAACTTCTGAGTATGTTGGAGTTTCGGTTCCATTACTTTTTTCGAAAATAGTAGTGAAATCAAAATCTTGTGAATTTTGCTTTTCAGAGGTATTACAAGAAATAATGCTTAGAAAGCTAACAATGAGAGTAATTTTTCGCATCTGTATTGTATATAAGAAGGCTAAATATACTAAAGATTTCAAGGTTTAAAATTCTATGTAAGGATTTAATATAATTTTATGAGATATATGATTATGAACCTTGTTTTACTTGTAGGGCTATAAAATAACTGTATTTTTGCAGCCTCAAAATATCACAACTATGACTGAGTTTGTAAGAAAAAGAGTAGCGAATGCTAAAAATGATATTTTATCCGGGTTAACGGTAGCGTTAGCTCTGGTTCCCGAAGCGGTTGCCTTTGCCTTTGTAGCTGGGGTGGATCCATTAGTTGGATTATATGCTGCGTTTATGATTGGATTGATCACTTCTGTTTTTGGAGGTCGCCCAGGTATGATCTCTGGTGCCACAGGAGCATTAGCCGTTGTTATGGTTAGTCTTGTCGCAGAAGGAAATGAAATGGGAGCCCCCGGAGAAGAGTTAGGATTATATTACCTTTTTGCCACTGTTATCCTTATGGGGATTATACAAATGTTTGCAGGAGCTTTTAAGCTGGGTAAATTTGTGCGTTTGATTCCGCATCCTGTAATGATGGGGTTTGTAAATGGTTTGGCAATTGTGATCTTCCTTTCACAATTAGGAATGTTTAAAGAAGCTGAGAAAGATGTATTTAATAATAATAAATACGTTACAGAATCTCTTGAGGAAAAATTTGAAATTAGAGCAGATAACATTGTATATGATATAGCAACAAATAAAGCTCTGTTTAGTTTTGAAAACAACAGGTTGTCTGATATCGATTCTAAGGAAGGAAAATATATAATGTATGAAGGACAGGTTTTTGACTTGGATACCAAAGAAGTAGTTTTTAATTATGAAGATAATGTGATTTATAGCATTGTCAAAAAAGGAAAAGCAAAATCCTGGCTACCTACAAATCAATTATTATTAATGCTAGGACTGGTATTACTTACGATATTAATCATGTGGGGATTACCCAAATTAACAAATAAACTTCCAGAAGCATTATTGGCTATTATTGTAGTTTCTGCTATAGTGATTATAGGAAAGTTGGATGTGGCTACCGTGGGTAGTTTTATTAGAGATGGAGGAGGAGAAGGCCTTAAAGGAGGCTTACCACAGTTTCAGATCGATATTTTTAAGAAAATTCCGTTTACCTGGGAGACATTTCGCTTTATAGCGCCGTATTCGGTAATTCTTGCTGCAATTGGATTGATAGAGTCGTTAATGACTTTAAATCTAATTGATGAACTAACCGAAACCAGGGGTAATTCGAACAGAGAATGTATGGCTCAGGGAGGCGCCAATATCATTACAGGACTTTTTGGCGGAATGGGAGGTTGTGCAATGATCGGCCAATCAATTATTAATATTAAAGGTGGTGGACGAACCCGACTTTCTGGTATTGTTGCTGCAGTAACGTTATTGCTATTTATTTTATTCGCTTCAGGGTTAATTGAGCAAGTTCCTATTGCGGCATTGGTTGGGGTAATGTTTATGGTAGTCATAGGAACCTTTGCTTGGTCTAGTTTTAGAATCCTTAATAAAATTCCTTTGGCAGATGCTATTGTATTGATTGCAGTGTCTTCATTAACGGTATTCTTTGATTTGGCAATAGCAGTAATCGCAGGTGTTATCATGTCTGCCTTGGTATTTGCCTGGGAAAATGCAAGACGTATTCGTGCAAGAAAACATATCCTCGAAGATGGTACCAAAGTTTATGAAATATGGGGACCACTTTTCTTCGGAAGTATCCAGGCATTCAATAATAAATTTGATGTAGCAAATGATCCCGAAAATGTAGAGATCGATTTTATAGAATCTCGTGTTAGTGATCACTCGGCATTAGAAGCTATTTTTAATCTTGTAGGAAAATATGAAGATGCAGGAAAGAAAGTAAAAATTAAACACCTTAGTGAAGAGTGCCAGGCTCTTATGATTAAAGCTTCTCCTAGATTAGCCAGTGTTATAGAGCATGATATCGATGATCCAAGGTATCATGTAATGGCAGAAGCAATGGAGTAAAATGTTGGTTTCTTACTAACAGAGAAAAAAGATAAATTAGTAAATGAAAACAGGAGTATGATTTTTAAATCATACTCCTGTTTTTTTATTTATATACAAGTTAGTGTCTTTGTAGACACAACGATCTGTTTTTTTAATTACTTGGAGTAATTTCTGCTTTGCTATCTAACCAGATGTTTGCTCCTGTAAGCTTATCAATTTCAAAACTATATGAAGTAGTAGCAGTATCGAATTGTTGAGAATAATTATTTGGAGTGTTAAACTTGGTAGTACCATAGTTAAAACTTAATCCACACATTTCATAGCCAGTACTTAGTTGGTATTCTATTTTTAATTTAGTCTCACTTATTGAAGAGATGTTTATATGACCTACTTCTTCACTATTAGTAATATCACATCCATTAGGGTTAATAATTAATTCTATATCAACTCCTGCTTCACCTCTACTATCTAAGAAAGTATAGGCAAAGAAAGTATTAAAAATGTCATTTTCACATTTTCCACACTCTTCATGGTACCCATATGCTTGAACACACTCAGGCTTACACTCTTGTTTACAATATCCAAAAGATCTTACCCAATCACCATAGTAAACACAACTCCACCATCCGTAGTAACTATATTGTTGATCTAAAGTTTTGTCATAAGCAAAAGATGTATAATAACAATGACTATCTTTGTTATATACTTTAGAATACGCTACGATTTCAAAACAATCAAGATCTATTGATGATAATGGAATAACATAAGTAGCTTTTTTCATTCCTCCGTAGTAATAAGGAAAAGCTTTGTAATTAAATTTACGAAGATTAGGAAACCCATTAGAGTAAAAAGGTATATTTTCTTTTGCTCCAATATAGATGTATACCTTTTTCATAAGGTTACGATCGTTGGCCTCAAAATTTAAGTATAAATTTTCACCATCATTAGATACAGTAACGCTACCAACTTCTAGTTTTCTAGATCCAACTAATAGTGGCATAGTTGTAGTTTCACCACAAGCTTCAACATCAACATCTGATGGTGTAAGTAATGTGTAGTTACAATGTCTGTAGCTTTTTGAATTAGTGTCTGTTGTAAGGATAGGTTCTTCTTCTTCTAATTGTAATTCATCTTCTATTCCTTCAGAACCATCATTTTTAATAAAATCTGGCTCAATAGTAGTTTTTTCAGATTCAACAATAACTTCATTTTCATCTTTGCTACAAGAAGAGAAAATTAAAAATAAAGCAATGAACCAATACCCCAATGTGTAATTTGTTTTCATATAAAGTGTTTTTAATTAATTAGTGCGGCAAAACTAACAAAAAAGTGTATTTCTGGTACTAAAAAAACTAAATAAATTAATAGAATTTTTATTGTATATTACTGGAAATTAAATAAATAGGTTTATTCTTACAAGTAGCCTTGTAGATTTTGATGAAGTGCAAAATTAATCGTTAGAAGTATGTGTTTTAGGGGAGATTTCTCCTAAATATTTTTATTACATGCGAAGAATTTATCGCTTAGAATAGATTTTAATTATTCGAATTCTATAAATAAACTTATATTTCGGATATAAAATCGAATTAAATACTACATGGATATCCCTTTTGAACCTATTGTCTTTGGCTATAAAGTGAATATCCATTTGATTTTAGAATACACGGCTTTCTTTATTGGATTTCGATATTATGTATATCTTAAAAAACGCACTCAGGATCCTATTTCATCATCAAACAGGTTATCTATAATTATTGGGGCGGTATTTGGAGCGTTTTTTGGATCTCGTTTTTTTGGTTTTTTAGAACATCCGACTTTTTCTTTTGATCTAGAATATGTGGTTCGGCTATTAAGTATAAAGACTATAATGGGAGGTCTTTTTGGTGGTTTGCTAGGAGTAGAGTTGGCTAAAAAGATAATCGGCGAGAAACATTCTTCGGGTGATTTATTTACGTTTCCCATTATATTAGGAATTATCATAGGAAGAATAGGCTGTTTTTTGGCTGGAGTTAAAGAATTTACCTATGGCAGGCAAACCACTTCATTTTTAGGAATGGATTTAGGGGATGGTCTTTATAGATACCCGATAGCATTATTTGAGGTTATTTTTCTTTTGATTTTATGGAGAATTCTGAAACGCTTTCAAACAAAATCCAAAATAGAAAGTGGATTGCTGTTTAAGTATTTCATGATTTCTTATTTTCTATTTAGATTTTGTATTGAATTTCTGAAACCTAATACTTTTTTTGTACTCGGCCTTAGTAGTATTCAGTATTTATGTATCTTATGCATGATTTATTATCAAAAAACGTTACGACAAATAGTTTTCAAATGAGCAAAATCAGGATAATCATAATTATATGGTTTTTAACCTGCCTAAATGTTATAAATCTATCTGCTCAGGATATATCTGATGCTTTGCGATTAAAAGAACTATCATATATGAAATATGCTAAAAGAGCAGATTGTAATAGTACTATGGGAACCACTCTTGAGGACAGAATTTGTTTGAACCTAAAGTTTCAACAGACTGATTCTATTATGAATATGAAACTCAAAAAAATGTTGCGTACTATTGCTAATGACACGATCAAAACCACCATCAAAACCTATCAAAATGCTTGGGTACATCATAGAAGAATGAAAAGTGAAATTGTTTCAGAAGGATACAGAGGTCACATGCTTGGGATTATATACCTGGGGTGTATGGTAGAAACAACAATGCAGCGTATTAAAGAAATAGAGGAGTTATCGAGTAAAATGATTGATTATGATACAGGTAATTAAAATAATGCTTCAATATCCATTTGTTTCGGTATATGAATTTCAAAAAAAACAGATAAATGCCCACTAGAAATTATACGTATTACGATTTTACACTAAGTTTATGTCCTACTTGTCTAAAAAGGATTGAAGCCAAAATTGTTTTTGAAGAAGATAAGGTATTTATGCTCAAACGATGCCCAGAGCATGGTAGATCTAAAGTTTTGATTGCAGATGATATAGCCTATTATAAGAATATTAGAAATTATAACAAACCGTCTGAGTTTCCTTATAAATTTAATACTGCTACAGATTACGGATGTCCTTATGATTGTGGATTATGCCCGGATCATGAGCAGCATTCGTGTTTGTCGATTATCGAGGTAACAGATCGCTGTAATTTAACTTGTCCTACCTGTTATGCTTCTTCATCTCCGCATTACGGCAGACATCGATCATTAGATGAAATAAAGAAGATGCTGGATACAATAGTTAAAAATGAAAAAGAACCAGATGTAGTACAAATAAGTGGGGGAGAACCTACAATACACCCTCAGTTTTTTGAAATTCTGGACTATGCCAAACAATTACCGATCCGACATCTAATGGTAAATACGAATGGAATACGTATTGCTAAGGATATTAAATTTACCCAACAGTTAGCAAGCTATATGCCGGATTTTGAAATCTACCTACAGTTTGATGCATTGGATGCCGAAGTATTGCAAAAATTGAGAGGAGAGGATCTTACCAAAATTAGAAAACAAGCGATTGAGAACTTAAATAGTGTAAATTTATCGACTACCCTGGTCGTGACTTTAGAAAAAGGATTAAATGATACTCTAATTGGCGATATACTAACATTTGCTACGCAACAAAAATGTGTGAGAGGTGTTACATTTCAACCTACTCAAATAGCAGGGCGATTAGAAGATTTTGATACACAAACCGATAGAATCACATTGACCGAGGTGCGAAGAAAAATTTTAGAGCAATTTCCGGTTTTTGAATCCGATGATCTTATCCCTGTGCCTTGCAATCCTGATGCTTTGGTTATGGGATACGCTTTAAAAAATGAAGATGGAATCCTACCGCTTACCCGATATATTAATCCGGCAGATCTGTTGGATAATGGTAAAAATACAATTGTATATGAGCAGGACGAAGCCTTACATGGTAAAGTCCTGGAGCTATTCAGTACTGGAAATTCTGTAGAAACAGCTTCAGAAAACCTAAAATCTATAATGTGCTGTTTACCAGAAATCGATGCTCCGGATTTAGGGTATGATAATCTGTTTAGAATTATAATTATGCAATTTATTGATGCTTATAATTTTGATGTACGAGCGATTAAAAAGTCTTGTGTACATATTGTAAATAAGGATTACAAAATTATTCCTTTTGAAACGATGAATTTATTTTATAGGGATGATAAGCAGGAGTATTTAGAACAATTAAGAAAAGAAACGATATGATTGCAAATACCATTTTTTTGGAAGTAGGTAACCTCGATGGATTAGTGTATTTAATTCTTTTAATCCTCTTAGGGCCTCCGATATTTCTCTCGATTATTGGCCTAATCTTATTCAAAACTAAAAACCGAAAAGCAGGGAAAATTTTCTTTATCCTTGCCGGGATATACCTTGTTGTTGGATTAGGAATCTGCGGAGCTCTTATGGTTGGGTTTTAAGATCAAACCATTACAAGTAATTGTATTGTAAAACAATCTATAGTAAGTCAAGCCTTATGTCTGGTTATAAAAACGATTTCTTAAAGTATATTAAATCACTTCGTTTATAGAAACACTATATCATATATGGTAAAGAATTAAGAGATTTGTTTTTACATTAGTTTACTAATTTTTATTAATGTTTTTATCTTATCATTACAATGATAAAATAGAAATCATACTAAAAACGACTTCTTCTTTTTCCAAAATAGCCTCCTTTTATTTTTTCGGTATATGTTTTTGTAGATTGAGCGGCGTCTGTAGAATTGTTAGTACCCGATTTTTTTTTCTTTTTAGAGGAAATTTCTGCCTCCTTTTTAGTTAATCGTTCTATTACTTCAGAAATATCCTCGGTAGAAACATCTTCGGTTTTTTTAGAAACTTGTTTTTTTCCAACTCTGTAGGAATTAAACTTTTCTTTTCGAGTTTTTAAAATTGCCTTTAATTCAGGATTTGGTAGATTAATTAGCGTCATAGTTTAGACCTCATTTTATATTGTTAGGTTTTCTTTTAAATCAATTTAATAATTTGTAGGAATTTTTTTACAAAAAATATTTAGTACAAGATACAAATAATCGTTTAAAAGTGAAAAAAAACGATGAAAGAATTTTTTTAAAAGATTAATGTTTCTATATTTACCAAACAAAGAACAAAAACATCCTAATTTTAGACCCATGATTGATCTGAAAAAGATTAAAGAAGATACCGAAGTTGATAGCATCGTTATTGCCGATAAAAGTGGTAATGTAATAGATGCATTAGGTACAAAACATGATACTAATATTGCCTTGATGACAGAAACAGCGTTTTCGATGTGTGATGATATGGTCAAGGATTTACTTAAAGGAGACCTTGATCAATTGATGGCTAAATCTCCAAAAGGTTTTCTTATTGCAAATAGGATTAAATCTGATTCAATCATATTAGTGGTATCAAAAAACATGTCGAAACTTGGACTACTCCTTAAGTATATGAGCTCTTTAGAAAAATAATTTTATAGAAAATATTATTAATAATTAAATTAAATTATACTATGTCAAATTTTTTAGAACAATTCATCGAAGATATTAAATCTAATGTGCCGGGCTATATTGCAGTTACCGTTACAGAAGTAAGTACAGGTGTATGTTACGCGTCTAATTCTGATAAAAAAGATTTTGATCCAGAAACTGCTTCTGCTTATAATTTGGAAGTTGTAAAAGCTAAGAAAAATGCTATCGAGGCGTTAGGTTTGAAATCTAAAGTTCAGGATATTATAATTACTCTTGATGGTCAAATTCATATGATCGATGTTTCTGAAAACGGTGAATATTTTATTTATTTGGCTGTTGATTCTACAAAAGCAAATCTCGGAATGACACGTGCACTCTTGAAAAAATACAAGAAAGATGTGGTGTCACAACTATAATTAAAGAACTTTTTTATGTGAAAATATTACTTTAAAAGACTTCACAATGTTAACATTGTGAAGTCTTTTTTTATGATAATTTATTCAATTGCTACAAAAATATCTACTTCGGCATCTGTAGGGTTTACGGCGTCTTCTCCGTATACTTCAAAATCGGTGGTATATGTTCTATCCAAATCTATTTCCCATATGTCTGTCCATTTATCATAAATGACACCTTTGGTAATGTCTCCTTTGGCAGTAAATCGGGAGTAGATACTTCTTTCGACTTTTACACTGGTCATTCCCGGTGGGATAGTGTCTAAGTTTGCAACCTTACATCCTATGATAGTCGTATATGCTTCGGTGTGATCACTTTCGTAATCTGTGTATACGGCATAGATAGAATCTTCAAGTTTATTTGGGATTTTATGCATTGTACCTTCAGACATAAAGGTATTCCATAAATTAGGAATGTCTTCTGCAAATTGTTCATTTTTTTTAGTTGTACGTACCGAAATCCCAACGATCCAGAAAGGTTCGATTTTTGTTTTTATCATAATTATTTGATGTTAGAAATTAATAGTACGACAAAACTAAATGCAGATAGTGACAAAGGTATGTCAGGAAGGATTTTTAATTTGCATTATTTTAACTCAAGCAAGTCCCATTTGGTACCATATAAGTCTTCAAAAACAACAACGGTTCCGTAGGGTTCTTCTCGTGGTTGCTCCAGAAATAATACTCCTTTAGATTTCATGGCGTTGTAATCTCTCCAAAAATCATCGGTATGAAGAAATAGAAAAACCCGACCACCGGTTTGATTTCCAATTGCTTTTTCCTGTTCGGGAGTAGCTGCCCGAGCTAAAAGAATAGTAGTTTCCGTTTGATTGTTAGGAGCAATAAGAACCCATCGTTTTTTGTCATCAAGTCTGGTATCTTCTATAAGTTTAAAGTTGAGCTTTTCTGTGTAAAACCGAATCGCTTCGTCATAATCCTTTACAACCAGAGCAATAGCTCCTATTTTTCTTTCCATAGTAGCGTGTAGCGTGTTATTTTACACGAACTGTATCTGGGACTAATTCAGAAACGTCTCCACCATTACGAATTACATCACGAACAATAGAAGAGGAGATATAACTTTTACCAGAAGAGGTTAATAAAAATACCGTTTCGATATCCGACATTTTTCTGTTGGTGTGTGCGATGGCTTTTTCAAACTCAAAATCACCTGGATTACGAAGGCCTCTTAATATAAATTCGGCATTTTGTTGTTTGCAAAAATCAATGGTTAGCCCTTTGTAAGTCATTACTTTAATTTTTGGCTCATCCTTAAAAGCTTCTTCAATAAATTGTTTTCGCTCTTCAAGAGAAAACATGTATTTTTTCTCAGAATTTACGCCTATGGCAAGGATAACTTCATCAAATAGGGTAAGGCCTCTTTCGATAATGTCATAATGTCCTAATGTAATGGGGTCAAATGATCCGGGAAAAACAGCTCTTCTCATTGGTGATTATTAATTATTGCATTTACAAAGATACTCCAAATTATAAATTTATAGATGGCACTTCTGTTTTTGTAAACGTATACTGGATTCTATGGCATTAGAAAATAATTCTTTTAAGCTAATTCCAGCTTTTTCTGCTTGTTGCGGTAAGATACTGGCTTCACTTAATCCGGGATTAGTGTTCATTTCTACAAAATAAGGTTCTCCGTGATGAAAAATATATTCACTTCTTGAAAATCCTTTCATTTTTAAAACCTGATATACTTTTAAGGCCAAATCTTTAACTTTTTGAGTATCCTCATCAGATAAACGGGCAGGAGTGATTTCTTCAGACTTACCCATGTATTTGGCTTCGTAGTCAAAAAACTCATTTTCAGATACAATTTCAGTTATTGGTAATACTGTATCTTTTTCATTATGTTGGATAACTCCTACAGAAACTTCGGTTCCGCTTAAAAAAGATTCTATAATAATCTCATCATCTTCTTTATAAGCCACTTCTATTGCGGGTAGAAGATCTTCTATAGTTTTAACTTTAGAAACACCATAACTACTACCAGCTTTATTCGCTTTTACAAAGCAGGGTAATCCTACAGTATCTATAATTGCTTTACTATCTATGGTATCACCTTTATTTAAAAAATAGTTAGTGGCAGTAGGTATTCCATAAGGTTTTAAAGCACTAATACAATCTCGTTTGTTAAAAGTAAGCGCTGCAGGGTAAAAATCACAAGCTGTCTGCGGAATCTCAATTAATTCAAAATATGCCTGTAGTAAACCATCTTCACCAGGAGTACCATGCACAGTGTTAAAAGCAGCATCAAAAGTAATTTTAGAGCCTTCTAGGGTTAGTGAAAAATCGTTTTTATCAATGCTAAACTTCTGATTGTGGTCATCTACATAATACCAACCATCTTTAGTTATATGAACACGAAACGGAACATATAAATCTCTATCCAGATACTTATATACCACATTTCCACTTTGAATCGAGATTTCAAACTCGCTAGAATACCCGCCCATTAAAACGGCAATATTTTTCTTCATAAAGTGACTTTTGAAAACAAAAATATCATTTATCTTATAAGAAAAGCTTAAAACTTTCCGTTTTTATATATTTGTCCAAATTATCAAATAAGCCATTACAATAAAGTTAATGCTAATAATTAGAGTGATTATTGGTAAATTTTGTTTCCATAATCAGGAAGATTGTGTTTGACTATAACAATAACAGGTATATAACAGATGAGTGCATTTATAAATTTCTTCAGAGGTCTATTCAAATTTATTTACAGTAAAATATTTTTGATACAATTGGTTATAGCGGTAGCAATGCTTGCTATCTTATCTTATGTTGCACTAGAGTGGCTAGAAAGTACAACAAATCATCATCAACGTATTGTAGTACCCAGCTTAAGTAAAAAGACATTAGATGAGGTAGGGAAGATACTAGAAGAAAAAGAGTTGAGATACGAAGTTCAGGATTCTGCCAACTTTAATCCTGATTATCCAAGATATTCTGTATTAGAACAGAACCCTGTTGCAGGTAGCGAGGTAAAAGAAAATCGTAAAATATATGTTACCTTAAATCCGTCGGGTTACCGTAAGATCGAAGTTCCTAATGTAGTACAAAGAACCAGAAGACAGGCAGAACCAAAACTGGTTGCTCTTGGCTTTAAAATAGGTTCTGTTACCTATCAACCTAATATTGCGAGAGATATGGTATTAGAATTAAGACATAATGGTAAACGGTTAAAACCAGGAACGAAATTAATGAAAACCTCTGTTATAGATTTGGTTCTAGGGAATGGAGAAGGAGGAACTATAAATCTATCTAATTAATTTTGAAAGAAAACGAAGATACAAGAGATTTTGATGCTAACGAGGATGACCTCTATGAGCATCATCGGTTTGTGGCTGGAGCAGGGCAGGTACCGTTAAGGGTGGATAAGTTTTTAATGAATTTTGTAGAGAACGCAACCCGTAACAAAATACAACAGGCTGCAAAAAATGGAAGTGTTTTTGTAAATGATATTCCGGTAAAATCAAATCATAAGGTAAAACCAAATGATATTGTACGGGTATTATTCTCTCATCCTCCTTATGAGAATTTACTAACTCCAGAGAACATTTCTTTAGATATTGTATACGAAGACGATGTGTTATTGGTTGTTAACAAACCAGCAGGAATGGTGGTACATCCCGGTCATGGTAACTATTCGGGAACCTTAATTAATGCGCTGATTTATCATTTTGATAACCTTCCTAATAATAGTAGTGATCGACCAGGGTTAGTACATCGCATTGATAAGGATACCAGCGGACTGTTAGTAATTGCCAAAACCGAAGAAGCTATGACTCACCTGGCGAAACAGTTTTTTGATAAAACCAGTCAACGCGAATATGTAGCGATTGTTTGGGGCAATGTAACAGAGGATGAAGGTACAATAGAAGGTAATATAGGACGACATCCTAAAAATAGATTGCAAAATACTGTTTTTGAAGGTGATGAAGCCGATAAAGGAAAACCAGCAATCACACATTATAAAGTTATAGAACGATTAGGATATGTTACATTAGTTTCTTGCAGATTAGAAACAGGAAGAACGCATCAGATTCGGGTACATATGAAATATATAGGTCATACTTTATTTAATGATGAACGTTATGGCGGAGAGAAAATATTAAAAGGAACTACGTTTACCAAATACAAGCAATTTGTAGAAAACTGTTTTAAGATTTTACCCCGACAAGCTTTACATGCCAGAACTCTTGGTTTTGAGCACCCGGTAACTAATGAGCATATGCATTTTGAAACTCAAATCCCAGAAGATATACAACAATGTATAGAACGTTGGAGGAAATATGCTAAAAATCAATTGTCAGAAGAATAAAGGTGTAATACCTACATTTGAGATATTCAAATAAAAATTTAGCTTTTAAAATATCCAGATAATGGAAATTTCTTTTTTAGAAATCTTTATTCTTATAGGAGTTATTCATGGTTTTGTCCTGGGGGTAATAATCCTGTTTTCGAGGTTTTTTAAAAATGAAGACAACGCATATTTAGCATATACTCTAATTATATTATCTATTATAGGATTAAATAATTGGTTTTGGGATTTAGGAAAAAACCCAGTGCTGATTTCAATATTGGATCTGTTTTTATGGCAATTCTTGTATCCAGTTACTTTATTGGTGTTTTTTATAAGAAAAATAAAGCACCCTTTGGCAAAAAGCAATACAATTTTTTTTCTCTACATTCCTTTTTTCATCTTAAGCCTACTTAATGGTATTATATCTCTAGATACGATTTTTGGTCTTTATGAAATCATGATACCTAATAAAAAAGAAACCATCTTTTTCTTTTATAAAACAGTAAGTATAGTATCCGTTGTTTTTCCAATCATTTTTATGGCAATATCATTTAGATATTTGTTCTATTCAAACACAGCATTTAGTATAAAATGGATAAAGAGGATCTGGATTTTTATTTCTCTTTTAGAAATTTATGGAGTTATTTTAGAAGTGTATAGGTTTATGTATGATTATAAGATGCCATTGACATATTTGTGGGTAGGGGTTTCTGTTTTTATGTATTGGCTTATCTATAAAGGACTTTATCAGTTTAAACTATCTAATGACCAGTATGAAATTAGAAATCAACTACAACGGTCTAAAATCAACAAAAAAGCACATAAAAATGAAGTTAATTCCTATATGCAACAATTGTTGGTATTGATAGAGCGCGAAAATATTCATCATAACCCAGACATTAGCCGGGATAGTATTGCTCAAAAGCTTGGGATAAGTAGTGGGTATCTTTCAGAACAAATCAAAAAATCAAGTAATAAAAATTTTTCAGAATTTATAAATAGTTACCGGGTAAAAGATATACAACAAATGATTCTGGATCCTGAGTTCGATAAATATAGTATTCTCGCCATTGGTCTTGAAGCAGGATTTAATTCTAAAACTACTTTTTATACGGCTTTTAAAAAGGAGACAGGACTATCCCCCAACGAGTTTAAAAAACAAAATCAATAGGTTCGAATTTCTCATATTCTGACAATATGGAACGATAAAAATATACCATCTAGATAGGTTTGCAGCATATAAATTAAAACAAATAAGTATGTGTAAATCAAATAATCATAGGATATTTTTTCTAATGTGTTGCCTTTTCTTTGCTGTTGTAGGCAAAGCTCAAACCGAAACGATCTCTTTTGAAAATGTAAATGTAATCCCAATGCATAAAGAAGTGGTATTACTTAATCAAAGAGTGATTATTACAGATGGGAAAATAATTACAATCGAACCCGTTTCTCAAAAATCTTCAGAAAATATCAATATAACTATTAATGCTAAAGGCAAATATTTGATTCCTGGTTTAGCAGAAATGCACTTTCACCTGGAAAACAATGCGAAAAATGAGTTTAAACTTTTAATAGCCAATGGTGTTACAACTGCTCGAAATATGGCAGAATATGAAAGACAGGATCAAATTGAAGTTCGTAAACAAGCTAATAGTAATAAAATTTTGGCACCACATTATACGACTACAGGCCCTTATCTAAAAGCTCATCATTTAAAAACTGTCGATGATGTCATTAGTATAGTAAAAAAACATCATGAAAGAGGATATGATTATTTAAAAATAGCTGATAATCTTCCGAAAGAAATATATCTGAAATTGATGGAAGAGACTCATAAATACAATATTCCGGTTATTGGTCACGGTCAAAGAAAACTTCCATTAGAATATTCTCTTAGAATGAAATCTATAGCTCATATAGAAGAGTTTATGAATATATTCAACACCTCGCAAAAAGCAGATACGGCCTATCTAAGACAAGCAGCCATACAGATCAAAACAAGCGGAGTATATGTGTCCCCAACTTTGGGAGTTTTTGAAATGATTAGTCGATATGCAGATGATAAAAAATTCGAAATACTTAAAAAAAGCGAAGAGTTAAAATACCTTCCCGAGGCATATGCAGCATATTGTACCTCAGATAGTATTCATTATCGTACCAATACCTGGTTTACGGCTCCAGAATCTCTTATTCGCCTGGATAAAGAACTACAATGGCAAAAGAAATTCACAAAAATATTAAATGATGAAGAAGTATTTTTACTAGCCGGAAGTGATACTTACGGTCTTTTTTTGCCAGGATTTTCATTACATCGAGAATTAGAATTAATCTGTAGTGCCGGGCTTTCACCTTACGAAACCTTAAAAACAGCCACGGTGAACCCTGCTCGGTATTTAAATCGAATAACTGTAAGTGGTACAATCACCGAAGGTAAAAAAGCAGATTTGGTGTTACTTAATAAAAACCCTTTAGAAGATATTCGAAATACAAGAACTATTGAAGGCGTGATGATTAAAGGGAAATGGTTGGCAAGAAATAAGTTAAATACCCTATTGAAAGAAGTAGAAGATGAGTATAGTTCTAAAAAGAAAAAAGAAAAATAGTCTCTTGTATTTTAATTAAAAAATGATGTATAATGTAGTTATTTGGTTCATTATCATGATATTTAGAGAACATTAAATAAAGGTTACTAAAAACTTTATTTTGAAATAAATAAGGATTACTGATCAAATAATACTACCTTTGCGTTTTAATAAATTATAATGAACAAAGGAACAGTAAAATTTTTTAATGACTCCAAAGGATTTGGATTCATAACAGAAGAAGGATCAAACAAAGATCATTTTGTACACATTTCAGGTTTAATCGACGAAGTGCGTGAAGGTGATGAAGTAGAATTTGATCTACAAGAAGGTAAAAAAGGATTGAACGCGGTAAACGTGAAAGTATTATAATATACATTTGACTTTTTTAAAACACAAGCCTGTCGATTAGACAGGCTTTTTCCATTTTAGAACGTACCGATCGTTAATAAAATCGCTTAACAGCTTTTAAAATCTTATCGGCACGTTGTAGTCGTAGTTTTTTTATGTATTTATAAGATCGATTCAAAACCTTCTGTACGAACGCATTTTGTTTATATTTTTTTCTGATATGATACAGATCCAGAGCTACCTGTAGATCATTGGGAGAAAAAGAAACCCCTGTGTATTGTTGTAAGAGTTGTAAGTAAGTAAAACCAAACTCTTGTGTAGGTTCTATCATAGTACCTTCGCCAAAATCATTCCAGGTGATGATTTGAATAAAGTCTGAAAGTTCGTGATGCGTATAATTAAGAGTTTCTGCAAAAGTGTGGCCAGAATTAAGATCAATAGTCCAATCATTACTGCCATCAGACCATCCTCCTTCTGTATAAAAACTCCTAAAACCGGGATAAGAAGATCCCACAGTTATTGCATTAGATGCTTGATAAGTGTCATAATAATTTTGATGAGCAAGTAAATGGTCTTTATCTACCCATAAAAACTCTCCAGAAGCATTCACTCCAACACGATCACTTGCTGCCCATAATGTTAAAAAGTCTGGGCGATTTTCTGTGGGGAGTACGTCAAATACCTGATTCCATTCGGTTTCTGTGGTTATATGATGAGGACCAAATACGAATAACATATTTTTACCATTATATTGCATGTATTTGGGGCTAGAGAAATAGGTGTCGTTAATGTATGTAAAATCTTCTTGCGCAGCTTCTATGATATCTGTAGTAAGAGATTGTTCTGCCGCTTGAGCAGCAACACGATCCTCATACATAATCGAAAATTCAAGACCTAAATCTTCCAGGGTATTAATAAAGGTCTCTGTTGATTTTTTTATCAATCCATAATCGTGTACATCTCTACTACCGTACCAGTCAAAAATTACTCCATCAACCCCAGAGAGTTTCATCATTAAAAAATGATATTCATGTAAATCGGGATCACTAGAAGAGTATGGGCCGATAAGAGGATAATAATACGAAGCGATTTGCGAATTACCATTTTCATCTTTGATTTCGGGATCTTGATTACTCATTGTCCAGTGTTGCCCCCAATATCCATCAAAATCTTTATTTTGAAACCAGGGCAAATAATGTACATATACTTTTTTTGGATTTTCTTTAACGACATCCATACCAGAAATATCAACAATATATCCTTCTTTCTCAAGTTCTAAAAATTCTATTTCTTCCTCCAGAACTTTTAGTAATTCGGCATCAGTATATGTAGTGTCCTGAACAACTTCTGCTGCAGATTGTTCTTCAATCTGTTGTCGCTCAATTAAAGTAATATCTTCTTTTTCACAAGAATAAAAGAAAATAATAAAAAGAAAAATGAAAAAACTAAAGGTACTCGAAGATCGTAACATATCACAAATATTAAATTAAACGTTAAACAAAATGTCTAAAGAGTTTTTAGGTTTAGAAGAAAATTTGTGAATAGTTAGACAATGTGTTCTAATGTTTAATACATCAGAGTTCATGCTTTTGTGACGAAAGTGAGGGTTTCCCCTCTTTGTAATACGTTATTTGCATTAAAATTAGTTAAATTCTTTTTTTTTTAAAAGAAATATGACGTTTTTTTATTTTTTATTGGCTGAAAATCAGTTATTTATATTTGTTTCAAATAAGATCTAGTAACTACTAGTGATACTTCACCTCAGTGATGATAACCTATAGATAGAGATCATCAATAATTCAATAGATAAGAAATACTATGATTGATTTAATGAAAATTAAAAGAACCGGGATTATTTTATATGTTAAAAAATATGAGGAATCTATTGTGTTTTATGAAACTATTTTGGAGTTGCCTATTTTATTTCAAAATAATGAATTAACATGTTTTGATTTGTATGGGACCTATTTAATGGTTGAAAAAGAAGACAGAGAAGATTATCTGAAAATGACTGAAATGAATGCAAAGACATTTAGCTGCATACGAATGAATGTAGATAATGTACAAAGAGTAGCAAACCATTTAAAGAGAAAAGGAGTAGCCGTTGATTATCAGGAACACCATTGGGGAAAAGTAGCAAAATTCTACGATCCCGATAGAAATCTGATTGCATTTAAAGATGAAGAAACGTTCATTAAACAGATAGAAGAATATATTCTGAAATCAAAATAACTTTTGCAAATACCTAAATAGAGAATAAATACAGGTATAGATTTTAATTGTCCATAGACAATTGTATTTTTGAAAAACAAAAAAGTCACCTACATGAAAATTGTAATATCTCCCGCTAAATCATTAGATTTTGAAACCACATTACCAACTCAGCAGTATACGACTCCGGCTTTTCTTACAGAAATAGAAAAGTTAAATGGTGTATTAAAGAAAAAAACACCTAAAAAATTGTCTGACCTAATGAGTATAAGTGATAAGTTGGCACAACTTAATTGGCAACGTAATCAGGAGTTTCACCTCCCATTTACAAAGGAAAATGCAAGACCTGCAGTATATTCGTTTAATGGAGATGTGTATATAGGATTAGATGCGTATACTATTCCCGAAAAAAAATTAGACACATTACAGGATCAATTAAGAATACTTTCTGGATTATACGGAGTTCTAAAACCTTTAGATCTAATGCAGCCCTACCGTCTTGAGATGGGGACTAAATTAAAAGTGGGGCGAAAAAATAATTTATACGAGTTTTGGAAAAAAACAATCACCCAGTATTTCAATGATGAATTACAGGATGATGAATTATTTATTAACCTGGCAAGTAATGAATATTTTAGCGTAATAGATAAAAAAGCATTAAAAGTACCTGTGATTACTCCACAATTTAAAGATTGGAAAGGAGACAAACTTAAAATGATAAGCTTCTTTGCCAAAAAAGCCAGAGGTATGATGGTTCGGTACATTATAGACACTGGTGCAGAAACTATTGAAGATTTAAAAGGGTTTAATTATGAAGGGTATGGGTTTAGTGAAGAATATACGACTAAACCTAATGAATTGGTTTTTGTACGGTAACTTAATATGATAATTTTAATACATATGTGAGTTTCGAAAATCTTCGATACGTTATTTAACAATGAACTCATCCTGAGTAGTGGTTTTAAGCCGAAAAGTTTGGCTTTTGTGCTATAATGAAGTTATTTTTTTTCAGCATAGCCTTAGCTACGTTGAAAAAAAATAACAAAATTAGAGTGCAAAATGTGGATTTTGTAGGCAAAAGCATTATTCAGGATGAGTTCAATTACTTACTTCCGTTTTCAAATGCATCTAATTTTAGTATCTTCAACCCAGATATTAGTAACACAAATCATTAGATGCAAAAAATTATCAATTTTCTCGACAGAGTTGGTGAGAAAATAGGAGTACTGGTTAGTTGGGTAGCAGCGTTACTGGCAATAGTCATTGGTCTTGATGTAATTATTCGCTATATCTTCAAATTTACGTATGTATGGATGATCGAAATAGAAATTTATCTCTTCGGGATGCTATTTCTTCTAGCGTCTGGGTATACTTTTAAATACGAGAAACATGTACGGGTAGATGTTTTTTATACCAAACTTTCTAGAAAAGGAAAAGCGTGGGTAGATCTTTTAGGGGGAGCTCTTTTGCTTATTCCCTGGTGTTATGTGGTTATTGTTTCTTCCTGGTATTATGGGTTATCTTCTTTTATGATAGGAGAGAGTTCTCCTCAACCAGGAGGCTTACCGGCCCTATACATACTTAAATTTTGTATTACTCTGGGTTTTATTTTTCTGTTACTTCAAGGAATATCCCATATGTTGAAATCAATTCAAATTATTTTTAATAAGAATTAGAAATGGAATACCTGGCAATACTACTATTTGTAATTATCTTCATTCTAATTCTAAGAGGATATCCAGTTGCTTTTACATTAGGAGGGATTTCGGTAGCCTTTGCCTTTGGGGTATCTATTTTTGCCCCAGAAGTGTTTCAAATGTCTACATTTTATTTGCTTCCGGCAAGAATTATGGGCGTAGTTAATAACTATGTACTAATGGCGGTTCCTCTGTTTATTTTTATGGGGATAATGTTAGAAAAATCGGGTCTTGCAGAGAGCTTGTTAGAAACTATGGCAATGATGTTTGGGCGTGTACGTGGTGGTTTGGCAATTTCTGTAGTGATTGTTGGTGCTTTACTTGCTGCATCTACCGGGATTGTGGGAGCAACAGTTGTGACAATGGGATTAATAAGTCTGCCTACAATGCTTAAAAGAGGATACAAAACAGAACTTGCAACGGGAGTGATAGCATCGTCGGGAACATTAGGACAAATCATTCCACCATCGATTGTATTGGTATTATTAGCAGACACAATCAATAGCTCATCAAGAGGATCGGCCTCTGTAGATGTAGGAGCGTTATTTTCTGCAGCACTACTACCAGGCTTGATATTGGTAGGATTATATATTATATACATTTTAATAAAGTCTTTTATTCACAAAGAAGATGCACCCAGTATTCCTGCAGAAGAGATTGCGGCATTTAGAGGAGCTAATTTTACTTCAAAAATTCTAAAAGTACTCTTCTTGCCAATACTTTTAATTGTACTGGTGTTGGGGTCTATTTTTACGGGTATAGCTTCTCCTACAGAAGCCTCTGCTATCGGAGCTATTGGTGCAACCTTATTAACTGTAATTCAAAAAAAGTTTTCGTTTAAAATTCTAAAAGAAGTAGCTCAGGAAACTACAAAACTAACATCGATGGTGTTTTTTATTCTTTTAGGAGCAACTACATTTACCTTAGTGTTCAGAACACTGGGAGGGGATGCATATCTACAAGAATTGATTATGTCATCTAATTTAACACCTCTTATGTTTTTGCTATTGGTGATGGTAGTGATTTTTATTGCAGGCTTTTTTATTGACTTTATTGAAATCGTTTTTATTATAGTGCCGGTAGTAACTCCTATTTTTAATGCTTTTGATATGGATATGTTGTGGGTCGGGATTTTAATAGCACTAAATCTGCAAACGTCGTTTTTAACACCACCATTTGGCTTTGCTTTGTTTTATCTTAAAGGTGTGGCACCAGATCATGTAAAAACCAGTCAGATTTATAAAGGAATTATACCTTTTATCATTATTCAATTAATTATTGTTGGTGTAGTTGTATTTTTTCCTGAAATTATTTTTATATCAAAATAGAATACTAAAATGTATCCTTTAGAAACGATAAAAGAATACCCTTTTTCTATTTCTAAAGATGTTTAATAATATAGTACTAAGTCTTATGAAGTTTGTTATCATCCAAAAACATAAAATTTTAAGGTATTTAACCTTAGTAGCCACAGTAGTGTTATTTCTTTCTTGTTTGGGGGATCCGCCGGCGAGTATGCGTACTACTTCGTATGATGTAACTAAACCAGACAAAGTGTTTTATTGGAAAATGACGACTACCTGGCCACCAAACTTTCCGGTAGTAGGTGAAGTTGCAGAGAAATACTCAGAATGGGTAGACGAATTGTCTAATGGGCAGATAAAAATAAAAGTATATGGCGGAGGAGAATTAGTACCCCCATTAGAAGCTTTTGATGTAGTATCCCAGGGAACTATTGAGATGGGATGTGGAGCAGCATATTATTGGGCAGGAAAAACCCCGGCAGCACAGTTTTTTGCAGCCGTACCATTTGGGATGAATAGCCAACAGATTACCTCCTGGCTAGAAACAGGAGGAGGATATGAATTATGGAAAAAGACATACGCCAAATTTAATCTCGTACCCTTTATGGGAGGAAATACAGGTGTACAGATGGGAGGATGGTTTAACCGGGAAATCAATTCTGTAGAAGATTTTAAAGGATTAAAAATGCGCTTACCGGGTATTGGAGGAAAAGTATTAGAAAAAGCCGGTGGAGCAGCAGTTTTGGTTGCAGGTAGCGAGGTGTATACAAGCTTAGAAAGAGGAGTTATCGATGCTACCGAATGGATTGGCCCGTATCACGATTATAAAATGGGGTTTCATAAAATTGCAAAATACTATTATACACCAGGATGGCATGAGACTGGTTCACAACTTGAGTTTTTTATTAATAAGAACCTATATGATGGTTTGCCTCCACATCTACAAGCCGTTTTAGAAGCGGCTTCTAAACGGGCACAAGTATGGGTTTTGGCAGAGTTTGATAGACAAAATGGGATTTATCTCGATAAATTAATACATGAAGAAGGTGTAGAGATTCGTGAATTTTCTAAAGAAACCCTAGATGCTCTGCGAGGATTTACCGATGAAGCCATCCAGGAAATGATAGGAGATGATCCACTTTCTAAAGAAGTATATGAAAGCTATTCAAGCTTTCAAGAGAAGATCTCCAAATGGTCCGAAGTAACAGAAAAAGCGTATTATAATAAGATACAGAAGTAATCAAAAAACCGTTTCAAAAAGTCTTTTTGAAACGGTTTTTTTTACTTATTACAGGGTGTTTGTTATAATTCTATTGTGGTTTCATTACCATCTGCATCGGTTTGAGTTGCGATATTGTCACATTCTCCATCACCATAGTTCAACGTAATAACCGCACTATTTTCTGTAGTTACTATAACGCCACTCACAGTATATTGGCATGAACTTTCGTTACGTAGAGGAGTTGTAATCTCTACAGCAAATCGATCACCATTACTAAACTGAGTGAGGCTACTACCAGTAGTTAAGCTATAAAAAATTAGATTAGGAGGTGTATCTGGATTACTATTTCCTGGGAAAGATTCTGTCGCAAAATTTGTTTTACTAGTTGCCGAAAGTCCATCTGCCCATGCAAATGTAAAGTCAGAATTTGTAGTAAATTTGGTGTTTCCTGTGTCACTGTTAAAAGAAAATATAGTAGTTGCAGTCCCACTCACAGTAATATCTTTATAGACGATCTTATCCAGGGTATAACTAATTTCTATTTTACTCTCTGCATCGAGTTTAAGGCTAAAACTCATCTGAATTCTACCAGAAATTACTTCACCATTAGGTAATTCACAATTATCTCCAAAATCAATAGTGACTGTTTTCTTTTCATCTGTTACTTCAGAAGTAATTGTTGCACACTCAGGTGTTTTTATATTAGAAAAAGATTTGTTACCAATATTAGTTTCGGTATTAAAAACATTTTCTACTACAGAATTGATTTCTTCATTGGCAGATGTGATGTCTTTATATTGTTTAGAAGTTGTAACCGCAGTAGTTGGTATTTGTGTTGCGTCATCGTCATTACTACAGCTTAGCAAGAAGCTACAGCTTATAAATAACAGGCCTGCATAGGCAAAAACTCTTTTTTTCATTGTTAAAGGCTTTAATTAATAAATTGAAAATTTGTTTTGGGACGTATGATCAGTAAACGACTATAACCTACAGAATCTTATAAAGAGTGTAGTTAATTTGTGTTAAGGTTATGTTATAAGATGTTATTGTTATAGAATCAATTAAGATTGAAATATTGTTAAGGATATCACAGATTGGTTTTATTTATATCAATTTTAACATTACTGTTGCACAGCATTTTTGTTATGAATATCTTCGTAGCGAATGTTCGCTAAAAATGGTTTTAACTCATAATTTATATCATGCAAATCAAAAAAGTTTTAGTAGCTAATCGGGGGGAAATTGCAATCCGTATTTTTAGAGCTTGTACAGAAATTGGATTAGAAACAGTAGGAGTGTATACCTACGAAGATCGATATTCTTTACACAGGTACAAGGCGGATGAAGCATATCAGATTGGCGAAAATAATGAACCATTAAAGCCTTATTTAAATGTAGAGGCCATTATAAAGGTTGCCAAAAGCAATAATGTAGATGCAATTCATCCTGGGTATGGATTTCTTTCTGAGAATGCAGAATTTGCACAACAATGTTTAGAAAATGATATCATTTTTATTGGACCTAAAGTATCGGTTTTACGTTCTCTGGGAGATAAGATTACTGCTAAAAAAGTGGCAATCGAGAATGATATTCCTATCATAGAGAGTAATAAAGAGGATCTTACAGATGTAAAAATTGCTTTAAAAGAAGCGAAGCGTATTGGTTACCCTGTAATGCTTAAAGCTGCTTCTGGAGGTGGTGGCCGAGGGATGCGAGTGATTCGAAATGATGAAGAACTCGAAAAAGCATATCCAGAATCCCGAAGAGAAGCCTTAAATGCTTTTGGAGATGATACCGTATTTTTAGAGAAGTTTGTAGAGAACCCAAAACATATCGAAATACAAATCGTAGCAGATCATCACGGTAATATGGTACACCTTTTTGAACGTGATTGTTCGGTACAACGACGCTATCAAAAGGTCATCGAGTATGCCCCTTCTTTTGGAGTATCCGAATCTATAAAACAGGATTTGTATACGTATGCTCTTGCAATATGTAAAGCAGTAGATTATAATAATATCGGTACTGTAGAATTTTTGGTAGATGAAGATCAAAGTATTTATTTTATTGAAGTAAATCCTCGTGTACAAGTAGAACACACAGTGACAGAGATTGTAACAGGAATAGACCTGATCAAAGCTCAGGTATTTATTGCAGGAGGATATAAATTATCTGATAAACAAATTAAAATTGAAAGTCAGGAGAGCATAAAAACAACAGGGTTTGCATTACAATGTAGGATTACAACAGAAGATCCCGAGAATGATTTTAAACCCGATTACGGGACTATTACAACTTATCGTAGTGCTTCTGGATTTGGGATTCGGTTAGATGCTGGTAGTGTGTATCAGGGAGTAACTATTTCGCCATTCTTTGACTCGATGTTGGTTAAAGTTTCGGCAAATAGCAGAACTCTTGATGGTGCATGCAGAAAAATGTTAAGAGCGCTGTCTGAGTTTAGAATACGTGGTGTAAAAACCAATATGCCATTTTTGGCTAATATCCTAAGGCACGATACGTTCAGAAAAGGAGAGGTAACCGTTAATTTTATTCAGAATACCAAATCATTATTCACTATTAAAGAACCTCGTAATCGAGCAACCAAATTGGCCAATTTCTTAGGAGATATTATCGTTAATGGTAATTCTGATGTTAAAAAGATTGACCATGCAAAAACTTTTGTAGTACCTACAGTTCCAAAATTTGAAGAAACCTCGGGATATACAAAAGGAACCAAAGATTTACTTACCGAATTAGGACCAGAGAAGTTTGCAGCATGGCTCAAGAATGAAAAGAAAATTCATTTTACAGATACTACAATGCGTGATGCGCATCAAAGTTTATTGGCAACCAGAATGCGTACCTATGATATGATTAAAGTAGCAGAAGGATTTGCTAAAAATCATCCCGAAATCTTTAGTATGGAAGTTTGGGGAGGAGCTACTTTTGATGTCTGCCTTCGTTTCCTTAAAGAAAATCCGTGGGAAAGACTTCGTTCGCTACGAAAAGCAATGCCCAATCTGTTGCTTCAAATGTTGATTCGTGGCTCTAATGGCGTAGGATATACAGCATATCCTGATAATTTGATAGGGAAATTTGTAGAACAATCCTGGGAGAATGGAGTAGATGTATTTCGAATTTTTGATTCCTTAAACTGGATGAAATCCATAGCTCCCTGTATCGAACATGTACGTACCAGAACACAGGGCCTTGCCGAAGGTTCCTTATGTTATACAGGAGATATTTTAGATCCAAATCGAACGAAGTATACTCTCGATTATTATATTCAGCTAGCCAAAGATATCGAAAATGCAGGAGCACATATCCTGGGAATCAAAGATATGGCAGGGTTATTAAAACCATATGCCGCTTATGAATTGGTTTCGGCATTAAAATCTGAAATTAATATTCCTATACATCTACATACGCATGATACTTCTTCGGTACAATCAGCAACATATCTCAAAGCAATTGAAGCAGGTGTAGATGTTGTAGATGTTGCTTTAGGTGGGTTATCAGGGTTAACAGCACAACCTAATTTTAATGCGATAACAGAAATGATGAGATTTCATGAGCGTGAGAATGTTATGGATATCTCTAAATTAAATGAGTATTCTAATTACTGGGAGGCTGTACGAGAATATTATTATGTTTTCGAGTCTGGACTAAAAGCAGGAACAGGAGAAGTATATCAACACGAAATCCCAGGAGGACAATATTCTAACTTAAAACCACAGGCACAGGGATTAGGGTTAGCAGATCGCTTTCATGAAATTACTAAAATGTACGGAGAAGTAAATGAGCTTTTTGGAGATATTGTGAAGGTAACACCAAGCTCTAAAGTAGTAGGGGATATGGCGCAATATCTGGTAAGTAATAATCTAACCATAGAAGATGTAAAAGAGCGAGGAGACACCATTTCATATCCACAATCGGTGGTTAGTTTGTTTAAAGGAGAATTAGGGCAGCCCGTTGGCGAATTCCCAAAAGACCTTCAGAAATCAATACTAAAAGATCAAAAACCATTTACAAACAGACCCAATGCACATCTGGAACCTGTTGATTTTGAAACCGAATTTACAGAGTTTGTCAAAATATTCAAAAAAGGTATGGGAAGAGAACTGGATATTACAGATTTCCTTTCCTATAAGCTGTATCCAAAAGTTTTTACAGGAGCCTACAATCATCACTTAAAGTATGGTAACGTGATGACCATCCCAACCAAAAACTTTTTTTACGGAATGGTACCCGGAGAAGAAATTATTATAAAACTTGATAAAGGAAAAATACTGTTAATAGAATTAATATCGGTAGGAGAGCCTCATGATGATGGTAAAGTAACTGTATTCTTTAAAGTAAATGGTCAAACCAGAAATGTAGAGATACAAGATCATTCGATTAAGGTAGATAAAGTAATACATGCCAAAATTGATAAGGCCGATGCTAAACAGATAGGTGCCCCTTTACAAGGATCATTATCTTCTGTATTAGTCAAAACTGGTCAGGACGTAAAGAAGAATGATCCACTATTTATCATCGAAGCCATGAAAATGGAAACCACCATCACGGCCAATGAAGATGCAGTGATTAAGAAAATTGTTCTTAAATCAGGTACGATGGTAAATGCAGATGATTTGGTGGTCATGCTTAAATAGTTTTGTCTATTTTTACATCATGCCATATTTTTTAATTATTGCCTTACAAGGCTTTTGTATTTACCATGCCGTCAAGAATAAAAACAATTACTACTGGTTTTTTGTAATTATATTTTTGCCGGTGCTAGGGAGTGTTATCTATCTTTTGACACAGGTATTTAGTAAAAAAGATCTGGATGTGGTTCAGGATGAGATTGTGAACGTGATTAATCCTACCAAGAAGATTGATGATTTACAAAAACAATTAGATTTTGCTGAAACATTTCAGAATCGGGTAAATTTGGCAGATGCTTTATTAGAAATAAAAGATTATCCTAATGCTATAAACGAATACGAAGTGGCACTTAGTACCAATTATGATGAAGATACAGGTGTCATCAAAAAATTGATCGAAGGGTACTATCAAACCAAAAACTATGATAAAGTTATCTTTTGTGCCGAGAAGATAATGGCTAAATCTGATTTTAAAGGATCCCGAAGTCAGTTTTTATATGGTTTGGCATTAGAAGAAATAGGGCAGTCAGAAAAAGCAGAAGAGCAACTAAAACAAATTGATCAACGATATTCTAATTACCAGGAACGATATACACTTGCTCAATTTTTGGTAGAAAAAGGAAAAATTGAAGATGCTAAAGAAATTCTATCCGAAATCCTGATAGAATCTCAACATATGTCAAAACCCAATCGAAGCAAATATCAGGGAGTAGTAAATGATGTAAAGAAATTAATTTCTTCTCTTTAGACATACTTTGGATTGTACTATAAAAATATATAACCTCACAGATTTTCAAAATCTGTGAGGTTATAAAGTTTAATAGGCTGGTGTGTTATGAGTTACTTTTTGAAGGCTCTCTTAAAATTTTCTTTTGAAGAAAAAAATGAATTATTGCGAGTCGATAATCTCAAAAGTCTGAACCAACTCTTCGGTTTTATTGATTGTTATACCTTTGTCCTGTAGGTAAGTTTGAATTTCTTTTAAAGGATCTGTAGATTCTTCAATAACTTTCAAATCTATGTCATAGGAATAAATCAATACGTTTTTTAGTGATGTGTCGATAACAAAGAATTCATTAGAGGTATCCTCAAACTGAGAGGCAAGTTCCTCAATTGGAGTGTAAAGTTTCGTAGCTCCGTCTTCTATTTTATCCTTTGTGGTGATATATTGGCTTGGAGAAGCAAGTTTAAGTTTGTTCACGAGTTGTTTGCTTTCAATAGTTTTAAATTCTATTGATAATGAGTTCATAAGTTCGTTTTGTATTTCATCCATAGCTTTTTCTCTACTATTTCCCTTTTGTTTTTTAGAATACACAATATCATAAAGGTCGGTATTTTTAGATTTATTTTTTATTCTAAAAGCATTAACTGTACCTGTACCTAGTTTTATAAATTTATAAATATCACTAAGGTTTTGTCCTACGATCGTTGCCCCTACATAGCCCTTTTTCGTATCAGATTGAGACCCATAAGTTCCTTTTGTATATGGTGATTTACGAATCACCAGGCTGCTTAGGTTTGCTTTGGGTGTTGTTTCTTTTTTTAGGATTTGCCTAACAAAATCAATGTAGAGAGGATCTTCACCAGGGGAAAACCCAGATGTAAAAGCTATTTCATTTAATTTGGTGTTGTTTTCTGTTATAGGTTCTGTCTTTTTTTCCGAGATGATCGTATTGGTTTCCAGTACTTCTTGTATAAGTTCTTCTGTAATACGCAAACCTTCAAATACAATATCACCATCGGTATTGATAATCTTTATACTAGGCAAGAATCTAATCTTATAATCTTTTGATGTTTGGTTACCTATTCTTCCGATCCAGAAATCCAAGGAAACATTTTTTAAGAAATTTTCCACTTTTTCCTTAGGGTCATCAGTAACAGCTATAAAATGCACTCCCTTATCTTTGTATTTGTTATATAAAGCATTGTTTTTTGGGAATTCTTCAATACAAGGAGCACACCAGGTTGCCCAAAAGTCCAGAATTACAATTTTTCCTTTAAGAGATGTAAGGGTAGGGAGGATATTATCTGGTTTGTTGTAAATTTCCTTTAGTTCAATTTCCGGGGCTTTTATTTTGGTGGTGGTATCACTTGTATTAGTGGTTTTGCTATTAGCAATAGCAGAGTTTTGATTATGTGTTTCTTTTTTATTACAACTACTTGTTACTATTGTAATGATTAGACAGGACAGTACAATTAGGGTTGCTTTTTTCATTATATTGCTTTTTAAGCAAAAGTATAACTGAAAAAAACTATAAAATGCCTAGAGTAGGTTGAAAAAAGAACTAGTACCTATATAAAAAAGACCTAGTACTTATATAAGAAAACTATATTTTATGTTTTTCTTTGTTGATTAGTTTTTTAGGATGACTTCTGTTTTTGACTTGAAATTTTGTATATATATTGGATAGATGAGATTTGATTATTGAAACCTCCAGATGTAATTGAACTAAATTTTCTTCTATTTAGTCATCATAGTAATATAGAGTACATTCTTTTTTTTGAAGTAATTGCACTTACAACTATTACCTTCTTCAAAATATAACATATGCTTAATATGTTTATATGGCTGAATTTCTTACTTTTAGGAGTATTGTTTGATATACCTACCCTTCGATAATAAATACATTGTACCGAATTTTTCAGATGTTGTTTTTTTATTAAACTTAAATTTTACAATTACTCTTTATTAATGAATAGACATAAACCTTGGTGTCGTTAAATGTTCAAGGATCTTTTAATTTTAATTCATGTATTATGTTTAAAAAACTCTTAAACCTTAAAGGAACCACAGAAATTAGTAAGAAAGCACAAAAATCCATCTCTGGTGGTGGATCAAGAGGAAATTGCTATCCGTTTTTTCACTTAGGCCCTTGCAGACTTGATTGTAATTGTCCTGGTACAACTGCCAGTCAACCTTCTGGAGCTAGTCATTTTTGCCTTTTAAACTACCCAGCGATAATACACAATGCAAGACAATGTGGTGGCTCAGGAGGTGGAATCGAGATTGATGCTTAGTCAAAAATAGTTTATCATTTTATTTATAATCAATGATATAAAGAGTCATATTCAACAATATGACTCTTTTTTTATCCTTTTATATATGATGATGATATCGTATACCAATGAAACTCCTTTGTAGTTTAGAAAATCTTTCTATTTTTACAATACAATAACATTTCCGGGAAACATTGAGAGTCAGGCCTATTCAAATATCATTATTTATCCTATTCATATTAGGAGTATTATTTGGACTCATGTTTTTAAGTCAAAAAGGAGGCGTTCAAAAAGCTCAAACACAGGATGATGGATTCTCATATGAAGGGATTTCGGTTAAATACCCCACGCATACTACATTTTTGGGATTAGAAAAAGATTCATCACTTACAAGACAAGATATTCTAGAGGTTACTCAGATTGTAACTCCTCTGGATATCGAAACCGATGAAAGTAAAAAAGATATTGCCTTAACAGAAGAAATTAAAAAGCTTCCTGACTTCTCAAAAATTGATACGACTCGTATTGTTAGGATCAAATACCCCGAGAGTAATCCCGATTTTGCAGATGAGTTGAGAGAAAAACTATCTTCCAGGTCATGTAGAATTATACATTATGGTGATTCTCAGATCGAAGGAGATCGTATTACAGGATATCTTCGTAACAGACTTCAGGGGATGTATGGTGGTAGTGGCCCTGGATTTCTTCCTGTATTACCTGTGTATAACCAAATAAGTGCTATTATAGAACCAAGCGAAAATTGGCAACGTTATGCACTTTTTGATCCAACCCAAAAAAAGTTTTCAGATCGAAAATATGGAGCATATCTTTCTGCTTCTCGTTTTACAGCATATCAAAAAGAACTTCCGGATAGTACTATGGTTGATTCTTTACCAATCATCAAAGCTTCTGTAAAAATAGGGAAGTCTAAGAAAGCATATGCAAAATTCAGGTATTTTACCAATATTGGTTTGCATTATGGTAATTGTAACTTTCCGATCAAAATATCGGTATATAATGGTGGAGTTTTAATTCAGCAAGATGATTTGATTGCAGATGGCAAATACCATCAATATAAAATAAGAACAGCGACTGCACCTACAGATCTCAAAATTGAACTGGAAGGTAAGGTAAGCGCCGATTTTTATGGATTAACGTTGGATGGAGGATCTAGAGTGCAAATCGATAATGTAGCGATGCGTGGTGCTTCGGGAACCGTTTTTACAAGCTCTAATGCGACTATCTATAGCCAAATGATGAGGCAATTAAGACCCAAAATTGTTGTTATGCAATATGGCGGTAATACAATGCCATATCTTAAAGATTCTACCGATGTAACCAAGTATACTAAACGAATTGCCAGACAGATAGATTGGATTAGAAGACGAGCAAAAAATACCAACGTTTTATTTATAGGACCTACAGATATGTGTCTTCCGGTAAACGGTAAAATGGAAACCTACCCATTATTGCCGTATCTTAATGCTGAATTAATGAAAACTTGCCTGGAAAATAATGTAGCGTATTGGAGTATGTATGATGCTATGGGCGGAAAAGGAGCAATGAAGTTATGGGTAGACGAAAAATTAACCGCCAAAGATTATATGCATTTTACCTGGAAAGGAACCAAAATAATTTCAGAACTATTTTTTACAGCCCTATACCTTGACCTCAAAGAACCTAATAACCATGATGATACGTAACAAATTATTCTTTTATGTATGGCTTTTAACATTGCCTTTGATGGCACAAACCTATGTTATAGATACCATACAAAATAAATACCCTTTTGTGAATTGGAAAGCCAATACTATAAAAATGGCAGAAAATTCACCGGCATTTAAAACACTTTTTCGCAAATTAGACACCATTGCAAAAGGTGGAAAAGAAGATTTGCACGTTTTTCATATTGGAGGATCTCATATACAAGCAGATATTTATTCGAATCGATTACGATCTTACCTCCAGATGATGAGTCCTAGTGCAAAAGGGCAACGAGGATTTATTTATCCGTTTAGTATTGCCAAGACTAATAATCCTGGTAATTATAGAGTAAAATATGATGGCGAATGGAAAGGATATCGATGTTCGGTTCGAAAAGACAGCGTTGCCTGGGGATTATCGGGAGTAACAGCAGTTTTTAAAGACAGTATATCGAATGTGAAAATCATAGCAAATGGAAATAATTATCATGAAAAGATGTACGATTTTAATAAAATCAGGATTTTTTATGATAACTGGAGTGATGACTATGAAATATCTTTCAAACAAGATTCGCTGGTATCCGCAATTAAAGAAAATAAAGAAGCACATTTTATAGAATATACATTGCATAAAAGTGTTGAAGAAATTGAGTTTTGTATTCGCAAAATTAAAGATGAAGAAAAAGCCGAGTTTTTGATGATGGGTATCGAATTAATGAACGATAATAATGGGATTCAATATACTTCTATTGGGGTAAATGGGGGGAGTTTTTCGTATTATAAAAGATGTCGCTTTTTTGATGACCAGTTATTGCTCTACAAACCAGATTTATTTATAGTATCTATTGGTACCAATGATGCATATCACCCCGATTTTAATCCGGATGAATATAAAGCATACTATACAGATTTAATTAAATTAATACAAAAGGCAAATCCTAATTGTGCTGTATTGCTTACCGTACCTAATGATTCGTATTATAAAAAGAAATTTCCGAACCCAAGAACCAGGATTGCTCAAAAGATTATCTATGAAGTGGCAAAAGAGCAAGAAATGGCGGTTTGGGATTTTTATGAAATCATGGGAGGTTTTAATTCTTCAAAAGATTGGTATGCAAATAAACTAATGCCCAGAGATCGTATTCATTTTACGGTTATGGGATATCGTATAAAAGCAGATCTTTTGTTACAGGCACTGGCGCATTCATGGGAAAACGAATTGCAATTAGAGCCAAACTCTATTTTGAATCAGGTAATTAATGAATAGACTTATTGACATATTTTCTTTTTCAGAAGATTTTCCGTTGATCTTTACACAAGCGAACTTCTGGATTTTCTTTGCAGTAATATATTTTATTTATGCTATAGTATATAGCAAAAAAAATCTACGAAGTGCTTATCTCTTTGCTATAAGTCTACTTTTTTATTATAAAACCAGTGGTCTTTTTATAGGTATTTTACTATTTAGTACGGTCAATGATTTCTTTTTAGGTAGAGCTATTTATAATAGTAGATCGGTGCTGGTTCAAAAAACATTGGTTGCTATAAGTGTGATTATTAACCTGGGAACACTCTGTTATTTTAAATATGCTTATTTCTTTACAGATTCATATAATTTCCTTTTTCAGACCGATTACGAAGTTATTAATTACCTGGCGCATTGGACTAATACCTGGAGTGGGGTGGATTACTTTACGGTAGATAAAATTATTCTTCCTGTGGGGATTTCTTTTTACACATTTCAAACGATTAGTTACAGTGTAGATATTTATAGAAAACAAATCAAACCTTTAACATCTATTATTGATTTTGGATTTTTTGTTAGTTTTTTCCCGCAGTTGGTTGCTGGACCCATAGTAAGAGCTGCTGATTTTGTGCCTCAGATCAGAAAAGAAATTACGATTACCAAAAAAGAATTTGGTCAGGCAACTTTTATGATCCTAAAGGGCTTGATCAAAAAAATGTTATTTGCCGATTATATTGCAGCCAATTTTATGGATCGGGTATTTGATGTTCCCGAGATGTTTTCTGGTTTTACGAATATCATGGCGATGTTTGGGTATTCACTACAAATCTATGGTGATTTTTCTGGGTATACCGATATTGCTATTGGGTTGGCACTGCTTATGGGCTATAAACTACCGGTTAATTTTAATTCGCCATATAAGGCGATTCACTGTGGCGATTTTTGGAGGCGTTGGCATATTTCGCTATCCAGCTGGCTTAAAGATTATTTATATATACCTATTGGAGGTAATCGTAATGGCTCTATTTTTTCCTATACATTTATACTGATTTTTACATTTTTAGGAGTTTTTGCAATATCTGATTATGCGATAGCACTATTGGCAGCTTCGGGAATTGGTGCTATGCTTATTATTACATTGTTCTCACCCAGATTGGCCTGGCATTTTAATAGAAATGTAAATATTATGATTACTATGTTGGTCGGTGGATTATGGCATGGCGCCTCGTGGAAATTTGTAATCTGGGGCGGACTTAATGGTATCGGAATTGTAGCATACAAATATTGGCGTAAGATAAGCCCGTATGAAGAATCTAAAGCCTGGTATGTCTTGCTATGGAGAATTGCACTAACTTTTGTGTTTATCACCTTTACCCGTATCTATTTTAGAGGGAACAGTATGGATCATATTGATCGCTTTTATCAGCAAATAGTCACTAATATGGATTGGCAGAATGCCCTGGCTGTATTGTGGGAGTATCGTATTGTATTTATTGTTATGCTTTTGGGGTATATTACTCACTGGTTACCGTATCGTACCAAAGGTTGGATAGAAAACGCATTTATTAAAAGCAATATGGTTATTAAAGCTGTAGTGGTGATAGCGGTAGCAATTGTCTGTTACCAAACCTATGCAGCCGATTTTCAACCTTTTATTTATTTCCAGTTTTAGGCAGTAAAGCGTTAGAGTAGGGGGAGGATTTGAGTTTTTATTCCTATATTCTTTGAACTATTACTCATAGCCAGCACAGAAATATTTCTGTGCTATCATATTTGAGGGATCAGATTGTTTTTTTTCTCAGATCAATTTAGTGGTTGATGTAAAGCAATTCTATTTCCTTCGCTATCTTCAAATTCTGCGACAAAACCCAGGTCTCCATTTGATGTTTTTGGATACAACATTTGTCCACCATTTTCAATTGCAATTTTTAAGGTCTTATCAATATTTTCTGTATTGAAGTAAATTACAACTCCGTTATGTGTTGGTTTGTAGATTTCTCCCTTTGCCAATGCTCCCGAAATTCCGGTGTTTTCTTCTTCAAAAGGAAACAAAGCCATTTCATTTTTATCAATAATTTCTTTTTCAAAAGTGAAGTTAAATACAGATTTGTAAAATTTAATGGCCCTATCAATATCTGTAACTGGGATTTCAAAATAAACAACTGGATTACATTTCTTTGTCATCTCATTATTTTATAATTGGTTAACGATATTTTTTGATTTATCGTAACAAGAGGTTATTATTAGTACAAAAGTAATATATAGAATAGTGCTATCTGGTCTTTTTTATATAATATATACTTAGATCTTAAACCTCTAATTTTTTGATATTTTGTATTACAAAATATCAAAAAATCCACAACACTAATGCTGTGGATTTAGTATAATTTATTTCTTACTCATATCGCTCACTCATCATCGCCACTAGCCAGAGGCATAGCGGTAGCGATCAATTACACGCTAGGAGCAGCAGGGGGAATCTCAAAATAAACAACTGGATTACATTTCTTCGTCATCTCATTATTTTATAATTGGTTGGCGATATCTTTTGATTTATCAGAATAAGAAGTTATCGTTAGCACAAAAATAATACATAGAATAGTGTTATCTGGTTTTTTATATGATATACTTATATCAAAAAAAACCAGCTACATCGCTGTAACTGGTTCTTAGTATTTATAAACCTTTCTTTGATCTTTCCGCTAAGTCAGGAGACTTTGCGCAACTAGGGGGATTTCTAATTTTTATTGCATTCTTCTATCTAATTCATCAATATGTTCATCTATATTATTTGAAAAATGAATTGATGTTTCTTTCTGTAAAAGAGTATCAACTTTTGCATAAACCCATATAGTATCTTTTCTATGAACATAATACCACCCATATACTTTGTATCCTGGGTCTGCTTTAAAATTCTCAACCCTATTTTTAATAATTGGCCCTTTAAAAGACAATCTGTCCATACCCCTATCAAAAGTTATATTTTCAAAATTAAATCTTGCTTCATCTAGTAAATCCTGTTCTTTAGGAGGTTGACAAGATGTTAAAATAACACATAATAATAGTAGACCTAAAGCTTTTTTAATTTGATATATTTCCTTTGCCATAAAAATTTATTTTAAACTCTTTATTGTGTAAATTAAAAGGACTTCTATCTGCAAGCTTTGACGCCACTAGCGAGAGCGGGGGAATTCTATTTACCAAAATTACTAATAGGTTCTATAGGAATCTTAGGTAATTCAAATATTTCTTTTTTTACGTCTAATTCTTCTATTTTAATAGCTATACTGGTTGATTTAAATTCAGGTGTATCCATTACCATTTTTAATGGAATAGATTTAGATTCTTTCACATAAGTATACCAATTTCCAAAAAGGTGTTTCTTAAAATAATCTGGATCTATAGAGTATTTAGAATTATAATAATATACATATGTACCTTTTGAAGTCTTCATAGTAAGTTCATCACATTTCAACCCTAAAATATTTTCTTTATCCTTTATGATTTTAAAATCAATAACCTTTTCGCCCTCAATAGCCCCATCACTCCAATATAACACATTATTTGTAGAAAACTTATTATATAACTTATTCTCTTTATTTCTATATAATTGATATTGGCTTAATTGACCATTAAAAGAAGTTTTGTAATTCCCTTTTTTAATTATATACTCTTGAACAGTACCCATTAACAAGTTAAGTTGTTCATTAGTCAAATTAGGAGTTTTACTTTCGTAATTATTTTGATATATTACCTTGCCTTCAAAATTTTGACCTAAGGCAAACATGCTAGACAAAACTAGTACTACAAAAAGTTTATTCATTTATTATTCTTTCTTTAAAAATTAATTGACTGTTTTCTGGCTCATCCTGTGAATATTGGACTTTATACTTATCTCCTATTTTAACTTTTTGTTCATCTGTCATCACTTTACAACTTCTATTATATTCTTTTAAATCTACTATATAAGTGTAGTGAACATAATAACCTTTACTTTTAACATAATATTTATCGGTTATTTTTGCAATAGTATATTGTGAGTTTTCATTCAATGAGTTGTTTTTTTCAACTGTTTGATAAATTTTAAATGTTACTAAACTAAAAACAAGCACAACAAAAATCAAATACCTTTTATTCTTAATGTTAGTTTTGTTCATCTTCAGATTTTATTGTTTTTTGTGCTTTTTCAGCCAAATTTGAGGAAGCTGATCCTTCTACTGTACCCGTACCAACTCTAATACTATTAAGATTACTATTAACTCCATTTGCTATATCTTGCGATTGCTTTGCTGCACTAAAACCTTTGAAAGCTTCATTGGAAGATTTTCCTTTAAAATTTCTTGCACTTTTAGTCCCATTTCTAGTTACATTATTAGCTTTATCTAAATTTTTAGAAGTTGCAGTTACAATAGATTTAGTAGATTTAACTGCTGCATTACTAGAATTCTTAATAACATTATCAATTTTATTAGAACCTTCTGCTCCAGCAATTCCGATTGCTGTGTCAATCGCAATTCCTTTTGCAGTCTTTTGGCTTTCTCCAGTAACAGTAAGCCCTTTACCCTGCCCAACTACAGCAATATCAAAATTACCATTTCCATTATAATCGACAGCAGCTTTTACTACTTCAGCTCCTGCAGTTATAGCAACTCTTCTGACTGCACTTGCTCCACTAGTCAATGCACCCTCTCCTGCTGCTACTAAAACATCCACCCCATCAATGTTATTCCAAAGCGCATCACCAAGGTTCTGACCTTTAGCTAAATTAATTGTGGCTTGAACTGCATATTCAGTAACAGCACCTACCAGTGCCCCTATACACCAAGGACAATTTCCATCAGGATCATTTAAACTAATGGGAGAATTCCAACTATATGCATAAGGAGATTTATCAATTTGCATTTCATCATCAGCAAGATTATCGTTTACAAACCATCTCCCAATTGCAGGGTCGTAACGCCTAGCACCATAATCATACCAATTAAGTCCTAAATTTTCTTCAAACTCCTTACCATTATATTTATATTGATGCTTCCTACCATTCACGGCAAAGTTGTACCCTTTGTGTTGCAGCCCAAATGGATAATAGTTTTTCTCCTGTACGATCTCGTTTTGTGTAATCGTCCCGTCTTTATCAGCATCTTTGTAGGATAGTCTGATGTTCCCTAAATGGTCTTTAAACTGATATATATATTTATACCCGTCAGCTTCTTTCTCTACTATACCTTCTGGATGGTTGAAAAATTCTAAAATGCCATTCTTATACACATAATTACCGGCATATTCTGTTGTTGATGAACTTCCCTCTGTGGTAATCTTTTTTAATTTTACCCCAGTGGCGTCGTAAATATAGCTAATATTTCACTTGTTTAGTTAGCAAATATAACCAAGCACCAATTTGACCCACGTAGCAATATAAAACCCTTATTTAATAGGTTCTAAGCAATTTTAGATAGTGTAAACAACATAAACAAGCCTCTTTAATTGAGGCTTGTCTGTTTTGTAAGTTATTGATAATTAATACCGTGAATACGCTTTTTCTCAAAAGCACCAGTTTGATCCATTACTAAACTAGATTAGCTTATAAATAAAAAAATCTACAACATTAATGCTGTGGATTTAGTATAATTTATTTATTACTCGTAACCCTCGCTCAAAACGCCACTAGCCAAGAGGCATAGCGGTAGCGATCAATTACACGCTAGGAGCAGCGGGGGAGTAGCTGATCTGTATCTCAGCAATGTTGTTTGTTCGCATAGATTTAAGTTTTGATAGGGTTGTATTTTTCTTTTCCTCCTTTCTGGCAGGCTAGAGAACTGTTTTCTTAGCTCACTTTAGAGCATAAAAAAAGAGTCGTATTTCTACAACTCTTTTTTACTTATATCATTTATTTGATAATCAAACTTTATAGTACTCTTTTCAAAAGCACCAGTTTGACCCATTACCCAGCGGGGGAATCATATTTTCCAAAACGCATACTTAAAACAAGTCTATTATGAACAATATCAGCAGGGTACAAAGAATCTATTTCATATAAAAATTCCTCTCCATTTTTTAGGTAATATTTAAAAACTCTTGTTTCTCCTTCAGCTATTTGACCACTTTTAGAAAAATACTTCTTATCATTTTTAGAAAAGTCAGAATACTGCATTTCATATCTAATATTATTATAAATACTAAATAATGAATTTGTCGTGGCTAAAATATAATTGTCATTATCTAATTGACACTCTAAAACAGGTAATTCTTTAGATGCCAGCTTAAACTCATGATTATTTCTAAATAACTTTATATCTGTATAGACTCTTGTATGCAAATTTTTATTATTAGTCTTTAGATTTTCTAAAGTTCCATAAAGCTCCTCTAATTTCTTAATAATTAGTTTATATCTATATAAATGATCCATTACTTTTTAAGTGTTTTTGTTCTTGTTAATAGAGTCGATCCATTAACAGTTTTTGTACTTATACTATATCCCGCTTTAACATATTCACCTGCTGCTTTAACCGCTGCTGCATCATTAACTACAAGCCCTACAACAGTAATACTCGACATTCCATTTTCAGCAGCAATAGATTCGGCAGCAGTAATCAAACTGGCGTTTGATGTAGCACCTTCTGCAATTTTTTCTATCATATCAATTTCAACTGTCATAGCTCCACCTTCTCCAGAAATAGTTCCCGAAAATTGGGTACCTTCTACCAAAGATGTAGAATCATCAAAAGTTTTCGTAGCAAATGGTTTACTAGTTTTTACTTTACCTACATTTTTAAGTGCTTTAACAGAACTTTGTAATCCTTTACCTACTAACTCACCTGTAGCTATTGCAGCAGCTTCAACCGTCACATTAGCTGCTCTTTCTCCTATTTTACTACCCAATGTTGTAGCTGAATCTTCAGATAAAGCCGTTTCTACTACATCATGTGCTATATCTGACATTCCTGCTGTTGCTGTTGATGCAGCATCTTTTGCTAAGCTTACTAACCCCTGTGGACTGCTTAATTTGCTAAAGTGATTACTTGCAGCCTTCTTAACTGTCTGTATTGGACTACTAACAAGTTGTTTTGCACCTTCATAAGTATTAGAAAGAGTTCTTTTATATGCGTTCACAGCACTTTTTAAAACTGTTTTACAGAACTCACAATTACCATCGGGATCAGATAAAAGTATAGGATTATTCATGCTATACTTATATGGTGTCCAATCATAAAACAATTCAGCTTTCTGATCCACGTTCATCCAACGTCCAAGTTCTGGATTATAATTACGTGCATCTATATCTATCCAGCCAAGACTTAACTCATCCTGTTCTTCTTTATTACCAAATCCATAATTATGATTTCTTCCTCGCAGTGTACTATTATATCCAGAATGAGTCATACCGAAAGGATAGTAATTCTTCTCCTGTACGATCTCACTTTGAGTAATAGAACCATCCTTATCAGCATCTTTGTACGATAATCGTATATTCCCTAAATGGTCTTTAAACTGATAAACATACTTATATCCATCGGCTTCATGTTCTACAATCCCTTCTGCATGGTTAAAGAATTCTAGTGACCCATTCTTATACACATAATTACCAGCATACTCTGTTGTTAATGAACTTCCTTCTGTGGTAATCTTTTTTAATTTTACCCCAGTGGCATCGTAAATATAGGTAATATTTCCATTATGAGAAGCATTATTTACAGTTACTGTTTTAGGGAGATTTAAATGATTATAAGTAATGCTGGTAATCCCCTTGTTTTGATCCATGATCATATTACCATTAGCATCATAGGTGTAATCATCATTGGTATTAGTGCCATCTTCAAACCCACTGGCTCCATCGATTTGTTCTTCTACAGTTAAGAGTTTATTCCCGGTATCATAGGTATAGGATAGGTAATCTAAAGCTACACTTTGATTAAGGCTTCCTTTTTTATGTCTTTTTAATGATTTTAGGTTACCGTTCTTATCATAGGTAATCCCAAAAACCCTAAACCAATCCTGCTCACTATTATCCTGACTATTATAATTTGCATCGGTAATTCGATTTAAAGCATCATAACTGTATTTGTAATGTCGCTCTACATTATCATTGGCAGTTTTCCATTTTGTCTCTGCAATATTTCCATTATATAAAGCAGTAGTCCCATGTTGTGGAGTATTATAATTTATACCAAAAGCAAAAAGCTTGTTCCCAAGAGCTATATCGGGATCATTGATCTTGGTCAACCAACCCCGTACATTATAAGAATAATCAACTTCTTGTAATCCTCCCCCTGTTTTCTTGCTTTCTAACTGCCCTAGGGCATCATAGGTATTTTCTACAATCGTTTCTTCCTGATTTCCTATAGTTTGAGTTTGTTTTGTTAATCTACCCATATGATCGTATTCAAAACGATCTATAGTAACAATTTCAGCATTATTGTCTTTCTTATGTCTAGTAGTAGTTTCTTCTACCTTACCTACAAAATCCAACTTGGTTTCTATAACATCTGTAGTGTTAAGATACTCATTCTTACTGGCTATATATATAGGTCTTGCTTTTTTATCATAATAGGTAACCGTGGTAATCCAATCATTAGTATCTAACACCCGTACTTTGCTTCCGGTAGGTAGTGTTTTGGTTCGATTGGTAATAGCTTCGTTATATACCATTCCCGGGTTGGTCAATCCTGCGATATCAAAAGTATAGTCGTCATAATAATTGATCGTATATACTTTATACAGCCCTCTATCTGGATAGGCATCCAGACTATAATATGTTGGTGTTCCTGCAATACTACTAGAGGTAGTGCTTTTGGTTTCATACTGTGGATCAGTCGAAGCATTAGCTCTTCCCTGTAACACCTTTCTGGTACTTCCGTTGATTATTGATCCTGTATATACTACTCTGCCAAACGCATCATATTTGGTAAATAACCACTGATCCCAAGGTTTACCAGAATTCTCTTCTCTTAAGCTGGCATCCTGAGTAAGAATAGGTTGGTCTAATTTATTATACACAATATACTCCCAATCCTTACCAGGGATTTTCTTTTCGATAAGCCTATTGCGATTATCATATTTGTATTGGTAGCACAACTCGGCAAGCTCGGTATCACTTACACCATCTGCTACAATTACTTTGGGAGGAATCACATAAGTAAGATTCCCGAAATCATCATATACATAATACGTATCATGTGCCTCGACTACGCTCGGCGCCCCTGTTGCTGAGCCTGTCGAAGCAAAGGTTCTTTTTAAGACAATTCTACCTTGTTTATCCTTGTACTCTTTGGTAGTGTGAAGATTCCCATCTGCTGGAGTCCAGTTTTCGTCTTTGGTACTGGTGATATACAACTTATTGGGAGTATAAAAACCATCCTGTACCAGATTAGGGTCTTCTGTATTTCCTGGATTTGCGAAGTTTACTCTAAAATACACTACTTCATCAGCCACATTGGTACCCCAATCAAATTTGATCGTATGGTCATTATCACTATTAGAATTTGCTTTCCAGGCTTTTCCCGGCGCTCCTTGTTCTAGCACCCGATTAAGAGGTGACTTCTCAAAAATACTTTGTGAATACGCATTAAAATCATTATGATTAGCATCTATTCCCACAAAATCATCTGCATAGGTAGTTTTATAATACGAGTTGATATCAGCATTTATATTTACATCTTTATAACTCCCCACCGTAGTATTAGCTTCAAAAGGCAGGTATTGTTTGTCTTGTCGACCATAATCATCATATGCTACATGAGTTACAATATCGTTTTCACCTGGTGATGCTGCAATAGAACGTTGCTGTAAGGGCCTTCCTAATCCATCAAAATAGGTAACACTCTCGATAACCTCTTTATTATATTTGATTTGGCTGGGTGATGACATTTCTTCTTGATATACCCTGGTAAATACATAATTTTCATCAGATAAGGTTAACAGGTGAGGAGTTATTATACATCCCAGTCGTTCTCCATAAATTTCGGGGCATCTATCCTGATTATTTAAGATATACCCCGAAGGTTGCACACTGTAATACACTCCATCATTGGGGTCGCCAAATCCATCATTATCGGCATCATTATAAAAATACTGTGGCTGAATATTGGTTATATTTACGGTAGTATCATCATAATCATCGTCATTGGTTACAAACCCAGATGGTTGTGTACATTGTTGTTTGGTTACGTTTTTATCCCCCCAGGTATCTCCATCACTATCAGCATACCAAACCGTATTGGGGTGAATTGAAGCGTTATTATCATTGCAATCGCCTAAAGGTAGCACTATTAAACTATATCCACTTCCTGGGTTCGTACATTGTGTCTTAGTTGTACTGGCAAAACCATCTCCATCACTATTCTTATACCAGACGGTATTAGGATGTATTGAAGCATTATTATCATTGCAATCTCCTAATGGTTTTACCGTTAAACTATATCCACTTCCGGGGTTCGTACATTGGATTTTTTTATCGCTAGCAAAACCATCTCCATCGCTATTCTTATACCAAACGGTATTAGGATGTATCGCTGCATTCCCGTCATTACAATCTCCTCCTTGCAGGATGTATTCGGCGTATTTAGGTTCATTAGGTCTTGAACAACCGACATAATAGATGTCATTACCTCCCCAGCCATCTCCATCGCCATCATATGACCATCTTGTATTAGGATGTAGGCTTCCATTAGTATCATTACAATCATCAGGATTATTGGCATACCCTTGAGGTGGATTACTTACAGAGCCACAACTGGTAATAACTCCACTACTCACTCCATACCCATCACCATCATTATCAGGATAAAAGGTTCTTGGTCGTATTGAAGCATTACTGTCGTTACAATCTCCACTTTTATCTACATAATTGCCTGAAGGCTTATAGCATTGTCTTTTAGCGACTGAGTTACTACCCCAGCCATCCCCGTCATTGTCTATATACCACGCTTTATTGGGATTAATAAGTGGATCGCTGTCATTACAGTCATCCCCATTGGTTACATAGCCAGGATGGTTGCCTCCATCATCAAAAATTGTAAGGTTTGGATTCCCATAACCATCGGCATCGGCATCACGGAACAATAATCCATCTCCACCTCCGAATTGTGCGAAGCCTATAAACCCTATAAACATTGCTATTGTACATATATATATCTGTTTTGTGGTCATCATCCTTAGTTTTTGTAGTTATACTTATTTTCAGAAACTAGATTTCCTTCTGCGTCCTTTATAAATTCTAATCGGTTAAAAACATCATAATGATACGTCATCAGATATCCTTTAGGATCAGTAATACTGGTAATACCAATCAACGGGTCATAGGTATAAGACGCTACCTGTGCAGCTTTGAAATAGGGATGTTCCCTTAGTTGATCAAACAATTCCCTGATTGTATTTTCAGCAGCTATAGAATTTTCAGTAGTACTAGCCGTTTTGATCTGGTTGATAAGATCAACAATAGCTGTCGGCATATTAGTATAGGTCGCATTTTCGATCTTAGCTATAGGGTAGGTATCATTATATCCCCAGATATAGATGATGTGAGTACCATTTGCTTGCGATACTTCTAACGGATTTCCTTTATCATCATATTTGTAGTATACAATCCGATTCTCAGAATCATTATTATTTTTTTTACTTTGTACATATTCAGGAAGCACCAAGCCGGGCCACTTGTTGTCATTATAAAGGGTATGAATCACTGTTTTTGAACTACCTTTTGTGGTTTCTACACGAATACGTTCTGTTAATCGATGTTGATCGATGAGTTTTTGTTCTGCTTGTGTTGGGTTTGTAATATCTAGAGGATATACTGTTTTTTGTACCACTTTATTGTTATCACTACCTTCTGTCTCTACACGGGTTAGCTGTAAGTGATTTATGTTATCATAATAATAGCGATCACGTTGTGTATAGTTAGCTGGGGAAAAATAGTTTTTTGTAGTCGTAATTGGTTTTACCCAGGAACTTGTAATATGATATGTAGACCAACTAAATTGGGTATTGGGGCCATTAGGGGGAGATCCGGGGATTCTTCCTCCTATAATAGATAACCCGCTAATTACACTATCAAATCGATAACTCTCTGATGAATTATTGATAAAACTATAGTCAAAGTCGTACTCCTTAATTTCTTCATATACTTTAGTATTTGTATGGTCATACATTGTAGTGTTAAGTAACAATCCTCGTTTCCAGTCGAAGGAAGTAATAGGAGTAGGGGTTTGTAGTTCTGAGCTTATAATATCACTATCATTGGTAAATGTATATACCGTTTTACCGTTCTCATTGTTATTATGCTTACTCGTGGTTACTGTGGTATACCCTACAGAATTTCCTGAGGCGGTGGCTATAGGATAGATAGAAGAATAATGTATGGATAGATAAGTACAAGCTCCCAAAGTTGCATCGGGATTAGGTTCTGTAATCACATAAGAAAATATAGGTTTCCCCTGGATAATACCACTGGATCGAGTGGTGTTTTCCTGAGTATATGTATATTGTGTTTCTTCTGTTTTAATACCATCATGATTTTTTAGCTTTTTAATACGAAGTCCACCAGCCAGGACGTTTGTATTTGCCCCTACAATCTCATTTTCTACCCAACTCATAGTTGCTTTACAATTACAGGTATCTCCCAAATACTCAAATCTTATAGTATAACTACCGGGATCCAATCCAAAATTGTATTCTCCAGCCTCTCTTATAAAAGAAACTTGTTCATTATTACTGTTAAACACTTTAAAGGAACAAGCATCATCGAATACAGTTTCTGTAGTATCGCATGTATTGTCTACCTTAAGTTTGATTCCTTCATACTTTTCCAGAATGGTAAAAGGAAAATTCTGACTTGAATTATAATTAGAACCATTCGCCGAAGCAATTAGAGTACTACCTATGTTATATTCATTTTTTCCTGTGGATGAAAAATATTGATTGGATTCATATTCAAATTCAGAATACCCTCCCGTAGGATATACAATACGTCGTAGTGTGCCAGCTTTTGCATATTCAGGATAGACCTCACGATCACCTCCTAGCAGAAGTTGTCCTCCAAAAAATGTAGTAGGGTATAAAGGTTGACTACCTTGTCCATTATAATATCCCCAATAATCTTGTGAATTACTAAAACGTCTGGGTAGTTTTATACTCTCATTATATAAAAACTGATGTTTTTTATCTGCATTTATTTCTTCGAACGCTATGAGTTTTAGACGGTAATCATCTGCATTAGTAGAGCTATCTTGTGCTTTAAAATAATCATATTGTAATTCAAAACTTTTTGTCTCATTTCCTAAAAAATCTTTTATGATTATTTTACGTAAAGCATGATTCCCTGGAAGATCTTTTCTTATGTTACTTCCGGCAATAGGGTAATTGGTATCATCTGAGTATATAAAATCTACGGTTCCATCACTAAAAGAAATTTTTTCTAATACAGCTTCTGTATGATGTATTGTTTTCTGACAGCCTTTATCTGCTTTGTTGGGGCATCCAAATTGATTTATATCTTTTATATATTTGATGAACTCCCTGGAATACATATACTGGTACTGAAATGTTCGATATGTAAAATTGATTTCTTCACCATCAGTAGTTCGTATTTTACGTAATTTCCAACTAGAGTTAAATTGATTTTCAATAGCACCTAGAGATGCAGGACAAGTAGAAGTAATATAAGACTGATCTATTTGATCAAAAGTAAAAACAGTACCACTCTCATCTGTAATTTGAAACGTATTTATACTTTCATTAGGAGTAATCTTTATGGCCTTCTGAGGAATTAAATGAAGGTTTTTGTCTTTATCAAAAACAAACTTACCCGATGTGTTTAAAAAGGTATAGGAGTAGATATCGGGTTGACTGTCAGATTCGCCTTTTATAACAGAATTAGCATACAGGTAATCATTATAATTGTTAGCCGAGTCATTAGGATTAAATGTATTTAGATTAGGTTTGGTAAAGGTTCCTGTAAAATCAAGTAATCCACTTACGGTTCTAGAAATCATTCCTTCTGCTTGTAAACTCCACCCTAAACCAGTTCTGGAAGCTTTTTCATCTACTTTGATTCCTCCCGCATGATACTTTAAGCTAATAGGAACAGATACTCCCGTTCTGGTAGTGATTTCATACAAAGGTATATTGATCTGTGGAATGCCGGTATAGTACCCTACCGGAATGCCCCCATATTTCTGAAAATTATGAACATCGGGAGCCGCAGGCACGATATTCGGCAAACTATAAGGTGTTTCTTCTAAATTAGTTTGCGCTTTGGCACATAAACCAATAAAAAAAACAATTAAAAAAATAAAAATGTTTTTCATAAAAATAATTTTGTAGTGACTGATTTTGTTTTTAATTGTATTCCCAATGCAATATTAAAGCGCGCCAGTTTCATTTTTCGGGACTGAGAAAAAAATAATAGCTTTTTTTAAAGTCGATAGTCGAGAGGTTATAGGTATTTGAATATCGGGATCAATTTCCTCTTTTACTTTTTTAAATAATACTATTACCTTCGTGATTCATTAACTCATAATTCGTAATTCATTTGTTTCTACATACGCATCCATACGAACCGTTTTTCCCTAAAGGCGCTACCAAACTAATTGTAGGAACATTACCACCACCAAGGTTTACAATGGGGGAATTAAAAAAAGGAGATGTTAATTTTTGTTATGGTAGTATAAGTGGTTTGCTATGGCCTGTTTTGGATAACATATTTGATTTGGATTTAAAGTTTGAGACCACCCAAAAAGCAATAGATCAAAGAAAAGATTTCTTAACCTCTAGAGGAATAGGAGTTTGCGATATTGTACATAGTTGTGAGCGAGAAAAGATCGATGCATCAGATTTAGGAATGCAAAATAGTACGCTTAGGGATATCATATCATATTTAAAACAATACCCGCAAATAGATACGCTGCTTTTTACAGGAGGCAATAGTAAAAATGGCCCGGAATACTTTTTTAGAAAACACCTAAAAGGATATGATCTTAAGTTAGAATTGGTATCAAACGATATCCCAAGAATCCATCGATTTAGTTTAGAAGGTAGAATCATCAATACAGTATCTCTTACCGCACCGTCTGGAGCTGCCAATCGATCTATAGGAAGTTTACAGGAATATAAGGCATTAAAAAAAGCAAACCCCAAATTCAATACTATTGATTTTAGGGTGATGCAATATCAAAAATATTTTTAATCTCGGTTTAAAACTTATTCAGATTCCTCGTCGGTTTTCTTCTTTGTAGTCTTCTTTGCTGCTGGTTTGGCCTTTGGTTTTGACTCAGCTTTTGGTGTTGCCTCAGTTTTTGGCGTGGGTTCGATTTTAGCTGCTGTTTTAGGTTTTGTAGTTGCTGTTATAGCAGTTGATTTTTTACGACGTCTTAATCTTCCATACGTTCCCATAATGATTTTACCACGACGTGTTTTTTTATCTCCTTTACCCATATATTAGATTTTATATTAAATAATTGATTAGGTGTGAATTACTAATGTAAGGATTTAGAAATGAAAAATGAAAAATAATATTTTTTTGAGTGCTGTTTTGCATCTGATGTAAGTAAGTTTAGTGTTGTTTTTGATTGAAGGGGTTTAACCCAGATTATCAATGACGTTAAGTTAAGGATAAAGTTTAAAAATTTATGCCACATTGAGCCCTTCGATAGACTCAGGACAGGCCTTTGTCGAAATGCTTTTCAAATGTCTTCGACAGGCTACCATTGACGTATTTCATAATGATTTGTTTTTCACAAACTTATATACTCTTGAATTTCATCTAATTCCTTTGATTAGGCTTTCTGTTCATTTTCTTTGCTCGCCCAAAGAAAACGAACCAAAAGAAAAGGCGCTTTTTTCAAGGTATTTTTCAATTTCATTGAAAACCAGATTTATTGTGCTAAAATCTTTCCAAGGCTTCAAGATTTTTTAACGCAAAACAAATCTTATACTGGTGAAAAAAGATTTCAAAGCTCTGCTTTGGAACGTCAGCTTAAACACTGGATAAAATTTATTGGATGTCTCAGACTGACAATAATAAGCCTAACTAAACGATATTACCCGGATTATGTATTAGAAAATCTATTGCATCTTGAAACTACTTCAATAAAAAAAACTATTTTCGAGCGAATCAAAAAAGTAGCGAAATATGGGTGAATTTCAGTCATTTTTTAGGAAATAGAAAAAGTTGAGATGAGTTCAATAGTAAAACACAGGTATCGTATTTCGAAAAGAAAGTTTCTTCTTGTTCTTTACGGCATACTTATTTTTATTCATTTCATTCTTAGGGATATTATATACCCCATCAATATTATATATTATGCATTCCCTGTACTATTTCTACTGATCGGAAATTTAGTGCTATGTGTATTGTTTTTTAAAGAGAAAAAAATATTGTACTCTTTAATCGGGTGTTTTTTATGTATATCGTTGTATTGGTTTACGGGCTATTATAAGATACAATCACCACCAGAACCTCTTGATAACAATAAGAGTATATTGTTTTGGAATATTGCAAGAAAAGGAGAGCGATCGATGGATATTATCATCAAAAAAACAAAGCAACAAAAACCATCTTTTATAGGATTAGTAGAGGCCGAAGAGTTGACCGATAAGGATGTAATGCGATTTAAGAATACATTTCCATCATATAGTATACAAAAACTGAAAGGTGGGATGGTACTGGCAGTAAAAGGAGAGATAGATGATATCCAATATCACTTCAAAGATGAGAGTTTTAAGTTTAATTATATTACCGTTACTCTTGCGAATCAAAAAACATCAATACTGATTGCAGATGTTAATGCTGTACCTTTTACGAATAGAAAATCGGCATTACATACGATCTATGAATTTACTATACAAAATAATCCGTCTTTTATTGTAGGGGATTTTAATACACCTTATGAAAGTGTACATTTTGGCGATTTTAAAGATAACCTGAATAGTTTTCATAAGATGTCGAAAGGATTCACAGCAACCTGGCCATACGGTATTCCCTTATTCGAAATAGATCAAATATGGAGTGCCAAAGCGATTAGACCGGTTTTTCTGAAAAAAGAATATTATAGCATATCAGATCATGCCCTTTTAATTGGAGTGTATGAGTGAACACGATAGATTAATGTAATGATTTAGATATGAAAAAAGAAGCGTATGCTTTTTATGTATTATATCGTTATCTAATTTAACTGTAGAGAAGTTTGAAACCTAACATTGCTTCATTTTTTATTCTTCTTATTTGTTTATATAGATTGGATTCATAAATTAACATCTCTAATATTTTTATCATAACTAAATCTTGATTTTTTTTAGTAGATTTATGCCTGTTAATTCTGAAATCTATGAACGAATTTTTTGAAGGTATGTCAACCTTCGAGCAAGCATATTGGATTATTGCAATATTAGGTTCTATTATATTCCTAATTATTTTTGCTTTGACCTTTATTGGAGCTAGTGATGTGGATATGGAAGCAGATATTTCTGATATTGATGCAGATGATGGAGGTGTAGGTTTTCAATTTTTCACATTTAAAAATGTAATTGCTTTTTTTACCATTTTTGGTTGGACAGGTATTTTATGTATTGATAACGAATTATCTACTATTGTTACAATCGTTATTTCTTCTTTTGCTGGATTACTAATGATGATATTAACCTCTCTCTTGTTTTTCTGGATGCATAAAATGGCTGAATCTGGTACATTGAAAATTAAAAATGCTATTGGAGCAATTGGCGAAGTATATTTACCAATTGGAGCAAATCGATCGAGTATAGGAAAAATTCAAATTAAAGTACAAGGTAGTTTACGAGAATTAGAAGCAGTAACAGATTCTGAAGAAATTTTGAAGACTTCTACTATAGTAAAAGTTGTTGAAATTATAGGCTCAGAATTACTATTGGTCGAAAAATTATCTAACTAAAAATTTTAAATAAAATACGAATGAATATATTTTCATTATTTGCTGGAACTGGAGTTACTGGCATATATTTAGTGGCCGCAGTTATATTAATTTTTGTTGTTTTTATGTTCTCTATGTTCAGAAGGTACAAGCGTTGTCCTTCTGATAAAGTGTTGGTGGTTTATGGAAAAACTGGTGGGGAAAGTTCTTCTAAATGTATTCATGGAGGAGCGGCATTTATATGGCCTATAATTCAGGATTATTCGTTCCTGGATTTAACTCCGATTTCGATAGAAGTAAATCTGATTAATGCATTGAGTAAACAAAATATCCGTGTAAATGTACCTTCTAGATTTACTATTGGTATTTCTACAGAACCAACTATAATGCAGAATGCGGCAGAACGTTTATTGGGACTAAGCTTAGATGCTGTTCAAGAATTAGCACAAGAAATTATTTTTGGTCAGCTACGATTGGTTGTTGCATCCATGGATATTGAAGAAATTAATACAGATAGAGATAAGTTCTTATCACATATTACGCATAGTGTTGAAGCAGAATTAAAGAAAGTAGGTTTAAAACTGATTAATGTAAATATTACAGATATACATGACGAGTCTGGATATATCGAAGCCTTAGGAAAAGAAGCTGCAGCAAAAGCTATTAATGATGCTATTATTTCTGTAGCTCAAAAAGATAGAGATGGGGCAATAGGACAAGCAGAAGCTGTTCAAGACCAAAGAGTTCAAGTTGCTGCGGCAAATGCAAAAGCGGTTGAAGGTGAAAATACAGCAAAGATTCAGGTTGCTAATTCTGATGCAGATAGGAGAGCTCGTGAAGCAGAGGCAGAGAGAATAGCTAATGCTTCAGAAAAAGTACAATCGGCAAGAGCATTAGAAGAAGCCTATGCAGCTGAGAAAATAGCTGAAGATGCTAGAGCAAAACGTAAAGAAGCAGAGCAAGGCGCAGATATCATTGTCCCTGCACAAATTGATAAGAAAAAAATTGAAATTGATGCAGAGGCAGAGGCAGAACAAATTAGACGAATTGCAAAAGGAGAGGCGGATGCAATTTTTATGAAAAAAGAAGCTGAAGCAAAAGGGATGTATGAAATTTTAACTAAACAAGCAGAAGGGTTAGATCGTATTGTGAAAGCTGCAGGAAATGATCCTAAAGAAGCAGTGTTATTATTGATAGCGGATAAATTACCCGAGCTAGTTAAAACACAAGCAGAAGCAATTAAAAATATTAAAATAGATAAAATTACCGTTTGGGAAAATGGTAATGGAGAAGACGGCAAAACTTCGACATCCAACTTTATTTCAGGGATGTATAAGGCAGTACCACCTTTACAAGAAATGTTTAATATGGCAGGGATGCAATTGCCAAACTACTTGAAAGGAGAAGAGAAAAAAGACCTAGATTCTGAAATAAAAGAAGATACTAATACCAAGGAATAAAGATGCTTCATTTCTCATACTGATAGTGACCAATAATCTTATAATCAAATAGACAATCTGCTAATACTTGTCCGCCACCAATATTATGAACGATTAAATAACGCTGTTGGTCGTTAGATTTTTTGTTTACTACCAAACCAATATGTGTTAGTCCTCCTCCCAGACTCCAACATACAATATCACCGGGAGCATAATCTTTTGGGTTATTAGTTATCGGTTTTGTTTTTCCAAATCTTGAAAAAAACTTCATCAGGTTAGGGACCCTTCTGTGATCAATATTTTTATCGGTCCTAGACAATCCCCAGTTTTTGGGATATAGTCCAAAATTGGTGTACATATCTTCATGTACTTCTTTCTGTAAATCAATATCTAGTGTTCTGTAGGCTCTGATTACTACATCTGTACATACTCCTTTGTCACCAGGGACATCGCCATTTGGGTAGCCGATAGAGAAATAAGAAGGGTCGTATGTTATTTTGTTTTTGGTTAATGCTAAGGCAGCATTAGATAATTGATCTTTAAAATCGGTTTGCCCAAAATTAAATTGAACAAAAAGCATGAAAAGACATAAAAAAAGTATACGATATTTTGTAATCATAAATTAGCTCTTATAAGTTGTATATCATATATAGTGATGTAAATAGTTCTAATTTAACGGCACTTAATATTTAGATGTACTTCTGTGAATTGATCCCAAATCTGATGATTCTTTTCTTGGGGAGATAAATAAAACCAAATTAAATAGTTCTCTTTTACTGGACAGTATTCACTTTTAATTTTAGCATTCAGAACAATTATTCCTTTTTTTAAAAACTCATCATACAATTCTACTGAACCTTCAAATGTATTTTTATCAGTCTGATGAAAGGAAGATTGAGTTTTAGGAATTTTTTTGAAGAAATTAAAATTAGTGATTGCTCCAGTATTCATAAGCCCATCAAAATATATATTCATTATATTTTCTAAATCTGAAGCGTTTAAATTCGGGTCTTCATTAATCATCCATAAAAAAACATATGAAAAATAATCCTCACTATCTTTTTCACCCCACCCCGGTGCAAATCGAATATGTTCTTCACCTTCATATTCTATATCTCCAGCAAATATTAATGGAAACTCCAGAACTTCACTACGCCAATTGTTTTGTGCTTGAAGAACATTCTCTATAGTATTATGTAAACGAAAATAAAGGTACCCTCCTCCAATTGCAATAATGACTATTAATGCAAGTAATATTTTAAATAATCGTTTTAACATCTAATATCTATCGGTTTACTTGATTATTTACAACACAGAGTGCTATGTTTACACTCAGAGTTTTAATCTTTTGATTAGAAAGATACAAAATCATCGAATGCTTTTTACAAAATCACTAATGTTATCTGTTCCATTATGAGTTAAATGTTTTATGAAAGCAGAGCCAATGATAGCACCTTTAGCTGTTTTGGTTGCTTGCTTAAATGTTTCATTATTACTGATTCCAAAACCAACGATTTGAGGGTTTTTTAGATCCAGAGATTCAATACGTTCAAAATACTGCTGTTGTGTATCACCAAATGTACTTTTGGCTCCGGTGGTACTGGCAGAACTTACCATATAGATAAATCCATTAGATACATCATCTATAAATCGAATACGCTCATCTGAAGTTTGCGGAGTAATTAGAAACACATTGATCAAGCCATATTTCTTAAAAGTTTCCTGGTAGTGTTCGTGATATTCATTAACCGGTAGATCGGGGATAATTAATCCGTCGATACCAATCTTCTGGCACTTAGCACAAAAAGCTTCTATGCCATACTGCATCATAGGATTAAAATATCCCATAATGATTAAGGGAATGCTAACCGATTTACGAATGTCTTTTAACTGCTCAAATAGAAGTTGAGTAGTCATACCATTTTTAAGAGCTGCGGTCGAACTCTCTTGTATCGTTGGCCCATCTGCCAAAGGATCACTAAAAGGTAATCCGATTTCGATCATATCTACTCCATGGTGTTCTAGGTCTTGTATGATTTTTGTGGTATCATTTAGTGATGGATATCCAGCTGTAAAATATATAGATAGTAATTTTTTATCTTGCTCTAATGCTGTGTTTATTCTGTTCATTTTTTAGTATTTAGTATTGAGTATTTAGTATTGAGTAGCGAATAATTAGTGCCCATTACAATATACTTACTACTGAATTGTTATAATTTAAAATAGTCTATGTAGGTGTCAAGGTCTTTGTCACCACGGCCAGAAAGGCTTATGACAACAATATCTTCGGGTCTAAATTTTTTATCATTAAAAATGGCCAGGGCATGTGAGGATTCTATTGCAGGAATAATTCCTTCTAACTGCGATAGCTCTAATCCGGCAGCCATGGCATCATCATCGGTTACAGAATAAAACTCTCCGCGTGCGGTTTTATATAGATGAGAATGTAATGGTCCAACACCAGGATAATCCAGCCCTGCAGAAATAGAATAAGGCTCTGTAATTTGCCCATCTGGGGTTTGCATTAGTAAGGTTTTGCACCCGTGAATAATTCCTTCTTTTCCTAATTGGGAGGTAGCTGCACTTTCGCCACTATGTACTCCTTTTCCGGCAGCTTCTACTGCAATAATTCCAACACTGGGTTCTTCTAAAAAATGATAATATGTCCCTGCAGCATTACTACCACCACCAATACATGCTACTACATAATCAGGATGCTCTCTACCTTCTTTTTCCTTTAGCTGCCACTTGATTTCTTCTGAAATTATAGATTGAAATCGTGTTACCATATCTGGGTAAGGATGAGGTCCTATGGCAGAACCAATAATATAATGTGTGTCGACAGGGTTATTGATCCAATCTCGTATCGCTTCGTTGGTAGCATCTTTAAGAGTTTTACTTCCTGATTTGGCAGGTCTTACCTCTGCACCAAGCATTTTCATTCGCGCAACATTGGGTGCTTGTCGCTTAATATCAATCTCACCCATATAGACAATACATTTAATCCCCATAAGAGCACATACCGTTGCTGTAGCTACCCCGTGTTGTCCTGCCCCTGTTTCTGCAATGATTCTGTTTTTACCTAATCGTTTTGCTACAAGAATTTGCCCAATCGTATTATTTACTTTATGCGCACCGGTATGGTTTAGATCTTCGCGTTTAAGATATACTTTGGTATTGTGTTTTTCTGAAAGGCGTTTAGCAAAATACAAAGGAGAAGGTCTCCCCACGTAGTCTCTTAATAATTGATCAAACTCTTTTTTGAAAGAAGGTTCGTTCATAATATCGAGATAGGTAGTTCGTAATTCTTCGACATTAGGATAAAGCATTTCGGGGATATATGCTCCTCCAAAATCTCCGTAATATCCTTTTTCGTTTACTTGATAATTCATTTTTTATTGTTTTTGGTTGTCATTACGTTTATGCCGAAATAACAAGCTTTATAAATTTTTCGAGATTTTCTGTTTTTTTAACTCCGGGTTTACTTTCAAATTTGCTATTTACATCGATAGCATGTAAATATTTAGATTCGGGGCGCTTCTGAAAAGATAAAATAGCTTTTGTTTCATCAAGTCCGATACCACCACTTAGAATGAATGGCGTTGAAGAGGGGTAGCCTTTTAAGACACTCCAATCAAAAGTATATCCATTACCTCCTTTTTCTTTTCCTTTGGTATCAAAGAGAAAATAATCTACAATACCTTCATAGGGTTGTAAACGGTCAAAATCAAACTCATCTTTGATGGAGAATACTTTCCACACTTCGACAGGCTCAGTGTGGCCAGTCAATAATGATTTTAAGTTTTGACAATATGTTGCAGGTTCTTTTCCGTGCAATTGAATAGCTTTGAAGTCATATTGTTTTACTTTCTCGACAATAAAATCTATAGAAGCGTCTACAAATACCCCTACTTTTTTAATTGTCGAGGGTAGTTTTGAAATTTCTCCTTCAAAATTTCTGGGAGAGTTTTCATAGAAAATAAAACCAAGATAGTCTGGTTTCAGGGCTGCTACAGCTTTTATATTTTCATGATATTTCATCCCGCAGACTTTTAGTTTCATTTCTTTAGATTTTTTATGAATTCTACAGCGCTGGCTCCGGGGTTTTCGGTTTTCATAAAGTTTTCACCGATAAGAAAACCTTTATATCCATATTGCTTTAGGTCTTTTATAGCTTCAATAGTACTAATGCCACTTTCTGAAACTTTTACAAAATCATCTGGGATTTGAGTACTTAGTGTTTTACTAATATCTGTACTTACCTCGAATGTTTTTAGATTTCGATTATTTACGCCCAGCATATCCAAAGATGGCATGATTGATTTTTGTAATTCGTCCTGGTTATGAACTTCTAATAATACATCGAGAAATAAGCTTTTGGCAAACTGGGATAAAGATTTAATCTCATCCCGTGATAAAACGGCTGCAATTAATAAGATTACATCGGCTCCGTGAGCTTTAGCTTCTACTAATTGATATTCGTCGATGATAAATTCTTTACGTAACAAGGGCATTTGTACTGTGGCTCTGGCGAGTAAAAGATCTTCCAGCGATCCTCCGAAATACTTACCGTCGGATAGTACCGACATCCCACAAGCTCCGGCATTTTGATATCCATCGGCTACATCTTGTACACTTACTTTTTGATTGATTACAGATTTAGAGGGAGATCTGCGTTTATGTTCTGCTATGATGCCTGTATTGCTGTTTTGTAAAGCCTTGGCCAATGAGTTTGTTTCGCGATCAAATAATACAGAGTTCTCTAATTGTTTGATGGGAATTATACTTTTTTTAAGCTCAACTTCTTTATGCTTATCGGCTATTATTTTGTCTAGGATATTCATTTATTGTTGATAGTGATTTGTTGATAGTTGTTTGTTAATGATATTATTTTGTTGTTAGTGTTTTATAGTAATTAATAAACCCATTCAACAATTTTTTACAACCTATAATTTGTTCAATTAACTGTTTATGCTCTTTTGCTTCTATATAATTTTGATCTAATGCTAAATATAACTGGATTTCTAATTCATATAATGAACCTCTGGAAATATGGAAAAAGTGTATGCTATCGGAAGAAGTTCTTCTACCACAATCTTCAGCTATATTTGAAGGAATAGAAATAGCAGATCTTCTCATTTGGCTTGTTAATCCATAAACTTCGTCTTTAGGGAACTTTTTGGTTATATCATAAAGACTATTAACCAATTTCCTAGTTTCTTTCCAAACTTTTAATTCTGTATACTCCATACGATCAATGATCAACGAATAACGATCAACTAATTCTTACTTAGTTCCTGAACTTTTTTTAGTGCTATTAATCCTTTTCCAGAGTGTAGTGATTCTTTTGCTTTTTCGAATCCTTGTTTTGGTTCGAGACCTTCTACTGTGGCGATAGCCATTCCTGCATTGGCACAGACTACATTATTTTGCGCTTCGGTTCCTTTACCACTTAAGATGTTCATAAATATAGCAGCAGATGCTTCGATAGAATCTCCTCCGTAAATATCTTCTTGTTTCAATAGTGGTACTCCAAAATCTAATGGTGAAAGCATTCCTTCGGTTGTATTAGAAATTGTTTTTGTGTTTCCGGTTAGTGAAATCTCGTCGTATCCATCCAGTGCATGGATAATGGTAAATTTTTTGTCTGTATTTTGATACAAATATCCATACATCCTTGCTAATTCCAGATTAAAAACTCCTACGATTTGATTTTTTGGAAATGCTGGATTTACCATTGGTCCAAGCATATTAAAAAACGTTTTTACTCCTAATTCTCTACGTATCGGAGCAACATTTTTCATTGCGGGATGAAATAATGGAGCATGTAATACACAAATCCCTGCTTCATCGATACTACGTTTTAAAAAATCTTTATCATTACTAAACTTAATCCCCAAATGCTCCATCACATTAGAGCTACCACATGTTGAGGAAACTCCGTAGTTACCGTGTTTGGTGACTTTAATTCCTGCTCCTGCCGAGACAAAAGAAGAAAGTGTTGAAATATTAAAGGTATCTTTACCATCACCACCGGTACCACAAAGATCTACGGGATTATACTCGCTAAGGTCTATTGCGATACAAAGCTCTAGTAAGGCATCTCTAAACCCTTCTAATTCTTCGATAGTAATGCTACGCATCATATATACGGTAAGAAATGAAGCAATCTGACTTTGATTATATTCTCCTTTAGAGATGTTAACCAAAACACTTTTGGCTTCTTCTTTAGAGATGGTTTCGTGATTGATTAATCGATTGAGTAAGTTTTTCATAAGCCTTTTACTCTGGCATTTGCTTTCTAAACAGGAAAACAAGCTCGTATAGAGTAGTATTTAAGTTAGTATATTTTATCTTTACGTGTTAATTATTAACCCAGTTTTCTAATATCTTTTTTCCATCGGGAGTTAATACAGATTCTGGATGAAATTGCACCCCTCGAACGTCTAATTCTTTATGACGCAGGGACATGATTTGTCCGTTTTCATCATATGAAGTCACTTGCAGGCAATTGGGTAAGTCTTTATCTGCTACTACCCAGGAGTGATATCTCCCTACATCAAAATTGGTGTCTAGTCCTTCGAAAAGAGGCTCATCTGTAACCGATAATGTTACATTGGTTGCCACACCGTGATAGACCTCATTGAGGTTGGTGATGCTACCACCAAAAACTTCTCCTATCGCTTGTTGTCCCAGGCAAACTCCAAAAATACTTTTGGTATCTGCATATTTACGGATAATATCTTTTAGTAATCCCGCTTCATCTGGGATTCCCGGACCGGGAGACAATAAGATTTTTTGAAATGCATCTACATCTTCTAATCGTAATTGATCATTACGTTTTACGACCACTTCACAACCAAGATCTTCTAGATAATGAACCAGATTGTATACGAATGAGTCGTAATTGTCTATTACTAATATTTTTGTATTCATTGTTTTTTTTTCAGAGTTTTTACACTTTGTTACTTTATTTCTTTTTTGTGTTAGGGATAGCAGCTGGCTACCTTGTAGCGCGAATAGCCCGACCCCAAGTAATTGGGGAAACACCCTTATATTTCTTCTGCAAGTTTTAATGCTTTTGTTAATGCGCCTAGTTTATTATATACTTCTTGTAATTCGTTTTCTTCATTTGATTCGTTAACCAATCCGGCTCCTGCTTGCCAGTGTAATTTGTGATTTTTACTTAGAAATGTACGGATCATGATGGCATGATTAAAGTTTCCTGAAAAATCCATAAAACCAATTGCTCCCCCATAGAAATCGCGATTTACGTTTTCATATTTTTCGATAAGCTGCATGGCCATGTGTTTTGGTGCGCCACTTAGTGTGCCTGCCGGGAACGTATCTCCTACTATTTGCATAGTAGTGGTGTTCTTGTGTTTTTTACTGGTAACCTTACTAACCAAATGGATCACATGAGAATAAAATTGAACTTCTCTATAGGTCTCTACGGTAACATGATTTCCGTTTCTACTTAGGTCGTTACGTGCCAGGTCTACTAACATCACATGCTCTGCATTTTCTTTTTCATCTACAGATAGTTTTTTTGCTAATTCTGCATCTTGCTCATCATTACCTGTACGTTTAAAAGTTCCTGCAATGGGGTGAATCTCTGCAGTATCATCTTTTACAACTAGTTGTGCCTCGGGAGAACTACCAAATATTTTAAAATCACCATAGTCAAAGTAAAACAGGTAGGGCGAAGGATTAACACTACGTAATGCTCTGTAGACATTAAATTCGTCTCCTTTAAATTTTTGTGAAAAACGCTTGGATAGTACTAATTGGAATACATCTCCACGATGACAATGTTTTTTGGCAAGGGAAACATGTTCTTTATATTGTTCGTCGTTAAGATTAGAGGTTGTATCACCAACTGTAGTGAAATTATAGGAGGCAAAATTTTTGACTTTAAGTAGAGATTCTATTTCGGCAATATTACTTTCTGATTCATAGCAGTGCGCAAAAATATAGGCTTCATTAGTAAAATTACTAATAGCAATAATGTTTTGATATACCGTGTATTGTATGTCGGGTATATGTAAACTATCTTCTTTTTTAGAAATAGAGATATCCTCAAAATATCGAACCGCATCATAAGAGATATAGCCAAAAAGGCCATTGTTAATGAACTTGAACTCGCTTTTTGAGGTTATAAATTTTTTACCGAATTGCTCAACAACTTCAGCAATATTAGTAGAATCGGTAATAGGTGTTTCGTCGATACTCTTATCGGGAAAGGACTGGTAAATAGTTTCGTTTTTTACTTTGATATTAGCGATTGGGTTACAGCAGATGTAAGAAAAGCTATTTTCACTACCTCTATAATCGTTGTTTTCTAATAATAAGCTATTAGGAAAACGATCTCTAATTTTTAGATAAACACTTACTGGAGTAAAGGTGTCTGCCAGGATTTGTTTGAAATGTGTGGTTAATTTATAAGTCATTTTGCGTTTTTAATTTTTAAATACAATCTCTGTTTAGGGAACAAAAAAAAGGCTTGTCGTGATTCGACAAGCCTTTGATATGTTTACTTAACACAATGATAGGAGCTATCTCACGACGTTTTCGTTTTGAGATGACCACCACCAATTATTTGTTAAGATTGTTTTCATTTTTTATTTATTGGGTCAAATATATAAATTAATTATAATTCAGAACAATAAAAAATTACATTTTTAAACTTACAGCTAATTCGAATTCATCGCTGATCGCTTTATCACCTAAATTATCAAAGAAACTTCCTGATCCATATTTGATGTCATACTTTGTTCTGTCGACTTTAAGTGTCGTTGATGCAGTACCTCCATTTACGGCTAGAATAAATTTGATTGGATTTGTTTTTCCTTTAATGGTAAGATCTCCGGCTACTATATGACCTTTATCTGTTTTTTTGGTTTTTGTAACCACTAATTTTGCATTTTTATGATTTGCTATTCCAAAGAAATCATCAGAACTTAAGTGTCCTTCGAGTTTTTCTTTTCCTTTTCCAGCTTCAAGATCAGTAACGGCAAGTGAGGTCATATCTACTACAAATTCACCTCCTGTAATGTTATCGCCATCAAATACTAAAAAACCTTCTGATAGATTTAGTGTTCCTGTATGAGATCCTGTAACTTTTTTACCTGTCCAGTTAATTGTACTTTCTGAAGTTTTGATTTCCTTTTTTTGAGCAAAAGTAGATGTTGTTGCAACTACTGCAATGGCTAAGAATAATAATTTAAGTCTAGTTTTCATGATTGTTTAAAAATTAATAGTTATTGTTATTTATGAGTTAGAATATCGAAGTTTATTTAATAATTCATTTAATTGGATCAAATCTTCTTTAGAAAAATTTGAAGTAACACTGTTTTCAAATTCATCCATTATAGGACTTACTTTATCCAAAAATTTTTTTCCCTGCTCTGTAATGGTGATTTCAACTTTTCTTCGATTAGATTCGCAGATTGCACGTTTTACATAGCCTTTGTTAATAAGCTTATCTACCAATCGAGTTGTATTACTCATTTTGGTAACCATTCTTTTCTGTATGGTAGAGAGGTTAGCAGGTTTTTCTTTTTGTCCTTTTAAGATTCGTAGTACATTAAATTGTTGAAGAGAAATATCAAACGCTTTTAATTCGATATTGATTTTGTCCATTATCCAGTTTTCCGTATATAATAAATTTATTACGACTTTTTTAGGTAGCGGAAGTTCAATTTCTGTTTTTATGATCTTTTCTATATTCAATTGTATCTACAATATTTGTCTATACAAATGTATGCTAATTTTTATTTCAAAAATTGTAAAATGTTATTAATTCTTTGTTAAAATCAAGTTTTGAGATCAGGTTTAATAGTATTATTGTGATTCGGAAAAGTATCGTTATTGAGTTAAACAATTGTGAAAAATTCTGAAAATATTTAGATAAAATATAGAAACCTTGTTAATTTTCTTTTACGTAATTAATGGTTTTGATACATTAGTATGATGTCGAGATTAATTTTATATACCGTATTTATTGTACTTTTTGCTAACTGCAAAGGAGAGCAACAGACTGTGGCTCTTGATGCAACAGACGTTTTCGAAAGTAAAGGTGTAGAAATACCTGTATATGATTTTGAAAGCTTTAAGCCATTATTAAATATTAATGACGGAAAAGTAAGAGTGATTAATTTTTGGGCTACCTGGTGTAAACCATGTGTGGCCGAGTTGCCTTATTTTGAGTTAATCAACAGTAGGTATCCTAAAGATAAAGTTGAGGTGATTTTGGTAAGTCTGGATTTACCCAGTCAAGTAGAAGGTAAGTTAATTCCATTTGTTAAAAAACAAAAAATAGGAAGTAAGGTCATATTACTAGATGATCCAGATGCAAATAGTTGGATTCCGGAAGTTAATACTGAATGGTCGGGTTCTATTCCGGCGACAGTAATATATAAAGATGGAAATAGTAATTTTTATGAAAGATCTTTTACCTATAATGAATTAGAAAAAGAGCTTAAAAAAATGCTTTAAGCATCTATATGAACCAAAGAGTAATAAAAAAAATAAACCGATGAAAACTTTAAAGATTCTGGTTGGAGTAGCTTTTGTAATAGCAATAAGTGCATTTGCATTAGATAAAGTATCTGGTGCTAAAATTGATAAAGGATATTCGATTGGAGATGTTGCTACAGATTTTAAACTTAAAAATGTAGATAACTCATTAGTGTCCTTAGAAGACTATAAAGACGCCAAAGGATTTATTGTGGTTTTTACATGTAATCATTGTCCGTACTCGGTGGCTTACGAAGATAGAATTATAGTACTAGACGCTACTTTTAAAACAAAGGGATATCCCGTTGTAGCTATAAACCCTAATAACCCAAAAGCCTATCCAGATGATAGTTTTGATAATATGCAAATAAGAGCAAAAGATAAAGGATTTACTTTCCCGTATTTGTTTGATGATGGACAAAAAATATACCCTCAGTATGGAGCTACAAAAACTCCGCATGTTTATGTTCTGGAGAAAACACCCCAAGGTAATATTGTTCGGTATATAGGGGCTATTGATAATAATTATAAAGATGCATCGGCAGCCGATCAGAAATATGTCGAAGATGCTGTAAATGCCTTATTAAAAGGAGAAAAAGTTCCTGTAGAAGTTACAAAAGCTATAGGTTGTAGCATTAAAGCATAATATTTTTCTAATTTTTAATAAATTGAAGGTATAGTTTTACTACAATTAATGAACTACTCTTTATATTTGTAAGGAGTAAAAAAACAAAAGTCCAATTTTAGTAGAACACATTTTATAATGGCAGAAGATATCACTCAAGAAGAATGGCAAGAACAAATTGCTAATGACAATAATGCAGTAATTTTAGATGTAAGAACAGAAGAAGAAGTAGAGGATGGTTACATACCTAATATGCTTAATGTAGATATTCGTCAGGGGCAAGGTTTTCTTGATGAAATAGGAAAACTGGATAAAACCAAAAATTATTATGTATACTGCCGTTCTGGTGCACGTAGTGCTCAAGCATGTATGTTAATGAATCAAATGGGATTCGAGACTACATATAATTTGGTAGGTGGTTTTATGAATTGGGAAGGCGAAATCGTAGAAGAGTAGTATACAACTTTATGAAGATCAAATCATTTTTAGTAGTCATTTTTATTGCTTCAGTATTGCTTAATTGTAAACAGGCTGAAGAAGATTCTGTAGTAGAAGTAATTACTGTTGAAGAAATGGATGAACTATTAGAGATGGGTAAAGTACAACTTATTGATGTAAGAACACCAGGAGAGTATGCCCAGGGATATATTGAAGGAGCCGTAAATATTGATTTTAGAGATGAAAATTTTGAAGATCTAATTTCTAAAATTGATAAAACAAAACCTGTAATTGTATATTGCGCTCGTGGAGGAAGAAGCAATAAATGTTCTAACTATATGAAAAAGGCTGGATTTACTAAAATCTACGATCTCGATGGTGGTATTACCGAATGGAAGTTTAAAAAGAAAAAAGTAATCAAATAAAATCCATTTTTTTATACTCATCTAAAAGTTTAGATTAGAGATGTTGTATTAAAAAGCGAGCCCTTTATAGAAAGTGTCATTAACCAATCTTGCACTACCTAGTAATATTGCTTTTTCCTGAAGTTCGCTTTTGTGTATTTTTACAAGACAATCTTGAGCATTTATTTTTTTCTCTAGCTCATTAGCAAAAAAGGGCCATGCTTTAGCAATGTTGCCCCCGATAACTATAGCTTCTGCATTGTAAGATTTTAACCAGGGACTTAAAAATTCAGCTAGATTTTCTGAAAACTCATTAAAAACTTGTTGTACTGCAACATCATTTTCTAAGGAAGCTTCTGTAAGTTCTTTAACATTATTAATTGTAATATCTGTAATCTCTTTATATCTTTTAATAAACCATCGAGTAGAAAAATAATCATCTGCAATCCCGTCTTTATATGAGATGTGATACAGCTCTCCATCTTTAGGAATTCCATCTCCAGAAAGGATAGGAAGTCCATGAAACAAAAAAGAAGCCCCAAAACCAGCCCCCAATATTATCCCTAATCCTCTTCGGATTGATTTAAGCTTACCTTTCCATACCTCACCAATACCAAAACAAGCAGCATCATTGTAAAATCGTATTGGGATATCATCAGATAATTGCAATTTTTTCTTCAATATTTCTTTAATATTTGTGCAAAAAAGAGATGCATATTTTTGTTTCATTTTGAAAGCAAAAATTCCATTATAATAATCGAATGGCCCGGGTATAGCAATACCAATTCCTTCTAGAGGGTCATCTGCAAGAGTATCTATAACTTTCTGTATTGCAAATAACCATCGCTCTAATATTTCATCAGCTTCAGCGGTATTATCTACAGTAATAGAAACTAGATTAGCTTCTGATAATTTGTTTGTTTTGGTGTCTATTCCGGCTACAGTAATATAATTACCTCCAATATCTACTCCTAATATCATTTGTTATATATAGTCTATTTAAGTAATACTAACTAAAAAATAGTTAGTCGTTAAAATTACAATTTAAAATAGTTTTTGCTTTGATTATTATTAATTATTCTTCTTTCTGTAAATTGTATCGCATAGCAAACCCCAAGTCAAAGCCTTGGGGTCTCTTTTATTTTTTTACTAAGGTATAGTATCCACCTTGCCTTTTTAATTCTTATATAAAATTTGACAAAATACGGTATACATTATATAGATATTTAATACTATATAAAAAACTTATAATACATGTTATTCTATAGTCTTTGGAGTGCTTTGCATTTCAAAAATAATCTCTCCACCATTTATAATATCATTATGCGAAAGAGTAGTGTTATTGATTACTCTACCATTTACCGTAACCTGATTTACATAGATGTTATCTTTACTTTGGTTTTTTGCTATGATTGTTAGATCCTTTCCGTTTTCCAGATGTAGTACAGCCTCTTTAACCAGTGGACTCCCTATTGCATAATTGGGGGATCCTGGTGTAACGGGGTAAAATCCTAAACTACTAAATATATACCATGCACTCATTTGCCCTGCATCATCATTACCACACAACCCATCTACTGTAGGGCCATACATAGTATTCATGATCATACGAACACGTTCCTGGGTTTTGTGTGGTTTCTCTGTCCAGTTATATAAATAAGGGATATGATGACCTGGTTCATTACCATGTACATAATTACCTATAATTCCGTCTCGAGTTATGTCTTCGTGCTTTTCTATATACTTGTCTTCTAATTTCATGGTAAACAAAGAATCCAGATGTTGACTAAATCGTTCGTTTCCTCCCATCATTTTTACCATTTTTTCTAGTTGATGAGGTACATATAAACCATAATTCCATGCATTTCCTTCAATAAACCCTTGCCCGTGCGTATCTAAAGGGTCAAATTCTTCCCTGAATTTACCATTAGATAATTTAGGACGCATGTATCCAATTTTTGGATCATATACATTGTTATAATACTCTGATCTATTTAGAAATTGATCTGTAGTTTTCTTATCTCCTGTACTATTTGCAATCTGTGCAATACACCAATCATTATAAGCTAATTCTAATGTTTTAGAAACCGAAGAGTGACTTTTGTCATCGGGAACATATTGATATTTGATATACTCTCCTAAGCCATCAAAATATGGTACGTTGGCAGTGCTTACTGATGCAGAAAGAGCTTTGTTTTTGTCAAAATCTCCAACGTTTTTGACGATAGCATCTGCTATTACAGAAGTTGCGTGGTAGCCTATCATACACCAGTTTTCATTAGCATAATGACTCCAGATCGGTAACATTTGATGTACACTTTGTTCTTGATGAGCAAGCATTGATTTGATCATGTCATTATTACGACTGGGTTGTGTAATATTAAACAAAGGATGTAAGGCTCTATACGTATCCCACAGTGAGAAAATCGAGTAGTTTGTAAAATTTTCGGAAGTATGTATGTTTTGATCCAATCCAAGATAACTACCATCTACATCTTCATAAATAATTGGACTAAGCATAGTGTGATATAAGGCGCTATAAAAAGTGGTTTTGTCTGCTTCGGTAATTGTTTTTACTTCTATTTTTGATAATTCATTATTCCATTTATTCTCAGTTTTCTGTTTCGTTTTCTCAAAATCCCAACCTGGCAATTCAGACTGCAGATTTTTTAATGCTCCGTTAGTGCTAACAGAGGATAATGCAAATTTAATATTGATTTTTTCGTTGGTTTTGGTGTCAAAATTAAAATATGCTCGAATGTCTTTCCCTGCCATTTCAGGAAAATTTTCCTGCTGTTCAAAACGACGATAGAATCCATCGTATTTTACAATATCATATTTTTTGTGCCCATAACTACTAAAAGGCTTAGAGAACTGCATAGCAAAAAACACTTTTTTGGTTCTTGCCCAACCTTTGGTTTGACGATACCCGGTTACTAAAGAATCATTTTCTACTCGTAAGAATGTCCATACGTTTTTATCATCATGATGATAAACATTATAAACTAAATCCAAAATAATATGTGCATCTTTTGTTTCTGGGAACGTATATTGATGAAACCCTACACGTTCTGTAGCGGTAAGTTCTGCCATAATATTATAATCCTTTAGTTCTACTCTATAATACCCTGGCGAAGCATATTCTTGATCATGAGAGAACGTAGAATAAAATCCTTTAGAGCCATCGGTTGTTTTTATGGGGTCGAGTACTAAATTTCCTGTTGTTGGCATTACCAAAAAATCTCCTAGATCAGAGTGCCCAGTACCACTTAAATTGGTGTGAGAAAAACCTAGTATGGTAGAGTCTCTATGTTGATATCCAGCACAATATTCATAAGTTTCTCTGTTATAACTACCATCTTCATTAAACATTACTTCAAAATTCGTTTGAGGACTTAGCTGTACCATTCCGAATGGTGCTGTTGCTCCCGGATAAGTATGCCCCATTTTGCTAGTACCAATAAATGGATTGACATATTTTGTAAAACCTGTCTTTTTGATAGTTTTTGGTACAGAATCCTCGACTACAGGACTTGTAGAGTCTTTCTTGCATGAAGAAAAGCAAAGTATCGCTGCTATTATAATTGATAGATATTTCATTACGATATGATTTTTATGTTCACTTTTAATAAAAGTTTTAGCTTTTAAAATTTTAGTATAGAGTGATGAGAGTTTATTTTTTACGTGTTAAACATTAGCTTTTCTTCTACCATAAAGGACTATATAAATATAGCAGATTAAAACAAGGATCAGTGCGGTCTTAAACCCTGTTTGATCAGAAAGTAATCCAAATAGGGGAGGGATTATTGCGCCACCAACGATCATAGTACATAAAACACCAGATGCTTGTGGTTTTAGGTCATCTAATCCTTCTATAGATAAAGAAAATATAGTTGGGAACATAATAGAGTTAAATAATCCTACTGCCAGAATACTCCACATCGCTATAAAACCTGCTGTTGACATAGATATTAGAATCAGTAGAATGGCTCCAATGGCAAAGAAACTTAAAACCTTTGCAGGTTTTATAATTTTGGTTAGATGTGCTCCTATAAACCGACCAATCATAGCGCCACTCCAATAAAAAGTAACAAAAGCACCTACTATTGCTTTATTATCTAGTGTTTGGCTATCTGATCCCAAAATCCCTTCAGAAATACTCCTCATAAATGTGCTCTCCTTGATTAGAGAAGCAAGGTTCATATCCAAAAAATAATTGATTAGATAACTACCTATCGCAACTTCGGCACCAACATATACAAATATTCCAATAGCTCCCATCACCAAAGATTTATTTTGTAAAACTTTTATATATCCACCTTTTGGGCTGCTTTTTATTAACTTAGGAAGTTTGATAAATATAAATATAAAGGCCAGGATGGCTACAAATATGGCGATTCCTATGAAAGGAGATTGGACCGCAGCGGCCTCAGAAATATAATAGTTTTCTTCATCTAAGGTATTTAAAGCAGCAATTTCCTGAGGGTTTTTAACTTTGTCGCTTAAAATAAACATAGCTCCAATAGCAGGAGCAATAGTAGTACCTAAAGAATTAAAGGCCTGAGACAAGTTAAGTCTGCTCGAAGCACCTTCTTCAGAGCCTAATACAGCTACATATGGATTAGCAGCGACTTGTAGAATGGTAATCCCACTTGCCACAACAAAGTATGCTAACATAAAAATACTAAATTCGCGATACGATGCAGCAGGATAAAATAATAAACATCCTGTTGCCAAGGTTAACAGGCCTAATATAATCCCTTTTTTATATCCAATTTTAGACAGAATAAACCCAGAAGGGATTGATAGTAAAAAATAGGCTCCAAAAAACGCAAATTGAACTAATCCAGCTTGAAAGTAATTTAAAGTAAAAACTTCCCGAAGTCTCGGGATTAGGGAATCGACGAGTACTGTTATAAACCCCCATAAAAAGAATAAGGAAGTTAAAAATATAAAAGCACTTTTATATGTTGTACTGTTTTTCAAAATAGTGTTTTTTTAGATTATAATTTGTTTTGTCTTTTAATATTGTTGGTTACTATAATTTAATTTTTTGCCAATATGCTCGGTTTATACAACTCTAAAAACAGAGACTCTCATAAAATATATTGTTAACCAGACGTGCCCCACCTAGTAAAATAGCCTTTTCTTTTAATTCACTTTGGTATATTTTGGTGGTACATCCCTGATTTTTTAGTTCTGTATTTAGGTGCTCTGCAAAAGAATTCCAAGCTTTAGATATGTTTCCTCCAATTACAACTGCTTCTGCATTATATTCTTTTAACCATGGAGACAGGAAGGTGGCTAAATTTCTAGAAAATTCATTAAATATTTGATCTGTATACGGATTGGAGTTAGCATCAGTAATTAGATCTTTTACTCCACGTATCGTAATCCCTGTTGCTTCCTTATATTTTTTGATAAACCATCGGGTAGAGAAATACTCATCTGCTATTCCGTTTTTAAAAGGAATATTGTATAGTTCACCATTTTCGGGAACACCATCTCCAGAAAGTATAGGGAGCCCATGTAATAAAAAGGTAGCTCCGAAACCGGTACCTAAAGTTATGGCTAGTGCTTTTTCTGTAGACTTAAGTTTTCCTTTCCAGAATTCTCCTATACCAAAACAGGCTGCGTCATTATAAAATCGTAGTGGCATAGTGTCTGATAGTGCTAATCGTTTACTAATTATTTCTTTAATATTTATACCAAAAAGAGAAGTGAATTTATTCTTCATTTTATAGGCAAAAACTCCTTGATGATAGTCAAAAGGGCCTGGTAATGCAATGCATATTCCCTTAAGAGGCTCATTATCAAGAGCGTCTATGCTCTTTTGTAAAGCATAAATCCATTGATCAATAATTTCACTTGCTTGGGCGGTGCTGTCTACTTTTATTGAAATTAAATTAGAATCTGGTATTTTATGGTTTTTGGTATCAATGCGGGCTACAGTAATATGGCTACCTCCTATATCTACTCCTAATATCATTTTTTATTCTATGTTTTTGTTTGTTAGTTGTTACTTATGCTGCCAACGGTTAAGTTTGTTTTTGCTGTTTTTTCTAAAGTCATGGATTAGATTTCTTTTTATTGTGATCCGTCATATGATAAAGATAAGAAGTGTCAATTTCTGTTTTCTCAAAATCAGGACCACTCCATAATGTTTTTAGTCCGATATTATCTGAACATTGAAAATACCGTATCGTAAATTTATGTAGTCCCTTAGATAAAATGATATCGTTTTTTTGAATAAAACTAAATGATTTTCTTCCATCACTTTCAAACAATTCTTTGCCGTCAATTAGTAGTTGGGCACCATCATTTGCTGCAATTTCAAAATTGTATACACCATTTTTAGGAATATTGATAAACCCATCAAATTCGAAACCTATCCATTCGTCTCGCAAACGAGATGCTATATTAATAGTTTGAACTTCTCCTTCTTGTATGGGGTCTTCTTGTAGAAAATCGTAAACAGATCGAAAAATACCTTCATAATATTTATATGAAAGCCCGTTTTTAAGTTTGGTCTTTAATTTCTTTGGATCTATACTCTCTAGTTTCTCTAAAAATAATGTTGTTGTATAACTAGATATTAAATCATTTTTGAAAGCTTTGACTTTTAGTTCAGTAGATTTTTTTACCTCGAAAGGAGAGTTGTAGGGTATACTATTTTCTGTGGGTTCGCTACCGTCAACTGTATAATATATATTAGCATTTTCTGTATCACAACCTAAAACGATTGTTTTGGTGTCTAAAAATGTGGTGTGATCAGATTTTAGATAGGGTATATGTACTGTTTTTTTTGTATCTGATAGTGGTCTGTTTGATGGATCAATACCCCAATCTTTATTGGGAATATCTGTCATTTCAAAAACTAATTCCCCTCCTTTTAGAATATCTTCGTGTTTTAGATATGTGTTAGGATATTCTTTACCATTAAGTTTCAAGGATGAAAAATGGATATTTTTTTCACTGGCATTATGAGCCAGTATTGTAAAAGTTTTTCCGTTATCGAGATGAATTTCGGCCTTTTCAAAAGATGGACTTCCAATAACATATTCTGAAGCCCCCGGTGTAACAGAGTAAAACCCTAAACTACTTAATACATACCATGCAGACATTTGTCCGCAATCATCATTTCCGCAGAGCCCATCAGGTTCAGAAGTATACATTTCGTTTAATATTTTGTGAATAGTTTGCTGTGATTTCCAGGGCTTACCGGCATAGTTATATAAGTAAGCGAGGTGATGGCTGGGTTCGTTTCCATGAGAATATTGACCTAGCAATCCAGAAACATCAGAATCTTCGCTAATTTCTTCATCAAAATTTTTAGAGAAAAGGTTGTCTAGCCATTGATTAAAATTAGTGTCACCACCAACTAAATCAATTACGCTTGCTATATCATGAGGAACAAACAGGCTGTATTGATATGAGTTTCCTTCGGTGAAATTAAAATTATACGTTTTTTCGACAGATGTAGGATTAAAATCTTCATACCACTTTCTATTAGAATATCGAGGTCTCATAAACCCTGTTTGCTGATCATATAGATTAACAAAAAATTGAGCTCTTCGAGAGTATTCATCATAGATATCTGTTTTGTTTAACGCTTTGGCCATTTGTGCAATACACCAATCATCATACGCATATTCTAACGTTTTAGAAACGGATTGACTGCTTTTGTTTGAGGGTACAAAACCTAATTCGGTATAGTAGTTAATGCCTCTTTTTTTTACATTAGAACTTTCTATCATAGCGGTTAATACTTTTTCGGCATTCACATCTGTTATTCCTTTCAAGTATGCATCTGCCATAACCGAAACTCCGTGATATCCTATCATACACCTTGTATCATTTGCTGCTAATTCCCACATGGGGATTTCACCGTATTGTTCGTGTTTTTTTTGTAAGGTAACAACAATATCCCGGGTTACCTCTGGCTCTATAATTGTTAATAATGGGTGCAGGCCTCTAAATGTATCCCAAAGAGAGAAAACTGTATAATTGTTAAACCCTTTTGCGGTATGTATGTTGTCATCCATTCCCCGGTATTGACCATCAATGTCATTATATAAATTAGGGGTCAAAAGACTGTGGTATAAAGCGGTGTAAAATATTTCTTTTTTATCTTCGTTGCTATCGGATATTGCTATTTTGCTTAATGAAGTATTCCAGGTTTTTTTTGCTTCTTTTCTAATCTTATCAAAGTTCCAATGTGGTAATTCTTTTTTTAGGTTTTTCCTGGCACCATCAATACTTACCGCAGATAATGCTACTTTCGCAATAACCTGATCTCCAGAACTGTCAAAATTAAGAGCTGCTATTATTTTCTTGTTGCTAAATTTGATGCCGGTAGTTACTGTTTTTTCTCCAGTAAGAATTTGATAGGACGCGATAGGTTTTGAAAATTGCGCAACAAAGTACTGGCGTTGGTTACCCGCCCATGCCTTTGATCTTCGATATCCAGCAATTTCTGTTTTGCTTATGATTTCGAATGTTGCTTCTATTACCGGATCACGATGTTCTAGATCGACAATGATACTGGTTTTTTCTGCTTCTGGATATGTGTATCGATGTACTCCGACCCGTTTTGTGGTTGTTAATTCTGTCTTTATATTATAATCATCCAGCACAACTGAATAATACCCAGGTTCGGCAAACTCATTTTTGTGAGTATATCTAGAACGATATCCGGTATCTGGATTTTCTGGAGTTCCTGCCCGAAATTGTACTTCTCCTGTTGTGGGGATGAGTAAAATATCACCTAAATCGGGAACTCCTGTTCCTGATAAGTGCGTATGGGTAAACCCTATAATAGAAGTATCTGTATAATCATATCCTGCACAGGCAGGCCAACTAGTGTGATCATTTCTGGTATCAGGGCTTAACTGTACCATCCCGAAAGGAAGCATAGGACCAGGAAATGTATGTCCGGGTGATTTTGTTCCGATAAAAACATCTACATAATCTACCGGATTTTTTACTTCTTCTTTATTTGTGCAATGGATACCTAATCCTGCAATCATAAGGGTTAGGAGTATTCTTCTAAGTATAAACAATTTCATAGTTCATTTATTTTGAAATTTGTGGTTGAATTACATTGGGTGTTAAAAATGTATGATGAATTAACATGTGAAAGACAGAATCTGTATGAATGATTCTGTCTTTACAATCTAAAACAAAAAATAACTAATGAAACAAATCTATTAGTAGAACTTGATTTATAATTAATATCCGGAATTTTGTTTTAAAGCTCCTCCAGAAGAGTTTATTGCATCGAGGGGAATAGGGTAGTATTCGCTTTTTCCCTGGGTAAAACTTGCTCCATTAAGGTAAACACGTTTTGAAGATTCTTCACTAATGTATTTGTTTAATACCTGCGGAGCTACCCCCCAACGTACCAGGTCAAAAAATCGATGTCCTTCTGAGGCTAATTCTAATCTTCTTTCAAAACGAACCGCTTTAATGGCGTATTCCTGATCAGGAAACGATGTATATTCATTAATTACATAGTTTGCAGCCGGTGTTCCATCGGGGTTTTTAACAAATCCATCTGGATTTGCAGCTCTAGCTCTTATTCTGTTTACAAGATTCATGGCTTCAGTTAATTGACCATCCTGGGCATATACTTCTGCTCTCCATAATAATACATCAGAATATCTTATTAACGGTGTGTTAATCGCATTGTATTGTGGCAATCCAGCAGCAGACATTGAGCCCTCCTGGGATTTTAATATTTCATGTTTCTTACCAACATACGGCCCTCCGTTAGATTGATCACGTGTCCATCTCGATCCGGGCATAATTCCCCAACCTAAATATTCTATACCTCTTCTACCTACTGTCCAGTCTAATCTTGGATCTAGATTACCGGTATATGGTGTAAAAGGTTGATCAGATGTGATTCCTTGATCATTGGTGATATCAGAATCATTAAAAGAATCTAATAACGGTAGTCCATTAGCATCGGTTTTAAATGCATTTACCAGGTTTTGGCTAGGTTGAAAAAAACCACAGCACCCTCCACCAGGAGCATCAGGAGCATATGGGTGGTTTAATCTATTACCTCTATTACCATTAATAAATCCATCTCCTCCATCATTTACAGAGTTTTGAACAGCAAATACAGATTCTGAATTATTATCTTTTTCAGCATTAAAATTATCATGATAATTAGGAACCAATTGAAATGGACCTTCATTAATGATATTATCTAAAATTGGCCTGGCTGCCACATAATCATTTTGAAACATATGTGCTTTTGCCAGGTATGCTTTAGCAATCCACGAGGTGGCTCTTCCGGCATCATCCTGGCTTTCAGGAAGGTTGTTGATTGCATATGTTAAATCTTCTTCTATTAGTGGCCAGATATCGGTATCATTAGATGGAGTAGTGGTTAGTCCTTCTTTCATAAAAGGTATATTGCTCCATATTTTTTTTGCATCCATATGATAATGTGCTCTTAGGAAACGTGCTTCTGCACCCAGAACGGTTAAATCTTTTTCAGGAGTACCTTTTTCTATGGCTTTAGCAATTGATTCTATCGTTTGATTTGCTCTGGAAATACCTTCAAATAAAGATTCCCATTTTCTAGATATATAAATATTTGTAGTTCCCGAAGAAAAACGTTCAACATCATTTAGTTGAGGTTGGTCATCGATAGACGAACCTTTATGAAAGTCATCAGAGGCTACATCTCCAAGAGCCCAGTTAGATGCAGGTGCCCAGAAATAACCAGGGTTTCCATCCAAAATAGCATAGGCGCTGATAAGTTGTTGGTCGACCCATTCTTTGTTAAATTCTATTACTCCTTCAACAAGAGATCCTTGTGGTTCGATGTCTAGTTCTTTCTCGCAAGAAATCACTAGTAACGTAACGAATACAAATAAGATTATTTTTTTCATCTGTTTATATTTGATTTTTTGATTATTGTGTAGAATGAGCAATAGGATCATCATTGGTTTCATCTTCATTTGTTTGTCTGTGCTCAATTTTACCTCGTTTTTTATTTATAAAGAAAGATTAACACCTAGTATAAAGGTTCTTGCTACGGGATATGCACCTCTATCAATACCGATATCCAGGTTTACAGAATCGCCACCATATTGTTGTAAGTTGATTTCAGGATCTAATCCAGAGTATTTGGTCCAGGTATATAGGTTTTTGGCTTGTAGAAAAAACCTTAATTTCGAAATCTTTAGTTTAGATGTTAATCGTTCTGGTAAGCTATATCCTAATTGAACATTTTTAAGGCGAAGGTATGACCCATCCTCTATATAATAATTACTAGCACTAGAATAGTGTTCTGCAGGGTTATTAGAAAGTCTAGGTAAAGTAGCACCTGTATTAGAGGGGCTCCAGGAATTTAGATAATTTCTACTTTTTGCTCCAGGAAAACTGTTGTAATCTGTAAAGAATTTAGTGAAATTATAAATATCGTTTCCTTGGCTTCCCTGAAAGAATATTCCAAAGTCAATATTTTTGTATTCTGCCCCCAAATTAAAACTATAAGTAAAATCAGGATGAGGATTTCCTATAAAATCTCTATCGTCGTCATTAATCACTCCGTCATTATTAACATCTCTATACTTAAATGTTCCTATCTCTTTTCCTAAGTAATCACCGGTTGCAGCAAGTTCTGCGTCGTTCTGGATAATACCATCAATAATAAAACCATGAAATGAGGCAATTGGATGGCCTGCTTGTGTTCTAGAAGGTCTGGTTTCTCGTGCTAAATTTCCTTCTAAGAAATAATTTGGATTGTTTCCTAATTCTTTTACTGTGTTTTTATAAGTAGAAACATTTATTGAAGCATGGTACTTTAGATTTTCATTAATTTGGTCGTTATACCCCAAAGAAAAATCAAACCCTTTGTTTTCTACCGACCCTGCATTAATATATTTAGCCTGAGCAAGACCTATAAGAGTTACATTGGCTTGATCCTGAACTAATAATTTTTTTGTTAATGCATTGTAGTATTCAAAGCTGAATGTTAATTTTCGATCAAATAAAGCGCCATCAATTCCGATATTCTTTGTTGTCGTTGTTTCCCACTCCAAATCCGGGTTTCCAAATATGAATAAACTATATCCGGGTGTAACATTAGAATTGTTTCCCCCTATATCATAATTACTGTTGTCATTATTAACATATTGGCTAAATATTCTACCTTGAGGAATACTTTCGTTTCCTAGTTCTCCGTATCCAGCTTTTATTTTAAGATCATTTATAAACGATAGGTTTTTCATAAAATTTTCACTAGATATTCTCCATGCAGCACTATATGAAGGGAAATAATCTGATCTTTTGTTTTGAGCAAATTTTGAAGTAGCATCTCTTCGTAGAGAAAATGATAATAAATACTTATCGTTGTAGCTGTAATCTACTTTCCCGAAGCTAGAGAAATATCCACTTTTAATTCCGCTACCATTATTATCTCTAGAACCGGTTCCTCTATCCAAATATCTGTAATCTAGCTCATCGGTAAAGAAATCGGTTCTTGAAGCACTTAGGAATTTTCTTTGTGTTTTGTTAGATTCTGTTCCTAACATGGCGTTAATAGAATGGTTTCCTATATTTTTAGAATAACTAAGGGTATTATACCATGTAGAAGAGATAGTATAGTCGTTACTTTCTATCAATCGATTAACAGAATTTGGTTCTGCAACTTCTGGGTTAAGAAAAACATAAAAAGAGCTATTGTTATTATTGTAGTCTAGTCCTATGTTAGTTTTAAAAGTAAAATCGTTTAAAAAGTCTAGCTCTGCATATGCATTACCAATTGTTCTGTAGCTTCTTTGCAGGTTGTTTTTGTTTCGGGTTGCACTGGCTACTGGGTTAATACCATTACCTAATCCCGGGCTTTGAGGACCTGCATAATTACCTGCAATATCATATACAGGAATAATAGGCTGGGCTCTATATAAGAAAGAAATATCCCCTCCGGTAGATTGATTTCCAACAGAGCCAACTCGGTCAGAATAAGAAAGGTTAAACGATTCTCCTATTCTGAAATTATCAGTTATTTTAAATTCTGAATTAGCTCTTAATACATATCTGTTGTAGAAAGTATGTAAGGCTACACCTTCTTGTTTTAGTGCACCCATTCCGACATGAAATTTTGCGTTTTCAGACCCTCCGGATAATCCCAGATTATAATTTTGAACAAAAGCATCATTAAAATATTCATCAAACCAATCTGTACCTTGTTTATTTGCTCTGGTAATCTTATTAGTTTGAGCGTCATATGTGGATAGATCTGCAGAATCTGCTCCAGCAGGGGTTAGATAATTTGGTAATACAGGGGTACTTCCGTTACCATATTGAGGGTGAGAAGGAGCAAAGCCATCGTTATTAAAACGGGTCCAAATAACATTTGCAGTCTCCTGAGGAGATAATAAATCTGGAAAAGCAGATTTTACAACGTTGTCAATTCCTAGACTTGTGTTAAATGTAAACTTAGTTTTGCTATTATACTTACCTCCTTTGGTGGTGATAAGAATTACCCCATTAGCAGCTCTAAATCCATAAATAGCAGAAGAGGATGCATCTTTTAGTATCTGCATAGATTCAATATCTGCTGGATTTAACTGGTTAATTCCGGTAGTTGTTGGTGTACCATCAATTACATAAAGAGGGTCATTGTTATTGATTGTTCCAAACCCTCGTATTCTTACCATTGCAGATCCTCCGGGGCCTCCTTCAGAGCCTACTGTTACTCCAGATGCTAATCCTTGTAAAGATTGCTCAATATCGATGGGAGTAGTGGCGGCGAGATCTTCTGCTTTGATTACAGTAACAGATCCGGTTATATTTCTTACCGATTGTTTTGAATACCCGGTAACTACAATTTCTTCTAGTTGATTAGAACTCTCTTGCATAGAAATGTTGTGTACTCCCGAATCTGATACTATAATACTTTGAGTTTCCATTCCCAGATAACTAAATAACAATGTATCTCCTGATGAGGTTGTTAATGAATAGTTTCCGTCAAAATCGGTTTGTGTTCCTGTAGAAGAGTCTTTTATAATAATGTTTACCCCTGGTAATAACATTCCCGTATTATCTGTTACTTTTCCAGTAATTGTAATTTCCTGGGCGGTAACCATATTGGCAAATGACATGAAGGTAAGCACAAAAAATAGATATCCTAATTTATTCTTCATATTAAAATTGGTTTAGTTAATAATTTGACTGCTGATTTCTCTAATAAACTCTTAATCAATTGGTGTTTCTAAAAGATTAACAATGCGTTATGTTTAAGAGGATTATTGTTTTCAAATTTATAATATGAAGACTAATATTTGTATTTTGATATAAATATTAGTGATTTTTATGGTAAAAATTGATTTATAAAGTTTTTTTGTCTTTTTATGATATGTATTATTGTGGTATTAAGTTTTTTTTCGTGTTAAAATTCTACTTCTATTTTAATAAAAATGAATGTATATGTGTATTTATACAGATTTAATGTATTATAAATGTTAATTTGGTATAAAATTCACTTCTAAATAGGTTTATGATTTGTTTCTTAAATATGAATATGTTTGGTTAAATAGATTGAATAAATGTATAATTGTAATAAAAAAAGCTTTAATATTATAAAATAAAAGTATTTTTATCTGAATAGTGTAATTGAATAAGTAATATGGAAATGTTAGACAACACAGACAAAACTATTTTGCGTATCCTTCAAAGAGATTCTAAAAAAACTGCGAAGGAAATAGCGAATCTTTTAAACTTAACTGTTTCTCCTATATATGAGAGGATAAAACGTTTAGAAAGTAAAGGGTATATAGAAAAATATGTTGCAATTGTGAATAAGAAGATGGTTGGTCTGCCCATTACAGCATTTTGCCAGGTGTCTCTACAATCTCATGGAGAATCATTTATTGATAAGTTTGAAAATCAAATAAAAAATTTGAAAGAAGTTCAAGAGTGCTTTCATATGGCAGGGCAGGTAGATTTTTTACTAAAAATAAATATGCCAAGCTTAGAAGAATATCATGAATTTATGCGTTCTAAGTTATCAAAAATTGATAATATCGGAGTCCTGAATACTACTTTTTCTTTAAAGGTGATTAAGCATACTTCAGAATATTATTTATAAAAAACACCTGCACAATATGGACAGGTGTTTATACAATTCTAATTAACTATGGTATAGTATAAACCGGTGTTATCGCTTTATAAATCTATTTCTATATATGGTTTTTCCATATTGTTTTACAATTATAAAATACATTTTACTTTCTAAATGATCTAGGCTTAATTCACTTCCCGAAGTTTTTTCTGTAAAAATTAGAGCGCCTTGGGTATCATAAATTTCAAAAAGTAAAGAGGTGTTTTTTAGGTTTTGTGGTTTTACAAAAAGCAATTTATCTTTTACTGGATTAGGATATGACTTTAAATTGAATGTGTCTTCAGGATTTTTGTTTTCTACTGTTTGAAGATTGCTTCGATTGCTACCTCCGCAATCCAGGTTCCATGGATAATCACCGTCGTAATCAAGAGTATTACCATTATTGATATAGTTTTTGTATTCATTCCATACCGTTTCTACACCTTTTCCAAGGATATCTTTAAAAGCATTATCAAAAGACCACGAGTTTCCTAAATCTTTTGCAGCTTTATTAAATTTATAGATAAAATTCTTGTCATATTTTAGAGTAACATATTGCAGGAAAAAACCTGTTGTAGTATATCCACCCAACCATTTTCTGGAATCATTTACATCTGGAGTTCTGGTTTGATGAAATCCTGCATATATCCTTACCCCATCTGCTATACCTTCTGTATATGCCCAAAAAGGAGAAGATCCGTCATATGTTCCTCCTGTAGTAGGGGAGTAATTATAGCCATGAGTTACTTCGTGAAATAGTATCCCATCGATTTCATCTTTTATAACCTGGGAATTGTTACCCGAATCTCTATAGATTTTTGCCAGATGTTGTGTGCTCACTTCTATGGTCATTTGATCACCATCTCCAAATTTATGAGCTACAAAATCTTCATTTTTCAAGTTGAATTTTAGCAACCTAAATTTAGGAGCATCGGCAGAATTACGATACAAGATTTTAGCTACATCCAGACAGCGTTGTTTCATATAGTTTTCTGCATTAGGGATCACCTGGTTAAATACTTGTGATCCAACAGTTGATCCATCAAAATCTCTAAATTCTACTCTTGGAGTAAGAAAATCATTCCCCCATGAGCAAGAACCTCCATCAGTAGAACTTGCTTTTCCAAACAATTCGAGTTCAGATGCTTGTAGAATAGTTCCGCTATTGTTTCTCATTGATAATCGATAATAGTTGTAAGAAGAAGTAGTGCTTACCTGAAAACTTCTTTTCTGATTTCTATTCGGGAAATTCTGATTAGATCTTTGATCAATATTTTGCCAGGAACTTCCGTTTGTAGATCCTTGCAAAGTCCAGCTCTTAGGGTCTCTTTCTGGCGCATCGTTTCCGGAAGTTATTGTGTATGAAGATAACGTGTAACTTTTGGTTGCTTTATATTGTACCCATGCAGAAGCATTAAAAGTCAAAAACTTAGAATTTGGATTATTATCAATAAGTTTTGTTATATCCTCAAAAGATGGAGAATCATTATGTTGATCAGAAATGTTTCCCCCGTCATTAGTGATGTCAATAATTTCTCCTCCACCTCCATTTGAAGAAACTTTAATAAATGAAATTTTAGTTTCGGTATCAGATCCATCCCCGTTTGTTGCTTTAAGAGTTACCGAATAGGTTCCTTCTCTATTATACTTCACTACAGGGTTAGTTTGTGTACTACTAGATGGGTTACCTCCATCAAATGTCCAATTATATGAAGTAGCATCGGTTGAAGAATTAGTAAAAGATACACTTTCTCCTTCTTTAATAGAAGTGGTACTTGCGCTAAAACTTGCTACCGGTAGTTGTTGTGTGTTTTTTTCTTTTCCAAATAATTCGAGTTCAGATAATTGTAGAATAGTCCCACTGTTATTACTCATCGATAATCGATAATATTTGTAAGCAGTAGAAGAGCTAACAGTAAAGCTTCTTTTTTGATTTCTATTTGGGAAATCTTGATTAGATCTTTGATCAATATTTTGCCAGGAACTTCCATTTGTTGACCCTTGTAAAGTCCAGTTTTTCGGATCTCTCTCTGGAGCATCATTTGCAGAGGATAAAGTGTAAGAAGATAAAATATAGGATGTACTGGCTTTATACTGTACCCATGCAGATGCATTAAAGGTTAGATACTTCGAATTGATAGTATTGTCGATTAGTTTTGATATACCTTCGTTAGATGGGGAATCATTATATTGACTAGAAACTGTTCCACCGTCATTAGTAATGTCGGTTAAATCTCCATTGCTACCTCCGCAATCCAGGTTCCATGGATAATCACCGTCGTAATCAAGAGTGTTACCATTATTGATATAGTTTTTGTATTCATTCCATACCGTTTCTACACCTTTTCCAAGGATATCTTTAAAAGCATTATCAAAAGACCACGAGTTTCCTAAATCTTTTGCAGCTTTATTAAATTTATAGATAAAATTCTTGTCATATTTTAGAGTAACATATTGCAGGAAAAAACCTGTTGTAGTATATCCACCCAACCATTTTCTGGAATCATTTACATCTGGAGTTCTGGTTTGATGAAATCCTGCATATATCCTTACCCCATCTGCTATACCTTCTGTATATGCCCAAAAAGGAGAAGATCCGTCATATGTTCCTCCTGTAGTAGGGGAGTAATTATAGCCATGAGTTACTTCGTGAAATAGTATCCCATCGATTTCATCTTTTATAACCTGGGAATTGTTACCCGAATCTCTATAGATTTTTGCCAGATGTTGTGTGCTCACTTCTATGGTCATTTGATCACCATCTCCAAATTTATGAGCCACAAAATCTTCATTTTTCAAGTTGAATTTTAGCAACCTAAATTTAGGAGCATCGGCAGAATTACGATACAAGATTTTAGCGACATCCAGACAGCGTTGTTTCATATAGTTTTCTGCATTAGGGATCACCTGGTTAAATACTTGTGATCCAACAGTTGATCCATCAAAATCTCTAAATTCTACTCTTGGAGTAAGAAAATCATTCCCCCAAATACAGGCTTGCTTACTTTGAGAAGAAAAGGTATTATTTTCATTATTTGTAGTTTGATGTAGAGGTTGTGCATTCATTTTGAATACAAATACCATTGTTGATAACATGCTTATCCAAAGCATGTGTTTTTTGTAATTTTTCATTGTGAAGTTTGTGTTTTTTATTAGTGTTTTTTGTATAAAAACTAATAAATGTTAGTTGCAATAAAATTACAGTATTGGGGTATGTTTTCATTTTTTACGCTTAATTTCAGTGATTTTTATTCTTTTTTAGTTTTTTTTAGTCTTTTTTCTTTTTAAAAGAAGATATGTTCATTTTATAAAGTGTTTTTTATGTCAAAAAAATAACATCTCTATAGGATAAGTATAGAATATAAGATTGCTTTCTTAGGATTATCGATACATAGAGCTTTTGAATTGGTGTTTTTTTAGACGGTTTTAGCCAATCTAAAAATTGCATCATGCTACTTTATGCAAGAAGTAAATCGGGATTGTTTTTTAACAAAATAGAGGGTAAATACTTGATTATACTATGCGTATATATGCTATGATATGGTATCTCTTATCTCCTAAATATGGAAGAATATTCTTCAGAAACGTATTTGTTTATTTTATTTAGAACAGTATTTTCTTCTTTTACTATACATAAGAATCTGCATCTAATTTTAGAGTTTTTAGTAATTGTATAATCTTTATTGGTTTGTTGAAATCAAAGAAAAATATGTAAAGATTAGTACTAAAATATCCATATATAATACTTTATTAATCCAAATGATGGTAATACCATAACTCTAAGATATATTTCGCTTCGAAATAATCAATCTTAAAATAATATGGAAAAAAAAGTAGACACAAATCAGTTCTCAAAGCTTTTTTCGATAAGAGCTTGGAAACTAAACTTTACAAAAATCGTAAACAAAACTAAAATCCCATACCCTTCTTTCTAAGACATTATAAAAGGAGGTTGCTAAGAAAAGGCAGATAGAAATAACACGTTAAAAGCTAATTATAGTTGTATTTCTAGACCTTAAATCTTTCTACAAAATTATGGATCAGGTACTTGGGAAAACACCAGAAGATCCGTCAAGTAATTTTAAAATTTAATAAAACAAACTAATGAACACAAAAATTAATCTTTCGGTTATACTCATGCTGATTTTTTGTACAATAAGTTTTGCACAAGAAAAAACAGTATCCGGTAAAATAACAGAGGATTCTGGGATTCCTCTTCCTGGAGTAAATATTCTAGTCAAAGGAACATCAACTGGCGCATTGTCTGATTTTGATGGTAATTACTCTTTGCAGGTAGAAGCAGGTCAAACACTTGTTTTTTCTTATCTGGGTTTTAAAACAGAAGAAAAACTAGTAGGTGATGAGACAACATTCGATATGATAATGTATCAAGATGCTACTTCACTAGATGAAATTGTAGTAACAGCTCTTGGTATAAGTAGGTCTAAAAAATCTTTGGGATATGCAACTCAACAAATAGAATCAGAAGATATTAGCAAAGCTAAAGGTGTAAACTTTGTGAATTCATTGTCTGGTAAACTTGCTGGAGTTACTGTTTCTAGAAATAATAACTTCGGGGGGTCAACAAATGTAATTATCAGGGGATATTCTTCTTTAACTGGTAATAACCAACCTTTATTTGTGATTGATGGTACTCCGATTAGTAATCGAATTAACAATTCGAGAAACTCTACAGCGGGTAGAGGAGGATATGATTATGGTAATGCAGCGTCAGATATTAATCCAGATGATATAGAAACTATAAACGTTTTAAAAGGAGCTGCTGCTTCTGCATTATATGGATCTAGAGCAGGAAACGGAGTAATTATAATCACAACAAAAAAAGGAGCTAAAAATAAAGGGTTAGGGATAACAATTAATTCAAATACTACATTTAGTAAATTTGATCCTAAGACATTTGCGAGATACCAAAAAGAATACGGGGGAGGTTATGGAGCTTCTTTTGTACAGGAAGATGTAGATGGAGATGGTATTTTAGATAATGTTGTAGATACAGGGGGCGATGCTTCTTGGGGACCAAGATTTGACCCTAATCTCTCAGTATACCAATGGGGAGCGTTTTTTCCAGAAAATCCTAATTATCGTACTCCTACACCTTGGGTAGCAGCAAAAAATGATCCTACTTCTATTTTTCAGACAGGTTTGTTGCAATCAACCAGTATTAGTGTTGATGGTGCTACAGACAAAGGAGATTTTAGATTAGGATTTACCAATGTAGAACAAACAGGTATTTTACCCAACAGTTTAATTAAAAGGCAAACGGTAGATTTTGGAGGGAGTTATAAGTTAACAGATAAAGTCACAGCAAGAGCAAAGGTTACGTATACCAAAAATAGTGGGCGAGGTAGATTTGCAACAGGATATGACGAAAATAGTGTTTTGCCTGGATTGCGACAATGGTATCAAACAAATGTTGACTTAAGAGAGCAGAGAGATGCGTATTTTAGATTAAGAAGAAATGCTACCTGGAATATACGATCATCGGCACGTACAGGTGACGATCCTTATGCGCCAAGACCACAATATTGGGATAATCCATATTGGACATTATATGAAAATTATCAAACAGACGGTAGAGATCGTGTCTTTGGAAATGTAGCTTTAACATATAAAGTGAATGATTGGTTTGATGTTTTGGGAAGAGTGACTATGGATAGGTTTGATGAAATAAGAGAAGAAAGAGTAAACGTTTCTAGTTTCAATCCATCTAATTATAATAGATTTAATGGGTTTTTTAGAGAAATGAACTACGACATGATAGGGAACTTTAATTTTGATATTACTGAAAAACTTAATTTTAAAGGACTTCTGGGGATGAACCTTACCAGAACAAATAGAAGTTCTATTTTTGCACAAACAAATGGAGGACTTAATACTTTTGGATTTTACTCTTTATCCAATTCGGTAAATCCAATAGCACCACCTATAGAAAGAAAGTCTAGTATGGGGGTTAACGGGTATTATGCCAGTGCATCATTTGGTTATGATGATATATTATTCTTAGATGCAACCTACCGGATAGATCGATCATCAACTTTACCAGATGGTAAAAGACAATTTAATTATCCATCAATTTCGACTAGTTTTCTTTTTTCTAACCTCTTTACAAGTGATTGGTTAAATTTTGGGAAATTGAGGTTGAACTATGCCGAAGTAGGTAATAGTGCTGGTGTACTTCTTGTAGACGACGTATATACTTTTGTTAATGGTTTTGCAGGACAATCTCTTTTCTCATTGCCAAATAATAAAAACAATCCTACACTTAAGAATGAAACCGTTATAAGTTATGAGGCAGGATTAGAAATGAAGCTTTTTAAGAATAGATTTGGGTTTGATATAACAGCATATCAAACAAATAGTAAAGATCAAATTCTTCCATTAGATATATCTACTTCTACAGGATTTAATTCAAAAATTGTAAATGCTGGTGAAATAGAAAATAAAGGATATGAAGTTAGTCTTTTTGGAACTCCAATTAAAACCCAAAACTTTGAATGGAATATCAATGTAAACTGGAGTACCTACAAAAGTGAAGTAGTTTCACTATTGGATGGAATTGATAATTTAAGTTTATCAGGAACATTACAAGAAGACGTTTCTATTAATGCCACTGTAGGAGAACCTTATGGTACGATTAGAGGATCTAGTTTTAAATATCTTAATGGCCAGCGAGTTGTTGATGAAAACGGATACTACGTGACTAACGAAGAAAATGGAGTGATTGGTAACATAATTCCAGATTGGAATGGAGGAATCAACAATACTTTTAGATATAAAAATGCTTCGCTTAGTTTCTTAATTGATATGCAAAAAGGAGGAGATATCTATTCTCTTGATCATACCTATGGATATGCTACGGGAATATTTCCTGAAACCGCAGGGCTTAATGATTTAGGTAATCCTATCAGAGATGCTGTTGCCGATGGAGGAGGAATAATTGCTCCTGGTGTTAGAGAAGATGGGACTCCTAATACAGTGAGAACCCCGGTAAATAGTTTTGATAGCCCATTTATTTATTACAGATCAACAGATGAACAAAATGTTTATGATGCTTCTTTTGTAAAATTAAGAGAAGTGATATTCTCTTATTCACTACCAACAAAATTATTAGATAACCTACCTATTAATGATGTAGTGGTTTCTGTAATTGGTAGAAACTTATGGATTATTGACAAAAACATCCCATATTCTGATCCAGAAGCAGGATTAAGTGCAGGTAACTTACAAGGATTTCAATCTTCTGCATATCCCACATCTAAAGAATATGGTTTTAACCTAAAAGTAAAATTCTAAAAAAATGAAAAATAGTAAAATTTTAACCATACTATTCTGCTTGTTTATGATCTTTTCCTGCAAGGTAGATGATCTTAATGTGAGCGATAAACAGATTTCTGACGTTCCTTCGTCAACATTATTTACTAATGGACAACGAAATTTGGTTGACCAAATGGTTACTCAAAGTATTTTTGATAATCATTTGAAATTTTATGCGCAATATTGGGCGGGTACAGGTTTTATAGGTCCAGAAACTAATTTTCAAGACCTTAAGAGTTTTCCACAAAATTATTGGAATACACTTTATAGAGATGTTCTAAGTGACCTTAATGAAGCAGCTCGATTAATTCCCGAAGAAGAAATATTCGGTTTTACTGAAATAGATAAACAAAATAGATTAGCGATTATCGAAATTTTGAAAGTATATACCTTTCATGTCTTGGTAGATCTTTTTGGAGATGTTCCTTACTCAGAAGCTCTGTCTTTAGATGAAAATATCTTAAACCCGATATATGATAATGATCAGAATATTTATACTAATATTATAAATCAGCTAAATACTGCTATTAGTAACCTTAATGCTTCCGGACAATCATTTGGTGATTCAGATTTGATGTATCAAGGAGATGTCTCTAAATGGGCAAAATTTGCAAATTCCTTAAAATTGCGATTAGCACTTAGGATTGCTGATGTAGATGCTAATCAAGCAGGAACATTAGCAACAGAGGCAGTTAATTCTGGAGTGTTTACATCTAATAGTGATAATGCTTCATTAAGCTACGAATCAACAACACCAAATACAAATCCAATATGGGAAACTCTTGTAAATAGCGGTAGAGAAGATTATGTTGTTGCAGAAGCAATAGTAGATATTATGCAACCGATTAATGACCCAAGACAATCTGCTTATTTTGATAATAACCTAACTCCTTATGTAGGAGGAATACTAGGAAACCTTAATATATTTGATAATTTTACCCATATTGGTACTGCTTTTCATCAACCTGATTTAGAAGGGATGTTACTTGATTATGCAGAAGTAGAATTTTTATTGGCAGAAGCTGCAGAACGTTCTTTGGTAGGATCTCCGGCAGATGCAGAAAATCATTATAATAACGCCATTACCGCATCTATTACGTACTGGGGAGGTTCATCTGGTGATGCAACAACCTATCTAGGGCAAGCAGATGTAGCTTACACAACTGCAACTGGAAACTATAGACAAAAGATAGGAACTCAACAGTGGATCGCTTTTTATAATAGAGGTTTCGAAGGATGGTCGAGTTATAGAAGATTAGGTTTCCCTAATTTAAATGATAGCTCAGAAGGTAACCCTATCCCGAGAAGAATAAAATATCCTATTAGAGAATATAACACTAATGGTACAAATGTAACAAACGCTGCTTCAAATATTGGAGGAGATGAATTAAGTACCAAAATATTCTGGGATGTGAATTAGAGATATAGAACTCATTTTAATTTGTGATAGTCCTTTCCCTCTTAATAGACAAGTTAGCCTGTCAATTGAGAGGGAATTTCATTTATAAAGCAATATTAAAAACACCGTTTCATTTTTTTATAATCTGAATGAATATTAATCAAAAAATCAATATTCAACGTTATGTAGGTTAATTTAGTACCATACATGGATAATTTCTAGGTACTTTACACCTTAAATTCATGGTATATTTGACCCGAAATATTAAACCACAATTATGGCTATAAATTGGAAAGGCGTAATGCCAGCAGTAACAACTAAATTTACTAATGAGGATACTTTAGACCTAGATATGTTTGAAGTTAATATTAATGCTCAACTAGAAGCTGGAGTTCACGGAATTATTCTGGGAGGAACGCTGGGAGAAGCTAGTACCTTAAGTGATACAGAAAAAAGAACTTTGGTAAAAAAGACGGTTAACATTGTTAATGGCAGAGTTCCTGTAATCATGAACATTGCAGAGCAAACGACCAAAAATGCAATCGATGCAGCCGCAAAAGCTAAAGAAGATGGAGCCCAGGGATTAATGATGCTACCTCCAATGCGTTACAAAGCTGGAGATCGCGAAACAGTAGTGTATTTTAAAGAAGTAGCTAAAAGTACAGAGCTACAAATTATGGTGTATAATAACCCTGTAGATTATAAAATTGAAGTAACTCTGGATATGTTCGAAGAGTTATTAGAAATGGATAATATACAAGCTGTAAAAGAGTCTACAAGAGATATATCTAATATTACAAGAATCAAAAATAAATTCGGAAATCGTCTAAAAATCCTTTCTGGTGTTGATACTCTAGCCTTAGAGAGCCTTTTAATGGGAGCAGATGGTTGGGTTGCTGGACTTGTAGATGCATTTCCTGCAGAAACCGTTGCTATTTACGAATTACAAAAAGCAGGACGAATTAAAGAAGCACTCGAGATATATAGATGGTTTTTGCCTTTGCTAGAGTTAGACATCAATGCAAAACTAGTACAAAATATTAAGCTTGCAGAAGTAGCTACAGGAATCGGTACCGAAAATGTACGTGCACCAAGATTGCCACTTGTTGGTGAAGAACGTAAAAGTGTCCTTAGCATTATTGAAAATGGATTAAAAACAAGACCTGCCTTACCAGAGTATAAAGAACTAAATGCTGTAGTGAGTTAGATTTTTTTGCCCCAAATACCTTGTTTTTACTTTAATCAATTTTATTATTAATTCATTTTACACTAAAACCATTAACCAATATATATGATAACCGGAAAAAATTATATAGGAAATAGATTATCGGCAACAGGATCCGTTTCTCGTAAAACATTCAATCCAAAACTAAATATTGAGAACGAATACGAATTTTATGAGGCTACTTTAGAAGAAGTAGATGAAGCTACAGAACTAGCACATCAGGCTTTTAAAGAATATAGAAATGTTACAGGAGCTAAAAGAGCAGAATTCTTACATGCTATTGCAGATGAGATTTTGGCTTTAGATGATGAATTGATTCAGGCATATACCTCAGAAACAGGGTTGCCAGAAGGAAGAGCAATAGGAGAAAGAGGTCGAACAGTTTTTCAATTACGTTCTTTTGCAGAATTGGTTTCTAATGAAGAGTGGCGAGAAAATACAATCGATTTGGCAGATACCAACAGAACACCTGCACCTAGACCAGATATTAGAAAAACTAATATTCCGTTAGGACCTGTAGTAGTATTTGCAGCGAGTAATTTTCCTTTGGCATTTTCTACTGCAGGAGGAGATACAGCTAGCGCACTAGCTTCAGGATGCCCGGTAATCGTTAAATCACATGCCATGCATTCTGGAACAGGAGAACTGGTATCATCTGCTATCATCAAAGCAGCCGAAAAAACAGGAATGCCAAATGGCGTTTTTTCAAATATTACCGGAAGTGGGAGAGTAGTAGGAGCTGCCCTGGTAAAACACTCAAAGGTAAAAGCTGTTGGTTTTACAGGAAGTATCTCGGGAGGAAGAGCCTTATTTAATCTGGCAGCAAATAGAGAAGAACCAATTCCTGTTTTTGCAGAAATGGGAAGTGTTAATCCTGTAATTATTACACCCGAAGCAATTACCAAAAGAGCAGACGAAATTGCAACTACATATGCTAATTCTATTACAGTGGGTACAGGTCAGTTCTGTACAAATCCTGGGCTAATCCTGACAATAGATGGTGATAATACTAGAAACTTTATCAAGGACCTGGCAGAAAAAAGTACTGCGATAGCTCCCCAGTGTATGTTACATCCTAATATAAAAAGAGATTATGTAGAAAATAGAACGAACATATCTTCTCAATCAGGCGTAGAAGTCGTAGCTTCTTTAACCGAAGAAGTAGAACCTAATTTTGCCCCTACCCAAATTTCTGCTGTTTCTGGAGCTGATTTTTTAACTAATCCAAAAATGCATCAAGAAGTCTTTGGCCCTTTTTCATTAGTAGTTAGATGTAAAGACGAAGCAGAACTTGTTGAAATTATTAATAATCTCGAAGGACAATTAACAGGAACTATCCTGGCAGAAAAATCAGAGTATCAAAACTTAGGCAATATCGTTGATGCACTTCAAGACAGAGTTGGACGTGTAATTTTTAATGGGGTACCTACAGGAGTAGAAGTTTGTCCTTCTATGACACACGGAGGCCCATATCCAGCATCGTCTGATTCCAGATTTTCTGCTGTAGGAACAAATGCTATAAAACGATGGGTAAGACCATTTAGCTATCAGGATTGGCCGAACGAATTGCTCCCAAATGCACTTAAAAATGAAAATCCAGATGAAATCATCAGAACTGTAGATGGAACTCATTCTAATGAGAAAATGTAAATTTTAACTCTAGAACAATATTCTAATAACAATCTGTTTAAATGTTGGTATTGTTAAGTTTATAATCAAGAGGGTGTGGTTTTTTATCATACCCTTTTTGGTATAAACGTATAAAAGAATAGGGTGTAGAAATGAATTTTGTTTACAAAAAAAACAGAAAAAAGAATGAAATAAATAAAACAACTTATAAATTGACGGTTGTACCCTTACTAACAAAAAAAGAAGAGGTGCAACAGGAAAACAACTATTAATCATTTTATTCGGATAGAATTTCTAATATGCGCTACAAAAGTTTACCAAATACCGTTTTTATACAGAACCGAAATAATTTTACTTCCAAAACTCTGGAGAATACGATTACTATTCTCACGTCTAATGATATCAAGCATACCAATGCAGATGATGTTATGGGGTTTGCCCAAAACAATGATTTATTTTATTTATCAGGAATAGATCAGGAAGAAACAATACTGGTATTATATCCAGATGCTTATAAGCCAGAAAACAGGGAAATTTTGTTCATAAAAGAAACGAGTGAGCATATCAAAATCTGGGATGGTGAGAAATTAACCAAAGAAGAAGCTGGTCAGATTTCAGGAATCCAACGAATAGAATGGGCACATGATTTTGAAAAAATACTGCAAGTAATGGCCTTTGAAGCAGATGGTTTTTATTTAGGACATAACGAGCACATAAAGCGAATTACATATAACAAACAAACACAACAGGATCGAATGATTAACTGGTGTAAAGAAAAATACCCTTTGCACCAGTATCATCGAGCCGCCAAAATTACAAGAGCTTTACGTCCTGTTAAATCAAATGAAGAAATTGCGCAGATACAAAAAGCTGCAGATATTAGTATTGAAGGTTTTTATAGAGTACTCAACACAGTAAAACCAGACTGTAAAGAGTACGAATTAGAAGCAGAATTAACGTATGCACTCCTTAAAAATGGAGGGACAAGACATGCTTTTAAGCCTATTGTAGCTTCAGGAAAAAATGCTTGTGCATTACACTATAATACCAATGATAATACTTGCCAGGATGGTGATATGATACTTCTGGATTTTGGGGTTTGCTATGGTAATTATAATAGTGATACCACACGTTGTATTCCTGTAAATGGTAAATTTTCTGATCGACAAAAAGAAGTATATGCTGCAGTGTTACATTGCTTAAAGGAAGGGAGTAAATTACTTAAGCCGGGAGTGATCCCAGCAGATTATGAAAAACAAATGGCCAGTTTAGTCGAAGAGCAATTAATCAAAATTGGAGTTCTCGATGCTTCTGAAGTTGCGGCTCAAAACCCGGATCAACCTTTGTATAAAAAGTATTTCATGCATGGTACAGCACATCATCTTGGGTTAGATGTTCACGATGTAGGTTTGTATTCCAGGGCTTTAGAACCGGGAATGGTACTTACTTGCGAGCCGGGTATCTATATCCCCGAAGAAGGAATAGGTTGTCGCCTGGAGAATGATTATCTCATTACAGAAACTGGAAATACAAATCTCACACAAGCTATGCCTATTGAAATTGAAGAAATTGAAAAGTCGATGACGGCGTAGTGTTAATTACAAAATTATAAATTATGAATGCATTAGGAATAGGCGGTTCTACTATCGAAAAAGAATTAAATGCAATACAGCCAAAAGCTCATCTTGCTAAACCCATTCAAAAAGAAGAATTTCAAGCCAGAATACATAAAGCTTGTGATCTTATGAAAAAGCAAGGGATTCCTGCAGTATATCTGCATGCAGGAACAAATTTATTTTACTTTACAGGAATGCGATGGAACCCAAGTGAACGAATGGTGGGAGCATTGCTATTTCCTGATGGTGAGGTACATTATATAGGTCCTCGGTTTGAAGAAGGTACTATTTTGGATTTCATGTTAATAAAAGGACCTGTTCATTGCTGGGAAGAACATGAAAGTCCATATACCTTATTTGTGGATATTCTAGACAAGAAAAATATTAGTGGTAAGGATGTGGCTATGGATGAAGCAACTCCTTTTTTTATTATTGATGGAATTCTAAAAGAACAATCCGCTTATCATCTAATTAATGCCAAACCAATCACTGCGGGGTGTCGAATGATAAAATCTGAAGCAGAAATTGCCATCATGCAAACTGCAATGGATATTACGATGGAAGTACAACAAGCTGCAGCACGAATACTGAAACCTGGGATTAGTGCTAAAGAAGTCACCAATTTTATTAATGAAGCTCATAAACGATACGGTATTCCTTCGGGGTCATACTTTTGTATCGTATTGTTTGGTGTAGATTCTTCTTTCCCCCATGGTGTAAAAGCACCAAAAGATTTAGAAGAAAACGAAATAGTATTGGTTGATACAGGATGTGTCCTTCATGATTATATTTCAGATATTACCCGAACATATGTATATGGTGAGGTTAGTGAGCTACAACGTAAAATATGGAATCTTGAGAAAGAAACTCAGCTTTCTGCATTTGTAGCTGCTCAATTAGGAAAACCATGTTCTGTAATAGATAATGCTTCAAGAAAAACGCTAGAAGCCAAAGGACTGGGGCCTGATTATAAATTACCAGGGCTACCGCACCGCACCGGTCACGGAATCGGATTAGATATCCATGAATGGCCGTATATAGCAAGACATGAAGATGCGATTCTTACATCAGGAATGTGTTTTAGTAATGAACCTATGATATGTGTGCCCAATGAGTTTGGAATTAGATTAGAAGATCATATCTATATGACCGAAGAAGGACCAAAATGGTTTACACAACCAGCCCACTCTATTGATGATCCTTTTGGATTATCTATATAATAGAGATAGAACCCTAATAAATAATCTAAATACATAGTAATTGAAAGACTATCCTAAAGTAGTATTAATACTACTTTAGGATAGTCTTGTTTGTTATCTAAAAATAAACCCATTTTTCATTGGATCATCAGGATCGATCATAAAAGTGTGCATTCCTGTAATGTGTGCCGTTCCTTCAACTTGTGGTATTACTGCTTTATAAGGACCATATTCTTCTTCAGAAATAACAGAACCTATAAATACAGAATCGGTAATACTTTCTATAGTCATTGTATCACCATACTGTATTTCATTTCTCATTTTATGTATTGCCATTCTACCAGAAACTCCCGATCCGGTAGGGCACCTATCTACTTCTCCTTCAGCAAAAATACATACGTTTCTACTGTCAATATTTTCTTTTGTAGAATCTCCAATAAAAATGGTACCATATAAAAAACTAAGATCTTCTTCATAAGGATGTAAAATATTAGAATCTTGCTCTATTACAGCATGTTTTATATCCATTCCTTTAGCAATCAATTTTCTATAGGAGTCTGAAGTCAAATCAAAGTCAAAGTTATTTTTAGCCATATCTACATATGCATAAAAAGCACCTCCGTAGGCTAAATCATAGATAACGTCTCCTATATTATCTACCTTTACCTTTCTATCCAATCCAACTACAAAACTGGGAACACAGTGAAAACGAACTCCGGTCACTTTTCCATTTTTTACTTGCGTATAAGAGATGATTCGACCACAGGGAGCATCAATTTTTATCGTATTATCTCCTTCTTGATAATCGATCCAGTTCATTTCTACAGCCAATGTAGAAATCGCAATAATAGCATGACCGCACATGGTGCTATATCCTTCGTTGTGTATAAACAAAATGCCAAAATCCCCATCATCATCATTAGGAGGGAGTAGGATACATCCGTACATATCAGCATGACCGCGAGGTTCAAACATAAGTGAGGTACGTAAGTGGTCATAATGCTCTTTACAATATCTTCTGTATTCTAATACCGAATTTCCTTTCAGTTCGGGAAACCCATCAATAATCACTCGAAGCGGTTCTCCTCCTGTATGCATATCGATGGTTTTGATTTGTAACCAATCTTTTTTGGGGTCGAAATCGGTATTTTTTAAAATGTTTTGATATGTTTTACTCATGTGTATATTGATTATAATAATAAGTAGCTGCTGCTAAATCTTCGAGGGCATGCCCTACAGATTTAAAAACAGTTATTTCATGATCACTGGTTCTTCCTTGTTTAGCCTCAGAGCAGAGTTCGAATAAATCAGCTTTGATGTCTTCTTCTTTTAGAATACCTTCTTTAAGAGGAATAACAATATCTCCACTTTCTTTAAGCCCTCCTTGATAAGTGTCTACAAAGACGGTAGCTTTTTTTATACTTTCATTATCAGCTTCACGCATATCTTTTTTATAGGCTCCTACCAAGTCTACATGCTGTCCGGCTTTTAAATAGTCACCCAAAACCAAAGGAGTTTTGGATAATGTTGCGCAGGATATAATATCTACTTCAGAAATTTTTTCTTCGATTGTAGGTATAGTATGGATATCAAAATTTTCTCCTTCTAATTCTTCTGAGATTTTTTTCGCTTTTTCATAATTCCTTCCCCAGATATAAACGGTTTTAATAGGTCTTACGCTGGCATGCGCTTTAATTAGATTTGTAGAGAGTGCCCCAGTACCGATCATTAATAAGGAAGAAGCATCAGTTTTAGATAAATACGATGATGCCAGGGCAGAGGCCGAAGCTGTTCGTTTTACAGTCAAACTTTTTGCTTCCATTATTGCTTTGATAGTACCTTTGATAGCATCCATATACAAATATGTACCCTGGATCGAAGGTAAATCAAACTGCCCGTTTTTGGGACTTACCGTTACGATTTTTACTCCTGCTTCTTTACCAGGATTCCAGGCAGGCATCAACAATAGCGTAGAATCTTCCTGAACCACAGGGTTTGGAAAATCATGATGATGACGCATAGGTACCAGTATAGAATTTGATGCAAATTTGTTTCTTAATTCAGCAATTAGCTCATTAAAATTCGTGTTGTTTTCAATAAAATCGGTATTGATCTGAACAATTGTATCCATAGGTTATAAATGTAAACAAATCCCTATTCGTAATGGCATACTAACTCAAATCTTATTAAAATGATACCATTCTTAGGTAATATAGTATCATTAAGTCGACACCCTTTTAAGCTATCTTTAAAATATTAAAAACTATTTATTTTATGAATCGAACTAAGTATATATTATTACTACTTCTTATTAATCTTTCCCTTTTTTCTTGTAAAAGCACGTTACCACCTACTGCCGAGATATCTTTTGAGCAAAAATTAAGGAATTTGTTCCCTACAGCAGATATAAGTGCAATACAGGTAAATGATCATTTTACAGAATCGTACCGATTGATATTGAAGCAGCCACTAGATCACAATAATCCAGATGCAGGAACTTTTGATCATTATGTATATGTATCTCATTCTGATTATTCGCAGCCCACAGTATTAGTTACCGAAGGGTATTCTGCAAAACATCGAACATATGAGTTGAGTACCCTGTTGAAGGCAAATCAGGTTATGGTAGAATACAGATTTTATGGGAAATCAAGACCAAATCCAATTCCATGGAAGTACCTGACCAATGATCAGGCTATTCAGGATTATCATCTTCTGGTTACCAAACTTAAAAATATATATACCAACAAATGGATTTCTACAGGAATAAGTAAAGGAGGGGAGACTGTATTGATTTATAAATCAAAGTATCCAAAAGATATGGATGCTGCAGTTTCTTATGTAGCTCCTTTGATTAATACTCGAGAAGACCCAAGAACACAAGAGCATATCGCTACTGTTGGAACCAAAGAGTGCAGAACTAAGATTACTAATTTTCAACGGTTATTGTTAACTCAAAGAGAGGCTCTTTTGAATCAAATTGATCAGCATTCGAGAAAAAAGAAAATGAGTTTTACAAAAGTATCACCAGAAGAAGCTCTAGAGTATGCAGTACTAGAATTTCCTTTTTCTTTCTGGCAGTGGGGAGGGAAGTGTGATGAAATACCTAATGGACATGCCGATGCTGCCACTTTGTTTGCCTACCTTAATAAAGTAGTAGGAATTAGCTTCTATAGTGATAAAACATATCACAACCTGTTACCTTCTTATTATCAACATATGGTAGAACTCGGATATTACGGATTTGATAGTACTCCCGTACAGGATTTAATTAAAGTGGTAAAACAACCAACTAATATGAGATTTGCTCCAAAAAATGTTCTTATGGTATATGATCAGGATTATATTAAAAAGGTTAGAGATTATGTAGAGAATGAAGGTGATCATATCATTTACATTTATGGAGAATATGACCCTTGGGGAGCGTGTTCACCTACTCCAAAACCTCATGTAAATGCTTTAAAGATGGTATTGCCCAAAGGAAGTCATAGCACCAGGATTAAAAATTTCACAAAAGAAGACCAAAGAAAAATCTATGATAAATTACAAGCATGGTTGTAAAAGATGATTAAGCTATGTTTTGTATTATTTTTAAGCCTGTAGCATCAGCTACAGGCTTAAAAATAGTAATGAATGATGGATTAATACATTTTTAAAACTTGAAATTCGTCATAGCTAAGCATCCATACATCATCTTTTTTTACCCATTTCTCCTGGTAAATTTTTCCTTCCCCGATATTCATAGACCAATCAGAGGAAATCTTAACCCCTTCTGGAGAAACTACACCAAATGTGGGGTTGTGATAGGTTATGTTTTTTGCACCAGAGGTAATTAATTTTTGCCAAAACTGGGTAATCTTAGGTTTACCATGTAACAATTTAGCCATAGGAATAGCATTCATTGTAGCATTCTCGAGATATCCATTTGTGAAAATTTCATTGTTTTGTGTATTAAACCCTTTGGTTATTTCTATTGATGCTTTAATTACAGCTTCTAGCATTTGATGACTTGCAATAGGATTTGTTTTATTTTCTGTAGGTATTTTAAATTGTTCTAATACTTCAAAATCATCATAAGTGAGTACCCACTTACCATTTTTTTTCTCCCACTTTTCTTGAAAAATAACGCCTCTTCCGACATTCATACTCCAATTTGCAGATAATAATGCAGTTGAGGTATTAACGACTTCTATACTTAGATTTGTATAGATTAAATTTGTAGCTCCTGATTGCATAAAAGGTTGCCAAAAATCTGTTATTTCCCGAACGCCTTTTTTTATACCAAAAGGTTGGGCACTCATCACAGCTTTTGCATCATAGCCTTCAATACAGATGTCACTTTTTCCTTCATTAAATGCTGTTATCCATTCTTTACTGGCATTAAGTACTTCTAATGCTATTTCGTGATGTGCGGTAGGAGAATGTTCTGCATAAGATTGTTTTATGGTTTCTTTTTTCTCTTCTGGCTTATGTTGGACCCAGGCAATAGAAACTATCAGGATCAAACATAATACTATTGTGTTTACTACTTTCATTTGTATGTTTTTTTAAATTCTAAATACAAAGAAAGCAGTAGAAGACATGTCATACTTGTGACTTTTATCACACTAGGTATTTTTTTTTAGAATTCTAATTTCTTGTTTTCCTAATGTAACGATTCCTTCTGTTTCTAATTTTTTTAAAAGCCTCGAAATTACTTCTCTTGTAGTAGCCAATTCTCTGGCTAATTGTTGATGTGACCTTTGTAAGATAGAGTTGTCGGACTCTAACATTAGATATTCGAGTAAACGTTCCCTGAGAGGTTTAAAAGCAAGTTTTGAGTAGTTATTAATAAGTACATTGTAGCTATCTCGAAATGTATTTATAGTAAATCGATTCCAGGATTTATAAGTAAAACACCAATCTTTTACGAATCTCACAGGGATATTTAATACGATTGATTCTTCTTCAACAATAGCATTAACGGTACTTTTACAATCTTCAAAACAAGCAGACAAAGAAAGGGTACACGTTTCCATGTCTCCCAAATAGTAAATAAGGATTTCCCGCTCTTCGTTTTCCTGATACACTCTAACTTTTCCGCTGATTACAATTTTCAGAACTTTGATATATTTATTTTCTTTTATTAGAAACTCACCTTTTTGATGCTTTGAAATAGAAGTTTTTTCACGAAGCTCTTTTTTGAGCTCTTCTTCTGTTATATGTAATTTTTGAAATACGTGATCTAACATAATCTGGGGGGTGTTTTCGTTTTTAAGAGTAGTTTTTCAAAGTTTCATGATACTGATATTTCTAATTTATACCGTATCTGAAAGTCAATTCTGAGCGATGATAAAAGTAGTCATTAATGGTTTTAAAACCTTACCAATTTATGACATCATTAATTTAACGATTAAAAGCGCAAACCTTAATGATTTGCGCTTTCTATATCTTTAGAGATTTTTATTTTTCATCTATAATTTTAAGAAGAATATTGGCCAGGTGTTCTGGTTGAGAGAAATTTGGAGTATGGCTAGAATGTAATGTGAATACTTTTTTTACCTTTCCTTTATACATTGCTCTTTGCACTTCGACAGGTATAGCTCTATCTTCTGTACATTCTATATAGTACTTTGGGATTCGCCCAAAGTTACCGTCTGTAACTTCTAACTTATACATTAGTGGGGCAGAGGGTTCAGGAACGATATTGGGTTTAGCATTATCAAAAGCTTCTTTAGGAATATCATGAGCAAAGGCATTTTGAATTTCGTTCTCATCTACCAAAGCATAAGTTTTATCTTCAGACAGGTAGAAATTATCTACCGCTACCGAGCCTTCTACTCCCTGAGCTGCACTAAAAAAAGAACCTCCTTTTGGTAATAAAAATGCGGTAAGATAGACGATACTTTTTACTTTATTGGGTCGTATTTCTGCAACCCTGCTAACCGTAATACCATTAAAACTATGTCCAACTAATAGTACGGGTTGCTCTTGCTTGTCGAGAATATCTGTAATTGCTTTTACATAATCTGTCATTGCAATTGTGGCAGGAGGTGTTTTATCATTTCCGTGCCCGGGAAGATCCGGGGTAATTACAATATGCCCTTCATTTCTTAATTTTGAAGCTACATTTTCCCATTGCCAGGCACCTAGCCAGGCAGAGTGTACTAATACATACGTTTCTTTTTTTGTTTCCATAATGTTACCTTTTTTCGTGTTTACATTGTTGTTTGCACCATTGCTAAATGTTACTATTCCGATTAGGAAAACAGCAACTAATTTTAATTTTCGTTTCATACAATTTTTAGCGTATTACTTATGGTACAAATGTATATGTAGAAACAGCCTTAAACTTGTACCTTTTGATACAAGTGGCCTAATACATTTTATTTTTTTCTGAAGATGCTAGGAAAGAAGTTCTATTTTCTTGAAGTGTAGTTTTACAATATGATCCAATTCATATTGCTTTAAGATTTTTGAAACTACTTCTCGAGTGGTACCTACTTCTTTGGCTAATTGTTGGTGTGAAATCTCTATGATTGAAGAATTATTTCTATTAGCTTCGGATCTTAGGTAATCTATTACTCTTTCATTGATTTTTTTAAAAGCCAGGTCTTTATAAGAAAGCAGTAAATCTTCATAACTTATAATGAAAGAATTAGTGGTAAAGGTGTTCCAGGATTTAAACATAAAACTCCATTCGGATACAAATCGCACCGGAATTTTAATAATTGTGGTTTCTATTTCTGTTTTGGCATGTACCAGGCTTTTACAATCTCTAAATGTTGCTGATAATGACAATACACAAGTCTGGATTGGGTTTACATAATACAGTAAAATTTGGCGATCCTCATTTTCTTGCCAAACCCTTACTTTTCCCGAAATTACAATAGCTAACCACTTGATATATTTATCCTGCTCTACAATAAAGGTGTTCTTTGGTACTGTTTGCAATACTCCTTCTTTAAGAATGTGTTCTTGCAGTTTTTCTTCTACAATATTCAAGCCTTTAAATAACTGTTCGAATTCGGTCATTTTTATGAGTGAAAAAATGATTAGCACTACCTTAATTAATACAAATATATATAAGTGACGTATACTTACAGTACATCTACTTTGAAACACCCATTATGCGCCATGATAGGCTTTAGTATGTAAATCTAATATTAACCTTTATTTTCCTCCACTCGGTAAATTCGTTTTAAGGTAATGGGTTAGTGTTTCACGTAAGTGTCTAGAGGTGTTTTCTCCTTCATAGATACCATGAGATCGGTTAGGGTATGATACCATAGAGAATATTTTGTTATGGCGGATAAGTTCATTAGCGAGTACTTCTATACTTTGATAATGAACATTATCATCACCTGTTCCGTGAATCAGTAATAAATCTCCTTTAAGATTTTTGGCAAAATTAACAGGAGAGCCTTTTTCATAACTATCGGGCATGAGTTGTGGTATTCCAGAATATCGTTCCTGGTAGATATTGTCATATAATCTTTGATCAGATACCGGGGCTACTGCCATTCCCATTTTATAGATTTCGGGATATCTGAATAAAGCATTAAGTGTCATAGAACCACCACCGCTCCATCCCCAAATACCAATACGATCCGGGTCTACAAAATCAAACATTTCAATAATCTTTTGTGTCCCTTGTGCCTGGTCTGAAGAAGAAAGAACACCAATTTGTCCATACACACATTTTCTCCATTCTCTTCCTTTAGGTCCGGGAGTCCCGCGATTATCGATACTCATTATAATATACCCTTGCTGGGATAGCATGGTATGCCATAAATAGTTACTTCCGCCCCAGGAATCTAATACAGTTTGGGACCAGGGTTCACCATATACATGAAATAACACAGGGTATTTTTTTGATGGATCAAACCCTATAGGTTTGATCATATAGGCATCTAGTGATGTGCCATCATCTAATGAGATCTTAAAAAACTCTTGTGGATTGTGATCTATAGCCGCTATTTGTTTTTTTAGCTTTTGGTTAGAGACCAAAGTTTTAATCACTTTGTGATCGGGTAAAGAAATAATATCGGTAGTAGGGGGAAGGCCAGATTTAGAATAAGTATGTTGAGCAAATTTTCCGTTTGGAGCAATACGATATCGATGCGTTCCTGGTTGATCTTTGGGTGATAGTCTTTCTGCTTTTCCTTTTTTATTAAGTTTAGTTCTATACAGATATCTTTGTGTAGCATTTTCTGGACTTGCCATATAGTATAACCATCCGTTTTTTTCGTCGATTAGTTCAATATTAATCATATCTGAATCGATAGGAGATACCTGAGTTTCATTACCATCTTTAACAAGGTAAAGAGCTTTCCATCCGCTTTTTTCACTTACCCATGTAAATGTACTGGCATCCTCTAGATATTTAAAATCATCTACCGCTTCTAACCAGGCAGTTTCTTTATCTTCATAAATTACCTGAGTATTCCCATCCAGAGCATTGCAAAGTGTTACTTTATTATGGTTTTGTGCTCTGTTGAGGTGTTGCAGAAGTAATGATTTAGAATCTGGTTTCCAAATCATCCGAGGGACATATTGATTACTGGCATCTCCCGGTAATTTCATCCAGGTTGTAGCTCCTCCCGATGCATTAACGACTCCAACTTTTGCTTCAGACGGTTTTTCTCCTGCTTTAGGATACTGTACTGGTATCGTATACGAATAGATAGAATCTGTAGTATTGATCATAAGAAAATTCTTGATCTTACTGGCGTTAATTCTCCAGTATGCAATCTTGCTACCATCGGGACTCCATCTAAAACCATCTCTGCAAGAGAATTCTTCTTCATATGCCCAATCAAAGGTTCCGTTAATGATTTTATCTGTTCCGTCTGTTGTTAATGCAGTGATATTTCCATCGATTAGTGATTCGATATAAATATTGTGCTCTCTTACATATCCTACCTTATTTCCATCTGGAGAGAACTTGGCAAACATAAGCGAAGATGATTTTGCTTTTGCTCCTCCCAGTTTGGTTAGTTTTTTTGTTTTTAAGTGTAATACCCAATAATCTCCTTTAGTGTTATACCTCCATACTCTAGAAGAGTTGGTAAAGAATAAGACTTTACTTTTATCGGTAGACCAGGTATAATTTTCTATACGAAGCGGAGTATCTTTTCCTTCGGGAATCATCCACTTTGCAGGAATTAAGATACTTTGTTCTCCTGTTTTAGTATCTGTTTTAATAATATCATAATACCCTTTGTTTTCTGAAGAAGCTACTAATGTGGTATAGGAATCCCCTCCTTCGAACCATTTTAAAGTTTTTGATCGTTCTGAAGAAAAGTCTCTGCTACTAAAGATTTGTTCTAGTGAAAGTTTTGATTGTTGTGCAGATAAGATGCTTACATTCAGCATAACAAAGAATATGCAGCAGACCTTTTTGATCGTATTACAATGTATCATTAATCGGAAGTTTAATTTTAAAGAAATGTTCAATTTGGTGATTTCTCAAAGATATAGTGATATCGTATAGATTTTGCACTATAAGTTAACTAAACATGATACTATATTATCTTTTTCGGTATTGCTTTGTTGAAAAATCGGAGAAAATAATACTTTATCTCTTAGTTCAATTTTATTTCAGCATATAAAAACCCTTTTAAAGATTCACTTCAATTCAGCTTAGAAGGATCATTATAGAGTGTTATTTCACTTTTTTTAGAAGTTTGGTTTTATTAAGAATTCGATATCCTATCCTATAATAGATTAAGATGATACAGCAACGACCTGTTGTTTCTTTAATTCCTCATCGTTTAAGTCTCGGGTCAACCAACCACTTCTGCCAGCAGTGGCTATTGCATAAGGAGTAATCCAAAATAACGTAAAGGCATAAAAAACACTATATGGATAAGCCCAAAAAGATTCTGAGATAGTATGCTTTTTGGCATAAAATAAAGCTTGTATACTCGAAAAAACCAGTATACTCACCAATGTAGAACTAAGGAATAATAGTGGATATGTACATATAAAAAATAACATTAACAACGTAGCTGGATAGGCAGCTATCATTTTTAACCATTGGTTTAAGAGTAGTACTCGGGTACCAATTTTAGATCCTTTTCTAAAATTTGTAAAGGCAAATTTACTCATTGCAATATTCTCTCGAATGTTACTTCTCTCCCAACGGATAAACATTTTTGATAGGTTTTTGTAGCGCTCTGGAGTGTTGGTATAAACGTATGCCTCACGCTGAAAAAATACTTTATAACCTTGTTTCAAAATCATATTAGTCATTGCACGATCTTCACCAATTTTTGAAACTTCCCCCATAAATGTTTGATTAATCCAGTCTTGAAGACAATTGAAGACTGCTTCTCTACGATAAGCAGATAAAGCACCTGGTGTACATAATACAGAACCTAATCTACTTTGTGCAGAACGGATAAATTCGAAACTAAAGGCAAAACTCACATTTAGCATACGTGGAATTACAGCTTTTTCTCTGTTTAATACACGTACATTTCCTGCCACTGCCCCACACTCTTTATTTACAACAAAAGGACTGGCCATTAGGCGCAACGTATCTTTTTTAACTATAGAATCACTATCAACAGTTATAAATACTTCTCCTGTTGCTAAATTGAATCCACGGTATAATGCGTGTCTTTTTCCTTTGTTTTTAGGTTGTTGGTAAATCGAAACACGATCGCCTAATACTTCTTTAGCTTTTTGCATCCATTGCCAGGTATTATCCTGGCTTCCGTCGTCAATAGAAATCAACTGTAATTTTTCTTTCGGGTAATCACTTTCAGCAAGACTAAGTAAGGTTTTATAAACCAATTCTCCTTCATTATAAGCTGGTACGATGACTGTACAAGAAGGTAATTTGTTATATGATACTGGTTTAATGACTTTATAGCGTAGGTATAAAAACAGTATATAAATTAAAAAACTAATTTTAAGAGTAAGCAGCACGATACCAGTGATCATTAAGGGGGTTCCCCAGGCGGTATTCATTCTTTCTAAATATACTTTTTCAAAATGAGGTTGTAAGAAATAAAATAAAGATGCACCTCCAAATATTAATAGAAATGTTGCTATTAGAATGAGGGGTGATGATATTTTTGAGATAAATTTTTCTAGAAGAGTAAGGGTGGTGTTTATAGGTGTTATTGTCTCCGAAGATTCACAAGATGTTGATTGCTTCATGTATGTTTTCTTAAATTCCTCGTGAGAAAAGACAATATTGATGCCATTTTAGATAGGATTTGAATAACAAGTGTTTAGGCGGTTACTCTAATTTACTAGATGTAGAGATTTTACACACTTGTGTGTATTTATACGTCATTATTGCATGAAATTAAGTGTGATGAATGTGTTTTTGTTAGCAAAAAGACCTAGCCTTATTTATATAAATGGGGGTAGAAAGACTTGTTTTCTCTTAAAAAAAGTTCACATATTTTATATTAATCCCAAGATGACTTTACAACTCTTAATTCTAATAGTAAGGAGTTGCTAAAAAGAATGCAAATACAATTGTATTGAACAAATCCAAAAAAAGTAATTATTTGTTCCTAAACCAAAAAAATAAGAATTACATCGAAAATAATTATCATGGATTATTTAAAGGAAACACACTAACAAAACTATGTTAGTAATGTATAAGGGAATAAAAATATGTAATGTAAATTTTTGAGGCTATACTTCTTAACCTAAGTCAATGATTTTGTGAGTCTTTAGTGTTTTATTTGTAGGTATTAAATACAAAATAAAATGGAAGACATATTGCATATGGCTGGAGCTCTGTTTACCGCTTTTTTCGGAGTATTAGCTATTGTAAAACCTAAGCTAATGGCAGCAATTGTAGGAATAACCCCAAAAGGAAGAAGAGGAATCTCAGAAATTAGAGCGGTTTATGGTGGTTGGATGTTTGGTTTAGGTAGCTATGCTATGTGGAGTCAATCATTAGATGTTTTTTACTGCCTGGGAATTGGCTGGTTAGGAGCAGCTCTTTTTCGTACGGTCTCATTTGTTATTGACAAAAGTTTTTCTGGTCAAAACCTGAGAATGGTGTTTTATGAGCTTCTTTTTGCGATACTTTTTTTAATCAAAATCTAAATGATGAAGTTTAAAAAAAGTTTTAGAACACTAGAACGAATCTCTCCCAAATTAACAACTAAAATTGCTTTTCAATATATCTCAAATCCACGAATTAAGAAGATTAGACCTTTTGAGAAAAACGTTTTAGAATACGCGAAAAGAAGCAATTTAAAATTTAAGGATTTTGATATTGTAGTCTATGAATGGGGAGAAGGAGAAAAAGTAGTATTACTTGTACATGGTTGGGAAGGAAGAATATCAAATTTTGGAGCTATAATTCCTGTGTTGATAGAAAAGGGATATAAGATTATTGGCTTTGATGCACCATGTCATGGAAATAGCTCAAAAGGGAAAACTATTTTTTTTGATACTTCTGAATTGATTGAAATATTTCTAAAAAAAAACAGATATGATCTTATTGTAACCCATTCTATGGGTAGCGTGATGACCTTAATGGTAATGAGTAAACAACTTGTTTAAACTTTTTTTTAGGCTTTGCCTAAATGATTTCATAGTAAAAATGCCGAATTTACTGTATAATGCCCCTTTAATATTGATACTTGAATTAATTCTAATTTTTTGGTGAGTCTTGGTTATATACAGAAACTTGTTTCAGTATACAAGTAAATGTTTTAGATTGAATATTTCTTTGGTTTACTCCTTAGGTTATTTATTTAGTCTGGAAGTAAAAGGATCGAAGAGAATATTTGTATATGGAAACTATGGTGTATAAAGATAATATATATCAAAACAATGTCGTTTTTTTACAATAGAAAGAGTATATATAATACGAAATTTGTAAAAATAAATTTAGTGAAGAAGATAAATTAGAGAGATTATCAACCTGTTCGAAGAGAACAATAGAAAAACTGAAGAAATTCATAGCAAATATTATTAGTCATGAAATACAAAGAAAATTAGTTTCTTTCTTTTTCAGAATTGAAGATGCTGACAAGGCCTGAGTTCAATGAATTGAATGTAATTTTATAACTATACTCTATAAAGAATAATTAAATGGTAGAATTAGAAAAGTTAGCGAAAAAATATTAAGACACTCATAACAAACAATGTTTTAATACATCAAAATTGAATTATACAATTTTTAAAAAACACATCCCATTTTTAAATCAAATAGCAAAAGTAAACAATAGTGAGGGTCGCCATATTCGGTTTTTATAAAAAATATAATTCGAGAAATTAGGAGTAAAAAAATAGATTGAAGCATTAGAATACTATTCTAAATTAGATAAAAATACTGAAAAACTATCTTTCTTAAATTTATAAAAGAGGGTTAAAAACACCAAATGATATGAATCCTGAAGCTTTAGATCAAATGTTAAGTAACGGTTCGTTTACAAAGGAACAAATTGATACTATAAAAAATAAACACTTTTCTATAACACTAAAATCTAATGAAATACTCCTTCCTCAAGGAAAAGTATGTGATTTTGAAGCTTTTTTGGTAAAAGGACTTTTAAGGAGCTATTATACAATTGAGGGAAATGAAAGAATCATTCAGTTTTTTAAGGAAGGAGATTGTGTTGGAGATTTTAAAAGTTATTTATCACAAAAACCTTCGAAACTTACAATTCAAGCTATAGAAGATTGTGAATTCTTTATGTGTTTTAAAAAAGACCTGGATGATTTAACATATAAAATCCCTAGTTGGAATAGCTATCGAAAAAGATTTTACGAAAACTTATTCATGATAATGGAAAATATTACCGAGTCAATATTAACAACTTCCCCAGAAAAAAGATACACAACTTTATTAAACCAAACTCCAGAGTTAATTAATAGAATTCCTCAGTATTATATTGCTCAATATGTAGGAATAAAACCTGAAAGCCTGTCCCGCCTAAAAAGAAGAATTATACGAAAAAAAATATTTAACTCAAATAAATAAGTAATTATAAAATTGAGATAGTTATTTCTTCTCAAAAACACACTTTTGTTATAAAACAAAAATATAAATAAAATTATTGTTTGTAATACCAGTATAAAATATCAATTATGGTTATCATTTAGGATAGAAGGAGGTATTTTTGGGATTAAGTTTTTTACCTTTTTTATCATTTTAGTTGTATTTGTTTTCATCATTCTGTTAGTATAATACTCATATGCTTTTTTCCTACTTTTTAATTTTAATATCGACACCTTTGGTTTATAGGTCAAGTTGATTTTCTTTTTTTATATTTAGTTTATTAGTGAAACTCAGTTTTGAAAAATTGCGTAGCAATGTATTCAAAATAGACAGTTAAGCTAATTCCGTTTTCTCAGCGGAGTTTTAGGTTTAATACCTCGAAACTTACTTTGGAGGTCTAAAAAATGTTTTCATTTGGATGCTTGTAGGTTTGTCCCAAGAATATTTACTCATAAACCTTAGTGTCATCATAAAGATACTCATCAAATTTGAAGGGAGTTTAGTTTGATTGCCCACCATCGCTCCCTCCCTGCAAAACCAAGCCCCGACATAATCGGGGCTATTCATTATTTTTATACAACGAACAACCTGGTCGTTTACTGGATACACTAAATGTGCTATCAAAGTATAAGATTTAGTACTTTACTATTTTTTTTGTGATAACATCATCATTTGTTTTGATTACTATAGTGTATACTCCATTTTCCCTATGTGAAAGGTCCATATTAATTTCATTGGATTTAATATTTCTTTTACTATTTACAACTTTGCCCATTATGTCTAATAGTGTTATGTCATAGTTATTTTTACCATCTATCTCTTGAAGATAAAGTGTAAATTTTCCTGTAGTGGGGTTAGGGTAAATACTAGGAAGATTCTTGCCGTCTACCGTTTCATATTTGTTAGATGCTATTGTATTTCTTGATCTACGATCAGGGGTATCAGTATCATCTCTTTCATCGAAATAATAAAAATAATCTTCAACCGGTTGGACGATATCATGTGGTCTAAATTTATCTATGTTTACTCCCTTTATATACTCCGCAGAAGGATTGTTTCTATATTCTCCCTCTTCAGAACATTCAAAAGGAGCTATTTTGGCATGAAAATCAGCTCCATTATAAGCGGTAAATCCAGGCTTAAGGGTGATTTCATAACCGGCATGATAAGTTACTTTAGCATTATTATTAATCACGTTAGTAGCTACAAGAGTATTAAAGTAATTTAATTTAAGTGGCCAAGTTTGGGTGCCGAATATTCCATTTGGTAATGTAACAGTAATATGATTATCAATCAAATTAACCGCATTGTACAACTCATTTTTTACGGTATAATATAAATTGTGGTACATCATATAATCCAATCCAGGGTATTCGCCAGGAAAATGATTATGCTCTGTTCCTCCTCTTCTTTTAGGATGAATCAGACGATCTGGAGTAGACCATTCAAAGTGTGCTGAGTTGTGTGTAGAACTACCTTCTGCCCAATTATACATATAAGGCCCTTCACAGGGTGCTGCATTCAAGAGATCTACATAGTTATTGTTATTAAAAAGGTTTGTCCCTCCATGAAGTACTTGTTTAACCAAAGGAACATGTTGAAAGTCTCTAGCAGCACAACCAGCATAATCGGCAATACCAAGACCACCCATCATAGCTCGTAATATCGCATACATATGGGCATTATCATTAGATGATATATATATACCAGTACTAGGAACTCCTAACCACAATCCCATCCCCAATAACGGAGCTACAGAGAATACATTATGGAATTCATTACATAACGTAGTATTTCCTGACATCTCACAAGATATAGAAGCTAATGCATAGCAAAAAAGTGTTACGTCTTGCCCCAAATTTACAGGGGCTTCTGTAACAGGGTTAATAATTTTCCAGTTATAAAATTCTCCTGCTCCCCACGACTTACCGCTAATATGTCTGACAATCCTACGCAATATTTTTTTGCTCTCTTCCCTGATTGAAATTTCCCCATCCTGAAAAGCCTCCCCGTTAAAATCCACCTGAGGAGGAATAAATCTTTGGATCATATATATCCCCAAGACGATATAGTATACCTGATCCTGGCTCATTTGATTCGCTTCGCGATGGGGGTCATTGGGGTCTCCGGGGTCAGCCCCAATCAAGACCTCCCAGTCCGAATCAACCTGCTCGTTTAAAAGAGAAGATTGTGAGGGTACAATAGATTGCGTAAAGTGTTCCGAGTTATCCGCTACAAAGGAGGGAGGTACGTCATCTCTCACAAAAAAACCATTAAGATCATCTTCTTGGGGAGTAGGATACCCGTTAACACTTTGCCCATTCTGTAAATCACGGTAAGGACTTTCTGCATTTTCATCTAAGCGATTAATCGCATGCAATGTATAATACAATTGCTCTAATGTATTTTCTGTGCTTTGATTATTACTGGCCAGCATATGATATTCCATTGCTAGAATAGACATATAATACCCAAGATTAATTGTCTGATCACCAAACATCAAAGCACCATCGGGGGTATGTATTCCTCTTTGGTTAGCAATCTGTGAAGCTCCTTGTTCCTTACCTGTTTTCATAAAATTTTCTTGCAGGCGAAACCTATAATACCAGTACTTCTTGTGGTTCAGCGAATGGGTTTGCGCTGATAACCATTGTGGAAGCAAAAGGAATATGTATAGTATAAATATTATTTGTGTTTTTTTCATTTTTAGTTTAATTATGCTGATTACACAAAACACGCATTGATGATGATCATCTTCAGGTGTTTCTCTACTATATATTGCATATCACCAAATTGCCTATTTAGGTGTTTTTCTTTCTTGGTCTTGTTGTATCGTATTAGGCATCAATGTTGCTATTTTATCCTCCAGTAATTTGGTTTTCTTGTTTTGCTGTATCACATATAGAGTAAGTTCTTCAATTTTTTGTAAAAGTAGTGCGTTCATTTCGCCTAGATTAATACCGTCTTTTTCTATTTCTCTTGCAGACGGTACTTTGGGTAGGTGGGCATTTTTATTGATGTAGGTTTCTACCTGTTCTAAATCCATTAAGTCATACTTCTTATTGAATACAAAATCGGGCCAATTGCCATGTAATTTAACCTTTATCTCTTCGGCGATCATATTTCCTTTTACTGCGAATTTATAGCCTTTAGAATTATCAGTACCGATACTTACATTGCCATTATCTGAAATAAAAAGAAGGTGTGTAGTCTGGTGACCACCATTCTGGTTTGGTTTCCAAAAATTCAATCCTCCTTTAGTATATTCCATCCCAAAATGTCCATACGGAGCTCCTGAAGTAGCTCCTAGTAACAATGATGCCCGTAGACCATCAATTAGTTCAAAACCTTTCACATGTAGATCAATTTTTTCAGGATTATTGTCAGTGATGACTACCCGTTCCTTATTTAATAAAGGATCATCATGAGATACCCCTATTCCCACATTACCATTTTTTTTAACCACCATTTTAGTAGAATAATTTCCTGATGAACTTGTTTCCTGTCTGATTTCAAAAATACTTTTATTAATAATAAAAGCCCCATTAGGAGGAAGAGATGGAATAGGATAGGTAAGCCTCAATCCAGATTCATTTTCGACCAAAAAGTTATGATTAATTTTAACATCCAGTTTGGCTTTTGGAGCAGAGGTACCTACACCTACATTTCCGGGTACACGGTATATATTTGTTCCGCCTGAAGAGGTGTTCCATTGTGCAAATAAGTTCCCTGTAATCCAAAGCAATAATAATCCGGTCAATAAATATTTTTTTTCCATAATTTATAGAATAAGTAATTAAATAATTAGAGTTTTATTACTGAATAGATGATCTAATTCAGTTAGACAAAAATCGTAAGTCATTAGAAATTAGAAATGTCCAAAAAGAATTGATTTATGTCCGGCTTTACTTACGAGAATTCAAAGTACCTGGCCTTACACCGAATTTTTTCATAAAAGCTCTAGAAAAAGAACTTACACTACTATAGCCCACAGAATAAGCTGCTGTATTTACATCTTCTTGATCAGAAACCAGCAATTCTTTGGCTTTTAGTAACCTATAGTCCTGCAAAAATCGAATAGGAGTAGTGTTCAGTTCACTTTTAAATAAATGAATAATATCATCTTCACGTATTTCATACTTTTTTGATAAAACAATTAAGGAAGGTGTAGTAAAGATATCTGCTTTAATGTCATCACAGATGCGAGCTAACAAACTTATATTTTCAAGTTTCTTCCTATGTTTCTGCCCTTCATCAATACTAAACTCACCTATGACATAAGATACTAGCTTATAAAACCAACTTTCTATATATAGCTGATGAGAAACATCTTTTTTAGGCTCAAATTTTTCAAGTTTTAATTCAAGATATAGGTTATGAGACATGGGACTGATCTTATAAAGCTTGTTTTTTTTCAAAAAAACTTCTTTTATTCCTACAGGAAGTAAATTCACTCTTTCTCCCAAAAAACCGATAAAAGAATTTATGCTAAATGATATCGCTACTATTTCGTGTGGAGTATTTTTATTGGGAGTGATATTCCATAAACTTATCCTTTCTATTATCTTACAAAAAGCAAAATTACCTTTGATAAGTGTTTTCTTCTCTCCATATTCATTATACCAGTTAATACAGCCTTCTAAACAAAAAATAAAACAGATCATATCAGTATCATTTTTTTTTTCAATAGTTAACTCTTTATTAAATAAAACATCGAAATAATATAGGTTTATTTCATCCCTTATGGGGAGATTTATAATAGTTCCATTACCCATTAGGTTATCATTAAATACTGATTTTTTTTGAGAAAAGTTTAAATCACTCATCTTTCTATCTGCAGATTGGTTTACATTATTTGCCTGAAAAAAAGAAATGTAATCTTCCCATTTGATATAATTTATTTTGTTCATTAAAAAAAAATTAACTCATACAAATTATAGATAAACCTAAACAGCTCGATACTACTTTTGGTACAAAAGAGGACAGCTAAATACAGTGGGTAAAGAGTCTCTATTAACTTAGAGACTCTTAAGTGTTTCAGTATACAAATTTAGCACTGATATGCAGGATCATTTGCTAAAAAAGGATACCTGGAAAGCCACAAAATAGGATTAGTACAAAATTGACTTACAGTGGGGATATGTCCTCCTTGAATTATTTTTTGCTGTACTTTGCTAAGTGTTTCTACTTCATTTAGACTTTTTATTTTGTTTAACATTTTTTTTAATTTAATTGTTATTAATTAACTACAGACATTTATAGACACCTATAGCCTATGTCTTTTTTAATAGTATATGCATATAAGAGAAGTAAAGAAAATGACTTTATACGAAATATGCATTGACTTGAGTTATGAAAGTAGTATAGTCCTAAAAGTATTTTTGGATGGGTTATATTATCAATATTAGAAGTTTTTTTAGAGTATCATTCTACCACTAACATTTGTATGAGTAAAAACATTTCTTATTCTTCCAATACTTCGCAAATCCTCGAACATTGATTTGTCAATTTCTATGGTTAATAAAACTTTGATCTTTCTACTATAATGTATAACACTACTATGCAATGTAAGGTTATCAAAAGAAAATGAGAGGTAAGTAGAGGGCTTTTTTAATAAAATGTATGATACATTATCACTCTGTTTAGAATGTACTTTACGTAGTGAGATTTTTAGCTATATTTTGTTATAAGTTTATACATCATTATTTCTTTTACTATTATATATTTGTTTATTAGATACTAGGTATAGTGTTGGTTTTGATTGTTTTGTGTGCTCTAAAATAGTTAATTCGATTTATTACTGTATTGAATAAAGTCAAAATGACTTTATTCTATGAAATTAAATAAGAAACATAATGAAAATTAGTATTTGGTCGGATATTAGATGTCCTTTTTGTTATATCGGAAAAAAGAAATTCGAAACAGCATTGGAGCGTTTTGCTCATAAAGATAATGTAATAGTAGAATGGAAAAGCTTTGAGTTAGATCCAGATTTAAAAACACAGCCTCATATAGGTACTATAGATTATTATGCAGATGTAAAGGGAATGGGGAGACAAAACGCAGAGCAATTATTTGGTAATGCAACTCAAATGGCAAAAGAAGTGGGGTTAGATTTTCGTATAGAAAATGCGGTAACTGCAAATTCTCTTAATGCACATAGATTGATTCACTTTGCAAAAACCAAAGGTTGTGCAGAAGCTATGGGCGAGGCCTTATTGAGTGCATATTTGGTGGAAGGTAAAAATATAGACGATATAACATACCTGGCGGATTTGGCAGGTTCTATAGGAATGGATAAAGAAGAGACAGCAACAATGTTGGCTTCTGATGAATATACATATCATGTAAGACAAGATCAGATGGAGGCTAAGAATATTGGCGTAAACGGAGTGCCATTTTTTGTTTTGAATAATAAATATGGAATTTCTGGGGCTCAATCTCCAGAAGCATTTTTACAAGTAATAGAAAAAGCATGGAGTGAGTACGAAAAAGAAAATCCAGCTTTAGAAATTACAAAAGGAGATGCGTGTGATTTGGATGGTAATTGTAACTAATATTATGTATTCGTCAAAAAATCACAGATATAATTAGTCTCTTTAAAAAGCATAAAAATAATTCGAGATTCTGATAAAAATACATAGGTATTACAAAAAATAAAGAAGGGATTGAATAACCTAAACCCCTTCTATTTTACTTATCTCTGGGATTTTACCAATTCAATTTTCATTATTGGTAGAATAATAGATTTTTTACCTTTTTTACTATCTTTTCCTCCTGAGTAGTTGGTGTTTTAAAAGAAGAATTAGATCTAAATTGTAATTCTCCTGAGAAATATTCTTGCGTACGAGAATTTATACAATTCTTACCACTAAATTTTATCGTGTAATAATATTCATAGGTGGGAATTGGGAAATTATACATAATAGATGATTTATCAATATGGTCTAGGTTAATGGTAATAGCTTCAGTTAAATCAATTAATTTAACTGAAATTGATTTACCATCTTTATTTAGGTCAAAAGAAAACGATGAAATTACTTCATTACCATATTTTACATAACCAACATATTTTCTTAAATAACGTACAAGCTCATAATTTCTATCTTTGAAATTGTCTTTAGAATAATACTTCTTTTTCAAGTCTTCATATTTACCTAAAAGCTTTTTGTTATATGGTAAATTAGATTTTTTCAGTGTATAATTAAAGAATATCTCTTTAGTGTCTAAACCGTAATTTTGCGACACACTTTGGATGGTATCCCAAATCATTCTCTCTTTTTGATTTGATTGACTAAATCCCGCATTTATAATAAAGTAAAAGAAAAAAAGTAGCTTAGTATTTGATATGATTTCACTAATATTCATAATACTATAAATTAAGGTTTTTGAATTAATTTATCTGATTACCAATCTTTTAATTTTAAATATACATTAAATCTCTTAATTTTTAGGAACAAGTTTGAGCTAAATAAAAGCTAAATAGGGTATTACTCAAAATACTAGACGATGAAAAAGGGTTCTTATAAATCAGTTTATTTGCTTGAAGAAGTTTAATTAACTAATTTCACAAAGCATTAATCAACTTATTTATAAATTTTATGACAGGGATTAATATAGATTGGAATTTCAATGTTATCAATTCACTAATTTTAGTTATACAAGTAGTCATAGGTCTTCTACTTATTTTTGGAAAAAGCTACCTAAAAAAACAGGTGAAGATCTAGCAACAAAACAAAATATTGAAGTAATTACTAAAAAGATAGAGGGAGTTAAAGCTGATTTTGTGAAGGAAACTCAATTCATTAAGTCTGAATTAGATTTAATGAACCAAAATAAATTTAGTTTACAAAGTGCAAGGCGGAATGCATTATTGAAATACTACGAAGATTATTCTATTTGGTTAAATAGCATATCGGATGTAGAAGTTTTCTTTGTAGATTCTTATCAAGAAGCAAAAATTGAAAAACTTCTTGGATTAATAAATGATTTCTATAATCAATATAGGCTAAGTAAGAGTAGATTGGGGCTTTTTATTGACAATAAAAAATTTCGTAATTTAATTTTTGAATTAGACAAAGCGACAATTATTCACGAACAAATTACTAGAACCTTTTATGTTAAATTAAATGGTATTGATAAGAAAATTTTTAATAATAAAAAAAGTGCCGATGAATTAGAGGAATATAAAGAGTTACTAAAAGAAAAGCGCGAACTAACAAAGTTATTTCAATCGGATAGTTCTAGTTCATTTAAAGAAGTACTTAAGTATGAGGTTCAAATTCGTGATGATATTCGTAAAATGTTATTTGACCAGATTTCATGAATTTCATATTTAATACAAGATCATTCTTGTGTGAAATTCAAATTTTTTAAACCCACCTCAATTGATATTGCAACAAAAAGCAATACAGCTTTAACCTTACGGTTTCCCGTCAGGATAAAATTTTCAGTATAGCTTGTAAGATGTAATAATGTAAATATAAGAGGTATTATTGGGAGATATATTATGTTGAAATATTAATATCTCCTCATTATACTAATACATTTTTATTAATTTTATCTGTATTCGACATATGCGGATAATTACATCGAAATTGAAGTAATAATCAAAGTTATTCATCTTTTTTGAATATAAAGTATTAAAATGAAGAACAATTTATCAATATTTAAGGAATGGAAAGAGAATTATTTATTATTAATTCCTGTTCTAGGGAGTCTGCTTATATCAATATTACAAACTGAATATTATGATGATCTTCTAATTGCGCTTATTATATTAATTTTCCCGTTAGGACTATGGACTTTTTCCAGATTAAGTAAATTCAAGATAATTTTAAGGATGTTTTCGGTTTTTGTCTTTTTACACTTAATCTTTTTTCCTTTTATATACTTATGGTTGATACAAGAAGACCAAAATAGTATCAAGTTTGATTCAATTGTTTCAAAGGAGAATAAAACTGAATCTTTAAGGCAGCTTGATCAACAATTCAAACCGGTTAAAATAAGTGAAAAACTTGAAATTCTTAGAATAATAATAACTGATGAGAATAATGAAAATTTGAATAAACTTTTGTTTATCCCTTATAATTATGGAGTATTAATGTTAAACGATTTTTTAGTGTATCCTTATGCTGAAATGAGACCTCGTGAAAATGTTCATTATTTGATATTATGTGATAAATCTGGTAAGTTTTTGTTTAAAATGCCTTATTTGAATGGTCATAACGATAATAATACTATTGATATTACTTTCATGGATTTCTTTAAGAATTCAATAACTATTTTGAATAAAGAATTAGGCACTTACAAAAAAAAGAAGGAAATAATAGATGAGAAGGATGATTTTTGGAATTATCGAAAAATCTTACCTTATTCTTTGAATATAAATTCCAATAGTAACATGAAACCAATAACGAAGTTAGCCAATATTGTGTATGCAATTCATAACTTTTTTGTTTTTGGCCTTATTTTAAGTATTATTCTTAGACTTATATCTTCTCATGTTTCATTAAAAAGTAGGAAAAAACATGATTGAATAATATTCTAATGTTTTATAAATTAATTTAATATTTAGATGAATAATAGACCTTTTTTAGTGTTTATAGTAATCCTTATTGTGATTGCACTTTTTGCAATTTCCATTTATATAGGTAATTTTTATAATTATAATATATCCAAAACCCCTGCTGATTGGGGGGCATTTGGTCATTATATAGGAGGCGTTATTAGCCCTATTATTGGGATTGCAAGTATTTTAATTTTGGGAAGAATTTCTATGGAAATCGGACGAAATTCAGTAGAAAATCAAAGAGAATTGTTTGAATCAGAACAAAGAATTTTGGCATTTCAGGAATTAGTTCAAAACAGAGTGGAATTTCAAAATGTATTTATTGGATATAGCCTTAGTGATGCTCTTAAAGAAAAAATAGAAGGGCATAATATCGAATTAACTGTAAATGAAATAATTACATTCGAAGTTGCTAAAATTAAATTAACAAAGTTTAGTGTTTATCTTAATCATTATGGTGTTAAGTATGGACATTTGTTTAATTATGATTTTGATTCAGATGAATATGATGAATTGACAAGTTTAATAGATTTCTTTGTACAATATCATACAAGCGATTTATACAACCCAAGTAAAGAAGATGAAGTGATGCATGAGGAAATAATGGAAGATAAACAAGAAACATTGCTAGATAATTTCATTTCTGAATTGGAAAGCGAATTAGGATAAATATATTAATTAATGCATGAATAAAATAATGGTTTTCTGCCCTTTTGTTAAAACATTCTTCAACTGATATTGCGACGAAAAACAATACATGTCGATTGTCAAGTTTAACCAGAACTCTTCCATTCAAAAAATAAAAGGATCCTTTCTGGATGGTTCTATAGAGTTTATGCTAAAGCAAAAAACCATAAAAATAATTCGAGATTCTGATAAAAATACATAGGTATTACAAAAAATAAAGAAGGGATTGAATAAAACTATAGTAAATGAATGGGGAATTATAGGATTTTTTATATTTTCATGACTTAAGTAAAAAAGTATAGAAAAAAATTAAAAAACTAAAGTTTAATAAACAAATGAGAAACATAATTATAGTATTTATTCTTTTAATATCCTTATGTGGTTATAGCCAAGAGCGAAAGACACAGGTAAATGTATCTAAATTTTATAGAGAAGGAGACTTGTCGTTCTTACATATAGAGAAAGAAAAATACATTATAATGCAGATGACTCATTTTGAAAATGAAGAAAGTAATAAAAAAGAAATGATACTAAACGGAGTAGAGTATCGATTAAAAAAGGTATTTAAAATTAAAAATCTGAATTCGACTTCAACTATTCATTCATTAGAGTACTGGTCTAGTATAAATGATGACATTATACTAATGGATAAGTAGAAGGTATATTTGTCCTGATAATAAACGTTAATAAGATATACTATCTTAGTTACCGATTTTACCACCTAAAAAAATAAAGCCTTGTATAATAATAAATACAAGGCTTTTTTTGTGGAGTCGAAGAGGGCTGTAGCGATCAGTAAATGTCCTGAGGACATTTGCAGCGAAAGAGCCAGCTGGCGCATTGGCCGAATCCTCCGGATACACAAAAACCTGCCATTTGGCAGGTTTGTAGTGGAGTCGGAGGGATTCGAACCCTCGTCCAAACAAGTAATACAATAGCTTTCTACACGTTTAGTTTTTGTTTAATTTTCGTCGATAGGAAAGACCAAAAACCGCCAACTTATCGCTTATTCTCAATTAAGTTTCGAAATTATATCAAGATCCTATAATTTCTAGGTCTATTTTTACGATACTCAAAACCAAACGCCATAAACCAAGGCTTTTGAAGAGTATCCTGCTTGTCTACCTTGTAGACCGAGGCATTATCCTACTAGAATTCAGATTATGCAGCTAGGGCGTAGTTATTCTCGCCGTTTAAAAAAGTGAAATATGATATTTACGAGCTATATCTCAGCGCTCGACGTGCTTACTACCTTATTAATCTCGCTGTCAAAACCAGTCGACCCCAGTAGTATTTTCCGAAATTTGATCATTATATTTCTTTAGAAAACAAAATATGCTCTCAATTTGACCAAAAATACTTTCGGGCAGCAAATATAATCATAATTATCATATCTTTACCCTCGTTTTTTAGTACAAAATTTATACCAATTCATATGACTAAGTTCGGTGTCATTAAAGAGCGAAAAAACCCGCCAGATCGTCGTGTCGTTTTTTCGCCAAATGGCCTAAAATCAGTAGTGACCAAATTTCCTCAAGCCTCTTTTATTGTAGAACCTTCTCATGTTAGAGTTTTTGATGACTCTGAGTATGAAAAAGCAGGTTTTACCGTTTCTGATGATCTGTTAGATTGTGATGTACTGCTTGGTGTAAAAGAAGTGCCTATTGCTGCTTTATTACCTAATAAAAAATATTTTTTCTTTTCGCATACGATCAAAAAGCAATCGTATAACAGGGATTTACTAAAAGCAATTCTCGAAAAGAATATAGAGCTATATGACCATGAAGTTATTGTAGGACAAAATGGTTTTAGGTTAATAGGATTTGGAAAATACGCTGGGATCGTTGGTGCGTATAATGGATTTAGAGCCTGGGGACTTAAGTTTGATACTTTTACCTTACCAAAGGCCGAAACACTGAACGATCAAAAAGCATTAGAGTCTGAATTATCGAAAATTGAGCTACCCAATATAAAGATTGTACTTACCGGAAACGGAAAAGTAGGAGGTGGAGCCAAAGAGATTATCGATGCTATGAATATCAGAGAAGTTGCTATAGATGAATACCTGAATGCTACATTTGATGAACCTGTTTATGTTCAAATCGATGTGTTGGATTATAATAAACGCAAAGACGGGCGTACTATAGACAAGGGTGATTTTTATACCAACCCACAAGAATATGAAGGAGATTTCATGCGATTTGCAGAAGTAAGTGATATGTATATTGCAGGCCACTTCTTTGGAGACGGAGCACCTTATATTTTTACCAGGGAAGATGCAAAATCCGAAGGTTTTAATATCAAATTGGTAGCAGATATTTCATGTGATATCGATGGACCGGTTGCTTCTACAATTAGATCTTCTACAATTGCAGATCCGATATATGGCTATAATCCACAAACCGAAACCGAAACCGATGCTACAGATCCAAATGCAATTGGAGTAATGGCAGTTGATAATTTGCCATGCGAATTACCTAAAGATGCCAGTACAGGATTTGGAGACATGTTTTTAGAACATGTAATCCCTGCATTTTTTAATGATGATAAAGATGGTATTCTCGAAAGAGCAAGAATGACCAAAGGTGGAAAGTTAACTGAAAGATATAGTTATCTTCAGGATTATGTAGAGGGTAAAGAATAATGTTAATCAATAGATCAATACAATTAATATGACAACTCAGGAACTGGTTGCTCAAATACATGCAAAACAATCATTTTTATGTATAGGATTAGATGTGGATTTAAATAAAATCCCTAAGCATCTATTAAATGAAGAAGATCCTATTTTTGAGTTTAATAAAGCCATTATAGACGCAACGCACCATCTTGCTGTTGCCTATAAACCTAATACAGCTTTTTATGAAGCATACGGTATCAAAGGGTGGAAATCTCTCGAAAAAACAATTACCTATCTAAATGCAAATTATCCCGAGGTTTTTACGATTGCAGATGCCAAACGAGGAGACATTGGTAATACAAGTACAATGTATGCCAAAGCTTTTTTTGAAGACTTAGAATTTGATTCTGTAACCGTTGCCCCTTATATGGGTAAAGATTCTGTAGAACCTTTTTTAGCTTTCGAAAATAAACACACGATTTTACTGGCATTGACATCTAACCGGGGCGCTTTTGATTTTCAGACAAAAAATGTAGAGGGAAAAGAATTGTACAAGCAGGTATTAGAAGTTTCTAAATCATATAAAAACTCTGAAAACTTAATGTATGTGGTTGGCGCAACCAAAGCCGAGTTTATTGGAGAAATTAGAAAAATTATACCAGATAGCTTTCTTTTGGTTCCTGGTGTAGGCGCACAAGGCGGAAATTTACAAGAAGTATGTACATACGGATTGAATGATCAGGTAGGACTGTTAATCAACTCTTCTAGAGGCATTATATATGCTTCAGATGGAACTGATTATGCTGAAGCAGCAGCAGAAAAAGCGCTTGAACTTCAAAAACAAATGGAAAATATCCTGAAATAATAAAAATAAAAAAGGAACAAGAATAGTGTATACTCTTGTTCCTTTCCAAAAGGATAGAATTAACGTCTATTGGCGTTAAAAACATGTTTTGCATACCCATAAAGCCCGTATGCAATAAAAATAACGAAAAATGCCATTATACCATAAATGATAACATTTAGTAATATTGAACTCATAGCCCCAAAATTTTAATATTAATATCTTCTAAGATAAGAAGATAATTTCTAAAATCCTATTTTTAAGTATCTAATTATTAAGTATTTATGATTTTTTTTTATAATTTTTAAGAATTCATAAAATGTAACACGACCAGCGATATGATATGTACAGATCAATTAGGTAGGAGAATTGAATTTCTAAAGCATCCAAAGCGTATTGTTTCTTTAGTGCCTTCGCAAACCGAGTTATTAGTTTCGTTAGGAATATCAGATCATATTGTGGGGGTTACCAAATTTTGCGTTCACCCAAAAACGATAAGAAATCAAAAAGCTATTGTAGGAGGGACTAAGAAAGTCAATTACGAAAAAATTAAAAAGCTAAATCCTGATATTATTCTTTGTAATAAGGAAGAGAATACAAGAGAAATAGTAGAATATCTTGAAAAAGAATACCCAGTACATGTTTCAGATATTTTTTCTATATCAGAAGCTATAGAAATGATTAAGCAATATGGGGATATTTTTAACAAAAAAGTGGAAGCAAATACACTGATATCTAAAATAAGGTTAGAAAAAGAATCTTTTGATAATTTTGTATCTGGGATGCCCCAAAAACGAGTAGCCTATTTTATATGGAAAGACCCCTGGATGGTAACCGGTAAAAACACATTTGTAGATCATCTGCTAAAAGTAAATGGTTTTGTAAATGTTTTTGGCAATAAAGATCGTTATCCAGAAATCTCAAAAGAGGAACTTAGAACAATACAAGATTTAGACTTGATCATGTTATCCTCTGAACCATATCCTTTTTCAAAAAAGCATATCGATGAATTGAAAAATACAACCACTGCAAAGATTATTTTGGTTGATGGAGAATATTTCTCATGGTATGGGTCTCGACTTGCAGAAGCTTTTACATATTTTAGAACACTTCATGAAGTATAGAAAATTTTGTACATGACAACTATTTCTATACCATGCATGAAGTGTATTGGTATGAAATTAGCCCATACTTTATGTTTAAAAAACAGTACTAAACGGTCTTAGGAGTGTCAAATATTCATCAGGAAGATTGCCCTTCAATTTCTTTTATTTGAATTAAAATTTTATCAGCTTTTTGATGAAGCTGATCACTTTTGTTTTTATCTGTAAGTGCTAATTTATAAGCACTTTTTATTAATTTACAGTAGGTATACTGTAGTTTTTGCAATTCAGTTTTGTTCTTTAACCAGGCAAACATTTTTCTTCTCTTACATTAATACTGCAAAGATACTGGATAATAAAAAGGTGGTTTCTTAAGAATCAGTTAAGGTAGTCTAAAATTGTGATAAATATAGATAAGTCTCTTAATCAACAACAATTAAGAGACTTGTTTAGGCTTTTATCGATCTTGCAGAGCAAATACCCGTCGCAATAAATCAGTTGTTCTAGAGCTAAGCTTAGTTCGGATTTCTTGCTCTTCTACTGCGATCATAGCATATACTCCTTTAAGAGCTTCGCCCGTTACATAATCGGTGAGGTCTGGGTTAACATTGTTTGTAAGAGGTATAGCATTGTATTTTGTGATGATATTAGACCAAATTTTGTCTGCACCAACCTTAGAAAACGATCTATTGATTACAGGATTAAACTTTTGATATAGTTGATTACGAGTCTTACTCTCAAGATATTGAGTAGCTGCCCTGTTATTACCTAACAGTATTTGTTTGGCATCATTAAACGTTATTTGTTTTACAGCACCTACAAATATAGGTGTTGCTTCTTTTACAGCATCTTCTGCAGCACGATTAATTGCTTTTAATCCTTCGTCTGCGAGTTTGCCTAATCCAATATCTCTTAATGTTTTATCTACTTTTTGTAATTCTTGCGGAAGAAGAATCTTAACAAGTTGATTTCTGTAAAAACCATCTTTTTGGGTAAGTTTTGTGACTTGCTTATCTATGCCATTATCTAAAGCTTCTCTTAACCCATTAGAGATGTCAATATTGCTCAACCCAAAACCTCCGGTAGTCTGCGGAAGGTTATTTACAACTTGCTGTAACTCTGCACAGCTTGATAATAAAAAGATAGCGAGTATACTAAAAATTTGTTTCATGATTTCTTATTAGATTTGAGATTGTGATTATAACTATGTTAAATACGTTAGTAAAATAAAATTGATATTAAATCATAATTACGTATTGCGAATTTTACCTGACCTTTAAAAATTAATAAATGTAGCCAGATGAAACCAAATTTAATTTTTTTAATACTATCTACTCTAATTATTTCATGTAAAAATGAAAAAGTATCGATAAAAAGCCAATCTGTTCTACAAAATGAATTTGATCAATACATAACTGTATTAGGAATTGCGCAGGACGGAGGGTTTCCTCATATTAACAATACAAACGAATATATAGCTGTTCAAAAAGGTCTGACAGATAAAGAATTGGTTACTGCATTGGGGGTGATTGATAAGAAAAACCATAAAAAATTTATATTCGAGGCAACACCAGATATGCCAGAACAATTAGCGGTCTTAGATAATGAACATCTACAAAATGATGCTATTATTGATGGAGTGTTTTTAACACATGCCCATATAGGGCACTATACAGGGTTGATGCATTTTGGTAGAGAAGCCATGGGAGCAAATAAAATACCTGTGTATGCAATGCCAAGAATGCAATCTTTTTTAGAAACTAATGGCCCTTGGTCGCAATTAGTCTCTTTGCAGAATATAGCTATTAGACCTATACAAGCAGATTCTACACTAACCTTAACAAGCGCGATACAAGTTATTCCTTTTTTGGTGCCTCATAGGGATGAATATTCTGAAACAGTAGGGTATAAAATTATCGGAAATAATAAAAAAGCATTATTTATCCCAGATATTAATAAGTGGTCTCTTTGGGAGAAAAATATTGTTGATCAGGTTAAACAAGTGGATTATGCTTTTATTGATGCCACTTTCTTTAAAAACGGAGAAATCCCAAGGCCAATGTCCGAGGTGCCACATCCTTTTATCGAAGAAACCATTGCTTTATTTAAAAATGAATCAAAAGAAGTAAAATCAAAAATAATATTTATTCATTTTAATCATTCGAATCCGGTACTTCAAAAAGATTACAAAGGAAGAACAACCTTGGAAGAACAAGGATATCATTTTGCAAATACTAAGGATGTTTTTCCTATATAAAAACTATAAATATTAGTATTAAAATTTGAAACATAAAATCACTGAAAATGGGGGATAATACTTTTGTGTATTGACTTATTTTTATAACTAATTTCAAAATAAATAAAAAGCTACGGATGCTTCAGGAAAACAACATGAAATTACCTAATACTCCAGGTGATAAAAAAAAGCAAGAAACAATATCTTTGGTAGAAGCTTGTGCTCAAGAAGATATTCTGTTAGTAAAGCATTTACTACAAATAGAAGTGGATGTAAATATGACTTCCGAATTAGGTTTTTCTGCGTTAAATATGGCAGTTATTAAAAATAATATTAAACTAATCCATATACTTCTTGATGCTGGGGCAGATATCAATTTTCAGAACACAGATGTGTTTGGTTTAGGTGAAACACCGCTTATATCTGCGATTAGAGAAAATAATGCAATTATTGTAGAATTGTTGCTAAATCATGAGGCAGATCCTAACACACCAAATTACTTCCATAAGACACCTTTGATGATAGCGGCAGAAGAAAATGCTCTGGAAGCAGCAAAAATATTATTAGCATATAAGGTGCCGATTGAGCATGGAATTCACACCGGGTCATATACAGAAACACCACTATGTATCGCTGTATTATATAATCATACAGAGATGGTTACTCTTCTTATACAGAACAGTGCAAAGATCAAACCACTTAGAAAATTACCAAGGCATAAAATCAATCCTAAAATGGTAAAATGGTTAAAGCAGCGTAAATATTTGTAAAAACCAGTCTCCTGGTTGTAATGTCCTGTACTTCGAAACAGAAGTATATTTTAATAGCGTTTCCACTTTAAGAAAAAACAACAGTTTTATTATTATAAACTAGCAATTTTCTTTCGAGATGATGTTTAATGGCTCGCGATAATACAATTTTTTCGAGATCTCGGCCTTTAAGCATAAAATCATCTGCATTATGAATGTGGGATACACGTGCAATCTCTTGCTCGATAATAGGCCCGCCTTCTGGATCAGGAGTTACATAATGACTTGTTGCACCAATGATTTTTACACCTCTTTCGTAAGCAGAATGATATGGTTTTGTTCCAGGAAAAGCAGGTAAAAAAGAACGGTGTATGTTTATAATTTTATAAGGAAATTGATCTATAAAATCGGAAGAAATAATTTGCATATATCTAGCCAGAACTATAAAATCAATTTTATATTCTTTAAGAAGTTCTATTTGCTGTGTTTCAGCCTGTTTTTTGGTATCTTTTGTTACTGGGATATGTTTAAATGGGATATCAAAAGTATCAGCAATAGGCTTAAGGTCTTCATGGTTGCTTATAATAATAGGGATATGTACTTTTAATTCTCCAGAGGCATATCTTCCCAAAATATCATAAAGGCAATGATTATATTTAGAAACAAAAAGAGCCATTCGAGGCTTTTTTTCGGCATTATACATTTCCCAATGCATATTATAATTTTCTGCAACATGTGTAGTAAAGGACTCTTTAAATAGTGCTAGCTTTTCTTCATCTTCATCAAATTCACATTCTAATCTCATAAAGAATTCCTTTAGTTCACGATCTACATGCTGTTCTATATATATTGTATTCCCTTTTTTGGCCAGAATGAAATTGGTGACGGTTGCAATAATTCCTTTTCTGTCGGGGCAATTAATTAATAGGGTTGTTTTTTTCATTATGACTTGTGTTTTCTCAGGACATAAACTTACTATTATTGAACTGATTTTAGAAATTGTTTTTTCTTAAGTTTTACTAATTATCCTTATTTTCTTATGGATTTATACTGTATTGCCCTGATCAATGTATGATTTTTAGAAAACATAGGATAATTAATATTAAATTTGAACTATAAATAATGAAAGCATTAGATAGGTTAAATAAATTATATAATTCTAAAAAAATAATCCTTTTTGATGCATATTTCGTAAATTGGCAGCATTAAAACCACTTTTTATTATCAATGGAACAAAAAACACCGTATACACCCAAGAATAAAGTAAGAATAGTTACCGCAGCTTCATTATTTGATGGACACGATGCCGCTATTAATATTATGCGACGTATTATCCAGTCTACAGGAGTAGAAGTCATTCACTTAGGCCACGATCGCAGTGTAGAAGAGGTTGTGAATTGTGCCATACAAGAAGATGCTAATGCTATCGCGATGACTTCTTATCAAGGAGGGCATAACGAATATTTTAAATACATGTATGATTTGCTAAAGGAAAAAGGAGCAACTCATATTAAAATATTTGGCGGAGGTGGTGGAGTAATCCTTCCCGAAGAGATCAAAGAACTGATGGATTATGGGATTACTCGTATATACTCTCCTGATGATGGAAGAGAATTAGGATTACAGGGGATGATCAATGATCTGGTAGAGCGAGCAGATTTTCCTATAGGAGATCGCCTTAATGGAGAAGTAGAGCATCTGGCAGAAAAAGAAATCGGTTCTATTGCCAGAGTTATTTCTGCTGCAGAAAATTTTCCTGAAGTCGCTAAGGATACTTTAGACCAAATTCATATAAAAAATAAAACATCTAAAACACCTGTTCTGGGTATTACTGGTACGGGTGGTGCCGGTAAATCATCATTAGTAGATGAGTTGGTTCGCCGGTTTTTGATTGATTTTCCTGAAAAAACAATCGGATTAATTTCTGTAGATCCTTCTAAACGTAAAACGGGAGGAGCACTACTTGGAGATAGAATTAGAATGAATGCTATTAATTCTCCAAGAGTATACATGCGTTCTCTGGCTACACGACAATCTAATCTGGCATTGTCTAAGTATGTAGCAGAAGCTATAGAAGTGCTTAAAGCAGCAGAATTTGATCTTATCATTCTTGAGACTTCGGGAATCGGTCAGTCTGATACCGAAATCTTAGAACATAGCGATACCTCTTTATATGTAATGACACCAGAGTTTGGTGCTGCAACACAATTAGAGAAAATAGATATGCTGGATTTTGCAGACCTGGTAGCTATCAATAAGTTTGATAAAAGAGGCTCTTTGGATGCATTGCGAGATGTAAAAAAACAATATATGCGTAATCATCAATTGTGGGATATTCCACAAGATGAATTACCAGTATTCGGGACTATTGCTTCGCAGTTTAATGACCCGGGAATGAACACACTCTACAAAGCAATTATGGATAAAATTGTAGAGAAAACAGGAGTAGAATTGAAATCTGATTTTCATATTTCTAAAGAAATGTCTGAAAAGATATTTGTTATTCCGCCAAGCCGAACTAGATATCTGTCAGAAATTTCTGAAAATAACAGAGCATATGATAAAACTGCAAATACTCAGGTAGAAGTTGCACAAAAATTATATGGTATTTATAAAACGATCTGTAGCGTTGCTAATGTCGATTCTATTGCTTTGTCTAAGAATGGAATTGATGAAGAGAATCTTCAGAATGTGAAAAATGAGGATAATGCATCATTTTTGAAATTACTCTTGGCAGAGTTTGATAGAGTAAAACTTAATCTTGATCCTTATAATTGGGAAATTATTACCGGGTGGGCTGCTAAAGTCAAAAAATATAAAGACCCTATTTATTCTTTTAAGGTAAGAGATAAAGAAATTAAAATAGAAACCCATACAGAATCTTTGTCGCATAGTCAGATCCCTAAAGTGGCCTTACCAAAATATGAAGCCTGGGGAGATATCCTGAAGTGGTGCTTACAAGAAAATGTACCTGGCGAGTTTCCTTATGCTTCTGGATTATATCCTTTTAAGCGTACCGGAGAAGATCCAACACGTATGTTTGCTGGAGAAGGAGGCCCCGAACGTACCAATCGACGTTTTCACTATGTGAGTTTAGGAATGCCCGCTAAGCGACTTTCTACAGCCTTTGATTCGGTAACACTTTATGGAAACGATCCGGATCAAAGACCCGATATCTATGGTAAAATTGGTAATGCAGGAGTGTCGATTTGCTGTCTAGACGATGCAAAGAAATTATACTCTGGATTTGATTTAACACATGCCATGACCTCGGTGAGTATGACCATTAATGGCCCTGCTCCAATGTTACTAGGTTTCTTTATGAATGCGGCTATCGATCAGAACTGTGAGAAATATATTAAAGAAAATAATCTTGAGAACGAAGTAGTATCAAGAATCAAAAAGATATATGCCGAAAAAGGTGTAGAACGTCCAGAATATCAAGGCGAACTTCCCGAAGGTAATGATGGATTAGGATTAATGCTTCTTGGTGTTACAGGAGATCAGGTACTACCTGCAGATGTATATAATGAAATTAAAACTACTACCCTAAACACTGTTCGTGGTACAGTGCAAGCAGATATACTTAAAGAAGACCAGGCACAAAATACTTGTATTTTCTCTACAGAATTTGCATTGCGTTTGATGGGAGATGTACAAGAGTATTTTATTGATCAACAAGTGCGTAACTTCTATTCGGTATCTATTTCTGGATATCATATAGCAGAAGCAGGTGCAAATCCAATTACGCAGTTAGCATTAACATTGGCAAATGGTTTTACTTATGTAGAATATTACCTAAGCCGCGGAATGGATATTAACAAATTTGGGCCTAATTTATCTTTTTTCTTTTCTAATGGTATTGATCCAGAATATGCAGTTATAGGTCGTGTTGCACGTAAAATATGGGCAAAAGCTTTAAAAGATAAATACGGAGCGAATTCTAGAGCCCAGATGTTGAAATATCATATTCAAACTTCGGGTCGATCATTACATGCTCAGGAAATTGATTTTAATGATATTCGTACGACGCTTCAGGCGTTATATGCGATCTATGACAATTGTAATTCATTGCATACCAACGCTTATGATGAAGCCATTACCACACCAACAGAAGAATCTGTGCGTAGAGCAATGGCAATACAATTGATTATCAATAAAGAACTGGGGCTTGCTAAAAACGAGAACCCAATTCAAGGATCTTTTATTATAGAAGAACTAACAGATCTTGTTGAAGAAGCGGTATTGGAAGAGTTTGACAGAATTACAGAACGAGGAGGAGTGCTCGGGGCGATGGAAACCATGTATCAACGTAGTAAAATACAAGAAGAAAGCTTGTATTATGAAACATTGAAACATAATGGAAAGTTTCCTATTATTGGAGTGAATACATTTTTAAGCTCTAAAGGATCGCCAACGGTAACACCAGGAGAGGTAATTCGTGCAACAGAAGAAGAGAAGCAATATCAGATCAAAATGCTAAACGAATTGCATAAAGGAAATGCTGATTCTACGATAGAACTACTAAAAAACCTACAACAAAAAGCAATCAGTAACCAGAATATTTTTGAAGCTTTGATGGAGGTGTGTAAAAAATGTTCTTTAGGCCAGATTACGTCAGCACTGTTTGAAGTAGGAGGGCAGTATAGACGAAATATGTAAAGTTGCTTATCTCGTAAGAGCGTAGCATAGAATAGATTTTTTTAATGAAACCTCACACGTTTTATAGACTTGTGAGGTTTACTTGTTTATAGCATATAATTAAATCAATTTAAAACCAGATTTATTTAGGCTTTATCTAAGAAAGATTAATAATGATCAAAATTTCAATATCTTTAGACATGAGTAATACCAATTTAACTTTGAAATTTGGTATAAAAATCTAATTCGTGTTTAGTACCATAGAATATACAGTAACTGCAATTGTGTGCCTTATTTCGGCAATAGTAATTCAACGTATTTTTCGCAAAGAAAAACTTCGTGGAGCCGATAAAAAAGCTATTCATGGGATTAAATGGTTTGGATTGGCAATATTTGTTTGGGGTTTGGGAGCCTTGGTTAATTTAATTATGGTCGAAGGATTGCGATGGTCTTCGACTAATAAAATTCTGATTTATTTTGGTGTACTGATTTCTTTGGCAAACTCGTTGTTTATTTTATTATCCCTTCCATCAATAGAACATCCTCAAAAGCCAGGTATTGTAGTACGACTGGTACAACGTTTTAGCGTTCGAGAATTTATTGGGCTCTTTTGCGGTGTTTTAGGAATGATCACTTTTGTTTTTATTGCGTCTTCCTATGGCAACCCCGAGATTAGTAATAATTTTATTTGGTTGATCGATATTCCTATTTCTATTTTGGTAGCTATTTCACTGCTTTATGAGCTTAATAAAGCTTTTGTAGGAAGGCAAATGAGATTTATGTATTTGCCTACTTTTGCATTATTTGTACTAATTGTAATTGCTGTTTCTCACCGTATGATACCGCAGGATAGAGTATTGCAATTTATCGATCAGCAATTCTGGGGAGTATTGGGTAGTATTACGGCTATTTCGTTCAAATTTCTTTTTATTCTTCTGTTTTCTATTCTTTTGTATAGTTGGAAATTCCTTTCAGAAAAAGAGCAACAGCAAAGCCTGGCTAAAAAACTAGAAATTCAAAAAGCAAAACTCGAAAAAGAAAACGAACAATTACAAATAGCAAATGAGAGCCATTTAGATACGATCAAGACATTAAAAACTAACCTAAAAGCGATAAAAGCAACCTCAAAAATAGAACTTTCTGATAGACAAAAAGAGGTTTTAGGGTATCTGGCGTATTATGGGAACTATAAATCATATACCGAAATTGCACAGGAAATGCATATTAGTACAGATGGATTTCAGACCCATATTCATCAAATAAAAAAGATGCTTAATATAAGCGGGGCAGGAGGTAAAGAGCAATTAATTGCTTTTGCAAAGGCTAATAGTTTTCTTCAGTATACTTCACTAAAAGATGATACGTAACCGTATGCTTAACCATTCTGGGCGTAAATTTTGAATACTACTTAACCTTTTATGGTTTCAGTTTTTAGAGCAATTTGCTTTAAAAATTTTACTATGTTATTTCCTTGTATTATTTCAGAACAAAATTTAGATAAAAATATCGATCGTGTTTTTGGTGATGCTACCAGTTGGTTTGTCGATGCAATTCTAGCCGAAATTCCTATCACAGATACTGTAGGGATTCCTTGGGTAGTTGTAGTATTGCTATTAGGAGCTGGATATTTTACATTATATTTTAAGTTTATTAATGTAAGAAGTTTTTATACTGCAATACAAGTAGTTCGAGGAAAATATGATGCTTTAGAGAATTTGAATCAGGAAGAAACAGATGAATTATCTACTGAAAGCATTTCGGTAGAAGAAAAAAACAAGGATGATAATGTAAAAGGAGAAGTTAGCCATTTTCAGGCATTAACTACAGCTGTTTCGGCTACAGTAGGGCTGGGTAATATTGCGGGTGTTGCAATTGCCTTGTCTATTGGTGGTGCCGGAGCAACACTCTGGATGATTATCATTGGGGTATTAGGGATGTCTTCAAAATTCGTAGAATGTACCCTGGGAGTTAAATACCGGGAGGTAGATAGTGAAGGGAAAATTTTTGGAGGGCCTATGTACTATTTAACCAAAGGGTTGGGAGAAAAAGGCTATGCCAAATTTGGTAAGGTGCTATCTGTAATTTTTGCTGTTATGTGTATAGGAGGATCGTTTGGCGGTGGTAATATGTTTCAGGTAAATCAGGCATTTAAATTGTTTGACCATGTGATAATTTCGGATAACTCGATGTTGCATGGGCAAGGTTGGGTGTTTGGAGTTATCATGGCAATATTAGTAGGTGTTGTTATCATTGGCGGAATCAAAAAAATAGCAAGTGTAACCGATAAGATTGTACCCTTTATGGTGTTGATTTATATTACAGCAGTTTTAACAGTTTTGGTGTTGTATAGTTCGGCTATTCCAGCAGCGTTTAGAGCGATTTGGGATGGTGCTTTTCATCCTGAAGGAGTGATGGGAGGATTTGTAGGAGTATTGGTTCAGGGATTTAGACGAGGAGCTTTTAGTAATGAAGCAGGAGTTGGTAGTGCTTCAATAGCGCATAGTGCGGTAAAAACACGTTTCCCTGCAAGCGAAGGACTAGTGGCATTGCTCGAGCCTTTTATTGATACTGTAGTTGTGTGTACAATGACTGCTTTGGTATTAATTATAACCGGGCAGGTAGATACAAGTACCGAAATTGATTTTGAACAAGGAGTTCTTCTTACTGCTTCTGCATTAGAGAGTGGTGTTTCATGGTTTCCGTATCTTCTTACGATTGCAGTATTACTTTTTGCTTTCTCTTCTATGATTTCGTGGTCATATTATGGATACCAGGCCTGGAGTTATCTTTTTGGAAGAAGCAAACGTACAGAATACCTGTATAAATCTATTTTTTGTTGCTTTACAGTAATAGGTGCTGCAGCTACACTAAATGCAGTTACAGATTTTAGTGACGCCATGATTTTTGCGATGATGGTACCCAATATGATTGGCCTGTTTTTATTAAGCCCTAAGGTGAAAGACGAATTAAAACGTTATAAAAAAAGCATTGCCGGAAGGATTAGATAATATTGAAAAATAAAAAAAAGTAAAATCTATAAAGAGGAAACTTTATAAACTCATCATCCAGGAACGTTGCAGGTGTTTAAATTTTCTAAGCTCTTTACGCAGTAGAATTAAGAATTCTTTTCCGTTACTTTCGGATTGTTCGAGACGCTCACAATTTTTATAAAGCCTATTGGTAATATGTATCAGAGAAGTAGCATGCCTTATACGCTCATCTTGAAAGACTTGGTTTTCGGCTTTAATTATTTTAGGAGCCAGCGCATCTGATTGTCTTATGATGTCACCTGTAAAATAAATATGAGGATTCTCACTCCCATTATTTTGTAATGCAGCCAAGTCATGAACAAGATAATTTGAAATGCTTCTCGAGAGTGTAAATATCTCAAGAGCTTTCTTGTATAATCTTTTATTTCGGGGCTGTAATCTCATATTAGTTTGTTACCCCAAAAATAATGTTATTTTTAGTATTTTTTCTTTATTATTTAAAGTTAAATGATTAATTTACATTAGTAATTAAGGACTTTTGTTGTTTTTTACTTAAAAATGAAACTTTTGTAAATGAAATAATAATTAGGAGATGTAAGCATATGTAATATATAATATAAAAGCTTAGATATCGACAGAAAAAGAGAGCTTGTACATATGCTATATAATCACTAAAAAATTAAAAAATATTGTAATGAAAATAGATGCTATAAACTGGGATATTTTGAAATGTTTACAACAAAACGCAAGACTGTCTAATACAGAAATAGGACGAAAAGTTGGCTTGAGTTCTCCTGCAGTTGCCGAAAGGATAAAAAAGATGGAAGATTATGGGATTTTAAAAGGATATATTGCAGATGTCTCATATACCAAAACAGGGTATCAATTAAAAGCAATAATTACACTACGAGCATTTATGGGAAGATTAAAACCATTTTTGATAAAGGTGTCAGAATTTAAGGAAGTCATGAATTGTTATCGAATCACAGGTAACGAAAATATAGTTATGGAAGTAGTGTTAAGAGACCAAATACATTTACAAGAATTTATAGATAGGTTGATCACTTATGGAGAAGTTAAAACACATATTATACTGTCTAATCTTATAGAGAATAACCCAATTACTAGTCATATCGAATTTGGAGAGCTAGATGTCTAATTTATGGCATGAGATTTGATTATATGTACATATAAGAACAATCTTTATCTTGTGTGAGGACATTAGTTTGGGGAACTAAAGAGAGTACAGGGAAAAGATAAAAAACGTCTGAATGCATTCAGACGTTTTTTTTATGATGCTAAATCAGATTTCATTAAATTTATGAGGTAATTATGCATCTTTTTGTATCTGTTTTAGTCCTATAGGTATATAATCATATTAAAACATAGCGTTATGAAAAATAAAGAATGTATCTGTACATGTTCAAGTTGCGTAGAAGGACAATGTTCTAATTGCTCCAGCATAGGATACGAATGTACAGAATGTAGCTGTTAACAATAACTTCCCTATTTCTATTTATAGTAGAAATAGGGGTATTTCTGTTTTGATTTATGGAAACTTTGAATCTTTGGAAAACCTATCATGAAGACATTAGATTGTTTATAAAAAGTAAAGTGAAAAATGATCAAATTGTAGATGATTTGATACAAGAGACCTTTATAAAAGTACATAGTAATAAAAATAAACTTAGAGATCATTCTAAAATCAAATCCTGGCTGTTCACTATTGCAAGAAATACAGTATATGATTATTTAAAAAAAAATAAACAGACTACAGATGTTGTAAAAGAGCAAATATATGAAGAGACTACCAACCATTCTGAAAAAGATTGTCTCCCAGGGTTAATAAACAGACTGCCAGAAAAATATCGAAAGCCATTACTTCTTTCTGATGTAAAAGGTTTTAAGCAAAAACAAATCGCAGAGCAATTAGGGCTTCCTTTATCAACCATTAAATCACAAATACAACGTGCTCGAAAAATGATCATACAAGGGTATATGGATTGTTGTGATTATAAGCTTGATGATAAAGGAAAGTTAGTAGGAGAGGCTAAAGAAAAAGAAAATTGTAAAATATGTAGATAAAAACGCTATTAAGTGGTATATTTTTTGTGTCATTTAGTTATAAAATCATTGCGTTGTGTCAATATTGTTTTCCAAAAAGTACCTCTTTTTTGTTATACTTTGTCTAAGTTTAATAAGCTATGGGCAAAATACACTTACACTCAAAAAGGGTGTTGTTACAGATTCTTTGATTATTCCTTCGTCGGGTAATCATTTTAGTATTTACTTACCAAAATCTTTTGATTTAAATAAAAGTTGGCCCTTACTGCTGGGGTTTGATAGTTCGGGAAATACAGGAAAAACTGCACAATTGTACAGAGAAGCAGCCGAAGAACAAGGGTATATTGTTGCGATTAGTAATTTCCTAGAACAGCAAGAAGCACAAAAAAAAGTAGAATATGTATCGGATTTTATAAACCATATTTTTTCTCTTTTTCCGATTCAAAAAGGAAGAATCTATATTGCAGGAGTTCAAGAAGATGCAAAGCTGGCAAGTTTACTAGCTGCTTTATACCCTAATGAGGTGTTTGGAGTAATTGCAATAGAGGATACATATTTCTATGATTCGAGGATAAGGATCAAAAAAAACTTTTCTTACCAGGGTATTGTAGGTGTTGATAACCATAAGTACCAGGATTTTTTCAATATTAAAAAGTACTTAAAAAGCAGAGCGGTTCCTGCCGATGTTTATGTTTATGAAAAAGATTCTGGGTTATTGCTCAATAAACAGATTAAAAAAGCACTTTCGGATTTTACATTGCGAGCAATGAATAAAGGAAGGATGCCAAAAGATTCTATTTGGGTTAAGAATTTATTTAAGAGAGAAATGAAACAAGTAGAATTGTATCTAAATCAAGATAAGTTTTTAAATGCGTTTGATGAAGTAAAACGTATACGACTCAAATATGGCACCTTTTTTAATACTAATGATCTAAAAGAAAAGCAGAAAGAAATTAGAAAAACCAAGGAGTATAAGCAACAGAAACGACTGGAAACAAAATACCTGAACAAGGAAAATTTTCTTAGAGAAGCATATTTGCTTTCAATGGAAGAAGATATCGAAGTACAAGAATTTGAAAATCTAGGATGGTGGAAGTATCAAATGTCAGAGTTAGATACCTTGATTTTAGGAAAAGAAAAACTTGCTCGTCATATGGCCTATAGAATGAAAGGGTATGTGAAGTATCTGGTTGATAGTTATAAAAACCAACTTATTAAAGAAGAAGAAAACCTGGAAGGAAATTTATTCCTTAATATATTAAGTACAATAGTCGATAAAAAAGATTTTGAATCGTATCGAAAAGTGATTTCTTTAAGCGCCCAGGATCAGGATAATGAAACAGCTTTGTTTTATTTAGAACAAATGTTGAAAAACGGATATAAAGATCTAAACGCATTGTACACCATAGAGGGGACATTGGCCTTAAAAATGTCTGAAAAGTATAATAAATTAATAAAAAAATACCTCGGAAATTCTAAATACTTCTTTTCAAAATAAATTGAAATCATAAAATTTTGTGTATTTCATCGAATTTATGTGTTTTTTGTCGTCATTTTTTTGGTGTATATGATTTTTTTACATTATATTTACAATAGTAAAAAATACTTGATGTGTCGTCCAGAATTAACATTTTAAACTGTATGACGATACGGATTTAAAATATTAGTTTGGAATACATCAGGGATAAATTAAGTGTGAGGACATTAGTCTAAAGACCCCGAATCTTGAAGCTAAAGAGAGTACGTAATTTTCCCTAAATACTGAAAGCGATCTGAATAAGATCGCTTTTATTATTTTTATTTATTGATTACCAGATGAGGTACCTTTTCCAGATTCCAATCAATCACTAATCCTTTTGCAAGTGACCTTGCAATTTCTGCACCATATAAGTATTCACATAAATATAATGCAGCTTCAAAACTTTTGGCACCTCCGGCAGAAGTTATATACTTTTTGTCATGTACAAATAGTACTTCTTTTCTAATATCCAGGTTAGGAAACGTACTTCGCATTTGATCTATATCACTAGGAAAAGTAGTAGATACTACATTATCAAGAACTCCGGCTTTAGCAAGAACAAATGCTCCATCACAATGCGAAGTCATAAATGAAGCAGTTTTATCGACTTGTTTTACAAAATCAAGCATCACTTTATCATTCAAGTCGGTATCTAAATGGTGCTCGGCACTAGGAACTACCAAAATATCTATTTGAGGCAAAGAATCTTTTACATAATTATAATCAGGTATAATTTTTACACCTTCAAATGTAGTTATTGAGTGATCTGTATTTGCAACAGTAAAAACATTCATTTGTTTTATGTTTTTACGATATTGGGTGTGTTGAAAAATATCAAACGGTGCCGTAAATTCAGTATTATAGGTTCCATCCATAATAAGGAAAGCAACATTATATCGGTTAGGCTCTAATTTAGGAAAGCTCTTTTTCTCTTCTATTACTTCTGTTTTTACAGTATCAGGTTGTTTCTCTTGCTGTACTTGGGTACAACTATAAATTAGTATAATGCAAAAGGTAAAAAAGAAATTTTTCATTGGTATAGGTTTTATAAATAATTGGTTAACCAGGTACTTTTTCCTGATTAAGTTTTCGTTTTACGATATATAATAAAAATGTTCCTAAAGCAGCAATCAGCGCCATAAAAATCCAGGTGTTTTCAAATCCAAAATTATTTATGAATTGCATTCCTGAGTTATGACCAAAAATATGAGCTAAAGAAAAAGACATGCTATACAATCCCATGTAGGCTCCCTGTCTTCCTTTTTTTGATCTGTCTAGAGCAAAAGCATTTCCAAATGGAAATGCAACCATCTCCCCAAGTGTGGCGATAATCATTCCGATAACCAAAACTCCTGCCCAGGGAGTAACTAATAACAGTAGAAAACTTATACCGGTTAGAACAAACCCGCCAATAACATTCCCTATTTTAGATAATTTTGTCTTTTCCAGATATGCAATTAATGGCATTTCAAAGAAAAATATCAAAGCGCCATTTAAAGCAAGTAGTAATCCGATTTTTTGTTCTGATAGTTGGTGTATTTCTTTATAATATAATGGTATTGTAGAAAAATACTGAACAAATATAAATCCAAATAAAGCCAATGCTATTAAAAACAAGACATAAACACCATCATTATGAGCGCTTACCGGATTTTCGACAACAACTTCTTTGTCCTGTATTTTTGCTTTTTTGGGATGTAGCGTTTGTGTCATCACTAATCCGGCTATAATACAAGTAATCCCGTCTACCCAAAATAAACCATAATATCCTATAGATGCTATAATTAGTCCGCCAATTGCAGGACCGGCAGAGAAGCCTAGATTAATTGCAAGTCGAATAAAAGTTAATGATCTGGTTTTATTTTCTGGTTTGCTATAGGCACTTAATGCTACAAAAAAAGCAGGTCTGGCCATATCTGCAATTGCAATTAGAACAAAGAAACCAATGCAAATACTCCAGAAACTAGTAAAATATTGAATAGTTATAAATGAGACACCCGTTAATAACAAAGAAATAAGTATGACCTTGTAGTAACCAATTTGATCACTTAGTTTACCTCCTAACCAGGCGCCTAAAAAAGAACCTAATCCATAACTGGTCATAATCCAACCTACTTGTTGTAACGAAAAATTTAAGTCATCGGTTAAGTATAAAGATAAAAAGGGGATGACCATTGCCCCGGCTCTATTGATTAGAGTGATCAAAGCTAACCACCACACCTCTTTTGATAGCCCAGAAAAAGAGTTAAAATAATGAAGTAAAAGTTTTAGCAATGTATTTGTGATTTGTATTAGACTTCCAATTAATAGATAAAAGTAGTTTTTTATCTATTATTTAAGCATAATTTTATTAAAATTAATTAGTTAACTAATTGTAAATTGTACTTTTGCAAAAAAACAAAGGGGAAGTGTTCAGGATATCAATTTTATTTGTGTTTTTTATTGGGAATATAATTGCTCAGGATTCTATAGCGATAAAAAAAATATTGTCTTTTCAGGAAGAACTTAACAAGGATTTTGCTTCTGAAGAAACTTCACCTTTAACACCAAAAGATTTAGAACGTTTTAAAACGCTTGATTTTTTTGAAATAGATACTTCTTTTTGTATCCGTGCAAAATTTGTTCGTACACCGTATGAAACACCTTTTGTGATGAAAACCACAACAGGAAGAGAACCTATATATGTCAAATATGGAGAGGCACATTTTATATTACAGAAAAAATCTTATGTATTACAGATATATCAAAATCAAGGATTAAAAACTCAGCCAGAATTTGAAAATTATTTATTTCTCCCTTTTACAGATTTAACTAATGGAGAATCTAGTTACGCAGGAGGACGTTTTATAGATCTAAAAATCCCTGAAGGAGACTATATTAGTATTGATTTTAATACTTCATATAATCCATATTGCGCGTATAATGACAGATATTCTTGTCCAATACCCCCAGAAGCAAATCATCTCGATGTAAAGATTCCTGTGGGTGTTAAGACATATAAGAAATATCCAGAGAATAAATAACAAAAGCGTTCTGATCACTCAGAACGCTTTTACTTTGTGAAAGGATATATTAAAATTTGTATACTGCTCCTAGTACAAAAGAAGAAAGACTTTTTGTAGCTTCTCTATCATTATCTAAAAAGAAATCTTCAGAAGTAGTATCGATTCTTAATTCTGGTTTAAGCGTTAACTCTCCAATCGTATAATTTCCTGTTAGGGTAGCTGTAATAACATCTCCATCACCTTGTGTGTCTAGTCCAATTACATCTGTTAATCCGCCATTATAAACCGAGAAATATTCTCCTCTTATTCCAATAGCGAATTTTTTAGATGTTTTATATTGAGGATATAGTGCTACTCCGTAAAATCCAGAAGCATCTCCGTTTTCTTGTGGTTCTGTAGATACATAGGTTGTATTTACGCCGAGATAAAAATCTTGTGTAAGATCCCATCCTGTAGTAAGATCTACCTGAAAAGTAGGGCCTACTTCTCCTGGTTCTCCTTCGTTACCATATCTAAAGTTAAGAAAAGCACTACCATTATCCAGGGTATATCCTATTTGTGCACCAGCGATATAGGTGTCAAACGGATTATTTTCGGTATAATCGCTAGGATTCATTACTGCAAGCATAGCAGACCATTTTTCACTTATCGCAATATCTGCTTTCAAACCAGTATGAGATAAAGGGCCATAGGTAAACATATATGAAGTAGAATAATTAAAATTTTCTGTTGGTGAAATCATTTCATATCCTATAAAAGTATTAAAATTACCGAAGGTAAGCTTAACGCTTTCGGTTACATTCCAGTAAACAAATAACTGGTTAATCATTTGAGCAGAATCATCAGAATTAAATACAGCATCTTCGCCTCTGGGGCCAAAGACAAGATCAGCTACAAACCCAACTTTTTCACCTTCATACCCCAAAATAGCATTAGCCATGCCTAATGCAAAACCACTTTCATCTACAAAAAAAGTTTTTGGAGCTACCGAGTTGTCGTTAGGAGCTGCAAAATTGTACCTGTAGTATCCGTCAATAGATCCTGATAAGTTTATTTTAGACAATAATTTACCTAGTGTTGATTTTGGTTTTTCTTCTTGACTAATGGCATTAAAGCTCAAAAGAAATAAAGCAAGGAGAGCTACTTTTTTTAAAAATTCTGTGATAATCTTTACTTTCATAGTTAATTATAATTGTTGTAATTGTTTTTTGATTAGGGGTGTAAAACTATGTAAAAGAATTTGAACCCGAAAGGATAAAGTTGTAAGTCTCTTTAGTAACAAAAATGTCATAACGTGAATAACAAAAGCGTTCTGATCACTCAGAACGCTTTTACTTTGTGAAAGGATATATTAGAATTTATATATCGCCCCAAGCACAAAAGAAGAAAGACTTTTTACAGCTTCTCTATCATTATCTAAAAAGGAATCTTCAGAAGTAGTATCGATTCTTAATTCTGGTTTAAGCGTTAACTCTCCAATCGTATAATTTCCTGTTAGGGTAGCTGTAATAACATCTCCATCACCTTGTGTGTCTAGTCCAATTACATCTGTTAATCCGCCATTATAAACCGAGAAATATTCTCCTCTTATTCCTATAGCGAATTTTTCAGATGTTTTATATTGAGGATATAGTGCTACTCCGTAAAACCCAGAAGCATCTCCGCTTTCTTGTGGTTCTGTAGCTACATAGGTTGTATTTACGCCGAGATAAAAATCTTGTGTAAGATCCCATCCTGTAGTAAGATCTACCTGAAAAGTAGGGCCTACTTCTCCTGGTTCTCCTTCGTTACCATATCTAAAATTTAGAAAAGCACTGCCGTTATCTAGAGTATATCCTATTTGTGCACCAGCAATATAGGTGTCAAAAGGATTATTGTCTGTATAATCACTAGGGTTCATTACAGCAAGCATAGCAGACCATTTTTCACTTATTGCAATATCTGCTTTCAAACCAGTATGTGAGAAAGGGCCGTATGAGAACATATACGAAGTAGAGTAATTAAAATTTCCAGTTGGTGAAATCACTTCATACCCTATAAAAGTATTGAAATTACCGAAGGTTAGTTTAATGCTTTTGGTTACATTCCAGTAGACAAATAATTGGTTAATGATTTGAGCAGAATCATCAGAATTAAATACAGCATCTTCGCCTCTGGATCCAAAAACAAGGTCAGCTACAAACCCAACTTTTTCGCCTTCATATTCCAAAACGGTATTAGCCATACCTAATGCAAAGCCATTATCGTTTGCAAATGATGTTTTTGGAGCTACCGAGTTGTCATTAGGAGCTTCAAGATTGTACCTGTAGTATCCGTCAATAGATCCTGATAAGTTTATTTTAGATAATAACTTATCTAGTGTTGATTTTGGTTTTTCTTCCTGGCTAATAACTTTGGAACTTAACAAGATTAAAGTAAAAAGAGCTACTTTTTTTAAAAATGTGGTGGTTTTTGTTTTCATAATAAACATTGATTACCGTTATAATTAGTTTTTAATTGGAACGATAAAACTATATAAAAACAAATTTGACCCTATAAAAAATAGGGTATAGTTGTATATTTTTATCTATTTTATAATTTATACCCTATTAAAATTAGGGTATAGTTTTTATTTTTATGTATTTTAAGAATTTGAAAGTGTGTTTTTAAGCTTTTCTTGCGATATGTGCTTGTTTTGGTCTAAAAAACTTTAATAAATATATTAGAAAGTAGAAGGTGATCAAAAAATCGATATGTATATATTTAGATGAAAGGTATTGGGGTGATTAATATGTTAAACACTTAATGTAATGCCTGATTGCCTTTTTCTTCGGTTCTAATTCTGTAGGTATCCTGGATATTTGATACAAATATTTTTCCGTCACCGACTTCTCCGGTTTTGGCAGAATCAATTAGTGTACGAATTGTTTTTTCTTCAAATTCATCAGAGACCACTATGGATAAGTATCTACGTGGTATATCAGATGTATTATAGGAGGTCCCCCTATATATACGACTTTTCTTTTCATTACCGACACCAGTTACATCCCAATAAGTAAAGAAATTTACTTCAATTTTATGTAGAGCTTCTTTTACAGCTTCGAATTTTGATTTGCGTATAATTGCTTCAATTTTTTTCATAAGCCTTTATTTGAATTCATCTCAGGTCTGTTTTTATAGTATTATTTTACTATAAACATCCCTAAAAATATGAAAAGAACTCCAACTACAAATGATCCGGCAGCATAGATGATGAAATTGATAAAATCTCCAGATTTTAGTAATACATGATTTTCATAAGCAAATGTAGAAAAGGTGGTAAATCCCCCGCAAAAACCGGTTGCCAAAAGGGTAACTGTGTTTTGCGATATTACATTATTTTTAAGAGCTAGCCCGAGAATAATCCCAATAAAGAGACTACCTAAAATATTAGCTGTAAAGGTGCCATATGGGATTCCTGTAGAAGAGCTATTAAGGTATTTACTTATAAGATAACGTGCGATGCTACCTGTGCCACCTCCGATAAATACCAAGAGTATTTGTTTCATCTGTTTTTATCTATTGTTTTTTTAAACCCAGGGTAGCATTAATGTATTTTTGCATAGAGTTTCCAAACTAGATTGCTCTATGTATTCTAAATGTATTAAACTGCATTCTATCAAATTATAGAATGCAGTTTATAAGGTGTTATTTTATTGGAATATAAATTTCGGTAACCCACTCAGCAGGATTTGGTTGTAATGTTGGTTCTACCCGATATACTTCAAAAGCTGCAGATTCTGTATTGGGCTCTAAGTTATTTTCTGCAATATATTTATAACCAGCTTCCCATGCTTCTTTTAGATTATTGTAATCTCCTTTAAGTGTGGTTTTAACCACTTTCTGCCTTGGTAAAAAATCACAAAGAATAGCGCTTTCTTTTGGAGTAACTACTTTATCTCTGGTTGGTATTGCAGTAGAGAAAATTGCAGTTCCCTGTTCTTCGTTATACTCGTTATACAGTGTAAATGGCATTCCTGTTCGCGGAAGATTGTTTTGTTTCATATATGTATCCACTGCAGGGATCATTTCCTTCATTTTTTCAGGAATTATGGCTATTGAAGAAGCAGTAGCACTGTACATATAGAAACCGCCTCCGTGTTCTGTAATTCCATCTACATGAACCGTATATTTTTTCATTTTTTCATCAGTAAATGCATCGAGTTTTTCGAGTCCGCGAGCATACATAGGCTTTAGCATTTTCGATATACTACTATCTTGAGTAGCCCAGAATGCTTTTTCCATAAAAGATTGTTCACCTTTCATACCCCAGGTTACTTTAGTCTTTTTATCTTCAATTTTTTCAAATTTCCAGTACACATCACTTTTGCTTTCACCCATAGGAGTGATAAAGGTAATTTTTTGATCTATGCTGGTAAATGGAGAAGTTTTTATGGTCTCCATTTTGCCATCTCCTTCTGTTTCGCTTTTCCAACTATAAGAAGCACCTTCACCACTTGTTTTTTCTGGATACTCCATAATAAAATCATCAGATTCATCCATCCAAGGTCCCCATTTATCCCAGGTTCTATACTCATTGATTGTAGTAAATAACAATTCATCAGGAGCATCGATTACTCTACTTTCTTCTACTTGAAACTCACCGTCTATGGTAGCAACATAAACAGCTCCGCCAATTATTACTAATAATAATAGAAAAAATAAATATTTTACTATTTTCATGTTAGTTAGTTTAGATTGTTTGGTCAGCTAATATAAACAATTTTAACATCCTTTTATTTTGTTACATTTGTCAAAACAATAAAATAAAATAAATGAAACTCGACAGAATATTATTTTTTATAGCGATCACTAGTTTAATGATTGCATGTAAAAAGGATCCAAGTGTTAAGGATCAAATTGACCAACAGGAACAAAAGCAGGAGGTAACAGAGGAAAAGTTTGATTATGTTGTAGAGCAATTTGCAGATCTTAAAATTTTAAGATACCAAATACCAGGCTGGGATAATCTTACTTTGAAAGAACAAAAATTGGTATATTATCTTACTAAGGCTGGGTTAAGTGGAAGAGACATTATGTGGGATCAGAATTACCGTCATAATCTTACTATTAGAAAAGCATTAGAAAAAATCTACACTTCTTATGAAGGTAATAAGAGTGATGCGAACTGGGAAGCTTTTGAAACGTATCTAAAACGAGTTTGGTTCTCTAATGGGATTCATCACCATTACAGTAATGATAAGATCAAGCCAGAATTTAGCCAGGATTATTTTAGCTCTCTTCTTGCAGCTACAGGTACAGAAGTATCTAAAGAGGTATATGAAGTGATTTTTAATGATCAAGATGCTAAAAAAGTAAATCAAGCAAAAGGAGTTGATAATGTAGCACTATCTGCAGTTAATTTTTATGGGCCTGGCGTTACCAATAATGATGTTACTTCGTTTTATGGTAAAATGAAATCTCCAAATGAAGAGAAACCTTTGTCCTTTGGTTTAAACTCTCAGTTGGTAAAAGAAAATGGAAAATTAAAAGAGCGAGTATATAAGTCAGGAGGATTATATGGATCTGCAATCGACGAAATTATCAAATGGTTAGAGAAAGCAAAAAGTGTAGCAGAAAATGAAGCTCAGGGAGATGCTTTGGGATTATTGATCGAATATTATAAAACAGGAAATTTACAAACCTGGGATGATTATAATGTGGCATGGACAGCAGCAACTGATGGTAATATAGATTACATTAATAGTTTTATTGAAGTGTATAATGATCCATTAGGATATAGAGGTTCTTATGAAACTATTGTACAGATCAAGGATTTTGATATGTCTAAAAAAATGTCTGTACTATCAGAAAATGCGCAATGGTTTGAAGATAATTCTCCATTAATGGATGCTCATAAAAAAGATAGTGTGGTAGGAGTTTCATATAAGGTAGTAGCTGTTGCAGGAGAAGCGGGAGATGCATCACCAAGCACACCTATAGGAGTAAACCTTCCTAATGCAAATTGGATTAGAGCTGCTGTTGGTTCTAAATCTGTATCCTTAGGAAATATTATCAGTGCTTATAATAATGCTGGTGGTTCGGGACGTTTAAAAGAATTTGTACATGATGATGAAGAGTTCGAACTAGAAGAAAAATATGGGCAATTAGGAGATAAATTACATACGGCATTACACGAAGTAGTTGGTCATGCATCTGGAAAATTAAATCCTGGAGTAGGTGAAACTAAAGAAACATTAAAGAACTATGCTTCTACTATGGAAGAAGGTCGTGCTGATTTAGTTGGATTATACTACTTAATGGATCCAAAATTACAAGAGCTAGGATTAGTTGAAGATTGGGAAAAGACAGGTAAAGCTGCTTATGATGGGTATATTAGAAATGGATTAATGACACAATTGATTCGTCTAAACCTAGGAGATGATGTAGAAGAAGCACATATGCGTAATCGCCAGTGGGTAAGTGGCTGGGCTTTTGAGCAAGGAAAGAAAGATAATGTAATCGAAAAGGTAACCAGAGAAGAAAAAACCTACTATAATATTAATGATTATGCTAAGTTGCGCGAAATTTTTGGACGTTTATTAAGAGAGACGCAACGTATCAAATCTGAAGGAGATTATAAAGCAGCAGAAGAATTGGTAGAAGGATATGGTGTAAAAGTTGATCAGGCAGTGCATGCAGAAGTATTAGAACGTAATAAGCAATTTACATCTGCACCGTATAGTGGTTTTGTAAACCCTGTTTTAGTACCAAAAACGGATGATGCAGATGAGATTATAGGTTTTGAAATATTCCAACCTAAAACCTTCGAAGAACAAATGTTATGGTACAGTAAGAATTATAACTTCTTACCAGAGGTGAATTAACCGTTGTTTTTAAAAAGAATATAAAAACGTCCTTTCAGTTATTTAGATTGAAAGGACGTTTTTTTAAGATACGATTAGTTTTCTTTTAATATGGTTTTTTCTTCTCCTGTTAAGAATCCCCAATTGATTCCTAATAAGGATATTAAATTATCATTGTCTCCAAAATTTTTCCCGAAAGAACCAGTTAAAAATATTTTGTCATTTATTTTATATTTTAGGACTCCATTGGATCTATAGGTATCTTTATTGTCAGCAATACGATAAAGATATTCATAAGACAGAGAAATTTTTTTGTATTCAAATTCTAACTTGCCCCCGATATCATAAAAATCTTGTTTTATGTACTCATCATTAATCTTATTTGTGCCATCTTTTAGATATCTTCCGGTTGCATAAATGTTAAGATAAGTGTTTTCATTTTTCTTATATGAATAATTAGCAGTTAACCAAATTCCTAATCTTCCAAATCTGCTAGAAGAGAAGTCATTTTCGGTAAAAATAGAATTATAAGCGATAGCACCATCAAGAGCAAATAAATCTTTTCTTTTTATTATATCAGATAATTTTTCTTTTTGAGATAATAGCTCTTTAGTTGTAATAGAATCTAGATATTTCTTCACTCTCTTATTATACGTAGTTAAATCTTCTTTAAAAGGATCATGCTTTGGAATATTTTTTTCTATTGAATCTATTTTTTTTAGTACTTTGATATATTTGGTTTTTATACTATCTGAATCCTTTTTACGTTTAATAGATATAATGTTAGTTCTTGCTCCTACCGATATATTATTAATTTCTTGATTTGTGATACTATCCAGAGTATTAACAAATGCCAATGAAATAGAGAACATTTGAAGGCCATTGAAATAGTTTTGCTTGTAATCCCCCTTTTCCCCCTTATACCCCAGATACTTTAGAGCTGTCATGTTTTTGTTTTTAAAGAACCAAAAAGGGGTAAATTCTACAGCATAGTTTTTGGGTAGATCGATAGTGTTTTCAAAAGAGTTAATGATACTCAATGCAAATGCTTTGGTTGAGTTAGGTCGTTCTATAGCAGAAGGTGCTTTGTCTAGTAGCATGAATGCTGGAGAACTGGGAGTTTCAAGATCTTTGATAGGCAGAGAATTATGATCTGCTTTTTCATTATTTGATACTACGGGTTCTTGTCCTTGTGAATAACTTACAAAGGAATGAAATCCGAATACGATTATAAAAACTAGTTTTTTCATATCAATTTGATTGGTTTAGTTATCACAACAATTTTACCATTTGAAGAGGATGTAATGTCATCTGTGTCATGGTTGTATGTTTGCGCCCCTAAAAGCCCTCCTTTTAGATAATATCTTGCTACAATATTGTTCTTTTGTTCATTCCATAAATCTTTATCTATGGTTGAAAAATCAATTATTGTTCGTATTACTAAATAGCTATCTCTTAAATCGATGGCTTGGCCTACTAAGAAAGATTTGATGTTTCCACTACTCGAAGTAGATTCTTTAATTTGTGACCATTGTCCTCCAGACCGAGCTATATATACTGCTGTATATGCTACTCCAACTGTCCCAATTTTTACTGTACAATTTATTTGGTTTGTATCGTTTCCGATTTCATAAACTCTTTTCATTTCTTTGCTTGTTTATTAGTACTTTATTTTTTGGATTGTATATTATTCTATTCCATTGTTTTAATTGGAACCAGGGGCTAATAATCCTGCTACTGCACCAATTGCAGTAGAGGCTGTAGCTACTAAAATATCGGGCACCTCAAAGCCTGGATCTGTGCTCCTACCGGTTAGTATGATAGCCCCAATGCAAATTGTAAGTACAATTATTCCTAGGAATAGAACAGCTAACCTGTAGATAAGCTTATCATTAAACCGTGGTGGTGCAGATTGAAATTTTTTAATAGCTTCAACAGGATTTGATTTAAACTCTTCCTGAAGTGTAGGATCTTTTTCTAGCGTAGTTTTAAACTGATTGAAAGAACGGATTTTGTTTTGCATGACTTAATATTTTAAACCAAATCTACCTTACAATCAAGCACAAAAAAATACCCATAGCAGGGTATATTTACCTTTTAAGGAGGGGGAGAGTTACCTAAAAATCATACTTTTTCTCAATAGCATAGCGCAATAATTCTCCTTTGCCATGAAGCCCCAGTTTGCATATGATATTTTTACGGAGGGTTTCTACAGTAGACACTGAATTAAAACGAATGGTGGCGATCTCTGATGAGGTTTTTCCTTGCCCGATGAGTGTTAGGATTTTTCGTTCACTTTTTGATAATAGTCGTTTTTTAGGAGCATCTTTAGAGAAGAGCGTTGGGTCTATAGCAGCATCAAAATAAGTCTCTCCTTTTGCAACTTATTGTATAGCAGTTAATACTTCTTCTAGTGGTGAGTTTTTAAGCAAATATCCAGATGCACCTGCTTCGATCATTTGTCGAACAGCATCTTCCTGGTCAAACATAGAGAAGGCAATAATTTTGGTATGGGAAATTCTTTTTTTATGATTTTGGTGGCCGCGATACCATCAATTTTTGGCATTCTGATATCGGTAAGCACAACTTTGGGCTGTTTTCTTCTTACAATATTAAGTAACTCTTCTCCATCATTTGCCATACCAACACTACTAATTTCTTCTTCATACCGAAGAAGAAATTCTACACCATCGATAAGAGATTGGTGATCTTCTGCAATAGCTACGGTTATCATATGGGTATATTTATAATAATATTAGTTCCTTTTCCTATGGTAGAGTCAATCGCGAAAGTACCTTCGAGATGTTCTACTCGTTTTTCGATGTTTCTTAGCCCCATTCCTTCTTTTTTGGGCAGTACTTTGGCATCAAAACCTTTACCATTGTCTTCTATAATAATATTTAAAAGAGAATCATGATTGGTTAAAGAAATATGGATTTCTGATGCGGCAGCATGTTTAATCGAATTGGTAATTAGTTCCTGTATCATTCTGAAGATTGAAATTTCTAACGTATTGTCTAATCGCTCCTCCAATCCATAATCTTGTATTTCTATGTGCAAGCCATCTCCATTAGATACTTGTTTGGCTAAGTTTTTTATAGCGAGGAGCAACCCTTGATTTGCCATGACCCCACTATTTTTTTCATGGGCAATGGTACGTACTTTTTGGTAAGCTTCATCTAATAGCGCATTTGTTTTAGTATATAATTCTGCTACATGTTCAACTTTGGGGTTGTCCTTATTATGTTGTAAATGCTGAAAATGAAGTTTTACTGTTGCGAGTGTACTTCCCAGATTATCATGTAATTCGTTAGCCAGGCGTTGCCGTTCTTTTTCCTGCCCGGATATCATAGCATCAATAGCAGTAAGTTCTTGTTCTTTAAGTAGTTTTTCTGTTTTTTGGATTTCGATCTCTCTTTCTTGCTTTGCGATACGTTGTTTACGTTTGATATTTTTATAAACGAGAAATACAAATATTGACCCCACAAGGATAAGAGAAAGAGACCCTATTAGTAGGTTTCTATTTTGTACTCGACTTGCTTCGGTTTTAAGATTCGTATTTAAGAGTTGAACTATTTCTTTTTCTTTTTCTGTAGTTTGAAGTTGTACATTTAGTTCAGAAATTTTAAGTGTATTTTTCTTGATATTTAGCTGAGCTTCTCTTAATGTTGAACTTTTTAAATTAAAATATGCACTATCATATTTAGGAATACGCTCATAATAATATACAGATTTAAACCTCTCTGATTCAAAAAGAGAGGTTAATGTATCAGACTTATTCATATATTTACTACTTATGGAAATGTAGCGTTTTGCAATATCAAATTTTTTGTTTTTAGCATTAATATCGGCTAAATATAAAGATGCTGTAAATTTAATTTTGTTAAGAAACGGATAATCAGGAGTATTTAGAATATCATTAAAATATGTCTTGGCAATTTTATTTTTCTCATTTAGTTTATAATATAAACCAATATGCAATTTGTATTGTGATGTAATCCCTATGCTAAGATTATTGTTTTTTTTTATAAATTTAATTAGCTCCTTAGACGTCTTTATATATCCATGATCATCATATAAAGAATTGAGTTTAAAGTAATTATCATAATAATAGACCCAGGATTGATCATGAACATTTTCGGACAGTTTTCTTAATTCTTCTAGATATTTGCTATATGAATCGCTGCTTTGTACAATTTCTTTACTATAATATTGTAAGAAGCCTAAAATGCTTAGTTTAAGTAGGTTTGTATTGTTTTCTTCTTTTGAGAGAACATAGGCTTCGTAAAAATTTGAAAAAGCAGAGGAATCTTCATGATCATTATACAAAAAATAGTACGCTTGTATGAGATGATATAAAATTAATCTTTGGGTATTAGTATTGGGGGCTTTTAAACTATTAGTGGCAATAGAATCTTTGGATTTTTCTTGTCCTTTGTGGTACATAATTTGAGTAAGTACTCTAAACTCTATTTTGCCTTTTTTTTTAGAAAGTTGATTAATGATAGTATCTGTATTATCAAACTGAAGCCCAATAAGGGCTTCAGTGATACGATTAATGGATTCATAATTGAATGATAAACAACAGCATGTTGTAAAGATTGATACTATTATTTTTTTTACTTTTATTTTCAAATAGTTTTTATTTTACTAGAACCTCTCACACATATTTTTCCTGGCCAATTTAAATCTATAAGGGTCTTAAAATTTGTGTTATTAATATTGTGATTAAAAAAAGAACTATCTTCTTTTTTTCGTTCCATATTTTCTCCATCTCTAAGATAAAATTCTTCATCAAAAATATGATTAACAAAAGGAGAGTTTTCTTCTGGCTTATTAAACTCTTCTTTGGTTTTTCCAGAGAGAGTCAATAATTCTCTAATCACTGTAAAATATGTATCATTCTCAATAATGAGCGGTTCTTCAAAATATAGAACATCAATGAGCCCTATGTTATCTCCAACGGCTCCTTTTATATTAATTTTTAATAAAAAGGTTTTGATTTCATTACCGCTAGTTGTTTTTTCAAGGGAGTCTTCGTCAATTTCTGATTTTTTTGCAAAAGCCATATTAATATTGCCTTTGTAATTTACCAATTTTAGTTCAATTTGTTCTAATAATTTTTTGTTGGGAACAACTTGATGATCAGATGTTATAATATCATGTACAGTAAATCTTGCAAATACGGCATAAAATGTTCCATAAGATTGACTGGCATAAATGCTTTGAAAACGATTGTTGTCTTCTGGAGTTAAACTAATGTTAGAAGTATAATCTATCATATCTAAAGGTTTTATAGTGAATAAAAATTTACAGATTTCTTTTTTTAGCCTCTTCAACAGCATTAAGAACATTTAAAACTCCTGCGCCATAATGGTGATCTTGCTTTTCAGAAAATTCTGTAGCGGTTTTTTTTAATATTTTTTTAATTTTTGAAAACTTTAAAGAAGGGTTAACACTAAGCATTAATGCGACACACCCCGCTACTTGAGGTGCTGCTCCAGATGTAGCACCAAATTGAGTATAGTAATTATGATTATTGTGTATTGATCCCGAGATACCATAAGAACAAAGTATATCGGTTGTGACCAAGTTTATTCCAGGAGCCGCAATATCAACGTTTTTTCCGTAGTTTGAAGGAGTATTACTATTTCCCGAATGTAAAGGAATTTTGTTTTCAGTAACAGAGCTAACAGTGATGACACTTTTTAAAGAACCAGGAAATTTGACTTTACTACCGTTATTGCCAGCAGAACAAACAATTATAGAACCTTTGGGATTGGAGATAGTTTTTGATACTTTTTTGATAGCGTATTCCATTGTTTTGAACGGCTGATTTAAACTCCAGGAACAATTGATGACATCTGCTTTTGCATTTAACCCAGCTTTTAAAATTGCTTTAATGGTCAAATAAATATTAACTCTGAATTGTACGGGAATAGAGTAATCGTTCATGCCTATTCTGTAACTGATTAAAGAACACCCTTTTCCTACGCCGTCTACACCAATAGAGCTGTTTTTTTTTGCAACGGCTAATCCAGCACATAAAGTCCCATGAGCATCAACTCTTAGAGGAATTTGATGAGTAGAATCTCGAATGAAATCCCAACAGGCTTTTTTTATGGTTTGTGATTTAAGATCTGGATGATTGATATCTACGCCAGAATCTAGTATAGCGATTTTAATATCAGGATTTCCTTCGAATTTTTTATGAGCTTCAAAGGTTTGTGTGATGTCATATGCTTTTTGTTTTGGGAGTGGAATTGTAGTATCTGGATGATCACAAACTCTTAGCGGGTGATCGGGAATCTGTTGATCTGTATAAAAGTTTTTTTCGACATGTTCTATCCAAGATTCGTTTGTTAATTCTCCACATTTAATATCTGCGATGGTATCATTTAGGTAATCAATAAGGTAAACACCTTTGAATTTATCTACTACTATTCCTTCACATTTTTTTTCAATAGCGCGATCACTCATTTTGACTTTAGGAATAAGGATAAGTTTACCTGTTCCATAAAAAATATCAGTACCACTTACATAAACCTTATTGACATTTTCTACACCATAATAGCTTGAAAGCGTTTCAATAAGTTTTTCTCTTTTATGCTTAACTACTTTATAGATTTGAATATTTTCTTCAGGAACAGTAAAGTTTTTATGTATGCCTTCAATACCATCTACTCTTAGTGTTTTAATAAAAGAAATACCTTTATCTGTAGTTGGATATGTTTTTACACATAAAGCATCCTCAATAGCTCTAAATTCAATGTTTTTCCCATTATATTTATGAGAATACTCGGGTTTGTTTTTTTGCATGATTTCTTTGATTTTGGTTATTTAGTTAAATCAAATCTCATCAAAAAAAGAAGGTTAAGCCATACCCAATACACGGTATTTATGTATAGGTAAGTGTAAGGGTAAGTGGTTTAGTGTTAATAAAATTTTATGTTTTTAACTCGTAATATGTGATAGAAAGTCGTGTAAGTGGATTGAGGAATAAGGGGGGGCACATTCACATAATATATATAAATGATAGTATAATTAATAGAAAATAGATTTGTTTAAGTATTTTAAAATGTAACTAATTAAAATATTTCAAAAATCATACTTTTTCTCAATGGCATAGCGCAATAATTCTCCTTTGCCGTGTAGACCTAATTTGCGAATTATATTTTTACGATGTGTCTCTACAGTAGATACAGAATTAAAACGAATAGCAGCGATCTCTGATGAGGTTTTTCCTTGCCCGATAAGTTTTAGGATTTCCCGTTCACTTTTTGATAACAGTTGCTTTTTAGGAGCTTGTTTAGCATCTTTAGAAAAGAGTGATGGGTCAATATCAGCATCAAAATAAGTCTCTCCTTTTGCTACATGTTGTATAGCTGTTAATACTTCTTCCAGGGGTGAGTTTTTAAGTAAATATCCAGAAGCTCCTGCGTCGATCATTTGTCGAACAGCATCTTCCTGGTCAAACATAGAAAAGGCAATAATTTTGGTATGAGGAAATTCTTTTTTTATGATTTTGGTGGCTGCGATACCATCAATTTTTGGCATTCTGATATCGGTAAGCACAACTTTGGGCTGTTTTCTTCTTACAATATTAAGTAACTTTTCTCCATCATTTGCCATACCAACAATACTAATTTCTTCTTCATACCGAAGAAGAAGTTCTACACCATCGATAAGAGATTGGTGGTCTTCTGCAATAGCTACTGTGATCATATGGGTATATTTATAATGATATTAGTTCCTTTTCCTATAGTAGAATCAATCTCAAAAGTTCCTTGAAGGTGTTCTACTCGTTTTTCGATGTTTCTTAGCCCCATTCCCTCTTTTTTAGGCAGTACTTTGGCATCAAAACCTTTACCATTATCCTCTATAATGATATTTAAAAGAGAATCATGATTGGTTAAAGAGATATGGATTTCTGATGCGGCGGCATGTTTAATAGTATTGGTAATTAGTTCCTGTATCATCCTAAAGATCGATATTTCTAAAGTATTATCCAATCGCTCTTGTAACCCATAACCCTGTACTTCGATATGTAAACCATCGCCATTAGACACTTTTTTACCGAGTTTTTTAACCGCAGGTAGTAATCCCTGATTAGCCATAACTCCACTATTTTTCTCATGAGCGATAGTGCGTACTTTTTGATAGGCTTCATCTAATAGTGCATTCGTTTTGGTATATAATTCTTCTACATGTTCAACTTTCGGGTTGTCCCTATTATGTTGCAAATGTTGAAAATGAAGTTTTACTGTTGCGAGTGTACTTCCTAGATTATCATGTAGTTCATTGGCCAGGCGTTGCCGTTCTTTTTCTTGCCCAGAGATCATAGCATCAATAGCAGTGAGCTCTTGTTCTTTAAGCAATTTCTCCGTTTTTTGAATCTGTATTTCCCGTTCTTGTTCTGCGATACGTTGTTTGCGTTTGGTGTTTTTGTACACAAGAAATACAAATATTGAACCCACCAGGATAAGAGAAAGTGAACCTATTAAGAGGTTTCTGTTTTTTACTCTGCTAGCTTCGGTTTTAAGGTTAGTGTTTAATAGCTGGACTATTTCTTTCTCTTTTTCTGCGGTTTGATATTTTGTTTCAAATTCGGAAACAATTTGTAGGTTTTTTGCTTGATTGTTTCGTAACTCATTAATTAAATACTTATTATAAAAATAAAGACTTTTTGTAGAATCACCTTTAGTTTTATATATCTTATGTTTCCAAAAATGAACATACGTTTTTAGTAATTGAAACAAGTAATCATCTTTTGTTATAGCAATATTATTAAATAAAACTTCACTTTTTTTTAATAGTCCTTTTTCAAATTGCAAAACAGCGTTATTTATTGTGGCTGCTTTAAGACGTTCATTTTCAAAATAACCGTCTAAAGTGTTAAGTATTTTAATAGAACTAGATAAGTAAATTAGGCTGCTGTCAATATTTTTAGTTACGAGTTGATGATAAGCAGAGTTTGTTAACTGTAGCCTAGCTTTCAAAAAGCTTGGACTGTCTTTATTAATAACCTTATTTGCTTTCTTATAGAAATTTTGGATTATTTCCGGGGTCTTATAAAAATATCTTTGTGTGATACGATATTCATAGAATGTATGAGTCTGTTCATCTAATTTGTTTAAAGCATTATTCTTATATTCTTTTATAAAATATTTATAAGATGTATCGTCAATCATTATATTAAATCTTTGATAGATTTCTAGAATAAATTTAATTGATTCACGAATTAATAATTTATCATTTCTTTTTTTTGCGATTTCTAAGCTTTTTTTTAATGCTTTAAAAGCTGATGTTTCATTACCTAATTTTAAGTAAAAGTATAAGCCACTATTTAATGTCGAAATATTATTTAGAAGAGAAATAGGGTTTTCTTGATTTGTTTTTTCATAATTTTTTGGAAAAACTCCTAGATGTATGATATTCAGAAATATATTTAATTCTGTTTTTAGTTCTCCATTTTTTAATTCATTTAATAGAATTCTTGCGTTTTTATAATCACCACTATTAGTATAATTGAAAAAAATCTCCATTTCATTTGCATTTAATGAAATAGAGAATAGAAAAAGTATAAATAAAATTTTTTTCAAGTTGTTAGTTTATTTAATAATAGATCGATCTGGTATACAAGGCCCAAATTCACAACCAATGTCTTTCGGAATAGGAAAAGGGACATTAGATCCTAGTTTTCTAGTCGATATTTCGGAATAAGCCTCTCCATCTCTTACTAGACGATAAGGATTTAAATATACTGATTTATCAGGGTTACTAGGGTCAAAAAGATGTTGAGGTGGCGCGTTTAAAGTAAAATTAGTCTGTAAAGTCATACCTACTTCCAAAGGAGTATTAAGAATAATATTTTCATTAAGTATTTCATTGTTAATGTGAAATGGAGAAACTGAAACGTTTAAAAAAGCATCAACTCCTTCAACGCTATTTTCAATTTTCATGTCAGGTGATCCGGATAATCCCATAGTAATTGCTCCTCTATAATTCTGTAATTTGAAATCACAATTATATAAGAAAAAAGAACCGCCACCATGACCAGAAATTTCTTTTATACTTTTAATTTTAATATATATCATGTAAAAAGTTCCAAAATCTTGAGAACCAAAAACAGGTTGCCAAATATTTAAGTCTTCTAAGCGAATTACAAATTTTAGATTTTCATGTGCCATAATTTTGATTGTTTGTTTAATTATTTAGTCTTCAAAAAACATTCCTTTTGGTTGGTTCTGCAAAATCGAGTAAAACTTCTCATATTCCTGCCAAGAACTGTCAAGTTTATAGTTTGATGGAAAGATAATTGGTTTTATTTCTTTTAAACCTGAATTTTCTCTGATAACTGTAGTTGTGAAAAAGTCGTTGAAGTTTACAATATATAAATCACTAATTTCTTCACGATGAGTAATTTTTTCTCTTATTTTTTCTAATAAATCTAGTTCCTCATAGAAATTGATAGGAACTTTTTTGAAACAAAAACTATCAGATAATGGATCCAAATCTTTCCAATATTTCTGATAATTTTCATTAATTAGGGATGATTCTTCTATTTCTAAGCCTTCTTTAATGAATGAGATATTCACTTTGAAATTAGATTTGAGAGCATTTATTCTATCAATTTTAGAATTTAATACTTTTGAAAACTCTTCGGGATTATCAGGGACATCTAAGTCCAAAACCATATTTTTTTCATTAATATCAACTTTTTTAACCTTTGAAGTCCAAAATTTAACCACTTTTGAATTCATTATGTATTCATTTAGGAATACATCAAAACGAACATAATTTTCTCCATAGCCAGGCGAAGGATCTCCTACAAAAACATATTTACAGTTGTTACGTTCTCCATAACCACTAATTAAAACCATATGTGCTAAAGAAGTATTTAGTTTTAGGATAATTGGTGAATCATTTCCTTCCAATTGATCAATTATGAAATCAATATTTTTAAGTTTGTCAATTTCTAGAGATTCTTTGCATTCAAATCCTACTTGGTTAAAAATTCTGATAAAATGTTTGTCTTTTAGTCCGATGTTACATTCATCAAAAAAACCTCCAAAATTATTACAACAGCTATCAATATTTAGTTCACCATCATTATTGTTAGAAGAATTATCTAAAGTTAAAATGTTGTTTTTGTAATATGATACGATTTCACATTTGCTGTTGCCAATTTCTGATTTTGACTTAAGTCCTCGAACCATTTTTTCTGCACAGGCTGCCCAACACCAATATGAATTTTCAGGTTGAATAACATGATTCATATTAACAAAACGTTGAAAGTTATATTCCATTTAGGTTTATTTAGTTACTCCAAAACTCTTAAAAAAGAGATCGTCAATCCATACCCAATACAAGGTATTTTATCGTAATGGTTTAAAAACCAAACGACAGATGGGTTACGTACCAATAGGGTAGTAACCAAAATGCAACTATTTTGACAGAATTCTAGGGGTGAATGTGGTTTACTCGGGTTGTAAATACGTCTTTAACGCAAAAAGCAACAAAATAAAGATAATAAAACCAATGAGAATAAAAAGACTACCCTTATAATATTTGCGATGTAGTTTGATATCTTTTCGATAGCTAAATATCATTAAGATGATAAATGCTACGACAAAAAATCCTGCAAATATTAACTGGCCCTGACTAAACATAAATTGTTATTTTTACGGCAAAGATAATCTATAAAAATATACTGATGAAAGATAAAATTGCTGCGGTACAAGAATTTCATACCTCTTTTAAACTAGGATATAAAAACGAACCTATAGCAGATTTGGGAGAAGCTAAAAATACACTTCGGTTTAACCTGATGAAAGAGGAGAATGAGGAATATTTTGAGGCTGCTCAAAACAATGATTTGGTAGAAGTTGCAGATGCTTTGGGCGATATGCTATATATATTGTGTGGTACTATTATCGAGCATGGGATGCAGCATAAGATAGAAGAAGTATTTAATGAAATCCAGCGTAGTAATATGAGTAAACTGGGCGAAGATGGGCAACCTATTTACAGAGAGGATGGTAAGGTACTTAAAGGGCCTAATTACTTTAAACCCAATATTAAAGAAATCTTAGATCGATAAATAACAAAAACTCCCGAAAAATATTTTTCGGGAGTTTTATTATTAGAAATGATTCGTAATTCTGAATTCGTAATTCAAAAATTACACCTTATATCTCCAGCCAAAAGTATCTTCGGCTTTATTGTATTGAATATCCATTAGTGCTTTTTTGAAATAAGAAGCATAAGAATTTTCTTGCTTTTCGATTTCGTAATGCTCTCCTTTATACCCAAAAGCTTTTACAGGACTCACCACAGCGGCAGTTCCTGCACCAAAAACTTCTTTTAAACTTCCGTTTTTTGCAGCTTCAACAATTTCGCTAACCTTAACAGGTCGTACATCTACTTTAATACCTTCTTTTTCGGCAATAGTAATTAAACTTTTACGAGTGACCCCATCAAGAATTCTATCACTAACAGGAGCGGTAAGCAAAGTATCATTAACTCTAAAGAATACATTCATCGTTCCTGCCTCTTCCATATATTCATGAGTACTAGCATCGGTCCAGATCACTTGTTGGTATCCTTGTTCTTGTGCTAGTTTTGTTGGATAAAATTGTCCTGCATAGTTTCCGGCAGCTTTTGCATATCCAAAACCTCCGTTGGCAGAACGACTAAATTTTTCTGCAACCAATACACTTACATCTCCACTATAATAGGACTGTGCAGGTGAGCATATGATCATAAACTTATATTCATCTGCTTCAGAAGCAGAAACACTTGCCTGAGTTGCGATAACAAAAGGGCGTATGTATAATGAATTTCCGTAACCAGGCTTAATCCATTCATCATCTAATTTTAATAGGGCATTTAAACCTTCGAAAAAGTAGTCTTCAGGAAATTCTGGTATCGCCAAACGTTCTGCAGATATATTAATACGTTTAAAGTTTTCATCGGGTCTGAATAAAAAAGTATCTCCATTATCATCTTTATACGCTTTCATCCCTTCAAAAACTGCTTGCCCATAATGAAAAACACGAGCAGAAGGTTCCATAGTGAGCGGACCATAAGGAACAATTTCTGGAGTTTGCCATTCTCCATTCACATAATCACAGACAAACATATGATCTGTAAAAATTTTCCCGAAATTAAGATTTTCAAAATCTACTTGTCCAATTTTGGACTCACTTACTTCACTAATTTTCAAGGCTTGAGAAATTGTGTTTTTCATTTGTTTCAGTCGTTTTAATTATTTTACATTACATTGATTAAAAAGTTAAGAATGAGCGTAATCACTACATGCTATGGTAAGAGATTTAAATAATTACTTTGAAGAAGAGGATATCTAAATTTCTTAATGCTCGTTTTATTTGGTTTATCTTTTAAAAGTTAATGATAGCAGTAGGCTTTTTTACAGCTCATTATCATATTCTTTGTCTCAAAACCAAAGGAATACTAACATCCTTTTAATTCACTACAAAAATACCCTTTTCTTATAAAATAAGAATTTTAAAAATGTTTAATTTTGTAAAACATATAGATAATATAAGGATTATGAAAAAAAATGCACTGTTTTTTGTAGGATTGTTAGTACTAATAGGTTGTAATTCATCGACTAAGACAGAAAACTTTTTTTCTGTTAAGGATATTTCAAGTGAAAATTATAAAAGTTTTGGTGATAAAGTATCTTCAGATCATATTTATAATAGAGATGCAATAGCAGAAAAGTATAAAAATTTAAAAGAAGGAGATACCGTAGCAGTTGCTTTTTCGAGTACGGTAAATGCTGTTTGTAAGGCTAAAGGTTGTTGGGTGAAAGTAGCTTTGGATGGAGATAAAGAAACTATGGTAAAGTTTAAAGATTATGGCTTTTTTGTGCCAAAGGACATAGAAAATGATACTATCATTGTTCAAGGTAAAGCATTTGTGACTGAGATGTCTGTAGACGAACAACGCCATTTTGCCAGTGATGCAGGAAAAACCGAAGAAGAAATTGCCAGTATTACAACTCCTAAGAAAACGTATTCTTTTGTAGCAGAAGGTGTTTTGATACAAGAATAATGCAAGAAGAGATACAACGTGAAATTATTACGACTGCCGATGGTTCAAAAACCATTCATTTGCCAGAATTGAATGAGCATTACCATTCTAAACATGGTGCAATTAATGAAGCAAAGCATGTGTTTGTTAAAAGTGGATTCGATCATATTCTGAGTAAAAATAAGCCGGGTTCGCTGGATATTATAGAGATAGGTTTTGGAACAGGTCTAAATGCCTTTATAACATTTCTTGAAGCAGAAAAAATTAATCTACCAATTTATTATGTTGGAGTAGAAGGATATCCAGTAGCACTACCCGAGGCCAAACTCATGAATTATCCCGAAGTACTTGCTGTAAAAGAAAAACAACAGGTTTTTGATATAATGCACCAATCATTATGGGAATTACCAGTAGACATCACTTCGAACTTTAAACTCGTTAAGCGTAAGCAGTTTTTTGCAGATATAATAGATAAAAACAGTTTTGATTTAATCTATTTTGATGCTTTTGGAGCTAGGGTACAACCCGAACTTTGGACAATAGAGATTTTTAAGAAGATGTATGAAGCACTTCGCTCAAGAGGAGTTTTGGTTACTTATTCGGCAAAAGGTAGTGTAAGACGTGCAATGCAAGAGGTAGGTTTTGCGGTAGAAAGACTTCCCGGGCCACCAGGAAAACGAGAAATGCTTAGAGCTACAAAAGTAGAATCATAAATATACTATTTATTAGGAAGTTAGAAGAATACTAAACGTATGTTAAAGCTATAATAAAGAGATAGGTTTTATTGTAAGTCGGTAGTATTTTGCAGTAAATTAATCATCCAATAATCACTAAAATTTAAACATGTGAAAGTTTTAATTACTGGTGCGACAGGTTTGGTAGGTCAGGAAATAGTTAATCTGTGCCATCTATCTGGAATCGAAGTAAACTACCTCACCACTAGTAAAGATAAACTAAGTTCTAAAACGAACTATACAGGTTACTTTTGGGATCCAAAAAAAGGGGAAATCGATACCGCTTGTTTTCATAATGTCGAAGTGATTGTTAATCTAGTTGGGGCAACGGTAGCAAAACGGTGGACATCTTCTTATAAAAAAGAAATATTAGAAAGCAGAACACATACAGCTTCTCTTATTTTAGAATCATTAAAAAACATCAAACATTCGGTTAGGCATATTGTTTCTGCAAGTGCTATTGGTATATATCCAGATTCTTTTCAGAATTATTATACAGAAGATACTCCAGAGCGTGACACTGGATTTTTAGGAGAAGTAGTTACCCAATGGGAGAATGCTGTCTTGCAGTTTAAGACGTTAGATGTCGAAGTTAGTTTACTTCGTATTGGATTGGTTTTGTCTGAGAAAGGAGGAGCTTTTCCTAAAATGACAAAACCTATTCGATTTGGAATGGGAGCTTTCTTTGGAAATGGTAAACAATGGCAAAGCTGGATTCATGTTAATGATCTGGCCCGCATGTTTATGTTTGTTATAGAAGAAGAGTTAACAGGAGTTTTTAATGCAGTGGCCCCTAATCCTGTTTCTAACAAAAAACTAATGAATACTATAGCAGAGAAATTAAATAAAAAAATAATTTTGCCTAATGTACCAAGACTAACAATGAAATTGTTTCTTGGAGAAATGCATAGCCTTTTGTTTTCTAGTCAGCGGGTTAGTAGTAGTAAGATTTCTACTACAGGATTTGATTTTAATTTTGATAATATAGCTTCAGCAGTAGATGTGCTTATTGATAAAGAGGCTAGATAAAAAAACCGATACTCTTATGAGTACCGGTTATAGTCTTTATAAAGAAAACGGGATTAAGCTTTATTAGCTTTAAGGCTAATCTTTATTTCGATATCATCATTAATGAATTTATCTCCCAGGTTCTCAAAAACCGATTTAGATCCATAATTTACGCCCCATTCTGTACGATTAATAGTAAACACTTCAGTATTTAATGTTATTACATCACCTTCAACAGAAGTTGTGGCAGGAAATGAGATATTTTTCTTAGTACCTTTTATAGTTAAATTTCCATCAATAAAAGTTTTTCCTTCTTTTTCTGTAATTCCGGTTACTTCAAAAACAGCTTTCGGAAATTTGGCAACATTAAAGAAATGATCTTCTTTTCCTTCTCCTTCTCCTTTAAGGTGTCCTTCAAGATAGGCTTTATCATCTCCTTCAAGATCAGTAACATTTATAGAGGTCATATCAATGGTAAAAGATCCACTCGTGATTACTCCTTCTTTAGTTTCAAGTGTACCACTAGCTAGCTTTAAGGTTCCTGTATGTTTTTCTAAAGGCTTAGATCCAACCCAGTCTATAGCGCTTGATGCAACATCTACATTATACGTGATAGCTTCTACCGGAGCTTCTTTTACCTCCTCTGGAGTATTAGCTTTTGTTTCGTTTTGTTTTTCTCCTTTACAAGAATAAGCAGTTACTAGAAGCACAGTAATAACAAGTGTGCTAACAAATTTAATTTTCATAAATATTAGTTTTAGTTAAAAATGATGTCAAAATTATTTTTTTATAGAAGGAATACTCTTAAATATATACTAAAAAATCCTGTGACATTATGACATTAATTCAAAAATGGCAGTACTTTTGCTGATTCAAAATGAAAACGTATAAAAGGTACGAGTTACATGAGTAAGAAAAATAAAAACACTGAAGATGTAAAAGATCAAGTAGAAGAAGTACTTGATGCTCCTGTTGAAGAGACAGAGAAAGAAGAGGTAGTAGATGCAGAAACACTGCTAAAAGAAGAACTTGAAAAGGAAAAAGATAAGTTTTTAAGACTTTTTGCCGAGTTTGAAAATTATAAAAAAAGAACCTCTAAAGAGCGTTTAGAATTGTTTAAAACTGCAAGTCAGGATGTTATACAGTCGATGTTACCTGTATTAGATGATTTTGATCGTGCATTGAAAGAAATTGAGAAATCAGAAGATACAGCGCTTATTGAAGGCGTAGAGCTAATCCATAACAAACTGAAGGAAACTTTAAAAAGTAAAGGTTTATCTGAAGTAGAAGTATCTGCGGGAGATGTTTTTAATGCTGATGATCATGAGGCAATTACCCAAATACCTGCTCCAAATGATGATCTAAAAGGAAAGATTGTAGACGTTATAGAAAAAGGATATAAGTTGGGAGAGAAAGTGATTCGTTTTCCAAAAGTTGTGACTGGTCAATAAGAAATTATGAAGGAAGATTTTTATGACATATTAGGTGTTAGCAAAAATGCTACAGGAGCTGAAATAAAAAAAGCGTATCGTAAGAAAGCTATAGAATACCACCCCGATAAAAACCCGGGGGATAAGACTGCCGAAGAAAAGTTTAAAAAGGCTGCAGAGGCCTATGAAATTTTGAGTGATCCTGATAAAAAGGCACGTTATGATCAGTATGGGCACCAGGCTTTTGAAGGCGGTGGCTTTGGTGGTGGCGGAATGAATATGGATGACATATTTAGTCAGTTTGGTGATATTTTTGGCGGTGGATTTGGTGGCTTTAGCGGTTTTGGCGGTGGAGGCGGAAGACAACGCAGAGCTAAAGGAAGTAACCTTCGTATTCGTGTTAGACTTACATTAGAGGAAATCGCAAATGGTGTTGAAAAGAAGATTAAGGTAAAACGAAAAATTCAAGCACCAGGTACCACCTATAAGACATGTAGTACATGTAATGGAGCAGGACAAGTAACCAGAATTACTAATACTATATTAGGGAGAATGCAAACGTCTTCTCCGTGCCCTGCCTGTGGAGGAGCTGGTCAGACAATAGATCATAGGCCTGCCGATGCAGATGCTCAAGGTTTAAAAGCTATAGAAGAAACAGTAAGCATAAAAATACCCGCAGGAGTAGAAGATGGGATGCAGCTTAAAGTTGCAGGAAAAGGTAATGAAGCTTCTGGTAATGGAATCGCAGGAGATCTTTTGGTCGCTATAGAAGAGCAGGAACATCCCGAATTACAGAGAGAAGGAAATAATTTACACTATGATTTATACATTAGTTTTTCTGAAGCTGTTTTAGGAGCATCCAGAGAAATTGATACCGTATCCGGTAAAGTGAGAATTAAGATAGAAGACGGAGTGCAAAGCGGTAAGATTTTGCGGTTGAGAGGAAAAGGAATTCCAAGTCTTAATGGTTACGGAAAAGGAGATCTTTTGGTACATGTTAATGTATGGACACCAAAAGCCCTGAGCAAAGAACAACGAGAATTTTTTGAAAAAATGGCTAAAGATGATCATTTTAGACCTAGCCCCGATAGTGGGGATAAGTCATTTTTTGAAAAAGTAAAAGATATGTTTTCTTAATAAAATTATGTGATTCGACCTACTTTGGATCATTATAATTCTATTAACGTTTGATTAAGAAAAATTCGTATATTTGAGACATCACTAGCGCATTTAGTGATAATTTTTCTTTTTCATAGCAATTTTTTTCCCATCCTTAATACTTGTATTCAGGGTGGGTTTTGTTTTTAGAATTATGTACTTGCATAATTCAGGCTAAAAAAAAGAGACCAAATTTATTGCTATTTTATCTGATTAATCATTAACATAATTAGCATAAGTTTTTAAGTTTTCGTATCATTCGGGTTTCATATTAAACTACAATCATATTTTACTATCTATGGCTAATCTTTTAGAGGTACAACAAGCCACTAAACAATTTGGAAACTTTACTGCATTGCAAGATGTATCAATCCAGGTACCTAAAGGAAGTATATTTGGATTACTTGGACCTAATGGAGCTGGCAAAACCACACTAATTAGAATCATTAATCAAATCACTTTGCCTGATAAAGGAAGTGTATATCTGGATAATGAACTGTTAAAACCACAGCATATTAGAGATATTGGTTATCTGCCAGAAGAAAGAGGCTTGTATAAATCTATGAAAGTAGGTGAGCAAGCATTGTATTTAGCTCAACTTAAAGGGCTTAGTAAAACCGAAGCCAAAGAACGTTTGACATATTGGTTTGATAAATTTGATATTTCGCATTGGTGGAACAAAAAAATACAAGAGCTCTCTAAAGGAATGGCACAAAAGGTACAGTTTATTGTTACTGTACTTCATAAACCTAAATTGCTAATTTTTGATGAACCCTTTAGCGGTTTTGATCCTATAAATGCTAATGTTATTAAAGATGAAATTCTACAACTACGGGATGAAGGAGCAACAGTCATATTTTCTACTCACCGAATGGAAAGTGTAGAAGAATTATGTGATCATATTGCCCTAATAAATAAGTCTAAAAAAATATTAGAAGGCAAGGTAACCGATATAAAGAGAGCCTATAAGTCTAATACATTTGAAGTAGGTGTTTTAACCGAAAATAACACCGATTTATATACCACATTGCAAGGCAAATTTGATGTAACCCCTGCAGATTTTAAAACAATTGATGATCAATTGAAAATGAAAATAACTTTAGATAATAATACATCCTCGAATGAATTATTACAGTATTTATCAGATAAAGGCCAAGTAATGAGATTTAATGAAGTGATCCCAGGAGTTAACGAGATATTTATTAAAACCATTACAGAGAATGAGTAATCTAAAATTAATTATCAAAAGAGAATTTATAGCTCGAGTTCGGAACAAGACCTTTGTAATGATGACCTTTTTAAGTCCTCTGATCATGGTAGGTATGATTTCTTTGATTGCCTGGCTTGCAACTTTGAACAATGATGAAATTCGTAAAGTAGCATTCTATGATGAAACAGGATTGTTTAGTACAGATTTTAAAGATTCTGGTGATGTTGACTATATAGATTATAGTCATCTAACTTTAAACGATGCAAAAGATTCTGTTGTTATTAAAAAACTTGATGGACTATTGTATGTGCCAAAGAAAAACTCTAATAGTGAACTTGCCAAATCAATACAGTTTTATGCAGATGAAGCACCAAGCATTTCAATACTTAATAGAATTGAAAAAATTATAGCCAATAAGTTAACCAACCAAAATTTTGAAGAAAAAGGGTTGGATCTGGATGCGATAGAGAACTCAAAAGCCAAAGTGAATATTTTAATAGAAAACTTTTCTGGAGAGAAAACATCAAAGATGTCTAGTTATATAAAAATGATTTTTGGTGGTGTAGCGGGGTATTTCTTAATGATGTTTATTATCATTTATGGTAATATGGTAATGCGATCTGTTATTGAAGAAAAATCTAATCGAATTATAGAAATTATCATTTCTTCTGTAAAACCATTACAGCTTATGATGGGTAAAATTCTGGGAACTTCTTTCGCAGGGATTCTTCAGTTTCTCATCTGGGTGATTTTGGGCGGAGTGTTACTTGCTGTAGTATCTTCGGTTTTTGGGATAGATCCGCAACCTGTAGGTATAGATCAATCGATAGCTATGCAAGGAGATAGTCAGCAAGAAATACAACTAATACTTCAGGATATCATGAAACTTCCATTAGGAACTTTAGTGCTGTCTTTTTTTATTTATTTTATAGGAGGATACTTTTTGTACAGTTCGATTTATGCTGCTATAGGTGCAGCTGTAGATAGTGAAACCGATTCGCAACAATTTATGTTACCTATTATCTTGCCACTAATGCTTGGGATTTATGTAGGGTTCTTTTCTGTAATAGAAAATCCTCATGGTACAGTATCTACAATATTTTCTATGATTCCTTTAACTTCTCCAATAGTGATGTTAATGCGTATACCTTTTGGGGTACCCTGGTGGGAAGTATTGATTTCTATGCTTCTATTAGTAGGAAGTATTATCTTTATCACATGGCTGGCAGGAAAAATATATAGGGTAGGAATACTTATGTATGGTAAAAAACCAAGCTATAAGGAGTTATTTAAGTGGATGAAATATTAACGCTATGATGCAGGAAGAAATTACAGAACAAGTAAAAGAGCAGGTAAAAGAAGTTATTCCTAAAAATATTTGGGATACCCTGCAAGAATTTTTTAGCTATGAAATTTTTCATTTCGGAACAGACGAACATCCTTTTGTACTTACTGTAGGTTTATTATTTTTTGTACTACTGGTTTTTGTTATTACTTCGGTTATCTTAAAACTTACAAAGAGGGTTTTTACCCGTAAAATGCAGAGCCAGGATAAACTTAAGTTTGAATCGGTATTCTCATTTTCGAAATACTTTATTTATCTCATTGTTATCTTTTTTGCTTTAGATAGTATTGGATTTAATATCACAGCCATATTTGCTGCTTCTGCCGCATTATTAGTTGGTGTAGGTCTTGCATTGCAAACTTTTATTCAGGATATTTTATCCGGGATATTTATTTTTATAGATCAAACGGTACATGTAGGCGATATTATAGAATTAGATGGTAAAGTAGGACGAGTAGAAGAAATAAAATTAAGAACGACTAGAGCAGTAACCATAGATAATAAAGTTTTAATTATCCCTAATCATAAATATATGTCCTCGTCCTTATATAACTGGACTCAAAACGGGACAGTAACCAGAGAATCTGTCTCTGTGGGCGTTGCTTATGGTAGTGACACACAATTGGTGAAAGAATTACTGATTAAGGCAGCATCTTCTAATTCAAATGTGCTAAAAGACCCACCTCCAATGGTTTTATTTACAGATTTTGCAGATAGCTCATTAAATTTTAAAGTAATTTTTACTATTGATGATAGTTTTCAATCGGGAGTTCCTAAAAGTGAGATTAGATTTGAAATAGATCGTTTGTTTAGAGAACATAAGATTAATATTCCTTTCCCACAACGTGAAGTTACCATTATAAAAGAATGAAAAAAAACGGATAAAAAAGCATAACATACGCCCCATAAATGAGAAAGAGCCTGATTTTTATATGCATACTACTTTATAGCTTAAACGGTATACGTTGTCAAAGTACTGATTTAGCAAGAATCGAATATACATATATCCCACAAGCCGATAGTGATAATGTTTATAGTCGGTTTAGAATTTCGGCTAATTATCCTATTAAAATGGATGATAAAGGAACTTACCTGGTAATCGGTGCACAATATAGATTTAATAACATAGAGATAGATGACGAGTTAGGGTTTGATGATCAGGGAGACTTAAATAGTTTTCATACTGCAGCTATAGAGTTGGGGTATACATTTAAGATGAAAAATAATTGGAGGTTTGGTACTAAATTCGGAGTTGGAATTTCATCTAATTTTGAAGGGTCTGGTGTAGAAAGAGATGATTTTAGATATAGAGGGTCTTTGTATTTTGTAAAGACGTATAAAAATGTACAAGAACCAAAAACGGCTCGTTTAATTGTAGGAGTGCAGTATACTAATCCCGCTAGTCTTAATTTCCCACTTCCTATCATTAATTATTATAAAAGATTTCATCAAAGTTGGTCGTATGCTATTGGGACTCCTAAAACAAATATTAAATATTTTTTTAGTGAAAAAAGTACACTCCAGGCTTTTGTGGGGTTCGATCGTTTTTATGGTAATTTGCGAAATAACAAAGCATATGTAGATGAGAACGGAGAAACAAAAGTAATAGAAAATGTATCGATGTTTAATGTTATGGGAGCATTGGGATATGAATATTATTTTACGGAACACTTATTGTTTTACACATATGCAGGATATACATTAAGTAATGAAATTCGTTTGCGAGATGGTAATCAAGAAAATGTATTAGCAATCAATGATAAAAATACATTCTATTTTCGTGGCGGAATAAAATTAAAAATATAATGGCAAAAATATTAGTAATCGAGGACGAAGCAGCAATCCGTAGGGTTCTTGTGAAAATTTTATCTGAAGAAAATAATAAATACGAAGTCTTTGAAGCCGAAGACGGACTTTCTGGTATAGAAAAAATCAAAGCAGAAGATTATGATCTTGTACTTTGTGATATCAAAATGCCAAAAATGGATGGGGTAGAAGTACTAGAGGCTATAAAAAAGATAAAACCCGAAATTCCTATTGTCATGATTTCTGGTCATGGAGATCTGGATACTGCTGTAAATACAATGAGGTTAGGTGCTTTTGATTATATTTCTAAACCGCCAGATCTTAACCGTTTACTCAATACAGTACGTAATGCTTTGGATCGTAAGGAACTGGTCGTAGAGAATAAAATGCTTAAGAAAAAAGTCTCCAAAAATTATGAGATGATTGGAGAATCAAAAGCTATTTCTGATATCAAGAATATCATCGAAAAAGTTGCTGCAACAGATGCAAGAGTTTTAATTACCGGCCCTAATGGTACAGGTAAGGAATTAGTCGCGCACTGGATTCATCAAAAAAGCGATCGCTCAAAAGGACCAATGATAGAAGTAAACTGTGCAGCAATACCTGGGGAATTAATAGAAAGTGAACTTTTTGGACATGTAAAAGGAGCTTTTACATCGGCAAATAAAGATCGTGCCGGTAAGTTTGAAGCTGCTAATGGAGGAACCATATTTCTTGATGAAATAGGAGATATGAGCCTTTCTGCACAAGCAAAAGTACTTAGAGCACTACAGGAAAATAAAATACAAAGAGTAGGTAGCGATAAAGATATCAAAGTAGATGTACGTGTAGTTGCTGCTACAAATAAAGATTTAAAGAAAGAAATAGCAGAAAATAAATTTAGAGAGGATCTCTATCACAGATTGGCAGTGATTTTGGTAAAAGTTCCGGCATTAAATGATAGAAGAGATGATATTCCTTTATTGATAGAGTATTTTGCTAAAAAAATATCGGGAGAACAAGGATCACCTATTAAAACGTTTTCTGCCAAAGCCATAAAACAATTACAGCAATATGATTGGACAGGTAATATTAGAGAACTACGCAATGTGGTCGAACGTTTAATTATTCTTGGAGGTAACGAAGTAAGTGAAGAAGATGTAAAACTATTTGCTACTAAGTAATTATTAATCTTTATCCTTTTGTATAGTTATAGCAATCGATTATATTTTTTGATGAAAACAATTGTTGTAATTAATGCACCTTATATTACGACCAATTCTAGTATATGCCCAAAATAATGAGAAGAATTTTAGTGTTGACTTCGTTGTTATGTATACCTTATATGTCTTCTGCTCAATATGATCCGGGAGCAACTAATTATGGGTTTGCAGCGGCAAAAAGCTTTGGGCTCGAAAATGAATTAGCATTAGGAGTCAGAATAGAATATGCTTTTAATTGTTACACTACCTTTTTAGGAGAATACAATCGTTCATTTACTATAGGCGCTGATCAAGAATATGAAGGATACAATGAACTGGGAATTGGAGTAAATTTAATTTTATTTAATTGGTACCCTACTACAATAACAGCCGGAATAGGATATGTAGGTAATGATTCAAGCGAATTTGAAGCAATTGAAAAGGATGCTTTTCTGGGGTTTAGAACAGGAAGTTTTAATCATGGAGCACAAATTAAAATAAGGGCATTACATCAGATTTCTATACCTGTACATATTTTTGCAGAACTTAATGTTAAGAGTTTAGGACGTAGATATGATACGTTTATGGTTGGATTTAGCTATGATTTTTATGCTAGGTAGATTTATATTTTGTAAAAAAAATACTGCCACATAAGAGTTTTATTAGATCCAGTTAAGGCTATTAAAATGTAATATCAAATCAGGTTATTTTTTAAAACCCCTATGTAATTACCAATGTTGTAGATTGATTACTGGTAGTGTCAATTATTCTAACATAGTGCTCTTTACTGATGCGAACAGAGTCACTAATTATATCAATTTTAAATCGTTTACCGCTATATTCTATTATTTTCCTCCAGGTTTTTCCAAAATCAACGGATAACATGATTAAACTTTTTATCTTATCGCTACTCTTAAACCTAATATTTGCCCATATTTCAGGGTTTGAATTTGTATGCTTTCTAACAATAATACGTTGAAATGTTCCTCTTCTATATGGGTTTGGTATAACTTTAGCATTAAACTTTTTCATGTCTTCTGTACTTATCAAATAATTTGTACCACCATTATAATCTGTTCCGAATAAAATAGAATTTCCTACCTCTGTAATTCCTGTATATCCACCTTTTTGAATATGAAATTTATGTACTTTCTTCCAACCAGAATTAGATAATTTAGAAATATGGTTAAATTGAGTTTTGGAATTATTTATCCAAATTCCTTTTTTATTATCTCCTTCAGTTAATACCAAACCTTTATATAGATTGACCCATTTTAATATATGTACATGCTTATTTATCCCAGCTTTCTTTAAAAAATCTATTTTATACCAACTATTACCATGATCAGAAGAGTGGTAAATATAACCAACAAATTTCCATTTGTTTTTTACCATAATATTAGCATATTCTCCTAAGAATAGCTCACCATTTGGATTTTCAGTAATAGCATCCTGACGAAAATAGCTTTTAGATGTTGATAATTTAAGAACTCTAGTAAAAGTAATTCCTTTATTTATGGATTTGTACAATATTCCTTGTACGCAAACAAAAATATTATCAGAACTATCAATAAATAAACCTTCAAGATTATTACTAAAAGTAAAACATTTTATAAGTTCATTTTTTGATGAAAGTCTATATAAAGTGGCTTTGTCTTCATATAAACATCCCCAAAGAATATTTGATTTACATTTAAAAACAATGTGCCAATTATTTGTACAGGTATATAACTTTGTATTTAATAAATTTATATAAACACTATTAATATCTTTAAGGTAGAGTAAAGGTTTTTTTTCTAAAAACTGTATGATTTCATTTTTATCATATAATGATAAACAATATTTAAATTCCCAAATTACAAAAGAAATAAGTTCAACTATTTTATTTGATCGATAAATATCGATTAAAAAATGAAAAATGTATACTATCTTATTTTTTTTTGCCCAATATTTATTTGCTATCATCACAAGTTTTTTTTTGTCCAATAAAAAGGCTTAGCCAAGCAAAATTTCTTAAACACTTAACTTTTAATAGATGATCATCGATTTTAGAAAAAAAAGAGAATTTTTTTTTGAATGGCTTGATGTAAGCTAATGGTGATAATAAATAAAATACATTAAAACTTGAGTTGTCAAATTGTTTTTTGGTATTAGTAAATTCTTTTATTGTGAAATGATTCCAAGGATAAGATTGAAACTTGAAATTTGTTAATTTTAAAAATACCCTACCAACCCTTGTTATTGGATTATTTTTTAAGTTTTCAATTAATATAATACTGCCATCTTTTTTCAATATTCTATTACATTCTTTAAGAAATAATGGATGATCAACATATTGAAGAACACTATGAGAATATATAATGTCAAAGGAATTATCTTTAAAAGGAAGTTTGTCCTCGAATTTGTAACAAAGAAAATTGATATGAGGAAATTCGAGTTTAGCTTTTGTAATTCGTTCTAAACTACTATCTAACCCTGTTACTTTATAGCCATATTTGTTAAATATAAAAGATTGTTTGCCATAACCACATCCAAAATCTAATAGAGAATTGTAATTTTTCTTTGTGAATAAATAATCAGAAATTATCGGAATTATTGGTTGCAGATAGGTTTTACCATGCCAAGATTCTGTGTAATGATTCCAAATGGTATTTAAATTATTTTCTTTCATTCAACTTACTCTTAATAAATTTAAGAAAAATAATAAAGTAATAAATGAGCAATTTAAAAACAGGAGGTATTTTTGTAAACGGATAAACTTCAATTATAATTAAGATTATATCTTGAAGATATCTTTAAATTTACAAATTATTATACAATTTATTCATCTGTATATCTTAAAAAAAGAACAAATTTTATTGAGATAAAGTGAAAAATTGTTAAGAGAATATTTTTTTTAAATGTTGTTAATTAACTATATATGATTTTCATGAATGATAATGTAGAATCAATATTGAGAAACACATGGTAAAACGTTAGATTCTATCAATTCTCTATGGGTAGAGTAAATTAATGTAGGATAGGACTAAACTATTTTCCTACAAACCCAAAACTTTAGTATCTTTCGGGTGATAACACAAATCATAGTATGAAGAAGATCAATCATAGAGATTTTATGGTGTCTAATACCATAAAATTATCCAAAATCCCAACCACCTTTGACCTTAATGAGAGCGAGAAAAAAATTGAGGCAGCACTCGAAGAAACACGTGAGAAATTAGGAAAGCTTCAGGATACTTTATACGCCCATGGCAAGTATGCTGTACTGGTTTGTCTTCAGGGTATGGATACTGCAGGTAAGGATAGTTTGATTAGAGAAGTATTTAAAGATTTCAATACTCGTGGTATTATCGTTCACAGCTTTAAGGTGCCTACAGCGTTAGAACTAGGTCATGACTATTTATGGAGACACTATATCGCTTTGCCACAACGAGGAAAGTTTGGAGTCTTCAATAGAACACATTACGAAAATGTTTTGGTAACACGAGTACATCCAGAATATATAATGGGAGAAAATATACCTCATATCAATACAGTCGAAGATATTAATGATGCATTTTGGGAGCAACGCTTTGAACAAATTAGAAATTTTGAAAAACATATTGCCGAAAATGGTACTTTGATTTATAAATTTTATTTGCATCTATCAAAAGAAGAACAGAAGAACAGGTTACTTCGCAGACTAGAGAAGAAAGAAAAAAACTGGAAGTTTTCTGCAGGAGATCTAAAAGAACGTAAACTTTGGGATCAATATCAGGATTGTTATCAGGATGCCATAAATAGAACTTCTTTACCACACGCTCCATGGTATGTGATTCCGGCAGATAATAAACCCGTAGCACGATATATTGTAGCAAAAACTTTATATACAACATTAAAAGAATATGATGATATACAAGAACCAGAATTAGATAACAAAACAAAAGCCAATCTGGATTTGTATAAACAAGAATTAGAGAACGAATAAAAAAGGTTAAGAAAATACTATGGTAAGAACTATAATCCCCATCATTTTTGCAATTTTATCACTTAATAGCTTTGCACAAAATGAAGCAAAAGAAGATTCTACTACATTAAAAAAGATATATGATACCTCACTACTTGATGGTAAAAGTTATGCATGGCTGGATTACCTCTCTAATCAGATCGGGGGGAGACTTTCGGGTTCTGTAAATGCTCAACTAGCTGTAGAATGGGGAGAAAGAGAGTTAAAAAAACTAGGCTTGGATAAAGTATGGTTACAACCAGTAATGGTACCAAAATGGACTCGTGGTGTAACAGAATTTGCCTATATCGAAACAGAACCAGGCATAACGACCAATGTGCCAATTTGTGCATTAGGAGGTTCTGTACCAACACCAATAGGAGGTATTAAAGCGCCTATTGTAGAAGTTAAAGGATTAGAAGAACTCAAAAAACTAGGCACTGCTCAGATTGAAGGGAAAATAGTGTTTTTTAACAGGCCTATGCAAGCAGATCTTATCGAAACATTTAGAGCTTACGGAGGGTGTGTAGATCAACGATATTCTGGAGCAGCAGAAGCAGCTAAGTTTGGCGCTGTAGGAGTACTTGTTCGTTCTATGAACCTTAGGCTTGATGATTTTCCTCATACAGGATCAATGAGTTATGGTGACCTGAAAGATATAGATAAAATTCCTGCTGCAGCAATAAGTACTAATGGGGCAGATTTGTTAAGCTCTATGTTAACATTAAATCCTAAAATTAAATTTCATGTTAATATGAACTGCCGCACCTGGAAAGATGTGCAATCATATAATGTGATTGCTGAAATTACAGGAAGTGAATTTCCTAAAGAATATATGGTAGTCGGTGGGCATTTAGATTCTTGGGATCTGGGCGATGGTTCTCATGATGATGGAGCAGGAATAGTACAGTCTATGGAAGTGTTGAGACTATTTAAAAAAATAGGATATAAACCTAAACGATCTATTCGCGTAGTATTATTTATGAACGAAGAGAACGGATTACGAGGTGGTAAAAAATATGCAAAAGTAGCTAAAGATAAAGGCGAAAATCATGTTTTTGCTTTAGAAAGTGACGCCGGAGGATTTACCCCCAGAGGCTTCTCGTTTGATTGTAATGATGCTAATTTTGCCCAGGTACAAGGCTGGAAACCTCTTTTCGAACCCTATCTGATACATTCTTTCACTCAAGGTGGAAGCGGTGCCGATATTGGGCCACTTAAAAAAGATGGAATTGTACTTGCAGGATTACGACCTGATTCACAGCGTTATTTTGATTATCATCATGCAAAGAATGATACTTTTGATGCGGTTAATAAACGAGAACTCGAATTAGGTGCTGCTACAATGACCAGTTTGATGTATCTTTTTGATAAGTATGGAACGAAATAATATTTTCGTTGGGTTCTTGTCAATAATGAAATAACTTGCGGTTATGATAAACCACCAACTCCAGTTTATTTTACATTAACTTTTTTAGAACTAGTAATTTTCAGAATATTTAACGATTAGAAAAAAATAAATAACGTTAAATATACGATAAGAATCATTTAGTTTATTTCGGTTCTAATACCTTTGCGTCTTCAAAATTGTAAAATGCTACAACAATACACCAAAGAATTTCGATATAATCTAAAGTTGGCTACACCAGTAATGTTGGGTATGTTGGGACATACTTTTGTAGGCTTAGTCGATAATATTATGGTGGGACAGTTAGGTACGGCAGAGTTGGCAGCTGTATCTCTGGGTAATAGTTTTATGTTTATAGCAATGTCTTTGGGGATAGGGTTTTCTACTGCAATAACACCATTGGTGGCAGAGGCAGATGGAGAAAATAATTTTGCTAGTGGTAAATCTGCATTTAAACATGGGTTATTTCTATGTACTACATTAGGAATTGCATTATTTTTGTTGATACTCGTAGCAAAACCATTGATGTATTTAATGAAACAACCTCCAGAGGTGGTTGAATTGGCAATACCATATCTGGATCTGGTCGCTTTTTCTTTGATTCCGTTAGTGAGTTTTCAGGCATTAAAGCAATTTTCAGATGGATTGTCTATGACCAAGTATCCTATGTATGCAACTTTGGTTGCTAATTTGGTAAATATCGCTTTGAATTATGTATTGATTTTCGGGAAATTTGGTTTTCCGCAAATGGGAATAGTAGGAGCAGCCGTCGGAACATTAGCTTCGAGGTTTGTAATGGTTATCTTTTTATGGGTTTTTCTAAAAAATAAAGAAAAATCTACCTCATATGTTACTCATATCAAGTTTTTCTCACTAGAGAGAAAAATGATAAATAGAATAATAGCCTTAGGATTTCCTTCTGCATTACAAATGTTTTTTGAAGTGGCAATTTTTACTGCTGCGATATGGTTATCAGGTATTTTAGGTAAAAACTCTCAGGCAGCTAATCAAATTGCATTAAACCTATCTTCTATGACGTTTATGATAGCTATGGGATTAAGTGTGGCTGCAATGGTACGTGTAGGTAATCAAAAAGGACTTCAGCGTTTTGTAGAACTAAGAAGAATAGCAATTTCAATATTTCTGCTCACCTTTTTATTAGCAGTTGTGTTTGCTTTATTATTTATTCTGTTTAACGATTTACTACCCCGAATATATCTTGATATAGAAGATACAGAAAATATAGCAGATAATACCGAGGTGATTACCATTGCAGCAAAGCTATTAGTTATCGCTGCATTATTTCAAATTTCAGATGGGATACAAGTTACTGTATTAGGAGCCTTAAGAGGTCTGCAAGATGTTAAAATTCCTACTTTAATTACGTTTATTGCCTATTGGGTAGTAGGATTTCCTATTAGCTATTATTTAGGATTATATACCGAATATAAAAGTTCAGGAATTTGGATTGGATTGCTGGCAGGCCTTTCTGTTTCTGCATTACTTCTATATCTTAGATTTAATGCTTTGACCAAAGGTTTAATTCATAAGAATTAAAATTATAATCTCTTTTTTGCCTGTTAAATCAAGGGTTTAGAAGTGATTTTTTAAATAAAAATAAAGACCAAATACCATTTTCATACTTATTACGTTTATTTGGTATTAACGAATAATTAACTATCTTTCCAAAAAAAGAGAATACAAAATATGAGAGTCCCAAATTCTAGATTTTGTCTACTGCTTGTAACGCTTACCATATTGGTTACACAGAGTAGTATAAGTCAAAACTTTGTTCATAGTAAAAATCAAAACCTTATTCCCAACCCTAGTTTCGAAGCTACAAATTCAGCTATTTCACGACTAGATATGGAGATGCAAAACTTTGGAATTGTTAAGGATTGGAAAGCTACAATTAACTCTCCGGATGCTTATCACCCTAGATTGGCTGATATTAGATTTATTCATAAATCGCCAAATTTTTTAAAGCAGTTTGGAACACAGGAGCCTAGAACAGGAGAAGGTAAAGTAGGAATGTATATTGCTGGTGGCCCTTATAAAGAAGGAGTAACAGCCAAATTAAAACAACCATTATCCAAGGGAAAATATTACTATTTTCATATGTATGTCTCTTTAGGAGAAGGTATCTCGAATTCCTGTACTTCATCTATTGGATCATATTTTACTGCCAGAAGGCCAAAAATAACGACTACCTCTAGATTTCCTTTAAATATAGAATCTTCCAAAATGGTATGTAATACCAAGGGATGGACTAAAGTTTGTGGAGTATATAGAGCAAAAGGAACAGAAAAATATATTTCTTTAGGATATTTCTCAGATAGCCCAAAAGGAAAATCTGTAAAAGGAGGAGGGTTTGACACAGCCTACTATTTTGTAGATGATGTCTTACTAATGGAAATGAAAAATACCAAAAACCTAACATCTAGCCAGGTGTGTGATATGGCTCTTGATTTTTCACCTGTAGAGTTCCTGGTAGGCGAAAGTGAAGCATACAAAGAAATTAAAGAGGCATTGGATTCTTATATTCAATATGTAACTATATTTAAAGTAAACAAAGTTAAAATTATTGGCCATGCAGATGATGCCGGTTCATCTTTTGAAAACGAAATCATGTCTGCAATGAGAGCAAGTAATGTGAAAAAATATTTTGTTGAGCAAGGTATAGACGAATCTTTAATCGAAATAGTAGGGGCTGGAGATACTATGCCCGTTGTTACTGCAGATTCTAATTTGGATCCAGAATCAAACAACAGAGTAGAAATTAAAATTGAATAGTAGTTCCCTAATAATTTTCTGATTTCCTTAAAAAAGATAGTACCTTTGAAACTTTGTAATTTTAAGTATTCATTATGGACTTCCCCAAATTCTTACTAGGCGATAATACTGATTATCCAGATGCTATTTTTGTAATTCATACCGAGTTTCCGAGATGTATTATCAATCTGGAAAATGATGAAATAGAATGGCTTGAAGAGTTTGATAAAAATGATGAAAAAGAATTGTTAGAGGAAACAGAAAATCTTTTTAAAACTGCTAACGATTTTTATGATCGTGAAATAGAACGTTACGACGAATAAAAATAGATAAACGACCATAACAATGGAAGATCTCATACAATTAGATAAAGAACTTTTTTTATACCTCAATAACCTAGGTTCATCTGCATGGGATGGATTTTGGTTATTTATGACAGAGAAATTGTACCAAATCCCTCTGTATTTAGTATTACTGATTTTTTTCTATAAATATTTTGGAATTAGAGGTACCATCATTACTTTGATTATTGTAGCACTACTTATCACTGCTACCGATCAACTATCAAATTTATTTAAAAATGTGTTGTTTATGCGACCACGGCCATGTAGAGCAGATGGTGTAGCAGAGTTTACACGTTTTATTGCAGAACGATGTGGACGACATGGATATTTTTCTGGTCATGCGGCTAGCTCAATGGCGTTAGCTTTTTTTACAGGATTAGCCTTACGAAAACACCTAAAGTATATCTTTCCATTTATGGTGATCTGGTCTATTGTGGTAAGCTATAGTAGAATATATATTGGTGTACACTACCCGGGAGATATAGTTACTGGTATGGCAATAGGTATTTTATTAGGAGTTGGAGCATTTAAGCTACATACATTTCTGGTAAAGAAATACGGAAACATAACAGTTGATAACGAATAATTTATAATTCTCCCTCTGTTTTTGAAAAGTAAAGACTATCCAAGGTCTTATGGCTAAATATATTGTAATGCGAATGTTATTTATAGGCATAACACAGGTTATAAGGCATTATCTTGTTTAAAAAACTGAAACCACAAAAAAAGCTAATCACATCCTTCCGTTCATGCTTATCAGATTTGTGCTGGTAAGTTATTATAGATTCATAAATTATTACTAGAATATATCATATTATAATTTCACTGGAAACAGGGTGATACAAGAGGTATATGCAATTTATTTTTGAGAACCATTCTAGAAAAAAATATCTAAAAAAATAGATAAAGATTGTAAAACTCCTAAAAGAAATATATTCTTTATAAAAAATGATAATTTATGAAAAAATCGTTCGCACTTATATTTATGTTATTCCCTTTGTTTTTTGGATATTCACAGGGTATTATGATATTAGATGAAAAAGATACTATCATGCCAGATAAAGATATTCATGTAGAAAAAGGGGATGTGCCTTTTGCAGTTATACAAGAGGTACCTGTATTTCCTGGTTGTGAAAAATCAGATAGTAATTCTGCAAAAAAGAAATGTATGAGCGATATGATTAAAAATTTTGTTCATTCTAAGTTCAATGAAAAACTTGTTAGTGAATTTGGTCATTCAGGGATAAATAGGATTTATGTACGATTCAAGATTGATAAATCTGGTACTGTTGTAGATATTCGTGCAAGAGGACCGCATCCGGATTTAGAAAAAGAAGCAGAAAGGGTTTGTGGTTTATTGCCTAAAATGATCCCTGGAAAACAAAGAGGAAAACCATTTGGTGTATTGTATTCATTTCCTATTCTTTTGGAAGGAAAGAAAAAATGATAAAAAATTTGATGATTTAACCATAGAAATACAATAAAAGTAGAAATGTATGTTGATATACATTTAGATATTTTGATTTCATGAGTTATTACTATCAAAATAAAATAGCAAAATAATCTGCTCCTTTATTATCAAGAACTTTTCCCAAACCTCTTCTTTTTCTTCTTTTTGCCAAAAAGACGCTTAAAGAAATTATCTCTTTTTTCGGGTTTACAATCCAAATCCTTTAAAACTTCCTTTGCACTTTCTTCGAATTTACTTTTTGTAATAGGATCAAATGTACTATCAAGATTCATCTTTTGATACAATTTGGCAAAAACTGGTAGCGCAGTATTGGCTCCCTGTCCTAAAGATGTAGTCTTAAAACCAATATTATAGTTGTCATTTCCTACCCAGGTGATCGTTACTAAATTTGGAGTGATCCCTACAAACCAACCATCTTTATTGTCTTGGGTGGTTCCTGTTTTACCCGCAATATCATTTTTGAGCTTGTAGGTGGCTCTTAGTCTGGTTGCAGTACCTTGCTCTACTGTTGATTTCATCATTTCCAGAAGTACTTGTCGTGTGTAATCGCTATATGCAGGTATCTCTGCTATTTCAGGCTCAAAAGAGGCAATAAGATTACCGTTCTTATCTTCAATTCTCGAAATATAATAAGGCTTCACACTTTTACCTTCATTTACATAACTTGCATAAGCTCCTGCCAATTCTTTTAATTTAATACCATCTGTACCCAGTGCCATTGCAGGTTCTTCAGAAAGTATAGCAGTGACTCCTAGTTTTTTTACCTGATCTACAACTTTAGGAATCCCTACTTTATTGAGCACCTTTACTGCAATAGTATTAACAGAGTTACTAAGCGCTTTTTCTAGTGTAAAATTAAGATATGGATCATTTTGTTCTGATGCATTTTTAGGGGTCCAGTTGTCTAAATTTGTATAGGTGATCTCTTTTGTCGAGAAATAAGAACAAGGTTTCATGCCATTTTCTATAGCAGTGGTATACACAAAAGGTTTAAAAGTAGATCCAACTTGTCTTTCGCTTTGCGAAACATGGTCATATTTAAAATAACGATAATCAATCCCTCCCAAATATGCTTGTACTGCACCTGTTGTTGGTTCGATAGCAATCATTCCGGTATTCAGAAATTTCAAATAATGTTGTATACTATCCAGAGAAGATATTTTTTTGGTAATGTTGCCGCTCCACTCAAATAGTTCTATGTCTTTCTTTGCAGAAAGAGAGTCTTCAATTTGTGCTTCTGTCAACCCTTTTTCCTTGTATATCGTATAGATTTTAAGGCTTTTGATCGCATTCTTAACAAGATCTTTATCGGTCTTCCAGGGAGCAGCACTACCAAAAGATTTTTCATAATCGTTTTGTAATACTTGCATATGTTCTTTCATAGCTTCTTCTGCCAAAATCTGCATTTTGTAATCGAGTGTAGTGTGTACAATCAAACCATCATTATAGATGTCATAAGTACTGCTGTCTGGCTTTTTATGCTTTTCTAAGATGTTGATTAATTCTTTTTTTACTTCTTCTCTGAAATAAGGTGCCAATCCAAGATCGTGATTAAAATATTGATAATCCATGATGATGGGCTGACTCATAGTTTGATTTGATCGATGAGCACTTAGGTACTCATATTTAGTCATTTGTTGAAGTACAACATCTCTTCTTAACTGACTTCTTTCAGGAAACAGTCTTGGATTATAACTATGGTTGGCTTTAAGTGTCCCAACCAGTGTGGCAGCTTCAGAGAGTGTTAATTGAGGAGTAGATTTATTAAAGAATTTCTGGGCTGCACTTTCAATTCCATAAGTATTATCCGGAAACGGAACAGTATTAAAATATAATGTGAGAATCTCTTTTTTTGAATATATATCTTCTATTCTTTTGGCAACAAAAGATTCTTTCAATTTATTGATTACTGTACTAAATAATTTATATTTTTTTCTTCCGAAGAGATTTTTTGCCAATTGTAAAGTTATGGTACTACCTCCTCCCGAAGATTTATCCCGAAGTAAAATGGTCTTAAAAAATACGCGTAACAGACTTGTATTATCTACACCATCATGCTCATAAAAACGTACATCTTCTGTAGCTACTAGTGCATCTATAAGATGCTGAGGTAAATCTTCGTATGATATGGGTTGTCTGTCATAGATATAGTATTTACCAATCATGTGACCATCTTTATCGAGTACTTGAGTGGCCTCGGCCTGTTTTAAAGAGCTTAATTCTTCTTTATCAGGTAATTTACCCCAAAAGCCAAAATAGATACTGGCATAAAAGCAAATGCTGAAGAAAATGAACCCACCAATAGCATAGAATAGCCATTTTATCCATTTTTTTTTAAATATTGTCTTTATCATAATCATAATACCGACATACATAACGTCGAAAATGCCATATTATTAGGGGATATGAGTTTCTTACTTTTTATAAAATCTCTAATGAATAATACAATCGATTATTATTATGAGTACTGAAAAAGGTAGTGAAGCAATACACATAAATTTTCTGAAAACTTTCGGAAATAAGTTATGATTAGATAAAAATTTAAAATTTTTAACAAGTAAAAATTTAAAAAAATAATTGATTTTTAAAGTTGATTTCTTAAAAGTTTCATTTTTTTTATTTAGACTTGTAGTAACAAATTACTCAGTGAAATAATATACACTCAATTGAAAATTACTTGGAGTAAATGAATAAAAAATACACCAAGATTTATAATCGAGATAATAGCATTTAGCAAAAAAAATGCTATTTGAAATATGTAAAGTATAGAATTAATTCTTAAACCTGTGAGTCCTATGAAAAGAGTAATTGTTGACTACAAAAAACTTAACAAAGATATTTTAAATCTACTAGTAGAAAAGTTTCCCGATGGCTATAATGATAGAGATATTGTTCATTTTAGAAACCAACATAATGAAGCAATAGAAGCTGTAGAAGTAAGAACAGAAGAGACGATCTATTTGGTCAAAATTAGCAAACGTCTGGCAGATACTATGGAAAGCTTTGAAGAGGAAGAAGAAAGTGTAAGTGCTAGCAATAATATACCTGAAGAAGTGAATAAAGATCAGGTAGCAGGTATTGATGATAAGTAATCTTAAGACTATTATGTCATTATTTTAGATAAGATGGTGACATAAATAAAGATCATTTTTTTTCGAAGTATACATTCTCTTTACTTTTGATGTTTTTTTTATATGAATTAGGAGATTCTCCTGTTTTATTTTTAAAAAGCCTACTAAAATATGAAGGGCTTTCGAATCCTAGTATAAAAGAGATTTCTTTCGAGCTGATTTGGCTATAAAGAAGTAATCGTTTTGCTTCAATAATTATGCGATCAATAATTATTTTCTTGCTCGAAGACCCATTAACAAGCATTGTGATTTCGGTTAGTTTTCTATTCGATAAACCTAACTCCTGAGCATAAAAATCACACTCGTGATAACTAGAGAAATTAAGTTCTAATAATTCTAGAAATTTATAATACATCTTTTTTTCATAAGATTGATTTAAATTTTGATTACCACTATTGATTTCATTACATTTTCGTTGTAATTTCACTAATAAAGTAAGTAATAAAAAAACGATTGTATTCCTTCTTCCATAAGAATATAATGGAGATAAGTACTCATAATGAAGTTGATCCAAAATTGCTTCAAAATGTGACACATCATCTTGGTCTAAAACAATAGTATTTACCTTGGAGATGTTATGAATTATTGATAAAAAAGAGATGTTATCGATTGTTGTTTGAAAAGGAATAAGTTCACTATCAAAACGAATTAGAAAACCTTGCATGTTTTTTCCTTTAATAAAATCATGTACCTGTCCTCGCTCTATTAAATAAAAAGTGTTTGGAGTTTTTAGATTCACAAGCTCATCGTCTATGTTCTGAAGTGCTTCACCAGATTTAAAATAAATAACCTCATGATATGTATGACGATGTGGATCTCTGTTTTTTCTATTTCTGTTTTTTTCATGAAGTAAGGGACGCATAAAAAAGGGTAAATCTTTTTTATCAGAGAATTTATCTAATCGAATCAAATCTTTATCTTTCATACATCAAAAATAACTCATTATGCTGCATTAATAATAATGAAAAAACAAAAAGTGCAATAATTATAGCACTTTTATGAATCTACTTTGTTTTTAAATAAACGAGATTGCAACTAATAAATTATACTATGTTAACTTCATTACAAATAAAAGAGGAAGCAAATCGATTACATGATTCAGAAAAAAATAAAAAACAGGTAGTAGCCACAACAAATTATTTTCCCGAGATGGATATCAATGATGCCTATCAAATTCAGGAAGAATGGGTTAATATCAAAAAAGAAGAAGGTAGAAAAGTAGTTGGATATAAAATTGGGCTTACTTCAAAGGTTATGCAAGTCGCTATGAATATCAATGAACCTGACTATGGAACACTACTAGACGATATGGTTTATGAAAATGGTTGTGAGATAAAGACTTCTGATTTTTTGGATCCTAGGATAGAGGTAGAGCTAGCTTTTGTGCTAAAAAAACCACTTTTTGGCGATACTCTTACAATAGAAGATGTATTGGATGCAACAGATTATGTAGTGCCTGTACTAGAACTTATTGCAGCACGTACTTATCGAGTAGACCCCAAGACCAATTATGTTAGAACCGTTAAAGATACGATTTCGGATAATGCAGCGAATGCAGGGATTATTTTGGGCAATACCAGAATTAATCCTCGAGATATAGATCTAAGATGGGTAGGTGCATTATTATACAAAAATGGAACTATCGAGGAGTCTGGTGTTGCTGCAGCAGTGCTCGATCATCCCGCCAAAGGAGTCATCTGGTTAGCAAAAAAATATGCAAAACATAATATAACATTAGATGCAGGGCAAATCATTTTGGCAGGCTCCTTTACACGTCCGGTTATTGTAAAAGCCGGAGATACTATTACCGTTGATTATAATTCATTGGGAAAAATAACTTGTAATTTTATGTAATACCATGAAAATTTCTAAAAACACATTCAAAGAAGCAGTATGTAATCGTGAAACCATTTATGGTATATGGAATGGTATTGTAGATACTATTACAGCAGAGATTTTGGCTGGTTCTGGATTTGATTGGATTGTAATTGATGGAGAGCATGCTCCATTTGATTTACGAACTATTCAGACTCAACTACAAGTAATGGCTGCATATGATGTGCAGGTTATTGTTCGTCCACCTGTTGGGGATTCGGTACTTATAAAACAACTTATGGATATGGGGGTGCAAAGTTTGTTAATTCCTATGGTAGAAAGTGCATCCCAGGCAGAAGAACTTGTAAAGGCAATGCGTTATCCCCCAGAAGGATGTAGAGGTATAGGTACAGCATTGGCAAGAGCATCAAAATGGAATAGAACTAATGATTACTTTCTAGATGCTAATAATGAAATGTGTTTGATCTGTCAGGTAGAATCTGTTCAAGGAATTAATAATTTGGAAGAAATCTTAGCAGTAAATGGAGTAGATGGAGTATTTATTGGACCAGCAGATTTAGCTGGATCTATGGGGTATTTGGGACAACCCAACCATCCAAAAGTAAAAGAGGTAATAGTAAAAGCTATTCAGTGTATTAAGACTAAAGGAAAAACAGCAGGTTTCCTGTCTGTCTCAAAAGAAATTGTTAACTATTATAGTGAGCATGGTGCTAATATGATTGGAGTTGGGATTGATACTCTTTTATTAGCAAAAGCAGCAAAAGGATTAGCAGAAGATTATAAACCAGAACAAAAGAATAATACATCAAATACACACTACTAATTTGTGAAAAGTACAATGATTGTGATAGTGAGAATTTGATTCAGCAATAAAAACAATAAATATATAGGTATGAAACACGTAAGATTTGCATATAATGGAGGAATCCATCAGGGGGTTTATGAAAACAATACGATACTAAAAGGTACACAAGAATTTAATCCCGATGATGTTATGTTTCTTCCACCTGTGGATCCACAGGGAGTTGGTAAAGCGATAGGTGTAGCTTTAGCTTATGCAGATCATGCCAAGGAATTAAAATTAGAGATTCCAGAATATCCCATATTGTTTCATAAAATGCCCCACACAATGATCGGGCATACATCTAATATTATTGTTCCGGCGGGAATAGATTATATGCATTACGAATGTGAACTTGTGGCAGTAATTGGTCGTTCTTGCAGAAAAGTTAAAGCTGACGATGCATTAGATTATGTTGGATATTATATGGTGGGCAATGAAATCACAGTTCGTGATTTTGTGGTTAATTATTACAGACCACCACTTAAAGCAAAAGGATTTGATACCTGGGGGCCTTGTGGCCCTTGGATGGTTGATGCCAAAGATATAGACCCTAATAATGTTTCCCTTAAAACTTGGGTAAATGGAGAATTAAGACAAGAAGGGAATACCAAAAATATTAGACATAGCATTGCAGAATTAATAGAATATATGTCAGGTTTTATGACACTTAATCCCGGTGATATGATATGGTCAGGAACTCCAGAAGGAGTATCACATATTTATCCGGGAGATACGGTAGTATGTGAAGTAGCAGGTATCGGGAAATTAGAAAATTACTTAATAGCAGAATAATGTTAGACAAGAATTTAGAAGTATTACAACGGTTTTTACCTCAATTAAAAGAAAGAGGTATCAAGAATCTTATCAATGGAAACACTGTTGAAGCAATTTCAGGAAAAACATTTGAGAATACGACACCTATAGATGGAAACTTTATAACCCACGTGGCCGAAAGTGATAAAGAAGATATCGATAATGCAGCGCAGGCGGCAATGGATGCTTTTGCAGAATGGAAAGCGATGTCTCATAAAAACAGACGAGATATTTTATATGCCATAGCAGAAAAAATAGAAGAACATGCAGACGAAATTGCAGTGCTAGAAAGTTATGATACAGGACAACCTATCCGCTTTATGAAAAAAGCAGCGATTAGAGGTGCTGCAAACTTTAAATATTTTGCAGATAAGGCTATTGATGCACAAAATGGGTTATCTACACCAGATACCCATCATGCAAATTATACCATTCGTCAACCCATAGGTCCGGTTGGGATCATTACTCCCTGGAATACTCCGTTTATGCTAAGTACATGGAAAATAGCACCAGCTCTGGCAGCAGGGTGTACTGTCGTTCATAAACCTGCAGAATTTAGTCCCGTAACAGCAAATAGACTTGCAGAATTAGCACATGAGGCAGGATTGCCAAAAGGAGTATGGAATGTTGTACATGGCTTTGGAGAAAAAGCAGGGAAATCATTAACAGAACACGAATACATAAAGGCAGTAGCATTTATTGGGGAGACTACAACCGGTAGCCATATCATGAAACAAGGAGCACCAACATTAAAAAGAGTGCATTTAGAATTAGGAGGGCAAAATCCTATTATTGTTTTTAATGATGCTGATGTAGAGCGGGCTTTAGATGCTGCAATTTTTATGAAATACAGTCTTAATGGAGAACGATGTACATCAAGTAGTAGATTACTATTACAAAAAGATATCTATCCTGATTTCGTTGAAAAACTAAAAAAGAGAGTCGCTGCTATAAAAGTAGGGCATCCATTAGACCCGGTAACAGAAATTGGTCCTATGATTCATCCTACACATCAGGAAAAAGTATTGAATTATGGAGAAATAGGAAAAAATGAAGGCGCAACTCTGGCAGTAGGTGGGGGTAAACCAGATGGGTTAGAAAAAGGATGTTATGTAAATCCAACACTTTTTATTGATGCATCAAAAGATATGTGTATTGCGCAGGAAGAAGTCTTTGGACCATTCTTAACTGTAATTCCATTTGAAACTGAAGAGGAGGCTATTAAAATAGCCAATGCTGTAAAATATGGATTAACAGCTTATATCTGGACAAAAGATGTAAGTCGTGCACATCGAATAGCACATCAAGTAGAAGCAGGAATGGTTTGGATAAATTCTCAAAATGTAAGACACCTGCCTACACCTTTTGGTGGTGTTAAATACAGTGGTATAGGAAGAGATGGTGGAGAGTATAGTTTTGACTTTTATATGGAAACCAAAAATATTTCTATAGCACTAGGAGATCATGATATCCCAAAATTGGGGATTGAATAATAGTAATGATAAAAAATAAGTATGGCACTAGTACCTCATAACTTCGATTTACCTTTTAATATTATTCGTTGTAGCCATGTAGAATATGCTGTAACCGATTTAGAAGAATCCTATAGGTTTTATGTAGATATATTAGGTTTAATCGAGACCGAAAGAACCGAAGATACTATTTACTTGCGTGGTTTAGAAGAACAACAGCATCACTCTTATATTTTAAAAAAAGCAAAAGAACCTTCTGTACTGGCAGTTGGGTTTAAAGTAGCTTTTGAAAAAGATTTAGATGCGTTAAAAACACATTTAGACAATATTGATGTTGATACTGAGTGGGTTTCAAAATATGCCGAGGACCGAACACTACGAGTCGTATCGCCACAAGGTTTTATTTTAGAGTTTTATGCACGTATGAAAAAAGTACCTCAAAAGCTCAGAGAATATAAATCTTATCGAGGAATGCATCCACAGCGGTTTGACCACTTTAATGTTTTTACACCCAATGCGCAAGAAACATATGAATTTTTTGTAAGTCAACTAGGATTTAGACTTACCGAGTATTCTACTACAGAAAAAGGAGAAATGTGGGCTGCCTGGATGCATCGAAAAGGAAATGTTCATGATATGGCACTAACCAATGGTGATGGACCTAGATTACATCACTCGGCTATTTGGGTACCTACCGCACTCAATATTATTCATTTACTAGATGTGATGTCTACCACCGGATATGTGAATAATATCGAGCGAGGTCCAGGAAGGCATGGCGTGTCCAATGCTTTTTTCTTATATATTCTAGATCCAGATGGTCATAGAATAGAAATTTATACCTGTGATTATTTAACCGTTGATCCCGATTTAGAACCGTTGGGTTGGGATTTAAGTGATCCACAAAGGCAAACACTATGGGGAGCGCCGGCACCAAGAAGTTGGTTTGAAAACGGAAGTACATTTATAAATACCAAAGTAAAAAAAGCAACCATGGAAGCACGTCCAATAATAGCAGATTAGTATGCCACATATAACATTAGAATGCTCAGGTAATATAGAAGCAGATTTTAGAACTGTTTTTCAAACCTTAACCGATGAACTCGTAGCCACGGGACATATCCCTCGATTAGGAGTAAAGTGTAGAGTTGTACAATCTAGTGATCATTTTATTATTGATGGTAATCCAGATTATAAAATGATAAATCTATTGATTCGTTTACGCGAAGGTCGTTCTCTCGAAGTTCGAAAAGAATTATCAGAAATCGGAATGAAAGTGTTGCAGAAATATTTTCAAAAAGAGATTAATGCTAAAGAAATTATCCTCTCTACAGAGATAAAAGAATTGATAATGGGACTAGACTTAACCAAAAATGCTGTAAGATAAATGAAATCAATACAAGAACTTTCGTTACACCCAAAGACTACATCTTTTTTTAGTGACCTGTCTAAGAAGAATTTTATAAATAATGAGTGGGTTTTAGCAGATTGTGATGAGGTTAGTCAGGTAATTAATCCTGCTAATGAAGAGGTGATCGCTACTATTCCTATTTCTACATCTGAAGATGTAAACAAAGCGGTGGGAGCAGCTAAGAAAGCCTTGTATACTTATGAATGGCAAAAAATGCTTCCTGCAGACCGAGAACGATTACTCTATAAATTAGGTGATTTAATTGAAGAAAATGCAGATCATATCGCAGAAGTAATCACTTTAGAAAATGGAAAACCCTTTGTAGAAGCCAGAAAATCTGAAGTATTAGGCGCGGCCAAAACGTTTCGATATTATGCCGGATGGTGTAGTAAAATCGAGGGAGAAACCTTTAATATTTCTATTCCGCAACCCCATAATAAACAAAATTTTGCATTTACACGTAGAGAGCCTATAGGAGTGGTAGCGGCAGTTATTCCCTGGAATACTCCGTTCTCTATTGCGGCCTGGAAATTGGCACCGGCCTTGGCAACAGGTTGCACGGTGGTATTAAAACCATCGGGAGAAACACCACTAAACGCCTTAGTGTTAGCAGAACTTATTGCAGAAGCTGGTTTTCCGGCAGGTGTAGTCAATATTATATTGGGTAATGGAAAAACTACAGGAAATGCATTAGTATCACATCCTGATATTGATAAAGTAACTTTTACAGGATCTACTACTACTGGAAAAGCGATAGGAAAAGCTGCAATAGATTCTATTACAGGAATATCATTAGAACTGGGAGGGAAGTCACCTGCAGTTGTTTTTGAAGATGCAGATTTAGATTGGGCATCGCAATGTGTATCTCAAGGTATTTTTAGAAACATGGGACAAATTTGTGTTTCGGGTTCTAGAGTATATATACAAGAAAAAGTTTATGATAAAGTCATGACCGATATTATGCACAGTGCTCAAAAAATGAAAATTGGACATGGATTTGAGGATAATGTGGCTTTAGGGCCTTTGGTGTGTAAATCACATTTAGATACTGTTACCAATTATATAAAATTAGGTAACGAAGAGGGAGCTACTTTAATTTCTGGCGGAAAAAAGATAAAAGATAAAGGATATTTTTTAGAGCCTGCTATTTTTTCTGCTACAGATAACAACCTGAGAGTAGTACAAGAAGAGATTTTTGGCCCTGTATTGGTTGGTGTACCTTTTAAAACTATTGAAGAAGCAATTCAAAAGGCTAATCAGACTAATTATGGTCTCTCTTCTACTGTTTTTACTAAAGATGTTTCTAAGGCTATGAGAATGGTAGATGAACTGGAAGCCGGATGGGTATGGGTAAATTCTAATGCCCGGTCAGATCCTCATTTCCCTTTAGGTGGATTTAAACAATCGGGGATAGGAAAAGAATTGGGAAAAGAAGGGTTATACGCTTTTACAAAAACAAAAGCAGTAAATATAGTATACTAAACTATGGCAAAATTAACGGGGGGACAGATCGTAGTGCGATCATTAATAAAACAAGGTATTACAATTGTTTTTGGTTTACCAGGAGTGCAAAACGACTGGTTGTACAATGCATTTTATGACTATCAGGATGAAATAAAAATAATACATACACGTCATGAGCAGGGAGTAGGATATATGGCATTAGGATACCACCTGGCATCTGGTAAAACAGCAGTCTATAATGTGGTTCCTGGGCCAGGATTCCTTAATAGCTCGGCAGCTTTGTTAACCGCCTATGGATTGAATGCAAAGGTACTGGCATTAGTTGGTCAAACTCCTTTAAAAACCCAGGGAAAAGGCTGGGGAGTATTGCATGAATCTAACGATCAATTAGGGATAATGAAACGCCTTACCAAATACTCGGATAAGGTGAATGATATTAAAGAAATACCATATAAAATACAGAAATCCTTTCAGGAAATCGAAACAGGAAGGCCGCAACCTGTAGGGCTAGAAATTTCTATGGATTTATTAATGAGTTCTGGTGAAATAGCGTTTCCGGATTTCGCGAAAGCAAAACAAGAAAAGGAAATAGATACACCTACAATTAACAAGATAGTAGAGGTTTTAATACATGCAAAAAACCCATTAATTTTTGTAGGAAGTGGAGCTATGGATGCTAGTAAAGAAATAACAGCACTGGCTAATTATATGCAAATACCGGTATTTGCATATCGAACCGGAAAAGGTATTGTCTCTTCTAGAAATTACCTAAGTCATCCGGTTCCGGCTGCGTATGAGTTATGGAAAGAAGCAGATGTAGTTGTCGGGATAGGAAGTCATGTGCGTATGCCTATATTAAAATGGGGTACCGATGAACATCTATCATTTATTAGTGTAAATATAGATGCTAATGATCATGATAAAATTACAACACCCGATATAGCATTAACAGCTAATGCAGCGCAAGCATCAAAAGAAATCTTAGAGACCCTTAAAAACAAGATTTCTCAAAGAGCGAGTAGAGAAAAAGAAATGCAGGCATTAAAAGCTAGCTGGAAAGAAAAAACAGCATATTTAGAGCCCCAGGCAACGTATTTAAGAATTATTAGAGAAGAATTACCCGACGACGGGATTTTTGTAGATGAGTTAACACAGGTTGGGTTTGCCAGCAGAATGTTATGGGAAGCTTATGCTCCCAGAACCTATCTATCTACAGGATATATGGGGACTTTGGGGTGGGGGTTTCCTACAGCACTTGGAGCAAAAGTGGCAAGACCAGAATTACCAGTAGTTACAGTTTGCGGTGATGGAGGATTTATGTTTGCTGTACAAGAGTTAGCCACAGCGGTACAGCACAGGATAGGTGTAATTATTTGCCTGTTTAATAATAATGCCTATGGTAATGTGCAGAATATGCAGGTTAATAATTATGGAAATAAAGTGATAGCTAGTGATTTGACAAACCCAGACTTTATTGCAATGGCAAAATCATACGGTGCTCATGCAGAAAAAGTATCAGACTTTGATAGTTTTAGACTAGCAATACAAAAAGCAAAAGAACAAGAATTGCCAACACTAATAGAAATAGAAGTAGGTATTGATATGCCTTCTACAGATCAATTTAAATCGATGTCTAAGCTGAGAGGTGTAAAATAATCTATAAAGATATATACAGATGAAAATAGCTATTATATCAGACATTCATGAAAATTTCCATAATCTTATTCTTGCATTAGAGGAAATCGAAAGGCAGAATTGCAAACAAATACTTTGCTTAGGAGATTTAATGAATGCTGGTATTGCAAAAGTATTATCGTGCTCTACGATTCCTGTGTTCATGATTTGGGGAAATAATGATGGCGAAAAAGTAGAGATTACTAAAGTAGCGCATAATCAAGGTGGTAACCTTAGTGTGAGCCTAAATACATATGATTTTTTAGAAATAGATAATCGCAAAATTTTTATTTCTCATTACGACGACCTTGCTATTCCTATGGCAAACTCGGGATTGTATGACGCGGTATTTTTTGGGCATACTCATATATCCTCACTTCAAAAAGAAAATGAGATATGGGTTGTAAATCCCGGAGAGATTTCTGCTCATAAAACAGGAATAGCCTCTTTAGCCATTTATGATACAGACGCTAATGACGTACACATCTTAGAACTTGAGAATAGCAAAACATTAAAAACAGAATTAGTAACTGATTTTTTTAAGAAAAATAAAGAAGTATTGAAACTTCGCTCTGAAAAAGCTTTTAATATAGGAAAGATGACATAAAGTGCTATAATAATAACACTTTAATGTATTATGTTTCAAAAACTAATTTTTACTTTTCTAGAGCCTATACCAAAATAATCAAACGATGTATAAAAAACATATATTAGACACTATACCTTACAAAGTAGGCGCGACAAAAGCTGAAAGTAAAAACAAAAATGAAGACCAAAAAATATATAAGCTTTCTTCTAATGAGAATTTTTTAGGCCCTTCTCCAAAAGCGTTAAAAGCAATACAAGAATCATTACATGAATTGTCTGAATATCACCATAGAGATGATTCTGTGTTAAAAAAAGCCTTAGCTGATCACTATGATAATGGTATTGAAGCAAATCAGTACATAACAGCCAATAGTGGTGTAGAGATTATTGATATTATTTGTAGAGGATTTTTAGATGATGATAGTGAAGTAATCGTTTCGTCTCCAACATTTAAAGCTTATGGTAATTTTGCATCTATAGAAAATGCTACAGTAGTTGATGTTCCTTTAAAAACACCTGACTTTAGTTTAAATGTAAATGGGATTATTGATGCGATTAATGAAAATACACGATTAATTTTTTTAACTACACCTAATAATCCTACAGGAACTATAGTTCCTAAAAAAGATGTTGATTATTTATTAGACAATATCCCGGATACTGTTATTGTAGTTTATGACGAAGTATATTTTCATTTTGTAGAAGATCCGGATTTTTGTAATGCTGCATATTATATTAAGAAAAATAAAAATGTAATTGCTATTCATAGTTTTTCAAAAGCATACGGATTAGCTGGTATGCGTATTGGTTATGCATTTTCGACTCCTAAGATTACTTCATATCTACAAAAAATAGGCAGACCTTTTATGATTAATGTACTAAGTACTGCAGCTGCGGTTGGAGCCTTAACAGATGATGAACATATAGAAAACACTCAAAAATTAATTAGCGAACAAAAAAAGTGGATGTACGCACAATTTGAGAAGCTGGGTATTACATATTGGAAAAGCGAAGCTAATTTTATTTTGTTTAAATCCCCAATTGCTGAAGAAAAAATAACAAACGCATTTCTGAAAGCAGGTATCATGGTAAGACCATGTAGTAAATTTGGGGTGAAAGACCATATTAGAGTAACAGTAGCAATACCCATTGTAAATACCATGTTTTTTGAAGTATTAAAGAGATTACTATCAATTTAAACGAATTGCAATATGGACTACTCATCATACATTGTTTTACCCAAAGAAGGAGAAATATATTCAATACTGGATACAGTCGCTTCAGAGGCTAAAATTGTATGTTTCACAGGATTACCCGGAGTAGGAAAAAGTTTATATGTACAGCAATTTGCCTATATAGCATTACAAAAAAATAGAAAGATCTCTATATTGCAATGGGATAGTGCACGCCAGAGTTTTGAAACCGAACAAGTGCTGAAGATTTATCCTGAAATCGATGGGGTTACTCATGCAGGTATCAGAAAATCTTGTGGACTATGGTCTAGAAAAGCGGTTTATGATTGGTATCAATTACACAAAAACGATAATGAAGTGTTAATTCTTGAAGCTCCTTTGGTAGGAAACAGGTTGATAGAATTAGGAAAAAAAACAAAAGATGAATTAGAACCTATATTGTCAAGCGATAGTACTCAATTTATACTACCTGTGCCTTCAGACGAACTTAGAAAACTAATAATAAGTAAACGAGTAAATACTGCAAAGAACCCTAATCATGAAATGGAGAAAGCAGATGCACAACCACATGTCCTTATGGCATTATATCTCGAAATATGTGAGGTAGGTAAAAAGTTGGGAATGAAGAAACAATTAAATGAAAATCTTGAGTATGATACATCTTTTTATGAATCGCTTTATAGAAAGGTACTTCGGGAAAGGCACGTAAAAACATTATTTGTGGATGAAGCTTTCGAGGTTAATTCGGTATATGATGTTCGGCAAAAATTCTCTAAACTGGTACCCTCAACAGAAGAAGTCTCTTATTTTATATCACTTGTACGGGAAAAATATCCAACAGATGAACAATTAGAAATAGCAGTAAATAATTGGTATGTATTGAAATAGACTTAAGTATAGAAATTCTTATCTTCTTTAAGTAACCATGGAGATTTGTTTGGATTCTTATATGGGGTTTAGTAAAAGAAAAAACCGATCATAAAGCTCTGTTTAGCATTAAATATAGTGAGTATATGGTTGTTTTGAACAACTACAAAAGTATATAGATTATGTTCTTTTATTTTAAAAACCCTATTTTGCATCATGTGGATGAAGGGGAAAATCAATCCAAATACTTGAAAAAAGATGTAAATGAGGAAAACAGAATATTATCTACTCCTATTTCTTATTGGGACACAATTAAAGGGGCAGACATTGGATAATGAAAATAAAAATTCATTTTTTATTTCGCCAGAAGTAATACTAGGAAAAACGACAGAACCTAATACTGGTTTTCCTAAAACTAAAATGCTTAAATCTATTTTTGTTAGTATAGGAAGTTACAACAAAAAGGTAGATGCACAATGGAGCTCTAGACTGGGATATCCAAAAACCGGAATAGCATTAGGGATTACCGATTTTGGAAATATTGAAAAAGTAGGTAGAGCCTATATCGCAATGCCTTTTGTTGAAATTGGATTGTTTCAAAAAAAAACAAATAGATGGCATCTTAATATGGGGTTTGGCGCATCTTATATTGATACAAAGTATGACCCAGAAATAAACCCTTTTAATAAGGCGGTAACAACAAGTCTTAACTGGTCGTACAAAACTTTTTTGTATTATGATGTTTTAATAGGTAAATCAACTCAATGGCGTTTAGGACTTGGATATGGCCATTATTCTAACGGACATACAAGATTACCTAATCAGGGACTTAACTCTTTTTTGGTAAGTGCTTCTTCATCTTTTGGAGAACCTCAAACTATTCTTGAGGAAGATGTAACAGTGTTAAGAAAAGAACGAGTCAAATCTTCACAGAACTATTTTTCATTTCGCAGTGGCATAGGTCAAAATGTACTATCGGAAGAATTTAATGATAAAAAAGAAGTGTATTCTGTTGCATTATCCATGGGTAAAGTAGTTAACAAGATTTTTAAGATTGGAATCGGTTTTTATGGTAGGTTTTACGAGCACTATTATGATTATATCAAAAATGATGAAATGCTAATACAGGAGCAAGTTCCTTTTTTTAAAGAAAAACCTGTTGCATATGCAAGCAATTATGGTTTTTTTTCTAGTACAGAAGTTTTTATAGGACATATTGGTGTAGAATTTGAACTAGGACTTAATATTTATAAGCCATTTTATAAAATTGAATGGCAACTGAGTCAGGGAGAAAGACGTGGGGATCAATATATTTTGGGAGAGTTAGATTGGTATTATGAAATAAAACGAACGATCTCTAGTAGGTTAGGAGTGAAATACTATTTGTTTAATACACATGACTCACCCAAAAACAATATTTTTTTTGGAGCAAATATTAATGCAAATTTAGGGCAGGCAGACTTTTCTGAACTTAGTTTGGGATATGTGTACCGTTTTAGTTTTAAAGAAAGAAAAAAAGAGTATTCAAACTAATACATTTATTTGGACTATTTATTTAATCCTAACAAATATCTAGCGGCAGCAAAGGGCGTAATTTTGTGTTGTTGTACAGCTTCAATTTTTGAATCTAAGGCAGCTTTAACTTTTGGGTTGTTGTAAAAAGAGTTTTTTAATTGTTCTTCAATAGTTTGTAATAGCCAGAATTTATTTTGTTGGATTCTGTTTTTTTCAAAAAATCCATTTTCAGAAGTGATTTTTAGATATTTTAGGATCATTTTCCAAATATCATCAATACCAGTACCTTCTATAGCACTACACGTTAATACTTCGGGAGACCAGCTATTTTGTGTAAGAGGATATAAGTGCAGTGCTTTTCTAAATTGATTTTTGGCTTTACGGGCACGTGTTAGGTTATCACCATCTGCCTTATTAATCACAAGAGCATCTGCCATTTCTATAATCCCTCGTTTGATACCTTGTAATTCGTCTCCTGCACCTGCCAATTTTAGTAATAAAAAGAAATCTACCATGCTATGTACAGCAGTTTCACTTTGTCCTACACCTACGGTTTCAATGATAATAACATCATACCCCGCAGCTTCACAAAGGATAATAGACTCTCGTGTTTTTTGTGCTACTCCTCCCAATGAGTTTCCTGATGGAGAAGGGCGTATAAAAGCTTTAGAGGATCTTACCAATGATTCCATTCGGGTTTTATCACCTAGTATACTGCCATGCGAAATTGTGCTACTAGGATCTACTGCCAAAACCGCAACTTTTTTCCCTTTTTGTAATAACAAATTACCTAAAGCTTCTATAAAGGTACTTTTGCCTACCCCGGGGACTCCTGTTATACCAATTCTTATAGAGTTGTTGGCATAAGGAAGGCACATCTCGATAAGTTGCTGTGCTTTTTCAATATGGTTTTGCTGGGTACTCTCGATTAATGTAATCCCTTTACTTAAAGCAGCGGTGTCCTGGGCAATGATTGCTTTAAAAATTGGGTTAATTACAATTTCTTTTTGCTGTAACTTTTTAAATCGATCAATTGCTTGACTACTCGTGCTAGAAGGGATTTTAGTATGTTTGGTAGAATCTTTAGACACAGAATGACTTTATGGCAAAGTTATAAATTCCTTTTGGAAACTTGTAATTAATATATAGGCCTTCTGCTATTTTGAGTATATGCAGCATTATGCACCTTAAATTAGTACAGGCTTATCAAAAAGAATATGTTTATATTTTTATAGGAACCGCAATTGCAGTTCTATCCCACGCAAGGTATAATATGGTAAAATCATTTGCATTTTCAAAATAAATAGAAAATTGTTCTACTATATTTAATAAAGGTTGTACGGGGACTTCTACAGTGAGTACATCGTATGTGGCGTCTCGTTTTGCAGTGCCATCCATATGTACTCCCCAATCATATTCTTTATTATTAAAAATTACTTTCCAGGATTCGGGGTTTGGGATGGTCCACAGTGTATAGGTCCCTGCTTTAAGTACGGTACCATCAACGAGAAGATCTTTATCTGTTGTAAATGTAGTAGCCTCATTGGCTCCGGTTCTCCATACTTCATTAAACGGAACCAGATTACCAAAAATTTCTCTACCCTTTTTGTATGGTCTGTTATAAAAAACAGTGAAAGTAGCATCCTTTGCTGTGTGAGTAACGATTTCTTCGGGACTATGTTTTTTGGTACTTTGCTTCATGAAATACATTCCTGCAAATCCAATCAATATTAATCCTAATAAAATAAGTATTGCTCGTTTTAAAAGTTTTGGCATAACGATTTTTTTTAATCCTAAATATACTTCTTTTACTACTTATGTCTATGTTTAAATATTCATAAAAAACAGAAAGCTTTAGTGGTTAATTAAATAGAAGAGTACTATTTATATCATTTATACTACAAATACTAATGGATACAGAAATCATGAGTACATATTATTTTTGTTAATTATTTGATATACAGTATATTGTTGGGGTGCTATGATTTTTATGCATAATTTTGCAACATAGAATATATGTTTTCGTCTATATAGATGAGTACGATTTAAAACAGTTTTAAATATTAATCACTAACCATAAAGTTAAGAAAGTTTGTTACAAAGCGAGCTAATAGAACAATGTAGGAATAACGATCGTAGAGCGCAAATGAAACTCTATAATAAGTACTGTGATGGTATGTATTATGTAGCGTTGCGTTTTCTTAAAGATCCATTTGAGGCGGAGGAAGCTATGCAGGAATCTTTCATCAAGGCTTTTACGCGACTTCATCAATTTACTGGAGATGTTACTTTTGGAGCTTGGCTTAAACGAATTGTTATAAATAAAAGCATAGATATGCTAAAAGCTAAGAAAATGAACATGGTTGCGATTAATGAACAGGTTATGACTAGTGTTGAAGAACAGAATGATTGGTCGGTGTCTGATTCTGTTACTGTAGATGAGGTAAAAAAAGCAATTGAAAAATTACCGGAAAAATATAAATATGCCGTCATGCTATTTTTGATAGAAGGGTATGATCATAATGAAATTAGTGAAGTACTGGATATTACACCAGTTTCTTCAAGAACATTGGTACATAGAGGAAAAAAGCAGCTACAGGAAGAATTAAAACATTTGAGACATGGCACAGGATATTAGAGAACTTTTAAAGCAGGATAAACAGATTCCTGCCGAGCAATTAAGAAAAGGACACCAACAAAGGTTTATGTCCAGGTTAGAGAATGAGCTCCCTAAAAAAACCAGAAGGTTTGATTATAGATGGCTTAATATTGCTGCTAGTATTGTTGTTATCTTTTCAGTTTCTTTACTTACGTATAATCAACTTGGTAATAACAGTACCGAAGGACCTGATATAGTAGATATGAATACTACTCCTGTAAAAAACTCCTCTGTAATATTAGCAAAACAATCTTCTCCTCTGGCAGAAATATCTCCGGAGTATCAAGAAGTAGAAAATAGTATACTTACCAGTATAAAATTTCAATTATCACAGATTACAATCGATGATACAAATAGAGAATTGGTAGAAAGTTTTATGTCTAGATTGGATAATCTTGATAAAGAATACCAAAAACTTAATAAAGAATTAATAGAGGTTGGACCCAATGTTCAAAGTGTAGAGGCTATGATGGAGAATTTGACAATAAGATTATCTCTTTTAAATAGACTAAAAGATAAACTAAAAGAATTAGAGCGAATTGAAAACGAAAATTACAATGAAGTACAGGCTTAATGTAGCGACTCTTGGTTTATTGTGCTGTGCAGGCTTATTTGCACAAGATAGACAAGATAAATTAAATGAAAAGCTCGCAGTAAATAAAGATGTTACTGTCGTTCTTAATACGAGTCATACTAATATTGTTTTTGAAACCTGGAACAAAAACACAATCGAGGTAGAAGCTTACTTAGAGGGTAATCTTTCTGATGAAAACAGTAAGCACATCCTTGATAGTTGGCAGGTGGATGTATTAGGAGATAGCCAGAAAGTAACTATTAATTCTACTGCTGGAAATTTATGGAGTAGAAAGGTCACTGCTTCCAGTATTACAATGGATAGAAAGAACTTACAGGAATTAAGGATGTTAAGCCCTATGATTACTGATATGTTAGGGCCTCTTATGGAAAACATAGCTAAAAATCCTATGCCAAGTACTCTTTCTCAAAATCAAGCTAACGTTAATTTTAAGAACGGAACAGCCAATAAAGAAAATGATGAAAAATATATAAAGCAATGGGAGAGCCAAATACGTGAAAAATTTATTGATGAACAAAAGCAAAAATGGGCTAAACAATTTGAAGCTGACCCTAAAAGCAAGATAAAATTAGAAACCTGGGGAGCACAATATGAAAAACAAATGGATGCATGGGCATCTCAATTAATACAAGATATTGGTAATCAGCAGAACGGAACAGCTAATGTTACAGTCTATAGATATAGCACAAGTAGAGTTAATACTAATAGTACAAGTAAAATCATTAAGGTACGTATCCCTAAAGAGGCTAAACTAAGACTTAATATTCGCCATGGAGATGTGCAGTTAGCAGAAAAATCTAATAATATTAGAGCTTCTCTATCTCATACTAAACTATCTGCTAATGTTATAGATGGTAAACAAACATTTATCAAAGCTTCTTATTCTCCCGTTTTTGTTCGACAATGGAACAATGGTAGGTTGGTGATCAATTATGTAAAGAATTGTAGAATACAAAATGCTAAAAACCTTCTTGTTAATGCAGATTCTAGTAATGTTTTTATCCAGCAACTTGATGAAAATGGAGCAATCTCGGGAAGTTTTGGAGTAATTACCATTGCCAATCTTGGAGAATCTTTTTCTACCTTAGATCTGGCAGTTCAAAACAGTGATTTTAAATTAAATTTACCCAAAACAGCATTTAATCTGTCATATAGCGGGGCGCAAAGTATAATTTCTTTACCTAAGACTTTAGAAATAAATACAAGAAAGAATTTTGGTAATGTGTTTGTTAATGGATTTCAGAATACACGTAGTACAGATAAAATAATTACAATTAATGCTAAATATAGCGAAGTTGTATTAAATAATAAATAAAGTTTTTTCATAGTAATGTAGTGTTAATTATAGAAAAGCTCTATCGGTTTAGACTGGTAGGGCTTTTTTAGTAGTACAATCCTATACCTAATTTAAATACATTCAATTCTTTACCCAAAAAGAGAGAAGAGTTTTAAGATAATAGCAGGGACTAATTGATTAGGTTTTTAAATTCACTTTAGATCAATCTTAGCTTAACATACCATATTTTTTTCTATTGGATCAGGGGGAAAAACGTAAGTATATTACAGAATAAGTCTTTTAATCTGTTGATTTTTGCTTTTCATCTGATTTTTTAACAATGTTTAAAAAATAATAATCTGATTATTAGCATGTTAACATTAAATAAAGCTTAATTTAACATTTTTTGTGTCATTTGTCGAATATCGAAAACATTTGATCTAAAAGTCTGGTTTTTAATTTGTTTAACTATAAATATATAATATCATTGTATGGTAAAACCGTAATAAAATAATAACAACCCCACTATAAAGTATATAAAAATGAAATCAATAGCGTATTTTTTTAGCTTATTTTTATTCTTAAGTAGTTATGCAAATGATTTAGACCAAATCTTGGAAGTAGAGAAGGAAGGTCTTGTTGTGGTAGTTGTAGATTTTCAGGATGGAGATAAAATCAAATTATTCGAAGTAGAAAGCGGAGATCATATTTTATCTAAAACTCATGGAGAAATTGATTTGAGTCAATTACCAATGGGATCTTATTTACTTGAAAACAATCAAGGAGAGTCTGTTGTTATTGTTCGCATGGAAGAAGATATTAATATAGAAGGTGCAATAGAAAATGTAGAAAGTAATTTTGTAGTAGAATATGATAGCAAAAGAGCAGACATGCCTTCAGAAGTTAATGTTGAAGAAGAGTTTGTACATTATTATGAAAATTCTGAAACAAACCTTTTAGAAATAACAAGAGACGGAAATTTTGTTACTGTAGTTAATTTTGAAGAAGGAGATAAAATCAAATTATTTGAAGTAAAAAATACAGTACATGTTTTATCAAAAACGACAAATTTTGTAGACCTTAGTCAATTACCGGTTGGAGTTTATGTTTTGGAGAACAATAGAGGAGAATCAGTTGTTGTTGAAAAATATGTAGATAACGACGTTCTTGTAGCAGATATGTAATAAAGAATTTTTATACTATATGAGAGCCTTCCAAACTTGGAAGGCTTTTTTTATTTAACCCATATAAAACCTTAAGGTAATTAGAGAAGGATTTAAGGAACTCTTAGAGCGTTCTATAGATTTGTTTATGAATCTCATGTATGACCTAATGTTAATGGATACCATGTCTAAATTTGATTATATACATCTATAAATTTAGGGTAAGGTTCCCTATCCTCTAGTAGGATATCAAAAACTCAAATAAAAAAAATATCCTGATGATCAACATCAGGATATTTTTTTGTTAAGTAATATTTTTGTTTACTTATCCAGGTTCTTCGTCATAGTGAAACCAGTAAATAAGCCAATTCCAGCCATTAAAAAGATCGTACCAGGATAAGCAATATCTTCATCTACACCTACAGATAAATGTAGAATACCAGCTATGAAAATTCCAACTCCAATACCCATTAATAATAAAGATAAATTTAGAATAAGTACTTTCCATATCGGAGTCACTCTTTTTTCTTTACTACTATAAAATATAGAAGCATCTGCTCCTTTTTCTATAAGAGCCATACGCTCTTTATTTCTAGCTGAAATAAATAGATAAATAATTCCAAAAAATACACCAAAGATTGCGGGTACTATAATTACTTCTGATCCCATCATGTTTTTAGTTTAAAAGATTAATACTGTTCGTTTTCTAATTAAGACGAAGAGTAATTCGAAGCGGTTACAAAAAAGATGAAAAAAATATTTTGTATTTTTTAATAGAAATTATGTAACCAATAATTATATAGTGTCGTCATATGAAAAAATGAACCATCAATCAGATCAATATTATATTAATCAAGTGCTAGAAGGGCAGGTGAATGCTTTTTCGGTTCTGGTAGAACGTTACCAGGGTTTAGTGTATACAGTAGTGTATCGTATGATTAAGAATAAAGAACAGGCGGAAGAAGTTGCTCAGGATTCTTTTATCAAGGCATATAAATCCTTAAGTAACTATAGAGGGGATGCCAAGTTTTCTACCTGGTTATATACTATTGCATACCGAAAAAGCTTAGATGCAATCAAGGCAAGTAAAAGAATGATAACTTCTGAACTTATCGAAGAAGTAAGTGAAGGAGAAATGGAACTGGTTGGTGATGCATTAAACTATTTGCAAGTAAAAGAAAGAAAAAAAATTATATCAGATAGTATAATGAAGCTTCCTGAAGATGAGGCTGCGATTATTACACTATACTATTTTGAGGAAAAAAGTGTAAAAGAAATTGTAGAAATTGTAAATTTAACCGCAGATAATGTGAAAATAAAGTTATATCGTAGTAGAAAAAAACTATACTCGATATTGAAATATCACATTTCTCCAGAAATTAGTAGTAAAAATGGAAGAGCAATATAAAGACGTTAAGAATTTAGTCAAAGAAGCTGGATTAGAGACTCCTTCAGTAAACTTTCTGAAGAATGTTATGGATCAGGTAGAACTTTCGGCTATTGAGGTGTCACCTACATACAAACCTTTGATTTCTAAGAAAGTTTGGTTTATGGTTGGAGTTGCTACTGCTATGTTACTGTGTACTATACCTTTTTTATCAGAGAGTAAAGAATCGATTTTAGGTACTATTGATTTTTCTTTTTTTAATAAGATAAGTTTCAAAAACCCATTTTCTGGATTTACTTTTTATAAAACTACTATATACGGTATATTATTTCTTGCCCTTTTATTTCTTATACAAATAACAATCTTAAAACGAAGGATTGATAGACGATTCTCTCTATAATCATTGAGTAGGTTTTGTTTCGAAGAATAAAATTTTAAGCACAAAAAACTACCTAAAAAATAAATTAAAGCAAGGGATGCTCTAGAATACATTTTTTAGGTAGTTAGTGTAAAACAACCAGATTTATTAGGTTATTTCTTTACAATGGTATGTATTTCTGAAGTTCCTTTGGATGTTATTTTTACGAAATAGTTTCCTTTTTCGGTTATTGCTCCTCCAAAAGGAAGTACTCCAGGGTTT
>NZ_OMPD01000007.1:6522-433376 GCF_900312745.1 Aquimarina sp. AU58 | reverse complement strand
GGGGATCACCTCTTACCATTCCGAACAGAGAAGTTAAGCCCGTTAGCGCCAATGGTACTACAATCGTGGGAGAGTAGGTCACCGCCTTCCTTGAAAACCCTTCATAATTATTATGAAGGGTTTTTTTTATGTTTGAAAATATTAAATATGAAAATCCTCTTTATTTAAATAAAGAGGATTTATAATTATCATACGTGTTTTTAGTTAAAAAGCACCATAACAGCAGCCATGAGAACAAAAGACAGGGAAGCCTGGTTCAAAAGGTCTGCATTGGTCTGAAGTGCTGCAACTTTGCCCTGTATACCCACCGCCTGGTCTGCAACGACCAAAATGTGCTCCTCTAATTGTAGATTGATCAGTTTTACTTAGTTTTTTGACACCTTTCGTAATTAAAATTTTTGTATACATAATGTTTAATTTAAGAGGTTAATAATTTTTATAATGATATGAAGTTATAAAATTTAAATTATGTATCATTTAAAAAATGAAAAGTATTATTGTTATGGTGTTGTTTTTAGTTGGTTTCGTTTATGCATATCTGGGATCTTGGATATAGTCTTGTTTTACGATTTTAATAACTTCGATACTCAAAAAACCAAACTCTTTAACTACTTTACCATACATTCGATAAATACCTTTTCCTCTTAATTGATATTTCTCTTGCACTTTGGGAAATAGTACAGTATCAAAGATATTGCCAAATTGATCTAGAAACGTGCCAAAAGCCATACGTTTTCCTGTATGAGTTTTAGTGTTTTTCATGGCTATAAGATATCCGTATATATCTATGTTTTTATGCAGATAATCATATAGCTGATTTGCATTATTACTATTTTCGGGTGTGGTAACTAATATTTTGAAGTAACCGCAAAGTGGAAATCCGAAAGCTTCAATTTGTTCGAACATAGCTTCTAGTTTTGATACTTTTAATTCTGGAAGTGTATGAGCTACTCGTTTTTGATTGAATAAAAGAAATTGATTGTGATTATTCGATGGAATGCTGTTTATTTTAAAATGAGCCTGCCATAATAGTTCATGTTTGTTTTTATTAGTAAACCTAAATGCATTAATCTTAATGAGGATACTAATCTGCTCTATACTTATTTGTACTCTATCAATAAAATTATCTAAAGAAGTATATGGACCACTTTGAGAACGATTCTTCAAAATGTTTTCTGAAACCTTATGTTCTAGATTTCTTAGTATCATTAACCCTAAAAATATACTTTTGCCTTTTAAGGTGTGTTCGTAGTTACTAGTATTGATACAAGGAGTTAGTATGGTAGCTCCTAATATCTTGGCTTCATGAAGATATATTTCGGGACGGTAGAAACCGCCTCCATTATTTAATGTAGCTACTAGATATTCTAATGGAAAATAAGCTTTGAGAAATAAACTTTGGTAACTCTCTACGGCATAAGAAGCAGAATGTCCTTTTGGAAAAGCATATCCGGCAAAACTTGCTATCTGATCCCATATTTCAAAAATTAAGGATTCAGCATAGCCTTCATTTTTGCAGTTCTTTATAAATTTATTTTTAACATCTTTAAATTCTTTTCGCGATCTAAATTTGCCGCTCATACCTCGACGTAATACATCTGCTTCATCTAGAGTTAGTTTTGCAAAAAAATGTGCTACTTTAATCACATCTTCCTGATATACCATAATGCCATAGGTTTCACTCATTAAATCAAGCATAATCGGGTGTGAGTTTTTTCTTCTTTCTACATCATGTTCCCGTAAAATATACTCCCGCATCATTCCGCTTTTAGCTACTCCGGGACGTATAATTGAGCTTGCTGCTACTAATCCTAAATAATTATCTGTTTTTAGTTTACTTAAAAGCATACGCATCGCAGGAGATTCTACATAAAAGCAAGCCAGGCATTTTGCATCTCGTATCAGAGTATTTATTTTTTCATCTTTCTTAAACCTCTTTATATCATGAATATCAAAATTTGCTAATGCAGGTTGATTGTATGCTATAATTGTAATTGCGTCTTTAATTTTTGCTAACCCACGTTGCCCTAAAATGTCAAATTTATATAAGCCCAGATCTTCTGCGATAATCATATCATATTGTACAGTGGGAAACCCTTTAGGCGGAAGATCTGTGGCAGAATAATAATGTAAAGGGTGTTCACTAATCAATATTCCGCTAGCATGTACGCTAAGATAATTAGGGATACCTCGTATAAGATTACTATAAATGACTACCAACTTATGAATTTGATCAAGAGAGTTATAATCGTAATCTCCTTCACTTAACTTGTCGATTTCAAATTTTGGAAGACCAAATACTTTACCTAATTCTCTTATTGCTCCTTTATAATGAAAAGTAATGTAGGTTCCTAGTAATGCTACATTGTCGAATTCCTGGAAAATAAATCGAGTGATATCTTGTCTGTCTTTCCATGAGAAATCAATATCAAAATCAGGAGGACTGGTACGGTGTGTATTGATAAACCGTTCGAAATAGAGATCTAGTTCTATGGGATCGACATCTGTGATACGAAGTAAGTATGCTACAATACTATTTGCTCCACTACCACGACCTACATAATAATATCCTTTGCTTTGTGCATAAGAGATAATTCTCCAGTTAATCAAAAAATAGGAAACAAATTCCATTTTTGTAATTAGTGATAGTTCTTTTTTTAGACGATCGAGTACTTTTTTTGGAGGATTTGGATATCGATAGACAAGACCTTCCTGGCAGAGTTTTTTAAGTAATTTATTATCTTCTTGTATACTGCTGGTGTATGTTTTTGGATTTAACGAAGGGTTGTTTTTTGAAAAGTCAAAATTAATGCAGCATTCTTCCTGGATTGCAAGGGTGTTTTTGATAATGAAATCAAATTCTGAAAATTTATTTTTTATTTCCTGATCCGGGATCATTTGTTCTGAAAAACAAGCCTGTTGGTTATCGGGTAAACGGCTTAGTAGTATATTGTTATCAATAGCCCTTAATAATCGGTGGGCATTAAAATCTTTTTTATTTCTGAAGGTAACTGGTTGTAGTGCTATACATTTATCTTCCAGTTTTTGCAAATTAGAAAGACGAAATTTAGGAATGTCTTTTATAGCTATACCTATAAGTTCATTATCTGTAAAATTGGTTTTATTTATAGATAATATGTATTCAAAAGGATATATGATATAGGAATTTTTTGCAGGAGGAGCTATTTTGGGAAAATCGGTTTTTTTATACGAATAGTATGATAAGAAATCATTTAGTTCTTTATACCCTTCATTATTTTTTGCCAATCCTGTGTATAAAGGTTGATGATTGTTTCTAAAATCTATTCCTACAATAGGTTTGATTTCATACTCTTTTGCTTTTCTAACAAAATTTAGGCAGGCAGAGGTGTTGTTAATATCTGTTAGAGCAAGGCAATTTATATTATTTTCTTTGGCCAACTCTAAGAGATCGATTTCAGAAAAAGTTCCGAAACGTAAACTATAGTATGAGTGACAATTAAGGTACATTTAGTTTCATGTTTTGACTTTTGCATCAGGGGTAGCAACGACATCCTTTTTCTGTTAATTCGAACGAATTAACAGAAAAAGATATAGTGAATAACCCGCCCGGATGCCATTATTATGATATCGATAGGTATAAAAACTATTGTTTTCTATGGGCTAATACAATAGGGGGGTGCCCATTAAACGGGTTTTGCATTCTGCCTATAGTTGTTGATCCTATAGCTGCGGCTCTTATTACACTTCGGTCTCCATATCGAATTCTAATGTTATCTAATGCCTGATATAGGTTAAGCTGCTTCTCACTATCATCAAATAGATTGATCTGATAGTTGCCGCCAACCAAATGGGTAAATCGTATTCCTATTAATCGAATTAATAATCGTTTTTGATATAGTTTTTCGAATAGCTCCAGAATTTTGGGGATAAGAATATGATCTGCGCTGGTATATGGTATTTTAAGTTGTTTAGTATATGTATTAAAATCAGAGTATCTAATTTTTACAGCAATGCAGGCAGTTAACTTATTTCCTCTACGCAATTGATAGGAGAGGTTTTCTGTCATTGCTATAAGGAGGTTTCTAAGTTTGTAGATGTCTATAGTATCTCTGTCGAATGTTCTTTCTGTAGAGATTGATTTGCGTTCAGAAAATGCAATAACGGGGCTATTGTCTATCCCGTTTGCTCTTTTCCAGATGGTGAGACCGTTTGCTCCAAGTACTCCTTTCATGACATCTACAGGCATATCCTGGATCGTTTTTATATAGCGAACTCCCAGGTTTCGTAAAGTTTGATATGTTTTATCACCTACCATTGGAATTTTTTTAACCGATAACGGAGCCAGAAATGGTTTTTCTGTGCCAAAATCTATCTTTAACTGGTTATTTGGTTTTGCTTCATTGGTGGCTACTTTAGATACTACTTTATTGCCAGAAAGCCCAAAAGATATAGGAAGCCCCGTTTCGGAAATAATTTTTTGGCGTAATTCTAAAGAATATTTATAAGTGCCAAAGAATTTGTCCATACCAGAAAGATCTGCATAGAATTCATCAATACTTGATTTTTCGAATACAGGTACATTTTCTTTGATGATTTCTGTAACTGTATCAGAGTATTTGCTATATGTTCCGGCATTACCTTTTATAACAACGGCCTCAGGGCACAGCTCTTTAGCAATTTTCATAGACATGCCAGAGTGTATGCCATAGGATCTGGTTTCATAACTGCATGCAGCTACAACACCACGATCACTAATTCCACCAACAAGGAGCGGTTTTTCTTTTAAAGTGCTGTTGATCATGCGTTCTACAGATACATAGAATGTGTCTAGATCAAGATGTAATATAGTTCTCAAAACAATAATTATGGAATAATTCCAAAAATAAGGAATTATTCCATAATTATTGTTTTGTAACAATTTTTTTATTCACAGCAGGATAAAAAAAAACGACATCTCGCAAGAGGAGAGATGTCGTTTGTAAAAATTTTATTTTGGGGCTACAAAATAAAATTCAGCATTAATTAATTTTCTACCATATTATAACCGGCAAATTGTTGCATAGCGGTTTGGGTAAGTTCTTTTGCTCTATTTACATAGAATGTTTTTGTATCGTCGAGTGATTCGTTTTTTAGGTCATTTTCACTTCGTACATAGTCAGCTTGTGATACGAATTTAGACTCTTCATTTAGAACTACACTTAATTCTTGTAGCGCACTTTCTAATTTTTGTAATGCCATTTCGGCTTTTGATTTTATCAATGATTGTGCTTTTAATTCGGCAGCACGCTTAGCTTCAAATTCAGCTTTCATCTTATTTTGCTCAGCTATTTGTTGTTCGAGTTTTTGTTGTTCGATTTCTAACTGACGACGTTTTTCTTCTAATTCTTTTTGTTTGCTAGCGACTTCTTGAGTGGCTTCTGCCAATTCGTTTTCTCCCTCTGTAGAGGCTACATCTGCATCTGAATAGTTATCACCATTAGCCTGACAAGAAGTTAATTGTTCTAGAAGTTGAGACCCCAATTCTTTAGCGCGTTTTGCAAAATATCTACTGCGTTCGTAGGTATCTTGTTCTAACGAACTTTCCATATCGACTCTAGCTTTATATGCGGTTTCGTTTGCTTCTTTGCAGCCACATTTATCGGCAAGATCTTCTACTTTCTGGAAAGCTTCTATAGCTTTATCGGCATATTCTTGGGTATGAAAGACGTTATTTGCCCCATGTGCTTTTTTACTGTGCGAGTATGCATAACTGGCAGCAGTTAAGGCATCGTCGTATGTATTTTGAGCGTTAGTTCTGGGGATAAAACATAACAAAAACAGTATAAGTGCAATTTTTTTCATTCTTTGGGGGCTTTTAAATCACATAGCAATAATACAATATTTTATATGTAACATCCAAAAAAAACAGTCATTAATCGACGAAATACGCATTTTGTCTTAGTTTTTACGGGTAAACCTTATTTTTGGTGATAAATATCCTACTGTGTGTGAGAAAATAGGGTGATTGTTACTGTAAATCAATACCTAAACGATGATTTGTACGTAATATTATTTACGATATAGCTTTTTTAAAATTAATTTTACAGGCTTATCTATAAAATTTGTAAGTTAATTATGTATCTTACGTCTAAACGGCTCATGAAACAATTAGTTATCTCTTCAATAAATTATAATCTTAGTAGCGCTATAGATTTACTTAACGCTATAGATTCTACTACATATCAAAATAGTTCTGTTGGGCCATATTACTCTAGTATAGGTTCACATATACGCCATACTCTTGATTTTTTTGACTGTATAATTAGTGGGTTAGACTCTAATAATATTGATCTAACAGCTCGTAAACGAGATGAAATATTATCTACAGATAAGGAGTCTGCAATACATTATATATACCAACTTCAGGAAACATTACTCTCTTATATTGATACAAATACGGATTACCTAATTCATGTTACTGATAATTTGGGACAGGGAAAAGTAACTGTAAATTATACCTTAGAGAGTATTCTTGCTCATGCCAATAGTCATACGGTACATCATTATGCAACTATCGGGTATATCCTTAATCAGTTAGGAATAGAAATAAAAATTCCGGGATTTGGTTATAATCCGACAACACCGATTAGTAAAAGAGAGGGGATATAAAACTTGATAAAATCAATAGCATTTTATTCTCTACAGGGTAAATACCCCCCTTGGCTTGCCTCATTAGTAAATAATTAAAGTTTGAAAATGTGTTTCGTTAAATGATCCGTAAACTTGCTAGGGAGAAATTTACTTTTTCCTTTTCTAGAATATTCAGAAAACCCTTAAAAGCGTAGTATAAGCTAAGTTTGCTAGAATAAATTAGATATTAAAGTTATAATATTTAATTTTAACCTGGATTATAGGTAATATTAAGTTTTATTGCATTTTATGCTTTTATAACGAATTTATAATGCATAATCCAGGTTTAATGATTTAATAACCTTCAAAACATGCAAAGGCAAATTTTTATCGTAGTCATTTGGTTAATTTTCATATTTTCTAATATTCATGCTCAAAAAAAGAATGATTATTGTGAGATGTGGCGTAAACAAGGAGATACAATTACCAATATGGATGATTACCTCCAACTTAATCATAAAATGATTTCTAAAGTCGATGTATATTGTCAGATGGATATTTTGACAACCAATGCTTTTATTTATAGAGAAAAACGAAAAATAGACTCTGCTTTGTACTATTATGATCAAGCAATAAAGCTTGGAAAACAAGATTTAAATGATGAACAATTATCTCTGAAGCCACTTACTAATAAAGCCTACCTTTTAGCTTTAAGCAATAAAAACAAAGATGCTTTAACACTTTTACGAAAATCGCGAAAGATATTGAACAAATATCCTGGCGATGAAGGTTGGATTTTGTATTATCAAACGTACGCTTATATGTCTGATGTAAGAGCAGAGTACCATGATGCTATTAAATATACAGATTCTTCCATTACACTATCAGAGCGTTATAATTTGGTAAACTATATTCATTCTTGTTATGCCAATAGAGGAACTTACTATTTGCGAATATCTGATTTTGAATCTGCAGCCAAAAATCTTTTAAGAGGTATTGAGGAGTCTGAGAAGATAGGAAGTTCTTCTAGTTTAGAAGCTTATAATTACATGCTTGCGACTTGCTATTTAAGATTGAAGCAATATGAAGTGGCAAATAAGTATTATAAGATCGCAATTTCAAAATCAAAGAAAATAGGAAATGATTATGTGCTCATGCATAGCTATTCAAAAATAGCAGATTCTTATATAGCACTTAAAAGTCCTTATAAAGCTCTGAAAGTTATTGATTCTGCTTTAGTGCTAATTAATAATAGAAAAGATAATGGTCTTTTAGCTAAAATACTTAATACTAAAGGCTCTATTTATTTTGATAATTTAAAAGATTATGATAAAGCTGAAAAATGTTTTATTCAAGCATATGAAGCCGCAATAATTGCAGATTCATCAAAAAAAATGGATGACTTGATTTTAGTATCTGCAATAGAAAGTGTAGTAAAGATTTATCTTTATAAAAAGAATTATAGGAAAACAAAGAAGTATTTAACCCTTTTAGAAAGTAAAGTCAAAAAAACTGGAATTTTAACTTATAATAGATCCCTACACAGGTTTTATAGTAAATATTTTGAAGGAACAGGACAACTGACTGAGGCACTGAGTCATTTAAAAAAGTATCAAGCCATAAATGATTCTATTTCTAATGAAAAAGTAAAAACACAGGTAGCAGATTTAGAAAAAAAGTATGATACCCAGAAAAAAGAATTGGAGATTGTTAAACTTAATAAAGAAAAAGAGGCACAAGAACTAACTGTCCAAAGAGCAAAAGCCAAACAAAATTTATATATGTTAGCAGCATTTTTTTTATTATTTGTGTTAGTTATAGGAATTTGGGCTTTTCGGAAATTACAAAAACAGCAAAAAGAACTTACATCTATAAATCAAGTGAAGAATCGACTTTTTTCGATTATAGCGCACGATCTTAGAGGTATGATGATTCCGTTTCAGCGTTCTGGGAAGATTTTAAAACATCATATAGACCAAGGAAATCATCAGCGAACAATTGAACTTTCTAAAGAACTTGAAAAAAACTCGGAGAGCCTTTCAAATATGTTAGACAACCTATTAAATTGGTCTTTAGAGCAAATGAATGGATATCGAATAAACCCAGAACGAATGTCAGTTAGAGAGCAATTCGAAGAAATTATTACTGCTTTTAAACAACGAGTCGCTTATAAGAATACTGATATAGAGTTAAAATATGAGGAAGATGTTTCTATTAAGTTTGATAAGGGAGCTTTTCATGTGATATTTAGAAATCTAATTGGTAACGCATTGAAGTATACCGAAAATGGAAATATTCGAATCGAGTTCAAGAATGATTTTAATACGTTATTGTGCTCAGTTAGTGATACTGGAGAGGGTATGTCTGAGGAACAATTAAAAAGTATCTTTACATTGGAAGAAGGGCATACCACTATTGGTACACAAGGAGAAAAAGGAACCGGACTAGGCCTTAATCTAGTATATCGATTTGTGAGTATGAATAAGGGGACAATTAAAGTTTCTTCGAAAAAACGGATAGGAACACGTTTTGATTTAAGTTTTCCTGCTGCTATACCAATAGAGTTAAAACAAAATACAATGGGATCGAGATCTGCATAAAATATAGAGCATATGAATGTATATATAGTTGAAGATGATATATTTCATTTGGATGATATTATGATAACGTTACAAACATTGGGACATTCTTGTATTGGTAATTCTAATGATCCTTTTGAAGCTCAAGAAGAAATAGGGAAACTTATGCCAGATGCAGTATTGTTGGATATTCATCTTAATAGAAAACAATCTGGGATTACTCTAGGTAAAAGAATTAAATCATTGTATAAAATTCCTATTCTGTTTATATCTTCTGATTATACTGTAGATGTAATGTCTAAAGCAGCAGATATTTCTCCAATAGCCTATATTACTAAGCCTATCAATGAAAAAAACCTACAGGCAGCTCTTATTCTTGCACAAAAAAGTATATCTAAAGATGAAAAAAATAGAGAAGATTCCTCAAGGGTTTTTGTTAAAAGTGGTAATAAGTTAATTAAAGTTGAGATGAATACAATATTTTTTATTCATACCGATTCTAAAAATTATTGTTCAATAGTTACCTCAGACAATAAAAAATTATCGGTAAGATATTCTATTCTCAGTTTACTTAAGTTGTTAGATAACACCATTTTTGTGCAAACACATCGATCTTATATAGTTAATTGGCAAAAAATTGATTCTTTTCACGAACCTGATCAAACTATTGAGATAAAAGGTCATCATATTCCGATAGGAAGAACGTTTAAGGGAGAAGTATATAAAAAACTTAATATAATATAGTTGTAATCTACTTGATTTTAAATATGTTTTAGGTATGTCTATGCATTCTTAGATAAAAATACACTAGTCCTCCCATTATTGTCGTTTGTCCACAAAATGTTGTAAGATATCCATATCTAAGGTTTTAGTCTATACAAGTAAGATAGATTTGTTTTTTATTCTATACTAATATTAAAATTTAAGCAATGAAAACAAAAAACAATTTTTATCAGCATGTAGTAAAAACAATTTTTGTATTCTCAATTTTGTTTGTCACTTCTTGTAGTAGTGATGATGACAATGGGCCGACAGAGAATATTTCAGGAGTTTTACCATCAACTGTTCTCACTAGCTATAGTGGAGAGCTAGGGTACACCTCTGCTGACGGCTCTCTTATAGTTGCCGAAACTAGTGGGACTGCAACTATATCAAAATCGGGCAATACCTATACCATAACATTTAGTAATGGGGTTCCTTCAATAACAGGATTAAGGTTTTCAGGTTCTAATGGGAATTACGCTTCTACTTCAGGGGATGGTAGTGCTGTTGGAATTTCGATAAATGAAAATAAATTAGAAATAGGAGCTACTATTAATGGAAATAATTGGGGGTTCTCAGGGACTAAATAGACATAAAATTATGGTGAAACGAAGAGTAGAGAAAGCCTTTGTTTCACCTTTTTTCTACTAGTTTTTTTAACTCATTATTTGTTTTATAACATTTATTATTACTTTTTACCAAATATTGATTCCATAATAGTTCTTAAACCTCTAAATGCCATAAATATCGCAAATCCTGCACCAATTATTCCTAATATTAGTATAGGAATATATAACGGATGATCCTGATTTTTAAAAGCAGAATGAATAATAACTGGGCTAATAAACATAAAAATAAGTGCTATAGCCATTCGCTGCACTCCTTTACCTAATAGTTCTTTATTTGTTCTTTCAGTTTCCATAATGGTTTATTGCATCACGTACATTTCCGTACTGTTCTAATATCGCAGAAGCCTTTGCATGATCGATTGATAATTCTTCCATGATCATACGTATTCCACGATCTACTAATTTGTTATTACTAAGTTGCATATCAACCATTTTGTTTCCTTTTACTCGCCCTAATTGAATCATAGTGGTTGTAGAAATCATATTCAAAACCAGTTTTTGGGCAGTACCGGCTTTCATACGAGAGCTTCCGGTTACAAACTCGGGACCTACGGTAATAACAATAGGAAATTGAGCAGTGATGGCCAAAGGGCTACCTTCATTACAGGTAATACATCCTGTAATAATATGATGTTCATTACATTTTTGTAATGCACTTATGACATATGGAGTAGTACCTGAAGCTGCGATACCAATAACGACATCTTTTTCTGAAATCTGATATTCTTGTAACTCTTCCCAACTTTGTTCTGTACTATCTTCGGCATATTCTACAGATTTACGAATTGCGGTATCACCCCCAGCGATTAATCCAATAACCAAATCGGGAGAAACACCAAAAGTAGGTGGACATTCGCTGGCATCTACAATTCCTAATCTGCCACTTGTCCCGGCTCCAAGATAGAAAATCCGACCACCATTTTTAAGTTTTGGTACAATTTGAGCAATCAAAGCTTCAATCTGTGGAATAGATTTTTCTACAGCATCAGGAACTGTTTTATCTTCTTTGTTTATGTTGGAAAGCAACTCATTAATGCTCATTTTCTCTAAATGATCATATTTTGAAGATTGCTCTGTAGTTTTTGTAAATGACATGCTTCAAAAATACTCATTTTTGACTTGAAGATGAGAGTATCTTTCTTTTTTTTAAGCAAAAAAACTGTTTTCAGCAAAATCAAAAAAAACAGAACATGTTGAATAATAAAGTGTTATTCTTTTATAGTAAAATCAAATCGATTAGCTTCAGAAATATTAAAATATCCCAAAGCGAAATTATCAATATTGGTTGTGTTAATGATATTACCTCTTAGTAGAGCAGGAGGTGTTTGAAATGGATTTCCTCCTTCTTGTTCACTTTGTTCAATAAGCAGGTTTGCATAGTTGTAATAACGTTCGTCAATTCCTAATATCTTAATGGTTACATTACGGCCATTTACCATATCCTCGTAGAAATAAGAGAAATTGAATGCTTCGCCTTGATAAAAACGATCTTCGCTTGCCAAAAATAAACTGAAATCAAAATCAAAAAGGTAGAAATCATCACGGGTTCCGTCGTCTGTAAAGAAAATAATAATTTCGGTCTCATCGTCAAATAAAGTATTATCTCCTTGCACTACATTATCAATAGGAACAGTAGGAATAAGTTGTGCAGTGGCGATAAAAGTTTCATTGTTGTAGATAACAGTAAGTTGATATGTAGTATCGAATTCTGGAGTAAATGTAGTTGAGTCTGGGGTATAAAATCCTGGCTCTGTTGATTCGGTAAAATTGATAATCAAATTATTAGAAAGATCTGTGATAAAAACGGTAGCATCACTTACAGTAGGAGTTTCTTTGTCGAAGAATGGAGCTGATAATGTAAGCCTTACTCCACCTTCGATATCAACAGGGTTTTCGTCTAGATAATATTCAAAAGAAGCGTCGATTACTAATCTTTGTTTTCCATTGGGGACCTCTATATCAATTGCATCTTCACAGCTAATCGATGTTATTAGAATTACCAGTATATAGATTAATTTTTTCATTGTTTCTGTTTCTAATTTTCTTTTCAGCGATCAAAACTAAAATTTACATCATCCCTGTTTTTATTAGTGTAGTATATATCTCTTGATTACTATATAAACCTTTAATTATGTTCATGTATTAGAATTTAAAATTATAGGTCACAGCTGGTATAATCCCAAATATAGAGGTTCTTACAGCTTCATTTACATAGGAATCCTGATTTCTTCTAAAAGTAATTGATGCTGCATTTTTACGATTATATACATTATAGATACTAAATACCCACTCTCCATGCCATTTTCTGGTTTTGTTTTTCCTTGGTGTTAAAGTAGCTGATATATCTATTCTATGATATGCTGGTAATCGTTCACTATTTCGTGGTCCATCAAACACAGGTACTACTAACCCTTGAAATTCGAACTGCCCTGTAGGGTAATTGGTTGGTTGTCCTGTTTGGAATATGAAATTAGCGCCAAATTTCCATTTTTCGTTTAATTCATAACTTCCGTTAAAGGATATATCATGGGTTTTATCATATGGAGTACTATACCATTTGCTATTGTTGATCCCTGGTTCTTGTGGTGTTCTACCAGGGGTTTTTTGTTCTGATTTTGATAAAGTGTAGGCAAGCCAACCTTTAAACTTCCCTTCATTTTTTCTTAATAAAAATTCTAAACCATAAGCACGGGCTTCTCCATTTAAAATATCTCGCTCGATAGCATTATTAGCAATTAGATCTGCACCGTCGATATAATCGATACGATTTTTTATATCCTTATAAAAAACTTCTGTTTCTAGGGAGTATTTATCATCATTAATACTTTTAAAATACCCTAGAGCATATTGATTGAGTAATTGTGGTTTTATGTATTTACCACTAGGAGTCCATACATCTAAAGGAGTAGGGGAACTGGTATTTGATAATAAATGAAGGTATTGAGCCATTCTGTTATAACTAGCTTTTATTGAAGTATTGTCGTTAAAAGCATATGCCAGAGCTACTCTGGGTTCTAAATTGGTAAATGTTTTTATTTGATCACTTCTGCTAAAATTTTCTGTACCTATTGGTTTTGCATCTTCATAAATCTGCAATTCTTCATTAAATAAAAGAGGGTTGTTATTTTCATAGATATTAAGCTCATTTTGCCCTAGTCGAATAAAATTGCTTAGCCTAAGTCCATATTGAAGGGTTAGGTTATTAGAGATTTTGTGTTCTGCATCGATGTAGGCCCCAAATTCATTTGCATATTTATCGATAAGCTTTTCTCTATTAATTCCAGAATCTGCACTATTGGGTTTTATTTCACCAGGATTAAATCTAAAATAGATATTGTTAATACCATAATTAAGCTGAAAATTATCACTGATATAATGTTTAAGGTCATATTTTAGGTTAAAATTTCTGATTCCAGAATCCCATTCGAAGCCTACAAAATCGAGTTCTAATCCATAGAAATAATCAGAATATATAAGGGATAGATTAGAGAATAGTTTGTCTGAAAACAGGTGATTCCACCTTAGATTAAGTACCGTGTTACCATAAGTGTTTTTAAAAACTTCGTCTATAGCAAATACATCTCGACCAAAGTAACCAGACAGGTATACATTATTATTGTCATTAATTTTATAATTTAGTTTTGTATTGAGATCATAGAAATATGCAACATTATCATTATCAAAAAGCGGCAAAAAAAGGTGAGCATAAGAAGCTCTTCCTCCTACCAAAAATGCACCTCGATCTTTTACAATAGGGCCTTCTGCCAGTAATCTACTTGCTACTGCCCCAAGACCACCATTAATTCTATATTTTTTGCTATTTCCTTCTTTTTGATAAATGTCTAATACCGATGATACGCGACCGCCATATCTAGCAGGGATACCACCTTTGTATAACTTGATATCTTTTATTGCATCTGGATTAAAGACAGAGAAAAAACCAAAAAGATGAGAAGAATTAAAAATAGTAGCTTCGTCTAATAAAATAAGATTTTGATCGGTTGATCCTCCTCGTACATTAAATCCAGCGGCTCCTTCGCCACCACTAGTTACTCCTGGTAAAAGGATAATTGATTTGATCACATCGGCTTCTCCCAGAACAACAGGAATTTGTTTAATAGTTCCTGCGGTGAGTTTATTAATACTCATCTGGGGGTTTTTAATGCTCAATTTTTCCGTCTTTTCCGTAATGATTACTTCATCGAGAACCTCTGAAGATTCTATAAGTTGGACATTAAGTTTTTTATCTTCATTAAGATCAATTTCGAGTATACGATCTGTGAATCCTAAATAACTAACTTGTAGTTTGTATTTTCCCTGAGGTAAAGTAATAGAATAAAAGCCATATTCATTGGTAACTATACCTTTTGCTATTTCTGGAAATATAACATTGACTCCGATAAGGGTTTCGTTACTGGATTTTTCTGAAATAATCCCGCTTAATGTAAATTTTTCCTGACTTTGAATTGAGAACGATGATAAGAATACTAATATGAGACCAGATAATATGTGTTTTTTCAAAAGAAAGTATTTTATCAATTAGTACTAATAATGTAAACCGTAAAGGAAGAAATATGTTACGAGTTCTACAATTAATTTATTGTTAATTATCGTTTTTTGCACTAATTTTTTCTTGTGTTCTGAATTATACTTGTTTTGAAGTTTGATTAGATCTGGTTATGTTAACCCTAATTATATAATAAAGCTTTGTGACGAAATCTTACTATATAATTAGGGGTAAATTATTGATTTAATAGTTACGATCTGGATTTTCGTTAATCAAAGTATTCCAGATTTTTTCTATTGATCTTTCGATATTAATATTAAATTCTTCACTTGTGTTTGTCATTAGGTAATACCCTCTGTTTTTTATAGGATCAAACATACATGCTGTAATTATGCCTGGATCCCCACCAGTGTGTTCTATTGTGTTATTGTTATTGATATCCCAAAAAATACCACCCATCGCTTCTTTAATTTCATCATGTTTTGATTGAAGACGAAACATTTCTTTATAAGATGCTGTAGATAATAATTTTCCTTTTCCTTGATAGCCTCTCATCATTTCTATCAAATATTTATTGAAATCCGAAGTACTGGTTATAAGGCCACCATCTGCTTTTGTAACCAGGGAATATCTGGGAACTTCAAAATCTTTTGTGTAGTATAGAGTTGCATGGCTTTGCATATTTACATCTGAGAATCCCCATCCGGTAGCATTCATATGCAAGGGATCAAAAATATATTTATGAGTATAGTCTTCATAAGAAATCCCTGTTGCACTTTCTACTACAAAAGCTGCTAATGCGGCTGCGATATTGCTGTATTCATATTTTTCTCCAGGAGCATTTTCCAGAAAAGTATCCTGAGAATACCATGGGCCAGATACAGACAATACATTTTCGAAAAAAACAGAGTCATCGATTTTTACATTCGTTTTAATTAACTCTACAATAGGTTGATAATCTTCGGGATAAATAGATACATCTACCTGAGCAGGGTTTTCAAACACATAACTTTTGAAATACACTTCTTCATCTGTAATCCCAGAAGTATGCGTTGCCAGATGTCGAACGGTAATTGGTTTTTCTGGATGAAGAGGATGTATTACATCAAAAGGTAAGTATGTATTGATATTGGCATCTAAATCTAATTTACCTTGTTCTACAGCTTTCATTACTGCTAGAGCGATAAAAGTTTTGGATATAGATCCGATATTTTGAATTGTATGATTTGTGTACCTTCTATTTTTATTGATATCTGAATATCCAAAAGAATTCTGATAGCGCACTTTTCTATTATCAACTATTGCTACAGAAAGTCCAGCTAATTCTGATTCGTCATATAATTTTTGCAATTCTATATGAGTATGAAGAATATCATCATCTATTCCGCAAGAGAAAATTACAAAAAGAAGGAGTAAAGAGATTACTTTTTTCATTTGTTTATTTTTTTAAGGTTTTAAAATGATAATTAAAATGTTTAAAGTATTAGAATTAGATTATTAGGCAATAGATATCGTATCGGATTTATTTAAAAATCTGATTATTAGTTATTTGTATTTTTGTAGGGGTAAGTGTTACAGGAAAACTATATAAGAAAGTATTCTTTAATTAATAGTTTTCGTCTGCATTTTGAAGTCTCATGCTTTTTCTTAAATCCATTAATGATTTCCATTGAAAATTAATGGGAAACCACTCTTCATAGATTATTGAAGTTTGATTAGATGGTTCAGAACATGTACTGTTTTTAACATAAACCTTGTCGTTTTCTGAAAAGACATATACAACGTTTATGCTTTTTTTGCGGTTTGTTTTTAATTCATTCATGATTTGGTATGTTTTTTTTATAGCGATTTCTTCCAAGATTGAATACTCCCATTTTTACACCGAATCCAGCCGAGAAACCATTGATTCTGGTAATTGCATCTGGTGATAATTCTGCTTTACTAGAGAACCTGTACTTAACTCCCATTTCTAACTGAACGTATCGCGAAATATTATACAAAACATTTACTCCTGGCTCTACAACAAATATTGCATCCCATTGATCTTCTTGGTATCGTTCAGCTTCTTCTTCATCATTCCAGTTAGTATTAATGTATCCCATTGCACCACCGCCTATTAGTACAGGAAAAGAAAGATTGATTTTGGCTTTACTAAATAATATTGGTTCTAAATGAAGACCTGAATAAACTGCTCCCAGATCTGCAATCTCTGGAGAGAAAATTCCTGGAATATTTTGATTAGAAAAGAGGCCTTTTGTTACAAAACCAACTTCAAATTTTTGATTAGCAACATAGGCGATCTTAAGTCCGGCAATATATGTTTCTTTACCTTCAATTTCGCCATAACCAGCATGTACTCCCAGATAAACACCATGTACAATATTTTTTCGGTCATTGAATTCTATATAATTCTGTGATTCTTGGGCTATACTTGGGCAAATATAGCTGGTTAAAGCAAAAAGTAATATAGTTTTTACGTGTCTCATTATACTTGATTTGTTATATCATTGACAAGTTAAATTTATAATAGTTGCATGTAATTCGTTTCTATACTGTTAAATTTATCATAATCAATGATCACTAGGGTAATTAAAAGAGAGGTGTGTACTCATTCTTTTAATATAACCACTCCCTTTCTACCTGTGATATGGAACTTTCCTTTTAAATCACTGTTACCATAAGTGGCGCTAATTTCTCTGATTTTTCTTCGTTTATCAATCACATCGGTTTTTATATTTGTAAACGACTTAGGAATTCTTAACAGCCCTTGTTCGAGAGAAGCATTAAAATCTATGGACATTCCTGAGACATTGATGCTTAGTTCTGAAGATTCCTGATCGATGGTTACATTAGCATTGGTTTTGTGAATTTTTGATACCCAAACATCTGCTACTTCTGTAACCAGATTAATGTTTTGGTGTACGGCATCTATATTCATAGTGCTAAACATAAGTTCACCTTGAATACTTCCTAATTTTTGAATAGTAACCTGATCCTTACTTGAGTGTATTTCTAATGATTCTACATTTTCAATTTTTACGATTGTACCGCTACTATTTATTTTAAGATCATTAGATGACTCTATATCGATTTCTCCATTTTTAAATCGTATGTTTCCATAAGTAATAGATTTGGTTTTTAGCTTTCCAAATTTCATTTCTATACTTGCGTTATTGAGATCTTTATTTACCCACATATCGCCATGCTGTACATTGGCTTTTAGCTTTCCGTTCCATTCACTTATAATGATATCTCCAAATTTATTTATAATATTAACTTCGGCATTAAAAGGCAAATAGACAGTGTAATCTATTTGAATATTACCTTTGTCAAAATCAAAGAAACTTGTTTTGTTAAAGAGTTCTTTGTTTAAGAATCTAGAAATCATACTTGTATTCTTTTCTTCAATTACAGAAGAAATACTTACAAAATCTTCGGTATTATTAATTGCAGGATTAATACGTTTTAACAATTCTTGTGCATCTTCTTTTTTCTTTTTAACAACCTGTATGTCAATATCGATTTTTATTATTTTTTTCTCCCATCCTTGAATAGTTATATTTCCGTATTTATTTTCTAAATGTAATTCTCCTGCATTGGTTAACGGAAACGTTTTTTCAATTTTCTTTGATACTTTTTCCTGCGCCCATATGCCATTTGCAAAAAATAGCAGTATGGGCATCAGTAAAAGATATTTATAAGATATAGCCTTCATTTTCATTCGATTTTTTAGAATCATTGATCTGTTTCAACAGGTTTTCGATCAATTCGATTCTTTTTTTATAGTTATTAACAATGGCTTCTAAAATGTATTCATTGTTCAAGTTTTTTGCCATTTCGGTTTTAAGAGCATTGTATTCTTCATCCAATTCATCCATAAAAGACAAGAATTTCTTTTTGTCTTCAGGTTGTAATTTTGAATTGTTTTTGACAAGTTGTACCTGAAAAGATACCAGATCCTTATAATAGGTGTCAATATCTCGTAATTCTTGATGTACAATATTATTTTGGTTGTTATTATTAAATCCTGACAAGACTAGATTTACTACTGAGAAAGTTCCTATAAGGATCAAAATACTCGCAGCTATTTTTATTAGAGGAGACCTCCACAGGCGAATTGTTTTTGAAGTGTCTAAGTTAGATTCAATCTCATTCCAGATTTTTGATTTATCTGCTTTATGCTCATTAAATACATGCTTATTTTCTGCTATATATTTTTCAAAATCATCCATTGTACTATAATGTATTTACAATTTCAATTAATTTTTTCTTTGCTCTGTGATACTGTGATTTCGAAGTCGAAATAGTGATACCTAGTATCTTAGCAATTTCTATATGATCATACCCTTCGATTAAATAAAGGCTTAAGATCTGTCTATATCCATCTGGAAGTATTTTGATCCCCTTTTTTATTTTGTTAATATCTTTAGATTTAACAGGATCAATTATTTCTTCACTAATATGATATTCATGTTGGTCAAGAGGTGTAACAGGTATTTTTTTTAATTTTAAATGATTCAAACTTTTATTAATTACTATTCTCTTTAACCAGGAACCAAAAGTACTTTCGTATCTAAAAGATTTTAAATTTTTGAAAGCTTCTACAAAACTATCCTGTACGACATCTTCTGCATCTTCTTTTATGCTTAGCATGCGCATACTTACATTATACATAGCATCTACATAGAGCTCATATAATCGGTATTGCGAATTCCTATCACCAGACTTGCTTTTTTCTACAAGATCTTTATGCGTATAAAGAATATTGGTTTCCAATTAGTTTTACTTGATTGTAAATTTCTTTAAAAGTACTTTTCTTTTGGTTATTATCATTGACAATTTAAAAACCAAAGGGTTGCACGTAATAAGAAATTAATATAAATATTTTGATAAAGAAATAGGTGGGTATTACAAAAAAGCCTGTGAAATTAGTATTTCACAGGCTTTTTTTGATCGGTATAGTCTACTTATATTATTTTTCAATAATAGCATTAAGTGTCTCACTTGGACGCATTGCAGTAGAAATTTTATCTGTATTTGGCCAATAATACCCTCCCATATCAACAGTATTACCTTGTGCATCATTTAACTCGTTGATAATTTTATTTTCATTATCAGCAAGTTGTTTGGCAACTACGGCAAACTCGTTTTGTAATTCTTTGTCCTGAGTTTGTTTTGCAAGTTCTTGTGCCCAGTATAGCGCCAGATAAAAATGACTTCCTCGGTTATCCAGTTCATTTACTTTACGAGAAGGGGATTTCTTATTCTCGAGAAATTTGATAGTAGCTTGATCAAGTGCTTCTGCAATAATCAAAGCTTTGGTATTGTTATTGGTTTCTCCCAGATGTTCTAGAGATACTGCAAGAGCCAGAAACTCTCCTAAAGAATCCCATCTTAAGTGACCTTCTTTATTAAATTGTTGTACATGCTTTGGTGCAGAACCTCCTGCTCCGGTTTCGAATAAACCACCTCCATTCATTAAAGGAACAATAGATAACATCTTTGCACTTGTACCCAATTCTAGAATAGGAAAGAGATCGGTATTGTAATCACGTAAGACATTTCCTGTTACAGAAATGGTGTCTTTACCATCTTTAATTCTTTCTAACGAAAAGCGAGTTGCTTCAACAGGAGACATGATTCTGATATCTAATCCAGTAGTATCATGTTCTGGTAAATATGTGTTTACTTTTTTGATCAACTCGGCATCGTGAGCTCTATTTTTATCTAACCAAAAGATTGCAGGAGTAGCTGTTGCTTTTGCTCTATTTACGGCAAGCTTTACCCAATCTTTTATCGGGGCATCTTTGGTTTGACACATTCTCCAGATATCACCTTGTTCTACAGGGTGTTCTATTAGTATATTTCCAGAAGCATCGATAACACGAACAGTACCATTACCTTGAATTTCGAATGTTTTATCATGAGAGCCGTATTCTTCGGCTTTTTTGGCCATAAGTCCAACATTAGGAACGGTTCCCATAGTGGTGGGGTCAAAGGCTCCGTGTTTTTTACAAAAATCTATAGTCTCCTGGTATATGCCAGCATAACTACTATCTGGGATAACTGCTTTGGTATCTTGTGTGTTTCCTTGTGCATCCCACATCTGACCAGAATTACGTATCATTGCAGGCATAGAGGCGTCGATAATCACGTCACTTGGTACGTGTAGGTTAGTAATTCCCTGATCAGAATTTACCATTGCCAGTTTTGGTCCTTTTTCATAACAAGCTTGTATATCGGCTTCAATTTCTGCTTTTTTGGTATCTGATAATTTTTTTAGTTTATTGATAAGATCTCCAAAACCATTGTTTACTTCAACACCAATTTCTTCAAGAGTAGCAGCATGTTTTTCGAATACATCCTTAAAAAAAACTTCTACAGCATGACCAAATATAATAGGATCAGAAACTTTCATCATTGTTGCTTTCATATGTAAAGAAAACAATACATTTTTTTCTTTGGCATCGCCTATTTGTTCTTTTAGAAAAGCAATAAGTGATTTTTTACTCATTACCGAAGCGTCTATAACTTCTCCTTCAAGTAACGTTGTTTTTTCTTTTAGAGTTGTTGTGCTTCCATTTTGATCTACAAATTCAATTTTTACATCTCCGGCTTTATCGACAGTAACTGATTTTTCGTTTGAACAAAAATCTCCGCTAGACATGGTGGCTACATGAGTTTTAGAATCAGCACTCCATGCACCCATAGAGTGTGGGTTTTGTCTAGCATATTGTTTTACTGGTTTTGGCGCTCTACGATCAGAGTTTCCTTCTCTTAGAACAGGATTTACTGCACTACCTTTTATTTTATCGTATCGACTTTTAATTTCTTTTTCTGTATCGTTCTCAGGTTCTTCAGGGTAGTTTGGAAGATCAAACCCTTGAAGTTGTAATTCTGCAATAGCGGCTTTTAATTGCGGTACAGAAGCACTTATGTTTGGTAATTTAATAATGTTTGCTTCTGGTGTCTGAGCAAGCAAACCTAATTCTGCTAATGCATCAGGTTGTTTTTGCTTGTCGGTTAATTTTTCGGGAAAACTAGATAAAATTCGGGCAGCAAGAGATATATCTTTTGTTTCAATATTAATATTTGCTGCTTTAGTAAATTTTTGAACAATAGGTAAAAAAGAATAGGTAGCTAAAGCTGGTGCTTCATCTGTTTTGGTGTACACTATTTTTGAGTTATCAACTCCCATATTTTTGTTTTTTTTATTTAGGGATCCAAAGGTTTTTTTAATACCTGAAAAGTAGTAGACACCCTAATTTTATTATACTATTTATGTAAGGAAATAATTAGTTGTTTAATTTTTCTTAGACAAACAATATTGGTTGATCTTTTTAGGATTGATACTATTAGAATTTACAATATTTGTAGTCATAGATTTCCGAGCGCGAAGATACAAATCTAGTCACCTAAATGCAACCTGTGTGTTGTTAGTTTTGAATTAGAGAGAATTGAATTGTAGTTTATTGAATATTATCGTGAAAAAAATGTAAGATGTTGAAATTTTGACTTGTTTTTAGAGGTATTCTCAAAATAAAAAGCCATATCAAGAATACGAATATTTTGATATGGCTTCATCGAAAATAATCATAATGTTAGCTGTTTTACCCGCTATTAAATAAAAACTTTCGTTATTTATTACATCAGTACTTATTTTCAATTTTGAGCAGATTTAAATTTGTCAAATAAGGATTTGTATAATTTATTTCTACTCTTACGACTAATACGTGTGTTTGTGTTTCTAAATTACTTTTGCAATTTTTCAGTTTTTCACCCGGATAGTCAAATGCCATTTACAATTAAAAAGGTGTCAAAACTTAATTTTTTCTTCTGAATTTCATTTTGAAATGATCCTAAAGTAAAGCCCTTAAAGTGATTTCAAGGATGTATTCAAAAAAATAACTTTCGTTCTATATTTATTTTAATTCTAAACTGGTCTTAATATGTTCAGAGAACGTTTGTTTAAATACATAGTCAAGAATCCTTGTGTCATCCTGCACTATATATATTCTAATTATAAATATAAGGAAAATTGATTTGCGGTCTGTTAATTCTTATTATATTAATTATCAACAGTTTATGAACTTATGTTATTAACTTTTGTTCATAAAAAAAGACCGTTAATTAACGGTCTTTTTGATTTGTTAAAGAAATAAGAATTAACTTCTTTTTTCTCTAATACGTGCTTTTTTACCGGTAAGTCCTCTAAAGTAGAATATACGAGCTCTACGAACTTTACCTCTTTTATTCACTTCGATTTTTTGAAGTGCTGGTAAGTTTACTGGAAAAATACGTTCTACACCAATAGTTCCCGACATCTTTCTGATTGTAAATGTTTCAGTAGATCCAGAACCTCTTCTTTGGATTACAACTCCTCTAAAGAACTGTGTACGTGTTTTGTTTCCTTCCTTAATTTCGTAATAAACAGTGATGGTATCACCTGCAGAGAATTCAGGCATCTCTTTTTTTGCAACAAATTCGTCTTGTACGAATTTTACTAAATCTTCCATTTTTGATATAGTTTCTTGATTTTATTAGAGCAACATTCGCGATTTTCGCCAGAGGTTGATCTAATCAGGGTGCAAAAATAAGTATTATTTGATGATTTGCAAGTGTTTTTGAAATCTTTATCAATGTTTTTATATTCAAAACATTAGAAGGTGCACAATACCATTTAATCATGTGTTAATTTCTATTAGTTATTTTTCCTAAAGGAACATATTCTAATCTATGTTTTTTTGAATAAAATGTTTTTTTATGCTCGGAAAAAGTGATCTGCATAAAAATAATATAGTTTCCGAAATCCATATCCGGATGAAAAAGATCTATATATCCATCTTCTGTTATCCAATCTTGCACTTTGTATTTTTCGTTAATTTCTTCTACATAATTATCATCATATACAATCCATCCATCAGAGGTTTTTACAGCATTTTTTTCATATAACTTATGTTTGTATACTTCATTTTTTTTAGAAACAAATATAAAATATACATCATGTTTTTCTAGTAGTAAATTTTTGTCTGTATAGTTGAGTTGGGGGTAGTGCAAATATTTTCCATTATCTCCTTTTATATAATCATCTATAGAAGGACTAAATATCTCAGTATTTGGATATTTTAGTTCATACAAAAACTTCAAATCTTCAATATTATATTCGCCATTAATATTTGTTTTTAGCGAATCATGAATAAAGTGATTCATTTCTTCTTCTGATAGGGTTGAAGGACTATATAGATCATAAATTGTACTATATTTTATATCATTATTTTCTTCTTGAATATATTTATCAATTGACCACCGATTTTTGTAATGTTCAAGCTCAGGAATATTCAAACCTTTACCATGAAATTGTTTTCCTTTTTCTCCTCCTGTGTTAAAATATGTGCTTTCTGTTATATCGTAAATATTGATTCTATCATGAATAAATAGCTCTTTTTCAACGTTGCCATTTGAATAGTATTGTCGAAATTGTTCATATCTATGATAGATATTATTGAATACTATCTCTTTTGGTTGTCTTTCTTTTTCGTTATAAGATATATAAGTTTTGTTAATATTTATGATCTGTTTTTTATCTTCTTCTGTTTGTGTATCGTATGATTGTTGATGTTTATATCCTATCTTTTTGATCATATCGGTATCATAATATTCGATAAAGTCAATAGTAAGGTTTGCTTTGGATTTTAAATGTTCATAATATTGAAGATATGCGATCTCTGCCGCTTCTTCTTGTGTAAATTGTATGATGTTCTGATCTCTAAAAATAGGAGTGTACCATTTTTGAGTTTTGAAGTAGTTATTTAATTTATCACTTTTGAAAATATACCCTTTTTGAGCATAATATTCATTACGCATAATGTGTAATTCTTCTAGAGAGCATTCATGCAGAGACCTGTCTGTGAATAATGAAGAATCTGGTTTTATATTGTTTTGATTTGTAGGTTGTGAGTATTTAGATAAATGTTTGTTGATTTGCATTGTTTTCATTTCGCTATCAACGATTTTTCCGGTATTTAAAAAAATATAATTATCTCTTTTGTGTGTAAAATGATTATCTACATGTAGATTGAATGTAATATCTCTATGCATATACATTGGGGATAAACTAGTGTATGATAATTCTATAATTACTTGATTGTTGTCAATTTGTTTCTTGAATGTGCAATTTACTTTTGGGATGTACAATCCATTTTCTATAATAGAAAAATTGAATTGATCAACATTTTTTGGTATCACCTTACAATCATCCATATCTTTAATAATACAGGTAGTTGTAATTGTTGGATAATTCTTAAAATCTAACTGATTTGGGTATGTTTGAAGAAAAACTTCTGCTTGTACTACATATGTCATAAACATAAATAGTATAAAAAAGGTAGTTTTTTGCATTATAAAGGCTTTTAGCTTATTAATACAAAGGTGATATTTAGTTGGTAGTTATACTACCCGTTTTACAGTGAAAACTAAAATGAATATTATGATGATTTATTCATCTAATAGATCAGGCCTTCTGTCTTTTGTTCTTTGATATGCTTGTTCTTCTCGCCATGTTTCTATTTTAGGAAAATTACCAGAGGTTAGAACTTCTGGTACTTTCCAGCCTTTATATTCTGCGGGTCTTGTGTAAATAGGAGGGGCTAATAAGTTATCCTGAAAAGAATCGGTTAATGCAGAAGTTTCGTTACCAAGCACACCCGGAATAAGTCTAATGATTGTATCACATAATATTAGCGCACCTAGTTCTCCTCCAGATAGCACATAATCTCCTACAGATATTTCTTTGGTAATGAAATGATCTCTTACACGTTGATCTACTCCTTTGTAATGACCACAAAGAATAATTAGATTTCCTTTTAACGATAATTGATTTGCAATTCCTTGGTTTAAAGTTTCGCCATCTGGAGTCATATAGATGATTTCGTCGTAATCTCTTTCTGATTTTAATTTGGAAATACATTTATCGATAGGCTCTATCATCATAACCATACCAGCACCACCACCAAATTGATAATCATCAACTTGTTTATAATTTGTATCGGTATAATCTCTAAGATTATGAAACTGTACTTCGACCAATCCTTTTTCTATTGACCGCTTCATTATAGAAGCTTCAAAAGGACTTTTTAGTATATCAGGTACTACGGTGATGATATCTATGCGCATCTTTATCTAATTCATTTGTGGGTGCAAAGATGCAAAAGAATATGATGAAAATCTAGAAATTAAAACTACTTAGCGCCAGCTTTACGTTGTTTATTAATTTCGTCCTGAAGTTTACGCATTACTTTTTGCTCTCGTTCCAAAGCTCTTCGTCTGTGATCCTCAAACTCTGCTTCGGTTTCGGTTAATGCCTTTTTGGCTTGTAACGTTATTGTATTACTATTTTTGAATTTATATATAAAGAAACTAAGCAAGGCGATGAGCACACCAATAATAACCCACATAATGGTTTTGTAACTGGATTTGGTTAGTGCTGCTCCAAAAAAGTTAATGCTGTTTTTTTCTTTAGTAACAGTAGTAAGGTCTCCATTTGTTTTGGCAAGTGATTCTTCGAGTCCGGTTATTGTAGATTTTTGCTCATCAATCTTAAGATTGGTAGTATTTAATTTTGATTCTAATGTTTTAATTGTATCTATAGTGTTATTTTTAAGTTTGTTTAACCAAACAAGCTTTACTACTTTGTATTCTTGAAATTTCCCGGATTTTTTTATCACCATATCAAATTGTCCTTCGATCTTTTCCTGCCTTAAAGCATCAGCAACAGTTGCATTTTCTTCTTGTGCATAGGTAGTTTCAAAAAAAGATAGAAGTAGTATTAAAACTAGTAGATACTGTGGTAATTTCATATTGTTATTCTTAATTTTTAATGGTTAGATACGGTATCCCTATAGTGTGGAGTAGTTAGAGAATAAAATAACTAATGACTTTGTAGTATAGGGAATATTTATATGTCGTTTCTTTTCGGTTATTAATTTCTTCTGTAACGGTAATAAATGTACGATATTGTGAGTAATTATAAAGTTTTTTTTGCAAGAATTCACGTAGAGATGATTTTGAGTCTAGATTGTTGATAGTTAAAATCTTACATCTTTTTAAAACAGGTTTTAGAAATGACACTTTTTCTTTTTGGAGAATAGCAATAAAAAAAGTCGTTATTTATATAAATAACGACTTTAGAAATTTTAGTAAAAACGGCTACTAATAATAAGTAAAACGTCTTACTTTGGCAATATATTTTGATAGTCTAATTACTTGATGACTATATCCATACTCATTGTCATACCATACATATAAAACCGCATTATTTCCTTTTGCATCAACAATAGTAGCATTGCTATCATATATAGAGGGTGCAGAAGAACCAATAATATCGCTAGATACTAATTCATTATCTAGTGAATATTTTATTTGCTCTACCAAATCTCCTTCTAGTGCATATTTTTTAAGTACCGTATTCATACTTTCTTTAGAAGCTTCTTTTTCTAAATTAAGATTAAGAATTGCTAATGATCCATTTGGTACAGGAACTCGTATTGCATTAGATGTTAGTTTTCCTTCAAAACTTGGAAGCGCTTTAGAAACTGCTTTTCCTGCTCCTGTTTCTGTGATTACCATATTTAGAGCTGCAGCACGACCTCTTCTGTATTTTTTATGCATATTATCTACCAGGTTTTGGTCATTAGTATATGCATGTATTGTTTCTAAGTGACCATTAACTACGCCAAAACTTTCATCTACAGCTTGTAGTATTGGGGTAATTGCATTGGTAGTACAAGAAGCAGCAGAAAAAACATCTACTTTGTCTGGATCATGTTCTTTATGATTAACTCCGTGTACAATATTAGGAACTCCTTTTCCGGGAGCGGTAAGTAATACTTTACTAGCTCCCTTAGCTGCCAGGTGTCTGCTAAGGGCTTCTTTATCTCTAAAAGCACCTGTGTTATCTATTATCAAAGCATCCTGAATTCCGTAAGATGTGTAATCTATATCTTCTGGATTATTGGCGCTAATAATTTTTACAGTGGTACCATTTATGATTAAAGCGCTATTGGCTAAGTCTGTTTCTACGGTACCAGCAAAATCTCCATGCACAGAATCACTACGAAGCAATGAGGCTCTTTTCTCTAATACTTCTTGAGTGATAGCTCCTCTCGTTACTATAGCTCTAAGCCTTAATTGGCTTCCTTTACCAGTAATGGTCATTAATTCTCTGGCTACTAAACGACCGATTCGTCCAAATCCATATAGGACTACATTTTTTGGAGAAATTGGTTTGAATGTTTTTGCATCTTTTAGCTTATTTTGTACAAAGCTATTTATCGAACTGTATTCATCACTTGCTAAATGATACTCATACGTAAGTTTACCTATGTCTAATTTTGATGGAGGTAAATTCATTAATTTGATAGCTTGTGCAATTTCTACAGAATCAAAAATTGAAATAGGTTTTTGTACAAACTCGCCAGCATATTCGTGCAGATTGATAATTTCACTTACGTTTTTATCAATTAGCTGATTGCGGAAAAGTACCAACTCGATAGAATTGTCGTACCAAAGATCACTTACAGTCTTTATAAATGCTACTGTAGCGCGACGTCTGTCTGCCTGAAAGGCTAATTCTTTTTCATAAACTTCGTTAGAGCTCATAATGTGTTGTGTTTTAAAGTCTTGAAATTTCGTGCAAAAGTATATATTTCAAACGTTTTCGTGAAACCTTTTGTGAAAAAAAATCCCATTACTTTATAAAAGTAATGGGAGGTGCTATTATAATTGTGTTTTGTGATGCTTATTGAAATACAAATTCTCTTTTCTGACCATTTCTGTCTACTAGGCTAATGGTGATGTCTTCGTCTTTATATTTATTTTCAATTATTTCTTTTACTTCAATAACATTCTTTACTTTTTTTCCGTCTATTTCACTAATAATAAGACCTTCCAGATTGTATCTTTTCATTCTCGAACTTAGTGCTTTGCTAATTACAACTCCATGATCAAGGTTAAATTTCTTTAAATAGTCTTTACGTGGGTTAGCTACTTCTACACCAACATCATCTATATTATATTTTTGAATTTCGTATTTTGATAAGGTAACCGGTAAAATAAGTTCTTTGTTTTTTCTTAACACACGTACATTAATAACATCTTTTGGTCTCTTGCTGTTTACATATCCTGTTAAATCCGAAAATTTTCTTATTGGTAGTCCATCTATTTCTTTTATGACATCTCCTTCTAAAAGCCCTGCTTTTTTTGCTCCACTGCCATCGGCAACAGATGCTACAACTACTCCTTGGCTAGTAGAGATATCATAGGCTTCCATTGCTTTTGGGTTTATAGTTCCTCCTGTAATTCCTAATATTCCTCTTTGTACGCCACCAAACTCTATAATATCGTCGATTATTTTCTTAGCATTATTTGAAGGTACAGCAAAGGCATATCCTACATAACTTCCAGTTTGTGAAGTTATGGCTGTATTTATCCCGATTAATTCTCCTCTTACATTTACTAATGCGCCACCACTATTTCCGGGATTGATAGCGGCATCTGTTTGTATAAAAGATTGAGCTTTACCATCAGATTCATCTAAATCTCTTGATTTTGCACTAATAATACCGGCAGTAACAGTAGAAGTAAGGTTGAACGGATTTCCTACAGCAAGTACCCATTCTCCGATTTTAGCCGAATTAGAATCACCAAATGGGATGTAGGATAATTTTTCTTCAGCATCGATCTTGATGAGTGCTATATCAGACTGTGGAGCAGTACCAACTACTTTGGCTTTATAAGACTTATTATTATTTAGTGTAATTTCTAAATCAGTAGCTCCGTCAATTACGTGGTTGTTGGTTACAATATATCCATCTTCTGTAATAATAACTCCTGATCCAGCACCTTGAATTCTTCTTTCCTGTGCTCCACCGTTTCTGAGAAACTCCATTAAATTCCTTGGCGCACGTGTAATCCCATATTGTTTAACATGAACTACTGCATTCACTGTTTTTTCTGCGGCAGTGGTAAAATCAATGCCAGAAACAGAAGCATTAGTGTTAGTTAGGGTATAATTTACAGGGGTTAGATTTGGTTTGGCTTCACTTTCATTAACAACGATGGCTTCAGGCTCTAAAAACATTTTATACGCGCCTAAAGTAAATATACCTGCTAGGATAGCTACAACCAATAAACTCAAAAATCTTTTCATTTTCTTCTCTTTTTTTTGTTTGATTTATGTAATACTAATCTAATAGACTTGTATTAACTCTTAAAATTACAATTATAGTATACTTTTTTTATGAAATTTAACTCACAATTAACAACGGTTTTTTGATAACATTCTTTGTACCTTTGTCCTTATAATTGAAAGAATAATGACTCTTACGTTTTATAAATATCAGGGTACAGGGAATGATTTTGTAATCATTGATAATAGAGATTCTATACTCTCCAAAAATGATACCAAATTGTTTGCCAGACTTTGTGACAGAAAATTTGGTGTTGGAGCCGATGGTTTAATGCTGTTAGAGCTTTCTCAGGATAAAGAGGATGACTTTACAATGGTTTATTTTAATGCAGATGGAAACGAAAGCTCAATGTGTGGTAATGGAGGGAGATGCCTGGTTGCTTTTGCAGCTTTTCTAGGAGTGATAAAAGATAAGGCTACCTTTACTGCAATTGATGGTAAGCATAAAGCTGAAATAAAAGATAGTTTGGTGTATTTGCAAATGCAGAATGTGTCTGAGATAGAGAAGTATGATACACATTTATTTTTGGACACAGGTTCTCCTCATCATGTTGCAATGGTTAAAGATTTAACGAATTATGATGTAGAAAATAAAGGAAGAGCGATACGAAAAGGAGCTCCTTATTTTGAAACTGGCAGTAATGTGAATTTTGTAGAAAAGAAAAACGAGAACGAATTTGCTGTACGTACTTATGAAAGGGGAGTAGAAAATGAAACGCTATCGTGTGGTACAGGAGTTACTGCAGTAGCTCTTTCTATGCATGCGACCAAATTAACAAATGATCAGGAAATTGATATTCATACCCAAGGAGGAAGACTAAAAGTTACTTTTCAAAAAAATGGAAATGGATATAAGAATATCTTTTTGATAGGACCTGCAGAACAGGTTTTTAAAGGGGAGATTACATGGTAACATTAAAAGGGAAAAATATTTATTTGCGGGCTCTTGAACCCGAAGATCTTGATTTTGTTTATATTGTAGAAAATGATGAACAGATTTGGGAAATGAGCTCTACCCAGACTCCATACTCTCGATTTTTGATTAAAGAGTATTTAGAGAATTCACATAAAGATATTTATGAGGTAAAACAGTTGCGATTGGTTATTTGTTCTAATGATCATGCTACACTGGGTTTGATAGATTTGTTTGATTTCAACCCTATGCATAATAGAGCGGGAGTAGGTGTTTTGATAGCAGAAAAAGAAAATAGAGGCAAGGGTTATGGAGCAGAAGCTTTGGAGCTTATTGTAAACTATGGTTTTACTCACTTGCATTTGCATCAGTTGTATGCAAATATTTCTGAAGATAATGAGACTAGTATTAAATTATTTGAAAATAGAGGATTTAATAAAGTTGGGGTAAAGAAAGAGTGGAATCGAGTAAAAGATGTTTATAAAGACGAATTTTTATATCAGTTAGTATATGTACATTAAAAAAATACTATTAGTTATTGCATTATTAGGTTTAATTGCAGGAGGAATTTTTGCGTATTATGTCTATCAGGCAGTTTTTTCTCCTAATACGAATTTTGAAACTAAAACAGCAACCATCTATATCCCCACAGGAGCTACTTATACAGAACTTATTGAAACGATTAACCCCGTGGTTAACGATATTTACAGTTTTGATAGGATTGCAAGAAGGAAAGGGTATATTGATAACATTAAGGCAGGGCGATATATTATACAAAAAGGCCTTAATAATAATGATATTATAAATGTTTTACGAAGTAAAAATTCACCTATACATGTAAGCTTTAATAATCAAGAAAGGCTGGAGAACCTTGCAGGTAGAATTGCTTCACAGATCGAGCCGGATAGTATTTCTTTGTTAAAAGCATTTAAAGAAGAATCTTTTTTAGAAGCAAATGATTTTTCTTTAGAAACTGCTTTAGCGATGTATATTCCTAATAAGTATGAGTTCTTTTGGAATACTTCTGCAGAACAGTTTAGACAAAGAATGTTGAAAGAGTATAAACGATTTTGGAACGAATCCCGGGTGTCAAAAGCAAAGCAAATTGGGTTAACCCAAAATCAGGTGATTACTATTGCTTCTATTGTGCAAAAAGAAACGGCAAAAGTAGATGAACGCCCAAGAGTAGCAGGAGTCTATATGAATAGGTATAATAATAATTGGAAATTAGACGCTGACCCGACCGTAATCTATGCAATTAAAAAACATCGCGATGACTGGGATGTAATTATAAAACGTGTGTTATATAAAGATTTAGAGCTGGATAGCCCTTATAATACTTATAAGTATGCTTCTTTACCTCCTGGGCCAATAGCGATGCCAGATATTTCGTCAATAGATGCGGTTCTTAACTACGAAAAGCATGAATATTACTTTTTTGTAGCTAATGTAGAAAACTTCGGATATCATAAATTTGCCAAGACAATCAGCCAGCATAACCGTAATAAAAAACAATATGTTAACTGGATTAATAAACAGGGGGTAAAACGATGATTGTCGACCTGTTTTTTGTAGGAAAAAAAACAGTAATTTCTTCTTTTTAAATAAAAAGCAACACGAATTTATTAACAAAAGTGCATTCTTTTTTGTGAATTACTTACAAATGAGATTATTTATTTTTTCTCGATTAAAATACTAGGTTTGACGTTTAAGTGTCGTTTTTAAGGTTTTTTATGGAAGATTTAACCGTTTTTAAGCCTGTTTTTTGTTGTAAAACACTGTTTTTCAGTATTATAATTATTTTAACACTTAATTCTTTTTATTTTTTAAAAAAGTTGTATATTTGCACGGCAAAAATTTAAGTAGTGGGGGACGTCATTTATGATGGCTACTTAGAAATTTTTTATATGATAAAGAAGATAGTAGGATTATCTGTATTACTTACAATTGGGGGAATACTCTTGCTAAGTTTTAAAACAAAAGAAAGTATAGATCTTAGTTCTTATAGTACGGAAGGTTTGGATCTATATTACATCGCACCGAATTTTAGTGAAATAGAAGATGATAATATAGTTATCTCTCCAGAGCTTGGTAAATCTTATATAGGGTTTAAAGAGGCTGTTGCTTTTAAGGAGTCTCGTGGAGATTATGGTGTGGTTAATCAATTTGGTTATTTGGGGAAATATCAATTTGGTAAAGGAACACTTGATTTGATAGGTATTAAAAATGTAAAAAGAAATAAATTTCTTAGCAATCCTGCTCTTCAGGAAAAAGCATTTTATGCTAATCTGTCTAGAAATAAGTGGGTGCTGCGTAGGGATATAAAGTGGTATGTTGGTAGAAGGATAAATGGGATAGAAGTAACAGAGTCGGGGATTCTGGCTGCTGCTCATCTATCTGGACCAGGTGCGGTAAAAAAATATTTACGTAGCGGTGGAGTAGAAGGGTTTGCAGATGCTTTTGGTACTACAATTCGTTATTATATGAAACGATTTGGAGGGTATGATACTTCTTTTGTTGTTCCTAATAAAAAAGCAAAAGCAATCTAGTTTCTTTTTCTTAGGCTTAATCTCTTTGTATAATGTATATGGTTGGCCTTTTATGAAGATCTATTTCTTCTTTTTTCCATTCTTCAACCGTTTTGGTAGCAATAAATTCGGTAGTTAATGTGATGTCACATGCAATACATAGCCTGGTATTGGTGTTTAGTATGGTTTTGAGATCAGAAAACATTTTGTCATTTCGATATGGAGTCTCGATAAATATCTGTGCTTGATTTTTTTCTAAAGAGATTTTCTCCAGATGCTTTATGGTTGACTTTCTTTCGTTTTTATCGATGGGGAGATAGCCGTTAAAGGTGAAGCTTTGACCATTCATTCCGCTACTCATCATAGCTAGTAGTATCGATGATGGTCCTACAAGAGGTGTTACTGGTATTCCTTTTTCGTGAGCTATTTTAACAACTTCTGCTCCAGGATCAGCAATTCCGGGGCATCCGGCATCAGATAATAAACCGATAGATTCCCCGTTAAGGCAAGGTGTGAGATAGCTTGGTATCTCCGAGATATCCGTGTATTTGTTAACAGTGTGTATAACAATAGAACGTTGAGACTTGCTGGGGCTTACTTTTTTTATGAATCGTCTTGCAGGTTTTTCGTTTTCTACAATATAGTGATTTACTTGCTCTAATACCTTTTTAATGGATATAGGAAGTACTTCTAAAGGGACATCATCTCCTAATCGTGTTGGGATTAGGTATAATTTTCCTTTGGGATCTAGGGGTTTAAATTCCATAGGTTATTTTATAACTGGTTTTTTAAAGACCTTTTTATTGATAGTGTTGTTGTAATGTGTATCTGCATTTTGTGAATTATCAATAAATTAATTAGTCTTTAAGGTTTAAGAACGTTTATGCCCTTGGTAGGGTGTATACTAAAATAGTATTATTTTTTTTATTGTTATCTATTGTAACGCTATTATTTGTGATGATAGTATATAGCGATGGGAAATGATATTGATGCTAACCGCGTTGTTTGGTTATTGTTGCACCTTATGAATGATTAGAATCTTTGAGTTTTGTAGCGATATTGTTGCATGCTTTGTCAAGCATTTGAAATACGTCTTCAAAACCTTGCTCACCTCCATAATATGGGTCAGGAACATCAAGATCACTATTAGGGTATGATTCATTTAAGATGCGTTTTACTTTGCTTTTTTCATGATCATTGCTGGCTAGATTAATTATATTTTGATAATTAGAACCATCCATAGCGTATATGTAGTCGTATGTTGTAAAATCGCTAATTTTAAATTGAGCAGCTCTTTGGTTTGTGATGTTAATATCATGTTGTTTTGCAATATCGATAGAGCGTTGATCGGGTTTGCTGCCGATATGATAGCTGCTGGTTCCGCAAGATGCTACGCTATAAAAACGTGAGTCGAGTTTAGATTTTAAAATACCTTCTGCTAAGGGGGATCTGCATATATTACCTAAACATACCATTAGAATTTTGACTTTCATGTAGTTTGTTTTGTTGTTTTAGATGTGGTATACGTTTTTTCTAATAATGTAATTGAATTATTAGTATTGATCTGTTTATAAACAATGTAAAGTTATAATGTAAGCTTCTTTCCTAAATCTTCTACATATTTTCTAAATTGCTTGTCTGTAGATGATAGGTTATCTACAGTTTTGCAGGCGTGTAGGACTGTAGCATGATCTCTTTTTCCTATTTGTGTACCGATACTGGCTAAAGAGGCTTTGGTTAGTTTTTTGGCAAAAAACATAGCTAGTTGTCTTGCTTGCACAATATGACGTTTTCGAGTCTTTGATTGTAGTGTTTCTACATCCATTTGGAAATAATCACTTACTACCTTTTGGATGTAATCAATAGATACCTCGCGTTTTGTGTTTTTAACATAGTTGTCTACTATGGTTTTGGCAAGGTCTATTGTGATATCTTTTTTGTTAAAAGAAGAATGAGCTATTAATGATATAATTGCGCCTTCTAACTCTCGAATATTGGTTTTAATATTGTTTGCTAGAAATTCAACTATTTCTTCAGGCATTTCTACCCCGTCACGATACAGTTTGTTTTTAATGATCGAAATTCTAGTTTCGAAATCAGGTTGGTGTAATTCTGCAGACAATCCCCATTTAAAACGAGAAAGTAATCGTTGTTCTATATCCTGCATATCTACAGGAGCTTTATCACTTGTTAGAATTACTTGCTTTCCGTTTTGGTGTAAATGGTTGAAAATATGAAAGAACACATCTTGAGTTCCTGCTTTACCAGATAATAGCTGAATGTCATCAACAATCAAAACATCGATAATTTGATAAAAATGAATAAAATCGTTTCTGTTATTCTTTTTTACAGATTCTATATATTGCTGTGTGAATTTTTCGGCAGAAATATATAGAACTGTTTTTTCTGGATAATTGTCTTTTATGTTAACACCGATTGCATGAGCCAGGTGTGTTTTTCCTAAACCAACTCCTCCAAAAATAAGTAAAGGGTTAAAAGAGGTGCCTCCAGGTTTATTGGCTACAGCCATACCTGCAGAACGAGCTAATCGGTTAGAGTCTCCTTCTAAGAAATTTTCAAAATTATAACTTGGATTTAATTGAGATTCTATTTTTACATTTCGTATTCCAGGAATAACGAATGGATTTTTTAACTCAGGATTTTTACTTTTAATAGGAACGTCAACTTCTTGTGAGTTAACAGGAGTTCGGTTAGAACTTGGGATTTTTTCGGTAAATGGCTTTTTGTTGCCATATGTGTTTTCCATTTTAATAACATAAACTAACTTAGCACCTTCTCCTAATTCTCGGGTTAAGGATACTTTAAGTAGATTTACGTAATGTTCTTCTAGCCACTCATAAAAAAATTTACTAGGAACCTGAATACTGAGAGCGCTATCCGTAAGCTTTACAGCTTTGATTGGTTCAAACCATGTTTTAAAAGCTTGAGGTGTGATATTGTCTTCTATGAAAGACAAACAACTATCCCAAACTGATTGCGCGGTTACATTCATTCTTGTGGTCAGGTTTACTTTTTTGTTATATTAAGGTACTAAAAAGAAATTGCTGAAAAACTCCTTACTGTTTTTGCATGACAAATATGTGAACAAAAAATGTAAAAAAAAAACGATTTAGGGGTTGAATATTAATTATTTTTTTTGCATAATTTGACAACACTACTTTTTAATTAAACTAAATAACCCCTTATTTTTAAAATATGCTAATCACTTCAGAAACTTTACTAAAGGTGCGATACTCTGAAACCGATCAGATGGGTGTAGTATATCATGGTAACTACGCGCAGTATTTAGAATTGGCACGAATTGATTGGTTATCCCGATTAGGGGTCTCATATAAATCAATGGAAGAAAATGGTGTTATGCTTCCTGTATTTACATTAGACTTTAAATTTAAGAAATCTGCCTTTTTCGACGATGAATTAATTGTTAAAACTTCGTTGAAGAAAATTCCTACAGCAAAAATCGTTTTCGATTTTGAGATTTTTAATAAAAATAATGAATTACTAACAACAGCATCTACAACTTTAGTCTTTGTTGATAGTAAAACAAGAAAGCCTATTCCATGTCCCTCTTACTTGCTTGAAAAAATAAAAAACTATTAACCTTGTGTTTTTCTAATTTCTATACCATACAACGGGGAAAAAACATCTTTTATTTTATCTGCAAACTTTTTTCTTACCGAAATGTGAATTTTACAATTCAATTTATGATCTTGTTTCGTGATTTTTAAAGTATGCTCTTTAATAATCCTCATCACTTTATTCATGTCTTTATATTCGAAAATAAGTACAAAATCAATATTAATTGTTTTTTCGACTATATCTGAAGTTTCAAGTGCTAATTGAGCAGCAGTTCTATAGGCGTTAATTAATCCGCCAACTCCTAGTTTGACACCTCCAAAATAACGCACTACAACAATTAGTATATAAGTAACATCAAAAGATAGAATCTGACCATAGATGGGTTGGCCCGCAGAATTAGGAGGTTCACCATCATCATTAATACGGTATGTAGCAGGTTCGGTCCCTATTTTCCATGCATAACACCAATGTCGGGCAGCGTGATGTTTCTTTTTAAGATCGGCAATAATATGTTTGGCCTCCTCTTCTGTAGTAATAGGGAATGTGTATCCAAAAAACTTGCTATTCCTATCTTTAAAAAGAGCTTCCTCTCCGGGAGTGTTAATTGTTTTATATGTGTCTTTTATTTCCAATGAATATATGCTATATAGAAAAGGCAACTAAGATAATGCTAATAATCGCCAGAATAATACCTATCCAGTTTTTAAAGGTTAATTTTTCTTGAAAAAACAGAATCCCTGCGAGAGTTGAAACCAAAAGTATAGCTACATTATTAATAGTAAATACTGTAGAGCTATCCATACTGTCATGGCGTAATGCCTGAATCAGAAAATAAATCGAAAAATAATTAGGAACACCTAATACAATTCCTGCAATAATGTTTTTAAATGCAATTTTAAATGTTCCTGTTATTGCTTTAGATGCTAGTGTGATAATTCCAACAATGGCAGCAAATCCAAAAACGGTAGCAGAAAAAACCGGAATATCATTTTTAGCCACATAATGTGTTTCTAAAAATTTAATACTGGTATCAATAACTCCACTTCCGATAAAAACCAGTAATGGAAAAATAAGATTCTTTTTTGTAATAGGAATTCCTCCGGTGGTTTTAGTCGAAGTGAGATAAACCGCGATAAGTGCAATTAGAATTCCTGCAATTTTTATGATACCTGTGCTTTCTTGGTAGGCAATAATTCCAACAATAATAGGGATTACCAAGCTCATTTTAGTAGCTACAGCAGCTACAGAGAGACCATTTCTTTGTGTAGTAATTGCCATAAGATTAAATACAGATATAAATATTACCCCCAGGATCATTGCTCCAAAAAACCATCCTTTTTCAGATACAGAAGGTAAATCTATTGGTTCTGAATATGCTATAATTCCTGAAACACAAGCTACTATATAATTAACAACAATTGCCTGAAGTGTATCTACATGGTATTTAGCAAACAACTTGAAGATGATAAAAATCAGAGTAGATGCTAATACACTAAGAACTAAATAGATCAAAATAAATTAGATTTTATGGTAAATAAATCTGTAACATCTTCGGTTACAGGGTTGTTGTTCCAGATGTGCATTCCCAGTGCAGCAGCAGTGTCTGTATTATCCTTTGTATCATCAATAAAAAGTGTTTCACTTGGGTTTAATTGGTGTTGTTCTAGAACAAATTCAAAAATATAAGGTTCTGGCTTTCGTAAATTGATTTCGTGAGAAAGGTAAAAAGCATCAAAACATGATTTGAATGCAGGGAAAAAGCTAATGTGTTCCTTAATCCAATTAATATGCAATTCATTATTATTACTAAGTAAAATCAACTTGTAACGTTGTTCTGAAGCTAGTTTCTGAATAAATTCTAGACGATGTTTAGGAAAATCCTGTAAAAGAGCATTCCATGCATAGATAAGTTGCTTTTCTGAAGCTTGTGGAATATGCTTCTGAAAATTTTCTATAAGTTCTTTCGTAGTAATTTTGCCTGCTTCATACAAGATATTAAGCTCTCGTAATTCTGTAGTAAGCTTTTCGTTGTTAAGGTTATATAATTCTCTTTCTGTTGCGGACTTGTCTAAATTAAGAAAGACGTCTCCAAAATCAAAAATTATAGTTTTAATCATTTTGATATGTCTTTAGGGTGTCTGTCATGATTTTTTGTTCAGAAATTAGATTTCCATTTTGTGTAGGTGCTTTTATTCCGGTTCCAAAAGTAATATTTCCTTCAAAAACCCTAGCTTCATCCCAGAGGTTTTTATCAATAAAAGATTGTGTTGTATAAGAACCTCCTTCTATGATCACTGATTGGATGTTGTGTTTATAAAGAATGTTGCATATTTCTTTGGCAAGATTCTCTTGCGTGTCGACAACCTCATAAATAAGAGTATTGCTGTTTTCTTGTTTGAATTTTTCTGAAGTAATCACAATTGTCTTTACCGATTGATCTAATACGGCAGAATCTTTAGGTATTTTTCCTGATCTGTTAATCACAACTCTTATGGGATGATGTTGGCTAGACCAATCTCTGATGGTAAGTTTGGGATTATCCTTAATAACGGTTTGGCTGCCAACCAAAATGGCTTGTTCTTCTGCTCGCCATTTATGTACAATTTGCCTGGAATATGTATTTGTAATCCAAACAGGTTCTCTTTTGTTTGTAGTAACCGGTGCAATATAACCATCTGCAGTTTCTGCCCATTTTAGGATGATATATGGCCGTTTTTTGTTATGAAAAGTAAAAAACCTTTTGTTTAATGCTAAGCATTCATTTTCTAAAACCCCAACAATTACATCACAGCCAGCATTCATTAATTTTTGAATTCCTGCACCCGATACTTTTGCAAAAGTATCTATTGTACCGATAACTACCTTTTTGATTCCTTTTTGGATAATAAGGTCGCTACAAGGAGGTGTTTTTCCAAAATGACTACAAGGTTCAAGGCTAACATAGATGGTAGCGTCTTTTAAAAGAGAGTGATCTTTTACCGAAGCAATAGCATTTACTTCGGCATGAGGTTTGCCCGATTGATAATGCCATCCTTCACCAATGATACTGTTGTTATGCACAATTACACTACCTACCAAAGGGTTTGAGTAGGTCGTTCCTAGTCCGTTTTTGGCAAGCTGTATGCAGCGTTTTATGTATTTTTCGTGTGTTTTCACTTTTGCAAATAGCAAAAATAAGTAAAACTATGTGTTTTATATGGTATAGTAGACCTGTAGTATTGATTAATTATCTTTTTAGCTCAAACACATATTTCATAACACCTTTTTTTTGATCCTTCTTAGGGTTCCATTTGATACGAACTATTTGGGTTTCCTTAGAAGGAAAGATTTTTTCATTAACACCGTGTATAGCTATAAAAATAACACATTTAGAAAAATAGCCTTTCTCTACATTCTTATCAACCGAAGATATTTTGAGTACAATCTCATTAGTGCCATTTTTTATAAGCTTTTGAGCTTTATTGTTACTTACCTGGCTTGCTGATTTTTCAAATTCATGTAATTTTTTACCATTTAAATAAATTTTACCTGCTACGCCTTCAGTTGTTTTGGCTTCGAGTTGATAATATTTAAATGGTTCTGTTTTTATTGGGGTGATTTTAATAATTTCAGATGTATTCTGAGTTTGGCTAAAAGAGTTTATAACTGGAAAAAAAATCACAATCAAAATAAAGTTTTTAATCTGCTTAATCATTTTATTTTCAAGATTAATTAATGTGGGTTTGATAGATTTCGGTTTATGATAGTGCAATTATCAAGAAAGAAACTGTGTCTAAGAATGTTGAACGTGTAGCACAAATATAGTTACTTGATATAGGTTTAGAGTCACTGTTTTCAGTGAAAAACCACCAAAATTATGCTGTGTAGAATTGCTGTTTTTATTTTAATTTCACCTTTTGCTGTTTGTCAATTGTATAAGGGTAAGAAAAATTTCCAAAATGATATCGAATTACCCCTTTGTATTGTATATCAAGCGAATCACTCTGAATTACTTTTAATACACTGCCAAGAATACTATTTTTATTTTTTTTATAGACTTTAGAAAGTGAAAAAGTTCCTTCTAATGGAATAGCGAATTCATTTTTTGAAGGAACATCGAACTCTTGTGAAGAGAGTGCTCCGACATCTATGTTATCAACAAAAATGTGTATGCTGTCTATAGAAAGTTTTCCTTTTATGTGATTTGGATTATTAAAAATAGCATCTGCTTTAAGTGTTATATTGCGCATACTGACATTTTTAACCTCGATATTATCGACATATTTAAATTCAGGTTTTTTAGAAATAGAACAACTGGTAATACCTATGAGTAATGTTGATAATAATAGAAACTTATTCATTGATTCCTTGTTAGATTTAACGTATATTTCAATACCTTTTAAGAAGTTAATTTTTTAGTTAAATGAAGATTAGAAGAACCTTCTGGTGATACCACAAAAATAGTATTTTAAAAATAATGAATGATATAAAAATACGAGCAATACAGCCAAAAGATAATAAAGTAATTGCCTCGGTAATACGAGAAGTCTTAATAGAAATGGGAGTGCCTAAAGTAGGGACAGCTTATGAAGATACGTCTTTGGATAGTATGCATGAAACTTATAACTATTCGAGAATGAAGTATTATGTAGTCGAAGAAGAAGGTAGAATCATCGGTGGTGCGGGTATTGCTCCTTTAGAGGGAGAAGTTGTTAAAGATATCTGCGAGTTGCAAAAAATGTATTTCTTACCGCAGGCGAGAGGCAAAGGAGTTGGGTATAAGATGATAAATACATGCCTTGATTTTGCAAAAGAACAAGGATATACCAAATGTTATTTGGAAACAATGCCTTATATGGAATCTGCCAGGAAATTGTATAAAAAAGTAGGCTTTACTCCTTTGGAAGAGCCATTGGGAGATACCGGGCATTATAGTTGCCAGGCATGGATGATAAAAGATCTATAACTAAAAATAAACTTCAAATTGAAGATAAAAGACCTTAGAGTTAGTTTTACAAATTCTTTATCCGGGATCTATGATTCTGAAGAAGTATTGTCTTTTTTTTATATACTTTCCGAAGAGATTTTAGGGCTTAAAAGAGTAGATGTTGCTATGTGTCTCGATAAAATACTCACCGTTAATGAAAAAGCGAATTTTGATAACGCTATAAAACGACTCGAAAAACAAGAGCCTATTCAATATATAATTGGGGAGACCTATTTTTTTGGAATACCATTTATAGTTAATGAACATGTATTGATTCCGAGACCAGAAACCGAAGAGTTGGTAGATTGGATTTTGAAAGATCAAAAAAAAGAGAAACAATCAATAACAATACTGGATATTGGTACAGGAAGTGGTTGTATAGCTATTTCTTTAGCAAAAAAAATACCTGAAGCCAAAGTGTTTGCAATGGATATATCAGAACAGGCTATACAAGTTGCAAGAGACAATGCAAAGAAAAATCAAGCTGATATAACATTTGTTAAAACAGATATTCTAGAGGTTGAAGAACTATTTCAAGATTTTGATATCATAGTTTCTAATCCGCCTTATGTACGAGAGTTAGAGAAAAAAGAAATGAAATCGAATGTGCTTGATAATGAACCACAGCAGGCTTTGTTTGTTTCTGATGATGAGCCTTTACTCTTTTATAAGAAGATTACAGATCTGGCTAAGGGAAAATTAAGAGAAAATGGTAGTTTGTATTTTGAAATTAATCAATACCTGGGTATAGAAACCAAAAATATGATCGAGAGTAAAGGGTTTAAACCTGTAGAAGTACGTAAGGATATATATGGTAATGAACGTATGATAAGAGCTCGTTTAAATTAAAAATCTATTACTATGAACAGTCTGAATTCAATTTGTGTATTTTGTGGAAGCAGCGAGGGGAATGATACCAGGGTTATTGCAGAGGCATTGTTGCTAGGAGAAAAACTAGCAGAACAAAAAATCACTCTGGTGTATGGTGCTGCAAAAATTGGGATAATGGGAAAGGTTGCCCAGGGAGTGATGCAGCAAAAAGGGAAGGTGATAGGAGTGATCCCAGAATTTTTAAAACGAAAAGAAGTAGTGCATCAGGGGTTATATGAACTAGTTACTACTGTTAATATGCACGAGCGAAAGATGAAAATGCAAGAGCTTAGTGATGGTTTTATTACATTACCTGGGGGATTTGGGACGTTAGAAGAATTGTTCGAAATTATAACATGGTCTCAGTTAGGTTTACATCAAAAACCAATTGGGCTTTTAAATACTGGAGGATTTTACAATGACCTGTTAGCTTTGTTAGAAAATATGGTACGAAGAGGGTTTTTAAAAATGGAAAACTATGAGTTACTCCTTGTTGATGATGATATAGATAGGTTATTAGGAAAAATGAGAGCCTTCAAGCCGGCACAAGTACCAAAATGGTTAAAACCAGAAAGAACATGATATTCATTAACTAAATGAAAACGAAACGATTTATAACAACATTAAAAAACAATAAAGAATAATTGTCTTAACCATTAAACCTGCCAATACATGGTAGGTATTTTGTCTGACCATTAAAAAACAAGACATATAAGTACCAATGAATACAGAACAACACATCAATCAATTAAGGGAAGAACTAAGGCAGCATAATTATAACTACTACGTACTGGATGCTGCTGTAATAAGTGATTATGAGTTTGATATGAAGCTCAAAACACTGCAGGAATTAGAAGAAAAACACCCAGAGTATTACGATCCTAATTCTCCAACACTTAGGGTTGGGGGCGAAGTAACCAAGAATTTTGAAACGGTAGTTCATGAGTATCGAATGTACTCTCTTGATAATTCATATTCAAAAGAAGATTTATTAGATTGGGAAAAACGTATCAAAAAGTTGGTTGATGGAGAGGTTAGTTATACCTGTGAACTTAAGTATGATGGAGCATCTATAAGTCTTACTTATGAAGATGGGGTATTGGTAAAGGCAGTAACCAGAGGAGATGGTATTCAAGGAGATAATGTTACGACAAATGTAAAAACTATTAACTCTGTACCATTAAAGCTGAAAGATGGTTTTCCTCCAAAATTTGATATTCGGGGAGAAATTATTTTACCTTATGAAGGTTTTGCAAAAATGAATGAAGAACGAATAGCAGCAGGAGAAGACCCTTATGCTAATCCCCGAAATACAGCTTCTGGTAGTTTGAAATTACAGGATAGTAGTGAAACAGCAAAGCGACCACTAGATTGTTTGTTATATAGTATTATAGGAAATAGATTAGGAATTGTAACTCAATTTGAAAGTTTAGAAAAGGCCAGGGAATGGGGGTTTAAAGTTCCTGTAGAATCTAAATTGGTACATTCGATCGATGAGGTACTGGATTTTGTAATATACTGGGATGAGCATCGCCATAATTTACCATATGAAACCGATGGTGTGGTGATTAAGGTAAATAATCTTCAGCAGCAAGAAGAACTGGGTTTTACCGCCAAAGCTCCCCGATGGGCTATGGCTTATAAATTTAAAGCCGAACAGGTTTTTACAACCCTTCATGAAATTACATATCAGGTAGGTAGAACGGGGGCAATTACGCCGGTAGCTAACCTCGAACCTGTATTGCTTGCAGGAACTACAGTAAAAAGAGCTTCTTTGCATAATGCCGACCAGATTGAGAAATTAGATATACGTGTTGGAGATACGGTTTTTGTAGAAAAAGGAGGGGAGATTATTCCAAAAATAATAGCAGTTGATTTTCAAAAAAGAGACAACAATTCGCAACCAACAGTATATATAACGCAATGCCCAGAATGTCATACCGATCTTATACGTAAAGAAGGAGAGGCTCAGCATTATTGCCCTAATTACCAAGGGTGTCCGCCTCAGATAATTGGACGCATACAGCATTACATTTCTCGTAAAGCGATGGATATCGATGGGCTGGGAGGAGAAACCGTAGCACTGCTGGTTAATGAAAACCTGATCATAAACTATGCAGATCTTTATGAATTAAAAAAAGAGCAAGTCGTTCCTTTAGAAAGGATGGCAGAAAAAAGTGCAGAAAACCTTATTGCCGGAATAGAAAAATCTAAAGAAATTCCTTTTGAACGTGTTTTATTTGCATTGGGAATTCGATATGTGGGAGAAACCGTAGCAAAGAAACTCGCAAAACATTATAAGTTTATTGACGCTATTATCGAAGCTTCAGAAGAAGAACTGGTAAATGTAGATGAGATAGGAATAAAGATAGCTCAAAGTGTTGTAGAGTTTTTTGCTTCAGAAGAAAATAAAAATTTAATCAACAGGTTAAAACAATATGGAGTTCAGTTAGAAATTTCTGCAGAAAAACTGGCAAATCAAACAGATACTCTACAAGGACAGACATTTGTGGTGTCAGGAGTTTTTGAAAAAGTTTCACGTAATGAACTTAAAAAAATGATAGAAGATAATGGAGGTAAAATATCTAGTTCTATTTCTTCTAAAACCTCTTTTATTGTTGCAGGTGCTAATATGGGACCCAGTAAGTTAGAAAAAGCAAAAGCACTAGAGATTCCTATTATTAGTGAAGACGAATTTCTTAGTAAAATAGCATGAAAATAAGAACTCTTATTAAGGTGTTATTGCTCATTACAGGGGGACTTTGTGTATTGAGTACTGCTATGAACTGGCCCGACTTAGAGTTGTATATAAAGCCAACCACTGTGCCTTTATTTTTTATGCTGTATTGGTTTAATACAAAGCGTATAAGTATTCCGTTTTTACTGGTTTTATTACTTTGTTTTCTGGGAGATATATTTCTACTTACAGATTTTGAGCACAGTTTTATATATGTATTGTTAAGTTATGGTATTTGTTATTTGTTGTTGTTCTATTTCTTATATAAGAATCATAAACCTATAGATTATGATGGTACAGATATCGCTTATGTGTCAATTTTCTTTGTGGTATGGTCTTTTATTGTTTATGAAATTTATGATGCAATACACGTAGGAATGGGGGGTATTAAGCACTATGGATTAGTATATTTACTAATATTATATGTGTTGTTTATAGGAGCTGTTTTTCATTACGTAAATGTTAGGTCAACCAAGTCGTTATGGTTTTTGATTGCGGTGTTAAATTTTGTCATTAGTGATTCTTGTTTTGCATTAAACAGGTTTTATGTGTCTTCAATCGAATTTGAAATTATTAATTCTATTTACCAATTATTGGCTGTTTTTTTTCTTGTACAGTTTAAGATATCTAGTTCGACTTCTTTAAAATTAAATAAATTGTAATAGAGCATTTTTATGACAGTTTTGAGTTGTCTCAAAATTTAGTATCTTGTGTAAGGGAAAAATTTATGATTGTGTAACAAAGTGTCCTATAGAGAATTATATTGATTTTTTTTGGGATGCAAATTAAAATTAATGAATGGAGGAAAACTACTAAAGCTTTTAATTTCTTTTTTAATTATTATACAAGTATTAGGATATGTGTTTCAAAGTGATTTTTTAAACACATACACTAGTTTGATTCTTGTTGTATTAATAGCCACACTTTATTTTGTAAATTCTAAACGAATAAGAACATTTAAAGTTATTGTTCTTCTGATTTTCTTAATAAAAGAGTTAGGTGTATTTTATACTATTGATAATATTGTGAAATTTCAGATAGAGGCACATATAGTGGCCTATATCCTGTTGTTTTATTTCTTGTATTATAATCATAAGTCATTTGTGTATAATAGCAGAGATGTTTTTACATTGGTATTAGGCAGCTCTTTGTTTACCATTATATTTTTTATGGCTTACCTGGAGCTTAAAGACCCTATGGAAGAAATACGAGTATTGGGGTTTCTTTATTTGTTACTAATTTATGTTTTACTAATTGTAGGAGCGATGCATTATATAAACATACGATCAGAAAAATCTTTATGGTTTTTTTTATCTATGTTAAATTTTGCATTTAGTGACTTTATGTTTTTAATCGATAGATTTTATCTACGATCTAAAGAGTTTAATGTTCTTATGCTAATATGCAGCCCGATTGCTCTTCTTTTTTTGGTAAACTATATGATAACTAAATCGTTAGTTCTTAAGTCTGAAGAGTTCGAAGGGTTTTGATTTTAAATAACGAAACGCTAATTGTTGAAAATAGAAATACCATATTACCTAAATTAATTACTATATATGAATCTTGTAATCTTCTAAAAAAATCCTTGAAAACAATAAATATTACATATCTATTAACCTATTTTGCTTTTTTGATCGTTATATGTGTAGCTATCTTTTTTGATAAATGGGTGTTGGTATATGTTAAACCAATTGTTTCTTTATCATTAATAGTTTTGTATCAAAGGTTTGTAAAAAAAACCAGTCTTCTATTTCCTTTAAGTATGCTTGTAATTGCAGCAACCGATGTTTTTGTGTATTTAGACTTTACGAAGTATTTTTCAATTATTGCAATACTAATTGCTTTATTCTATACTTTGTGTTTGCTTTTGTTAAAGAATTTCATATCGATACAGGAAATAAAACTAAATAAATTAATATCTCCTCAGGTTATAGTTAGTGTATTTTTGATAGGGTATCTTATTTTTTCTATTACCAGATTGGTTTTGCCCAAAATTATAAATTCTATAGGATCAGTAATATTGATCGTAGTAAGTCTTCTTTTATTTGTTACAGTTTGTTTTTTTATTTATGTTGCTAATCGATACGAGAAATCAATTTATCTTTTTATAGCTTCGTGCTGTACCTTATTTGTAGATGCGTTTCTTGCGATAAATGAATTGTATTATTACAGTAGGTTATTTACTACAATGATTAATATTGTAGAAATTGCAGGGTTATACTTTTTTACTATTTTTTTTGTGGAAACAAAACTTGTTAAAAAGGAACGTTTAGAAGATAAATATTTATAGATTTAACAAAAATCACTAAGTTGTGTTAATTGGGAAGTTTTTGTTTTTTCTCGAAGTATACCAGATGATTTTAATTTGTAAAATGGCTACATTTGTGGCTTATTAATTTTTTTAATAAATGATTTTAAAAGGTCTTAAAAGAAATGCAATAAAGAAAAGTGCTGAAGCATATCTCAAAGAAAGAGAAACCAGATCTCAAAACATTTCTAATTTAAAAACCCTTGCAGTTCTTATTGATGCAACTCAATCGATTAATATCGTTTCATTATTGAAACTTGCTAATGAATTAGGAGTGAAATCAGAAGAACTAAAAGTGATAGGCTATAAAGAAGATCAGAAAGAAATTATAGATGATAAAGATGCGGCTTATTATAATGATAAGAGTTTTGGGGTAAACGGTGCAATAAAAAGTAAGTCTTTACAAGATTTTGTAGATAAAGATTTTGATGTTTTGATCAATTTTTATGAAAAAAATTCTGTAGAGCTAAACTATGTAGCAGCAGCTTCTAAAGCTAAGTTTAAAGTTGGTTTTGCAGAAGTAGATAATCGAATTAACGATTTGATTATTGGATCAACCACAAATGACACCAATCTTTTTATATCAGAGCTTAAGAAATATTTAAAAATTTTACAGATTATATAGTATGAATGATTTTCTAAGAGGAACAGGTATAGCATTAGCTACTCCTTTTAATAAAGATGGATCGATAGATTATGATGGTGTTACATCATTAGTTAATTTTTGTATAGAAGGGAACGTAGAATATTTGGTTGTATTAGGAACTACCGCAGAGTCAGCTACGCTCTCTAAAGAAGAAAAGAAGAATTTAACAGCACATATAGTAGAGGTAAATAGTAAAAGACTTCCTTTGGTAATTGGAGTAGGAGGAAATAATACATCGGCAGTTGTTGATGAGATTAAAGAAATCAACTCATCTGATTTTGATGCTATTCTCTCTGTCGTTCCTATGTATAATAGACCTAGTCAAGAAGGCATTTATAGACATTATAAAGCCATAAATGATAGTGCGACTTTACCTGTTATATTGTATAATGTTCCATCTAGAACAGCAACTAATATGACAGCAGAAACAACTTTACGCCTTGCTCAATTAGATAAAATAATCGGAATTAAAGAAGCAGTGGGAGACTTTACTCAGGTTTTACAAATTATCAAAAATAAACCTTCTGATTTCCTTGTGATTTCTGGTGATGATGCATTAGCATTGCCGGCTGTAGTAGCAGGCGGAGACGGAGTGATAAGTGTAGTTGGTCAAGGGTTTCCGGCATCATTTTCAGAAATGATACGATTAGGATTATCAGGAGAAACAAAAAAAGCATTTGAGAAACTATATACATTATTACCAGCAATAGATTATGCCTTTGAAGAAGGAAATCCTGCCGGAATAAAAAATATCCTGAAAGTAAAAGGGGTGTGCGAAGACAATCTTCGTTTACCACTAATACCCGTTTCAGAAGGTTTAGCAAAAAGAATAGAAGAGTTTGTTGAAGATTAATCGTTTTCAAAAATGAAGTGATGGCTAAAAAAATAAAAGATCCTGGTATAGGTAAGTCCTCTAATAAATACGCTAAACGATTTATCAATCCAGATGGCTCTTTTAATATAAAACATATCAATAGACCAAGTTCTTTATCAGAGAGCTATAACTATCTGATTAGTATTAGTTGGGCCAAATTTTTCCTATGGGTCGTATTGGGGTATACTTTGATCAATGCGTTATTTGCTATGATCTATACATTTTTAGGGATATCAAATATTACAGAATCTACAGGAAGCGTTTTAAAAGATTTTCTTAATGCCTTCTTTTTTTCGGCTCAGACTATTACAACTGTAGGATATGGAGCGATGGCACCAAAAGGGCTTGTTTTTGGAATCATTTCTTCTTTTGAAGCTCTTATAGGATTATTGAGTTTTTCGTTTATCACAGGGTTGTTATATGGTAGGTTTTCTAGGCCAAGAGCAAATATTAGGTTTAGTAGCAGTATGGTATTTAGAAAACATAATGGAGTAGATTGTATTATGTTTAGGTTAATGAGTAGAAGTGCTAATGTAATGATTCGACCTAAAATTGAAGCTACACTCTCTTTGTCTCAAGAAAGTAAAGACAAAAAATATATCAATAATTTTTACAGCCTAAAGCTGGAAAGAAATTCGATTACATACTTGCCTACAACCTGGACTATTGTACATCCTATTGATGAATTGAGTCCATTAAAAGAATTTAGTAAAGAGCAGTTGCAAAAATTAAACGGAGAAATTTTAATATTAGCTAGTTATTATGATGAATCTTTTGCGCAGGAAGTTCATCAGGTTCATTCTTATGTATTGAAGAATTTAAAACAAGATCAAAGTTTTATTCCAGCATTTTATTATGATGAAGAAGGCTATACAATTCTGGATCATGATAATCTGGATAAGACCTTACCGCATAGTTCTATTTAATTTTGTAAAACTATTTTTTTAGTGTTAAATACTATTAATCCTGCAACATACCATTAATTATATAGTTATTGAAATGAGCTAAAATCAATAAAATGATATAGACAGAAATGTTTATTAGCCAATTCTACCAGCTTAATTCTAGAAACAATAGAGAGTAGCAGGTGAATAGATGAATTAAAGTTTTTGTAATACGGCAGAAATATATACTTTTGCCAGATGTTTTTTTAAGATATGAAGAGATTATTGTATTTACTTGTTTGTGTGTTATTTTTAGGATCTTGTAGTGAATACCAAAAGGTACTAAGAGGCGAAGATTTAGCTGCTAAATATAAAGCTGCAGAGAACTTGTACAAAGAAGGGAAGTACAAAAAGGCCTTAAAGCTTTTTGAACAGATTGTACCTCAATATAGAGGAAAGCCACAAGCAGAAAGAGTAATGTTCTATTACGCCGATACTTATTATCAGTTAGAAGATTATTATCTTGCAGGATACCAATTTGAAAGATTTGCTAAATCTTACCCAAAAAGTCAAAAAAGGGAAGAAGCATATTATAAAGGAGCTAAAAGCTATTATGATTTGTCTCCAAGATATAGCTTGGATCAGGAAGATACAGATAAAGCACTCGAAAAACTTCAGGCATATATTAATGCATATCCAGAAAGTGAGAACCTAAAAGAAGCAAATAAGTTAGTTGCAGAACTTAGAGAAAAGAAAGAAAGAAAGACTTATGAAGTAGCTAAACAATATCATCATAGGGAGAATTATAAAGTTGCTATTTCAGCTTTTGATAATTTCCTCATAGATCATCCAGGATCTCCTTATAGAGAAAAAGTATTATATTACAAATTAGAATCAGAATATCTTTTAGCAATAGGTAGTTATGAAAGTTTGGTAAGAGAGCGTTTAGAAATTGCCCAAGGGTATTATAATAGTTATAAAAAATATTATAAAACAGAAGGAGAGTATCTAGAAAAAGCAGAAGAATTAGGAGAAGATATAAAGACAAGATTAGAAGAATATAAATAGAAAATAAAGTAGAAGATGGATTTGAAAAAAAGTAATGCGCCGGTAAATACAACTACTATTGATAAAAATCGTATCGATCAGCCAACAGATAATATCTATGAGGCAATTTCGATAATATCAAAAAGAGCAACTCAAATCAATACCGATATCAAGAAAGAGCTTCTTGAAAAATTAGATGAGTTTGCTACTTATAATGATAGTTTAGAAGAGATTTTTGAAAATAAAGAACAAATAGAAGTTTCTAAATTCTATGAAAGATTACCAAAACCACATGCTTTGGCAGTACAAGAATGGTTAGAAGGTAAGATTTATCACAGAAATACAAAAGTAGACTCAGGGTCTCTATAAATTTATGTCTATAATAAGCGGTAAAAAGATTTTAATTGGTGTCACCGCTGGTATTGCTGCTTATAAGACAGCAAACTTAGTGCGCTTATTTATTAAATCAGGAGCAGAGGTAAAAGTAATAATGACCCCTGCTGCTAAGGATTTTGTAACACCGCTTACATTATCTACATTATCAAAAAATCCAGTTCATTCCTCTTTTTTCGATGATGAAGATGAAAATGCAATTTGGAATAATCATGTAGATTTGGGATTATGGGCAGATTTTATGATCATAGCACCAGCTACTGCTAATACATTATCCAAAATGGCAACAGGTAATAGTGATAACTTGCTGTTGGCAACCTATCTATCTGCAAAATGCCCTGTTTATTTTGCTCCAGCGATGGATTTGGATATGTATAATCATCCTTCTACGCATCAAACATTTAAAAAATTACAAGAGTTTGGTAATACCATGATCCCTGCAGAATCAGGAGAATTGGCAAGTGGTTTGATCGGTCAGGGACGTATGGCAGAACCTTCTACTATTATTGAGTTTGTAGAAAAAGATATTTTAGATAAACTTCCGTTAAAAGATAAGCGGGTTCTGATTACTGCAGGCCCTACATATGAAGCAATTGATCCGGTAAGATTTATAGGTAATCACTCTAGTGGCAGAATGGGGATTGAACTTGCTAAAACCGCTGCTAATTTAGGAGCACAAGTAACTCTTGTTTTAGGACCTTCTGCTCTTAAAATTAACCATGGTCTTATTCGTGTGATTAATGTAGTTAGTGCCAAAGATATGTATGAAGCTGTAGTTTCTGTGTATAATGATTGTGATATTGCAATTGCATCTGCAGCAGTTGCAGATTATAGGCCAAAGGCAATATCAGATCAAAAAATAAAAAAGGCAGATACAGAATTTTCTATTAAATTAGAGCGAACAACCGATATCCTTAAATGGATGGGAGCAGAGAAGAAAAACCAATTTCTTGTTGGGTTTGCTTTAGAAACAGAAAATGAAGAGGAGAATGCGAAGAATAAATTAAAAAATAAGAACTTAGATTTAATTGTTCTTAACTCTCTTAATGATAAAGGAGCTGGTTTTAAAGGGCAAACGAATAAAGTAACATTGATTAATCATAAATTGGAGATTAAAGCGTTTGACTTAAAGACAAAGTTAGAAGTTGCACAAGATATATTTAATGAAATTAATACATTGAACAATGAATAGGTTGTTACTTGTTATCGTATTTGTAGTTAGCTTAGGAGTTAATGCTCAGGAGTTTAATGCCACTGTGGTTGTTAATGCAGAGCAAACGGGTAATCCTAATTTACAAGTCTTTAAAACCTTAGAGCGTGCACTAACCGAATTTATTAATAATTCGAAGTGGACTTCTATAGATTATCGAACAGAAGAAAGAATCAATTGTAGTTTTTTTATAACTATAAACAGTTTCGATAATGATCTTTTTTCTGCTACTGTACAAGTGCAGGCATCCCGTCCAGTATATGGATCTAGTTATAATACTACAATCTTTAATATAAATGATAAGCAGTTTAATTTTAACTACTTAGAATTTCAACCTTTAAATTATAATCCAAATAGCTTTGAGTCAAATTTAATCTCTGTAGTTGCATTTTATTTGTATACCATTTTAGGTATAGATGCAGATACTTTTGAGCTAAATAGTGGAACCAGTTATTATCAGGAAGCTAAAAATATTGTTAGTAATGCTCAAGGGAGTAATACACTTGGTTGGGCCAGAGAACAAAACCCTAATAGATTTAGACTTAATGATGATCTTCTTTCGGGAACATATGAAGGGTATAGAAAAACGATGTACGCCTATCATAGAGAGGGGTTAGATGTTATGTATAATAATGTGAAACAAGGGAAAGAAACAATTACAGAATCTATGAAGTCGCTTGAGGAAATGCATAATACCAGGCCTAATTCTTATATAATGAGAGTGTTTTTTGATGCCAAAGCAGATGAGATTTCAAGTGTTCTTTCTGGAGGACCTTCAGTTAATATTGCAGAAACCGTTGAAATACTTAATAAAGTAGGACCTACATATTCAGAAAACTGGAAAACTATAAAGTTTTAAAAAATGCTTTATTTTTAATTATTGTAAATAGTATCTTTACTTTTTTAAAAACAACAAAAATTTTTCTATCCTTTGCTAAAAGGTCTTTCTATAAAAAACTTCGCCTTAATAGAACAGCTACAAGTAGCTTTTGATTCGGGTTTAATAACGATTACAGGAGAAACTGGAGCGGGTAAATCTTTATTGCTTGGTGCTTTGGGATTGTTATTAGGAAAAAGAGCAGATCTAAGTAGTGTTAAAGATAATACTCAAAAATGTGTAATAGAGGGAGTTTTTGATGTGAAAAAATATGGGCTTACTTCTTTTTTTGAAGAAGAAGCGCTGGATTATGAAGATCAAACTATAATCAGACGAGAGATTTTGCCATCGGGTAAATCCAGAGCTTTTATAAATGATACGCCGGTCACTTTACAATCATTAGCGTCTCTAGGAAGTAGATTAATAGATATCCATAGTCAACACCAAACATTAGAGGTAACTACAAATGATTTTCAATTTGAGGTATTAGATGCATTGGCTGATGCAGATCGTGAAATAAAATCTTACAAAAGAGGTTTAGAGCTTTTAAAACAAAAAGAAAAAGAAGTAGGTACTCTTATAGCTGATCAAGAAAATTTCACAAAAGAATATGATTACAATGCTTTTCTTTTAAATGAATTGGAAGAAGCAAAGCTTAAGCCAGGTGAACTACAAGAATTAGAAGAACAATACGATCAACTTAATAATATAGAAGAAATTCAGGAACGATTATCGGGATCTGTTGCTGTAATGTCTTCAGAAGAAGTTGGGGTATCTGATCAATTAAATACAATCAAAAATAATCTCTCTAAAATAGAATCGTATTCTGGACCTTTGCAAGAACTTTCTCAAAGAATTCAGAGTGTATATATAGAGTTAGATGATGTAAGTAGCTCTTTACTTGATGAATTAGAAAAACTGGAAGCGGACCCTGAGCGATTAGAACAAATTAGCCAGCGTTTGCAATTATTACACAATCTACAAGTAAAACATGCGGTATCAGATATAAAAGAATTGATCGTAATAACGGATACATTACGAGAAAAAGTTTCTAAAACAGAATCGCTGTCAGAAGATATAGAGAGGCTTAAAAAAGAAATAGTTACTATTCAGTCTCAATTAGATAAAGTTGCAGAAAAGATTCATAAGAAACGAAATAAGGCACTTCCTTTACTTATAAAGGAGTTAGAAGATATTCTTAAAGCACTGGGAATGCCAAATGCAGCATTTCAAGCCTCTTTAGAGCCACAGGAAAAGTATTTGTCTAACGGAAAAGAAGTGCTAACATTTCTGTTCTCTGCCAATAAAGGAGGAGCTTTTGGGCAACTTAAAAAAGTGGCTTCAGGAGGAGAGCTGTCAAGAATTATGATTGCGATTAAATCTATTTTATCTAGATACACACAGCTACCTACAATTATTTTTGATGAAATAGATACCGGTGTATCTGGTGAAGTTGCTCATAAAATGGCAGATTTAATGATGAATATGAGTAAGAACCTACAAGTTTTCAGTATTACACACTTGCCGCAGATCGCTGCTAATGGTCAAAACCATTATAAAGTATATAAAGAAGATATACAAAATACTACTATTACTCAGCTTAAATTGCTAAGCGAGGAAGAACGAATTAACGAAATTGCCGAAATGATTGGTGGCAAAAACATTTCTGATTCGGCATTAACCCATGCAAAATCATTATTGAATTCAGCCCTAAATTAAGTAGAGTAAAGTTGTAAGTCTATCATAAATAAGTAGATTTTTACTTTCTTTGATTTAATGATTAGAAACAAGTGTTAAAGTGCTAAAAACGTGTATTTTATCGATTATTTGCAATATAACGCGTTTAAAGGGTGTTTTTTATCGATTTTAACATTTTTGACCCTAGTTTGTTTTCTTTTATTTTGTAGTTTGTGCAAGTAGCCCCAAACCTACGCCCCCAAATTATGAAATCACCTATCAAAGTAATCTATATTGCTTGTATGGCAATGTTGTTATATTCCTGTTCTGCAGAAAATGTTGAAGATAATTTAGACTCTTCTAACAAGGAATTTACTGTTCCTGAAGTAAAATCAATAGAAATTGAAATTTTAGATCTTATAAATAGCTATAGGGTTTCTAAGAATTTAAATACCCTTGAATCTCTAGATATTATAAAATCACAAGCCTATAGTCATACCGATTACATGATTAAGCAAAATAATATATCTCACGATTATTTTTATGAGCGTAAATCATATCTTGTTGCGAATGCAGGAGCAAGTAAAGTAGCCGAAAACGTTGGATACGGCTATTCCTCGGCAGAATCTATTGTTAATGCATGGATAAAAAGTGATAGTCATAGAAGTACAATAGAAGGTGATTTTACAGATTTTGATATTTCTATAGAACAAAATGAAGATGGTGTGATGTATTGTACTAATATTTTTATTAAAAGATAACCTTCTTACTGACTTCAATTATTCATAGTCATTGAGTATCAAAAAAGCTGAACGTCTGTTTTCATCATGATCTTTTTCTGTACAAGGAGGTTTGTTATCTATACCACACTTGTTTAATAATCGTGATTCACCATAGCCTATAGCACTTGGGATCCTGTTTGTGGCAATCCCTCTTGATAAAATATAATCTCTGGTAGCATTAGCACGTCTATTAGAAAGTTTCATGTTGTACTTAGCACTACCACGGTTATCTGTATGAGATTCAATCTTTATAATCATTTTAGGGTTTTCTCGCATCACATTAACAATATTCTCTAATTCATAGGCTGCATCTGGGCGAATATCATATTTGTCAAAATCGAAGAAAATAGGATTAACTACAATTTCTTTTTTTATGATTAAAGGAGTTAGGTATAGATCTAATTTTATTTCACTTCCATTAGTTGTAGTTGTCGAAAATTGTTTAGAATCTGGCCTGTAATTTGCTTTGGTAGCAAGAATAGAATATGTTTTTCCGCATGATACCTCTTCAAAAATATAGTTGCCGTTATTATCAGATAGGGTAGTATTAATAATTTTACCTGTTTCATCAATGATTTTAACAGTAACTTCTGCAAGTGGTTTTAAGGTGAGTTTATCGTATGTTACCCCGGTCAAAACTTGCTTACATTCGTATTTGTCAAATATATAGATGTCATCGCTACCCTTACCTCCAATTCTGTTAGAAGAAAAATACCCAGAATCACCATCTGTATTTAAAAAGAAAGCAAAATCATCATAGCCACTATTGTATGGGGCTCCCAGGTTTTTAATTTCGACCTCTTCATCGGCTCTTTTTTTAAGCATATTAGATTTGTAAATGTCTAAAAAACCAAGATTTATATGGCTATCTGATGAAAAATATAATGTAGAGTCTTTTGCTACAAAAGGAAAAACTTCCCGGCCTTCGGTATTAATTTTGTCTCCTAAATTTTTTACAGCTCCAAAAGAACCATCATCGTTTATAGCTACTTTATATAGGTCTGATTGTCCATATCCTCCTTCTCTGTCTGATACAAAATACAAGGTTTTTTCATCAGGGCTTAACGCTGGATGCCCTGTCGAAAAAGTTTTGTCATTAAATGGTAATTCTTCAATGGCTGTCCATTGATTGCCTTTAAGCTTGGCTCTATATAATTTTAGATTAGAATTACCTTCTTTATCATAAGATGTTCTTTTTCTTTTATTAATGTTGTTTCTGGTAAAAAAGAGTGTTTTACCATCTTTAGTGATTGTTAATGTGCCTTCGTGTTCATTCTTTAAATTTACTGCGTCTGAAGAAATAGGAGCAATGTTGTTTACTACAATAGTTGAATCAATTCGATCAATTGTAGATTGATAAATGTTTAAATAAGGTTCTCCATTCCATTTATAAATTTTCTTTTTGCCTTTGGCATTGTCATCTGCTCTAGAGGATGAGAAATATAAATTTCCATTTTGTTCAAACCCACCAAAATCAGAGTATTTGCTATTAGAGTTTAGGTTTATTACACGAACATGAATATCTTTTGGAGTAGATAATTCTTGAAATTTTTCAAGACTTATGCTTTCAGAATTTTTGGTGTATTTGCCATTTTGTTGAAGTGCTTTAAATTTTTTAAGCCACTGATTAGCTTCCTCATATTTACCTAAACTTCGTAAGGTTTGTATGAATTTATAGATGTATTGAGGGTGTATCTTTTTGTATTTGTTAACTGCTTTGTTATACCAAAAATATGCTTGTTCTGAGTTAGAATTGTTATAATAGCAATCTCCTATCCTAGATAGAATATGTTTACTGCTATCTTCTCTTTTTAATGCTTCTTTGTATAATTCAATAGCTTTTAAGTATGCGAAATCTCTAAAATATTTATCTGCTACCTTTATTTTTTGCGCATAAATAAAGGTGCTAAACAGGAGTGCTAAAATTAGAAATATTCTATTTTTCATACGTATGCTATTAAAAGTACCTGGGAGACCTGACACGCTTTTCATTAAATAATTCGTACATCAGTAAAATTTCATGAGTGCCACCAATATAAGGGCGTATGTCTGAAATAAAATGTTCATAGGCATAGCCAACTCTAATTTGTTTTGTTACTTGAAAATCTGCTAAGGCTCCTATTGAAGCAGTATGCTCATTATATCTATATGAGCCTCCGAGCCAAAATTTTTCATAGAATAGAAAATTAGCATTTAGATCAATAGAAATTGGCGCGCCATTAGTTGCTTTAAGAAGGGCTGACGGTTTTAATTTTGTGTTTGTACCTAGATCAAACACATATCCTCCTGTAAGGTAATAACTAACGCGTTCTAGGGCTACATATTCTACCGTAGATGTTTCGGTGGTACTATTATTATCGGTATTTAATATTCTTGGTGATGATAGCCCAAGATACCATCTGTCTGAGTGCAGATATAGCCCGGCGCCAATATTGGGATTCCAACGGTTTGAGTAATTTCCAAAGAAAGGATCTTGCGTTACTTCAGGGTCATTTAAAAATTCCCGATCTAGATTGTAATTAGTAGCCCCAGCTTTAAACCCAAAAGCTAATTTCGAATTATCTGTAATATTAATAGAATATGAGAAATCACCATAAATATATAAGTAGTTTTCAAAACCAGGAGTATCTCGTATTACAGATAATCCAACTCCTACTTTTTCGTTTCGTAATGGAGAATGAGCAGATAATGTCTGAGTTTGAGGACCGCCTTGTATTCCTGTCCATTGACTTCTGTGTAAGCCTACAATACTTAATGCTTCTCTGCTACCTGCATAGGCTGGATTTATAGATATGGTATTAAACATATATTGCGTGAACTGTGGCAATTGTTGCGCATATCCGATGATGTTAATGTAAAGTATTAGTAGTACTGTTATTTTGTTTTTTGTAATACCCATTAGTTGTTTTTTTATTTTGTTCCAATATATAATGGGGTACTAATGGGTTTTAAACCACTGTTGTTGATCGTTACTATACAATAATATGTGCCACTAGGTACTTGGTTTGCTGACCCTAAAGATGATTGATGTGCTGTGCCATTCCAATCATTTTGATAATCACTTGATTTGTATATAATCGCCCCCCAACGATTAATGATTTTAACATCTACAACGTAACCGCAATTTTCTACACCATTCACTGCAAAATATTCATTGTACGGATCTCCATTTGGTGTAATTACCTTTGAAATTTTGATAGTATCTTCTCCACAAGAGAATACTGCACATCTATTATGTACTTCTATTGTTGTTTCGAGATATATTGGGCAAGCCAGATTGTTTTCTGTGTAACTAAATGCGATCTCCTCAGAGGTATCTTCGCCAAATAATTCTATGCTTAGAGGATCAAAAAAATGATCATCAACTATAGATGCATTTCCTGATATAACTTCCCAGGTTCCACTAGTACTGTACTCTCCTTCTAATAGATCAAACAAATCAAAAATTTGCGATTCTATTTCATCAAGAGCACATAATGTAGTGTCATTTGCAATTACAGAATTGCTTTCGAATGTTATTGTAGCTTGCACTGTAGTTGCGTTGTTACAATCATCTGTGATAGTGTATTCTACTATCAGGATTCCATCTGTTATATTGTTAAAGTCATAATCCGAAGTTACTAATGCAGTTGCACTCGAGTTACAATTATCGGTTGTACAAGTTTCCAGTAGTGCAATATTATCACTATTCCATTGGTTAGCAATTTCTTCAATATTAGTTGTAGAGCACTCTAAGGTTAAATCAGTAATTGTACAGCTTGTTAGGTCTGGAGGTGTAGAATCATGCAGGGTAAGAATTGCAGTAAGAGTTGTTGTATCTCCATTATCACCTGTGATAGTGTATGTAACTTCTATAGTACCGCCTAGACCGCAAGAACTTACTAAATTATTAAAATCATAATTTGAAGTTATTTGACCAGTAAAATCTGTATTACAAGTGTCAGAAGCGCAGGATTCTAACTCTGCAATATTATTGGCGTTCCAGGTGTTGGCTATGGTTTCATTATCTGTTCCATTACATTCGATGATTTCGTCTGTTACATTACAATTAGTGATATTGGGAGGTACTATAGCAGAGATGGTAATGTACACAGTGGCTCGATCACAAGCAACAACCGGAGAGCCATTATCACATACTGTATAAATAAAACTATCTGTGCCTGTATACCCAGAATTAGGGATATAAGTAAAAGAACCATTGGTGTTAAGAGTAAGGGTTCCGTTATCTACATCATCTACAGGGACTATGTTTATGGTTTGTGTGTCTCCTTCTGGATCAAAGTCATTATCCAGTACATTTCCTTGAATATTTTTACATGCAGTAAAATATGCATCATCATTAGCAAAAGTGCTGTTATTCTGGTTTTTTATAACAGTAATTACTACAATAGTGGTATCGCATAGAGCAGGATTACCATTATCACATATAGTATACTCAAAAGTATCATCACCAGTAAAATCAAGAGGAGGCGTATAGCTATATGTGCCCGTATTGGGATCTATAGCTACTGTAACTCCTTCTGTGGTGGTTACTGTAGGTGTTGTCACTGTAATAGGGTCTCCATCGGGATCAAAATCATTAACTAATACATTACCGTTTACAGGAGTATTTATTTCGGTAATTGCAGTATCTGGATTTGCAATGGGTGCTTCATTTTTGGGATTGCTAATAGGGAGTACTTCGATATATACAGTAGCCGTGTCACAAGCAATTGGATTGCCATCATCACAGATAGTGTATTCGAAAGAATCCTCTCCTGTAAACCCGGTAGGAGGGGTGTAAGTATAAGCACCTGTATTAGGCTCTATATTAACAATAACCCCTTCTGTGGTAGTTGCAGTAGTAGTAGTTACTGTTTGTGTATCTCCTTCGAGATCTTCATCGTTGGTTAATACATTGCCAGAAACGGGTGTATTAATAAAAGTGTTGTTAATGTCTGTCACAGCGTCTGTGCAATTAAATAAAATTGTTGTGCAAACTATAGAAGTACAACAATTAGCATCACGTATCTTTATAGTATAACGTCCTGGTGCGAGATCTAGAAATGTTTCGCTGGTTTGATAATTGGCTCCATTATCGATAGAATATGTATAAGGTGGTACTCCGCCGATTCCTTCTACAGTAATTTGGCCCGAACCGTTACAGCTAATATGGGTTAATTCCTTTACGGAAGCAGATACTGCTTTGCTGGGTTCGGTTATGGTGGCTGAGCTTGTAGTAGTGCAATTTGAAGCATCGGTGATCGTTACCGAATATGTTCCGGCAATTACATTAGTTAAATCTTCATCAGAAGAACCATTACTCCATGCAAAAGTAAATGGAGGGGTACCGTTTTCTACTGTTAGATCAACAGATCCTGTAGCATCGCCATTACAAGATACATTAGTTATAGTATTTGTAGCTTTAATATCACAAGTATTTAAGCATTGAATAACAATACTTTTTGTTACTTGAGTTCCATCGGTATCAGTTACTGTAACACTGTGGGTGCGATTGGTAAGAAGGCTTGCCGTTGCTGTAGTTTGATTGTTAGCAGAAGCACTCCATTGATATGTGTAACCAGGTTTTCCACCAGAAGCGATAGCTTTGGCTTTACCATCACAACATATTCCTGTAGTTGTGGCATCCTGTATTTTTAGTATAGTAAGACTTAATGGATTGGTATATTTGGTATTAATTGTAGTAGTATCCTTTGAGATTAAAGAAGTATACTTGTATTCATGAGGATAATGTGCGTAAACACAAGCCGAAGAGAATAGTAGTGCAAAAAGACAAATAAGAGTGGTGATTCTCTTATGTAAGAGAGTTAACGTAATAATTTTCATATGCCCCGTTTTTTTAATTTGTTCTAAGAAAAAAGCCCCTGTTTTTTTAGTGTTTTAAAAATCAAAAAATGAAAACATCTGACAATGATAATAAGTAACTTGGTAATTTTTTTCCATAACGTATATTCTTAATAATGGTTAATTTTTTTATATAAAGAATTATTTCAACACATAAATCGACTGTATTTTATAGTACTAAGAGTTAGTTACCTATACTTGTATTAATGAAAACAAATTTTTTCAGAAATAGGTACATCATCTTTGTGTAACTAAAAATTCTGTTATAGAAATAACTCTATAATAATTTCAATACTAAGGGGGGATGAAATAGTATATTTTTTCTAAGGGGAGAAATAATATACACTATGGGGGGTGTTTTGTATCATAATCTTACATATCAAATCAATGATATTTTGAAAACAATACTCAATCAAAATTATATGTCAAATATAAGGTATATGTTGATAAAAATCAACTGATAATAGATTAATTTTTAATTAGATTTTAAAAGTCAGGTTTTTTTAAAACTCCCAACGTTATTTATAAGTTATCGCAATCATAGGTTTCTATTTCTTATAGAGATAGAAACATTATTAATTTATCATGTAGAGGTTTGATTAATATTTTATTGCCATGCACCGTTAATTATTTTTTTTACATACTTAACTAAATTCTATTTCGATTGGTTGTGGTTTGGGTCGTTTTATTATCTTTACCACTCGTATAACCATACTTTAATTTATAATTAAATGTCATACAATTTATTAAAAGGTAAAAGAGGAATTATTTTTGGGGCACTTGATGAAAATTCAATCGCTTGGAAAACCGCAGAACGTGTTTATGAAGAGGGAGGAAGTTTTGTTCTTACCAATGCTCCTGTCGCAATGCGAATGGGTGCTATAAATACTCTTGCAGAAAAAACCAATACTCAAGTTATACCTGCAGACGCTACTTCGTTAGAAGATTTAGAAAATCTTGTAGATAAAGCAACAGAAATTTTGGGTGGTAAACTTGATTTTGTTTTACATTCTATAGGGATGTCAATAAATGTGCGTAAAGGACGTCATTATACAGATCAGAACTATGACTGGACACAAAAAGGATTAGATGTATCTGCACTTTCTTTTCATAAAACAATGCAAACCCTATATAAGAAAAAGGTAATGAATGACTGGGGAAGTATAGTTGGATTGACATATATGGCAGCACAGCGCGTGTTTCCTGATTATAATGATATGGCAGATAATAAAGCATATCTAGAATCTATTGCTCGTAGTTTTGGATATTTCTTTGGTAGAGATAGTAATGTACGAGTGAATACAATTTCTCAATCCCCAACCCCAACAACTGCAGGAAAAGGAGTGAAAGGGTTTGATGGATTTATAGAATACGCAAATAAAATGTCTCCTTTAGGTAATGCCACGGCAGCAGAGTGTGCCGATTATACCATTACACTATTCTCTGATTTAACCAAAAAGGTAACCCTTCAGAATTTATACCATGATGGAGGTTTTTCTAATATGGGAGTAAGCCAGTTAGTGATGGATAAATTTGTAGGAGAAGAATAAAGATTTTCTAAAAAAAACTACTATAAAATTAGTAAAAAATCCCATTCTTAATTGGTAATGGGATTTTTTATTTAGACCACTTACCTTTGCAATATGAAAATATATTTCTCCTTTATTGTGCCAGTATATAACAGGCCAAATGAGATTAAAGAGCTGCTGGATAGCATGGTGGATATGGATTATACCAAACCATATGAGGTTGTGATTGTCGAAGATGGATCGTCTGATACATCAAAGGAGGTTATAGCGACTTTTGCAGATAGGTTATCTATAAGTTATTACCAAAAGCCAAATACTGGCCCGGGAGATTCTCGTAACTATGGTATGCGTAAGGCAAAAGGTAACTACTTTGTTATTCTCGATAGTGATGTGCTATTACCAAAAGAGTATTTGTCTAAAGCAGAACGTTTTTTATCCAATACTTTTGTACATTGTTACGGAGGTCCCGATGACGCTCATCAAAGCTTTTCTAACCTTCAGAAAGCAATAAGTTATAGTATGACTTCGTATTTAACTACTGGCGGAATTAGAGGGCGTAAAAATACATTGGGAAAATTTCAGCCCCGTAGTTTTAATATGGGATTGTCAAAAGAAGCTTTTGAGGCTTCGGGTGGTTTCGGAAACATACACCCCGGAGAAGACCCGGATCTTACCATAAGATTATGGAAATTAGGATATGACACTACATTAATTCCTGATGCCAAAGTGTTTCATAAAAGAAGAATTTCCTGGGAAAAATTCTATATCCAGGTGAATAAGTTTGGATTGGTACGACCTATTTTAAATCGATGGCACCCAGATACAGCAAAAATTACATATTGGTTCCCTACCTTATTCTTGCTATACACCGTATTTTCTATAGTGACTGCACTTTTGGGATGGTGGTACTTTGTTGCTATTTTAGGTATGTATTTAGGGATTATTTTTCTAGGCGCTACGCTAGAATATAAGAATCTGTCTATAGGCGTACAATCTATTTTGGCAGTTTTGATACAATTTTATGGATACGGAAAAGGATTCCTGAAATCTTATTATTATATTCATCTATTGAAAAAAGTACCCGAAAAGCAATTTAAGAAATTGTTTTTTTCAAAGTAATTTGTATGTCAGCAAGAAAAAAGAATAGATTTTCCTTAAAAAGGAATAATGTAAAAACCTTTTTGTTTTTTCTAATATTTACTTCAATCTTGTGGTTATTTATACAATTCTCTAAAAATTATACCCAAGAAGTAGAAGTAGCTATACGATATACCAATATACCACAAGACAAAATTTTTAATGAGCAGAGTGACCAAACATTAAGAATGGTCCTTAATGGGAATGGTTTTAGACTAATGAATCATAATTGGAGCAGACCAACATTACAATTTAATGTAGAGGATGCGGTTATTAATAGCGGAGATCAATATTATTTTCGTGTTGATAAAGAATCTTCGGTGTTAAAAAATAAATTGGACTTTAAAGGAAGGGTTTTATCTGTACAAAAAGATACCATACGATTAAAATTAGATCATAATCTGGAAAAAAAGATCCCGGTTAAAATCGTCGAGAAGATTCAGTATGCTATTGGATATGGTAGTGATAAGGGGTTAGTAGTTTCTCCTGATTCTATAACAATTAGTGGGCCTTCACAAATTATAGATACGATACAATATATAACAACAGAAAATTTAAATTTAGAAGGGCTAAACGTTAATTATACTTCAAAATTAGATATAGATATTGAAGAATTACCAGCCACCATTACTGTTACTCCTGCACAAGTAGAGGCTAACGTTTTGGTGAGTAAATTTACAGAGGGAGATCAAAAAATTCCTATAACATTAAATAATATACCTGAAGGTGTAGAAATTAAGATTTTTCCTAAAGAAATTTCTGTAGTATACAGGGTAGGATTAGATAAATACAATGAAATAAGTCCCAGAGATTTTATGGTAGTAGCTGATTATGCTAAAGCATCTGAAGAAAGTTTGTTTTTAACTTTAGAGTTGGTAAATAAACCAGATTACATTCATGATGTACGGTTACAGGTGAAACAAGTTCAATTTGTGGTTTTGAAATAAGTTAGGATATGAAAGTAGTAGGTCTAACAGGTGGTATAGGTAGCGGAAAATCTACAGTGGCCAAAATGTTTGAACAACTAGGAGTTGCAGTTTATATAGCCGATATTGAAGCTAAAAGGCTTATGAATGAGGATGCATTAGTAAAAAAACAAATTATCGATTTATTAGGAAATGATTCTTATATAAACGAAGAATTAAACAGATCATATATAGCAAATGTAGTGTTTAACGATTCTTCAAAACTACTTCAGTTAAATGCAATTGTTCACCCTGCTGTGGCAAACCATTTTGATTGCTGGAAAAGTAAACAAAAAGGGAATTATGTAGTAAAAGAAGCGGCTATACTTTTTGAAAATGGAGGTCATGAACAATGTGATTATACTATTCTTGTATCAGCACCAATAGAAACCAGAATTGAACGAGTCCTAAAAAGAGACAAAACTACGAGAGAAGATGTCCTTTCTAGGATGAATAATCAGTGGGAAGATGCTCGAAAAATCCCATTAGCCGATTTTGTAATATATAATGAAAATATAAAAGATACTGAAAATCAAGTATATAGGGTTCATGAGAAAATATCTTTATAAAATGTTTGTAATCCGAATCTTTCATTTTGTTAACATTTGGTTAAACCCTAAAGTAGCTAAATGTTAAAGTCTTACTTTTGAGTTATGAATAAAAGGTTATTCGTGTTGCTGATAATCCTGATGAGTTTATCGTTAATTGGGATTATTTTTGTTCAGGGATATTGGATTAACAACACTGTAGAGAATAATGAAGAACAGTTTTCTTTTAATGCGAAACAAATATTGATATCTGTATCTCATAGAATTCAATACAGAGAGTTTGAAGAGATGTTTTTTCCATTACAGGAGATTCTGGATAGCATAGAAGAGCCTGATAACAAAACTATACGTCAGCTTCTAAATATTAGTATTGATAATACGACAAAGTCGTTTACACATACAGATGGTATTTTAGAAGAAGACCATAAGTTGTTTTCGTCTTTTATAAATTTAAATATTGATACGGTTCGGTTAAAAAATATTTTAAATCGTAATACCGAGGCTGTTACGCAAAATGATAAAAGTGATTTTGTAAGGCAAAATTCTAAATCCAAACTAGAGAGAATACGTGGGTTAACAGATCTCCAGAGAATGGATTATGAAATAGTAATAGGAGAAATTGCCAGTTTTATACCAATACATAGAAGAGTTCAAAAAAGAGAAATAGATTATCTATTAAGGAAAGAACTGGAAGAAAGAGATATAAAAGTAGACTTTGAATATGCTATATATAGTAATGCTTTAGCAACCAAAGTACGTTCTGATGATTTTAGTTTGGATTATCCAACAACATATGCAATACCACTTTTTGTAAATGATGAAGGTGTAAGTGAGTATCAGCTATATGTTAATTTTACTGGAAAAAAACAATATGTGCTTTCTTCTATCAAGGGAATGGCCATATTATCTATAATATTTACGTTAATTATTGTAGTTGCATATTCCAGTGCTTTATCACAATTGATGCAGCAACGACAGATATCACAAATTAAAACAGATTTTATTAATAATATGACGCATGAGCTTAAGACTCCCATTGCTACTATTAATTTGGCATTAGATTCTATAAAGAATCCTAAAATAGGAGGGGATCCAGAGAAAGTGCAGCGTTATATGAGTATGATACGTGAAGAGAATAAAAGAATGCATGCCCAGGTAGAAAATGTGTTAAGAATATCTCAATTAGAGAAAAATGAACTTAACATTAAAAAAGAAAGACAAGAGTTGCATGATATTATTGAAGATGCAATTACTCATGTGTCTCTACTTGTAGAAAATAGAGAAGGGTATGTGAAAATGCATTTAGGAGCGCTTAAAACAACAGTATTGGCTAATGATAGCCATTTGACTAATGTAGTTGTGAATATTTTGGATAATGCAATAAAATATTCAGAAAATGAGCCTAAAATAGATGTATATACAGAAAATGTAAAAAATAGTATTGTTCTAAAAGTTCGTGATCAAGGAATTGGAATGAGTAAAGTAGCACAGAAAAAGATTTTTGAAAAGTTCTTTAGAGAACATACCGGAGATCTTCATAATGTAAAAGGACACGGATTAGGACTAACATACGTAAAGAGAATTATAGATGATCATCATGGTCAGATATGGGTGGAGAGTGAAAGGGGAAAAGGCTCCACATTTATAATTAAATTACCGTTAATATCTTAAAATATGGAAACAGAAAACAAAAAGATTTTGCTTGTAGAAGATGATCCAAACTTTGGAACAGTATTAAAGGATTATCTAGTAATGAACGATTATGATGTTGTGCATGCTAAAAATGGTATGGAAGGCTTCGAAAAATTCAAAAAGGATGATTATGATATGTGTATTCTTGATGTCATGATGCCTTATAAAGATGGATTTACATTAGCAAAGGAGATTAGAGAAAAAAATGAAGAAATACCAATCATCTTTTTAACTGCAAAAGCAATGAAAGAAGATGTGTTGAAAGGATACAAAGTAGGGGCAGATGATTACCTTAATAAGCCTTTTGATAGCGAAGTGTTGTTAATGAAAATACAAGCTATTATGCAGCGTAAAAGCACAGAGTCTGTTGCCGATAGTAAACAGTTTGAGTTTAACGTTGGAGGCTTTCATCTTAATTCGAAACTTCGCTTTTTAACGTTTAAGGAAGAAGATCCAATTAAACTTTCTCCAAAAGAGAATGAATTACTTCGCTTACTAGCACTACATCTTAATGATTTAATGCCTAGAGAATTAGCATTAACAAAAATATGGAGAGATGATAATTATTTTACCTCTCGTAGTATGGATGTATATATAGCCAAACTTAGAAAATATTTGAAGAAAGACGAAAATGTCGAAATTCTTAATATTCACGGAGAAGGATTTAGACTAGTTGTAAGAAACGAAGAATCGTAGGAATAGTAACGGTAACTAACTTCTAAAAAAGTTCACTATGTATAATTATCATAGTGAGCTTTTTTTTATATGCATTATAATAGGTTTAATATCTTCTTTGTAGTCATACCAACTAATTTCTAAATCTTTTTTAAACCAGGTAAGCTGTCTTTTGGCAAAACGCCTGGTATTTTTTTTGATTTCAGAAAGAGCAAAATCCAAATCCCATTCTTTATCCAGGTATTTAAATATTTCTTTATACCCAACAGTGTTTAATGCATTTAATGATGTGTATGGGTAAAGGCTTTTTACTTCATCTAGTAATCCCCCTTCCACCATTAGCTCTACGCGTTGGTTTATTCTGTCATAAATAGTTTGTCTTTCTGCGGTAACCCCAATTTTAATAGTGTTAAAAGGTCGTTTCTTTCGTGGTTTAGTAAGAAATGATGAATAAGGTTCTCCACTACCAATACATACTTCTAAAGCCCTCATAACTCTATGTGTATTGTTAAGGTCTACCTTCTCGTAATACAATGGATCCAAAATTTTTAATTGTTGCTGCAAATTTTCGATTCCTTTGTCGTTATATTCTTTTTGAAGTTCTTGTCTAATCTTTATATCTATTTCAGGAAAACGATCCAACCCCTTGGTTACCGCATCGATATAGAGCCCAGAACCTCCAACTAGAATAGCATAGTCATTGCTTTTGAATAATTCATTAAGTTTATCTAAAGCATCTTTTTCAAAATCACCTACACTGTATTCATTCTTAATACTTATGTGTTGAATGAAATGATGTTTAGCTTGTTTTAATTCATCAAGAGAAGGAGCTGCAGTACCAATGCTCATTTCTTTATAAAACTGCCTGCTGTCTGCAGAAACAATTTCACAATTAAAATGTTTTGCAAGTGCAATACTTAAGCTGGTTTTGCCTATAGCAGTTGGGCCAACAACCACAATTAGATTTTTATTCATGGTCATGATGTAAGTCTTCTCCGCATTTATGGCAGAATTTAGCGTTATCGCGATGCTCATTCTCACTACAATGACTACAGGATTGAGTATTTAGATGTACTTTACTAGCTTGATGATGTGTGTATTCGGCACTAACAATACCCGTAGGAACAGCAATAATACCATAACCCATGATCATAATAATGGCTGCAATAAATTGTCCTAGCGGAGTAACAGGAGCAATATCACCATAACCAACTGTTGTTAGTGTAACAATACACCAATATACGCTTATGGGGATGCTTTTAAAACCACTTTCTTCTCCTTCTACGATATACATTACCGTACCCATAATTATGCATAACACTAATACAGCAAATAGAAATACCAGTATTTTGGCTCTACTATCTTTTATAGCTTTGGCTAGTCTGTTGGATTCACCAATATATCTCGAGATTTTTAAAATTCTAAAAACCCGAAGTAATCTTAACGCTCTAACAGCCAACAATGCACTGGTGCCTGTTATAAAAAATGATAGGTATAATGGTAAAGTAGATAAAAGATCGATGATCCCATAAAAACTAAAAATATAAGAGGCTGGTTTTTTTATAGAAATAATACGGGCTATATATTCAAAAGTAAAGAATATAGTGATGATCCATTCTGCATAATACAAAAACGTATAGGTTTCAGCAGATAGTCCTTTTACACTTTCGAGCATTACAAAGATGATGCTCAATACTATTAAGATAAGTAGAGTTACATCAAATATTTTTCCTATCGGAGTATCGGCTTCATAAATGATGTCGTGCAATTGGTTTTTCCAGTTCTTATGAGATGAATTATTGTCCAAATTTCTTGATTTTGAATAAAAATACTAAAAAAACTAATGTACCCTTCTAACGGCTATAAGAGTATTATTTTCTATTTCAATAATAAGATTAAAAAAATCTTTAAGTGTTTTATAATATTCTACAGGGTAATATGAAGAATTAAATGTTATTCTATGAGTAATAATTAATTTTTTTTCATTTTTCTGAAAATTGACACCTGCCTGACCTAGATGATTAGGAATAGCATACAAAGAATTATTTGGGATGTCGACAAATTCATGATTTTCGGGTAACTCGATAGAAACCAGGTATGTATATGAGTCTGGATAGCCAAAATCAACAGGATATGTTCTTTGATTAAGTTTGAAAGGAGTTTCTTCGAAAAAAGGTAGGGTAAATGGTTTTATGTAAATCGTGTTATCTATTGTTTCTGTATTTCTTGTAAATTGAAATTCTTCTTCAAATGGTTTTTCATAATCCTTCTCATCTTTAATGCTAATGTTGGTTATTTTTACTTCGGAGTTTTTCTTTTTCCTTAAGTCTAAATAACTTTGTTTGTTTACCTGATCCAGTTCTTTTCGCTTATAGTATCCATGGTAACCAGCGAAAACATGTTTTGCTTTACCGTCTAATTCTAATTTTTCATTTAGTTTTAATTCTTCTTTATAAAAAATTAAAGAACGCTTTGCGGGTTTTATATCTATCCAGGAACTACCATTTTTAAAATCTAATAACCTACCATGTACATTTAAGCATCTAAAAGGTACTTCTCCGAACGCTAAATTATTTTCTGTAGCATCTAGAAGAAATGTCTCATCTTCGATAGTTAATTGTGTAATTAAGTAATTAAAATCAGAGATTACAGGGTGTATAGTTGTAGCGTAGCCATTATTCCTTGTTGATAGTAATACAGGATAAACTTTAAATTGTTGTTGTTTCAGTGTGTTATGTAATAAAATATTTATACCAGAGACATTACCTGATTTAGAGTTAATTACTTCAGAAATAGAATTACCTTTAAAAATGTCATTCTTTTTGTTCCATTTATAATGATCAGCAATATAACGATATATTGCTTTTGCTTTGATCACATCATTAGGCATTGATTGTATAGTGTCGGGAAGAATATTTTTAGTGATTCCCGTTTTTTTGAGTTGTACTCCAATGGCTATTTCTTTTTTTAATTTGATATCAACATTTTTCCATGTTTCAGTATATTTATTATTGACTCCATCGAATCCTTTAAATTCTTTTAATTCATACTCAATACGAGAAAAATAATTGCTCTTTGCTGTCATATATTTTTCTTCTTTGAAAGCAGGAATATCTTTCATGATATATGTGTTATGAGAACAATCAGCAGATCCTAAACCTGATGCTTGGAGACAATTTTTTTTAATAGTAGATTCACTGGTATTTAGTTTTAGAGTCCCTACGAGTTTTATATTGTAGACATAATTACCGGGTAGATCAGCTATAAACTCACTATACATTTTTGGGATATCATCTTGAAATTCCCATCCATTAAAATTATACATAAAAGGAGATTCTACCTGGTATTTATAAGTTAGTACAGATCCTGGCTTTATATTAGAAAATGTAAATTTTACAGAAGTGAAGTTTTGATCATGTTTTTCATAATAAATTTGGTCTTTTTCTACTTTGGTTTTAATAACTTTACCTTGTTCCAGGTTATAAGTAAATGCTACAAGATTATTGAAAGATTCTTTATCCCTTTTATTTCTGTATAAAAGAATTTTTACCGTAGCATGACCAAACCCTTGCTCATTTAATATTTTGACTTTTGCTTCATAATCTGTTAACAAATCATAACCACCACCATTTTCTACTCTGCTAAACCCTTTTTCGTATATAAAAAATGCAGTTGCGGTACTGTCTTTTTTATATGTTGTACTTTGTAAATCAATCATGCTCACAACCATATTTTTATCATTGTAAGCTTCTTGGGCGCTTATTAAAAAAGAGAAAGTGGTTAAAAATACAAAGAATAGAGTTCTATACATTTTTTTGTAGTTTGATAATCTTTAGTCTTTTATGTGTACGCACATAACTTTGGATAATGTGTTGGGCATCTCTGTTATGGGTCATTGGGGTAATAATAGAGCGTAAAATCTCTATATTATTGATTTGATAATTTAGATTGAAGTACCCTATACCTTTAAATTTTCCTTCTTCAACCAATATTACACTTTGTTCGTCAATATCTCTTCCTCGATCCACAATAATCATATCCTGACTCTGAAAAGAAGTATTGAAAATAAGTTTTTGTGCCCTAATATTATATTCTTCTGCAGGTTCATTATAAATACAAGCGCCATGACACTGCTTTATAGTGTAGTTAAAACAATTACTTTCTCCATTATCCAGCCCCATTAATTTTTGGCATAAATTATACTCTTCTGTCCATCGATGCATGTAAGTCTTAGCTTGTTGTTTATTAGAAAAAGTAGTGATGCTTATTTTGCGATGATCTGCTTTTTGAACTTTGAAATTTATATACCCATTGTCATCTGTAAATTGGTATAGGGCTTGATCAAATTTTGTTTTACGCAGTGCTCTATTATATTTTGGTTTGTTACGTTTTATCTCTTCACTTTCTTTTAGTAATGCTAAAAGCTCACTTCCTGTATTTTCATACGTTACACTAACAACTTCTTCTTGTATTCTTTTAGATTTTCTATTGTCGTTTGTAAAATGTTGATTGAGGCGTTTTTTTATGTTTTTACTTTTTCCAATATATATGATAGTCCCGTTTTCACGATGCATATAATATACTCCTGTTGCTGCAGGAGCGTCTTCAATTAATCTAAGAAGCTTATCATCGACCTGGCGTTTAGTCTCTGTTCTAACGGTTTCTATAATTATTTTTTTCTCTATATCTTTTGTGAGTAAGAGTTTAAATAATTTTACTGTAGCCAGGGCATCACCATTGGCTCGGTGCCTGTCAGAAAGAGGGATGCCAAGTCCTCGAACAAGTTTGCCTAAGCTATAAGATTGTTGATCTGGGATTAATTTTTTAGAAAGCTCTACAGTACATAAAGATTGCCGTTCGAATTCGAATCCTAATCTCGAGAATTCGGTTCTTAAAATTCTGTAATCAAAACTAGAGTTATGTGCAACAATAATACAGTCGGTAGTAATTTCAACAATTCTTTTGGCTACTTCATAAAACTTGGGTGCATTGCGAAGCATTTGATTGTTTATCCCGGTAAGATTAGCTACAAATGGCTGTATGGGACGTTCGGGATTAACCAGACTTATAAACTGGTCCACTACATCATGTCCGTCAAATTTATAAATAGCAATTTCAGTAATTCCTTCTTCATTATATTTTCCTCCGGTTGTTTCAATATCTAAAATTGCATACATATAGTTCGGTAATCTTTATTTTTTCAAGCTTAGTTTAATAAGGGACATTATTATTATTATTTTATTTATCAATTTGGTAAATCAAGTACTAATGATCAAAAAGTATATATTATTGGTAATTTCTGGCTCCAAAAATAGAACTTCCTATTCTAACCATAGTGCTTCCGCAGTCAATAGCCATTTTGTAATCTCCGCTCATACCTATCGATAAGGTTTTTAGTTGAGGGTATTTTGTTTTTATGTTTTCAGAAAAAGAAGCAATCTTTTTAAATTCATCGTGTATTTGTTGCTCATCATCTATAAAAGTTGCCATTCCCATAAGCCCTTGAATATTAACATTGGTTAAATTCTTAACTTCTTCGGAGTTTAATAAAGCGATAGCATCCTGTTCTGATAAACCAAATTTACTTTCTTCTTTAGCAATTTTGATTTGTAAGAGACAGTTAATAGTTCTATTGTGTTTTTTTGCTTGTTTGTCGATCTCTTTAAGCAATTTGTAACTATCTACTGCATGAATGAGATCTACAAAGGGAGCCATATACTTAACCTTATTAGTTTGTACATGTCCGATCATATGCCAGCTAATGTCCTTTGGCATGGTTTCCCACTTTTCGGTCATTTCCTGAATCTTATTTTCACCAAAAATTCTTTGACCAGCATCATAGGCGTCCATTAGATCAGAAACAGGTTTAGTTTTGGATACTGCTACCAGAGTAACTCCTTCAGGAATTGATGTTTTTATTTCATGAAGGTTTTTTTCGATATCATTCATAGTTTGCAAAGATATCTAAAATCATTTTTTTATTGATATTGATTATTCGTTATTTATTTATAAATCAAAGGCTAATTTTGATCTTTTTTATATAAAATAACTAATCTCTTTTTTCTTGGATAAAAGGTAAGTATTTAGGTTATATTTCTAATTTCTACAGATGTCAAAAGTATTCGTGGCTTAAGTCGTACAACTCTCATATATATGTTAATTAATATTAAGGATTTTGGTAGTGATCGTATCTTAATGTGCTTTTAATAACGAAGTTAATAGCAGTAATTAACAATTTTATTTTAACCAATTTAAATTAAGTTTTTATGAAAAAATTAATTTTTTTAACAGCATTAGCACTGTTCAGTTTTATGATCTCATGTCAGAAAGATGAGATAAAAGAAGGTGTAGAAAACACCCAGGAATTACCTACTTATGATGATACTAATTCTTTATTGGTAGAATGGGAGAGCTTTCCTAAAGAATTAAAAAATGCTATCCCTCTTGAGGAGAATGTAACAGAAAGTAGTGGTAAGGCATATTCGTACTCTATTGGCCCTTTTGGAGGTAATGGAGGTAGTGCTTTTAGTGTAAACCCTCCTAGTGGTACAAGAATTCATGCAATTGCCATGCGAACAGGTAGTAGGGTAGACAAATTGATCGTTTACTATAAATCACCTTCTGGTACTATTTATACAGGAGTGAATAGAGGTGGTAATGGAGGGAGTTATTACCTTCATTTTTTTAGCAGTGATGAGCATATAAAACGAATTTCAGGAAGAAGTGGGAGTCGTTTGGATAAGTTAACCATCTATACTAATAAAAAAACATTTACCCATGGTGGTAATGGAGGTAGTTATTTTAATGCTTCAATCCCGCCTAGTGGATTTGAAATATTAGGTTTCTATGGCCGTTCAGGATCAAATATTGATAGAATTGGGTTTTATGTGCATACCTTATAAAGTATAAGTGTTCAATTCTCTTAAAACCAAAGTGTATTGAAAAAAGACAAAGGATGCTTGAATTTCAAGCATCCTTTATTGTTTATAAATAAAAATGATTAGTTAATGTTAAAACTCATAAATAGTGATTCCGCTTCTTAATTTTGGTTCTATGTATGTGCTTTTTGGAGGCATTTTCAATCCTTCGTCTGCAATTTTTTTGACTTGCTCTACAGATGCAGGAAAAAGCCCAAATCCTACTTTGTATTCTCCATTATCAACATCGCTTTTTACTTTTACAATTCCATTCTTACCATGTGAGTATTCGATACGAGTATCTGTACGCAAATCTTCTATGCCTAAAATAGGTTTTAATACCGTTTTATATAAAATCTGTGCGTCTAACTCCTCTAGTGCATCTGTAAATTCATAAGTTGTTTTTCTTAGATATAACGAATAAAACTCATCGTCAATATACATGCTAAAATGATGAGGTTTTGAAGGTCTGTATACTTCTGGCCCTCTATTTTCGATACGAAACCATTCATCTAATTTGATTAGAAATTCTTCTTTGGATAATCCGTTTAGATCTTTTACTAATCGATTAAATTCATAAATTTTTAAATCAGATTCAGGGATCAAATAACTCATAAAAAAATTATAAGCTTCATTACCGTTATGCTCAGGGTTATTTTCTTTTAAATCCTGGGATAGTAGGTGAGATGAGGCAGAACGATGATGACCATCTGCTATATATATAGTTTTAATAGAAGAAAAGGCTTCTTGTATCTCGCGAATAGATTTTTGATCCTCTATTTTCCATAGGTAATGCGTATCACGATTTGTAGTTGTAAATTCATATTCTGCTCTTGCTCCAACGGTTTCTGAAATAATTTTTGAAATAGAATCATTATCAGGATAGGTAAGTAATACAGGTTCTGCATTGAAGCCAACCGTTTTTAGATACTCTTTAAAAGTACTTTCACGATCTTGAAGTGTATCTTCATGTTTTTTGATAACATCATTATGATAATCTTCTGTACTGGCAGCAGCTATAATACCACAAAATGATTCTTGTTCACGATTTACAATTTTGTAAATGTAATAACAAGGACTATCCTCTTGCATAAAAATTTGATCTTCTTTAAACTCCAGATATCGATTTCGAACTAATTTATAGCGCTCTTCTCCTGATATCTCTTTATGGTATTTATATCCTGGATTTACAATATGTAGAAAGGAGTAGGGGTTATAATCCATTCGAGAATCTCGCTCAAAAGAAGTGTAACTTTGATATGATCTGGAAGCAACCAGATTTACTTTATCTCTTGTTGGTCGTATAGCTTTAAACGGAACGATTTTTGCCATTAATTATTATTTATAAATTTTGTAGGATCCAGATATCCAGATCTGTCATTTGCGTATCCACCACCGATATCCATAAAAATATCATCTCTGATTTCTAGATGCAAATGGGCCAAATATATGCCATTTGCATTACCTATAGTTGCTATTAAAGCACCTTTTTTTACAAAATCTCCTTCTTTTACAAATATAGAATCGCAATGTGCATATACAGATTCATAATATTTTCCTTTGTATCTATGTATTATTCTTATAACATTACCCCAACCTCCTTTAATATCCTTAGCAAAAGAAACATATCCATTAGCAATGGTATATATGGGATCTCCCAGATCTGTATTACCTCCTCCAGTACCATTCCAATCATCACCTAAGTGATTGTTTTCTCTAAATTTTTGAGCATTATAATAGCCTTCAGCATTTGATTTACCAATTGGATAATCAAAATCAGAAGCGATAAATTCTGGATTTTCCTTAAAAAGAGAGGTGTAGATCTGATAAGGATCTTGATTTTCATCTATAACAAGGCTAGATGTTTCATTTCTGTTTTTGCAGGAAATAAAGGTTAAAATTATAATCAGCATCAGGATTTTATTCATCGTAAAATCAGGAAGTAAATACTAAATTACGAACTATATAAACTGCTTAGATACGTTTTCTGCTTTTCTGTTTTCAGAATAATCATAGAACCCTTCTCCACTTTTTACTCCGAGTTTACCGGCCATAACCATATTAACTAATAATGGGCAAGGAGCATATTTTGGGTTTTTGAAACCATCATACATTACATTAAGAATAGAAAGGCAAACATCAAGACCAATAAAATCTGCTAATTGTAATGGCCCCATAGGGTGTGCCATTCCTAATTTCATAACGGTATCAATCTCTGATACTCCTGCGACACCATTATATAAAGTTTCTATTGATTCATTAATCATTGGCATGAGGATACGATTTGCTACAAATCCAGGGTAATCATTTACTTCTACAGGGATTTTACCTAGTGTTTTAGATAGTTCCATGATAGTAGAAGTTACTTCATCAGAGGTGTTGTATCCTCTAATGATCTCAACTAATTTCATAATAGGCACGGGATTCATAAAATGCATACCTATAACCATCTCAGGACGATTGGTTACAGCAGCAATTTGTGTAATCGATATTGATGAAGTATTAGAGGCTAAGATTGTATCTTCTGGACATGCCTCACTAAGCTCTTTGAAAATTTTTAGCTTTAAATCTACATTTTCTGTAGCGGCTTCAACGACAAGACCTGCATATTCTACTCCTTCTTTGATATTTGTATAAGTAGAGATATTGGCAAGTGTAGCTTCTTTATCGGCTTCTGATATTTTTTCTTTAGCAATCATCCTGTCTAAATTCTTTGTGATTGTAGCTAAACCTTTATCCAAAGATTGCTGAGAAATATCAATAAGCTGTACTTTAAAGCCTTTTTGAGCAAAAGTATGTGCAATACCATTCCCCATAGTTCCTGCACCGATTACTGCAATGTTTTTCATATGTATATTGTTTATTTGATGTATATGTGTAAATTTTGTTTTTAATGAGTAAAGCAATCAATGATTTTTAAGGCAACTTCTAATGCCTTTTTTCCTTGCTCCAGCGATACTACAGGTGTAGTATCATTTTTTATGGCTTCTGCAAAGGTGTCTAATTCATCTAATATTGCATTATTAGAAGGAACATTAGGGTTGTCAAAATAAATTTGTTTTTTCACACCTTCAGCATTTTGCAATATCATAGCAAAATCATCTGGACTTTCGGGGGCATCTTTCATCTTTACGACCTCACATTTTTTTTCAAAGAAATCAACCGAGATATAGGCATCGCGCTGAAAAAACCTGGATTTTCGCATATTCTTAAGAGAAATTCTACTGGCAGTAAGGTTAGCTACACAACCATTTTCAAATTCTATTCTAGCATTAGCAATATCAGGAGTTTCACTAATTACAGATACTCCACTGGCACTAATCTGTTTTACTTCAGAGTGCACTACACTTAGTATAGCATCTATATCATGAATCATAAGATCAAGAACTACAGGAACATCTGTGCCTCTGGGGTTAAATTCTGCTAATCTGTGCGATTCGATAAACATTGGATTGTCAATCTTGCTAGCTACTGCAGTGTATGCAGGATTAAAACGTTCTACATGTCCTACTTGTCCTTTTACATGATGCGCATTTGCCAAATCAATAAGTTGTTGGGCTTCTGCTACAGTATTAGTAATTGGTTTTTCTATAAAGACGTGTTTGCCTGCTTTTATAGCTTGCTTAGCTACATCAAAATGAGCAAAAGTTGGGGTAACAATATCAACTACATCTACAGCATCAATTAATTCTTCAATAGAGTTAAATAGTTGATAACCAAATTCTTCTGCTATAGATTTAGCTTGAGTTTCGCTAGCATCGTAGAAACCTATAAGGTCATAATTTTCTGATTGTTGTAGAAGACGTAAATGGATTTTACCAAGGTGTCCCGCACCGAGTACTCCGGCTTTGAGCATAATATATTGATTTTACACAAAAATAGTATTATTTATAAATTTTAAATCCTAATTATATCTAAAATGCAAAATTTTAGTTCGAAGAAAGAAATAGTTTGCAAATCTTTAAAATCTTTATGTAATTTTAGCCTGCTAAATAACCCTTAGAATAGTGAAAGATACCCTTAGACATGCCGGAAAAAGAAAACAATTAGTAGACGTATTGATTAAAAAAGGAATCAAAAATAAAACGGTGTTATCTGCTATTGGAAAGATACCCAGACACTTATTTATGGATTCTGGTTTTGAAGATCATGCATATCAGGATAAAGCTTTTCCGATAGCAGCAGATCAAACCATTTCTCAACCCTATACTGTAGCGTTTCAAACAGAATTATTGGAAATAAAAAAAGGAGACAAGGTGTTAGAAATTGGCACTGGTTCGGGATACCAAACTGCAGTTTTATGCGAAATGGGAGCAAAAGTGTATAGTATAGAACGTCAAAAAGAATTGTTTAAAAAAACAAAATTGTTTTTGTCTAAACTTGGATATAGACCAAAACACTTGTCGTTTGGAGATGGATATAAAGGCCTAGCAGAGCATGCACCGTACAATGGAATTATAGTGACAGCAGGAGCTCCTTTTGTTCCAAAACCATTATTAGGGCAGCTACAAATTAATGGCCGTCTAGTAATCCCGGTAGGAGAGGATGTACAAATAATGACACTTTTTATTCGTAAAAGTGAAACAGAGTTCGAAAAACGAGAATTTGGAGAGTTCAGATTTGTTCCTTTGTTAGAGGATAAGAATTAGAAAAAGAATTGAAATAATATTCTTTTAAAAATTAGAGTTATGGAAGAACAGAAGCCAATCACAATAGAATTATTTGAACTTGTAGACAAAAGAAAGTATAGCTCTGATGACATAACAAAAATTAAATTGTTATTAGAAGAAGGAGCAAATGTTAATTATCAGGAACCTGAATACCCTTTTGAAACTATACTCTATAGAGTTATTTCTTCCTGGAAAAAAGAAGAAAGGTTAGAGGTTGTAAAACTTCTGCTGTCTTATAATATAGATGTAAATGTAGAGTGCGATATTTTTTTACCAATAGAGCATGCAGCTCGAAAAGGGGATGAGAAAGTAGTTGAATTTTTATTAGAAAATGGAGCAGATGAAGGTTTACAGGCAACCTTGAAAATAGCAATTGAAGGAGATCATATGGAAATTGCAAAAATATTGATTGATACAGGTATTGATCTTGATATGCATGAAGGATTAGATGTACCTTTTCTAAATTATTGTACAGAGCCATATCGAATAAGAGATAGAAAAAAAGAATATGATGTTCTACCCGGAGTAACAATTGCGAAGTTTTTGATAGATAGAGGAGCAAACCCTAATGGTTTACCCAGTTCATCTATAACTCCCTTGCAGAATGCAGTAAATAATGATTTTTTTGAATTAGTAGAATTATTATTCGATAATGGAATTGAATCCATAACAGAAGAAGACCCTGTATTATTTATGGTGCAATCTGTAGAAATGGCTAAAATTTTATTGCAGAAGGGGGCAAATATTGATGTTCGAAGTGAAAAATATAGAGGATCGACGCCTTTGATTTCAAGTGTGAGTAAAAAAAATAGAAGCTTAATAGAATTTTTTATTGAAGAAAAAGTGAACTTATACTCTGTAGATAATGATGGTTTTACCGCTTTTCATCAAGCAGTTTTATTAGAAGATATCAATTTGATAAAATATCTGGCAGACTATTATAATATTAAAAAATGTGATGAAATTTATTCTCTATTGTCTATAGTTGATTCTACTTCGATAAAGAAAATAATAGAAGAACTACTAAGTGATACTTAATTAAGAAAGAAAAGTTTTTTATTCTAAAAACTCGGTTACCCGAATGAAATAGACCCTTTTAGTTGCCAGGCTATCGATTTAGTAAAACATCTACATCTCTTTCTACAATTTGATAATATAAAATGTTGGGTTGCTCTATTTCGATTACATCTTTATCGAATTTGTGATTCCAAACAAAAACAGAGTGATTGAAAGTTTCGCTAAAATATTTTTCATAATATGGAAAGAAAGAATCGTGAAAAACTAATATTTTGAGGTTGTTATTGGAAGATGTATTTTGGAAACGTTTTTCATAAAGTCTATCTGCATTATGGTAGCCAATAGGTACTGTTAATTGATCTGTTTGCTCTATTGATTTTTCGGGAGTTTTAAACTTTAAGTGGATAAAATCTTCCGTTTTATTATTCATCAGCATGTTGTTTAGATCGCCAATTTTGTTATCTTCTACATATGCTTCCATGTTTTCGAGTTTGTATTGGCTAAATCTTGTTTTTTTAAAATCTTGAGTTATAAAATTCATGCTGGATTGATAAGCATAAAATCCTGCATAGCCATTCCAATGAGTGTCTGTTTTATGATACAAAATCGTATCATTTCCTTTAGGGAAATTTTCTCCTAAATTTATAAAGTTAACATCAATAGTCTTACATAAAGAGTCTAATTGCTGAAGTTTTGTATTTCTTTCATATTTTTTTATTTTGATCATATCACTATGGATCGTATGCTTATTAGGTGCTATTGCAATATAAAAGGCGACATTTCTTTCTTTAAGCCACTCTTTCCTATGGATTAAAAGTTTTTTCAAAGAAGCTAATTCTTTTTTGGTGAATACAACCAAACCTTTTGATTCTGATAGTGCATTACTAAAATTATTTCCTAAAAATTTCCACTCATTTTCTGTTTCAATAACTTTGTTCGGAATTGGATTTACATTCAGGACATTGGTTTTAAAATTGGTGTAAATTTTTAGTAAATCAGATTTTAAAGGAAAGTTTCGTTTAAAATTTAAGCTGATTTTTTTTTCATTTTCCTTAAGCGGATCAACCTTTATCCTAAGGTTAACTAGGATAAAAGGTATCGAAATAATAGCGATACAAATGATTATAAAGCAAATCGTAATTTTTCTTTTCATTTTTTAAAATCTAAAATAGATAAAAGGATTATAAGAATCAGCAGCTATATATATAATAGATAATATAAGAAGTATTAAAATATTAATATATCTAAAAGGTAAAAGCTTTGGGTTTTTTAATCTTTTTTCAAAATAAGGATATGTAGGTATTGCAAAGATAAGTGCTAATATACAAGTGAGTAGAAGTTCGGTGTTATAATTAAAATATGTTATAAAATCATTTACAGAAGCATTCCCCTCGCTGTAAATAAACATTGTCTTAAGGTATTTAATAGCCTGCTCTAAAGTATCCGCTCTAAATAGAACCCAACCAACAAGTATGATTAATAATGTATAAAGGTGTCGTAAAGGTTTCCAGGCTTTTTCTAAAATTTTATTGAAACCAATTCTTTCGATTACTATAAAAACCCCATGAAACAGACCCCATATTACAAAATTCCATTCAGAACCATGCCATAAACCTGTGATGAAGAATACGATAAATAGGTTTACATAAGTTCGATATTTGCCTTTTCTGTTTCCTCCCAGAGGAATGTATAAATAGTCTTTGAACCAGGTAGAAAGAGATATGTGCCATCGTCTCCAAAATTCTTGAATACTTTTTGATATATATGGATAGTTGAAGTTTTCTAAAAAATTAAAACCAAACATTTTGCCTAATCCAATGGCCATATCTGAGTAGCCAGAAAAATCATAATAAATCTGAAAGGCGTAGGAAATAACACCTAACCAGGCATAATATGTAGAAACGTCACCTCCGCTTTCTGTAAAAATACTATCTGCTATACGAGCAAAAGTATTGGCAATAATCATTTTTTTGAATAACCCTATTATAAAACGTTCTAAACCTTTGGCAAAACTAAAAATGCTTACTTCTCTGTTGGCTATTTCTCGCTGAATATCTATATACCGAACAATGGGCCCTGCAACTAATTGAGGGAACATGGTTACATAAGTGGCAAATTCTAATAAACTTCTGTTAGCTTTTATATTTCCTCTATAGACGTCTATAGTGTATGACATGGTTTGAAAAACATAAAAACTAATCCCTAATGGTAACACAACTTCAGGAATGTTATGTAAACTGCTAGAGTCTATTTGAAGTAAGTCTAATACAGCGTATAAATTATCGATAGCAAAATTGAAATATTTAAAAATCCCAAGTGTTACTAAATTTGTGAGAATAGAGATTCTTAAACCAAGTTTTCGCTTCCCTTCTTCAATTAGGATACCACACTTGTAATCAACCAAAGTAGAAAACAACATCACGAGTACCAGGAGTTTCTCGCCATAGGTATAAAAATAGATACTCGCTATAAGTAATACCAGGTTTCTATACTTTTTAGGAACAATAAAATATAATAGTAATGTTAAAGGGAAAAAAAGAAGTAAAAAATAAGCGCTACTAAATACCATGTGTAATCTGTGAAAGAGATGAATATAGGGTTAATTACTTAGTCATTCTATTTTGATAAATACTATAGAAAGAATCGAAAATAATTTTTTTTGTGGTATATTATATTGGGTTGATTCATGGATTGTTTATTATTTTCGAAAATGTATAGTTACCTATAATCCTTTTTGATACGATCAAGATTTCTTTTATTATCCCTGTCTTTAATTGTTTCTCGTTTATCATACATCTTTTTACCACGTGCAAGAACAATGTTAAGCTTTGCTAATCCACGATCATTTATGAATAATCGGGTGGGTATAATGGTTAATCCAGAGTTTTTTACTTCTTTTTCAAGTTTTTTTAATTCCTTTTTGTTAAGTAATAGTTTCCGTTCACTTTTGGGATTGTGATTAAAATAAGTGGCATGAGAATACTCTTCTATATGCATATTAATAACAAATAATTCATTGTTGTTAAACTCACAGAAACTCTCTGCAATATTTGCTTTTCCTTCTCTTATAGCCTTTATTTCTGTACCAACGAGTTTGATTCCCGCAGTATATTTGTCCAGGAATTCATATTCAAATTTGGCCTTACGGTTTAATATGTTGATTTTATTTGGATTCATATGGGTATTCCGAAATACTTTTGTAAACGCCTACAAAAGTACAAAGCTTTCTTGAAAGAAAGCTTTAAACAAAAAACGAATATTTTAAATACTTTTTATAGCTCTTGAAATTGTATTGTTGAAATCTTGCCATCTGCACTAAGTTGAAGATCCATTGCTAAAGTAGCTTTGTCAAATATTACTTTATAACTATAAACCCCTTCTGCGGTTTCAACAAAAGTTATCTTTTTTATACTGCCGAATTGCCCGTAACAACCATTTATAAAATTAGACACACCCTCTTTTGTCATACTTTCTTGCATTTCTGAGGTATACATCTCAAAAATTGCAATTACATCTTGTGCATTATAATTTTCTAGAAAAGTCTTTGTAGTACTTTCATAAGTGTTCGCATCCTGTGCTAAACCATATTGGATGGTAAAACAAGTAAAAAATAAGATTAAATATTTCATAGCATTCTCAATTTGGGGTTAGGTATTGCAAAATAATTATCTTTTCGCTAAAATTAAAAAAAACAATCTTCAATTTACGTTTAATAGAGTAAGTATAAAACTGGGTTTTCGTCTAAAAAAATAATTAGTTGTATCTGTTATTTAGTTTAACAAAATTGTTGCAATTATTGAAAAGAGAAAGGTTAATTTAGTTTTTTAAAGCGAATTTTATGCAACGTTATTTTATAGTATTAGTATTTGTTTTTTCTCCTGTTACCACTGCTTTTGCCCAGTTTTCTGCTCAGGAAATAGTAAATAAAACAATAGAGAAGGCAGGAGGGACCAATTATGATAGAGCCATTATACATTTCGTTTTTAGAGGGAAACAATATCGAAGTAAAAGAGGAGAAGGAGTGTATGAATTAGAGAGGTTTGTAAAGGGATCTAAAGGGATAACTCATGATGTGATAAGTAATTCTGGTTTGAAAAGAACTATAGAAAATTGCCCGGTGGCGGTTGAAGATTCTTTGGTCACAAAAATAAGTGACGGAGTAAATTCTGTACATTATTTTGCTAACCTTCCGTATGGACTTAATGCTCCGGCAGTACATAAAAAACTAGTTGGTGAATCGGTTATCAATGGAGTTTTGTATTATAAAATTAAAGTAACTTTTGATCAAGAAGGCGGCGGAACCGATTTTGAAGATGAGTTTATGTACTGGATCCACAAGGAGAACTTTACCGTAGATTATCTAGCATATAAATATGCCGTGAATGGAGGAGGAATACGATTTAGAGAAGCTTATAATCCAAGAAGTATAAACGGAATACGTTTTGTAGATTATAAAAACTATAAAACAGAAGACTTAACCACGCCACTACATGATCTTGACAAACTATTTGAAAAAAAGCAACTAAAATTACTTTCAAAAATCGAGCTAGAGGATATTTACGTTTATATTGAAAGAGACTGTTGTTAATTTAGGAGTCAAGTCAGGTTTTTTAATAAAATACAGAAAGGTCAAAAAATATACCTGTTTTTTGACCTTTTTGTATTTTTAAAGTAATAAATTATTTGTTTTTTTAGTACTATTAATTGTTCTGAGAGAATATAATAGAATTACTTTCTCCATTTTGTAATAATTTACTGGATAACCCTTTACCCGATTGAGAATGAATTATATTATTTAATTCTCCAATTTGAGTAGTGTTTGCAGTATTTAATTCTCCAATTTGTGTGCTTTCTATATTGTTTCCTATCCCATTTTGAATACTAAGTACATTGTTCTCATTTCCTTCCTGAATTTGTATAATCGTATTGCTCACCGAAAAGAGGCTGTCTTCTCCTTGTATCGCTTCAGCAATATTAGTATTTCCAATTTGGGTTTGTTTAATAATATCATAAGAAGCATTATGTTGCGTTGCTTTTAAAGAGTTGTTTAATCCAGTTTGGGTTTGTTGGATCTCATTAAACAGTCCATTCTTTTGGGAAGCAATACTATTATTTTTTTCTCCATTTTGGGTTTGATTAATGCGGTTTCCCTGTGTACCTTCTTGTTTAGCTGTAATTAGATTATTATTCCCTTTGTTTTGAATTTGAGTAATAGAGTTCTTGTCCCCATTTTGCACAGCGATTGCTTCATTTTTTTCACCACTTTCTTGTGTTGTGGAAATAGTATTTTCTATCCCGTTTTGAGTTTGCGAAATAACATTAATAGCCCCATCGTTTTGTATTGAAGTAGCATAATTGTTAATACCGATTTGCTTTTGAGAAATTATATTATTTCCTCCATTATTTTGTTCAATATTAGATTGATTTTCGTTTCCGTCTTGGGTTTGGGTGATTTGATTTGTATCCCCTTTTTGCTTTATAATCACACCGTTTAGTTCTCCATTCTGATTACTATTAATGTAATTAGTAAGACCTGATTGTATTATAACAACAGAGTTTTTCTCGCCCATTTGACTTGTTTTAGTGTTATTAAAGCTTCCGGATTGTTCTATGTTATTGTAATTTTCTTGCCCTTCTTGGCTTTGTAGTATGCTATTTGTTTGTTCGTCTTGTGATGCAATTACAATGTTATACGAACCCTTTTGATCTTGTGAAATTTCGTTCCCACTACCTTTTTGCGTTACATTACTGTCGTTTTCTTCTCCTTCTTGAGTTTGAATAACATTGTTATTTCTACTTTGATTTACAGTAGCTTTATTATTTGATCCGGTTTGGTTTTGTTTAATATCTCCTTGATTACCAGAGGATTTGACAAAAGCTGTATTAGCGACACCATTTTGCATTTGGAGTATAGTGCTTGCGCCAAAACTTATTGCTTCTGCTTTATTTTCATTTCCATTTTGATCTTGTTTGATTTGGCTTCCTAAAGAATAGTTTTTAGTAGTAGCTGTAACTGTATTGCTTGTTCCATTTTGTATTTGTTTAATAAGATTGAAGTTAGATGCAAAACCTTGAGAAGCATTAGCGGTGTTCATGTCTCCGTTTTGGGTCTGGTAGATTTTATTGTATCCCCCCATTTGCGAGATAAACGCTTTATTTTGATTGCCATTTTGGACCTGAATAATTATTCCATCTACAGATGGATCTTCTTTATGCCCCTGAATGATCTCTGATGTATTTTTATCTCCAACTTGAGTGACGTTTAGAACTTTTGGGGTACCGTATTGCGATATAGTTAAGCTGTTGGATTTGCCGGTTTGCTTAACATCGTTTATTTCAGATTGTGCAAAAATTGAAGAAATACTTAATATGGCCAGACAATTTAATACTACTTTTTTCATGATTCGGTTTTAAAAGATTAATTTATACTAATTTGATTATTTTTTAATGTGAAATTAGGAGTGTTCACGCTTTTTTATTTCAATTTGACTTAGGTGTATTTTTAAAATAAAATGCTTTTAAGAAGAGGTAATTATTGATAATTCTGAAAGTATTATTTTTTTGAATATGTAGTAGTGGATTATCGTACTTTTCGATAAAGTACAGGCAATAGTATCACTTTAACTTTTGCTATGTGAGATATTTCGTTCGTGTTTTATGCAAAGATTAAGTAATCATATTGCATAATAATCTATAAATGAAGTTTTCAGGAAAAATAACTGTAAACAACTAATCAATATTTAGTACAGTATCGGTAATTATATCACCAGTAACTTTTATAATGAATAGCTTACCATAGATTTTTTCATCTATAGCACTATACTTTTCTTTGCCAATAATTTTATTAACAAAGGTTGGTGTTGTATTGCTATGACCAACAACCACAACGGTCTTTCCTTTGGTTTTTTCCTGAAACTCGGTATCGTTTAAATTTCTAGGGTTATATAAAGTGGTTTCTAAATTTTTACTTTTGGCAATTGGCTCTGCTGTTTTTCTGGTTCTAATATAGTCTGTTGTATATACCATATCTACTGGTACATCAACAAGCATTTTTGCCCAGTTTTCTGATCGCATTTTTCCAGCCTCCGTAAGTTTTGGATTTCGATTACCTGGATCGCTAAGATCCTTTTCGGCGTGTCTAACTAAAAAATATGTAGTAGTTACTTCTTGTTGAGGTGTATTACTTTGACAAGAACTAACCCAGGAAGAAAGAAAAATAAGTAAAAAGAATATAGGTTTCATCTGTATATGTTTATTGTCTTAGAGGCCGAACGGGACTGCATAATAATTATTTCGGGAAATGTTGAAGTTCTAAATTATGCTTAAGTTATGACATAAAACTAAATAATATCAGGTATAAAAATAGCTATTATAAAAATAATATTAACCTTTTTATACCTGATTCTATTATTCTAACATTCCCATTTGCCAAATAACGATACCCATGGATAGAATAGCAATGATAAAAAATCCTATATAAATATAGGAGCTTCTTCTTTTATTAGAAGAGCCTAAATCGCCAGAAGATTTCATATGGCCAGTTTTAAATGGTTACGTTCTATATTAAGACGAATAAAAAATGGAAATGTTACACTTTTTGTGGTTTTAATTGTAAAATTCTTTCTTCAAAACTAGTAGCAGATATGGGTTCTATTATATTTTTGAATAGTTCCAGGAGTTGTTGATCGTGATTCCAGCGCTTTTGTTGTAATAAATTAAAATGTACAAAAGAACTCCATAATATAGCCTTAAGCTCTGTTTTATCATGGTTCCACATTCTGATCTCTACATGCAATTGATTTTCTGTATATCGTATAAGTTGAGAATCAATAACAACATTCTCCATTAGTAAGGCTGGTTTTAAATAAGCAATCTGGTTTGTACCTACTACCCAACTAATGCCTTTGGTTTTTGCTAGTTTAAAAATATCAAGGTTGTAGTATTGATCGATCTGATCTTCTCGTGCATTGATCATATAATTAATATATGCAGCATTATTAAGATGGTTAAAAGGGTCACAATCCTGAAACCTTATTTTTGCTTTGCTTTCTGGTATTTTGGTTAATGTCATGATTTAATTTGTTTTTATACCAATTGGTATATTTATAGTTAAAAAAAATGATAATTATCGTTTTAGGTTTTTATGGATCATAGTGTCTATCTGGTCCATGGTTTCAAGTAAATAGCTATTATCTTCCATAGTATGGGTCATAAAAATGGCCCCTGTGATCATACTATACAATCGTTTTGCATATAGCATCGAGTCTACCTCTTCTTTTATTTCTTTGCATTCTTTTCCGGCATCAATAAGTTTAGCAACATTGTTCTGAATTTTGGTAATTGCAGATTTTACATGTTTAAAAAGAACAGGAACCTGATATTTTGCATCAACACCCATATTAAGTACAGGACAACCGCCTATCTCTTGAGTAAAATTATAATAGTTTCGATAAAAGTCGGTAACCAAAAATAATTTCTCGATAGGTGATTTGCTTAAAGCTTGATGATCAGCTATTCGACCAATCATATTTCCTTCGGTCATCTTAAAAGCGGCTATAGCTAATTCTTCTTTATTTTTAAAATTGCCATAAATAGCACCTTTAGTGAGCCCGGTAGCTTTGGTGATGTCACTCAAACTTGTTGCAGCATATCCATTTTTGTTAAAAATAGGAGCAACGGTTTGAATTATAAATTCTGCAGTTTGTTCGGCTTTGGTAAGCATGTTTTACTAAAAAATATAATCAAATATACTAAAAAATACCAATCGGTATATTTTTTAACATAATGAATATTTTATTTTAACATGTTTTGAATAGAACTTAATAAAAAAGGAATCTTTAATTCTGGCGGATATTACCATAAATATGATCCAAAGGTTCTGTATTGGTAATACTTTTTGGTAGGTTACAAGCGTCTTCTATTTTCATTTTTTGAAAATCGAGTAAAAGGTCAAATTTTTCAAGAGCAACTTGAGCCTGATCACATCCCACATTGATGTTTCTAATATTGTTAGTTTTGATTTTTTTTGGATTACTACTCCTGTTTTCAAAATCTTTAAACTGGCATTTTATAACGTTTCTGTCTTTAAAATAAAAGCGTTCTTCAAGTGTTAATACGACATCTGCTAATCTGCGCCTACCAGAACGACTTCTTTCATAATCTTTATACCAGACCTTATGAATAGCATATTGAAAAAATAGTTGATTATCCCAAATATAAAATTCATCTCTAAATTTTACATGTCCTAGGGTATATGTGTGTACGATATGTTTTAACTCGGTACCATTATAATAAAAGGTAAGCGACCCTTTTTCTGTTGATTCATCACAGGAATAGTCAGTATGATGTTGTCTAAGTGTATTGGTATCTACTAATTCTCGGATTAATTGATATTTATTTCTAATATCAGCTAAGGCTCCCTTTTTGCTTTGGCCCAGGGAGATGTGTGAAATTAATAGAAGTGCAAATAATATGGTTGGTCTCATTGAGGAAGCAATGTACTTAAAAACCTTGTTTTTTTCTTTATTTAGTTATTAACTATTGTAGGAATAATTTTGTTAATATCTACGGTAAAACCGTAATCTGTGCTGCTCAACAAAATATAGCATTGTTGATTTTTTTGTTTAAAACTAATAGAGCTATTGATTTTTTTTAAACCAATAGCCCTGTTTTTAGGTAAAATTACGTTTATAGACTAATTAAGAAACCAAATTTTCCTGATTTCTAAATACTAGATTGCTATCAAATTCATCGAGTAAAATTACACTTTCTGTAGAAATTTTACCTGCTAGAATTTCTTTTGATAGTTTATTTAAAACTTCTTTTTGAATTGTACGTTTCACTGGTCTGGCGCCAAATTCTGGTTGAAAACCTCTTTCAGAAAGATAAGTTATAGCTTGTTCTGTAGCATCCAAAGTTATGTGTTGCTCTGCCAGCATTTTAGAAACGTGCTTTAACTGAAGCTTTACAATTTCATTGATATTAGCTTTGGTAAGCGGAGAAAACATAATGATATCATCTATTCTGTTTAAAAACTCTGGACGAACAGATTGTTTTAATATCCCTAATACTTCAACTTTGGCAGCTTCCATAGCGGTATCCATATCTTTGATAGTTTCAAATTTTTCTTGTATAATATGGCTACCCATATTACTGGTCATGATAATGATAGTGTTTCTAAAATCGGCAACTCTACCTTTATTATCGGTCAAACGACCTTCATCCAATACTTGTAATAATACATTAAACGTATCTGGATGTGCTTTTTCTATCTCGTCTAGTAAGACTACAGAATACGGTTTTCTTCGAACAGCTTCGGTTAATTGCCCACCTTCATCATACCCTACATATCCGGGAGGTGCACCCATTAATCTGCTTACTGCATGACGTTCCTGATATTCACTCATGTCTATTCGGGTCATGGCAGTTTCATCATTAAAGAGATATTCTGCCAGCGCTTTTGCTAATTCTGTTTTACCTACCCCTGTAGTTCCTAGAAATAAGAATGATCCGATTGGTTTTTTTTGATCTTGTAAACCTGCACGGCTTCTTCTTACAGCATCACTAACAGCTTGTATGGCTTCGATTTGTCCAACTACACGTTTTTGTAATTCTTCTTCGAGTACCAATAATTTTTCGCGCTCACTTTGTATCATTTTGGTAACTGGTATCCCTGTCCATTTTGCTATTACTTCTGCAATATCATCATTGGTCACTTCTTCTTTAATAAGCGAAGATTTACTTTGTTGTTCATTTAACTGTTTTTGCAATTCATCCAGTCGCTCTTGAGCTTCTTTTATTTTTCCGTATCGTAGTTCGGCGACTTTTCCATAATCTCCATTTCTCTCTGCACGTTCTGCTTCAAGTTTAAATTCTTCAATATCTGTTTTTGCATTTTGAATAGCATCTACAACTTCCTTTTCGCTTTGCCATTTTGAGAAAATCTCATTACGTTCTTCTTTAATATTTGCAAGATCACCATTAAGTGCTTTTAACTTGGTTTCATCGTCTTCGCGTTTTATGGCTTCGATTTCAATTTCAAGTTGCATAATCTTTCTATCAAGCACATCGAGTTCTTCGGGTTTAGAATTAATTTCCATTCGTAATTTAGAAGCAGCTTCATCCATTAAATCAATAGCCTTATCGGGTAAAAATCTATTTGTGATATAGCGCTGTGACAATTCTACCGCAGCGATTATAGCTTCGTCTTTTATACGTACTTTATGATGTGTTTCATATTTTTCTTTAATTCCTCTAAGAATAGATATCGCACTTTCTGTATCCGGCTCATCTACTGTAACTTTTTGAAAACGCCTTTCCAGAGCTTTATCTTTTTCAAAATACTTTTGATATTCATCCAGAGTTGTGGCTCCAATTGCGCGAAGTTCTCCTCTTGCTAAAGCTGGTTTTAGGATATTAGCAGCATCCATAGCTCCCTGGCCACCTCCTGCGCCTACAAGAGTATGGATTTCATCAATAAATAGTACGATGTCGCCATCGCTAGAAGTTACTTCTTTTACGACAGATTTAAGACGTTCTTCAAATTCTCCTTTAAATTTGGCTCCGGCAATTAATGCTCCCATATCTAAAGAAAAAATTTGTTTGTTCTTTAGATTTTCGGGAATATCTCCTGCAATAATTCGATGAGCTAATCCTTCGGCAATAGCAGTTTTACCTACTCCGGGCTCACCAACCAGCATTGGATTGTTTTTGGTACGGCGAGAAAGGATTTGTAATATCCTTCGGATTTCTTCATCACGACCTATAACAGGGTCTAATTTCCCGTTCTCTGCCATTTCATTAAGATTTTTGGCATATTTACTTAGGGCTTGATAGGTTTCTTCTGCATTTTGTGATGTTACCCGTTCACCTTTTCTGATTTCATTAATAGCTTCGGTTAAATGTTTTTCTGTTACTCCCTGATCTTTTAGGATTTGCGAAATCTTACTTTTAGATTTAAAAATGGCAATCACCAGATGTTCAATAGAAACATACTCATCGTTCATCTTTTTGGCAATAATACTTGCTTCATTTAGTGATTTTCCGGCCTCTCTTGATAGTTGTAATTCTCCACCAGAAACTTTAGGAAAACTTTCTAGTGTGCTATCAAGAACTTGTTGTAAAAGATCGAGGTTAACATTTAGCTTTTTTAGCAAAAATGGAAGTACATTTTCATCTACATTAAAAATGGCTTTAAAAATGTGTTCATTTTCTATTTGTTGATGTCCAAAACCTTGTGCAAGCTGTTGAGCTTGTTGTATGGCTTCTTGTGATTTTATAGTGAAATTATTAAAATTCATAGTCTCTTATTTTGAGTTTTCTTGTAGAGAATCAAATAACATTCCTACTTTAGAAATACGTCAAAATGTCTTGTTATTGCTTGATTTTGCTGACTTTTTGACGTAATGTAAAGTTACGAATTTTGTTACGACCAATATATGATTATAGTCAATTTTAAAAATCAATTGACTAAGTTTGTGGTCATTCATATTAAAGAAAAAAATGGGAATATTTGGTAAATTATTTGGATCAGAAGAGAAAGAGCCTAAGCAAGAAAAACAAGCTTTGCCATGGCAAGTGCTTAATTCTATTTCGCAATTAGAAGAAATTACAAAAGCATCAAAGACTAAAACGCAGGCTATTTTTAAACATTCGACTCGTTGTGGTATTAGTAGAATGGTGATTCGTAATTTTGAAAGCAGTTTTGATGTTACAGAAGATCAAATAGATTTGTATTATCTTGATTTGTTGAATCATCGTGATGTATCTGCAGAAGTAGCTGCAAAATTTCAGGTATTTCACGAATCACCACAATTTATTGTTATTAGAAATGGTGTTATGGTACATCATTCTTCACATAGTGCGATTACACCTCAGGTATTACATCAATTTGTATAAATTATTTGTTAGGGATCATTTTTTGAGAAGGTCTATCCTGAAACATTTTCACGAATAATGTTGTGCTCATTTTTCTGGCGCGATTTTTAGCCAAAGTAGCGAGTTCACCTTCAAAAAGGTCGTCTATTGTCGTGATCCATAGTTGTAACCATATCCCGAAATGTACATTTGTAATGCTATGATTAAACGTTCGATCTACTCGTTTATGGACTTCAATTGGGTTTCCTTTAAATTTTGGAACAAATAAGAGGTTGGTTTCCCAAAAATCGGTTAGTCGATCTAAATGTTTGTCCCAATCTTTTATCATATGATTAAAAATAGGGCCTAAGTGCTCTTCTTTTCTGATTTTTTTATAAAATATAGAAACTAACGTTGCAACATCATCTCTATTTCTGATATCATTTTTAGGAATCACTTTCATTTGCTTTTTTGTTCTAAGAAGTCGCATAGTTTCCTATTCACATTAATAAAAGGTGATGTTTAGCAATACTAAAAGCGTATTAATTACAAGACTTGCAATTAATAGATTGAATACAAATTTAGCTTTCATTTGAGCTAGAATAGATGCATTAAATGCCATACAAACGATTACGCAAAGAGATAATTGAACGACTTGCGAAAAAGATCTCTCCTGCATAAGGATGTACATTGCTGCAACAGATCCTAAACAACTGGAAAGAATAATCATTAATGGAATATATGCCATATACATTTCCTTAAAATCTTTTAATAACTTCGAATACATAACAATTACTTTTAGTGTTATTCAAAGGTATTTTAAAGAAGGGGTATGCTTTTATGATCCTAATCATAAAGTGATTACAAGTAAAGGTTCTATATACCTCTCTTAAAATATATAAAATACAGATTTATGAATCGTTTCAAAAATGGTATTGAGATCAGATCAAGATATTTATTTTAAAAATTTAATATATAAATAGAATAGAGCAAAACCTGTTAGAAATACAATTCCGAGATAACTAATCAATTTCATGAATGGTTTTGGGGTTGCTTCTTCGCTAATATATTTTTTACTAACTAACTTGAAATTAGCAAGGGCTATTAAAGGAGCAATTAAGAAAGATATAGTAGTTGCCAGATCGATGAGAACTTTAAACTGCCCTCTAAAGAAAACCGTAATTAAGAATGATCCTATGGCTAAAATAAGCAACGAACTCAGGTATATTTGTCTGGTTTTCTGTACTATATTGTTATTGGTTTCTGATGAGAATATTAGTTTTGTAGTCTGTTGTAGTGTTCTCGCATATCCATCAAAAACTCCTAAACTTGTTCCTAGCATAATTGAAAAAGAAGAAATAGCAATAATTAAATAACTCCAACTTCCTATAGTAGTAGTATATAACTCAATTATATCGCCAGCAAATCCTACACTATCTTTAGGAAGTGTTTTTCCGGTTCCATATACGAGATATGCTCCAAGAATTAAAAAGCAAATGGCTAAAAAAGCAGAGATCCAGTACCCTAGATTAAAATCGAATAGTGTTTCTTTAAGTGTTGGGTGATATTTTGTTGATTTTATTTTTTCTACTGCCCATAAACTGATCCAGGTGGATAGATCCAAAGCTGTTGGCATCCATCCCATTAATGCGATTAGAAATAAAATCCCTGTATCATCAAAAATATATGGAGAAACGAAACCTTTTACCTGTGTTGCTTGGCCTTTACTAAGGGTCATTACAAAGGCAATGATAGTAGAAACAAATAATAGCATTCCTATTATTTTAATGATATTATCTAGTACATTAAACTTTCCAAAGGCCAGTACACCGTAGGATACTAAAAAAACAAGTGCAATAGGAAATAATTTGAAAGAAGGCCATAGTGTAGATACCTCAAAAAGGTTATCCATAAAACCAGCCGTTACTAAACTTACGGCGGCAGTAACAAAAAACATAGATGATATAGTAACTAAAAAATAAATCCATAAAGCAAATTTACCTAACCTCTTGTACCCATCTATAAGACTCTCTCCCGTTGCGTTAGCATATCTGGCACCATATTCGAAGAAAGGAAATTTTAAAATGTTGGTAATGATGATAACAATTATAAGTGTAAAACCATAATTAGCTCCTGCACGCGTGCTTTGGACCAAATGAGAAACGCCTATTGCAGTACTTGCAAATAAAATTCCAGGCCCTAGAGTTTTTCTAAGCTTATTCCAATTCATTAATTTATAGTATTAGGTCCTTTCTGGATATAAAATTTTATAGTATTTGAATTTTCATACTCGACATTATTAAATAATCCAGAGTCTAATCCAAAAAAGGATTAAACTCTGGAAAGGGGCTAACTATCCAAGTATTTAAAAAGAATATGATAGAGTGGCGTAATAATTTCTGGGTCTTGCATAGATTCCATTCTCGTAGCCTATTGCAGTATTCGCGTCACCTCCAACTAAATATAGTTCATCTGTTAAGTTTTCGACACCGATGATAAGTTCCCAGTGTTTTTTTGCATTAAATTTTAAAGAAGCATTTAATGCAGTATGACCATCATCAAAAACATAATCACTGTTTTGAGCTTCAAAATCGACTCTAGATTTATAATGGCCGTCTATTCTTGGGGTAAAACTACCAAAGGATACGGGGATTTTGTATGACCCTCCAAAAGTTAAAGTATGTTCTGGAGTTAAAATGAAATTATCATCTTCGGTTACGGTGACCCCTTCGATAAGATCTTTGTATTCTGCATCTGTATATCCATATCCTATATTAACAAGCATAAAAGAGTTAGGGAGCCAAATTATTTCGGTTTCTAGCCCTTTAATTTCGGCATCCCCGGCATTTGTCTGGAAAGTTGCAATTGATCCTGGTGGATTAGCAGCAATTTGTAAATCTTTATAATCGGTATAGAAGAATGCCGTGTTGAACCTTAGTTTTTTTACTTTTACTTTTGCGCCCAGTTCATAAGATGTAACCGTTTCTGGAGAAAATTGAGGTAAATCTCCATCTCCATCTCCGTCAAAATCATTTGAAGGATCCTCATAAAAAGATGTATTGGTAACTCTCCATTCAAACCCACCAGATTTAAATCCGGTAGAAACAGTACCGTAAATATTTAAAGCATCAGAAACTTTATATGCGGTATTAAATCTCCATGTTACTTGATCAAAAGTATTCTCTTGCCACATTTGGTCAAGTAAACGTCTGGGATTTGTATTGATATCCCGAATTGGATCAGGAGCATTAGGAGTATCTCCTAGATTTACTGTAGGGTCTCTAAAGGCATCTGGTTTTGCTTTTTTAGTCTCATTAGTATATCTCAGACCTCCAGTTAATGATAGTTTATCGGTTACTTTATAAGTTGCTTCTCCATATATTGCATAATTACTATTCTCAACCAAACCTCCTAAGAATACTGGATACACTGTATTTTGTAATGCACCGGTAAATGATAAAGCGTTGTCTACATTTTCTATAAAATAAAACAACCCAGTTACAAAATCTAGTTTTTCACTAGAATGACTAAAACGTAAATCTGCACTAAATTGATCTTGCTCATAGACATCTCTATTCTCAAAGATATTAAGTGGTGATCCATCTGTTTGTCTTGCAAACTCGGCATCTAGATCTCTATAGGCCAAAATTAGTTTAGTCTCAGAATTTTCTCCGATTTCATATTTTAAATTAGTAGATATACCCCAAGTATCAATATCATTTTGAGAAAGTGAAGTTTCACCTGTTTTGAATGGCCCAAAATTCCACCTTTCGTCATAAATATCAGTTCCTACAGTGGTGTCTCCAGGGACATAACCAGAGGCGGTAGATGTAACTGCTGGTGCTGCATTGGTATTCCATAATTGTGGTAATAATCTATCATCATGAAAGAATAAATTCTGTTCTGCGGCAGATTCTTCTCTTTCTGTTGCAAAATCAACAATAAATTTTGCAGAAAATTTACTGGATGGTTTATGATAGTCTAATTTAAGTCTTGCTCCATGGGAATTTTCATCGCCTAAATCAGAATCATCAACGAATACTCGTTCTACATATCCTTCTCTGTTTCGTCGTATTAAATTAAAAGTAAACCCGAAACTTTCAGATATAGGTCCGCTTATTCTAAACGTAGCATCATTTCTTGAATAACTGCCTCCTGTAAGGCTAACTTTTCCTTTTAATATATCTCCTGGATCATTGGATAATAAGGATATGGCTCCACCTATAGAGTTTCTTCCAAAGAGAGTCCCCTGGGGACCTCTAATGACTTCTACACTTTTTAAATCTGCTAAATCTAAAACAGCACCAACGGTTCTGCCCAGGTACACTTCATCAACATAAATTCCTACACCAGGATCTGCTACCGGCACATAATCATTCTGACCAATTCCTCTGATGTAAACTACTGCAGCAGAGCTTGATCCAGATACGGTTCCGGTTGTACTAAATGTAAGGTTAGGGGCAATATCTGCGATTCCGGTTATATTGTTTACTCCCATCTCTTCTAAAACTACTCCTTGTACGGCAGTAATAGAAATCGGAGTGTCTTGAACATTTTCTATTCTTTTTCTTGCTGTAACCACAATATCTTCTAAAGCAAATCCACCTTCTTTTAATATGATTTTTAATTCTTCTGTGGGTGAAGTAATATTTACCTCTTTGGACTCAAATCCAAGATATGAAATCACTAAAACCGCATTGATATTCGAAACTGTGATAGAAAAATTACCGTTGAAATCTGTTGTAGTACCATTTGTTGTGCCTTTTTCTACTATGCTGGCACCAGGTAGAGGAGCATTTTGATAGTCAAAAACCTGCCCATTGATTTCTATTTCCTGCTTTTCTTGATTATCTATTTCGTCATTTTGTATGGAGGGAGTTTGGTTTAAGGCTTTTTTCAATAAAATCTTACGATTGTCTATCTCAAAGGCGGTTTGAGAATTTGAAAAAAGCGTGTTCAAGATTTCTTCAACTTTTTTCTTCTTAAGTTTTATTGTTACTCTTCGATCTAAGTCAACAGCTTTTGTGTTAAAAACAAATTTAAACTCGGTTTGAGATTCAATTTCATCAATTACTTGTATTACAGTTACATTTTCCATGTCTAATGACAACTTAGTGTTCTGGGAATAACTATTTGCCTGTATGGTAAATAGTGTAGGAAGTATAAAAAGTAAAGATATTTTCATTTTTAAAGTAAGCTTTAATATCTCTCGAAGTCTACCCTCGGATTTCAATATTTTTTTCATAATTTTAAAATGTTTATTTGTGGTTTACGTATTGATGTTAAATCACTTTATTCAATCGGAAAGTGTGCCAGCATTTTCCGATTTTTTTAATAGGATTAAAGTGAGTAAAATCTTTTGGTTGTTTAATTCATTTTTTTCATATGTATTTTATTTATTATTCTATAATTACTTTATTATTTATGATTTTGTATTTAATCTGATGAACTTTATTAAAATAATGTAAAACTTCATCAATTGTTTCTCTGTCAATTTCGAAACTCGCATTAAAAGCTTCTTTTGCTAAATCTCTATTATTGTTAATTATGGTAACATTATATTGGCGCTCTAGTTTTTTAATGATATCCTCAAAAGGAACATTTCTGAAAACAATAATACCTTCTACCCATGAAGTATATATAGAAGTGTTTACATTTTGAGTAGAGATTGTTTGTTCTACGTTATCAAATGTTCCTTTAAACCCGGGTTTTAGAATAACATCCTGTTCACCATCTGATTTGTTTTCTGAAGAACTTAAACTTACAGATCCTTCAACCAGTACAACCTCTGTTTCACTATCGCCAGGATATGTAGTTACATTAAATTTGGTTCCAAGTACTTTTACATCAAGTGATTGAGCTTCTATTAAAAAAGGATGTTTTTCATCTTTGGTAACATCAAAAAAAGCTTCACCTTCCAGAAAAACTTTACGGGGATTTCCTGGAATAAACTTTATTGGATATTTAATTGAGCTTCCTGAGTTTAAAAAAACATGAGTCCCATCAGATAAAATAATGTCGAATCGTTTTCCGTATGGAATAGTTAAGGTGTTGTATTTAAGTTTCTCAGTAGAAATATTTTTGTTATACACTAATTGTGTACCTTGTTGTTGCATGATAATAGTACCAGAAACATCTACAATGTTGGTATCACCGTCTTCTGAGATTATTTGGGTATCCCCATTCTCTAATTTTAAGGTTATTGTTCTTTCTTCTGGAGTTAATGCTTCTTCTTTAGTATCCAAACTGTTTTTTTGCAGTAGATAGCCTATCCCTAAACATAATATAGCAATGGCGGCATATTTGTAGAATACTCTAAATTGAGATCTGTGAAAGAGATTTTTCTCCTTCTTTATTTCCTTTAGTAAACACTCTTTTGTCTTGTCTAGAGAAGGATTGTTCATACCAAGTGTGATTACATAGTGGGTTTTGACATAATCTTTAAAAATAGATTGGTTTTTGGGGTTTTTGATCCAATGATTTAATAGATCAAGGTCTTCATTGGTTGTAGACTGATTAAAGAATTTTATGAGAAGTTTTTCTATTTCAGGAGAAATCATATATTTATCAACTTTATATGATAATACAAGACTGAATACAAATACCCTTACTTTTTAATTGTTTTTTTGAAAAATTCATAAGTTTTTAGGTATTAAATTGAATTGTTAATTTTTCTTAAGTGAAGTTTAAAGATGATTACGTTTTAACACAAGCTCTTAAAAAAGGAGAGGAAAAGGCTTATATGTTTTTGTTAGAAAAATATCATAGGAGGTTACATGCTTATGCTTTATCCTTAGCTAATAATCATGTAATGGCACAAGATATAGTGCAAAATGTATTTTTGAAAACATGGCGATTTCGAGAAAAACTAAATAGTGATTATTCTATCAAAAGTTTTCTGTTTAAGTCGGTTTATAATGAGTTTATAAACACGTATCAAAAAAATAAATCAACAATGTTACTTCAATACAAATATATTGAGTCATTATATGAAGTGGCCGAAGGTAGTGATGAATCTGTTTTGGAGATGATGACAGAAATAGTAAATAAAGAAATACAAAGTTTACCTCCAAAATGCAGGCAAGTTTTTGAGTTAAGTAAAAAAGAAGGATTGACAAACTCTGAAATAGCAGAGTATTTAAACATATCTATAAAAACAGTAGAAGCTCAAATAACTAAATCTTTTTCGCTGTTGCGAGAAAAACTTGGTGATAAATATGAAGCTATCCTGTTTTTTGTCTTTATAAATAAACAATGAGTATTATCGATATACTTTCCTGTCTTTAATAAAGAGTTCTCCTTTTTGCTCTAGTTTTTTAATGCTACGTATAACGGTTTCTACACGTAATCCAGTTAGATCGGCAAGTTGTTGCCTGGTTAGTTCTACTTTGTATGCATCTGATTCTATTGTGTTTGGGGCGCTATTTTTTTTGAAGTAATCAAGAATTCTAAGGATACGATGTTCTGGTTCTTGAGTAGATATTTCAGAGACCATGATTGCTTTGTAATATAACCGTAAGGCTAGTGTACTGGTGAATTTATGATGAATACCAGGATTTTCTTCTAAAAGTTTTAAGAATTTTTCTTTTGGTAATTGCCAGACCTCAGAATCTATAATAGCTTCTGCATTGGCAGGGTATTTAAAATCTGCAAATAAAGGAGGCTCACCAAAACTTTTTTCTTTGGTAAAAATACCTTGTATGTATTCTTTCCCTTCCTGATTATAATTATTCATTTTAATCTCTCCCTGGTGTACCTGATAATAATAACGGGCAATAGAACCTTCTCTAAAAAGAAACTCTCCCCGTTTATATTTTTTTAGTACCGCCCCCGAATTAAGTAAACTTGCGTGATCGATCATACTTATAATTCTCTATTATATAGTACCGAATAATTATAGTGTAATGTATTATTTAAAACGATAATTAGTAATGATATTCTTTAATTTGTTTTTTAAATCTTCTCCAGAATCATACACCATTTGCTCATTAGAAGGAAATGGTACCGATTTTAAACCTAAATATCCTAACAAACCATTTTCCAAAGCTCGTTTGTCTCCATTATAATTTGCATAAATATGTTGAAAAACGTATTCACTTGCAATAGGAAAAGCATCTAGGAGTTGTCTTGTTCTTAAGTCTCGGTATTGGACATTACCCACTACATTCGTAGCTTTAAACTGTGTGAATTCATAATACTCACAATGTACTTTTACCATTCTGTCTACTTTCACTTTTTCGCCTTTATCATCAATTACGATTTCGTCATTTTCATCAAGTAGATATTCCCAACCATCTTTAATCAACTTTTCTTTTTGTAATTGACGCTCCTTAACTTGTTCTGGAGATATATTAATTTCTCTTAATTCTACTTCCATAGCATAATCATATGGGATAGACTTTTGAGGTTGACTGTGATATACTGTCCATAGGTCATTAAGACCATATGTGCCAAAATTAAGTAAGTCACTTTCTAATCTCTTAGGAATAATAACATCGGTTCTATTTTTCATCGTTACTTTTACAAAATCAGTCCCTTTTTGATGAGCCTCATCAATCATTTCTCGCGTATTTTTGTAGTTAGGAGTAATTTTATTCAGGTAGTTCAAATCTTCGTATACCGCTCTATAATCTGCTTTTCTTTTGGCAGATGTCAATAAAGCTTTGGCATTATTAAATAAGTATTGAGAAAGTTTATCTTTTGTATTTATAATCTTTTGATCATAGTTATGTAGTATAAAGTTGGCATTACGACCTTCTTCAACAAGGTATAGAGGTAACAATGGTTTTATACGTTCTTGTCTATTCTTTAGGGATAAGTATGTATTATAAATACGTTCAAGGTTTGCAGGATTTCCTTCTTTTTCTAGATATGCAATAGCATTATTGTCTCGATCTAGAGCTTTTGCATATGCTTGTTCCAGCATAAGGATAATAGGTTGTTTTCCTTTTTTTCCTTTGTTTGTTCTAAGTTTGTTTAAAGCAATATTTATAGCTTGATCATAATTTCCTGTGTTAAGTGCTTTTTCAGTTTTTTTAACACTGCTACATGAAGAAATAACTGTAGTTGTAAGTAGTAGGAGTAGTAGTTTTTTCATATCAATAATATTTTGATTTGGGTATTGAAAACAACTTTGATGCCAAAAGATAATAAAAAAACCTCGAAAACTATTTTTCCGAGGTTATATAATGGTTTGTACATTCTTTATTTTTTAAACACAGGGAGTAACTTGGTAGAGACTTCACCAAATCCAATTCGAACTCCGCCTTTTTCGCAATACCCTCTCATAATCACGGTATCATTATCATCAATAAATTTACGACTACCTCCTTCATTAAGTTGTAGAGGTTTTTCTCCACGCCAGCTTAATTCTAACATTGACCCATACGAATCTGGTGTTGGTCCGGATAATGTTCCACTACCCATAAGATCCCCAGAATTAACGGGACATCCATTTACTGTATGATGAGTAAGTTGTTGTGCCATTGTCCAGTACATATGCTTAAAATTACTTTTAGACACAACAGTTTCTACTGCTTTTTCTGGTTGAATGGCAACTTCTAGATTTATATCAAAACTCTTTTTTCCTTTATATTGAAGGTAAGGTAGTTGTTTTTTTATTGGTTTAGGTCCATCTGTTCTATAAGGTTCTAAGGCATCAAGAGTTACAATCCACGGAGATATAGATGAAGCAAAGTTTTTGCCTAAAAATGGACCTAGTGGAACATACTCCCACTTCTGAATATCTCTTGCGCTCCAGTCATTAAATAATACCATTCCAAATATATAATCTTCTGCTTCTTCGATAGGTATTGGTTCTCCTAATTGGTTAGCATCTGTAGTAATAAAAGCCATTTCAAGTTCAAAATCAACTAGTCTCGAAGGGCCAAAAATAGGTTCTTTAGCACCATTGGTTAGTTTTTGACCTTGTGGGCGGTGTACAGGAATACCAGAAGGGATAACCGAGCTACTGCGACCGTGATATCCAACAGGCATATGTAGCCAATTAGGAAGTAAAGCATTCTCGGGGTCTCTAAACATTTTTCCTACGTTAGTCGCATGTTCGATACTACTATAAAAATCAGTGTAATCTCCAATACTAACAGGTAGTTGCATTTCGATTTCATCTAGAGAGAATAAAACTTCTTGCCTGTGTTTTTCGTTATTTTTTAAGGAATTGTTTTTGGCATCAAAAATTTCAGCAATTCTATTACGAACTAATCTCCACGTTTTTTTTCCATCAGAAATAAAATCATTTAAAGAATCCTGTAAAAAAATATCATCTGTTAATGGGATCTCATCAAAATAACCAAGTTGATGAAGCGCTCCTAGGTCAATAGCAGTATCACCAATTCTGGTTCCTATAGTAATAATATCATCTCGGGTAAGAAATACGCCAAAAGGAATATTTTGTATAGGAAAATCCGTATTAGGAAATGTTTCAATCCATGTCTTTCTATCTGGATAATTTGCAGTTATGGGCATTATTGTTCTTTTATATGTTGTTGGTAATTTTTATGATCAAATATATAATTTTCGAATGGTTAAAAGTTTTTAATTATGTGAAAAATAATTAAAATAATGATAAGATATGTTATTAATAGTACAATACCAAGGTGAGATTACTTATTTGTTACGTTTTTTCGAAACCCAGAAACGTTTTACTTCGTAATATTTGATAAGTATTAATGCAAAATTATCAGTGATGTATGGTAGGAAACATGAATTCATAAAAAGAACAAGACGTTCTTATTTATTAGGGACTATTTACGTCGATTTAAGGAATGGATTTCCTATTTTTACGCCTTTACTAATAAATAATGAATTCATGCAACGCGACGAACAAATTTTTGATTTAATTCAGGACGAAAAAGAACGTCAAATCAACGGATTAGAACTTATTGCTTCAGAAAACTTTGTGAGTGAACAAGTAATGGAAGCTGCTGGGTCTGTACTTACTAATAAATATGCCGAAGGATATCCTGGCAAACGCTATTACGGGGGATGTGCCGTAGTAGATGTTGTAGAACAGATTGCTATTGATAGAGCTAAAGAATTGTTTGGTGCAGCATATGCTAATGTGCAACCTCATTCTGGTTCACAAGCCAATACAGCTGTATATCATGCATGTCTTAAACCAGGCGATAAAATATTAGGTTTTGATCTTTCTCATGGAGGACATTTAACTCATGGCTCGCCAGTTAATTTCTCTGGTAAGTTATATACTCCTGTTTTTTATGGAGTAGAGAAGGAGACTGGAAGGTTAAATTATGATAAGATTCAGGAAATCGCTACAGCAGAAAAACCGCAGTTGATTATTGCAGGAGCATCTGCTTATTCACGAGAGATTGATTATAAAAGATTTAGAGAGATAGCAGATAGTGTAGGAGCAATTCTTTTTGCAGATATAGCTCACCCTGCAGGGTTAATTGCAAAAGGAGTAATCTCTGATCCTGTACCACATTGCCATGTAGTGACTACGACAACCCATAAAACACTACGAGGACCACGCGGTGGTCTTATTTTGATGGGAGAAGATTTTGAAAATCCTTTCGGAATCACTTTAAAAAATGGTAAAAAACGAATGATGTCCTCATTATTTGATAGTGCCGTATTTCCTGGTAATCAAGGAGGACCATTAGAACATATTATTGCAGCAAAGGCAATCGCATTTGGAGAAGCACTAACAGACGAGTTTTTACATTATATCGTACAGGTCAAGAAAAATGCAGCAGTTATGGCCGAAGCATTTGTAAAGAAAGGATATGAAGTTATTTCTGGTGGTACCGATAATCATATGATGCTTATCGATTTACGAAATAAAGGAGTAACTGGTAAACAGGCAGAAGAAGCATTGGGTGTTGCAGAAATTACTGTAAATAAAAATATGGTACCGTTTGATGATAAATCCCCGTTTGTAACATCAGGAATTCGTATTGGCGTAGCTGCTGTTACCACTCGAGGATTAAGAGAAAATGATATGACAGCTATTGTCGAATTGATAGATCAGGTAATCCAAAATGTTGAAAGCGAAGAAAAACTGCATACTATTGCAGATGATGTAAATGCGATGATGGCAGATAAGCCTTTATTTGTAGGATAATACTTTACTAAATTGGTATTTAGATTTTTTTAGTTCACTTGTAAATGCAATTTTTTGCAATATCAAAAAAAGTGTAAGCCAGTTTGTTTTAAATACCGAATTAAAAGAAAGTGTACTGGCATGATATATGGCAGTGCACTTTTTGATTATATTGTTATCATAAAACTCTTAATTACAGAATTATGATGCATATACGTCATATCCAAATTTTATTCTATGTACTACTTACGCTATCTGGCTGTAGTAATTTAACGCCCAAACCAACTGAAGAAAGTGTAAAAAAAGAAAACTTAGAACAGGAGGTTGAACGTGTTGAAAAAAAGGAAGATACCTTAAATATTCGTGAAATTTTAAGTATAGAAGGACGTTATGATCTTATAGATGGGTATGCTTTTTTTCGAGATACAATACATAATCATCCTGTGTATAAAGCTATATTGCTAATAGAAAGAATTTCGGATAAAGATTTTGGTTTTATTATAGTAAGAAAAGTACATGGGCTTACTCCTGTTGGTGAACATGGGATTTTGTCATACAATAAGAGTCGGTTTTATATGAAAAATATGGACTATGCAAACAAAAGAATATATTATACAGACGGTATGGATATAAAAATTAAGGATAGTTTATTGCATACTATTAGGTATGTTTCAAATGCGACAGAATATGATATCTGGAAAAAGTCTGATCCAGAGTCAAATGTTTATATTTCCCTTCGTAACACATTACAGAAAGAAAAAGAAGAGTATGCTAATTTTTATAGCAAAATATCTAATGATCCCAAGTTAACAGGAAGAGATGAGTTTATTTATTATGAATCAGGAAAACGATATATCAATAATGATTCTGTATTTCAAAAGAAATGGAAACATTATACTACTATCAATTCTAATGATCTTAAAACAGGTAACAATATTCAGGAATGACTCCAGTTCTTGGCGTCATCACTATCATTAGGTGAAAGTCCAATAATATCTCCATCAGTATTAACTCCTAAACCAACTACAGTTCTATTTACATAATTAAAATAGCTTACTACCTGATTAATCTCCAGGATCTCACCATCAGATAAATTTTGATCTCTAAGGTTATGAATATCTGATTCGGTAATAGTATGATGTGATAACGTTAACTTCTTAGCATATTGAAGGCCTGCCAAATATTGATACTTAAAATGATTTTGCAATTCATCTTTGGATAAACAGGACAAAATTTCCTTAAACCTGATATCATCATTCAATAGTCGTTTTAATCCAACCGAGTGATGATCTACGCAATAGCTACATTGATTGAGACTACTTACATACACACCAAGAGTCTCTAAGTACCATTTGGGCAATGTATTATTAGAGTTGTGTAATACATTTTTATATAAGCCCATATGGCCTATCAGAGTATGTGGCCGTAGACTATGTATAGACAATACATTATCTACATTATTATCTGGACCTTTAATACGGTTATAGATTTTTTTTAATTGCCCCGTTGCTTCGGTATATGATATTTCTTTAATCCAACTCATTGTTATTGAATTTTTTCTTTAAAAATAGTTCCTTTTTTATTAAAAAAAGTAGTAATTAAAACTAAAATTGAGCCTAAAAAAATTGAAACATCGGCAAGGTTAAATATTTCGGTTTTTATGATTCCTAAATCTAAAATCAAAAAATCAGTTACCGATCCATATACAATGCGATCAAAAAGGTTTCCGATTCCGCCACCAATAATAAAAGCAAAACCTATGATTGTTTCTTTAGAATAATTTGTCTTAATCAATATCTGTCTTAATAATAGTAATAACACTAATATTGGAAGAATTTGTAATAAAAGTATTTTTAAGATCGGAGCCAAATCTGATCCCAAGCTATAGGCGGCACCAGTGTTTTCTACTTTAGTCAATACAAAACTATCCTTAAAAACTTCTATACGCTCATAAGGTTCGATTGTTTGTCGAACAACATTCTTTGAAATCTGATCACAACTTATATTTAGTAAGACCAGAGAGAGAATGAGTATGATTCTTATTTTTCTTGTAATCTTCATGTGTACAATTGCAGTAAGTGTTTTTCAAATGTAATAGAAACTTCAGACTATCTTAGTGTTTCCAGTATTTTTTATATTCAGAAATAGAAAAAGCAGCATCATAACTATCTTTATTAATACTTTTATTTTCATCAGAATCATAATCCATCCATATTTTCCAGTTTTTATCTTCCATCTTTAATACAACATGAAACTGACCATAGGAGTGTTTTGTCTTATTAGTGTCGTCGATATAAGTAACTCTGTAAATTCCTCTGTCAGAAACCAGGGAATCAGAGTAGATTCTTTCAAATAACCTAAAATCAATTGGAGCAGGTTTTTTGGAAGGAACACTCCATCGTTTTTTATAACCTTTTAAATAGGCACTTGCTTTTTTAATTTCACCACCATTGCCCGAAATTCTAATCATTTTTTTGCTATGTATAGAAGCAAATAAGTCATAATCTAAAGTCTCAAATGCTTTAGAGAAATTACCATACATGTCTGCATTAATTTTTTTATGTACCGCATCTTGTTGAGCTATAGCTATTCGTGTAAAACATAGAAAAGTAATTAATGCTATGGCTATAATTTTAAATTTTGACATAGTAATTGTTTTTTAATTATTCTAGTATTCTCTTTCTCTCTCATATAACACACAGCATTTCAATCGCTCATTATCTGATAATTTGGGATGTTCAAAGGTTTCGATTTGTTGCATCCCAATCTTTTTCATGATTAATTCTGATTTTACGTTAATTGCTGGTGCTACAGAGTAAATTTTGTCTAATCCAATAGTATTAAAACCAAAATCTAAACAAGCTTTGGCACCTTCGGTAGCATATCCTTTGTTCCAGATACTTTTTTTGAGTCGCCAACCGATATCGACAAATGGGTTTAATTTTTCTAAATAAGTTTGTTCACACAAACCTATAAACCCTATGCATTCGGCATTATCCAACAGATCAACAGCAAAATAACAAAACCCTTTTTCTGAATACATTTCCTGCATTCTTATAATAAATGCTTTGGTATCTTCTTTTGATGGCTTAAACGGAAAAAATTCCATTACATCATTATCATTATTGATTTCGAATAATGTTTCTAAGTCATCGAGGGTCCAATTACGGAAACCTAATCGTTGAGAGGTAAAGAGATATGAATTCATTGTAATAAACTGAAAAATAAATTATAAGTTTTCGTTTTTATAAACGTATTCAAATGTAATGATTTGTTGCCTTTATTGTTTAAGTTTCTAAAATTCTTGGGATGAATGGAGTTCGATATGTGGTGAAATAGAAAACTGCTCGTATTTGCCTATGATAAAATACGAGCAGTTTTAATTGAATTGAATATGAGAATTACCCTTTTTTCATGAACTGTTCGTTAAATTCTTTGATTTTTAATGTGTTAATCTCATCGTGTGTTTTTCCTGCTCCATGTTGCAGATAAGCATTAAATATATGACTTAAGTATAATGGTGATTTAGCTTTATCTTCGTTAAAATTCTCTGAGTTATGGCAAACAAAGCAATTGACTAAGTTATTTACATTAATATCATGTACATCACTTTGAAAAGTCTGTGTATAGGTTTCCATAGTAAGGTTGGAAAGATTTAGAGATCCTCTTGTGATAGATCCTTTTGTAGCATGAGATATATTGCCGGCTAATTTTTGGATGGTATCTGCTTGTTTTTGTGGGGGTAGCCCATCGGTATCGATCCAAATCCCTCCGTTATAAAAATAATTTTTCCATACATCCTTAAGTTTTGAAGCAACACAAGAATTAATGTTCTTTATATTATCATAATTTTTTGGTTCTTTTTGACTGGTTTCCATAAAGCCGTTCCCTTGCGTTCTGGGAACACCAAATTCGAAAAGTGTAAAAGCTTTATTGGGTTCTTTGGGTTGATTGCCACTCCATGTAATTCCGTCTAGAGATGAAGTATTTCCTTTACCAAATAATAATTTTTCATCGGTAGAAGATACTGTATTAGTATTCCAATCATAGTAGGGAGCCATATCATTATGCTCAAAAGTTGCCCATATAAATTCTGGATGATTTATGACAACCCCAACTACATGCATTCCTAATAAAGCAACATCACTGGTAACATATGTGCCATTTTCATAAATGGCTGCTTTGGTCTGGTAATATGACGAGAGCTTATCTGTAGGTATTGCACTGGTTTTTACCCACGAAACTTTTAACTCTAATGATCCAATAGGAAATGTTTCGGTATTATTATGAGGAATAGATCCATCCAGGATAGCAGTTTTAAAATGATCGGCAGCAACTTTTAAGGTATCGTCAATATGAATCGAATAGTAAACCGTATCAGATTTATTTATGCTCGAATTAAATTGAGAATTGGTTTTTAAGACTCCATCAGAACCGGCTTGTTCTATATCTTTAAGAACCAAAGATAATCCTGATTGAGGTTCTACAGGAATCATTAAATCACTAACCTGTATTAACTTATTTTCGAAAACAGTTGTTCCATTATCTGGTTTGGTTAACCATAAGAATTTTTGCCAGGACCATTGTTGAAAAATACAATTTGTTGTACTGGTAGTATCAAAAGGACTTCCTTTACCTTCTTCTGGAGGAGGTGTTTGAGCGTGAGGAAACCATGCAGGTTCGCAATTACAATCGTTACTTTTTTCCTCTACATTTTCATAAGCAACAGGTTGTTGCTCTATCTTTTCTTTTTTGTCTGTTTTATCTGTTTTACAAGAAATAACAATAACGAAGATTACAAGACAAGCCACTAATAAAGAACTTGCTAGATTGGCAAATTTAGTTTTCATTTGTGTAAAAGATTAGTTAGTAATATGGTTATTATATCAAATCTAATCTTTATCGTAGTTGTTTCCTATAAGTAAAAATACGGTTTTTAGTATCTCTATATTTAAGATACTACTAGGTGTTAATGAAGAATGATAATATTATAAATCAATTTTCTACTTCAAAGGCTGTGCTTTCGTATGCACCTATATCGGGAGCAGTAGTACTGCGAAGAGTTCCTAAAATATCGGTTCCCGAGGTAGGAGTAGACGCTTTACCATTAGCGGCAGAATTTTCACCAATACTAAGCATGTTTTCAAGCGGAGTTTTAAAATCAGGTTCTTCATTTAAAATAACATTTTCATACAGAGCGGTATTCGTAAAATCGTATAAAGGATTGCCAGTAAACTGGTCACCAGAATCATTAAACCTAATTAAACAGTTCTTGAAATTATAATTGAATGCTGTGCCATCAATTTTACTAAATATTAATTCTAAATCCTGATTTCCGTAGATAATACAGTTTGTAAAATTAGCTTCAAGTAAATCTGCAACAACTACATCGGTTTCATTTACTCGTAAATTGTTATCAATCAATACCGTTGGAAGCTCTCTAAACCCAGTTCCGATACTAGAATAATTTGCAAATGTACAGTGGTTAAAATTATAGGTGCCGCCTAGTGAACAGTTAAGAGATACTTGTCCGGCATTATTAATTACCAGGTTTTCCCCCAGTACATTACCTGTACGCGCCAGAAGTCCTACATTAGAACTGTTATAGATCTGGGTGTTTTTAATAGTAAGCGTCGGATCTGAGCCTCCGTCATTAGAGTCCATTAGTATTCCTACTGTTGCATTTTTTATGGTTGCATGATTTATAGAGTGACCTGTGCTTCCCGCAGTAAGCCAGATAGTTCCCCATTGCCCCGGGATATCACTAAAACCAGGTTCTAAGCGATCGCTTTCAAAAATCACTTCATTTTCAAGAAGCTCTGGATCTGTACTTAGTTCACCGTTTACGGTAAGAGTAGCTCCGTTTGCAGCTATAATCCCAGAATTAGTATGAAAGTGTATTCTTGCACCTGCATCTATAGTAAGTGTTTTTCCGCTAGGTATAGCAGCATATCCATAAACGACATAAGGTTTTTCGTTGGTGAAGTTGAGTTGATCATCTTCCAGAAAGAAACCTTCAATTCTAATTTCATTATTTTCATTATCAAGACCGAGTAATAACGTTTCTGTCTCACCTGTCATGGCATCCCGAGAAGGAAACAAAAATACGGCATCTTTTATTAGAGTTACCAGATCAACATCCTGTTGATTTCCTCCTGTATCAAATAATACTCGATCCGTATATAAAAACTCTACATCTGCTGTTTGATTAGTGATATTTGTTGTTGTTTCTACAAAAACAAAAATACTATCCTTGGCTAAAACCTGAATATTCTCAAAGGATTTTCCGGGAATACCATCAACATTAAGCCTGTAGTTAGAATTTTCACCACGCTCTAGCGCAATTGCAGGGATGGTAAAATCATCGCTGGTATGGTTATATACTTTAAAACTGTATGTACTGGAACCTATATTGGTAAAAACGGTATCTAGAAATAAGGTGTCTGTCGAGAAATTTAAATTTCCTGTACTTGGATTTGACTCAAAATCATTACGGCAGGAGCTCCATAAAACTAGTACAGCAAGCAAAAAAAGAGTTGATAAATATCGCATAATTATATCAAAAGGTCTTTAAGAGTAAATAAAGTATCGAAGCTGCAAATTAGCAAAGATTTTTGTTTTTTGATGGCTTCATGATCTCATTCTTTCATTAATTCATTCTTTACCATGAATTAAAGTATAACTTTTTGATTGCCCTAATATTGCTTTATAATGAAAATTTGACAAGATCAGTGCTTCTGTAAGAAGCAAAACATTTGTACATTTGTTGTTCATAATTAACACGCACAACATAATAATCTATTATGAGTACATATGATGTAGCCGTAATTGGCTCTGGACCTGGTGGATATGTGGCCGCTATTCGATGCGCACAACTGGGAATGAAAACCGCAATAATCGAAAAATATTCAACACTTGGAGGAACTTGTCTTAATGTAGGGTGTATCCCCAGTAAGGCATTGTTAGATTCTTCTCATCACTATGAGCATGCTGTAAAGCATTTTGCAGATCATGGGATCGAGATTCCTGGTGATGTAAAGATCAATCTGGAAAAGATGATTGCCCGTAAACAAACTGTGGTAGATCAAACTTGTGACGGAGTTAGTTTTTTGATGAAAAAAAATAAGATAGATGTTTTTGAGGGTGTAGGATCATTTAAAGATACTACGCATATAAATATTACAAAAACAGATGGGACTGTAGAAACAATCGAAGCTAAAAACACGATAATTGCTACTGGTTCTAAACCATCAACATTACCATTTATCGAAATTGATAAAAAGAGAGTAATTACATCTACAGAGGCACTTAAACTAAAAGAAGTGCCAAAACACCTAATTATTATTGGGGGTGGAGTAATTGGATTAGAATTAGGGCAAGTATATCGTCGTTTGGGAGCAGAAGTTTCTGTAATAGAATATATGGATCGAATTATTCCCGGAATGGATAAAGCGCTATCTAGAGAATTACAGAAAGTAATGAAAAAACAGAAATCCAAAATTTATACTTCTCATAAAGTAACAGGAGTATCGGTTTCTGGAGATGAAGTAACGGTAACTGCAGATGATAAAAAAGGAAATCCGGTAGAGTTTAAAGGAGATTACTGCTTGGTATCTGTTGGCCGTAGACCTTATACCGATGGATTAAATGCAGAAGCTGCTGGAGTAAAACTTAATGATAGAGGACAGGTTGAGGTTAATGACCATTTACAAACGAGTGCTTCTAATATCTACGCGATAGGTGATGTGATAAAAGGAGCAATGCTGGCACATAAGGCTGAAGAAGAAGGAGTTTTTGTTGCTGAAACGCTAGCAGGACAGAAACCACATATTGATTACAATCTGATCCCAGGAGTAGTATACACCTGGCCGGAAGTAGCTGCGGTGGGTAAAACTGAAGAAGAATTAAAAGAAGCTGGAGTAAAATATAAATCAGGACAGTTTTCTTTTAGAGCACTAGGTAGATCACGTGCTAGTGGCGATCTTGATGGTTTTGTGAAAATACTTGCAGACGAAGTTACAGATGAGGTATTGGGCGTTCATATGATTGGAGCACGTTGTGCAGACCTTATTGCCGAAGCAGTTACTGCAATGGAGTTTAGAGCATCTGCCGAAGATATTTCTCGTATGTCTCATGCACACCCGACGTTTACAGAAGCAGTAAAAGAAGCAGCGCTTGCTGCGACAGATAATAGAGCGTTACATTCTTAATCAAATTAAGAAGTAGTAAAAAACATAATATATTAGTGTAAAACTAAGCCTGTTGAAGTTTTTATAATCTTTAACAGGCTTAGAATTTTTTGGTAACACTTATACTTACATATTCTCTAATCTTGACAATACTTCAGCTTTGTAATTTCTGCTAATAGGAATAGAGTTTTTACCAACTATAATTTCTTCATTAGAAAAAGAATCTATCCTCGAAATAGCAATAATATAAGATCGATGGGTTCGCATAAAATATTGCTGTGGTAATTTGGATTCGATTGTACTTATTGTTTCTCTCGAGACAATAGTATTAGATGAGCAATGGATTTTTACATAGTCACTATAACTTTCGATATAAATAATTTCGGCAAAATCAACTTTTTTCATTCTTCGATCTGATCGAACAAAAATAAATTCATTCGAACTGGTTTCAATAGTTTTTGATGATTCTGTCTTATGATAGACTTCAAAATAATTATGTATGGCATTTAGTAATCGTTCATAAGCGATAGGTTTTAATAAATAATCTACTGCATGAAGATCAAAACCATCAATAGCATATTCACGATAGGCAGTAGTAAATATAATTTTGATATCCTTATTAATAGATTTCGCAAAAGAAATTCCTGAAATCTCAGGCATATTTATATCTAGAAAAATAAGATCTACTTTTTGGGTATTAATACAATTAAACGCTTCTAGAGCGTTACTACACGTTGCTATAACCTCAATACGATCAATTTTTGACAGGTGAGAGGAGATAATCTCTCTTGCTGTGGGTTCATCATCTACTATGATACAGGATATTTTGGAGCTCATAGGTTTTTTGTTTTAGAAGTATTTAGATTTAATTCGACACTATGCCACTGCTCATCTATAGAAATTAGTAACTCATGATTATCAGCATACAATGAGGAAAGCCTTTTTTTGATGTTAGATAAACCAATACCATCTGGGTCATTTTCAGAAGAACTATAAATTGAATTTTTTATACAAAAATGTACTACGTTATCTATATGGGTTAGTTTCATATAAATAGAGAGTTTTTTATTTCGTATTTGTCCATGCTTAAAACTATTTTCTACAAACGGAATTAACAGCATAGGAGCAATATGAATAGAATCGTTTACATTTTCAAAATTCATAGTTACATCTAGTGTATCATTAAATCGCATTTTTTCTAAGGTAACATAGTCTTTGATATGATCTAATTCTTGTTTTAATGATACCAAAGGTTTATCTACCTGATATAAGAGGTAATCTAATAGGTTCGAAAGCCTCAAGATCATTTCTGGAGTTTCTTCAGATTTTTTTAGCGCAAATCCATACATCGTGTTTAACGTATTGAATAAAAAATGAGGATGAATTTGCATTTTGAGATAATGTAATTCTTGTTCTTTAAGTTTAAGTTGAGCCTCTAAGACTTTATGTTGCAGTTCTCGGTTTGCTGAGTTTGATTTATAATTATGTCGTACCAAACTAAAAGCACTAGCAACAAAGACTACAAAATATACCGCAATAAACAGAAAAAAAGGACTTCTGGTCATAGGGGCCATGCCTTCTAATTTTAGGGATGATAAAAAAATCAATCCATAAAAGAATGAAATAGTGATAAAAAAAGCAGAAATAATGATAGTATATATGCAGTATAATAAGAATAGTAAATACTTCTCTTTTAATAGATATTTAGGAATGAGATGGTTAATTACAGTATAGGTAGTCCCAATGGTTACCGGCATTAAGAATAACGAAAAAGAAAAAACATAACTTATGTTGTCTGTATTATGCCCAAAGAAATAGGTATAGCAAACCAATACTACAATCCAAAAGGTGATATGAAGTAATAATTCTACAATTATTTTTAATACAAACTCTTTAGAAATCATTGGCTAAACAAAAATAGAGTGTAATATCAATATATTTTTTTAAACAGCATTGTTAACGAGATAAAAAGCCAAATTGATATGGTTTTTTACAGGTTTACCACATTTTTGATACTATTTAAGGTATAAGCAAAGCTAATTCGGTAGTTAGTCGCAAATACCCAATAACGTAAATCTAATGTGGTTAGTTTTGATTCAAAATAAATCATAGAAGAATCAATGCGAATCTTAGAACTTTTTTTACTTCTTTCATTAACAGGGTTTTTAATCTGTTTTTTTGCACAATATTTAAAGATCAAAAAATGGCTTTTTTACATTAGCATTGTTTTTTTTGTACTTCATTGGCTAATCGAAGGAATTCGATGGCAGATGTATTTAGGATATACCACACTTTTGATAAGTATAGTATTGTACTATGCCTCCAACATTAAAAAAATAGCAAAGGTTTCATTAGTTAGTTTAGGATTGATTATTACCTTAATTAGTATTGTTCTTTGCATCATAATGCCTGTGATTAAGTTTCCAGAACCTTCAGGTACTTTTTCAGTGGGATTAGAGTCATTATATCTTGAAGACAAAACACGAGAAGAAACACTTACAAAAGAAAAAGGGGATTATAGAAAGTTAACAATAAATGTATATTATCCTTCTGACCATGAAATTACAAAACCGATACGTTATATGGATCATGGATACGCAGAAGCTTTTGTAGAAAGTAAAGGTATGCCTGCTATCATTGCTACACATTTTGATCTTACAAAGACTCATACTCAAAAGTCACTTCCTATCATAAAAAATAAACAGTTACCTATTATAATTTTATCCCATGGATTATTATGGAATAGTGAAATGTATACTTCGATTATTGAGGAAATTGTAAGTCAGGGATATGTGGTTTTTGCGATACATCATACATATGAATCCTTTCTTTCAGAATATCAAGGAAAACGAATCAAATGGAGTCAAAAAAATATTGACGACATGAATACAGAGGTAGATTTTGGTTTTGTACATGAAAAAATGGATTTAGCACTCAATGCAAAAGATAAGCGTGGCAATACGGCAGCCTATGAACTCATACAATATTTACCATATTTCGAAAGCCTTGATAGATGGTCGAATGATATTTCCTTTGTCATAGATCAATTGGCTGTATTAAACGAGGATTCGAGTAACTTTTTATATCAAAAATTAAATATGAATCAAGTTGGATTATTGGGACATTCATGGGGTGGTGCAGCAGTAGTGCAAAATGCATCGGTAAATAAAAAGATTAAAGGAGTAATTAATATGGACGGAGCGCAATTTGGAAGAGTAATCGATACTACGCTGAAAGCACCACTCCTGGTGATGCATGCCGACAGGGATTATGATAAATTTTTCACTCCAAATTTCTATGTATACGATCAAGTGGTAAAAAATGATTATTATTTAGTTACGATAAAGTCGACAGGTCATGCTAATTTTGGGGATCTGGGGTATTGGTCAAAAATCCATTCACTTACAGAAACAGGAGAAATTGATCCAGATAGAATGTCTTATATTACTAATCAATTGATTCTTACTTTTTTTAATAAATATGTTAAACAACAACCATTAGAAATGAAAGAAACTTTTATCCAAAAGGAGTATCCAGAAATAGAAATTATCAAAAAATAACTTTTTAAAATAGATTTTATAGGATGACCAATTTAATGCTCAATATTACAAAGCTGTTTATTTCACAAAAAGAAACTTCATCGATCTTTACATCCCTTGGTGATAGAATAGAAGAGGGAGGAATGTTTTTTATGATACCGATAGTTGTTCTGTTTCTGATCGTATTGCTTATCATTATAAAAAATATATGGGTAGTCATACAAAAAGGTATTCCTTCAGAGAAATACATTAACCTAATCAATTCTATAGGGCTTTTAACATTAGTATGGGGATTATTAGGTCAGTTAATAGGTATTGTAGGGATGTTTGATAAAGTCGAAATAATAGATGAAATCTCTACTCATGTTTTTGCAAGCGGATTAAAAGTATCTGCACTTCCTGCAGTCTTTGGTTTTTTTGTTTTCATAGTTTCAAGAATTGCTACAATTATTTTTACATGGATAACTAAAGAAAAAGAGTAGAGTTATGATCAAAAAATCAATTTTTAAAATTCTTTTGGGAATTCTTTCTTTCGCAATACTATTATTTGCATTGTTTTTTCTATTTCTCAAAATACTCCCTATTTATAATCCTGCATTACTAAAATGGGTGCCTATTTTGATATGCATATTAGGGTTTTATGTAAGTGGAATGATAAATAAGAATACTTCTATACAGTATCTTCCTTTTCTGTTTTTGTCACTTTTGATTTTTAAACCATTTAGATTTTTGTATTTCCCTTTTGCATTAGTACTTATCATCATTGGAGTTTTGACACTGATAGTCTCAAGAAAAGAGGTGAAAAAATTATATAAAGTATCTTCTGGCTTTATTTTGATTTTTGTGTTTACTTATTTTCTACTTTCTCAACCTCTGATTTTATTACAAAAAGGATTTAAAGTAACACAGGGTGGAGACTTAGTACATGCTCAGAAGTTATGGGATTTTAGTACAACCTCAGATAATTATGTGCCAGATATAGAATATATTGATTCAGAAGGAAATTTAATTTCTTTAAATAGTTATAGAGGAAAAACATTATATATCACTTTTTGGGCCACATGGTGCCCTCCTTGTATAGCAGAAAAACCGATACTCGAACAAATGAAAAATGAATTTAGAGAGGATGAGAGTATTATATTTATTGATATTTCAATAGATCGAGATACAAAGCGGTGGTTAAAATATATAACCAATAAAAATCCAAAAGGAGTCCAATTGAACACCAATGGTAATGATCCAGAAACAATGCAGAAGTTTTATTTTTCAGAGATTCCTTTTCATTGCATTGTTAACCCTGAAGGAACTTTTAAACAAAGCAATGACTTAGAATACTCCAAAATAGCATTAAAGGATAAAAATAAATTACAATCATTCAATCAAAACCAAAAAACGATACAGTAATATATATCGATCTTAATGATAGAGGTAGCAAATCACTTTTATAATGCTACCTCGTCATGATCAATAAACAGTTTTTTTAATTGTTGTGTGATCCATCACAATATGGAGGATCGTTGGTCTGTTTACAAGTACATAAATAAGCCTCTCTTGTTTCTTCTACACAAAAAATGATAGGAGGAGAACCTCCTGTATTTTTATGATTACCATTGCAAAACGGTTGATCTGTACTATGACCACAAGAACACCAAGCATAGTTTTTGTCAACCTCTAATTGGCATGCGATTGGCGCATCACCACCTCTAATGTTATTTTTCATAAGCTTGATTTTTTGTATTCTAAAAATACTAAATTCTAGCTTGATATGTGTATAAGTCAAAATATCTGCCTTTTGCAGCAATAAGTTCATCATGATTACCGTGTTCGGCTATGTTACCAGACTCGATAACCAAAATTTGATCTGCTTTTTTGATTGTACTTAATCTATGTGCAATAACAAAAGTGGTTCTACCTTTCATTAATTCACCAAGACTTTTTTGAATTAAAGCTTCGCTTTCTGTATCCAGGTTTGATGTTGCTTCATCAAGAATAATAATTTTAGGATTTGCCAGAATAGCTCTTGCAATGGCAATTCGCTGTCGTTGTCCTCCAGAAAGTTTTACACCTCGTTCTCCTATTAGCGTATCTAATCCATCGTCAAAACGATCTGTAAACTCATTCACGTATGAAGCTTTTACAGCTTGTTGCAATTGTGCTTCTGTAGCTCCTGGGTTAGGAAATAAAATATTTTCTCTAATAGAACCTTCAAACAAGAATTCATCTTGTAATACAACTCCCAGATTACGTCGGTAACTATGTAACTTTACTTTAGAAATATCATTATCATCAATAGTAATAGTTCCTGATTTTGGGTTTAAGAATGTAGCTGCTAATCCGGCGATTGTAGATTTACCAGAACCAGAGCTGCCTACCAAAGCAGTTACAGATCCCGAAGGAGCTTTAAAACTAATGTTATGCAGTACTTCTTTTCCTTCTTCATATGAAAATGAAACATTGTCAAAGATGATATCTCCTGTTATATGTTCTAAAGTGATGTTTCTATCCTCTATTTCTTCTTCCGGAGTCATATTCATAAGCTCTTCGGTACGATCCAGACCTGCCAGTGCTTCGGTTAACTGGCTTCCGATATTACTCATTTGTACAATGGGTGCAATCATAAATCCCAGCAGTAGTGTAAACGAAAGAAAATCACCAATGGTCAATTCATCAATCATAATTTTATATCCACCAATTCCCATAATTCCGGTAGAAGCAATACCCAATAAAAATGTTGAAGAACTAGTCATTAATGCAGTAGCGGTTAAACTCTTTTTTACATTTTGAAATAGTCGATCTACTCCTTCTTCGAAGGTTTTGTTTTCTTGTGCCTCGGCATTAAATCCTTTTATTACTCGTACTCCGGCAAGAGTTTCGGTTAATCGACCTTTAACTTCTGCATTGATAACTCCTCGTTTCCTGAAGATTGGACGAATATATTTGAATGCTTTTAAAGCTACGATTCCAAATACAGATACAGGAACCAGCACAAATAATGTCATCGAAGGGCTAATTCTAATGAGCAATACCAATGAGATAATAGCCGTAATTGTACCTCCAACTAATTGTACTAATCCAGTACCAATAAGATTACGAACACCTTCTACATCACTCATAATACGAGATACTAATGCTCCGGATTTTGTGTTGTCGAAGAAACTAATAGGTAAAGAGAGCACTTTTTTCTGTACTTGTGCCCTTAATTCTGAAATTAGAAATTGTGCCTGTACACTTAGTATTCGAGTTAAAAGAAATGATGTTACTGCTTGTACCAGAATTGCGAGACTTACGCCAATCAAAAGCATTTTTAGCATTTCATAATCTTTTTTGGCGATAACATCATCCATTAGATATTTACTGGCCATAGGTAATACCAGGCTAGCTAATCTACTTAGTACAATTAATAATAATCCAATAAAAACAAGATTTTTTCGAGGCCATATGATGGTTTTAAAAGCTTGCCCTATAGTAACTTTTGATTTTCTTTTGCTTTTTGGTGAAGTGTTATTTTGAAATTCTCTCATATATTATTGTTCAGTTTTAAATAGAGAAATAGTATACATTAATAACTCCTGTCCGCCATAGGAGTATTAAAATAAATAGAGGTTTAATCGAGTTTTTCATTGTTTTTTGAAGTTAGTTTTTTCGTTTTCTGAAATAACGAATCACTAAGATATAAATACTCGTTGGTATGGCGACCCAGATCAACTCACTTAACAATACTTTAATGCCCCAGGTACTAAAAAACTTACTAGCACCAATTGGGGATACCTGAATCGGTCGCCACGGAAAAAAATATCGGGTAGTATCAAAAGGAGAGAAGAATGCAATCCCAAGCCCCCCTGTAGTCATGGCATCAAGAACGCCATGAAAAGCCGTGCAAACGGTAAAATATAAAATTAGTGCAACTCCTGTTTTGGTATATGCTTTTTTAAAATAGAAAATAAAAGTAACTATAATCCCCAGAAGTAAAGCAAAGAGTAATGAATGTGAAAATCCTCTATGCCCCCAAAAGCTTTCATACGTTATACCAAATTTAAAACCTATAACATCAGCGTCAGGAAGGATGGAACAGATAATTCCTAATACCCATAACTTTTTGGTATATATTTCTTTCGAAAAACTTTTACCAAAGGCATATGCTGTAAATCCATGAGCAAAGATAGAGGCCATTTATAAAATATTGCAGGTGTTAATTACCATATTTTTCAATTAATAATGGAAGTTTTCCATTTAAGAACTTGATTTGTTGTTTAATTCCGTTTGGGGTATCGTGATTATGTGTTGTTACGATCACCAAGTTTTTATCAGCAATCATGATTATGAATTGTCCGCCATATCCCATTCCATAATTAATACGATCCCCATTTAGATTTGCATGATACCAACAAAAACCATGTTTAGAATTTCTTAGTCCCCAATTGGTAGCTAATTTTTCGTTTACATCAAATAGTTTTTCTACCCATGGTTTAGAAACTATTTCAACACCATTATGTGTACCCTGATTCTCTAATAATTGACCTATTTTTAAAAGATCACCAGGCTTCATTTCTAATCCAAGTCCACCACCATCATAATGACCATCATTTCGTTTTTTCCAATTTACAGTATTAATAGCTAATGCATTGAACAAATTTTCATTTGCAAACTCAAGAGTTGTTTTTCCTGTAGATTTATTTAGGATAGCAGATAGCAGGTGGGTAGCGCCGGTATTGTAATTATATGTTTCTCCAGGAGTGTGCTCTAATTTTTTTTGTAAGACAAATGCTATTGGGTTTTCACTATTTATCCAGTTTTGATGCTCTAAGAAACCTTTCCAGGAAAGTCCAGAGGTTTGATTTAGCAAGTGTTTAATAGTAATCGTCTTTTTTCTCTCGTCTTCAATATTTTTGAATTCATCGGTGAAGTATGTATCAATGGTTTCATTTTCACTGGTAATAAATTTTTTATCGATTGCAATTCCAATAAGAATACTCATAACCCCTTTGGTAAGAGACTGAACGTTTGATACATTCCCTGATGTTTTACCATTATAATACTCTTCAAATACAATTTGATTATTCTTAGAAACCAATACAGAATAGATATCATTTTCATTGAGTACAATTTCCTTAGATAATGGTTTCTCATTTTTAGAAGTATTCTTTTTTGATTCTTTACATGCGATAAGCAGAGCAAAAAAGATAAACAATAGGGATAATTTACTTTTCATTGATTTGATGTGTTTATTAAGAAGTGTAAATTTATGAGTCAAGATAACGGGTAACGGGTTAATGCAAACTTGAAACTTTAATACATATTCTATAAGGTAAGGATTTGATTAAGTTGTGTTTTTGATACGGTTAATAATCCTGATTTTGGGAGCCTTTTGGTGAGTTCTCTCCAGTTTTCATCTTTATCAAAAATTTGCTTTAATATAGGTAATGCTTCATCTAGCCTTTTATTATTGGCCAATGCTATTGCTTTCCAATATTTCATTTCTAAATTTTCGGGAAACAATTGTTCTGCAGCTCCATAGGCTGCAAGCGCCATCTCCATATCTCCGGCTTCTACTGCCAGATCTCCCTTATTCATATATTCATAAGCTTTATGTACTTGCAACAGACGTTGTAATTCTACTAATGGTGTTGCATGATCATCTACTCTTAGATTTACTTTTTTATCTTCCCAGGTGTTTTTGGCTGGTTTTGCATTCACAACTACCAGTGCAGCAGATTGCTTACCTCTAATGTCTCCTCCGGCTTCCTGAGCAGCGATAAGTACTTTGACTACGCGATCGGCCAGGGGTAGATCTTTATGTTCTTCAAAAGCCTTGGCCATTGCAGGAACCACTTTGTCATTAAGCATCATATTGGCTTGTACAGCATAATTATCTCCAACAATATGATGCGCAGAGACAATACATTTTTCGCCAGTAAAAGCAGCTGCATTACCTTTTGCATCCAGAAAGGCTACTTGTCTAAAATCTTTTCCATCATCTTTTGCCACCAGAAGATCGAGCGCTTCTTTGGCACTTTTACCTTCAGACATAAGTGTAAGTCCATTAGGACCGTATGCAGGATTAACAAAGGATTGTGTTGCTACCACACCAACACCAGATTGCCCCCAGGATACAATCGACCCTACAGAGAACCAGTGACTTTGCACTCCTACTGCCATCTCTCCGGTAGTTTTATCTCTTGCTACAATAGAAAAAGTATGTGCAAACTTTTCTTTATAGACCTGTTGAGCTTCTATCTGAAAGGATGTTAGAATAATGAAAAATATTACTCCTTTTAATACTAATGATTTCATGTCTGTATTTTTTGTTACAATTAGCTTATTTTTTTCTTTGTCTTTTATTCCGAACATAGATCAATTTAGACCTTCCTTTAGCAGCTTCACGTTGTTCAATTTCAAAATTTTTAATAGACTTGATTAAAGGAGTTAATTTCTGAAAACCGTAGTTTCTGGAATCAAAATTTGGTTGCTTTTTTTGTAACAAACTACCAACATCTCCAAGAAAAGCCCAACCATCATCATCGGCTACGTCGGATATAGTATGCGAAATTAATTTAATCTCTTTTGAAGTGATTTTATCAACACTGTTTTTAGAAACGGCTTTATTATCAATAGATTCCGATTCATTTTCTTCTGCTTCGTATTTAAGAATTTCGAGATAAATAAATTTATCACAAGCTACAATAAATGGGTCTGGTGTCTTTTTTTCTCCTATTCCAAAGACTTTCATCCCTGCCTCTCTAAGCCTTGTTGCTAAACGTGTAAAATCACTATCACTAGATACTAAACAGAAGCCATTCACTTTTTCAGAATATAGAATATCCATTGCATCTATAATCATTGCAGAATCTGTAGCATTTTTACCTTTTGTATATCCATATTGCTGGATAGGTGTTATTGCATTTTCCAGAAGAATCTTTTTCCATTTAGTAAGATCTGGTTTAGTCCAATCTCCATAAATTCTTTTGATAGTTGGATTGCCATATTTTGCAATTTCTTCCATCATTTCTTTTATATAAGTAGATGGTATATTATCACCATCTATTAATACAGCAAGATTTAAATCCATAAATAGGTATTAGAAGAGTTTAATCTAAAAAAGCAAAATCAGTTACATTATCGCTTCTTTTTTTTATTTCTTAAATTATATGTTTTATCCCCTTTGGTTTTAGGTTTTTTATATTTTTTCTTAATCTCTCGTTGGTATGAACCTCCAAGGTTTACTTTCTTGTTTTTTTCTTTCTTTTCATGAAAAGAAGCTCCAACTTCCTCATTAGGACGTTTATGAGGATTATTGATTTCTTTAACTTTGGGTTGTTCTTCTGGAGTAAGCTGATCAGAAATTTCTACACCAGAGGGAATGTCTAATTGCTCGATTTTCATCTCCATCAAACTTTCGATAGCCTCCAGATGTTCTTGTTCTTTTTCTGTAGTAAGTACAAACGAGACTCCTTCTTTTTCGGCACGACCGGTTCTACCAATACGATGCATATAATTTTCTGGATATTCTGGGGTGTCGAGATTAATTACCTGACTTACATTTTCTATGTCCAAACCTCTGGCCATTACATCTGTAGCGATCAATATTCGATTTTCTCCTTTTCTAAACTGCTCTATACTCCGTAATCTATAGTTTTGAGTTTTGTTAGAGTGGATAATACAAATCTCGTCTGCGTATTTTTTTTCTAACTGCTCAAATAAACGATCGGCGATCTTTTTAAAACCAACAAAAATTAGTGTTTTGTGATAGGTTTCTTTATCAGAAAGCAATTGTTCCAGCAGATTAACTTTTGTATAAAAATTTGGAATCTTGTAACCATACTGTTTGATGTTTTCAAGAGGTGTCCCACTTTTGGCAATTGATATTTTTTGTGGTTTGATAAATATTTCTGAAATCATTTGGTCTACTTCATCTGTCATTGTAGCCGAAAACATAATATTTTGTCGCTGTCGCGGAAGGATATCAAAAATATTCATCAATTGATGTCTAAATCCTAAATCTAACATTACATCAACTTCATCGATTACCAGTTTCTGAATAGATTTAAGTTGTAAAGCTCTGCTTACGGCCAAGTCATATAAACGCCCTGGAGTAGCAACTATAATATCTAACCCTTGCGAAACGGCTTGTTTTTGTGTATTGATATTCGTACCTCCATACACTCCTGTTATTCGCACATTAGTATATGTAGAAAGTTTTTCGATTTCATCAACTACCTGTACAACAAGTTCTCGTGTAGGAACTAATACCAATATTCTTGGGTTTTGTTGTACAGAATATTTTAGCATCCTTAAAATCGGAAGCATATAGGCATATGTTTTACCGGTACCTGTTTGTGCAATACCTACAACATCTTTTCCAGACATTACAGGGGCAAAAGCTTTTTCCTGAATAGGTGTAGGGGTCTCAAACCCTAAATCATCAAGGGCATTAAGAAGTTGTGTACTTAGATTTAAATCTCGAAAAGTCAATTGATCTATTTTTTTGATGCTACAAAGGTAGCCTTATTTTGGGACTGTGAACATTTTGGTTACTTTTGACTTTCTAATACGATACTAATGAAGAAAATTATTGCCTTCGCAGGTTCTAATAGCAGTACTTCTATTAATCATAAACTCGTAGAGTTTGTAGTTTCAGAAATAAAGGGACATGATATAAGAATAATTAACCTGGTAAATTATGCTATGCCAATGTATAGTGAAGATGAAGAAAAAAAAGCTGGTTTCCCCGGGATGGTTATGGGGTTAAAACAAGAAATTTCTGAGGCTGATGCGTTGATTATTTCGGTAAATGAACATAATGGGAGCTGGAGTGCTTTTTTTAAAAATGTAATAGATTGGTTATCTCGACTAGATCGTAATTTTCTGGAAGGAAAGAAGATTTTATTAATGAGTACTTCTCCCGGAAAAAGAGGAGGATTAAGCGCATTAGAATTTGCTAAAAACGTGTTTCCCAGGTTTGGTGCCGAGATCGTAGAGAGTTTTAGTTTTCCTTCTTTTTATGATAATTTTTCTATAGAATCTAATACAGTAACAGATGAGACACTTTTATTGGGATTAAACGAAGTTCTCAGTACTTTTGCACATCAAATCTAATGAGTAAGTGCGAAGTGTTCAACAATATACTTTAGAAGATTTTTTAGAATTTAAAAGAAAGCTATTACACTGGGGACAGCAATTTGAAGAGGCTATTTGGCTGGATTCTAATAGCTATTCACAGCAATATTCAAGTTATGATGCGGTATTGGCAGTAGATGCTTTTACGACGATTAAAACCGATTATTATAATGGTTTTGATACACTAAAAGAATATCAAAGCGTAACTTCGGATTGGATTTTTGGTTATCTTTCTTATGATCTGAAAAATGATACAGAAGATTTAATTTCTGAAAATAAGGACGAGTTATGTTTTCCGGATTTGTACTTTTTTCAGCCTAAAAAACTTTTTCTGCTCAAAGGAAACATTCTTGAAATGCATTATTTGAGAATGGTAGATGATGAAATAGAAGAAGATTTTAAGGTAATCTCTGAGCATTCATTACTCAAAAAAAATACTACAGAGCAACCTTGTGGTAAGGTAAAAATAAGCTTGCGTATCACAAAAGATGAATATAAAGAGAAGGTAAATGAAATGCTTGCCCATATACATCGGGGAGATATTTATGAAGCGAATTTCTGTCAGGAGTTTTTTGCAAAAAACAGCTGTATAGATCCTTTACAGACATACCATCACTTAAACGATATTTCAAAACCTCCTTTTGCCACATTTTTTAGGATGAATGATCACTATTTGTTATCAGCTTCACCAGAACGCTATTTGCGAAAAGAAGGGCAAAAAGTAATTTCACAACCCATAAAAGGAACGGCAAAAAGATCACAAGATATTGAGGAGGATAAGAGATTAGTATCAGACCTTTATGGTGACCCTAAAGAGCGATCAGAAAATGTAATGATTGTAGATCTGGTACGAAATGATTTATCACGAACTGCAACCAAAGGATCGGTTGTTGTTGAGGAATTGTGTAAGGTGTATTCGTTTAAACAAGTGCATCAAATGATATCTACGGTAACTTCTACAATTGATGATACCATTTCTCCTGTTGATGTTATCAAAACAACTTTCCCAATGGGAAGTATGACTGGAGCACCTAAGATTTCTGCAATGCAAATCATAGAAAACCTCGAAAAGTCTAAAAGAGGTATATATAGTGGAGCCGTAGGATATTTTACCCCAGATGGAGATTTTGACTTTAATGTAGTAATTAGAAGTATTCTCTACAATGAGGAACGCCAATATATATCATATACCGTTGGTGGGGCTATAACTGCCAAGTCAGATCCCGATAAAGAATACGAAGAATGTTTACTTAAGGCAAAAGCAATGCGAGAAGTATTAGAAGGGGTGTAGGTCTGATAAATTTTATTATGGCGTGCTACAATCGTTAGTATAGCTTGTAGTAGCATCTTTTTGCCATTTGTTTACATATGATCCAGTAGGATTATCTACAGTTATACAAGTAAGAGAGGGATTGTTTTTTAGACTTACCCCGGTAAAAGCAGCATTGTTCCCGTTTTTCATGTTTAGAGAATGGAGTTGATTATTATCACATTCTAATCTGGTAAGCACTATATTTTTGCATATATCGAGAGTATTGAGTTTATTATTTTGACAATTTAGGAATTCTAAGGCTCTATTTTTACTCGTATCCAGAGTAGTGAGTTGATTATATGGGCAATTTAGAAATTCTAATTCTGTATTTTTACTTGTATCTAGAGTACTAAGTTGATTATAACTACAGACCAGCCATTTTAGCAACATATTTTTGCTTATGTCCAGAGTAGTGATTTGATTATAATTACAAGCCAAATGAGTCAATTCTGTATTTTTACTTATATCCAGAGCAGTAAGTTGATTATAACCACAAGTCAACCATTTCAACGCTATATTTTTACTTATATCCAGAGTAGTAAGTTGATTTTGAATACAATTCAGGGATCTTAATTTTGTATTTTTGCTTATATCCAGAGTAGTAAGTTGATTTTGAATACAAGACAGTCGATCTAAGGCTGTATTTTTACTTATATCCAGAGTAGTGAGTTGATTATTGTTACATTCTAACTTGGTCAACGCTGTAAAATATTTGATTTCTGAGAGATCGTAGATGTTTTTACGATTTAAAAAAAGTTCTTTTACATTTTTAGCTTCATTTTCAGAGATTTCTCCATCACTATTAGTATCTATTATAGGGGTATGCGCCAACAATGCTTTTTTTAAATTAGCATCAGTAAATATGATAATGCTTTTAATAGTTTCTGTAGCATTGGTTAGATCTACGGTTATTTTTTCTTCGTTGTTTAGTTCTCCTGTTTTTGAGTCTACTGCAAAAATTCTAGTAGGATCTTCTTTTGCAAGGCAATAGGATAAAACTACTTGATTGGTGGTTTCTAGTAGGATACTATCATTGCTGGAGTATGAGATAGGAATAACACCAATGCACAGTGCTATAAAAAGTTTTACGTTTTTCATAGGTTTACTTTATTGATATATTTCGGATACAAAGGTCCGTTTTGTAGTGGGTAAAAACACCCCGTAAACCGTGAATTTGACCTAAAAGAAACGGTGATGGGTTATTTATGATGAAGTAGAATGCTGCTTTTTTCTTGTAAGTCTTTGGTAATTAGATGTAGTGTTCCTTAAAAAGTGTCAATTCGAGTGTTTTTTCGTAATGGCCTCTCGACTTTAGCCTGCCCTGAGTTTATCGAAGGGCTCGAGATGACATGAAGAAAAAATGTATCGAGAATAGCTTTTTTAAACTAAAATCTTTGTCATCCTGAGTGTATCGAAGGGCTCGATACACTTCTTTTAAAGTCGAATCACTCCTTTAGACTTGCATAATTATAGTTATTAATAAAAAAATATCTAAATGCACAACGGGTAAGAACTATCATAATTGATAATCTTTTATACGCAAAATAGAAAACAATTAAGTTTTGAAATTCTAAAAACCGATAATTTCTAATATATCCTAAATAAGATTCCTCCTAAAACTCTTTCGCACATCAATGATAATTTCCTTGACTTCTTGTGCAGTTATCTCTTTAATTTTAGCAATTTCTTCAAAATTTAATTTCCCAAAAACAAAGAGATCAATAATTTTAGAAGTTTCTATGGGGAGCCAACTATAGAATTTTCCTAATAACTTCTGTTTTCGATGTTCAGAAGAGGGTTCAGAATCTATAACCTTAAGGATATCAGAATCCATATCAGTATATATAAAATTCTGCTTTTCTTCAGAATTTTGATGATAACAAATATCATCTAACTCTTCTTTCATAATAAGTTCGTTATCTGCTTCTACAGTATAGTTTTCTTCGAGTTTTTCGAGTTCTTCTTTAAGAAAATAACTGGTGCTAATGCTTGTTTGATGCCATCCTTCGCGAATGTATAATTCATCAATAAGCTCATCGGCAATTTTAAAAAGTTGAAGCTCGAGAGATAAGGTATCTATTTCGACATCAAGATCATCATGATAAAGTTTCAATATTGCATCGTCTATAATACCGTTAGAACAATACATGTTCTGAGGTAAAATGCCTACGCTTTCTGCAATATATAATCTGTGTTTTACATAGGGATGTAAGTGTGGTACAATGGATAATAATTTTTTACTAAATTCCCTTTGATCATCTGCCTCATAAAATTCTTGTAATTCATGTGTCCTATTCATTTATCAGTAATTTAAGAGTTGCTTTCTAAAAATAAGAAAAACAAATTGAAAAAAGTGTTAAAAACCTGATAATCAATATGTAGAATGTAATTTGGTAGAAGATGGTTATCGCAATTCAAAATCGTATATTTGAAAAATCGAAAAACTTCAATCCAAAATCTGTTGTTACAAGAGTTTAAAGATCATATTACAGAAAACCTTTCATTTCTATCAGGAAGCAAACTACTAATTGCATGTAGTGGCGGATTAGATAGCGTTATGCTTGTAAGGCTTTGCCAGGCATTACATCTGCAATATAGTATCGCACATTGTAATTTTAAACTAAGAGGAGAAGAAAGTGATGAGGATGCAAACTTTGTTACTCAATTGTCTGAAGCACTTCAATCTTCGGTTTTTATTACCCAATTTGATACCAAAAATTATGCTGTAGATCATAATTTGTCAATACAGATGGCAGCTAGAGAGTTGCGCTACGATTGGTTTAAAAAACTAGCTCTAGAGCATCAGTTTGATTATATTCTCACTGCGCATCATACAGATGATAATCTAGAAACTTTTTTAATTAACCTGTCCAGAGGCACAGGAATAGAAGGGTTAACAGGTATACCAGAAGTTAATGGGATTTTTGTACGGCCGTTATTACCTTTTTCAAGAGCGCAAATTTTGACGTATGCAAAAAAGAATGATTGGCAATGGAGAGAAGATAGCAGTAATAAGAGTGCAAAATATCTTAGAAATAAACTTCGCCTTGATGTAATTCCAGAGTTAAAAGGTGTTAATCCTCAGTTTTTAGAGAATTTTAATACCACTTTAGAATATTTAAAACAGAGTAACGAATTTATTAAAAATCAGGTAACCTTACTAAAAAAAGAGTTGTTCGAGGTTTCAGAAAATGATATCATTAAGATACCTATTAATAGATTAATGGATTACGGAGACCCAAAAGCTAGCCTGTATTTTTTATTAAAAGAATATGATTTTACAGCATGGGGAGATATAGAACATATGATCACTGGTCAATCAGGGAAACAAATTTTTTCGGGAACCCATCGTTTGGTAAAGGATAGAGAATACTTGTTATTGAGTCCGATATCAGAAAAAATAGAGGATCGCAATTATAACATACCTGAAGCCGAAAGTATGTTAATGATTCCCCCGGGAACCCTCAAATTTAAAATGATATCCGAAATATCGGATATTGACCTCAAGACCATTTATGTTGATAAAGAAAAGTTAAAGTACCCATTAACTGTAAGAAAATGGAAAGAAGGCGACTATTTTTATCCTCTGGGAATGAAAGGGAAAAAGAAATTGAGTAAATATTTTAAAGATGAAAAATTATCTTTATTAGCCAAAGAAAGAGTATGGTTATTATGTTCTGGAAAAGAAATAATTTGGATTATAAACTATAGAGCAGATAATAGATTTAAAATAATACCCCAAACAAAACAAATACTTAAAATTACAATAGCCTGATGCGATATCTCTTACTATTACTTACCACTGTTTTATTTTCTACAACGCTTTCTTCACAAACGCTGGATCCTGTTAAGTGGAAAGCTACTATAGAGAAGGAAACTGATGATACTTTTGTTTTATACTTTGAAGCGACTCTTGACGAAGGATGGCATTTATATTCTCAAAATGAAGCAGATAGCGATGAAATAGCTCCAACACCAACAGAGTTTACTTATAATACTACTCCAGAGAGTTATGCACTTATAGGAGAAACGATAGAACCTAAAGGTATCGAGAAGTTTGATAATATCTTCGAGATGGATGTGAAATATTTTGAAGATAAAGTGACTTTTTCTCAAAAAATCAAGCGTATAGACAAGACGTTGCAACAGGTTAAAGCAGAAGTATTCTTTTCGGTTTGTGATGATGAGAAATGTTTGGCTCCAGAGGTTGTAGAATTTGATATCAATCTTTCTGGAGAAGCAATCGAAAATAAAGGAGATCTGTCTAGTATTACAGCAAAGGATCAAAAAAAGTCTGAAGCATTACATATTGATATAAAAGGTAAAGATGTTTTTCCTTCAGAGCAAGTAGAGGAGAAAAGTTATTTTAATATTTTCCTTTTAGGGTTTTTGGGAGGATTAATAGCCTTATTGACACCTTGTGTATTTCCTATGATACCTCTTACAGTTTCTTTTTTTACCAAAGGAGCCAAGGATCGTAAAAAAGGGTTGTTTAATGCTATTTTGTATGGGGTTTTTATATTTATTATCTATATTTTATTAAGTCTTCCTTTTCATTTGTTAGACTCATTAGATCCAGAGATATTGAATAATATTTCGACAAATGTGACGCTTAATATTGTCTTCTTTGTCATTTTTATTGTATTTGCAATATCCTTTTTTGGTTATTTCGAAATTACCTTACCAGCTTCCTGGAGTACCAAGCTTGATAGTAAAGCTACAAGTATTGGGGGAGTGATAGGTATATTCTTTATGGCATTAACACTAGCTCTGGTATCCTTCTCGTGTACAGGACCCATCTTGGGATCATTATTAGGAGGTTCTCTAAGTAGTGATGGGGGAGCGATGCAATTAAGTTTTGGTATGGGAGGTTTTGGATTAGCCTTAGCGTTACCATTTGCACTATTTGCGTTATTTCCTAATTGGTTAAATTCTTTACCAAAAAGTGGTGGATGGTTAAATACTGTAAAAGTAGTCCTGGGTTTTATCGAACTGGCATTAGCATTTAAATTTCTTTCAAATGCAGATCTTGTTGAGCATTGGGGAATTTTAAAAAGAGAAATATTTATAGGTATTTGGATAGTAATCGGCCTGGGTATGGTCTTATACCTTTTCGGAAAAATACGCTTTCCACATGATAGCCCAATACAAAAATTAAGTAAAGGAAGAAAAACGCTGGGTATTATTACCTTGGCATTTGTTATTTATTTGGTTCCTGGACTTACGAATACCGCCTATGCGAATTTAAAATTGCTAAGTGGTTTTCCTCCACCATTATTTTATAGTATTTATGAAAAAGAAGCTCATGGACCTTTAGGACTTAATGCATATACAGATTTTGAAGTAGGAGTGCAAGCTGCCAAAGCCCAAAACAAACCTATTATGCTCGATTTTACAGGCTGGGCTTGCGTGAATTGTCGTAAAATGGAAGAACAAGTATGGAGTCATCCAGAAATTATCGATATCCTTAAGAATAAGTATGTATTAATCTCTTTGTATGTTGATGATCGAGAGAAGTTATCAGAAGATGATCAGTTTAAGTTCTTAAAACCCGATGGAAGAATTAAAGCCATTAGAACAGTAGGAGATAAGTGGGCAACATTTCAGACCTTAAACTTCAAAAATAACTCACAACCTTATTATGCATTATTAGATGCAGATATGAATTTACTTAACAAAACTACTGCTTATACCCCGGATACAAATGAATATCTTAAATGGTTACAGAAAGGCCTGAAGAATTTTAGAAAATAATTTCTTTACATTAAAACTACTAAAACCACCGATAGGTAATGAATGTTTTTATAAGTATTTGTGGAGTAGTATTTCTATTTTTTTTGATTGTATTATTTAGGTACAGGGTCTTGACCTTGAATTCGACTATCATAATTGACTCTTCTATAAAATATAAAATGATTGATATAGAACAGAAAGATTATATAAGATATAGTTTTGAGTCTCTAAATAAAAATAAAAGAGTATGGCTTGCAGAACCTTATGGCACTATTAGGTGGGTATATGTAAGTAAAGCAGACTTTGACAAATTATGGCCAGAAAGCCCATTTAAGATGGCTGAAAAAAACTATGGTATAAAAGCGACATTTCAACTTAAAAAAATGCTTTTTGGTGATTATAGTTTAGCAAAAGTTATAGCTTTCGAAAAAATAACAGGACCGCCTTTTATAGAAAAATAATATGATTTTCTATAGAGTCACTATATTGCTTTGTGCCTATTGTAGTATGTATATATTGATTGTAAGTTGTTAAAATCTCCTTAAAACTATCTGGCTCGCAGTACCATTTTTTTATCTTCAGCAATAAACTAAACTAAAACCAATGCGATCAGTCAGATTTATTCTTTTAAGAAGCATAGTACTTCTTTACACAAGTGTTATGTTCTCGCAGGAAGCAGATTCCTATACTATAAAAGAACACTACACAAAACAAGAAGTTGATATTGTGATGAGAGATGGTGTTAAACTTCACACTACCATTTACACACCAAAGGATACCTCAAAAAAATATCCAATTTTAATGCATCGAACTCCGTATAGTTCAAGGCCATATGGTAAAGATGAATTTAGATCTAAAATAGGTCCAAATGAATTTTTAATGAAAGAAGGCAATATTATTGTTTATCAGGATGTACGCGGACGTTGGATGAGCGAAGGGGTCTATGATAATATGAGAGCCTATATTCCTGGTAAAAAAGGAAAACAATTTGATGAAGCCAGTGATACCTATGATACCATAGACTGGTTGGTGAAGAATGTATCGAATACTAATAAAAAAGTAGGAATATGGGGGATCTCTTACCCTGGTTTCTATGCAACGTATTCTTTATTAGATGCACATCCTGCTTTAAAAGCAGTATCACCACAAGCATGTATAGGTGATTTCTTTTTTGATGATTTTCATCATAATGGAGCATATTTATTGAGCTATTGGAGAGCTACAGCGGTTTTTGGGTATGAAAAAACTAAACCTACAACAGAGAGTTGGTATACTTTTCCTGACTTGAAAAGTAAAGATCAATATCAATTCTTTCTGGATGCAGGGCCTTTAAGCACTTTAGACCAGTATTATAAAGAAGACAATGTATTTTGGACACAATTAAAAGAACACCCGAATTATGATGAATTCTGGCAAAAAAGAGGAATAATTCAACACTTAAAAAACCAAACGATCAAACCGGCAGTAATGACTGTAGGAGGTTTGTTTGATGCCGAAGATTTATATGGCCCTTTTGAGACCTATGAAAATATCGAAAAGAAAAGTGATAATTATAACATTATGGTTTTTGGGCCATGGAGTCATGGGGATTGGGCAAGAACCAAAAAGCGTCAAGCCATTGGTAACGTATATTTTGGAGATGACCTTTCTTTAAATTTTCAAAAAAATGTAGAAACTACCTTTTTTAATCACTTCTTAAAAGGAGATGCAGATGGAAAAACCGGGTTACCAGAAATTCAGATTTTTGATACCGGAAAAAAGGAATGGAATTCTTATGAAAGCTGGCCACCTGCAAATGTAGAGAAAAAGACATTTTACCTTTCTGCCAATGATGAGTTGTCTGGTAAAAGTGGAGCGGGGGTTTCAGAATTTATAAGTGACCCCAAAAAACCAGTTCCTTATTCCGAAGATGTTAAAATGGTATTTACGCCAAGAAAATATATGACAGATGATCAAAGATTTGCAGCACGTCGTCCCGATGTATTAGTTTTTGAAACCCCTGTTCTTACCGAGGACATGACATTATCGGGAGAAGTATTAGCAAAGCTAAAGGTAGCTACAACGGGTACAGATGCAGACTGGGTAGTAAAATTGATAGATGTGTATCCTAATGATGCCAAAGATACAGAAGAAACACAGAAATATTTAAAAATGGCCAATTATCATATGATGGTTCGTAGTGAAGTGATGAGAGGACGTTTTCGAAATGATTTTAGTAAACCCGAACCTTTTGTTGCTAATCAAAAAACAGATGTAAATATTAAGCTACAGGATATACACCATACGTTTAAAAAAGGACATAAAATACAAGTTCAGGTGCAGAGTACCTGGTTCCCTTTAATCGATTTAAACCCGCAAACTTATGTTCCTAATATCTTTAAAGCAGCTGCTTCTGATTTTACCAAGCAAACGCATAAAGTATATCATGATTCTGCAATAGAAGTTATGATTTTAAAATAACCAATTAACCCTAATTATACTATCATGACCAAAATAAAAATTAGTGTATTGCTATTTTCTTCTTTTCTGGCATTAACCAGCTGTAAACAAGAAGTAAAAGCGCCAGAACAGGATGCTGCTTCGCAAGCAGAGATTATCGAAGAGCAATCAAAAAAACTAAACGATTGGTTCGAAGCACAGTTTCAGCAAGAAATTGATAAATCGCCAATGATGCAAACGTATTTAGGAATTAAAACAGACGCTTATGGTAAATGGGATGATATTTCATCTAAACAGGAAGCAGAAGATTTAGAAAAAGCAAAAGAGCGTTTAGCCTATTTAAAGGACTCTGTAGATGTATCTCAATTAAATGATGCAACTGCTCTAAGTTATAAATTAATGAAAAAAGATCTCGAAAATGAGATTGTAGATTTTCAATATAGATTCTATGATTACCCGGTAAATCAAATGTTTGGAATGCAATCCAGAATTCCTGCTTTTCTTATCAACATGCATAAAATTAAGGATAAGAGTGATGCAGAAGCTTATATCTCCAGGTTAAATGGTATTAATGAAATGTTTACTCAAGCGATAGAAAATATAAAGATTAGAGAAAAGAACGGGATCCTTCCTCCTAAGTTTGTATTTGCCAGAGTTCTTGATGATAGCCGTAATATTATTGTAGGGCAACCCTTTGATAAATCTAATCAGGAAAGTACGTTATTGGCCGATTTCAAAAGTAAAATCTCGACACTTAAATTATCAGATGAAGAACAGAGCGAATTAGTGGCTAAAGCAGAAAAAGGACTTATAGACAGTGTAAAGCCAGCTTATGATAATCTTATTACATTATTAGAAGGACAACAACAAAGAGCAACTACAGATGATGGTTGCTGGAAATTTCCTAAAGGAGCTGCATTTTATGATAACGCATTACAACGCACGACCACTACAACGATGACTGCAGATCAGATTCATGAACTAGGATTAAAAGAGGTGGCTCGTATTCATGGTGAGATGCGGGATATTATGAAGCAAGTTAAATATGAAGGAACATTACAGGATTTTTTCAAGTATATGAAAGAAGATAAAAAGTTCTATTTTGCAAATACCGAAGAAGGAAAAGCAGCATACCTTAAACAAGCAGTGGGACTAATCGATACAATGAAATCCAAACTGGATGAGCTTTTTGTGACCAAACCCAAAGCAGATATCATTGTTAAAGCAGTAGAACCCTTTAGAGAGAAAAACGCAGGAAAAGCCTTCTATCAAAGAGGAACTCCCGATGGCTCAAGACCAGGAACATATTATGCCAATTTATATGATATGGCAGCAATGCCAATCTATCAGATGGAAGCTTTAGCATATCATGAAGGTATACCGGGACATCATATGCAATTGTCTATTGCACAAGAATTGAAGGACATCCCAAAATTCAGAAAATTTGGTGGATACACAGCATATTCTGAAGGGTGGGGATTATATACAGAACTATTACCAAAAGAAATAGGAATGTATAGTGATCCGTATTCAGATTTTGGTAGACTGGCAATGGAGCTTTGGAGAGCTTGCCGATTAGTCGTAGATACAGGGATTCATAGCAAAAAATGGAGTAGAGAAGAAGGGATTAAATATTATGTTGATAATACTCCCAATGCAGAAAGTGATGCTATAAAAATGGTAGAACGCCATATTGTTATGCCAAGCCAGGCAACAGCCTATAAAATAGGAATGATTAAGATTCTTGAGCTACGCGAAAACGCAAGGAAAACTCTTGGAGATGCGTTTGATATCAGAGAGTTTCATGATGTAGTATTAACCAATGGAGCTGTACCCCTTACGATATTAGAAGAATTAGTAGGAGAATGGGTAGCGAGTAAAAGTACAGATACAACTAAAGAAGAAGTAGGTTCTTAGTACTTTAATTTACGTATGATAATACATCAGACCTCACAGGTTTTTAAAACCTGTGAGGTCTTTTTAGTATACTGCTTCAGTATCTCTGTGAGGTTTTTTAGTTTGTTGTTTTCGGTTACCCGAATTGTGTATTAGAACTTCGTTATGAGACTTGAAAGTACCATAAAATATGGCATTTTCTTAGTTTTAGCATAGCATCGCTATGGTTAAACTGAAAAATGTAGTGTAACGATATATTTTGAAGTAGTTTCAAGAGGTTATAGATTTTCTAATACATAATCCGGGTTTAGATAAAAGAACATACATATCAAGAAATCATAGAATTTTCAAATTGTGAATATCTATTATGCGCATTCGTGGTAAGCATTTTTTTAAAAATATATATTTGCCATCCTAAAAAAAAGATATGAGCACAACTTGGTATGAATGTAAAGTAAAGTATAGAAAAATAGATGAATCTGGAGTACAGAAAGTTACAACAGAACCTTATCTGGTAGATGCTTTGTCCTATACAGAAGCTGAAACCAGAATTAACGAAGAAATGTCAGCATATATTAGTGAAGAGTTTAAAATCACCAATATTAAGATTGCAAATTTTGCAGAGATACATCCTTTTGATAATTCTGATCGATGGTTTAAATCAAAAGTAGCCCTGGTTTCTTATGATGAAGAAAGTGGTAAGGAAAGAAAGTCAAGTATGTACCTGCTGGTACAGGCTAATGATGTAAAAGAAGCCTATGATAATACCATTAGTATGATGAAGGATTCTGTTAGTGATTACACAGTACCTGCAATTTCAGAATCTCCGATTATGGATGTTTTTCCTTATTTCTCGGGCGAGGAAGAGCAATTTGAGAAAGCTCAACCGATAGCAGTAGCTGGTTCTTCTCAAGAAGAGGTATCAGAAGAAGTTAACCCTGTTCAGGAAGAAGTATCAGAAGAGGTTGATTCTTCTCAAGGAGAAATATCAGAAGAGGTAGACTCATAATTTACCTCATTAGCATTCGAAACTTTTTATTTTCTGCTACTTGTTATGTCAAACTGAGCCTGTCGAAGTTCATAAACCCTTGATTTTTAATTGGATTTCGACAGGCTCAATCTGACATTGCAGATAATTTTCAGAAAATAAAAATCCTTTTGTTTTATATGTTATAATCCAAAAAAATCAATAGCTTATGATCCATATTTCTATAGCTTAACATAGCTTTCAAATAGTTGTGAGTTTATCGAAGGGCTCAGGGCGACTGGTTTTATAAAATTCTAAACTTATATTGTATCGACCCTTCGACGAAGCTCAGGATGACAAGGCTTTTGCTTGAAAATTTACTTGTCTTCGATAGTTCTGCTGAGCTAGGTCGAAGTACAATTTTCTACCGAAAATCACTCTGACTGACGTAAATTTTCTTAGGTCGAACTCACGTTTACTTATCCATCAATGTTCTAAATTGATAGAAGAAACGCTCGATAAGTCGAAGATCTTCGGTTACAATTTCTACGACACCTCTCATTTCCTGTTTAAAAGGAATTTCTTTGTCATAGGTAGTAATTAGTTTTTCGGGCAATTCAACATCAATAAGATATAACCCATCTTTATCTGGTAACAGAGATATGTGCTTTACTTTACCTTTCAGCGTTCCAAACTCATCATCAGGGAAATTTTCTAACCTAATATTAGCCGTTTGTCCAACCTTTATTTTTCCCGAATTTTGAGAAGGAGCTTTGATTTTTGCCAGGTAAGAAGAGTATTCTGAAGGGACAATAATAAAAACAAGATCTCCCAGGGCTACGGTTTGATTTTCTGTCCAAAAATTAAGAAAAGAAACACGTCCTTCGATATCAGATTTAAGCACGTATTGTAACTCCCAGTCTTTAATACTTTTCTTTAACTGTCCAAAGGATTGTAACACCTTTTTAAACAAGTTAATTTCTTCTTTCCTTTTATTGATTTCTGTACCTTTTGATGTTTTGGTAGCGTTGCTAATACTCTCGTTAATTTGAGATAGCTGCACGTCGTTATTTTCATAATTACGTTTTGTTCGCAGGTAATCGAGCTCTTTGCTTTCGAATTCTTGTGCAGAGATTACTCCTTTTTCAAATAGGTTTTTTTGACGCTGAAGCTCTTTTCGTTTAAACTCTAGTTCGGCTTTACCAAGCCTTTTTTGAGCTTTTAGGCTTTCTAAACGCCTATAGAGTTCTGATAAGGAAGTTTGATTTGCTATGGCTTCATTAGAGAAAGGTTGTAATTCTTTATTCAGGATATATTCAGAATAACTGTTTTCAAATATTGCAAAGCTGGTTTCGATATCTCCCAGAAATAAGACCGGTAACTCATCGATAGGAAATGTAAATGATTTCGTATTTACTTTAATAGTGTCTACAATAGATTTAAGCAAAAAGACATCTTTATAATTAGCACTGCTTTCTAATATTGCCAGAGGAGTGTTTTTGGGTACAATTTGATTGTCTTTAACAAATAGAGACTCAATTTTACCACTGGTTTGGGCATATTCTTTTTGTGGTGGTATTCGAGTAGTGATAATCGCTTCTGCTGGTATTACATCAGGATACTTAACCAGCCAGGAAAGAAATAATAACAACAGTACTAATACCAAAATCAAAAGATTTCCCCATCGTATCATCCAATGCGGAACCCGGGTTAGGATTTCCTGTACTTCTTCACTACGTAATTGTATGTCGTCTAAAGTGTCTGGCATAATGTTTAGCTATGTATTGCGTTTTTTTAATTTAATGTTATTATATTACTACTTGTCGATTTGAAACATCCAATAAAATTTTGTTTAGTAACTATAATTAACATATTTTATCAGGTATGTCACCCTGAGCCTGTCGAAGGGCTTTTTGCTATAATTTGCTTCGACAGGCTCAGCATGACACATTCTAAATCTAAGAATTTTTCATATTCGTTTCACCTAATTTGTAATTATTAATTCAAGTATTATTTCCCTAATTCGAGTTGATTTTTAACCAGGTGATAATAATTTCCTTTCTCTTTGATTAGGGATTCATGATTTCCTACTTCTACAATTTTACCCTTGTCTAACACAACAATCTGATGTGCATTTTTTACCGTACTTAATCGATGTGCTATCACCATTACGGTTTTGTCTTTAAAGAAGGTATCTAGTTTTTCCATGATCACCTTTTCATTATTGGCATCAAGAGCAGAGGTAGCTTCATCAAAGAACAAATATTTAGGGTTTTTATAAACCGACCGAGCTATAAATAGCCTTTGTTTTTGTCCGGTACTTAATCCTACACCTTCCATCCCTATTTTGGTATTGTAAGAAAGCGGGAGTGATTCTATAAATTCTTTGATATTTGCCACATCTACGGCATGCGCCAATTTTTTCTTATCTACATAATCTTCTCCTACCGCAATATTATTAGCAATCGTATCATTAAAAATATATCCTTCCTGCATCACCACACCAAATTGATCTCTCCAGGCTTTTTGGGATACATTATGTAAATCATGAGAACCAATATAAATCTGCCCTTCATCGGGCTCATAGAACTTAAGAAGGAGTTTCATAAGAGTGGTTTTTCCACTACCACTAACTCCAACTACAGCTGTAATTTTATTAGCAGGAATAGAAAGGTTGAGGTCTTCTAAAACTGGTTTGTCGGCCCCTACATATCTAAAACTTAGATTTTTGATTTCAAACCCAGAATTTGCCGAGATTTCTCTAATCTTTTCATCTCCGGGATGTTCTTCATCTTCTTTATTATGAATCTCTCCCAAACGTTCTAAAGAAATTTGTGCATCCTGCAACTCTCTTAAGAAATTAATTAATTGCGTAATAGGTGCATTTAATTGTCCTACTATGGCTGTAATCGCCAGCATCATACCTAATGTGATATCACCATCAATAACCAGTTTTGCAGAGAAAACCGTAATCAGGATATTTTTTAGTTCATTAATAAAAGAAGATCCTACACTTTGGTACTGCTCCAGAGCCAGGCTCTCCATAGATATTCTAAACAGTTTTGCCTGTACAAACTCCCAGTTCCATCGTTTTCTTTTTTCAGCATTATGCAGTTTTATCTCCTGCATACCATTTACCAGTTCGATCACCTTACTTTGCTCCTCACTAATCTGCGAAAAGCGTTTATAATCCAGTTTTTTACGTTTTTTAAAGAAAACAAGTATCCAGGCAAAATAGAACGTGCTTCCTATCGCAAAAATACCAAAAATAGGAACGCTATAATAGATCAGGACGATACTAAATACAATGAGATTTACCATCGAGAATAGTACGTTTAAAGAAGACATGGTTAGTATCTGTTCAATTCGCTTGTGATCATTAATTCTTTGTAAAAGGTCTCCCGTCATTTTTACATCAAAATAGGAGATAGGCAGGTTCATGAGTTTAATAAAGAAATCTGATATCAGCGATATATTGATACGTGTACTTAGATGAAGTAAAATCCAACTTCTTAAAACATCGATTAATGTTCTACCAATAAACAGAGAAAGCATTGCAATCAATACAAGGTATATGAAATTAAGGTCTTGATTTTTGATCCCGACATCGACTATACTTTGTGTTAAAAACGGAGTAATAAGCTGTAGTAAACTTCCTGCCCCCAGACCTAATGCCAGCTGAAAAAGAAAGGCTTTATATTTAAATACATATTTGGATATAAATTTAAATCCAAATTTTTGATCCTCTTCATCCAGATTATCATTATAAAACTTAGGAGTAGGTTCCACTAATAAAGCTACACCTTCTTCTGTATTTTCGTCAGCATTATTACCAATCCACGCTTTTATAAATTCATCTTTTGTATAGGTAATCAACCCATGAGCAGGATCAGAGACATAAATAGTCATATCACCTTTTCGCGAGGTTTTGATTTTATAGACAACCACATAGTGTACCTTGTTCCAGTGTACAATACAGGGTAGGGGTACCTCGTCTAATTTGTTTAGCGATAGTTTTACGCCCAGGGATCTAAAGCCTATTTCCTCTACCGCATCACTAAGCCCCAGAAGAGAACTCCCTTCTCTGGTGGTTTCACTTAATGATCTTAGTTTTTGAGTATTGAGAACTCTTCCATAATGTTTTGCGATAATCTTAATACAAGTAGGTCCACAATCTTTCGACTCTGCTTGTTTATAAAATGGAAATTTAGGCATTAAGCTTTTTTAAATTAAATTGATTTTTTGTGTGTGATAATATCTATCTACAAAGTAAAGTAATTCTTTTCTATAATACTAATACCATATTTTGGGGCGTGACCCTATGGGGTCAGGCTATTCGCTATATCTTTTTTATTATCCCTTAGTACATGTTGCTAAAGCAAAAAAAAGAACAAATGTAAAAAAGGATGCCGCTACTATCCTTCACGCAAATTTGATAACTTGAATTTGACCTTATATACTCCTTTAGAATTAACTGCAAAACCTTAGTACATGACAAAATTGAATGTTATAGAAATGAGTTGGTTTGTCATTCCGTTGAAGAACGGAATCCACTTATTAATAGCACTATATCAAAATGGATTCCAGTCCCGTTCTCTAACAGGATGACAGATTGCTTGGATGACAAAAACCGTGATAGGGGGATTTGCAATCCGTGCTTTATAAAACTTCTTCAGAATAAATTCAAATTATGAATGGTATAAACGCCATTATATAATAAGTTGTTTTTCACGGGATATGGGGTAATCTAAATAATGAGGATTTATTAATTTGGCTACCTAGATAAGAAATATAGCTGTCAAGGTGGTTATATCCAATTGTTGAACTTAATTAAAAGAAAGAAAATGAATAAGTACGTTTTTTTTATCATTATTAGTTTTTCATTTTCCAAAACATATGCCCAAGTATGTCGAGCTAATATTTTTGATTTTAAAATAGAAAGCACTGATTCTTTACTCACCAGAGAATCTGTAAAATTATTTTCAATACCCGACCTCACTTTTTGTAGATGCCCTATTAAGTTTAACTATGTAGAAGAATATAATACAAACACCGATACTTCTTTTTCTGTGGTTAACTGTCATATAATTAACAACGATATGGTTTTTCCGCTAAAGATTGTACATAAAGAGTCTGTAATGATCCTATTAATTAAATTACCTGATAATGGATTGGACAAGGATAAAAATAAAAGTTATAGCTCACCATCTAAATATATACTGGAAAACATTTATTTTAAACCAGGATTTTATTTGACAACATTTGATAACCAGGGGAAAAGAGACAAAATAACCGAATGTAATCTTGAGTTTTTTTATGAAATTCTGAATGAAGACTACGAGTATAAAGATATTAAAATTGAAGATGACGATAAAAACTGGACAATAGTAAATAAGAAATTTACAGGAGGTAGTATGTTTGAAGATTAAAACAGAGTTCAGTAATGTATAAAAAAACAGCCAACGTATACGTGACTGTTTTAATCATTTGTCGCATCCACGGATTTAAGGTGCAAATCCGTCTATCGGGTATATCACCTTTTGATTCTAATTAGTATAAAAAATAGGTTGGACCTTCTGTACCTTTTGTGATATAATGAAATGCCAGAATTTTAGATTTCCTCATTAAAACATAACATTCAATCTTATTATTTACACTAACTATATATATTAGTTTTCCCATCTTGTTGTCAAAATACCTTAAGTTAGGTTGAGAACTTGTATTATAATTTTCTACATAAAAGCTGACATTTTTATTCAGTAAATGTTTATTCTCTATAGTTTCTTTTTCTTTATTAAAGTCTATTTCATCTTTAATTTTCATTTTTTATTACTTTATCGAGTTGTAATGTAGTCTTACTTCCATCAATATTTGTATAAAGTAATTTAATAAAACCATATTCAGTATTAAAAAGTGAAGTTAATTTGGTTTCACCAAGTCTACTTGTTGCTGTGGCATCAATAGTATAACACTCTAATTTACCAAAAGGCGTATTTATCTTCTTTTTACCCGTTATTTCATAAACATACTTATTTTCAATTCCCCCTTCCCATGCTAACCACCTTTTATCACCCCAATTACTACCTATTTTTAATGACCAATTCCATTTATTCCCGACTTCAAAAGGAGTTTGTATGTATGGAAACGGATTTAACTCAAGAATCCTAAAATATTTATCCCTTGGTGGATGCATCCATACGTTTTTTTCATTTTCTATAATACCCGAAATTGAGTTAAAAGCTGATAATTCATCCTTTGTTAAGTAGCTATATTGAGCAACTGTTTGATTATAATCTGGTTCATATTGTATCATAGGTTCAAGCCCTTCTTTTATCTTGATCTTAACTTTTAGAATGGTGTTTTCATCTATTGAGTCAGCAGAAACAAACTTCCAAGAATTCTTCCAGCCGTCTATTGATGAATCTTCTTTAAAATAATATTTGCTATTATTTTTTGTAATATGTTCGTAAGAATATATGAACTCTAATTTTTTTCTGTAAACATTATTGTTATCTGTATATCTGGTATGTTTAACATTTGTAGAGTCAAATACTTCAACAAATACACCTTCTTCCTTTATAAGTTTATAATCCTTATGTTTTTTTTCAAAATCAGACTTACAACTTGTTATCATAATGGTTAAGATGAATAACCTTACTACTATTTTCATGGCTGGTTTTTTTATTTCTTAATTAGTTTTTATAAGGGTCGTATGTACAACTTTCTTCAAAATAATACGTTTTATCATCTCGTTTTAAAGGTATGCGGCCGTCATTACAAACATATCTAAATTCGCAATCCTTACAAACTTCTATTTTATCTTTGGGTATATCCCAATATTCCTGAAACGTTTGATTTGAAATAATGGATAGTAAGGATTTTGTTTCTATGTTACCAAAAACTTTATTGGTAAAAGGTGATTGTTGGATATCTCCATTCGGGTTTATGTACGCTTTTTTATTGTAATAAATATTATAATTTTGAGCTTCTGAATAAGAAAAAATATTAGGTTGAAAATGTTTGAATCTTAATTCATTTACATTTTTAAAAACCGGAAAATCTGATTCTTCTATGTATTCAATAGTATCAGGTTTAAATTCTGATTTTTCATTGATGTTGTTATGCTGATTATTGCTTGAGTAGATTGTCAATTTATCTATCAATGAATTAGTCAAATATTCATCGTTAAACATTAACTCATAATCATTTTGACTCAGAAAAACACTAATTGATCTAAATATCCCTTTATCAACGAATAGCTTTATAGTATCTGAGATTAATTTAGGGTCAATCCCTAAACCAAATCTTAATTGTACATATTTAGATTGGGTTGCTTCAATGTTATTAAGTAGGTTTTCAATTTCTTTGAATTGTTCAAAATCTTTTAACTCTGGCATTAGCAAAATCAAATCGTTACTTAATAAAAACCCAAAATATTCATCGAGAGTTTCTGATTCTTTATTTATATCTATATTTTGAGAGTTAAAGGCTTCATAAATGCAGTTTAAACTTACATTTTCTATATAGTTGTCTTGTCAAAAAAGGAGATTGAACAAAGATATAACGTAATGAAAATTGTTATTTTCATATTATCTATTGATTAGATACAGAATAAATTTGGTTAGTAGTGTATTTGATTATTTTATGTTTAAGCAATATGTCGCAAATCTTTTTAGAGATTATTATTTTCCTCATATATTTATACCTATTTGGAGATCAATTAGGAATAAATGTTTTTGACTTTTTAACCTCTTTGATTTCATGTAATTTCACAAAACCTTCCTTACCTGCTACACCATATATCAATAAATGATCCTTATTAATTTCTTTTATCGGGATTATATGTCTCCTTAACTCCTTATTAGAATAATAAACGATAAAAACTGTATCTTCTATACTTTCTATTTTATAGAGATCACAACGATCTATTCCTATCATTTTTTCTACTTCATCAGAACACATTGATCCTTGAAATTTTATAAATCCATTTTGTTGAGAAAATGATTTCGTAAAATAATGCTCATACTGTTTCTTTATAACTTCTTCAATTGGGATATTTATAATTGTTGGATATAGCTTAACGTAATCAAAATAAAGCTCTTTTGCATTAGGAATAGTTTGATAAGTTCTTAATGTATACTCATTTACTAATTTAAACCTGTACTCTGTATTATTTTGTTTTTCTATTCTTATTTTTTCATTTTTATAATCGACTTGAATAAATTTTTCTGATTCGAATATATCAAAGCTATAAGTAATTAACTTGTCTTTAGTAATATTAATTATAGGGCAATCTGGCGATACATATGTGTCAGGTGGTATTACCATGCTCCATCTTCCTGTAAGTTTCTGGCTATTAACTATATTTATTGTCAACAGCAAAATTATTATTGCCCTTTTTACTTTCATAATTTATTTGCAAAAAAATCGTCTGCTATTATATAGGGTTGTTTTAAATTGAAATCATATGGAGATATATCTTCATTTCCTAGAATTAATACCTTTACATTATTAAACTTATATTTATCTTGTTCTTCAATTTTCATAATTTGAAAATCAATATCATGAATTTGACATATTTGTTCAATACTAGCGCTTAAATTTTCAGGGATTTGGATATGTTTTTTACCATTTTCTTTATAAGCATATTCAGTTGCAAAAAAATGCTCTGTAGCTTGTATCCAATTTCCAGAAACTTTTATATAGGCTTGATATATTTGACCTAAAAAAGTATTTATATCTTTAGGGTATCCAATTAGTTCACAATGTGCAATATTGCTTTTGTAGTTCCACAATAAAGGATGCTCTTCTAACAAACGTAATTTTATATATGGCAAGTAGATATTTTGAAACATATTATGAAAATAATGACATCTATGAGCAGTAAGTGTCCACATTTGCATATCTTCTTGGCCTAAAACTCCCTGGTATTCTATTGTAAAGTCAAATTTCACAGTATTGTAAAGGTCAATTTTTCCTTGAATATTTGTCAAATGGAAATCAGCCTTTTGGTAAAACCTTTTTTCATTTGTTAATTCTATAAAATCGATTATATCCATTTATTAAATTTTCTTAATAAGAGAGAGAATTATTATTCTCTCTCTTCTAATATTACATTATCTTATTAATCGCAATTACCAATTCCAAATGCAGAAGTTTTATAAGTTTCAACAGGTCCTGTGATAACAGTTGGACGCATAGTCACTCTTCCTCCAGGAATATAATCAGGATAACTTTCTATTAGTCTTTCTTCAAAAAATATTCTGGCATTCATTGGATTTGCAGAAGGATCATTTTTAAATCTCTGCCAAGTTTCATCCATAGCAAATCTAAGTGCTCTAGCTGAAGCTTCTGCCAATGCCCCATTTGTATAAACATTTCCAAACCTATCAGCTACAGGGGCATTGAACTGAATAGGATTGGGATATAGTAAGAATACTGGTTGAGAATTTGAATTTGTAAAAGCCAACATCCTTACTCCAGAAACATAGGCATTTTGAAATGGAGATCCAATAGTAGGCCTCGTAAATGTAAAACTTTCACAATCAGGAGGGATAGGTGCATCAAATTCATCTCCATCAGGTCTATCAGGGCCATCACTATCGCCTCCAGAGCCTCCACCAGAGCCGCCTCCAGAACCTCCACCACCATCACACTCATCATATGAATCTAAAATCTCAACATCAACAGACCCATCACTATAGATCAATATTTTTACAATCAGCCAATTGGTACAGTTTCTTGTTTTAGCATGTTCAATGTTTTTTAGATTATCATAGATATATGATATTGAAGCATTTTTCAGTAAATCTATTGGGTTTTCAAAACTAGTTTGATCTTTACTAAAAAAAACTTTTAACCTTTCATTATAACCGCCGTCTTCCCTTTCGTTAAAAACTATATAAGACTTAATAAAAGTGTTTTCAGAATTTTCTTTTAATAATTTTTTTTGATTTACTAATTTACTTGGGTTATCCGAAGTAAGTGGAATATATATGTCATTTCCAACTTCAATATGATTACCCCAATCTGGTTGCCCTACAAAATTAGCGCTTTTATCCATGAGTTTATTATGCTCTTGATCATACCAAGATTTCACCTTTTTACTAAGGTTTTCTTTTGGAATGGGTAATTCGTCATTTTGACAACCAATCATCAAAAAGGCAATCAAAAGAAATAAAACATGTTTTAGTGAATTTTTCATAAAAGATTAATTAAAGTTAATAAATAATTATACGAATAATGACGATGATGTGCTCTAATTTTTGTTCTCTACTAAAAGGGAATGTTCTACACTAATTCATAAAATCTCAGTTTTATAGATCATTCCCTACTCTTTACAGGTTTTTCGGTTTCCGCCATACGTTGTGCAACGTGTTTTTTAGTTTAGTTGATGGTTATTAGTTTTTTGTTGTCCGGTGTCTGATTTCTGAGGTATTATTTCTAACTTCTAGCTTCTGACCTCTGACTTCGGACTTTTCACTTTTACATTTTTTATTTAGTATTGAGATCAACGTTTTACGGTTTTTTACTTTCATATACCAATCCACTTCGACAGGCCTGTCCTGAGTTTACCGAAGGGCTCAGTGTGACATTATTCAGTATTCGATATTTTCTACTTTTATAGATGTCATTTTTCTAGCCCACAAAAGGATCTAGTTTCCTATACTTTTGATGTCTTGGGTAAAAACCAAATGTAAACCCTACCGCTTCTGCATAGACAAAACTCTGTATGGCAATATCATATTCTATAGGGGCATCCAGAGATTTCATAGTATTAATAATACGGTACAATTTGGTTTTAGAGATTCCTAATCGATAGGCAAGATCATCTGGTGATCCTGTGGCTTGTAAGCGAATGAGTTGATCAACTCGTTCTATAAGTTCAATCTGTTTGATAATGATGTTCATAATGTGTTTTCCCTTTACTTTGTTTTTTTGCAATTGTTTAATCCCTCGAGGTCAAAATTTGGTGGTTACTGTAGGATTTTCGACCTCCCGGGTTAAAATTTGAACCCTTCTACTTAAAATTTGTATGCTGCTCATCAATGGTTTGGTCTTTTTGACCTTCTGTTGGACCTTTTTGATGAAAATTTAGACTTTCGAGGGCCAATTTTGAGACCCTGTAGTCTAAATTTGAGCCTCTGTTCTCTAAAATTAGAGGTACGACACCCAATTTTGGGACCCCAATCCCTAAATTTGAGACGCCAGTGTCTAATGGAACGTCTTTTTGACCCATCAGAAGGTCTTTTTTACCTATTCTTCTGTATTGTCTGACTTTGGGATACTTCTGGTACGGTTAAAAAACTGCTTCAGTTCAGCTACTTTTTCGGTAAACCCGGGTTTTCCTGCTCCTTTACTATATTGTGAATACGCATAATCATTAAGTGCATCCTGGTAATTATCATAATCATGTAGGATTTTGGTACTTTCTAATCGATAGGCCAGGCTTTCTAAACGACCCAATAGGTTTTCTGCAAATACACGAGCTTTATAATCTTTTTCAAACTCTTCCCAGTCTACATCGGGAGAACTAAGCGTACTACTGTTTTGGCGATAGTCCCAAACCTTATTTACAAATAGTTTATTGGTCTCATTAATGGCCTTGTAGCTCCCTCGTTCTTTTTCGGTTAGGGCCGCTAGTTTATTGGTAAACATAGCTTCTAGTTGTGCTACTAATTGCCCTGCCTGATCTCTTTCTTCTTGTGTTAATAAATCTTGAATGATGTTTCTCATTGTTTTGTTGTTTGTATTTTGTTGATTGTTTTTTGTTGTCCGAAGTCTGATGTCTGATGCTTGATGTCCGGTATCTTATGTTCAAGGTGTTGACTTCTGACTCCTACATTCCGTCACCCTGAGCCTGTCGAAGGGCTGACTTCCGACTCCCGAGTGTTTTCATTTATCATTTTGCAGTTTTACATTATAGAAAAAGAAGTAGGAGCAATTAAAAATGGGATTTACACAAACTCAACCATGCTTAGCTATATAAATTACTCCTACCTTTTTCTTTTTTATTTCTTAGCTTCCAGCCCCAGTCATCCAACCCCTGACTTCTACATTCCGTCACCCTGAGCCTGTCGAAGGGCCGACACCCGACTCCTTTCACATTTCAATCCACTTCGACAGGCCTGTCCTGAGTTTATCGAAGGGCTCAGTGTGACATTATTCAGTATTCGATATTTTTCACTTTTACACTTCATAATTCGTAATTCGTAATTCGTAATTCTTCCTGTATTCTCTGCTCTATTTTACTCATCATATAGTACATCATAAGTACATCCTGGTCTATTATTTTTAATACAGGGTTAATATGCTCAAGTACCTTACATACGATCTCTTGGGAAGCTTTTGTTCTTGTTATTATTTTACGGTGTACCAAATCTTTTTGTGTAGTACATAGTTGGTTATAATACATAAACATAAGTAGGTGGTTTATGATAAAATTGGGGGGCTACACCAACTATTTTTGGGGTTAAGTAATAGTATGTTACGTGCCTTATAGATGAGTTGTATAGCTTCTTCACTAGATATCCCTTTGGTATAGAGTTTATTAATCCATCGATAAAGTAGCATCTCATATGGGCTATGATTTGCAAGGTTATATATAAAAGTATCCATAGTAAGGTGTAACGTTTTTAAGATATCGGACATAAACCGGTGTTTACTGTTATATGCTGAAGAATCCATGTTGGTTGTTTTTGTTGAGTCAAATATAACGGGGAGAATTACGTTAGTGCAAGAGGAGTATCTAGTCATTCATGAATTACGAATACTGAATTCATGAATAGCGATTATTAAATATTTTTTAATTAACTGATTGTCAGAGTTTAAATATTGTTTCGATTTAATCTAATCAAAAACCGAAAAGTAGTATATTTGATTTTTAATGAATATGGATTGAGGTGCTAAATAAAGTTGAAAAAGAAAATTCTAAATGCATTTTTAATTAATACTACTTTGATATAAAACTAGTACTGAGATACAGGCTTTGTTATGAAAATTATAACTCGAAATATATTATTCATATTTTGTTTCTTTTTTATTGGATTACTTTTTTGTCAAGAAAAAAGTAAATTTAAAATACCCGATTCTTTAAAACATAAAACGTATAAAGAATTACTTGTCTCGCGCTTGAGTTCTACACTTAAAGATTCATTATATAAAGCTATCTATTCAAATAGTATTCTTGCAAAAGCAAAAGAAGAAAACAATATTTTAGAACTAGCTCGTGGATATCGGTTAGTTTCATTTAATTATTTTAATAATTTACCTGTGAGAATTGCTTATTTAGACAGTTCAATCACAGTTAGTGAAAATTTAAACGATAGCAAATATCCAACGGTGTCCTATTCTAACTTAGGTGGATTGTATTATACCCATGGTTATTATACAAAAGCACTGGAGAATTATCTAAAAGCATTAGAATACGCTAAAAGAAATAATCATGAAACGTTTTATTATATTACAAAGCATAATATAGGGCGTTTGAAATCAAAAGTTGGAGAGGACAAAGAAGTTATAAAAATTTTTAAAGAAGTTCTGAAATTTGAAAACTCAATGGATTTTGTTAGTCCGAGAAAAGTTAATACACTATTAGCTTTGGCAAATTCATATAGAAAATTAAAACAAAATGACTCTGCTTCTTACTATAATAAAAAAGCAATTGATGTGTCAATTAATAAGTTTGAAATTAATTATTATTATGGGGTTCTTAATCAAGGGATAAACTTATGTGATCAAAAAAAATATAATGAAGCTTTAGATAGTATTCAAAAAGCTTTACCATTCATAGAAAAGAATAAATATATTGTAGTTCAAGATTTTATAGTCAATGGGTATTTGTGTCAAGGAAAAATATTTAAAGAACTTAACAAACCTATCAAATCATTACATTGTCTTCAGAAACTTGATCGGTATTTGCAGAAAACAAAATTCACATCTATAGAATCTCGAGTGGGTTATGAAATGTTAATTAATCATTTTAAAAAAAAGAAAGAAAAAGATAAACAGTTATTATATATAAAAAAACTCCTTAGCTATGATAGTATTCTATATCAAAATTATAAATCTCTTACAAATGTAATTGTAAAAGAATACGATACACCAATATTGCTAAGAGATCAGAAAGAATTAATAGAAATTCTAACAAAAGATAAGAGAAAAACTCAGTATGGTTTATGGATTGTTATTATTATAGGTATTTTAATATTATGTTTGTTTGTTTATACTTATTCAAGACAACTTGTTTATAAAAAAAGATATAATAATATTCTTCATAATTTATCTGAAAAGAAGAACAAAACTCTTAATGTAAATAATATAAAAATAGAGACGGATATTGGCATTTCTGAAGGTATTCTCAATTCAATAATTGAACAATTAGCTAAATTTGAAGAAAATCATGATTATTTAGTGGCTAACATTACAATAAGTAAATTGGCTAATGATTTTAATACAAATTCTAAGTATATATCTAAAGTGGTAAATCATTATAAAAAGAAAAGTTTTGTTTTATATATTAATGAACTTAGAATTCATTATGTTACCCAAAAGTTACAAAGTGATGGTAAACTAAGGAATTATACACTTCAAGCTATTGCGAGAGAAATAGGTTTTAATAAATCAGAATCGTTTTCTAAATCTTTTTATAAAGTTCATGGTATCTCTCCTTCTTATTATATAAATAAAATAACTAAATAATTGATTTTCAGATTATTGTGTGTCTTGATTCTTGAATCACGATATCTAGTTTAACTTTTTTGATAAAAATATTCTCTTAAATAGAAATTTATTAAGAAGTTTGATTAAGAATAATAAATCAAAAATTATGAAAAATCCAGCAAAAAAAAAATTAACTATTAAGAAGTTGCAAATCACAAAGATTGACAATTTAATAAAAATTAAAGGAGGCTCAAAAACTTGTAACAGTGAAATAGAAGGATGTACTGAGTTGTGTAAATCAGCTAATTGCTAAGTCAGCCTAATTTACTTCCATTGAAAAATATAAGTTTTAAAGTATAATCATAAAAATATCCAATGATGCTAAAAAACATAAAAATATCTAAACTTTTTCTTTATAAAAAAGCTTACAGTTATATGTTACCGTTTATTTTTATTTATGGCTCTTTTTTCTCTTGTGGTAAAGTAAAAAATTATGAATATCCTCAAATAGAAAAAGAATCGATTGTTGTTGATTATCATGGGACTAAGATTACAGATCCATATAGAAATATGGAAAATTTGGAAGACTCAAGTGTTGTTAAATGGCTGCATGATCAAAACAATTTAACAGATAGTATACTGGGGAAAATTAATAATGGAAGAGAGAAATTGATTGCTATACAAAAGGAATACGAAAAAAAAAGAAAAATAAGTATTTCTAGAAAAATTAGTAGAGAAAATGGTAAGTATTTTTTCTTAAAACAAAAACCTGAAGAAAATTATAGCAAACTGTATTACCGTCTAAATTTTAATGCTAAAGATTCTCTATTGTTTGATCCTATTACATACAAAAGTGACTCTGGAAATAAATATAGAATTAATTATATTAGTCCAGATTGGGATGGAAATCAAATTGTGATCAGCTTGTCTAAAAAAGGTGAGGAAATCTCTGAACTGATGCTCATTAACTTATTAACAAAAGAGAAAATTTATAATATAACAGTAAATGCTGCTCCAATGTCTCTTAATGGTATCGATTGGTTACCAGATAATTCGGGGTTTATCTATCAGCACGTCCCTTTATTTAAGAATAATGACCCCTCATATTTTCATAATACAACATCTGTATTATATATCATTAATGATAAAACTCAAAATAAAGGATTAAAAAAAATATTTTCTAAATCTACCCATCCTAATGTATCTATAAAAGCAGAAGATTTTCCGTTAGTATCTTGTTATAATAGAACAGATCCCTACTTATTTGGTGTAGTGTCAGGTGCTAATCCTTATGAAGATACTTACTATTCGAACCTTAAAGATATTACTTCTACAAAAGTAAATTGGAAACTATTGTTTACTAAACAGGAAAAGATAAAAAGGTATCTACATAAAAATGATTCATTAATATATTTGACAGCAAAAGGAGCTTCCAATTTTAAAATTTGCAAGACATCAATTACTAATCCAAATTTTTCAAATCCTATAACAATAGTCCCAGAAAAAAGAGATCAAGTTATTACAGATTTTGAATTTACTAAAGATGGATTATTTTATGTCACTCTAAAGAATGGAGTTGTTGCGAAATTATTTCATTTTGGGGATGGTAAAGAAACTGAAATTGAACTACCCCAAGTTTCTGGAAGAATTGTTATAAACTCAAGTGGATTGCATAGCAAATACTTAAAAGTAATTACTACTGGGTGGGCTAATCCCATAAAAAAATATCTATATACTCATAGTAAAAATAAATTCATCCCTGATGACTTATTACCTAATAATATTGGAGACAATTTTAAAGATATAAAAATAAAAGAAATAGAAGTTGAATCTCATGATGGGGTAATGGTTCCTTTATCTATAATACATAATGCAAATATTGAGATGAATGGGTTAAATCCAACATTAATAAGGGGTTATGGTTCTTATGGGTTATCCATGAAACCAGCTTTTCGCTCATCAATACTTACATGGTTAAAAGAAGGAGGGATTGTAGTATATGCCCATGTAAGAGGAGGAAGTGAAAAAGGAAATGATTGGTATGAAGGTGGCCTTAAAACTACCAAACCTAATACCTGGAAAGATGTTATTGCATGTACAGAATATTTGATTGAAAAAGGGTATACTTCTCCTAGTAAGACAGTTATTATGGGTAGTAGTGCAGGAGGAATTATGATGGGGAGAGCTATAACAGAACGCCCTGATTTATTTAAAGCGGCTATTGGTGATGTTCCTGCTATGAATATGATTCGGTCTGAAATTACAACTAATGGATTAAATAGTGTGAAAGAATTTGGAACCGTTAAAGATTCTATCGAATTTAGAGCACTTTTAGAAATGGATTCTTATCATCAAATTAAAGATAACGTCAATTATCCTGCGGTTCTAATAATTTCTGGATATAAAGATTCCAGAGTTGCAGCTTGGAGTCCGGGAAAATTTATAGCTAGACTTCAAGAAGCTAATATATCCAATAATCCAGTCTTATTTTCTATAGACTTTGAATCTGGACATAGTGTACGAGGTAATAAATTAAAAACGTATCAAAAATTCGCGGATTATTATTCTTTTGCTCTTTGGCAAACCGGTCACCCAGATTATCAGCCTAAAGAATAATCATCAATATTAATTTCTATACACATTTCAACTCATAATAATGTTTTCAAAAACTCTTAAAACCATTGTTGTTGCTCTAATTTTTATATCGAGTACTATAGCAATATCGCAGACTAAAAAAGTATCTCAAAGTTGGACATCTTTTACCCAATCAATTAAAGTTAAAACAAATAAAAAGACCAAGTTTAAACTACAAGCTTCTGTAAGAGTAAATACCGAAGGAAAAGATGGAATGGCTGGCCTATGGATACGGGTTGATAATACTAATGGAGAATCAGGTTTTTTTGATAATATGATGGATAGGCCTATTACATCTAATCAGTGGGATGTTTATACTATAGAAGGAGAAATGGATGAACATGCCAAGACACTTAATTTTGGAGGAATATGTGTATATAATGGTAAATTCTATTTTGATGATTTTGAATTATCTATCCAGAATGAAAAGGGGCAATATGAAAAAATTACTGTAGACAATGCACGATTCGAAAATCAAGTTAAAGATGAAAGAATTCCCGGATGGAGACGTGGTATCGGCAAAAATAAAGAAATTTTTGTTAGAGAATTTAGCGTATATTCTAAAAAAAGAACCAATGATGATTCTTTTAGTCTAATGTTTGAAGGAAAAGGTATTAAAAATGGTGCCATAATAAATACAGAAGAAGGATATACACCACAGGTAGGAACATTAGTTGCTATGCTAAATAATCTAAGTAAACGCGTAGAATCTGCTGTTCAAAACTTAGATGTTAGAGAAACAGATCACTTATTAGACGAAAAAGCGAATAGGATTGGTGCCTTAGTGATGCACTTAGCAGCTGCAGAGGCATATTACCAAGTGTTTACTTTTGAGAACCGGGGATTTAACAAAGAGGAAAAAGAAAAATGGCAATTGGGTCTTGATCTTGGAAAAGAAGCTCGCGAAAAATTTAAAGGAAAACCCATAGAATATTATCTGAATATATATAAAGAAGTACGAAAAAAAACGTTAGAAGAACTAGCTAAACGTAATGATGAATGGTTAGAACAAATACGTCCAGGTTCCTCTATGAATAATCATTTTGCCTGGTTTCATGTTATGGAACATCAATCGAGTCATTTAGGACAAATTTTAATGCTAAAAAAACGAATCCCAGAAGAAGAAAACGATATTAAACTACCAGAGGAAAAAGTAGATAATTGATTCTATATTAGTCACTTTGATTCTTATTAATTTGAAAATCATTTTTTAGTTTTGAAATAATAACATGTCTATATGAAAAGCTTGTTCCTTTTATTGTTACTCTCCTCTCTAGCTGCTTTTGGTCAAAAAAAATTATCGGTTTTTGAGGAAAACAAAACAAAAACCTTAATAGGTAATGAGATTCATACTTATGATATTCCTCTTGATAAAGGTGATTTTTTACAATTACATTTAAAATCAAAAAATGTAAATATTCAAATTGTAGTATTATCACCAAAAAAAGATACTGTAAAAGGCTTTAATGGTACCAATAGAAAAAATAGTCTTGAAATTGTCGAACTACCTATTAAGAAAAATGATATATATACTGTTAAAATTTCTCCTCTTATTTCAAAATGGCTAAAAGATTCTGTTCGACAAAATTTTATAAATAATATAAATGGAAGCTATACAGTCGAGAAATTTAAAATCTTATCTAAAAATGAACACAATAAACTAATCTCTTTTAGAGCAGCCCAAAAGGACAGTGTTATTGGCTGGATAAAGAATACATCAATACCTTTAAAAAGTGTAAAAGCCGAGACAGGTCTTACAGACCTATCTTATTTAAAACCCATTTTAAAAAACGTACAAATTGTAGGACTTGGTGAAACCAGTCATGGGACTAAAGAAATCTTCCAGATGAAACATCGTATGCTGGAGTTTTTGGTCAAAGAAATGGGATTTACAATCTTTGCTATTGAGGCTAGTCATGTGGGGTGTAGACCAATTAATGACTATGTACTTTATGGCAAAGGTAATAGCAGAGATGCTTTATCTGCTCAAGGATTTTGGGTTTGGAATACAGAGGAGGTAATCGATATGATCGAATGGATGAGAGATTATAACATGAAGGTTACAGAGGGTGAAAAAGTTCAATTTATAGGGATTGATACGCAAACCAATGGTTTGGACTCAGCTTATAAAAATGTAAGCGCTTTTATCAAAAAAATGGATAACGTTCAATTACCTAATGTAAAAGTAGATTCTTTATTTCATAATTTAAAAACTATTAAAGACAAAAAAGATATGACTTCACAGCGACAAGAGTTATATGTATTATTGTCATATTTGGTTGTGAACAAGATTAAAGCGTTAGAAATTGCATCTAGGGGTGAATATGAAAATACCATTTCAGATGTAAGAAAAATTATACAAGGAGTAGAAGCTGGGGATCGTAAATTACGGAAGATCACTAGCTATAATATTCGAGATGAATATATGGCACAAACCGTCTTAGAGGTATTACAAAAAAAAGAGCAAGAAGCCAAAATGGTCCTTTGGGCACATAATAGCCATATTAGTAAAAATGTGGATTCCTATGTTAATGGCTATAAAAAACCTCTTGGAAGCGTTTTAAAAAAATATCTAGGAGACCAAAAATATTATGCCATTGGTTTTGCTACAAATCAAGGGAGTTTTCAAGCAAGAAATTACTTACTAAAAGAAAAAAAACATGGAGGGGTTAACTCCTTTAAAATATACCCAGGAAAAGAAGGCAGTTTGGATTGGTATTTTGTTCAGTCTAAGAAAAACATGTTTTTTTTGGATTTCAAACAACCCCCAAAATATAACTCAATACATTCTTTTTTGAATAAAGAACTGATAATGCATACGGCATCTGCCGCTTGGGTTTCTGAATATTCTTATTCTCCGACATTAAAGATAATTCCTGAAAAAGCGTATGATGGTATGATCTTTATCAAAGAAACCTCTAGTGCAGTTCTTACCCCTGGAGGCGAAAAGGAAATTGAGAAGCGATTAAAGAAACAATAAACTATGATTACTCAAAATAAAATCTTACTTAGGTTTTTACTGCTCTTTTTTGGATTGTTAACCTTTCCGTTTCCTTTAAATGTTATTCCTAAGTTAGATGCTGTACAAGACCCTATTGTTGATTTATATCATATTATAATTCCCTGGATAGGGAAACATATTTTGCAATTAGATTATGAGATCACTGTTTTTACCAATGGTAGTGGGGATACTACCTATGATTATGTGTTGGTATTATTTTTCGTGGTTGTAGCAGCAATAGCTACCGTTATATGGTCATTTTTTGATAAAAAAGAAAGAAATTACGAGCAACTTAATTATTGGTTTTTGGTATTTCTGCGATATTATGTAGGATACGTAATGCTTTCTTATGGTATGGTAAAGGTAATTCCGTTGCAATTTCGAGAACCTTCATTTTATAGGCTTTTACTACCCTATGGGGAATCTTCTCCTATGGGACTGGTTTGGACGTTTATAGGAGCATCAAAAGGGTATACCATATTTAGCGGACTAGCCGAAGTGATCGGAGGAATATTACTTTTTCATAGAAGAACAGTTGTATTGGGGGGGATGATATTAATATCTGTGTTAGCTAATATTGTGTTGATCAATTTTTGTTATGATGTTCCTGTAAAACTATATTCTTCAGAATTATTTATCATGGTACTTCTTATCATGGCGCCTCACTTAAAACGATTACTTAATGTTATCCTGCTTAATACCCCAACAGTACCTATCCAGTACAAAGAACCATTTACCATAAAAAGACGGCTACAAATAAAAAATGCTGTAAAATGGATTGCTGTAGTTTTTTTCCTTTATTCTACTATTGGAGATGCTATAGAATCCAGCAACAAATACGGACCTAGTGCTCCTAAGCCGCCTTTGTATGGGCTATATGAGGTTACCGATTTTAAAATAAATTCTAAAGAGATCATACCTGTTATTACGGATTCAATCCGATGGAGATACATTGCCATAGAGCGTGTAAAATCTTTGAACCTATATAGAACCAATATGTCTAGTACACGTTATCTGTCAAAAATTGATACGATTGCCAAAAAAATAGAGCTAACACATCGTAAAGATTCTACAAAAGTATATACCTTAAACTACAGTAGAACAGATTCGACAATGCATATCCAAGGTGTTTTTATCAAGGATACGATTGATTGTAAAACAAAAAGATTAGACAAAAAAGACTTTTTACTTACCGGAAGAGGGTTTAACTGGATTAATGAATATCCTTTTAATCGATAAATCATGTAATAATTCCATTTTTAGAAGGTATATGGTAAAAACCATTATCCAATAAACAATAATATTTTTCTAATAATCAATATTTTCATATCCCTTCTAACACCACCGATTAAGCCCTATAAACACTACAATACATAGAAAAAAAACATTTTTGGCATCATGATTGGTATATGTATTCATAACGACAACAAAAATTGAATAAAAACACATTGTTATGGAAAAGAAATTACTATTAAAAAGTGCATATGTTCCTAAGAGGAAAACTGATAATCCTATAGATTGGATGCAATATATCAATGCAAAAACACGAGAAATAAGATACGGTACACATCACCCATTATTGGGTAAAGCTTAGTTTTGGTTATGAATGCATACTATAGATTGGTGTGTTATTTAACCTTACTTAACGTAAATTTGATATAAGGCTTTTCTTGAAAATTCACTTGTCTTCGATAGTTCTGCTGAGCTAGGTCGAAGTACAATTTTCTATCGAAAATCACTCTGACTGACGTAAATTTTCTATAGCCGAACTCACGTTAACAAGAGATAAAGTAGAGTAAAGACTGGGATCCATTGTAAAGCAATAACTTTACTATGGATCCCAGTTCTGTTTTTCAGCGGGATGACAAAAGAAACTGGGATGACAAAAGAGGCTGGGCAAACAAAAGGTTTAAGATGATGATAAAAAAACACAAAAAAAGAGTGCTGAAAAGCACTCTTTTGATGGGTATGGGCTAATTATAAAGAATGATGTATTATTATTCTTTGGTCACAGACCATATGGCATATCCTCCTGCAGGTGCCTGTAGTGTGGCATTACCCTCTGCATCTGTAGTAGGAGTAGCTCTAGAATTATCGGTATAGTCAACCAGGGTTTTGTTTGCCCAGTTGGTTTTTACAACACGTTGTTTTGTTTGCTGGCCAATATTCATGTATAGAATTAGTCCCGGGTTATCACCGCTACCGCTTCTTTTCATGATATACTCATCCTTATTGGCTTCGAGTATTTCTACATCACCAACGGCTAATGTAGTATAGATCTGGATAAGGGTTTTTAGTTGCCCTTTAAAAGCTTCATAATCAAGATAAAAAATAGTTGGATACCCATCATGAGTAAGAATGTAAGAGTAGGCGAGTAGCTTATTATTATAGCTTATTCTATTCTCGGGATTAACATCTTTTTCGGTATCATGATTCGCAACAAAAGTAACAGCATTAGCTGGATCTAGTTTTCTAAGCATATTATCGGCTTCACCTAATGCAGTAAGATCATTTGCTCTGTCGAGGGTTTCGTCTAATCTGTAGAAACATGCAAAATCAAAAGCTGTTGATCCAGATGCATCTACCCAGTCTTTTAGTACCTGTTGGTTTCCATCAAAATTTTCTCCTACTGAGAATCCACCAATTTTAGCATTCCAGGCTTTAACCCATTTAGGATCAAAACTCTTTACATAGTCAAAACGCCATCCATCAAAACCAAGGGTTTTTTTATAGAATTCTGCAACAGAGTCATCTCTACCCCATAACCAATCCTGTACGTATTGTTGATCATGGCAAAGATCTGTTTCGGCAAAAAACAAAGCCTGGTCATCATGATCATGAATATCATTAGGGTGAAAATGCTCGTTAGAACGGTTAAATTTACCAGAGGCATTTCCGTTTGATTCATTAAACAAAGAATATACTTCGGTACCCCCGCGAAAAGGGTTGGCTTGTTTTCCTCCTCCAGAATTATGCCCTATAACGATATCGGCAATCACCTCTATATCATTAGCATGTGCTTTTTGGATAAGATCTTCTAATTCTTGTCTGGATCCGAAACGGGTCTCTATAGTACCATGTTGATCAAACTCACCAACATCAAAATAATCAGAAGGGTCATATCCCATCGAAAAACTTCCCGAAGCACCTTTTCCCGGTGCAGGGAGCCATATTCTATTAATTCCCGACGCTTTATAGTCTTCAATCCTGGTACTTACTTCATTATACCATTCTCCTGCAGGTTCTGTATCCCAATAAAAAGCCTGCATGAATACACCTGCATTTTCTTTCTTACGTTCTGCCAAATCCATTTTTAGAGATTGGCTTGTGATTATGGGTGCAGCATCGTTTGCAGAATCATCATCATCAGAACAACCGGTCAATCCAAAAACCAACCCTCCTAAAAGGAGGATGGTTTTGGTTGATATGTTTTTAATGTTTTTCATTTCAATTTTTTAAGTGAATACTGATTTATTATTGAATGATGAAAACATAGCTTCCGTCTAAATCATTGAACCATACGTTATAGGTTCCCGCAGCTACAGGAATATTAGGACCACCAGGGGTACCGTATCCTGTGATTGCAGTATCTGCACCCCAGTTTACATCCCAGGCGTTATTAGCCCTAAATTTGGCCTCACCGTTGGTTAATACAATGCCATTGATATACCATAAATGTGGATCAAAAGCAGATTGAGTAAGATCAGTATCATTATCCCATCCTCCCGGAGTAGAATCACCAATAATACCAATACCTTGAGCTGTATAATCGGTAGCGCCACTAGCATCAAATGCATTAACGGTATAGGTTAAATCCTGAATGTTTACATCGAGTGTATAATAGCCTTCTGCAGCAACAGAGAATGTATCCGGATCAGAACCAAGGGTCGCACTACTGGCTAAACTACCACCGCTTAATCCCCATTGTGGTTGCCATTCGCCTAATACTTCTAAGAATTTGAAAGCGATGTCACCACCACCTAAAAATTTACCAGTGAATTTAAATACATTCTGGTTACTAGGATCTCTTACTAATGGAGGGTTATTATTATTATTATCCCATCCTGGTGCGGTTGCACTACCTACTAAGAAAAGATCTTTTTGAGGAATGACAGTAGCATAAGGAGTAACCGTTAAAGAGGTTGCATTAGATGGTATAGCGTTTCCTCCATTTGTTCCGATAGAAGAAATCACACGTAGATCTATCGCTCCTTCTTTATCAGGTTCTATACCTAATCCGATGGCAAGGTTGTTAAGCTCTCCAATGGTCCAGTTATAAAAACGATCACTGGTAGTTGCAATAACAGCAGGGTCTAAGGTTGTTTCAAAATTAGTGCCTCCCAGACCGGCTTCTATAGTATAGGTAATAGGGGTACTGATATTATATCCTGCATCTTCCCAAACTAAGGTAAAAGCACGTTGATCTTCTAAATCTTTAACAAGACTAACTGTAGAATTAGCAGTTACAATTAAAGGCCCTTCTGTTTGTTCGTTTTGAATAACAAACGTTGGTTCTTCATCTTCTACACACGCATTGAAGCAAAGTGCAGCGATACATGCAAATAGTAGTATTGATATTTTTTTCATGACTGAGTAAATTAAATTTGTAATCGTTGTTTTAGAATCCAGTATTCTGCCCTAGATTAGGGTTAGCAGCTCTACTGGATGCCGGAACCGGAAATAGTTTAAAATTATCTGAGATTGAAGACCCATTAGGTGTTCCTCCTTTATATCTCCAGTTATAGGTTCCACCGGTATATTTACCATATCGGATTAAATCTTGTCTTCTGTGGGCTTCCCAATATAATTCTCGTGCTCTTTCATCAAGGATAAAATCCAGGGTAAGTTCAGCATCTGTAATATTTCCAGACATATCTCCAAACGCTCTTTCTCTAAGGGCATTTACATACCCCAGGGCAGTAGCTCGATCACCACCACCACTTCTAAGATGAGCCTCTGCGTACATTAAATAAGCATCGGCTAACCTGAATAAAGGAAAATCGGTATCGACAAATCTTACACTTTGTCCGGCTTCACCGGTTGACTTTATATTAGAATATTTAGAAACCAGATATCCTTTAGAGAAATCTGTAAAATCAGAACCAATCTCGATAGGTCTGTCTACAGGAGGATCTGTATTCGCGGGATCAGAACTAATATCCTGAGTCACCAACGTATTTCTATTGTCATTTTGAAAAACAGGATCGGTAACAAATAGCTCAGAGAATTGTTTTCTCGCTCTATACAGTGTAGTAAACCCTTGTACTCCTAATGAAGCAGGAGTAGGTTTAAAACCATCTGCATTTTGTTGCCCCTGGATGATGATTGATGCACCACCAAAGTTTCTTACGTTTGCACCATCACCAACAATAGGAAATATGATTTCGTTTTGAGCACCATTAGCATCATTATCCGCAATAAAGTTATACAGATAATTAGGGGTTAGCGAATACCCACTATTAATAATCTCCTGGGTTGTTTGTACGCATTCTGCATAACGACTATTACCTGCTCCTAAATACACTTCGGCATTTAAATAGATCTTGGCCAAAATCATTTTTGCTACTCCTTTATCAGCACGAGCATAGTTTTGACCAGGATTTACATCTAATAGATCTGCATTTACTTCGACAAGTTCTTTTTCTATATAATCGAATAATGCCTGACCTTTAATCTCCGGTACTCTTATAAATCCTACCTGATCATTTTCTGTTGCAAAAGGAGCACGGCCATACAGATCCATAAGATGGTAGTAAGCTAATGCTCGTAATACGCGAGCTTCTGCTCTAAAGGTTTTAACCTCACTTCTAAGAGCTGCAGATACACCTCTTTCATCTAATTTGGCATCTGTAGTTTGGCGTAAAAATTCATTTGCCAGAGAGATTTCAAAAGTTGCTCTTGCCCAAAAACCAAGGACAATAACATTATTGGCATCCCATGTATTTCTCTGGATTTCACGAATCCCAGGATCATTCTCATAGGTCCATATCACTTCATCGGTAGATACGTCTTGCATACTAAACAAACCACGAATATATTGACTGGTTCCTGCATCGATACCTGCAAGGTTGGATTGGTTAGGATCACCATTAGCATCTACATCAAGACCAACTAATGATAAGTTTGCATATACACCACCAAGGGCTTTAAGGTAATCTTCTCGAGTATTAAATACATCACTCGCTAGTAAATCATCATCATCTTCTAATTCGATATCCAGATCCCCTTCGCAAGAGGTGAAGATACCTATGGATAGAAATGCGTATAAAAAAATCTTATATAATTTCATTTCTTAGTTTTTTAGTATTTATAATTTATTCCTAGTAAGAGTGATCTTCCTCTAGGGAAAATAGTATTATCTACACCGTTATTTTGAATTTCGGGATCTAGCCCAGAATAATCCGTAATAACAAATGCATTCTGTACTCCGGCCCATAATCGAAGACTGGATACTCCTTTCATAAGATTTCTAAGTGTATATCCTAATGTAATGTTATCCATTCGTAGAAAAGAGGCATCCTCTATATAATAATCAGAAAGAATAACATCTGAAGTATTCTGAAAATTAGTATCTACTATTGATGATGGTGTATTATTAAATACGGTTCTAAATATATTACCTCGTTGTGCATTTGAAGAAGCAACATTATTATAAATTTCGTTACCGATATTAGCTCTCATACTAAAGCTAAAATCAAAATCCTTATAACTTACACTAGATTGAAGCCCCATGATTAAGTCTGGAGTACCTTTACCAGAAATATATCGGTCATTATTATTAATGATCCCATCACCATTAAGATCGGCATATGCACCTTCTATAGGTTTGCCATTGGTATTGTAAATTTGTGCATAGGTAAAGAATGAGAACGGAGCCTCTCCTTGTCTATGTATCTGGATAGTATTACCTGTACCACCACCAATACCAGTAGTTAAGATATCCTGGCCAAATGCCAGACTTTCTATTTCTCGGTCTATAAATGTTGCATTATAACTTACATTCCATTTTAGATTGCTATTTCTAATAACATCGGCACTAATAGAAAATTCTATACCTTCTGTTATAAACTTACCGATGTTCTGAAATCCTTGATTAGAAAAGTTAGCAGCATCGGGGATGGGTGCCTGAGAAAGTAAATCATCAGATTCTTTTCTAAATACATCGATGGCACCACTAATTCTATCGTTCCAGAATCCGTAATCTAAACCAATGTTATATTCGGTTATTTTTTCCCATTCGATATCTTCATTTCTAAATTGTGGCTGTACAATATTGATAAGCTCTCCATCAAGAATATATTGTGTAAGAGGACTACTTCTTCTGTATCGCTCCAGGTATGCATAAGCTTGATCGATATCTTGCTGACCAGTTATACCATATCCCAAACGTAATCGTAAATTACTTACGGTAGAAGAGTTTCTAAGGAAATTCTCTTCGCTTATTTGCCACCCAAAAGATGCCGAAGGAAAATATCCCCATCTGTTATCTTCTCCAAATCGGGAAGTACCATCTCTACGTATAGAAGCGGTTAAAAAGTATCTGTCATTAAATTTTAAGTTGGTTCTTAAGAAATATGCCAGTAATACCTCGTCTGGATCAATGGTTCTTTCTGGGACATTACCCGGATCACGTTGATCTCCTGTTTCATACTTATCTAATTCGAATTTTTGATATGAGTATCCTCCTGTAGCTTCGATGTCTAATCGCCCAAGAGTTTTGTTATAGGTAAGGTAAGCATCCAGAAGTCGGTTTTTTACTAATAGATCTGTATCTGATTTGAAACCTAAAAATTCTCCTTGTGTAGCATTAAAACCGGTTGCACTTTCGGTAGAACGTTCCTGGAATCTGTCTGTTTCGCTATCATCTATTCCCAGGTTTACTACAGCGCGTAGATCGGGAAAGAAGTGTAATTGGTAATCCAGTTTTATATTTCCGAAGTACCGTCTTACATTAGCGATCTCTTTTGTTTGTAAAAGTTGAGCCAGAGGGTTTCTCTGAACGTTGCTTGAGGCAAATCCAGTACTAGAATCTCGGTATTCAAAAAAACCTCCGTAGGGAGAACTTGAGTCAAGGACTGGCTGAGTTGGATCAAAAGTAATAGCCGCCCCTTCTACACCTGGCGCAAACCGGTTTTTTTCAAAGTTTAAGTTAGCGTTTACATCTATTTTTAGATGGTTATTAAATAATCTTGGGTTTAAAGAAAGAGATGTTGTAGTTCTTTCAAATTTAGATGTTTTTCTTAGCCCTTCCTGATCTGATCTTCCTATGGCAACTCTTGTAGGTAAGACTTGCATAAGAGAACCACTTACAGATAAGTTATGATCTGTAGAAAAAGCTGTTCTGTAAATTTCATCTTGCCAATCTGTATTCGCAGTACCCAAATCTGTAACACGAGTTGGGAAATTTTCTGCAATAAATGCTCTATACTCATCTGCAGAGAAAACATCTACTGTTTCATGTGCACGAGTAGCACTGGTTTTAGAATCTAAACTGATCTGTAAGTTCTTTTTCCCTTTTTTGGTGGTGATAATGATTACACCATTTGCACCACGGTTACCATAGATGGCAGCTGCCGATGCATCTTTAAGAATAGAAAAAGACTCAATATCGTTGGGGTTGATTGAGGAAAGAATAGATCTTGAACCATTGGCTAAATCTCCTGGATCATTTAGAGGTAAGCCATCTACAACAATTAGTGGATCATTAGATGCGTTTAATGATGCACCACCTCTGATTCTGATTTCAGAATTAGCGGCAGGACCACCATTAGTGTTAATGGATACACCTGCAACTCGACCGTTAAATAGATTTTCGGGAGTAACATTGTTACCCGTATTGAAATCCTCTGATGTAACCAAAGCAACAGACCCTGTTAGATCTTTCTTTCTGGTTGCACCATACCCGATTAGTACTACCTGCTCGAGTTCTGCAGCATCTTCTTCTAATGTGATAGCAATAGTGGCCTGACCACTATATACCATTTCTTGAGGTATAAATCCAACATAAGAGAATACAATAATATCCTCATTGTTAACATTGTTTATAGTATAGTTACCATCAAAATCAGAAGTTGTTCCGTTTGTGGTTCCTTTAACAATGATATTTACACCAGGAATGGGCTGACCACTTCCAGCATCAGTAACTGTCCCATTAACAGTTGACTGTGCAAAAAAGCTCATTGGTATCAACCATAATAAAAACAATGCGCTTTTGGTAAATGTTTTCATAAAATTAAATTAGTTTTTGATTGTTTTACGTCTTATATTTTCACTTTCTGCAACCAAAGTATGTAAATTTTGTGTTAATTTTTTGTCAAGTTGTAGTCCGAACCTTACGCAAACGTTTGCGTGTGGAAAACTTTTAGAATTCTATCAAAATTTTAAGTATAATTCTGGCCATATGGCATATTTTGATGCTTACATTTGATTTTTAACTAAAAACTCAGATGACTTCTATAAGATACGGATAATGAAAAGGCTGTACATATTGATTGAGGATAATTAAACATGTTTTTATAGTACATTTCATGTAGATTTATATCAGGTCGATCTGATGATAAAAACAATAAAAGGAATAAGGATGAAGAGAAAAGTTACATTAAAACAAATAGCAAAGGAGCTGGATGTTTCTATTTCTACAGTATCTAAAGCATTAAAAGATAGTGCAGAGATAAGTTTAGATACCAGGCAAAAGGTAAAAGCCTTTGCTAAGCTATACAATTACAAGCCTAATAATATAGCGTTAAGCCTTAAGAATAGGAAAACTAAGACCATTGGTGTTATTATTCCAGAAATTGTGCATCACTTTTTTACGACTGTAATTGGCGGGGTAGAGAAGGTGGCCAATGAAAAAGGATACAATGTAATCATATGTTCGTCTAACAACTCTTTTGATAAAGAGGTTATTAATTTAGAAATGTTGGCCAGTGGGAGTGCCGATGGATTTATCCTGTCTGTAGCCAAAGAAACACAGCTTAAAAAGGATTATCACCATATCGAAGAGACGATGAGCCAGGGAATGCCTGTTGTACTTTTTGATAGAATTATTGATGAGGTGGTATGTGATAAAGTGATTATAGATGATGCCAAAGGAGCTCAAACCGCTACAAATCACCTGCTTTCTATTGGATGTAAGAAAATAGCCATTCTTACTACGGTAGATTATATAAGTGTAGGTAAATTAAGAACTAATGGGTACCTAAGAGCATTAAGAGCTTATGATATTCCTGAAAAAGAAGAACTTATTCTTAAAATAGAGGATATCGATAATTGTGAAACCGAAATTTCGGATTTCTTACTAGATAAGGATATAGATGCTGTTTTTGCAGTAAATGAATTATTTGCAGTTACAGCAGCCAAAGTTCTTGATGCGCAAGGTAAAAAAGTCCCTGATGATATCGCTATTATTGGTTTTACCGATGGTATTCTTTCTAAACATTTTATCCCAAGCTTAACTACGATAAGCCAGCATGGAGAAGATATGGGGATACGAGCAGCAAAACTTCTTATCGATAAATTAGAAGGGGATGATGCTGTAACAGAGGAGTATAGAACAGTTATTATTGATACAAGTCTGATTGAAAGAAAATCGACAAAAAAATAAGGAGAGGCTATTTTAATTAAAAAATTATAATATCTTTGACCTCGATCAAGACTTATATTTTCACTTTCTACTAAAATAAGTTTTGATAAGTAGTTTCGCTTATCATAGTAATAATTAAACATTTACTTGATGAACAAGCGTAAATTAAGTTTCTGGGAAATTTGGAACATGAGTTTTGGTTTTCTGGGAATTCAATTCGGTTTTGCACTGCAAGGCGGATTTATGTCTAGAATTTTCCAAACCTTAGGCGCAGAAAAAGACGCAATACCTTTATTATGGATTGCAGCTCCTTTGACAGGTCTTTTGGTTCAACCGATTATAGGATACTTAAGTGATCGTACTTGGAGCCCAAGATGGGGTCGACGCAGACCTTACTTCTTAATTGGAGCCGTACTAAGTTCTATAGCGCTGTTTTTGGTACCTCATTCCCCGGTTTTATGGGTAGCAGCAGGATTTTTATGGATTCTGGATGCTTCTATAAATATTTCTATGGAACCCTTTAGGGCTTTGGTAGCAGATAAATTACCAGAATCTCAACGATCATACGGATTTGTTACTCAAACACTTATTATAGGTATTGGGACCTGGGTAGCCAGTAATTTACCTTGGATGATTTCTCAAATGGGAGTAAGTGACGCCGCTCCAAACGGCGTGATCCCAATGTCGGTAAAAATAGCTTTTGCTATTGGAGCTTTTGTTTTTCTTGCAAGTATTCTGTATACCGTTTTTACAACTTCTGAATATCCTCCCGAGGATATGGAAGAATTTAAACTAGAAAAGAAGAAAAAGAACCAATTTATACCTGATATTTTGAATAATATCGGTAGTATGCCTCTTACTATGAAAAAACTTGGGCTTGTCCAGTTTTTTAGTTGGTTTGCCTTTTTTACCATGTGGAGTCTTGCAAATCCAGCATTAACAGAACATGTGTTTGATACTCCCGCACCAGTCGAATCAACATTTAATATGGATATCCCAGAATCGGCTGCAGCATTCGAAAAAGCAAATACAGCATTTCAAAAATCATCTAACGAAGTAGGTCGATATATGGGAATGTATGGATTGTCTTCCATGGCTTTTGCTTTGATATTAACTTTTTATACTTCGAGAAAAAGAATTAATAGAAAATGGGTTCACCTGGGATCTCTGGTTTTAGGAGGTTTCGGTTTTATATCGATGTATTTTATCCCTTCGCCAGAATGGTTATTTCTCTCTTTTACTTTGGTAGGTTTTGCCTGGGGGAGTATTCTATCGATGCCATACGCGATGTTATCAAGTGCAGTAGACCCTAAAAAAATGGGAGTGATTATGGGAATATTTAACATGTTTATTGTTATCCCCCAAATTATTGCAGCCGTAGGCGGAGTTAATTTTGCTTATAAACTTATAGGAAACGAAACGATTAATGCAATGCTGGTAGCAGGAATAAGTTTGATCATTGCAGGAATGTGTAATTTATTAATTGTTAATAAAGATGCAATAACGTATAACCCAAAAGGCGAGATAGAGTAATGAAGAAAGCATTTATATTTGATCTTGATGGTGTTATTGTTGATACTGCAAAATACCATTTTTTGGCCTGGCAAAAACTAGCCGATAGTCTTGGGATTTCTTTTTCTGAAGAACAGAATGAACAACTTAAAGGAGTGAGTAGAGTACAATCGTTAGAAAAGATTCTGGAGTGGGGAAACAAAACCATATCTGAAGAAAAATTTAGTCGATTGATGTCTGAAAAAAATGAAGAGTATCTTACTTATATCTCTGGGATGGATGCTAGTGAAATCCTACCCGATGTACCGAGAATTTTAGAATACCTCATTTTAGAGAACCAGGCAATAGCCTTGGGTTCTGCAAGTAAGAATGCCAGGGCGATTTTAGAAAAAGTACAACTCTATGATAAATTTAATACTATCGTAGATGGTACTAATGTTTCTAAAGCAAAACCAGATCCCGAAGTATTTTTATTAGGTGCCAAAGCATTGGGGATCTCACCAGAAAACTGTATTGTATTCGAAGATTCTGTTGCCGGAATTAAGGCTGCAAATATCGCCAATATGATTAGTATTGGTATTGGTAATCAAGAAGTACTACACGAGGCAGATTACATTTTTAGAGATTTTACAGAAATAAAAGAAGAATTTATAAATCAATTGGTCACGGCCAAAAAAGTTTAGTAAAATATAAAAGCCATAGCAATTCATCCTAAAGATTTAGGATAAAAAATTCATGGCATGTTTTAGACAGATCTATATCAATACAGGTCTGATTACTAAAAACGAATAAAAAAGAATAGATGAATCAGGATTATATAAAACCAGATAACTGGTCAATTATTGAAGAAGGGTTTGATGTAGAACGAGTTAAGTCATCAGAAAGCCTTTTTAGTATTGGTAATGGAGCAATGGGGCAGCGCGCCAATTTTGAAGAAACATATACTGGTCCTACTTTTCAGGGAAGCTATATCGCAGGAGTGTATTACCCCGATAAAACCAGAGTAGGTTGGTGGAAAAATGGATATCCAGAGTATTTTGCCAAAGTACTGAATGCACCAAACTGGATCGGTATCGATATAGAAGTTGATGGAGAGAAACTGGATTTATATACATGTAAATCAGTAACCAATTTTAGAAGAGAATTAAATATGAAAGAAGGTTGGTATCAACGTTCGTTTCATGCTGTTTTACCAAATAATATAGAAGTATCTGTTATTTCTACACGTTTTCTAAGCCTGGACCTGGATGAAGTAGGTGCAATTAAATATGAAGTGACTCCCGTGAATCAGGAAGCTACTATAGTATTGATACCATATTTGGATTCGGGAATTATGAATGAAGATACCAATTGGGACGATAAGTTTTGGGATACCTATAATCTGGCACACGAAGAAAATGCTGCATATATCCTATCTAAAACCATGAAAACAGAGTACCATGTGTGTACAGGAATGTCTAATCAGGTATTTGTTAATGGTATACAAAAAGATATATCTCCCAAAGTAGAGGCGAATGGCACATATATACATCTAAAATATACAATTCAGATTCGTAAAGGAGAAACAGCAGGCCTTACAAAATTTGGAGGATATACAGTATCTCTTAATCATAAAGAAGAAGATCTGCAAGCGACTAGCAAAGCTATACTTAAGCAGGCTTCAGAATCTGGATTTAATACACTTTTAAATTTACAAAAGAAGGCATGGTCGAGCATATGGGAAATGGCCGATATTGTAATCGAAGGTGATGTAAAAGCACAACAGGGAATTCGGTTTAATATTTTTCAACTCAACCAAACATACCTTGGTAAAGATGCAAGACTAAATATCGGGCCCAAAGGGTTTACAGGCGAGAAATATGGTGGAAGTACATATTGGGATACAGAAGCGTATTGTATTCCGTTTTATATGGTTACCAAAGATCAGGGTGTGGCACGTAATCTATTAACCTATCGTTATAACCACCTCGAAAAAGCTATAGAGAATGCAGAAAAACTTGGTTTTGCCAATGGTGCTGCATTATATCCTATGGTAACTATGAATGGCGAAGAATGCCATAATGAGTGGGAAATCACCTTTGAAGAAATACATCGCAATGGCGCAATGACATTTGCTATCTATAACTATGTTAGGTACACCGGTGATTATACGTATGTTACAGAAAAGGGATTAGAAGTTATGATTGCGATTGCTCGTTTCTGGCATCAAAGAGCAACATTTTCTACCGAAAAAAATAAATATGTGATCCTTGGCGTCACAGGACCTAATGAATACGAAAATAATGTCAATAACAATTGGTATACGAATTACCTGGCAAAATGGTGTATCGAATATTGTATAGAAAATATTGATAGAATAAAAACCCAATATACAAGTGACTATCACAGGATTATAAAAAAGACCAATTTAGATCAGGAAGAGATTAATGCAATGTTGGAAGTAGCTGATAAGATGTATTTTCCATATTCAGAAAAATACCAGGTATACTTACAACAGGATGGATTTCTTGATAAAGAATTGATTACAGTAGATAATTTAGACAGGTCACAACGTCCTATTAATCAAAAGTGGAGTTGGGATCGAATATTGCGCTCTCCTTATATCAAACAAGCAGATACGCTTCAGGGGTTTTATATGTTCGAAGATCAATTTACCAAAGAAGAATTAACACGACATTTTGATTTCTATGAACCATTTACAGTACACGAATCTTCACTTTCACCATGTGTTCATAGTATACAGGCAGCTACTTTAGATAGAATGGATCAGGCCTATACTTTTTACCTGAGAACTTCAAGGCTAGACCTGGATGATTATAATAAGGAAGTTGAAGAAGGATTGCATATCACGAGTATGGCAGGTACATGGATGAGTATTGTTGAAGGATTTGGAGGTCTTAGAATTAAGAATGATACCTTGTCTTTTTCTCCTAAAATTCCTAAAGAATGGAAAGGGTATACCTTTAATGTAAATTTCAGAAATCAAATTCTTAAAGTAAAAGTATCTCAAGAAGGAACATCGTTTACTCTTGAAGGTACTAAGGAATTATTAATTTATGTAGATAATAAGGAGTTTAAAATTTCTCCCAACAGTTTGATCACTGTATAAATCATTGCTTAGAAATAGATTTTAGTAATAAATTTTGCCCCCCGACCTTTTCTAGAGAGCAGAGTCGAGCTGTAATAAGATGAATGAACCCTACTTTATCGACTCTGCTTAATAGAAATAGCAATGCTTTTTTGCTGGACCGATTGTTTTCAAAAAAGTGATTGCATAAACATTTCTATAACTATAAAATATTTAAAAATGAAAAGTAAACTAATTGTTCTGTTTTCCTTTTGCCTGGTTGCTTTAACACAAGCTCAGGTAGAAAAAATGGAACCTCCATTTTGGTGGAGTGCTATGCATCAGGACGAACTTCAGATACTGTGCTACGGAAAAGGTATTGCTAAATATAATGTAGAGAGTAAAGACATAACGATTAGCGATATTACCAAAACCGAAAACCCAAACTATCTGTTTATAACTCTGGATACCAAAGAGGTTGAAGCTGGTACAGTTTCAATTGATTTTAAAGAGAATGGTAATGTAGTATTTTCTCAACCTTATCAATTTAAATCCAGGAGAGCAAATTCTGCAGAAAGAAAAGGCTTTGATAGTAGCGATGTGATGTATTTAATCATGCCGGATCGGTTTGCAAATGGTAATCCTGAGAATGATTCTCATAAGGATACGGTAGAAAAAGCAGATCGTTCTAATCCCGGCGGGCGCCATGGAGGCGATATTCAGGGAGTAATTGATCATTTGGATTACCTTAAAGATTTGGGAGTTACAGCATTATGGAGTACTCCATTACTAGAAGATAACGAACCAACATATTCGTATCATACCTATGCACAAAGTGATTTATATAGCATAGATCCAAGATATGGAACCAATGAAGATTATAAACGACTAGCCTCAGAAATGCATAAACAGGATATGAAACTGGTTATGGATTATGTGACAAATCATTGGGGATCTAAGCATTGGATGATAAAGGATTTACCAACCAAAGACTGGATACACCAATGGCCAGAAGGTTTCAGACGTAGTAATTATCGTATGACTACCCAATTTGATGATAATGCTTCACAAATAGATAGTAAAGGGTGTATGAACGGGTGGTTTGATATGACCATGCCAGATATGAATCAAAGTAATCCTTTGTTACTTAAGTATATTACCCAAAATGCAATTTGGTGGATAGAATATGCAGATCTGGATGGTTTTAGAGTAGATACCTATTCTTATAATGATAAAGATGGAATAGCCAAATGGACCAAAGCAATTATGGACGAATATCCTAATTTTAATATTGTAGGAGAAGTATGGATGCACAATCAGTCACAGATAGCATATTGGCAAAAAAATAGTAAAATCGCAGCTATCGATAACTACAATTCTCACCTACCGTCGGTAATGGATTTTACGCTTCATGATGCCATTACAGTATTATTTAACGAAGACGAAAATTCTTGGGATAAGGGAATGATAAGAGCATATAATAACTTTACAAATGATTTTCTATATCCAGATATCAACAATATTCTGTTATTTGCCGGAAATCATGATACAAATCGTATTAATGAAATATATCAAGGAGATATTGATATCTATAAAATGGTGATGACTTTGATATTTACCACTCGTGGTATCCCTCAAATTTATTATGGCGATGAAATAGGTATGTTGGGCAATCGCGATAAAAAAGGCGATGGTGATATTCGTAGAGATTTTCCTGGCGGATGGCCGGGAGATACAAAAAATGCCTTTTTATCTTCAGAAATAAAAAATGGAAGAACTAATGACCAGGAAGCATTTCATTCTTTTACCAGTAAAGTGTTAAAATGGAGGCAAAAAGCAGCTGTAATTCATACCGGGAAACTATTACAATTTATTCCTTTTGATAATGTATATGTATACTTCAGATATAATGAAGAGAAAAGTGTAATGGTAATTATTAATAATAGCTTAAAAGATCAAAAATTAGACGTCGCCCGATTCAAAGAAGGTATAAAAAACTATAGTGTAGGAACCGATATTATTACTGATTCTAATATAGACATCACCGAGGATTTTAGCATACCTGCCAAAACATCAATGATACTGGATTTAAAATAAAATATAACCACAAATAACCACCTATAAATTTAATTAAATGAAAAAGATAATCTTAAGTCTTACAGTAATTGGAATTCTATTTTCCTGCGGAAAGACAACAAAAGAAGAAACCACTGCCAAGACTGAAACTCAGGAAGTAATAAAAGAAGCACTTCCATCGGTTAGCGATGCCATGATGGAAAATGCAGTTATTTATGAAGCTAATATTCGTCAATACTCTGAAGAAGGTACCTTTAGTGCATTTACCAAAGATATCCCCGTTCTTAAAAAACTAGGCGTTAAAGTATTGTGGATAATGCCGATATATCCTATCTCTACAACCAAAAGTAAAGGATCATTAGGAAGTTATTATGCAGTATCTGATTACACAAAGGTGAATCCGGAATTTGGTACTATCGAAGATTTTAGAACATTGATAAAAACAGCGCATGATAACGGAATCTACGTGATTTTGGATTGGGTAGCTAACCACACCGGCTGGGATCATATTTGGTTAAAAGAACATCCCGAATATTATACCAAAGATAAAAATGGAGCTATCACACATACCGAAGGTACAGATTGGACCGATGTAGCAGATCTTAATTATGACAATCAAGAGATGCGTGAGCAGATGAAAAATGATATGTTGTATTGGTTAAAAGAAGAAGGTGTAGATGGTTTTAGATGTGATGTGGCGGGAATGGTTCCTGTAGATTTTTGGGATAAAACCGTAGCAGATTTTAAAAAGATTAAACCCGTATTTATGCTGGCAGAAGGTTGGGAGCCCGAATTATTAGAAAATGCCTTTGATATGGGATATGGATGGGATACGCATCATAAAATGAATGATATCGCTCAGGGAAAAGCTAATGTTACCGAATGGGATAAAAGAATGGCCCAGATAGATACCATGTATGCAAAAGATGATATTTTAATGAACTTTACATCAAACCATGATGAAAACTCCTGGAATGGTACTGTAGAAGAAAGAATGGGAGATGCGAAAGAGATGCTAGCAGCACTTACATATCTTGCACCAGGTATGCCCTTGATTTATTCTGGACAGGAATATGATATGGATAAACGCCTTCTGTTTTTTGAAAAGGATACGATTATAAAAAAACAAGGTAAGTTTTTCCCGTTATATGAAAAATTAGGAGCACTAAAAAATACAAACCCTGCATTGCATGGTGGTAAAAATGCTGCTTCATATACTCGTATTAAAACTTCGGATGATACTGGTATATTAGCATTTTTAAGAGAAAAAGACGGTCATAAAGTGATCTTTATTGCAAATATGACGAAGCAACCAATAAAATTTACTTTGGCATATGAAGGAAAGTTTACAGATTACCTTTCCAGAGAAATCATAGAAGCATCATCTGGTACAGCATATGAGTTTGCTGCATGGCAATATCAGGTTTTGATTGAAGAATAATATGGTTATAGAGTCTAGAGCTAAAATATAAGTTATTTTAAGGGAAATTATTAGTTAATAAAAGATTAAAAATTTGTTTTTAAACTAATTTAGGTTACATGATTTTTGTTGTTTAATCTATTGATTATTAGTTTTTTAAAACATTGTTTTGATCAAGAAATAAGGAGGTTTGTTCTTTTTTTTACTGTTATCCCATATGCTAATTTTTGAGGTTTGTAGTATCTTAGGAAAACGTTGTTTTGTACCAAACTAACAAGAAAAACAACTCACTTTTTTAATTCTTAAAACCTTTACATTATGAAATCTCTTAAAACTATTTTTTTAACAATTTTAGCTACTTTTTGCCTTGTGGTAGTACAGGGACAGGTAAAAATAGGGCAAGGTGTTAGCTCTACAAATGATTGGATTGATTATAATACTCATAACACGGCAGGAATCTATGTAGATGTAAATACAGCGGCATGTGGTTTTCAAACAACACCTCACTATCTGGTAACCCTGGAGTCTATTAGTAATAAGGGGTATCAATGGAATGTCTCTGGAACTTCGTCTATTTATAATGCTACACCTACGGGATTTAGAGTATATCTAAGATGGACAGATGCGCCTTCAGATTTGCCAACGGTTGGATCACATAATTTTCCAAACCCGTTAAGAGCAAGTACAGCAAAGAATAGAGAATGGGTAATTCGATGGACTGGAATAGAAATGAAGGATTGTGGTAAATCTGCAACAGGAAGTTCTACAGGAGAAATATTTTCTGGAGCTAATGGCCCTGAAGAAAATAAAATGTCTTTAGAATCGGGTACACCCAATATAAATAGCCTGAAGGTATTCCCTAATCCTGGAAAGGAAAGAGTAGTTATCCAATATTCTGGTTTTATCAAGAAGAGTGAAATTTATGATTTAAACTCTAGACTATTAGGTGTTTCTACTACTAATTCTATTAACATTAAAAAATTACCAAAAGGAAACTATATAATAAAGATATATATAGAGGACGATAAGGTAATTACTAAACAATTTGTAAAATAATCCTCGATAGGGAATATTTAAAATTAGTAGTGTTAATTTACAAAAACGACTTGCTATTGCGGGTCGTTTTTATTTTTTTACAATTTTAAGCATATTAATTTATTTTTAATGTAATGTAGAAATATGTGTTAAAATAATACATTTTTTGTCAGTAAATGCTGAATTTATTAACCGAAAACGTTTTAGTTTTTGGGCAAATTAGGTTATTACTATCAATAACGATAGATTTGGCTCAATGACAAAAAAAGTTAAAAATATAGCCGTACTAACTTCTGGAGGAGATGCTCCCGGAATGAATGCAGCAATTCGTGCCGTAGTTCGGGCGTGTAGCTATTATGACGTAAAATGTTTTGGTATTTATAAAGGATATGAAGGCCTTATTAATAATGAAGTCGAAGTATTAAATGCACGATCTGTTCGTAATGTTATAAATAAAGGAGGAACTTTTCTTAAATCTGCCCGTTCAAAAGAATTTAGAACTATAGAAGGCAGGCAGAAAGCATATGAAAATCTGGTTAAAAATAATATCGATGCACTTGTTATAATTGGTGGTGACGGAAGCTTTACAGGAGCTTTAAAATTATCAGAAGAATTTAATTTTCCGGTAGTAGGTATCCCTGGGACTATCGATAATGATATTAACGGTACAGATTATACTATAGGATACGATACCGCCTTAAATACGGTAGTAGAGGCAATTGATAAGATTAGAGATACTGCAAGTTCTCATAATAGATTGTTTTTAATCGAAGTAATGGGGCGTGATGCAGGAGATATCGCTTTAAATGCTGGAATTGGAGCAGGAGCAGAGGAAATTTTAATTCCCGAAGAAGATATGGGAGTAGAGCGACTTATAGAGTCGCTAAGAAAAAGTAAGAAAACCGGGAAAACCTCTAGTATTATTGTAGTAGCAGAAGGGGACAAATCGGGCAAGAATATTTTTGAGCTAGGAGAATATGTCGAAGAAAATCTTAATGATTACGAAGTAAGAGTATCTGTATTAGGACATATCCAGAGAGGTGGACCACCAAGTTGTTATGATCGTGTATTAGCAAGTAAACTTGGAGTAGGAGCAGTCGAAGCATTATTAGAGGGTAAAAGTGAAGTAATGATTGGGATTGTTCATAAGGTGGTTACTATTGTACCTCTTAAAACTGCATTAGATAAAAGGCCTCATAAACATGATGGATTAATAAAAGTAGCAGATATCACTTCTGTATAATTTTGAATAGTATAACCACAGTCAGTATAAATTAATAAAACAACTAAATTTTTAAATATGAGTACGTTAAAAATTGGAATTAACGGTTTCGGTAGAATTGGAAGAATTGCTTTTAGAATTGCTTCTAAACGTGATAATGTAGAGATAGTAGCGATTAATGACTTATTAGATGTAGAGCATTTAGCTTATTTATTAGAATATGATTCGGTACACGGGAAATTTGATGAGACTATCGAAGTCAAAAATGGTAACCTTGTTGTCAATGGAAAAGAAATTCGAGTAACCGCCGAACGTAATCCAGAAGACCTAAAATGGGGTGCTGTAGGAGTAGATGTAGTTATGGATTGTACAGGAATCTTCACAACATTAGGGACGGCAGATGCTCATCTTAAAGCTGGAGCTAAGAAAGTAGTGATTTCTGCTCCTTCAAAAGATGCTCCAATGTTTGTAATGGGAGTAAATCATAACGATGTAAAAGCTTCTGATACCATTGTTTCTAATGCTTCATGTACTACAAATTGTTTAGCTCCGTTAGCAAAAGTTATAGATGATAATTTTGGTATAGAAGAAGGGTTGATGACCACAGTACACGCTTCTACAGCTACACAGTCTACGGTAGATTCTCCATCGAGAAAAAACTATAGATTAGGACGTAGCGCATTAAATAATATCATTCCTTCTACTACAGGAGCTGCGGTAGCAGTTACCAAAGTAATTCCTGCTTTAAAAGGAAAATTAACAGGTATGGCATTTAGAGTACCTACAGTAGATGTTTCTGTAGTAGACCTTACTGTAAAAACTAAAAAGTCGGTTTCTTATGAAGAACTTAAGGCTGTTGTAAAGAAAGCTTCAGAGAATGAATTAAAAGGTATTCTCGGATATACAGAAGAAGCTGTAGTATCTCAGGATTTTGTGGGAGAATCACAAACCTCTGTGTTTGATGCTAATGCAGGAATAGCACTGAATGAGAATTTCTTTAAGCTGATATCCTGGTATGATAATGAATTTGGATATTCTACGAAGTTGGTTGATTTATCAATGCATGTAGGTAATTTATAAAGTATTATATAACGTATAGTATTAGCTATCTGAGCGTAATTAAAAATAGTAATTAGAATTAATAGTTTTCGATTACGCTCGAGATGATAGCCTATTAAATTCAAAAGAATAAATGTTAGTATTTATTCTATTTGCTAACCACATAACAAATTTTTTAAATGATTTTATTAGCTGATGGCGGTTCTACTAAATGCGATTGGATTCTTCTGGATGATGTAGGAGAAATCGTTTTTAAAACCCGTACAGAAGGATTAAATCCTGCTGTATTCGAAAAATCTCTCTTAGAAGAAAGAGTTAGAAAAAACGACAAACTTTCTTCCTATCAAGATAAAATTGATACTGTTCATTTTTATGGAGCAGGATGCGGTACAAAAAAACCAGCAGTAATGTTGAAAAAAGTCTTTGAGGACTTTTTTGTTGGTGCAGAAGTTATCGTTAAAGAAGATATGGTTGCAGCAGTATACGCCGCTACCACAGAGCCAGGGATTATATGTATTCTAGGAACAGGATCTAATAGTTGTTACTTTGATGGCGAAGATATTCATATGTCTGTAGATTCTCTGGGATATATTCTTATGGATGAAGCTAGTGGAAATCACTTTGGAAAAAAACTAATACGAGATTATTACTATAAAAGAATGCCTCCCGAAATAGCATCAGAATTTGAAAAACGTTTTGACCTTTCTTCAGATTCAATTAAAGAAAACTTATACAAAAGAGAAAACCCTAATACATATTTGGCTTCTTTTGCAGAATTTATTTTTACCAGTGAGCGTAACGGCTATTTTTATAAAATTATTACCGAAGGTATTCAGGAGTTTATAGAGACCAGAGTCCTGTGTTTTCCAGAATCACAACATGTACCTATACACTTTATTGGTTCGATAGCTCATTTTAGTGAAGATATTATAAGAGCAGCAGTATGGCCATATCACCTAAAGGTTGGTAATATCGTAAGAAGACCTATTGATGGAATTATTGATTACTATCGCAATGAAGTCATTAAAAAAAAAGCTAAACTTTAATATATAGGTCAAGAATCTTTACTCAATGCTTGTTTAATTAAGTCTAAAGCTTTTTCTGAATAGGAAAGTTGTAGTGCAGATTCGTGGCCTTTTTCAGACATTTTACGCCAGGTTTTTTGAAGGATATCAATTATTTTTTGATCGGTATGTTTAGCCAGAAAATCTTCATAGTAAAAATTAAGAAAAACGAGACAGATCACATCTTCTAAAGTCTGTGTATCCTTATCCTTTTTTAATTTTTTCTTTTGAATCAAAAAAGATACCCGGTTAATCGTTTCTGTATCGTAACCAACCTCTTCGAGAATATTTGAGGCTTTTAATGCATGAAACCGTTTTAGCTCTTCTCTCCATTTTAGATAACCAATACGATCCATTGCATAATTTTTACGAGGGATTTCCCACCTGCAAATATGTTGTGATCTAGCAGCAAGTTTAAGGGCTTCAGGGGCGTTTGGTTCAAAATCTTCAATAGTATCTGTCATTCGTTGCCCATAGATTAATTCTTTGGGAACAAATACATCATTTACTTTTTCCTTATTTGGGTCTTTTGCATTTGCTTTATCAATACTAATGTAGGCTTTTGCTAGTTTGTCTACTGACATATAGGATTACTTTTTTAGTGCAATAACAAATTTAAAGTATTTGTAGTAAGTAAATACCATTTAGAATTTTTAAAAATTGATAAACAATCAAGATTGTATTAGAATGTACAATAATATTTATGACTTAAGTGTAAGATGAAATTGTTAATACTTCTGTGTAAAAGTATTCTGCTATTTTATCTTTTTGAGCAGGTTTTAAACTTATTTTTACCTTCGAACTGTATGAGGTTGTACCATTATAAATATAGTTCGGAAAATAAATTATCGTATGACAGAATATGTACTTCTAACAGATGATCAAAGTTATTTTGTTGAATATCTTATCGGTGAACTGGTATTGTCTAACAGTATTAGTGAGGCGATGAAGTTTAACGATGAACACCTTGCATTAAGATTTAAGCAAATGCTGCATAATTCTTGCGAGTTAGTCACCAGTGTAAATACATATATTGGGTGATTTTACTTATCCCCGAATCAATTTTAGCACATAATCCAGGTCAGGATCTCTGCCAGAGATTAGATCATCAATAGAGAATATAGTTTGCCTGTCTGGGAGTACACCAGACCCTTTAGGAACTCTTTTGTCTATTATATAATGGTTGATTTTTTCCATATACATTACCATAATTATTTTAGAATTAGGAAATTCGTAATATACAGGAAACTCTCCATTAGAAAAGTGATATCCACCACCGGTTTCTTCTCCTACCAAAATAATGTTAGGGTCATTTTTAACATTTAATGCAAAGGCAGATCCGGCAGAAAAAGTTGCTCCCCCCGCGAGCACATATACATTTCCTCGAAATCTATCTTTATCAGGAACCATAAGAGCTTCCATATCATCAAAAATTAGTTTCCATCCATCATATATAGGATGGTTATAAAACTTATCTTTTAAAAAATGCTTTTCACTAAGATAGGTCTTGGTGACATGTTTTCGTTCGGGAACAGTAAGTGAAGCCACATATTCACTAGTTATTTGTTTAAATACACTGTTGGTGATGAATGAGAATAAATGTACTGCATTAGATCTAAAACCTCCATCATTTTGTCGAACATCAACGATAAGATTACTAATTTTCTTTTTATTAATTTCTTTAAAAATTTTTGTCAGATTAGATTTAAAAATTCTGAGATCCCCTCTAAATGAATTGACCACTACGACGGCCGTATTTAAGTCTTCTTTGTAATACACAAAAGGGCTTTTGTTATTGATAAATGTATCAAAGTAGTCAAAACTGTTTTCTTGGTTATGATATGAAGCAAAATAAGAATTACGCTTGGTGTTTCTAAGTCTTACGTTTACAAAAGATTCTGCTGGTAATATTTTATTTTTTTCTGTACCATCTGGTTCTGTATAGTCGATGCTAAATTTTTTCTCAATACCATATTCATATGCAAAGTATAACCCGAATTTCAATTCTATTTCTCTATATTTTCGAGTGAGATTATAGCCGTCACTTGGTACATATTTCTTTAGGTGTTGTAAAATTTTATAAGCTTTTCTTCCATTGATTCGATTAATTTTTGAGCCTATTGGGATATCAAAATCATTGGTATCAGTATAAAACTCTGTATTTATTAGTTTAAGAATCAGAGGGAAATAATATTGATCTGTTTTTATAGTATTGGGAGCAAAAAATGAAAGATGTCCATCTTTTATTCTATCTGTAACATTCAGCATGTTTTGATATAATTTTATATCAGAATCTGTTGTAGTTAGGGATTCTTTTGTGACTTCAAAAATATACTCCAAAGAATCTTGATCAATATATTCATATAAACTGGGGTGTCCTTTTTTAAGGATATTTTCAAAAATCCTAAAATCTTCTCTAACAGCAAGAGAATCCATACGTTTTTGTGCATAAACTACACAAGTGAGTATGCAAAAAAGTACAAAACACTGTATTTTTTTCATTAGATGATTTTAACGATATAACTTAATTGACTTCTTTAGATTGCTTATTGTTGCAATCTTTTTGTTTTCCCAGGTGTAAAAATAATAAAATTGTTGAGTGAATTTTATCTATTACTAGATTAATACCACGAGTTTAATAAAAAAAGAGTATGAAAAACATACTCTTTTTAGATTGCAAATTGTTCTGTTTTTAGTTTAATTTTCGCAGTTGTCTTTTTATTTTTTTGATTGCTGATTCTATAGATTTTTCGGGTTCTATAACATTATATTCACCCCAGAATACTGGATCAGAGAACCCCGACGCTTCATCGCTAATTACTACAGAAGATTTTAATTGATCTCTTACTTTAACGGTTTCATTATTGATATTTTTTTTCCAATCGGTTACCGCCATTTCTACATTTAATTTATAGACTGAATTAAATAATTTCTTCTTCCAGTTAATTTTTACGACAAGATCAATTCTTCCATAACCATAATACCATTTTCCATCTTTTTGACGATAATCAATTGTATAAGATGCCTGGGTAGGGTATACTTTTGCTTTTTTAGGTTTTTTTCTAACAAACATTTTACTAACCTCTTCTTTATTTTCCATATTAAGACTAAAGACAGCTTTGGTCATTGCTAATGTTTCTGCATCTATATACAATTTCCCATAATATAATGGTTCTTTTATGTATGGACGTTGTTTAAAATTTAATACATAAATATATTGATCATGGATTTTTGTAGACTTATCAAAACTAAAAACATAAAAATCAGTCATACTTTTAGTAAAAAGAATCTCAGGGTTTTTCATCACATCAATATAAAGTGTACTGGTAGGCCCTCCTTGTAATTTTAATGTTAATGTGTCTAATTTTTTATAGTTGGCACTTTTTCTAGCTTTAAAAAGTTTAATGATATCTGTTTTTGTCGATTCATAAGGGTTTTTATAGACATCTACCACAGCTTCTGAAAGCGATACATAGCTTCTGCGTTTTTTGATAGTTTCTCGATAAAAAGCAGTCATGATACTTTTTTCATTAAGATAATTACTCCCTTTTCTCTCTATTACTTCACGTATAAGTGCATTTGGATCCTTTGGATCAATATTAACTTCGGATAATTCGGTAATAGAGATATTGAGTTTTATTTTTAACTCTTTACCATTAAATTTGGATAACATAATTACTTTATCTATATATCCAAGATAAGAGACTGTTATTTTTCTATTAGCCATATCCTTAGGAACCTTTAACGAAAATTTTCCTTCATCATTTGTAACTGTAGAAATATTCGTTTCATTTACTTCAATAGATGCAGATATTAGAGGCCGATTGTTTTCACTATCGAGTATATATCCTTTGTACTCATTATAATTGGTGTTATCTTGACTACTATCCTGAAAATAAGTGAATGCTTGTATGTGAGCAGAATATGAGATAGTTAGCAAAATAAACAATAGAAAGGTGATATGTCTATTGTGAAAAAAAATACTTTTTTTGTTCATAGCTCGAGTTTTTTGGTTGTAATTTCTTTTTTAAAGAGCTTAATCCTATATTACAAGGTAAGAAATTTTACCGAAGAAATTTGATGTCAATACGTTAAAACAGTAGCTTTTGTTAAATTTTGGAATACTTCAAATACAATTAATGATACCTGTAATGATCTCCGAACCAGTTTTTGAGTTTAATATTCAAAATTTCTGTAGTAAAGGGCTTAGTAATATAATCATCCAGGCCTTTGGCAATAAAGCGCTCTGCATCACCGGGTAATGCATTAGAGGTTAATGCAATTACCGGGGGAACTTTTTTGTGGTTTTTACGAATTAGATTACAAGTTTCAACACCATTAAGTTCGGGTAGATTGATATCCATTAAAATAAGATCATAAGTATCTTCTTTAAACATGTCGACTGCCTGCCTTCCATTTTTTGCTATATCTGCTGTACAACCAAGATATTTTAGAATTTGTTTAGATACCAGTATGTTGGTTTCAGAATCTTCTACTAGCAATACATGTAGATCATATTTATATTTTTTTACACGGGTAGGTGCTTTATTTTCTTTTATAGGTATTGATATATCGATAATATTTGTTTTAAAAGTAAACCAAAAATTACTCCCTTTTCCGAGTTCACTTTTTACACCAAGTTTGCCTTGCATTAGATCAACTAGTTTTTTGCATATAGAAAGCCCTAGTCCACTTCCTTGTCCCGAGAGAATTGATGCTTCATTAAATTGACTGAAACGACTAAAAAGTGCTTCCTGATCTTTTTTCCCAATACCAATACCAGAGTCGATCACTTCTACTTTGATGGTTAAATAATCATTTTTTTGAGATACTGCAGAAACCTGTATATGTATCTCTCCGCCATTAGTGAATTTTATGGCATTACCAATAAGGTTAGAAATAACCTGGGTTAAACGATTACCATCTGCCATTATGTTTTCGGGTAATTCTTCAGAATATTTAGGAACTAAATTAATTTCTTTGGCTGTTGCGGTGGCCAAAAAGAGATCTACATTTTGGTGGATTAATTTTTTAAAATTAATGGGAGTAGGGGATAAATTAAATTTCCCTTCTTCCATTTTTGATAGATCCAAAATTTGATTTAAGATTTCTAATAAATTATGAGAGGATTGATGAATTGTGGTCACATATTCTTTCTGAAGATTATTAAGTTCTGTAGTATTAAAAAGTAAATCAATCATACCTATAACTCCAACCATAGGAGTTCTGATTTCATGACTCATATTGGCAAGGAACTCTTGTTTAAATTTTGAGGCTTTTAAGGTTTGTTGATTTTTTTCTTTTAGTTTATCTAGGTTTCTACCTCCAAACATAGCAAATAGGCCTAGAAATAGAGGAGCAGTATCTATAATGTAATGAATAGGAAAATTGCTTTGTACATAAGCGATAGATTGCCATGAGAATTCGAGATCAAGCCTAGCTATATCAATACTTGTGGCGAGAATAGGAAATGCAAACCCAAAAGATATCCCATAAAAAGTATATCTAGCCGCTTCGGATTTGAACCATGATATTCGTGCCATAATTATTATTTTGGTTGAGCTCTTACGTTCTTTATTATCTAAAAAACTGGCAGTATTTAGGGAAGCTTAGGGAGAATACATGCTAAATATAGTTTTTTTTTGAAATATTAAGCAATGTTTTAAGGGTTTATATAACGGGAGATTAGAGTGTTTTTAAAAAAATCCACGACAGGGGATTGCCGTGGATTTTAAACCTTACTTTTAATGATTAAATCACATTTTGAAAATTATCTTTTTTAATTTGTATCCATCTATTTTAATTAAATAGGTCTTTGGGTCTATATAATTTTGAATATAATCATCTACTTCTCCTTTGTCTAGTAATCTTCCAGACATGTTGTATAGACTATATTTAAGTCCTTGAGGAACTTCTTTTATATGTTTAAAAGTTTTTTGATCTGTAGTTTGTTGACAGGTATCATCTGCCAAAAATCTATTGATAAAAGTAATTCTTCCTTGCTCTTCTCCTTCTAAGGTTACGGTAGCTGTATCATCAATGTCAATAATACCATTACCTGTTAAGTCACCTAGAATTATTAAACAAGCGTTTCTTACTTTAATACGTACTCCAGCTTCAAGATGTAAACTTTCTGTAATGAAAATAACACCTTCTTCAGAATTTTCGTCCAAACCATCAACTACAGTGTTTTCTGTTACCGACATTAACTTATAAGAAATGTCAATTTTAGTATTTGCAAATGTTATGCTTGTTAATAACAAGGCTAATAAGGGTAGAAATTTTTTCATAAAGTTTGGTTTTGGGGTTGAACTTCAGTTTTGTAAGTAATAACTTACTTTAAATGATTTTTTATCGGTGTAAAACACAAAATCAACGACAATATACAATATTTTATGCGAAAAACGTAAATTTTTTGAGTTTAATATTGATTTTTATTTGTGATTAAGAGGTAAAAATCACGTACGCCCCTCTAATTACAGGTAGTTTAATAAAATCATTTTTTTAGTTTTTTTTAACAATTTTTAAAAGCAACCACCATATTTGTTTGGTTTTTAATGAATAATAAATTAAAATACTTTTAGATATGAGTATTCGTTTTATTCATTAGATTTATATTCTTAAAACCTAAATTATTTCAGAAATGGTAAAACTGTTGTTGTTTTTTCAACAATTTAGTATATGGTTTAAAATACTGTTAAGTGAGTTATCTAATAACCTAATTAGCCTCTTCCTTATTTTAGCTTTATATTTTGCTTTATGGCATTTTCCTCAGACTATAGATTTATTGCTAATTCTTAATCAAGCAGATGCCTTTTTGTTTGAAGTACCTTTGTATTTTTTCTTACTTATGGTTTCTGCATTTTTAATCTGGAATATACCAAAGTATTTCTACTATTATAATTATAAGGATATTTCGTTTTCTAACTTAATTGGCTTTGTTCCTAATCAACATTATAAATTTCAGGAGAGAAATAAATCGGTGAGATACCATTATTTGGTTAGGGTACATATGAGAAAAGTACTGCCTAGAATATTAGCGCTTTTACTACTAATTATTTCTGCTTTAAGTATCCTTAATGCAATGAAGCTTTTTGAACTTGATAATATCTATACTAATTTTTTAGAACCAACAGATACACTTATTTACTGTACCTTTTTTCTTTTTCTATTATCAGAACCTACTATATATGGTCATATGCAGGAATTTATTAATAAGATTCCCAAGACCAATGCTTTTATCGTTCTATTATCTGTAGGGTTAATCGTTTTTATTATATCGCTGGGTACTTTAAATACTCAGACAGAAAAAGATTTAGGAAATCTTTTTCTGTCTAATTGTGCACTGGCTTTGTTTTTCTTTACATTATCGTTTAATAGCTATCGATTTTTAAAAGAATTTCCCCAAAAACTCTTTTATGGGATTGTTCTCTTTTCGGGCTTTATTTTATTGTTTTCTTTTCTTGCACTTAATTTTGTTCCCGAATGGGCTAGTAGAATAAACCCTTTATCAATTTTAACATTATCATTATTAAGCTTATTCATGATAAGTTTTGTGTTAATTCTTTTGGGTAAAAAGCTAAAACTACCCTTGTTTTCTATAATTGTTGTTTTATGTTTATTTTCTTCCAGACTTTTTTCAGAGAGTTCTGATCATTACCAGCTTACTATAAAACCTTCTGAAGTAAAGAGACCCGATATGGAGCAATATCTGTATCAATGGATAAAAGATAGAATTGATATCATAGAAAAGAGAGAAGGTAAGTTTCCTGCTCTTTTGGTTTCATCAGAAGGAGGAGGATCCAGAGCCGGACTTTGGTCTTTTTTAGTGCATAGTTATTTATATGAAAAGTCTAATGGAAGTTATTTTGAGGAAAATTTACTGTCCTTAACAGGAGCATCGGGAGGAAGTGTAGGTAATGCTATGTTTTTTGCAGAAGCGCAACTTGCAATGTATAATAACAAAAAGGCTAACTTTAAAACGAAGTCGACTGATGGATACCCGGCTTTGAAATATAAAGCAAGTGCAGTATACAAAGAAAATTATTTATCGGTTTCATTACTATCACTATTAGGTAGAGATCTGTTTAAGGAAACAACGAGTTTATTTCGTTTTAAAAATAGAGGGAAGTTGTTAGAAGAACAATGGAGTCATACATATAAAAAATACTTTTCTAAAGAGTTAGATAAAGATATCCTACAGAAAGAGTTTTTATCTTTTTATAACAATAGTACCAATAAATTAGAAGAGAAGAGAACCGCACCACTTCTACTTATTAATACCACACATACACAAACAGGAAACTATAATGTAATAAGTCCTGTTAAATATGCACATCTAAGACCACTTACGGGGATGAGAGATTTTATAGAAAATTTACAAAAAAGTTATCCAGATAGCTCTATAGGGCTATCAACTGCAATGCGTATAAATGCTGGGTTTCCTTATATAACCCCGGTAGGAGAAGTAAAAAAATCTTCTATTTCAGATAAACAATATTCTGATCAATATGCAGATGCAGGATATTATGATAATGTAGGTGGTATAGTATCCAAAGGTGTTGAAGAAGTTTTTAGAAATGTATTACGAGATTCTTTCCCAGAGTTACAGGATAAGATCAATATCAAGCATATTATTATTGCTAATAGTGAGGAGCGTAAAATCATAAAAACACAAACACAATATAAAGCTCCTTTAACAACTTTGCAGAATGTTAGATATGGGCATACTCAGGAAATTATCAAAAAACTGGGGAGTAAGTATATCATAAAATTACAGCCAACCATGATACCGCTTTCTTTCTCAGAACCAGAAAATAAGGAAGAAGAAGTTCTTATGATTAAACCAGTTTTACCACTAGGCCGATACCTGTCGACTGTTGCAGTTAGGTCTATGGAAGCACGATTAAATGAGGTAAAACCACAATTAGATGCAATTTTAACAGTAAACTAAGACAGTTGTCGTTTTTTTTTGTATTTTTGTCGTAAATTATATAGCTATGAGTGCAGTATCTCCATTAGATTTTGATAGTTTCGAAAATAAAGGTTTATTACGATACCTAAATATAGATATCCCTTTACGTAATATGTATGATTTTATTGAACTATCAAGAAATGGGATAGATAAAAAAGCATTGCTACATCTTGCTAAGACTATTGGTTTCGATCTTAAAGAGCTGGCACATATACTTCATATGTCTGAACGCACTATTCAGCGTTATGATTTAAATAAAAAATTAGGAACAGAAGCTAGTGCTAGAGTATTACAGTTGGCTAAACTTTATGCAAAAGGAGAAAATATTTTTGGAGACCTTTCTCGTTTTAAAGATTGGATGGGGCATCCAAGTGTGGCATTAGCTATGAAAAAACCAAAAGAGTTATTAGATACTACATTTGGTTTTCAGTTACTTAATGAAGAATTAGTTAGAATAGAACATGGAATTTTTGCCTAATGCGAGTATATCGAATAGCTAAACAAAAATATATAAAAGACCTTACCGGAATTGGAGCAAAAACAGTAGGAGGAAGATGGAATCCTAAAGGAGTCGCTGTTTTGTATACTAGTACTACAGCAGCACTTTCTGCTCTCGAAGTGCTGGCTCATTTACCAGCTGCATATTTTCCAGATGATATGTCGATTGCTACTATAGAAGTTCCTGATCCATTAATTACTACAATAGACATAGAAAAGATACCAGATAATTGGAATCAAATTCCTGTACCTATCGAGATTCAAAACTTTGTGATGCCGTGGATCGCAGAAGAACAATATCTAGGGCTTAAAGTCCCTAGCATTATAATTCCGAAAGAAAAAAACCTTCTGGTAAACCCAATGCATCCTAAATTTGATAAAGTAAAACTTCTTGATGTCGAACCGTTTTGTTTTGATACCAGGTTGTTAAAATAAAATCTTTTGGGGAAATCTTATTTTTTCGTTAAAACTCTATCCAAAATTCATCAACATATTTCATTTTGTATAAATTACCAACTTAATATGCGTAACGAATTTACGGTTCAAACGTCATACCTACTAAATAACTAATCTTAATTTAATAACAGAATGAGTATAAAAATGAAAAATGTTTACTTTTTGGCTGCATTTATTTTTGCTTTCGTGAGTTGTAAAAACGAAACAAAAAAAAGCGATAGCGAAAGCGAAGTAGTGGCTGAAGTAGAAAAGATTCCCGGCATAGTGCTGGAAAACATGGACACCAGTATAAGTCCTAAAGATGATTTCTATAGTTATGTTAATGGAAGTTGGATGAAGAATACTGAAATACCCGAAGACAGAACACGATGGGGAGGCTTTGGAGTTTTAAGAAAGAAAACAGATGATGATGTACTTAAGATTATGGAAGAAGCAAAATCCAGTGGTAAATATGCCGCAGGAACTGATCAGCACAAAGCTCTGGTTATCTTCGAATCCATAATGGATACAATAGCAAGAAATAAAGCAGGTATAACCCCATTACAGCCAACACTAGATAAAATAGCTGCGATAAAGAATATCCAGGATTTACAATCTGTATTAGCAACAGAAACAGCTGCTTCTGCACCGTTTTTAGGATTTACTTCTTTTCCAGATTTAAATAATAGTGATATAAATGCTCCATATGTAGCTACTGGTGGTTTAGGATTACCAGATCGTGATTACTATTTGGACCAGGATGAAAAGTCTAAAGAAATTAGAGGACAATATGTAGATCATATTACGAGAATGCTTCAGTTTATTGGGGATACAGAAGATCAGGCACATAAAGCAGCAGAAAAGATTTTGGATATCGAAACCAAATTAGCTGAACCTAGATTAGATAAAGTTCAAAGTCGTGATGCTCGTAACTTTAATAATCCAAGAAGTATGGCTCAACTTTCAGAAATGACTCCAGCAGTAGATTGGAATAAATTATTGAAAGATCTTGGTGTTAAACAACAACTGGATACAGTTATGGTTTTGCAACCAAAATATATGAAAGCCTTGCAAGGAGTGCTTACAGGAACAGATATTGAAGATCTTAAAACCGTAATGCGTTGGTCTACTTTAAATAGTGCAACAGGATCTCTTTCTACAGAAATAGAAAAAGCAAACTGGGATTTTTATAGCAAAACACTTAGAGGTGCAAAAAAACAAAGACCACTTGATGAACGTGCATTAGGTGCAGTAAATGGCTCTGTAGGAGAAGCTATTGGGCAATTATATGTTGATGCTAAATTTCCACCCGAAGCAAAAGCTAAGGCAGAGAAAATGATTGCGAATGTAATCAAAGCATACCAAAAAAGAATTGAAGTATTAGAATGGATGAGTGATAGCACAAAAGCTAAAGCTATAGAAAAATTAGATAAGTTTACTGTTAAGATTGGGTATCCAAATAAATGGGAAGATTATTCTACACTTGATGTAAAGGAAGGGAATTCTAATTTTGAAAATACAATGGCGGTATCAAAATGGCAATTCGAAAAGACAATTGCCGATATAGGAGAGCCAGTAGATAAAACAAAATGGGGGATGTCTCCTCAAACGGTGAACGCATACTTCAATCCTTTATTTAATGAAATTGTGTTCCCGGCAGCTATACTTCAGCCACCATTCTATAATTATACAGCAGACGAAGCCGTTAATTACGGAGGTATCGGAGCCGTTATTGGTCATGAAATATCACATGCTTTTGATGATTCTGGAGCTCGTTTTGATGCAGAAGGAAATCTTAAAAACTGGTGGACAGAAGATGATCTTAAAGCTTTTACTGAAAGAGGAGATGCTTTAGCAGAACAATATAGTGCTATTGAAGTGTTAGATAGTGTATTTGTAAATGGTAAATTTACACTAGGAGAGAATATAGGAGATTTAGGAGGTGTATTAGGAGCTTATGATGGATTACAGATGTATTTTGCAGAAAATGGAAGACCAGAAGATATTGATGGATTTACTGCAGAACAGCGTTTCTTTATGTCTTGGGCTACCGTATGGAGAACAAAGATTCGTGAAGATGCTTTAAGAACTCAAATTAAGACAGATCCGCATTCACCTGGTACAACACGTGCTATCCAACCTTTATTAAATGTTAAAGCCTTTTATGAAGCTTTTGATATAAAAGAAGGTGACAAAATGTATTTGGCACCAGAAAAACGAGTACATATTTGGTAAAAATATAATATGTAATGTGCTAAAACCCTGCTATTGAGCAGGGTTTTTTTGTTTAAAAGGATTGGTCTTCTTTAACTTCATTCATTAATAAAAATGCTTTATTAACATATTCCTTTTCTAAAAATAAGGTGAAGTAGTTTGAGGTAGAAATAACTTCAAAAACAGGAATGCCTTCATAAGCCAATAGTTTAAAAATATAAAAATACAAACCAATTACTTTAGAATTGTCTTCGGGTAGTGCTATAGAAATAGAAGATAAGTCATCTGCAACAGAGATGCATACTTCGTTTTTAAAATGTTTCTCAACAGTAGATTTAAGTGACGAAGACACTAATATATTACTTTCTTGAAAATTACTGGAGTATGTAAAATAAGCCTTTGTTTCGTTTTTTACACTTTCCAAAAGATTACTCTGGCTGGTTAAAATACTATTAGAGTTTAAAAATGTATACTCAGTAATCCCAGATCGTACCATAATATCACCAAGATTCCTTAAATTATCGATATGTTTTATTTTTCTTGGATGATAACGTCTTAATGCCATCACAATAGAACCAGGTTTAACTGGCTTTTTCATGATTTTTTCCACTTTAGGTAATAGATCGACAGCCAACGAACTGAAATTAATAATGTCCCTTGATAGTGCGTCCTCTAGAAAAGGCTGATGCCTTAAAATATTGTGTACACAATCTGTAATTGTTTTCATTGTTACATATTTAACATTCTGTGCAAATTTATGCTTTTTCTTTTAAAATATTTATTATTTGTGAGTTATTAATTAACTATGCATTGTTAAAAACAAATGAAAAAGCAAGATTGATGAAAATTTTAAAGTTTGGAGGAACTTCTGTAGGATCTGTTGAAAACCTTAATAAGGTTAAGGAAATTTTGATCTCTGATCAAGAAAATAAAATTGTAGTTTGTTCTGCAATGTCGGGTGTTACGGATCAGTTAATTCGGCTGGTAGAAAATGTGAAATTTAATGATGTTGATGCCATTACAAGAAATTTACATCGATTAGAAAGTAAACACAGTGATGTTATTGATGAATTGATCAGGGACCAGGAAACAAGAAATGTGCTTAAAGACGGTTTGTCTGCAATGATCACAGAAATGTTCGAGATTTCTAGTCAGGAGTATTCAGAAGTTGTCAATTCTAAGCTTATTACCTTTGGAGAAGCGCTTTTGACATATATATTTTCTGGATTCTTAAATGCCCAGGGCATATCTAATGTTTTACTAGATGCAAAAGAGTTTATGTATGTGGGGTCTGTTGAAAATCCAGACATTAGCAGGGTTGGTGAAAAATTAAATAAAGTAATAGAAAGTAATCCTCATACATCCTTATATATAACTCAAGGGTTTGTATGTAGAAACGAGGTAGAGCAAATTAGTCATTTAAAAAGAGGAGGTAGTGATTATACTGCTACAATTATTGGTGCAGCATTAAATGCTTCAGAAGTACAAATATGGACCGATATCGATGGGTTGCATAATAACGATCCAAGATATGTAGAAGAAACACACCCGATCTCTCATCTTACGTATAATGAAGCGGCAGAATTAGCATATTTTGGCGCCAAAATACTTCATCCTCAAACCGTTTCTCCGGTTGTAGGTAAAGATATACCTGTACTTCTTAAAAATACATTTGATCCAGAAGCACCGGGAACCGTAATTTCTAATAAAACATATCAAAAAGGATTGAAAGCAATTTCTGCAAAAGATGGAATTACAGCGATTAAGATCAAGTCGAATCGAATGTTGATGGCTCATGGGTATCTAAGAAGAATTTTTGAAGTTTTTGATAACTATCATACTTCAATTGATATGATCACCACTTCAGAGATTGCAATATCGTTAACAATTGATAATACAAGCAATCTGGATGAAATCGTAAAAGAAATAGAAACCTATGCAGAAATAACTGTAGAGCAAGATCATAGTATCATATGTATTGTAGGAGAATCTGTTATCAATGATAAGAATTCATATAAGCTTTTCGAAATATTAAATTTCATACCGGTACGTATGGTATCTTATGGAGGAAGCAATAACAATATATCTATTTTGGTAGATACCAAAGACAAAATACCAACACTAAAGTTTTTAAATGATAAGCTGTTTCAAACTAAGTTAGAAGCAGTTGTATGATTGTTTGTTATGTAATTTTTACATAAAATAAGTAGGGCATAAGCTTGAGATATTATATCATACGTAATATATCTTTATAAGGCGAGGGCCCTACTTTTCAATTCTTATCTTTTAATATCTAAACAAGGAAGACCATAAAATACGTATCTAAAGTATTTTGAATACAAAATCTCAGTTTCATTTTTTAAAACTCATCGTACGTATGTTTGCATGTATGTAAAACATAACACATGCTTACAAAAGTTTTTGGAAGTGCTGTTTTTGGAGTTGAGGCAACATCCATTACGGTCGAGGTGAATATCGATAAAGGAATAGGGTATCACCTTGTAGGGTTACCAGACAATGCGATACGAGAAAGTAGTTATCGTATAGCTGCCGCTTTGCAAAACAATGGGTACAAATTACCAGGAAAGAAAATAACCATTAATATGGCTCCTGCAGACTTAAGAAAAGAAGGATCTGCATATGATCTTACCCTGGCTTTAGGAATTCTTGCGGCAAGTTCACAAATTAAGGGAGATGCAATTTCAGAATATTTGATTATGGGAGAACTATCTCTCGATGGGAGTTTACAACCTATTAAAGGAGCACTGCCTATTGCTATCAAAGCGCGCGAAGAAGGGTTTAAAGGATTTATACTTCCAAAACAAAATGCTAAAGAAGCAGCGATTGTGGATCACTTAGAAGTATACGGAGTAGAAAATATTAGAGAAGTAATTGACTATTTTGATGAAAAAGGAGAACTTGAGCAAACTATTGTAGATACCAGAGAAGAATTTTATATGGCACTGGATAATCCAGAGTTTGACTTTGCAGATGTAAAAGGGCAGGAAAGTATAAAACGATGCATGGAGATCGCTGCTGCGGGAGGACATAATATTATACTGGTAGGCCCGCCGGGAAGTGGTAAAACGATGCTAAGTAAAAGGTTACCTAGCATTTTACCACCAATGTCATTACAAGAAGCGCTAGAAACAACCAAGATACATAGCGTAGTAGGGCGTATTAAAGATAATGTAGGATTAATGGCACAACGACCGTTTCGTAGTCCGCATCATACTATATCTAATGTAGCATTAGTAGGTGGAGGCAGTTATCCTCAACCCGGAGAAATCTCACTATCTCATAATGGAGTATTGTTTTTAGATGAATTACCAGAATTTAAAAGAGAAGTACTAGAAGTTATGCGCCAGCCTCTCGAAGATAGAGAAGTAACGATTTCGAGAGCAAAATTTACAGTAACCTATCCCTCAAGTTTTATGTTAGTTGCAAGTATGAACCCTAGTCCGGGAGGGTATTTTAATGATCCGAATGCTCCTGTAACCTCTTCTCCTGCAGAAATGCAACGCTACCTTAGTAAAATTTCGGGTCCGTTATTAGATAGAATAGATATTCATATAGAAGTAACCCCGGTACCTTTTGATAAGCTGAGTGAGGAAAGACGAGGAGAATCTAGTGTTGAAATAAGAAAACGAGTAATCGAAGCAAGAAATATCCAAACCAAAAGGTTCGCAGAATTACAAAATATTCATTACAATGCGCAGATGGGTGTAAAGCAAATCAGAGCATACTGCGTCTTAGATAGCGCTTCTAAAGAATTACTAAAAACTGCAATGGAACGATTAAACCTATCTGCCAGAGCATACGATCGTATTCTAAAAGTATCCCGAACTATTGCAGATCTCGAAAAATCAAAATCAATTTTGGGAGATCATATTTCTGAAGCAATACAATATAGAAGCCTGGATCGCGATGGATGGCTAGGATAATCATAACAAACAATAAGAAAATAAGTTTTATTTGTGTTAATTAAGATATGATTTTAGAAATATAAATGTACATTTCTTTAATTATTAAAATTCAATTTGTAACAAAGAACTATAATAATAGTCTTACATATGATTGAAGATGATATGAAAATTTAACTCTTTAAAACCAATGATCTTATTTTCACTATCGCATTTTCCAAAATCAATTTCATCAGTTTTTGGTACTACTAAATACTGTAGATATTGCCTTGTCTTTTATGTTTTTACTATATGCTCTGGTGTTGCGATCGGACAAAACAAAGTAGAAAAAAAAGAGGTGTCTTATTTGATTTCAGAAAAAGAAAAACGATTTATTACTCAATCTGATTCTATAAAAAAAATAGAAAATTTTATTCAAAACACATTCTCTCAGGAGAAAGATACTATAAAAGGTTTAGCGTATTGTAAGGCTTTTTTACAAAGAGGAAAAATACAAGAAGATTACAATATTCAATATTTCTCAAGTTATCAGATCGCATACATAGAATACATACGTTCTAACCATAGTAATACAATAAAAAATGCCTATATATCTGTTAAAGCTGCAGAAAAAATAAAGGATACTATAAAGATTTTTGGAAGCCATAGTTTGTTAGGAGGTAGCTATTATGTTCTTGGAGCGTATGAAGAATCACTGCAATCTTATCTTAGTGCCAAAGAGCTTTCTAGAAGCATACAGAATTTATCATATAAGTTGATAAGTCATACCAATATAGCCAATGTACGTATGAAATTAAAACGATACAAAGATGCTATTGATGAATATGATTTAGTACTTAAAACTTTAGAGAAAGAAACAAAAGATAATTTCATTCAATATAAAAACACTTACTTAAGTTCATTATTAGGAAAAGGAAAATGCCTGGCAGAAGTTGATAAGCTTGATGAGGCATTAAAAACTAATGATCAAGGTGTTTTATTGGCAGAGAATTATGGTTTACCTATATACAAAAGCTATTTTTATATTAACCTTGGAGATATCTATTATAAAAAAGAAGAATACCATAAAGCACTGGGGTTTCTTAAGCAAGGAAAAGACATTTTTGTGAGCAATACAGGAGGGCAACAAACCAATTTGTATATAGCTAATTACTATATAGCCAGGTGTTTATATCAGCAAAAAAAATATGATGAAACGATTTCTTTATTAAATGAAAATTTTGACCTTATTGGCGATAACATAGAGGCAGATAAAATAGAAAATATGTATAGGCTGGCCATCGAAACATCAAAAATGATGGGTGATCAGGAAAAGCAGATATCTTATTATGACAAGCTTCAAAATATTATTCAGGTAAAAAGTGACAAAAGATTAGTGGCCAAAGATTTATTGTATGAAGATGATTTGGAAGATTTTAAAATTGAAAACAATAAACTGGCAAGTGAAAAAACAAAAAGCGCAACAAGTAAGAAAATTATTGTAACCGTATCTATAATATTGATTACAATACTATTGTCTGTTTTTTTGGTATATCGAAGGAAAACTAAGATAAAAGAACAAAAGTTTCTAAAAGTGATTGAAGATATTAAGGAGAAAAAATCTATAGATCACGAACCAGAAAACCCGATTCGGGAGGTAAAAATAAAAGATGAGAAATCAGAAAAAATACTCAAAGAACTTCAAGAATTAGAACATACTCATTTTTATATTTCACAAGACTGTAATTTGTATTCAACAGCAAAATTGCTTAATACCAATACTACTTACTTATCAAAAGCCTTAAACGAAATAAGAAAGAAGTCATTTAATCAATATCTCAATGAGTTAAGAATTAATTATGCGCTGCTAAAACTTAAAGAAGATCGCATGTTTAGATCGTATACCATCAGAGCAGTGGCTAAGGAAACGGGTTATAAAAGTGCAACTACATTTATTAAAGTTTTTAAAAGTAAAACTGGACTAAACCCTGCTTATTATATTAAGAAACTAGAGCTAAGCTAGAGGTTTATTGTTTAAATTTATAAATATGAACAATTCGGATTATTAGATAAGCCCAAATATTGATACTTTGTTTTTAATGTATAACTCTTAAAATTTCAATCATGAAAACGAAGTATTTTTTTATTCTCCTTGTTGTATGTATTCCTTATTTTATTAATGCACAAGAAACATTAGTCCCCCAGAATCGTACCGTTGATGTATCCATATCTGTCACTGATTCCTTTAATGATAAAGGGATAATAGAGCAGGTTGTAAAATTAAAAGGGCCAGAAAGATTAGCCTTTAAACCACATGATATTATAAGATTAAAGCTTAATTTAGATTATAGCTCTAGTATAAGTACTACAAAATATCTCAGATTATCCTATACCGTAATACCCAGTGACCCATTTGGAGCCAGTGCACCTGTAATTATACCTCCCGTAAAAAACGACCCCATACCGGCACCATCAATCGTAGAGCCAGTATTTGATTATCCTTATGTTTTTAATACACCTCTATTTTTTAAAGAGAAGAATAATTCAATTTCATTACGCTTGATGGAGTATGATAATGAAGAAGATTATCGTAATGATGAAGATGGTAGCGATGGGGTGTGGTTGGGTGATATTTTAGAAATTGACATATTTATAGGCAAACATCGTTCAGGCCGTACTTCAATGACATCGACTCATAAAAATCCAATTCAATTTTATCCTAATCCTGTTAAAGAGCATTTGACTATTGAATATTTTGATAAGCAAAGCAATGATCATAAAATTCAAATAGATGTGTATAATAACAATGGGATAAAATTAAGGAGTAGAACTTTAAAAAGTAAAAACAGTATAGGATCAAAAGCAATGTATCGTTTTGAAACATTAGATCTGGAAAAAGGGATGTATTATTGTCAGGTTACCTGCGGAGAAAATAGGTATTATAAAACTCTGATAAAAAACTAAAACAATTTCCTTTTTTTGAGATAAACTAAACCGTCTAACAATACGTCTAGACGGTTTTTGTATGTATTCTTATCATACCTATAAACGAGGACTTCTTACTACTAATCAACTATTTTGATTACCCAAACACATATGAGTTGCCACTCTAATACGATGAGAATAACAATCCTTCAAGAAGTGCCATTTTGTTAAAATCAAGCTATTGATTTTTGATTGTTCAAATTTATAAATATGAATATTAACCCTTTGTTTTAAAGGGATATACCACCTAATTTTGAGATAAGTGCTTAGCATGTGTTCTACTTCTGGAACTATTTGCAAACAAGATCTGGCATTTTAAAAATTAAGAAAGAAACTGTCTTAAAGATGTAAAAACATTTTAGGATTCATAAAATATTCTTGCAAGGATAGACATAAACTGTGAGTGTCTATAAATGTTCACACAAATACGATTTTTTAAATTAATAGTTATGTTAAAAAACATTGTAAACCTTAATGGTGTAGATCAATTAAAAAGAGACGAACAAGCTTTTATTAAAGGAGGGATAAAGATAGATTGCAACTCTGATGCAGACTGCCCTTTTTTATGGCCAGTATGTAGTAATAATGGTCATTGTATTAGAGGGTAATGCATCTCGGATTCGAATGAGACGAAATCAATTAATATGAGGCTAAGTTCTATGTAGTTTAGCCTCTATTTGAAGCATAAATAATTTCACATAATAAATCATAAAAACAACTTTTATATCATGAAAAAACTAATGTATAGATTACAATACCTTGTACTATTTCCTATGATTTTAGGATTGCTTTTAATTTCTTCCTGCGAGAAAGAAGATACAAATAATGAGCCGGTAGAGATAGTAGATACCAAAGAAGTGTCAGAAAAATCATTTCCTTTAGATCCTGATTTAAGAGAACCTAATATTCCTAGACCAGGATATAATGCACCTTGTGTAGTTAGGTTATCATACTTGTCTTTTTTAAGAAGATGTCCCGAAAACTCTGGAGTGATGAATTATTGGATTAATATATTGAATTCTCAAGGGTTTGATGATATGACAAAAGGGTTTGTAACTTCAAACGAAGCAAGTGTAAAATGGAATTCTCAATATAATAGTTATCTAAGTAGAAATGGTCTTAGTAGTAATCAAGTAGACAAGCTTATTTATATAACGTATAGAGGAATGCTTTTAAGAGAGCCAGATGTAACAGGAGGAATAGGCTGGACCAACCTGCTATACGATAAAGGACTAAAAAAGGTTCTTAACGGAGTAGCCAATTCTCAGGAATTTCGAAACAGATTGGCCAATATTTCAACAGAATGTACAAATGCAGCAAATCAATGTACATATTAACCCGTGGTTTGTTTTAATCAAGGTTTATAAATCTTCCGTGTAAGTAATTTACCTCGTTTTAGAGTTATACAGTTTTGTTGTTATGTTGAGAAAAATAGCAATATTTCTTTACTACATTGAATCTGTTGATGTATGATTAGAAAATTAGATTTCAAAAGTACAAACAAACTCAGATAAACTATAGTAACTTAACTAACTACAATTTTTTAAAAGGAGTACATACTACTTATCGATAGAAGGGCCTTCCAAGAAAATGGAGGGCCTTTTTATTCGAAACTTTCAATTTAATCAAGAAATAGATCAGCATAAACAATCTCATTTCCTTACTTCATAAAAGCTCCTTTAAGAGAATTTACAGGTATAAAATAGATTCCTTTAACTTTATTTTAATAATGTATCCATAGAAATACTCATTGGCAAAGATTATTTTTAACTCCATAAACAAAAAATATAATTATGAAAACTCAGGTTCATAGGGTACTCATTGTAGCAGTATCCTTTTTATTTTTAGGAGTTATTTCTTGCAAGAAGGAAACAAATTCTGAAACACAAACAGAAGAAGTAGGTAAGTTATCTATTGATTTCGAAAAATATGAGTTAGAAAACGGACTTCAAGTTGTATTGCATCAGGATACGTCTGATCCGATTGTTTCAGTTGCGATCCAGTATGGTGTAGGCTCTAATCGAGAAAAGCCAGGAAGAACAGGGTTCGCACATTTATTCGAACATATGCTGTTTCAGGAATCAGAAAATGTGCCTCAGGATCAATTCTTTAAAAAGATTCAGGATGTTGGAGGAACACTTAACGGAGGAACATGGCAGGATGGAACCATATATTATGAGGTAGTTCCTAAAAATGCTATGGAAACCGTATTATGGTTAGAGTCTGATAGAATGGGGTTTCTAATTAATACAGTCACAAAAAGTGCTTTCAAAAATCAACAGGAAGTTGTACAAAATGAAAAAAGACAACGTGTAGATAATAATCCTTATGGGCATACCAATTGGGTAATTGATAAGAATATTTATCCAGAAGGACATCCATATAACTGGCAGGTAATAGGAGAATTAGTAGACCTTCAAAATGCTACTGTAGAGGATGTGAAAGAGTTTTATGATAAATATTACGGGCCTAATAATGCTACTATAGTACTTGCCGGGGATTTTGAAACAGAAGAGGCTAAGGCAATGATCGAGAAGTATTTTGGCGAAATTAAAAAACGTCAACCGGTAGAAAAATTAAAAGTGCAAAATGTTACTTTATCTGAAACCAAAAGATTCTCTCACGAAGATAACTTTGCTACTACCGCACAATTAAATATGGTTTGGCCAACAGTAGAACAATATACTAAAGATGCATATGCATTAGACTTCTTAGGGCAATTATTATCCGATGGAAAAAAAGCTCCGTTGTATAAAGTTTTAGTAAAAGAAAAGGAATTGACTTCAGATACTAATGCATGGAATAATTCTATGGAAATAGCAGGTAAATTCAGAGTAAATATTACGGCTAATGATGGAAAAAGTCTAGTCGATATCGAAGCGGGAGTCTTTGAGGCATTTAAGAAATTTGAAGAAGAAGGAATTACTGAAACAGATATCGAACGTATTAAAGCAGGACTCGAAACACAATTTTATAATGGAATTAGTAGTGTGTTAGGAAAATCATTTCAATTAGCACAATACAATGTATTTGCCGGTGATCCAGGGTTTATAACTCAAGATATAGAAAATATTAAGGCAGTTACAAAAGAAGATGTAATTAGAGTATACAATACATACATTAAAGATAAGCCTTATGTGATTACTAGTTTTGTTCCTAAAGGAAAACTGGATCTGGCAGCAAATGATTCAGAAAAAGCAGCAGTTGTTGAAGAAGAAATTAAAGAAAATGTAGAAGAAGCAATAGCAGAAACAAAAGAAGAAATCCAAAAAACGCCTTCGGCTTTTGATCGTTCTGTAGCACCAAAAGAAGGAGAATCTCCAAAACTGAACATTCCTCAATCCTGGAGTACTTCATTATCTAATGGAATGAAAGTATATGGTTTAGAACAAAACGAACTCCCATTGGTTAATTTTAGCCTGATAATTTCTGGAGGACATTTATTAGATTCATTTGATAAAGTTGGAGTAGCAAACCTAATGACAGATATCATGATGGAAGGTACCGTTACTAAAACTCCAGAGCAGCTAGAAGAAGAGATAGAGTTGCTGGGAGCTTCTATCAGAATGTATACTACCAGAGAAGCAATTATTATCAGAGGTAATACTTTGGTTCGTAATCTTGACAAAACAATCGATTTAGTAAGTGAAATATTGTTAGAACCAAGATGGGATGAAGAAGAATTCGGAAGAATAAAAACGAAGACTATTAATGGGATTAAAAGATCGGCTGCAGATCCTAATACGGTAGCAAGAAATGTATATAATAAACTTCTTTACGGAGAAAAACATATGTTTGCTTACCCTACCAGTGGTACTGTAGCTTCTGTAGAAGCTATTACTATAGATGACTTAAAACAGTTTTATACCAATAATTTCTCTCCTTCAGTAAGTAAGTTTCAAATTGTAGGAGATTTAGATCAGGACAAAGCACTTGCTGCTCTTAAAAACTTAGAAAGTAAGTGGGCTAGTAAAGAAGTAACTATTCCAGAATATGAAGTAGTTAATACTAGAGATAAATCATCTTTATATTTTGTTGATATCCCTAATGCTAAACAATCTGTAATTAATATAGGGTATCTTTCTATGGCACGTACAGATAAGGATTATTTTCCAGCTACGGTTATGAATTATAAATTAGGAGGGTCTTTCTCAGGAAATGTAAATCTAATTTTAAGAGAGGAAAAAGGATATACCTACGGGGCACGATCCAGGTTTAATGGGAGTAAAATACCAGGAACTTTTACGGCATCTTCAAGTGTTCGTACCAATACTACTTTTGAGTCGGTAAAGATTTTTAAAGATGAAATAGAGAAGTATAAAAATGGTATTTCTGAAGAAGATTTAGCATTTACCAAAAATGCCTTAATAAAATCTAATGCTCGTAGGTTTGAAACTCAGGGAGCATTATTAGGAATGTTACAGGAAATGGGAAGATATGATTTTGCATCAGATTATATAGCTAAGGAAGAAAAAATAATAGAAGAAATGACTTTAGAACAACACAAGGAATTGGCAAATAAATATCTTGATGAAACCAAAATGGCATACCTGTTAATAGGAGATGCAGCTACACAATTTGAGCAATTTAAAAATGCAGGGTTTGATGAAGTATTGATGTTAGATAAAGAAGGAAAAGAAGTGAAGCTTAGCGACGTGAAGATGTAGATATAAAATAAGACTTTTATTGAATAAATTTAAGATGAGTTTAATAGATAGTAAAGGGATATGATCTAATCATATCCCTTTTTTTATGCCAAAACGCTAAATAAAAAACTATATAAGTGTTTAAATCATTGTTTTCTCAGAGGTGTAGTTTGTTTGTTGTCATTCCAGCGTAGGCTGGAATCCATTTTGGTGTTGTGTTATTAATAAACGGATTTCGTTTTTCAATGGGATTATAAATCAACTTATTTCCATATCATGTACGTTTTGTCATGCACTAAACTCAAAAGGGTGAAAGATAATTGAACCCGGATTATACTCTTTAGTGAGTGATTTTGAGAATTTATAAACTATTTACCGTTCTTATCAACAATCACATACGCATGATTGCGGAAATTGATATTTTTAAGAAAGTAGATATTTTAAACTTATAAATATTGATTATGTACCGAATACTTTTTCTGATTTCAATGCTTGTTTTATTAGGATGTAATAAAAACAATGATACACAAAAACAACCATCCGAGGATGTAAAAACCGAAGAACAACCACTACAAGAGAATCCAATAGAACAACCTTTACAACTCACGTTAGAGCAGGCCAATACATTGGTAGAGTTACCATTAGCTTGCTTACAAGTAGAATATCCGAATAAACTGGGGCAAACGTTAGGAGGGAAAGAGAATATTGGAGAACCTCACGTATTGCATCCTACCTTTTATGGTTGTTTTGATTGGCATTCCTCAGTCCATGGGCATTGGTCATTAGTAAAGTTATTAAAAACATTTCCTGATCTGGAAAAAAAGGAAGAAGCGAAAACCAAATTGCTTCAAAATATGTCTAAGAAGAATATTGAAGAAGAAATCAAATATTTTGAAGGAAAACATAACAAATCATACGAGAGAACATACGGTTGGGCCTGGTTGCTTAAGCTGGCCGAAGAACTACATACCTGGGATGATCCGTTAGCAAGAGAATTAGAACAAAACCTACAGCCTCTAACAGCATTGATCGTGCAACGGTATATTGATTTTCTCCCAAAACTTAAATATCCAATTAGGGTAGGAGAGCATACGAATACTGCATTCGGATTGTCTTTTGCTTGGGATTATGCAAATACCCTGGAGGATCAAAAACTAAAAGATCTTATCGAAACCAGAGCAAGAGAATTCTATGCCAATGATCAGGGTTGTCCTATTGGTTGGGAACCTAGTGGATATGATTTCCTATCTCCTTGTTTTGAAGAAATGGATGTAATGAGAAGAGTGTTAAATAAAGAAGAATTTGATCGTTGGATCTCTGATTTTATGCCTCAACTTAAAGCCAAAAACTTTACAATCGAAGTGGGAGAGGTATCTGATCGTACCGATGGTAAATTGGTTCATTTAGATGGACTTAATTTTAGTAGAGCCTGGGTGTTATATGGGCTTGCCAAACAATATAATGAGTATGCACATCTTTTTTCGGTAGCAAATACACATGTAAACTATTCTTTGCCTAATCTGGTTGGCGATAGTTATGAAGGAGGGCATTGGCTGGGATCGTTTGCTATTTATACATTAGATGTTAATACAAAATAAATGAAGAAATTTTTTAATATCGGCCCGGGAACATGGGTGACTGCAGCTTTTATTGGTCCAGGTACCGTAACTGTATGTACATTAGCAGGGGTACAGTTTGGGTTTTCATTACTATGGGCATTGGTGTTATCTATTGTAGCTTGTGTTGTTTTACAGGAAATGGCAGCAAGATTAGGTGTAGTCACCCAAAAGGGATTAAGCGAAGTGCTAAAATCTCAATTTGATAACAAGATTGTAAGAGGAGCTCTTATTACATTGATCTTGTCAGCAATTTTTATAGGAAATGCAGCTTACGAAGCCGGTAATATTAGTGGAGGAGTACTCGGGCTGTCTACAATCTTAGAATCTTCAATCGGGATTTCAGAGAACTATTTAAGTATTGTGATCGGTGTGATTGCCTTTGTACTATTGTACATAGGTAATTATAAGGTTTTAGAACGAAGTTTGATTGTTCTGGTTTTATTAATGAGTGTAGCTTTTATAGTAACCGCAATAGTTACCAAACCAGATATTTCTATGATCTTTAAAGGGTTTGTGCCTAATTTTTCTAGTGATAATGTACTTACCATTGTAGGGTTGATAGGAACAACAGTAGTACCTTATAACCTCTTTTTACATGCCTCTATTGTTAGCGAAAAGTGGAAATCTACCGAAGACCTGCCAGAAGCAAAAAAGGATACTGTAGTTGCAATTGTATTAGGGGGATTCGTATCAATGGCAATTATTATTGCGGGAGCGGCTATACAAGAAGCAGAAGTGAATAATGCAGCAGATCTGGCTAAAGGACTGGAACCGGTTTTTGGATCGATGGCAAAATATGTACTATCTATTGGGTTATTTGCAGCCGGAATTACTTCTGCCATCACAGCACCTCTTGCAGCAGCTTATGTAGTAAAAGGATGTATGGGATGGCAAAAAGGACTCAAAAGTAAATCCTTTAGAGCAGTATGGATATTTATCCTTTTTCTGGGAGTTTTGTTTTCTTCCCTAGGGATAAAATCAATAGTAATTATTCGATTTGCGCAGATCGCAAACGGACTCCTTTTACCTGTAATTGCAATCTTCCTTTTATGGGTAATGAACCAACAAAAAATATTAGGAAAATATACCAATTCATGGAAGCAAAACTTGATTGGGTTTTTCATTCTTATCATTACTTGCTTTTTAGGATTTAGAGGGATTTGGAAAGTGATTGAAAGCTTGTAGGAATTATTACTGATAAATGTAGGAATATGAAGAGAATTATTCTTAATGCAGATGTGGGGGAAGAGGCAGGTTTTGATACCGAAATTATGCAATATATCTCTTGGTGTAATATTGCATGTGGAAGCCATGCGGGAGATGCTGAGGTAATCCAAAGAACGATCGAATTGGCAATGCAACATAATGTGAAAATTGGAGCACATCCATCATACCCCGATCGTGAAAATTTTGGAAGAACCAAAGTTGAAATGCCATATGGTGATTTGGTAAAAACAATAACCGAACAAATACGGTTGGTAAAATCCTTAACCGAAAAAGCAGGAGGAAAACTACATCATGTAAAACCACATGGAGCACTTTACAATGAAGCAGTGAAAAATGAATCGGTAGCTATGGCAATTATCGAAGCTGTGAAAAATATCGATAAAAGTTTATATATAGTTACTTTGAAAAATGCTAAATTATCGTATCTTTCCCGTGAATATTTTGAGGTCAGGTACGAAGCTTTTGCAGATCGAAATTATAATGATGATTTGACATTGGTTTCAAGAAAAGAAAAAGAGGCTTTGCTTACAGGACCAAAAGAAGTTTTTGATCATGTAAAAAGAATGGTTCTTGAAGGAAAAGTGAAAACTAAAAATAGAGTAGAGGTTCCGATTTTTTTTGATACAATTTGTGTGCATGGAGATAACCCAAAATCTGTTCAGATTTTAAAATATTTGTATACAGAGTTTTCGAATTTAAATTTATTATAATGAGAAGCTCATGAAATACAAATTACAATATAAAAGATATTCTGAAAGAGCAATTTTAATAGAATGGCCTTCAGAAATTGACGAAAATATCCTTCAAAATTTACTTTCTTTTAAAAAATCGATACTTTCTTCTTGCGATAAACCAATTGTTGAGGTAATTTCTGCATACAACTCGTTATTAATTTGTTATGTATCTACTATAGAGGATTTCTATAGTGAGGTTTTGATGCTAAAATCATTGTATTCTAAAGGGTTTGGTGAAACAAGGTCCGAAAGTAGACTGTGGAAAATCCCTGTCTGCTACACTACTTCTCTTGCTCAGGATTTAGAAGCATTTGCAGAAAGTAAATCGCTTACTGTAGAAGAAATAATTAGGTTACACACTACTCCATTGTATACTGCATATTTTATTGGTTTTTTACCAGGCTTCTTGTATTTGGGTGGTCTCGATGATCAATTGCATAATGCTAGAAAAATGACACCCTCTTTGCATGTAAAAAAAGGTGCTGTAGCAATTGGTGGAAGTCAGACAGGAGTATATCCTATAAATAGCCCTGGAGGATGGCATGTAATTGGGATGTGTCCTTTGGATTTTTTTAACTCTAAAACAGAAGATTGTTGTTTTATTTCACCAGGAGATAAAATTCAGTTTATATCGATAGAAGAAAAAAAGTATAACGATATAAGAACTAGAGTTGAGAATAATAATTATACACCAGAATCTGTTAGTTTATGATTGCAGATGTCGAAATAATTAAACCAGGACTTTTTACAACTATCCAGGACGAAGGACGTTTTGGTTTTTCAAAATATGGAATTCCAAAAAGTGGAGCAATGGATCAGGTGTCATTTGGATTCGCAAATTTAATATTGGGCAATGCTAAAAATGCAGCATGTATCGAATGGACGATTCAACCTCCTGTTTTAAAATTTCATGACACCACAACTATTGTGTTAACAGGTGGTGAATCAGATGCATTCTTGAATGATGAAAAAATAGGAATGTATCGTGAAATTAAAGTCTTAAAAAATGATATTCTTAAAATGAATTTTTGTAGGAAAGGAGTGTATGGATATGTAGGAATTAAAGATGGATTTCTTTCTGAAGAAGTGTTGCATAGTAGATCTTTTTATAAGTCAATTACACCTCGTTTTCGATTGGCCAAAAATGACAAAATACCATATCAAAGTAGTAGTGATTATACCGATCATTTTTCTATAATTTCTCCACCTTTATTTTTAGGAAATTCAGATGCTTTAGAGGTGTATAAAGGACCCGAATTTGATATGTTAAATGATACTCAAAAATCTAAAGTATTAGATGCTGTTTTTACAATTTCTAATACTATAAATCGAATGGCAATTCAGTTAGAAGAGAAAATCCCAAACACTTTACCTTCGATTATAACATCACCTGTTTTACCAGGTACAATACAATTAACTCCATCTGGTAGTTTAATTGTGTTAATGAGAGACTGTCAAACTACGGGAGGATACCCAAGAGTTTTACAGCTAACCGAAACTGCTATAAACCACATAGCACAAAAACGAATGAAAGAAAAGTGTAGTTTTGGACTAATTGAGTTTTGAGGTAACACAAAATTACGTAAGTCAGAGTATTTTCTCGATTTAGGAAGTGTATTTTGATAGGCTTACCTCTGAGTTTCCTGAAAGGCTCAGCATTACATTGTTTCTAATAATGACAAATATAAAAACGCCTGTCACCCTGAGCTTGTCGAAGGGCAGATGTTAATACTTGTCGATTTAATATTAGGGCAGATGTTTATCATAAACAACATTTTTGCGATCTTTGTAATCTGAATTTGATGTAAGAGTTTAATTTCAAAAAACCGTCAAATTGAGTAATTTTTCATAGTGACACGGAGAAAAATTGTATCGAAATTAGGTTTTTTGATAGTTCTGTTGAGTCTATCGAAAATCACTTTAGCTGATGTGAATTTTGTTATATCTAATTCTGTTTTGTAATTGCTTGAACATGAGTATTCTTATGCGCTTTTTTAAATTCCTATTTCCTGTCAAAATTGTATTTCTGATTCTTTGTTTGATCTCAAGAGGTACCATTCATTCACAATCTACACAAGATACCATCATTGCTGCTCGGTACTACTCGAAAGGAGAAGAGTGGTTGGTCGATAGAAAACAAGATAGTGCATTGGTGTATTTCGAGAAAGCATTAGCAATATATAATCAATCAAATACTCAACAAAGAGTAGCCGATTGTAGTGATAAAATTTCAAAAGCTCACAAGGCCAATTATAATTTTGATCAATCAATGGTATATGCCAAAAGGGCATTGGCTATACGATTAAAAATTTTTGGTGACAACCACCCTCAGGTAGCATATTCCTATAATGATATCGGGCATATTCTTAAGCAACAAGATCAATATGAAGAAGTGATGGAGTGTTATCAAAAGGCTTTGGTAATTCAGAGGGATGCCTTTGGGAATAAAGACCATCGTGTGGCAGACTGTTATCATAATATAGGAACTGTTCATCATGTGTTGGCACAATATGATCAGGCAATGGAACAATACAAAAAAGCCCTAACGATTAGAATAGCCACTTTTGGTAAAAAACATCAAAAAATAGCTGATAGTTATATCGATATAGGGACGACTTATTATCATCTGGGAAAATATGATCAAGCTTTAGAGAATTACCAAAAAGCGCTGAAAATAAGAACTTCTGTTTTTGGAGAAAATAGCCCCGAAGTAGCTCTGTGTTATAATCATATAGGAAATGTTCTTACCTATCAAGATGAATACGATAGCGCTCTGGAATACCAAGAAAAAGCATTAGCCATTATGGTTAATATTTTTGGAGAATATCATCCTGATGTAGCACTTTGTTATAAAAGTATAGGAGTTATTTATAGATATAAAAGAAAAGAAAAATTAGCTTTAGAATACTTTAATAAAACATTAATTGTTCTCATTCAGAAATTGGGAAAAACACATACTAGAATAGCAAGTATATATACTGCGATTGGTAATATAAATTTTAAAGCCGGAAAGTATGATCAATCTCTTAAAAATAATCAAAAATCCTTAACAATTAAATTAAAAATATACTCAAGACAACATTCGTATATTGGAGTTAGTTATAATAATATTGGTCTCATCTATCAATTTAAAGGTGAATATGATAAAGCTATGCCATATTATAAAAAAGCAATAAGCAACTATATAAACACATTGGGTGAAAACCATGGTGCTGTAGCACGTACATATAATAACATAGCTAATGTTTGTAAAGCCAAAAGAGAATATGATCTGGCGTTAAGTTACTATCAAAAGGCGCTAGCTATACGAATCGATACAAAAGGGGGATATCATTCTGATACTTCTGCTTCATATCATGACATTGGTGATATTTATATAATTAAAAAAGAATATACAACAGCTTTAAGTTATTATCAAAAAGCGTTAAAAATTCAAAAACGATTATTTGGAGAAATTCACTATTACACTTGTGATATGTATAACGCTATTGCTAGGGTGTATACAGAACAAAAAGAGTATAAAAAAGCTCTGAAGTTTTTACAAAAAAGTATAGTGATCAGGCTTCGAACCGATGGTTATCATCATCCCAGAACGGCAAAATCGTATAACCAGATTGCGGATGTATATCATCAAACCAAGCACTATAAAAAGGCGATAGAATATTATGAAAAAGCAATTGTGGCCAACACCAACCCTGATGTAAAAAGCAGTGATAGGGATAGTTTGAATCCAGGAGATTATATGGATTTAAATGTCTTATTAACTACTTTTTATGGTAAAGCCAGGGTATTGCAAAAACAGGCTAGTGTTAATAATAACCAAAGTGATCTTAAAGAAAGTATAGTTGTGTGTCAAAAAGCAGATAATTTAATGCAAGGTATACGAGAATCATTGCATACGTATCAGGATAAAATTGCTTTTGCTAAACAAACTCAAAAAGTATATGCAGGGGCTATAGAAACGCAATTGTTATATCATCAAATTGATCAAAAAAAAGAGTCGTTACACCAGGCTTTTAATTATGCCGAAAGAAGTAAAGCCAATACCTTAAAAGAGTTATTAGCAGAGTCTAATGCAAAGAGCTTTGCTGGTTTACCAAAAACAATCCTCGATTTAGAGCAACATCTAAAATCAGAACGTTCTTTTTATATTTCAGAGAGGATACAAGAGCGATCCAAACAGATTGTGGATACTGCTAAAATAACAACCTATGAAAATAAATTATTTGATCTCGATAGAAAACAAGATTCTCTTGCTCAGGTTATAGAAAAAAACTACCCTAAATATTACCAGTTAAAACATCAAAACAAGATTATATCTGTTGCTGATATCCAGGAAAAATTAAATGAGAATACTACATTGTTGGAGTTTTTTGTGTCAGATAGCAGTACCTATGCATTTACGATTTCTAAAAAAGAGATAAAAGTAACGACGTTACTCACCCCAGAACTCAACAAGAATGTTGAAGCGCTAAGAGCTGCTATTGTTGCTAAAAATACGATAGTATTTAAAACGATTTCTCATGCATTGTACAATCAATTAATAGCACCTGTTAAAGATCAAATAAAAGGAAATCAACTTATTGTTATTCCCGATGGTTCGTTATGGCATCTTAATTTTGATTTGTTGCTCACTCAAAATGATCTATCATACGATCCTAAAGCGCTATCCTACCTCCTTAGAGAATATGCGATAAGCTATGCCAGTTCTGCGAATTTGTTGTTTGCTCCTTTTAAAAGTGATTTGCAATCCAAAAAACGACAAGAGTGCCTTGCGTTTTCTTTTTCTGATGGTGAGATTATAGATACAAATACAATGAGCCTTGCTGCACTAAGAGCTACTAATTATGATTTGCCGGGAACCCGTAAAGAGATCAAAGCAATCTCAGATATTATCGATGGGCAATATTATTTCGGGTCACAAGCGATAGAGGCTAATTTTAAGAAAAATGCCAGTCAATATAACATCTTACATTTGGCATTGCATGGTGATGTAGATAACGAACATCCCGAAAATTCTAAACTCCTATTTACCAAAGGTAATGATAGTATAGAGGATAGTTATCTGTATAGCCATGAGTTGTTTGCAATGAATATCCCTGCAGAACTCACTGTGCTTAGTGCATGTAACACTGGATCAGGGAAAATAGCCCAGGGAGAAGGTATTATGAGCCTGGGTAATGCTTTTCAATATGCAGGAACCAAAAGTTTATTGTTGAGTAGTTGGGAAATATCCGATCAAACCACTCCAGAATTGATGAAGTATTTTTACACCAATCTTAAAGCAGGAATGCATAAAGCCAAAGCATTACAGCAAGCTAAGATACAATATCTCAATACGGCACATATCAATCGAACAGATCCCTTTTATTGGGGAGGATTCTATTTGGTTGGGGACTCGTCTCCAATTCCTTTTAAAGAGTATACGATGTTGTATTGGTGCATAGGATTAGGGGTATTGATATTGCTCTGTGTAGGTGTACTCTGGTATCAGAGAAAAATAAAAAATGTTCGATAATTTAAAATGTATATCACCTAGAACTTGTTTTGTCATCCTGAGCCCTTCGATAAACTCAGGACAAGCCTGTCGAAGGATTGATTATTCCCGTATCTCGTCTACACTCAACATAAAATTCAACCGTAATCCTCTTTGGGATAAACTAAAATAGGGATTAACCTCAATTCATTTCCCAATAGGGGGAAAACACCCTTTTAGTAGTAGGGGTAAATACCCCTTGTAATATTTTTTGGATTTTTTTTTAGTGATTTAGGGTGTTGAAATACAGTGGTTTGATGCTGTTTAGGTGTTGTGTGGTTTTTGAATTTAAGGTAGGGTGTATTTGCTTTGCTGCATGTTTTTTGGATATATTAGCATCAATCTAACCTAATTTAATCTAAAAATAATATAACGTTATGGGAAAAGAATTACCAAAAAAAGGAAAAAAAAGACCCGCCGGATGCATTACCGAAGAAGAAGCTAGAGAGTTGCAACATGTATGGTGTTGTACCCGAACACCAGAAATAGATAAATGTATAGGATTTGAGGATACTCGAGAATTTCATTGGAGTGTTGAGGAATTACAACAATATCTTAAGTATGTAAAGAAAAAATCTAAAAAACAGGGGATTGATAATCCCGGGATTCGAATGTATTTTGGTGCGTATCCTGAATCTAAATGTAAAAATAAGAAAGGGTATTCAACTATCTTTTTAGCACCAACAGGAGCACCTGCAGGTGAGATGGGTAAAGGCGGTGATAGTGCACCGAATAATTACGGGATTGAGCCTTATAACCATGGTAATAGTGGAAATCCTCCAGTTATTTATTAATGAAATTACTTGAGATAAGCTTTCAGGTTTCTGAATTTATTGCTGCACTTGTCGGTGTAATTTGCATGATAAGATACCGTGTTGATGTATTAACACGGTATTTTGTATATTATTTATGTTTAAGTTTTATAGTAGATATAGCGGGGAACCTACCTAAACTTATTCTTAAGTTTGAGGAATTATCATTTTTGAAAGACACGTTTTTGGCTAAAAATGCATGGTTGTATAATACTTATACTGTAATAAGTATATTATTTTTTGTGTTGTATTTTAGAGGTTATTTGAAGAGCGATAAATTTCGAAAAATTCTTAGTATACTGGCAATTTTGTTTTTGATTTCTTCTGTTTTAGATTTTCTATTTACTGATGTTTTTTTTACGGTGCATACTTCATTTCTGATGATTATAGGCACTTTTATAATATTAATAAGTGTATTTTTTTATTTTTTTGAAATGCTAAGAAGTGAAAAAATTCTAGAATTTAGTAAAGATTTAGTCTTTTATGTTGCTATAGGAGCTTCGGTATTTCATTTATGTGTTACTCCTCTTTTTATATATTCAAGTTATTACAGTAATTCAATTAGTTCTTATTTTGTAGAAATTCGTCAAATAATATTATATAGCGCTATTATTTTTATGTATACTTGCTTTACCATTGGTCTTGTTTTATGCTCGCGAAAGAACAAATCTTATTAATAATCTATTTTACCATTATTATTCTATTTTTTGTAGTATTTGGTATCATATTCTTCGTGGCATTTCAGCGTCGAAAAAATAAACTACTTCTTGATAAATTTAGGGCAGAACAACGTTTTGAAGATGAGATCTTTAAGTCTCGTATAGAGATACAGGAACAGGCACTTAAAAATGTAAGCTGGGAGCTGCATGATAATATTGGGCAATTGCTATCGACTGCAGTGATGCAAATTAATATTATGGGAGCTACCATAGATGATACAGCGTCAGAATCACTACAAGATGTTAGGAAACTAGTGGGTGACAGCCTGCAAGAAATACGAACCTTATCCAAAACTCTAAATCATGAAGTGATTCAAAATGTAGGACTAGAGAAATCTATTAATGTAGAACTCAAACGTTTTGAAAAACTTAATTTTTTAACACCTTCACTTACTGTAAAAGGAGAAGAAGAATATATAAACCCTAAAGATGAGATTATCTTATATCGTATCATTCAGGAATTTTTCTCTAATACCATAAAACATGCAGAGGCTACAAACCTCGAAGTAGTTTTAGAATATACTCCAGAGACACTCAATATTAGAGTTCAGGATGATGGCGTTGGGTTTGATCCAAAATCAGTTCAGGCAAATTCTGGTTTATTAAATATGAAAAGCCGTGCATCTCTGGTAAAAGCAAAGCTGGATTATACATCTTCGCCAGGAAAAGGAGTTTTGCTTACTTTGTCATATCCTATACAACTTAACGATTGATTTAATACATTTGTATTAGAACTCATCTTGAGTAGTGGTTTTAAGCCGAAAAGTTTGGCTTTTGTGCGATAATGAAGTTAATTTTTTTCAGCATAGCCTTAGCTACGTTGAAAAAAAATAGCAAAATTAGGGTAGAAAATGTGAATTTTGTAGGCGAAAAACATTACTTAAGATGAGTTCTTAAATAAGAAGCGATGCTTCAATGTAGATACTTATAAAATTTAAATATTTGAAAAAGAGGTAATTATCACAAAAAGTAATACAGGTAAAAGGAGCCATTCTTAACTAATATCGATACCATCCAAAATATATAATGGCGAATTTGATCTGACAATTAATAAATAATAAAAAAAAAACAGATGAAGAAGAAGACTATAGTTATTGTCGATGATCATCTCTTATTTGCACAATCACTAGAAAGTTTAATATCTAAACTTGAGGAATATGAGGTGTTGGCTATTCTAAAAAACGGAAAAGAGCTTACGCAATATTATTTACATAAAAGAAAGACACCAGATCTTATTCTTTTGGATGTAAAAATGCCTGTGATGGATGGTGTGCAAACGATGCAATGGCTTAAAGAAAATCGACCAGATCAAAAAGTGCTGGCACTAACAATGGAGGATGACGAAGAAACCATTATTAGAATGCTTAGGGCGGGAGCCAAAGGGTACTTGTTAAAAGATATACATCCCGAAAATTTTGAATTTGCCATGAAGATGGTGATAGAACAAGGGTTTTATTATTCGGGTAAGATAGAAACAGCGTTACGTAATTCTGAAGAAGCCGGAGGTAGTAAAAACCTACAGGAGAAATTAACCGATAAGGAACGAGTATTTTTAAAATACGCATGTTCAGAACTTACCTATAGGAGTATCGCCGGAGAAATGGGATTGAGTCCTAAAACAATAGAGAATTATAGAGAAACGGTTTTTAAGAAGTTAGAAGTAAAAACCAGAGTAGGCCTGGTGATCTATTGCATGAAAAATAAACTTTTTAAGATTGAGTGAAACCCCATTTTGAAAAGCTTGTAAAGCGCATTCAAAATGGCTGGTTGAACCAATCCCAGTGTAGACTGGGATCCATTTGTGGAGAAGAAGGTATCCCTGTTTTGAAAAGCTTGTAAAGCGCATTCAAAATGGCTGGTTGAACCAATCCCAGTGTAGACTGGGATCCATTTGTGGAGAAGAAGGTATCTCTGTTTTGAAAAGCTAGCAAAGCGCATCTAATTACTTGGTGAAAAATCTATACTACAGTATAAGTTATTTGTTTTTAGTGAATTATACGTGTATTCGTTATTTTTTTGCCATTCCAGCAACCTGTCATCCCGTTGGAGAACGGGACTGGGATCCATTTGTGGAGAAGAGGGTGTCTTTGTTTTGAAAACCAAAAACCGTCAAATCGAGTGATTTTTTGAAATGATAATGAAAAAAATGCACTTCGACAGGTTTATCCTGAGTATACCAAAAGGCTCAGTGAGCCTATCGAGATTAGGTTTTTGTGAGAAAACAAAATATTCGGATAGCGTGAGGTCTATATAAGAAAATTTACGTTAGTCAGATTTCTATGACGTTACCAAACGATTTCGCCAAAAACTTTGCCTTCCTGGGCCTTGTCGAGTGTTTTTTTTGTTTCGAAAAGTAGATTTCATTTCGTATAACTTTTTTGGGTATTAGGAAGTATAAAGAGGAGTATGAGTTTTTTGTGATGATTATTAAATTAATTAACATTTAAATTGACGAAAATGTATTAAAACACAATTTTCCTTAGGTAATATTTGATTTTAAATGTTAAAATATTAAAATAAATGCTATTCTGGGTAAGATAGTATTAAGTGTTGCTAGTATAGTATATTTCAGAGGGTTAGAATAGCATTAATTTTGTGCACTAACACAAAACTTAACTATCTAATGAAAACAACAAACACGTTTTTATCGATTCTAATGGGGTTGATAATTTGGCCGATTATGGGTCAACACCAAAAAGAAAAGAGTTGCTCATTCGAGGAAACTCAGCAAGAATACTACGAACAGAGTCCAGAGGCTTTTGAAAAAGCTAAAGAATTTGAAAAAATACTTCGAAAACAAGCCTTACTGAAAAACAGAACCCAGGCAAAGCAGCAGAGTTTAGTACATTAAAAGAAGGAAACCAAAACAGTTCAGTTTAATGCAAATCAATTAAGTGCAGGACTGTATTTGGTAACTGTTACGCTAGGAAAATGAACAGATTCAGTAAGAGTGATAGTCGAATAATCCTTAACTGAAATAGAACTATTTATTTTCGACCTTAGCAGTAAGGTATAGAACATAACGAGTGGTTTTAATCTAATACAATCCCCCTTGAAATCAAATCAAGAAGGGTTGTTTAAATTCTTCAATTTTTTTAATCACCATTAAACTTAGGTTATGAATTCACAAAAATCACTAGTAAAGAATACATCTTAGGATGTATTCAAAAAAAGAATGGCAGTATGTGTGCTATTCAACGAAAATATTGTTGCTAAAAGCTACAGTGAGTTTTCCAATTCATTGCTTGCTTCAGCAAAAGGTGTTGATTCCCATTTATCAACAACTTCATTAACTATTAAAAATTAAATCATGAAAAATCAACTTGTCTTATTTGTAGGCTTATTTGTTTTCCAATTTGGATTTTCACAAACCAATAATTTTTGGAAAAAAAATAGTAGCCCAATTGAAAACAAAAACATTTCTTCCATAAAGAATAATAAAGAAACTTCACACCAAAATACATATCATCTTAGTGTTGAAAAACTAAAAGAAGTTTTGTCTCACTGTCCAAAAAGGTTCAATTCATTTGGAAAATCAAATGTCATTATCATACTTCCAACTGAAGACGGAAGATTTAAAAAATACCGTGTAAAGGAAACGAGTGTTTTGCATCCGGATTTAGCCAAAAAATTCCCGGATATTAAATCGTATGTTGGTACATCTGTTAATGGAGAAAACGAAGTAGTACATTTTAGTTTGGGGCATAATAACTTTAGAGCTATGATTGTGAAACCTGATGCTACAATAATGAATATCAAACCTTCTACTAGTACTAGTAAAACGTATATGGTTACTTCAAAAACGGATGGATCAGAACCAATTAACTGTCAAATAATTGATAATGCAGTCGGACCTTTTTTAGAAAAAAGTACAAAGCAAGCTGAAAAATCAAAAAAAGCAAGAAAAGACGCTAATGATGGTCGCGTTAGAGTCTACCGAATGGCGATAGCAGTAACAGGAGAATTGTCTAAAATTTATACTGATAAGGCAGGCGTTTCAAATGGTTCAACTCAACAAAGGAAAGCCGCAGTACTTGCCGAGTTGAATGCACTGATGACCAGAGTGAATGCGGTTTATGAAAGAGATCTTGGAACTACGTTTGAATTAGTATCTAATATTGAGAATTCCATTTTTCTTGATGGAGCAACTGATGGTATTACCCATGGTAATACTTCAATATCGGTAAATGAAGGTCAAGGTGTTCTTGATGCCGCAATTGGCAATGCTAACTATGATATTGGCCATGTTTTAGATTCAGATGGGACTGGACGTGGAGCTTTAAGAGCTGTGTGTGATGATAGTAAAAAAGCCCAGGGAGCTACTGGTGCACATCCTTTCACATCTGTCGCAGATTATTTCTATCGCACATTCGTTCATGAAATAGGCCATCAATTCGGTGCTAACCATTCGTTTAACAACTCCTGTGGGGGTAATCGTCTTGACGAAGGTGCTGTTGAACCAGGAGGAGGTAATACTATCATGGCATATACAGGTTGTGCTCCTAATACAGAAAATACGCAATATGTTTTTTTTCATGCGAAACAAATAGATGAAATGTGGAATCATATTGTAAGCATTGAAAGTTGTGCTACCCTAAGATCAATAGGTAATAGTGCGCCAGTAGCTAGTATAGGAGGTAATTATACGATTCCAAGATCTACTCCATTTATATTAGAAGGATCAGCTACTGATCCTAATACAGCCTCCAGCCAACTAACATATACCTGGAACCAAATGGATAAAGAAATAGCTCCGATGCCTCCTCGTGCTACGTCAACTAGCGGTCCTGTATTCCGTTATAAACCTCCTTCATCCTCTCCAAATCGTTATATGCCTGACCTTTCTACCATAAAAGCTGGAAATGCTTCTTCTGAATGGGAGGTAACACCTTCTGTTTCCAGAACTATGAATTTTAGATTCACCGTAAGGGATAATCATCCGGGAGGAGGTAATACAGATTCTAAGGATGCTGTTATTACGGTAAGTGGAACTGCCGGTCCTTTTGTGATTACTTCTCAAAACACTAGGTTTGATGCGCCTATAGGCTCTACGCAAACAGTAACCTGGAACGTAGCAGGAACCACAGGAAATGGGGTAAATGCAGCAACTGTTGATATTTTGTTATCTACAGATGGTGGAAATACATACCCAATAACATTAGCTTCTGCAGTACCTAACGATGGTTCTCAACAAATTACAATACCAGACAATGAAGGAGGTGTAAATAGAATTATGGTAAGAGGTACGAATCATATCTTTTTCGATGTTACCAATGCTAATTTTAGTATTACCAATGGAAATTTGGATCCTATGCCTACAAATTATTGTGCTGCGGGTTATCAAGGTAATAATTATATAGATGAAGTTGTCTTTGGAGCTATCAATAATAAAAGTGGAAATGGTGGGTATTCTGATTTTACTAACCTGGGAACCAACATTACTAAAGGCGAGTCTGTTGCTTTAACCGTTAATCCAGGAATCGATTTCTGGGATCCTAATTATTTTGGAGCTTGGATTGATTGGAATAAAGATGGAGATTTTACAGATGCAGGTGAAGAAGTTTTATTGAAAACCAATGGTGCGGGTGGTGTAACAACAACTGTTGTAGTTCCTAATACCGCAAAAAGTGGCGCGACCAGATTAAGAGTACGTTATAAAATACATACTGCCCCTGAGCCTTGTGGAACAGCAAGAACTAATGGTGATGAAGTAGAAGATTATTTTGTGTTCATTAAAGGTGGAAGTTCGAATCCAACCTGTACTGATGGGATTCAAAATGGTAATGAAACTGGTGTAGATTGTGGTGGGCCTGATTGTGACCCTTGTACAGTAGACCCAACATGTAACGACGGCATTCAGAATGGTAATGAAACCGGAGTAGATTGTGGCGGGCCTGATTGTAACCCTTGTAATACAAATGTAACCTACTGTGTAGCTTCGACCACTCAAAATGCTACCTTACACATTACCAATGTTAGCTTAGGATCTATAAATAATAGTTCCACAAATGCTGCATATAATGATTTTACCAATCAGTCTACAAACCTTACTAATGGTCAAGCAACGGCATTAACGATAACCATGAATAATAATACCTGGACATATAATGCGGTAGGCGTATGGATTGACTGGAATAATAATGGAGATTTTACTGATGCTGGAGAGTTGGTGTATTCCAGATATGGTGCGGGTCCTTATACGGCTAATATTACTCCTCCTTCTGGAGCAATTTCTAATACTTCGTTGCGAATGAGAGTTCGAGTTGGATATGGGTCTGAAGCAAAAATAACACCTTGTGGTACTGATACTTATTTGGGCGAAGTAGAGGATTATACCATAAGAATTGGAGGTACAACTACACCAACCTGTACTGATGGAATTCAGAATGGTAATGAAACCGGAGTTGATTGTGGAGGATCTTGTAGCCCTTGTGCTACTAATGGAACTGTGGTGTATGTAGATATGAGTGACGAAACAACAAGCTCTTCAAGTACCTGGAATTTCTTTAGAATAGAAGTTGGTGATGATAATGATTTTGGAGCATGGTTCACTAATAATTCACTTCGATTAGTGAGCTATGGAAAAAATGTTGTTTGTGAAGGAACAACTAGTAATGTCACATTTATCGGAGAAGGAATCGAGGTTGGTGCAGCCAGTAATTTTGTTGCCAATTCTAATAGTTTTGTGGTAAGTTCATCTTCATATACAGATTGGAGAAGTAAATCTGGTTATATAGGGTTTACCTTTAAAATAGGAGGGAACACACACTATGGATGGTTTTATGCTACTGTAGCCAGTGATGGATTGTCATATACAATCATGGATTATGCATATAATACTACAGCTGGTCAAGGTTTACTTACAAAAAGACCGACTAGACAAAAAGAGAGAACTTCAGAAAATAAGGTTAGTATATACCCTAATCCATTTGAAGAAACTGTTACCATAGATGTATCAAGATTGGAAAGTGATACATTTACAATAATCGTATATAACTTATTAGGAAAAGAATTGATCCATAAAAAGTATAGTAAAAATCCAGGTACAATACGATTAGGAGATCAAATAAAATCCTCTGGGAATTATTTTGTAAAAATACAAGCCAATAAACATATAGAAACCTTAAGGCTTGTTAAGTTTTAATATAAAATTGGATTCTAAGTAATAAGAATTCAGGATTCTAAAAAAAATAGGACCTTTCATTTTAATGGAAGGTCTTTTTTTTAATTAATCTTTACAAAAATATTTTTTTGGTTTTCCCTGAAAACGCTTAGAGAATAGAGGCTTTTTTCGGTTGAATCAAAAAAAGTCAAGACGAGTTTATTTAAAAAACTAATTTAGTATTTGTATTTCAAAAAAATATTTTCCTATATTTGACCACATAAATGAATACTAGAAACATAAATATTAATACAGTCATTATTATTGAGGTGATTATTTCACCTCGATAAGGGATGTATTAATACTATACTATAAGATATTAAAATCCCTTTACTCGAGTAAAGGGATTTTTTTATATAAAAGATTTAAGATTATAATCTAAAATAAAGTATATACAATAGAAATGAGAATATTTAGCAACATAATTAGTAATGTCATTGTCATTATTGTGATTATTTCACCATGATGAAGGGACATTATTGTATATAAATAAATACAGACTCCCTTCAGAAATGAAGGGAGTTTTTTTTGATGTATAAAGAATATTTAAATAAAATTATCAAATAGTGATTGTAAATTATAAAAACATAAAATACTGTAAATCAACTGTTAGTGTGTGTAAAAAGGCTATTGGATATTGTAAGGATATTGAATAATGTACACATGTTTAGCTACAACAAAATAATTTTATACTGTGGTTTATTCAATCTAATGCATACATCATAGGGTAAAAGTTAAAATTTTAAATAATTCGTAAAAACTGATATTCAAAAAAGAAATGAGCATCAATAAGTATAGTAAACAAGTCACTCAAGATGACACGCAACCTGCCGCACAGGCAATGCTTCACGCAATTGGTTTAACCGATGAGGATTTTAATAAACCATTAGTCGGAATCGCCAGTACAGGTTATGAAGGGAACCCATGTAACATGCACCTTAATGATCTTGCTAAATTGGTAAAACAAGGAACAGTAGAAGAAGATGTCGTCGGGCTCATATTTAATACTATTGGAGTAAGCGATGGGATTTCTATGGGAACACCAGGAATGCGTTTTTCATTACCATCTCGTGATGTAATTGCAGATTCGATGGAGACTGTGGTACAGGCAATGTCTTATGATGGTATGGTAACTGTTGTTGGTTGCGATAAAAATATGCCAGGGGCATTAATGGCAATGCTTCGATTAGACCGCCCTTCGATTTTAGTTTATGGAGGAACCATAGCATCTGGATGTCATGAAGGTAAAAAATTGGATGTAGTTTCTGCTTTTGAAGCCTGGGGAGAAAAAGTAGCCGGTACAATATCCCAATCAGAATATAAAAGTGTCATAGAAAAAGCATGTCCGGGAGCAGGAGCTTGTGGAGGAATGTATACTGCTAATACTATGGCCTCGGCAATCGAAGCATTAGGAATGTCATTACCCTATAATTCTTCGAATCCTGCAATAAGTAAACATAAAGAGGAAGAAAGTATCCAGGCAGGTCGCGCTATGCGAACATTATTAGAAAAGGATATCAAACCTAAAGATATAGTAACCAAAAAATCACTCGAAAATGCAATACGATTAGTTACTGTACTTGGGGGTTCTACGAATGCCGTATTACACTTTTTGGCAATTGCCAGGGCTGCAGATGTAGAGTTCACATTAGCAGATTTTCAGAGAATTAGTGATGAAACTCCGTTTTTGGCAGACCTTAAACCAAGCGGAAAATACCTGATGGAAGATGTGCATGAAGTTGGAGGAATTCCTGCGGTATTAAAATACCTTTTAAAGAAAGGATTACTACACGGAGATTGTTTAACCGTTACCGGAAAAACAATTGCAGAAAATCTATTAGACGTTCCTGATCTTGCAGAAGGACAGGATGTTATCAAGCCTTTAGAGAATCCAATTAAATCAACAGGACACCTTAGAATCATGTTTGGTAACCTATCTGAAGATGGATGTGTTGCAAAAATCACAGGTAAAGAAGGATTGCGTTTTCAAGGAAAAGCCAAAGTTTTTGATGGAGAGTATGATGCTAATGATGGTATTAGAGATGGAAAAGTAGAAAAAGGAGATGTAGTCGTCATAAGGTATGAAGGACCAAAAGGAGGACCAGGAATGCCAGAAATGTTGAAGCCTACTGCTGCTATTATGGGAGCTGGTTTAGGTAAAGACGTAGCCTTAATTACAGATGGAAGATTTTCTGGAGGAACACATGGATTTGTTGTTGGACATATCACACCTGAAGCACAAGAAGGAGGTTTGATTGCTTTAGTACAAGATGGAGATGTTATTACTATTGATGCAGAGACCAATTCGATTACTGTAGATATTAGTGAAGCTGAGATCGAAAAAAGAAAAGCTTCCTGGGTTCAACCCGCATTAAAGTTCAAGAAAGGAGTGCTGTACAAATACGCACATACAGTATCCTCTGCATCACAGGGATGTGTAACCGATGAATTCTAAAAATACTCCAATGCGAAGCATTGGTTTCAAATAAATTGTCATTCCAGCGAAGGCTGGAATCTAAAAAAGTACAGCATTTGATGCTGATTAAACGATAAATTATCATTCTGATGAAGATCAGGATCTAAAAAAGTCTAGACTCTAGTTTCTAAAAGTCTAGCCTCTAAAATAAGAGTGTATGGAAACACAAACGCAAACGTTAAAAAAAGAAACCAAAATATCAACAAAACGTATGACTGGTGCAGAGGCAGTAATTCGATGTCTGTTGGCAGAAGGAGTAGATTTAATTTATGGATATCCCGGCGGAGCCATAATGCCGGTCTATGATGAACTATACAAATATAGAGATCAATTGCATCATGTATTAACCAGACATGAACAAGGAGCAACCCATGCAGCACAGGGATATGCAAGAACAAGCGGCAAAGTTGGAGTCGCTATTGCTACTTCTGGACCTGGAGCTACTAATTTTGTAACGGGAATCGCAGATGCACAAATAGACTCTACACCTATGGTATGTATTACAGGCCAGGTTGGATCACACTTGCTGGGATCTGATGCGTTTCAGGAAACTGATATTATAGGAATCTCTACACCAATCACAAAATGGAATCATCAGGTTACCAAGGCCGAAGATATTCCTGCTGTATTAGCTAAAGCTTTTTATATTGCTCGCTCTGGTCGACCAGGCCCTGTATTAATAGATATTACAAAAGACGCACAGTTTGGCGAATTAGACTTTGCGTATGAGAAATGTAAAGGTGTACGTAGTTATAAACCTGTACCCGAAACAGATCTAAAAAGTTTGGAACAGGCAGCAAAACTGATAAACAAAGCAAAAAAACCGATGATTGTCTTTGGCCAGGGAGTAATCCTTGGAGAAGCAGAAGAAGAGTTGAAAAATTTTATAGAGAAATCAGGAATCCCATCTGCATGGACTATTTTAGGACTTTCTGCACTCCCAACATCACACCCATTAAATGTAGGAATGGTTGGTATGCATGGTAACTACGGACCAAATAAGCTGACCAACGAATGTGATTTATTACTGGCAATCGGAATGCGTTTTGATGATAGAGTTACGGGTAATTTAGAAACCTATGCCAAGCAGGCCAAAATCATACATTTTGAGATTGATCCGGCAGAGATAAATAAAAATGTAAAAGTAGATGTTGCAGTAATGGGTAATGTGAAAAATACATTAGCACAGATACTTTCGATGGTGCAATCAAATTCTCATGATTCATGGGTACAGGAGTTTAGAGATTATGATGCAATAGAATATGATAAAGTTATCAAAGAAGAATTGTATCCTAGTAATGAAGGCTTATCTATGGGTGAAGTGCTTAGAAGAATTAATGAAGAAACCAAAGGAGATGCAGTGATTGTATCTGATGTAGGACAGCACCAAATGATGGCTTGTAGATATGCCGAGTTTAATAAGTCTAAGAGTAATATTACTTCTGGAGGTTTAGGTACAATGGGATTTGCATTACCCGCAGCGATCGGTGCAAAAATGGGAGTCCCGGATAGAGAAGTAGTAGCGATTATAGGAGACGGTGGATACCAGATGACAATACAGGAGTTGGGTACAATTTTCCAAACCAAAGTACCAGTAAAGATCGTAGTGCTAAACAATGATTTCCTGGGAATGGTACGCCAATGGCAACAACTATTTTTTGATAAACGATATGCTTCTACAGAGATGGTAAATCCAGATTTTGTAAAAATAGCAGAAGGGTATAATATCAAATCTACCAGAGTTACCAAAAGAGAGAATTTACAAGAAGCAATCGCAGAGATGATAGCATCAAAAGAAGCATATTTTTTAGAAGTATGTGTTGAAAAAGAAAATAATGTGTTTCCGATGATTCCTACAGGAGCATCAGTTTCGGATATAAGATTAGAATAATAGAATTTTTGTTATTCTGGCACTTCGTCTACACTTAGTATAGACTTTGGCTAGAATCTATGCAATGATACAATATACTAGTAATGAAAAAAGAAAATTATACCATATCAGTATATACTGAAAATAATATAGGGTTGTTGAACAGGATTTCGGCAATATTTTTAAGACGTCATATCAATCTTGAAAGTTTTACAGCTTCGGTATCAGAGATTAAGGATGTATTTCGTTTTACAATCGTGGTGAACATAACTGAAGAACAGGTAAAAAAGATTATTGGGCAGATTGAAAAACAAATAGAAGTGATTAAAGCTTTTTATCATAAAGATGATGAGACTATTTATCAGGAAACGGCTTTGTTTAAAATCGCTTCAAAACTGTTATTCGAGGAACGTAAAATCCAGAATGTAATCAAGGACAGTAATGCTAATATTGTTACCGTAACTCCAGAGTTTTTTGTATTAGAAAAGACAGGACGACGAAGAGATGTTGAAGCTTTGTATGATCAATTAGAACCTTATGGTTTAATGCAATTTGTGCGTTCTGGAAGAATTTCAATAACAAAAGAAAAGCTGCATATTTCTAAAATATTAGAAAATTTTGGAATGGAAGCTGTGTAAGGGATAGTAGTGACATCCTTTTTGGTTGTCTCCTTAATAACTTAGGATGACAAACAAAAAGATATATCGAATAGCCCGGCCCTGAATTTAATTCAGGGATACACCATAAAAATCGAAACAACTAAAAATAAAATTAAATCAAATTTCCTAACGGAAATCACAACAAATTAAGAAAGAAATGGCAAATTACTTTAATACGCTATCATTAAGAGATCAACTAACACAACTAGGAAAATGCAGATTTATGGATGCTGAAGAGTTTTCGGCAGGTGTAGATGCATTAAAAGGGAAAAAAATGGTTATCGTAGGGTGTGGAGCCCAGGGACTTAACCAGGGGTTAAACATGAGAGACTCTGGTTTGGATATTTCGTATGCGCTTCGTGAAGCAGCGATCAAAGAAAAAAGACAATCTTTCAAAAATGCATCTGACAATGGATTCAATGTAGGGACTTATGAAGAATTGATTCCTAATGCAGATGTGGTTATTAATTTGACACCAGATAAACAACATACTCAAGTGGTAACTACAGTAATGCCACTAATGAAAAAAGGAGCAACTTTATCATACTCACACGGATTTAATATTGTAGAAGAAGGTATGGAAGTGAGAGATGATCTTACTGTGATTATGGTAGCACCAAAATGTCCGGGATCAGAAGTAAGAGAAGAGTATAAAAGAGGGTTTGGAGTACCTACATTAATAGCGGTACATCCAGAAAATGACCCTCAGGGACATGGTTTAGATCAGGCAAAAGCATACGCAGCAGGAACAGGTGGTCATAGGGCAGGAGTGTTAGAATCTTCTTTTGTAGCCGAAGTAAAATCAGATCTTATGGGAGAGCAGACCATTCTATGTGGATTACTGCAAACCGGGTCTATTTTATGTTTTGACAAAATGATAGAAAAAGGAATCGATGCAGGATACGCTTCTAAATTAATCCAATACGGTTGGGAAACCATTACCGAAGGGATGAAGTATGGAGGGATCACAAATATGATGGATCGATTATCAAATTTATCAAAGATTAAAGCATTCGAACTGTCTGAAGAATTAAAGAGTATCATGCGTCCGTTGTTTAGAAAACATATGGATGATATCATGCAAGGGCATTTTTCTAAAACGATGATGGAAGACTGGGCTAATGATGATAAGAATTTATTATCGTGGAGAGCAGCAACAGGAGAGACGGCATTCGAGAAAACTCCTGCAGGAGATATTGAAATTTCTGAACAAGAATTCTATGATAATGGTGTGTTAATGGTAGCTATGGTAAGAGCTGGTGTTGAACTGGCTTTTGAAGCAATGACAGATTCTGGAATTATTGAAGAGTCTGCATATTACGAATCGTTACACGAAACACCGCTTATTGCCAATACGATTGCACGTAAGAAATTGTTTGAAATGAATCGTGTGATCTCTGACACTGCAGAATACGGTTGTTATTTATTTGATCATGCTTGTAAGCCTTTACTAGCAGATTTTATGAAAAAAATAGATACCGATGTTATCGGAAAAGCATACGATGCAGGAAAAGAGAATGGAGTAGATAATGCTAAGCTAATAGAAGTAAATGCAATTATAAGAAATCACCCTATAGAAGTTGTTGGCTCTCGATTAAGAGCATCGATGACAGCAATGAAGCCTATAGTATAATACATTTAATTTTGTCAGGCCAGGTCTGTTAGAGTTTTGAGATGTGTATTGTGTAACCTTTGATAGATCTGAGCCGGCAAGAATACCCCAGTTTAACTTTGAAATCGTGCAAAAGAAACTATTTATTAGTGCTATTTCAAAGTTAAAATGGATAATATAAAAGACCAGCGTAAACTTAAATTATGAGTACCATAACCACCACAACCTATTTCCCTGAATTAGAGGATATCCAAAAGGCAGCTTCAACGATAAAAGAAGTGGCTATGGTTACTCCTCTTATGAATAGTATTCGGTATTCTCGCAGATACGACACTAATATTTTATTGAAACGAGAAGATCTTCAACGTGTTCGTTCGTATAAGATAAGAGGTGCTTTTAATAAAATAAGTTCACTTACCAAAGAAGAACTAAAAAAGGGAGTTGTTTGTGCCAGTGCAGGTAATCATGCGCAAGGAGTGGCATTTGCCTGCCATCATTTGGGGATAGAAGGTACAGTTTATATGCCTTCGGTAACCCCAAAACAAAAGGTGGCACAGACGCAAATGTTTGGTGGTGATCATGTAAAAATTGTTCTCGAAGGCGATACATTTGATGATTCGTATAAAGCAGCGATGGAAACCTGTACTTCTGAAGGAAAAACCTTTGTGCATCCCTTTGAGGATCCAAAAACTATAGAAGGACAAGGAACAATAGGGCTTGAGATTTTTAAGCAGACCGATGTACCTATTGATTACATTTTTGTAGCTATTGGTGGCGGTGGTTTGGCCTCGGGATTATGTGGAGCAATGAAAGCCTTATCGCCAAAAACAAAAATTATTGGTGTCGAACCAGAAGGAGCACCTTCTATGTTATCATCTATCCAAAATAATAAGAATACAGAGATTTTTAATATTGATAAGTTTATCGATGGTGCAGCAGTTCAGAAAGTAGGAGATCTTAACTTTGATATTTGTAAAGAATACCTCTCTGATATGTATACAGTTCCCGAAGGATTGGTATGCCAGACTATTTTAGATTTATACAATAGAGATGCTATTGTAGTCGAACCGGCAGGAGCATTAACCTTGGCAGCTCTAGAGTTTTATAAAGATAAGATCAAAGGTAAAAATGTAGTATGTATTGTAAGTGGTAGTAATAATGATATTACCCGTACTGCAGAGATTAAAGAAAGAGCTTTGCTATATGCAGATTTAAAACACTATTTCATTGTTCGTTTTCCGCAACGAGCAGGCGCATTAAAACAATTTGTAGGAGAAGTGCTAGGTCCAAATGATGATATCACTCATTTTGAATATTCGAAAAAATCTAGTAGAGAAAATGGTCCCGCAGTGGTTGGGATTGAACTAAAAGATAAGAAAGATCTGGAACCTTTGGTCTCCAGGATGAAGGCTCTTAATTTCTTTGGAGATTACCTTAATGATAAACCCGATCTTTTTCAGTTTTTGATATGATTTGATCAAAGTAGCATTGCGTAGTATTACCTATCCTTAATCATCAAGTTTTTGGTGACCTTCAACAGCTTTGTTGTCAATAGGTTATAGTTTTTCCTAGCTTTTTTTGATAAAAATGCGCAATATTTGGCTCTTTATCGATATATTCACGCACTTAAACGATAAAAACTAAATCTATTATGAAAAAACTTTTACTTTTTGCTGTAGTTGCTTTATTAGGATTAACAACAAATGCGCAGGTTAAACTTGGTTTTGGGGTTGGTTATGCTATTCCTTCTGGAGATATTGCCGATATTACAGATGGAGGGTTTTCTGGGCACCTTGAACTGGGATACGGAATAACAGAAGATATTGATGTTTCTGTTTTTGTGCATGGAGATTTTTTAACCGGGGCAGATGCGGGTCTATTATCTTACGATACTGTTGCTTTTGGGAGTTATATGGTAAATGGACGTTACTACTTTAAAAAAGAAGGATTTAGACCTTATGGTAGTCTTGCTATAGGAATTACTGATATCGCACAGATCGAGGCAGCAACAAACGGAACAAGAGTTGCAGCCACGGCAAGAACTTCTAATTTTTCGTTTCGCCCGGCACTTGGTTTTAAATATGGTATTCTTAATGTTAATGCCGCTTATCTAAATGCAGGAGAAATAGGAGAAGGTGATGGAAAGGCTACAGTAAGTGATTTTGCATTTAATGTAGGGCTTTTGTTTACTTTTGGAGGAAAATAAAAACAACTCAAGATAAAAATTTAAAAAAGGCGATCTGAAAAGATCGTCTTTTTTGTTAGAGATTCACAATATAGAATATCAATTTAACAGTCAAAACTTTAGATTTTTATAAAAATGATAAAAGTTAATCAGTTTTACGACTTATTTGTTTCCCGTATTAATTTTTTACGTAATATTGTACCATCTAGTTAACGAAAGGGGCTACGGCCGACGATTTAGAGTTACTATTATGAAAACGGTAAATTACATATCTACAGAGAGTAAAGTTCAATATTTGAACAATTTTGGTAATACATTTATTCCCACACGCCGCTTTCGTCGCCCCTTGGGGGTCTAATATTCTTTTGAAGTAGGTGCGTCCTACTTCCCCTAGAGACATCGAATCCATTTTAGAAAAACTGAATTTTTAGATAGTTGTGTACATAACCTATTTAAAGTATTTAGTAAGAATTCTTATCACGCCAAATAACGGGATATGATTCACATACCAACCTGGATTCAGAAAAATCAACACTAATTTTAATAGTTATATCATTTACATTTTGAATTCGATATAGCGAATTCAAAATGTAAATGATATAACGCTTCTTTAATAAGCGGGATTCGTTTATGGAAAAAGTAAAAATAATAATTGCTAACGAAAATCATTTTCGTCATGCAAAGGAAATATGCGAAGTAATATCTGACTCTGCCAAAGTAAGAGGAACCGGTATAGCTAAGCGTACTCCAGAGTATATACAAACAAAGATGCAAAACAGGAATGCAGTTATTGCTATATCCGGCAATCAATTTGCAGGGTTTTGTTATATCGAAATCTGGGGTCATGAAAAACATGTAGCACATTCTGGTTTAATCGTACATCCTAATTTTAGAAATCAAGGTCTGGCAAAAAAAATCAAAGAATTTACATTCAATTATTCTTTGAAGAAATACCCAATGGCCAAAGTATTTGGTATCACAACAGGATTAGCTGTAATGAAAATCAATTCTGATTTGGGATATAAACCCGTTACATTCTCCGAATTAACAGATGATCCTAAGTTTTGGGCAGGGTGCAAAACATGTACAAATTATGATATTCTAACTTCCAAAGAGCATAAAATGTGCTTGTGTACCGGCATGCTATACGACCCTTTAAAAGAAGTAAAGAAAAAAGAAAAGTGGTACGATAAAAAAGTACTAAAACGATTAAAAAATATTAAACAAACGATGCTTGCAAGCAATAAACAATTGTTGTTATGGAAAAAGTAGTATTAGCATACAGCGGAGGACTGGATACCTCATATTGTGTAAAATATCTTATTCACGAAAAAAAACTGGATGTACATACCATTTTGGTAAATACAGGTGGTTTTTCTGAAAAGGAGTTAAAGGAGACAGAAAAAAGAGCATATGAGTTGGGAAGCTCATCTCATGTAAATAAAACTATTCTAAACGAGTTTTATGATAAAGCGATTAAGTATCTGATTTATGGTAATGTATTAAAAAATAATACGTACCCACTTTCTGTAAGTGCAGAACGAATTTTTCAGGCTATAGAGGTGATTAAATATGCTAAAAAAGTAGGAGCAAAGTATATTGCACACGGAAGCACAGGAGCAGGAAACGACCAGATAAGATTTGATGTGATTTTTCAAACATTAGCGCCGGAGATCGAAATTATTACTCCGATTAGAGATTTAAAACTGTCTCGTCAGGCCGAAGTAGAATATCTGGAAAAACACGAGGTGTACTACAGCTGGGAAAAGGCACAGTACTCAATCAATAAAGGTATTTGGGGAACCAGTGTAGGAGGAAAAGAAACCCTTTCTTCGCATAGTGCATTACCAGATACGGCATACCCAAGTCAACTTCAAAAAGAAAATGAAGAAGTTATCACCTTAAATTTCGAAAAAGGAGAACTTGTAGGATTAGATGGAGTTAAGGATATCCCGGTGAATACCATTCAGAAGCTGGAAGAACTCGCCAGTGCTTTTGCCATTGGTAGGGATACCCATGTAGGAGATACAATTATTGGTATTAAAGGGAGAGTTGGTTTTGAAGCAGCCGCACCAATGGTAATCATTAAAGCTCACCACCTTTTAGAAAAACACGTTTTAACCAAGTGGCAACAATATTGGAAAGAGCAACTAGCTAACTGGTATGGTATGTTGTTACATGAAGGAAACTATCTGGATCCGGTAATGAGAAATATAGAAGTGTTTATGGAAGACTCTCAAAAATCAGTAACAGGAGACGTAAAAGTAAAATTGAAACCCTATCACTTTACGCTGGAAGGAATCGAATCAGATTTCGATATGATGAAATCAGACTTCGGGCAGTATGGTGAGATGAATAATTCCTGGACATCTGATGATGCTAAAGGTTTTATAAAAATCTACGGTAATGCTAATAAGATATATCATAATGTAAACCCAAGTGAGTCATGATACAAGTAGGAATAATAGGAGGATCTGGATATACAGCAGGAGAACTCTTAAGGTTATTGGTACATCACCCAGAAGTAAAACTGGATTTTGTGTACAGCACAACAAATGCAGGTGTACCAATTCATAAACAACATCCAGATTTAATAGGAGAAATAGATCTTAAGTTCACAGATACCATAAACCCAAATGTAGATGTATTGTTTTTGTGCCTGGGGCATGGTAGGTCAAGATCGTTTTTAGAAACCAATACGTTTTCAAAAATGACCAAAGTAATTGATTTGGGAAATGATTTTAGATTAAACGATGATCAGGAATTTCTGGGAAGAGATTTTGTATATGGTTTGCCAGAGTTAGAAAAAGAAAAGATTAGGTCAGCAAAAAATATTGCAAATCCGGGATGTTTCGCTACTGCCATTCAGTTAGGGTTATTACCATTAGCTTTTGCAGGAAAACTTAAGAATACTGTACATATTAATGCTACAACAGGAAGTACAGGAGCTGGTGTAATGCCAGGAGGAACCACTCATTTTAGCTGGAGAGATAATAATTTTTCTAGTTATAAAGTATTCTCACATCAGCACCTTGGAGAGATAAAACAAAGCCTTAAAAAGGAGCAACATGATTTTGAAGCCCCGGTTTTCTTTATTCCTAATAGAGGAAATTTTAGTAAAGGAATTTATGCCACCATGTATACAAAATATGAAGGTAGCGAAGAAGAAGCAAAAGAACTGTATACAGCTTATTATAAAAAGGCTGAGTTTACGGTGGTTTCTGATGAGGAAATTCATTTAAAACAAGTAGTAAACACGAATAAATGTATACTACACATTAGTAAGAAAAATGGAATGTTACTCATCACATCTGTAATCGATAACTTAATCAAAGGAGCATCCGGACAAGCTATTCATAATATGAATTTAATGTTGGGATTAAAAGAAAAAACAGGATTAGAATTAAAAGCAAGTGCGTTTTAGTAAAAGAATTTCATATAGAAATAAACGTATAAAAAAATAATATGAACACAATAACAATTATAGGAGGAGGAAACTTAGGTAAATCAATAATTTCTGGATTGGTCAATAGTGATTTGTTTGAAGCTACTGATATTACAGTAGTAGATAAATCAAAATATAACCTAAAAGAAGTTGAAGAAAAACTAGGGGTATCTACCTCACAACATATAGTAGACTCTATAAAAAATGCAAAATGGGTAATTCTTTGCGTACAACCAAGACAGTTGGATGCTGTTTTACAGGAAATAAAAAATACAGTAACAACAGAGCAAATATTGATTTCTACAGTAACAGGCACATCCATTGCCGAAATCAATGCAGTAGTTCCTAATAATAAAGTAGTACGGGTAATGCCAAATACAGGAGCTGCCAAAAAACTATCGATGACCTGTATTGCAGCTAATGAGGATGTAAAAGAAGAATTAGCTATAGTACAAAAGATGTTTGATACCATTGGTAAAACGCTAGTTATAGAAGAACGCCTAATGCAAGCCGCTACGGTTTTAGGAGCTAGCGGAATAGCATTTTTTCTTAGATTTTTAAGAGCTATGATACAAGGAGGGATTCAAATGGGATTTCATCCACATGAAGCCCAAATCATTGCTGTACAAACCGCCATAGGAGCTGCAACATTGGTAGCAGAGAATGGAACTCATCCCGAACGCGAAATCGATAAGGTAACAACACCTCAGGGATGTACCATAGAAGGTCTAAATGAGATGGAGCACCAAGGGTTAAGCTCATCGGTAATAAAAGGAGTGATGGCTTCTTATGAAAAAATAAACACAATTAAATAGTTGATCGTTTTTGGTTGTTAGTTGATGCGTATGTACTGGTAACGAATAATGAATACTAAATAATAGAAAATGTAAAAGCACAAAGTATGAAACCTGAAACCGATGTCTGTTCGAGTGCCATGCCTTAGCATGGTGTATCGAGAACCAATATAAGTAGTTATTATCAAAACAACCTGAAGTTAATTTTAGATAGAAAAACTAGAAGTGAAATAAAAAATATTGAATGTCGAAAAATAGGAAATGAATATTTAATATAGAAAAACAACCAACAATTATTACTATGAAATTATTTGACGTATATCCTTTATATGATGTAGAGCCTGTAAAAGCTTATGATGCTACCGTTGTGGATAAAAATGGAACAGAATATCTGGATATGTACGGAGGGCATGCGGTGATTTCAATTGGCCATTCGCATCCTCACTATGTGCAAAACATAAAAGAACAGGTAGAGAAAATAGGCTTTTATTCTAATGCTGTTCAAAATAACTTACAAACGAAATTAGCAAAAAAACTGGGAGCATTATCGGGATATGACGACTATCAATTGTTTTTATGTAACTCTGGAGCCGAAGCCAATGAAAATGCATTAAAACTAGCTTCTTTTTATACAGGGAAATCAAGTGTGGTAGCATTTCATAATGGTTTTCATGGGCGAACATCTGCCGCAGTAGCTGCTACAGATAATGCTAAAATCAATGCACCATTAAATACTCAGCAAAACGTCACTTTTTTGCCGTTAAACCAAATTGAGCTCGTAAGAACTGAATTAGAAAAAGGTGACGTGTGTGCTGTGATTATAGAGCCTATACAAGGAGTAGGAGGGCTAGATGAAGGCACGACTCCTTTTTTTATAACCTTAGAAACCATATGTCATGAGTTTGGTGTTGTTTTAATAGCAGATGAAGTGCAATCGGGTTACGGCAGGAGCGGTAATTTTTTTGCACATCAATATCATGAGATTACACCAGATATTATTTCTATAGCAAAAGGTATGGGTAACGGTTTTCCGATAGGAGGCATATTAATTGCCCCGCATATTAAACCTGATTATGGAATGTTGGGGACCACTTTTGGAGGTAATCACCTGGCTTGCGTTGCAGCATTATCAGTTCTTGAAGTGATTGAAGCCGAACACCTTATTGATAATGCAAGAATAACAGGAGCATATTTTGCTTCTAAAGCACATCAAATTCCTGGAGTACAAAAAGTGAAAGGAAAAGGGTTAATGCTAGGATTAGAGTTTGATTTTGAGGTTAGTGAACTTAGAAAAAGACTCATCTATGAAGAACATATTTTTACAGGAGGAGCAATGAATAAAAAGCTATTGCGAATTCTTCCTCCATTAACTATTGGGAAAAAGCAGATAGATCAATTTATAGAAGCATTACAAAGTGTATTGGTAGAAAAACCAATGATTTAAGAGATAAGAATGAACAACTACTTTTCAATACAGAATATAGACTCTTTACCCGGTTGGGTAGAGGAAGCAATTGCAATAAAGAAAAACCCTTTATCCCATAAGGCTTTGGGTAAAGATAAAACGATAGGATTGTTATTTTTTAATCCAAGTCTTCGTACCCGTTTGAGTACCCAGAAAGCAGCCTTAAACCTGGGAATGAATGTTATGGTCATGAACTTTACAGGAGAAGGCTGGTCGCTCGAGTATGGAGACGGAACCATAATGGACCAAGGGAATTCTGAACATATAAGAGAAGCTGCTCAGGTAGTTTCTCAATATTGTGATGTACTTGCAGTACGCGCTTTTGCAAAATTAGAAGATAGAGATGATGACTATAGCGAGAAAGTACTTCATGGATTTATAAACCATGCTTCGATACCGGTTATCAATATGGAAAGCGCGACCAGACATCCATTACAAGCGTTAACAGATGCTATAACAATTTTTGAATATAAAAAAACAGATAAGCCAAAGGTTGTACTATCATGGGCACCGCATCCAAAAGCCTTACCACAGGCAGTTGCTAATTCTTTTGTAGAGATGATGCAACGTATGGACGCAGATTTTGTAATTACCCATCCTGTGGGATTTGAGTTAGCCAGTCAGATTACTAAACAGGTGCCCATTGATTACAACCAGGAAAATGCATTAAAAGATGCCGATTTTGTGTATGTCAAAAACTGGAGTGCCTATCAAGAGTACGGTAAAATCATAGATAATGATCTTTCCTGGAAAATTACAAACAAAAAAATGAGGCTAACCAATGATGCAAAATTTATGCATTGCTTACCTGTACGAAGAAATGTAGTTGTGGATGATGCAGTACTGGATAGTAAAAATTCTATTGTTATCGAACAGGCAAATAATAGGACATATGCTGCACAATTGGTTTTAAAGAAAATACTTGAAAAATCTTAATGTGATGAGAGAACATGTGAAAAATAGATTGTTGGTAGCCAAGATTGGCGGAAATATAATAGAAGATCCAGAAGCATTGACTTCTTTCTTAGAAGATTTTTCTAAAGTAGAAGGCCCAAAGGTTTTGGTTCATGGCGGAGGAAAATCTGCTACTCGACTTGCAGCTCAGTTAGGAGTAAAGACCGAGATGATCGATGGTCGAAGAATTACTTCTGCAGAGAACCTGAATATCGTTGTAATGACTTATGCCGGGCTATTAAATAAAACCATTGTTGCAGGTTTACAGCACCGCCATTGTAATGCCCTGGGATTAACAGGGGCAGATGCCAATGTAATTATGGCAAAGAAAAGACCTGTGCAATTTGTTGATTATGGATATGTTGGTGATGTTGTTAAGGTAAATGGCGATATCATAAAAGCGTTTTTGAATCAGGGAATTACACCAGTTTTTTGCGCCATTACCCATGATAGCCAAGGGCAATTGTTTAATACGAATGCAGATACAATAGCTTCAGAAATAGCTTCTGAAATGAGTGCTGATTATGAGGTGTCGTTATTTTATTGTTTCGAATTAAAAGGAGTTCTTGAAAATATAGAGGATAAAGATTCTGTAATCGAACATATTGATTTAGAAAAATATATAGCATTAAGAGAAGCAGAAGTGATCACAGAAGGAATGCTTCCAAAGCTTCAGAATTGCTTTGATGCCTTACAAAAAAAAGTAAGTACGGTACATATTGCAAATGCAGATTTTATAAAGGATAATACAACTAAACATACGACCTTAAGCCTATGAGTACTATAACATTTTAGGAGGTGAGTAATGTAGAGGATAGAAAATAACAGACTTAACGATGTAGTAAATAGTTTTAAAAACTAGAAAATGGAAAAGTTAAAGAATACTAAAAATAAATTACAAATAGATAACAACGATGATCAAGTACTTGATGAATCACATACTCAGTTACTCTCCAACTCAAAAACTAAAGAGTTAACACGTGAAGCGATTGAGCTTTTACATCATTTAATAGAAACACCATCGTTTTCATCAGAAGAGGAAAAAACAGCGCAATTGATCGAGAATTGGTTCATTCAAAATGATATTCCTTTTGAGAGGGAGAATAATAATATATGGGCATACAATACGTATTTTGACGAATCTAAACCTACTATTTTATTAAACTCCCATCATGATACGGTAAAACCAAATGGAAACTATACGAATGATCCTTTTAAAGCTTTTGTAGAAGAAGGGAAACTGTTTGGCCTGGGAAGTAATGACGCGGGCGGTTGCCTGGTTGCCTTACTAACTACATTTACTTATTTCTACAATAGAGAAGGATTACACTACAATTTTGTGATTGTTGCTTCTGCAGAAGAAGAGAGTAGTGGTCCTTTAGGACTAAAAAGTGTATTAAAATATCTTAAGAATGTAGCATTTGGCATTGTAGGAGAACCAACACTAATGCAATTGGCTGTTGCAGAAAAAGGCTTATTGGTATTAGATATATCGGTAAAAGGAACAGCTAGTCATGCTGCTCACCCTAATGAAGATAACGCAATTTATAATGCTTTGCAGGTGATAGAGTGGTTTAAAACATATGAATTTAAAAAAATATCAGAAAACCTGGGCAAAGTAAAAGCTACAGTGACACAGATCAATGCTGGGAAACAACACAATGTGGTACCGGCAAGTTGTGATCTGGTGGTAGATATACGAGTGAATGATAGTTATACAAATAAAGAGGTTCTGGATATTGTAAAACAACACATGCCTCAATATGTTGAGGTTGCACCCAGATCTTTGGATTTAGGATCTTCGTCAATTGCTGTAGATCATCCTATTGTAAAATCGGGAATTGCACTAGGAAGAAGTACGTATGGATCACCAACCTTATCGGATCAATCGGTATTGAGTTGCCCTTCATTAAAACTGGGGCCGGGAGATTCGACCAGATCACATTCTGCAAATGAATTTATTTATGTAGATGAGGTGAAAGAAGGAATTGAACTGTATATCAAAATTTTAGAAGGTATAGTATAAATAATGAAGTAGTTAAAATCACTTCAACAAAAGAATAATTAATGAAACTTTGGGATAAAGGATTACCAACAGATCAAAAAATAGATAGGTTTACCGTAGGTAATGACAGGCAATTGGATATGGTAATTGCCAGGTATGATGTGCAGGCAACACTGGTTCATGCTAAGATGCTGCATAAGATTAATTTACTTTCTGACAAAGAAATTTCTGAAATTGAAAAAGAATTGAATATATTGGGGCGGGAAATAGAAAAAGGAGTTTTTGTGATAGAAGACCAGTTCGAGGATATACATTCTAAAATTGAGTTTGAATTAACTCAACGAATAGGAGATGCAGGTAAGCGAATACATACTGCCAGGTCACGTAATGACCAGGTATTGGTGGCGATGCACCTGTATATGAAAGAAGAACTACTTCAAATTAAATCTCTTGTTAACGAATTATCTCAGAATTTACTTACCCTTGCAGAAACGTATAAGGATGTGTTACTTCCTGGGTATACCCATATGCAGATAGCAATGCCATCCTCATTTGGACTTTGGTTTTCTGCCTATGCAGAAAGCTTTATTGATGATCTGTATTTTGTAAATGCTGCTTTAAAAGTTGTGGATCAAAACCCATTGGGAAGTGCTGCCGGGTATGGTAGTTCATTTCCGATAGATAGAGAGTTTACCACAAGAGAATTAGGTTTTGAAACCCTTAAGTATAATGTAGTTGCTGCACAGATGAGTAGAGGGAAATCAGAAAAATCTACTGCTTTTGCGATGAGTAGTGTAGCTGCTACTTTATCTAAACTCGCAATGGATGTGTGTTTGTATATGAGTCAGAATTTTGATTTTATGAGTATTCCATCAGAATTTACTACAGGATCCAGTATTATGCCACATAAGAAAAATCCAGACGTCTTTGAGTTAATAAGAGGGAAATGTAATAAAATTCAGGCACTGCCTTACGAATTAAATTTGCTAATCAATAATTTACCTAGTGGTTACCACAGGGATTTACAATTGCTTAAAGAAGGAATTGTACCCGCTATTCAGGATTTAAAAGCATCTCTTGAGATGACTATGTATGCACTTAAGAATATAAAGGTGAACAAAAATATTTTGGATGATGATAAGTATGATTACCTGTTTAGTGTAGATACATTAAATGAATTAGTAATGCAGGGCATGTCTTTTAGAGATGCCTATGTAAAGATTGGATTAGATATTGAGAAGGGATGTTATACTCCCGAAAAGAATACAAAACATAGCCATAGTGGTAGTATTAATAATTTATGTCTTAACAAGATAAAAAAGAAATTAGAGGAAGTTTGAGGGAACAACACTTTCTGAAAAACAGATGAATTATGTTAGAATACAAGCTACTCTATAGGATTAGTTTGTAGTTCTTAAATAAAAAATTGAAAATGTTAATAAAAAGGCATATCTTAATGATATGGAAGAAAAGCTGAAGTATATTTAATTGAGTGTAAGTTGAGTTAGTTTGATTTTTTCGCTTCAGCCTAGACCCCCAGAGGAGTTGTTAACCACTGGGGGTTGTTTTTTTATGATTAGCGATATAGTATGCCTTAGAATTAGTACGAGAGGAAGATGATGTAATAGGGATAGTAAGATGGCATATCAAAAAAACTCCACATCAAAAATGCAGAGTAATTTAGTGTTTTGGAAAGAAATTCGGGTTGAAATAACTAAAACAATACGAAGAAGACTTTAGATTATTTCATTATAAATAGCATATAGCTATGAGTTATGCTATATGTGCTTCACACGAAATCCATTCTTCGTCCCCATTAGAGTCTTCAGATACTCCACAATCCATCATTACAGACCCTTCTGGATAATATTGTACAAATGTGCAATTATTAACCTGCTCTGCAGTACATTGATCTCTTCTGCCTCCACCTATTAATAGTAGCTCTTCTCGGGATAAAACTTTGAATTTTTTAAATGCTTCTAAAGAATTTTTCATGAGTACATAATTTATATTGATTAATGTATGTACTAAAATACAGTATTAACCAAAGCATAACAAGATAATAAATGTTATAGTTTACTTATTAATGATAAAAAAAATAGATAATTATTACGAAATCAAGGCTTTTAGATCATTGATTACATTGATGTTGTGCCTAAGATTGGCATAAAGGATAAACAAAATAATGATGGCAACGATAAACCCTAACAAGATCCCATTATTTCTACTCGACAATTTTTTAGAAGTCTTAAGATACGCCTTAGAAATCTTCTTTGCATAATTGGTCACCAGGGCAAAAGCAGGTGCAAAAATTAAAACGATAACCAGCATATCTATTATCACCAGGAGATATCCCTGTTGATCGATATGTTTCTTTACATATTTTAAGATATACTCATTGATTAATGCAGCAGATAAGACAGCTACGGTGTAGATAGCATATTTAGTAGTTTGTCGATTACTCATAGTAGGGCAACTATTCTTTATTTAATACGATTAATTGTGGCGGTTAAGGTAAAATCTAAAATTTAATATTCAAAATAAAGATTGTTTTTTGATAAAGAGTAATCGGGTAATACAGCATACGAATTAAATAGTTTTTTGAAAATAAGAACACTATACTACATGAGACCTCACAGGTTTTTAAAACCTGTGAGGTCTACCTTACTACTATTATTTTACTAACAGATCGTGTATTTAAGTTTAACTGAGGAATCTAAATGGTAACATTTTTACGTTCTTTGTTATTAATATACTAAGGGATATATATTGAAGTTGTTATCCTGAGTATAATGTATTTCGACAGGCCTGTACTGAGCATATCGAAGAGAACATGACATTTTATAATATAGATAGCTACGTAAACGCCTGTCATCCTGAGCTTGTCGAAGGAAGATTGAGCTTAGGAAAAATAAAGTTTTAATAATGAAATACTATTATACATATATAGTCGAGTGTAGTGATGGTTCTTTTTATACCGGTATGACTAATGATTTAGAGCGAAGAATAAATGAGCATAATGCTGGTAATAAACCAGATAGTTATACCTATGATAAACGGCCAGTTGTTTTAAAATGGTTTGAAATATGCACTAACCCAAATGAAGCCATACAGATAGAAAAGCAAGTAAAAGGATGGAGCAGAAGAAAGAAAATAGCTTTAATTGAAGAAAATTGGGATAAATTGGTTGAATATTCTAAAAATTATACCCAGTTTGAAAATAATATTGATAAAAGTAATGGGTCTTCGACAGGCTCAGACTGACATTACGTTTTTAATTAATAATTGTCACCCTGAGCCTGTCGAAGGGTAAACATAACATATCAGAATAGATGACCATCACTATACAATCAATACCATACAAAAAAGCACTTCTTTACTGTGTAATTGGTATGTGTTTTTTATACACCACCCTTGGTTATACCCAAACGGTAACCGACACTACAGTTGCCTCACAACACTTTACCAAAGCAGATGTATTACTGGCAGAAAGAAAACTAGATAGTGCTGTAGTATATTTTAAAAAAGCCTTACCCATCTACCAAAAGGCCAACGCCTGGATGCGTGTTGCCCGATGTTATAATAAAATTGCTGAAAGCCAATGGCGAAATAAACAGTATGATATATCTTATAAAAATGCACAAAAAGCACTAGAAATAAGTAAGATATACTTACCGAAAGATAATAGAGAAAAAGCTTATGGTTATGATAATATGGGGAAATATTATGAAGCTAATAGTTCAGACTATAAAACTGCTTTAGAATATTATGAAAAAGGGTTGAAAATAAGATCAATAATTTACGAAAAAGATCATCCTGCTATTGCAAATTCATATTCTCAAATGGGAGATATATATTATCTGAAAAGTGATTTTATTGAAGCAATGAAGTATCAAGAGAAAGCTCTTGATATGCGAATTAAAGCTTTTGGCGAAAATCATCTTGCTATTACAAAATCTTATGAGCATATTGGGCATATATATTTTTTTCAGAGAGATTATGATACAGCTCTAAAATATTATAAAAAATCCTTAGTCATTAAGGAGGAAAAATTGGGATCAAATCATTTTAAAACTAGTATAGTTTATTTTAATATTGGTCTTACTTATTATAGAAAAGAAGAATCCGATAAAGCATTGTTATATCTCAATAAGGGACTGTTTATTCAAATTAATGATTCCAATAAATATAGTAAAGACTTAGCTAGATCTTTTAGAGTCATTGGAGATGTATATCGAAAAATAGGAGAGTATAATGACGCTCTTCTTTATTATGAAAAATACCTGTTTATTTTAACTAATCTTTATAAACAAGAGCATGTTACAGTGATTAGTGCTCTTAATCGAATTGGTCTATGCTATAAAAACAAAGGAGCGTATGATAAAGCGTTGTATTATTATAATCAAGCTATTAATATTGAAAAAAAATTGTCAAGACAAGACAAAAAAATGTACTTTTCGGTTTATAACAATATAGGTGTGGTATATAAATATAAAGGTGCCTATGATAAAGCCTTAGAATATTATAGAAAAGCACTTCAGACTACAGTCAAAAAAGAAGGAGATAATCGTATACATGCTGCACTTAACTATAATAATATTGGTAATATATACAGATTAAAGGGAAGTTATGATCAATCTCTGTTGTATTATAAAAAAGGATTAGATATACGAATAAAACTATTAGACCAAAACAATTCTCATATAGCAGATTCTTATAATGATATCGGGGAGTTGTATACCTTAAAAAAAGAGTATGATAAAGCATTACACCATACCAATAAAGCCTTAACAATCAGGATTGCTGTTTTTGGAGAAAACCATCCAGATGTAGCAGATTCTTATGAGAGTACTGGTAATATATATCATGCCAAAACAGATTATAATACAGCTTTAGAACAGTATCAAAAAGCCTTAACCATACGACAAAGTGTATTTGGTAAGCATCACCCCAAGGTTGCACAATCCTATACTAAAATAGCAAAAGTATATGCTACACAAAAAGAGTTTGCTAGCAGTTTAGCACATTATGATAAGTCTATAGTGGCAAATACTAAGCTTAATGCAAAAAATAAGGTAACTTTTGCCCCAGATCACTACTTAAACTTAGATGTTTTATTAACTTCTTTATTAGGTAAAGCCAAAATCCATACTGCTTTGTATACAAAAAGTAACAATATTAATGATCTTAATCAAGCTATACAGACGTATCGAAACGCAGATATTCTTATCAATACGATCAGACAAACCTATACCAACTACCAGGACAAGGTGCATTTTGCTAAAAAAGCAGCAGCAGTGTATCAGGGTGCCATAGCAGCACAATTACTAGTGTATAACATAGAAAAAGAGCAATCCTCTTTAGAACAAGCGTTTTACTATGCCGAGAAAAGTAAAGCCAATACCTTAAAAGAATTGCTTACCGATGCCAATGCCAAAACCTATACAGGGTTACCAGCAGATCTTGTGGCATTAGAAAAAGAACTAAGGATTGATAAAGCATTTTATCAATCTAAAATTACAGAGCTCTACAACGGGCTAAGGATGAGTAGCAAAGATTCTCTAAAAATAGCTCGATATGAAAATACACTATTTGACATTAGCAATAGGCAAGATTCACTAACAGCAGTGTTAGAGCAGAAGTATCCTAAATATTACCAGCTTAAACATGAAAATGCTATTGTTACGGTTCGTGATATTCAGCGTCATCTAAACGATAATACTGCAGTACTCGAGTTTTTTACTTCAGATCGTATTACCTATGCTTTTACGATTTCAAAAGAAAAGATTGCAGTACAAGAATTAGAGACTCCCAATCTTACGACTACTATAGAACAATTAAGAAAAGCAATAACTTCGCAAAACCTGGCAGCCTATAAAACAACGGCATATGCTTTATATAACCAATTAATGGCCCCGATTGCAAATACTCTTCGACAGGGTGACACGTTTGCAGGTGATGAATTGATTATCATTCCCGATGGGCCACTGTGGCATTTAAACTTTGAGTTATTGCTAACCCAAAAAGATGCAACAAATAACCCTGCAGACCTATCATATTTGCTTAAAGAATATGCCATTACCTATGCTAATGCTGCTAACTTGTTATTTACTAAAGATAAAAGTGAAGAACCCACACAACAACGGCAGGAGTGCCTGGCATTTTCATTTTCAGATAGTACGATAACGACCAATACAATGAGTTTGGCCACGCTAAGAAGTACCGGTATTGATCTTCCAGGGACGCGAAAAGAAATCAAAGCGATCTCTAATATTATCGATGGGCAATATTATTATGGATCACAAGCCATAGAATCTAATTTTAAGAAAAATGCAGGCCGGTATGCGATACTTCACCTGGCGTTGCACGGGGATGTAGACAATGAACGGCCAGAGAATTCAAGGCTTTATTTTACCAAAAGTAAAGATACGATAGAGGATAATTTGTTGTATAGTCACGAATTATTTGCTTTAGATATTCCGGCAGAACTTACTGTGCTTAGCGCTTGTTATACGGGTACCGGTAAGATTGCTAAGGGAGAAGGGATTATGAGTTTAGGTAGTGCTTTTCAATATGCGGGGACTAAAAGTTTGCTCTTAAGCAGTTGGGAAGTATCGGATCAAACCACCCCAGAGTTGATGCAATACTTCTATACCAATCTTAAAGCAGGGATGAATAAGGCAAAAGCACTACAACAGGCCAAATTGCACTACCTGGCAACGGCAAATATCAATCGTACGCAACCGTTTTATTGGGGAGGATTTTACCTGGTAGGAGATTCGTCACCAATTGCTTTTGAAAGCAACACCCTGTGGTATTGGGTAACATTGGTATTACTAGTATTGATAGGAGTAGGTTTGTTTTGGTATAGGAGAAGGGTAAAGAATGTGATCACTTCGACTTCGCTCAGTGATCGTTGACTTCGCTCAGTGATCGTTGACTTCGCTCAGTGATCGTTATGTTTGTTATCATTAGAGGACTGAGTCCTTCGGCTTAGCTCAGGAAACACGGAGTCGAAGTCCGGTGCTCTATACACAGAATAATGCGTTTCATTTTTACATTTTGCCAGATTATGTAAGTCTTCCAAATCCCCTCTTATAAGTGCTTTTTTCTTAGCTTTGGACCAGCCTTGCACCTGTTTTTCTCTATAGAAAGCAGTGTCAATACGATTATATTGTTCGTAATAGAGTAATTTTACCGGTAATCGTTTTTTGGTGTGGTTTGAACCTTCTCCATTTTGATGTTGCTGTATTCTTCTTTCCAAATATTTTGTACTACCGGTATAGTAACTCCCATCACTACATTCTAAAATATACATATAACCTTTCATATCAAGCGTTCTTTTATAGTATTAATTCACAATATTATGGGGTAAGAGTTTCATTTTTTGAAACAGGTGAGTTATATATACCATAAATTTACCGACTTGGATAAGTAGGCGGCGCTTCTTTCATATGGTAACCCCTTTCCTAACAGACTATTTACCGATCATCGGGACATAAATAGTAATCCTCGCAATACGAATACCTTTCCGCGCACTCCTTTTATCGGTCATCGGTATAAGTATATCGATCATCGCAATAAGGATACCCTTCCCCGCATTCTTTTTATCGACCAGCGGTATGCCGGCACCTTCCCCCGCAAGGGGAAACCAATCCCCGCAATAGGATATGGCTCCATCGCTGCGCGGAGACATAAACCCTGTGCACGGACTAGTAATAGCAATAGGTGATCAGTATTTGTATAAAGATATTTTGTATGGTATAAAAGATTTCGAATCAAAAAAGTCCTTCTAGAAAGCTCTGTTGATGATGTTTTTTAGATGCGAATTTAAAGTATCTACCTAAATTACCTCTTGATAAAACTTTTAACGATATCCTCTTTAGGGTATTTGATTTTTATGAAATAACAACCTTTAGGGAATCGACTAACATTAATATTCAAGGCATTATCTACAATACTAGTAGAAGATTGCTTCATTATTTCTTTTCCCGAAATATCATACATGAAAACCTGTATGTTTTCTGGAAGTTCATCAAAATCAAATAAAACACTAAGGAAGGTGTCTGCCGGATTAGGAAAAACCTGGATAGTATTGGTAGTTTCTACAGGCAATGGCGGCGGAGGTGGATTTTCATTATCCCCTGTCGTAAACGAAAAATAAGATGTCCAATCCCCGGTATCATTGTCTTTTATCCTCCAGCAATATTCTGTATTTATTGTAAGTGTATTTTCTGGTACAACAAATGATTCTTCAGATATATTAGAGGCTGTAAATATAGGGGCCATTTTGGTAGCATTTGCAGATGCTGACTTAGAAAACTTATAAAATGTATTGGGTTCACTTACGATATAGATAGTCCCCTGATTATCTACCGTTACGCCTTCTGCCTGGAGAATTCTATTGGGTAAGGTACCATTAGCACCATTAGTACCAAGATCTAAACGACTATATTCTTTTCCGGTCATATCGGTTTCTACTAATGCTCTGGATTCATGACTCAATACAAGAAAATGAGTATTATGACCTATTGTATTGTTTCCTAAATGATGTAAACCAGACAAATCTCTAAATCCAAAATTATTTGTAGCAATATCGAATGGATTGGTAACGGTAGGAGGAGTTGATAGATCTGCAGGTACTTCTAGAGAATATATAGTTAACGGACTTTTTTCTTTCACCAATATTAGTTCATTTGTATTTGGGTTATAGGATACTCCTTCCAGACCATTATTTGCTCCCCAATTACCGGGTAATTGAATATAATCTGTTGGGTAAGAAATGGTTGTTGTTGTGTTTTCTACAGTAATTTTAACTGCTCGCCCTCTTTTTTCTTCAATAACAAAAAAATCTGTACCATTAACCCATACCAAACCTTCTGTATCATTAAAACCTTGTAGGGGGATAGCTCTAACAACATCACCATCTAGACTCAATTCATAGAGTCTGGGAGGATCGTTAATCACTGCAAAAATTGTATTGGTAGTGTTGTTGTAGGTTAACCCGGATAGATCATCAGGGATCTGTGTAATCGTTTTCGGACCCTCGATAAGATTAAATTGATCCAGACCCAAACCGATTGTAGGATTTGGAGGGGGAGGGGGATCTATGGGGCTACAATCGGTTATTTCTAAAGTATAAGAACTTGCGGAGCCTGACCATTCTAAAGTAGGAGTAATAGATATATTTTCTGAAGCATTATCTGGTCGAATTAATGCTAATTCATTATTTTCTACAGCACCTGGTGCTACTGCACCGATATCGGCATTTACCCTTAGCCTGCCTAAAATATCATCTGCAGGAAGCTGATCTGCTCTTGCCATATTAATAGCAGGGCTATTGGTCCCGGGTGTTCCATACGTGTTTACAAGGCGTTCGAATGCCTCTCTAATCGTAATCGAACCATCTTTAAATTGGTTTAAAGAAGAATCATAATGAGGAATGATTAGGTTGTTTTGATCTCCTAACAGTGGATTAGCTGTTATACCGTTTGCATCATCTGCACTGTTAATTTTATCGCTGCTATCCTGGGGTATAGGAGTACCATTATTCCAATATAAGTTAGTATCTAAGGTATACGTATCGGTATGAGATATAGGGCAATCTGAAAAATCATTCATAGTCCCGGTAGGGTCAGACCATATATTATTATAAATATTAATAGTGTTGATAATAGGATTTGTAGGTTCTCTGTTAAATCTGAATGCAAATGCATTAGCAGGTAAATCTCCTGTTACTGTATTGTTTCTGAATGTAATATCTCTACAGCCCTTAATACCAAAAGGTGCCCGCATAGGATTACTACTATTTCCCAGCATTAGGTTATTTTCGATCATGACATCAAAGGCCTGGTAATGCGGTTCACTGTCTTCTCCTATAAGAACAAAGTTTGTGGCTACGGTTCCTTCCCAATTTAGAAATACATTTCTACGAATCTTAACATTTCTCGAACCAGTATAGATATCATTACTACCACCACTATCTTTGATAACAATAAAACTACTGGTATCATTGTTATTTGTACGGCCACTACTCGAAAAATCGTTTAAGAAAATATTATCCTGTATAATTAAGTTTTCTACACTGTTACCATCGATATGCTCATCAGATCCGGATTGATTAAAAAATAAATTCCCCTGGAAAGTGATATTGTATGAGGCGGCATTTACTTTTACAAGATCATTATTGTAACTATCGTGTATAACACAATTCTGAAATGTGATATCATGTACATCGCCATTTCCATCTCCATCAATGTGAATAACTAAAGGGGCGGCACCGGGAGCATCATGAGCTATATCAAAACCATCAAAAGTAATACCATGGCAACCGCTAGGGCTTTTATAGGCGGTAATAACGGTAGTATTATTGCGTAATTTTGCCATATAAGACACTTGTGATTTTACTAAAACACCAGTAGTAAAACTTCCACGAACTCTCACACGCCCATTGTATGTACCGGGTTTTACTAAAATTGTACTCCCATCTGTAACAGTATTAAGGGCATGTTGTATGGTCGCCCAGGGAGTATCGTTAGAGCCATTGCCGCTAGAATCATCTCCGTTTACAGCTACGTAGTAGGTGGTTTGGCCTGTTAAAGAAATGGAGATAATAAGTAGTAAGAATAATAGTATTTTTTTCATTTGACTTTTCATTTAATGTTGGGATACGTCATAAATCAGTAAAAACTAGTTTTTCTTCTACAGGTTTGTTTACAAAAAATAAAGGGACAAAGTGTAAAATTACATGAATTAATACTCAAAAAAACCCCTGTTTTCAGTGAAAAAAAGCTTAATAATTTGAATATGTCTATTAAAATTAGAGCAGGTAAAGTTTAGTCTTTAGTATAGAAAAATGTAAAGATCTATATAGGGAAGGAATGCTTTATAATTTTATTTTTTCTGATTTCGGATATGGGTAATCAGGACGATATTGCTGCATATTCGAAACATACCAGAAAAAATAAACCCTTCACAAATTCTAGAACCAGTGAAGGGTTTGTATATGTATCTACAAAGGAATATTGCCATGTTTTCGATCAGGACGCTCGACTATTTTATTTTCGAGCATACTAAATCCTTTGATTAGTTTTCTACGGGTATTTTGGGGTAAAATAACCTCATCTACAAAACCACGTTGTGCAGCTCGGTATGGATTAGCGAATTTCTCTGCATATTCAGCTTCTTTTTCGGCAAGTTTAGCTGCCGGATCATCTGCCGCTTTGATCTCTTTTCTAAAAATAATCTCACTGGCACCTTTGGCACCCATCACTGCAATTTCTGCAGAAGGCCAGGCAAAATTAAGATCTGCACCAATATGCTTAGAATTCATCACATCATATGCACCACCATAGGCTTTACGTGTAATTACTGTTACTTTAGGTACGGTAGCTTCGCTTAAGGCATATAACAATTTGGCTCCGTGTACAATAATACCATTCCATTCCTGATCAGTTCCCGGTAAGAATCCAGGAACATCTACCAATACTAACAAAGGAATATTAAAGCAATCACAGAAACGTGTAAATCGCGCAGCTTTTTTAGAACTATTTACATCTAAAACTCCAGCCAGAAATTGAGGTTGATTAGCAACAATCCCAATACTTCTTCCGCCCAGACGGGCAAAACCTACAATGATATTCTCTGCATAGTCTTTATGAATTTCATAGAAGGAGTCTGTATCAATAATCCCGCTGATTACCTCGTGCATGTCATAAGGTTTGTTGGGATTATCAGGAACAATAGAAGAGAGGCTGTCTCTTACTTCGTCGGTTAACGTATATTCTAATTTTTTAGGTTGCTCTTTATTACTTTGTGGCAGGTAACTTAGTAGCTTTTTTACATCTTCGAGGCATTCTATATCATTAGAAGAAGTGATATGTGCTACTCCTGATTTTGTAGAATGGGTACTGGCACCTCCTAATTCTTCAGAAGTTACTTCTTCGTTGGTTACTGTTTTTACCACATTAGGTCCGGTAACAAACATATAGCTGGTATCTTCTACCATCATGGTAAAATCTGTCATTGCAGGAGAATATACAGCACCACCGGCGCAGGGTCCCATAATAGCAGAGATCTGGGGGATTACCCCAGAGGCTTGTACATTTTTATAAAAAATATCGGCGTACCCACCAAGAGAGCGAACTCCTTCCTGGATTCTGGCACCACCAGAATCATTAAGTCCTATAATTGGTGCTCCCATTTTTACGGCCATATCCATAACTTTACAGATTTTCTCGGCATGAGTTTCGGATAAAGCACCACCAAAAACGGTAAAGTCTTGTGCAAAAATATAGATTAATCGCCCGTTTACGGTTCCGTATCCGGTAACTACACCATCGCCATAATAGATCTCTTTATCCATTCCAAAATCGGTAGTACGATGTGTTACCAGGATACCAATTTCTTCAAAAGAGCCTTCATCAAGCAAATATTCTACACGCTCACGGGCAGTTAATTTTTTCTTTTGATGCTGTTTTTCAATACGTTGCTCACCACCACCTAATTTTGCCTGAGCAATTTTATCTTGTAATGTTTTTATTTTTGAATCCATAATATTAGAGTGTTGGTATGCGTAACGTTTTTTGATCTTCGATGTATTGTTTCATAGCAATTAAGGCAGCAATTTTGGCTTCTTCTTCCATTGCCGATTGTATAGTTTCGGGGATAAAATATTTCTTCACAAAATGTGTGTCGAAATTACCAGATTTAAAGGCATCATGTTCAAACACGAATTTACCAAATGATAATGTAGTTTGTACTCCTTTAATATCATAATTGTCAATTGCTTTTATCATCAATTGTATCGCTTCTTCACGGGTTTTTCCGTAAGTAATTAGCTTCGAGAGCATGGGATCGTAGTAGATAGGAATATCCATTCCTTCTTCAAAACCATTATCTACTCTAATACCTTTTCCAACGGGTAATTGATAGGTTTCTAAGTTTCCTACACTGGGTAAGAAATCATTAAGCGGGTCTTCTGCATAAACTCTTAACTCCAGAGCGTGTCCTTGTATACTTAGATCTTCTTGTTGTATGGGTAGTTTTTCGCCTCGTGCTACTCTTATTTGTAATGCTACAAGGTCTGTTCCTGTTATAAGTTCGGTAACAGGATGCTCTACTTGTAGTCGGGTATTCATTTCGAGGAAGTAGAAATTGTGATTTTCATCTAAAAGAAATTCTACAGTCCCGGCACCAAGGTAGTCACAGGCTTTGGCTACTTTTACGGCTGCTTCTCCCATTTCGGATCGTAATTCTGGAGAAAGTACAGCAGAGGGAGCTTCTTCAACTACTTTTTGATGTCGTCGTTGTACACTACATTCTCTTTCGAATAAGTGTACTACATTGCCATGGCTATCTGCCATTACCTGTATTTCGATGTGTCGTGGCGAGGCAACATATTTTTCGATAAATACAGAACCATCTCCAAATGCCGAGGTAGCTTCGCTAATGGCACGATTCATTTGTGATTCGAGATCTTTTTCTTCCTCTACCACTCGCATTCCTTTTCCACCACCACCTGCAGAGGCTTTAATTAAAATAGGAAAACCTATTTCTGAAGCGATAGCTTTTGCTTTGGCAACATCGGTAATAGCTTCGTCTATACCAGGAACCATAGGGATATCATAAGCTTTAACAGCATCTTTGGCTGCTAATTTGCTTCCCATCACTTTAATGGCTTTTGATTTGGGACCTATAAAGATGATATTGTTTTTTTCTACTTCTTCTGCAAAATCTGCATTTTCACTAAGGAATCCATATCCGGGATGTATTGCATCTACATGTAGTTGTTTAGCAACTTCAATGATTTTGGATCCTAATAAGTAAGATTGGTTAGAAGGAGCTTCACCAATACAGACAGCTTCATCTGCAAATTTTACGTGTGGAGCGTTTCTGTCTACGGTAGAGTAGATTGCTACGGTTTTGATTCCCATTTTGCGAGCTGTCGTCATCACTCTAATGGCAATCTCACCTCTGTTTGCTACTAATATTTTTTTCATATTAAACTATATTAGAACATATTGTTCTGTTTAATGCCTGTGATAGGCTAAGCGAATTCGATTAATAATTGTCCTTTATCTACTGCATCACCAGTAGTGGCCGAAATGGATTTGATAACTCCATCTCTGGGAGATAGAATAATATTTTCCATTTTCATGGCTTCCAAAATAAGTAAAGGATCATCTTCTTTTACTTCCTGACCTATTTCAACCTGAACATCGAGAAGTAGTCCGGGCATAGGAGCTTTAATCGCATTTACCTGTTTAGAAGACCCAATAGAGAATCCCATTGCTGCAATCCGGGTATCTAATTCATTGGTAATGTCAACCTGGTAGCTGTTGTTATTAACCTTTACAGTATATTTTTTAGTATTGAAATCTGATTGTACAATTTCTGTATGAAAAGATTTATTGTTTTGAAGAATGTGATGGGTTGATTTAGAATTACTTACCATATCTATTTTTGAAATGTCTTCTTCGGTAAATTCAAAATCAAAAATAGTATTTACACTAACTTTATATGTACTACTCATAAATGTGAATATTTGACTTGCAATATAAAAATAGATATTAAAAAGAACCAGATAATAATTATAAGTTTATTCCTTCAGCTTTTATGGGTTTCCACAACAATTCTATTTGATATGAACTTATCTTTATGTATTCGATATATATGGTAATTAAACCATTTGTAATTATAAAAGTCTAAAGGAGAAATAGGATGAACTAAAACTACATATTCATGAAAAAGCCCCAATCAATTTCAATTTTTTTCACTCTCTTTTTACTTTTTATATTCGCATGTATTGCGTGCTCTAATGATGACGATACAACAGCAACTAATGATGGTGATGGCGAGATCGTAACCTCTACAGATTATGACATAAGTTCGATATTAACCAAATTTAATGCGGCAGGATTATCGTATGAGATTAGTGGAGATAACGTGATTTTTACAACAAATAACCTACCTGATCACAAATCTCCGTATTACCTGGATACCGAATGGGAAGCAGAATTATATGAACCTTATACAGGTAGTAATGCAAACTTTTCTCTAAACCCTAATAGAATTGCAGAACAAAATATTACGATCACCATCCCGATACGTCCAGCAGAAGCTACTACAAAAGAAGCAACAGCATTAGGTGCCATGGGTATTGCAATTAACGGAGTGGTTTTTTATAATCAATATGCAGGGCCTAATAACCAACCTTTAACTTCAGAGATTAATTCTTTTGATCAATATCTTGGGCATCCTCAACAGCAAGGAGGATATCATTATCATCAGGAACCAGAATATCTTACCAATACGTTTGGAGAGGACTCGTTTCTTGGCCTATTGGCCGATGGTTTTCCTGTGTATGGTCCTATAGAAAATGGTGAGGAAATTATCAATACGGATCTAGATGAGTATCATGGTCATACGAGTGCTACTGCTGATTTTCCTGATGGGATTTACCATTATCATATTACTTCTGAAGATCCATACATTAATGGAAATGGATTTTTTGGTACTCCCGGAAACATTACAAATTAGGAGATAAGACTAGTATTAAGAAATTTCAGCAATTACTAAAATTTGATGGTGTGAAATGAGTCATAACAATTAAAGTTGATGCCAACTGAGATGTTCAATGGTGAATTCCATCTGACAACTAAAAAACAATAAAAAAGAACAGATGAAAAAGGTATTGAGTTTTATCGTAATACTAGCAATCCTGATAAGCTGTATTTCTGAAGATACTGATCGTGTTGTTGTGACAACAGATACTAATTTGCATCTTGATAATGGCGAGTTGTTTTATAAAACCAAACTGTTTTCGGGAATGTTGATCGATTATTATAAAAATGATCAGATAAAATCAAAAGTAATTTATGTTGATGGAAGAAAAGAAGGAGAAGAACAGTCTTTTTATGAAAATGGAGAGCTTAGAACAAAACGTTTTTATAAAAAAGGAATAAAAGTGGGTACTCATCAAGGATGGTGGCCCGATAACTATCATAAATTCGTGTATCATTTTAATGAAGAAGGAAAATATCATGGTAATGTTATGGAATGGTATGCCAACGGACAGCTTTTAAAATCTTTTCGGTTTAACCACGGAAAAGAGGAAGGTAAACAACAATTGTTTAGATCCGATGGTAATATTAGAGCAAATTACGAAGTGATTAAAGGCGAACGATTTGGCCTTATTGGATTAAAAAAATGCTACACCATAAAGAAGGATTCTACAAAAATTTATTAAAAAAATGAGATTATTTTTATCATTATTTATAAGTATGATTCTTGTATTTTCATGTAAAAAACAAGAAGATAAGGCTATTGTGAAACCTACAGTAGATAAGTTGCCTTATTTTATTGCTTCTGATTTTACACCACAGTGGCTTACCACATCTGACCTTGAAGGAAAACATAAAATATCTCCATTTTCATTTATCAACCAAAATGGGGATACGATTACTAATGATACCTATAAAGGTAAGATATATGTTGCTGATTTTTTCTTTACCATTTGCCCTGGAATTTGCCCCAAGCTGACTAAAAACATGAATTTGATTCAGGAAATGTATAAAAATGATAGTGATATTAAATTATTGTCACATACAGTAATGCCGTGGCATGATTCGGTTCCTGTTTTAAAAGAGTATGCAATAAAGAATACTATAGATGATAGAAAATGGAATTTGGTAACCGGGGATAAAGATGAGATCTATACCATTGCTCGCGAAGGGTATTTTGCAGATGAAGATTTTATAAAGACTCAGGATGAGAATAGCTTTATACATACAGAAAATTTTATACTTGTCGATACACAAGGATATATTAGGGGAGTATATAATGGAACTATACCCTTAGATGTAAAGCGATTAATGCGTCATATAGAAATTTTGAAAAAAGAAAGACTATAATGTCTATCATTTAAGAGAATTTAATAATCATAGGTATTCACATATCGTTTATCGAAAGCTTTACAATAGGATGTTTTAATACGTTCTTTTTATGATTTATTTCCTAACACTCTACTAAATAATTTTTTCAGCAGGGGAGAAGCATCATCCATATTTCTTTCTCTTTCTTTAGCAGTTAGAGTACCATTATCATCATAAAATAGTTCATAGCTAAATACAAATCTATTTGCTTCTTGACCTACTCCCATTTGCCCAAACCTAAGGTCATTAAAAAATAATTTGTCATTCGTTTTTTCGATAGTATACCAACCTTCTGATAATTTAATTAATCTGGGAATAAGAGGATCATCTTTCATTTTACCCAACAAATGATGGTTTTTAGGAAATTCTGAAAAAGTAATAATATCTTCTTTTTCTAATAGAGAATAGTATGCTATTAAAAAAGAATCTTCGGTTTCTACATTAGCAGTCCATAAAATACTATTGAGAGGAGTTGGTTTTGTTTGAATCTCTTTATATCGAATATGTTGATTTTCGAGATTGGTCTGAAACACCCCATATGTATACCATTTTAATCCCAGTGTTATAAACATATAAATACTACTAATGTATAATCCAAGGGTATTGAACTTTCTTCTTTTAGGATGTGTACGCTTATAGAACATTGCCAGGATCACAAACATCAAAAAAGGTATGGTATACAATGGGTCTACGACAAAAATATTTTTAAAAGAAACTTTATAATCAAAAGGCCAGAATAGCTGAGTTCCCCATGTGGTAAATGCATCTAGTATAGGATGTGTAAAAAGGCCCAGAAACATAAGCCTTGACCAATCTTTCCAGTCTGCTTCATTATTGCGATAGAGTTTAGAGATCATCCAACCAAATATTGGAGCAGCAAGTATACTAAAGAGTATGGAGTGCGAAAACCCACGATGCAACTCATTTGCTGTAACAGGATCAACAAAAAGTTTGGATAGTACGTCCAGGTCAGGAATAGTTCCTGCAATGGCGCCCCAAAGCATAGCTTTATTACCTACTTTTCTACCCAGAACAGCTTCTCCTACAGCAGCTCCTAGTACGATTTGAGTTAATGAATCCATTAATCTAATTGAAGTTTATAAAGAATTTCTGATTTCATATTCACTGGGAAAAATCAATTCAATTAAAAGTTTATTTATAATCAGGTAAGTTCGACATCTAAAACCATCAACCGAATGTGTTTCAAATTTACATCTATTTTTAATAGTCTTTATTAAAAGTATGTCAAAACTGATATCGGATAAGGTAATTAAGATTTTTTAAGTCATATATGTGGCTCTATCGATTTTAGAATAGGGTAGAACTCCTCTGCTTTTAATACCGAGAGATTTAGATTATCATTTCAGGAGACAAAAAGTATTATGCTTATAATCAGGTTGTTATGTTTTTTTATTTAAGTGTGAAAACCCTGAAAACAGTGAAGTCTTCGTAAGAATTTCAGAGTATTTTTAAAACTCCTAAAGAATTTAGTATAACTTTTAAAACCTAAAACCATGAAAAAATTATTAGTATTAGTGATGTTATCCATCACATTTACCACATTTGCACAAAACTACCAATTGACCATAAGTGGGTATATTGGTTCGGGTCCATCTTCTTGTGGATCATTAGATGGTCTACAATCGATTAAAGCCATATTCGATGATGGTTCAGAAGATTTCTTGTTTAATAATTTACAAGGAATACGATTCATAAATAGAAATTATTTCTTTTCTCAGATATACAATGAAAGTAAGCGTTTAGTGAGAGTAGAGTTTAAATCTGTTTCTAGAACAAGAAAAGTTTTTAGATGTAGAAGTAGAAGAAGTGAAAAATTTGTAAATGTAAGTTCTCCCTCTTTTTACAAAGAATTTACAAAAAATGAAATCTACGAACAAAGAATCAATAGTGGTTATGCGACTATAACTGTTGCTCAAAGCATAGATGCTGATAAATCGAATGAGAATGTTGTTTTAATAGATAATCAAGAATCATTAAGTATGCCATTGGATAAAGAATCAAAGTTATTTGAAGCTTCAGTTTATCCTAACCCATCATCAAACGGCAGATTTAGTGTAAATGTTTCTTCTGCTAAACCATTACCTGTACTAATACAAATCTTTGATTTGATAGATAAAAGAAAAATACTTGAAGATGTAAAAGCAGGGAATACAGAATATGTTTTCGAATTCAATTCACATAAACTGAAACCAGGATTTTATTTGATTCAAGTCGAATCGGAAGGGAAAAAACAGCTTGAAAAGCTTATTGTAGAATAAAAAATACAGATAAGCTTAAATACAGCCTCTTATTTCTTAAAATAAGAGGCTGTATTTTTTTTGTTAAAATCATATACTTTAATGTATTTGGTATTCGTTTTTTTAAACCATAAATTCCTTTATTTCAGAAAAGTAATTTTAGAAAATACATTTTACCGTTAAATTTGTGTTGTTAAACGAAAACTATTTCATAAAATTTAGTTTTGTTATTGTCATATCAAATAAGTTTATTTCCTTTGAGCGTAATTGGGAAATTAAATGAATACATTGGTGAATTGTGTCTTGTTAATAGATGATGACAAGGCCACGAATTTCTTTAACGAAAGAGTTGTTACCAAACACGAAGACTTTTATCAGGTTAATACTGTGCAAAGTGGTATGGCGGCTCTAGATTATCTTAATGCTGTAGAGAATAATACAGCAACAAAACCTGACCTTATTTTTTTGGATATCAATATGCCTGCAATGAATGGGTGGGAGTTTTTGACCGAGTTTTCTAAACTGGATCAAAAAGTAACAGCTGATATTAAAGTGATTTTATTATCAACTTCTTCTAACCCAGATGATGTAAGAGCATCTGCCAAAAATCATTCGGTCGATGATTTTATCAATAAACCATTATCTATGGATTTATTGGATGATGTGCTAAAAAACCATTTTTGATAATGAAAAAATTAAAACGTTTTCTTCTCATTGATGATAGTAAAGCAACTAACTTTTTTAATAAAACAATTATTGAAAAAGTACAATGTGTAGAAGAGGTTTTTATTGCCGAAAATGGACAACAAGCACTAGATCATATTCAATCCGAAATTGTTCCCGAAATTATTTTTTTGGATATTAATATGCCTGTCATGGATGGTTGGGAGTTTATTGCCGAATACCAGAAATTAGATGATAAGTATAAGGGATCTATTATAATACTTATGTTGGGAACAGAGTTAAGTAAAGAAGATCAGGAAAAAGCAGAGCGTATTCTAGAAATAAAAGAATACGCACAAAAAATGTTAACTAAAGAGATTGTTTGTAAGATTGTGACAAAATATTTTAAATCGTCAGAGTTGGATTCTTGCTCAGAATCATATAAAAAGATACTATAACTTCAGATATTGCCCCCATATATATTTGTATTTTGAATGAACTTATGATAGTTTTGAATGCGCACAAAGCAATTTATTTAAAATCTAAATAAGTAAACATATTAAGACACAGATTAAAAAAGACCCTTCTATTTTGTTAGTTCAGTATAGGTTATGCCTTACTGGTATACTATTTCTTTGTTTTATTTTTGGGGCATTTTCTCAATCGAGAGCAGTAATATCAGGTAATGTCTCTGATCAATTTGGTAATCTGCCAGGAGCAAGAGTAGTTATAGAAGGTACAGATAAAAATACTACAACAGATGTTAATGGTAATTATAGCTTTGATGTTGATGAGGGAGAGTATATAGTTACTTCAGAATTTGTGATGTACACTTCTGTTTCTAAAACAATACTGGTTAAGGTTGGAGATACTGCAAAGGTAGATTTTATCTTAGAAACGGGATTCTCGATCGATCAACCCGTTTCTTTGGGGTCAAGGGCTAAACCAAAATCAATTTTAAAGAATACTGCAGCTGTAGATATTATTTCACCGCAACAATTAACGAATTCGTCCCAGGTAGAATTGAGTCATATTCTTCATTATTTAATTCCTTCTTTTCATTCTACACATCAAACCATAGCAGATGGTACAGATCATATAGATCCAGCCACACTTAGAGGATTAGGGCCAGATCAGGTACTTGTGTTGGTTAATGGGAAACGCAGGCATAATAGTTCTTTATTAAATGTTAATGGTACTGTGGGTAGAGGATCGGTAGGTACCGATTTTAATGCGATACCCATAGCATCTATAGAACGCATTGAAATATTACGAGATGGAGCGACTTCTCAATATGGTTCTGATGCTATTGCAGGAGTAATTAATATTATCTTAAAAAAGCAAACAGAAATTATTCAACTCGATAATAGAGTAGCAATAAACACCAAAGGAGATGGACTTAATATATATTCTTCTGCAAATTTTGGATTAAAAATAGGAAAAGAAGGATATATAAATGTTACAGCAGAATATAGAGATAGAGAGTCTATTAATAGATCTGGAGACTATACAGGTACAGTATATTCTAATGATAGTACAACCGATCAAACACTAATCGAGGAAAACAATTTTTTTGCACAGACAGGATATTCTGGTAAACGAGTAATGGAGATCGGAAGTGCAGAAACCCAAAATCTTGCATTATCATTTAATGGAGAAATAATAATGTCTGACTATGCAACATTTTATATGCATGGAGGCAGAAATTACAGAGAAGGAACCTCAAAAGGATTCTATCGTTTTCCTAAAGATGAGAATAGGGTAGTTTTAGAGTTGTTCCCAAATGGTTTTTCTCCAGAAATTCTTACCGATATTCAGGATGATGCAATTACAGGAGGAATACGAGGAATTAAAAACGAATGGAATGTAGATTTTAGCCATTCTATTGGAGTTAATAGATTAGATTATACAGTAAATAATTCTAATAATGCCTCCTTAGGAGTAACATCGCCCAGAACATTTTATGCAGGAGGGTTTATCTATAAGCAAAATACGACAAACCTTGATATCTCAAGAACATTTGATTGGCTAAGTGGTGTAAATGTAGCCTTTGGAGCAGAACTGCGAGTAGAGAATTATGAGATCGTTGCAGGAGAAGAAGCTTCTTATGTTGATGGGGGAAGTACCTATACCGATACTTCTGGGGTAGAATTACCCAGAATTGTTGGAGCGCAGGTTTTTCCTGGTTTTCAGCCAGAAAATGCATTAAATCGTTTTAGGACAAATAGTTCTGGATATCTGGATATCGAAGCAAATATAACAGACAAACTTTTAATTAGAGGAGCCGCCAGATATGAAGCATATAATGATTTTGGAGGTCAGGCGATCTGGAAACTATCAGGTAGGTATAGAGTTAGGGATGAAATTAGTATTAGAGCAGGATTTTCTACCGGGTTTAGGGCACCTTCTCTTCACCAAGTATTTTTCCAGAATATAAGTACCCAGTTTATTAATGGAGAAAGTGTACAGGTAGGTACTTTTAATAATGAAAGTGCTGTTGCTACAGAGGCTTTTGATGTCGGAAACTTAAAACCCGAACTATCAAGTCATTTTAATACTGGTTTCAGCGGAAAACTAAACGATAATATTACGTTTAGCTTCGATTATTACTTAATTAATATACGAGATAGAATTGTTCTTTCGGGAAGATTTGCAGAAGGATATGAAGAAATATTAGAACCTTTTAATGTTGGTGCCGCTCAATTTTTTACGAATGCAATAGATTCTAGAACCTCTGGCGCCGATCTATCACTATTTTTTAAAACAACTCTCGGTACAGGAGAATTTAATGCTTCTCTTGGAGGTAATTTTACAAAGACCAAAGTAAAAGGACCAATTAACGTTTCGCAAACATTAGAAGGGCAAGAGGAAGTATTGTTTAATAGAGAGGAAATTGCCAGAGTAGAATTTGCACAACCTAGTTATAAAATAAATTCACTGCTTTCTTATGACTTTGAGCAGTTTGGATTTCAGGTGGTAAATACACTTTTTGGTAAGGTTAAATTTATTCACCCAAATGATGGAAATTCTCTAAATTGGGTAGTAAATGATTTTACGGGAAATGTAGAATCCAGAGATCAGGTATTCTCTCCTAAGCTTGTAACAGATATGGCTATATCGTATCAAGTTAGCGATTATATAAAATGTACCCTTGGAGGGAATAATGTTTTTAATGTCTATCCAGATAAACATAAACATGCCGCTAATACAGAAGATGGAAATTTTATGTATAGTAGGAGAGTGCAACAGTTTGGTGTTAACGGATCGAATTATTATGTAAGACTATTACTTAGATTATGATGTATAAGCATCAATATATATCGACCGTATATACTAATGTAATAGCTATACTTTTATGCATTCTTACCACGAGTTTTTCTGTAAAAATAAAGGCTCAGGAAACAAATAATGAAGAAGTAAAAAGATTACAGCGCGCTATATTTGTTTTTAACTTTGCACAACAAATAGGTTGGTCAACTATAGAAGAACAACCAAATTTTAAAATAGGTGTACTTGGACCCGATCGAACGATACTAGACTTAAAGGCAATGTCTCTAAGGCGTATGATCCATGGTAAGCCGGTAGAGATTGTTCGATTTCAATTTGTTAAGAATGTAAAAGATATTCAGTTACTATATGTAAATCATAAGTATAACTATGATATGCATTATATTCTTAGTAAGATTTCAGGAAAAAACATAATGCTTGTTGGAGAGGATTATAACTTTAATGCTTCTATGATTAATATGGTTAATGTAGGAGATTCTTTTGAATATGAGATTAATGAAAGCCGAATAGAAAAAGAAGGGTTTACCATTGCTCCTACATTAGGAAAACATGCGATCACTTCTTCCGAAAAATGGAAACGTTTATACCGAAAAACAGAAAGAACTCTAAATAAGGTACAAGAAGATAAAGATAAGCAAGAGGCGATATTAAAAGACAAAGAAAAACAAATACAATTTCAGGAAGAAAAAATAACAGATCAATTAGAAAAAATTGATAGTAAAGAAGGAGAGATTAACAGAAGAAATAAAAAGATAGAAAGTCTTTATTCTGAGAGTGAAATACAACAAAAAAAATATAAAGAAAAGGTTGTAATCGAAAGAGAACTCGAAAAAAATATCCAGGAACAAGTTGCTTTTATAAAAAGTCAGGAAGAAAAAATTATACAAAGCAACAGGGAAATTAGTAAGCAAAATGAGTTTCTGGAAGAGCAGAAAGAAAAAATCAAAGAACAAGAGAACGTATTAAATCAACAAGCTTCAGAACTTTATACTCATAAAAAAGTAAATATATTACTTATTGCCTTGGTACTCCTTACTCTTATCATTAGCTTTTATATATATAGGAATTATCGGGCTAAGAAAAAATATAATCAAGAGCTGAAGCATAAAAACCAGGAAATATACAAGCAATCTGTAGAGCTGGAGGCAAAAAATAAAGAATTAGAACAATTTGCGTATATAGCAAGTCATGATCTTCAGGAACCTCTAAATACAATATCGAGTTTTATTGGGTTATTGGCAGAAGATTATGGAGAAAATTTTGATGAAGCCGGAAAAGAAAGTATGACTTTTATTCAGGACGCCAGTGTGCGAATGAAAAAATTGATTGATGCATTATTAGAATATTCTCGATTAGGAAGAAGTAAAGAGTATGATACTGTTGATTGTAATACCCTTATACAAGAGTTAAAAAAGGATTTAAAAGTTGTTCTTGAAAAAACAGGAACAAAAATTAGGGTAAAAGATCTACCTCTAGTTAAAGGTTCAGAAATAGAACTTCGGTTATTGTTTCAAAACCTCATTAGTAATGGTATTAAATTTAGTGCTCCAGATACTATTCCTGAGATAGATATTGCATGTGTCGAAAAAAATGATCCAGAAGACGCATCAAAAGGTTTCTGGGAATTCTCTGTAAAAGATAATGGTATTGGGATACCAAAAGAACACCAGGAACGAATATTTGCAATTTTTCAAAGGTTACATTCCAGAGATAAGTATGAAGGTACAGGTATTGGTTTGGCGCATTGTAAAAAAATTGTAGAAGCCCACGGGGGTAAAATCTGGCTTACATCTAAAGAAAAAAGTGGAAGTACGTTCTATTTCACAATTCCGTTTTAAAAATAAAAACAATACCTTTTTTATATTCAAGTAGTTAGGGGGGATTATGCCTAAATATAAAAACCCCTGAAAACCGTGAGTTTTTCTTAAACATTCCAAAGTATTTTTGAACCATATAAATAGTATGGTAAACCATCATCTAAAATAATGACTTGTTAATAAGGTATATGTTTACGCAGTTAAGTAATATATCTAATCGGGTAAAGTGTTATGCGTAATTGAATGGTTATAAGTTGGTTAATTGGTGCGTACTAAGGATATGAATAGTTTTAAGAAGTTTTACTAAAAGTATTTTAGCTTTTTGGATACCCCATTGAAAAAGGATAATGTCGTAGGTTTTTTATTAGGAAAATATTGTTATTTGGTCCCAAAAATACTCTGTTTTGCTTTTTTATTTTGCTTCTCAACTATTGTATTTGGCCAGGATTTAGGTCAAATAGGAAAAGCAAAATTATTTAAATTAACTGGAGGCGTGGCAGCAAATGCAATCTTTTATGATGGACAATCTAGTAGGGAACCATTTACATACTTCCTTACAGGTAATGTTAATTTAAATATTAGCGGAGTATACAATATCCCTTTCTCATTTTCATATTCTAATCAAAAGTTTCAAAGCAGTAACCCTTTTTCTTTTAATAGATTAAGCATACACCCATCATACAAATGGGTGACCACACATATTGGGGATGTAAGTATGACATTTTCACCATATACTTTAAGCGGACATCAATTTACAGGTTTGGGAGTAGATCTTACACCAGAAGGGCCTTTTAAGATTAGTGCAATGTATGGACGATTGCTTAAAGAATCAGAATATAATCTTGATGATCCACAATCCCAACCTGCATATAAAAGGATGGGATATGGAGTAAAAGCGTCCTATGATTTTGAAAAATTTTCTATTGGAGCAATCTTTTTCAAAGCTTCTGATGATAAAAATTCTATTGAGAAGCCCGTGCCAGTAGAATATGAGTTACAACCCAAAGATAATGTAGTTGTAAGTTTAGAAGGAAAAGTAAAGCTTTTTGGTAAAGGAGAGATTCGTGCAGAAGTGGCTTCATCTGCAATAACCGAAGATATAAATGCAAAAGGGGAAGAAGGAACCCCATTTGTATTATCTGCATTAATAGATAATAATATTACTACACAGCATTATAAAGCTTATAATGCCAATTTCTCTTACCCTGTAGGACATGGTACAGTAGGTATTGGATATGAATATATAGATCCCGAATATAAAACATTGGGAGCTTATTTTTTTAATAATGATCTCGAAAATATTACGCTAAATGCTACCCAGAATTTATTCGAAAATAAGGTTAATATCGCTTTTAACGCAGGCCTTCAAAGAGATGATCTTGATAATACAAAGAATACACAATTACAGAGAGTAGTAAGTGCCGTTACTATTGGGTACACTGCTTCAGAAAAACTAAATATAACAGGAGGGTATTCTAACTTTCAATCCTATACTAATATTAAGAATCAGTTTGATTATATCAACGAAGTCTCCCAAAACGATAATCTGGATACATTAGATTTTCAGCAAATTTCACAAAATGCAAATCTTAATGTAAATTATCTTTTAAAGGACACCGAAGACCAAAAACGAAATATTAACGTTGGACTATCTTTTCAAAATGCTACAAACAAGCAAGGTGGTCAAACTGTAGAAAATGGAGATTCTAATTTCTATAACGGAAATGCATCGTATACTCTGGGATATCCTAATACTGATTTAAATATTTCTGCTGCTGTTAATGTTAGTTATAATACAGTAGGAGTAGATAATAGCCTTACTTATGGTCCTACATTATCTGCAACCAAAAAGTATTTTGACAAAAAACTAAGAACGACAGCTTCAGCAAGTTATAATCAAAGTAATAGTAACGGAGAAAAGCAAGGAGAAGTTATCAATATAAGAATGGGAGGAAATTATACCTACCTAAAGAGACATAATTTTAACCTTAACATCTTAACTCAGTTTAGAAATGCCGCAACATCGGGCAGAGATTTTACAGTAACCTTTGGTTATAATTATACTTTTGGCAAGTTTAACCCTCAAATAAAATTACCTAAGAGAAAAAGAAAACAAAAAGCCAGTAAGTTAAAAAGGCGTAGAAAATCGAGAGGGCAGGAGATACTCGATTTCAGATACAGAGACTCTTTGTATCATGGTACTATGGATGAGATAGACATCCTTTTAGAGAATGTTCAAAATCATCCTCATTTTAACCATATCCCCGAATATAAGAAAGAAGAACTTACGGTGTTACGATTGGTAGTAGCCGATGTAAGAAAGGCAAAAGAGTATAAGCCAGAAGCAATTAATTTCCTAAAAGAATTATACAAATACGAAGACTTTCTTGCAGGGTACAATCAATTGGTTTTTGAAATCCTTACAGAATTAAGAAAGGATATGCTACGTCTTGATTATGCATTTGAAAAAGCTTTTGTAAGGGCAAAAATTGCAGTAGATAACCATAGTATGCACAAAAGAACAGAAGAACAACGCCAGAAAGCTTCACCAGAATTAAAAAATAGATACAAAGAATTGCAACAAAATTCTGAAACCGCCCTGGCTCGATTGATAGGACATCGATGGACATTGCCTATCATAAAGAGTTACAATACTATAGAAAAAGTAGAGCATCCTGATGCGTTCCTCAAAGAAGTAATGGAGCAGGAAAAAGATAATATATTCCGTATGGTAGATAAAGAGGAAGATGATCAGAAAATAAAATTATATATGATCACCCAGATCATTGATTTTTATCTGAAAAAATCTCTGAATTATACCGACCCGGATAAGTTTGATTTAAAATATATAGAAAAGAACTAACCTATGAAAAAACTGATACTTACCCTGTTTATTATATTGTATGGTTTTGGTCAAATGATGGCACAACGATTCCCTATTACTGTTGTTCCACAAGTTAATCCACCGGCTCCCGTAAATTTTTATAATTATGCAGATCAGGCTACAATCAATAGTCCGTTGCGAGTACAATTGCTACTTAGTGATATTACTATTTCTAATGAGCAAATTCGATTAAAAGTATATTTTGAAGGCAATGGTATTGCTTTCGAAAGCAGGGATGTTGTTATAGGCGCTTCCCCATTATTTATTGATGGTGGAGTTCCTTTGGTACTAACCAATACGGTATTAGCACCCTATTTCGAATTTCAAAATATAAAAGGTATCAATTCGAATATTTATGGTAGTACTATTCCCGAAGGTAGCTATCAATTTTGTTTTGAAGTTTTTGACTTTTCTACCGGTAATCGTTTATCATCAAAGACATGTGCAAGTGCTTTTATATACAATAATGAACCTCCGTTACTAAATCTGCCTTTTAAAGGGACCAATATAGAACCAACAGAAGTAGAGAATATTGTTTTTCAATGGACTCCAAGACATATTAATGTAAGTAATGTAGCGTATGAACTTAGTATCGTAGAGATTTGGGATGATCAGGTAGATCCACAAACTGCATTTTTATCTCAGGTTCCTGTTTTTGAAACTACTACCAAATCTACCTCATTTGTATATGGCCCCGCACAACCGCAGTTGTTACCAGAAAAGCGATATGCATGGCGTGTAAAAGCAAAAGCGTTACAAGGTATTGAAGAGGTTGGTCTCTTTAAGAATGAAGGAAATAGCGAGATTTTTTGGTTCTCTAAAACGTCACCATGTAGTATGCTAGATAATGTAACTGCAGCACCCAAAGGGATTTCAAAAATCAATGTTTTTTGGGGGGAAGATCCTTCAGAATATAGCGAATATACTATTGCATACAGAGAAGCCAACAGACCTAATGCCTACTGGTTTACCAAACGTACCAATAGTGGTTGGACAACCATATGGGATCTTAAACCTGGTACCACATATGAATATAAAGTAAAGGCAAAATGTAAATATCAGTACGGAGAATATTCTGATGTACAGGAGGTCACAACGGATACAACACAAGATGAAACTGCAAATTATGATTGCGGGATTACACCAGACCCTATTGCTATAGCTAATCAAGAAGGACATCCAGGTCTAAAGATTGGAGATAGAATTACTGCAGGGGATTTTATTGTTCGAATAGTAGAAATTGATAATCAGGCCAATGGCCGTATTACGGGAAGAGGTTATGTAGGGATACCATATTTGAGGTCAACCCACTATGGAGTGAAATTTAATAACATTCTGATCAATACCGAGAATCAATTGGCTGCAGGGGAGATTGTAACCTTATATGATCCGGTGTATGGAGAAAGTGAAACCATGACTGTAGATATCAATACAGATGTAGTAGAAATTATTACAGGTGATGAAGGAGAAACTAGCCAGGTAGAGGTTGGATTTGTTATAGAGAGTATCACAATCAATGAGCATGGAGCGGTAATTATTACAGGAACCAATGGTGAGGAAGCTCTGGTACCAGGGGGGAGAGATTTACAGATTTCTGGTAGTGATGGTAAAGTCTGGAAGGTAGAAGAAAACGGTACAGTAACAGCACTAGATGGCGTGATGGCAGAAGATGGGCCAGCTACAGATGATAATACAGAAGGAGTAGAAGACAATGAGATTATGCAGATCTCAGAAACAGGGGTCTTGGTTACATTTATAGAATCGGGATACTATAACTTTGATGCACTACCAGACAGTGCCAAAGATAAATTAGGTACAGAAGAATTCTATCCTTCTATTCCTGTAGTGGGAGGAGGAACGTATACTCCGGCCTTTAAAGCAATATCTAATATAAGCGGAAATGATTTTGTTAAAGCCGTAGCAGATTTTAGTGACGATTCGATTGCTAACGAAGATATTGTATTTAAAACAAAAAGCGGAGTAGAAATTCCAGCTAGTTGGGATCAAAATGTAGCGACATTAACACTTAAAAAATCATATGATTATGCAGTAACCAAAGTACTGGCAACTGTAAAAAAAGGAAAAGGTGAAAAAAGTACGATTGCAGGAGTTCTTAATGTAGTGCATTTGGGTAGCAAAGCATTTACCGATGTTAATATAGTATTGATTCCTGTAAATAAAGCTAAGGTAAACCGGGTCGAAGGAGAAATTAAAAAGATCTATAGTAAGGTTGGTGTTAATTTTAATATTACTGTAGGACAACGATTTCAGGTGCCAGAAAGTATTTGGGATAAAGAAGAACCGTATGGTGTGCTTAATGCAGGAGATAGTGGGTTGTTATCTCACTACAGTGCAGAGGAAGCGGCGATCAATGCCTATTTTAAAACGACTAGTGAGTATAGGCAAGATGCATACTATGTTTTTGTCACAGACTTAAAAGGAGTAAACTCTAATGGGAACAGAGAGATAGAAGGGTTTATGCCACTCAAAAGTCAGTTTGGGTATATATTTCAAGGTGCTACAGATGATGCCAGAACTATAGCTCATGAGCTGGGGCACGGGGTATTTGGGCTCGAACACCCGTTCGAGGAATATGGTACTACAGAAGCAACTACCCATTTTATGATGGACTATAAAGGAGGTACAGCCTTTAACCATATGGATTGGAAAAACATCTTTGCTCCAGGATTTAAATTGTATTGGTTTCAAGGAGATGAAGATGGGGAGAGTAGTAATAGTGTGGTAAAAACTAAAAATGAAAAAGTAAAAATTATACTTGATTATTTTAAGAAACGATATAATGGAGTTGATGAAAACTTAATCTGGAAATCTTTTATTGTTAAAAGAAATGGTAGGGAAGAATTGATTGCAGATTTGAAAGGTGTGTATAATTTTAATTTCCCCGATCATAAATTAAATTTTGAACTTACTAATCATCCTTCTTCTAATAGAATAACAATTAAAGTTGATACTGGAAAGGAAACTTTTGAAATTAAAGAACATACTTTTGGAGGAGTTTATTATGAATTAACCATAAAAACGGATCATGAGGATTTTGTTTTTGAGTTTGATCATCATGATGAGTTAGAAGCATTTTGTAATTATTTTAAAATTGACCGTAAAGAAAGTTTTAATCTACCTTATCTCTCCAACTATTCTAAACAAATAATAGACTATCTCAATACAAATTATTTTCCAGAAGATGGTATTTCTAAAAATACTGATTGTGATAATATCGATACATATTTTGCAGAAATGCCGGCAGGCTACTTGTCTTACATACACGATACTACATTTCTTAGTAAAGATAAGTTATGGGTAGCATTAGAAGTATTATTAAATTGTTCCGTTGATGACAAAGGAGTTTCTGAAGAGGATGCTATAATCAATATTATAGAAGCTCTTGGTAAAGGAAGTGAAACTCTTCTCCTTAAAAGCTTAAGTACTCAAAAGTTTAATGGAGAGAATGTGTTTAGAAAACTGTATGATAAGCTTGATAACTGGGGAGGTAAGGATAATTTTACTAGATTGATTAATGCTTTTTATAATATATGGAAAGAAACAGAATTTACTTCACAACCTGTACATAATATTGCATATGAAAGTAGAAAAATTGGAGTATTTTTTACAAGCCCTTATATTCTTGATTTTAAAGAAGGATCTAGTACTTCTATTACATTAAGTAAAAAAGTACATAAACTTGGAGAAGGAGTTGTTAGAAAGGATTTAGGAACGTATGATATCTATACTCCTATACGATTAACACGGTATGAAAAAATTGCAAAACCAGGTTTTAATATTCAATCGGTAGATGTACCAATATTTATTCTTAAAGCTATCGATGAGAACTATAGCACAAATAATATTGATCAAGGAATCAATCTTGCTTTTGAAGCTGCATTAACAGCTTCTGGTATTGGTAATGTTACTAAGCTAAGACATCTTAAAGACCTTGGTAAGCTTAAAAACCTTCTTGATGGATTAAAAGGAGTAGAAACCATATTAAGTACAACCAATCTAATACTTAAATATTCTGATGCTTGTGCTAAACCTAATCCAACTACGATCACTCAACCTGGTGAGAAAAAAGGAATGACATATTGCCAGATATTGGGGGCTCTTGGTGATGTATTAGGGTTAGGAACTGGATTAGGTGATTTGGCAACGAGAAGTACCCAAATAGCTGAGTTATCCCGTAAACTAGAAAAGAAAATAGTAGAAAACCCTAGGCTAATTGAAGATGGAGCAGATAAAGCAAGAATTCTTAAAGGGCTAAAGCAAATCGTTAGTGAGCTTGGTGATACTGTAAATTTAAGTGACCTTAAGAAGATTTATACTAATGGTACACTAAGAACGATACTTTATGATTTTGAGAATGTAAAACTGGGATTATCTACGATTGACGTTTTGCTAAAGCATTCAGAAAAATGTGATGCAGATGAAACATGTAAAGCGATAAAATTATATTTAGGTTTTATTCAACAAGGAATAAAAGCAAAAGACCTGGGATCAAAACTGAAGCAGCAAACAAGTGTCTTGTTAGGTAAAATAAAAAATGATCCAAAATTTCTTCAGGATAAGCCAGCAGAAAAGAAAAGATTAGTTGAAGGACTTGAGGTTGCAGAAGGTACTAGAATTTCTAAGCTTAAAACTGTTTTATCTGATTTACCAGAGAATAAACATCAAAATATTAAACAACTGTATGACAATGCATCACCTGATAAAAAGGCAAGCCTTGAGAAATCATGGGAAATATTAGAGCCTTTTAGAAATATTCGTTTTGCAAACGATGGCAAAAATCTAGAGATTCTTGCTAAAACCCATGATCGTTTTACTTATGATGATCAGGATTCATTTCTAGGGTTAAAAAAATTGATGGTAGAAGGATCTACTGCTAATAAACAAAAATTAATAGATGGGCTCGAAGAAGCAAATAAGATATTTGATTCTAAATTAGAGTTACCAATTAAGTTTTCTGGTATTAAGAAGGGAGAAGTAAAAATAGTAGATAGTGAAAATACAGAAATAGCACGTATAGATACCGAAGGAAACCTAATCAAGAAAAAATTCCTGGATGAGGCAGATGGAGCAGAAATTGTCGGCAAGTATAACGAAGATGTCATCTTAAGAAAAGGAAAAGAAGTTGGGTTTAAGAAGATTAATAAAGGACCTGTTACAACTGTGTTTTTTAAAAATGTAGATGAATTTGCTGCAACCTTTGATAAAACAGGAACAGTTAATCAAACTGTAAGAAAACAAGCATTTGATTTATATAAAAAAGGCAAATGGGGAGAGTTAGAGGATTTATTTAATAAACATAGTTTAAATGATGGTTGGCCACCTGCAAAAGGAGGGTATAATATTGTTGATAATGTTCCAATAAAAAAAGGACAAAAATTTGATAGATATGGAGGAGCATTTGGTAATACACCTAATGGAAACCCGAATTTAGGAGGAAGCTTTACCAGTCCAGTGAACAATAATAAACCATACAATTTTGGACAAAGAGCTTTAGATAAAACAAGAGACAAGTTTGATTTTTATTACGAAATAGAGGTTTTGAAGGATTTATCTTTTACTTCTCAAAATGCAGATGTAATACCTTGGTTTAGTTATATTGGAGGAGGAAAGCAAGCATTGTGGGATATTCCAAAAAATCCAAATTCTGCCGATGGTCATTCTTACACTCTATCTGAATTAGCAGAAATGGGACTAATCAAAATTACGATTAAGGACTCACCAAATGGCAAATATTCTGAACTAATTAATACAGTTATTGAAAAAAAATAAGTTCACTGTGGTTATGTGAGTATATTTTTACGCCAAAGTAGTGTGAAAAATATTTTAAGACCTTCGAGGTTTTCAAAATCTCGAAGGTCTTCATTAAAGACAGAATATATTAATAAAAAACATTTTATTTTTAAAACTCAGGATACTATTATTTTGAATAGAGATAATTTTAATTATATTTTTGATTTTTAGCTACTTTAGAGTTTTTCTATGTTATCTAAAGCCTCATTTTTTGGAAATATGGTAACTGAAATTAGAATTGAAGATTAACAAGATAGTAAAAAGAAATAATCTGATTAATGAATATAGTTGTTGACAAAAAATAGGTTTACTATGAGTATTAAAGAAGGATATATAGATTTTTTTGGAAAAAAGCTCATTGAGACGACTTTACAAATTGATAAAAAAGCAGGTCAGAAATTAGCTTTACCTTTTCAATTCAATTTTAATAGTGGGTGGAAATTTACACATTCTTGTTGTAATTGTAAATCTGATGTATATATATCAGAAAACTTTGAAACGAAAAATAAAAATTTTAAAATAATACCAAATATAGATTCTTCAAACTATGACATCTCATTTGTAAAACGGATCGCCTTATTATTTAAATCTCTAGATGCTATTAATGTTGATGGTATATTTTATCTAAATAGAAATGATTTTGATTATACTTTTGATTTTCAGAGACAATCTTCAGTACATTTAACTTGTTATTATTGTTTTGATTGTCGAACTGAGTATTTGGGAGTGATTAGAATAGGATATCCATTGATGCCTGAAAAAAATATACCTCTTGGTAAATTAGGGCAGGTACATGTTATAGAGGTTGTTTCTCTTGAAGCCAAAGATGGTTTATCAAGTGTATTAGATAAACCTGCTGGTTAGCTTACGACATACTACAAGTAACCTATTTTACATTCTTATCTGAAAAACTAATGTTCTGCAAAGTTTCTTAACTTCACAAAACCAACCTCAACAACAAAAAAGCTCTACATAAGAGCTTTTTTTGCTTTAATACAGCATGAAGTGATTTAAACTTTTTTCAATTCGCTATAAAAATGCTCTTTTTTACTCAATTTTTGTCTTTTTCTTATTTCGTAGCGCTGCTATGAAGAGCAAAAAACACTTTAATTGATCAAAAAACATCTATTTTTCGCCAGAATCAAAAAAGTTTAAACCACTTCAATATGCCACTCCTAAGTTCTGCCATTTTTTTAAGGTGAAAATGTTTTTTGTGCTGATAGTTAGGTGTTTAATTGTAGTTTTTTGTAAAAAAAGTAAGGTAAAAACGTAAAACCCCTGAAAACCGTGATATTTCCTATAAGGCTTATTAATAAACTTGCATAATGTTAATCAACTTATAAAAATAACTGTGTTTTTTAACAACGGGTTAGCAATAGAAAAACCTGTAAAACATACATTTTTTAAAAGACAATTTTGCCCCAGAGCCTATGAATAAAGTACTACGATTCGCATTAGTATTATGTCTTTGTTTATCTACAACAAGTTTGTTGGCAAATGACATGTTATATGCTACAGAGAAAAAAACAGAAGATACTAAAAAGGAAAAAGCAGAACCGGTTAAGGATAGTTTACATAACAATACCACGGTTACCCATACCAAAATAGCACCGGCACAACCAGTTAAAACCTTTAGAGAATTTAAATCTCTCGAGAAATTTGATACTCCCGTAGTAAAGGAAAAAATATCTGATTTTGGGATTGCAGAAGGCTACCAATTTAATGGGCCTAATGCCGAACAAGACAAGAATTGGCTTGAGATAGCTAATGGTGTATTTGAAACCATTGACAATACAAAGAATTACATTGAAGAACTTACTAATGATGAGTTAAAAGAACTACCTGTTGCGATAGAACCGGTTACTATTAGTAATGTAACCTATACCGTTGGGATCGCCAAAGCTGTTTTTAAACCAGAATTTACAGAACTTACCGTTTTTCTTAGGGTAGAATTACCAGAAACCACAACTACTTCAACAACCACAGCAGAAGGAACAACCACGACAACAAAAAATAAAAAAGATGTATTGATTTTAGGAGCATCTAATATCAGACTATCACACGATGGTGGGATATATAGTGATATAGCTAATGGGGAAGATGATGAGGTCAAACTACATCTGATTTCACAATATACCATGAACTTTAATAGTGGTGCTATTTTGTTTACGTTAAAAGGAAGTTTTGAAAACCCTGGCACCTATGCAGTAATCGACTGTTCTGGTTTTAAGGAATTGGGGATAGATGCTAATATCAAATTCACCGATGGATTATTGTTTCCGGTAGATAAAGATGGTAAAAAGAAAACCGGCTATGTTGATAGTGATTTTAAAATAGTAGCAAAAGATTGGAATGATATGATAGTCAACATATCATTACCCGAATTTGGGATCACAGGAGCAGCAGAAGGTACTACTTTTAAACTAAAAAATGCAGTACTGGATTTTAGTGATCTACATAATGACGAGTCGATGCCATCGGGATATCTAAATACATATTATGGCGAGAACCCCAATTTGTGGAGAGGAGTATACGTACAAGATTTAGAAGTTGTTTTACCCAAAGCATTCGAGAAACAAAATAATGATGAAAGAGTTGCTTTTGGAGCGCATAACCTGATTATCGATGGCCAGGGAGTAACCGGTAAATTTACAGGAGATAATATTCTTACACTTGATGAAGGATCAGCTTCGGGATGGGCATTTTCGTTAGATCACTTTTTACTGGATATTGAAGTAAATAAGCTAAAAGGAGGAGAATTTGAGGGACAGATCATATTACCTGTATCCGAAGTTGATAAGGTAAATTATACCGCAATAATCCAACCTGATGAATATACCCTTAGTGTATCTAATACCGAAGATATCAATTTTGATGTATGGAATGCAGAAGTAACCTTAACACCAGAATCTTATATAGAACTAAAGGTTAAAGATGACAAGTTTAGGCCCAAAGCAAGCTTAAACGGATCTATAAATATTGCATCCGGGTTAAAAAAAGAAGAAAGTACATCGACAGATACTAAAAAAGATAAGACTGTCGATTTTAAGGGAATTGTATTTAAGGAAATGGTCATACAAACCGAATCTCCAAAATTTTCGGTTGGTTATTTTGGGTATAGAGGAGAAATGAAAATTGCTAATTTCCCTTTAACAGTTAATGAAATAGGATTAGAAACCCCTTCTGATAATAAAGCAGCACTTGTTTTTAATTTTAATATCAATCTTACCTCAGAAAGAGACGGGGCTAATGGTGGAGGAGCCAAACTAAAAATTAATGCGCTCTTAGATCAAAGTGAAGGTAGAGATCGTTGGAAATATGATGGCATAGATTTAAATAGTGTCAATGTGAAAATGTCTGTGGCGGGGATAGAGCTAAAAGGAGCCATTTTTATTTTTGAAGACGACCCAACTTATGGTACCGGTTTTGCTGGTGCAGTAGGGGCCAAGTTCACTACAGGAATGGAGTTAGAGGTCGAAGCCAAAGCATTATTTGGTAGAACCGATAGTTTTAGATATTGGTATACAGATGCCAGTGTGACTTTACCGCAGGGGATTCCTATTTTTCCCGGGTTTGAGATTAATGCGTTTGGAGGAGGTTTCTATAACCGCATGCATATGGCAGGGACTACAAAGCAGAAAGATGCACAATACACTCAGATAGGAGCATCAAAATCGGGAGTTATCTACGAACCCCACAAAGAAAGTGGTTTAGGGATGAAAGCATCGGTAGGGATTATCACAGCAGGATCTCCAGACCTGTTTAATGCAACGGTAGAGTTTGGTATGACATTCCTTAAATCAGGAGGTTTAGGCGAAATCTATATGAAAGGCAAAGGTAGGCTTATCGCATCAATACCTGGTGACTTTTATGAAACAATCAATAAGCAATTAAGTGATATAGCAAATGGTTTGGAGGTAGAGGTACCATTTGTACCTGATGGGGCAATTACTGCAGATGTATATACCAAATTCGATTTTAATAATAAAATTTTTCATTCTACATCAGAGGTATATGTGAACCTTTTCGGAATCCTGGAGGGTGTTGGAAACAATGGACGAGCAGGATGGATGGATTTTTACGTAGATCCAAACGAGTGGCATATTTTGATAGGAACTCCTGATGATCCTATTGGTGTAGCATTAAATCTGGGATTTGTTAAAATGAACACAAAAAGCTACTTCATGTCGGGAGATAATATCCCGGGGCCACCATCGCCACCTGATATAGTTACAAGGCTCTTGGGAGTAGATGCGACAGAAATTGATAATCGCGATCTTGGATTACTTAGTGGTGGTAAAGGTCTGGCATTTGGATCCAGTATAAGCCATAGCTCAAAGCATAAATCTTTAATATTCTATGCGCAATTTGATTCAGGGATAGGGTTTGATGTTATGATGAAAGATTATGGAGAAGCACGTTGTAAAGGCTCTTCGGGACAAATAGGGATGAACGGTTGGTTTATCAATGGGCAATCCTATGCTTATCTGCAAGGAAAAGTAGGGTTAAAAATCAAAGTATTTGGATTTAAAAAGAAAGTATCCATTTTTCAGGGAGGAGGAGCTATATTAATGCAGTCCCGATTCCCAAATCCGGCATGGTTTAAAGGATATCTGGCAGGCCGTTACAATATATTAGGAGGCATGGTCAAAGGAAGCTTTAGATTTAAAGTAGAGTTTGGAGAGAAATGCGAAATAGAAGGCGATAGTGTACTGGATGGTATGGTGGTTATAAGCGATATGACCCCAAAAGAAAGTTCGGTAGATGTAGATGTTTTTGCTGCACCACAAGTCGTATTTAATATGCCGATCAATAAAGTGTTTGAAATTCCTGATGATGAAGGGGATCAGAAATATCGTATCCTTATGGATAAATTTGAGGTGAGTGATAATGGAAAACCACTACAAGGGGAAATAGAATGGAACAATAGTAATGATGTGGCAATGTTCTATTCTCATGAAATATTGCCGCAAAATGCCCAACTTAAAGCATTTGTACAGTTACATTTTGAAGAATATAAAAATGGACAATGGCAGATCATCAAAGAAAATGGTAATGTATCTACAGAGGCCAAAGAAGTGAATTTTACTACAGGAGAAGCCCCTAAAACGATTTCATTACAAAATATCAAATATATGTATCCGGTGATAGAGCAAAAGAACTTCTTTACCGAAGAATATAATGTTGGATATGTTAATCTAAAACGAGGACAGAAGCATCTGTTTGATCCGGTACCTAACTGGAATAAAACCATGATAATGAGTACAGATTCTGGAGAAGAACTGGTGGTGAACTTCACATATAATGAAAATAAAAAACAACTCACCTATGCTATTCCGGAAGGAATAAGTACTCAGACAGCGTATCATGTAGCGATTAAATTGATTCCTCCAAAAGAGGATAACCCGGGTAATATAACCGAATCCTATACTAAAACAGAATTAGGAGATAAAGGTTCTGGAAATGATGTTGAAATAAGAACCCGAAAAGCCGAAGGAGTGGTCACCCAGGGAGAAGAACGAGAATTGCTGACCTATGATTTTAAAACAAGTGAGTATACCACTTTTAAGAAAAAGATGAAAGCAATGAATATAAGTGATCACCTATATACCTTGGATGTAAAACCTTATGGGATAGTGCTCACATCAAAAATAAATCGTCAAGAACCTTTTGACCTGGTAGAATTAACAGGAAACCAATATTCTGGAGGGGTTCCTCTGGTAAAAGCTGTAGCAAGGCTTAATGATTCATATTATAGAAAAAAGGTTAAACCTTTACTTTATGAAAATTACCCGTTAGGAGGTCTTACAGTAAAAAGAGATATAAGCAAGGTAGGCGTTCCTCCAATAGAAGGTGTAGAAGCTAAATCATCATACTTAGCATATTTAGAAAATGATCTTGAGGATGAGATTACCGGGTTTAACCCGTATCGATATGATTTAAGTCTGTACTATTACAGAGACTATGTAGATTTAAGCTATCAATTGATCAATTCGGATCTCCCATGGGAAACAGATAAACAATATTTAAACTTAGTTACAGGCAAATTTCCAGTAATGGAAATCGACAAAACTTATCAGGCGGAGTTGAAATATATATTGCCGGGGCAGATAAGTAGGAGTAATCATGTACTATCATATGAGTATGGAAACTAATAAGGCCAAAAATATGCGTAACGTAGTATTGGGGATAGTATTGTTGTTATCGTTCCCGATATGGAGTCAAAAACCTATTGGTGAAGATCCTCCATCAGTACAAGTGATGAGTAGGGTGACCAAAGAAGCCATTATGTTGCGATGGGCAGTTACCACCCCTACGGCTTGGAAACATGCTAACAAATACGGATTTACTATAGAACGTAAAACCATTGTGAGAGCAGGAGAGATTCTTAGAGAACAAGAAATAAAAAAAATAACACCAACTCCTATACTACCAAAACCAATAGAGGCATGGGAAGAGTTTGCCAGCCAGAATGATTATGCAGCTATTGCTGCGCAGGCCATCTATGGCGATGACTTTGATGTAGAACTAAGTGAAGGAGGTACAGATATGATGAGTATTGTGAACCTGTCTCAAGCTCTGGAGCAACGCTTCTCTTTTGCACTGTATGCAGCAGATCAAAATTTTGAGGTGGCAAAGTATTCTGGATTGGCCTATGTAGATACAGATGTAAAACCTAATGAGAAATACCTATACACCATAAGAACTGCAATTCCTGAAGAAAAAATAGCTGTAGCACATGGTGGAGTATATCGTGGATTGGTAGACTATATCGAGTTGCCCACACCAAGAGATCTTGTTGGGATATTTAAAGATAAAAGTGTACTACTAAGCTGGAATTCTACCTCACTGGCAGATTATTATAATAATTATATCATAGAACGATCAGACGATAATGGTAATACGTTTACGTCTTTGAGCGATGTACCCATAATTAACATGGGAGAAAAAGAAAAGAAGACTACAGATCGTATGTTTTATATCGATAGTTTACCACAAAATAATAAAGAATATCAGTACAGGATAAAAGGGATATCGCCTTTTGGAGAAACAAGTCCATCATCAAAAGTTGTTTCCGGATCAGGAAAGAAAGCTTTGACATATAATCCGGCAATACAAGAAGCAAAGTTGCAATCTGATAATAGCACGGCAATAATCACATGGGAGTTCCCCGAAGAAGGATTAGAAACCCTTAGTCATTTCGAGTTAAACAGATCAGATGCCATCAAAGATAACTACCAGGTAGTGGTTCCTGATATTGCTAAGACCACAAGAAGTATTGAGTTCAAAAATTTAAGTGTAATTAATTACTTTACAATAACAGCAGTTGGAGTAGACGGTACAAAAAGAGCTTCGTTTCCGCAGATGGTACAACCCGTGGATGATACGCCGCCAGTAACTCCTTTTGGACTTACGGGAGTTATTGACTCTACAGGAATAGTACAATTACAGTGGAATGCCAATACTGAACCCGATTTTTTGGGATATCGTGTGTTTAGAGCAAATCTTGAGAACGAAGAGTTTACACAGATTACTTTTCGTACCATACCCCAAAATACTATGGTAGATACGGTAAACATAAAAACCCTGAACAATAAAATCTATTATAAAGTTCAGGCTTTTGATACGCGGTATAATCCCTCAGGGTTTTCTGAAGTAGTGGCGCTTAAAAAACCCGATATCATACCACCTACAAAGCCGGTTTTTAAATCATTTAGTGCAGATAATGGAGTAGTAGAATTACATTGGATAACCAGTAGCAGTGTTGATGCTTCAAAAACCCTGGTGTACCGTAAAGAAAAAGGCAAAGAATCCCCCTGGCAGTTGGTATCAGAAACCGATATCCCCCAGAATCGGTATCAAGATGCTACTGCAATACCTGCGTTAACCTATCTATATACCCTGGTAACTGTGGATGAATCTGGATTAGAATCAGAACCGGTAACTCCTTTAACGATTAGCTTACCGGATAACAAATCCAAACCAGAAATAGATAGGTTTACCGCAGTTGTAAACCGTGAAGAAAGACAAATAGGGATAAACTGGAGATATACTGCAAAAGGAGTTAAAGAATTTTTATTATATAAGGCAGAAGAAGGGAAACAACCCACACGATATAAGATATTTTCGAATACAGAAACCAAATTTACGGACCATCAACTCACCGTAAATACAAGATACACCTATCTATTACAGGCAGTATTCGATTCGAGGGCTAAATCCCCAATTAAAAAAATTGAAGTAGAATATTAAAGAAAAGATATGAAAAGGATTATATTCATCATACTATTAGTTTTAAATTTCTTTGAAATATCAGCTCAGAATACAGCAGATAATATATATACAATTACTGTATTTGGTGAAATAGGATTAGGGAAAGAAGCTTGTGGGAAGACTCATGGTTTACAAGCTATCAAACTCTTCTTTGAATCGGGAGATGAGCATTATATTTTTGGTAACGCTCCCTATCCTGGAAAGGAATGGAAGTGGTCGAATAAAATGTTTTCTTCAACTTTATATGAGTTTAAAGGAAATAATAAAGTAACTCATGTAGAATTTTATAGCCATGTTAGGAGTAACAACCTTGGTGGATGTGGTAGTATCGATAATCATGATAGGCAGAAAATTCCTATAGCCAATATAACGGGGTATTCAAGAAAGGATTATACATATAAAGAAGTTTTTCCTAGCCATACAAAAGGTAGAAAAGGTTATGCTTCTATAATTATTACACCAAAACCTAATATAAGGTTTTCTGATCCTGATGCTGATATCACTTCCAACTATACAATTTGTAAGAGTGCTGCTGTAGATATTACAGCTTCTTCAGGGTTTACACCTAAAAATGTAATATATACTTGGGACTTTTTTGATGAAGTTGGCACCAAAGAAGTGAGACCTCCAGAATTAGAAGAGTTGATTGAAAAGAGAAATACAGCATTAAATAAATTGAACACTTGTAAAGAACTGAACCCAAATGATTGGGAAAGAAGATGTTTTAGACAAAAACAAGAATATGATGAGGCTAATGCTGCATATAATAAATACATAAATGACCCCACCAAACCAGAGTGGATAACAGTACCCTATGGTTGGAGGCCAATAACAGATACTAGCATTAATGGAAAGGCTAATATTTCATTAGCATTAAAGAATTTATATCCTAATAAAGGTGATCAAGATACAGCGATAAATAAGCAAATAAAGGTAAGAGTTAATCCTAGTTGTAATATTCATGATAATGATGCCTCTAATATACTCTTCATTGTCTATATGCCAGATTTACCAAAGATGACTATGGTTACTCCAAAAAATCCTAGTTGTGCTACTACCAATGATGGACAGTTTACCATTACATTCAATAGACCATTAAATAGTAATGAGAGAATCAACCTTTCTTTAGAAAAGAAAAATTCTTTAGGAGAATATGAACCTGATGATAAAGCTGGGGTTAATAAAACCAATATGCCGGGAACAACATTTGTTTGGGAAAATATAGAAAAAGGAGACTACAGGGTTACCTTTACCGGAGGGAAGATAGGTCCAGAAGATGTGGCCTATTGTCATGATGACAATTCTGAGGAGTTTACAATAACCAGCCCACCTGCAATTAATTTTACAGCATCCCCAACTCATCAAAAATGTTATGGTATTAATAATGGTAGTATAAAAATCAATATAACCTCTGGTGGGTCAGGAAAGTATACATATTCATTAAATGGGGGAGCATGGGAAGACTTTGCCAAACCCACTAATACTGTTATCAATGGTCTATCCCCTGTAAATCATACAGTACGAATAAGAAGAAATGGTAAATGTGAGGTATCTAAATCGATAAAAATAAACCCTGCAATACAAATCCAGCATGAAGAAGGTGATATTACCCCTCCTGGAAAACCTGGAGACACAGATGCAAGTATTCGTGTAAAAAAAGTATGGGGAGGTACGCCCAAAACAGATGGTAGTGGTGCGTATTATGATGCTACTATTTTTATTAATGGGTCATCTACCAATACAAAGACACAAAGAGCTGGTGCCAAAGGTTTTGATATAATGAGTTTACCAAAAGGGACGCATGAGATCGAATATACAGATGCCAATAATTGTAAACAACGATATACGTTTACAAAAATAGAAGATCCTTTACCGATACAATTCAAAATAAAAAAACAAGATCCGAGTTGTTCTGGTGCAGCCGATGGAATACTAGAAGTGATTGATTTGATAGGAGGGTATCCATCTCGAACCATCACATGGAAGAAAAATGGTAATGCTTATGGAGTAGGTGCTTCTATTACAGGAAATCAGGGTAATTATGATGTGGTGATTACCGATAACCGATCTGGTAGGGCAGAGCAAACAGGAATTAAATTTGATAATGTTCCTTTACCAATTACTATTACCAATATTAATATTCAACCTATATTATGTAATGGAGATAAAGCCAAAGTAACCATTACAGCTACAGGTGGAGGTTCTGGATCCTATCAATATGCAGTATGGACAGGAGCAACAACTTCAGTGTGGCAAGACAGTAATGTGTTTGCATTAGATGCCAATACAATGCCGGGATATCGTTTTAGAGTAAGGGATCGAAATGCAACTGATTGTGATTCAGATATATCAGGTAGGCAGCTTATAGATCAGCCCGCTAAGATCGATATCGAGACTGTTAAAGTGGTTCATAATAAAGTTTTTAATGATAACAAGGGAGCAATAGAGATTAATGTAACAGGAGGGAAGCCAAATTACACTATAACATGGGAGAAAGACGGAACTCCTGTTTCTAATACAGGTACCTCTATTTCAGATCTGAAAGCAGGTGATTATGTGGCTATTGCAAAAGATGATAATGGTTGTGAGGTAAAATCAGTAGTTATACCAGTTGAAGAACCGGGAGAACTTATCGTTACCATAGAAGAAACAGTTCCTATACCATGTTATAATGGCGTAGGAACATTGAAAGCAGATGTTAAGGGAGGATCTTTAAGTTATACCTATCAATGGTATAAGGATGGTAAACCAATAGCAGGAGAAGAGTCTAATACGCTTTCAAGTATAGAAGCAGGTAGTTATAGTGTTCATGTAGAGGATGGATATACCAATGTAGATACTTCTACCGATTTTGAAGAGCCAAAAGAGTTAATTTTGACTATAGATAAAACAGAAAATGTTTCATGTTTTTCGGGTAAGGATGGAAAAATCTTTACCAAACCTCAAGGGGGTACTCGTCCTTATTATTTTTCTATAGATGATAAAAAGACGTATATCTCAGAGGATGATTTGACCAATCTAACCATAGAAGGATTAGAAGCAATATCATATACTATTTGGTTAAAAGATGCTAATGGTTGTGAAATAGCAACCCCTCAAACCGCTAAACTGAACTCACCCGATGAGATTATCATTACAAAAAAGACTATAGTGCATGCAACTACAGTAGACGGTACTAATGGTAGTATTACCTTGGAAGATGTTATAGGAGGAGTAGGAACATATACGTATAGCTGGAGTAAACTAGGAGATGCAAGCTTTATCAAAACAACGAGGGATATAGATAATTTATCATATGGGATGTATACGATTTCTGTACAAGACACGAATAGTTGTGTGGTCGAAAAAACCTTTGAAGTAAAACAACCTCTTCCTATGTTTGTAGAGATAAAGATAAAAAATCCTATCCTATGCCATGATGATGCTTTGGGAGAACTTGTGGCTACCGTAGAGGGGGGATATCCTATAGAATCAACCCCGGCAGATTTTGAATATCGATGGTATAAAATAGAAAGTAGTGGAGATGTTTCTATCAATACAGATCTTACACTTGATAGGTTAGAGAGATTAAAAGCAGGAAAATATAAAGTAGTAACCAATGATTCTCAGGGAGCTACTGCCGAGGCTACTATCGATCTTACTCAGCCAGAAGATCTTGTCGTTAAACTTAGCAGTGCTTCTACAAAGATTCTTTGCCATGGAGATACAACGGGAGCTATTGATATCACAGTAGAAGGAGGTCCAAAAGATCCGGGAACAGGAGCTTATCTGCCCTATACTTATAGATGGACAAAAGTTGAGGATCCGGATTTTGAAGCTACTACCGAAGACCTGCAAAACATGCCAGCCGGTACTTATGAAGTAGTTGTTATAGACGACAATTTATGTACAACATCCCTTAGTGAAGCTATTACTATCGAACAGCCGGATGCTGCATTAGAAATTTATGATGTTGTGGCTGTTAATTTAACAGGTTTTAAAGCAGGAGATGGAAGCATATCCTTAGAGGTAAAAGGAGGAACAACTCCGTATAGTTATGCATGGAAAAACCTGGATGACCCTTTATACACAGCTTCGAGCCAGGATATTAATGGGCTTCAGATTGGAAGATACGAATTAGTGGTTACCGATGCTAATGCCTGTAGTGTATCAATAACCCGGGAAATCACAGAACCTAACCAATTGATAGTTGCTATTATACCATTATCAGAAGGTGAAGGAGTTCAATGTTATGGAGAAGATACAGTAGTACCCTTATCTACAACTACGCAAGGAGGTATAGGAGACTATACATATCAATGGTATGAGCAAAAAGATCCGACAGATATTCTTTTTACAACACCACAAACCACAGTCGTTGGTGCCGGAACCTATACAGTTATCGTAACCGATGCCAATGGAAATACACATGAGGATACTTATACAGTAGAAGAACCCGAAGCTCTAGATATTGATCAAAATGTAACTCATTTGTTGTGTAGAGGAGATGCTAATGGAAGCATAGATATAACTGTTAAAGGTGGGGTACAACCATATTCATATAGATGGAGCACAGGAGAGAATAGCGAAGATTTATCTTCATTACAGGCAGGTAATTATAAAATAACGGTTACCGATGCCAATAACTGTATAATAACAAAAACAATTGAAATTAATCAACCTCCGGGATTATTTGTTAATGGAGATATTATTAGAGTGAATCCTTCATCAAGTGGAGCAAGAGATGGAAGTATAACAGTACATATAGCAGGAGGAACCCCTTCTTATCGCTACGAATGGAGAGATTCTGGTAATGTATTGCAAAGCTCTACAACAAATGTACTTAGTAACATCGGGTCGGAAAAGTACTCTTTAACGGTTATCGATGCTAATGGATGTAGTTTGCATATCCCAGATGTTGATGTATACGATCCCCCGATCTTAAAAGTAGAAGTAAAACAGGTAAATGTGATTTTATGTTATGGAGATGCTACAGGTAGTTTAAATGCCAGAGCAGAAGGAGGTACACCATTTAGCGGAGCAAAACAATATACCTATCAATGGTTTGATGCTGATGAAAATAGTGTTGTTGGTTCAGATAGTTTTTTACTAGAGGGCATTACAGAAGGAAACTACTATGTTATTGTTACCGATGCCATGGGGGTCAAAGTAACTAGTGCAGATTTTTCACTAACAGAACCCAAAGAATTAGGATTAGAGCTAGATGTAGATTTTAAAAATTGTGGAGATGGAGAGGATTGGGTAATTATAGCTCAGGTAGATGGAGGAACGGGACCATATAACTATTTGTGGAATACAGGAAATACTGGCGATAGAATAGAAAATGTTGTAGGAGGTACATATAGTGTCGAGGTTACAGATAAACGAGGATGTTACGTTACAAACCAGACTATTACGATTGCCCCAGAAGCATTAGAAGTGAATCATTCGCAAACGATTCCTACATGTTATGAAGGGTGCGATGGTACTATTATTTTAGAAACATTAGGAGGAACCGCTCCATATAATTACCAGTGGAGCAATGGCCAGACAGGAAAGAATCTAACCAATATCTGTGCTGGTACATATTCTGTTCGTATTACAGATGCTAAAGGATGTCAGATCACAAGAGAATATATTCTGGATAACCCCGCAGCACTACTAGTTGATGTAGGAGAAGATGTTACATTATGTAAAGACCAGAGTATTGTATTAGATGCAACGATAACAGATCCCGATGCAACGTATTTATGGACTTCAGAAAATGGGTATAGCAGTACAGATGCTGTTATTGAAGTAAGTGAGTCAAGTATTTACCAGGTAGTTGTTACCGATTCTAAAGGATGTGTAGGATCTGATAGTATTTTTATAGATAGTTCTACAGAAGATATCACGGCTAACTTTTTTGCCTCTACTCAGGTGTTTGTTGGAGAGAAATTTGTTATTGTAGATAATAGTGATCCAATACCAGATAATGTAGATTGGATATTCCCAGAAGAAGCCGTTGTAACTTATGAAGATGATAATTATGCAGAGGCGATTTTTGAGACTCCGGGGGAATATGAAATTACACTGCAAACTTACCGAGGGTTGTGTACTGCCATGACTACAAAAACAGTTATTGTTGTAGAAAAAGAAATTGAAAACGAGGGTGAAGGAGAAGAAAATCCAGATATCCAGAGTTTTATTGATTACCTGGTGTATCCAAACCCCACTACAGACGGAAGGTTTAAAGTAGAAGTAGATTTACAAAAATCACAACCTATCAGCGTTAAGATTTTTAATATGATTAATAATACCCTTATCGATTCGAAATCGGGAGAAGGCAATGATACCTATACATTCGACTATGATATGTCGATATTACCATCAGGAATATATTTTGTCCTATTAGAAACTTCATCTGCGAGCCAGGTGAGAAAATTGGTCATAGAATAACAAAAAAACATAATTAGGTTTGAATAGAGCTGTTTGTTTCATCGAAATAAGCGGCTTTGTTTTTTATGGTATAAATTACCGGGTATATATTATACCATTTGCACTTTGAATCTACTGGAATAAAATGTTCTTTTTTCATCTCAGTTTCAGAATAAAAATAAACCGTAGCTCTGCTATGCTTGATTTTTCTTCTTTACTGAAACAAAAAAATCTTAATTTTCTTTGCTAGTAGATTCAAAGTGCAAATAGTATTACATATTAGTTATTAAATGAGTTCATTATCTTTGGTGAAAAGATTCAAACAATAGTATACATTTATTTAAAAAATCAGGGGTATTGGAAATTTCTTTAGCATATCTTGACATCCTTAAAAAAGAAGGGAATAAAGCATTGGCAATTTGCCAAAATTTAAATACAAATAATGAATTTCGAAATACAATCACCTCTATTGTAGATGATAGTTTTCAGAGTGTAGATTATAAAGCAGAACATATACTTTTACATGATATTGTTAAGGTATTTGATGATTTTGAAGATATACATGCTAATGCTGCTAAAGTATCAGCAAAAGTGAAATTTATTCTGGTGTATTTTTATGAAAAATTACAAGGAAAGGATTTAAGTAAGACTTATGACTTAAAAAAGCTAAATGAACTTCCTTCATCATCTCAGTTTAGTAAAAATGTAGCTACAATCAGAAATACTTCCTTTTTTGAACCTATTGATGAGGTTAAAACCGAATTTGCCTTACCTGTTATTTTGGCAAAATTCAAAAATAACCATTCACTAAGTATAGGTTCATTTCTAAGTAGAATAGCCTCACTGGTTGTTAATGCAGATCGAATAATTACAGAAAAAGAACGAGATTTTTTAAAACGAGTATCGCATAAGATAAATCATCCAAAAATAGTTGTAAAAGAAGCCAGGTATAATGAAGTACCAGAAAATGATACTCTCGAGATTGTACTTCAGGAACTCAATGAACTTATAGGTCTTAATGATATCAAAAAGAATATTGATGATCTTACTAATTTTCTAAAGGTTCAAAAGATAAGAAAAGAAAAAGGCTTGAAGACTTCTTCTAATTCATTGCATGCAGTTTTTATGGGGCCTCCGGGTACTGGTAAGACTACAATTGCGCGTATGCTAGGAAGAATGTATAAACACCTTGGTTATCTGGAGAAAGGACATTTGGTAGAAACAGATAGAGCAGGTATGGTGGCAGGCTACGTAGGGCAAACGGCAATCAAAGCAGATGAGATTATAAAATCAGCTATTGGCGGTGTTTTGTTTATTGATGAGGCATATTCACTTACTTCTGGAGGATTTAATGACTTTGGAAATGAAGCGATAGAAGTTCTACTAAAACGGATGGAAGATCAACGGGATGATTTAGTTATTGTTGTAGCAGGATACCCAGACGAAATGCAGGAATTTATACAAGCTAATCCAGGGCTTCAATCTCGATTTAACCGATATTTTGAATTTGATCATTTTACCGCAGAAGCACTGTTAAGCATTTTCAAACTTTTTGCAAAAAAAGCTGATTTTATTCTTACCGAAGATGCAGAAGAAAAACTAATGGAAATTCTAGATAGAATATATGAAAAGAGACACAGAGGTTTTGGAAATGCAAGAACAATACGAAATCTGTTTGAAAAAATTATAGAACGCCAGGCTAATAGGATTGTTTCGATAACTCCGATTACTGAAGAAATATTGATGACGTTAACCGAAGAGGATATCCCAGAAATATTAAAAACAGTAAAAGAAATTATTCTTTTTGAAGAAGACTAAAAGTGCTCATCTTATTATTTTCTAAGTTTTTAAACTCTTCTTTTTGCTTTAATTTTTCTTCACGAGTCGTCGTTCATGATTTTTTCGAGATCATTCATTGCTTCAGAATAAATAATCTTGGGGACATTCTGTAATGCGATAAGACGATGATCTGCTTCATTTCGAGGTTCTGAAAACCAAAAACAATCAGTTTGAACAAATCCCAGGGGAGTGAAAAAGCATTTTCCTAAAACCATCTCTTCATCAAACACCCCTTGAATTTGTAAATTATTAGTTTCTACAAAAACTTCTATTCTCCCCTCCTTAAACGCTTTTTTATATGATAATATACTTCCGCCACCTCCGATACTACCTCTTCTCCAGCCTCTTTTTTGTGCCCTGGTTTTAAACTTTCCTGCCGTTAAGGTTCTGCCTTTAAAATTTGTAGATAATGTTATCTTATATAACTTCCTGGGAAGTTGGATTATATTTCTGTCTAGTTGTTGAATAACTGGAATTATTTTTTGATTTTCTAAATATTTCTTCCATTTTATTTTTATTTTAGAATTCAGGAAAATAGGGTGTGCCAGTCGTATTTGATCATCATGATTAATATCTACTGATTCTTGTTTATAGTTTTTTAATTCACCACTTGCAGTTATGATGAAGGTGTCTTCATCATTTTGTTGCCAAATCAGAGTTTGTCCGCAGGCAAAAGCAATGGGGTGATTGAGAAATAATTTTTTCCAATCTTTTGTTTTCCAAAACTTCTGTATAACCAGGTAATTTTCTAAGCTATTCTTAAAATGGTGTATGGTATGTTTACGTATAGCATTTAAGTTTTTTAGCGTTTTCTTAATATCTTCAGATGTTTCGATAATTGATTTTACCTGTTTTCCCTGTTTATTTTTAAAACTAAACTTAAGCTGTGGGCCTATACATATTACATATCCGTTACTTAATACTTTTTTCTGATTTATAAAATTGAAATCAGGAATCATACTATCTTTCAATTCGAAATAAGTAAGTCCCAATTGCTCTGCTATAGATTCAAGCGCTTCTTCTGCTGCACAGCGAATATTAGGATGCTTCTCATAAAAGTGCTGAATGATTTGATTTAATGCTAATGCAGCTCTTCGTGTTCCTATAACTCCCAGAATAATACAGGCGTTTACATTTTTATCATGTATAGCAATATTTTGCAGAGGCACGACCAATCGGTGATCTCCCAATTTCCCTAAAATAGCAAAACCAGGTTTTGCAGCTACTTTCATACTTGTGTCTTCTGCCATATTTTGAAACAAAGTATAAGCAAAGTCAGCACCTTTTTTCTGATCGAGTAACGCATACATGGGTTCTGCTTCTATATCTACATCAATTTTTTTAGAGCTGATTTGTCTGTAAAACAGATAGTATATTTCCGTTTTTGATAGTATAGTACCATCCTGCCATTGTAATTCGGGTAAAGTCCCGGCCCATTTTGGGATAGGGTTATCTAGTTTCCCTCTTTGCAATGCTAGGTGAATACGTTTTTTTATATCTTCAATAGATATTTTATTCTGATTCTTGTGACTATAAAATGAACACACGGCAATATTACGTACATCTTCTAAAACCTCTTTTTCGACTATAGGTTGTAACGAAGCGATTGCTTCTTCACATCTTATTTTACTTAAGACAAAAACTCCGGCTTTTCTTTCCTCTTTTTTTTCTGACAGGGTTAATTCTTTTGCTTTGTAAAAAATATCATTTGTTGGATATCTAGATAATAAAGAAGCAGCTATATCTGCCAGATCCTGATATTCAGAACATGCGATATCCCATATCAGATCGTAATATTTTGAGAAGTCTAACCCCTCGAGCAATGTAAAAGCCTGCCTGTAATGTACGATAGTATTATTACCCTTTATGTTTGTTTTTAAGGCTTCTATTGCAATTTCTATGGCATCTTGTTTGTAACAATCAACAATATGCTGAACAACCTCAAGATTTAGCTGTTTTGTGTTTTTTACAAATGAGAACAATTCGGTTTTTGTTTCTTTTCGAAAATGTTTACATACCCAACCAATAAATTTAGGGATGTCATCCCTAAATAATCCTGTAGTAGAAGGCCAATTAGAAGTACAACTATTTTGACTTGAATTTTTGTGTTCTGAAATATAGGGTAGCACTTTTTTTATGTGCGCTACAGTTGGTTTCCTGTATTTTTTTCTGGCATTGGTAAATAAAATTCTATAACATTGCATCACAGAACAGATACAATCAGAACCTTCCATTTTTTCTACTACGAAGGATTCGAATTTTTTTAGATTGATTTTATACAATTCTTCTAACCAACTAAAGCGAATATGTTTTTGAGCTTCTTTTCCTGCATAGTATAGAGGAAGCTTTTCTAAAAGTGTATCGAGTAAACTTTGCTCTGCGGTACCTAGTAATGACAATAATGGTTTTATGTAATTTTCGTTTTCTAATAATTGTATAGTTCTTGTTTCATCTTCTTTTATGAGTTTGAGTATTACTTTTCCTACAGAATTAACAGTTTTATCTTCTCTTAAGAAGGATGCTTGTTCTGTTGCATTTAAATACGCAGAAAGAGAAGTCCACGTATCTATATTAAAAGGATCCAAAACTTTTAAAGTCAAACCAAAGAGGTCTTCTTCTTTTTTTTCTGTTTTTAGTTGAGGTAGAAACCATTCTTTAAAAAAAACCTTGTAATACCCTTCGGCATAAGTATCTTTTATATAAAAAAAAGTATGATTACATATAAATGCAAGAAGACGTTGATCGATACAATTCCATTCTTGTATTGGATTAAATAAGACGGGTAAACGATCAAAAATAGATATTTTTGATCTTGTTATTTGTGGTAACTCATCAGATTCTCCAAAAATATACTTTAAGATGTTTTCAAAATTTGCGCTATCACAGTCATTGTACATTTTTTTACGAAAAACATGAAGTATGTCACCCCATTGTTTTTTTCTTTGAGCAACTAGTTCAATTTTGTTTTCATTCATTCTTTAGAAAATCTTTAATTGATTCTAATCCAGAATCTAAGATGTTTTCAGGGATGTTTTTTATGTTTTTTTGTGTATCGGTAAATACGCTAAACTTGAATTCTTTCAGAGCAGTTAATTTTAGAAAATCAACTTCTATTTTTTCCAGGAAATTATAACCGATTTCTAAGTATACAAGACTACTTAATTCATAGACTCCAGCAGGAATACATTCTAACTTGTTCTGATAAAGTTCGAGTTTGGTAAGTTTTTTTAATTCCTTAATAGACTTTGGTAAACTTTTAAGCCTGTTATTGTTCAGGTTTAGAGACTCAAGACGTGTTAAATTTCCTATTTCCTGAGGGATTTCATCTAGATTACATTCTTCAATGGTAAGTTCTTTAAGGTTTGCTAATTTTCCTATTTCCTTAGGAACTACAAGACCAGATTCTTCCAGAAAACCACTTTTACAATCCTTTATTTCTAATAACTCTAATTTTTGAAGTTGACCAATATTAGTAGATAAAGTTTGTAACTTCTTCAAATTAGAAATTCGTAATTCTTTTAAGTTTTCTATATCAAAAATAGCATCAGACAGTTCTGTTAATTCATAGTCTCCGTATAAATGCAGAGATTCTAATTGTTTTAGCTTTGCTATACTATCAGGAATAGAAGCAACTATGTTTTCACTAAGCTCTAATTTTTTTAGTGCAGTAAGAGTTTCCATCTGATCAGGCATAGATTGATCAGAAGAAATCTTTAATTCTTCTAAAGTTGATAATCGACAGACTTCTTGTAACACTATTGGGTTGGGTTTATCTCTAGAAGTAATTTCTAAAGAATGAGTACGTCCCAATTTTATCTCATGAATTGCAGCTAGTAAGCTTAATTCTACTCCCTCTATATCAATTGAGAGCTCTTCATATCCACTCTTTAACTTAGAGCGAATTATTTTTTCCTTTTCTTTTTCGCACTTTTCTTCTGAATCAAACTTTTTTGTAGATGTTCTTAAATTATAATCATAATCACCATATTCTGTAGTAAAAGATTTTCCTTTAGATTCTATAAACCATACTTTGTTTTTATAGATAAATTTCTGTTTCATAGGCACACTTTTATTGCTTTTTTGATAGATCATCAAAAAGCGGTTTTGCTCATCATATGATAAAAATAAAGAGAATTCAATATTAGTTTTTCACTGTTTACAGTGAAAAACTAAAGAATGATGAGATATAGAATTTTTTAAGTATAAATGTTTGAATTTTAAATAGATATAATGAATTCGTTTCATCATTTTTTACAAAGGTCAATCTAAATTATAACATATCATTTGATCTATATCAAATTCGGTTTTAGGGCTTTCGTATCCTGTTTAATGATTAAAATTAGTTGTTTGGTTTTAATGTTTTAAACCTATTTAGAAGTGAATATCGTATTGTTTAAAATACATTTTTAGAAATAGATTGAGGCATTTGTAATCCTTTTTATTGTAATAATAATGTAAAAAGACGTATTTTAGAATTTTAAGAGTATCGTATATGAGTTGTAACAAATTGTGTTCTTATTACACTAATATAATGAAGTCTATTAATCAATAAGGAAATCATACAAGATCATTTGTTTTGTTAAATGCTTTTAATTTATGGCTTGGTAAGGTTAAAAAAAACAATAATATTTATAAGAATTTATATAAATTTACCTCCTGGATCAGTATTTTAGCAATAATGAGCTCATCAAAAATATTTTAAATGGCTAAAGAAAAATTTAACTGGAAAGGTCTTTTTATTAACGACGAAACTTCAGAAGGAGAAAAACCAATAGAAACAACTTCAGCACCACCTAGTTCTAATTCTTTTCCAGAATCAGGGAAATCGGGTTCTAAATTTCCAGTACACCCTCCAAAGGCAACTTTGGTAAGTGATAGTGTGCTTACTACAATTATAGAAATGTACGAATCTGGCTTTGAGTCTCTTAATAAGCCGGGATATGATTTTTATGAATTTTTTAAAGCGATCAAAGCAGTTGGGTCTAATGATCCATCGGTATATAAGATGGCTTTTACAATGGCTCAGGGAGTAGATTCGAATGTATCTAAAAATTCACTTCTTACACAAGCCGATTTTTACATTAAAGAAATCGAGAAAGTACATAAGCAGTACCAGAATCAAGGAAGTTCTAAGAAATCTAAGATTTTGAGTACTCAAAAAAATAGAAAAGACACCCTTAATACTGAAATTTCTGATTTAGAAAAAAAATTAATAGAGATTCAGAATCAAATCAGCGTAAAAAAAGACTTACTTCAATCGGTTGATGCAGATATGATTTCTGAAGTATCAGAGATAGACCAAAAAATTGTTGCTAACGATAAAGCAAGATCAAAAATTTTGGAAACAATATCAGCAGTTGTAGAGGGCATTAAAAATAATATATAAGCAATACATTAATGGATCAAGAATCAAAAAGCCACTTATTAGACTTACCTATTTTAAAACATTTTGATGATGAAAAAGGGGAAATTTCTTTAAACCCTAATAATTGGAGAAATGGAGAAAAGGGACTAAATGCTTTTCTTAAAATAGCATTGTTTGCTGGTTTAGGGTATGCTGCATGGGTGTATGTATTACCTCCTTTATTTACAGCATTGGGACAGGTAATTGCACTTGCAGGAGTAGCTGTATTCGTGATATTTTTTATCATGATGTTACCAGTAATATTAAAATTCTTACGTAGAGTTACAAGAGGAATTCATAAGTCCTTAATAAAACATGACCCTTTCGGAGAATTGCAGGAGCAAAAACAAAAAATGCTCATGAATAGAAAGGTTTTTAAAGATTCAAAAGCCAAAATAAGAGCATTAAAAAGTAATATGGAGCTTGAAGCTTCTAAAGCAGAAAAAGAATCTAAAGAATTTCAGGATCATGTAGTGACATTACAAAAACAGGCAGAGAAGATCAGAAATAAAATGCAAGCGATAGTGTCTGAAAAAGGTAGTGCAGGTAAAGATACCGATGAATATGTAGAGCTGCATAGTGCTTTAGCAAAAAAATTATCGCAATCACAGCAAGTTGCTCATCAATTAAAGCAAAGTAAAAGTTTTATCCAAAAATATGGTAGTAGAGCTAATGTAATGGGTAAACTGGATAGAAAACTAACACTTGCCGGTACGGCAATAGATATTAAGATTTCTGATTTTGAAGTAACGATCAAAATGCTCGAAAAAGAATATCAATTTGCAAAGTCAGCAAAAGCAGCAACAGATGGGGCAAAATCAGCGATGTTGTTTACCAAAGACTGGGAGCTAGAATATGCACTAGATGTGATCACAGAAACTATTGCTATGGATATAGCAAAGACTCAGGAAAATCTAACAGATATCGATATGCTAACCTCTAAGTATGATATGGATAGTGATGAGCTATACTCGCAATTAGATACTTTGGCAGATAATATTAAAACAGGGAAAGACTATATTCCTGATTCTGAAAAATATAAAAATCCTAACTACAAGCTAACTGCTGAAGATAAAGAGGCGAGCGGTGGTTTTGGGAATATGTTTGATTAACTAACCGAAATAAAAACTATAATAAAAATTAAAAAATGGGTAAGATTTTAAGAACAAAAAAACTCACTACATTATCCGAGCTTATCATTGTAATTATTTTACTTGGAGCAATCTTAGGTGCGGTGTATTATTTTGCTCCAGGTTTGCGAGTAGGAGAAGCAAAACAATTAGATGAGTTAAATATAAATAAAGAAGAAGTAGATAATGTTACTACATCAGAAAAACTAGAATTGCCTTCTAATAGCCTTTCAAAAAGTGTAAAGGATAAACCTCTTGTTAGAATGGCGGCATATGCATGGAATGCTCAGTCGGGTATTATCGTTTCTAACGGAGGACCAAAAACAACCAAAGGTTCTTTGATGGAGAAGAACGGAGTGAATTTAGAGATAATCCGTCAAGATTGGCTTTCTGAATTGAGGAATATGCAAATGAAATTCATTGAAGAATTTGATAGAGGAGAAGAGTTCCCAGACGCAGATAAAAGCGCATTTGCAATTATGATGATGGGAGATGGTGCTCCTTTTTATATCAGTACCATGCAACAGGCTTTAGATGATAAATTTGGGAAAGACAAGTATCATGTGCAGGTAGTTGGTGCTGTAGGACTTAGTTATGGTGAAGATAAACTTATCGGTCCACCAAGCTGGAAAGTTGATCCAAAAAGTATGAAAGGAGCTTTAATCTCTGCAGTATTAGGTGATGGAGATTGGGTAACTGCCCTAAACTATGCCTTTGCTAATGGTTTAAAAGTAAATCCTGATGTTACCACTTATGATCCCGATGCTGTGAATTTTTATCCTTCACAGGATGATGATTATATTAAGTCTGCAGAAGAGCTTATTAAATCTCAAAAAGCAGGGTGGACAGTTCCTCTTAAAGAAGTGAGAAACGGAAAACTAACAGGAAAAACAATTAATAAAAAAGTCGATGGATGTGCTACCTGGACTCCAGGAGATAAAATGGTTTTTGATGAGTTAAACGGTTTCACAGATATTATATCTACACGAGAATTTAACAACCAAATGGCAACTACAGTTATTGCTGTAAAAGAATGGTCGGTAAAACATCCCGAAATCGTTAGTAATATTTTAAAATCAGCGTTAACCGCCTCTAATCAAATGAAGCAATATGACGAATGGAGAGTTAGAGCATCTGAAGCAGTTGCCAAAACATATGATTTAGAAACTCCAAAATATTGGTATGATATGTTTAAAGGCCAAAAAGGAAGTAAAAATGGTATCGATTATAACATGGGAGGATCACGAGTATTTAACTATGCAGATGTAATGCAATATTATGGTATTACAGATGGAACCAATCGATATAAGGCAGTATACAATCAGGTATCTTCTTATCTAAGTGAACTTAATCCATTCGGCTTTAATGAATCGGTTAAGAGGATTGTTCCTTATGATGAAGCGGTTAACCTTTATTTTATTAAAAATATTAATGATATTGATGCTGGTTCGGCTTATAAACCAGATTATACCAAAGAAGCCGAAGAAGTTTTAGCTTCTGGAGAATGGAATATTAATTTTGATACCGGAAGTGCAAATATTTCTGGATCATCTGCAAATACTCTAGAAACTATATATAATCTTCTTATTCAGGCAGAGGATACAAAACTTAGATTAGAAGGACATACCGATGATACAGGTTCTGCAGAATCTAATTATGATTTATCACAAAGACGTGCACAATCTGTAGTTAACTTTTTAAGAAGTAAAGGAATCCCTCAATCCCGTTTCCAATCTGTAATCGGAAAAGGTGAAGATGAACCAATCGAAACGAATACTACCAGTAGCGGTAGAGCCAAAAACAGACGAGTAGTTATTACATTATTGAAATAACATGACATCCAATTAATAAGAGCCGTCTTATCTTTGTAAAATATTGATTTTACATATTAGACGGCTTTCTTTTTTATTAACCAGTGTATTATGAAGTATTTATTTAAACCGTTCGAAAAGGTTAGCAAAAATAGCCGATTACTTATTATAGGTATATGGGTAGCATTAGTGTTGATTTTCTGGTTCGTTTCTAGTATGGGAGAGAGACATTTATTCCCTTCTCCACAGCAAGTACTAACAGGATTTACAGAGCTTTATAATGAAGGACTGGTGGTACATATTGGTAGCTCGCTATTACTTTGTATAAAAGCAATACTTATAGCAGTTATTATTTCTTTAATTGTTACCTATTTATCTACAATTCCTGTAGTAACACCAATAGCAAAAACATTAAGTAAGCTACGTTATCTTCCGCTTACGGGTATATCTTTTTATCTGGCGATCCTTATTAGTGATGCCAGAACCATGCAGGTTTGGGTATTGGTGGTATTTATGACCACATATCTTACCACATCATTATTAAGTATGATTAGCTCTATACCACAAGAAGAATTCGATCATGCACGTTCTTTACAATGTAATCGATGGGAAGTACTATGGGAAGTTGTTGTAAAAGGAAGAATAGATCATGTTATAGAAGTAATCAGGCAAAACCTGGCTATCGTTTGGATGATGTTGGTAACCGTAGAATCAATACTTGTAGCGGCTGGTGGTCTAGGATTTTTAATCAAAAACTCTGATAAATTCATGAATCATGGTAGAATTATAGCGTTACAAATAGTAATATTATTAGTAGGCTTGTCGATAGATTTTGTTTTAGATTACTTGAGAAAAGCTTTTTTTAGATACTCCAAAATATAAGTAGAATGAACTATAGTACGCATAATACATTATTGTATGTAGAAAACTTAAGTGTCGCCTATGGTGATAAAACTGTAATAAAAGATGTTAATTTTGTAGAAAAAGATGTTATTAGAGAAAACAATATTACAGGTCAGGTTATTGCTTTTGTAGGGCGTTCTGGTCGAGGTAAATCTACATTGTTTAGAGCAATGACAGGCTTGATCAAACCAACTACAGGAAAAATACTGATTGCCGATACAGAAACAGATTCAGAAAATGATGCCAAAGAAGTACATGAAGGAGATATTGGTTTTGTAGATCAAAAATACACCTTATTTAGAAATAAAACAGTGTATCAGGCATTACTGTTTGCACTTCGTAAAAAAGATATTTCTAAAGAAGAAAAGCATACCAAAATAATGAGTTACCTGTCTGATTGGGGTTTAGAAAAAGTAAAAGACCAGTATCCCTGTGAGTTATCCGGGGGACAGAGGCAGCGTACAGCAATAATCGAACAGATACTTTGTTCTGGTCATTATATGGTGCTGGACGAACCTTTTTCGGGCCTTGATGTAGGAAATATTGAAGATGTTAAAAATGCGTTTAATCTAATTACGTCTACACACGAATTTAATACGATTATTTATTCTACACATGATATAGAATTAGCAGTAGAACTGGCAGATAGTATTTATGTGATTGGCTATCCTACCGTAGATGGAAAACGTGCTGATTATGGTACCATTGTTAAACATTTTGATATGAAAGAATTGAATCTTGCCTGGAAAGATTTTGGATTAGATCATATCGAAATTGTTAAGCAAATAAAGGCAACTATGCTTAATTCGTAGTAATTTACTAATCTACATTAAAAACCATGTGTTAAACTTGTTTTTAGCACTTGGCAGTATCTAATCAAATATTTAGAAGTTTGCTTACGGGTGAAACTTTAAGATTCTTTATTTTGTAATTCTTTTCCAGGCGATTCTTAGAATCAGAAGTAATGCAAGAAAGAATACTAATAAATATTGAAATCTGCCAACAAAAAAAACTCCAAAAAACATGCGTTGCAATATATAAGTAATGATAAAAGTTATAGCAACGATGACAAATAATCCTGAAAGTTTTTCAAAACCCGGAATTCTAGACATAGGTACCGTTTTATTAATAATAAATAAGGTAACAAACATAGAAACAACGGGAACGAAATAGGCCAATATGTTGACCTGTAGCAGGTTAATCTTTAAGAAGAAAAAACTGTACAAAACAATAATTAAAGCCAACAATCCGGGAATAGTTACTGCATAAACTAAGATTCCATAAAAATAATTTATCGGAGATCGAAAATTTCTTTGATTTACAAATATTAGCCCTAGTAAAGATATAGCGATAATAATAGCAAAATACCCAAGTATTAGATTTGGATTATTTGCAAACCAGTTGATCATATCTTGTATCGTCATAGATCTTAATTTATTGAGGGGTGTTACGTTGTAAGATGATAAATGTATAATATATACAGCTAATATAAAAGAAGAGATTAAAAGTTCTGTTTCTTACGATTTCAGAACTTAGATATGACTACTATTTAGATACCCTGTTTTCAGGGTGTTCTTTTTTCACTGAAAAGGGTGTTTGGCAACCCTTCCAAATGCATCAAATTTGTGATGTCAATACGAATAGAAATCATAAATAATTAACACATAAATAAATCATGAAAAAAGTAATCTTAAATCTCTCATTAGTAATAGCGATACTAGCAGTATCATGTAAAAACGAAACTAAATCGGATTCATCGGTTTCTAAAGACGAAGTAGAAAAAGTTGAAGAAAAAACAGAAGAGAACACTTCTTCGCAATCTGCTAACGGAGTGCCTAATTTTAGTGATGATAAAGTTCAGGAGTATGTGAATTCTTATGAAGCTTATATCGAAGAGTATAAGAAGATTGTAGAAAGTAAGGATATGACAGCTTTTGCTTCTCTTGGAGAAAAAGGACAAAAATTAGGACAACAAGCTCAGGAAGTAATGGGGAATCTTTCTGGGGAAGATGTTAAAAAACTAAATGATTACATGCAGAAAAAATCTGAGCAGTTACAAGAACTGTCTAAGAAACTAATGCAGTAAGCTTTAGTGAATTTATTAGTTTAGTTAGTGGGTTGAGTTTGGCAGGCCTTATTCTATACGTAGAATAGGGCCTGCCTATTTATATATTCGGTATGAGAGTTAATCCCCATCATTATCTGTAGGTGTAATGATAATAGATAATGTACTTCCTACATCGTTATTTAATAATACAACCAGGGTTTTGATTTCGGTATAAACTTCTTCTACAGCTTGTTTTTGTTGATCTATTGCAAGATGTAAAGGCATTGTAATTTTGTTTATGGCTGTATAAATTAGAGTAAACTGAGTTTTAATACGATCATTAATAGTCGAATTTTTGGTAATGAATTCTACATTATCAGAAATCCCTAATCCAGAAGAGGTAAAATATACACTTTCGATGGTTTTAATATTATTTTCTATCAAATCAAGAGAAATTTCACTTCTAAAAGCTTGTAGAATCTGTGGGTTAGTACTTGATGTGTTTTCAAGGCCTGCTGGTTTTCCTAATTTTGCTTTTTTAATAGTTTCAGCAACATTAAACATACCATTAAATATCATATTTAATGAACCATTTAATCCAGTTTCTGTATTTGTTATAAAAGTGTTCGAATAATTTTCTCCATTTTCATTCCATATCTCTGAAAGTAAAATTGCTTTTTCCTTAAGATTGGTTGTGATACTTGTTAAGTATTCGGTTCTTCTTGAGGTAGAAGAGAAAAGAGCTACTATATCTGCATTAGATGTACCAGTATCTGCAAATAGTAAATATTCAATCCCTGTAAGTCCTTTGGCTCTGGTACTAATTGATTCTGCAATTATTTCGGTATTTTGTGTAATCGAATTATCTATAGCTTCCGTAAACGTAGGCCAGTTAAATAAAAGTTCGTGCATGAATAGTTCTTTGGGTCTTCCGATATTAAAGACATATATATTAGCATAAGATCTTGCAGCTTCTTTCCATTTTTTTTGTGCAATTAGTAGTTTTTCTTCAGATTGATCCGAAGCAAAATTAGATACACTTTCTTCTAGTTCTATTGCTTTATCTTTAAATAATGATATAGAAGGCAGAATACTACCCGAAGAGATATCGGATAACATTTGTGAAGTATTAAATTTATCATCAGGATTTTCATTCGTATTCTTATCATCACTACTGCAAGAGAGGATAACAAGAACTGAAAGAATAATAATGATAGTGTTAGCTATTTTTAGATATATTTTCATTGTTATAGAGAGTTTATAAATGCAATAAGTTCTTGCCTTTGTGACTTAGGTAATTTTTTAAATTCATTAAGACTATTTTCAGCTTCTCCACCATGCCATAAAATGGCCTCTTCAATATTTCTTGCACGACCGTCATGAAGAAAAAAAGTATGGTTGTTTATAGTCTCGATTAGGCCTATACCCCAAAGAGGTTGTGTTCTCCATTCTCTTCCGTTTGCTTTAAAGTCCGATCTATTATCAGCCAAAGCTTCTCCCATGTCATGTAATAAAAAATCTGAATATGGATTGAATACAACACCTTCGATTAAAGGCGTAGAAGGCGAATTACCTGCTGTGTATTTGGTTTGATGGCACGATATACATTGCAAATCATTAAAAAGCACTTTACCTTTTAATACATTTTCATCTTCAAAATTTCTACGTATCGGAACCCCTAAAGTTCTTTGGTAAAATAGAACTCTTTCTAATTGTAAATCTGTTACTTCTGGCTCTCCACCATTAGCTGCATCTACACAATCTACCTGGGGAGTTGGACAGTTATTTTCTGGTAGAAAGGAAGTTGTAAGCCCCATATCCCCATGAAATGCACTAAAAACTTGTTGTTCTAAAGAAGGTTGATTTGCTTTCCAGCCATATTTCCCAAGTCTTAATTGATTTTCTTTAACATCCCATACATAGTTAGGTTTACCAGAGATTCCGTCGTTGTTGGCATCATTTTCATCGGCATGTGCCAAAATAGAGGTCTCTGATAAAGCATCAATTAATCCCATTCCAATAGTTTGAGTACCTACTCTTGGAGAGGTTAACACGCCTTGTAGTGATCCAAACTGCTCATCATAGATTTCATATATAGGTTTTTGAAGTGTATATGTTTCTCCATCTGGATATGACCCTTCTATAATTTCATAGGTTGCCCTTATTTTTGCCTCATGCAAAATACCACTATTGGCTTTATCCTGTATTTGAGTTCCATAATTGGTAACAGGGTTGGGGCCTCCATTTTCATCTGTTCCTGGCATGCTTATTCGCATTAAAAAACCATTTGAACCTAAAAAATTATCTGTAATTGGGAGCCCTCGACCATCTTTACTGTGGCAACTGGTGCATGCTCTGCTATTAAATGTGGGGCCTAGGCCATCTCTAGCTGTAGTAGATGCAGGAGAAGATACCCATGCTTGATTAAATAAAGAATTTCCTATACCAAAAGCGATTTGTTCTTCGTCAGAAAGGCCAGGGATTGCTCTTCCGAAAGCATTACTGGTTTGTGAGTTAATAGTAAGTCTACCAGCCAAGAGTTCTTCTCCTTCCTCGTAAACAGCTCGGTTGGTTGGAGTAGGGTCAGTGTATTCATCATCACTACATCCAAAAAATGATAGTGAAGAAAAACTGAAAAGAGTAACATATAAAAACTTTTTTTTCATAAAAGTAGTAGTGTGGTTTTTTTAACAAGAAAAGCCCCATGCATATGCATGAGGGACTTTTCCACTTTTCAAAACAATAGCATTAATATTGAGTGGCTCTTATAATGTAATGTTTAATTTAGATGCCGAAGCACTTATTTCTTTAGCTTGATCTCTTAATGCAAGAACAGCTTGAATAACAATACCACCAGAAGTTAGTGTTTCTTCTCCTATAAGTTGATCAAACTTTTTGGTGTCACTAATATTGCTAAGAATTGTATTTATTCTTGATATTGATAACGCTGCAGCAACTTTAAGTTTTTCTGCCTGATCCGAATCAACTTGCTTAACCAGATCATATAATGATGGACCACTAATGTTACCATATTCTCCAAATAACACATTGTTTACGCCTTTGGCATTAGTGTAAATATCTCTATGTGTATTATCAGAAAAACAAGAGTGCTCATCCTCTTGATTTTGTTCTACAGCCACAGCCATTCTTTCTGTAGATAATTCTTCTCCTGTCATAAAAAAGATACCAGCCATCATGTTTTTTAAAGCTTCATCTTCTGGTAATGCCAGGAACGTATTTCTATATGCACCACCTTCTACCCATGTATCAACAAGAGATTTAAGATCTTTAATCAAAATACTTGTCACTATTTTAAGGTAAGCACCTCTTCGGTCTTGATTTTGATTCGTACCAGAACTACCTGTTACATAATCGGTATAAGCTCTTTGTCCTGGTAACCCGTTAGACGGATCTGCAAAATCCTGACCCCAAAGTAAAAATTCTATAGCATGATAACCGGTACTGATATTTTTATCAAGTACACCATTACCGCCAGCTCCTTCATTTAAACCAATTAGTGCAGTTTCATCTATGGTTATAGAAGTGTTATTGATAATCCCCTCTGAAGTAACACCTCCAGAATTATCACGAACATAGTCTATATAATTTTCATCAAGTGGCCATGCGTTAAGTTGTCCTTCAGTTTTTCCTTCATCTATTGGCCCGTTAGATTCTCGATAAGCTTCAGTTTGGCCATAAGGTTCTCTAGCTGCAAGCCATGCATTTTTGGCAGTCCGAAATCCATTCTCTGTTGGAGTATCTAAAAAAGCATTAATAGCAGTTTGCATTTCTAAAGCTTTGTCGTAAGAATCCTTATACGATTGATATACAATATTAGCGTAGTTTTTTATTACAGCAGATTTTGATACAGTTTCGTTACCGTTAGCTGGAGCATCATCATCACTACTACAACTTACAATACTTAGGATAGCACCTGTCATTAAAGCTATCACTTGAACATTAACTTTCATTTCACATTAATTTAGACTAGTTATAAATAAGAAGCAAATCTAAATGTTAGAAATTAAGTAAACAAATTTTATTTAGATTAAATTTAAATAAAATAGTATGAACCAAAACGAATTAATACAATAGTACATATTGTAGCTACTCAATATTCTATTTTTTAATAATCTCTTTTCTGTGATTAAGTCCCCAATCTATAATTTCTGCTATCAAATTATCTAACGTTTTTCCGTGTTTTGTTAAGGAGTATTCAACAGTAATAGGTTTAGTATCTTTTACTGTTCGGGTGATTAGCTTATTTAATTCGAGTTCTTGTAAATCATTTGATAATTTTTTTGGAGCTATTCCATCTAAAGCTCTCTTTAATTCCATAAATCGCATGGTTCCACCTCGAAGCAAGGTACCTATTATTTGTATTTTCCATTTACCAGATAGCAATTCCATAGTGTCTTTAATAGCTCTTAACTGCTGTACGCATTCTTTTGATAAGGGTTCTTTTTGCTGCATTTTAATTTAATAGTTTCCTAAAGGAAATTAGTATCTTTTTGTAAATAAGTATCAAAAATAAACTATATATTCTAATTTTGTAGTGTAAAATAAAAAAGTATGATATGAGTACTAAAACATTTTTGACAATTCACGGAGTAATTTATATAGTCTTTGGCCTGGGTTTATTTTTTATTCCGAATCTATTATGGCCAAACTACGGACTTGAATTGAACGATAAATATTCAGTTTTTTTGTCACAGCACACTACTATTTTTTTAGGAGGAATTGCGATTATTAGTCTTTTATTTAGAGATGTAAAAGAAAAAAGTGTGTATGCAAAAAAGATCTTAACGGGTTTGTTATGGACAAATATATTGGGAGTAATTATAACACTGTATGCAATTTATACTGGTGTTTTTTATGGTTTTGGTTGGTCTGATCCAGCATTTTTTACTTTACTATCTATAGTAAGTTATATAAAATTGAAACATAATCAATAAAAATAAAATAGTAATTAAAATTTTAGAACAATGAGTATACTAAAAATTTGGGACCTCCATTTAAAATATGATGGTCCGGTAACACAGGAGTTTATGGAAGGTAATAAAAATCTGGCAAAAAGTATTGCTGAAGAAGAAGGTGTTATTTGGAAAATATGGACTCATGAGGAAGGAACAAACCATTTTGGGTCGACTTATTTATTCAAAAATGAAGAGTATCTAAAGAAATATAGAGAAATGCATATTAAAAGACTTAATGGAATAGGTATAACCGAAATAACAGATTATACTTTTGATGTGTTAGAGGATTTAAGTAAAATTAACAACGCACCTTTAGGGTAAAAAATGATGAATTACTTTTGTTTTTAGTCTTTAAAAATAGAGGGGTGACATATGTCTGTAAATTGTTCAACATCTTTTTCCGTAAGGAGTGTTGGGTACGACATTAATAGTAATTGTAAAGGTTTTTGACCTTCTGTCGAAGGCGGTACTTCATAATAATGTTGATTAAGTTTAAACCCGACTCTTTGGTAAAATTTTACTCTGCGTTGGTTGATGGCAGTATTAGGCAATTCAACCTCTAACAGAATTGGTTTGTCATTACTATTCATAAAGTTTTCAAGGATTAATTTTCCGAATCCCTTATTTCTTTGTTCAGTAGATGTTGCAAAATGATCGATGTATCTAAGTGTTTCAAAATCCCACCATAAGAGAAACCCTATCAATTTATTTTCATCAACCACGATATCAAAATGATAATTTGATTTCTTCATCACATGAGCCTGAGCATCCAATATTCTTCGCTCTTCCACAGGAAATGCATTCTTATAGAGTTCCCAGGCCTGGTGGAAATAATTATCTGAAATATTTTTAAGCCTTATTTGGTTCATTGTGTGACTTGTTGCTAGCTGTGCTTAGTTGTTCCAATTTTGAAGCCTTTCAAGATATAAATAACTTATGACAAACTTTCTATGTTCGAGACTGGTCATTTTTTCTAATAAATTCAATGCGGAAACATAACTAGCCAGATTACCATTTGAGGAACTGAATTTTCCGTCCTCGACAAAAGTTACTAAACTATCATTCTGTACTTTTAAATTCGGATAATCCTTTTGTAGTTGTATGCCACCACCAATCCATGTTACGATTTTGTGCCCGTCTGCAATTCCAGATTTACCGATTAGTTGGGCTCCAGCGCAATTACTCACGATATATTTAGTTTCGTTATTTTTCTCTTTTATAAAATCTACAATTTTATCATTATGAACCTGTGCGTACATGTCATAGGCACTTGGTATAAACAGGGCTGTTAGTTTCGGACAATTCTGGAAAGAGTAATCAGGTACAATTCTAATTCCTTCTTCTGTTATTATTGGATTTTCAGTTTCGGCTATGGTAATGACATTGAAAATTTGTTCTCCATCTACGGTCGGTTTTGCAAAAACATCTGATGTTGCAATAACTTCACCTTGAAGTACTCCGTTATACATTAAAAGTCCAATGGTTGGCAGATCCGATTTAAAAGGCTTTAGGTATTTGGCCTGGGTATCTGGTTTTTTTTCGGTGTAATTTGTTTCTTGATTTTCGGCCTTAGGTTTTGATTTATCTGTATTGCAACTCATCAGTATAGTCACAAGAATTATTGTTGTTATAATTCCAAATTTTTTCATTTATCTCGGTTTTTCTTGTAGTGTTGGTAGATTATTATCTATTACTTCTTCTTTGTTTCGTATAGCTGATACTTATTAGGCCAATGGAAGATGTTATTATTATTCCACTTAAAACTAATTTAAAACAAAGGTATGAGGACACTAGTAGATATTTCTTAATCTTGATTAAGAAATTGAATTATTTTCGTTTTTCTTTAATTTTTAGAGGTATAAATAAGATCGAAATAGATTAATTCCAATTTTTGAAACTTTTGTATAACGTTTAATGTATTCTCCAAATTTGGATTCTCTTATACTGAGTTATTTTTTATTGTTGGCAATGGCTTTGTGTCTGAAACGTAGTGTGTGAAAAAGTATTAGTTTTTAGGATTAAAACAGAGTCAATTTTTTTCATTTTAATTACTATGTTTTTTACGCGTTGTTCCCTTCAGCTATTTTCCCTTGTTTATTGTTTTTTCGGATTATGAATATTGATAAAACAATGATAATTATATAACCTATTGCTAATAAAGTAAATACATAAGACTTATTGCGTTGCATTACTACGTAGTCAGCAATTCCTGATTTCCAAAAAATCCATTCATCAGCTATTGATGAAGCCAAATTGTAATTACCTGTTTCTAAAATTATGATTCCATTTTTCGATTTGAGATCAATTCTTGCTGCTGTATTAATAGCATTATTTCCACTTCCATCGTGTCCTATTATTTTAGAGTTCTGATCATTTTGACTATAAAGATGGGGCCCTAATCCATAAACACCAATATCATTTATAAACGTTTCGGCTGCACTCATTTTTGTAATGGTTTCTTTAGAAAGAACATTATTACTAGAAATATTTGCTAACAAAAACTTTGATAAATCTTCTGTACAGGTAACTAATGCTGCTGCTGCAAGTGCTGTAAATTTGTTAAATTCTCTTTTTGTTCCGTCTTCTTTATAGATTTGAGTTAATTGTAGATTAGGTTTTTCAGATAAGACAAAAGTAGAATTTTCCATTTCCAGAGGTTCAAAAACCTCTTGCGTCATATAATCCTGAAAAGATTGATCTGTAATTTCTTCAATTAGTAACTGTAATATGGTATAACCTGCTCCCGAGTACATATACTTACTGCCAGGTTCATAGCCTACTTTTGCTACTCCTTCAGAATAAGGTGCATCAGCTGCTTTGGTTAATGATTCTTCAATGGTTTGTACAGTTTCATTAGATGTAAAACCGTTATAACCGAGGTCGTCAACTAAACCTGATGAATGAGAAAGTAATTTTCTAATGGTTACTTTTTTATTATCAAATTCACTTTTGGGAAGATGCCACCTTGTAAGATAGTCGTCAATTGGTTTATCCAAATCCAATTTACCTTGCTCTACCAATTTTAAAACCCCAAATGAGGTAACCCATTTGCTAACTGAAGCAACTGGGAAAATTGTACGCTTATTTACAGGTTGATCAATAGCATAAAAGAAGTTTTCTGATACTTTTCCATCTTCGATTAATGTCATTGCAAAATTTCCCACAAACTCATTATCTATTTTATTTTTGGTAGCCTTAATAAAGGCTTCCGAAGTATTTTTGGAAGTAATAGGTCTTAATAAAAAACCATCGATAAATCCATAGCCGATAAAAGCTGTCCAAATTATAATAGCTAAAATTATAAGAGAGATCTGTTTTACTTTTTTCATTTTGTTTTTCATTTCAGATAACATCCTTTTGTGAGTAATCCAAAAGTAGTTTTGTTTGATATTTAAAAAATGATAAAGTGTTGGATGACAATATTTTTTAGCGAATTAACTAAATAAGGAGGCTTTATAACATCTTAAACGACTGAAGAGTTGTTTAATGTTTCGAAGACTCCCAGTGCCTTATTGAACTAAGTATATGGAGCTTCGAGCTATGACTATAATAAGAGAACTTACTTAGTTGATCAGAGTAATGTAGTTAAAATATTTTGTATCAAAAAGATCTTTCTATTTCTCCAATAAACTATTTTTGATAGATGGATAGTTACCTTTTTAATTCCATAATCTTTCCGTTTCGTAATATTTTTAGTGTAAAAGAACTATCGGGCTTTAGATTTTTGGCAAACTCTCCAAGCTTAACCAAGGCTTCATCGGTAAGGTCAAATTCAATAGTATTGAATGCCAAAATAATATCTCCACCAATAATTAATTTTTGACCGTCTATACTAACTTCAGTGTCACCACCTTGCAATCCCATTTTGTATAAGATAGATCCATACACAACCCGTTGTACCAGTAATCCACTATTTTGAGGAACATTTAGTAATCGTTTTGTTTTTCCTGTCAAAGGTTGTGCATCTAAACCTAACCAGGGAGCTCTGTTATTCATCATCAGGTTTTTGGTAATGTTGGCGGTGGATGCAAATCCAATACCTTCGAAACCTCCAGATTTGGTTAGTATCTGACTTACAACACCAATAACTTCTCCTTTCATATTAAACATAGGACCGCCAGAATTACCTGTGTTAATAGCAGCATCAGTTTGAATAAATTCTGTATTTGTAAAAGGATTGGTTCCTAATTTATTTTTAATAATCCCGCTAATATACCCCGAAGAAAGAGAATGACTGTATCCGAAAGGGGCTCCTACGATAAATACCTGTTCTCCTACTTTTATTTGATCAGAATCTCCAAAACCAACCGTAATGGCGTTTTGTTTAGGTATATCTAATCTAATTAATGCCACATCTGCAGATTTGAATGTAGAGATCACCTTTGCAGATCTAATTTCGCCATCCAAAAATCGAACTCGTAATTGTTCTGCAGCATCAACCACATGTGCCGCAGTGATGATATCAGTTTCAGAAATCATAAAGCCAGAACCTAATCCCTCAGAAGTAACAGTTTTGGTGATACTACCGATTGATTCTAATTTTGCTTCTTGAGTAAAAATGACAACTACGGCGGGGTTTACTTTTTCATATAGTTTAGATAAATCTTGTGCAGTACTTATGATTGTAAAGAAAAATAGAATGGTGGTTATAAGAGGTTTCATAATATTGTTTTATAAGTAAATATAATAAAAATGAAGGGGCAAAGATAGCAACCAAAACTATAAATCTTCCATAAAAATATTTGTAAAAGAACTAGTGATACTAATGATCAATGATAGGATTATAAGATCTAAATGATAATACCAATTATACTTTGAAATTACTTGTTTTACTTTTTTGATACACTAAAAATAGAAGTCGAATTCTCTTTACCTCTTAATGTCGTTTCTCTTACTTTTTCATATTTGTAATTCGGTGCTTGATGTAGATGTTCATAAATAGCACCAGAGACTAAGATTGCTTTATCAAAAACTTTGCATTGCTCCTGGATTCTGGCAGCAATATTTAGCGTATCCCCATGATATGCTATTTCCCTTTTTAATGAACCAACTTCGACTACGGTTACCATACCAAGATCCATTCCTGCTTTAAAAAAAGGAATGCAGCCATAAGTAGAATGATAGTAATCAGATCTTATTTTTAATTGATTAGTAAATGCAAAGAAAGCATCCAGGCAGTAATTAATAGAATGATTCTTTTTTACTTTCCAAGTTAAGACAACCTCATCACCTACATATTGATACACTTCGGCTTCATACTTTTCGATAACTGATAAATCAAAAAAACAATCTTGTATAAATCTACTGTATTTTATGTGCCCTAATTTTTCGGCAATAGATGTAGATGATTTTAGATCCAGAAACATAAAAACCCTAAACTCTTCTCGTGGTTTATGGAATTTACCAGTAACTAATTTTAGTAGATTTCCATTTCCTAATATTGTATTGATCTGTATAGTAATTACAATAATACTATTGGTTAATATTGAGTAAAATAAATTAATAATGATAAGAGGGTTTTTTAAAAAATCAATGAATAATAGATTAGGATCCAACCCAGTTATTCTTAAAGATATATATACCAATAAATAGATAACCAACATTATTAGAATATGAATAATCAAAGTTCTAAAAAGTATCCCGCGAAAAGATATCTTTTTTCTAAAAGAACGCTCATTAATATATTGTACACTACCAAAAGTGACTCCTGCAAATAATGAAATAAATAATAGTACAGGAAGTATTGTTAATATAGGAAACTCAATATCTAATAATCTAAGATGGGACTTAATACTAAATCCTCTTATGATTTCCCAAATAAGTGAAGAAATAATCCATCCTAATGTAAATGTAGAAACTGTGCTTAGCCATTTAGGATTCATTCATATACTATTTTGATAATACCACGAAAATACAAAAACATAAAGTATAATTTCTAGAGCTCTAAAAGTTCACTTCTAGATTAGTTCGCTTCACCTTCAAATTTATCTGTTTCAATATATAATCGGTATAAAACCGTATGGATTGCAAATACATTTGTACAAAGAAATCCAAGAGATTTAGATTATTAACTATAAAAACAAACCATATGAAAACTATATACCGAATTACAGGAATTATTTTGATCCTTGTTTCATTTCTCGGTACAGATACGATTCAGGCACAAAGAAATGAAGGTAAAAGAAGTAGAGGAACTAATACACATCGTAATTATGAAACCAAGGGGTCTGTAGGAACTAATCATTACAGAGGGGGTCGATACAGAACACAACCTATTCACAGGAATCCACATTACAGATATCCAAGACACCATAGAGTTATCAGAACATTACCAAGACATCATGTACGTGTTGTATATCGTGGTTTACCATATTTCTATTATGCAGGAATCTATTATACAATCTATAATGATGCATATACAACAGTATTACCTCCGGTTGGATTTAGAATCACCGTTTTGCCAGTGGGATATACACAAGTAATCGTGGGTCCATCGATATATTACTACCATTCTGGAGTATACTATGTAAATACTAACGAATCTTCTTCTGATGAACAAAAATACGAAGTTACACAACCTCCTGTAGGAACAGTTTTGATAACTATTCATGAAGATGCAGAAGAAGTAGTAATCGATGGTAAAATATTCTATGACTACAATAATATATTATATAAAAGAGTATCCACTTTTGATGGTAATACTGCCTATGAAGTAGTTCATGTACATAAAGAAAATAAATAAACACAACTTTTAAATCTTATAAAACCGATGAAAACAATTAACAACCTGATAATAGTTCTATTACTAGTAAGTGGTAGTGTCAATGCACAAAATGTAAAAGAAGCTATCCAAAACACGAAGCAAATTGCTGAAGGGAAAAGGAACCTGGAAAGAGATATTAAAGAATTGGGAGCTTTACAACTAAAAATAATAGCATTTAAAAAAGCTTTTGATACCCATGATCCTTCAAAAACTAATATGCTGAAACAGGATATTATTACCGATATGATAAGAGAAGTAAAACAGAGTGAGGCCAAAGCAAAACAAGCTAGAATAGAGATTGCTCAAAGCTCGGCAGAAATTAGATCAGACAGAAGAGAGATTAGAAAAGATAGGGATGACAGCAATAGAGGTAGATATGATCGACGTGATGATCAAAGAGATATGGCACGAGATCAAGCTAATAAACGAGACGATAAAAGAGATAGGAGAGATGATATTCGAGATTTTAAAGCGCAAATTGCGCGAGCAGAACACCAAGCATTAATACTTAAAAAGCTGAAAATATTTAATTTTTCATTTGATCCCGAAATGATAGAGAAATCAATTGCAAATAAAAAACTAATTCAAGAATTTGTACAATCTCTTAATGAAGATATTATAGCCACAAAAAGAGAACTGGCAGAAGATAATCGTGAAAGACACGAAGATAGAAGAGAACGACATGATGATAGAAACGAGCGTAATGAATATGATTTTAGTAAGAAAAGACGATTGAGGTAAGGTGTTTATATATAGTTTTTTTATTAAAAAAACCCTTTGTTGATTTAGACAAGGGGCTTTTTGTATGGCATGTATTATATACTGATATAATATCTATATTTTTTAATTCTATTATCATTCGATGATCTCTTAACCATATTTAGGTTAAAAAAGTAGTTTTTGATCACAAATAGAAACCATAGGTTTTAAATAGTTCTCTTTTTCATAAATACTTCAAGTTGAGATATAGATGTTTCATTCTTAATTTTGGTTACTTCATTCATAAACAGTGAGTAAAGACTTGAAATAGATACTAGTTTTGATCCTATAATCAGAAATGATAATCTAAAACTTAGAAAATATGAGAACAATAAGCGCATACATTATAACCGGTATTTTGATAAGCTTTTTTTTAAGAACAAGTATAAAAGATGATTTAGAAATGTATACTCATTTTGAAGTAACAACTGATGCATATGAAGAGATAGTAAATGATACGAATAATGAAATTTATGCAGAACCAAATATAGATATCCAAATATCATTAATTGCTAATGAAAGTGATTTTAAAACCGATGAGTTGTAGAAAGAATATTACTTATAAAAAAGATCCTTAACTGCCAGTTAAGGATCTTTTTTATTGGGTTGACATGATGAAATCATATGGTAAAAAGAAACGCAATAACCTTGTCTTCAATTTAAAAACACCTCACTGTACTATTGGGTTATTTCACTTTCGATTTTGGATGCTTCACCTAAAAAGTCAATAATTCTGCTCTGATCCCGAGGTACATTTGTATAAGAAAATAAAGAAAAACTCTAATTATAAACAAAATAAAAAAGATAATCATGGAGACAACAAATTTAAGAGTAGTATACAATCATAGAAGTGGATATACAGCAAACACAATAACAAATAAGAATAGAACCATTCATTTTTTGATTGTACTTGCCAAGAGATATAAAGTATGGGTAAAGAGTATGTATGATACACTAGAAGAATATGGTACTGCTGCAGGTATGGCAATTAGAAATTAAACAAACCAGAGAAAGATTAATAATAGAATAATAAAATATAAAAGATGAAAACAATACAATCAATTTTAGGAAGCATTTCAAAAAAGATTTGGAATAGCATTTTACAAAATGAAGGGTATAAAAATCATAAAGATTTTATCTCCAGCTATGAGAATGATGAAAGCACCTTTTTATTCATTTAATAAAATAGAAACATAAAATTTAGAAATCATGAAAACAATTAATAAAATATTAGGCATCACCATGGGAATGACACTCTTATTTAGTTGTTCTGCTGTAAAAGTTACAGATTCTTGGAAAGATGTAAAAACACCAAGTATCAAGGAAAAAAATATCATGGTAGTTAGTAAAACAGATAATGAGGTAGCAAGAACAAGATTTGAAAAAGACATGGTATTAACTCTTAATCATAAAGGGTATCAATCTGTAGAAAGCTTTGTAGTTTTTCCTGGATCAATATCTACAAATGAGATGAGCGAGGATGAGATAAAAGAAATAAAAGAAAAACTAAAGAAAAGTGGAATAGATGTGGTAATAATGACCGTATTAAAGGATTGCCAGGAATATACAGAAACCATCACAACAGGCACTACATATCAGCTAAATACTTACCCCACATTTTATAGACGAGGATATTACGGAGGGTTCTATAGATACTATGGTACTGTATATATACAATCAGATCCAATTACAACAGTGACCTCATTAGGGAAAAAGTATATACTAGAAACAGTGGTATACGACCTTTCTCTGCCCGAAGAAAAACAATTGCTTTCTGTGATTACCACAGTCTTGGATAACCCAGAAACCTTGAGTACCACATCCAAAGATTTTTCTAAAAAAATAGTAAAAGAACTTATTCAATAGGTAATAATTAAAAATAATAGATATGAAAGTATCCAATATAATAATAGCAACCATGCTTATAGGAGGGTTAATTGTATTAACCTCTGGAAAAGAAAAAGTAGAAAACGATACATCTTTTAGCAAAGAGATTGAAACAGAAACTATTCTTGAAGAGGAATTAAACAAGGAAATCGACGAATTGGTAAAAAAAGAGCTAGAACCTGTGATGAGTTTTGAAGATGTATTTGAAACAACCAAAGAAAAGCTAATAGAACCCATTGATATACACGATGTAAAGGAGGAAGAAGTGATTGTGTATGATGTAAGTGAAGGCATATATACCTCAGGATCTTGATCCGTATAGTAGTTAATCACCCCAGACCTTCACTTCGTTTGAAGAAGTCTCTAACCCCCATACAGAGGCTTCTTCTTTAATTATTGAGAACTAAATATTATGTTTCAGAAATTAGAATATTCTTTCAGCTTAATTTTCCGTAAATTTAAGAATCAAAAATTAGGAACTTTACTATTTATCTTGGGCTTAAAAAAGGTTAAATACACTGTAATTTTAAAGATAGCACTGCTTGTCTCTGTACTTGTTAACCTACCAAGGACGTTGTCATTATTTGAGTTGACAGATAAATTAATAGAATCGTTTACCGAGGTATCTATAAAAGACATTATCATACGTGTACTTTTTATTTTTATACTTTCGTTTTTAATACTTCAATTAAATGCCAATTGGAAAAATAAGTATGCAGCGTATTCTATTATATTAAGAAGTAGTATATCTATAGTTCTTAATGCGGTCGTTTTTTTAGGGGTTGTTCAATTGTTTATTACTGTATATCCTTTATTTGTAAGAGAATCACTGTCTGAACCCGAGAAAGGATTGATCTATTTTATTTATTTTGTTGTTTTATTAATAACTCTTTTTATAGCCAGAATTCTTAGATATCAGATTCTTCATCAAGAAGATCTTTTAGAAAATGAAAGACTAAAACAACAAAACCTTCAAAAGGAATTAACAGCATTAAAAAATCAAATCAACCCTCATTTTCTTTTTAACTCTTTAAATTCTTTAAACTCAATTATTCGTGATAATAAAGAGGCTACTACTTTTGTAAACAAGTTATCTTTTATGTACCGATATATTTTGCAAAGTGGGGACAAAGATTTGGTTTCCTTAAAAGAAGAACTTAAATTTTTAAAGAGCTATGTTCATTTGATAAAGACTAGATATAGAGATCGATTTATGATTGATATAGCTATAGATGATAGGTGTTTGCAACAAGAAGTACCTCCATTAGCGCTACAGTTATTGGTAGAAAATGCAGTAAAACATAATGAAATTTCAGAAGATAATCCTTTGCAAGTCAAAGTTTTTTCTGAAGGAGAAGTAATTTGTGTCGAAAATATAATAAGGCCAAGAACCTCTTTTGTAGATAGTACTGGTAATGGGCTAATGAATTTGGATAAACGATATTTTTTGCTAAAAAAACAACACATTAGTATTAGTAATGCTAATAATACATTTAGAGTAACACTACCTTTAAGTTAAACCATATGAAAGTAGTACTAGTAGAAGACGAAATAGCAGCAAGTGATAACCTTACATTTTTACTAAACTCTATCAATCCTGATATTGAGATATTGAAAGTTTTAGATTCTGTAAAATCTGCAATCGAGTATTTTTCTGATCCTAACCAGGCAGAACTAGTTTTTATGGATATTCACTTGGCAGACGGAATTTCTTTTGAAATTTTTGATGAAGTAGATATAAAAACACCAATCATTTTTACAACAGCTTATGATCAATATGCTATCAAAGCATTTAAAGTAAATAGCATAGATTACTTGCTTAAGCCTATAGATGAGGATGAATTGGCAGAAGCTTTGAAAAAATTTAAAAGTAAATCCAGAGAAGATGGTTCTATGAATGCCCAAATGAGCGGAATGTTACAACTGCTTCAAGCAAAAACAAAATCGTATAAAACTACATATTTGGTACATCAAAGAGATGAATTAATACCTGTTAATACCGAAGGGATAGCCTATTTTTATATCGATACAGGAGTAGTTAAAGCAGTCACTACCGAAAATAAAATGTATAGTATAGACAAGAAACTTGAGGATATAGAAGAGGAATTAAACCCTGAAAATTTTAATAGAGTTAATCGTCAATTTATAATTCAAAAAAATGCAATCTCTAATATTAAACATTATTTCAACGGTAAGTTGATTGTAAATATAAACCCGGTATCAAAAGAACGCATAGTAGTAAGTAAAGCAAAAGCAACAGAGTTTAAGAAATGGGTAAACTCATAAGTTTTATCTTAACTACTTTACAAAGGATAAAATCAGGGAATCTTTTAAAACTAAAACATTGTTTTATTCACTAGAATAACCCTTAAAAAAACCTAAATTTATAAATCTGAAATCTTTTCTCAGAGAATATAACACTAACCAATAAAACACAAATCATGAGAATTACCATCACAGCAATACTTTTATTAATGTTTATATCTGTATCTGCGCAGGTACAAGAAGAAGAAAAAAAAGCAAAAGAAAAGGTAGAAATATTTACCTCGGGTGAAAAAGATAACTTACAATTTTTCTTTAAAGAACAAGTAGATAAAATGAAGCTTTCTGAAGATTTAAGAGATGATTATTATGGTATTATCTTGTATTACTCTAATAAAATGGGGCGCATAGGAAATAAAGATAAAGGATATACTGAAGCAGAGAAAAAAACAAAACTTGATGCTATGGTAATCCAGCTAAATGATGAGGCTAAAGAAATCCTAACCAAAGAGCAATACCAAATACATAAAGAAAGCTTCGGTAAAATCGTAACTAGTGTATATAACAGAAAAGGTTGGAAATAAGAATAAACTGAGCTTGTGAATATGAGCTCACATCAATTATAATTACACATCATCTTATTTATATGAAAAAACTAAAGTTAGTATTTCTACTTGTTTTCATAAACATATTGGGGTATTCACAAACTTCGAAAACAGTATCTATAGGTATTCTTGCCGATAAATCGTCAGAAGAGACCCAACCTTTATTAGCAAAATTACAGAATGAAATTAAATCAGTAGTGGGGCGTGATGCAACTGTTGTTTTCAAAGAGGTGTTAGAAAATGGATTTAATGTTGCTACAGCAAAAACAAACTATCAAACACTCCTGAATACTGATACCGATATTATTCTGGCTTTTGGAGTTGTTAATACTATTGTGCTGTATCAGGAAAAAAACTATCCAAAACCTACCATTGTTTTTGGATCTGTAAATGGTGATTTTTATGACTTACCCGAAGGGCAGCAAACTTCTGAAATCGATAATATTACCTATCTCATTACTCCTTTTTCGTATACTAAAGATCTGGATGTCTTTAAATCACTATATGACTATAAAAAAGTAGGTATTGTAATCGATGAGGTGATTACAGATGTATTACCTGTTAAAACATTGTTTGATGATTATTTTTCTAAAAAGGAATCTTCTTACACATTAATTCCGCTTAAAGATAAGGGAAATATTGAAGCAGATTTAGATGGTGTAGATGCTGTATATATAGCAGCTGGGTTTTATTTAAGTGATAGTGAGTTTTCTAAGCTGGTTACTACTATTAATTCAAAAAAAATACCATCATTTTCTGCTTATAGCAAAGAAGATGTAGAGAAAGGAGTTCTAGCCTCTAACCAACCAGAAACAAATATAGATCAGTTTTTTAGACGTATTGCTCTTAATGTAGAAGCAATAGTTAATGGTACAAACCCATCTAAACTACCGATGTATGTAGAGTACAAAAATAAACTTTCGATAAATACCAATACAGCAAAACAGATTGGATTTCCATTGCGTTATAGCCTTATAGCAAAAGCAGATTTTATTGGAGAAGAGAACGGAACAACATCAGATATTTCCTATTCTATTCTTGATATCATGAATGGGGTGGTAGAGAAAAACCTTTCACTTGATGCAGAACGAAAAAATATAGAGTTGAGTTCGCAAGATGTGAAAACGGCAAAAAGCAGCTATTTACCAAATGTAACAGCCAATGCTACTGGTGTATATCTCGATCCTAAAGTAGCAGAGATTTCTAATGGTTCGAACCCAGAGTTTTCGACTTCAGGAAATATAGCTCTAGAGCAAGTGATTTATTCTGAAAGTGCAGGAGCCAATATTACGATTCAGGAAAATTTGCAAAAAGCACAACAAGAAACCTATAATGCAGCCGAATTAGACGCCATCCTTAATGCTGCTGTAGCATATTTTAATGCCTTAATCCTGAAAACTAATTTACAGATTCAGAATCAAAACCTGCAAGTAACCAAAAAGAATCTGGAGCTTGCAGATCAAAACTTTACGGCAGGTGAGTCAGGAAAATCAGATGTGTTACGTTTTAGAAGTCAGTTAGCACAAAATACTCAGAGTTTGATTGATGCAGGTAATCAAATGCAACAGGCATTTAATGCCATAAACCAATTAATGAATAATTCTATTTCAACAGAAATTGACATTGATGATGCAGAAATTTCAGAAGGGTTATTTAAGAATTATAAGTATGAAGACTTTTTAGAGATTCTTGATGATCCAAAACTAAGGCCTGCATTGATCGACTTTTTGGTTGAAGAAGCTAAGAGAAATGCTCCCGAATTAAAAAATATCAATTATAATGTTGAAGCTACCCAAAGAAACTATAGGTTAAATAATACAGGACGATTTATTCCTACGGTAGCATTGCAAGGTAAATATAGCCTTGCTATTTCAGAATCAGGGAAGGGTTCTACAGTACCTGTAGGAATCCCTACTGTACCAGACGGTACATACAATGTAGGGGTAAATGTATCACTACCTATTTTTAAGCAAAACCAACGAAATATCAATAGGCAAACTGCAAGAATTCAGGAAGATCAGTTACTGATACAAAAAGGGAATGTGGAGTTGACTATTGAAAAAAACGTAAATGATATTTTATTAGATATGATCAATCAAATTGCCAATATCGAAATATCCAAGGTTTCAGAAGAAGCTGCAAGAGAGAGCCTGGATCTCACGCAAAATGCATATGCAGAAGGAGCTGTACCACTTATTCAGTTGATTGACGCACAAACCAATTACTTACAAACACAATTAGCTAGTGCAACAGCTAATTACAATTATTTATTAACTTCTATGCAGTTAGAAAGAGCTATTGGTTATTTTTTTCTAATGAATACAGAGGCGAGTAATCAGGATTTTATTCGAAGAATTAATGAATTTATATTAAGTAGGGAATAACTATAAAACGATAACTGACTAATACACCATCAAGTATGAAACTCACTAAATACATAATACTAGCAGTACTTACATCTCTGATGTTAAATGCCTGCAAAGATAAAGAAGTCGTAAAAGAAGAAATACTGCGCCCTGTACAATTTCAAGTTGTAGGTAGTTCTGATGCCCAGAAAATCAGAACTTTTAGTGGTATTGCCAAAGCAGGTGATGAGATCGAATTAAGTTTTAGGAGTAATGGGATAATTACAGCACTAAATATCAAAGTTGGGCAGAAGGTAAATAAAGGAGATCTTATTGCGAAACTAGACAATGTACAGGCTAACCTGGCATATGAACAATCGGTTTCTGCACTAAACAGTGCGAAGTCTGCAATGAATACCGCAAAATCTAGTTTAGACCGTATCAAGTCTTTGTATGAAAAAGGAAGTAATTCTTTGAGTGATTATGAAGCAGCAAAAAATTCATATCAAAACGCATTGGATCAATACGAGTCTGCAAAACGTAATAAAAGCATACAGCAATCACAGATTAGTTACGGATATATCAAAGCCCCGAAAGCAGGTATTATTGCAGCAAAGAATAGTCAACTTAATGAAAATGTAAGTGCTGGACAGGTAATCGCAATACTAAATGCGGGGGATCAAACTAATATTGAGGTTGGATTACCCGAAAATGTGATTAATAAAGTGCAATTAGGAATGAACCCGGAGATTTCTTTCTCTGCTCTAACAGGGAAAATTTTTAGAGGCACTATTATCGAAATTTCACCTATTGTAAATGAGGACTCTGCAACATATCCTGTAAAAATAGATATTGCCGATGCAACAGAAGATATTAAACCTGGGATGACAGCAAATGTGACTTTTAATTTTGTAGATCCTCAAAGCAAAAATGATGCGGCGCTGGTTATTCCTGTAAAATCTGTTGGTGAAGATGGCGACGGTAATTTTGTATTTCTTATTGAATCTGAAGACGGAACCACAGGAATAGCAAAGAAACATCGTATAGAAATAGGAGAACTTACAACAAGTGGTTTTAAAATCAAAAGCGGACTTACTGAAGGGCAAAAAATTGCTACAGCAGGACTACAAACCTTGTTGGATGGTCAAAAAGTAAAATTACAATAATCGATATCAAAAGAATCAACTATGAATTTTGCTAAATTTTCTATAGAGAAAAACCGGGTTGCGTTAAGTATTCTTGCGGTAGTAATGATTATGGGGATGGTATTTTATGCCTCTCTTTCTCGGGATAGTATGCCTCCTTATACCATACGTATTGCTTCTATTGTTTCTTCATTTCCCGGGGCAAGCCCAGAGCGGGTAGAAGAATTGGTAACCGATAAAATTGAAAAAATAGCACAAGAACTTCCAGAACTAAAAAAGGTGACAAGTACTTCTCGTACTGGATTGTCGGTAGTGAATGTAGAATTAAAAATGGAAGTTACTCCAGAAGAGCTACAACCTGTTTGGGATAGACTGCGTCGAAAATTAAATGCTATTCAGGGGTTACCCAATAATGTAATTCCACAACTTAATGATGATGGAATAGGAGAGGTATTTGGAATTGCGGTTGGGATTACCAGTGATGGATATTCGTATGCAGCAATGAAAGAAAAAGCAGACGATCTTCGTGATGATTTGATTAAACTCGAAGATGCTGCAAAAGTAGAAATTAATGGAGCCCAGGAAGAACGCGTTTTTGTGAAATTTGACAATGCAAAACTTAAAGCATATGGGCTAACCTCAAACAGTTTGCAAGGAATTATAAGTAGCACTAATATTTTAAATTCTGGAGGAGAAGTTAATATCGAAGAAGAGCGTATCATATTAGAACCCACGGGTAATTTTAATGCTATTGCAGATATTAGAAATATGTTGATTCCTATTGGTCAAAATGGCCAGGTAGTTACTTTAGGAGATATTACGACTATAGAAAAAGGATATATCAATCCTCCAAAACAAAAAGTAAGAATTAATGGTAAAGATGCCATTTCTCTTCATATATCTTTAAAAGAAGGAAGAAATATTATCAAACTAGGAGAAGAAATAGATGTACTGTTGGCCAAATGGCAAGAAAAACTTCCTGTAGGATTAGAAGTAGCCAGATTGGCATCAATTGATGAGTATATTGATCTTAAAATCAATGATTTTCTTGGGAACTTGTTACAATCTATTGCAATAGTACTTGCAGTGATGTTAATCTTTTTAGGGTTTCGTACCGGGATGGTGATTGCCAGTTTGATTCCTATTGTAACCATTACGACTTTAATGGTTATGGGGCTTATCGATGTAGGACTTAATCAAATTACCCTGGCGGCCTTAATTATGGCATTAGGGATGATGGTCGATAATGCTATTGTGGTTGCAGAATCCATTATGGTAAAAATGGAAGACGGTATCGATGTAAAAAAAGCTGCCATTGATTCCTGTGCAGAATTATTTATGCCATTATTAATTTCTACATTAACAACATCGGCGGCATTCCTTGCTTTCTTTATGGCAGAATCTGTAATGGGAGATATTATGGGGCCTATTTTTGTAGTCATTACCATCGCACTATTGTCCTCGTGGATAATTTCCTTAAGCATCATTACTTTATTTTGTGTGTTCTTTCTTAAAATCAAAAAGAGAGAAGATGGAAAAGTTGGGTTTTTGGATAGAATGATCAATAGTTTGAAATCTAAATATAAAGATCTTATTTTATTAGCATTATCCTGGAAAAGATCTGTTTTAATAGGTATAGTAGCCTTATTCTTTTTATCGATCTATGGGTTTACAAAACTAGCATTTGTGTTTTTTCCTGATAGTGATCGTAATATGATTACTATTGATATCAATTTACCTCAAGGAACTAAAATCGAAAGCACAACAGCAACAGTATTGGCAATCGAGAATTATATAACCAAAGAATTAAAAGTAACTTCAGAAAGGCCAAACGGAATCGTTGATTGGTCATCCTATATTGGCGAAGGGCCATCATCCTATGATCTTGGATATAATGCAGATGAACCTAACTCGAATTATGCTCATATTCTGGTAAACACCTCATCTTTTTTAGTGAATTCTGATATGGTAAAACAAATTGACGCATTTTGTTTCGATACCTTTCCTAATGCCGATATTAAAGTAGGGTTTTTAGGATCAGGAGGAGGAGGTACTCCAATTGAAATAAAAGTATCTGGTGATGATCCGGATAAACTCGCTAGTATATCAGAAGAAATAAAAGCCAAACTGTTTAGCATTACAGGAACCAAAAATATCAAGGACGATTGGGGCCCAAAGGGCAAGAAGTTTGTAATTGATATCGATCAAAACAAGGCACAAGCAGCAGGAATTACAAATCAAGATGTGGCTGTATCATTACAAACCGTTTTAGATGGTTTTAGGGCAGGAGAGTTTAGAGAAAAAGATAAATCGATTCCTATAATAATGACCAGTAATCAAGGAAAACAGCAATCACTGGCTTCTTTAGAAACATTAAATATATACGGGCAAAATTCGGGAAAAAGTGTTCCTTTATTACAGGTAGCTAATATTATTCCGCAATGGCAATATTCTAAAATCAAAAGATTAGATCTCACCCGTACTATTAACGTATCTAGTGAATTAACAGAAGATGGAAATGCTTCTGAGATTACTAAAATTATAAAACCCTGGCTTGCTGAGAAACAATCAAAGTGGGGAGAGGAATATACCTATAAACTAGGTGGTGATGCCGAGAATAGTGCCGAGAATATGGGAGCTGTTGCTAATTATTTACCACTATCTGCATTCATTATTGTAATGCTGTTAATTATACAGTTCAATTCTTTTAGAAAAATGACAATGATTGTTACAACAATCCCTTTAGGAGTGATCGGTATGGTGATAGGGTTATTGATATTTGGTGTTCCTTTTGGGTTTATGGCATTCCTGGGTGTAATATCATTGGCTGGGATTGTAATTAATAACGCAATTGTATTGATTGATAGAATAGAGATTGAGGAAAGTGAACTTCATCGAAAACCACAAGATGCTATCATAGCAGCATGTTTACAACGTTTTAGACCAATTTTGCTAGCAACATTTACAACAGTATTAGGGTTGATACCACTATACCTGGGAGGAGGAGAGATGTGGGAACCTATGGCGGTTACCATTATGATAGGATTGCTATTTGGTACAATAATCACATTGTTATTTATTCCTGCGTTTTATAGTGTTTTGTACAAAATAGAGTATAAAGAGTATACTTTTAACGAAGAACTCCTTAAATAAAGTATGATAGAAAAACTATATCCATATCGTTTTGAGATTTTCTTTTTTAGTCAGGTTACAATTCTTTTTGGATCATTAATAGTTCCATCTGCTATATTCGAAAATGTTGTATCTCCCATTTTGTTTTTGATTAACCTTTTAGCTGGTGTTTTACTACTGTCGACAAAGAAAAACCTGATGTGGTTTTTTGTAGTATTACTACTTGTTTCTGGTGTTGTTTTTGGTTCGAGCCTATTCGAAAACAGGAATGAGAAGTTTTTTAATTTTATAAGAATGATCACCTATTTTTTGTTTTATGTGGTAGTTACTTTCGAAATTATAATGCAAGTTTGGAAAGCTGAATTTGTCAATAAAAATGTGATCTTAGGCCTGATAAGTGGTTATGTCTCATTAGGACTTATTGGTTTTTTTATTTGCATAAGTATAGAAATGGCAGATCATGGTTCGTTTAAAGGATTGATGCTTGACAGTTCTAACCGTGGTGAGATGATTACAGAAGAACTAATGTATTACAGTTATATCACGATGTTAACTATTGGTTATGGGGATATAGTTCCGGTAACGAGTTTATCTAAAAAAGCAGCCATACTTATTGGATTAATTGGACAGTTTTATTTAGTGATTGTTACTGCCATTGTTGTAGGGAAATATATCAACCAGTTACACCGTAAAAAGGACTAGTTTATACAGATTGTTATACATCTTTTCCTTTTAACATCTTATTCCAATATAAATACGGTAACATGATTTTTTTGAATATGTATAACCTCCAGTGTTCTTTAGCACTATTAAAGACCAACATTCGTTTTAATTTTGGATCAGGAGTAAAATTACCATCATAATCAAATTCTGCTAATGTCATTTTTCCATACCCTGTAACCAAAGGACAAGAAGAGTACCCGTTATATGCTTTATTATTGGCTTCTTGATGTTTAATTAGTTTAAAAATATTATCAGCTACAACTGGTGCTTGTTTTCGTATGGCAGCACCAGTTTTTGCTGTAGGAAGTGCAGCCACATCTCCTAATCCAAATATGTTGGGATATGTGTTATGCTGTAGTGAATGATGATCTACATCAAGCCAACCAGAATCATTAACCAAAGAAGAAGTTCTTATAAATTTAGGCGCAGCTTGTGGTGGAGCAATGTGTAACATATCAAACGGAAGTTTAATAATATTATCTTCTGTAGAAACCTCACCGATTTTAGCATCTTCATTAATAACACATTTGTTTTCTTCGGGAGCTACATGTCTGAAATAGATAAACTTATTTGCTGCATCTATTTTATGAGGAGCATAGAAAGGTTTGAAATGAATACCATATCTGCCTATAACCTTCATTAAAGTTTCTCGAATAGGCTTTACTCCAAAAATAACAGAACCAGGAGTTGCAAAAACTACGTTTGATGTATGTGCAAGCCTCTTTTTTCTTAAATAATCTGCTGCCAGGTAAGCAATTTTTTGAGGAGCACCTCCACACTTAATAGGAGTTGTTGGTTGTGTAAAAATAGCATTTCCTCCTTTAAAATTTTTAAGAACTTCCCAGGTGTGTTTAGGGTTCGTATAATTACTACAAACAACACCTTTGTCTAATGCTTCCTGAAGACCTTCTATCATCGATGGTTCCATAACTAGCCCAGTTGCAACGACCAGATATTCATATGTTATATTTCCACTTGATTTTGTAGATACAGTATTATTTTCAGGATCAAAAGCAATAGCAAAATCCTTAATCCAATTTACTTTTTTAGGCATTATAGATGCCATGGACTTCGCAGTTTTTTTATAGGAATACGCTCCTGCACCTACCAAAGTCCAGGCGGGTTGATAGTAATGTGTATCAGCGGGTTCTATAATTGCAATATCTAATCGACTATCTTTTTTAAGTAAACGAGCAGCTGTCATAATTCCTGCAGTACCGCCTCCTATAATGAGAATTTGATAATGTGATTTCATTTATGCCTTCTTTGTGTTAGGGTATTAAAAGTACTTTCAATAATTTATTATTATGGTAACTTTGGTTACACAAAATAAAAAATCAATGTTCTGGCGTGTTAGTCTTTATACTTTTCCCAAGCAATATATCCTCCTTTTAGATCTATAATATTTTTAAATCCTATTTCTGCTATTACTACTGCTGCTTTCTTACTTCGATTTCCACTTCTACAGTATACATACAAAGGCTCATTTTTATCAAATTCATTGAACGAAGATTTAAATGCTGTTTGTTTAAAAAAATCAATATTTAAAGCATTATCAATATGACCGGTATTATATTCATATGGTGTTCTTACATCTACTAATTGTAGATCTTTTTTCCCTGAAATGGCTTCTTTGAAAGCAAGAGCATCAATTTTGGTAATAGCATCGGTTTGTTGGTTTTGTATTTTAAAAAGAGTCTTAAAAATTGAGATCATGACTGGATTGTATTATAGTGGTTATTTTGCAATACCTTTTGTTTTATACGAATAGTAACTTAAATGCAAACAATACATTTAAAAATAAACACCCAAATCTGTTCATTTTTAAATTCAGGTGTTTTACTTCTAACTTCTATACATTAAAGCATTGTAGTCGGGCAGATATATTCTGATTTTGGAACATCAGTTTTTGCAATTTCTGCAAATCCACCGATTACATCAACGAATTGATTCCAACCTCTTTGTTTTAAAATAGAAGAAGCTATCATGCTTCTGTATCCCCCTGCACAGTATAATACAAAGGGTTTGTCTTTAGGAAACTTTGCTAAATGTCTATTAATCTCATTTAATGGAGTATTTATCGCATCAATAATGTGTTCTGAGTCGTACTCACTTTTTTTACGAATATCAAAAACCAAAGGCTTTTCTTTAGTATAGGATTTTTCAAATTCATTGGCGGTAATTCTTTTTGAGGTTTCGAACTCTTTTTTAGCATTTTTCCATGAATCAAACCCGGCATCAAGATATCCTATGGTATTATCATATCCTACTCTTGATAATCTGGTGATTGCTTCTTTTTCCTTTCCTGGATAGGTGATTAGTAATATTTTTTGTTTCACATCGGGAATCATTTCTCCCACCCATTGAGCAAAACTTCCTTCCAGACCGATATTAATACTATTAGGAATGAACCCTTTAGTAAAATCTTCTGCATTTCTGGTATCAAGCATTAATGCATCTGTTTCGGTGGCCACTACTTCGAAAGCATCAGGAAGCAAAGGTCGTATTGCTCGATCCATTACTTCATCAAGGCTATCATATCCTTTGATATTCATTAAAACATTTTGAGGAAAATATCCGGGAGGAGCGGTTAACCCAGTAAGTAAAGCATCAATAAACTCTTCTTTTGTCATGTCTTTGCGTAAAGCATAATTCACTTTTTTCTGATGTCCAAGAGTATCAGTAGTTTCTGTGCTCATCATTTTACCACAAGCAGAACCAGCCCCATGATTAGGATACACTATCAAGTCATCACTTAGAGGCATAATTTTATTGCGAAGAGAGTCATACAAATGACCAGCCAATTTTTCTTCGGTTAACTCAGATACAACATGCTGAGCTAGGTCAGGTCGTCCTACATCACCAATAAATAAAGTATCACCGGTAATAATCCCATGTTCTTTTCCCTGATCATCGATAAGCAAGTATGTGGTACTCTCCATAGTATGACCCGGAGTATGAATTACTTTTATTTTATACTCTCCGATTTCAAAAATCTGCCCATCTTCTGCAATGGTAGCATGATATCCAGGTTTTGCACTGGGGCCAAAAACAATTTCTGCTCCTGCTTTTTTTCTTAAGTCAAGATGCCCACTCACAAAATCTGCATGAAAATGAGTTTCGAATACATATTTTATTGTTGCGTTATCCTCTTTTGCACGATCGATATAGGGATGTACTTCTCTAAGGGGATCAAAAACTGCAGCTTCTCCATTATTCTCTATATAGTAAGCAGCGTGGGCCAAACAGCCCGTATAAATCTGTTCTATTTTCATGAGTATTTACTTTTAAAAGGTTTAATAGTATAAAGATAGTATGGATGTTATTCTTCTACAGTTACTTATGTTACAGAAGGTGTTTTTTTAGTTTGAAGAGAAATCTTTTCTTGTATGGCTGTTTTTTTACTTGCATTATTACAGTGATCATATGCTTCATAAACTTTTACAAAAAGATTTTCTGTACCTATAGTATCGATAAGACCACTGCTAAATATAATATCTCTCGTTGGTCCTATGGCTCCGGCAATAATAAACTGAATACCTTTACTTTTGAAATCTTCGACAAGTTGTTTGAGTACATGTGCAGCACTGCTGTCGATATAATTTATGGCTTCTGCATTAAGGATAATGGTATTAAGCTCTTTTCCTTTTAAATCAACCTGTTTATAGAGTTCTTTTTTGAAATAATCTTTATTTCCGAAGTATAGTTGAGCATCAAAACGAATAATCAAAATATATGGTTGTATTTCAATATCATTACTAAAACGAGTAATGTTTTTGAAGTAATTGGTTCCTTTTATTTTCCCCAAAACTGCAATGTGAGGTTTTGAAGTTCTATACACTAATATCAATAAAGAAAACAGTACTCCTGATAATATTCCTTCTTTAATACCAATAATAAGAGTAATCAAAAAGGTGAGAAGGAGAAGACCAAATTCATCTTTTCTGTTTTTAAAAAGTACAACAGGATATTTTATATCGATCAATCCAAATACCGCTACCATAATTATAGCTGCCAGAATCGTGTTGGGCAAAAAATAAAAAAGAGGAGTAAGGAATAATAAAGTTAATCCAACTACGACTGCGCTTATGATTGGGGCTATGCCTGTTTTTGCACCGGCCTGATCATTAACTGCTGTTCTGGAAAAGCCACCTGTTGTTGGATAAGATTGAAATAAGGAACCGACAATATTAGACGTTCCCAAAGCAATTAATTCCTGATTAGGATCAACCTCATACTCTGTATGTTTTTCTTCTACTGCTTTGGCTACAGAAATAGCTTCCATAAAGGCAATAAGAGCCAAAGTAAGAGCAATGGGCACAAGCTCCGAAATTCTGGAATACTCAACAATGGGTATCTCAAATTCGGGTAACCCCTTTGGTATTACACCTACAATTTTCACCCCCAGATCATCTATACCAGAGGTATAAACCCCAACGATCCCAAGAATAACTACAATTAACGCTGCAGGAATTTTTGGATTTATTTTTTTTATGATTTTGATAACTACAATGGCAAGAATACCAATACCCAGAGTTAAAAAATTAGTTTGATCTATGGTTTTGAATGCATTGTGTAACAAGATATGGACTTGATTACTACGCTCGATTTCTATTCCTAATACATGTTTTAATTGGCTAAGTCCAATGATAATTGCAGCAGCAGAGGTAAAACCACTAATGACGGGTTTGGATAAGAAGTTTACCAAAAACCCCATCTTTAATATTCCCAAAATAAACTGAATACTTCCCATGAAAAGAGAGAGAAAGATTGCCATCGTTATATATTCTTCAATACCCGAAAGTGATAGTGCTCCCAATCCCGATGCAACAAGAAGAGAATCCATTGCTACGGGGCCTACTGCCAATTGTCGCGAGGTACCCATAATAGCATACACCACTTGTGGAATCAATGCGGCATATAGCCCAAATACAGGAGGAAGACCTGCAATCATGGCGTATGCCATTCCTTGCGGAATTAACATTATCCCTACAGTTAAGCCTGCTGCAATGTCTCCCGATAAAAACTTTTTTTTATAATCAGGAAGCCATTGAAAAACAGGAAAATATCGCTTTAGCATGTATGCGTGAATTTATAACCAAAAGTAGTAGAACATAAATCTATAATCAGTAACATTGGTTACATAGCTTTTATAAATCAAGAATTTTGATATAATTCCTATGTAATTCTATTTTATCTATTTGTTCGAGTTTTTTTAATAAGCGGGATATCACTACTCTAGAACTATGTAACTCTTGTGCAATTTCCTGATGTGTATTACGAATAATATATTCGTTATTAACTCGAGCTTTTTCCTTCAGGTAATTCACCAGGCGTTCATCCATTCTATCAAAAGCTATACTATCTAAAGTAATAAGAAGTTCATTTAATCGGTTATGATAGCTTTCAAACACAAAATTCCTCCAGGATTTGTACTTGGCCGTCCATTCTTCCATTTTTCGAATAGGAATCATGATAAGTTTCGTATCTACTTCTGCGATTGCTCTAATTTCACTTCGAGTTTGGCCAATACAACAAGTCATTGTCATCGAACAGGTGTCTCCTTGTTCTAAATAATATAATAACAATTCGTCTCCTTCTTTATCTTCTCTAAATATTTTTATTGCTCCCGATACTAGTAATGGCATTCCTTTGATATAATCTCCAATTTCAATCAGTTTATATCCAGCAGGAACTTCTCTAAAAGTTCCTACTTGTAGTATGTCGTTTATCAATGCATTTTCAAACTGGCGCCCGTAACTGTTTTTTAGTTCCTGAATCATTTAAAATCTTGTTTAGCTTTGGCAATAGATGCATCGTAGGTAAAGAAGAAATTGGCCCAAATCAATTTTGAAATCGCGCCGATGTATGGCATTAAAAGTATTAAGGTAACAACAATACTAATAAAGATGTGTATTGGGGTCAAATCTAACCCAAGCAGTTGTATTAAGGTAAAAACAGCAGCACTTATCGCGATACCAACTGCATATGAAACATACATTGAGCCATAATAAAAACTGGGCTCTATACTATATTTTAATTGACATGAAGGGCATCTTTTTCTTACTTTATTGAAACGTTTTAGGTGATATGGGTTGGCTTCTAAAAATGCTCCATCATGACACCGTGGACATTTTAAAAACAATATGTTGTATAATTTTGAACTTCTACCAAACATGTTGTTGAATTTTGGATAAAAGTAATGCACCACAAAATATTTATCAGTAACAAAGGTTACACACACAAAGATCATTTTTTGCTCTACAAGGCAGGGTAGGATTATAGCTTCTTATCTATGTTGGTATATACTGTTTTATGTTGTAAAAGAGTAATTCTCCTAAAGATATTTTATGATTTTGATAACATTTGCGTTAAAAATATAAAAGTTTAACAAAATTTTAAATACGCTCAAATCTAGGGATTCAGGCATTTTATCGATAATTTTCAGATTGTATATTAGATTATCTTTTGTTTTGTAAACACTTGTTTTACAGGTATTTATGTGTTTTGTGTAAATTTAGATTCTTTTTGTATACGAAAATTCTTACTCTTTTTTTAACATTTTTGGGCACTATTGTTATTTGACATAAATTTTCTACTTTTAGTGCTGTACTAAAAATAAAAAGTAGACGTAATTAGCTTCTTTTTGGTATGATATGATTTTAACTTTGGGGATCTTAAAAGAATGAAAAAGCTCATATGTTTTTTAAGTTTTTTTTAGATAATAATAATCATATTTCCTCACAAAAAATGATATATACTATAGCGTTATGTTTCTAGATTTAGCATACATTAAAAACTAAAACACCATAACTAAATAAATATTCATTCAATCAAAAAAGGAGGTTTATATGAAACGAAGAGATTTTGTTAAATACGCTGGATTAGGATCTGGCGCATTAATGATGCCATCCCTGCTTATGGGAAATAATATTTCCGCAGAAGCTTTGCTAAATCCTGGGATGGATGTCGCAATCAAGAAAAGCCTTGCAGACATAGCATTAAATACTGCCAAGACTTTGGGAGCATCTTATGCCGATGCAAGAATAGGAAGATATCTAAATCAATATGTATTTACCAGAGAAGATAAGGTTCAGAATGTGGTAAATACAGAATCTTTTGGAATTGGTATACGAGTTATTACCAATGGAACCTGGGGGTTTGCTTCTACCAATAACGTAACAGAAAAAGGGATTAAAAAAGCAACAGAACAAGCGGTTGCAATTGCAAAAGCAAATTCAAAAATTCAGAAAGTACCTGTGAAACTGGCTCCGGTAAAATCTTATGGAGAAGTTACCTGGAAGACACCTATTAAAAAGGATTTCAAAAAAGTACCTATTTCAGAAAAAGTAGATCTATTGCTTAGTGCTAATGCAGCTGCAATGAAAAATGGAGCTAATTTTGTGAATTCTGGTCTTTTTATGGTAAATGAGCAAAAATATTTTGCATCTACCGATGGGTCATATATAGATCAGGATGTTCACCGTATATGGCCAACATTTACGGTTACGGCTATTGATCGAGCTAATAATAAGTTTAAATCACGCCAGGCAATGAGTGCTCCTATGGGAATGGGATATGAATATATGGATGGTTTGGATTCAGAAAAATTAGATGGACCGGCAGGAATGAAATTGTATCGAGGAAGCTATGATATGGTAGAAGATGCTATTATGGCAGCCAAGCAAGCTAAAGAGAGACTTAGTGCCAAATCGGTAGAGGCAGGTAAGTATGATTTGGTATTAGAACCAAATCACCTGGGATTAACTATTCACGAATCGGTAGGGCACCCTCTCGAGTTGGATCGTGTACTGGGATATGAAGCCAATTATGCAGGAACAAGTTTTGCTACTCTTGATAAATGGAAAACCAAAAATTTCAAGTATGGTAGTGATATTGTTAACCTGGTAGCAGATAAAACACAAGTAGGATCTCTGGGAGCTGTAGGATACGACGACGAAGGAGTAAAGACAAAACAATGGGATCTAGTTCGTAATGGTGTATTAACCAATTATCAGGCAATCAGAGATCAGGTTCATATGATAGATCAGAATGAATCACATGGTTGTTGCTATTCTCAGAGTTGGAACGATGTACAATTTCAGCGTATGCCTAATGTTTCGTTAGAACCAGGTAAAGAAAAATATAATGTTAATGACATGATAAAAGATGTAGAAAAAGGGATTTATATTGCGGGTAGAGGTTCGTACTCTATCGACCAGCAACGATATAATTTCCAGTTTGGCGGTACTGCTTTCTACGAAATTAAAAACGGAGCGATTGTGGGTATGTTAGATGATGTTGCTTATCAATCTAATACACAGGAGTTTTGGAATTCTTGTGCCAAAATATGTGACAAAGATGACTATAGGTTATTCGGATCGTTCTTTGATGGTAAAGGACAGCCTTCTCAGATAAGTGCTGTATCACACGGAAGTTCTACTACCAGGTTTAATAATGTAAATGTGATCAATACAGGTAGAACTATTTAAAACATCTTTTTCCAACAAATAATAAAAATATCATGGCAATATATACAAAAGAAGAAGCAAAGCAAATTATGGAAAAAGCACTGAGCTTTTCTACTGCTGATGCTTGTGAAATAAATATGAGTGGAAGCGAAAGCGGAAATATCCGCTATGCGCGTAATACGGTTTCTACTGCGGGTCATCGATCTAATCAAAACCTGGTTGTACAATCTAATTTCGGAAAAAAATCGGGTACAGCAACGATTGATGAGTTTGATGATGAATCTCTAAAGAAAGTAGTTAAAAGAGCAGAGGAGTTAGCAAAACTTTCACCAGAGAATCCAGAGTTTATGGGGCCTTTGGGACCTCAAACCTATGATAAATCAATAACCTATAACAAAGCATCGGCCAATATCTCACCAGAGTATCGTGCTACTGTAGCAAGTAGTAGTATTGAGCCAGCTGTAGCAAAAGATGTTACCGCTGCGGGGTTCTTTAACGATTCTTATGGGTTTAGTGCAATGATGAATTCTAATGGTCTTTTTGCCTACAATCAATCTACAGGTTCTAATTTCACGGTTACGATGAGAACCAATGACGGTACCGGATCAGGATGGGTATCTCGTGATTTTAATGATATCAGCAAGTTTGATGCAGCAAAAGCTTCTAATATAGCGATAGATAAGGCAGTGACATCAAGAGAAGCCAAAGCTATAGAACCGGGTAAATATACTGTAATTCTTGAACCTGCAGCGTCGGTTGGGTTACTACAAAATATTGGTCGTGCTCTTAGCGCACGAACTGCAGATGAAGGGCGAAGCTTTATGTCTAAAGAAGGCGGAGGCACTAAACTAGGAGAGAAGATTGTAGACGAACGTGTAAACATTTGGTCCGATCCTTTAAATCCAGATGTACCTACAAGTACATGGAATGGATCTGGGCAGGCTTTAAAGAAGATGAGCTGGATAGAGAATGGAGTAGTGAAAAATTTAGCATATAGTCGTTATTGGGCAGAGAAGAAAGGAGTTGATCCAGTACCTTTTCCATCTAATTTCATTATGCAAGGAGGAGATGCTTCTTTAGAAGATCTTATTAAAGGAACCAAAAAAGGAATTTTGGTTACCAGATTATGGTATATCAGAAATGTAGATCCTCAAACTCTCTTATATACTGGTCTTACCAGGGATGGAACGTTCTATATCGAAAATGGAAAGATAAAGCATCCAGTAAAGAACTTTAGATTTAATGAGAGTCCGATTATTATGCTTAATAATCTCGAAACACTCGGAAAACAAGTTAGGATCAATGGTAATTTGGTACCTTATATGAAGGTAAGAGATTTCACCTTTACCAGCTTGTCTGATGCGGTGTAAATATAATTCATAATATAAACTGGTCATTTTAATTAGCTTCATTATGGCCAGTTTTTTCTTTCGATACTGTTTTAACCATTAATCGTAACGGTTTTGTGGGGTAATATGTTTTTGAAAGCTAAAATAATAACTGCATTGAGTAACAAGTTTTTCTTTACAAGATTGCAATATGAGTCGGGAGATTGGGATGTAGATCAAAGAATGCCTTCAAACCTTTTAAATTCTCTAGTAGAGTATACTACCCTAAAAGTAGATACGCAAGAAAGAATTATAGCCCTTAGTAGCGATGAAATATTTAAAAGTCCATTTTGCTATATATCAGGGCATAAACTAGTGCAATTTACAAAGAAAGAAAGAGAGAATTTTGAGAAATATGTCAGGAACGGAGGCTTTGTCTTTGCAGATGATTGTAATCACGATATAGATGGTTTGTTTTCAAAATCATTTGAACGACAAATGGAGGATATCTTTGGTCCTAGGCAGTTAAAAAAAATCCCTAATACTCATGAGATATATAACGTTTTCTTCGAATTTGAAGATGGTCCACCCACGACCTCACAAGAACTTAACGGATGGGGAGATGATATTGTACATGATTACCTAAAAGCTATTGAAATTAATGGTAGGATAGGGGTCTTATTTAGCAACAAAGATTATGGTTGCGAATGGGATTATGATTTTAGAAATAAGCGATGGTATAAAATAGACAATACTCGCTTTGGAGTAAATATAGTGATGTATGCTTTAACATCATAAAAGAAGATGTATGGATAAAAATTTAGCAAGTATTGAACAAGAGGTGAATGTACTTACCGAGAAACTTACCAATTTAAAGAAAGAAATTGGCAAGGTAATTACTGGGCAGGAGGAAACCGTAGAACAATTACTGATTACTTTTCTGGCAGGAGGACATGCATTATTAGAAGGAGTTCCCGGGTTGGCAAAAACGTTAATGATACGAACATTAGCGCAGGCCATTGATTTAAAGTTTAAAAGAATACAATTTACTCCTGATCTAATGCCTTCTGATATTATTGGTACCGAAATACTTGAAGAAGATTATAGTACCGGAAAGAAGTTTTTTAAATTTAATAAAGGACCCATCTTTGCTAATATTATATTGGCAGATGAGATTAACCGAACGCCACCAAAGACTCAGGCAGCGCTGTTAGAAGCCATGCAGGAGTTTGAAGTAACATATTCTGGTAAAACCTATACTCTGGATAAACCATTTTTTATTCTCGCTACCCAAAATCCCATTGAGCAATCGGGTACGTTTATGTTGCCAGAAGCACAACAAGATCGTTTTCTGTTATATATAAAAATTGGATATCCCAGCGAATTAGAAGAGACCACCATTTTAAAGAATACAACAGGTACCAAAAAAGAAACACTTCATAAAGTGATTACCGGTGACGATATATTAAGACTGCAGAACCTGGTTAGAGAAGTGCCTATAAGTGATGATCTTATCACATTTGTAAGTAAGTTAATACGAGCGACAAGGCCAGAAACTACTACAAACGCATATGTAAAAGAGTGGGTAAATTGGGGAGCAGGACCAAGGGCGGGCCAGGCAATGATATTAACAGCCAAAGCTCGTGCTTTGATGAAAGGACGCTTATCGGTTACATTAGAAGATATACAGCATGTCGCTATACCGGTATTGCGACATAGAGTTATTGTAAACTTTAGAGCAGAATCCGAAGGTATAACGTCTGATGATGTTACTCTTCAATTGTTAAACGCTATTCCGGTAAAGAGGTGATATGCGATATTTTAAAGTTAAATTGGTATGAAACAGGACTATCATCAATTATTAAAACCAGAGCTTATAAAAAATGTATCTGGATTAGCACTCATTGCACGTGTAATAGTTGATGGATATTTGTCTGGACATAATCACAGCAGAAGTGTAGGCCCGGGGATGGAGTTTAGTCAATTTCGTAATTATGAACCGGGTGATGATTTAAGACTACTGGATTGGAAAATGCTTGCCAGATCAGGTAGATACTATATCAGGCAATCAGAGATAAAAAGTAATATTGCGGTAAAATTTATTGTCGATGCCAGTATGTCGATGCTTCATAAGGAAGAAGATCTGTCTAAAATGGATTACACCAGAGTGCTGGTCGCTTCATTGGCATACTTATCCCAAAATCAAGGAGATGCTGTAGGTCTTTTTGCACTTAACGATCACCAATTACATAGCGTATATCCCAAAATTCAGAAAAAACATTATAATCGTCTGTTGTTAGAATTGATTAATATTAAGAATGAAGGAAAATGGCCAGAGGACCCTGGAGCGTCAAAAAACCTTCATGATCGTAACCATAAAGAATTGATTTTCTTTATTACCGATTTGTATGAACACAGTGAAGAGCTAACTTCTTTCGTTAAACGGTTGAAAACACCTAAAAATGAAGTTGTAGTATTTCATTTGATGGGTAAAAACGAACTGGAATTTGATTACAAAGGCACCATTACATTCGAAGATTTGGAAACAGGAGCAAGGCGTAAGATAGATGCTAAGACAGCAAAAAAACAATATCTCACTGCATTAGAAGAAATGATGAAAAACACAAAAAATACCCTGCTGTCTAATGATATTGGTTATCATTTGTTTAAGCTAAATGAGAATATCGGAGAGGCTTTACAGGTATTTCTGAAGAAACGAAATAGATTAATTTAGTATGTTTTTTCTTATCCCCACATATTTATGGGCTTTATTAGGAGGTATTGTTCCTATTGCAATACATCTGTGGAGTAAAAAAGATGGGAAAACAATTAAAATAGGAAGTATTCAGCTACTTGATGAGTCTGATTCAAAACAAACGAGTAGTATTCAAATTAATGAATTGTGGTTATTACTTTTACGATTGTTATTGATTACTACACTTGTTATGATCATAGCAGAACCACAGATAAAAAGAAAAGTTACTGCAGTACCCATTACTTATATTGTAGAACCTTCTCTACTCGAATATGAAGAGGTAAATGCAATTCTGGATACTATAGAAACCGAAGGACCAATACGGCTTTTGCAACCTGGTTTTCCAGAGTATCAAAACGATCCAGCATATGAAATCTCTACCGTAACTCCAGGATATTGGCAATTGGCCAAAGAAATGGAAACATTAGAAACCGATAGTATTGTTGTTATAACGAACGCATTTGTATCGGGTATAAAGGGGAAGAGACCACAGCTTCACAAAAATATATCATGGGTAATTCTAGACCCAGGGAAACCAACTAAGAATATTCTTAGTGCTACTAAAAAAGAAGATGCAATACAGTTGCTTTCTGTATCAAGTGATGCTCAACATCTATCTTTTGAGAAAGAATTTGTTGCTACGAGTAGTAATCGAATCGAATTTAATAAAGAGAAGGATAGTATAGTTTTTTCGGTAAACGGAAATCAAGAGCAGCATCCTCTTATTACCGAATCACCTGTTCGCATATTAGTATTTTATGACGATAGTTTATCTACAGAAAAGACATATATTGAAGCTGCCTATCGCGCAATATCAAAACATCTTAACGCGCCTGTTAATGTTCGTGCCGTACAGAAGATAGATACGATACACCTTGATGCTTTTAATACAGTGATATGGTTAAGTAAAGATGAAACTCCGCAAACTTCTTCGACACTACTCCTATATAAACCAGATGATTTATCTCATAATATTATAGAAAAAGGATCTTCAAAAGAAATCTTCTATCTTACAAAACCTCTTAATACAGAATGTGTCGTAAATGAATATTTTGCAGAGCATCTACTGGCAATACTCAATCATAATGAAGGTCTCGAAGAAAAAATGAAACCGTATGATAAACGAGTTATACATGTCGGAGAATTACTTCCGATAGTAACTAGAAATGTTAAGAAAAATAAAGAAAATTCTACTACTTTAGAATTGTCTAAGTGGTTATGGTTTTTATGTATACTATTCCTCATCACAGAGCGTGTCGTAGCAAAATATAGAAAACAATGATAGCTTCTGGAGATAAAATATTGATTCGGTTTAAAAAGCGTTGGCAACTCATGCTTTGGATAGAGATTTTGCTCTATGCACTAGGTCCCGCTATTCTAATGTATTTTTTGTTCTTTAACCTGATTTTTTCAATTGCTACTTTGATATCGGTTGCTTTATTGATTATAATTTTTGTGAAACCCTGGAAACCCGGTTTAAAAATGGTGAGTAGTTATATTGATCAACACCTCGATGTTGCAGAATATAGCACAGGTCTTTTGCTACTACCTAAAGAACAACTATCTGATCTCGCAAAATTGCAACAATATAGAATAACAAAAGAACTTGTCGAAAAATTAAAAACGATCAAACCTCCTAATCATTTATTTAGAGCCTGTATCGTAATGAGTTTATGTACACTGGTTGGCTTTATCGGATATAGATATCATATTCTTGATCATTTACAATGGCCACAGCATAAGGAAGTACATCCAGATACCATAATTTTTAACCCCATTGATTCTACAACGACTACCCAACAACCTAAATTAAAAAGTCAATTGTTAACCATACAGTATCCTTCTTATACAAGAAAATCTTCTATTGAAACTTCGAAAATGGAAATAAAAGCAGTAGAAGGATCGCGATTATCGTGGCAAATAACATTTGATAAAGAAGTTAAAAGTGTATCTATGGAAAGTATGGGAAATAGCTACCCTATGAAATTGACTGATAACGGATATGTAAGAACTTCAATTTTAAATACATCGGGATTCTACAATTTCAAATTTACAGATATACTGGGCACATCATATACTTCTGAATTGTATTCGATTGAAGTTATAAAAGATAAAAGGCCGGATATAAAAATTACGGATTTAAAACAATTTACTTCTTTTTCTTATGATGAAGACAAAAGAATAGTATTTACAACCTCTGTTACCGATGATTTTGGTATTGCAGAAGCATATATCATAGCAACGGTTAGTAAAGGGTCTGGTGAATCTGTTAAGTTTAGAGAGGAAAAATTAAGTTTTGACAGCAAATTTTCTAGGGGGAACAAAAACTTAAGCTTATCAAAAAATATAGACCTGGATCAAATGAATATGGAACCGGGAGATGAGCTTTATTTTTATATTGAAGCATTGGATCTTAAGCAACCCAGACCTAACATTTCTAGAAGTGAAACCTTTTTTGCGGTTATAAAAGATACAATTTCTGATGAATTTGCTGTAGAGGGAACGATGGGAGTAGACTTAATGCCAGATTATTTCAGAAGTCAACGCCAGTTGATTATTGATACAGAAAAATTGATCAAGGATAAATCAAAATTATCAGAAAAAGACTTCAAATTTAAAAGTAATGAATTAGGGTTCGATCAAAAAGTATTACGCCTTAAGTACGGAGAATTTATGGGAGATGAATCAGAGTTTGGACCGGCAACACAAGAAAATACGGCAATTCCTGAGGAGGAAGATGAACATGATGATGAAGATCATGAGAAAGAAAAAGATCCACTAGCAGCGTATACTCATGACCATGATCATGAAAATGAACATAACCTGGTACCTCACGAAGAAGAAGAAGATGATGATGAAAAAGCAAATGACCCTTTGCATGAGTACTTGCATAATCATGATGATCCCGAAGAGTCAACGCTTTTTACGCAATCTTTAAAAAGTAAGTTACGACAAGCTTTAAATGAAATGTGGGATGCCGAGTTATATTTACGATTGTATACTCCAGAAAAATCCTTACCGTATCAATATAAAGCACTTAAATTGATTCAGGAAATTAAAAATAGTGCCCGAGTCTATGTACACCGTATTGGGTTTGATCCTCCACCGATTAAAGAAGATAAAAGACTTACGGGTAAAATTGACGAAGTGTCTAATTTCAGAAAAAAAGAAGAACTACAACTCCCAGAACTATATCCGTCTATATATAAAACTGTTTTAAGGCTTGAGCAATTAATATCTAATAAAACGATACTTACCGATAAAGATAGACTCCTTTTTAAACAGGCAGGAAATGAACTGGCCGTTAAAGCTATTGAAAGCCCTGGGAAATATTTAAAAACCTTACAACAGTTAAAACAGATTACCGAAAATAGGGCTATATCACCTTCAATTTTGATCGAAGTACAGAGAGGCTTGTTTTATGCGCTTCCCGAGTTGCAACCCAATCCATTTAAAAAGAAAGTATTAATAGGTGAGATTAATGAATTACTACTAAAAGAGCTTCAAATTCATGATTGATCAAATAACTTTTTTGAATGAGAACTGGATATTGCAAATCGGTATTGGCGGGATAATACTATGGTTTGTTTTTATATGGAAAGAATGGCCAGAGTTTGGGAAACGTAGATTTTGGATAAAAATAACAATATCCTTTTTGGCAATTACCTCACTTGCTATCATAGCATTAAAACCTGCAATTTCTACTGCCAATACTATAACTACTAAAATGGTTTTGCTTACCGAGGGCTATGATAAAGAACAATTAGATAGCCTGGCGAGAATTCATAAAAAACTAAAAAAACATCTGTACAAAGCTAATCACCCTATTTTTGATGGCGTAGACACTCCAGATTCTGTTTTTGTACTTGGGTATGGTGTGAAACCTTATGACCTCTGGCAATTAGATAATTATAACGTTAGCTACCTGGGAAGAAAGACTCCTTCTGGGGTAATTAGATTTAAATATGATTATAAAAATACAGTTGGTAAACGACAGGTATTTACAGGATTATATGCTAATCCACAAAAAGGGAATAGACTTATATTAGAAGGACCGGGAGGAGCAGGTTTAGATTCTGTTTCTTTACTTGTTGGAGAACAACAAAAATTTGAATTCACAACTAACCTTAATGTAAAAGGAAACTATCTCTTTTCATTAGTCGAAAAAGATACTTTAGGGAAAATTTTGTCTACAGACCCTATCCCTCTAATTGTAGAGGATTCTACTCCGTTAAAAATAGTAGTGATAAATGGTTTTCCCACTTTTGAAACCAAGTACCTTAAAAACTACCTGGCAGAAATGGGACATCAAGTACTGGTAAGGAGTCAGATCACCAAAGGAAGATATAAGTTCGAGTATTTTAATATGGAAAGAGTACCTATGGGAACTTTCTCTAAAAAGAATTTAGAATCTTTTGATCTTGTTATTATTGATGCTAATTCATTAAAAAACCTAGGAAGAGCATCACGTATTGCTTTAGAGAATTCGGTAAAAGAAAATGGCCTGGGTATTTTTATCCAGCCAGACTCTAATTTTTTCAGAGCTTCAAATGGCTTAGGGGCTTTTAATTTTGTGTCAGAAAAAAATACAGAAACCCGATTGGATAGTGAGACAAAAGCTAAACTTTCTAAACATGCTTTTGTTTTTAAAGACGAATTTCTTTTGCAGCATATTCATACTAAACCTAATACCAAAATCATATCTGGATACAAACGCATTGGAAATGGTAGAGTTGGAACCACAGTGTTAGAAAATACATATGAACTAGTATTAGATGGCCATACCACTGCTTATCAACAAATATGGTCTAAACTCATTACTAGTTTAAGTCGTAAAGAAACTCCACAGATAGAATGGGAGACAACATCAATAATTGCGTATAAAGATCACCCTTTTACATTTGAGGTAAGAACATCAATATCAAAGCCAATAGTCAAAACCAATAAAAAATATAGTGTTTCGATGCGTAGTGATATTGATATAAAAAACCTTTGGAAAGGGGTTACTTATCCAAGAGATTTTGGATGGAATACTCAATTTATAGAGCAGGATACAACAAAAGTATTTGAGTACTTTGTAGCAGATACCTCTCATTGGAAATCTCAGATGGTATATAAAACAATTGAAGAAAATAAGAGGCATTATAAAAAATCATTGAAGAGTGAAACAATCCAGAATCATACGATACGACCGATACCTCTTTTAGGTTTTTATCTTCTGTTTCTATTGTGTGCTGGATATTTATGGCTGGAACCCAAGCTGTTAAGGCCATAAAAAGAGCTTTATTGTTAAAATTAGAGCTATAAAGCTAATTTAGACCTTTTTTAAGATTTAAAATTATGGTACAAACCATTTAGAACGTTACCTTTGCAGGCTGTAAGAAAAATTGTTTGTGATTAAGGATATTATTATAGCTGTTTTGTGGAGTATTTCCCCTTTTGGTGAAGCTAAGGTTGGGATTCCTTATGGTATGCTAAGTGGATTAAATATCTACTTGGTATTTGTTTTATGTTTTTTATCTAATGTATTGGTGTTTCCCATGATGATGTTTTTTTTGGAAAAGATGAATACATATTTACTTCGATGGACGTTTTATAAAAAAGCTGCGATATATGTAGCACGAAGAGCAAAATTAGGATCAGGTACTAAAATTCAAAAACATGAATTTTGGGGACTTCTTTTATTTGTTATGATCCCAATTCCTGGTACAGGTGTGTATGCAGGAAGTATTGCTACATATTTATTTAAGGTTAAAAAACGAAAAGCTTTTATCGCAAATAGTGTGGGTATATTTTTCTCTTCTGTTATTGTTTGGGTAACCACATTACTCACTATGAAAGGAATCTCCTAAACGATGATATTATAATCATACGATTTGGATTTTATAGTATAGTGCTAATAGATTCATATTGAGTTTTCTAAAACTGATAAAAATCAGTAATAAGAATTAAAAAATATAGTAACATTGATGCTTAAATGCATCTATGGAAGTCTCAAATGATATTGTTTTACGTCCCCGGTTTTTTCAGGATTTAGATATGCCATCAGAAAAAGCACTTGAAGCTTTTGAAAAAACAGGTAAGACTTGTCAGGATTTTAAAGTAAGCCGGGTAGACCATCATGTTTTTATTCGTATTCCTAAAAAAGAACAACACTTCTGGTCACCACAACTTCATCTCGAAATTTATGAAGTTGATGATAATCAACCAAAACTTAAAGGACTTTTTGGCCCCAATCCTACAGTATGGACACTTTTTATGTTTCTACATTTTGTAGTGGTAACATTATTTATAGGTGCTCTGGTCTGGATGTATGTTAACATACGCCTGGATAAATCGTATTTATTTTCTATACTCACTATGTTTTTCCTTCTTATCACCTGGTTTGTACTCTACTTTGCGGGGCGTTTGGGAAGACAAGCCGGTAAAAAGGAAATGCAGAAGTTATATTTCTTTATGAAAAGCACTTTAAATTCTGTGGCATGATATATGTAATGTTAAAAATAGCAGCCCTATTAAGCCAATTTTTAAAATAATAACAAATCAATATTGTTAGAGTTTTGAAAACAGCTTATGAAATTATAAATTTGAACACCTAAAATAAATTGCTATGATCTACAGAGTAAACCTTCAAAACGTAAAGAAAATATTATTTATGCTAGTGGTTTCTTGCTTTTTTATGCAAGTAAATGCACAAAACGAGCTTGTTTCTATTCAATCTATTGGTGATCAGGAGTTTGAGGTAAGAAGCCTTAATGGTATTCCTTTTACGATAGTTCTGGAAGAAAGTAATAATGACGGACAATTTCATTTAGGGATTAATAATAGTCTTACTTTTAAGACAGGAGATATGATCGGTAAAAGAAGTACGCTTAGGATTGTATTTGAAGATGAATTATATCACTCTTTAGAGAATAAATTGATTAAGCAATATCAAACAGATCTGCAATGGATCGAAAACTTACTCGGGGTTAAAGAAGGTGAATTTAAAAAACTGCCTTCTCGTCCTGTCTTTACAGATAATGGTTTAGAGAAACTAAAAGGGACAGTATTTGAATATGTTAACACCGATCAAAAAGAAGAAGACTTCTATAAGTGGATAGAAAAAATAAACTATTCTGTTGGTGCAGTAAAATATTTTAGAGATTTATTTGCTGCATCTAATGGTGAAAATAATGAGCAAAGACATCTTTTTTTACCGATTAATATATACGATGTACTTCAGAAAAACAGATAGAATGATTATACTTATCTAAAAGAGAATCGATACCTTAAGTAATTAAAGTATCGATTTTTTTTGCCTTTTAGCGAACTCTGCATCAATCCAGAAAAAGTATTTCGTATTGCTTTTATTTTCAGTTTTAGAAAAAAACCTTTTCGAACTCCTTCCACATCCTGTATTTCTATTTGTGAAACGATGACTGAACTCTGCTTCGTTTTTAAATAGTCGATATTAAATTACCATTCGACTGCACATACATCGATTTTATCGAAAGTAATAACCAGATTCAAAAAAGTAAATTAATTTGAAGTAATTAACGAACTGTTGATTACACAATCAACAATTACATTGTGAAACAACTAAAAACCTAAAACCCCTGGTTAGAATGATAAAAAAAGCTAAAGATAAAATCATTGATGAGGAGCAAATTCGAGTACAGGTACATGAAATACTAAGGAAGAAATCGTTATGTTATAAACTCTATTCTGAAAGTGAAATAGAGCAAGATTATGTGATAAACAGTATAGTGAAATCTATTATAGGTAAAACTAACTATTATGATATTGCCTGGGAAGTTGTTGTAAATATTGTTAACTATCTCAAAAGCGAAGATTGTGTGATGTACCTCATTAGAGAGGATGGTAAATCAATGGAGCAACTAGCAGCTTATGGCGATAAAGTAAATGATAAAAAAATCATCAATAGACTCGTCATCCCAATCGGAACAGGTATTGTAGGAACGGTTGCTATGACAGGAATCCCAGAACTGATTCATGATACTACTAAAGATGAAAGATACATGCAAGACATAGAGTTTAACTACTCAGAAATAACCGTACCTGTTGTGCTTAATGGGCAGGTAATTGGCATTATTGATTCTGAACATAAAGAGAAAAACTATTACACCTACGACAACTTGCTAACGCTAATGAATATCTCTAGAGTAATCGCAAAACAATTAAATAATGCAGTAAGACTTGAGAAAAGAATTGAGAATGAGAAAATACATAAACAACTTAACCATCAATTAAAAAGTAAAAATAAAAATTTAGAAGAATATGCGCATATCGTTTCGCATGACTTAAAATCTCCTTTAAGAAATATATCAACTCTTATCGAGTGGGTAAAGGAAGATAATATTGATAAATTGGATAAAACGACATTGCTAAACATACAACAAATAGAATTGTCGTTAGAACATATGGAAAAACTTATAAATGATGTGCTAGAATACTCAAGTATCGAAGAAAATGTAGTTAGTAAAAGCATGATCAATATGGATAGACTATTAAGTAATATCCTTAAAGTTATAAGTGTTCCTGCGAATATGACAATAAAAATGGGAAAGATGCCTGATACACTTTATACCGACCAAACAAAAATTAAACAAGTATTTCAAAACTTAATTACCAATGCCATAAAGTATAACGATAAAAAAGCAGGTACTATAACGATTAACCATACGGACTTAGGAAATAAACATCAATTTACTATAGCCGATAACGGAATTGGTATTGACAAAAAGTATTTTAGTAAAATTTTTAAAACCTTTCAATCCCTACACAAAAACCATAAATCTACTGGCATAGGATTATCAATAGTAAAAAAAATAATTAAAGTGTTAAAAGGAGAAATTTGGTTAGAAAGCGAAATAGGAAAGGGCACTACATTCTATTTTACGATTAGTAAATAGGTAGCTCATTAAAAAAGATGGGGCAAATCCTGGTTATTAGTGGGTAATACATTATTACAATTTGTCGTGATTTCCCCTAATCAGATTCATGATATCTATTAAGATATTCTTAACAATAAGGAATTGATACACACTTATTTTACTTTATAAGCTCTCAAAACCCACTTGTCGAAGTGAGAGGAGGGTACTTACGAAGTACCTCGCTGAAGATCATGATGTGTTATTTTTTAACAAAAAGATAAGCCTGCAGTTAGAAAGAGCATGGTTTTAAAAACACATTTAAGATCTGTTTTAACTGTGTAAATCAAAGCAGTGTATCCTCAAATAGTAATAACTTTTTATAAATAGAAGGATAGGAGCTGTACTAATGAGATGTTATTTGGGTTAGAATTATTAGAAATATTGAGAACAAGTATATTAGGTACTGTCTAAAAAAGTAAAATCAGAAAGGAAAGAAATGGTTATAACCATTTCTTTCCTTTCATTTTATCAAATAAGAAACTTATGTCATCCTCAGACCCCATAGTTACTCGTGCCCAATTCGATTTCGTTGGCCAACCCCCGGCAAGTAAAATTTTGTTTTTCAACATAAGCTCTTTGTAAGCTTTAAAGTTTTTAACATCAAAATAGACGAAGTTAGCTTCACTGCGAATGTAATTGAAGCCAAGTTTTTCAAGTTCATCGTAAAATGCATTTCGTATTTCTATATTGTTATTCTTTGATGTTTCTAAGAAGGCATCATCTTTTAGTGAAGTAATTGCAGATGCAACACTAAGTGAATTAGGCATATTACCCGGAAACCCTAAAGTGAATTTTTTCTCCATTTCTGCTATAAGTGATTCTGGCCCTAACATAAAACCAATTCGTAAACCGGCTAAACCGTATATCTTAGAGAAAGTACGAGTAACAAGAATATTTTTTCCTTCTGCAATGAGAGGTGCCATTGATTTGTTTCGCCAGGAATTCATAAAATGAATATATGCCTCATCGACAAGTACGGTGGTCTTATCTGATACAAGCCTGCAAAACGATTTTAATCTTTCGGTTTCTATGGCAGTCCCTGTAGGGTTATTGGGATTGCAGAGAGTTAAAAGACTTGTTTTAGAACTAATTCTGGATTCCATTTCTGTCAAATTCATTTTGAAATCTGAATCTACTTCAACTGGTGTGACTTTTGCCTCAATCTTTCTGGCAAAAAGTCCAACTACATCAAATGTTGGGCTGGGAACAATTATTTGTTCTCCTTTACTTCCAAAATGAGTTGCAGCCCATATTAACGGTTCAAAAGATCCATGACCCAGTAGCACATTCTCGGGCTTCAATCCCTCTTGCTTTGCTATCAATTGTTTTAAGGCTTTTGCATCATATTCATAAAAAGTAGAGTATCGATTGCTACGAAATATAACTTCCTTAATTATATGTTCTACATTTTTACTCGGGCCAAGATGGTTTTCATTGTAAAGTAATCTTCTTACATCACTTTTGTTAGTATTGTAGTCTTTTCTATAATGATCTCCGTTATTTTCAGAAAAAGCATTCAGGGGAAATAGGCTTAAACCTGCAGATGTTACCAAAGAATTTTTTAACCATTGTCTTCTATTTATTGTACCCATAATTTTAAAGTTTTTTCTAAATCAACTAAAAATTTGGCATACTGTCTATCGAATTCATGAATCCAATAGAGATTTAATATTAAATATTAAGAAACTATTCGGGTAATACTTTTTAATCGATATTCAGATGGTGTAGATTTTGTAAATGACTTGAATGCTACATTAAAAGAAGAAAGACTGTTGAAACCTGAATCTAACGCAATAGCTAAAATTTTTGTATCCGGATGACTGGTACTTAAGAACTCCTTTGCTTTTTTTATTCTATATTCATTAATGAAACTTGAAAAATTCTTGTTGGCGTGTTTATTTATTACCATAGAAATATCTCTAGGAGATAAATTAAGTCTGGAAGATAAAGATGCTAATTTTAAATTAGGATCTAAATAAAGATGTTCTTCTTCTATTAATTTTCTTATCCGGTTTAGCTGCAATTTACCATCTTCTTCAGTAATATTAGAATTAAGATATTTTTCTTTATAGTTATTATTAAATATTCCTTTTCTGTCAAAAGCTAAAAACAGGATGATAAACATTAGAATTGAGAATGCAACTACACCAGCAGAATAGATAGGAATTAACTTAATAAATATTAAAGTATAAACTATCCATACTAGACAAAGAGCTAAAACCAATAGAATATACCATTCTCTCACTTTTTTGTTAACCGTAATTTGTCGTTTCTGAGAGATAAACAAACTTGCTATTACATAAGAAAATGAATGTACTAAGATGAAACTATAACTCAATTTCCAAAAAATACTATTAATTTCATTAGGGATATCATTACAAAAAACTACATAAATAGAACTAGGGATAAAATGAAATAGTATTGACTTCAATTGAATCTTTGTTTTTATGAAGAGTGAACGTCCGTAGATATATAGTAAAGGGCCTACTGCTAAATTGGCTGCCAAGCCTAGATTCTTAATAAAAACAGGAAGCTCTATATAATTATAAAAAACAGATTTGGTAATCCTTAACGTTAGCACAATAAGTAATATTCCTAATATTGTGCTCTGGACTTTTTTAAGTCTAAGTAAATAAATTCCAAAGAACAAACTTATTCCAAGTCCAATACCACTTATGATTGCTATTAATAATTTGACTATCATATTTTTCAAAAGCTACCCTTAAAGATAAAATTATCAAGCTACAAAAATTGTATTTTACTGTTGTTTTTTACCTTTTGCTAATTATCTGTAGTAAGCAAAGTCCTTCCCAACTTAGTTATAATGCTTCTGAAGGTTCAAACGGGAAGAATTCCATTTCTACTTTATTTTATAAAAGTCTGACAAAAGAAAATCTATTTGCCGATACAGAAATTAGCAAAGATATTTCCCAGTAAGTCATCACTGGTAATTTCTCCTGTAATTTCACCAAAATGATATAACGCCTGGCGAATATCTATAGCCATTAGATCTCCAGAAAGCCCGGTATCTAATCCATATTGTACTTTCTGTATTTCTTCTAAAGCTTTTAATAAGGCATCATAGTGACGAGAATTGGTAACAATAGTCTCGTTATTGCGTAAAGAACCAGTGTTTACAAACTCAAGAAGTTTAGCTTGCAATGCTTCAACACCAGTATTTTGTTTTGCAGAAAGCAGGTGGATATTTTCAACTTTGGATGTCAGAGTAGAAATTTGATTATCATCAAGTTTGTCTACTTTATTAGCAACAATAATTAGCGGTTTTTGCGGGTACTTGTTTTTTATCTTTCCTATTTCTGTTTTTAATTCTTGAATACGATCAACAGTCAATAGAGAACTATCTACCAAATAGATAACTACCTGTGCTTGTTCAATTTTTTCAAATGTCTTTTGGATACCGATACTTTCTACTACATCTTTGGTTTCTCGTATCCCGGCAGTGTCTATAAATCTAAAACCGATTCCACCAATATTAATTTCATCTTCTATAGTATCACGAGTCGTTCCTGCAATATCAGACACGATAGCTCTTTCTTCGTTTAGTAATGCATTAAGCAACGTAGATTTTCCAACATTAGGCTCCCCGACAATAGCTACAGGAATCCCATTTTTGATAACATTGCCAACTGCAAAAGAATCAATAAGACGTTTTAATACGTTTGTAATTCTGGTAATTAGATCTTTAAATTGAGTGCGATCTGCAAATTCTACATCTTCTTCGGCAAAATCTAACTCTAGTTCTATCAAAGAAGCAAAATTAAGGAGTTCATCTCTCAGTTTTTGAATCTCATTAGAAAAACCACCTCGCATTTGTTGCATTGCGATTTGATGAGAAGCTTCAGAATCAGACGCAATAAGATCGGCTACTGCTTCGGCTTGAGATAGATCTAGTTTTCCATTAATAAATGCTCGTAGTGTGAACTCTCCGGCATTAGCCATTCTACATCCTTTCCGTAATAATAATTGAATAATTTCTTGTTGGATATATACAGAACCGTGACAAGAAATCTCTATAGTGGGCTCCCCAGTATACGAATTAGTACCTTTAAAAATTGATATCAAAACTTCATCAAGCATTCTGTTTTCGTCAACAATATGTCCCAGGTGGATAGTATGACTTTTTTGAGCACTTAACTCTTTTCTACTCACAGATCTAAATAAAGGGGAACAGATCGTAATAGCTTCTTTTCCAGAGACGCGAATGACCGCTATAGCCCCGGCTCCTGAAGGGGTTGCTAATGCTACTATGGTATCTTGTGCGATCATATAATTTATCTATAAAAAGCAAAAATAAGTATTAATACATGTATTTTAAATTTTGATTGCCAAACTTTTTTGAGGAGTTGATTTTCTTTTCTATCTTGTAGCAGGAAGAAGAAGAAATACTTCAGTATTAACCAACTTATTTCCTTCGGAAAAAAAGAATAGGAAAAAAACCGCTGGTTTTTGATTAATTAAAAAATTAGATGACCAGTTAGTGGAATACAATTTTGTAGCAACTAAAGGTGCTGCAAGAGTTTTTGTACTAACTAAATTTAATGTCTAATCTAATAATTTTTTTAATCTTATTCTTATGAACTCAAACAACACAAACTCATTTCACATTTACAGGTATCCTATACATCGAGTATGTATGCTGTTATGCATCATTTTTATGTTGATACCTTATATCAATTTTGCACAGGATGAGCTGCCACGACATTATACGAAATATGATATGGAGATAAAACCTGATGGCAATCAAAGTAAAAATAGTTCGCAAATTGTTACAGAAACCATATCAGAAAAAGGAGCTACATGGTTGCGTTTATTTCTTAAAGATGTAAACCTTGGAAATAAGAGTACACTAACCATTACATCTGCATTAGACGGAGCTACCCAAACATTAACATCAAAGACTATCAAAGAGTGGAAGAATAGCACAGCTTATTTTAATGGTGATAAAATAACACTACAACTAACCGTAGCACCAGGAGAAGCGGCTATTGGTTTTACTATTCATGAAGTAGGAGTTGGTGAAAATGATCCGGGATCAAAATCCCAATGTGGCTCGACTGATGATAGAGTCGATTCTACTGATGATGCGATCGGACGAATTGTACCTATCGGTTGTACGGGTTGGATTATTACTAATGGTAAATTAGTTACTGCTGGGCATTGCGTAGGAACCAGAGCAGAACTTATAGAATTTAATGTACCTAAATCTAATCCGGATCGTACCATTGTACATCCTGGGCCAGAGGATCAGTATCCAATAGGTAATTTTGTAACTAACTTTGTAAGAGGGAGACCCGAGACCGATTGGGCTGTATTTACTGCAAGTGCCAATTCGCAAACAGGTCAAACGCCTATACAGGCACAGGGTAAATCATTTAATGTAGTGCAAAGTGCTCCTGGAAATAATATAACCATAACGGGATTTGGTACAGATACTGGTATTGATAATCAAACACAGCAAACTCATACAGGACCATTATCATCTGTTGATAATACGTTTGTGAGATATAGAACAGATACGACAGGAGGAAATTCTGGAAGTCCGATAATAGATGCCGCAACAGGAAATGCGGTAGGTGTTCATGCCTATGGTGGATGCTCGGGATCGGGAGGTTCTAACTTTGGAGAAAGAGCAACTATACCCGATTTTTGGGATGCTATGGGACTTGATGGAAACCCACCAACCGATGAATGTACAGGTGATATTGCTTCTTTCCCTTACAGCGAAAGTTTTGAAGGTAATATAGGAGCTTGGAAACAAGTCGGTGGAGATGATTTAGACTGGACCGTAAATTCTAATGGTACCCCTTCTAGTGGTACCGGACCAAGTAGCGCTGTAGATGGTAGTTCGTATATATATGTAGAAGCATCTGGAAATGGAACAGGATTCCCTTCTAAAAGAGCAATCTTAAATTCACCTTGTTTGAATTTTACAAGCCTTACAACTCCTAAACTAAGTTTTCAATACCATATGATAGGTAGTGCAGTGGGAACATTAACTGTCGAAGCCAGAACAAATAATACAGGAAGCTGGTCAAGTGTGTTTACCAAAACAGGAGCGCAAGGGACAGATTGGAATGCTGCAGATATAGATCTCTCTGCATATGCCGGTAATGCAAGCGTACAGCTAAGGTTAAATGTTGTGACAGGAAGCAGTTGGCAAGGAGATATTACTATCGATGCTCTAAATATATCTAATGGTACGGTAACACCTCCCGTATGTACAGCTTTAGATTTTAATGATTTTACAATCACAGCATTCTCTAATCAGGATACTGCAGGTAATTTCTCAATCCAAAACGGGGGAGCTGCACTTTCTTTACAAAATAATACGTGGAAATATATTGCCATGAATTATACAGTAACTGCTAATACAGTAATAGAATTTGATTTTAGCAGTACTTCTGAAGGAGAAATTCATGGAGTTGGTTTTGAAAATGATAATACACTAACCTCTACCAGGTATTTTAAAGTTCATGGTACTCAAAATTATGGAGTAACTAACTTTGATAATTATGCTAGCGGTACAAAAAAGTATGTCATTCCGGTAGGGAATTTCTATACTGGTAGTATGGATAGACTGGTTTTTATAAATGATAATGATGCAGGTAGTGGTAATACCTCTATTTTTAGTAATGTGAAAATATACGAAGGTTCTTGTGGGCGATCAGCAACTTCAGAAAGTTTAATAGCTCAGTTAGAATCAGTTTCACCAATTCTGGGAGACGAGAATGAAGGTGATCTTGCAGGATTAAGTATCAAGCCAAACCCTGCAAAAGATGTCTTTTCATTACATTTAAGTCAATATATAAAAGGAAATGTAACTGCAACCATTTATACGATTCTGGGGAGTAAAAAAGCTCGAATAAGTATACAACCAGGTATCAATACAATTTCGGCCCGAAACCTATCATTGGGTAGAGGGATTTATCTAATTAAATTTGATAGTAGTACCGGGGAATCTGCTACCAAGAAACTAATCGTGAATTAACATCTTACATAGAAGACATTAAATTTAGTAATTAGTAAACACCTCGGCTTCGTGTCGAGGTGTTTTTTTAGTTAAAATATATGGTGTTAATGTATTATTGTAACAAATCTCCATTTTTCAATCATATACATTGTTAATGCTATATTTAAGCAAATCATTGTGAAAAAAATAGAACTGGTTATGGTGGTTATAAAACTTATTGAACTTAAGTTTCTACATAATTTTTTAATAAATCTTAAACTTTGCCTTTTCCTTTATTTCTTTCAGATTAGATATTTCTTCATTTCCACGATTAATTATAACTGTTTTTAAATTTGGTAATTTTAAAAGAGTCAAAGGGATTTTACCAGAAATTTTGTTAGTATTAAGGTCAATTTCTTTTAACTCTTTATTGTTCTCCAGGTTTTTAGGAAATACTTTAATTTGAGAGTTGGAAATCCTGAGATATTTCAGGTTTTTAAGTTTAAATATTGAAGCAGGAACATCTTTTATGCTAGTGTACTCTATAGATAAATGAGTGATATTTGCCAAGTTATCTAAACCTTCTATAGATTTTAATTTATTGCCAGAAATAAATAGCTTAGTAAGTTTTTCAGATGTATTAGCTTTAAAACTAATGGATTCATCTGTATAAAGATAAATAAGTATAGATGACAAGTTCGACATACCAGAAATGTCCAATTGGTTATTTTTCATACCCGATAAGGAAAAATCAAGTTTTTTTAGCTTTTTAAGTTTATCTATTCCAGGAAATACACCTATCAATTGTGGACTGCGAATACGGAGGGTATTAAGGTTTGTCAAATTAGATAAATTAGTGGGAAGCTTACTGAATTTACCATATAAATTTAAATCAACAAGAGCTGTTAATTCAGATAACCCTTCAGGAATCGAATTCAGTTCACCAGAGTAAACTTTGAGTTTTTTAAGTTTTTTTAAGTTCTTGATACTTTCTGGTAATGCTATTAAATCATTTGTTAGCGAAACAGGATCCAGTATAAGTGACTCCAGATTTGATAAATTTCCGATTTCCTCAGGAATACTTTTTAAAGCAAAAGAACCTACATGTAGAGATTTTAAACTTTTTAATTGACAAATTTCTTTTGGTAGAGTTTCAAGGAAATGAGAACTATCGATATGTAACGATTCTAGCTTTTTAAGATTTTCAATTTCTTTAGGTATTTTTTTAAATTTTCTACCTCTGATTTTTAACCGTTTAAGATTAGTAGCTTGACCTAAAGCAGGAGGAAGAGAGTTCGTTGTAGCTTTAACTCCAAACCCCAAAATAGTTAAGCTCTCAAGAGAATCATGTAGAAGAAGTTTAAAATCAACATCACTTAAATGCTCATACCCACTAACTCTTATTATTTGATATTGATTAATATCTGTGGGTATTTTTTTTGATGCTATAAGATTAATTGTAATGCTTTTAATTTCTTTTTCCTTTTCCTTTGGTGGAGCAACTTCTTCAATAATAAGTTGACCATAAGATTGGAAGAAAGATATTATGAATATCAATATAAATAATCGCATTGAGATAAAATTTTAGGCGAATTAAAAGTTTTCTAAAATAGTAATAAATTATGCTATTTTAAAAGAAAAAAATATAGACACTAGATTTTAAACTGCTAATATCTAGGTTTTTCTTCATGAAAACCTCTTTAATTTTAGTAATAGGTACAATACATATTTTGTACATATACTGTAACAAATTGCTATTTTTATCGTCATATAAGTATAGAATGCTAATATTTTTAGCAATTTCATCAATCATCAACCAAAAACGTATAAATCATGAGACAGGACAGATCATTACTAGTTATTACCCATTTATCACAATTATTAGACCTTATCACAGGATTTGGAGGATTTATAGTACCCTTAATATTATGGTTAACCCAGAGAGAAAGAGTTTCGGCTATGGATGAGCATGGAAAATCAATTATGAATTTTCAGATAAGTATGTTTATTTATGCAATCGTATGTGTTCCTTTAATATTATTATTTGGACTGGGATTATTAGGGTTAGCTCTTATTGCACTATTATGTTTTATATTTCCTATCATTAATGCTATAAAAGCAAATAATGGAGAAGAACCTTCATATCCATTATCTATGCAAATCATTAAATAATTGCTAATATGAAGTAATTAGAATACCGTACTTAGTAATTGTATCAATAGATTGCCTGAATATTTATTCAGGCTTTTTTTTATGATTTTTTTTACTCTTCAGCAATGGTAATACCCTTAAAAGTAACAGAATAGCGTAAACTCTTGAGGGTGAATGATAAAAAAAATGTTGTTTTTGTACTGGAAAACCGTAAAATAATATAGAAATAAGAAGATATTGTTTTATATTGTTGTAGTGGTTTTTTTGATAATATGGGGTATGTGTGTGAAAATTTTTAAAATAAATGTAGTTATTCTGTTAATTTTTTGGAGTATTTGTAGTGTTGCTCAAAAAAAAGAAAAGATTGAAAAATCAACTTTAGAAATTGACAATACCATTTATCGTTTGATAAGGAATGATAGCATTGTCGAGGCCAGAATTTTTTTAGATACAATTTTTAATCATAAGAAATCAGAACCTGATGATGAGTTTTTGTTGTCCTATAATTATAACTACGGACTGATTTTTATGACTTCGGGAAAACCGAATGCAGCAGCAAATTACATATTTAAAGCTAAGGAAATTTCAAAAAGGATACCAGGTAATTCTTATGAATCCAAGATTAAAGTATTTATATTAAGATTGTTTAGAGAAACAAATAGGTATAAAGAGTTAGATAGTCTATATCAGAAGTATCTTGATTATAATGAGAAGAGTGACAATGGTATTATATTTTTCCATCACCTTGATTATATCATAAGCGAAATGAATAGAAGTAACTTTAAGCAGGTGATTTCCATTTCCAGAAAGGTACTATCCGATCTTGATGATTATGATTTTACAAAGATGTCAAAGGAAAGTATACATGTCATTAATGATGTTGTGAGAAACGAACTAAAGATATATTTCGCAATGGCATTAATGGAAAAAGGTATAGATTATCAGAAATCGTATCGGTTGCTAAATGAAATAGAAAGAGATTCTCTCTTTTTTGTACAAAGAGAACGGGATGAGTATTTAAGATTGATACAACAATACAAAGCACGCTATTTTTATGAGTATGATAAAAACATGGACTCGGTGTCTTATTACCAGGTATTATCAAATAAATATCAGGAGTCTTATATTAAAAAACTGAAAAGACGTGCTTCTAACGCTGATATTTTTATTTATGAAATAGCCAAGAATAAAAAAGATATCGAGCAACTTTCTATTATCAATGAGAAAAATATTCAGATTCAAAAAAGTTATTTTCAGATCAGTTTTTTGACAGGGTTTTTGTTGTTGTTGGCAATTATTTTTAGTGTCTATGTATACAGGTCTAACAATCATAAGCATAGAATTAATGAAGAATTGAAAGAAAAAAATGCCGAGTTATTAACTGTTGATGAAGAACGCAATCAATTTTTTTCTATAATGAGCCATGAATTAAGAACGCCTATTTATACGATACAAGGATTGGTAGAAATCATAGAAAATACAAAGAATCAAAAACAAAGGAAAGAATTTTTAAGTACATTAAAATTTTCGAATAATCATTTATCAGGATTGGTAAATAATGCTTTAGAATATTCTAAGTTTCGCCTGGGGAATGTGAGGTTAAATAAAGATGCTTTTTCCTTAGATGAAATGCTAATGAATATTTGTAATTCGTTTTCATATCAATTGCGTAAGAGTAATACAAAATTACATATCAATATAGCAGATGATGTAGAAACAAATGTTCTGGATGACCGTTTAAAGCTTTCTCAGATTTTTATCAACCTTATTTCTAATGCCATTAAATTTACTACAGACGGAAATATCTGGATAGAACTTACGCAAATTGCAAGTTTCGAAAATATGACCAGACTTCGTTTTACAGTAAAAGATGATGGGATTGGAATTAAAAAAGAATTGATATCAGATGTATTTGACGGATTTAAAGGGATACATCATATAGATAAACACAAAGGAGGCTCTGGGTTAGGGTTGTATATCGTAAAAAGGTTTATAGAAGATTTGTATAAATCTTCTATAGTTGTAGAATCTGAAGAAGGTAAGGGAACTTCGTTTTCTTTTGAGATTGAAATGGAACGAAACCTAGAGAATACAAACATACCAATGGTAAATGATAAAGATTATGCTAACGTACTAGATGGTTATAGTATGTTGGTTGTGGATGATAATACGATTAATCTAATGATTACAAAAAAGATTTTAGAAAGCGCAGGAGCGATATGTACAACAGTAGATAATGGTTTTGATGCTGTACTATTAACACAAAAAAATGACTACGACGTGATTTTTATGGATATTCATATGCCAGAACAGGATGGTTTTGAAACGACTCAAAAAATAAGAGAGTTTAATAAAGATGTTACTATTATGGCATTAACAGCCGTTGATTTAGAAAGGGTGATTACAAAGGTTCATCAATCAGGGATGAATGGGATTATTACTAAACCATATAAACGAAGTGATTTATTTCAAAAGATTTTGTCCTTTTCTTTAAAGAAAGATTAAAAAAAAGAGCTTCCTAAATACTATAAGAAAGCTCATTAATAAAAAAACAGTTTGGGTCTTTATTGTTTTTTAATGTTGGTTAATTCTAAAATCAGGATAGGCATCCATACCGTGCTCGTGATTGTCTAATCCGTCAATTTCTTCTTTTTCCGAAACTCGGATTCCTATAGTTTTCTTAAGTATGAATATGATAACAAAAGCAGTTGTTGAACAAAAAGCTCCTACAATAAGGACACCAACCCCCTGAACCAGGAACTGATCAAATCCAGCTTTCGCCCCAAAAATCCCTACAGCCATAGTTCCCCAGATACCACAGATTAAATGAACGGCTATTGCACCTACAGGGTCGTCTAGTTTAAATGTATCTACCAGTGCTACGCCAAGTACAATGATTATACCTGCACACAAACCAATAATTACAGCTTCGTTTGGGGACATGAGATCAGCCCCGGCTGTTATCCCTACCAATCCCCCCAGAATACCATTTAGGAACATGGTAAGATCATAGTTTTTATATAAGACGGTAGAAAGTACAAATGCCCCAATACCACCTGCTGCTGCTGCAAGGCAGGTAGTTACTAATACCAATGAGGTGCTAGCTGGGTCTGCAGAGAGTACAGATCCACCATTAAAACCAAACCACCCTAACCAAAGAATAAGTACGCCAGCTGCGGCTATAGGTATATTGTGCCCGGGGATAGCTTGTGGTTTTCCTTCAGAACTGTATTTACCTATTCTTGCACCTAATAAGATAATCGCTACCATAGCGGCCCATCCACCAACAGAGTGTACAAGTGTAGAGCCAGCAAAGTCATAAAACCCTTCAGTTTCACCAATCTTAAAAGTAGATAAAAATCCGCTTCCCCATTGCCAGGAACCTACTATAGGGTATACTAAACCTACATATAGTATAGTAAATATCATAAATGCTCCTAACTTAATACGCTCTGCTACCGCACCAGAAACTATAGTAGCAGCGGTAGCGGCAAACATTCCCTGAAACAAGAAATCTGTCCACCAGGTATACCCTCCACTGGCATATTCGGGAGTCATTCCATTCTCGGGAGCAGAAATACCAAATCCTCCAAATTTTAAAAAACCGATGTCCCCATCCTCAAATCCTGGATACATGAGATTAAAACCACCGATGTAGTATAATAATAAACCTATACAGATGATAAATACGTTTTTGAATAATATATTAATTGTGTTTTTTTGACGAGTTAATCCTATTTCTAAAAAAGAAAATCCTAAGTGCATGAAAAATACAAGTGCCGTACACACCATCATCCATACATTGTTTGTGGTTAAAAGTTCCATAGTTTAATTACTATTAAAATTGTTTTTAGTTTTTGATTGGTTAATTTTTGTGAGTAGTGAGACCTATTAGTTTAATGTTTCACCACCCTTTTCCGAAGTGCGAATTCTATAGGCCTCTTTGATGTCGGAAACAAAGATTTTTCCGTCACCAACTTCTCCGGTTTTTGCAGCTTCTAGAATTGCAGAGATTGCAACTTCTTCAAAATCATCATTTACAACAATAGATAAATACCTTCTTTGAATATCTGTGGTACTATAAGAAATTCCTCTATAGACACTTCCTTTTTGTTCATGCCCAACTCCGGTTACATCCCAATACGAGAAAAACATAACACCTTTATTGTGTAAGGCCTCTTTTACAACCCGGTATTTTGATCTCCTGATAATTGCTTCTATTTTCTTCATAAAGAATAAAAGTTAAAATTAATATTGAATTACATTCAAAACTATATATTTTTAATATATACTATCAAATAAATGGGGTTGTTTTGTGTATTTTTATCATTTTATGTTTTTTAACCCTAATAAAATTAGGGTTAAATATTTTTTCACTAAAAAAATAATGATTTAATACTTAAGATATTCAAAATTTTATCGAAAACGTTTTCGTTAAAATCAACTGATAATCAGTTGTATGTGATTTGGTTCTGATTCTTGATTTATTTAGGTTTTTTTACCTAAAAACGCATTGTCAAATTCATAATTAGAAGCCCTTATTTTGTGATTATTTTATTCTGAAGGGGCTTTTTTTATGTAGCTCAGAAAAGTGATTACGAAAGCAGTTTTTTTCTTTCTCTATACTTAATGATTTGTTAATTTCATCTGCTTGAAACACTTTTAGATCAGAAAATATGATGAAGAAACAAGGAATGTATCTACCAGAATTTGAGCATGACGCATGTGGTGCAGGATTCATTTGTAGCTTAGAAGGGAAGAAATCAAACGACATTATTCATAAAGCATTAGAGATTCTTGAAAAACTAGAGCATCGAGGCGCTGTAAGTGCAGATGGAAAGACAGGAGATGGAGCGGGGATTCTAATTGATATACCACATGATTTTTTTACCGAGCATTGTGATTTCAAATTACCAGCTGCCGGAGAATATGCAGTAAGTAATGTTTTCTTACCTAAGAAAGAAAATCAAAGACAGTTTTGTATAGATACCTTCGAACAAAATATTATTGATCAAGGGCTTGTTTTATTGGGGTGGAGAGATGTTCCTGTGGATCATATTCATATTGGTGAGATTGCAGCAACAACAGAGCCATTTATAAAACAAATATTTATTGGTAAAGAAAATGAAGATCAAAATTATTTTGACTTTAATCTAAAACTATTTATAGCACGGAAAGTAACAGAGCATACTATATATGAATCTAAATTATCAGAAAATAAGTTTTTCTATCTACCTAGTTTGTCTACAAAAACCTTGATATTTAAAGGTTTATTGATGCCAGAAGATATTAAGTTGTATTATAAAGATTTATTGAATCCAAAAGTAGTCACTCGATTGGCTTTGGTACATCAACGTTTCTCGACCAATACATTCCCAACCTGGGATCTAGCACAACCTTTTCGATATATGTGTCATAATGGTGAGATTAATACCCTAAGAGGGAATGTAACCAGAATGCGATCTAGAGAAGAGTTATTAGAGAGCGATTGGTTTGGGGAGGATATCAAAAAAATACTTCCGGTGGTATTAAAAGGTAAATCAGATTCGGCTTCTATGGATATGGTTGTAGAATTGTTATTAATGACAGGGAGATCATTGCCAGAAGTCATGATGATGATGGTGCCAGAAGCCTGGGAGAAAAATCCTGAAATGTCTGAGGCTAAGAAAGCCTTTTATGAATATAATTCTTGTTCTATGGAGCCATGGGATGGCCCTGCTTCAATTCCTTTTACAGACGGTAATTATATAGGAGCAGTGTTAGATAGAAATGGATTAAGACCCTCTCGTTATAGTGTAACCAAAGACGGGTATGTAATCATGTCTTCAGAAACGGGAGTAGTAGATATTAAACCAAATAATATCGAATATCACGGAAGGTTAGAACCTGGAAAAATGTTCTTGGTTAATATGGATGAAGGTAGAATTGTGAATGATGAAGAAATTAAAGAAGAAATCGCAGCAAAACATCCCTATCGAGAATGGTTGGATGATAATCTGGTACATTTAAAAGATATACCTTATAATGATTGCCCTTTGTTTTTAGGTGAAGAAACTGTTGCCAAACGAAAACAAATATTTGGATATACTCAAGAAGATATAGACACTATTATTTCTCCTATGGGGCAATTAGGTAAAGAACCCATTGGTTCTATGGGATCTGATACACCAATTGCAATACTTTCTGAGCGCCCGCAATTGATCTACAACTATTTTAAACAATTATTCGCACAGGTGACAAATCCACCATTAGATGGTATTCGCGAAGAATTGATTACCGATATCAGTTTAACTCTGGGGTCTGATCATAATATATTTGATATTAATGAGAAGCATTGTAATAAACTAAAAATCCAAAACCCTGTAATATCAAAAGAAGATCTGGATAAAATCAAAACCTACAGAGGTAAAGGTTTTAAATCTACTTCGGTGTCGATGTTGTATAACATTAATAGAGGATTAAATGGTCTTGAAGATGCATTAGCGATACTGCTCAAAAATGTATCAGAAGCTATTGACGAAGGAACGAATATTATTATACTTTCTGATAGAAATGTGAGTAAACACAGAGCGCCAATTCCTGCGTTATTAGCATGCTCCTATGTTAATAGTGGACTACAAAAGCTAGGAAAACGATCCAAAGTCAGTACTATTATTGAATCTGCAGAACCAAGAGAAGTACATCACTTTGCTTTGTTGTTTGGGTATGGGGCTAGTGCCATTAATCCATATATGGTAAATGAGATTATAGGAGAAGAAATTAAAGAAGATAACATTTCGGGACTCACTTTTGAAGACGCCATATATAACTATAATAAAGCAGTAGGTAAGGGAGTGTTGAAAGTGATGAATAAAATCGGGATTTCTACCTTAAACTCTTATAGAAGTTCTCAACTGTTCGAATGTATAGGTATTCATACCAAAGTCGTTGATCAATACTTCCCTAATACCGCAACACGTATAGAAGGAATAGGGTTATATGAAATCGAAAAAGAAATCTCCAAACGTCATAAAAGAGCTTATGTAGGGCAAGAAGTAGCTGCCAATTTAAGCTTAGAGATAGGAGGGCAGTACCGATGGAGACGTAATGGAGAAAAACATCAGTTTAATCCTTTATCAGTAGCGAAACTACAAAAATCGGTTAGGGATAACGATCCTGAGACGTACGCAGAATATGCCAAATTAATCAATGAACAATCAAAAGCTTTGATGACCATTAGAGGAATGTTGGAGTTTTCTAATTATGACCCTATTTCGATAGATGAGGTAGAACCTTGGACAGAGATTGTAAAACGTTTTAAAACGGGAGCTATGTCGTATGGGTCTATAAGCAAAGAGGCGCATGAAAACCTTGCTGTGGCAATGAACCGTATCGGAGGGAAAAGTAACTCTGGAGAAGGAGGGGAAAATCCACTTCGTTTCTATAAAGATGTAAATGGTGATTGGAAAAACAGTGCAATTAAGCAAGTCGCTTCTGGTCGATTCGGAGTATCTTCAAACTATTTAACGAATGCTGCCGAGATTCAAATAAAAATGGCTCAGGGGGCTAAACCGGGAGAAGGAGGACAATTGCCAGGACCAAAAGTAAATCCCGAAATAGCTAAAACCCGTAATTCTACGCCATATGTAGGGTTAATTTCACCACCACCACATCATGATATTTATTCTATCGAAGATTTATCACAGTTAATTTATGATCTAAAATCTGCAAATAGGAACGCCAGGATAAATGTAAAACTAGTGTCAGAAGTTGGTGTAGGAACTGTTGCAGCAGGAGTGGCTAAAGCAAAGGCAGATGTAGTGCTAATTTCTGGATTTGACGGAGGTACCGGAGCATCACCATTAACATCGTTAAAACATGCCGGACTTCCATGGGAACTTGGTATTGCAGAAGCACAGCAAACATTGGTGGGTAATAACCTGCGTAGTCGTATTGTACTAGAGTGTGACGGACAGTTAAAAACTGGTCGGGATGTTGCGATAGCGTGCCTTTTGGGGGCAGAAGAATTTGGTTTTGCAACAGCGCCTCTGGTAGCATCAGGATGTGTAATGATGCGTGTATGTCACTTAAATACCTGTCCGGTTGGTATAGCCACACAAAACCCAGAACTACGTAAGAAATTTAAAGGAAAACCAGAACATGTCGTAAACTATATGTATTTCGTAGCCCAGGAGTTGCGAGAGATTATGGCACAACTAGGGTTTCGTACTATAAACGAAATGATAGGGCAAGTGAGTAAGTTGAATCATAAAAAAGCAATTGACCATTATAAAGCTGCAGGGGTAGACCTTACACCAATTCTTCATCAAGTAGAAACACCTTCTGGAGTAGATATCTATAATACCGAAAGTCAGGATCATGGTTTGGAGAAATCTATAGATTTTGAAATAATAGAACAAGCACATCCAGCACTCTTCCGTAAAGAAAAAACAGCTTTAGATTTTGATATTTGTAATACCGATCGAGCAGTAGGCGCTATCTTAAGTAATGAAATATCAAAAATATATGGCGCACAAGGATTACCTGATAATACTTTGAAATTAAACTTTGAAGGAGCAGCCGGACAAAGCTTCGGAGCGTTTGCAACCAAAGGATTGACTATGGTGGTTAATGGGAATACTAATGATTATCTGGGAAAAGGACTTTCGGGAGCAAAACTTATCATCAAAGTACCCGAAGAAGCTACGATAATTCCCGAAAATAATGTGATTACAGGTAATGTAACTCTATATGGGGCAACAGCAGGAGAAGTGTATATCAATGGTAAAGCAGGAGAACGATTTTGTGTACGTAACTCTGGAGCAAAAGCTGTAGTTGAAGGCATTGGCGATCATGGATGTGAGTATATGACCGGAGGGATTGCAGTAATTCTTGGAGAAGTAGGTAGAAATTTTGGGGCCGGGATGTCTGGCGGAATTGCGTATATCTATGATGAGAAAAAGACATTTGAAACACATTGCAATAAAGAGGCGCTAAACCTGGATCCCGTGGTAGAGAAAAAAGATATTGAAGAGTTAAAAACACTAATCGAGAATCATTACAATACTACCTTAAGTCCTTTGGCGCAAAGAATTTTGGAAAATTGGGGGAGTGAATTACCAAAGTTTATCAAAATCTTTCCTGAAGAATACAAACAAGCATTACAGCGATTAAAAGAAGAAAAACTAGCACAAGTATAAAACGATATTGAACATGGGAAAGATAACTGGATTTTTAGAATTTGAAAGAGAGATAGAACAATGCGAACCGGTAAAAGATCGTATCAAAGGGTATAAAGAGTTTACCGTGGAAATGCCCGAGGGAAAACTCAAAAATCAAGGAGCACGTTGTATGGATTGTGGGATACCATTTTGTCATAGCGGATGCCCGTTAGGTAACCTGATTCCTGACTTTAATGATGCTGTGTATCGTGGTAGATGGAAAAAAGCAGCAGAAATTCTGCATTCAACTAATAATTTCCCTGAGTTTACAGGAAGGTTATGTCCTGCACCATGCGAAGAAGCTTGTGTGTTAGGTATAAATGAAAACCCGGTAACTATAGAGAATATAGAAAAAAATATCGTAGAGCAAGCTTTTGAAAATGATTGGATTAAACCTAATCCTCCAAATGAAAGAACAGGCAAGACTGTAGCTGTAATTGGATCTGGTCCCTCTGGATTAGCAACTGCACAACAATTAAACCGTGTAGGGCATTTGGTGACCGTTTTTGAAAGAGATGAAAAAGTAGGCGGGCTATTGCGCTATGGTATTCCTGATTTTAAGATGGAAAAATATGTGATTGATCGTCGTGTCGCTATTTTAGAAAAAGAAGGTATTGTTTTTAAAACAAATACACATATCGGAAAAGAGATCAAAGCAGATGAGTTAAAAGCCGATTTTGATGCTGTAGTATTATGTACAGGAGCTACAGTTCGTCGTAATTTACCAGTTAAGGGAGCTAATCTTAGTGGAGTAGTGCAGGCAATGGATTTTTTACCCCAAAATAATAGAAGAGTCGATGGGGTAAAAGATTTAGGAGAGGAAATCCTGGCTACAGAAAAAGATGTGATCGTAATTGGAGGAGGAGATACAGGGTCAGATTGTATTGGTACTTCTGTGCGTCAGGGAGCAACTTCTGTAACTAATTTTGAGATTATGGGCAAAGGAACTATAGAACGTCCTGCGCATCAACCCTGGCCATTTTGGCCAATGCGTTTGCGCACAAGCTCATCTCATCAAGAAGGAGTAGATCGTAATTGGAGTATCTCTACCAAGGAGTTTTTGGGAGATAAAAACGGAAATCTAAAAGGTTTAATCACCACCGAAGTAGAATGGGTAAAAGAAAATGGTCGTTTTACACTAAAAGAAATTCTGGGTACAGAGAAAGAATGGAAATGTGAATTAGCGTTGTTGGCTTTGGGATTTACGGGGTCAGAGCCTACTATTGCAGAACAATTAGGGGTAGATATGGATGCAAGAACCAATATTAAAGCGAGTGAACAAAATTATGCAACCAATGTAAAAGGAGTTTTTGCGGCAGGTGATACTCGTAGAGGGCAATCTCTAATTGTTTGGGCAATTGCAGAAGGTAGGCAAGCTGCATATCATATTGATACCTATTTGATGGGAAGTTCTAATCTGCCACTTAAAGGGGAAGAAGATTTGCCTAGAGTATAAAAAGTATAAGGTATTTTTTATTTTGCTATAATGAGTATTGTTAAAAATATCTAATAAATTTATTTTATTGTTTTTTAACATTATGAATAAGATATTAGCAAGTTTTGTATTGAGATATGGTAATATAATGTAATTTTTAAGTTAAATAATTATATAATTTTCAATAATAATTTTAAACTATATAATTATGTTAACACACAAATTCAAACTCAGTATTTTTTTGACTACTATTTTTTTATGTGTCAGTTGTCAAAATGATGGTTTAGATCAGGAAGATTTAAATCAAGAACGACCATTATCTAAAGAGGCTACGGCAACTTTGGATTATTTGATTGAAAAAGGGTTTTCTAAAGAAGATCTTAAACCAAATTTTGAGGACGAAGCTTTTATGCACGGAGACATGATGATTCCTTTTGCATTAAAAAGTAATAGAGACGCAAACCCACCCAAAAAGGGAAGCATTCAGGAAAAAAACAGATGGTTTTTTGGTGGAGTTGGGGTATACTACAGTAACTCTAGAGATGTTAGATATTATGTTGAAAATAACTATCCAAGAAATTTAGAGTACGCACTTTCCTGGGCTGCTTGGCATTGGAGTGTTTCTAGTCGTAATATTAATATAAGTAGAACGTATAATAGATCGAGTGCAGATATTTTGGTAGGGTCTTGGTATAATTCTAATGAAGGTGCATGGGCGAGAGCACTGTTGCCTGATGGTAGAGGAAATGTTGGCTCTTGGATGAGAGTAAATACAGCTAAACCTCACCCAGGTGATGAATCTACAATGGCGTTACTGATACATGAATTAGGACATAATCTAGGTTACCACCATTCTGATCAAACTTATGGAGGTCATATACCTGGTACTAATGGCGTAGCTTATCATCAAAGCAATAATTGTGGTTCTGTCATGAAAAGCTCTATATATACATGTAATTGGAGATTCAGTTCAACACCAGGATGGTCGAGAGATGATAGAACGGCTATCACTTGGGCTTATGGAAACTAATGATCTAACCTGTAATGTATTTATTATTTAAATGCCTTCATCACTTTAATTAAGATGGCTCTATGACCATAATCATAGAGCCATCTCGTTTTTTGATTGATTGAATTTTGGCTAGTGTATCATTTATGAATATTCAATTTTAGATGTTAAGAAAGAAGTTACTAAAAACCGTTTTAATAAATTTTTTACATTTTTGGTAATAGTTTTTTCAATGCAAATTCCAGAACAGCGTCATTCCCCTCTAGAATATTATGTATAGAGTTTGATACATTGTAATCCGGGACAACGCTTCTTTTCTGGATATGTTCATCTATAGTATACTCTGCATGTAGTAAAGGTAAATAGATTGCTGTTTCGGTATGATCCCCTTTGATAGAAATTTGACGCACACCGTTACTAATACCAGCATATCCATAGGTTTCTGTTCCAACTAAGTCTGCATTTGTATATTCTTTTAGTAAGCCAGCAGCAATACCAGCAGCTGAAGTGGTACCACCATTGATCAGAACGATCAGCCTTCCTTTATAACGATACTCTTCAATTGGATCATAACTCATCAAATCACGTAATAATTCATGTTTTGTTACTTTGAAAGTACCGTCTTTTTTTCTCTTTAATCCAAAGGATTCATTCAAATTAAGTGTATTACCAGTTATTTCTACAAGGTATTTATCATCCACCAAAGTCACTATCTCTTTTGCCGGAGTGATGGGTTGGTTAATAAAATATTGAAGCAAGTAAGCTGCATTACTAGCTTTTCCACCTCCGTTATTTCTTAAATCGATTATTAAGTTCTTAATATTTTTATCAGAAATTTTTTTGAAACATTGCTTATAAAAATCAGGATAAGTATTCTCGGGTTCATCGTAACCATCTTTTATAAACTGGTTTATTTTCAGATAAGCATAATTTTCCTTATTTATCTCAAAGTTAAAAGCTTTTTCAGGCGCTGTTTCTGGCAGATATTTCTTAGATGCTCTAGTTTCATAAACCTCTTTTGAAATTGCTTCAATTTTTGTCTTTATAATTTTCTTGGTTTTATAGTCTCTATACACAAGGTTATATGTAGGTTGTTCTCCAAATATCTCGGGATAGAGTCTGTAAAACGATTTGTATGGCCCTCCTAACCAATGTTGCATACCACTTTGACTTTCACCATCAGAAGAATAATGCGCTAAAATGTCAATAATAATCTCATTACTCAAGTTATTATCAATAGATAGGATTTCAGACCCTTCGGGAATTTCTATAGAGCTAAGATTTTTCACTATAAAAATGCGTTCATCCTTAATATATACTTGAAAGGGGAGTCTTTTTTGATTATTGATAACACTTCCGAGTTTGCCGAATGTATATGCTTGTGTGTGTCCATCATGTATATTCGCTATCAATTGAAGAACAATTCTATAAAATATCTTGGCTTCCATTGGTTTGAAAGTTTGCAACATCAAATCGTTTATCATTTGATTAAACTCTTCATGGTTTTGATGCGTATAAGTTCCAGGGTGAATTTTAATGAGCGCCGTTTTAAATTTTTCTAAGTCAGCCTGCATTTGTTCAGGTTGATAAACTATGGACTCTTGTGCTCTTCCTGTAACCATATACATGCTCAAGAAGCTTATCAGTACTACCCAGTACATCCTATTCATTTTTATTGTTTTAGTAATAATTGAAAACTCCTGAAATAGTTTAATGTTATGGTTGATTATCGGTTCATTGAAAAAACGGGAATGGAATTAATAACCATTCCCGTTTTTTGATTGATTGAATTTTGGCTGACTTACTATAAATATTTAAAAATGAATTTTGATTCTGATGGCTTGTTCTAGTGAAATATCTTTGTCCTGTTCTTTTAAGGATTTTATAAACTCTGGTGTAACATTATGGATTTTAAGACTCTTGGCTTGGTCAGCTGTTATATTTTTAAACCCTATATCTTTAAAAGATTGCACAAACTCTGGAGTAACCCTGTGAATTTTAAAGCTCATGATGTCATCTAGAGGAAGATCACCAAATTGCGTCTTTTTAAACTCTTTAATATATTCTGGAGATACATTATGAATTTTTAGAGATATTAACTTACTTATAGAAAGGTTAGAATACCCTATTTTTAAATATTCTGAAGCAGTATTAGGAGATACGTTGTGTATTTTTAAAGATTTTGCCTCGTCTAAAGAGATATTTTTATATCCAGCTTTTTTAAACGAATCAATAAAATCTGGAGTTACATTATGGATTTTTAAAGCTACAACATCATCAAGCGGAATGTTACTGTACCCAGCCTTGTTGAACATTTTAATAAATTCTGGTGTAACATTATGTATTTTTAATTTAATGATATCATCAATAGGTACATTGTCATAACCAAGTTGCTTAAATTGTCTAATAAAATCATTTGGCGTTTGTTGATCATCTTGTGAGGCACCACGACTATTGGTAGAACTCGATAAGGTATTTTGATCTCTTTTACTTTTAGAGGAAGAAAAACTCTTAGCGGTTTTTACCTGACCTGGTGTGATATCATGAATCTTTAGCTTTATAGCTTCTTGTAACGAAATATTTTTTTGCCCAGCTTTTTTGTATGCCTTTATAAGCTCTGGAGTTACTCCATGAATTTTTAATTTTTTAGCTTCCTGTAAAGTGATATTAGGATATCCAGCTTTCTTAAAATTATTTATGTAAACCGGAGTTACATTATGAATTTTAAGGTTTTTGGCTTCTCGTACAGTAATATTTGTATGTCCGGCCTTTTTAAACGATTCAATAAAATCTGGAGTCACATCATGAATTTTTAATTTCATATAATCATCAAGAGACAGGTTGCCATAACCATTATTTCGATATGATGTAACAAATTCAGAAGATACATTATGGATTTTAGCTTTTGTAATCTTTTTTAAAGATGTTTTATTATCATTTAATGTATTGATGAATGAAATATAGGCAACATCAACATCGAACAAATTAAGCTTACTTACCTCTTCCATTGTATAATTCTCATAGCCTAATCGTGCAAGTTCTTTTCTATACATTTTTAGTTTATCAAGCGGAAGTGATTTATGAATAATATCTTCAAAATCATCTTGATCTATTTTTAGATTTTCACGCTTTAAATAACTAAGGTAATTGTTGTCAAAACCAGTAAGGAAACAATGTACCAAATCTTTGTTGTCTACATGTAAACCATAAGCTTTGAGTGACTTAATAAATGATTCATTAGGAGTAAATTCATATCTTCCATCACCTATTTTGTTGTCAAACCGCCCCACATAAGTTATAGTTCCGGCATCTTTGGTGATTTTAAATTGTTGTCGATCTCCACTTGGGAAATCTTTAAAATATATTGGATCATAGCATCTGGTCATAGACCAGAAATTTCGTTTAAGAGGCTCTGCACTTCTATACATAATGCATAATTTACCTCCTCCGACTTCGGCATCCCATACTCCTTTGGTAAAGTTGTTCTGAGCACTAGATGATATAGATTCTTTTCTAAAATCTACAGTCGGATCCATAGATTCTTTATCATAATTTACCAGTATTTCATTTGGCTTTACCGGGTTAAAAGAAAATACGGTGATAGCAAGTAGTGGAATAATGATTAGGTATTTCCACCCTGATTTTGATGTTGATTTTTTAGAATTCATCATAAGGATTCGTTTTTTGAGAAATGATTGATTGTAACTTGTTGCCAAACCTGTTGGCATATTTGGAGTGGAGACTTTTAGAAGGTTCATTTGGTAAACTTCTCTGTCCTCACCTATATTAAGCATGTTATTGTCTGTTAGGTATTCTAAATTGTTATCGATGGCTCTGCGGTATAACCAGGCAAAAGGATTAAACCACTGCATCATCACTAATAACTCTACTAATAACATATCGATACTATGTTTACCTTTGATATGTACTTGTTCGTGTTTTAGGATTTGTAAATACGTATCAGGATTGTATTGACTGGGGTTCATAAATATCCGATTCCAAAACGAGTAAGGAGCATGTTTTTTATCGGTTTCTACAATTTTATAATCATCAACTTCTACGGTTGGATATTTAGAAATACGATATAGTAGAACTCCTAATTGAATGATAAAATGAATACCAAATACCAATATACCTAATACATATACGTATAGCAGAATTGATCCCCAATCTAAAGATTTACTAACCGAAGTAGTATTGATACCAGAAGTATCGGTGGTTGATATATTTTCAATTTTTGTGGTTGTTTCTGGTATTTTGTAGTCTGCGACAACAGAATTTGAAGGTTGTGCTTCTACTTTTTGAAATAGAGCACTTTTAAATGATAAATTTTCGGGAACCGTAATAAAAGGTAAAGTAAATGAAAGTATAACTAATGATATCAATACCCACCTGTTTAAATGGTAAAAGGTCTCTTTGGAAAGAAAAAATCTATAAATAATATAAGATAATCCTATTAATGCCGAGCTATGTATGATATAGTCCATTATTTCTTGTTTTTTATCAGTTGAATTATTTCTTCTAATTCGTCGGTATTTATCTTTTCTTCCTTAGCAAAGAATTTAACCAAAGCCAAAGGAGAATTGTCAAAATAATTGTGTACTACCTCACCTAATACTTCTTTTTGATACTCATCTTTTGATACTAGAGGATAATACTGAAAACTGTTTCCGTAGGCTACATGACTGATAAATCCTTTTTCTTCTAAAATTTTTACAATCGTAGCAGTAGTATTATAATGCGGTTTAGGGTCAGAAAGCTCTTCAATGATCTCTTTTATAAATGCCTTTTCCAATTTCCACAGACTTTGCATAATCTGTTCTTCTCTTTTGGCTAATTTTTGCATAGTATCAATTTTATAAAACAAACTTACTACTAATCTTTTAGTTTTGCAACTAATTAATTAGTAGTTCGACTAGCTAATTAGTAGTTTTGGTGTGTTAGCTATTGATTCTAAAGGGTTTTCTAGAAGGTGTTAAAAAAATGATAATATGTTTTAGAAGAGGAAGTATCTATTCTAACAATAATCGTAATTCATCACGATTGAGTAGTTCGGGAGTATATTCTGTTACAATCCCATAATTAAAAAATGCACTTTTCATCTTTGTACTATCCTCAATTAGATCAAATATATTGGTGTAAAAATGTTCAACTTTATCATCATTAGTAAGCATGATAAACGATGAGGCAGTAGTGATATATTCATCTTCCTGATATTCTTTTAACTTTAATAGTTTAAATTCGATCTTGGGTGCAATTGATGTGATATTGGCTAACTTAATTGGTTTAGAATATGATATACAATCAAAACAAACTATTAATTTTTTCTGACTTGATTTTAACCGATAGATAATGGTGATTTCTTTATTAACTAATTTTTCAAAACCATCCATGTCTATAAATGCCAAGGTATCCTTAGTATTTGTTTTAACGGTCAAGACTGTCGTGAGGTAATCATCGGGCATGATCAAAGTCTCTTCAACCGATAAAACTGTTGCTTTTATAGTATTAATTTTATTATCCTGACTATGAGTCGTAACTATCTGGTTGGTCATTTTTGATTGGCTACTACTTTCTTTTGAGTTTTTATTAGTGTTACAAGAGAAGCAACAAATCAGGATAATAGATAAAAGGCATGTATTTATTTTCACGACATTGTTTTATATAACATATAATTTGTTATAAATGTAATACATAAATGCTATACGAGAATATCCTGTTTTCTGGGGAAATGTTGTTATCGTATTTTAAGAGTAGAAAAACAGAATATTTCTAAGATCTGTACCGTTTCCGATTAAGAATATATCGAATTCGTAAAAAGTATACCGTAGTTTTTAATCTTCATCTCTTGATTTTTTCTTCCCTATTAACAGTGTGTTGGTTCCTTGAACTTGATTGTGTTGTGAAAATTCTATATCGGGCTTAACCATAGATGTAAGAGAATCGATTTTGATGTTTTCCTTCAAATTAATTCCAGCATTAAACACGATTTGTCCTTCAGGTTTTAATAAGGGAATAAGGTTTTTCCAGAATTGATTTTCATAAAACTGCTTGGGAACTTGATTATCGATAAAAATATCGATGATTATAATTTCAAATTGTGATGCACAACGACCAACATAGAAAAAAGCATCTTCGCAAATGATTTCGAGATTGTGATTATTGGTTATATTGAACTCATTTTTAGCAATTTCGATAACTACTTCATCAATTTCTATAGCGGTAATTTTTCCTTGATGATCAAATGTATTTCTAAGAGGCTCTATTATACTCCCCCCGCCAAGTCCTAGTAAAAGAATTTCGCTATTTGCAGAAATATCTATTAATGAAAGTCCGTAACTAAGTAATTTTTGCAGTGATCCGTAGGAGTAATTTGCATTTTGGCTATCCAGTACTTTTTTACCATTCATCCACGTGAGTTCTAGTGTTCCATTAATTTGTGAGGAAACCTCTTTGGTGAATGGCCATAAATAACTTAATAATCTCTTCATGTATTTCTGTACGTAAAACCTGGTTATTTAATGCCTTGCAATCGATATTATCCATAGTTAAGCATATATACCTAGTGTTGTAGTACCAGCTTCGGCTACTGCATGATCGTTTTCTATGCTGCTGCCACTTACTCCAATAGCTCCTATTATAGTTCCCGAATTGTTTTTAATAGGAATACCCCCCGGAAAAGTAATTAGCCCACCATTAGAATGTTCTATATTATATAAAGGACCTCCAGGTTGTGAAAGCTCCCCGATAACACCAGTATTTTTACCAAAAAGACAAGCCGTTCTTGCTTTTTTAATTGAAATATCAATAGAACCTATCCAGGCCTGATCCATACGTGCAAAGGCAATAAGGTTTGCGCCAGAATCTACTATTGCGATATTCATTTGTGTATGTATAGCTATTGCTTTTTCTTTTGCAGCGTTAATGATTTTTTCTGCTTGCTCTAGAGTGATGTTCATTATTGTTTTGTTTGTAAAATTGCGATTCAAAAATAAAGCTAAATGTTTAATTTCATGATCTAGAAAAGAAAAGATTATTAGATTTAAATCTAATTAGTATTGTTTAGGAGTTTTGCTCATTTTTTTGTTTTTACGGTACCTAAACATAATAATACCTCACACTTTTGAATAGGTTGAAAATCAACTATAAATCATTTAATCAAGCCGAAAACCTTAGTTTATTTGCTTGATCTTAATGGATGTATGCTATTGATTTATATTAATTTAGGTTTGTATTAATTTAAAAATATTTACACGATGAAAAAAATTCTTAATGTAACGGGAGTTACAAAACTTAGTAAAGAACAACAACAAGGTATTATAGGATCAAGTAAAAGACAGGGAGGGTGTTGCCCAACTGGAGGCGGTTGTCGTGTTCAAGGGTTAAGCTTTTGTATACCAGGTATTTGTAATGATATTATTGATGTCTGCACATTTCATTAGCAGATACAAAGAGGGTGAACATTATCGTTTGCCCTCTTTTTTTATTATCTGGAAGCTTACTTTGGAAGCAAAAGATTTTTATCTACGGCCTTGTTTGCCTTTTCAATTACTATTGGTTAAGAGTGTTTATCAACCAATTTTTGCTTTTACTCCATGAAGTATAGCGATATTCTCTCTCTTTTGAAGCACTCTCTCTATTTTTTAGACTTAAGTGTGTTTTGTCTACTTGTTTACTTCGATATCCTAAAAGGTGAAAAAACTGTTTTGTGAAGAAGCGAGCAATCTTAAGATTAACCGTAAGTTCATTTTTTTTATTTGAAGCCCAATGAACACCAGGAAGAATAGTAATTATATTATCAAAATGTACTTTACGAAGGATGGTAGAAAGTTTTAAAAATATCGGATGCACACTATGGATGGTAAAAAAACCATCATTACCTTGATGTTGATATAAAGGCATAAATATCCTCCCGTTTTTTGAAGCTGTTATTATTTTTCCATTACTATGAGCAAGTTGTTCTCCTTTCTGTATCTGTTGAAAATTGACAAATCCAGGCTTCATTTTGAAGACTTCGTTCTCTTTGATTTGGTAGCGCCAATAGATTTCATAGATTTCTGTTGGAGCTTCTGATCCTTTAAGTAGAAGGTTATAATGATAATTATACTCAATATCTTTTTTTGTAACACTCCCTGCAAAAACCATAGTAAGGTAGATAAAAGAAATATGATTTTTAATGGCTTCAGAGTCATCATGCTGTCCTCCTTCAAAACCAAAAGATACATAGCCTAATTCATTAATATAACTTAGTAAAGGACCATCTAGATATTCTTCTATACCTAGTATCATAGGTATAGGATATTGCATTGTATATTTTCTATTTAACAAGCTATCATTAACGGTTAAAAAAGGCATTGTTTTACTCGATGTGGTATGAAGATCCATAAAATAAAACGGCCCACTTTCTTTATTGAGAATATCTTTGATGATGTGATAAATTTCGTACTGCTGCTCTATGTCAAGATTGACATTTGTATCTTTAATGTCTTTGGATAAATTATTAATTCTATCGTGTTTCCAAACTCGATTTAAATCTTCTTTCTGATACCGTTTACCTTTGGCTAATGCCGGGAGATTACCGCTTATGGCATACATAGTTCCTTTTACGGGGATTTGATTGTTTTTTATATGATTAAATACATCATAAAGAGCAAATATTCCGGCGGGCTCATTACCATGAATGCCCCCAATGAAAATGAGAGTAGGTCCCGGATTCGAACCTTTGATACAACTTATTATACGTTCAATCCCTATCGATTGATCTAGAGCTTTACTATAAACTTTTACCATCGTCAAATACCATTACATCATTTATTGTAATAATTCCTACAAGGTCTTTTTTTTGTACTACAGGAAGACAACCAATCTCATGTTTTTTCATTATCTGTATTGCTTTTGATATTGTTGTTTTGGGCTGAACGGTTATTACTTCTTTAACCATAATGTCTGCTACGACACAATTATTATTATCTTCATTTTGATTATCTTTTACGTGGTTCCAGGTTAACAACCCACATAGTTTACCTGGTTTACTTTCTACAGGAACATGATGAATATTCTTCCATTTCATAATGTGTATTGCCAGATTAGCCAAATCATACGCGTCTACTGTAAACAGCTTTGTAGACATAATATGCCCCACTAATGTTGGGGTTTTATGCATTCTGGGTAATGTTTTTGTGTTAAGTACGGGCCATTCATGAACTGGATATCCACTTTCTTGGTTCTGGTATAGAGTTTTAGTAAGTGTTCTTAGTGCATCATCTTTTTTCATGGTTTTTTGAAGAAAGCGATAGTTTTTAATATTCCATTCTGCTGCGGTAGTACCTCTGGCACGACTTTCTATAATTCGCAAAAATCGTTCCCTGTCATCAGTATTAATCTTAGCTATTTTTAAACCCTGGTGAGCTATGGGTAACAATTCTTTTAGTATTAGATTTTGAATAGAAATAGAAGACCCCATCCAGTTTATGATTGTATCTTTTCCTGTTCGTGCAGCTTTTATGAAATTTCCTTTTGCATTTCTGAAATCCATGTGATCGGGCATGTTATCATATTTTGAAGGACGCCCTATCATTAATCCGGCCCAAAAAGCAAAGTTTGCGATTTCATCTAGGGTAGTAGGGCCAGAAGGGATATATCGATTTTCGATTCTAACATGAGCTTTTCCACCACCAACACCATAACAAGGGCGATTCCATCTATACACAGTACCATTGTGTAAGGAAAGAGCTTGCAATTTTGGAATGCTTCCTTTTTTAAGTTCTGAAACAGAATTGGCTACTATATCACGAGACAAAACCACCTTATGTTGCGCAACATCATTTTTAAAAATTTCTGCTACAGACCCCGATGCCCACTGATTACTAAAACTCACCCGGGCTCTTCTATCTTTTAAGGCATAAGAAGAACTCCTGATATCCATACTCTGACGAAATAATGCAATTCGGGTTTCACTCCATAATTCTCTTCCAAACAATAGAGGTGAGTTGGTACATATTCCCAGGACAGGAGCAGATATGGCCTGAGCCCAATTATAACTGGAAACAAAATCCTGCGGAGGTATTTGAAGATGCATTTGAAAACTAGTATTGCAAGCTTCAAAAAGTACAGATTTATGATGAATATTTAATTCATCTATACCTCTTATATGAAGTTCAAAATCTGTTCCTCTTTGTGTTTTCAGAATATCATTTAAAGCCGAATACCTAGGGTTGGGAGTCATATACTCTAGTTCGAGATGACGCTTCCCTATTGTTGGTAAAATACCAGTAAGCAATATTTTGGTGTCTAATTGACTAGCCGCTGCTTTAGCTTTAAAGATAAGTTGATTTAGTTCGTTCTCTATTTTAGAAAAACAATCTTCTTTAAGTTCTGTAGGATCCAGATTAATCTCTAAATTATATTTTGCTAATTCTGTAGTGAAGTGAGGATCATTAATCACTTTTAGAATCTCTTCTGCATTTTCTGCAGGCCTCCAGTTACTGTTTACCAAACAAAATTCTTGTTCAGCACCAATTCGAACTATATCTTTCTCGATCAAATCTTGCTCCAGCATCATTTCTAAAGCTTTTATATCATCGAGTAGATGCCCTATATATTTGGCTCGTTTTTTTTGGTCTACATTACTATGAACATTGTGCTCTCCCATACTATTGCATATTATGATTATAATAAGTACATCTGAAACCTTTTACATCATCATAAATTAGTATATGATAGGTGTTGATTGGATTCAGTAATTAGCAACAGTTTTAAATGTATTGACTTTTTAAGTTATAAAAAATGCGATTTGTCATAGTTATTTACTTTTTTATAAGTAATACTAAAGTAAAAGTCGCTAAAAGTGTGGTTAATATGAAAGATCACTTGTGATGAAATGAATTATATAGCATCAAACCAGATTAAAGTTTTTGCCCAGAGCGTATGTTTAAATTTCCTACTAAAAAAACCAAAATGCCCTATTTTATCTACCGGAATTTCATGTAGTTGTATCATTTTAATTTCTTTTTCAGATTTTTCAAACAGATTATGTATTCTGGTAATGGCAGGTCTTGTCCCGATAGGATCATCTTCTACGCCTAGCGTAAGAAGTTTTGATGCGCAGGTATCATAATAAAAAGTAATACCAATAGCTTCCATTTGTTTTTTCATATCGGCATGTCGTCTTCGGTTATTCCATTGTTCGATTACACCTTTAGGAACGTCTTCTAGTAGTCCCAGTTTTTTTCCGGGGAAATAGCCAAATAGATTTGTAATCATAGGAAAAACAATATGCCATAAAACATAGATTTTGGTTCTCTGGTTCTTAGACCAATCTTTATAATATGCTGTCTGTGCTCCAATATTGATAATTCCACTAATTTGATTACTCTTTTCGGTCATCCCAATAATTGTTCCTCCAATACTATGACCAAGAGTTACTATTTTGTGATTTGGAAACTTTTTTTTTGCATAATCGATTACTCCAGAAAAATCTTTTTGCCCCCAATCTGTAAAAGAAGCTTTAAAACCACTAAGTTTTTTAGGTCTGGAACCTGCAATTCCTCTATAATCATAGGTAATTACCTGATATCCATTTTTTGCCATGTATACAGCATAGTGATGATATAATTTTTTATCCACAGCTGTGGCAGAATTAATAATCAATACTTTGTTTTTATCGATGATCTCCTCACATGGATATACCTTTCCTGATAAGGAATAATTATCTATGGCAGGAATACTAATCATATACAAGTATTTGGTTACTGTAGTGTTACAGTTTTTGTGTTAATATTGCTGTAATTGTTTTAATACCTTCAATATAATTGCCAAGCCTAATATTTTCATTAGGGCTATGTTGGTTGTTATCTTTATTTACAGTAGGGACAATAACAGCGGGAATATTTAAAGTATTTACAAATGGTGAAATGGGAATAGAGCCTCCACCAGTACGAATTTGTATAGGAGGTTTGCCAAAAGCTCTTGTCAATGCTTTTCTTAACCATTTCCCTATCTCGGTATCAAAATCGGTTCTAAAAGCATCATAAGCAATTTGATAATTAAATCGAATAATTTTTGAATATTTCATCCGCTCATCTTCAGTAGGGGTGCTATCTATAATATGATATCCCTGATCTAAAATATGTTGTCTTACCATATCAACCATATGCTGTGCATTGGTTTCTTTAACAAGTCTGATATTCATTTCGGCGATAGCACTAGAGGGGATTATTGTCCTTGTTTTATTACCCACCCAACCCGATTGTAGTCCAAGAATCCCTAAAGAAGGGTATTGTATAGATTCTTGATATGTATTTGCTATGTTATCTATTGAAGCTATCCCAAGCTTTTTTCTAATTATTTTTTCGTCATCAGGTACCTGGCTTAGGATTTTTTTTGTTTCCTCAGATATTTCGATTCCATCATACCAACCAGGTATTGCAACTCTTCCGTCTTCTTGCATCATCGAACCTAATAGTTGAGCAAGGCGTAATGCTGGATTGGGAACATAATTACCATAATGACCACTATGTTGCGGCGCTTTGGGGCCAAAAACCTCGAGAGATAATGTTGTTATTCCTCTTGCTCCATATACTAATGTGGGTTGATTAGAAATATGCCTTGGACCATCAAAAATAACAAGCATATCCGAGGCCAATTCTTGTTTATAATCTAATACAGCTTTGGGTAACCTAGGAGAACTAATTTCTTCCTCAAAATCCATAATGACTTTAATGTTATAATTAGGCTCATGTTTAAATTTATTAATAATATCCATCGCTTTTAGAAACATAACAACAGGTCCTTTGGCATCAGACGTTGATCTGGCAAAAATTCTCCAGTCGGGATTAATTTTACCAGTTAATTTATGTAATGGAATGGTGTTCCATTTTCCAGCATTATCTTGTTCTTTTAGTACTGCCTTATATGGGTTTTCCTGAAACCATTTGGTAGTATCAACAGGTTGCCCATCTATTTGAAGGTAGATTAACACAGTTTTTTTTGCATCCTTATGTTGCCTATTGGCGAGCAGTAAAGGAATTTTCTCTGTTATAAGGCGTTTGGATGTAAATCCACGGTCTTTAAATGCTTTTTCACACCACTCTATATTTTTTGCTATATCCTTTGGATAGTGAGCATCATTGGGTAAACTCAAAAGTTCTATCAATTCATTAAAAGAATTCTTGGCATAGGTGAGTGAAAGTTTATCCAATTCACTGTCATGTAACGATTGCGCAGTAGAGGAGAAGGTGAGAAAAAGTAGAGTAGTTGTAATGATACATCGAGTTATAATCATATGTGTAGAAGAATTAGATGTTACCGATAATTGTAAATGTATATAAAAGATTAGAATAGGCATTTTTATTTTAAATAACCTTAACAAGTTTTCTTATATTCGATTCAAATTAAATCATTTAGGCTATGCACATTTATAAGTTAATCCTGATTTCTTCATTTACATTGGTGTTGTGTTTTTCTTGTAAAAATGAAAAAACACCAGAAGTTAAAGAAAAGGAAGAAAAGCCTGCTGTAAAGACAGTAGATAAAAAAGATCCAGTTACAACACTTTCGCAAAAGATGAACAACCAATATGAGGAAGCAAAACAGGATTTTCTTACAGATTCAACTAATATCGATAATATCATTTGGTATGGAAGAAGAACTGCATATTTAGGGAAGTATGAAGAAGCTATAGAGATTTACTCTAATGGAATTAAAAAGCATCCTAATGAAGCTCGATTATACAGGCATAGAGGACATCGTTATATTTCTATAAGAGAATTTGATAAAGCAATACATGATTTAGAGTTTGCAACGACATTAATAAAAGGAAAGGATAATACTATTGAACCCGATGGATTACCTAATGCCATGAATATCCCCGTAAGCAGCCTGCACGGAAACATATGGTACCACCTGGGATTAGCATATTACTTAAAAAACGATATGAAAAAAGCCTATCATGCTTACCTTAATTGCAGAAATTTAAAATCTAATGATGATAATACAGTCTCGAGTACTAACTGGTTATATATGATCCAGAGAAGAATAGGAAACGAAGACAGAGCAAAAGAGTTATTAGATTTGATAACAAATGATATGACCATTATTGAGAATACCAGTTATTATCATCTATGTAGATTCTATAAAAAGATAATTCCTATTGATTCATTACAAACGGGAAAAGATGCACCTCAGGATGATGCAACTCGGTATGGGATTGCCAATTGGTTTTTTTATAATGGGAACAAAGAGAAGGCAAAAGTACATTTACAAGAAATCCTGAAAGGTAAATCACGAAACTCTTTTGGATATATTGCAGCAGAATCTGATTTTTCGAGATATTTTGGTGAGTGAATGTATTTTAAGATGATGTAAATAAGTGGCTTAAGATGTTTTGGTGTAAAACGGCACCTTTGTTATTTCATTTTGAAAAATTTTACTAGGATTAAAAAATTAAGTGAAACCCATGAAGAGAGAGACATAATCGAAAAAATAATTTTCTTGCGAATAGGCTGAGATTCTTCTGAAAGAAAAAAGAAACACATGCTTGTAACCAGTATACCAAAACCAAGTATAATACATATAGAAAATAGGTAAATGACTTTTGCTTTATTTGTCTTTAATGTGTTTATAAATAAGAGAAATAAGCCAATTGATGCGGGAATCCACGGAGTTATGCGTGTCACCTGAAATTGTAAATAGTGCCCAATACAACTAATAACACTACACAGAATTAGAATTATAGAGTGGATGTTTATAATACGTTTCATCTTTATTAATGCGTATTTGCTTTAAAATGGGAGATGAAGCGATATCGACATCTCCCAGATTCATTTTTATTTCAGGGTTAAGCAAATGGATTTACATCTGCTGTTGGGCCATAAATCGAAGGTAATTTCTTATTCAGTATCCTTAAGTAAGTGGTTAGTTCTCCTCTATGGTGATACCAGTGATTAAGAACAAAAGTTCTTATAAAAGCATAGGTAGGCATTTCTGCTATTGGGTTTTGGGATTTTAGAAGTTTCCAATCGTTTTTTAACCAAGAGGTGTTTTCTTCTTTAAGTAATGCCCGTACAGAGGTCATACTCTCTTCAAAAGCATTTAGAATTTCTGTTTTATTGGCAGGAATAGGATGTTCGACGATAACTTCTGTTTCTACCTGACCATCCTGGGCAAACCTCAAATTTCTACCAGGGATAGTTGCGACATGAAAAGCAAGTTGACCAAGTGGCATTGCTTTTTCATGAGGTTTATAATGTAATCGATCTTCGGGAAGTATATCCAGAAGGTTTTTTGTTGAAACAAACTCTTGTTCCATTTCTATTAAAAGACTTGTAGCACTCATATTTTATTTTTTATAAATGAATACTTCAAAGGTCAGTAAGTAATAAGGGATAAAACGGTATCAAAAGATACACAGTGTCAAAAAAATTATAACAATTCTATCTCGGCTCTATGCAAAATTAATTTTCCATCTAATTCAAATTGTTTTAGTATACGAGAAATAACTACTCTTGTTGTACCCAGCTCATTAGCTAATTGTTGATGAGAAATTTTAATTCTAGGGCTTTCCTGTTGTGATTTTCTACGTGTTAAATACGCAATAACTCTTTTGTCAATATGATCAAAGGCAACACTCTCAAAAGTATCCAGAAGCTCATCGTATCTTTTTCTAAACGTTTTAATCACAAAATTATTCCATGAATTATATTGCTTTTGCCATTGGGTAATAAACCTTGATGGTATAGCAAGAATATCGGTTTGAGTCATCGCTATAGCCTGCGAGGGACTTTGATTATTAAAAAAACATGCCGATAATGACATCATACAGGTTTGGCTGGGCTCGACATAATAAAGCAAGATTTCTCTATCTTCTTTTGTCTGAAATACCCGGATAAGACCAGAGATTACAATCGGTAATATCTTAACATATTGTCCCTCTCTAACAATTACATCTCCTTTTTTAAAGGATAAGATTTCACAATGTTTAAGGATCTCTTCCCGAAGATCGTTTTCTGTAATAAAGTCTATTTTTTTAAGAATCTCTTTTTCGAAAATCATTTTTTATGAATATTGAAATACAAAAAATATGTACATGAGTAAGATATGAAATACCAAGGATTTTTTAAATGACTTTTTGTAATAGAAACAGATATTAGTTTTGGTTTTTCTTCAATTCGGATGCAATATTTACCCACTTTACGGACCAATTTTTCTCGATATGATCACCAGCGGCAAAAAAGAGAAATTTATTATCTGGTGTTATGTAAGGATTTCCTTGTCCAAGATTATTAATTTTTTCAGGTAGTTTCTTTGTGTGTGTCCATTTACCATTTTTATCCATAAAACTTATGATTAAATCTAGCTGATTTCCAATAGAGGCAAAGATGATATAATCTTCTTTAGGAGAAATATAAGGAGTGCATTTTCTAACTTTTGCATACTGAGGAACTATAAGTTTTTGAGCATTTTGAAATTTGCCATTTACAGCTTTAGACAAATAGATGTCCATTTCACTATAATCTGGATTACTTACATGAAAATAAAGTGTTCCTGAGTCGGTGATAGAAGGGTGAGACACTAACTTATCTCTCAGATTTGGGATATCTACATATTCTGGGGTAGTCCATACATTATCTTTCTTTTCTGATTTCCAGATATGCCATGTAGATGCAATCCCCTCGATATTAACGGGTCTGGTGGAACTAAAATAAAGCGATTTTCCGTCAGAAGAAAAACTCATTCCGTGATCATTATAATCACTGTTAAAAAATGCTTTTTTAGGGGTAGACCATTTTCCATTTATTTTTTGAATACTATAAATAGTAAATTGTTTAAAATTTTTATCAGAAATGGTATAATAATATTCTTCAAAGTTTGACGAGAAAACACCTCTATGTATTATTTGATCTTTAGGAATTAGATCTTGTTTAAATACTATAGGAATCGTATCTGGAATTTGATCTACCAAAAACCTCACTTTATGGTTTTCTATCGAATTTGAATTTTTGCAACTCAAAGCAGTTGTAATTATAAGTAGTATACCTAAAATTTGTTTCATGTTTTTAATCATGCAAATAAGTTAAGAAATTATACGACATCTTTAAAAAGCAAAATTCCAACCACATCAATATGGTTGGAATTTTAGATACAAATAATTATTTATGACCTTAGTTATTCAACATCACTGGCATTACTAGCATGGTTACATGTTCTCCTTCGTCTAATCCATCGATTGGAGTAAGGATTCCTGCTCTATTAGGTAATGACATTTCTAGTTGTACTTCATCTGCGTTAAGGTTATTTAGCATTTCACTTAAAAAGCGAGAATTAAAACCGATCTGCATATCATCGCCTTGATAATCACATGTTAAACGTTCTTCCGCTTTGTTCGAATAATCGATGTCTTCTGCAGATATATTTAATTCTGCTCCTGCAATCTTTAATCGAATCTGATGAGTTGTTTTATTAGAGAAAATAGAAACTCTACGTACAGAATTTAAAAATTGTGTGCGAGCTATCGTTAATTTATTTGGGTTCTCTTTTGGTATTACCGCTTCATAATTAGGATACTTTCCATCAATTAATCTACATATTAATTGTGTTTCGTCAAAAGAGAATTTGGCATTAGATTCATTATATTCGATTAATACTTCACTATCACTGCCTGCCAAAATTCCTTTGAGTAAGTTCAACGGTTTTTTAGGCATAATAAATTCTGCAGATTGAGAAGCTTTAATGTCTTCTCGAGTATACTTAACCAATTTATGAGCGTCGGTAGCAACAAAAGTTAAGCCTTCTGTAGAGAATTGAAAAAACACACCACTCATTACTGGTCTTAAATCATCATTACCTGTTGCAAAAATAGTTTTACTTACTGCAGTGGCTAAGATATCTCCTAGTAAATTGGTAGCACTAGGGTCTTCTAATTCTACTGCTTTAGGAAATTCTTCACCGTTAGCATAGGCCAGGGCATACTTACCATGATTAGAACTTATCTCTATTGTATTATTATCTGCGGCGACAAAAGTTAAAGGTTGCTCGGGAAAAGTTTTAAGCGTCTCTAACAATAATTTAGCCGGTACTGCAATAGTTCCCTGATCAGAAGATTCTACTTCTAATTTTGCAGACATAGTGGTCTCTAAATCAGAGGCAGAAACAGTTAGTGCATTATTGTCTAATTCGAACAAAAAGTTGTCTAAAATTGGTAACGTATTGCTATTACTAATTACCCCTCCTAATACCTGTAGTTGCTTAAGTAAGTAAGAACTGGATACTATAAATTTCATCTGTTTTTTCTTTATTATTTTTTAGTTGTCAGATTTATGCTGATACAGATCAGTATGAAATTTGCCAATACTCATTTTAACTTATCTACGGTGAGGTATGCAAGAATCAATGTAGTTGGCATGATTTAATTTCATATATATGTGTGACTAATTACGTACAGTTTTACGCAAATATAATCGTAATCTATTTGGGATTTGGTATTGAGAAAACCATAGTTATTAACAAACCAAAGAGAGTTATTGACTATTTTGTGAAGTCAGGACAATTAATTGGTACCATCTTTCATAAGCTTATCTGTATAATGTGCTTTATGCTTGGGTGTAGCGAAGCGTTTTTGGTTATAAGCTGTAGATTTTCCTTTGGGGATAGATAAACTGTGCCATTCTTCATCGACAATCATTTTTCCTATACATACAATTTGTCCTATATGATATGAATAATGTGCCAATTGCCTATTGATTGCCTCAGTAATACTATGTTCTATGTTACGTATATAAACAGGTTGGTTAAAATTATCTTGATCAATACTTTCTAATGCTTCAAAAAGGCATTGCCATCCATCGTTCCATTTGGTTAGAAGATCTTTTTTAGATAAAATATCGTTTTCAAATTCTGCATCACGTTGCCTCCATTCTTTTTCCCCATCGGTAGTTAAAAAATCGGTCCACCTGGATTTCATATTACCCCAAAGATGCTTTACAATAATTGCTATACTATTACTCTCGTTATTATATTGCCAAAAAAGCTTCTCTTCAGGAATTTGATCTATTGTTTTTTCCCCCAGAGATTTATAATAAGCAAACTGTTTTTGTATCCCTTCTAGATATTCAGATGATTTCATTGTTGTATACTTTTACTTTAAAGATAGAATTTTAAATTAATACTTGATTTTTAATTGTTCGAAACCAGAGTATTTGGATTCGAGTTAATTACGAATAGGATATTTTGTGTAAGTATTCTAGACAGAAGAATATAATACATATAATCTTGTTTGTAATTGTAAATAACATCTTTTTTGGAGTGTCAAAACGCTCTTACTATAGAGATAGATAATAGGAATAAAAGTTAATTCCTTATTTTTAAGGATACTATTGATCTTTTTGAAGAGAAAATACTATAAAGTCCCATAAAAATATTTACTATATCATATGATAATATTTTCAAAACCTACACTTGTATTTATTTTGTTGATTATATGCGGTATTGCAAAAGCCCAGACAAATGAAAAAGAGGATATAAAGATTGCCAAAAAGGATAGCGTACTGCTTGAGCATGCCAGAAGTTTTATGAAGGCAGAAAACCAGGATCGGGAAAAAGCCTTTAGTATAAGTCATGAGGTATTAAAAAGAACTAAAAGTGAACATAATACGATTTTGGCACATTATGTTTTGTCGACCTATCATTATTATAAATATGCTACTGACTCATCATTGGTTTACTCTAAAAATGCTATTGGATTAATAGGAAGTAAACAAGATTCTGTATCTCTAGATTTTTTATCTAGGTTTCACTTACTTCTTTCGCATGCTTCCAAAGATAAAAATCTGATCGAGGAAAGTAAAAAATGGGCTTTAAAAGGAATTAAGATTACACAAAAAACCAAAGATTCTGATACTAAGGATAAGTTAGTTATAAGTTTGGCGATGACATATAAACTTAGAGGTGATTTCACAAAATCTTTAGAACTTTTAACATCTACTGTTGTAGATAAAGAAAACCCGGACTATAGTGAGGGTGTTGCTTTGTGCTATATGGAGTTAGGGAACTATGAAAAAGCATTATTTTATCATAAAAAGGCACTGAAGCGTCGTAAAACAATAGGTAATAATAGAAATATAGCGGTTACTTTATTGAATATTGGCGTAGTGTATTTAAATATGTACGAAGATGATAAAGCTTTTATTTATTTTAATAAATCATTACCTATTGCAAGAGAATATAATTACCCTTTAATTATCCTGAATAATATACTTAATATTTGCGAAATTTATCGAGAGAAGAAGGATTTTAGAAATGCGAAAAAAGGGTATAATGAGGTATTAGAAATAGCCAAAAAATCAGGATATCTTAAGCAACAATTATATGTATATCAAAGTTTGAAACATATAGCTTTAGAAGAAAAAAACTACAAAGAAGCTTTAGAGAATACAGAGAAAAAGATTCAAATTCAAGATTCTATAAAAAAACTACAAAAAGATAAGGAAGTAGCTAAGCTGGAAATAGAATATGAGACATTAAAGAAAGAAAAAGAAATAACAATTTTAAAAAAGAATCAAGAACTTAAAGTTTTAGAAATAGAGAGGCAACAATTTCAGAAACAAACCCTCACATATGCGTTTATCGTAATCTTGATACCTCTGGCGGGTTTACTTTTTCTATATTATCAAAAATTAAAAAGTCAAAGCTTACTGCATAAAAAAGAAAAAGAAATAGGAGAACAAAAGATAGAAGCTTTAATAAGAGACCAGGAGTTGAAATTAATCAAAACCTCGATTAGTATTCAGGATAAAGAAAGAAACCGTATTGCTCAAGAGCTTCATGACAGGATAGGAGGAAACCTGGCAGCAATAAAGCTTCAGTTTGGTTTGGCCAAAGAAAACTTAAGAAAAATGGATGCTATTTATCAACAGATTGATGATACTTATAAGCAAGTTAGGACACTATCTCATGATCTTATTCCCAAAAAATTTAGACATAATAACTTTATACAGTTATTAAAGGAGTATATGCAAAATATTGGAAATGCGAGTAAATTAAGTATTCATATTTCAACCTATTCAGAAAATAAAATTAATGAAATAGATCATTCATTTCATAATGAATTATTCTCTATTTTTCAGGAACTCATTACAAACACCATAAAACATGCTAATGCCCGTAAAGTTGAAATTCAAATAGATCTTATAGATAACCTTATTCATATTATTTTTGAAGACAATGGTAAAGGGTTTGATACCTCTGTTACATCTTTAGGTATTGGTTTAACAAATATAGAAAGTCGAATACAAAAATTATCAGGTGTAATGCATGTCGATTCTCGTCTTAAAAGAGGAACTATTATTACTATTGAAATACCAATACTACAATAAATATTTTGGTATTATGTTGTAGGGTAATCTCCAGGATAAATATAAGGAGAGGTCTAAAACAACATTTTTCGTTTTCGAACTAATAACCAGATGACTACAGGGGCGCCAATTAATGAAGTAATAGCATTAATAGGAAGTGTATATTCGCTAGATGGTAACTGTGCAATACTATCACACACCAGCATAATGATACTGCCTAATAGTATTACGGCAGGAATTAATGTTTTATGATCTGAGGTATGAAATAATTGTCTTGTAAGATGAGGAACAGCTAAACCAATAAAGGCTATTGGTCCGGTAAAAGCAGTAATACTACCCGCCAATAATCCCGTAGCGACAATAATTAGAAAACGACTTGTCTTGATATTTAGCCCAAGGCTACGAGCATAGTTTTCTCCCAGGAGTAGCGTATTTAGAGGTTTTATGGCAAGGATGGATAATAACATTCCTAATAATGATATACCAGAAAATATAAGTACATCATGCCAGGATAGATTACCTAAACTTCCAAATCCCCAGAAAATATATCGTTGTAATTGATCGGCAGGAGCAAAGTAGGCCAATACACTCACTATAGCAGCTGTAATACTTCCAAACATAAGTCCGATAATAAGTATTGCCATTGTATCTCTTACTTTAATTGAAACAAGCATTACGGCAAACAATACTAATATACTACCCAAGCTGGCAGCAATAACCAATCCCCATTTTGAAATTAAAAAAGATGATACTGCAACTCCGGTAAATGCACTTCCTAATATGAGCAGTGCTACTCCCAGACTTGCTCCAGAGCTTATGCCGAGTACAAATGGACCTGCTAATGGATTTCTAAATAAGGTTTGCATTAATAATCCAGAAATCCCAAGCCCACTGCCTACAATTATGGCAGTAATTGCTTTTGGTAATCGATAATCAATAATGATATGTCTCCAGGCTTCTTTTTCTACTGCTCCGCCTACTAGACTACTTAGCGTATCTAACCATGGAATAAATACCGAGCCTAAACTTACATTTGCAACAAAGCAAACGAACAAAAGTATAATTATACTTATAAAAACACGTTTATATGATTTGGTTGGGGTCAATTAGTTTAGTTTTTCGAAAAAAAAGGGTTCATAATCGATTAACAATTCCGGATGAGCAATTTTAATGATATCTTTTAAAATTAAGTCGGGCCGCATAGGTCCTAATTCATAATATACTAATCCTCCTTTTGAACCCATCTTTAATGTTGAAGAATATACGGCTTTATTTTTAAAGGCATCGAATAAAGTATACCGATGATTCTTTTCTTTTAGTTCATCGAGTGATTTAGAATTTCCTGATCCTATCCATAGTTCTGCCTTTTGGGCCTTTTCAAGTACGCTTTCAAAACTTAATGCCATGCTTCCATTTTTTTTTACGTCTTCCCATAAATATGTAGTGTTTGCATCTTTTAAAAATTTGGCAACGAAGCTGTTTCCGCCAGGAACATGCCATACATCCTTAAACATATTACCCGATAATACTGTTGGAGAAGAAGTTGTGTTTTTGGCTAAAGTGCTTGCCTGGTCGTATTCTTTTTTAATATTTTGAAAGATATCTTCTGCCATTTTTTCTTTACCAAAGAAAGCTGCCATAAATTTTATCCATTCTGCCCTACCTAGGGGATGTTCTTCTAACCAGGAACCATTAATCACCACAGGAATTCCGGTTTTTTGTATTAGATCATAAGCTTTTGTATCTCCAGAAGAAGAAAACCCAACAACTAATTCGGGAGAAAGCTCAAGAACAACTTCTGTGTTTAGATTCCATTCCTCACCAAGTTCTTTAATAGCACCATTGTTAATCAAAGCTCGTGTTTTCTCAGAAGAGATATAATCTGTATGAGGAAATCCTACTAACTTCTCTTCAAGATTCATATACTCTAACATTGGAATATCTGTAGTAGAAGTCACAACGACTCTTTCTATAGGTACTTCAATAAATATTGCATTTGGAGATTTAAATGGTTTTTCTGTTCCTTTTGGGTGTAAAATATAGGTAAGCTCTTCTTTTGCATCTGGCCAGGGAGTTGTAACCTTAATCTCTTTATAATTTTCTTGGTTTTTAATAGTAAATCCCGAGGCGTACTCAATATTTTGAGGAGCCAGATACATCACAGTGAGTGGAGTTGTATCTTTTGGTGTTTTCTTACAAGAAGCACTTAATAAGAATAGTAAAGAAATGATAAATATAGTACGCATGAACATCATTTTTTTGTAAAAATAGTAAATCAGAATAAGTTTAATCCCGAAATGATTTTAAACCCGTATGCTGTAATAGAAAATCTGTTACAACACATTAAATTAAGAGCAGATTATTTTTTCTACTAAAATTTTATCAGATTAGATACTAAATACTTCTCCGTATGCAATCTTGATCCTAAAAGAGTCTTTAAGCTCTATTTGTTGTAGCTTAGCAAGCAATGCTCTCATAGGTCCAGCATGTGTTATTACTGCAATTTTTTCTTCAGAAATATGATCCAGAGAGGTATAAAAATCCAAAATACGTTCTTGTAGCTTGATATATGACTCTCCATTTGGGACTTGCACATTTACAAAATCGTTCATCCAGGGATCTATTTCAGAACTATGTATAGCATCCCAAGGCTGTAACTCCCAATCTCCAAAATTTAATTCTTTAAGCCGATGATCGTAGATGATTTCTTTTTTGAATGTTTGGGCTAATAGTTTACACCGTTGTAATGGACTACTATATATAGTTGTAATTTCATGAACAGGAATAGATTGATGTATTTTTTCTACTTCGGCAGTAAAGGTATTTGTAATTCCTATATCACTTTGCCCATAGCAAATTCCTTTTTCGATATTTGGGGTGGTATGTCTTACCAGATATATTTCCATAATGCTATGCTAGTAAGATAAAATACAATTTCGCTCAGTTGTTGTACGGCACCTGCACAATCTCCTGTTTGACCACCAATCCATTTTTTGAATTTGGCTGCTAAAAACATTTTTGACAGGTACATGGGGATTAAGGTAAGAAATATCATGGGATTTTTGAAGAAAAATAAAGGAGCAATACCAAATATAGCACTTACTAATAATGAATGTATACTCATGCTTTTTGCTGCTGGTTTAGCCTTACTGTTTTCTGTATCTCTTACATAGGGATGCGTAAAGATCAAGGTGGTAGCTATAAAACGACTTAGGGCATGTCCAGAAATTAATAAAAATGGGATGTAATACATTTCTATTTCTCTTAATGCTGCAAATTTTATGCTTAGCATTAACAATACCCCAATAGTACCATAAGTACCTAAACGAGAATCTTTCATGATCAAAAGGATCTTATCTTTGGTCCACCCACCACCAAATCCGTCGCATACATCTGCAAATCCATCTTCATGAAATGCACCTGTAGCATAAATGGTAGAAAACATAGATAGAATTACTGAAATTTCTACCGAAAAAATAAAAGAAGCTCCATAAAAAACAATAGCACCAATACTTCCGACAATAATCCCCACTAGAGGAAAGTACTTGGAGCTAAGATGTAAATATTCGGGATCATGATTTACCCATTTTGGGCAAGGAATACGGGTAAAAAACATCAATGCAGTAAAAAAGATGTGAATTTCCTTTTTCATAAATCGTATGTTTCTTTTATCATTTTTGTATGGATGGCAACTTTTTTAGCATGAAAATCGGTGTTAATAGCAGAATTTTTCTGTAGATATTTAGAAAATGGTATACATGCTAAAATAATGAGAACTATTGAAAATACGATACCTAAAATTCCTATTTTATTTTTTTTAAGAGTAGAAATAACTCCTAAATATAGACTTAATAACCCTATGCATAGAGTAGTGATTTTATATAATTTACTAAGAACTTGTGTTGTAGGAGCAATTCCTGTATTCTCTTTTATTTCTAAAAATACATGATGTCCCGATAGATTAATTTTATACATGAAATAAAAACCTATGCATGCGATAATAACAGATAACACACCTCTTTTCATATGTTTTCATATTTTTAATTTGGGTATTTTAGAGCAGTTAATTATTATCAGAAACTCCAGCACTTTCAAAACTAGCCATAGTATTAAGAAAAGCAACTGCAGATTCTATAATTGGATATGCTACAGCAACACCTGTTCCTTCTCCTAAGCGCATACCAAGGTTGATTAATGGTTTTTTATCTAAGAACTCATACATTTTTTGATGTCCTTGCTCTTCAGATGTATGTGCAAATATGCAATAATCTAATACGTTTTGATGCATAGCATGTGCAACCAATACAGCAGAAGTAACGATAAACCCATCGATGATAACAGTCATTTTGAGTTCTGCTGCTTTTAAAATTGCACCTGTAATCATGGCAATTTCGAATCCTCCAAAAGTTGTTAAGGCATCAAGAGGAGAAGAAGGGGTATGTTTTTGGTACACTTCGGATAAAATTTTTTGTTTGATTTTGATAGCTGAAGTATCCAGCCCTGTACCAGAACCCACACATTCTGCTATCGGAATCTCTGTGAAATATGACATCAATAATGAAGCAGCAGAGGTATTTCCGATTCCCATTTCGCCAAAACCTATAGTATTGCAACCATTATTAAATGTTTCTATAACCAAATCGGCACCTTTTTGTATAGCTTCAGTACATTGCGTTATCGTCATAGCAGGTTTTTCCTGATAATTTTGAGTACCATAATCAATTTTTGCGTGAATAATACCAGAAGTATTTTCAAAATCATGATTAACTCCGGCATCTACTATTTTAAGCGCAATTTGGTGTTGTTTACAAAAAACATTTATAGCTGCTCCTTCATTTATAAAGTTATAAACCATTTGTGCGGTTACTTCCTGGGGGTAAAGGTTGACTTCTCTTTTTTGGGCAATACCGTGATCACCCGCAAAAACGAGAATCGTAGATTGGTTTAAACTCGGTTGGTCTGTGTTTTGGATCATACCTATTTGTAAGGCGACTGTTTCAAGTACTCCTAATGCTCCAACAGGTTTTGTTTTAGTATTAATTTTGTTTTGAAGAGTAGCTTCAAGGCTATTGTTAAAGATAGGTTTTATAGTAAATTCCATGCGTATTTTTGGTTAATTAGATTCTTTGATTTCTACAGGAATACCAGAAATCATTAATATTGCTTTATCGGCATGACTGGCTATATGCTGATTCATCCAACCTTGTAGTTCGGTAAATTTTCTACCCACTTTAGTAGTAGCATGAACTCCCATTCCGATTTCATTAGAAATGATAATTATGGTCGCATTTATATCTAATAGTTTAGCAAATTCTGCTTTTGCTTGCGACAGAGAGAGTTGGACATCATTTTTTGTATCCATATAGTAGTTGGTAAGCCACAAAGTTACACAATCGATTACAACGACGCTATCCTTTTTTACAACTTTAGAAATTTCTTTTTCTTCTTCTATAGAAGTCCAACGTTCGTCACGATCTGCAATATGCCTATCTATACGTTTGCGATGATCATCATCCCAAACGCGTGAAGTGGCTAGATAATAAGGAGTATCAGATAATTGTAATGCCAGACGCTGTGCATATCCACTTTTACCAGAACGCTCTCCTCCTGTAATGTAATATAACATTGAATTGGTTTTAGAGAAAGCAAAGGTAATTGAATACATTATTTATTTGTTAAAGTAATCCAAAATTCGGTAAAATATAATACATTCGCGCAGAATTTTGGTTCTGATACTCCTTAATCAGGGGAGTTGAGGATTAAAAGGGAATCAGGTACAATGAAAAATGAAAATAGATAAATGTGGATAGCGATTTTTTAATTTTTAATCGTATTTCTAACCTCTAGGATCGTAAATCAATATTCCTGAGCTGTTCCCGCAACTGTATGCTGTATCCACATTAAAAAGGATGCTTGTTGTTAATTCTTTATAACCACTGCTCGTTATAGCGATCGGGAAGGTAAACAACAAGACGCGAGCCAGGAGACCTGCCTTTATTCGATGTAATCAAACTTTCGGGACAAAGGTTTGGGTATGGGTAAACTACATACTTTTTTCCGGTAATTGTAAAAATTAAGTGTTTAAGTAATGAACAAAAAAGTATTTTTTGGAACCGCATTTTTAATGCTGGGATCTTCTTTTGTATTTGGACAAGAGATCCAAATAGACGAGGTGGTTAATGAACTAGACGAGGTAGTTATTTCTGACTCTAAGTTTAGTTTAAAACGAGAACAAAGTGGTAAGGTAATTACTAAAATTACTGCCAAAGAACTAGAACGTAGCCAGGGACAATCGTTAGCTACAGTACTTTCAAGAGCAACTGGCCTATTCATTAATGGTAACGGCAGTGCGGCAGGACAAGATCTTGGGGTTTACGTACGAGGAGGGCGTAATCGTCAGGTAGTGATTAGAATTGATGGAGTAACGGTTAGCGATCCTTCTACTTCTTCTGGAGATTTTGATTTACGATTATTATCGGTGAATCAGATACAGGAAATTGAAATTCTTAAAGGAGCATCCAGTACGCTATATGGCTCGGGAGCTGCGGCTGCAGTAATTAATATTATTACAAAATCTGAGAGTAAGAAAAAAATCGCTGCTAGTTTTCAATCCAGTATAGGGACTAATCAATCTCAGGAAGATCAGGATTATGATATTAATGAATTTGTAAACTTGGCTTCGATTAACGGAACCTTAGGAAAGGTAAGCTATTTGGCAAGTATAGGAAACCAGTTTAGTGATGGATTATCGGCAGCAGAGGCTGAAGGAGCAGAAAGTGATGCGTTTTCTAAATTTAATGTATATGCCAAGTTAGGATACCGATGGAATGATAACTTCAGGTTTCATTTTTTTGGAAATTTGGATCAATATAAAAATGATTTCGATGCTGCTGCAGGAATCGATGGAGACAACCGGTTTGAAAGCCAACAATTAAGAGCAGGGTCTTTTTGGGAAATTAAATACCCCAAGGGGAGTTTTACATTTACAAACAGTTTTGCTTCTTTAGAAAGAGATCTTACCAGGTCTAGCTTTCCTTCAAAATACGAAGGTAATGTACATACTTTTGATGCATATAATAAATATACCTTTAACAATACACTACATACGGTTATTGGAGCTAATGGTTCGTATAGTAAATTTAGCCTACTAAATATTCCTTTTGGTACAACAAATCTAGAAGAAACAATTAGTGATACCGATGCAGAGTTTGATATAATAGATCCATATATTAATGTAGTATATGCTTCAGATTTTGGTTTTAATCTAAATGTGGGAGCGAGATATAATATTCATAGTACCTATGATAATCATGTTGTCTACAATATAAACCCATCATATACTCATACATTTGGAGATAATTATATCAAAGGATTAGCATCGTATAGTACGGCATATATTACACCGTCGTTATTTCAATTGTATGATACAGCATTTCTTACCGGAAATCCAGATCTTAAACCAGAAGAAAGTGCAACTATAGAAGGAGGAGTAGAATTATCTCATAAGAAGAAAGCTACAGTGAGTGTAGTGTATTTTAATCGTAAATCAGAAAATTTTATCACGTTTAATCCTACTACTTTTGTGAACTTTAATTCGCCAGGCGATATTAAGGTAGATGGAGTAGAAGTAGAGGTGTCTACATTGATGTTAGAAGATAAACTATCTGTAAAAGGAAATTATACATATACTAATATTGACAAACTAGATGATAATATTAGAATTCCTAAACATATGATTAATGCCAGTATAGGTTATCAACTAGGAGAAAAGACATATACTTCGTTAAACTATCAATACAATACTAAGCGTATAGATAATGATTTTGCTAATACAGACCCGGTTACTTTTGCCCCAACACAAGTTTCTCTTGATGGTTATGGAATTTTAGATTTTTATATTAGTCATCGATTACTAAAAAATCTAAATGTTTATGCAGCGATGCATAATATTACCAATGAAGATTATCAGGAGATTTTAGGATTTAGTACCAAAGGTAGAAATGCCAGAATTGGAATTACTCTAGAATTCTAAAATTACCTCCCGGGTCTAATCAAAAAACTCCTAAACGAATAGTTTAGGAGTTTTTATTTTTTTAGAGATGGTTTAGTATTATATGGTATGTGTTCCTTATTTAAGTTATCTATTTATGGAAGAAAAAGTAAAATTATCTTTATACATTCTTTGATAATTTGGCAATAAAGCTTTAGCCTCCCAATCAATTATATCATTTGTAAATCCATTTTTACTTGTTGCAGTTAAAGTCGCACCACTAACTATAAAATCCAAAGCTGTTTTTAAGAAAGGTTCATCAATTTCTCCTAGAACGCCCATACTTGATATATTTTCTTTAAACATAAGATCGGGTGTCAATCCATTTATAAAATCAGTCACTCCATTTTTATTAGCAGATTTTAATACTAAAGGCTGTATAGCGTATGTATGAGTTGAATTGGCACCTTCTCTTCCAAAACCTTGAGAGTCATAAAGTGTAACAGAAGCTTGAAATTTCCCTGTAGTTGATTCTCCAATTTGGACTACATCGATATAAGGTTCTAACCCGTTAATAACTAATTCACTGGCAGAAGCAGTCCTGTTGGTAGTAAGAACGTATAATTTGGTAGCTCCTAAAGAATTAATTTGTTCACCTGTACGAATTGTATTTCCAAATCTATTGATTAATGCTTCTTCTCCTTCAGCACCAGAAGAAAACTGATTTTGCAATTCATCATTCCATATTTCTTTTGAAAAGATTTCTCCGTTAAATTGCCCCGTGATCATACTCGACATATCTATTGCAGTTCTTACTGATCCACCACCATTGTATCTTAAATCCAGAATTAGATCATTAATTCCATCAGCTTTAAATGTCCCAAAAGCTTCATTTAGTTTTGCATCAAAACTACCAACAAAACTATTATACATTAAATAGCCAATCTTTTGACCTTGATATTCTATAGTTTTAGCAATAAAAATTGGGTTTTCGGTATATTGAACCTTTGTTAATGAAACATTTTGACCTGTTTCGACAATATTTCCATTATTAATATTAATTAAACTGATGCTATACGAATCTTGACCAAAAACGGTATTAAAATCAGTATTTCTAGTTAATTTAACACCATTAACGGCATTAAAAAGGTCTCCACGTTTTAGTCCTTTAGCCTCTGCATCCGTTCCTGGTAATATATAACGTATAAAACCTATAACATCATCAGAATCTTGAGAAACCAAGCTTAAGCCAAAGTCGATTCCATTGCTTTTAGAAACACCATTAAAAGCTTGTTCTAAGGCAATATAGTCATCAACAATAAAACTGAATCGATCTTCTGGATTGGTAGATTTTAATCCATCAAACAATGTTTCTGGAGATTTGAATTTACTTAAAAATTGAAAAAAATCTTGATTTGTATTAAACCTATCATTTGCCAGGTCACTTACATTGGCTTTATACAAATAAGCAGCATTCATGCCTTTCCATATAAATTGATCGATATCTTGATCAGAATTGGTTAATACTTCAGGGGGTGTTCCTTGATCTTGCGGGTTATCATCATCATTAGAGCAAGAAAAAATAATAAATAAGGAAAGAAATAATATTTTAAATTGTACTGTACGCATTTTTGTTTTTTAATTTTTCGTTAAGTATTTTTATTTATACATCCGTTGATAAGTGGGAGAAAACATTTTACTACTTCCTACGCTTTCTAGTTGTAGCAAATTATAATTTTTAGCACTTTTTGTACCTAAAATATTATCTATTGCAGCTTTAAAAAGAGGCTCGTTTTCGTCACCTAAGACACTAAGATTAGAATAATCTTCTTCGATTTCTATTTCTGGAGAAAAACCACCGTGATAATCGGTAAAACCAACAGAATTACTAGATTTAAGAACTAGAGGTTGCATAGCATATGTATGTCCTGCATTAGCTCCGTCTCTTCCAAAATTATTAGAATCATACAATGTTATTGAGGCTTGAAATTTTCCTCTTGTAGTAGTTCCAACCTGAATCACATTTATATGCGGATCAAGCCCGTTAATTACCAGTTCACTAGCCGAAGCAGAGCTTCTGGTTGTTAAAACATAAACTCTGCTCAAATTAAGACTGTTAATAGCTTCGCCTGTTCTAATTTGATTATCAAAAAGGTTGGTGCTCCCAAATTGTGCCTGTCGATCAGAGTTCCATTCTTCTGTCGAAAAAACCTGACCATTAAACTGCCCTGTAATCATACTCGATAAATCAATTGCAGAGGTAACAGATCCACCACCATTATATCTTAGATCTAATATTAAATCACTTACATTATCGGATACAAATTTTGAAAAAGCTGCATTAAGCTGGGGATCAAAATCCCCAGTAAAAGAATTATACATAAGATACCCCACCGGGCTACCACCTACATCAATTGTCTTTGATATAAAAACAGGATTCTCGGTATATTGAACTTTGGTAAGAGAAACAGAAGTTCCTGTAGCAGTAACATTAGTACCATCAAAAGTAGCCAGTCCTATAGTATAACTATCGGGGGATAGTAATTGTCTAAAATTTTGATCATTCATCTGGGTACCATTAATGGTGTTAAAGATATCTCCTCTCTTTATTCCTTTGGTTTCAGCATCTGTTCCTGGTAACACATAACGTACATATCCAAACACAAGAGATTGATCGTTTGGATAACGTACAAGGCCATACTCCATACCATTATTCTTTGTAATCCCATCAAAAGCTTGCTCTAAAGCAATATAGTCATCTACAATCCAACTAAACTGATCAACTTCTACCTGCTCTCCGTTTACTAATACAGTTTGCTTAGATTTTAATTCTTCGAAAATTGCTTCGGGAGTAGAAAATCCTTCTAAAAACTGTGTGTATTCCTGATTCGATGGAAAACGATTATTTGCCAAATCTGGGACATCTGCTTTATATAAGTAATAAAGGTTTAATCCTTTCCATATAAAATCATTTATTTCTGTAGCTCCAGAAATACGGGGTACATCATCGTTATCATCAAAACATGCAGTAAGTAGATTTCCAACGAAAAGCAATAGTGCAAAATACTTTATGTACTTCATCTATTTTGTATTTATTGTTTTTATTTGTCTTAATGAAATCCATCAATAATCATTCCGTGAAGAATAAAAATGAAAGTTATACTTATTTCATAATGACCTATACTTCTTGTTATAAAGTGATAAATGTAACTACTTTATTATAATTTTAAAAAAGATTGTAACAAATTACTTAGATAGTCGTCTCCCTAATATAAAGCTGACAAAGTTTTATGAAAACCACCAACCAAAATGAAAGAAGGAGCATTTATAACGCTTACAAACGGATTTAAAGATAAGCTTTTTAGGTTAGCTAAACGTTTGCTTGTAAGTAATGAAGAAGCAGAAGATGCTACACAAGAAGTATTACTGAAGCTATGGAAGAATAAAAGTAAAATGGCTGAGTATAAAAATGTAGAAGCTTTTGCGATGACAATGACTAAGAATTATTGTTATGATAAGCTTAAGGCTAAAGAAACAGGAAACCTAAAAATTGTACATAGTAATTATAAGGACGAGAGACCTTCATTACAACGACAAGTAGAAGCTAGAGATAGTTTAGATTGGGTAGGTAAGATTATGGATAGTCTGCCAGAACAACAACGAATGATTATCCAACTTAGAGATATAGAACAATATAATAATGCAGAAATAGCTGATATGCTAGGACTTAATGAAACGGCAGTTAGAGTTGCATTATCAAGAGGAAGAAAAAAAATTAGAGAAGAATTATTAAAAAAACACAATTATGGAGTTGTCTAACATAGAAAAATTACTAGAGAAGTATTTCGAAGGAGAAACGACCATTTCTGAAGAAAAAGAATTAAAGGTTTACTTTACCAGAGAAACTGTGCCGTCGCATTTAGAGAGATACAAAAATCTATTTCAATATTTTTCTCAAGAGAGTACCATAACGGCTACCAAGGATCTAAAATTAAATACCAGTAGTAGAAAATCCAGATACGCCTGGATGGGTATTGCAGCATCAATAGCTTTGATCGCAGGGATATTTTTAACAAATACACCACCAAACCCAGACGAAACTCTAGGAACTTATGAAGATCCAGAAATAGCTTTACAGGAAACCAAAAAAATCCTCAATATGGTTTCGCAATTAATGAATGAGGGCAAACAGGAATTAGTGTACCTGAACGAATTTGAAAGCACTACCGAAAAATTAACAAAATAAAAACAAACGACTACCTGAAAAATACTGTTGGTAAAACAGGGTGTAGTAAGGGGATTAAATTTTAAATATTATGAAAAAGTTAGCAATTATTTTAGCCTTTGCAATATTACCATATGTGTCTAACGCACAAAGTAATTTTGATAAATATGAAGATATGAAAGGAGTATCTTCTGTAGTAGTAACCAGTAAAATGTTTAAGCTACTAAGCCAAATAAAATTAGAAAGTAATGATACCGAAGTACAAGAGTATATGAATCTTGTAGAAAACATCAAAAACATCAAGGTCTTTGCTACAGAAAATGCAGCAGTAGGACAAAAGATGAGAGCAGATGTAAGTAACTACCTTAAAAGCTCTTCTCTTGATGAATTAATGAGAGTAAAAAGTGATGGGAAAAATGTAAAATTTTATTCTAAACCAGGAAAAGACGATGATCATGTAAGTGAATTGTTTATGTTTCTTGATGGCGTAAAAGAAGATGGAGATGGACCCAATACTGTAGTGCTTACGATAACAGGAGATATTGATTTAAAACAAGTATCTAAGATTGCAGATCACCTTAATGTACCAGGTGGGGAAGAATTAAAGCACGTAAAAAAGAAAGGAAACTAATCAAGTATTAGGATAAAAAAGATCCAGATTTCTTCTAACCGTGAGGTTAGAAGAAATCTGGTCTAAAAACATCAATCAAAAATAATTAATCAACCAACCCACCGGCTTAGGCAGGTGAAAAAAATAAGAGAAATGAAAAATGTGTATAAAATTTTAGGCATTGTAAGTATATCACTAATGATGAGTTGTAGTAGCGAACCCTCACTACAAAAGTATTTTGTAGATCATCATGGTGATGCTGATTTTATAGCAGTCGATGTACCGACTAGCCTTTTGGATAAAGAAACGGTAGAACTTAATAAAGATGAGAGAGAAGCTTTAGAAAGTATCAAAAAAGTTAACTTTTTGGCTTTGCAACTTACCGAGAGTAATCAAGGTAAATATGAAGAAGAGAGTGCAGCAATAAAAAAGATATTAGATACAGATAAGTATGAAACCTTAATGCGATTTGGATCAGACGGAACCAAAGCAGTGCTTAAATATCAAGGAGAAGAAGATGATATCGATGAGGTTATTGTTTTTGCCAAGAATAATGAAAAAGGATTAGCATTAGTACGTGTATTGGGAGATAATATGAGACCCGAAAAAATGGCTATGCTTATGAAATCTGTAGAAAAAGGTAAAATCAACCTTAATGCTTTTAAAGAAATAGCGCAAACTATAGATATTGATGATTAATCAGTAGTAATGATATAAAAAAAAGAGGCTGTTTTTTTAACAACCTCTTTTTTTATGGTTAAAATCTATTGTTTATATCCCTGTATAGTTAGAAGGAGTAATTTGTTTTAACTCTGATTTTATAGATTCAGAAACATCGAGGGTTTCAATAAAATCAGCAATAGAATTTTGATTTATCTTTTCATTAGTACGAGTAAGACCTTTTAAAGCTTCATAAGGATTAGGATATCCTTCTCGCCTTAGTATGGTCTGTATAGCTTCTGCAACAACAGCCCAATTATTCTCAAGATCTTCTGCGAATTTACCTTCATTCAATAAAAGCTTATTTAGTCCTTTCAGCGTAGCCTGAAAAGCAATTAGCGTATGCCCAAAGGGTACACCAACATTTCTAAGTACCGTACTATCGGTAAGGTCACGTTGTAATCGACTTACAGGTAGTTTTGCAGCAAGGTGTTCGAATATGGCATTTGCAATGCCCAGGTTACCTTCACTATTTTCAAAATCAATAGGATTTACTTTATGCGGCATAGCCGAAGAACCAACTTCTCCTTTTTTTATTTTTTGCTTAAAATAATCCATAGATACATAAGTCCATACATCACGATCCAGGTCCAGTATAATCGTATTAATACGTTTTAAACCATCAAACAGTGCAGCCATATGATCATAGTGCTCAATCTGAGTGGTAGGAAAAGAATGATGAAGCCCCAGTTTTTCTTGTACAAAATGAGTTCCAAAAGCTTTCCAGTCGATATCGGGGTAAGCTACTTTATGTGCGTTGTAATTTCCTGTAGCACCACCAAATTTTGCAGCACTTGGTATATCTTTTAGTAAATCAAACTGTGCTTCAATTCTGGTAACATATACCTGAAACTCTTTTCCTAATCGGGTAGGAGAGGCAGGCTGTCCATGAGTACGCGCTAGCATAGGTACGGCAGACCATTCTTCTACCAAAGATTTTAGCTTTGCTAATAATGCATTGTACTCTGGGATATAAACACTACTAATAGCTTCTTTGATACTTAATGGTACCGCAGTATTATTAATATCCTGAGAGGTTAATCCAAAATGAATAAACTCTTTATATTCTTGTAAACCAAGAGTATCAAATTTTTCTTTGATAAAATACTCTACAGCTTTTACATCATGATTCGTTACTTTTTCTATGTCTTTTATTGCCGAGGCATCCTCGCTAGAAAAATTAGTATAGATTTCTCTTAGCTTATCAAATAACGAAGTATCAATACCTTGTAATTGTGGTAGTGGTAGCTCGCATAAAGCGATAAAATATTCAATTTCTACGAGTACACGATATTTGATTAAGGCTTCTTCACTAAAAAATGCACTAAGAGATTTGGTCTTTGATGCGTAACGCCCATCTATAGGTGAGATTGCTTGCAAAGGGAATAATGACATAATTTTCTTTTTTGAAGCTGCAAAGATAATTTAATTAATTGCGAATTGCGAAGTACAAGCAACGAATTTTAAAAGTTTCAGGTATTAGGTATTAGGTATTAGGTATTGAGTATTGAGTATTGAGTATTGAGTATTGAGTATTGAGTATTGAGTATTGAGTATTGAGTATTGAGTATTGAGTATTGAGTATTGAGTATTGAGTATTGAGTATTGAGTATTGAGTATTGAGTATTGAGTATTGAGTATTGGTTTTTTTTAAATATTTTTCAACTTTCAACTTTCAACTTTCAACTATCAACTATCAACTATCAACCACTACCCAATTTTTTTCAGCACCATTCGAGAACGTGCTTTATACGCTGCACTGCCGGTATTGTAATTATTCTCTAGTGTAATTTTAAGTTCGGGATGTACCCAATCGAATTCTGTGCCCAGCAGATATAAAGATGTCATAGAATATGCTTTTGGAGCCACTTTTTGATCTGTAATGATCCAGTCGAAGCATAGCTCTGTTATTTTTTCGCGATGTGTGGTAGTTAAGGCAGCTCTTACTTTAGGATTCTTTTTTTGATAATAGGCAATACTTAGGTATTCGAATATTTTTGCCATAGGTCGTACAGCAGGATGTTGATATACATTAGGTACAATACTAATAATCGTATCCAGATAAGGGAGAATAGCAGTAAGATCGTGTTTGCATAAAAATTCGAGACCCCAGGAAGCTCTACATGAGATTTCATCATCTACCCGGGCGCAGATATTTAGCAAATCAGGAAGCAGTGCCGGATTCTCAAGGATCATATTAGCAAAATGCTTCCTTTTTTCACGAGAATGATCTACGGTATTTAATACGTCTTCGAGCAATATCATAAATAATAGATGTCTTCAGAATAGAAGATTATTAGGTGCTTTGATGATTCTTTTCAACTTCAAAAATAAACAAATAAAAATATGGATTCCAAACGCAGCCTGCTTTCTATACGTTAGATAGTCTAATGTTATAACTCTAATCCATATGAGGGTATGATTCATTCGCAGTAAGCTTAAGGTAATAATAATTACTTGTTAAAATCGTTATACCTTCTATAACAGATAATTACCATTTTATTAGGAGTTAAACCTCTAATGAGTACTTGTTTTTGGTAAGTGTCTTTTTAAAGTATACTAAAATGATAAAAAGAATTCTTTTTCTATTTGTGTTGGTTTTTTTGATATCACAGTTTTTACGACCAACGAAGAACGAGGCAAGCTACGATAGTATTGCTACGTTCGAAGCAGCTACCATGGTTCCTGCAGAGGTTAAAACAATTTTGCAGAATCAATGTTATGATTGTCATAGTAATGTTACCCAATACCCCTGGTATATGGAGGTTAGTCCCATTTCGCATTGGATGGCCTATCATATAAAAGAAGGAAAAGAGCATTTTAATGTCTCTGACTGGGAGTCGTATACCGATAAGCAAAAGGATCATAAGCTAGAAGAGTTTATAGAAATGATAGAGAAGAAAGAAATGCCTTTAGAATCCTATACCTGGATGCATGGTAAATTACCAGCTAATGATGCAGAAAAACTAATCAATTGGGCCAAAGAAACCAGTAAAGCAATAACCAAAGGTAAAGAAGATCCACAGGAAAAAGTAACAGATTCGTTACCTGTAAAAGTATCAGATTCTACTGTTGTAGATAGTATTTAACCCGAATTCTCAGTGTCTTAAATTAGGAGGAAATACTATCTCTATGTCACACTGAGCCTGTCGAAGTGCATTAAAAACAGTGGCTTTATTGGTCTTCGATAGGTTTGTCCAGAGTTTATCTAAGGACTCAGACCTACAATACAAGACCTCACAGGTTTTTAAAACCTGTGAGGTCTGCTGTAAAATAATAACCAAAGGTAAAGAAGATCCACAGGAAAAAGTAACAGATTCGTTGCCTGTAAAAGTATCAGATTCTACCGTTGTAGATAGTATTTAACCCGAATTCTCAGTGTCTTAAATTAGGAGGAAATACTATCTCTATGTCACACTGAGCCTGTCGAAGTGCATTAAAAACAGCGGCTTTATTGGTCTTCGATAGGTTTGTCCTGAGTTTATCTAAGGACTCAGACCTACAATACAAGACCTCACAGGTTTTTAAAACCTGTGAGGTCTGCTTATTTCAATATATACAATACCTTTTATCTACATCACCCTAATAACTCATTCACTACTTTAGCCACTCCCGTAGTAGCTTTTTCAGATAGTACGGTAAGATGTTCTGTAGGAGAAATTGCCGGGTTGGGATCGATAAAATAAACAGGAGTTTGATGTTTGGCATATTGTAGCAGTCCGGCAGCTGGGTATACCTGCATCGAGGTACCAATAATCATAAGAATATCTGCTCGTTCTGTAATTTTTATGGCTTGATCCATCATAGGCACTGCTTCGCCAAACCATACGATATGAGGTCGTAATTGCGAATTATGCTCGCAATGATCCCCGAGAACCAGATCGTGTTTCCAGTCGAGTACCAATTGCTCATCGAACTGACTTCGCACTTTTAGCAATTCGCCATGCAGATGTATCACATTATTACTTCCTGCTCTTTCATGCAGGTCATCTACATTTTGAGTAATGATAGAAACATTAAATTTCTCTTCCAAAGAGACCAGATCCAGATGCGCTTTGTTAGGAGTTACTGTATGTAGTTGGCTACGTCTTTTATTATAAAAATCGAGAACCAATTCTGGATTGTTTCTCCATCCTTGCGGAGAAGCTACCTCCATAACATCATGTCCTTCCCATAAACCATTGGCATCTCTAAACGTATTGATCCCGCTTTCTGCGCTAATTCCTGCTCCTGTAAGTACGACTATATTTTGCATAGATGAATATGATATGTGATTTTATTGTAACCGCGTTGTGCATTTGAGGTTTTTAACTTGAAATTCGTCAATTCGAGTGCTTCGATAATTCGGCATAGCTCAGTACAGACCGAAGAAGTGTATCGAGCCCTTCGATACACTCAGGGTGACGAACTTTAGCTCAAAAAAGCTACTCTCATAGTTCTACAGAACTTATCGAAGGGCTCAGTTTGACATCACAATAATAGAAAAAAAACAAGAGTTTTATGTATAATTAATGCCTTTTTATATCCCAAAAACTTGTGTTAAAATCATAAGCAGAAGTTAATAATAAACAGATTTAGATGATGTATTCTTAAAAAAAGCACAAATCGAAGGTGTTTTATCGCAATTTTTTGACTACTAAACGTAGTTTTTGGCTTTTTTTAACAAATCCATAAGTGTATTGTTAAATTCCTTCATTTAGTTTATTTACAATTTTATCCGACAAAAAGCGTTTATATGTCGATAAAGAACATTATGTAACCCCTTGACACCAAAGGGCTTCCGTAATTTTATTACGGTAAAACCGTATACAATAAAAGTGTAAATACCCTATCTTGTAAGTAGAATAATTCAGCATATATTAACCAACACAAATTTTTTAACTCATACCCTATGAAATATCCTTATGTAATCATTGATAATGATCAGAAAATTGCAGATTCTATCCAAATCTCTCTAGAAGAGCAGCCAGATTATATCTGCACAGGAATAGCAAAAGACGAGCAGGATGCATTGGATTTAATTTTAGAGAGAAGACCCAGACTTGTTTTTTTAGAGCCAGAAGTACCAGGAATAGATACCGTAACGACAAAGTATTCTTTAATGACCGAGCTTTCTAAGTATATGTCGCGGTTACCAGAGTTTATTGTAATCACCAAAACATCAGACTATGCTATAGAAGGCATACGTAACAGAATTATGGATTATATCCTTAAACCCTTTAGCAAAGGGCAGATAAACAGAACCTTAATGAGGTTCGAAAAAGACTTTGGCCAGAGTGGGGATAATACCCTATGTTTTAGATCTTATGGAGACTATCGATTTGTAGATGTAGACGAGATATTATACCTAAAAGCAGATAATAATACCACAGATTTTATAATGAGTAACGGTACTAAGGTAGAGGCCTTTAAGACCTTAAAACATTTTCAGAACCTGTTACCCGATCATTTTGTGCGTATACATAACAGTTATATTATTAATACCGATTATGTATCGAGAATACATTTCGGCAAAGCAAAATGCGCCATCAAAAATACAGATGATCTAATCCCCTTCTCTAAGTCTTATAAAAACAATGTAGAAGAAATCAAAGACTCTCTGGCAAAGAAAAGTTTAATCTATATATAAAACAGATATAGTTTACTATATATCACAACCGATAAATTGTAGGATTTATCGGTTTTTTTATACGATAAAGTCAGTATTTATATTACAAAACCGTTAGTACAGGGTTTCCTACAAAAAAGTGTGAATTTAAAAAAAGGTTCATTTACCCGTATAATCGGTTCATGTACATCTCATAGGGCACCAGTTACTAAACACACCTTAATATATTAGGCGCGAGGGGGATATCGAGCTACATTTGTAGTGTACAATTAGAGATACACATCATTAAAAATGTATATAAGAGTACTCTAAAAAATAAAAGTCGTATGCGCAACGACAACCAATAATTAAATAAAAACAAACATACCCCGTTAAAGACTATAAGTCTTTTGAAAAGTAAATTCAAACTAAAAAAAACTAACAATATGAAAACTGTAAAAACTATATTCGCTATACTATTCTTAAGTACTATGTTTATCGCTTGTGAAGCTGATGCTGTAAATGATGAAGTTGGAATTGAAGTTAATGATCAAGTTGCTGATGAAAGTGATGAAGATCATGTAGCACCTGAGAAGGCATAACAAATAAAAAAGATTTTAAAAATATATTCTGAATAACTGAAAAACTAACACTATGAAAACTATAAAAACATTATTTGCTATATTATTTCTAACTACAATGTTTATGGCTTGTGAGACGGATACTATAGATGAAGAGGTAGGATTAGAAATAAATGATCAACTTGCTGATGAAAGTGACGAGGATAATGTTGTACCAGAAGGTAATCCAACTCCGTAAATAATAGATATATATAATTAAAAAAAGAGCTTTAACTTTAAAGCTCTTTTTTTATACTATTTTTTTCTTGAAGTTAAATTGATTAATTTAGATTGAAAATAACTTAACTATTATAATGATTAGAGTTTTCAATAAATTACTTGGAGTATTTTTGATATTTGTTCTATTATCTTGTGATCAATCAAATGAAACTATTGAAGATGAAGAATTGAAATCTAATTTAATAACTTCCTATATTGAGGAAGCCCAGAATAGTGAACTTTCAATTGATAAAAGAAAAGCTAATTTAGATAGAGCTTATAATATGAGCTCCACGCTTGAAGATGGAGTTTATAAGAGAAGCACGATTCAAGATATTTCTATAGTTTATTATGCTTTAAAAGATTATGAAAGCTATAAAAAAATGAATCAAAAAGCATTGAAATTATCAATTTTGATTAATGATTCATTAGGTATTGCTACATCATATGGAAATTTAGGGATTTATTATAGAGCATCAAAAATTGACAGTGCATATTATAATTTTGAACAATCAGAACAGATTTATTTAAAAATGTCAGGATATGATTATAATCATGGTAAGGTTTTAATAGATTTAGCTCAAATATTAAGAAAAACTAAAGATTATAGTGAGAGTGAGTCTCTAACAGTAAAGGCAATTGAGAAGTTTGAATCATCCGGGAATAAGAAATATTTACCTTTATGCTATACTAATCTAGGAATACTAGCTAAGTCTTTGGAACATTATGATAAATCAATTGAATATCAACAAAAGGCAATAGAATATGCTAAAGGAACAAATAAAGAGATATTACAAACGTTAATATCATTGAATAATATAGGCACAGTGTACAAATCTCAAAAAAAGTATGATAAGGCTAAAGAAACCTATCGTAATGCATTATCATATACAGAGTTTTTGAGTAAAAATCCAAGGCGACATTCTTTATTGCTAGATAATTTGGCCTATGTTAATTTTCTATCTAAAGATACAGCTGATATCCCTGATTTGTTTTACAAAGCTTTAAAGATACGAGATAGTATTAAAAATCAATATGGTATTATTACTAATACTTTACATTTGGCAGAGTATTATCAATCGATTAATCAAGATAGTATTGCTAAGATGTATGCAGAACAATCCCGAGATTTATCTTTAGAATTACAAAATAACGAGGAATTATTACTGGCATATCAACTGCTATCGGAAATTTCAGAAAGCAAAGAAGGCTTGGGATATGCTCAAAAGTATATAGCCCTAAATGACAGTTTGATTAAAGAAGAACGTTTGTTTAGAGATAAATTTGCCCGTATCAAATTTGAAACAGAAGAAATCGTAGAGGAAAACCAGCAAATTAGTAGAGAAAATCAAATTTTGATCATTGCTATATTAGGGCTAACCGCATTATTTTTATTGGGGTATATTATCTTTAGACAGCAACAAAGTAATAAAGAACTCTTATTTGCACAAACCCAGCAAGAGTCTAACGAGGAGATTTATCGTTTACTGCTTAATCAACAAATCAAACTAGAAGAAGGTAGACAGCTAGAGCAGCAACGTATGTCCGAGGAGTTGCACGATGGGGTACTGGGTAGATTATTTGGGGTACGGCTAAGTCTCGATGGGATCAACCAGCGTGCCAACGATGGTTTTACAGAAACCAGAAATAAATATATAGACGAGCTTAAAGCCATAGAAAAAGAAATACGATTAATATCTCATGATCTTGGTGCAGAGACCTTACCGTCTGATGTGGCCTATATAGATGCCGTAGAAAACCTGATCAAAGACCTGTGCGAAGTACATAAAATAGAGTTTGAGTTTAATAATGACGAGGATATCGATTGGGAGGGTATAGACGACCAGAAAAAGGTAAACTTTTTTAGGATTTTACAAGAGTCTATGCAGAATATCTTTAAACATGCTCATGCAGATCATATAAAAATTAATTTCGAATATGTGGATAGTACCATAAATCTTACTATTTTAGATGATGGAATAGGATTTAAAGCAAATAAGGTTAAAAAAGGAATTGGTTTAAAAAACATTACATCAAGAGTTAGTCAGATGAATGGAGAAGTTCAATTTCTAAGCAACGAAGGATCTGGTACCACAGTATCGGTACATGTACCTATAGAAGCCAAAGTTGAAGAAGTGTACTAAATAATCTATGCTCATACTATTTTACGTATTATTAAGTTTAAATAGCAGGGGGTGAAAATTTTAAAACCTAAAAACAACAAATTTTAAGATGAAGAAAAAGCTAAAAGTTCTTATGATTGATGATCATCCTATGATTATCGAGGGGTATAAAAATACCTTATTAGGAGAAAATCAAAAAGAATATCAAATTAAGATTGACATCGCCTCTAATTGTGATGATGCATACGCCAGTATCGTAAAATCTTCAGAGACGGTTCCTTATGATATGCTTTTTGTTGATATTAAATTACCTCCTTCTTCAGATGGATCGATTACCTCTGGTGAGGATTTGGCAAAGCACGCAAAAGAGCTGTTGCCAAAATCAAAGATCATTATCTTAACCATGCATAGAGAAGATCATAGAATACATAATATCCTTAAGAATATTAATCCGGCAGGATTCTTAATCAAGAGTGACCTTACTTCTAGCGAATTATTATTAGCATTTAATAATATCTTAAAAGGTAAAGCGTATTATAGTGCTACGGTAAATGATCATTTTAGAAAAATGATGACGAATAAGTTTTCTTTGGATGAGAAAAACCTAAAGATCTTATATCATTTATCTCGTGGTGTTAAGACCAAGAATTTACCAAATTATGTAAGCTTGTCATTAAGTGCAATCGAGAAAAGAAAGAACCAGATCAAAGAAATGTTTTCTATTGCCAAAGCAGATGATCAAATGTTATTAGAAGAAGCTAGAAAAAGAGGATTTATATAAAGAACTATTACAATACAAAAAAGGCTTAATTCTTTGTTATTACATAGAATTAAGCCTTTCTTTTTTAATGTACTCAATTACTAATCACTCAATTCACTTTATAGTCACGTTAAAGAACGGATTAGAAATTTTCGTCGGTTTGAGTGCCAAATCTCTGATTTGGTGTATCGAAAACAAGAAAATGTATAGCCAAAAAGTACTTCTCGATACAAAATTCTTAACAGAATCGTTTGGTTTTGTCATAGAAATCGAAGTGACGTATTTGATCTTAAACATTATTCATATTACTTTAAATAAAATAACTATTTATAAACATCTACCTCTTTTATTTTTTGGATTTTACTTGTATTCAGACATATAAATACATGATGTACGGTTTTGCCATAATTATTTTGAGGGTTTAAATTGCTCTTAATCAAAGTTTTATATATACATTTATAATGTTAAAGAAAACTTAACATAAACCTGGATGTAAAATGGTTTAGTTATTAAAGACAATAGTACCTACCCCAACTATTAAATACGTCTTTTTTAAGTATACCATATCATCAGATTACCATTGTCATAATGTAAATAATACTAATCATGTACCCAATCGCATGGTTAAGTTAATGAGCTAATTTTTAGATATTAATTAAATTATTCTACTTATGACCACATTTACTTTTTTCTTTGCAAAGGTGATGCAAATGCTTTTTAAGTCATCTTTTTACCTCATAAATAACATCTATACCATGTGTACTGGATCTGATTCTTTTTCAGACCAAAAAGCAATGGATATGACCAATTATAGTACCTCTTAAAGAATATAAGAGTGTATATGCAGTAGTAGCATATGAACCAGTTTGTTATTATTATATAATGTTAAAGAACAAGATATAAAACAACACTGCAACTGTAAAACTTTGGCGAGCCAACAAAAACAGTGTCTGGAATAGAAATACTATTTACAATTTAGAAGCAATACATCTAATAATGTTTTCTAAAAAACTCAGAATTCTTATTTTTTGAGTTGGTGGTTTCCCAGACCTGATCATGATTTTCCTTTCTAAATATAGAATCCTCCCAAAGACCAGTTTAACAACAAGATAGTAAGAAGCCATAAAGACTTCGTAACGTACTATTAGTATTAATTTCAATTAAAAAAAGAATACATAAATAACTAATCTATCCAATCATTGCGATTGTAAATTTTAAACCATTAATCTATGAAAACAACAACCAAATTCTTAGTACTGCTACTCTGTATTGGCGTTAGTAGTTCGATTTATTCTCAATCTCCCAATATCGTGGTTATTATTGCCGATGATATGGGGTGGTCACAAGTGAGTACGGGGGCAACTAACATTAATAATCCCAGTGACTTTTATGAAACACCAACTTTAGAAACATTGGCTGCTCAAGGTATTGCATTTCCGCAGGCCTATGTAAACGGGGCAAATTGTGCACCAACCAGGGCAGCAATTTTAAGCGGGCAATATGCATCAAGACCCGATAATAATGTATTTGCAGTAAATGGTTTAAATAGAGGAGGAAGTTCTACTTTATTAGTAGGTCCTAGTCAAGGACTCTCTAACGGAGAAGACGAAATTCCTGCCAGTGCCATTACAATAGCCGAAACCATAAAAGCAAGTGGATATACAACAGCTCATTTTGGAAAATATCACTCGGGAGGAAGCATGAGTAATGGACCTACCGATCAGGGATTTGATTTTAACTATGGGGGTGGTTCTGATGGTGCTCCAGGAAGCTATTTTGCTTCGCAATCTGGTGGTGTTTGGACTTTTCATAGCAGGATAGGCCCAGAGTTGGATCCATATGCCGATCCCTATACACTAAGTGAATCTATGGCATTAGCAGGAGATAACTCTCTAGAAGGAACAGCAAAACATGTAACCGATGCGATGGCAGATGCTGCAATCGATTTTATGAATGCAAACAATACATCTCCGTTTTTTATGCATTTTAGTAACTATGCAATACACGGTCCTTGGGGGCAGGCAAATGCAAGACCCGATTTATATGCCAAATATGTGGCTAAAAATAATACAAACCCTAGCCAGATGGGGCATACTAATGTAAGCCAGGCAGCAATTGCCGAAGGAATGGATCAAACCATTAGCAGACTTATCGATTACCTAAAAACAACAGCAGATCCAAGAAATCCTGGTCATATGTTATCAGAAAATACATTGGTATATTTTATTTCTGATAATGGTGGCGCAATCGGAACAGAAGATAATGGTCCTTTACGAGGAATGAAAGGTGAGCATTATGAAGGTGGAGTAAGATCAATTACGATAGCATGGTCAGAAGGTTTATTGGCAAATACAGGTACAATTAATAATACTCCTATTGTAGCTTTCGATCTGTACCCAACACTTGTAGAGGCTGCAGGAGGAACATTACCCACAGGATATGATATCGATGGTGTAAGCCAATGGTCTATGCTAACCGGTACGAATCCTAACCTAAATAGAGATGCAATCTATTGGCATTTTCCTGGATACCTAATTGATTCTAAACGTGATCAAAGACCTGTATCTATTATACGTAAAGGAGATTACAAGTTGATTCATAATTTTGAAACAGCTTCTTATGAAATGTATAACCTAATAACCGATATTGGTGAAGCTACTAACTTACTATCAGGAAGCCCTGATAATGCAACCTTAACTATTGCAAATGATCTAAGTACCGATCTTCGTAACTATCTGATTAACATATCTGCTCCTTTGCCTACCTATAGAAGTAGTGGACTTACGGTTCCGTTACCAGAAATTATCCAAATCAACCCACCAGTTGTTAGTTGCGTTGAGCCAGATACATATTTAGCACTTTGGAATTTTGATGTTGGAGTAGATGCAAATGATGCTTCTGCAAATAATAATGATCCTCTTTCGACTATAGGAACGTTAACTTACGATGCTGTAGATTTTAAAGAAGGAGATCGATCTGCTGTATTTGATGGAGCTACAAAAATACAGTACAGTGAGAACCCTGGTCCGTTTTTGATTGCATCGATGTCGCAAAGAAGTGTTGCCATGTGGATAAAACCAACTGCACTGTCTGGTATCCAGAATCTTTTTGAAGAAGGAGGAGGAATTAGTGGAGTTGTATTGAGATTAAACGGCTCGAATCTAGAGTCTATAGTAAGAAATAGTGCTACGGTTTCTGATAGTCATAGTGTAGCTTTTCCAAATGATGGCGATTGGCACCATGTTGCTGTAGTGTATAATGGAGGAAGTACCAGTCATAGTCTATATATTGATGGTGTTTCTGCTGCTTCAAGTAGTGCAGCGCCAGGTTCTGTTCCTACACATATAGGATCAGGAGGAATTGGTGGTGTACAGAAAAAAGATAGTTTTGGAGAAACTACAGATAATTTTTATACCGGAAAAATGGATGCAGTTGTTGTGTATGATTTTGCACTCTCTGCGGCACAGGTGATCACATCTGGATGTCTCCCAGATCCTAACCCATCACAATGTACATATGCGGTTATTAACTCAGAAGATTTCGAATCCGGGTGGGGCGTATGGTCCGGTGGTGGATCTGATGCAAGAAGAAGTTCTAGCGATGCAGCGTATGCAAATTCGGGAACCTATTGTATACGATTACGAGATAACACATCTACATCGGTGATGACGACTTCTAATTTTGATATGACAAGTTATGAAGAGTTAACGATTAATTTCTCGTATTACTGTAGAAGTATGGATAATAGTAATGAAGATTTCTGGCTTCAGATATCAACAGATGGTGGAGCAAACTTTACTACTGTAGAAGAATGGAATCAATCTGATGAATTTGTAAATGATCAACGTTATAATGATCAGGTAGTAATCCCGGGGCCTTTTACGGCAACAACTCAACTTCGATTTAGAGCAGATGCATCTGGTAATTCTGATTGGGTGTATATAGATGATGTAGTGATTAATGGTTGTAGTACTCCAACTGCTTCTATGGCTAGCGCACCAATTGTTAATGATGTACCTACAGAAGCAGAAGTGCAACCAGAGGCACAAGCCGAAGAGCAAGAAGCAGTAACAGAAGAAACGATAGCTAAAGATGATATGTTTTCGATATATCCAAATCCATTTGGAAACCAGATATATATCACTTCAAAAGAAAATAGTGATCAAAATACAGAAGTCGAGATACTTAATAATTTAGGACAGTCAATTTTCTTGAAATCATATACAAATCAAGAAAGAATTAAAGTCCCTACTCAAGATTTATCTACGGGACAGTATTTTATAAAAATAAGTGTTGGTGATACTATAATTCAAAAACGATTGATCAAGATGTAATGTAAATTATGGTATTAGATCATGTGACTAGTAAGGTACGAATACAAAGTAAAAAGAGGTTATCATTTTGGTAGCCTCTTTTGTTTTTTGATATGAGAAAATCGATGCAATATTGAACCTTATCAAAATCAAAATAAAACACAAATAATATTTACATTCTGATAGACTAAATTTGATACTAGCATTACTTAATTTCTTAACTACATGACCTTAAAAAGGTGTGGATTACTTTTTTAGAAATTGTATTACGTATTCGTAGGATTCTCTCAAATTTATGTCTTTTGTCCCGAAAATTGATGATTTCAACCTGTTTTTATGGTAAAACCGTAATTATTTTGGTGTTTTAAGATACTCATAATCAAAGTTTTATGTATACATTTATAATGTTAATAAAAGCATAACGTAAACACATTACTTAAAATAGATATTGCTTATAGAAAAAATTACACTAGACATTTTATTTCTTACCCCTTAATGTCCCAAATGTGTTATTTTTTGATAGCTATTTAGCATAGAAAATTACGGCAATATTGCTGTGATATAGTATAGTATTTATTTGCCCGTAGATATTATAGTTAGTGAACTTTAATCGATATAATAAATTGCTTATGGACTGCACTACTTTTATTTCCTTCGTAAAATGTGTGATGATGTTTTCCTCATCTGATTTTTTCATATGCGACAGATATAATACCATTTTGAAAATACAAAACATGCGATTTTCAGAATCTGTTACCAAACAATGCTTTGGTGTTTAATGTAGAAGGAAAAGATAATTTTTGTTTGACAATGTACATAAATAATAATGAGAATATAGCATAGAAAAATAACAATCCCGGAATTGTAAAACTTTTGGCGAGCCAGGCAATCCCAGGGATCTGAATAACGATCAATTTAATACTAAATTAACCATTATGAGGTTTCATTTTTTTGCATCAAAAGATGTACAAGGGTTTTCTTATATAAAAGATAGTTTTTCTGGTATCTACACGAATTATGTTCGAAAAATAGATACGCTATCTAACTATAACATCATAATTTTGATGGGAGTAATTACGCTTCTATTAGTATTATACTCTTTTATTGCATATTCATTTTTAGAGTCTTCCTCTGTCCTTTTATTAAAAAGTAATAATCGCACCGAGCTACCTATAGAAAATAGTACCGTTTTTAAAGATAGTATACATACTCATGTATATGCATATTTATATAAAAGTAAAACATATAGTATCACCCATGACTCAAAAAATAGTGTGGTAAGTACTACTCACACTTCTTTTCAGAAATATTTAAGATCAATTCAGCAAGACTACACATTAGTTGACGGTATTACGCCGCTATGTATTTCTAAAAACATGGTAGGTATGGATTCATATGAGTCCCTTCAGAATAATAATAAAACAATTTTATCATAAATAGCTTATGAAAATCAATACACGATTCTTGTTTCTAATACAACTCATATTCATCTTGATAAATAGATTGTTACGTTTTTGTATAGTAAGAAAAAATAAAAAGAAGAGCAATCTCTCTATAGCATGTGGTATAACCTTTATGCTTATTGGTTCTTTGGGGTATGGACAGTTTAGCTGTCCTTCTACATTTTATCAGGTGATTAGTGGCGAATTAAAGAGCTATAATGCGGTTACAGGCGAATATTCGGCAGCAATTAGCACGAATGATCTCTATAATGCTACAGGATATAATCCAGTTGATAATTTTGTATATGCTATAGGGAAAGCTGGTGCCATAGATGATCATTTGATTCGTATTGATGCCGATGGATCTATAGCAGATCTTGGTGCATTAACCAATAAGGGATCTGGTGGTATATCAGGAGACGTTGATGACAGTGATAATTTATGGATTAATAGGGGAGATCATTACGATAGAATCGAAAACCTGTCAACCCTTCCGGTAGGAGGAGCTCCCGCAGTAGTAACCGTTACTTTTACAGGGCCAGCAGGTGATGTTAATGATGTTGTGCATATCAATAGAAAATTATATGGAGTTAATAAAAGTGCAGAACTAATTATATGGGATCTCGATACATCGATCAAAACGGTAGTAGGAGGTTTAAGTACTCCAACCACAACTCTTGGTTTTGGAGCAGCATTTACAGATAACGAGGACCGCTTGTACGTATCGTATAATGATGGTGGGTTGTATTTAATCAATGATTATACAACAGGAACACCAACATCATCATTTTTAAACTCTACAGCTACTACAACCAGCAATGATGGGTTTTCATGCCCCTCGGCACCTTCACCTATAGATCAGGATGGTGATGATATCTTAGATCCTTTAGATTTAGATGTAGATGGGGATGGTCTAACAAATACAGACGAATCTCCATCTGATCCTTTTGCCGATGGAGATGGAGACTTGATTTTTGCATATTTAGATGATGATGATGCCGATGGAGCAACAGGTAATGTAGATGGGGCTATCGAAACTGCTTTTGATACCGATGGAGATGGAGTTCCCGATTTTTTTGATCTTGATAGTGATAATGACGGGATTTATGATGTGGTTGAAGCAGGGCATGGTTTGCCACATACCAATGGAAGAATAACTGGTCAGGATACAGGAGCAGGCACAAATGGGCTTTTCGACGGTCTGGAAACTATAGTAGATTCTGGTATAATTAATTATACAATAGCAGATACAGATACGGTAGGAAATCCTAATTTTCAATCTACAAATAGTGATGGAGATACGTGTAGTGATGTTCGAGAAGCTGGTTTTACAGATGAAAGCAGTGATGGTATTTTAGGGCCTCTTGTCGTAACCGTTAATGAAGACGGAGTAGTGACTAGTGCAGTAGATGGGTATACCACTCCTAATGCAGATTATATTAATGGTGGAGTAGTGTCAGCAGCATGCTCGCTTACTCCATTTAGCTGCCCTCAAAACTTTTTTCAAATTATCTCTGGAGAGTTAAAAAGTTACGATGCCATAACAGGAGAATATTCTGATCCCATTGCAGTGAGTCAATTATACAACGCAACAGGATATAATAGAATTGATGATTATGTGTATGCTATTGGTAAAGGAGGAGGCTCAAGCCCTATCCATAATCACTTACTTCGTATAGGAGCGGATGGGGCTTTTCAGGATTTGGGAGCACTAACTAACATGAGTGGTGGTGGTATATCTGGAGATGTTGATGATAATGATAATTTATGGATCAATAGAAATGGGCATTACGACAGAATCGAAAATCTATCGACCTTACCTGTCGGTGGCTCACCTGCAGTAGTGACAGTTAACTTTACAGGAGGAACAAATAAAAATACCAATGATGTAGTTTTTATCAACGACAAATTATATGGTGTAAGTAATACAGACCTATTAATTAGTTGGGATCTTAACACACTTGTTAAAACAGAAGTTTCAGGTCTGGGCACTCCTACAGCAACCAATTTTGGAGCTGCATTTACTGATGCAGAAGATCGCTTATATGTATCTTATAATCTTGGAGGGATGTACCTGGTTAATGATTATACCACTGCAACACCTTCTGTGACACTTTTAAACAATACAATAGCTACTACCAGTAACGATGGATTTGCTTGCCCAACAGCATCTTCTGCTTTTGATCTTGATGGCGACCTTGTTTTAGATCCCTGGGATCTGGATGTAGATAATGACGGAATTCCTAATTTGAATGAAGCTCCGTCTGATCCATATGCAGATGGAGATACAGATAATATCTTTGCTTATCTTGATGATGATGATGCCGATGCAGGAACAGGTAATGTGGATGGAGCCGTCGAAACTGCTTTTGATACAGATGGAGATGGAGTACCTGATTTTTATGATTTAGATAGTGATAATGATGGTATCTATGATGCCATAGAAGCCGGTCATGGGTTTGCTACCAGTAATGGAAGAATTAATGGAGCCGATACAGGATCAGGAAATAATGGGCTTTTCGACAGTATAGAAACTGTGGCCGAATCCGGAATACTTAATTATACAATAGTAAACACCGATGCAGCTGGAGATTTTGATTTTGAATCTCTTGATAGTGATGCAGATGGTTGTAGTGATGCCAATGAAGCCTATAATGATTGGAATGCAGATGGCGCAAATGGAGGAGTCTATAACCCATGGAATGCTGCTACAGAACCACTTACCGTAACAGCAAATACAGTAAATCATGATGGTTTAGTTGTCGCTGCAGCATATACTACAGGAGCAGTAGCAGCTGTAACAAATAATGCTATAGCTACGGGTTGTGAAGATGGTGATGGAGTTACAGGAACCATAGAGGATGCAGGGCCTAACGGAGGCGATGGAAACGGGGATGGAATACCAGATTCTTCACAAGGAAATGTAGCTACTATACCAATAGCAGATGGTACAGGATATGTAACCATAGAAACTACAGGGATTTGTTTTCAGATCTCAAGTATCAGCACTGTATTAGAATCAGAGTTGGCGGCTAATGATGCAACATATCATTACCCTTATGGATTGGTAGATTTTACTTTAGATTGTATAACTCCGGGAGACGATGTAACAGTTACTTACTATTGGCATATCACTAATTCTTTAGCAGGATTTACATACCGAAAATATGGACCAAATACTCCTGGAGGAGCATCAGATATTTATCAGGATTTTACAACTACATTAAATACAACAACAATAGGAGCAAGAACAATAGCTACGGCTTCTTATAATCTTACAGATGGAGTATTTGGGGATGATACCGTTTCAGATGGACAAATTATCGATCCCGCCGGACCTGCACTTTTAACCGTAAACTCAGATGGAGATGGTATAATGGATTCTATAGATTTGGATGATGATAATGATGGAATCCTAGATAGAGATGAATGTGATTTGGGCGGAGGGTCATTTGGAGTAGAATTGCTGGATGATGCCAATACTACTTTTGAGATTACAGCAGAAAACAATGCCACTACTTTGGCCAATTTATTATTTGCCCCTGATTCTGATCTTACTTTGGTATCTGCTACTGTTAATGAAGGTAGTGGAGCTGTAACACAAATAGGAACATTCAATGATGGTGATCAAATAACAAGTAGCGGAGGAGCTTTAAATGCATTCCTTGGATTTGATCGGGGAATTATTTTTTCTTCGGGGAATGTTCTCGAGTTAGATGATAATTTATCTAATCAATTCTCAACCCCTAATGCATTAGGTGATGGAATTAATGGTACAGGTGCTGCAGGAGGAGGAAAAGATGCCGATTTTGGTGGAGGTAGCGCAGAATTTGATGTTGCCAGTCTCGAAATAGTAGTTAATATTCCAGCAGAAACAGTGATCTCGGGTCAGTTTGTTTTTGCTTCGGAAGAATATAATGATTATGTAAATACTGGATTAAACGATGCTCCTAAAATATTTATAAACGGAACCAATTTAGCATTAACACCTTCTGGAGCACAACTAAGTATCGATACTGTAAATAATACAGTAGATAGTGGATCATATACAGATAATGAAACGGTTCCTACAGCCATAAATATTGAAGCAGATGGTTTTACACATACAATAACTTTTTCTGCAGTGTTAAATGCAGGAAATAATACGATCAAGATTGGAGTAGCTGATAATGGAGATAATCTTTTTGATTCCTGGTTAGCTTTTAAGGCAAATTCTTTTGTATTATGTTTCGACAGAGATACTGATGGTGATAACATTGTGGATCGTCTAGATTTAGATAGTGATAATGATGGGATCTATGATGCTGTAGAAGCAGGTCATAATCAAGCACATGTAAACGGTGTTGTATCTGGCGCTTTAAGTTCAGATGGAGTACCAGATGCGGTTCAGGCACCTGGAAGTGAAAGTAGCGGAACCATAAACTATACAGTTGCTGATAGTGATACAGATAATAATTATAATTTTTTAGAATTAGATAGTGATGCAGATGGGTGTAATGATGTAATCGAAGCCGGATTTACCGATGGTGATAATAACGGATATCTGGGTAACGGTACTTTTGGAGCTGGTCTTACAGTAGATGGAAATGGAGTAGTCACCTCGGGAACCGATGGGTATACTGGTACTAATGCCAATGTGACTACAGCAGGAACAGCACCATCAATTACGACACAACCATCAGATTCGGCCATATGTCCAGGCGCAAATACTACCTTCACTGTTGCGACATCTAATGCAGATACGTATCAGTGGCAATTGTTTAATGGTAGTACCTGGGATGATTTAACAGATACAGGAATTCATAGTACTACTACTACTGCCACACTAACAATTACCAATGCACTTGTTGCACATAATGGTAATCAATATCGAGTTGTTGTTTCAAGTTCAACATATGTGTGTACTCCTGAAACTTCAATTACTGTAACCCTTACTGTTGAAGATACTACTAATCCAACAATCAGTTGCCCAGCAACGGTAAATGTCAATGTTGATGCTGGTCTATGTACTGCAAGTGGAGTTACTTTAGGTACACCAACTACAGGAGATAATTGCGCTGTAGCCAGTACAACCAACGATGCACCGGGAGTTTTCCCATTAGGAGATACGACAGTCACCTGGACAGTAACGGACAGTTCTGGAAATACAGCGACCTGTACGCAAACCGTAACAGTAACCGATAACATTGATCCAACAATCAGTTGCCCAGCAACGGTAAATGTCAATGTTGATGCTGGTCTATGTACTGCAAGTGGAGTTACTTTAGGTACACCAACTACAGGCGATAATTGTGCTGTAGCCAGTACAACCAACGATGCACCAGGAGCTTTCCCATTAGGAGATACGACAGTGACCTGGACAGTCACGGATAGTTCAGGAAATACAGCTACCTGTACTCAAACCGTAACGGTAACCGATAACATTGATCCGGTAATTGCATGTCCAGCAACGATAAATGTAAATGTAGATGCTGGTTTATGTACTGCAAGTGGAGTTACTTTGGGTACACCAACGACTTCAGATAATTGTGCTGTAGCTAGTGTAACTAATGATGCACCGGGAGTTTTCCCATTAGGAGATACGACAGTCACCTGGACAGTCACGGACAGTTCTGGAAATACAGCGACCTGTACGCAAACCGTAACGGTAACCGACAATATTGATCCAACCATCAGTTGCCCAGCAACGGTAAATGTCAATGTAGATGCTGGTCTATGTACTGCAAGTGGAGTTACTTTAGGTACACCAACTACAGGCGATAATTGTGCTGTAGCCAGTACAACCAACGATGCACCAGGAGCTTTCCCGATAGGAGATACGACAGTCACCTGGACAGTCACGGATAGTTCAGGAAATACAGCGACTTGTACTCAAACCGTAACGGTAACCGATAACATTGATCCAACAATCAGTTGTCCAGCGACAGTAAATGTCAATGTTGATGCAGGCTTATGTACTGCAAGTGGAGTTACTTTGGGTACACCAACGACTTCAGATAATTGTGCAGTAGCAAGTACAACCAACGATGCACCGGGAGTTTTCCCGATAGGAGATACGACAGTCACCTGGACAGTCACGGATAGTTCAGGTAATACAGCGACTTGTACGCAAACCGTAACAGTAACCGATAACATTGATCCAACCATCAGTTGCCCAGCGACAGTAAATGTAAATGTAGATGCTGGTTTATGTACTGCAAGTGGAGTTACTTTAGGTACACCAACTACAGGAGATAATTGCGCTGTAGCCAGTACAACCAACGATGCACCGGGAGTTTTCCCATTAGGAGATACGACAGTCACCTGGACAGTCACGGACAGTTCTGGAAATACAGCGACCTGTACGCAAACCGTAACAGTAACCGATAATATTGATCCAACAATCAGTTGCCCAGCAACGGTAAATGTCAATGTAGATGCTGGTCTATGTACTGCAAGTAGTGTTGCTTTAGGTACACCAACTACAGGCGATAATTGTGCTGTAGCCAGTACAACCAACGATGCACCAGGAGCTTTCCCATTAGGAGATACGACAGTGACCTGGACAGTCACGGATAGTTCAGGAAATACAGCGACCTGTAC
>NZ_OMPD01000007.1:0-6422 GCF_900312745.1 Aquimarina sp. AU58 | reverse complement strand
GGAGATACGACAGTCACCTGGACAGTCACGGATAGTTCAGGAAATACAGCTACCTGTACGCAAACCGTAACCGTAACGGATAATATTGATCCTGTAATTTCATGTCCAGCGACAGTAAATGTAAATGTTGATGCTGGTCTATGTACTGCAAGCAGTGTTACTTTAGGTACACCGACTACTTCGGATAATTGTGCAGTGGCTAGTGTAACTAATGATGCACCGGGAGTTTTCCCATTAGGAGATACGACAGTCACCTGGACAGTCACGGATAGTTCAGGAAATACAGCTACCTGTACTCAAACGGTAACGGTAACCGACAATATTGATCCTGTAATTTCATGTCCAGCGACAGTAAATGTAAATGTTGATGCTGGTCTATGTACTGCAAGCAGTGTTACTTTAGGTACACCGACTACTTCGGATAATTGTGCAGTGGCTAGTGTGACCAACGATGCACCGGGAGTTTTCCCGATAGGAGATACAACCGTCACCTGGACAGTCACGGACAGTTCTGGTAATACAGCTACCTGTACGCAAACCGTAACAGTAACCGATAACATTGATCCAACAATTAGTTGCCCAGCGACAGTAAATGTAAATGTTGATGCTGGTTTATGTACTGCCAGTAGTGTTGCTTTAGGTACACCAACTACAGGAGATAATTGCGCTGTAGCCAGTACAACCAATGATGCACCGGGAGTTTTCCCATTAGGAGATACGACAGTGACCTGGACAGTCACGGACAGTTCTGGAAATACAGCTACCTGTACTCAAACGGTAACGGTAACCGATAACATTGATCCAACGATCAGTTGTCCGGCGACAGTAAATGTCAATGTTGATGCTGGTCTATGTACTGCAAGCAGTGTTACTTTGGGTACCCCGACTACTTCGGATAATTGTGCAGTAGCTAGTGTGTCTAATGATGCACCGGGAGTTTTCCCGATAGGAGATACGACAGTCACCTGGACAGTCACGGACAGTTCTGGTAATACAGCTACCTGTACGCAAACCGTAACGGTAACCGACAATATTGATCCAACCATCAGTTGTCCGGCAACAGTAAATGTCAATGTTGATGCTGGTTTATGTACTGCAAGCAGTGTTACTTTAGGTACACCGACTACTTCGGATAATTGCGCTGTAGCCAGTACAACCAACGATGCACCGGGAGCTTTCCCATTAGGAGATACGACAGTCACCTGGACAGTCACGGATAGTTCAGGAAATACAGCGACTTGTACTCAAACCGTAACGGTAACCGACAATATTGACCCAACAATCAGTTGCCCAGCTACCGTAAATGTTAATGTAGACGCTGGTTTATGTACCGCGAGTAGTGTTGCTTTAGGTACACCGACCACTTCAGATAATTGTGCAGTAGCTAGTGTAACTAATGATGCACCAGCAACCTTCCCACTAGGAGATACTACAGTGACCTGGACAGTCACGGACAGTTCTGGTAATACAGCTACCTGTACCCAAACGGTAACGGTAATAGATAATATTGATCCAACGATAATATGTGCAGCAGATGTAAGTGTGAATGTAAACCTTGGAAGCTGTATCGCAACAGGGGTTACTTTAGTTACCCCAACAATTTCTGATAATTGTACGGTAGTAAGTACTACTAATGATTCTCCGGGCACTTTTCCGGTAGGAGATACGACAGTCACCTGGACAGTCACGGACAGTTCTGGTAATACAGCGACCTGTATGCAAACGGTAACGGTAATAGATAATATTGATCCAACGATCAGTTGTCCGGCGACAGTAAATGTAAATGTTGATGCTGGTTTATGTACTGCGAGCAGTGTTGCTTTAGGTACCCCGACCACTTCAGATAATTGCACGATAGCCAGTGTAATTAACGATGCACCGGGAGCCTTCCCGGTAGGAGATACGACAGTGACCTGGACAGTCACGGACAGTTCAGGAAATACAGCGACCTGTACCCAAACGGTAACGGTAACAGACAATATTGATCCTGTAATTTCATGTCCTGCTACGGTAAATGTCAATGTTGATGCTGGTTTATGTACTGCAAGCAGTGTTACTTTGGGTACCCCGACTACTTCAGATAACTGTGCAGTAGCTAGTGTAACTAATGATGCACCGGGAATTTTCCCATTAGGAGATACGACAGTGACCTGGACAGTCACGGATAGCTCTGGAAATACAACTACTTGTACGCAAACGGTAACAGTAACGGATAATATTGATCCAACCATCAGTTGCCCAGCCACGGTAAACGTTAATGTTGATGCTGGTCTATGTACTGCGAGCAGTGTTGCTTTAGGTACACCGACCACTTCAGATAATTGTGCAGTAGCGAGTGTAACTAATGATGCACCGGGAGTTTTCCCATTAGGAGATACTACGGTAATCTGGACAGTCACGGATAGTTCTGGAAATACAACTACTTGTACGCAAACGGTAACCGTAACGGATAATATTGATCCGGTAATTTCATGTCCTGCTACGGTAAATGTCAATGTTGATGCTGGTCTATGTACTGCAAGCAGTGTTACTTTAGGTACACCAACTACAGGAGATAATTGCGCTGTAGCCAGTACAACCAATGATGCACCGGGAGTTTTCCCGATAGGAGATACGACAGTCACCTGGACAGTCACGGATAGTTCTGGTAATACAGCGATCTGTACTCAAACCGTAACCGTAACAGACAATATTGATCCAACCATCAGTTGTCCAGCAACGGTAAATGTCAATGTTGATGCTGGTTTATGTACTGCAAGTGGAGTTACTTTGGGTACACCAACGACTTCAGATAATTGTGCAGTGGCTAGTGTAACCAACGATGCACCGGGAGTTTTCCCACTGGGAGATACGACAGTCACCTGGACAGTCACGGATAGTTCAGGAAATACAGCTACCTGTACGCAAACCGTAACGGTAACCGACAATATTGACCCAACAATTAGTTGCCCAGCAACGGTAAATGTCAATGTTGATGCTGGTCTATGTACTGCAAGTGGAGTTACTTTGGGTACACCAACGACTTCAGATAATTGTGCAGTGGCTAGTGTGACCAACGATGCACCGGGAGTTTTCCCATTAGGAGATACGACAGTCACCTGGACAGTCACGGATAGTTCAGGAAATACAACTACTTGTACGCAAACCGTAACGGTAACCGATAATATTGATCCTGTAATTTCATGTCCAGCCACCGTAAATGTCAATGTTGATGCAGGCTTATGTACTGCAAGTGGAGTTACTTTAGGTACACCAACGACTTCAGACAATTGTGCAGTAGCTAGTGTGTCTAATGATGCACCGGGAGTTTTCCCACTGGGAGATACGACAGTCACCTGGACAGTCACGGATAGTTCAGGAAATACAGCGACTTGTACTCAAACCGTAACGGTAACCGACAATATTGACCCAACAATTAGTTGCCCAGCAACGGTAAATGTCAATGTTGATGCTGGTCTATGTACTGCAAGTGGAGTTACTTTGGGTACACCAACGACTTCAGATAATTGTGCAGTAGCTAGTGTGACCAACGATGCACCGGGAGTTTTCCCATTAGGAGATACGACAGTCACCTGGACAGTAACGGATAGTTCAGGAAATACAACTACCTGTACTCAAACCGTAACGGTAACCGATAATATTGATCCGGTAATTTCATGTCCAGCCACAGTAAATGTAAATGTTGATGCTGGTTTATGTACTGCAAGCAGCGTTGCTTTAGGTACCCCGACCACTTCAGATAATTGTGCCGTGGCGAGTGTAACTAATGATGCACCTGGAGTTTTCCCATTAGGAGATACGACAGTGATCTGGACGGTAACGGATAGCTCTGGTAATACAACAACGTGTACACAGATCGTAACGGTAACAGATAATGAAGCTCCGGTAGCTAATGTTATTCCATTACCTGATGTAATAGGTGAGTGTAGCGCTACAGCCATAGCTCCAACAGCGACAGATAATTGTGGAGGAATAATAACCGCAACTACTACTGACCCTACAAATTATACAGTAATCGGAACATATACGATTACCTGGACTTATGATGATGGAAATGGCAATACAAGCCAACAAACACAAACGGTAATAGTACAAGACACAGGAATTCCGGTTCCTGATGTTAATCCATTACCTGATGTAGTAGGGGAGTGTAGTGCAACAATAACTACTATCCCAACGGCTACAGATGGATGCGGAGGAGTTGTAACAATAAATGGAACAACTACAGATCCTTTAACATATACAACACAAGGAACCTTTACGGTGACCTGGACTTATGACGATGGTAATGGTAATGTAGTTCAACAGACACAAACTGTTATTGTTGATGATACCACCGATCCTACAATAGTATGTCCTGCGGATGTAGTGAGCGTTAATGTAGATGCAGGTCTGTGTACTGCAAGTAGTGTTTCTTTAGGTACCCCGACCACTTCAGATAACTGTACAGTTGCTAGTGTAACCAACGATGCACCGGGAGTTTTCCCATTAGGAAATACAACAGTGACTTGGACAGTAACCGATGGTTCTGGTAATACAGCGACCTGTACTCAAACAGTAACGGTAACCGATAATATTAATCCAACGATAGTGTGCCCAGCAGATGTGAGTGTCAATGTAGATGCGGCAAGTTGTGTAGCGACAGGAGTTGCTCTTGTTACCCCAACAACTTCAGATAATTGTTCAGTTGTCAGTACGGTTAGTGATGCACCGGCGATTTTCCCATTAGGAGATACGACCATAACCTGGACAGTCACGGACAGTTCAGGAAATACAGCTACCTGTACACAAACTGTAACTGTAATAGATAATATAGATCCGGTAGTTACCAATTGCCCATCAGATATAGTTCAGACAGCAATTGCTAATACGTGTAATGCTGTTGTTAGCTGGACACCACCTACTGCGACCGATAATTGTACGGATCCATTAATTGTTAGTAGTACACATAACCCTGGTGATGCATTTCCGGTAGGAACAACTACAGTGACTTATACATTTAGTGACGTTTCTGGAAATAGTGACACTTGTACTTTTGATATAACTGTACCGACCGTAACAATTGCTAATAATGATATTGTAGTTATTAATGGAAGTATAGGAGGTAGCTCTGCAAATGTTGTAGATGCTAATGATCTGCTAGATTGTAATCCCACTACATTAGGAACAAATGTTGTTATAACGACAGTTATAGATTCTGATTCTGGTGATGGAGTTAGTCTAGATCCAACAACAGGAATAATAACAGTATTGCCAAATACAACACCGGGAGAATATACTATAAATTATACCTTGTGTAGTGTTACTACCCCTGTGGTATGTGATGATGCTATAGTAGTTATTACGGTAGCAGTTGCAAATGATATTTCTAATCTGGCATTAACTAAGACGGCCTCATATGTAGATGCAAATGGAGATGATCTACCTAATGCAGGAGATGAAATACGATATACCTTTACTATAGAAAACAGAGGTAATGTAGATATTACTAATATTATTCTTAATGACCCATTGCCAGGAGTTGAAGTAGTAGGTGGCCCGATCGATTTAGTTGCAGGAGAAACAGATACGGATAGTTTTACAGCAACTTATATTCTAACAGAAGAAGATATACGTTCTGGTAGTGTGTCTAACCAGGCTACTGTGACTGGACAGAATCCAGATGGTTTGGATGTATCTGATATATCTGATGACCCATTAAATGATACCAATATTGATTTAGATAATGATGGTGATTTTGAAGACGAGACTGTATTTGTAATTCAAGAAGAAGAGATCATTATATATACAGGAATTACTGCTAATGGAGATGGTGTTAATGATGAGTTTAGGATCATGGGACTAAGCGATTTTCCTAAAAACACATTACAAATATATAATCGTTGGGGCGTTAAGGTGTTTGAACAGGATGGATATGAACAACCAGGTGTGAGGTTTTTCAAAGGAATTTCTAGTGGAAGACAAACTATAAATGGAAAAGAAGAATTACCTGTCGGAACATATTATTATGTCCTGGAATATGAAAATGCTAGTGGAGTCCAAAAGTCTAGAGCTGGATATTTATATATTAACAGATAATCAATCAAAATTTAGATCCTACGAGTATTACTATACCTACTCGTGGGGGTAAATTAAAATAGTTCTACTAAAGCGGATGAAAAAAATAAAGATAATAGTTGTGACAGCGTTTTTGAGCATTACGTTTTTTGCCAGTTATGCACAACAAGATGCTCAGTACACTCAGTATATGTATAACACGATAAGTGTAAACCCTGCCTATGCAGGTAGTCGAGGTGTACTAAGTATTATGGGTCTTCATCGTAGTCAATGGGTTGGTTTAGATGGAGCACCCCGAACCCAGACACTTACCTTTAACACTCCTATTGGGGGTAATGATCGAGTTGGTTTAGGTCTATCTATAG
>NZ_OMPD01000005.1 GCF_900312745.1 Aquimarina sp. AU58 | reverse complement strand
TTAAGGTGGTTATAGCATCGGGGCTCACCTCTTACCATTCCGAACAGAGAAGTTAAGCCCGTTAGCGCCAATGGTACTACAATCGTGGGAGAGTAGGTCACCGCCTTCCTTGAAAACCCTTCATAATAATTATGAAGGGTTTTTTTTATGTTTGAAAAGTAATTTAGTATACTTCAATATCATTTACGAAGCCTTTGAAATTTTACTGGTAATATTCAATTCAATTTTCCTGAAAAACTCTTCACTTTTGTATGGCTTTCTCATAAAATCACTGAAACCAGAATCTGAATTAAGTATTGCTTTTATAGTATCCTGAGTATCCGAGGCAGTCAACGCTATAATAGGCACATCAGAATTAAATTCTCTAATTATCTTGGTAGATTCCATCCCGCCCATATTAGGCATGTTTAAATCCATTAATATAAGATCATACTTTTTTTCTTTCACCATTTCGATCGCTATCAGTCCATCATCAGCAATTTCAGAATAATATCCCTTTGTTTTAAGAATGTTTTGGGTGACTATTTGATTTATTTTATTATCCTCAACAATCAGAATCTTATATTCTTTAGTGTTTAGTAATGAAATACAATTTTTGGTGTTATTTGTTGTATTGTTTACTTCACTCACGGTATCAATTTCGAAAGAGATAGTAAAATAGAATGTAGAACCTTGCCCTGGAGTACTTTTTATTTTGATGTCTCCTCCATGCAGATCAACTAAGTTCTTAACTATATGTAATCCGAGACCGGTACCTGTAGTATGATCTTTAGAATTAGCTTGAGAAAATTTATCAAAGATTATTTCTTGTTTATCTAAGGGAATTCCTCTTCCGTCATCTTTTATTTCAAAAGTTATTTCAACCGTATTATCGATAATAATTGGGTTTATAAAATTTAACCAAATGTTTCCTTTTTTAGTAAATTTATTAGCATTACTGATAAGGTTAATAAAAATCTGAGATAACCTTACAGAATCTCCAATAAGCAAATTGGGGATATTGGGGTCGAAATTGAGATGTAAAGTATTTCCGTTTTTATCTGCTTGATATTCGAATGAGTTTTTAATATCATCGGCTAGATTTTTAATGTCATAAGTAGATTTGTCAAGACGTATTTCATAAGATTCCATTTTAGAAACCTGAAGTACATCATTAATAAGATTTAGTAAATGATCTGCCGAAAACTTCATTAATTTTATAAACTTATGATTTTCTTCATCTTTAATTCGCTCCATTAAGATTGATGATAATCCTACCACTCCATATAATGGAGTTCTGAGTTCATGACTAACAGTGGATATAAATTTTGTTTTTACAGCTGCTAGATGGTCAGATTTTTCTTTAGAAATTTTAAGTTGTTTATTTCGTAAAGCAAGGGATTTTCCTAGGATTTTTGTTTTTCGATGATTATAAATAAAGAAGCAAAAGAGTATTAAACATAATAGCAGTAAAGAGACCGTAAAAATAGATATGGTCTTTGATTGTTGTGCTTTTTGAGTTTCTATAGTGTTTTTTTCTTCACTTACAATTAACTGTTTTTTATATTGTTCGGCCTCTAATTTTTCTATTTCGAGTGCAGTTTGATGATGCTTTGTATATTTTTTTAGAATTAAATATGCCTTATCCTCTTTTCCAATTTTAACCAATAAATCTTCATATTTTTTATAAATAGTCATTGCCTGTCTAAACAATTGATTTTTTTCTGCAATGGTAGCAGCTAACTCATAATACTTTATAGCGGTACTATACTTTTTCTTACGATAATAATATTCGCCATAACTAGTATAGGTAGTGGCTAATTTTGAAGGCTGTTGTTGTTGATTAATAAAGTATTTTTTACATTTCTCTAATAGATGATATGCTTTATTGTAATTCTTTGTTTTTATATAAATATTCGCCAGGTTTAACGCTAAAATATGTTGTGAATTTTCATTTAAGTCATCAGATTTCTCATAGATATGCTTTATCCTCTTAAGAGCCTTTTTAGGCTTATTAAATCCATTTATGTATACTAGGGCAATGTTGTTATTTATATCTATTGCTAGCTCCGGAAAACCTTCAAGTTCTTTTATAAATAATTCTGCAATTTTATAATTTCTAAGTGCTTCTTTATAATCTTTAGTCGAAAAGTGAATTTTTCCAAGCAAATTGTAAGAGTATCCTTTTAAATAATATTCTTGTTTAGGATTAAATTTTTCGGAAATATCAATTATTGTTTCAATAATCATTATACCATTGGCTCTTCTTATTGTTGAATTTAAATGGTCTTCGGTATGGATAATTGCATTTTCTAATTCCGAGAAAGACATTTCTTCATATTGTTGAGTGTATACAACAGAATAAAGCAAACTTATACATAGTAAACATATGTAATGCTTCTTAATTTTGACAATCTTCATGTTCAGCATAGATTTTGGGGTACTTAAATATATTAAAAAAATACCAAATAATCAGTTTAAATGCATAAAATCATGATTAAAATAAGATTTTTGTTTATTTTTTATTGTATAATGTAGTCTTAAACTTACTTTTTACATAGTTGTCTAACTATATATTTAGGATAACTACCATTGTGGTTGAACAGTATTTATATCAATTTTTAAATGAAATGAGATTGTATTTAAATCAACCCACTCTAATCCCCTAGAGGAGAATAATAACTTTTTAGAAAGGAATATGTAGCCAATAAATGAGTATCGAACACTTTTAGTAACCAAACTTAATCACTAATGTATTCCTTATACTCTAAAAAAAACTCTTCAAGTTTATCCATGTTTTTTAATAAAAAAGCCATGGTTTGGGACCAAGTATTCCTATTATGGATACTTACATTATCGATCTCTACATATATACGAGATATAACTTTACCGCTATCAAGTTCGTAGAACTCATCATAAATAATATCTTCTATAAATTCACTGGTAAGAATCTTTTTTAAACTAATGAATTTATCATAATAATTTGCCTTTATTATCTTATCATAGGGTTCGATATCAATAGATACTTGGGCCTTTTTTGTAGTAAATGTAAATTTGAGAGTTACATCTTTAATTTTGGTATTATACAATAGCCACTTACGAGGGTGTTCTTTACCAAAACTGGTCCAGAATTCCTGACGTATTTGTTTTGATTCTGATTTACTAAACATTATATAATATATGCTGTAACTGTAGCTATAAGAATAACCATAAGTTTTGTAATGTTAAATTTGTGACCTTCATTACTTTCAAACAGAATTGTAGTAGATACGTGTAGAAATATACCAATAACCAACGCAGTAATTTCTTTATAATAATCCTGAATCATAGTAAAATTTTCAGAAATAAAAGTTCCCAGAGGAGTCATTAGTGCAAATAAAGTCAATGATATGATAATGACACTTTTTTTGATTTTGGTATTTAATAAAAATGTGGTCAAAATCATAGCAATAGGAATTTTATGTATAATTATACCTAATAAAATTCCGTCTGTATGGTGTATCGGAAACCCTTCGAGTATAGCATGCAGACCTAAACTAATAAATAATAATTTTGGAATCCGACGAGTCTCTTCATGAAGATGTATATGTCCGTGTTCTGCTCCTTTAGAGAAGTATTCTAATACTTTTTGAAGAAGAATACCAATCATAATCCAAACACCGGTACGTTTTGCAAAGAGATTATCTTCAAATACCTCTGGTAATAAATCAAAAATGGTGATTGCAAGAAGAAAAGCACCACTAAAAGCCAAAAGTAGTTTTAAGCTCTTTTGGTTAGAAGTTTTAAAAATAAAAACTAATAAAGCTCCTATAAATACAGCTGTTATGGATAATATATAGTTATACACTATTTAAAAATTAATATGAGTCTTGGCGAAGTAGTTTTATCAAATTTCTGAAGTTGATAATTGCCAAAAATATCCAACAAATTTACATTAGCATTTGTAAAGTAATTTTTAAAATCACTTAGTGTAATGCTTTTAACACGTTCTGTAAATAAAAAATCCTCGTTATTATCTCTAAATCCAATTTCTTTAAAGATATATCCATCTTGATAGTATCTCTTAATATTGAATAAGATATTATTAACTTCTTTTGTTTCTTGGGCTACCAGATTCTGAATGATATAGTCGACATTCATAAAATCAATAACACCGAATCCCTTTTCATTTAGATTTGATTTAATAGCCTTAATCGTATTTAAATTATCCTCTTCCTTGTCAAAATAACCAAAACTGGTAAAAAGATTAAAAACAGCAGAGAATTTCTCAGAATATGGCTGACACATATCGTGCACCCTAAATTTTAACGTTTCGTTCTCAAATTGTGAAGCATATTCGATACTATTTTTAGAGAGATCTACACCAGTTACATCATAACCTAATGTATTTAAATAGATACTATGTCGACCTTTACCACAAGCTAAATCTAAAATTTTTTCACCAGCTTCTAAGCTTAAATACTTAGTGATGTTATCCATAAAGTCTTTAGCCTCAGTATGATCTCTATCTTTGTATAAGATATGATAGTATGGTGTGTCAAACCATGATGCATACCACATTGTTGAATCTTTTAGCATAGGGCGCAAAATTAGTGTATTTTTACGGTTTAATTATAGAAGTCGTTTAAAGTTTTAAACCTTTACACTTAAAAATTTAAATACCTTCGTGTCGAAAAAGAAAATAGTGGGTAATTCGTTTAAAATGGTAGCCAAAACCCTTTATGGTTTTGAAGAAGTTCTTGCAAGTGAACTTAGAAAAATAGGTGCTCAAAAAGTAGAAATTGGGAATCGCATGGTAAGTTTTTATGGGGACACAGGCTTTATGTATAAAGCAAATTTATGTTTGAGAACTGCAGTAAAAATCTTAAAACCAATTACTTCCAAAAAAGTAAGAAACGAAAATGATATATATAATTTTATTCAAAGTATACGGTGGCAAGAGTATTTAAGTTTAGAAGATACTTTTGCTATTTCGGCAACAGTTAATTCTACTATTTTTAGCCATTCTCAATTTATTGCATTAAAGACAAAAGATGCGATTGTAGATCAGTTTAGAAAAGAAACAGGCGAGAGACCAAATGTAGATACAGAATACCCTGATCTTTCGATTGATATTCATATTCAACGTGATCTATGTACAGTGTCATTAGATAGTTCTGGAGGATCATTGCATCATAGAGGATACCGTACAGCAACTAATATTGCTCCAATTAATGAAGTTTTGGCAGCTGGCCTGTTGTTGCTTTCTGGTTGGGATGGGCAAAGTGATTTTTTAGACCCTATGTGCGGTAGTGGTACCATGGCTATCGAAGCAGCGATGATTGCTTGTAATATTCCGGCAAATATAAACCGTAAAGAGTTTGCTTTCGAAAAATGGTTAGATTGGGATTTAGATCTATTTGAAAAAATAGAAGAAGCCTGCCTGAATAAAACGAGAGATTTTCATCATTCTATAATCGGGATAGATAAAGAATATTCGGCCGTAAGAAAAGCAAATGTAAATGTAGAAAATGCTAATCTTACTGATTTTATAAAAATAAAAGAAGGAGATTTCTTTGAATCTACAAAAGAAGTAGAAGGACCGCTTCATATTGCATTTAATCCTCCTTATGATGAACGATTAGAAGTGGATATAGAAGAATTTTATTCGCAAATCGGAGATACATTGAAACAAAATTATCCAGGTACCAATGCCTGGTTTATTACTGCAAATCTTGAAGCCTTAAAACATGTCGGACTTCGACCATCCAGAAAAATAAAAGTATTTAACGGCAAGTTAGAAGCTCGATTAGTTAAGTATGAAATGTATGCGGGAAGTAAAAAGGCAAAATATAAGAATTGACCTCTTAGCTTATACACATATCACAAATCCCTATCATGAGGAATTGAGTTTCTTGTATTTCAAAGTTCTTAAGTTCGGGAACCTCTATTTCATAAGGTAAACAAGTTACTTTTTTACAAGATTTGCATTGAAAATGAATATGATTATGCATTTCGTGTTTGATATTACAATCATTACAAAGCGCATAATAAGCTTTGCCGTCCTCGCCAGTTACAAAATGTACTTTCCCTTTTTCAGCAAACCGTTCTAAGATTCTATATACGGTAGTTTTATTTACCTTTATAGGCATTTCTGTTAAAATAGCCTCTACAGACATAGTATGCTTTGCATTTGTAAGTATATCAATAACGAAATCTTGTTTTTGCGTATTTCTTGTTTTTTTCATCCTTAAAGCATAATTGAAAACTATATTTTTTGTATTATTGCAACACTGTTGCTTTAATGTGGTTCAATATTGAAAATTACAAAAAAAATCTGATTGCTATTGTACCAACTTCTTTAGTTATGATAAAAAATGTTTCATGTTGGGGATAACAATAGTGAAGAATTAAGCGACTGTTATTCTAAAAAAAACGGGATACGATCTATAACAATTGATCAATTTTATATTATTATGATACATAAAACAATACGTGTAAATTGGGATTTTATAGGGTTTTCTACATCATTTTTGTGCATGCTTCATTGTATACTTTTACCTATATGTATAACTCTTTTCCCTTTGATGGGGCTTGTTTTTTTAACTGATGAATTCTACGAGTTTTTTTTAATAGGAATCAGTATGATGATTGCAATGTTTGCAATGTACAATGGTTACAAAAAATACCACAGTAAATCATTACCATCTTTTCTGTTTATAACAACATTAGTCCTTTTTAGTATTGGGTTTTTAATAGAAAATCATTTAGTAGAAAAGACATTACATTTCTTAGGAACAGGTTTTTTGATAATCGCTCATTATTATAATTGGAAATTTACAAAAGATTATAAAAGTTGTAAGATTAAACAAAGACATCGAATATAGTAGAATCATTACTGCATAAGATCATTTATTTCCTCTTTAGGCTTTAAAAGCTAGTAATCTAAAGTTGAAATGAGGAAAACATAAAAGTGTAAAAATATTATTTTTACACTTTTATGTTTTTGTTAAGAGATTATTATTGAAATAACAATAATTTTCTACTTCTTTTTGAAGCTAACCATCAATTATATTCTCATGAAAACAAAATTCGCACAATTCTTTTTCATACTATTTTTGCTTGCATTTACTGTTTCAATCTATGGGCAACGTGCTAAAGCGAAACAAGAAATATCTACTGTATTATCAGATTCAGTATTCGCTGGATTAAAATTAAGAAACATAGGTCCGGCTTTTATGTCTGGTAGGATAGCAGATGTTGCAATTCATCCTAAAAACGAAAATATTTGGTATGTAGCTGTTGGTTCGGGAGGAGTCTGGAAAACGGTAAACTCAGGAACTACCTGGAAACCAATATTTGATGATCAAACATCATATTCTATTGGTTGTGTGACTATAGATCCTGTAAATCATAATACGATCTGGGTAGGTACTGGCGAGAATGTAGGAGGACGACATATGGGATATGGAGATGGTATTTATCGCAGCGATGATGGGGGAGCTTCATGGGCCAATATGGGATTAAAAGCATCAGAACATATTTCTAAAATTATTATACATCCAGAAAACTCTAATGTAATTTGGGTGGCTGTTCAAGGTCCTTTATGGAAAAAAGGAGGAGATCGAGGATTATATAAATCTATTGATGGCGGAAAAACATGGAAAAAAACACTGGGAGATGATACCTGGGTTGGTGTTACCGATTTGATTATAGATCCGAGAAATCCAGATCAACTTTATGCAGCTACATGGCAGAGACATCGTACAGTTGCTGCTTATATGGGAGGAGGCCCGGGATCAGGATTGCATCGTAGTACAGATGGAGGTGAAACGTGGGAAAGACTCAAAAATGGACTTCCTAAATCATGGATGGGGAAGATAGGATTAGCGATTTCACCACAACACCCCGATATTTTATATGCAGCTATTGAACTAGACCGAAGAACCGGAGGAGTATATCGTTCTGCAGATCGTGGTACTACCTGGGAAAAACAATCTAATGCTGTTGCAGGGGCTACAGGGCCACATTATTACCAGGAATTATATGCATCGCCTCATCATTTTGAAAGACTATACCTGGTAGATAATACAATGCAAATCTCTGTAGATGGAGGAAAAACGTTTACAAGGATGAATGAAGAGCATAAGCATGGCGATAATCATGCTATAGCTTTTAAGAAAGAAGACCCTGATTACCTTTTGGTAGGAACAGATGGAGGGCTGTATGAAACTTTTGACCTTACTAAAAATTGGAGGTTTATAGAAAACCTTCCGGTAACACAATATTATAAAGTGGCTGTAGATGATTCTGAGCCTTTTTACAATATTTATGGAGGAACCCAAGATAATAGTACACAAGGGGGACCATCACGAACCGATAATTTACATGGAATTCAAAATTCTGATTGGAAGATTGTATTAAATTGGGATGGTCATCAACCTGCTACAGAACCTGGTAACCCTAATATTATGTATGCAGAGCGACAAGAAGGAAATCTAACTCGTGTAGATCTAAGTACAGGAGAAGTGATTGATATCCAACCCCAGCCCACAGCAGAAGAGAATTTTGAGCGTTTTAATTGGGATGCACCGATTTTGGTGAGTGCTCATGACCCTGCTCGTATCTATTTTGCTTCTCATCGTGTATGGAGATCTGATAATAGGGGAGATAAATGGACGACAATATCAGGTGATTTAACCAAAAATCAGGAAAGAATAGAATTGTCTATTATGGGCAAAAAACAATCATGGGATGCGCCCTGGGATTTTTTAGCCATGTCTAATTATAATACAATCACTTCGATAGCAGAATCTCCAAAACAAGAGGGTGTTCTTTATGCAGGAACTGATGATGGGATTATTCAAGCAACAGAAGATGGAGGGAATAATTGGCGAAAAATTGATGTAGGCACACTGCCTGGAGTTCCTGCAACAGCATTTGTTAATGATATTAAGGCAGATCTTTTTGATGCAAACACAGTATATATAGCTCTTGATAATCATAAATATGGAGATTTTAATCCTTATTTGGTAAAGAGTGCTGATAATGGAAGAACATGGAAATCTATAAAAGGAAATCTTCCGAAAAGGACATTGGTGTGGAGAATTGTTCAGGATCATGTACAACCTAATCTTTTCTTTGCAGCTACAGAATATGGGATTTATTTTACTATAAATGGAGGTAATCGTTGGGTAAAGTTGAAAGGAGGTGTACCTACAATTTCGTTTCGTGATTTGGTAATTCAGCGTAAAGAGAACGATCTAGTAGGAGCTTCTTTTGGGAGGGGTTTTTTCGTATTTGACGATTTTTCTCTTTTAAGAAGTATTTCTGAAGATAAACTGAAAGAAGAAGCCACACTATTTCCAACTAGAGATGCGTGGTGGTACATCCCAAGACCTAGTTTAAGTTTTGATGATAAAAAAGGAAGCCAGGGGGCCTCGCATTATGTGGCTCCTAATCCAGATTTTGGAGCTGTATTAACATACTACTTAAAGGATGGGTTAAAAACCAGTAAAGAAAACCGACAAGAGATAGAGAAAAAGAATAAAGGAAAAAATATTGCTTTTCCTGGCTGGGATAATGTAGAAGCAGAGCGAACAGAAAGCAAACCTCGTATACTATTGGCAATAACAAATAGCTCGGGAAAGACCATTCGTAGAATTGAAGGACCTGTTACATCTGGTTTTCATAGAGTAGCATGGGATTTACGATACCCAGCTACAAACGCAATTTTTTTAGAGAAACAAGAAAACTCATATGGATCTCCCCGTGGATTTATGGCTGCTCCGGGAAAGTATACAGCTACATTATCCAAAGTTGTAAATGGAAAAGTAACTCAGCTTTCAGATCCTGTTTCTTTTATGGTTAAGCGTATGTACAATGGTACATTAAAGGGGGCAGCACTTGAAAAAGTGACAACATTCTGGAGAAGTTATGAGAATACAATTGGTAGAGTTTCTACTCTAAGTATGAAAGTAAATAAGGCAGGAAAACGTATTAAAGCTATGAGAACCGCTTTATTGAGAACAAACAGTGCTCCTGGTGATCTGGATAATCGCTTAAATATTTTAGAACAACGTATAGCAAATCTAAATAAAGAATTCTTCGGAAATACTTCTAAACAACAAGTAGGTGAGAAGACAAGACCTACCATCGAATATAGGATGTTTTCTATTTATAAAGGTGTAGAGCGATCTACTTATGGGCCAACCAGTACACATATGGAAACGATGAAGATAATCGATGACCAATTAAAAAGTATTACTTCTAAGTTTACTGCTTTAAAGAATGAGGTAGATTCATTTTCAAAGACATTACAAGAAGCAGGTGCACCATTTGTAGAGGAATAATTGCTTAGAGGTTTGGTGTAGGTTAATACCCAGCTGCCTGGCCATCTTTACGAGATTCAGAAGCTCCGTAATAAACACCATCTTTTATCATAATAGCTTGGTAGCCTCCGTAAGGGCCTAAAGCATAGGATATGTTATGACCTTTTGAAAGCAGACCTCTAATTGTTTCATATGAAATTCCGGATTCAATATGTAGTGTTCCCCCGTTGGTCATTTCTTCTCCTGTGGGTTGCGATGATCCCATATGGTTTATTCTTGGGGCATCACCAGCTTCCTGTAGGTTCATTCCAAAATCAATCATGTTAACGATAATCTGCACATGTCCTTGAGGTTGCATACCTCCACCCATAAGTCCAAAACTCATAAAAGGTTTTCCATCTTTGGTAACAAATGCGGGAATAATGGTATGAAAAGGTCTTTTTTTAGGTTCATAGGTATTAAAATGACCTTCTTTCAATGAAAACAACTCACCTCTGTCTTGTAAAATAAAACCCAGCTCGGTTGGTGTCATTCCTGATCCCATACCTCTATAATTACTTTGTATCAAGGATACCATATTTCCTTCTTCATCAGCAACGGTAAGATATATGGTATCTCCATCATTAAGATTCCCGGCGTCATATGTTTTTGCAGCTTTGTTTTTATCAATAAGTTTTCTTCTTTGATCAGCATAATTCTTAGAGACAAGCTGGTCTACAGGAATAGTATTAAAATCTGGATCTGCATAAAATTTTGCCCGATCCTCATAGGCTAGTTTTTTAGCTTCGGTTAAAATGTGTAGATATTCTGTTGTACCAAATCCCATAGATTTGAGATCATATTTTTCAAGAATATTTAGCATTTGTAAGGCAGCTATTCCTTGACCGTTTGGAGGTAATTCCCATACATCGTATCCTCGATAGTTCGTGGATACAGGCTCTACCCATTCTGAGGTATGATTTTTTAGATCATCATAGTTCAGAAATCCACCGTTTTCTTTCATATACTTTGCAATAGTTTTAGCAATATCTCCTTTATAGAAAGCATCTCTACCTTCATTTGCAATTTTTTCGAGTGTATTCGCTAAAAAAGGGTTTTTAAAAATTTCTCCTTTTTTCGGAGCAGAACCCTTTGGCATATATGTGGTTTTAAAACCAGGGTATTTTGATAAAAATTTAGCACTTAATTGCATATAATATGCAACCAGTTCGGTCACAGGAAAACCTTCACGAGCATAATTAATAGTTGGTTGCAAAATATTTTTCATACTTAATTTACCAAACTTGCCATGTAGCTCATACCATCCATCTACACAGCCAGGAACAGAAACAGGAAGAGCACCATGAGATGGTATTTTAATATGGTTGTTTTTCTTAAAATATTCTAAAGTTAACTTTTCGGGAGATCGCCCACTAGCATTTAATCCATATAATTTTTTGCTTTTAGCATCCCATACAATAGCAAACAAGTCACCGCCTATCCCGTTTCCTGTCGGTTCCATTAACCCAAGCATTGCATTAGCAGCGATTGCTGCATCAATTGCGTTACCTCCTTGTTTCAAAATGTCTAGAGCAGTTTGCGTAGCCAAAGGGTGACTGGTGGCAGCCATTGCGTGGGTAGTAATTATTTCAGATCGTGTAGCAAAACTTTTACCAGTAATTCGATCCTGAGAGAAGACCATACTTACAGGTACTAAAAAAAGAAAACAAAAAGTATTAAATGATTTCATGTGAACGAGTATGAGATGATAAAATATCCAAACAAGATAAGCAATACCCTATAATAATTGATGGAATACCTGATAAAATGATTGTGCAGGTTTATTTTGATGAGGGTATTACAGAACATATCTGGACAAATAAGCAAGAGGTAGGAGGAAAGTGGGGAGTATAATTACTTTTTTTTCTTAAAAAAGGGAATCAAATAACTTATAGAATATCCGTATCCTACACCAATACTACTATAATCATTAGTACGACCAAATCCAGGAATATATAGATTATCGAATCTATCAGGTTTTTTTTCACTTACTAGAGTTCTAAGAGATACATTGGCTCCCAGATATAGATTATTTATAAGCTCTACTTTGATACCAAGAACTAATTCTATCCAGCTGGCATTTAAGCCATCAGATTTGATGCTTTCAGTTATTTGGTTTGGTCCAAAATAATTTGTACTTGTGAAAATAGAATAATCGTTTAATGTTTGTTCAAAAGTAGAAAACCCATACCGCAGCCCTACATAGATGCTATTCTGCATTCCGTACCAATTATCGTATATGTTATAATCTATACCGACTCTTGCATAGCTTCCAGATCCTTTTGTATTAATATTTTCTTCATCTCTTATCAAGGACTCATTACCTATTTCTGCAGCGAGATAGAATTTTTTATAAAACCTGTAATCTCCAACAATTTCAAATCCAGAATAGTTATCATCAACTGCCGTTCTGATTAATCGACCGAGATCAACTCCTGCTCTAAAACCATATTTTTCTGCAGGAGGAAGAGTGTCTTTTGCACTAACTTTTGGTTCTTCTTGCCCATAGAAAAAGCTTGTAATTAAGATGCTAATGAAAAATAAATACGTGTGCAGTTGTTTCATCGGTTACGTTCTCTCTTTGTATTGTTATATTTTTGATCCAGCTCCCATCATCTCCTGCTTCTGGTGGAGATACAGTAAGACCTTTGTAATTAATCTTAAACCCACAAGCACTACTCACATATTCTTCTTCTGTTGTGTATTGAAAACTTACAGTGTCTTTATTAGGAAGGGGATCGGTATCACTATTATTAGTCGTGTCAGAATTTATAGTAAATTCATAATCAGTAATCGATACATCATTTCTTAGAGGGATTAGGATAGAATCTGTAACCGCACCCAAAGTAAAAGGAGTTTCTATACCAACTGCTTTTACCTGTAATTCTAATGGAGCTTTTACCTGAGTACCCGCATCAAAGTCCATAAATTTTATAACTAAAAATGGTGTAGTAGGAGTACCTTCTGCACATATGTCATCTCGTTCACAGCTTAAATTTGAATATAAAACCAAGCCTCCTATTAATATAAAAAATAAATATTTGTATACTCTCATATAGTATTTTTTTCTATCTCAACCATAACATTACTGAATATGGTTTTTTGTAACTACCCTTGATACTACAAGGATAAAAATACGGTTAGATGAATGCAAAAATATTGAAACAAAATAAATTTCGAATTGCTATTTGCGTGACCAAAAATAAAAAAGATAAACCAATTCATACAGGTTATTTCTTAAAAATAAAAGACTCGAATAAAGTAGGTGTGTTGCTGTTTATATCATATTTTGATTCTTGTGAAGTTTTTGGTGATTATAATTTTGTTTTAAAAACCGGGAACTTTTAACAGCTCCCGGCCACCGCAATAGAAAATGTAGAAGATTGCTACATCAAGTTGCCATAATCTAAAGGGTGTGATTAATCCATAAAAACCAGATTTCGGGCTTTTGCTTTACAGTTGTGATTAAAAATTACAGTACAACAGTAATAATTTCTTTTGTTTTCACCTTCCTGATTTATCCAATCAACATAATTGATTACTGTGAATGTAGAATCATTAACGATCCTAACATCTTTGTCACTTTCTCCAAAAGAAATAATAGTTGATGATCGTAACCTTTTATTGATGATGGAGTATGATGCAGTTAATGCCTCGGATTTGTGAAAATAAAATGAGTTTTTATTGTTTTTAGAACTGATGATTTGAGCATTATCGTTATGGTATAGGTTGTATAAAACAGTTCCAGTTATTATTGTAATACATATGATTAGTACTACGAAGAGTTTTATTATAAACTCTCCTTTTTTTAAGTTTAACATCATCATTGTAAGCCTTGGTAGTAGTGAGTGGTTTGTGTGCAAATAAATTATGGTAAGTTAACGTTGGCATTTTTTGCATCACGTTCTTCTTGCTCTTTTATTTTTGTCCATTTAGTATAATTTTCTTTATCTCCGATTTGAAGAAAGGCTTCTGCAACGAATCCTGCATGTAATGACGCTTCTATACCTGGGCCATTTCGTTTAACAATGTTATATTGTTTTATGGCTTCTTGTGCAACTTGATTTTTGGTTTCGTTAATCTGATGTTGACCAGTATAACTGGAACCGGTAGTAAATAAGAAATAAATTAAAATAAGAAGAATGAAGATCAGGGGTATTTTTACTACATTTCTCATAACTATTAGTTTTGGTAAACTTAGGTTTGATTATAAATTTATTGTAGTAGCAATCTTCGAATACAAATGTAGGAAATAACTCATGATATTATATGTGGTTTTTGAGTTAACTTTTTACGGTAAAACAGTAATTATTAAAGTTGAATAAATATGTTTAATTCTTTGATAATCAGTTAATAGTGTGGTTTTTGTTAAAAAAATGAATTATTTGTTGGTAAAGTGCTTATTATCAATGAATTTCATGATAATTGGGTGCTCTAATGTGTAATGATTAAAAAAACCGATGAAATACATGATGAAATTATAATTCATCAAATAATTAGAGTCTGATATCAATTTTTTGGTTAGTGAAAATATTACAGGAATTAAAACTGTCTTTTTACTATAAAAAACTAGTTGTATTTATCTCTTTTCAAGTAATACTACATTTTCAACATGATATGTCTGTGGGAACATATCGACCGGTTGAACTTTACTAACTTTATACATCCCATCTAGTAGTGAAAGATCACGTGCCTGCGTTGCACTATTACAGCTTACATATACTATTTTTTGAGGAGAAATGTTTAATAATTGTCCTACAACATCTTTATGCATTCCATCTCTTGGGGGATCTGTAATTACCACTTCGGGTTGACCATGTCTGGAAATGAAATCTTTGGTAAATACTTTTTTCATATCACCAACATAAAACTCTACGTTATCGATACTATTGCGCTTTGCATTTTCTTTTGCGTCTTCTATAGCTTCGGGAACAGCTTCTACACCAATTACTTTTTTCGCTTTTTTTGCAACAAATTGTGCAATGGTTCCGGTTCCTGTATATAAATCATATACTAACTCCTCTCCAGTGAGGTTGGCAAAATCCCGGGTTACTTTATATAGTTCGTAAGCTTGTTTAGAATTTGTTTGATAAAAAGACTTGGCATTAATTCTAAATCGTAATCCTTCCATTTCTTCTTCAATATAATCTTTCCCTTTGTAACAAATAACCTCTTGATCATAAATGGTATCATTACCTTTTGGATTTATTGTATACTGAAGCGAAGTGATTTCTGGGAATTCTGAAACTATATAATCTAATAGTAGTGTTCTTTTTTCTATATCTTCATGAAAAAATTGAAGCAAAACCATAATTTCCCCTGTAGATGCAATTCTAATCATTAATGTACGCAAAAATCCATGCTGATTCCTTGCATTATAAAAGGGGAGGTTGTTTTCTGTGGCAAATGCTTTTACTTTATTTCTGATATCATTACTTGGATCTTCCTGTAGATGACATGTATTGATATCCAAAATTTTATCCCACATTCCTGGAATATGAAATCCCAATGCATTTCTATTCTGAATTTCAGTATCACTTCTAATTTCATCAAGAGTTAGCCATCTGCTATCACTAAACGAAAATTCCATTTTATTTCTATAGAAGAATTGATCCTCGGAGCCAAGTATCGAACTTACTTCGGGTAGTTCAATTTTACCCAATCGGGTTAGGTTATTTACAACTTCTTGTTGTTTATAAGCTAGTTGATGCTTATAACCCATAAATTGCCATTTACAGCCTCCACAAGTTCCAAAATGTTCACAAGTGGGTTCGGTACGTTTGTCTGATAGCTTATGAAAAGTAGTAGCAGAACCTTCATAAAAGGCCTTACGCTTTTTGGTAGTTTGGATATCTACTACATCCCCAGGAACTGCATTGTTAATAAAAATTACCTTTCCGTCAGGGGCTTTAGCAATACTCTTTCCTTTTGCACCTGCATCAATAACTTCGATATTCTCAAAGATCTGTCTTCTGTTTTTCCTTGCCATAGCGCAAAAATAACAATAGAAAGCATATACTTATTAAATATTCAATATATCTTAGAAAAAAGAAATAAAAAAATGAACCTATTTATTATTTCTACGTCTATACTATAAAGACCCATATGACAAACACCAATAAAACAATTGATTCTTTGTTGGTTTTACAATGCCAATCGGGAAGCAAGAAAGCAGTAACTCTTCTTGTGAAAAGATGGCACGCAAAACTATGTAAACAGGCATATTGGTACACTCGAGATATAGAAATTTCAAAAGATATTGCTCAGGATAGCTGGAGTACTATTTTTTTAAAAATCAATAGCCTAAAAGATTCTAATAGTTTTGGGAGTTGGGCATTGACTATTGTAACCAGAAATGCTATTAATTGGTTACGAAAACATAAAAAGGAAGTAGAACATTTACAAGTGTATAAGGATTGTAATACAAATCGTATTGAAGATGATACTCAAAATAATCAAAATACGATGGTATTATTAAAAAACTCAATTAAAAAACTGCCTCATAATCAACAATTAGTACTAAACCTTTTTTATTTAGAAGAGTATAGCATTAAACAAATAAGTGATATTATAAATGTTTCGACCGGTACCGTTAAGTCACGTTTGTTTACAGCTAGAGAAAAACTGAAATTAATTTTAAAAAATAGAAATAATGGAGAATAAAATGAAAGATATAGATCAATTAATTAAAGAAACATTGAGCCAGGAAGAAGCAAAATTTTATGATGATTTAGATGAGCAAAATCTTCTAGAAATGCTAGGGGGGCTTTTTGATACCAAACACAGATGGATTATTATATTGATGAATATTGCAACTGTAGTAGCTTTTGGTTTTTTAGTCTATTGCATTATTCAATTTTTAAATACCAATAATACTAACGAACTGATCAAGTGGTTTGCAGGAGGAGCGATCTGTTTTATGGTTATAGGAATGACCAAACTATTTGCCTGGATGCAAATGGATAAAAATGCATTATTAAGAGAAATTAAGAGGCTAGAACTACAGGTATCTTCTATAGCTGGAAAAATATCACAATAAGATTTTAGAAAGAAGCTTATATTTAGTAATTTGCAACCAACTTCAATAGGATGATTTCTCTCCCGAACTTTATGTCGAAGTAGGAATTGTAAAGTTTTATTTTTAATACGTGAATAATGGCAATCTTAGAGAAAAAGTCATCACAGCATTTAATTGAATTAGAAGACAAGTACGGAGCTCATAATTATCACCCATTACCGGTTGTTTTAAACAAAGGAGAAGGTGTGTATGTTTGGGATGTAGAAGGTAAAAAGTATTATGATTTTTTAAGTGCATATTCTGCAGTGAACCAAGGGCATTGTCATCCTAAAATAGTAGGAGCAATGATTAATCAGGCACAAACATTAACACTAACCTCGCGAGCCTTTTATAATGATAAATTAGGTGAATACGAGAAGTTTGCGACTGAGTATTTTGGTTTTGATAAACTATTACCAATGAATACTGGTGCAGAAGCAGTAGAAACAGCATTGAAGCTTTGTAGAAAATGGGCATATGAGAAGAAAGGAATTCCAGAAAATGAAGCACAGATTATTGTGTGTGAAAATAACTTTCATGGAAGAACAACAACAATCATATCATTTTCGAATGATGAAGTAGCTAGAAAAAACTTTGGACCCTATACTGCAGGGTTTATAAAAATTGAATACGATAATCTATCTGCTTTAGAACAGGCTTTAGAAAGTAATACTAATGTTGCAGGTTTTTTGGTAGAGCCTATACAAGGAGAAGCAGGAGTGTACGTTCCTTCTGAAGGATTTTTGGCCAAAGCCAAAGCTCTTTGTGAAAAACATAATGTACTATTTCTTGCAGATGAAGTTCAAACAGGAATCGCACGTACAGGAAAATTACTAGCCGTAGATCATGAAAATGTTAAACCAGATATCTTAATTCTTGGAAAAGCATTAAGTGGAGGAGCATATCCTGTATCGGGAGTTTTGGCTAATGATACAATCATGAGTGTTATAAGACCAGGAAATCACGGTAGTACTTTTGGCGGTAACCCTGTTGCAGCAGCAGTAGCAGTAGCAGCTTTAGAAGTAGTAAGAGATGAAAAACTAGCAGAGAATGCAGAAGAATTAGGTCAATTATTTAGATCAGAACTTGATAAGTACATTGAAGGATCTAAAATAGCGAATTTAGTTCGTGGTAAAGGATTGTTAAATGCGATTGTAATCAATGATTCTGAGGATAGTGATACTGCCTGGAATATCTGTGTGGCGCTTAAAGAAAATGGTCTTTTGGCTAAACCAACCCACGGTAATATTATTCGTTTTGCACCGCCATTAGTAATGAATAAAGAGCAACTATTGGATTGTGTGAGTATTATTATCAAAACGTTAAAGGAATTTGAAAAATAGAGAAATACTATTCAAAATTCATATAAAATGAAAAAAGGAGGCACAATGGCCTCCTTTTTTCATTTTATAAAAACACTTTATTGATTTAATATTTCTGACCAAGGCATTAGAGCACCCATAAATATTATATACCCAATAATAATTAGAAGGTATAAAGAACTTAATATAGTACCAATTATTGCACAAATTCTACCAGCTTTTAGGTTTTCATATCCTGTGTATAATTCTGGATTTGCCAGATATAATTCTTTAGCTTTTTTAGCTAATACTAAGGCAATGATACCAAATACTAACCCCAGAAATCCGTAGCAAAAACAGGTTACTATTGATGCGATCCCGAATATTAACACCAATGTGGCATTTGGTAATTGTTGTTTGTTTTCCATATAATGTATTAGAATTTTATAATATAATTTGTAATGATAAGTATACTATTTAAAATATAAAAATATTGAAGAGTTTTAGCACCTTTTTTAAACTTTAGAAAAAGATGAACAATTAGATATCCAAACATTAATAGTAATGGTATAAGTGCAGGATACATTAGAAAGGACTCTACTAAATCACCCTTGATGAGTAATAAAAAACTTCGTTGAAAACCACAGCCTAAACAATCAATACCCATTAGTTTTTTGGTAGGGCATTGTAATAGATTAGATTCAATATAGTTAATAAACTGCTCCACAAATTATATGAATAAGAAATTTATTCTAAATAAAAACTGTTCGAAATAGTATTCCGAACAGTTTTTAAAAATTAAATTATTTACAGATTATCCTCCGTACTGTTCCATCATTTCTCTTTGCATATCTAGTATACCATCATATCCTATTGTTGCAAATATGAAGATAACATATATCAAATAGATAATACTTAATATAAGACCTACAATTGCTAATATCTTACCTGTTTTAACATTTTGATATCCAGTATATAATTCTGGGTTTTCATTGTACAATGCTGTAGCTTTTTTAGCTAGTACTATAGCCACAATAGCCAGGATAATTCCTAGTACACCATAACAACAGCATCCTAAGATTGATAGAATACCAAAAACCAGGATTAGGGTAGAATTAGGTAATGTTTGTTTTTCCATAATTTAGATTGATTAGTTAAAAATAATTTTCATTTTGATTACATAACTTATAATAATAGTAAGTATGGCTGTAACCATTAGACTCATTTTTATAAGTCTGTCATATTTAAATTTGATAAAAAAGTTGAATCCTAAAAATATTAGTAATAGTAAAAGAGGGTAAATCGCGGGATACATATAAAACGCAGCAACAAAATCTCCTTTGAGTAAGAGAGAAATAGATCTTTGCATTCCACAGCCTAAACAATCAACTCCAAAAATTTTTTTGTTTAAACAAGGTAACATATAGGTCTCCAAAAGCGAAAAAACTTTATAATTATTAACTGCAATATACATAATTAAGTTATTTAAAATATTTGAAGGTTCAAAAATCTATTATTTAATACTTTTGCAATTAGTAAGAGAAGTATTGGATCGGGTATAAAGAAAATACCTTGAAGTCATTATTTGAAAAGAAATCAATTCTTAAGATATTAAATGATGATATTGATTATACTATCTATTGGATTAACAAAAAAGGATTAGGCAAATGAATTATCGTAGGATCAAAAAAATCATAAGTATACTTTTGGTAATGATTGGAGCTATTGCATTGATAAGTGAAATTTCTTCGATAACTAAAAACTATTACATCCAGAGTATTGGAGTAGTTTTTTTAATGTTAGGAGTATTTCTTATTAATACTAATGTGAAATCGAAAACCAAAATTGATTCTGATCCATACCATGAAGAAGAATAATATGATTAAAATAGGGGATACTGTATCTGTTCTGGATGAACCAATTACAGGCAAAGTTATAGCGGTTACTGTTGATGAAGTAACAATTGAAACAGAGGATGGGTTTGATATGACATTTTTTATTCGTGAAGTCGTAAAAATTAAGTCGGGAGAGCTTATTATGCCTTCTTATGAAGAGGTACATAAGAATTTACAAGAGAAGGAGGTTTTTAAAAAAAAGCCAAAAAGACCTATTGCTAAACCAAAAGAACGGGATGTACCACCAATGGAAGTTGATTTACATATTAACAAATTAGTGAGATCAACCAAAGGAATGACAAATCATGATATGATAACGTTGCAATTGGATACAGCAAAAAGACAGCTGGATTTCGCAATTAGTAAACGTATTCCCAATGTGGTTTTTATTCATGGAGTAGGGCAAGGAGTTTTAAAAGAAGAACTCAAATACCTTTTTGGGAGATATGATAATATCAGAATTTCTGAAGGTAACTATAGGAAATATGGACTAGGAGCGACAGCGGTGTATATTGTTCAAAATCCAAAATAGTTATTTTAGAACAGTAATCTCATCTTCACCTAGTTGTAGTAGTTCTTGTCGTATTGCAATCCCAGCTCCTTCCAGAGTGATGTCGGTAAGAGTTATCGTTCTGGTGTAGACAGTTTCTGTAGCTGTATCACTCTTTAAAACATATTTTATTTCAGCATTTCCGTTAGAACTTTTTAGCTCTTGAGTAACTGTAATACCACTGGGAGGAACACTGCTGCAAAAATATGCAGTACCATCGATTTGAGTATTAAATTGTCTATATATTAGGATATTTGTAGTATTATTAAGTGCTATAGTATGAGTAAGGCTTTCGGGAACTGTATTTAATTCAAAAGTAGTGCTTGTAAAGCTAAGAGATAGAGATTGATTAATTTGGGGATCAATTTTGAAAAAAACAAAAGTATCTTCATTTTGATTAGAGCAATTCTCTAACGGAGCTGTGAAATTACTGATGTCATTTTCAATAACATCTCCTTCACTACAACTAACCAATACTGCAATAAAAATTATATAGTAAAAAAAATTATTCATAATAATGTGGTATGAGCTACTCTTTTTTGGTTGTCTTAGGGATAGTAACATCTCTAAAACCAAATGAAAAATGTCTGTCTTTAAAATTTTGATTGTAACTATCAAAAACAAGGCCATTTATAGATAAGGTGGTTCTAAATGTAGTTTTTATAGTGTTATCAAGTACAGGGTTTACCGTAACTGCACTATTAGTTGATTTTGCATCTAGGTAAAATAATTCTCCGGAAACAGGATCTCTATCATCTCTTGGGTTTCCATTCATATCTGCATCTTCATTACGAGTTAAGATTCCGTCACCATCATCATCTTCTTCGAGGTAATCAGGTGTACCGTCTCCGTCTGTATCTCGGGGGTCATCATTGTCAGGAATGTCATTTGGTAACTCAACACTAGTTAAAATGTTATCGTTATCGTCATCCTGATCTTTATAATTAGGAATTCCGTCACCATCGGTATCATCATCCTCATAGTCGCCATTGTTATTAAGATCTTCTTGTTCCGCCGGAACCCCATCGTCATCATCTTCAGTTGTAATTTTAGTCGAAATTTCAGATGTTCCTGTAATGCCATTAAGTTCTTCAACAATTATAATTTCACTAGACGGGATATTAGAACAAAAATAATCTGTAGTTACCGGGATATTGAAATTTCTATATATTAAATTGTTAGAATCCTCACTTAATTGGATAGCAATGGGTGTGGAGGTTGCAATAGTATCAGAAAAAGTCTCACTGATAAAGCTATAGGAAATAGCCTCGTTTATAGTCTTGCTAATCTTGAAAAAAACAAATTCATTTGGTTTTGCACCTTTACAAAGTTGTAAGTCAACATCATCAAACTCAAAACTGGTGATCACTAAGTCACCATCATCACAAGAGGAGAGGAATAATAATAAAAAGAGAAATGAAAACAACTTTTTCATGTCAGAATGAGTATTTTTTTTGACAAAAGTAAAGGAATTGAAAGATTATAACGCGTGTACTCGAAAATAATTTTATTTAGATTAGTTTTGTAGTCGGAAAATTGGGAATATTGTAAAAATTAAAGTTTTTTTACAAAAAACGAATAAATGTCTATTTCAACAACTTAATTACTTTGTTTTATGCAAAAAGTTTATTTTGATAGTGCGGCTACCACAGAGGTAAGGCCAGAGGTTATTGCTAAAATGGTTTCTGTATTGAAAGAAGATTATGGAAATCCTTCATCAATACATGGTTATGGTCGATCTGCTAAGAATCATATAGAACAAACACGTAAAAACATTGCTAGTTATTTAGGAGTAAAAGCATCAGAAATTATATTTACTTCTGGAGGTACAGAAGCTGATAACTTAGCAATAAATAGTGCTGTTAGGGATTTAGGGGTTAAGCGTATTATTACAACCAAAATAGAGCATCACGCAGTATTACATACAGTACAGGAAATAGAGTCTCGTACCGATATAGTAGTAAGTTATGTTAATATAAATACAGATGGATCGATTGATTATAAACACTTAGAATCACTTCTTAGTAATTCTAATGAGAAGACCTTAGTAAGCTTGATGCATGTAAATAATGAAGTGGGGACGATATTAGATATTGAGCATGTTGGAAACTTGTGTAAAGAACATGAAGCACTTTTTCATAGTGATATGGTTCAGTCGATAGGCCATTATGATGTAGATTTAAGTGATTTATATATTGATTTTACAGCGGTAAGTGCTCATAAATTTCATGGACCAAAAGGAGTTGGTTTTGCCTATATTAGAAAAAATTCTGGTTTAAAACCGTTAATTTTTGGTGGTGAACAAGAACGAGGGTATAGAGCAGGAACAGAAAGCGTGCATAATATTGCAGGAATGGATGAGGCGTTGCGATTATCATATGAAAATTTAGAAGAAGAAAAGAGCTACGTTACAAATCTTAAACAATACTTTATCGATTCTCTTAAAAATAATATTGAAGGAGTAAAGTTTAATGCCAGTTGTTGTGATTCTGAAAAAAGTACATACACCTTAATTAGTGTGTGTTTGCCTGTTTCTGAAGAAAAAGCAGGGATATTATTATTTCATTTAGATATTAATGGTATTGCATGTTCAAAGGGGAGTGCTTGCCAAAGTGGAAGCGGTAAAGGGTCTCATGTATTAACCGAAATCCTTTCTGATGAGGATTTACAAAAACCATCAATACGTTTCTCACTTTCAAAATTTAATACTAAAGAAGAAGTAGATTATACAGTTGATGTACTAAAGAAATTTATAGAAGAATAATCTATTCTTAAAACTAAAATTTCATTCCTAGTCGAACATTAAAAACCCGTGGCGTTAAATAGTTGGGAATAGCAAATTGGCGTTGACTTGCTGCATCTCTTACAAAAGTATTGGTGATCGTATTTTGATTATCAAAGATATTGTAGATTTCAAAACCAAGGTTTAATTCTCTAAACATATTAAGAAAATGACCTTCTCTTAATCTTTTGTTTTGATCAACCACAACATATGATATTCCTAAATCGGCTCTTCGATAATCTCGTAGTCTGGTCTGAAAATTATATGGATCTGCATAACTGGGAGAACCTCCTGGTACTCCTGTTTGATAGACCATATTTAAATACATTTTTAAGCTTGGGATAGAAGGGACGTAATCCTGAAATAACACTCCGATTTTGAGTCGTTGATCTGTTGGTCGAGAGATATAACCACGCTTATCGATATTTTCTTCAGTTTTTAAATACCCAAGACTTACCCAGCTTTCTGTACCTGGAACAAATTCTCCATTAAGTCTTAAATCGACTCCCTGTGCATATGCTTCTGCATTATTTCTTGCACGATATCGTATCCTAACATTTTCGATAGTGTACGGGTTTACATCAGTTAGTTTTTTGTAATATAACTCTGTAGTTAATTTAAATGGTCTTTTCCACATAGAAAAGCTGTAGTCATTACCAAGTACGATATGTATAGATTGCTGTGCTTTAACATCTGGTCTTACCACCCCTAATGAATCTCGTAATTCTCTATAAAAGGGAGGTTGATGATATAGCCCTCCAGAAACTCTAAAGATCATATCAGATTTCCAATTAGGTTTAATCGCAACTTGAGCCCTTGGGCTAAATACAATTTGCGAATCAGAACTATCAACTGTATTTCCATAGATATTCCAGTTATGTGCTCTAACACCTACATTTGCCCAAATTTCGTTTTCTTTTATATTAGAGCGAATGCTGTATTGCGCATACCCAGAAATACGATCAATTTTGGTGCTATTTGTAGCTCTTACGCTAGTAAAAGGAACAATAGGACTTGCAAAAGGAGTGTAGGGCTGATCATTTACAAAATCCAGTACAGGAGGTCTGATAGAAAAACCAGCAGAATCAATGATTTCATATTCTTGTAAACGGTCTCTAATATCTTCTGAGGTATATTTGATACCCCAATCAAACTGATGTTGATCTGCAACATATGTTCCTTTATGTTCGAGATTATATATCAATGCATCCAGATCATTTCTTGCATGCGTTAATTGAGAACCTATACCTTCACTAAATTCTACTTCTCCCAGGTTTTCACTACCAATATCGGTATTTACAGTACCTAGTGCATATGCTGCAAAAATATCATAATGCTCTTGTTCTTGTGTATGATATCCAGAGGCAATTAATTTTAGAGTTAAATTGTCATTGGCTCTGTAGGTTCCTTTTAGTGCTCCAAAATAGGTTTCATACCGGTCTTTTTCTTGTCCATCATAGCGAACAGTTAATGCCTGCACTGTTTGTAATGTTCCAAAATTCACCTGTTCGGTTAATGGTTCATAATCATAGGTATTAAGTGCTAAATTGCTTAAGAAGCCTAATTCAAATTTACTAGAAAAATTATAAGAAAGATATGTTTGTACGTCTGCAAATCTAGGTTGAAAATTGGTTTCAGTATTTTTTGCATCTACTAATAAGCTATTATCTCTATACCGCACACCAACAATAGCAGCTAGTTTTTTGTTTTTAGAAATTCCTTCTGCAGAAACACTACCTCCCAGCAGGCTTAAATCTGCTGTTGCTCCCAGTCTTGTTGGTCTTTTATAAGTAATATCTAAAACTGAAGAAAGTTTGTCTCCATATTTAGCTTGAAACCCTCCTGCAGAAAAATCTACATTACGAACCATATCCGTATTTACAAAGCTTAAACCTTCCTGTTGTCCTGATCTTACTAAAAAAGGACGATAAACTTCGATCTCATTTACATAGACCAAATTTTCATCATAATTTCCTCCACGAACAGAATATTGCGTACTCAATTCGTTATTAGAACTTACCCCGGGTAAACTCTTGAGGAGTCCTTCTACACCTGCATTGGCAGAAGGGGTGGTTCTAATGGTTTCGGGATCTAATGTTGTAATTCCTTCTACAATTTTTCGCTCTCTACCCGATATAATAACTTCACCTATCTGTTCAACATCTGTTTTTAGTACTGGATTAAGTTCGTATTCTTGATTTTCTTCAAGATTAATAACAAATTGTACATTTTTTAAACTAATGTGAGATATGTGTATTGTAATTTCTTGGTTAGCTGGTATACTAAGTTGATATACACCGTTTTTATCAGATTGAGTACCAGAATCGTTATAAGAGATGTTAGCTCCTTGAATGGGAATATTGTTTTCATTAAGAATAACACCTTTTAACGTTGCAGTCTGAGCCGAAGAAGAAATACTGATTAGAATCAGTAAAATCAAAAGAGGGAAAAAATTAGGTTTCAAGAAATAAGAGTATTTAAGGTTTTCTAAAAAATGTGGTTTCGAATGTTGCTCGATTACCTACTTTATCTAACACAACAAGTTTAAAATTATTTTCTGAGTCCACATGATTTTTATCATTAAAATCATAGATTAACATTCCGGTCTTATAATCATACTCCAATAAAATAAATTTTCCATTTATAGTACCTCGATAACTTTTTATTCCAGATTCAGAATCATTGATTTTTACTTTTAAATGTGTGGCCTTTGATATCCATTTTTTGCTAGAAACATTAATAGGTATTATTGTAGGCTTCTGGTTATCGGTAAATAAAGAGTATGTTCCAAAAGTACGTGTTCTGGTAGAGAACCGATTTCCTTTCTTTGATGTTCTAGAGTATGATGGTGTTTTAGAGCCATTTAAACGGCCTATATATAATTTTTTCTTATCTTCTTCACTATACCTTGATACATCAAAAACCAGAGTCATATTTTTATGTAACGGAGTTTTGTTATTGTGAATTTTAATTTTTTCTCCATTAACAGATATGTCTAGATAGGTATTTTCATATAATGCACCTTTAGGGATGAAAAGGTCAAAAAAACCAGAGCTATACGTATAATTTTCAGTTGCTTTAGCGTATTCTGATGTTTTAGGAATATCTGTTTTTGTGATTGTTTCTACATTTTTTCCTTGTACAGGAATAGTAATTGTAGAGGTGTTGTTTTTAAAATCTTTGATATGAATAGTATAGTTATAAGAAAGACTATCTTGAATAGTAACAATACCATTATTTACTTTCTTTTTAAAAACGGTTAACGGATTGTTTTTTTCAACAAAGAGTTTTGTTATTCTACTTCTATATTCTTTAAAATAAGAGTAATCAATAATCCGATTTGCATATCGTGTTTCGGCAAAAGAAAAACGATTCATTTCTATTTTTAAATTTTCCTGACCATTAATTAGAGTAGTTATTTCATATACACCGTTATTATTCTCGGCTAAATCTTGTTTGTCTATGGTAGCTACGCCGAAACCGATTTTACCATATGCACTCAGGTTTTCTGCCTTAAAACTACCATCTTCTAGAGGTGTAAGCTTTAATCTAACTGGTTTTTGCGCACCGTTAATATGTGCGTCTTTATCCAAACTATAGGCCCAAAGACTATTTATGATTGGTTTTCTGGTATCTTTTACTTCCATGCCAAAATTCATTGGATTCATTGGTCTGGATCTCGAATCTCTAATCTCAAAATGAAGATGAGGCCCAGAGCTTCCTCCGGTATTACCACTGTATGCTATAACATCACCTTGCTTAACTATTAACGAACCTGATTTTGGAAAAAGTTCTATTTCATAAGATTCTTTTGCGTACTGTCTTTCTTTTACAAAAGCTTCAATTTCTGGAGAGAATTTTTTTAAATGAGCATATACACTTGTATATCCATTAGGATGTGCAATATATAGTGCTTTACCATATCCACCATGCGAAACCTTTATTCTAGTTACTCGACCAGATGCTGTAGCATATACATTTAATCCTTCTTCGCCATTAGTTTTCATATCTAATCCAGAATGAAAATGGTTAGATCTCAACTCGCCAAATGTTCCCGAAACTACAGTAGGAATATCAAGAGGACGAATAAAATAGTCTTTTGGAAGGTTCTTTTGTCCATAGCAAAAAGAAAAGCCAAGTACAATAAAAACTATAATCTTTCTCATAAAAGGGGGTATCTATGTGTGTGTTTATGAAATGTGTTTATAAAACTACTTATTTTTTTGCTAGGTTATGTTATTTTCAGTGCATGATTAATAGCGTCATTTAAATATCCACCAGAAATAATTTTTGTTCTAACCAGATCTACATTAGTTTTCATTTTTTTATAATCTTCTAATGATAAGCTTTCTAATTTATTACTTAATTCATCTAAATTAGAAACTGTAAAACCAATATTGTTACCTGTTATAAAAGCACTAATGGCAGCTTTGTCCCATACAATCACAGGTAATCCACATAAAATATACAATGAAGTTTTATGAGGGTTATTGTATTTTAAATACTGTCCGTATTGACCACTACATTCTTCTGTAGAGATGCCATCCCATACTAATCCAAAAGATCCCTTGATATGATAAGCAACCACATCAGAAGGGAATGCTCCTTCATAAGTAAGTACAGATGTTTCTTTTTTGGTTTTGAGTTTTTGATAATCAAATCCCATACCATACAGATTCATTCTGAAATTTTTTCTTTCGAGTAGGTCAATATCATAGATATATGAATTTTTACCTTCTCCAAAACCTCCTGCATATACTACTTCGTGTATCTTTTCTCCTGTAACATCATTGTTTTGATCAGGTAATCCTTTATTTAAGATATAGTCAAATATTCCGAGTACAATTATGGGAATTTTAACATCTTGTTCTAAAAACCAATTCTTCATCGAATCGTTATGTACAATAATGGCATCTGAAGAAATTATTTTTTTTAATTCTTTGTTTGCATCACTAGTTCTGCCTTTCAAAAAACGCACATCATGAACAATAGTAATGATTTTACATCTTTTCATTTTTGCAACAAATAAGACGTAGTTTCTAAACTTATTTAGAGGATATTGTGTGCATAATGTTGATTTATAAGGTAACCGTATAAGAGCGAAGGTAATGCCAAAAAAGTTTTTTAGAGCACCAATTGCAGAGTTTGGGATTGAAGATTGTTTGAATCCCAGATTTTTAAATCCCATTTCGATTAGAATAGACTCACAATCAGTTTTTGCTTTACCAGCTGCGTTAAAAAGAGATTTGTAATTTCTGGAAATGAAATATCCTTTCATATGAATATGTAAATTTATCGTGGGAAAGATACACACATTTTATTTTTTATACCCTATTTTAAGAAGATTATCAATTGTGATTTTTTGATGTGTAATTATTACCTATAAAATCCTTTTAAAAATAGTAGTTTTGACAACTGAATTTTTTAGAAACTATTTCGAATAAAAAAATATACTAGTGAAAGAAAAGAGATATGATTATCTAATTGTAGGAGCAGGATTGTTTGGAAGTGTTTTTGCTCACGAAATGACTAATCGAGGTAAAAAATGTCTTGTGATAGATAAACGAGATCATTTAGGCGGAAATGTATATTGTGAGGAAAAAGAAGGAATTAATATACATAAATATGGAGCTCACATTTTTCATACTAATGATAAAAAAATCTGGGATTATGTAAATCAATTTGCAACTTTTAATAATTATATAAATTCTCCATTATCATTGTCAAAAGGTAAACTGTATAACCTGCCTTTTAATATGAATACGTTTTATCAACTATGGGGAACCAAGACACCGCAGGAAGCAAAAAAGATTATTGATGAACAAGTAGCGCAATATGGAGTAAAGTCTCCACAAAACCTTGAAGAACAAGCTTTATCTTTGGTTGGGAAAGATATTTATGAAACTTTTATTAAAGCCTATACAGAAAAACAATGGGGTAAAAAAGCTACAGAACTCCCTGCATTTATCATTAAAAGACTTCCGGTTAGATATACATATAACAACAATTATTTTAATGACATTTATCAAGGAATTCCTGTCGGAGGTTATAATGTAATTATTAATGGTTTACTAGACGGTATTGATACCAAAACAGGAGTGGATTTTTTTGAAGATAGAAAAGAACTAGAATCTCTAGCCGATAAGATTGTGTATACGGGCAAGATAGATGAGTTTTTTGAATACAAGCATGGGCATTTAGAATACAGATCATTACGATTTGAACATGAACTTCATGATATTGAAAATTACCAGGGTAATGCAGTGGTAAACTATAATGATGCAAATTATGCATTTACCAGAATTATTGAGCATAAACATTTTGAATTTGGAAAGCAGAATAAAACAATTATAACAAAAGAATATCCCGAAAATTGGGATAGAAACAAAGAGGCATATTATCCTATTAATAATGGTAGAAATCAAGAAATTTTTAAAAAGTATAAAGAAGAATCACAACAATTAGAAAGTGTGATTTTTGGAGGAAGGCTGGCAGAATATCGTTATTATGATATGCACCAGATAATCGCATCGTCTTTGGTTAAAGTAGAAGAAATTTCGAGGATTAAACCACAATAAAGAAAGGGTTTAAAATTAGTTGTAAAACTATTGGGTTTTTTCAATTGGTATGTTAACTTTGTGTAACGAAGTATTGTGTAAAATTTATAATGAGTGATTTAATTGAAATTATTGATTCTCTTGAAAATAGAATAAGTAAGTTGCTTCATAAATATGAATTAATTAAGCAACAAAATTTAAGTTTAAAAGAGAAAATATCGGATTTGGAGTCTAATTCAGAACTTCAGATGGATCAATTAAAGCAGTGGGAAGAAAAATTCAGTGCGCTCAAAAATGCAAACGCAATATTAGGCAGTGACGAATATAAAAGGGAAACCAAGCTCAAAATAAACGCTTTAATAAGAGAGATTGATATGTGCATTGCACAACTTTCTGAATAAGTAAAATATGGCAGATAAGCTTAAAATTAAATTATCTATTGCAGATCGTGTATACCCGCTAACCATTAATCCGGATCAGGAAGAAGGTTTACGGAAAGCAGCAAAAAAGATAGAAGCCATGATAAAGCAATTTGAGCAAAGTTATGCAGTTAGAGACAAGCAAGATGTATTGGCAATGTGTGCTTTACAGTTTGCTGCACAAGTAGAACAAAAAACTATAGATAAAGATGATGACACGGTTAATGTGGCTAATAGATTAAATGAATTAAATAATTTGCTACATGAACATTTATCATAACGTTCTTTAAAATAAATAAGGTTACTGCCTGCACTAGTTGTTATTTTGATAAACTCAACAAGAATTAATTAAAAAGGGTGAGTTTAAGTTGTAAAAGCGCGCCGCCTTGAGCGGATTCTTGAGCAATTTGTTAGCCCTAAACCTGTTTTTACAGAGTTTATACAAAACCTTTGCTAGTGCAGGCTTTTTTTATATAAATACTAACACAAATTATGGATAATAATATTATATTTTTAATAGTTGCTGGGGTAGCAGGACTAATGATAGGATTTATCATTGCCAAAGTTCTGGAACGTAATAAAGCTTCAGAGATTATTAAAAATGCTAAAAAAGCTTCCGAAAGCATTTTAAGAGATGCTAAAAATGAGGGAGAGACAATTAAAAAAGACAAGATACTTCAGGCCAAAGAAAAATTTATTGAATTAAAATCAGAACATGAAAAGGTAATATTATCGCGAGATAAAAAGATGGCCGAAGCAGAAAAACGAACAAGAGATAAAGAATCTCAAGTTTCTAATGAATTATCTAAAAACAAAAAACTAAATATAGAACTCGAAGAAAAAATTAAAGAAGGAGAGCAACGCAAGGACTATTTAGAAAAGAAACAAAGCGAACTTAAAAAACTTCATAAAAGCCAGGTGCAACAACTTGAAGTTATATCAGGGTTGTCTGCAGAAGAAGCAAAAGAACAACTTGTAGAGTCTTTAAAAGGACAGGCAAAGACCGATGCTATGGCACTTATTCAAGACACTATTGAAGAAGCTAAGCTAACCGCACAACAGGAGGCTAAGAAAGTAATAATTAATACTATTCAAAGAATAGGTACAGAAGAAGCAATTGAGAACTGTGTTTCGGTTTTTAATATTGAAAGTGATGATGTAAAAGGTAGGATTATTGGTCGTGAAGGTAGAAATATTAGAGCTATTGAGGCTGCTACAGGAGTCGAAATTATAGTGGATGATACTCCTGAAGCAATAATTTTATCTTGTTTTGATTCTGTAAGACGAGAAGTGGCTCGATTGTCACTTCATAAATTAGTGACCGATGGGAGGATTCATCCTGCTCGAATAGAAGAAGTAGTAAGAAAAACAAGGAAACAAATTGATGAAGAGATTATTGAAGTCGGTAAGCGTACCGTAATTGATCTCGGGATACATGGATTGCATCCAGAACTAATTAAGACTATAGGTAGAATGAAATACAGATCTTCTTATGGCCAGAATCTTCTACAACACTCAAGAGAAGTTGCTAAGTTATGCGGTGTAATGGCTTCAGAATTAGGGCTAAATCCTAAACTAGCAAAAAGAGCAGGTTTACTGCATGATATTGGTAAGGTTCCGGATACAGAAACGGAAGTGCCACATGCTATCCTTGGAATGCAATGGGCAGAAAAATATGGTGAAAAACAAGAAGTCTGTAATGCTATAGGAGCGCATCATGATGAAGTAGAGATGACATCGCTAATTTCTCCTATCGTTCAGGTGTGTGATGCAATTAGTGGTGCCAGACCTGGTGCTAGACGTCAGGTATTGGATTCTTATATACAAAGGCTGAAAGATTTAGAAGGAATCGCTTTTGGATTTGACGGAGTGAAAAAAGCTTATGCGATTCAGGCAGGTAGAGAGCTTCGAGTGATTGTTGAAAGTGAAAAAGTGAATGACGAAAAAGCAGCTAGCCTTTCTTTCGAGATTTCTCAAAAAGTACAGACAGATATGACATATCCTGGTCAGGTTAAAGTGACCGTAATACGAGAGACAAGAGCAGTTAATATTGCTAAATAATATTTTTATAGAACTTAATAACTATAATAAAGCGATACTGTATTATTACAAGTATCGCTTTATAGTTTTTATACTATTTTTTGATTCCTATATTTTTTGATCATATTATCTTTCCATTTCAGAGCTAATTCCATAGTGTCAAACTGTTTAAACTCTTTGTTAAAGAAGGCTTTTTCAAGCTTTGTTTGTATTTTTTGTCTATGATCGGCAGATACTACTGCAAAACCAATCACATTTGAAATTTTGGCAGTTTCTAAATATACCGTTGGATTTACGGCATAAGAGTTAATGCGATGTGTGATATAAACAAAAGGTTTGTTTTTGAAATGTTTTTCTGTAATCAGTAGCAAAACATCATTATGTTCTGGTAAGACTGTAATTCCTTCTTTCATTATAGCCTTTACATAATCTTCATATATCTCTATATGACAGAAATAGAAATTATATGAAGTGATCATTAGGTTTTTGTTAGCTTTTAACATGTGTTTTAGATACAAAAACAGAGTGAAAATAAAACTTTTTCATGCTATTTTAGAGTATAATATATGAAAAAAACATGAATTTAGTAAGAGGTTAAAATATGTCTCATGATAAATCCATGGCTATATTCGTTCTGTTTATTTGGGGTTGATATTATTTAGTTAAGCAGCTCAACGGCTTTTTAATAAAGTTTCTTTAATGGATTATAAAAAAGACTGTTATCTCTAAAATAACAGTCTTTTTTTTTGTAATTGTTACGCTTTGATGATTAGGATTCAGTAGATTCTTCAGCTTTTTTGATAGTAATTGTTAATTCACCAGAATCATCATCCATATCCATGAATATACTATCTCCTTCTCCAAGCTGAGAGTTTATAATCTCTTCTGCCAAAGCATCTTCTATATATTTTTGAATAGCTCTTTTTAGAGGCCTTGCACCATACTGTCTGTCAAAACCTTTTTCGGTAATGTAATCCTTAGCTTTTTCACTTAAGGAAAGGTCGTATCCAAGATCTTTAATTCGTCCGTATAGTTTATCAAGTTCGATATCGATAATTTTATGGATATCCTCTCGTTCTAATGCATTAAATACAATAACATCATCTACTCGGTTTAGAAACTCAGGAGCAAATGCTTTTTTTAATGCATTTTCTATTACTCCCTTAGCGTAATCTTCTGCCTGAGTCTTTTTGGCAGAAGTTCCAAAGCCAACTCCTTGTCCAAAGTCTTTCAGTTTACGAGCTCCAATGTTTGAGGTCATAATGATTATAGCATTTCTAAAATCAATTTTTCGCCCAAGACTATCGGTAAGATATCCATCATCTAATACTTGAAGCATCATATTAAATACATCTGGATGTGCTTTTTCGATTTCATCTAATAGAATAACTGCATATGGCTTTCTTCTTACTTTCTCGGTAAGTTGGCCTCCTTCTTCATAACCAACATACCCAGGAGGTGCTCCAATAAGTCTAGAAACTGCAAATTTCTCCATATACTCACTCATATCAATACGAATAAGTGTGTCTTCGCTATCAAAGAGTTCTCTGGCTAAAACTTTGGCTAATTGTGTTTTACCAACTCCAGTTTGTCCTAGAAATATAAATGATCCAATGGGTTTGTTAGGATCTTTAAGTCCGGCGCGGTTACGTTGTATTGCTTTTACAACTTTGGTAACGGCTTCATCCTGACCTATAACTTTACCCATAATTAGGTCGGGTAATTCGGCTAGTTTGTTACTTTCAGTTTGCGCTATACGATTAACAGGAATACCGGTCATCATAGAAACCACATCTGCTACGTTTTCTTCATCAACGGTTTCTTTATGTAGTTTAGACTCTTTTTCCCATTGTTCTTGTGCAACACCAAGCTCTTTCTCAAGATTCTTTTCATCATCTCTAAGCTTTGCGGCTTCTTCGTATTTTTGTTTTTTGACCACACTATTCTTGAGTTCTCTTACTTCTTCAAGTTTTTTCTCAAGATCGAGTACTTTTTTAGGGACATCAATATTGGTAATATGTACTCTAGAACCTGCTTCATCCAACGCATCAATAGCTTTGTCCGGTAAAAAGCGATCTGTCATATATCTATTGGTTAATTTTACACAAGCTTCAATAGCATCTGGTGTATAACTAACATTGTGGTGTTCTTCATATTTTTCCTTGATGTTATTAAGGATTTCTATAGTTTCTTCAATATTTGTAGGTTCTACAATTACTTTTTGAAAACGTCTCTCTAAGGCACCATCTTTTTCTATGTATTGGCGATATTCATCTAAGGTTGTGGCACCAATACATTGAATTTCACCTCTTGCTAAGGCTGGTTTAAACATATTTGAAGCATCTAAGCTCCCTGTAGCACCACCAGCACCTACAATAGTATGAATCTCATCTATAAAAAGAATGATATCATCGTTCTTTTCTAATTCGTTCATTACTGCTTTCATTCGCTCTTCGAATTGTCCACGATATTTGGTTCCTGCAACTAAGCTTGCCAGATCAAGAGTAACGACTCTTTTGTCAAATAAAATTCTAGAAACTTTACGTTTTACTATTCTTAGAGCAAGCCCTTCTGCAATGGCAGATTTACCAACTCCAGGTTCTCCTATGAGTAGTGGGTTGTTCTTTTTACGTCTACTTAATATTTGGGATACACGCTCTATCTCTTTGGATCGTCCCACTACGGGGTCGAGTTTTCCTTCTTCTGCCATTGCTGTTAAATCACGGCCAAAGTTATCTAAAACAGGAGTTTTAGATTTTTTCCCTGCTTTACTTCCTCCAGAAGGGGAGTTAAAAGGATTTTCTTTAGATGAATCTCCAGTTAAATCATCATCATCTTCAGAGAAAGATTCTGCTTTTGGGTTATCTATATATTCTTCTTCGTTAGCAATCATAAACTTAAATTGGTCTTTAACATTATCATAATCTACTTTTAAACGATTTAAAAGTTTTGTAGTTGGGTCATTTTCATTTCTTAGGATACATAACAGAAGATGAGCAGTGTTAATAGAAGAACTTTGAAATAGCTTAGCTTCCAAAAAAGTAGTTTTTAATGCTCTTTCTGCCTGCCTGGTTAAATGTAAATTCTTTTTCTCGTTTGTGGCAACAGCTATATTTGGATTTGCGGGACTTAGGATTTCAACCTTCCTTCTTAAATTTGTCAAATCGATATCTAGCGCATCTAGAATATTAATAGCTTTACCACTTCCGTCACGTAGTAATCCTAGCATAAGGTGTTCTGTGCCAATAAAGTCATGCCCTAATCTAAGAGCTTCTTCTTTACTGTACGCAATCACATCTTTTACTCTGGGCGAAAAATTATCATCCATAAAATTATTCTCTTTCTTTATAACTAAAATAGTAATTTTTAGAATTAAATTGACAAAAACTATTCCTTTTAATTAGATATTTTGACATAGGGATATTTTGTCATGCAATTTCAAGCTTTAAAAATACACACACCAGCTCTGAGACAGTGTCTATTATGGTTTTTTTTGCTTGTATTGGTAAATAGACAAAAAATGCATTAATAATCAAAACCTAAGATCACAGACTTATTAACGACATCTGTCCATACTATTGTTAATAAATTCCGTATATTACAGGGTAATTGGCTGTTAAAACCGTCTTAATTTACTTAAATTAGCGCGTTTAATTAATCAATTTTAGAATAAAATAATTTTTTATGGCTGATGGAGAAAAGCTTATACCTATCAATATAGAAGATGAGATGAAATCTGCATACATTGATTATTCAATGTCTGTTATTGTATCTCGTGCACTTCCTGATGTTAGGGATGGTCTTAAGCCCGTACATAGACGTGTTTTATACGGTATGTATGAATTGGGTGTTAAAGCGAGTAGTGCCCACAAAAAATCTGCAAGAATTGTAGGTGAAGTTCTTGGTAAATATCACCCTCATGGTGATACATCTGTATATGATACGATGGTTCGTATGGCGCAAGAATGGAGTTTGAGGTATATGTTAGTTGATGGCCAGGGTAACTTTGGTTCTGTAGATGGGGATAGCCCTGCGGCTATGCGTTATACAGAAGCAAGAATGCGAAAGATATCAGAGGATATGCTGGCAGATATCGAAAAAGACACTGTAGATCATACATTTAATTTTGATGATACTTTACAAGAACCAACAGTTCTGCCAACAAGGGTTCCAGGATTATTAATAAATGGAGCCTCAGGAATTGCAGTTGGTATGGCAACAAATATGCCACCTCATAATTTAAGTGAAGTTGTTGATGGTACAGTTGCTTATATTGAGAATAATGATATCGAAATTGATGAATTAATACAGCATATTAAAGCCCCGGATTTTCCTACAGGAGGAACAATTTATGGGTATGATGGTGTTAGAGAAGCTTTTAAAACTGGTAGAGGAAGAGTCGTTATACGAGCTAAAGCAAGTTTTGAAGAAGTAAACGGTAGAGAAAGCATAATCGTTACAGAGATCCCTTATCAGGTGAATAAAGCAGATATGATTAAAAAGACTGCTGACCTTGTTAATGATAAGAAAATCGAAGGAATTTCTACAATACGTGATGAGTCTGATAGAAATGGTATGCGTATCGTATATGTCCTTAAACGGGATGCAATACCTAATATAGTACTAAACCTTTTATATAAGTATACAGCTTTACAATCTTCTTTTAGTGTAAATAATATAGCACTGGTTAATGGAAGACCACAGTTGTTGAATGTAAAAGAAATGATTCATTATTTTGTAGAACACAGACATGAAGTTGTTGTTCGTCGTACAAAATATGAATTGAGAAAAGCTGAAGAAAGAGCTCATATTCTTGAAGGTTTAATCATAGCTTCAGATAATATTGATGAAGTAATTGCTTTAATTCGTTCTTCTGCGAATACAGAAGAGGCACGCGAAAAATTGATAAAACGTTTTGAACTTTCTGAAATACAGGCAAAAGCAATCGTAGAGATGCGTTTGCGTCAATTAACAGGTCTGGAGCAAGATAAATTACGTGCTGAGTATGATGAGTTGATGAAGACTATCGAAGACCTTAAGGATATTTTGGAAAAGAAGGAGCGTAGAATGCAAATCATTAAGGACGAGCTAGCAGAAGTAAAAGAAAAATATGGCGATGAGCGTCGTTCTCAAATAGAATATGCAGGAGGAGATCTTAGTATAGAAGATATGATCCCTGATGAAAAAGTAGTAATTACGATTTCACATGCTGGATATATAAAAAGAACTTCTCTTAATGAATATAAGAAACAAAATAGAGGAGGAGTAGGACAAAAAGGAAGTACAACACGTAATGAGGATTTTCTTGAACATTTATTTGTAGGAACCAATCACCAGTATATGCTGTTCTTTACTCAGAAAGGAAAATGTTTCTGGATGAGAGTATATGAAATTCCGGAAGGAAGTAAAACTTCTAAAGGAAGAGCTATTCAAAATCTAATTAATATACATAGTGATGATAAAGTGAAAGCTTTTATCTGTACCCAGGATCTTAAAGACGAAGAGTACATTAATTCACACTATGTCATTATGGCAACGAAAAAAGGTCAGGTCAAAAAGACATCTTTAGAGCAATATTCGAGACCGAGAACAAATGGTATTAATGCTATTACTATAAAGGATAATGATGAACTTCTCGAAGCAAAATTAACCGATGGTAAAAGCCAGGTAATGTTGGCGGTAAAATCGGGTAAAGCAATTCGATTCGAAGAAGAGAAAACCAGACCAATGGGACGTGGAGCCTCGGGAGTAAGAGGAATCAGGCTTGCTGATGATAAAGATGAAGTAATTGGTATGGTAGCTGTTAATGAAATGGAAAGTAATATCTTAGTAGTTTCAGAAAATGGTTATGGAAAACGCTCTAAGTTAGAAGATTATAGAATAACGAATAGAGGAGGGAAAGGTGTTAAAACCATTTCTGTTACTGATAAAACAGGATCTCTGGTGGCAATTAAGAATGTTACTGATTTAGATGATCTTATGATTATAAATAAATCAGGAATTGCTATTCGACTTTCTGTAGAAGATTTACGTGTGATGGGACGCGCAACACAAGGTGTACGTCTTATTAATTTAAAAGGTAAAGATTCTATTGCCGCAGTAGCAAAAGTTATGCACGACGAAGATGATATAGATCAGGATGAAGATATAGAAGATGTTGATTCTTCTACAACAGATGCTGATAACACTTCAGATGGCACGAATATTGATAATGAAACAAAACAATAATTAAATCCCATTTTAAAAACTCAAGTAATGAAGACTAAATTTATCGTAGTACTATTTCTAGCTGTTAGTGCTTTTGGATTTTCTCAGAAGGAGAGCACTCCAAAACAAGCATTAAAAGCGGCAAACAAGGCCTTGAAATCTGGTAACATGGATGTAGCTAGTGAAGCATTGAAAGCTGCTGAAGGACAGTTAAACGCTGCTGATGAAAAAATGAAAGCGCAATATTATTTTTTTAAAGGCCAGGTTGTAGCTGCTTCTGCAGGTGAATCTTTAGAGAAAATTGAAAGTGCAGCGAATGCTTATAATAAAACAATCGAAATTGAAAAAGCCGCAGGAGGATCTAAATATACTGCTGATGCTTCTCAAAAATTACAATTGTTACGCCAATCCTTAGTTGAAAACGCAATTAAAGATCAGAATGCAAAAAACTATAAAGGAGCATCAGAAAAACTTTATTTAGGATATACAACCAATAAAGCTGATACAACATATTTATATTATGCAGCTAGTAATGCTGTTAATGATAAAGATTATGATACTGCTCTAAAATATTATAAGGAATTAAAAAGCCTTGGTTTTAGTGGAGTAAAAAAGGAATTTGTTGCAACGCATAAAGAAACAGGTAAGGTTGATGTTTTTGAATCGAAACAAATAAGAGACCTTTCTGTAAAAACTGGAGATTACATTAAACCAGAAACTAAAACTTCTGAATCTAGAAAAGGAGAGATCGCAAAAAATATTGCTTTGATTTATATGAGTCAAGGAAAAGATGAAGAAGCAATAGCTGCTATTGAAGATGCTAAAAAAGAGAACCCAGAAGATTCTGCATTAAAGCAAGCAGAAGCTGATGTATACTATAAATTAGGAAATATTGCTAAGTATAAAGAAATCATGGAGCAGATCGTAGCTAACGATCCTGAAAATCCAGATTTACTATATAATTTAGGAGTTAGTGCATCTCGCCTTGGTGATAATGATCAGGCACTGGGTTACTATAAGAAAGCTTTAGAGCTAAAACCAGATTACACTGCTGCTCAAATCAATATTGCTTCTATAATTTTAAGTGGAGAAACTAAGATTGTAGATGAAATGAATGGATTAGGAACATCTTCAAGCGACAATAGAAGATATGATGAACTAACAAAAAAGAGATCAGAATTATATAAAACAGCAGTTCCTTACCTTGAAGGAGCTCTAAAAAGTAGTCCTGATAATGTAGAAGCTATTCGTACATTGATGAATATATTTTATCAGTTAGATGATCCTAAGGCTGGCGAAATGAAAGACAGACTTAAAGCTTTAGAAGGAGGCAACTAGTAATAAGAACTTTTCAATATTATACATCATAAAAAAAACCGGAATGTACATTCCGGTTTTTTTATGATGTATTTTAAATAGTATTTGTAGAATAGCATCTTGAATTCGACACTGTTGCTTACCTAAGTTCAGCGCCTAATTTATTTTCAAAATTGTACTGTAATTTATTCATGATCTTATCGATTTGTTTATCGGTAAGTGTTTTATTATCGTCCTGTAGAATGAAACTTACAGCATACGATTTTTTTCCTTTAGGAAGGTTTTTACCTTGGTATACGTCAAATAAGTTTACATTTTTTAGAATTTGTTTTTCGGTTTGCTTAGCGATAGTATGAATTTCTTCAAACTTTATAGAATCGTCTAATAACAAAGCAAAATCACGACGCACTTCAGGAAATTTAGGAATATCTTTATACTTTAGTTTATTGTGTTTTGCATATTCTAAAATAACATCCCAGTTAAAATCGGCATACAATACTTCCTGAGAAATAGAGAAATGTTTAAGTACCGATTTTTTTAGTATTCCAAAATCTACTAATTGCGCTTTACCAATACTTAAAGAAAGCCCTTCAGTAAAAACATCATTCTTTATAGGAGATGTTTTTAATCTTGTTAGTCCTAAACGTTCTAAAACAGAAAATACTATTCCTTTTAAATAAAAGAAATCACTTGTTTGTGGGCTTGCAGTCCAAGTTTCTTTAGACCTACTTCCAGAAACAATAATACTTAGATGTTTATTCTCTATTCTCTTATCTTCATAGTTATGATATGTTTTTCCAAACTCAAATAATTTAAGATCTGATCGTTTTCTATTACTATTATAGGATACAGCCTCTAATCCCGAAAATAACATGGATTGCCTCATTACTGCCAAATCATTACTAAGTGGATTTAGCATTTCTACATTATTCTCATTTTTAAGCTGTTCACTCAAGGTAATATAATGAGGAGAAGTAAGTGAGTTGGCTAACATCTCATAAAATCCCAGACCAACAAGTTGATTTGATATGGTATTTTGCACATTATAATCAGAGAACCTATCAATATTTGATATCGAAGCATTCAATTTTTGAGTAAAACCAATAGTATTATACCCGTATACTCTAAGAATTTCTTCTATTACATCAACTTCTCTTTGTACATCATTTCTGTATGCCGGAATGGTAAGACCTATTCCTGTCTCGGTTACACTATTGATTTTAATATCTAATGAAGTGAGAATCCTTTTAATAGTATCTTGAGGTATTTCTTCACCAATTAACTTTGTAGTATTTTCAAAAGATAAAATCACCTGAAAATCTTCAATCTTTTTAGGATATAAATCCATGATTTCACTAGAAATATTACCTCCTGCAAGCTCCTGTATTAATAGAGCGGCTCTTTTCAATGCATATTCGGTGATATTTGGATCAATACCTCTTTCAAATCTAAAAGAAGCATCTGTGTTTAGGCCATGTCGTTTTGCAGTTTTACGAATACTAATAGGATCAAAGTAAGCACTTTCTAAGAAAATTGATGTTGTTCTTTCTGTAACACCAGAGTTTACCCCTCCAAATACACCAGCAATACAAAGAGGTTTTACAGCATCACAGATCATAAGATCTTCTTGGTGTAATTCTCTTTCTACTTCATCTAGAGTTGTAAATTTGGTACCGGTATCAACAGTTTTTACTTCAATTTTATTCCCTTCAATATAGTGTGCGTCAAATGCGTGTAAAGGTTGTCCTAACTCATGTAAAACATAATTGGTAACATCTACAACATTATTTTTGGGAGTAATTCCTATCGCTTTTAATCTATGTTGCAACCAGGCAGGAGATTCTCCTACTTTAATATCAGAAATCGTTACACCGCAATATCTGGGTGCCATCTCATTATTTTTGACTTCGATATCAATTTTATTTAGCCTGTTTTCTACTCTAAAATTACTTACTGAAGGAGTAATAAGTTCTAGATTAAGGTCTTTTTGTAGTAGCCCTGCTTTGAGATCACGTGCAGTACCCCAATGACTCATTGCGTCTGCACGATTAGGAGTTAATCCAATTTCAAACACATAATCATTTTCAATATCAAATATATCTGCAGCTTTAGTCCCTACGGTGATATCAGTACTTAAGACCATAATCCCGTCATGACTTTTCCCTAACCCTAATTCATCTTCGGCACAGATCATACCATGGCTTTCTTCACCTCTTATTTTTCCTTTTTTTATGACCCATTCTTCACCTTTATCATTATAAAGTTTTGTGCCAATAGTAGCAACAGGGACTTTTTGCCCAGCGGCAACGTTAGGAGCACCACAAACAATCTGAACCGGTTCACCATTACCTAAGTCTACTTTGGTAACTTTAAGCTTATCTGCATTTGGATGTTTTTCGCAATTAAGAACTTGCCCTATAACAACACCTTCTAATCCTCCTTTTACACTTTGATAGGGCTCTATTCCTTCTACCTCTAACCCTAGATCGGTAAGGAGCTCTCCGGTTTTCTCTGCATCCCAATCGATATTAATAAATTGCTTCAGCCAGTTATATGAAATCTTCATTTGTGATCTTTCTAAATTCAGTTGGTAAAGATAATATATTGGGCAGAGGATACAAATAGTTGTAAGTATATCTATAAACAAAATTGTGGTATATTTATAATAGTTTTATTCTAACCAAATTTTAATATTATGAAAACAGGAATTAAGTTACTTACGATCATGTTCCTTTTCGGAATTATTTCTTGTACTGATAAGAAAAAAGAAGAGGAAGAAACCAAAGCAGTTGTAGAAAAAATAGAAGCAATTGAGTCTGAATTGGATCAGGTTTCTGAGGAAGTCGAGACCAAAGTAGAAGAATTAGAAGAATCTTTAGAAGATTTGGATGATATTTAAAAAATCTTCTGGTAATAAACCTTCATACCCTTAATCATTTTAACACTAACTAAAAAAAACTAACATGAAATTTATAAAACTAATATTGGTATTTGTTTTGATTTTCACTTTAGGGAATCCGGTGATAATTGCTCAGGGAAAATCTCAAGAAGCAAAAGAAAAAATAGCTAAGAAAAAAGAAAAAGTTCAGGAAAAGGCAGAAAAAAAAGCAGAGAAAGCCCAAGAGAAGGCAGAGAAAGCTAGAGAAAAAGCAGAGAAAAAAGTTGAAAAACTAGAAGAGAAAGCAGAAGAAAAGGCCGAAAAAGCTATTGAAAAGGCTGAAAAAGCAGAAGAAAAAGCCGAAAAAGCCTTGGAAAAAGCTGAAAAGAAAATAAAAGGAAAGGCATATGGAAAAAGTAAAGAGGGATTAACAGGTAAAGAATTTGGAATGGCCAGAGCCGAAGAGGCTAAAGACATGGTAAAAGAACGTAGCGAAGTATTGAAAAAGAATGAAGAAAGAATTACAAGAGGCAAAGCAAAAATTGAAGCTGCAAAAGAACGTCTCGCAAAAGCAAAGGAAAAAGAAGGAGAAGAAGCTTTAGCTCCAGAAGAAATTGCAGAAAAAGAAGCTAAAATCAATAAAGCCGAAGAAAAGCTAAAAGCCTTAGAAAAATCAATAAAAAATGGAAAAGAAAAGGTGAAAGAAGGAAAAGAAAAATTAGAGAAATTATATGCAAAGGAGCAATAAAAACTTAATAAAATTATAAAAAGAGAATCGTCCGGTAAGTTTTGAGTAACTTTCCGGACTTTTTATACTATCAAATAATGAGAAAAACAACCGTACTTATTCTACTTGTTGTCACTATTTTTTCTTCTTGTAAGAAAGATAAACCATCTGATTTGGTTGAGTTTAAAAGTGGCCCATGGAAAGCAACACTAGAAGTTAAGGATAATAAAAAGCTTCCTTTTCTGATCGAAGTAATGGATGATCAGACCTTAAGAATTTTTAATGCCGAAGAAACAATTAATGTTGATGAAGTTTTAATTAATAAAGATTCTATACTAATTAAGTTTCCTGTTTTTGAGGGATATATTGCCGGTCGATTTATAGACTCTATGACAATTTCTGGAAGCTTTATTAAAAAAAGCCTGGATAGAGTAGTACCATTTACAGCAAAATATGGTGAGCAGGATCGATTTGAAATTGTTTCAAAATCGAATTATGATATTACGGGAAATTGGGAAACAATTTTTAGTAAAGACAATGAAGAAGACAGGTATATTGCCAAAGGTACTTTTAAACAAAATGGAAATATAGTTACGGGTACATTTAGAACAACTACAGGAGATTACCGTTATTTGGAAGGTGTTTTAAATAAGGATCAATTGCAATTATCAACTTTTGACGGAGCTCATGCTTTCTTATTTACTGCACAGGTAACAGATAGCACACTTAATGGTCACTTTTATTCGGGTAATCACTGGAAAGAACCTTTTGTAGCTAAAAGAAATGAAAACTTTAAATTACCTTCTGAAGATTCATTAACTTTTCTAAAAGAAGGATATGATACATTAGAATTTAATTTTCCTGATGTCGAAGGAAATCAAATTTCACTTAAAGATGATCGGTTTAAAAATAAAGTAGTCATCGTACAAGTTATGGGAACCTGGTGTCCTAATTGTATGGATGAAACCAAATATTATGTAGAGTATCAGAATAAAAATAAAAATAATGGAGCCGAATTTGTAGCATTAGCTTTTGAATATGCAAAAACCAAAGAAAAAGCATTTAAATCGATAAAAAGATTACAACAAAAATTAAAAGTGCCCTACCCAATTCTTTTGGCTCAATATGGAACTTCAGATAAACAGAAAGCACAAGAAAAACTACCGATGCTAAACCATGTGTTGTCATATCCAACTACCATTTTTATTGATAAAAAAGGGCAGGTACGCAAAATACACACAGGTTTCAATGGCCCAGCTACAGGCCAGAAATATGTAAATTTTAAAAAGGATTTTGAAGACTTTGTTAATCAGCTGTTAAAAGAATAACATGGTTTAACAATCAATTATGACTTTCTTTTTGAGTTTAACACTACCGTAACATTAGGATTGAGATATACCTCTTACATTGTTTAGGTAAGAAATTTAATTTCTTTAAGTGATAATAATTAATCAAAAAAACAGTCATGAAACAATTCAACTTAATTACAACTTGTATTGTGAGCGCAATGATGTTGCTCTCAATTCAAACAAATGCACAACTTACCACGCCTGAAGGAAGTCAGCGGGCGCAGGTAATGCAACGTGTAGGGATTACTAATATCACCATTGATTATGGGAGGCCAAATGTAAAGGAACGTGAAATCTGGGGGAAACTAGTTCCTTATGGATATAATAACCTGGGGTTTGGAACATCTAAAGCAGCACCTTGGAGAGCAGGGGCTAATAGCAATTCGACAATAACGTTTACTCACGATGCGAAAATCGAAGGAAAAGATATTAAAGCAGGTACTTACGGACTTCATATTGCACTAAAAGAAGATGGAGGGGCTACAGTTATATTTTCTAATAATTCTACGTCCTGGGGAAGTTATTTTTATGATGAAAAAGAAGATGCTTTGCGTGTAGAAGTTAAAACCAAAGAAACAGCACATACAGAAATGTTAACCTTTTTATTTCCTAAAGTTGAAGCTAATAGTGCTATAGCAGCATTGAGATGGGAGAAAAAGGAAATTCCTTTCAAGATCGAAGTTGATGTAAAAAATGTAGTAATGACGGGTATTAAAAATGATCTTCGTAATTCTGCCGGTTTTACTCAAACAAGCTGGGATAACGCTGCAAATTATGCATTTAATGCAGGTGAGCTAGATCAGGCATTAGAATGGGTTAATGCCTCTATATCGGGTAATTTTTTTAGTAAAGAAACTTTTGCTAATCTATCTCTTAAATCACAGATTTTGGCTAAGCAAGGAAAAACAGGTGAAGCTATGACTTATGTGGATAAGGCAGCTAAACTAGGAAGCACAGCACAGATTTTTAGATTAGGGACAGGGTTAATAACCTTAGGACAAAAAGATAAAGCACTTGTCATTTTAAAAGATAATGTAAAAAATAGTAAAGGTGCATGGCCATCTAACTATGGATTAGCAAAAGCATATTCGGCAACTGGGGATTATAAAAATGCTATAAAATCGATAAACACATCACTAGATAACGCTCCTGATCGATTTAAAGGAAGGCTTAACGGTGATTTAGAAAAACTTAAAAAAGGCGAGGATATAAATTAGGATTAATCTATAACAAACAATAAAGACCGTCTAAGTTTTATTAGACGGTCTTTATATTTTTATTCTATAGATGCTTATCGGTAGCAGTAATAGTACCAATAACTACATCAATCGGTTAATTTTCGCATTATCCATTCAACAGGGCCATGTTTTGCATATTTTCTATTGATTATTGCAAAAATGAGACATATTATAATAAAGAACAAAGCGTATAAAAACGAAAAGTTTATAGTATACTCTCCCATTTTTGTAGGATTGACAATTTCTATACATCCCATGCCTATGATAACATGTGCGATATAAAAAGTTAAAGCAAGTTGTCCCGTGTTTTTTAGAATATGTATAAAAGTAGTACTCTCATATTTTTTTGAAATTAGAATACAAAAAGAAATAAGAAATATGGCTATACTACTGCCAGAAACCATGTATAGAGGTAATGGAGGCATAGGGGCTGTTCCAAGAATCGGGGTTAATTCTGTGATAATTTCTTGGTCTCCCATAGAAAAGAATACAATTGAGAAATATGACATTATCTGTACAACTATAAATACAGTAAGACTAATCCACAATGCTTTTGTAACTACTCTAGTATTACTTAATTCCATTTTACCAAACCACATTCCTATAATCATAAATGCACTCCATGGAATAACAGGATGGAAACCGTTAAAAAAAAGATTTTTTAAAAAACCTTTTACTGTCCATAGATTTGTATACTCCATTTTAGTATAGTCCCATCCACTATCATAATTCCATAATATCATGAGTATAGGATATACTATAATCATTCCTATTGCTATTGATACTAGTGTTTTTGGACTACTTTTTATTAAAAATATTGCTAGCAACATGTATATCGCATAAAAGTGTAAAATATCTGCTTGCCAGATTGTTGAATAGGATATACCAATTAAGAAAAGAAATAGAGCTCTTTTAAGAAGTTTATTTTTGTTTCTGTTTAACGCTTCTTTATTATTCTGATGTATCGCATTTTTTGTTAGTAATGAAATTCCTACACCTGCCAGAACCACAAAGGTTGCAGCAGCTTTTCCATCTAATAATCCTAAAAAGGTATTCAAGAGAGGATTGCCATGATTTCCAAAGACCATTTTAAAATTAACGATAATCATCCCAAAAATAGCCAATGCTCTTGCTACATCTATTCCGATAATTCTTTTTTGCATAGCACTCTGTTTTTGCAAACAAATTTAGATGAGCAGCTTCGAAGCGTTATTGTTCAATACAGACAATTATTGTTTTACAGGAATATAAATCTCGGTAAGGAGTTCTTTTTTAGGAGTATTAGATTCGTCATTAAGATAAAACTCTAAAGTTGGTTTGTCTTCAAACTCTAACTGTACTTCGGTTATCCAGTGCCCATAGATCAAATCATAGGTGTCTACAGAACTCTCGTGACTACCTTTGTGTATAAACTTAGCATATTTTTGCTGGGGTATATGTTTGGTTTTAAATAATCCTTTTAGAGAAAAATCTATTTCTTTTTCTAGTATAATTCCAGCATTATATCGGCAATGTAAAGTATCGGTGATTGCGTCATCATCTAGTATTTCTCCCAATATAATTGTTTCATCTTTTAATAAGCTATGTTTTGACGCATATGATATCAATTGTTTCCAGGTTTTCTCTATTCCTTTAATATTTTCATAAGACCCTTGATAGGTTAAATATAAAATATCAAAACCAGAGATTTCTTCGATTTCATACGTAAGAATTTGTTCTTGAGTATTTTCTAATGGAAAGATGGCTTTTTGAGTAATGTATTGTTTGATTTTGGTTGAATTCCGAAAAGAAGAAGGAGAGCATTTAAATTGCTTTTTAAAAGCTTTACTAAAAGCAGCAATATCACTATATCCAATTTCATAAGCGATATCAGAGATATTCTCGGATGAAAATTTTAAGTATTCTGCAGCTTTTTCTAGTTTTATCCTTTTTATATATTGTCCAATAGTTTCGTGATGAAGTGCAAGAAATATTCTATTTATATTTCGATACGAATAAAACGATATGTCTTCTATCTCTTTTTTACTGATTTCACTTTTAAATCTTTCTTCTATATAGAGAATTAGTTTTTTATAACGTTCCAGTTGTGTTGGATTTCCCATGTTTTATCATTTTAGAGGAAAGGTACTACGAAATCGTAATTTTTGAGTTGTCTTTTTAGGACAATTAAATATGTTATTTCTAGAGTAAAATAAGAATTTTAAGATCATATACAGGTCATGTTATTTTGTCTTAACAGGACAAACAACATACGATTCATGCTTACTAGTTTTGGCTAAAATTTTAAGAGTAAGATATGAACAGCAAAATAAATATAACAATTCTAACGACGATACTATTCGCTTTTTCGTTTCATAATATCGGTGCACAAACCCTGAATAAAAACGCTCTCATAAAGAAATGGGATTTGGATACTTATAAGATCGGAGTTAAGAAATATCCACCATCTAAAAAAGAAAGAAATGATTACATTTTTTTTAAAAAGGATATGACCTTCGTCTCCATATCTGAAGGGAAAAAGGAGAGTGGTGTTTGGATGTTAAATACTAATGGAGGTTATATAATGATGACTGATGACAAAAGAGAGACCGTAAAGGCATACATCATCACTTTAACACCCAAAGAGCTGGTGTTATATTTTGATATTGAGGAAATTAGAGAAGTCGAGGTTCATTATAAGTCTAATTTGTAAAATCAAGTTTATAATGAAATATATCTGGCATATATCAATGTTTTTCTTGTCTTCTATAGTATTGTCTCAGGAAAACATAACCTTAAAAACCATTCCTTTTCATACAGAAAACGTATCGATATCTATAGCACAGGTTTTTGATATTAGAAAAAAGAAAAACTTAGGACTAGGAACTAATAGACATGGAGAAAAAGTCATTTTTCAATTGTACCCAGATGCACCAACGGCTATTCTGAATTTTATGAAAACTTCTTTTTCGCAAACCAAAGACGCAAAACCAATATTTATAAAAATTAAAGATTTAGAAATTCAGCAATCACAAAGTAGTATAAGCCATATAACAACGAGGGTGTATATTAACTTGATTTTTTATGAAAAAGAAAATGATAAACTGCAAAAACTTTTTGATGTACAGCATTATGAAGATGAAACTTTTACTATATCTGATACATCAAAAATATTCGAAACCTACGAACAAAGAATCAGAGCTGCATTAGAATATTGCACTTTAAGTTTTATCAATACCTATAAAAAAAGAAGCAAACCAGAATCTATATCAGGAAATCTACAAACCAGTGCAGAAGATGTTTTTTATGAGAAACCAGAAATGAAGAAAGCAAAACGATTAGGGAAATGGTTTGATATGTTAACATATAGGAAAATATACAGCAAACATAAAGAGGGGTGGAAAATGAGTTATATCGGTTTTGCCGATAGTGATAAAGACTTCATCATGCCCTTTGTAATATCTTATGATAAATATAGTATAAAACGAAGTTCATTACTCAACAAAAATTACACATCTGTTGATGCCTTTAGCGTAGGGGGCGGTTTTGATGGGTATCTAAAAATAATACCAGGAGTGTATATTAATATAGGCATAGAAGTGCCTTTAGGGCTTGAAATCACCAAAAAGATAGAAGGCAAAAAACAACATAATTTCCTTATAGGAATAGGCGCTAAACAAGGAGTGAAAATTATCCCTTGGAAAGAGTATGGTATTGTGATTGGAGCAGGTGTTTTTCAACAAATACAAACTTCTAAGGTGTATACCAAAAATTTTGGGTTTGAGCTCGAATTAGGGATTAATTTTTAATCTGAAAATCACTTTCAGAACAATAATGTATTCAATTAAAAACAAAAAAATCAAAATGAAGAAAACAATTAAATTAATGTTATGTGCAGTGTTATTAGGGGTAATGGCTATAAATGCACAGGAAAAACAAAAAGGAATAGAATTTGGAATTAAAGCAGGGGCTAACCTAACGGAATTTAGGAATACATCTTCTAAATTTAAAATAGGGGTAATGGGAGGAGTCTTTTCTCAATATAGACTATCCGAAAAATTAGCAATTCGGTCCGAAATACTGTATTCTGCTCAAGGAGCTAAATCAAAAAATAGTTCCGGAAAAATAAAATTAAACTATATCAATGTATTACCGGCAATAATAAAATTCTATCCTATTAATAAGTTAAGCCTCGAGGCAGGACCTCAAGTAGGATATTTATTAGGAGGCAAAGGAACTGGTTTTGTTAAAAGTAACTTTAAGAAAATCGATTACGGAGTAGCTTTGGGTATAGGATATTCGTTAACTGATAATTTAGAAGTTGGAATTAGATATAACCTTGGATTGGCAGATATTACTAAAGAAAATAATACATCGCTTAAAAACTCGGTGTTTCAAGCAGGTATATCTTTTAAATTGTAACATGTATAATGATTGGATTGATCAAATTAATCGTAACATATGTTATAGCATGTATTGTATAAAGACTTTAAAAGCAGAAAAGACATGAATTAAGGTGTCAAAAAGTTATAAGATATAATAAAAGGTTTAGCGTAATTCTAAACCTTTTTTGTTGAAATGAAAATCGAATTGTTAATATTGTATGACTATGATAGAAAGAAGTTTTATTATACAATGATCTTATGTTAAATTACGGTATTAACGTATCTTTGTACTACCAAATTGTTATACATGAGTAAAGCCGTTTATATTGCTACTATAGAACCTAATAGTGGTAAATCTATTGTTGTTTTAGGTATGATGCGTATGCTTCTGGGTAAAGTAGCCAGAGTAGGGTATTTTAGACCAATTATCGACGATCCTAAAGAAGGAGAAGTTGATAACCATATTAATACTGTAATATCGCATTTTGAATTAGATATTAACTTCAAAAAAGCCTATGCGTATACTAGAAGTGAAGTACTTCAAAAATACAACCAGGGTAAATCAGGAGAAATTATAGATGAGATTATCAGGAAATATAAAAACCTTGAAGAAAGATTTGATTTTATATTAGTAGAAGGCACTGATTTTTCTGATGAAGGTAATATCATTGAATTTGATATTAATGTTATTATAGCAAAAAATCTGGGTATTCCAGCTGTTATAGTAGCAAGTGGAATTGATAAGCAAAATGATGAAATTGTTAGTAATCTAAAACTGGCATACGATACTTTTAATAGTAAAGATGTAGAAGTTTTGGCTATGGTAGCCAATAAAGTTACCCAAGGTTGTGAAAAACAATTAGAAAGTAGTTTTGAAAAAGATTTTGGCAATAATGTCGATCGTATTATTATCCCCAAAATTAATTCTTTGATTAATCCTACTATCAAAGAGATTGTAAACGAATTAGAAGGTAATGTGTTGTTTGGTAAAGAATACCTAAATAATCAGGCTGGTAGTTTTGGAGTAGGCGCAATGCAATTACGTAACTATCTTACACATCTTAAAGATAATAGTCTCGTCATTACTCCCGGAGATCGTGCAGATATCATTTTAGGAGTATTACAGGCAAATATTTCTGATAACTATCCAAAGATTTCGGGAATTATACTTACCGGAGGAATTATTCCCGAACCACCAATACTTAAATTAATAGAAGGTGTTTCCTTATCTTTTCCTATTATATCGGTACCTAGTGGTACATTTTCTATTACCAATAAAATAGGAGCAATTAAGTCTAAAATCTATCTGGATAATCTACAAAAGATAAATACATCTATTAGCATATTCGAAAAATATGTTAATGAGGATCTATTAGCCGATAAACTAATTACATTTAAATCAGAAGGGTTAACCCCTCGAATGTTTCAATATAATTTATTAAGACGCGCTCTAAAACATAAAAAGCATATTGTTCTTCCAGAAGGATCTGATGAAAGAATTTTAAGAGCTACTTCTAGATTATTGGCATCTGGAGTTGTGGATATTACCTTAATCGGAAATGAAAAGAAAATAAAGAGCAAGGCTACAAAACTGGATATTCCGATAGATTTTGATAAAATACAGATTGTCTTCCCTACAGAATCTCCTTATTATGATGAGTATGTACAAACATTTTATGAGCTAAGAAAGCACAAAAATGTAAATCTGGATATGGCCAAAGATATGATGGCAGATGTATCCTATTTTGGTACGATGATGATATATAAAGGTCATGCAGACGGAATGGTGTCGGGAGCAGTGCACACTACACAACATACGATTAGGCCAGCGTTACAATTTATAAAGACCAAACCAGGAGTAAAAGTGGTTTCTTCTGTATTCTTTATGTGCTTAGCAGATCGGGTATCAGTCTTTGGTGATTGTGCAATTAACCCTAATCCTAATGCAGAACAATTGGCAGAAATAGCAATTTCTTCTTCAGAATCGGCAGCAGCTTTTGGGATCGAACCAAAAGTGGCTATGTTATCATATTCTTCGGGAACCTCTGGTAAAGGAGAAGATGTAGAAATAGTTAGAGAAGCAACTGCCATTGTAAAAGAAAAACACCCTGATCTAAAAATAGAAGGACCTATACAATATGATGCAGCAGTAGATTTAGAAGTGGGACAAAGTAAATTACCAAATTCTGAAGTAGCTGGTCAGGCAAGTGTTTTGATATTTCCAGATTTAAATACAGGAAATAACACCTATAAAGCTATTCAACGAGAAACAGGAGCATTAGCTATTGGCCCTATGTTACAAGGATTAAATAAACCCGTTAATGATCTAAGTAGAGGATGCACTGTTGATGATGTGTATAATACCGTAATTATAACGGCAATTCAGGCTCAGGGATTATAAACAGAGTAAAGAAATATCTGATTTTTAATACTCTTAATTATTAAAAGAATATGCAAATACTTGTACTAAATTCTGGAAGTTCGTCTATAAAATTTCAACTATTTACTATGCCCGATGCAAAAGTAGTTTGTTCTGGGTTAGTAGAACGTATTGGTTTAGAAAATGCTAAAATTTCTTATACATCCGAGATACATGACATTGAAAAAACTGTGACTGTTAATACTCACAAAGATGGGCTACAATTAATAGCCAGCTATTTGATGGATGATAAAGTAGGAGTGATCCGATCGGCATCAGAAATTCATACTGTTGGTCATAGAGTAGTTCATGGGGGAAGCACTTTTGCAGAAACAGTTGGAATCACTGAAGAGGTAAAACAAAAAATTAAGAAACTTTCTGCATTGGCACCATTACATAACCCTGCAAACCTGGAAGGAATTTTGGTTGCCGAAGAGATTTTTTCTAACGCACAACAAGTAGCCGTGTTTGATACAGCTTTTCATCAAACTATTCCTGTAGAAGCTTATAAATATGCTATTCCGAATAAATTTTTAGATGAGCATAATATTAGAGTATATGGGTTTCATGGCACCAGCCATAAATACGTTTCAGAAAAAGCAATCGAATTTTTAAGGAAAGAAAAATCTAAGATTATTACAATTCACTTAGGAAATGGATGTAGTATGACTGCGGTTCGCGACGGTAAAAGTATAGATCATACTTTGGGATTTGCACCGATGAATGGATTGATTATGGGAACACGATCCGGAGATATTGATCCTGCAGTCATCTTTTATATGGTTAATTCCTTAGGATATTCATTAAAAGAAGTAAATGATCTTTTACAAAAAGAAAGTGGAATGTTGGGGTTAACAGGATATAGCGATTTGCGGGATATTGAATCTGAAGCAGAAAACGGCAATAAAGATTGCCAGTTAGCGCTGCAAATGAATACATATCGTATCAAAAAATTTATAGGAGCATATGCTTCGGTTATGAACGGCTTGGATGCTATTGTATTTACTGCCGGAATAGGAGAGAACTCTGCTTTGATTAGAAATTTGGTATGTAAAGATCAAGAGTTTTTTGGCATTCGATTAGATGAAGAAAAAAACAATATTCGATCTAAAGAAATAAGAGATATAAGTTTACCCTCTTCAGAAGTAAAAATATTAGTTATTCCTACTAATGAAGAATTAGAGATTGCCAAACAATCTTTCGAATTATTAGCATAAGAGCAGTATAAAAAAGAAAATTATAGTGATTATTGTCGTTCAGCAAACTCTTTAAATTGTTTAAGCCATTTTTCTGCTGGTTTTCGATACATACTCGGAAATAAAATAGCCATCAATTTTGGCATAACCCAGTTTATACGAGTGTATTCATATTCGAATTCATATTTTGTTTTTTTATCGCCTAAGGCAATAAAATTACATTTCATGGTATTGTCCATATGTTTATGATGATAACTGGCTTCAAATGAATGCGGAAGTTCATTTTTGGTTATTGTTTCAGTCAACTCCATATCATGTTTTCCGTGTTTGTAATACATTTTAGAAACAGCGCCAACTTTACCGTTTTCTCCACTAATCAACTCTTTTCTAATAAAACCATCCTGATACTCTTTAAGATTATCTGGATTTGCAAAAAGCTCAGCCACTTTATGTAAAGATTGATCAATCTCGATATAACCTTTATGTTTCATCTGTTCTTTTTTATTGTTTTTTAAATGTCAGATGGAATTACACCATTGAACATCTAGATTGGTATCAACTCAATTGTTATGGCTCATTTCATATCAATTTAGTTTTAAACCGTAACAAGATAATTAATATTACTCTTTATTCGTGACTTAAGAATTAATTTCAAGTTTTTTTTCTATTCGTTTGATAGTATTCCAGTTACGGGTTGTGATCTGCTTACCAAAATATCGTTCCAGGGCTTCCATTCCTTTTGGTGTCTTGGTTACCGAAAGATCTAAGACACTTATTATTGTTTTGTCGATCTTATCAATAATTTTGAAAGCATTATTATCATTTGTCCATGGTAACAGCAAATCGGTTTTAACATCTTCCTTCAGGAATGAAACATACAATCGAATGTCTTTCGCTAATAGTATATCTTTAAAAGGATCTTTATCTAATAAATGATATATCGTTTCAGATTTTCTTATGATAGTCGGGATAGGAAAACCAAAGGTTTTTTCTATATGATCAGAAACCATTTTTTCAAGATTCTTCACATCATCTTTTGCCGAGTCAAATATTATATTTCCCGAGTTAAGAATTGTAATCACTTTTTCGAAATTCAGTTTTTCCATTTCTTTACGAAGGTCGGCCATAGGAACTTTGTGATGACCACTTACATTAATTCCTCGTAGAAAAGCAACATATCTATTCATTTATTCGAATTTTATGTTAGTGTTTTTGCTCTTTTTTTAATTCGTGTTTTAATTTTTTGGTGTAATCAACAAACTTTTTCCCCATCATCTTATTTGCTTTTAAAGTCAAATCAACTTTGTTTTTATCAGTATCTAGCCAAAGAAAGAGCTTCTCTTTGTGAAAATAATATCGATCTTCAATTATTGTAGTTTTGTTTGCATCAAATTCTTCATTGTAGATAGGTATGTTGTAGTGATATTGTTGGTCAAATGCAAAAAATAATTTTCTGTTTTTAAAATAATATTGAGCTATGTTTTTTCCTGTTTCTCCAAATTCAATGATTTCGATTAGCCTTAGATCTTTGTTATCGAAATATGCAGTTACAAGTCCTCCTTCTGTTGTATTTAATTCAATTTCCGGAGATTTTTTTACATAAGAAGTCATATTGTTTCTTATCGTCTTATATTCGGATCTTATATCCTCTAAGACCATTTCTTTGGATTGTGCTGAAATCAGTTCTAATCCACAAAACAAAAGCGTCAATATAATTATTGTTTTTTTCATAGCCTATGACGATACTAGTTGCAGTTAATTTTTAATCATTTCCTGAAGTTAACCAACAGAAATATAGAGATAACTTTTATTAAAAATTGACTAAAGGTTAGATTTTTTTTTCTGATATCTTCATAGCTATTTTTCCACCGATCCATGCCATAGGAATATAAGCGATAGCTATATCTGCAACAGCAAACCAGGTAGGGCCGGGTAGCATATAGTTAACCATGATTCCGCCTAATAAGAATAATCCACCAATACCTAATGAGAATTTCATTTTGTGACTTGCGGCTATTAAACCAGCAATCGTGGCACCAGCCAGAGTACCCAGAGCATGAGCCAAAAAAGGAAAAATAAAATGTTCGAATCCTAAAGATGGCATAACGGCTGCAAGAGCATCCATATCATTGGGATCAATCCTTTTTATAGGAATTAATTTATGACCAATTTTGATGAGGGCTATATTGATGATACTACCTCCTAACCATCCAGCAATAACAGCTAGAATATTTTTAAGTATTGGATTCATAGTTGCTCTTTATGGTGTTTATTAATAATAGACGTCGTTATCTGCTAAGTTTTCCTTAGTTTCCTGAAATTCTGTAGGGTCATGATAGCCAAAATATTCAATTTCATTTCCGTGCTTTTTCACTATTTCCCTTATTTTTTCAAGACTTTCTTTTCTCATTTCATCATCGACTGCTCTTATCCTTGCTAATTCATCTACGGGATGATTCAAATCAGATATTTCATCTCTTAGGTAATACGCATCTCCCACATAAAAAATCCATTTTTCATTTTTCTTAAATGTTACTCCACAATGTCCAAGTGTATGGCCGAACAATGGAATTAAGTAAATTTCAGTTTCAAAATCTAAATCAACTTTTCGAGCAGGAAGTCCAAACCATTTGCTATTACTTTTTTCGTACAATTTTATTTCTGGATTATGCGCTAATTGTTGGGGAAGATACCTTTCGTTTCCACTTTTAAAACTTTCGTACTCTTCTTTAGCAATATGAATTTTCATATCAGGAAAATCGGCAAGCCCCCCAATGTGATCAGGATCAAGATGAGAAATGATGCAATCTTTAACTTTTTCGGGACGAAATCCTAACTTTTGTATTTGTGTTATGGCAGTACGTTTTTCGTCAAATTTAAACCCCGTGATCTCTATCAATTCCTTTCCAAGTTTTTTTTCAGGGTCTTTGGTTTCTGATAATCCGATCCCAGAATCAATTAGCACCAATCTGTTTATTCCCTCAAGGAGTAAACAATGTCCGATTGCAGGCCCCATTGGCGATTCTATTTGAACACAGTTTAAATGATGAATTTTAATCATAGGCTTCATTTTTTCGACTTGTGTAGTAACATACTTGTATACATTAATTGCGTGGTTAAACACCTAATTTAGTAATTAATTTTTATAAGATGTTGATAATAAGCTTTCTTTTGTCGATCAAATCAATGTATGAGAATAGTATTCAGAATTCAACTTAACCAAGTTACAATAGGATATGGGTATAACGAAGTATCCTATAGATATGTTTTTATTTCGTTTTGTTAAGTGTTTTCCAGGCTTGCATTGCTGCTATTGCTCCTGTACCGCAAAAGACTAAAGCAAATGTGCCAATAAATTCGGCTATATATTGTTTCATATTATTTTAAAAAAGAAGAGAGGAGAATTAGCATGCTAATTCTCCTCTTTTTAGTATACTACTTTAAATTTTAGATTGCTGATGCTCCAGCTTCTGCAACTGCATGGTCATTCTCAACAGAACTACCACTTACTCCAATAGCACCAATAATTTCACCTGCTGCATTTTTAATTGGTACACCTCCAGGAAAAGTAATTAGACCATTATTAGAATGTTCGATGTTGTACAAAGCACCTCCGGGTTGAGATAATTCTCCAATGATTCCCGTATTCATATCAAAATAACGAGCTGTTTTCGCTTTTTTAATTGATATATCTAAAGAACCTAACCAAGCTCCATCCATACGCCCAAATGCTACTAAGTTTGCTCCTGCATCTACAATTGCAATATTCATTTTTGTATCTATTGCTATAGATTTTTCTTTTGCTACTGAAATGATTTTTTCAGCTTGTGCTAATGTAATATTCATTATTTTATGTTTTATTTTTGTTATAATCTAAGTGCAAATGTACAGGACAGATAGTCTTACTCAATTACTAAAACGGTTCAATAACTTATGAAAAAAGGTCAAGTATAAAAATGAAACCATAAAGACAAAATATCATTTAGAAATCTCTTTGGGGCTAACTCCAAATTTATTTTTGAAAGCTATGCTGAAGTTTGAAAGATTATTATACCCAAAATCCAGGTATATGTCTGATGGTGTTAGTTTGCCTAGTTCTAATGTTTCTTTTGCTTTTTGAAGCCGCTTGTCTTGTAGCCATTTTCCGGGGGACACTTTATATTCATTAATAAAATGACGTTTGAAAGTAGATAAACTCATATTACATAAAAATGCAATTTCCTCTAGTTTTAAATTAGAATGTATTTTACTTTCTACAATTTTTTTAAAGGGAGAGGTTTCCTTAACTATTAATGATTTTAGATATAACTCAAACTTTTTTCCGTATTTATGAATAAGATACAGCATAATTTCTTCGAACTTTACAGAAAGTAGGTTTTCTATAAAAACTGTTGGTGCATCACTAATTGTTGATAATGAGTTTAAATATGAAGTTATATATGCATCATTCCTAATTGCGAAATATGGCACTTCTTCCTTTATTATTTGTTGGTGTTGAATGTGTTTTTCTAAAAAATCTTCGAGTATTTTTTCAGAAAAAAATAAAAGTTTACAATAATAAATAGCATCTGTGTCTAATAATTCTGTCCAAATCCAATTCCCTTTTTTAAGAAGTAACGATTGATCTTTATTTACGGTAACTGATGTTCCTGCAAAGTGCACTTGCTTCTTTCCAACTTGTAAAAAGCTAAACATGTGCATATTCAAATTGACCTTAGTTTTAATAGTATCTTCGGTCATTTTAAAATCATAAACAAAAAGATCTGGTTTAAGCTTAGGGGTATTAATATATAATTCTGGTATGTTGTCTATTGGCATATGATGGTATTTCAAAGTCAATGTATAATTCAGCTTCTTTCGGGTAACAAGATTTTTGCGATTCTAGAATCTCATAAGGCTATTTTTAATAGATACTTTCGTTTTTTATGTTTTGCTTTTTCACATTATAGAAAGGTGTTGTTACGGTCTTTATTAAATATACCTTTCTTTAATACTATTTATATGATGTTTTTCATGACCGATAATAGATTTTAAGAAGTCTTCAAGAGTAATTTCATATTGTTGAGCCATCCCTTTTATTAGTAACTGATTTTCAGACAAGGTTTCAATAAAACTAGCAGATGCCTTTCGTACATTAACAAAGTCGGTTATTAATTGTTTTAGGGTTAGTTCTTCAAAACGACTATTGTTTACTAACAAATTTTGATCATAGCCCCATAATTCTATTGATTCATTCCTGCTCATTAAAAATGCTCGAAATATTTTTATTCTTTCATGATCAGTTATATGCCCAACAATTTGTTTAATACTCCATTTAGCAGGAGCATAGCGATAAACAGCTTTTTCTTCACTGATAGAATTTAGGAATGTAATTGTTGATGACGAAGCAAAGAGTGATCGATAATTCATATCCTTTACAAGGTCATAATAATATGGGAATCCAGCTTCGGGAGTATATTTCATATTTTACTTTAATGATTTTGTTCAATAATGCTGCGACAGTTAGTTCTTTTAATCTTTAAACCCTTTTCTCTATAGCAAAAATACTATAATCTTGTGTTATCACATAGTTTAGAAGATCAACAAATCTATTCACAAAAGTTATGTTCCCAAATTGATTATTGAAATACTTGTGATACAACCGAAATTAAAATTGATCTTATGAAAAACACCAAGGGAAGAATGGATAATATTAATCATAGAAATGATTAGGGATACATTTTGAGAATTCAAAAAACATAAACACCATTAATGCTGGTGTTTATGTTTGTGAGTAACATTCTTTACTATATTTTTGAAGGGTGGATATTAAACTTTAGCTAATCGTACAATTTCCATTACCATCCGGACTCATCCAGTTACCTTCGATAGTGTCTCCATCTGCGAGTTGAAGTAAAGCTTGTCCTTTTAATTGACAGCCTTGATTCCATTTAGAATCAACTTCATATATCATTGAAATTCCATTTGTACCTTTAGGAAAAGTGAATGTTGTTTTTGGACCATTGGCTTTAATCGCAACCGCTTCTATCCAAGTTGGATTAGCTGCATTCAAATTCGAAGTATAATTAAATTTAATATTTCTTCCTGAAGGAGGCGTTGTAATAGAATTTGTTAATGTTATTTTTACAGCCGTTGGTAATCCTGATGATGGAATAGCAGATCCTTTTACATATGGGTTATTTTTATCACAAGGAGCGGTTCCCATTGTATTTCCTGTACTACTAAAAGATGTTATTTTAGAATATTCGGTAATTATCGAATTTGCACCGTGACCAGAAATTTCGTCACCGCTTGTTGTGAGCATTCCCCATCCTGCATTTCGCTCGTAATATCTAAATGCAAAGCCACCCGAAACGACATCTGCCATGTTTATTGGCGAACCTGATCCCGATTGCGGAGTGAGTTTCGTACCTCCATACAAATAGTCAACTTGTTCCCAGGTTCTTGGAGAGACAGCTCTGGGATTCGAACCCATTTCTGTAAAAGTTATCGGTACAGGGTTAGCGCCTTCAAACGCTTTTGTTAAAGTATAGTAAGCACCAACTTTTGCTGCAAGTGTTCCTCCGGCCCATCGCTCACAATTGTAACCCAAGAAATCAAGACGCTCGGATGAATCCCCACACATATATGCTTTAGCTGCTGGTATAGTGAAATCAGGATCATCACGAAGTGCCGCTGTAACAGGAATAACACGAGGGCTATTTTTTGCCATATAGGCTTTCAAGTATTTGGCTCCAGCTCTAATTTTATTAGGAATATCATAGCCTGGATTTTGCCCTTTTGTACCAGGATCAATTGTTTCGTTTCCTATTGAAAACCCAAGAACATTCTGGTATTTACTGAATTCGTCGGCAACAGCTTTCAGCCTGGCATTATAAATTGTAGGGCCGTCATGTACCGTGGTGTGGTCCACAGCTCCCACTAAAACATAAATTCCTGCGGCAGCCAAGGCATTCATTACTTGTGTGTGATCTTTTGTCGGATCGACTTGATACACACGAATGGCATTTATTTTCATATTAGTGAACCCATAAGTTGTTGTTGTTTTCAATAAATCTTGAATTGCAGTTAGATTATTGTCTGAAATTGGATCCACAAAATCTGTAGGTTGATAACAAACTCCTTTAGGTGCCCACTGGTCTGTACCGCACATAAATAGATTATTAGAAATCGTAATAGGCGTAATGTTTGATGAATTGATGCTTTGTGTCATAGTTTGGTTTTAATATTGGTTATTGTATGAACCAATATACTAACCCCAAATCAATCTTACATTAGTATAAGTACCTTAATATATAAGTACATATACGGTAATCTCTCTTTAGCTATTCCTAATGATTGTCTTTATAATACTTGTTTGTTTGACTTCCTGTGAAGCGGAGCAATTAATCGTATACATTGTGGCCTGTCGTTTTTATCTTTCGAGAATCCCTCTGATTTCGTTTATAAATTTTAAGGATTCAGTTTCAATTTGTTTTGTTAAAATATGTATATCATCAAAGTTTGGCTTTTCTATTATTTCATGGTCGATAATTGAAAGACTGTTATTAATTGATTCTGCTAGATGATAGGTATTCCAGCTACTGTCTTTGAACATCTCCCAATACTTTTTTCGGATACTTTTATTTTGACCAGATAAGCATATTGTAAAACACATTATTTTATGATTAAAGATGATCACAAATTTCAATTTTTGTTTTTTTAACTCCTCGGTAGTTAAAGAAAAATAGGAAAAATCTGGATTACCTTGATAAATGGTTCCTAATTTAAAGACCGTAGCATATTCTTTATGAAAAAATGCCCTTAACGTTTTCATGTATCCTATAAGTTGGTGATAATCTAATTGTACCTGATCATGCTTGACTAGCTTGTTGTGATTAGAAAGATCCTTTTTGTCTGGGGTCTTGTTATTTTTGCTATGTTTTTCGATAGGAATACATATATCTACTATAAATTTTTGTTTGGGATGCGTTTTATGGTCATTATGGTACACTTCAAAATAATCCCCATCTCTAAACCTATAATCGTTATCTAGTACCCATAAAGACAAACTTTCCCATGCTTTTGGGAAATCTTTTGCTTCAATTTCAAAATTTCCAATAGCATAGTTACCTTTTTGGATCACAAGAGGTCTAATTTCTCCTTCGGCTTTAAATTCTCTATTAATTGTTACACATGCACTATACCTTACTTTAGAAGTATGGGTAACGTTTGGATTATCATGATAAATGGTAATAGCGTTAAAATCTGAGATAGGAAACATTTCTTTTTTGTTTCCCCATTCTATCAATCTTTGGTACATATTGCCAATTTTATCAAACTCTCCAATATGCATTATGCCAGCAAGTTTTATTTCTTGTAGTTCTTTTACGGTTATTTGTGCATTCATTTCAATCCATTTTTTAATGTTATCAATGCTACAAATGTATTTTTCGGTTGTAAAAGGTTCTATACCAATCTTGCTAAGTATATTTTTTCCCTGGGTTGTAAACCTGGTAGGACTAACTCCGTAATACTTTTTAAATGCTCTTGAAAATGAGCTTTCGCTATTAAAGCCATAGTTGTAGGCAAGTTCCTTTATAGGTTTATTAGCGTCGACAAGCAGGATCGAAGCAATACGTTCTATTCGTTTTCTATTAATATATTGATTTAAATTTTCACCAATAATTGTTGAAAAGACTCTATGAAAATGATACGATGAATAATGCGCTTTTTGGGATAGCCGTTCGAGTGATAAGTTTGTATCGAGATTCTTTTCTATGAAATCCAACACATAATTAATTCGTTTGATATATTCTCGTCTTGTTTCGTTTATTTCGGTTGGCATTTTTGTTTCATTTTTCCAAATGCTATAACACTTTGGTCTTTGTTTATCATTATTGTATAACCTATTGTTGTAAGCTATTTTTATTGTTTATGCATGATATGATTAAGAAGTTTTTTTCGTCTTTCCTTCTCATTAAAAGCTTTTATGATTACATCAGGAACTGTTTGGGTTTCATCATTAGCACTTCCATCAGGATTTAATCCCATTTCTCCGGTAAATCTAATAACAATACCACTATTGGGAAGCGTTAATAGTAATGGATCTGTTCCAACTCCATCTCCACTTGTTTTTTCTCCTGCAACTGTAGCAAAATTTGTTGCCTTACAAAAATATGCTAAAGCTTCTGAACTAGAAAATACTTTATCATCTACCAAAAGATAAATTTTACCCGAATATTTTCTTTTGTCAGAAACTGGGTCTATTGTTATACGTTCTCTTCTAAATAAATAACTACCATCTTTTAATTCTTTTGGCATATTGGGTAATCCAATTTCTTCATAAGCGATAGTATTTTCAAAATAGTTTGGTTTAAATTTTTTTAACCTATCACAATTCTTAAAACCATAGACTATAGGGTAGGTAATGGTATCATCAATTAAATAGGGAATCATATTTTGTATCCAATATTCTGTACTACCACCATCATTACCTTGTATATCTATTATTAGGTTTTTATAATGATATGCTTTGTTAAAAAAATGCTTTAATGTATCAGCATCTTTGTCTACATAATCATAGCTAAATGATTTTACATGGATAATTGCGGTTGATAATGAATCTATAAAATCGATTTCAATATTTTGAGGTGCTTCTGTATCTATGTTGGTTTCGTTAGCATTGTTCTTATTAGCATTATTATTACGTTCTGGAAAGAAAAGTTCGCGATTAATTTTTTTCCAATATGCAGAACGAATAACATCTGATTTTTCCAATTCTTTTACATAAACTGAATATATAGAATCTTGAGCCATTCCTTGTTTATATGCATCATAAAAATAGTTATAAATTATTGTTGGGTAAGCATCTGTATGACCGTTGTTTAAATCATTAAAGACTTCATTAAGAACTTTAAAAAACTCTTTGTTATTCTTTGTCTCCTTTATTTGTTGGCTATACTTACTTTTATTTGAAAGCCAATCGATATTATGTACTCTTTTATTGATTCCAAAATAAGGGTAAGAAGCCTGAAGTTCGTTATATAAATAGTTAAAATCGTCTAATTTTTCAGATTGAGATAGTTGTTTAAACGGTGTTTGTCCTAATAACGTAACACTAATTAACAGGTTTAAAATAAGAAGTATATATTTTTTTTTACGTGACATTTTTTAATTTTTTTATTGAGAAAAATAGTTATCGTACTTCAAAATTAGATGTGAAAAAAGATAGATTAAAATAATTGTGATAAGCTTAGGTGTATACGTGATGTGGTTTATTAAAAATGTGATGAACCTTGTTGGTCACAAAAAAAGAAGTGCAACTAAAGTAATCCTTACCTTTACACTTGATGAAAATGGTAGAAAAAATACTAAAAAAGCGATGGTATTATCACTCTTTAATTTGGGTACTCGCTATACTAGTGATTCTTGCTTTTTGGTCTTCAGAAAATACTGACATAACAGAAAAGGTTTTGGATACAATTACCATTATTATTCCTTCTATTATCCTAACGTATCTTTTGTTCTTTTTTCAAGATTATTTTTTTCCTAAAAAACAGTATATCTATTTTGGTATTGTTGCCATTATAATTACTGCAATTATAGGATACTGTGCTGCATATTTTTGCACTTATTTATATGGTGAAGGAGCCGAAGTAGATATTAGACAATGGATCCAAAATATGTTTATCATTTCTTTTATTGTTGTGGTGTCTCGAATAGCAAAGAGAGGTATTATAAGTCAATTAGAACTCCAAAAACTTCAGGTAGACAAACTGAAAATGGAAATTCACGTATTGAAAGCTCAGCTCAACCCTCATTTTTTGTTTAATACTATCAATAACATTTGCGGTGTTAACCAGGTCGATTCAGAGAAAAGTACTGAAATGCTAATTAACTTAGCTGAATTACTTAGATATCATTTAGAATTTTCAACTGTTCAGAGAATTCCGGTTCGTAAAGAAATTCAACTTATAGAAGCTTTCATAGAATTGGAAAAGATGAGATTACGAGATAATTGTTCGGTAAAGTTTGAGCGACCTACAACAGATATTAAAACTTCTATAGCGCCGCTTCTTCTTTTGCCTTTTGTTGAAAATGCATTTAAACACGGAACACATACTTCACTTCCTAGTTTTATAAATATTAAGCTGTCTTATGACAAATTTAGGCTAGAGTTAATTATAGAAAATAGTCTGTTTAAAAATCAAAAAGTTTCTAAAAATAATATCGGACAAAAAAATACCATAAAGCGTTTACAACTCATTTATCCAGACAGACATCAACTAATTATCGAAGAAAAGAATGAAACTTATCGCGTTTATTTAATTATTAAGTTATGAATGCTACCTATACTATACTTATTATCGATGATGAGCCTTATGCTCATCATTTATTAGAAAGTTATTGTAATAAACTAGATTACGTAAAAATAGTAGGAAACTGCTATAATGGTTTAGAAGCACTTAACGAAATTAATAAGCAACCGGTAGATATTATTCTTTTGGATATACAAATGCCAGAAATCTCTGGAATTGAGCTATTAGATACTCTTCAAAAAGAGGATATAAAAGTGATAATGGTTACGGCTTATTCTGACTACGCTATAGAAACGTACAATTATGATTTGGTGGTAGATTATTTATTGAAGCCTATAAAATTTGTTCGTTTTGTTAAAGCTTTAGAACGGGCAAAAAAAATGATTACGTTAGAGAAAAAAGAAACTTCTCAAAATTTTGAAACTAATACTGCTAATACTAATCCGACCTATTTTTGTATAAAAGAGGGGAAGACTATTCATAAGATTACTTATGAATCTTTACTGTATATTCAATCTTATGGTAATTATTTAAAACTATTCCTTACCGACGGAGAAATAAAAATTATTAGAAATACGATCTCTAAAATTGATAAAGAATTGTCCTTGTTTGAATTTTGCCGAATTCATAAAAGCTACCTGGTAAATTTAAAACACGTTAATAAAATAGATGCTAATAGAATACAAATAGGGGATATTACGCTACCATTGGGAAGTAATTATTCTCATTATTTTAAGGAAAGGTTTATTAAGAAATAAGCCTGAAGGATAATCAAATTTATCGTGACCGCAGTTAACTCTTCTAATCTAAATATTTTTTTAGTAAGTTCTGAGACAGTCTGGCGGTTTTGTGTATGATTTCATTATGGAAAAATGGGTAAAATTTTTAGGATCAAGAAGGAAAGATAACAAAAACACAAGGAATTTATGACGTAATGAATTATTCACATGGTTGTGCTTAGCATTTTATTTACTGTGTATTTTTAAAGTTGTCTTCAAAATATTTTATCCACTTCCCGTTAATTAATTGTTCTCCATACTCTCGAAAGCCTCCCTCTGGAGTTTTACTGAAAATAAATCTGTTTTTTTCATTGCTTTGTACAATGAGTTGTCCATCTTTATACTCTGCAGGATATCTATTTACCCCTTTTTTAGAAAAAGGGTAGTAATAATATTTTTTATCTTTTTCATCATAATAAATTATGGTATGAAGTTGTAGGAACTCAGTATTCAATTCAATGACTAAAATACTCTTATCTAGGTCATAAGTAATTTTTTGATGGGCTGATCCTTGCTTCGAAACAATTCCATTTTCATAAACTTTTGTTGTACCGATCCATTCTCCAATCATAAAGTTTAATTGCTCCATTTTTTCTTGCTTTAAGTTTTGACCAAAAGCAGAATTAAATAGAAGAAGAAAAACTACGTAATAATAGTGTTGAGGAAATTTTTGATATTTCATATTTCGTTATCTAATATTAAATACAACAATTAAATAGAGGATATACCTTATATCTCTCTCTCATGTATGTTTATTTACAAATCTAGAGTATTTCTATAATATTATACTCTAAAAGAGTTTGTATATATCTAATATCTGTTTACTATCGATTGATTGACCATACCCATAAAAAAAGGATGGCTTTTTAAGCACATCCTTTATCCAATACTTTAAGATTTAAAATATTGTTAATATAAAATACATTGTCCCCATGTGTTACATCTACCTGGTTCACAAAAACTTCCTCCAGGATAACTAATTCGACATTTGTTACGTCCACAACACGATATGCTCGCCATAGCTCCTTTAATATTACGTTGTTGTTGTTTGGATAGTTTTTGAACTCCAGTTAATTCCAAAATGTTTTTCATTGTATGAAAGTTTTAAAAGTTAATAATTCAGATTTTCTCCATTAAAAATATTGGATCATGTAGTGAAATACAACACCATATTCTTGAGATTTATAAATTTCAACTTATAAAAAACTGTTTTAAAAGAGTAATAATAGGAGATTCACTACCATCTTTTAGGGATGATACCCAATACTGTTTTGGTTATGCCCAAATACAGTTTCCATTGGATTGACAATATCCATAATCGCAAAATTCTGCTCCATTAGGAAGACGGAAACAACATCTTTTTGGTCCGCCACAATATACTCTGCGACCCCAGGAACCTTTGATGTCTTGTTGCTCTTTTTTGGATAATTTTTGAACTCCAGTTAAATTTAAGATATTCTTCATTTTGTAAAATATTTAAAAAAGTTAATAATTCAATTTTGAGTACAATGATGCTGCTTTACCAGAACCAATTGGTAATGATCAAAAAAATGACAAACCTAAAAGTTTGTCTTTACGTATGGTTTTGAATTTTCTTAGAAAAAGATACAACGCCCCCAACGGTCACAGCGACCAGGTTCACAAAAACTTTGATTTCCAAAGCTAATGAGACATCCTCTTCCACTAGGGCAGCAAGTTGCACGCCCCCATGCTCCTTTAATATTTTGTTGTTGTTGTTTAGATAGTTTTTGAACACCGGTTAATTCCAAAATGTTTTTCATTGTGTGAAAGTTTTAAAAGTTAATAATTCAGATTTTCTCCATTAAAAATATTGGATCATGTAGTAAAATACAACTCCATATTCTTGATATTTATAAATTTCAACTTATAAATTGGGTTATTTTTAATAGAATAACATAGAGATTCGCTATTATCTTTTAATACTTTCACACAGTGTTATTTTGGTTATGCCCACATACAACTTCCGTTAGATCGGCAATATCCATAATCACAAAAACTTGTTCCAGGAATACGACATTTTCTAGGTCCGCAGCAGGTGGCACGTCCCCATGTTCCTTTAATTTGCTGTTGTTGTTCTTTACTTAATTTTTGAACACCAGTTAATTCTAAAATAGTTTTCATTGTATATATATTTAAGTTAGTATTTAAATATACTTTAAAATAGTGTGAGTCAGTTTTTTAAAACGTTAAATAACATTGTTTTTAATTAAAAATGTAGTACAAAAAAAGGCAAACCAGAAAGTTTGCCTTTTGTATGGTTTTGAATTTTCTTAGAAAAAGATACAACGCCCCCAACGGTCACAACGACCAGGCTCACAAAAACTTTGATTTCCAAAGCTAATAAGGCATCCTCTTCCACTAGGGCAGCAAGTTGCACGCCCCCATGCTCCTTTAATATTTTGTTGCTGGTCTTTACTTAACTTCTGAACTCCTGTAACATTCAAGATTTTTTTCATCGTGTATTATATTTAAGTTATGGTTTAAATTTAATTTAAAATATTGTAAGTCAGTTACATAAAAACCGCTAAAAAAGTAAGGTATTGGTCTTGTTTATAACTTTGGATTAAGTCACTCAGAGAATAAAATTTTATAACAGAAAATGCTAAGAGTATTGACTATTAGTAATATTATGAGCAAAAATCATGTTTATGATTTTGTATTTTTTTACAGAAATTTGTTGTAAATGACACTCTTGTTTTTTGTAAGAAATAACTTATTAACAATCGTTAGGGATAGTAATTGATTGAATTGTAGTGATTTGAATATATGTTTTTGTGTAAATAGTGGATTGTCAACATACTAGGTAACTATTTGATAACGTTTTACTATAGTAAGTTTAACAAAATAATTTTAGATTCGAGATCGCATAATTATGCTTAATAAACTAACTTATAACATCATGAAAAAAATAATACTCTTACTTCTGTTTATACCTGTTATAGGGTATAGCCAGATACCATCATATTACAATGATGTGAACCTAAGCTTATCAGGAACTGCTTTAAAAAATGAATTAAGTGATAAGGTGACAAATACACATACCACATTTCTTAGTTATACACCAGGGGTGTGGGATGCATTAAAGCAGACCGATTTAGAACCTTCTGATCCTTCAAAAGTTGTTTTAGTATATGGATATAGTGATACTGATGGAAATTCGAGTACAGACAGAACACGAGGAGTAAATAATAATGGGGGAGGATCTACCGATTGGAACAGGGAGCACGTATATCCAAAATCATTAGGTAACCCAAATCTGGGAACACAAGGGCCAGGAGCAGATGCACATCACTTACGACCTGCAGATGTACAGCGCAATTCATCAAGAGGAAATAGAAAGTTTGCAGATGGATCTGGTAATTCTGGACCTACTTCTCAAGGACATTGGTATCCTGGTGATGAATGGAAAGGAGATGTAGCACGTATGATGATGTATATGTATATACGGTATAATAATCGTTGTTTGCCAAAGAATGTTGGAGTAGGGGCAGCAGCAACTGGTGATAGCAATATGCTACAATTATTTTTAGAATGGAATGCAGAGGATCCTGTTTCGCCATTAGAATTACAACGTAATCCAATTCTTGAAAATATACAAGGTAACAGAAACCCATTTATAGATAATCCTGCATTTGCTACTCAGATTTGGGGAGGACCCCAAGCCGAAGATAGGTTTGGAGATACAGGAGGTAATGATACGGAGGCACCCAGTATTCCTGCTAATCTCGTAGCAACAAATACAACTCAGACATCTACAGTATTATCATGGAGTGCATCAACAGATAATGTTGGTGTAACAGGATATGATGTATATAGAAATGGAGCATTTTTAAGTTCTTCATCAACAAACAGTTATAGCGTTTCGGGATTAACCGCTAACACTACGTATTCATTTTCTGTAAAAGCGAAAGATGCAGCAGGTAATATATCTGCAGCTAGTACTGCGATTAATGTTACCACTCAAGATACTTCAACTGGTGGTGATGCTACGGCATTGTTTTTTTCGGAGTATATAGAAGGATCTTCGAATAATAAGGCTTTAGAAATAGCAAATTATACAGGCGCATCGGTTAACCTTTCAGGATATACAATCAAAAGACAAACTAATGGCTCCGGATCCTGGTCGGGAGGATTAAACCTTTCTGGTGTTTTGGCTACTAATGATGTTTATGTAGCTGCAAATAGTTCGGCTTCGAATACTATAAAAAATGAAGCAGATCTGGTTTCGGGAGCTTCAGAATTGACTTTTAATGGTAATGACCCCGTAGGCTTATTTAAGGATGGGGTTTTAATAGATGTGATAGGAACTTTTAATGGGGGATCGTCTAACTTTGCTAAGGATGCTACTCTAAGAAGAAAAGCAGATGTATCATCACCATCTGCAACATATAACACATCTGAGTGGGAGTCATATCCCCAAAATACCTTTGATGGCCTGGGAAAGCATACATTCAATGGAGGTGGTAATACCGGTTCAGATACTGAAACTCCTACAACCCCTACCAATGTAACAGTTGCTAATATCACAGAAAATAGCACACAACTTTCCTGGACAGCCTCTACCGATAATATTGGGGTTACAGGATATACGATTTATCAAGATGGAGCAGTACTAACGACAACTACCGGAGTTTCGTATAATGTATCTGGCTTGGCAGCAGGAACGAACTATTCATTTAAAATATCTGCATTTGATGCAGCAGGAAATGCTTCAGCATCTAGTAATACAGTAACCGTTACTACTCTTGATACTGTAGTTTCCTATTGTGCGTCAAAAGGAAATACTGTAAAGTATGAATATATTGACTATGTGGGAATAGGAGGGATCTCTAACACCACATTAGCTAATGGCGGTTATGGAGATTTTACCGCTCAGGTAGCAAATCTTAACTATGGAGCTAATACTATTGTATTAAGTGTTGGGTTTGCAAGTGCATCTTATACAGAACATTGGGCGGTATGGATTGATTTTAATAAAAACGGAACTTTTGAAGGGACTGAAAAAGTAGTTAGTGCATCTACATCAGAGACAAGCAACCTATCATATAATTTTGATATACCATCTACAGCAGCATTAGGAAATACTCGAATGCGAGTTGCTATGAAATGGAACGGAGTACCAACATCTTGTGAAACTTTTGGATATGGAGAAGTAGAAGATTATACTGTAAATATAGGGTCAACCATGGGAGCTAAAGGAGCATCATCAATAAAAGTTGATAGAAAATTAGAACAGGAAGATAAAGTGTTCTTGGCCAAAGTATACCCTAATCCAGCTACAACTTATATTCAAATTAGCTTGAGAAATAAGCATGACAGTAGTTTTACATTGACAAATATGCAAGGTCGTGTAATAAAATCTGGAGTAGTAAACGATAACAAAATTTCTTTAGAGGGAATAACATCGGGTATTTATTTTATAACAATATCTGATGGCAGTCGAAGTGTTTCAGAAAAAATAATGATTAAATAATTTTTTTGCAAGTGTAATTACTAAAGCCTTACAGTATTGTAGTATTGTGAGGCTTTTTTTATTTAATGATTTATACTATTTTTTATTCTATTGCTTAGTTGTATAGCAAATTCTGGTTCGATGTATAGTTGATGTTTTTTTTCTTTTTCTATAATGGCATTAATACCCATTAGAGCATACCATTCGTTTTTTGGAGAATAGATATCATTCTCTCCAAAATAGAGCTTTATTTTTGTTTTGGGTTTATTTGTTTCATATCGTAACCTTGTTGATGAAACCGCGTATAGTGATACTATATTCTGGTTTTTTATAGCCGATTTCCAACCAATGACCCCACCAACACTAAACGCAAGGATATGTATTTTTCCTTTTTCTAGGGTAAGCAAGTTTTGTACTGCCCGATCAATTCCTCCGTTAGTAAATTGTTTATGAAGATTTTCTTCGGTGTATATTGATGTATCTAATGCTCCTAATTCACAGCAGTCATAATATTGTAACACAAAATGATCTTGAAGCTCTTTGATATAATAAGCAACCCAATCTGATTTTTTCTTTCCCCATAGGTCAGACAAAATGATTAGTTTTGGTTTCATTGGTTGTTTTGTTTTCTGCTTACTTTTTTAAAGAGTCCAAAATTTCTTTAATTGACTTTATAATAATATTGGGTTTTTCTAAATGAATATAATGCCCTGAATTTATAGAAATCTGTTTGCTTACTGTTGAATAATTCAAAAAATCTTTTTGTAATTTAATAGAGTATTCTACTAATTTTTCCCTTGAGGATAATTCTCCTTTAGAGAACGTATCATCACTTATCCAGGAATAGTCTATAGGAGCACTAAGTATGATAAGCGGAATATTCCCAAAAGTATACATATTTTTATGATTAGACATTTCGCGAAGTTCTTCAAATAAATATGGATAAGCAGTTGTTATGTCTTTTGGCCTAAATTGTGGTCTGTTGTATGCTTCTTGAAGTATTACGGCTTCTGAAGGAGAAAAATACTTTTTAAATTCAGTTACTTTCTTTGCTCGTTCTACTTTTTCCAAATGTTGCTTTTTGTCTATTTTCCCTGTTTGAATTTTTGGTACTTCTATATCTCTAGCTGTAGTATGCCCTGCTCTAAACCTTAATACTCCTTCTTCATCAGGGAATCTAAAAACTTCATCAGGGTGTGTAGCATCCACAAATACAACTCCAGCTACTTCATTCTTAAATTGCTTTACAAAAGATTGCGCAATTAAGCCTCCTAATGAATGTGCAACTAAAATATATGGACCTTCTATTTCTTCTGTTTTTAATAGCTTATGAAAATCATACGCTTGTTGTCTACGTGTTTTATCATGATGCCCCCAATCGCTCCACCCTCTACCAAGTTCGTCTATCGCAACTGTTTTGGTATATTTACTTACTTCATTAAGTATTGGACTCCATAGTTGAGCTACATCATTTGCTCCATGTATAAAAAGAACAGTGTAATCCCCTTTTCCTTTAGAGATATAGTGTAAATTATATCCACCAATGTCTACTATTTTACCAGGAGGAGTACTCTTTGGTTTCTGATTTACAAAAGAGAAGGTAAATATGGATAACATCAAAACACCTAATAATAGAGTAATAGTCTTTAGTATTTTCATAATAGAATGATTATAATTTTGCCAATTGATTATATAGGATCTTTTTAAAGTTTGAAGTTAATTATTGTAGTTCATTCATTAATTTTTTAGGATAACCTGTAAATATACCATTTACTCCGAGCTCTTTCATTTCATTTAGCTCCATTTCATTATCTACAGTTTCTACAATTTCTCCTTCATACATCCAGGCCCAAAGTGTTTTGTTTCGTTTTTTAACATGCTTAACCACTCTTTTTGTTAAAACATTCACTTTACCAGCTTTTTTAGGAAGCATTAATATATCTGATGTAATAGGAAAGAGCTTATCTAAATAAAGGAAACTACTATAAATCATTTTTTTTGCTTCTTTGGTAGGTACACCATACCTCCATTTGGGCCGTTTCTTTTTGAAAGAAGAAATTACTTCATCATATCGACTAACTATAATTATCTGATTAGCCATAGCATATTTTTTAATTAATGTAATCAGTCGAGTAACTGCCAAGAGGTTGTTTGTATGAAGATCTAATAATAGTTTGGCTTTTGGAAATTTTTGAAATACCTCTTCTACAGTCGGAATTCGTATTGGGTTCTCACGATATATAAATTCATTTTCAACATTAAAATTATACCCTGCATTTAGTTGTTGTATTTCTTTTAAGGTAAGTAGGTGAATTTTGTTATTTACCCCAGTGATTCGTTTTGTTTGATAATCATGAAATAGCACTAATTTTTGATCTTTAGTAATCTGAATATCCATTTCTACCCACCAATCTGGATTTATTGATTGACAATGGCGTATTCCTTCAATTGTATTTTCAGGATTTTCACCTCTTCCACAACCGTAACATACTATTTCCATACCTAATACTAATTATTTTGCACTATACTATCGGTAAAAGGACTTTGTTTTTAAGGTGTAGTTACAAAAAAGCGAATCATCAAATAAATTATATATTTTTTGACTATTTATATAATAATAAAAATACCTGCTATTTTGTATTAGAATGCTCTATAGGCTGATTAATAGTCAATGTTATTAGGCCAAGAGCTATGTAAATAGAACCTGTAATGTTTTTTTGTCTTTTGAGGTATTTTTTTGAGTTAGTAAACCATTTTGATATTTTTACAGAAAGTAAAACATATAAGGTGTCGCTCAATATTGCAAAAACAGTAAATAAAATACCAAGAAATAATATTTGACTGGCATTACCTCCTTTATCAATATTTATGAATTGCGGTAAAAAAGAAAAAAAGAATATTGCTGTCTTAGGATTAAAAGTATTCACTATAATACCTTCATAAAAAATTTTGTCTAATCGCTTGTCTTTATTTGTAATTACTGGTTGCTTACTAGGTATTTTTTCTAATAATTTCTTGATACCTAGATAAATAAGATAGATGGCTCCTAGATACTTTACAATCGAAAATGCAGTAGAAGATGTTAGCAATATAGAAGAAATCCCTATTGCAGCGGCAGCAACATGAATCATGCTTCCAATACCTATTCCTAAAACTGAAACGATACCTGCCTTATATCCCTGTTCGACACTTTTGGCCATAATATAAAGAACAGACGGGCCGGGTATAAGAATTAATATAGAGGCAGCTGCCAAGAAAAATACAATATTTTCAAAATCTGGTAGTATCATAGTAGTAGCGTAGTGTATTATGTCTAATTATTTCAATGAAATTCATTATTCTTGAAGTACTAATCTAAAACCAAAAACAGGAAGTTCTCCTTGCATAAAGTCTAAATCTTCTGATCTTTTAAACCCCATGTTTTCATACATTTTCCATGCTACCTGCATAGCTTTTGTAGAATGAATTATCATTTGATTTTGTTTTTCATTTTTTGCAATCTGTATACAAGCATTTGTTAAACGTTTGCCTAGACCTTTACCTCTGGTAGCTGGATCGACTGCCAGTAACCTAAATCCAGAAGCATGTTTTTCTGTCGTGGCCGTACCGCCAGAACCATAATATTTCATGTCACCAAAATAAACAACACCGCCTCCTATTTTTTTATTTGAAGAAATAGCAACCAACAACTTCGTTTTAGGGTTCTCTGTTAAACTTCCGATATTAGCCAACATTTTATAATAGTTGGGTTGTTCCTTTTTAGAAGGAAAACCTTCTAACTGTGAATATACATCAACCATTAGTTCTCCAACTTTTGCAAACTCATCTGGAGCAGCTTCTTTTATAATATATTCTTCATTACTCATAATTAATGCTAAAATTTTATAGTAGAGTATTAAATTAATTTAGGTAACCCAAAGGCTTTAAAAGACCTAAAAACTTAGTATTACAAGAGATAAAAATATGACTATATGAGTAAAAAAATCGTTTAAATCTCTTCTTAACCAAAATTTAACTCCTTGCTTTTCCTGTAAATACATTAACTTTTGGATCTATTGGATTGCCGGTTGTCCTCCTAAACGATACTATTTGTCCTGTGTGGTAGAGCGCATCAGATATTGGACCATTGATCATATGCCAGAAAGGAAATTCTCCTTTATACCCATCACTTTGTATAACGACCATATAGTTATCTATATCGTCTTTTGTGTTTTTTGCATATAATTCGCTTGCCTTCTTTAGATTGTACAGCGTTTTTTTTCTTAAGATATCAAAATTTAGAGGAGATAGATCGTTTGGAGTAAGTCTGATACTAGGTAAATTTTGCGCAGTATTAGTAATCATTATTGAAAGCCAATATATATGTTCTATGGTTTCATATGTATTAAACCCTTCGGCGGATGGCTTATATTTTAGATCGGTATCTGTAAGATTATCTGTAGCCCAATAATAACGATATCCAAGACCATCTATAAGTCTAGAAATTATGTTACCTGATGAATAATTTTCTGGGTATTCTGGTATCTGTTGATATGGCATTTTTAAGAAGTCTTTATTTGTTTTTTAACTACTTTGTTTAGAAATTTCAAAGGTATTATAATACAGTGCTTATTTTAGATTATAAATTAGCTAAACATGATAGTATTGTATTTATTACACATTAAGAAATGTAATTCCATATATTCTTATGTTTGGCGAGTTGCTGATAGGTGTACAGTAATACTTTATTTTTCTCTAAGGATAAAGAAGGGTCTTCATTTAGGATTTTCATAGCATAATGCCTTGCTGTTTTTAAGATATCATTATCTCTTACGATATCTGCTATTTTAAGATTAAGCACACCACTTTGTTGGGTGCCCATAATATCTCCAGGACCTCGTAATTTTAGATCTACCTCGGCAATATCAAAACCATCATTGGTGCGTACCATAGTTTCTAATCGGGTCTTACTGTCTGCAGATAATTTGAAGCTGGTCATAAGAATGCAAAAACTTTGTTCTGCTCCACGACCTACACGTCCTCGTAACTGATGCAATTGTGATAACCCAAAACGCTCTGCACTCTCTATAATCATTACACTGGCATTTGGTACATTAACGCCAACTTCAATTACAGTAGTAGCAACCATAATTTGGGTTTCCCCTTTTACAAAGCGTTCCATTTCATAATCTTTATCAGCAGGTTTCATTTTACCATGAACAATAGAAATTTGATACTCGGGAGGGGGAAAAGAGCGAGCTATACTTTCATACCCATCCATAAGATCTTTATAATCCATAGCTTCTGATTCCTGTATCAATGGATAAACAATATAAATTTGTCTTCCTTTTTGTATTTCTTCAGAAATGAATTTAAATACTTTTAATCGGTTACTATCGTATCGATGTACCGTTTTAATAGCTTTACGACCTGGCGGAAGTTCATCAATTACCGAAATATCCAGATCACCATATAAACTCATCGCTAATGTCCTGGGAATCGGAGTTGCTGTCATTACCAGAATATGAGGTGGATAAGTGTTTTTATGCCATAACTTAGCACGTTGTGCTACTCCAAATCGATGTTGCTCATCAATAATAGCTAACCCCAGATTTTTAAACTGCACTTTATCTTCTAATACAGCATGAGTACCAATTAGGATATGTAATGACCCTTCTTCTAGTTCTTCGTGGATTTTTCGTCGTTCTTTGGCTGTAGAACTACCCATTAATAATTTTACATTAATATCAAGATCTTTGGTAAGTGCAGTAATCCCCTGATAATGTTGATTTGCCAGGATTGCCGTTGGAGCCATTAAACAAGCTTGAAATCCATTATCAATAGCCAATAACATGGTCATCAATCCCACAATTGTTTTTCCCGATCCTACATCTCCTTGCAAAAGACGATTCATTTGAGCACTACTTCCAATATCATTTCTAATTTCTTTGATCACCCGTTTTTGTGCATTGGTAAGATCAAAAGGAAGGTGGTCTTTATAGAAATTATTAAAATGCTTACCCACTTCAGTAAATGGAAACCCTTTTATTTTTTGTTTTCGAATTAGTTTTTTAGTGATCAGCTGTAGCTGAATATAAAATAGCTCTTCAAATTTAAGCCGATATTGCGCTTTGGATAATAATTCCTGGCTTTTAGGAAAATGAATATTAAAAACAGCTTCACTTTTTGAAATAAGTTTAAGATCCTCAAGAATTTCCTGAGACAATGTATCATAGAAACGTACTTTGGTCTCTACAAACAATTGTTGCATCATTTTACTCATCACGCGGTTGGTGATACCTTTATTAGAGAGCTTTTCGGTAGAAGGATATATGGGTTGCATTACCGTTCTTAGATTTTTTTGATGCTCTGTCAATAGCTCCATATCGGGGTGTGGCATACTAAAACCATTATAGTATTTGGTTTTTCCAAAAATGACATAAGGAGTATTGATTTTTAAATTTTCACGAATCCACTTATGTCCTCTAAACCAAACTAACTCTATAGAACCTGTATCATCTACAAATTTAGCAACTAATCGCTTTCCTTTTTTTTGCTCTACAGTTTTAATATTAACAATCTTGCCTATAATTTGTACCTCTGCCGAATTGCGTTGCAATTGGTTGATTTTATAGTATTGTGTTTTATCAAGATATCGATTCGGGAAAAAGTTAACCAAATCCTGGTATGTATGAATCCCCAGTTCTGACCGAAGTAAGGTAGCACGGGATGGGCCAACACCTTTTAGATAATCTATGGGAGTTTGTAAAATATTAGGATTCATCATAGCGAATATACTATATTATAGAAATATTGTCAATCTAAAATTTGTAACATAAACAGACTAATTTCGTTATTTTGGCAGAACATTTGATTTACGTGTAGTATGAAATTTATTTTAAGCTTTTTAATACTTGTTTTTTCTTCGATCGGTAATGCTCAAGAAGTAGCTTCTGTGCAACCCCATAATTCTAAAAAGGAACAAGCTGATGTTGATTTTAAAAATGGTAAAGTCGATGTGACTGTAGATGCTAAATCAAAAAAAATAAAAGGAAAAGTAACATATACTTTTAAAATAATAAAGTCTGTGAAATCTGTTTTTGTAGATGCTCAGCATATGATAATCACCAAAGTGTCTTTAGATGATAAAAATGTAGATTTTAAGTATGATGATAAGAAGATTATCATTAATTCTAACTTTAAAAGAGAAAACGAGTATCAACTAGTGATTTACTATGAAGCTAAACCTAAAAAGGCACTTTATTTTGTTAAAGATTATGAAGGTAATGATCAGGTATGGACACAAGGGCAAGGAAAATATACCTCTAATTGGCTTCCCAGTTTTGATGATATGAATGAGAAGCTTGAATATGATCTTACGATTAATTTTAATAAGGGTTATGAAGTTATTGCCAATGGAAAACTTACTAAAACAGAGTCGGTAAATGATTCTATCCAAAGTTGGCAGTATGATATGCAACGTCCCATGAGTAGCTATTTGGTTGCTTTTGCCATCGGAAAATATGATAAAGTAGTAGAAACTTCGGCAAATGGAACTCCTTTAGAAATGTATTATCATCCCAAGGATAAGCATAAATTCGAGACAACCTATAAGCATAGTAAACAGATCTTTGATTTTTTAGAAAAAGAGATTGGGTTTTCGTTTCCCTGGCAAAATTATAAGCAAATTCCTGTTAAAGATTTTTTATATGCAGGTATGGAAAATACAGGAACAACTATTTTTTCTGATGCCTTTATGGTTGATGAAACCGCATTTATTGATCAAAACTATATTAATGTCAATGCGCATGAGTTGGCACATCAATGGTTTGGAGATTTGATAACTGAAACCGAAGGAACACATCATTGGCTTCAAGAAGGGTTTGCAACATATTATGCATTATTAGCAGAAAAAGAAATTTTTGGAGATGATTATTTTCAATACAAATTGTATGAAAGCGCAGAACAACTCACCGAGCTATCCAAAACAAAGAATGCAACATCATTATTAAATCCCAAAGCAAGCTCTCTAACATTTTATCAAAGAGGAGCTTGGGCTATTCATGCATTAAGAAATTTGATTGGCAATACTAGTTTTAAAATTACAATTCATAATTATCTCGAAAAGCATAAATTTCAAAATGTTACAACCAATGATTTTATAGCGATAGCTTCGGCTGTGAGTGGTAAAGATTTGAAAGCATTTAGGCAATTATGGTTAGAGAATATAAAATTCCCTTCGCAAGAAGCATTAGATATACTTGCAAAATCAGATTTCATTAAAAACTACCTTGGCCTGGCGCAAGAACGTACTCAACCTATGGCAGGAAAATGGGGGACTTTGGCTAAGGCATTAGATTTCCCTACAAATGATTACATTGGTCAGGAAGCTGTATATCAATTAGAAGGGCAAAACTCTCCAGAGGTTATAGCCTTGTATGATAAAGCTTTTGAGACAAATAACATTTTTGTACGTCAGGCGATTGCCAATACATTAAATACAGTACCTAAGGATTTACAAGAACAATATGAATCTTTGCTAAAAGATGCCTCGTATGCTACCATAGAACCGGCACTTTATCATTTATGGACTAGTTTTCCAGAAAAAAGAAAAGAGTATCTGGATCTTACCAAAGAAATTGTAGGCTTTAATACTAAAAATGTTAGAATGTTATGGTTAGTTTTAGCATTAAACACAAAGGATTACCGTACCAGCGAACATCAAAAATTTTATCTGGAGCTATCGGGTTACACCTCGTCAAAATTTGGATTCAGTACTCGTGAGAATGCGTTTACTTATTTAGAAAGTTTACAAGCTTTTTCTGATCGTTCCTTAATAGATCTAGTAGATGGAGCTACGCATCATAATTGGCGTTTTAGGAACTCTTGTAGAAAAATTCTGGATAAAATACTAAAGGACGAAAAATATAAAAAGAAATACGTAGTTTTATTGGATAGTTTGCCGAAGAACCAACAGGATTTTTTGGAAAAAAAATTAACCCCATAACATAAAACATGCGTGCATTAGTAATTTCTGGTGGTGGTAGTAAAGGAGCTTTTGCAGGTGGTGTCGCACAGTATTTAATTCAGGATTTGGGTAGAAAATATGACCTGTTTATTGGTACTTCTACCGGAAGCCTTTTGGTATCACATCTGGCATTATCAAAAATCGAAGAGATCAAAACGTTTTATACTTCAGTAAACCAATCTTCAATATTTAAAAGCTGCCCGTTTACTATTAAAAAGAAAAGAGGATACACAAGTATCAATATCAATCATTTTAATGTATTGTATAATTTGATTAAAGGGAAAAAATCATTTGGTGATAGTAGAAATCTTAGAAATTTGGTAGAGAATGCTATTTCTGAATCGTATTTTGAAGAACTAAAAACAGGAGAAAAAGATATAATCATTACGGTAACCAATCTTTCTGCTAATGAAGTAGAATATAAATCAATAAAAGAATGTACGTATCAGGATTTTTTAGATTGGATATGGATATCTTGCAATTACCCGCCTTTTATGAGTTTGGTGAGAAAAAATCATTGTGATTATGTTGATGGTGGTTTGGGATCGATGGTTCCTATTGAAGAGGCAATAAAACGTGGAGCAACAGAGCTTGATGTTATTATACTCGAAACAGAAATTAATTATTTAAATAGAATGCCTACCAAAAACCCCTTTACTTTAATTACAAGTATGGTTGATTTTATGATGGATAGAATAGAACATCAAAACATTCGAATTGGTAAATTTAAGGCAATAGAACACGATGTAGCAATGGATCTGTATTATACTCCTACTGTGCTGACTACGAACTCATTAATTTTTGATAAAGAAAAGATGACACAATGGTGGACAAAAGGTTATAAATTTGCAAAGAAAAAGAACATTTCGAACCCATTATAATATGCGAGCATTAGTAATATCAGGAGGAGGAAGTAAAGGAGCTTATGCCGGTGGTGTAGCGCAATATTTAATTCAGGAGGAAGGTAAGAAATATGACCTGTTTCTCGGGACTTCTACCGGAAGCCTTTTAATTTCACAATTGGCTTTGGGTAATATCGAGAAAATGTATGATATCTATACCAATGTTAACCAACATACAATCTTTAATGTAAATCCTTTTGTAGTTAGAAAAAAAGGAAATAGAGAGTTTGTATCAATTAACTTTTTTTCATCTCTATGGCAATTTATTAAAAGAAAGCGAACATTCGGAGAAAGTAAAAACTTAAGGCGAGCTATCCGCAGAAACTTTTCTGAAGAAGAATTTAAGCTGGCACGTACAAAAGTTGATGATGTTGTAGTTACCGTTTCTAACCTCACTAAAAATAGTACAGAATATAAATCTATTAATGATTTTTCTTATGAAGATTTCTGTGATTGGGTTTGGATATCCTGTAACTATGTTCCTTTTATGAGTTTGGTTACCAAAGATGGTTGTGAATATGCAGATGGAGGTTTTGGTTGTATGGTGCCTATTCGAGAAGCAATACGAAGAGGGGCAACAGAGGTTGATGCTATTATTTTGGAGTCAGAAAATATGGAACATAATAAAGTACTGGGTAAAAATCCGTTTTCACTTATGGTAAACCTATTTAGCTATATGTTGGACCAGGTTGAAGGACATGATACTGTATTAGGTAAGTTAGCAGCGATTAATAAAGAAGTTCCTTTAAATCTATACTATACACCATCTAAACTTACAGAGAACTCATTGATTTTTAATAAAAAATTAATGAGTAGTTGGTGGAGACAAGGTTATGAATACGCAGCTCAGAAAGCAAAAACTGCAGAAGAAAATAAACTTAAAAATATAGATCTTGCAGGATAATCCTTTTGAAATAGATTCTTAAATAAGACAAATTTTTAAAACAAATCGCCAATTTCTTCTTTGATAATTGCAATTGCAGTCTCACTGGGAGCACCTTTTTCTATAAGTTCTGTAAGAATTACTTCTCTCATTTTAATGGCTGAATCTACTTCTTCTTTTAATGCAGTTTTTCGAATTAAAGCAATAGTTGCATTTTTAGAAGCCTTAAGTGTATTCCAACATTCATCAGAAACATAGATTTGTTGGGTAAGATTATGTTCAAATTCCTGATCAATCGTATGAGTCAATAAAGATTCATAGTCTTTTTTTTCTTCTGTAATAGGAGCAATTCTTGTTAATAGATTACCAGGAGAGATTCTTTCTAAAAATAAAACCATACGTTCATATGCTTGAAGTCTAAGTGGTAACGATTGCTTTTGATGTTCTCTATGCAAAAGAAATCTACGACGTTTTTCTTCATTACGAGTATGAAGACTAAAAAAATAGAATGAAATAACACCCACAATCACTGCAGGAATAATATTAAAAAGAAGATCAACTATTTTGGATTCCATATGTTGTTATTAAATATAAGTGTAGATTACTATCTCTAGACAAATAAATCAAACTTTTTTGATTTATCTATCTAGATTTACAATAAATTTATTTTTTCCATAAAATTTACACTTTACTTCCTAAAAACAAATATGTAGTAAGGCAATTTTTTCACTGAAAATAGGGATGTGTATGCTAAAGATAAACTCTAAGTTCGTTCGGTAAGAAAGAATACAAAAAATTTTCGTATATCAATGTCTTTTTAGAAAAAAATAAAGCTTTCATGACTCTTTTGTTAGGTTTGTTTTTTTGTTTACATTTAAATTCTTAGAAAATAGAGACTTGTTGCACTCTTTACTAATGGGAGAATAACATAAATATTAATTATTAATCTGTTCTTATGAAGGAAACTTTAAGTTTTGACGAGACCCTTATGTCATCTTTAGACACTAAGATTACGGTTTCAAAATGGGATGACACCAAGGAAGCATATGATCAAAAACGATACAAAGATGTTGTTTTAAACTTGTTTGATTATCTGGATCTAGATATTAGAAAAAAATATGGCAATGCAGATGAAACCTATTTTAAGATACCTCATGGCTCTATAATTGTAGAAATTAGTATTACAGATACACATTTTAATGTTAAAGCACCTTTTCTAAAAGTAGGTGAAAATCAAAAAATACCACTATATAGAAAAATTGCTGAGGTTAATTTTTCTCCCCTTAATTTATCGCAAATCAAGCTAGATAGTGATCAGCTTAATTTTTTATATAGCACTCCTTTACACCTTTGTGAGCCTTTAAAAATATATTATGTTTTAAAAGAGATATGCCATAATGCAGATAACTTTGATGATGAATTTATTAGTTTGTTTGATGTAGAACAATTACATGATCCGCATATTGAGAATTATAGCCAGGAAGTTTTGGATACGATTTGGGAAAAAATCAATTCTTATTTAAAAGAAGCAGATCAATATATAGAATACTTTGATCAGACCAGGGTAGGATACTATAATTGGGATATTATTAATATCACATTAAAACGTATAGATTATCTCATGGCTCCTCATGGTAAGTTGAGAACAGATATCGAAAATCAAGTAAATGATTTGTATTCTCAGGATGATATGCAAAATCGAATTCAGAGAGGGAAAAAGTTTTTGGATACATTGAAAAATAAAAATAAGGAAGAACTTTTAGCAGATTTCTATATCTCAGAATCATTCGTACCGACAAAGATGCGAAGTGAATTAGAACATATAAAACAAAGCTGGGAGCGACCTTATGAAAATGCAAAAAAGGAAATTCAGAATAAACAATATACAGCAGCGACATTAACACTACTTGTTGCTTTTTATGATTTTTATTACTATAACAACATCCCAGAAGATATAAATTTAAAAATGGTGAATTCTCTTAAAAATGCAGCCGGTAAAGAGTGGGAGGCATCAGCAACATCACTGTTTAATGGGATGGATAGTATTCTAAATGGTAAAGCAGTACAAACTTCGACTCCTAAGAAAGGATTCTTTTCTAAGTTATTTGGTTAGATTATAAATGAAAAAAATTATGAGCAATTTAGATTCTTTAAAAGAAGCAACATTTAAAATACTTACCTCAAGAGGTACAGGGAGTGGCTTTTATATAAAAAGTAAAAATATTATTCTTACTAACCACCATGTTATTAGCGGTTGTAAAGAGGTCGCTGTAGAAGATGATCATCATAATAGAATGCTGGCAAAAGTTATTATGACAAATCCAGATATTGATATTGCAATACTCAAAGTAGAAGGGGAGTTGAATATAGATCATGGTTTTTCTGTAGATAATTCTTTAGAACTTGCCAGACAAGAAAAAGTATTTGCTCTTGGGTATCCATTTGGAATGCCATTTACTATAACAGAAGGTATTGTTTCGAACCCCGAGCAACATATGAATGGGAGATATTTTGTGCAAACAGATGCAGCTATAAATCCAGGAAATAGTGGAGGTCCTTTAGTGACACAAGATGGAAGATTGGCAGGTATTAATTCTTCAAAATTCAATAATGCAGATAATATGGGATTTGCGATTCCGATTTCTGAAATTGAGCAGGCTATCGAAAGTATTGAAAATAACCCTGAATTTAAGTTTTCTCTACAGTGCTCATCTTGTTCTGGTCTCACATATGTCGCACAAGATTACTGTAATAATTGTGGGGCAACATTATCTAAGGATGTATTTGATGAATTAGAACTCAATGAGTTTTCAAACTTTATTGAAGATTCTTTGAAACAATTAGATATTAATCCTGTTTTAACAAGAACGGGTCAGGAGTTTTGGGAATTTCACCAAGGAAGTTCTCAAATTAGGATTTTTGTAATGAATAGAGAGTATCTCTATCTAACATCTCCCTTAAATAATTTACCTAAGCAAAATCTCGAAAAGTTATATGAATATTTGATTTCTAGTGACCAGGGACAATTTTCATTAGGAGTATATAAGAATACTATTTTTATATCGTATAGAATTAGTATCACTGATATATTTCAGGATGAAGCCACCAAAAATGATATTAAACTAAAAATAAAAGAACTAGCATTAAAAGCCGATGATCTTGATGATTTCTTTGTAGAGGAATATGGCTGTACTATGAGCACATATGCTAAAAAAGTAAGTTAATCATTTAAGGTTGTTTTCTGGTTTGTATTAGTTTAGATGATAAGAGAACCCTATTTTTGGTTAAAACCACCAAGATATGTACATTCTTTTAAATCTTTTACACAGGTATATTCAACAGGAGTCTTTACATATTTAAACGAATCTTCTAATGTTTTGGTGAGTTCACCATCATCAACATTAAGATCCACATCTTGCATTGTAAACTGACAAGGATGCTCATATCCAGCAGCATGAGTGATCTCTGTAAATTCTTTTCTAAATGTTTTAAAATACTGTGCCAAACGATCAGATTTTAATGGGATATCAATTCCTTTCTGTAACCATTTGCTCTGAGTAGCTATTCCGCTGGGACATCGATTAGTATGACATATTTGTGCCTGGATACAACCAATACTCATCATAGCTTCACGAGCAACATTGATGCAATCGACACCCATGGCAAAGGCCATTGCTGCTTTTGCAGGAAAACCTAGTTTGCCACTACCAATAAAAACTACTCGATCTGTAAGATTATGTTTTTGAAAAATTTTATAAATCGCTGTAAATCCATATACCCAGGGAAGAGATACATGATCAGCAAAGCTTGGTGGTGCAGCTCCAGTACCACCTTCACCGCCATCAATAGTAATAAAATCCGGACCTCTATTGGTTTTTACCATTAGTTCTGCAAGAAGTTCCCACTGTTCTGTTTTACCAATTGCAGCTTTAATTCCTACAGGAAGTCCCGTCTCTTTGGCAATATCCTCAATAAATTGTAATAGTTCTGGGACATCAGAAAAAGCTTTGTGTGCAGAAGGAGATAATACATCTTTACCTACTTCTACACCTCTTATTTTTGCAATTTCTGGAGTAATCTTAGCACCAGGTAGTACACCTCCTTTTCCTGGTTTTGCTCCCTGTGATAATTTGATCTCAATAGCCCGAATAAAAGGATTTCGGGTCACCAGATCTTTTATTTTTTTCATCGAAAAATTACCATTCTCATCGCGTACTCCAAAATATCCTGTTCCAAAATGAAAAATAACATCACCTCCATTACTATGATAAGGAGAAAGCCCACCTTCTCCTGTATTATGATAGGCATTTCCTTTTTGTACCCCTATATTTAGAGACTCTATAGCTCGTGCAGAAAGGGATCCGAAACTCATGGCAGAAACATTAATAACAGACCCAGGTCGATAAGGCTTTTCTCGTTGGTTGTATAAACCCATCACCTTTGCGCAAGGAAGAAAAGATTTATCTTTTCTATTGGGATGATCCTTATCCATCTTATAAGGGATCATACAGTTTTTTACAAAAATATGCTGGTGCAAATAAATATCCCTATCTGTACCAAAACCTTCATAATTGTTTTCATTTTTAGAAGAAGCATATACCCAACCTCTTTCAATTCTATTAAATGGAAGTTCTTCTCTATTATTAGCAACAAAATACTGTCTTATCTCTGGACCTATACTTTCTAACAAATACCTTAGATGACCTATAACAGGGAAATTATGGCTTACTGTATGTTTTCTATTAAAAAATACATCGCGAATTGCAACTAATACAAACGCAATAATGATCCACATCCACCAGGATATTGAACCTAAAAAATTAAATACACTTTCCATTTTATCTATTGTGCATTAAGATAATCAATAGTTAATTGTGACATTACTTTAACTCCTAATAGTAACCCGCTTTCGTCTATAAAAAAATCAGGTGTATGATGAGAAGCTGCTTTATTGGTTCCAGGTGTTTTTCCTCCTAAAAAGAAATAAAATCCTGGTACTACTTCCTGAAAATATGAAAAATCTTCTCCTCCTGTAGTAGCCTTTGATAGGATAACGTTTTCTTTACCAGCAATACCTTCAATAGTTGGTAACATCTTTTTTACAAGTTCGGGATCATTGTATGTTATAGAAGTATTATTTTGAAACTTAATAATAGCTTCGCCACCATATGCTTTGGCAATAGCAGGCACCATTTCATTCATACGACGAATAATAAGGGCTCTCATTTTTGGGTCTAAAGTTCGTACAGTACCGATCATTTCAGCACTTTCAGGAATAATATTAAATCGTACACCACTAGTAATTTTACCTACCGTGATTACTGCAGCTTCATTTACCAGAGGAGATTCTCTACTTATAATAGTTTGTAAACCATCAACAATTTTCGCCGAAATCAGGATAGGATCTACTCCTGTCCAAGGAGCCGAACCATGTGTTTGTTTTCCTTTTACATTGATAACAAATCGTTCTACTGCAGCCATGGTTCCTCCTGGTTTGTAACGAATTTTTCCAACTTCTGTTCCTGAATTGATATGCAAACCAAAAATTGCATCTACATCTGGGTTTTTTAAAACTCCCTCTTTGATCATTAATTTGGCACCACCTTCTTCTCCCGGTGGTGGTCCTTCTTCTGCCGGTTGAAATATAAATTTAACCGTACCATTTATTTTATCTTTATGTTTTGTTAGGATTTCTGCTACTCCCATTAATATAGAAGTATGGGTATCATGACCACAAGCATGACTAACGCCAACTTCGGTGTCCAGAAAAGTAGTCTTTACAACAGATTTAAAAGGTATATCTACTCGTTCGGTTACTGGTAATGCATCAATATCTGCTCTTAGTGCTACAGTTTTGCCTTCTTTTTCTCCTTTAAGAAGAGCTACTACACCAGTTTTAGCAACATTTTCGGTTACTTCTAAACCAAGACTTTTTAGGTGTTTTGCAATTTTCTTGGCAGTTTCAAATTCTCGATTAGAAAGCTCTGGGTTTTGATGGAAATCTCGTCTCCACTCAATTACTTTGGATTCTATTTTTTCTGCAGAAGTATTAATATCTGGATCAATTTGTTGTGCTTGTATGGAACAAAAGATCATTAAAAAAATAAATAAAAAAGATGATGGTTGTGTTTTCATGCGCTTGTTTTAGTGTTTAAAAGAGGGCCACAGATAACCTAAGGCGATTAAAATAATCATGTTGTGATATGGGGGTTATAATCATATAAGTTTCATTAAGTTTAAAAATTAATAAGTCTGTAGTTTTCGTTTTGTAGTTGTACCAATGCGGTCATTGCAGATAATGCAATCTGTATTTCGGGAAGTGCATCTTCTTTAGAAATATTTCGATATGCCGCAGTCTGCCCGCACAAAATTAATTGGACTCCTTTTTTTGCTAAAGCAGAAAGAAGTGGAGCATTGGGGTTGTTAATATGGTATTTGGCTTTATACTTTGTATTGTTTAAGATATCATTTGCTGCCGAACCATGAATTACTAATGCAACCTTTAACTTTTCGAGTGGCACATCAGCATCAGCATGCATATTAATATATCTCGCAGCGGTATTAAAAAGAGGGTTTACTTTTGAGCTGTCTTTAAATGTTCTTCCAACATCAAATACAGCTTTTAAATCATGCCGCATTTTGGTTTTAAAATCCGGATCGCTAACTGTATAGGTTTTGCCATATTCAGTTATTATTTTACCTTCTTTAGATTTTTGTTGAGAAAAAATAAAAAAAGGAAGTAAAATAAAAATGTAGGATGCTATTCTGTTTTTCAAGCTTTAATTTTTGCTTCTAAAGATATTCAAAAATCTATTAATGGAAAGTTAAAATATTATTTTGATCTTTTACACAAAAAAAGCATATCCTCTAAACTAAGGAAGATATGCTTTAATAATTCTTATTTATAGGTTTACTGTCTTACAAATTTACCAAGAGGTTTGTTGTTAATTAAAATGATATATAACCCATGAGAAAGTTCTGATATATCCATTTCGGGAGTAGGTGCAGTATCAATTAATACTTGCCCTTGTATGTTAACGATTCTTACAGAATGATCATTTATTGTTATGCCATCTATATGCAATATTTCATCATCATTAACCGGGTTGGGGTAGTAGGTAAATGTTTTATTCTCCTGGCCCAAATTAAGTAGGGATTGATCAACTTCAAATGCTTTAGAAGTTATACTACAGCCAGCTTCGTTAGATACCTTTATTATATGTTCTCCTACTTCGGTAGGTAGATATTCTGCTTGATTAGCATCATCAATAGGTTCATCTTTATAATACCATTGGTAAGAAGAAAATTGAGATGGTACAAATAGCATATGGTTTTGATTTACAGCTATTGCAGGTTCTTCTGGATTTTCTGATACAATTGCTTTTACTTCTGTTCTTGTTGTTGTAGTACAGTTACCAATAGCTCCTTCTATGTAATAGGTCTGAGTAGCATCGAGTGCTGGAGTCCCATAGGATAATCCAGATGCGATACTGGTACCTCCGGTTGCAGTGGTATACCACTTATATTCGCTATTTCCTGATATAGTTATAGTCACAGATTCTCCGGCACAAACATTTTGATTTGTTACAACCGGGAGATTAGGAAGATTTATAGAAATAAAATCTGATTTTTCTTTAGTATTATTTCCAGAATCATTGGTTGTCGTAAGGGATACAGTATAGTTTCCATTAGTAGTATAAGTATGTGTTGGGTTTTGTTCTGTAGATGTTTGACCATCTCCAAAATTCCATAAATAAGAACTTATTCTATTGGTAGAAGTACTTTGAAATTCTACTACCGAACAGTTTGTAGTTGCTTCGAAATCTGATAATGGAGGTTGTTTATCGTCTCCTGGTATATAATTACCCGATATAGAATAATTACCCAACGAAGAGTAATCAGAATATCCATTAGCTAATGTTCCTTCACCTACACCATCAATCTCAATATAATAAATTCCTTCTGTAAGGTTTTGATTAATCGATGCGGTAAGTCCGTTTGGATCAGAGAGTGCTACTTCCTGGCCAAGTTCATTTAGAATTCTTACCTGGATGTTTAGATTGGGATAATCGGGATCGGGATCAAAAGACAGGGATACATTTCCGGTTTCTACCGCAAAAGAGAAAACATCTTTATCTTCTCTAGTACTAATTAGTCCAAAATTTTGATCGGCACTTACTGCTCCAGAAGGAGCTACTTTAATTGCTGTAGCTTCGTTGAAGGTATTACCATGGTCATCATTTTGAAAACCAACACCGTTTCTATTATTAGAGATGATTGCGATATCATCCTGAGTATTTGTTGCATCGGGATATTCTCCGCTACTCCAATGTCCTAATGTTTTATTAGCGCTCCATCCCATAATTGGGCTCCATTCTCCATGCCCTGAGTAGTATGTAGTACCTGGTTTACCATCATGTGATAGTCCCAAAGTGTGGCCAACTTCATGAGACCCTGTCTCACCAGCAGATCTTGTTCCCAAATTATAAACCCAGCAAGGGTTATTGCTATTCGACGAAAACGAATTTAAGTAAGCAACTCCTCCAGAATCCGGAGCAGCATCTTTTGTAGTCGTAAAAATGCACATCATTCTACGATTTTTAGGAGCTGCATCAAAAAGATCTCTTCTGGTAGTAACGTTTAGATTAAATGGGCGAAAATCTTCGGCCATGATTTTCCAAACTTTGATTATTTTTTCGTCAGAGAAATTAGGAGATTGCGCATCAATTGTAGCACCACCAAGCCAACTTGTGTTAGAAACTAATTCTCCATCAAAATCAAGATAAATAATACCAGGTGCTCCCGGAAGACTTTCTAATTGAGGCGCTGCTTTTGAAAATGTAGTTCCAGGGTCAATGTCTTTTGTATTTGCTTTTTCAAAATCTACACAAAGAATTGTATTGATATCGGCTTCTTTTACATATACCTGACCATTGGATTTAGAATATAAAGTATATGCTTTTTTTAAATCATGAAGTATGATATTTCCTTTTAACGAATTGTTCGTTTTGGTAAAAGAAAATGAAGATAATGAATGATTATTAACAGTACCTATTAAGGTAAGATCCTGATCGGTTTGATTTTGTACATTAAGTTTAAAAGAAAAAGACTGATTATTAGCAATTTTAATTACTGAAGGCTTACTTTTTTTTGGGTTAATCAGATTATTTATAAAATTTTGTTGATTATCTGATATAAGGTATGATTTATCAGACTGACCGTAAGTATTATATCCTCCTATTACCATCATAATAAGAAGAAAATACTGTACTGATTTTCTTTTCATGTTGAGTTTGATTATTAAGTAATTATTTCGACTGCAATTTCTACTACAACTAAATATTCTTAGTTTTAGTATAATAAGGCGTAATATAGACTAAAAATACCAATATTGTTGGCTATAGCATCTCTGCATTTAGGTAAAACAAAAACAGTATACACGTATTTCTATATTCAAAATACGTATATACCATTTTCGGGATCTAAATTTAGAATGTAAAAATTAACTACATATCTAGATATAGAAATAGTGGCGTCTATACATAATACATAATTATGAAATGCTTATGATTCTTTCTAACGGAATGATTGTAGACTGTTTTAAAATAACTTCTTTATCGGTTATTCCCCATATAGTAGTTTCTACTCTTTTTAAACCTTTATCATCTACGAAGACAATTCTTACTTTATGATGTTCTAGATTTCCTAAAGAGAGGGCTCTTTGTAATTCTAAGAATCGATCTATTTGATCTTTTCTTTTATTTAAAACATCTTCTTTGGGGAATTTTAAAAATTTAATCTGCTCTTTTTGTACCATTTGTACATTCATGTTTGGGGCCATAAGTGCTGAGTTTGGTTGAATTTTTATTTTAATAAAAATTAGTGTTTACTTTTCGTTTCTGCTAAATATAGTACATTTTGTCCTAAAAAAGTGCATTTAATCTATATTTTTTATTAAAAAGATATCAACTTGTAAGAATTTTTATTGTTAATAATCTTAGTTAGATAGATACTAAATTCATTTGTTTTTTAACCCTAATGGATAATAGGTATTGTATTATATATCGCTGTTAATTATAAGATATTTGGTGAAATTTATTTTTTATTTACCAATTGATTGTTTATGATATACATGATAATTTATCAATGTTGAAAAGATATTGGTGTTTGATAAAAGTTATTGACTATGATTTGTTTACAAAAAAAGCAAAGTACGTTTCCATAACCGTAGTTCTTTCCTTAAATTTCGCCTTTAAATATAATGTTACTTTGGAAGAATATTTAGCAGAATTAAATGATGCACAACGAGCGCCTGTACTTCAGATAGATGGGCCTATGATTGTTATTGCTGGTGCTGGCTCGGGTAAAACAAGAGTACTTACATATCGTATTGCTTATTTGATGCATAAAGGGGTAGATTCTTTTAATATATTATCCTTAACGTTTACCAACAAAGCGGCCCGCGAAATGAAAAAGCGTATCGCAAATATTGTTGGTTCAAGCGAGGCTAAAAATCTTTGGATGGGTACGTTTCATTCAATATTTGCAAAAATATTAAGGTTTGAAGCTGATAAATTAGGCTACCCGTCTAATTTTACAATTTATGATACTCAGGATTCCCAACGATTAGTAGCTTCTATAATCAAAGAAATGGGACTCGATAAGGATATCTATAAATATAAGCAGGTATACTCCCGTATTTCTTCATATAAAAACAGTTTGATAACTGTAAAAGCATATTTTCAGAATGCAGAACTGGTAGAAGCCGATGCTATGGCAAAACGCCCTAGGTTAGGAGAGATTTATGAGCATTATGTAGATCGTTGTTTTAAGGCTGGTGCGATGGATTTTGACGACCTTTTATTAAAAACGAATGAGTTATTGAACCGTTTTCCCGAAGTACTTGCTAAATATCAAAACCGATTTAGATACATCTTGGTAGACGAGTATCAGGATACAAATCATTCTCAATATCTTATAGTAAGAGCATTATCTGATAAGTTTCAGAATATCTGTGTGGTAGGAGATGATGCGCAGAGTATTTATGCTTTCCGTGGAGCGAATATTAATAATATTCTTAATTTCCAAAGAGATTATGATAATGTACAGCAATATCGATTAGAACAAAATTATAGATCTACTAAAAATATTGTAGAAGCAGCAAACTCTATTATAGATAAAAACAAAACCAAACTGGATAAAGTAGTTTGGACTGCTAATGACGACGGACCTAAGATAATTGTAAATCGATTATTAACAGATGGAGATGAAGGTCGATATGTTGCAAGTTCGATTTTTGAAAACCAAATGCAACATCAATTAGGTAATGGGCAATTTGCAGTATTGTACAGGACCAATGCGCAATCCAGGGCTATAGAAGACGCGTTACGCAAACGAGACATAAAATATAGAATCTATGGAGGACTTTCTTTTTATCAGAGAAAGGAAATTAAAGATGTATTGGCGTATTTACGATTAGTAATTAATCCTAAAGATGAGGAGGCTTTAAAGCGAGTAATAAATTATCCAGCCAGAGGAATTGGTGCAACAACCGTAGATAAACTGATAGTTGCAGCAAATCACTATGATCGTTCTATTTTTGAGGTGATCGAAAATTTAGATCGTATTAATTTAAAGATTAATAGTGGTACTAAAACTCGATTAGAAAACTTTATTAACATGATCAAAAGTTTTCAAATCACTAATGAGACTTCTGATGCATTCGTATTAGCCGAAACGGTGGCTAAAAAAACAGGGTTGCTACAAGAACTAAAAAAAGATGGTACTCCAGAAGGTATTGCCAGGATCGAAAACATAGAAGAATTGCTTAATGGTATACGTGATTTTGTAGAAGGACAGAAAGAAGTAGCAGATGTAAGGGGATCATTAGCAGAATTTTTGGAAGATGTAGCTTTGGCCACAGATCTGGATCAGGATACAGGGGATGATGATAGAGTAGCGTTGATGACTATTCATTTGGCTAAAGGTCTAGAGTTTCCATATGTGTATATCGTAGGAATGGAAGAAGATCTTTTTCCATCAGGAATGAGTATGAATACCCGAAGTGAGCTTGAGGAAGAACGGCGCCTGTTTTATGTAGCATTAACACGAGCAGAAAAACAAGCATATCTCACCTATACACAATCTCGTTATCGATGGGGTAAACTGGTAGATGCCGAACCTAGTCGGTTTATTGAAGAAATAGATGAGAAATTTTTAGAATATATTACACCAATAGAAAGTTATCGATATAAACCATTAATTGATTCTGATATTTTTGGAGAAGTCGATAAGAGTAAATTACGACTTAAAAAACCAGTTTCTGGGGCACCACCGTTAGCACATAAACCTACAGAAGAACAATTACGTAAACTAAGAAAACTTAGACCTACATCTAGTGACACGACCGATGTATCGTCTAATACGAATCTCTTCGATGAGGATCTTATACCAGGAACGGCAGTTGAGCATATGCGATTTGGTAAAGGAAAAATTATTAAAGTTGAAGGGGTTGGGCAAGATAAGAAAGCCGAAATTCATTTTGAAAAGGGAGGGATTAAGAAGTTATTGCTTCGTTTTGCAAAGTTGAAGATTTTATAATATTGCTAATTGCTTAAGTTAGGGATTAGTTCTCTATACTGTATTTTGTAGTATCTTTATTTATAATCACTTTATATGGCAGAGTTCATAAAATTATACAATGAAAACCCAAACCCTCGAGAAATACAACAAGTAGTTAATTGTTTACGTAACGGAGGATTGGTTATTTATCCTACAGATACAGTGTATGGATTAGGGTGTGATATTACAAATAACAGAGCTTTGGAACGAATTGCACAGATCAAAGGTGTAAAACTAGCAAAAGCTAATTTTTCGTTTATATGTAAAGATTTAAGTAACCTTTCTGATTATGTAAGGCAAATTGATAATGCAACATTTAAATTATTAAAAAGAACGCTTCCGGGGCCATATACTTATATTCTTCCGGGTAGTAATAATTTGCCTACGGTTTTTAAAAAAAGAAAAACGGTCGGTATTCGTGTTCCTGATAATAATATTTGCACAACTATCGTAGAAGAATTAGGAAATCCTATTGTATCTACTTCGATATACGACGAAGATGAAGTAATAGAATATACCACAGACCCAGAATTGATATTAGAAAAATGGGATAATCTGGTCGATATGGTGATCGACGGTGGATATGGGGATAATATACCATCTACAGTTATAGATCTTACCAGCGGAGAACCGATATTACTTAGAGAAGGTAAGGGGAGTATTGATATTATCTAGCTTAGATAAAAAGCTTTTTATGAACGTTGCTTTCTTACACCAGTATGGTCTATTCCCTGGTTTCGTTCTAATCTTATCATTTCTTTTGGTCTAAAATTTAGTATTAAAGCTCTTCGTTGACTATTTGTAGTATTTCCTTTGCTATAATGTAGTGTGAAACCATCATGAAAAGTACATCCGCCAACCTGTAGAGGAACAGGTATCGCATTAGTTGTATCAGTGTCACAATATAAAGCTCCTCCATTTGGTAAATTGTTATGTTTTAATATGTGTTGATCTGGTACCGGAAGAAACCACATACAACCATTACTTTCATGTACATTATCTAAAGCAATCCAACAACTTACAGCTCTTTTATCGGGTAAATTTATCCAATAAGCAGCATCTTGATGCCATGGAGTTGGAGTATTAGTATGAGGTGCTTTATTAATAAGCATATCAAAATCTAATTCCATATCATCTCCCAGTAGTTTTTTTGCGTAGTGTAATGCTTTTTTATACGCTATATGATCTAGTATTTTTGGTATTACCAAACTAGGTCTCATGATCTGAGTAATCCGCTCAATTACTTTACTAGTATCATCCAACCCTGCCAAATCACTTCTTAAGTGTGTTGTTTTTTCCTTATCATTCAATACACTATTGTATATCTCTAACAATTTTTCGACTTCTGTGTTATCAAAAAGTTGATCTATTTTGGTATACCCGTTGGTTAAAAACTCATTTTTTGTAGTGTCCATTTTATAGTATTGATTTTATCCAAAGATGAATAAAACATCTTAATGAATCTTCTAAATTTGTACTACCTTACTTTTTTATACAAAATGAATACAAATTTAGAAGAACGTATAGTACATTTTTTATCAGATTATGGTATTAATGGTTGCTTGCAGTTTGGATATTATAAATATTCTAAAGCGCAACCCCAATTACCAATACATGAACATCGCAATGCTATAGAACTATGTTTTTGCATTAAGGGAGAGCAACATTATGTAATTGGTGAAGAATTATTTCAATTGCATGGCAATGATATTCTTATTATTCCTCCTAATAAAGAACATGGGACCGGCGAATACCCCGAGGATAAAGGAGAGCTATTCTGGTTACAAATCAATTGTTCTGATAAGCGAGATAGATTATGTAATTTATCAGAAGAGCATTCAAAATATCTTCTACAAGCGTTAGAGAAGACTTCAGAACAGGTTTTTAAAGGAGCATTTCAGATTAAATTTATGCTCGAAAAACTTTTAAATGAACTGAAAACAAGCAGTACTGTTTTATCCGAAATTACTATAAATCAACTTATTGTTCAGACTATATTAGAAATATTGATCCTTTCGAAGAGAAAACAAGATAGTCCTCCTTTAAAAAGATTAAATGATATCGATACTTATGTTTTGAATAATTTACACCGTATCATCTATGTTGATGAACTAGCAAATATTTGCGATGTTTCTGTGGGATATTTTAAATCTTGGTTTAAAAACACCAAGGGTATGCCTCCTAAAGAATATATAAATAGGTTAAAAATCGAGCAGTCAAAAGTCGATTTATTGAAGAAAGATAGTATTACTACGGTAGCTTTTGACTTAGGGTTTAGTTCATCACAATATTTTTCAACCACTTTTAAAAAGTTTACGGGATATACTCCAAAAACCTATATCTCTATACAAAGAAATAGAACATAGCTTTTTAGTTTAATAATACCCTCCTATACAACTGATCTATACTTGCAATAAGGTAAGAATTATGTCTGATTTTAGTATAAAACCACGTATAAATACGTGTATAATGCCGTAGGATTTTTATTAACTTTAAGAAAACTTAAAACCAATAAAATGAGTACTAGGAAACTACCTAAATTCAGAATTTACCCATCTATAGGCATTGCGCGATTAGGAAATGGTCCCGCTACAAAAGATCAGGTTATTTTTAGTCCAGAGGTTCCCTGGGCTAATTTGTTTGATACAGATCAACACTATCTTACCGAAGAAGGAGCTTTAAAAAAGCAAGCTCAGCGATTTTATGTTTATGAATGTGATGACAATGGGGTACCCGTTAAGCAAATAGATGCTAGTGATTATGATATTGAATGGACGGTAGAAGTAGCTAATAAGAAGCCATTTTGGTATGATTTTAATAATAGTCTGGATCTCTCTGTGTTATCCGAAAATCAAAACTTATCTCCAAATTTTGCAAAAAACAAGCTGGCACCTGGTATTGGAGCAAAACGAAGAAATCCTAATGTACTAAACCAGTCGATGAGAGTAGAAGGAGGATATGATTATCGTAAAGAACTAGTGAATCACCCGGGAAAGACAAAAGTTAATGCTAATGATCAACGTGAGGTGATTCGAGGGAAGTTTCCTTCGGATAATGGTGGGGTTAGTAAATTAGCAGCTAGTATGAATACGTCTTCTAAATCTGTTGACCTTGGTACTATCGAGTATGACGAAGGAACATTAATTTTTTATGGAGCAGATGGTATTTCGGCTTCTCTAAACCCATCGGATCTTAATAATGATTTTGCAGATAACTCTAATTGGTATGATGATATATGTGATGGAAGGGTTACAGCATCTATTGTTTCTAAGAAAAGTGGAGATACGTATCATTTGGATGATGCACTATCTTCTGCCTGGGTAGCCACTGCACCGCCAGATTATGCACCTCAGATTCAGCCAATATCTACGATGTTTGATTTAATTGCAGGAGCAGCTAATGAGAGCTATGCTCCCGAGTTAAGCCTGGTATTTCCGATATTTTATCGTCTCTATAGGATGCAATGGGTTAATCTAGGAGATTTCCTTTCTCCATCATTTAAGGAAACGATCGATAAACTTATGGCAGATGGGAAATTTAAATATCTTTATAAAAAAGAACCAAAAGAAGAAGCAGATGCTGTGAGAAAACAAATATTCGATCTCTTTAGAGACCCTTCATATCATTATAATAATGAGCCTATAATACCAAGCAAAGATAAAACTGATGTTGTAAATCGAGGTAGTGGAACCGATGAATTAAAACTTCCTTATTATCCGGGAGATGCTATAGACTATCCAGGAAGCCCAGCTCAGTGGTTTGCTATTCCACCAATGCTCTATGAACAACTTGAAAACTGGAAAGATGGTAAATTTGAAACGTCTCCTGATTTTGATTTTCAGACTATAGATGAGATGGGAGCATTTTACCAAAATCAATTTTTAGAAGCTGCCAAAGATGAATCTAAAAAGCCATTATTGATGACCAGAGCTGTATTAGAAACGTTATATGGTGGAGGTTTTCATCCAGGAGTAGAGTTAACCTGGCCTATGCGGCATAATCTTATTTATGCAGAGAATAGTATGATATATCAATGGATAACCGAAGGGGCTTTTAAATATGGGTTTTATGGATTAAGAGAAGTTCGTCTTAATGCTGCTACTAGTAAAGAACAAAACGATATATTTTATAATGATTTTGGATTTCAGATGAATTCTGAAGATATTCGTGAATCTATGAATCCCAAAAATGAAAAAAATTGGTTGTGGAAACTTACACCTGGTGATCTTACCAAATGGATGGGGATTCCGTGGCAATCTGATGCAGGTAGTTGTCAGGCAGTTTTTGTAGAGAAACAATATCCTATTCCGTCATGGTGGGCAGCTAATTTACCTGTACATGTGTTTCCTCAGGAAAGTTACCAAAAGCTTCTCGATCCCAATATTTTGGAGGATACCAAACGTAATATTTATGCAAATCGCTTGGCCTGGTTGCACACTGCAGATACAGGTTTTATAGGATATCATGCAGAAGGAGGGTATCTTAACGGACTCATTAATATGGTATATCAATGGGATAAAATAGGAATAGTCACCGGTAGAAAATTAGATATAGATATAGAAGGATTACCCAAAACGGTATATGTTTCTTATAGTGGAAAAGAAGCTGATAAAAAATAATGAATACAGATGTTATTATTGTAGGTAAAGGTATTGCAGGATTAGTGTTGTCATTTCTTTTGAAGAAAAAAGGAATACAACATCTGGTTTTGGATCGTAAAAGTAAGAAGAAACACTTTGCTTTGGCAGAGACATTGCCTCCTTCTTCAATGCCTTTATTACATGCTCTTGATCTCCTAAAGGTATTTGAAAAAAATGCGATCAGGAAAACATATGGGTATCATTCAATGTGGGGGAATACAAGGATATCGAATAACAATTTTTTCTCTCAATTGTCATATAAAAATGGTTTAAAAATTAATAAGAAAGCTGTAGTAGATGATCTCGAACAACTATGCGATGAGAATGTGATGCGTTATGAAAAAATGTTGAATATGGTAATTTCTAAAGAAGAAGTTAGTGTAGAAGTAGAAAATAATCATCAAAAACAAACCATTACTGCAAAAATGATTATTGATGCAACAGGCAGAAATCGTGCTATTCTTAAAAAATTAAATATACCTATTCGATTATATGATAACCTAATATCTTTTAGTTGTCACTTACCAAAAGTAGAACATCCAAAATTGACATACGATGTATTTGTAGAATCTTTCGAAGACGGGTGGGGGATTGTTTCTGGTTTAGATGAGAAAACCAATGTGTTGTCGATTTTTACGAATAGAGAAAACCTTGTTCAACTAAAACTAAGAGAGTATTCTGATTGGCAATCGGTGTTATCTAAAACAACTTTGTTAAAAGATTTTCTGGTAGAGCAATCTGAAGTAAAAATTATAGGATCAGATGCAAACTCATCTATAGCCAATTATTTATCAGGAGAAAATTGGATGGCGGTAGGTGATGCGGCTTTATCTTTTGACCCTCTTTCTTCTCATGGTATCGCTAATGCAATTTATACAGTTAGAGAAGCTTCAAATGCTATAGAATCCTATATCGTAACAGGCGACAGAAGAGGGTTTGTAACATATTCTAAAACATTATTTTCTGTTTTCGATAGTTATTATTTGGTGAAAAGTGAATTGTACAAAGCAGAATCCAGGTGGAAAGAATCTTCTTTTTGGAAGAAATTTTTCCAACAAGGAGAAGAGAGGGGTAAAGACGAAACTCATAATTTTCCCAGACAGAATGGTACAGGTATTATTTTGGATTAATGAAAGAAAATACTACTCAATGAAATACAAAAAGGGAGATCAAAATGATCTCCCTTTTTGTATGATTAGAAAAATATTATTTTATTTCCCTGAAGCTTTTTTCATACCATCTTCAATCATATTATAAAACTGATCAAGTTTTGGTAATACTACGATTCTTGTACGTCTGTTTTTTGCTTTGTTCGCAGCAGAGCTATTATCAGTTACTGGTACATAATAACTTCTTCCCGCAGCAGTCATACGTTTCGGATCAACTTTAAAGTCATTTTGTAATACTCTTACTACAGAAGTAGCACGTTTTACACTTAAATCCCAGTTATCCAAAAGTACTTTGTTTTTGATAGGCACATTATCTGTATGACCTTCTACTAAGAATTCGATATCTGGCTTATCATTAACAACTTTTGCTACTTTGCCTAATACTTCACGAGCTCTTGCAGAAACATTATAGCTACCACTTTTGAAAAGTAACTTATCAGAAATAGAAACATATACTACTCCTTTTTCTACATTAATCTCGATATCCTCATCAGCAAGATTTCCTAAAGCTCCCTTAAGGCTTGTTACAAGTGCTAAGGTTACAGAATCCTTTTTGGTAATAGCATCCTGCATAGTTTTAATTTGTAAATCTTTTTCTTTAATACTTTCTAGAGATTTTTCTAGATTTTCTGCTTCTTTAGTAGAGAGAGTGGCCAAATTACCTACATTGTTTAATAGAGCAGAGTTCTGATTTTTAAGGTTAGATACTTGATCTTGAAGAACTTTAAGTTGCGAAGTCGAACTTGCTTTTTCTTCAAGGCAGCTATTTAGTTTAACCGTTGCGGAGTTTAATAAATCTTCAGTTTCTTTGTTTTTGGCTTCTAATTCTGAAAACTTCTTCTGCGAAACACAGGAAGATAGTAGAATTGCTAGAGAGGCCCCAATAATCATTGCTTTTTTCATTAGAAAATTTGTTTTTAGTCTTATTCTGGTTATATAACTCAAAATTATTAAAAATGTGACGTAATGCTAGGTCATTAACAATAATTTATTATATCTCCTTATAATTGATCAAAATGTTTACGTTTTAAAATAAAATACTGCCATACAACGGAAAAAAGAGAATAATATTTCCCCGTTTTTGAAAGTTTTTTGCGTTTTTTATTAAAAGTGTTAAAATTGGTATAGAAACTAATATGTGCTTTGAAAATAGCTGCAAAATGAGAAAATTTTCCTTGTGTAATAAATCTAATTGCAGCAAGCCCATCTAGAATCATTCGTATAAAAATCAAAAACCATACAGTATTTCCTGGTACATTTTTAATCAGAAGGTATAGGCTGTTTCTAAAATTTAGAAATGTTTTTCTTGGATTCATCGCATCCAAAGTTGCTCCTCCTAAATGATAAATCGTTGATGAGCCTTCATAGAGTATTGTATAGCCGTTACTGTGTACACGCCAGCAAAGATCGATCTCCTCCTGGTGAGCAAAAAAATCTTCATCTAGTTTTCCAACCTCTTCAAATACCTGCTTTCTTATAAATATGCACGCTCCACTCGCCCAAAATATAGTAGTAGTATCATCATATTGTCCGTTATCTTCTTCAAGAGTATCAAATATTCTTCCTCGACAATATGGGTATCCCAGCTTATCGATGTACCCACCTGCAGCTCCCGCATATTCAAAATGAGTTTTCTTTTTATAATCAAGGATTTTAGGCTGTATAGCTGCAACTTCTGTATGAGATTTAAACGTTTTAAGAATAGGAATTAACCAATCTTTAGTAACTTCAACATCACTATTTAGAAGGCAAAAAATATCTGCATCAATTTTTGATAAAGCATCATTATATCCTTTTGCATAGCCTCCGTTAACTTTGTTTTGAATAATTTTAACTTCAGGAAAAGTAGTCGTTACAAAAGCAACAGAATCATCTGTAGAAGCATTATCAGCAAGATAAATAGTAGCTTCCTTAGAATTTTTGATCACCGAAGGTAAAAATTGCTCTAATAAAGATCTTCCATTCCAATTTAATATGACGACTGCGATATTCACGTCTGCAAATTAATGAGTTTATTCTGAATATAACGGTAGCCTAACCGGAATTTTTTTAATCTGTAACTGGCAAAACTTTAATAGTTTAGATTAAAATGTATAAGTATATGTTAACGAAGTATATAACAGGCAACTCCTTCATATCGATACCCAGGTGCATTATTACCTTCGTTGCGATTTGTAGTGTAAAAATGATTTACAGCTGTACTGTTATAAAAACGATATAGTGGTATTCTACGGCTACCTCTAGATGCATATACATATCCCGCAATACCCAAATATTGATAACCAGAAGCATTAGTTATTTCTCTACGATTTGTAGAATAAAAATGATTTTTTGCATTTCTGTTATATGCTTTATATAGAGGAATAGTATTAGCTACTTTTTTATCAAAAACTTTACCTATAGCTCCTTCTAATCTATAGCCAGAAGGTGGTCTTCGATGAGTACTATAGTAATGATCAACAGCTCTACTGTTATAAAATCTATAAAAAGTTTTTGGAGTTCCTACAGGAGGAGGTGTTGTTTTTGGAAACAAATATCTAATAGCAATTTTATCTCCATTACTAAAATTATTAATTGTACATGCTTTTCCTCCATTCATTACGGATCGAGCATCTAGGTTCGGTGTTCCTGGTATCAGACTTCCAAAAGATTGATTTGTATGAGTAATCCCAACATTATGACCTATTTCATGTTGAACATTTGCTATTCTCATATTTTGAGTAATTGCTTTACCACAAAGCCTAGGGGAATCAAAATCAGGATTTACCCAAATTCCTCTACCGGGTAATCCGTTTCCAGTAGGGAATGTTCCTCGCCCAAAAACATTAGATGCTAAATTAATTGCGGGATCTTGCGAATCATACATGATCTGAATATGAGAATTGGAAGATGATGTGGTTACACTCAATTTGAGTTTTGAATTTACCGAGTTCCACCGATTAATAGCTTGCAAAGATGCATTTCTCCAATTCGCATCCATTCCTGGGTTGATAAAAACTCTTACATTGGAAATAGTAACAGATCGGGGGTGTCGCCTTTGCTTGGAAATTGGATTTTTGAAATCAGGATATTTTACATTTTTATAAAAAATGATATCTCCATCAACCAGATAATAATCTCCAAGATCTTCAATGACATCTTTTGAAAACCCCCATTTTTCTATGTTTTGTAGTACTGGATCATTTTGTTGTTCATCAGTACCTTCGTCTGATATTTTCTCATCAACCTCGCAGGAGGTAATAATAAGTATCAAGCAAGATATAATTGCAATGCTCAATGATTTGAAAAAATTCATAATTTTTAAGTTTTAAGATTTAGTTTTGCCAGTTAGTGAGTTATTAAGAATTGAAATTATTAGAACTTATTTTGATTCACAAACCAACATTCTTGATATTTATAAATCTAAACTTCAAATTCATAAATTTAAAGCAGTAGTTTTTCTGGATATGTGTTTTCGGCTTCTTACGAATGAGTATAGGGTAAAACTATTTGTAGTCTGGTATATCTTTTAGAAAAGTATACTGCTGGTCGGTATAATTCATTTGACAATAATAATGCTCTAAACCATTAGTGATCATTAAATATTCTGAATCTAAAGCAAGGTTGTATCTCGCAATTTGATCAAATACTTCTTGTGTGATTTTTATACGTGCAGATTTACACTCCACTATAAGAAAAATACTACCGTCTGAGTTAAATATAATAATGTCATAACGTTTGTTAAGTCCATTGAGTTGTATTAGTTTTTCTACATTAATTAAGCTTTCGGGATATTTCTTTTCTTCAATAAGAAAGTGAATAGTATGTTGCCGTACCCATTCTTCTGGAGTAAGAATGATAAATTTTTTACGAATTCTGTCAAAAATAGAAACTTTATTTTCGCTATTTTTGAACCTGAACTGATACCCTGGAAAGTTAAGCTTTTGCATAACACAAATTTGATGATTTTTTCTGAATGGATGAAGTAAAACAAATCGTAAGTGATATAAAAAATGGAAATATCAAACCTATCTATTTCCTTATGGGAGAAGAACCATATTATATAGATAGGATTTCTCAATTTATTGATAAGAACGTCCTTGCAGAAGAAGAAAAAGGATTTAATCAAATGGTATTGTATGGTCGTGATGTGAGTATAGAAGATATTGTGGCTAATGCAAAACGTTTTCCGATGATGGCAGAAAGACAGGTAGTGATTGTTAAAGAAGCCCAGGAATTGTCCAGAACGATCGAAAAACTGGCAGATTATGTAGAAAATCCACAGCCTTCTACCGTTTTGGTGATGTGTTATAAATATAAAAAGATAGATAAGAGAAAAAAACTCTATAAAGTAGTTGCGAAGAATGGAGTTATTTTTGAAAGTAAAAAGCTGTACGAAAACCAGGTTTCTGATTGGATAAGAAGGGTTCTTGGTGGGGCTAAATATACTATTGACCCCAAAGCATCTCAAATGCTGGTAGAGTTTTTGGGAACCGATCTTAGCAAAATAAATAATGAGTTAGAAAAACTAAAATTAATTATTCCTTCAGGAACTCAGATCACCGCCGATCAAATTGAAGAGAATATTGGGATTAGTAAAGAGTTTAACAATTTTGAACTTCGAAAGGCAATAGGAACCAGAAATGGAGTTAAAGCACATCTTATCATAAATTATTTTGCACAAAACCCCAAAGACAACCCATTAGTCGTTACGATTTCTTTGCTGTATAGCTTTTTTTCTCAGGTATTACAATATCATGGTTTGACCGATAAATCACAACGCAATGTTGCCAGTGCTTTAAAAATTAATCCATACTTTGTAAAAGATTACTCAGAAGCAGCTCGTAATTACCCTATGAAAAAAGTAAGTGGGATTATTGCTTACCTAAGAGACGCCGATGTAAAAAGTAAAGGAGTAGGAGCAACAAATCTTCCACAAGGTGATATTCTTAAAGAACTTCTGGTAAAAATAATGAGATAACTTATACTTTGGGATGTTATTTTTCTTAGCTAAATGACATTGTATTGTATGTAATAAGAGGAATTTGTCATACGTCCCAAATCATATCATTACTCTCTTTTACAGTAAACTCAAACTATAACTAGTACATACGATTTTCTAGTACTTGGATAGCCATATCTGTGTGCTTTTTATTCATTCGCTTAAATCATTGGTTTACGGGCTAAAAAAAACTTAATTCATCAGATAATAATTATTTTTTCAGAAGATTTCATTTAGATATAAACTAGATATTTAGCTAGTTTTAAACAAATAATCAATGAATTAATTATGAACTCATCTTGAGTAATGCCTTGACCTACAAAATTTACATTTTGCACTCTAATTTTTGTTGATTTTTTTAACCGTAGCTATAGCTATGCTGAAAAAAACCTACTTCATTATTGCACAAAAACCAAACTTTTTCGGCTGAAGCATTACTCAAGATGAGTTCTATAACAAAAACAGTAAGTTAAATTATTATGAAAAAAATGAATATTAGATTACTATCCTCGGTAATAGTTTGTCTTAGTTTGTGTACTACCTCTTGTACCCAACAGGAAGAAAACGAGGTTTTTGCAGAGGAAACCGAAGCACAGGTTAAAGTTACGGCACAGGGAGAATGTACCATTACCCCCGGTAAAACCCTTGAACGTATTGAAAATCCAAGAGATTTTGGTTTTGACCCTGAAAAACTTGAAAAGGTCAAAGACTATGCTAGAAGAATTGGTACCGATGCATTGTTGGTGGGCAAGTGTGGAAGAATATTGGTTGAATTTGGTAGACCAGGAACCAAATATGCAATCAATTCTATGAGAAAACCTCTTATGGGTGCAGTTTATGGAAAGTATGTAGAAAATGGAACTATAGATTTAACCAAGACATTGGGGCAGTTGGAGATAAATGATGTGGATGGATTATCAGAGCTAGAGCTATCAGCCACCCTAGAAGATGTTATTGGATTGCGATCAGGCGTATACCATAATACTATATTCGAAACTCCGAAAATGATCGCTACCAAACCACCTAGAAACTCACAGAAACCAGGTGATTTATTCTATTATGGTAATTGGGATCATGGTGCTTACGGGACTGTCTTCTCAAATGAAACTGGTTTGGACTTTTTCCGGGCTTTAAAAGAAGATATTTTAGACCCAATAGGAGTAAAGGGCTTCAGAACAAATGATGGAAGTTATATTAGAAGGCCTCGAATTACTGTTCACCCGGTTTACTCGTTGAAAATGAATGCATTTACTTTATTCCGTTTTGGTGTATTGATGTCGCGAGAAGGCGATTGGGGTGGTACGCAAATCGTTCCTAAAGATTGGATAAACGACATTACAAGTTATCATTCTAACGCTGCTATATATGAAAGGGGTGGAGCTGGGAAGTTTGCATGGTGGAATGGAAAAGCTGGTAATGAATTCCCACATTTCCCACATGTAACTCTATCATCAAAAGCATATCATGCTTTTGGGTTTGGGGGACAATACTTAGTGGTCGATCCTGTTAGAGATTTGATTGTAGTACACCAGGTGAGGAGTAATAGAGAGGTGACTCATGAGGAGATGGGAATGCTTCTAAAACTTATTTCAGATGCAAAAATCTAGTAATAAAAAGAGGATCTATCCATCATGTTTATATATGATGCTATCCTATTAAAATCTTGATAAGGGGAATGTATTTCCCAGAAATTTTTATAATCTGGATCATGCAAGAGAGGTTGGGAGAGTAAAAACATCTATTATAGTAGTTAGTAGAGATTTTTGCATCCAATTTAATTGCATGATCCAGATTTATTATTAGACACAAATAATTTGCTAAATTATTGATTAGTATATCATTTTACTCTTCTGGCTTCAAACGTTTTGAATAAATTATTTTACTCAAAAGCCTTAATATTATTGCCTACCTAAGAGATGCCGATGTAAAAAGTAAAGGAGTAGGAGCAACAAATCTTTCGCAAGGTGATATTCTTAAAGAACTTCTGGTAAAAATAATGAGGTAATTTATACCTTGGGATTTGTTGCAAAAACAGTAGCCTCGGTAATAAACCCTCGATCGTCCATTTCTAAAAGACTACTAATAGTATGGGCAATTTCTTCTCCTCTAGAAATCTATAACAAACGAATTTAAGAGAAAAATATTCTAGTACAAAAACAGATTTATAGTTTATTTAACTACAGTGTTAATGTTGTTTTAATAGAGATTAAGTGGTATAGAAACGTATAAAAAATGCAATGTATTTTTCTTTAGATATCATAATTTTACTTTCCAAAATGCCGAAATGACTTAAACTTTTTTTGAATCACTTCGGCTTAAAACACTAAACCAAAAGAATTTACCAACTTATTTATTAATTATATAAAAGAACAATTATGTTAGATGAAAAAGTATTAATTACTCCTCAAGAAAGGAATGTTAAGGATGAAGAAAATGATTTATTACAAATACACAAAGACTCATTCATGCGGTATCCATTATATAAATGGTATCAAATGGGTTTATTAAGCAAACCATTAGACGTTTCTGATGAAGATTATATAAAAGTAGAACGTTCTTATAACTATTTAATGGATAACGAGTTCATAAATGACAAAAATACCATTTATGGATTGCATACTAGTTATGGAGAAAATGAACGAAATAGAATAGATCCTGATGAGTGGAAAAACACACAAATAAATTTACTTGATTATTTGAGAGTGGGAATAGGAGAACCCTTACCAGAACCTGTAGTAAGAAGAGCGTTAAAATTACAAGTTATTAAAACAGGATATGGAGTATCAGCAGTTCATCCTATGACTTATAAAGCGTTACTTGAACTAGCTAATAGTAAGGTTATACCAACTGTTCCTAGAAAAGGTAGTTTGGGAGCCAGTGGCGATTTGATTTCTATGGCTCATGCCATTACTCCACTTTTCAAAAATAACGACCCTAAAGGTCCGAGAGATGTTATTGGTTTGGTTAATACAAATTCTATTATGGCATCATGGGCTATCCAATTAGATCATAGATTGAGGCAATTAATGACTTCATGTTTTGAGGCTGTTGCTTTAACATCAATCGCTATTGGTGCTGGTGAGGAACATTTTACTATTGGGTTAAATCATAATAGTGTACACCCAAGCTATGGTAATGCAGGTGGATTACTTATAGATCTTCGTAATAAATATTTAGAATCCGAACGTATTGTAGAAGGAGAGAAGTCTTTACATCAGGCACGTTATTCTGTAAGATGCTCCCCACAGGTACTAGGCCATTGTATGGATTTATTAGATTTTTCAGAAACAAAAATTAGTTCAGAAGTCATTGCCATTGCAGATAATCCTTTGATTCTGGAAACAGGTCCTTGGCATGGTGGCTTGTTTTATGCGATTGGTTTGGCAAGCGCAAGCGAATCGATGATGGAGATTACCCATAAACTTTCTGAGATGCTGGATAGACAAGTACTCATTTTAATGGATTCTCGTCTAAATGGGGGTTTGGAAGATAATTTACATATTGATGGTTATAATCATTGCAAAGGGATTCATCAATTGTTATCGGCACTATTTCAAGAAATAAAAGCCAGATCAACACCTGTTAGACAAATGAGTTTTTCATGTGAAGGAAATAATCAGGATTTAGTACCCTGCGGTATGACAGCATTAAATAATCTTAATGACCAACTTGATACATTTGAAGATATAGTTAGAGGTACTATGTTTTGTGCTCTAAGAGGAGCAATGAGCCGATCATCATTAGCTTTACCCAAAGCATTGAAATTAGAAAACTGGGATAAGTTTAACCTAAATACTGTAATGATATGATAATGGATCTTCAATTAACACATTTAACAGGAAACCTTGGTGTAGAGATATCTTCTATAGATCTATCTCATGAGCTGGAACCATCTATTCAAAAGAGTATACATGAACTTTGGATGGAAAGAGAACTACTGGTTTTTAGAAACCAGAATTTAACAGAAGAACAATTCATTCGATTTTGTAACGGCTTTGGTAAACTGGCTAAAAATTATTTCTTTTTTGATAAAGAATCCAAAGAAACCTCACCAATTGGTAAAGTGATAAAGGAAAAAGGAGATAAAATGAATTCTGGTGGTATTTGGCATCATGATCAGGGCTATTATGAAGAACCGGTAAAAGGAATAATGTTATATAGTGTCGAACTTCCATCAAAAGGTGGAGATACTATGTTTACTAGTTCTACTCTTGCTTATGAAAAGTTGTCACCGGCAATGAAAAACATTGTAAAATCCCTTAATGTAGTTCATAGCACACAATTGATGTTAAATAAGAAAAATGAACTAAAAGCATTAGAAAAAGAAAAGTCTGTTGTTTCAAAAGTAATGGACTCTATGCCATTAGAGACGGCTATACATCCGGCTGTTTGTGTAAATGAACTTACAGGAAAGCCTTTTCTATATGTTAATAGAACTACAACATTACAATTTGAAGGAATGAGTAGAGAAGAAAGCGCAGGTTTGTTGCAATTTCTTTATCAACATATAGAAAGACCAGAGTTTAACTGTCGCGTACGTTGGGAACCAGGAACTCTAATTTTATGGAATAATCATCAATTGTTGCATTATGCAGTTAATGATTATAACGAAAGAAGAGAGCTGTATAGACTACATTTTTCATCAGAAAAACTCAAAAAATACACCGGCGTGTAAGCATGAAATCTTTAATAACAAGATGTTTACGTTTACTTAAAGCTAAAACTTTATGTAAAACATTGTGTATTGGAGAAGATTTTGCATTTAATAGCTTAAACAAGTAAATTTTTATTTTAACCAAACCTATTTTTCAAATTTGAATTCATGATGCTGTATATACATTATTCTGTATTATGGCATTGTGAGTTTGAAATGGTTTAACTATTAAAACCATTTTTTAATTGCTTTGTAGGTTACCTATAGATAACTTCTATGAATTATCAGGATGTAATAAACGGAATGAATCTTTTGAAAGAAGATTATAGCGATAAACAACAAAATACTTTGTTTGTATCAACCTTTAAAAAAGCTATAGAAAAGTCAAAGTACTACCGGGATTTAATACAATCTCATGGAGTTTACCCATCAGATATCTCTGGTATTGAAGATATATCGAAACTTCCAATTATTGAAGTAGAACTTTTTTTAAATACTCCTTTTGTCAATGATAACGAAGTAGTTCGTTTTTGCCAAACTTCTGGTAGTACAGGAAAACCAAAGATAATCCCGTACACAAAAAATGATATTGATAATGCTGTAATTTCTCAAGTACGTAGTTTTATATTTTCGGGGATAAAACAATATGAAAAATGTTTGTGCGTAATGGCATATGGACCATGGGCTAGTGGATTAATTTGTCAATCTGCAGGAGAATTGATTGGTTTAACTATTCCTGCTGAGGTAAACCTTGGTGTAGATTATCAGCTTTGGGCTTTAAAACATTGCTTACCAGATTATATGATTTGTTTGCCTTCTTTTTTACCATATTTAGAAAAAATATGTATCGATTACAATATGGATACTACTTCACTAAGTTTGAAAAAAATATTTTTGGTAGGAGAAGTTTTTTCTGATGAGTTTAGACAGACTTTTCAAAAATTATTTGATGTTGAAATATTTAATATTTACGCGAATACAGAGTTTGGGCTTATAGCAACAGAATGTTCTCATGGTAAACTTCATATATGGGATGATATGTTTTACACAGAAACGATTAACCCAGAAACTGGAGAATATTGTAAGGAGGGAGAAATAGGAGAGCTTATTATTACAGCATTGCAACGCGAAGCAGTACCTTTAATTCGGTACAATACACATGATTTAGTACAAGTATGTGAGGGAACATGTGATTGTGGACATACTGGTACTTATTTTAGTGAAATCAAAGGACGTGGAGATGACGTGTTTACATATGCTGGAGGAAATGTTTACCCTGCTGGAATAGAGAAAGCTGTTACTTCTGTTAATGGACTTTCTAATATTTATAAATGTATTATCCAAAAAGTAAATAACCGAGATCATTTTCATTTCCAAATTGAAACTCGAGAAAATTTTACCCAAGAGAAGGTAGAGAATCTTAAAAAAGTTTTTTTTGAAGAATTAATAAAATCAAATTCTTTGCTTAAAGTGATTTTTTTAGATTATAAATTAACAGCAAAACCAGATATAGATATTTTACCTCCAGGGGGACTAGGTCATAAGAGTGGTAAAGTGAAAAAAATTATTGATATGCGTATAATCAGTAGTGCCAATTTGAATTGAATGTTTTCAAGTTAAACGATAGGAGCGAAATGTATTTTTAGAAAAATGTAAGATAGTTGGCACATTATTTTATTAAACATGTTTTAGAAAATATAAAACACTTCTTATTTTAGATGAGTAGTTTTTTATGGAATTGGTAGATATGAGAAATCTTTTACTTCGGTCATTACAAATGAACTTTGTACTTTAGAAATATTTTCTAGAGAAGCTAGTTTATTAGATAAAAAATCCTGGTAACGTTCCATGTCTTCTGCGTAGATTTTAATTAAGTAATCAAACATACCCGCTACATGATAACATTCTACAACTTCGGGGAATTGTTGAATATCTTTTTCAAATTTTTTTAGATAATCGGTTTGATGAAGATTTAAGGTAACATTACAAAACACCATCAATTGTAATCCTGTTTTTTTACGATCTAAAATAGCTTTATATGATTTTATGTAGCCTTCACGTTCTAATTTTTTGACACGCTCAAAAATCGGAGTGGTAGTTAGGTTTAATCTTTCTGCAATTTCTTTAATCGTGATTTTACCATCTTTTTGTAATAACAATAATATTGACCGATCTATTTTATCCATAATAATTTTCTATATAAAGCTTGATACTATATCAAATATAGAATAAAATTCTATTATAATGAAAAATGAATACTATTTTTTCTTAAAATTGATAATAATAGGGTTTTTAATTCTTTTAAATGTAGTTTTAAGGATTGAAAAGAGTATTTAGGATATCAATTCAATTTATGAAAATAATAGCAAATATGCTGATCTATATTGGTATTAGCTCTACTATTAAAAAAGAATAAAATAGTATAAATGAAGAAACACGATTTTAACCCCGAGAGTTTAATGATGACTCATGGTTATAAGCCAGAATTATCAGAAGGAGCCATAAAGTGCCCTATTTTTCAAACATCAACCTTTGTTTTTAAAACTGCAGAAGAGGGAAAAGCTTTTTTTGAATTAGCCTATGGTTTAAGGGAGAAATCTCCAAAAGAAGAACTTGGTCTTATTTATAGTAGAATTAATAACCCCAACCTAGAAATCCTGGAAAATCGCCTATGTTTATGGGATAAAGCAGATGATTGTGCAGTTTTTGAAAGTGGAATGTCTGCAATAAGTACAGTATTGTTAGAATTCCTTAAACCCGGAGATTTACTAGTATATAGTAATCCATTATATGGAGGAACAGATCATTTTATTCATCATTTTTTGGATAAAATAGGAGTTCATACTATAGGAGTAATGCCAAATCAAAGTACAGATGAAGTGATTAAAATGATCGAAGATTCTGGAAAATCAGATCAATTAGCAATGATTTATCTCGAAACTCCTGCCAATCCAACCAATGATATTGTCGATATCGAAAAATATAGCCAGATTGCCAAACAATTTAGTACTAATGACAGAAAAGCTTTGGTAGCTGTAGATAATACGTATATGGGACCATTATGGCAACACCCTTTACAATGTGGAGCAGACTTAGTACTGTACTCTGCTACAAAATATATAGGAGGCCATAGTGATCTCATAGCAGGAGCAGTTTTGGGGAATGCAGAATTAATGTTAAGAGTAAAAACACTTCGTACTTTCCTGGGGAATATGGTAAGCCCACATACAGCGTGGTTACTACTTAGGAGTTTAGAAACCTTAAAGGTAAGAATGGATCAGCAAACGAAAAATGCTCAGATCATTGCTGATTATTTAAATAATCATCCTAAGATTGAAAACGTATACTATTTGGGATTATTAGAAGAAGAAACAGAAGGGTATAAAACATTTCAAAAGCAATGTTCTGCTCCTGGAGCAATGGTATCTTTTGATATTATAGGGGGAGAAGAAGAAGCATTTATATTCCTTAATAATCTTAAACTAATGAAACTGGCAGTAAGCTTGGGTGGTACAGAAAGTTTGGCAGAGCATCCCAAAACTATGACACATGCAGGTGTAGATGAAGAACAAAGACAAGAAATGAATATTACAGACCAATTGGTAAGATTATCAATAGGTGTAGAGCATGCTAAAGATTTGGTCTGGGACTTAGAACAGGCATTAGAAAAAGTAAAAGCTAAGGTTGAAAAAGCTCTAAATTAATAAACAGTATTTCTACAAAAAAGCCCTCTGGATTCTATAATCCAGAGGGCTTTTTTTATGGAAAAATAACTTTTTCCGCAACTAGTATTTGATACTTTATGTTATTTTCAATGCAGGATTAAATTACTTAATTTGTGGTTTTAACTTAAAATTCACTTAATTTTTTAAAATGATTAACAGACTTATTTTGTAATATTACGCTTTAAAAATTTAATATATATAGTCATCATTTTGAAGATATTCCGATTACTTTTTTTATTCTTTTTTGCGTTTTCCTTTGCCCAAAATGATTATAACTATACATCATATGGAACAAATGATGGGTTGTCTAGCTCACAGATATATGATTTATATCAGGATAAAAAAGGATATATATGGTTGGCAACTCAAAAAGGTATTATTAGATATAATGGTTATGAGTTCGAAAAATTTGGATCAAATGAGAAACTAGAAGACGCCGTTTTAGATTTTTTCCCACAGGTTAATGGTCAAATTTGGTGTAGAACCTTAAATACACAAAAAACATTCTTTATAGATGAAAAGTCTGAAGAAATAAAATTATATGACTATAATGATAAACTGAATAATCTGATTAGTAAAAAATCGGTTGTAGAAAGTATATATTTAGATGCTGAACAATCGTTACATATTGGAGGAAAAGGAATTAATGGTGAAATTATTATTAGTAAAAGCGGGGAAATATTACAACCTCCGGCTGATACTGAATTAGTAGAAGGTATACATATAGTTTCTAAAAAAACTTTTTCAGAAAATCCGTTTTTCTTTTTAAGTAATGATACTACTGAACTTAGCAAACATTTAGTAAAAACCAGGCTAAAAGGTGGTACATTAAGAAGTGCTATTACTTTAGGAAATAAGTCTTATACAATTTTTATTAATGGAGAATTAATAGAAGTTATAACCGATAAAGGAGATATCCATACTTCTATAAAAAATAAATATAGCCCTCTAGGTCTTAAAACGATAAATGATTCTCAGTTTTTTGTAGGATATCATCATGGAGGAGCTCGCATTGTTGATATTAATGGAAATACAAACACCACATTTTTAGAAGGATTATCGGTAACCAATTTTTTAATAGATCACCATGGAGGGTATTGGTTTTCAACATTAAATTCTGGCGTATTTTATATTAAGAACCCTTGCATCAAAAACAAAAGAATCCCATTTATAGAAAACCCTCATGTAAATTCCCTGGCAAAGGATGAAAATAATGCATTGTATTTTTCAACAACCGATGGATGTATCGTACGTTTTAAACAAGACAAAAAAGCTGTAATGTTTAGTAAATCTACTGGTAATATTCATGGTTTGGTTACGAGTGATACTATAAAAAACGAGTTGTTCATCTATAATAATAATAGACTCATAACCCCATTTAATAAAAATATTGATCTAGGCTATACATTAAAACTTTCGGAGCCAGATGGTAGTTCAACTATTTTAGCATCAAGTAATGGAGCAGTGAGAATAATAACACCAGAATATGTAAACTCTATTGATACTCCGTATCGCGTCCTAGATGCAATTATTAGAAAAGATACGTTGTATATAGGAACCTCTAAAGGTTTATTTAAACAAAATAAGACCTCTTTCACTTCATTTTTTCCGAAGGGTACACCATTTTTTGATGCCAGAATTGAAGATATAGATATACATCCTAAAAAAGAAGAACTATATCTCGCTACAGTAGGCAAAGGTATTATTGTTGTAAAAAAAGATAGTACATATACAATAAATACCAAAGATGGATTAAATAGTAACACCATTAAAGAAATTTATTTTGAAAATGAAAACGTTCTATGGGCTTGTACCAATAAAGGTGTTAATAGGATTGTATTTGGAGTTGATAAGGATATCGACATAAAAGGAGTATCTGTTCAAGAAGGGTTAATTAGTAATGAAATAGAAGATATTGAGATTATAGATGATACAGTATGGTTAGGAACAAAAAAAGGAATAACGTATTTTCCAAAATCTGTTTTAGAATCAAATAAACCCGGTGCTTATTTTTTAAAAATTAAAAGCTTAAAAGTTAATGATTCTATACAGATTACTTCTAGATCACAAAAATTAAAGTATAATGAAAATAACCTTGAGTTTTTTGTTGAAGGAATATTATTTGCCAATAATAAATTAAAATACAAATATAAATTAGAAGGCTTTGATGAAGAATGGCAATTCTCTGATAATCGAAAAATTAGGTTTTCTTCACTACCACACGGTAGTTATACTTTTATGGTAAAGGCGTGTGATAATGAGAAAGATTGTTCTGAAAATGTACAAACGTACTCTTTTATTATTAAACTTCCTTACTGGAAAACCTTGTGGTTTCAGCTAGCATGCCTAATCGCTATTCTTTTATTGATATATTTATTTCTTAGGATGAAAATACTGTATACTAATCGAAGTTTTACTCGAGAACTAATGCGTTTATTAATAAAACGGGTAAACAAAAATGAAAAGTATATTTTATTTAAAGAAGGTAAAAAAGAAATCAAAATAAAAACTAACGAAATCTTATATGTTAAGTCCTCTGGAAATTATATTGATATTATTACAGAGCATAAAAACTATACCCTTAGAACAAAAATTGGCTGCTTTATAGAATCTACTCCCGACCCTTTAGAATATATTAGGATTCACAGATCTTATATTATTCGATTAGATAAAGTACATTCAAAATCAAAAACCGAAGTGACGATTAATAATGAGAAATTACCGGTAAGCACAAAATATGTTTCCGAATTAGATAAAATCCATTTCTAGATAAAGATAATTCGTCACTAATTTATAGGGTATTCGTCACAAAACCCAAATTACATTATAATTTTTTTAGAGTTGAATCTATGTTTGCTTCAACAAAATTTCTTGCTGTTGTATCAAAATATAATAATGATATTGGTAGTCAATTATTTGTTTTTGTGAATATGGAAAATAACCTCATTCCCTTCGACGGCAAGAAAATTTTGCAACAATTCTTTTTTTGATTTCAGTTAGCCTTTTTATGATATCTAAAATAGCATGAAATAATAATTAAATCTATTAAGAAAGAAGGAAAGAAAAAACCTAAGAAATAATTGTTTTGTAATTAATAGAACACATGAGATTAGCGGTAAGTGTCTTTATAACTTCAATTTTATACATATCATGTAATTCACAATGCAATTCTGAGCTGGCAAATTATGCTTCTGGGTTTGAAAACATAGCAGCTAACTCATTTTCATTTCTCGATAAAGAACTCAAAGATGTACGTATTTTTGGGTATGGTGAAGACACTCATGGAACGGCTGAATTTAACATTCTTGCAGAAGAATTAATGAAGTACTTATCCGAAAAACACGGTTTTAAGGTTTTTATTATTGAAACCGGTTTTGGAGAAGGACAATACTTAAATGACTTCATTCAAGGTAAAAGAGATGATTTAGAAGCCATTTTAAAAAACCATAATTCTACATGGCGATATATGACCAAGGAGTTTTATCAATTAATGAATTGGTTAAGAGAATACAATCAAAATCACACGGATAAAATTCACATTTATGGATGCGAAATGCAATATGTAATTTCTGATGTCAATCGAATCAAAGAGTATTTAAAATTGGTGGGTTTTGATTATGTAATTGATGGATTTGAAAAACATTTGTGGCAAAATATAGAAGAAAGCGAGAAATCAGATTACTATATTTCTTACTCTAAATTGAAGAACTATTTTATTGAAAATCATAAAATATTTAAAAACAAGACATCCAAGGAAGAATTCAGCTTAATATATCATCATATAGAAGTCTTAGGCCAGTTTGTTACCGCTATTAATCAAAATGTTGAGCAACGTAAACACGATTTCCGGGATATTTATATGGCCGAAAATATTGAATGGATTTTGAAGTATCATGGAGAAGATTCAAAGGCATTGTATTGGGCACATAATGCTCACGTTGGAGATTGGGTAGGTAATGGAGGTGTAGATGTTACAGGGCATCAATTACGCAAAATATATGACTCATCCTATTTTAATATAGCCACCGATTTTGGTATGGGAGATTTTATTGCTTACCCTAATAATGCAAATGAAGTAGGCTGGGATTTTCAAACATTTAGTTTTGATAAAACAGAAGAAAATACATTTACCCATTGCCTAAAACAATACGGAACCCCTAATACATTCGTAAATCTTAGAAAAGCAAAATATAATGATGATTTAAGATTGTATTTAGAAAAACCGCTAATAGTAATGTCTGGTGCAGGTGCTCAATATAGAAACAACGAAACTGAAATTGGTTATTACGGAAAAGCATTTGATGGTATCATTTATATCGACAGAACACATAAAATTAATTGGGCAGAATAAAAGTAACAAATGATAGTGGTGGTAAGAATTTATAATAAACTATTCAAAAATTTATTCCTAAAAGACATAAGCTTTGAGTGTCGATAAAAGATCAGAGTAATAATTAATAATCTAAAATTTTACACAAAAATGAAAAGTAAAGAAACTAAAAAAGTTAATCTAAAAAAACTAAAGATTGAGAAGCTAAAAGTAACTTCTTTGAATGAGGTTAAAGGTGGTAATCTTGGTTTTACATGGGAATACGGTTGTTATTCTGAGCGCCCAGAAGCTTGTTAATAGATACCCGGAGTATATTTTTATAAATGACATAAGTCTTGAGTGTCGCTAAATGATCAAGTAATAATTAATAGTCTAAAGTTTTAAAAGAAATGAAAAGTAAAGAAACTAAAAAAGTTAATCTAAAAAAACTAAACCTCGAGAAGCTAAAAGTAACTTCTTTAAATAATATAAAAGGAGGGAATGATGCTCCTTATACATATGAAATGGAATGTAATACTGCAGAGTGGTGCTAATTAAACACTGTATATACTATTAATCTATATAAAATTAAACCTAATGTTAAAACAGATTAAAAATTTAGAAGGAGTAGAAACCCTTCACAAACTACAGCAAAAAACAATTCAGGGAGGTTATATACCTTCAGTAAGGGAGTTTTGTAGTAATCCAAGCTTTTGGCTTTCAAATTATCCCTTTTTAGCCAATGATCCAGAGTATACTTGCTAATAAGTACATCTAGATTTTACTACCTGGTAACTATCAAATATCAGGTAGTAAAATAATAATGAATAATACGGGAGATAGGATTTTTAGAATCAAAAAAACTATTCTTTTTGATATTTCTATACTTAAAGAAGCATCTATTTAAATTTTCTGAACATATGAGAGTACCATTACTTAAAACGTTTTTAATAGTAATCTTGATTTCTACTACTTCCGGTTTTGCTCAATTACCATGCAAGTTTTCTTGGAAAGAAGTTAAAACATCATCGGGAGTAAGAGATTTTACAACACCAGCCAGAGATCAGATTTTTCAAGGGCCATGCATGTCTCATGCGTTTAATGCCGTCATAGAAACCATGTACATGATAGAATATAATGAAAATGTAAGTATTCCACTATCAAATGCATATTTGTATATGGGTGCTTTCTCTACTAATTTTTGGTTATATGAGGATGTATTAGAAGACGGATTTAAAATTCCTGCACATAAATATCCTTCCTCATATATTTATAATGATTTTATACCTAATGTAGATGATTGGTTTTCTCCTGCATATAATGGGTATAGAGGTAAGGCCTTAGAATGCATTAGTGAAGAAAGAGACTTTCGACTTCAAGAAGTAGGAGAACCTCCTGTTTATAAAATCGATGATCAATGTGGGCAACTGATTACTAATTCTGATTATTTCACTGTTAGAAATGTATCAGAAATAGAATCAAATTCTATTAGATCTATCGATGATATAAAACGATTGTTAATTGATGGTCCAATGATAATGAAAGTAAAACATTCTCAGACGAACCGTGCTTTAGAAAAATTTGGAGAATATAGTTCTTCAGAATTGACCGAGATCAATGATCATGCTTATGCAATTATTGGTTGGGATGATCTGGGAAATAATACGCAATGGATTTTAAAGGATAGCTGGCCTAAAAAAGCAGGATATATTAAAACACAACCCTCTAAACTTTCAAACACTACTTTTCTTAATTTAATAGCTTCTGGTGATGTGTCTTTTTGTAAACTAAGCGGAGTTGTTAAAAATAATAAACCTACCCGAAGACCAAGATTCGAGGTTGATGAAAACCTACAATGCCCACCAGAGCTTTCAAGAATATTAGTTGATGTGGCTGTAATCACTATAAACGGTAAGACATATTCTAAAGCATACGTATCTAGTAATACAGTAATGGAAGATTGGCAATGGCAATTCTCTTTTTCGCGTACTACTCGGTCAGAAATCAAACAATCCAAATATGCTAGTATAATGGTAAGCCCATTGCGCAGTGGAATGGGGACGATTAAAGTAAGAGGTAAAAGTAACGGGGTATGGACAGAATGGACAACTTTATCAATTTATTTACCAAGTGGAGATATTGGACCTTTATAAATTTGTGGATATTAATTAGAAATTAGGCTTAATAAGTATCAGTTGTGTTGAAGTTTATACCCCATTTTATCTTAATACATACTAATAGACATATCCCTGAGTGTCTTTAACTGTTCGGGAATTCTTTAAATCAGTTAATTTAATAATTATGCTAAAACAAATTTTAGAATTAAACGGAGCTAAAAAGCTTAAAAAGGAACAACTTCTTGAGATTAATGGAGGAGGAAATACAGTCTGTCTTTCGCCAGGGAAATGGTGTAGATATGGGCATATCGATGATAGTAAATTTGGTGATGTTGTATGTTGTGGATATTTACCACCAAATGATGGTATCTCTTTCCCTTAATAATCAGCAGATTCAAAATCAAAAAAAACAATCAGATTTGGACATAAATTCTGAGTGTCATTAAAATTGTTCAGAATACATTTAATAATTTAAATTTTCACACATGATAACAAAGATTTTAAATTTTAATGGAGTTCATAAACTCAAAAAAAATGAGCAGGGAAATATTAACGGTGGTAGCGAGGATACATGGGAATGTAAAGCAGGCCGTGGCTGTGATTATGGATATAGGAGAGACAAATATTTGGGACTTATTTGTTGTGGAATATAGAGTTGAGTTTGGTAGTGAAAAGGGGGGTGGTTCCCCCTTTTCTATTTGTTTTTAATGTTTTTCTGAAATCAGGTGGTCATGCATGAAATGTTACCCTTTATTTTCGCAAATATTTTTGAGCGTTGATAAACCTTTATTCCAATCTTTGCCCATCATTTCTTCCATATCAGTAAATAAATTCATAAGGTTAAAAGGGTAGGGCATTTCACTTTGAAAACCCCATGTTACTGTTGTGGTATTGCCTTCCTTTAGTACTTTTATATACCCTTTTGCTTCACTTTCATAAGGTTCATAAAACTTAAGATCCGTTTCAAGAAGATTAGGTTTTTCAATTTTGGCAATAGTTTGACTGCCTTTGCCTACTTCTTTTACATTACTGTCCCAACTAGCTGTTGCACCAATTGTCCCATCTGTACCCTTAAATTCTTTCGCCATGTTAGGATCATAATCATTCCAGGGACTCCATTTATCTAAATCAGCGAGACTATTTACATTTTCCCACACAACCTCTATAGGAGCTTCAATACTAATAGATTTTTCATAAACTACTTCTTTAGAAACAAAGACTGCCGCTATAAGGATAATAGCGATAAGTGCAATAAGCACAATTCCTATTTTTTTTAAAACTTTCATGTTGTTGCTGTTTATTTATAGTTAAAATTAGATTCAAAATATAATACGTATAACAACAAAGGTTAGATTCATAGTTTGTTAATTCTGAAAAGGGGAAGTATACAAATTTAAAAGTTTTTTATGAATATGTACGTTTTTTTAAAATGAGTAGAATTCTATGAGCTCATCTAATTATCGTTTTATAGAATATTTTATACCTATTTAACTCTTCTGGCTTCAAAGGTTTTAAATAGAAAGCTTTTATATGCTCTTATAAAACAAAGATCAGTATTGTCACTATTAATCCAAACTTTTACAATATAGCTTTTACCACTATCCGCATTATAGATAGTTCCGCCAGATAATGCTCCATCTTTATATCTTAAGTTTTCTAAAATATTCATTCCGAGTAAAGGACGACCTTGAAGTTCTTTTTGAGGATTTTTATTATCCAAGCCATTAAGATTGGATAAGGGGCGTTCTGCTCGTTTATCAATTTTCCCAAAAAAATAATCTCCATCCCTATAGATTTCGATAATCGATCCTCCTTTAATTTTCCATTTTCCAATATAAGTATCAGAGCTTACAGAAGACGTTAGAAAAAGAAGGGGTAATACTAAGAATATGACAAATTTCATTAACGTAAACTTAGCAATTAAATTAGATTAATCCTTAAAAAAAACTAAAATGATTTATAGTATGCTGTATAAAAAAAACCTTACTCTCTGTTTTACAACAAATTGTAAGGCTTTCTTTTCTTATTCTAAAATAGGTAAGATCTTGTTATTTTAAACTACCTACCATATCTTCTGGTTTTACCCATTCGTCAAATTCTTGTTCGGTTACATATCCTAAAGCTACGGCTTCGTGTTTTAGAGTTGTACCATTTTGGTGAGCAGTATTAGCGATTTCAGCAGCTTTATAATATCCGATTTTAGTATTTAAAGCCGTAACCAACATTAATGAGTTATTCAATAATTCAGTAATTCTTTTTTGGTTAGGTTCGATTCCCTGGGCGCAATGCTCATCAAAAGAAATACAGGCATCCCCAATGAGTTGAGCACTTTGAAGTAAGTTCGCAGCCATAACAGGTTTAAATACATTCAATTCAAAATGCCCTTGCATTCCTCCAACATTAATAGCTACATCATTACCCATAACTTGTGCACATACCATAGTTAATGCTTCACATTGTGTGGGGTTTACTTTACCAGGCATAATAGAACTCCCTGGTTCATTGGCAGGAATAATTAGTTCACCAATTCCGCTTCTTGGCCCAGAAGCCAGCATACGAATATCATTCCCTATTTTATTTAATGAAACGGCCAATTGTTTTAAAGCACCGTGACTCTCTACAAAAGCATCATGTGCAGCCAAGGCTTCAAATTTGTTCTCTGCTGTGATAAATGGTAAACTGGTAAATTGTGCAATAAATTCAGAAACCCGTTTTGCATACCCTTTTGGGGTATTTAACCCAGTTCCTACAGCGGTTCCTCCTAAGGCTAATTCTGCCATATGAGGTAAGGTGTTTTCTAAAGCCTTAATTCCGTGATCCAATTGAGAAACATATCCTGATAATTCTTGCCCTATAGTAAGTGGTGTAGCATCCATAAAGTGGGTACGACCAATTTTTACTACATTTTTAAACTCTTCAGATTTTTTCTTTAGAGTATCTCTTAATTGAATTACCCCCGGAATAGTTACTTCTACTATTTTTTTATAGGCTGCAATATGCATTCCTGTAGGAAAAGTATCATTTGAAGATTGAGATTTATTAACATCATCATTTGGTTGTAATGTTTTGTCTCCTTCACCAATTGTTTTACCAGCTAATTGATGTGCTCTATTAGCAATAACTTCATTCACATTCATATTACTTTGCGTACCAGAACCGGTTTGCCAAATCACCAAAGGAAATTGGTTATCATGTTTTCCTTCTAGTATTTCATCACATACTTGAGAAATAAGGTCTCTTTTCTCTATCGGTAATGCGCCTAATTCGCAATTTGTATATGCAGCAGCTTTTTTTAAGTAAGCAAAACCATATACAATTTCTAATGGCATAGATGCTGATGCACCAATTTTAAAATTATTTCTAGAACGTTCTGTTTGTGCTCCCCAAAGCTTATCAGCAGGTACTTTTACCTCGCCCATCGTATCCTTCTCTATTCTATATTCCATTTGTGGTAAGATGATTTGTTTTTTTTAAGAGTGCAAATTTAAGCATTTGCCTCACTATTTTTGAATAAAGTAGCTACTTTTTAGTAGATAAATTGAGATCATAAGAGATTTGAAAATAAATTATATTTCTGCTATGACATATAAGTAAGAGTTATTATCTTTGACAAAATTTGAAAATTAGAATATTATTATGTTTGAATTCGATCAGTACCTTGGTTTTTTAGCGTTCTTAACTATCCTTACCATTGGATTTTGGTTAATGATCTTTTTGTTAACTTTTGTTATTCCTTATTGGATTATAGGAGCTAATGTCGAGAACTTCAAATTGAGAAGAGAAGCTAAACGCAAAGCGAAAGAAGAAGCATAATTGTTTATAACATTATATATGAAAGGAAGTCATTTTGACTTCCTTTTTTTGTTTTATTTCTTTTTTCTAATAGGTACATCCACATTTACTTTGTCTACAACCAAAATCAAATCCTAGTGTGATCAGATGCGACCCTGTTGCTGTGGTCGGTTGTAAAACTTCGTTTACGTTAATCTGATATCCATACGCAACATAAAAATTAGCTTTTTTGATCCCCAACATAGGAGAAACAGAAAGTGGTTTAAAATCCTGATCAACCAAAGATCGAAGACTAA
>NZ_OMPD01000006.1 GCF_900312745.1 Aquimarina sp. AU58 | reverse complement strand
AGCTTACAGTGATATCTTCATTATTTACATAGACAACTCCGTCATTAGTAGCACAAGGAGTACACGATCCACCACAGTCTACTCCGGTTTCGTCTCCGTTCTGAATACCATCTGTACAGGTTGGATCTGACCCTCCGGTTCCAATAGTAATAGTATAATCTTCTACCTCTCCATAGTCAAAAGATTCACATGGCGTTGGGATACCATTGTATTTCATAGATACTCTCATTCTGGTATTCCCGTTTTTGGCACTAGATGGAATAGTAAAACTACCACTTACTGATGTATCTTTTGAAGCAGCTTTACTCCATACCTGCTCATCTGCATCAGCAAAATCTCCATCCTGGTTATAATCTATCCACACGCTATATCCTTCAGAATATACGGTTCCTGACCAGGTTGGGGTAATGGTAATCGTATGAGAAGTACCTTTAGATAATGTAGCAGATACCGAAGTATAATCTCCATATCCTCCGGTAGAACCTGTAGAAGTATTATCAATTGTTCCTAGTTGTACTCTACCGATATATTCGTCTGATACACTTTTCCCGTTAGAATCACAGTATGTTATTGGTGTACTACAAGGCTCACATGATCCACCACAATCTACTCCCGTTTCATCTCCATTCTGGATACCATCATTACAGGTAGGAGTTGGTCCCAATTCTTTACTTCCTGCCTTAATAGTACCATAAGGCTCTGTACTATATGCATAATCTAATAATGAATATGAGTTTCCGCTAGCATTTACCTGAAATCGAAGCCAACCGTGGTATTCTTTAGCATTTTTAATAAATCTAAATCCTGCATACCCAGTTTGCCCATCCCAATTGGTATATGAATTTGTTCTAATCTCATGTAAATCTGGATATGCTCCTCCATCTACCCAATTACTAGTAGTACTAATTGGTGTATCTGCTGGTAAATTTGCAACCCTTTTTGTACTTCCTACAGTAATCATTGCAGCTTTATAGGTTTCGAATTGTAATGCAGGCTGACCACTTGGATGCCCAGAAGCGTTGTAAAATAACCCTCCGTAATTTGTTCCTCCGCCTAAGGATGGAATATTAGCATCTGTAAATGGTTTCCATACCGTAGTGGCATCAACTGTAAGATCACTATTATCTACATAAACTACTTTAAAAGGATCATAAAATGAGAAGTTAAATATTACTTTATCAGAATTTAATGTACTTGTTCCGCCTGAAATAATCGCATTTTTAAGAGTGATTGTACCTGAAGCATTATCAGCAGATCCATGATTATTAGTAGTCCCACTGTATTTTACCCTTAATTTCTTATTGTTTATTACCGTTATACTAGCCGAAAATCCTTGAGGAAGGCTTGATGTAAAATGTGTTCCTTGTGTTAATGTTCCAGAACTTAATGAAAAAGTACCTCCTTGTATATCTATATCATAAGAATCATCTACTAAGGTTCCATTATTAGATAATGATTCTTCTACAGTACTATTATTTGCTATTAGTGAGGCACCGGTAAGATTTACTCCTGTAGCTACCAGGTTAGCTGGTTGCCATAATGGTTTTCTTGTTGGGTGTTCTAATGCTGCCAGCATTCTATTTATCTGCCCTTGAGTATACATTTTATAACAGCCTGCTGCTCCATTATACCCCATATAGTTTTCATAGTTGATCTGTGTACCGCAATCACTAGTTTCACTACAATCATTAGAACCGGTCGAATTCGAATCCTGAGGGGTATCACTTACCTCATCTGTACCACTACAACCATCTTCATGGGTATGGATTAAGTTAAGCCAATGTCCAAACTCATGAGTAAATATAGATGCAAACTCCTTATCTGTATTTCCATGCAGATACCGACCATTATATACCACTCTTGCAATATTTGCATCAGACATTGTTGTATTCGGATACCATGCTACCCCAGAATTGTTCGAAACTCCATCACCATACAAATCACCTGTGATATACACATTCATATATTTATAATTGTCCCATCCATCTGAAGCAACAACAGGACTACTATAATTTCCCATTCCAGAAGCCACAGGATGAATAATTACTCCATTAGTACTACCTCCGTTAGGATCAATTTTAGCCAATGCAAATCGTATACTTAGTGTTGATTTACGACCGTCAAAAACGGGGTCAATTGAATTATAATCATCATTAAGTCCGTTAAAATCTTTATTAAGAGCATCAAGTGCTCCTTTTATTTTATTATAATCAACGGTCTTCCCATGTTGAGTAGTACCATATACATGAACCACTACAGGTATAGTATACGTTTCTGCTGCTTTTTGCGAAAAAGCTTTACTCTGAACATAATTTTTGGTAAACGTATTGAAGTTTTCATATTCGGCTTTTGCTTTAGGATTTGCCGAAAAAATATACGCATTGGCATTACTTGCCTCACATCTTTTTGCATCTACTGGTTGCTGCGCCAGAAGAGACGAAACATAGGTAAATAGCATAGCTGCTAAAATAATAATTTTAGTTTTCATAATCGTATTGATTTTGTGTTATAGTTAATAACGAAAATTAAAACTATTGAAGCATTTAGAGTTGTACTATTATAACCAAACACCATACTATGTTATCTGTTTCACATTATTTTAACATCTATACCATAAAAAGCATAAGATTAAGACATAATTACTGTTGATTTTGACAAAGAAGAAAATATAAACAAGCCCCCTATAGTAAGGGTGCTTGTTTGTTTTATTAACCTATTAATTATTGATAAACTGAATCTAATTTGTAATAAATCATTGTGAAATAACCGAACTATTACCATTTCCTTCTTGAATTATCGTTACCGATAACGAATTGCCTTCTTGAGAAGCTGTTAAACTATTAGCACTACCAATTTGTTTTGTATTAAGGCTATTATAATTTCCAATCTGAGTAGCATACGTAGTATTAAATGATCCATCCTGAGCAGAAATTACTCCATTCGCTTTTCCTTGTTGTAATTGGGATAAGAAATTTTGTTCCCCATCTTGAGTGGCAATAGCACTATTAAGATGACCGCCATCCAGAGTTTGCTCAACAGTATTAAAAAACCCATTTTGCATACTCGTCATTTCATGAGCACCTCCCCAATTATTAGCAGTAGCTATGACACTATTTCCTTCTCCTTTCTGGGTTTGGGTGCTCTTAATACCATTTCCTTCTATTAGCACTTCACCCTTATTAAAAGCCCCTTCTTGATATTGCCCAACGTTGGATTCATAATCACCATATACGGTAGCAGTAGACTTGTTATAATTTCCTGTCTGCCGTTGGGTTACATTAGTATTAAAACTATAAATAGTAGTAGATGCATCATTTCCTATACCTTCTTGCCTCTGATTCACATAACCTCTAATCTCCAGATTTGCATAAACATAATTACTTTCTCCTACCTGATTCTGAGAAATACCGCCTGGGATTACACCTCCTACAAACGCTCCATTAGTAAAAGCCTCTGCCATATTCCTTATTCCTTTCTGATGTTGACCTATACCCACAGGCAATGAGCTTACCTGATAAGCAAAAGCCTGGTTATATTCTCCTGTTTGGCTTTGCTCAATGGTATATATACCATTTTGGATTGCAGTCGCAGTATTATAATTACCATTTTGAGATTGTTTTATCATTCGATCTCCAAAGCTAGAGCTTGAAAATGGTTGATTGGCAATCAACGTATTTCCTAATCCATTTTGTTCTTGAAAGATGCTATTTGAAATAAAGCCTTCTTCTTGAGTTGCTATTGTATTATTATTCTCTCCGGATTGACGTTGCTCAATACTATTTTGACCAAAACTCTCTTTTTGAGTTGCTATTGCACTATTATACTCCCCAGATTGACGTTGCTCAATACTATTTTGATCATAAGGTAAAAATTGATCTGCCATAGCATAATTAAACACTCCTTTTTGTTCTTGAAAAATACTACTTCGATCAAACTCATAATCCATAAACTGATTTGCTACCGTACTATTGTTTTCCCCATATTGTATCTGTTCAATAGTATTTCTGTACCAAAAACCTGATTTTTGATTTGCTGTAGCTTGGTTAAACGTTCCTATCTGACTTTGTTTAATAGTATTACTAGCTACTTTCTGGATTGCAGTTGCTATATTATGATTTCCTATTTGTAATTGAGTGATTGTATGAAATCCATAAGCTTCCTCAAAACCCCACTCCAAAGACATTTGATCAGCAATCGCAACATTTCCTAAACCATTTTGATCTTGAACAATATAACTTTGAAATCCTTTAGACTGAGTTGCTACTGCTTTATTATTTTTCCCAGATTGCCTCTGTTCAATTCTATTATGGCTTTCAAATTCTATGTATTGATTTGCTGTAGTTTGATTAAATTCTCCTTGTTGATTTTGTGTGATTTTATTATATCCCCCATCATACTGATTTGCCAATACCATATTGAAGGCTCCATTCTGTGATTGTACAATACTATTCTGAACTTTCATTTCATTGAAAAAATCTGTTCTCTGGGATGCCAATGCTTTGTTATTGTTTCCGATCTGGGTTTGTTCGATTCTACCTCCCAAAATACCCGAATATTGGGTCGCTTCTGCGGTATTCAATGTACCTAACTGATTTTGATACACGGCATTAAAATCTCCTTGCTGCATAACATATGCATCATTTTGATCTCCTGTCTGGATTTGACGAATAATGCCATTACCTATTATCTCATTTTCTATACCCTGCTCTACTCTTGCACTATTATAATTACCATCCTGAACTATTGCTAAAGTATTGTTTACTCCTTTTTGGGAAATTTCTGTCTCATTTCCTATTCCTGTTTGATCGACATCTATAACATTATTTTGAGCAAAAGTGAATGCTACACTTAATAAAGCCGAAAACCCTAATATTGTTTTTTTCATCGTACTATTTTTTAATATTAAAAATTGATTTTAAGAATTTGTATTAATCAAATCAATGTTTACGATAAAACTTTAAAAATAGAAATTAAGGGGATTTTGTTACCTTAAATTTACGATTAAAAAAAAGTAGAAAAAATAGATATTTCATGTTTTCGACAAAAGGTGTTAAAATGTGTGAATCATAATTTTTATGTAAGTCATTTCATTCATTATCAGTAATTTACATAGCACTAAAGGTTACATAATTTGGATTTAATGAAATCTTTTTTTGTATACGTTAGGGATAGTAGTGGCATCCTTTTTTGTGACCCTAAAACTTCTAAAAAAGACGCTCGAGTGATAGCAAAAAAGATATAACGAATAGCCCGACCCTGATTAATAAATCAGGGTAACGCTATTATTATTTTAATATATGTAAGAGCCTTACTTACTTAGTTCGGTAAAATATTTATAGAAGTGTGGGATCGTTTCTATTCCTTTTAAGTAATTCCATACTCCAAAATGTTCATTAGGAGAGTGTATTGCATCACTATCTAGGCCAAATCCCATTAGGATTGTTTTACTTTTTAATTCTTTTTCGAATAAAGAAACAATAGGAATACTACCCCCGCTACGTTGTGGTATTGGTGTTTTACCAAAGGTATCCTGATATGCTTTACTAGCTGCTCTATATCCAATATTATCTATTGGGGTTACATAGCCTTGCCCACCATGATGCGGAGTTACTTTTACCGTTACTGCATCTGGTGCTATGCTTACAAAGTGATTTTTGAATAATTCTGTGATTTCTTCCCAATCTTGATTAGGAACCAAACGCATAGAAATTTTGGCATAAGCCTTACTGGCAATAACTGTCTTTGCTCCTTCTCCTGTATAGCCACCCCAGATTCCGTTCACATCTAATGTCGGTCGAATAGAATTGCGTTCATTGGTCGTATATCCTTCTTCTCCGTACACTGCATTAATATCTAATGATTTTTTATATCCATCAAGAGAGAAAGGTGCTTTTGCCATTTCTGCTCTTTCTTCTGTAGAAAGGTTTTCGACTTTATCATAAAAACCCGGAATAGTAATATGATTATTTTCATCGTGTAAAGAAGCAATCATCTTAGTCAATATATTGATGGGGTTTGCAACCGCACCGCCATACAAACCACTATGTAAATCTCTATTGGGTCCTGTTACTTCGACTTCGACATAACTTAGTCCTCTTAATCCGGTAGTAATAGAAGGGACATCCTGAGCGATCATTCCTGTATCACTAATTAAGATTACATCATTAGCTAGTTTATCCTGATTACGTTCTACAAACCAACTTAAACTTTTACTTCCTACCTCTTCTTCTCCTTCGATCATAAATTTAACATTACACGGCAACTGGTTCGTTTTGGTCATAATTTCTAATGCCTTTACGTGCATATACATCTGCCCTTTATCATCACAAGATCCTCTGGCAAAAATGGCTCCTTCGGGATGGATCTCTGTCTTTTTAATTACAGGTTCAAAAGGAGGGCTATCCCATAACTCTATTGGGTCAGCTGGTTGTACATCATAATGCCCATAAACCAATATTGTCGGAAGGTTTTTATCTATAATTTTTTCTCCATATACTATCGGATATCCTGGAGTTTCGCATATTTCTACGGCATCACATCCAGCATTTTTAAGGCTTTTGCTAATTTCTGATGCTGTTTTGATTACATCATCTTTATATGCTGTATCTGCACTAACAGATGGAATTTTAAGTAGCTCGAAAAGCTCATCTATAAATCGATCTTTATGTTCTTGAACGTAAGATTGTATATTTTGCATGAATCTGAGTTTATTTTCGCCTAAAAGTAGTAAAAATGAAGTAAATTAGTTGTTCTCTATTTAAGTATATCTGTTAATATGAATGCATTTTTGAAACTTCCTTTTTTATTTTCTGAAAATCGCCTTCTGGAAGACTTAAAACATTGTCAATCCTATTCTTTTACTTCTCATTTCAATACCAGTGATTATTCTGGTAATTGGAAATCTATTGCGCTTAGATCTCTTAATGGAGATATGAATCAAATTTATGCGCACTCATCTGGTGCTCATAATTACAAGAATACTTCTCTATTAGATCACTGTCCTTATTTTAAGGAAATAACTGCACTTTTTGAGTGTGAAAAAGAATCTATTCGCCTACTCAATCTTTCTCCTAATAGTAGCATAAAAGAACATACAGATCATAATTTGGGATATGAGGATGGAAGTTTTAGAGTTCATATTCCGATCACTACAAATCGGGATGTTCATTTTTATATACATCATCAAGAAGTAACTATGGCCGTTGGCGAATGCTGGTACGGAAACTTTAATCTACCACATCGGGTAGAAAACAAAGGAGCAACCGATCGTATTCATTTAATTATAGATTGTATTCGTAATAAATGGTCGGATCAATTATTTGCTGAAGCGGGTTATGATTTTACGGCAGAAAATCAACCTCATCAATATTCTAAGGCAACTAAATTGAAAATGATAGAAGAATTAAAAGCTATGAATACCGAAGCATCCAAAGCATTGATTAATCAACTAAAATCAGAATTGTAGCTCCCAAAAAACGAAGGGATTCTAAAGAAAATATCCTCGTTTCTTAAATTGTTATGTATTACTTTTCATATTCTTTAAAAAAAATAATTTAAGTTCTTTGAGATTTATAAGGAATATGTATATTTGCACTCGCTTTTACAGAAAGTCCTAAGTATTGTAAAAGTATTAATGCGGGCGTGGTGGAATTGGTAGACACGCTAGACTTAGGATCTAGTGCCGCGAGGTGTGAGAGTTCGAGTCTCTCCGCCCGCACAGCAAAAAAGCTTCTCTTAATCGAGAAGCTTTTTTTGTTTAGGTTTGTCTTGCCCTTAAATAAGTTAACACAAAACCGACTTATCGAGAAACACTAACAAAAATCGCACTCAACGCGATTACAATTTAGATTTTAATTAGGAGTGGTGCCGATTAGAAAAAGGTGAGACAATTTATAAACAAGCCTAGAAGGCTTTCTGCTTTATTGATTGTTAAATCGCTTTTCATTAAACGAAAAAAAATTAGAACGTATTTTACGTCTACTCTTAAAGAGTTTTTTTATTGGAATTATTAGTGACTTTGTTTATCTTTTGGTGTCTCAATATATATAACAATAAAACCATATTATACAATGAAAAAGATTCTTTTAATTTTAGTAGTAGTATTAACAGCTAGTTTTACCTCTATAGATAATAATGATATCGTAGAAGCACAGGTAACCTATAGCGGACAATCTGATAAAGCGTATTATTTTACTAATAAGGATACAGGAAAGGTGCTCGAATTTACTTTTGTAAGTAAAAAAGCGATCTCTAAGTATGATTTAAGAACAAAAAAACTTACAGGAAAAGAGTTTATAATTACTTATGAAATTGATAACATAGAAATTGTAAGCAAGGATACACAAGTGAAACAATACAAAAAACGTTTAATTCTTATCGATATAAAGATGACAGAAAGCAAAGTAGTTGATAACTAACAAAATCTTAGGTGAGAGAGTTTGAATCTCTCTGTCCGCCCAAAACAAATAAGAAACCTGTAAATAATTGATTTACAGGTTTCTTATTTTTCACCCAAATCTTTCACCTATATTATTATCAGCACTTTATAGGTTTTTATGATTATGAATAATTATACTTGTCCATTTATGAAGTAAAAAACGGACTAATTACTAGTGTACAGTTTGCAAGAGAATGGTGGTATAAAAATTAAGCTAAAACTCAGAAAATATGATTTATTGATAATTACCTCTATATAAGCGCTACAGCTTAAGTTTCTACTGCTATTTTTATCCTTAAGGATAAAAAAACTCTCCATATCCTTTGATATGGAGAGTTTACATTAACACTATGGTTATAAAACAAAAAACACGTTTTACTATTTTAATAAAGTATTCTCTAATTTCTGATTCCCCCTTTTAACACTCTCATTGACGACCTTGATAAAATGAGGTTTATCATAATTACTAGTACATCCTCTATGATGTATATCTATTATCCTTTTTACGTGAAAATGAAATTGAGGTAAAAAAATAAAAAATAAAGCTAAAATCTATTTCTATTTAGATTCATTCTTAATAAATTTGCAACAAATATATAACTATTTTAATTCAATCTAAATAAGGATTAGTAATTTTTTAAAATATTCAAAAATGAAACGATTAACACTTTCATCACTTTTACTATTAGTTGCAGTATGTACGATAACTGCGCAGGGTAAGAAAAAGCAGGATAAAAATGCTATAAAAAAAATGTGCGGTTGCTATGAAGTAACCTTCAATTTTGCAGAAACCTTTCAATATAGTAATGATTCTCTTTACAAACCTTCAAAAACAAAAATTGCCAAAGGGTTAGAATGGGCTCAATTGGTTGAAGAGGATAAAAACAAAGTTTCTATTCAGCATCTATTACAAGTAGGGGATCCTTCAAAACCTCATATTGTAAAACATTGGCGACAAGATTGGATATATGAAAACACCGATTTCTATATGTTTAACGGTAATAATTCCTGGAATTATGAAAGTAAGCCTGAATCTGAGGTAAAAGGGCAATGGACTCAAAAAGTATATCAGGTAGACGATAGTCCTCGCTATGAAGGTTCTGCAACCTGGGTACATGTAGATGGAAAAAGTTTTTGGGAAAACAGAACAGATGCTCCACTACCAAGACGAGAATACACTAAAAGAAGTGATTATAATGTAACTGTTAGAGGAAACAGACATGAGATTACTAAAGACGGTTGGATCCACGATCAAAATAATGATAAAGTAATACGGGAAGCAGGCAAGGCCGATGTTATTTTGGCTAAGGAGAAAGGGTATAATACTTATGTAAAAGTAGATGATAGTAGATGTAAAGCCGCTGCAAATTGGTGGAAAGAAAACAACCAAAAATGGGCTTTGGTTCGTAATAAATGGAAAAAGGTTTTTAGTAGAAATGCCAATTTAGTATTAGAAGCTAAAGTCGATAATAAACCACTATACAAGCATTTATTTTCTGATGAATACACAAAAGAACAAGATATTAATAAAGTCATTGAATCTTTTGTAGTTCAATAAGAATAATCATGACCGCAACCACAACCACAATAAATATATAATATAATCATGTCAGTCATTAAAAAATTACCCCTATTGCTACTTCTATGTAGTTTAAATTTAATGTATGGTCAAGCCACTATACAAGGTGTTGTAAAAAGTGAATCTAATGAAGCGATTCCTTATGCAAATGTTTTTATTAAAGGATCTAGCCTAGGTGCACAAGCACAAGAAGATGGGACTTTTACGATTACCAATGTTCCTTTTGCCACTCATGAGATAGTAGCCAGTGCTGTTGGATATACCGAACTTAGTCAAAAGACAGCTATATCAGGAGATATATCGAGTCTTATTTTTGTATTGCAAAATGATACTCAGTTAGAAGAGGTTGAACTTTTTGGCTCTAGAAATAAAAGAGCAGAAAAATTAGAAACACTCACCAGGCTACCTTTACAGCCCAATGAGCAGTTACAAAGTATTTCTGTACTGTCGCATAAACTTATTGATCAGCAAAATGCATTAACCATAAGCGAGGTTACCAAAAATGTTGCTGGTGTGTATACATTTGCCACATACGGAAATATAAGAGAAAGTATGTCTTTAAGAGGATATAGAGGTATTCCTTTATTAAAAAATGGAGTTAGAATCAATTCAGATTTCAGAGGAGTTGGTGTTATTACCGATATGGCAGGTGTTGATAATATTCAGGTATTAAAAGGGATTTCTGCAATTAGTCAAGGTTTAGGAGGTGATTTGGGTTCTGTAGGAGGAGTCATAAATGTTGTAACCAAAACTCCTAAGTTTTATAGCGGAGGTGAAGTAAGTTTAAGACTTGGCAGTTTCGGCAAAGTACGCCCCACATTTGATTTTTATGGTCCTTTAGACAAAAAAGAAACCATTGCTTTTAGAGTAGCAGGTTCATATGATAGAGCAGATAGTTATAGAGTAAAAGTGAATTCGGAGCGTTTTTATATAAACCCTTCCCTAGCATGGAAACCCGATGAAAAAACTTCTATCGTTCTCGAAATGGATTATATGGATGATAGTAGAACTCCGGATCAAGGAACTATTAATTTAGGAGATTATGCAACAAATAACATTTTAAAATTACCAAATGATAAATTTTTAGGTTTCGAATCAGATAGAAATAATTCTGTAAACACCACTTATGCAGTACGTTTTGAGCGAGAAATAAATGATGACCTAAGCATAAAAGCTGGATATTTTGCTTCTGATTTAGAAACATATGCAGAGACTTCTTATGCTTTTCAGGGAGGCGGAAGATCTGGATTACCAGAGCTACCTAACACACAGAGATATCGAGAGTATTATGCTCAGGGAAGAAGTGATAAAAATAGTGTTTTACAAATAGATTTGGTTGGTAAAGACATTAAAACAGGTTTTTTAACACATACATTTCAGGCAGGAATAGATTATAGAAATACTACTTTTGACAATACGGCTTATACGGCTAACTATCCTGATAATGATAGTGATCCCGATAATGATCCTCCTACGTATATAGATATCATCGATGTCACTCAACCTATCAATAATATTTTACCTAATGGGGTTACGGTAACACCAAACCCTGCAAGAGCTACAGGATCTAAAACAAAGTCATATGGATTTACTGTCCAGGATAAAATTTCTGTTACCAAATGGGTAGATCTCTTTTTAGGATTGCGATACACCTCATTAGAAAGAACTAAAGGTAATTTTATAGGAAGAAGTTTGACTGGAGCAAAACGAGATGATGCCTTTAATCCTTTAGTAGGATTAAATATCAAACCTACAGAAAATATTATTATTTTTGGTTCCTATGCCAGTAGCTCTAATCCTATGACTTCTTTTTACCGGGATATTAATGGCAAAGAGTTAGGCACAGAACGTTGGGATCAATTTGAAACAGGTATTAAATCGGTATGGTTAGACAAAGCTTTACGTTTTAACGTAACTTATTTTTCGACCTACAGTAAAAATTTAAACTTGCAAGCAATTGACCCGGCAGGTAATTTCTTAGGATATTATTTACAAGGAGGAGAAGATACCAGAAGTGGTGTTGAAATAGAATTAATAGGTAGAGTATTGCCCAATTTAGAAATAATAGGGGGTTATTCTTACTTAGATGCCAAATATAAAAATCATGTATCATATTATTTTAATTCTAGTCCTATAAATACACCTAGACATACAGCAAATTTTTGGGTACGTTATAACTTCCAAAAATATGTAAAAGGTCTGTCTTTAGGTGCTGGAGCTTACTATCTAGGAGAACGCCCACATAATGTATGGTCTAGAAATTACACACATACCGGAGTCGTTCCTGGTGTTAGGCCATTTGACTTAAAAGCATATACTACGGTAAATGTACAAGCATCGTATAAATTTAATAGTAAATTAAGTTTAGATGTTTTCGGAAATAATGTTTTTAATGAAATTGGATATAATGCGTATCGTACTGTATATCTTAACAGGATTCAACCTGCTAGTTTTGGGACGGTATTACGATATAAATTTTAAATTTAAAAAAATGAATACTATAAAATTAGTAGCCGCATTTCTTTTGTTTGTTAATGTTATACAAGCTCAGACAAAAAATGTTTTTTTAGAAAGAGAATTCTGGAAAACTAATCCTTCAATAGAAGTTATAGACCAGAAAATTACAGAAGGTAATAGTGCAACAGTATTAAACAAAAATGGATTTGATGCTGTAGTATATGCTATTTTAGAAAACGCAGATAATGCAATAATAAAACATTTACTTTCTAAAAAAGGGAATGATGTTAATAAGTTAACCCATGATAAAAGAACCTATGTATTTTGGGCAGCATATAAAAATAATGTAGAATTAATGAAATATCTTATAGCTCAAAAAGCAAGGATGGATTTAAAAGATTCTCATTACTTTTCGGTATTGACTTTTGCAGCAGCAGCGGGCCAAACAAATACAGAAATTTATGATTTGTGCATTAAAAACGGGATTGATGTACAAACCGACAAAGATGAGCATGGAGCAAACGCTTTATTGTTAGTAACTCCTTCCCTAAAAGATTTTACTCTTATTGATTATTTTACTTCAAAAGGTTTAGACATTCATGACAAAGATGATGATGGAAATGGAGTTTTTAATTACACTGCACGTAATGGGAATATAGAAATGCTAGACCAATTAATCAAAAAAGGTGTTTCTTATAAAGAGCTTAATGACAAAGGTGACAACGCTATGATTTTTGCCAGTAGAGGTACCAGAAGAGGGTATAATTCTTTGGCATTCTTTCAATACTTAGAAAACTTAGGTATTGAACCCAATATTACAAACAAAAATGGAGTAACTCCTCTACACAATCTAGCGTATAGAAATAAAGATTTCGAAGTCCTAAATTATTTTTTAAATAAAGGGGTAAATAGTAATCAAAAGGATGATAAAGGCAATACTCCTTTGTTAAATGCATCTCATAGCAATACATTAGAGGTTATAAAATTATTTGCAAAAAGCACAAATGATATAAATATCACTAATAAAGAAGGGCATTCTGCATTAACCAATGCCATAAAAAGTAATACAATAGATGTGGTTGATTTTTTAATTAATCAAAAAGCCGATATAAATGTAATCGATTCTAAAGGGAATGATCTAGGATACTACACCCTAAAATCGTATAACCCAAACAAGGTAGATCAATTCAAAAAGAAAATAGAAACTTTGACTAAAAAAGGGTTTGATATTGCCAAGCCTCAAAAAAATGGAAATACATTATATCATTTAGCCATAGAGAAAAATGATCTGGAGTTATTAAAAATGATTCCTGATTATAATATCGATATCAATGCTAAGAATAAAGAAGGAATTACAGTCTTACATAAAGCCGCAATGAGTGCTAAGAATAATAAAATCTTAACATATTTATTATCTATTGGAGCCGATAAGACCATTAAAACTGATTTTGAAGAATCTGTATTTGATTTGGCAAGTGAAAATGAAGTATTAAAGGGAAACAACGTAGATTTAAATTTTTTAAAATAAAATGAAAAAAATAGTAACATTTAAACTGTTTCCGATAATAGCATTTGCCATTTTTACAGTATTTGGGTTTAAAAGTACTACAGATAGTAATACTTATAAATGCATGATACAAATGACAAATTATACGGGAGAAGGTGCATATATCGTTATTTCTTTATTAGATCCGAATGGAAACTACGAAAAAACACTATTTGTACAAGGTGATGATGAAGAATGGTATCATGATATTACAGATTGGTGGAAATTCTATGGAAAAAAACGTCAAGACATTGATGCGATCACAGGAGCAACTGTAAGTGGCGGTGGACGATCTATCAATATTATTGAAATTGAAAACGATAAGATAGACTCTGGCTATAAAATACGCTTTGAAACCGCTGTAGAAGATCAAGAGTATTATAAGGATGATGTAGAGTTTGAGTTAACATCTGAAACTGTAAAAAGTAAAGTTGAAGGAAAAGGATTTATACGATATATTCGTATGATGCCACAATAACAATACGATTAAATGACGATTTCAATTTGGAGATATAGCCACCTTGCTTTGGCTATATCTTCATTTGCTTTTATACTTATAGCCTCTTTAACAGGGATTATTTTAGCATTCGAACCTATATCGAATCAGCTAGAGCCTTATGCTGCAAACAACACAAAAAACCTCACTCTTGCACAAACCATAACAGTATTGCAAAAACATTATGATGAAATAATTGAAATTGAAATCGATAATAATGATTTTGTATCAGCCTCGGTAATTACCAAAGAAGGAAAAAACAAAACTTTTTATGTCGATCCTTTAACTGGTAAAAAGGTAGGTGATATTATCGAAAAAGATCCTGTCTTTAAGTTTGCGACCAATCTACATCGTTCTTTATTTCTAAAAAGTACTGGTCGTTTTTTTGTGGGACTAGTTTCTTTTATATTATTTTTAATTGCAACAACCGGAGTTCTTTTAATTATTAAAAGACAACAAGGTATACGTCGTTTTTTTTCTAAAGTTATAAAAGAGAATTTTGAACAATATTACCACATACAAATAGGTAGATTAACATTAATTCCTATCATTATAATAGCCCTAACTGGTGTATACTTGTCACTAGAAAAATTTTCACTGCTACCATCCAATATCGTTAAACATCAAATAGATTTTGAGAATATAAAAGAAACCCCCAAACTGCAAATCAAAGATTTTGAAGTTTTTAATCAAATACGGTTAAAACATGTTAGAAAAGTAGAATTCCCTTTTTCTGATGATCCCGAGGATTATTTTCATATAAAACTATCTGATAGAGAATTGAATATTAATCAAGTTACAGGCGATGTATTAAGCGAAGTAGCATATCCTTTTAATACATTACTATCACATTGGAGCTTGGTGTTGCATACAGGTCAAGGGAGCATATTATGGTCTGTCATACTACTTATTTCCAGCTGTTCTATTTTGTTCTTTATGTATTCAGGTTTTTTAATGACTCTAAAACGAAGAAAGAGAAGTCTGGTACTAAAAAATGTGTATCATAAAGACAAATCAGAATACATCATTTTGGTTGGTTCAGAAACCGGAAATACATTTAATTATGCAAGACTCTTCTATGATGCTTTGATTAATTTGGGAAAAACGGTCTTTATTTCAGAATTAAACAAGTATTCCTCCTATAAAAAAGCAGAGCATTTAGTCGTATTTACCGCAACTTATGGTAAGGGAGAACCTCCTACAAATGCAAAAAGCTTTGAGCAATCTTTTAAAAAAATCGAACCCAAAAAAGAAATGAAATTTTCGGTTGTTGGTTTTGGTTCATTAGCATATCCAGATTTTTGTAAATATGCGATAGACATTGACAAGATGTTACAATCTCATTCAAAATTTAAATCGATTACAGAACCATACCCTATAAACAATCAATCTTATGAATCTTTTAAAGATTGGTCTTTAAAATGGGGAGAAAAGATTGATTTACCAATACAGGTAAAACAGTTACAAAAGGCCACAAAATCTAAAAATAATAAACGGTTCTCTGTTGTTCACAGGTCCCCACTAAATATTGACAATACATTTATACTTCGTTTACGTTCAGAAGAGAAAATACGGTTTACATCAGGAGATTTACTAGCTTTTTATCCAGAAGGTAATGCTGTCGAACGCCTGTACTCTATTGGTAAAATTGATGACGATATTCTTTTGAGTATTAAAAAGCATGAATTTGGTATATGTTCGACTTATTTTAGTGAGCTTAGCAAAAACGATAGCATTACGGCATCAATAAAGCGAAATCCCGATTTTAATTTCCCAACCTATGCAAAAGAGGTGATTATGATTGCAAACGGAACAGGAATAGCTCCTTTTTTAGGAATGATTAGCAAAAACAACAAGAAAATAAAAACACATCTATTTTGGGGAGGAAGAAATAAACAATCTAATGAATTGTATAACGAAATAATTCAGGACAATCTAAAAAACAATAATTTAACTACTTTTCACCCTGCTTATTCAAGAACTCAACCCGAAAAAATATATGTACAACATATACTAAAAAGAAATGGTAATCTAATTACAAAAACATTAGATAAAAACGGAGTTATCCTAATTTGTGGGTCTGTCACCATGCAAAAAGAGGTTATTAATCTCTTAGACAAAATATGTAAAGAAGTTAATAATAAACCAATAAGTTATTATCAGAATAAAGGGCAACTTAAAATGGATTGTTACTAATTTTTAAAGCTCTTATCATATTTTAATCAAACAAAAAAAACCTGACAAGTTAAACTCATCAGGTTTATAAATAGACACTAAATTAAGGGCAACCTTTACAAATCAAATCATTACTACTTATTATTAACCCCTTAATTTCCTCTATTTTTAAAGATATCTAGTTCAAGGCCTACCCAAAAAACTATCCTTCTTTATTTCCACCACTTTCGTAACCCATTGTGATGTTATCTATTGCATTTTTTAATGTAGTATCAATTTCTTTTAGGGCACCATCAATTCTAGAAGAATAATATTTATATTCTTTACCATTAAAACGTAATGTAGTAATTGGCTTATCTCTCACTTTTTTAAAAGCCAAACCTTCGTATGAGTCTTTATTCAGCATTGTTTTTAACGCTCTAAATTCCTGTTCTTCTAGCTTAGCTTTTATATTTCCTTTTACAGAAACGTGATGTATTCCCGAGTAAGAAACCGAGCCATCTTCATATATCCATACATCATACACCGGGCATTTTCCCATACAAGATCCTTTTGAATAATATACTAGTGCTTCATCTTCTGAAGTATTGGCAGTAGTATTTTTGGTGGATTGACAAGAAAAACTTACCATTATTAATATTATCATTACATATTTCATGCGCTATCTTTTTTAAGTAGTAGTGGTTTGAATGATTAAATCACTACTACAGTTTTTATCATTTTAATGCTTGTGAATACCACAGTGTGTTTTATTTTTATTACCAAAAGTATTTGCATTTTTCCATGATCCGGGAAGAGGTAGGAAACTTCTGCTACTTTTTGAGATATTGCCTCTTATATAATTTCTAAGCTTTATCATCTCTGCATTATCATACATCATTTGTATCTTTTTTTCTGCTCTACTGTTTCCGTTTACTCCTCCTGCTCTGGTCACAAACGTAGCAAAGATCTCTGCGATATCTTCTCCGGGATTGGTAGAAGCATATTGCGTTATATAACGTTCTTTATATTTATCATAAAATTTTTGTGCATCACTTTCATTATTCACCTTTCGAAATTCTTCCCAGATATCGGCCCAATGGTTTTGATATAGTTTATTGATATTAGAATTATCTCTGGAGCACCCTTCTCCTGTAAAGAAATTTTTGCAATCGCCTTGAGATACAGAAGAATCAACCTGCACTTTATCCAAAGTGATGATATGTCCAAATTCGTGCACTATAGTATATGCCAGTTCTCCTCCTGCATTAAATCCTCCTTGATATGCAAAATCTATCGCAATACCCATCTGCCACTTCGAGAGGTCTTGTGTTCTTTCTACTACATATCCAGCGGTTCCATCATTTTCGCCAGCAAAAATTACAAACTCACTCATTCTTGATCTATAATCGGGCGGAACAATTTTTTTTACTAAGTCCCATATTTCCTCATGCTTTTTAGTATCCTTTTGAAACTCTAATAATTTCCCGGTTACTTTATAATCCTTTTCTTTTATGATTTTATCGCCATCAATTTTATAAAGAGTTATACTTCCACCATCACCATTAGTCCCACTATCAGTTCCTGTATCACCACCGGTAGTACCCGGGGTATCTGTATTCGGATTCGGTTGTGGACCGGCTGCATCATCATCTTTACTACAGGATTGAATAGAAATTGTCGCTATACTCAGAAAAATGATCAGTATATAATTCCATTTTTTTACGTTCTTCATAGTTTTATTTTGGGTTAAAAATTAAACGTCCTTTCTTACACAACAGTGAACTTTTAAAACACCCTATTTTTTTATCTACTTTTTTTTAAATCGTCTATATTATTTTTTAGAAATAGGGTAAAAGCAAAATATACTGTTGTTATAGTATATGGAGATATCATTACAATAAAAGCTTAAGTAGAAGGCATTAGTAGAAAGAAAAAACAACATCTTTCTATACTTTTTCTTTAAATACCGTAGTTTTGAAAAAAAGCTAAGTATTTCTAAGATGCCAGAAAAACAAAAGTCTGTTTGTGATGAAAAAAACTTTAGGATGATTTTTGATAATCATTCTGAAGTGATCCTGAATTTCATTTATTATAAGTGTGGAGATATGAAACAGGCAGAAGACATAACGCAGGATGCTTTTGTAAAACTTTGGAAAAATTGCAAGAAAGTACTTTTTGGTAAGGCAAAATCATTTTTAATGAAAGTAGCTCAAAACGCTTTTTTTAATGAGCTGAATCATGAAAAAGTAATCCTAAAATACAATCAGCAAAGCTTCTCTTCTATTCAATATGATTATAGTCCAGAGTTTTTAATGGAGGAAAAAGAGTTCATGGTAAAATTACAACGTAGTATTTCTGAACTCCCGCCAAAGCAAAGAGAAGTCTTTCTATTAAGCAGAAAAGACAAGAAAACCTATAAAGAAATTGCAGAGATTATTGGATTAACCCAAAAAGCAGTAGAGCGAAGAATGCACTTGGCATTATTAGAATTAAGAGAAAAATTAGGGCGCGCGGTTTAACAAGAGAACAAAAAAATGGAAAAGTCAGATAACATAGATGTTTTTTTAGCCAAATGGGCCAGCGGTGAATTATCCGAAGAAGAAATCAATGATTTCAAAAAATCTAAGGAATATACTTTATACGAAACTATTCTGGAAGGAACAAAGTTACTTGAAGTCCCCACGGTAGATAGAGAAAAACTTTTTGATCGTATTCAAGAAGATGTCTCTAAAGAGAAAAAAGTAATCTCTTTGATTCCTAAATGGGCCTATGCAATCGCTGCAAGTATTGCACTTATTCTGGGCTACACTTTATTTTTTAATCAAAACGTTACACACCAATCTGGATTTGGAGAACGACTAGCAGTAACACTTCCTGATGGTTCTGAAGCAATTTTGAATGCCAAGTCAAAATTATACTATAAAAAAGGAAGCTGGGAAAATACCGAACGAATCGTATTTTTAGATGGAGAAGCCTTTTTTAAAGTGAAAAAAGGAAATACATTTACTGTAAAATCTGATCATAATTCTGTTTCAGTATTAGGCACGCAATTTAACGTTAACGCTTCTTCTAAATTTTTTGAGGTAATCTGTTATGAAGGTAAAGTAAAAGTAGAAAATGGAATTTCTTCGAAAATTATTACCAAAGGACAAGCAGTAAGAAGTATTGATTCATCATTCGAAGAATGGGAATTAAATGACACCGTTCCTTCGTGGACTGCAGGAGAAAGTAGCTTTGTCAACACCCCATTACAACAGGTGATATCTGCTCTCGAAAAACAATATAAAATTACTATTAAAAGTGAGCGCATTGGTATCGATCAGCGATACAGTGGCGGGTTTGCTCATGATAATTTGCAAAATGCTTTGCATACTATTTTTGATGCAATGGATATTAAGTTTATTTTTATAGACAAGAATACTGTAGAATTGTCTAAAGAATAAATGAAATACCACTTTTTATTGCTTATTTTTCTTTTTTTTCTAACTGCAAATGCTCAAGAAAAAAAGAAAGACATACATTATATTGACCTCTCATTAGACGGTTTTCTAACCGAAATGGAAGGGCTTTTTGATGTAAAATTTTCTTATAACACCTCGTCATTCGCAGACATAACAATCACCATAGATCAAGATGCTATATCTTTAGACGAAATTATAGCAATAATATCTAGTCGATTCCCCATACATTTTACGCAAGTTGATGAACGGTACTACGTTGTTAAACTTAATAAAACAACTTCTTTTTGTGGATATCTAACCGATGAAACCCACATTCCTATTGAGGGAGCAACTATACTTAACGAAGTAAAAAAAACAGGGACCTCATCTGATGATAAAGGTTTTTTTTCTTTAAAAGATAATAGCATATCAGATACTCTAACTATTTCATATCTTGGATATAAAACCATTGCTATCCCTCTTAAAAAAGTAATCAACAAAAAATGTGACACCTACATTCTATCTCCCGAAGATTTTGTGTTAAACGAAGTTATAATAAAGGAATATCTAACCTCTGGAATAGTAAAAACCAGAGATGGCTCGGTTAAAATTCAACCTAATAATTTAAATATAATTTCGGGATTATCTGAGCCCGATATTCTGCAAAATATTCAACTGTTGCCTGGGATAGAAAGTCCGCTAGAAACTGCTTCAGGAATTTATATAAGAGGTGGTACTCCCGATCAAAACCTAATTCTATGGGACGGTATTAAAATGTATAATTCTGATCACTTTTTTGGACTTATTTCTGCTTTCAATCCATACATCACCAAAGATATTACCATATACAAAAGTGGAACCCAACCTATTTATGGAGATCGGGTCTCGGGAGTTATTGACATCAAAACAGATCAAACTGTACCCGGTACAACACAAGGAGGTATAGGAATTAATATGACTCATGCCGATGGGTATTTAAAACTTCCTATTTCTAAAAAAACTGCTGTTTTACTATCGGCCAGAAGATCTATTACCGATGTTATTGATACTCCAACAATTAACACTTACTCTAACCGGGCTTTTCAGAATACAAGTATTACTGATAACAGGTCTATTTTTGATCCCGAATCTTCAGAAAATAAAGAGCTATTTTATTTTACCGATGTAACCCTAAAATTAATTGCCAATCTTTCTAAAAAACACGATATCTCTATTTCTAATTTGTTTACTCAAAACAAACTTGATTATTCTTTTAAGGATTCTCAATTTGCAGATATGTCACAGGATAAGCTGGCTATTAAAAATTTTGGAACAAATATTTCCTGGGATAGCAAGTGGGGTTCGCGATTCTCTACAAAAACACAATTTTCATATTCTGAATATCTACTCGAATACCAGGGAAGAAATCTCTTTATTAATCAAGATCTAACTATAGAAAAAGAAAATGCCATCGAAGAATATGGACTATTATTTCATTCTGACTGGACTATTAATCCTCATTTCACTTTTTCTAATGGATATCAATTCTACTATAATCAGGTAGCATTTTATCTAAAAGAAAATGATGCTGAAGTGGGAAATTATCAAGAGAATCCTACTCATAGTTTTTATTCTCAATTACAATATAGTTCTCCCAAAACGTGGCTGATTAGTCTTGGGGTAAGAGGAAATTATTACACAGCATTACAATCTACTTTTATCGAACCCAGATTCTATGTAGAACGAAAAATAGGAAAGCATTTTAGGGTTAAAGGATCTGCAGAAGTCAAAAATCAATCTATTAGCCAGGTAATTGAGTTTGCTACTTTTAATTTTGGTCTCGAAAATCAGTTATGGGTCGCAGCGCAAGAAGATGATATCCCATTGTTGAGAAGTCAGCAATACACGCTGGGCACTCTTTTTCATAAAAAAAACTGGAACATTGAGATAGACACCTATTACAAAAAGATAAAAGGACTTACTTCGCTAACCAGAGGGTTTGAGTCTACTTCGGGTGACCTGTCTGAAGGAGAAAGTATCTCTACGGGAATAGATCTATTAATTAAAAAGAAAGCGGGTAAGTACTCTACCTGGCTTGGGTATTCTTTTTCTGATACCGAGTTCATATTTAATACCCTTAATCAGGGTAAAGCGTTTAAAGGAAATAATAATATCACGCATTCTGTTTCGTGGTCTCATGCTTACCAGTGGAAGAAATTTCAGTTTTCGTTGGGGTGGAAATACCGTACCGGTACCCCATATACTCCTGCATTAGATTTTACACTAATAGATGATCAACCTATTGTTCAATACGGTGCTATAAACTCTAAGTCGCTACCCGATTATCACAGACTAGATTTTTCTGTAGTATATGACTTTAACTGGTCGTCAAAAAACGATAGAATTAAAAGCCGCCTGGGCTTCTCTTTATTAAATTTATATGGAAGGAAAAATATTTTAGATCGAAGCTATCCTCTCTATCAATTAACAGATAGTGAAAATAATATTTCTTATGAATTAAGAGAAGTCAATAAATCTTCTCTTAATATTACTCCTAATGTTACATTTAGACTAAGTTTTTAAATGAAATGGTTTACTATCGCATCAATGAGAAATTAGACGTAAACTCTTTTAACACACCGTTTTCTTTATACACTACTTTGAACCAATAATCTGCTGAAAATAACCGCTTCCCATTATAGGTACCATCCCATCCTGCACCACCAGGTTGCAATACCTTTATTAATTTTCCGAATCGGTTAAAAATATATAGATTTTCAATTTCTATGGTCCCGCAACCACTGGTATTAAGACTCCAGGTATCATGAATCCCATCTCCATTAGGTGTGAAATATTTAGGATATCCCATAATACAAATTTCTATTGTATCACAACCACAGCCAGCAGTATCACATACCGTTATTCTATGAGTTCCCGGAGATAGATCTTCAAAAATATTATTATCCTGAAAAAAACCATTATCTAAACTGTACTCATATGTACCTGTTTGTTCTACTTCTATTACTACTCTATTATTTTCTGAAAATGCCTGCACACTTTGTGCACTAATAACTAAAGGTGTTTCCTCCAGGATCGTAATCACAAAACTAGATTCATTATTACACTCTGGTGTACCAGCATAGATATAAACTGTTTGTGAATTGTAAATCTCGGTACCGGCATCTAATTGTGTACCTGTTGCGTTACTTCCGGTATAATACGTTCCATTGAGAATGACTGGTAATTCATATGCTCTACAGATTTCAATATCGTCTAAAATGGTTACTTCTGGCTGGCTAGTTATCCTAACATTTTGTGATGCTCTGCCAGTACACCCATCAGTAACCGTGAGCGTATAATCACCTGATGCAATAGCCAAAAGCGTATTTGAGGTTTCGGGCAATGGATTACCATCTAACTCCCAGGCATAAGTAGCACCAGTATTAAATGTTCCTACTGCCGTAAGCGTAGCTTCACCTGAACAGGCGGTTTGATCTTCATCTATTTGAACTACTAAGGCATTGGTAATTGTAACTGTTTTGGTAACACTGCCAGCACAACCATCGGTAACTGTAAGAGTATAGTCTCCTGATGCATTAGCTGTAAGCGTATTTGAAGTTTCAGTCAATGGATTACCATCCAACTGCCAGGCATAAGTAGCACCAGTACTAAATGTTCCTACAGCAGCAAGTGTAGCTTCACCAGAACAAGATTGCTGAGTTACTGTCATATCTACTACTAAGGCATTGGTAACCGTAACTGTTTTGGTAACACTGCCGGAACAACCGTCAGTAACCGTGAGCGTATAATCACCTGATGCAGTAGCCAAAAGCGTATCTGAGGTTTCGTTGGGAATAACATTATCATCTAACTCCCAGGCATAAGTAGCACCAGTACTAAATGTTCCTACTGCCGTAAGCGTAGCTTCACCTGAACAGGCGGTTTGATCTTCATCTATTTGAACTACTAAGGCACTGGTAATCGTAACTGTTTTGGTAACACTACCGGTACAACCATCGGTAACTGTGAGGGTATAATCACCTGATGCAATAGCCAAAAGCGTATCTGAGGTTTCGTTGGGAATAACATTACCATCTAACTCCCAGGCATAAGTAGCACCAGTACTAAATGTTCCTACTGCCGTAAGCGTAGCTTCACCTGAACAGGACTGTTGAGTTACTGTCATATCTACTACTAAGGCATTGGTAATCGTAACCGTTTTGGTAACACTGCCAGCACAACCATCGGTAACTGTAAGAGTATAGTCTCCTGATGCAGTAGCTGTAAGCGTATTTGAAGTTTCAGTCAATGGATTACCATCCAACTCCCAGACATAAGTAGCTGTAGTACTAAATGTTCCTGTAGCGGTTAATATAGCTTCTCCAGAACAGGCTTGTTGAGTTATTGACATATCTACATCTAAGGCGGTAATCGTTACTGTAAAATTACTCCCATCTGCACCAGAACAACCATTACCATCATCAATACGCACATAAATTGTATCATCACTGGTTACTGTATAAGAGGTAGGATTTGCTATAGGGTTTACTCCATTATCAGCATTTGTTTCTGTAGTATAATAAGTAACAGTAAGTCCCGTTTGGCCATTAGTCGCCAGAGCATCATTAACTGTAAGATCAAATACTGCTTGACCATTTTGATCTGCGCAAGCTTCCAGATCTTTTACAGGACCTACCTGTAGTCCCCCGCTTAAATTCACTTTGATCTCATCTTCTCCCGGGCATTCTCCTCCGGTAACAATAACGGTATAAGTACCTGATTGGGTTGTCGTAAGTGTTTTTGTATTTTCGTTAGGAATGGGTATTCCATCTAATTGCCATTCAAATTGTATTGAAGAATCAAAAACTCCCTGAGCAGTAAGCGTTGTTTGTTGTGCGCATGTATTGATATCTGGTCCAAGATCAACATCAAAATCTCCAAAAATACTATTTTGTATAAATACTCCTCCATCAAATTGATGATCTCCTCGATCTGCTATTACTAATTTTAAAGTATACTTTTCTCCTGGAATTACTTTTGCTGAAGCGGTTAATAATGTTGTGCGACCGTCAAATTCTATAGGAGATTTATTTTGTTTTTCTATAGAGCTCCAATGGCTTACATATAATTCTGGAAAAGAATTAGGATCAATACAATTTGAACTAGGGTTATCATAAATAGTTTTGGCACTTACCGGTAGATTTGTGCCTGGAATTAATGCTATATTTTTGCCTCCATGTGCAAAAAGAGTATTATCCTTTTTCCTGTCGGGAGTAATCCCAGGGCCTTTAATAATAAATGCAAAACCATCCTGATAATCTAGGTTACCTGAATTTTCAAAACACGAGTTGTCTTCATATTCATCTGATGCAAATACATAATCAAAAGATATTTCATCTACCACCGGAACAAATGTAAATGTAATACTGGTCGCATTAAAGGTTGCAAAAGAATTCTCTAATCTATCATCTAAAATCTCTTTCAAATCTGAATCTCCAGTCCAGCTTGCATCTCCAAATGAAAAATTGCCTCTTTCATTGGGCCCTTCTGCTTCTGATGCAGATCCTGAAGTGAGTAAAATTCCTTTTTTTAAAGGAAAAGAGTGTTCTATATTTTCATCGGTTGTTCCTCCATATGTAAAGTACCCATAACTGTTTCCATAATTGGGTGTTGATCCAGATATTGCTTTTATATCTGTTACCCCTCCTGCACAACCTCCTATTAATATATCCTTTGCCAGTTCTTCTAATGGCAGATTCGAATTTGGATCTCCTATAGGATGTACATCAATAGGTACAAAAACCGGATTAGTAGTTAATGTTGTAAAAACAACCGAAATACTATAAGCAGACTGATTTCCTCCGCAAACACTACTTATTCTTACAAGATAGGTGGTACCTAATGTTAGTCCGGTTAGTGTAACCGGTGTTGTAGTGGTTGGTAGATCAATCCAATTGGTAGCATTTTGTTCTTTATACTGTACCATATAAGTCGCATTGGGTACTGTAGTCCAGGACACCAGTGCAGTAGTCGTAGTAACATTTGCCAAGGGAACTGATACTTCTGTAGGGACGGTTGCATTACATACTGGGGCTAGAGTAATAAACGTTTCAGAAGAGGTATATCCCGAAGTACTATTATCAGGGCATTTGCTTTGTATCTGTACTTCGTATTCTGTTGCCGGGTCTAATCCTGTAAGTTGATATGTGGGAGATGTCACTGATACTTCTGTCCAGTTGGTATCTCCTGTTTTTCGATACCGTAAATCATAAGTTGCATCGGTAACCAGATTCCATGATATCTCTGCCGTAGTATCGGTAATTGTAGATACTGTTAATCCTGTGGGAACAATTGCCATACAATTATTTTGTCCTATAATCGTAAAATCAGTATTAGATATATCATAAAAAATATTACCTGATCCGCGAATCATAATCCTGTTAGTTGTTCCGGGAAGGTTCGGCACAGTGATATTTGCTGTTCCTGTATTGGGTACTGTAGCAATGGTATTGGTATAAGTATACCCTCCATCGGTAGACAATAGGATAATTACATCGGTTGCATTGATCCCATTAGCTGTAGTACCTGCAACATCCCAGGTTACTGTTTGTGTACTATTTGCAGCCCAGGTTACGGCAGTATTAGGAGCCGTTACCAGAAAAGGCCCTGTATTAGCTACTGTGACCACCATGTCATCACTATTGTTCTGACCACCTGCAGCATTATTGTCCCTTACTGTAAGCCTAAAATTCATGGTTCGGGCAACTGTGGGGATTACTCCCCATGTGGGTGCCAGGTTCCCAGCAATCACTGCCGGTAGACTAGGCATATACCGATCAGGGGCTGTACTCGGTGGTATTGACCTAAACATAGGTCCCTGGGTGGCAGTAGAGACTATCGGTACAGCCCCCTGCTCATTATCCATCTGCTCCCAGGCATACGTAAGGGCATCCCCATCGGGATCAGTACTCTCTCCTTCGAGGATAAAAGCGGTCCCATAAGGTATCGTATGATCACTACCCGCATTGGCAGTTGGTGCTGTATTACTGATATTAGTTAATGTTCCGCAGCTAGTAGAAGAAATATAATCATATATATTATGAAGACTAATCGCATGAAAGTAATCATCACTATTATTTTGTACATTTTGAGGTGCACAAATCCCTGCATAGGCCATAATAGTGCTCCCACTTCCTGGCTCAAAAGCGGTAGAAGGGCTAACAGTTCCTGTAGTACACCCCCCTGCAGTAGTACTATTAAACGTATGAGGAGCTCCGAATTGGTGACCAAACTCATGAGCTACATAATCTACATCATAAGGATCACCTACTGGTGCTGCTCTTCCGGTTACTCCACTTGCTTTCCTTCCATTTCTACATACAACACCCAATCCTGCTAATCCACCAGCACCTGTACTAAAAGTATGTCCTATATCATAATTCGCACTTCCTATTGTATTATCACATATAGCTTGACTTTCGTTTATTAAAGCCAATGCATTATTATTACTTAATCCATCGGTAGCCGGGTCTAAAAAAATAAGAGCATCATTACCAACAACTATTTCCATAGTGATCGAGAGTTCCTTTTCATAAATACCATTTACTCGAGTCATGGTAGTGTTCATTGCAATAAGAATGTCTGTTTTTTTATCAGCATCGGTATCCCCTGCATTAGAATGAAATTGAGCGTATTCACCAGTACATGCCAATGCCAGACGATATTTTCTAAGGATTCCATCATTGGCATTTCTTTGTCTATAAGTATCCCCCTTTGTAGCCGTTCTGGGTTGCACGGTTTCTTGTACCTGGCAACGAAACTGTGATAGATCTGCCTGAAGGTCTTTTTTGGCAAAGGCCATATAATACTGTTTGTCTTTGCTATAAGGATCAATATATATGGTGCCTTGTGGCATACCCAGAATCATCCCATGAAACCCAGATGGGGTTACACTAAACCGTATCGTAACAGAAGTATTCTCGAGTGAGACTCCAGCATAGGATTTTATGTCAGGGTATTTTGCTGCCAGATCAGAGTGTAGTATAGAGGCTTCTTGTACTTTATATCTAGAAAGTCGGCCATTCTGATCAGGAAATTCTACAATCAATCCTGCTTCTCTAGGAACTGTGTTTCTGTTAGGAGCTTGTTGCAGGTGAATAGCAAATGCAGTTAGATCCAAACTAAGTATAGTATAATGATCAGGATCAGAAGAGTCACTTGTTTTTACAATACCTCTCGATTGAGGAAATAGTACAGTATCCCAATACTTGGATTGTGAAAAAGCAGATACAGAAAAAGCAAAGACTAATATTGGAAATAGGGTGTTCCTTATCATCATAATTACTGTAAAAATTTATATCAAATTATATAGGTAGGTTTCGAAGAGTAATAAACTTGTAGGTTAGAATTAAGGTTAGAGTATGTAGATAATTTTGTGAACGCAAACATAGCTCAACCACAGAAATCACAAAGTAAAAATGAGGTTTTGTGACGAATACCCAAGAAATAGGGGCGAATTTTTAATTACTTAATAACATGATTTTTATGCTTTTGTATAAGAAAGCAATTTATGTAGATGTAAATCGCATATTAATCTCAATTTAGAAATAGTATAAACTTACTTCATAAAAAAACCGGTAAAGTCAAAATTTACCGGTTTCATCTAAATAGTTAATTCAATATACACATTATATAATTGAATTTGAGGTATACGTATTACTCAAAAGAGGTTTCTCCTTTGTTAGGATTATACACATAATTAAATGTATAATATTGTGACTTTTTAGAAGTATCTTCATCCTGATAATAACTCAGTATTTCTACTTTTGCATAGTTACCATTACGGGTTTTAAAAACAAGTATTTTTCCAGGGATTGGAGAGATCAAATGAGTTGGAGGTCCAGCATAATTATACCAACCATTATCACTTCCTGTAGGGATCGCAAATGCACCGTCTGCATCTTGATTAAAAGTTACATCTTTTGCATTGGTTACTCCTGCAAATGTTCCAGTAACTACTGCTGCTCCTACATTACCATTACGTGCTGGTTCTTCTGCAACACCAGTAACTGTTCCTCCATTAATTGCTATGGTAGTACCTCTAAATGCGACATCCCAATCGGTATCACTTGTAGTTATTTTTCCTGTTTCAAAATCAAATTTGGTAAATGCTCCTCCTATAGGGTTTCCAGTTCCCTGACCGCCTGTTTGTATAGCCTCAAGGTTAGAAATTTTCTCAGATTTAACCGGTACTGGAGTAGGCGCATCATCATCGCTGCTACACGAAATAAGTACTGCACTAAGTACTAAAAATAATATTGATAATTTTTTCATTGTCATGACATTTAAAATATTAAAATTGATAGTTAAGTTTTGCATATAATTGTATCCCTGGTAAAGTGGGAATGTTATCTTCGGTATAATCAAAAAGATTGTTTGCACCTATTTGTAGTGTAAAATTTTCGTAAAAAGTCTTACTGGCTGCAATATTTGCTGTCACAAATCCATCGACAAAACTGGTGTCATAATCATCTATAAGATCATTACCGTTAGTGTCAAACAAGGCGTATTTACTTCTATATAACAGCCTTAGGTTTATATTCGCTTTCTCGGAAACGATATCATAAAAAACTTTAAAGTTCGCATTATGCCTCGAGCGATTCACAAGTCCAAAATATTCTGATCGTGAGACTACAACTGTTTGATTAGTTTCGGGATCACGAGCAAATACTTCGCCATTTTTTACTTGTTTTTCTTTTTCTTTATCAAAAGCGTAGAGTAATTGGTAACCGGCACTCAATCTTACATTATCGATTATTCTATAGTTGGTATTAAACTCTATACCTGTCGTGTATATTTTATCAAAATTGAAATAGCTAAATACATTTTGCCCATTAGTTTTACGAGCGATAACACGAGTATCGATTAGATTTTCAATATCGTTTCTAAAAAAATTGAGTTCTGCATTCCATCGCTTTTCATTATAAGTTAATCCTGCATTATATCCTATAGAGCTCTCTGCTTCGAGGGGATCTTGTAATGATGATTCGGGAACAACCACATCAAGAATCTGACCCTGAGCTTGTAGTTCATTTAATTTTTCTAAAGCCACATTATATCCTAGTACGGTATACCCCACCGCAGAGTTTGTAAAATCAAAATAAAGCTGTCTAAAATCTGGAGCTTTAAAACCATATCCTATAGAAGCTTTGGCAGCCAAAGCCTCTGTGATTTTATACCGCAATGCAAGCTTAGGACTAAACTGGTTATTATATTCTGAATGATTATCAAAACGTGCTCCCGCAATGACGTTTAATCGCTCAATAAGGTCTACATCATATTGAGCATACACATACTGAGAGTTAAAATCTACTTGTGTATCAAAAAAAGTACGATCTAACTCATCGTATTGAAAACCTATCCCGAGCGTAAGTTTACTTCTATCTTTAAATGCGTAGGTAGTTCGTATTTCGGGACGCAATAAACGCTGATCAAAATCACTATCACTTACTATATCGCCAGAACTAGAGTCTGCCAGTTCTTCTTTGGCATTGTAATTCGTATAATAAAACTCGTATTGAGTAGTTAGATCATTACTCCATTTGTGATCAAGACGTATGTGACTATTCCACTCCTGTTCCTCGCTATCTCCTTCAAAACTTGTAGTATTGGCTGTAAATCCGGCATCCTGGTATTGCGTATATAAACGACCAGACAGAAATAACGAAAACTGATCAGAAAAATCATAATACAACCTACCATTAACTGTATAATTCTCGAATGGGTTTACAGTCTGTCCCGCAGTATCAGGAGTAAGATCATAACCTTCACTAGAAAATCGATTTGCAAAAACACCATACCCAAGTCTCTTAATGCGTTGCTTAATATCTACATTAATATCCTGCTGGGTATAACTGCCTATTCGATAAGAAGCATTGCCCGATAACACATCACTTTTTGGTTTCTCGGTAATGATATTAATTACACCGCCCAAAGCTTCAGAACCATAAAGACTACTAGATGGCCCTTTAACAACTTCTACTTGTTTTATATTACCAACGGTTAATCTATTTACATCAAAGTTTCCTGCTTTTCTACCCACCAGAGGAACACCATCTATAAGAATCAAAATATAATCTGAAGCAATCCCTTGTATTTGTACTCCTTCAAAACCACTTTCATCGGCTACAGTTATAATCCCTGTTTGCTCACTTAGAATTTCATTAAGTCTAATGGTTCCTGATTGCTTAATGGTTTCCTGAGAAACAATAGTAACTGGTAAAGGCAGAGAAGAAAGCTGTCTTTCTGTTCGGGTAGCGGTAAGAACTACTTCTTGTAGCTCATTAACCACAGTAGTATCTATAGTTTTTTCTTGCGAATATCCACTTACAATAACAAGACCTGCTAAAACGCAGATTATCAGACTCTCAAACTTCATTTTTATTTAGAATGCTTCTTAATAGAGTGCAAATATATATTTATTTTTATTTATTCTAAATAAACTTAACTATTTTTGTCATTTATTTACAGAAATAACCTACAAATGATAAAAACGACATTTTGTGCATTTTTGGGAATAACATTACGATCTGTAGCAACTACTTAAGTAGAAAAAACAATTGAGATGTGATGCTATTAAAGAGAGGTATGGTTGTTACAAAGTTGTATATAGAGATACCGAAACATTTGCTCCCAAGATCGATTAAGAAAAAACCAGGTTATTCAGACGACCTTTTTTGTTACTGGTACATGTAACAGAATATATGATTACCCGATTACCCCACCTTCGGACCTCATAGAGATGCTGAAACAAGTTCAAATAATCTCGTGAGGTCTGAAAAAAAGCTCCATTATCAATACAACTCAATCTTTAGTTTATACTAACAAAGAATCCTTAAAAATAGATCTCTAAACAAATTTCAATAAGTCATTTATATACTTACCTCTATACCGTAACTTCTTACAACCAACATTATAAAACATGCAATATAAATAGCTGAATTATAGATTTTTATACTAGTATTATGGGATTTAATATGAAAATAGCACAAAAAATATTTAAAAAAAAGGAGAAATATCTTACGGGAAACCGTAATTATTTGAAAGCTTCTTACTATATTGTGCTTTAGGAAAATAGAACTACTAAAAAAGATAAAATAGTTCGTTTTATGTTTTTTGGACACAAATTATCGAATAGAAATTATATATAAGGATTTAGGGTTAAATCATTCAGAAATCATATCCTTTTTTGAGCTATTTACTCTAAAAATATCCTTATAATGGTTGGTTTACATTAAATCAATCGTTATTCAGACCCTGCTTTTGTTGGCTCGCCAAAGTTTTACAATTGCGGGGTTGTTTCTGTTTTATAACTACCTATTTAGTAGCTTTTTACGATTGATCAATATCAATAATTGCTGCTCTTTTTAAGCCACAATCTCAATTATTTTAAGTATTACCTCAAATTTAAAGCTAATAAACGACAATTCCTTGTGGATTTCCGTAATAAAAGCGTTAAACTAATGTGAATCTGGCATTTCAAAAATTTAAATATCTGATTTTTAGATTTTTACACTTACAACACTTCATCATATTATCTGGCAGGTAGTAAAACTAAACCTCACAGGTATTAAAGACCTGTGAGGTCTGATTAGAACAAAATCTTTAACTACAACACCTAAACTTTTACTTTAGCGTACTGCGACACCTTTTTGATATGAATTAGCCTGTCATCCGGAATTTATGATTGAAACAAAAATACTTAGTTAATATACTATTTCTTCAAAACAAGATTTAGTTCCATTGTATACATCAGAATTGTTTCTGGCTCAATATCACCTATAAAAGAACCTCTTTTTCCGTATGCCAGGTATGATGGTACGATCATAGTAATTATAGTTCCTTCATTAACTAACATAAATCCTTCTCTTACACCCTCTAGCATACCGTACATAGAACCTACTAATCCATATTTGCTATCATCCCTGGTTAATTCTCCTAATACTTCTCCGGTTGCAGGGTTTATCGTTTTATAATAAAAAACAATAAGATCTTCCTCTGCAGGAGTCAACCCATTTCCTTCTTGTTCTATAACATAGTGCAATCCCGATTCTGTCTCTATGGCTGGGATCCCATTTTCTTCAATAAATGATTTGATCCATGCAATCTCTGCATCTTTTTCTTCTTGGGTATACTCCAAATTTATGGGGTCTGGTTCTAAAATTGAGCCATCATCATCTGATTTGCATGAAAAAATAAAAATCAAAAAGCTCGCTATTACTAATGCGTTTTTCATCATGTTACTGTATTTGTGATTGTTTATATTTTGGTTAATGTATTTGTTGACATAGCAACTATGACGCGATAATAAAAAATACCAGTTTCAAAAAATGAAACTGGGGAAAACTTTTTATGCGTTTTAAAAAAAATGATCTTGATAGATGTATAGGGTAAAAAAAGAAGTGTTTATTCTAGACTTGATCCAGAATAAATAAAAATGATATTTATCTAAAGGAAAATCAAGGGTTTAAGATCTGGAGTATGAAACACCAGACCTCACAGGTTTTAGAAACCTGTGAGGTCTGATTAGAATAAATCTATACCTACAACACCTAAACTTTTACTTTAGCGTACTGCGATACCTTTTTGATATGAATTAGCCTGTCATTCCGGACTTGATCCGGAATCTACTTTGGAGTGGCGTTTTCGCTGTGGATCCCAGCCTTTAGTTTATCCAGAGCCATGCCGAAGGGCTGGGATGACAAAGAAATATCAATGTTAAATGTAAAACTCTAAATGTAAAAATAAACTCGGGACAGGCAATATCAATGGGTCGGAATAACATTGTAAATATTGAACACCGAATATAGAATATTCAATAATCAATGCAGAACACTCAATCACTAACAAACTAACATACTCAAAAACTCACATACTAATACACTCAATAACAAGAATACACTTAGCATCCGACTTCGAGCTTCTGACACCTGTCACCCTGAGCCTGTCGAAGGGAAAACCTCTACAAAAGCCCTAAATCTTTGGTCATTGCCACCAGATGAATGGCGTTTTTGGCTTTAAAATTATATTTCAATTTATTAAGTCGCTTCTCTATAGAGCTTGTACTATTAGGAGAAATTTGATTTTTCTTAAAATGATTCCCTATCTCTTCCTGGGTAAGGCCATCAGACAAATGCTTTAATAACAAAATATCATAATCCTGGAGTTCGAAAACATTATTCTTACTCATTGCACTTTCTAATTGTGGGGATACGTATCGAATGTTGTTAAACACATCGGTAACCGATTTTACCAATTCGTTTAGTCCATAACGTCCTTTGCATACATAACCATCTATGTGCTGTTCTGCAAAAAACGATTTAATTTTACCGGGTCTATCTTCCATAGAATATATAATAACTTTAACATTAGGTTGGATCTCTCGTATGGCTTCTACAAGTTCAATCCCCGAAGCCAATTTTCGTTCTCTATGACTCTCTTTAAACGAAAGATCTGTGATCAACAGATCAAATGGGGCATCATCACTAATTGCTCTTCTAAATTTTAAAAGAGCATCATCACAATATTGTGCTTGTTGTATTTCATCAATCCCAGTTCTTTCTCGAAGAATATGTGCGATACCATGGCTAATACTACCAAGATCTTCTGTAACTAAAACTTTCTTAAACATAAGCTCTATATTATAATTAATTCGGAAAATTTATCTTCGCTTTAAAGCCTTTTCCTTTTGCTGAATCAAAGATAAATGATCCCCCGATCGTTTTTATACGGTTTTCCGTATTTTGGAGTCCGTTACTATATATTATTTCTTCTGCTGCTACGCCAACACCAGTATCAGCATACGTGATTACTACACCTTTGGGTGTTTTCTTAAATGTGATCGCCACCAGTTCGGCATGGCTGTGTTTTTTCATATTTACCATTAATTCTTGCAAAGTACGGTGTACAATGATCTTTTTTTCGGGGTTTATCGCCTGCCAGTTGATCTCATCTATATCTTTAATAATAATCTTGGTACCATTGGTACTATAACTACTTAACATACCATTAAGTTCGGTAGCATATTCCTCTCCTGTTCTAAAGCTATTATGCTCCCTAGAGATATCCCGGGTCGTATGATATATTTCTTCTAATTTATCTAACACCTCAGGATCATTTTGATCATTTTGCATCTGTATCATCACCTGGTATACATCATTAGCCAGCTCATCATGTAGTTTTTTAGAGATACGTGCTTCTGCATTATAGACCTCTCGTATTTTTTCTCGCCGTAATCGTTGTCTATATAAATAGAACACCAGTCCTCCTATTAAAAAAACAAACAGGGTGCTAAACAAATAAATCACCTGTTGCCGTTCTTTCCTGGCCGTTTCTGCTTTTAGAATCAGGTTTTCGTTGGTGAGTTTATCATTTTCATAGCGAGTTACCGCATAAATCTCCCGGTTACTTTGGTTTACTTCTTGTATTTTTTTATGAATTCGATCATATTCCTTTGCCTCTTCATTAGTTTTTTCTTTTAGTTTAAAAATAAACCCTAAAGCCTTAAGAATTGATGTTAAACTACGACGTTGCTTTGCATTGTGATAGGCTGCTTCTGCATATTGTAACGCTTTTTCTTTGTCTTTGTTTAGATAGTATTTAGTGAGATACATATTACTGGCAGTTAGGCCCTGGATATCTAGTATTTTTTCTCGTACTTCTAATGCTGTAAGCAGTAATTTCTCCGAATTACTATTATTCCTATTTTGAAGCCATTGTATGAATCCTAAATTACTAAGCACTCTTGCATATTCTCTTTGATCTTCTCGCACTATTGGATCAGTCACCAGTTTTTCCAATATAGTTATTGCCTGATCATACTTCCCTTGATCTGCTAATATATTGGCTTTTGTATTTTTGAACATCAACATATTATTGATCCTTATCGTTTTTGCAGATATACTATCTTTACCAAGAACCAGAGCTTGTGTATTATATTTTAAAGCTTCTTTATAATTTTTTTGCTCCAAATTCGCTACTGAAATGATATGGTATAAACCTGCAAGAGTTTTTAAATCGTCAGTGTTTTCTAAATAAGTTACTCCATCAACTGCAGTTGTTTTGCACCCCGAATAATCCCCTAAAGAGGTTTGAATATTAGCCATATTCAATAAACTTCTACCAATTCTTATTGTATCCTTAATTATTCTTGAGATTTTAAAATTTTCATTATGATATCGAAAAGCCTCAGCTAACTGATTATTCTTCTTATGATAGATTCCCAATTTCATCAATGCTTTTATCATATACGTAGTATCTCTATTTTGTTTAGCTAAATCGTATAATCGATGTGTGTATATAATCGCACTATCATATTGTTTAACCCTACCAAACAACCATGTTTTTCGAGTCAAACCTTTAGAAATCAAGGAATCTTGCTGAAAGAATCTTGCTCCACTTAAAAAGGAATCAATATAATCTAACCGTAATGCTATTGATAAAGTATCTTTATCACTTAGCTCATAATATTGAGCAAGACTATCTAATTCGTTTGAAGATAAAGGTATTTGTGTTTTTGTTTGGCTAAAAGCAGGTATAGTACCACATAAAAGTAGTAGTACTCTAATCATAATAAAGAAGAAATCGACACGCCAAAGTTTCATCCCTCTAAAATACTAAATAAAATCGGGTGTACATAGTATGTTATTATACCATATACACCCGGTTTTTAGTCTATCAATAAATTATTAATTACTCTTTAGGATCTGCATCAGGATCAACTTCTCCGTTATCACCATCAGTTCCAACTGTCTCAACAGAGATATCTTCTGTATCGTTAATATTATCTGCAGTACAAGATGCAAGGTTTGCAGTGATAAATAGGGTCATAAGTAGGTATAAAAAAGTTCTCATAATATTTAATTTTTTAAGATTTAACATGGGGATTGCTGCCTGGTTCTATACCAGGGATTTGGGATAGCAATCAAATAGTTAGGGAATATTCCCTCGTTTTTTCGGAAAGTTGAAATCCGGTGCGGTAGTGTTTAGCCACTTTCCTTTTGAGCTTTTACCATCGCGCTACGGATTTCCGTAACATCTAAATCCATACATTTACTATGTTAGCAAAATGAAACTGGAACTAATTGTTGAAGCGAATTTATAAAGACCCCAAGTCTATATCCGTAAACAATTCCAAGGATTCCAAAGATTCCATTGAAATCCTAAAGATTCCAATAACCTATGCCTATGAGAACAAAAACAAGTGTGACGTACAAGAATGAGATTCTTGAAAAGTACAAAAGGGAAAAAGGTGGAGAAATGAACTGTTATCTCCAGGAACCAACCCGAAAACAAATTAAAGAAGCCTGCTTATGGCTGTTAAACCGTAGAAAAGAGAAGTATGATGAAAGTATTCTAAATCGCTTTTTTCAATTTGAAGAAGGAGAAAATAAAGCATACGCTATCGAACGTGTTCACGGTGACAAATTTAAACCCATTGTAAATTTTTTAACAGGAGAAACAAAATCAACCACTCCTGCTAATCTAGAGTTAATTGCATGGCTTATCGATTTTAAGCCAAGACCATTATCTATGTATTTAAAATCAAATACCGAGAATGAAGTAACATTACATGAATCGTTTCAGAAAAAAGAAAATGCCTACTATCTTAAAAATGAAAACCAAGTTGTAGATATTATTCCTGAGACCAAAGTGATCGAAAAAACAGATAAGAGTATTACCATTATCTCTCAGATCAATCCCACGCTTAGGATTACGACTATCGTATCCTTATGATGAGGGATCCCGTAAAAAGACCCGTTAAACTTGTACTAAATCAAGTCTAGTATAAGTAGAACAAGTCAACAATAACCAGTGTAGTCATAGGGTGTCTGTCAAAATGTAATTGGAAAAACATGATTTTATAATCATTGACAAGGCAAGGCCCAGACTAGCATTTTTTAACAGAGTTTATTCAAGGAATAGGATCAACTCAACCCTAAGTGTAAGACCCCATAGGTGTAACCGAACGCGATTCGGTATTCCTTTGGGGTCTTTTTTAATGATAAATTGGTTATCGACCGTAGTATATACATCCAATTTAACAAGACCTCACAGGTCTTAGAGACCTGTGAGGTCTAAAATCCTACTAGATGTCTACAAAACTTTTCAAAATAGAGTTTCGCTAATCAAATTTCGCTGTACCTTTGTGTACATAGTTTCTGGTTGTAAACAGGTGGTTTTTAGGATTTGAATTATTTTTGATGGAATTTTGATTTTCTTTTTTGACACAGATGCCTTAGCATCAGGTGATAAAAACAAATTGAAATTGCGCAAAAATAAACAAATCTAATAGTGATCTATTTACGACCAGAAACTAGTAACGAAATTACCTATGATAGCTGTAGAAAAAGCCCTGCAATTAATACAAAATAGCATCGAAAAAACAGATGCAATCATTACAATACCTATATCAAAAGCATTGGGATATGTACTGGCAAAAGATGTTATGTCTCCCATCAATATGCCGCCTTTTAGACAATCTGCAATGGATGGATATGCATTGGGATCTGTCGAAGAGAAAAAATTTGACCTAATCGGCGAAGTAAAAGCCGGCGATGATACCGATCCTAATCTCGAGCAAGGTAAAGCGATTAGAATTTTTACTGGTGCCCCAGTACCATCTGGAGCAAAGGCTGTTATCATGCAAGAAAAGGTAGACATACAAAATAAACAGGTACTATTACAAGAGACTGTACTGCCCAATGCCAATATTCGCCCTCTTGGAGAGCAAATAAAAAAAGGCGATATAGCACTCTTAGAAGGAACTACAATTACTGCTGCCGGTGTAGGATATCTCGCGTCTTTGGGAATCACCCATGTACAGGTCTATCAAAAACCTTCTATAGCAATCATCACTACAGGAAATGAATTAGTACCACCAGGGCAAACTCTTAAATATGGACAAATCTATGAGAGTAATTCGATCATGCTATCGACTGCTTTGACTAAAGTAGGATTTGATGATATATCTTATTTTAAGGTAGAAGATGAATATGATATTACTCTTGCTCTTTTAGAAAATACAATAGCTCATTATGATGCGGTTTTAATTTCTGGTGGAATATCGGTTGGGGATTATGATTTTGTAGGTAAAGCACTTAGAGCATTAGATGTCGATGAAATTTTTTATAAAGTAAAGCAAAAGCCAGGGAAGCCACTTTATTTTGCCAAAAAACAAGGTACAACCATATTTGCGTTACCCGGCAACCCTGCTTCTTCACTAAGTTGTTTTTATATCTATGTACTACCTGCATTACTCAAAATCTCTGGATATAAAGAGTATGGCTTAAAACGAACATCTGCTATTTCTAATCTCAAATATGCAAAAAAAGGCCAAAGAGCAGAGTTTTTAAAAGCATATACCGAAGAAGACAAAGTAACTATCCTGGACGGACAAGCATCTTCTATGTTACGATCTTTTGCCATGGCCAATGCCTTGGTTTATCTTCCCGAAGATGTAACAGAAGTTAATATTGGCGATACAGTACAGGTGATCAATTTGCTATAAAACAATAGAAAACATCAACAAAAAAGTTACTCATTAGGTAAATTAACGGATTTTACCTGGGTGTCATGCTGAGCCTGTCGAAGCAAATTTATAGTTAAAATTCCCTTCGACAGGCTCAGGGTGACAATGTGCTTAAAAAGTAGATTATTAAAAAATAAGTCAATGGTAGCGTGTCGAATGCTAATCGTTTAATAGCATAAAAACTTTGATAGCCTGTCCTGAGTTTATCAAAGGGCTTCGTTTGACGTTGAAATTCACCTTTTCAGACAACCTCATTCAGATTATGTATTAAAATCTTCTAAAAGAAAAACATCTCTAAAAAAATCGTTGTATCTTTGAAAACCTAACGGTTTTATGATATGGATTATGTAATAAAAAGTAGAATTTGGATAGAATCTGAGCATGGTGTCTTTCTGGGTGAAGGAAGAGTAAAGTTATTAAAAGCGATCGCACAAACAGGTTCATTAAGCAAGGCTGCCAGTGCGTTAGAAATGTCATATAAAAAAGCCTGGAACTTATTAGACAGCATGAACAAATCTACCAAAGAACCTTTGGTGATTACTTCTACTGGTGGTAAAGGCGGTGGCGGTGCAAATCTTACTCCGTATGGTAAGAAAGTCATTGAAACATTTGATCACATTAATCAAAAATGCTGGGAATTTCTGGATAAAGAGCTAAAACAAATCTCACTATAACCATTTTAACATTTATATGACTGGTCCCAAAAATATAACAGGAATTATCCTTGCCGGAGGAAAGAGTTCTCGAATGGGGAGAGAAAAAGGATTAATTCTACTCGACGGTAAACCTTTTATTCAACATAGTATTGATGCATTGCGTCCATTGGTTAATACTATACTTATCGTTAGTAGTAATTCTGATTATGATGGTTTTGGAGTCAAAAGAGTTGAAGATATTATAGTCGAATCTGGGCCGTTAGCAGGGCTACACTCTGGATTAATGCATAGTAAAACAGAACATAATTTGGTTATTAGCTGTGATGTTCCTTTAGTAACAACCGAATTCTTAAAAAAGCTACTATCCTATGAAAAAGAAGATTATGATATTGTTCAATTTGAAGCTGATGGAAAGAGTATTCCACTAATCGCATTATATAAAAAACGATGTACAGATCATTGCCAGAAATTACTAACGAATGGAGAGCGACGTTTACGTAAACTCGTTTCAGCAGTAAAAACAAAAACCATTACCGTACTTGAAAAAGAGCGTCTTTTGGTAACCAATATGAATACCGTTGAGGATTTAAAAACAATTACAAATGCAATTGACTATTAAATATTTTGGTATGCTGGCCGAGGCCACAACAACTAATGAAGAATACTTACAAACCGAGGTTTGTTCGGTTTCTCAATTAGTAAAAAAGCTAAAAAATCAATACCCAAAATTAAATAATACTGATTTTAAAGTGGCTATCGACCAACAATTAGTTGACCAAAGTCATATTATTAACTCAGAAGTAGAAGTAGCTTTGTTGCCGCCATTCGCTGGTGGATAATTTAATTATTCAAAATATAGATCATGAATTCGTTTAATCCCAGATATCATAGACAAATCATCTTACCCGAGATCGGTACTGCTGGTCAGGAAAAACTAGATACTGCTAAAGTATTAGTTATCGGTGCGGGTGGACTGGGGTGTCCCGTATTACAATATCTTACAGCGGCAGGAGTAGGCACAATTGGTATTGTTGATTTTGATACCGTAGATATCTCTAACTTACATCGCCAGATTTTATATGGCACCGATTCTTTGGGAACAAATAAGGCCGTAGCAGCAAAACAGCGCCTTACAGATCTTAATCCTACAGTAACTATTAATACATATACAGAAAAACTAACTCCAAAAAATGCCATATCTCTTTTTTCTGAATATGATATTATTGTTGATGGGACTGATAATTTCTCCACCCGATACCTGGTTAATGATGCTTGTATTATCACCGATAAACCGCTGGTATACGGAGCTATTTTTAAGTATGAAGGGCAAGTATCTGTATTTAATTATCAAAATGGTCCTTCTTATCGATGCTTATTCCCCGAACCTCCAAAAGCAGGAAGTGTTCCTTCTTGCTCAGAGATAGGAGTTCTGGGAGTATTACCAGGTATTATTGGTAGTATGCAAGCCAACGAGGTTCTTAAAATTATTTTAGACCTGGGTGATGTACTTAACGGAAAACTGTTAATGTACAATTGCTTAACTACACAATTCTCATCTTTTACTATTAATCGAGTTACAGCAGAAGTATCCAAAATCCTTGATTCTGCAAATCGTTTTGAAACTACAGACTACGACCTTTTTTGTGGTGTGAAGCAAATTTCAGAAATCACTGCCCAAGAAGCTTTTTTAGTAAAAAATGCCCAATTTATAGATGTTCGTGAGACTCATGAGCAACCAAAAATTGAATATTTAAACCCTATTTATATCCCATTAGATAGTCTTAAACAAAAATTAGATACTATTTCTAAAGAAAAAGAAACGATAGTTTTTTGTCAATCTGGTATTCGAAGTAAAAGAGCTTTAGACATCTTACTTCAGAATGGATTCGAAAACATATCTCATATAAAAGGAGGGGCTATTGCTTTACATGAAATCATACCAGACCTCACAGGTCTCTAAGACCTGTGAGGTCTAAAGACATTTGGATTAAAAAGATCTAAAAAATAACTATGGAAAAAAAGAAACCAAAAAATGTATTTGTACAAGGTCCTATTTCGTCAGAATTTATAGGAACATCTATTGCAAAACATCAAACTAAAACCAGTATAGGAGCCCATAACATATTTCTGGGGCAGGTTCGTGCAGATGAAATTGATGGTAAGATCGTTACGGCTATTGACTATACTGCTTATGAAGAAATGGCAAATCAAAAGTTTCATGAAATACGAGAGGCCACTTTCGAAAAATTTGACCTTACTTGTATGCATATTTACCATAGCTTAGGGACAGTAAATGCCGGAGAGATTTGTCTTTTTGTGTTTGTGTCTTCCCCGAGAAGAAAAGTAGTTTTTAAAGCTCTGGAATATGTGGTTGAAGCTATTAAAGCAGATGTTCCCGTTTTTGGAAAAGAAATTTTTGAAGATCAAACACATCAATGGAAACAGAATAGTTAAAACTTCAAAAAGATAAAAATTCAAATCTCAAAAAAGACAAGTGACAAAATATGGTAGACATCACTCATAAAACATCTACATTAAGAATTGCAACAGCTCAAGCAATTGTAAAGGTTAGTAAACCCGAAACTATAGAGGCAATAGAACAAGGTACTGTTCCAAAGGGAGACGTATTTGCAATGAGTAAGGCAGCTGGATTACTTGGTGTAAAAAAAACTCCGGATTTACTTCCAGATTGTCATCCATTACCAATTGAATATACTGGAATTGAGTATACCATTGAAGGATTAGAAATCACAGTTTTGGTTACTATAAAAACGATTTATAAAACCGGTGTAGAGGTAGAAGCTATGCATGGAGCAAGTATTGTAGCTCTAAATATGTATGATATGCTAAAACCTATTGATAAAGGTGTCGAGATTCATCATATCAAATTACTCAATAAAAAAGGAGGAAAATCTGATTATAAAGATAAATTTAGAAGAGATCTTAAGGCTGCTGTTATTGTTTGTTCTGATACTATTTCTGAAGGAAAGAAAGAGGACAAAGCTGGTAAAGCTATCATCGCAAAACTAGAACAATGTGAAGTTGATATTTTAGATTATGTAATCATTCCCGATGAGGCCGAAATCATACAGGAAAATGCAAAACAATATCAACAACAAGGAGCAGATCTTATTATTTATACCGGGGGTACCGGTCTCTCTAAACGAGATGTTACTCCGGATGCTTTACGACCGCTTTTAGACCGAACTATTCCCGGTATCGAAGAGGCTGTACGTAAATATGGGCAAGATCGTATGCCCTACTCTATGTTATCCAGAAGTGTAGCAGGAACGATTAAAAACACTCTGGTATTAGCATTACCCGGCTCTACTAATGGAGCAAAAGAGTCTATGGATGCTATTTTTCCTGAAGTATTACATGTGTTTAGAATTTTAAAAGGAGCGAGACATGACTAAAACTAACACCAGACCTCAAAGGTTTCAAAAACCGGTGAGATCAGAAGCTATTCTTACTGATCCTTTTGGCAGAAAGCACAATTACCTGCGTATTTCGCTCACCGAGCGATGTAATCTTCGATGTACCTATTGCATGCCAGCAGATGGTATTCAATTATCCCCCAAAGATCATCTCATGACCTATGAGGAAATTTATACCATTGCCAAAGAATTTGTAAGTATGGGTGTTACCAAAATTCGGTTAACAGGAGGAGAACCTTTGATACGTAAAGATGCTGCTCTTATTATGGAAAAACTCTCCTCACTTCCTGTTCAATTAACATTAACTACCAATGGCGTGATCGTGGATAAATTTATAGATCACTTCAAAAAATGTGGTATTAAAACTCTTAATGTTAGCCTGGATTCTCTCGATACTCAAAAAAATAAAGAAATTACCCGTAGATCATATTTCGAAAAAGTATATCAGAATATCATTTTATTAGTTAAAGAAGGTTTTGTGGTAAAAGTGAATTGTGTTTTGATGAAAGGTTTTAATGATGATGAAGTTATTGACTTTATTAATTTAAGTAAAAACCTACCTGTACATGTTCGATTTATCGAGTTTATGCCTTTTGATGGAAATCAATGGAATATGAAGAGACTGGTTTCTTTACAAGAGATTCTTTCTAAAGTACATTCTAATTTTGAAAAGAATGATATTGTAAAACTCCAAGATGCCCCTAATGACACTACAAAAAGTTATCAAATAAAAGGATATCAAGGCACTTTTGCTATCATAAGCTCTGTGACCAATCCATTTTGTGATGGTTGCAATAGAATACGTCTAACTGCAAACGGGCAGATAAAAAACTGTTTATTCTCTTCAAAAGAATCAGATCTTTTGACCACGTTAAGAGCGGGAAAATCAATAATCCCTATCATCCAAAAGGCAGTACAAACCAAATTTAAAGTACGCAATGGGATGGATACACTGGATAAATTTAACCAATCAGATATACATTCTAATAATCGTAGCATGATTGCTATTGGCGGTTAACTTATTCTGAGTAAGAACAATAGACCAACATCATGACGGATATCATAGTTATTTTATGCTATCTGGTTTATTTTTAGAACTATAAATCTTTTACACATGAAACGAATATTAAGAAAATTAAAAATTTCTTCACAAAAGAAGATGTTTAAAATTTCTTAATGTGAGAACGGAGTGGTTACATACGTTCTCAATTTTATAATTAATGTATTATCAAGTAATTACTAAAATTTAAACGTATGAAAAATATCCTTCTTCCTACCGACTTTTCAGACAATGCCAGAAATGCAATATATTATGCTTTAGAATTTTTTAAAAATGAACTTTGCACTTTTCATCTCTTTAATGTACAGAAAGCATCTCATTATACTACAGATGATCTTATGGCTGCTCCTGCTAATACCACAATCCACCAGTCGGTAATTAGCGATACTAAAAAGAAACTTAGTCAAATGGTCAAAGAACTAACCGACCAATATCCAAATCAAAACTATACATTTAATACCATTACCGACTATGATGTCTTTATAGATGCTATACGACAAGTGGTTAAATCTAAGAATATCGATATAATCATTATGGGAACAAATGGTGCTACAGGAGCATCAGAGGTGGTTTTTGGTAGTAATACGCTTAATGTTATTCGCAAAATAGACTGCCCTATAATAGCCATTCCTCAAGGACATAAATTTAAAGATCCAAAAACCATTTTATATGCTATAGACTACTGGGATCATTTTAATACAGAAGGTATCGAGCCTTTAATGGATACTATCATAAAACATAAATCTTCTTTACGGGTTCTTAAAATTAAAGAAGATGATACTGTAACTGTAGCCGATTTTGATGACAAAAAACACATGAAAGAGTTTTTTAAAGAAATAAATCATACATTTCACTCTATTATTAATGTCCCAACTGCTTTAGCTATTAATAGTTTTGTGCAAATCATGGATGTTGATATGACGGCTATGTTTATCAAAAGAGAAACATTTTTAGATCGATTTTTTAAGGGGTCAGAAACGTCTAAAATAAGTTATGGAACACGAGTACCTCTCTTAATTATGCATAGTTGATATGTTTAAACTCATACAATAAAATGTTATTATATATTGCTACTACGCTTTATATCCTGTTAGGAATTTTTATTGTTATACGACTGCTTTTAAATGGAATGCGGCCTACAAAAACATTGGCCTGGCTTCTTACTATTTTTACGATTCCTGTTGGTGGCATCTTTTTGTACTTAATGCTTGGTAGAAATCGTAGAAAAAATAAATTATTCCGATTAAAACATACACCAAAAGTAACTTCGTACATCGCAAAAGCATTGGATCAATATTCTTCAATAACAGAAGAAGAATATGCAGAACACCACAAAATCATTTCTCTAATTACCAAAAACTCTTACTTTGCTCCCTGCACAGGAAATAACGTGAAATTGCTTAAAAATGGTGAAGCTACTTTTCAAGCTATATTTGACGCTTTAGAAAGTGCAGAGCATTTTATCCATTTAGAATATTACATTTTTGAAGAAGGTAAATTAACATCTGATCTTTTCGAGCTTTTTCAGAAAAAAGTAAAAAACGGAGTAAAAGTACGTGTATTATACGATGGTATAGGTAGTATGTCTTTGAGTAAAAAGTATATCAAAAAACTACAAAACATAGGAGTCGAAATCCATAAATTCTTGCCTATAAAATTTGGTAAATTTTTATCATCGATAAACTATAGAAACCATCGTAAGATCATAGTAATAGACGGTAAGATTGCATTTACAGGAGGTATCAACGTATCTGATAAATACGTAAAAGGTGATGCTAACCTAGGGGTTTGGCATGATATGCATTTACAACTCAACGGGCCCGTTGTTCATAGTCTTCAGGCCATTTTTGCAATGGATTGGTATATGATAAGTGCTAATGATGAAGTTCTGGACACTTCATATTTTCATACCTATAAAAAGACAGAAGGTTCTACAGCCCAAATCGTACATAGTGGCCCGGATTCTGATTTTTCGGCAACCCAACAGATGTATTTTTCTATAATTAATGAAGCCAAAGACTATATCTATATTACAAACCCCTATATTATCCCCGGAGAATCCATTCTGGATGCATTAAAAGTAGCCTCAATGAGCGGAATTGATGTAAGAGTGCTACTTTCAGAAAAATCGGATAACGTTATAGTCAAATGGTGTATTCGTTCTTATTTTGAAGACCTACTACAGGCTGGAGTAAAAATACATCTATTCTCAGAAGGGTTTTTACACAGTAAAACCATTGTAGCCGATAACACCATATCATCTGTAGGAACAACTAATTTGGATGTTAGAAGTTTTGAACAAAACTATGAGGTAAATGCAGTAATCTACGACGATAATTTTGCTATAGAATTAAGAGATGATTTTTTAAGAGATATTAAAAATAGTAAGCAATTGGATTTTAGCACCTTTATACAACGTCCCTGGAGTGAAAAATTAAAAGAAGGTTTTGCCAAAATCTTTAGTCCGGTTTTGTAAATTTATTAATGAAAATGAAAGCATTTAAAAACATAGGGATAGTACTCTCTGGTGGAGGGTTTAAAGGTGTTGCTCACATAGGAGTTATACATGCCCTGGAGGAAGCCGGAATAACTGTCGATTTTGTTTCCGGTACAAGTGCAGGGGCTATCGTAGGGTCACTATATGCTGGTGGTCATCCTCCAGAAGAAATAAAAAATTTCTTTACCCAAACCCCTTTGTTCAAATTAAATCGGTTCTCTCGAAAAAAAGCTGGTTTTTTAGATTCTGAAAAATTTTATACCGACCTGCTTACGTATTTCCCTGAAAACTCCTTTGAATCCTTACATAAAAAACTATTTGTTACAGCAACCAATCTTATAGAAGGAACAACAAAAGTATTTAACACAGGAGAGTTGATAAAACCTTTATTGGCATCTGCTGCATTTCCCGGTGTTTTTACTCCGGTAACCATTAATAATGAATTATATGCCGATGGTGGAATTTTGGATAATTTCCCGGTATCACCACTCAAAAAACATTGTGACCTGATTATTGGTGTAGATGTATCTCCGATTAGGAAACCAAAAATTTCTGATTTTAAGCATTCATACAACGTTATGCAACGCGCTTATTACCTTAGAGCTATGCCAAATGCCGAAGTTAAGTTTAATCTATGCGATATTATAATTCAACCTAAGAAATTGGTTAATCACGGTATTTTTAGCAGTAGTAGCTTGGATAAAATATATGATCTTGGATATCAGGAAGCAAAATTACAATTAGGATTATTCCTAAAAAATCTAGAAGGATGATTAAAGAAATAAAAAATAAATACGGTCACCTTTTTGAAGACGAATTGCTCGAAGAAATTAATCAGGTAGGAACTTTTAAAGAAATCCCCGAAGGCTTTGAACTCATCAAACCCGGAAGCTATATTAAATTTATGCCTTTGATCATTAGTGGTGCTATAAAAGTGCTTAGAGGAGATAATGATGGCGACGAATTATTATTATATTTTTTAGAACAAGGAGATACCTGTGCAATGACATTATCTTGCTGTCTGGGGCATCATAAAAGTGAAATTAAAGCCATTGCAGAAACTGATACCAAATTAGTAATGATTCCTATCGAAAAAATGGAAGAATGGACAACAAAATACAAATCCTGGAGAAACTTTGTTTTTAGCAGTTATCACAAACGATTAGTAGAAACCATTGAAACCATAGACAGTATTGCTTTTCTAAATATGGATGATCGTTTATTAAAGCACCTTAAGGACAAAACCAAAATCAGTCATACCAAAATTATCAATACTACACATCAGCAAATTGCATATGATCTTCATACGTCTAGAGTAGTAATCTCCCGATTGCTTAAAAAACTTGAGAAAAAAGGTGTTGTTAAACTTAACAGAAACAATATCGAAGTATTAGAAATGTAAACTGTTGATGTTCTTAGTAAAGAATACCCTTTAAACAAACTTTGTAACAATTGTTAATGTATTGCAATAATAATTGCATTATTTTTCAAACTGTACATAGTATAAACATTTAGTTATGTCTGACTCTGATAAGTATTAAATAAAAACAACTAAAATATTCCTATAATTTCGGTTTCTTTGTTATTAACACAAAAGTTAAACCTGCGTAATCGCAAAATATTATTTATGCAACGACTATTATCTGTTTTATCTACACCATTGATTAAAATTTTAATGCTCATTACTATTGGGCAAATCGCTTATTCACAAGGAGAAAAAGATATACTATTAGCCTCTCAATACTACAAAAAGGCAGATTCATTACTCACCGAAGAAGTTTACAAAAACTCTATCGATTTTTTTGAAAAATCTCTTTTACTATATCAAAAAAATAAGGATTGGGAAAAGGCAGCAAATTGCTTTAACAAAATATCTAGTATACAAAACAAAATTTCTAATTTCACAAAATCTCTTGAGAATGCTAATAATGCTTTAGAAATTTGTGAGAAACATTTACAAGATAATAGTGAAGAAAAGGCAAATGCTTTTGATAATATAGGTCATTATCATGAAAATAATTCTCCTGCTTTTCAAAAAGCATTAGATTATTTTCAAAAAGCATTAGAAATTCGTTTAAAAATCTCTCTAAAAGATCCTAAAAATATTGCTTTATCTTATGATAATATTGGGGTACTATACCACAGACAAGGAGAGATTTCTATGGCTATAAAAAACTACGATAAAGCATTAGAAATCAGACTTAAAAATTATGGAGAAAACCACCCGATAACTTCAAAATCTTATATTAAAATTGGGATGCTAAACAGAGTTCAAGGTAAAAACCAAGAAGCAATATCTAACTTTAATAAAGCACTAGATATTTTAATTCAAAAATATGGTGAAGATCACATAAAAATTGCTAATCTACATTCGCGCATTGCAGGTTCTTACACTTTTCTATCAGCCTACGAAAAGGCAGAATTTCATATAAAAAAAGCATTAGAAATAAAAACAAATAGTAATAGTGAGGATCGTAAATCATTAGCAAGTCTTTATTATAAATTAGGAATGCTTTATATAGATACGGATAGGTTTAAATTATCTGAAAAAAAATATCAAAAGGCATTAGAGATATATACCGAATTATATGGGGATCAAAATATTCATGTTGCTAATGCATATTATGGTTTAGGAAGTCTTTATGGTATCATGGGGTTTCATGATAAAAAACTGGACTATTTACAAAAATCGTTAAAAATATATCTAAAAAAAGCTAAAAATCATTCTGCTTTAAGTAACATTTATCATAATATGGGTAATACTTATGTTGATAAAGGAGCTTATGAAAAGGCGTTGCAGTTTTATAAAAAATCTATAGACATTTCTATTAAAACTGTCGGAAAAGAACATTATCTGGTTTCATATGGATATAGTGGTATGGCATCAGTGTATCAAAATCAAAACAATTATGACCTTGCACTTGAGTATAATAATAAATCGCTAAAAATTAGAATAAGTAATTTTGGGGAAGATCATCCTATCGTTGCTACGTCTTATAATAAAATTGGAGATGTTTTTTTAAAAAAGGAACAATATGATAATGCATTACATTACTATAAAGCTGCCTTAAATGTATATAAGAAAACATTTAATACAGATTATCTTGACACGGCTAAATCTCTAGCAAAAATAGGGGTGTTAAAACAAGAAAAAAAACAATTTGATGAAGCATTGCATTATTTTAATGAATCCTTAGAAATGTATAAAAGATTATACGTAGAAAATAATGGGGTTATAGCAGATATATATAATCATATAGCAAAAACATATTCTTATTCTGAAAAATACCAAGATGCATTACAAAACTACGACAATGCTCAAAAAGCAAATAACAAATATAAAATCGATGAAATTAAAAACAATAATACATCATCTTATAATAATTATATAGACCCTAATATTTCATTAACTACCTTAAAAGGAAAAGCAAAGATTTATAAAGATTTATATCAACAGAATAATGATCTCAATGATCTAATTCATGCCATTAATATTTATCTAAAAATAGACCCCTTAATCAATACTATTAGGCAAACTTTTACAGGTCATCACGACAAGGTGAATTTTGCTCGAATTACAAAAGAAATTTACCATCAAGCAATAGAATGTCATATGTTGTTATATGCAGCAAAAAAAGACCCAAAATCGTTGGAAAAAGCTTTTTATTACGCTGAAAAAAGTAAAGCCAATATTCTAAAAGAACTACTCACTAATACAAACGCAAAAAAGTTTACTGGATTACCCGAAGAAATTTTAGTTTTAGAAAAAAAATTAAGGATTGATTATGCTTTTTATCAATCTAAAATCAAACAAGAATTCTCTAATCAGAAAATAGACACTTCTAAAATTGCTTTTTACGAAAACAACCTTTTTGATATTAACCAACGACAAGATTCTTTAAGCTTAGTTATAGAAAAAAATTATTCAAAATATTATCAATTTAAACATAAAAATACTATTGTATCAATACCACAAATCCAAGAACAACTAAATGAAAATAGTACTCTATTGGAGTTTTTTACATCAGATAGTAATACCTATGCTTTTACAATTAACAAAAATACTATTACGGTACAAAAATTAATTACACCAAAACTTATTGACAAAATAGAACGTTTTAGGAACAGTATTATATCTAAAGATATACATGAATATAAAACAATAGGAAATAATTTATATAATCAATTGATCACTCCTGTTATCGATCAATTAATCGGAGATGAATTGATAATTATTCCTGATGGTCCTCTATGGCAACTTGATTTTGAACTCTTACTCACTAAAAAAGAGAGTTCTAATAACCCTTCCTTATTACCCTATATGTTGCGAGACTATATAACCTCTTATACAAACTCTGCCAATTTATTATTCACACCCATTACAACAAATGCTCAGCCCGTTACTACAAATTTTCAGTCAAAGCCAAAACAGGAATGTTTAGCATTTTCATTTTCAAATAATACACAAGATACTTTAAAAAATGTTTTAAGTTTAGCCATTCTTAGAGATGCTAGTGATGATCTTCCTGGCACTAGAAAAGAAATCAAAGCAATCTCAAACATTATTGATGGGCAATATTACTTTGGAAAGCAAGCTGTAGAGTCTAATTTTAAAAAATATGCAGGACAATATAATATTCTTCATCTAGCTTTGCACGGAGATATTGATAACGAAAACCCTAATAATTCCAAACTTTATTTTACGAAAAGTAACGATTCTATAGAAGACGATTTACTATATAGTCATGAATTATTTGCTCTGGATATTCCTGCAGAGCTTACTGTATTGAGTGCCTGTAATACTGGAACTGGAAAAATTACCAAAGGAGAAGGAATTATGAGTTTAGGAACTGCTTTTCAGTATGCAGGAACCGAAAGCTTATTACTTACCCGTTGGGAAGTATCTGATCAAACGACTCCAGAGTTAATGAAATATTTTTATACTCATTTACGATCAGGAATGAACAAAGGAAAAGCACTACAGCAAGCGAAGCTTGATTACCTTTCTACTGGTAATATAAACCGACTAGATCCTTTTTATTGGGGAGGGTTTTATCTCGTAGGAAATTCTGCTCCAGTTTCTTTTCATAATAATTATACTTGGTTATATTGGGTAATAGGATTAGGAGGTTTAATATGGCTACTATTCTTGTTTAGGAAAAAAAATAACAGCTAAACAAATTTGGATTGACAACATTTATGAACTCATTTGAAATTTTTGTTTGTCAACAAGAATTTTGGCTTTTGTTCTATAATAAACATTTTTATGAAAGTATGAGAAATAGAGTCGTAGCCGAGCTATGATAAAAAGACAAAATTAGAGCACAAAATATGAAATTAACAGGTAAAATAAACCCTAAATGAGTTCTACGTTAAATTTATAACTACCTATCCAAATATTAGTTTTTCTATAATATTTTTTTGCGTTTCGCAACGCAAATATCAACAATCCTTTCTTTTTTCAGAAAAAGTTTAGATAACTTCATTTAATTACTTTGTAACAATTGTTACTGTATTGAAATAATAATTGCCTTATTTTTGAAAAATAAATAATAAATGCATAGCTTCTCTTCCTAAAATCAAGAAAAGCTTAAAAAATAGAATACATGAAGATAGAACAAATATATACAGGATGTCTCGCTCAGGGAGCTTATTATATAGAAAGTAACGGTGAAGTAGCAATTATAGATCCTCTACGAGAAATAAAACCTTATATAGAAAAAGCAGATGAAGATAATGCAAAAATCAAGTATATTTTTGAAACTCATTTTCATGCAGATTTTGTAAGTGGTCATGTAACACTAGCCAAAGAAACTGGTGCCGATATTATATTCGGGCCTAGTGCTAACCCTTCTTTTGAAGCAACAATTGCCAAAGATGGGCAAGAATTTCGACTAGGAGAGATTACCATAATTGCACTACATACTCCAGGACATACTATGGAGAGTACGACTTATCTTCTTAAAGATGCTACAGGCAAAGATCATGCAATTTTTAGTGGAGACACCTTATTTCTTGGTGATGTTGGTCGCCCGGATCTTGCTCAAAAAGCAGCACATATGACTCAGGAAGAGTTGGCAGCAACGCTTTATGACAGCTTACGTACCAAAATTATGCCTCTGGCAGATGATGTTATTGTATATCCTGCACATGGTGCTGGTTCTGCATGTGGTAAAAACATGATGAAAGAGACAGTAGATACTTTGGGGAACCAAAAGAAAATGAATTATGCTCTTAGAGCAGATATGACTAAAGAAGAGTTCGTAAAAGAAGTCACAGATGGATTACTACCTCCTCCTTTATATTTTCCGCTTAATGTGAAAATGAATAAAGAAGGTTATACCGATATAGATGAGGTAATTCAAAAAGGAACAAGACCGTTTTCTCCAAACAATTTTGAAGCTTTCGCTAATGAAACCGGCGCTATAGTTCTAGATGTAAGACATCAGAATGAATATGTAAAAGGACATATCCCCCGATCAATATTTATAGGTATCGATGGTGGATTTGCACCCTGGGTTGGAGCCTTAATCGCAGATGTACAACAACCTATTTTATTAGTAACACCAGAAGGAAGAGTAGAAGAAACAATTACTCGGTTATCACGAGTAGGGTTTGATAATACCCTGGGATATCTCGAAGGTGGTTTCGAAGCCTGGAAAAAAGCAAGTAAAGACTATGATACCTTAACTTCAATCTCTGCATTAGAATTTAAAAATGCTTTAGAAGAGGAGAGCACTCCTGTTTTTGATGTACGTAAAGAAAGTGAATTTATTGCAGAACATATTGATGATGCACATAATACACCATTAGACTTTATTAATGATTATTTAGCTGAATTTCCTACCGATAAAACTTTCTATGTACATTGTGCGGGAGGATATCGCTCTGTAATTGCAGCGTCTATACTAAAAAGTCGTGGTATTCATAACCTTATAGATATAGCCGGAGGTTTTAAGGACATAAAAGAAGTAGGCATTAAAACTACAGATTATGTGTGCCCCTCTACCATAAAGTAAAATATAACAGTTTTGTAACCAAGGTTACAGACAACTCGTTTTCAATTTAATTACTTTGCCAAAAAATTAATATAAATGAATTGGATTTACAATCCCTGGCCGTGGTATGTATCGGGACCACTAATCGCGTTAGTATTATTTTTATTACTAATGGTTGGAAAAAGATTTGGCATGTCATCTAATCTAAGAACGATATGCGCTATCTGTGGAGCAGGAAAAACATCAGATTTTTTTAGATTCGACTGGAAGGCTCAACGATGGAACCTGGTTGTGGTACTTGGTATAATTATAGGAGGATTCATTGCCAATACTTTTTTATCGGTAGACAATTCTGTGTCTATTGATCCAAAAGTAGTTTCAGACCTTCAATCCAAGGGGTTTAATAGTACCGGAATGGAATACATGCCCGATATGTTATTTTCTAATGAAGCTTTAACAGATCCTAAAATACTCTTTTTACTCATAATCGGTGGACTATTTGTAGGTTTCGGAGCTAGATATGCTGGCGGGTGTACTTCGGGACATGCTATCTCTGGATTAAGCAACCTGCAAATCCCTTCTCTTATTGCTGTGATTGGATTTTTTATTGGTGGACTAACCATGATACATTTTATTTTTCCTTTAATTTTTTAAACATATGCGTTCAATTATATATTTAGGTATTGGTATTTTCTTCGGAATTGTTTTATTCAAATCAGAAGCTGCATCGTGGTTTAGAATCTATGAAATGTTTCAGTTTGGATCCTTTCATATGTACGGAATCATTGGTTCTGCGGTAGGATTAGGTATTATCATTACTCAAGCTATAAAAAGATTTAAAATAAAGTCGTTTTATGGTGATCCTATAACTTTTGCTCCTAAAGACAGAAGTTTCAAAAGATATATATTTGGAGGCATCCTATTTGGATTAGGATGGGCTCTTGCAGGGGCATGCCCTGGGCCGATGTTTGCTCTTTTGGGAGCTGGGTATTTACCAATTCTAATCGTACTTATCTCTTCTATACTGGGTACTTTACTATACGGAATAGTTAAAAACAAACTACCCCACTAACTCTAGAGTTAATTCGTTTTTACCAGGCTCATTTTGTTGCCAGCAATTAATATTATAAATAGTTGTTTCTGCAATAGTAGTAAGTGCTTCTTTGGTAGCAAACGCCTGATGAGGCGTAAGAATTACATTAGGTAAATCAAGAAGTTGTTGTAATGTTTTATCCTTAGGTTTATTTTCAGAATGATCATAAAAAAAGATTCCATTTTCATGTTCATACACATCTGTACCATATCCAGCTATACTTTTTGATACTAACGCTTGTAATAAATCCTGTGTATGCACTAATCCACCCCTTGCAATATTGATAAGTATCGCTTCTTTTTTCATCTGCTGAATTCGATCAATATCTATAAGGTGATGCGTCTGAGTATTGAGTGGCGTACATAAAAAGATAATATCGGATTGCTTACATAAATTGTCAAGAGTCGTATATGATACTCGATATTTTTCTTCTAATTTTTTATCTTCATATATATCATGGCCTATGATCTCACAATTAAACCCGTGCATGATTCTGGCAATTGTTTTTCCTATTCTACCGGTTCCAATAATACCAACAGTTTTTTTATTGATATCAAAGCCTACAAGATGACTCAACGAAAAATTATATGTACTTACTTGGTGATTAGAAGATATGAGTTTACGGCTAAGCGCTAACAATAATGCTATTGCATGTTCTGCTATGGTTTGTGGGGAATATCCGGCTGCATTAGCTACTTTGATCCCTAACTTTTTGGCTGTACTAATATTTACATTGTCGTATCCTGTAGAACGAAGTGCTATATATTTAACTCCAAAATCTTTTAATCTTTCTAAAACCATAGAAGACCCATCATCTGCAGAGAAAATAGATATAGCATCAAAACCTAATGCCAGCCCAGCAGTTTTTGGAGTAAGTCGTTCTGGCACATATTTAATTTGATGCTTTTCATTATTTGCCTTTTCCAGAAAAGGAATTTCAAAGTCCTTGGCACTATATATCAATATCTTCATTAGTAAGTTCTTCAATAATTAATAATTGTTGCCCCTTTAGTGCCCAAACCAGTACTTTAACATAGTCGGTTACTGCTTTTTTAATATTTTCTGGCTCTGTAATATCTATTGATCCTTTCCAAATTAATTCTCTTTCTTTATCTGGGCAAATGCAATAAAGCGAAGATTCTGCATGAAAAATTTGATATTCTTCATAATAATCTTCATCATAATATATATCCTGATTTTCATAATAGTCATCTCTAAAACTGTCAAATGTTTTATCCAGATTTCTATATGCTTTTACAACAGTTACTTTATCTTCGACTCCTAATACTTTAGAAAGTAAAATTGCATCGAACCCATTTTCTATAAGCTGAGACTCAAGAGCCATCATTTCTTTTTCGGTTTTTGGAGAAGTGGTAAAAGAACTCTCAAAATAATCTAAACTTTTTACGGCATTAACACCACTTTTCTTTAGTTCTGTTGCTAATTTCTTTTCGAATACTTTTCGGGCACTTTCATCTGGAGTAATTCCAATAACCAGAACTTTTTGAGCTTCAAATGTATCAATATCAGGGTTTTTCCAGTTTTCGACTAATTCGCTAGATGAACAACTGTACAGTAATCCACTAATAATTAAAAGATATATATATAATTTGTTCATATTTTCTTGGTATAGGTTATTAAAATTTATGTAAAGTCTTCGGCTTTATAATTTTATCTAATCGTTCTACTACTATACTGGTATATTTTGGTGTTTTTTCGATAATAGATTCACCAGATATCACATCAACATCTTCTAAGGCTATATTACTACTTCCTACAGTTGATAGGATAATGAGTTTATCTAATTGACTCGGGTGATTTTTAATAAACTTTTTTACGTTTCTAGGTGGGCTTCCATATTCCCATGAATTAATAATAACCAAAGCATCCCACTTATCAATATCAACGGTAAACATCGTATATGCATCTATCACTTTAAAATAAACTGCATCATTTTGATAATGCCTAATGATACCCTGAACCAAAGAATCTTTAAATCTACTTCCTTGTGAAGCTATTAAAACTTTAGTTTCGAGATTAGCATCATTAACTTCAAAAGGGATTACGGTATCCATAGAATAGGTATACTCATACCACACCCAAAACCCGGCAAAGAGTATCAAAACAGAAAATATTATGATTTTCAGTATACGTTTCATCTACTTAACTCAATAGACGTTTTTGTTTGCCTTCTTTCATTATAGTTTTTATCAAATCAAAAACCCTTCTTTTTGTTTCTTTATAATTGTTTAGGTATTTACTTACTGCCATTGTTAACTCCCAATGATCTTCTTTGTATTGTTTTTCCTCTACAGGTTGATCAACTCCGTCTAACAATATGGTAAGTTCATTATGGTGATTAATTATTTTTTTTAGTAGTGGATCGAGACCTTTCCTGCTAAGAGATAGTTCTTGTAATATGTTCTTACTTTTCTCAAAAATCTTTTTTGAAATTAGTTGTATTGTATGATTTTCTATAAGTTCATCTAAAAAGTGCTGTTCATCTTTGACAAATTTAAGTTCTGATACCCAGTTTAGAGAAATTTCATGTAATTCTTCTGGGCTTCGCCATTCTACATATTTTATATTTGGTTGCTTTGCTTTCATGATTTCTATTTTAAGGTGATCATTTTAGATAAAAAGACAGAGAATAATGTCCCTAAATCTATTCTCTGCCTTTCTTGTATAGATTAATCTATTTCAATTACCTTTTTAGGTTGTTCTTTTGCTTCTTCCTTTTTTAGAAGACTAAGAGTAAGCACTCCGTTTTTGTAGATAGCTTTAACCTTTTCATTCTGGTTTACGCTTGTAGGTAACTGTAATTTTCTATCGAACTCGTTATAACTAAATTCTCTACGTGTGTACCCTTTATCCTCTTCTACTTCTTCTTTACTTTTTTGAGCACAAATGTGTAACACATCATCTTCCATAGTCACTTCAATATCTTTCTTTGAAAAACCAGGAACTGCGAGTTCAATTTCAAAATTATCCTTGTTTTCTTTGACATTCATTGCAGGAAGGTTTCTGTCTTTTACAAAAAAATCGTCCGCAAAAAAATCATCTGTATCTAACCATGTAGAAACACGGTCATTGATCCAGGGAAATCTGTTTTTATTAAATTTAATTAATGACATAACGTTAAGGTTTATTAGAGTTATTATTATGCTAAAATTAAGCTGACAACGGGCATTTTAAAATGACAATTATCAGTTTATTAGTATTTTAACCTGTATTTAACGTTACTTCTTGTTCTTTTTTAAAACTCCGCCTGCATACAGAAAAACTTCAGATTTCAATCTGCTGAAATTTTTATAGAAGTCATCAAAAGTACGCCTGACCAGAATATGATTTTTATAGTAAAAATTGTCACAAGAAATAGTATCGCATTCTAGCATACCTCCTAATTCACTTTCATGTGTTCTGATACCTCGACTTATCTCTTGTATTTCTTTCTCTATATCTACGATTTGCTGTTTAAACTCTTGTAATCGTTCAAAAAGGTTTGGGGTAGTGGGTTCAAAAATATAAGAATTTAATAATTGATTGATAAACTGTATTTCACCTTCGATAAATCGAAGACTTGATTTCCATTTTAAGATATCAAAATGGATCTCTTTTAATTCTTTATCAGAGGTATTATCTGTTGCTGCCATCATTTTTTCTAGGTTTTAAAACTTACTAAAAAGGTACTTAACCTCTATAAATTAAAAAGTGATAATTATCAGGTTTTGTGACTTTTAACATGGAATTAGTTTACAAGGTGTAATAATATCTCTTCGAGTCTTTCGACTTCGCCCGAAACAGACAAAGTATAAAGGTCATACACATCAAGAACACCTTAATAACAAGACCTCGACTACACTCGACCTTACACTTATAAGTCATTTGATATCTTTTGTCATGTACTTAAGCACTACTAAATAGTAGTTTGAAGGTTCTGTGATTATTAGTTTTTACCCTTTAATTATATCTTTAATATCTAATCTTTTTCGTATCCTTTCTGGGTATTCTTTTACTTTACCTATTCGTAAAAGCATTTGTATTTCTTTGTCTATCTTTAATGATGTCTTTAATAAATCATAATATTCTTTTTCTTCTAATACTTGACTCATAGGGTGAACCGCAATTTGGCTATCTATACATTCTAACCAAACTCGTTCTAATAATCTTCCTGTTTTTATCAATTCGGCTTTACTATAAGAATCAGATGTGATCAAAATATATCCTGAACAAGAATTTAGCTGTTCTTTTGCACTCTTAATAGAACTTTTTATGAATGTTTTTCCTGTGACTGATTTTTTTGTAAAAAAAAGATTGAATAAAAGACGTTTAATTCCTTTTATTTCTATTGCTTCAGGTGTTATTCCATCTTTTCTCTGTTTTTCTTCTTTATAAGAAAAAGTCATCCATTTTGCCAATTCTCTAAGCTTACCAGTATCTTTCATTTGAAAACTATACGCATCTAAAGAATAATCAATGATTTTTTTGGTTTCTTCATTTTCTATTGGAAAATACAAGATACTATCTGATGGGTTGATCAGCTTTGTTATTATTGTATCGTCTATTTTTTTTTCTAAATATGGTTTTCTAATTGTTAAACGTTTCTTTATCAATTCAATATTTCGATTTGTTTTTACCAAATTATAATCTTGTTGAAGATTAAGAGTTATTTCATCATCATTGGTCGTTACAGTTGAACTATACCCTAAATCTTGTGCAGATAACACACAGTTTTCTATAAATGATCCTATTGAAATCCATGTTTCCCTATTATTTGGATCAACAAATGGTAATACTCTATCATAATTAGGGTACACTTTAATCTTATTATTTTTTGGTATCTCAACAGTCCACATTTGGGCATTATGACTACTAGGAGCATAAGAGCCGTATGTTATTATTTCTTTCATATTAGTAGTTTAAGAATAACTAAGCTTTTTTATTCCTTGTACTAGTTCTACTTATCATAAAAATTCAAACCATAATTTCTATGGTATCATGTAGTTTAGGAATCTGAACTTTCCATTGATATGTATCTTGTATTTTTACGCGCAATACATCTGCTGGAGTTGCTTCGCCATGAATCAAAAATACTTTTTCGGGAACATTCTTAATCTCACTCATCCAATCTAATAATTCTTGTTGATCTGCGTGGGCAGACAGACTTTCTATACCGTAAATCTTTGCTTTTACCGGATAATATTTACCAAATAGTTTGACCTCATGAGCCCCTTCTTGTAATTGTCTTCCGCGAGTTCCTTCTGCCTGAAAACCCACAAGTACCACAGAGGTATTTACATTGTCTATAAGCTGTTGCAAATAGGTAAGCACTCTACCTCCTGTTACCATTCCGCTACCTGCAATAACAATTTTGGGACGGGGGTTATCGACCACTTCCCATGTTTCTTTATAAGACATTACAATATTAGTATGATTGCAAATAGCATGATATTCGTTCATAGGTAATTTATGCCAGTCGGGAAAGCTTTCAAAAACAGAAAGCACATTGTTTCCCATTGGGCTATCTACATAAACAGGAAGGTTAGGGATGCGATTTTTTTGATATAGTTTCCAAAGTATATACATCAAAGCTTGTAACCTCTCTACCGCAAATGAAGGGATGATTAAAACCCCTCTGTTATACAGTGTATCATTAATCAAAGTGATAAGTCTTTCTTCGACATCTTCGGGAGGATGTAACTTATTACCATAGGTGCTTTCTATAAAAAGAAAATCTGCCCAATCTGGTTTTTCTGGAGCATAAAGCAATACATCATCTGTTCTTCCCAGGTCTCCAGAAAACACCAATATCTTTCCGTAAAGATTTAACTCTATAAAAGTAGACCCTATAATATGTCCGTTATATCTGAATCTAAATTGTATATCATGAGATAACGAAACCCATGTATCTTTTTCTTCTCTTTTAAAATATCCAATTGTTTTCTCTACATCATTCTTGGTATAAAAAGGTAATGCGGGATCATGCTTAGAGTATCCTTCTTTGTTAGCTTTTTCTGCTTCTTCTTCGTGTATCTTTGCACTATCTCTTAAAATAATTTCTGTAATTGCCAATGTAGGTGCAGTAGCTATAATATCTCCGGTAAACCCTTGTTTAATTAATCTTGGCAAATAACCTGTATGATCCAAATGCCCATGAGTAAGCAGTACACTATCAATAGCAGAAGCATCGATAGGCAAGTCTATCCAGTTTAATTCTCGTAATTCTTTAACCCCTTGAAACATCCCACAATCAATTAGTATATTTTTTTGAGGAGTTTCGAGATAAAACTTAGATCCGGTAACCGTTCCTGCAGCTCCCAAAAAGTGAATTTTAATTGATGGCATAAGACTCTATTTTATGCTGTACATAGCATTTTGATTTCATTTATGATATTTTGTTTTCGCTGTTCAGAAATGCCTAAATGATCCAGAAAAAAAATCTGTTCTATCAATTGTTTTGCTAAAACAACATTCCGGCTTAATAAAAATTGTTTTTCGCGATTTGTTAAAAGTGTAGAAACCGTTATTGGATATAACCCTAAACGATCAATTCTATCTTTAAGGCTATTTTCTATAGGATAATCCCAACTTAATAAATACAACCCCGCACACTCGCCATATTGAATTGCGTCCTTTGTAAAACGCGTGTTGGTCACAACCCAACCATGATTAGGTATCATTTCTCCATTATTTTTATGGTGTGTTTCAATATCCTTAAATCGAGAATGGATATATAAAGGGACTTTTACATTACAATTGCGCCCTTCTTCACTATGAAACTTACATTCTATAACCAAATAATCACTATTTTTTCTGGCTACTACATCAACTTCATGAGACACACACATACCGTGAATAATTTTCCCTACTTCTACCTGATAACCAGAATACTGCAATATAGATGCAACAAAACGCTCAAAAGGGAAACCTGTTGGTCCCAACTCATAAATTGCTTTTTTTAGTTTGTATTTTGAAGCAAAAACAGATTTCTTCTTTTTAAGTAATGCGAAAGCTCGATTATAAATTTCTCTGGTAGAAATACCTTGATATAATTCGTCTCTAACAACTCCCAGAATATGTTCTATTGCTTTATCATCTGCACCGCTTCGCTTTAAGGAATTGCGAAGTTTGTGGAGTGAAAATTTAACTTTTTCTCCAGAAGATTTTATAACATCAAAATTCTGGTTTTGCATTAAAATTATTTAAATATTAAATACAACTAAATACCTTAATGAATACGCTGTTGATCTTTTTTGAAATATGATCTTATCAAAGCTTTGGTTTGATTATCGGTCATACTATCTGCCTTGAGCACATCTTTTACCTTTTCACCAATATCTTTATAGTTGGTTGTTAATTCTTTATTGAATTTTTCCCCTGTCTCTGCGGGCCCATAAATCACAATCCTATCTGCATCTTTTATAAGAAGGGCAATCTTCTTAAAATAGGCTTTAAATTGGTGTTTCTCTCGTTCGAGATATTTACTATCCTGAACTACATCCTGTGGCCCGCCTTTAAGTCGCGTTCCAGAACCACCATGAATACGAAAGTTTTCAATTTCTGATAGTATGGTAGTCATATCCTCGCTATCTTCTTTAACAGAAATGATATGAGCCTTTTCTTTATCTATCCAAATTCCTATATATTTCATCTGTTTATTTTTTATGGTTAAAGAGTATTAACAACAGTTATGAGATGTAAACTGCCTGATTATATTAGATCTACTTAATTTGCTAAATCATGTAAGGCCAGTACAGGTACTTGCGAATGATGTCCTAAACTTTTTACCATTGGTCTTGAAAATATACTTCCAAAAAAACTGTGTTTTCTATTGATAAAAGTAATCATATCACTCTCCCGGCTTTCTACAAAACTGCTAAGCCCTCCTTTTACATCTATATTATGCAGTGTATGAAAAGTATATTTTATACCATCTAGGTATTCTACGAGCAATTTCTTATTGTTTTCTTGTTCTTCATCTAGATCATCATCATTAGTAACATGAAGAATTCTTATTTCAGCATTTGTGATTCGTGCTATTTCAATTAGATATTGAAGCTCTCTGCGTTTAATCTGAGTTCTATAATCTGTTGGAAATACAATTTCTTTTGGCTCCTTATAATTGGTATTTTCTGGTATTGCCATAACAGGGCAATTTCTTACTTTTTCCATCACCAAAACTGTATTACTACCATAAATCAGGTCTCCAGCATTAGTCGTCCCTTTGGTTCCCATAACGATCATTTCGATATCCTTTTTCTCTACGGTATCTTTGATCGCACTCAATACATTATTGAATTGAGATATCATAAAAAATTTATGGTTAGGATTATCATCTCTAAAACTCAACCTTTCTTCTATTTTACTTAAGCCTTTTTCTGATTTTTCTTTGGCCTCTTCATAAAGTCGTTCTCCTGGCTCGGGAATCATCATACTTTCTAATGCATAACCTGTTGCATTAAACACGTTAAGTACGTAAAAATCACATGTTTCGTTTTTATATAGCTCTATAGCATATAGTATAGCATTCCACGCGTTTTTTGAAAAATCCGTGGGCAATAAAATCTTTTTTTTCATCACTTTAGGTCTTTAGGATTAGTCTTATAAATGTATAGGTATAGCCTTGTAAAAACTATGATAATTATCAGCTTAACTCAGGAATGACTAAGAAAGGAATAGTCGTATGAAATCCTATTTTTTTTATAACGGGTTCGTGTGTAATATTTTCTATAAGACTATGTTTATATTTTGACATACACAGCATATCAACATTCATCTCATCAATAAATTCATTAATAAGTTTTGCTTTTTGAGTAAATCGAGGAATCCAATGAATACAATAATTATAGTCTTTAAAATTTTCTTTAAGATTCTTAAGATTATGTTCTTGTATTTCATCTAATTTTTCTTTTTCATGAATATGCATTATCCTAATATTTGAAGAAAATACAGAAACAATCTCTAGAAGAGGTTTTAAAGACTCTATACTATAGAGGCATTTAAAATCTGTTGCAAAAGCAATCTCTGTAGGTTTTTTAAAATCAAATTCATCTGGTACTGCCAGTATTGCGCAATCCTTAATATTATTGATAACTTTAACCGTATTACTTCCTATAAGAACTTCTTTAGCACCACTGGCTCCCTTAGTTCCCATAACAACAAGATCAATATTTTTACTTTTTATGGTTTTGTTAATGGTATCGGTAAGTTTTTTGGAAACAGAAATGGTCTCAAACGTATGCTTTAAATCTTCTGTATCTCTAACTATAGAATGAAGTGTTTCGGTAAGCTTTTCTTGAGATTCATTACTTAATTCCTGATATAACAAATCTCCTTTTGTAGTATTAATCCTGCTCGTTAAAACCGGAGTATCTACATCAAAAGTATTTAAAATATAGAATTGACATTCCTGATCTTGAAATAATCGGGTCGCATAAAAAAGTGCGCCATAGGCATTATTAGAAAAATCTGTGGGAACAAGTATCCTTTTCATCTCTTTTCAGTTTTACAAATTATATCATAAAACTAGTTTTATAATAGCAAGAATACTATGACAAATCTCATATCTATATAAACTCTTAAATCGCAGTATCAGCCGGGATCACTAAAAAAGGGATTATAGTATTGAATGTCATTTTTTTGATGATCGGTTCTTTTATTATTTTTTCGACAAAACTATGTTCATAATTAATCATTACCAGAATATCGATTTCTAGTTCTTCAATAAATTCCTGAATAGCATGTTCTACAGTTGAAAAATCAGGCATGACATGAAAATCATATTTTACACGTTTAAAATAATGTTCTAATGAACTAGAATTATAATGTTGAGAAGGTTCTAACTCGGGTTTATCATATATATGAATCATTCTAACCGTTGCATTCTGACTTTTGGCAAATTCTAGTATTGGAGCGATCTCTGCCTTATGATACATTCGCTCAAAATCTGTTGCAAAAGCTATTGCCGAAATTTCTTTAAAATATGAATCATCAGGAATGATAAGGATAGGGCAATGCGATACATTCTTAACTACTTTCTGCGTGGTACTTCCCAAAAAAAGATTTTTACTCCCGGTTGTTCCTTTGGTACCAATAATGATCATACCAAAAGAACTGTCTTCTAAAAGCTTATTCATGTTTTGAACCAAAGATCCTTTCTTGCTTATGGTTTTAAAAGTATGATGCAACCCCGGTTTAGAGTTATGTATATCTTCTAAAGTCATTTTCAGTCCTTGCTCAGATTCCATCTTAATCGCTTCATAAAGATGACCAATACGCTGAGAACTCACAACACTTATAAGTTGTATTGGTTCTAGATCATACGTGTTTAACAAATAAAACTCACAAGGAACATTTCTATATAACTCTATAGCATACAATATAGTATTCCAAGCATTATCAGAAAAATCTGTAGGGATTAGAATTTGTTTCATTTGTCTATATTTATCAGACCGGCGAGGTCTAGAGTTAATATCACGCTATCCTCTCTTTAGAAGGGATTACCAAAAAAGGAATATTGGTATGATAGGCTACTTGGTTAATTACTGGTTTGAATAAAAGATTTTCAAAGAAAGAATGTTTATTGTGAATCATGATCAATAAATCGATCTTGTACTTTTTCTGAAAATCTTCTACAGCTTCTAGTACATCCACTCCTTCGGCAATGTGAAAAATATGAGCATTATTTTTAAAATACTTGTCCAATTCTTCCTTAACCTTATGCTGTTCAGGCCCTAAAGCAACTCCATAATAAGCATTTAAGATATTAAGTCTACAAATATATTTATCACAAATTTCTTTTACTAAAGGTAAATATTTATTATCAATACTAAGATTATAATCTGTTGGAAACAAAACATCTTTTGGTTTTTCAAATTCAAAACCAGAAGGAACTGCAATAACAGGGCAATTTACTTTTTTTATCGTATACATAGTATGTGTCCCAATAAAGACTTCTTTGGCACCAGTAGCTCCTTTAGTACCCATTACTATTAGATCAATATTGTATTTTTCGACAACCGACTTAATTTCTCCTATCAGAGTATTAAAAACCGATAATCTAACAAAACTGTGTTTCGGGTTATTAAATTCTTCTTTGATTTTTTCTTCTGTTCGTTCGATATCACGTTTAGAATTTATCATTGCAATATCTTCCATGCCATACGGCGCAGGATTCTCGATAAGATACCCTGTGTGATAAGACACCGGCGTAAATGTATTGAGTAAATAAAAAGTAGTCTCTTCCTCTCTAAACAAATTTAAAGCATATCTAATCGCATTAAATGCATTATCAGAGAAATCGGTAGGTAATAAAATTCGTTTCATCTCTATATAATTTTAATATCGTTGTAAGTTTTGCATCACTAAAAAAGGAATCTTAATATGCAGTCCTATTTTATCAATTGTAGATCGATCTAAAAGATTTTCTAAATAAGAACGCCTTGAATTTACCATTACCAAAAAGTCTATTTCATTACGTTCTATAAACTGATTTATAGCATGGGTAAGGTCTTCTGCTGTCTCTTGATGAAATATTACTTCTGCATTAGGTAATGATTCTTTTAAGAAATGCTTATTATCTTCTTGCCTGATAGAAAGCTTATCAAAGTTCGAGATATATAAAAAATTAATAATAGACCTGAAGCTTTCAGTTAATGTACTAAACAATTTTAGTTCTCTTCGCTTAAATGGTAATTGATAATTTGTAGGAAATAGAATGTTTTTTGGCGAATTGTAACTACAATCACTTGGGATTACCAATACAGGGCATTTTACATATTTAAGGACTTGTAAGGTATTGCTTCCAAAAGTAAGTTTTCGATCATTAGTTTCTCCTCTTGTACCCATAATTAGAATATCTATATTTTCCTTATCTACCAAGTCATTAGCCTCATCGGTTAGACTCCCAAACATAGATAGTAATTTATACTCATGTCGAGGATTAGGTGAAATATTCTTCATTTCTGAAAGCGCTTTCTCTAGTGCCATATTAGAACTTTTGTACACTCTTTCTTTTAGTTCATCAAAAATTTCGCGAGAAACTACGGTGTTATGATCGTATACCTCATCGGCATAAGCATGTAGAATAAAGAAATCACATCGCTCATATTTAAAAAGTTCAACAGCATATCGTAAAGCATTCATGGCATTTTCTGAAAAATCTGTAGGAATTAATATTTTTCTCATTGTTTGCTTTTTTTGATATGTTATCCTCAAAACTAGATAATTGCAGATGCAAAAACTATGATTTTTGTCAGTTGAATAATCATGACATTTGTCATATTATATAAATGCATACTTTTTCATATTTGTAGCAAACAAATTCTATGTCAGAGCATACTTGTTTTCACTGTGGAGATGATTGCAGTAAGACGGTAATCAAATTTGATCAAAAAACATTCTGCTGTAATGGGTGCAAAACTGTATTTGAAATTTTTTCGACTCATGATTTATCCTGTTATTACGACTTACAGTCTGCTCCTGGCGCCATTCCTGAAGAAATTCAAGGAAAATACGATTATCTCGACACTCCTGCTATTGTTGAAAAATTAATAGAATTTAATGATGGTAATACCCAAATCATCACATTATATATTCCACACATGCATTGTAGTTCCTGCATTTGGATATTAGAAAATCTACATAAGCTTCAACCAGCGATTACAGCCTCTCAGGTTAATTTCCCTAAAAAAACAGTTCGTATTACTTTTAATAGTGATCGTATTTCCCTTAAAGCATTGGTCACTTTACTTAATTCTATAGGCTATGAACCCTATATTAGTCTGGATGACTACTCTACAGGAGAGACAAAAATAAATCGAAGTTTGATTTATAAACTTGGTATTGCGGGTTTTGCTTTTGGAAATGTAATGTTTTTATCGTTTCCAGAGTATTTTGAAGTATCAGAATACTGGTTAGAACAATACAAACACGTTTTTCGTTGGTTAATGTTTACTTTTTCATTACCCGTTGTATTTTATGCTGCTCAGGATTACTTTATTTCTGCCTATAAGGGATTACGGTCCAAAATATTAAATATAGATATTCCGATTGCTTTAGGAATTCTGGTCCTTTTTTTAAGAAGTACTACAGAAATAATTTTTGATTGGGGCACCGGTTTTTTTGATAGCCTTACCGGGCTGGTATTTTTTCTGTTGCTAGGAAAATTCTTCCAGCAAAAAACCTATTCTTTTTTATCTTTCGAAAGAGATTATAAATCTTATTTCCCCATTGCGGTAACAAGAATTGCCTTTTCACAACACAAAAAAGAAAGAAAAGAAGAAAACATACAAGTTTATGATATTAAAAAAGGCGATCGACTATTGATCAGAAATGGCGAATTAATCCCCGTAGATGCTATTCTTATCGAAGGCGATGCACAAATTGACTATAGCTTTGTAACCGGCGAAAGCGAATCGGTCACTAAACAATCGGGTGATACCCTTTTTGCAGGAGGCAGACAGCTTTATGGAGCTATAGAAATCGAAGTTTTAAAATCTGTAGAACAAAGCTATCTTACCCAATTATGGAGTAATGATGTGTTTAATAAAGATAAAACAGCTTCATTTACCAATCTTACCGATGCAATAAGTAAATATTTTACCATTACAATCTTATGTATCGCTGTACTCGCTACTTCTTTTTGGTTATTTGTTGATCCCTCAAAAGCAGCACAGGTATTCACAGCTGTACTTATTATCGCCTGTCCATGTGCATTAGCACTAGCAAGACCGTTTGCCTTGGGTAATATCCTTCGCATCTTCGGAAAAACCAAATTCTATCTCAAAAATGCAGATGTCATAGAACGATTAGCCAGAGTAGATACCATGATTTTTGACAAAACCGGTACCATAACTACTACAATTACAAGCGAAGTGACTTATGAAGGAATGAAACTAACACCCGAAGAAGAATCCTTGCTTAAAAACACCTTACGAGCATCAAATCACCCTCTTAGCAGAACGCTTTATAATATATTAGCAGAACACGATATTCTAACCTTAGACGAATATCATGAACATATAGGAAAAGGAATTGAGGGTAAACTTGAAGAAGACACTATCAAAATAGGGTCTGCAAATTTTGTAGGACAGGACATTAATTCTGAAATCACAAACACTACAGTTCATATTAGCACTAATGAACAATATAAAGGCCATTACGTTTTTCATAATCAATATAGAAAGGGAGTTAAGAGAGTATTTGATCAATTATCTAAAGATTACAAACTCGCTATTTTATCAGGAGACAATGAAGGAGAAAAAGAGTATTTAAAAAAACTACTCCCTAAAAACACTTCTTTACTTTTTGATCAAAAACCAGACGATAAGCTAAACTATATCAAATCATTACAACAACACAACCAAAACGTCATCATGGTTGGTGATGGATTAAATGATGCCGGAGCTTTAGCCCAAAGTGATGTGGGCATAGCTGTTTCAGAAAATGTAAATGTATTTTCTCCTGCGTGTGATGCCATTCTTGATGCTTCAAAATTTGATACTATATCCGTTTATCTTAACCTATCAAAAAAAGCGATTGCGATTATTAAATCAAGTTTCGTCCTATCATTTTTATATAATATTATAGGTCTATATTTTGCTGTTACCGGTCAACTCTCTCCTGTGATAGCAGCAATACTAATGCCATTAAGTTCTATCTCTATTGTTGCATATGTTACCGTGCTTACAAACTGGTCCGGAAGAAAATTAATATCAAAATAATGATGAATACTTCTGATGACCATAACCCAATCCAACATTTTCAGCAATGGTTTTATGAGGTAGATAAAGCTCATCCCGAGGATGAAGCCAATGCAATGTTACTCTCCACCATCGGGGTAGATGGTTTTCCCAAAAGTAGAATTGTATTATTAAAACGTTTCACCTGGGAGGGTTTTATCTTTTTTACAAATTATACTAGTGAGAAAGGAAAGGCCATAGCACAAAACAATAAAGTTTCTATTACTTTTAATTGGGCAGCCGCAAAAAAGAAAGTTTTAATTGAGGGAGAAGCAGAAAAAGTTGCCAGCAACTTATCAGAAGGATATTTCGAATCGCGACCCGAAGGCAGTAAATTAGGAGCCTGGGCTTCTGATCAAAGCAAAGTAGTTTCTTCGCGCAAAGTACTCGAAGATCAACTAGAACACTACGAAACCAAATTCAAGAATCAAATTATTCCAAGACCAGAATATTGGGGAGGATACCTAATTAAACCTAATAGATTCGAATTTGTAGAACATGATCGGATAGAAGGGTACACTCGTACCATAATATACAAACTTTTGCCAGATTATAACTGGCTCAAGGATACAGGATACACTCATGAATAGATTGTAATAATTCATTCATCATAATTATATTAGAAATATAAACTCCCGAGTGTTTCACTCTAATTTCCAAAAATTTTGATTGCATGATAATTATTTTAGTAAATATCCATTACTGAAACTGATTTTTCCTAACAAGATATTATTTACATAAGACCATCCATAATTAACATTTTTCTACATATAAGTTTAGTTCACTGCACATTAGGTCTGTCTTCAAAAAAGAGAAGAGTTCATTCTTAAAATTCTATTCTTATTTAGATTCAATTAATATATTGGCTTTATGACAATTATCATGCTTTAAGACCCTATTTGCGAATAGTTTTATCCGTATATTATGAGGTGAAAAAAGACATCTAACTATTTGTTTATTCTCTAATCTTAGAAAAATAAATAGCATACTCAGAGTATCATTAAAAATGAGAATGATGGTTGATTTTGAGCCTTGTATTTAATCAATTTAAACTAAACCTGATTGATATCATTGCATGCAATAATAAATGAACCAATATTTACCGTAGTTAATTTATAATCAAATCTTACTATGAAACTCGTTAAACTTAGTACCCTCATTTTTTTCACATTACTTATTACAACTACTAATGCTCAATTAAAAATCGATGCCGAAGTACGACCACGATTCGAATACAGACATGGATTTAAAACATTGTTCCCAAATGATGCAGACCCCGCAACATTTGTATCTCAACGCACACGATTAAATGCTGGATATAAAACGGAAAAATTAAATTTTTACGTAAGTCTACAAGATGTAAGAGTGTGGGGAGATGTACCCCAACTCAATACAGCAGACAAAAATGGTTTTAGTGTTCAACAGGCCTGGGGAGAAATTCTTTTTAATCCAAATATTTCATTAAAACTAGGGCGCCAGGAAATTGCATATGACGATCAACGTATTTTTGGAAACGTAGGTTGGGCACAGCAAGCCAGAAGTCATGATGCTGCACTTATAAGATACAATAAAGACAGCTTCAAATTCGATCTGGGTTTTGCATTTAACCGGGGAGAAGAATCCCTAACAGGACATACACTTACAACGCCCAATACATATAAAAGTATCCAATACGCCTGGCTACACAAAGATTGGGAGAATTTTTCGGGAAGTTTCCTTTTTCTTAACAATGGATTACAGTATACAGATGCTACCAATTCTGACAATAACGAAACCAGATATAGTCAAACTGTAGGAACTCATTTAAAATATAAAACAGGAAAACTTGGTTTTACCTCTAATCTTTATTATCAATTTGGAAATGATCTGGGTGATAATGACCTAAGCGCATATTTATTAGGACTAGAGGCAGATTATAAAGTATCAGAACAATGGAAAATAGTACTTGGTGGAGAACTACAAAGTGGTAATGATAATGGAGCACCTGCAAATGGAGATAACGAAGCTTTTACTCCTTTTTATGGTACCAATCACAAGTTTAATGGATTAATGGATTATTTCTATGTGGGTAACCATATCGGAAATGTAGGACTAATCGACTTGTATCTAAAAGCTAATGTGAAATTTAATCAAAAATCTACATTAAATGTGGCTGCTCACAATTTTATGGCTGCAGCAGATTTACCTGCAAATGAGTCTAAACAACTGGGGACAGAAATAGACCTGGTATATTCCTATAATTTACAAAAAAATGTAAATATCAAAGCTGGATATTCTCATCTCTTTGCTTCAGACGGAATGGAGATACTGAAAAATAATTTTGATGGGAATACCAATAATTGGGGATGGATCATGGTGACAATTAAACCAACTCTATTCACAACCAACAAATAATAAAACTATGCCAATTAAGAGTTATTTAGCCCATCCGCAAAAAGGAGAAAAAAATGAGCTTATCAATGCACTATCTTCAATAGAGCAATGTGAAGTCATGCCAGCCAATAATAAGGATGTACTCATCTTAATTACAGAAACTGAAAATGAAACCGAAGAAGCAATTCTAAAAGAAAAACTAGATACTATAGAAAGTCTAAAATTATTGGCTATGGTTTCTGGATTTAATACACCACAAAACAATTAGTATTATGTATACCTCTCTCACAAATAGAAGAAAATTCATAAAAAAGATGGCTATGTTGTCTGCGATGACTGCCGCAGCAACTATGTTTCCGGGAATCTTATTTGCAGACGAACAGGAAAAAGGGTTACCGAGCGGTGATATCGATTGGACAAAGGCTCCGTGTAGATTTTGTGGTGTAGGATGTGGAGTGCTTGTAGGAACAGAAAACGGAAAAGCTGTAGCTGTAAAAGGAGATCCTAAGAGCAGTGTAAATAAAGGGCTACTTTGTGTAAAAGGATACCATCAAATCATGTGTATTCAATCAAAAGATAGACTAACTCATGCATTGGTAAAGAAAAACGGTCAATACGTTAAAACTCCAATCAATGAAGCTTTAGACATTGTTGCCAACAAAATGAAGGAGACTATTCAAAAGCATGGCAAAGATAGTGTAGCCATGTACACTTCTGGTCAATCTACAATTCCTGAAGGATATGTTGCTTCAAAATTAATGAAAGGTGCGATTGGCACAAATAACTTAGATTGTAATGCCCGTTTATGTATGGCAAGTGCAGTAGCCGGTTTTTTAACCACTTTTGGCGCTGATGAACCTATGGGCTGTTATGAAGATATCGACTATGCCGACTATTTTATTACATGGGGTAATAATATGGCAGAAATGCATCCGGTATTGTTCTCCAGAATGCTAGAACAAAAAAATAGAAGAGGTGCTAAGATTATTGATTTTGCAACACGTACAACACGTTCTAGTACTGCATCTGATAGATCTATATTATTTGAGCCTCAAACCGACTTGGCCGTCGCCAATGCAATTTGTTATGAAATTATCAATAATGGATGGGTAAATAAATCTTTTGTAGAAAAACATTGTAATTTTAGCAAAGGACTAACCAATATGGGATATGGCCTGGAAGATAATTACAAATTTAAAGATAAGCCACAAAAAATAGATTTTGAAGCTTATAAAAAATTCTTAAACGACTATACTCCAGAAAAAGTAGCTAAGTATTCAAAAGTATCTGCAAAAGATATTAAGTATTTAGCCTCTATATACGGAGATCCAAATAAAAAGGTAGTTTCTTATTGGTGCATGGGAATGAACCAGCACACCAGAGGAACGTGGATGAACAACTTAGTCTATAACATCCATTTACTTACCGGAAAAATTTCACAACCAGGGAATGGCCCATTTTCATTAACCGGACAACCATCTGCTTGTGGTACTGCAAGAGAAGTAGGTACTTTTACTCATAAATTGCCTAAAGGAGTCGTGATGAACGAAAAACATAGACGTCTGGCAGCAAAAATATGGAAAGTACCTTATGAACGCATCCCTTCTAAACCAACGTATCATGCCACAGAAATGTTTAGAGCAATTGATCGAGGGGATATTAAATTTATTTGGACACAAGTAACTAATCCATTGGTTTCAATGCCAAAAACAAGCAGGTATCGACCGGGTATGGAGAAAGACTCCTGTTTTGTTGTAGTTTCTGATGTTTTTCCTACACCAACCTCTGATGTAGCTGATGTAATTTTACCAGCATCATGGCATATAGAAAAAAGTGGATTGTATGGAAACTCTGAACGAAGAACACAACATTGGGATAAAATGGTAGATGGTCCCGGAGAAACCACTCCTGATGCATGGATGACCATTGAAATTGCAAAACGACTGGGATATGGCGATTTGTTTCCGTATAGTGAAGAAAATCATGTCGAGGAAATTTATAATGAATATCGGCAGTTTCATGAAGGAGCAAAACATGGTATGGCGCCTTTAGAAGTTCTGAAAAAAGAATCTGGTGTAATATGGCCATATGTAAACGGAAAATCTACGCAATGGCGCTTTAATGCAAAATATGATCCGGCTTGTTCTAACGGTGAAGATTTTCATTTTTATGGAAAACCAGACGGAAAAGCAATTATATGGCAACGTCCTTATGAACCGGCTCCAGAAGAACCCGATAATGAATATCCATTTTGGTTAAATACCGGAAGAGTTGTTGAGCATTGGCATACAGGCTCTATGACACGTAGAATCCCTGTATTACATAAAGCAATGCCAAGTGCCTATGTAGAGTTTCATCCAGAAGACGCAAAAGCATTAGGAATTAGAGATGGCGAAAATATAAAAGTAACATCACGTAGAGGTTCGTGTATATTACCTGCATCGATAAATAAAAGAGGGTTGCCTACCAAAGGTCAGGTCTTTGTACCTTTCTTCGATGAGAACATGTTAATTAATGACGTTACTTTGGATGCTTTTTGCCCAATTTCTAAAGAACCAGACTATAAAAAATGTGCCGTTAAAGTTGAAAAAGCATAGGCTATGAAAAAGAGACTCGGAATCATATCACTTTTTTTAGTATTGTTCATAGCCTTTATTACTATTTGGAATTATAGTTATCAAGAAGGTTTGGAAGAAAGTTATATCCCTATTGAGGAAAGCTCAACCGAAACATTTATTCCGTTAGAGAGTGGTGTGTTCAAACGTTCTGGATTGGCATTAGAGTATGCGAATATGCCTGTCGATGAAGAACATCAAAGGTCACTAGACACTTATTATGATAATAGGGCATATCCTGGGGCACCACCCAGCATCCCACATCCTGTTAAGGAAGAAATGAGCTTAGGAGCAAATACCTGTTTGCAATGTCATGAAAATGGAGGTTTCGTTACCAAATTTAATGCATATGCACCAGTTACACCCCATCCAGAAATGGTTAATTGCAGGCAATGCCATGTAGTACAAAACACCAAAACTCTCTTTACCGAAAATGGTTTTGCAAAGGCTCATGCTCCAAAAGTTGGGATAAATAATGCTTTACCTGGGAGTCCGCCAATGATCCCGCATCAAATACAAATGAGAGAAAATTGTTTGTCTTGTCATGCTGGACCCGCAGCTCCAAAAGAGATCAGAGTATCTCACCCAGAGCGTACAAATTGTAGGCAATGTCATGTTCCTAAAGATAAAACAGTTACTGATATTGAAGTTTTCACAAGAGCTAATAGTATTGAAAATGAATAGATATAATAACATACATATTCTGATGTATACTTTCCTTACCGTTATATTATTTTCTTGTAAACACGGAGAAGGTGAATACCATAATATTACGGATAAAATAGAAGCCAAGAGTAAAAATTATCACGGTACTTCTATTTCCTCAGAACAGTATTTAGAAGGTATAAAAACAATCAAAGTCACAGAAGGAGAACACACATTTTTGATTCCTGAACGTAAAAGCGAAATCAAATCATACGCCTGTACCGAATGTCATACCAAACCAATAGAAGAATTAAAAAGTAAAGATCCTTCAAAAAAAGCACATTGGGATATTAAGCTGGCTCATGCAGACCTAAATACCATGAACTGTATTACTTGTCATAATGGTAATGATATGGACAACTTAACTAGTTTAACAGGTACCGACATTGATTTTAATAGAAGTTATACATTATGTAGCCAATGCCATAATAAACAGTTTAAAGATTGGAAAGGTGGTGCGCATGGTAAAAAACTAGGAGGATGGGCTCCTCCCAGAGCATCAATGACCTGTGTAAATTGTCATAACCCACACAAGCCAGGTTTCGAAACCAGGTGGCCTGCAGGGTATAATACTCAAAAAGTAAAAGAACGAGAATAGTTTAGCTATCACACTTTCATGTAATACCTCTTAACAATTTAACAATGAGCGATAATACTAAAAAATGGTTTTCTCTAAACCTAAATAGCAAAAAGAAACAAAATACAGGTTCTTGCGGTTGTGGAAAAACATCTGGTGGATGCGGCTCTCATACTAAAGATCAAATTAGTGATAAAGAATTTGATGCTGCGGTAGATGCTGCTATTGGTGACGAACGCAAAAAAGATGGTTTTGACCAGGTTTTTGATGTACAAATGGATCGCCGAACTGCTTTTAGGAAATTAACCGCTAGTCTAGTTATCGGAGCCGGAGCCGTAAGTACATCTTGTAATCTGACTTCTGGAGAAGAAACCAAAGAAAAAGCACAAATCGATTGGGAAGAACAGTTTAAAGGCAATTACAAATTAATGACCGATGAGGAGAAAAAAGCCACTGTTGATCGATTAGTACGTTCCTATCAATTACGAAAAGGGAAAAATATAAGTATGTCTTCTAAAAACGCCGAGAAAGACGTGCTATTTGGATATGCTTTTAATATCTCTAAATGCCAAGGGTACATGGATTGCGTAAGTGCTTGCGTTGAAGAAAATAATCAGGATCGAAATTCGCAGATGGAGTATATTCGAATTCATGAAATGAAAGATGGAAAAGGTCTTAAGTTTGATGAAGCCGATGACAATTATTACCATGAAGTCCCGGCAGAAGGTCATTTTTATATGGGAACACAATGTTTTCATTGTGACAACCCCCCATGTGTAGAAGTTTGCCCTGTGCAAGCTACATGGCGTGAAGAAGATGGATTAGTAGTCGTAGATTATGACTGGTGCGTGGGCTGTAGGTATTGTATGGCAGCTTGCCCATATGATGGCCGACGATTTAACTGGAGTACTCCCGAAGTTCCCGAAAATGAGATTAACAAAAATCAACATTACCTGGGGAATCGTATGCGTAAAAAAGGGGTAATGGAAAAATGTACTTTCTGTGTGCAGCGTTCACGAGCTGGTAAAAATCCCGCTTGTGTAGAAGCTTGCCCAACAGGAGCACGAATTTTTGGAAACTTATTAGACCCGGACAGTACAATACGATGGGTTCTTAATAATAAAAAAGTATTTAGACTAAAAGAAGATCTTGGGACAGAACCTAAGTTCTGGTATTTTATGGATTAATAAAATTGCGTGAGGGATTGAAACGGCATCCTTTTCTGGTACTTTGAGTTGTCATTCTGAGCTTGTCGAAGGACGAGAAGTAAGTTAGAAAAGATATAGTGAAAAGCCCGACCCCATGGGCACGCCAAAAAAACAACACATGAAACGACTTAAAGTTTTTGGAAGTTTAGTTAAAGATAGCTTAGATACTACTACTCAAGGCTCAAAAAAATACCACATCTGGATGGCATTTTTGACTTTTGTCATGCTCATTGGTATGTACTGTTATTCTTTACAAATAGAACACGGCCTAAGTGTCACAGGGATGACCGACAGGGTAAGCTGGGGGCTGTATATTTCTAATTTTACATTTCTGGTTGGTGTTGCTGCAGCTGCAGTAATGCTCGTTATGCCGACTTATGTATTAAAAGATATTGATTTTAAACAAGCCGTACTTATTGGTGAGGGACTAGCCGTAGCAGCATTGATTATGTGTTTGGCTTTTGTTGTAGCCGATATGGGTGGACCATCTGTATTGTGGCATATGATACCGGGAATCGGAGTCTTTAATTTTCCAGCTTCAATGCTAACCTGGGATGTTATTGTACTTAATGGATATTTATTTTTAAATATCTCTATCCCGTTTTACATTTTGTTCACACGTTATCAGGGAAAAGTGCCTAATCCAAAAATCTATGTTCCAGGAGCAATTTTGTCTGTATTTTGGGCAGTAGCTATTCATTTGGTAACTGCATTTCTATATCAAGGCTTACAAGCTCGCCCTTTTTGGAACAACGCATTATTAGGCCCTCGATTTTTGGCATCGGCATTTGCCGCCGGGCCCGCCTTGATTATTCTTGTTTTGGCAATCATTAGAACATTTACCGAATTTAAAATAGAAGATAAAACGATCAAAAAAATTGGTATGATCGTTACTGTCGCAGCCCAAATCAACCTAATCATGTTAGTATCTGAGTTGTTTAAAGAATTTTATGCCCCAACACATCATAGTGAAAGTGCATATTATCTATTCTTTGGTTTACATGGTAAAACAGCATTATTACCTTGGATATGGACTGCGATTCCTCTAAATGTTTTAGCAACTGTATTGCTAACTTTTGGTAAACTGCGCAACAATTTAAAGGTGTTATATTTCTGTTGTTTTATTCTCTTTATAGCCATCTGGATAGAAAAAGGGTTCGGTTTGATCGTTCCTGGTTTTATCCCAGGACCTTATGGAAAAATTTCAGAATACACCCCCACGGGAATAGAAATTGGAGTAACTCTTGGCATTTGGGCTTTAGGAGCCTTCGTTTTTACTATACTGGCAAAAACTGCCATCAAAATAGAAACAGGGAAATTACAGTTTAGAAAAAAATAAAAAAGGCCGAATTTTTAATAAAATTCGGCCTTTTAGCATCTAATAACTCGTAGTTTAATGTGCGTAGCGCTTAACTCCGGTGAACAAAGTATCTTCATAATTATAAAGCTTTGGTACACAATCCAAAAACATATTTTGTTTTTGTGTTGCTGTTTTTAGTTGTTTTCTAATATTTCGTAAAGTTCTCATGATGATTAGTTTTTGATCCCAAGGTATTGGGATAGATTGATAAATATATGTTATCTATATCGCCTTTTTGAATTCCAGGTATATCCGATAGGAGCGTTTAATTTTCTTGTGATTCTGTTACTATCTATAGTTCTCATAATTTCTGTTTTTTGATTGATGTATAAATTGTTATATTTTTCTAATAGTTGTATTTAAAATTATCTGTATCGTCTTTTCGAATTCCAGGTATATCCAATTGGTGCATTTAATTTTCTTGTGGTTCTGTTACTGTCTATAGTTCTCATAATTTCTGTTTTTTGATTGATGTATAAATTGTTATATTTTTCTAATAGTTGTATTTAAAATTATCTGTATCGTCTTTTCGAATTCCAGGTATATCCGATTGGTGCATTTAATTTTCTTGTGATTCTGTTACTGTCTATAGTTCTCATAATTTCTGTTTTTTGATTGATGTATAAATTGTTATTTTTTAAATTATTGTACCTAAAATTATCTGTAACGTCTTTTTGAATTCCAAACATAACCTTTGGTTGCTGTTAATTTTTTAGTGATTTGATTGTTGTCTAAAGTTCTCATAATTTCTGTTTTTATAATTGATGTATACCTACTAGACGTCGATAAATCATTTTTGTTACAGTACTATGTATAAAAAGGTACTATTTTAACAATTATTAACATTGTAGGGCTATAAAAGCATTAATAAATTGGATATTCTCACTAAGAATAGCCTTAATTAATAAAACCTGATAAATGTCATTTTTTTAGAAAATGTTCGCGCATACTTTTGACTCATAATCAAAAGTAAGTATGGGTGTAATCTATATACTCTTAACGATTAGTATTATCGTTGCCATCGTCTTTTTTATTAGCTTCATTATATCGGTCAGAAATGGTCAATATGATGATGTCTATACTCCTTCTGTTAGGATGCTTTTTGATGATGAACTTATAAAAGAAAGCAAAGAAAAATCTTCGGAATCCACTAAAACTAAACAATCTTAATATGGAAATGGAACAATTCTATTACGATAATAAAATCGTAAAAAAATTCTTATATGCCACTCTGCTCTGGGGTGTTGTTGGGATGTCTGTAGGCTTGCTACTGGCGTTTCTATTTTTATTCCCTAATCTAACAGATGGAATCTCATGGTTAAGCTTTGGGAGATTAAGACCATTACATACCAATGCAGTTATTTTTGCATTTGTTGGTAACGCTATTTTTGCAGGAGTATACTACTCTACTCAACGTTTGCTAAAAACCCGTATGTTTAATGATACACTTAGTAACGTTAACTTTTGGGCATGGCAATTGATCATTGTTGGTGCCGCTATTACACTTCCGTTAGGATATACCTCTTCAAAAGAATATGCCGAGTTAGAATGGCCTTTTGATATTGCAATTGCTATTGTCTGGGTAGCCTTTGGGTGGAATCTTATTGGAACCATTTTAAAAAGAAGACAACGCCATATGTATGTTGCTATATGGTTTTATCTGGCGACTTTTGTTACAGTAGCTGTTCTCCATATTTTTAATAGCCTTGCATTACCCGTAAGTGCCTTAAAAAGTTATTCGGTATATGCAGGTGTTCAGGATGCTTTAGTACAATGGTGGTATGGTCATAATGCAGTTGCATTTTTTCTTACTACTCCTTTCTTAGGCTTGATGTATTATTTTATTCCAAAAGCTGCAAATAGGCCGGTCTATTCATATCGATTATCTATTGTTCACTTTTGGTCTTTAATATTTATCTATATATGGGCAGGACCTCATCACCTTTTATATTCATCTTTACCAGATTGGGCACAGAATCTTGGTGTAGCATTCTCTGTTATGCTAATTGCTCCATCCTGGGGAGGTATGATTAATGGGTTACTAACATTAAGAGGTGCCTGGGATAAGGTACGTACCGATCCTGTATTAAAATTTATGGTAGTTGCCATTACCGGTTATGGTATGGCCACTTTTGAAGGACCTATGTTATCCTTAAAGAATGTAAACGCTATTGCGCATTTTAGTGATTGGATTATTGCACACGTTCATGTTGGTGCATTAGCCTGGAATGGATTCTTAACCTTTGGGATGGCGTATTGGTTAATCCCAAGATTATTCAAAACCAAATTGTGGTCAACAGGATTGGCTAATGCTCACTTCTGGATTGGTACTCTGGGGATCATTATGTATGCATTACCTATGTATGTTGCCGGATTTGTACAAGCTTCTATGTGGAAACAATTTAATCCAGACGGAACACTTACTTACGGTAATTTCTTAGAAACTGTAAATGAAATTATCCCAATGTACTGGATGCGTGCTATCGGTGGAAGTTTATTCATCTTCGGAATGTTTATCATGTTATACAACGTTATTAAAACCATAAAGAATGGTAGTACCGTGACAGACGAGCTTGCAGAAGCTGCTCCACTTACCAAAGTGACCAAACACAGAACCGTTAAAGAAGGATATCATACCTGGTTAGAGAGAAGACCTGTTAAACTAACCATTTTTGCTACTATAGCTATCTTAATTGGGGGTATCGTACAAATAGTTCCTACTTTAATGGTAAAATCTAATATCCCTACCATTACTAGTGTGAAACCATACACTCCTCTTGAGTTAGAAGGAAGAGATATTTACATTAGAGAAAGTTGTGTATCCTGTCATTCACAGATGATCAGACCTTTCCGTAGTGAAGTAGAACGATATGGCGAATACTCTAAAGCTGGTGAATATGTCTATGATCATCCTTTCTTATGGGGAAGTAAACGAACCGGACCTGATTTAATGAGGATTGGAGGGAAATATTCTGATAACTGGCACTTAAATCATTTTTATGATCCGCAAACAACCTCATCGGGATCTATTATGCCAAGCTATAAATGGCTGATCAAAAACAAACTTGATCGTTCTCAAACCGAAGATAAAATGAATGCTATGGTGACTTTAGGTGTTCCTTATACTCCCGAAGAAATTACCAGAGCACAACAATGGATGGACGAACAAGCAACTACAATAGAGAAAAATTTGTATACCGATCCTGATTTTGTAAAAACCTATGAGGCTGATAAAAAATATGCACAGGAAAACGGATTGGATTTTATCGAGATGCGAGATAGAGAAGTTGTAGCCTTGATTGCTTATATCCAAAGGTTAGGAACCGATATAAAAGTTAAAAACAAAGAAACCGTAGTTCAAACTAAAGAATAAACGCCATGCTAAAATTTATAAAAGGCCATATGGAAAGTATTGAAGGTATTGAAATCTATCCGATGATTTCGCTTCTTATCTTTTTCATCTTCTTTGCCGCATTATTCTGGTGGGTTTTCACCGCAAAAAAAGAGCATATAAAAGAAGTAAGCCAAATTCCATTAGAAACTGAAAACGAAAACGTGTTATGAGAAGTACTGCATCCTATATAAGAATTATTGCTTTTCTATTCCTAGCATACCTATTAATAGAATTAACTGTAGAATCAGGAGAACAATCTGCATTTATAGCACAACCTCTCACCTGGTTAATATTAGGAATGGTTTTACTGTTTATTATAGCAATAGAAATTAGTTTAGAAGCATTAAGAAGTATCCTCTTTCGTTCTTTAAAACCTGATGCGCAAGAACGCTACATTCTGGCAGAAAAAGCTAAAAAAGAAAAACAATTTAAATGGATTAAAAGCATCTATTTAAAACTCCTCGACAGTAAACCTGTAGAAAGTGAAGAAGAAATCATTTTGGATCACAACTATGATGGGATTAAAGAGCTCGATAATAATTTACCACCATGGTGGGTCTATATGTTTTATGCTACAATTATATTTGGTATAGTCTATTTAGTTCGCTTTCATGTATACAATGATTATACTCAAGCAGAAGAATATGAAACTGAAGTAGCTGAAGCTAAAATTGCAATCGAAAAATACAAAAAAACGGCTAAAGATTTGGTAGACGTAAATACGGTTACATTACTAACAGATGCTTCTGATATTAGTGCAGGAAAAGCAGTGTATACAACCAATTGTGTCGCTTGTCATAAGGCAGATGGCGGTGGAGGTATTGGCCCTAATATTACTGATGAGTATTGGATTCTGGGAGGAGGTATCAAAAATGTATTCAGAACAATTTCTGAAGGAGGAAGAGATGGAAAAGGAATGGTTGCCTGGAAACAAACTCTAAAACCTGTTGAAATGGCACAAGTAGCGAGTTACATCATTACACTAGGAGGCACAACCCCTGCCGAACCAAAAGAAGCACAGGGAGAAATTTGGACTGATCCCGATATACAGAAATAAAAAATAGAAGGAAGAAACTCCTGAATCTGTTTCGGATTTAACAACTGTAGTACTGAACGAATAAAATCAAAACCATTGGAAACACCCGAAAACGAAAGATTTAGAGATTCTATCGGCACCATAAACGAAGAGGGTAAACGTGCATGGGTGTATCCCAAAAAACCTAATGGTAAGTATTATGATTATCGTAAATGGGTAAGTTATGGATTATTGATATTTCTGATTTCTGCTCCTTTCATCAAAATTAACGGTAACCAGTTCTTACTATTTAATGTCCTAGAACGTCGTTTTAACATTTTTGGAGCACCATTTTGGCCTCAAGATTTTCATTTGTTTGTGATATCAATGCTCATTGGTGTTATATTTATAACTCTATTCACCGTTGCTTTTGGTAGGATATTTTGTGGATGGATATGCCCGCAAACGATTTTCATGGAAATGGTTTTTCGAAGAATAGAATACTGGATCGAAGGTGATCGCGGAAAACAAATACGTCTGAATAAACAACCCTGGAATGCAGAAAAGATTCGTAAACGTGCTCTTAAATGGGTTATATTTTTTATCATTTCGTTCTTAATTGCAAATATATTTTTAGCTTATTTGATCGAAAGTGATGTATTGTTACGGTATATCATCGATGGACCTTTTCAACATGTAAGCACCTTAATCTCTTTACTTATATTTACGGCTGTCTTTTATTTTGTATTCGCATGGTTTAGAGAACAGGTTTGTATTATTGCTTGTCCTTACGGGCGATTGCAAGGAGTACTACTCGACTCTAAATCAATTGTAGTTGCTTATGATTATAAGCGTGGAGAGAAAGAAGAAGGAAGAGCTAAGTTTAAGAAAAACGAAGATCGCCCTTCTACCGGAAAAGGAGATTGTATTGATTGTTTTCAGTGTGTGCATGTTTGCCCAACAGGAATCGATATTCGTAATGGTACACAACTAGAATGTGTAAACTGTACTGCTTGTATTGATGCCTGTGACCATATGATGGAAAGTGTAAATCTTCCGAAAGGATTAATACGATATGCCAGTGAAGATAACATTGCCAAAAAAGCAAAATTTAAATTCACTCCAAGATTAAAAGGATATAGTGCTGTTCTAATAATTCTAACCGGTGTTTTACTAGGAATGTCATTTTTAAGAAACGACGTAGAAGCAAATATCTTACGACTACCAGGACAATTATATGAGAGAAAAGAGAATAATATCATTAGTAACGTATACACCTATAAGTTGGTTAATAAAACTACGGCAGAAATTGAAGATGTTCGTTTTGAATTGATATCCCATAAAGGAAAAATAGAGCTGGTCACTCACAAAAATTTTAATGTCCCTAAACAAGGAATTGCTGAGGGTACTTTATTTATTGAAATTAACGGTGCAGCGCTAAAAGGTGATAGTAACCGATTAAAAATCGGAGTATATAGCAACGACAAATTAATCGAAACGACAACCACCGCATTTTTAGGACCTAGAAGTTATAGATAATAAAAAGTATAAATTATAGTGGATTGTAGCCTTTGCCTGAATGACAAATATATTTTGATATTTTGTTCCTTTTCATCATTCTGGCATAGGCCCAACCCATAACCGAACTAAAGAAAAATATTATGAAAATAAACTGGGGAACCGCCATCGTATTAGTATTTATAGGGTTTATCTCTTTTATCCTATACTTTGTTGTAAAAATGAATACCAATACAAATTATGAGCACGATTTGGTAACAGAAGATTATTATAAGCAAGAACTCGCTTTTCAGAATGAAATCAATGCTGAAAAAAACTCAAAAACATTACTAGAAGATGTTATAGTTGAAAAAACAGCGGAAGGTCTAACCATCTCTTTTCCAGAAGATAAAAACTATAATGATATTTCTGGAACCATATCCTTATACAGACCATCGAATAAAAAGTTGGATTTTGAAATTCCTATTTCGCTCTCTGCTTCAGAAGTAATTATTGAAGATAAGAATCTATTAGAAGGACGTTGGAACATCACTATCGATTGGAAATACGAAAACATTCCATATTTGTTTAAAAAATCACTTACATATTAAAAAATGCTTATTTCTGCATTCATACTTGGTTTATTGGGCAGTTTTCACTGTGTGGGAATGTGCGGCCCTATTGCCTTTATGTTGCCGGTAAATAAGTCTAATACTACTCAAAAATTCTTCCAGGTATTTCTATATCATTTTGGGCGATTATTATCGTATAGCATCATTGGATTATTCTTCGGAATCATAGGAAAGAGTTTAAATCTTTTCGGGTTACAGCAAAAGTTATCTATTGCGGTTGGGGTTTTGATGATCATAATTGTAATGATCCCCTATCAAACTTTTTCTAAATACAATTTCTCAAAACCGATCTATAAAATTATCTCCAAAGTCAAAAATGCTTTGGGCGCAGCCTTAAAAAAGAAAACACCAGATACTTTTCTTTCTATTGGTTTCTTAAATGGTTTTTTACCCTGTGGTTTGGTGTATATGGCTGTTTTTGGAGCTATTGCCTCTGGCCATATCCTTAAAGGTAGTTTATATATGACTTTTTTTGGGTTAGGAACCATACCCTTAATGACAATGGCTGTATATGCCGGGAATTTTTTAACCCGAAAAGCACGACAACACGTTCAAAAAGTTATTCCAGTGTTTGTAGTCATAATTGGGCTATTATTTATCATACGAGGTCTTGGATTAGGCATACCATATCTTTCTCCCAAACCTGTAACCGAAATAGTTTCTGCAAATTTTGAGTGCCACTAACTACAGATTTTAGTAGATTATATTTTAATTATAATAGCACATTTAAGATCTGTATTTCTATAGTACAATGACCATAACAGAATACCCTTCTCTACTTGCCAAAACACATATTGTAACCTTTGTTACCGAAACAAAGAATGAAAAACGTTAAATTTATGAGGTAAAACAATAAGTGTTTGCCAAATGAAAAGACGAAACTTTGTTAAAAAAGCGGTATTAAGTTCTATGGTAACAGTCATAGGGTATGATATTGTTTTTGGAGCCATAATGCCCGAAGGGTATGAACCACTAGCATTGCAGGGTTCAGATCCTTATAAAATGTTCAAAAAAGATAAAGAAATGGTAATCTTAAATGATAAACCATGGAACATTGAGGCTAAAGCTCATTTATTGGATGATAAAATAACTCCTAATAAATATATGTTTATTAGAAACAATGGTCTAATTCCTAATACTATAAATGCCAAAAATTGGACATTAACTATTGATGGAGAATCTGTAGTCCAAAAGAAAACATATACGCTTGCCGAATTAAAATCAAAATTTAACCAATATACTTACCAACTAACTTTAGAATGCGGCGGTAACGGTCGTAGTGAATTTGACCCTCCCGCAAAAGGCAATCAATGGACTGTTGGAGCCGTATCTTGTGCAAAATGGACAGGCATTAGGTTACGAGATCTTCTTGAAGATGCAGGTATAAAGGACAATGCAGTGTATATTGGCTATCATGCTATCGACACTCACTTAAGTATGGATCCCAATAAAGAACCTATATCCCGAGGAGCTCCAGTAGCAAAAGCTCTTCAAGATGAAACATTATTAGCCTTCAAAATGAACGGAGAAGATATCCCATTGGCTCATGGGTATCCTTTACGTTTAATTGCTGGAGGATGGCCTGCTTCTGTTTCTGGTAAATGGATCAACAGAATAAGTTTACGTAACAAAGTGCATGATGGCACCAAAATGAAAGGGACCGCATACCGAGTACCTTGTGAACCAGCAGAACCTGGCAAAAAAGTAAGTGATGAAGATATGTGTATCATAGAATCGATGCCTGTAAAATCTTTGATTACATATCCCAAATCAGGAGCAATGATTAATAAAGGGGAAAAATTAAATATCAGAGGGCATGCCTGGGCTGGCGAATTGGAAGTCGGTAAAATGGAATATTCGATTGATTTTGGATCAACATGGGAAAAATGTTCAATAGAAAAACCTGTAAATCGACTTGCCTGGCAACATTTTTATGCGACTATTGATTTCCCGAAAAAAGGATACTATGAAGTCTGGGCACGTGCCACAGACACACAAGGCGTTAGCCAACCCATGATTCTCCCCGGTTGGAATCCTAAGGGATACTTAAATAATGCTTGTCATCGTATTGCAGTAAAAATCATATAAATGGAGCAACAAAAACAGTTTAAACACTATGTAAAAGCCATTTATCGTCTTATGATGATACTGTTCATTATGGCTGGTATAATCACTATTGGAGGGATTTATCTTCTTATTGATCCAACGTTATCTGTTTTAAAAAAAAACGAATCTAATTCGACATACCTTACAACTGCTGAAGGCAATGAAGATAAAATTGAAAATGGAATTCACCTAAGAACCGGCCTGGTTGAAGCCAAAGGGTTAATGGAAGTAATAAATAATTGTACTAATTGTCATTCGTCTAAGCTTATTATACAAAACAGGATGACTACAGAACGATGGGTAGCAACGATACGGTGGATGCAGAAAACTCAAAACTTATGGGATTTAGGAACCAATGAAGAAATCATTGTAAACTACCTTGTTACTAATTATCCTCCCAAGAAAAAAGGAAGACGTGAACTATTAACAAATATTGAGTGGTATGATTTACAGGATTAGCAGCATGATAATTTTAGGAGCACTATTTTTTTCCTGTACAAAATCTAAGGATAAAGTAAAGGATGTGATTTCTACAGAAACCATAATAGATACAAATACATATTATAGTTCTAAACATCTAATAGAAGCCGAAGAATTAGTATCTCTTTCTAAACAACAACATATAAAAATAATAGATTTTAGAAAAGCAAAAGACTATGTCAAAAATCATATTAATGGGGCGATAAATATCTGGCGTACAGATATAGAAGATTCTTCATATCCTTATAATGGGATGATGGCTAAAAAAGAAAGAATTGAGCAATTATTTAGTAAATTAGGTGTTAAAAATAACGATACCTTAATAGTATATGATGATAGAGGATCTTGTGATGCTGCTCGCTTTTGGTGGGTACTTAAAAATTATAATTTTGACTCTGTAAAAATATTAAACGGAGGATTAATCTCCTGGGAAAAAGCAGGGGGCTCGATTAATAATCATACTGTATCGATTACTCCTTCAATTTTTACACTTCCTAATAATAATACTTTTGAACTATATATTAGAAAAGAAGAAATCATTAAAGCCATAAACTCTAGTAAACAAGTCGTCATTCTAGATACAAGAAATATTGATGAATTTAACGGTAAAAGACAAAAACAAGGAGCTTTTAAAGCAGGAAGAATTCCTAAAAGTATACTAATCGATTGGGCAGAAACCATAGATCATCAAGGAACACACAAATTTAAATCTTATGATGATTTAAATATGATTTACAGTAGAATGAGAGCTTCAAAAACAGATACTATCATCACATATTGTCATAGTGGAGTGCGCTCAGCACATACTGCCTTTATACTAACAGAGCTATTAGGTTACAAAAATGTAAAAAATTATGATGGTTCCTGGATAGAATGGAGTTATTTTGATGTTCTTCCATTTAAGCAAGATAGTACGACAACAATAAAGAATTAATTAGTTATGGAAAAATATATAAACGCATTTACCGACTCTTTTATAGGTAATGTACAATGGACCTGGAGATCAATATTATTTGAGGTTCCCTGGTACATGAATTATTTCTGGGGTCTTATTATTATATCACTATTAGTGTGGGGGTTAGAAGTTGTTTTTCCGTGGAGAAAAAATCAATCCATTTTTAGAAAAGACTTTTGGCTGGATGGTTTCTATATGTTTTTTAATTTTTTCCTTTTTGCCATTGCCATAAGTGGTTTTTATAAGCTACTCGAAGTAGTTTTTATAGACATAGGGATTTCTGCAAAAACATTAACCATAATTGATGTTTCTAATCTTTCTACGTGGGCACAACTTCTATTGTTTTTTATTGTACTCGACTTTGTACAATGGTTTACTCATATTCTACTTCATAAGTATCCTTTTTTATGGAAATTTCATAAAATACATCACTCTGTTAAAGAAATGGGATTTGCAGCCCATCTAAGATATCACTGGATGGAAAACATCTTTTATAAACCGCTTAAAACTATTGGTGTAATGGTTTTAGGTGGCTTTGAACCAGAGCAGGCTTACATTGTACATTTTCTGGCCATTACAATCGGCCATTTTAATCATTCGAATATAAAGATTACCTGGGGACCGCTTAAATACATCCTCAATAACCCGGTCATGCATTTATATCATCACTCTTATGAATTACCTAAAGGCTCTTATGGCGTTAATTTTGGGATTAGTTTAAGCCTTTGGGATTATATCTTTAAGACCAATTATATCCCCGAAGATAGCGGGACAATAGTATTAGGATTTCCCGGGGATGAAAAAATCCCAAAAAATTTCATTGGTCAAATCATCTATGGTTTTAGAACATCAAAACAGAAAAAAGAATAGTATGTCACGTTTTTAAGATAATTAAACGGTCATCGAAAACAACATAGTCTCTGGTATTTTACGTTGTAATCTAAGATCAAAAGCCATGCAAATATTACGAACAAAAGGTCTGCCTTTTTCTGTAACACTTATATGAGAATCATTAATTGTTAATAATTGATCTGCTTCTAATTCTTTTAAGTTCTGTAAGACCTCTGGTAATTCTTTAAAATACATATGATCATCCTCCCATTTGGTATAAAAATGGCACATCAAATTAAGAATATGCTTTCGTATAATCTGATCTTCTATGGTTAAAATATGTCCTCGATAAACAGGAATAATACCTTCTCTTACCAAATGTTGATATTCTTCTACTCCTTTTACATTTTGAGCAAAACCATACCAACTATCGCTAATTGCAGATACTCCCAAACCAATCATTGCATGTGTTTTGGAAGCAGTATATCCCATAAAATTACGATGTAGAGTTTGATTTTTCATAGATTGGTATAGCGAATCATTTTTTAAGGCAAAATGATCCATCCCAATTTCTACATAACCTACTTCTGATAGCAACTTTTTCCCTACCTCATATTGTTTTCGTTTTTGCTCTCCTGTTGGGAGGTCTGATTCGTTAAAACCACGTTGCCCATTACCTTTCTGCCATGGCACATGTGCATAACTGTAGAATGCCAACCGATCGGGCAGTAGCTCTTTTGTTTTTAGGATAGTATGAACAACTGCTTCCTGAGTCTGAAAAGGCAGCCCAAAAATGATATCATGTCCTACCGAAGTAAAACCAATTTCCCTGGCGGTTTCTGTCACATATTTTACATTCTCAAAAGGTTGAATTCTATGAATTGCTCTCTGTACCGTTTCATTATAATCCTGAACTCCAAAACTTACTCTTCTAAAACCAACATCATACAATGCCTGCAAATGTTCTCGAGTTGTATTATTGGGATGCCCTTCAAAACTTAATTCGCAATCTTTTGCTTGTTCTACTCCCGAGAAAATACCATTAATTAAATATTGCAAATTATCTGGCGAAAAAAATGTAGGTGTGCCTCCTCCCAGGTGTAATTCTTTTATTTTAGGTTTAGTCTCAAAAATCTTAAGGTACAGTTGCCATTCTTTTAAGATTGTATTTATATAAGGCTCTTCTACATCATGCCGTTTTGTAATACGTTTATTACATCCGCAAAATGTACACATACTTTCACAAAATGGCAGGTGAATATATAAACTTATCCCTTCTTCTTCATTACTTTCTACAAATGATCGTTGTATAGATGTTGTCCATTTTTTTAATGAAAAAGTATCTATATCCCAATAAGGAACAGTAGGATAACTTGTATATCGAGGTCCCGGAATATTATATTTATGAATTAAATTTGCGCACATTTTTTTTGTTTTTAGAACTATTCTTAGTTGTCAAGATGGTTAGCTTCAACTTAATTGGTTATATAAACCGACTATTTCTTCTTTCTTCACTTATAAGTCACTCATGCAATACCAAAAAAGGAATAGTAATGTGATAACTTATTTTTTCGACTGTAGGGTGAAATAAAATACGCTGGAAGAAATTGAGGTTTTTGGCAATCATAGTAATCATATCGATATCTCTGCTTTCAACAAAACATTGTATAGCTTCTTCGATATTGGGATTAGACAGGAAATGAAAACTATGTTCTATAGTATCAATAGAATCATCTAAAAAATCTTTATTCTTTTTTTGCCGATCGGTTAATTCTTGTTCTTTTTTGGCAACATGCAAAACCCGTAAAGCGGCTTCATTTAACGTAAGAGTATCCATAATCGTATTTAACACCCTACTTTTGTATAGCATATTATAATCTGTGGGAAATGCAATTTCTTTAGGCTTGGTATACTTGGCTTTTTCGGGTATTACCAAAACCGGGCATTTTACTTTTGTGATTACATCTCCTGTATTACTACCTATGGTTTTTTCCTTAATCCCCGAAGCACCTTTGGTTCCCATGACAATAAAATCAATATTCTTTTCTTTGACCTGTTTTCTAATTGCATCTACAAAAAAGATATATTCATTAATTGTGAAAAAGCTATGTTTTGTATTTAAAGGTAGTTTCTCTATTCTTTTAAGCAATAATTGCATTTGCTCTGTATCGCTTTGGGTGCTTTTTTCTAAGACTGTTTTTTTTGAACCATAAAAAGAATCTCCTCCTATCATTTCTTCAAAGGGAGAGACATGTAACAAATAAAAATTACATTTCACCCTTTTAAAAAATGATAATGCGTATGTAATCGCATTCCACGAATTTTCAGAAAAATCTGTAGGGATCAGGATGTTCTTCATTTTTAATACTTTCTAATACAACAAATGTATTAGGATGTACTCATGAAAAATATGACAAAAATCAGTTTGGGTGCTTTTGTATTTTTATTCTACTAACTGAAGACCAGGTAAATCCAAAATTTTTATGTTACGCCCTTCAATTTCAATCAATCCATCTTTTTTAAAACTAGATAGTGTGCGTATCAAACTTTCTGTCGCAATCCCGGCAACACTAGCCAAATCATTTCTGGATATTTTTATACTATCTTTAGGTTTTTTATTCAATACATCGGCAAATTGAAGTATGGTTTGAGCCGTTTTTTTACGTACCGAGCTATACGCCATTTGTAATAATTGCTCTTTGATATCAGAAAGATTATCGGTAAGTAACTCCATTAATTCAAGAGAAATATTTTTACTCTTTTCTAATATCTCTTTTAGATTATTTTTTGATATTCCTGCTAATTCTGAATCTTCGACTGCTGTTGCCGATTCTAGATATGGAGTATTATCTATAAACGAAGTGAACCCCAGGAAATCATCGGTTTTGTATAAAGTAGTGATTAATTCTTTACCATTCTCATCCATCTTATGACTTTTAACAACTCCTTTTAAAATCAAATATATGTTATTAGAATGTTCTCCTTCTTCATAGATTACTTCTCCTTTTTTAAATTCAGAAATCTCACCATGATCATCAAAAAAATTCTTAAGCTCATGTAAATTTCTAAGTCCGCTATCTTCAGAAGTATTTGTTGCTGATGTAGAAAATTCTTGGTCTTTAACAATTTTAGAGAGTAATGCTGCTTTTGCAAGACGACTTTCGATTGCACTCAATAGTTCTTCCTCTTCAAAAGGTTTGGTTAGATAATCATCTGCTCCCAGGTCCATTCCTTTTCGAATCTCTTTATGTTCTGTTTTTGCAGACAAAAATATAAAAGGAATATGATTGGTTGCTATATCATAGGATAGTGCTTCAAGTACTCCATATCCATCAACCTCTGGCATCATAATATCACAAACAATGATGTCTGGCTTTTCTTCTTTTGCTTTGGTAATACCTACTTTTCCATTAGGAGATGTGATTACTTTATAATCCGAAAGCTCCAACAGTTCTGCGGTATTTTCTCTAAGTGCCGTATCATCTTCGATTAAAAGAATAGTTTTCATGATTCGTGGATATTGGTTGTAGGTATGGTAACAATAAATATAGATCCTTGGTTTTCCTTACTTGTAAAAGTAATACTACCTCCCAGGTTTTCCAAATGACTTTTCACAATATTTAATCCAATACCTGTTCCTTGATCTAATAAGGCATTTTCTGCCCTAAAATATCGTTTAAAAATAAAGTCCTGTTCTTTTTTAGGAATACCAATCCCTTGATCAATAATCTTAAATGTAAGGATATCATCCTCGAAACATACCTGCAAATCAATTACTGTGTGTTCTCCAGAATATTTGATAGCATTATTAATTAGATTTGTAAGGACAAGTTCTAAAATCTTTTCATCAAACTCTATAACGTAATCATCAATATCCTTAGGGTAATTTATTCTCTGTCCGTCTTTAAGTAACATATTAGCATCATAAACCACTTCATTAACCACTTTACTAAGTGGAAACTGGCTATATTTATAAGTTACTTTTCCTGTTTCGAGACGTTCAATAGATAAAAAATCATTAAGGATATTATCCAGGTATTTCACTTTATTTTTTATGGTATCGAGATGCTTTTCTCTTTTTTCCTGTTGCTCAGTTTTAGTGTATTTTCCGGTAAGCGTGGCCGAAGTAAGAATACCACTTAACGGTGTTTTAAATTCATGTGAAACGAGTGAAAGAAATTTTGTTTTTAACTCACTTAAATCTCTTTCCTTTTTTAAAGATTCTTTAGTTTGAGCTTCGGCTTCCATACGAAGTTTTACTTCTTCTTTTAATTCTTGTATGGTATGATGCAGTTCTACTGTACGTTCTTCTATTTTTTGCTCTAGCTTAGCATTTAAATCTTGTATTTGCTGTTCTTGTTGTTTTCGAAGTGTAATATCGATAACAAGAGCCATTACATAATTATTACCATAAATTGCAAATGGGTTTAAGCCTGCTTCTACAGGAAATACCGAACCGTCTTTTCGTATCCCAAAAAGATCTCGCCCTGCACCCATATGTCGCTTTTCACTATGATCTACAAAGCCTTCAAAATGCTTTTTGTGACCGTGATGGTATTTTTTTGGTATCAGTGTATTAAGGTGTTTTCCTATCAACTCATCAGTCTCATAACCAAAAATAGTATTAGCAGATCCGTTAGTTGCCACTATTGTTTGTTTCTCATTCACCACAATGATACCTTCTGAAATGGCCTCAGAAAGTAATTTGAAAATGTTATTGTCTTTTTCGAAAACTTTCATGCTTCAAAAGTAATCATTTTGATTTGTTACCAGAACTGATTTATGTCATAAAAAATATGACTCAGTCTGATTACATTTATATTCATTAACCGATAATTTTTCATGATATGAATACTGCTCAAAATACAGGAATTATATTTTATCAAAACCTTGGTAAGCTATTTTATGCAATAGCTGCGTCGGATAAAATAGTTCGTAAATCAGAATATGATTCTTTACGAAAAATTGTAAAAACAGAATGGTTAAAAGTAGATGATATTGAAGATGAGTTTGGTGTTGATGCTTCTTTTCAAATCGAAATCGTTTTTGACTGGCTTGACTATGAAGAATTGAGTGCAGAAGAGTGTTTTATTCAATTCGAAACTTTTTTTAAAGAACACCAATCTCGTTTTACAGATAAACTAAAACAATTAATCTGGATTACAGCTAACGCTATTGCAGGCGCATTTTCTGGTAAAAATAAATCCGAATTAATGATGCTGGGGCGATTAAAATTAATCTTTGAAAAACAGTAACCAATTTTTGATTAGCATATGGAGTTTATTGATTACTATAAAATATTAGGGGTTTCAAAAAATGCTTCAGATAGTGACATCAAAAAGGCATATAGAAAATTGGCCAGAAAATATCATCCTGATTTAAATCCTAATGATAAAGAGGCTGAAAGAAAGTTTAAAGAGATTAATGAAGCCAACGAAGTATTAAGTAATCCCGAAAACCGAAAAAAATACGATCAATACGGTAAAGATTGGAAACATGCTGAAGAGTTTGAAAAAGCTAAACAATCAAAACATCAACACAAAAGTACCGGGCAACAACATTACAGAAATTATTCAGAAAGTGATTTCTCTGACTTTTTTGAATCTATGTTTGGAGGCTCAAGAAGAAGTGCAACATATGGCAGAACCCGATATAGAGGTGAAGACTACAATGCAGAGCTACATCTTAATTTAACCGATGTCTATAAAACACATAAAAGAACGCTAACTGTTAACAAAAAAAATATTCGAATCACAATTCCTGCAGGGGTTGAAAACGGACAAACTATAAAAATCAAAAACCATGGAGGTCCAGGAATCCAAGGTGGACCTAATGGTGACCTGTATATCACTTTTGTTATCGAAAACAAAACTCCTTTTAAACGCAACAAAAGTGACCTTTATTTACATGTTGATATTGATCTATACACAGCAGTCTTAGGAGGTGAAATTATGATTGAAACTCTTGACGGAAAAGTAAAACTAAATGTAAAACCTGAAACTCAGAATGGCAGCAAAATAAAACTAAAAGGAAAAGGATTTCCAATATATAAAAAAGAAGGACAATTTGGAGATCTCTTTATTACATATGCTATCAAGATCCCAAAAAACCTGTCAGAACAACAAAAAGAATTATTTAGAACATTATCCAAGCTTTAAATGTATTATAATGACCAAAGGACATCTTATACCAGTATTAGAATTCTGCACACGCCACGAGATAGAATTCTCTTTCATAAACTCATTAGATGAGTTTGGATTAATTGAAATTATTACGATTCGGCAAACTGCATTTTTAAACTCTGATGAATTACCCAGACTCGAACAAATTATACTATTCAATAAAGAATTAGAAATTAACCTCGAAGGTGTTGAAGTCATCATGCGTTTGCTAGAACGAGTTCATCAAATTCAAAACGAAATGAATATACTTAAAAATAAATTAGGACTATACGAAAATTAGCTTTCATAGCGGTTCAAAAACTTAATCTGTATAGATCAACTTTTTTAAAAAGTAGTTTAATTACAGGTTTTTTTAATTACACACTACATAACAAAAGGGTGGGTTTCATTCGAAACTCGCCTTTTTATTCGTCGACCAAGCTGATCAATATCATATTTTTTGACGGTTCGCTATCTTACTTTTATAGGAACTAAAAACTTTCGTATGAAAACTCTTATCGCTTGTATTGTTTTTTTAAGTTTCATCGCTTGTAAAAAACAAACGCCTATTCAAAAATCATCAGAGCAAAAAGAAACTGAACAACAACATACAGAACAAAAAGCAGAAGATACTGTATCTGTTTTTTCTGAAGAAAGCCTGGAGCTAGATCAGGAAAAAACAAAAGCCATAAAAAGAGAACGATTAATCACTGCCAAAGATGATAAAACTCAATTACAAGAATTAGTAGTTTCTAAAAGTTTCTTAAAAGAAGAGGATCTTTATGTTTTAGATTACCAATACCCTTACCTAAATGAGAAAATTGATCCTTTATACTCGGTATTTAATGATTTTATTTCAGAAAACTATCTGAATATTGAAAAAACCGAAAATCAAATTCTTGAAGACAAAGAGTTACTTTGTGATACCTTAAAAATTAATAGGTTTAGAGATAAAAGAATTATTGATTATAAAATCTATAGCGTAAAAAGTGATCGTATTAGTGTTGTCCTTTACAAAGAGAATTATTATTCTGGAATGCTATATTCTACATATCTCTTTGATTGTGTAAACTTTGACCTTAAGAAACATGATTTCATTTATTTTGATGATTTCTTTGAAACTGGCACAGAAGAAGAAGTGTTTACTACTATAAATACAATTATAAAGGACGGTATTAGCTCTGGAGAATTGTATTATGATTGTTGGGAGCTTTCAAAAGGGGATTTTAAAGCTTATAAAAACAATTTTGTGGTAAATGATGATACCGTAGAATTTTATTTTGATGATTGTGTTATTTGTCCTTCGTATACGGGGACATATTCTATAGAAATCCCCATTAAAGACATAATGCATCTTATCAAAAAATATAATGACCGTCCGATAGTAAGTTAATTTCTTTAATTAAAAATTTTCTCGGCTCATTATTATAACTTAGCAAGTAAAAGAGAATAGATGAAAAGTAGTTTTAACAATATCATAGAATCAAAAACACCTGTGTTAGTAGATTTTTTTGCAGATTGGTGCGGCCCCTGTAAAATGCTTGCTCCTATTCTTAAAGAGGTTAAAGATGAACTAGGAGATGCCATCAAGATTGTAAAGATAGATGTAGATAAAAATCAACCTTTGGCATCAAAATATCAGGTTCGTGGTGTTCCTACAATGATTTTGTTTAAAGATGGCAAACAACTTTGGAGACAATCCGGAGTATTGCAAAAAAATGATTTGCTTGGCATAATAAATTCACACCAATAACCATGGCACTCAATACATATATAGATCACACATTATTAAAAGCCAATGCTACAGTTGAAGATATTAAAAAACTCTGTGCAGAAGCAAAAGAACATCATTTTTATGCAGTTTGTGTGAACAGTTATTATGTTGGTTTGGCAGAGAGTGAATTAATGCACACAGACGTTAATATAGCTGCTGTAATAGGCTTTCCTTTGGGAGCTACCATCACCAAAGCAAAAATATACGAAGCACAACAATGCATTGATGAAGGGGCAAATGAAATTGATATGGTACTTAATATCGGACTATTAAAATCTGGATATTATAAAATCGTAGAAGAAGAAATAAAAGCAATAAAAAAAGCGATTGGAAAGCATGTTTTAAAGGTAATTTTTGAAAACTGCTATCTCACAGACGAAGAAAAAAAAATCGCCTGCCAATTATCCCTTAATGCTGGGGCAGATTTTATAAAAACATCAACAGGTTTTGGCACTGGCGGTGCCACTATAGACGATGTACAACTTATGAAAAATGAAGTAAAAAATGCAATACAAATAAAAGCTTCTGGAGGAATCAGGGATGCAGAAACAGCAAAACAATATATTGATTTAGGTGTATCCAGAATAGGCACCTCATCTGGAATCACTATAGTAACTTCAAAATAAAACAAGATGAGTTTACATATTGCAGCACAACCGGGAGACATAGCAGAAACCGTCTTATTACCAGGAGATCCTATGCGTGCAAAATGGATTGCACAAACCTTTCTCGACGATCCGATCTGTTATAATGAAGTTAGAGGAATGCTTGGGTATACCGGAAGTTACAAAGGCAAACCCGTCTCTGTACAAGGAACCGGAATGGGGATTCCTTCTGCTCTAATTTACAGTCATGAGCTTATTAATGACTATGGGGTTAAGAATTTAATTCGCGTGGGCTCAGCAGGTTCATATCAAAAAGATATTAAGCTTAAAGATATTGTTATTGCAATGGCCGCTTCTTCTACTTCGAATATCAATACTGCCCGATTTATAAATTCGGACTACGCTCCTACTGTAGATTTTGAATTATTTATGAAAGCAATACAATATGCAAAAGATAATAACATTCCTATTAAAGCCGGAAATGTATTATCCTCTGATGAATTCTACGAAGATGATCCTAATTCATATAAGCGTTGGGCAGAATTTGGAGTGCTTTGTGTCGAAATGGAAACAGCTGGATTGTATACTATTGCTGCAAAACATAATGTTAAAGCCTTAGCCATTTTAACGATATCTGATTCATTAGTCACAGGAGAAAAAACTTCTTCAGAAGAAAGAGCAACTACTTTTAATAAAATGGTTGAAATTGCTCTAGGAACTCTTTAAAATACTTTATAATATAGCAATAGTTACCTCACAGGCTTAAGCCTGTGAGGTTTTTTTGATTTATATTTTAAATGTGATCACAGGCTTGTTTGCATGGTTTGCAATATCCTCGCCTATACTTCCATTAAAGAAATGTGCCAAACCACGACGACCATGGGTCGGAATCGCAATGATATCTGCATTTATCTTTTTACTATAATTAAAAACTCCGCTTTCTACACTGTAGTCATTAAAGTAGGTTACCTTATCATACATATCCAGATTACCAGAATCTGCTTTAAAAAGAAATTCTTTTACTCTTTCTTCTATTTGATCCGAACTTCTAAATTGTTCTCCTGGTAGATTAACATATAGCAAATGTATATTAGCATCCAGAGCATTAAATAACTTCATCGCATTATGATATGCTTTAATATTTTCTATCTTAAAATCACAAGCAAATACAATTTCTTTTAAAGCAAAGTTATCTACAGGGTTCTTTATTACTAATACAGGGATGTCGGATGTACGTACTACTTTTTCTGTATTTGATCCTATAAACACCTCTTCTCGTAAACCGCTAACACCATGAGACCCCATAACAATTAGGTCTGCTTCATTTTCATGGGCAACTTCATTAATTTCGCTAAAAATCTTATAGTTTTGTACAGTCTCTGTAATTTTAATACCTTTTAGGTATTCTTTGTCTAGAAAAGTGTTAAACCTTTTTTCGGCGAGTTTCATATAATACATCGCTTCATTTGCCTCCTGAGTTTCATTTTTAATTAATACGGCTTCAGACAATCCCAGCATATGCAATACTATGATTTCAGCATTTTGTTGTTTCGCTAATAATGCCGCAACCTGTAATGCGTATTCTGAATATTCTGAAAAGTCTACGGGTACAAGAATTTTTTTCATGATTATCTGTTTTTATACTATCAAAATTAGAAGATGTTATTGCCAATTAAAATGATAATTATCATATCAATACAATACATAACATGTCTTAAAATAATTTTTATAGTATCTTTAAATACTACCACAGACAATGCAAAAACATTATAACATTACAGTAAAAGGAAAAGTTCAGGGAGTTTGGTATCGAAAAAGCACCCAGGAAAAAGCCATAGTGCTCCAAATTACAGGAAACGTAAGAAACCTACCTAACGGAAACGTCTACATAGAAGCCGAAGGAGATAAAAACCAACTTAACCTCTTATTAGAATGGTGTGCTATAGGCCCAGAATTTGCAAAAGTGGATACTGTTTTTTTTGAAGAAGGTGAATTGCAACTTTTTAAAAGCTTTGATATTTTGCGCTAGCTAAGTTTACAATTCTTCAATAGGAGTATTTTAAATTATTTACCATAAATAAAATGTATAAAACAACAAAGCCTACCAGAGTCTCCTCCTAGCAGGCTTTGTCAACTAACCAATCAATTATTGAAAAAACTTAGCATTACATGCAGCTCAATAAAACTGCATTACTTTTTTATTTTAATTTTTTGCCAATTCGTATCTGCTTTCTTTTGCAACTTTGGAGCATCCTCTTTTATCCATTTATCCAGTGTATTAATTCCCCATGAATTATAAAACAGATATAATTTACCATCTCTTACTTCAAAGGTTTTAGGGTTTATATCTACTTTTTCACTATTCACTGCTACAGCATAAGCGCAATATCCTCCATATTGTGGAACATATCTATCTGGATTATTTTTAAACTTCTCTAGATTTTCCTGATTTGCAAATTTGTAGTTTACTTTATCATGAGTTGCTATAAATTTACTGTTCCCTTTAACTGCTTTGTTATTAAAGTATTCTGTTACATCATATCCCTCTGCTACAAAATCTTTATTCGTATTATAATCTACTTGTTGAGCACTTATAGTTGCTATAAAAACAAAGAATAGTATGGCTATGTATGGTTTCATGTATTCGTTTTATTACGCTCTCACACATTAAGTCGTAAAAAAACTTAATCATTACACTTTTAACATAATTATAAGGTAATTAAGCTATTATAGCAGAAAATTAGTAGTTTCCGGATACGGTATAAGAGCACTAATCAATAGACTAATACTATCTTTTGCTATTAGGGTAATGGATAACAATGTAGCGGTAACTACTACAGCAGAAGCTACATTATTTTGTTGAATATCCTTAAACTCATTTACACCCTTGGTAAGGGCAGAAAAAAGTAAAAAAACCGAAGTATTAATAAGCAAGGCAAATATAAATCCGATACATAGATACAAGCCAGAATATTGAATAATTTCTCCGAGCATGATTTCATTTTCTCCAGACATCGATAGTCGAATCATATTTGTTATCGATGGGATAATCTCTCCCAGAATCATACCTATCGACAAAATAATTCCTGCTGCAAAAACAGAAAAAGCCATATTATCTTCTCTAAAGGAGATATTCTTAAAAAATACTCTTTGCAAGATTTTAAAAGAAATAAACAGTATGAGTACAGAAACGACAATAGCAAGTACTATTTCTATAAAAGCAAGGGTTAATAGTTTCGTTTGCATGAGTTTTAGGTGTTAGTTAGTACAATATACCAATGATTTACGTTACCAAAATTTTTGGGTAATGTGCCAATGGTAAAATGTTTATTTGTGGTCTCCCACAAATAATATCGTTTCCCATTCTGCACTTTATATATTCCTTTTGCCGGAATGTGTAACCCAAGAACAGAGTGCTTATAATAGTCGCTATTAAGAATAGCTACATCATACCCAAAATGACTAAGAATAGCATAAATAATTACAGTTCTGGTATCACAATCTCCTTTTAGATTTCCCATAAAACCTACAGGATTTTGGATTCCGAAAGGAATATTACCAATACAACAATCAGAACACTCTTCTAATATCACGCGAATAGATTCTTCATATTTTTCTGGAGATTCACAATCATTTTCAAAAACAAAAGAATACGGAATATCTTGTATAAAAGTCACTACCATTTCTGCAAACTCAAATTGATTTAGTTTGTTTGAGTTTTTAATAGCAGTAAGTTCTTTAAGAATTAAATCTAGTCTTGGCGTATCAGAAGTTGCAAGATATTGATACAACTTACCCCAAGATTGCTGTTTATGTTTTTGTACTGTATTAAAATATTCTTTTCTAGAAGAAAAATAATCCTTTTCCCGAACCGAAAACTTTCCTTTAAAAGTGTTGCCATAATTATCTGTCCATTGTCGGTTCTGCCGTAATAGTACTATAGAATCCCCCTCTTCCAGAGCTTTCTCTCGATAAATATATTCTGAAATATCAGATTTTTGGCTTTCTATAGATATTGGAATAGCATCCAACATATGTCGTAATCCTAGTATAGATCCCAAAACAAAAGTACTGTACACTATATAACGCCATTGAAATCTTTTTTGATTACTATCTAATTTTCCTAATAACCAGGAAAGTAATAATAGCACTAATGCAAAAGCCCAGAATAAAGAAATAGAGAAAAAAGCTTGTACAACACTACTGCTCACCAAAGAGATTAATATGATCGCTGGAAACGAAAAACAACCTAATTTCTTTTTAATTGCCATATTTATAGTGCCATTAAATTACAGCCTCTTATATCACTATGATCAAATCTACCAATAATTTCGAAACTTCCATCGGGATACGTTTTACCTAAATCCTGAGTAGCGATAAAAGAACATGAATTTATATTTGCCAGGTCTATAACATTTATACCTCCTGTTTTATTAACTTCTAATTGAGTTAAAGCGTCTTCAGGGTTTCTGATCGAAATTTTCATCCAGGGAGGGCAGTAAAAAAGTCCATCTTTTTTAGAATAGGCTTGCGACAATAATTCTGTCATCCCATATTCGCTATGAATTTGAGAAACTCCAAAACCATTTTTAAGAACCTTATGTAATTCTTCGCGAATCATTTCTTTTCTGCGACCTTTCATACCACCAGTTTCCATAATTATTGATGCCTCATTTAATCGTACATCATAATTCTCAACAAGATCCAATAAAGCAAACGAAACTCCCAGAAGTAGTATTTTTTTATCTTCTGCAATAAGTTGGCGAAGGGTTTCTATCAATTTTTTAGTATCATGCAAATAAAACCCACTTTCGGGATGATTACTATCATTGATCAATTTTTCGGCCATATATACCAAAGAAGAGCCATCTCTTTCTAAATAAGAAGGTAGTAATGCAAATACTATATAATCAGTAATATCACCATAGAAATATTGAAATCCTTTTCTAAAACTTCTTTCATACACAGTAAGATCACTAACATAATGTTTGCTAGTCACATTACCTGTTGTACCACTACTGGTAAAAATTTTATGTATTGAAGCTCTAGTGCTTACAATTTTCTCTTGTTTAAAGAATTGGATTGGCAAATATGGAATATCATCAATACATTTTACCGAAGTTTTTGCTATTCCCAGAAGATTACAAAACCTCTGATATGTTATGTTGTTGCTGTATTGATGTCTAAAAACATGTAGGGCCGATCTCTCAAAATCTGTGTTGTTTTGAATAGAAAAAATAGTATCAGCCTGCATAAGATTTGTTCAACAAATTTTGTAAAACAAAGGTATAAAAAAGAGCGTCTTTTTAGTCTTGTTTTTTTAGATTATAAAAAACAAGAGGACTAAAAAGAAAGTATTTTAATCAAAAATTATTTAATAATAAGTTTCTTAGTAGCTTTTAAATCACCTTCGGTAACTTTAATCACATATACACCAGGGTTTAAATGGGTAATATCTAATTCTCTACCAATTAAAACTTTAAAAAGCACTTTTTCTCCTAAAACTGTAAAAATTGAAACTGTTTTTGTGAGGTTTTTAGTAGAGGTAATGTATAATACACTTCCAGCAGGTGCTGGATTGGGGAACAAACGCAATCCTTCGATTTTTATGCTCTTCGAATCTTGTGTTTCGGCTATATCAGACTGTGCTTGGATTCCTGGAGCAAAGGAAAAGCAGATAAGACTAATACATATAAGCAGCAAGTAGATTTTTTTCATATAAAAATTTATTTTGGGGCAATAAATATACAACATTAAAATTAAAAACATTACAAATTATTAGCTTACTTATGTATAAAACCCAGATTTAATGGTAGTTCTGTATACAAGTTACGGTTTTCACTCATTACGCATCTTGATTTTATTCTTATCGGCAAATTTATCATTTTCACTCTTAATTTTATCTTTTTTATACTGCAACTATGGTTATACTTTTTTAAAAAGATATCATTACTAGGGTTAAGAATTCAAAATTCTTACTATCAAAAAAATCAAAATGAATTCAAATTTAAATTTTGTAAATCAAAAATAATGCCTGATATTTGTTTCATTATGAAGTTATAAAAGAATTATGTACATAATTGTGCACATAGAGACCACTCGATTTAAAAGCTAAGGATTCCTTCTTTAGCACTTCTTTATTTATATTTTCAATTCGTAATTCTTATTATAATGACTCAAAAAAAACTTACACTTACCCGTATATTTTCATATTTCAAAATTGCACTAACTGGTAAAGAACAAGAATTCACTTCGGGGAGTATTCGCAGAGCAGTTTTCATGCTTTCTGTACCTATGGTTCTGGAAATGATGATGGAATCTATCTTTTTTCTTGTAGATGCTTACTACGTTTCTAGTCTTGGGGCCAATGCTATTGCTACAGTAGGATTAACAGAATCTGTACTTACCCTGGTATATGCTATTGCTATTGGACTTAGTATGGGAGTTACTGCAATTGTTGCTCGCAGAGTGGGTGAAAAAGATATTAGTGGTGCCTCTCAGACAGCAATACAATCTATCCTTTTAGGGATAGTAATTGCCGCTATAATTAGTGGTATAGGTATCATTTTTCCGAAAGAAATACTTGGACTCATGGGGGCCGAACCAGATCTTATCGCAGATGGATATGGCTACACTCAAGTATTATTAGGCGGAAACGTGACTATAATGCTTCTGTTTTTAATCAATGCCGTATTTAGAGGTGCGGGTGATGCTTCTGTAGCAATGCGAGTATTAATCTTTTCTAATCTATTAAATATCATTCTAGATCCGGTTTTTATTTTCGGGTTTGGTCCTGTTCCTGCTTTTGGTGTACAGGGAGCAGCAATTGCTACAACTATAGGTAGAGGTAGCGCCGTAATATTTCAGTTGCTAATTCTTTTTTATGGTTGGAGTAAGATCAAGGTGGCTTTTAAAGATATTGTTTTTAGAGCAGGAATTATGCTTAATCTTGTTAAGGTCTCTTTGGGAGGGATTGGACAATTTATTATTGGAACATCTAGCTGGGTATTCTTGATGCGAATTATGGCTGAATTTGGTAGTGAAGTACTGGCGGGGTATACTATAACTATTAGAGTATTAATGTTTACACTTATGCCTTCTTGGGGAATGAGCAATGCTGCGGCTACATTAGTAGGTCAAAACTTAGGTGCTGCAAAGCCAGAACGTGCCGAGCAATCGGTTTGGAAAACAGGAAAATACAATGCCTATTTTATGGCTATTGTATCCATATTTTATCTCGTATTTGCAGAAGCAATTATAAGAATCTTTAGTGATGAAGCCTTAATCATAGAATATGGAGCTTTAAGTTTACGTGTAATTGCTGCGGGATATGTATTCTATGCTTATGGAATGGTGATCATACAATCTTTTAACGGAGCAGGTGATACCAAGACTCCTACTGTCATTAATTTCTTTTGCTTCTGGGTATTTCAGTTACCTTTTGCGTACCTGGCAGCCTTAATCTTGAATTGGGGGGCAATGGGTGTATTTCTTGCCATTACCTTTGCCGAAGTTTTAATCGCGGTGATTGGCATTATCTGGTTTAAAAAAGGGAAATGGAAAGAAGTAAAAGTATAGTTAACTATAGAATAAGCCCCGTAAAACAAATTTTATGGGGCTTTATCTGTTAGTAAATCTGGAAGTTATTTGACTACCTTATAGGTTTCTGTACCATTTTTGATAATATATAATCCTTTAGGTAATCGATTTATGATTTCTTTTTCTTCAAATTCATTTTTTATATTATGTCTAGAGTAAAAAGTTCCATCAAATTTACAAATCTGAATCAAGTAAGGTAAACGTTGAGAGCTTTCTAATGCAATATTTGTTCTACCTGGACATGAATAAGAAATTTTTGCCGCAGGCTTTGACCCTCTCTTTAATTCCTCAATTGTTTTATGTGAAGTTACTTCTGAAATTACTTGGTCATATCTTCTAAAACTTTGACCAAACACACTTGTTACTGTATATTGCATAGTACCAATTTCTAAGGGATATCTGCCTTTGTTCCTTAAAGTACTTGGGTTTGATATACCATTGCAAATTGAAGTTATAGCTTCTGATCTATCGTCACCAAGAAGATTTGTTCTATATATTCTATATCTATTTGAGGCTACTCTTCTAATCCCGTTATATTCTAAGACAAGAAATAAAGGGTTATTCAAATTCACACCATTATCTTTAATTACTAAACTCCAAAAATTTATAGTTGTCCAACTAGGGTAATTAACTGTATCATCCTCAGAGTTTATTCTTCCTGATGTTACCAAGTTTTGTCGAGATTCTGAGTTTTCATATAATCTATAATAAATTCTTTCCGTGAAGTTACCTTTTAAATCAAAATCAAAATAAATTCTGTCATATCTATTAAGCGAATTACCGCTTGAGATAATAGATAAGTTTTTCAGGTCAAATTGAGCGTTTATAAGTAATGTGTTTGATAAAAATAAAAGTAAAATAATTTTTATCATAATAATTAGATTTTAAAAGTTACATTACGAAATTACTTTAAAGTTCAGCTGGTCATGCTGAGGTTTTCACGTACTTGGTTGTTAATTTACTATTTTTTAACAGAGAAAAAGTTTTGATAACACTGGCATTCAAATATTTAATTTATTCATCAATTAAGTATTAGATTTTATCTAAGAGTTCATTTAAAGTTTTCAAATAATAAAATTTTCACAAAAAAACACCCTCATGTTTTGAGGGTGTTTCTATAATGTGGCTAATCTATTGTAATTATTATTCTTTTACAGTATAGTTGGTCCAAGCAAATTTTGAGAAATCTGCACCAACTCCAGCTTTTACTGTTACAGTACCATCGGCAGCTACAGTAATAGCATCGTTATCTGTAGTAAAAGTACCCGTAATCGTACCTCCAACTTTATCATCACCTACATCACCTTGTTGTATAGCATTTGTAAAAGTAACTGAACCATTTCCTTTCTTATCATCTGTATCTACTCTGTTTCCAAAAGAAGCTTTACCAACTGTTCCAAAGAAAGCGTTATTAATAGTAGCTTCTGTACCTCTTCTTATTTCTGCTCCAGCTTTTAATGGAGTTATTTCAGAAAGGTTTAATACAGTAACTTTTTCGAAAGTAGGTTTAGAAACCGGAGTTGCAGCATTGTTAGAACCATTACTATCAAATTCTATACCTCTTGGATCCTCGGTAGCGTCATTAAATCCGTTTTCTCTAACTCCAAATAGATTGGTTAAAGTTCCTGTATATCCTTGAGTACCATCAAACATATCATCTTTGATATTCACACAAAGAACATTCTCTACACTTACAGTTCCACCAAAGAACTCAATACCATCATCTGCACCGTTGAAAATAGCAATGTTATTGATTGTTGTTCCGGTACCTACAGTATATAAAGAAATTCCATTAAACTCCTGATCTCCATTAATTTTGGCTCCTGTATATTCTGCAATTACATAAGTAAGAGTCCCTGAGTTATCTGCGTTATCAGTACCTCCATAGTTAAGTCCTGCAACTTCAGACTCAGCAGTTGCTCCTTTGTTAGTTGGAGTTTTTCCTGCAATTACTATTCCTCCCCAGTCACCTGGTCTTGGGTTAGCTGCATCTGAAGTAAATTTTATAGGAGCAGCTGCAGTACCTTTGGCTTCAATTTTTGCTCCTTGCTCAACAGCTAAGTATACGTCAGTACCTCCGGCTTTTGCTTTTACAGTTGTTCCTGCTTCTATTGTTAAAGTCTGCCCTGATTTCACAGTTAATGACCCAGTAAGAACCCAAGTCTTACTTGCTGCCAGAGTAATATCACCTGTAATATTACCTTTTAAGTCTGCTTCATCTAAATCTGGATCATCCTGAGAAGCTATTGTACCATCTTTTGTGGGTTCAGAAGGAGTTGGTGCAGGAGAATCATCATCGCTAGAACAAGAAAATATTGTTGCTGCTATTACTAATATTGGTAAAAACCTTAATTTTTTCATTTTGTTTGTTTTTGAGTTATTATTTCATTCTTAACAAAGAACCCTATAGAATCTAAATTCAGAGTAAAGGGTTCATTATGTATATGTTATATATTTTACTTTAATTTTATCTTAAGGTAAAATGCTTTTTATATGTTAAAATTTATAGTTAAGTCCTAGTGAAAAATTTATTCCTCTTTGATAAGATCTCATAACAAATTCTTGAGGTACATCCCTTATTTGTTCAATTTTGGGATTTAAGAGGTTAGTGGCTTTGAATTTAATTCCTATTTGATCATTAAACTTTCGTTCCATAATAAAGTCCAGATTTGCTACAGCTTTTTGAACAATATTATTATTGAAGTTTGACCCAATACTAAATACTTTATCGGTTTGATATGCAAATACCAAGGTTGCCAAAAACTCTTTCTTGTCATTAACACTTCTATACGTGATATCACTGTTAATCAAAAGAGGCGCTGCTCCTTCTAATTCAGAATCTTTACCCGTAATAAGAATCCCCTGATCTTCAAGTTTATCTGTATCTTCGAATTCTAAATTTGTATACATATATGTAGCATTTCCTCCAACACTTAATTTTTGAGATTTATCATCATCTGTTTCATTTTTATATATGTTCTTTTTAACCTCAATTTCAATTCCTGCTATGGTAGCATCTCCCAAATTAGCATATGTGAAGTTCCTATCGGCTGCAGATATTCGTTCTATTCTATTGATCGCATCGTTAACTTGTTTACCAAATACCGAAGCAGATATCAATTCATCACTTTGTGGGTATATTTCCCATTTTAAATCGATATTATAGTTATCAGATGGTTTCAATTCGGGGTTTCCAGATTCTAAATAATCAATCCCTTCATACACAAATGGTGCTACTTCCTTAAATTGAGGATATGTATAGGTCTGACTTGCTGAGAGGCGAAGTATATTTTTTTCGTTGATATTATATTTCAGATTAAGAGAAGGAAGAAAATAAGTTTCATCTATATTTAATGGCCCTCCATTATCTCTATCTGAATTAGTAAGATTGGTAAACCATTCTACCTCCATTTTTACATCTTCAAATCTTCCTCCTACACTGGCGTAAAACTTTTCAGAAAACTTGTAATCGACACCTAACGCAGCAATGTTCATAGCCTTATTAGCATCATATGTAAAAGGGTCGAGAGCATTTTCTCCAAAACCAAAACCAGTTGTAAACCTAAAGACATCATTATCTAGTGCTGCCTGGTTTAAAGTAGCTTCCAGATTGTTAGGATCAATAACTATAGTACTGGGTAAATTATAATCGAAATAAATAGCTTCAAAATCCCTTGTTGTATTTCTAAAATTATACGCAAGAGTTATTTTTCCTTTATTTTCATCTTTCGCTCTTCCTCCAAAATACTTTGTTATTGTTGCATTGGCATTAAGATCATCTTCTTTAAGATTATGATAATAACGACTGTTATTTCTAGGTGTACCAGACGCCAAACGAGTTATATCCTCATCGGTATTAATGATAAAAATATTTCTCTTCCTATTAGGCTCATCATTCTTTACCAAGTTATAAGAAACCCCCAAATCAATATCAAAAGATTTCCCTATTTCATGTTTTGAAATAAGTTGATTAACATACAATAGGTTTTGATTCTGAGTTTGCTGTACTACTCGTGCAAGTTCACCATCGGTATCTGCAACATCTGGTTTTGTTCCTAAATAATCCTGAACTTTTTGACTATTTGAGTGTACCAAAAAGGTGTTGTAAGATATGTCATTGGATAAATTTATTTTATATTTAAAATTACCCATTGCCACCTTGGTATTAGAGTAGTCAAATTCTTCGGCACTTGTATAACTACTTCCAAAAGTACCATCGTTGTTAAAGTTTATTGAACTACCATCTTTATAGTTATATCCATTACTAAAAGAACCAACTAAGAACATAGATAGCGAGCTTTCGTCTCCAAAATTATATTTCTTTCCCCAATCTAAAGAAACACCAAGATTTAAGGGTACAATTCCGGATTTATTTGGTGCCAGATTATCATCAAAAGCATATACTGTTAAGTCTGTTAATTTTGGATCTGTATGATCAGCTATTCCAATCCAGTTAGCACCATCTATTGTTTTAAAGTCTTTATTTTCTACAGCCTGAGAATTTACTCCGCTAGATACACTTACTTTAAAACCGCTTTTACCTTCAAAAATCTTACTGTTAATATTTATATTCGCACCTCCAACGTCTCCATTCTGGTTATTGGAAAAGGCCTTACTTACCCCTAAATTCTGTATAATATCTGTAGGAAATAGGTCTAAAGAAATATTTTTATATCTAGGATCGTTTGATGGTAACGGAAGATTATTTAGGGTTGTGCTATTATATCTGTCGCCAAGTCCTCTAACATAAACTTTATTAGAACCTTCTTGTTTTGCTACTCCTGATATTTTGGCAGCTGCAGCTGTTGCATCGCTTACTCCTTTTCGCGAAAGCTCTTCTGCACCAATTTTTTGTTCAATTTGAACAGCATTTTTCTGCTCTATCAAAAGAGCTTCTTCGCGTTCGCGGTTGGTAACTACTTTTATCACAACTTCTTCCAATGCTGCTGCTGTAGCTCCCATAGTAGCATCTACCACGGCTACTTTATCTGCTTCTACTACTACATTAGGTATTTCTACCGTTTGATATCCTGTAAAACTAAACTGTAGCGTATATGTCCCTACAGGAACTCCGGTAATCTCATATAATCCATCAAAATCTGTAGACGCTCCTTTGGCAGTACCTCCTACAATTACATTAGCAAAAGGAAGAGGTTGATTGTTTGATTCTTTATCTAATAATTTTCCGGCAATAGTCCCGGTTTCTTGTGCAAAAATAGCTCCTATAAAAAATAGTGCCAGTACTGTAAATGTTTTTCTCATTATGTGTTTTCAAAATCTGATACAAATAAATACGGTTTTACAGTAATTAGCTTTACCCCACTATTATGGTTAGTTTAAGGGATTGTGATGTAAGAAAAATGAATAAAAAGGAGGAATCTGTAGGGTTTTCAGGGAATTTGTACCTAGAATCTTATACTATTAAACTATTAATAAACCACTGAATTATAAGGTTTACCTACATCAATCGAGAGCTATTTATCTATACCTTTTTTTGAGTCTCGAATATCGATAGTAATACAAAATCTGTTTTGTATAAATTATTAGAGAATTGTTATGAAGATGTTAAACCAGATAAATTCACAGAATCTGTCTTAACAATAAGATAAAATACGGTACCAAAATATAGGATAACAAGGTAAGTTTTCTTTATGTTTTTAATCCTTCAACTTGATTATTAATAATTTACAAATTATCTATTCTGAAATAAACTAAAAAAAAGAAGCCTGGCGATTAGCCAAGCTTCTACAATTCAAATACTTAAAATATGGGATATTATATTATTGACGAGTCCAATCTGATGTCCAGGTATCACCCTCTTGTAGTGCTCCTGCGTAGTTAGCAGCATCAAAGAATGCTCCTAGTGTAGAAGGATCAAAATTATCTACACCATCTACAGCAGTAGTATACGAATACGTCCCTCTGAAACCAGTAATTTCAAAACCAGTTGGTATAGCAGTACCTGCACTATTAAAAGGAGCACCAGAACCATCTACAGTAAAATTATTAAAAGTTGCAAAATCTGCAAGATCAACAGTTGCACCACCATGATCTAAATCAAATGATTTTGCATTATCGATGATAGAATTTCTAACAATTACTTCATTATTATTAAGGTTGATTAATGTTTGATCATCATCAACTTCAATTCCTTTTCCTGGGAAAGCTTTGATGATAGCATTGTACATCGTTACTTTGGTTCCTGCTCTAAATTCAATTCCTTTATTTTCTCCATCACCATCTTCTGCACCGATTAGTGTGATATTAGATAAGGTAGGATTAGAGAATGGTGCTGCATCTGGCGTAGAAGATAAATTATCTGCTTCGATTCCTTTATCTCCAGCGGCAGAAGTTTGCTGTGCAATCCAGAATTGTCCGTTTCCAACCCATCCATCTGTCCAGTCAAAAGAATCATCTCCGGCACCCGTTACAATTGCATACTTTAAGTTTACAGTTCCTCCAAAAAATTCTATTCCATCATCATTTCCATTAAAAGCCTGGATATATTCTAAAGTGGTCCCGTTACCAACACCATATAACGACAGTCCGTTATATTCTGCATCGTCATTAATTTTTCCTCCTGTATATTCTAAACGCACATAACGTAATATCCCTGAGTTATCTGCCGGATCAGTTCCTCCATAGGTAAGGTTTGCAACTTCTGTAGTTGCTGTAGTACCTCTATTGATAGGAGCTTTACCCGCTAATAATAATCCTCCCCAATCTCCTGGATTAGGAGTAGATTTATTAGACGTAAATACGATAGGTTGTGCTGCAGTACCTTCTGCGATAATTTTTGCTCCTTGCTCGATAGCTAAATATGAGAACACTCCTCCGACATCACCTGCAATAATTTTTGTACCTGCTTCGATCGTTAATGTAACTCCATCTACCACTGATACACCTCCTCTTAGCTCGTATACCTCACTAGATTCTAATGTAACATTTTGTGTAATCTGGCCCTCTAATATTTCGGTTCCAGAAGTATCACCACCAGAACCTCCCTGGTTGATTGTGATATCTCCGATATTATCTTCCTGTATGGTACAAGCACTAAATAAAACTGCTGTTCCGATTACTATTCCCGTAAGTAAATTTTTAGTTTTCATTTTATATAATGATTAATTTTAGTTGTGTTTTCCGTTTATAATTAAAGTTTAAAAGTAACCCCAAGGCTAAAGTTGATTCCGTTATCAAATTTATAGGTGGTAAACTCCTGACCTAAGTCTTCCTGATCCTGGTATCGTTCTATAGATGGGTTTAATAAATTTTTAGCTTTAAGGCTTATTTCAACATGCTTTCCGATCTCATCTTTGAAATTAAAGTTTAGTACTCCAAATCCTTTTTCAAAAATATCTCCTACTCCATTTCCTCCGGCAGAATACACTCTATCTCCGAAAATGTTAAAATCTAAAGCTGAAGTAATTTTATGATTACCAAATTCTTTGGCATACACTACATCTGCATTTACCAGAAAAGGAGAAGCTCCTTGTAATTGTCTTTCTACATTAGTTGGTGCAATATTAGAACCATTAAACGTTGTAATGGTTGGGTCAATCTCTACCTTTGTATACATTATTGTGGTATTAACACCAAAGTTTAGGTTGTTCCAGATTGTTTCTTCTATTTTAAAAAGATTACCCAGGTTCTTTCTATATTCTAATTCTGCTCCAAAGATTACAGCATTATCAGAATTGATAAATGTGTTTACATTTGAAGCTGATGCTACAAACACTTTTTCGATTGGGTTTTCGATATATTTACCAAATAATGTAGCCGCTACCAATTCACCTGTCTGCTCAGGAAAGTGTTCCCATTTGATATCTACATTATAGTTATCAGAATTACTAAGAATAGTATTTCCCAGAGTAGCTTCGGTAACATCTTCATCTAAGAAAGGTGCTATTTCTGTAAATTTTGGTAATGTAACCGTTTTACTGGCTGCAAAACGAAGGTTTGATGTTGAGTTTAATTCATATTTCAAGCTGATACTAGGGAGAATAAAAGTTTCGTCAATCTTTTGTGTTTTGAAAGGAGACGTTTCTAAATCTTGTTGTTCTCTATAGAATACATTTTGTTCAAACAACTCTGCACGAATACCTCCATTGAAGGTGAGTTTCTCTGTTAACGCATATTGCAAATTCGCATACCCCGCAATGGTTGATAAATCTGCCTCGTAAATTCTTGTTGGATTAAGGTTTTCTAAAACAATATATTCTCCATTAAGAAAATTCGTTTCATTTAGTAATGCATCCGGATTATTAAAATCTACATTTTGATTTACAAGGCTATTAAGATTATAGTTTAACTGGTTAGATTCAAAATCTCTGTCTTTTGATCTTCCTGCCAATCCAAAAGTTAATTTGTTTTTAAAGTTATCATCTTCATCCTTTCCAAAATTAATATCAAAATCAACTTTTCCAGAATAATCATTTTCATTCAATTCCTGATAAAAACGTTGGTTGTTTGCTAAATCCGGACTTGTACGGTTTCCTAAAACAAGGTTTCCATTTTGCAATTCTGTAAACACCAATTGACGTCTATCGGGTATTAAGCCCTTTGCTTTATTATATGCAAATCCCCAATTTAACTGGTACTTTCTTTCGCTAAATCTATGTTCTCCGGTAAGTTGTTGTGTAAATAGGTTGTTTTGCTCATAGGTTCCTCTTCTAAGGCGAATACCAACATCTGTATCTTCACTACTCACACCATCTGTAAATTCTCTAAGTTCATCTTCGGTATCATTCACAAACAAGGTAGTTGCAAGAATCTTATTGTTACTGTTCCATCGGTACCCTATACTTCCTAATACTGTAGTATTCGTAAAATACTCATATCGATCTACATTCTTAAAATTTCCTATCCCAGTAATACTTTCTCCCTGAGAGTTAAAAGCAGCCTGATTACCTCCCAAAGCGGTTCTATGGTTTTGATCAAATGATGCGGTAACCAATACATCTAACTTCTGATCTTCTGCAACTGTAAAGGTTTTACCACCGGTTATACTCATACCTCCATCGGGAGCATTAAATCTTTTTACCGGATTAAAGGAAGTATCAAAAGGATAGTAATCTATTTCTGTACTATTATAATTGTAATTCGGAATATCTAAGAAAACAGGAACTCTTCTTGATCCATCATCTAATCCCCATTCATCGTATTGCCCGCCATTAAGTAAGAAAAAATCATTACTAACAGCATTAGAATTTACTCCCGAACTAAAACCAACTTCTAAAAAACCTTTTCCCGGTCGATCTTTGGTATCGATATTTACACTTGCTCCTGCAAAATCACCATATATATCTGGAGCATACGTTTTATAAATCCCTAAATTCTCAACTATATCGGTCGGAAAAATCCCAAGATCAATAAGTTTTAACTTTGGATTTAATGACGGAATAGGCAGTCCATTTAAATAGGCATTGTTATAACGATCTCCTAATCCACGAACATATAATTTATCACTCTGTCTAGAAATACCAGTTGCTTTAGTTAAACCTGTAGCAACATCACTTACTCCTTTTTTAGAAAGTTCTTGCGCTCCTATCTTTTGTTGAATAGTCACCGCATTTTTTTGTTCTAATAAAATAGCTGCTTCAGATTCCTTTTTGGTAGTAGTTTTAATTACAACCTCATCTAATGCAGCCGCACTTGCTGCCATTGCAGTATTAACTGTAGTGGTTTCGTTTGGCTTTACAATTACATCTTTAATATCTAAAGTTTCATACCCTACAAAACTAAACTCTAGTACATATGTCCCTGGCTCCAGATTTTCAATAGTATATAAACCATCAAAATCTGTAGTCGTTCCTTTAGTTGTTCCTTTAATTAATACATTAGCAAAAGGTAAAGGTTGATTATTAGATTCCTTGTCTAATAATGTTCCGGTAATCGAACCGGTTTCTTGCGCGAAGAGTATTCCTACAAAAAATAACGCAAAAAGTGTAACAATTTTTCTCATTTAACTTGTTCTGAAATTCCCGGCAAAGAACGACAGGCAGTGTTAAATGTGTGTTATTCAAAAATTAATTATGTGTCATATTAATGTTAGAAAATTGTTACCTACCATTGTTTACAGAATGTTTTCTCAATATTAATCCAGTGTTAGATCCACACACAAACTACTGTAAATAAGAAATTAACGTGAAAAAAAATCTTCATAAAAAAGATTCATTGTAGTGTTAAGAAAACAAACAACAAATTAGTAATGTAAAAAAAAATAAAACCTTTCTTAGATTAAAAAATCAAATCATAGAAGTGATATCATTCTTTTTTGAGAGTTTTGGAAAACAAAAAAGACTTCCATATTGGAAGTCTTTTTTGTTTATTTTTTTATAGTAAAATCTAGTTTTTATAATTCACAACTACATTGTCTTTACCTGACCAGGTCGTTACATCAGCGATTTGATTTTTATTATAATTTACTTCTGATAACTTATCTGCATTCCAGAAAAACCATTTCCCTGTTTTTACTCCATTATCATATTGCCCCATGGCAATTTTCTTTCCTGTAGCATCATACGATTTCCATTCTCCATGAAGCTTACCTTCTTTATTATAGAAACCTTGTTGTCTTACTGTTCCATCTTCAAAATAAAATGTACCTTTAATCTGGTCGCCTTGCTTTTCAAAAGTAGGTTTTACATCCTGAGCCATTACAGTCGCCGAAAATAAAATGGCCATTGCTACTATTATCTTTTTCATGATTTTAAATATTTTAGATTATTTGGGATGTCGACTTATATTATAAAAGTAATATTTATTTTACATTTAAACAACATTTCGGTAACATTAAATTAACATTAATTTCATAAACCACTCATTTATATGCATTTAGTATACTAAAAATTAAACCTCTGTAATGTTCAAAATCATCAATCCTATCTCACTTTTGTCATCATGAACAGTATTATATTTATACTTTTGATGACGTTAAATTATTCTATGTCATTTCATAGATCTATTATATTTAAATGAATAACAAAAAAAGGCTTATTGAGGTTGCTATTGTTTTTTTTAAGCTAGGTTGTTTTGCTTTTGGTGGTCCGGCAGCACATATCGCTATGATGGAAAACGAAGTAGTTGATAAAAGAAAATGGATGGATAAACAACATTTTCTGGATCTTATCGGAGCCACCAACTTAATTCCTGGTCCTAATTCTACCGAGATGACCATGCATTGTGGTCATGAGCGTGCCGGAATTGCCGGTCTATTTGTTGCTGGAGCCTGTTTTATTTTTCCTGCAGTAGTCATTACAGGAGCGTTGGCTTGGTTTTATACTTCTTATGGACAGTTACCCGAAGTAACTCCTTTTATTTCTGGCATCAAACCCGCTGTACTTGCTATTATTTTATTGGCAATTCTAAAATTAGGAAAAAAAGCATTAAAAAACTGGGAGCTAGGTATAATAGGAATTTTAGTACTAATTATTAGCTTATTGGGAGTAAATGAAGTTATTGCATTATTAAGCGCAGGTCTTTTTGGAACACTATATTTTTATTTTAAATCTAAACTAAATACCTCACCTAAATCCATTGCTCCATTCTTTATATTTAAAATTTCTACATTTACTTTTATTAAACTTTCTTCTATAAAAGTTCTTTGGACATTTTTTAAAGTTGGCGCTATATTATATGGTAGTGGTTATGTTTTATTTGCATATCTAGATGCAGAATTAGTTACAAAAGGCTGGTTAACAAGATCAGAATTGATAGATGCCATTGCAGTTGGTCAATTTACACCAGGTCCTGTTTTATCTACCGCAACCTTTATTGGTTATCAATTAGCTGGATTTTGGGGAGCCATAGCAGCTACACTAGGAATCTTTCTTCCTTCTTTTCTTTTTGTATTACTTCTTAATCCATTAGTACCCAAAATGAGAAAATCCAAAATACTTAGCTATTTTCTCGACACTGTCAATATTGCTGCAGTTTCTATCATGTTATCGGTATTGTTTACAATGTCTTTAGATACCTTAATCGACTGGAAAGCAATACTTATTGCTTTGATAGGTGTTATTATGATTTTTGGGTTTAAGAAAGTAAATCCCATGTGGATTGTACTTGGAGGATCACTTTTGGGGTACGTGTTAAGTCTTATATAGAGCCACTTTTAACGATAGCTTAAAGTTTTGGTAACATAAAAACTCGCCAAATAAAATATTTTTGGCGAGTCGTAAGACGACATTTGTAGTTTCAAAAAATCATATTAGTTTTTGTCGACTTAGATTTTTGAAATACAGGGCTAACCGAAAACGGTTAGCCTTTTTCGTTTTTGCATAAATACTTAAAAAAAAACATCTTAATATAATCATTATAAAACATTAAGTTAACATTAACTTAACATTGGTACAGGTTCTTTGCAAGCGACAAAAACTAGTATCGATTATGAAATTAAAGAATACACTAACAGCGTTAGTTCTATTTACGCTTTGTTTTGTAAATGCTCAGGAAACTACTGAGACCAAATTTGGAAAAGGAATCTTAAATGTCGTTGCCAAAGATAGCTCGTGGAGCATGAAATTTGCAACCAGATTTCAATTACTTTCTACTACCGGTTGGGATATTAACGATAATAATTATAGTAAACCAGAAACCAATTTTCTCGTAAGAAGAGCACGTTTAAAATTTAGCGGTTTTGCTTATAGCCCAAAAATTAAATATAAAATAGAATTGGGGGTATCTAATAGAGATATTTCTGGAGCTTCAGAATTCACTAGCAATGCTCCACGTTATATTCTAGATGCTGTTATAAAGTGGAATTTCTATAAAAACTTTACACTTTGGGCCGGACAAACAAAATTGCCCGGTAACGTAGAACGTGTTATTTCTTCGGCAAACTTGCAATTAGTAGATCGTTCTAGGTTAAATAGTCGTTTTAATATAGATCGTGATTTAGGAATACAGTTAAGACATCATTTTAAATTATCAGATAAATTCATCATTAGAGAAATTTTTGCAGTTTCCCAAGGAGAAGGAAGAAATATTACCAGTGGAAATTTAGGCGGTCATCAATATACAGGAAGGCTAGAATTGTTACCTTTTGGCAAATTTAAAAGTAAAGGAGATTATAAAGGAGGAGATCTTAAGAGAGAACAAACTCCTAAATTAATGCTGGCAGCTACTTATGACCTTAATGCCGATGCTGTAAAAAACAGAAGTAATCAAGGATCTTATATGCAAACCAGTACTGGTTTTTACGAGACTAATATCTCTACCATATTTGTAGATGCTATGTTTAAGTACAAAGGGTTTTCTTTTATGGGAGAGTTTGCCGATAGAGAAGCTGATGAGGCAATTGCAGTAGAAGAAGATGGGACACCAACTGGAGATATAGTTCAGGTTGGTAATGCGATAAATCTTCAAGCTGGATATTTGTTTAAAAGTAATTGGGAAATAGCAGGACGCTATACTAATCTTAATTATGATGCAATTGTTGGAAAAAATCTTGAAGAACAATATACCCTTGGGGTATCAAAATATGTAGCTGGTCATAACTTAAAAGTTCAATCCGATATAAGTTATACCACTGAAGATGGTAATGGTAGTGGGTTAATGTATAGATTACAATTTGATATACATTTCTAAATCACAAGCTAATACATAACAGTTTGGTAACATTAAGCTGAGAATTGATTATAATATTTGCACCTTAAACAAAAAGTATGGATAATATTTATTTATTAATGGTAGTCGCGCTAGCAATATTAGCGGTTGCCGACCTTATTGTGGGAGTTAGTAATGATGCTGTTAACTTCTTAAATTCTGCTATTGGTTCTAAAGCAGTTTCTTTTAGAACAATAATGATTGTTGCCAGTATTGGTATTGCAGCTGGAGCCGTTTTCTCTAGTGGATTAATGGAAGTAGCGAGAAAAGGAATTTTTAATCCTGGTGAATTCTATTTTGATGAAATCATGATCATTTTTATGGCAGTTATGATTACCGACATTCTCCTTCTCGACTTTTTTAATACGCTGGGGATGCCAACTTCGACAACGGTATCTATTGTATTTAATCTTTTGGGAGCAGCAGTATCTATTGCACTAATTAAAATTGGAGCGGATCAAGGGTTAGCTTTTTCTGATTTAGGAAATTACATTAACACCAAGACAGCAACAAAAATTATTAGTGGTATTTTGCTCTCGGTAGTGATAGCATTCTCGGTAGGTGCTATTGTACAATTTATAACTCGTTTATTACTATCCTATAATTTTGAAAAGAAAGCCAAATGGGTTGGTGCTTTATTCGGAGGAATTGCATTAACTGCATTATTGTATTTCATTTTCATGAAAGGAATTAAAGGAACCAATTACGCCAAAGCTATAGTTGATGTTGTATATAATGGAGGTCCTGAAGGGCTATTAGATTGGGCCAATACTTATTTTGGTAGTACGTATGAAAATGTAAAGGAACTGGCAAAAGCTCAGAAAAACCTTTTCAAGATAGATGGTGATGCAGGAACAATCAAAATGACTTTAAGAGGATATTTAGAAACCTATGTATTTCAAATCGTAGCTGCCGGTTTTGTATTGTGGTCAGTATTATCTTACCTACTTATTAATTTCTTTAAAGTAAATATCTATAAGCTTATCATTATTGTAGGTACATTTGGATTAGCATTAGCTTTTTCGGGTAACGATTTGGTAAATTTTATTGGTGTACCTATAGCGGGCTGGCAATCTTATGAAGCCTGGGTAGCTTCTGGTATTCCTGCTACAGAGTTTTCTATGGATGTTTTAGCCAAAAAAGTAGACACTCCAACTTTACTACTATTTGGTTCAGGAATAATAATGGTACTTACATTATGGTTTTCAAAAAAAGCTCGATACGTTGCCGATACCGAAATTAACCTTTCTAGAGAAGGAGAAGCCAAAGAACGTTTTAAACCAAATTTTCTATCAAGAGGTGTTGTAAGAAGTACTGTTTTGATATCTCAAGGACTTGGTGCAATTACTCCAAAACCTGCAATGGAGTTTATAGAAAAAAGATTTACCAAACCCGTTATAGACTTACCAAAGAATAAAAGCTACGAAATGCCTGCATTTGATATGGTAAGAGCTGCAGTAAATCTTATGGTTGCCGGAGTCTTAATTTCTATTGCAACTTCTATGGGATTACCACTTTCTACAACCTATGTTACTTTTATGGTTGCAATGGGTACCTCATTAGCAGATAGAGCTTGGGGAACAGAGAGTGCAGTATATCGTGTAGCAGGAGTGCTTAACGTAATTGGCGGATGGTTCTTTACCGCTATAAGTGCATTTGTAGCAGCTGCAACAGTAGCGTTTTTGATTAATCTTGGTGGCCCTATAATGGTTGCAGTATTATTACTTATTGCTGTATTGCTTTTGGTAAGAAATACTATTAATTATAGAAAGAGAGTTAAAGCAGAGAAAGCAGAAGATAGTCTTAAAAATTCTGAGAGTAGCTCTGTTCAAGGAGTTATCGAAGAAAGTGCAGATAATATCAAATCCTTTGTAAACAGAGGAAATAAAATTTACACAAGTACGATAGATAGCCTTGTGAAATATGATTTAATCGCCTTAAAGAAAAGTAAAAAAGGAATTGCTAAACTAGATGAAGAAGTTGAAGAACTAAGAGACAATATTTTCTACTTTATCAAGAATCTTGATGAGTCTAGTGTAGGTGCCAGTAATTTTTATATTAATATTTTAGGGTATCTGCAAGATATGTCTCAGTCTTTAGAATATATCACCAAAGCAAGTCACAAGCATGTAAACAACAATCATAAAAAACTTCGATTTAATCAGATTAAAGATTTAAAAGAAATCGAAGAACAATTAAATGAGTTGTTCAGGCAAATCAAAAAAGCATTTAGTGATAGAGATTTTGATCATATTGATACCATTATTAATGAAAAACAAGAACTCTTTAATAAGGTAAATCAAAAAATAGATAAACAAGTTGCTAGAACGAGAACTGAAGAAAATAGCCCAAAAAACACCACTTTGTATTTTGGATTACTATTAGAAACCAAAGATCTTATTACCGCAACAATGAATTTGTTAGAGACCTATAGAGAACACAAATAGTAGATCTCACCACTCATAAAAATTGTAAAAAAGGCTAAATATATTAATGTTTAGCCTTTTTTATTTTTAACTTCACTATGTGAATTTGGCACAAAAAACCATCACGTTAAGCAAATGTTATCTACTCACACAACTAATGTTAGCTTATCGTTACCAAATCTATATAAATATGTATACTTCGTATTAAGTGGTATATTTATCCAATGTTATGTAATGCTATACTATAATGAACAAAAAAGATATTACGATACTATTAGTTGATGATGAACCCGATATTTTAGAAATTGTCGGGTATAACCTTACTGCAGAAGGATATACAGTAATAACTGCAGAAAATGGTGTTGAAGCTGTAAAAGCTGCAAAAAAGAAAAAACCACATCTAATTATTCTAGATGTAATGATGCCAGAGATGGATGGTATAGAAGCCTGCGAGCATATAAGAAAGTTACCAGACTTACAAAATACAATCATTACCTTCCTTACAGCGCGTGGTGAAGACTATTCTCAAGTTGCTGGATTTGATGCCGGTGCAGATGATTATATTACAAAACCCATTCGTCCAAAAGTTTTAGTAAGTAAAGTAAAAGCTCTATTGAGAAGACTTAAAGAAGAAGAGTCTTCAGATAATGTTGTTAAAATAGGAAATTTGGTCATTAACAGAGATGAATACAAAATTGTTAAAGACAAAAAAGAAATTGTATTACCAAGAAAAGAATTCGAATTACTATCTTTATTGGCCTCTAAGCCTGGCAAGGTTTTTAAGCGAGAAGATATTCTTGATAAGGTTTGGGGTAATGAAGTCATTGTAGGTGGTCGTACAATTGATGTGCACATTAGAAAATTAAGAGAGAAAATCGGCGATAATAGTTTTAAAACTATTAAAGGAGTAGGATATAAGTTTGTAGTTTAATGGCAGAAAACTTTAAAAAGTCGTATAGATTTGCATATCTATCTTCTTTATATATAACCATATTATTAACGCTCGCATTGAGCGTTTTTTTATACATTCAATCACTGTTTAATCCATTTATTATATTTGGTTTTATAGTGATTTGTTATCTAATTTGTTTTCTCATTATTCAATACAGGGTAGAAAAGTTTATTTATCGTAGAGTACGTAAAATCTATGATGATATCGAAATGCTGGAAGTAGATTCTATCGGAGAAGGCCCCGTAACTACAGATATGAGAACTCTTATCAAAGAAGTTGAAAAGTTTGCTCAACAAAGAAAAACAGAGATCGAAACTCTAAAAATCAGAGAAGCTTATCGTAAAGAATTTATGGGTAACGTTTCTCATGAGTTAAAAACACCTCTGTTTACTGTTCAGGGATATATTCTTACCCTCCTGGATGGAGCAATGGACGATCCTGAAATTCTGGATAAATATTTAAATCGTGCAAACAAAGGAGTTGAACGCTTGATTTATATTGTAAATGATCTGGATATGATTACCAAACTTGAAGTAGGTGATCTTAATCTTAATTATACCAATTTTGATATTGTAGAATTAGTACAAAGTGTGTTTGATTTATATGAAATGAAAGCTGCAAAAAAGAATATTGCTCTTACGTTTGATATGAATTATGAAGAACCTGTACTTGTACATGCCGATAAAGAGCGCATACAACAAGTACTTTCTAATTTGATTGTAAACTCAATAAAATACGGAAAAGAAGATGGTACTACAGAAATAAGTATCGAAGATTTAATCCGTAATAAAACCATTGTTAGAATTACTGATAATGGTGAAGGAATTGCACAAGCCCATATTCCACGATTGTTTGAGCGTTTTTATCGTGTAGACAAAAGTGGATCGCGTAAAGAAGGTGGATCTGGTCTTGGACTAGCTATTGTAAAACACATTATCGAAGCGCATCATGAGCGCATTTATGTAGAAAGCGATTATCGAGTGGGAAGTGAATTTTCATTTACTTTGGAAAAAGTGAAAAAGTTCCCTATAGTCAATATCAGTACTAAAACTACTTAACCCTCTGTATGCATTTAAATCCCTTAGTTTTGTTAATGTAAACTCGTTCTGATTACAACTAGGAACTAGCTTATTAACCGTTAAACGCTCTGCAAGATATTCTTGCTCAAACTGTCCGGGAGTTGGTATAAAGAAAGCTTTTTTCTTCAATTTTGCAAGATCCATTACTGTTGTATATCCAGATCTTGAAATAATCAGGTTACTACTATTAATAGTATCTTCCAGATCTTTTCCGGTTAAATAATTATGAATAGTAATATTATTTTTTACAAACGTCTGTTGGGTTTCTTCAATAAGTCCACGTACAAATACAATCCTCTTATCACTTTGTTCAAATTCATAAAACAGTTTTTGTTCTAGTAAAGTACGTTGTGGTTCTGGCCCAGAAAGCAATACCATAATATCATATTTTTTAGGTACAATTTGATATTCAAATCTACTTAATGGCCCAAGATAAGTCACAGGAATATTGTTTCTCTTAGGATGCCCTAACTCACCACTAAGATTAGGATCATCTGCCATATCAGGAACCCAACACACATCAAATTTTTTAATATACTTATTATGTAGTTTAGTACTTATAGAAGTAGTTTTTCCGCTTAATACAGTAAGTTGATGTGTAATAAATACCGAAGGAATACTCTTATGTCGTACTCCCATTCTGTTATCAGAGATAATCCCACAAAATTTTTCCTCTTCAATGATTTTTTTTATTGCTTTTTTTTCAGCACTAATTGCATGAGCAATTTTAGGACTGTTTAACAACATCTTTAATTTGAAATTACTCCCTTTTTTAGAATACTCTATATTATAAGAAGGGAGTTCTTTGGTAAGTAGCATAGGAAACTCCTTCTTTAATAACGATAAGGCAACCCCATCAGAAGCAATAACAGGCTCCAGACCTTCTGCCAGTAATGCATTGATAATAGGAATACATCGGGTTGCATGACCTAGTCCCCAATTAAGAGGAGCAACAAGTACTTTTTTATTCAAACGTTCTAGTATTTAAGTTGTTATAGTAACTATCAATTTGATTCTTAATAATAAAAGTAATCCTATTTTCTTATACATATATTTCCTTAATTTTACCAAAAAATTATCTTAAGTGAAATTTTATATTCAAAAACAAGAGTGTATTGATTATTTAATTGAATCTGAATGATAACAAATACAGGTATTTCTCGCAGTAAAATGAGGTATAATACAGATGTTAGATATTAAAAATTACATCAACCGTATTGAAAAAGATAATATAGAAAAGAGTTGGTGTAACACAAATCGAATTTAAAAGACAAGTAAGTAAAGAAATTAAGAAGAGCAGTGGGTAGTAAGAACAAATTAAAACGATTTAACGAAAACAAAACCTTTCATAATGTAGTAGAACCTACTAGAGAGGATGTAATCAATAATACATTAGGATATAAAGGAAAATGGAATGAGAATTTTTTCAAAAACCAAAATCCAATCGTTCTAGAGTTAGGTTGTGGTAAAGGAGAGTATACCGTGGGGCTTGCAGAAAAATATCCTGATAAAAATTTTATTGGTATTGATATTAAAGGAGCACGTTTTTGGCGAGGAGCGAAAACCGCAATAGAAAATGAAATGTTTAACGTAGGGTTTATAAGAACTCAGATAGAATTAATCGATCATATTTTTGAAGAACAAGAGATTGATGAAATATGGGTTACCTTCCCAGATCCACAAATCAAATATAAACGTACAAAACATCGATTAACCAATCATGATTTTTTACAACGTTATAAAAAAATCCTAAAACCAAATGGCATTGTACATCTTAAAACAGATAGCGAATTTATGCATGGATACACATTAGGACTATTGCATGGTGAAGGACATAATGTACTCTATTCTAATCATAATGTATATCATAATGAAGGATCTCCAGAGGTTGTAACTGCGATTCAAACTTTTTATGAAAAACAATATTTAGAACAAAATAAACCTATAACTTACATCCAGTTTAGGATCACGTAATTACCTCAGTAATTTTGGAAACTACCAAACTATTTTTAGTTACATTTTTTGCATCACTAGTTGGAGTAATTCCTCCTGGATTGGTAAATATGACAGTAGCCAGAACTTGCCTTGAAAGAGGTAAAAATAACGGAATCTTAGTTGCAATTGGCGCATCAATAGTTGTGATATTTCAGGCACTGATAGCAATTCTTCTAGCCAAGTATATTTTCTTCAATCCATATGTTAGAAATATATTACTTCGTACAGGAGCAGTGATCTTTTTTTTCATGGCTATCTATTTTTTTGCCAAAGCAAAGCAAAAAAGTACAAAAATAAAGGTCTATCGAAATAATGACACCAGAAGCTTTTTTAAAGGTGTTATGATGTCTGCAATTAATGTATTACCCATACCCTATTTCTGTGCCATTGCAGCAGGAATGAGTGTTAGTGGAAAAATAGAATACGATACTCTGCGAATTACTGCCTTTATTATAGCAGCTGGAGCAGGGACCTTTGTAACGCTCTATTTTTATGTGTTTTCTTTCCTTAAAATCGAAAAGAAAACTGCATCTATTGCCAAATATTCTAATTATTTTATGGGAATATTAATGTTGATTCTAGTAGTGATAACCTTAGCAAGAATTATATATACATGGGAGTAAAGAAAAATGATATAGATACCGGATCAGAATCTGACACAAATTTTTTTGAAAGAGTATATGAAGTTGCCAAACTTATTCCATACGGTAGAGTCACTTCTTATGGAGCTATCGCAAAATGTTTGGGTGCCGCACGTAGTGCCCGGATGGTAGGATGGGCTATGAATGCCTGTGGAGGTCGTGAAGATATCCCTGCCCATCGTGTTGTAAATAGAAAAGGAATTCTTACAGGAAAACATCATTTTCAAGGGACTAATCTAATGCAACAGTTACTAGAAAATGAAGGTGTTGAAGTTATAGATAACCAAATCATAGATTTTGAAAAATTGTTTTGGGATCCTATGAAAGAGTTATGAGAATTTTTTATCAAAATCATCACCTTTCCAATAGTTTGCGGTCTTTTTGTTGATATTGATTTTTTTTAGAATATTTCGATCCACCAAACTTTCTAGATCAGTTCTTGCGGTCTGATTAGTGATTGAAAAAGTAGTTTGAATTTCTTTTACCGAAAAATAACGATTTTCATTTTTCTTTATCCAAAATAATATCTTTGCCTGTCTTTCATTAATATTAGGCTCCTTATAAAATACTGAAAGTTTAACTTCTTCTTTTTTCTTTTTAGCTACATATTTTTTTAAATCTTCAAAAGCTTGTGTTAGTACTTTTACTTGATAGTAAATAAAATAAGTAACATCCATATCATCTATTTCAGTATAAATATATGCTTTTTCATACTGTGTTTTCGTTTTCATGATGACTCTTGAAATAGAAAGATATTCTGCCAGCCAATATCCATCTTTTAGCAAATACCAATAGAAAATCGCACGAGCTGTTCTTCCATTTCCATCCACAAATGGGTGAGTATATCCAATCAAAAAATGCAAAATACTTGCTTTAACAATAGGGTGAATAAAATTATCTTTTGGATTAGTATTAAAAAAATCACAGAACGATTGCATAAGTGTATCAAGTACCTTAAAATCAGGAGGTGTATGAATAATCTCTCCTGTAATTTCGTTCATTACATGTATTTCATTATTCTTTCTAAAAACACCTACTTTTTCTTCTTCTAATGTGTTTTTAGTAACCAGTCTATGAATCTCATAAAGTTTCTCGATTGAAATATCTTCGACTTTATGATCACTTATAAATTGAATAGTTTCATAATTATTCAGAATCATCTGCTCCGATTTATTTTTCGGACTTTTATTTTTCCTAAGCATATCTTTAGCTTTCACTCTTGTAGTGGTAGCACCCTCTATCATAGATGAAAAAATAGATTCTTCCATCAATGCATTATTAAGATATTGTTGTTTGTCTAATTCTGAAAGTAATTGTTCTTTTTGCAATCCTGCTCCAAAATTGTGATCTAGATAATGGAGTTTTTGTTGAAGATTATTAGTTATATTGTACACAATCTTAATCCCTTCTATATCTATAAAAGTATATTGAAGTAGTCGCTTATGTTTAGTTATTTCCCATAATTCATTTCCCTCTATATTGTCAAGTTTTTTATCTTTGAGATATTTTATCTTATCCCAATAAAGATATTCATTTTCAATTTTTTTAATAACATCAGAAAGTAAATGAGATCGTGTTATGGCAAATGCCAGTTCACCTACTTGTAATGTTATCTTAGGCGCTTTTTCAATCATATTTCCTAATTTTTCAAAAATTTACAAATATTATCAAATATACGATTTATCCTAATATTTCCTAATTTTTGAAAAATTTACAAATATTAGGATATAATCAATAGCGATACTACTATAAATCATTTCAATTTATAGGCTTTATAATCTTAACTTTTCGACCTATCTTTGTGCTTAGGATCAATCTGAATTGATCAAATTAGTTAGAAAAAGAAATAATACTCATGAAGTTAGAGAAATCGGATATCTTAAAAGCATTAGAGACTATCACTGTGGCTGGCGAAGGTAAGAACATGGTAGAAAGTGGTGCTGTAAAAAATGTAATTACTTTTGGTGACGAGGTCATTGTGGATTTAGTTTTAACCACCCCGGCCTTGCATATTCGTAAACGTGCAGAAGTAGATGTAATGAAAGTTATTCATGAGAAAGTATATGAGAAAGCAAAGGTTAAAGTTAACCTCAAAGTCGAAGCGCCGGCTGCTCAACCTCAAAACAACGAGATTAAAGGAAAATCTATCCCGGGAATTACTAATATTATTGCGGTAGCTTCTGGTAAAGGAGGTGTAGGTAAATCTACTGTAACCTCTAATATTGCAGTAACTTTGGCTAAAATGGGATTTAAAGTTGGGGTATTGGATGCAGACATTTATGGCCCTTCTGTTCCTATAATGTTTGATGTAGAACGAGAACGACCTCTTTCTGTAAAAGAGGATGGAAAATCCAAAATGAAGCCCATAGAAAATTATGGCGTTAAGATCTTGTCTATTGGGTTTTTTACACAACCAAATCAGGCCGTAGTCTGGAGAGGACCAATGGCAGCAAAAGCACTAAATCAAATGATTTTTGATGCGGCATGGGGTGAGCTTGATTTTATGTTAATCGATTTACCACCGGGTACTGGAGATATACATCTTTCTATTATGCAATCGCTGCCAATAACTGGAGCTGTGGTAGTTAGTACTCCTCAAAATGTAGCATTAGCAGATGCCAGAAAAGGAGTAGCTATGTTTCAACAAGACAGTATTAATGTACCTGTCCTAGGAATTATAGAAAATATGGCATATTTTACACCAGAAGAGCTTCCTAACAATAAATATTATATCTTTGGTAAAGAAGGAGCTAAATACCTTGCAGAGGATCTCGATGTTCCATTTTTGGGAGAGATTCCATTAGTGCAAAGTATACGTGAAGCTGGAGATGCAGGTAGACCTGCAGCATTACAGACAGCAACACCAATAGAAAAGGCCTTTGAAGAGTTGACAAAAAATGTGGTTCAGGAAGTAGTAAACAGAAATGATAATCTACCTCCAACCGAAGCAATTAAAATAACAACAATGGCAGGCTGTTCTGCTGTAAAAAAATAGAAAATGACTTCTGAAGAATTAAAAATTAATGTAGAAAAGGCCCTAGATGAAATAAGGCCGTTTTTGGAAAGTGATGGAGGAAATATTTCTTTAATTTCTATTGAAGATGGTAAGATCGTTAAGGTTCAATTAGAAGGCGCATGTGTAGGGTGTAGCGTAAATCAAATGACTCTTAAATCTGGAGTAGAAATGACAATTAAAAAATATGCTCCTCAAATCGAATCGGTACTTAATATAGAATAAAGTATATTACTTAATAATACAAAAACCCTATACTTAAGGAGTAAACTCCTTAAGTATAGGGTTTTTTTAGTCCAAAAAATGGGTGTAAAACAGGTATTCTTAAAATGATTAAATGATAAATCATCCAACTGCCTAAAAATGTACCAAAAATTAATACTGAGAACTTAGGTAAAAATCCCCAATCCAGATTCATAACATAATACCCTATCGCAATCATAATCGTTTGATGTAGAATATAAAAAGAATACACTGCACGGTTACAGTATGCTAATTTTTTACTCTTCCTATTTAAGAATTTTGCTCCATACCCGAATAGTACCAAAATCCAGGACCATAAATTAATTACTTTAACCAATGCTTCAGAGAAATGTACGAATGTACTATCCTCTAATTGTAACCATATCCATATTTGTGTACTAAATGTAATAACTCCTATGGTTAATGCTTTAGATTTTATTCGATCTATACTATTCCAGAATTCTTTTCCAGATGCGATGAGAACAAATCCTAAGAAAAATAAAATGAGGCTATTGACAAAATTGAACCAATCATCGATCAAGGCGTGAGTGACAGGAAAAAAAGGTTCTAAAAATGCTTCAGTTAAATATAATGGTATAATAAAAAGGTATAGTCCATACTTTTTTTGCACATTTTTCCTGACCCAAATAATTAGTTTGGTCGGATTTTTTTTGATCCAGATAAATACTGGTGAAAGCACTAATGAAAATATCAAAAGATAAGGTAAAAACCAGAGGTGATGCCAACTAAAATTTCCTTCTGGATATATCCCTGTATATGCTATGGTAGTAAAATATTCTACTAGCGAACCAGAAAACTGATGGTTTGCCATACGTTCAAAATATACCTGTGGAGGAACAATAAACAACATCCCAAAGAGTAATGGAATTGCCAATCTTTTAATACGTTCCAGATTGAATTGCCATAAATTTCTGGAAGAAAGCGCATAATAAGTTCCCATACCCGATATCACAAATAAAATGGGTAAACGCCACTGATTTAAAAAAAGCATAGGCCAACGAAGCCAATCATAAATTATGTTGTTTTTAATATGAAAACCCCAGGGCACAAAAAACATTCCTACATGATAAAAAATCAATAATCCAAATACAATAACCCGTAACCAGTCGAGATCATATCGACGAATTTGTTTCTCCATAATACTTATAAAATTTGTTTTGCCAAAAGTGAAGTATTTTGCTTATAACCAGGTGTTAAAAAAAGGGTATTGCGTCTAGAATTATAATTTTAGACACTTTTTACTAGTGTTTAGTCTTAAGAAACAGATTTTTGAAATATCACAAATGCTTTTGGAGACATTTCTACATGTTTTTTAAAAGCGTTATAGAATGTGGCTTTTGATTTAAAACCAACAGAATTACCAATAGCTTCAATGGTGAGATGATCATAATTTTTATCTAATAACCTTTTTTTCGATTCTTCAATTCGATATTGATTTATAAAATCATTAAAATTCAGATTCGTATTTGCATTTATAATTTGAGAAATATAATTAGAATTGGATCCTAAGTTTTTTGCCAAATCTTTTAATGAAGCTGTAGGCAACAAATAATATCCTTCGTCTTTGATATACGATTTTATTTCTTTTATAGAGTTTTGATCATTCTTAATTTTTGAAGTCTCATATTTGTCCGCTATCCACGAATTTTCAAAGAATCTCGATTCTGAAAGTAGCACAAAAGTTGTAATCAAAATAAGTGAGGTAAGAAAGATAAAAATATAATGATCCCCTGCATCATCTTCAAAGTTTAGAAATACTAAAAACACAAGGATAAATGTTGCCAAAAATCCAATAATCGTATTTCTAGAAAAATCATATTTATTAACTTTTATACTATTTGCATTTTTAGTTTTACTAGCATAAAAATGCCTTACTATAAGCCGTATAGATAGTATGATATAAATGATAAAACTGGATAAGACGAGCCATCTAAATTCATCTTTTATCCATAGGTAAGAATAATGGGTATCATCCGGAACTGGGATTCTTTGTATTTCTGAAAAATATGCTCCCAAATATGCATTAATCTTTACAGAAACAGGTTGTATATAATATGTTATCTGAGACAAAAAATATACTGCAGATGGCAAAACATGAATCCAATACTTCCTAAAAGTAATTGAATTTCGTTCGAGAAGCGCATAAATAAACAAATATATCGATGGTCCCAAAAGCAATACCAATGGCTCGGTACTGTCATTTACATGGGGTACATATTTTAACAGCCCGGTATAGCATAAAAAAACATCAATTGCGATAATAGATTGCAGCAATAAAGACCACCCATATATTCTAAAAGCAGTGTTTTTTGAGGTTCTAAAAAGAATGACCAAACTTAGTAGTATTCCTAAAAACACACCTAAAAACATAAAATATGATACTGGATTATGACGTATCGGGATTTTATCAATTATGTATTGAATACTTTGCATCAAATAAGATCATCTATTCTGTAATAAACTCAGTAAGTTTTTGAGGTCCTTCTAGAGGGACTCTAATGATTTTTAATGTCCCGTCTTCTGTTGTCGAAATTTGCCACTTCATTAAGGTGATACTCCCATTTTCGATTTCTATTCCTGTAATAGATCTGGGGTGAACACAACTCCCATCATTAAACAGTGCTAATTCTCCTGCTTCCGGAAATCGAGGTCGGTGAGTATGACCTATAATCGTTAACAAATTCTTGTTATTAGCAATCCATTTTTTGATTCTACGTTCTATTCGTATCGTTTCTTTGTAGTTTTTTGCAGGACTGGTTGGGTCTGCAATTCCTACTACCTGAAGCGGTTTCCATAAAACCCGTACAAGAAACCTATTTATTCTCCAGCCTATATAATTCATAAAATCTGCCTGGTGACCGTGAATCAGGAAAACTTCCTGCCCTGTATTCTTATGTTTCAACACAATAGCTTCATTATATTTTATATCAGGAAATAAAGGAACTTCTTTATCTGTATCTGTTTTTTGATCAAAATAAGAACTAAGATGCTTTTTAACATATTTTGGATCCCGATATACCATATCATGATTACCCCAAATCAAATTTAATCTATAGTCTGCGTGAAATAATTGTAATAACTCGTATATATCTTTATGTGCTCTAAATATGGTTTCGAAACTTAAATTCTCCCACAGTTCATCTCCATCACCTAATTCACAATAGGTAAATCCTTCGGTGTAATAATGTTTCAAAGCATGGAAATAAATATTGCGATTATTAGCAAACTCATCTGCAAAACTATTATCCCCCCGGTGACAATCACTAAAAAAGATAAACTTAGATGTATCATCAAACGGAATTACTTTGGCATTTTTATAAGCACGATCCAAACGGGATTGAGAAGACATATACTACGTTTTTAGTAAATATACAATACTATATATTTTATTTGTGCTCGACTACTAAAAAACATATAGTATTTTAATATCGGTTTGTATTTGATTTTTATTTTAGTTGTCTTGAATATGTAGCATTCTTTACGTATATCTTCAAACATTTAGACCTGGGACACCTGATTTATGTCATTTTTATTAGCAAATGCTACTCCTATCTTTGAGTAACATTGAAGTATATTATTTATGACACGATCACTTCGCATAGTAGAAAGGACCAAAGCTTTTTTTATAGAGATAGGTGATTTGTCATATTTCTCAGGGCGCTTTTTAAAAGAAGTATTTACCAGACCTTTTGAGTTTCAGGAGCTATTACGACAGTGCTATAACATGGGTAATCGTTCTCTACTTTTAGTTGGGGTAACCGGATTTATTTTAGGATTGGTTTTTACACTTCAGTCTCGACCTACTTTAATGGAATTTGGTGCAGAGTCATGGATGCCTTCTATGGTAGGGATTTCTATTGTAAGAGAAATCGGACCTGTAATTACTGCTCTTATTTGCGCAGGACGCATTGGTTCTGGAATCGGCGCCGAACTTGGGTCTATGCGAGTAACAGAGCAAATTGATGCGATGGAGGTATCAGGAACAAACCCTTTTAAGTACCTTGTTGTTACTCGTATTACAGCAACAACCTTGATGCTTCCTATATTAATTATTTTTGGGGATGCAATTGCTTTATTTGGTTCTGCCATTGTCGAAAATTTAAAAGGAGCTGTCTCCTATCAATTATATTTTAATCAAGTATTTGATGCGATAAAGTATAGTGATATTATTCCTGCTACAGTAAAATCATTCTTTTTTGGATATGCCATAGGGTTGGTAGGATGTTACAAAGGATATTACTGCAAAAAAGGAACCGCAGGTGTTGGCGAAGCATCAAACTCGGCCGTAGTATATACTTCAATGTTATTGTTTGTTATTGATTTCGTAGCAGTATTTCTGGCAGATATATTTTTTGAAATTTAATGAAACCTAAAAAAAACATAACCTCTGTTCTTGAGATCAAAGATCTAAGAAAAAACTTTGGCGATAATCACGTGCTCAATGGATTTAGTTTGCGATTATTTGAAGGAGAAAACCTGGTTGTGATGGGTAAATCGGGTTCTGGTAAATCGGTAATGATCAAATGTCTCGTAGGGCTAATGCAAGCAGATAGTGGTAGCATACAAATAAAAGGGCAGGACATTACTATTTTGGGGCAGATAGAACTGGATCTGCTTCGTACCGAAATTGGTTTTTTGTTTCAGGGTAGTGCTTTATATGATTCTATGACTGTTCGTGAGAATCTTGAGTTTCCTTTACGCAGGCATAAAGAAAAATTAAATATGACTGGGCATACCGAAGCATTAGTAATAGAAGCACTCGAAAATGTAGGTTTAGCACATGCAATAGATTTAATGCCATCAGAACTCTCGGGAGGAATGCAACGCAGAGTAGCACTAGCAAGGGCCTTGATTCTAAAACCTAAAATTATTCTTTATGATGAACCTACAACTGGATTAGACCCAATAACTTCTAAAGAAATTATCGAGTTAATGCGTAGTATTCAAAAAAAATACGGAACCTCATCATTAATCATTACACATGATGTGGATTGCGCCAGAGTGATTTCTAACAGAATTATTTTGCTCGTAAACGGAATTAATTATGCAGAAGGAACATATCAGGAATTATCCCAATCAAATGATCCCCAGGTAAAAGCCTTTTTTAAGCATTAGAGGATAGATAAAACTAAAGTGAAACGTTATGAAAAAAACAGCATCCCAAAAGTTGAAACTTGGTGTCTTTGTCGTGGTCGGCACAGCATTGCTTATCGCTGCACTATACTCTATCGGAAATCGGCAAAACCTATTTGGTAGCAATATTAGAATCATGACCCAATTTGCGAATGTTAATGGTCTCGAATTAGGAAATAATGTTCGATATTCTGGAATTAATGTAGGAACAGTAAGTAAAATTAAGATGATAGACGATACTCAAATTATAGTCGAAATGCTTATTCGGGAAAATATAGGAAAACATATTAAAAAAGATGCCGTGGCAACTATAGGATCAGATGGCTTGGTAGGCAATATGATCGTAAACATTATTCCCAGAGAAAGTATAAAACTTCCTGTGATTTCTGGAGACACCATACAATCTTACAGTAAAATAGGAACAGATGATATGCTCACCACTCTTAATGTAACTAATGAAAATGCCGCCTTACTTACAGCAGATTTACTAAAAATAACAACAAAAATCATTGAAGGTAATGGGACCATAGGATTATTAATCAATGATTCTATAATGGCAAAAGATCTGAAACAAACTATTTTTCAATTAAAAAATACAAGTACGGGAGCATCACAAGCTATTACCGAACTTAAAGACATCATCTCTTCGGTTAAACAAGGCCAAAGTGTAGCAGGCGTTTTGTTGCAGGATAGCCTATCTGGTCAGAAAATGAAAACCATAGTGAATAACCTAGAGCAATCCAGTGTTGATATTAGTCAGATAACCACAAATCTAGATATAGTATTAAAAGATATAAAAGAAGGAAAAGGAGCACTGCATTATCTAACCGCAGACCCAAATCTGGTTAAAAATATTGATTCTACCATGAATAGTATTAAAGAAGGAACATATCGTTTTAACGAGAATATGGAAGCCCTAAAACATAATTTTTTATTTAGAGGGTACTTTAAAAAACTAGAAAAAGAAAAGAAAAAGGAAGAATCTTCTAATAAAAATAACCATGAAAATTGAACATCTTGAAGAACGAGTTAATGAGTATAGAAACTCTATAAAAACAGTTGTAGATAAAAGAATGCTTTGGAAGAATAAAACCAAAGATATTCTTCTTAAAACCTTACAGGGAATTGTACAACACTATGATATTGGATGGAAAGTTCAGGAATTGAGCTGGATTCATAATAACGAAGCTATAAATATTACTTTTGATTCTTTTCCGCAAGAACTAATAGATTGCACAAACCTAATACCTGCATATCAATTTTTGCCAGGAGGAGCCTTGATTTTTTCGCAATCCTACAATGGTGACATTTATGTTTTTATGTTATTCCCCGAGATCGAAAATAAACCTCAAGAAAATAACATGATCGAATTAGGAGTGTATGCTCCAGAATCGATAACTCAAAAATTTATTATTGAAAAAGTAGATGAATTTTTAAAAGAAATTATTAAATGGGAAGTCCCTTCTCTAAAGAATAAAGTAGGGTATTGATACAATTCTGGATAACCGGTGATAATTGGTTTCGATATGTGTCACTAGCTTATTAATTTATAGTCAAGAATAGCAGCTTTAAAATACTGCTGTTTTCCTTTTTTAAGATCCCAGATTGCAGTCATCGTATTCGGAATCAACAATCCATCATAATCTTCATATTCTCCTACTTCTCCAATAAAATTTTCTAGTTCTGTATCTCGATATCTTTTGGTTTCAAAATGATCTATCGTCCCATTTTGGTTAAATATAAAAAAACCTTCAATAGCATGATTATTGTTTACCACAGTAGCTTTTATCGTTCTATAATCTATCGTTTCCCAGGAGATATCGGGATTTAGAAAACCTATCGGAAACCATATAAGTTCTCCTAAATACCGTCCTAATGAACTTTGATCTACTTTTTGACCTGTAAACAGAACTATATTTTTTAATCCCAGTACACTCACTTTTACTTCTCCTTTGCCATTAGTATATTTATCTCTAATTAGCATCGGTAATGCTTTTGCTTTCCATATAAACCCAAAGTTGTTAGAAGACATATATTGCGTAGCAGAAAATGGCAACCACTTTTTTTCTAGACTCGTTCTGATCTTTCCTTTTTGGGTAAAAATAGCATTGCAGTATTTTGGTTTTCCTACAATTTTGACTTTGTTAAGGTAATTTTTCATCAGATCAGGAAAATCATCCAAGTCTTTCTGAGTGATTTTTACATCTATTTCTCTACTTGTATTAAATAATAGTACTCTTTCTTGTTTTACAGAAACATTAAACGATACTATACCTACTATAGATATCACAATTAATAGTATTAGTATACTTCCGGTTATAACCAATATCATTTTTAGAATTGTTTTTTTTATTAAAAAAATATTCAACCTATAATTCTACCATCGCCCATTTCTATAATTCGATCAGTTTTATTTGCAAAATCTATATCATGGGTAACAACCAGAAGCGATAATCCTTCTTCATCACTTAATTGCTTAAAAACATTGAACACATTTTCAGAATTATAACTATCCAGATTTCCTGTGGGTTCGTCTCCCATAATGATAGCAGGATCATTTATTAGTGCCCTCGCAATGGCAACTCGTTGTTTTTCTCCTCCAGAGATGCGTGAAGCTCTTTTTTTGGCAAGATGATCAATTTTAAGGATACGAAGCTTATTCATCGCATCATGCTCGATTTCTTCTATAGATTTTTCAGCTAGTTTTTTGGCAGGAAGCATTACATTTTCTAATACCGAAAATTCGGATAACAGATAATGAAACTGAAATACAAAACCTATATGTTTGTTTCGTATATAAGAGAGCTTCTCTCTTTCTTGTCCTGTGACAAGCTCATTATTAAGGTATAAACCCCCTTCATAATCTGTATCCATAGTTGATAAGATATACAACAGAGTAGATTTACCACACCCCGATTTCCCCATAATAGAGGCAAATTCTCCTTGGCTTACCTTAAAAGAAATATCTTTTAATACATGAAAAAGTACTGGTTTTCTAAAATACTTATTGATGTCTTTGGCTTCGAGAACTGTTTTCATAGCATTGTTATTGCCCCCTGATGATACGCACAGGGTCTATTTTTTTTGCTTTCTGAGAAGGTAAATACCCTGCCAAAAAAGTTGAAATCATAGCGAAGGTTATGCCAATGCCATAAAACCAGAGATTATGATTAATAGGATAAGTAGTAATAGTTGGCAGTGCCTCTGTTTCAAAAGGTAACTGATCGATAAGATGAGATAGGCCAAATCCAATTAACAATCCTAAAACTCCGCCAACAACACCAATGATCATAGCTTGACTCATAAAAATCAACTGTACATCTTTACCCGAAAAACCAGTTGCCTTTAGAATAGCGATATCATTCATTTTTTCATAAATAAGCATATTTAGAATATTGTAAATACCAAACCCTGCCACAATCAATAACGTTATAGAAACAGCATAGGTAATTAGATTCCTAATTGTGGTTCCTGTTTCAAATTGTGCATTAGCAGTATTAATATCAATCGCTTTGAGCTTAAACTGTTGCTCTACTTTTTCTGCTAATGTGATGGCTTGTTCAATATGATGAAGTTTTACATTGATATCTGTAATATAATTTTCTGCTTCTCCCAGAATACGCTGTACAGTTTTAATAGTAGCAAAACTTTGAATGTTATCAATATCGGCAATCCCACTTTGATATATTCCTACAATTTTTAACGGAAAAACATCTCCTTTTATGGTACTAATTTGCACTCTATCACCAATAGTAAGAGACATTTTTTTTGCAACACCTGCGCCTAGCAAAATACCATTATCATTGCGCTGCAAAGCCTGTGGAGTTCCTTTAACGATATAATCCCTGAAATTAAAAAACTCTACTTCTTTCATAATATCAACACCTGTAAGATTACCTCCCAATTCAATAGATCCTGAGATATAAAATATTTGTGATTTAATCTGTGGTATTGCTCCCCTAACCTTAGGATCTTTATTAAGGTAATTAATAATAGGAAGTGCATTGTGAATTCTTTTCTGACTTTGTTTTGGTTTAATCGAATGTACTACATTAAATGTATTTTGAAGTTCACCATATAAGTCTACAGGTTGTTTTTTTGAAGGTTCAATCTCATTAAAAATATGAATATGTGGTGTCTGATTAAGAATCAAATCATCTAACATCTTATTCAGCCCAGTCATAAAACAAACCAAAGTAATATATGCGCCAATACCAAAAGTCACACCCAAAGCTGCTGTTACAGTTTGTTTGATTTTGGTAACCAGATGTGTTCTGGCAATGTTTAATATGACTTTCCAATTGGTCATTATTCGGGTTTATAAATCCAGGTATCTTTGGTAATTCCTGATAAGATTTCTACAGTATCCATACTCTGAAGCCCAATAACAATTTCTACTGTTCCTTTTTCAGTTTTCACCTTAGTACCGTCAATCAGGTATTCTTTTGGTATGGTTAGCACTTCTTTTTTTTGAGCTATGATAATATTTGCCTCTCCAGATAACCCAGGGTATAATACCTCTGGACTTTTATCAAAAAGAGCTTCAACCATAAAGGTCTGATTACGCTCATCTTTTTTAGGGTATATTTTACTCACTTTTGCAGTAAATACCTCTCCATTATATGCATCCAGAGTTATTATAGCTTTCTGGTTTTTTTTAATTTTCACAATATCCACTTCATCAACGAGCATCTCGACAACAAAAATAGTAGCACTACCCACTGCTGCTATGGGTTCTATAGTATTTATAATCTCTCCGGAATTCTTATATAGACCATATACCTTACCATTAATCTTGCTACTAATGGTAAAATCTTTGGTGGTTATTACCGACGTTTTATAATTGTTTTTTGCTTGTTGTAACCGGGTCTTGAGTTCTTCTCGGGTTCTATCGTACTTGTTTTTTAACAGGCTCAAAGAATTTGTAGAAAGTTCATAGGCAAGTTTTTTAGTATCATACTCTATTTTAGAACCTATCTGTTGACTCCACAGGTTTTTCTGACGACAATAATTTATAGAATCATTAGTCATTTTAAGAGTTGCCGATTTAATTTCTTCTTCTATACTACTTAGAATTGCAGCATTACCATTATAGTTTTTTTGAGCAAGTTCGAACGACAACTTAGCATTTTCTGTATTTAACTTAGGGTTACTGTTTATAATCTGAAGTAATGGAGTTTCTTTTTTAACCTCATCTCCTTCTTCTACAAGGTTTTTATCCAAAATACCATGTACCGAAGCATACACCTGATACAAGCTGTCTGGCTGGATCGTAACCGATGAGTATACCAATTCTGTAATGCCTGTTACCGCAGGAAGAATTTTTTCTTCTTTATCTGCACAGGATATAAGAACAATAGTAAAAAACATCCATAATACATGTTTAGACATATATACATATTTTTATCGAATTTCGTCGAAAAGACTGATTTTCGGAATGATATTTGTCATATTTAAAAAAGATGATAGTCTTTATTTTAGCATAGAGATTAGATCAAAACACCAGCTCTAATGAAGCTCAGAAACCATGTGAATTTTATACTAATACAGAGTAGTATAGATCTAACAATTAAGAACCATAAAATATAAAAAAAATGCAAATCAATATTCAATTTGTGCAAATGCCAACTAGTGAAACTATGGAAGGTTATGTACATGAAAAACTAAATAAATTATTCAAAAAATATGACTGGATAATTAAATCGGATGTGTTTTTTAAAAAAGAAAATGACCCAAAAGGAAAAGGTAAAATCTGTGATGTAGAATTAAGTTTACCAGGACCAAAACTATACGCTACATCTAATGAGAAAAATTTTGAATCTGCTTTTAAAGAAACACTTAGTGATTTAGAAAGACAACTCAAAAAACGAAAACAAGAAATGAAGCCATACATCTAGGCACTACATTTCTGAAATGAGTCAAAAATTTAACATTCTAAAGTTCAAAAACTGACATTTGTCATGTTTTATGAATCCTAACAGAACTACTTTAGCTAATGGTTAACAAATGATTTCTTTAAATTTTTAGTTAAAAAGAAATGGGTTTTGTTGTAGAAATGTGACAAAGCCATAACAAAGAAATTAACTCTATTTCTAGGTGAATAGTCCTTAAATTATATTTAGCAATAAATTAGATTGAACATTAGGAACTAGTATATCAATTAATAAAATTAATTTCTTTGAAGAAAACAGGTAAGCGAATGCTTACCTGTTTTTGTTTTAAAAGAGAGAAATACTCAATATTCCTCTCCTTTTTTAATATTCTATTTTTAAACAAATTTAATATAGTACCCTTAAATAGATTCTACTCACATTTTATACCACTCTGATCACAAAATAGTTTTTCTTACCACGTTGTAATAAAACAAACTGATCGTTGATCAAGTCATTATTAGATATCGAATAACTATCGTTAACCTTTTCTTTGTTTACCGAGATAGAATTTTCTTTTAGTGCTCTTCTGGCTTCGCCATTCGATTTAAGAAATCCTGTGTGTTCTGCCAGGGCGCCAATCATATCAATACCATTAGCGATCATATCTTTAGCAATCTCGGCTTGTGGTACTCCGTCAAAAACATCCAAAAAAGTAGCTTCATCCAAACCTTTTAGATCTTCAGATGTAGATTTTCCAAAAAGAATTGCAGATGCTTTAATCGCATTATCTAGATCTTCCTTAGAATGTACAATAACCGTAACCTCATCTGCCAGTTTCTTTTGTAAAACTCGTTGATGTGGAGCTTCTTTATGAGCAGCCACCAGGGATTTTATTTCCTCTTCGGTTAAAAACGTAAAAATCTTAATGTATTTTTCGGCATCTTCATCACTGGTATTTAACCAATATTGATAGAATTTATATGGTGATGTTCGTTTAGCATCCAGCCATACATTTCCACCTTCAGACTTACCAAATTTTGACCCATCAGATTTTGTAATCAACGGACAGGTCAAGGCATATCCTTTTCCGCCGGCTATTCTTCTAATGAGTTCGGTTCCTGTAGTGATATTACCCCACTGATCGCTACCTCCCATTTGTAAAGTACATGCATGTGCTCTATACAAATGCAAAAAGTCATATCCCTGTACCAGTTGGTATGTAAATTCTGTAAATGACATCCCTTCTGATGATTCTGACGAAATTCGATTCTTAACAGAATCCTTGGCCATCATATAATTTACTGTAATATGCTTACCTACATCTCTAATAAACTCCAGAAATGAGAATTCTTTCATCCAATCGTAGTTATTGACCAATACAGCTGCATTGGGAACATTACTTTCAAAATCCAAAAATCTGCTAAGTTGTGATTTTATAGCTTCCTGGTTGTGACGAAGTGTTTTTTCGTCCAATAGATTACGCTCTGCCGATTTCCCTGATGGATCACCAATCATACCTGTGGCACCACCAACCAATGCAAAAGGCTTATGCCCTGCTCTCTGGTAATGCGCCAATAACATGATAGGAACCAGGTTACCGATATGCAATGAATCTGCTGTAGGATCAAACCCTACATAGGCAGATCTCATTTGCTCCATTAGGTATTCTTCGGTTCCAGGCATGGCATCGTGCAACATTCCTCTCCAACGTAATTCTTCTATAAAATTTGTAGTCATTGTACTATAATTCAATTAAGAGCGACAAAGATAAAAATATGGATAATATCCAGCTATGAATATGGTAGAAATTGGATCGTATTGATTTATTGTTCTCACCAATTGTAAAATTTATTCCAACAGGTTTAGCATAACATGTATTATATATATCAAATCATGTTTCCACCCCCACAAACAAAAAATAAAGTAACATTTTTACGTTCTTTGTTATTAACATACACAATGTCATCTATGAAAAAAATACGACCTATTTTCCAAGTCTCTTTAGCCTCTTTTGTCTTTTTTATAGCATCAACATATACTACCTATGCACAGGTAGAAAAAGATACTGCACTGGCAGCACAATACTATAGAAAAGCGGATTCTTTGTTAAAAAACAAAAAACGAGATAGCTCTATAATTTATTTTCAAAAAGCTTTACCTATATATGAGAAAAATAAACTCTGGGAAAAGGTAGCAAGTTGTTATAATAAAATCTCAGAAGGTTACAGGCGTACTCGTAAATTAGAAAAAGCTTTACAAAGCTCTAAAAATGCTTTAGAAATAAGTAACAAGTATCTTACGAATGAGAATGAGCAAGAAGCTCGTGCTTACAGTAATATGGGTAAATATTATGAAAGTATTCCTGATTATGACAAAGCATTATTACACCACCAAAAGGCATTAAACATCCAACAAAAAATATTTCCAGAACAACATATTGATATTGCAACATCTCATATTTATTTAGGTTTAATTTATTATTATACTTCTAATTACCAAAAGGCTCTGCAACATCTAAAAATTGCGTTAGCTATTAACATAAAAAAATTAGGTCCTTACCATCCAAAAACAGGAAAAACTTATAGTTATATTGGACTTGTATATATACATCTATCAAAACATGAAAAAGCTTTAAATTATTTAAAAAAAGATTTGGAAATAATCTTAAAAAAACCAAAAGAAAACGAATCTTCCTTAGGACCTTCCTATTTAAACATAGGCATCTGTCATTATTACCTTATGAGATATGACAATGCCTTAAATTATTATCAAAAAGTAGTTCCAATATTTACTACGAGAAATGATTTGTTTGGATTAGCTATGACATATAATAATATAGGTGTTGTTTATTATAAGAAAGGAGAGGATGACAAAGCATTACAATATTATAAAAAAAGTATTGAAATAAACCTTAAAATCAATAATGGACTAAGTCACAAAAAAATTGCTGGCAATTATATGAATAGTGGCATCATTTTCAAAAATAAAAAGGATTACAAAAAGGCATTACTCTATTATAAAAAAGCTTTACCAATTTACAAAACCATATATGGAGAAAATAGTGATGATATGGGAAGTCTATATAGGAATATTGGAGAGGTTTATATGTATGAAAAAAAATATGACCTCGCATTGACTTATTACGAAAAGGTTTTAACAATAAGAAAAAAAATCTTTAATAAAGAGAATTTAAAAATTTCAGATATATATCTAGGTATTGCACAACTGTATCTTGAAAAAGAAATACATACTAGTGCATTACAATATTCTAAAAAAAGTTTAAATATTTTACAAAATTTATATGGAAAACAGCACTTTCATACCATCCAATCCCAAAATCAAATTGCAACTATTCATAAAAGACAACAGGTATACAAAAAAGCTATTAACCATTTTGATAATGCTTTACTTGCTAATACCATAAATAAAGGTTCAAAAAAGCACGATAACACCTTCAACCCAAATCGTTACTACGATTTGCATAAGTTATTGGAAACATTAAAAGGGAAAGCCAAAACACTGCAATTACAATACCTAGAAAACAGAGATTTAAAATATCTTGATCAGAGTATCATTATTTATAAAAATATAGATATGATTATCGATCAAATTAGGCAATCCTACCAAAACTATCAGGATAAAGTAAACTTTGCCAAACAAGTAAAAGAGGTATCTCAAGATGCAATAGCAGCGCACTTATTATTATACGCTTCCAAAAAAAACGAACAATTGTTGGAGAAAGCTCTTTATTATGCTGAAAAAAGTAAGGCTAATACCTTAAAAGAATTACTTAATGATGCTAATGCCAAAAATTTCGCAGGATTACCTTCAGAAATAATTGAAATGGGAAAAACGATTAAAACAGATAAAGCATTTTACCAATCTAAAATTACTGAAGAGCATTCAGAAAAAGATATAGATACCACAAAAATCAAAGATTATGAAAACGAATTATTTAATCTTGAAAGAACACAAGATTCATTAACCCAGGTTTTAGAAAAAAATTACCCCAAATACTATCAATTAAAGTATAAAAACGATATTGTAAGGGTGTCAGATATCCAACAACAATTGGATGACACAACTACTTTGTTAGAGTTTTTTACAGGAGATAGTATCACCTATGCTTTTACGATTTCTAAACATGATATTAGTGTACAAGAACTATCGACTCCAAAACTGACTGAGCAAGTTGAGACATTTCGTAAAAGTATTGTTAACAAAAACACAGGAGTATATAAACAACAAGCATATACCTTATATAATACACTTATAGCACCGATTAAAGATAAATTAGTTGGGGATCAACTCATCATTATCCCCGATGGACCACTATGGCATCTTAATTTTGATCTACTGTTAACTCAAAAAGATGATTCTAATAATCCAACCCTCTTATCGTATTTGCTTAAAGAGCATGCAATTACTTATGCCAATGCTGCAAACCTGTTGTTTACCACTTCTAAAAGTGATCTGGATACTAAACCATTACAAGAATGTCTGGCATTTTCTTTTTCAGATAGTACTCAAACTACAGACACCCATACAATAAGTATGGCAACACTAAGAGATGCTGGTGATGACCTACCAGGAACCCGTAAAGAGATCAAGGCCATTTCTGATATTATCGATGGGCAATACTATTTCGGATCACAGGCTGTAGAAGCTAATTTTAAGAGCAATGCAGGTCAATACAACATTCTACACCTTGCTCTACATGGAGAGGTAGATAACGAGCGCCCAGAGAACTCTAAACTCTATTTTACCAAGAGTAAAGACACTATAGAAGATAATCTGCTCTATAGCCATGAGCTGTTTGCTCTGGATATCCCTGCAGAACTCACTGTACTTAGTGCCTGTAATACGGGTAGTGGTAAGATTGCCAAAGGAGAAGGGATTATGAGTTTAGGGACTGCTTTTCAGTATGCAGGAACCAAAAGTTTGTTACTCACCAGCTGGGAGGTATCGGATCAAACCACACCAGAGTTAATGAAATATTTCTACACCAATCTTAAGGCAGGAATGCATAAAGGTAAAGCCTTACAGCAAGCTAAACTACAATACCTAAGCACTGCTAATATCAATCGTACCGATCCTTTTTATTGGGGAGGATTTTACCTAGTAGGAGATACTACTGCAATGCAGTTTAATAACAATACCCAACTGTATTGGATTTTAGGATTGGGAGCTGTAGCAGCTATACTCTTGGTGGTGTTTTTGTATAGGAGGAGAATTAAGAAACAATAGATCATTAAATCCATCGCCCTAAATGATTTTTATAACGAAGTGAAAAAGAAGTAATCTACCCTCAATCTGATTACGACTATTCTAATTACACGTTTCTGGCTTTTCACTGAAAACAGGGGGAATGCAGTATATAAATAATAATAATTTTCATTTCTATTAATTAAAAATCAATTTATATCATGAAAAAACAAGCAAGTAATTCAAAAAAATTGAATCTTAAAAAATTAGAAATCACAAAATTGAATGGTCTAAATACTATTTATGGAGGGGCACCGCACCATGGAAAAAGTGAAGGAAAAGCACCTACTACAGGTGGCGATCCTGAAGATTCATGTCAATATCAAGGTAGTGTTGCCGGCTGTAAATCTAGAACATATACAACCATACCCTAATCTCCAATAATATTAGGTGAATTCCTGTTTTTAACTAAACCACCCTGTACTTCTAGTGCATTGTGAGTACCAAAAACAGGCTTTTCACTGAAAACAGGGGGAATGTAGTCTACAAATAATAATAATTTTCATTTCTATTAATTAAAAATCAATTTATATCATGAAAAAACAAGCAAGTAATTCAAAAAAATTGAATCTTAAAAAATTAGAAATCACAAAATTAAATGGTTTACATACTATTTATGGAGGAGCACCAACTCTAGGAAAAAGTGATAATCAGACACCAACCACTACAGAAGAGCCTGATCTTGCAACATGTAGATGTACTGATTATTGCGATTAAGAATATAAAAGACCTCAATAAATTTTTTAAATATTGGGGTCTTTATTATTTAATCAAAAAATGTGCATTAATTGTTTACTTTAGTATCGTAGAATAATATACTATGATATTAGTTACAGGAGCAACAGGTTTAGTAGGAACACATCTACTGGTTAGACTCATACAGGAAAAACAACAAGTACGTGCCTTATACAGAACCGAGGCCAAAAAAGAACATGCCAAAAAAGTGTTTTCTTCTTATTTCACAAGTGAGGAAAAACACTTGTTTGATACCATAGAATGGGTAAATACCGATATCAATAATATTCCTGTTTTAACTCAAGCTTTTGAAGGAATTACTCATGTATATCATTGCGCTGCCAAAATTAGCTTTAATCCATCTCACTATAAAAAATTAAGAAAAGCCAATATCCATGGTACTGCAAATATTGTAAACCTTTGTTTACTCAAAAAGGTAACTAAGCTCTGCTATGTAAGTTCAATTGCAACACTTGGAGAAAATTTATCCAGTTCTCATATTGATGAAAAAGCCGAATGGAATCCCGAAACTCCCAATTCTGTGTATTCAATTACCAAATACGGTGCAGAAATGGAGGTCTGGAGAGGAATACATGAGGGGCTTACCGCAGTAATTGTAAACCCTGGTATCATTATCGGTCCAGGTTTTTTTGATAATGGTAGTGGGTATCTCTTTAAAAGAATATATAAAGGAATGAAATATTATACGACCGGAACCACCGGTTATGTAGCTATAGGGGATGTTATCGATATTATGTATAAACTTACTACAGGCTCCTATAGTAATCAACGTTATATTCTGGTTGGTGAGAATTTAAGTTACAAAAATGCTTTTGGCATGATTGCCCAGGCACTGCACAAACCATTACCTAAAAAGAGAATTTCTCCCTTTTTGATGAAAATTGCCTATAATGTACAACGTGTTAGCCATATGTTGTTTAGAACAAACAGATCCATATTTAGATCATCTATACGAAGTGCATTTTCTACAAGATACTATGAGAATGACAAAATAAAAAAAGAGCTTATCTATAGTTTTACTCCGATTGAAAGAAGCATTAAAGAAACTGCTACTGTTTTTTTGAAGGAGGAGGAGGGGTATTAGCCCTTTTTTTCTTGGCTTCTTCTATCTTGTCTTCGATTACATCTTCTGTAATAACAGGTAGATCCTTAAGCTTAAGCGTATCTTTACTTTTTGCAATAGAATCTTCAATCTTTTTAATAGAATCCTCTTCCTTTTTCAGCTTCTCGTATTTTGCTGTTTCTTTATCCAGATTAGCCTTTACACGAATAAGAATCGCTTCATATTTTTCTATCTGACCAGAATACCAGGCATTATTTTTTGCAAAAATAATACTATCTACACCATGTTTTTTCAGAATAAAATCTTCAGGGTTAATACTTTTTTCTTCAAAAATTTTTCTATTAGAGCTTTTTGCTGCTCTTACAAAAGCAATATCAGTTAGAATTTCAACCATACGGTCTTCTTCTATAAATGATTCTGGTTTAGGACTTTTATCTATACTCTGGCAAGAAATAATAGTCAGAAAAGCTACAGTATATATTACATTTCTAATCATCTGTCAAAAGTTAATCGTTGTGCGTGTCGCACATCATAGAATTTAAAATTCTTATATACCAAACTTCCATTAACAAAAGTATGCGTAATCCTCGATCTAAAGGTAGTTCCTTCAAAAGGTGACCACCCACATTTATATGAAATATTATCTTTATTTACTGTCCAGGGAGCGTTTATATCGACCAATACAGCATCTGCATAATACCCTTCTTTTATAAAGCCTCTTTTCTCGATCTGAAACAATATCGCCGGATTATGACACATTTTTTCAACGATCTTTTCTAAGCTTATTTTATCCTGGTGGTAAAATTCTAACATAGCAGGAAGTGCGTGCTGTACCAATGGACCTCCAGATGGTGCTTTGGTATACACATTATCTTTTTCCTCTTTAGTATGTGGAGCATGATCTGTAGCAATTACATCTATTTTATCCTTTAGCAATGCTTTAAACAGAGCATCCCTGTCCTTTGCTGTTTTTACAGCAGGATTCCATTTAATCAATGTCCCTTTTTCTTCATAATCTGTATCAGAAAACCACAAGTGGTGAATACAAACTTCGGCTGTTATTTTCTTTTCCTTAAGCGGAATTTTATTAGTGAACAATTCTAATTCCTTTGCTGTCGAAAGATGAAAAACATGTAATCGCGCTCCCGTTTTTTTAGCCAGTGCTATCGCTTGTGATGAAGATAAATAACACGCTTCTTCACTCCTTATAATTGGATGAAATTTTACAGGGATATCATCACCATACTCTGCCTTATATTTTGCAGTATTATTCTTAATCGTTTCTTCATCTTCACAATGCACCGCGATTAACAAGTCTGTAGATGAAAATATTTTTTCTAATACTTCTGGATTATCGACCAGCATATTTCCTGTAGATGATCCCAGAAAGAGTTTAAGTGCTGCCACTTTTTTAGGATCTACTTTCAGAATTTCTTCTAAGTTATCGTTTGTGCCTCCAAACATAAAAGAATAATTCGCATAGCTTGTTTTTGCAGCGATTTCAAACTTTTCTTCGAGTTTTTCTATTGTTGTTGTTTGCGGTACAGTATTAGGCATTTCTATAAAAGAAGTAATACCACCGGCTATAGCAGCCCTGGACTCAGTTTCTATAGTTGCTTTATGTGTTAATCCCGGTTCTCTAAAATGCACCTGATCATCAATGACCCCAGGCAATAAGTATTTGCCTTCGGCATCAAAAATGTGCACATCTGGTGATTTTGCACTTATCTGCGGTGCAATTTCTTTAAAAATACCATTTTCTATATATACATCTCCATTAAAAATCTGCCCTTCATTAACGATGTTAGCATTTTTAATAAGCACATTATCCATAATCATATTTCGTAGCGATTAAATAAGCTGTTAAATTTCATTTTTATAACACCAAAAACAGCTTCAGAAATAATTCCTTTGCTCATTTTTGATGTTCCCCTGGTTCTATCGGTAAAGATTACAGGGATTTCTTTTATTTTAAATTTTAATAAATATGCCTTAAACTTCATCTCTATTTGAAAGGCATATCCTACAAATCGAATTTTTTTAAGGTTTATTTTTTCTAATACCTCTCTTTTATAACAGACAAATCCTGCGGTTGTGTCATGAATATCCATTCCTGTTATAAATCGAACATATTTTGAAGCTCCCCAGGATAATAAAACTCTACTCATTGGCCAGTTTACTACATTTACCCCGGTCACATATCTAGACCCAATAGCAACCTGAGAAGATCCTTTTGCACAAGCATTATACAACCGTATAAGATCATTAGGATTATGAGAGAAATCTGCATCCATTTCAAAAATATACTCGTAAGATCGTTCTAGTGCCCATTCGAAACCAGTAATATATGCTGTACCTAAACCTAATTTCCCTTCTCGTTCTATTAAGAAAAGAGACTCTGGGTGTTCTAACTGTAACTCCTTTATCTTATCTGCAGTTCCATCTTGAGAATTATCATCTACAATAAGAATATGGAAATCACGTTGAAGCGAAAGCACATTTTTAATGATACGCTCCACATTTTCAATTTCATTATAGGTAGGGATTATAACTAAGGCATCCACCATCTAGGCTATTTTTCAGGCAAATATAACTAAATAATTACTAGTTATTTTCTTGTTTTTATGAGTTAATTGATCGTAATTTTGATCCAAGAACAGAATATGGAATTTATTTTACGAGAAATAACATCAACAAATTGGCTAACTATCATAATCACAGTATGCCTGATGCTGCTAGCTACAGCCAAAGGAGTGAATATGCTTCGCTTTACTGATTTCATGATGCTTTTTAGTAACAGTAAATATATTATATCCTATCAAAAGTTAAATAAGCTTTCTTCTTTATTTAATGCGATCTTACTATTGTTTCAGGTCGTTTCGGTATCGTTGTTCCTATATTTATGCTTTGGTGTATTTGAGTGGCAAGTGGTACCCAATCAAATTACATTGTATTTTAAGATTGCAATCATATATACCGTTATCGTTATTTGTAAATTACTTATAGAAAAAATAGTTGCAACTATTTTTTCTATTGACTCTATAATTGATGAATATTTATTTTACAAAGTGTCCTATCGTAATTTTATGGGAGTCATATTGTTACCCATTAATATTATATTTATTTATGCTTTACAACCCTCTAAAATTGCATTCATAATACTCCTAATTTTACTAATTATTCTCAATACAATCATGCTTGTTTCTTTTTATAAGAAAAACGAAAATATTATTTTGAACCACTTATTTTATTTTATTTTGTATCTTTGCGCACTTGAAATCGCACCCTATTTTATACTGTATAAGCTTATTAGTTAATTAGTAGGATCTTTACAAAAAAGAAAGAAAATATATGAAAGTGAAGACAATTTTGGTTTCACAGCCGGAGCCTAAAGTGGAAAATTCACCTTATTTTGATTTAGAAGAAAAGGAAAAAGTAAAAATTGACTTTATCCCCTTCATTCATGTAGAGGGAGTTGACTCAAAAGAAGTAAGGTTACAAAAAGTAGATTTATCATTATATACTGCTATTATCCTTACTAGCCGTAACTCTGTTGATCATTTCTTTAGAATAGCAGACGAAATGCGTTATAAAGTACCTGACACACTCAAGTATTTTTGTCAAAGTGAAGCCGTAGCATATTATTTACAGAAGTATGTTGTATATCGAAAAAGAAAGATATATGTTGGAAAGCGTACGTTTCAGGAACTATCTCCTTTGATCAAGAAATATAAAAATGAGAAGTTTTTATTACCTTCTTCAGACAAGTTAAAGCCACTAATTCCTGAAACATTGGATAGTCTAAAAGTAGAATGGAAACAAGCTGTTTTTTACAGAACTGTGGTAAGTGACCTTTCTGACTTAAGAGATGTATTTTATGATATTTTGGTGTTTTTTAGTCCATCTGGAATACAATCTTTATTCGAGAATTTTCCTGATTTCAAACAAAACGACACCAGAATTGCTGTGTTTGGAAACTCAACAGTTAAAGCAGCCGAAGAGCACAACCTAATTGTTAACATTCAGGCACCGACTCCAGAGACACCATCAATGACAATGGCGCTTCAAAAATATATTAAAGAAGCAAATAAGAAATAGATAGTTTTATTTATTTTCAATGTATAAAAAAAGGGATCGAATATCGATCCCTTTTTTAGTATTGCAGTGAAAAATCTTATTCAAATTGTTTAAAATTCTTTTTGAAAGAATTTACCAGTTCTTCTGCCTTAGCATCATAAGCTTCTTTATCTGCCCATGTATTTCTTGGATTCAGAATATCTGAAGGTACATCAGGACAGCTTTCTGGCATACTAAGATCAAAATGATTATCAGTAACATAGTTTACATCATCAAGTTTACCTTCTAAAGCTGCATTGATCATTGCCCGGGTATATTTCAATTTCATTCGGCTCCCTGTACCGTATGCTCCACCGGTCCATCCCGTATTTACCAACCAGACATTAGCTCCTGTTTTTTCGATCTTATCCATTAGCATATCTCCATATTCTTTAGGATGTAGTGGCATAAAAGGAGCACCAAAACAAGCAGAAAAACTTGGTAACGGCTCATTAACTCCAGCTTCGGTTCCTGCAACCTTAGCTGTATACCCACTAATAAAATGATAAGAAGCTTGCTCTTTGGTTAACTTAGAAATAGGAGGTAATACCCCAAAAGCATCTGCAGTAAGGAAAAAGATATTGGTTACCGTTTTACCCCTACTAGGCACCTTAATATTTTCTATATGATCAATCGGATAACTTACTCTTGTATTTTGAGTAATACTAGAGTCTGTATAATCTACAACTCCGTTATCATCTATAATTATATTTTCTAATAATGCTCCTTTTTTAATAGCACTATAAATTTCAGGTTCTTTTTCTGAAGAAAGGTCTATTACTTTAGCATAGCATCCTCCTTCAAAATTAAATACTGTATCTTCTTCTGTCCAGGCATGTTCATCATCTCCTATTAATTTTCTCTTAGGATCTGTAGATAAAGTAGTTTTACCAGTTCCTGATAATCCAAAAAACAGAGCTGTTTTACCATCTTCTCCTTCATTTGCAGAGCAATGCATAGGTAAACAATTACGTTCTACAGGAAGAATGAAGTTTAAAGCAGAGAAAATCCCTTTCTTAATCTCACCTGTATATCCAGTTCCTCCTATTAAAGCTATCTTTTTAGAAAAATTAAGGATTGCAAAATTATGCTGTCGTGTACCATCTACTTCTGGATCTGCCATAAAGCCGGGCGCATTAACGATCAACCAATCAGGATCAAAAGATTCTAATTCTTTTTTTTCTGGCCTTAAAAACATGTTATATGCAAACATATTAGACCATGGATATTCATTAAGTACCCGAATATTTAATTTATATTCTGGGTCGGCGCATGCATAGCTATCACGCACAAATACTTCTTTTTCCGAAAGGTAATTCGTTACTTTATCATACAATGCATCAAATGCATCTTGATCAAAAGGAATATTAATATCTCCCCACCAGACTTTATCTTGTGTGATATGATCTTTAACAATAAAACGATCCATAGGGGATCGTCCAGTAAATTCGCCTGTATTAATTGTTAATGCACCTGATTTGGTTATTTTCCCTTGACCTTTTCGCACTACTTCTTCTTGAAGATTTTCAGAAGGTAATTGGTAGCGCATTGTAGCATTTTCAATACCGTAATTCTTTAACGAAAACGTTTTCGTAGTTGGATACAGTGGTTCCATATATAATATGTTGTGTTTGTTATGTACGTGCAAAATTATAAATAATAATTACACCATCCGACAAAAAAATCACTTAATCTTTACTAATGAAATTACGAAAAAAACCCATCCAAGTATCAGTAAAAGACCTCCCAAAGGGGTAATAAAACCAATGCTTGACAGAGAAATTCCTAAAATTTCATCGATCACCAAAAGGTATATTGACCCAGAAAAAAGGGTTATTCCCCCCATGAAAAAGTAAAAAATACGCTTTCTGGTAACCTCTTGTAAAACAGACATATTCCCCAAAATAATACAAACGATAGCATGATACATTTGATATCGCACCCCGGTAGTAAAAGAATTAATACTTTCTGGATCTACTAACTTTTCTAATCCATGAGCTCCAAAGGCTCCTAATATTACTGCAAGTAATGCCATCACGGCACCGGTAATCAAAATTGTTTTGTTTGCTGATATTTTATTCATAATTGACTATAACAAGTATTAAATTTTAAACTTTAGACAAAAATTCTTCAAAAATATAATTAATCCGCAGTTATAGAGAACCTAATCTTTACGGTATTTATTACATTCGTATCAAAGTTATCAAAATATCAGAAGGTATGCGAAAGATCTTAGTTATTGGTGCAGGTAAATCTACTGCAGTTCTCATTAAATATTTTCAGGATAAATCTAGTTCAGAAAATTTATATATCACTATTGGTGATATTTCTATTGAAAATGCAAAAAAACTAGCTAGCGATCATCCCAATACAGAAGCAGTACTTCTGAATGTTTTTGATCAGGACTCACGAGAAAAAGCTATTCAAAATGCAGATATTGTAGTATCAATGCTTCCTGCACGGTTTCATATCGAAGTAGCTAAAGATTGCTTACAGTTTGGTAAATGCATGGTTACTGCATCATATGTTAGTCCAGAAATGCAGGAACTCGATGCAAAAGTTCGTGAAAAAGGGCTCGTCTTTATGAATGAGATTGGTCTAGACCCCGGCATTGATCATATGAGTGCAATGCAGGTCATAGACAGGATTAGAAATCAAGGCGGTAAAATAATTTTGTTCGAGTCTTTTACAGGTGGCCTGGTCGCTCCCGAGAGTGACACTAACTTATGGAATTATAAATTTACCTGGAATCCTCGTAATGTGGTTATTGCCGGACAAGGTGGTGCTGCAGAGTTTCTACAGGAAGGAACATATAAATATATTCCTTATCATAAATTATTTAGAAGAACTGAGTTTTTAGAAGTCGAAAATTATGGTCGTTTTGAAGCCTATGCAAATCGAAATTCTTTAAAATACCAAAGCATTTATGGATTAGATGACATCTTAACCCTATATAGAGGAACTATAAGAAGAGTAGGGTTTTCTAGAGCCTGGAATACTTTTGTACAGCTAGGAATGACTGCAGATGATTATACCCTTGCAAATTCGGAAGACATGAGTTATCGCGATTTCACAAATAGTTTTCTTGCCTATTCTCCTTCAGATTCGGTAGAGTTGAAACTTCGTCACTACCTTAAGATTGATCAAGATGATATTATGTGGGATAAACTTCTGGAGCTTGATCTTTTTAACCCAGATAAAAAAGTAGGTATCCCTAATGCTACTCCAGCACAGATTCTTCAGAAAATATTGATGGATAAATGGACTTTGGATGAAGGAGATAAGGATATGATCGTGATGTATCATAAGTTTGGTTATGAGATTAATGGCAAACATAAACAGATAGATGCTACTATGGTAAGTATTGGCAAAGATCAAACATACACGGCAATGGCAAGAACTGTAGGTTTGCCAGTCGCAATGGCTACATTACGAATTCTGAATAAACAGATCACTACTCCGGGAGTACAGATTCCTATTCAGGAAGAGGTGTACACTCCTATCCTCGAAGAACTTGAAGAGTATGGTATTGTATTTAAGGAAAGAGAATGCGATTATCTTGGTTATAACCCAGATGGTGTAAAAGGATAGACAAATTAAAAAACCAGCACTTCTTAATTCAATCTAAAATCTATTGAATGATTAGTTGATTTAATTTTTTAATAATTTCTATTTTTACATTTCAATTACAAACCATTAATTGTATTTTTAGTTAATAATTGTAATTTCAACTCTTATGAAGGGTCAAAACAATACCTTAAAAATTGATGGTATCGATAAAGAGATTTTACGTAATCTCATGGAAGATGCCCGAAGGCCAATTCTTGAAATCGCCAGAAAAGTAGGAATATCAGGAGCTGCAATCCATCAAAGACTTCGTAAGCTAGAAGCTTCGGGGCTTATTGCAGGATCAAAGTTTATTATCGACCCCAAAGTACTGGGATATAAAACAATGGCTTTTGTAGGTGTGCATCTGGACAAGGCCGTAAGTAACCCAAAAGCCGTAAAACAATTACGAGACATCCCAGAAGTAATCGAATGTCATTACACTACAGGAAATTGGTCTATTTTTATTAAAATACTATGTAGAGATAACGAACATTTAATGGTTGTATTAAATAAAAACATTCAAGCTATAGAAGGTGTATCCCGTACAGAGACTTTTATATCATTAGACCAGCAAATTGATCGACAAATTAAAATATAGGAAGCATAATAAGAAATATACTCGGCTATACATCCTAATCTGAATATCCCAAAAAATATAATCTAAACTCTTTTAATCCCTTCTACCCATAAAGATAGAGATAAAATACAGCAAGGTTGCCAAAGAACCTAAAGCAGCAACTACATAAGTACGTGCAGCCCATTTTAATGCATCTTTAGCGCCTGCATGTTCTTGTGCAGTAAGCATATTATTATTTTCTAACCATGCTAATGCTCTATTACTAGCATCATATTCTACAGGAAGTGTAATAAATGCGAATAATGTGGTTACTCCGAATAATATAATCCCAACCAGGAAAATAGTATTCCCAAAGATCATTCCGGATGCTGAAAGAATAAGCCCTCCCATAATCACAAAATTAGAGAGTTTACTTGCAATCCCTACAGCAGGTACAATCTTCGATCTCATGGTTAACCAACTATATGATGTGGCATGTTGTACAGCGTGGCCACATTCATGAGCAGCAACTGCGGCAGCAGCGGCATTACGTTGACTATATACTCCTTCACTTAAATTTACTGTCTTATTTAACGGATTATAATGATCTGTAAGCATTCCTGCTGTAGAAACCACTTGCACATCACGAATTCCGTTATCCTGTAGCATTTTTGTAGCAATTTCTGCACCGCTCATGCCATTTTGTAAGCTGATATTAGAATACTTTTTGAATTTACTTTTAAGTTTATTGCTCACATAGGTACTCACCAAAAATATGACTCCTGCAATAATATAATACCCCATCATAACTATTCACTTTTTTTATTGTAATTAAATTTGGAATATAAAATACAAAAACCTCGCCATAATAACGAGGTTTTTGATTAAATAAACTTGAGTTAGCCAATAAATCGAGTTTAATTCAAATATGCATTTACATCTTTTAAAGGAAGATTAAACGCTTCTGATATCGCAGGATACACGACATCACCGTTAATCACATTGAGTCCTTTTTTAAGTGGTATATTTTCGTTACAAGCTTTTTTCCAGCCTTTATTTGCCAATTGTACTGCATATGGCAAAGTGACATTAGTTAATGCCAAAGTTGACGTATATGGTACTGCTCCTGGCATATTTGCTACAGAATAATGTACAACATCATCAATAATATATACTGGATCCTGGTGCGTTGTTGGTTTTGTTGTTTCAAAACAACCTCCCTGATCTACCGCCACATCTACAACTACAGTTCCTGGCCTCATATCTTTAAGCATATCGCGAGTGATTAATTTTGGTGCTTTTGCACCTGGTATTAATACTCCTCCGATAATTAAATCAGAATCTTTTATATGCTTACGAATATTATACTCGTTAGAATATTCTGTCTTAACATTTGCAGCCATTACATCATCTAAGTAACGTAATCTCTTCATACTAATATCCAAAATCGTTACATCAGCTCCCATTCCTGCAGCCATCTTAGCGGCTTGAGTTCCTACTACACCTCCACCAAGTACTAATACTTTTGCTGGTGGAACACCAGGAACACCACCTAGAAGAACTCCTCTTCCTTTTAATGGTTTTTCTAAAAACTTAGCTCCTTGCTGGATAGACATACGTCCTGCTACTTCACTCATCGGAGTTAATAGTGGTAAACTTCGATCTGGATCTTCAACCGTTTCATACGAAACGCAAACCGAACCACTTGCAATCATTGCATTCGTTAATGCTTCTCCCGAGGCAAAATGAAAGTATGTAAACACTAATTGATCCTTTTTGATCAATTTATATTCTGGTTCAATAGGTTCCTTGACCTTAATAATCATTTCAGCAGTACTATATACCTCTTCTATAGTAGGCAAAATTTTAGCACCTGCTTTGATATATTCTTCATCTTCAAAACCACTTTGAAGACCAGCATTCTGCTGTATGAAAACAGTATGACCATGTCTAACAAGCTCCATAGTCCCGGCAGGCGTTACGCCTACTCTGTTCTCGTTATTTTTGATTTCTTTGGGAACACCAATTACCATATCTTTAATTTTTGTGCCGAAAATATATGTTTTTCGCAAAATACACAATTAAAAAACTCCAAAAAATACAATCTTAACAATTTTGAAGAATCATTGATTTTTCCTAAAAAAATTAGATTTTCATCAGTTTATTTTATTTTTATTGAAATTTTTATAACAAAAATCAAAAATTACTTACAGATCAATATTTTCTGTTTTTGTATTATTACTCATTTTTTTGAATAAAAAGTAAGTAAAACAATAAATTAACATCAAATAACGGTGAAATCATCATATAAAGTGAGGTTGACAATTACACTTTAATCTATAAGCATTTTAACAAAGTAATACACTAACAATCAAATCGCTAACCAACTACATTTACAATTTTACCTGGTACTACGATTACCTTTTTAGGCGCTCGACCGGCAAGTTGTTCCTGTGTTTTTTCATGAGCCATCACTGCTGCTTCGATCTCATCTTTGCTTAGGTCTAATGATAGCTCCATCGTAAAACGCATTTTACCATTAAACGAAATAGGGTATTGCTTGGTACTTTCTACCAGATGTTTCTCTTCAAATACAGGAAATGCAGCTGTCGATATAGATTCATCATGTCCTAATTTTTGCCATAATTCTTCAGCAATATGGGGTGCATAAGGAGAAATTAACACGATTAAAGATTCTAGAACTGTCCTAGAAGTACATTTCTGAGCTGTTAATTCATTTACTGCAATCATAAAAGTACTTACCGAAGTGTTAAACGAGAAATTCTCGATATCTTCTTCTACCTTTTTGATAGTTTTATGCAATGTTTTTAAATTCTCTTTGGTAGGTTCGGTATCGGTTACACCAAACGTTTCTCTATCATGATATAATTTCCATAATTTTTTAAGGAAAGAATGTACTCCCGTAATCCCGGCAGTATTCCAGGGTTTTGCCTGTTCTAATGGCCCCAGGAACATCTCGTACAATCGTAAACTATCTGCTCCATACTGCTCGCAAATACCATCTGGATTAACCACATTAAACCATCGTTTCGACATTTTTTCTACTTCTCTACCAACGATGTATTTTTCATCTTCTAACTTAAAATCAGCATCGTTAAACTGTGGTTGCCATTTTCTTAAAGCATCCACATTTAATTCGTCCGAATTATTAATCAAACTTACATCCACACGAAGTTCTTCTGTTTCATGTTGATCTTTTAACCCTTTAGAAACATACGTATTAGAACCACTAATCCTATATACTATTGCACTCGTTCCTAAAATCATCCCCTGGTTGATTAGTTTTTTAAACGGCTCATCAACGGTAATGTATGCTCTGTCTTTTAAGAATTTGGTCCAGAAACGAGAGTATAATAAGTGACCGGTAGCATGTTCGTTTCCTCCAATATACAAATCTACATTTTGCCAGTATTGCATCGCTTCCGCGGAAGCGAATTCAGTATCATTACCAGCATCCATATATCGAAACGGGTACCATGAGCTCCCTGCCCAACCCGGCATCGTATTTAACTCTAAAGGAAACACACTAGTGTGATTTATAAGATCATTAGATACCACTTTATTCTTCTCTGCGTCCCATGCCCAAACATCGGCACGACCTAATGGTGGCTCACCTGTTTCTGTAGGTAAATACTTTTCTACTTCGGGTAACGCCAACGGTAAATGTGCAACATCAATCATCTGTGGCATCCCGTCTACATAATATACCGGAAACGGTTCTCCCCAATATCGTTGACGGCTAAATACCGCATCACGCAATCTATAATTGGTTTTCCCTTGTCCCTGACCTAGTTTTTCTAACTCATAAATAGCAGTTTTGGTTGCTTTCTTATAGTTTAATCCATTAAGGAAATCAGAATTGGCTATGATGGTCTTTTCTTTATCGGCAAACGCTTCTTCAGAGATATCTACACCTTCAAAAATATTAGTGATAGCCGGCATACCCGGTTTGGCAGCAAAATATTTCGCAAAATCATAATCTCTCTGGTCTCCACATGGTACCGCCATTACAGCACCGGTACCATATCCTGCCAACACATAATCTCCGATCCAGATGGGTACTGGTTCTTTGGTAAACGGGTGCTCTGCATATGCCCCTGTAAACACACCACTAATCGTTTTTACGTCTGCCATACGCTCACGTTCGCTACGTTTGGCCGTTGCTTCGATATAGGCTTCTATAGCTGCTTTCTGCTCAGGAGTTGTTATTTTGGCCACTAATTCATGTTCTGGAGCTAATGTCATAAATGTAGCACCAAAAATAGTATCAGGACGTGTGGTAAACACTTCGATTATCTCATTATCATGTTCTTTTACAGTAAAGGTTACACTAGCTCCTACAGATTTTCCGATCCAGTTACGTTGTGATTCTTTAAGAGAATCTGTCCAATCGATAGTTTCTAATCCTTGCAACAATCGTTCTGCGTAGGCCGAGATTCGCATACTCCACTGCGTCATCTTTTTACGAATCACAGGATATCCTCCTCGCTCAGAAACTCCGTTTACTATCTCATCATTTGCCAGTACGGTTCCTAATTGCGGACACCAGTTTACTTCGGTTTCTGCCAAGTAGGTTAACCTGTATTTTAATAATACTTCTTGCTTTTCTTTTGAAGAAAAATTATTCCAATCCCCGGCAATGAATGGTGTTATATCTTCATCACAAACTGCATTTACTTTTGTGTTTCCTTCTGAGGCAAAAATAGTTTCAAGATCATCAATCCCTCTTGCTTTATCTGCATCGTTATCATACCACGAATTAAAAAGCTCTATAAATATCCATTGCGTCCATTTATAAAAATTAGGATCACTAGTTTTTACTTCGCGACTCCAGTCAAAAGAGAAACCTATTTTATCTAATTGCTCACGATAACGAGCTATATTTTCTTTTGTAGTTATTGCAGGATGCTGCCCTGTTTGGATTGCATACTGCTCTGCTGGTAATCCAAAAGAATCATATCCTTGCGGATGTAATACATTAAATCCTTTATGGCGTTTATATCTTGCATAGATATCACTGGCAATATATCCTAGCGGATGCCCAACGTGTAATCCCGCACCCGATGGATAAGGAAACATATCCAATATGTAGTATTTAGGTTTATCACTGTTATTATCAGCTTTAAAGGTGCCATTTTCTGCCCAATATTTTTGCCACCTGGCTTCAATAGTATTAAAATCGTAGCTCATTACGTTTATTTCTGTATTACCATTTTTATGAGAAGTGCAAAAATATGGTATATACTAATATTATTATGTCTAATTTGAAGAAATGTAATAATATTAGGGGTCTTTTATTTATTTTTTGAAATTCTGGCTTTAGTCTCCATGGGTAACAAACAACTATATATAAACGTATTTGCAGGTGTTGAAATATCTAATTTTGCTCCTTGTTTTACGATAAAGCCATTAAAATTATCTAATTCTGAAGGTCTGCCTTCCATAATATCACGTTGCATAGAAGCAGTAGAATCATAGGGTTGTTTACCGATAAAAGCGAGAATCCGAGATACGATATCTTCTGGTAACGAAACCCCTTTAGCGATACCTACTTTATAAATTTCGGTAGCTGTCTGTTCTAAAATATGATAGGTTTCTGGATTTTCATATACCTCTCCGATTGTAGCACGAGTAAGTGCACCAATACCACTAACGGTAGTAATAAACATAAATTTGCTCCAGATATCTACTTCAATATCTTTAGAAATTGCATTGTTAAATCCTGCTTTGTCAAATACTTCTTTTACTACCTCGAGGCGATCTGTTTTACTTTTGTCTAATTCTCCAAAAACAACTTCGGGTTGATGACCAAAATGAGAAATGATACCAGGACTTTCTATCTTACTATAGATTTTACATAATCCTCCTAAAACATGTTTTGTAGCTACTACAGAACATACTTTTTCTGCATTATCGGCTCCATTTTGTAATGGAATAACAATAGTATCTTCTTTTAAAATAGGATGAATTGTTTTTGCTGCTTCGGCTACCTGCCATGATTTGGTACAGATTAGTACTATATCTGCTTTTTCTACAGTATCCATCTGATCTGTTGCATAAAATGGATGAGTTACAAAATCTCCATTGATACTTTTAACTTGCAGTCCATTATTTTTAATAGCTTCGAGGTGTTTTCCTCTGGCTACCAAAGTTACTTTTTGACCAGAATTAGCAATTTTTCCTCCAAAATATCCCCCAACTCCACCAACTCCGATGATGACTATATGCATATTTTAAATCTATTTTTACCGTGTAACACCATTTATACTTTCAATTTACCGCTATAAAATTCAAAGTACAACTGATATAAGATTATTTTTAAGTATACGTTATTCAAATGTAATCAAACTATATCATAAAAACAGATCCCATTCTGTAATGGGGTTAACTTGAGTAATTTATTCTAAAATGAGGTGCGTTTTAGAATAAAAAGTCTCCTTAACTTTATTATTTTTACGCACAAATCAATTTATTTATGAGCTCATCTTTTGAAAAATATCAAAAACGACGACTAATCTCTTCTTATTTTTCTGTTGTTATTAGTATTTCTTTGGTATTATTTTTATTGGGCTTATTAGGCTTATTGGTATTAAATACTAAAAAGGTCGCTGATCACTTTAAAGAAAAAATTGCACTTACTATTTATTTAAAAGATACCGCCAAAGATATTGAAATCAAACAATTGGAAAAGACTCTGGCACTGGCAGAATATACTAAATCAACTGCTTTTATTTCTAAGGATGAAGCTGCCGAGGAACACAGTAAAGATATCGGAGAGAATTTTATGGATTTTCTTGGGTATAACCCGCTTCAGAATTCTATCGACGTTTACTTAAAAGCAGATTTTGTAGATCAGGCAAAAATTGAAGAAATAAATGCTTCTATCATCAAAAAAGATTTTGTAGATGAAGTGATTTACGATAAACCTTTGATCTCATTATTAAACGATAATATAAAGCGTATAAGTTTTTGGGTACTTCTCATTAGTGGTATTTTTACTTTTATTGCTGTATTGCTTATTAATAGTTCTATCCGTTTATCGGTGTATTCAAAAAGATTTATCATTAAAACCATGCAAATGGTTGGTGCTACAAAAAAATTTATTCGCAAGCCTTTTGTATGGAAAAGTGTGCGATTAGGGATGATAGGAGCAATTGTAGCCTTAATTGGTGTTGGGATTGTATTATATTATCTTAATAAAACATTCCCAGAACTGGCCTTGCTTGATGATGAAATCTTACTTATTATTTTATTTGCAGGTATTTTTGGGATTGGTATACTTATCACCTGGATCAGCACATTCTTTGCTACGCAACGGTTCTTAAATTTAAGAACTGATGAATTATATTATTAATCTAATTAAGACAAATAGCTAAACGTATTAACTTAAAACTACTAATCTAAATGCATTAATGGGTAAAATTGCTAAAATATATCTTTCGATCATTTTTGTACTTTTTATTGCCTTTATGGTAGCAGTAATACAAACATTTCGACCTGTACGTAATGTGCAACCCGATGATGTTATGAAGATTGAAGGAATTGTAACCAACATACAGGAAGGATCGGGATTTGATATTGTAATTACCCTTAAAAATGATAAACACCACTACTATATTAATCGTGGATTACAATATCAATTAACTGTAGAAGAATTACGCTCTGATATTCTTAATAAAAAAGTTACTTTGTATGGTATAGAAAGATGGACTATATTTACCCGTGATAAAAATATGGGACATATATCAAAATTAATAATTGATGATATTGTAATATTTAACGAAATTGATAACGATGAGCATGAAAAAACAATCTAATAAAAATACGCCAAAACCTGATTTTATTTTTGAAAAGAAAAACTATATTGTTATGGCTATAGGGATAGCAGTAATTGCTCTTGGCTTTATTCTCATGGCAGGAGGAGGAAGTGATGATCCTAATGTTTTTAATCCGGACATCTATAATTTTAGAAGAATTCGATTGGCACCAACTATTGTTTTAATTGGTTTTGGTATTGAAATATATGCTATTCTTCTAAATCCCAATAAGAAGAAAAAACAGTAATTTATCATTTTATTTTACGGTAGTTATATCTTTGCGTCAAATTTAAGAAATCCCAAAATTCTCTATGGAAATTATCGACGCAATTATTCTAGGTATAGTACAAGGGCTTACCGAATTCTTACCTGTTTCTTCTAGTGGTCATCTCGAGCTTGGCAAAGCTATTTTAGGTGATCAAAGTGTACCAGAAGAATCTTTACTTTTTACTGTAGTTCTACATTTTGCAACTGCGCTTAGTACCATAGTAGTGTTTAGAAAGGATATAGTAGAGATTGTAAAAGGAATATTGAAATTCGAAAAAAACGAAGAAACTCTCTTTTCTTTTAAAATCATTATTTCTATGATTCCTGCTGTTTTAGTAGGTTTATTTTTTGAAGAACAATTAGAAAAACTTTTTGGAGGCAATATTATGTTTGTTGGTTTTATGTTACTCATTACAGCTGCGCTATTATGGTTTGCAGATAAAGCTAAAAGCACTCGAAAATCAGTTAGCAACTCAAATGCATTTGTAATTGGTGTTGCTCAGGCAATCGCAATGCTTCCAGGAATTTCGAGAAGTGGTGCTACAATATCTACTTCGGTATTGTTAGGAAATGACAAAACCAAAGCCGCTCGCTTTTCTTTCTTAATGGTTATCCCTTTAATTTTAGGAAAAATTGCTAAAGATATACTTGGTGGAGATCTTATTTTTTCATCAGAAAACAGTATTCCTTTGGCACTTGGCTTTCTAGCTGCATTTGTCTCAGGGCTTTTTGCATGTACCTGGATGATTTCTTTGGTTAAAAAGAGTAAGTTAACTTATTTTGCCGTATATTGTATACTTGTTGGTTTATTAGCCATCAGTTTTGGTTTTATTAAATAGCCCCCATCTATAATGCTAACCGAACAAAATTATAAAGACGGTCAAGTTCTTTTGATCGATAAACCGCTGCAATGGACATCTTTCCAAGTTGTAAATAAACTTCGTTGGCTTATCCGGAAAAATTTTGGTATCAAAAAAATTAAAGTAGGTCATGCAGGAACACTTGATCCTCTTGCAACAGGATTATTACTTATCTGTACAGGAAAATACACTAAGCGTATACAAGAATTTCAAGGACAAGCCAAAGAATACACCGGGACAATATTACTTGGAGCCACAACACCTTCTTATGATTTAGAAACCGAGATTGATCAGACTTTTCCTGTAGATCATATTTCTGAAGAAATTATTCATAAAACAACTTCTCTTTTTATTGGAGAAATAGAGCAATACCCTCCTATTTTTTCAGCTTTAAAAAAAGACGGTAAACGATTGTATGAATATGCCCGAGAAGGAGAAACTGTAGAAATTAACTCTCGAAAAATTACTATAACCGAATTTGAAATCACTAAAATCAAATTCCCAGAAGTAGAGTTTAGAGTTCTATGCAGCAAAGGGACATATATTAGATCATTGGCACATGATTTTGGAAAAGCATTAAATAGCGGGGCTCACTTAACTGTTTTAAGAAGAACTAAAATAGGATCATTTTCGGTTGAAGATGCGACTACAATAGAGTCTTTTGAAAACCAGTTACGCCCAAAAATTGAAACTACATAAAATATTGTAGAATAAAAGTAGTTATAATTACCTATGGAATTTGTAGAAAAACATAAAGCTTTGATTATCACATCGATGTTGATGGGAATCGTCGTTCTAAGTCTTTACAATATCAATATGATAAATAAGAAAAAAGAACAATCTGAAATCTTAATGGAAATCCCCGAGGAGTTCCTTGCCGAAGAAGAAGAGCCCGAAGAAGAACTAATCGCTCAGGATGATCGACAATTAATTGCCGCCAAAAGAACACATGCCGCTTTTAATGAGGATTTTGAAGACCCAGATGAGTTTGAACAACGAATGAAATCATTAACAGAAGCCGAAAATTCCGCAGAAGAAAGTGAAGAAGCTGCACCAACAGAAGGAGAGGTCCCTATTGATGAAGAGGAAGAAAATGAAAAAAAGGAAAAACCAGAACCCGAAGGTAAAGAAACCAACAACAGAAACAGTTCTCTTACTTATAGCTTGAAAAACAGAAAATCTATAGATCTACCTAACCCAGTATACACATGTAACGGAAATGGTAAAGTAGTAGTAAAAATCGAAGTCAATAAAAATGGATATGTAATTAATACCAAAATAGACAAGAGAAATTCTACTACCAGAAACGAATGTCTTTTTGACAATGCTATGGATTATGCCAGAAAAGCTTTATTTTCTCGTTCTGATATCGAAGAACAAGAAGGTACTATTACGTATTACTTTAATTATGGTGGTTAAAGTAATCTAATATATTAGTTATTCCATATTATAAAGCAAGTTAGTGTTTCGCGATACTATTTAGTGTTGAAATTTTTCTCTTTAAACAAATCTAGTAGTAGTATTTATAGTAACTGAGAAAGAAAAGCTTTTATTCAGTTTGGATAAGGCACCAATCATACTGTATAATTCCCTTTTATTTTAGAACCGTTATTATTTTGGTAAGACTACTATAGTTTGAACTACTTCTAAGACCAATACATCTAAATATGAAACGATACTTGTTGTAAACCTTAAGTTATATCCAAGATATATTTAAAAAAATATCAATCTATTGATAAAGCTTATGTTTATAATGGTTGTGCCAAAAATTCACTTGTTTTTTTAGGTTGATTTTCTTTCAAAACCATTCTTTCCAAAGTAAATTTTCCTGTATGAATTTCATGTTATCATAAAGTTATTATTCATAAAGAATCAAATCAAAAACACCCGCAATTCATTGATTTTAAATATATTATGTTTTCATAAAAAGAAAACAACTATCAACTACGGAGATCCCGTATCCTACTTATATTGGTTATTAACTACTTTTATATAGAAGCATTTTACACTTCATAACAAAGACTTAATCAACTTTATAATAAATCACAAAAATCATGAAAAAAACAATGACAAAAAGGCGTTTTAATTTAGTATCAAAACTTGTATTATCTACTTTTATTTGTTTAACAGCTTGCCAATCAAATTTAGATGATGAAATAGAAACAAGTATTGAAAACAATGTAGAAAAAGCAGGAACTGGAGCCAACAGAGATATCAAGCTTGATTTTTATCTGGGCGACAACGGACTAGGGAATCAACAAGGTAATGTCGAGAGCACCGGATGGGCTGCAAACAAGCAGAATCAATGGTCAGAATGGGGAGGAGATTCAAACTTTTATGATCCAGATTGGATTGTCTTAAATCTGATTACCAGGACAACAAAAAATTTAAAAAACCTAGATTTTAGGATTGCTATTCAATTATCAGACGGGGGTAGTTCTGGTAACAATGCTGGCTTAGTTAGATATACCCCTTGGGCAAGCCAAGGTGGAGGATGGTCATCATGGGCCACAGATTCGAATGCATATGATTTTGATGCTGTTAGGTTTATGATACAAACAAGGCCATATGCAGGATTAACTGTAGAAGATGTTCGGTTTGGAATTCAATTAACAGATGGCGGAACCAGTTCTTCAAAGAAAGGAATTGCTAAATATACTCCGTGGTTATCACAAGGAGGAGGTTCTACAGGATATGCAGGAGATTCAAACTTTTATGATCCTGATGCTATTAGAGTTAAACTAGAAATTATTAAATAATCAAATTTATTTCAGGAAAAAATCTAACATTATTACAATACGTTATTTTTTTTAAACTCATTTTACCAAACCTCATAAGCTAAAACTTATGAGGTTTTGATACTATATAATTATAACAAATCCGCCAGATCTTCTGCAATATTTGCACCTTTGTCCTTGTTATACCAAACTTGTAAATCTTGCTTAAACTCTGGGTCTAAGCTACCGTGTTGCTCTTTATAATCATTTACCATTTGTGTTGCTACAGAAGGCCTGGGGCCCCACGAATTTAACACTTCTTTGTTTTGATTATCATACACAATTAATTTAGGTATTGATTTTCCTCCGTTGGTTAAAAAATTATTCATCAACTCATCGTGATCATCTCTAGAGATAATTTTTAAATCTATCCCATCATTTAATTCTGCAAGTTTATTCAATACAGGTAACACATGTGCAGCATCTCCACACCATCCCTCTGTTAATACCACCCAGGTTACATTTAGATCGGCATTAGAAAATGAGGTACTAATCGACTTATCGATTTTCAAAGTCTTATCCCATCGTTTCATTCTACGATCATTAAGCATACTATAATTTGTTAATGCTTCAGATTGTTCGTGACCAGTAGATTTATTTTCGGTTAACAAGTCACTAATCAGGCTCTTATATTCCTGGTACGTGTAGGAATTATCAATTCCTTGAGTTATCAATTCGGGTATTGTCATTGTAGTAGGTTGCTCCATAATTATAGGTCTCAAAAATAGGTAAAACAATATTTTTATATCAAAAACGCATAGATCAAAATCGTATAACTGTCAATTTTTGAAGGTTTCTTATACATAGACGATAGTTATCTTTAAAACTTACAGATATTCTATACTCCCTGAAAACAGTGAGTACATTTATACGGTTAATAGTGTACTCTACATACGATTAGATTTGAATCTTTGTATTCTAGTCTTTTTTTTGATTTTAATATAAAACAGACGTATATATATCATAAAAAGTAGCTAATAACTAATCTAATTATATGGAATCTCCCAAGAATACCGGATCAAAAAACAGTAAAACAAAAACGGATAACGATTACGCTATAGAATTTGAATCTGCAATGAAAAACTGGGGAGAATATTATTCAGACTGGGCAGGATGCAAAAATATTTATGTTGGCGAAGATCGAGAGATAAAAGGTAATACCATCTATCCCGAAAGCGGTGATTGGGTTGTAAATGACATAAGAGGTAAAAGTGGTACTTATGGTATTGATCATGAATCTTCTAGAATCTATAAAGTAAAACTAAAAAACCCAGAACACTATCCCAAAGTAGATTATAAACAACAAGCATTAAAACTAAAAGTCGATGCGGTAGCACTTATGGAACGATACCATTGGTTCTCTATGCTTTTTAGAGATTGGGCTCATCAAACAGAAGTAACTCCCTATGGCGTATGGGATACCCCCAATGACATAGACAAAGACTATGAAAATGAAAAAACCGAATTCATAAATGATCCTCATTTAGCTTTATATTGGTTATTACATTTTGGTTTTTCTTTAGATAAAAGATATGAGGAAGTAAAAAACATAGTACTTGCTAATCAATTAGAAGAACAACTAGAATATTTTAAAATGGCTCTTGGTTTTTTTAATACAACCGATGCTTTTTATGATCTGCAGATACATGATGAATATTCTTATTGTGATGAGGAGGATAGTTTTGAAAACCTGTTCTTAAGAAGACGTGCATACTTAGTGTTTAATACTCAATCTTATGAATTTAGAGGGAAAGAAGATAATATACAACAATGGTGGCTGTCTATAATTATATATCCTCAGGCAGAAAAAAACATGATCAAACGCATGCGATGGCTAAAAAATAACTTAAAAAAACATAATAAATGGATTGAGTTTGATGAAATAATCAAAACGGCTACAACACAAGAAATCAGTTTACTATCTTATATATTGGCATGTAGTCCCAATACAAAAGACAAAACAAAATATGCAAATCGTTTTTTAGAAGAACTCCTCGATGGAAAGAAAATCTGGAAAGAAAACATACGGCGTAAGTTTGCACAAATCATGATTTGGGATTTAAAAGATCTTTTTACAGAAAAAGATCTTCTTAAAAAGGCGGTCAATTTTTACTTCAAAGGAAATACTGCCTCCAAAGAATATGCAGATTTATTAACTGTAATGGGAGAATCTACTCCTGATTCTGATACCGTTCAAAAGATTTTAGGAAAACTCACCGACATTTTTAAAGATTATGATGATTTTGAAACGACCACAGCCGAAAAAGAACGTTTATATAAAAAAACAGATGCTGTATTCTCTTCTCTAGAAGAAAAACTATTATATCAGGTTATAGAAAACATTAATGAATATGAACTATCAAAACGAGCCTTTTATTTCTTGTATCTAAATGACCTTCCTGATAAGCAACAAACTATTACACAACTGTTTTCTAACTTAGGATTATATCATCATAATATTCTCGAAATTTTCGCAGAAGAATTTCCTCATTTAATCAAAGATGAGAATGATCCCAATATCGAAATTGTAAAGTCATGGTTTATACTACCAGAAAGTGAATTTGAAAGTAAATATAATGCAGAAAAAGCTCCTGGAGTTGCCTGTATGTTTTTCCTGAATGTTTTACAATTACCCGATATTTTTAATTTCGTTGTCAACACATTATTACTTGATGAAGACACCCTTCAAAAAATACCACACTTATCAGAAGCTATTTTCACAAAATTACTTTCTAAAGAATATGATACTAAAATAAACCCTACTAATAGGTTTAATAAAGAGCAAATTGAAACCATGCTCGAAAACACCTTTATGTTTTTAGAAAAAAACCATTCCAAAATTCCCGGAGGTAGTGCTGAAGCCATCCGTACCATTTATTACTGCGAGAATCCACTAGCAAAAAACTGGATTAAAGAACATAACAGAAGCACCAGTGTCGAAAAACGTTTTGGAAATATGACCATAAATATGGAAGATCTTACCGAAGAAATAAATGATGCTTTAGAAAGTGCTCTGGAATTTATTAGAGATGCAGAACAAAATGTTTATTTAGAATATAAAGACGAAAAATCAGCAAAATTCTGGAAAATAGTGCACTACCAAGAAATTTTTACTATAACTTATGGTAAAATAGGCACAAAAGGACAATCAAAAACAAAAGAATTTAAGGATATAGACACGGCACATAAAGAAGGAAAAAAGCTTATTGAGCAAAAAATAAAAAAAGGATACATATCGACCACTGAAAAATATTTTTATCAGAAATAAAACAAAAAAATATGATTTTAAAGCTAACAGTCAGGAATTTAAATAATAACTTTACAAGAGGGGGAATTATACACTTTACACATTACAGACGTATAGCATTATTTTAAGGGGTTTTCGATAGAAAATTTAAATACATGAAAAAATCATTTACTATAATTATACTATTACTAGGATGTATAACCGCTATTGGTCAGGAAAATAAAATTTACACCTCATTACAAGAGGCATTAATCAATAAAGACCAGGCATACAAACTAGATCTTAGCCACACTAAACTCACAAAACTATCTGATTCTATAGCGCAACTAAAACATTTACAATACCTTAATCTGGAAGGAAATGAAATAAGTAAATTACCAGAATCTATTGGGAATCTAAAAAAATTAAGAACGCTTAATGTAAAAAAGAATAAACTCGTTGAGCTACCGGGATCTTTTGGTGATTTGCAAAGCATAGAGGTTTTATTTTTATCTGAAAATCAAATACTTACACTCCCCGAGTCTATCGGGAATTTAAAAAAACTAGGATGGTTATTTTTAAAAGATAATCAAATCAAGATGTTACCCGAATCCTTTGGTAGCCTTACTAGTTTAAAAAAATTAGATTTGAGACAGAATCAACTTGTTGAGTTATCTAATACTTTTAGTAATCTTACTAGCTTACAAGAACTTCTTATAGAAGGAAATCGACTTTCTGAATTGCCTCTAACATTTGGAAATCTAAACAATATAGAAGCACTAAACCTATCAAATAATCAAATTGATGAATTGCCTGAATCTTTTGGAAATCTAAATAGTTTAGAGTGGTTGATTTGTAAAGAAAATAAGTTAGATCGTATTCCCGAAACCTTCGGAAACCTTTCAAAATTAAAACTTCTGTACTTAAATGCTAATAAAATAAGTGAGCTGCCAAAATCCTTTCAGAATCTTACTAATTTAAAAGACCTCAACCTATCTGGCAACAGGCTTTCTAAAGCAGAAAAAGAAACAAGCAAACAATTATTACCTAATTGTGAAATTAATTTCGAAAACAGTTACTACTCTTTGCAGAAGGCCTTAGAAAACAAAAAAAATGTTGACATCCTATATCTTTCGGATAGCGAATTAACAGAACTACCAGAATCAATAGGAGAGCTTAAAAATTTGCAAAAGCTGTATCTCATAAGCAATCAACTTAAGAAATTACCAAAATCCTTTGAGAAACTTAAAAAATTAGAAACTCTTTCCTTGTCTTATAACAGTATTGCAAGTTTACCAGAATCCCTATACAAACTTAAAAACTTAAAACAACTCTATTTAGATAGTAATAAACTCTCTTCTTTGCCAGAGTCTATAAAAGATTTAAAAAAATTAAAAATCATTCATCTATCTGGTAACAACTTATCTGATTTAGAAAAAGAAAAAATCAAAAAACTACTTCCTGATTGTTCAATTTCTTTTTAAAATAAACAGTATTTTAGAGATTTAATCGATAAAAACAAACTAAGTATATATTATGCAAAAACACAGATGTGGTTGGTGTATTGGGGACCCATTATACGAAGCCTATCATGACACTGAGTGGGGAGTACCATTACACGACGAACAACTTTTATTCGAATTTTTAATTCTTGAAACTTTTCAGGCGGGTTTGAGTTGGATTACCATTTTACGAAAACGAGAAAATTTTAGGGTTGCTTTTGATAATTTTGATTATAAAATTGTTGCTAAATATAACGATACAAAGAAAGAAGAATTATTACAAAATGCTGGAATCATTCGCAATAAACTAAAAGTAAATTCTGCAATATCCAATGCTCAGAATTTTATTAAAATACAAGAAGAGTTTGGTAGTTTTAATACATATATCTGGAGTTTTGTAGATGGAAAACAAGTTCAGAACAGTTGGCCTCATTATAAAGATTGCCCTGCGACTACAGAAACTTCTGATATCGTAAGTAAAGATTTAAAAAAACGAGGGTTTAAGTTTGTGGGTTCTACCGTGATTTATGCTTTTATGCAGGCTATTGGTATGGTAAACGATCACGAAGTAGGCTGTTTTAGATACAAAGAAGTTTAACATATCACACACAAAACCATTAAAAATATCAAAAGATGAGTGGAGAAACTAATTTAACTACTTTAATCAGAAACATGTCTCCTGTATTACAAACTGGTGAGTTTGTTTTTTCTACAGTAAAAAATACAGATCATATCCCCAGAGAAGATAGTATTGGTGAATTTAAAGAACCCGAAGGAGTAACTATTATAATTGATCGTAAAAAGGCAGAACATCTTAATCTCTCTTATGAATATATTGCTTCATGGATAACTTTAAAAATTCATTCTTCACTCGATGCAGTAGGTCTTACAGCTATTTTTTCGACAGAATTAGCAAAACATAAAATTAGTTGTAATGTAATTGCCGGCTATTATCATGATCATATTTTCGTTGACAAAAAAGATGAACATAAAGCAATCACTGTGCTAAAGAAACTATCTGAAAATTATAAAGGATAGCTTACAGTTTTACCCCAAAAGATAAATCTCCGGCATCACCGAGGCCAGGAATAATGTAGCTCTTATCATTTAATTTTTCATCGACTGCAGCAATCCAGAGATGAGTATTTTCAGGAAAAACATTTTTAATATATGATATTCCTTGCTCTGATCCTATTACAGAAACAATATGTACTTGCTCGGGCATACCATGTCTTTTCATTACAGTAAATGTATTCTCCAGAGTTTTTCCTGTTGCCAACATTGGATCTGCCAAAATCAATGTTTTATCTTTCAAAGAAGGTGAAGCCAGGTATTTTACCACAATCTCAAAATCATCATCATTATTTTGATGATCCCTATACGCCGAAATAAATCCGTTTTCTGCGGCATCAAAATAATTTAATAATCCTTGATGCAATGGCAACCCGGCTCTAAGAATAGAACACAATACAATTGCATTCTTAGGTACAGAAATTTCTTTGGTTCCCAAAGGGGTTTGAACTGTTCTAGTTTCATAATCCAACGCTGTACTTAGTTCGTAACTTAAGATTTCGCCTATTCGTTCGATATTCTTCCTAAAACGCATTGCATCTTTCTGTATAGTAACATCTCTTAATTCTAAAACAAATTGATTTAAAATTGAATTTTTTAATCCTAAATTATGAATAACCATTGATACTGCATTTTAAGAAGTTATTAAAACTATTATTTCCAGTTACTTTTTGAAATCAATTAAAGGTTAGAATAGATTCCTAATCATATATTATTTCAAATATTTTACAAACGCGGCCCTGGTAATTTCTCTGGCACCCAGGCTTGCCAAATGATCGGTATACACCTGGCAATCGATCAATTGTATCTCTTTTTTTATTAACCACTCTACCAAGGTAATAAAACCATATTTAGAAGCATTACTTACTTTAGAGAACATGCTCTCACCACAAAATACTTTTTTATCTTCCAACAAAACCCCGTACAAACCTCCTACCAAAACAGATTGTTCCCAAACCTCAACAGAAATAGCATATCCTAATTGGTGAAGTTTTGTATATGCCTTTTGCATATCGTTTGTAATCCAGGTACCTTCTTGTTCTGGACGTTTGATTGTTGCACAATGTTGTACAACACTGTCAAAAGCCTTATTAAATGTTACTTCAAACTTATTTTTTCTGATAAGTTGGCGCATACTTTTACTTACCCTAAGTTCTGGTGGAAAAAGTACCATTCTTGGATCTGGGCTATACCATAGGATCGGTTGTTCCTTATCATACCAGGGAAAAATCCCATTATGATATGCCTCTAGTAATCTATCAACAGAAAGATCTCCTCCTATAGCCAAAAGACCATTAGCATCAGCAAGAGTAACCGGTGGAAATTGTATTGAGTCTGTTAAAATGTACAAAATATACTTATAAACCTTTATACAACGTTAAATATCAATCAGTTGTTTGAATTGACCAAAAAAATCGCAATATTTGTTAGGACCTTTTAAGATAAATTTTGTTCATCATTGCTTTTTTGAGTTTTATTAAAAGGTTAACCTAAAACCACAATAATGAAAAGTCCGATATTATCTTATATCGGACTTTTTTCTTTTTATTAAATAGTCTGCTTAAAACCTATTTAGAATGGTAAATCATCATGTTCTTCTTCAGAAAAATCTTTTGCAGGCTCAAAGGCATCTACTGGTGGAGTTGGAGGAGCAGAAGCATTCTGAGCTGCAGGTTGCAAACTCTCAATTCTCCATCCCTGGATAGAATTAAAATACTTAGTTTCTCCTTGTGGGTTTACCCACTCACGACCACGTAAATTAATACTTATTTTTACATCCTGACCAACTTGAAAAGGGTTTAATAAGTCACATTTATCCTGAACAAACTCTACCATGATATGTTGTGGGTATTGCTCTTCAGTAGTAACTACAATTTCTCTCTTTCTAAAACCATTGCTTCCAAAGGTTTGAGTCTCACCGATCATCTTTACTTTACCTTGTACTTCCATCTTATTGAATTATTATTTTGCTGCTAAAATGTTCCATGCCGTATCCATATCATCCTGATCAAGATACTGCTTTGCAAATTTATGAATTTCTATTAGGTTAGCCTCCCGAATTTTACCCTTAATATCATTATGGTTATTAACAAATTCTAAAGCTTCAGTTTTTGTTGGTATTCCTTCTACATTTCCTAGCTTACCTAAATCGTTTCCTGTAAAAACAGTACTGCTTCTTATTTCTTCTGGCAATGCATCTACACCAATCCCTATAGAGCTTAATGGTTTAGGCACTTCAAACATTCCCATATTAGCTCTACTGTACCAATTACCCCCCATACGAGCAACCTGATCTATCTTATGCTGATCTATTCTATTATTTTCGTCCATAACATTCTCACTAATATGCATAAGAACGACCTCACAGATAATAAGATTACCCGCTCCTCCTTCGGTACCCATAGGAACTACCTGATTAACCTTACATTCAAACTGTACCGGAGATTCTCCTACACGATATGCTTTGACTTTTTCTGAAGGAACCATGGTAAGCCCAGATTTCACAAATTCGTTAACCCCTTCTGGATACTCTGTACTTGATAATGACATCTGCTGTACAATATCATAATTCACAATATTAATGACTACTTCTTTGGTAGATTCTGCATTTTCTAATGTATGTTTAGTCGTATTATCTCTTACTCTTCTCGCCGGAGAAAAAATAAGAATCGGTGGATTTGCACTAAATACATTAAAAAAACTAAACGGAGATAAATTAGCATTGCCATTTACATCCATCGTACTAGCAAAAGCTATAGGTCTGGGACCGATTGCTCCAAGAATTAAACCATGTAATTTTCCTGTAGTAACCTCTGATGGATCGATTGTAATCATAATTTGTTTTATATTGAGCAAATATAACCAAAGTTTGGTTTTAGAATCACTAAAAAAACAGGTTTTAGAATCTGTTTTATAAACAATAAAATCGTTTTAAAACGTTTATATTTAGGATTTAGTTAACTAGTCTGTATGAATTTTTCTGATGAGCGTAATTTTTCGAGCTATTTTATTATTATAGCTGTTTTAGTAATAACTGGCCTCGTTTTATGGAATACATCGTTATTTATGCAACGTCTTAAGGATGACGAACGAACTAAAGTTGAAATATGGGTGCAATCCCAGAAAGCATTAGACAGCGAACAATCTGATGATTATCTTGAATTATCTATTGTAATAGGAGCAACAAATAATTCTATACCTATCATCATTACAGATTCTAAAGGTGATTTTATTAGAGATTCTTTAGGAAAACCTGACCCAAGTTATTTTAAAAATTTATCTAAAAGTGAAGTAACAGATGAAGATAAGCTTAAGTCATATTTAAAAACGTTAAAATCAGAAAATGATCCAATTGAACTCGATCTTAAAGATACCGTTCAATATATTTATTATGGAAATTCGGATATTTTAAATAAACTAAAATATTACCCAATGACCATTGCCATCATTATATTTTTGCTAATTGGAGTAATTTATTTCTTTTTTACTACCTCTAAAGCTAGTGAACAAAATAAACTATGGGCAGGTATGGCTAAAGAGACTGCTCACCAAATCGGAACACCATTATCCTCATTGGTAGGTTGGAACGAAATCCTTAAAACCGAAAATGTAAATCCAGAATATATCGTAGAAATAGAAAAAGATATTGAACGATTAAAGATAATTACAGAACGTTTTTCTAAAATTGGATCTATTCCCAACCTTGAAGACGTTGATATTGTAGAAGAAACCCGAAACGCTTATACATATCTTCAATCCAGAAGCTCTAAACTCATTAATTTTTCGCTTAATTTACCCGATAAACCTATTCAAGTATCATTAAACTCCCAATTATATAGCTGGACAATCGAAAATCTCGTAAAAAATGCTATTGATGCGATGCGAGGAAAAGGAGATCTTGAAATTGACCTTATAGATGATGCGAAGCGGGTATTTATACGAATTAAAGATACTGGTAAAGGTATTCCTAAAAGTAAATTCACCAAAATTTTTGAACCTGGATATACATCTAAGAGCAGAGGATGGGGTTTGGGTCTATCCCTATCAAAAAGAATTATAGAAGAATACCACTTAGGAAAAATTAAAGTTCTTAAATCAGATATTGGTAAAGGCACTACTTTTCAAATCACACTTCGCAAGTCTGGAGTTACTTCTTAATCTTAAATTTTCCTAAAAGGGTATAACAATATTTTTTTCACAACGTTATAGAATACCTAGAACGCCAAATCTAAACAAAGTGAAAACTGAGTATATTATTTTAAAGGAAACAACTCTTAACAATAATTGTCCAGAATGCTACTCTACTGATGGCATGGTACTTTCTTTCAAACAGCAAAGACTAAAATCAAAATTTCTGGTAAAAACCAAAAGCAATATTGTCGAAAGTATTAACTGTAACAAATGTGAAAATCAAATTTTTCCAGGACAGTGGACCACAGATATAGAGAGAGTCTATGATTATCATAAAAAAACAATCACTCGTCAATCTGGATCATTACGTTTTACCAAATTGTTTTATATTCTAACACTTCTTGCAATAGCTATAGCAGCTTTTCTGTATATCTATCTTTATAGACCTGATCTTTTAGGAATCTAATATTGTTTCATAACCCCTCGTAATTCATCTGTAATCAGAAAGGTTTTATCTGTATTAAAATCAAAACAAACTGCTACATCATGACCTTCTGCACAAAGTACGCCCTCATCATTATACAATTGATGATATAATCCAAAACTAGAGTTTTTAATAAATTCGACTTTAGTTTTAATTACTACATTTCCCGGAAAAAACAAAGGGTTTTTAAAATCACATCGGGTAGAAACCAACATAGGTCCCTTTTTAGTTTCGGCATATAATGTTGCCAAACCGGTTACTTCCCAGAATTGAACACGTGCACTTTGCATATATTTCATGAAATTTACATTGTTCACATGCTGATAGGTATCCATCTCACTCCAATCAATACGAAGTTGTAGAGATAATTTAAAATCAGATTCTTGCATATGTCTTTATAAATTCGAATGAATCTCTTTTGCCAATGTTTTAAAATCAGACTCTGTCATAGAAATTTTATGCTGAAAAGTCATTTCTTTCATTTCATTTAACGGAATTAAATGTACGTGTACATGTGGTACTTCTAGACCTACAACGGCAATACCAACACGTTTACAAGAAACTGTTTTCTCTATAGCTTTAGCTACTTTACGAGAAAAGCGCATTAACTCCAGATATTCGTCTTCATCCAGATCAAATATTTTATCTTCTTCTTTTTTAGGAATACAAAGCGTATGTCCTTTTGCATTTGGACTAATATCCAAAAAGGCGTAATAATTCTCATCTTCGGCCACTTTATACGATGGAATTTCGCCATTTACAATTTTAGTAAATAGGGTAGACATTAATTAAATTTTAGTTGGGTTACGGTTTTGGAAATATAGTTTATTTATCTGTAAGTCAAAACCATAAAAAAGCCTTTTTTAAAAAATTAAAAAAGGCTTGTAATAAAATCTAAAAAATTACTTCTTTTATTCTCTTGAAATCTCTACAACATCAAACTTCATAATCCCATTAGGAACCTGTATTTCGGCTATTTCGCCAACACTTTTTCCTAATAGACCTTTTCCGATAGGAGAATCTACAGATATTTTTCCTGTTTTAAGATCTGCTTCACTTTGTGCTACCAATTTATAGGTCATTTCGGCACCATTAGTTTGATTTTTGATCTTTACAGTAGAATGTATAAGGGCTTTAGATGTATCTAATTGAGATTCGTCAATTAAACGTGCATTCGAAAGAGTTTCTTCCAATTTAGAAATTCTCATCTCTAATAATCCCTGTGCTTCTTTTGCGGCATCATATTCGGCATTTTCACTTAAATCCCCTTTATCACGCGCTTCAGCTATTGCTTGAGAAGCTTTTGGGCGCTCAACATCCTTAAGTTGACTTACTTCGTCTCTTAGTTTTTTAAGCCCCTCTGCAGTATAATAAGATACTTTGCTCATAACTTCATCGTTTATATAAATACAAAAAATCCCATAAGAATGGGATTTGTTATTCAAAGATAACAAAAATTTTACTGAAGACTACAAATTTACGTAATTTGCCAATACAATATTAGTGTTATGAAAAAGACTTTATTTTTAGCAAGTATCCTTTTGGTTTTATCATGTAGCAGTGATGATAATCGAGATAATAATCAATTTCTACCTCCTTCGAGTGTTAATTATCAAATCAATCTTAATTTACCTCAATTTAACGCGCTTAAATTTCCGAGTAATCATTTTGTAGATAACTCAGAAAACGGAAGTATTAAAGGAGTCATCATTTATAATATTGATAATACTCAGTATGCTGCTTTTGAGCTTAGTGACCCTAATCATGCTCCCAGCTCCTGTTCTACTCAGACAATTGATGGGATCACCGCTACTTGCAATTGCGATGACGGAAACAGTTACAATATTGTTACTGGACAGCAAACCTCTGGAGAGGGTCAATTTGGATTAAGGCGATATAATGTGCGACGAGAAGGAAATACGTTATTTATATCTAACTAGTTATACAAAGAAAAAACAACTTGGTTTTAGTCTGTATCTTGTCTTTTTGAAATCACAACTTTAAAAGAAAGCGGAAAATCAAAATCCATTAACTTAAATTCATACTCATCGTTCCAGGATGAAGGAGCATATGTATACTCTGTTTCCCCTTGTAAACCATACCTGTAAACCTCTATTTCTCCACAATTATTTCCTTTAGAAAGCGATAGCTGTACACCTGTTTTTGTTGGACCACTGGCACCGTGTGTTGGGCGTTTATGAGAATAACCTGTTAATAGAATAGACAAAGAGTCTGTAAGCATTACTGGTACATTAGGCTTTAGTTCAACCAGTATTGGGTTTACATATTGTATTACTCCTATACCCTCCTCTTGTTGGGCATAACTTAAATGATTCCAAAAAAGAAAAAGAGAAATTACAGCAATTATCCTACTCATAAAAATAAAATTACACATCCTATATCCAAAACAGTTTTAGCCCTTAAATATATTACAATTTATTTCCAATTATAGGCCCAATCTTTCCAAACCACTTCTAATCCTTTATTTTTAAGCATTTTGACTACATCTCCTGTAGAACGTTCATCAGAAATCTCGAACTGTTCTAAAGACTGTGGTTCTACGACATAACCTCCCGGATTAGTTTTAGATTCGGCACTTATAGAAGTGATTCCAAGATTTACAATATGTTCTCTAAACACTTCACTTTCTCGAGTAGACAAAGACAATTCTACATCTTCATCTAACAATCGAAAAGCACATATTAACTGTACCAAATCCGAATCTGTCATTGCTACTTTTGGCTCTAGCCCACCGCTATGTGGTCTTAGTCTCGGAAAGGATATCGAATATTTTGTTTTCCAGTATGTTTTTTGCAAATAGTTAAGATGCAATGCTGTAAAAAAGCTATCCGCCCTCCAATCTTCTAACCCAAAAAGAGCTCCTAATCCTATCTTATGAATTCCTGCTTTACCTAATCGATCCGGAGTTTCTAATCGATAATCGAAATTAGATTTTCTTCCTTTTGGATGATGTTTTTTATATGCCGACTTATGGTATGTTTCCTGATACACTAATACAGCATACAAACCATTTTTAATTAATAGTTCATAATCAGACTGATCTAATGGTTGTACCTCTATCGTAATATTCGCAAATTTTGATTGTATAAGTTGTATGGTATTATTGATATAATCTACTCCCACTGTCCTATTAGCTTCTCCCGTAACCAAAAGGATATGATCATAGCCTTTGGATTTTAGAAAATCTACTTCTTTTAGAATTTCTTGATCGGTTAATGTTCTTCTCGGAATTTTATTAGTCATACTAAATCCACAATACGTACATATATTTTGGCATTCATTACTTAAGTACATAGGGGTATACATCTGGATGGTGTTGCCAAAACGTTTTTTAGTAGTATAGCTACTTATTTGCGCCATATGCTCTAAATATGGTTTTGCTGCAGGAGAAATCAATGCTTTAAAATCTTCAAGATCTCTTTTAGGTTTTTCTAGAGCATGAACAACATCTGCTTCTGTCTTAGAAAAAATGCTAGACAGTGTTGCTTCCCAATTATATTGTTCGAATATATCTTTGAAACTGGTATCAGGTAACTGGTATCGGGCATCTGTCATTACTTAATTGCTTTAACTAAATTAAACAACATCTTTCTGATAAAAACTACCTTGTTTAACAGATCATTTGCTTGTTCTTTTTCTAAATAGCCTAAATCTTTTGATAAAATCAAAAGATATTCGACCTCTGAAATAGATCCAGAAGCAATTCGTAAGAATCTTGCAAATTCTTTGTTGGAATCATGACCACAACCTTCAGATATATTGGTTGGAACAGAAGTGGATGCTCTTCTTAGTTGTGATATAATCCCAAACCTCTCGTCATCAGGAAACCGCTTAGTTAATTCATAAATTAGTAAACATAATTTATGGCTTTCTTTCCAAACTTTTAATTCTTTAAAATCTCTCATAAACATATTTTAATCAGTTTCTAAGTATCACTTTTCGACATTACCCCCCAATACCAGAAACCTGATACCCAAATTCTGAGACCTCTTTTTAACCTTGTGTTAAAAATGATGTTAACGGGCTACTCGCCTCTGCATGTTGTCTAACAGGAGCTAATTTTGAATGATACGCCATACGACCTGCCTCTACGGCCATTTTAAATGCTTTTGCCATCGTTATTGGTTGTTGAGATACTGCAATAGCCGTATTTACTAATACTGCATCTGCACCAATCTCCATCGCTTGAGCCGCATGAGAAGGGCTTCCGATACCAGCATCTACAATTACAGGAACATTACTTTGATCTATGATAATTTCTAAAAACTCTAATGTCTTTAAGCCTTTATTACTTCCTATAGGCGCACCTAGTGGCATCACACATTGTGTTCCTACTTCTTCTAATCGTTTACATAAAACAGGATCTGCATGAATGTATGGCATGACTACAAATCCTTGTTTCACCAATTCTGAAGCTGCTTTTAAGGTTTCAATAGGATCTGGCAATAAATATTTTGGATCCGGATGAATCTCTAGCTTTATCCAATTGGTCTCTAGTGCTTCTCTTGCCAATTGAGCAGCAAAGATTGCTTCTTTAGCATCCCGAACTCCAGATGTATTAGGGAGTAAATTAATTCGCGGATGATCTAAATGTTTTAATATATCATCATTCTCATTATTAACATCAACTCTTTTTAATGCTACCGTTATTAGTTCACTTTCTGATATAAGTAATGCATCCCTCATTAACTGAGAAGAGCTAAATTTTCCTGTACCCGTAAATAAACGGGATGAAAATTCTTTATCTGCAATTTTTAATTTTTCCATTTCTTAACGATTAGCTGGTAGCTTTTGAACCATTAGTTTTTTTATAGTTTTTATTTTTTTCTCCAGATTTACCTGGTTTGTCAATTCTCCCGAAACAGCAATTCCTGATATTCCTGTCTGCATAAGTGTGGTAATATCCTTTTCTGTAATTCCTCCAATTGCAATTATGGGTAATTCTAAATTTTGATTTTTCAATTTGACAAGAATACTTGTGTAACCATCAATCCCTAATACCGGACTTAGTTTCTTTTTGGTTATTGTATGTTTATAAGGGCCAAGACCTATATAATCTACACCATCTTCTATATGTTGTATGCAGTTTTCTAATGTATTTGCAGTACCACCAATAATAAAATTATCTCCCAGAATTTTTCGTGCCTCTTGGGGATTCATGTCATTTAATCCCAAATGTATGCCATCGGCCAGAACAGCTTTTGCCACACTTACATTATCATTGATAATCATAATTGCATCATATTGATCACAGATATTTCTACATTGCAACGCTGTATTTAAATAAGTAGCCATATCAACCTCTTTAAGGCGTAGTTGTATCCATTTGCAACCAGCTTTGCAAGCATTCTCTATATTTTTAAGATGCTCCTGTGGAGTTTTGCCTTGTGAAATATATTGTAAACCTACTTCTTTCATAATCTTTATTATTAAATTCTATGATACCCTAGCAAACTACCATTAGAACTCAGTACTTTTTCGGTATATCTTTTTCCTCTATAACAAGCTTTTATTAATGGAAATCCTAATGCCAAATATGTAGTAATTGCTGAAGAAAGCACGCAACCGCTTCCATGTTTTTCTGATACATTTTGTTTTTTTGGGTTAAACACAAAATTCTTTCCACTTTTAGTGAATAGTTCATCTTTTCCAACTGCTTCTTTTCTATGCCCTCCTTTCAGAAAAAGATTAACTTTACTAGAGATATGAGTAATTGTTTCTTCTATAGTTTTACTTGTGTACAATTTCTCTATTTCATTATAATTTGGTGTTAGAAGGTAAATTTTGTTTAATATTTCCTCAAACTGTTTTTCAATATTATTCTGATCATCCAAATTGTCATTATAAGAATGAAAATTAAAATTAGAACTAGATCTTAATACTGGATCTAAAACAATTTTAATTGCATTATTTTTTTCTAATACAACATCAATAATTTGATTGAGTACTTCCCAGTTTTGAACGATTCCTATTTTTACATACGTTATTGCAAACCGATCAAATAGTATATCTATTTGATTTTTAATCACATCAAAATCCATCCATTGGCACGATATAAATTCAACATCATTCTGGATCGTATTTGCAGTACAAACAGATAAACCATAGCCTTTTAATGCTTCGATTGTTTTAATATCTGCAGTAAGTCCAGCTCCGTTAGACGGATCAAAGCCTGCTATAGTAAGTATGTACGGTCTTTTTACCATTCTTATTAAGAATCAACTTTAAGTAATTTGTATCGTTTTAAGTTTATCATAAATTATTTTGAAACTTTTTAATGAATCTTCTGTATTCCATATTCCACCTAAAACACCGATTCCTCTATATCCCAGATCGAATGTTGCTTGCAATGTGTTTTCATTAATTCCGCCCATCCCTATTACAAATTCATTTAGGTCAGTAACATCAAATCCTTTTCCAGTATAACCAACTTTTGAAATTGAACTAAAAACAGGGCTTAATAACACATATTCAAAATTAACCGAGCAATTTTTTATATCCTCTTTAGAATGAAAGGAGCTACTTACTTTATAGCCTTTTGTTTTATAATTATTAATATATTCTTCTAGTTTTTCTTCTAAATCCAATCGTGGTTGCTCCTGAATATGAATTCCTCTCAAATTAAATTCTTCACATAACTCATGAAATTGATGTATCATAATACGGTTGTAGTATTTTGTGTCAATTTGGTTGAGGAAAGTTCTATATCCTTCTACATCTAATGTTGGTTTGCGAAAATGCAGTATCTCCAGACCACTATCGAAAAGTTTATTGATTTTACCTGCTTCGTTCTCTAATTCTCGTTCTGAGGTTAATATGATTAGCATAGGTTTTAAATATCAGGTTTTAGTTACCGGGTATCAGCAATTAGGTATCAGGATTACTGAAACCCAACACCTAATTGCTGACACCTATAAATATACTTCGCTTCCTTTTTCTTTAAATTCTTCTGCTTTTTCCTGCATCCCTGCTTCGAGTGCTTTTCGGTCATCAATTTCTTTTTTTGCAGCATAATCACGTACCTCCTGAGATATTTTCATCGAACAGAATTTTGGGCCACACATACTACAGAAATGAGCAATTTTTGCACCTTCTGCCGGTAGTGTTTCATCATGATATTCTCTTGCCAGTTCTGGATCCAGAGATAAATTGAATTGGTCTTCCCATCGAAACTCAAAACGCGCTTTACTTAAGGCATCATCTCGATGTTGCGCTCCCGGGTGTCCTTTTGCTAAATCTGCGGCATGCGCTGCCAGCTTATAGGTGATCACACCTGTACGTACATCTTCTTTATTTGGTAATCCTAAATGTTCTTTTGGGGTCACATAACACAGCATCGCAGTTCCATACCAACCTATCATAGCAGCTCCGATTCCCGAAGTGATATGGTCGTATCCGGGAGCAATATCAGTAGTCAAAGGACCTAAGGTATAAAAAGGTGCTTCTCCACAAGCTTCTAATTGTTTATCCATATTTGCTTTGATCATATGCATTGGCACATGTCCTGGTCCCTCGATAAAGGTTTGTACATCGTGTTTCCAGGCAATTTTTGTTAATTCTCCCAGTGTTTCTAACTCTGCAAACTGTGCCTCGTCATTAGCATCTGCAATACAACCCGGTCGTAACCCATCTCCTAACGAAAATGCTACATCATAAGCTTTCATAATCTCGCATATTTCTTCAAAATTTGTATATAAAAAGCTTTCTTTATGATGTGCAAGACACCATTTTGCCATAATAGATCCTCCTCTAGAAACGATACCGGTGATACGCTTTGCCGTCATAGGCACATATGCCAGACGTACTCCTGCATGAATGGTGAAATAATCTACTCCCTGTTCTGCCTGTTCGATCAATGTATCTTTAAAAATTTCCCAGGTTAAATCTTCGGCTTTACCATTCACTTTTTCTAATGCCTGATAGATAGGTACTGTTCCTATGGGTACTGGTGAGTTACGAATAATCCACTCACGGGTTTCATGTATGTTTTTTCCTGTAGAAAGATCCATGATATTATCTGCTCCCCAGCGGCATGCCCATACTGCTTTTTCTACTTCTTCTTCGATACTTGATGTTGTAGCAGAATTACCGATATTGGCATTGATTTTCACCAAAAAATTTCTCCCTAAAATCATAGGTTCACTTTCTGGGTGATTGATATTAGATGGTATAACAGCTCTTCCTCTGGCAACTTCTTCTCTTACAAATTCTGGAGTAATTACCTCGGGAATACTAGCTCCAAAATCTTGACCGGGATGTTGTTTAGAAAGGCGTTTTACTTCTTGAAGTTTTTGATTTTCGCGTATAGCTACATATTCCATTTCGGGAGTGATGATGCCTTGTTTCGCATAATACATCTGGGAAACATTTTTTCCTTTTTTAGCTCGTTTTGGCTTACGAAGATGGTTAAATCGAAGATGATCCAAACTAGAATCATTTAGTCTCTTATTACAATATTCTGAAGAAAAACTATCTAATTCTTCTACATCTCCACGGTCTAAAACCCATTGCTCCCGAATAGGCTCGATCCCATTATGTACATTGATCTCTTTTGAAGGGTCGGTATATGGACCACTCGTATCATAAACAGTAACAGGTTGATTAACGGTTCTTTTTCCTGTAATGCTATCGACCGTATCACTTAATTCGATCTCTCGCATTGCTACTTTAACTTGTGGATGAATAGCTCCAGGTACATAGATTTTTTTTGAACTTGGAAAAGGTGTGGTACTAATTACGGTGTCCTGTGGTGCTGTATCTTTTTTCTTCATGAATATTGTATTTCAGGTTTTGATTATACCCTTTGCTGTTAGTTTTTCTTATGGTATTAATGATTTGTAATTAACTTACCCTCCTTGAGTAGCTTTTATGATTACTATATCATCATCGTTTTCTATCATTGTTTGTTCCCATTCTTCTTTAGAAATGACTTTATTATTAATGGCAATAGCAATTCCGTTAGGAAGAATATCTAATTGCTCTAACAGTTTTTTAATTGAACTGTTTTCTGAAATTGATTGAGATTGATTGTTAACGTTTATGGTCATTTTTTTATATATTAATTCCATAAACTTTAGGTCGTAATTGCCTAAATAGAGAAGAAAAATCACACGTATAAAAATGTGATATTTACTTTTCCCTTCGTCGGTACTAACCGCATCAGGTTCAAAGGGTATTTCTCAGACCTAACCGAAGTTAAGGACACCCCTAAAGTTTATGTTATAAAAGTAATAAAACTTATACAAAAAAGAAGGTTAAAGCCAAGTTTTAACCTCCTCTTATTTAAAATTTTAATGTTGCTCCAAGTAAAAAATTAATCCCTGCCTGCGGATAAAAACCTGCTCCCTCGATGGTAGTCACCGTACCTGGATTAGAAAAATCATCATCAAATGTAAAAAAGTATCCATTAGACACATATTCCTCATCAAAGACATTATTAACCAACCCTGTTAATACTATAGATTTAAAAACAGGAATATTTTTGATTTCATATACCACATTAAGGTCATTTATAAAGAAACTATCGAGTTTCGAAACCTTACTATCAATATTCCCCATGTATTGCTCTCCTACAAACTTAGACAGCAATCCTAATTGAAGGTTTTTTATAGGGCGATATATAAACATATTGCCCGCTACAATATTAGGAGAATATGAGATGTTTGTATCTCCAAGATTTGCTAAACTACCATCTCTAGAGGTTATAAAATCTTTATTCTTATTCGTACTTAATGAAACATTGGGTTTAACTACAAATTGATCAGAAAGTGTAATATCTGCATCTATTTCGATTCCCAAACGATAGCTTTCTCCACTAGTTGCTCTAATTGGCGCACCTACATCATCTAATGCTCCTGTTAGTACCAATTGATCTCTATACCACATATAATAAAGGTTGGTATTTACTATTACTTTGTTTTTTGCTAATCGCCATCCTAGTTCAATATCATTAAGTCTCTCTGCTGTATCTATCCCATTTTCAAAATCATCTCTTCTTGGTTCCCTATTAGCTCTGGCATAAGATACATATAGATGATTTGCATCATTTACATGAAAGGTTGCTCCCATTTTTGGGTTAAAGAATGCGTAGTTTTTATCTACTTGAAGTGCTACTCTTTTTGAAGTTAACCCTGAGGTTTTATAATTTACAAAACGCCCTTGCAAGTCTAAAAATGCGCTCCATTTGTCATTAATTCTATAGGTGGTTTTACCAAAAACAGAGTATTCGGTTTTCTTTCCATTTCCAAAATAGTATTTGTCTCCGCTCTGAAAACCGATAGGGTTCTCTGTCCAAATAATTTCACCAAAATGATCTCCGTCATAATAACTATAGAATCCACCAAAATCGATATCGAGATTCTTATCTTTATAATTCACACTAGCATTTGCAACATAAAAATCGTTCTGCAACCATCTTTTACGAAGATAATCGGTTTGTGTAATTTCTTCTCCGTTAACAGTAACAGGATTTACTCCTAAGAATGCCAAAGTAGCCTGATCAGAAAATAACACATTACTATAATGCCACTCATCTACATATTGCTCAAAGAATCCTCGACCATACGTATAATTTAGGCCTAAATTTGTAGACCAGTTATTATTATACTTTTGGTTCCAATGCAATTGGTAATGATCTTGTTTATAATTATCTACTTCATTCTCATAAAACCCTTGAAGATTTCCTTCGGCATCATATTGAAATCCTATTGGATTAAATCGTCTGTCATTTTCTAAAGTAGTCTTATCAATACCATTCCACGATTGATATGTAATCTCATGTCCACCAAAAGTAATTGCTTTAATTAAAGTGTTATCGTTTACATAAGATCCTTGTACGAAATACGATTTTAAATCTGAAGAAGCACGGTCGACATAGCCGTCTGATGCAATAGCTGATAAACGACCTGCTATTTCTATCTTTTCGTTAATTAATCCTGTACTAAATTTTAAGTTATGCTTTCTGGTTCCGAAGGACCCCACAGTATTCGAAATTTCTGCATTAGCTTTTTCAGAAACAGCGTCTGTTAATAAGTTTAAACTTGCTCCAAAAGCTCCCGAACCATTAGTTGAAGTTCCTACCCCACGCTGAAGTTGAAGGTTTTCGACAGAAGATGCAAAATCAGGAAGGTTTACCCAAAATGTACCCTGGCTCTCTGCATCATTAAAAGGTATCCCATTTAATGTAACATTTACTCTTGATGCATCACTACCTCTTACTCTAATATATGTATACCCAACTCCAGTTCCTGCATCAGAAGTCGTAACTACTCCTGGTAAATAATTTAATAAAATCGGAATATCCTGACCTAGATTGCGTGTCGCCAGTTCCTCTTTAGACAAATTAGAATGGGTGATAGGTGAATCTGCCTCTACTCGTACAGATTTTACTAAAACTTCATCTAGTTTTTCTATCTTGGTTTGAGTAGAATCTGTTGATTTTTCCTGAGCCGTAAGGTTAATGCTCAATAATAAAAGTGTAAAATATAATAATACGTTTTTCATCCGTAAACATTCATTACGAATAAAAGGGGTTATTATTCTGTTATAAAATTAGTACTTAAAAAAAGCTTGATACCATTAAGAATATACATGCTACCTAAAGTTTTGGTATTTTCTATAATGTCATCTTGCTTATCACAAAAGAGGCACATCGTACCTTTTTTGGTTCCACAGTCCCTTGGCAACATTACTCGCCCAGGTTCATCGGGTATGATCTCAGCCTTTTACATTTTAAACTTAAAAAGCACCCCTTTTGAGATTTTGGCGCAAAAATACTGTGTTTTATTGATTTATTGTACATTTATTTGATGTAATGTAGAATCTATACTAAAACAAAGCAATGCTTTAGGGTTTTTGAAGTTATAAAAGGGTTATGAAGAATACGAAAAGATCGGTTACTTTTAAAATTATTGCAGGTTATCTACTTGCAGGTTTACTTGCTGTAACTGCATTTTGGGTTATCTACCAGCAATTAGGTAATTATACTCAAATTACCGAAATCAAAAATCAAAATAACGAAAAACTCTTTCTTGTTGGTGAAACGATAACAGGGTTATATGAAGCAGAAAGCTTAACAAGAAATATCATTCAAACTTCTGATGTTAAAAAGTTTATTACTTATAAAGCTAAAATAGATACCATCTTAAAAACAATTAATCAGGTTTCTGAAATATCTGATGATACTTTACAAACTCGAAAAATCGATAGTATCAAACATCTTATTGATAGTAAAAATAAAAACCTCGAAGAGCTTATTAAAGTTTATGAGCAGCGAAAACAAAAAGGGTTATACGAGACTGCTATTGATGAACTGGAAAAAGTAAACAAAAGCTTTGGCGGATATACCAAATATGATATCCGATTTAAAAAATATGATCCTCGTACAAGAAGGGCACTGATAAATATTCTAGAATTAACCAGACAAGATAATGCAAAACGACTTACCAATCAGACAGTCGATTCATTAGCGACTTCTGTAAAACAAGTACTTGCTGAGCTTGAACAAAAGGATAAGAAATATAGGCGTGAAATAACGCTAAAGGAGAACAATCTTCTCAAAAAAGATCAAATCATTACAAAACAGCTAAGAGACTTACTTGCTTCTATTGAGCGTAATGAAAGAAATGAATATTTTGCACGTCTAGAAGCTTCTAATCAGGTTCTAAATAATACCGCAGATATTATTGTAATAATTGCAGCCATTAGTCTGCTAATAGCAATCATATTTCTGTTTTTGATTACTAAAGATGTTTCTAAAAGTCAAAAATACCGTAATGAACTCGAAGCCGAAAAAACATATACCGAATCTCTTTTAAAAACACGGGAATCTTTAATTAATACGGTTACTCATGACCTTCGTTCTCCTTTAAATACGGTTATTGGATATTCGGATTTATTAGAAAGAACCGGGCTAGACAATAAGCAAAAGCATTATCTGGATCACTTAAAAAAATCATCAGACTATATTCTTCACCTGGTAAATGACCTTCTTGATTTATCAAAACTTGAGGCCGGTCGAATGGTAATTGAAGAGCTTCCGTTTTCTCCACAAAAATTAATAGAAAATACGATTTCTAGTGTTATTCCTATAAATGATAAGAAAAATCTTGATATTAGGATTATAACAGATCCTCAATTAAAAAAACAGTATTTAGGAGATCCTTTTAGAATAAAACAGGTATTGACAAATTTGGTAAATAATGCTTATAAATTTACTAATGAAGGCTCTATAACAATTGATAGTAAGGTTATCGAAAATGGTTTGTCGGAAAAACAATTGGTTATATCTGTAAAAGATACAGGAATTGGAATTACAAAGGAGCAACAGCATTATATTTTCGAAGAGTTTTCTCAAGGAGATGATAATACCGAAAAAAAGTACGGTGGTTTTGGTTTAGGGCTTGCTATTACCAAAAAAATAATTAAACTCTTAAAAGGTAAAATCGAATTAGAGAGTGAACTTAATGTAGGTAGTAAATTTACATTTTATATTCCTTTTAAACAGTCTGATATATCAATCCCCGAAGAAGAATCAGAAGTTCCAGAAATACAGAATCTTACAAATAAGAAGGTTTTGATCGTTGATGATGATCCTAGTCAATTAGCTCTAACCAGTGAGGTAGCTACATTAGCCGGTCTGACTTATGATATTTGTAAAAACGGTATTGAAGCGATCTCATTATTACAGACCAATACATACGATCTTGTGCTTACTGATATTCAAATGCCAAAAATGGGTGGTTTTGAACTTTTACAATCTATAAAAAGTAATGCAAATCAATCCACTATACCAGTTGTTGCATTATCTGGTAGAACAGATACTTCTTTTACAGAGTATCGAGAGGCTGGATTTGCTGCCAGCTTGCGAAAACCATATGCCCCAAAAGAATTAATTGATCTTATTGCCAAGATACTTAGTGTTGATTTAACCAATTATAATGGGACAACTCATAATGGTCTTAACCTATCTAACGAACAATATTCTCTTAGCGATCTAATGCTTTTTGCGCAAGGTGATTCTGATTCTTTATATGCAATTCTAGATACATTTTATGAAAGTACTATTGACAATGTTAAAGAACTAAAAACAACAATCAGAAAAAAAGATATCTATCATATTAAAAAGATTGCTCACAAAATGCTTCCTATGTTTAAACAGATCAAGGCAAAAGAAGTAGTACCTATTCTAGAAAAGCTAGAACATCCGGATCAATATCATCTTAATAAAAAAGCGATATTACATCTAACAAATGAAGGTATCGAAAAAATTGAAGATTTAATTGATAAATTAAAAGTAGAAAATTAAAGACTAATATCGTACTGTTTTAATTTATTGTACAGTGTTTTTCTATCTATCAAAAGCATTCTGGCAGCTTTAGCTTTATTTCCATTTGCTTTTTCTAATGCATCAAGAATCAATTCCTGTTCATTTTGGTTTTTAAACAAGCCATAATTTTGTTTTGCATTATGAGGAGCATATGCAATATCATTTGGTAATACATCTAATGTAATCATATCACTTTGAGAAAGAAGAACAGATCGTTTTACCATATTTCTTAATTCCCTTAAGTTACCAGGCCAATTGTATTTTTTAAATGCTTCCAATACTTCATCTGTGAATCCAACTACATGTTTTTCTAATTCGATATTTGATTCTTCAAGAAAGTGATTTGCAAAAAGCATCAAATCTTCAATTCTATCTCGCAATGGTGGCACCTTAATAGAAAATTCATTTAATCTATGATATAAATCTTCTCGAAAATCTCCTTCTTTTACTGCATGACTAAGATCTTCATTAGTAGCGACTATTACTCTAATATCTACTTCTATTTCTTTATTACTACCTACTGGCTTGATTCTTCGTTCCTGAAGTGCTCTTAACAATTGAACTTGTAGTTCATAACTTAGATTACCTATTTCATCTAAAAATAATGTTCCTTTATTGGCAGCCTCAAAATGACCCACTTTATCATTTACCGCCCCGGTAAAGGATCCTTTTATATGCCCAAAAAACTCACTGGAAGCTATTTCTTTAGGAATAGCTCCGCAATCTACCGCTACAAATGGTTTATCTGCTCGCTTACTTGCTTTATGAATACTGCTGGCAACGTATTCTTTACCTGTACCACTATCTCCTATTACTAAAACAGACATGCGTGTAGGAGCTACCAGAGCAACATATTCATTTAGTTTTTTGGAAGCATCACTAACTCCACGAACAAAAGAATCATTAGCCCTTTTTGGTATTTTAGGCTGTGTTACATTAGTTTCCCTTTCTTTAACTGTTTTGTCTGATATAGGTTTTTGTTTATATAGTGCTTTTTCTATAGTATGTAGTATAGTATCTGGATTAAACGGTTTTGAAACATAATCAAAAGCTCCTTGTTTAATAGCACTAACAGCCATATTGATTTCGGCATAACCCGTCATAATAATTACTTGAGTATCCGAGCTATGTTTTAAAATTTCGGCTAATAAGGTAATACCATCACTATCGGGTAATCTCACATCAGAAAGTACAACATCAAAAGTTTCTTTCTTTATTTTTTGAATAGCTTCATTACCAGAAAATGCTGTAAAGACCTCATATTCCTTTTTTTGTAAAAAGGTCTTTAGCATTGTACAAAAAGCCACATCATCTTCAACGATAAGTATCTTAGACATATTTAAAAATTTATTCCCTAAAAAAGCTATTGTATAAAATTACGATTTAAAATACTTAGTTCGAATAAAAACATAAAAAAAGAGACCCTTGGGATTGAGTCTCTTTTTTAGCACTAAACAACTTTATATCGTCCTTGGTTGCAAAACGATATCCTTTTCTACCCCTAGATTTAAGATTTATTGTCGTTTGGCTTTATCCATTCGCCATTAGCGCTTGCAAATACAACTTTTGTATTATCGTCTTTACTTTGCAGGATAATTTTATATGTATTATCCTTAGACATATATGCTTTTACAATCCTTAACTCTGCAAAATCTTTGGCAGCTGCTTCTTGAATTGATAATGGCAATTCTACAATATTAATTTCAGTATATTCCTGCTGCTCATACTCATAATCTCTAAACTCGAGATCATCACTAAGAACGGCTAATTCGTCCTGAGCAACAACACCCTGTGCCGAAAAGATACTTACTACAATCGCTACTATCATTGGTAACTTTTTCATTTTGGGTTACTGAATTATTTCTACAGTTAATAAATAGTAATAATTGTTCCAAAGATGTAATCACAAGTAAAAACAATTCAAATACCTGACTATCAATAAGTTGTTGTTTTTACATGTATAAGTGTATTAGTGTAGAAAATGTAGAATCCACACAAAAGTGTAGAAATATTACACACTTTTAAAAAAGAGATTAGCTCATAAAGAAGGTTTTTTGCGATTAGCTTTCTTTAATGAATGCTTTTGTTTACTATCCAGACGTTTTTTGATAGCTGCCCTAGAAGGTTTAGTTTGTTTTCTTTTTTTAGGAATATAGAGATTGGCTTTAAGAATCTCTAAAAGCCTTTTAATCACTAGTTCTTTATTTCTATGTTGACTTCTACTATCACCACATTGTAATAATAAAACACCAGATTTGGTTAATCGTGAAGACAACTTTTGGCTCAACCGTAATTTTTCGTCATCGGTAAACCCTGCCGATGTCTTGATATCTAAAGCTAGTTCTATTTTTGAAGATACTTTATTTACATGTTGACCTCCTGCTCCAGAGCTTCGAATAGCTTTAAATTTTAGTTCATTTATGACTATAGAAATATTCACGAAAAAAGAGTTACCTGGTGTGCAGATTTAAGCAAATCATTTACTGTTTTCACAGGGTTAAATGTAGTTAATGGCACTTCTACAAATACACTAATCCAATTTGCCATTGCACCATTCCATAACCCAGGAAGCTCCAATGCTTTAAGAATCTTACCATCCAAAGTTTTTTGGGTAATAAATCCTGCATCAGGATCTACAAAATCAAGTAGATCAAATTTCTTACCGTTATAATCCCGTACACCACACACCAAATCAACCGGATTAAAATGAGTAGCACTACCAAGAATCTCTTCTTGTCTTCGATCTTTTTTATCAATTTGTGGCGCTTCGATAATCTGTAATACTAATCTTCCATTTTCTCGCTTTATCCAAAATGGGCCTCCTCCTGGTTCTCCTTCATTAATTACCATACCACAAACCCGAATAGGTCGATTTAAGGATTCTCGTAAGAATTGAAGTTTATATTTATCAGAAAATTTATCAAAATCTAGCGGCAATCTTACATTAAGCTGGTGTACCAAAAACTTCTTGATGTCTTTTAACTCTGCTTCTGAAGGCTTCTTTTCATCGATTGCATTTAATATTCTAAATACTTCGTCCTGAATTTCGATAAGCTTACCTGCTAATACTTTTTTATATCCAGAAACCTCATCTTGATATTTACGTACCACTACATTATCTATATTTTTTATGTAAATAATATCTGCATCCAAATCATTTAAGTTTTCGATCAACGCTCCATGTCCTCCTGGTCTAAACAACAAACATCCATCTTCTTTTCTAAACGGCTCATTATCTTCTGTTACTGCGATAGTATCTGTTTCTGACTTTTGAAATGAATAGGTAATACTAAAATTAGTATTGGTCTTCTCTTCAACTTTTTTCTTAATTCTTTCAAACTCACCTTTAAAAGCTTCGAGATGGTCTTTAGAAATCGTAAAATGCAGTTTAGAATCGCTTTTATCGTTAGTATTATAACCGGCTGCCTCATATAAATGTTCTTCAAAAGAGGTTGCTATGCTATCATCATATTTATGAAAAGGAAATAATCCCTTAGGAAAGGTTCCGTAATTTAATCCTTTCTCTTTTAGCATCATTTCGACAAAAATATACAATTGTTTCCCTTCGGATAACGATCTAAATTTAGGATAGGCACTTTTTACTTTTTCCATAACTATATCATAGAATGGAAATTTTTCCAGACCTATTAAAAAAAGACGTATTGCATTTGCTTTTTCGTGATTTGTATAAGAGTTAAGGCTTTCTTTCTTAAAATCATAATTATCAAGAAACCGAAATAAATCTTTAAACATTCGTGTAGCTGCACCCGATGCAGGGACAAATTTTATCGTTTCGAGATGCTGCACTCTAGAATCGTATAACTTGGTAAGTTCTGATTGGTAGTGTTCAGAAAATTTAAGGATTCCATTATCCAGTGTCGCTGCACTTCTTAATGCTACAAAAGGGATTTCGTTTTTAAAAGTTTCTATTTGTGTAAGTACCTTATCAATCGTTAATCCTTTTGATTTGATTAACTTAATATCTTTATCTGTTATATTCACTTTTATCTTCTATTAATTGGCTAATGTGTGTCAATGCTTTTTCAAAGCGAGATATTTTATCTCCTTTTAAGACGATGTATGGAAGATTGTGTTTATCAAGACATTCTTTAAATCTTAAAAACATTTCTTCTCGTTCGTGGGGTTTGTCCCTTAGATCATCGGCAATCCAAGGAATGTCAATATAAGTTAAAAGATACAAATCATAAACATTTTCTAATGAAATTTTATTTAAGGTTTTGGGAACAGCTCCATCGTAGTATGCTTCTGAATATACTTTGAGCTCTAAAAGATTTGTATCACAAAACAGTAGGGTGTTAACTTTTTGAGCAATTTCATTTTCTAATTTCATTTGCCCTTCTGCAATCTGAATCATATCATCATACACGCATACTTCATTAGATTCGTCCCATTTTTTTTGCAAATATTCTCGCATATATTCGGGAACACACTCTGTATTATAATATGCTGCCAATTGCCTGGATAATGTAGTTTTGCCCGTACATTCTGGACCAAACAATACTATTTTTACACAATTGCCGGGTCGTTGTCTAAGCTTTTCTTCCATGTGATATATCCAAAAATTGCAATAATCGTAAACACTACATATTGCAAACTGGTAAATGTAAATCCTTTATAAAAATATAACGGTACCGAAATAACGTCTCCGATAATCCAAAATATCCAATTTTCAATTTTTCTTTTTGCCATTAACCACATTCCAACAAAGAATATCGCTGTAGTTAAGGTATCTATATATGCTGCCCAATCATTTAACTTATCAAAAACAACATAAACTCCATACACAAAAAGCAAGGTCATGACAAAAATTATTGCTGATATATTCTTTTCTTCAGTAGTTGTTCTTGCAATGGGAGTAACATGTGTCTCATCTATTTTTCGGGTCCAAATGTACCACCCATAAATACTCATTATGAAATAATACGCATTGATCATCATATCTCCTAACAATGACCATTGTAATAATAAATACACATAAATCGCAGTACTTATAATCCCCGTTGGATATACCCAAATCTTATTAAACCAAGCAAAAATTACACTTAGCAGACCAAAAAGTGCAGCTATAATCTCGAGAGCTATATGTAAATCGGAGTATTCTGAATACTGCCCAAATAAAAATTCAAAAATGGGGTTCATAATCACTTCTATTACTTTTTACCATTTTCATATACACCAAAACGTGATCCATATCTCCAAACGCGTTTTTAATTTCTAAAGTCAAAAAAGACATTACTTTATCATACTCTCCATAGATTTGAGTACTTAAAGGATTTTCTATAACTGTAAACTCAGATACCCTTAACCGTTTTATAAAACGAATAATATGTTCTTCAAAATCAGCTTGAAGTGGGGTAAGGGTTAATTCTATTGATATTTGCATGTTATCTTTTTTATGATATTTCCCAAAAAATATTCATGTATTCGTAGTTACAAAATTTATATTTCAGAAGCTGGCAAAGCATATACACAGGTAAATCCTTCAAATTCTATAAATGCCATATCATAATGCGTTATTTCATCTTTATAATTAACAGCACCATAAACAAATGGATATTCTAATGTAAAAGGAGAAATATAAATATGTTGCTCAAAACTTAAGCCTGCCGTTGCATATAACTTATACAAAGATTCTTTGGCTCCCCAAATTATTGTTAATGCACGAGTTTTATCCAGATTTTGTTTTTCCAGAGCATCATTCTCAAAATCATTCACAAATTTATGAGCAATTCTATGAATCTTTTCTCTTTGTTTCTCGATATCAATCCCAACAAGTTTATCACTAATTATGATTCCTGCAAATTCATAAGAATGGGTGATTGAAATTTGTTTTCCATCTTTAAGATGTGGTTTTCCAAATTCATCATAATACAGATCATGATCGGTATACCCAAATGCAGCCAGCAGATGCCTAACGCTCATAAAGCCTCTGCGATGCATATCAGATTTCATATTATCTACTCTATTCTGGCAATGTTGTGTTAATTCTATTCCCTGACAGAGAGAATCATAAGATTCTTCAATCTTCCAAATCAACACATTAGTACTTTCATCTACTGTTATAGTTTTGTAAAGAGGCATTTAAATTCTTAAAGTTATTATGTACCTTTGCAAACCGAAAAAGGAATATTATTCCATTTTTCGGGAAACGAATTTAGAACAATTTAGTGCGAAATACCAGAAAGCACTTCATAAACATAAAATTAACTACTATGAGTACTAAAACTGTACCTTATGTTCCTTACAAGGTGAAAGATATTTCATTAGCTGCCTGGGGAAGAAAAGAAATCGAATTAGCTGAAGCAGAAATGCCAGGACTTATGTCTCTTCGTGAAGAATATAAAGATGAGCAACCTCTTAAAGGTGCTCGTATTGCGGGTTGTTTGCATATGACTATCCAAACTGCAGTGTTAATAGAAACACTTCAGGCTCTTGGTGCAGAGGTAACCTGGAGTTCTTGTAACATATTTTCTACTCAGGATCAAGCTGCAGCTGCAATCGCAGAAGCAGGTACCCCAGTATATGCTTGGAAAGGTATGAATGATGAAGAATTTGACTGGTGTATAGAACAAACTCTATTTTTTGGTGAAGATCGTAAACCTTTAAATATGATCCTTGATGATGGAGGAGACTTAACTAATATGGTTTTAGACAAGTATCCTGAATTGGTAGAAGGAATCAATGGTTTATCTGAGGAAACAACTACTGGAGTTCATAGATTATATGAGCGTATGACAAATGGAACGCTTCCTATGCCTGCGATTAATGTAAACGATAGTGTTACTAAATCAAAATTTGACAATAAATACGGATGCAAAGAAAGTGCTGTAGATGCGATTCGTCGTGCTACTGATGTAATGCTTGCTGGTAAACGTGTTGTTGTTTGTGGATATGGAGATGTGGGTAAAGGTACTGCTGCATCGTTTAGAGGAGCAGGTTCTATAGTAACTATTACTGAAATTGACCCGATTTGTGCTTTACAAGCAGCCATGGACGGTTTTGAAGTGAAAAAACTAGAAACTGTTGTTGGAAAAGCAGACGTTGTTATTACCACTACTGGAAATAAAGATATTGTTCGTGGAGAACACTTTCAAGCAATGAAAGATAAAACCATTGTTTGTAATATCGGGCATTTTGATAATGAGATTGATGTGGCTTGGTTAAATTCGCAAAGCGAGAAAATTGAGATCAAACCTCAAGTAGACAAGTACAATATTGGAGGTAATGACATTATACTTCTTGCCGAAGGTCGTTTAGTAAATTTAGGTTGTGCAACGGGTCACCCAAGTTTTGTAATGAGTAATTCATTTACCAATCAGACTTTAGCACAAATTGAGCTTTGGACTAATCTCGAAAATTATGAAAACAAGGTATATATGCTTCCGAAGCACTTAGATGAAAAGGTAGCAAAATTACACTTGGCTAAAATTGGAGTAGAACTTACTGATCTTAGCAAAGATCAAGCTGAGTATATTGGTGTAACTGTTGAAGGGCCATACAAACCAGAATATTACAGATACTAAAAAAAGATCGCTATCGCGGTTAAAAATAAGAAACCCCCTATCAAAAGATAGGGGGTTTTTGATTCAAAAAAAAATTAAAGTCCTAATTTTTCTAAGTTATAAAAATAGAAATCTCGTTGTTCATTCATAGCAACAAAAAGCCCCTCTGTAAACATAGTATTTAGCGAAACCGTAACTGCATCACATCCATCTGTAGCAATCGTTCCTAAATTAACTGCTTTAATAAAACTATTTTCTTTTCTAGAAAATAAATTAAACTGCCCTTTTTGTTGATCTGAAACAATAAGAATTCCTTCCCCGTTAGGTTTTGCAGCTATAGCAATTCCCTCTATATCATCCTTAAAATATTCTCCTCCAAACACTGCCAATTCTTCATTGCCTTTTGCTGGGTCTGCATAGTATTTTCTAATCCCTACTCCCTCATCAGAGTAATAAACGAAACCTAATTCATCGTCTACCGCAATAGCCTCGATTTCCTTTTCTTCACTAAACTTTCCAAACTTTCTTACCAATTTGGTTTTTATGCCTGTACTATCACTTAAGAACTGATATTGATGCAAATAATCATCTGCAGGGCCAGATTTCCTACTTACGATTGCATAAATATTCTTACTCACAGGATCTTTATACAAACTTATCCCCATTGGTCTTCTTAATTCAAGGTCAGTTTCTTCTTCAAAAACCTGAAAACCACCATTATCCAAAGGTTTCATATCAGGAACAGAAAACAAGCGAATTCGATTTCGTTCTCTTTCTGTAAAAGCAATAACGTCAACAGTAATAGAATCATTAATTCTAAAGCCATATTCTACATCAATATTATTGGGATATTTAATATTCCTTATCGTTTTCTCTGTAATTACTTTTCCTTTTAAATCAAAGGCATAAATTGCTCCATTGGTATCCTTATCTGTACCAAAGACAATGCTTTTTGAAGCATCTGTAGAGTGAACCCAAATGGCAGGGTCATCGGTATCATATTGCACCTTTTCTGAAACAATATCAGGATCGATAGGAGGCAGTTTCTTATCACAGGATAAAAATATAATGATTGCAATTAGCATAATAGAATTTCTCATGTATTTAAAATATTACTGAAATTTTATAAAAATTAATTTAAAAAAGAGTTTGTGATTTTATTTTTTGAACAAATCATACTTCAAACCAAAAGTAAATCTTCGTTCATAATATTCTGCCTGCATCGTTCGTTGTGAAACTCCTTGATAAAAACGCAAAGGCTGATTTGTGATATTATTTACATCTGCATAAACCCTAAGGTTTTTTGTAATAGCATAACTTGCATTAAAATCAAGAAAAAATTGCTTGTCATAATAACGATCTTCAAAAGTATTTCCTCCAATCTCATCAATATAAGCATCAGAAAAATTGGCAGATAACCTCACACTAAATCTATTATCATTATATCCTAATGATCCGTTAAACATATTAGGTGCTGTATTTGGAAGATCCAGATCAGAACGTTCTTCACCGTCTTCGTTACGAATTCCATCTGCACTAGAAGTAAGATATGTATAATTCAGATAAATACTTAAATTCTTTGCAAACCCAGGTAAAAAATCCATTTTACGCTGAAATGCTATTTCTGCTCCAAAAACAGAAGCATCATCACCATTAAGCGGTTGAAAAATATCAAATCCCGAGGTTCCTGCTCCATAAGTATCATCGGTGGCTTCTCCTCTAAAAGTATATATAAAGTTATCAATTTTTTTATAAAACAACCCTCCAGATACTATCCCAACAGATTTAAAATAGTGTTCTGCTAATAAGTCAAAATTCATAGAAGTGGTAGGATCAAGATCAGAATTCCCTACAAAAATTTCTTCATCACCTAATACGACATCCAAAGTAGGCACCAGATCTACATAATTAGGCCGGGCCAAAGTATTAGTCCAGGCAAATCTAAAGATTGTTTGTGGAGATAGATCATATTTAAAATGAACACCCGGTAATACATTAGTGTATGATTTTTCTTCTGTAATTTTACCTATTACGTTCTCTTCGTCTTCAATTTGATTTCCGGTAGCATTAATCATAGTATGTTCTACTCTAATACCAGCCAGAACACCAAATTTATCAGATAGTTTCTGGTTCGTCATTGCATATCCCGCCAATACATCTTCTTCTACATCAAAATTTGCTTTCAAAAACTCATCAGGAACAGATTCTCCATTCTCTAGATTTAATCCTCCCAACCAGTTTTCATCCGCATATGAACCCGCTTGATATTGACTTCCGGCCGAGAAACCTGGATCGGTATAATTTCGTACAGGTACATCTGCAAGTGTCGGGAAATTACCTTCTAAATCAAATTCAAAAAAACTGTTATCTCTTAATTTTTTTTTCAATCGGCTTCTTACCCCAAATTTCAGAATTCCATTTCCTTTTCCAAAGAAATCAGAAGGGAGTTCTACATTAGCAAAAAAGTTTATATCTTCTTCTTCGGTATATTGGTTTTCTTCTGTGATTTCTCCATATTCAAAACCCGAAAAATTATTGGCATCAGCACCATTTACAGGAGTAAAAACCGGAAATTTGGGATTAGAGTTATCATTATTCACAATATATTCAGATTCATACTCTGCATATCGTTCATTGAGTCTTTCTTCTGATGCTTTTGCAAAAGAAGCCATCCAATCTACCTTAACATTACCAAATAAATGATCCCCTCCTAAGCTATAATTTTGCATTCGTTGATCTTCTAACCTTCTATTTTTATTTCGGCTATTATCAATCCCACCTTTGGTTTGGCGCTTTACTTCTACCGGAAAACGAGTAAGATTTCTATTCACAACAGTAAAATCATCAATTTCGATATCCTCACCATCCAAAATTTCATGTTCTAAACGAAATCTATTTTCTCTATCATCTCTCCAGTTATACATGGTTTTTAAGTACATGCTATGATTATCATCGAACTGATAATCAAAATTGGCAGAAAAGCTCCTTCTTATACGTTGCACTAAATAGGTACGTATTTGAAATTCTTTGGCATAAGGATTTACAGAAATCTCTTCGAGAATTGGTTCTCCATCTGCATCATCAACCCCAGTATAATACTCAAACTCATTGGTCCATTCTGCTTCTATATTATCAGAACCAAAATCATTATCGGTAATAGAGGCCGATAGCATCCAGCCAAATTTTTTGTTTTTAGATCGATCTCCAATAAGAAATGATCCATTAAGTATTCTTTTATCCGTAATAAAACTGATCCCCGAACCTAAAGTGGCAGAAAGTCTAAACCCCTGCGGAGCAGTTCTGGTAATCAGGTTTACAGATCCTCCTAATGCATCGGCTTCCATATCGGGTGTTACTGCTTTATTAACCTCTATGGTCTGTATCATATCTGAAGGAATCAGATCCATCTGAATATTTCGATTATCCCCTTCTGCCGAAGGGATTCTACTACCATTAAGCGTTACAGAATTTAACTGTGGAGAAAGACCTCTAACAATTATATTACGAGCTTCTCCCTGATCAACTTGCATCGTTATACCAGGAATACGCTTTACTGCATCGCCTATGTTTGCATCAGGAAACTTTCCTATCTGATCGGTAGACACTACATTGGTAATATTAATGTTATTCTTTTGAGTATTTAGCGCCTTGGCTTGCCCACTAATTGCTCTTCCTATAATTTGGACATCTTCAAGCTGAACACTCTCTGGTTTTAATACAACAGAAGCAGACACTGTTTTAGATGCAAGTACACTAACTTCTTGTTCAATATCTGAAAATCCCAAATACTCTATTTTCAAAGTGTAAGTACCTTCGGGAACATCTACAAGTGTAAATATCCCATTTTGATCAGAAACAGTCGCTTTTTTTATTGAACTTATCAATATTGAGGCTCCGGGTATGTAAATCCCGTACTCGTCTGTAATAGTTCCTTTTATAGAACCGCTTTGTGCTGACAATGTATTGAAACTTATAATCATTATTAGCGTTACAAAAGTCAATTTTAAAAATCCGGATGGTATCATTTTTATAAATTTAAAAGTCGAGACAAAGCTATATGTACAAAAGGATATAAGGATAAAACGTAAAGCAACAAAGGGTAAACATTTGGCTGTATTAAGAGAAACAACAAGGCAACAATTAAGATTTATTTACATTACAATAACATTTACAAAAAAAGACAGATTTATAACTTTTTTACAAGGCTATCATAAAATTAACAAGCTCTTCTTTTTGATCTATTGGAAGTTTTTTTCTTAGACGATATCTGGCTACTCTCACACTATCGGGTGTAACTCTTAAAATTGATGCAATTTCTTTTGATGATAAATTAAGACGTAGCAACATACCAAGACGTAACTCTGCCGGTGATAAATTTTCTTCAGATAATGAAGATAATTTTTTAATGAAATTTGGATGAATTTCTGTAAAAAAGTTATTGAATTCACCCCATTCTCGTTCCTGTTTTAGGTTGAAATTAATCTCTTTTACTATTTTCTTGATATTAGCATTCACATCTATATTCTTTCGATTTGCAATATTGGTAAGCCTAAAAGACAAATCAGATAATATTTTGTTTTTTTGCGATAAATGCAAGCTATATCTAGACAAAGCAGATGTTTTTACATCTACTTCATCTTGTAAATTCTTTTCTTCGAATGCTTTTTTTTCTAATTCTGCCTTTAGCATTCGTTGTTTATATTCTTGTATTTTCGAGTTTTCTTTTCTTTTTCTTCTGAAATATAAAAACGATATGATTGTAATAAACACGGTTGCAAATAAGCTAACAAGCAAAAGATCCTGATTAGCCTGGCTTATTTCTTTTTGCTGTAAAAGCAAATTGATTTGCGCCTCTTTTTGTTTCGTTTCATAAACTACCTGAAGCGTATTTAATTGATTTATATTTTGAGAAGAAATTAATGATTCATTAATTCGTTCAGATTCTAAAAGATGATCAAATGCATTTTTATGATCCCCCATGAACTCATATGTCTTTGATAAATCTTTATGAGCACTTTTTAACTGGTACATATCTTGGGCTTCGATTGCCAAATTATAAGCTTTAAGTGTATATTCAAGAGCATCGGGATAATTACCTGTTTTTCGATTAATATCTCCCAAATTATTCAGAACATTTATTCGTTCGCTCCCGTTAACATTTTCAAAATATTCAGCTGCTTTTTTAAAATATTTATATGCCAGATCATACTGCTCAAGATCTTCATAAATACTTCCTATATTTTCATTTACAACCGCTACGCCTTTCTTATCATTTAATTTTTCAAACAATTCAAGACTTTCTTTTTGGTACTTAAGTGCTTCTAAATACTCTCCTTCTTTTTCATAACAAGAACCTAATAACTCTTTTGCTATAGCCTCTCCTTTTATATAACCAGACTCAGAAGATGTTGATCTACTTTGATCAAAATAAACCTTTGCCTTGCTTCTGTTTTTTAAGGATAGATATATTTTACCGATTTCATTTTTCAGAAGAATGGCCAAAGTATCATTCTCTTTAATCAATGCCAGTGCACTATTATAATGTTCTATGGCTTCATTATACACTCTTGCTTTATGATAAAACTTACCAAGTTGGAGATGTTTTTCGGCAATGATATGTGGTGTTTTATTTTGCTGAGAAATTTCTAATTCTCTTCTCAAAGATAGAAATGTAGAATCTACCTGTTTCTTTTCTTCTTCTTGAACCTGATTGATTTGTGCAGATGAACTAAAAGAAATAGTTATCACTAACCAATATAAAATGAAGATAGGTTCCTGTATACGTTTCATAAAACTTTGTGTGAAAAAATAATTCCCCTAGATTTTGCAAAATCTCACAAATCTATGATGCACACAATTTTTTGCTGTTACGTATTTATTATTTTTATGTTATGCTCTCTTTTTAAGAAAACAACATCATGTCACTTCTTTTTTCTAAAGATATAACTCATCCACACAGGGTCATTCTCTTCAGAAACAATAGATTGTCGATCTACAAACTCCCAATTAGCAGCATTCATGTAGTTTAATAAATCAGAGGTTTTCTCTAAATCTTCTAGCTGCTTAATGGTTATTTGCTTACCTACCAAAGATGTTTGTTCCTCTACCTTAATTCTTTTTACCTTACCTCTATTATTTGCTTTTTGAATTACAATAACCTCGAGATAATCATATTTAGGAATATTTTGTGAAGTAGCAGTTAAGGTTATACATAAAAAGAAGATAAAAGACGCTGTTTTGATTAGTATAGTATTCATAGTTTTTCTATGTATTTAGTACACTTTGTATTTTAACTATAAAATACAAAGTGTACTTATTTTTTATTCCCCATATCCATTCAATATCATTGTTTTTTGATTATGAATGTATAGGTCAGAGATTACTTTGCTTTTTTAAGGATATATTTTGCCATTTCCTTAGCTAGTTTAGCATAACTTTCGGCTATTCTGTATCCAGAATTATAATCGGCTCCATAAAAATTACTTCCTGGCACTTTAAAATACTTTGTAGAGAATAATATTTTATCAGGATTACCAGTTTCATATACAATAATCGTTGCATTTACTTTAGAGGGTTGTTTCATAACACCTACATTATATCCCGGGTAAATCCATGTTGTCTTAACTTTCATAGTATGGGTAGCACCATCCAGGTTTTTTTCAACTTTAACAGCCCCACCATCAAAACGTTTATTGAAAGACTCTATATATTTTGGTTCAAATAAATTTTCGCGATCAGCAAACCAGGATTTTTTAAATTTTTCTCCTTTACCAGCTTCTTTAGCTTCTCTCTTTTCCATTTTATTTTTCAGGAATTCTTCTTCAGTATCAAATTTGTCAACTTTAAGGTTTTCGTAATCGAAAACTAAATTATACGCTGTGATACCTTTCAGATTTTTAATACTTCCTTCTTGATCTTTTCTTTTTTGACTAAAAGCAAGGGTAACAGTCATTAACAATGTTAATAATAATAACTTTTTCATGATTAGGTTTTTAAATTTGATGATAAATATATTTCTTTTTTTTAAGAATAGGGGAAAAGTCTTTAACCACTCGGTTCTGAAAGGTCAAAATAGAAAATTCCTTAAATCCAAAGTACGCATTAGAGAGCTTATAACAAACAAAAAACCCTTTTCTATATAAGAAAAGGGTTTTTTATATTACAAAGGAAAGATCCTTTATGCTTCAAATGGAACTATAGAAACATAGGATTTATTGTCTTTCTTTTTAGTAAATTTCACTAAACCATCTACTTTAGCATGTAGGGTGTGATCTTTACCAGCGTATACATTTTCGCCTGGTTTGTGGGCTGTACCTCTTTGTCTTACAATGATGTTACCAGCCACGGCAGCTTGTCCACCAAATATCTTCACACCTAAGCGTTTCGATTCTGATTCTCTACCGTTTTTCGAACTACCAACTCCTTTTTTATGAGCCATTTTCTTTCGGTTTTATATTGTTAATACTTACAGGGATTACCTGCCGTTTTTTATTTTCCTTGTAAAGCTTCAATTAATTCTGCTTTCTTCATAGAAGAAATCCCAGAGATTCCCTGCGCTTTAGCCATCTCTTTTAATTCAGCTACTGTCTTAGTACTTAAATCTTCTTTATCAGCTTTTGGCTTTGCTGCTTCTTTCTTAGGAGTGGCTGCTTTAGTTTCAGCTTTTGGAGTAGAAGCTTTTACTTCTTTCTCTGCTTTAGCTTTTGGTTCAGCTTTTTTAGTTGCAGTTTTCTTAGCTCCAGAAGTTACTATACTTTCGATAACAATTTCTGTAAGAGATTGACGGTGACCATTTTTAACACGGTATCCTTTACGTCTCTTTTTCTTGAAAACAATAACTTTATCACCTTTAAGGTGTCTTGTGATTTTTGCTCCTACTTGAGCTCCATCTATAGCTGGGGCGCCTAAAGTAACTTTATCTCCATCTGCCGCAAGAAGAACTTTATCAAAAGAGACTTTGTCTCCTTCTTCTCCTGCTAAACGATGTACAAATACTTTTTGGTCTTTTGCAACTTTAAATTGCTGCCCTGCTATCTCTACAATTGCGTACATAGCGTAACGTTTAATTAATTATTTTTATAAATAAAGAACTGCGCCTATTTTTAAATAGGCGGGTGCAAATATACTGCTAATTAATTAAATGACAAATATTTTATGCCTCTACAGGCTTTGAATTGCGATTTTTTTTTGGATTCCAACTTTCTTTAAATAATTGCATAAAAGATAACGTAAGCACAAAAGTAGTGGCAAACCCCATAACTGCTGCAACAAATACAACTACCCCTACTCCCACATGATAATGCGAACTCCAATTCGCCAGCATTTCTGGTAAGAAATTAGTATTGATATTAGTTACATATATTGCAAAAAAGATAATAAAAACAACTGTAGCATTAAACCCTGTAAAAAGTCCTGCCATAAATCCTTTTTGATATTCAAAATCACTTCCTTTTTCCCGTTTGTAGTTTTTCATGGCTTTGTACAAACCAAGAGCAACTATAATACCATTTCCTAAACTAAAAACAGGTTTTGTTTGCACACCAACCAGAGAAAGGAGTAAAAAATATGCAATAAGTCCAACCGCAATAAGGAGTCCATATCTAACAGGAATAGTTGATTTTTTCATGGTTTTGCTCTTTAGGATTCTCTCCTAAAAGTAAGAAATTTAAGAGTTTTTTAACCTTAAAAGCTTGTTAATTTATTGTTTAGCAATAAGATAGAAAATTATCTTTTCCTATTAGCTAAATATACTCCCAGAATAATAACTCCAGAAGCAAGTACTTGATACAATGTAAATTTCTCATTATCCAATATCCCCCATAGCATGGCTACAATAGGAATAGTATAGGTTACCGAAGTCGCAAATACAGGTGTACTTATCTGCACTAGTTTATTAAACAATACTTTTGCAATACCTGTACCTACTATCGCAAGTATAGATATATATATCAAGCTCATATGCACTTTTGGACTAGTAACTACTTCTGCTTTAAAAAAACCCGAAAAACATAACACGACCAAAGCAGGGATCACTAATACAATAAAATTTCCGTTAGCAATTGCCATAGCCGGGATATGCTGCATATACCTTTTTATGATATTTACATTTACTGCATAACATACAGAAGCACAAAGCACTAATAGTGCATACCAATAGTTTTGATTTGGGTTTACCGAAGCCCCTTCTAATATCAGAGCAACACAACCTATTAGTCCGACAATCACGCCAAAGAATTGATTTTTACTAAATCGAATAGAGAAAATCAACATCCCCAGAATCAAAGTAACCAGTGGTGTGGTAGAATTAAGGATTGATGCTATACCACTATCAATTTCTGTCTCGGCAAAGGCAAACAAAAAAGCAGGGATAAATGTTCCTGCAAAGGCAGATATGATCACCCATTTCCAGTCTGATGCTGCTATTTTTCTCATGCTTCTAAATCCAATCAAGAACAAAAATGTTGCTGCAAACAATGTTCTTAACGCACCCAATTGTAGCGGCGTAAGTCCGATCAATGATTTCTTGATAAGAATAAATGAACTACCCCATACCAGAGAAAGCACTGCCAGATATATCCATTTTAGTTTTGTGTTTTGCATTTTTGCGAAGTAAGTTGCAAAAGTGATAAAATTATAAGTACACAGAATACCTTTTGGAAGAAAATTAACTATTAAAAAGCGTATTTGAAGTTTTTTACTCTTTCCAACGAAGCGTTTCCATAAAATACCTCATATCATTACGCAAATAATTCGCAGCAGGAAGTATAGAATCATAATTAGGTTTCACCTTAAAATACATAGAACCTACTATAAAATGCCGAATACTATCGGTGACATAAAACTGAGATGGAGAAGCTGCATCACCAGAAACCTCATAAAACATACCATATACTTTATTTTCTTCATTTGCATATGGCGTTTGTACAATCCCATCTGCTTTGATTACATGCTCTTGGGTAAGGTTTTGAGCATCTCTAAGTAACGAATCCAGGTTATTGTTAATTTCATAATAAGAAATATACATCGTGGCTCTTAGTTTTTTATACTCTAGATTGTACCAACAATTTTTTTTTCTTCTCGCTCTACGAAGTTCTGAAAATTCGTTTTTTTCAAAAGAATAAGGACAAGGCAATGCCAACTCTTTATACTTGGGAGCAGGATAACTTAAACGCAGCATCCCTTCTGGTTTAGGCAGTACTTCGCCCCCGCAAGAAAATAGCATACACACGCTGGTCACTATAAAAAATCTAACTATTTTCGTTTTCATTAATGGTTAATTTCACTTGTTTTATTCGCTTGTTATCCAACGATTCTATTTTAAAAGCATACTGATCTACTACAATAATTTCTCCACGTTTTGGGAAACTTCCAGAGATCTCCAGTAACAACCCTGCGATAGTTTCTGCATCCCCTTTCTTTTCTTCAAAAACCTCATTATCTTCCAGTTTCAGTACTTTATAAAAATCTTTTAAAGCTGTTCTTCCTTCAAAAACATAGTTTTGATCATCTAATTTTGAAAATATCAAATCTTCATCATCAAACTCATCACTAATATCTCCTACAATTTCTTCTATAATATCTTCGAGAGAAATCAAACCACTGGTCCCTCCATACTCATCTACAACTATAGCCAGATGATTTTTTTTATTCTTAAAATCATTAAGTAAATCATCTAGTTTTTTATTCTCTGGCACAAAATAAGGAGCTCTTAACAAAGATATCCAATCAAAAGATGGTGTATTAATATAAGGTAATAAGTCTTTTACATACAGAATCCCAATTACATTATCAATACTATCCTCATATACCGGGATCCTGGAATATCCTTTTTCGATAACTACAGGAAGAATTTCTTGATATGCAGTTGCACTATTTAATGCAAAAATATCCATTCTAGGGTGCATCACCTGCTTAGTATCTGTGTTACCGAAAGATACAATCCCTTCTAATATTTTCTTCTCTTCGTCTGTAGTATCCTTGTCTGAGGTTAATTCTAATGCCTGTGACAATTGATCTACACTTAAATTAGATTTCTGTTTTCCTAATCGGTTATGAATCCCAACAGTGATGCTACGCATTGGCATACTAACCGGCGAAATGGCCCAATCCAGAATTGCCAGAGGTCTTGCCATAAATTTAGCGAACTTCACCTTATTTCTACTGGCATATAGCTTAGGTAAAATTTCACCAAACAATAAAATCAAGAATGCTGCGACTCCGACCTCTACTACAAATCTCACATTAATCCAACCTAGCCAAACATAATCAAGATTGCTAAAATATATCTTCCCCAAAGTATCAAAGAGCAACACTATCGCTATATTGATAAAATTATTTGCTACTAATATGGTCGCTAATAACTTTTTAGGGTTATCTAACAGTTTAGACACAATCCTAAGATTCTTAGACGCATTCTCTTCATCCTTAAGATCTGTGGGAGTTAAAGAAAACAGAGCTACTTCACTACCAGATATTAATGCAGAAAAAATGAGCAGCACTACCAGTACAACCACATTAATAGTTTGCATAAAATCGAAAACAAATAGTGAAATAAATAACGGTTCAGGATCAGGGTCCAAATTATCTTTGTTTAGTTAGACATATCAGAACGGAAGATCATCATCTTCTGTTGCTGGTGAATTAGATGAAACTTCCTGCGAATTGCTCGTAGCAGGTGTATTCGTTTGAGGCGTATTCTGAGGTTTATGCTCAGAAGGTTGGTTCTCATTCTTAGGTGTAAGAAAAGTAAAATCTGTACATTGTATTTCTGTACTATACCTATCTTTTCCTTGCTCATCTTGCCATTTTCTGGTTTTAAGACGGCCTTCAATATATACCTTATCTCCCTTATTAAGGTATTTTTCGCAAATTTCTGCAGCTTTATTTCTAACCACGATATTGTGCCACTCTGTAGTGTTTACACGTTCTCCTGTGCTTTTATTTACATACGAATCATTAGTAGCAAGAGGAAATCTGCCTATGCAACTACCTCCTTCAAAATAATGCATCTTTACCTCATCACCCGTATGCCCTATAAGCATTACTTTATTTAGTGTTCCAGACATTTTAGTTTATGATTTGTTGTTTTGGTTTATCATTACAAAGAAATGACAAACTATATTAAATAACGCTATCCTAATACTTCTTATTTTTCAAAGTAACTTCAAATAACTTTGTTTATAGTAAATGTAATAAAAAAATTAATATATAAATGATCTCTCGATGGTCTTAACTTAGGTTTTAGATCTTTTTAACCTGTTGTACTTTGAGGTTCTAAATTCATCAATTTTGCTGAAAAAAGGCATCTATAAAATTACCCAACAGAATAGGAACGGGATAGGTATGTATTTCCTCATAATCCACAATTTTTTGATCTTGGTTTATTTTTGAAGGTATATCTGATTTAACGATATAAAATCGGGTATATAAATGCTGATGAGATAATTTATGCACAATAGCCTCTTGTTGATGCGGTATAATCTCATACTCTTTATCTTTTATCATTTCTCTAAAAACAACATGAGATGCAATAGTATCTGCATCTACAGTATCACTTTCTATTAAAGGAAACTCATATAATCCTTTCCATATACCACTACCTACTCTTTGTTGGATGATCGTTTTCTTATCTTCTGTAAAAAACACCAAATAGTTAAAGTAGCGTTTTTTGATTTTTAGTTTTTTGATTTTGACTGGCAATATAGCTACTTTTCCATTTTTAAGTGCTTCGCAACTATCTTGTAGTGGACATACAATACAATACGGACTTTTGGGCTTACACTGTAGTGCTCCAAACTCCATAATTGCCTGGTTATATTCTGCTGGTTCTTCATGATCCATTAAGGTTATCGCAAGCTCTTTAAATTCTTTTACTCCTTTTGTACTATTAATAGGAGTATCAATTCCAAAATATCGTGACAATACCCGATATACATTTCCGTCTACTACAGGAACCGCTTCGGCATAACATATAGAAGCTATAGCGCTCGCTGTATAATCGCCAACTCCTTTTAATTGTAAGAGACCTTTATATGTATTGGGAAAAACACCTTTTAAATCGTTTGCTACATATTTTGCAGTAGCATGCAGATTTCTGGCTCTGGAATAATATCCTAATCCCTGCCACAATTTTAACACTTCTTCTTCACTTGCATTTGCAAGATCAAATACCGTTGGAAAAGTCTCTGTAAATGACATATAATATGGTAATCCTTGCGCCACTCTGGTCTGTTGAAGTATAATTTCACTAAGCCAAATATGATATGGATTTTTAGTTTCTCGCCATGGCATCGATCTTTTGTTTTGTAAGTACCACGTAATGAGTTTTTTAGAAAATATCATAGTAAAATTATAAGTTTTGCAAAATTAAACGTTTAAAGATGAAAATATCATCTTAAGTATTGATATTTTGGATTTTAAATTCTTATATTTGCCCCCTTGAAAATTTAAAAACCCCTAAATAGGTAATATAATGACTAAAGCAGATATTGTAGCAAAAATTTCAGAAAAATTAGGAATAGAAAAAGGTGATGTTCAAGCAACGGTTGAAACCTTTATGGAAGAGGTAAAAAGCTCACTAGAGAGTGGAGATAATGTATACCTTAGAGGATTTGGTAGCTTTATTATCAAAACCAGAGCAGAGAAAACAGGCCGTAATATTTCTAAGAACACTACGATCAAAATTCCTGCACACAATATACCAGCGTTTAAACCTGCAAAAGTATTTGTAGAAGGTGTAAAAACTAACGTAGAAGTAAAATAAATAATTATAAATATAAAAAGCATACACTATGCCAAGTGGTAAAAAACGAAAAAGACACAAGGTAGCTACGCACAAGCGTAAAAAAAGAAGAAGAGCCAACCGCCATAAGAAAAAGTAGTTTCTAACTACTTTTTTCATTTAAAAAGTTAAGTTCTTTGAAATCGAAATAAGACATGCTACCCCACTACCGGTATCTTTGTTTTATTTCAACGGAATTGTAAAAATTCCTGTGAAAAAATTGTTTAATCCATCTCGATAATTATCGGGATAAAAATCTAATCAGAGTGAACAACGAATTGATCATTAGGTCAGGTTCCTCTACGGATTTTGCCTTATTAAAGGATGGAAAACTAATTGAATTACATAAGGAAGAAGACGACAGTGATTTTTCGGTAGGTGATATTTTTATTGCCAAAATCCGTAAATCTGTCCCAGGTCTAAACGCTGCATTTGTTAATGTAGGCTATGAAAAAGATGCGTTTTTGCATTACCACGACCTTGGCCCTCAAGTATCTTCATTACTTAAATTCATAAAACGTGTAAGCACAGGTAAATTAAAAAATTATTCTCTTAAGGATTTTCCTTTCGAGAACGATATTGATAAACACGGTACTATTACCAATGTGTTAAAATCAAATCAATCACTATTAGTACAGATAGTAAAGGAACCGATATCTACCAAAGGCCCTCGAATTAGCTCAGAGCTTTCGATTGCTGGTCGATATATTGTTTTAGTTCCTTTTTCGAATCGAATTTCTATTTCTCAAAAAATAGAATCCTCAGAAGAAAAAGAACGTCTAAAAAGGCTTGTAAAAAGTATTAAGCCAAAAGGTTTCGGAATTATTGTACGTACAGTAGCAGAAGGCAAAAAAGTAGCAGAACTAGACAAAGATTTAGAAAATCTAATGGGACGATGGCAAAGCATGTGCAAAAAAATGCACAAAGCCCATCACCCTTCAAAAGTACTAGGTGAAATGAATAGAGCATCTTCTATATTAAGAGATGTATTTAATGACACTTTTACTTCTATTGTTGTAGATGATGAAGATCTCTGCAACCAAATCAAAGAGTATCTGCAAGAAATTGCTCCAAAAAAAGAATCAATTGTAAAACTTCATAATCCCAAAATACCAATTTTCGAAAAATATGGTATTGAACGGCAAATCAAAACAAGTTTTGGCAAGACGGTGTCTATGAGTAAGGGTGCTTATTTGGTTATAGAGCATACAGAAGCGATGCATGTAATCGATGTAAACAGCGGTAACCGATCTAATAAAGCCAAAAACCAAGAAGATACTGCACTAGAGGTAAACCTGATTAGTGCAGCTGAAGTAGCCCGCCAACTGCGTCTTAGAGATATGGGAGGTATTATTGTAGTCGATTTTATCGATATGAATAATGCAGATAACCGTAGAACCCTCTTCAATCAATTACGAGAAGAGATGAAAGACGATAGGGCGAAGCATAAAATTTTACCGCCAAGTAAATTTGGCCTGATTCAAATCACGCGACAGCGTGTTCGACCAGAAATGAATATCAAAACCCGTGAGGATGATCCCAACGGAATAAATGGCGAAGTTGAGGCGCCTATAGTATTGGTAGAAAAAATAAAAGTCGAATTAGAAAAATTAATTAAAAAAGAGCATAAAAAGATAACGCTAAGTGCGCATCCTTTTATTGCAGCTTTTTTAACCAAAGGATTTCCATCCACCCGATCAAAATGGTATTTTAACCATAAACGATGGGTAAAGATTGTACCTAGAGACGCTTACACGTATTTAGAATATCATTTTCACGATAAAAATGGTGAATTGATAAAATAAAATTAAACCCGGCCTGATAACAGCGCCGGGTTTTTTTGTTTTAAATGGTTAACACACCTTTCAAACAAAACCTTTGATTGGCTTCTCGATACACCACCCCCAAAAACGCGGCACTCGAAGTGATGGGTGTGTGCTTAACACAAAAATGCAATTCCATATCAAAATCACTGCTCCAATGTGGATTCCGGCCTACGCCGGAATGACAAGGCCAACCCAAAATCTCACTCCTCCAGCTTTTTTATGAAATATGAGGGATATATACCCGTTTTTTTGTAGAACGTTTTAGAAAACGCCTCTGCGGTATTAAAACCGACCTCTTGCGCAATAGCTTTAATCGTATATTTCCTGAATTTTGAATCAGACCGGAACTTCTCTACTACAAAATCGATACGTAGGTCATTGATGTATTGGCTTAACGTTTTCTGTTTGTGACAATAGATAACTTTCATAATAGATAACTCTAAAAAAAATAATCATCCTGGCTTAGATACGCCAGGACGATTATTTTTCACTACTTCTTGATGAACACAAGCGGTAATACTAAATTACAATTGTAACCTATGTTTATCTACTCGCAACAAGGTCTTTAATATTTGTTTGATTACCACATTCAGGTGGTCTTTGATAACTTCGGCAACCTGATCCAGATTGATCACATCCATTTATTGCTACAGTTTCAACACTCCCTGCTTTTATCTGCGACAGTTTATGCATTGTTAATAAGGTAATGTTTAGTTTTTTTAATCCCAGTTTCTTTTTTTGATCTTGATTTTTCATGAGTTTTTATGTTTTGAGTTCAAAACAAATGTAAGGGATAACCTTAAAAAAATAAGGCTAAAAAAGGAAGTACCAGTCTGTATTCTAAGAAATCAGACTATCAAATAACTGATAATCAAATATTTACCTATTTTCCTTTTTCAAGCTGTTTGATAAAGTAAGAAGGGTAAATTCCCGTCTTTTTGTAGAAAGATTTAGAAAAAGCTTCGGTAGTATTAAATCCAATTTCGCGAGAAATCGCCTTGATGGTATATAATCTAAATTTGGACTCATTTTTTAATTTTTCGATCACATACTCAATACGCAATTCATTAATATACACACTAAAACTTTTTTGCTTATAGGTATTAATGATCTTAGATAAGTATTTAGAGTTGGTTTGTAATTTTTTGGCCAACTCCCCGGTAGTAATGTTGGGTGATACATATCCCTGTTTATCCTCAAACTTTTGCAAGCCCTCTAAGACCGAGTTTACAATATCCTCAGAAATCCCAATCGCTTCGGGTGTGGCAGGATGCTTATTCAATATTTCTTTTGGCGCAGTAGCTTCAAGGGTTGGTACATGCATCAATTCCTTAAAACGTTTTCTATAGCGTACATTTTTAATATAGATCACAGCTACAACAATGATCAGTATTATAGCAAAAATGACGGCAGTAATAAATTTTACACTGGTCTTTTTCTCTTTTTGTTCTAAATTATCAATCAGATTCTGCTTTTCTTCTAATAGTTTTGGAGTATCATACTCTTGTACTATTTTTTTACTCAGGTTTTTATAATTGGTATCCAGGATACTATCTACTCTAAATAACTTATCTATATAATATAACTGTTTATTTTTATCGTCTACCGATTTATAATAATCAATCAATAGTTCATAGCCTTCTCTCGTTTCCGTAGAAACAAAGTCCGAATGGTCATAGGATTGATCAATTTTTAATAAATACTCCAGGTACTTTTCTTTATTATCAAATTCTTTATACAGTTTTGCCAGATGTATATAGGCAGTAACCAACGACTCTTCTTCTCTTGGCTTATATTTTTCAACAAAGGGTAGCGCTTTATGAATACTATCCAATGATTTTTGGTATTGTTGTTTATAGTATAAATTGATCCCTTCATGTAACACAAACAATGGATAGAGATCTAAACTATCTTTAAGCGATTCTTGTATTCCTTTGGTATTATAAAAAGTAGCAGAATCTTTATATTCCAGCTTTCTATAGGTATCTGCTAAATACAACATCGTTGCTAAATGTCCTATCCCACCTATATTATTTTTATCTTCATAATCTATGACCTCTTTAAAGATTGTAGCTGCTTCCTCAAATTCTCCAATTTCTCTTTTTAAACTCCCTATATTATGTTTGGTCAAATAGTAAAAGTTTTTATTATTGGATGCACTGGAGTATTTTAAAGCAGCCAAGTAACTATCCAATGCTTTACTATAATCCCCTATTTGTCTATATTCTCCTCCTTTAATAGAATATGGTACTGCAGGATATAGCTTATGATTTAAATCTTTACTTACTGCGATTGAACTATCCAGATAGGCTATTCTTTCATGAGATTTATTCTTAAACATAAATACAGCAGATCGATATGCTTTGGCAAGAGACAATGGATCATTTTTTTGCTTTGCTTTGACTAATAATGTATTTGCATAAATTTCATGCTTAATAGAATCATTATAATACTTAAAACCTAACTTTTCAATCTCATCAAATGTTTTATTCTTTAACGAATCCGGGATGGTAAACGTACCCGTATCCTGGGCAATCCCCGGGATAGTGTATAAAAAAAAGACACTAACGATGAGTACTAGTTTTTTCATGATACAGTATAACTTACTTTTGTTTTTTGGTATCGTACTAAAAAATCATAACACACCAACTCATAAAATCGTTGTTTGGATCTAAAGGCACGATTTACCAACATGTGTATATAACTGCTTAGCAAATCGTCTAATGGCATTTCTAACTGCTTATCTTGCTGTACTTCCATAATCTTTTGTACAACCCCTAATGATTGTTTTGCTTTGTGATCCAGTAAATCATCTAAGATTTTATAGTCTTCCTGCATAGAAGTTGTCTCTAAAAAAGAAGAAAGCTTGCTTTTTAACCCCCTATATTTTTTATCTAATTGTTTATTTAATCCTTTATCTGCATGAAATTCTCGCTTAAATCCCAGGCTGTTTCGGGTTACCAGCTCTAATTTTTGTTGTTGTTCATAACCAAAACTGTTTAACAATCTATCAATCGCTTTTACTATAAATAAGAAGTACAATTCTTCATCTTCGATCAACTCAATAGCATCCAGTAGCATGGTACTATCATAAAAAAACAAGGTTTCAGAAGTAGCTATAGTATTTGTACCATAACGTTCTAGTTCTCGTATATAGGTATCAGTTTGTAGTTTATACACCACTTGTTGTTCTACATAATGTTGCATCGCAGCATTAATCTGCAAAATCACGGTTCCTATTGCGCGTATATCGGGTAAACGAAATCGTATCCTGATATGAAAATCGGGGTCTCCGTATCGTATAAAAAACCAGGAATCGATTAGTCCTTGTTCTAATAATTGCGCTGTGAGTGGTTTTATAGTTTCGGTAAGGATGACATCAGACGTACGGGCACCACAATATATTTTATAATATAGCCACTCATCCCCCAGTATATATGTTCTTTTTGTACTCATGTAGTATCCCCTTGTTTTGTGTTTTTACTGCTTTGTCATTCCTGTCCTTCGGTTTTACTCAGGATAAACTGTAGGCAGGAATCCAAAATGATCTTAATCATACCAATCAGAAGTCAGATCATTCCAATCTTTGTTATATTCTTCAATTAGGTTTATTTTCCATTGTCGCTTCCATGCCTTTAATCTTTTCTCTCTTTCTATTGCATCATTAACATACTGATATATCTCAAAATATATTAACTTATTCAAATCATATTTTTTAGTAAATCCATCAACATATTTACTTCTATGCTCAAAAACCCTTCTTTCCAGATTATTTGTCATACCAATATATAATGTCCCATTCTTTTTGTTGGTTAGAATATATACCGCATATTGATGTCTTGGTTTTAACATTTCAATTCAATTGTGGATCCCAGCCTGCGCTGGGATGACAAATTACTGGAATGACAACAATGATCTTAATCACACCTCAACTGCTTTTAATGCTTCGGTGTTCTTTCTTGCCTGTTCTAGTTTTTCTTTATTATACAGCGAGATTACAAACTGGTTAGTATAACTCATACCTTCTTGCTGCACAATACCTTTTTGCTCATTAGACTGTCCTTCTTCTGCAAATAAAAACTCTTCTAATACGCATGTTTTTTTATTTTTTATAGTATCTAACCACATATTTATTGAGTTCGTATTCTCCATATGAATCAGCAAAGTATTATCCCCATCGATCAATTGTACCATCTTGGGTATATTATGTTTTGCTCTCCAGGTGGTTATCATTGCAATCCTATCGTTTTCACTACTTTCTTTTAGAAAAGGCAAGTCTGCCATAGTGATCTTCCACCGGGCTTTTGCTAATATAAACTCTTTATATACTACCCTAGGTAAAAAAGTATGCTTCTCTAACGCTTCTCCCCAATAAAACCCAAGGCCTGGTCGACCGCCTTGCTTTTGTACATCACATAAGAAATGATATACCGGCAATGCATTAGCACTATAGTTATGGGCATTAGTCAAACGAGGAATAATTTCTTTATTAAGTGTTTTAGAACGTAATATAATACGACCATATCGCACCGATATCATTAGATCTGATATAGATATCTGCTGCTCTATAGGTACATTAGATTTTCCTAAATACGGGATTTCATACTCACGTATGGTTGCTCTGCGAATTACATTACCCGTCCTGGATTCTGGTAAATGAACAACTTCGGCCAGGATCTGGTTTTGATACATTTCTTGTTCTATAGCTGCAATACCCTGTACGTGTTTTAAAACATCCTCGTTTCCGGTAGAAAACCGCCCTAACAGATTCGCTCCAGAGGATCCTCCTACAGAAGAAAATATCATCTTTTCTTCGCCATCAACCGTTGCAATTTGAGCAATTGTCGACATGGTATCAGGCAAATCACCCCAGTCTAATCCAAGATGTTCAACATCTTTATCTTCGAGTGCCAGCGTATATTGGTTCTCCTTATGTATATGTTGTAATTTCTTATTTAGAATTTCCTGTACCGGAGTCCAGTGCATTTCTTGTTTTGAAGCCGGTTTGGAAGGAATATACAGATCGTCTAAAAAAGAAGTAGAGTCACTGGCATCCTGATGTTGAAGGTATCCAATACCTACTTCGGTATCTAAAGCAGTAGCCAGAGGAATTTCCTGGGTTTCGTATCGTTTTGTAAATGCATCTTTAAACCGTTGTAAGTGCGTTTCTGATGAAGCGCTATTCATTCTGTTTAACAATTCTAGTGCCCGCGTTAACTTATATCCCCATCGTATATTTAATTGATTAGATTGTGTCTGGGTATACATATCGGTCTGAAAAAGATATTTTAACTCGAAAGGTGTTTCTAGTTTCGCTACCCGCTCACTAAGTTTTAGGTATTCGTCAGATCCATTACCCAGTTTCTGATCTATTTGTTCCAGAAATTTTTTATAGGAATCAATCTCTGTTAGTATAACATCTGTACCTTCTATCTGACTCAAACAGGCTTCTAACTGTTCTAAAAAATCATCTCCGGTTACAGAGGGTTCTATCTCACTCACCAGGATTTGATTGTCTATCAATTCATCTATAAATTCTGAAGCTTCTTCGTGCGTAATTTCGTCATCAACCAGAAGAGACGCTAATTCTTTTATTTTTTTACCAGTCCTGGCACTCTCGATTATAGCTTCGAGATACTCTGCATAGGCTACCGCCTCGATAGAATGTTCTCGCCGATTATATTTGTTATACTTGTATTCTATATATCGATATTGATCTCCGATTTTATACAAGCTATTATTGGTATACCACAATAACTGTTTTTTGATCGCCTCTTCTTTGGCCATCTTTTGCGAGAAAGCCACCAAAAAGTTCATATCAAACCGGGTTTGTCTTTGATGAGTATCATAATTAGACAATTCTATTGCTGTAGTCTTACCAAAAGTTCCTATACTACAACCGGCAAATAATCCAAAGGGAGTACAACGCGAACTCATCCTGGATAGATATTTTAACAAAGATGATTCTAATCGTTTCTTCTTTTTAACATCTTTGAGCTGCCCCAATAACCATTTCTCGATTTCAGAAAACAGTTCTGGTGATGCCAGAAAAATAGCTTCTCTAATGCTGTCATTTTTCCAGACATCTTTAAACATTTCTACAGGTATCTCCTTCTCTTTGGTAAGGTTATGATAAAAATCTAATGGTAAAAGGGGAGTTCTTAGACAAAACTGATCAAAGAAGGTATATGGATTTTTTAGTTTCAAGAGGTGTTGGTATTATTCTATACTTATTTAACAGGATATAAATATACTATTTTCTGTTTTAAGATTTCTTTTAGACAATTATAACAAAACTATATGATAATCAATCGATTACTATTTTAAACTAAAGGTCTGCATTCTGCGAATCCCGTGTTTGTTTTCAGGAATCACGACTTCTTTCCTTTGTTTTTGGGGCATTATCAAAGGTATATTTGATCAAATCAAAAAACGTAGCAGTCGCTTTAGTTTCACTCAAAAAAATCAAAACTTATGATACACGTACTGATCAATTTCATTTCACAATTCACCGCTTTTCTGATGGATCATTTTATCATCATGTATCAATCTATTGTTAACGTTTAAAGAATATTCCAGTATGAAACAGTTATTTCCAAAAGAAATTATAGAAAACACCATAGAGGTACATCAGTTTGAACATAGTAGTAAAAGTAAGATGATCTATACAACGATATTGGTTGCTTTTATTATTGCATTGGCACTATTACCGTTCATCAAAGTCGATATTTATACTACGGCAAGAGGAATGTTAAGGCCTAGTAAAGAACGTATTGCTATTACTCCGCTTCAATCAGGTAAAGTTGTTTTTGTAAATATGGTGGATAATCAAAAAGTAAATAAAGGTGATACCTTGCTTATGACCAATACTTCGGTAGTAAAGGAACAAATCACCCGATCCTCGACACAGATTAAAGAGACCGAGCAGTTTATTGCAGATTGTGAATATCTGATCAATACGGCTAAGCCGAAATTTAACAACATACAATCGGCACGTTACCAAAAAGAGTATCTGTACTTCACTCAAAAAATACAGGAGCTAAGAACCCGATTTGAAAAAACAAAAATCGATTACTTGCGTAACCAAAAACTGTATAAAAAAGGGGTGGTCGCCAAAGTCGATTATGAGAATAGTGCTTTTGAGCATCAACTGGCATCGAGTACACTGCAACAATATCGAAAACAACAAAAAAATAACTGGCAGGCCACAGTAACAGAGTACCACAACACCATAAGAGAATTAAAAGGTGGATTAACACAACTAAAACAGAATCAAAAAGAGCTGTTGATTACGGCACCTATAGATGGGATTCTTAAAAATGTTTTGGGTATCGAGCCGGGTAGTTTAATTGCAGGAGGATTAACTATTGCCGAAATATCTCCCGATACCGGACTGGTTGCAGAATGCTACCTCTCGCCATCAGATATAGGATTAGTGAGCCGAAATAAATCGGTGAATTTTCAGATCGATGCTTTTAACTATAACCAATGGGGATTAGCTACCGGAAAAATTCTGGAGATCAGTAAAGATGTAGATATCATTAATGAACGACCTGTTTTTAAAGTACGCTGTGCTATCGACCAGGGACATCTCGAACTTAAAAATGGTTTTAAAGGGAGTTTTAACAAAGGGATGACGCTTAGCGCACGATTTCAACTTACACAACGCACCTTGTATGAATTACTTTATGATAAAGTCGATGATTGGCTTAACCCATCGAGTCCCACTATAGCAGAAGTAGTGAATGTCGAATAAATGAATAGTGAAGTTGAGAAATATAAAATAATGAATATGAAAGCGATAAGTAAAAAACCTGTTACACTCTTTAAAAACAGAGTTTTGTAAGTGAGGCAGTAGATATATAAATCTCACTACTCTTATCTCAATACTAAATATATTATGGCTAAAACAAAAATAAAACAACACGATATCACTGATTGCGGTGCAGCTTGTCTGGCATCAATTTCGGCACATTATAAATTGCAACTGCCAATTGCACGTATTCGACAGTTTGCAAGTACCGATAAAAAAGGAACCAATGTATTGGGATTAATTGAAGCTGCCGATAAACTCGGGTTTGAAGCCAAAGGAGTACGTGGGGATCTGGACAGTTTGTTTAAAATCCCCAAACCCGCCATCGCTCATGTGATCGTGAATGAAAAACTACATCATTATGTAGTGATCTACGAAGTAACTAAAGAGCACATCAAAATAATGGATCCGGGAGATGGTAGGTTTCATAAAAAAACACATGAAGAATTTACTGCAGCATGGACGGGAGTATTGGTACTACTACTACCAAAAGAAGATTTTACAACAGGTAACGAAAAAGTATCGGTTTATAAACGATTCTGGTTTTTATTAAAACCGCATAAAGGAGTATTGACACAGGCTTTTGTTGGGGCGATCATCTATACCTTACTAGGGTTCTCTACCTCGATATACATCCAAAAACTTACTGATCATGTTTTTATGGGTACCAGTACCAAACTGCTTAACCTGTTAGGAATTGTAATGGTCACATTATTACTTCTAAAACTAATAGTAGGAGCATATAAGGATGTTTTCCTCATTAAAACCGGACAACAGATCGATTCGCGACTCATTCTTGGGTATTATAAACACCTGTTAAAACTACCACAGCAATTTTTTGATACGATGCGGGTCGGAGAGATCATCTCCCGAATTAGTGATGCTGTAAAAATCAGAAACTTTATCAATGGAGTAGCCTTAAACCTAACCGTTAATATTCTAATCCTGATATTTTCTTTTGGATTGATGTTTACCTACTATTGGAAACTGGCGCTGATCATGCTGGCGATTATTCCAATATATGCGATCATATATGTAATTACGAATAAACTAAACAAGCGTACAGAACGAGGAATTATGGAAAAATCTGCAGATCTGGAGAGTCAGTTGGTAGAATCTCTAAACGCTGTAGGAACTATCAAAAGATTTGGTCTTGAAGGCTTTGCCAATATTAAAACAGAAACCCGCTTTATTGGGTTATTAAAAATAGGATACAAGTCTGCATTAAACAGTGTGTTTTCTAACTCTAGTACCGGTACTATTGCACAATTATTTACCATCATCCTATTATGGAGTGGTTCTTTTTTTGTAATTCAAAAAGAAATTACTGCCGGAGAACTTATGGCTTTTTATGCCATTATAGGATATTTTACCAATCCTGTTGCCAGTTTAATCAGTGCTAATAAACAGATCCAAAATGCATTGATTGCAGCAGATCGTTTGTTTGAGATCATGGACCTGGAACGCGAAGAAGAGGAGCAGAAAATAAAACTCACAAAAGATAGTATTGGTGATATCAATTTCTCTAGTGTAGGGTTTAGATATGGCTCCAGAGTAGAGGTTTTTAAAGATTTTAATCTTGAGATTCAGACAGGAAAAATCACAGCCATTATCGGGGAGAGTGGTTCAGGAAAATCTACTCTGATGTCTTTACTACAAAATATCTACCCTATCCAGAAAGGACAAATATCTATAGGAAATCAGGATCTGAAACACATCGAGAATGGTAGTCTAAGAGATCTGGTAAGTGTGGTGCCACAAAAAATAGATCTATTTGCCGGTAATGTGATAGACAATATTGCAGTAGGAGAATTTGCTCCAGATATAGAGCGCATTATGGAAGTATGTAAAGCCATAGGTATTCTTGAATTTATAGAAAATCTGCCTAATAGCTTTGCTACATATCTGGGAGAAAACGGAGCTACCTTATCCGGAGGGCAAAAACAACGTATTGCCATTGCCCGAGCATTATATAAAAATCCTGAAGTATTAGTCCTAGACGAAGCTACCTCATCACTGGATAGTACTTCTGAAAATTATATCCAGAAAGCAGTACAAAGTCTGCGCGATCAGGATAAAACCATCATCATTATTGCCCACCGATTAAGTACAGTGATTAATGCCGATAAAATTGTAGTACTCGAAAAAGGGAAAGTAGTAGAAGAAGGAAATCATGAAGTATTATATGCCCGACAGGAAAAATACTATGAACTATGGCAAAAACAAATGCCAGTAGTAGATCATATCCCTAAAATAAATGCTGTTGCATAGCGAAGATGGTTCGGTAAAATTTAATTGATAATTATGTTTTTAAAATGCTAAAAAACTTTTTAATCTAAAATACCTGGTTATGAAAAAAATAGAGCGTCAAATTGAAGTCATAGAACGATTAAATCGGTTGATACGATTAGGAAAAACAGGAACCCCTGATCAATTATCCGAAAAATTGGAAATCTCAAAAGCATCTTTGTTTCAGATTCTTAGAGTAATGAAACAACTTAATGCTCCTATTGTATTTGATATCGCATTACAGAGCTATGTCTATGAAGAATCTGTAAACTTTACTTATGGTTTTTATACCCGTAAACTTTATGGAGAAGAAGTACTAGAAGTATCTTCTTATAGTGCTCAAAGTATTATGATGCAAGTAGATTTTAAATATCCAAGTCTAAGAATAGTATAATAACATTTAAAAAATAAACTCATGGAAAATTATGATCCACAAAAAAACGAAAGCAACCTAACAGAGCACAAATTAGAAAACGATTTTTTACAACAAGAAATCAATGATCCAGAACTAAAACATGTGATATCTGATGTTATTTCCTACTCTGAAGAGTATGAAATCTATATAGATCATGATGATATGAACGATTGGATGTTGTAACAGGATTATAAATCGATTTACAACATGCAATCACATTAATCATTAAGCTATTTTATTAATCAAAAAACAAACATTTATGAATATTATCATCAAGCAAATCGAAATGATCGAGAGAATTGACCGACTCATACGCCTACAAGCCACGGGAACTCCAGTAGAATTAGCATCGAGATTAGGGATCTCCAGAGCGCAAACCTATCGGATTATTGATATTATGAAAGAGCTAAATGCTCCTATCACTTATGATTTTACAATACAGAGTTTTGTATATGAAGAAAGCGTAGGTTTTAAATTTGGGTTTTATACAAAAGAACTCGATGCCACAGAGGTTAGGTCTGTTAACGGAGGAAATTCTTTTAAAAGATTACAATGCCTGGCCGCTATCATATAAAATGAAATCTCACAGATACAACCATAGACAAAAGGATTTATATCATTTATTTATAATACTTCCTATAATTTTAAATTGTTCAATATAGATAAACAGAAAAATCATAAAATCAATTCTATTACTAATTGTATACCATACTTATGTTTAACGCAACTATATAAATACACAAACCTAAATTTGGAGAGTAAAATGAAAAAATCTTTTGAATAAAAATCCTGGAAAATCAATTTTCCGGGATTTTTATATTTCACCCTATCGACTTTATCATTTTAACGTGAATAATGGATAAGAAATTTTCGTCAGTTTGAGTGCCAAATCTCTGATTTGGTGTATCGAAAACAAAACTTTTTATCAAAATCGTTTGGTTTTGTCATAGAAATCGAAGTGACGTATCTGCTCTTATCCATTATTCACGTCATTTTAATAAATTTTATAAGAGCATCTCATAAAATGAGACCATCGCAAACTATCATTGTAGTGTAAAAGAGATAGCGTAGCTGTCTTTACAGCTGTAACCACAAAATCATTAATCATTAAATCGTAAAAAATGAAAAATTTAAGTAACAAAGAGGCATTAGAAACCAATGGAGGATCAGCATTTCCTATTCCTAGTTGGTTACAACCTTTAGCAGATTATTTTTTTGGTGTACCAAAAGAAGAAAAGGAAAACTACACAAATTCAAATAATCACTAATTATAAAAAATTGAAAAACTTTTATTGATATCTGCTACTACTCGTAAAATCATTTGCGAAGTTACCTCTGGTTTTTTTAATATTCCAGCTACTTCGTTTACCCTATCATAATCATCGATAGTAAAAAAGAAAAGATTAAAAGAATTAGATCGTAAAAAAACGAACCATTTGGATTGATAACACATCAGTGTTTGCATTGTAAAAAAAGAGTCTTGTAGTAACAAGGCTCTTTTTTGCTTTATGCCAAACAATAAATACTCTTTTTTCCTGAAAAAGTATTAAGAAATTATAGTGTGTGTATTTCTGAAAATAAATACTAGATCCTACTCTAAGAAACATAAATAGTAAGGTGTTTAATAGGTTTCGAACATGTCTTAATTAAAAATAATCATGAAAAAAATGAAAAAAAATATCAGTCTCACAAGATGAGACAGCTCCACCGTATCATTGTATTGTGAAAGGGAAACAACAAAACTTTTCACGACTGTTGCAACAACAAAAAACAGTTTACATATCAATTTGACGGAATAGATAGTGTAAGCATAAATTAAAAAAACATTAATCATTAAATCGTAAAAAATGAAAAATTTAAACAACTTAGAATTTCAAGAATTATCACAACAAGAAGCGATAGAAATCAATGGAGGATGTCCTTGGTGTCTTGCCGCTGGTCTTGCAATAGTTGGTGGGTTTGTAGTAGGAGCAGCTGTTGGATTGGCTGTAGGGATAAGCAAAGGAATAAGAGAAGAGCTTGATGCAAAATAATTAACTAAATAACTTATAAATAATATTATCATGAATACATTAAAATTAGAAAACGTAAACGTTCAGGAATTAACTGTTTTAGAAACACAAAAAATTGATGGAGGAACTATAATACCTTATGGTCCTATTGTAACAGCTGTTACTGCTGCTGTGGCAGGTGGATATCTTGTAGGGAAAGAAGTTGGTGAAGAAATAGGTCATTGGATCGGAAAAGCAATCAAATATTTCTCTTAATAGGAAATCAACGTTTGATAGCTAAATTATTTCCACACATAAATTTATGTGTGGGAATAATTTGCTTCATAGTACCAAAAATGAAGTTTATAATACTAATAATTTTATAATTGATATGAAGTCTAAATTAATAACAAAATTTAAAATAATGCTTATATATATCGTAATCATCATTGCATTTTTAGGTTTCTTAGGAGGCTTAAAATTAGGAAAAAAAATTGGTCAAAAAGTAGGTAAAACAATTGCTACAGAATATTTAAACAAATAATTTTTAAACTGAATGTTATGGAATCAAAAGTCTTAATACATATTATAAAAGAAATAGAAACAGTAGAAAACACAATACAAGTAGAAGAATTTATTACTGATTTATTTGTATTTACAAAACAAAAGGATAATGATGTTTTCTATAGAAAAGATAAAGATAAATTATATGCTGTAAATAAAATAGCAAAAAACATAACACCTATTTCATTAGATCAAAGGCAACAACAAGTCAATCAATTCAAGAAGTTATTTTCTGAAATAGATGTTCGTGAAAAAGAAGAAAATGAAAGCAGAAAAGTTTTTATTGAAGGTAAAGGTAATATGGTTGTATTATCAGGAGAAGTAAAAATATCTAAATTTCCTGATCTCGAACATACTGCAAATCTTGGAGCATACACTCTATTAAGCAAATCAGCTCTGGTAGATATTGACATGAAAAATAACGAAATTACCAATTATGCAGATATTAATATTAATGTACAGGGAAAAAGAATTAAAAATAAAACCGTGATAAAAAACATTGAGGTTTTAACAACCGATATTAATCGATATGATTATTTACTTAATTATTCGGTAAACTAACCCCCTAATCTTCTATATGTATAGAAATCTATATAAAAGAATCTTTGTGATTTTCAGATGACCTTTTGAATTCTATGGTCGTTCGATCGTTCGGCTATCTGAAAATGTATTGCATTCACTCTATTGTATAACCGAAAAAACATTTTATTTTGGATCAAACGGTATTAAAAGTTCTTTTGCAACTTAAAAGAGAACTCTCGCTAGAAATTTCTAGTGAGAAATTAGAATCACTTTTGCTTAGTCATCAGGATTATCCCAGTATCTTTTCTTTTTCTGATACATTAAAAAAAATAGGTGTCGAAAATAAGGCAGGGAGAATCTCATCGGATCAATTACTGCAATTATCTCCTATTTTTCTAGCGTATTCTATAGAAGATGGCCTGGTAATCGTTACTAAAATTTCAAGTACCAAAATAAACTACTATAGTGGTAATAGTAATACCCTTATTGTAGAAAGTTTCGAAGGTTTCTTACAGAAATGGAATGGTATTGTACTTTTGATTGATACCGATGCTATTGTTAAGATGTCTAACGAAGATCTGGCTCGCGAAAAACTAAAAAGAACGAAGGATTTTGGAGCTTTGTCTTTATTAGCTATTCTTATCACCTTATCGATAAAAAGTTATCATGGAGTATTTAATCTGTTCTTAATCACAAAATTAGCAGGAACTCTTATTAGTCTACTAATAGTATATACCGAGGTTAGCATCATACATAAATCCAAATTTTGTAAATCTAATGATCATATAAGCTGCGAGGGTGTCTTAAATTCTGGGGCTTCCAAAATTTTTTCCTGGCTTTCTATGTCAGATTTAGGGTTATTATACTTTTCAGGAAGTTTCGTATCGGTTTGCATTGCTTCGATGACCTCTAATTTCAAGAGTGTTACTTTTTTGATCAGTATACTCTCCTTTTTTGCATTTCCATATATATTTTTCTCTATTTACTATCAATATAAAATAGTCAAAAAATGGTGCATGCTGTGCCTGTCAATCCAAGGGATATTTTTTATTGAAACCATACTTTCTTCATATTTTCTTTTTAACAACAACTTCGAATCATCTATACAGGGGTTTCTCATACCTGGTATTTCTTTTTCACTCATCATCATTATATGGTCCTATCTAAAAGGTCCTGTATATAAATATTTTCAATTTAAAGAAAGTATGTACAAATATGCAAGGCTAAAAAACAATCCCGAAGTTTTTACACTGCTACAAGAGAAAGAAAACCTTCTTAATACTGCTTTTACTGAAAATCATATCGTGTTCGAAAATTCTAAGGATATTGATAAAAGAGCAGCTTTGGTCATAAATCCTTATTGTCATCTTTGCGCAAAAGAGTTCCAAAAAATCCTTGAAATCAATAAAACTTCTGAAGGTATCAATTTCTCGTTGATTTTTTCTGATACAGACAGCAATGAAATCTCACAATTCCTTATTGAACTGTATTATAAAATGACAAAATCAGAATTCTTATTCGTATTAAGTAAGTGGTTTGAACACAAAAATTTAAACACACTAAAAGAAAAATATGCTATAGAAATATCTGAAAAATCAAGAGCAACCTATGCTCAACACAAAAAATGGTGTACTCAGAATAATATTCTACAAACTCCGCTTACTATTTTTAATAATAGAAAATTGTCAAATCACTATACTATAGAAGACCTTATCACATTCTAATCGCATTTTCTATACTTTTTTTTAGAAAAAAATGTAGCGTCTCATAAGATGAGACATTCACCTCTTATCATTGTACTATCAAAAGGAAGTGAAAAGACTTATTACCATAAAATAACTATTAATCATAAAAACGCAAAAAATGAAAAATTTAGAAAAACTTGGAGTTCAATCGTTAAGTACCACTGAAACCAGAGAAACACAGGGAGGTATAATTTTCCCGGGACTTTACACAAGTTTAATAACTGAGGCTGTTATCTTGATACATAACGTAAAAAAAGTAATCAAACAATTATAACAAATTGTAAAAATTAAGCATCATGAAAAATCAAGTTATATCCCAGTACACCTTATTATCATCAAAAGAAATTACAACCATTAATGGTGGTTGCGGAGGAGAGGACATTGAGTGTCCAGAATTAGAGCTAATACAAGAAGTGTTAGACAACTTAAAATATCTGCTAGCAGTGCTCTAAACACTTTAGTATCATTAATAATCATCAATCTTAAAACAAAAATCATGAAAAATTTAAAATCATTCGAAGCATTAAACAACGCTCAATTAAGTACCATTAATGGTGGTCTGGTTATCCCAAATCTGGGAGATTTGGATACATTTCCGATTGTACCATTTGGTGATCCTAGAGAATGGGATAACTATTTCCCTAAAAAAGAAACTCCTGGTTTCTAAAACACTTTAATTTCATCAATCATCAATAACCATCAATCTTAAAACGAAATCGCATGAAAAGTTATAAAGCTGCATCCTTTCAGGAATTAAATGCATCAGAACTAATCATAATAGAAGGTGGTGCTTTTTTTCCTGCAATTTCTACCTCTGATGCACCATGATTACCTGGCCTTGACCACCAATTTAATAAAGGTTGGAAATGGGTCGGAAGCGGTCCAGGAGGTCAAAATACTAGCTTGTAAACTAATGAGTAAAGTTAGTGAGTTCATTTATTTTCTCCTATAATCTATTTGGTTATAGGAGAATTATGCTTCTAAGCTCTTCTTTACAAAAGAATATTCAATTCTATACATCTCAAAAACATACACCATGACAAACGAAAAAGAACTACTCTATAAAATCCTTGAAAGCTTTAATGGAATGGGGAAAATTGAAGCTTATGATCTAACCCATAAGCTAGAAACTCTTTTGTTTTATGCATCTAATCCAATTAATGCCAAGGAACTTAAACAACTGATAGTTTCTGATATGGATCATGATCATGAAATTGATCCTTTTCATTTTACTATCCTGCCAAATGGTAATTTTTGTGAGTTTGTAGGTTGTAATAATTGGATGCATGTTTATAAAGAAAACAAGAGAATATTACCCGATTGGCCTGTTTTTGAAACTTATTATTTTAAAACAAGATATGCTCCTTTAGAACTTAAAAAACTAACCAAAAAGAATCTTTTACAAGATGTAAAAGAAAAAAATGAAGATGAAAAAGTAAGAGCCTTTTTAAAGCAATATAATGTTTGTAAAAAGGATGTAGTGACCAATAGATTATTAATTTTAGAAGCATAACTTTTGGGGTAATTATAAAAGTCACTGTACATTTGTGGTCATGTATAGAAATCCCATTACATCTATAACTGTAGCCGAGGCATTGCGAAAAATGGAGCGCTATTGTGCCTACCAGGAACGTTGTCATAAAGATGTAGAGGATAAATTAAGGACGATGAAACTTATCCCAGAGGCTAAAGAAAAAATTATCCTACACCTTCTGGATCAAAATTTTCTTAATGAAGAACGTTTTGCCAAAGCCTTTGCCCGGGGGAAATTTAATATCAAAAAATGGGGTAAACAACGAATAGTACGTGAACTCAAATTTCGTAATATCTCACCCTACAATATAAAAACGGCACTTAAAGAAATACCCGAAAAAGAGTATTTCGAAACTTTTCATAAGCTTGCCGAAAAAAAATACCACAGCATTACCGAGCAGAACAAAAACAAAAAACGCAAAAAACTTGTAGACTATCTTTTATATCGGGGATGGGAGACCACTCTTGTTTATGAAAAAGTGAATGAGTTAATTCTATGATTTAAAAAGGAGCAATATATCAATTTAGAAATACTGCCCCCTTTCATAAAATTTCTATTTATTTAAAAGAGTGATTGCTCTTTCTATTCCACTATCTTTTTCATTAACAAAATCATCGTTAGAAAATAATGGAACTCTATTTTCTTCGCCTGGACCAACCCCAATCGCTTCATAAACCTTTCCGTTAGCATCACTATACACCTCATTAGACAATGCTATTGAAGCTCCGTTTGGTAAAGTGTGTACTAAAATATCTGAAAAAACTCCATTTGTATTATCACCAACTAATGTTACATAAGGTAAATCTTTCATACAAAGTGTAAAAACCTCTGCTGCACTTGCTGTTAAGGGGCTTGTTAATACTACTATATCTTCTTTAAATTGAAAATCACCTTTGGGAGTCATAGATACCGATGTACTTTTAGTAAAATCGTCTCCTAATTTTGCTTTTTTAGAAAATGCAAGTCGTTCATGATCCAAAAATCGCGAAGCTATATTCACTGAAGCCATATCATAACCCCCACCATTAAAACGAACATCGATTATTAATTTAGAAACTGCAGCACCTTTAAGATCATTCATTATTTTGTCTAATACCGAGTTTAATATTTCCATCTCATTTTTTGTGGTAGTGCTATACCCTTCCATTCCCAAAATATTAATATATGCGATATCATTACCAATCATCCCCCACACTATTTTTCCTTTTTCATCAGCCTTAAATTCATTATCTAAATACTTTGATGCTATAGTTTGTAATTTCTGGTTATATAGTGTATTATAATCTTCTCCAGATTGGATAATTAAGTTCCCACTTAAACTTGAATTTAATCTAGAAATCAGATCAGGAGAACCTGCATCGATCGCAATATTATTAGCTTCGTCATCAATACCTACATGCCCATCCTTCAAAAGAAAAACTAATTCCTGTAGAATATCATAAAAATTCTCTGAAGTTACTTGTTCTCTTAGGTTTTTGTATTGCGACCAGTTTACATTTCTTGTTTCAAAAAAAGCATAATAATCATTAAAAATATTCCAAAAATGATCAAAATTAATCTTTGGATCTTTAGTATTGGCAATCTGATCAGGGAGGCAAAACTCATTTTGATTTAATAGCCTCTTAAACTCAATACTAGATACACTAAGCTCTGGAGCTCCTACTAATTTGTCAGGGCTAATTAGATCTAGCGGTATACCCCAGGATTCTTCTGGCACAAAATTATTTTCTATAACAGTACATCCAATAGAATTTATGCCATACAACACTTTTGTTGTGTCGGTAATCTTTACGACATATCCTTTATCTTCGGCTAACCAAAAGCCATTTATAGTTTTTTCTGGCTCGGGTTGATCATCATCAGACTGACAAGCTGTAAACAAAATCACGGATAAGATTAAAAAACATCTTTTTAAATTTTTAATACCGTTGTGTAAATTCATACTAATCAAATTTTTAAAAGTTACATTTCATTGACAAATAAAAAACCTATCGGTTTCATTAAAAATGATCGCAATGAAGTACTCGCAAACATCAATTTATAAATAGACCGATACGCAATTAATTATAGCCAAAACTAGATAGGCTTTATGAAATCAATGTCCGATATTATTAAAATTTAAGAATTCGGAACCTTTTTGTTTTTAGATTTAAATTGACGAGGTGTCAATCCAGTTTCTTTTTTGAACGAAATGTAAAATGTAGTCTTGAATTTGAATCTCGCCTCTAATTCTATGGCTAATACCCTATACTTATCAAATTCTAATGAATTACATAGAATTAACCCCAGATATCTTTCAAAATCCAAATCGCATAAATCATTATAAATGATAAGCAGCTACAAAATTTTAGTATGTCTCAAAATATGAGACTCTTGCGGCTTAAGTTTGAACCAGAAAATGATAAAAAGCTAAAGAATTTATGAAAGAAGCTTTTGGGCAAACTAATCACTAGAATACTAATTAGAATCATAAATCTGTAAATTATTTAACTATGAAAAATTTAAACGAATTGAAAGTAAGCGAATTAAGCTTTGAAGAAACTACTCAAATAGAAGGAGGAGGTCCTATTGGAGATTTAATCGATGATATTGTAGAAGTTGTAGAAACTGCTATTGAAGTGATTAAGAATTTAAAAAAATTCACCCCAACCTTGTAAACATGCTAAGAGATTCTTAATCAGATCCTTCTCTGTTATTAAACATCCTTAGAAAACAAAACCTTGGCATTGAGTAAAAACTCAGTAGTCGAGGTTTTGTTTTTTATATAATCCTAAGGATATTATACCTCTTCTTTAGTGTATCCGTTTCTTTTATTCGTTCGCAGAACTGCCTTATTATTTTTATAATCGATCCACTTCTCTCCTCTGGTTTTTCGCATAAAATTATCCAGATATCGCATAAAAAACACATTATAACAAGCTTTAGAAAACTGAACAACTCCCTGGGGCGCAGAACGGATACTCATAGAAAATCCCGGAGTTAAATATGTCATCTGATGCCAATATCCCTCTGGCATATACAATGTTTCACCATGTTTTAAATTTGTAATATATCCTCTGGCATGTTGTAATGCGGGCCATTTTTTAAAATCTGGATTTGCATAATCTATTCCTTGATGAGATAGTAATGAATGTGGTAATTTGTATAAATATTTTGTTTCTGAAGGTGGAAATAATATACATTGTTTTTCTCCGTGAAAGTGAAAATGAAGAATATTAGCTAAATCTATATCATAATGCATAAAAACTTTAGAGCCACTACCTCCAAAAAACAAAAATGGTAGTTTTTTCATAAATTTTAATCCTATCTCCTCTGGATATCTAAAATCCTGTTGAAGCCGAGGTACTTCTTTCAGCAAATTATATAAAAAAATACGATAATTGGTAGGCTCTTGTTCAAGTAGAGTAAGGTATGCTTCCATTCTCATACTAGTGTGAGCTTCATTAAATTTACGCTCAGACGAAATAGGTCGATCATCATACAAAGGAACGGTCTTATCACCTGCTATATCATTAATATAAGAAAGATTCCATTTGGTATACGCAGGCCAATCTACAATTAACCGTTCGATTACAACTGGCTTTTGTAGTGTTACATATTTCTTAAGAAATTCCTCTTTGGTAATTGATTTTACCCTTGGTATTTGTTCTAAATTTAATTTCACTTACTAAAAATAAGCCCTAAAAATTAAGGCGACATCTGCCAAAAGTAGGTGATGGCAATATTACACTGATCTACATAAGCGTAGTCTAATGATAAAAAGATGCAGTTAAAAATATGTAAACGCTTATTAACCCTCAATAAGGGTTTTATCACATTTCTATTTATCTGCTATCACTCCTTTAGCTTTTTCTTTTGCTGCTTGGTTTCTTTCGATAGTATGATCTGGTCTGGACCATTTAGGCTTTTCTCCCAGGGGTTCGAATATAGAGTCCTCTGCTTCGATTGTTTCTGGTTGAGCCTTTTTAACAAATGGTTTTTGCGGATTAAGTCCTAATGTTTTAAACATCTCCATATCCTTATTCACATCTGGATTAGGCGTCGTTAGTAACTTATCTCCTGCAAATATAGAATTTGCCCCGGCAAAGAAGCACATGGCTTGTCCTTCTCTACTCATTTCGGTCCTTCCTGCAGATAATCGTACTTGTGTTTTTGGCATTACGATTCTGGTAGTAGCAACCATTCTAATCATATCCCATATTGCTACAGGTTTTTCTTCTTCCATTGGGGTTCCTTCTACAGCAACCAATGCATTTATAGGTACTGATTCGGGTTGTGGGCTTAATTTTGATAATGCTGCCAACATTCCTGCTCTATCACTTATTTCTTCTCCCATACCAATAATACCACCACTACAAACTGTCACATTCGTTTTACGAACATTATCAATTGTTTTTAACCGATCTTCATATCCTCTTGTAGAGATTACTTCTTTATAGTATTCTTCTGAAGTATCTAAATTATGGTTATAGGCATATAATCCTGCCTCTGCTAATCGCTGAGCCTGATTTTCGGTAATCATACCTAATGTACAGCATACCTCCATATCAAGTTTATTGATCGTACGAACCATTTCGAGCACATTTTCAAATTCTGGTCCATCTTTAACATTACGCCAGGCAGCTCCCATACACACTCTAGAACTTCCCGAAGATTTTGCACGAAGTGCTTGTGCCTTTACTTGTTGTACGCTCATCAGGTCATTACCTTCTATATCGGTATGATATCTGGCTGCCTGTGGGCAATACCCACAATCTTCAGGACATCCTCCTGTTTTAATAGATAACAGGGTAGATACCTGTACGACATTGGGATCATGATATTCGCGATGAATAGTTGCTGCTTTATACAGTAAATCCATCATAGGTAAATTGTAAATATCAAGAATCTCTTGCTTGGTCCAATCGTGTCTAATAACGCTCATAAATCATCTAAATCTAAAAGTCAAATGTAAGAAAATCTGGTGTATTTGTATCAATTAATATGATAAACTCATATCACAAAAATTAATGTTTTATCTCTAAAAAACTCTCAAACAGTTCAAAAAACTTTTCAGGTTCTTCTAGATACGGGTTATGGCCACTTTTTTCAAACATTACAAACTTTGCCTTAGGCATATAGGTTTTATACTGTATTGCAAATTCTGGTGTTGATACACCATCATAACGGCCAGCAATGATTAAAGTCGGTGATTGTATTTTCTTTAACTCTCTTCTGAAATCTATATCTCCCATATCACCTGTAACATGAAAATCAGCATCTCTTCCAACAATGGTATAATACACAGCAGAGTTCCATGAACGTTTTACATCTTTAGGTACAGGTTGCTTTAATTCTGTATTATGATAGTATATATATTTTGTTGGAAAATCCCCATATACTTTTGAAAATTCAGGATCACTCGATACAAACCCTTCTGATCGTAATGAATCAACTACTGTCCATTTTTCTGGAAAGTGTGTTTTGGCATAATGATTATAACTATCGCAATTTGCCTGCCACATTAACCCACTATGAAACCCATTAATCAATATCATCTTCTCTGTATATTGAGGATATTTTAGGGCATAAGCTTGAGCAACTACAGTACCATAAGAATGCCCTACTACTGTCCATTTAGACAACTGCAACGCTTTTCTAATACCTTCTAATGTTTCTACATCTCCCTGTATTGAATATTCCTTAATATCTTTGGCATCATCAGACAATCCTCTCCCCAGACCATCAAAAAAAACTACTTGTCGATTTTTATAATATTTTCCAAAATTACCTTGCATATAATCATGAGAATTTCCGGGGCCTCCAGCAATAAATACTATTGGATTTCCTTTGCCTTTGGTTTCTACATTAATCTTGTATCCATTAATATTGATTAACTGAGACTCAAACTCACTATGAATAGTTTCTTGTGCCTGAACTGAAAAAAGTAAGATAAGACTCACTAAAAAAAGAGTGATTTGTGTTTTCATGTATTCTAAATCTTTTTAATGACTTGAGGACGTATACAACTACGCTTCAATATCAAAAATTTTATATTTCAAATATCGCAAAATTAAAGACGCTCGAGCAAAATACTAACGGCATTACCTCCAAAACCAACAGCATTTACTATTATTTTATTTAACTGCTTGGGAAACTTATCATATGCTACATAAGGTACTGGTATAAATTCCTGATGTTTTAACATCAGTACTGCAAGCTCCAGGCTTAAGATCCCGCTAGCACCAAAGGTATGTCCAATTTTCCATTTATTTGTTGTTAAAGCGGGCAGTGCATCTTTAAAAACAGTTCTAATCGCATTATATTCTGCCAGATCTCCTTTTACCGTACCAGGCGCATGTAATACGATCGCATCCACCTCATTTACAGAAGTTTCTCCTAAAGCCATTTTTATAGATTTTTGAAAACAATCTGCTTCTGTAGATATCGATATATTATGTTTTAATGGTTCTGTAGCATAGCCAATACCTCCTATTAAAGCCAAAGCATTTTCTTTTACTCCTTTTTCTATACATGCAATAGCGGCACCTTCACCAAGAAACATAGAATTTCTTTTTTTATTCCAGTTCATTGCCTGACATGGATATGCTGCCTTATCATTAGATGCGTATATCTTAAGGGCTTTCATTTGTGCAATCGTAAATGGCGTTAATGGGGCTTCGCTTCCGCCTACCAAAAATTGGTCTGCCAAGCCCGATTGTAACCAGGCAACACCATTAAGCATAGCATGTAGCGCCGTCGAACAGGTAATCGAGTGACTTATTTCTGGTCCGTTGGTTTGTAAATCATGCGCAATCCATGATGAGATATTTCCGAGTGTAGTTGTGGGTGAACTTAATGTAGACGATTTACCACTTTTTAGAAATTCCTGGTGGTATTTTTCAAAAAGCCCTGTTGCCCCACGAGAAGAACCGATATTAATCCCAAAATTGCGATCTTCATTCCATCCAGCATTTTTAACTGCTTGTCTGGCTGCAAAAACACCAAAAAGAACCGAGTCATCCAATGCCTCATAATGAGAACTCTCTGCTCTTAGTTCTTTTATTTTTTGCTTTACGTTTTGAGATAGTAATGCAATTGGGGCTTGTTCTCCTTCAAAATCTTTAAAAGAGATATGATGTGATGGATCTTTATATGCTTTCCATATATCGCCAGAAGAAACTCCCAATGGAGATATAGAAGAAATTCCTGTTATTGATATTTTTTGTTGCAATTTTCAATTTTTGGCAAATGTACAGGTTTGTTCTATCTTGTTCAATAGTTATATCATTTATCATAAGATTTTAGTAACAAAAAACACATTTTAGATACTTATCTTTATAGGATATAATGATAAAAATTATGGAGGATCATATACAACAAAAAAGCTGGTTTGCCAGAAATTGGGGCTGGGCAGTTCCTGTGGGAGGCTGTCTTACTCTAATTGTTTTATTTTTTATTTTTTTAGGTTCTTTGATATTTGGTGTAAGTGAATTAATCACTGAATCTGCTCCTTATCAGGATGCTCTTTTTAAAGTAAATGAAGATGAATATGTAGTAAATATCCTGGGAGAACCTATAGAGACTAATGGTATAATGAATGGTAGCCTTTCTTATAAAAATAACACAGGATCTGCAGATATATCAATTCCTATAAAAGGGCCAAAAGGTGAAGCACAATTATATGTTGTAGGTACTAAACAAAATGACCAATGGACGTACAAAGAAATGTATGTAATCATTGATGAAACCGATGAACAAATTGATTTATTAGGCTATAAACAAAATGAATATGACAACGAAAACCCATAGTAATTTAGTAGTATTCGGAGTACCAGCACTCCTTATTTTGTTAGTGGTTTTGATCACCAAATCACAAATCTTCGCTTCAAATACCGGTGCATTATCAATTGGGATCACTCTTGATCTACTTTTTACGATACCTATTGTTTATTTTGTATTAATCAAAAAGAAAAATATTCCTAAAACTACTATCGTTCCTTTTTTTATTCTAGGAATGGTTATCGCTTCTTATATTATTCCGCAAGAACATCAGTCTACACTAAATTGGGCAAAAAACTGGATTTTTCCTTTTGTAGAGCTGGGTGTAGGTATTTTTGTTTTTTATAAAGTTCGCCAAACCATAAAACGATATAAAGTAAATGCAAAACAGGAGTTAGATTTTTTCTCTGCATTAAAGGAAACCTGTGGTGAAATTGCACCTGGTAAAATTGCAATATTTCTTACTATGGAGCTTGCGGTATTCTATTATGGATTCGTATCCTGGAAAAAGAGAATTCTGGCAGAAAATGAATTTACCTATCATAAAAATAGCGGAACCATTTCTTTATTAGCCGCACTTATCGTAATCATTGGTGTTGAAACCTATGTGTTACATATTCTTTTATTAAAATGGAGTGTAATTGCAGCCTGGATTGCAAGTATATTAAGTGTATACTCTAGTATTCAAATCTTTGGTTTTTTAAAATCTATTATTAAAAGACCTATTACCATAGAAGGTAATATCCTACATCTACGCTATGGTATCCTAAGTGAAACTACAATAGACATTAATAACATTGCATCTATCGAAATTACAAACAAAGAAATCGAATTTGATACTAAGACTATAAAATTATCTCCGCTGGGTGAGTTAGAAAGTCATAATATGCTAATCACTTTGAAAAAAGAAAATATGTTTTCTGGACTTTATGGAATGAAAAAGACATATACAACGATAGCATTATTCATTGACGATAAAGAGAGGTTAAAAAAAATGTTAGAAAACACTATTTTATACTTAAATAGCAAATAAATGGTGTCTGGTTTTACCTATTCTCTATCTCAATCATTTTATTAATTTTAAAGATTCTAAAACAGTAGTATATACAGACATATATTGCTTGTTATTTACATCAGATCCTTGTAAACTTAAGGAATATTTATAATTACCAATTACAGTAAATATTGTGTGACATGTGCCGTAGTCAGTTGGGTAGGTAATCCAGCATGCTCTATTCCTCAATAGTTCGGTTTCTTTTTTAATAGTTATTTTAAAAAGAGGTAACCCTGTAATTTCGTGAAATTCGATCCATAAATTAACAAAATCTTTCATTTCTTGTTCTAATGTCTTTGTTTTGCCTCCTAAGTTTTCAATTTCAAATGCGATAACAACAAACTCTTTTGAGAATTCATCTCTATTATTTTTTTCATATTCTGGACTATACAGGTATATAAAATTGATAGATTTATTCGAACCTTCATATATAGAATTTGTTTCAAGTAACCAATTTTCAGGATATTTAAACTCTATATTAAAATTCGGGACTTCATATTTATTATAACTTTGAGCAATTGTATTATGTGCGATCACAATAAACACTCCCAATACATACAATCTGATATAATTCATTTATTTTTTTGTATTAAAATTTCCCTTCCCTTTAATTGTTTGTCCCGAGTTTCGGCAAGGGCAATTTCATTAGAATTTAAAATTTTATTTAACGTAGTTTCAAAACTAAAAATAACATTTATGTTTTTACACCCTGAAAAAAGGGTTATTATACCAAGTATGGATAACAGGAAGGATATACAACTATAAAAACTAAAGGAATTCTTTTAATTTTTATAATTAGGTTTAACAATTCAATATCTAAACACTCTCTAATAACTCGACAATAGTATCATACACTTTCTGTAACTGTTCCTGGGTAATTACATACGGGGGGAGAACATAAACTGTGCTTCCCAATGGTCTTAATGCTACACCGTTTTTCATAAAATGGTCAAATATTTCATAGCGCTTTTTACCATAACGATCCATTTCGATATCTAGATCCAGAGCGTAAATCACTCCTGTTTGCCTGGTTTTTTTAATTTTTGGGTGGTTTTTGATTTTAGCATCAAAATCCTTATGAGACATTGTTATTCTGTTTATATTATTTTGGATTTCTTCGCTTTCTAACAGCTCTATCGCCGCAAGGGCTACTGAGCAAGCGATAGGATTGGCAGAATAGGTATGCGCATGAAAAAAGGCTTTACCAATAGAATCATCAAGAAAGGCATCGTAGATTTCCTGAGTACAGCTTGTTATTGCCATAGGTACGAATCCTGCTGTTAAAGATTTAGACATCGAAATAATATCTGGTTTGGTTTCTATATGATCAGAAGCAAATGTTTTTCCGGTTTTTCCGAAACCTGTCATTACCTCATCTGCAATGGTAATAATAGTATTGTCTTTACAGATAGTAAGAATTTGATCCAGATATCTCGCTTCGTACATATGCATTGTATTGGCACCCTGTACCAGTGGCTCATATATAAAAGCAGCTACTTCATGAGTTGCAATACATTCTTGTAATTCTTTTATAACGCTATCAATATTTTCAAAATTTGGAGTAGGAATACGTTTAACATTTATAAAAAAATCTTCAAAAGGACCATTATAAACCGATAATCCCGAGGCAGACATCGCTCCAAAAGTATCCCCATGAAAACCATCTTCAAAAGCGATAATTGTGTTTCTTTTTTCACCTCTATTAAAATGGTATTGTAGTGCCATTTTAATTCCTACTTCATTGGCAGTAGAACCATTATCTGAAAAGAATATCTTTTCCTGATTATCTGGTAATATTTTGATTAATTCTTCAGATAATTTTATAGCGGGCTCATGTGTAAAACCTGCAAATACAATCTGATCCAGCTGCTGCATCTGATGTTGTACTTTCTTCAAAATATAATCATTGCAATGACCATACATCGCAGTATACCAAGATGCAATCCCATCAATATATATATTCTCATCTTCATCATAAAGCAAAGCTCCTTTTGCTTTTATAATTGGTAATGCTTCGGGATGTATTTTATGCTGGGTGAGCGGATGCCAAAGATGTTTTTTATCTCTTTCTTTTAAAGTCATATAGGTGTCGCTTCCGCGGAAGCGAATATTTTTTAGTGAATATTAAAGTGATTTTAATTGATCTCTAAACAGTTCTGCATATTCTGAAACTACCATTTTATCAAAATAAGGTTCATTGTCAATTCTTCCTATAACTGGGGCTCCTGTCATTTTTTTTATGATACTTTCGGTAGTTTTATGTGCTGCCCCATTAAAAATAATAGACACCTTAAATCCTTTTTCTTTTAAAATCTGAATGGTCATTAAGGTATGATTAATACTTCCTAAATAATGCCTGGAAACTACGATAACGTGGTAATCAGAATGTATTAGATCCAGGATGGTATTGTTATTATTTAATGGCACCAATAATCCTCCGGCACCTTCAATAACCAAATCATTATTGGTTTTGGGGAGTGTTATTTTATCGATTTCAATAGAAACCTGATCAATTTCTGCTGCAGCATGCGGGCTCATCGGGGTTTTTAAGGCATAGCTATTGCTGTGAAACTTAGATTTCGAATTAGACACCAATTCTTGTACTTTATCGGTATCCGAATATTCTAAATCTCCTGCCTGTATTGGTTTAAAGTAATCAGCCTGCAATGCCTCAACCACAATTGCCGAAGCTATAGTTTTACCTACTTCTGTACCTATCCCTGTAACGAATATCTTTTTATTCATTTTAAGTAAAATTTGTGATTACAGTCCTCACATCTATATTTTGTTTTTTGATTAATTGGTAATAGAAACAATAAAAAAAGAACTAGACTTTTAATGCTATCGATTGTTGAATCCAGAACTACTTTTTCTCCATTACATTTTGGGCAACAAATAGATTCTCCCTGATCATCTATAGCATATTCTTGTATACTTTCTATAATCTGCAGTGCTTTCTGTTCGTCTTCTGCTTTTACTCTCAATTTAACGCCCCCGATGGCGTTACTAACCAAAGGATCTGTATCAATAGTATGCATATCCATAGTAAAAACCTGGATTCCTTCTGATTCTATTCTTCCTTTGATGATCAATGCTTCTGCCGAATATTGAAAAACAGCAACAGTTTTAAATGTTTCGCTCATATGCTTACAAAAGTAGCAAGTAGTTCTAAGACTTCCGAGATTTCTTCTTTAGAATTATAAGAATGTAAACAAAAACGCAATCGTTCTTTACCTTGTGGCACGGTAGGTGACAAAATTGGCTTGACATCAAATCCTTTTTTCTGGATTTCGTTTGCTACTTTTTTTACGTTTTCATTACCCGAAATAATACAGCAATGTATTGCAGAATTACTTTTAATAAATCTTGATGTTAGATGTTTGGATTCAAGCTCTTGGGTAAAAAAAGTAATATTTTCAATAAGTTTTTCAATTTCAGGTGTACGTTGAAGTTCTTCATACGCCATTTGGATTGTTGCAATAGAGTGTGGTGGTAATCCAGTTGTGTATATAAAACTCCTACAAAAGTTGACTAAGTATGTTTTTAGATCCTTTGATCCTAAAACAACCGCTCCATGGCAACCCAAAGCCTTACCAAAGGTATTGATTCTTGCAAAAACCTGATTTTCTACTTCTAATTTCTGAAGTAGCCCCACACCATAATCACCAAATACACCAGTCGCATGCGCTTCATCTACAATAAGGTGATAATTATATTTCTGGCAAAATGCTATTAAAGATTTTAAGTCTGGACAATCTCCATCCATTGAAAAAACCGACTCTGTAACGATATATATTTCTTGATCACTTCTCTCTTTTTGATTTCGCTCAATCTGAAACTTTAGATCTTCTATATCGTTGTGTTTAAACTTATATGATTTTGCATTACTCATCTGCATCCCATCTCTAATGGAGGCGTGTATTAGTTCATCATAAAAAATAATATCTCCTCGTTGAGGTACAGAAGAAAAAAAACCAACATTGGCATCATATCCAGAATTAAAAATCAAAGCTTCTTCAGAGTTATGAAAATCTGCAAGCATTTTTTCTGCTTCTACATATAATTTATGATTTCCAGAAAGCAAACGAGAACCTGTCGCTCCGTTTTTTTGTATTGTTTTTTTAATCAATAATTGATGTGCTCCGTCAAAAATTGTCTTAGATGATGTAAATCCCAGGTAATCATTAGACGAGAAATCGATGAGAATCTTTTGTTCAGAGAGTTTACGAAGAGCATTACTCTTTTCTCTATTCTTAAATTTTTTATGAAGCTTTTCTGGAAATAACATAATAATTTCAAAAATAAAACAAATACTTCTTACAAGCAGTCAGGTTTTTAATGAATACTAATTTGACTATAAAACTACTGTTTTATTCATTCTGTTTTGGCTTAATATAATATCTCATGAAACTTCTATAGTATTTGAATACATATCAGCTACAGTTGGGGTGAATCTTGAAGAAGATAAGTTTCCTCAATTGATAGTTTTCGTAGGTTGTTGGCTTATTTCTAATCTGAAAAATAAAAATGATTATATGTTTGTAAGACGTATAGTATCAACAGGTTTTGATTTTATTGATTTTGAATTGGCTGGTAGAGAAATTTTGACTAATGAATATCCTGATCATAAAGATATAATGAAGTGATTTAAACTTTTTAATAACGAATTGAAAAAAGTTTAAATCACTTCATTAAGAAAATTCACTAGAAACTAAAAACACCTAATTATTATTTAAGCATTTGTTCTATGTTTAATTACGTGCTCTTTTAGGGTAAGGAGGTCGTACTTGTTTTTTAGGAGGATTGTTTTGTAACTCCTTTAATACTATTTCAATTGCTTTTTCTAGTTGAGGGTCATTTCCTTTAATAACTTCTGAAGGTAATTGCTCAACTTCAATATCTGGAGCAACTCCCACATTTTCTACTATAAATCCATCTTCTGTCCAGATGGCAACATTAGGAGCAGTTACACTAGCGCCATCAATAAATTCTGGAAATCCTAATATCCCAACTAAACCTCCCCAGGTTCGCTTACCGACAAGTTGGCCTACCTTAAATTTTCTGAACATCCATGGCAACATATCACCTCCAGATCCTGCAGTTTCATCAATAAGCATGACTTTAGGGCCCTGAATAGAAGCGCTTGGAGTTTTCAGATCTTTACCATATCTAAAATTCCAATGAGATTGATATGGGTTTAATAATAAATTAATATAATAGTCAGCTATCTGACCTCCACCATTGAATCGTTCGTCGATAATGATAGCTTTTTTATTGGCTTGAGGAAAAAAGTATCTTTTAAAATATTCATGTCCGGCTGTTGCTGTATTTGGCACATATACATAGGCAACCTGTCCATTAGTGGCTTCGTGAACTTTTTTTAGATTACTCTCAACCCAATCCCGATTTCTTAATCTGTATTCGCTTGTTATTGGGGTTGTTTTAATCACTCTAGAGTCTTTATTGTCTGAGTTTGGTCCTACAGTTAGCTCAATTATTTTGTCTGCTGTGTTTTCAAAAAAGCTAAATAAATTATCATTACTATTTATATTCTTTCCGTTTACAGCTAGTAAATAATCTCCTTCTTTAACTTGAACACCAGGTTCTGTTAGAGGAGATCTAAGTTCTGGATTCCAGTTGAGGCCGCCATATATTTTTTTAAATCGATATTTGTTATTGACAATTTCATAATCTGCTCCCAGAAGTCCCCCAGGTATTTGTTTAGGGATATTCAATCGATCTCCTCTTCCTTGTAAACGATGGTGTCCTACAGATAATTCACTACACATCCATTGGATTACTCGATTTAAATCATTTCTAGAAGACAAATGTGGTAAAAACTGTGAGTATTTCTCTTTCATGCCTTTCCAGTCTGATCCGTGCATGCCTGGATCATAGAAATAATCTCTATTGATTCGCCATGCTTCCTCAAAAATGTTCTCCCATTCCTTAGTAGGGTTTATTTTTACCTGAATATCATTGATGTTTAAAACACCTTTGCCATTTTTTGGTTTTTTGCCAGTTTCGGCAACCCCCCATTTATTACCTTTATTGTAAAGCATTTTTTTACCATCAGAAGAAATTACGTAATTATCTAATTCCATAACTTCTTCATCTTTTCTTTCTTTTAGGTCATATTGATGTAGTTTTGAGGGCTCTTCAGAATCATTATTATTAAATGATATGTATAATATTTTATCATCTTCTCCTGAATTTAAACCATAATAATTTCCACCTTTTATAGGAAGATCAATAATTCTATTTTGAATTCCATCAATATCTATCTGTAAAGGTTCTTTAGGATTGCTCTTTTCTTTTTCTGCGTCTTTTTTATCTTTAGTAGATTCTTCTTTCTCATCTTTTTTTGGTTCTTCTTCATCACTTTCTTTTGCAAATGGCGAGATGATATCTTTTTTCAGCGTTGCTAAATAAATTGAATTCGTCAGAGACATATCTTGGTTTGATTGATCAAACCAGTTAACTACAGGGCCGGCATCTGTTGAAGCGAAAAAATATAAGTATTTTCCACTGGGATCAAAAACAGGGTTACTGGCATTACTTAATCCATCGGATACTGGATAAGATTTAGAATCTTTAATGGAATAAAGGAATACTTGTTCAAAATTACTGTCAATTATTTTAGAGTATACAATCCAATTAGAGTCTGAAGACCAATCTCCAAATAGATTTCTGAATGCACCGGGAAAATAGTATTCGTCATTAGCTATTTTAGTAATTTTTTTTGATACGATATCTAAAATGTATAGGTTTCGGCCATTATCTGAAAAACTAATTTTTTTACTATCAGGAGACCAAGTAGTATGCGCATAAAACCCTGTTCCTGATAATTTATATTTCTTAGGTTCTCCTTTTCCATCTTGAGGTTTGATATATAACTCATATTCACCAGAAGCATCAGAGAAATATGCGATTTGTTTACCATCAGGTGACCAAGCTGGATATTTTTCATGATCACCGGGACTTAATGTAATATTTCTAGAGTTTCCTTTATTTTCAGGTACAGTAATGATTTCACCTCTATAATCAAATACAACTCTTTTTCCTGAAGGTGATATATCTGCAGAACGAATATATCTATTTCCTTTAATGTAGCGTTCACGTAGCTCTAATAAATCTGTAGCAATACCGATCTTTAGCTTGGTTGATTTTTGTTGTACAATATTATATAAATGAAGATACCCCGCTTGTTCAAAAATAATTTTATCAGAACCAAGTTTAGCATTTGTTATTGGGAAATCATTGAATTGTGTAAGTTGATTTATTGCTTTAGATGAGGTATTATAGGAAAATAGATTAAACTCTCCATTTCTATCGCTTAAGAAAAATACTTTATCTCCTTTCCACATAGGTTGCACATCATTGCTACCTCCTTTTGGTTGTGGAATCTTAACAATAGATTTATCGTTGAAAGAGAACAACCAAATATTAGCAGTTGTTCCTCCACGGTAATTTTTCCATTGATGAAAACGCCCACGAATTGGGGTATAAGCCATATTTTTACCGTCTGGAGAATATGTTGCATGCCAAGCATTAGGAATCTCTAATTCTTTAGCAAAACCACCATCAATAGAAACTTGATATAATTTTGAATACCTATTGGTATGAACTGCTCTTTGTGAATTGAATAAAACTGATTTTCCATCAGGAGAAAAACCAAGTGTAAAATCTCGAACAGGGTGCCAAGTAAGCCTTTTCGGTATCCCTCCATTTGTTGAAATGATAAAAACATCTATGTTACCATCATATTCAGCGCTGAATGCTATAGATTGCCCATCAGGAGAAAAGACAGGATTGGATTCAATACCTTTATCTATGGTAAGTCTTTTTGGTTGTGACCCATCTAAATTGGCAACCCACAAATCATCTGCATATATAAATGCAATATGATTTTTTCCTATGGCAGGCTGCATCATCATTCTTGTATCTATTGGATCGATAGAGAACAATTGAAATGGAATAAAAAATAAAATAAATAGAATAAAAGTAAGTGCAGAATTTAGTTTTTTCATGATTTATATGATAAATAATTTTGAATATAAAAACCCCTGTGAAAATACAGTTTTTGTGGAAAAAGTTTGTTAATCAAATTCTAAATTCCTAAAAACATTCTTTGTTATAAAGATTGTAAAATCGATACTTTTAAGGAGTGTTATTGCTTACTAAATGAAGAGAATTGTTTTCAATACGATTATCTAGTTTTTGCTTTAGCTTTCTGGAAATCATGTTTCAAAGATACCACGAGGTTTTAGAAAGCTAAAACCAAAAATTAAAAAATAAGTTTTTTAATAAAAATTATCGTTTATCAATAATTTTCATATATTTGTTATCGATAAACGATAATAAAAATGAAAACAAAACAAGTTTTAAGTGCAATGAAAATAATATCCTGGGTTATATTCATTGGTTTATGTATTAAATTGGGAGCAATACTTATTTCGAGTACACTAAGTCTTTTTGTAAATGAAGAAGCTGCAGAAAATTTATATCTAGGTTTAGATTTATCCAATCTTTATAACTTTTCTATTCAGTATTATATCATGCTTCTATCACTAATTGTTTCCATACTAGCCTTTAAGGCCTATATGTTTTATTTGGTAATTAAAATTTTTTCAAAGATTGATTTTGATAAACCATTTACTCCTGCAGTAGCGCATCTAATTTCTAGTATTAGTTACGTTTCATTATGGATAGGTTTATTAGCATATTTTGCAACCAGATATAGCAAAAGGTTATTAAAAAAAGGGGTTATTTTTGAACACGATTTCGGAAGCTCAGAATTCCTTTTTATGGCCGGAATTATATTCATCATTGCATTGATTTTTAAACGAGGTATTGAAATTCAATCTGAAAACGAATTAACAATATAATTATGAAAATGTTCGGAAAAAAATCATTATCGACTCTATTATTTTATTTGACCAGAGTGACTACTATTGGGTACGGGATTTTTCTATTATTTATTGTATTTGCCATGATAAGTAATTCTTTTCTGAATATCTCTGATCATAATTTTCAGATTAAAATTCCTTTTACCGATTCGGTAATAAAAGGAGCATATGAAATCAATACACTTTTGTCGATTATTATGTTCTTCCTATTTTACGCATCATTTTTCTATGTCTTATCACTTGTTTTTAAAACTTTTAAAGCAGAAATTCTATTTTCAAAAAATGCGATAAAGCATTTAACTTATTTTACAATTATAAATTTATTCTTTCCCGTACTATATGTTAGTATTCAGTTACTTATTTTTCAAGGAGGTAATTTTAATGACTTTTATGCAGTCTTTTTACATATCATATTAGGTATTTTTGCTTTTTTTATTGCAACTATATTTAAACAAGGAGTTCAATTACAGGAAGAAAACGAACTAACAATATAACTATGCCAATACTTGTAAATCTTGATATGATGCTTGTTAAACGAAAAATGAAGAGTAAAGAATTGGCAGAAAAAATTGGCATTACCACTGCTAATCTCTCGATACTTAAATCCGGAAAAGCAAAAGCAATACGTTTTTCGACACTAGAAGCCATTTGTAGAGTTTTGGATTGTCAGCCATCTGATATTTTAGAATACACAGAAGAATAAATTTATATCCAGAATTAAGTAACCTCAATTTTATAAACCGCTTATTATCGACAATGATCGCATATCATTGCCTAAGTAAACTATTGTCTAACCTTAACTCGAAACAGTAATGAAAAAGATCAAAAAATGGAAATTATTCCTACTTTATCCACTACTAGGAATACTTACTTTAATTCTCATGATTATAGTTTATAAACTAAACCAGAGTACTGTTATATTAACCGAGAATGGTATTTACAAAACACTTCAGGTTCCTGTAAAATCTAAATTCATCGAGTTTAATGCTAATTTGGCTGGCGCTGCAGATCATCCAACATTTGATGATGATTTTATTGAAGGTCCAATTGTTACCTATCAAAAAAACAATACTATATCTGTAGATTGGTATCAAAATGATAAAGCACACCACAAAACGTATGATTCTACTATTAAAAACTTCACTATTGACACCAAAAATCAAATTCTAAATTTCTCTCTACCACAAATTAAAGTACCCGTTACAGAAATTACCACCACTCCTGATAAGATTGCCTTTATTAGTGACATTCATGGAGATTATGAATATATGAATACTCTTTTAAAAAACCTTAAGATTATTGATTCTCTTGGTAATTGGTGTTTTGGAGAAAACCATTTGGTTATTGCCGGCGATATGGTTGATCGTGGAACTAAAGTAAGTACAGTACTCTGGAAAACAGTTCAGCTTTCGGAACAGGCAGAATTAGCCGGAGGAATGGTTCATTATCTACTCGGAAATCATGAACAGTATATTCTTAGAGGTAATTTTAGTCGAGTAAACCCTGCTAATTTGTTTGCCATTCAGAAGATGATGTCTTTTAAAGATGCTTTTTCTAATAAAACATATTTAGGACAATGGTTAAGAACACGACCTATACTACTAAAAATCGGAACCACCCTAATTACTCATGGAGGAATTAGTCCCGAAACCGCAACAAAAAAATATTCTATAAAGCAAATAAATCAAGCTATTTGGGAGTATTGGGATGACAAACCCATTGATGAAAATCTTAAGGAAATTATACTAGGAAAAACAGGAGTAACTCAATATAGAGGCTATGTAAAACAAAACGATAAGATTAAAAAATCTTCAAAAAAAGAAGTAGAGGAGATCCTTAAAACTTATAATGCATCTCATATAATTGTCGGGCATACTAATGTTCCTAGTATTGAACCGCTTTATAATGGGCATATATACAACATTAATGCTATTGAAACCTCTCCGCAGGTATTATTCTTTGAAAACGGAATCCCAAAAATCATGAATACCGGAGTTATAAAAAAGGAAAAAACACAACAAGTATATTCGCGAGGTTTTTCTTTTTTCAAAGTAAATGATTTGAAGATGATAGTATTCACAATAAGAAATATTGTTAAACTTTCTAGTATACCCCATCCTTATTAAAAAGTTATCTGAAAAGAATTATAATTAATACTTATATTTGAGTTTCATCATCATTTCACACATAAATCATAAGCCAATCATAATGAAACTAGTACAGTTATTAATTGTAATACTATGTGTTCAATTCAACTTCTCTCAATCAAAAAACCAATATCACATATCTTTTGAAAATGCTGTTCATCACGAGGCTAAAATACAAGCTACATTTTCTGATCTAAAAACAGCCACTATTTCTTTGCGAATGAGTAGAACATCACCCGGGAGATATGCTCTGCATGAATTTGCCAATGATTTCTTTACTAAATATATCAATAATAGCAAAGTTCCTGATTATAAAACTCTATTTGCTAATTTTGGAATTTCAATGGTTAACAGTCCTAAAAAGGTCTACTTTGCAGGAGTGCCCGTAAAGTTCGAAAACAAAGATGTTTTTATCTCTGATTATCCCAAAAAGGGATCTCCGGCTTATACGACAGGATTAGATAAAGATGATGTTATTCTAACGATAAATGAAGATCCTATTACAGATGAAAAACAATTATCTGAGGTGCTAAAAAAATACATTCCTGGTAAAAAAGTAACGATAACCTACAAAAGATTAGGTAAGGAAGTAAAAACTGAAATGACTTTTAGTGCACATCCGGATATTGAAACCAAATTACTACAAAATGCTAGTAAGGAAGCCATAAATAAACGCGAAAACTGGTTAAAATCTAAATAATATACAATGAATATAACTTATACTGTTATTAGTTCTGAGACAGAATTACAGCAGATTTTAGTGCTTCAACGTGATAATCTACCGATTTCAATTTCTCAAACAGAAAAAGAAGCAGAGGGTTTTGTTTCTGTGCAACATGATCTTGATATTCTAAGAAAAATGAATAGCAAACAACCCCATATCATTGCTAAGGACGGTGATAAAGTAGTTGGGTATGCATTGTGTATGTTAAAAGATTTTAAGGATGATATTGAACTCCTAAAACCTATGTTTTCTATCATCGAAAACCACTTAGACCCTTCGATATCCTATGTAATAATGGGGCAAGTATGTATTGATAAAGCCTATCGTAAACAAGGGATTTTTAGAGGTTTGTATCAAACTATGAAAACCGAATTACAAGACAAATACAACCTCTTAATCACCGAAGTAGCCTCAAACAATTCGCGTTCTTTACAAGCGCATTATGCCGTTGGTTTTAAAACACTAATCACTCATGAATCAAATGGTATAGAATGGCATCTTATTCGTTGGAACTGGGCATAATACTAGATGTTCGTGTATTCTCTAAACCATACCCCAAGTCTTTTCCTTTTTGTACTCTGGGAACACCCTTGGTCATCCATTTGGGAGCAGGCTCACCTTTTAAATAATAATCAAAAAATTGCATCATTCTAATAGAAAGATCCTGCTTGTTTTTTACTTTTTTCAGATTATGAGCTTCCTCATTATACACTAGTAGCCATACTGGTTTTTGTAATCTACGCATTCCCATAAACATTTCTATACCTTGATAATAAGGTACTGCCCCATCGTTATCATTATGCATCATTAGTAATGGAGTTTCTATTTTAGGGATACCAAAAAGTGGTGAGTTTTCAATATAAAGATCAAATCCGTCCCATAAATTTTTACCTAACCTACTTTGTGTTCTTTCATATTGAAATGCTCTACTCAATCCCGATTTCCACCTGATTCCTCCATAAGCAGAAGTCATATTACTTACTGGTGCGCCCGCCATCGCTGCTTTAAATTTATTAGTAACAGTTACCAAATATGCCACCTGATATCCGCCCCAGCTTTGCCCTTGTATCCCTATATTATCTCTATCAATATATCCCAACTCTTCTAATGCCTCTACTCCTGAGACTATACAATTATATGCACTGGCTCCAGGTTTACCTTCATCATACACAATATCGGGAACAAACATGATATAATCATTACTTACCAAATAGGATGGGTTTACAATAGATGCACTAGGTCTGGGCATATAATAATTACGATAGCTATCGGATCGTTTTTCATAAAAATAAGTGATCAAAGGGTATTGTTTAGAAGGGTCAAAATCTTCGGGTTTATAAATAATTCCCTCTAGTTTTTTACCATCGTATGTTTTCCAGGAAAACAATTCTGAAGTTCCCCATTTAAAATCTTTTTGATGTGGGTTTACTACTGTTATTCTATCAGAATTTTGAAATGTATTTGTAGTTATATAAAGATCAGAAAATGTAATGAAATTTTGTTTTCTATAGCTATACACTTCGGCATTCTTTGCCTTTTTATAAGAGCTAATATTAAATTCTGTAGGCCTGATTTTTTCAATCAATTTTCCTTTTCGCAAAGTATACAACCCAGAAGCTTTTGTTATTTTATCAAAACTGGTAATTAGTAATTCTTTATTACAATATGTTGCTTTGTTTTTTTGTTCAGGGTCCAACATTTTTGTTCTGTATTCAACATTGTTTTTCCTTCCGTTTTGCGTAAGATTTATTGGTTTTTCTTTTCCAGAAAGAGCAACTCGCCAAATATCAAATTTATCATAAATCAATGCATTTCCTCTTGAATCAAATCCCCCAAAACCATAAGGAGAGGGTAGTGAAGGATGATCATCATCTTCATCATAAAATGCCACATCTAACTCTTTGGTAAGGTTTGTTTTTTTCAATGCAGATAAATCAATCGAAAACCAATGTTTTTCTTTCATGTCATAATGCAATGCATATTGTCCATCTGGAGAAAGAATAGGCTGTCTCCCTTTGTTTTTAAGAATCAAATGTTTGTTTCCCGTATTGGTATTAATCACATAATAATCTTTTGTCCATGGATAATCCCATGAACGCATTACATCATATGGAGATGTTGTTGACCCTATTATATATTGTTGTTCCTTATTTTTATCAAAATTTAGTGTTTCGATAGTGTGATCTTGAATATGAACATATTGGTTAGATTTGGTATTATAGTATGATAAAAACGCCTTTTTATTAAGTTGTTCAAACTTTGATTTCTGTTCTGGCTGAATCAATTTATCCTGCCAGTTCCAAACATCTACTTGTGGTATTTCATCTTTTAATAATGTAGTATCTTTTGAGTATACTACTTTTGGCTTTGAGTAAAAATATAACCTATCTCCATTATCAGAGAAAAAAGGCGTTTGATCTTTACTCAATTCCCAGTTCTCTCTAAGGTTTTTATCAGGGGTATTTACAAGCTCTTGCAGTTTATTATTTTTATAATAATACAACTCAAACCTTAAGGAATCTATTGCTGTAGAATCAACCGCAGATAGATAAACAAATTGATTTCCATCTTTATATACTGCCAGTTTATCATAAATATATTTTGTAGTATCAATAGCTATTTTTGCTCCAGACGTTAAGTTATACTCATAAACTCCGATATCTTTTTGTTTATCCTTTTTATTTTTTAACGTATAATAAAATGTCTTTCCTTTCTCGGGTAGAATAAAATCTTTTATTTGATGAATCGTATCTTTTTGTTTTGTTTTTAGATTGTAAACCAAGGCATAATTTTGTTTAAATGCCATTGGAGCATTGTTGTCTATACTATCGTTTTTTTGTTCGGATAGTTTTTTTTTCTTTCCTATTCTCTTTTTTACTTTTTTAAAATTTTCAACGACCAACCAACCTTCTTGTTTTTTAGGCATTTTATATTTCTTCACCCTTAAGATAGAATCATAAATAGTATTATTTTTTACATCATAGATAAACAATACATCTTTAGTTCTATCCTCTTTTTTTATTTCTTTCTTTTTCTCTGTTCTGGTGAGTTGATATTTAGGTCTTTTCTTAAAAACTACATAGTTTTCATCTGAGGATATTGAAGTATCATATCCATTTGGGTACTTAAATTTAGTTTTATTTTGAGTATTATATATCTCTATATAGCCGTCTCCTCTTTTGGTATTGGTTTCAATAGTAGATACAATTAATTTCCCTTTATCTGATACTTTAACATCAGTAATATTTTTCCATAAATCGTAGTCAGCATGAGTCAACGTTTTTTTCTGAGCAGAAATCAATGAGGTGCTTAGTATAACTACAAAGGTGATTAGTCTTTGAATCATATGTAAGGTTTTAACATTAGAGTGATTAATATGCTCTCGAAAAGTATAAAACCTTTTTACCAAAAAAGGCTGTTTAACATAATTTTATCTAAAAATCAATGATTTAGATTAACTATCACTCAATTATTAATCATTTCCAAAAATTTACCTATATATTCTTTTTCGTAATCAAATAGTGCTTTAATATGCTTGCCCTTTACTTTCCAAAATTCGGTATTATCTTTATTTGAAGATTCGTATAGTTTTTCACCCAATTTATATGGAACTTGTTTGTCATTATGACTGTGTATTACCAATACAGGTTTTTTGATTTTTTTGATTTCTTTTTCTGCAGGAAAATCATTATTCATTAACAAAGGTACAAATGCTTTAAAGTTTTCCATATGTAACGCATTTGCATATACTTTTCCGATATCAGGAAAGGAACTAAACGTACCTTCTACAATAAGACCATCTATTTTCTCTTGTCTTTCTGCCGCATTCATGATTGCAAAAGCACCTCCTAATGATTGTCCCCAAATAATGATAGGAGTGTCTACAACATCTTCATGCTTTATTATTTCATCAAAAACATAAAGAGCATCTTTTTTTAGTTGTACAGAATTATCTGCTGTTCCTGTAGATTTACCAAAATTTCTTCGCTCAAAATTAAATACCTGAAATCCTTTATTTAATATTGATTTATAATATTTCTGAGATGACATTAAATGCATTCCTTTTCCCGAATAATGTATAATTGTTCCTATGGGAGGAATAGAGGAATCTGGCTTAAAAAGCACTGCATGAATCTTTACATTTTTATCTATCTCATAATAATATTCTTGATGAGCATACTCGGTTTGAAAACTATCATATGCAAGCCCATTAGTTTTATATATCATTGTATCAGTAAATCTCGAAAATCGAATCCACAAAACAGTTATAATGAGAATAGAAATAATGGTTACCGCCAACCATTTTATTGTTTTTACTATTTTTTTCATAAGTGTAATTTTTAATTAATGACACAAATGAAAAGAACTCGGTATTCTGAAAAAAAATAAAGTTATCGCTACTTATTTTTTGTGGTAAACAAATACATTTTGGGGTGAAATACTATTAACTCTTGGCTAATTAATAGTGTTTTTTACAGATGCAAAGTATGTTTTTGATACAGGAATATAGTCTTCAATATTTTTTAACTGAAGTTTTGCATTTTGAGCATTTCCTTTTAATAAAATAATGAAATCTGGATTAATTAAATATGACCTATGTGCTTTGATTAAGGATGAAAGCTGTTTTTCTATATTTGTTAAGGTATTTCTAAGCATTTTCTCTTTCAATAATTCTTCTTCTACATAATATATATACACATAATTATCTTCAGATCTAACATAGACGATAGATGTTTCTTCTACAGAAAACAACTCCTTTTTTAATGTGCCTTTCAACTTAATTTTTGATTGTTCGACAGCAGGTTTTCTCTTTTCTGATATCACATTATTCATCGATTTGTAATAGTTTCTCAATAAAACCGTAACTACAAACATGATGACACCAAATCCGAGAAATACCATTTTAAACCAGTTTAAAAACAAAATTAAAGTAAGTCGTTCTGGTTTTTTATTGATAATCACTTCTGTGTAGAAAAAAGCAATTATAATGGCGATAATTATAAAAAATAAGCAAAAAATAAGCTCTTCTATCCATTTCCAGATTTTGAAACGTAAGTAATATCCATTAGAAAAAATTACAGCAATCAAATAGGTAAAAAACACAATAATTCCATATCCTGTAAAGTAGAGGGTTTTAAAAGGACTTGTAAAATTATTAGATCCTAATGGGTGCAGAAAAACAATAATAAACACTACTATTATGCCTAGAATGGCAGCAATCAAAAAGTGGTACCTAAAAGATATTGAATATGGACATGATTTATTTAAATGCATAAAAAATCCCTATTAAATTATTAATAGGGATTAAATATATAATAAAAAAACCTTAATTAAGTACTGTGCTAATCTGCAAGTACAATAACCTTATTATCTTTCATTTCGATAGTTCCCGAGGTAATAGAAAGTAGTGTTGCTCCATTTCCACCTTTGGTGAATTTATCAGCAACTTCTTCTTCTAGATTCATCTCACCATACACTTTTACATCTCCTTTTCCTAGTAAAGAAACAATAGGTGCGTGATTATCTAACATCTGAAACTCTCCATCTATTCCTGGTACAGCAACCGAAGTTACTTCACCACTAAATAATATTGCTTCTGGAGTTACTATTTCTAAATACATATTTTTAAGTATTGAGTATTGAGTAATTAGTATTTAGACAATAATGAGAAAGAAACTAATCTCACTACTCAATTACTAACTTCTCACTACTAATTTATGCCTCTGCTAACATTTTTTCACCAGCTTCTATAGCTTCTTCGATTGTTCCTTTAAGGTTAAATGCTGCTTCTGGCAGGTGATCTAATTCACCATCCATAATCATTGTAAATGCCTTAATGGTATCTTTAATATCTACTAAGCATCCTGGAATACCAGTAAATTGTTCTGCTACATGGAATGGTTGAGACAAGAAACGTTGTACACGACGTGCACGTCCTACAGCTAACTTATCTTCTTCAGATAGTTCTTCCATACCAAGGATAGCAATAATATCCTGTAATTCTTTATAGCGTTGTAATAGCTCTTTTACTCGTTGTGCACAATTATAGTGCTCATCACCAAGAATGTCTGCCGAAAGGATTCTTGAAGTAGAATCTAATGGATCTACCGCTGGATAAATACCAAGCTCTGCAATTTTACGTGATAATACTGTTGTTGCATCTAAGTGAGCAAATGTTGTTGCTGGTGCAGGATCGGTAAGGTCATCTGCAGGTACATAAACTGCCTGTACAGATGTAATCGATCCTTTCTTTGTAGAAGTAATACGTTCCTGCATCACACCCATTTCTGTTGCTAATGTAGGTTGGTAACCTACCGCTGATGGCATACGTCCCAGAAGTGCTGATACCTCAGAACCTGCTTGTGTAAAACGGAAGATATTATCTACGAAGAAAAGTACATCTTTTCCTTGTCCATCTCCAGCTCCGTCACGGAAATATTCTGCAATAGTAAGACCCGATAGTGCTACACGTGCACGTGCTCCTGGAGGCTCATTCATTTGTCCAAATACGAAAGTAGCTTTAGATTCTTTCATTACTTCTTTATCTACTTTAGAAAGATCCCATCCTCCATTTTCCATAGAGTGCATAAAATCATCTCCGTATTTGATAATTCCAGATTCTAGCATTTCACGAAGAAGGTCATTACCTTCACGTGTTCTTTCTCCTACTCCTGCAAATACAGAAAGACCACCATGTCCTTTTGCAATATTATTAATCAACTCCTGAATAAGTACTGTTTTACCTACACCGGCACCACCAAATAATCCAATCTTACCTCCTTTTGCGTAAGGCTCTATAAGATCAATTACTTTAATTCCTGTAAATAAAACTTCTGTAGAAGTTGATAAATCTTCAAATTTAGGAGCTTGACGGTGAATTGGAAGTCCTTCTTTTCCTGCTTTAGGAAGATCACCAAGACCATCAATCGCATCCCCAATTACATTAAATAGACGTCCATATACGTCACCACCTATTGGCATTTGGATAGGAGCTCCTGTTGCAACTACTTCAATTCCTCTGCTCAATCCATCACTGGAATCCATTGCAATAGTACGCACAGTATCTTCACCAATGTGAGACTGAACCTCTAACACTAGTATACTACCGTCTGTTTTGTTAATTTCTAACGAATCATAAATTTTTGGTAATTCAGTACCAGCTGCGAATTCTACATCGATAACCGGACCTACAATTTGAGATACTTTACCCGTAACTTTAGACATTATATAACTATTTAATGTTTAGTATTTAACTATGTTAAAAAAACCAAGCACTCAACCATACTGAATACTAGCTTTTTTCAGGCTGCAAATATAGTCTTTTAAAATGAAAAAAATAACTCAATTTCTTTAGTTTTTTTCAACTAGCACTTTACTTCTTTTTTCAACTCCCATGACATCTCTTTTTTTACGGTTATATGATAGGTTCGAATTGTTTGAATGAATTAGTTTTTCGAAATAAATATTTATCCTTATTTTTAGATAAAACTCATTAAATGGAAACTTATGCAACAGCATTAAGCTATGCAATACCCGGCTTTATTGTACTTATACTTATCGAATATTTAATTAGTAGATGGAAAAAAATACCGGTTAATGAAGGTATGGATACAATTTCGAGTATTAGTTCTGGTATCACAAACACGCTCAAAAGCCTGATAGGCCTTACTGTTATTATTTTAAGCTACGAATGGATGGTTGAACATCTGGCTTTAATAGAAATTAAATCTACAATTTTGATATATATCCTAACCTTTATCGGGTTGGATTTTGTTGGCTATTGGTCACACCGCCTTAATCATACGATAAATGTATTCTGGAACCGGCATATTATACATCATAGTAGTGAAGAATTTAATTTAGCATGCGCTTTACGTCAAAATGTATCTGCAATAGTTGCTATTTATTTTTTTCTATATATCCCATTAGCATTAGTTGGAATCCCTGCAAATATAGTTGCATTTGTTGCTCCTATTCATTTCTTTGCTCAATTTTGGTATCATACCCGACTGATCAACAAAATGGGGTTTTTAGAGCATATTATTGTTACTCCTTCTCATCACAGGGTTCATCATGCTATTAACGATGAATATCTGGATAAAAACTATTCTGAAATATTCATTTTCTGGGATAAACTTTTTGGAACTTTTCAAGAGGAATTACAAGACAAACCACCGGTTTATGGTGTAAAAAAACCTGTAAATACCTGGAATCCTTTCTTTATCAATTTTATGCACATTTGGGGAATATTAAAAGATGCTTGGAGAACCCAAAATTGGCTTGATAAAATTAAGATATGGTTTATGCCAACGGGATGGCGACCAGAGGATGTAAAAGAAAAATATCCTATACAAATCATTACAAACCCTTATTCAAGACAAAAATATAAAACAGAAAGTTCATTGGTATTAAAATTGTGGTCATGGGTTCAGCTTGTAATTACAGTAGCACTTATGTATTACTTATTGATTAGTGTTGCCGATCTGGAGTTTATCCAAATTGTAAACTACTCTATCTTTCTAGGAGTATCAATATTTGCTTATACATCTCTAATGGATCGACATATAATTTCTTTGTTTGCAGAATGTATTAAGCTTGCAATGGGATTATATTTTATACTTTACTATGGTAGTTGGTTTGATATTGACACCATTTTTCAGGGAGCTACATTTGTAGTTTTAGGATATATACTTATATCTTTTTTACTTTCTATATATTTTCAATTAATAGAAAGAAATTACAATTCTCATACTATTCAGCAAACAGCATAAAAAACCCACTTTAGAATACCTAAAGCAGGTCATATTATTTTAGATTGCACGTTCTATTTTAACAAAGCCGAATAAAAAGTTGGATAATCTACTGCTTTTACCATTGGCAGATTAGAACCGTATGTAGTATTTACAGACTCTATTGCTTTATTTGCTAAAAAAGCATAGCCTCTAGCTGTAGGGTGCACTCCATCTAAAGAAAAAGCACCACCAAAAACCAAATCATCCTGCAGTAAAAAATCATCAAACATTACTCCGTTTTCTGAAGCTTCTTTAAGAATTGTATTTGCATCTACAAATGCTAAACCAGCTTGCTGTATTGCTGTACTTATTATCGTATTAAACGTAGTAGTCGCAGCAGATATTTCCTGTTGTTCGGAAGGTATTAACACCCATTTATCTTCTAAAGGAACTGAAACTCCGTTTATTAATAATGGATTTCCTCCAACGGTAGTACCGATAAAAGAAGAACTTGGTAATATTAATAAATCTTCTGCGGTAGCATGTCTGTAATTTGGCAAACCAGACGTGGTTAGATTTGTTAGACTTTCATCTTCTATTACTACTGCATTTTGCCCTGCTGCAAACTCGATTGTCCTGGCTTTTCTTTCTGCTTCATCAATTCCTCCAAGGCCTTCTATTTGCAACAAGCCTGCATTATAGGCTGCATATCCCTGATTAACAGCTCCTGCTGTTGCAGCATCTAAAGGAACAGGGTTATAAGGCACAGTTGTAAAATGTGGTATAGATGTTACATCAGGAATATTAAACGCTACTCCTTTTGCTTGACCAGAAGTTAACGTGGTAACTATCGCATTATAAGCCTGCGTAAATATAGTTTCATCTGTAATCGGATCTGTACCATCTCCTCCCGACAAAGCATATCCCAAAACATCGTTATTACCGATCCACAACGAAAAAAATGTTGGATTCTGAGCCATAGCATCTCCAAGTACAGAGGCTGTAGGACCAGAAGCAATTCTCACAAAATAAGGATTAGCCATACTTGGTAACCCTGCTACATTACCATATCCTGCTGCAGGTAAATGAAAACTTTTGGCTCCAGGAATTCCCATATTATTAAAAGGTCCTGATATTATATTTGTTATTTCTGTGGTGGGTATTTCTGGAGTATCATCTCCTGGCGTAGTTCCTAATAATCGTGGTCCTGATTCATTAGGTGGATCAGGATTTGGATCACTATAAAAATAAAATCTTGGATTTAAAGTAGGGGTTCCTGCTATCAGGGCTCCTCCTATATTATCATTCATTAAAGGCTGTGTAAATTCTCCTCCCCCAGCCAGAGCAAATTGCTTTGCCAAAATATTAGGCATCGAATTTTCCTGTCCAGCAATAAACAAGGCCCCATCGGTAAATCCGGCAGCCAAAGAATTCCCTAAGGAAACATATTTTGAAAAATCCGCATTCCCAGAGGTAATTACCACTTCTCCACCTGTAGTAGAGGCATCATCATCTGATTCGCAAGAAATACATCCAAAAATTAACAGGAGTATTAACCATTTATATTGAGTATTCATCTGTTCTTTTTTAATTGTTTTTAATCGTAGCCTACAAATTATTTATTGACAAGCCTATGTAATACTGGGATCCAATAAATCCAGTTCCAAATGCCGTAAAGTATTCATCCCCTCCAATGTTGGTTGCACCCGCTTTAAGAGTAGTTTTCAATTTTGGAATCTTATAATTTATCTGGGCATCGATAACCGAGAAAGATGGTATATTTCCATTTCCAAATGATGCTTCCCAGAAGTAACTATCACTCCAACGATAACTTGTATTAAAGCCAAAGTTTTTAAACAAATTTGCATGTCCAAAAGTAGCTTTTACTTTATGTTTTGGAGTATTAAAATTAGTTATGAAATCAGGATCTTTATCTTTATCAAAATCCTGTTCGGCATATGTGTAATTAACTCCTAAATCAAAATCTCCAGGAATTCTGGTGTTTACACCAATTGTGCCTCCAAAAGATTTTATATCTACGTCCGAATTTGTATAGGCTTGATACACCTTAAAATCATCATTCTGTAATGCAAGAAGTGATAATGTTCCGTCTCCCACCTGACCATACAATGGTACAATCACATTTTCATTTGATATAAAATCTGTATACTGGTTATAATACCCGCTTAGGTCAATAATAAATTTCTTTACTTTACCACGATATCCTACTTCGAAAGCAGTAATTTTTTCTGGCTCAACAAGATTGGCATTAGAAGCTTCTGGTGCTCCATTTGCTACAGAGTTTGCAGAAAACGAATTTTCGTAAGCAGCTCTTCCTGTTATAGTAACAGTATCTGATCCTACAATGGTTTCTCCAGCACCACTTAAATCACTAAATGACCTTACATCTCTGTCTAGATTATCTCTAGCTGATCCAACTAATATTGCACGCCCTACATCCAGACCAATATACAAATCCTGCGTAGTCGGGTTTCTAAATCCTGTTTGCACAGAAGCTCGGATATTATGATTTCTTTCAGTACCCAAGGTATATCCTATTGATAATCTAGGTGATAAATTACCATCGAATAATTCTGATTTATCATACCGCACAGATCCTGTTACTTTTACTCTTTCGTCTGCAAATTTTTTCTGAATTTGTGTATATGCTCCATATTCAGAATACCTAATAGGTTTGTCAAAATCTGTAAAGATTGTACCCGAAGAATTCAATTTATATTCTCTAAACGATCCTCCTACCTGAATATCTGCAAAATCTCCCGTAATATGACTCAAATTATAATTAACATCTACATGTCTTAACTGAGTAGCATCTTGAAATTTTGATCCGGTTAATAGATTCGGATCATTGGTTACGGTTTGAAAAGCTTGTTCAAACCCCGGTGTTCCTGGTATAAGTCGACCTGTATCTGCAGTTTGTCTTGCAATAAGATGGGCCTGTTCTGGCAATTGGCCAGCTAGTGTTGCCTGAACAAATGCACCTGCATATTCACCAAACCAAGTTTGGTCGTCTTTCCATTTTCTATTAATATTAATTCCGGTAAATCGTATATCATAAGAATCTCCTGCACTTTCATCTGTTAAATACCCTCTAACAAAAAAGTTATTATTTTTAAATTCTAATTTATGCTGCTGTAAGAAAAAATTACGAATTGAATATCTATTTGCTCCTTGATAAATTGTAGTTCCTCTACCTACTTTTCCGTTATAAATAACTTCAAAATCATTAGCAAATGGTCTATAATGTAATGCTGCATCAAATTTTATACTTTCTGCTTTATTAGCATTTAAGTCTTGCTCATTATACCCTGTTCTACTAACACTTTGGTCTGGCAGTAAGTTTTCGGCTCCAGCCGGTAAAATCCCCCTATTTACAAGAGCTTCTCCTACACCTCTTATATTTGTACTTACCTCATCACCATACACATTAAGACCGTCATAATTAGGGTCTGATCTATCTGTAGTCGGGTTTAAAACATTAACGGTATTGGTTGCAAACCAATCTGTACCTCGCAGATACGAGAAATTAGCTTTTGCGGCGAATTTCTCTGAGAACTTATGTGCAACCCTAATCCCATAATCATAAAACTCATTATCTCCTGCTGCTTCTTGCGAAGTAATTCCGCCTTTAAAATATGCACTAATCCCATGATGGTCAAATGGATTTTTACTCGTCATGAATAGAATTCCATTAAAAGCATTTGCTCCATACAATGCAGAAGATGCTCCTGGCAGTAGTTCTACACTATTAACATCTAGTTCTGTCATTCCCAACAGGTTTCCTAACACAAAATTGAGAGCTGGGGCAGTGTTATCCATCCCATCTACCAATTGAACAAAACGAGTATTTGCAAATGTTGCAAATCCTCTGGTGTTAATCGATTTAAATGTTAGACTGTTAGTATTAACATCAACTCCTTTAAGATTTTCTAATCCATCATAAAAATCTACCGAAGGTGTATTCTTTATTTCTTTAATTCCGAAACGTTCAACACTCACCGGAGATTCGAAGATACGTTCTGGTGTTCTGGAAGCCGAAATAACTACTTCATCAAGCTCTGTACCTTCTTTCAATACAATAGTCAAATCTACAGTTTGTGAAGATATATCTATTGATGAGGATTCAAATCCTACAGAACTGGCTATTATTGTAAAAGGGGGTGATTCCTGAACTGTTAAAGTAAAAATACCGTCAAAATCTGCTACTGTTCCCGAAGAAGAATTTTTTAATGTAATATTAGCTCCTGGAATAGGTTGGTTACCATCATCAACGACCTTTCCGCTAATTGTTGTTTGTGCAGTAGCAATAATGCATACCATCATCATTATTACTAATGTAATTTTTTTCATGCCCCTAAGTTTTAATAGTTATGACAACAATATACGTTTTTTTAATAATCTTTCAATAAAATAGCCAAAACTTTGTGATTTCATTATTGAAAAAACCATTATACAACATTATCATCATTTAGTAGTTTTTATTTATTATTCTACCTCTATTAAAAGCTCTAATAAAAGCTAAAAACCCTATCCGAAAATTTTCAGATAGGGTTACCATATTTTAATTGATTTCTATTTAAGAGAACTCGTTATTCTACAGTTACAGACTTTGCAAGATTTCTTGGTTGATCTACATTTTTATCCAACATTACAGCAATATAATATGATAATAATTGCAGTGGTATTGTTGTAAGAAGAGGTGTCAAAAATTCTTCTGTTTCTGGTATTTCTATAACATGATCAGCCAGTTCTTTCACAGTAACATCTCCTTCTGTAACAATCCCGATAATCTTTCCTTTTCTGGATTTAATTTCCTGAATATTACTTACCACTTTATCATAGTGTCCTTTTTTGGTGGCTATTACAACAACTGGCATTTGTTCATCAATTAATGCTATTGGCCCATGTTTCATTTCTGCTGCCGGGTATCCTTCTGCATGTATATATGATATCTCCTTTAATTTTAATGCTCCTTCTAATGCAACAGGAAAATTATATCCTCTACCCAAATACAGGAAGTTTTTTGCATCTTTATAGGTATCTGCGATAAACTTAATATGATCATTAGACTCTAAAGTCTTTTTAACTTTTTCTGGAATTCGCTCTAATTCCTGCAGGTAATAATGAAAATCGCTATTAGAAATTGTTCCTTTTCTCTCTGCCAGTTTTAATGCTATTAAAGATAGCACTGTTATTTGAGTCGTAAATGCTTTTGTAGAAGCAACCCCTATTTCTGGTCCGGCATGGGTATAAGCTCCAGCATGAGTTTCTCTAGAGATTGAAGATCCAACCACATTACAGACCCCAAAAACAAAAGCTCCATTTTCTTTAGCAAGTTTAATTGCAGCCATTGTATCTGCCGTCTCACCACTTTGTGATATTGCGATTACAACATCATCCTGATGTATTACCGGGTTTCGATATCTAAACTCTGATGCATACTCTACCTCTACAGGTATGCGAACTAATTCCTCAAAAATATATTCTGCTACTAAACCAGCGTGCCATGAGGTACCACAAGCAATAACAATGATGCGTTTTGCATTTAATAGTTTAGCAAGGTTATCATCAATACCTGCCATTTTTATAATTCCTTCTGCAACTCGCATTCTACCTCTATAGGTATCGCTAATCGCATTAGGCTGCTCATAAATTTCTTTGAGCATAAAATGATCATATCCTCCTTTTTCTATTTGCTCCAGGTTAATTTGCAGTTCTTGCAAATATGGATCTACTGGTTTATCGTCTTTAATATTCCTTACTTTAACTCCCTTATTTCTTCTTACAACAGCCATTTCTCCATCTTCGAGGTAAATTGCATTATTTGTATATTCTATGAAAGGAGATGCATCGGAGGCTATAAAAAACTCATCTTCACCCACACCGATAGCTAGCGGACTACCCAATCTTGCAACAACAATCTCATCTGGTTTTTGCTTATCAAAAACAGCAATTGCATACGCCCCTATAGTTTGATTTAGAGCGATCTGAACTGCTTTACCCAGTTTTACATTTTCTTTAGTTTTTACATCTTCTATAAGATTTACTAATACTTCTGTATCGGTTTCTGAGGTAAATGTATATCCTCGATTAATCAATTCTTTACGGAGAGCATCATAATTTTCTATGATTCCGTTATGAATGATTACCAGATTACCAGAGTTAGAATAATGTGGATGTGAATTCACATCATTAGGAACTCCGTGTGTCGCCCATCTGGTGTGTCCTATTCCTATAGTTCCTTTTGTAGGAATTTCTTTTAACAATCGCTTTTCCAGATCTGCTACTTTTCCTTTGGTTTTAGACAATTTGATGTCTTTTCCATCGTAAAGAGCTATCCCTGCAGAGTCATAGCCTCTGTACTCTAATCTTTTTAAACCTTTTAAAACAATTGGATAGGCTTCTCTATGCCCTATGTACCCTACAATTCCGCACATAATTTAAGTTTTTAAAATATTGTTAGTTTTCCTTTGATGATGTATAAAAAATATCAAGTTTTAAACGTTTTGATTCAGGAACATTTACTCCATTTCCGTAGAGCACTGTTCCTTCATGGGAAACTATTGATGAGGAGGGAATTATCTCATTTTTAGTTGTAGGGGTATCGCCTATTGCGCTTGTTAATATGTTTACGTTTTGAGACACTGATAATCCTAGTTTAGTATTTTCAATTTCACCTTTTAAAATGTTCAGGACATGTTGTGTCATTCTTATTCTATAAAATTCTCCGTTCTTATCAGAATCACGACTGATTCTTCCCAAATGGCTAATAACAGAAGTCAAGGGAGCATCTGCATTAGCACTTCCATCCAAAAAATAATCGAGAAGAACTCCTCCTGTCTCAATATTAAATATAAAGATTCTTTCGGGTTCTGTATCTCCTCCCGTTACTTTATCCTGGTCTATATAGAATTTTAAACTTGCATCGTTAATTAACCAATCTTGCCTTTTTAAGAAACTAAGTTCATTTTCTTCTTCGCCATTTTCATTAGTAACATTGCCTCCAAATAAATCGATTACTGCATATGAACCATCACCACCTTTTAGATATAAATTATCTTCTCCATTTACCATATCCTGATTCTCTTCTTTTAGCTCTTCAGCAATGGTTGGATCTAAGGTAGTATTTATAGAATTTATAAAAGTATTAGTAAAATTTAAATCCAGTTTATCCTGTTTAATTGTAGTAACCTCATTTGTGGTTTCTTCAAAACTGTAATAAAGGGTTATCTGAGCATTTCTTGTATTAAGGTATATTAGATTTCCACTATTATTAACAGGTTCTACCTTAATATAAATTCCTCTAAAATAATTTCTAAAATTATTTACACTGCTAAGTTCTGGACTACCTACTTTATCCAGAAACAACTTTGAAAACAGGGTTTTTGTCTCATCTGGAAGTTCAACTCTTAACCTAGGAGTTAACCTCTCTCTTTTGGTTGTAGTCTCCCCATTGGTAACCGTCTCGGTTGTTGTAATAATTTCTTTAGCAGAAGGAACAAAACTATTATTAGTATAAAGCAATGTTTGTTCTACTTCTGCACCAAAATTAGTTTCGACATCATCAGAATAATAGACTTGTCTTTCATTAGATTCTGGATCAAAATCCCTTAGAAAGTAATTAGATTTATACAACGAGAGTTTAACAGGTTGGTTTCCATAAATTGAATCCAATCTATAAGTAGTTGCTGTCTCGGTAACATTACCTATTTGAACCGATGCTGTGCTTGTCGCGGTACTAAAATATGGCAAACTAAAAACAACACTGTCTAATACTGCTTTAGTCCCAAAAGTTGGATCGAATTTTGAAGGTTCAATCTGAGATAAAATACTATATACTGATTGTCCATATATAGGATCATTATAGACTCCTAACAAATTAGAATGAGCAGTTCCTCGTTGATCAATTGGCAAACTATTTGTACGTACTCTTTCGAATTTTTTACTATATGCTATCGGCTCTACAGAGTACTGTTTGTCTTCAAAATTAACACCTCCAACAACCTCACTACCAACAGAATCAAAATCATCGTTACAAGACAAAAAGGTAAAAACAACAGCTACTATAGCCGTTATTCTAATTAAAATATTCTTCAATTTCATAAATAATTTCGTCGTTTTGCTTACGCTTACACCAATACCTCTGTCTGATAGAAGTTTTCATAGGCATCAGCAAATTCATCTGGTTTTTTATATTCTAAAACTGGTTGGTCTATTGTTTTTAAATGTTCTACAAGCTCAGATGGAATTTCTTCGGACCCCACAATAATAGCATCAGAATTATCAACAGCCACCTTCATAAGGTTACTATATGTTGGTTGAGCTAAATCACTTATTTTTTCTTCATCTATTCCGTCAAACTTTACTTTTCCCAACATATTCTTATCCAATATCCCGTCATAACCATTATTATACACAGAAGTAACAATTTTACTTTGACCAAAAAGAGGTTCATTAGCATAATAATTCTTTAAGTATAATGGTAAAAGAGAAGCTAACCATCCATGCACATGAATCACATCTGGTGACCAGTTTAATTTCTTAACTGTTTCAATCACTCCTTTGGCAAAAAAGATTGCTCGTTCATCATTATCCGGAAATAATTTTCCTTCTTCATCAGTTAACGTTGCTTTTCTTTTAAAATAATCCTCATTATCGATAAAATAAACTTGCATTCGTTCTTTTGGAATCGAAGCAACTTTAATAATAAGGGGCATATCCAGGTCATTAATTACTAAATTCATACCCGAAAGCCGAATTACTTCGTGCAACTGATGCCTCCTCTCATTGATATTGCCATATCTAGGCATAAAAATTCTTATTTGCCCCCCTTTATTATTTACCATTCTTGGTGCTTCAAAAGACATAGATGAGATTTCAGTCTCTGGCAGGTAAGGTATTACTTCTGATGATACATACAATATCCTCTTATCTTTCATATAATCGATACTTTTATCGTCCTCCTTTTGGAATTAATTTTGCAAAATTACGAAAATTTATGCAGTCTGCCAGTAATATCTTATTTTTGCACGCCTTTAAGTTATACACCAAATGCGGGTACACGGAAAAAGACGAGATATACTAGACGATGTTGCAGCTTTTAATAAGCAGAACAAAACTATTGGTTTTGTTCCCACAATGGGAGCATTGCATAAGGGCCATCTTGCACTAATAGAAAGAGCTCTCAAGGAAAATCAAAAAGTTGTAGTTAGTATTTTTGTAAACCCTACACAGTTTAATACTACCGAAGATTTAGTTAATTATCCTCGAACTTTGGATTCTGATATTGAGCTTTTATCAGAATTATCTAAAGAAATAATTGTATTTGCTCCTACACCAAAAGAGGTGTATGGAGATGAAATGTTATCGATTAATTATGATTTTGGGGGATTAGAAAATGAAATGGAGGGCAAATACAGGCCTGGTCATTTTGATGGAGTTGGGACAGTCTTAAAACATTTCTTTACTATTGTTAATCCAGATAAAGCCTACTTTGGCGAAAAAGATTTTCAACAACTTCAAATTGTTAAAAAATTAGTTGAAATTGAAAAAATGTCAGTTCAAATTATTGGTTGCCCTATCTATAGAGAAGAAAGTGGATTAGCTTTAAGCTCTCGAAACAAAAGACTTAATCAGAAACAACTTAGTGAATCTCCTTTGATTTATTCGACTCTGAAACAGGTGAAAAAAGACTTTGGCACAAAAAGTGTTCATACCTTAAACAAATGGGTGTCAGAACAATTCAAAAACAATAATGAGTTAAAATTAGAATACTTTGAAATTGCAAAGGTATCTGACTTAAAGTCCATTAAACGAAAACAAAAAGACACCAAATACAGAGCTTTTATAGCTGTATTTGCAGGAGAAATAAGACTCATTGATAACATTGCCCTAAATTAAAAAATAACTAACTTTGTAACATGTTTGTACACGTAGTAAAATCAAAAATTCATCGCGTTAAGGTGACTGGTGCCGATCTTAATTATATCGGTAGTATAACAATAGATCAAGATCTAATGGATGCTGCTAATATTGTTGAAGGAGAAAAGGTACAGATTGTAAATAATAATAATGGAGAGCGTTTAGAAACTTACGCTATCCCAGGACCCAGAAACAGTGGTGAAATTACATTAAATGGTGCTGCTGCTCGAAAAGTAGCAAAAGGAGATGTATTAATACTAATCACCTATGCCATGATGGATATTGAAGAAGCTAAAAACTTCAAACCAAGACTTCTTTTCCCAAACGAGGAAAATAATTTATTAAAATAAATAGTGAATCCTAAACTTATAAAGTTTCTTAAAATTATACTCCCTTTAGCATTGGGAGTTTTTTTAATTTGGTATTCTATCACTTCGGCAACCCCAGAAGAAAGACAAAAAACGCTTCAGTATATTACACAAGCAGATCCCAAATGGATTATTCTTTCTGTAATTTTGGGAATTATCTCCCATCTCTCAAGAGCATACCGGTGGAAATTTTTATTAGAACCTTTGGGATATCCAATCAAACTATCCAATAGTTTTATGGCTGTTATGGTGGGGTATCTTGCGAATCTGGGAATCCCAAGATCTGGAGAAATTCTACGTGGTGGTACGATATCAACGTATGAAGGTGTTCCTTTTAAAAAAGCTTTCGGAACCATTATCTCAGAACGAGTTATTGATTTGCTTATGCTTTTATTAGTGATAGGCATCACACTACTTTTTCAATCAGAACTTCTTTTATCGTACTTAGAAGAAAAAATTGCAAGCCCTTTTATTACTCTTGCCATTTTACTTGGGCTACTACTTGCCGGAATAATGTTCCTTAAAATCATAAAAACTTCTAGCAATCCAATACTTATTAAATTGCGAAATTTTGGAAATGGTCTTCTAGAAGGAGTAAAAAGCATTTCTAAGATAAGACAAAAAAGAGCTTTTGTGTTTCATACTTTTCTTATATGGACACTTTATGTAGTGATGTTTTATGTTATTAAATTTACGGTTCCCGAAACTGCTTCTTTATCTATAGGCCCCATATTGGCCACCTTTGTAGCGGGATCATTTGCTATGTCTACTACTAATGGAGGTATTGGTGCATTTCCTATCGCTATTGCTGCAATTTTATTACTTTTTGATATCGAAAAACCAGCAGGAGAAGCTTTTGGCTGGATATTATGGACCTCACAGACCGCAATAAATATAGTCATTGGGGCGTTATCCTTTTTGTTTCTCCCTATTTTAAACAGAGAACAATAACGAAATAATTTATATATTGTCCCTTGCTTAACCTTAATCCTAATACTTATGAAAAAAAGTGTGACTCTTATTATAGCTTGTATTTTTGTTGTTTCCAGCTATGGACAAACAATATATGAGTCTTTCAGATCTATCAAATTAGACCAAAGTAGAGAGTTAAAAATTCAGCTTCCGCGTAATTATAAGAAAAATGAAGACAAAATATATCCCTTGATTATTGTTCTTGATGGGGATTACTTATTCGAACCCGTCGCCGGAAACGTGGATTATTTTTCCTATTGGGAAGATATGCCAGAATCAATCGTTGTTGGTGTTAATCAAAGAAAAACCAGAGAAGATGATTGCAGATATGATACTGCAGAGTTTTTACCCACTCTAAAAGGCGCAGAATTTTATGAATTTATAGGACAAGAGCTTGTTCCTTACCTCAATGAAAATTATCGTACTGCACAACTTAAAATTATTGTCGGGCATGATTATACTGCTAATTTTATAAATTACTTTTTATTTAAAGACAATCCTATTTTTCAGGGATATATATGCATTAGCCCAGAATTAGGACCACCAATGGGGGATCGAATTTCGAGCAAATTAGAGACTTCATCTGACATTTGGTATTACCTGGCTACTGCAACTAATGATGCCGATAATATCAAAAAGAACCTCATTGCATTAGATGAGAAACTATCTGTAATAGAAAATCCTGAAATGAGCTATTTCTTTGATAACTTTGAAGAATCTTCTCATTATACTTTGGTTGGAAAAGCTATTCCTAATGCTCTCGAAGGTATTTTTGAAATGTATCGCCCGATAAGCAAGAAAACATATAAAGAAGTTCTTCTTACACTAGAAACTTCACCCTATGACTATCTTGTAGATATGTATAAAACTACAGAAAAACTGTATGGCATTAAACGTAAAATAAGAATTAACGATTTTATTGCTGTATCTACTGCTCTCGAAAAAAAGGAAAACTGGTCAGAATTAGAACCTTTAGGTAAGCTAGCTATAAAAGAACATTCTGATTTAATGCTGGGGCATTATTATTTAGGAATGTTCTATGAACAAACAGGAGAACCCAAAAAAGCTATGAGAGCTTATGAAAGTGGTTTTCAACTCTCTGAAGTTGCTTTCTTAACCAAAGATTATATGCTGGATAAGGTTAACAAAATTAAAGAAGATTTCGGTTGGTAAACATACCAATCGCACGCATAAAAAAAGATCCTGTTTTCAGGATCTTTTTGTTTTTGATTGCTATTGATTTTAACAAATCATACATTCAATATAGCACTCGTAAGGCGTCTGACCCGTTTGTATACAGGCTCTCATGCATGCACGATCAATACAGTTGGGTCTTCCTCCTCCATTAATTTCTTTTTGAGCAATTTTACGTATTGGTTTTACTCCTGTTAATTTTAGAATTTTCATGATTATATACTATTATTGGTTAAGTACTAAATATACTATATTTTCAATTAAGAAAGTTGGTTTTTAAAATCCAAGCAAAAATATTTGATACTTATTTTAGGAGTTCATTTTTGTGTACTGTATTATTAAAATAATAGTATTTTTACACTCTTATCAATCTTATATGGCTAAGACCAAAACTGTTTTTTTCTGTCAGAATTGTGGAGCACAATACTCCAAATGGCAAGGACAATGTACATCCTGTAAAGAGTGGAATACTATTGCCGAAGAAATCGTTCAAAAAGCTTCGACCAGTGATTGGAAAAGTGCTACATCTAGTCCTAAAACCAATAGAACGGCCAAGCCCTTACGAATTTCAGAAATTGACACTAGCCAGGAAGCCCGTTATAATACAGATGACGCCGAATTAAATCGGGTACTTGGAGGAGGGTTGGTGCCTGGTTCTTTAACACTACTGGGAGGCGAACCAGGAATAGGAAAAAGTACATTGTTACTACAAATTAGTCTTAAATTACCTTATAAAACATTATATGTTTCTGGTGAAGAAAGCCAGCAACAAATTAAGATGCGTGCAGAACGTATTCACTCTAAAACAGACAATTGCTTAATTCTTACCGAAACTAAAACTCAAAATATCTTTAGGCAGATTGAGGAAACTCAACCCGATATTGTTATTATAGATTCTATTCAAACCTTGCACAGCGATTATATAGAAAGTAGTGCAGGAAGTATTTCTCAGATCAGAGAATGTACTACAGAATTAATCAAGTTTGCCAAAGAAACTGCAACGCCTGTAGTATTAATTGGCCATATCACAAAAGATGGTAATATTGCCGGTCCAAAAATTCTGGAGCATATGGTTGATACCGTACTACAGTTTGAAGGAGATCGAAACCATGTATACAGAATTTTACGTGCTTTAAAAAATAGATTCGGATCTACTTCTGAGTTAGGGATTTATGAAATGCAGGGAAGTGGCCTACGAGAAGTTACTAATCCCAGTGAGATTCTGATCTCTAAAAAGGAAGAAGAACTAAGTGGTACTGCTATCGCCTCTACCGTAGAAGGTATGAGGCCTCTTATGATAGAAGTACAAGCTTTGGTGAGTACTGCCGTATATGGGACCCCGCAACGCAGTGCAACAGGGTATAACCTTAAACGCCTTAATATGATCCTGGCAGTTTTAGAGAAACGCGCTGGTTTTAGGTTGGGAGCCAAAGATGTATTCCTTAATATCACAGGAGGCATCTCTGTAGATGACCCTGCAATTGATCTGGCAGTAGTTGCTGCCATATTATCCTCAAGCGAGGACATTCCTATCCCCAAAGATTTTTGCTTTGCTGCAGAGGTTGGACTGGCAGGAGAAATACGCCCTGTAACCAAAGTAGAGCAACGTATACAAGAAGCAGAGAAACTAGGTTTCTCTACTATCTTTGTTTCTAAATACAATAAAATATCTCTGCAAAATACTCAAATTCAAATTCAGATGGTTACCAAAATCGAAGATGTAGTTGAGTTTTTATTTGGTTAAGGAGCAGGATTAGGATTATTTTCATGTACTGCCTCAATCTCATCTAAAATTGCATCAGAAAGGGTGATATCGATACTACCAATATTTTCTTTTAACTGATCCAGTGATGTAGCACCAATAATATTACTGGTTACAAAAGGGCGGTCATTTATAAATGCCAAAGCCATTTGAGTCAAGCTTATACCATGTTTTTTTGCTATTTCATTATACGCCCTTGTCGCTTCAAACGATTTCTCATTATGATACCTAGCAAATTGCGGAAATAAGGTTACTCTTGCATTTTTTGGGGTTTCCTCGAGGTATTTTCCTGTTAATTGCCCAAAACCAAGAGGAGAGTAAGGTAAATGCCCAATATTTTCGCGATGTAAAACTTCGGTAAGACCTACCTCATCTTTTCGGTTTAATAAATTATAAGGGTTTTGAACTGTAATCATTTTTGGTGCTCCTTTTCGAGCTTCTTCAGCATAGCGCATTACTCCATAAGGTGTTTCATTAGAAAGGCCTATTTGTCTTATCTTTCCTGCTGCAACAAAATCCTGAAGGTAACTTAATACTTCACTAAAATTATCCTCCCATCGCTCTGCTTCGTCATGAATATATCCCCTAACTCCAAAGAAATTGGTATTTCGTTCTGGCCAATGCAATTGATACAAATCAATATAGTCAGTTTGTAAGCGCTGTAAACTTTTATGTATCGCATCTGTAAATTCTGCTTTTGTAAAACCACCTGTACGAATATGATTAACAAAATCTCTGGGCCCTACAATTTTGGTAGCAATAACTACCTCATTCCGTTTATTGGTTTTTTTTAACCATGTTCCGATAATTCTTTCTGTGCTTCCTTGGGTCTCCTTATTTGCCGGTACAGAATATAACTCTGCCGTATCAATAAAATTAACCCCTTTATCGATGGCATAGTCTAACTGTTGATGCCCTTCTTCTTCGGTATTTTGTTCTCCCCAGGTCATGCTTCCCAGGCATATTTTACTTACTCGTATATCTGTACCAGGTAATGTAGTGTACTTCATTCTTTTTGGCTATAAATTTTTAAGTTAAGAATAAAAAAGTTTAAAAGAGTTCATGACCAAAAGTAGAAACTCTTCTCTTAGTTAGTGTAAAAATTATCATAATAAATCTGATGAAAGCACAATCTATATTTCTGCATTTTTTCTTTTCTAAATGTGAAATAAATCTACAATCGGTATACCAGATCAACAGTTTTGAAATAATAAGTTAAAAACCTAAAAAATACAATAAACTAATAATCAATGTTTTAAATAGAAATTAAATCATTTTATATTCTGGAATGATAATTTCTTTTTATATAGTAAAGTATAACAAAACTAATTCTAAAAAATATGAAAAAGATAAGTATCATAGCTGCTATCTGTGTTGTCCTATTTTCATTCGAAACCGTATCTGCACAAGAAGTCGAAGAAGCTCTGCCCATTACCAAAACAGAAGCTTCTACCAATCAGCAAGATTATAAAGAAGTTAAAATAGACAAGCTTTCTGAAATCATTAAAGCTGCTGTAGAAAAAGATTTTCCAGAAGCTAGTATTTCTGAGGCCTATACTGACAAGATTGGAAATTACAAATTAATCCTTGCTATAGGTAACGACACTAAAACGGTATATACCAACGCTAGGGGAGAATGGTTTGATCCAAATAAAAAAGGGTGATACCAAGTTACTGACTTCTTCCTTATTTTAACCAGAAAAGAGCTTCTTATATAAGAAGCTCTTTTTTTAATCAAAACGGATACGACTACCCCTTGCCGCATCCGTTTCACACACTAAACCAACCTAAAATTATTCCTCCAACATCCATCAAATATATTTTAGGAATGAACCTATATCATCTTGTTTCTATATCTGAACACTACATTTCTTCCTTTCGAATTTTACTTTTTTACCCCTTGTTCCAAGTTTAGATACTAGATAAAGTGTTTATATGCTCATTGGTTTACTCAAAAGTAAAGCGCAATATCATTTTACAAAACACAGAATGAGTGAATGGTAGTTTTGAGTTAGGGAACTCTTATTTTGAAGTATTATACCAAACTAAGATATTTGTTTAGCATTATTCTGCACATATTATATTCGCCTCCTGGATATGATGATCAATGAGATAAGCGGCCAGGTTTGTATTTTTTTGTGCTCTATCCAATATCCAGGCATCAGAGCTTACTACAATATGTGCTGAGCTTGCTAATTCTTTATCTGGGTTATTTACCAAATCTATTTTCCAGGAAAAATGATGTTGTTCTGCTAATTCTCGAAGTGTTGTTTTTAATCGCCCGCTGTTAGAAACCGGAGCATCAAAATACCAGTGTACCCAACTTACTCCAAGCTTATCAAGTGTATTTCCTATTACTAGAAGAGCTTCTTCTGTTTTTTGAACTCGTTTATAGGTACCATGAACACCTGACACATCGCGATAATATCCATCAAGCCCTTTAAAAATATATGCTCCAGACAAGGCACTTTCGAGAATAATCAATAGGTTAAATCCATCTATCGCTATGGTTTGCCCTTTTAACATTTTTGGCGTTACCCTATTTTTATTACGAATCACAATTTGTTGTTCACTACAACTCATACCATGCAAAGCTCTTTGTTGTCGTGCATTAAGGGTATAACGATTTCCTACCAATTGTACAGATGATTTTTCTGCATAACCGCGAGAAAGGAGATACAACATATCTTTTGCTGCTGCTTTTAATTTTTCCTGCATCGGCAACTCTCCAAACAATCGATCATCACTAGCTTCTCTTCCTCTATTGCGAGTAGTCATTTAGATTTACTTTGATAAAACAGTATATAAAGTTGATGTATATAAACAAAAAAAGCGCTCTCAGCGCTATCTCTATGGCATCGGTAATATTTCAATTACCTTACCATATACATTTTTGGTCCACCCGTTAAGGCGTCCTCGGTTATTACCGATCAGTAATCCTCGTTTAGCATTTTTTCCTTTGACCAAATGCGTAAAACAGTTCCCTCTCACTTTACAAAAAACAATGTCTCCTGCTTCGCAATCTTCCCAATGTACGGGTTCAAGTATTACAGGTTGTTTTGATTTTAAGATGGGTAACATAGAATTACCAGGTTCTTTGGAGACAATAGTCTCACCATTCAATAGTTTTTGAATTTTCCAATTCATCATACATAGTTTTAAAAATTAAACATAAATTCATAAACTATGGAGTATGGTATTCTATACCAATTGAATTCCAAAGAACTTGTACAAAAGTAGGCATTTAACTTGAATTATCCATAACTCTTAGTTAACGGTCGTCTTATTTAGGCAAATCTATACTTTAAACATCTTTCAAATGGACCCCAGCCTACGCTGGTATGACAACTCAAATAATTAAACAAATATCAAGTATTGTTTGTTCTCCTCCTATACAAAAACACCACCAAAAACATAACTGCTACTATACCCAATCCTAAAATCCAATACAGTTGGGTGTCGTTATTAAACTGCATTGCAGTAGTATCTCCTACCAGGTAAAATCCTCCCCAATAGAAAGGATCGGTACGATTGATATTAGCGGTGCTTAGGTATTGTAGTTTTGCCTGTTGTAAGGCCTTACCTTTA
>NZ_OMPD01000003.1 GCF_900312745.1 Aquimarina sp. AU58 | reverse complement strand
AGCTTACAGTGATATCTTCATTATTTACATAGACAACTCCGTCATTAGTAGCACAAGGAGTACACGATCCACCACAGTCTACTCCGGTTTCGTCTCCGTTCTGAATACCATCTGTACAGGTTGGATCAGACCCTCCTCCCGTTCCTACAGTAATAGTATAATCTTCTACTTCTCCATAGCTAAAAGATTCACATGCTGTTGGGATACCATTGTATTTCATTGATACTCTCATTCTGGTATTCCCGTTTTTGGCACCAGATGGGATTGTAAAACTACCACTTACTGGTGTATCTTTTGAAGCAGCTTTACTCCATACCTGCTCGTCTGCATCAGCAAAATCTCCATCCTGGTTATAATCTATCCACACGCTATATCCTTCAGAATATACGGTTCCTGACCAGGTTGGGGTAATGGTAATGGTATTAGAAGCTCCTTTAGATAATGTAGTAGATACCGAAGTGTAATCTCCATATCCTCCTGTAGAACCTGTAGAGGAGTTATCAATTGTTCCTAATTGTACTCTACTGATATATTCGTCTGATACACTTTTTCCGTTAGAATCACATACATTACAAGGTGTACATGACCCACCACAATCTATTCCCGTCTCATCTCCATTTTGGATACCATCATCACAAGAAGATGTTGTCTCTGAAATTATGATCCCATAATCAGCTGTATTTCCACTATCATATGAACCGCAAGCGGCATCTCCATCGGTTCCATCTACAAAGTGACCAATAACCCTTAATCCTACTTTTTTACCTACAGCAGCATTATCAGGTACTGTAATATTGGCTGTAAAAGAATATTCATCGTTTGTGTAATCAGCATAATTTACAACTTGGGTAGCTACCAATTCATTATCAGAAAATACACTATCAAAGTTCCAATCTGCCCATACACGCACTCTATTTACATCACTAGTCCCGCCATTCCCACGTTCTGTTTTAATGGTAATAGGATAGGATTTTCCGGTCTCTAGAGTTGTAAATACGGTATCATAGTAATCACCCGCTCTACTTTTAAGAGGAGCATGGTCTATTGTGCTTAAGGTAACATGATTTACATTAAAATAACCTCCGAATTTTGGTTCACTATCACAGTAGTTTAATGCCGAAGTAATGTAGTCTGTTTTTGTAAGCGTTTTATTTATTCCATTGGCTGTTGTCACTTTTAGAGTAACATCATAAGTTCCTCCTTCAGGAAATATGATATTAGAAGGACTTTTATTGGTAGAAGTAGCAGGTTGCCCTCCTTCAAATGACCATAACCACGAGGTAATAGAATCTCCGTTATCGGTTATAGTAAGATCAGAAAATGCCACACCTTGTGAGAAATTAACAGTGGTAGGAGTTCCCGAAAATTCCATAGAAAAAGTAGCATTTTGATCTATGATATTTAACCCATAATCTTCAGATTCACCACTATCAATACTACTACATGCTGTATCACCAGCATTATTTTGTACATAGTGCGCCAGAATTCTAAAAGCTGTATTTCCTAAAACAGCATCTGCGGGAATAGTGATATTGGTAGTATATTTGTAATCTCCATTAGCATCAACACTACTATTGGCATATGCGTGAGATATTATTAGTTCATTATCCTCATAAATAAAATTATTATTCCAGTCGAACCACCCTTGTATTCTTAAATTATCGCCAGCACCACCATTACCTTTGTTAGTTGTAATCGTTAGAGGGTAAGTTTTTCCTTGTTTAGCTGGGTATTTAAGGCTTTTTGTATAATTAGAGATTCCGTCGTATCCAGATGGATTTGTTCTACCATCAAATTCGACATTAGTAATGTGGGTATAGACTGCGTATGATATATTTACATTACAGTATTCTGTATATACATCATTAAAGTTTACTTTTAAGTTATCTAAACTCTTTTTATATAATTGAGTTACTCCACCAGTTACTATAGGATCTAAGAAAGTAAAAGAAAGATTCGTTACAGAGTTGGCTAGATTATGATTAGAAGCTGTATTATCCAGGTGTATAGTCGCAGAAGTGTTACTGTTTATTACAATTCTGGGGGTTAAACCTGCGGGTAGATTGGCTACTGTATAATCGGTATTAAGCACCATATTTCCAGAGTTTTTTGTAAATGTACAGTCCTCACAAGTGATATCAATAGTACTTTCTATAATCCCATCATTAAGATAACGTTCTTCAAATATTGCTCCAGAGGTAGCGATACGAGCACCTAAATCAGAAGCCAATCCAGTAGCGGTTAGATTGGTGTTTGTCCATAATGTATTCCTGGTCGATGAATTGTCCAAAGCATTGACCATTCGGGTAACTTGTCCTTGTGTAAACATTTTGTAACAATCTGTATAATCCATAAAATTCTCACTATTGATTTCCTGATTCAGACAATTTTTTAACACGGTACAATTGGTTCTTGAAGAGCTTTTTTTGTGAGAAGGAGTATCAGCAACACCATCTCCGTCATTAGGATCATTATTACATACTCCTTTATCAAAGGTATGAGGTAGATCAAAATAATGCCCAAATTCGTGAGTTAATACTGATCTAAAATTCTCATTGGTATTATTTCCCAAATAGCTTCCATTGTATACTACCCGAGCAATATTGGCAGCAGACATGGTGGTATTAGGATACCATGCTACTCCCGAATTATAGAAATCTCCGTCATCGTATAAGTCTCTGGTAATGTATATGTTGCAATATTTGTAATTGTCCCAAGCAACTTTTGCTACTACAGGAGAGTTGTAATTCCCCATTCCCGAAGCTTTATCATAGAATACTACTCCTGTAGTAGGATTTCCATTAGGATCAAGTTGTGCGAGTTTAAATGTCACATCCAGAGGTTGTTTGATAACATCAAAAGGAGCATCAATAGTGCTATAATCTGCATTAAGCCCCTGGAAATCCTCATTGGTTTTTTGTAAAGCATCTTCAATAATCGCTTTGGTAACAGTGTTTCCGCTGTTAAACTCGGTCCCAAATACATGAAATACCACAGGTATTACATATGATTTTGGGTTTTGACCATTTTTCATTCGTGAAGCACTTTGCCTTAATGCTTTAATTTCTGTTTTTGCATAAGGATCGGCCTCATATAGTTTTTGCATTTGTTCCTCCATTTTACACATGTTAGGCTCAGTATTTTGAGCACTGATGTGTAAACAAAAAAGCAATAAAGAGCATAAGACTAGATACCTTATACTTAGATAGTTTCTTTTAAAATGAGTTTGTGTTTTCATGATTAGTTAAAATTTGTGTTTGTTAATAAATTATTAATTTTTGGTTAAATGTATAGTTATGAAGATGATTGTCAAACTAGTACCTACCAGTATTTTAAAAGGTAAAAACACATATTTTTTATGGTTTACTAGTAAGTTTGTAGGTGTTGGATTTTTTATTAAAATCAAAAATCAATTGATTGTTAGACGACTATACTAGAATTATATGAGACCAATCATGGTTAACAGGTAACGAAGAATCTATTTAAAATACAATTAATTATATTTTAATTTTTTGTATTTACTTCTTTATATAGTATATGAGATTCTTTTGAATCGGTAGAAACTGTTTGAGTAGCTTTTGAGTATAAGAAGAACAGATATATTCATATTGCTATAGCTGGTAGTTACTTATTTCAACTTAACAAAAAAATATTCTGTACTCTATTTTCTTTATGCCTACAGGTTTTTGAAACTACTTATCGAAGGGTTTTATTTTTTTTCAACAAAAAATCATAATAAAAATCATAATAAAAATCAAAATTAGTACTGGTAAACAGTAAGATAAGTATCGGCATACCTATTTAAGGGCACTTATAGACTGATAAAAATCATATTTACGAAACATAGTCTGAAATATTTTTGCCCTGCAAATCAATAAGAAAACCCCTAAAAAAGCGAAGATAAATTAACGTCTTATGATTTGTTTGAGAATTGTAAACTAAATAACAAAACCTTAAAGCCAATACAGATGAAAAGCAAAAGAAAAGCCCCCAGATCAATACTAATTTTATTTGCGATAGGATTAGTATATGCCAACTCATTAAGTCTTCATGCACAACTAAATGATAAATATGGATCGTTATCATTTAACAATGCTATAAATGTTTCGGGAAAACAACGTATGCTTACTCAAAAAATGTCTAAAGCATATTTATACTTACTTAATAATGCTAATGATGTGAAGGTGAAGAGAGATTTACTGTCGAGTAAGATTATTTTTGAAGAACAAAACCGTGTTCTTTTACAAAATACCCAGTTTAAGGGAACTATTGAAAAACTAGCCAGGGTTAATGAATTATGGAAAGAATTTAAAGTACTCATTGAAACACAACCAAGTTATGAAAATGCAAAGAAAGTAATAGAAACAAATACAGATCTTCTTAAAGCTGCGAATGCAGTAGTGTCTTCTATTATTTTAGAATCTAAAAACGCTCTTCAAAGTGTTATGGATGATGTAAATGAATCTCATTTAATTGAAGATAGATTAGAGTTAGAAGGTATCATAAATATATCAGGAAGACAACGAATGCTTTCTCAACGATTGGCATTTTATTATTATGCAAATCAAATGGAATTGAAAAATAAAAACTCTTATCAGATGCTTAATAATGCTTTTCATGAACTAGACGGAGCAATTAATAAGTTTTTGATTTGTAAGTTTAATACTCCTGAAATTGATGAAAAAATAGGATTAACTTTTTCTCAATGGAACGTGATCAAAAAAAATAAAAATAAATTAAATAATCAAGAATTTACGGATAAAGAAATCTATAAAATGAGTAACGAGCTTACTCGATTATTTAATGATATGACATATTTGTACGAGAAAATAAAAATATGATAGAGATTCTAAAGTTATAAATACAAAAGCCGGAAGTTTATTCTTCCGGCTTTTGTATTACATAATAAAGGGTTTATTCATTTACAAGTACCCATTCTCCTTTTTCGATTAGTGGGATTGCTTGTTTGTATTTTACGGTTTTATTCTCTCCACTCATCACATGTTTGATCGTTACTCTATCATTACGTCCGATTTTTGGTTGTTCTCGTACGATAGTTTCAGTGACTTGGGGTTTTCCTTGTGTTTGTCCCGCAGCTCTATTTTGTGCTGCACGTTCATCCATATTAGGAATTTCTTCTTTAGAAGTTTCTAACTTCTCTTTTCTTCTCACCTGGCGAGCTTCAGAAATATCCTGAGTATTGCCAGTAGGTAATTCTCCTTTAAATAAGAATGAAATCACATCTTTATTTACCTCTTCGATCATAGCTTTAAACAACTCAAAAGCTTCAAACTTGTAGATTAATAAAGGATCTTTTTGCTCATGAACAGCTAGCTGTACACTTTGCTTTAACTCATCCATTTTACGAAGATGTGTTTTCCAGGCATCATCAATAATGGCAAGTGTAATATTTTTTTCAAAATCGGTAATGAGTTGTTTTCCTTCAGACTCATATGCTTTTTGCAAATCGGTAGCAACATTTATACTTTTTACTCCATCTGTAAATGGTACTAAGATTCTTTCATACTTACTGGCAGGATCTTCATATACTTGTTTAATAACAGGATAAGCAGCATCTGCATTACGTTTCATTTTATCCTGGTAATGCTCATATGCAATTTTATAAATTTCTCCTGCAATCTTTAAAGCATCCATTTTTTCGAATTCTTCTGCAGAAATCGGACTACTCATAGAGAAATATCGGATCAATTCGAATTCGAAATTCTTAAAGTCCTGGGCAGCTTTATTTCCTTCTGTGATTACTTCTACAGTGTCATAGATCATATTGGCGATATCAACACGCAAACGTTCTCCGAATAAAGCATGATAACGACGTTTATATACAACTTCACGCTGTGCATTCATTACATCATCATATTCTAATAATCGTTTACGAACGCCAAAGTTATTTTCTTCTACTTTTTTCTGAGCTCTTTCGATAGATTTAGAGATCATAGAATGTTGAATTACTTCACCTTCTTTTAGTCCCATTCTATCCATCATTTTGGCAATACGTTCAGAACCAAATAAACGCATTAAGTTGTCTTCTAATGATACATAGAACTGAGAACTACCTGGATCTCCTTGTCGACCGGCACGACCACGCAACTGTCTGTCTACACGTCGAGAATCATGACGCTCTGTACCAACGATTGCAAGTCCTCCTGCAGCTTTTACTTCGTCAGATAATTTGATATCTGTACCACGACCAGCCATATTGGTAGCGATAGTTACTACACCTGCATTACCAGCTTCGGCAACAATATCAGCTTCTTTTTTATGAAGCTTTGCATTCAATACATTATGCGGTACTTTACGAATTGTAAGCATTCGTCCTAATAATTCTGAAATTTCTACAGAAGTGGTACCAATTAATACAGGTCTTCCTGCTCGGGATAACTCTGTAACTTGTTCTATTACGGCATTATATTTCTCACGTTTGGTTTTGTATACCAAATCTTCCATGTCTTTTCTGGCAATCGGTCTGTTGGTTGGTATTTCTATAACATCCAATTTATAGATTTCCCATAGCTCTCCTGCTTCTGTTACCGCAGTACCTGTCATACCAGATAACTTACCGTACATACGGAAATAGTTCTGAAGTGTCACCGTAGCAAAAGTCTGTGTTGCATCTTCAATCTTTACATTTTCTTTGGCTTCAATAGCCTGATGCAATCCATCACTGTATCGACGCCCATCCATAATACGGCCTGTCTGCTCGTCAACAATTTTTACTTTATTATCCATCACAACATATTCTACATCCTTTTCGAATAAAGAATATGCTTTTAATAGTTGACGTAAAGTGTGAATACGTTCGCTTTTTACGCTATAATCTCTAAAAAGATCTTCTTTCTTTTCTGCTTCTTCTTCTTTTGATAATTCAAAACCTTCGATTTTAGCGATTTCCATACCAATTTGTGGTAGTACGAAGAAATCCGGATCATCTTTTCCCGAAAGATATTCTACACCTTTATCGGTAAGATCTATTTGATTGTTTTTCTCTTCTATTACGTAATACAGATCGGCATCAATTTTATGCATTTCTCTGTTATTATCCTGCATATAGAAGTTTTCTGTTTTTTGAAGTAGCATTTTTACACCTTCCTCACTTAAAAACTTAATTAAAGCTTTATTCTTAGGAATCCCTCGGTATACTTGTAGTAATTTAAAGCCTCCTTCTTTAGCATCACCTTCTTTAATTAGTTTTTTAGCTTCAGCTAAAACAGTAGTAAGATATTTTTGTTGTACCGAAACGATATCAGCAATCTTAGGCTTTAACTCATCAAATTCGTGTACATCTCCTTTTGGTATAGGTCCAGAAATAATTAATGGTGTACGTGCATCATCAATTAATACAGAATCTACCTCATCTATAATTGCATAATTATGAGGGCGTTGTACCAGATCTTCTGGGGCATGAGACATATTATCACGTAGATAATCAAAACCAAATTCATTATTGGTTCCGTAAGTAATATCTGCATTATAGGCTGCTCTACGTTCTGCAGAGTTAGGCCTGTGATTATCAACACAATCTACAGTAAGCCCATGAAACTGAAAAATTGGAGCCATCCACTCGCTATCTCGACGAGCAAGGTAGTCATTTACTGTTACCAAATGAACACCATTACCTGATAAAGCATTAAGGTATACCGGGAGTGTTGCAACCAGGGTTTTTCCTTCTCCTGTTTGCATCTCTGCTACGTTTCCTTCGTGTAGTGTAATACCACCAACAAGCTGTACATCGTAATGGATCATATCCCATTTTACTTCTTTACCAGCAGCATCCCAACTTGTTGCCCAAATGGCTTGTTCACCATCAAGAGTAATGTGATCTCTGGTACCAGAGAGTTCTCGATCATAAGCAGAAGCGGTAACTTCGATGCTTTCATTATTAGTAAAACGCTTTGCAGTCTCTTTTATAACAGCAAAGGCTTCGGGAAGAATATCGTTTAGCGCTTTTTCTGTGATTTCATAAGCTTCTTCCTTTAATTTATCGATTTCACCATAGATATCTTCTTTTCTATCAATATCTTCTGTGTTATTAGCTTCCTCGTTAAGTGTTTCTATTTTGGTATTGATTTCTGTGCGTGCTTCGTTTATTCTATTTTTAAAATCAACAGTTTTAGCGCGCAGTTCATCATGAGAAAGGCCTTCAATTGCCTTTTCTGCTTGTTTTATCAATTCGACCTTTGGTTGAATTTCTTTGATGTCTTTTTTGGACTTATCTCCAACAAATACTTTTAATACAGAATCTAAAATTCCCATAATTTTATGGTTGTGTGTTTAATGAGATTTTAATTTCAAAACGAAACTAATTGGTTCCTTATCTACTTAAGGTAACATGCTAATCTGACCTCAATATCTGAAGTCTATCACTATCTCAGGACCTAAGTGGTCATATTATACAATACTTTTAAGCCGTAAATAGCCATAAAGTGGCATAATTTACGCAAAAAAAAAGCCTCTTGCGAGACTTTTAATACTATTTCATTTATTTAATATTCATCCTCATTCCAAAGATAATCTTCATCTGTAGGATAATCAGGCCATATTTCCTCTATAGAGTCATACGAATCTCCTTCATCTTCAATTGCTTGTAGATTTTCTACAACCTCCAGAGGTGCTCCAGTACGAATTGCATAATCTATTAACTCGTCTTTTGTAGCAGGCCAAGGCGCATCACTTAAATAAGATGCTAATTCTAAAGTCCAATACATATGTTTACTGGTTTAATTTTTTGCAAAAATAATTTTTTAGTTTAAAAAGTCAAGTAAAAAATTAATTATTTAAACAATAATTATAAGAACGTGATTTTTTTGGGAGTTTCCCTTACTAATTTTAACAGTTATTAAATTTTAAGAATTCTTTTTAGGAATCCATTCAATTTCTTCTGCCTTAAGATCGAAGGACAACTTTCGTGCCAGTACAAAAAGATAGTCAGATAGTCGGTTTAAGTAATGCAGTGTTGTTTCTTCAAAAGGGTTTATTTCATAGAGTGCCGTTGCTAAACGCTCTGCTCTTCGGCATACACAACGAGCAATGTGACAGAATGACACAGTTTGGTGCCCTCCTGGTAATACAAAATGTGTCATTGGCGGCAAAGATTCGTTCATTCTGTCAATTTCTTTTTCTAATAACTCAATGTCTTCTGTAGAAATTGTAGGTATATTTAGCCGTTTTTGCCCACTTTTTAGTATAGCTTTTTCAGGATCAGTTGCTAAAACAGCTCCAACAGTAAAAAGTTTATCCTGTATATTAATTAATATTTTCTTACTTAATTCATCAATTTTTTGATCCCTGATAAGTCCAATATGTGAATTAAGCTCGTCAACAGTACCATAACTGTCGATACGAATATGATGTTTAGGTACCCTGGTTCCGCCAAAAAGGGCAGTGGTTCCTTTATCACCGGTTTTAGTATATATTTTCATTGAATTGCATATTTGTTTAATAGATGATAGCTACTTAACTAATAAAAGTACATTCTTAGTATAGTTTTGATTACACCATTTGTGTTTAGCATGTATTTTATCCGGAATTTCGTAATTGTGTGTTTTTTGATCTAGAAAACCAAACTTATTATAAAAATGCTGAAGATGTTCAAAAGGAAGGCACCATATCTTTTTATGTTGTTCATGATTTTTTAATAAATGCAATATGATCTTCTCTGCAATTCCCATACCTCGAAATTGATCCAATACATACATTCCTCCTAATTCTAAGTTGTTTTGATCAATATTCACAACTCTTCCCAGTCCGCATTTTGCACCTTCAACCTCTGCTATAGCAATATACTCGCTAGTATAATCAGATACTACAAAATCTATGTTTTGATAAGTGTTATTTACCCATTCTATATCTTCTAATGTCGCCTTTCTAACATATATTTTTTTCATTTTATAGAATATAGTTATTTTCTCTTTTTCTTTTTTTGATAGTTCTGTCTAAAATTACGTTTGTCACGATCATACAGTTTATTTTTATTTCGTTTGGTGTTCCAGGATACTGCTACGAATAAAATAGCAATAACTATAATCATTAAAATTAACTGTGTTTCTTCAGAAAGAGTATCTAACATTACTTTTACTTTTGGAGTAAAAGTAACAAAAAGGCCTTAATTGCATAGTTAAGATTATCATAGTTTATACCCCAAAATTAAATTTATATCAAGTTTTCTTACGCACTGCGAACTTTCATTTTTTCCTCTGTTATTGTCTTTTTATAATTAGCTGGTGCAGTTATAGGGATAAAAAATGTCATTATGATATAAAAACATAATTTTTTGTTTAAAGAGTGTAACTCTGGGCGGAGTTGATCATTAAAAATGCTAAATTTGTTGCGTTATGGAATTTTCCTCAAAATTATTAGAGAATGCAGTTTATGAAATGTCTCAATTACCAGGGATAGGAAAACGTACTGCACTTCGATTAGTATTACATTTACTTAGACAGCCAGAAACCCAGACCCAGCACTTAACCAAAGCTTTGGGAGTATTGCGAGAAGATATTAAATTTTGCACTACATGTCATAGTATTAGTGATACAGATATTTGTGATATCTGTAGTAACCCGGGTAGAAATCGTGAAATTATCTGTGTAGTAGAGGATATACGGGATGTAATGGCTATAGAGAGTACAGGTCAATTTAGAGGGTTATATCACGTTTTAGGAGGTAAGATAAGTCCATTAGATGGTATTGGTCCGCAAGAATTAAATATTAGTTCTTTGATCGAGAAAGTTAAATCTGGAGAAGTAAAAGAATTAATATTTGCGTTAAGCGCAACGATGGAAGGAGATACTACTAACTTCTATATGTATAAACAATTAGAGGGAGTAGATGTAAAAACCTCTACGATTGCCAGGGGAATTGGTGTTAATGATGAATTAGAATATGCAGATGAGGTTACTTTGGGAAGAAGTATACTTAATCGAATTCCTTTTGAGAATGCATTAAAGAGTCCTTGATTTGCATATACTTAGAAGTATCTGTAAACTTGAAGGGATAAGTATTAAGTAAATTTTAATACGAAAAAAATAATTTTTAAGCCGAATTTTAATTAAATTCGCAAAAAACATAACTTATAAACACTTTTGATTAAGAATATGGCAAAATTTGAGCTGAAACTTCCAAAAATGGGTGAGAGTGTTGCAGAGGCAACAATAACAACTTGGTTAAAAGAGGTTGGGGATACTATCGAATTAGATGATGCAGTTGTTGAAATAGCAACTGATAAAGTAGATAGTGAGGTACCTAGTGAGGTAGAAGGTGTACTGTTAGAAAAACTTTTTGATGTTGATGATGTAGTACAGGTAGGCCAGGTTATAGCTGTAATAGAGACTGAAGGTGAAGGAGCTATAGAATCAACTCCGCAAGAAACTACTGCCAAAGTAGAGGAAACTCCAAAAGAAGCAGAAGTACTAGAAACACAAATCGCAGAAACAGTAGTGGCAGGAAATGCAACCGATTTTTCTGAGAGTAGTAAGTTTTATTCTCCGTTAGTAAAGAATATTGCTACGACAGAAAATGTTTCCTTAAATGAATTAGAAGCTATTTCGGGAACAGGTAAGGATGGTCGTGTTACCAAAAATGATATTTTACAATTTGTAGATGATCGCAAAAACGGAAAAATAAAAACGCAGCCTGTAAAAGAAGAAATAAAAGCAAAACCAGAAGCAACTCCAGCTAAAAAGCAAGAAGTAGCTAAAGCAGCACCGGTAGTAGCATCAGGAGAAGATGAGATTATAGAAATGACCAGAATGGGCAAACTTATTGCACATCATATGGTCGAATCTGTGCAGACTTCTGCTCATGTGCAGTCATTTATAGAAGCCGATGTAACCAATATCTGGAACTGGAGAAAGAAAGTAAAAGGAGATTTCATGAAGAGAGAAGGAGAGAACCTTACGTTTACTCCTATTTTTATGGAAGCAGTTGCTAAAGCATTAAAAGATTTCCCGATGATGAATATCTCTATCTCTGGAGATACAATTATCAAAAAGAAAAATATAAACCTGGGTATGGCAGCAGCTTTACCCGATGGTAATTTAATTGTACCCGTGATTAAGAACGCAGATCAATTAAATTTGGTAGGAATGACCAAAGCAGTTAATGATCTTGCAAATAGAGCACGTAATAATGCTTTAAAACCAGATGATATACAAGGTGGTACATATACAGTAACTAATGTGGGGACATTCGGAAGCATTATGGGTACACCAATTATTAATCAACCGCAGGTAGGTATTTTGGCTTTGGGAGCAATTAGAAAGGTTCCTGCCGTTATAGAAACGCCAGAAGGAGACTTTATCGGTATTCGATATAAAATGTTCTTATCACACTCTTATGATCACAGAGTTGTTAATGGAGCACTAGGAGGACAGTTCGTACAACGTGTAAAAGACTACCTTGAAGCTTGGGATGTGAATAGAGAGTTTTAAGAAACATTATTTCCAAAATAAATACAAACCACGACACTAGCTGTTGTGGTTTTTTTATGTAAGTAATTTTTTTGAGATTTTCTTATACTTACTTTTTTTGTATACTATATAATTTGTAATAATACCAAGCAGCTAGGCCACCAATAAAAGAAAATAAAGCTAACATCCAGAATACATGTTGGTGTCCTTCGGGTCCTGGTGAATTTTCTAGAAGATATCCCATTGCGGGCCCGGCAAATATATCAGGAGTATAGCCTATAAGAGAAATAATCCCAACAGCAGTTCCTGTAAGAACCAATGGGATTTTTCCTCGCTGCATTACTGCAAAGTATAAAGAACGAGCTGCATACACTCCCGTCGCTACCACTAAAATTGATATAAAAAATAAAGCTGTTGCAGAATCTGAAATTATGCCAGAGGCAAACAATAATGCTCCGAAGAATGAAACTATAAAACTAATAAGTAGCCAAAAAGTGGTTTGTGAGCGATCAGCTAATACTCCAATTAAAACTCCGATAATGGGTCGGATAAATAACAAAAATGTACCCACTTGAGCCGATTGTACTTGATCATATAGCATAACATCTTGAGCATATAGTGAAAATACATCGGTAATTTTATAGCCTACATAAGCACATAAAATAATAATCATGAGTAACCAAACAGAAGGTAGACGCAATACTTCCAGTACTTGGGATATTGTGATTTTCTCTACTGTAATTTGTTTTTCTAATTCATGATCCATTTTCATAAATAACCAAACTAATACTCCTACAATACTAACAAGGCCAGAGGATACTAAGATTACATATTTAAAAGCAGCTTTGCTTTCGGCGGTAGTCGCTTCAGAGATTTCTGAAGTAATAAATAGTGAAAAAATAAATACTCCCAAGACTCCAAATAAAGCACCAACTAACCCTCGACCACCGTCTAAAAATCCAAATGCTTTACCTTGAGAAGTGTTGCCACCCCAAACGCGAGTAGCTTTAATCATGGGTGCCCAGAATAAAAATATAGTAGTGAATCCCCAATAACCATAAAGTACTTTTAATACTGTATAGTTGGGGAAACTGGCATATATTAACCCTCCCAAAGCGGTCATCCATAGTGCCGTTGCTATTAATTTTCTTGGAGGAAACTTGTCAGCTAATGCGCCTCCAAAAAGGTAGGATATTAGAGCTACAGTTCCATAAATAGAGAAACATATACCTAACTGAATATTGTCTAAGTTAAATACCTCAAGTACCGTTGGTCTAAATACTCGTGAAAGAACAAATGGAAGAATAAAAACAGATTCTCCGGCTAAAATAACCAGAAAAAGAAAGTACCATGGCGGTTTTGTTTGATTCATAAAGTATTGAAGTGAATTAGACTTTTAAGTCTAAATATATAGATTTCTATGTTAAATAAGTTTTATGATTGTTTTTGCTTGCAAAAGTTGAATACTGACAGATAGAGATTTACTTCTTTTATATTCTTCTAATCTTAGAATTCGTATATAAATCAAACTTTTTAAGTGGTTATAACTCAAATACTATCCTTCTTTTTTAAACTTTTACTGTGCTTTACATCTATAGTTTCTAATTCTTCATTTACAACCAGATTATATGTATAATGGGATTCAACATCTGTTAATGGGATAAGGATTAATATTTGTACTTTACTTTTGGCAGGGATATTTTTAATAATAGGTCGTTGGGCACTCTTGCGATATCCAGTCGGATTTACTTTTAAAAATACACTCTTATCTGTATCCGTGTCATTTTGGATGTATATGATTGTTCTTTTTTTCTGCTTATCTTCTACTAAGCGAACAGGTTTTTCCTGAGCATAGGAAGTACAACTGATTAAAAAAAATAAAATGGATAGTGGTATAAAATTCCTTTTTAAAGATGCAAACATTTCCCTTTTTTCCTTTAAATATACGAGTTTTAACCTCTAAACAGGAAAAACCTATCCTTCATGTTTTCAATTTCAGCATTTTTATTAGTTACAATATAATCAATTGCTTCTGCTGTAAAGTTTTTCCCTTTTTTAGTTAAAGAAACAATATCATTATTAATCGTAATCATATTGTTTTTAAGTGCCAGATTCAAAACAGATTTTGATTGTACCTTCTGCCAATTAATATGCTCATTTAAATGTTTTACATGCCGTTCTTCCTCTTCCTGGTGGTTTCCCAAGTGTAGAAGAAAGGTGAGTAAGGAAACCTCGATACGTTGTTGTTTTTGTCTATACAACACAGAAAACAAGCCTTTGTTGGGAGCAAATAGGTATACGAATAAGAAAACTAATCCTAATACTGTAGTCATTGATCCAGAAATAGATGTGTCTAATGCATGTGCTACCCAATATCCTATAATGGCGCTACTTACTCCAAATATAACAGATAACAGAAGCATTTTTTTTAAGTCATTTGTTAGTAAATAAGCAGTAGCGGCAGGAGCAATCATTAATGCAATAACTAAGATAGCACCAACTGCGTCAAAAGCACCTACCGTAGTGATTGATGAAACTGTCATTAATCCATAATGCATAACTACAGGGGATAACCCAAGAGCAGAAGCTAAACCTGCATCGAATGTGCTTACTTTTAGTTCCTTAAAAAATGCAAATAATAGCCCTAATGTGATCAGTAATATAGTGCCTATGATCCATAAAGATTTAGGGCCTACATCTGTACCTCCTATAAGTAATCGATCAAAGGGGGCAAAGGCAAGTTCTCCTAACAATACGGCATCAACATCTAGATGTACATCATTTGCATTTTGTGCAATAAGTATGATACCAATACTAAACAGGGCAGGAAAAACGAGACCTATAGCGGTATCTTCTTTTACTAAGCCTGTTTTTTGAATAAACTCTACCAATACTACAGTAATGACACCGCTTGCAGCAGCAAGAATGATCAATAAAGGAGATGATAAGTCATGAGTAATAAAAAAACCGATTACAATACCTGGCAGGATAGAATGACTAATTGCATCAGTGATTAATGCCATTTTTCGCAATACTAAAAAGGTTCCTGGGATAGCACAAGCTATCGCTACCAGGCTGGCGATTAATTGTATTTCTATCTGTGCGTTACTCATTTTCTTCTTTTGTTAGTTGATCATATAAATTGGAGGCAGTTTTATACCCAGACTCGGTTAAAGACCACATATTGCCTTCGATATTTACATAATCTTTATCTTCTAGTTTTTGAAGTGATTTTCTGGTGAATCCCTGAAAGTTATTCAGAATTTTAATAGCATGTGGATGCGCAATATTTTCGTGTGTACTAGCAATATTATACATAAAAGATAATGTTTTATGCAATTGAAGATCATTTCTGTTTTTTCTAAACCGTATTTCTCTAAATAATAGCCCCCGACCGGGAGAAAAAATAAAAGAAAATAATACGAAAACACCAGCCACCAACACAATTACTGGTCCTGTAGATAAGTTATTATGACTGGCACTGATAGCGGTCCCGAAAACTCCGGAGAATGCCCCAAAAATTGCTGCCAAAATAACCATTACAGCTAAATTGTTTGTCCATTGTCTAGCCGCTGCGGCAGGAGCTAATAACATTGCGCTCATTAAAACCACGCCTACGGTTTGTAGTCCTAATACAATAGCAATTACAATAAATGTAGTGATAAGAATGTCTAAGAATTTGGTGTTAAATCCTAATGTCTTAGTGTAATCAGCATCGAATAATAATAGTTTGAGTTCTTTCCAGAATAATAATAAAACTACCAAACTAATTCCTGTAACGGTGATCATAAGCCATACATCACTTTCTAAAAGTGTAGCTGCCTGCCCAAAAAGGTAGCTTTCTAAACCGGCCTGATTAGCATTAGGCATTTTCTGGATATAGGTTAGTAATAACATTCCGAACCCAAAGAATAATGATAATATAAGACCTAAAGCCGTGTCAGATTTAAGATGCGTTTTGCTAGTGATACCTCGAATCCAAAAAGTACCAATTAAACCACTAATTAATGCTCCTAATAGAAAAGCAGAGCTATTTTTTGTTCCAATAATTAGAAAAGCGATGGCAATGCCTGGCAATGCGGCATGAGAAATTGCGTCTCCTAATAAACTTTGTTTACGCAATACAGCAAAACTACCCAGCATACCACAAATAGCACCAAGTACAGCTGTGCCCAGTGTTATTGTGCGTAAGGTATAATCTGTAAAGACAAGTTCTATGTATTCTTTTATATCCATAGATAGCTCTTATTGTTGTACACTAACCTTGTAATTAATTCCGTAGGTTTTGGTTAAATTGTCATCATTAAAAATGTCTTTTACTGGTCCGGTAGCGATCTTTTTTACATTAAGAAAAGTAACCCAATCAAAATATTCTGGTACTGTTTGCAAATCGTGATGTACTACAATTACTGTTTTTCCGGCTTTCCTAAGTTCTTTTAAGATATTAATAATAGCTTTTTCTGTAGTAGCATCAACACCTTGAAAAGGTTCATCCATAAAATAGATAGATGCATTTTGAACTAAAGCCCTTGCTAAAAATATACGTTGTTGTTGTCCTCCGGATAGTTGACTAATCTGTCTGCTTTTAAAAGAAAGCATACCTACTTTTTCTAATGCTTCAAGAGCAGCTTTTTTCTGTTTTTGCCCTGGTCTTTTGATCCATCCTAAGCTTCCGTAAGTTCCCATCATTACAACATCTAGCGCAGTGGTTGGAAAATCCCAGTCTACACTTCCTTTTTGAGGAACATAAGCTACCAGTGAGCGTTGTTTCTTGTATGGTTTTCCATAAATTTGAGTACTTCCTGCAATGGGTTTGATAATATCTAAAATCGATTTTATAAGAGTAGATTTTCCTGCTCCATTTGGACCTACAATAGCCATAAGTACACCTTCTGGTATAGCAAGGTCAATATCCCATAGTACAGGCTTGTAATTGTAAGCTACAGTTAAATCATCTATTTGAACTGCGATTTTTTGTTCTTTCATTTAAACAAATTTTATTCAATATAACTATTACAAACTACTTGCTTACTAATATTTCAGCGCATTTATGATAGTATTGACATTATATTCAAACATCCCAATGTAGGTGCCTTCTTTTGTTCCTGCATTGCCTAATGCATCAGAGAACAATGTACCACCTATTGTTACTTCATGATTCTTTGATTTTACTGCAGCTTGTAAAGCTTCAATAGTTCGTTTAGGAACAGAGCTTTCTACAAAAATAGCTTTTACTTCCTTCTCAATAATAAAGTTAGCTAATTTTTGAACATCTTGTACTCCAGCTTCAGTAGCGGTAGATAACCCTTGTAAGCCAACTACATTAAAATTATATGCTTTCCCAAAATAACTAAAGGCATCATGTGCGGTAACCAGAATTCGCTTCTCTTTTGGTAAGGTAGCAATGGTATTTTTTAATGTAGTCTCTAATTCATTAAGCTTAGCTAAATATGCTTTTCCGTTAGCTTTAAAAGCTTCAGCATTTTTTGGATCAATCTCTGTGAGTTTGTGGGTGACGAACGTCGTTATGATTTTCCAGTTTTCTACACTAAACCATATATGAGGATCGTAATTAGAAGCAAAATAATCAGAACCGATTAATGTGTTTTTGTCTAAACTTTCTCCTATAGCTATGGTATTAATATCCTGATGTTTCATTTTTTCAAATACTTCTACCAGCTTTCCTTCCAGATGTAAACCGTTATAGAAAATTACATCGGCATTCACTAATTTAGATACATCCCCTTCGCTGGCTTTGTATAAATGAGGATCGACACCGCTACCCATTAATCCCTCGACTTCAATTAGATCTCCACCTATATTTTTAACCATATCGGTGATCATAGAGGTGGTGGTAACCACTTGTAGTTTTTGATTTTTATCTTTCACTTCTTTTTTACAGGAGAAAAACGTGAAAATAAGAAGTAATAGCGTTAATTTTTTATGAATCATTTTTAGAAAGTTTATTTAATATTTTGATAAGTTCTTTAGCACTTAAAAAAGATTGCTGTTGAAATATGATTTCGTATTTGTGATTTAGAATTGCCAATGTTGGATAGCCAATTTGGTTATTAACTGTAGCAAGTTCTCTGGCTAATTGATGCACTCCTGTTTTATTTCCATTAGGTTGAAAACGAAAAGAATTGTTTAAGAAATGTATGGTTTCACGACTTTCTCCATTTAGTGAAGCAAAATAGAAATTTTCGTTTAATTGTTGTATAATATCATTATTCTTAAAAGTTGTATTTTCCATATTTTTACAATACATGCACCAATCGGTATGAATAAATACGACCAAAGGTTTTGGGGCAATAGTCATTTTGTTTTCTATAGACTCAAAAGAATCAATTTGTAACTGTGCTGTTACATTTTGATATAGAAGAGATAATATAAAGAATGATATGATATTAAAAGCTTTCATTTTGTATTGAATTTACAAGGAATAACGAACCCCTAAAAAACCTCGTATTCCTTGATTAGAAGCATATATATAGGTGGTATCAAAATCTGGTCCAAAAGGGTCGTCGGCTCCGGCTATTAAAAAAGGGTTACCTCGACTAGGTGTCCAGTCTAATAAATTTTTAACGCCTCCGTAAATTTCTATGTTATTTTTGGTTTTATGTGAGAATTGTATGTTTTGAATACTCCACCATGGTGATTTTTCTTTTCTGGGATCGTCTGGTCCCTGAGTTGCCAGTCGCATAGGGCCATATATGTTCCCTGTATAGTCTAATGTTAGGTTAAGAGATTGTATTTTATAAGTAGCTCCCCAGGTTCCTGTGAAACTTTCTGTGAGTATCTGGCGTGTAGTTACTCCGTTCTCTGTATTCGAAACATTAAGTCCACTCATTCCTAATGTAAATTTTAATCCATTAGAAAAGTTAATATTGGTATTAAGGCTTACTCCGGTAGATACTGCATGACCATCTAAATTGCCATATCGTATTTCTTCAACATTTGTTTCATAATCGGGAATGATAGCATTTGTAAAATAGGTATACCAGGCTGAAGCATCCAGTCCTATAAAGGTTCCGTTATCAAAAAATATTTTTTTGATATAATTAAGGTTTACATTATAAGATTCTTCGGGATCGAGATCTTCTTCGATAATGACCTCTCGAGAACCTGTGAGAGCTGCATGATCTTCTGTAAAAAGATTAACTACTCTAAATCCTGTACCGGCATTGAATCTAAAAATATTTTTATCATTAATATTCCATTTATAAGCAAGTCTTGGAGTGAAAATGGTTCCGTGTCGATTATGGTAATCTAGTCTTGTTCCTAATAATAGTTTATGTTTGGGAGCCAGTGTGATTTCGTCTTGTAAAAATATACCGGGAGTATTTGTTTCCTCGGGGTTGTTTTGACCGTTTGAAGTTGTTGCTGGTGTGTTATCGTCATAATATTGATACCTGTAAGCAGCTCCGAATAGTAGATCGTGCGATTTTATTTTTTTATCCCAGGTTAATTGAGTAAAACCAATACGTTGTTTTGCCTGGTAGGATACGATCCCATAATACGAGTCTTGATCGTGATCTGTATAAGAAAAAGAGAGTGTTAAAGGTTCTTCTACTGGTAATTCATAGCTGCCCAGTATTTCATATCGTGCAGTATATATGCTTTCACCATATATTTGATCACTTCCTCTAAAATCAGAATTCCACTCATTTTCTCCTCCCCATCTATCTTCATAATAAAACCTGCCAGCAAGCGTAAAGTTTTTTCCGCTTTTCCGCTTAAAATTCCATTTGTTAAATATAGATATACGGTCTTGCAATGTAAGATCGGTAAACCCATCATCATTGTTATCTATAGCTTGATCATAATAAAAATAATTGACGCCAAATAATGCAGTAGCACTACCTAATTTGGTTTTAAAACCAAAATCTATATTAGTTTCACCCCAACTGGTAGCAAAAATATCAGTACTTACCTCGGGAGCATCATTAGGGTTTTTTGTAATAACATTGATAAGGCCTCCGACAGCTTCACTTCCATATAGAGATGAAGCAGGTCCTTTTACCACTTCGATTCTATCGATTAACGAATTAGGTATTCCTGATAATCCATAAACAGTTGATAATCCACTTACAATAGGCATTCCGTCTATCATTACCAATGTGTAAGGTCCTTCTAAACCATTAATGTGTATATCTCCAGTGTTACAGATGCTACAGTTAAGTTGTGGTCTTACTCCGTTTACGTTTTGTAAAGATTCAAACAAATTAGGTGTTGGATTTTTTTTGAAAAATGTAGGAGAGTAGATTTCTACAGGAACAGGGCTTTCTGATCGGCTTACGGCTTTCAATGTTCCTGTGATTACCACTTCATCGAGAGATGATCCTTGTGACATAACCAGGTTTATTTTGTTTTCTCCAGCTGTAATAGAAACCTTTCTTTTAATTGGGGTGTAGCCCGTAAATGAAGCAACTACTTTGTAATCTCCAACAGGTACATTTTCAATACTAAATACACCATTTTCATCACTAGAACTACCAAGAGAAGTTCCTTCTATATATATATTAGCAAAAGGAAGTATTCCATTGTCATCGTATATTACACCTTTTAATGTGCCGGTAGAATTGAGTTCTTGTGAGTATAAAGAACTGTAAATAAGTGAATTAATAAAAGTGAATAAGATTGTTATACGTAATTGCATTAGGTTTAGTAATTTTGTTTTATTATTTCGACAAAACTAAAAAAGTTAGCCATGACTAACAAATTAAATTTGAATAATTTAACTAAAAGTGAAGAAGATTACTTAAAGGCTATATTTCAGTTGCTTATAGAGGATGCTTCTGTAAAAGTGGGAAATAACCAATTGGCAGATTATCTTAAAGTTTCTCCGGCTTCTACAAACAATATGATTAAGAAGTTAAAAGCCAAAGGTTATGTAGTAAGTGAAAAGTATGGTAAATTAGATTTAACAGAAGGAGGTAAGTCTGTTGCGGTGCGATTGATTCGTAAACATAGATTATGGGAGACTTTTTTGTGTAACTATCTAAATTTTACATGGGATGAGGTTCATGATGTGGCAGAGCAATTAGAGCATATTAAGTCTCGTAAGTTGATTGACGAATTAGATCGCTTTATGGATTTTCCTAAAAAAGACCCTCATGGTGAGATGATTCCTAATGCTAATGGAGAGTATTCTATTGTACCTAAAATAACGCTTTCTTCCTTATCAGAAGGAGATGTTTGCCAACTTATTGCTGTAAATGATGGCTCTGTTCATTTTTTAAAATACGTATCAGAAATCGGCTTGGCATTAAGTAGTGAAATAAAAATTCTTGAAGTTCGGGAGTTTGATAAATCAATTCGAATTAAATTTGATAATACAATAGAGACAGTTACAAGAAAATTTGCGGATAATGTATTCGTTAATAAGGTTGTATAGTTTTTGTAAATGTTAAAATAGAGTTAGTCTATAAGAATGTTAAAGAATAGCTGTTATCTTTGAGTATCACACAATCAATTTATGGAGCTTAATTTAAAAAGACCGATATGTTTTTTTGATCTGGAAACTACCGGTATAAATATTTCTAAAGATCGTATTGTAGAAATTTCTATTCTAAAAATATTTCCCAATGGTACCCAGGAAAGCAAAACCTGGTTGGTTAATCCCGAAATGCCAATACCTCCAGAAACTACAGCAGTACATGGTATCGATGATGCCAAGGTAGCTAATGAACCTGTTTTTAAGAAAATAGCGAGTAAAGTCAGTGAAATGATAAAAGGTTGCGATTTAGGAGGTTTTAATTCTAATCGGTTCGATATACCATTATTAGCAGAAGAATTGTTGAGAGCAGAGCTGGATTTTGATATGAAAAATACCGTTGCAATTGATGTACAAACCATTTATCATAAAATGGAAAAAAGAACACTGTCTGCTGCATATAAATTTTATTGTGATAAGGATCTAACAGATGCACATTCTGCAGAAGCTGATACACTTGCTACTTATGAAGTGTTAAAAGCACAATTAGATCGTTATCCAGAATTAGAAAACGACGCCAAGTTCTTGTCAGAATTTAGTTCCAGAAAGCAGTTTGCAGATTTTGCTGGTTTTATAGCTTATGACGATAATAAAAAAGAAATTTTTTCTTTTGGGAAACACAAAGGAAAATTAGTAGAACAGGTAATGGAAGAAGAACCTGGATATTTTGGCTGGATACAGAATGCAGACTTTCCTTTGTATACCAAAAAAGTACTTACAGCAGTTCGACTTCGTAAGTTAAATAATAGCCTAAATCTATAATCTTTTCTTTTATCATTTTATATCATGAAACTTATTTGCATAGGTCGTAATTATACAGATCATATCGAGGAACTAGAAAATGAAAGACCCGAAGATCCTGTAGTTTTTATAAAACCGGACACTTCTATTTTGTTAAAAAAGCAACCCTTTTTTATACCAGATTTCTCAGATGATATTCATCATGAAGTTGAGGTATTGATAAAAATAAATAAAGTAGGTAAGTATATTGATAAAAAATTTGCTCATAAATATTATAATGAAGTAAGCCTTGGAATAGATTTCACGGCACGGGATTTGCAGGCTAAACTTAAAGCAAAAGGTCTTCCCTGGGAGAAAGCTAAAGCCTTTGATGGAGCGGCAGTAATAGGAAAGTGGGTGTCTAAAGAAGAATATGAAGATATCGATGCTATTGATTTTCGTTTAGAAAAAAATGGAGAAACCGCACAACAAGGTAATACAAGGCTTATGCTATGGAAGATCAATGAATTAATAGAATATGTGTCAAAATATTTTACTTTAAAGATAGGAGATATTATATTTACAGGTACGCCAGCTGGTGTTGGAGTTGTAAAACCAAATGATATTTTGACAGGATATATAAATAACCAACAATTTTTTTCAATAAAAGTAAAATAAATGAGCAAAGGATATAGTTTAAAACATGTAAATGAATTATCAGGAGGCGATAACGAATTTATAGCTGTCCTGGTACAGACTTTTCTAGAAGAAATACCGCCTGATCTTGATAGTATGGTTCAGGCTGTAAATTCTGATAATCCACAGATGGCATATCAATATGCTCATAAGATGAAACCTAATCTTCAATTATTTGATATAGATCTTTTGGCGCAAATAAAACAAATAGAAGCTTGGTCAAAAACGAAGAAAGAAAAGGAACAGATCATACCTATTCTGGATCATATTGTATCTACAGTTAATGGGGCTCTCGAAGACCTGAAAGCAGATTTTAGCTAAATATGCTTGCAGAAATTATTACTATAGGGGATGAAATTCTGATTGGACAAATCATTGATTCTAATTCTGCATTTATAGGTAAAGAGCTTAACAAAATTGGTATAGATGTACATCAGATCTCATCTGTAAAAGATGATAAACAACATATTCTCGATGCAATAGCAGAAGCTAGTAATAGAGTAGATGTTGTATTAATAACAGGTGGTCTGGGCCCTACAAAAGACGATATTACAAAACATACTATTTGCGAATATTTTGAAGATACATTAGTAGAAAACAAGGACGTGCTTGAGCATGTCGAAAAGTTATTTGCTAAATATATCTCTATACCAATTTCTGATGTGAATAGGCAGCAAGCCCTTGTACCTAGTAAATCAACCGTCTTGATGAATCTCTATGGTACAGCTCCAGGAATGTGGCTAGAAAAAGAAGACAAAGTTTTTATATCTATGCCTGGAGTGCCTTACGAAATGAAAGGATTAATGAAAGATGAGGTACTGCCTAGGTTGCAAAAGAGGTTTAACAGACCCTATATCATTCATAAAACAATACTTACTTATGGTATGGGCGAGAGTGCGGTAGCAGAAAAAATTGAAGACTGGGAGGATGATTTACCTTCATATATCAAATTAGCATATTTGCCTAATTTAGGAAGAGTAAGACTTCGTCTTTCGGCAAGAGGGAGCGATAAAAAACTTCTCGAGGATACTATAGAAAAAAAAGTATCAGCCTTATGCCTTATAATAGGAGATATTATTGTTGGGTATGAAGAAGACGAAACTATAGAGAAGAGAATTGGTCAGCTATTGATTAAGCAAGGTAAAACACTCTCTGTAGCAGAAAGTTGTACCGGAGGCAAAATAGCACAGTCGTTTACGGCCAATGCGGGTGCTTCTGCTTATTTTAATGGTGGAGCTGTTACTTATGCTACGCAATCCAAAATAGATATATTGGGCATAGATCCCGAGAGTATTAAAAAATATACTGTGACAAGTATCGAGGTCGCAGAAGCCATGGCTCTGGCAGTAAAAGAGAAGTTTAAATCAGATTATGCTATTGCTACTACAGGTAATGCTGGCCCAGAAAAAGGTGATGGAGATGTCGAAGTAGGAACCGTTTTTATTGCAATAGCTTCTCCAAAAGGTGTTTTTTCAGAGAAATATGTCTTTAGTAATCTTAGAGAACGAACTATTGGTAAAGCAGTAAATAAATCTTTCGAACTTTTGCTTAATACATTACTTAAATCATAATTACCTAATTTAGGTATTCTTTATTCTAACCTATACTATCGATATTGTTTATCTGTATGTTTTTGCAATTCATCGACAAAAAAGTGCGATTGAACGATAAAACACATTTTGAAACGACAAACAGAAGTAGTTTTACAGTAATCAAAACAATATTGATAACTATGAAAACTTTAATTCCTTCTTCTAAAACGATACTTTCTTTGTTAATGGGGATGTTTGTAACTATAACCATAGCAGGAAAAACACATAACAGGGTGTTTGGTTCAGAAATGGAAACGTTTAATGCAGTATACGAAGGGGAGTTTGATCTTATTCTACCAGAGAATAATCAGAATGAAAAGTTACCTGTCTATATTGTACTTCCGGGAGGAGTAGGAGCAAAGAAATACCCAAATTTTAAAAAAGATTTTATTATTCCAGGAATTGAAAATATGCAAGGGATTGTTTTTAGCCCAAAAATTTCATGGAAAAGACCAGATAAAAAAGCTTTAGAGCATATTATTATTGATTTTATAAACGCTGCACGAAATAGTTACCCAATAGACGACAAAAAAATTGTTCTAATAGGATATAGTAATGGAGCTTTACAATCAATTAAGCTCGTAAAAGATAATGATCATTTATTCTCTGCTCTCATTGTTGTAGCATCTAATTTTGAAGTTTCGGATAAAATAAATACTCCTATCTATGTTGTTCACGGGACAAAAGATCGATATTTTTCTATAAAGAAAGCGTATAAAAATGTTAATGCAGCAAAAGACTTGGGATGCAATATAACATTTGTAGTAGCCGAGGGTAAAAATGATTATGGTGCCGCACAATATGTAAGTGAATTAAATGATTCTATGGTACAGATAGAAAATAATATATGGAGTCAAAGTGTTGAATATACAGATCAACGTTTTTAAAAAATAAGTTCTGTTTAAATTAGGTTAGTTAGGTTTTATTGGTGTTTAGTATGTGTTTGTATTGCTATAATATAAAGCACAACAAAAAAGCGGGTCATTTTTAAATGACCCGCTTCGTTTACTACTTAATTACCCCATATTAAGTAGTTAGTTACAATTGTAATACTAACTATTGTAAAGATAGACGTATTGTCATATTTTTGAAATACGTAAAAATACCTGTTTTTTCATTTTTCTAAAGCAGTAAGAAAAAACTAAAAAAAAGAAGAAAAATTACTAAACTATTATTGGTGGTTCGGTAAATAATTCGTTAATTTGCACCCTGTTTTGAAATAATACCAAAATTAAGAAGAGATGTCAAGAGTTTGCGAGCTTACAGGTAAAAAAGCAATGGTAGGAAACAATGTTTCCCACGCGATGAATAAAACGAAACGTAAATTCAATGCGAATTTAATAAAAAAGCGTTTTTATATTCCAGAAGAAGATCGTTGGATAACACTTAAAGTGTCAACCGCTGCATTAAAAAATATAAATAAGAACGGAATCTCTGCTGTTTTAAAAGAAGCAAGAGCAAAAGGTTTCTTAAATAAATAATCTCTTTATTTTAAAAGATACTTATAATGGCAAAGAAAGGTAATAGAGTACAGGTAATCTTAGAATGTACAGAGCATAAAGCTTCTGGTAAACCGGGTACATCAAGATATATTACAACCAAGAACAAAAAGAACACTCCTGATAGAATAGAATTAAAGAAATTTAACCCTATCTTGAAGAAAATGACGGTTCATAAAGAAATAAAATAATAAGAGATGGCAAAGAAATCAGTAGCATCATTACAGACAGGATCAAAGAGATTAACTAAAGCCATAAAAATGGTAAAATCTCCTAAAACAGGAGCCTATACTTTTGTAGAGTCAATTATGCCGCCAGAAGCGGTTAACGACTTTTTAAAGAAAAAGTAATTCTCTATACACGATATTTTAAAAAGAAGCCGTTTCAATTGTATTGAAATGGCTCTTTCTTTTTATATTTAAGCAATATAACCAAAGGTTTTAGTTTTTAATTTCTAGCATATTGAATAGTACAAATGGGGCTTTTTAAAAATATATTTTCTTCAGAAAAAAAAGAAACACTAGATAAAGGATTAGAAAAATCCAAAACCAACTTTTTTTCTAAATTAAGTAAGGCGGTAGCCGGTAAATCTAAAGTAGATGATGATGTTTTAGATGACCTGGAAGAAATATTGGTTACAAGTGATGTAGGAGTCAAGACTACCATTAAGATTATCGAGCGTATAGAAAACAGGGTAGCACGAGATAAATATCTTGGAACCGATGAGTTAAATCAAATCCTACGTGAAGAAATCGCTGGTTTACTTTCTGAAACTAATGTGGGAGAAGCTACAGACTTTGAAATACCAAAAGACAAAAAACCTTACGTGATGATGGTGGTTGGAGTAAATGGAGTAGGAAAAACCACTACTATCGGAAAATTAGCCTATCAATTAAAGAAAAAAGGCCTAAAAGTGGTATTGGGTGCAGCAGATACATTTAGGGCTGCAGCAATCGATCAATTGCAAGTATGGGCAGATCGCGTAGATATTCCAATCATAAAACAAGATATGGGGAGTGATCCTGCTTCGGTGGCTTTTGATACCTTACAATCTGGAGTAAACCAAGATGCAGATGTTATCATTATAGATACAGCAGGTAGGTTGCATAATAAAGTTAATTTGATGAATGAGTTAACAAAAGTAAAGCGAGTAATGCAAAAAGTTATAGATGATGCTCCTCATGATGTATTATTGGTTTTAGATGGTTCTACAGGCCAGAATGCTTTTGAACAGGCAAAACAATTTACAGCAGCTACAGAAGTTACTTCGTTGGCTGTAACCAAACTCGATGGAACTGCAAAAGGCGGGGTTGTAATAGGAATAAGTGATCAATTTAAGATTCCGGTAAAATATATAGGCGTAGGAGAAGGAATAGAAGATCTTCAGGTATTCAATAAGTATGAATTTGTAGATTCTTTCTTCAAATAATATTTGTTACAAAATAGTTAAAAAAGGTTAAAAAAGGCGGTGAGAAGTATTCTCACCGCCTTTTTTTATATTTTAAAGAATTATAGTATCGTAAAAAATATACTCATGTGTGTTATTTAAAATAATACCAGGTATGAATTGATATGATCACAGAGTCTCAAATAAAATAACCTTTACACAACATATCGCAATGAGAAAGATAGTATTTGTCTTAATTTCGGTTTTTATGCTTATCTCTTGTAAGAAGCAAGAAAAAACAGAAACACAACAAGAAAAAGAACCCGGAGTAGTTTGGCAACCATATGATGAAGCTGCAGATTTGGCAGCTACAGAAATGTTAGAACAAACAAGGATGCATTTAAAACTAATAAATTCTAAAGCACTGGATAAAAACGATATCTGGAAAACTTTAGAACCTGAGTTAGATTTCTTTTCTGAAGAAAAATATGATGATTTAAAAAAGTATATTCTCGAAAAAGATATTCCTACCATTCAACAACAAATAAAAGATGGTAAGCTTACCTACGAAGAGTTAACGCTTTTCTATATCTATCGTATCAGAAAGTACGAAAGTGATAATGCTTTATCTTTAAATTCGGTGATCTCACTCAATCCAAAAGTAGTTGAACAAGCTAGGGATTTGGATAAAATAGATAAAAAAAATATTGATGTCAATTCTGTTTTCGGAATGCCGATTTTGTTAAAAGATAATATAGGAACAAAAGATATGTTAACTACAGCAGGAGCCGTAGCGTTACAAAATAACAAAGGTAAAAGTGCATTTATTACAGAAAGATTGTTAAATAAAAATGCATTAATTCTGGGTAAAGCTAATTTGAGTGAATGGGCATATTTTTTATGTTCGGGGTGCCCTGTTGGATATAGTGCTATAGGAGGGCAAACACTTAATCCTTATGGGAGAATGGTTTTTGAGACTGGTGGTTCGAGTTCTGGAAGCGGAGTTGCTGTGGCAGCTAATTTTTGTGTTGCAGCAATAGGAACAGAAACCAGTGGATCTATTTTGTCACCATCTAGTCAAAATTCTGTTGTAGGTTTAAAACCAACCATAGGAGTATTAAGTAGAACAGGAATAGTACCTATTTCAAGTACATTAGATACTCCAGGACCTATGACTAAGAGCGTGATCGATAATGCTATTCTACTGAATGCTATTACAGGTAAAGATGACAATGATGTTGCCTCTAAAGCTGTTGATGTAAATTTTGTAAATTCAATAAAAGAGAGTTCTCTAAAAGAAAAACGTTTTGGAGTAATTAAAGAATTTTTAGAAGATTCTATCTATAAAATAGCCATAGAAAAAATAAAGAAAGCAGGAGGAGAGATTATTGAGATAGAGCCAAAACAAGTGCAGTTGCCAGGTTTTTTAAGTATTTTAAATATAGATATGAAAAATGACCTTCCTGCATATATAAGTACTCAAGCAGGGAGTGATGTTACTATTAAAAATATAAAAGATGCCATTGTATTTAATCAACAGGACTCAATAAACCGAATTCCTTATGGGCAACAATTATTTGAAGGGATCCTTAAAGATAGTACTACTACTGAAGAATTAGATAGGATTAAAGAAAACCTAAAAACAGTTGCGCGTAATTATTTTGATACCCATATTGATACTCATCAACTAGATGCAGTGCTGTCTATAAATAATTATCATGCAGGTTATGCTGCTGTAGCCAAATATCCAGCTCTTACAGTTCCTATGGGGTATACGAGTAAAGGCGAACCAAAAGGACTTACATTTATTGCTAAACCTTTTTCTGAAGCTTCACTATTACAATTGGGCAGTGCATACGAACAAGTTACGAAAGAAAGAAAAGAACCTGCTAATTATGTAGATTGAATGCTGTTAAATTGCTAAATAGAGTTACCTGAAAAGCTGTTTTTTTTGTATCTACAGTATAGATTTGACAACTTTTCAGATAACCTTATATTCTAGTGTTTTATCTATATCTAATTCTCCAATAATTATGTCCAATACTTACACGTTTCCAAAATGCAGGTATTGTAGAATTGGGAACAATGTTGAGTTCTGCTCCGGGGCGAGCTCCTAATGCACACGTAATATTCCAATGTGCATGTGCCCGACTTGAAAACACCCATCCAAGAGGTATTACAGAATTTGGAACAATCTCTAATTTAGCTCCGTAATAAGCTTTTTTGGCACATTTGATCTTCCAGTATCCATGGCCAGTTCTGTGTAATACCCAACCTTTTGGTATATTAGAATTAGGGACGACTGTTATCATAGTGTTATATGGAGCATTTTCAATACATCTAATTGTCCAGCGATGATTATTTGAACTTGATAATACCCAGTCTTTCGGTATTGTAGAATTAGGAATAATTTCTAATTTATCACCTACTTTAGCATTTTTGGCACATGCTATTACCCAATTATGACCAGACTTTATAAGTACCCAGCCTGGAGGTATAACGGTATTAGCAATAATTCTTAATTGAGAACGAAACAAAGCGTTTCTTGTACTTGTAATTTCCCAGTAGTGGCCAGAGGTTGTTAAAGCCCAATCTTTTGGGATGGTAGAGTTAGGAGTGATTCGTAATTTCGCACCATAATATGATTTGTTTGCGCATGTGATTTCCCAAGTACGACCAGATTTTGTTAATGCCCAATTATTAGGTACTACAGAGTTGGGAACAATTTTTAACCTTGTGGGAAATGAACCATTTATTGCACATTTGATTCGCCAGTATCTATCATTGTCTGTAATTAATGCCCATCCCGAGGGAATTACAGATTTGGGAACAATATCTATTTCTACTCCATAAGGAGCTCCTGTGGTACATTTAATTTTCCAGGTACTACCAGTAGAGCTTATTAAAACCCAACCTTTAGGGATGGTTTGATTATGATTAATATATCGTGTTTGACCATAACAATTAGGAGCTTTCTGGTCGAATGCATCTATTGGTTTTGTGTTTTCAATAGATTCAATGTTTTCATTTGTTTCTGGTTTTTCGCAGCTACCTATAAAGGTGACTAGTAGTACAACAGAAATTATTTTAAGAATTGTTTTTTTCATGATTTGTTTTGTGAATTTAATATGGGGTTAATAATTATAGTCGAAAATTAAATCATGAAAATCGTTTTACTCTCCCTGTTTTCAGGGAGATAAAAAAATTGATAGTAATAGATTTGTATTCAGTGGTTTATGATATTGTTGGTTTGAGTTGGGAAGAAGAAAATAACAGGAATAGATCTTGTTTTTAGATCATTTATAACTAGTCTGTTAAACTCAATAAATGAATATATACAACTATTAACGATCACTGTCTTCTGATTTTAATTTTTTAAGATTTTTTTAGGTTCAAAAAGTAATAAACAGGTAAAGATAAAAATAGAGATTAGTGACAATGTCGAAAACCTTAACATAAACCAAGGATGTCCTGCTGTGTGATTTATAAAAGTTGTATACCAAAAAAAGGGAAATATTGCCGCTGCTAAAAACAAGTAGTTGGATGTTTTATATAGCAAAATTTGTTTAAACCTAATAATAATGGCGCTAACTAGGCTTAATCCAATAAAAATCAAGCTTAGATATACAAATTTTTTATTACCTGATCCTAAGAAATATAGATAATCAATCAGTCCAGTATACACATCGCCTATACTGTATGTTTCTCCATTTATTCTATAGGTAAAGGTTTCATAAAAAACTTTAAAAATAGAATCATTTACCAAGAAATATTTAACTAATAAAAAGACTACAAATGTGCCTGCAAAAGAAATCCCATAAGTAAATAATAGTCGAAAAACTTTAGAAAAGTTGTATGTCGAATCAATTCTATTTTTTATAGCTCCAAAAATTAGAATACTAATAATGCAAAATGGCAAAATGCCAATTAAATATTCTATATATGCACTTAATGATCCAAAAATGATACATAGAATGACATTTTTTTTATAGCTCAAACCCCAATGGATTGACCACATTAGAATAGCAAAGAAGCCAATACTGATCCAATCACCAAGACCATGACTTAAGTTTTGGCCAAAAAAATCAAAACCATGTAAAGTTAGTAACATAATTACAGCACCCATTCCAGCAATTGCTAGACCCGACCTCTTGAATTTTTTATCACTAACTAGAATTAATGCTATTCCAGAAAGGGCAGTTAATAGGATGGTAATAAATTTTAATAAAGCTCTATATAATTCTAAAGGAATTACAGAACAAAATATCGAGGTTACAGCTACAGTTCCATGATTATATTGCCAATACATATGTACTGTAGACATTAATTCTTCTTCATCTTGTTGTTCAAAAACATAATCATATAACCATTGACATTTAGCTTCTCCAGATTTAGGTCCTAAAAAAGCATTTTCTTTCCAATCATCACTAAGATGTAGTGCTTGCATTAGCACTAGACAATCCTGATATTGATGATTACCTCTCCATGCATCTAATCCATAAGTGTTTCCTCCTACATCAGATTTTAGTAAATGGGACTTTGCAAATGCCTGTTTTACCCTTTTTACAAGTGGTTCCCTAGGGATAAATGCAGAGATAATGTTTAATAGTATAAGGAACGTTATACAAACAAAAAACCATAGAATATAAGAATGTATACTTGTAAATTTTGTTTTTAATGTTTTCATGAAAAAAAATTAAGAATTATTATACTGCTGCATAAAATTGGCTTGTCTGTTATTTTTAATACCATCAAGTATTAAACCTGTAAATATTGATAAAAGCCCTCCAAGCCCTAATATAGAAGAAACAAATAAGGTAGGAAACCTTTCAACTTTTCCTGTATTCAAAAAATCAGAATATATCGGGAAAAACAAAATCAAACTACCAATAAATAAAAATATTCCTAGAAAAGAAAAAACTTTGAGTGGTGAATGATCCCGAAGAAAAAGTAATAAATAAAATAATATCCGGAAACCATCACTTAATTTATTCAATTTGCTTTCGGAGCCTTTTGTGCGAGCAAAATATTTTGTAGAAACCTCATAAAAAGGTAAACGATAAGTTACTAGATGTGCGTTAATTTCTGTCTCTATTTCGAATCCTTTTGAAAAACAAGGAAATGTCTTTGCAAATCGACGGGAGAATACTCTATAACCAGAAAATAAATCATTGACATTCATTTTAAACAAGATCGAAAAAATTTTGCTAAAGAATTTATTACCAAATTTATGTCCCGATCTGTATTGACCTTCATCATGACCTACTCTGGCACCAATTACCATATCCAAGTTCTTTTCAATAAGTAATTCTACTAAATTTGGTGCCGCCGCCGCTTCATATGTATCATCGGCATCTGCCAATATATAGACATCTGCATCCACATGGGAGAGCAATGCTCTAAATGCATTTCCTTTACCCTTTAGAGGTTGATCTATAACTATGGCTCCCGCATCTAATGCCAATTGTCTTGTATTATCGGTACTATTATTATCACAAACCCAAATATCGGCTTCAGGTAAAGCTTTTTTAAAATTTTGAATTGTAATTTCTATCGATACTTCTTCATTATATGCGGGTAATAAAACTGCTACTTTTTTTTCCAAAATTGTGTTTTTAACCAAGAAGTGGTTTAAATTTTTTCGATTTCCTTCTTTTAAACACCCTTATACAAAGAGGTTTTGTATATAAATACTTTGATTTAAACACTTATCTTTAGCTTATAAAGAATAGAGCATTTAAGATTCCTTTGTAGAAATGCCAAAAGTAAAACTCTTTTTTCGCATAAAAAGGAATAGTTCAATTGCTATTACGTTATAGTTTAATGGTGGAAATATAACGAATTGTGTTTAAATATCTTTTGTGTGATAATACAAATATTCTCAACCTCTTTGTTTTTCGAAAAAGTTTAAATTACTTCAATTATTAAAGCCGAAAATTAAGTCATGAAAATCGTTTTACTCCCCCTGTTTTCAGGGAAATAAAAAATGTGATTAAGACTATGGGTATATGTAGTGTTTTATATTGAAATAGGATATATTAAGAGATGATAATAGGTTAGGTAAACAAAGGAGAATTAAAAAATAATTTATGTTTATTGTTAATTTTTTTCTACAACTAAATTGTTGCAAATAAGTTGTGTTTATAAAAATAGGTTTCAAAAGAAAAGAAGATACCTGTTAAGTATGGGGTTTTATAAATAAGGAAGAGATCACCTTTTCAGATAACCTCTTCTTCCCAAATAAAAATATAATGATAAACCCCCGAAGTAATAAAAAAAATGATCTTACGTATGAAAAATTAAATCTATTTTCAGAGGTTTATAAAAACTGAATGCGTGTATACACATCCCTGCTTTTTTGTGTACTTTCAATTAAATAACTGTTGCTTTTAAAGATATTAAGAACAATAGAATACAATAGATTATCATCAAAACCCCATAAATGAGAGTTTTGCGCTTTAGAATTATTTTTAATCTAGACATTTGAGAATTGTTATTAAGTTTAACTAGTAAGTTATTGTATTTGAAAGTATTTCATTTTAAAGTTTGATAACAAAAATTAAATTAAAGCTCTTTTACATTTTCATGGTTGTATTTTCGATAAAGCCTATAATATAGAAACAACTAACTTTTAAAAATCCCTTTAATTATTTATGTTTTTTACTAAAAAAAGAGATCATCATTTCATACAAGAAAAATAGATGAAAATGTTTGTGACCATAATATGTTTACTATGATTTATAAAGAATATCTAAAAAAGGCTTATGTTTATTACTAAAAGTATTTTAAAGGTTTTTTGAAACGAGTTACAATTAAATAAGCGAAGTAGAAGAATGTTAAAAAAAAACGTCTCTAAATATTTGATTTAGAGACGTGTAATGATTTAATTAATTTCTGATAATTACCCCTGTCAGACGATTTATTAAACCCTTTAGTGTATTCCGGTACAATTTGTTCCCAGCGATAATTATTATATTAAATTCTTATTATTAATTGTAAATATTCATTTTGATTATAAAAATGTAAACCAAAAAAATGCAGTATACAATTATTAAAGCTCCTCCTATTAATATTTTATTCTTTGCTACCATAACTTTATAATTTTATTCGTACTCAATACTTTTCTATATTTCCCTTTTAAGTATTATATTTTTTTAAAAAATAACTCATCTTTGCTAATTCCATCATCTTTTCTATCATCTAGCATTATTCTATTTTCTTGTGTTTTTTTCACATTCCAATTACTGTTGTTAAGTTTATCCAGAGGAGGTTGTGAACCAAATTCTAAATTAGCATCAAGGCCTCCATCTGCTCTAGTAATTAAAGACCAACTACCATTAATGATCTCATTAGTTACTATGTTTTCGATAGATACAGAGCCGTCTTCAGAAAAAGTAAAGACAAAATCTTTGTAATTTTGAGTTTCATTATTTTGATTATCCTTATATTTTTGAACTTCCCATTTTCCTTTTGTAATAGTCTGGGTAAATAGATCAGTAGTGGTATCATCATCATCACAACTATCTATGGTGTTTTCAATAGTTTGTTCCAGATTTTCTATGCTGGTGATTGTTGTTTCTGTATTGTCAGAAAAAATGAGCGTAATAGGGAAGTTTATAGTTGCAATGTCTTCCTCTTTTAATTTTTTCAAAAACTTAAATAATTCCTTATCACTATTAAAAGTGATAGTTTCCAGAAGTTCACTTTGAGAGTCAAAAACCGAAATAGAGAAAGGATATTTAAAATCTACACATTCTATATTTTCATTGTTGGTTGTGCAATTACTATTTATGGTTTCTAATTCAATTTGGTTTTCTACACTAACCTCGGTATGATCATTAAAAATAACTGTAATGGGAAAAATAATTTCTAATTCATCTGTGTCATTATTAAACTCCGCAAAAATATCTTCAATGATTTGAAAATCTTCAACGGAGTTAATAATTTCTTCTGATCCATTAGCAATTACAGTAACTGGCAATTTTACTGTAAAACAAGTAGAATTATCAATTATATTATCAATAGATCCATCATTCATAGAAACTTTTAGCATCAAATCTGCTGCTTTTGAAGTAGGTTTAATTGGTTGATTTTCAAAATCTTCTATAAATATATCGGACTCACTTCTACATGATGAGAACATGATTAATATAATCAGGGGCAAAAAAAGTAAAATGAAATTTTGTTGTGTTTTCATGTTTTTATTTTAGAAAAGCCTTCTATTATAAAAACAACTAACGTTTAAAAATCCCTTAATTATTTTATATTTTTTACATTTATTAAAAATATTTATTGTTTTATGCCAGAAAAACTACGTGAAAATGTTTGCGATGACACTGTGTTTTCTGTGATTTATAAAGAATATTCTAAAGATTTATTTAAATATCTCTATTATAAATTCGGAGAATCTTTAAATCCTAATGACAAGATGCAGGATGCTTTTATGAAGCTTCTGGATAAATGCAAAGAAGTTACTCCAGATAAAGCAAAAGGCTTTCTGTTTACAGTTGCCAATAATATGATGCTTAATGAAATCAAACACCAAAAAGTGGTTTTGCGATATAAAGAGATCAAACCAAAAGAGTATACTAACGAATCTCCTGAGTTCATTCTCGAACAAGAACAATTCTTAAAACGATATCAAAATGCATTAAGTCTTTTGACCGAAGATCAACGTGTTGCATTTTTGTTGAATAAAGTAGAAGGTAAAAAACAAGCAGAAATAGCCGAAATGCTTGGTACAACACGAAAAGCTATCGAAAATCGAATTCATGTAGCGTACAATAAATTGAAGAATACATTAGACGGATTTAAATAATTTCGGAATAAAACGGAGGGAAAATAGATATTGAGTTGTTATATATATAAAGGAGTACTTAAAAATGGATAAAGAATATCTAATAAAAAAGTGGTTATCAGACGAATTGTCGGAGGAAGAAAGAAGAGCTTTTGAGAATTTGAAGGATTATGATTCGCATATCAAAATTCTTGAAGGTGCTAAAAAATTTAAAGCTTCTGAAGTTGTAGAAATTACTGATTTAGAAACTTTTTACGCTAGAATCCATGATAAAAACCAATCAAAAGTTAAAAATATTGGTTGGTATAAACCACTGCTTAAAATTGCTGCGACTGTGGTAATTGTATTGGGAATTACATCCCTTTTCTTTTTGTTTGGTGATACACATGTAGATACTTTAATAGGAGAAAAGATAACTATTAAACTTCCTGGTGCTTCAGAAGTAACTCTTAATTCAAAGTCTTCAATACGTTATAATGAGAAGAAGTGGGATAAAATACGCAGTGTTAACCTTGATGGAGAAGCTCTTTTTAAAGTGTCTAAAGGTAGTAGATTTGATGTGGTGACATCTTTTGGTGTTGTCACTGTGCTAGGAACTCAATTTAATGTAAAAAGTCGAGATGGTTATTTTGAAGTAACTTGTCTTGAAGGTTTGGTAAGTTTAACACGTAACGAGAATTTTACCAGAAATATTCCTGCTGGAAGTTCTTTTAGAATCGTAAAAAATAATATCACTTTTGAGAAGAATTCGAACTCTTTTCCGTCATGGGTAAGTAATACAAGTAGCTTTAAAAGTGTCCCTTTTGTAGAAGTAATTAAAGAGTTTGAAAGGCATTATGATGTGACCTTTTCAATTGATAATATTGATACTCAACGTATTTTTACAGGTGGTTTCGTTCATAATAATTTACAAGATGGTTTAAAATCTATAACTTTACCTTTAGATTTAAACTATTCAATTGATACGTCTAATCATATTACATTCCAAAAAAGTAAAGAGTAATGTAAAGAATACCAGTTACATTGGGGTATTGTTTTTTGCCTTTTGTGTAAACATTTATGGTCAGAACGAAATCAAGAAACAACCTCTTGCCGCCATTATCTATGATTTAGAATATCGCTATCCATTTCAGTTTACGTATGCAAACGATGTTATTGAAAATATAGTTGTTATATCCCCGCATAGTGATCTAACGTTTGAAGAAGCTCTTAGCTACCTCGAAAAAGAAACCCATCTTATTTTTACCATTCTGGCGAATAATTTTGTTTCAATTAATAAACGTAATAAATCATTGGTAATCTGTGGAGAAATTAAAACCAGCATAGGCACCCCTATACAAAGTGCTACAATTCAAAGTGAAAATGTATCGGCAATTAGTAATGAACAAGGATATTTTGAACTTGAGATTAAAGAAGATCAAAAAAATATTACGATCGATCATTTGGGGTATCAAACCTTAACTCTTTCTATAACGTCTTTTCAAAACGAGAGTTGCTTAACTATTTATCCAGAACCTAAAACTATTGATTTACAAGAAATCATTCTTAAAAATTATATCACAAAAGGAATAAGTAAAACTAATGTAGGAGGTTTTAAGATAGATTATTCAAACTTCGGAATTCTTCCAGGACTTATTGAAACTGATGTATTACAAACAATACAGGCTTTACCAGGAGTTCAAAGTGCAGATGAGACTGTTTCAAATATAAATATAAGAGGAGGAACCCACGATCAAAATCTGATTATGTGGGATGGTATAAAAATGTATCAGTCGGGTCATTTTTTTGGATTGATATCTGTTTTTAATCCAAATATAACATCAAAAGCTACCCTAATAAAAAATGGAACACATTCAGAACATACAGATGGAGTTTCAGGAACAATTATAATGAATTCTGACGCAGAGGTGAATAGTGATTTCTCTGCTAGTATAGGTGTAAATATGATTAATGTAGACGCTTTTGCTGATATTCCGATTGGTAAAAAATCTTCTTTACAACTTTCTACTAGAAAATCGATTAATGAATTTTTGAAAACACCTACGTATTCTAGTTATTTTGATAGGATATCACAGGATAGTGAATTAGATAGTAATAATGAAGAAGAAGTGTCTAATTCTGATATTGAGTTTGACTTTTATGATACTAATGTAAGATGGAATTATAAATTTTCAGACAGAGATAAAGTTAGAGCTAATTTTTTATTGATTAATAATGACTTAGTCTTTACCGAAAATACAACAATAAATTCAGAACCAGTTTCTCGCCAAAGCAATATTATACAAAGTAGTATTGCCGGAGGTATCTGGTATGAAAGAAATTGGAATAAAAACTTTATTTCTTCTTTACAACTATATGAAACAGATTATAGATTAAAGTCTACGAATGCAAACCTTCAACAAGGACAGAGATTTTTACAAGAAAATAAAGTTTCAGAAACAGGAGTTAAACTTAATACATCTTATAAGTTAAATAGAAATGTGGTTCTTCAAAATGGATATCAATTTATCGAAACCGGAATCACGAACCTAAATGATGTTGATGTTCCTATTTTTATTGAAGAGCAAGTTAGAGTAATCCGAACACATGGTATATTTTCTCAAGCTAATTATAAAACAAAAAATAAAAGGTTATTTCTTAGTCTAGGTGTTCGGTATACTTATAATGAAAAGTTTAACACACATTTTGTTGAACCCAGAGTGAGATATAATCAACGTATAGGTAAATATATTAATCTAGAGGTACAGGGCGAATTTAAACATCAAAACACTTCTCAAGTGATCAACTTTCAGAATGATTTTTTGGGTATTGAGAAACGAAGATGGATTTTAGCCAATGATGTTGATATACCTGTAATTAAAAGTAAGCAGATTTCATCAGGATTACAATATAATCGGAAAGGTTGGTTGATAACAGTAGAAGGGTATTACAAAATGATAAATGGCATTACGGCAAGAAGCCAGGGGTTTCAAAATCAGTATGAATTTGTAAGATCTATTGGTGATTTTACGGTTAGTGGATTAGAGTTCTTGGTTAATAAACGGTTTGTAAATATCAGTACGTGGCTAAGTTATTCATATGCCAATAATGAATATGCTTTTGAAACTTTTAAAGAAAGAGAATTTCCTAACAATATAGATATTAAACATTCTATTACTTGGGGAGGAGCCTATTCATTTAGAGGGTTTAAAATTTCGGCAGGACTTAATTGGAATTCAGGATTGCCAACTACTAGACCAGTAATGTCAGAATCCGTTGTTGAAGAAGAAATTAATTATGACAGAGCTAATAGTGATAGATTGCAGGAGTATTTTAGATTAGACTTTTCGGCAGTTTATGATTTTAACCTAACTAAAAGAATCAAAGCGCATACAGGTGTATCTGTTTGGAATGTTACTAATAATAAAAATACTATTACGAATTATTATTCATTAAATGAAGAAAAGATCCCTCAGGAAACTCGAAAAACTACATTAGGAGTTACTCCTAATGTAGTTTTTCGAGTTTCTTTTTAAAAACCAAATTAATTAATTAGTAGATTAATTTTTTCCCATAATTCATTATCAAATCCAGAAGGTCCTAATAATGAACTGCCCGTATCATCACCCATTCTTACGATAACCAGATTTTGACTAGGAACGATATATAGTTTTTGATCGTTTTTACCCAGACCTGCTATAAGATCTTCTGGAGCATCGGGAATTAGTGACCCAATGAATTCGTTTTCAAATCCAGGAATCCTATAACTTGATTTCCCATTTAACCACCATAAATAACCATAGGATTGATTTAACGTCTGAGAAGTAGAGGTCATTTGTGTAAAATAATTTTGATCAGTAAGAATTTCTGTAGTATCCCAGGTTCCTTTATTTAGGTTTAGCAAACCAAAACGAGACATACTTCTAGCTGTACTATAGTAAATGTTTACATAACCAAGAGTAATCCATGTACCGTTCATTCCTATTTTATTTTTGATTTTTGAATCAAAATAATAGCTATACTCTTGATTAGTAGCTCCCGAAATGATATCTTTTAGTATCGTATATGAAGCATTATGATAATACCAAAAATTACCAGGATCATTAAGGTAGGTAAAGCAGGCAGAATCTGTACAGTTCTGATTCAAAACATTATAATCTAAACCTGTTGTCATGGTTAAATGATTTCTAACCGTTATTGCATTTTCTTGTTCGGTAGTAATATTAGCCCATTCGGTCCCCAAATATGTTGCCGAAATGTCATTGATATTTAGTAAATTCTCTTGTTGGGCAATTCCTACTGTAAATGCAGTTAAAGTTTTTCCTACCGAATACCAGGGATTATGATCAGAAACTGCTCCTCCATTAAAATATTTCTCAATAACAATTTTTCCATTTTTAAGAATGATAAACGCTTTAGTGTTTTTGGCTTCAAGGAAATCATATAGTGGCTGCTCATTATTGATATTCCATCCTAATTCTTGAGTAGATATAGTTTCCCAGGTATCTGAATCAATAGGCGGAAAATATAAGGTGTTAGAATCGATATTAATCGTTTCATTATCTATTGTTTCTATAGACTCATTATCAGAACAAGATAGAGTAAAGCACAATATCAAAACCAGAAATGGTATAGATTTCGTTTTCATAGGTTGGGTTTTGTAGACTTGGACTCTACAATATACAAAAGGTTTAATTGATGTTTTGTGGTATAATCTGGATTATACTGATATAGTTATTGAATTTATGCCGTATACTTTGGTTAATCCTTGTATCTTTGCACACCTTTATCCGGAAGATATGAGAACAAAGACATTAAAGAAGAACAAAATCAATGTAGTTACACTAGGATGTAGTAAAAATGTATATGATAGTGAGGTGTTAATGGGGCAACTGCGAGCCAATAATAAAGAAGTTGTTCATGAAGAGGAAGGAAATATTGTTGTCATTAATACGTGTGGTTTTATTGCTAATGCCAAAGAAGAATCTGTAAATACTATTTTAGAGTATGTACAGAAAAAAGAAGAAGGAGTAGTAGATAAGGTTTTTGTTACAGGTTGTTTATCCGAACGATATAAGCCGGATTTGGAGGAAGAAATTCCTGATGTAGATCAATATTTTGGTACTACAGAGCTTCCTGGATTATTAAAAGCTTTGGGAGCCGATTATAAACATGAATTGATTGGAGAACGATTAACTACAACTCCAAAAAATTATGCATATCTCAAAATTGCCGAAGGATGTGACCGCCCTTGCTCTTTTTGCGCAATACCTTTGATGAGAGGTACTCATAAATCTACACCTATTGAAGAATTAGTGATAGAAGCAGAAAAGTTAGCTGCAGATGGAGTAAAAGAATTGGTTCTGATTGCACAGGATTTAACCTATTATGGATTAGACCTTTATAAAGAAAGAAAATTAGCAGATTTACTAAGAGCATTAGTAAAGGTTGACGGAATAGAATGGATACGTTTGCATTATGCGTTTCCGACTGGGTTTCCTATGGAAGTGCTTAAAGTAATGAAAGAAGAACCAAAAGTGTGTAATTATATCGATATACCGTTACAGCATATTTCTGACCCGATACTAAAATCGATGCGACGAGGAACTACCAAAGCAAAAACAACAAAACTTCTCGAAGAGTTTAGAGAAGCTGTTCCCGAAATGGCTATTCGTACCACACTTATTGTTGGATATCCAGGAGAAACGCAGGAAGATTTTGAAACCTTAAGAGCTTGGGTAAAAGAAATGCGTTTTGAACGTTTGGGATGCTTTACATATTCTCATGAAGAAAATACTCATGCTTTTAATCTTGAAGATGATGTGCCAGAAGAAATAAAAATAGAAAGAGCTAACGAGATTATGGAGATCCAATCACAAATCTCATGGGAGCTAAACCAACAAAAAATTGGACAAGAATTTAAAATAATTGTGGATCGTAAAGAAGGAAATTATTTTGTAGGTCGTACCGAGTTTGACTCCCCAGATGTAGATAATGAAGTCCTAATAGATGCCTCTAAGTATTACCTAAAAACAGGTGATTTTACAACAGTAAAAATAAATGAAGCTGAAGATTTTGATTTATATGGTGAGGTAATTTAATTCTTTTTTACAGGTTTATAATCACCATCAAATACAGTTACCCAATTTTGTCCTTTATCAGTGCTTTGATACCAGGTTTGTCGTACCGTAGTATCGCTATTTTTTTGCCACTTAATTTTATTTAATACGACTCCCTTTTTTGTAATTACTTCATTTTGTAATATCATTTTGCCTTTTTCAAGATTGCCGATAATGTGTAAAGTAAGACCACTATTATCTACCCAAAATTGCTCCCATTGATCTGTTCTGGGGTTATACTTATTTAGACTAGTACCATGATATTTTGATGTTGTAGAATGATAGGTTTCTTTAATTACCTTATTGTCTATAATAGACTCTATTTTACTTTTTCCTACAATAGAATCTGTATTGTGTTTATATACATTCCATTCACCAATCCAAAAATTAAATTCTTTGTATTTATGATCTATTGATTCTTGAGCAATAGTTTGGAAGCATCCAAATCCAATAAAAAGAAGAAAAAGAACTCTATTTAGCGTTTTCATTTTTTTGGTATTATTTTTTAAAGATACTGTTTTGATTTTTTTATATAAAAAGAGTCATCTTAAAAGTATGTAATTGGTTTTTTTAGTTTCCTTAATTTTTCTTTTTGTTTAATAAAAGCGCAGTTTTCTAATTTTTGTTAAATATTTAAAAAAATAAAGTTTAATAATTTTTGAAAACTTGAATTTTACAATTCGTAGGAAAAAACTCTCGTTTCTTTTCTTCTTTTTGATTCAATTTTCTATAGTATCGTTATTAGCCTTTTGTCTTAACACTTTATTCGCTTATGAACTGTGTATTTGATCGATTTTCTTATTATTTAAAAGTTGTTTTTTTTGATAGTTTTTTAGAAGAATCACATGATTTTGGGATATTTTTAATAAATAGTTTAAAAAAATGACATATTCTTTTGTGAAAATAGCATATCTTCAAAGCGCAAAAATTTAGAAAAGTTCAAAGCTTTCTACATAATTGTATTTAGAAAATAGAGTTTAAAAACTCTGTTTTTTAGTTTTAATAACTACACAAACTCAATTTAATTAGAATGAAAAAAATCAAATTATTAGCGCTTTGCGCTATCGTTGCAGGATTTACAACATCTTGCGAGAAAAAAGAGGTTTCTAGCGAAACACAAGAAGAAGCTGTTAAAGAACCGTTATCAAAAGCTCATATTCAAGGGCTTTTGGATGCAGGAGTTAACCCTAATGGGGCAGAATATATAACTCTGAAACGTCCCGATGGATCAACAGCAAAAGCAATCAAATCTCATGATATAGCTATAGCTCTTGATAATTTAGCAGAACAGGCTTTAGAAAAAATGGATAATGGTACTAAGCAATATAGAACTAGGAACCTGGTAAGTCAAGGACGTACAATTAATGTTATCGGTTATACAGGAAGAGGTCGTGCATTAACGAGTAAAATGCGTACTGGTTTACAGTGGGCTGTAAATAATTATAATGCAGTTAGTACTTCGTTAACTTTTAGGCTAACCTTTTCGGCTAGCACAAATGGTGATATTGTAGTTCAAAATTTTGGAGGATCAAGTGCAGGAGGACAGGCAGAATTCCCTAGTGGAGGTCGACCAGGAAAATTCATCGAAATATACGGTGGTATAGATAATTATAGTGCTAATGTAGTAGAACATTTAATGACTCATGAAATGGGGCATGCGGTTGGTCTCAGACATACAAATTATGCTCGAAGAAATTGTAGAGATTCTAACAACGAAGGGCAAGGTAGCATTGGAGCTATTCACGTTCCTGGTACACCAACAGCTAATCAAACAGGTCAACAAGGTTTAGATACCGATTCTGTTATGATTGCTTGTTTTAGTGGTAATGAAGATGGGGAATTTAGTAATTATGATAGAATAGCTTTAAGGTACATGTACTAAGAATAAGGTATTAGAAAGCTTTGAACTTTTTATAAAACCATCCTGTTAACTAGGGATGGTTTTTTTATTATCACAGAAAAAATAATGCTTTTTAGGAGATAAAAATTTAAGAAAAACGATTAAAACAAAAAAGACTGCCATAAGGGTAGTCTTTTTTAAATTGATTCTTTTGTTTTTTGGCTAATACCATTTCGGATTTAAAATTTCTCATAAAATAATTTTGTATAGATATCGTATGCAGTAATTGATTTTATTAGTTCAGGTTTAAGCTGATGTACTAATTGGGTTATCTTTTGTTGTAATTGTCGAGTTGAAGTGAACATTTTCATTGCTGTTCTATCTTTCACCCATTGACATACCTTTTCAGCAGGGTTAAGCTCAGGCGTATATGGTGGTATTCTTATCAGCTTTACATTTTCAGGGATTTGAATATTCTGACAAGCATGGAACCCTGCATTATCCATGATTATTATTTTAAGTTCTTTGGGGTTTTGTTTAGAAAAATCTTCAAGGAATTTTTCGAAAATATCATTTGATACCAAAGGAGTTTCCCTATAAAATGTATCTCCTGTTATTGGAGAAAAACATCCCCATAACCAAAGCCACTTATAACTGTGTTGATAGTTGCATACAGGTTGAATACCTTTAGATATTAACACACGTTTTTGTTTGGTCATTAGTCCAAAACGGGATTCGTCCTAAAAATAAAGGTTCACACTAGTGTATTTATTTTTATCAAGACTGGTTCTAATTTCATCGAGCGTATTGGGTAGTTTTTTTAAAGGCTTCAATAGCCTGTGGATCTTTTTTGTGATGTGATTTTCTGGCAACTTTTAGCCGGCTTTTCAGATGATTACGGCAATGAGTGTAAAGAGTCTTGTATTTTACCTCTTCTCCATAAGTAGACCTTACCCAATCCAATAATTCAACATAGCTGGTAATGTTGGTATCGGGTTGAGAAAGTTTTTCCTTAATACCATGCTTAATCTCAGAGGATAGCACTGGAGTGTTATTGCCTCCACTAGCAACTTTGATCAATCCAACCAACCCTTGAGATTCATAGGTCTTAATCCAGTTATAGACCGTTCTACGATCATATTTCAACTTCTTAGAAATGTCACGGGTATAGACAACTTTTCCTTCTTTAATTAATAATAGAGCTTTTATACGGCTACGCTTTAAAATGGTAGGCTGTTTGGCTAGGGAAGCCTTCAGCTCTTTAATACTTTCACTAACCGTTAGACTGATATGTTTGGCCATACCTAAAAATACAACTTATTTGAGAAAATTCAAAAAAGAAATGGTATTATAATCACATATTCAAGAAAGGGGTTACATTGGTTATAGAGTCTCTGCTTGATTAGTTTCCTTTCAATTTTAAGGTACAGGATCTTTTAAACGCATTTTTTTGATAGTGATTTTTAATACGATTGTTTTCTAGATCGATATATTGAATTCTTGGAAGTTTTGCTAAACTTGAATATCGTTTTATTTTATTATTGGATAGTATTAGATAAGTAAGTGATGATAATTTGGTAATAGGTTTTATTCTGGCGATTTCATTTCCTTCTAATGATAAAGAACCAAGTTTTTTGAGGTTTGAAGAAACTTTAATTTTCGTAATCAAATTAAAAGATAAGTTTAGTTCTTTTAAGAATTTTAGTTTCGAAAGCGGTGACATATCACTAATCTTATTCGTCGCAATTTCTATATTTTTAAGTGCCTTTAGGTTTGATAAAACGCTAATATCTTGTATGTTATTTTTTGATAGATATAGGTACTGTATGTTTGTTAATGTATGTAATACCGAAATATCTAATATATGATTTTCTTCAGCTTTAAGATTTATTAAATCCTTCATTGCTTTTAATGAACGGATATCTTTGATTTGATTATTAGAAAGATTTAGTGCCTGTATATTAGTAAGACGCGCTATAGGATTAAGATCCTTAATTTCATTGTCATTTAGATCAAGTTGTTCCAAATGCAAAAGAGAAGAAATAGGAGTTAGATCTTCAATTTCATTACCACTAAGTAATAATACATACAGTCGTTTTAATTTTTGCAATGGTGTAATATCTTTTAATTCTGTATTCGATAGATTCAACCATGAAATTTTACTTAAGTGTGCTAAGGGGGCAATATTTTTTATAGGATTTTTGAGTAAGTTTAATCTTCTTAATTTGGTAAGTTTTCTTAATGGAGTGATATCTTCGATTTGATTCTCTGCTAATCTTAATGTTAAAAGATTTGTAAGATTGGCTAATGGAGAGAGGTCAGTGATTTTATTTCTAGGTAGTTCTAGAAACTCTAGGTCAGTGAGTGTTGCGAGTGGAGTAATATCTGTTATTGCTAACCCTTGTAAAACGAGTACTTCTAGATTAACGAGATATTCTATGCCTTGCAAAGAGGTAATACGTCCTGTATAAATGTATAGCGATTTGATGTCTTTTACATCTTCTGTGGTAATTGGACCAGTTGATTTATCTATAGATTTTCGAATATAATGTTCAAGATTTACGTCATTAAACTGAATTTCAGATTGGGCAACAAGTAGTTGTAATGAAAAAAATGCAATTAAAAGTGTAGCGTATGGTGTCATTCAATATTTTAGTTCTTAGCGTTTTAAAAAAGTAGGCTATAGGATTTACATTGTAATTGTAATATCCATTTTGTCTCTCAATTGTTCAAGAATCTTGTCATCAGGAGAAACTAGATTTATGATCATATATGCTTCGGATAAATTTTCCATTTGTAAAAGAGGGCTGATATCTTTAATCTTATTTGTAGTGGCGAACAATCTTTCTAATTTTTGAAGTTTTGCTAAGGGAGTGATATCACTAATTTTGTTTTTGGATATTTCTAATTCTTCTAAATTTATGAGGTATTGTAGGGCGGTAATATCACTTATGTTATTGCTTCCCATAGTTAGTTTTTCTAGATTAGTTAGCCCGGATAAAGGAGTGATATCTGTGATATTACAATATTGAATGGCCAGTTTTTTTAAGTTTGTGAGTGCACTTAAAGAATAGATGTTCGTGACTTTATTATTACTAAACATTCGCAATTCATGAAGTTGTTTGAGGTTTTTTATAGGGCTGATATCTTCTATCTGTAGATCATTAATATCTAATGTTTGCAATTTCATAAGGTTGCTTAGTGGTAGTAATGAGGATACTTCAGTAGATGAGAGATTAAGTTTTGCGAGCTTGTTCAGTTTTACTAGTGCAGTAACTTCCTTAATCGGGTTATACGCAATACTTAAGAAAGTAAGTTCTGAAAGCTGTGCAAGTGGTGAAATATCGATGATGTTATTTTCGGAAAGTTGCAATCTTTTTAATTTAGTTAACCCTTTTAGTGGACTAATATCTGTGATCAGATTGGATTGAAGATATAGTCTTTCCAGGTGTATGAATTTTGATAAAATACGGATATCTTTGATATTCGTATTTGCCAGATTTAACACTTTTAAAGAGGTTAATTTTGAAAGCCCAGAAAAGTTATCAATAGTTGCTCCATACAACTTCAGTTCTATTAAATTTTTAAGATGTTTAATACCTCTAAAATTGGTGATGTATTGATCTTCAATGTTTAACCTGTAAATAGAACTAACGTCTTCTATGGTAAGTTTACCTGTTGGTTTTGAAATCGATTCTCGAATGGCATCTTCTAACGTGGGATCACTAAATTTTATATATGTAGGTTTCGAAATCGCTTTTTTTGAAGTATAGGAATTAGATTTTGTATGAGACTGACTCCATATTGAAGTGATAAAGAGAAGTAATGTAATGCTCAACGTAAGTACTTTCATAAGATTAAGTTAAATACATGGTAAAATAGGGTGTTCTTTCTTTTATAAGAAACAGTAGGAGATAGTTGCAATTGTATGATACGATTCTCTAATAATAAAAAAATAAAACCATTTAGATCACGTTAATTTTAATTTGGTTTGCTGTCATTGGATTATGGGTAATAAAACGTTGAACAATTTTATCCAAAATATATTATTCAGGAGAAATTGTCTTATTTTGTCTCTCCAGCGCTTCTTCTTTTAGTTTTTGATGTTTTTCATTAGAAGGATCATAAATTTCTAGTCTGGTACGCTGACGATCTTTTTTAATTACAAAGGTAATCTTATCATGAATCGTTAAATATTTATTCTCATAGATAAACTCATCCTCCTGATCATCCATTTCTATATTAACTTCTTCTCCTATTCCATTTTTAGTTTCGATTACTAGATATACAAATTTATCTGATATAGTTGCATCTTCAATTCTTTCATCTTCACTATTCACAAAATAAAAGTCAGTAACTTCCATCTCTGATTCATTTTCTTCTTTTCCTTGTTTTTCCTGGGCAATTGTTACTGTGCTGATTAGTATCAACAGACAACTTAAAAGCATCTTTATGGTCTTCATTTTTTGTTTTTTTTGATTAATAACACGTATTTAAACAGTTTCGAATTTGTTTTAATGTGTTTTTGTTGTACAAAAGTATGATGCAATTTTAGAATCATGTTACCCTGTATCCAGTGAAATTTACTAGGCAATGTGTTCGTTAAGGAACATGATTTACACAAGTTAAAGATTAGGATTTACACTAAATTTGTTTCTAACCTTGTCGATTGTTGTTTAAACCACTTCTTAGTTAATTAGATGTGTTTCCCTGATGGATACTGATAAAATTTAGTTAATTATATTTTCAAAGACTCTGGATGTATGTTAAAAAATCGTTTTACAAACAGTGACTTTTAATCGCTATACGATAATAGGCTATGGATTGATGACAACAGGTAAAATATAGATTTCCATTATTTATATCAATACAATGAATACAACACAGGTTTATTCTGAAATAAGTTCAGAATAAACCTGTGTTCACTATTTTAAGAAGTTTCTATAACAATAAATCAGAAACTTTAATCCTTAACTACGGTATTTTCTTCATTCAATAAAACAGGAGTACCAAAACCTAACTGCTCTAGTTTTTTGAGCTGTGTTTTTGCATCACCTACCACAAGATAAATCATTTTATTAGGATCTAGATATGTACCCGTTAGTTTTTTGATCTCATCTACGGTCATATTATTTACAATTGTCTCTCTTTGCGTAACATAATCTTTTGGGTATTGAAATGTACTCATATTAGTTAGCATATTCAATTTAGAATTAAAGGTTTCAAAAGCTCTTGCATTACTTTTTATTAAAGAACTTTTGGTGATGTCTAAATCCTCTTGAGTATAGTTTTTTCCGTAGTTATTCAGGATTTCCTTGATCAAATCTGCAGATTCATAGGTAACATTAGATCTTACGCCACTAGATATAGTAAACATTCCCGGGATAGTGCTTCCCGAAAACCCAGAGCGTATACCATAGGTATATCCTTTACCTTCTCGTAATTGTTGTGTGAGTTGTGATGCAAAACCACCGCCACCCAGACGATAATTCATAACCTGCACCGGATAGTAATCTGGATCTGTTGCCGCTAATGCGGGATATCCAAATCGCAATTGAGATTGTTTAGCATCGGGTACATCATAAAAATATACTTTGGATTGCTGCGGAGCTTTAGGTGCGTCTAAATCCGGAAATTTAACCTCTTTGTGCTGCCATTTGGTATTGAGGTTTGCCAGAGATGTTTTTGTCATAGTTTTTGTAATATCACCTACCACATGAATTTTGGTAACATTAGGAACTATATTAGTGTTATAATAATGTTTAAGATCTTCTATTGTAATAGTAGATACAGAAGTTTCTGTGCCTAAATTATTATGAGAAAGAATATGATCTTTTCCGTAGCTTAGTTTAGCATATTCGTTATTGGCAATACTTCTGGGACTTGCTTTTTCTTGTTGAATCTGGCTAATAACGCTCTGTTTGATTAACTCAAACTCTTTAAGATCCCATCTTGGCTGAAGAATCATTTCTTCTACCAATGCCATAATTTTATTGTAGTTTCTGGATAAGGTACTCCCGTTTATCACGATACTTTCATCTCTCGCAGAAATATTAATAAATGCGCCCAGACTTTCTATAGCATTTTCTAATTCTTCGGTAGTTTTGTTTTGAGTACCTTTAGTCATAAGTTGCGCCAATAAGTTTGATACACCTACTTTATCTGGTTTTTCTAATAATAAACCTCCTCTTATGTTTATTCTAAACTGTACCAAAGGAACTTCATCATTTTGTATCCCGTATACTTCAATTCCTGATGAAAATTGATCTTGCCATACCTGTGGTACTGTAACCTCGGGAGTATCTCCATATGGCGGTTCTGTAGAACGATCAAAACTCGAAGGTGTTTTTTCGTAATCTGCCACTATACTGGCATCAAAATTTTCTTCTGCTCCTTCTACAATTTTTTCTTCGATTACTTCTGCAAGCTTAGAATCCTTTAAAGCCAAATTAGCTTGCCCAATAGGCACAAAGCTTGTAGCAACATAATGCTTCCCTTTGATGTATTGATTATATACTCTGTTTACATCGTCAATAGTAACTGCAAGGATATTTTTTACATCCTGATTGATAAAACCGGGATCTCCTGCAAAAATTTCGTATTGTGCTAACTGAAATCCTTTACCCAGTACACTAGATAGCCCATTGTAAAATGCGGTTTCCTGACTTGCTTTAATACGATCAAGGTCTTCTTGTGAGATGCCTTCGGTCTCAAACTTTGCAAAAGCTTCAGAAACAGCACTGTCGATAGTATTTAAATCTGTTTTTTCAAATCCACGAATAATTAAATGATATTGGCCTGTTAATTCTGATCCAAAATTAAACATGGTAATTTCGGGAGTAAGTTGTTTGTCTTCTACCAATACTTTATTGAAAGGAGCTTTTTTTCCTTCAGATAAATAGGTAGAAAGTACTTCTAAAGCATATGAGTCGGGATGATATACAGGTACGGTTGGCCAGGTCATCGTTAATTGCGGAAGACGTGCAAAATTATCTTCATAATGTAATTTTTTGGTTTCTGTCAAAACCACAGGGCGTTTTTCTAATGCAGGGATATCTTCTCCGCGTTTAATTTCATCAAAATATTTATGCACCCAGGTTTTAGCCTGATCTGAATCAAAATCTCCAGCTATAGTAAGTGTAACATTATTAGGAACATACCAATGATTGTAGAAGTCTTTTACATCCTGTAGTGTTGCATTTTGTAAATCTTCTAATGACCCAATTACTTGCCAGCTATATGGATGATCTGCAGGATACATGTTTTTATCGATTACATAATTAACATGACCATAAGGGCGATTGTCTATACTTTGACGCTTTTCATTTTTAACCACCTGCTTTTCTTTGGCCAGAACGGGATCGGTAACGGTATTGATAAAAAAACCTAATTTATCAGCTTCTGCCCAAATCATTTTCTCAAGTGCATCTTTGGGTACAGTCTGGTAATAGTTTGTACGATCCTGACTTGTAGAACCATTTGCTCCGGATCCACCAATGCGAGCACTCATTTTATCTAATCCGCCTTTTCCTAAGTTTTCTGATTCGAGAAAAAGTAAATGTTCGAATAGGTGTGCAAAACCGGTTCTTCCTTCTTTTTCACGAGCAGAACCTACGTGCGCAGTTAGGGCAACAGCAACAACAGGATCTGATCGATCGATATGGAATATCACCTGTAATCCGTTATCGAGTGTAAATTTTTCAAAATCGACTTTGAAATCCTTATTTTCAACGATTTCTTGAGATGATTCTTCTGTTACTGTATTCTTTTTACAGGAAACCAAAACTCCTGATATGACTAGAATGAATACTAAAAATTTAATTGTTTTCATGATTGATAAAGTATTGATGAGTATGAAATTTTTATATGCGATATTAACTTTTATTCACTTCCTATAATTTTATATATGTTGAGGTCACTAATTTGAGTAATTGATATAAGGTCTTCTTCGATTTTTGTTACAACAGGTTTCAGTTCTTTTAATTTTTCTTTTTCATGATCATATGCAAATACCTTCTTAATTTTTGTTTTTGTTAAAAAATTAATGCTGGTGTTTCCCGCTCCATCATGAGTAGCATTTCCATAGTTATTTAATTCTGAGCCAATAAGCATATAGCCATTGTGTTTTTTTTCGAATCTAAATTTTACCTCATAATCGTGTCGCATAGATTGATGACTAACACTTAGTATTGGCGATGTTATTTTAAGTGTTGGGTTTTCATTATAAATAAATGCAGAAGTTAAGTTTCCGCTTAGGGCCTTTTGTATATACCTATCATTTTCTAATCCTTCATATATAGCAATTCTAACCTCTTCGGGATCATTGTCCTCTATATTGGTATTCGAATTTACTAGTACAGCCACAAAATCCTGAAAACCATCCTGATTTAAATCTCCAAATACTATCTTTTTCTTATTTTGAACTACAGCAATTTCAAAACCGTCAGCAATAAAATTAGTAAAGTCTTTTGTATTTTCCTCTTTATTTATGCCAAGAGATGATTTGTTTTTTATAGGACTCTCTTCTTTAGCATCTTTTTTTTCAAGAACCTGCTTCTTTTCACTATTACAGGAAAAGAGTATTATCATTATGATTAGAAATTTGATTTTTCCCATTGTATGTTACTCCTTTTTTGGTGGTAATTCAACCTCTCCATCGGGATGAATTCTACATAATACTTTATTAAATTGATCTATCAGGTTTAAAACGAATATGACAGGACCTTCTTTAGGTATTTTTTGAAATTCGTCACTTTTGGCAATAACAGTAAGTGCCTGTACAACTGCCTGACAAGCATTATGAAAACATTTTTCTTTATACTCGTCATCATCTTCACGGTAATAATCGCCTTCTTCATTTAACGGAAAAAAAACTTCTAGATCTAATACCCCGCAATCACTAAAGGCTTCTCCTTCTGATCCGCCTCCATATCCCATAAAACCTAAATCAGGAGGCGTAGTGATCTCTCCCTGTGCGGCAAATACAATCTTAGAAACCGGATGTAAAGGGTCATATCCGGTATAATTAGAATCTGCAAAGAAGGTAAAGCTTTCTAGAAGATCTGTTGTTATCTGTTTGATTATAGTATCTTGATTCATGTTTTTATTTTTATTATTTGACGAGATTTTAGGCTGTTTTTTGTGTCAACTAATTATTGTTTATTGGTTTTTTGTTCGTTTAATATGATGAGTTTTTGCCATATTTTCCTACTTAATCCTGTAGTTAATATTTCGATTTCATTTACTGCTCTTACTACTTTTTCGTCTGGTAGACTTTGAGAATATAGTGCCGCAACTTTACCAACCAGGGCTGTAGCTTCAGAGCAATAATCAAGATATCGTTGAAGCTGAAAGTTAGTAAAAGTTCGTTTAGGAGAGTTTTCTGTAGCACATTCTGGCGCATCAGCGACATTAGGATCTTTTGTTAATTGATGCATATCAATAACATGAGCAATTACCCTAAGTTCATTAAGAGATTTTAGTGCTCGTTTCATTTTTAGCCTGGATTCTAGTGAAAAAAGAAAAAAAATTGCAGCTCCTAATAATATGATATCATTAAAAATAGCTTCAGAAATCGTAACAACATTAGCAAGAGTAGTATTTTCAATTTGTAAATCAATATAAGTGATACTATAGATCAATCCTCCTAAACCAATTAGTATGATCATATGAGAAAATACGCGAAGTAAAATATTTGGAGAAGAGATCCAATCAATATTTTGTTTACTTTTTTGAGCAGTATGCAGGAATTGAAAGCAAACTTTTCTAAGTCCCGAATCAGGAAATCGATCCGAAACTCGTTTTTCGAGTAGATCGATGGTTTTAATAATTTTTTCTGGTTCCAGGTTTATACTGTTATTCATATATTGATTACATTTTATTAGTATTTATTATTTCTTCTCTGCTTTTGAACATTTCTAATCATTTTTCCTAAGTCTTTATCTTTCTTTTTCCTCTCCTTACTATCTGACTCAAAATGTATTTTTTCTTTTTCCATTTTTCGAAAATTAGAATACGAATCTTTATCAATTTCTCCGTTTTCAACAGCTTCTAATATAGCACAGCCTTGCTCATGCACATGTGTACAATCTTTAAATCTACAATTGTCAGCATATTCGATGATGGTTTCGAATGTAGTTTCTAATCCACTTGATGTGTCTGCAATTCCAACTTCTCGCATTCCGGGGTTATCAATCAAAATCCCTCCATTATCCAATACGATTAGCTCTCGGTGACTTGTAATATGCTTTCCTTTGTTTACACTCGCACTTATTTCTCCCGTTTTCATTTGTTGCTTACCTGCAAGGTTATTAAGAAGAGTAGATTTTCCAACTCCAGAAGATCCAAGTAAACAGTACGTTTTTCCTTTTAGGATAATTTGATTTAGAATATCATATCCTTTGGCTACTTGATTGCTAACTGTAAGTATTGTAATGTCTTTGATTCGTTGTTTTATTTGATTTATGATATTCTGCAAACCGGCTTCATCTAGTAAATCAATCTTACTTAAAATAATGATAGGTTCGACTTTTGAAGCATTACAGATCGTTAGATATCTTTCTAATCTGTTTATATTAAAATCTCTGTTAACAGCCTGGACAATGAGACCATAATCAATATTTGTTGCAATTATTTGCACTTTTCCTGATGTACCAACGGCCTGCCTTTCTATAATAGAGTTTCGAGGGTAAATAGCGTGAATTAGAGCTTTACCTTCATCATACTCAGAAAAGGCAACCCAGTCTCCGACAGCAGGGAAATCATATCTACTTTCTGCTGTATATCTTAAATTACCAATGAGTTCTGCATCAAATTCTTGTGTAGGAGTTTTAATAACATACCTTTCTTTATGCTCAGATAGTATTCTGCCTACCTCAAAAGAATCCAAATTTTGTTCGGTTCTAAATTGCTCTAGGGCACTATTGTATCCTAAATCCTGAATTGTCATGCTGTGTTTTGTTTTTTAAAATTTCTTTTTAATTGGTGGTACTGTAGCTGGGGTAGGAAAGAAAGTAGGGTCAAAACTATCTAATACTTCTATTCTAGATGTATTTATATCTATTTTTAAACGATACTGCTCAAGGAGTTTATTATAATGTTTCGAATCAATAAGATCATGATCTATCCTTCTTATTGCCATTTCATATACATTTTCTTTTTCATTATATGCTGTTATTACAATTAGGTAATTTCTAAGTAACCCTGCTATCCCTTGAGAAGTGAAATGCTTAATTTCTTCTAAAGTATTGGCCAATAAGGCATTATTTATTCTTTTTATAATACTATCATGATTTTTTAAAAGTGTATGGTGTGAATAAGAATCGTTCATCCCATAAAGATTTATCACAAGATCTTCGGGTTTTATTTTATTACCTACCATAAACTCGATACCTCCATCTGGTGTTCTTACAACAGAAGGGTCTTCCCAGTCTATAGTGATTGTTTCTATTCCCCAATTAAATTCATTTTCTTTATAAACTCCTGGGTTTACAAAAAATGTAATTTCATTCTTAGCATAATAATCTTTATCATAAAGCATTCTTTTTTTGAGGTGAACTCTTGTTACATCATCAACCGGAAATCCATTGTTCTTTAGTTTTTTGGCAACCTTTATAACGAGTTTTTGCTCTAAATCGGTAAACTCGGCAATGGCAGGTTTAAGTCCTCTAACGATATCCATAGATGATTTTTTTTGATATTTTTTTCCATTAAAAAAAAGTACAATAACACAAAGTACAAATGCTGATTTATATATGTATTTCATAAAAGCTTCTTATTAGTTCTTTTATCCTGGTTACATCTATTCTAAACTTGGTGTGGTTTAGTTTTTATAATGATGAAGTACAGCTCTTATATAAAAATACACATATACCTTCTGTTATAATGGCATATGTGTATTTTAATTACATGTGTTATTTTTGGTTACGACTTAGGAACCGGAAATCCTCTGTCTCTCATTAAGGCTTCGATCTTTGCATCGCGTCCTCTAAATTTGCGATACGCTTCTGCTGGATCCATAGCATTACGTGGTGCAAAAAGATATTTTACTAGTTTAGCGGCAACTTCTTTATCATAAAATCCTCCTGGAGCTTCGGCAAAAGCTTCTGCTGCATCAGAGGTAAGTACATCTGCCCACATATATCCATAATAAGCGGTAGCATATCCTTCTCCAGAAAATACATGCCCAAAATGTGGTGTGCGGTGACGCATTACTAATTCTTTTGGCATATTTAATTCTGTAAGAGTTTCTTGTTCAAATTTATCTACATCAATATTAGTTGGATCTGCTAAATGAAATCTCATATCCATTAAGGCAGAAGCCAGGTATTCTGTTGTAGCAAACCCTTGATTAAAAGTAGCGGCTTTTTTAATTTTATCAACCAGTGTTTTTGGGATTGCTTCTCCGGTTTTGTAATGTACCAGATAATTGTCAATGACTTTATCGGTAGATAACCAACGCTCTAACAATTGAGATTGAAACTCTGTATAATCACGTACACCACCATTAAGAGTTGGGTATCTTACTTCGGAAGCAAAGAAGTGTAAAGCGTGACCAAATTCATGGAAAAAAGTCGTAGCATCATCCCAGGAAACTAAAACTGCTTCTCCTGGAGCTGGTTTAACAAAATTAGAGTTGTTAGAAGCGAGTACATTCTTTTTACCATCAAAAGTAGTATGACTTCTATATGTGGTAGCCCACGCTCCAGATCGTTTACCAGGTCTGGCAAATGGATCGAGATACCATAGGCCGATATGTTCTCCAGAGGTTTTGTCATTTACTTCCCATACTTTTACATCTTCATGAAAAACAGGAACTTTACCTTCTTCAATCGGAGTGAATTTGTAATTAAATAATTCGCCAGCTACAAAGAACATAGCTTCTCTCAATTTATCTAATTGTAAATATTGTTTTACTTCATCAGAATCCAGATCGTATTTCTTTTTTCTTACTTTTTCTGCATAGTAACGATAGTCCCATGGTTCGATTGTTATCTTATCTCCATTTGCATCTGCCACCGCCTGCATATCGGTTACTTCTTCTTTTACTCTGGCTATAGCAGCTGGCCAAACGGCATTCATAAGTTTCATTGCATTATCAGGATTCTTAGCCATACGATTTTGTAGCCTCCAGTCTGCATAGTTATCATGTCCTAATAATCCAACACGTTCTTTTCTTAGTTTCAGGATTTTGGCAATATTTTCATTATTATCCTTATCATCTCCATTATCTCCCCGAGAATAATAATTCCTCCACACTTTTTCACGTATAGCACGTTCATCAGAATACGTAAGGAAAGGATCCATAGAAGATCTTGTATTAGTTATTGCATATTTACCATCCTGATCTCTATCTGTAGCTGCTTTTGCATATGCCTTGATCAAGGGTTCTGATAAACCACTTAATTGATCTTTGGTAAGATAGGTTACATACCCTTCTTCATCTTCTAATACATTATTCGAAAAATTGGTATACAGTTCTGATAATTCTTTGTTGATTGCTGCATAACGTTTCTTCTTTTCTTCGTCTAATTCTGCTCCATTCATGGCAAAAGATTTATAAGTAAGCTCTACCACACGTTGTTGATCTGCCTCTAATGGCGTTTTTTGAGCATTGTCATAAACGGTTTTAATACGCTTAAACAATTTTTCGTTTTGTGATATTTTAGAACTAAACTCTGATAGTTTAGGAGCCATTTCTTTTTGAACATCTCTAAATTCTGGCGAAGACATATTACTACTTAGGATACCATAATATGTGAAAATTCTATCGAGTTCTGCTCCAGCTCTCTCCATAGCAACAATGGTATTTTCAAAAGTAGGAGCCTCAGCATTATTCGCAATCTCATCAATTTCTTTAAGATTAAGTTCCATTCCTTTTTCAAGAGCTGGTTTTATATCGGTAACATTCATTTTATCGAATGCAGGAGTACCGCCAAATGATCCGGTCCATTCTTCTAATAAGACATTTGTTGTCTCTTTAGGTTCTGATTCTGCTGTAGTTTTCACAGTTTCTTTCTTTTGGTTACAACTGGCTAAAAGCACAATAGCCGATAAGGCTACAGTCTTGATGGTTGTAGAGAGGTGTGAGTTAATCATGATTATTTAATTTAAATTCTAAATTTATTATTGTTAACAAAGAAGATAGCATTAACAAAGAAAAGCTTTCCATTTTCCCAGAAAGATCTGAATAAAGGATTATCTACCATATAGATAATGCTTCCGCTACCCATTCTTGATTCACCAAAAACCAAAGAATTGTTTAGATTTTTAAGGGCATCTGCACCTGCGAATCCAGAAACACTTTGTGGCTTTTCTATATAAGCAATATTATATCCATTTTGAAGAAATTTATAAGAACTACTTCCTAATTTCAGACTAAAATAGGTGTCATCATATCCAAAAGCCATTGGGTGCGAATGATCTATTTTGGTCTTAAAAATACTTCCTGTAATAAAATCCTTTACGCTTTTTCGTTCACGTTGATCATAAGGAATAAGATTACCGATAGAGTCTTTTTCCTTTTTATCGGCCTTATTTTTCTTAAGATCAAATCCTTTTTTATCGGCAAAGGTTCTTACTGCATTACCAATCGCTATTACTTTACCACCACTGCTTACCCATCCTTTCAATTTATCCAAAGCTCCTTTGTCTAAGTAGCTATTGTAATATCCGTTTGGCATAATTAACACATCATACTTGGTAAGATCAACATTCTTAAAATAATCTGTATCAATTGAAGTAATAGGAAATTTAAGCTGTTGCTCAAAGAAGTACCAAATTTCTCCATAGCTTAAAGAAGAGGTATATCGACCTTTTAATACTGCTATACGTTGGTTATTGATGAGTTTTACATCGGGAGAACCAAAATCTACCCCTTTACTAGAAAAACTAGTAGGAGCTGTATATAGTTTTCTATGATGAGCATTAGCGATATCGATAACCGTTTTATCGTAATTTTTAGTTTTTCGATTGTCACTTTTGGTGATAATAAGACTTCCTTTTTTGAAATTCTCTGCACCATTACTAAAATCTTTTTCACTAAAACGTACTCTAATATTATGACGAAGTAAATCAGCCATAAAAGCGGCGTCGTCTATGCTATTCCATTTAGTGATATAACCTGCACCAGATGTGTTAGCTGTATTATTTATGGTATTAGGTTTCTTATTTCCGTTAGCAGGAATCAATGTAGTCGAAGCAATTGCATTTAATCCGTAAGCATGTGGTACACTCCATGCTGTAATATCATAAGTAAGTGGGTCACTAAGTTTGGCATTGGGTTCAAAAAGTACTTTTACCATTTTACCTTTGGGTTGATTTGTACTTACTACCAATGCACCATTTGCATTAATACTTCCTTGCTTATTTTCTTTAAAATTGAATCCCGAAATTTTTGCAGTATTCGTATACCCATATTTAATATCATGGGTTTCTAATAGTTTTACTAATGCATTGATCTTATCGGCTTCTCCATTTAATACATAGCTTTTATATTTAAGCCCAGAGGTATTAAAAAACTTTTTAAACTCGGTATTTAATTTTGTAGCTTGTTTAGAAGAAATCTCTACTGTTGATAACCCTGTTGTAGTGTGGTGTAAGGCACGATCTTTTAGCGTTAATACATAACCTTCGTCGGTTTGAATACCTAAACCAGCACGTCCATGTCCCGCTTGCTCATACGTCATTCCTATGGCGCCCATAAACGTAGGGTAGGTATCTCCGTAACTAGGATATAGTAAGTCAAAACGTTCTCTGGTAAAAAATAACCATCCTTCTGCATCAAAATATCGAGCATGGTTTTTACCGATTTGAGTTTGGAAATCTCTTTGCCATGGCGTTATAATCTCATGAAAAGGCTCTGCTGCCGGAGCAAAATAATAAGGCTCATTGATGCCTTGCTCATGAAAATCTACATGAATATGCGGCATCCATGTGTTGTAGGCTTTGATACGTTGTCTTGATTCTACTTGGGTTGCCCATGCCCAATCACGGTTAAGATCGAACAAATAGTGATTTGGTCTCCCGCCTGGCCAGGGTTCATTATGTTCTGTTGCTACTTGATCTGTATTATAAGGTGTAGCTTTTGTTTGGTTATACCAATTTACATATCGATCACGACCATCGGGATTTATACAAGGGTCTATAATAACCACAGTATTTTTTAACCATGCAGTTTTCGTGGTAATTAACTCATAAATAGTTTGCATAGCAGCTTCTGTACTAGAGGCTTCATTACCATGTACATTATAACTTAACCATACAATTGCAACTTCTGGATTAGCTGCGCCTTCTGCAATACCAATATTTTTTAGATTGTTTACTCTTATATTTTCTATGTTATTTAAGTTTTCTTCAGAAGAAACAATAGCATAAGTTAAGGGTCTTCGTTCATTTGTTTTTCCATAAGTATGATAGCTTACCATACTAGAATGACCAGCAACATGATTAAAATAATTTACAACATCGGCATGACGTGTAAATTGATCACCTATTTCATAGCCCAAAAATTCGGCAGGAGATTGTAATTTGTTTTGAGAATAGGTTAAGCAAGTCGTTACAGTTACGACAAAGAGTGTGATGATTAGTTTTTTCATTGATCGGTGAATTCTTTTAGAAGGGGTAAAATACCGAGTTAAATTTAGGATTTAATCGGGATTAACTAAAATTTAGGATTTGAAATAAAGAATATTGATAAATTTTAGTATTTAGATAAAGATTTGCATATGAATTCTTTCAAACTATTAAAAAAAATATAAAAAAGCAGATGAGATCACAATCTGCCGTATATTTATCGACCAAAAATTTTGCTTATGCCTAGTGACTGTATTCCGTTTAGCAATACGAATTACTTTTCTTCTCTTATTTGTGATTATTTAGATCAAAAGTCTGAATTACAACCTTTTTATAATCGTTTTCCGGAATTAGAAAACTTCAAAGATCAAATTAAAGAAAAGCAACACTCTTTTTCTAATGAGCATAGAAAAGTATTGGTGCAAGCTTTACGCAAACAATATAAAGGTGTCGATCCTTCTGATCTTATTAACCAAAATATAGAATCATTAGACGCGCCTACTACATTTACTGTTGTTACGGGGCATCAACTCAATCTTTTTACGGGACCATTATACTTTTTGTATAAAATTATCTCTACGATTAACCTTACTAATGAGCTAAAAGAGAAGCATCCACAATATGATTTCGTACCTATATATTGGATGGCAACAGAAGATCATGATTTTGATGAGATTAATTATTTTAATCTTTTTGGAAAGAAGATACAGTGGAATCGTAATGATGGAGGAGCGGTAGGAGTTTTTGATACCGAAGGATTAGATAAGGTTTTTGAAATTTTTTCTTCAGAAATTGGATCAGGACGAAATGCAGAATACCTTAAAACCTTATTTAAGAAAGCCTATCTGCAACATAATCATCTTGCAGATGCAACCCGATATCTGGCTAATGAATTATTTGGAGAGTATGGCCTGGTAATTATAGACGGAGATGATCGTGAATTAAAAAGGCTTTTTATTCCATTTGTCGAAAGAGAATTAACAGATCAGGTTGCCTATACCAAAGTAGTACCAAAAGCAGAAATACTAGAAGCACAAGGATATAAAGTGCAGGTGAACCCCAGAGAAATTAATTTGTTTTATTTGGCAGATGGATTACGCGAAAGAATTATTGAAAAAGAAGAAAGATATTTTGTTAACGAAACCGATATCTCTTGGAGTAAGAGTGAGATATTAAAAGAACTCTCTGAGTTCCCAGAGAGGTTTAGCCCTAATGTAATGATGCGACCTTTGTATCAGGAAGTGATTTTACCTAACCTTTGTTATATCGGTGGTGGTGGAGAATTGGCATATTGGTTAGAGTTGAAAGACTATTTTGAAAATGTAGATATTCCTTTCCCTATGTTGTTACTTCGTAATTCGGTGCTGATTCAAACCAAAAAGCAAGCCGAGAAAATAGAAAAACTTAATGTTTCTGATACTGAGTTATTTCTGAAACAACATGAGTTAATTAACCGTAAGGTACGTCGTATTTCTAATATAAATATTGATTTTGATCCGCAGCGTAAACATTTAAAAGAGCAGTTTGAAGCAATGTATAAGCTGGCAGAGCAAACAGATGTAACTTTTAATAATGCGGTAAAAGCGCAAGAAATAAAACAACTTAAGGGATTAGATGTTTTAGAAAAACGATTGTTGAAAGCACAAAGACGCAAATTAGGTGATCATATAAAACGCTTAACGACGCTACAAAATGAGCTTTTTCCTAATCAAAGTTTGCAAGAACGTAATAAGAACTTTGCAGAATTCTATCTGGAGTATGGTTCTGATTTAATTCCAACATTAATGAAACATCTTGATCCTTTAAAAGGAGAGTTCTTGATTTTGAAAGAATAGAGGGTAGCCCCTCTATCTATAGGTTTAAAATCAAATCTTGTAAGGAGCAATCGGGTGATAGGTTTAGTTTTTTCCGGAGCCTATAACGAGCCTTTTTTACCCCTTCTTGCGAGATATTGAGAATATTACCGATCTCTTTAGAAGATAAATTCATTTTAAGAAGTGCTAAAAATCGTAATTCATTTGTAGTCACATGAGAATATTTCTTTTTGATTCGGCAATAAAAACCTTTGTGAACTTGTTCAAAATATTTTCTGAAATTCTCCCAGTTCTCATCGTCTCTCAGATCAAAGTTAATGGTTTGTATTAGTTTTTGATAGTTGTATTGAGCATTTTGAGGCTCAGAATGTTTGATAAGGTTTACTTCATTCCTTAAATTCTCCAGGACTTTATTCTTTTTAGCAATATGTAATGCGTAAGTAGTTAATTCATTCTTTTTATAATTCAATTCTGAATTTAGTTTTTGTTTTTCTAAAATTGAACGTTTTATTTTTAGCCTGAAAACATAAAAACTTAAACCAAAAATAATCATGAATAACCCAAGTCCAATGATCAGGAGTAGTTGTTGTAAATTATCCATCTTGGCTTTTTGTTCGAGCAATTCAATTTCAGTATTTTTCATTGTGATTTGACGCTCTTTTTTCTCGGTTTCAAAAATGATTTGTAGTTCACCTACACGCTTCTGGTTTTCTAAAACGTATAAAGAATCTTTTAATCGCTCATAATTTTTGTAAAATTGTAATGCTTGCCTACTTTTTCCTTCCTGCTCTGCAATAAGAGATAAGATATGATTGATTTCTTTTTCTCTTTTCAGGTCTTTGTTTGTTTTATTAATAGTAATCGCTTTTGAGATGTAATGTTTTGCCAGATCTGTTTTTTTTAATTTTAAATAGGTATTCGCAATAGCATTATATATAGATAACTTTGATTTGTTGTTTCCTGTGGTTGGATAATTCGACAATACTTTTTCATAGTATCGCATAGCAGTGTAATATTCTCCTTTTTCATAATACGTATTACCTATGATGTATTGGTTAGATACGATTGTTTTTTTAAGCCCTATCGATTTTTTGTAGTCCAGTACTCTTTGTAGATAATCTAATGCTTTATCATATTGTTTTAGACCTTTATAACATCTGCCAATATTTTGTGAAATTGAGGCTATAGATTGCTTGTTTCCATCTTTTTCTATTTTAGACAATCCTTCCTTTAGATATTCTAATGCCTCTTCGTACTTATGTTGACTTATCAATATGTGACTAATGTGATAGTATCCACGACCTACTCCTGTGGGATCATTGATTTTTTCATGAAGTTGTATTGCTTTTAGAAAATATTCGATAGCTTTTGGTCGATGCCTCATCTGGTTATATGAAACACCTATGTTTTCTATAGATTTAGCAAAAGAAAGAGAATCGTTTTTAGATTTAAAAATTTTACCAGATTCTTGAAAACTTTGTATTGCTTGGTGGTAATTTCCTTGAAGATTATAAATGGCTCCGATCTGGTGTAAAGCAGATGCCTGACCCCATTGGTGAGATATCTCTTTATTAATAGTCAATGCTTTTTTAAAGTAAACTAGTGCAGAATCCAATTCTCTTTGGTAATAGTATACAATTCCCATACAGTTATATGCGCCAGCAATACCTCTTGGTTTTTGAATGCGTTTAGCTATTATAAGTGCTTTGTTGATGTAGATTTTTGCTTGTTTTGGGCTTGAAGTTGCATATTGAATGCCAAGATCATTATAGGCTAATACTTGTGTAGTGTCGGCAGTTTTTTTGTTGGAAACTAGTAAAACTAAACTATCTACGACTTTTTTGTTTTGAGCAGATAGTATATTAATAACAAATAGGATCGTTAGAAGTATATAAGTAGAATAGTGGGGTTTCATTAAAAGTGGTTTTGCAGTTAAAAGTAATGCTTTGATTTACAGTTTAAAAGAGCTTAAAGGAGAGGTAGTAAAATAATAATTCATGTTTTATTGAAATGCTTTTCTACCAGAATTCTGGTAGAAAAGTACACAAAAAGGTTGGGGCAAAAGGGCTAACTTTATTTTGTTAATTTATTGGTATGTATTTCTTCATTTTGTATGTTTTATTAAAAGTCGGAAACTAGTTTTGTTCTTCAAAATTATTACTGATAGAAATAGAATAAAAAAAAAGTAGGGGGACAAAAAGGGGACATGTTCTGTAAGATTAGTAAAAAAAGGGGCTGAAGCCTAGGATTTTTTTGATGTTAATAGAATGTATGGATTTGTTAATTTTAGTTTACCTATTTAAACCTTCGATATAAAGGTTTTAATTATTATCCGTTGTACGTTTTAGAATTGTAAATTGATAAAAAACGTTACTAAGAGTGTTTTATCATGATAAAATAAAGATGAAATAATATGTCATACTATGATTAGAAACTGTAGTGGTTTTTTTATCGTATGAAAGACTAGTGAAAGTAAAACACGATTGATTGCGAAATAATAAGTAGTGCATACAGATACTTCTGTCTAATTTGGGAGGTGAACTACAGGCGTTTTATACATTTATATAATTAACTATACCAACTCTTTTTTTATCCAATTAGGATCTTTAATCCACTTAGTGCTTTTGATCCAACTACCTTGAGCCTCATTTTTCTTTTTATATGGATCAGTGTGTTCTTTAATAAATTCTAAAATAGACATAGTAAGAACCTCATTTTCTTTATTTAGTGAAATGTTAAATATTATATTTTGATCTATCGTGGTGTCAGGGACTTTTATCATAAGGTTTGATATCTGTTGATCAGAGATTTTTATGCTATGTTCGGTGTCACTGGCAAAACACCTTGTGTTAGAAAAAAGGATAATAATTATGGCAAGTTTCAAAGTAAAGTTATTCATCGTATTGGGCGTTAGAAGGTTTCTGATGTAAATTTAAAATGATTGTGTCGTTTATAATGACTGTAATCGGTGAAATGCAATTAAATATCGATGAACGGTTAATTGGTTTAGGTAGAAGGTTTTTGGTAATTGCTTGTATTATAAGAATAATGTTGCCTAAAAACTTAGATAATAAATAATATTAAAAATTATTCCTTTTAGGATTTCGAGGGTTGTAATTTAATTTTATTTTTGCCTATGCAAAACAACGTACTTATTTTAGATTTCGGATCGCAATATACTCAGCTAATTGCACGACGAGTTAGAGAGTTAAATATATATTGTGAGATACACCCTTATAATAACTTACCCGAGAATATATCAGACTTTAAAGCAGTGATCCTTTCTGGTTCTCCTTTCTCTGTTAGAGCAGAAGATGCTCCTCATCCTGATTTATCTGCAATTCGAGGTAACAAACCACTTTTGGCTGTTTGTTATGGTGCTCAGTACCTGGCTCATTTTAGCGGAGGAGAAGTGGCTCCATCAAATACACGAGAGTATGGTCGGGCTAATTTATCATTTGTACAGGAGGAAGAACAGTTTTTTGAAAATATTACAAAAGGTTCTCAGGTATGGATGAGTCATAGTGATACCATAAAGAAACTTCCTGCCGGAGCTGTTAGATTAGCAAGTACAGAAGATGTAGAAAATGCAGCATATAGGATAGAAAATGAGCAAACTTATGCTATTCAATTTCATCCAGAAGTATATCATTCTACCGATGGAAAACAATTATTAGAGAATTTCCTAATCAAAATAGCAGATGTTCAACCCGATTGGACACCAGGTTCTTTTGTAGATGCTACGGTAGCAGAGCTTAAGGAAAAAATAGGTAATGATAAAGTCGTATTAGGTTTAAGTGGAGGTGTAGATTCTACAGTAGCTGCAGTGTTGTTGCATAAGGCTATTGGTGAAAACTTACACTGTATTTTTGTGAATAACGGATTGTTACGTAAAAATGAATTCTCTGCAGTATTAGAACAGTATGAAGGAATGGGGCTTAATGTTAAAGGAGTTGATGCTTCGGCACGTTTTTTGGATGCATTGGCTGGAGAAAGCGATCCCGAAGGAAAACGAAAAATTATAGGAAAGATTTTTATAGAAGTATTTGATGATGAAGCGCATAAAATAGAAGATGCAAAATGGTTAGGGCAAGGAACAATTTATCCAGATGTAATAGAATCTATATCTGTTAATGGTCCTTCTGCTACGATTAAATCCCACCATAATGTTGGTGGATTACCAGATTTTATGAAATTAAAAGTCGTAGAACCATTACGTATGTTATTTAAAGATGAGGTACGTAGAGTAGGAGCATCGATGGAACTCGATCCAGAATTATTAGGAAGACATCCTTTTCCTGGTCCTGGATTGGCAATTCGAATATTGGGAGATATTACACCAGAGAAAGTTGCTATCTTGCAAGAAGTAGATGCTATCTTCATTAATGGATTAAAAGAAAATGGACTTTATAATAAGGTTTGGCAGGCAGGGGCTATTTTGTTACCTGTGCAAAGTGTGGGAGTAATGGGAGATGAACGCACTTATGAAAATTGTGTAGCATTAAGAGCCGTAGAAAGTACCGATGGGATGACGGCAGATTGGGTAAATTTACCTTATGAGTTTTTACAAAAAACTTCTAATGCAATAATAAACAGAGTAAAAGGCGTTAATAGAGTAGTGTATGATATTAGTTCTAAGCCTCCGGCAACGATAGAATGGGAATAGAAATATACAAATTAAACAGTTAGGGAATTAAAAACAAATCGGATAAATACATGAAAAAGTTCTTATTGATATTTCTGTTGTTGATAGTATCAGGTTCAACTTTTGCACAGCAATATAAAAGTCATACTGTTGCAAAAGGAGAAAATGTATATAGAATAGCTAAACGTTATAATACAACTCCAGAAGCTATATATAGAATAAACCCAACAGCAAAAGAAGGAATTAATGAAGGAGAAATTTTAGCTATTCCAATCACAGATGATCAGGAGTATAATACCCATGTTGTAGAAAAAGATGATACTGTATACAGTTTGTCTAAAAAATACAATATCAGTATAGAAACTATTTATTTGCTTAATCCAGAAGCTGATAAAGGGATTAATATAGGGCAAATACTAAATGTAGGTAAAATTATAAAAAAGGACCCTACTGCTATTGATGCGATTCCTGAAAAAGGAAAAGATACTGTACTTGATAGCTTGAAAATTATTCCTAAAGAGCGAAAAATTATTCGATATATTACTCATAAAGTTAAAAGAAAAGAAACGTTATATGGTATAGCGAAGAAATATAAAATTACAGTTGAGGATATAAAAAAGAATAATAAACGATTGTATGCAGAGCAGATAAAGAAGAAAGATAAAATAAGAATACCAGTATATGAAGATAAGCCTTCGCAAGGTGAAATAATTGCGGATCCAACCAATTCTAGAATATCTGCTACAACCAGATATACAATAAAACCAAAAGATACTAAATATAATATTGCAAGAAGACACGGGATCACCATAGCAGAGTTAGAAAAACTCAATCCTAATATGAACCCTAGTTTTCCTATCGGAATGCAAATTACGGTACCTACGACTATTTTTGTCTCTCTAAAGGATTCAATTCAACCTGGATTTGAGTTATATGAAGTAAAACCAAAAGAAACTGTGTTTAGAATTTTACAACGTACAGGTATTTCTGCCGATTCTTTGTTTAAAATGAATCCATATTTAAGAGATGGACTTAAAGCAGGTATGGTTATTACAATTCCTAAAGACACATTAACTGCGGTTACCAATTTTGATATGACCAAAGAGAAATATATAGATTTAGATAAAAATCTTTACAATTTCTCTCCTAAAAAAGTAGCTGTAATGTTACCTTTTGGTTTGGATACTTTAAACTTTGAAGCTAGAAAAGATACCGAAGAATTTCTTAAAAGTAAGCAAAGCCTTAGAATAGCATTAGATCTTTATAGCGGAGTATTGATTGCTGTAGATTCTGCCAGGACAAGAGGAATAACTACAGAGCTTAATGTTTTTGATACTCAGAAAAGTAATAATGAAGAGTATATTAAAAAAATAATGGCAGAAAATGATTTTAACGAAACAAATGTAGTGATTGGACCATTATACCAAACAAATTTAGAAATAGTAGCTTCAGAACTTAAAAAACATAATACACCTGTTTTTTCACCTGCATCAAGAAAGGAATCTAGCTTGTATGATAATTTTTTTCAAACCCGTCCTACGAATGTAATACTTCAGGATAAAATAATCTCGTTTGTAGAAAAAGATTCTATCGATAAAAATATTGTACTTATAGTGCAGCAAGGAGAAAAACATAAACAAATTAAAGAGAAGCTAATGGCTAAATTTCCTAATGCCAAAATAGCTAAAATTGAAGAAGGTAATTATCTTTATGAAGTTAGGTTAAACAAGGTTTTAGATAAGAATAAACCTAATTGGGTTTTTCTGGAATCAAATGATGTAGCGATGATAAGTAATGTTATTCCTTTACTTAATGCCAAAGCCGAAAGTCATAAAATAACATTGTTTACTACAGATAAAAATAATGCATTTAATAATGATAATATTAAAAATGAACATTTATCAAAATTGCACATGCATTATCCATCTGTAGATAAAGAATTTGATAACAAAGAAGTTGAAGAAGGAGAAGAAGTATCTCCGTTTGTTAAAAGATATAAGAGAGAATATGGTATCGATCCTAATAATTGGGCTATTCGTGGCTTTGATATAACGTATGATATTTTAATGCGATTAGGAACTGCTGATGATCTATATCACTCTGCTTCTTATGAAGGAACAACAGAATATGTCGAGAATAAATTTAACTATTCTAAGAAACTATTAGGAGGATATCATAATAGTGCAGCATATCTAATTAAGTTTGATGATGAGTTAAAATTAACTCTGGTTGAATAATTTTTGTTAATTTTGGAGCCTTAAGAATTGACCTGGAAAATCAATTTTTGAAGAAAAATAAAGTATACTAGTATTATTTGGGGAATATTTTTAATACTAGACTAAAAATACATTTTGATATATAAAAAAAAGGATTTTTTATATATATTTGATACTGTATTGGTTATCTTTTTTATTATTATTGTTTTTTGAAATAAAGATTTCTTGGCATTATAATTGATTAGATTGGAATATAAAGGAAAACAAAGGAGAAATAAATCGAAATTAGATTCTAGAAATTATGTATTTTTTAAAAATACGTGTATATTTAGAACTAAAAAATAATGCTATTTTGCTGAGAGCAAACAATATTTGCCCCATATTGTGTTCCCCCGGCGTCTCTGAAATAGATGAAAATATAACTTTTATTTGGGCATAATTGTTTGCAATTATGAGTAAGTGCTTTACTATTATTTTAATTTTATTTTTTACCAGTAATAATGGTTATGTAGGGAAATTCTCGTACGCAGAAAGAAGCGAGTTAGACTGGTCAGATTTTAGAGGGAAACCAAATTTGAATAGTCATTATGACGCTAGCGTAAATACAGGAATCACCTATCAATGGTCTTATGGTAAAGATAAAGGAGAAATTGAATTAAATTATCAGGTAGATAGCTATTGCTATCCATCTCTATCTTGGGTTAAGAGAGGACAGATGTCAGAAGGCCTTCTTTCACATGAACAACTACATTTTGATATTTCAGAATTGCATGCGCGAATAATGAGAAAAAGATTGAAAGAGTATAGTGCAGGGAAAAATATAAGAAGAGATCTTAATAAAATGTATAAGCTGGTAGAGAGAATGAGAGTTAATATGCAAGAGAGATATGATGAAGAAACGGATCACTCAAGAAATAAAGAAGCTCAAAAGAAATGGGACAAGAAGGTAGAAACACTAATGTGGTATTACCGAGATTTTACTAAATAAATTGTTGTTATAACCAACCTCATGGAAATCCAACTCCAAAAGGATTTTTTAATCAAACTAGCCCATGCCAAAATGCCATTTGGTAAATATAAAGACAGATATCTGATCGATCTTCCAGAGTATTATGTTGTGTGGTATCATAACAAAGGTTTTCCCAAAGGACTGCTAGGGCAACAATTACAAACAGTATATGAATTAAAACTTAATGGATTAGAATACTTAGTTAGAAATATTAAAAATTTATAATCACATATTTACAAATTCATACCCCGAAAGTTCATTTTCCTGTAAATTTATTTCAGTTTCATTTAGCAAAATACCGTGCTCTACAAAAGCTTTTAAGTTGGCGAGCCAAAACGTCCAGCCATTACTACATCCATAATGTATTTGTAGCTTACTTTTATCATCCGAAGGGATATCAAACTGAGATAAAGTTACCATAGTTGCATTGTTTTTCTTTTCGAGCTTTACCGAAACTTTTGAGCTGCTAAAGTTAATTTCAATATAGTTGTTTCCATTAGCTTCTAGTACTTCTCCTTTTTCTTTCTCATCCCAATTATGCCATTGCCAGGTGTATGTGTCACCTTTTTGGATGCGCTGTGATGGTTTCCTGATTTGTCCATCAATAGTGGTATATTCAGCTTGCTTTAAAAACCAGGAAGTAATCCCTTTAGAGGTTGCCCATAAATCATATAATTCTTCAATAGATTTATGAATGTAAATTTTTTTGGTAAACGAATTCCATTGTAACTTTTCCATGATTAAAATGATTTTGATAGTGTATTTAAAGATAGTGAATATTAAATTTTAATACTGAGAGATGTATTGGTGTTAAATTCTTCATAGAGATCATTCAATTTTATTTTGAATTGAGTAAGTTTAATCACAATTATACAGATAGAGTGTTTTTAAATCGTAAAGAAGTACACTTATCTTTCTTATTTCATGCAAATCTTTTAAAATGAAAATCATAAAACACTTACTTTGCCTTCTTGTCGTATTTATGGTGTTGCAAACCAATGCACAAGAGTTTAAAGAAGGGCCTTTCTCTCAATTAATCATCAGAGGTATAACACTAATTAATGGTAATGGTGCGCCCCCAAGAGGACCAGTTGATATTGTTGTAGAAAATAACATAATTAAAAACATTGTTGTTGTTGGGTATCCAGGTATGCCAATTAATGCTGTTAAACGCCCTGTATTAAAGGCAGGAGGTAAGGAGCTTAATGCAGAAGGAATGTATGTGTTGCCGGGTTTTGTAGATATGCACGGGCATATCGGTGGAGCGGCGCAAGGTGCAGATGCTGATTATGTTTTTAAATTATGGATGGCACATGGTATAACCACTGTTAGGGAGCCTAGTGGAAGAGGTGTAGATTGGACAATGAAGTTAAAAAGAGCAAGTGAGAAAAACGAAATTATAGCTCCTCGCATTTTTGCATACACGGGATTTGGACAGGGTAGTACTTCGCCAATAAGTACTCCTGAGATGGCAAGAAAATGGGTTCAGGAAAATGCAAAGAAAGGAGCAGATGGGATAAAATTCTTTGGAGCAGCTCCAGAAATTATGACAGCGGCATTAGATGAAAATAAAAAATTGGGACTACGTTCTGCCTGTCATCATTCTCAAACCGATGTGGCTCGATGGAATGTTCTAAATTCTGCAAAAGCAGGACTTACCTCTATGGAACACTGGTACGGATTGCCAGAGGCGTTGTTTGAAGATAAAACCGTTCAGCATTACCCTTTGGATTATAATTATCAAAATGAACAACACCGATTTGAAGAAGCGGGTAAGCTATGGAAACAAGCAGCGAAACCCTATTCTGACCATTGGAATAAAGTGATGAATGAGTTAATAGAACTCGATTTTACATTAGATCCAACCTTTAATATTTACGAAGCGAGTAGGGATTTACAAAGGGCTCGTAGAGCAGAATGGCATGAGACTTATACATTGCCTTCGTTATGGAGATTTTATCAACCCAGTAAAATCTCACATGGTTCGTATTGGCATGACTGGGGAACAGAACAAGAAGTAGTTTGGAGAGAAAATTATCGACTATGGATGACCTTTATTAATGAATATAAAAATAGAGGAGGGCGTGTTACGGTAGGATCAGATTCTGGATTTATTTTTCAATTATATGGTTTTGCTTATATACGAGAATTAGAATTGTTTCGAGAAGCTGGTTTTCATCCTCTTGAAATAATTAGGGCAGCTACATTAAATGGGGCAGAAGCTTTAGGAGTATCAGATAAAATTGGTTCTGTCGAAGTAGGTAAACTAGCAGATTTTGTAGTAGTAGAAGAGAATCCACTTCAGAACTTAAAAGTGCTTTACGGAACAGGAGCTATTCGATTAACAGATGATAACAAAGTTATTCGGGCAGGAGGGGTTAAGTATACTATTAAAGATGGGGTAATTTATGATGCTAAAGCACTTCTTGCAGACGTAAAAAGAATGGTAGATGAAGCAAAAGAAAAAGAGAAGTTTACTATTTTACAACCAGGGATAATAAGGGAGTAATACTAGTTGAGAGTGTAAATTAAACCTTGTCTGGGTACAAAAGATTTACTTTACATGCCATCACTAGTTATAGTAAATTTAAATAGGTATTTTTTTTAAATACTTAGCTTAATATAATATGTATATTATTCTTTACTTGTTTTATCAATTTCTGAAAGGCAAGTTTTGAACTTTTCGATTATTTCATTTTCGAGATAATATAAATCTACCATTGTTACACCTAAAAAAGAAGCGATCTTATTAAGGTTTTGGGTGTCAGAGAAATCTTTGGCGTAGAGACCTTGTGAAGCTGTGTTTCTAAATTGATTGTATAGGTCTATTTGTAGATATGCTTCATTTATTTTTTCTAAAAGATCTATTTTTATTTCACCGATTATACCGGTTTGTATTGCAGTTTGGTATGCAGATTTTTGTAATCTTGGTATTCTAAGTCCTCTCCAAAAACCTAAACTTATAGTGTCTTTAGGTGATTCAATTCTCGGCATTTTTTTTATTTTTTCATTTACCATTACATGATAGTCTTTCACTTGAAGAATTAAACCTTTATTTTTTTCTATTTCTTTTTTTATTCTCTCTATAGTTCGATCTTTAAATTCTATTGTCTTTTGGTTTTCATTCCAATTACTTCCTAAAATTCCAACATACACTCCAATGGCTACAGGTATAAGATCAAGTAATATTTTTGCTATAGTTTTTTTGAAATTCATAATTATTTAGTTAGCCGTTAGGTCATTAAAAATAATATATTATATCTTAAGTGTATAAAAAAATCCTTTTGTGTATGATATCACAAAAGGATTTTATAAAGAAATAATATTTTAAATTAGATATTATTATGTCGTTTCAGCAACTTTGGAAAAAACATCAATGTCTACTTGATTTCTTGTAAGATCTTCAGATGTTTCGCGCTTACGAATCAAATGCGCTTTTCCTTCATGCCATAATACTTCTGCCGGGCGATAACGAGAGTTGTAATTACTAGACATAGAAAAACAGTAAGCACCTGCATTTTTAAAAGCAATAGTATCACCTTCATTAATTTCAGAAATCCTTCTATTTGTAGCAAAAGTATCTGTTTCGCAAATGTATCCAACTACCGAATAAAATCGTTCTCTTCCTTTTGGATTAGAAATATTAATAATCTCATGATGAGAATTATAGAACATCGGTCGAATGAAGTGATTAAAACCACTATCAATGCCGGCAAAAACAGTAGATGTAGTTTGTTTGATTACATTTACTTTAGCCAAAAAGTATCCTGCTTCACTCACCAGAAATTTACCGGGTTCAAAACCTAGTGTGAGTTCTTTGCCATATTCTTTGCAAAAAGTATTAAAACGTTTCGTCATTTTACTGCCAAACTCCTCAATATTAGTTTCAATATCACCTAATTTATAAGGTACTTTAAATCCACTTCCAAAATCGATAAAATCAAGATTTTTGAAATTCATGGCAGTTTCAAAAAGTATTTCGCAGGCGCGTAAAAATACTTCAATATCCAGAATATCACTACCTGTATGCATATGTACTCCATTAATACGCATTCCTGTGTTTTCTACAATCCTAAGGATATGTGGTATTTGATGAATTGATATCCCAAATTTACTATCTATATGTCCTACCGATATTTTACTGTTTCCTCCTGCCATGACATGTGGATTCATACGGATGCATACTGGGACACTAGGGTGTTTTGTACCGAATTGCTCCAGGATAGAAAGATTATCAATATTTATTTGTACGCCTAAGGCAGAAACTTCTTCTATTTCTTCAAGAGAAACCCCATTAGGAGTAAAAACAATATTACCTGGTTTGACACCAGCCTTTAATCCTAGTTCTACTTCTTGAACAGAAACAGTGTCTAGCCCGGCTCCTAATGAATTCATCAACTTTAAAATAGCAATATTAGACAGTGCCTTGACTGCATAATTAAGTTTTAACCGTTTGACTTTCTTAAAAGCATCAGAAAGACGATCATACTGAGAGATAATTTTTGAGGAGTCATATACATAAACTGGACTCCCAAACTCATTTGCAATTGCTAATAAATTTTCATTTTCCATTGTGTCACAAATTTAAGCCTACGAAATTATCAATAAAATTAGAGATATCTGTGTCTTGAAAAGAAAAAATATAGTGCATAAGAAAAATTAAGATTTTTAACTTGCGTTTAAGGAATATAAACAGTCTTAATTAGTACATTTAATAAAAAAATTATGTTACCTCTTTTTCCATTACAAACCGTTGTTTATCCCAAGGAGCGATTGTCTTTACATATTTTTGAAAAAAGGTATCAACAATTAATTAATGATTGTGAAGAAGAAGGAGGGGTGTTTGGTATACCCACATATATTGACCAAAAATTGGAATATGGTACTGAGGTAAAACTTCAGAAAATAGCTCAGAAATACCCGGGAGGAGAGAGTGATGTGATATGCGAAGGGATAAGAATTTTTAGAATCACAAACTTTTACCAGCAATTTCCTGGTAAACTATACGCAGGAGGAGAGGTAGAATTCCTTAAGGATAATGATAGTAGTGAAGAAGAGCTGCAGGAAGAATTGCTTAAAAATATCGCTATTCTATATGTAGAATTAACGATAGATAACCCTCCTGTATTTGATATTCCTTTTGTTAGTTATCAGGTAGCGCATAAAATAGGATTGGCTTTACATCAAGAATATCATTTGTTGAAACTTCGGAATGAGGTAGAAAGGCTAAAATATTTGATTAGTCATCTTAAAAAAACAATTCCGGTGGTGAGAGAAATGAATAATGCTAAAAAAGCAATCAAAATGAATGGGCATTTTAAAAATTTCGATCCTTTAGACTTTGAAGATTTTAAACTGTAATGAATAAGAGACGATCTTTACCTGTATTCACACATTTTTTTGATGGATTATGGGGTAAAAAGAGGTTGGTTTTTTTTACTATAAAAAGATTGGCACAATAACTTCACTTTTCCTATTTTTGGAACTCCTAAAAAAGGCAAAAAAATAATAGTATGAACTTACACGAGTATCAGGGTAAAGAGATATTAAATAGCTTTGGCGTGCGTATACAGCGCGGTATTGTAGCACAAAATGCAAACGAGGCTGTAGCTGCGGCAAAACAACTTACTACAGAAACCGGAACAGAATGGCATGTAATTAAAGCGCAAGTTCACGCCGGTGGACGAGGAAAAGGTGGTGGAGTAAAACTTGCTAAAAACCTTAAGGAAGTAGAAGAAGTAGCAGAACAAATCATAGGAATGAATTTGATTACTCCTCAAACTTCGGCAGAAGGTAAGAAAGTTCACCAGGTATTAGTTGCAGAAGATGTATATTATCCTGGAGATAGCGAACCGAATGAATTTTATATGTCGGTATTGCTAAACCGTACTTCTGGACGTAATATGATTATGTATTCTACAGAAGGTGGTATGGATATCGAAACTGTAGCAGAAGAAACTCCTCATCTAATTTTTACAGAAGAAGTTGATCCATCTGTTGGGTTACTTCCTTTTCAGGCAAGACGTGTTGCTTTCAATTTGGGATTAAGCGGAGCCGCTTTTAAAGAAATGACCAAATTTGTAATGGCATTATATACAGCTTATGTTAAATCAGATGCATCTTTATTCGAGATAAACCCTGTTCTTAAAACAAGTGATGATAAAATTATGGCAGTAGATGCCAAGGTGACTTTAGATGATAATGCATTATATCGCCATAAGAACTATGTAGATATGCGTGATATCAGAGAGGAAAATGCAATCGAGGTTGAAGCAAAAGAAGTAGGACTTAATTATGTTGACCTTGATGGAAATGTAGGATGTATGGTAAATGGTGCTGGTCTTGCAATGGCAACAATGGATTTGATTAAGCAAGCAGGAGGAGAGCCAGCAAATTTCCTTGATGTAGGAGGTACTGCTGATGCAAAACGTGTAGAAACAGCATTTAGAATCATCCTTAAAGATCCAAATGTAAAAGCAATTCTAATCAATATTTTTGGTGGTATCGTTCGTTGTGATCGAGTAGCACAAGGAGTTGTAGACGCATATAAAAATATGGGTGATGCGATTAATGTGCCAATTATAGTTCGTTTGCAAGGTACTAATGCTGATATTGCAAAAGAACTAATTGACAATAGTGGATTAGATGTGCAAAGTGCAGTACAGTTTCAGGAAGCTGCCGATAAAGTACAGGCAGTATTAGCGTAATAACTAATTAGATTTTAGTATATATTAGAAGCGATCTATTGATGATCGCTTCTTTTTTTATAAAAAATACCTAAAATATTAAATGCCATGAATACAAGGATAGAAAAAATAGTTCAGAAATTAGATATGAACCCACATCCCGAAGGTGGGTTTTATAAAGAAACCTATAGAAGCGAAGGCGTTATTCCTCAACATGTGCTAAGTAAGGAATATAGTGGAGAACGCAATTATTGTACTGCTATCTACTTTCTTCTTACCTCAGACAATTTTTCGGCGTTTCATAAAATTAATCAGGATGAAATATGGCATTATTATGAAGGAGCTTCTTTGTTTGTACATGTTATCGATTTAGAAGGAGAATATCATCGCTATTCTGTAGGTATGAATTTAGAAGAAGGTGAGCTACCTCAATTGGTGGTTCCGGCCGGTTGCTGGTTTGCTTCTAGTGTAAAAAAAGAAAGTAGTTATTCTTTAGTGGGGTGTACAGTATCGCCAGGTTTTGATTTCGATGATTTTGAATTGGCAGAAAGAAAAGACTTAATTCAGCAATTTCCAAAACACAAGAATATAATTACTCAACTTACAAGAAATTAACACAAGAGCTGGGAGGCATCTTTTTTAGGGAGTTTCTGTGTTAATTACATTTGATTAGTTTGTTAATCTGTGTTAAATATTCCTGTTTAGTGTAACAAATTTGGATAATCAATGGTCTTATAAGTATAAATCAATAAAAACGAATAGATCATGAAAAAATTGAATGTATTACTTTTGGCAGTTGCCTTTGCAATAAGTAGTGTCGCAAGTGCGGGTACTAATCCAACAAAAATAGAAAACGCTCTTAATAAAGAGATTAAAACATTATTAAAGAAACCATCTTTTAAGATTAAAAAAGAATTAACAGCCTATGTAACATTTACTTTAAATAGTAAAGGTGAAATCGTAGTATTATCTGTTGATTCTAAAAGTGAAACCTTAGATGGTTTTATTAAGAGTCGATTAAATTATAAAAAAGTAGGAACACAATATGGTTCTGAAGCTAAAGTATTCAAGATGCCTGTGCGTATCATAGAGGAATAAGGTTGTAAAACATGTGAATGCATAAAAAGTCCCGGGAATCATCAACCGGGACTTTTTTATTTTTCAATAGTACAACTCTTTAAAAGGGTATTAATTTTTTAGGATTAAGATAGAATTACTTATTTCTTTTTAAACTTGATGTGTTAATAAGGAAAAGCTGTAGAGTCCCAGGTGAAATTGTTTTTTATGTTTCCTGATAAATGTACTGGTAACCATATAGCATAAGTTCCATTTTTGTCTTTATATTCTTCAATTCTAAAAATTACATCCATCATGCTATCATAATCTTCTTCTATAGGTTCAGGGAAAAAATCATAAAGCGGATGCTGATCATCAGTTTCTGTTAATAATCTAACCGCCATTGCTTGATCTTTTACATTAAAAGAATCAATATCTGGGTGGATTTCAAATCCATAAAGCTCTACACAAGCTAGCGTTGGTGGTGCAAAACGTCTAGGGAAAGCATCGCAAAGAACCCCTTGTAGCATTAAAATATCTCTTCCTAACGACAATGCATCTTCAGTTTTTTCAAGAACACAAAATTCCCATAGATTAAAACCTGGAATCTCCATTTTTGTTAAAATTTCACTGGGATTGTAATTGTGAGGTATAGCATCTATTGCTAAAGCAATAATTTCTTTCAAAATAGTATCTGTTGCTTTTGTAAGTTCTATTTTGAACCAAGGATAAAAATCGCTGATATCATTATGATCATATTCTGGAAATTCTCCTTTAATAGAGTCATACAATGGCGCAAGTATTCTTAAGCTTGGCCCAATAGATTCTCTGAAATCAGAATCCTTTTCTGAGAAATAGAATGGCTTGGTTTCTGTTTTTACATGGGTTACACTGTATAAAGCACTCATAGTTTATATGCTGATTAAATTGTTATTTTCCAATAATATAATTAATGCTTACCGTTGCCAGATCAGAATTCGGAAACTTAGAAAAATACTTCTCATCACTTTGTAAACCTACTTCCTTGATTACTTTTAAGAAAGAATTGATTTCTAAAATATACTGATCAGAAAATCCATGCGTAGCATCATAGGCAGTAGCTGCAGTTTTACCAAGGTTTTTAGCCGTTAATTCTGGGGATATCGTATGTAGCTCTATGACAATTAACCCGAATTTTTCAATATGAGGCCTCCATTTTTTAAAATGATCTTTTAAGTTTCGTTCGACATCGCTATTAAGCAGTCGTTTTCCTCGATAAGCAAATGCACCAGTAGATTGGCTGGGAGTATCCAGCTGTAAGATTGGCTCACTCCAGATTCTGTTGTGATCTAGGAATGTTCTTACCGATAATAAATCTTTTAATGCTATAGTATAGTTTTCTTTTAAATCTTTTTCTAATAAATCAGGATCGCTAATATCTCCCCAGATAACTTTGGCCCATATGTCTGCCTGAATTAAATTAGCTCTGGTAACTTTTAAAGCTGTTTTATTATAGTCTGCACCGACCAAAAATAATGGATAATCATCTAAGTGTTTGCCACGAAGTGTTTTGGATTCAATGACCTCAAAAAGGTGAATTAAAAAAGCACCATTGCCACATCCCATATCCAGAATTCCTTTAGGTTGCTCATCCAGAGGCTTGTTAAATAGGCTAATAATGATTTCATCAATTTTTTTGAAATAGGTAGTGTGTGCACCTCCGCTTCCCCATACATTCATTTCTCGATCTACATGTATTTCGGTATCGCCTTGGGGATTCCATAGTGCATTGGGGTCACCAAATAATAAAGCATCCATTTGTCGAAACATGGGGATATAGGAAACAGTAACGCCATAGGCAGAAGCCCTTTTTGCAAAAAATAATCCTTTATTGGTAAAAGTATAGTTGCCATTTGATTTGCTAAACCAGCCCAGGTAGCTTAAGAATGTAAGAATAGTGTTAAAGCTTTCCGGAAATTTGTGGTATTCATCTGCGCTAAAAGATGCTTCCATAAAATATTTATGAAACATTCCGCCCATACCCAAATGTACTGTAGTTGGTCCTACCAGAATACCTTCAATATGTTTAAGGATTTGATCTTGGATTTGAGTAATTGTACTATCTTTTTCAGAGGGTAAGCTAAAGCGGTTTTGATATTTTTTAAATAGCTGTTCTAGTTTATGAAAAGGCTCTAATTCAAACTTTCGAGGGTGAAATTTACCAGAATATTCCAATAGATTAACCACGTCTTCATATAGATAAAAATGATTAAAAGCCAATTCAGAAAGTGCATTGGTTTTTATAATTACATCATCCTTATTTACTTTGTAATCCAGCCAACCTTGAGCACTTAGTATACGCAGAGCGACATTTAGATATCCTTCATTGGTCTTATGAGATGCTGTAATTTGTGAAACTGATGTTTCTTTATTGCTAATTAAATAATCGGTAATATTATTTTTATAAAGAGAATAGGCGACAGGCGCTACAGCAATTCCGTCTAAATGACAAAAAAGTTCTTCTCTAAATAATTGTTTTTCGGCTGCAGTAAGCATAGATACTTAAGTTGAATAATTGTTGAGTAAAAATTATTAGTCTCAACCAAATTAAGCATTTATTTTGAAGTAAAAAACGTTAGTTGGTGTTCTTATTTTTTGTAGTGTCTTTCTTTTTTTCGGGCATCGGACCTCTAAGATGAATAATTAGCCCATTTAAGAAGTTGCGTAGTATTTGATCACCACATTCCATGTATTTTGGGTGATTTTCATTTCTAAAAAATGCACCTAGCTCGCTTTTGGTTACTTTAAAATCTACCAATGCACAGATTTTTACAATATCGTCATCGCGTAATTTATGTGCAACCCTTAATTTTTTAAAAATATCATTGTTTGTTAAACCCATACTGCAAAGGTATATTTTTTTGAATTGATATTGGGATTAAAATCAGAAGTTGAGTGTAAAGAATGTTATACAAGTTTAGTTGAAAATTACTATTTTCGACAAAAAGTAATTGGTTTATGTACAGTAAAGAAGAGAAATTAAGTTTGCTTTCTGAAATGATACAGTTTGCTAAAGCAGATAAAAAATTTAAAGAACAAGAATATAATTTTATCCTGGTCATTGCATCGCAACTTAAAATAACAAAAGAAGAGGTGGATACTTTGATAGAAGAAGGAGGAGAAAAAAAGAATTTACAACCCGAGTCACAAAGAATTCTTCAATTTCATAGATTGGTGCTACTCATGAATATAGATCAGGAAACTTCTCAATTAGAAATTCATAAGATAAAAGAAATAGGATTGCATATGGGGCTTAGGCTAGAGGCTATTGATGCAGTTCTGGAAAAAATGAATGAGTACCCTAATAAGATTATTCCGCCAAAGGAATTGATCTCTATTTTTACACGTTTTTATAATTAATGAGACCGTAAACTCAAAAACTGAAAGGGAATTGGGTTTACTAGGTCGAATTATCCCACTGTAGAGTGGGATCTTTTTTTTTTTTTTTTTTAATCTGGATGCTCTCAAAAACTGAAAGGGAATTGGGTTTACTAGGTCGAATTATCCCACTGTAGAGTGGGATCTTTTTTTTTTTTTTTTTTTTTTTTTTCTTTCAAAAACTGAAAGGGAATTGGTTTTTTTAGGTTGAATTTTCCCATTTTTTTGTGGGTTTTTTTTTTTTTTTTGATTTTTTTTTTTTCAGTGTTTTTTTTTTTGTCTTTTTTATTTTTTATTTTTTTTTAGGGGTTTTGTTTTTATTTTTTATATATATTAGG
>NZ_OMPD01000009.1 GCF_900312745.1 Aquimarina sp. AU58 | reverse complement strand
CTAAAAAATTAAACCAAATCTCAACGAACTTAACAAAACATTATCCCGTTTTGAACGGGCGCAAACATACAACCCTTTTTTATTCTGACAAGACCTTTTTAATAAAGTTTTTAAAACTTTTTCTTAAACTATAAAACCAAAAATAAACCTCTCAATGAACGCACAAAACATTATCCCGTTTTGCGGGGGCAAATATAAAAACCTTTTCCTTTCCAACAACACCTTTTCTTAACTATTTTGAAACTTTTTTTTAATGCTCTGATATAACACCTCTTACATAAACATAAAAATCATAGATGGTACTACAGCCCCAGATACAAGGTATCTCAATCTAAACATAGAAATGTTTTTTTTACCCTAGAGAAGTATAATACCATAATATCTAATTGTTCATTTTAAATACGAACAAAGGGTTATATCGTCGATATTCTATTTAATAGAATTGCGCTTAGGTATAATCCTATCCCGAAAATGGTATGCGCAAGCAAGCTTTTTATTCTACCTGTAGCTGGATTTGGTATATCTGATAATGCAATTCCTAACCCAAATGCAGGCTGCATAATAAAAAAAGGAGCGACAATAGTAACAAGACCTATTAAAATCGCAGGTTGAAGAGTTGGATTAGTTAGCCAATTTTTACTGCAAACAAATACCAATAAAAATGCAAATGATATTCCTATTATATAATGTGACAACCAACCTATTATCAATTCATTTTTTAATGAGGGGGAATTAAAGATTTTATCATGAAAGTATTTTCCTTTGGGTATATAACCAACCCAACGACCAAGAAGACTATAATCAAGTGATTTTATGTTAAACAAACTTAATATAAATGACCAAATATCCATTGCAAATGTGGCACCAACACCAATAATTATTGTTTTTAATATCCAATTCATTTTATATCTGTTTTCTTGATTAGTATTAGACGATAAAGAGAGGTAATAAGAGATTATATTAACACACAAAATTAGTACGCATACAGGATGCTGGAGTAGGACAAAATTTTGGTTTACCAGGACTTATCTAAAATTATGTCTAAACACTTTGGGTGAACACCCCATGTGTTTTTTAAAGAACCTGATAAAATAAGATGCATCATCATATCCTAAATCATAAGCTATACTGCTTACTTGATTAGACGTCGCCAAAAGATATCTTTTAGCTTCTAAAATTATATGTTCATTAATTAATTCTGAACATGTTTTACCTAATGTAGATTTAGTGATGGCATTAAGCTGATATAAAGAAAGGTTCATCATTTCAGCATACTGAGCTGCTCGTTTATAGGTAATGCTATGTGTTTCTAGAAGTTCTAAAAATTCTTCGAGTCGTTCTTGTGAATATGGTGTACCGTTACCTCTATGATCTTTTCCTATTTTTCGACTAAGTTCGGTAAGTAATATGCTTAGGTTTGCATTAATTACTTCCTGGTACCCCTCATCCTTATTTGTAAATTCCTGAAAAATGGCTTCTAAAACAGACACTGGTCTTTTAAAACTATTACTATCAAATTGATAACAGTTCAAACTACTTATTTTTCTTAGCAATGCTACCTTTACCCTATCATGAGCGACATAAGAATTGGCATTAAAATTAAGTAAATACCCAGTGCTTTCCTTATTTAATGTAAGCTGATGTACCTGACCTGGGCGAAGAATAAATATAGAATACGCACAAACATCATAAGAAATAAAATCTATTTCATGAAAACCCGACCCTTGCTCCAGTGCAAGTAAAAAGAAAAAATCATGCCTGTGAAGATTTTGGATCATCCGTTTTCCATTCAACATCTTCTTAACATTTTTAATTGCGAAAATAGATTCGTCTGAGTTCACGTTACCTTTTCTTACCGGAATGTCTTGCATTATACGACTCTAAGGATTTAAATTCAACTAGTTTTTTAAAAAAATCACACCATTCATTACAAGCCTATATTCATGCATGGGATAAGAAAATCTCATGTTAAATTAAATTTCATCGAATCTTTCTTATCCCTTGCACAAAAGCTTTGCATCAGAAAAGTACACTAGTACTTTTTCGCACCACTAAGATAATTAAACCGATAAAAACGTAGTTCTGTTTATTTACCTAATTCATTCCAGATTTTCTTAAATCTTTCTAAATTATCTGAAGTTAAATCTTCGTTTGCCATTAGAATCTGTCCAACGTTTGTTTTGGGATCAAACATCATAAAAGCAGATGCTCCTAGATCTGAACCGGTATGCCCTATTTTACCAGATTTAAAATACGCCATAAAAAGTCCGGTATTAGGTTCTCTTGGGCTAATATTCTGAACGTTTTTCCTTTCATCAAAATTCTTAGCATATAACTCACCCCATGATTTTTTAGTGAGCAATGTACTGTTTTTGTTATATCCTTTTATGAGTTCGATTAAGTAAAGAGATAAGTCTTTTATGTTTGTTTTTAAGCTTCCATCGGGATACGTTACACAAGAATAAGGCCGTATAGCCTGATCTTTTTCATCGTATAGTATACTATGTTGCGTACTGTCTATATTCTTATAAAACCAAGCTGTATTATTCATGTTTAGTGGTTTGAATATATGTTCTTCGGTAAATTCATTAAAAGGTTTATCACTAACTTTTTCAATTATATAAGCCGCTAATGCTGCTCCAATATTTGAATACTCATATTGTACTCCTGCTTTCTTTTTCGAGAAGCTTTTCTTTACACTCTTCCTATTATGATTAAGATGCTCATATAGGTATGTTTTTAAAGATATTTTTGGGGAAAACTCATAGGCATATGCAGATTCATATATATTTTTATTATCTATGATTCCTGAGGTATGAGTTGCCAGATGTCTCAATGTAATAATGTTCGAATCGTCGACATGCGGATTAACAATTTTAAAATCCAGATATTCATTAATATCCTTATCCAAATCAAGTAATCCTTTCTCTTTGGCGATCATTAAGGAAACTCCAATAACTGTTTTACTCACCGACCCTATTGGTTGAATTGTATTTTTTGAATACTTCTTCTTTTTTTCTGTATTAGCTAATCCAAATGTTTCAATTTTTAAAACCTCATCCCCATTAACTACAGCGGTAGCATAGCCTGTAAATTTTCTGTCTTGAGATATACAACTCTGGATGCTTAAAAAAGTAATCAAAATAAAAGTAAAATACGATTTCATAATTATTGTTTTTTTGATTGATATATTCATTTTGAAATTACATACTACTCAAACATTACATATCACCCTATCGAGTAATTATTCTGTTGAGATTTGACACAAATAAATATGAAAATGAAGATCTAAACGCCCCAATGCTTCTATTGGCACCTATTTTTAAGATGTTTCCTGAAGTGAGGATTTGAATTGAGAAGGAGATAAACCAGTTTCTTTTTTAAATATTCGATTAAAGCTGGTCTTAGATTTAAAGCCAGATTCGTATGCAATACCCAAAAGTGTGATATTGTTATACTCTGGTGATTTTATTTTTTCTTTGACAGAGGCTACGCGATACTTATTCACATAGTCATAAAATGTAGTCTTCAAATATTGATTTAAAAATGCTGAGAGTTTTTTATCAGAAATTGAAATTGCATTTGCTAATATGCTTAAAGTAAGATCTTCGTCTAAATACTTTTTCTCAACAAACAGTACACGTTCTAGTGATAATTTCAGCATATTCAATTCTTCATCATTTATACGAGACAAGTACTCATTTTTTTTACTCTCTCTATCTTTTTTCTCTGGTGTATTGATTAAGAAATCCGGGAGTAAAATTTTTGACTGTTTAACCCCATAATATCCTAAATATACTATCAATATAATTACCGAAACTAATGTTAAATACGAGGTTTCAAAATTTAATTCTCTAATAGTAGACTCATACAAAGTAAATATGACATCAAGGCAAGAAATCACAAGCACACCAATAAGCATTCGTTTTACCCAACCAAAATCATTTTCAGAAATGTTTGAAAAATTGAGTTTCATGGTTCCTTTATATCTATTAAATAGTTTTAATGAATACAATGTGTAGAAAATAAAATACAACATCAACAAAATACCAAATAGATCCCCATGATCATTGATCACTTTTAAATAGTTAAACACAAACTCTTTCTTAATGATCGAGATCAAAAAAGGAATTGATACGCATAGTAGATAGAGTACTGTAGGGATAAAATGAATGTAGTATTTCCTTATTAGTTTTGTTTTATTTTCAAATAGAGATTTTATATAAACAAATATCAAAGGTCCGGTAAAAAATTCAATAATTTCATTGAACACAAAAGTGCTTAGAAATAAGAATTTTAATTTATGAATTCGTGCATACCCGTGAATAATGTAAAATAGGGTTATAGAAAAAAATAAGAGAAGTAATTGCTGTGGTAATTCTTTGGTTTTAGATTTTATCAATAACAGAAGTATAATAGCATTAATAACAATTCCTGTGGTTAAAAAAAAAGTAATTACTAAATTCATAAACTAAAAATGCTGTAAATTATCTCTAATTATGTAGCGAGTATTGGGTTATTTTACGATTAAACCAAAATAATAATGTCTTTTTAATAATTTGCAAAATGAGTATGTATTATTTTCGCATTACCCTGTTTATCATTACTAAGAATAAATGTAACGGGGCCTTTTGAAATACTATCTTTTACTGCATTTCTATCTCCAAAATACCATACCGCAGCTACCATTGCAGTTTCTCCATAAATTTTTGTCGTAATATCTTCTAACCAGAGTGATTTTTCAGGTTGCTTTCCTCCTTCTACAAAACCAAATCCCAGGTGATGTGGTTTTAGATGTTTGTATCCTATCATCAAACCTTCCTTTTCTGATGAAAAATAGGTAAGATCTTCGGTTTGAAGAAAGATATCGTCTAGCAGATTTAAGTCATAAGTCTCCCACAACTTTAACCATTTATTAATCACATGCTCTGTCCCATTTTGAGATAAAGCTGCTTTCTTATTTTGAATCTCTATTTCATTTTTTTGCATATTGCAAGCAAGTACGAATACAAGGAAAGGGATTATATTTAGAAATTTAAAGTTCATAACCAGAGCTTGTTTTTTTATATGATTAATTGTTCATTATTTGAAATCTTTTTCTATTAACTTCATCTTCTATCTATGATTATGATGTTTTAAACATTCGTTCATATTCTTCTATTTTTGATTCTAGTCGCTTGTTTAAATACTCATTTTTATTATTAAGATGAGATGAAATTAGTTTAGCTTCTTCACAATACTTAATTATTTTGTTTTTAGTCCAATGTTCTGGTGGAGTTTGGAGGTTTGTGATTCGGTCTGCTATTTTAACAATGCCAACTTCTTTTTGCAATTTATTTATACGAATCAGGCTATCCATCATTTTTTCTTCTTTCGATGGTAACTCTTCATCTTTTGTTAGTGCTTTTACGGCTATAGCAATAGGTTCGCCAAATATTTGTTTGATTTCTTCGACATTTGTATCTGTATCTTCAATTGTATCATGAAGGATTGCTGTTTGTATGGCAAAATCTATATCAAATGAAGGATCAAAATTATACGCAAATAACACTTCCATAGCTACATTTGAAATATGCAACAGGTAGTTAGCATTTGTCCCGGGGACTCTTTGTTTGCTATGTTTTTCTCCAGCAAATTTGATTGCTTTTTGATATAGTTCTTGTGTCATAGTAGTTTTATCATATACGTAATGGTTCTATGAAGAAAAGTAATAGGTTTTCACATACTACTTTATTTTATGTTTATTTTCTTTAATCTTCAAAAACAGTACTAACATCTACCCAATACACTTCTCCTTTGATTACTCCTTTCCATCCGCTCTTTGGAGGGTTACTGTATCTTTTTGAAAAGAAAAAATACTTGCCATCTGGTGACATATATGGGCAGAAATAAATCCAATCTTTCTTTAGCGGCTCACCAATATCAAAATGAACCGGAGTTTGCCATTTGTTATTTTCTTTAAATGATATTGCAAAGCCTTTCTCATCTGTATATGTGTTTCCGGTAATCAAATAACTTTCATCGGGAGAAACATAGGTGCCACGTTGGCCTTCTTCAGAATTCACCTCAGAACCAATATTCACTGGGGTATCGAATTTTCCTTCTCCTAGATATTGGGCCCTATAAATATCTCCTTTACCAAGACCACCAGGGCGATTTGATGTAAAATATATACTTCCATCTGCAACAACTACCGGATACGATTCTACATACTTTTCTGTTGATACGGGATATCCAACCTTTGAAGCGATTTGCCATTTCCCTTCAATTTTTTGACTTCTATATATGTCTGGCTTACCTTTTTTCAAACGATCTTCAGGACTAACGCCGAGGAAATACATCGTATTACCATCTTGTGTTATTGATGGATCAATGGCAACAGATTCACTTTCCTGGTTGGTATACATTTGTATAGGTTGTGGTGCAGTCCACTTGCCATTAACAAAATCAGAATGATGTATAATAAAACTACCATCAATAATTCTGGTAAAAAACATTTCGGTAAACGAAGCATTAAATACTGTATTAATTTCTATAGCATCTGTATTCACAAAGGATGAAGCGAATAATTCTGGTGTTATCCCTGGCAGTTTTTCATCTATATAGGAGTTATTCGAACTAATTGGTTTACAATTTTGCAGGACAAAAACGAATGCGATCATTAATAAGAAATAATACCTTCTATTCATATTTTCTGGTTTAAATAATTTATTAACGGCTTTGTATATGGTTGGTTGCGTAGGTTAGGACTAAATTAGTAAAAGAAAACGAACCAAAGGTAAATCCGTAAAGTTTTCTGGATAGACACAAAACAAGTGATTAATTACACCTGCTGTTTTCATGTTTGATTTCAATACGTATTCAGGAAGAATTCCTTATACATTGTGCGACTTAATGATACTATTTCGCTACTTAATAATTCTAAACTAATATTTTATATATTCTGTTGTAACATGCTATTTATTTGTTTTTAAGGGTATAGAAATTCCGAGTGCGAATGCTCCAGCATACTGTTCAACAGTTGGTTGAATGTAATAGGTCAAACCTAAATCTACATTATTATTTCGCCCTAATTCTAATCCGAAAGAGAAAGGTATATGGTAGATAAAACCTCTTTTATCTATATTAGTAAAAGCTGTAAATGTTTCAAATTTTCCCAGAGATGCACCTATTCCAATTTCAACATATGGTGCAACCCAAGGAATTGGCGCTCTAACCCTTACTTTCCCTCCTATCAGAAAGGCTTTAGATTCAGCTTTTTCATCTGTTGGATTGTCATTAAGGTCCTTTCCATTCGAGTTTGTCAAAATTAAACCAGCGTATGGCCTAAGTTCAACCCAAGAAGCGATACTCAGTATATATTCACCTTGAAGAAAAAATCCATCATTAACGATCTCATCAACACTAGTATACGGTGAACTCAATCCATATCCAATTTGAGCATTAATTGACTCATTTTTAACAAATTGCGCTGTAGCTAGATTTGAAGTTAAAATAATTATTAGTAAAATCAGAGTATTTTTCATAATGAATGCTATTAACGTTTAATATACGTGTCATAGCAGAGCAAAATGTTACCTGACTTTTTGATTTTTATGCGTATTGATCCCTACAATCTCTTTGCAGAACGCCCTGTTTTTTTGATCAGTTCCCTATCACTAATAGTATTCCAATTAGTAAAAGAACTATCCATCCCAGGTGTTTTCCTTTAGTGCCTACTAAAACCAAAAGAGACGCCAGGAACATGATATATACGATGGACAGTATTATAAAATCAATACTAGTTGATTTTAGCTCATTGTATTCTACTGAAATTTTGATCAATATCGCCCCGATACACCAGCCAAATACTGAAGCCAAATGCCAGAATAACCAAAATAAAACATACTGTGTTTTAGATTCGGTTCATGCTTTGATACGCTATTCTTTTGTCAAGTCTGATAACCAATACATACCACGAACTGCTGACATGGGAAAAGCTCCACCATGGTTAGCAGATTCAATCACCACAAGCTTTGATGATACATTTGTATAATTTTTGCTTTTCAATATGGAAACAAGACCTTTAGCATGTCCAAGCATACTTTCTTTTTCTAATGCGCCAATTGACACAAAAACATTAGCATTTAACTCTTTTTGATTCAAGGCGGTAATAGGCTCATGTTCATAAATGTATGATCCGTCTAATAAAGCTCCCGGGCTACCAAGAATGTAGTTTTTAAAAGTGTCTGGTTGTACAAATAATATGTATGCTCCAAATTTTGCGCCCATGGAATACCCAAAATAGCTGCGGTTATCGGGGTCAGTTTGATAGTTGTTTTCAACATACTTAATAACATCGTTACGAATGAAATCCAGATGATTACTGGCCTGTCCACGTTGATATTTAGCTTGATGTTCTGGATTACTTGATTTCATTATTGAGTAATCTCGAAATCTACTTGCATGTTCTCCTAATGCACCTAATTTTCCTTTTAGATCTTTTTGCCAGGAAATGCCAACCAAAATAGTGTTTTCCACCACGTGTTCAGCGGAGCCTGATAATATTTCGATGTGCTTCAGGGCATCAGTAAAATAAAGCACGGGATATTTGATGTCACCGTTTTCTGAATATCCCTCTGGTAGCTTAATATAAAGTTCATATTGCCTGTCATTTTTAGTATCCTTTATTGGGATTACCTGTATCCGGGGTAATTCTAAATAAGACTTTTCTACCGTTTGTATCCCATCGTTTATATTATTTTCTTGAGCAAAAACGATGTTGAGTGATAAAACACATGTCAATATTAATAATTGCGTTGTTTTCATGTTTTCTTTCCTTATTATAAATGTGTTAATTTCTCATTGTTTAATATTTCAAAATGTTTGGTAACAATGATATATGTGTACTAGTACACATATACTTATTATGTAATCTTGCACACATATTAATAACCGTTTTTAAAAATACCAAAACGATCCTATAAAGTCTTAATTAAATCCATATCATACAATCTAGCATACTATAATATTCCGCTGTTTTTGATTAGTTTCCAATTACTAATAGTATCCCGATTAGTAAAAGAACTACCCATCCCGGGTGTTTTCCTTTAGTACCTACTAAAACCAAAAGAGATGCCAAAAACATGGTGTATATGATGGACTGTATTATAAAATCAATACTAGTTGATTTCAGCTCATTGTATTCTATCGAAATTTTGATCAATATCGCCCCAATACACCAGCCAAATACTGAAGCCAAATGCCAGGTTGCCCATAATATCCTTAAATGTCTTTCTTTTAATGCTTCGCTTTTTTTTGACGGAACCAAGCTTCCTTTATTCCTTTTGCTATTAAAAATCAAATATTCTCCAAGAATGGAATGAACAATTCCTAAGAGAAAACACAGGATTCCTGCTATACACAAATATGTATTCATTACTTAATTATTAGTGAACTCATCTTAACTTCGGTATTATGTGTTCGTTCTTTATTTTCCTATCAAAATATGATATTCTTTTGGTATTTCAATTCCTCTATATCCATTTGTTAATCCATAAAATAGTACCAGCGTTACCACTACACCAAGTACAAGTATTAAAACAGATTGTCTTTTAGGAGTAATCCCCAATACATTGCTTTTCATTTTGATGTAATGAATAGCCGAAATGTGACCAAAAAACGAAAGTATAGCAAGCCCATAATAGGGTATGAAAAATAGATTTATCGGAAAAGTATTCAACCCTGCTACTCCAAAATAAATATTGGTATCTAAATCTAAAAAAAATCTACCTGCGAATACTGCACCAAGGTGAAATACAAAGAAAATAGCCAGGTATAATCCGCTCCATACTTGTAATTTTTCGAAAAACCCAGTGGTATTTTTTCTCCTTCTTAAAAATAGTCGTATCCCAGAAAAAATCTGAATGAACACTGCTATCAATAAAAGAGTTTCGGCAAAAACATTTCTATAAACCCAACGAAATTTATCCATTAATCGGATGTGCTCCTCTACCCCAAAAAGACTATAACTATGGTTAAACAAGTGAAAGCTTATAAAAATTGTAATTATAACCCCCGAGATATAATGAATTCGTTTCATCATTTTTTTCACAAAGGTCAATCTAAATTATAACGTATCATTTGATTTATATCAAATTCGGTTTTTATGCTTTCGTATTCTGCTTAATGTTTCTTAGTGTGATCCCAATATACGAGGCGATATGTGCAAACGGCAGCTTAGGTTTTGTTTCCATCTCCTATTTTTTCTTTCCAATTAATAAAAGGGAATCTGCTTCCTCAAATTCTGTATAATTCATTATCAAGAGTATTTCAAAATAATCCTCAAAAAAGTCTCTTAATGATTTTTCTGTATGATAGTTTACAAAAAGGCCTTTGAAAATTTCTGAACCTTCTCCTTTCCAAAATGAATGACAAATAATCCCACCTGATTTCAAAATATCATGCTGCCTCTTAATTGAATTTTTAAGCTCACTATCTTTCAAGTGATGCATTACTTTATTAGAGTATATTCCATTATAGTTTTCATCTGTATTTAACGTAACAGCGTCTAAATCAAGAAATCTACCCGAAGGATAGCTTGAAATAAGGTGTTTTAGGAATTCATTAGAATTATCTGAGCCAATAACCTTGTAATCTTTATTAAGGATATTCCAATCAGTTCCTGGCCCTGTTCCAATTTCAAGTAGAGTAGAATCCGAGGGTAAGAACTCTTTAAGTTTTTCAATCAGCTCACCTCCATTCACCTCTTTTGCTAATCTGATATATTCTTCAACAGAATCTTTAGTTTTATAATATTCTTCTTTCATTTTTATTTTCTATATACTACAATACATTAAAGATAAGTGTTGTTGCAGTTTAATCGGTTTAAAATAACCAAATTCGTAATTAATTCTGGTTTTTCCTACCTCCAATTGTAAATCCAATAGACAGTCCTAAATAGCCACTATCTACTGTTCCTATGATTTGGCCACTCGGCAGTTCAATATCTGCTTTCGGGATGAGGTTATATTCTAATCCAAGTCTTGTCTTACCTAATTCAAGCCCTCCTCTTAATAGAAAACCTATCTGGTTATTAACACTTCCTTCTAATACATCTGCAGAGCCAACTGGGGAAACATCGATATAGCTCAACAAATAATATCCTACGCCTATACCTACATAAGGACGATAATTATTTTCATTTAAGTAATAATCGAAAGTTGGTACAAACGAAATGACAGCATTATCAGATTGATCATCAATATTAAATTGACCACTATCATTATTTTCAAATTTTTGAGAATTTAATGCAACCCCGAATCTTAATCCGATAACCTTATTTTCTGAAATTTTAATTTTGGGTTCAACATTAAGTAATAATTCTAAATTTCCGGATTCTGAAAATAGGAGAATCCCAGGTTCTATCCGAAAAGTTATATTACTCTTTTCTTGAGCATTTAGATTGAATAAACAGAATACTAAGATTATAAGTACTAATTTTTGCTTACGTATAAACCAACTCATTTGTTTTGTAACGATTTAAGTTGAAAACGTTTGTTATCTTAAGTTATTGAGTACATCACTCATTATATAGTTATAGCTAATCGTTTGTGTCCTGATTATCTGGAAAAGCCTTTTCAAACCTAGTTTTACTTTCTCCTGTTAAATATTTTTTAGCTAATAGAATTATGGCATCTGGTCCTTTGTTCACCCATTTCACCAGATTCTCATCATTCCCTTTTGCCTCTAATGCGAGCCATACCGCAACTGGCATAGCGCCCCATTTTTTTTTCATAGGACCTCTAGATAGGTTTGCGTGCAAATTGTTTTCTTCTTCCCTTGTAAGGTTTGACTGTGTAGATACTTTAATGATTTTTTCAGTAAATATTGGATATAAATTTTTAAAAGTATTTTTTGATGTCATGGATAAAGAATCTCCTACAGGAAACCATTTAGTAGACATCGAACGATACATCCCAAAACCTTCCATTACGCATTCCCACAAAATCTGATCTTTAAATGTATCGAGTTTTAAGTTGTTTTCCTTTGCCCATTGTTTATGAAGTAAATGTGTAAATTCGTGTGCAAATATACGGTCAATTCGATTGTCATTAGCAGGTTTTTTTGCAGATCCGTATTCTCTGTGTAATGCATTTACATCGAGACAAACAGTTTTATTTTTATAGGTAAAAGCATCATCACCTCCTTGATATCCTAAAAGGATAGAAATGGTGTCTTTAAGTTTGATATTCTGAAAAGGTACTTTTAGTGAGTCTCTAAAAGTATTCCATTTAGTTGCTTTGGATTCAATTAAGTTGATCCAATCTTGTTCTTCTTCTGTTATTTGCTTAATCACATTTGATAGAGAGTCAAGTATAGCAGCATTCTTCCTGCTTGCTAATACATTTTTCCATTCATTAGATATCTGATTAGAGTTAACGCCTAATTTAACCTTTATAACTCTGGTGTCTTTAACTTTACCGATTGAAGAGTCCTTTATTACTTCTTTATCATCTGAAGTAGTTTCTTTTTTCGAGTTTGAGTTACAACTTATTAATAAAATTGAAATAAGAGTAAGGAAGTAAATACTTAAGTTTTTCATTTGATTGATTGATTGATTCTAAATATCAGAGTTTAAAAACTTATTTATGTTACACAATCCTTGTGAATCTTTTTTGATGAATTAGATAGAGTTCACGTTCTTAGAAAGTTATTTGTTTCTTATTTTTTGAGAGCTTGAATACAGAAATCCTATTATAAATTATTACTAACGTTTTGTATAAGAAACGTAGGGCGGTTAATTAATGATAATTTTTTAGATTGGTACTAAATCAAATATAAATATTTCGCTTTTATCATTTTTTTGCAAATGTCTAATTTAAGATTTGACGACTTAGTAAATTTCGAAGCCTTTCAAACTATCTTAAACCATCCTACGTTTTTATACATTGCTGGCTATTGGCTTTATTTTTTCTCTATTATTGCAGGTAATATATATTCCTTCATCATTTTGTCTGCATTAGCATGAGCATTTGGATTGTTATATGCAGAAGAAGTAATAACAACAACAAAAGGAATGTTTTTAAAGATAAAAATCTTATTCCCACCTCTACCACTACAAAAAGAAACTGGGTAATCTTTGCCATTAATGGTATATATTTTATTCCAGAAAAGGTAGCCGTAGTAGCCATCTTTTATACCAGCATAGGCTTGTGATACTTGTTTTGATACACTTTTCTCTACCCATTTTTCTGTTATAATTTGTTTGCCATTCCATTTTCCTTTGTTTTTGTATAATTGCCCATACTTAGCAAAGTCGATGGCTCTTAACTGTATTCCCCCAGCGGTATTCCCAACTTTTTGTGGTGTGTATTGCCATTTATAATTGGTAATATTAAGTGGTTCAAATAATTTTTTATCTGCATAAGAAATTAACCCTTCAGGAACAGATTTATGAATGATATCTCCTAAGATCACAACTCCAGCAGTAAAATAAGTAAAATCTTTTCCTATTGTTTTATCTTTCTGCATTGGTAAATCAAGTGAAAATTTAACCCAGTTATCGGTTGGATACATATTTTCTTCATTTCCTAAACTATTGTAATCACTATCATCACCAAGAAATCCCGAACTCATAGTTAGAAGAGATTTTAATGTTACAGAATCTTTCTTACTGCTATAATTTTTAAAGGATTTTAATTTGTAAAAATCTTTTAAAAATGCATTTTCACTATTGATATAGTTTTCTTTAATAGCAATCCCCAGCACTGTAGATGCAAATGATTTCCCTACAGATCTTGAGTTGTGTAAACTATTTCTGTCTTCACCATTAAAATATTCTTCTATTAAAAGCTTGTTTTCTTTTATAACGACAACTCCATTAATATTTTCGAATCTTTTTTCAGCTATTTTTCTATTTAGTGCTTCTATTTTGTGACGATCAAAACTATCTTTAGATAATTGCCAACCACTATCGGGCTGTATTTTTTGAACTGGTATTAGACTTTCGTCTATAGCAATTTTGGCCACTTCGATTGTTATATTTCCTTTGGCTAAAATCGCACCTACTTTTAGCGTTTCTTCTTTTAAATAGGGTCTTACTTCAATAGTTAAAGAATGGTTACCTTCTACGAGAACATCTTGTCCTCCACTTAATTTCATAAACTTTAGCCACATAAACCAACCCCAAAAATCAATCTGTTCGGGATACATTAACGGAACCATATGTTTAAGTTTGGTTGTTTTAGAATCTATAGTTCCTGCACCTTTGTTTAAATTTTCTACATGAACTTTTTTTCCATCTACTAAAAACGAAAATTGAAAATTCCCTTTATTCAATAATTGATCTTGTGATAAGCCTGGGGATAATAATTTAAGGCTTTCAATAAGAGGTTTATTTAATGTAAAATGAATGTTCAGAAACTCATCTTTATTAAGTGTAAAACTATTGACGTAGTCATTTGGTGTAGGTTTATTTTTTTTAAAGTCAACCTTTGAAAAAAATAGATTCTCAATTTCATTGGTTTGAGATTTTTTTGGTGTTGAACTTTTACTAGTATTGCATGCTACGATGAAGCAAACAATAAGTACTAAATAATTTGATTTCATTTTTGATTTCATGTTTGATTGATAATTGAATTATTCAACAAACATAGATCTACCAGGGCTTACAAAAGCTCCATATTATAGAATGGGACTCATTTAACGCTATTGAGAGTCTTTTTTTATTGATTTCTTATAATGCAAAGGAGTAATGCCCTTAATATTTTTAAAGACTCTGTTAAAAGTTGTTTTTGAATTAAAACCACACTCAAAAGACAAACCTAATAAGGTTATGTGATCATAATTACCACTATGTAATTTTTCGATAATAGCATTTACACGATATTCATTTACAAAATCCGAGAAATTTTTATCCAAACCATCGTTTATTACTTTAGACAAAATATTGGGGTGCATTTTAAGGTTTTCTGCTAAAGACTTTAATGTCAATTCTGAGTTAAGATAAAAACGATTAGTTACCATTTGCTCTTTTAACCAAGATGCTTTTTTGAAGATTTCTTCAGATGGCTTTTCTTTATCAATACTATTTTCTCTATTAGCCTCGAGTAAAATTACTTCTGGTCTTAAAAAAGCTTCTGCACTAATCCAAATAGTGATAATAGACAGTACTGCATAAATTGGGTAATAATCACTTATGCCTAACTGAAAATTAAATACTATATAATCAATAATAGTATAGGGTGTCCATAAAAACCAAAGTACAGCAAATACGATAATCAACCTATATAACCATCTTAAGCTATATGCGTCATTATTGCTGTAATTTTTATTTAACCATGTGTGATAAACTTTAATTTCTTTTAGGGCATATAAACAATAGGTTACTATAGAAATAATTGCAAAAAACTGAACAACAGGCATTAATTGAAGATAGGTATTCGTTTCTATACCAATAGTATTATTAACAAGTGCATCACGACTAATCATAAAATGTATCGCGAGTTCTATTACTAATGGCAAAAAATGAATGCTGTCTTTTTTAGAAAGACGATAACTAAAGTTGGTTATTTTTTTTACATATAAATATAATAATGGTCCAAGAGCTAAAGAATAATTTAATGGTATTAAATAAAAATGTGGTATATAATTAGTGATTTGAAAATCCAAACTCAATATCCAAATATTCCAAAAAACAATAATAAAAGTAACTAAGCCAAGTAGTACATTAGCTTTTTTATTTATCCGCTTAGTAAAAATAAGTAATAACCCAAATGTGGTTCCTATACATATAGATGCTATTATAATAAGGTTGAAAATATTTAAATTGATTTCGCACATTATATAACGGCTCGGTTACAAAAAGAAATTCCAAACCAAACCAAAGCGCAATACAGCATCACGTGTTGCATATCCCGGTGCAGAAAACTCGTTGTTCTGTCTAAAGGCTTCACCAAAGTTTTCGACTTTAAAAAAGATTCTTGTCTGTCGTACCTTGGCATTAAAAAAGATATCAAACTGAGGGTAACCACCAATCTCTTCGGTATTTTGAACATAAAACTCGGACAACACAGGATCGTATGCATCTGCTTTATAGCTTGTAAAGTATTTAAAAGTGACTCCTGTTTGTAAATACAATGCTTTTTTAAACCAGTGATCGTGATAATACAAACTGTTTCTGGTGGTAATTTCGGGTACATTATATATCTGATCTCCTCCCTGAATGTTTTGATACATTACGGTATTATCAAGACCTAGTTTCCAGTATTTAAGTCCTTGTGAAAGTTTTACCTTCAGTACATCAATACTTTCTGGAGCTTGTAGAGGTACAATTGCAGCATTAGCATCCTTTGTAAAATAGGTATATTTACTAATCGTAGCATAGCTCGCTTCTACTTCAGCAATTTTCCTGGCTTTGATATTAACCTGTATTTTTTGAGTTTCGGTATTATCAAAATTATTTTGCCAGTTATAGTTTACATAATCACTTTGGTAGAGTAAAAAATTATAATTGGGAGCAACAGATGTAGAACTTACTTTGGCCTGGATACCATAGTTATCATTAAGGTCATACCCCGCACCTGCATTAAAATAATTTCCTGTAAAATCACCAGAAACAATGGTCATTCCATCTGCAAACAGCTTAAATCCTTTATAGGTATTCTTATACTCACCCCCAACAGAATATATATCTCCTTTAATACGATTTGTTATATTTATTTGAGCACCAGAACTGTTTACCTGATTTACAATTGCATTATACCCGTAATTATAATTAGAGCTTCCGCCCAGTACACGCAGATTCCCCAACCACTTATTGGTAAAATCTACAAATACCTGGTTGCTAAAATCTTCTAAAGCTACATTATCAGAAATATTTGTAGCTACATAGGATGCCCCCAAGAGATTATCGGGAGCAATTGCTGCCTGATCATATTTAAATCTCTTATCTGTAAGATCCATTATATGTCCTACCGACAATGCTGTAGAAGAACTATCTGTTTTTTTAAGTATTGCGTATTCGTGATTTAGATAAAATCGTTTTCCTAGTAATATACTTTCGGCATTTTGAAAATTAACAGACACCGAACCTCGATCTGCAAATTCATCTTCTTCTCCAACAAAATTGCCTGTACCCAAATACTGATTTAGTCCTTCTGCCGATAATCCTCCATTTTCTTCATTAAGCAAATCTTGTGACACAAAATGAGTACGTACTCTATACCGGTCATTTTTGGTCGAATAACTAGCTGTAGCTCTAAAATTACCTGTACTCGTTAAAGCATGTTGATATTTCCCCAAAGATCGTACGCCTTTATAAGCGATCGAAAGATTAAGTCTTGGTGAAGTATTTACCGTAAAAAAAGCATCTAGTTGCTGCCCTTGTTCAAAAGTAGTTCTAAAATACAACTCGGTAAGCGGGGTAGGCACCTGGTAGTACTTTATATCTTCGGCTTCCATAAAATTGAAATGCCTGGCCCTGGCTCCCATAAGTGGTAATATATGGTCTCGCTCTTCTCGCTTTGCCAAACTATTATAGGTTTGCCCAACATTATGAATAGGAAGTAACTCAAAATCATCTCTACGCAGATAATTAAACTTATAATCCTTTAGTATCGTTAATGTTGTATCCTGATACGTTGTATCATTTTTTATCGTAATGATCTTATAGTCTGTAACCGGTGGCTTCTTTTTTTTAGTCTTTGGCTGCCTTAACGATTTTCTGGGTTCTTGAGATCCATCTCCTAGATTAGAATCACCTACTCTCTCCTGATCTCTTTGTGCCCACATCATCGAAACCGATAACAGTGCAACTATAAATATTATGTTTTTTCTCATTAGAATGCTAAACTGTGGCAAAAATATACTTTTTTAACGAAAGTAAATGATACTCATTGTTTGTTTAAATTAACTTTTTAGTCAATTTATAAAAATAGTTTTTAGGTATTCTATTCATACCGTATCTTCGTAATATGCTTACATTACAATTAAATCCAGACATTCTCGAATGTGGCACCGATGAGGCAGGGCGAGGATGCCTGGCAGGTCCGGTCACAGCAGCAGCCGTAATCTTACCTGGTGATTTCAATAATTCGATTCTTACTGATTCTAAACAACTTACCGAAGCCAAAAGAAATCTACTAAAACCTATAATAGAAGACTCCTCTTTGACCTACGGTGTTACACATATTTTTATGGAAGAGATTGATGAGATCAATATTTTAAACGCCTCTATTCTGGCTATGCAAAGATCGATAGCGCAATTAAAACCTGAGCCAGAACATATCATTGTAGACGGAAACAGGTTTAAGCCATATCATAATATACCCTATACTTGCGTTATAAAGGGAGACGGAAAATATTTAAATATTGCAGCAGCCTCTGTATTGGCAAAAACATATCGTGATGAGTTTATGGAAAAAATACATGAAGAGTTCCCTATGTACAACTGGAAAAAGAATAAAGGATACCCAACAGTAGAGCACCGAGATGCCATTCGAAAATATGGAATTACCAAATATCATAGGAAAAGCTTTAGGCTATTACCAGAACAACTTACACTAGATCTTAAATAGTTATATCTTTGAGGCTGAAGAAAGAGAAAAGCTTGGTTTAAAAAAGAATTTAACAAATAGATGGAAATAAATTTTAGATACCTTAAGTTAAATAAATTATTAAATTTAGATTTTATATTTTGCAAACCGGGAAACTGAAAATTTTTATTTTGACAACCAAATTCAGGAATACAAAACGCATTGGCATAATGAAAAAGATAACCGCTGTTCTTTTAATTTTTATTGCTATTTCTTGCGAGGACACATCGAAAAAATCAAATTCTTTACTGGATCACATCCCAAGAGATACTCAAATTATTATAAAAATTAATGATCTTGAAGGTGCTGCCAGTAAATTAAGAGATAATAATTTTATCAAAAACAATAACCAGATTGCTTTTTTCGAATACTTCAAAAACTTGTCTATTCTGGATCAAACGCATCAGACAGAAAGCATATTATGTTTCTCTCCATTAGGAAAAAACGATTATGAATATACCTATATTTCAAAATTCGATCCTTCTGTAATCAATACCGATTCGCTAAATACAAAGCAGATTGAAACTATAAATTATTCTGAGAATACCATTTATAAGGTGACATCAAAGGGAGAATCATTTTTTGCTACCCGACAGGATAGCCTGCTTATTGCCTCTTCTTCTCAATTATTGATCGAAAATGCAATACGAATGCAAGCCGCTCCAATTCCTATTGATAAAGATTTACAAAAAGTATATGAAGTGTCTGGTACCGAAAACACATTATCTGTACTGGTAAATGGGAAAAAATTACAAAACATTCACAATACATTACTGCCTAATACAGATCTCAAAAGCTTGCAAAATTTTAGCGGTTGGATATCAGCCGATGCTACTATAGGACAGGATGCAATGTACCTGGATGGTATTGCTATAGAAAAAGATTCACTATCCAGTACCATTGGGATTTTTGATAATACAATCGCCCAGGAGAATAAAATTTCAAAAGTGACACCTGTTACTGCAAGAGGGTTTATCTCTTATACTTACGATGACTTTGATGTATTGAAGAAAAATCTATCCTTAGCGCAGGATAGAGAATTAGAAGATATCCCTGGAGACCTTGACGATATATTATCAGGTGTTTCTGAAATCGGTATGATTTTTCTCGAAAAAGAAAATATATTAGTTCTAAATTCTCTTAACCCCGAAACGGCTCAGGAAAGTTTGGCAGGAGATAAAGTAGACACCTATAGAAATACACCAATATACAATTATAAAGGCTCCTCTGCTTTTTCGCAAATCCTTACTCCTTTGGTTAACGATTTTGACGCCAAGTTTTATTTTGTTCGGGATGATTTTATCATTTTTGGATCTTCTACAAGAGCTCTTAAAGATATTATTGCTAATATCCTGAATCAAACATTACTCTATGATCAAGAGTATTACAAAGCAACTGTAAAAGATTTATCCGACGAATCTTCAATATTAATAGCAGGTACTATCAAAAACATAAAAGAATACATTTCTAAAAATGTTGAAGAAGAACATTCATCGCAATGGCAAGCACTTAAAAATAAAGGATATCAAATAGGAATAGTACAGGTTGTAAAAGAAAACGATTTTGCTCACGTGCATAGCATTTTACAAAAAAGCAGAGCTAAAGGTGCCGCTACATCTGTCACACAAATTGCATCAACTACTTTGGAAAATAAGGTATTAACCAGGCCCGTTCTTGTTAAAAACCACAGAACCAAAGGTATGGATGTTACAGTACAGGATATCGAAAACAATGTATATCTAATTTCTGATAAAGGTGCTATTTTCTGGAAAAAACAAGTCGATGGTGAAATACTAGGCGATATTCAACAAATCGATATCTACAAAAATGGCAGATACCAACTATTATTTAATACTGCCAATACCTTATATCTGGTTGATCGCGATGGAAAAGATGTAAAACCATATCCTAAGACATTTGAAAAACCAATTACACAACCTCTTGCGTTATTTGATTATGACAAAAGCAAGCGTTATCGTATTGTTATTACCCAGGGCAATGAAATAAAAATGTTTGATGCAGAGGCAAAAGCTGTAACCGGTTTTAGGTTTGAAAACACAGAAACAGATCTTATTTTACCGCCAAAACATATTAGAATCGGAACTAAAGATTATATTTTACTTTCTGAAAAAAATGGAACATTAACTATCCTAGATCGAATAGGTAAACCGCGAATTAATGTAAAAGAAAAAGTTGATTTTTCTAAAAATGAATGGTACCAATACCTGAACAAATTTACATCTACTACTAAAAGTGGAAAATTAATTCAAGTACAAAACGATGGTAATGCTGTAGAGCAAAATCTAAGTTTGCATGAGGATAATAGAATGGTAGCTACCAATAAAACCCTGGTTACTTTTTCTGAAAATAAACTTACTATAAAAGGTAAAACCCTTGAACTTGATTTTGGAGTGTATACAGAGCCTAAACTTTATTTTATCAATAATAAGATTTATGTTACCATTACAGATATACAAGCCAAAAAAGTATACTTATACGATAGCAATGCTGAGCTATTTCCTAATTTCCCGGTATATGGTAATTCTGTATTAAGTTTAGGGAATATGGATAAGGATCCTAATCTCGAATTTGTAGTTCAGGGAGAAGAAAATGGAGTGCTTATCTACCAAATAAATTAATCTATTGTTAAAAAAAACGATAAAAGAAAACCCGAAATTTAAATTTCGGGTTTTCTTTTATCAGAACTCAATATATACATAACTCCATACTACAGAGCATTTTCCTGCTTTTCACCTTACTACTTTAAGGAAATACATTTATATATTTTATTTAACATTAATTTAAGATTTTGAGCCAGTTATTATTATTTTATGTTAAATGTTATTTTACAAGTACTAAATTTCATGATTAAGAGTTGTACAGCCAATGACATAGATTTACTAACACAAACCAAACTCAATTATGAAAACAAGTATTTTTAACAAAATACTGGTGCTCACGTTTTTACTCGTGAGTATTAGTGTTAATGCACAACTATGGAGTCCCGTATCTCCTGCAAAAGCACAAGTCAAATCCAAAGAATTTAGAAAAACAACTCCAACGCAGTATCAACTATTTAACTTAAACACTACAGCGTTAAGATCTATCTTGCAACGTACACCATCAAGAGTACAACAAAAAAGTTCTGGTGTTGTAATCCAACTCCCTACTGCAAAAGGAGTATTACAAAAATTTAGAATTCTTGAAGCTTCTGTTCTTGAAGAAGGACTCGCAAAACGATTTCCAAGTATCCAATCTTTTGTTGGATACGGGATTGATGATCCTACATCTATTGCCAGATTTAGTTTCTCTAATGTTGGTTTACACGCCATGATAACTTCTGGAAATCATTCGACCATCTACATTGATCCTTATACAAAAGACAAAACGAGTTATATCTGTTATGCTAAAGCAGATCTACCTGCTGATCCTAATAGTTTTGAGTGTCTGGTTGAAGAAAACGTTAAATCAAACTTTTCTAATCAACAATTCAATGCTTTAAAAAATGCCAATGATGGTAAACTAAGAACTTTTAGATTAGCTATCGCATGTACCGGAGAATATTCTCAATTTCATATCAATAATCAGGGAATTAGCTCTGGCGCATCTGATCAGGTAAAAAAAGAAGCTGTACTTTCTGCTGTAAATACCACCATGACTCGAGTAAATGGTATTTTTGAAAGAGACCTTGCTCTTACCATGGTACTGGTAAATAATAATACAGATATCATTTTTCTAGACGCTAATACCGATAACTTAAGTAATAGTAATGCCAATGCATTAATTAATGAAAGTCAGACTGTTTGTGACAATGCTATTGGTTTTAACAATTATGACATCGGACATGCATTTAGCACCGGAGGAGGAGGACTGGCACAACTTAGATCTCCTTGTACAAATTCTAAGGCACGAGGAATCACAGGAAGTGGTCGTCCTATCGGAGATGCGTATGATGTAGATTATGTTGCTCATGAAATGGGACACCAATACGGTGGAAATCATACTCAAAATAATAGCTGCCAGAGATCTAATGCATCTGTAGAGCCAGGAAGTGCTTCTACGATTATGGGATATGCTGGTATTTGTTCTCCAAACGTACAAAACAATAGTGATGCTTATTTTCATGCAATTAGCATCCAGGAAATGTGGCAGAATATTTCGCAAGGAAACAGTACATGTGGTAATCAAACTAATACTGGTAATGCTGCTCCTACTGCTAATGCCGGACAGGATTATACGATTCCTGCCTCAACACCATTTGTGTTAAAAGGTAATGGATCTGATGCTAATTCGGGAAACAATCTTACGTATTGCTGGGAGCAAATGGACGCGCAACCTGCAACTATGCCACCTGTTGCCACTTCGACCAACGGACCTGCTTTTAGATCTTTAACTCCAACTGCTTCGTCGGATAGATATATGCCGGCATTACCAACAGTTATTTCGGGGCAAACCTCTTCTACCTGGGAGGTTGTTCCTTCTGTAAGCAGAACAATGAATTTTAGACTTACCGTAAGAGATAATGCATCTGGTGGAGCAAGTACTGCCAGTGACGATACAAAAATAACCGTTGCTGGTGCAGCTGGGCCTTTTGTTGTTAATGCACCCAACACCAATGTTAACTGGGCTTCGGGATCAACACAAACCGTTACCTGGGATGTTGCCGGAACAACTAGTAATGGTATTAATGCTGCCAATGTAGATATTTTACTATCTACCGATGGAGGAAATACGTATACAACAACAATCGCCTCTGCAGTACCTAATGATGGTTCTCATAGCATCACTGTGCCAAATGCAGTAGGAACACAGAACAGAATAATGGTCAGAGGATCTGGGCATATTTTCTATGATATTTCTAATGCTAATTTTGAAATCTCTGGAGGAAGTGGTGGAGATACACAAGCACCTACAACTCCTGGTGGTTTAGCTGCTTCAAATATCACACAAACTACTGTTGATCTTAACTGGAACGCCGCTACAGATAATGTGGGGGTTACAGGATATGATATCTATCAGGGAAATACTGTAGTCACTACAGTAACCTCTACTTCATATCAGGTTACCGGATTATCGGCTAATACATCATATAGTTTTAGAGTAAAAGCAAAGGATGCAGCAGGTAATGAATCTAATTTCAGTAACACTGCTAATGCAACTACGCTTTCACAACCAGATACTCAGGCGCCAACAACTCCTGCTAATTTAGCAGCTTCTAATATTACAAAGACCACAGTTAATCTTTCCTGGGATGCTTCTACCGATAATGTAGGGGTTAGCGGATATGATGTTTATCGAGGTACTACAGTGATCTCTACAGTTACTACTACTTCTTATCAGGTTACTGGATTATCACCAGATACTGCTTACAGCTTTAGCGTAAAAGCAAAAGATGCTTCTGGTAACGAATCTAATGCCAGTACTACTGTAAATATTACTACACTTCCTGATACAGGAGGTTCTTCTTGTACCGCAGAGATCTCATCATTTCCATATACTGAAGGATTTGAAAATACTCTTGGAGCATGGAAACAGGCAACCGGAGATGATTTTGACTGGGCTGTAGATGCTAACGGAACTCCATCTAGAAACACAGGACCTTCTAGTGCTTCACAAGGAACTTATTATGTATATATGGAATCGTCTACGCCTAATTATCCTACCAAAAGAGCAATTCTTAACTCTCCTTGTTTTGATTTAACCGCTCAGACAAAAGCTAATTTCTCATTTAAGTATCACATGTATGGCGCTTCAACTATGGGTAGTTTAGCATTAGAAGCCAGTAATGATAATGGTGCTACATGGACCTCGGTTTGGTCTAAATCAGGAAATCAAGGGAATTCATGGCAATCGGTAAATGTAGATTTAAATACATACTTAGGTGCTACAGTACAATTACGTTTCAATGGAGTTACAGGCAACACCTGGCAAGGTGATATAGCTATAGATGATGTGAGTCTGAGCGAAGGAGGATCACAAACTACCTGTACTGATGTAGTATTAACTCTTAATTTTGACAATTACCCACAAGAGACAAGCTGGCAAATTACCGATAGCAATAACCAGGTCGTTGCATCGGGAGGAACTTATGACTCTCAACCTGATGGATCAACATTAACAATTACAGAATGCTTAGAACCAGGAACCTATACTTTTACACTTAATGACACGTATGGTGATGGTATCTGCTGTGCTTATGGTAATGGATCATATACGCTTACTTCAGAAGGAACAACAATAGCCTCTGGAGGATCTTTCGGATCTTCTGAAGCTACGACATTTACAATCGGTAGCCCCTCTGCAAGATCATTAGTAACCATAGAGGGTACAACAACTACAAAACAAGTAGAAGTATCTGCATTCCCTAATCCTGTAGGAAAAGATCGTTTACTACATGTAATCGTTTCTAAAAAAGATACTTCATATGAGATTGTAAGTATTCTTGGAAAAATCGTAATGAAAGGTAAGTTAGTTCAAAAAACAATCAATACCAGTGCATTACCATCGGGATTATATATCCTGAAACTTAACCCGGGAGGCGAAGGTAAATACAAATCTTTTCAATTTGTACAAGAGTAAATATTCGATTATAGTTAATTATGGTAAGCGATGCATTGAGAAATGCATCGCTTACTTTTTTAAGTTAAACCCGAATTAAAGTCTTACTTTTTCTTTAATGTTGAAGGTTTTATGAGAAACCTCAGGTATGCTAAGGGATATATCAATATTGATTTCGTCTTTTGATTTTTGAAGCGTTAAACTCCCATCTTTTACCTTATAATATCCTGCCTCTCCTCTACAAAAACAATGTTTTCCAAAAAGTAAATCTACTTGTTTTAATGCCTCACCTTTTAAACGTAAAGTCTCTGCATCTTTATTGATTTCAAAATGTATTGTTTCAGAATAATCCCCATCTGCAGTACCTTCTGGCCCTTTGATTAAAAATTTAAATTCGACAACTATCCCCTCTCCTTTTTCGATAACAGGATAATATCTACCTGTGGTATCTTTTTTTAACACCAGCGAAGAATTTTTATGAAGTTTGATAGTACAGTCTCCCCCCTCCGGGCAATACTCTTTATCATTATGAGGTATAGAAACTACTGCTATTCCTTTTGAAGAATCGACTGTGTTTTGAGTTTTGCATGCCCATACCAGCATAAGAGCACTAAGAAAAGTATATACCTTCATCTGTTTTATCATTTTTAATCTTTTTTTATTAAAAAGATTAGATTGTTATTATGAAGGGATTTACACTTTTTTCAGTGGCTATAAAATGCTATTTTTTACTCCTATTTTCACTTCACTCAAAAAAATAAATCACCTTTACATATAAAACCCGGGATTAACTTTTTTAGTATGAAATGAACCATAATAATGTAGTTAATATCAACCAAAATTAGTATTGGCGAATTCCTATCCGACCGATACTACAAATAAAATAAACAGATGAAACGCCGAAGATTAAATTTCGGCTTTTTGTGGTATAAATTCTGCTTCAAAAAGAGTTGTGAAATGTTTTAGCAACTTTGCTTTAACCTCATCTACGTCTACACGATCTACTCCTAATTCGACATGCAAAGATGTAACGGTTTTGTCTTTAATTCCGCAAGGAATAATGTGATCAAAATACCCCAGGTTAGCATTAATATTTAAGGCAAAGCCATGCATTGTAACCCAGCGACTGGCCCGAACTCCCATAGCACAGATTTTACGGGCAAACGGAGTGCCCACATCAATCCACACTCCAGTCTCGCCTTCACTTCTTGTGGCATTAATATCATATTCTGCCAAAGTAAGAATCACCATTTCTTCTAAAAAACGAAGATACTTATGGATATCGGTAAAGAAATTATCAAGATCAAGAATTGGATATCCTACAATCTGCCCGGGGCCATGATAGGTAATATCTCCTCCTCTATTAATTTTATAAAATGTGGCTTCTTTTTCTTTTAATTGCTCTTCTGATAATAACAAATTGCTGATATCACCACTTTTACCCAATGTATATACATGTGGGTGTTCTACAAAAAGAAAGTGATTTGGTGTACTAAGCCCTACATCTTCTCTTCGATTTTTTATTTTTATATCTAAAATCTCTTTAAAAAGAGTTTCCTGATACTCCCAGGTTTCTTTATAATCTTTACGGCCAATATCCTGGAGTTGAATTTTTTTATTCATAGTTCACAAAGATACGTCTTAAAAAAAGTGAAATGATATTTTTTTTAATTTTCAAGCTCTACTTCGACATCTAATATCTTAGGGTTTTCCATAAAGTCAATAAACCCGACTTCGAGTATAAAACTCTTCATATCTAAGCTAAATGTGGCTTTATCAGATGACATTTTTACTATTTTTCTCGGAAAAGTATACTTCAATTTATATTTAGAGCTTGCTAAAAACATTTTAGCTTTCTCTAAACTATCCATGCTTTTTTTAACCTTTTCTTCGTCAATAATCTCTGTAATCCTACTAAACTTATTGTTTTTAAAACTATATCTTACTTTGGTCCCTCCTTCTTCCGATGTTAATGTTTCGAGAGGATCAAACGTGCTCCCACTTCCCGGAGTCTTATTATTCTTGCCTTCGATAACCATAGCAGTTTTAAAATCACTAAATATATCACCTAACTCAGAAACGTCTTTAAAGCCTTTGTACATATCCATATTCATTTCTTTAGCTTCAGAGTTGACTACGATATGCATTTCAAAGTCTTTTAACCTTTGTAATCGTTCCTGCATTTCTTTTGACAATTTTGAAATACTGTCCTTATGCTCCTCTAAAAAATCGTTAAAAACCAGTAGCGAGTCTATTTTTTCTTTCTTTTCTGCAACCTGTCCTTCACCCATCTTCATAAGCTCCGATCCATCAAAGTTTATGGTAATTTTTCCTGTTCCATCTTCATTCAGATTCAAATGCTCGGAAAATTGACATCCTACCAAAAGTAAAGATGATACTATAGTTAACACACAAAGACTAAATCTTTTCATATACTTTATTATTTATTCGAACTAGAGTACCTATTCTAACAGATCTATTTTCATTAAGATTATGGATAGTACCCAGCTAACTTTTACTTACACTTTCGATCTGTGACGTAAAAGTAAATTAAATATTATAAATTATACTGTAGAATATATAATAGCTATAAGTATTGCTTTATACATAAGCTTTTTTTGCGAATACTAATTATGTAGTAGTCTTAAAACCATTTTTACTAACATTAATTTTCAATTCTTTACGTTCTACAGGAATTTCAGAAAAGCTTTGTCGTTCTGAATGGGCTTTAAATTGAATCTGAAGAGTATCGTTTCCATTGTACTCCAGTGAATCAATTATAATTCTATCTCCCAAAAAATGAGAATCAATTTGTTTAATTATTTTATCCTCATAATTTAAAACAAACATACCTATATAATTAAAAATACCAGAACCCTGATTTGAAACCTTGAAAGGAACCACAAAATATAGTTCATTTTTAGAAGATTGATTAAAGGTTGTTATTTTTAAATAATCAACAATAACTTCTCCTCGTCCCTCTCCATCGACATACACTCCTTTTGCCACATGTAAAGAATCTATATCAACTTCTGAAATTTTACATTTAGCATTTGTTTCAGGGATTTTAATAATCCAATCATTAGACGTTTTTAAACTAAATAATTTTAATAAAACGTCAGATTGTGAAGATGTATCTTCATTCTTACAACTTTGTACTATCGCTACTGTCATGATAAGGATAATTACTCTACCTGTTCTAATTATTCTTTCTTTGATCATATTGATTTTATCGTTTTATTTATTTACATCTTGCAATATCCATTCAAGCTCCTTGTCTACCCCTTTTTTTGTTTCGATATAAACATCTGGTTTAATCCCAAAACCATCGGGTTCTACAGTATGAGGCGCGTTTATTTTCATCAACCCTACTCTCATATTTATTTTAGAATTGGGAAGCTCTACATAGGCAAAAAAGCCTGCAATGGTACCATTATATGCCCCACCAGTTTCTTCCCCTACAAAAGTAGCACGTTTGGTCGCTTTTAGATGAGTAGATAAAATACTACTTGCAGAAAAACTTTCCCCATCTATTAAAACATAAAGTTTACCGGTATATGAATTTGATTTTGGTGTTCTGAGTTTACTATACTTGAATTTAAAATAAGGATCTCCTTTTTCTTTTTTAACTTTAAAAAACTGGTATGTTGTTAACACCGGAGAGAACAGGATAGCTCCTGTTTTCCCGATCCAGGATTTTGTATGAAAAAGTGGGTATAAGAAGCTTAGCCGTTTCGTCATTTTTGCCTTTTCGATAAATACATATTCTTTATCGGTCAAATACGAATAGAGTTCTTCTATTTCTGCTAATCTGCCTCCCAGGTTTCCTCTTAAATCTATAATAAGGTTTTTACTGCTTGCAGAATCTATCTTTGAGAAGCTTTCTTCATAAAAATCTTTATAATTCCCATTCGTAAAACTTCTTATTTTCATATAAGCAATAGCAGAAGTACTATCTGATGTAATAAATTTAAAATTTCTATTGTATTCTTTCTTGTACGTATCAAAACCATATTTATTATGCTGTTTACGTATCTCTTTATTCTTTTTTCTGGCTTTTTTTTTATCTGATTTACTTTTCTTTTCTACAGGTACAGTTATAGTATCCTTTTTTATCTTTTTCATCTTTTTGCTATATCCTGCATGTACATAACGAGAATAAATACTGTCTCTGGTTTTTAGCTTCACTAGTACACTATCTTTTTGTTGGTGTGTTCTGGCATAAAACACTCCAAAACCATGACCAATATACTTTGGGATAAATGTTCTATTATAACCATCCCCGGTATGTAATTTTTGAAAAGACACTAATAGATCACTTGTTTTTTGATGATCTACACTCAATATCTCCGAACCCACCACTAGAGTATCACTTTTTTCATAATTCTTTTCGACATATACCTTATTATCTACACTATAAAAAGCTAATGATTTAAAAGGGTAACTCCTTTTCCCTTTTATTTTTTTCTCTCTTCTTGTTTGCTTCTTATACGGAGGATAAATTGCAGTATGCCCCTGTCGTATACTGGCAACTACCGGAGCTAATTTTTTATAAAATATAATACTGGATACAGGTTGCTTTATGCTTTTCTTTAATCTATATATTTTTTTATCCAATGAATCTTTACTAATATACCAATACAAATCCGGGTGTAGTTTTTGTAATTTACGATATGCAAAATCTATATCATCGTGTATTTCTTCTGGGCTATGAAATTCGCTGATTTGTTGATTATATTTTTTTACTGAAGAACAAGCTGTTAATAAAAGAACTAATACATATAAAAATAACGTTCTAATCATAAGACTTCATTTTGGATCCGAAAGTGTACCACTAAATGTATGCCACAATTATTGTAGCTATGTATTAATCATAATTATCCTGTTTTTTTACTGTATCGACTACCTTTCTGTAGAAAAATCAGAAGTGTTTTTCTATCATTTTGGATTATTAAGTATTACCAATGCTGCTATCACTCCAGGTACCCAACCGCAAATAGTTAACAACAATACTATTACGACAGACCCACAACCTTTATCTAATATCGATAATGGTGGAAAAAAAATAGCCAATATAACTCTCCAGATACTCATAGTTTGTAATGTAAAATAAATTAAATGTTATACTTATAAGTAGATGACAATTTTATTATGTTACAATATTACTATAAAATTAATTTCTATATTTTTAACCTGGCTTGAAAATTAAAAATAATAAAACGGGCAATACCAAATTTTAAAAAGGTTTAAATGCATGAAATTACCATTTCTAATACTATACTTTAGTGTATTGATTTGTCCCAAAATACTTTTGGCACAATATGAATTTTCTGGCTATGTCGATAAAAAAAACTGGTCGGGAGATATTTATTTATCGTTGATAGAGGATTACAGAAAGTTATCGGGGATCTATCCCGAACAGATTATTCAGAAAACGGTAAGTGACTCGATGGGCTATTTTAGCTTTTCGGGAGATAATCTTCCATTACAAAATCATATGTATAGGATTCATATAGAAGGGTGTTCTGAAAATGAAAAAAAACCAATTCATTTTAATGGATTTTGCCCTTATAGTAGAGAAATACTATTTATTGCCAATAACACAGATACGCTTACCTTACCCTTTTCTTTTGATAATGAAATGTTTTGTAAAATTGTTTCGAATAATGAAAAAAGCAATGCTTTTATTAAAGTCGACTCTATCATTGATGAAATGCGTTTTGCCTTTGCTTCATATAGAAGTGAAACCAATCGTAAGATCAATGAAAAAAAATGGTTTACCACATTACAACGTTTCGTAAAAAACCAAAACGAACCCCTCACAGAACTTTATGTTTATGCTTTTTTATCTGATAAAGCCAACAATCTGTATGCACATTACCTTGAAGATTTAAAACAAAACACATATTACGATAATCTATTAGAACGATTACAAAAAAAATATCCGAATAGCACATACACCAAGCAATATGAAACAGAATTAGCTTCAGACAAATTTATAATCAGCCCCAAAGAGGTTTCATACAAAAATTGGTGGTTATGGATAGTATTAGCATGTGCTATAGCGCTTAACATTTTTCAATTTCTCAACTATCGAAAAAAGATAAATGCGTCTCATAGTTCAGAAAAAAATCTTACGCAACAAGAGCAGAAAGTATTAGACCTTATTCTTGATGACAAGACCAATAAAGAGATTGCTTCTACCATGTTTGTAAGTATTAGCACTATAAAAACTCATATCAACAATCTGTATAAAAAACTTGAGGTAAGTTCAAGAGACGAAGTTAAATCACTATATATCAAGAAATAACAAAAAATCCACCCGGGGTCTAGTCCCCTTTTCAAACCTGTTTTTATTGATTTTGTTCTCTTATGTTTTCATTTTTGATCATTCTAATCAAAATTTGAAAATCATGAAAAAACAATTCCTAATCTTAGCCAGCCTACTTGTAATGGCTGTAGTATCTTGTAAGGATGATGCTACCAAAAAGATAAACGTAGAAAATGTTGCTGTTTCTGAAAGTCGAGATGCGAAAATCTCAGATTTTCCGGTAATGGACTTTGCCGAAACCAATCACAATTTCGGAACCATTAACGAGGGTGATATTGTAGAGCACAAATTTACTTTTACCAATACCGGTAAAGCGCCATTAGTTATTATAAGTGCCAAAGGTAGTTGCGGTTGTACGGTTTCTAAATGGCCAAAAGAACCAATAGCTCCGGGAGCTACAGGAGATATGATGGTTACCTTTAACTCTAATGGTAAACCCAATCTGCAAAACAAACAGGTAACGATTACAGCAAATACCGAAAACGGTAAAGAAATACTTAAAATCAAAGCTATGGTTACTCCCAGAGCTAAAGCCGTGAGCGGGGCTCCAATAAGCAAATAGTCACTCTATACAAAAATAGGTTTTGTAACTCGCGATTAATCAACTCCTAATAGAGGGAGTTATAGTTACACTTGGGTTAAACCCAAAACGATGAAGCTTTCTGAAAAATAGAATCTCAATGTCAAACTGAGCTTGTCGAAGTTTTTATACTATTGATAGGCAATACGTCTTCGACAGGCTCAGACTGACAATGTATTTCAAACAGCCTCATCATTTACATCTTATTTCCACTTAATTTAAACCCAACACAATGAAAACAATTACATGCCTTATTACATTTATGATTTTATCCATAATGACACTTTCTGCTCAATCTTTTAATCATGAGATCAAGACAGAGGGAAGTTCTCCTATGCTTCTTGGTAAAATCAATAACCAGGGGCTAACACAAGAACCATATAACGAGTGGTTTTCAAAAAACCATAAAGAATATATCCCAAGACAAAGCAGTATAGACTCTTTAAAAGCTCAACTGCCCTCCTATGCGATTACTCTTTTTATGGGTACCTGGTGCGGAGATAGTAAACGAGAGGTTCCTCGTATGTACAAAATATTAGAAGAAAGTAGTTTTCCTCTGGATCGACTTACCGTTGTTGCAGTAGACCGAAGTCGGGAGGCCTATAAACAAAGCCCGGGAGGAGAGCACGAAGGTTTGAATATACATCGGGTGCCTACTCTAATTTTTTATAAAGACGGTAAAGAAGTTAATCGCATTGTAGAATCTCCCAGAAAAACACTGGAAGAAGATATGCTTGCTATACTCACTAAAAACTACACTCCAAAATATAGCTCGGTAATGTTAATGGATGATGTCCTTACCAAAAAAGGAACGTCCTATATCACTAAGAACGCCAAAAAATTAGTCAAACAATTTAAAGATAAGACCCAGAGTTTATACGAATTAAACACCTATGCCAGTGTTCTTTTCTATGCCGATAAAAAAGAAGAAGCCATAGCAATATTAAACTTTAATACGGCGTTGTTTCCTAAAGAAGCAAATACTTATGTAAGTCTAGCTAATAAATATCTTTACCTGGAGGATACTGCCAACGCAATCAAATACTACCAAAAATCATTAGAATTTGAAGATAATAAAGAAGTACAAGATAAAATTAAAGAGCTAAACGCTACATCACATGTTTCAAAGTAATCGTTATGATGTATATAGTCCTCATAGGTTTTTAAAAACCTATGAGGACTATTATTAGTCAAGCATTTTAATTTCAATCGTTTACCAAAACTCACAATCATCACTTTTTTGCATGCATTCGTCACAAAGTTTATTGATATGGCGACACACATATTTTTATTATTGATATTTGGCTAATAATTACAAGCAGATGTATATGTGTATATATTATTGATAATTTTCTAGATTTTTTATAGCAGCATTATTGTACCACATAGATTTGCAATCGTAACCAAAACCAAATTTCTACATTAAAAACAAAATAAAAATGCCCCTATTATCTAAAACCGACAAAAAAATAATACATGAGTTCATCAAATTGAATACGTCCCAAAATAATGCTGATTTTATTAATTTTAATGAGGAATCTATAGAAGTCATTTATAAAAAGAAAATTTCAGATGATTTTACTTTTTTGTTAGTAAGGTGGAAGACGAAAAATGAAACTAAACCATGGGGGCTTTTGCCTTTCAACGTGATGATTAATGACATAGATGAAGAAGAATTATTAAGAATCAAGGAACCCGAAAGATATTTGAGATTAATCAATCTCCTATGTGGAAAGTATTTATGTAAAAACGAACCTGAAAACATTTCTTTAATTGATGAATCATTTGAAATAGAGAATTTCAGAATGAAGTTGTTCAATAATTTTGAAGATATCCGTATTGGGTTCGATCAAAAATATGTTCATAACGGATTAGAAGTAATGAAGGGTACTTCTTCGATACTTACCTATCTAAAAACATGCGATGTTGAAATCAATTCACCTATTCAAGTATATACCAATGCCTCCAAAGAAATTAAACTTAGCGTGGCTTCTTGTATCATAAAAAAGAAAAGAAATAAACATAAACTTTGTCAAGAGAATTTATTATTTATTGAACAAAATAGTTCTGGTCATTTCTTAAAACTTTATCAGATGGCTCTTAACGGACAAAGTGCATTTAGTAAATACCCTCTTCACTATTTTATTGGAAGTAAATTGGGCCCAATCTTCATTGGCAATAAAGAGGATGACCACCTACATCTATATTAGGCATAGTTTCAATCGTTTACCAAAACCGATTACAACCATCACTTTTTTACACACATTCGTCACAAAGTCTATTGATATGACGATATACACGTTTTTTATTATTAATATTTAGCCATGCTTTATTTTGTAGCATGCTTGATAAAGTAAATCATTATAAAACAAGGCTCTAGTTTAAAATAACGTTGATCTTTATAAAATAGAACATAAAACAAATAAATACGCACAAACGCTAATAAATCTAATTGAGGGTATAATATTGTTGGTTGTAACTAACAAAACAACGATAAGTAAGCTAAATCTTTAATGGAAAATAAAACTAAACTAACTAAGGAAATTGAAATTAATGCAAGTTTACCTTGTGTTTGGGATGTCGTAACCAATCCTGAAAATATTAAATATTTGTTTAAAAATAATGCAGACACTGACTGGAAAACAGACAGTCAAATACCTTTTCAGTATGAAAAAATGCATAATGGTGTTTTTCTTGAAATAGAGGCAAATAAAATCTTGAAGTTTAATAATTTATTAGGGTTAAATGATATGGTTTCAATTATCACTTATCAATTAGATTTCAAAAAAAAGCATACAATTTTAAAAGTTACTCAACAAGGTTTTGAAAATGAGAAAATAAAAAAACACACTGAAAACAACTGGGGAATTATATTAAAAAGAATAAAAGAAATAGCAACAGTCAATAATAAATAAATCCTACCAAAATGAGGTTTATTCACCTCGTTAGAAAGAATAAAAATGGATTCTTATCGAATAAAAATAATAGATATTGATGATGCATATGTGAAAGCTACTTACTTTTTATATAGCACTCAGGTTCCGGATTTACCCTTAAAAAAGAATATTGCATTTCAATTTATTACAGATGCATATTATCACCTCAAAGAATTTGAGTCTCGGGTTTATCTCAATACTATTAAAATTAGTAGTGAAAAAATTTCCGAATTACTATACCTTTGTGCTATTCGGGAATTAAACGCCTATAATGATATGCTTAGGAATATTGATCAATCTCCAGAGTATACCGCGATTTCTAATAGGGAAATTCAAAACTTAGAACTGATACTGGATAAAAATTGGGATTTGGTCGATACATGGGAAAAAGAAATTTTTGAAGGAATCGAATATTCAAAAACTAGTATTGAGGCTCCTTCTTCGACCATTCGATTTAAAGTTAAAAATAAAAAGATACTTAAGCACCTGGTTTCTGGATTAGAATGGAGAACGTGCAGTATCTGGGATAGAAATGAGTAACCAAGAAAAACAAACTGAAAGTAAATATGAGTTTTTTAAAAAGATTATTTGGTAACAAGGAAAAGCCTATTGAAAAAGATTTTACAGATGCAGAACACGAAAAGGATTATGAATTAAAATCTAAAGGACTTGAAAATGTTCTTGGAGAAATGCATGATCTAGTTGGCCACGCAATCATACCTTTTGCAATTGGTGGAGCTGTAGATATGTATTATTTTCCAAATCATATAAAAGGAACTGGATTTGCAACCATGGAGTTATTAGACCCAAATGGTAATGGCCCTTTAAAAAATCGCTTGGGAACATATGAATTAGTCGCATTCACAAAATATGACTATCATGCTAGTAAGGATCCCCAAACGCCTTTTAATTTGGCTGAAAGAAATGCTTGTGGATTTTTAACTTCAATTGGGATGTACTCTTCTCAAGCAGTTCTTAATCCAAAAGAAACTATAGAAATCCCGAATGGAGAAGACGAAGAAAACACGTGTTTAGTATTTGATTTATACGAGCCGAATGGCAAAAAATTTAAAATCGGAGATAGAGAACATCACTTATTACTTTGCCTACAATTGTTTAGAAGTGAAATGGACTATGCAAGACAAAATGGAAGCGATAAATTGTTCAAATTACTAAAAGAAAAAGGACATTATCCTTATAGTGATTTAGATAGAGAAGCTGTAATATAAAAGAGGAACACGCAAGGTACACGTATAAAACATACCTGATAAGCACTAAGATTAGATTGCTTTTTTCAAAGTCTTAAAATTGAGGTCAAAAGTTTTTAATCAGACCTTTCATTAAATTCTTCAAATAGGCTATTTTTGTGCCTTTAAAATGACGAATTTATGCAATTATCAGAACAAGAACTTGTAAGAAGAGAAAAATTAAACGCATTACGCAATCTAGGTATCGATCCTTATCCGGCTGCATTGTATCCGGTTGACTATACCTCGAAACAGATAAAGAGCAAGTTTGAAGAAGGTAAAAAGGTAATTATTGCAGGTAGATTAATGTCGAGAAGAATACAGGGTAAAGCTTCTTTTGCAGAATTACAAGATACCGATGGTCGCATACAAGTCTATTTTAACAGAGATGAGATTTGTCCTGGTGAGGACAAACTCTTGTATAACGAAGTCTATAAAAAACTATTAGACATAGGTGATTTTATAGGTATCGAAGGAGAGCTTTTTACTACCCAGGTTGGTGAAAAGACCGTATTGGTTAAAAACTTTACACTATTAAGTAAATCGTTAAAACCTCTTCCTCTTCCTAAAACAGATAAAGAAGGAAATACTTTTGATGAATTTAATGATCCGGAGTTAAGATATCGTCAGCGTTATGCTGATCTGGTAGTGAATCCAAAAGTTAGAGATACTTTTATTAAACGCACACAGATTGTAAATACCATTCGCAATTTTTATAACGAAATGGGCTTTTTAGAGGTCGAGACTCCTATTCTTCAGCCTATACCAGGAGGTGCAGCAGCACGCCCGTTTATTACACATCACAATGCACTGGATATTCCTCTTTATCTTCGTGTTGCCAACGAGCTATATCTAAAACGTCTAATTGTAGGAGGATTTGATGGAGTGTATGAGTTTGCAAAAGATTTTAGAAATGAAGGTATGGATCGTACTCACAATCCAGAATTTACTGTAATGGAAATGTATGCTGCTTATAAAGATTACCATTGGATGATGGATACGACCGAAAAGTTGTTAGAAAAAGTAGCCATCGCACTTCACGGAACTCCCGAAGCACAATTTGGGGATAACATCATTAATTATAAAGCGCCTTATAAGCGTATTGGTATTCTTGATGCGATAAAAGAGCATACCGGATATGACCTTTATAAAAAGAGCGAAGCCGAAGTTCGTGAAGCAGCTAAGGCATTAGGTCTTGAAGTTGATGAAACTATGGGGATCGGAAAAATGATAGATGAAATTTTTGGAGAAAAATGTGAAGCCAATTATATCCAACCTACATTTATTATCGATTACCCTGTAGAGATGAGTCCACTTACCAAAAAACACCGTTCTAAAGAAGGGCTTACAGAACGTTTTGAGCTTATGGTAAATGGTAAAGAACTGGCAAATGCCTATACAGAGCTTAATGATCCTATCGATCAACGCGAACGTTTTGAAGATCAGCTTAAATTGTCTGAAAAAGGTGATGACGAAGCAATGTTTATCGATCAGGACTTTTTACGTGCCCTGGAGTATGGGATGCCACCAACCTCGGGGATCGGAATAGGTATCGACCGATTGGCCATGTTTATGACTAATAATCAATCTATACAGGAAGTACTATTTTTCCCGCAGATGCGTCCAGAGAAAAAGCAAGTAGAGCTTAATGACAATGAAAAAGCCATCTTTGAGATTCTTAAAAAAGAAAAAAGTATGGATCTATCAGAACTTAAGAGCGCTACAGGCTTAAGTAATAAAGGCTGGGATAAAGGTATCAAAGGGCTTTCTAAATTAGGATTAACAAAAGTGACCAAGACCGATGATGCTCTAATTATAGAAGTCACCGAATAGATAAAGAACAGGGAGCCTTGTTTCAAAATAGCACGTTAACATTTTTTTAACTATATTGGCGGCTATTTTATAAATAACCTCAACTATTATGAAACAAGGATTGCTAACATCTATTACCCTATTGTTTTGTCTAATTTCGTTTGCGCAAAGTGCAGATTTGGATAAAGAAAACTTTAAAGTTTCTTATGTAAAACTACCTACCAAACCCATTCTGGACGATACCAAAAGAACGTATTCTACCAATCATAGGGGGATTTCAATTTCTGGATTCTCAAAAGTAAAATCTGAAGGAACATTAGATTATAATTACACGTTTAATGGTACAGAAATAGGAGAAGTCAATATCAATAAGAACAAAATTGAGAAAAAGGACAAAGAAGGAAAAGTCATTTCTGTAAGCTACGAATATATGGTAGTTGTTACCTATTCATCTTCTGCCTCCTTATCGTTTAACAATGCAGAAACAGCAGAAAACTTCCAAAAAACATATTCAGAAAGCACTACTTATAAGAGTAGTACTTTTGGTAGCTATAACAAGGCAAAAGATTATTACAACAATAATCGACATAACTTAAGAAACAAGTATAGAACTGCTCATAAGAACACGATTATAAGCAATATCAATAGCTATGCAAATCGTGCATATGGATACATTCCTTATACAACCGAATATGAATACTTATGGATTTTAGGCTCGAAAAAGCACCCAGAATTTCAAAAGCACCACGAAGCGTTTGATAAGGTAAAAGCTTCGTTTGATAAAATCAAATACGATGAGCCTATCGATGAGATCAAAAAAGAGATGGAACCTATTATCGAATATTTTAATAGTGTAATCCCAAACTACCCTGGTGATAAACGTAAAATAAGAAAGGTACGATATGCCAGTTATTACAACATCGCAAATTTGTACTACTATCTAGAAATGCCGGAGAAAGTAAAAGAGTACGCTCAGAAAATCATCGATAATAATTATGATAAAAAAGATGGTAAATATTTTATCAAAAAGGCAGAGCAACTCATCAAATCTTTAGAGACGAATAAAACAAACACTCGACACATGAAAGTGCTTACCGAGGATCTAAGCAATGTACCTGAAGAGGAAGAGGAAAAAGAAGAAACTACAGATATAGAATTAAATAAAGCATATTTAATTACCAAAGAAAATGATACTACGCTGGTTGATATCAAATCCAGTGATATTGCTTCAATCGGATATAAGCTAAAAACAGTAGAGTATGATCAAAACGGTACTCCAATCGGAAGCAGAGTAAAGAGTGCAAAAAAATGTAAAGAACTTGTCTTTGTTGATGGGCTTCATTACAGAAATATTAAGTTTAAAGAATCTTCTATTAAATCTGGAGCTGTAGATGCCGGGCAAATGGTATTAGGCGGAGCCACAGATAAGCTTTGTAAAGTGCTTTTTGAGTCTGATAAGATTAATTTATATCTATTTAATGAATCTGAGATGGTTATTCTTCCTGCCGGAAGTGAAAAAGGAAAATCAACTATGGCCGCTGGTTTTGTTTTTGGTTTTAAAAAGAACCTTACCAAATATGCTGAAGGTTGCCCAACAGTAATCGAAAAAGTTGCTAATAAAGAGTACAAAAACAATCAGGAAAGTTTACTAAAGTTTTGTAATGAACTTACCAAATGTAGTAGTTCAGCAACTACTCAAGACGGAAACTAATAGCAAAAGCTAAAAATCACTACATAAAAGAGGTTGAATTCTATGTTTTTAACATAGAATTCAACCTCTTTCTTTTTAGACAACTTTGATAATACAAGACAGAACATCTAAATTTTAATCAAGATTAATGACTTTTTTAGTTTAAAAAAGACAATACAGATATATGTAAAACCCACCGTTAACATAATGTTTAACCATAACTCATACCATCAAAAAAAAATTCATCCCTAGATTTTTATTTTTATCACTATTTAAACCTAATTCGTCACAAACCTCTTATTTCTATAGCATCATTTCTTACATCTAATCTATGTTTGAGGTAAATAATAATGATACATACAAGGGTAATTATTCTAAATAAAAAGGTAGTCACCAATATGTATCATAATCATGACTATAGAATAAGGCATAGATCCCAGATGCCTTAAAAAAAAGCCTGGGAGATATTTATATAATTAAAAACAAATAACATGTTAAAAAACATTAAAAGTTTAACAGGAGTAAAAAAGTTAACAAAGAACACACAAATTAAAATTAATGGAGGAACTGCACCAGATTATTGCCCTAAAGGATGGAGACATGTAGGAGGAAGATGTAGACGTGGTTAAGATGAAGTAAAATAGAATCCAACTGGTCGTATGTAACAAATAAAAACCAAGATAATACAACCTGATTCTGGATTATATTTATACAGATAAAAAAAACGCAACCTTACTGGTTGCGTTTTCCCCTCAAACAATTCCGGATATATAAGACTTTCCCAGTTGTCTTCGAACATACTTTTCTAACAATGCAATAATGACATCCTAGTACATCCGGGTGTTCCTTGCCGAAAATGTTGTCCTTACGTATTCTCAACTTTAAAGATTTGGATATCACAGATCATCAATATCCAAAATCAAATAATTCCCTTTCAATCATTTTAATATGTAGCAAAGATATTTATACTTTTATATATAAATGTTATCTATATATTAAATAACCTTACTATTATTACGTTTTTACCGTAGTATTTTTAGTTTGCAATATATAAATATTCCTAAAGCTCTCAAAACCTTGAAATTTTATAATAAACAATTATATTTGAATATCTAAACACAAATCAGATGCCTTTTATAACAGACGAAGAATTACAGGGTTTTAAAGACCAAATAGAAAAAGTCGAAGAATCTAAGCGTGCTGTGGATTATGCACGTAACAAAGCTGTAAAAGACGAAAAAGAAAACTCTCGAAAATTTAAGATCGCAACCATCATACTAGGTATCATTGCATTACTAGGTGTTGCAGGGACTGTGTATTTTATGAATTTTAATACTCCAGAAAACATGGTTACCAAGAAAAAGCATAAATCTGAGGTAACGACACGGGATACTAAAATCGCTGAGTTAACAGAAACGGTTAAAAACCTATCTATGAATCAGGAATTAGAATCAGATTCTGGTGGTAGCGGAGTAGGAAATGGTCGTTCCTTGCAAGATGAATTGGTGTATGCTGTACAAATTGGAGCTTTTGAAAGTATAGATTTGTCTATGTATTCTGAGAATTTTGTGAATTTCAGACAAATTAAAAGTGGTGGATTTAATAAATATGCCTTAGGAAATTTTGAAACACTTAATGAAGCCAAAAAATTTCGTAGAGAATTAGTACGACTCGGGTTTAGAAATGCTTTTATCGCTTCATATCAAAACGGAGAACGACTACAGATTGAAGAGGCCTGGTAATTACAGGTTCTGATATAACGGATACCCCGACGTATTCACGCCGGGGTATCCCCATCAAAACTAACTAACCAACTCAATGCAACAACTATACATGTACTACAACATATTTTCTACCTGATCTCTTGTAGTATACTCCTTTACATCTGTAATATTTTACACCTCTTACTTTTACTGTCTTATATCCTCTGGGTAGGGTAGCCACCCGTACTCCAGCAGGAACGCTAACTCGTTTATAAGCTCTATTTTTTTTTACATACCATACACCTGCGCTTCTATAATAGTTTACATTTTTATGCACTATAATTTTAGGGTGATGTACTTTGGTAACCACAACTCCTCGTGCCGGACGCACTTGTACCGCAGTAGCACAAGACGTCATTAAAAACCCAAACAATACAACCGGCACCACTATTTTCATTACATTTTTCATATTCCTTACTATTTTGATTTCTAATCATAAGACCTTAGAATTACAAAAAGGTTTAATTTGGGAATATTAAAAATGTGATTTTTATCATTTTACACTTGTTATGTATTTTGATTCATCTTATAAAAAAGCGTCAATTCGATTTGTTGTAATACAATCACTCTTTGTCATTCCGGCACTTCGTCTACGCTCAGCATAGACTTCAGCCGGAATCCATAATCCATCTCTAAAAGTGGATCCCAGATCAAGTCTGGGATGACAACTTATTGGAATGAAAAAACACTTGATCCCGAAACAAATTAGGATTAATACATAACAACTCATTCTACATACTCCTGTATCGGTATCCCTTCGATAATTACATCTTCTAAAACCGATGCACCATCTTTAACATATACCACCGCATAGACATCATCTTTTTTATTATTTCTATTTACATCTCTATAGGCTTTTTCTGCATCATATGCTTTGGTTTCTTCCATATAAAATCTATCAAATGGTAGCTCAAACTGTATTTCATCATTATACGTATTCGTTACTTTGGCCATAACATAATCACCACCAATATCAAGAGGTTCTCTACTTATCTGAACAACTTTTGCAAAGCCTTCATCATCATTTTCTATATACACTCGTACCTTATCTCCGTATACATAAGTAGTATCTGATGTTGTAAAAGAGTCCATTTCAAACTGAAGTGTAATATATTTCCCTCTAAACGGATCTGTAGGATCAATAGGTCTGGTTTTAAATTTATATGCAGTACCCGATATCAGGATATCCTCGTTATCAAAAATCATCTTTAGCGGAGTACCAATTTGTACTACTGCCAAGACTATAAATACTATAAAATAAATCGGTTTCATCTGTTCTTTTTTTATTGTTTTTAATATCTCTTGTCACACTGAGTCCTTCGATAAACTCAGGACGGGCCTTGTCGAAGTGCTTTCAAATTTGCGTTTTCAAATGTCTTCGACAGGCTACCATTGACGTATTTAATAATGATTTGTTTTTCATAAACTTATATACTCATAAACTTCATCTAATTTCCTTTGTTTTGGCTTTCTGTTCATTTTCTTTGCTTGCTCGGCAGCAAACAGAACCAAAAGAAAAGGCACTTTTTCAAGGTATTTTTCAATTTCACTGAAAACCAGATTTATTGTGCTAAAATCTTTCCAGGGCTTCATAGATGTTGCAAACGCAAAACAAACCTTATACTGGTGAAAAAAGATTTCAAAGCTCTGCTTTGGAACGTCAGTTTTAACACTGGATAAAATTTTTATTGGATGTCTCAGACTGACAGCTAAGTTTAACTAAACGACAATACATTATTTATGTTAGAGTATATCATCAAATTACTTCTTAATACGTTGTTGTTTTTTTAGCATGATATAATTGGTTAAAAAGAACCCTGCTCCTACCATCACAAACAAAATTCCTCTAACAACAAAGCTCATTCCGGTATCAAAAAACCTACAGATAATCAATATCGAAATGATCAATAATCCATAGTTAAGGATCCCGAAGTTAAATTTATCTGCTCCGATTTTTATGGCAGACATCCCCAGGGCAAACACTAATGCATTCATTAATACAACCGGTAAAACACCTGTATCCTGAAGTAAGAAATACACTAACAGGAAGACTACAAAAGCTACCTGAAACAGATTAACAGCCCGTATTCCCTTTTTTATAACCGTATACCCCAACACAGAGATACTCAACAAGAATACTACTACTGCTGTATAGAGCTCCTGAGTATCATAAGTAAATGTCTCTGGGAGTTCGTCCCATATCCAACGAAACGTAAAGATCATCAACAATACTACAGTCCCTAGTGAACCAATGATCAAAAAACCATTTCTAAGTGTTCGTAACTCTTTAAATACAGGAAGTCTTCCTATCGTATATAAGAGTCCAAACATGGTGATATACATCACAAAACCAAGATCTTCACTACGACCGATAAATGCACTTAATGCAATTGTGATACTTGCTGGTAAAATCCAGGTAAAAATGGTAACCGTATTGCTGGCCGTATTTGTTGTGATAAGCCTGTAGTAATATGGTAACACAGCCCCAATAAAAGCAATATACAACCAGGGAGTTTCTGTATTTCTATAGTTCCATAATCCAACCTCTACAGCATAGTATGTACTTAGTAATATGGTAAGCAAGGCCACTGCATGTGATCGTAACAGGTATACCAATGGCAAGCAGAGGATAATCCAGGTAAGTAAAAAAGAGCCTAATTCTCCCGGGATATTATAGATCTGACTTACCAATGCCATGCAGGCACCCACTGCAAAAAACAGAAAAGTCCCCGAGGCTTCTTTCCAGGTGGCGCTTTTATTTTTTAGAATCGAAAATCCTGTAAAGATCTGCCCCAATAGCAAGGGGCCAAATGCTAAAATTGTTTTTGTTAATCGCGAAAAATCATCCCAATTGTGTGCCAGCATTAAAATAATACCGGACCCGACTAATAATGCTCCAAAAATCCCAAAGATCATAAATAGCTTATTAGGCTTTCCCACATCTTTGGTAGCATAGTATTGCTCTATTTTATCTGCAAGCTCGGGAGAAATAATCTTATCTCCTACCAGTGTTTGCAGCTCTTTATTAAATTTTGAACTCATAATATTATGTTGTTTAGTGGACTTTTAATCCGTTGTGCATTTTAGAATTAAAAAGTATTAAAATGTCAATCAATACAACTGTATACAGGAATACTTACAAATTACAATATGCACCAGTTTTGCACTCATCTCTACTTATCTTTTATATTCAGATATGTAATAAACACAGAATACGCGGCGATACACATGGGTATAATCTCTAAGAAAATCAACTCTCTATTACTATTCATATGTAGATCATTTATTTCCATTTGAAATAAAACACCATATAACAAAACTATACCCCAGTATACCAGTACATTCTTTTTTACCATGGCACTTCGCTTTTTCCATTGAATAAAAAAACCCAGCCCAATACTAAGCTGAATACCGCCAAGAAAAATTTGAGCAAATAGCCCATCTTTCTCTCCCATAATTCCGTAACACCCTAAAGTGATTACAAAAGACAATACATTGATTATAAGTACTACATTTTTGATTTCTTTCATCTTTATTAGACTTATTAGTGATTATAAAAAGACAGCCGCAGCCACACGGCCGTCTTTTTTAATCATCAAAACAAGAGACCTCAAGCCTCCCTAAGGTCCCTTCTTTTGATTTCACTTTGTTACCCTTTATATCGAAGTACTAATGCACAATTCGGCAACGTCGTTTAGTTAAGGATAATATTTAAAATTTCTTGTCACACTGAGCCTGTCGAAGTGCTTTTCAAATTTGTGTTTTCAAATGTCTTCGACAGGTTTGTCCTGAGTTTATCGAAGGGCTCAGACTGACAGCTAAAAGCTTAACTTAACGTCATTGATAATTCGGATTTAATTACTCCTCACTGTTTTCGATAAACTTTTTATCCCTGGTATTCTTCTGCACTGCAATGGCAGCAAATAAACTAAGGGTAAAAGACATCCCATAAAACCCTTTTTCACTAAGCTCCAGATCGGCATTCCACAGGCCGATAATCAGCAATAAAATAGAGGTAAGCGTAGTAAACCAGCTAATTCCGTAATAGATATCGGTAACAGGGATCCCCTCTAGCCTATCTCTAACACTTTTTTGCACAGATACGGCAGAGAACAATCCAAATAGCAGGATGGTAAAGTAGTATCCTTTCTCGTTAAGTACCATACCCGCATTCCATAATCCGGTGCAATAGGATATCATTCCTATAAACAGTGCAGACCATGATGCTGATATAAAAGCCGGTGTTGGCTTTTGGTCATATACTTTGTTTTCTTTCTTTTCTACATTTTCGATTACGGTATCCTCGGATACATCGTTACTAAATTTGTAATTCATAATAATTGATTTTGATGATTCAATTGTTCATTCGAACAGGACAAATGTGCGATGATATGCGTTGATATAAAATTCTATTTTCAATAAAAACTTACGATATATTTATGTTAATAATCTAATTGTATCAATATTCATAGTATCTTTATCAAAATTATACTTACGATACAATGCATGTTATTTCTTCTATAATCCACACCTTATCCGACGAATCGAAGCGAAATTTCATCGCGATATTGCGGCAAAAGAATAAAAGAAACGATACCAAAAACATACAACTGTTTAAGCTTTTGGATACCACATCAACTGCTAAAGATCTCGATATTCAGATTTATGGTAAAAGAGCCAAGGGCGCTTATCACGCACTATGCAAAAGATTGCATGATACGCTCATTGATTTTATTGCCGCAAAAAGTTTTGAGGAAGAAACTTCAGAAGAGATGGAAACTCTTAAGCTCCTTAGAGCCAGCAGGAGTTTCTTTGAACAGAAACAATATAAAATTGCTTTTAAAACCATTGCCAAAGCCGAGCAAAAGGCCAAAACCTATGCACTTTTCAGTATCCTAAATGAGATTTACTACACCCAGATTCAATACGCTCATCTTAATCGCGGGATAGCAATAGAGGCTTTATTTGCTAATTTCAGGAGTAATAAAAAATCGCTACAACAAGAAGAAAACCTAAACCTGTTTTATGCCACTGTGCAGCACGAACTCATGAAACAACGAAGAGATGCCGTACCGATTATAAAAAACACCTTATCCAGGTTTGGATTATCGATCACACAAGATCTTACGTTTCGATCCTTATTTAAGATCCTGGAGATTACAAATCAAACGGCTCATATCACCAGGGATTATCGTGCCATACTTCCTTTTGTAGAAGAAGTCTATACACAAATAGACACCAAAGAAGATGTAATCGACAAACACCTCTTCTACCATATCCAGATTCTGTATTATGTAGCCAATTCTTATTTTAGGAGTAAAGATTTTACGACCTCGCAGCAGTACCTGGCCCTTATGCATGAGGAGATGAAAAAACACCAGGACAAGTATTACAAGCGATTTTTTCCGCAATATACCTTACTACACTCACTTAATCTTAATTATACTGGCCGGGCAAAAGATGCAATCATGATCTTAGACACCTTTGATTACGAGAAATACAAAGACCAGATTGCCTATATTCTGGATCTTAAGCTAAGTCACATTGTATATTATTTTCAGCAACAACAGTGTAAAGAAGCCCTGGGTATTCTTAATGATTTTTACCACAGTGATCACTGGTATACCGAAAAAGCTGGCCTGGCCTGGGTAATTAAGAAAAATCTGATCGAGATCCTGTTGCGTATAGAATTGGATCATATCGATATCGTAGAATCCAGAGTTAACAGTTTTAAAAAGAAACATGGTGCTTATCTTAAAAGCAATAGAGAAACGCGAGCATCAGAATTCCTAAAACTAGCCACTATATATTACCGCAAACCAGAGGTGGTCACCACAGCAGCATTTAAGGATAAGATGTATACTACACTCACCACTCCTACTCCCGAAAACGAAGATATTTTTGATATGAGTTTTTATGCCTGGATAAAGACTAAGGTCGAAGGTAGTACGCTATATGAAAACACTTTGCAGCTGGTACATCAATAAAAAAAGAGGTGAGTTGTGTGGTCTATCGCATAAATTTGCTAATTTCCTGAAAAATTTAACCTGAGATCAGATCATACCATGCCATTAGATAATCTTGAATTTTTATCCATTACAGATCAAGCGCAGGATTTCCCGATGCATTATCACGATACGTTTTGTATCTCTTATGTTCGTTCGGGAATCGAGCAAACGCAATTACAGCACCAAACCTTATTATGTAGTGCCGGCGCCATTTCTGTTACACATCCTTACGAGGTACATACCACGCCTGTTTTAGACAAAGATATTGGGGTGAGTTTTGATACACTTTATCTCTCTAATGATGTGGTAAAATTCTTTCTTAATGGTAAGACCTTACACTTTTCAGAACGCGTTATTCATGATAACACCTTAATTCGATTGTTTTTTCAATTAAAAGAAGCCCAGGAAAAACACGATCTACCCATAACCGAGCAGTATTTAAAAAGCTTTATCCGGCAACTAAGCCTATACTCTACTGTTTTGGCTTATCATTATGATGATTGCATTCGGGATTTTAATACCATTACTTGTTATATCGAAAACAACCTCACTCAAAAAATCTCTTTAGAAGATCTGGCCAAAATCGCCAATATCAACAAGTTTAGTTTTACCAGAAAATTTAGAACAGAGACGGGTTTAACACCGATAAACTACCTGTTAATGAAAAAGATCATGGCTGCCAAAACAGCTATCCATAAAAACTCAGAACTTACCCAGATTGCTTACCAGTATAACTTTACCGATATGGCTCATTTTTCGAGGACTTTTAAAAGGTATATTGGTATATCCCCCAAAGTATTTCAGGATCGGTTATTATAAAATTGTCAATATTATACAAGCCTGTTACACAAGATGCCTCGTTCTTTGTAGAAATCAGTTATATATGAAGCATCTTATTGCAATCCTTAGTATCATCCTTCTTTTTTCATGCAAAGCTGAAAAAAAAGATCCGCTATTCGCTATGACCCCCGATCAAATGGAAGAAGATTTTCTCCTCTTTCAATCTATATATGAAGAAGCGAATGCAGGGCTTTATAAATATCGAAAAAAAGAACAGGTAGATAGTGCTTTTGCTGCCAATAAAGCTCAGATTTCTGAGACTACCACTTATCGCGAGTTCTATACCCTACTTTGGAATGTTATTGATTACACAGGGAGTTGCCATAACGGCCTGACCTATCCCGAGGCTTTGGATGAGGCATTAAATAAAAAAGACATTTTCTTTCCTATCCCATTAAAATATATCGATGGAAAACTCTATACAAATTACACCTACAATGGTATTGCTATGGGTAGCGAAGTCCTGGCTATCAACAAAATGCCTATAGACGAAGTCGCAAAACGCTGCGGGCATTTTATAAGCACCGATGGGTATAACCAAACCGGTAAGTATACCGATCTGGATTCTGACTGGTTTGCTTTTTATATGTATTTGGTCTTTGGGGAGCAACAGCAATTTACATTGCAGTACCAAAATAAAGCAGAATCTACATCTGCTACGGTGCAAAGTGTAGATTACATTACCTTTTTTAACAATTATCAAAAGCGGCATTCTGCGGCATATGATAACCGTATTACCAAAGATTACTTCTTTACCTACAAAGACAGCATCGGGTATCTAAACATCAACACCTTTGCTATGGGAGGACCCGAATCTGAAGGCCATAAGCAGTACGCCACCTTTTTGGATTCGGTTTTTGTAGCGCTAAAAGATAACCATACCCAAAAGCTAATCGTAGATGTAAGAGGCAATGGCGGCGGTAATGATCCCAACGACTTATTACTGTACTCCTATCTCACCGATCGAAGTTTTAGAGAAAACACTACGGCACATACTCTTTTTCAGGAAGTTCCTTTTCCTAATTATTATCTCGATGATGATATCGATGAACTGGCCAAAGAATTAAAAGAAGAACATTCGATTTTTAAGGATGGTAACTATTATCAAAACGCTACCTTTAATCCTGCCTGGCAACCCAAACCAAATGCATTTACAGGCGATCTGGTACTTTTGATTGATCCTCCTGTAGCGTCGGCAGGCTCTCTATTTGCCAGTTTGGTAAAAAGCGACGATGATACTATTGTAATCGGCGAAGAAACACTGGGCGGGTACTATGGCCATACGGGACATATCCCTGTACATTATGAATTGCCCCATTCTAAATTAGAACTTAAATTCTCGATAGTTGACCTGGAGCAGGATGTTCGACAACTACCCGATGAGCAGTATGGTGATGGCATACAACCCGATGATAAAGTGGTACAAACCTACCCCGATTTCCTTACCCATAGAGACACACAACTAGAGTTTGCGATTAAAAAAATAAGTTCGAAGTAACCCTTCGACGTGCCTGTCCTGAGCTATCGAGAATCCATCATATTATCGTTTTCAAATCCATCTCGATACACGCTCGTTCCTCACGCACTCGATGTGACATACCCATACTGTACCCTTCGACTACGCTCAGGGTACGTGAAGAGTGCATGTTTTGATGATTCATATCCGTACCCTGAGCCCTTCGACAAACTTGTCCTGAGTGTATCGAAGGGCTCAGGACAGGCGTAGCCGAAGGGTACGCCTAACACCTCAGACCTAACATCCCAGACCTACTACCTACCACCTCACACACCTAATCCCCACAATCGCACCTCCCTTTTTCATAAAAATACCCAATACAGGGTATTGAATGCCTTTAGAAGAATTACAACTTTTGAGTGTTCAATTACAACACACAAATATGAAAATCAATTACAAAGGGAACTATGAACAAGTTAAGTTAGCAGTCGAAGATGCTAATGAAGTATTATATTCTAATGAATTTTACGAATTAATAAGGCAACATACTAATTTTAATTGTTCGAAAAAAACTCCGCAAGAAATTGCTGATATCATTCAAAACACCAGCTTGGAAGTCGAAGTTAAACTATACAAACCAAGATGGAGATTTAGCAAAGTACTTGGATACTTTGTAAAGAGTAAACCCAATAATCTTTTTCTTAATTCCAGAAAATTATACCGAGATACAAGTTCGATAAGTAATACTATTGTACACGAGTATGTACATGCAGTGGATAATAATTTTGACAATACGATCATTGATTTTGGGCATAATTGCGGGACTTTAAAAAACACTGCTCCTTACGTTATCGGCAACATTGCAGAGATAATCATCGACGGAAACGAAATTGATGATATTGATTCTTCTTTAAAACATTTTGAAAGTAGAACTATGGTTCATTGTTTAATTGATGGCAACCAGTCTTTTTTGAAAAACGAAGAATTAATTATTGAAGAAACCAGAATTTATTAAAATGAAAAAACTATTTATACCCATAGTAGTTTTTATGATGAAATAAATGGTTGTAAACGATTATAAATAAGTACAAACGGGTATATGTGTACTGATACATATATATCATTGTTAGCAAATATTAAAAATAAAATTATGAGTGAAATTAACAAACATATCGAAGTACTGAGAACAATTAATGACGAAATGACTCCAGAGCAAAAAGCTCTAATTTATGTTAAAGAAAATCTATCAATTGCTAATTTGATTGGAACTGAAATTTTTGGTGACAAAATAGAAAAAACGGAGGTTTTTAATATATATGACAAAATAGAATCTGCTCTGGTAAATTTTGGGAGTGAATATGGTGCTCATACCCAAGACGGACCTCACGGAGGTGGTGGTGACAAACCGCCTAAACCTAGACCACCAAGAGCAACAGGAGGAGTAAGAGGATAAATTACGTTTTATGACCGAATATGTTCCAATTGTATCCTCTATTTTAACTCTGACAAGTATTTTGATAGGAGTTTGATGCTTAACCCAAAGTTTAGTGTCTTTTTATAAAGACCGTCAAATCTTTTTGATTTGGCCTTAGAACAAAATAAAAAAATTTGGCTAAGTGATTAACGTGAAATTAAAAAATGTATTTACCCAGGTCTTTTTACAGTTAAAGAAGTAGGCTCTTGGAAATAACGATATTAATTACTTGGGCAACACCAGATTTCCTACCGCTACAAGTTTCTTGCTAGTAGAAGTTATTAGTATAAACATAAAAAAAGGTTTGTGAGTAGAAATTCGCTATACACGAGACCGATAGCAATAATTATGACAGAACAAAACTACATATTTGGATATGGTTCACTGATCGAAAGTGAATCTAGATTGCGAACTACACCTAATGCAAAAGATGTTTATCCAGTTATAGTGTCTGGATTGAAAAGAGGTTGGTTTGCCAGGACGGGTGGAAACAGTTTATCCACAACTTTTTTAGGTTGTATAAAGGATTCTAAATCGATCGTCAACGGAGTCATTTACAAAGTTAGTGAAGAAGAAATTAAGAATATTGATAGCAGAGAGAAAGGATATTCAAGAGAATTATTAGATAAAGATAAAATTAAGTTTCTCTTTGATATTAAAGATCCTAATATTAAGATTTGGACATATCTGAACGAATTTGACAATTTTAAAGAACTCAAAAATAACTTTCCAAACAAAAAATTTCCAATTGTTCAATCCTATGTCGATATGTGTATTAATGGTTGTCTAGAAATAGAGGCAAAATTTGATAAGGCTAAAGAATTAAACTTTACCAAAATGTTTATAGAATCTACTGAACACTGGAATGAGTTTTGGGCAAATGATAGAATTTACCCTAGGCGAGCATTCATTTATAGGCCCAATGCAAATACTATTGACACCTACTTAAAAGATAACTTAAAAGACGAGTCACTGTTCAATAAAATATACATCGAGTGATATGGAAGAATATTATAACATTGAGACTTTATTAACCATGTTAACAGGAATCGGAACATTACTCGGATTCGGCTGGTTTGTTATTGCTCGCCACTATAAAAGCAATAATGAACAAAAGCTCTTAAAGCTAGAGAATGAGCACAGGGATGAACTTTTTAGAATCCAAAAAGAACAAGAAAAAAACAAAAAGGACTGGGAGAGTGCGATGGAAAAGGAAAAAGAAAGCCTAGAGCTTGAATTAGATGAAAAGAAAAATGTCCCATTACTTCAAGAATCTAAAACTGTATATGTAAAATATCTACATATTAAAAATCCAAAAGATGGACCTGTTTATACAAAATATAATGATAGACTAGAAGAAAAGATTGATGTATTCAGTGAGTATCATTACTTCCGTTTTAATAAATATAACATTAAAAATAATTCAATTAAGCTAACCGATACGTCTAGCGGAATAGTTGACCAAAACATTTTGTTCCCCTGGAAAAAATTGACCTTTACCGACTTACCAAGTAAAAATCTTAAAGGATCTATTTCACAAAATGTAGATAATAGTGATTGCTATTTCTCTGCGACTACTTATTACAACGGGTTTAATGAAGGTAACGAGGACATAGGAATGAAAATGGAAATGGATACACTAGAAGCCAGAATAATTGTTGATTTTTCTTCAATTATTGGATTAAAAAAGCTTTTTACCAAGGAGCCTGATGCCTATAAATTCGAATTGGATGGAACTAAAACGAAACTTTTAGGACTTGAAAAAATTTCAGAAGGCGTTTATCATTTAGTTAAATACAACTTGAAAAAAGACGAATCCTTGTTAGTTGATTTTCACGTTGATTGGAATTATTTGGAAAAATAACTATTACCAACAATGGCTATCAGTAATTGCTTGTTCTCACCCGAAAGCGTGGATTTGCAATCCGTACAATACAATACCCAACACCTAAAACCCCATACCTACTACCTAACACCTGATACCTGACACCTGATACCTAAATCGCATACAAAAAACTTTCTCCCCTACCATGTGGTTTCCCGTAACCGTAATAAAAAAGGTAGCTGTAGTTTTAGGGGGTTAAAAGATACAAACGGGTATAAAGGATATATATCCTTTATACCCGTTTGTTACCAGCAATAAAAACTATCACCATGAAATCAAAAGCAATTATTACTCTACTACTTGTCAATTTAATCTACACAAGTGTTTTTTCTCAAATATGTAATCCAGAGACTGAACATTTTGAAAATCAATTATGCTGGATTAAAAATTATATCAGAAATCAATATTCCATTAACGATAACACTACTGATAAATTTAAAGATGTTTTCTTTGGTACAGATAATTATTATGTCAGCGGTAATAATGTTCCTTGGGGCGGAGATTATTTTTCTTGGACTTATGGAGGATTATGTACAAGGCTTAACTCGTATTCATCTGAGGAGTCTTTTCCTTCAATTGAAAGTCTGAATTGGGATAAAATTAAAGAAATGACTAAAGAAGAAATAGCTCGATTATCTCCCGCTGAGAAAATGGATATTTATCTAAATAATAAGGATTTTAAAATTACTAAAAGAGAATTAACAGCTAGAGGACCACTTACTCCAGATATTCAATCTTGGGAAGGTTTTTGTAATGGAGTTAGGGCTGCGGGTGCTTTAACTAAAGAACCTATAAAAAATATCACTGTAAAAAACGCAGATAATCTAGAAATTGAATTTACCGCTGCAGATTTAAAAATATTAGCTGGAGCATCATATTTCTATTTGACACCAAATGGCTATGGCAGAGTCGGAAGCAATAATAGTATCAAGCCAAATCCTGGTGCTTTTGATTTAATACTTAGACTGATTTTAGCTGAGAATAAAAAGGTTTTCTTTTTTGACGATAACTCATCTAATGAAATATGGAATCATTCAGCTTTAGGGTTTGAAAGAAAAGTGTTAGAAAAAAAGAGAAAAGTAAAGGGGAGTGATAACCCACCATCTAATTCAACACATATCATAACATTTACAACAACCTTTTATCATATGGGGGAAATTAGTACTCACATTATGAATGGTGCTACCAAACCTAGAATTGAATCTAAAAACAGCTGCTGTGTAGAAGAGAATAATTATGTATACACACTATTTCTAGACAAGAAAGACAATATCATTGATGGTTTCTGGCTTCACAACTTTTATCCAGATAATATTTGGTTTGCAAATGGAAAAGGTGACGACAGTAATCATTCAAGTGGAATTGACAATAATACAGGGAAAGAATATAGAGGAAATGCTAATATACCTTTTGATGTATTAATTAGTTTGATTGAAAAATCATCTCAAAATTAAAGCTGGTAACAATGTATAAACGGCATTAAAACGACCGTTTATACGGGATGTTATATGGCATTAAAAACAAACTGAATGTTTAAAAAAATAAAAATTAATACTTGGAGGCAATATGAAAATATTGATATTGATTTTCATCCAAGATTGACAATAATTACTGGAGCAAATGGAGCTGGAAAGACAACTATACTTGGCCTTTTAAATAGACATTTTGGTTGGCCTAGTCAACTTGTTGGTACACCAAAGAAAGACAAAAAGACTGGCGGATTGAAATTCTTTAGTGATTTTTGGAAAGATCTTTTTAACTCTGAATCACCAAATAATAATAGTAATAATAAAAATGTTGTTGGTAATATTAGCTATGTAAATGGTGTGGATACTAATATTATTGTGCCTACTCAAGTTGGTTCAACATATGGAATACAATTTTCTTCTCAACAACCTATAGCAGGTTTTCATATTCCATCCCATAGACCAATTTATAAATATCAAAACGTACCAAACATTTCAACCCAAGCAATATCTAAACAAATAGCTTATCAGAATTATAGAAGTGTTAAGCATCAAAGATATCAAGGTGCAACCAGTATACAGAAATCTGAAACTTATTTTATTAAAGAAACTCTAATTTCTTTAGCAACTTTTGGTTATGGAAATCAAATTGTTAGCAGGAATGATGAAGCTGTAAGAATCTTTGAGGGCTTTGAAGATGTTTTGAGAAATGTATTACCGCCAAAATTGGGTTTTGAAAAAATATCAATTAGAATACCAGAAGTAATTCTAGAGACAAAATCCGGAGAATTCGCTATGGATGGAGTTTCAGGTGGTATTGCATCAATAATTGACCTTGCTTGGCAAATATTTATGTTTGAAAATAATAATCAGCCATTTTGCGTAACCTTTGATGAGCCTGAAAATCATTTACATCCAGAAATACAAAAAACACTCTTACCAAACTTTTTGAAGGCATTTCCTAAAGCACAGTTTGTAGTAGCCTCTCATAATCCTTTTATAATAAGCTCAGTTCCTGACTCTACAGTTTATGTTTTGAACTATAACGAAGACAATAAAGTTCACTCTATTCTTCTTGATAATATTGACAAAACAGGAAGTGCTAATGATATTTTGAGAGATGTTTTGGGTATAGATTCAACAAAGCCAGAATGGGTCAATAATCAAATAGATAATATTCTAAATAAATACTCTGAAAAAGGCATTACACCCGAAAATATTGAACAATTTAAAACTGAATTAAAAAGAATTGGTCTTGACAAATTTGTTCATACTTCAGTTGCAGATTTAATTCAAAAAAGTAAAAAGAAATGATTCAACTAAAAGAACTTGCTAAACCTCAAGTTTTAGTTGATAATGCTTTGAATTGGACTAAAACTGTGATGGATTATGTTAACAAAGGTCAGAAAATACCAGATTCTGATAAAAACAAATACAATCACATACAAGTCAAAAATCAGATTAAACTTGAAACAAAGGAAAAATGTGCATATTGTGAAAGCCAAGTTACACATCAATATCCAGGAGACATTGAGCATATTATTCCTAAAGCTATATATCCAAGACTAACATTTAATTGGTCAAATCTTACATTTGCTTGTTACTGGTGCAACAATGGAAAAAGAAACTATGTTGAAAAAAAGGAAGCCAAATTAATCAATCCCTATAAAGACAAAATTTCAGAACATTTATCTTTTTTCGGACCACTATTAATGCACGTTAATGAGAGTAAAAGAGGAGAAATAACTTGGAAAAAAATAAAACTCAATAGACAAGAACTAATTGATAGAAGAACTGAAAAAATTATTGATCTTCAAAATCTTATTGACAAATATGAAAGAGAAGATGTGCCCGCATTGAAAGCAATTCTTTTAAATGAAGTTATTGAGTTTAGTAATAATGAAAAAGAATTTAGTTATATGTGTATATGCTATCTTCAAGATAAAAAAATATTGTGAAAACGACATATAACAAGATGTATAAAACATAGCTAATAAGTGCTAAACCGAAAGTTTTGTGCTTCTTTGCAAAGACCGTCAATTTTTTGAATTTGACTTTTAAAATAGAAAAATTAAAAACAAAATAAGAAGTTTTGGCTAAGTGCTTAATTTAAAGATTACTACTTTTAATTCCCGCACTAACATACGAGCCGAGACATTGTACACAAGCTTAAGAAACAACAGTAATAAATATCAAACTTTATGAAATTAGAAAAGATTCTGGATAAACTCGGTTCGATAGAAAAGAACTCATTTATCAAAATAATCGACAATATCATATCTAAAAACCCAAAGAACGGTAAAGAAATCAACAAGATTTTAAGTTCATCAGACAAAGGTCTGAAATCAGTTGACAATCAAAACATATCGAAGATTTTCGCATTAACCGCAAACGAATTTCAAGAACACATTAAGTGTGAATTTCAAGAAATCACATCGCAATTAGACATTTTAATTGACATTATCATTCGTGACGGAAACTGCATTATGAAACAAGATTGGTTTTCGAGATTATACGAAAACGAAATCAAACATCTAAAAAGTAGAATTAAAGGACTCAACGAAGATTTTGAAAATGATAAATCGGAATTAAGCACAGCACGAAAAAGAGATTACAAAATTTACAAATCTTGTTTGCACACCGCTTACCACAATGATGTTGAAAATAACCGAGATGCAAAAATAACTTCAGATGAATTATCAATAATTCTAACACTTGCCAGACAACTTGGACTTTCTCAAGAGGAAATGAAATTGATTAATTACTCGATTTTACCAATCAAAAAACTTGATATTCAAGATGTAATAAAAGGACTAAAAAACATTGGTGTTATTTTTTATTCAAATAAAGAAAATACCATTTATGTGGCAGACGAAATGGTTAGAATGTTACGTAAAGTGAGAGAAAAAGAAGTTGCCGAGAAATTCTATCGTAGAACGCTTAAACTTTTAAGAGAACCAATTATCAACCAAATCGGAAGAGAACATAATATTGATAGAAAGTTATCATACTCTCAAAAAATCGAGGAAATAATCAAAGAAGGTGTTTCTTTCATAAATCTACTTTTGAATGATATTTACAAACCAGGAAGTACACTAACAGAAAGAAAAAAAATCTTAAATGAACTTTGTGAGAAAGGTTTAAATATCAAGAATTTAAAAGGCAGCACTTTAGACGACAAGATTAATAGTTTAATTGGGCATTTCGAGAATGTTGAGCGTGATGAAAAAGTAGGTATCTCATTAGACGGATTTGACAAGTTACTCGCTGAGTTAAATCAATCGTTACCGAAAATAAATAAACAGATTAAAGATCAATTTGAGTTACAAGATGAATTTGTACTTAAAGCAGACTTTTTGATTGATTATAATATTAAACCTAGAGATATTTTAGATTTAATCGTAAAAAAAGATTTAACCGAATTCATAAAAGACAACGGGATTAAGCAACGTGGAGATGATATTTTAAACATTCTCGAACATTACAAAGATGTTGATAATTTATACTTAGAAAACTATGAAAATGTTGCTTATCGCAATCTTAACTTACTCAAAGAAAATGGAATCCTAGTTAAAGAAAGTGAGCTTGGTATAAAATTCGAGGATTTAACCAAAGTAATTTTCAAAGGCCTAGGTTTTGACGTAGACGATAAGTTAAAAAATCAACTGAACACCCAAAAGGATATGATGGATATTCTTTTAAATTTGAATAATAACGAAATTATCATTGTAGAATGTAAAACCAGTAAGGAAAGAGGGTACAATAAGTTTAGTGCAGTTTCACGGCAATTAAAATCATATCAAAATTTAGCACTTAAAAATGACTTACGGATTGTTAAAATTTTGCTTGTTGCACCAGAGTTTAGTGATGATTTTGTTTCCGATTGTGGAATGGACATGGAAATGAATTTGTCTTTAATCACAGCCTCGACCCTCTCGAATATATTTGAGGCTTTTAAAACATCGAAATATCAAGAATTTCCGCATGTTTTGTTTAGAGATATTGTAATTAATGAGGAGAGAATATTGAAAGTATTAAGCAAATAGGTGGAAAAACTGACATCGCATATTTACAATACCAGCAATACGATAAGCAACCTAAACAAAAAACCTTAAAACGTCACCAACTCCGGTAACGAAACTTCTAAAGCTTTAGAGATTTCCAAAAGAGAGTAAATGGTAGGATTTACTTTTCCGTTTTCTAAATAAAAACACTTTGTCAACTTTTTGTATGACAAGAATGTGGTATGATTGGCTGATATTTGTTTTGTCACTAAAACAGATACCATGCACCAAAACAATGAGCAGCTTATCATCGATTTGATACAACAGGATCTTAAACATTGCCAATTGGTATACGGCTTAGCGCAATTGGGATTAGAGGGATCAAACACACACCATCTAGAGATATTGGATATCATATACCAGCTTATGCATATCCCCAGTGATAAAAAAAACGACTACCTGGCCGAGACCTATGCCGCTTTTATGAGTATGGCTACCGATTATGACATCACCCCCCTGGGAGAATCCCTACGCCCTCTGGCAAAACAGTGTTATCATCGGTTAAAATATCTTATAGAATTGGTGTGAGAGGTTCGAAGTACCCTTCGGCTACGCTCAGGGTACGTGTGAGAGAAATGTGTTTTTGATTGCATAAACCATACCACACCCTTCGAGAGCACTTCAAGCTCAGTATGGCACCTCAGGGTACGTGAGTACGTGTTTTTTATTATATCCCGTGCCCTGTGTCCTTCGATAAACTCAGGACAGGCCTTGTCGAAGGGCTCACAGTATGACACCTCAGGGTACTGGTATGCATATATCATTGTAGGCAATAATTAAAAATTAATCATCTCTTTTTTAGCGTAGAAAAAGACAATGAATTAAATCTTAATTTTTAAGCAAACTGTAACATTTGTCATATTATCCCATCTTGATAAAAACTACTATACTATGAAAAATATTAGAAAATTTTTATTTTTTGTTATTGTGTTGCTTGTTTGTTTTGCTTCAAGAAAGTCGTCTGCACAAAATGAGTATTCTATTGACTCGATTATTCAGTTAAATACATATACTTTCAAAATTGTAAACAATGAAATTATTGGAAATGGGAAAGATTTTCTTAAAAGAGAAGCTGAAAATTCTCAATTTTTTATGATTGGTGAGTTACACGGAAATAAAGAGACTCCCGAATTTACTTCTGCTATTCTTAACTTACTAAAGCCTAAAGGGTACAACAACTTTGCTATTGAGATTGGTCCTTTTAGTAAAAAAAAATTGCTATCTATTATTAAGCAAAAAAATGGTATTGATTCTTTATCCAATTTTTATAAAAAGTATAATCCAGATGATTTAACAAATCCAATTCCCTTTTTTGATGGGGTTGATGAAGTTAGAATGCTAGAAACTGCTATAACTAATGCGTATAATATCTGGGGAATCGATCAAGAGTTTGTATATGCAGCTCCCTTCTTATTTGATGATATTTTTAATAAGACAAAAAAATTAAAAAACAATTCAAAAAGCTATGAAAAGATCTATAAAGAAGCTCGCGCATCTTTATTAAAGCATCTTACTACGAAATCAAAATCTAAATTTAATCTTTTATTGAAAGATAAACATATTCTTGAGTTTATTGCTGAATCAAAAGGAGTAGATAATGAGCTTACTACGCTATTGACAGAGTTAGAAAAAAGTTGGAAAATATATGCTTACGGAAATGGTCCAACAAAACAATACTTCGAAAGTAATAACTCCAGGGCGATTATGATGAAACATTACTTTTTTGACTATTATAAAAAAGCTTTATTAAAGGAGCCTAATCCAAAAATGATCTTAAAAATGGGTAGTATGCATACTGTTTATGGAAAAAACCCTTTAGCTATTTATGATATTGGAAATACTTTATATGAATTATCAATATTAAATAATTCCAAAAGTTTTAATCTTGCCCTTGCTGGCAGATATTATATTAGAAGTAGTGGAGAAAAAATTGATCGTTTAAAATATGTTCCAGAATATAAGAAATTATTTAAGCATCAGGAAGAAAATCTTTGGACTCTCTTGGATTTAAGGCCTCTTAAAAAGGCTATTTACAATGGAAAAATTAAGGTAGACGATAAGAAATTCAAAAAGCTACTTTATAGATATGATTCTGTTCTCATGAAAACTCTTACAGCTACTACAGAGGATATTAGAGATTATAAAAACTAAATTGATTGTACAATTCAAACCCGACAGCGCGGATTTGCACCTTAAATCCGTGCAATACAACACTCTACGTCTAGATAAAAACCTCAGCACTTCGATGATATAGGAAAAAATCTCCTACCCTATACAGTACCATTGCTATATTAAAAAGATAATGGTAGCTTTGGGTGATTAATGCTTATAAACACCATAAACAGATATATGTGTACAAGTATGCATATACTATGGTTAACAAAAATTAGAACATAAAAAATGACAACCTCTCTAAGCGAAATCTTTAATACTTCTACATTGTTTTCAGAAGATAAAAAGAAATACTATTTAACAAAAAAATCATTAATTCTTAAGTTGTACAAAGGCGTTAACATTAAAGAAATTAAAGACAAAATTGATTCATATCAAATTTTTGATATCATAGATGATCTTGCACAAGTACTTTGTGATAAAGAAAATACAGATAAAATCTTTGCTAATATTCTTAATACTCTTATTTCAAAATACAAAGACATCAATATTAACTTGTTTGATTTCAGACTAAGTGAGCCTCATGGTACTATCGAATTACATGCTTTGTCGAATGAAGATCATAAATACCACGAAGAGCTATTAGAATTAGAAGATTATATAGAGCTATACAATTTTATTAATTCTGCAGAATGCAATGATGAAGCTATGGAAGATGTGGGAACCCAAAAATTTATTGAGGAAACCTTCGATTTTATAAATGAATTGGTTTACGATTTCCTTAAAAAAGTAATACCACAATATTTCACTAAAGAAAGCTTATCCAAGTTAGATATTAATTACCCACTTTCATTTTATTTTAATGAGGAATATAGAGAAGCAGCAGCATGGGAAGGTCCTCTATTGCATACATTAGGCGAGTAACTAGAAAAATCTTTTGTTAATAAAACCTAAACTGCATTAAAATGTAGTTTAGTCAAACCGATGTAACTAATTTGAGAAACTAAATAATGAAAATAGATAAAGTAAAAAATTATAATCAAAAATTACTTGCTGTTTTGGGGACAATTGGAGCGATATTTTTAGTGGTCGCTTTAATTGCTTTTATTTCAATTGCAATTCAAGAATATAGCAGATCTAACTATCATGATCCTGAAACAGGCATCTTATCTAACGAAAAAATTGAAAAACTACAAAAGGAGAATAAAAGAGAACAAGTAATCTCATACGAAAGCCCTAAATTAATAGATACTTTAAATTCTATTTATATTATTCCTGTTTCCCACAAAACCTTGAATGAAAAAGAAAACATCAACGGACTTCTAAATGCATTTTCTTACTCTGATGAACTTTATGAAAAACCAGATAGTAGATATTCAGGTGAGTTTTATGGGGCATTTAACAATGTCATTGTTTACAATCCAAATAATGGAAAAAACAACAAATTATTTGACGAAAGAGTAAACTTCAATGATATAAAAACAGAATATTTTGACAAAGAAATACTATTATTAATAAAAGCATCTGAAAAAGACACTTATAAAGATGGAGTGATAAATTTAATGGATTTTAAATCACTTTATATTTATTCATTTAGTCAAAAGAAAATGCAAAAAATCGGAATTGATGGAATGGATGTTTACAATTATAAATTCATTAATAATAGTAAAGATTTGATTATCAGATTTGGAGTTGATAAAAATAATGATGGCCTATATGAGGAATATAATGAGCCAACTTTAATCAAAAAATACGATTTTGAAAGTGGCCAATTAACGGGCATAATTGACGAAAAAACAAGTTCAGATTTACAAAAAACCTTAGAAGGAACACAGAAATAATAAACAACAACAAACTAGACAGCGTAGATTTACACCTTAAATCCGTGCAATACAACACTCTACGTCTAGATAAAAACCTTAGCACTTCGATGATATAGGAAAAAATCTCCTACCCTATACACTACCATTGCTATATTAAAAAGATAATGGTAGCTTTGGGTGATTAATGCTTATAAACACCTACAAATGGATATATGTATACCCGTATACATATATTATTATTCTGAATAATTATGATCAAAATGAAAAGAAAATATCCATATTTTGCTTTTTGCATTGTAGTATTGATATCCATAGGATGTGCAAAAAAAGAAGTAAACAATATGCAAATAGACCATATCATACTGGCTATAAATGACCTTGATTTGGGCATTAAGCAATTTGAGGAATTAACCGGGGTAAAAGCAGTATATGGAGGCGGGCATCCGAACAGTTATACTCATAATGCTATTGTACCCATGGGAGATATGATTTATATAGAAATCCTGGCACCAAAGAATGAATTGGACACAATTCCTGAATTTTTTAAAAATATAAATGTTTTAAAGCCTATTGGTTTTGCAATAGCTACTGATACCATAGAATTTCTGGAAAAAACAATCGTAGACTCTCAATTTGAAACCAAAGGAATTGAAAATTGGTCAAGAAATAAACCCAACGGAGAGGAATTGAAATGGAAGTTATTACGGATAACTAATCCAGGGCTAAACATTAATCCTTTCTTTATAAGTTGGTCTGATCAAACAACTCATCCTTCGATTCAAGAGAACACGTTTTGTTTTTTGAAAGAATTTCAAATTAAAACTCCGAATAAGAAGGATATAGCAGACATTTTATTGAAGAACAAATCAACGATTCAATTCATGAAGATGGAAGATAGCGATACAACACAACTTAAAGTAACCATTAAAACCCCAAAAGGAGAGGTAACATTTAAATAAATTGCTTGTAAACAACAACAAAATCCAACAACACAGATTCACAATCCGTTAACGATAGTCATGCAAAAAAATTCTCCTCCTTCTATATACATTACCATTGCCATATCAAAAAGATAATGGTAGCTTTGGGTGATTAAATAAATAAAACGCTTATAAGCAATTACAAACACTTATAAGTGGGTATATGTGAATTGGTTTGCATATACTATTGTTGGCAACAATTAAAAAAAATGAATAAAACAATACTAATATTACTGACTTTAATAACGATTCTATCTTGTGAAAAAGAAAAAACGACTGAAATAATTCTCATTGGAACTCTACATAATCCAGAACCCAACTTTAATTCAGAAATCCTCTTTGATATACTAGAAGACATAAAGCCAGATTTAATATTACTAGAAGGGGATTCCTCTTTTTTCACCACTGATTTTAGGCTAAAAAAAGCCTTAAATAGTAATGAAACTATGGCATCTACAAAATATGCTGAAAAATACCCTATGACCAAATTAAGGCCCTATGGTTTTGAAGGTAGAATTCAACACAGAATAAATATTGGTTCTCGTCCCACTGATGGGTTAACTACAAAACTTCTAGACAGTTTAAATAAAGCCAATTTATTATCTGCTTCAGAAGCTAATATTTTTAATAAATGGCAAGCTCTTATAGAACCGCTAAAAGTACTAGCCTCTAAATCTCCTGAAAATTTTAATAACCCTACAACAGATAGTATTTGTGCAGAAAGGCAATATTATCAGTATAAGATGTTGACAAAAATAACAAATACAAGAGATGAGTTTGCAAACCGTTTTCATACTAAACCAAATGGACAAAAAATCAGTTATCGTGATGGATATCAATTAGCTGATGAGTTTTGGGATTTAAGAAATCAAACTATGGCTAAAAACATTATGAGAATGGCTGAACTAAACAAAGGAAAAAGAATTATCGTCACTAATGGGTTCATGCACCGTTATTATCTTATAAAAGAATTAAAAAGGTTGACCAAAGGAAAAAATATTATTTTAAAAGAGTTTTACGAAAAATAAAAAACTGTTGCCAACACCATATATGTGACCATAGCAGATGAGTGATCAATCGAATGGTTGTTGTATTTTTGGTAAGGTGCAATGCTTGCAGAAATGAAAATTCGCAACCAATGCGCAGAAAAGCTCAACGCAAAGTAACAATTTACTCTACTACGACACATATATTAAACGTTATGCATAATAATTATGAAAAAACTATTATTTATAATTTTTATATGTTCAATAATTTCATGTTCTAACGGAATTCCAAAAATAATGGACGGAAATTGGATTATTACTGAAATGGAATTTAATGGGAAAAAGGTATATCCAGAATCAATCTCTAATGGAATAGAAATAACATTTAATGTAACAGGATTTGAAAATGCTGAGAAAATCAAATTCCGAAATAATCGTTCTGAGGTTATCCTTCCGGGATTTAAAAGCGACAGAATGCATGTTGATTACATCAAAAATAACCAAGAAATTGAATTCAAATTAAGTGATAGTAACTACAATGATGAGATATTCAATTTTTCGAAAAAGGTTTTTCTTAATAGTTATAAGATACAAAAAGGTGAAAATGAAGGTGAGTTAATTTTGAAATCCAAAACAACGCTCTTAAAAATAATAAGCGAAGATGTTTTATTAGAGAACCAGGTTCAAAACATCTTCGATGGAATATAAACCATTAAAAAAAGAAAATAAAATTAACTTTATCGACATCAATCAACATTTTATGAGAAACCAAATTATACTAGTAGCTTGTTCTTTTATTTTTATGACCTGCAACAAAAATGAAACCACCCCAACCCTATCAAAACCTAAAGAGATCAAAAAAATAGAAGGAGCATGGAAAATGGTGTATGGAGAGATCAAAGAAGGAGATTCTGTAAAAATTAAAGACATGACCGCATCAGATTTTATAAAAATCATCGGTAAGGATCATTTTGCATTTTTTAATCAAGATCATACCAACCCAGATGGTTTTTATGGAGGGGGAGGCACCTATACTCTAGAAGGAAATACGTATACAGAAACATTACAATATTGTGCAGTAGAAGCTGTAAGAGGTCACAAATTTCCATTTACGGTAGAAATAAAAGGAGATACTCTTATACAATATGGGCTAGAGGAAGTAAAAGAAGCTAACATAAAAAGGTACGTTGTAGAAAAATATATTAGAAAGAATAAATAGTATATACCCAACAACGCGCATTTGCAATCCGTATAGTATAATACTCAGCGCCTTAATAGGCGTGAGTGCACTAATACATATATTTTGTTGTTGTAACACATTAAAGCAAAGAGAGTGAATCTCAAAAATTCCATATCAGAAATAGAAACATATAATAGAGATATTAAATGGTTATTTGATTTTACTCAAGACTTCAACAATCGAAAGAAATGGGATAAACAGACTTTAGAAATTGATTTCATTGATGAATGTGAGGAGCTAAAAAAAGGAGCTAAAGTTTTTACAAAATCAATAGAAGGTGTTTTTATGGAAACAGAGTATTTGACTTTTAAATCGCCCAATGAAATCTCAATCAAGATGCTTAATAAATCTCAAATTTTCAAGGATTTTATTGGAACGTGGAATTATTCTTCAAGTGACAACAATAAGACGGACTTAAAAATCACTTACTCTTTCAATTTGAAATTTCCTTACAGCATAATTAAACACAAAGTCACGCAAAAAATCAGATTGAATATGACTGAAAAATTAAGATTGCTTAAAGAATACCTAACCGAATTAGAAAATAAAAACGTGTTACAACAACGTGTATAGCCAATGGGCATTTAGAGATAAATTGAAAGTCCTGTTCTTTGAGCAGGCAATGCCAAAACAAAGTTTTGACGTTTAATAAAAAGAAAATTAAAAGTAAAAACGTTTGTTTTGGCTTAGTAGCAAACCGAAAGTGAGGTGCTTCGAACCTGCCCTACTGTCCATACACAAAACGTTAGCACACCATATAAAAGTTCGATCAATACCGTTTAAACGTGAATTCGACATAAGATAATCTACCTTAGGTATTTAAAATTTCATTAAAAGAAAAATTAACATTTCATTTTCAATTAGGTAACCAGAAATTAATGTAATTAAGTTAATTATAAAATACTTTTATCTTAAACTAAGATTATAAGAGGTGAAAGGCAATAGACTTATTTATGGAATGATTTTAACATTAATAATTTTAATTTTTCTATCAGAAAATTCTACTAAATTAAACTCTGGAGATATTGCATTTATTGGATTTAATGCTAGTAATGATAGTTTCGAAATTATAACTTTTATTAATATACCTCCAAAAACAACAATTCATTTTACAGATTCTGAATGGAATGGAAATCGTTTTGGTGCAGACGAAAATGATCTAGTCTGGGAAACAGGAGAAGAGATTATATCTAAAGGGTCTATAATCAAATTTACCAGTCTAGGTTCAAATCCCATTGTTTCCTCGGGCACATTAAAAAATACTCTTAGAATATCGAAAAAAGAAGAGGCAATATTTGCATACGTGGGATCGACAAAGATGCCCACTAAATTTTTGGCTGCAATGGCTAATGATAAACTTGGATACGGAACATTATTGAATACGGGATTGGATAACAAATCTGTATTAACCTTTCCAAAAGGTACAACCTATGCCACCTATAAAGGCCATCATAATTATCAAAATGTTAATGAATATATTGTTGCTCTAAACAAAATATCGAATTATACATTTCAATAATTAAATATAGATAACTATCTATTCTTATCTAATATCAAAGTAAAGTCGGATTTGCAATCCATACAATACTCATCGCCTACATAAAAACTTTGACAGGTGTAAGTTTTATGATATACATAAACGGATCAATTTTTGATAATAATTGCCAATATAATTTGTCACTACTTAAGATATGAATAGAAATTTGACATTATTAATCATTTTTATCCCTATTATATCATTTTCACAATCAATCAAAAATTGGAATGAGAAAACTTATGATGCTCTAAGTACAATTAAATCCGATTTAACAAAGGAACAGTTTAACTATTTTAAATCTATAATTCTAAACAGACAAAAGTATCAGACGCAAAAAAGAATAGATTCAACAAAGGGAGTTATCAAAATAGTAGAAGGTTATGATTTTAAAGAGAATAAGTTTGGAATTATTGAAGAATATCGTTTTTCAACTGGAAAAATATTCACTTATTTGAATAATTTAAAAGAATGGGGAGTGGGCTTCAATGATTATGACAATTTTGTTGAAGCAAGTATTAGAAAGCACAAAATTGATACAATTTTTCCACAAAAATACACTGCTGTATTAGGTTGCTCAGCAAATAAACGCACGATTAGAAAATCAAAAAGAATTGAGAAGATGGCTAAAAACCAAGGTGTTGTAATTGAAAATTATTTAAAAATAGAAACGTTAATTGACTCGGTAGCTGATAAAATTTATATTTCATTTCTAATTCCAAAAAGTGGAGCTAGAGAAGTTGAGATATCTTATGGACCATTTTATCTTGATGTTGAATTAGAATATTGGTTAAATTAAAACCTCAAAGCGTGGATTCACAATCCGTTAACGATAGCTACACAAAAAAGTTCTTTCCCCACTATATATATTACCATTGCTATATCAAAAAGATAATGGTAGTTTTGGGTAATTAAAAAAACAAAACACTTGTAAACCGATATATGTATACTGGTACATATATATTATTGTTAGCAATAATTTGGATGAACGAAATAATGCCCCAAACTAAAAACATCAATAAAGTTCCTACTCTCAATCTTCATATTGAATTGAATGTAAAGGACGAAATAAAGGTCAATCGAATATTAAGGCAGATTCAAGAAGCAATTGGAATTCCATTATATATTGAGGAAATTTATAAAAGTAATGTAAAAGAATTCACCGTCTTTTGTTATCTAATATCTGAATTTGAAAAAACCAATGATTCAATTGTATGGGCTTTAACTACATTGGATAAAGTTGGAGAAGAATGGTATATAGAATGTCCTAACTTAAATCATAAGCAATATTGGAAATTTAAAGGTACGAGAATGAATGAATGGAATACGTTTAAAATCAACGGCATAAGAAAAATAAATTTTGATTTGACTAATTTGGAAAAAACGGATAAACCAAAAACTATAATTAGCTAATAAATAAAACTATGTATCTTAACGAACATAAAAAAAAGAACATTGGAGTACCGAAAAACTAACCTTAAAACCATATGGCAACGCGCCAAGATTAGACCAATTTTATTACTTATTTCGTTTCAAGGAATTGCATTTACATTGTTCCTTTTCATCCCCTTAGCTCTGATGATAAACTCATTTAAAAGTGATTTACCTTATGTTGATAATGTAGAGGAAATAGAATCTAATGGAATTAAAGAAAATGCTATTTTAATCAATATAGAGTCAGTTAACAATATCACTATTAATGGTGATAATCCTCAAATTTTGACTTATGAATTTGAATCAAACGGAGAAAAAGAACAATCTAAATTTAATGTTTTCGATCCTCAGAAAACTAATAAACTAAAGAAAGGTGATATAATTCCAATTAAACATTTGGATGGAAAATCTATTCCAACCGAATTCGAACAATATTCCTTCGGTTTCGATTTTATCTATTATGTCGCTTTGGTATTTTTATTGGTCGGGTTAGTTTTTTGCTATCTTCTATACTCTCGGATTAAGAAGGAAATTTATCTTTACAAAACTGGAAGAATTAAAGAGGGTAAAATAATTTCAATAAGCCACAATAAAGGATTTACATTTTCAAAATTTGGAATGTCGATGGATGTACATTATGAATATAAAAATAATGTCTCCAAATCGAGGTCTAATAATTTTGCCTTAACCAACAATAAATCAATTGGAGATACAATTAAAATTTTGGTTTCACAAGACGGAAAAACATCTTGCTTATATCCAAAATTAATTGCTGAAATCAATGATTGGAAAGAAAATTACGTTGCTTAACACGGTGTATAAAACATTGCTAATAATTGTAAATCAAAAGGTTAGTGCTTATTTGCAAAAACCGCCAAATTTTTAAATTTGGCTTTTAAAATAGAAAAAGTAAAATCAGAACATAAAATTCGGCTCTGTGCTTATCCGAAATATAGTACTTTTAAAATTGCTACGTTTCATACACAGAACGTTAACAATAATTAAGATGGAAGAAAAGTTAAGTAAAGCTATCCTTTCTGGTAATATAGAATTTTTGAGGTCTTATATAAATGAAGGTGGGCATTTTAATACAATGACTCTTAAATCCCCAGACGGATATGGGAAAAAGCCACTTGAATTGGCCGTTTTATCACAAATCAAACACGATGGATCGTCTGAAATCACCAAATTAATTATAGAAAACTCTGATATTGAAGATCAAGCAGAGGTATTAGTTGCTCTCGCTTCTGAAGATAAAGGTTTGAAAGAGGTAAACATACTTCTGGAGAGTGGAGTATCTGTCGATGTATTACATAATGGTCAATCAGCTCTGCAAAGAGCAACAGGCAATAGTAATGTAAAGATGGTACATCTTCTATTACATCATGGTGCCGATCCTAATAAAAAAGGAGAATATGGAACTGCTTTAGAACTTGCAGAGGAAATGTATTACGAACCCGCATATATCGGTATGATGGAAGGCTTTTTAAAAGGTCAGCCAAAATCTCCATTCGACTTCGTTGATAAAGATAAAGTAAAAAAGCGATTGATTACCTGGGCTATTTGCTTAGAAAATTTTGGAAAAAACCATAAAGATCAAACGTTTTATGTTTTAGCAATTAATGGTGGTAAATTAATCGCCAATTCTGAAGAAGCTTTTCGAGCTACTCTTAAAACATATCAAGATCAATTTCCCAGCTACAACCAACCAGAAAAAATACAAGCTTTAAAGTATAGCCCCGGGGATTTTTCTTTTCATCAAATTGAAACAGAAATAGAAGGCGCTATAGAAGAGTATAAAGGCGCTATAGATTTTTCATTTATGCAGCCACAAGAAAATGATACTAGAACCGAAAAAGATTTACTAATAGAAGGTGTATTAAAAAATAAACAAGTATATACTCAAAATATAAAGATAACCAATGACTTTAGGATGATGACTCCTGGTCATTCTTATTGAAAAAACAATTGTTAACATTATATAAGTAAGAAGAAAAATAGATGGAAATACTAATAATTACCGGACCACCTTATTCTGGAAAAGGAACACAATGCGAAATTTTAAATAAGCAACTAGATTTTAAGCATATTTCAACTGGAGATCGATGTCGATTTGAAAAAGAAAACGGAACCGGAATCGGAAAGATAATGTCTGAGTATGAAGAAAAAGGTAATTTAGTTCCTGATTCTATAATGAAAGAATTATTTGGTCAAATCCTTGATGAAAATAAGGCTAACGGTGGGATAATTCTAGATGGTTATCCCAGAACAGAGGTTCAGGTTGATGATCTAATTGAATTGGTTGATCAAAAAAATATGGAAATTGGAAAAGTTTTAAATATCGATGTTCCTAAATCCGAACTTTTAAACAGAGCCAAGAAAAGAGCAGAAACATCTGACAGAAAAGATGATAAAGATCCTAAAATTCATATAAAACGAATAGAGGTTTTTGAAGATTCAACACGATCAGCTATTGAATATATGAAATCAAAACTCGAGGTCAAAACTTTTGACGGACTTGGATCAATTAACGAAATAACCGAACGAATAAAAGCAAGTTTATAATACGATATAACAATCGTACATATACCCTTATTAGTAAACATTTGAGAATGAAGTTTACGATTAATATATTACTCCTTTTCATCTTTACGTTTTCGTTTTCACAAAATCAAATTACGTATGAAAAAACTCTTTCTGACATCAAGAAATCTTCTAAGGTTTTATGTGCAAATTTGATAATCCCAAATAATGATTTTTCAATAGGAATCTATACAAAGGAATGGGAAGTTGAAGATTTGACAATGGAACAGTGTGGAGATATAAAAACGGATTCAATAAAGAGCTCGAAAATTATTGAAATTTTGACTTCAAGAAAGCTGTTGGATAAGTTGTATTTGAATATGGAAAATAACAAATATGAAAGTATAAATTCGCCTGACAAATTTGAGTGGAATAAAGCAAATCTGATTGTTGAACTGAATTTCACTCATAACTGGAATAGTGCTAATAAAGTTTATATTCCGATAAATAACAAAACACAAGCGAAGAAACTGATTAAATCAATATGTAAGATATTCGAGTCTGACTTTTGCTTTAAAAAATTAAAACAGAATTTATAAAAATACGTTTCACAATACCATATAAAATTAATTACCAGACAACGCACATTTGCAATCCGTGCAATACACTCTATGAAATTCAAAATCTCAAATAATAGAAAGGCTGGACTTTTCCGATTAACGCAATGGGAGACTTATGATAGGTTAATAGAAGGTGTTCCTACTCAAAGTTATAATGACCGAGAAATAGAAAGGATAAAAACAGATTTGAGAAAAAGGTGGAAAAAAATACCCGTTCATGTTATAGAACCTAAGCAAGAAATCAAATCAGAATGGATCAATAAAAAAGGAGAAAGACATCAAGAATTACCCAAAGTTGTATGTATTGGTTGGTTTAGATATGAAGAAATTAATGATCTAGAAAATAGTTCAACACTAGTAATTGTTTGGTTTCAGAATAATTATGCTTTACCTATTAGTGAAGAAAATCTCAATGCAATTGCCAATTTGGATTGGGATCGCTTATCAATCCTCTATTCACATTACTAACAACAAACCCAAAAAACCGAAAGCGCTGATTTGCACCTTAAATCCGTGTAATACAATACTCATCGCCTACATAAAATAATAAATGTGAGTGTTATATTATATAAAAACACAGATTTGTCGATGGTTTTGTAACTTTACTCTGTTACGACATAAATAATAAACGTAATGTACAAGCCCGACTTAGAATGAAGATATTAACTAAGGGAAAATATTATGGAATAAAGGATTCTGAAAAATCATTTGGTGGGATTCTGCTATCACAATACGATTATAAAAAAGACAGAACAGACTGGCACTACCACGAAAACCCATATTTCTGGTATATTCTAAATGGTGATATGATGGATTGTAATAAGAACGTGAAGACCTTGTGCCCATCAGGAAGCTTAATGTTTAATAATTGGCAAGAAGTTCATTATGGCTCTAAACATTCTAAAAATGCTAATGGTTTTCATTTAGAATTTCAAAAAAAATGGTTGGATACTAATGGGATAGATTTGGATTTACTTGAAGGGAGTCTATTAATTCAAAACCCACAAGTACATTTTCTTTTTGCAAAATTATATTATGAATTTATAAACTCTGATCAATACAGCGAGGTTTCTGTAGAGGTTCTATTATTACAAATTTGTGAAGCATTAAGTGGATTAATAGAAACCAATCTCAAAAATATCCCAAACTGGATAAATGATCTAAAAGAATTACTTCATTTCGATAATTCAAACCTTAGCTTACAATACCTTTCGGATCAACTAGGAGTACATCCCGTTCATATCTCAAGGGCAGCACCAAAATATCTCTCTACAAGTCTTGGAGAGTATGTAAGGCAACATAAATTAAAAAAAGCTATACCTCTACTGCTCGACCCAAGTAACTCGTTGACTAAAATTGCATATCAAACAGGTTTTTCTGATCAAAGCCATTTTAACCGTGTCTTTAAATCCCATTTTAATATGAATCCCAGTTTCTACCGAAAAAGAATTACATAAAAAATAGCAATGTTAATCTGATACAATTTTTGTAAATATCAATACGCTACTTTTGAACCCAATTAAAACTTAAATTATGTTTAAAAATTTAGCGTTATCACTCTTGTTATGTTTCTCATTTTTTACAAGCTGTGCTCAACAAAATATAGTAGATTTTATAGGAGAATGGGAAGGAAAAACAACGAACAAAGACGCCCTTAACCTAGACATAATCGTTAAAAAACTGAGTGAAGAAGATGCCGTTTTTACACTTTCAAATAACAAAGAAATTATAACGAAAAAATTCAAATTTGATAATAGAATCAATCTTGCATTAGGTGATAACCTTATTTTTAGTGGAATAGTTAATGACGGGCAATCAGAAATAAACGGTTTTATGAAATCAAAGCGGTATTTGTACCCTGCTAAGCTCTATAAAAGAGGAGATCATTTTGAAGGGAAGTGGAATCTATCGGTAATTCATTATCTACAGCCTCAATCTTTGCGTTTAACGATAAAAGAAGGTGGTGGATCTGATGATGAATATCGAGCTTACCCAATTCTTGGAAATCTCTGGTGCAATAATTTTAAGAAAAAGAATAATTCTATTTCATTTACAGATTCTAATACAGGCCTTGAATTTGAAGGGTTATTAAAACCCTCTGAAGTTGTATTAAATATTAGTCTAGAAGGGAATTTTATTACAAAAACATCATTTAAAAAAATCACAAAGTATAAAAAGACTGCTTCAATAGATAAGAATTCTCAAATAAACGACGGCTGGGAGTTATCAAAAAATGGATTAGTACTACAAAAAATGGAAGAAGATATTCGTAATGATAGTCTAGTCGGAATAGAGGGAGTACTCATTGCAAAAAATGGTAAAATCACTTATGAAAAATATTTTGCAGGTTTCAATGTTAATATTCCGCACGGTATGCGTTCTGCCTCAAAGAGTATCTCATCTGCCATCATCGGTATAGCCATTGATGATAAAATTATAGAGAATGTCGACAAAAAACTATATGATTTTATCCCTCAAGAATATCAGTATACAAAAGATGCCCTAAAATCTAAAATAACCATCAAAGACTTATTGACGATGAGTTCTGGATTAGATGTAAATAACAAAGCATATGAAGAGTACTACCAAGAATCAAATAATTGGTTAAAAACGGTACTTGAAGCACCTATGGTAAAAGATCCTGGAACTTATGCCGATTATGGGTCTGCAAACCCATTTTTACTTGGCGTTTATTTAAGTAATCGATTAGATGTACCCTTAGAATTTTATATGGCTGATAAGCTTTTCTCACCTCTGGGAATTACAAATTACATATTGAATACCGACGATACAAAAGCCATACCTTATTTTGGAGGTGGGTTTCATTTAACCCCAAGGGATATGCTTAAGTTTGGGCAACTTTATCTAAATGAAGGTGTATGGAATAGCAAACGAATTATTTCAGAAAATTGGATAAGAGAGTCTTTCAAGAAACATACAAGATTGCAGGATAGAAGAGATAAAAATGAATATGGTTATCTATGGTGGCATGATACCTATATCATCAATGAAGAAGCAATTACATCTATTGAAGCACGAGGTGCCGGGGGGCAATTTATTTTTATAGTTCCTGCGCTAGAATCGGTAGTTGTAATAACAGCAGGAAATTATAGGAATAGGAAAGGTAACCAATCACGGGAAATATTTGAAGAGTATATTCTTCCTGTGCTGTTGAATTAAAAAACCAGCACATAACAAGGTATATGATTAGTCGCTAGTGCTAGCTTACTTACAAAAACCCTCACGGATTTTCTACCCGACAGCGCAGAGTTATAATTCGATAACGATACTCAAATAAATAAAAAATTCCCTGCCATATACATTACCATCACTATATCAAAAAGATAATGGTAGCTTTGAGTAATTAAAAGATTAAAAACCTTGATAAGCGTGAGTTTTATAATATAAATAAACGCTTGTAAACAATTATAAATACCTACCGGGTATATGTGTACTGATATACATATACCATTGTTAGCAGTAATTTGAAATTATGAGAGAAATAATATTCCCAATTTTATGTGGCCTTATGCTGTTAGGCTGTAATTCGGCGGAAAAAGAAGTACACCCTCCAAACATAATTTATTTCCTCGCCGATGATCTTGGTTATGGAGAAGTAGGTGTCTATGGGCAGAACAAAATTAAAACTCCAAACATTGATGCCCTTGCTCAAAATGGTATGATGTTTACTCAACATTATTCTGGAGCACCAGTTTGTGCACCCGCTCGTTATGTTTTTTTAACTGGGGAGCACACCGGACATGCTTTTATTAGAGGCAATGATGAATGGAATGAACGAGGAGATGTTTGGGACTACGAAAAAACCTTCTTAGATCCTACACTTGAAGGGCAAAGACCTATTCCACTCAAAACTATAACCCTGGGAGACCAATTAAAGAAGGCTGGATATAAAACAAGTATCGTGGGGAAATGGGGATTAGGTGCTCCTAAAACCGACGGTATACCTAACCTTCAAGGGTTTGATTTTTTTTATGGTTATAACTGTCAACGACAGGCTCATAATTTATATCCTGGACATCTTTGGGAAAACACAGACAAAATATTACTAAATAATGAGTTAGTTGCCCCTAGTACAAAATTAGATTCTCTAGCCGATCCTTATAGCGATCAAAGCTATTCAAAATTTAATCAGAACGATTATGCTCCTGCAAAAATACAGCAAAAGGCACTTTCCTTTATTGAAGAAAACAAAGATGTCCCTTTCTTCATGTATTATGCTTCTCCTTTGCCACACCTCCCATTACAGGCTCCAAAAGAATATGTAGATAGGTACAGAGAAATCTTAGGAGATGAAAAACCATATATCGGTGATGACAGTTATTTTCCAAACAGATACCCCAGAGCTACCTATGCCGCAATGATTAGTTATCTAGATGATCAACTTGGAGAAATTGTCGCTCTTCTTAAAGAAAAAGGACTCTATGAAAATACTATTATAATCTTCTCTAGCGATAACGGACCAACCTATTTAGGAGGTGTTGATTTTGATTATTTTGAAAGCTCCAAACCATTTTCAAATGGTTACGGGCGAACAAAAGGATTTGTTTATGAAGGTGGAATTCGAGTTCCTTTAATTGCAAGTTGGCCCAATCATATTAAACCCAACACGAAGAGTAATCACATTTCAGCTTTTTATGATCTTATGCCAACCATATGCGATATTGCTGGTATAGAGCCTCCTGATGCTATCGACGGAATCAGCTTTAAATCAACTTTACTCAATCAAGAACAAAAGCAGCACGATTTTTTATATTGGGAATTCCCAAGTTATAATGGTCAGCAAGCAGTCAGAATTGGAAAATGGAAGGGTATTCGGAAAAATATTTTCGACGGAAATTTGGAAATCGAACTATATAACCTTGAGACTGACTTAGAGGAACAAGTAGATGTTTCTAACCAATATCCCAAAATCGTAGAAAATATCAAAGCTATTATGGAACAAGAGCATGAACCTGCCTCTAATGACAAATTTAAGTTTAAACAATTAGGGGATTTATAGTAACTATCGCCAAAAACCTATATAAAAACATTAATCCGTTACATCTGCTATATATCCTCTGGCTACTAAATATTCGTATCTCAAATTATTCAACTTTTCTTGTGCATCTTTATCCCTAAAAAAGTGACCAACCCCTTCAAAAACCTGGAATTGAAAATCATTCTTATGTGCTTTCATGGCTGCTTTAAATTGAAAGAATTCATAAACAGGAGCCAAATAATCTTCTGTGGTATGAAATGAAAGAAAAGGTGGTAAACCTGTTTTTACATTTTGAAGTAAAGATATCGACGTAGCCTGCCCTCTAGAAACCCCATCAAACCAACCATCACCCTTGGTTAAATCATAACTGGAAGATTGCGTAATCACCAGGTTTGGTTTAGAGCTAAAATCTTTATTATCCTCTGAAAAAAAATCATCAATTATTGCCGTTGAAGCTGCCAAATGTGCTCCAGCTGAAAAGCCTGTTGCCACAATTTTATCCGAATTTACACCTAAGAGTGAAGCCTGTGACCTCACCCATCGTATTGCTGATTTTGCATCTTCCAAGCTTTTCTGAATATCGTTGCCGTAGACATCAATCAACCTATATTCAAATGATATGGCAACCATCCCTTTTTCAGACATTCTTTTACAAATGCTATATCCAGATTCTGCCATTCCTAAACTCCAACCCCCTCCATGAAAATAAAGGTAAGCTGGACGACTATGATTCCTTTTTTGATGTTCTTTTGGATAGAAAACATGGGCGTCAAGTTCAATACCATCTACTATTTTATATGTTTTAATTTCGTTAGGTTTCTTTCTGAGATCATTCGATTTTTGATACTGATTTTTGATTTTTGATATCAATTTTTTGTTTTTGGAATCTTTTTCAAAATCGTTCAAAATCCCTTTCCAATTTTTAGAACTATAATTTGTATTACATAGTACAAAATGCTGTTCGAATAAATAATCCTTAATTTCCTCACTTGCAGAAAGGTTTTTTATAGTGTGGTAGCGGGTACGTATTTTTTCTATTGGTAGATTGTCGTACCTTCTTTCTTTTAAATCTCCCGCAGACATTACCTCAACATATTTATCGAGATAAATGATGTATTTTTTATTATTTAGAAACTGAAACTTGTTCAACCCGTCAGACATTTCGTCAAAGTAATTCGCAGGCAAATGAGCTTTTTTACTTGTTATAATTTCATGACCTGATGGATATAGAAGCTGATAATATTTATAGAGATAGTTGATACTAGCCATACAACGCTCTTCAAACTCTGGGGGAACATTTTCAAAATTGCTAATAAATGTGCGACAATGTGCTATGTTAGATTCTTTTAAAGAGTCCAATTGGTTGCTAAATTCAATTTCGTCTAAGGCATATATACTTGCAAGGTTTTTATGAATATAGCGTTCTGATTTGTCCAGTTCTTCCTTTTGATGTAAAAAATAGTTGTTTAAATGAGCATTAGAACCGTTTATACCTATTACAGAATCCAAGGTAACCGATATACTGTCATTTGGATTTAAATAAAGCTGTACAGTTTTATCTCCTAATGTTATTCTATGAAAACTCGATTTGTCAACCTCTATTTCAAATCTAAAGTTCCCACCTTTATCAATAGTTGCAGCAATACCAGAAGTATCATTAGCAACCGACCATTCGTTCTCTATGGGTATAGGCTTATTTGACAATCGAATTTCTTTGTAATGCGATGAACTTACATTACCCGTAACAATAACTTTGTTTTCATTTTTTTTTATTGACTTATCACAGCCCGAAACAAATACTATTAGTACTAAAACTAATACTTGGATTATTCTTTTTTTTACCATAAAATGAACTTGATTGATGTACTATTATTTTTGGAGAAACAAAAAAAGGAGAAATTCGTAGACCAATCGCCCCAAATTATAATATGATACTAAATTCTTTTAAGTTCTTCTTTGTATTCGAATGGTGTTTTGCCTATAGCTTTTTTAAATACTCTATTAAATGTCGTTTTAGAACTAAACCCACAATCAAACGCTATTCCTAATAAAGTAATTTTGTTATACTCTGCATCATTTAATTTTTGAATTACTGCATTAGTTCTGTATTCATTCACAAAATCTGAAAAACTCTTTTTTAGTCCCTCATTAATGATACGAGAAACATTGTTTGGATGAAGGCTTAGTTCCTTAGCCAAAATACCCAGCGTTAATTCAGAATTTAAATAAAATAGGTTAGTTTCCATTTGTTCTTTTAACCACTTCGCTTGTTCTATTATTTCATCAGAGCCAACAATGTCTTTTCGTAACGACTTTCGTAAAGAATCTAATAAGATAACCTCGGGACGTAAAAAACCTTCGGCACTTATCCATATCGTAATTATTGCCATTAAAATGTAGAGAGGATAATAATGCCTTACTCCCAAATCATAGTCAAAAACAATATAATCAACAATAGTATATGGAACCCAAAGTAACCACAAAATGGTAAGAATACTGATTAACCTATATAACCAATTTAAATTATAACCATGACTATTACTGTAATTATTGTTTATCCAGATATGATAATTCCTAATTGATTTTAACGCATAAAAGCTATAGATAACTACCGAGATTATTGAACCCAGTTGCAATAATGGGCTGAAAATAAAAAATACATTAGTATCATAATTAGGAATACCTTTTTCAATACTTTCGAATCCCTGTACTATTGAGACAATTACTTCAATCAATACCGGAACAAAATGGAACAAGTACTTTTTTTTAAAGTTAAAACTTTGATCAGTAATGTATTTTGTATAATAAAATATACAAGGACCAAGAGCCAATGAATATTGAAATGGTATTAAATTTAAAGAAAGAAAAGACTCATAAAATTTAAAATCTATTCCTAATACCCAACAATTCCAAAGTGCAATAATTATAGGCATGTAGCCCAAAAATCGATTTCCTTTACTATTTATTCTCTTTACTAAGATTAATAGTAGTCCAAAAGTAATACCTATGATTATAGAGGCAAAAATTATGAAATTAAAAATATTGACTGGTAATTCGATCATGTAATAACTGTAATTAACTATTAGTAAAATTACATAATTAGTTTGGGTCAACACCAAATTAATATAAACGACATGCAACAACATGTATGATCAATTGCAACGAAATTTCCCTATCGGAAATTCACTTGCATTGATTATATTTGATTCACACAATAAAATCACAACTAATTCCCCCCAACTAATCATACACAAAACGTTGGCAGTAATATTAGAAAACATTAGAATAACATTTTACGAAAAAGAGCCTAATAATTGTCAATTCTGCCATTAAATAATAATAGCAACTTTCGAGAAGCAAATTTATTATCTAATTGACAATTTTGGGTTTTAACTCAAATTTCAAAAAAAATGAAGACAACAACATTTCTAACATTTGTAGGTGATCAATGTGGAAAAGCTGAAGTAGCAATAAATTTCTACACTTCTATCTTTCCAAATTCAGAAATTAAAAGCATCATAAAATACTCAGAAGAAGAAGCTGGAGGAACACCAGAACTTATCAAATATGGAGTATTTACGTTAAATGGTACAGAGTACATGGTTTCCGAAAGTAATTTTAATCACGCTTGGTCATTTACGCCAGGGGTATCACTGTTCGTTGAATGTAACTCTGAAAATGAGATACAAACTTTATTCGAAAAACTTTCTTCAAATGGAGGCCAGGTAATGGTCCCTCTTGACAACTACAGTTCAGGAGATTACGGATTTGGTAAAAAATTTGGATGGTGTGAAGATAAATATGGTATTTCATGGCAACTTAGCCTTTCAGAATAAACTCGAATTATAATATAAGCCGTTCATACAAAACTTAATTCTCTCTTTTGTTCTTTCTGATTAATACTTAAATCTATTGAAAATCAAACTTAAGACGTGTATAATTAATTGCGGATAGTGTTTAAAATGCATCTCAACCTGTGATATACACGCTTGTTCCTCAGGCACTCGATCCCGAAGAAATTTCGAGACAAGTAGTGACATACCCTTCGACTGCAATCAAGGTGCATATTTCTAAAAGTCTGAACGGCAACAAAATTCATAATAAATTCACAATTAACAGGGGTTATGCTCTTTACCAATCTACCTTTAACCTTACTTTCACATATGTCGGTTTCTTATTTTATTACCTTCCGCCGATTAAAAATTATTCACATGCTCAAAAATACATTTAGATTGCTTCTATGTATAGTAGTAATCACCACTAGTGGTTGTTCTGTTCTTCAACCCAAAAAAGAAAAAACCGCTACGGCCGACGCCAAAAAACCAGGTAAAGACAAAGACACCATTAAACCTTATGATAAGGTCATTACCGAAAAGGCTAAAACCGACAAAGGTTTATTTACTGTTCATAATATAGGCAGTAAATACTATTATGAAATTCCGGATTCGCTGTTTAACCGAGAGATGCTTATGGTTACGCGTATTGCCAAAACCGCTACGGGAATTGGTTTTGGTGGCGGAAAACAAAACACTCAAGTATTGCGCTGGCAACGAAAAAACAAGCAGATATTACTTCGCGTTGTATCGCACCAGATCTTTGCTTCAGATTCTTTACCAATTCATGAAGCTGTAGAAAATTCTAATTTCGAACCGGTGTTATATGCATTTCCGATTAAGGCATTTTATAAAGATTCTACCAATGTAGTAAAGAATGCGACGGTGATCGAGGTTACCGATCTGTTTAAAAAAGACGTAAAACCTCTAGGGTTTCCTGATAGCAGACGAAAGCAGTATAAGATTTCAAAGTTAGATGCTGCCCGATCGTATATCGATACAATCAGAAGCTACCCGCTAAATATCGAAACCCGTCATGTGAAAACGTATAGTGCTGCCGAGCCACCTTCTAATGCCAGTACAGGATCTATATCATTAGAAATGAGTAATTCTATGATTCTGCTTCCTAAAACCCCTATGAGGCGTCGATATTTTGACCAACGCGTAGGATGGTTTGCCCGTGGACAAACGGATTATGGATTAGAAGCACAAGAAAGTAAAACAGTACGTTATCTGGATCGATGGAGATTAGAGGTAAAAGATGAAGATCTTGCAAAATTTAAACGAGGCGAACTGGTAGTGCCCAAAAAGCAAATCGTATACTATATCGACCGTGCAACCCCAAAAAAATGGAGAACGTATATTAAACAAGGGATCGAAGACTGGCAGGTTGCCTTCGAACAAGCTGGGTTTAAAGACGCTATTATCGCCAAAGACCCTCCCACAGTAGAAGAAGATCCCGATTGGAGCCCAGAGGATGTGCGCTACTCTGTAGTACGCTACCTGGCCTCTCCAATCCCTAATGCCAACGGACCTCATGTAAGTGATCCCAGATCGGGAGAGATCCTGGAGAGTGATATCAACTGGTATCATAATGTAATGACTTTATTGCGCAATTGGTTTTTTGTACAAACCGCAGCAATCAATCCAGAAGCGCAGAATGTTGCTTTTAAGGATGAAGTGATGGGAAGATTAATTCGGTTTGTATCTGCTCACGAGGTAGGCCACACCCTGGGGTTACCACATAATATGGGAAGCAGTGTTGCTTATCCTGTAGAGTCTCTAAGAGATCCCGAGTTTACCAAGAAATACGGTACAGCGCCATCGATAATGGATTATGCTAGATTTAACTATGTGGCACAACCGGGAGATGGTGATGTCGCCTTAATGCCTAATATCGGTATCTATGATAAGCATGCAATACGATGGGGATATCGACCCATACTTACCCCAACTGCCGAAGAAGAGAAAAAGACACTCGACAGCTGGATACTCAAACATCAAAATGATCCTATGTATCGATTCGGGAAACAACAGTTTGGAGTTATAGATCCTAGCTCGCAAACCGAAGATCTTGGTGATGATGCCGTACTAGCCAGTACTTACGGAATCAAAAACCTAAAAAGAATTGTACCCAACCTCATCACATGGACTGCCGAAGATGGTAAAAACTATGATGATTTGGGCACGATGTACAGACAGGTATTAGGACAGTTTAATCGATATATGGGGCATGTATCTTCTAATATTGGTGGGGTATATGAATACTATAAAACCTATGATCAAAAAGGAGCAGTATATTCTCATGTAACCAAAACGAATCAGAAGCGTGCCATGAAATTTTTACACGAGCAATTGTTTAACACTCCGGATTGGTTACTCGATAAGACTATTTTTGATAAAATAGAATCTGCAGGAAATGTAGAGCGTATTCGTAATTTCCAGGTGAGAACATTAAATAATCTATTGGATCACGGGCGTATGGCACGATTAATCGAGAATGAAGCTTTAAACAATAAAGAAGCCTATACCCTACTTGATATGATGACCGAACTGCGATCAGGACTATGGAGCGAATTGCGAAACGGTCGTACCATCGATGTATACCGTCGTAATCTACAGAGAGCGTATATCGATCGTTTAGAATTTTTAATGACCAAAGAGCAGCCTAAGATCCCAGAGAACATAAGACGCTTTGTAGTACGAACTAATGTAAATGCCTCGCAAAGTGATATTAGAGCAGTAGTACGTGCAGACTTAAATACACTACGCCGAGCAGTTAGAAATGCCATTGGCAGAACATCAGATAGGATGACGCAATATCATCTACAAGATATCGCAGAACGTATCACCGCCATTCTTGATCCTAAGAAATAAGATAATACACCTGTACTATAACAACCCCTTGTTTGAATCATCAAGCAAGGGGTTCTTTTAATAAGTACTTGTCTGATCGAATGCATCTCGATACACGCTCGTTCCTCACGCACTCGATCCCGAGGAAAATTCGGGACAAGTTGTGACATCATATTTTTATTGAACATGTCGAAATATTGGATCACTTGATTCGGAATACAGAATCGCATCTCCAAAAGTGGACCCCAGATCAAGTCTGGGGTGACAAGTTATAATGTAGTCTTTGTGTTGCACGTACCCTTCGAGAGACCTGTCCTGAGTTTATCGAAGGGCTCAGGATACGTATTAGCATAAAGTATCCTCATCCTATTATTCTGCATTTAATCCGAAAATTAAAAGAAAAGATCATACGAGAATAGAACGCATAAAAGAAAGATAAGTATCTTAGTCATAATTCATACCCTCATTATTAACATCAACACTAGAATAAACAACATGAAAAAATTAATTTCAGAATTTATTGGAACCCTATGGTTAGTATTAGGTGGGTGTGGAAGTGCTGTATTAGCAGCGGCATATCCAGAGTTAGGGATTGGATTTACAGGGGTTGCTCTCGCATTTGGTTTAACCGTTGTAACCATGGCTTATGCCATTGGACATATTTCGGGTTGCCATCTTAATCCTGCAGTATCTATTGGGTTATGGATAGGTGGCCGTTTTGATAAAAAAGAACTGCTACCGTATATTGTTGCCCAGGTATTGGGTGGTATTGCCGGTGCAGGGATTTTATACCTTATTGCTACAGGAAAATCAGGATTCGAAATCGGTGGATTTGCTGCCAATGGATATGATGATCATTCTCCGGGTGGCTATTCTATGCTTGCGGCTTTAGTAACCGAAATCGTAATGACATTTATGTTTTTGATTATTATTTTGGGCGCTACTCATTCTAAAGCTCCCAAAGGTTTTGCAGGCCTCGCCATAGGATTAGGGCTAACCCTGATTCATCTTATAAGTATACCGGTAACCAATACTTCGGTAAATCCTGCCAGAAGTACGAGCCAGGCATTATTTGCAGGAGGTTGGGCAATAGAGCAACTATGGTTATTTTGGGTAGCCCCCATCATAGGAGCTATTTTTGCCGGATTGGTTTACAAATTTATTTCTCCCGAAGAAGCATAACAAAAAAAAAAATAAACCTATATTAAACCCCTTGTATGATGATTTATGCAAGGGGTTATTTATGATATGCACCACTCGATCCCGAGAGAATATCCTTCATGTACCCGAAGGGTACAGTATGGGTAAATCGAAGAGCTCAGCAGAACTATCAAGAACCTATCATTCTGATACCATGAGGTTTCCCGTAACTTTTTTAAAAAAGGTAGTCGTACTTTTATAAAAGAGATACTGGCTACATTAGCAGCTTTATCCAATCGCATTTAAAACATCCCTATTTAGCTAATCATAAATAATAAATGTAAAATGGGCTACGAAAAAAAAATAAAAACAATAGAACGATTTTCTGGATATGATGCCGAAATCAATACCAAAGGAGTATTTATTTTAATTCTTAACATATTGATTATTGTTAGTATCATAATCATCATAGGCGAATTAGCAACACTAGTCTCCCCTCTGCATCTTTCTCCTTTTAAAGTGATCACCAGTTTAATACTTCTTTTTTCCATTTTTTCGATACTTATTACGGTGTATACTATAACCCCGTATTTAAATTCTTATAAAAAATCTTTTTGGTCTTTTAACGGCATCGCGAATAGCAGTAAAAAAGAGGACGTAAAACAAGATATCAATAGTCAAATTAATGATTTAGAAAAAGGCTTAAAAAGAAAACATCAGGGTGTTAAAATGGCGTTACTTATTAATGTTATTCAACTACTTTTTCTAACCTATATCACATATATTATTGTATTTTAGATAAAACACTCTAATCGCCAATAAAACAAAAGCATTGGTATATATGAGTACAAACAAGTATACAGGATGTATGTCCTGAGATGAGTTCTATATAGATAAATGAAAATACTCCTAACAGGTGCCACAGGCTACATCGGTAAACGAATCCTCCCTTTATTAGTGAATAAAGGATACCATGTAGTATGTTGCGTAAGGGATATCTCTAGATTTCATCCTCCCCAGTCGTTAAGCGCAAGTATTTCTGTACTAGAAATTGATTTATTAGACGCTCCCTCGCTTTCAAAAATCCCTGGTGATATTGATGTAGCCTATTATCTGGTGCATTCGATGTCGACATCAGACAATTATAAATCATTAGAACAAAAATCTGCTGTCAATTTTAGAAATGCACTATCTAATACAACTGTTAAACAAGTGATATACTTAAGTGGTATTATCAATGAATCTAGCCTATCTAAGCATCTGTTATCAAGAAAAACCGTTGAAGAAGAACTAGGAAAAGGCAATTATAACCTAACGTGCTTTAGGGCCGGAATTATTGTTGGATCTGGCAGTGCATCCTTTGAGATTATGCGTGATTTGGTAGAAAAGCTTCCTATTATGATTACGCCAAAATGGCTTCTTACCAAATGTCAACCCATAGGCATAGCAGATGTACAACGTTTTTTAATCGAATGTATCCTTAAAGAGGAAACGTACAACAGAAATTTTGATATTGGCTGTGATGATATTCTATCGTATAAAGAAATGCTTCTTGGTTTTGCTAACGTTCGAAATTTAAAAAGAAGGATCTGGACTGTTCCTGTAATGACTCCCAGGCTTTCTTCTTATTGGTTATATTTTGTAACCTCTACTTCTTACAAACTGGCCAGATCTCTGGTCGATAGCATGAAGGTCGAAGTTGTATGTCGAGATCATGAAATCAATACCCTACTAAACATACACCCCATATCCTACAAAGAAGCTTTATTAAGAGCATTTGACAATATTAAAAATAATGAGATTGCTTCTAGCTGGAAAGATTCTTATTCTAGTAGTGAGATAACCAGTAACATATCAGAATTTATAGCGGTTCCAGAATTTGGATGTTTTAAAGACAAGCGTATTCGACAAATTGAAAACTACAAATCATCACTAGAGAAAATCTGGAGTATTGGGGGTGAGAATGGATGGTATTACGGCAACTGGCTTTGGAGAATCCGTGGTTTTTTGGATAAATTATTTGGAGGAGTTGGATTAAGAAGAGGACGTACCAATCAATCTACTATATCTGTAGGAGACTCATTAGACTTCTGGCGGGTGCTCTACGCGAATAAACAAGAAGGAAGATTGTTACTTTTTGCTGAAATGAAACTCCCGGGAGAAGCATGGCTCGAATTTAAAATAGTAGGTAACGATGTGATCCAAACAGCAACATTTAGACCTTTAGGTTTGGCCGGCAGACTATACTGGTATGTTGTATATCCATTTCATGGCTTTATTTTTACAGGGTTAATTAACGAAATAAGCACCCATAACAAAACCTAACTAACTGTAATAATAGCAGAAAACCCAAAACCTAACACCCAAAACCCAACTCCTCCTTATATACAAAAAACTTCCTCCCACTATCATGCGGTTTCCCGTAACCATATTAAAAAAGGTAGTGGTATTTTTACTAGATTAAAAAATAAAAGTATTGATGAGTATGAGTTTTTATGACATAAATAAATACTTGTAAATACATATATAGCACAGAAAGTTACAGAAATGCTTAGAATGATTATTTAAAGTACGTATTGCAATTGTCCAAATATTCAGACTTTAAAATTATAAGGACCATATGTAGTTCTACACATCTTTTGCTTGTATTTTTATTTTTTATCAGTCCCTCTTATTCTGAAATAATATCCCTTAATCCTACTAAACAGTTATTTCCCCAAGAAGTAATATTTTAATTAAATACTACTTCGTTGACAGATATTTTTTAACTCAAAAAAACTAAAAGTACATGTATAAAGGTTCTGAAAAAGAGTATGAATTATTGAAAAATGAAGCAGATACAATTAGAAAGTCTATACTTCAGTTTATTGGATTTATTATTAGTATTGCTGGAATAGCTGTTGCAATAGCAAAAATATTTTTTAATCCAAAAGAAGATAATAGTATAATTATATTAGGAGCTATTGTAGGTGGCTTGGTTGCAATAACATTTTTATTTGAAGTTATATGGTATAAGTTCAAATCCCATAATCGTTATGTTGGATATGTACTACTTCTTACTCAAGAGGTTGGATATGTCGAATTAACCGATGAAATTAAGAAAAGGGAAAGCACAGATGATAAATCGCACTTAGATAATATAAAAATAACAGGTGCCTCTGATAATTCTTATCTAACCCTATTTACCTGGGAATATATGATGGCTAGATTAAATAATGCAGATTTTGAAAATTCAAAGCTAAAAATACTTACTGCAATTCAAAAAATATATTTTAAATTTAGAATACCAGACACCTATAAATATAATTCTATAAAACCTGAATTAAGAGATGTTTTAGAGGATAATTATTTCAAAAATGTTGTGCGATTAATGTATACACCTGAAAAGAGTTTCTCTGAAAGAGTTTTAGATAAAATACATGATGGATTTTGGGGCCTTTTAGATCTTTATATTCCTATTCGCTATTCTTTTTTCAAAAAAAGGTTCAAAAGAGTGAAAAGAGAATATTTATGTACTGGGTGGTTATTTCCAAAAAAAGTCATTCAAGTTGTATTTTTTCCAATTACATTGTTGCTAATATTTTTCTACTCTGTCCTTTTTTCCAATTTTAAGATCGCTTCAAACTTGAATTTTGATAGCATATCATATCCTGTAACTTTTATGTCTCTATTAGTTTTTTTTATTAGTATAATTTGGGTTTTTAGATATGTAGGAGGACTAAAATCGGTAATCTTTGGAAAACATAGTGCTGAGTATTTTAGTTGGTCTTTTTTTATTTTTAGAGTACAATTGCTTAATTCGTATGATATATTTCCTATTTATTTTTCGCAGAACTTTATACGATATTTTAAATCGATAAAAATCATAGAATATCATAATGACCTCTACAACTGTTCGGCACAAAAAGATACCGATAAATGCTCAATATGTGAGAAACAAAAAGGTGAATTTTTGCAATCATCACCAGATTTAAGTTTACAGAATAATAACGTTATGAAAAAATTTGATGTTATATGTTGTGATTGTAGTAATCTATATAAACATAAATTAATAAGTGCTTCAAAAATACCAAAAGAGCTTATCAACTTTCATTTATATATAGAAAAGAAATTAAATTCAGATCCTATTTGAATTTTCCTATCTCACCCTAAAAATAGATTTACTATTTTAGTCACTTATGTAAAAGCAATATAATTACTCTAGTTATTATATTTAATTATTTACACACATAAGAAGCGAGAGCACACAAAATGGGCAAGAAGTGATTTAAGGATAAAAATGATTAAAACTCAAATAAAAATAAAAGACCTATTATCTGATTTAATAGTTGAAATTCCAAACGGAAAAATATCACTACGAGATGATAGGAAAAAGCAAAAGTGGGTTGAGACTATTAATTCATTTTACTTGTCAAAGTATTTAGTATCTCAGGATTTATTTCATAAGGTAACAAATGAAAGGCCAAGTATATTTAAGGGAGACAATAGACCTGTAGAAACTGTTTCCTGGTTGGATTGTGTGATATTTTGTAATGGCCTTTCTGAGAAAGTTGGATTACAACCTTATTATTTGATTAATAACACAAAAAAAGATTTTAAAATTAACAAAAAATCAAACGGATATCGACTTCCAACCGATGCAGAATGGGAATATGCTTGTAAAGCTGGATTGACAGCTCCGAGATATGGTGAGATTGATTCAATTTCATGGTATAAAGCAAACTCTAATGGAGAAACACACGAAGTTGGCATTAAAGAACCTAATTCATTTGGGCTATATGATATGTTGGGAAATGTTTGGGAATGGTGTTCGGATATTTATGATGAGACTGTTTATGGTTCCTATCGGATAATTAAAGGGGGTGGTTGGAATGATGAAGCACGTGGTTGTCTGGCGACTAATCGTAGGAGAAGTCATCCTACAGCCTATAAAATAGACGATCTTGGGTTTCGGATTGCAAGAAATTTAAGATAAATAGAATTACACTTGGTAATTCTGTACTATAACTTGTGTGAAATTAATTGCTAGTATAAGCATATCTGCTAACTTGAGTACTCACAACATATACCTAATCTTATAAAATGGTTAAGTGTTATTAAAAAGCTCTGGCAATAAATTTTTGAATTCCTTTTGGCCTCTCAAAGTCAAAAATGGGTATAACATACTTAAAAGGGTGTTTACTTGATTTTCTATATGTATTGCGGTAAATCTATTTAAATAAAGTCCCGAAGAATATATCCACGTATTCCCATAATTTATCATTCTTTCTGTCAAAAACTCATACTCTAATGCAAAAGATGAATCCTTCATTAAATTTTGTTTTTTCATTTTTTCAAACAACAAAAAACACCCTGCAACCCTGTTTTTATATGCTTCTTGAAAATGTGTTCTCACTTTATCACTTACACCTAAAAGATTATACAAATCTGTCCAGAAAAATTTGTAATCCATCATTCTTATCATACTTTGCTTAATGTCGCTTCTAATTTGAGCTATTGATATTTCGGTATTGTCTAGTTTTTCTATTCTTTCATCAAATACTGAAACCATCTCAAAATATATCGCTTCAAAAATATCTTCTCGGTTTTTGTAATGATAATTTAGATTTCCTGAACTCATATTCAGCTTTAAAGCAATCATTCTTATGGTAACCTGGTAATAACCATGTTCATTAAATAAGGCAATAGCAGCTTCTAAAATCAATTTCTTTTTCTTACTCATTAGTAAACTTGTCCTAATTAATTTATTATTAGTAAATTTGTCCTAAAATTACGAAATGGAATCGTTATACAAATCAGAAACCGGGAAAAAAGAAATACTAGAACTCTACAATCATAAATTAAATGAATTAGAAATAAAATATAAAAACAAACGAATTGACACCTATCACGGAAAAACGAATATTATTGTAGTAGGCGATTCTACAAAACCACCATTAGTATTAGTTCACGGCTCTAATGCTTGTGCCCCGATAGCTCTAGAAACTTATCCAACTCTTTACAAAAAATATCAAGTATTTGCTATTGATGTTCTAGCACAACCGAATAAAAGTGCTGCAAATAGATTAAGTATGACAGACAATAGTTATGGTTTATGGATGAACGACATAATAAATCAATTAGAACTAAAAAACGTGACTATGGCAGGTTTCTCATTGGGTGGATTAATAATTCTCAAAACTTTGATTCAGAATGAAAACAATATCAAAGAGGTATTTTTATCATCTCCGGCATTTATTGTAAATGGAAACCCATTAATTGCACTGTTCAAAATATTTATCCCCATGAAGCGGTATATAAAAACTCAAAACAATAAGTACCTTGAAAAATTCTTAAAAACACTTTTCACAGAAAGAGACGAATTTGCTCTTAAATATTTATCTAGAGTGTTTTTACATTTCAGAATGGATTTTACTCCTGTTCCTGTAATAAAAGAAAAGGAAGCTAAATTAATCAAAACTCAACTTACTATAATCGCAGCAAAGAATGACATTATGTTTCCAGGAGTCAAAATGATTAAACGTGCAAAGAAAATTTTTCCTTCCTTAAAAAATACAGTTTTGCTTCAAGATTCGAAACATGTTCAAAGTAAAAAAGATAATAGCAAAATAGAAAAGCTAATATTAGAAGAATAACATGTTACCACATCCTATATAGCCTATAGTAGCTAATATTTCTACGGGATTTCGTGTATGTTTACTATCTTTAAGACAGTGCGAAATATAACTTTTTGCTTTCCCACTTCGAAACCACTCATTAAATATTGTAAAAGCATTAGCGAATATGGAAAATATATTACAAATTTTAGGAGCATCTGTCTTAAGTCTTGGAGGAGCAGGTGCAATAATTTTAGGGTTATCTAAATGGTTTGGAAATTTATTTGCAAAAAAACTATTAGCAAAAGACAGTGCTAAATATTCTCTAGAACTAGAAGCTCTTAAAAGTAATTTTCAAACCGAATTAGAAACTCAAAAAGCTTTTCAGAACGAGAAATTAGAAATTTTAAGGCAGAAATATCAATCAGAGCTCGAATCCACCAAAATTGAATTAGAAAAATCTAAGATTTTGTTTCTAAAGTATAGGGAAAATCAGTTTCAAATCTATAACGACCTATGGCAAAGCTTATGTGATTTAAAACTTAAAGGGGCTGACTTATGGGAAGTAGCCTCAAAAGAAAGATTAAAAAACTTTTCGATTCAACTCAAATCGACAAGAGAATCGCTAGAAAAGAATGCTTTGTTAATTGAAGAAAGTCATTATAAAAACCTAATGAGCAGCCTGGATGATTTTGAGAATTTTGAAATTGGTAAACAAAGATTAATTGAATTGCGAAATACAGATTTCGACCATCTAAATGAAATTGGAGGAGGTGAAGACGAAATTAGATTTAGGATAGGTCAGAACAGAGAAGTGAAAAATCGGTTTGAGAAAGAAATGAGTAAGATGGCAAAATATCTTAGAAAACAAATAAAAGGAGAATAAATAACAAGATACATAATACGTTAAAATGTACCATATACTAAACCAACAGAACAGTACGAGTGTTCAATCCATATCATAAGCAATGCCTAAACAAAAAGCTTAATCAATTTTGGTAACCACCTATCCCTAAATGAATCAATATTTAACTGAAATAAATGGGATTGGCTGGGAATTAAAATATAACAAGGAAATTGATTCTCTGATTAAAATAAAGCAACATGAGTGGGGTAAAAAATAAAGTAAAACGTATTTTATACTTAATGTTATAGTCAACATAAAAATGACCGGTAATAAAACAAATATAAGGAACAAAATAGATCATCTATTCAGACATGAATATGGTAAATTAGTTGCTGTACTCACTAAAACATTTGGAACTTCGAATATAGAGCTTGCCGAGGATGTAGTACAGGAGGCTATGCTCGAAGCCCTAAATAAATGGTCGTATGAAGGAATTCCTGATAACCCTACCGGATGGATATATAAAGTTGCTAAGTATAAGGCTGTAAATATTGTTAATAGAGAACAATACAAGAGAGAACATGCATCTGAAGTTGCCCGTCACTTACAATCAGAATGGACAGTAGCACCCGCTTTAAAACATATATTTACCGATAAAGAAATTGCGGATGACCAATTACGAATGATATTTACCTGCTGTCATCCTTCTATTTCTACCGACTCACAAATAGCACTAACTCTAAAAACACTATGTGGATTTAGTATACCCGAAATCGCAAAAGCGTTTCTGACAACTAATGAAAATATCAACAAAAGATTAGTTAGAGCAAGAAAAACAATTAAGGAGACCAATATCCCATTCGAAGTACCTGTTGGAAAAAAATTAGAACACAGATTATCAAGTGTTCTCGAAACTATTTATCTTTTGTTTAACGAAGGCTATAATGCTACTACCGGAGATACTATAATTCGTTTTGAATTATGCGAAGAAGCCATAAGACTTGCCGAGATTATTGCCTCTAATGCTAATATAAATTCGTCTCAAACCTATGCCCTATTGGCCTTAATGTCTTTAAACACATCTCGTTTCGATTCTAGAATAGACGCATCTAACAATCTCTTAAACTTAGAACATCAAGACAGAAACAAATGGGATAAAGCCTTAATCAAAAAAGGGCTTTATTATCTAGAATTTTCGGCAAAACAAAACGAAATTTCTATTTACCATATACTTGCTACCATATCTGCTCATCATTGTACAGCCAAAACCTACGAATCTACAGACTGGGAAAGTATTTTGGCTCTTTATGACTTGCTGGTAGACATTGATAATTCGCCACTTATTCTACTCAATAGAGTTGTTGTTATTGCCAAATTAACCACTAGTAAAGAAGCGCTTGAGCAACTTAATAACATAGAGGGTGATTCTATATTTCATTCTTATTTACCATATTACACTACAAAGGCAGAGCTTCATTTTAAAAATAATGAACCAAAAATCGCTATCGAATTATTAAACAATGCTTTAAAATTACCGCTTAACAAAAACTCAAAAGCATTGATTAACAATAGATTGGAAGAATATTCTAAAAAAAATTAATTTTTTTAAAGTTTCAATGTCCCTTTTACCTCCTTTCGTTTGACTTAAGGGTATAAGACAATAATTATTAATTAGTCAAAAAATTAAACTATGCAAGAATTTATGATTTTTATCAAAACCAAAGGAGACCATTTAGAGGGGCTTTCGCCAGAGCAACAACAAGCTCATGTTCAAAAAATAGGAATGTACATTGGAGGACTAATGGAAGCTGGAAAATTAAAAGGAGCACAACCTTTGGAAATGAAAGGCGCCATTATTCATGGAAACAAAGGCGTTTTTAAAGATGGCCCTTTTAATGAGTCTAAAGAAGTAATTGTAGGTTATTTCCATATAGTAGCAAAAAACTTAGAAGAAGCTATCGAAATTGCAAAAGCAAACCCAATGTTTGAAGACGCAGAAGGTACTATAGAAGTTAGAGCGATTAAACAAATGGAAGGTATAAATTAAAATGCAAAGCAATGAAAAATCTAGAATATAACGGAAACTGTGCGTTTGCCGTAAGTACAGGAAAAACAACCGTTAAGACAAGTACTAAATATGTTTTAACTAAAAATGGAAAACACTATGCTTTTTCTAATGGTGTAGCAAAATTTTTATTCAAACTATTACCCAATCGAATTGAAAAGACAAATACCGCCTGGAACTCTAAAGACTTATAGTAATGAAAATATTAAAAAAAATAGGTTTAGGAATTATACTACTAATTCTTTTGATAAGTGTGGTATCGCTATTCTTTTCTACACAAAAAGAAGTAAGCAGATCTACTGTAGTTCACGCACCAGTAGAACATGTTTTTAATCATGTAAATGCTATGGAGAGCTGGAAAAAATGGGGCGGACCATGGCAAGAAGAAGGAATGGATTATGCCAAAGTAATTCAAAAAACACTGGGAGCGACTGCTGGTGTTGGTTCAAAATTAATTTATAATCAAGGAAAAGGAGATGGAAGTGTTGAAATTATTGAAAGTGATTTGAATAAACGAATTAAGACACTAATTACTTTTGAAGATGGCGGTTTTGCAAATGGTACCTGGTTGTTTAATGAAGATCATAACACAACTACAGTTACATGGACGGTTAAAGTAAATTTAGGGTACAATCCTTTAAAAAGAATTATGGGCAACTTAATGATGGAAGGTAAAGTAGGATCTGTCTTTGAAAAAGGGTTAGCCAATCTTAAAAAAGTTTCTGAATAACACAGGGCACAAATACATATCTAATAAAAGCGGTTCGGGTTAACGCCTATATCGCTTTTATTTTTAAATTAAGTATCTTAATTTCTGAAAAATCAGTGCTCATAAACAACATTTAAATCAAAATTAATGGGATTTAAACAAGACAAAAATATTCCTCCAATGGAACGTGAATTAAACTACCTCTTATATAATCTTTGTGTTATTTGGGGGTTTTGTATTCCACCAGATTATGGCCAGAAGATTTCTCAAACTGAATCTTACAATGCGAAAGAGTTTGCAAAAGATGTTATTACGGCTGAGGGAATGAACCCTGAACATGAGACTAAATGGATGAAAAGAATCTCTGAAAAATTTAAAGAACGATTTGGTGATAATGAAATTAATGAATCAACTTTCGTCGATAGAGTTAGAGCTATTAAAGAAAATTGGTAACGTAAAATACTTATGAATAAATTCAGATTTTTCAAAACAACTATGCCTATAACGAGAAAAGCAGATTACTATTTAGGTTGTTTAAATGGTTCAGTATTTATAGATTTTAATTCTTCAAAAGATAATAGAATATACCTCAGAAGGATTTCATTTGATGGATATGGATGTTGCCAGCTTGAAAATTTTGAAAACAAATTAAACAATGAAGATTCAAAAATATTCATTAAGGAAATTACTAGAGAAGTTATAAACCAAAACGTCACTGAAAAATTAGTCAAAAAACTAATAAAAATGAATGCATTTCAAATCTGGTCGGATGCTTTAGAAGAATACAAATTGATAGAAAAATAACACTTCCCTAACAACGAAATCACAACACATACACTAACTGCTTGAATGCAACCCTTGGTATAAAAACAGCTATAGTTTAAAAATTATACAGCGTAGTTGTAATAACCCCTCGATGATTATCTAAAGTAATAGATACTAATTGTTTTTCTTCTTTTACCTTAACATTAAATGGTGGTGCTAATATGTTTAAACCGCTTTGTTTTTTTAGCCTAATCCCTTGTCCGGAAATAATATCTTTATTGGGTACAAAATCGCCTTCAGGTAAATGCTCTGTTAAAATAACATATTTAAAATCGGTTAACTTATTCACTACACTTTGTACCTCTGCATTCGATAGATGTTGTAACACTTGTCTTACTATAGCGCAATCCCCAGGAGGTAGATCATTTACTGCAATATCCAAACAATGAAATTCTAAATTTTCTGCTTTAAAATTTTCTTTATTATATGCTATAAGATCTGTTACGATATCTACAGCAACATACTGCTTCGTATGCTTTACCAATTCTTTTCCTACATTAAAATCTCCACAACCTAAATCACATACGGTAAGAGGACTTTTAAAAGATCTTAAAAATGAGGTCACAACATCTATATAGGGATCTATGATCTCGGATTGATGTGACCCTGTACCCGAATAAAAATCAGATGTGTTTCCTCCCCATAGTTTCATTTTATAAACCTGCTCCATAGCATCTTTAGTTGGCCAGGGCTTTTTTATTCTTTTGGTTCTATCTTCTTTCTTCTTCATAAACACACTATTGATATTATATACACTATAAAAACATAGTTATACGTATTTAAACGTAATTGTAAAACAAACCTACAAGTCATATCATGACATATCTTATAAAAGAACTTATTTAATAAAAACATTTTGTAATCATTTTCACTGAAAACAGTGAGAGATAAAAATATACTTAAATTTATCTTTGTTCTAAATTAAAATTAGTCATTCTGTTAGCAAATTTCCTGCTGAAATTAAAAATCTAAAAAGCTTCGGGAATTACACCTAACATGAAATCATATAGAGAAATTTATCAAATAAATATTAGAGTTAAAAACTTTATATAAATAACAAATGATTATGCTACATGCGAAAAAAAACATCCTCTTTTCACTACTATTGTTATCAGGAATACAATATGTAGCTGCACAACATTGTGGATGGGAAGCGATGTGTTACAAGATTTTAATTTTAGAAAAAGAAGCTATACATCCCAACCACCAATTTGCAATACAATTATTAGATAGCACGTATACTCCTGTAAAAGATAGTAATAATAGGATTGTTTCTTTTTACCAACAAAAAAAGAACAATACATTAATATCGCATTCGACAATGCATGATGTTTTGCCAAACTTGGAGGGATTTAGCCTTAAAAATTTTTCGGGGCTTAACTATTTTGTTACACTATTTCAGTCTTGTCATAATAAAAATTATCATTTACAAATTGAAAATAAAACAGTGAATCAAAAGCAAATCATAGCTCTGGAACCAAAACATTTTCAGACCATATGTAGTTCGTATATAAACGTTAATTTAAAGGATAAAACATTAGAAATCTTCGATATTATTAAAAAATGTAAAGACGCAATAATTAAATTAAAATAAAACTTTTGGTATATTTTACTGATTTCTAATGTTTTACCCCCTACTATATAAAACAAATCATGAATATTCAATTAATACAGTTACCCTATATAAAACAATTGATCTTAATTTTTCTTTGTGTTTTTTTCACTTCCTGCTCAGATCAAAAAACAAAGGAAAAAGGTGAAATAGTAGTTCGACAAGAAACAAAATTAGAACAAGGGTCAAATTTTACCCAACAAAAGATAACAGATAACCTTTATGTTATAAAATCTAATAATTATCATACAAATGTTGGTGTTTTTATAGGAAATAAAGAAATCCTTTTAATAGATCCTATGACAGGTTCTAATAATCACCGTGCCTTATTAGAAAAAATAAAAAAGCTCTCTAATAAACCAATTAAATATGTAATCAACACACATCATCATGAAGATCACACCGGGGCAAATTCATTCTTTGTAGAATTAGGGGCAACAATCATTTCTCAAGAAAATATTAAATATACCAGTGCAAAATATGATGTTACTTTTAAAGACAAGTATACGCTCGATTTAGAAAGTGAAAGAGTTGAACTTTATCATATTACTTCACACACTTTTGATGATGTGCTTATTTATTTCACCAAAAACAACACTATTTTTATGGGAGATACCTATATGACTAATTTCTTTCCGCATTTTTATTTCGGAGGTGGTAGTAAGGGTCATATAAATTTCATGGACAAAGCATTATCTATTGGAAACCAAAATACTGTTATTGTAGCGGGTCACGGTAAATTATCTTCTGATAAAGCAGAACTTAAGACGTATAGAAAAAATTCAATACAATGGATTGAAAAAATCAAAGAACTATCACTTGCTGGCAAAACTCCGGATGAAATAACTCAAGATGAAGAAATTAAACAATTAGCTTTGGCTTTTAGTGGAAATAATACCGTACATGCTCAAACAATTGAAAAAACAATTTCTGTTGACTACAATTCTGGCACTGCGTTTCCAGAAAATGCAAAAAATTACGAAGGAATGTACCAATATAAAGATGGAGAAATTGATGAATTAATTTTTCAAGATAAAAAATTAATGCTGCGAAGAAAAGGCGCATATATATTTGAGCTATCTACGCTTTCTGATACCAAATTTCATATCAAAGGACAAGTACCATACAGATATATCTCTTTTTCGAATGACGGAAAAGAATTGACTTATTTTAATGGAAAAGAAAGTCAAATCGCAAAAAGAAAATAACAAATAATAGTCAATGTTACAGAAGTTCCTAATATTATAATGCTATACCCCTCTACAAACTCAGAAGAGGCCTTTCGAAAAGCTATTTTATGGTTCAAATTCATTATCTTTCCATAGTCAAATCATAACTTTATGTAGTCCTACGTATATCTGATGCGTCAAAAAAAATAATTCAATGCTAGATGAAATCATTGCTAAAATAACAAGCGAATATGATACGCTGTCAAATGAAATCATTGAAGAGTGGAAAAGCGATATTCTAATGTTAGAATTAGAAAAAGGTACTCAATTGGTACGTGAAGGTAGTTATACAAATAAGCTTTTCTATATCTATAAAGGGAGTGCAAAGGCATATCACCTAAAAGATGGAAAAGCCATAGCAGATTGGTTTTCTTTTGAGCATGAATTTATCTGTGCTATTACCGGTTATTTTTTGGGCCATCCTAGTGAGCATTATATAGAACTTACCGAAGATAGTATCTTATTAGAGTTTAACCGGAAACATATCAATATCCTTTCAAATAAATATCACGATTTTGAACGATTTACAAGAAATGCCATTACAAAAATAATGCTTCAACTACAGAAAAGGGTCGTATATCTTCAGTTCTCTACTGCAAAAGAACGATATGACTTTCTTTTAAAAGAATACCCAAAAATAGAATTACATATTTCATTGGGTGATATTGCTTCGTACATCGGTATAACCCAAGAGACCCTAAGCCGAATTAGAGCGCAGAAATAGTCGAATTTGATCTATATCAAAGGATTTGTTTTTCTAAATATTGACTTTTACATAATGTAAAAGGAATAAAATGAATAGTATCGCAAACTGGAGATTTATCAGAAAGCATTTTAATGCTACCTATAAGACCAGCTTATCGGTTGCAATAGCTTCTGTAGACAAAGATAACAAACCGACGGTAACACCAATAGGAACATTTTTTTTAAACAAAGATCAAACCGGTTTCTATTTTGAGAAATTTCCTAAAAAGATACCCAATAATGTAAAAACAAATAAAAACGTATGTGTTTTAGGCGTGAATAGCAGCAAATGGTTTTGGATAAAAGCGCTTTACAAATTAAAATTTGATTCCTATCCCGCCATTAGACTCTATGGGGTGTTAGGAGAGAAAAGAAAAGCCACTGATATTGAGATCTCAAGACTAAACAGACGGATGAAGACAACAAAAGGATTAAAAGGAAATGCATACCTATGGGGGAATATGGAATATGTTCGTGATATAAAATTTACCACGGCAGAAGGAGTAAATATTGGAAAAATGACAGAAGCATTATGAATATAACCAAAACCCCAGAAAGTATAGCAGTGATCCGTTTTCCTGATTGCGATCCATTTAATCATTTAAACAACTCCAGGTATATAGATTATTTTATAAACGCCAGAGAAGACCATTTGGTAAATAATTATGATTTTGATGTGTATCGGTATGCGAAAAAAACAGGCAGAAGCTGGTTAGTGACTCAAAATCAAATCGCATATTTTAATCCTGCACAGTTAATGGAAAAAGTAATCATTCTATCAACAATATTAGAATGGAATACCAGCGATATTCTGGTAGAAATGCAAATGTGGAACGAAGAAAAGACCTTATTAAAATCGGTATTATGGACAACATTTACGCATTACGATTTAATTCATCAAAAAAGAAGTAAACATAATGCATATCTAAATGAAAAATTTAGTGAATATGAAAATCCGTTACCATCTTCGCTTCGCTTTGAGCAAAGAATAATTAATATAAAACAGAATAATAAATAATAACTACCGATCGAGTCTATTGATCTAAATATATATAACATAATTACAAGCCCATATGAAATCTACATCAAAAATTCTAAAAATAGCCATAGTAATCCCTGTCCTTTTTTTGTTATTTTACCATATATCCAAACTATATGCTATCTATTTTGGAAACGACATTGTAAACTCAAATGACTTCTTACACTCATTTCAAGATAATATTCCTGTTTCAGCCATAATAACGATACAGAGTATTCTTAGAGGTATTATAATTATTGGTCTTACCTTAATTATTTTTAGAAAAAATATAGGGCTGGTATTAATGTGGCTAGGCATAGGAACACTTATTTCTACTCAATTTTTTATCGTATCGCAATCAAACCACGAGTTGATCCTTTCGATTCACTCTGGATTAAAACCGTTAAAAGGTTTAATTCTCCCCATAGTTATAACATACCTATATAACAAAATCAAACCAACCAAAATATCAAATCATGTTTTCTAAAACCGTATTTTTGAAATGCACCCTTATTTTTAAATAAATATAAATTGGTACGCATATTGTGGTTATTCCTTACTATGAAAAACATAGCAACTCAAACATTTTTTATTCTCATAATTAGTACATTTTGCTACGGGCAAAAATCATATAAATATTCTCAGCCAAAAAATCTTGAGGATGGATGGGAAACAAGCAATCTGCATTCTCAGAATATCGATACCACAAGAATCTATCAATTGTTCAATCAGGTACAGAATGGTAAAAATAAGTTACATAGTATTTTATTAGTAAAAAATAATCAAATCATTATTGAAGAATATTTCAACGACCATTCTGCAAATAAGCAACACGACCTTCGTTCTACAACAAAAAGTATAAGGTCAATTTTATTGGGAATTGCAATTGATAAAGGATTTATTGATAGCATCGACGATCCCATATCAAAGTATCTCAAAAATCTGGTACCAACCAAAAATCTTGACGAGAGAAAAGATAAAATAACAATCAGACATCTATTAACAATGTCTCCTGGATTTGATTGTAATGACTGGGACAAGAAATCAGCAGGGCAAGAGGATAGAGTTTATAAAAAAAAGGACTGGCTTCAATATACGCTTAATTTACCAATGGTTAACGAACCAGGAACAGTCTCTAACTATTGCTCTATGGGCGTAGTTTTAATAGCCGAAATAATAAGTCTAGCTTCAAAAATGACAATCGATAAATTTGCTCAACAATATCTATTCAATCCACTAGACATTACTAATATAAGTTGGGAGCATACTTCGAATAAAAAGGTGATCCTTTCGGGAAAAAGGTTGTATATGGCCTCACGGGACATGGCAAAAATCGGGCAATTGATACTTAATAATGGAAAGTGGAATGAAAGACAAATTGTTTCTAAAAAATGGATTGAAGAATCGACCACTCCAAAAACAAAAATTACAGGAATTGATTACTGCTATTTGTGGTGGAACATTCCATTTAAAGTTGGTGAAAAAATGGTAGTTTCTAAAACAGCAACTGGAAACGGAGGGCAATATATCATGATTTTTCCTAAACTGGATATGGTTGCTGTATTTACAGGTGGCGCATACAACTCGCAAGAAGATAAGTTACCTTTTGCAATAATGAAAGACATCTTCTTACCGGCATTCGCAAACAAAAAATAAAAATCGATATCATTTTCTAATATGGAAGAAAAATCGTTTAACGAGATCTGGAGTATTCTAAAAAACCTAAATAGTTATCAAACCAAAGATGAAATTGATGCATTAGTATCTGATTTTGATTTTGATATGATACGAGAAAGAGGCCTGCTGATGCTTGCAAAAATGGTGATCGATGGAGATATCAATGCTATCCAATATCTTTTAAAAAAAGGGGTTAATGTAAACTTAACATCTTCTGAGCCTTATTACCGTGCAGGGCCAGCACTTCTTTTTGCTTTACAAAACAACATCTCTAGTGTAAGTAAAAAATGCAATATAATTAGATTGCTTATTGACTATGGAAGCGATATTGATGCAACAGTAAAATGGTATACTCAAAATCAAGAAACTGAACTAACGGGAAATTATATAGAATATGGTATAGCACTGGGAGAAGAACATCATAAAATAGTGAATAATGCAAGTTATGATGCAGAATCTCGTAGATCATCAAAAAAAGAAGTTCAGGATTTACAAGTACTGCTTTCTTTGATTAAAGATTTAGGTATAAATCTCAATACCAATACTGCCAAAAATCTACATAACTTTCTAAATATAGACACCAAAACTACTAAGAAAGTAGATACAACGAAGTTTCTTAAAGAGGCATTACTAGAGTTGACTGTTAAAGACAGAGTATATGATTTACCTAGTGTTGCCAAAGAAATCTGTTATTCTTATTTAGAAAACGAAAGCTTTATCCCTTCAAAAGAATGGGCAGAACTCATAAAACATCTTGTAAAAATTTCTTTAACCTTTGAAGAGGTATCTAAGTATGTATATGAAGGTGAAATCGTTTCTTTTATGGATGACGAAGGATGGCTTTCTCAATCTTGGGAAGAATATAATTGGTTTAGTGAATTAACAGCTGTTTTGGCTAATGAAAATGCTTTAAAAAACCCCGAATGGGATAGTCTTTTACTTCTAATCATAAAGGAATGTACAATCTATGATGCCGAAAGTATCGATGAACAGATAGAGGAGATTTTAAAAGAGCCTTGGGTACAATCTCATAAATCATTTCAAAAACTGAAAGCTACTGCAAATCAATATCTTTATTAAACTATAACACTTTGTTATCAATAGCATTGTAACTAGGTAAGGAAAAAGAAAATGATATTGACAGAAAAAACATAAACGAGAACTCTATAAAAAAAGTAATTGGGAATCCAGAAAAGGTTGATTTCAAAAATCCCAGAGCGATAGGAAGCACTTTATTTTTTCTAAAATCATTTAAAAACAAATCTTCCTATAATGAGTGCCTTAAGATCGATTCAAAATGTAACTTCGAAAAATACTCAGGTGGCCTATTGTTGCACACTAATTATTCTAACAAATTGTTCGCTATTCCAATCAAAAAAGACAATATAAAATCAATTAAATTAATTCGGGGAAAAGAAACAATCACACCTTTTTTACTATCTCCTATGAATATTGCATTAAGATTAAGAGTTTCTATACGTTATGCCAGATATTTTAGATTAAATGGAACCGAATATGCTATTGAAAAAACAAGCCCTGAATTAAAAACCGATGCAGATGAAATGAAGTTCATAGCAAATGAATATGTATTCGAAAATCAACAGTCTTTTTTCAAATCTTTAAAATACGGATACAAACTAGAAGTGATACCCAAATAATCTAATACGACATTTAGGTATATTAAGTATAACATTACAATAAACCATTAACATTTATGTGAGGAGTTACCAGGTTTAATTCCTAAAATAGCATTAAACTGTTTGACTTCGCGTTTATAAAACTGGAAGAATTTACGTAGAAAAAAAGCAAAACTATGGCTGGGTTGTTTCATAAGTATGTAATTTTAGATATACTTTATTAGTATCGTTACATATAAAAATATCACACTTTTTAGAAGAAATTTTTACGATAAAAATAATTGCTATCACTAAAGTCCCTCTTTATAATGATATATGTACTGGTATACAAACATCAAAAACCTCATTTTTGAGATAAACTCACCCAGATTAATATGGTTAGCCAATAGTAAAGCAAATATAATTCGAACTGAAATAATAGAAAAAGTAAACCATAACTATCCTTTCGATCAACAACTATTATTATATTTAGCATTACTTACAAGCGTAAAATGAAATTTAAACCTAAATATTCAATTATTTTATTGATTACATTCACATTGAGCTCTTGCCAAAATGAAGAAAATTTAATCTTTCAAAAAATAATTGGGCAGTGGGCCATTCAGGAAATAACATATAAAGGTGAAAACATAAAAGATTATTTGATAGTCAATTTTATGACTTTTGATAAAGAATATTTTACAATTCCTGAGATCGGAAAACATAAAGCTGAAAATGAATATGACAAACCTCAATGGAATCTAAATACTAAAGTCTCAAATAAAAAAATTATAAAACATACAACCCTCCCATAACAAAGAGATTCTATACACACCAATAAATAAAGATTAACATTTTAATTAATCATTATAATAATGCACGATAAAAGTAGCTCTAACCAACAACAGCCCAACAACCCTTTACATGGGATGAAATTAATAGACATATTACAGGTATTAGTAGCACATTATGGCTGGGAACGATTAGCGATGAAAATTAATATTAATTGTTTTAAAAAGGATCCTTCGATTAAGTCTAGTCTTAAATTTTTAAGAAAAACACAATGGGCAAGAGATAAGGTTGAACAGCTTTATCTTGAGTTACAAAAAAAAATAACTGATGAATCATAAACTTTACATAGAAACTCCAATTTATAGATCACATAAATTAAAAAAAGAACAACAAAAAAACATATTTTATAAGCTAGACTGCTATCAACCAACCGGCTCTTTCAAAATTAGAGGTATGGAAGAATTGTGTCGCTTTCATTTCGAAAAAGGAAAAAAAAGCTTCATTGCCTCTTCGGGCGGAAATGCCGGATATTCTTTGGCATATGTTGGGAAACATATTGGTGTAAAAGTTAAAGTGGTCGTTCCTAAAACGACTTCTGCATTTATGATTAACAAAATAGCAAATTTAGGAACCGAGGTCGAAGTATATGGTAATGTTTGGGATGAAGCTCATCGATACGCCCAGAAAATTTCTGAAGAGACAGGTGCTGTTTATGTTTCTCCGTTTGATGATCCTTTACTTTGGAAAGGCCATTCGACGATTATTGATGAATGTGCAAGACAAATACAGCAACCCGATAAAATTATAGTATCTGTTGGTGGCGGAGGCTTACTTTGCGGAATATTCGAAGGAATGAAAAAAAATGGATGGGAAAGCACTCAGGTAATGACAACCGAAACTACAGGTGCAGCATCATTTTATAAAAGTTGGCAAGCAAAAAAAATTATAGAATTAGAAGAAATATCCTCTATTGCAACCAGTTTAGGAGCAAAAAAAATTGCCAAAAAATCATTAGAACTAGCATCTTATTTCAATGTTAAACCAATCACCGTTAGTGATAAAGAAGCTGTTGATGCTTCATTTAATTTTTTGGATGAATACAATGTAATCGTCGAACCGGCATGTGGAGCAGCACTTTCTGTTCCTTATTTTTACCCTGAATTGATAACAGAAAATGAAACCGTTTTAGTAATTGTATGTGGTGGAGCGAATACAGAAATAAATACATTGCTCAGCAATAAATAAACTCTATACATCAGCAATACTAAAATGCTATAAATACCTGTCAAAAACAACACATTCTATTTTGTAAAACTGTATTTTTGATATAAGCTCATATTGACCATGTGAGGTTTTAAAATAAATACAAGTATTCTAGTACAAATACTGTTGTTGCCAGCACCAAATCAGGCCCTATGAAAACAATCTTAACTTTTCTTTTTACACTACTCATCGGCACTTCTATCCAGGCTCAAAAATCTTCATACGCTCTGGGAAATGATAGAAAAGGTAATCAAAGTGTTATCGAATTTCTAGAAGAGTTAATCGATAAAAAAGAAAATATTAAAGAACTGGATTTATCCCACGGAAAACTAGATAGTATTCCTAAAATTATCGGAAAATTTAAAAACCTAAAAGTCTTAAGATTATATGGTAATAATTTATCTAATATAACACAGCAAATATGCCAACTCACCAACTTAGAACGTCTGGACTTACGGTTAAATATGCTTGAAAAACTACCCAAATCTATAGAATGTCTAAAACAATTAAAAGACTTAGACCTGCAAGAAAATTTATTAACCGAATTACCCGAATCACTTGGAAACCTATCCAGTTTAACCGATTTGTATCTACAAAACAATCCCATAAGAAAATTACCCAATTCAATAGGAAATCTTAAACGATTAAAAAATATATATTTAAGAAATAACGCGATTAAAGAGCTTCCGGATTCTTTTATCAACTTAGAAAAATTAGAAATTCTTTTTATTGTAAATAATCCTCTGGAACGACTTCCTGATGCTATAGGAAACCTTAAAACATTGCAAAGTATTTCTATCTATGACAACAAAATTTCGAATTTGCCTCAATCTATGGAGAAGTTGACCAGATTAAGATATTTAGATGTTCATGGAAATAAAATTAATCCTGCTGATATCGAAAATCTAAGGGAAAAATTAAAATATTGTGAAATTGAGAAGTAATCTATTGCCCATTAGTGCGTACTTATAACATAAGTAGCAACTTCAAAAGATTAATATATCATGAGAGAATATACAAAAAGAAACGCTGTTACTTTCTTCTTTATTCTAACATTTATTATCTCATGGAGTGGAGTTTTGATTGTAGCAAGCCAAACTGGGATTCCGGCTACCTCAAAACAATTCGACAAACTGCTTCCTATTGCAATGATTCCATATTTATTTGGCCCCAGTATCGCTGGTTTTATTATACTTGGAATAACCAAAGGTAAAAAAGGGTTCAAAGATCTACTCAAAAAATTAATGACTTGGCGCTTAAGAACTCGATTATACCTCATAGCGATATTGACTATACCTATTCTTTCAATTATTTCTCTCTTCATTTTAAATCAATTTTCAGAAGTATACATTCCAGATATTATCACAACAGAGGATAAAACAAACTTGATTCTAAGCGGGTTAATTTATGGAATAGTTGGAGGAGGCATTCTAGAAGAATTGGGGTGGTCTGGATTTGTCACGCCAAAACTAAGAGAACACTACGGAGTGTTAAAGACGGGTTTGATTATTGGGGTATTCTGGGGAGCTTGGCATTTCCTTCCGGTTATTTGGGGGTCTGGTGACAGTTCTGGTAATTTAGTGCTATCTAAATTTCTACCTGGCTTTTTCTTTCATTACGCTGGCCTAATTCCCATAAGAATTTTGATTGTTTGGCTCTATGACAAATCAAATAGTTTAATTTCACCCCTTATTATGCACGCTACAGGTACAGCTTCTACATTTTTTATCTTCAATATTTCTGAAATAGGAATACCTCTCTTTATTTATTATTTTTTACTTGCTATCCTACTGTGGTTATTTATTGTATTGATTCGATACAAATACGGATTGTAATAGGAATAATACTTTCAATAAAAAACAAATCACTAAAACGATATATCCTTATTAAAAATTGATCCATAGTTATCTAATAGCAATAGAATATCAAATTCACAAAACATTAGCAATTTTTGGGTTGTAGCACTTTAAAAATAGTTAGACATTTGAATACACATTTCCTAAATGAAAAGAGTATGAAAATTGAAAATTGCACAATAGATGATATCGATGAGATATACCGGTTATACAGAATAGCTTCTGCATATCAAAAATCAAAAGAAGGAGTTGTCGTTTGGCCAGAATTTGAGCGAAAACTTGTAGAAGATAGTATTTCAGAAAACAGGCAGTGGAAAATTACCATTGATAACAAGATTGCCTGTGTATGGACCATCACATTTAGCGACGAGCAAATTTGGGAAGAAAAAAATGGCGATGCGGCTATCTATATTCATCGTATCGCAACCAATCCCGATTTTAGAGGTCAAAATTTTGTAGCAACCATTGTAGAATGGTCAAAAGAATATGCCCAAAAAAGTAATAAGGATTATATACGATTAGATACACTAGGCAACAATGTAAAGCTTATCGAACATTATAAAAAAGCTGGTTTTGACTTTTTAGGGTTCTTTGATTTAAAAAATACCGAGGGATTACCCGATCATTATGGTAAGGCTCCCGCCAGTCTATTCGAAATAAAGTTATCTTAGTAACGCTATACAACTCTTACTGTATAAAAATAAAGATGATGAACTTAGAAGAAAACAAAAAGAATGCTATCGCATTCTACAAAACTGCCTATACCGGAAATCCTAAAAAAGCGGTAGAACGCTACGTTGGCGATGTGTATATTCAACATAACCCAGATGTAAAAGATGGTACCCAGGGATTTATTGATTACTTCGAAAAAATGCAAGTCGAGTATCCCGAGAAATCAATCGAATTTGTACGTTGTATTGCCGAAGGTGATCTGGTCGCATTACATACGCATCAAACCTGGCCCGGAAATGATGAATATATAACCATGGATTTTTTTAGGTTTGATGAAAAAGGCAAAATTGTAGAGCATTGGGATGCCATCCAGCAAATCCCTGAAAAAAGTGCTAATAAGAATACCATGTACTAATTAAAGCTGCCAATACTCTATAAAATCTCATACCAAATACCAATATCTTTGCGTATTTTGAAGTAAAAAAATCAAAAGCACTGTAACAATTTTATACTCCTTTCATCTTTACACCAACACATCTTAATATCGATATTAAGAATAGATTTATAAACAGTACAATACAAAAAGGTCGTACTGTAGTTTTTGCAATGCAAAGTTATCTTAGTAATGACGCATGTTTGTTAGTGATAATTATGAAACATCAACTTATGAAACCATTTTTAAAAAGTCTTTTATTATTAGCAGTTGTACTAATATTAAGTTGTAACCCAAATAAAAGTACTCCTACTCTTAATGAACTTGAGAAGGCAGAAAACACATTAAAAAATTATGACTCGTTAACGCAATCCAAAATTATGATTGTAGGAACATTACATTTTGGTAAAGACATTCTTGAATCCGAAAATCAAGAGAATATTGCAAAATTGGTCAAAACTATATCCAAATACAACCCTACAAAAGTAGTATTAGAATGGGAGCCTTCTGCATTATCTATAGCAAACCAGGAGTATCAATCTTTTGTAGCTGATACATTTAATATTTCAAACAAGAGAAATGAAGTTTATCAATTAGGATTTCGCATTGCTAAAAATATGAAACACGATAGTATATACTTTTTTGATAATCAAACCGAATTTATAGGTTCTTTAGAGAATTTTTCCTTTGATTCATTTGGTGAGTATGCTAAACAAAATGATGATGGTTTTTACAATACATATGAAAAACATCTAACTAAGATTTTTAATCAAAATCAAAAGACATACAAAAATCATAATCTTTATGATCGTATTGCACTTATGAACTCTCCAACGGCTCAAAAATTTAACGCGCAACGTATGCATATGTATGAAATAAGAGTTGGGATTCAAAAAAACTGGATCGGCCCCGATTGGGTAGGTCGGTGGTACCAAAGAAATGTAAGAATGGCAGGCAACATTCTAAAAATGACACAGACAGGCGATAGAATACTTGTTATTGTTGGTGATAATCATAAATGGACATTAGACATGCTATTTGAAAACATTCCGGATTTTGAAGTGGTTTCAAGTTGGGATTATCTAAAGAATAATCACTAACAAGTTTATCGCTTTATCTAAAGTTTAAAACTCGACCCTATCTACAATAGAATAAAAAAATCTATAAAATAGCAGTGCAACAAAACTTCCTGTAAATGGTATAGGCATACCTCCTATCGGCGCTAACCCATATACAAAAAACCACGAATTACAAACTACATATCGTCTACCGGTGCTGATCACGATAGATTTTTTTATATTAGTCTCAATATAGTATATCGTAGTAGATAGCTATAGAAAAACAACAACCAGATCAACAATATAAAAAAGAACATCATACCTGATGAAGAAAGGAATTATAATTCTGGGAAGTTCAAATAGTAATGGAGATACATACAAGGCAGCTTCATTCGTTAGCCAGCAAATGAACTATTCTATAATAGATTTAAAAGCAAAATATATATCAGAATTTGATTACGAATTCAAAAATAGAAATGATGATTTTCATCCTTTAATTCATGAAATTGTAAATCAATATGACCTCATTATTTTTGCAACTCCCGTGTATTGGTATACCATGAGTGGAATTTTGAAAACGTTTTTAGATAGAATTTCTGATTGTTTAAAAATAAAAAAAGATGTAGGTAGAAAACTAAGAGGAATGGAAATGGCAGTACTAAGTTGTGGTTCGGATAAACAACTAAAAGATGGATTTCATATGCCATTTGTAGAAACATCAAAATATCTGGGCATGAAATATATCGGAGATGTACATTGCTGGATCGAAAACAATACCATTCCTGATTTGGTAGAAACAAAATTGAAGGATTTTATAAATCAAATACAATAATGGATATTGATCTCTATCTAGAACGAATAAAATACAAGAAAGACGTAAGTGTTAATGAAAAAGTGCTTTTCGAACTTCAGCAATCTCACTTAAAAAATGTGCCTTTCGAAAATCTAGACATTCATTACGATAGAGAAATCACACTTAACATTGATGCTATTTACAATAAAATAGTAGTGCAAAAAAGAGGAGGGTTTTGCTATGAGTTAAACGGGTTATTCTATCGTTTCCTAAAAGAAATTGGATTTGATGTAAAAATGATTTCGGGCAGGGTTTATAACACATCAAAAGGATACGGAAAAGAATACGATCATTTAGCCATAATAGCTTCTATACATAACAATGATTATCTGGTAGATGTAGGATTTGGTAAATTCTCATATACCCCATTACTGATTAAACCCGGGAACAGGTTATCAGATGATTTTGGTTATTTTGAATTCGATACATTTGATGATGATTATTTAAGAGTAAATGAAGTGGTAGATGAAGTATCGACTCCACAATATATTTTTAAAACTATAAATCGAAATTTTAATGAATTTCAAGAAATGTGTATGTTTCATCAAACCAGTAAAGATTCTCATTTTACACAAAAAAAAGTAATCTCTATGATAACCGATACAGGAAGAATTACTTTAAATGACAATCAATGTAAAATTACCAAAGGAACAGATACCGAGATCATAGAATTTAAAGAAGAAACAAAATTTAACGAGCTTCTAAAAAAACATTTTGATATCGAAATACAGAAGTCTTCCTAAATCAAATTATAATATCATACTAAAAATAAATGGCAATTACATTTCCTATTATAGAAACAGAACGATTACGACTACGACAGTTTACAAACAATGATTTAGAGAATGTATATCTCGGTCTATCGAATCCCGATGTAATCAAATACTATGGGGTTAGCTTTAATAGTCGTGAAGCGACCAAAGAGCAAATGACATGGTTTGCAGAATTAGAGAAAAACGAAACCGGCATATGGTGGGCTGTTTGCTCAAAAGATGGTAACATCTTCTATGGTGCAGGAGGACTAAATGCTATCGAAAAAGAAAACAAAAAAGCAGAAATCGGATTCTGGCTTCTTCCCGAGCACTGGGGAAAAGGAATCATGAAAGAAGTAATGCCTCTCATTTGTAAATTTGGATTTGAAAATCTAGGATTGCATAGAATTGAAGGTTTTGTAGATGCCGAGAACTCGAACTGCAAAAATGGACTGGCAAAATTAGATTTTGAATACGAAGGGACAATGGTCGACTGCGAAATCAAAAACGGAAAACATATTAGCGTAGCTATTTATGCTATGTTAAATAAGTAAGAGGATAAAACAAAAAGTGAGATATAACAACGCTTAATTTAACGACAAATACATACCATGCCTAATATAAATAACTTTACTCTTATCGGTGCCGGAATTATGAGTGCCACTTTAGGTGTACTCATAAAAGAATTAATTCCTGATGCCCAGATAAACATCTACGAACGATTAGACAAAGTAGGTGCCGAAAGTTCTGATGCATGGAATAATGCAGGTACCGGGCATTCTGCCTTTTGTGAATTGAATTATACTCCCGAACGAGAGAATGGTGCGATCGATATTTCTAAAGCATTAAGAATTAGTGATAATTTTGAGGTTTCAAAACAGTTATGGGCATATTTACTAGAAAAAGGCTATCTACAAACCGAAAGTCCATTTATTAATGATATCGATCATATGAGCTTTTTGTGGGGTGATGAAAATATTGCATTTCTAAAAAAGAGACATGAAGCACTGACTCAATACGACATGTTTAAGAACATGAAATATGCAGAAGATCATAAAGAAATCACTGAATGGATTCCCCTGATTATGACTGGTCGTGATCCTAAACAAAAGGTTGCTGCTACCAGAATGCCTATTGGTACAGATGTAAATTTTGGTGCTATTACACGCGGAATGATAAAATACCTGGAAACCTGCAATGGCGTAAATCTGCATCTAGGTCATGAAGTAGAAGATCTTAAAATGCAAGACAATGGTAATTGGCAAATTGATGTAACAGATTTACAAAGCTCAGAAGAAAAAACAGTGACTACTCAATTTGTTTTTGTTGGTGCTGGTGGTGGATCACTATTGCTTCTGGAAAAATCAGATATCCCAGAAGAGCGCGGGTATGGTGGTTTTCCTGTAAGTGGTCAATTCCTGCGTTGTAACAATCCTGATGTTATTGTTAAACATGAAGCCAAAGTCTATGGTAAAGCCGAAACCGGATCCCCACCAATGTCTGTACCTCATCTCGACACCAGAATGTTAGATGGGGAACGTTCGTTATTATTTGGGCCTTATGCAGGTTTCTCTACCAAGTTTTTAAAGAATGGCTCATATATGGATCTCCCTTTGTCTATAGAAGCACATAATATTTGGCCAATGTTAGCAGCAGGAGTTCATAATTTGTCATTAACAAAATATCTAATCCAACAAGTATATCAGTCTCCCGAAGAACGATTTGCCACATTGCAAAAATACTATCCCGAAGCTAAGTTTGAAGATTGGGAATTAATCACTGCTGGACAGAGAGTTCAGATTATTAAAAAAGACAAAGAAGATGGCGGGATTCTTAAATTTGGAACCGAAATTGTTACCAATCAGAAAAAGACAATGGCTGTTTTACTAGGTGCCTCACCAGGAGCCTCTACTTCTGTCTCTATAATGTTAAATGTGCTGTCAGAATGTTTCCCAGAAGAAATGAAATCAAAATCATGGAATACTACTTTAAGACAAATTATTCCCAGTTTTGGCAAATCTTTAATTGAAGATGGTAAATTATGTCTTCAAACCAGAAACAGAACAACAGAGATATTAAAGCTACAATCGTCTAGGCAAACTCCTACCTAGGCCGCTATACAGTAAAAAAGAAAGTGTATATTTTGTATCAATACTTTTGTAATGCTATTGGTTTCATAAATTATACAAATGTCTAATCTGAACTACGCAATTAAGATAAAACAAACTTTTATTGAGTATGAATTTTGAAATATTAGATTTTTTGATTTTAATAGGAGTAACTCAAGGGTTTATCTTTGCGATTATAATTTTATTTTCCAAATTTTTTAAAAACAAAGCCAATTTATACCTGGGGATAAGTCTTTTACTCGGAGTTTTTATCAATATTCAATATTGGGCCTTACATTATAATTGGTATAAAGAGCATCAAAATTTTAGAATCCTAGAAGATATTGAATTAGTATTGGCTTTTCCGGTAACCTTATATTTTTATTACTTAAAATTATTAAATCCTTCATTAAAACTTAGAAATAAGGAGTGGTTGTTATTTGTTCCCTTTATTATATCAATAGGGCTAAATCTATATATTGGCGGGCAGTTTTACTTTGATTTATACCCTATTCATAACAAAGCATGGATACCTCATTTTTATACGATAGAATATTACTTTTCGATTTTATTTAATTTAGTTCTACTTGTAGTAGAATTTCGCTTGTTATTTAAAAACACTATCAAATATCAACCCGATATCGGCTATGATCTAAAATGGATACGTCTATTTTATACTTTTCATGTTTTGCTCATCTTTTTTTGGATTTTAACAAGTGTAGTAGATTATTACTATAACAGTGATTATTCTATCATTATATGGCTATTGCTAAATATCCTTTTTTATTGGATTGGTTATCAAGGTATATACAAGTTTACTTTGGCCAAAAACAGATTCGAAATAAGAGAGATTAACAAAAAGAAAACAAATGAAAAACAGAAAGAGCTTGTAAAATTTAAAGAAGGAGAAGACAACCCATATTTTAAAAAATTTATACAACTTCTAGAAACTGAAAAGGTATATAGAAATCAACAATTGAGTAGAGATGATATTGCAACTCGGTTAAATATAAGCATTGGTTACCTTTCTCAAATAATTAATAGTGTTGCTCAAAAGAATTTTTCTGATTATTTAAACGCATACAGAGTGAAAGAAGCTAAAACCATGATTTTAGATCCTGAATTTGACAACTATGATATGGTAGCAATAGGACTTGAAGCTGGATTTAATTCTAAATCTGCTTTTTATAAATATTTTAAGAAAGAAACCGGCCATACCCCAACTACATTTAAAAAAATACACAAGGAACAGAGGTAATGATAAAAAAGAGTCCATAATTGTTCAATTCTAACTTTTAGAGACTTCTAACTTTTAAAACCAAACTAATTTTGCTCAAAACAAAAAAGAAAAGTTATGAGCAAAAAACTAATTGTATTCGTTTTAATAACATTAAATATTACTTTTTCATGTAATACCGATGATGATGTCGTTGGTACAATTAATGAAACATTTATTATTGGTCAATGGCAATTATCCAGTTCTACCAAAAATGGAACTACTATTGATTTAGACACTTGTGATCTTATGAAAACTTATGTTTTTAGTAACTCTAATAAAGTAAGTATTACGCTTTACAAGTTTAACACAAACAATGTATGTGAAGAAGATGCTAAAACAACTTATGATTATACTATTACTGGTGCTAATCTTACCATTAGTAACAGTAGTGCTTTTGTAATCTCGACTCCAAAAAATACCACCCTTATTCTCACATCCAAAAGTTCATCAGATATTTTTGTAAATACATATACCAGGAAATAACCAAAAAATATCTTGCGTTAAAAATGTCCGGGTTTATTATCATGATAAATCTGGACATTTCTATATTTTATGATCTGAATATATAGCAAAGAATTCTTTTATTACACTCGGTATTATGAAGATTTAACAATATTCATAACAACAAAACCCAGAGGTAGTACGTTAAGATATTCACACACGATCATGTTAAAGAACTCATGAATATATTACCTAAATACGGGCTACTGCAGTTTAGAAATGCAGCGAGAATATATAGTAAGTCTATTACTGAAAGTCTGCAACTCTTTAGGGAAGAAACAAAATTTCTTAAAACTTCTTTGTTTTTTTCTTATAAACACGACGAGCTTGAAGAACTCGATAGTGCAATTAATTTTTTAAAAGGGTTTGGTGTACTTATCTATGCAGATTATTTGTTGCTTGATCCAGATACTACAGAAAACCCCAGTAAGGTAACCGACAAAGAAGTCCAGCAAAAAACAGAAGGAAAAATAAAGGATAATAAAAAGTTTATTTTCCTGGCCACAGAAAATGCTATTAGTTCTAAACGTTGTAAGTGGGAATTACGATATGCCAATACACAAAAATCCAAAGATCATATCGCTATTTTCCCTATACGAGAAGATTATACAGATTATGGTGGTGCAGAGTACCTACAAAAATTTTCCTACATTCAAAAAAGTGAAAGTAACCCAGATGGGTATGATGTTAAATCTCCTAATGGAGATATTATAGAACTAGGTGCTTGGTTAGCATCTTAATTTGGTATCTAAAACCTTAGAAAATACCATATCGCAGTTAAGTGGTTTGCTATTCAGAGTTTTGTGTTTATCAAAAATCTGAGATCAAATTCATATATGACCAATGAACTTAACCAGTTTTTATCTTCTTTAAAGATTTTTTTCAATATCATCATAGTAAATCATAAGAATCAAAATTCACTGATTATCTGCGCCTTTTTTATTTAAAAAAAACGAACTCCAATTGGGGGGTAATGCTCAATAACACGTCTTATATAATAAGTACCATTATCATTACAAATAACAATTAACGTAGTGCCCAAGCTTAACCAATTTCTAGTAATCGTAGGTATACTTACCTATTTATAGTATATCTCTCTGGTATAAACCTTAGTAAAAACACGAAAAATGCTTCTAAAAAAATCATTTAGTATACATATACTACATGTTTTATTCCTCCCTATGTTAATAAAACATTTTGATATTTTGTATATCCAATTACTTTCTATATCAAAAATGCATTTTCTTTTTATTTCGGCATTTCATAAAACACTACCTACGCTATATACTCCCCAAAATATTCAAAATTATAATTCACCAACTAAAATGTAATACCATTTTAATTCATGTCTAATCAAATCACAATTGTATGAGAAAACAACTCTTAATTTTAATGTGTGCAGTACTGTTATCAAGTATTGGTTATAGCCAAACTACAATAACAGGTACTGTACGGGACATAGCAGGTCCCTTACCTGGGGCAACAATTCTAGTACAGGGAACTAGAACTGGAACGACAACAGATTTTGACGGTAAATATACTATCGATGCAAACTCTGATCAAACATTAGTCTTTTCGTATTTGGGATATGTCACGAAAGAAATACCAATTGCTAATCAAACTACAATCGATGTTATCTTACAGGAAGATGCCGAAGCCTTAGGCGAGGTTATTGTAACTTCTTTAGGATTTGTAGAAAAAAGAGATAAACTGTCTTCTACTTATTCTAAAATCGATGCAGACAAACTAGTACAGCCTGTAGAGAATAAGATTATTGACGGTATAGCCGGTAAAGCTGCTGGTGTAAGTATCAATGCCACTTCTGGAGATCCCGGAGCTGGTTCTAATATTCAAATTAGAGGAACAAGTTCTCTGGGAGGCTCTAGCCAACCTCTAATTATTGTAGATGGAGTACCTTTAAACAATGATACATTAGAAGGCTCTGGTAGTGGAGATACTTCTGCAGGAGTATCGCAGCAATCCAGGCTTAATGACCTTAATCCCGATGACATCGAATCTTTTCAGGTATTTAAAGGAGCTTCTGCAGGAGCGTTGTATGGAACAAGAGCGCTTAACGGAGTAATTGTAATCACCACCAAAAAAGGTAAAAAAGGTAAAATGAGAGTTACCTTCTCTTCTGGTGTTTCTATCGATGAAGTCTCTTACAAACATCCATTACAACGATCTTTCGGGCAAGGTACAAATGGTAACTATAGCCCAACATCTGCCTTCTCCTGGGGAGATAGAATCTCGGACAGAAGCGGAGCTCCAGATGATGTAGATACTACAGGAGAATTTTTTGAATCTTTGGTAACCAATACTACTATTTATCCGATTACTCAAAAAAATAGAACAGATCAGTTTGTAGATAGTAATTTTGATAAAGTATTTGGTACCGGGGTCACACTTGATAATCGTTTTACCTTAAGTACCGGGAGCGAAAAAGGCACTTATTTCTTAAGTGGAGGTCACGTAGATCAAGATGGAACGATTAAAAATAGTTATTATAAGAAAACTAATTTCACCTTATCTACTTCTCAGAATTTTACAGATAGACTTACTGCTAATATCAAAGGAAATTACATACACACCAGCTCTAACAGAATCCAGCAAGGTTCTAATACCGCAGGGTTATACCTGGGATTACTGCGTACATCACCAGATTTTGACATCACAGATTATAAAGGAAATTATAATAATGGGTCTGGAACTATCGTACAATCGCGTCATCGTTCGTATCGAAGATATCTTGGAAATAGTGATAATGTAATTTATAATAATCCTCTCTGGACAATCAATGAACAAGGAAGTACAGCCAAAGTAAATCGTTTTATTGGTACGGCAGAATTAAAATATCAATGGAACAATAATATCAACTCTATCCTTAGAGGAGGTGCAGATTTTTATTCTGATAACAGGGTATATTTCTTTCCATACTACACTGCAAGTTCTGCTCGAAGGTTTGGTTTACTTAATGACGAAACCATAAATAATGAAGAGTATACGATGGATATACTAACATCTTTTCGATATGCATTAACAGAACAACTAAACACTAATGTAATCATAGGATATGGTATTAACGACAGAAGAAGAAAACGAGATTTTATTGAAGCAGATAACTTCATTGCCAATTTTAGAAAACCATTAGATCCTGTAGAGATCTCGGCAAAAGAAAATATCTCCTCAGAGATTACCAGAACCTCAAGAAGGAATATCCGTTTCTATGGTACTGCCAATTTTGATTATGCCGATCAATTATTCTTAACTCTTGGAGGGGCATATGAAAAACATTCTGTACTCCCAAAAAGTGATAATGCATTCTTATATCCAAGCGCAGAATTAGGATGGACTTTTAGTCGATTAATCAATGGTTTTGATCCTTTATCTTTTGGTAAACTTAGACTTGCTTTTGGTCAGGTAGGTAATGTTCCTCTGGCACATAGAGAAGAGACCGTTTTTGAAGTAGGGTCTTTTTCTACTTTTTCTGATGCGATCGCACTCGAAGATTTTGGAGGAGGATTTCAATTCGACGAACGCCTTGGAAATCCAAACTTAAAACCAGAAATAAAAACAGAATACGAAGTTGGATTAGATCTTCGTTTCTTTAAAAATAGATTTTCATTATCGACTACCTATTACAAAAACGAAACTAAAGATGTATTACTCAATATAGCAATACCTCCAACATTAGGGTTTTCTGAAATTTATGGAAATGGAGCTACTATAGAAAATGAAGGGTTTGAAGCCGAATTGAAATATGATTTTATAAAAAACAGAGATTGGAAAGCTAGTGCTGCCATAAATTTTAGTACCAATAAAAACCTGGTTTCTAAGATCGAAGGAGGAGGAGTGGTTAGCTTTACCCCTGGTAGTTCTATCCAATCTGTAGCTATAGAAGGAGAACCACTAGGAGTTTTGTATACCCAAGGTGCTCAACGTAATGCCGATGGAAGCCTGGTATTAGATGCCAATGGTTTTCCCATAGTAGATACTAGTGGTAACAAAGTGGTAGGAGATCCTAATCCAGATTGGTTAGGAGGTTTACAATTAAGTGTATCGTATAAAGATCTATCGATATCGGCATTGTTTGACACCAGTCAAGGTAATGATATGGCTCAAAGAACTCGTTTCATCACTTCATACTTCGGTACCCACGGAGATGTAGGAAACACTATTACTTTAAATGAAGATTTGGTAAATTTTAATGGTGATGTTGTCCCTGCTGGTACAAGCGTAAGAGCTAATATAGAAAACTTCGGAAATGGAAATGTATTACTAGATGAGAGTTATTATAGAAACCTATATGGTTTTGGAGATGGTAAATTAAATGAATTTGCTGTTGGAGATGCTAGCTGGACAAGGTTTAGAGAACTTTCATTATCCTACCAGCTTAATTCTCAAGGGCTACAAAAAACAACAGGATTAAGCTCAATTGAATTTACAGCCTCTGGAAGAAACCTGGTTATCTGGACCGATGTAGTTGGTATAGATCCCGACATAAACCAATTTGGAGTTGGTAGAGGAAAAGGACTGGATTATTTTTCGAATCCAGGAGTGAGAACCTATGCTTTTAGTATTAAGTTTAATTATTAAAAAACGAAATCATGAAAACTATATATAAACTAATAGTATCCTGTATCGTAATCACGATGTTCTCCTGCGAAGATTATCTGGATGTTAACGAAAATCCAAATCAGCTGGTCGAAGTTCCATCTGGAGATCTTCTATTAAAAGGAACACTCTTGGCCAATGCACAGGTACAACAAGGACAACTGGCCAGAACATCTATGTATTATTCTGGCGGACTTATCGGGCTAAATCTGGTACAACAAACGCTCTATAATTATGATTATACTCCTGGTGATTCTGATGCCGTCTGGGAATTGATCTATAACGGAATACTAGTTCAAAACAAGGAAATTAGAAGAATCTCTCCTAACCTAGATTTATTACAAGGGATCATCGATGTTAATGAGGCATTAGCTATTGGTACAGGAACATCTCTTTTTGGAGATATCCCCTACTCTAATGCAGTACCTGATAATGCCAGTTTAGAATCTCCTGATCCCACAATAGACTTGCAAACAGACATCTATAACAACTTGCAAACTTTACTGGACGGAGCAATATCTAAAATAAATAATGCCACTACTAATGTTGGTAGTGAAGATATTTATTTTTCTGGTAATGGTACTTCCTGGGTTGCCGCTGCATACACTCTTAAAGCCCGATATTATTTACAAACCAAACAGTACGATTTGGCATTAAACAATGTAGTAAATGGTATTAACAGCGCATCTGGAACCATGACTTATAAACCTATTGGTACTGTCGACTCCAACAGTAATGTTCTTTTTAATTTTGTAAACAGTAGTCGTGCAGGTGACATGACCGGCGATAATGCCTTTTACCGAGACCTTATAGATCCTGCTAATGCTTCTGGCAGAAATAATGCCAAGACAGATGAGACTGCTCGTAGAAACTATTCTTACATTAGTGGGGATGGAAATCAGGATGATGGTATTGATGGACCATCTACTCCTATGAAATTAGTAAGCTACGAAGAAAATCTATTGATCTGGGCAGAATGTATATTGCGTGTAAATAGTGATAATCAGGGCGCCATTGATAAACTTAATGAACTAAGAGCTTATCTCGACTCAGGAAATGCATTTAATCTTATCGATGCAGCAGATACATTTAATTATGATCCGTATGTCCTGGCAGATTTTCAAGCAGGAGGAATTGAAAACACTGATAATATAGCAGTAGATAGAGCTATCTTAAGAGAGATTATCGAAGAACGTTATGTGACAGGGTTTAGCACCTATATGCCATTTAACGATGCCCGAAGATTACTCAAATCCGACAGTGATGTTATTGTCCCTTTTCCGTTAAACAATACCACCACTACAATCAATCCACAACGATTTTTATATCCACAGGATGAATTAGATAGTAATGAAAATATCCCCCGACCCATTCCTGATTTATTTACTCCTACTGTAGTAAATCAATAACCGAATTATTCTATTTTTTGGGAATGGTTAAAAACCAACGAAGCTAACTTCGTTGGTTTTTTTTATATAAAAATTAGAATACAAGCTGATCTGTTCTAATACAATATGATTAAATAAATTTTAACATTTCTAAAATAGGGTAATGTTACTATTACATGTTGTGTATATAAATTGAGAAGTCAAAATAGCTTCATAGATATTAAGATTATTTTTTTCATATGATGCAACCCTTTGACTTTTATATTGTCATTTACTATTAGGTAATATTTATATAGAAACTAATCTATAAGCATTATGAGAAACATATTTTCAGTATTCGTTTTTGTTATGATAGGATGTATTGGGTATTCACAAGAAGCACAACTCGCACAAGACCAAAACCCAAATTATAAAGAGGCGATGAATAGATTTTCAAAAAATAGTCAGGAATATACAATACAACAAGGTACTACTGAGCAAGAGACCTATAAAGCTATTGACCCTCTCGAAGAAAAAAGAGAGCTACGCTCGTTACGAAGACAATACCGATCACAAAGAGCATACTGGAGACATGAGCGAAGATTAAAACGTATCGAAAATACCAGATATTATGACTATGGATCTTATTATAGTTACCGGCCGTATGGATATGACTGGCTTACACTTGGCATATTAGGCGCATGCATTCTTTGGTAATATCACAAAAAACACATTATAAAATACATTAAATAAAATTACAAAATGAGAAAATCAATCGCTGCTATAGCAGTATTACTAGTAGTATCTTTAACTTCTTCATGCGCAAGAAAAATTACACGTGTAGCTCCTGATACACAAATTGATATTAGCGGACGATGGAACGATACTGATTCACGCTTTGCAGCAGAAGAACTAACGCAAGAAGTACTTACAGGAAACTGGATAACCGATCACACTCAGGAAAAAGGCAAAAAACCTGTGGTTATAGTTGGTTTGATACGCAACAAATCACACGAGCACATAGAAAGCGAAACCTTTATTAAAGATATAGAAAAAGCTTTTATTCAACGACAAAAAGTTAGAGTAGTACAAGGTGGTAAAATGCGCGAAGAGCTAAGAGCAGAACGAGCTGATCAACAGGATAATGCTTCTATGTCTACTGTTAAGAAATTTGGATTAGAAACAGGGGCAGACTATATGCTTCAAGGCAATATTAATTCTATAGTTGATGCACATAAAAGAAACAAAGTAGTATATTATCAAATCGACCTGGAGTTAACCAATATTCAAACCAATGAAAAAGTATGGATTGGAGATAAAAAGATAAAAAAGTTTGTAAAAAACTAATTCTGTAGCACTCTAAATTCACAAAACACCAAACTTTCTCAGGAAAGCTTTTTTGATAATTGAATATGGTCCATAAAAAAATGATCTTTCGCATTGTACTATTATGTTGTTTTTCAATAATACTTAGTAACTGTGGCAGTTATCATACCAAGAGCACACTTTTTCAATCCAAGGTACAACAGGGAGATATGGAAGGTGCCATGGAGGTGATCGAAGAAAATAAGTTTTTAGGAAAACCCAGAAATCATCTTCTATATTTATTAGAAAAAGGGAAATTGGCATACCTGGCAGGCAATTATACTTTAAGCAATGAGCTTTTAAACGAAGCAGATCTGTTTATCGAATCTAATAAAAGAGCAATAGGAAATCAAGTTCTGGGTATTCTTTTAAATCCCGAAAAAGAAACATATAAAGGAGAAGATTTTGAAAAAGTTGCAATACACTATTACAAAGCGCTTAATTATATATTTTTAAACCAATATGATGAAGCTATTGTTGAAGCAAAACGCATTTCATTACAACTACAAAAAATAAATGAAAGTTATCCTCCCGAGAAAAAAAACAGGTATAGTGATGATGCATTTGCTCATATATTGCAAGGTCTATTATACGAAGCCTCGGGAGATAATAACAATGCGTTTATTGCATATCGTAATGCTGTAGATTTATATCTAGAAAATCAAGGCACTTATATTGGAGTTAATATCCCTGAACAACTATGCCAGGATATGTTTCATACAGCAAGTGCTATGGGATTTACCGATGAAATAGAACGTTATGAAAATCTATTAAACACTACTTACATACCCAAAAAAACTACTGAAGGTGGAGAAGCAATTATTTTTTGGGAAAACGGACTGGCTCCTTATAAAGATCAAACTTTTTATACGTTTACCATCTTACCAGGTAACGAAATCGGTTTTCTAACCATCATCAACGAAGATCTCTCTTTAAATTTACCATTACCGATACCAACCGGAGGAGATAATAATTCTGATTTTTCTGATCTGGATATTTTTAATGTTGCATATCCTAAATATGTGAGTCAGCAATCCTTATATAATAATGCAGAGATACAAGTGGATAGTCTATCATATCCGTTTCAACTAACACAAGATTATGAAGAAATTGCTTTTAAAACTTTAAAAGATAGAACATTTAGAGAGATCGGAAAAATTGCTTTGCGACTAGGAACAAAGAAAGTTTCAGAATACATAGTAAAAAATCAAAACAACGATTTAGGAGCTTTATTGGGTATTTTTAATGCATTAACAGAAGGTGCCGACACTCGTAATTGGCAAAGTTTACCTAACAAAATATTTTATGCTCGAATCCCTTTAAAGAAAGGAGAAAATAACTTGACCGTTAAATTACGTACACATCAAGGGGAATTAACTTCTAAAAATATTCAGATACAGGGAACCGGAGGAATTCAATTTGAAAAAATCACAACTCCAAGAATTTCTCATCCCAGTCAATAAAATCGTGTTTATCCTCTAAAGTGTTTTAGCGACTTTTTGTACTGTAGCAATAGTTTCATCCAGGTCTTCATAAGTAAGTGCTTCGGTTATAAACCAGGTTTCAAAAGCACTTGGTGCAATATAAACACCGTTGTCTAGCATTCCGTGAAAAAACTTTTTAAAAGTATCGTTATTGCCCTTTGCCGCAGTATCAAAATCCACTACGGTATCCCCTGCAAAATGAACCGAAATCATAGAACCAATTCTATTAATCGTATGAGTAATATTATGCTCATCCAGAGCATTAGCAATTCCATGATGCAAGTATTCGGTCTTACTGGCAAGGTTTTTAAATATCTCAGGGTTGTTATTTAATTCGTTGAGCATTGCTAATCCTGCAGCCATCGCCAGTGGATTACCACTTAAGGTTCCTGCCTGGTATACGGGTCCAAGCGGTGCTAAATGATTCATAATTTCGGCACGTGCTGCAAAAGCACCAACAGGTAATCCTCCTCCAATTACTTTACCAAAAGTAACGATATCGGCGTTTACGCCTGTAAGTTCTTGTGCTCCTCCTTTTGCTAGTCTAAAACCAGTCATTACCTCATCAAAAATCAATAGTATACCATGGGTATCACATAAAGATCTAAGCCCTTCTAAAAATCCTTTTACTGGTGGGATACATCCCATGTTTCCGGCAATAGGTTCTATAATAATACAGGCAATCTCTCCTTGATTAGACATGATAATACGTTCTACATGATCCAAATCATTGTATCTGGCTAATAAAGTATCTTGTGCTGTTCCTTTGGTTACTCCCGGGCTATTGGGGCTTCCAAAAGTAACTGCACCACTCCCTGCCTGAATCAGAAAAGAATCGCTATGCCCATGATAACATCCTGCAAATTTGATAATCTTATCTTTGTTTGTATATCCACGTGCCAATCGCACAGCGCTCATGCAGGCTTCGGTACCAGAGTTCACAAATCGTATTTTATCGATATTAGGTACCATAGAAACTGCAAGTTCTGCAATTTGAGTTTCGATTTCTGTTGGCATTCCAAAACTGGTTCCTTTTTTAGCTTTATCAATAACCGCATTTACCACTGGTGGATGTGCATGCCCCAAAATCATCGGTCCCCATGAGTTGATATAATCTATCAATCGGTTATCATCTTCGTCATACAAATATGCCCCTTTGGCCTCTGTAACAAATATGGGATCTCCTCCTACAGCTTTGAAGGCTCGTACTGGTGAATTAACTCCTCCCGGGATTACTTTTTGCGCTGCTGTAAATAATGCGCTACTTCTTTTATAGATCATGCTTAATTAAAATCTTCTTCCTCTTCGTCGGCAGCTGCTACTTTAAGAACTTGCCCGACCTTGATATTATTATTGACCAGATTATTAAATGCTCTGAGTTCCTCTACAGAAATCTTATACTTTCTGGAAATCGAATATAGAGTGTCTCCTTTTTTTACTGTATAGCCATCCTTATTAGAAATGGAAGTTATAACTGCAACAGCTTTATTTTTTTCGTCTTTTCTTCGCGGTTTTTTACCCAATACCTCATCATCAAACTTATCCAAATCATAACGTTCAATAATAGCAATAAGTTTTTGAGGATATTTCTTATCGGTAGCATAACCTGCTTCACGTAGTCCACGTGCCCAAGATTTATAATCTTTTTGGTTAAATGTAAATAGTCTGGAATATCGTTTTCTATCTTTTAAGAATAAAGAATGATCTCTAAATGATTCACTTGCCCGATTATATTTTCTAAAACATTCCTGAGAACGATCATCATCATGATATACCCGATCTCCTTCCCAATCATGACATTTAATCCCAAAATGGTTTTTTGCTCTTTGGGTAAGATCTCCATATCCTGCTCCCGATTCTAATATTCCTTGTGCTAATGTTATACTTGCCGGAATCCCGTATGTTTTCATTTCGCTTTTGGCAATACCCGAGAACTCATGGATATAGCGTTGCACTTTATCTTTATATGACAGTACAGGAAGTGGTTTTCTAGTTGTATGTTCTTCTACTATTATTTTTTTAGGGCCCTGCTCAACCTTGGTTATAACCGTCGGTTTTGGCTTTGGTTTAGATGGTCTTGAAGATGTTACTTTTTTGCTCCCTCCACAAGAAATAATAACCATAGCAACACATAACAATACTATAAATTTCCTCATTTTAATATTCAATTGTAATAAGGGGTAGTTTCTTTTTCTTTAATTTTTTATTCATTCCGGCTATCCCTTGCAAACCACCAGTATGAATGGCTAAAATACGAGTATTTTTCTTAAAAACACCTTTTTGCGCCAGGTCAAAAATACCAAAAACCATCTTAACTGTATAGACTGGATCCAATGCAATATGTTGCTGATTGTTAAACTCATTCATAAACTCTACTCCTTCTTGATTTATTTTACCATATCCCCCAAAATGATATTCAGAAATGAGCTTCCAATTGGTTTTTGATGTATGCTTTTTAATCTCTTTGTCTAGAAAATCTCCTTTTAAAGCAGGAAATCCCAGAACCGTCTGGTGAGTTTTAGTGCTATTAATAATTCCTGAAATTGTACCTCCTGTCCCCACAGCACAACAAATAATATCATAGGTATTATCCTGTGCAGTTAATATTTCTTCGCAACCTTTAACAGCCAAATCATTAGTGCCTCCTTCGGGAATGATGTAGCATGAACCAAACTCATCTTTTAACTGTTCTAAAAAAGCTGAGGATGTTTTTTCTCTATATTGCTCTCTACTAATAAATTTAAGATGCATTCCCGAAGCGTGAGCAAACCGTAAAGTATCATTTTCTGATAGTGTTTTCTCAAGATTTTTAGCCAATTCGTCTCCTCTTATTATCCCTATGGCTTGCAACCCCATAATTTCTCCGGCTGCTGCTGTTGCAGCAATATGGTTACTATATGCTCCTCCAAAAGTTAGTATAGTAGTATAACCCGTTTTTTTAGCTTCAATAAGGTTATATTTTAATTTCCTGAATTTATTACCCGAAACGTCCTTATGAATCTGGTCTTCTCTTTTGATATCAAGAATAACTCCAGCATTATCCAAAATAGAATGAGTAATCGATTGGTTTTTTGAAGGTGGTGTTTCCGAAAAAAAAATATGCATTTATCGATATTTAAAAAAACTCCAGAGTTTTCTTGTTTTGAGATAATCGAGGTCTTCTTCATTAAGATATGCTTCTCTTTCAAAAGAGATATTGCGATAGGCTTGCTGTAAATTTCGATATTGAATCACTCTAAACAAATATTCTGTGAAGTAAAAAACATAAAAAGGTATAACCAACAGTTCTGCCTGCTGTCTCAAGTGGATTTTTTCGTGATTAATAAAGACTTCGTCCTCTTTAAGGAAAGAATTATTAACCACAATAAAAGGCCAAAGGGCGATGCCTACAAAACGGCGACCTATCAAATATTTGTTAACAACAATGGGCATATTACTGCAAGATACTATTTTTGTAACTATGGACAATCCTAAAAAAGTATTAACTCCAAAAGAAGGGGATTATTATATTACCCCAGAAGGGTATCGTTGTTTTACAGAACAATATCACTTAAGGAGAGGCTATTGTTGTGAAAGTGGTTGCAGACATTGCCCGTATGGTTATGATAAAAAAACAAATAGTTATTCTAAAAAATAGATTCACTATCTATCTCATGGTATGATTATTGTGGTTAAATTTGTATATAATAGCTATTGTTAAACCAATATCAAATGCTTATAAAATGATTGATAAAAACGTATTTTTATTTTCTGATCATCATGACATATTTGATATTATAAAAAACTAGGATTATGAAATTTTTTTCACTTTTATCATTAATCCTTATCATAACTCTTAGTTCTTGCTCCACAGTGCGCGTTGCTTCGGATTATGATAAGCAGGCTGATTTTAACACCTATAAAAGCTTTGCATTTTACAAGCCTGGAATCGACAAAGCAGAAATTAGCGATCTCGACAAAAAACGTATCCTGCGTGCTATCGAAGCAGATATGACCTCAAAAGGTTTTGCCAAATCAGCAAATCCAGATGTACTCGTAAGTATTTTTACAAAAACTAAGGAAAATGTAAATATCTATCAAAATAACTTCGGATGGGGTTATGGATGGGGGTGGAATCCATGGTTCTGGGGAGCTGGATACAATACTGTTTCTACGACTACAGAAGGCACTCTTTATATAGATCTTATTGATGCCTCTAAAAAGGAATTGGTCTGGCAAGGAATGGGTTCTGCAGCATTAACCAAGAACGTGAACAAAAAGCAAGAAAAAATGAATGAGATTGTTACTGCAATCTTAGAAAAATATCCACCACAGGAACAATAAGAAAATACCCTTTTATTTATATTACAAATAGCCTTTCTTTATAAGAAGGCTATTTTTTTGTGTACATTTATACTCAACTTGATACTATAGATGTATGCGTAATTTTCTACTCGGTGCACTTTTAACAGCACTCCTGGTGTTTGGAATAAAATATGTTATTGATCAATCTAATACCCAAAAAACAGAAGTAGCATCTTCTGGTCTGATTCTGGATCAAATCAAAAACGTAGGTAAACTGGTAGTTACAGAAGGACACTTTTCTGATATCATTACCTATAAAAATGATAAGACTTATTTTAATGTAATCTCATCAAAGAAAAAAATAATTGTAATGGTTAATGCTAATGTACAGGTCTCTTATGATTTAAGAAAAATTGAGCATATTATTGATCAAGAAACAAAAACACTAACCATAACAAAAATCCCTGCTGCAGAGGTTAATGTTAATCCCGAAATAAAATATCATGATATCGAAGAAGGGATCATTAATAAATTTAATCCAGAAGATCATAATGCTATACGCAAAATAGTAATGGAAGGATTAAATAAAAAAGTACAAAAGTCTGCACTCGTTACCAATTCGCAAAATCGACTCATTAGTGAATTGCAGAAACTATATATTCTTACTAATTCTCTGGGTTGGACATTAAAATATAAGGATACCACGATAGACAGTCAAATAGGTATTCAAGAATTTATACATTAAAACCCTTAACTATAATCAAAAAATGGGAAGAACGAATTCTTCCCATCTTTAAATTTAAAAAAATCTGAATTACAGAATTCATTTTGTCCCTTAAACTCTAGTGTTATTACAGATTTACAAATTTGTTACTTCTTTATAACGCTTTACTTTTTATATACCCTACCCTCTTATTTAAAAAATAAAAAAATAAAAATTTTCCTACTCATAAAAAGTTATTCAACTTCCTCTATCTGATACCTTAATTTAACCGCTCCTGTAGTGTATTCTTTTGTCTCAATAAGCTTCAGTCGGGTTTCATTCGGGATTCCTTCAAAAAGCTCAACCCCATCAGAAATGACTATTGGCATTACAAAAATCAGAATTTCATCTATAAGATTTTCATTAAACATCATTGTATTTATCTGCCCACCACCTATTAACCAAATATCATCACCTTTCTGTTGTTTTAATTTTTTAATAAAATCGATATGATTTTCAGATATAAATTGAACATGCTCGGTATTCTTTACTTTCTTATTTCTGGTTAACACAACGTTTTTTTTATCTGAATACGGAAAATCAATATCCCAACTCATCACCTGTTCATATGTATTGTTCCCCTGGATTGTAGTATCAATTGTTTTATAAAACTCGTAGTAACCATGATCTGTTTTATCAGGGTTTGGTATGGATTCTAGCCAATGCACACTTCCGTCTGATTTTGCTATTTTTCCATTAAGACTCATAGCAATATACATCTTGATTTTTCTCATTTCATTCTTAGTTTATAAATGAATCATATAAGTGCTTTATTTTTTTAGCGTGTACTTTCGTTCTATACTATTTTCTTTTTCAGCATAAAATTCTTCAACATAATTCATTTCTTTTTCAAGAATACGTATAGAACCTACATTATCTGTGCTTGCATATGCGGTTAACTCATTTAATTTAATTTGGTCAAAACAGTATCTAAACAATCCTTTTGCTATTTCTCTTCCAAATCCATTACCCCAGAAACATTCTCTTAATCGATAGGCTATTTCAAATTCTGATTTATCATTCTCATATACTCCACATATACCCACAAATTGATTGTTATTGCGTTCTATTACTGCCCAAATTTTAAAAAAAACATCAACATCTTTATAATACTTAATAAAACGATTTAATTCTTGTTTACTCTCTTCAAAATTCATCGTTTTTTTGATATATCTCATTACATTGGGATTACCCTGCATATCATAAAAAGATTCTAAATCGCTATCCTCTAAGCGTCTCACAAACAGTCTCTTTGTCTCAAACAATATCATTTTGCACTACAAATTACACATTAACATATAAGAATACTCCTTTTTATCACTATCACAAACCACTTTTCCCTTTATAGAGATGCCACTCCTAAAAAAGTTACATGATTTTGTAACCTTTTTCTAAAAAAATTATCAAAAGGCAAAAGCATAAAACAAAATTTAAAATAAATATAAACCAAACACACAAGTTATGAAATCAATATCAAACATCAACAAGGTTCTGGTTGTAGTTATAGTCATAATCGGATATAGTTGTTCTAGTGACAACGAAGACGATATTGCTCCACCTCCGCCGCCTCCTATGGGTGAAAAACTTACGTATACCGCAAATATCAAAAGTATAATTGATTCTAATTGTATAGGGTGTCATGCAAACCCACCTGTAAATGGAGCCCCTTTTCCTTTGATCACTTTTCAAAATGTTAGTGGTCAGGCTTCTGCTATACTTAATGCTGTTTCAAAACAAACAGGAGCATCAGCAGCTATGCCACCCTCGGGAAGATTGCCGCAGGGAACAATAGATGACATTGATCAATGGATTAAAGATGGATCATTAGAATAATCAAAATGAAAATATTCATAATCATATTTTGCTTTTTGATCTCTGGTATTTCTCGTTCTCAAGAAAAATATATAGAAAAAAAGGGAACTATTGCTTTTGAAGCTTCTGAAAAAACATTTGAACCTGTTAAAGCAAAAAACACATCTGTTACTGCAATTCTAAATATAAACACTGGCGAAATAGCCTCATTGGCTTTGATGAAAGAATTTAGGTTTAGAAATGCATTAATGGAAGAGCATTTTAATGAAAATTATATCGAATCAGACATCTACTCTAAAGCTATTTTTAGAGGAAAAATTATAGCATTTAATTTTTTTGAATTATCCGATCAAGAAAAAGAGTTTAACGTCAACGGACAGCTTAAACTACATGGTAGAGAAAAAAGTATCGAATCGATACTATATCTATCAAAAAAAGATAAATACATCTCTTTACGCGGGGAATTTGTTGTTACGCCACAGGGTTTTGATATCTCTATTCCAAAAATCGTAAGGAATAAAATAGCCGAACACGTAAAGGTGTTCGTTGATTTTAAATTAAAACAACAATGAAAACCAAGAACTTTATCTTTCTCACTCTGGCGTTTATAGCAGCTACGGGTATTGTTTTGTTGAGCTATATATATAAGGAACATAGAACCATACATACCGAAAAAGTTGATACCAACACTACGGCTATTGCATTCTATTCGGCATTTATTAAAGACAAAGCAGTTTTTAATGCCATTCATCTTGACAATGCAGTAGAATTAAAAGGTCTGATTACTGCAATAGAGTCTAATCGTATTGTTTTGGATCAAAAAATAGCCGTGACTTTAGAAAGTGATCTAACAGCGTTAAAAATCAACAAAAAAATAACGATCAAAGGAAGGTATGTAGGATTTGACGACCTCTTAGAACACCTAAAAATAGATCAGGCTACAGTTACAAGTACCCAATAAATGTATTATTATGAAAAAAATATTTCTATTGTTTTTAATTCCTCTATTGTCATTCTCGCAAGATGATTTACTTCAGGAAATTACTACTGAAAAAGATGACAATCAATATGCGAGTGCTGTTTTTAAAGGATTAAAAATTGTGAATTTCGAATCTACCAAACTAGCCGACAAAGGATTATTTTATTTAGTCGTTTCTCATAGATTTGGTTCTGTTAAATCGGGAATTGAAGATTTTTTTGGATTAGATCAGGCCGTTACCAGGTTAAATTTTATGTATGGCATTAGTGATAAACTACAAATTGGTATATCCCGTAGTTCATTTCAGAAAACATATGAAGCTTCTCTGAAATACCGGTTATTAAGACAAAAAAAGAATAGTTTTCCTTTTACAGTAGTGGGTTACCATAGTATAACTGCAAATACCGATCTGGACAAAGAAGATTTACCTGGCCTCGAATTTAAGCATAGGTTATCTTATGTATCGCAGTTGTTAATCGCCAGAAAATTTAACAAAAACTTCTCACTACAGCTAATACCAACACTTTTACATGAGAACCTTGTAAGAATTAGTAATCAGGATAATACGCAATACGCTATAGGAATTGGCGGGCGACATAAACTTACCAAAAGGTGGTCTGTTAATATCGATTATGGACTTCACCTTAACAGAGCTAGTAACTCTCCATTTAAAAACCCTCTTTCTATAGGGTTTGATTTAGAAACTGGCGGACATGTATTTCAGTTACACTTTACCAACGCCCAACCTATGAATACAAGTGGATTCTTGAGCCAGGGATCGGGTGATTGGAGTGACGGAGATTTTTTCTTTGGATTTAATTTATCACGAGTATTTTAATATAATAGTTATGGTATTTAGAAATACAATTCCTATTCAAAATCTAAAATGCAATAATTGTGCTACAGCTCTAAAAAGGAAAATATTGCAGATTCAAAACATTTCGGATGTGTACATCCATAGTGATTACTCTCATATTTCTTTTAATCATACTTCGGTCAATGATTTATCGAATATTGAAAATATGTTAACTTTTTTAGGGTTTCCGCCTGTGGGCGAAAAAATTAAAAAGAAGAATAATGCAGGATATTATTGTAAAGATCAATCCAGAAATTATTGTGTTTTCGAAAAAACCAGTACATAGACTTATAGTCCAGATTACGAAATGATCAGGTTTTTGCTCAATAAAGAATACTTCTACTTTAGATTTTTTCAATTTTATTCATAAAAAACGGTCATTTCATCCAACCCTTTTCTTTTTAAATCCGGAACATAGGTAGGGAATTTGGGATAGCCAACAGGGAGTAACAAAAAGGCTCTTTCATTAGCCGGTCTTTTAAGAATATTTGTCAAAAAATTCATGGGACTAGGTGTATGAGTTAATGTCACCAACCCAGCGTTATGAATTGCAGAGATTAACATCCCGCATGCAATCCCTATAGATTCATTCACATAATAATTATTATGTTTATCACCATTTTCTTCGAATTCATAAGCTTTTTTGAATGCAATAATCAACCAGGGAGCAACTTCTAAAAAAGGTTTATTCATATCGGTAGCTAGTGGTTCTAGGTCCTTTTTCCAACGTTCACTCATCCTGTTCTCATAGTTTGTTTTTTCTTCGATTTCTGCTTCTTTACGAATTTGGGTTTTTAAGGCCGGATTAGAAATAGCGCAAAATGTCCAAGGTTGTTTATGAGCTCCAGATGGAGCCGTAGAAGCACTTTTGATAAGATTTTCAATAACCGCTTTGGGAACATGTTTATCAGAGAAATCTCTTACCGATCTCCTTTTATCTAACCACTCGTAAAATGATTTACTTTTTAAAACTAGCTCTTCTTCAGAAAAAACATCAGAATGGTAAGAAACATGATTATATCCATTGATGGTAATGCTACTTGGTGATTCCATTTTTATAGTTTTATGTTATTGTTTAATTTCTACTTCGTCTTATCTTATGAGTATATAGTTGTATAAAGTTAACATACTTTTTCTTAATTGATACATTTCATTTATTTTTCTGAATCAGATTTCTACTGTTTTTTCCATTTTATAATCCTCTACAGAATGTCGGTTCTGAAATGAATTTATAACCGATTCTTTGATTACAAATCCTTTTTTTTAGGTAGATATCAATTGTCTTTTGGTTCTCCCGGTTGACTATCAATTCAGTTTTTTCGGCTTTATTTTCTTTTGCAAACCCTACAAATCTAGCTTTTGATTTAATTGCATAAGAACTCGTTCTGAATGATCTCCAAAATAGTTTGATTCATTCTTAATAATTTCGAATCCTATTTTTTTGTAAAAATCAACTGCAGGAGTATTGGGTTCGGTAGTCAAAAGAATACTGCTAATATCCAACTCATTAATTTTTTTTATAACGGTCGAAATTAATTTTAAGCCTATTCCCTGTTTTCTAAATCTCTTTTCAGTTGCCAGGGCTAGTATCCAGCCATCTTTCTCTTTAGGATTAATTCCTCCAAGAATATATCCTGCCATTTCTTTTTCTTCATTTTCGGCAATCAAAAAATAATCTGAAAATAAATCATAATACTGCCTAATCACAAATAGAGGATAATTCATCGGGGAAAACACTTTTTCTTCGATTTTGTATATAGCCTCTAGCTCACTTAATGTTACTTTTCTTATCGATATTTTCATTTGTTTTTCCTGAGATGATTTCAATGATAAAAAGTTTTAACTCAAATGTACTCTAAAATTTCTACTACTAGTTAAAGGAAAGAACAAAAGATGATTCTTCATTGTTAGGAGTTAACCTTGAGATCTGTACTACTAGATCATATACTTGCTATCTCACTATTTATGCAAATTGATAAAATCAATTATTTTTTCGGCAAAAAGATCTGGTTCTGTATCCATAGGGCTATGTGCCGATTTTTCAAAAATGAAGAGTTCTTTTTGATTAGACCCTAAATTGTCATAAGCTTCCTGGGCATATACCGTAGGAACACCAATGTCATATTTACCCCAAAGCACTAGTGATGGTATGGTAATTTCATGCAGTCTATTGGTAAACGATACCTTCTCAAAAAGCCCTTTTTTAACTAAAATAGACTGTATTCTGTTAGCATTCCAATTATTTGTAAAGAAATTATATTGTGAACCATCATCATCAGATGTTGGTTTGTTAATTATCTTGTCATCAGCAAGTTTTTCTTCTGCTCTATAAGCTTCTCTATTCATTTTATAAAAATCATCCTCATTATAATCCGGGCCTACATTTTTTACTAAATCAAGTACAGCTTTCCAATAATCAATATTATTTTCTAAAGCGATTTGCTCATCAGCCATCTTCTTTAAAGCTATTTTATATTCGTTGTAAGATCCTTTAGGGTCATGAGCACCATCTACATCAATCCACCCCAAAAAATCTTCCTGATTTTTTAATAAGGTAGCAGGTCCTAAAGTGCCTCCCCAACTATGCCCCATTAAAAATAATCGGGAATCATCACCATATTTAGCTTTTAACACCTTTACAAGAGCCAACACATCTTCTGCCATAATATCCACACTTACATCTGCTTCAGAATAACTCCCCTGCGAGTTGCCAGAGCCACGTTGATCAAAATAAACAACGGCATTGTTTTTTTCAATTTTACTTTTAATGGTATTCTTTCTATACTGCCATCCAGATCCACCGGGGCCCCCATGCAATATGATTAGAAATACTTTTTCAGAAGCATTGCCATGAATATACGCTGCCATATCTGCATTTTTATGCCTTACAAAAATGGTTTCGCTTAAGTCATTAATATTATCATCGTCTTTTGAACAAGAGAAAATGCTTAAAACGATTAATATTAGCACTACTATTTTTACGTTACTAAGAATTATTTTTTTCATTATCTTTTTCTTTTAAAATTAAACCGATGACCGTAGTGCAATGATAAAACGGGTAATGTACCGGCATTATAATTGGTTCTAAGGGTTAATTGAAGGTTTAAATACCAACCCGAACGTTTTTTCCCTTTACGAAGTTTCCCTATCCCAACAGCAATAGAAGGAGCATAATATCCCCTGCCAGGCAAGGAAACTTTAGAAACACGATCTCCTTTTACCTCATACGTTTCGGGTAAAAATGATCGATAGTACCCAAGTGGATTTAACTCTACATTATATTGTTTGCCTTTGGGATTTGTTCTTCGCCAGATAAGGCCATAATAAGTAGATAGCCCATTATCTGTTTGTGTTGAGAAATTTGTAGAATAACCAAGATTTCCATTAAACAAAAATTGGTGTGTAATGATCTTTTGCCCTCTCTTTCTTTCTTTGATATTGATGTATTCTTTCCATACATATTCGGTACCAATAGTAAGTCCGTTATCCCAAGCAATATTTCCATAATACCCAATTTTAAATTCTGTTCTATCTAAAAAAGAAGAACCACTGATTTGATTTTGGGCTTGAAGATGCATAGTAGCTACAAGTAGAAAAATAATAGTATGTATTTTCATGTTACTTAAAACTAAATAAAGTAGTTAATACTAGTTTTTTTGCCATATACTTTTCTGTAACCTGAGCTTGTATAGCTGCCACACATAAAAGACTAATTGCAATAATTAGATATTGTTTTAAATTCATTTTAGTATTTAATTTATTTTGATGGCAAACGTATATGTACTAAGCATATTTAAGGTATCGAAACCTTAAATTTGAACAAATTCGTACTTATTTATACTTCTTTCGATAAGCATTTGGTGTAGTGCCTGCTATTTTTTTGAAAGCATTATGAAAAGTTGACTTTGAAGAAAAACCACATTCTAGTCCTATTGCCAAAAGACTATAGTTATCGAATTCTGAATTGAGAATTAAGTCTTTGACCGCCTCAACACGATAGTGATTAATGTAAGTAGTAAAATTATCTCCTGTAGCTGTATTTACAAGCTGAGAAACATAGCCAGTACTAATGCCTAGCATTTCTGCTACTTTATCCCTGTCTAATGTACTGTCTCTATAAATGTGATGATTTGTACAAAGGTCTTCTAGCTTTTTGAAATAGGAGTGTTCTTTAGTAAAAGATTCTGTTTTTTTTGCATTATGTACTTCAGATAGTTTAACATTGGCAACAACATCTGCAGTACTATCGTTTTTTCGTTTGTGTATTAAGGCTCTAATTTCTTCCTGATCTTTTGCCAGTCTAAATTTAAAAATTCCAAAATAGCTCACCCAATGTATTAAGAATGCAACAACCACAGTAAGAATTTTCATGATAGGTGTAATATCATACTCTAAAAAAATACCAGAAAGTATAGTCAAAATCCAAGATCCAAATAATAGTACAGTTAACAACCATAAATGAGTAAGCCATCTTCTTTCCTGAGTATTCTTCGAATAACAGATAAGGACAAAGGCATAGATTAAAATGCCCGGTATGAAAAAAAGTATTATTAGAATTTGTATGAGATTTAGGAAAAGTAGAACGAAATTATAAGGAGTATCAAGATCAGTAATTATAGTAAGATCCTCAAAAACATCTAAAATTGTAGAATACAAGTAGGGTATAAATAACCATATTATTTTTCTGGATTTTTTAATCGGACGATCAATTTGATGCGCAACATATAAAAAAATAAAAACAGGGAAAAGAAACCCCGAATCTATGGTGTCGATAAAGCTTAGCAACGGAATATTAGTATATACTCCAATATCATCAAGAACGAAATTTAGTAGAGAAATTGAAATTGAAAAAAAGGCATAGGCTAAATATTTATTCGCCTTGCTTTTGAATATAGGAGATTTTAAAATAATTATTCCCAAGACAACTCCTTGGAATATCGCAATATTAAGAAGGGCTATTAATATCAATGGTAAGTTTTATTTTAAGATTCGAGGATTCATTTAGTGTTTTACAACGTCTCTTGTATGGTGTGTTTGTATCCCGAAAGGTGCATATGCATTATACAAATTGTTATAGATTCTTTAATTTCCCAGTAGTTTTATAATCTCTTCATTTTTCATCGCTACAGCTAATGATAACGGTGTATGATTTTCCGCTTCTACATTTTTATCAGCGCCATTTGCTAATAACATCCGAACCATTTCATCACGTCCCATTTCTGAAGCTCTATGTAATGCGGTAAAACCTCTGTCATCTTTAGCATTGACATCAGCATTATTTTTAATTAATAAGTTTAAATGTTCAATTTTGTCAGATTGTACAGCATTCATTATTGGTGTTGCTCCTTCCGTTGATCTAGAGTTTGGATCAGCTCCATTTTCGAGCAATAAATTCAAAATGTTTGGGTCGGCTGTCATTGCCCATTGCAAAGTTGAAAGTCCATCTCCTGCCAAACAATTTATATTAGTACCTTTATTTAACTCATCATTGATTTTATCCATCTCACCCCTAGCAATTGCAATATGCAATAATGAATGGGATCTTAGTTTCAAATCAGTCTCATACTTGAAATTATTTTCAAAATATCCTAAATGAGCCATATTTCCATAAGTTGAAAAAGCCCACATTCCAGCTTGATCTGTATTTTCAAATAAATCATTTGGAATAGGAGCAGGTATAGTTTCATTTAAAGAATGACTAAATAATAGAAACATTAGGATAGATTCGGTCATTTCTCGAGATTCATCGTCTGTGAATTCTCCTGTTATTTCAGTTATTCTTAATTGGTTTTTCTCTTGGATGGTTTTTGCAACTACAAAAGCTTCCCTTAACCAACTTCTAATAAATATCAAACGATCATTCATAAAATAAATAGCCCATTTGTGTTCCATTGTTGATGGGTTAAACAAAACTCCCTCTTCAAGTTTCCCGTCAATTGGGATACTTAAATTACTAGAAAAACTCTTGCTTGATTTAGGGAAATAATCTTTAAAAGTTGTTCCATCTTCTTGGTTGTATGAAATAGCATTGGTCGCCATTCTCTGATCCTTTGAAGTAGAAAGCATATTTTGAGAAATTGGTCGTAAATCCAAAATTTTCAGACCCCAAGGGTTTTGCTCTGGAGTGATCCATTGTAAATTGTATTCACTTTTCTTGATTTCTTTTTTTTTAGGATCGTTTTTCTCACTTCCTCCAAATAGCTTTTTAAAAATCCCCATATTTTTCTTTATTATATACAACAAGCAAATAAACGTATCTATAGTGTCTATTTATATTATCGTACTAAAATAGACTTTTTCGCAAAAAAAACATTACTTATTCGAATTCCTAATATGTCCTGATAATCAGCACTATTAATCATTTTTAAACGACTACAAACGGTTACAAGCGAAAATAAACACTTCCTAACCGAATATAGCTATGGTCTCATCCTAAGTTTGCGGTGTCGAATTGAAGTCAGCTTTTTTTAAACTATAAAAGTTATTCTCTGATTTGATTAAGATTAAAAAGCTCTTAAAACGAATTTTAAGACAAGGTATTAACTGTTTAACACGAAAAAATTAAAATTATGAACACGCTAAAAAACAAAGTACAGTTGATTGGAAACTTAGGACAAGAACCAGAAACTGTAAATCTGGAATCCGGTAAAAAACTGGTTAAATTCTCTATTGCAACAAATGATCACTATTATAACAAACAAGGCGATAAAATCACAGATACCCAATGGCATAATATCATTGCATGGGGTAAAATTGCCGATATCGTAGATAAATATGTAAACAAAGGACAAGAGGTCGCTATACAGGGCAAACTTACCTCTCGAAGTTATGAAGATAACGAAGGCCAAAAACGATATATCACAGAGGTAGTTTGTAATGAGTTATTAATGTTAGGAAAATAAAAACAATTTATTTATTTGAGTATTATTATAGCCAATCAAAAAACCGCTTAACATTTCTGTTAAGCGGTTTTTACAGTATATAACCTATATTTATAATTTGATACCTACTCCTGCTCCAAATATCCATGGATTAATATCTACATCTGCACCTACAGTAGCTCCCAAAGCGGTTGTTGCGTTAACCGTAGCGTCTGTACTTAAAAATACTTTTTTGACATCTACATTTATAAACCATTTGTCGTTTAACATAAAATCAAAACCACCTTGAAAAGCAAAACCTACAGCAGTATCATAATCTATATCATCGGCCACCGGTCCTTCGTCTACTCCATAAAAAAGGGTTAGATTAACACCAGCACCAATATAAGGAACAAATTTACCTCCAGTAAAATGGTATTGTCCTAGTAAAGTAGGTGGTAATAACCACACATCACCTAAATCTATGTTTCCTGCAGCAGTACCTACAGCTTTTACATCATGTTTTGTAGTTGCTAAAATTAACTCTGCAGACCAGTTTTCGGTAAAGAAATAAGTGATATCTAATTCTGGAACAACAGCTGTAGAAATATCCACATCTCCTCCTATAGTTTCTATTGTAGCATTTTCATCTGGTGATACAACGATTCCTCTTAATCTGATTTGCCATTTGCTAAAATCAGTATTGTCATTTGATTTTTCTTGTGCATACGCAAAATTAGTCACTCCTAACAGTACAACCAATACAGTAATTATTACATTTTTCATCTTGAAAGAATTTTGAATTATGTAACAAAAATATCGACAAGAAAAAGGCCTAAATATGACTTTTATCATTCCTCGAATCAGGCTTTCCTGGCTTCAAAAACCGTTGTTTTTACACACCTATAAATCAACATATTACCTCTAACAAAAAGAATAAAAAAGAATGATTTTAAATATCATTTTTATTCAGCAAATAACATACATTTGCGTTTTGAAAATAAGTACACTTAGCACATCAATTTTCACGTCAAAAAAGGTGAAAAATAATGTACTTTTGTACTTGAATTAATGAACAAAATATGACCCCAACAGGAACAATGGAATTAATGGCACCGGCTGGTAATTTTGAATCTCTACAAGCTGCCATTGATAATGGAGCAGATTCTGTTTATTTTGGAGTAGATCAACTAAATATGCGGGCCAGAGCCAGTATAAATTTTACGATTGCCGATTTACCTGAAATAGCGCGTCGCTGTATCGAAAAAAATGTACGTACATACCTTACACTGAATACTATAATCTATGATCACGATTTATCGATTATAAAAACGTTATTAGATGCTGCCAAAGCAGCAAATCTAACTGCTGTAATTGCGATGGACCAGGCCGTCATAGCCTATGCCAGACAGATCGATATGGAAGTTCATATTTCTACTCAAATCAATATCACCAATATTGAAACGGTAAAGTTCTATTCTCTTTTTGCAGACACTATGGTAATGAGTCGTGAATTAAGTTTACGACAGGTAAAGAAAATTTGTGATCAGATAGAGAAAGAACAAATTAAAGGCCCTTCGGGGAGATTGGTTGAGATTGAAATTTTTGGCCATGGAGCGCTTTGCATGGCGGTGTCTGGTAAGTGCTACCTGAGCTTGCATTCGCATAACTCCTCTGCCAACCGTGGTGCCTGTAAACAAAATTGTAGAAAAAAATACAGTGTTGTTGACCAGGAAACTGGTTTTGAAATGGAATTGGATAATGAGTATATCATGTCTCCGAAAGACTTATGCACCTTAGATTTCTTAGATCAGGTTATAGACACCGGGGCCAAAGTATTAAAGATTGAAGGTCGTGGGCGAGCCCCCGAATATGTAGCCAAAGTAATTAAGACCTATCGCGAAGCCATAGATGCCTGTGCTAATGAAGACTTTACTAAAACCAAAGTTGATCATTGGATGAAAGAATTAGAAAAAGTGTATAACAGAGGCTTTTGGAGCGGGTATTACTTAGGGCAAAAATTAGGAGAATGGAGTGATGTTTCTGGATCCAAAGCCACACAAAAGAAAGTATATATTGGCAAAGGTGTTCATTTTTTCCCTAAACCCAGCATCGCAGAGTTTAAAATTGAAGCTTATGATATTAAACTAGGTGATACCATTTTAATTACAGGTCCTACAACAGGAGTAGAAGAGTTTGAACTCAAAGAGATGATGGTAAACGATGAGCGATTAGATATTGCACAAAAAGGAGATTCGTGTACTATCCCTACCAATTTTAGAATACGCCCATCTGATAAACTTTATAAAATCGTTCAGGAATAATGGTAGTAGTAACTCTGCAACGCGAAAAATGTATTGGTTGTAATTATTGTGTAGAAATGGCTCCCACGCAATTTCAAATGTCTAAAAAGGATGGAAAAACAGTACTACTACATGCTATAGATAAAAAAGGGTTCCACACCCTAAAATCTCCCGACAATACTATTTATGATGATTGTGTACAGGCTCAAAAAGCCTGCCCAGTAAAGATTATTACGACAAAGATGGTATAACCCCTCCTATCTTTAATGAAGTAACGTTTCTTTAAAGGGCAGTTATTCTATTAGTACATTGCTATAATGTTCCTCGTCTTGCCTGTTCTGCTTCTATAGATTCAAATAGAGCTTTAAAATTTCCTTTCCCAAAAGATTGCGCCCCTTTGCGTTGAATAATTTCAAAAAACAATGTGGGTCTATCAGTCAATGGTTTAGTAAAAATCTGAAGCAAATACCCTTCATCATCTCTATCCACCATAATCCCATGCTTTTTGAGGAGTTTCATATCTTCTGCTATTTCTCCTACACGATCACCAACGGTATCATAATACGTTCCTGGTACATATAAAAACTCTACTCCTCGTTTTTTCATTTCACTAACCGTAAATACAATATCATCTGTAGCAACAGCGATATGCTGACATCCTGCTCCGCCATAAAAATCTATATATTCTTCAATTTGGGATTTCTTTTTACCTTCGGCGGGTTCATTTATCGGAAACTTAATTCTACCATTTCCATTGGTCATTACTTTACTCATTAAAGCCGTATACTCTGTAGAAATATCTTTATCATCAAAGGTAATCAGGTTTGCAAACCCCATCACTTCGTTATAGAATTTTGCCCAAACATTCATTTGACCCCAATCTACATTACCTACCATATGATCAATATATTTTAACCCGCAACTTGTTGGATTATAGTGAGATTCCCATTTTTCGAACTTTGGAAGAAATGTTCCGTTGTAGTTTTTACGTTCAACAAAAACATGTACTGTATCTCCATAAGTATGTATTCCTGATCGCACTACTTCTCCATCTTCATCTTTTTCTACTCTTGGCTCAAAATAAGATTTTGCTCCTCTTTTTGTAGTTTCTTCCCAGGATTTACGAGCATCTTCGACCCATAGTGCAATAACTTTAACTCCATCACCATGTTTTTGAATATGATCATATAGTTCTTTACTTTCTCCCCCTGGCATTGGTGTGGTAAAAACCAAACGTATTTTATCTTGTACCACAACATAGGATGTTCTGTCTTTTAGACCTGTCTCTAAACCGGCATAAGCCAAGGATTGAAATCCAAGTGCTGTCTTATAAAAATGAGCTGCCTGTTTTGCGTTTCCTACATAGTATTCTACGTAGTCTGTTCCTAAAAGTGGTAAAAAATCTTCGGCTTCAGGAAATATTTTCTCTAAGCTGTATTTATAGTTTTCTATATTTTTTAAATCTGGCATGTCTTTAAGTTTTTAAGTGAAAAACCTATTCGGTTTTCCAGGATTTATAATAATCATCTACTTGTAAATTCATTGCTTCTTCTGTAATCATAATAGGATTAAAAGGGTCTATCATAACTGCGAGTTCTTCTGTCGATTTTTTACCAACACTTCGTTCTATTGCTCCTGGGTGAGGCCCGTGAGGAATACCTCCTGGATGTAGTGTAATTTGTCCTTTTTGGATATTATTTCTACTCATAAAATCACCATCTACATAATACAGTAGTTCTTCAGAATCAATATTACTATGATGATATGGTGCAGGAACTGCTTTAGGGTGGTAGTCGTATAATCGCGGTACAAAAGAGCAGACCACAAATCCTGCGGCTTCCCATTGCTGATGTATTGGTGGTGGTAGATGTATACGCCCTGTTATAGGTTCGAAATCAAAAATTGAAAACGCAAATGGATAATTAAAACCATCCCAACCAATTACATCAAAAGGATGATTGGCATAGGTATACTCCCAAAGTACATCTTGTTTTTTAGAAATGATTTTAAACTCTCCCTGTTCATCATGCGTTTCTAAATTTTGTGGTAATCTAAAATCACGTTCACAAAACGGAGAATGTTCTAAAAACTGTCCGTAATTATTTCTATAACGTTTAGGTGATTCTATTGCACTTGATGATTCGATAAATAATATTCTATTGGTTTCGGTATCAAAATCTATCTGATATGTTGTTCCTCTTGGTATGATTAAATAATCTCCATATTTAAAAGGAATATTCCCATACATTGTTTTTAATGTCCCCGAACCTACATGAATAAACAGCATTTCGTCTGCATCACTATTTCTATAAAAATAATCTTGCGAAAATGTTATGGGAGCAGCCAAACCGATCTTTAGATCATTATTAGTAAATAGTATTTTTCTGCTTTCCAGAAACTCTTCTCCGTTAGGAAGTGAAAACCCCTGAAAACTCATCGCTTTCATATTTTTATCGATCGCTATTTTTGGAGTGATGTCTTTACCTCTTTTAATTTCTGAAACTACTGTAGGAGGGTACAGATGATAGATAAGTGATGACATTCCTGCAAAACCCGCTGTTCCAAATAATTCTTCTTGATACAACCCACCTTTAGGGTTGTTAAAAGTGATATGTCTTTTATGAGGAATCTCTCCCAATGAATGATATCTAGGCATAAATTGTAATGTTAAAATGATTAATATGAAATAAATAGGCGTAAGGTTAGGCAAACCTTATTCAGGGTTTCTCTTAATGAGAAAGTGCAAATAGATGAGTATGTATATCCATTGAGAATTCACAACGCTAATAAAAGTATTGCGTTTTAGAAAAAACATGACAAATGTCATATTACAACACATTTCTTCTGGTAAAATACATAGCAAATCCAAAAAACACTATATGTAGTATTTCGAAAAGCATAATTTTGTTAAATAATACCTATTATTTCCCTGATCTTACGATCAGAAACATTTTCTTTGTCTTTACTTTTAAGAATATTGTTGTACTATTATTTACTATTTACAAACAAATGGAAGATTATTTAATAGGTATTGGTAAGCGTTTAAAAGAAATCCGTAAAAGTGATAAAAAAACCATTAATGACATTGCCACTAAAGCTGGAGTTAGTAATGGGCTTATTTCCCGAATTGAAAACGGAAGAACTATACCTTCTTTACCGGTTTTATTAAATATTATCAATGCGCTCGATATAGAGATTCCTGCTTTTTTTAATGGGATGCCTAGTCAGACTAATTTTACATTTTTAGTCACCAGAGCTTCTGAGTACAGTGTTATCGAAAAAGAGGATGATGCTATTGGATTTAGCTACAAATACATTTTTGGCAAACAGCTTTCTTCTATTGGTTTTGAAGCTGTCTTTTTAGAAGTGCAACCAGGTTCTGAACGTAATAAAGTAGAAACTGATGCTTATGAATTTAAATATATTCTAACCGGAGAATGCCATTATATTATTGGAGACGAAGAAGTTCTTTTGAAAGAGGGGGATTCGATTTTCTTTGATGGACGGATTCCTCATGTGCCTGTAAATCGTGGAGAAACATCTTCTAAAATGATTGTTTTATATTTCTTTTTAGATAAAGGAAATTAAAAAGGCCACCAAAGGCAGCCTTTTATTTAGTTTGTCTTTTTTTAGTCTAAAATTCCTGGCCATGTAGTATCATCCACATTTTTTGGATACCCAGAAACCACAGCATCTTTTTGCTTATCATATTTTATATATGTATTATCTGTTAAAAAGAAATATACGTACTTCGTATTCCAATCTACAACCGATGAGATAGAAGTGGCATAATTTCCTAATCCAGGCCAGTTGCCATTATTTATAGATCTGGGGTAGCCAGGGTCTGCACTGTCATTCGTAATGCTATAGCGAGTATAAGTCCCATCATTTAAGAAGAAATAAGCTTTATCATTATTCCAGTTTACGGCTCCAACAATCTTATCTCCCAAACCTTCAAGACCAGGCCAGTTGTTATTATTAATCAAAGCTGGATATCCATTATCTACTTTATCTGCGTTCATATCATATCTCAAGTATCTTCCGTCTGATAAAAAGAAATATCCTTTATGATTATTCCATTTAAATGTTGCTGTAATCAATTCTTTGTAGGCTCCTAATCCAGGCCACGAGCTATTATTTATCTCTTTTGGATATCCCGAATCTGTTTCATCTTTTAGCTTATTATAACGTATATATTGCCCATCATTTCTAAAGAAATATGCTCTGTTGTTTAGCATATCATTCCAATCTAAACATGCTATAATTTTTAAATTCTGATTCCTTGATTCTATCGATGCAGTAGATTCTTCGATTCTAATAGTGTATGTTGTTTTCCCATCATTTGTTGCTGTGTCTAGATAACTCCCTTGAGAAGCAGGCACTGTAGTAACTAATTGATTGTTTTTGTAGATCTCTGCATTACTTCCACTATTCGATACCCAGAATAATTCATTTTGATTGTTATTAACAAACAGCAACTTTCTTGGTCCATCGGCACCTATTAATGGAGTTGAACTTAGTTGCCAATTGGTTTCAATATTGATTTCCATATGTCTTAAAATCGTAGGTACAATAGATGTCTGTGCAGGATATCCATACAAGCCATTAAAATCGGTATTTGGAAGATTTGATATTTTAGATTTGAATTCCTGGTTTCCGGGTTTGTTCATTCCTATAAATATTGTTTTTTCGGATTCTGTAGTTCCTCCGTGACTATATCCTCCGTTTGAATTTCTGCCGTGATCTGTAGTAACCATAATCAACCAATCTTCGTTCTTGGTTGCTAAGCGTTTTGTAATAGCATCCATTAGTTGCCCCAATTGCTGATCGGCAGTGATAATTGCATTGTCATATGCACTACCAAACCCAGATGCATGCCCTACAATATCGACATTATCTAAATGAATAAATATCAAATCATGATTACTATTTGATATTTGATGTACTCCCAGATTAGTTGAATTAGCATCACTACCTCCCTCATTTCGATAATCAACCAAAGACATATCATTCTGTAAGAATTCGTGAATTGGGCTCCAGGTTGCAATACTTGCTATAGATGTATTGTTTTTATTTTCTTTGATAAGTCTGTATATGCTTTTGACTTTAGATTTGTATGTTCCCGAACTATTATTAGGTACACCGTGTTTATCTTTCCAGACTCCGGTTAAAATTGATGTCCATCCCGGGCCGCTTGATGTTGCTTGATGGCTTAAATTTCCTTTGATCCCACCAGTATAGGCTTTCGAAATATGTAGTTTATCCAGGTTTGGGGTATTGAGGGCAGCAATCCTTTCAAATTGTAATCCATCGATCCCCACCAGTAATACTTTTTTGGGCATCGATGTTTGTTTTGATGTATTGTTAGGGTCGGTCGGTAGATTTTCTTCACATCCTGTTATAAATACCAGAAAAACAAGAAAAGTAAGTTTTAAAAAGAGCTTTGTTTTCATAAGTTGATTTTTTAATATTAGTAATATTTTGAATCAAAATTATACAAATACTAAAATTAAAAATCATTCAAATAATCATTTAATCATTTGATAATTAAATTAATACAGAGCATTTATTTTCATAAAGCAAATTTTACTATTAGTTAACTTTTATACTTCTTAATAAACATTAAAAAACCGCCAAAAGGCGGTTTTCAGAAACAAACAATTAAAACGTTGATCTAATAAAATATAATATTGATCAACTCTATTAACTCATTTACAATAAAATCTGGTTTCGCTTTTTCTAGTTGTTCTCTATTTTGTGCTCCGGTTAAAACGCCAACGGTAATTCCACAATCCGCATTTTTACCTTCTTCGATATCTATTGCAGAATCTCCTGCTTTTAATACTTTAGAAGCATCTGTAATATCAAACATTTGCATTGCCTTACAAATCATTTCTTTATGTGGTCGGCCATTAGTTACGTCATCTGCTGTGAGTAACGCATCAAAATGTTCTCCTTTTTTCCAACCTAATTTTGTAATAAGCTGATTTGCTGTCTTTGCATCGTACCCTGTATTAAGTACTACATTTATTTTATTATTTTTCAACACATCAAATAACTCTTCGACCCTTTCGAAAGCTACAACGTCTAACGCTGTATATAGTTTTTTTAAAATAGGCTTGAAATTAGAAAATGCTCTTTTTGCAGTACTTTTTACTTCTTCACAAGAAGTCACACTAGTTAAAATATCCTGTATCGCCTGATGTTTTTCTTTACCTGCTCCATATTCAAGTACATCATCTAGACTAATGTTATACCCCTCGTCATTAATGACTTGTTGTACGGTTTTATAGACAATATTATCTTCATTTACTGTGGTTCCTGCCATATCAAAAACAGCCAGTTCAATTTTTTTATTCATACTTATATATTAAAAATTCTTGTAATATTCTCTTTTGCAAAGCCAGCACTTCCTGTCATTCCTTTTCCTCCAATCCCGGTTATGATATGGATATTACTACCTATCGTTTCCTGAAACACGTCCTTCGTTTTACACTGAGAATACATCCCATACCATCGATTTTGAATATCATAAGTTGGTAAATCAATGATTTTTTGTGCCTCAGAAATCATAAAATCATCTATATTCATATCTAAATCATATCCCAAATCTTCTATATGTTTTGCATCGGCATATTCATGAGAATCTCCAACAATTACAGATCCGTCTGGCGCCTGTTTAAACAAAATATGTACTCCCCATTTTTTCTGAAGTGAATCTGGATCTTCCTGTGATTTAATCCCTGAAAAGGAAGCACACTCGGTAAATGCTTCATAACGCCGTATTGACCATCCTGTTAGAATATTTCCTGGCAATTGATATCCCGATTGAGGTTTAGTTTGAAGCATTTGTAATTTTGTTACTTCGAGATCACTTTCACTGAAAAGCTTTGGGTATAGGTTTTTAAACTCGTTTCCATTACAGATGATCACTTTTTCGGCTTCAAAAACTTCTTCAGAAGAAGAGGTAACTTTTACTGTTGTATTTACTTCCTCACAAGAGATTACATTTTGATTAGTAAAATAGGTCAGATTCATATGTTTCACCATAAAATCCTGCAATCGATGAATCATTTCTCTGGATTCTACAGTAACTTCCTCTGGGAAGAATAATCCTGCTTCTATATAATCCGATCGCAATCCCGGATATTTTTTCAAGCATTCTTCCTTTGTTAATACTACTGAGGTGTATTGGTTGTTCTTGTTAATTTGATGAAGTTCTTCGATAAGCTCTACTTCTTCGTGATTTGAAGCCAGATATACTGATCCATTTTCTCGAAGAGTAATATCAAATTGTTGCTGAATCTCTTTATAAATTTTTAAACTTTCCCTACCATAGGTTTGCCATTTGGTATTCATCCCAGATGGAACTACTTGTCCAAAATTTTGAGTCGTAGCTCCTTGTGGTCTTCTATTTTTTTCTAGTAAGGCTACCTGTAATCCATTTTGCAGTGCATGATATGCATGAAACGTACCTAGCACTCCACCTCCTACAATAATGAGGTCATATTTTTTCATAATGTAATTCTGTTTGTATTGTTTTTAATCGAGTTTGATATGCATTTTTAAAATAAAGCAAAGACCCCAGTATGCAGAATACTCCTAATACTGTTACACCATATGCCCCATAAATAAAAAAGTCTAGCCATGTTAAATTTGCTTGTCCAAAATTTTTATATAGCAAAGCAGATATGCTGCCTAAATACCCAAAAGAATCTGCTATATAGATTAAGAACCCCGCATTACCTTTTACCTTAAATGCAGCTATAAATCGATCAAAAAACAGGCAATTAAAAGGAACATAACAAATGTAGAGTCCAAAACCACAAATCACCATCCAGATAAAAGGGTTTAATATTTCTAACTGAAATAGTAGCGTAGAAACTCCAATACACAGGATACCTGTTAAAATCAAAAGATGATAGATATACAAAGCTTTTGCATTGTTTTTGATATAGAATGTACTTCCTAAGAGTAATAAGACCACTACAGCAATGATAGTTTCTGAAGTGGTATATACCGATATATCCCCCTGATAACCGATACTATCCCAAAGTTCTCGAGCAAAATTATCTCTAAAATCTCTAAATGCAGTTAAAATCGTATAAAACACTACAATTCCTATAATAGGTACAAGAAAGGAGTATAACAGATTTTTTCTATCTATTGAAGACATTGGCATACGAGCAGAGCGCATTTTCTTATCTTCTTCAGTAGTACCCGGTAGCTTTTCTAACAACCATGCAAAAAACACTAATGGGATTATGAATAATGCCCCTGTGGTTGCGGGCATCCAAAACTGAGATATCTCCCAGGTATTCATAAGATATAAGCCAATAGATTTTACAATTCCGCTAGATACAATAAAACTTGAGCATAGAGCTACTCCAAGTATTTCTGTAAACTTTCGTCCTTCTAAATACGAGAACACAATACCCCATATCATTCCTAGTGGTAAGCCATTAAAAAATAAAGAAACCGCATTGTATGGTCCAGGAAGGATCGCAAAAAGTAGTAATGCTAATTCTGCAAAAAGAATTAACCCAATTAGATAAAATATACGCTTTCCTCTTTTTAATTCTGAAATTATTTTAATCCCAAAAAACTTTGATAAAGTATATCCAAGCACTTGAGCAATAATCAATATGATTTTGTAATCTATATTGAAAACAGAAAAACCCTCAAAAGTCGCAACACTAAATGGCTTTCTAAATGCATACATACAAAAATATGCTCCGAAAGAAGCAATACAAGCATGTAAGATAAATTTTAGATTAGATAATTTAGTTTCTTTCAAATTTTTACAATTAGTAAATATTAAGCTTCAAAAATGAAAAATATTTTACTATTTGTAAAATTATGGAGTTTAAGAAATATTTACCATAGTTTTGATTAATTGTAAAATTCAGATTAAAAACATTTCCAAAATAAAGACCATTAATAACGAATTCTTAATCTTGAAAAGGAGGTTGAAATCATTCTAAACGAATCACTATACAATACAGAAACCTATTTTTTCTCATTCTCCACACAACTTACACCATTGATAATCAATAAATAAAAAATCAATTTAAAGTATTTTTTAAAAATTAATTGATAGATAGTATGGTTAGAATTGAGTATTTTTAATACTACTAACTAATAACTTATTCTCTTGAATATATGTGCTAACATTAGTTTTCTAAAGAAATTAATCTATTTAATAAACTAGTAGAATACTCTATTGCATTACCTACACAAGGTATAATAGTATAAATCAAAGCCTATTTGCCTTTATACTAGAGTTTGTTTTTTTTGCAAACAACAACACCTATAACGAAGTGATTATTAGTCAGTTTTATCTGAAGAATAAAAACAAATTTTATGAACAGATGAAAGTCTTGCTAAAGTTTTGAGACCAAATACAATATTTATTCTGATCAAGATCAAAATAAATTCTACCTAACCTAATAAAAAAATAGATGAAGCAACCTGTCTTAATAGCACAACTTGGTAATTTAGAAAATAAAGAACCTGTACACGCCTTGATAAATGGATTAGATTTGGTCATTGTAAAATATGATGATGAAATTTCTGTATTATACGGAAGGTGTTTACACAGAGGAGCGCTTATGGCAGATGGCCACATCGATGGACATAATCTTATCTGCGGAGTACATGGTTGGGATTATCGCTATGATACTGGTGTTTCTGAGTATAACAACAGCGAGGTTTTACATAAATTTAGCACAAAAACAGAAGGAGACAACCTCTATGTAGATGAAGTTGAAATCAACTCTTATATCGCAGATCACCCACAACCATTTAACCGTGAAGAATATCTCGGTGCTTATGCAGATACTCATCCTGAAGAAACCGAACCCTATACAGGTTATATTAAAGAATTAGCTAAAAACGGTTTAAAAAATCTGGGACATCATGGATTCTCTGCATCAATGGGAGTAGATCGAAATACGTTACCAAAATGGAATGATATCCAATTTCTACCGGCTCAGCTAGCCAACCGACCTTTATTAGACCATGAAGAAGTAGCTACCAAAGTAATTATTGGCCCCAATGCCCAAAAACCTTTATCTATTGATATTCCTTTATTTGTAAGTGATATGAGTTTTGGGGCACTTTCTAGAGAAGCAAAAATAGCATTGTCACGCGGAGCAGAAATGGTAGGGACCGGTATCTGCTCGGGAGAAGGTGGTATGCTACCACAAGAACAGGAAAATAACACCAAATATTTTTATGAATTAGCCTCGGCACAATTCGGATTTTCGTGGGATAAATTAGATAAAGTACAGGCTTTTCATTTTAAAGGAGGGCAAGGTGCCAAAACAGGAACAGGAGGACATCTTCCCGGGAGTAAAGTAAGTAAAGAGATTGCAGAAGTTAGAGGATTACAGGAAGGACAGACCGCAATTTCACCAGCTACCTTTCCGGATTTTCATGGTGTACAAGATTTCAAAGCTTTTGCAGATCAGGTACGTGAACGAACCGGTGGTATCCCCATTGGTTTTAAGATTGCTGCCAGTCATATCGAAAAAGACATACAGTTTGCTCTAGATGTAGGCGTAGATTACATCATTCTGGATGGTCGTGGTGGAGGAACAGGTTCTGCTCCTACTATTTTGCGTGATAATATTAATGTTCCTACCATACCTGCACTCGCAAGAGCACGAAAATATCTTGATAAAGTAGGCGCAAACGACGTAACACTAATTATTACCGGAGGACTTCGTATTGCCGAAGATTTTGCAAAAGCAATGATGCTGGGAGCAGATGCTGTTGCCGTATCTAACTCTGCTTTACAGGCAATTGGGTGCCTGGGGATGCGTGCTTGCGGAAGTAATAATTGCCCTGTAGGGATTGCAACACAAAAAGAATCTTTAAGAAGCAGAATGATTATAGAATCTTCTGCCAAACAACTACATAATTATTTTGATGCGACCAATGATCTTATCAAGGTTATTGCAAGAGCTTGTGGATATGATAATATTTCAAAATTTAATCATGATGACCTTTCAACTTTTGATCACGACATGCACAGATTAACAGGTATTAATTATGCTGGTGTTATGTAATAAGAACCTAGTTTAAAACAGTAAAAAATAAATTTTTCTAACGAAGACTAACTAATAAATCAACAAAATATGACTACTCAAATGCATTTAGCAGCGCAATACCTGGCAGCTGCAGGAATTAGCTTTCTAGAAAAGAAAAGTGATGATAGCCACACTAATCTGGGGTTTTCTATAGAAAAAGGAACTTTATACACCAGACCTCTTAATTCATCTGGAGACTTACTGTCTCTTAATTACCATCTTTTCGCATTAGAGTGGACTAGTCATAATACAATAAAGACATTGCAATTAAACGGTACTTCGCATGCAGAAGTTTTACAATGGATAAGACGTATGGCAAAAGATAGTGATATCAATACGCCTTACACCTATGCTCTGCATTATGAGTTGCCTTATACGATAACAGATGACTACATCTACACACTGAAAGATCTAAGTAGATTACGAGAACTGGTAGCATTTAGAAAATTATCCAAATCTGCTATCCAAGAATTTTTACAAAACAATCAATTAAGTTCTGAAATTAGAATATGGCCTCACCACTTTGACACAGGTGCTTTTGCTTCTTTAGAAGACGAATCTGGCCTCGCCATAGGTCTGGGACTTGCCATTCCTGATACAATGTGTAATGATTATTATTTCTACATCAGTGGATATCAAGGCCATGATGGTCTAAACACTTCTGATTTCAAACCGTTAACAACAGGAAAATGGTATAATGAAGGATTTAAAGGTGCTGTTTTACCCATTTCTGAAGTAGATAAAACTACAATTATTGCCTTTTTTGAAGAAGCATTTACGGCATATAAAAATTAAACACTATGGAACATTGGTATATCCCGGCAACTATAATACCTGGTATTGGGCTTTTGATATTATCTACTTCTAATCTATTAGTTAATCTAAGTACCGAGATTAAAACCTTAATTGTAGAAGTAACACTCAAAGAAGTCCTCATTACACGTAAACTTAAACAGCTTAAGTTATTAAACAATGCTATGGTTTTCTTGTATGTCGCAGTGGCCAGTTTTGTTATTTCTGCATTAGTTTCTGGGGTATATAGAAGTGTAGAAACCAGTTTTGACTCTGCCATATACATTACTATAGCAGGCATTATCAGTGCTTTATTAGGTCTGATTGCACTAATCGTATATTCATTTAGAGCCGTAAAAATCAGGCAAGACCAATTTAATAACAAATGTTAACACCAAAAAATAATCGATCATGACTTCAGAAATATATTAATATAAAACTTTAGAAAACATGTTACAATCTTTCAGCATCATTTTTGCTATTGCTGCTTTCTTCAACTTTATGAACTATAAGTGGCTTAAACTACCTACTACTATTGGGTTGATGCTGATGAGTTTGGCTACAATCTTAATCATAACCATTAGCAAAAGTATCATCCCAGAATTCTATCAGTTTTTTTGTGATATTGTTACTAATTCTAATTTCAGATCTTTACTATTAGATGGGATCTTAAGTTTTCTTCTTTTTGCAGGAGCATTGCATGTAAACATTGACGAATTAGCAAAAGAAAAATGGCCGATCCTTTTATTTGCAACACTCGGCGTACTAATTTCTACTATTATTGTAGGTGGATTAACTTTTGGAGCTACACAACTAATTGGTCTTGAACTTCCTTTTCTGCATGCCCTATTATTTGGCTCGTTGATTTCTCCAACAGATCCAATTGCCGTAATGGCGATTCTTAAAAAGGCCAATATCGCTAAAAATCTGGGTATCAAAATTGAAGGAGAATCCCTTTTTAATGATGGTATCGGAGTTGTAGTTTTCTCTGCTATATTGATTCTTGCAGGGATGGGAGAGCACCCGATAGAAGGTTCTATAACCTCTGAAATAGGCAAACTTTTTCTTGAAGAAGCTATTGGCGGAATATTATATGGAGGACTTCTTGGTTTTATTGGATATCAATCTATCAAATCTGTAAAAGACAATCCTCAATTGGCGGTAATGATTAGCCTGGCAATTGTAATGGGTGGTTATGCATTTGCATCTCTTATCCATGTTTCTGGCCCACTAGCTATGGTAGTTGCAGGAATGATCATTGGAAATAAATTAAATATTGCTACAAATAAAGGGGCAACCAGAAAAATGCTTAATGACATTTGGGAAGTACTTGATGATGTTTTTAATGGTATTTTATTTGTACTTATCGGATTAGCCATTCATTTATTAAAATTTAATCTGGATCATTTAATCCTGGGAAGTATAGCTATCCTGATTGTATTGATTTCGCGATTCATTTCTGTATTTATTCCTTATTCTTTGTTGAAACATTCAGAAAATAACCCAATAAAAACGGTGACTATATTAACCTGGGGAGGATTAAGAGGCGGGATTTCTATCGCATTGGCATTAAGTTTAGACGATAATCCTTCTTCAGAAATAATTCTATATATAACATATGTGGTTGTATTATTTTCTATAATCGTTCAAGGGTTAAGTATAGGGAAATTAGTAAAGAAACTATACGATTAACCAACCATAAAATCACCGTTATACAAGGTTAGTTATACTTATTAGCTTTTCCATATCTTTAATCATGATTATATTTTCTCGGATCTCAATAATTCTCTCCTCCTTAAAATCATGCAATACTCGAACTAAAGACTCAATCGATGTTCCCACTATATTACTGTGGTCTTTCCTTGATAATTTAACTCCAACATTCATAATTGATTCTTCATTAAAGAATTCTTCCAGTTTTATGATAGACAGAGCAGTTCGTTCTCTAACACTATGCTGAGCCAGAATCTTAGAATTATTTAAAAATACCCCAAACTCATGACTAATATTTTGTAATAAACGATTTAACATGTCTCGATTATTTTCTATGATCGAAAAGAAAATGTGTTTAGGAATTAAATAAAATATACATTCTGTTAAACAAGCAGCAGAATGAGAATAGGTTTCATTACATAATATATTATGATGGCCAAGAATTCTATTTTCTCCTACCAAATGAAAAATATGCTCTTTTCCATTTAACCCAGTAGCATATTTTTTTACTTTTCCTTGCTTTAATATATATACCACAGTCGGTATTGATCCTTCATGAAACAATACCTGACCTTTTTTAAGCTTAAGAACAGTTTTTTTTTCTTCAATTATTTCTAATACATCATCTGGAATACATTGTAAAAACGATTCTTGTATAAATGAATATTGCTTATTGGGGAAAAGAGCACTAATCATAGGGTATAATTATTTAGTGAATCTTATTTAAAATGGGATTTGATTCAAAAATTAACATTTTTTATGTTAATTTAACGTAAAAAGCATGATTTTATTGCAAAAGCAAGACTACTTTATATTGTGTCTTAATAGCAGAAAGAGAGATCAATGTAATGGTATACATTATCTTAACCATAAAGAAAAGGCTCCCCTTATTTCTAAAGACAACCTCTTCTCTCAATTTAGGTTAGTGATGGGGAAACTTAACCTTTAATCATCATTAGAACGAACTATTCTTCCATTCAATGCTTGAACTGGTCTGAAATTTTCATGCATGATATGCTCAAATTGCTCTAACTGTGCATGTGATGCCTGGATAGGTTGTTTAACCACATACCAGGTAACAATTTCTGAACAGGCAGGAGTTGTTAAAGAACCACTATAGGTGTAAAAATCCATAGTATCAGGAAGTATATCGACTATATGATACTCCTCATTACTTGTGTAATATTCATCCTCATCTTCCGGAAGATTATCCATAAACTGAGACAAAAGTTCATTTTCTGCTCCTTCGATAAAGAAAATACCGACTACTGCCAACAAACCCGTAGTTGGGTTTCTGTGTACCAAATGCATCTCCATAGGATATCTATTTCCATCTACAGTATGCTCACTACCTGTATGAAAGTGGAACTGTAAAAGATCGTAATCAATATTGTTTAATGAAGCCGAACTACCAGGAGTATAATCAAAACGTAAAGTATGACCATTATTAACAATAGTTGTAGTACTTGTAGTATAATTGGTATTGATATTATTAATATCATCCACATCATCTGCATCATCTGTTACAATATCAATTGGAGACTGTGCATTACCAGCGCAATCTTTCCAATCTTCGCCGCAAAGATCAGCCCAGAATGCTGGACCTTCTTGTCCTTCGTACTCAAAATGACAATCTGATGAACTTTTTCGACCAAAAAAGATGTTCCCTAAATTTGTCTCGTCATTTTTATGAATATCCTGATTAACATTTTGATCCAGAATATCTGTTTTTTCATTCTCACAGGACGCTAATCCATAGATTAAAACCAAAGTAAATAAATACTTAAAAAAAATTGATTTCATAATAAGTTGAATTTGTGTTTACTATTCTGCCAAAAGTATTAGATGCCTAGAATTAAAAGTCAATATTCGTCAAATCAAGAATTGATTTATATCAACTATTGGTTTGATATAAATCAATTAGTTATAAACACAATGCAACTTATACATTAAAAAAACATCTCATCTCAAATTAATTGCTTACCTAAAATTAGCTGCTGTAATTATTTTTTTTGTATCCTTAATAATAATCGTGTTTTTTTCAATTTCTATAATTTGTTCTTTTTTAAAATCATGTAGTACCCTTATCAAAGATTCAATTGAGGTGCCTACTAAATTGCTATGATCCTTTCTTGATAAATTGAAACAACCTTTCTCTTCAAAGAATTCGTCTAATCTTAGTATCGATAGAGCAGTTCGTTCTCTAACACTATGCTGAGCCAGAATTTTAGAGTTATTAATAAACACTCCAAACTCATGGCTAATATTTTTTAAAAGACTATGAAGTATTTCTTGATTATTTTCGATTATTGAGAAGAAAATTTCTTTGGGTATTAAATGAAATAAGCAATCGGTAAGACAAGCTGCAGAATGAGAATATTTCTCTTTACAAAGCAAATTATGATGACCAAGAATTCCGTTTTCCCTAATTAGGTAAAAAATATGTTCTTTACCATTTAATCCTGTAGCATATTTCTTTATTTTTCCTTTTTTTAATATATATACCCCACTAGGGATAGTACCCTCATAAAACAAGACTTGTCCTTTTTTTAGTCGTATAGGAATTATATTTTCTTCTATAAAAGAAGAAACATCATCCGGGATCATTTCAAAAATATCAGAACTCATAAAAGAATATCGTTCATGAGAAAAAAGAGTATTGATCATAATATTTAAGTTGAGTTTTGTTTGTCTAAAACAAGTCAAGCTTAAAATACCCTACTTTTATTTTTATTTTTTTATCCTTAAAGAAAAAAGGAGGTACTACCAAATGGCAATTCCTCCTTTTACAACTATCAAAAATGGTATCCCTAAATTCTAATTATTAGTATTAACAATCCTTCCATTCAATGCTTGAATTGGTCTGAAATTTTCGTGCATGATATGCTTAAATTGTTCTAACTGCGTATACGATGCCTGAATAGGTTGTTTAACCACATACCAGGTAACAATTTCTGAACATGCAGGAGTTGTTAAAGAACCGCTATAGGTATAAAAATCCATAGTATCAGGAAGCATATCGGCTATATGATACTCCTCATTACTTATGTAATATTGATCTTTATGCTCGGGGAGATTATCCATAAATTGAGACAGCACTTCGTTTTCTGCTCCTTCGGTAAAGAAAATACCGACTACTGCCAGTAAACCCGTAGTTGGGTTTCTGTGTACCAAATGCATCTCCATAGGATATCTATTTCCATTTATAGTATGCTCACTACCAGTATGAAAGTGAAACTGTAAAAGATCGTAATCAATATTGTTTAATGAAGCCGAACTACCAGGAGTATAATCAAAACGTAAAGTATGACCATTATTAACAATAGTCGTAGTACTTGTAGTATAGTTGGTATTGATATTATTAATATTATCTGCGTCATCTGCATCATCGGTTATAATATCGATGGGAGACTGTGCATTACCAGCACAATCTTTCCAATCTTCGCCGCAAAGATCAGCCCAGAATGCTGGCCCTTCTGGTCCTTCGTACTCAAAATGACAGTCTGATGAACTTTTTCGCCCAAAAAAGATGTTCCCTAGATTTGTCTCGTCATTTTTATTAATATCCTGATTAACATTTTGATCCTGAATATCTGTCTTTTCATTCTCACAAGAAGCTAATCCATAAATTAAAGCCAAAGTAAATAAATACTTAAAAAAATTTGATTTCATAATGTGTTGAGTTTATAATTTTATGTGTTCAAAAATATGGGCTTGTTATTATTTTTTGTGCAAAATCCATCAATCAAGAATATGATATTTATCAATTAATTTATTGACTATTGAATGGTTTAAACCGGAATAAATCGATATTTTTAAAGTATTAACTATCACACAAAACTTATGACACAATCCTCTAACCCACGACATAGATTAATTACTATTTTAAAGCTCTCTACTTTTCTTATTTTTTTGGGTAGAGCCTATCAACACATTGTATGGGATGCCCCTTACAGAACTTTTTTATGGGACGAAAGTATTCTAAAAAGTAGTATTGAAAATATTTTTGGTACCCCCTGGAATAATTACGTGACCAGCCTATCTGCTGCTAATTCTATTTCTTTTTCTATAAAAGTAATAGGCATCTTTTATCTCATTTGTGCTATCATTACTTTAATGATAAAACCCAACATGAAAAAAACAGGTAAATTCTTTCTAATTGGTGGAAGTATTGGCCTTTTTATTTTAGCGCTTTTGTATTGTAAAGAGAAGTTTTTACATGTAGGGCAATTTTTTGAATATACAATTCAATTTATGACTCCGGTACTTCTTTATATGGTATTATTTACTTCTATCGAGTTTAAAAAGATACGCTTAATTGCTCTTATTGCTATTGCACTTACATTTAGTTGTCATGGTTTGTATGCTATCGGATATTATCCCAGACCAGGTAGTTTTATCGACATGACACTTAACACCTTACCTATTAGCGAACCTAGTGCACATGCCATGCTAAAAATTGCAGGCATCCTTGATTTTGTAGTAGCTATTGCTATTTTTATTCCCAGAATATCTTATGCTGCTTTAGTATATGCCTTTGTATGGGGAGGGCTGACCGCTATAGCCCGGCTAGTAGGTCATTTTCACATTGCTTTTTTATGGAACTCATTTAGTCAATGGACCTGGGAAATGTTGATTAGACTGCCTCATGGTTTAATTCCCTTGTTTGTGATGATTGCAGATCGTCCTAATTTAAGTTATCTAAAGAAACTTTCTTTTAGAAAAACCCCTCAGACTGTATAATTCATTTCACCATTATAACTTCATAAATAACCCTCGGGATAAACCCCGAGGGTTATATTAGAATAAGTTCAGTTAATTATCTTTATATAATACGTCATACTCTTTCTCCTTACTTTAATTTTTAATGAATTGAGCTACAATTTTTGTTAGGCTATAGGATTGAGCACTTTGAAATGGGAAATGAATTTCATACTAACCTTCTTTCTTCATAATATGATCAATCATCAAGCTTAAAAAAACGACGATATTCGTTGAGCAAATCTTAGAGTATTAACTCTTCTTAGAATAAAAAAACTGCCTGAACGTATGCTCAGGCAGTTTACGACTAGTAAGAAAGATATTTTATCTTTTAATAAACTTCTTACTTTCCTCTCCTTCTCTTGTTTTGATAACAATGAAATATACCCCTGCATTTAATTTATCAATAGTATAGGTTGTAGTTTCTGATTTAAAGTATATTTTATCAACCACCCTTCCGAACATATCTCTGATGATAGCTTCAGACCTATTGACCTTAGTATAATTAGGGTATTTGATGTGTAATACACCAGATTCTATCGGATTTGGATGAATTTCCAGTTTTTTCTCTACAACACTGTTTTCGTCTGCAAATGAAGTGTCATTTCTTTGAGCAACAGCTGCGATAGTATGTGGATTGTCAATAGTCACAAGACTACCTCCTGTAGGATTCCAAACATCGATATTGGTAGGTAAGACAAACAAGTTGTTATCACTCACCTGTCCAACACTGCTGGCATTATCTACTTTAATAGTTCTAAGTTCTATCTTATTCTTATCAATCCATAACCACTTAAACTGGTTAAACGATGCTGCAGCTCTTGTCCAGTTTTTGGTATCAGAAGCATTACGTAAGGGAGCTCCCCAACATCCTTCACCAACATAAACAGCTCGTTTAGGATCGGTATCCACTCTTACAAACCCTTCATCACTTCCTGAACCTGTCGAAGGTTTGATTGGCCAGGTACGTTTCACCACATGAGAATCACTCTCCATTACCAATTGTACGGCATGAGTATAAAAAGGTTTAGACCATGCTTCATACTGATCGTTCTGTTCTGATTTGCCAGGTTCATGAGGCCTGGTTGCTCTATGATACTGAGCCACAGCCCAGGTGTGACTAGCAGAATTGGATGCTAAATCATTAGCCAACCAAGTTCCCTGTGTACCTGCTGGGGTTACCTCTGTGTTTAAGGTATAAGTTCTTATCAAATTCCCTCCAAAACTCAATGCATAATATTCTCCTCCTGCAGCAGTAGGAATATCAAAAAGATCTCTAATATCATTAGAGCTTTCATGATTACCTCGTGCCGCTACAACCGGAATAATTCTTCCATCAGCACCGATAGTCAATTGCCAGTCATCAAACCAGTTTTGCCATTGGGAGCTAGATGATGAACTTGTCATATCTCCTCCAAATAGCACTGCGTGTGGTCTGATCTTAGCAACAAGTCTATTAGCATTTTGTCGTGGAGTACGATTGTTTCGGGAATCTCCTCCAGCTATAATTGACAATCGAGTATTGGGATCGCTAGGCGCAGTTTTAAACCAGAATCTTTTAGAAACTCCTTCACTATCTTTGATCACAAAATAATAAGCAGTATCTGCCTGAAGCCCTGTTAATCTAGCATAGTTATTATTCATCCCTTTACTAGAAACTGTTCTATCTACAGTTTTGCTAAATGGATATGACGCAGCATTACTTCCAAAATCTGTTGTACCATAATGCACAACCGGATTCGTTCCTCGTACCTGGTTCCATCCTACAACCATAGTCGTAGACGTATTACCTCTCCAGGTTAATCGATACTTTTCTGTTGATGTACTGATCACTGGAGTTTCAGTAAAGGTTGCTGTTACTGTTTTATCAGAACTCATTGTCACAGATCCCGGGTTGGTATTGCCTGATAAAGCACCCGACCATCCGCTAAAATCCCATCCTGATGCAGCAGTAGCTGTAACAGTAACCGAGGTTCCTGAGTTGTAGGTCCCACCACCACTTACGGTTCCTTGCCCTATCGTATTTGTAGTTAAGGTATATTGAACAACATTTGTTGTGGTAACATTTGCAGCAGTGCTATTTGTAGACACATTACCAGCAGCATCTTTGGCTCGTACTGTAAAACTATAAGTAGTATTCGCTGTAAGACCACTAACACTATACGTAGTACTAGTTGATGAACCAATACTTGCTCCATCCTGATATACATCATACCCTGTAACTCCTACATTATCTGTAGAGGCGTCCCAACTAAGATCTACCGATGTATTTGCAATATTAGAAGCCGTTAAATTTGCAGGTACAGTTGGTGCTTGTGTATCTGGAACGATAGATATGATTTTTACATTATCGATCGCTATATCACTACTCCATCCTGATCCTGTAGTTGCTTTAAATTGTAACTTGATTACAGATCCAGCATATGAAGTAAGTGCAACAGTAGCTTGGTTCCAAACATCTCCCTGGCTACCATTCTTTGACCAGATTGAAGTATACGTAACTCCATCATCGGTACTTGCTAAAACTTCCATATTACCCATAGCAGTTCCTTGCATGTGGTATCCAAATTCTAATGATCCATTAGGAACTCCTGTCAAATCTATACATGGACTGTTTAATAGAGCTACTTTATTTGGACTACCTGCCGGAGTAACATTGGTCGAAGCTTCGGTATACAGATAGAATGAACCATCTTGCCCACTTGCAGGACCAGTACCATTAGATGGGGTTCCTCCTGAATCTCGGGTCCAATCGATATCATCACCTGTAGCATTGGTCCAAACTCCTATACCAGACTCGAAACTCTCACTGTATGGAAAACTACTAATCCCGGTACAGGCTGGAATAGCTGTAGTAGTAATATTAGCAACATTACTGTTTCCTGATACATTACCCGCTGCATCTTTAGCTTTTACCGTAAAACTATATGCTGTAGAAGCAGTAAGACCGGTAACATTAAAACTAGTGGTTGTTGATGTCCCTATACTATTACTTCCCTGAAAAATCTCGTATCCCGTAACTCCTATATTATCTGTAGAAGCACTCCAGGATAAATCTGCTGTTGTTGCTCCAATATTGGAAGCTGCTAAACTTGCCGGAGCACTTGGTGCTTGCGTATCGGGTGTTGTAGAAATGATCTTTACATTATCGATCGCTATATCACTACTCCATCCTGATCCTGTGGTTGCTTTAAATTGTAACTTGATTACAGATCCAGAATATGTCGCAAGAGATACAGTTGCTGGGTTCCAAACATCTCCCTGGCTACCATTCTTTGACCAGATTGAAGTATACGTAACTCCATTATCGGTACTTGCCAAAACTTCCATATTACCCATAGCAGTTCCCTGCATGTGGTATCCAAATTCTAATGAAATGCCTGTAACTCCTGTTAAGTCTATACAAGGACTGTTTAATAAAGCAACCTTATTTGGACTACCTGCCGGGGTAACATTGGTCGAAGCTTCGGTATACAGATAGAATGAACCATCTTGCCCACTTGCAGGACCAGTACCATTAGATGGGGTTCCTCCTGAATCTCGGGTCCAATCGATATCATCACCTGTAGCATTGGTCCAAACTCCTAAACCAGACTCGAAACTCTCACTGTATGGAAAACTGTTAACCCCAGCACACCCTGGAGTAGCTGTAGTAGTAATATTAGCAACATTACTGTTTCCTGATACATTACCCGCTGCATCTTTAGCTTTTACCGTAAAACTATATGCTGTTGAAGCAGTAAGACCGATAACATTAAAACCAGTGGTTGTCGATGTTCCTATACTACTACCTCCCTGAAAAATCTCATATTCGGTAACACCTATATTATCTGTAGAAGCACTCCAGGATAAATCTGCTGTTGTTGCTTCAATATTAGAAGCTGCTAAACTTGCCGGAGCACTTGGTGCTTGGGTATCGGGTGTTGTAGAAATGATCTTTACATTATCGATCGCTATATCACTACTCCATCCTGATCCTGTGGTTGCTTTAAATTGTAACTTGATGACAGATCCAGAATATGTCGCAAGAGATACAGTTGCTGGGTTCCAAACATCTCCCTGGCTACCATTCTTTGACCAGATTGAAGTATATGTAACTCCATTATCGGTACTTGCCAAAACTTCCATATTACCCATAGCAGTTCCCTGCATGTGGTATCCAAACTCTAATGAAATGCTTGTAACTCCTGTTAAGTCTATACAAGGACTGTTTAATAAAGCAACTTTATTTGGACTACCTGCCGGAGTAACATTGGTTGACGCTTCAGTATACAGATAGAATGAACCATCTTGCCCACTTGCAGGACCAGTACCATTAGATGGGGTTCCTCCTGAGTCTCGGGTCCAATCAATATCATCACCTGTAGCATTAGTCCAGACTCCTAAACCAGACTCAAAACTCTCACTGTATGGAAAACTACTAATCCCAGCACATGCTGGAATAGCTGTAGTAGTAATATTAGCAACATTACTGTTTCCTGATACATTACCTGCTGCATCTTTAGCTTTTACTGTAAAACTATATGCTGTTGAAGCAGTAAGACCTGTAACATTAAAACTAGTGGTTGTTGATGTTCCTATACTATTACCTCCCTGAAAAATCTCGTATCCGGTAACTCCTATATTATCTGTAGAAGCACTCCAGGATAAGTCTGCTGTTGTAGCTCCAATATTAGAAGCTGCTAAACTTGCCGGAGCACTTGGCGCCTGCGTATCTGCGCTTACTACAACTCCGTCAACAATCAATGAAAAGTCCTGAGATCCATTAGTCAATGTACCTTTATGAGTAACTGTAACGGTATATGTTCCTGCAGCCAAAACAGCATCTATTTTTTCGACATTATCTCTAAAATTATCTCCTTTTTGGGCAGGATCTGTATAGTTATTAAAACTTCCGTTAGGTACCATTACCCAGGGAGAATAGGTAGTATTGTTACCAGTCACACGAACATCCAGATCATTTACCAATACAGGTGTATTTCCCGAACCTATTGCTCCTGCGGGGTCATTCCATACGATAGTCAAAGCTAATGGGGTAGATCCATTAGAAATAATAGTTCTGGTATATGTACTTCCGTTATTTAAGGTTAACTCATCCATAATAGATGTGTTACCATTATTAGTGATCACCTGGGCAGCTCTTTCTGCATTCACCAGCCCCCATCCACTTGCAAAATCAGGACCATCATTGGCTCCCATTTCATCAGCAGTATCAATAATCAATCCTTTAGCCGTAGCAGCCCTCATATACACTCCGTTAATATTTTTATAGTGCTCTTGTAACAAAGCAATAGTACCTGCAGTTGCGGGAGTAGACATCGAAGTACCGCTCTTCGTACCATAATCTGTATTATTAGCACTATCAGAAGAATATACCGTAGTACCATTATTAGTAATATCTGGTTTAATTCTCCAATCATCAGAAGGACCGTAGGAACTAGATGAAGACATACTTACAGAAGAAGGCCCCGTATAGTTTAGTACATCATTACAATTTCCGACAACCAGTAAATTCTTTGCGAGTTGGTTTGTTTTTACTACTCCATAATTATTTCCACTATTTCCTGCAGATTTACAATGCAGGTAAAATGGAGCATTATGAGTAACTTCATCCATATCACGGGCAGTAGCGTCATAAACACCTGCCGAACCACTCGGAGTATTAGAGTTATTAGCCAAAATTCCTCCGGCAGCAGCAAATGAAGCCGCTTCTGTTACCATCCCAGAAGCTGTATAGTTTTTTATAGTTGCTCCAGAGGCCATTCCTCTGGCAGCTGGATCGGTACCACTTGCGATTAATGTTCCTCCTGTATGTGTCCCGTGGCTGGTAACAGATCCCCCATCACCTCCATTAGAAGCTCTGCCTCCAAATTCCTGATGAGTCGGTCTGGCATAACCACTTTCCCAAACACCTATTTCGATGCCAGAACCAGTAAGATTAAGTCCAGATGAACCTCCTGTCCAAATTTTATTTGTACGTCCAGAAGCGGCAGCATCAACATTATCATCATATGCATAAATGGCTTCACCTTTTTCATTAAAAGAATAAAAAACTCCTAATCGACCATCTGCAGTGGTCTTAGTAAGAGGAATTTTTTGATTAGTAATTTTGGCCCTATTCGCATTATTCACATTATTAGACCTGTCAACAATCCTTTGTAAGGCTTGTAAATTGGTCTGCTTTTTAATATTCTCTCGGTCATTCTGATTTTGTGCGTTAACGAATATCGAAAACAACAAAAAAGGAATAAGGAGGAATATGCTCTTCCTTGATTTCATGAGTTGAGTTTTAATTAATTAAGATTGTGTGTATAGAAAAATTAGCTTAAGATTTTTATCAGAAAAATCTTTTATGTCTAAAAAGACATTGAGTTCGGGGAATCATAATTTTCGTTTTGTTACTTCTGGTTTTTTGAGTATTCATAAGTTTTAATTTGGTTACTAATTAAAATAGTTGTGTCTATTTATTATGACGTATTAATTATAATCACCCCCTAGTTCATTATTTTTTTATTTAAATAAAGCTTTTACTATCAATAGATTATAAACCACCACAGACTACATCCATCCTGAAGGTGGTTTATCATTTTTATTAAACTGAATTCATTTTTTTATAAAGCTATAGTGTAGTTTCTTCTTTTTCTACATTTAGAAATGTAAAATTGTAATGAATGATAGTGTATAAAGTTGGAGATAAGAGTATTTCCCTGGTTCTCATAAGCTTGTGTAGATTTGTGGTTAATAATGATTCAAAAATACTTTCTTATCATCATTCAAATTCTCGAATTAATCAACCTAACTCCTGATATTTATCAACTATTTTTTTGACATATATCAGTTTAGTACCTTCATAAAAGGTGATCTTTTTTAATTTACTTTTAGAGAGCTTAAAAGGTGATACATTTCACAAAACTTTAGTATTTAGGATCTTGAACAAGAATAGAGTCCATTAATTTATTGTTTATATTTACTTTTCAAAATAATTCAACATTCACAATCAATGAAATCACACATCACTCTAAGGGTTACCTCCCTATTTTTATTTTTATGTACGCTCACTACATTTTCTCAAAATGCTAAAAAGGAAAAAGATTCAATCAAAAAAGCGACTAAGGAGCTTCCCTTAGAGCCTGAACGTACAATATCCTTTACAACCGATCAGGGAACCTGGATTTCGCTAGATGTAAGTCCGGATGGAAAAACTATTGTTTTTGATCTTATGGGTGATATTTATTCTATTCCGATTAGCGGTGGTAAAGCAACGCAAATTACTAGTGGTATGGCGTATGATGTACACCCCAGATATAGTCCTGATGGCAAATCCCTGGTTTTTATCTCAGATAAAAGTGGTTCTGATAATATCTGGACTCTGGATCTTGCTACCAAAGAGGATAAACAGATTACTAAAGAAGAAAAACACAATTTCTTTTCTGCAGAATGGACTACCGATGGTCAATATATTGTAGGAGGTAAAGGACGTAGAAATATTAAACTACATATTTATCATAAAGAAGGTGGTTCTGGTGGTCAATTGTTTGAAAAACCTAAAGATATTAAAGCTATTGATCCTGCTTTTAGTGCCGATGGTAAATTGTTATACTTCTCTCAGCGAAAAGGTTCATGGAACTACAATGCTCAATTACCACAATATCAAATAGGGACTTATGACATGGAAGATGGTGATATGGCAGTAATAACTTCTCGATATGGTTCTGCTTTTACTCCTACTTTATCTAATGATGGTAACTGGCTGGTGTATGGTACTCGTTTTGAAGATGAAACCGGCCTTGTATTACGAAACTTAAAAACCGGAAAAGAACGATGGTTGGCATACCCGGTTCAACGAGATGAGCAAGAATCGATTGCTCCTCTGGGAGTACTTCCGGCGATGTCATTTACTCCTGACAATAAGAACCTGATTGTTTCGTATGGCGGAAAAATATATGCTGTTTCTGTAGAAAACAATACTGCTAAAGAAATTCCTTTTCAGGTTGATGCGAAACTTGATTTAGGGCCAAAACTAGCTTTCAAATACCCTATAAAAGATACAGAAAATGTATGGGCAACCCAGATTCGTGACGCCAAGCCCTCACCAGATGGTTCGAAACTGGCATTTACTGCATTGAATCGGTTATATGTAATGAGTTTACCTAATGGTACTCCCAGACGTTTAACTACAAATAATTTTACAGAAGCACAACCTACCTGGTCTCCCGATGGAAAGCATATCGTATTTACTACCTGGAAACAAGGAGGTGGTCATTTATTTAAAGTAAGTCCTGATGGTCGTTCTGCGGCTATACAATTAACCAAACAACCTGGTATCTATACAAAACCTTCATGGTCTTATTCTTCGAATAGAATTGCATTTCATCGAGGAGTAGCTCAAACGTATGATGATGCAATTAACCCATTTTCAAATCGAACTCAGGAAGATTTAGTATGGATACATGCTAATGGAGGTGTTATCAATATGATTGATAAAACAAAAGGAAGACAAAACCCTCATTTTACCAAAATAGATAATCGTATTTATTTAAGTAGTAATGAAAAAGGGTTAATTTCTATTCGTTGGGATGGATCTGATGAAAAAGAGCACCTAAAATTAACCGGAATCACTACTCATGGTTCTCAGGATATTTTTGGTAAAGATCATCATGAAAATAATATTGATAGTTATATTTCTAGTGCGTTGCCATCAGCAGAAGAAGGGTGGCGTGATAAAAGTAAGGCTTCCAAACCTTCAGAAATACAAATCTCTCCAGATGGAAAAACTGCACTCGCTTTAATTAATAATGATATTTATACGGTAATTATTCCTCGATATGGTAAAACGCCTTCGGTTTCTGTCGCCAAAGTTAGCGGAGCTGCATTTCCGGCTATGAAATTAACAGTTATGGGTGGTGAATTTCCTACCTGGTCCTCGAATAGTAAAAAAGTACATTGGTCCCTGGGAGCAAGTCATTTCAGGTATGATCTAGAAGCAGGAAAAAAGTTTATCGATAGCTTAACTACAGCCAAGAAAAAAGAAGAAGAACTTAAGGAAACACAGAAAAAATCTGATACTACAAAAACAGATACGAAAGAAGATGAAGAAAAAAAGAAAGATCCAAAATTTGAAGCTGAAAAATTTAAAATTAGAGTAAATTATAAAAAGGATATTCCTAAAGGAACTTTATTATTACAAGGTGGTCATATTGTTACTATGAAAGGATACGATGTTATCAAAAAAGGAGATATTCTTATAGAGAACAATAGAATTAAAGCTATTGGTATTTCGGGAAGCTTAACGATTCCTGCGGGTACTCAAATCATTGACGTTTCTGGTAAAACATTAGTTCCTGGATTCGTTGATACCCATGCTCATATGTGGCCTAATTGGGGCGTACATAAAAACCAGGTATGGATGTATTCTGCGAATCTGGCCTATGGTGTTACCACTACCAGGGATCCACAAACTGCTACAACAGATGTGCTTACTTATAGTGATATGGTAGAATCTGGTATGATTCACGGTCCACGTGTATACAGTACTGGTCCGGGAGTTGGGTTTTGGAAATATCAAATCGAAAGCCTGGATCATGCCAAAGATGTATTAAAACAGTATAGCGAGTATTACAATACCAAGAGTATCAAAATGTATTTGGTGGGTAATCGTAAACACCGACAATGGATCATGATGGCTGCAAAAGAATTAAAACTAATGCCTACTACTGAAGGAGGATTAGATTTTAAACTAAATATGACCCAGCTCTTAGACGGCTATCCCGGTCATGAACATTCCTTACCTATTTACCCTATCTATAAAGATGTTGTAAAAACCGTAGCAGATTCAAAAATGGCAGTGACACCTACTTTATTAGTATCCTATGGTGGGCCTTGGGCAGAAAATTATTATTACTCACGTGAGAATGTTTGGAGCGATCAAAAAATTCAATATTTCACACCTTATGAAGAATTAGCACAAAAATCCAGAAGAAGGCCAGGTTGGTTTATGGAAGAGGAACATGTATTTAAAAAACATGCAGCGTTTATGAAAGAACTGGTAGAAGCAGGTGGTTTGGCCGGAATAGGAAGTCATGGACAATTACAAGGACTCGGGTTTCATTGGGAATTATGGTCTGTGGGCAGTGGCGGAATGAAAAATCATGATGCGCTTAGAGTTGCTACAACACTTGGTGCTGAAGCATTGGGATTAGATCATGATTTGGGAAGCATTGAAGCCGGGAAACTAGCCGATATTTTAATTTTATCAAAAAAACCATTAGAAAATATCAGAAACACAAATACATTAACTCATGTAATCAAAAATGGAAGAGTGTATAATGCAAATACATTGGATGAAGTATGGCCCAAAAAACAAAAAGCAGAAACTTTTCATTGGCAAACCAAAAAACCTAATGGATTACCCGGAATTAGGAAATAGGTATGTGAAAATAGAGTTAATTTCAATAAATATTTGGAAAACAGCAGAGAAACTATTAATATTTGCATAACAAAATGAGAAACAATAGACTACATATTAATCCTAAAACATTGTATAAACAATGTGAATCTCGTTGGGTACATACATTATCCCCACAAAATAGGATGCTATATAGCTATTTTTGATTTTTTTTGAAGTGATTTAAAACAAAAACTAAATATAACTCAAGCGTCCAAGAAATTGGACGCTTTTTTTATTGAGCCTTTTTGAAGTAAAATGAAGCAAATACAGAAAATCTAGTCGGAATGATTCCCTTAAAGAGAGAAACCTGATAAAGAAATAATACATTTTAATCTAATAAATTAAGTAATCCCAATAAATTCAGTAAAAAAAATTAGACATATGAATAAAAATTAATTAGCACATAAAAAATACCATTTGGAAAGTAAGCAACAGGGAGACAGACAATTGCAAGAATATCCAAAATCTGTTGAAAAACGGACAGGGATTTCTATATCTTAAAATGATTATAACTAATTGATTTTCAATAAAATAACTTGAAAAAATATTTGCTTTTTTAAAAAATGTTTTGATCTTTGCATCGAAACAATTATCAACCTAAATTATTATCAATAGCACATATTTAACTAAAAAATTAAAAAATGACACCAAGTAACTTACAACATATACTAACTCGTTTTTTTATTAAACAATCGAGGTATTGTTCTGGAGTGAACATAAAAGGTGTCTATTATATACAAAAGATAATTATAAGAGTATAACTTATAAACAGATCAAGATATAAAAAAGACGCCCTAATAAGGCGTCTTTTTTTGTTGATAAGGTTCATTGACATATTGAAAAAACTAATATATAAGGTTCTAATACCAGAACCAATATAATATAGTATGTACTGTAGCACAATTGCTAGTACATCCGACTGTCTCTTGGATGTATATCCCGCACTGCGGGATCGGTACTACTAATTTTTCTGGGTATTACTTTTCTTAATACCCAAATAAACAGCAATACCTCCTGTAAAAAACATTAATAAGCTATACACTGCCGGAGCAACTGCAAACGAAGTATTTTTAAGTAAAACAACAGCAATAGTTATTGCTAGAGTTCCATTTTGGATTCCCGACTCTATTGCGATTGAAATAGCTCTTTTATCTTTAATACTAAATAATTTAGCAGAATAATATCCCACAATCATTGTAATAACATTTAAACATAAGGCAACTATTCCTGCTTGCTGAAAGTAAGACACCATATTATCTTTTTCTTTAATTGTGATACCTACAATTACAAGCATTAGTACAATACCAGAAGCTCGTCGAACAGGTTTAGCCATTTTTAAAGCAAATCGTTCATTATATTTTCTAATTAACATACCAATACCTACAGGAATAATGGTAATTACCAATATCTGAACAATAGTTGTTACTACATTCAATTTAATCATTTGTCCCTCTTCCAAAAAATGAAGAAGTGCAAAATTTATAATAAAAGGTATAGTTAAAATAGTAATAAAGCTACTTAATGCAGTAAGGGTAACAGATAATGCTATATCTCCTTTTGCCAAATGAGATATCAAATTAGACGTTGGTCCTCCTGGACATGCAGTTAAAATCATAATTCCGATTGCGATCTCGGGTTGAATAGGAAATAATGATGCCAATGCAAATCCTAACACTGGTAGTATTAGTATTTGATTGGTCAATCCTAACAGTATTGCTTTAGGATATATAAATATTCTTCTAAAATCATCAACAACTAGCGATAATCCCATTCCTAACATTATAATAATAAGAGATAAAGCTAAAATAATTGTCGATACACTATCCATCTTTTATAGTTCTGATTGAATAAGCAATATAGAAATTTTTGAAGGATATTCTGGTAAAACATCACAAGGAATACGGTATTCCTCAAGCATCTAATTACCATCAATTTATGGATCACCCCATACCATAATTAACATACAGTATAAAAAAGCAAAAACTGATAAGATAACCTTATCGGCTCTATTAATCTTTAAAAACAATAATCATGAAAAATGATGAATCACAATGGTTTTTGCGTAAAACCACAGAAACAAAAAAGTTCATTGTACAACCAAGAACTATGAGTATTACTCTTCGCCTCAAACCAACCAGCGGGAGTAACCTCGATAGGTATTGTCTCGACATGAGCTATACAGCAAAGAAACGAACAGAGAATTATTCAAATTCTTTTAAAAAAATTAACGCGCCTGTATATGCATCATTACCAGGCACATAAATAACAGTTAAAAATTTAATAATATGAAAACACAACTTACCAATAATAAAGAAAGAAAAATATCAAAAATACTAGCAAAATGGTTATCTAATTACATCACGGCGATGAGCAAAGCTTTATACCCTGCGGAAGTAAAAGGAGTACAAAGTAAAAATGACAGACATCGCATTTTTGATAAATGATGTAGTAGTGCCCTGTTACAACATATAAGAAGTAACGGGGCTTTATTTATACAATTAAGCAAGTCATTTTTATGAGAAATATAAATAAATAGCAATCACTGTTATACAAATCGATACACCAATAGGCATTACATATCTTAGCGGAGTGATATTTACCTGTTTGGTGTATTTTTGCTTGTATTCATCTTTCCTTGGATAAAGCTTACCTATTAACAACATAATAATTACATTTAAAATAAATAGCACTGCCATTACATGTAAAAAATGCGGATAATTTTCGTCTCCAATTACATATGGCTTTAATATAAACTGGCTAATAATATACAATATAGAACCAGAAATGAGTCCTATTTTTGCAGCAATTGCTGGAACATATTTTGTTAAATAGCCTACTACAATTATTGTTAAGATTGGAATACTATAAATACCATTTGCTTCTTGAAGATAGCCAAATAATCCATCTGAAGCGTACACAAGAAGTGGTGCCACAAACATTGATATTATTGCTAAGATAATCCCAAACCGTTTTCCAGCTTTTACAACGGTAGTTTCACTTGCTTCTTTATTAAAATATTCTTTATAAATATCTATCCCAAATAATGTAACAGAACTATTCAAAGCACTATTAAATGAACTTAAAATAGCACCAAATAATACTGCTGCAAAAAAGCCTACCAAGGATACAGGCAAAACTTTACTTACCAACATCGGATAAGCTTCATCTGGATTTTTGAGTGTATCTCCAAACATATGAAAAGCAATAATACCAGGTAACACAACAATAATTGGCCCTAAAATTTTAACGAATGACCCCAACAACAAACCTTTTTGCCCTTCTTTTAAATTTTTGGCTCCAAGAGCTCTTTGAATAATAGCCTGATTGGTTCCCCAATAAAATAATTGCACCAGCATCATTCCTGTAAAAATGGTTGTAAAGGGAACCGAAGCTTTTTTATCTCCTATTGCATTAAATTTATCAGGATATAAATCAAGTAAAACATTAATTCCTTCTAAAATATTACCACTTCCAATATCCCATAATCCAAATAAAGGGATCATCACTCCTCCTATTAATAATCCAATAGCATTAATAGTATCTGACACGGCTACAGCTTTTAATCCTCCAAAAATTGCATAAATTGAGCCTATACTTCCTATCCCCCATACAGTAATCCAAAGTGCTATTGATTCTGATACTCCCAGAAGTTCTGGTATATTAAACATAGTATTAATAGCCAATGCACCAGAATATAACACTGTTGGTAGCAAAATAATAGCATACCCCGTAAGAAATAACCCTGATGTTATTGCTTTAGTAGTTGTATCGTATCGTCGTTGTAAAAACTGGGGTACCGTGGTAATCCCTCCTTTTAGATACCGAGGTAATAAAAATATCGCCGTTATTACCATAGCAATGGCCGCAAGTGTCTCCCATGCCATCACCAATATACCTTCTTTAAATGCAGCTCCATTTAGACCTACAATCTGTTCTGTTGATAGGTTAGTAAGCAATAAAGATCCTGCAATGACTCCTGCCGTTAAACTTCTTCCTCCCAAAAAGTAACCATCAGAAGATGTTTCATCTGTCTTAGATGTAGATAAATAGGCAATAATACCAACCAGAAGTGTAAACCCAAAAAAAGAAATGATACCTATATAGTCCATAATTTTATTTTAACCTTCATGTATAATTTTGGTGTAATGTTTAGAAAATTACTAGCATCCCATATAGGTTATAATTAAAAGAATATACCCTATGAATATTGTATTCAATATCATCAATATCTACATTTCTGTGCTATATACTACTCGTATACATTTGAAAACTATAGGCAAAAAATTGAAGGATTATTTTTATGCAGTGCTCTTGTTTTTGGGCAATTGCTTAAAAATAGTAATATGCTTGTATTAATCAATCATTATCATGATATGCTATAAAAAAACAGCGTGTTTACACACGTTGTTTTTTTATAACCTAATTACTATTACTGATTTTAATTTAATATCCTGGATTTTGATCTGATACAGACAATGCCGTATTCAATTGAATTTCGGTCATGGGAATAGGAAACAAATTATTTTTAGTTGTATATCCTGTACCTGCAAGTTCTGTGGCTGCTCTACCCCATCGTACCAAATCCCAAAAACGTTGCCCCTCATGTGCTAATTCTAAGAATTTCTCATTTATAATTGCTTCAAATAAATCATTTCCAGATATTCCAGAAAGGTTAGGTAATCCTGCTCTATTCCTTACCTTATTCAACTCGATTAATGCCAAATCATCTTGGCCATTTTTATTGTACGCTTCTGCTGCTAATAACAAAACTTCTGCATACCGTAATAATCTCCAGTTAGCTGAATAATTTAGTTCAGATACTCCTCCATCAGAAACAGTTTCAGATAAACGAGTAACATACTTCATTCGTATGGCTCCTTCATAACCCCAAATATTCTCTGGGGTATTCACACTACCTCCTGCAGCAATAATTTCTGCTTCTGTAGCTATAGTAGCTGCTTTTCGATCTATATCCCCAGCGGTATCAAAAGCCATTACCAATTTAGATGTAGGCAAATTAAACCCCCATCCATTTAGAATTCCTAATCCAGCTACATCAAAAAGACCATCTCCTCTTGGTCCCATTAATTGTTGGTGAATATTACTTTCTACACGACCTCCCCATGGGAAATTACCCCAATCATAGCCATTAGTAGAGATATATCCTAATTCAAAAAGTGATTCTTTGCCAAATTCTGTTGCAGTAGTCCATACATCTGCCGGAGTATCTTCAAGATCATGTGCAGGATTAGCTATCACACTTGATAACTCTGTAATTGCTGAGGCATATTTTTCCTGAAAAACCAATACTTTACCTAAAAGAGCTTTGGCTGCTCCTTTGGAAACTCTAAACGGTTGAGAAACCGACATCTTATCTGGCAAACCAGCAATAGCACTTTTCAAGTCATTTTCTACCTGCTCGTAGATTTTTGCCTTAGGACTTTTAGGTAAAGTAAAATCATCAGGGCTTATATTAGATGGACTTTCTAATCGCAAAGGTACATCTCCCCACATTGTTGCTAATTCAAAATAACACCAAGCTCTGATAAATTTTGCCTCCCCCAAGACTAATTCACGATTACTTAAAGTTCCTGTCTCTACAGTATTAATAATAATATTTGCTAATGCAATTGTTTGATAAAACAAATCCCAATTGCTCTGAATTGAAATATTATCAATAGACACATTTACATAACCATCAATATCTTGTAACTGTTCTTGGTCGGTAGAGCTACCTCCCCCGGCATTAACATCATCACCAGGTAACATTTTTACGAAATATGCACTATTCCAGTTAAGACCATAATTGTGTTGCATAAGATCATACAATCCTATAATTGCCTGATCTGCATTTTCTTCGGTATCAAAATATGTAGCATTATCTAATGTCCCAATTGGGGCAATATTTACAAAATCATCACTACAAGACGTACAAAAAACCAATATTGTGATAAAAATTATTTTTTTCATAATTATAAATAATTAAATTTTTAAAAATCTACTGATAAACCAAATAATGCTTTACCAGGTATTGGGTAAAATCCTCTATCAATTCCTTGGCTATTATTTGCAAAACTTCCTGCCTCAGGATCTAAACCATTATACTTAGTGAAAGTAAAATAATCATCCAGAGAAATGTAAACTCTTAACTTTCCTAAGTTAAGTTTATCTGTAATTCCTTGTGGAAAATTATACCCTAATTGTAATTGTTTAATTCTTAGATAAGAGCCATCTTCTACCATAAGATCGGTATCATATGCTTCAGCTATATTTGCAGCTCCCGGAAAAGATGCTATATCCCCTGGTTGTTGCCATCTATTATTAAAATAATCAACAGGTTTATTAGTTAATGGTCTAGAAGGACGATGATATCCAGCAAAAATATCATTACCATATGTTCCTTGAAATAATACGTTTAGATCAAAGTTTTTATACCCCAAACTAATATTACCTCCAAACAATATATCTGGATGTGGTGAACCAATCATAGTTTTATCATTAGAGGTAATACCAGGAACTCCATCGGTATCAACAAAAATAATTCCCCCTGTTTGTGGATCTATACCATTGGTTTTAAATCCATAAAAATACCATACAGGAAAGCCTTCTTCGAATCTTGTAATCGGTCTTCCTGGGATTGACGCGCCATTTAAAGCTCCTCCAATAGATACTTCTGAAGTATTATTTTTTAATGTAGACAAGTTAAGATTAACACCATAATCCAAACCTCTACTTGTAGTAGTATTATAACCAATCTCAAACTCAAAACCTCTATTTGTAATCGTACCTGCATTAATTGCTCCTAATGTTCTCCCTACTGATCCAGGCACTATGATATTACCATTAGAAACAATCAAATCTCTAGTAGTTTTACTATAATAATCTACAGAAAAGTTAAACTTATTATCTAATGCTTTTAAATCAAGGCCAATGTCGAGTTGTTCTGAACGCTCCCATAATAATTGAGGGTTTGCCAAATCTCCAACTTGAGTACCACTTACGCCCTCATAAACTATTGGTATTACTCCAACATCGGTAGCAACACTTTGCCAGAATTGTAAATCTCCATTACCCGATAAGTTTGCATCACTCCCATTCTGTCCCCAACTACCACGTAATTTGATGTAGTCAATTTTATTTGAGTTCCAGAAATTTTCTTTAGAAACCACCCAGCCTACAGAAACTGCAGGAAAATATCCCCCTTTTTTATTTTTAGGAAAAACACTTGATTGGTCATATCGCAATGATCCTTCTATCAAATACTTATTTAAATAATCATACGATATTCTTCCAAAAACCGAAGTCATATTCTTCTGAAATATATTGTTCCCTATAATATCATTATCTCTGTTAGAAAAATCAAAATATGCAAAATCATCAGTTCCTCTAGGAACATCAGCCCCTTGCAAATTATAAAATGGATTCTTGATTTTCTCAGCAGAATAACCAAGTAATCCAGTAAAACTGTGTTCTTCTAGATTCTTAGTATATCTTGCAAAATTTTCCCATAACCATCTTGAATTTCTGCTTATTGCATGCCTTAGACTTACGACAGAATTACTTGCTTCGCTGGCAACATAATATACAGGTGTCCATCTCGTATCAAATGAATTAGATCTTTCATAGCCGAATCTTGACGTAAATGATAAATCATTTGATAATTTTATTTTTCCTTTAACAGAAAGTAAAACTCTATCGATATCTATTCCCCCTCTAAAAATATAATTTGAAGATGCTACAGGGTTAATTATCTCTCCTGTAGTGTATGTAGGATACCCATATACATTCCCGTTTCTATCAAGCATCGCAGTACCATCCTCAAGACCTGTCATTGCTCTTGGAGGAAGTGTACCATTATATACAACAGGAGTTAACGGGTCAATTAATAGTGCATGATTTACTACTCCTCTAAAAGAATCATCCTCTATAATTGGAGACTGCCCAGTATTAGAATACACAATATTAGTTCCTACTTCTAACCAATCTTTTATATCACTCTTAAGATTTGCTCTTAAAGTATATCTTTTGTATGATGAATTACTTTTACCTACTATACCATCCTGATCTAAAAAAGACCCTGATAAAAAATACGTTGATCGTTCTGCCCCCCCCGAAAAACTAAGGTCATGTCTCTGAATAAATGCATCTTGAAAGGTTTCATCAATCCAATCTGTATCAATCCCATTATTTGCCACAGTTGTATTACCAGCTTCATTCATATATGTTACAAACTGAGAAGCATTCATCAGTTCCATTTTAGTTCTTAAAGTCTGTATTCCAATTTGTGAATTATAGCTTATAACTGATCTACCTTTTCTGCCTTGTTTTGTAGTAACAATAACAACACCATTTGCACCTTGAGTACCATAAATTGCCGAGGATGCAGCATCTTTTAATACTTCTATATTCGCAATATCACTTGGAGCAATATTCTCTAAATTTGAAACTTTCATGCCATCAACTATATAAAGAGGATCAGAATTCCCATTAGAGCCCGTACCACGAATCCTAACTTTTGATCCAGAACCAGGAGATCCTGATGAAGAAACAACTGTAACACCAGACACTCTTCCTTGTAAGACTTGTTCTATACGCTGGTTGGATGAATTTTCTATTTGTTTAAAATCAATACTAGAAATTGCTCCGGTAACTAGACTTTTTGCCCTGGTTCCGTACCCTACAACAATTACTTCTCCTAATTCTCCTGCATCTTCAATCAATGTAATATCTAATTTAGGTTGACCAAAATATACAACCTCTATATTAGCAAACCCCAAATAAGAAAACACTAAAGATTCTCCTTTAGATACTTCTAATTCATAGTTACCATCAAAATCGGTTTGAGTACCTCTATTTGTATTTTTTATAGTAATACTTGCTCCTGGTAAGGGTTCACCATCGGCAGTGGTAACTTTACCTGTTAACATCGTCTGTTGGGATTCTTTTGATTCTGAAATCGTTTTCGTACCCAGCTCTTTTTTTCGTTTAGATATTACTATTTGCCGATCAATTATTTTATAAGTGAGATCTGTTTTTTGAAATACCCTATTTAGTATCTCTTTTACAGTAGATTGTTTAAGACGTAGTGTGATTTTTGTATTGGTTTTTACAATATCATCCTTATAAAAAAATATAAACTCGCTTTGAGAATGAATTTGATCAAACAGTTCTTCAAGAGTACCGTTTTTTAAATTAATGTCCAGCTTAGTTTGTGAATAAGAGTTATGTGCATATACACTTGTTAAGCCAAAACACAGAAATAAAATAAAAACTCTCATAATGGTTAATAAAAAATTGAATCTCTTCTTTTCAGACAAAAAAGAAACATCGTTAATTTTTTTATTCATAATTTTGTTTTTTATGCATTAAGTATTTGCGATATCGCAATATTTGATTAGGTCAGAAAATGTTGCCGCATTTTCTGACTTTTTTGTAATAGATTACAATCTCTTTGTTATTTCATATCATATGGTTTTTGGTTTTTAGTTAATTACAAATTTTCCGTTTTCTATTTTGTATCTCAAATCTGTTGATTGTTTGAGAACTTCCATCACTTTTTCTACACTATCTTTTAAATCTAAATGACCAGAGAAAGTCTGCATTTTAAGTTCTTCGCTCTCTATAGAAATTACAACATTATAATACCGGGAAAGCTTTTTAACTATCATATCCATTCTTTCTTTTTTGAATATAAATTTACCATCACGCCACGACATATATTTGGTAACATCGACTCTCTTGCTCCTTATTTTTTTAGTTTTATTATTATATACAGCGAGTGTTCCCGGAGTTATTTTTATACTTGATTTTCCAAAAATAGAATTCCCTTTATACTTTATCTCTACACTACCTCGTTCTAAAGCTGTACTCGTATAATCATCATCATTATAACTACTTACATTAAATACCGTACCTAAAACTTTAATATCGTAATCATCTGTAACCACATAAAATGGTTGCTTTTTGTTATGTTTTACATCAAAAATAGCTTCTCCTATAAGATGAACTTCTCTTTTACTTCCATTAAACACAACTGGATATGTAAGTTTCGACCCCGAATTAAGCCATACTTTTGTACCTTCGGACAGAGTGATTTTAGTTCTCTTTCCAAAAGGAACAATAACTGTATTAAAAGTATTCTCTAACGATTGTTCTATTATTTTAGAATCATTAATATCTACTTCTCCTCCAGAGCTAGAATACGTGACACTTGATGTTTTTTCTGTAATTTTCACTTCCTCTTTATCATTTAAAACCAACTTTACGTCTCCATCTTTATCAATATTAATATCTGTAGCATCAACATAGTTTTTTATTGCTGAAGAATTTTGATAGATATTCGTATACTTAGTAGAAAAGAATATAACCGTGATTGCCGCCGCCGAAGTTATATAATATCCTATTCGTCGGTTTTTTCTTTTACTACGATACTCCATAACAGAAGTATTTATTTTATTTTTTAAAAGCCTTTTTTCTTCTTCGGTTAACATTTTGGGAAGATTTTAATATCAATTACTATTTTGTATTTTTACTTAACACATTATTCTACTATAGTATTTAGTAAAATTTTGAATGTGAAATAATAAATTAGCACCTTAACATACTATAAGAGCATCAAACTCAAAAAACATAGACAAAAAATTATCTTTTTTGTTTTTTTACTTAATTCAAATCTCATTTCTTAATTTTTTTACCGCTCTGTAGATAAGTGTACGTACCGATTCTATAGAAATTCCCATGATCATTGCAATCTCTTTGTATGATTTTTTTTCATCAAATTTTAATGATAATCCTTTTCGTTGCCTACTAGAAAGAGATGATAGCGCAATAGAAAGTCTTGCTTTAGTTTCTATGGAATTTTCTGACTGAATAATCACTTCTTCTATCGACTTGTATTCAGATCTAATTTCATTTTTTTTCTCTTCGGTTGAAAATAGACCTAGTTTTGATTTAAATTTTCTATTGATCTTTCTTTTTAAAGATTTAAACAGATAATATTTTACATTATCAACATCAGAAAGTTTTTTACGGTATTTGTAAATATCTAAAAATAGATCATGGATGCAATCCTTAACATAATCTGTATCCTTAGTATGCTGAATCCCAAACTCATAAAGTGCATCTATATACTTATCATATAGTTGATTAAAAGCATCTAAATCCCCCAATTTAACTTTGGTCCACAGTACAGAATCTATAGTTTTAACGGATTGCATTTAAAATAGTTTAAGCGTTTATGAATTCCTGAATAAATAATTTACTTTCAAAGCATTAAGAATGTTTGTTTAACATTAAATTAACAAAAACAATTCTAATAAAAAAATCTTTACGGTTCTTGTAGCTCTTTTTCAAGTACTATTTTTTTAGAAAGGGGGCCAATCATTATTTCAAATTCTCCACTTTCTGCAATCCATTCATTATTTTCATTAACAAACTTTAAATCATCAATTCCAATCGTAAATGAAATTGTTTTCATTTCTCCTGGTTGAAGTTCTATTTTTTTAAATCTTTTTAGAGCTTTTACCTCAGGTGTAATACTTGCATACATATCTTTAAGATATAGTTGCACCACTTCTTTTCCGGTTCTTACTCCAGTATTTTGGACATCGATAGTTATTTGAATCGCGTCTTCTTTATTAATAAATATCTTATCCAGTTTTAAATTTTTATAGCCAAAAGTTGTGTATGATAACCCATATCCAAACTCATATTGTGGATTATAACTTTTTTGATAATCTGCATCATCATTTTGCTCTTCATCTCCCAAACTTTCTGTATATTTTCTATTATATTTTTGTAGAGAATTTGAGTATCTGGGATAATTATAAGGTAGTTTTCCACTTGGATTTATATCTCCATAAACAATATCTACCAAGGCTCGTGCTCCTTCATTTCCGGGAAGATAACACTGTAAAACGGCATCCATATCATTTTCAAACTCACTAATAATTCTTGGTCTTCCTTCATTAAGGATTAGTATAATCGGTTTATTTAGCTTAGCTAATGCCTGAGCTAATTTGATTTGAGGTTTGGTTATTATCAAATCATTAATATCTCCCGGAGTTTCTGTATAGTTATGCTCGCCTAAACATAAAACAATATAATCTACATTACTCGCTAGTGAAACAGATTTGGCAATATCGACCTCTTTAAAAATAGATACCCCAGGCGTGTATACTACATTTTGTTCCCCTATTTTATTTTTAAATGCTTCTAAAATTGTAAGCTTATCATTTGCATATTCATCACTTTTTTCCCCTTGCCATGTGTATGACCATCCACCATTAAGGTATTGCATACTGTTAGCAGTTGGCCCTGTTATCAGTACCTTACTTTCTTTAGCAATAGGAAGTATTTTATCTGTGTTTTTTAGTAAAGTAATAGACTCAGATGCGGCGATATACGACATTGCAATCGAAGAAGGAGAACCAAAATCAGGATAATCTTCAGGGTTGGTAACCGGTGTTCTAAATAAATCTAATTCAAACTTCACTCTCAGAATTCTACTTACCGCATCATCTATTCTAGACATAGGTACTTCGCCGTCACTCACCAAAGAAAATAACTCTTCAAAAAAAGAGTAATTCTCTGGCACCATACTCATATCAATTCCTGCCATAACTGATTTCTTAACAGCTTCACGCATCGTAGAGGCTACCTTATGGCGTGTATGTAAGTAAATTATATCCTTCCAATCGGTTACCACAAAACCTTTAAAATCTAATTCGCCTTTTAAAATCTCTGTTATCATTTTTTTACTAGCATGAACAGGGGTGCCATTAATCTCTCCAGAACTAATCATAACACTTTTTGCTCCAGCACTTATGCTTTTCTGGTATATAGGTAAATCATATTGTCTAAGTACTCTTTCAGGAATAATGCTTGGGGTCCTGTCTTTTCCTGTAGTTGTACTTCCATATCCAATATAATGCTTAAGACATGCAGCTACTTTATCAGATGCACCAACATTATTTCCCTGAAAACCTTTTACCATAGCTACAGCCATTTGTGAAGACAGGTATGTATCTTCTCCAAAAGATTCCCAAAGTCTTGACCAGGCTGGATGTCTTGGTAAATCCAGATCTGGAGAAAAAACCCAGGGTATTGAAGATGCTCTGGTTTCATAGGCTGAAATAGCAGTGCATTTTTCTACTAGCTCAGCATCCCATGTTGCAGCCAAGCCTATTTGTTGAGGAAATAAAACTGCCCCATCTGTATAATTTGCTCCATGAATAGCATCTATTCCATAAATTATCGGAATTTTTTTATCAGTTTGATTAGTTTCTGCTAAAATTTCATTTAAAATCGCATTCCACCTTTTTGGTTTTGGAGCTCCTGGATTAGGAGTATTAAGTATCGAACCAATCTTATATTTATGAATTGCTTCTTTTAATTTACTCTTATCTAGTATTCCAGGTTGCCCCTCTTTTTCTAATGCAGTAATTGTAATTTGTGTCATTTGACCAATTTTCTCTTCCAAAGTCATACTTGATAATAGTTTAGATATTTTGGCATCAATTGGATCAGAAGGAACATTCTCTTGTTTCTTAAATGAGCAAGATAATAATAGAGCTACACTTAATAGCATAGTAATAATTGTACTAATTCTCATATTTGGTGATTATTTATTCGTAAACATTATAGTAAAGAGTACTTGCTTCAAGAAACATAGACACTATTCTTAAAGTTTTTTTAAAGAATCATCAAAAATATCACTTGTATCATATCAAAATTATAGAAAATCATATGGTTATTTATACATAATTTTTTTGAACATACTTTATATATTTCTGTAATAATTACGTATAAATACCTATACAATTTACTTCAAAAATTCTCTACCTTTAAACTACACAAAATGAACCAACTTTACTACTGCTATGGATATTAACCAAACACTATCCAATCTTATTAAAAATGATAAAACCTGGGTTATTATCATCTCTTTGATTATTATCATTCTGGGATTTAGTAACATATTAGTAGCACCAGCTATTGATTTTTTATCTAATATTAATGGAGATATGATGCTGGGTCTTGGCGTTGCCATGGAGTTAAAAAGTATCACTGCAGGTATTGACAATTCTGGTATCCTCTTAGTTGGGGGACTGGCAACAGAGCTTTCTGATATTTTTACACGAGCAATCAATTATTTAACCTTTGCAAATATTGTAATCGCAGTTCAAACCATATTGGTAAATATGGGTAAATCATTATTGTTTAAAGTGCTTCCTGTGATTTTTCTTGTAGGCATATTCTTCGAAAAATATAAAAAAGTAGCTTTAAAACTGCTTATTATAGCATTACTTATCAACCCGGGACTTTCTTTATATGTTAATGGAATACACTATGTATCTGACTCTATGGAATTAAGTCTTGGTTCTTCGTTACATGAACATCTTTCATCTATTAAGAACAAATATGAAGCAAAGAAAAAGTACATCAAATCAAAACAAGAAGCTCGAAAAAACAGGCAATTAGAGAAAGCTAAAGAAAAAGGTCGTAAAGGTATAGGCATTTTTAAAAAAGTTGAAGATGCAGTTGTTGATAAAGTCGAAGATGTAAGTGTTGATGCAGAAGAAGGGTTTTCTGAAGCTTTTGCAATCTTGAAAGAAGGTAAAAAAGAATTGATGAAACTTATCATAAACATGATTAGTAACCTCATTGTTCTTTTTCTTATTTTACCACTATTATATTTTTATCTCATGAGTTTCTTACTTAAGAAGTTCTTTCATTTTTCTGGATTAAGTAAAATTGAAGAAGCCCAAGAGGAAAATTTAAAAAAACTTGGTAAAGATCTAACCCATGATCCACATTAACCTAAAATTTAAACAATTAAATACTTTTAAGACTTAACCAATAGAATTCATGAAAAAAATTACCATTCAACTTTTTACACTATCGTTAGTATTATTTTCTTGTGCAACAGACAAAAACAATTTGTGTACTTCAGAAAATCAAAGACTCGAAACAGATCCTTCTATTTTAGGAATGGATGTTTCTCATTTTCAAGGAGATATCAAATGGAATGATATTAAGAAAGACGGTGTTAATTTTGTGTACATCAAAGCTTCAGAAGGTGATGATTTTAAAGACCCTATGTTTAAAACAAACAGAGCAGCTGCAAAAAGTAACTGTATCTACCGGGGTGCTTATCATTTTTATCAAACCGGTTATGATCCTAAAAAGCAAGCTCAAAATTTTATAGCTGCAGTAGGCACATTAGAACCGGGAGATTTACCTCCTGTTTTAGATCTAGAAGAATTAGGGATTCAAGCCCCTGTTACTAAAAAAGAATATCAAAAAAACACCTTACTCTGGTTACAAACAGTAGAAAAGGAATGGGGAGTAACCCCAATTATCTATTCTAATTATTATTTTGGTATTAAATACCTTGACCATCCCGATTTTGCCAAATATAAATTGTGGATTGCAGCGTATACCAAAAAAGCTCCAAAAGTTCCTAACACCTGGAAGAGTGAAGGCTGGACTATCTGGCAACGTACAGATCTTAAAAACTTAAAAGGAATCAAAGGCAATGTCGATTATGATCTATTTCATGGAAATGCCGAAGCATTTAGAAAATTGTTAAAAAAGTAGTATCCCGTATAGCTATTATAATTATTAATTAGACAAAACCGATTGTATACCTGATCATCTTTTGAATAGTATTTTGAAGGAGATATAACATTCTTATCATCTTAAATAAATTATATTTACCTTTCGAAACACACAAAACACTATCTAAAATTAAAATCATGAAAAAACTATTGCTGTTATTTACAGTATTACTGATTTCTACAACAAATATATTAAGTCAAACAGGCACTACAGTTGATCTTAAAAAGTTAGATGAATACTATGCAAAAATGGCAAAAGACTGGGATATACCTAGTGTTTCTATTGGAATTGTTAAAGATGGAAAACTGATTTTCAGTGGTAATTACGGAGTAAAAGAAAAAGGAAAAGACGAAAAACCAGATGAAAACACGCTGTATGCCATTGCATCTAACTCTAAAGCGTTTACGGCTACTATTATTGGAATGCTGGTACAGGAAGGAAAGCTTAATTGGGATGATAAAGTAAAAAAACATCTACCATATTTTGCCCTTTACGATCCATGGGTAAGTAATGAAGTTACTATTAGAGATATATTAAGTCATCGTGTTGGACTTGGCACATTCAGTGGTGATGTGATTTGGTATAAAGCAAACTTAACATCAGAAGAAATTATAAAAAGAAGTAAACATCTTCCTAAAACTCATGATTTCAGATCTGGATTTGGGTACTCTAATGTAATGTACATTACTGCAGGAGAAATTATAAAAAAAGTAACCGGAAAAAGTTGGGGAGAAAATGTAAAAGAACGAATTCTAGATCCTCTGGGAATGGATAGAACCTTAACATCATATAAAAAACTGGATACAAAAAAGAATTATGCCACCCCGCATGGTCGCGAAAATGATAAAAACATCCCTATCGACTGGGTAGATTGGGAAGAAATAGGAGCTATGGGCGGGCTTATTTCTAGTGTTAAAGATGTTTCTAAATGGATGATCTTTAATCTAAACCATGGTCGTATCGGTAAAGATACTTTACTTACCAAAAACACCAGAAATATAATCTGGACACCTCATAACAATTATAGAGTAGATCACACTTCAAAAAATGATTTCAATAAGCATTTTAGTGGCTATGGATTAGGATGGGGATTAAGTGATTATCAAGGAAGACTTAGCGTTGCTCATACAGGAGGGTTTGATGGAATGATTACAGCAGTTACTTTAATTCCTGATGAAAATCTAGGAGTTGTAGTACTTACTAATGGTATGAAAAGCCCGATTAGAGCTGCAACTTACCATGCTTTAGATCAATTTCTAGGTACAGCATCTATCAATTGGTCTGCCAAACTATTGAAAAAGGCAAATACTAATGGTAAAAAAGACACTCGAATCTCTACAAGAAAAGAAAAAAGAGAGCTAAATACCAAACCTTCTGTCGCACCAACTAAAATAGTAGGAGATTATAGGTCTGATATCTACGGAAAAATTAAAATCTCGTTAGAAAAAGACCAGTTACGCATGAAATTTGAACATACTCCAGATTTATCTGCTACACTGCGACACTGGCATCATGATGTTTGGGAAATTGTTTGGGATAAGAAACATGCCTGGTTTAGCTTTGGAACCGTAAAATTTAATACTGATAATAACCTAAATGTTAAAAGTATGGATTTTGATGTTCCTAATGATGATATTTTCTTTGAAGAACTAAAACCATATAGAATATCTGAATAACAACCTATATTCAAAAAAAGAATCTGATTTTCAATATGAGAACGTAAAGTGGTGATTTCTCTATAGAAATCAATACCTTCTTTGTCATAAAATTCAATTTCTTAACATAATCATATTACATCGTATTAAACAAAAAACACTTATTATCAATATCTTACACTTTCATTTTTAGTTTAAATAAATATAAACTCTTAAAACCTTTAAAAATGAAAAATATCATAAACGTAAATGGAGTAAAAAAACTGAATAAAGCGGTTCAAAAATCTATTAATGGATCAAAAAGCCGTATATCGGATTGCTATCAGAAAGGAGAGTTATGTTGCCGAATAAGTCTTAATATTTGTGGCATTGGAGAATGCAATGGCAGATTCTGTATGTGGGGATAAAAAATATACCCTGGTAATTTAGATCTAAATTACCAGGGTATATTTTTTATTATCAAATCGTTTAATACTTTAACAATTCATCTATTTTCTCTTTTACTTTTTCGGTAGAAGGAATCATGGTTTGCTCTAAAGTGCTGTTCAAAGGAATAGCTGGCATATTCTCTGACCCTATAGTCATCACAGGAGCATCCAGAGATCTAAAACACTCCTCCTGGATTTTGCCCGATAATGCTCTTGCAAAAGAATTATTAGTAGGTTCTTCGGTAACCACAAGACATTTCTTGGTTTTCTTTACCGATTCCATAATGGTTTCTTCATCTAGAGGATACAATGTACGTAAATCAATAACCTCGACTACATCTTTCATCCCTTTTGTCGCATTAAGCGCCCAATGTACTCCCATACCGTAGGTTACGATCGTCATGGTTTCCTTTTCATCCTGCGGCCAGATACGTTGTACAACATTAGCTTTACCGAAAGGTAATATATAATCCTCTGATGGCTCTATAGTTCTGGCAGCATCGGTTCCTTTTACCTTTGACCAATACAATCCTTTGTGCTCTAAAATGACTACAGGATTTGGGTCATGATATGCAGCTTTCATCAACCCTTTAAGATCTGCCCCTGTACTTGGATATGCAATCTTGATTCCACGAATATTAGTTACTACAGATTCAACAGAAGAGGAGTGATAAGGCCCTCCACTACCATAAGCTCCAATCGGAACTCGCAGAATCATCGATACCGGCCATTTTCCATTAGATAAATAACAGGATCTACTCACTTCTGTAAATAATTGATTTAGCCCTGGCCAGATATAATCGGCAAACTGTACTTCTACAATAGGCTTTAAACCAACGGCAGACATTCCCACAGTAGAACCAACAATAAAAGCTTCCTGTATAGGCGTATTAAACACACGCTCGTCTCCAAATTTTTGAGCTAATGTAGCTGCTTCTCTAAATACTCCTCCTAGTCTTCCTCCTACATCTTGCCCATATAACAAACATTCTTTATGCTCCTTCATTAATTCTTCTACAGCAAACAAAGCACAATCTACCATTACCACTTCTTCTTTATCTGCAGGAGATCGTTCTCCTTTCTCTTCTGTAATTGGTGTAGGGGCAAAATCATGAGTAAATAAATCTTCTGGCCTTGGATCTTCGGCTTTCATAGCTTCGTCCAAATCTTTGGCTACTACTGCTTTTGCTTCTGTTTCGATAGCCAGCACTTCATCTTCGGTAAAACCAGATGAAAGTAATTGGTTTCTCAATACCGGATATGGATCGCGAGAACGAGCTTCTTCAAGGTCATCTCGATACCATTCCATTCGCACCCCCGAAGTATGATGATTTAGCAAAGGTACTTTGGCATGCACCAGAATCGGTCTTCTTTCTTCTCTAATGATTTTGATTACTTCTTGTATCGCCAGGTAGCTTTCGGTAAAATTAGCTCCATCGATAGAAATCGCTTCTAATCCATTAAATCCTGCAGCATATTCAAAAGCATTTTGTGCACGGGTTTCTTCTTCATTTGCAGAAATATCCCATCCGTTATCCTGTACCAAATACAAAATCGGTAATTGCTTTAAGGCAGCCATCTGAAAAGCTTCTGCAATCTCTCCCTCGGTTACTGATGCATCTCCAAGAGAACATACTACCAGAGGTTTATCTTTTAATGATTTGTCATCTAAACCAACCAATTCTTTGTATTGCATCCCTAATGCTACTCCGGTAGAAGGTATGGCCTGCATTCCTGTTGCCGATGATTGGTGCGGAATTTTTGGTTTATCCTCATCACGCAAACTGGGGTGTGAGTAATAGGTTCTACCTCCCGAAAAAGGATCTCCTTTTTTAGCCAATAATTGCAACATTAAATCATACGGTCGCATTCCTATCCCTAATAACATCGAATCATCTCTGTAATACGGAAACGCATAATCCTGAGGTAATAACTGCATGGCTGTAGCTATTTGAATTGCTTCATGCCCTCTTGAAGTCGCATGCACATATTTAGATACTGTTTTGAAGTTTTCTTCGTATAACTCTGTCATCGACTTAGCCGTACAGAGTGTCATGAATGCTTTTTCTAATACTTCTTTTGCTATGGTCTTTTCAGCTAACATTTTAAATTAATTTTTGATGTACGACTTACGATTTTTGATTTCACTTGTTCTCGATATTTTTTGACTATTGTAAAACACTAAAACAATTCAAATTCTTCCTTAAATAACATTCTAATTATCTTATCCTTCGTAAATTCTAATTATTTCACTTTCTCTTTAATAGACACAGGTATAATCCAACCATGTTTATCTTCTCTTTTCTGAGCTTTGATCTCATCCAGAGTATTTTTCATATCCTGGCTTACAGGGTTTGTGTCGGGTAATGTGATTAATTCTTCATTATATCCGATAGCCTCTATCATGGCAATAGCAACTGCTGTTCCGGTTCCAAAAGCTTCTTCTAATTTTCCTTCTTTCGAAAACTCAATAACCTCATCAATCGTAATTGGGCGCTCTACTACTTCAAAACCTTTACCTTTTAGCAAAGTGATTACACTATCACGAGTAATTCCTTTTAGAATTGATCCATTGGTTCTTGGAGTGATAAACTTTCCATCTACTTTAAAAAAGATATTCATCGTTCCTACTTCCTGAATATACTTGTGTTCATTAGCATCTAACCACAATACCTGATCATAGCCTTTGGCTTTAGCTTTTTCTGTAGGCAGGATCGCTGCAGCATAATTACCTGCTGCTTTTGCTTCTCCTGTTCCTCCATCTGCAGCTCTTATATATTCGGTTTCAGCATATAATTTTATTTTTTTGGTAAAGAATGGTCCGGCAGGAGAACAGATCACAATAAACTTATAACTTGTTGCTGCACGCATCCCAATAAAAGGTTCATCTGCATACATAAATGGGCGCAAATACAATGCACTTCCTTCTTGTGGTGGTATCCAGTCGTATTCTACACCTACAATCTGCTTTACTGCCTCTACAAAAAGTTCTTCGGGTACAGAAGGCATTCCCATTCTGGCAGCACTATGATTAAATCGTTTTGCATTTTCTTCTGGTCTAAACAACAGCGGAGTATTATCTTTTCCCACTGTAGCTTTCATTCCTTCAAAAATTGCTTGCCCATAATGCAAAGCCATTGCTGCAGGATGTGTAGGAATAAATTCTAATGGTTCGATACGCGGGTTTTGCCACGCTCCATTTTCATAATCACAGATAAACATATGATCGGTAAAGGCTTTACCCAAAGGAATATTATCAAAATCAATATCCTTTAATTTTGAATCTGAGGTTGTTGTAATTTTGATTTGCTGCTCCATTAGTATTTGTTTTGGGCACATCCCCGAATCGTATCTCTCGGGGTCGGGCTATTCGCGCTACATGGTAGCCAGCTTCTATCCCTTGTGCATGTATTGATTATTTTATATTTCTCTATTTATATCAAAAGCTTCCAGTTCATCACCTACTTTACGTAAAAATGATCCTCCTAAAAACCCATCTACTACTCTATGATCAAAAGACAATGACAAATACATCATACTTCTAATTGCGATTTCGTCTCCTGTTTCTGTAGTAATTACCTCTGGTCTTTTCTTAATAATTCCTAAAGCCAAAATTGCAACTTCTGGTTGATTAATAATTGGTGTTCCCATCAAACTACCAAAGGTTCCTACATTAGAAATGGTAAAAGTACTTCCTTGTATTTCATCTGGTTTTAAAGCATTATTCCTTGCACTATTTGCCAAATGGTTTACACGTTTAGCCAATCCAAGTAGGTTTTTTTCATCTGCATTTTTAACTACCGGAACAATTAAGTTACCATTAGGTAGTGCAGTTGCCATACCAACGTTAATATCGTTATGTACCACAATCTTCTTGTCATCTACAGAAACATTAATCATTGGGTATTCCTGAATTGCCTTAGCAACCGCTTCTACAAAAATTGGAGTGAATGTTAATTTTTCTCCGTGTTTTTCCTGAAACTTCACCTTTACTTCGTTTCTCCAATTCACGATATTGGTTACATCAACTTCGATATAACTGGTTACATGGGGCGAAGTATGTTTAGAATACACCATATGATCTGCAATCATTTTGCGCATACGGTCCATTTCTACAATGCGATCTTTGCCTTCTATAAACGAGATCGGTGGTGCATTGTAAGTTGATTTTGGTGATTGTGGTTGTGGCCTGCTAGGCAGTGGGTATTTCCTGTTTTTCAGGTATTTCATCACATCACTTTTGCGTATACGACCCTCTACTCCTGTACCTGCAATACTCTGTAGTTCCTCAATAGTGATATTTTCTTTTTGAGCAATGCTAATGATCAAAGGAGATAAAAAGCCATCATTTTCACCTAGATTTAGGTTTTTAAAATCAGAACTACTTGTTCCTCTTGATTCTATTTGAACAGATGGTTCTGGCTTTTTTTGTGATCTTTCAATAGTAGTTTCTGTCTCTTCCGATTTTTGATGAGATGACCCAGATACTGCATCGGCATTGATAACAGCAATTACCTGCCCTATCTTTACTACCTCATTTGGCTGATACCGTATTTCTGTTATCACTCCATGACAAGGAGAAGGCACTTCAGAATCTACTTTATCTGTAGCTACTTCTAAAATTGTTTCATCCTCTTCTACCGTATCACCTACATTCTTTAACCAGTTAAGAATGGTAGCCTCTGATATACTTTCACCCATTTTGGGCATTTTTAATTCTACTGTCGACATCTTGGTTAACAAATGTTTGTTAGTTAATTATTTGTAATATATTAATTTTATTCGTTTATGTTACATTTCGACAACACTTCGACAAGCTCAGTGTGACAACTCAATGTGACATTCGTAATGATCTATTTCTTTTTAAACTCTTCCAACGTTTTATAAAATGCTTCCTGTCTTCCTCTATCCTCCGGGACTTCTCTTAGAGGCTCTACTTCTTTTAATGACTCATAACAATCTGCTGGTAATTGTTGATATAGCTGTGTACCTTTTGTTTTCCAGGCTATCATTTCATCACTTACTTCTTTAATTACCTTTGCCGGATTACCAACAATCAAACTTCGTTTTGGAAAAACTGTATTTGCTTTCACAAAAGACATTGCTCCTACTATACATTCATCTCCAATTTCTGCATCATCCATAATTACAGTATTCATCCCAATTAGGCAATTACGGCCCAAATTTGCTCCGTGAATCACTGCTCCGTGTCCTACATGTGCACTTTCTTTGAGCACGATAGATTTACCCGGAAACATATGTACCGTACAATTTTCTTGCACATTAACTCCATCTTCAAGGATAATCTCTCCCCAATCTCCACGTATCGCCGCTCCTGGACCAATATAACAGTTTTTACCAATGATCACATTGCCAGTTACTGCTGCCAGTGGATGCACAAAACTACTTTCGTGTACTACGGGTATATATCCTTTAAAGCTGTAAATCATGAAAATATCTAATATTGAATGTTAAATATCGAATACTGAAATCAAACTATTGTTTAATAAAATATAAACTTCGACATTCGATATTCTTTGTTTAGTATTCGGTGTTCAATATTCTATTTAAATCCTTTTAATTTCTCTTTTGTAAAATCACTTAATACCAATCTTCCGCTAATTACAGCTCTATCTGCCAAAAGTGTATCCCAATCTTCTGTTCCTTTCCAAAATGCTTGTTTCATATCCTTCATTGCCTCTGGATTGTATGTACATAAATGTTCTGTAAAAGCTTTTACTTCAGCATCTAATGTTTCTATATCTTCAAAAACTTTGGTAAACAACCCTTTATCTCTAGCCCACTCTGCATCATAAAATGAATTGGCATCAATTGCAATCTGCGTCATCGCAGACAATCCTATTTTACGTTCTACCGCAGGTCCTACTACAAATGGTCCTATCCCTACATTAAGTTCGCTTAATTTTATGGATGCATATTTTGTTGCCATACAATAATCGGTAGCAGAAGCTAATCCAACTCCTCCTCCAACAGTTTTTCCTTGTACTCGCCCAATAATAAATTTTGGGCATTTACGCATCGCATTGATTACATTGGCAAAACCAGAGAAAAATACTTTTCCGGTTTCGGCATCATTAATATTGATCAACTCTTTAAAACTGGCTCCAGCACAAAACGTTCTGTCTTTTCCACTTTTTAATATAATTACCTTGATATCATCATTAGTACCCGCATCAGTAATAGTTTGAGCAAGCTTAGTCAAAATATCTCCCGGTAGAGAGTTATGCGCAGGATGAAAAAATTCAATAATTCCTACCTGATTTTCTATGTTTATGTTTACGTATGGTTGTGTCAAAATAAATATCAAATTTTAAATGTAAAATCTAAAAGTTTAAAGTAGATGGCATTGCTTTAAAACTTTATCATTTACTATTTTACATTGTTCGGTTTTTATAATATATTTTTTTTCTTCTAAAACCTCACAGGTTTTGAAAACCTGTGAGGTTTATATTTTATTTTCTAAACTACTTAGCCTAACAGATCAAATTGATCAAAGTGATGGTTTAAATGTTTTCTTTCTAACAGATACCATTCATATTTGTTCAATTCTCCGAAAACAATATTTTTTAGTATTGCATCTGGATTTTCCTTAAAATATGTTTTATATACTTCTCTAGATTCGCTTAGCTTTGTTATAGCTGTTTCAAGATCAGGATGATTTAGCTCTTCTAACTCTCCTTTTTTAAGTAAGGGAAAGTCGGTATTTTTAGGAAAAGGTTCATAATTATATAAACTATTGTGTACTTTATCCAGAATCTTTTCTGGTGTTGCAATTTCGAAATCCTGAATTTCTCCGGCAGCAATTTTGTAGGTATACTCCAGATGTTCAACCATATGCTGGGGTGTCATGATTCCCCATTTTGGTTTAGCATCTGCAGATAGTTTACGTAAGCATTCCTTAATTTTTGCTTCAGTCATTTCTACAAGAGAGGTTTGTTTTTTCTGCACCATCGTTAAAATGGTAGCAATAGCTACTAACTCGTCTTCAGTATCAAAAACCTCTACAAACCATTTTACAATTCCGCTAGGGTGCTCTGCACTTGCAACATCACGATCTACTTTTTCTTTACAGGTTAGTCTAACATATACTGTGTCATTATGATAGATCGGTCTTAAAAATCTACATTCTTCTAATCCATAATTCGCTGCTACAGGGCCTTTATTAGGATATACAAACAAACCTGCTGCAGCTGCCAGGATAAAATATCCGTGGGCGGTACGTTTTTCAAAAATACTTCCGTCTAAAGATGTGATGTCGGTATGCGCATAGAAATGATCCCAGGTAAGGTTTGCAAAACCAATGATATCTGTATCAGTTACTGTACGTTTATGGGTTTTTAGTGACATTCCCGGTTCTATATCCTCCCAATGATATGAGAACGGATGATTTTCTGATTCTTTATACGCAGAATTTGCCTGGTATATACCTGTTACTTCGGTAAGTGTGGTTGGTGTTCCCTGGATGGCACAACGTTGCATAAAGTGTTTAATTCCTCGCATTCCTCCCATTTCTTCGCCACCACCAGCTCGTCCCGGGCCTCCATGTGTAAGTAATGGTAATGGAGAACCATGACCAGTACTTTGTTTCGCATTTTCTCGATTACCAACCAAGATACGTCCGTGATGAGAAGCTGCACCTACGATATAATCTTTGGCTATTTTATCATCGTATGTAAAAATAGAGGACACTAATGATCCTTTACCCATTTGAGATAAGGTAATAGCATCTTCTAGCGTATCATAAGGCATAATAGTCGCTACTGGACCGAATGCTTCAATCGTATGTGCATTTGTATTTTTGAATGGGTTATCTTCTCGCATCAAAATCGGACTTACGAATGCTCCTTTTTGAGCATCGGCTCCTACAGTTTCAAGTTTATCTAAATCACCATATACAATCTGAGCAGTTTTAGCTATTTCTGAGATATTATTTTTAAAACTTTCTACCTGCTGCTTACTTGCCAGTGCTCCCATTCGCACTTCTTTCAATCTTGGATCTCCTACAGTAACTTTATCCAGCTGTTGCCCTAATGCGATTTGTACATCTTCAACCAATTCTGAAGGCACGATAATTCTACGTATGGCGGTACATTTCTGACCGCATTTTACAGTCATTTCTTTTCGAACTTCTTTAACAAATAAGTCAAACTCTGGTGTACCTGGCACAGCATCTTTTCCTAACACCGAAGCATTTAATGAGTCTGCCTCCATAGTAAAAGGTACAGATTCTTCTATAAGTCTTGGATGTGCTTTCAGCATTCTTCCTGTATGCGCAGAACCTGTAAAAGTTACTACATCCTGAGATTCTACTGTGTCCAGAATCGTTTTGGTCATTCCGCTAAGTAACTGTAATGCTCCTTCGGGGAGTATTCCCGAATCTATAATTACTCGTACTACTGCTTCTGTTAAGTATGCGGTTTGTGGTGCAGGTAATACAACTGCTGGTACTCCTGCCATCCAGTTAACAGCACATTTTTCCAGCATTCCCCAAATAGGAAAATTAAAAGCATTAATATGTACAGCGACTCCTCTTTTGGGTACTAAAATATGATGTGCCATAAACCGTCCTCCTTTAGACAGATCTATAGGGTCTCCTTCTACATGGTATGGTTGATTAGGGAATAGTTTTCGCAAAGAAGCGTTGGCAAAAAGATTACCAAAACCACCTTCGATATCGATCCAGCTATCTACTCGGGTTGCTCCTGTACGATAACTTAGTTCATAAAACTCTTCTTTGCGTTTGGTAAGATATAATGCCAATTTTTTAAGCATATTACCACGTTGCTGAAAAGTCATTTTCCGAAGGATTTCTCCTCCTTTGGTTCTTCCGTATTGTAATACCTCGGGAATATCTAATCCTTCAGTTGTAGACGTCCCAATAACTTCACCTGTAATGGCATCGTGCATTACGATTCCATCTCCAGAACCCGAAGTCCATTTTCCGTTTATGTAGCTTTCTAGTTTTTTCATAAATCAGATATTTGTATTTTCGATTACACAAGCATACCCTTGACCTACTCCAACACACATTGTGATTAGAGCATATCGTTTATTTTGTTGTTGTAACTCTAAAGCTGCGGAATACGCAATCCTGGTACCTGTTACTCCTAATGGATGCCCAATTGCAATAGATCCTCCGTTAGGGTTTATTCTTGGGTCATCATCTGCTAATCCCCATTCTCGTATACACGCTAACGCTTGTGAAGCAAAAGCTTCATTAAGCTCAATAACATCTATATCATCCATTGTAATCCCTGCTTTTTCCAGAGCTTTATTAGAAGCCTGAACAGGTCCGATACCCATAATCTTAGGCTCTACTCCTACCACTGCAGAGCTTACTATTCTGGCCAGTGGTTTTAGATTGTATTTTTTTACTGCATCTTCTGATGCAATAATGGTAGCTGCTGCTCCATCATTTAATCCTGAAGAGTTTCCTGCCGTTACGCTACCTTCTTTTTTAAAGGCCGGGCGTAGTTTTGCTAATACCTCTTTGGTAGTAGTTGGTTTTACAAACTCATCATCAGAAAATAGGATTGGATCTTTTTTACGCTGTGGGATTTCGACTGTAGTAATTTCTTTAGCTAATCTCCCAGATTTCTGGGCATTGGTCGCTTTCATCTGACTCCAATACGCAAATGCATCCTGATCTTCTCTAGATATATTATATTTCTCTACCAGGTTTTCTGCAGTATTTCCCATACCATCTGTACCATACAGGTCATGCATTTTTTGATTTACAAATCGCCATCCAAAACTAGAGTCATACATTTTAGAATCATTACCAAAGGCAGATGACGGTTTTGCGATCACGTATGGCCCACGTGTCATATTTTCTACTCCACCCGAAATAAATAGATCGCCGTCTCCTGCTTTGATTGCTCTATTAGCATGTATTATTGCAGATAATCCTGAGCTACACAAACGATTAACCGTTTCTCCCGGAACAGTAAAAGGTAGCCCTGCTAATAATGCAGCCATTCTGGCTACATTACGATTATCTTCACCAGCCTGATTAGCACACCCCATAATGACATCATCATATGCATCTTTTGGAATATTTGGATTATTTTCTACTAACTTTTCTATTACCAAAGCTCCTAAATCATCAGTTCTTACTGCTGATAATGTTCCTTTATAGCTTCCTATAGGAGTGCGGACTCCGTCTATTATATACGATTCTTTCAAAAGTTTAAATTTTAAATGTTAAATCATAAATTCTAAAATGTAATCTCATATATCTGAACCACTTTTATATTTATCATTTTACGGTTTTATATTTATTCCTCCCAGTCTTTACTGGTTCTATATACTACTCCTTTAAAAAGTGCGACAATATCATCTCCTCTTTTAACTTCTACAATATTGAAGCCTACTTTTGTTTTGGTAATATCAACTGTAGCTTCTGCTGTTAGATAATCCCCCTCTTCTAATGCCTCGATATGATTGATCGAGGTTTCTATAGATACAGCATATTTGCCATGGGTGTTTGCAGAAAAACCAAAAGCTGTATCAGCCAAGCTATAGGATATTCCTCCGTGAGCTTTACTCATGCTATTGAGCATTTCTTTCCTAATCGTCATTCCTACTTTACATCTTCCTTTTTCGACTTCAATAATTTCGATACCTAACCATTGGCTAAAGGCGTCTTGGGAAAGCATTTGCTTAGGTATGAAGTTTGAGAGAATAGGTTTGTGAGCCATTTAGTTTCTTAGTTATTTAGTTTGTGAGCCTTTGAGTATATTATTAACTTATATTTCCCATCTACTCAATTACTTATTCATTTTTGATTTTAAATGTTTTTTGAAAGAGGTAATCATTTTTGATAATTCTGTAATTTCTGCTCTATTTTTTTCATCTTGCTTTTCCGTTATAAAACCTCTTAATCTAGCTTTTGTACTACATACTACACATTCATGAGCACTATCCCATGCTAATTGCAAATATCTATTAAATTGAGCATCAGAACTTGCAGAACCTTCTGCAATATTTAATGCTAACGAATCTGCAGCTCTTATAAATTGAGATGCAAGCCTATACATTTCTTCTTTTGGAAAAGTATTTATTTGATCATTTACAGATTCTCCAAAGTCAATTGCTTTATTGTAAATCATCAAATCTTCAAATTTAAAATGATATTTACTTTTCATTATATTTTTATTTAGCCTGTTAGTTTTTAGCTTATGAGTGCGTGAGTCTATATATTACTCACTCATCATCTCATTCACTCAACTACTCACCACTTCATTAAAAAAACTCTTTTTTTCTTTCACCATTTTTCTTAATAGTGGACTACATCGATATCGATCTTCATGATATTCATTATAGAGATTATCCAGCATAGTAACACACCAGTCAATTCCTTTTTCATCTGCCCAGGTTAACAATCCTTTTGGATAATTTACTCCTTTAGTCATTGCATTATCAATATCTTCTGCCGAAGCTATATTCCAGAATAATGCATCAGCAGCTTCATTAATTAACATTACTAATACTCTATTAAAAATATACTCTGCCAGTACTTTATCTTCTTTTGGGGCATCTTTTACTGCAGTATCACTATAATCATAATATCCTTTACCTGATTTTCTTCCTAGATATCCTGCTTCAGACAATCTTTTTTGTGTAAAAGAAGGTTTATATCGGGGATCATAGTAAAATGCTTTAAACACAGTTTCTGTAACCGTATAATTGATATCGTTTCCTATAAAATCCATTAATTCAAAAGGCCCCATTCTAAACCCTCCTAAAGTTTTTAAACTCCAATCTATAGTAGCAATATCAGCCAAGCCTTCTTCATAAATACGTAAAGATTCTCCATAAAATGGTCTTGCCACACGATTCACAATAAACCCGGGAGTATCTTTTGCTAAGGCTACTACTTTTTTCCAACCATTAATAATCTCTACCACCTTGTCGGTAACCTGAGTTGAAGTTTGTACCGCCGGAATCACCTCAACCAATTTCATTAACGGAGCAGGGTTAAAAAAATGAATTCCTATACATCGCTCTGGTTTTTGTAATGAAGATGCTATAGATGCTATAGATAAAGAGGAGGTATTAGATGCTATAATTGTATCTTCAGAAACATATGTTTCTAGTTCTGAAAATACTTTCTTTTTAATATCCAGGTTCTCTATAATAGCTTCGATTGTGAGATCTGCATCTTTAAGATCTTTTAAAGAATCAACATAAGAAATATTACCTTGAATACGTGTTTTCTCTGTTTGATCAATTCTTCCTTTTTCAATCAAGCGGGAAAGAATTTTTTCTAAAGCTTGTTTACTTCGGTCTAATGCTTCTTGCTTTGTATCAAATACTTTTACTTTACAACCAGAAGTAGCTGCTACCTGAGCGATACCACTTCCCATTGTTCCTGATCCTATTACTCCAACAATCATCATTCTTATTTACCTTTAAATATTGGTTTTCTTTTTTCAATAAATGCATTTACACCTTCTGCATAATCTTCGCTTTCTGCAGATTCTATCTGTAGATCCGATTCTATTGCTAATTGCTCATCGAGCGTATTTATCAATGACCGATTTAATAATCTTTTAGTCAATCCTAAAGCTTTGGTTGGCATTTGAGATAATTTTGAAACCAGTTTAGTTACCTCTTCTTCAAAGGCTTCTGTTTCAAACACTTTATATATCATCCCTAATTGCTCTGCCTCTTTTGCGCTTACTTTATCACCTAACATCATTAAAGCAGAAGCTTTTTGAAAACCAATTAATCTGGGTAGAAAAAAGGTTCCTGCACTATCAGGAACCAACCCTATCTTACTAAATGCCTGGATAAAGCTTGCCGCCTCAGTAGCTACAACAATATCACACGCCAAAGCTATATTGGCTCCTGCTCCTGCAGCAACCCCATTTACAGCTGCCACAATAGGTTTTTCGATAGTTCTAATACGGCTGATTATTGGATTATAATGTTCTTCTAATATTTTTCTGAAACCAGGGTTCAATTCGGGAGAAGTTACTTCTTTAAGGTCCTGTCCTGCACAAAACGCTTTTCCGTTTCCGATAAGCATAATGGCTCTTACTTGATCATTAGCATTACACTCGTCGAATGTTTTTTGTAATAACAAGGCCATTTCTCTATTGAAACTATTAAAAGTATCTGGGCGGTTTAGCGTTATTCTCGCTACTCCATTATCAATGTGCAATTCGATTGAAGGCATATTTAATTCTCTATTTTGAATTGTGGGTTATAAATTATTCCGATGATATTATTCCATGGGCATTTAACTGTTGCTACCACGATTTCTCCTCCTACATTTGTTGGTTTTTCGTGTTCGGTAGCTCCTAAATCGAGTAATCTTTGGTATGTTGTATCTATCTTTTCTACACCCCAATACGAAAGTACGCTATCAGATTTTGTTTCTGAAGGGGCCTCTTCTGGAAGTAATCCAAGTTCATACCCTCCTATATTGAATCCTATATAAAAAGGTTCGTCGAAATAGGGTTTGGTATTAAATGCATCTGAATACCATTTCCTGGCTTTATCCAGATCACTAACTTTATATATTGTTGTTCTTAATCCGAGCATCATTATTTGAGACATTTGAAATAATCAAAAGGTTCTAAACAATCATTACATTGAAAAAGTGCTTTACACGCTGTCGAACCAAACTGGCTTACCATTTTTGTATTTGTTGAGCCACATTGGGTGCATTTTACTATTTTTTTACCCCCAAGTAATGCTTCTTTATCTGCTTTTTCATGTAAAGGTGCTGCAATCCCGTATTTTTCTAGTGCTTCTCTACCTTTTGGTGTAATCCAATCGGTAGTCCATGCCGGCGATAAGACCAAGGAAACTTTGGCTTCGATATTTTCTTTTGCAAAAGCATTAATAATATCATCTCCTATCACATCCATTGCAGGGCAACCACTATATGTCGGAGTTATTGTAACCTGAGCAATCGTTTCTATCATTTGAGCAGAACGAACCACTCCCATATCCATAATAGACAATACCGGAATTTCGGGATCATGAACTTTTTCCAAAATTGGAATCAGCGCCGGATCTATATGTTTCTCAAATTCTATTGTCATAATAAATATGGAATATCGAACATTTAATATCCAAAGCTGAAGTTTTACTTCTCTTCATCATTCAATATTCTAAATTCGGTATTCTGTATTATTTTACCACTTCATATTAGGATAGGTACGTTGCATATATTGCAAATCTGAAAGCAAGTATCCCATATGTTCACTATGAATACCTTGTTTACCACCTTTCTGAAACCATTTTGTTTCTGGTATGGTGATCGTAGCCTCTTCAAATACGTCTCTAATCCTTTGGTCGTATTTTTCTCGTAAAGCAGCAGTATTAACACCAACTCCATTTTCTACAGCCATCTTATCATCATCTGTCATATGAAATAGTTCGTCTGTATACTTCCACAGATCATCAACTGCTTCCTGAACTTTTTGGTGACTTTCTTCTGTACCATCTCCTAATCTTTTCATCCAGTCTGAAGAAAATCTTTGATGATAGCTTACCTCTTTAATTCCTTTCTTTGCAATTGCTGCTATTGTTTCATCATTACTATCTTGCAATTCTTCTAACAATAGTAAGTGAAAAGCGTCATAGAAAAACTGTCTTGTAATCACATATCCAAAGTGTCTGTTTGGTTGTTCGACAAGAAGTACATTTTTGTACTGTCTTTCTATTCTCAAAAAAGCAATATCATCTTCAGTTTTCCCATCTCCAGAAAGCTGAGCCACATATTGGTAATAACTTCGCGTCTGGCCTAATAAATCCAATGCCATATTGGTCATTGCAATATCTGTTTCCAGGTTTGGTCCGTGGCCACATAATTCTGATAATCGCTGACCAAGGATCAAAGCATTATCTGCTATACCGTAGATATATTGTATTTTATTTTCGTTTTTCATAACACTGCCCGTAATGATGGGTATCTTATTTAAATAACTTTAATTTCAAAATAGTACGTTTTCCGTATTCACGGGAATTGTAATTTTTACCATTGTAAAAATTACATATGCTTTACTTCATCTGGTAATGTATAAAACGTAGGATGTCTATACACTTTATCCTGAGCGGGCTCAAATAATTCTCCATTATTTTCGGGGTTTGATGCTGTGATATGTTTAGATTCTACTACCCATATACTTACTCCTTCATTTCTTCGTGTATATACATCTCTGGCATTTTCCAAAGCCATTTCTGCATCGGCAGCATGAATACTACCAAAATGACGATGTTCTAAACCATTTTTACTTCTTACAAACACTTCCCAAAGTGGCCAGTTATTTTTCATAATTATGAATTTTAAATTCTGAATTCAGAATTATTATATTGCTTTTTTAAGCTTTTTATCTTCTTGTTTTTTGGCATATGCCATCGCTGCATCCCTTACCCATTCTCCTTTTTCCCAAGCATTAACTCTAGCTGTCATACGCTCTTTGTTACAAGGGCCATGACCTTTTACTACTTGCCAGAATTCGTCCCAATCTATTTCTCCAAAATCGTAACTCCCTTTTTCTTCATTCCATTTTAAATCTGGATCCGGAATAGTAAGTCCAATTAATTCTGCTTGCGGAACTGTTTGATCAATAAATTGCTGACGTAATTCGTCATTAGTTTTTCTTTTTAATTTCCACTTCATTGATTGAGCAGTATGTACAGATTCTGCATCTGTAGGTCCCAGCATCATCAACGATGGCCACCACCATCTATTCAATGCATCTTGCGCCATTTCTTTTTGCTCTGGGGTACCATTCGCCAACGTAATCATTATTTCATATCCTTGACGCTGATGAAAACTCTCTTCTTTACATACTCTAATCATCGCTCTTGCATATGGCCCATAGGAAGTACTGCATAGAGGCACTTGATTAATAATTGCCGCACCATCTACCAACCAACCAATTGCTCCCATATCTGCCCAGGTGATTGTAGGGTAATTGAATATACTAGAGTATTTTGCTTTACCTGTATGCAATTGCTCGTATAGTTCTTCTCTAGAAATTCCTAAAGTCTCACATGCACTATATAAGTATAATCCATGTCCTGCCTCATCCTGAACTTTAGCTATTAAAGCTACTTTACGTCTTAAGGAAGGTGCACGAGTAATCCAGTTTCCTTCTGGCAACATTCCAATAATTTCGGAATGTGCGTGCTGAGAAATTTGCCGAATATGAGTTTTCCGGTATTTTTCCGGCATCCAATCTTTAGGTTCGATCTTTTCATCTCTGGCAATTCTCTGCTCAAAGATTTCTTCTAGACTTAGACTCTGCCCAGTCCCATGGTTTTTTATTTCTTTTTCGCTCATAATCCTAGAGTTTTATACATCAAAATCAACTACTACTTTTTCTGTAGTAGGAACAGCCTGGCAAGATAAGACAAGACCTTTTGCAACCTCATCTTCTTCTAGCGCATAGTTCACCTTCATTTCTACTGCTCCTTCAACAACTTTACATTTACAAGTACTGCACACTCCGCCTTTACAAGCAAAGGGCAGATCTGCACCAGAAGCCAACGCTCCATCTAATATATTATCGTGATCATCATCCATGGCAAAGTGAAACTCTTTTCCGCCATCAATAATAGTAACCTCAGTTCCATCAAATTTATGATCAACTACTTCTGCTGCTTTTTTCTTATCTTCTTCAGAAACACCTGAAAAGAAAAGTTCGTAATGAATTTTGTCTTTTGGCAATCCTGCATTCACCAATCCATCTCTAATCAAAAAGATCATTTCTTCAGGACCGCAGACAAAGCATTCATCTACACTGGATACGTCAATTATTTTATCAGTAAGTTCCTGTATCTTTTCTTCTGTAAATCTTCCATTAAGTAATGGTATATCCCGATGTTCTTTTGTTAAAAAGTAAAATATCTCTACTCTTCCAAAATACTTGTTTCTAAGCGCTTCTATCTCTTCTTTAAAGATAATGGATTTCGCATTCCGATTCAAGTAAAAGAGCTTGAAAGTACTTTCTGGCTCAGATGCAAGATGAGTTTTTAGTATGGATAATATGGGTGTAATACCACTTCCTGCTGCAAAAACAATATAATTTTTGGCTTTTGAAGGAGCCACTTCAACAAAAAAGTTTCCCATAGGAGGCATTACTTCCAGAACATCTCCTTCTTTAAGCACATCATTTGCGAAGTTAGAGAACAATCCCTGATCAATTCGTTTAACTGCCACCTGCCATTTATTTTCAACAGGACTCGAACACAAAGAATAAGAGCGCCTTACCTCTTCATCATTAATAGATGTTTTTAGAGTAAGATGCTGGCCTTGCTTAAACAAAAATGTACTTCTAAGCTCTTCTGGTACATCAAAAGTGATAGATGTACAATCCTTAGTTTCTTTAGTTAATTCAGAAACGCGAATAGAATAAAAATCAGTCATATCTTAATTTAACTATATAGTTATAGCTAAACAAAACTAACAATTGTTAGTTTGATACACAAATAATTATCTGTTAATTTTATGACTACCTCAAAATACTGATCATGCTACCCCTTTTAACAATACTGATATCATATCTCGTTTCAAGATATCAGAATCAATCTCTTTTTGTTCGGGGTACCATAAATACAATGTTCTTAAGGTAGAGAGTGTAGAAAACACCATAATTTCTACATTATAGGGTTTAATCTCTCCTTTTTCTAATCCTTTCTTTACTATATCTCTAAAACTATCTTCATATTCTTGGCGCATTTTCTCAAAATATTGCAAATTATTCTCTTCCAGATGCATCCAATCGTTATTAAGTGAAGCCAGACCATCTGCATTTCGCAATGTCACATCTATATGTAAGTCTATAATGTTTTCCAGTTTTTGGATCGTATTTTCATCAGAACTCACAATTTTATTCATCCCAACGGTAAATTCCTCTGCAAGTCCAATTATGATAGTAGATAATATTTCTTGTTTTGACTGAATATGATTATATAAGCTTGCTGCTTTAATCCCCATAGCTTTTGCCAAATCTCTCATAGTTACTGCACTATACCCTTTTTCTTTAAAAAGAATAGCTGCTGCATTTATAATTTCTTGTTTTCTGCTTTCGGGTCTCATCTGTTTTGATTTATCATTTTTATTGGTCAGATAAAATTCACATAGTAATCATTTTTCAACAGGCTCAACTAATAAAGTGAAGCCGGTATTAAAAACCTTAACTATACTCATTTCATGGTAGGTATTTTGTTTTCCACTCAAAAATAAATTTTAATCTCATATAACCCATATTTTTGCGACCAAAAACAATGATTATGATGAATTTATGTTATAAATAATATTATATTAACCATAAAAAGAAACTAGACTTATGAAATCTTTACTAATCATTTTGTTTTTCGTGGCATTTTCAAATACAAATAGTTGTGCAAACAAAAATAATGCAGCAGTCAAAAGTCAGGACAAAGAAAATCAGGTTACTAAAAAAATAACTTTTTTCATCACTCTTCTTAACGGGAAAGATGTTTCTGAGAGAAAATTACACATCACTTTTGATGAAGAACAAAGCTCTGCCTATGGCCACTCTGGCTGTAATACGTTTTCGTCTAAGTATACTGAAGAAAACGGAACTATTTCTTTTAGCTTCCCCATTGCAACAAAAATATATTGCGAAAAAAATGCAGCAATAGAAAAAGAATTTTTCAAAACTCTTGTTGAAGTTAAAACCAGAATCCTGAAAGAAGATTCTCTAATTCTAAAAGACGGTAACGATAAAGAGTTATTCTCTGGTGTAAAATCCAAAGAATAACTCTTTAAATATTATTATCCTATATTTAGAATTGCTTACTTACAATTACTTTTTTAGTAAAAGAAGTGCCATCAGATGTGTTTTTAACATAAATAAAATACATTCCTGTTGATTTATCTGACATATCAATTTGTCCTTTTTCCTCAGACAATTTCCCAGAACCTACAACCATTCCTGAAATATTATAAAGATAATATTCTAATTTACCCTCTACTGTATTAGTAATATTAACAATAGCTTCTGATGCGTTAAAAGAAACCGCTAACACCTTTTCTTCTTCAGGTTCTGGATCAATTGGCGGTGGCGGTGGCGGTGGGTTTCCATTGTTTTCCTGAGAAAGCATATTTAATGTTTCTCTTCCTGTATTATCGGGATCTAACCAATTAGAGAGTCTGTTAGAATCTGAGTTACCAAAACTCCATGAAACATTAAACCTACCATAAAAATCTGAAAGACCATTATCATTTGTCCCCGAACAGGCTGCTCCTCCTCCTGCAAGCTGCCCTACTATTCTACCATTTGGATCAAAAAGAGCAGAACCAGAAGATCCACCTTCTGTAACTCCAAGATCCCAATCTGTTACCTGCCAGGAATCAACAGGATCTGTTAAACCTCCTATGCCAGTTTTTATTTGTGTTAGTGCTGTGTTTTCTCTACATACCTTCATTATATCTCCGCTAGGATGGTGAATCCCTATTGCAAAATTTGCTGCTATATCTCTTCTATCCCAACCAGCCCATTCTAATTCCCAGGATTCATCTAAACCTCCATCTAAATTCAACAGTTTGAAATCAGATTCTACATTAGCAGCTAATCGTGTAGCACCACTCGTTGTTTGATTTATCGTAGCATCTGTACTACTCGTTGTTGTTGCACAAGAAGGATTAGGGCTAATCCAATTGAAACGAAATGCCCATGTAGATTCACTACCAGCATTACAATGATTAGCTGTCAAAAAATATGGTGCTTTATCATTTTTTGTATTATTAATCAGTGTTCCTGTACAAACAAAACCATCCATAATTACAAAAGCAACAGCGTGCTTTAATCTATCTTTTAATTCATCAAAATCTTCTCCAACAGAACACTCTACATCTTGATTACAATCTCCAGAGTCACCAAAATTTTTGCTTTGAATTTGAGTATTTGTAATCGAGCGATATCCATGAATTACTTTAGCAATATTTAATTGCCCTTTACCAGTAACAGAAGCAGGTTCAAAATATTCTATCCATACATTATCTCCTTCTACCATCCAGGTACCTAGCATCTGGTCTGGTCTGTTAAAAATATTTGTATACGCACCTAAAAGGTCAGATTTATCACTATTATACAGATGCACAGTAGCTCCTCTAGGTATTTTATAGGTATCAAAAATGAAATTTAATGTCTTGGCACCTTTAGATATAATATTAACACGCCATATTCTATCTCCATTCGGTAATTCGTCCCATACTCCAGAATTTTTAAGACCTAAATTCACTTTAAGTTCATAACCAAATCTCCATGGTCTTGATTTATCCGAATCATTCTTAGCATCTTCAGCTTTGATTTTAGCCAAATCAAAACTTTTCATAAGCATCGGAACTATGCTTTTTTTCTCTTGCATACCCCAACTTACTGGTTCACTATATGTAACCTGGGCATTTATACCTAATGTAAATAATAATAATCCTAATACTATCAGCTTAATTCTCACAACCATCTATTTTTTTAATTGATAAAACAAATTTAACTATTTAAGAATACTTCAATATCAAAATAAAACTATTAATTTTCCAATTAAATTGTCTTGATCAAAAATTAATTTCTATATATGTCTCTAAATATTGCATCTAATCCCTTAATTGACCGGCTCCCCGCGCATTTAAAACAATTCATAAAACCGCAAAATTATGAAGAATATACACCAATAAATCAAGCAGTTTGGAGGTATGTTATGCGCAAAAATACTACTTCCCTTAGCAAAGTTGCTCATAATTCTTACCTAAATGGCCTTAAAAAGACAGGAATTTCGATCGATGAGATACCAAGTATGTATGGAATGAATCGAATTTTAAAAGAAATTGGTTGGGCGGCTGTAGCTGTCGATGGATTTATCCCTCCTAATGCATTTATGGAGTTTCAGGCATATAATATTCTTGTTATTGCATCAGAAATCAGGCAATTAGAAAATATTGAATACACCCCTGCTCCCGATATAATTCATGAAGCAGCAGGGCATGCTCCTATCATTGCTAATCCTGATTACGCAGAATATCTACGACGTTTCGGAAAAATTGGTTGCAAAGCAATCTCTTCTAAAAAAGATTACGATATGTATGAAGCTGTGCGTACACTTTCTATTCTAAAAGAAGCATACGGCACAAATCCAAAAGAGATAGAAGAAGCAGAAAGAAAAATAGAAGAGTTACAAAATCAGAAAGAGAACCCTTCAGAAATGGCTTTGATACGTAATTTACATTGGTGGACGGTTGAATATGGCCTAATCGGCACAGTAGATGAGCCTAGAATCTATGGTGCAGGATTGCTTTCTTCGATTGGAGAAAGCGAATGGTGTATGACTAATAATGTAAAGAAACTACCCTACTCTCCCGATGCTGCTTTTCAGGATTTTGACATTACCAAACCACAACCTCAACTCTTTGTAACGCCAGATTTTGCTTATTTATGTCAGGTATTAGAAGAATTTGCAGATACTATGGCTTTAAGAAAAGGTGGACACAGAGGACTTGCAAAATTAATCGAATCAGAGAATTTAGGAACCATAGAGCTAAGTACTGGTCTACAAATCTCGGGAGTATTTACCCGAATGATAAAAAATGAGGATAATGAAGTTATTTATTTTGAAACTAGTGGCCCAACAGCACTTTCTTTTAGAGAAAAAGAGCTTATTGGCCATGGTATAGAGGCTCACCCAAATGGACTTAGATCTCCTCTTGGAAAATTAAAAGGGATCAATCTTGCTATAGAAAACATGTCTCCTAGAGATCTGAAAGCTTATAATTTTTATGATGGAGAGTATATAGAATTCGAATTCGAAAGTGGGATTACTATTGCAGGAACTAATATTACCGGAATAAGAAACATTAAAGGTGAGTTGATTTTAATTCAGTTTAGTGAATGCACTATCAAATACAAAGATGAATATCTTTTTAAACCAGAATGGGGTACTTTTGATTTGGCTGTCGGAAAAGAAATCGTATCTGCTTTCTCTGGCCCTGCAGATGATAACTCATTTGATTTAGTAACTCATAACCCTTCTTCGGTTACAGCACAAAGAATATATTCTGAAAAAGAAAAAGATCTCCATTCTTTATACTTATCTGTTAAAAATATTAGGGAAGGAAAAAATACTACGTTTTCACTGGAAGCCGTATTCGAAATTTTAGAGAAAGACCATCCTAATGATTGGTTGCTCCCATTAGAGATTTATGAATTAGTTTATGATAGAGATTCTATATTTGCTTCACAAGTGTTAGAACATCTTAAAAACATACAATCAAATAGACCTAATATTAAACATCTAATTAGTAGCGGTATTGATACTGTGGTCAATTCAGAATTTACGGTATAGAATACTATTTCTTTTTAAAATTATTTCTTCAAAAATCATGGCTTCTAGAATTTTTAGTTTGCTACTATAAAGGTGTGTGCTTTTTTAAAATTCTTAACCAAAACGGCCTAAATATCAACAACAAACTCATTATCAATAATTTAATCACAAAACATAATTTCATATGCATGCATAATAAATGTGTGAAAAACAAAAAAACACTTGCCAATTTTTATGGTCTAACCGCATTTCTTTTGAGTATTTAATACCTTATAAATCAAGTTAATAAGATATCATTTTCCTAATTTTAAAAGACAAAACTAACTTAAGTATATTAAAATTATGAAAAAATCATTTTTACTTTTAAATGTAGTTCTCGTTTCCTTGTTATTTTTTAATTGCGAAAGGGAAGAAGTAGTCGTTAACGAAACTAATGTCGTTCAAAACAAGAATAGAATAGACAAAAAGAAGATTGCATTTGACCTAATTGATTTACTAGCTAACACAGAGTTTAGTACTAATATTGTGGAGATATTAGCCAAAGATCGAACACCAGGGATCAAGTTGTCTAAAGTATTAAAAGAAAACGCCGCTTTATTATCAGATCAGGAATCCTATCAATCCTTAAAAAAGATAGTAGATAAAGCAGATAACCAGCTTAAATCTAACAAAATACCTGACATTATAGAAATACCAGAATTATGGTTACAAAAACCTAATCATAAATCGGTAGATTATGCTGATCTATTAATATCATATGCTCCCGAAGGTGATGAAAAATCATGGACAAAAATTGAAGCGTATACGCTTGATGGAGAAACCGTTTTTCTAGACGTTAAAGACATCCCTAATGTACCTGTACTTGTTATAGAAACCAAAGGTTATGAAACCTTAAAAGCAGAAGTAGATTATATGAATACCCAGTTACAAACTGCTGGATTACAAAATAATCGTTTTAAGTCTGCCAAAATGGACTTAAGCCCTTCTTCAAAAACCAATATGGGGCTTGAAACTACCAAATTAGATAAAATACGATTACATAACGATGAGGAGCCCTGGATTAGTGGTGCCGCAGAAGTTTACGCTATCACCTCTGGAATAAAAAACAATAGTAATGAAGCTGAAGTAAAGATCATACCTATGTATTATCTAGATTATGAAGGCACAACATATTACCCTAACCAAATCTTGCTTTTCTGGGACGATTATAAATACCAGGCGGCAAACATCCAATTATTCGAAAAAGATGACAACTACAATTTTAAGCAATTGGTTACCATAATTGTTGATGGTATTTTTCAAATTGTTGGTACAGTTTCTGGACAACCATGGGTAAATGTACTTGGGCAGGTAGCAGGAGCTATCTTACAAGCAATGCCAGATGAATGGTACACCAATAACGATGATTATGTAGATTCTTTGTATACCATTCAAAAAAACAAAACCTATACCAATCACGTAGGTGCCCGAGGTAATGCAACCGTTACTTTATCTCCTCTGTTTATCCCTAATAATTAAACAACATGCTATAAAAATAAAAGAGGTTGTTGTAATAAATACAACAACCTCTTTTTATTTTAATCATAGAACTCATACATAATTATTCTCCCCAAATCATATGAGGATATTCCTGATAAAGCTGATACTTTTTTGATTCTAGTCTTTCTAAAAATGCTAAGTGTTGTTTACTTTTTGGATTAAACAGCACACGCTTTATATTCCTTCTTACTCAAATTCACGGATTACAGGGTGTTTTTTCATCATACATAACACAAATTTTGTTCTTCTAAATTTTATAAATGATTATGAAAAATAACTCCATAAAAACACTGAAAAGATGTATTATATTGTGCATTAGCGCAATTATCATTTCATGCTCCAGCGATGATGATGATGTGACAGAAACGACTATTACCGCAAAAGATTTTGAAACCACTATAGACGAAAACCCTATAGAAGGACAAGAACTAGGAACTATAGAAGCGACCACCAACCAAGGAACCTTGACCTATACTCTTAAAAGCGAAGAACCTGAAGGAGCTTTAAGTATAGACTCAAAAACAGGAAAAATTACGGTGAAAGACGCTACTTTATTTGACTATGAAACCAGAAAAAAACTTACAGCAACCCTACTCATAAAAAATGGGGACAGTAACAAGGAAGCTAAAGTAACAGTACACCTAAACGATATTCATGACCCATTAATTACCCTAAAAGATTTTGAAACTACTATAGACGAAAACCCAACAGAAGGACAAGAACTGGGAACTATAGAAGCAACTACCAACCAGGGAACTTTGACCTATACCCTTAAAAACGAAGAGCCAAAAGGAGCTTTAAACATAGACAAAGAAACCGGGAAAATTACCGTAAAAGATGCTTCCTTGTTTGACTATGAAACCAGAAAAAAACTTACGGCAACGGTACTGGTAAATGACAGCGAAGCTAATATAACAATACACCTGAATGATATTATAGAGACAGGCTACATTACTTTTAAAGACCCTAATTTTAAAAAGGCATTAGTAGAACATACCGCCCCTGTAGTAGATACCAATAGTGATGGTGAAATAAGTATAGAAGAAGCCAAGGTTGTTGAAAGATTAGATATAGATAATAAAAACATCTCTGATCTCTCAGGGATTGAACATTTTACAGCTTTAAAATTTTTATTTTGTCGTAATAATAAGCTAACAAACCTGGATGTAAGCAAAAATACAACATTAAAGATTTTATGGTGTGACAATAATCAATTAACGACCCTGAACATAAGTAAAAATACAGCCTTAGAGGATTTATATTGTCGTTATAATAAACTAACTCTCCTGGATGTAAGCAAAAATATGGCATTAACAAGCTTTGGTTGTTCTAACAATAACTTAACAAGCCTGGATGTAAGCAAAAATACAGCATTAACAAGCTTTGGTTGTTCTAACAATAACTTAACAAACCTTGATGTAAGCAAAAATACAGCATTAACAGGCTTTAGTTGTTCTAACAATAACTTAACAAGCCTGGATGTAAGCGAAAATACAGCATTAACACTCTTGCGGTGTTTTAACAATAACTTAACAAACCTTGATGTAAGCAAAAGTATAGCTTTAGAGTTTTTAAAGTGTCATGAAAATAACTTAACAACCCTTGATGTAAGCAAAAATATAAAGCTGGATCTTTTATATTGTCATAACAATCAATTAACAACCCTTGATGTAAGCAAAAATACAGCCTTAACACACTTATGGTGTTTTAACAACAAATTAACTAATTTAACCATGAACAATGGTAAAAATGCTAGTATGTCATCTGTCGATTTAAAGAATAACCCTGACCTTAGTTGTATACAGGTAGATGATCCTGAAGCAGCATATCTGCCTATATGGAAAAAAGATGACGCTGCCCGATATTCTAGAGATTGTACATTTTAATTAATAACAAGTCGTACATTGATATCAAACTCCATAGTGATGAAATTAGTATTCATCGCTATGGGGTTTTTATATTTTGATCATGAGCAATATACGTATACAATAATTAAAGTAAACGACATATAATACCATTTCCAATCTAAATTTACTCAATAAAACCGCGTCTTTTTGTCTAATATTTCAAAATAAAACACAACCGTAGCCCTGCTATACTTGAATTTTCTTTTTCATCTAAGTCAAAAATCCATCATTTTTCTTATGAGTGAATTTAAATCAGAACTGGTATAACAATTCGGGATTAAAAATCCATAAAAGGGTATTCCTGATAAAGCTGATACTTTTTTGATTCTAGTCTTTCTAAAAATGCTAAGTGCTGTTTACTTTTTGGATTAAACGGTCTATGCATCATTCCTTTTTTGATTTCTTCAACTCTACCCATAGTCTGAGCAGTTTTTTCAGAAATCCAAACTTCAGAAAAACGCTCCCAAATATAATCTATCGCCAGTGTATTAGGGTGAATCATATCTACATTGTAAAACCGATAATCTCTAAGTTCGTCCATCATGATCTCATAAGAAGGAAAATAACTTAAATTTTCACTATTACTAATAGTTTGATGCAGCGATGTGATTAAATGAGACTTACTTCTATTATTTTCTACAAACCCATCTTTACTATGTCGTACAGGAGAAACGGTAAATACAATTTCTACTGAAGGGTTAATACCTCTAATTAGATGTATACAATTCTGAAGGCATTGATTGATCTCATCTACAGATAATAATTCTTTTTCAAACTCTCTTTGCGGAATTTTATGACAATTCGCCACCACCATATCCAGAGATTTTAATCGATATACCCAAGCAGTTCCTAAAGTGATAAAAATATGTGTCGCAGAGTTAATATTCTTTCTTGTAGTCGTTAATGCCGTGTTTAAATTAGATAAAACTACATTTTGATCAGCATTACTTAAAGAGGAATGTGCATCAAAACAATGCCATTGTTCATTGATATAAAACAAATCGGTATCGGTATATTGTTCTCCCTGAGTAGCCATCCACAAAAATGTTTCTATTGCTTTAGGGTGAAATAATATCCCGAATGGATTAATCTTATTCCTGAACTTAAAGTATTTGAATTTCTCTCCTATATTTTCTGCAAAGCATGATCCTAACAGTAAAAGTTCTGAATTATAATCAACTTTTGATTCTTGAGACTGTAGCGTTATTTTGGTTTGTAGGTTCATAAGTCTCCTTACTCTAACCTCTTCCGTAAAGAAAGAGGAGAAATTTTATAGTTTAAGATTATTTCAAATATTGTTTTGCATTCTTTAATGCTTCTTCTATACCGGCAGGGTTCTTCCCTCCTGCTGTAGCAAAAAATGGTTGTCCACCACCACCACCTTGAATATACTTACCAAGTTCACGAACCATCTGCCCGGCATTTAACTGTTTTTCTTCTACCAGGTTTTTAGAAATATAGCATGACAACAAGGCCTTTCCTTTCTGATCTGATCCAAATAGCATTACAACATTTTCAAGTTCACCTCCTAATTCGAATGACAAATCTTTAATTCCGGCAGCATCTAAGTCTACTTTTTTTGCTAGAAATTTAACCCCATTTACATCTTCAAATTCTGATTTAAGGTCTCCTTTCAGGTTTTTAGCTTTATCCTTAAGAAGAGTTTCTATCTGTTTTTTCAGACTTGAGTTTTCTTCTTGTAATGATATAATAGTTTTTAAAGGGTCCTTTGTTTTAAGAACTGCTTTTACTTCTCCATACGCTTCAGATTGAGTTGTAAAAAATTCTTTTGCCGCATCACCGGTAATTGCTTCAATCCTGCGAATTCCTGCTGCAATTGCACTTTCTGATACAATTTTAAAGTGCCATATGCTACTGGTATTTTTTACATGAGTACCACCACAAAGTTCCATAGATTCTCCAAATCGTATTGCTCTTACTGTATCTCCGTATTTTTCTCCAAACAGTGCTATTGCTCCTTCTGTTATTGCTTGATCATAAGAAATATTGCGTTGCTCTTCTAGCGGAAGTTGCTCGCGAATTCTCGCATTTACAAAATGCTCAACTTCTTTCAATTCTTCAGTAGTCATTTTAGCAAAATGAGAGAAATCAAAACGCAAATTACCACTATGAACCATCGATCCCTTTTGTTCTACATGAGTACCTAAAATTGTACGTAATGCCTGATGCATCAAATGTGTTGCCGTATGATTAGAAGCAGATCTCGAACGTTGTTTTTCATCTACCACAGCAGTCAAAGTCTCATCTATATGCTTAGGTAAATTTTTAGTAAAATGAATAATCAGATTATTTTCTTTCTTGGTATCTATTATATATACCACATCACCATTAGGCACCTCTAGGTATCCTTTGTCTCCAACCTGCCCTCCTCCTTCGGGGTAAAATGGTGTTTTATCAAACACTAACTGATACAATTCTCCATCTTTCTTGCTATTTACTTTACGATAACGGGTTACTTTTACATTTGTTTTAAGATGATCATATCCAATAAAATTTTCTGTAGCAGTACCTTCTAGTAATATTTTCCAATCTCCGGCAGTTACCTGTGATGCAGCTCTGGATCTATCTTTTTGTTTCTGAAGTTCTATTTCAAAAGCTTTTTCATCTAATTCATATCCCTGCTCACTTAAAATTAAAGCTGTTAAATCAATCGGAAAACCAAAAGTATCATACAATTCGAAAGCTTTCTCTCCAGAAATTATATTTCCTTTGGTATTCTTGATCACATTTTCTAATAATACTAATCCTTGATCCAATGTTCTTAAAAAAGATTGTTCTTCTTCTTTAATTACATTAGTGATTAAGTTTTTCTGAGCTTTCAATTCGGGGAAAGCTTTACTCATTTGTTTGCTAAGTGTTTCTACCAGCTTATATATAAAAGGCTCTTTGGTATCCAGAAAAGTAAACCCATATCGAATAGCTCTACGTAAAATTCTTCGTATCACATATCCTGCTCCTGTATTACTAGGTAGTTGGCCATCTGCAATAGAAAATGAGACAGCTCTTACATGATCGGCAATAACACGAATTGCAACACTTACTTTTCCATCATCATTAGTTGGTAAGCTATTTTTATCATATGTAGAATTGGTGATCGTTTCAATTTCTCGAATTAAAGGTGTAAAAACATCGGTATCATAATTTGACTTCACTCCTTGTAACACCATACATAAACGTTCGAAACCCATTCCGGTATCTACATGCTGCGCAGGTAACTTCTCTAATGACCCATCTGCTTTTCGGTTATACTGCATAAAAACCAGGTTCCAGATCTCTACCACTTGTGGATGATCCATATTTACCAGGTCCCGACCAGGAGTTTTAGCTTTTTCTTCCTCAGAACGAATATCTACATGAATTTCGGAACAAGGACCACAAGGTCCCTGATCTCCCATTTCCCAGAAATTATCTTTCTTATTTCCCATGATGATACGCTCTTCTGGAACAATAGCTGTCCAAAGATCATAAGCTTCCTGATCCATATCCAGGTTTTCATCTTTCGCACCTTCAAAAACAGAAACATAAAGAATATCTTTATCTATACCATATACTTCGGTCAATAATTCCCAGGCCCATTGGATTGCTTCTTTTTTAAAATAATCTCCAAAACTCCAATTTCCAAGCATTTCAAACATAGTATGGTGATAGGTATCCATACCTACTTCTTCCAGATCATTATGTTTACCACTTACACGTAAACATTTTTGAGTATCTGTTATTCGATTACTTTTTGGAATACCATTACCTAAAAAGAATTCTTTAAACTGGTTCATCCCGGCATTAGTGAACATTAAAGTAGGATCGTCCTTAATCACCATTGGCGCAGAAGGCACGATGCTATGTTTTTTGGATTTAAAAAACTCTAAAAATTGATTTCGTATTTCTTGGGATTTCATGAATTCTATGTATTACTATTTTTTCGAAATAAAACACTTAACACAATCGCGATCATTATTTTGCGTTGTTTTAAAAAAAGATTCTAAATCGATATTTGTCAGTTTTTTCTAGACTTTGCAACAATTTGTTATATTTGTTGCGATGTCTTGGTTTTTTATAAACCACATATTGGTTGATATCCTGCAAAAATAGCATATTTTAGATTATGTCAAAGGTTAAATATTACTATGATAGCGAGACGCTTTCTTATCGCAGAATTGAGCAAAAGAAAGGTCGTAAATTTGGTATAGCTGCATTAGGAGTTATTAGCGCTTTTTTAGCTGGTTTCGTCCTTCTTCTTATTTATCTTAACATCCCTCAATTAGAGACTCCTAAAGAAAAAGCATATAAAAGAGAACTTGAGAATATGCAGCTTCAATATGATTTAATGAATCAAAGATTGAAGCGTGATGAAAATATTCTAAAAGAAATTGCAGAACGTGACGATAACATTTATCGTCTTTATTTTGGTGCCAATCCTATTCCCGAGGAATTACGTAATGCTGGATTTGGAGGTGTAAACAGATATAAAAGCTTAGAAGGTTTTGATAATTCTGATATTATTATTGAAAGTAGTGAGCGTATCGATAAATTAACGAAACAAATTGTGGTTCAATCAAAATCTCTTGATGAAATCGCATCGTTGGCAGAGAAAAAAGAAGAATTATTAGCTACAATTCCTGCCATACAACCTATTCAAAATTCGGATTTAAGACGTATGGCTTCTGGTTATGGATGGAGAAGTGATCCTTTTACCAAAGCACGAAAATTTCATTACGGAATGGATTTTTCGGCTAATACAGGAACACCGGTTTATGCGTCGGGTACTGGTGTAGTAACCCGGGCAGATGCTAATTCTTCTGGTTATGGAAAGCATATTCGTATTGATCACGGTTTTAATTATGTAAGTTTATATGCTCACTTAAGTAAATATAACGTAGAGAAAGGTCAGAAAGTAAATCGTGGAGATGTTATTGGATATGTAGGAAGCACAGGAAGATCTGTAGCACCTCATCTACATTATGAAATTTTTAAAGATGGTGAACGAATCAATCCTCGTAATTTTTACTACGGAAGTTTAACTTCTGAAGAATTTAGTGAAATGCTTAAGGCCTCTAATTTAATTAATGAAACTTTAGATTAAACATCAATGCGCAAACTTCTTTTTATTGTCTTCGTTTTTGGTTTCTGTTCTTCAATACAAGCTCAAAAATATTCAAAAGAAGTATTGGATTCGATGTACGTAATAGTCCAAAACACCCAACAAAAATTAGCAAAACCAAAGTATATCAAAATTATGGCCGTTGGTGATATCATGATGGGAACTGATTTCCCTAATGATAGTTATTTACCTCCTGAAGGTAAAGGTCCTTTTGATGATGTTAACCCTGTACTTAGCCAGGCAGATTTGCTTTTTGGTAATTTAGAAGGCACACTTACTGATGAGGGAGAGAATGCTAAACGCTGTTCTGATCCGTCAAAATGTTATTCCTTTAGATCACCAGAATATTTTGGAAAATACCTTGAAGAAACTGGGTTTGATGTAATGAGTATTGCCAATAATCACATTGGTGATTTTGGTGAAATCGGAATTAAGAACACTTCTAAAACTCTCGAAAAGCACAATATTGCTTATGCAGGAGTATTTGCTCAACCTTCTACAGTTTTCGAAAAAGATGGTATCACGTATGGATTTTGTGCTTTTGCCCCTAACAAGGATTGCATAAAAATTCATAACTTAACCAATGCTAAAAAAATCGTAACCGAACTCAAACAAAAGGTAGATATTGTGATCGTTTCTTTTCATGGAGGGGCAGAAGGCCTTAAATACACTCATGTTCCCAGAAAAACAGAACGTTTTTATGGCGAAGATCGCGGTGATGTGTATCGTTTTGCACATACTATGATTGATGCTGGTGCTGATATCATTCTAGGGCATGGACCACATGTATCAAGAGCTTTTGAAGTATATAAAAATAAATTTATAGCCTATAGTTTGGGTAATTTTTGTACTTACTCCCGATTTAATTTAAGAGGGATTAAAGGGTATGCTCCTATTGCAGAAATCAATATTGATACCGATGGTAATTTTATTAAAGGAAAACTGCACTCTGCCAAACAAATAGATGAAGTATATCCATTTATGGATGAGAAAAAGGGAGCGTTAAATGAAATTAAAGCACTAACAAAAGAGGATTTCCCTGAAAGTAAGCTTATTTTTGAAGATGACGGAAGTTTTACACAACAAAAAGAATAAGTATGTATGTAGACTTGCCTAAAAAAATGTATTATAGTATTGGTGAGGTAGCCGATGCTTTTGATGTAAATGCCTCATTAATTCGTTTTTGGGAAAAAGAGTTTGATATTATAAAGCCTAAAAAAAATGCTAAAGGCAATCGAAAATTCACCCCAGAAGACATCAAAAACCTCGAGTTAATTTACCACTTGGTAAAAGAACGTGGTTTTACTCTCGAAGGTGCTAAAATTCACCTTAAAGAGCAGAAACAAGAAGCCTTAGATAGTTTCGATATCATAAGAAAACTAGAATCTATCAAAGGACAATTGCTTAAGATTAAAGAACAATTGTAGCTTAATTTATACATTTGTTACAACACTAAAACCTCTACTTCTTTCTCAAATACACCGAAACTGGTACACCATGAAAACCAAACTCTTTACGAAGCTGGTTTTCGAGAAATCGTTTGTATGGATCCCTTATGTATTGTGGTAAATTACAGAAAAACGCAAATTGCGGTTGTGGATTCGGCGGTGGTGGTGCCGGAGGAAGCTGGTAACCCCCCTCTCTATTCTTATGTTATCTACATTAACAATCTTAACAAACAACTCTCAATACAAAGTCAATTATTAGCGCGAAATATTTAATAAAAATGTTAATTTATCACTATTTCACCAACAATTCCTGTTGATGTATTTATACCATTTCCAATCTAAATTTACTCAATAAAACCGTGTCTTTTTGTCTAATATTTCAAAATAAAGCACAACCGTAGCCCTGCTATGCTTGATTTTTCTTCTTTACTGAAACAAAAAAATCTTAATTTTCTTTGCCAGTAAATTCAAAATACAAATGGTATAAGCCCGCGCACAAGGTTAAGGTTTCAGCGCAATTGGGAAGCCTTAATCTTGTGCGCGGGTTTGTTTTACCTCTGCGGGGGAAGCCGCCAATATACCGATGGTCGATATAACTAGTGCGAGGAAAACCACAATGATGTGATGAAAACATATAAAGTGCCGATGATCGATAAAAGTAATGTAGAGGACGAGGTACACCTGTGCGAGTAGAGCAATTAGTATACCGATGGTCGATATATAAACTGTTTAAACACTTTTTTTCTAAGATATAAAGAGTATCATATAAGTAAAAATCTAAATACATGACAAAACCTCACTAGACTTCACAGGTTTAATGTCGTTTAGTTAAGCTATTCCTAAATTTACTATAAAGAATAAACCATTCAGAATATAAGTTGCTAGTTCAGATTGTGTCATTTTATTAATTTACTTGAATCTCTTATCACCGTTTTATTGAACTTTTATTTAAATGTTGAAGGGTATGGTGGGCATACCTCAAATAGAAATTGAGGTGGAACCATTTCTTTTTCTTTGCTAAAACAAAATCTGGATATATGATTCCACCAGTTTTTCAAGGATTTTTCTTCGGTAAACAAATAAGCTCCTTCCTTCTTTAATTTATCATCGAGTACTTCAAAAGAAAATATTGCTACAAAAAAGTACTCTGTTCGTTCAGCTCGACTATCAATGGCAAAGTAATTATACGAATATAAATTCTTTACACGGGCAGAAGGTTGTATAAAACTACCATAGGTTATGCTATCACCTATTCTGTTTTTATATGCTTCTAATTTAGAATATGTCCAGGTATCTTTTTTAGGAGAGGCATTTTTTAAATTTTCAATACTTCCCTTACTCAACGAATTCGTATATGCTATTATACCCTGTCTTTCAATTTCTTGAAAAATTGAAATTTCTTTTTCGGTAAATTTATTATCTGTATGATTTTGCCCATTGATTGTAGTAATTACGAATAAAGGTATATACAAAATTAACTTATTGATCATAATCGTTTTATTGAACTTTAGTGTAAATTAGATACCCTACAAATAAAAGTAGAATCAGAATTGCAAGTATTACTGATAACCTTTTATTGCTTTTAATTATCTCTGCGATTAAATCAAGTAGCGTTTCAATCATCGTTTATTTAAACAAAATACCCCATACTCAGAGTTAAACTGAGTACGGGGTTTAATTATAATTTTTTACGTCGCTTCTAAATTACTAAAAAACTAAAACAAATGGGTGATTAATTGGTAGTATCATATATTTAGACTTTGATTATACTTCCTCTGGAAGATTTTCGCTAACTAATTCTTGAATTGTATTACAATTATAGCAAAATAAAAGGCGCCCAACTAGATCACTTATATCATAATAACCTGATTGTATATACTTTTCAATCAACTGTATTAGTTAATAGTCTCTTTTCTCCTAGTTTCAATTTTATTAGTTTATCGAACTTCTAATAAAGCAAAGGAAATAGAAGTTTGATTTCTTTTTCCAAAACATCTTAATTACTCTTATTGATCTCTGCATACTTATTTTTGAAATATAAACGATTATCTCCTCTATCAAATAAGTTATCAAAAATTACCAGAAATATTTTTATATTGTAAATTTTGAAAAAGAAGAATTACTATACTCTTGAATACGACTTATCGGTATAAATTTCTTGCTTTTAAAAGAGCATAAAACCTTCCATTTTTAAACACATTTATATCATATAGAAAATTATTATGTTGAACGCCTTTAATTTTAAATTGATATGATGCATCTGTTTTATGAAGAAATGTTCCTAATTGATAAGTAAAGCGTGAAAAGTAATAATAATTTTGACTTAACACATGAATCTCTGTTTTATTAGTACCCGTTCTTCTCTTTTTGATAGCGAATATCTGTAATCCAAATTTCCCTCCTCTCCTTGTAACTGCTGGTAAAAAATCCCAATCTGAATTTGTTTCATGTAGAGCAGTACCTGTTTGAATAGAAAACTTTGTGAACTTACTTTTTCCGTCTATCACATGTATTTCAGTACTTCTGGTGCCAGTATTCCTTGTTTTTATAGCAACTAAATCAGTATGACCATCACCATTAGCATCTATATAAAAACGTCTAAAATTCGATCCGTTTACTACTGGTCTTAAATCAGCACTTTTGTTCTGAGTATTATTTACTTTTAAAGAGAGATAAGCATCTTCACTTTCGGTAAACTTATTAATATTTTCTTTTTCACACGAAAATAAAATGGTTAAAAAGGCAATTGAGGTTATTTGAATTAACAAGAATTTCAAATTTTTCATAATAAAGGGTTTTAAAAGTTATTTATTGTTTTTTTTATGAAAAGTAAAGAAAAAACAATAAGTTGTACTTGATATTTATCAAGAAAAAAATAGTTGAATGGAAAACAATTCATTAAGAAATTGATAACATTATTTCCCTCTGATTCTACTTAAAGTTTCAGGAGTAATGTTTAGATATGAAGCTAGTTGCTTTAAAGTAACTCTTTGGAATAATTCTGGTTTTTTACTCAGTAATTTTTCATAACGTTCTGTAGCATTATGAAAATGTAAGTCATTTATACGTTCTATTAAATTTACATGAAGCTGTTGTACAAATAACCTAATATGCCGTTCAAGTTTACAGTTTTTGCTAAACACATATTCAAAGTCTTGAAACGACACTACGTACGCTTTGACAGGTTCAAGCGTTTCTATGTTAAATTTACTTTTTTCCTGTTTAACATAACTCTCAAAAACTGATGCGGTTTCTTGTTCTGTACAGAAATGAACTGTAACGTCTTTACCTTCTTTATAATAAAACATCCGTGTAATTCCTGAGGTAATAATGTAAAAATGATTGCAGATTGTTCCTATTTCACATAACAAATGATTTTTTGGATACTCTTTGTACACGGCTATTTCTTGAAAAGCAGAAGCTATTTCAGGGTTTTCTAACAATAATAACGGATTTTCCTGATATCCAGACAGCGCTATTTTCATCGTTTAATTGAACTTTTAATTTATTATGTTGAGTAATTTAAATATTCCTAAAACTAAATTTGCTCCTCCAATAATTATTATTGCCCAAGTTAATTCTCTTTGCCTTTTAGAAGATTTTTCTAGGTTTGAAATTAATCTTTTTTGTAGCCTAATATTTAACTCTTTATTCCCCTGTTCAATTAATAACGGATAATCAATATGCCTTATAACCGGATTTTTTCTGTTATTATTTTCAACGATTTGTTTTTGAAACTTTGTAATAAGATCCTTTATCAAATCATCAGAACAACCTTCTGGATAATTACTTGGAAAACTAATTACATTATTCATATTTATTAAAATTTTATTTTAACGATATGGTTAAACTGCATTTTAATGTAGTTTAGGTTTTGTTAGCAGTAGTGCTTTCTACACCAAATAATTTATCATAAGTTTCCTCCAGTGTATACAAGCCCTTATTTCTTCCCCATAGATCTTCAAACCTTCTATCATGTGTGATAAAATGAGTATTAGTTTTATCATGAGTGAAGTAAATGTCTAGGAAAGGAGAGTCTCTAAATTGATTAAAGGTTGGCAATAAAGCCATGTAGTCATCAAAGTTATCATTGGTTATAAGGGCGTATGGTACTGGGTAAGAAATGTCTTTTGTATAATTGTCGCTATAGAAAAATTTTAATTCCATTTTATCAAAGTAACCCTTACTATTAATAGCTTTTTCATAAATGCCTCTAACAACATCCTCTAAAATTCTACGATCATCAGATCTTATTTTAGATTTAAAAAGTTCTTTATCAATAATTAGTATTCTTTTTATCGTAACCCCTCTTTTGGCTGCTTCTAAGTTTTCTGTAAGAAAAAAATTTCTTTCAAGTCTAACGTGCTCCCAGAAATCTATGCAGGACAAGGTTCTATATACATCTCCTTCTTGGAGTTTTGTGATTACACTTCTAAAAACGTAAATGAGATTATCAAAAGGTTTTCTCCCCTCTATTTGAAAGTGCCCTCCATGTAGTTTTCTTATTTTCTTTAATTCAGTTTCAATTCTCCAGTCAAGGAATAAGAGTTTATAATAGCTCCCATCAGAATGAAATCTTTTTGAATGTCTGCTGATTGAAGATGTTCTTATTTTAATGTTATTCAATAAAGTCGATAGTTCACGGTCTTGTGTCAACTTGTCATAATACCAATTAATTATAGAGAGGAAAAGACTAAACAATAATAAAGTAATAAAGTATTTACCTCCTCCTTTTTCCAGGTTCATTACTCCAAATACAATCATTGATTCCAAGAACCCCCAGAGAATTCCAAAAGTGAAGATAAACCTTACAGATATTTTTTTTACATCTTTTTTCACGATTTAATTCTGTCTTACTGCTAACAATGAAATAAGGGGTATATATGCCCTTTATTTTCGATAAACAAAACACCCCATATCCGGAGATAATCCAGATATGGGGTAATTCGTTTTTTTACGTTGGTTCTAAGATAGAAATTTTTATTTAATCTCCCTTAGATTTCCATTTCTGTTTTTCTGTGCTTTTACAATACGCTTTGTCTGGATTTTGATGTGTTTCTTGTAATTCCCCTTTTGCAAATCAGATTTTGATAAGTAGTGCTAAAGAGAACATATCCATACAACATTATAGTTCATTTAAGGGTTATTTCGCAAACTTAGAAAATGAACCGTTTTATTGAACTTGATAGGTTTTACTCTTCTGTTTCTAACTAATAGGTCAATAAAACCACCATAAGATTGAAGTAACCAAACACTCTAAAAAAGACAGGAAATCGTACATACTTTTAGAAACTATCATCTTATTTGTAAAAGAGCAATTTTGGAATCAAAAGTTATACAAATAAAAGTGCTCACCTCAATGTTTACGGGTTCCCGTAAATAGATAGGACTGTAATTTTTTTCAAAAATTTATGACTTTATAAAAACCTATATGTCAGTGTTGTACTATTGTTTTACTCTCACAAAATCAGCTGTTTACGGTAAAACCGTATTTGAAAAAGCTGTCATCTTTATTATATTTGATTGTTTTTAAAAGATAAATATTAAAATAAAATTGGATTGATTCTACTATTTCTATAGTACTTCCCCAAATCAGTCTAAAAAAATATAATCAATTATCATTTGGTAAAGGATAATCTCCTTATTTAATAGTATTTTAGGGTAACAAACCTTAAAATATTTATCAGATGAGAAATGTTATTATTTTATTCAGCATGCTATTTTTAATTTTTTTTATGAGTAGCTTTTAAAAACAAACACTAAATGATGAAATCAGCGAAACAGAATTACAACTCACTGACCCAGGAGACGATGGAACCATTGATGAAGACGATCACAGAGAAGGACAATAATAAAATATTACCATTTATAAAAGGGGTGATAGCTTTTATGCTAGTCACCCTTTCTTTATTCCATGTTTTTTTTTAACGCTAAATCTAAATTAGTCCCATTAAATAATCAAAAGTACTCAGTAGAAATAAATCGTAGGAATGATTTACAGAATCAATATTTGGAAGATCTAAAAAATAGGAAAATTGATATTGAACAATATTACGTTTTAGCTACTGACCTAGTTAAAACCTCTAAACAAAATGTTGCTAAAATAAATGCAGAGAAACGTCAAATCAATAGAGATCATTCTTTTCGGGGTAGATCTAGTTTTCATTTCTGGATATTTGTTTTTGGGTTAGTGACTGCTCTTTTCTTTTTTAGTTGTAAATCCTTACACGACGATTTCTCCAGGGGCAGTACTTTTAAATTTCATTTTGTTTCACTTACAGGAATATTGGTTTCAGGATTTTGGTTTATTCATCTCATTTTTCTCACTCAAAAAGATTTTACTCAAAACAAATATGTTTTGATTCTTGTTATAGCTGCTTCGTTATTTGCAGCTTTTACATATTTTCTCGTCAAATATTATACTTATAAAGATGATATAATTTATAAAAAACTCTCTTTCCTTGAGAGGATAAGATCAATACATTATCCAAGAGTAGCTAAAAAGGCGAAACATGCTGAAAAGGCAGGCTTAGTTGTGAAGTCAGATTTAGACAATGATATCGATGAATTTCAAAACGATTTAAGAGATGTAGTTAACAATATTTAAGTTTATTTGAAAGAAAATTTATGAAGAAGAGAAAAATATTAGACGTATTTAGAAGACGGCAGTACATTAATGAAGAACTAAGAAAGCTTGCTGAATCAGATTTGAAAAAGGAAAGAAATAGCCTTGAGATTACTACTGAAGCTAAACAAAAAAAATATTCTGATATATTTGTTTCTACCTTATCAATTCAAAAAACAAAACTTAAATGCTTTGGAAAAATTTAAAAATAGCAAAGATTGTTTAAGACCAAATATTACCTTAGCAAACCTTGCTTCAAAATTAAATACCAACAGTAAATATCTGTCAAAAACGATCAACTTACATAAGAAAAAAAGTTTTTCTCAATATATAAATGATCTAAGAATAGAATACTTAATAGAAAAGCTTAAAACAGATAATGCTTATAGGAATTATACTATCAAAGCTATCTCGAAAGAAATAGGTTTCAATACCCCCAAAGCTTTTTCTCAAGCTTTTTTTAAGAAAACAGGAATGCATCCTTCTGAATATATTAAAAACATTATTTCATAGATTTCTATATAATTTATGAGTGCGTTTTCAGTGAAAAGGAAGTCCATTTTCACTGAATCGTAACTACTACTCTTTGTTGTAACACTTCTTATAGCTTTACATTTGACTCAACAAAATGTAAATCATGGAATCCCAATATCATTATAGCAAAAGAGAATTTGTAACCGATATCATAGAAGCATTACATATGAAAATAGATGCATTTATGTATAATCTGGCAAACCATAATCCTTATGAAATGTTACTCTATGTATGGATTAACAAGCTCTACTCTAAAGGAAAATCAAGTGAAGAAGCAATACAATTGATTTATAAAGCCCGAAACATACTTTTACTTAATAACATTTTGTGTAGTGATCATTAACCTATCATTGTAAAGAACTTCCTACTTATGCTTTCTACTACCTACAGACAATTAACAACACAACAACAAAAACTAGCCTACCATAAACTTGCCCTACGATTAAAAGCACCTAAAAAAATAGTAAGAACGATATTACTTAAAATCAACCCTCCCATAAAGATTGTAGGTCAAAATGTGATTATGAACTATCACACTCTGGACAGGATTGAACAAAGAATCAAAACCATTTATAAATCATAATTATATCATTTAAATTTTATCTCAATGAGAAATATTATTCAAGATTTACTTACACAAGACGAAAAAAAGAAAGCAGAAAAACTGGTTACAGAATTAGAAGCTATATTTATAGATAAACTATCTGCACTAACAGAGAAACAACGCAGAGACTATAAAGCAATCAATGAGAAAAATAAATTGTTTGTCAATAAAATCTGGGATTATCGACAGCATAGTAGTTCTTTAAGTTCACCAGATGTAGATTGGGAGGAGTTTGAGAAAGATTATAAAGCCAGAGTATTTACAGAAAACCTTTTAGGTCGTGTAGAAAGCTTGGCGTATCGTCTGGAAAGTACCAAAATACTACATGATTACGATAATTACCAGGATGCATTAAACGATTATGCATATTCACAATACAGTAAAGGGGCAGGAAAACCGGGATTTACTGAAAAAGTAGCAGAATTAAAACAGTTTTTTGCACGTACCAAAAGTATTCCTACAACCGATGAAACAGAAGAATAACCCTGTTTAACTCAAAAGACCTTCTCACGGGTTAAAAAGACGTATCACATGGTCTTTGTGATTAAATGGTTGATAGGCTCTACTAAAACTTCAGCTCAAACAACTAAAAATCGAGTACAAAAGTTTAAAAAAAGGAAAAACAGGAATAACTAGCATAGTATAGTCTAAGTTTTGTATAACTCCAAAAGATATCAGGTACTGTTACAGTGATAAGCATGGTACCAATAATTCAATAAGCAAGGGTAGTCAAATTATGTATTAACGGTCATGTTTGTATCCCATGACTGTACAGTACCCTGATATCTTTAAAATAAAACCGTATCAAACCCCAATATAAAATTATTAACATAACAACAATTCAGAAAAATACTATGAGATAAATGATCAACTAAAACCAGCTTAGCTTAGCTTTTTATAGCTAAAAAATGTTTTAAACATTCTTTCCCAACTTATACGTACTCACACTTCTATCGTCATAATTTCGAAACTTACAAAAGGAATATGGGAGTATGTTCACAATTACATAGTACCCCATTTATAATATGTAGCCGTATAGAAAACTATTGCGTTGTGCTACTCCTGTATTCTTATTGAAAAATCAATAATCTAAAAAACAAGAAGTAAACAACCATAAGTGTATGTGTTGCCTACTTAGATAAAAGGAAAAACAGGAGTAATTAGCATACTACAGTAAAGTTGAGTTTGTGTAAATACCCCTTATGCGCGATAAGATTACTCCTGTATCCTTTTTTAATTAAGAAAATGTTACCAGACGATATAAATGATATACCACCAGATACGCTCAATGGCATTTTAAAAGCATTGCATATTGATACTGGTGAGTTTATGTACCAACTTTTAAATGATAACCCAAAACAGATCATGATCTATGCTAAAATATATGCTTTTGTAAATGATATAACAAAAACCATTTGATTGATGAAAAACGTAATGCTGCCAGCTATACTTGTTTCAATGCTCTCTTTAACCATTACCCTACTACAAGATGAACTAATACAGGATAAGGAACCACGCTATAAAAATAAACAATCATACCCTATAGTTGTTGACTCTACTGAGTATGATGAGCTTTATGATGAAGAATTTGAAGAAGATGATGACCTATATAATGAAGATTATAATGAATGATCTCATTTTTGATGTTTCCCCAAAACATCGCGCCCCGTTTTCCATAATTTACCCATAATGAACTCCTACTTGTGTCTATAGCTATGATTTTTTTAATAAGTAAGCTTCGAGGCTGTACTAAGCACAGCCCAAGTATTTAAATCTCGATTATCGGGAAAAACTTTAGAGTTATGAAATGAGCCATAATAATTAGGTTAATACCAACCAATATGATCAATGGCAAATTCCATCTGACCACTAAAAAACAATAAAAAAGAACAGATGAATATCATGTTAAAACAAATCGAATTGATACAACGTATTGATCAACTGATCCGTCTTAATGCTACAGGCTCTCCTATGGAACTGGCAGCAAAATTAAAGATCTCTAAAACCAAACTATACCGTACCCTTTTTATCATGAAACAACTTAATGCTCCTGTAGAATTTGATACCTCTTCACAACAGTATTATTATGCAGAATCGGTAAAATTCACCTGTGGTTTTTACTCCAACAAAAGCACTGTGAATCAGATGTATACTATGGTAGAAAACATGAATAAAAAAACTTTTAGTTTTTTTACCCAGTCCCGAAAAATGAAACTGGCATGGTGTATTATTGCACACGGAGTACTTAAATATTAACTATATAATTATCTAACTATGAAAACAAAAAAGGATTAATATTCTATCAACATCAAGCGTGTATTCTCTCTATTACCACATTGATACACCATAGGCTTGTACCAGAAAAATTGTAATACACTAATCTTTTATAAAACAAATCAATTATGATACGAAAAATACTTCTAATAGCCTTGCTATTAGTTTGGGTTGGTTCTTATGCTCAAGAACTCCCTAAAATTATTCCGCCCTCTCCTAATGCTGCATCATTAGGAAAGTATGGACAAGTTCCTGTAGGGTTATTTACAGGAACACCACAAATTAATATTCCGTTGTATACGGTAACATCTGGAAAGTTGTCGTTACCTATATCATTAGATTATAGTTCTAATGGTATTAGAGTTGATCAATTACCTTCTAATGTTGGTTTAAGCTGGAGTTTACGTGCTGGTGGTGTTATTACACGAGTTATTATGGACGATCCAGACGAAACCTCATTTATACCTCTTCCTAGTAATTTCCCTGGAGCTTACAACCGAGAGGTGTTAGATTATCTAATTAACGCTACAAAATCAGAAGATGGAGGTGACACGCTTTCGGACATTTATTCTTTTAGTATTAATGGGTTTTCAGGTAAGTTTTATTTAGATGCTAATAGAATTCCAGTTTTAATAAACCCTTCTCCGGTAAAGATCGAAAAAGGAGTTCCGGGATATGCATTTAAGGTTACTGATCCTAATGGTGTTATATATTGGTTTGGAAATGATAATTCAACAGAAACAACCTCGTTTCAACATGTCGGTAGTGGTCAGCATGGCTGGAGTGCAGATAACGAGAACAGTTGGTATTTAAGTAAGATGACAAACCCTCAAGGGGATGAAATTTCTTTTACGTATACTAATTTTCATCAAGAGTATTACAGCGGGGTATCGCAATCTATTGAAAGAAACGCTCAGTTAGGAGCTATTACTGTTCCGGGTCAAGGGATCATTCAAACAAGATCAAACGTGTCTATTGCTCAGTTAAGCAGTATTACAAGTAATACAGGTCGAGTTGATTTTACGTATTCTGTTAATAATTCAGCGCCTAATAAGTTAGATGCAGTTGAGATAAAAGACCCTAATGGAATACGTATTAAAAAGTTTGCTTTAGGATATGAAAATATAACGTCTTCTCTTCAGGTATTAAAGAACAATCATATTACTTATTTTGATGAGTACAATAATCGGTTATTTTTAACTAGTGTTACTGAATATGGAAAAGGAAGTAATAGTAATCCTCCTTATGTTCTATCATACTATAATCCTGATAAAATTCCTCCACGATTTTCTTATGCACAAGACTATTGGGGGTACTATAATGGAGTAACTAATAATAGCTATTTGGTAAGTAATGAAGATTACTTCTTTTACGCTCAAGAAAACACTATTATCCTTAAAAATATATTTAAATCTATAGGTGGAAATAAGAAACCAAACGGGGAATACAGCCGTAATGGAATGTTAAAGAAAATAACATATCCTACAGGAGGGTTTAACGAGTTGATATACGAACCTCATTCTTATACTACAGCAGTGTCGACAAATCCTCCTCCAATATCCAGAACCCGTCATGTTGAAAATAAAGAAGATCAATTTGGAGATTCAAAAGATTTTACAACGGATGAAATCTTATTTACTCAAAATCAAGTTAATATTGGGTTGACTACAAGGAGAACTTCATGTTGGCCGAACACAGGAGGCTCTGATCACCATATAAAAGCAAGTTTATCTGTTAAGGTGGCAAATCAGGGGTCTTCTACTTTTAATGTTCCTCCAAGTAATGAAACTATTTATAGCTTAGATCAGAACGGCAATAAACTTTATCACACTGGAGGTTTGGTGGTAGCAGAAGATTCTCCGGGAGTATATCATATAGATTTACAGAAAGGTAAGAGATATAAGTTTACCGTTTCTGTTCAATTTGAGTGTGTAGGGGGAGATTTTAGTATTTCATACTATGACAGTCTTCCTTATGATGTTAAAACCGACATTGAAGTAGGAGGCCAGAGATTACAGAAAGTGATTACTGACGATGGAAAAGGAAAGCAAGAGGTAAAGAAATATCATTATGGGGAGCTTTTAGATTTAGATTCGTCGAATGGTGTAGCAGAAAAGCCAATGCCTTCTATTTCATATAGTAGGAGATTTGGGTCGTCTAACGGAGCTTTAATATTGAATCAAACTCAAGTAGATGTGTTAACCCTTTCTTCTTCTACTTTTCGTAATCTATACAGTCGAGCAGGACATCAAATAGGATACACTTCAGTTGTTGAGGAGTTAGGTGAAAACTTTGGTAACGGTGGAATTACTCATAAATTTAGAATAGTTCCAAACACGAATCCGTTACCTTTCGGATTACCTATTGCAAGAACGCCTTATGACACTAGTTTTGGAACTGGAGAAGAAATAGAAACTCAGATTGTGCAAAAGGTAGGAAATCGTTTTAATGTCTTACAAAAGACAACTAACACCTATCACAATGATCCTGTTCTCAATAAAGAACAACCATCATATAATGTGAGGTTAAGAGATACTTATTCGGGATATAATTATGAGCATATAGTCACAAGTATCAACAGCTTTGATATCGTGAAGTATTTTGTAAAATCTCAATGGAGGTATTTAAGTAAGACAGAGACAATAGAATATCAACGTAATGGGGAACAGCCTATAACTACTATAACAGAATACTTCTATGACAACCCTGATCACTTACAAGCTACGCGAGTTGAAACTACAACGAGTGAAAATAACAAGGAGATCACTAAGACAATGTATCCTTCCGATATTGAAGTAAAGCCTCCTTCTATACAGAAATTAATTACTCAGCATCGTATTGCAGAGCCGATACAACAAGAGACTACAGTTAGAAAGTCAGATGGTGTTGTCTTATCTAAAAATGCATCGTTTACACAGTTTAAAGATTGGGGTAATAATGTAGTTTTGCCTGAGTTTGTAAAGACTTTAAAAGGTGATCTTAATCTTGCAAATCCGTTTCAAAACAGAATACAGTTTTACAAATATGATTACAAAGGAAATCCTCTGGAGGTTTCTAAAGTGGACGGTATTCACGTAGTATATATCTGGGGATATCAAGATTCTTATCCTATTGCTAAGATTGAGAACGCTACTTATGCAGAGGTAACGCCTTATGTAGCGGATTTAAAAGCAAAATCAAACGCTGATATTGACCATTGTAAAGAAGCTGGTTGTAAAGAGCAAATTCTTAGAGAAGCTTTACAGTCGTTAAGAGATGCTTTACCTAATGCAATGGTGACAACTTATACTTATGACCCTTTAATTGGTGTAACAAGTATGACCGATCCGAAAGGATATACAATGTATTATGATTATGACGGCTTTAATCGATTACAATACATAGCGGATAATGAGGACAAGATAATTGAAAGAACTAACTATAACTACAAGGGTCAATCTCCAGATGATTATGACGCAATTACGTTTAACATAACAAGTTCAGGAGGAGTAACTCCCGGACAACCTGTAACATTTGCTACTGGAAACCTTGGAAGTAATTACTTATATACTTGGTTTGTTAATGGTAATCAAGAACAATGTAATAACTCTTATTCTTTTACCAGAACTTTTGTTGATGAGGGGAGCTATAGTATTATTTTAGTCGCGTATGATACTGTGAAGAAAAGATTATTAAAAAGTAAGCCTACACCCATTATTATACGCTACTCTGATCTTGTTGTTCCTACTATAAGTGCAAACTATACCAATATTGTAAAAGGCACTGCAACAACTTTTACAGCTTCAAGTGTAGGAGGAGGAACAGGGAACTTAAGATATGAATGGTATGTTAACAATGTAAAGCAAGCTAGTACAGCAACTACGCTTGTATATACTCCTAGCGCTAAAGGAACGTATAATGTATACTTTAAAGTTATTGATACTGTAAGTGGAAAAACTGTAAATAGTGCTATACGTAAATTATACGCTTACCACCCATTAACCGCAGCTAATGTAAGTGCTTCCAGATCGCATATTGTACGTGGAACAACGACAACATTCTTTGCTTCTGGAATAGCAGGAGGAACAGAATTATATTTATTTCAGTGGTTTATAAACGATGTAAAACAACCTGATACCGGAACGACACTTTCTTATAGTTTCCCTTCTGCAGGAACATATACAATTAAATTTAGATTAGTGGATAGAGGATTAGAAAATGGACAATACCAGTGGGGTGGAAATACTAGAGTTGTAAAGTCTTATGATCCTATGAGTGTTTCTGTTAGTCCGGCACATGCTAACCTTAATAACACTAATGGAAGTAGGCGCTTTACCATCAATAGTGTAAGTGGTGGTTCAGGTCAATACACTAGAACATCATGGAAATTATGGAGAATAACTAGTCCTTCATGGACTCGTAATGTAGGCAGTGGATCGAGTTATACTGCAACAATGAGTGAGAACGGAGAGTATGAATTGAGTGTGAAGTATACTGATACTCAAACAGGGCAAGTTGTATTAAAAACCATGCCAATTACAGTACACAAATCTACTGGTGGCGGTAATGGAGACCCTATCGATTGTCTTGACTGCGGAGATCAACATTAATTAACAATAAACATACAGAATGAACAAAAATATAATATATATAGCACTGCTACTAATAGGCTGGAATCTTCAGGCCCAGGTAGTATTATCCGATAAGAACTATATACATACCACAGTTCCGCAAGTAGCGTTAACTATAGCCGAAATGGAGAATGTAAACTGTTCTAATATCAATGATATAAATAAGACAATAGAGAACGTAACCTATTTCGATGGATTAGGACGACCTATACAAGAAAGAGCGATCAAAGCTTCGCGAGATGGTAAAGATATTGTAACACACATCGAGTATGATGGGTATGGCAGACAAGCAAAGCAATACCTTCCTTTTGAATCGGACAGTCATATTGGAGCTTACAAAGATGTAGATGTTAATATTGATATCAATCAGTATTATAAGGACACCTATGCCAGTGATTTTCCTGGGATCACCGATCTTAACCAGATCAATGCTTACTCAGAGAGTCTTTTTGATGGTTCACCGCTTAACAGGGTAATAAAAGTTGGTGCACCCGGTACAGCCTGGAAAGCAAACCCCAGTAGTGATGCAGATCATGCTATAAAGACAGATTGGTACACTAATAAAGCTAATGAGGTAGTGTATCATAAAGTAGTTTTTGCTAATCCTAGTGATACAGAGAAACCTAGTTTGGTACAAGACGGATATTATGGTGCTAATCAACTATACATTACTATTACTCAAGATGAGAATTGGACTCCGGCAGATGGGAATAATCATACTACCAAAGAGTATAAGGATAAACAAGGTAGAGTAGTTTTAAAGCGAGTCTTTAATACAGGATCAGCACACGACACTTATTATGTGTATGATAGATTTGGGAAACTTACCTATGTGATTTCTCCTAAAGTGAATGTTGCAGATGGGGTATCAGAGAGTGAGTTATCTGAATTGTGCTATCAATACCATTATGATTACAGAAACCGATTGATTGAAAAGAAAGTTCCGGGTAAAGGCAAGGAGTGTATAGTATATAATAAATTGGATCAACTGATTCTAACTCAGGATGCTAATCTAAAAGCGAGCAATACCTGGTTATTTACCAAGTATGATGCCTTTGGTCGGGTTACTTATACTGGTAAAGTCACCGATAACCGAGAAAGAAAAGCTATACAACAAGTAGTAGATGGAGAATCTACGTTATGGGAGCAGCGCGGTGCTGCTGCAATGATTGATGGGACTACCGTCTATTATAGTAATGAGGCATTTCCAAAAACAAACCTGGAGCTACATACCATCAATTACTATGATAATTACAATTTTGATCTTGCAGGATTAACCAATCCTGGTACGGCATACGGAAAAACTATTTCTGATCAAACCAAGACATTACCTACAGGAAGTAAAGTACGGGTATTGGAAACTCTGGACTGGATCACTACCGTTACCAGATATGATAATAAATCAAGACCTATCTATGTAGCTAGCAAGAATGAGTATCTTAACACTACTGATATTGTAGAAAGTAAGTTAGATTTTGTAGGTAAGGTAGAAGAAACGAAAACTACTCATACTAAAGGTAGCAATGCTGCAATCGTAACGATAGATACCTTTACCTATGATCATATGGGTAGAGCATTGACCCAAACCCAAAAAATCAACAATCAGGCCGTTGAAACTATTGTTGAAAATAGGTATGATGCTTTAGGGCAGTTAGAAAGTAAGAAAACAGGAGGAGGATTACAAGAGGTGGATTATACCTATAATGTACGGGGTTGGCTTACTAAAATCAATGATCCTAATACTGCTCTTGGAAATAAGCTTTTCGCATTCGGCATTAATTATAACACCACTACAGAGAACCTGGGAGCAACGCCCCTTTACAATGGTAACATTAGTGAAACTATCTGGAAAACAGCAAATTACAATACCAAACGTGCTTATGGATATCAGTATGATGCTTTAAACCGAATCACAGAAGGAATCAGCAGTGATGGCAACTATAATCTAAGTGGTGTTACTTATGATAAAACAGGAAATATCCTCTCCTTAAACCGAAAAGGAAATCTTAATGAAGTAGCTAATTCTTTTGGAGATATGGATATCCTGACATATACTTATGATAGTGGTAATAAACTCTTAAAAGTAGCTGATACCGGGAATCCAACTTTTGGTTTTAAAGATGGTAGCAATACAGGTAATGATTTTGCGTATGATGCTAATGGAAACATGACCGTAGATAATAATAAAAATATCAGCGGAATAGTATATAATCACTTAAATTTGCCTACCAGAATTAATGTTAATGGAGGTGCAGAATATATTAATTATATATATGATGCCGCCGGAACAAAGCTTAAAAAGATTGCAACGACAACTAATGGTAAAATTTTTACAGAATATGCCGGCAATTATATCTACAAAAACAGTAATTTAGAGTTTTTTAATCACTCGGAGGGTATTGTAGAACATGAAGCAGATGGGTATAAATATGTATACCAATTTCTCGACCATGTGGATAATATAAGACTATCATATAAAGATGCAAATAAAGATGGAGTTATCACACAAGATGAAATCGTACAAGAGAAGAATTATTATCCATTTGGATTAAAAATGAGAGGGGTTAATGAAACATTACGAGGAAGAAATCATAACTATGGTTTTGGTGGTAAAGAATATTCTTTAGAACTAGACATAAACACCTATGACTTTGGAGCAAGAAACTACCACCCTTCTTTAGGCAGGTGGTTTGTAATTGATGCCCTTGCCGATGCCAAAGGACAGATTCATAATTCTCCTTATGCTTATGCTATGAATAACCCAATCTACTATATTGACCCTGATGGAAACTGTCCTCCCGGAGTTGATTGTGTTGGAATTATGACTAAAATAGCTAGTTTTTTTGGTAATAATACAACCGCTACAGGAAGTGCTCAAGGTGCTCATGTTCAACCTTTAGATGGAGGAGAAAGAGCTTATGGATTTAGAGCTAAAGGAGAAATTAAAACTAATGATCTTTCTAATACAAAGCTAAGTGGTGAAATATCTGGCTTTAGTGGTGGTTATCAAGATCAATCTGAAAAAGGTGTTTTAGCTGGTAATGCATCAATACATGGTTTAAAAGCAAAGGTTATATCTAAAAATGATTTAATTGAAACAAAAATTGAAGGAGCTATATTTGAGGGTAAAGCAAGTGGAGCAATTGGAACTTATTCTAAAAATAGTGGAAAAAAAGGTTCTATTATTAGTGGAGAAGTTGGTGGATATGTTGCAAAAGTTTCAACAAATACATCTATAACTCTTCCTGATGTTTTTCCTATTATTGGAGGAGCTAAAATAGGTATTACCAGAGGAGCAACTTTTGTTAGTGCTCATGCTGGTGGAACATTAGAGGCTACAACTAAACAAGATGGTAGCATAAACTTTAAAGCTCAAGTTCATTATGGTCTTGGTGCTGGATTTAAATATGGTTTTTCTTATTCATCAAATAATGTAAAAAAATAAAGAAATGGAATTATTTTATGTGCTTTTTTTTGGATGTCTTAATTTTTTAATTTATTATTATTTGATTAATAACTTAAAAATAAATAAAAGAATTATTGTTTTTATAATTTTAATTTTAATTATATTTTCATTAATTCAAATTTTATATCTCAATAAGTTTTATTTGACTAATGAAGATTTTTATAATCTTGTTTTCTTTAGCTTTTTAATTATCTTTAATCATTATAGTTTTGAAGCTCTGATTTTATTTTTTATAGGAAATAAAGAAAAACTTAAATATGCTCCTGTAGAGAAAAAAAGATTAGTGTTTATGATTAACATTATGAGGCATAAAGTAATTTATATAATGATTTTTGCTTATCAAATTAGTTTTATTTTAAATTTTTAAAAAATGAAAAATATTATAATTAAAAAACTATGTTTATTTTATTTTATAAACATAATACTAAGTTGTCAAGCACAAGCAGATAAATTTAAACAGCTTAGTACTGATAATTTTTCTATATCCTATCCGAATTATTTAAGATTAGATAAAAGTAAAATAGATGGAACAGAATTTATTTTATTTACTAAAAAAACATCTGAAACAGATAATTTTATAGAAAACATTAATCTGGTTACATATGATTATAATATGACACTTAAAGAGCATATAAAATATTCTAACACAGAAATCACCAAAATTGCTACAATAATTAAAAGTGAAATAATAGAGAATAATAATCTAAAAATTCATAGAATAATTTATGAAGCAACAGAAAACAATATTAGTTTAACTGTACTTCAGCATAGCTTAATTGTGAACAATAAAATATTTGTTTTAACATTCTGTGGTAAATCTATAGATATTAATAAATATTTATCAGAAATGGAAGATGTAATGTTGAGTTTTAAGTTATTAAAGCACGATAATTATATTGAACCTCAAAGATTGTAGAATTTATTAATATTTAAAAATAAAACAACATAAACCAGAGAAACGAAAGCCAGTTACAGCAATGTAACTGGTTTTTTTTATTAGGATAAGAATATTCTAGTTTCATTTTTTGAAACTGTACTATTGTATTTTGGCAAAATGAGCAGGAATTATAAATTATATAATATATCGGGATTATATTTTGTTAGCTTCGCTCATGATATATTATTAATATAGTAGTGCGAAAAATTATCAGGATGACTTATACAGACATTATATACATTGATATTTTGGATTATCTAAAACTGTAGTGCCACTAGCGAGACGTTAGCGGAAAAAAGATGGTTAAGCAAGCAGGATATGTTGATAAAGTTACAGGAAAAGCAGGAAGTTTAACAGAAGCTAGTAACGAAGAACCTGATACAACCGTTACTGCTAAATTTGCTAGTGGAATTGAACGCACAGAAGGTTCAGCAATCTTACATTCAACAAAAGATTCTACAGCTACTATGAATAAAAACGAAGTTGTTAATTTTAATAAGCAGTCGGAATTATCAATAAAAAAACAACAACAAATAGTTGATAAAATACTAGATAACTAATTATGAGTTTAATAAAAAAAATAGCATTTTTAAGTATTCTAGGAACATTAATTTCTTGCAACCAAGAGAAAATACAATCTCTTGAAGAAGAAGTAAAATTACTAAAATCGAAAAATGATTCTCTTCAAAGCATTGTAAGTGAAATAAATAATAAATATATTTTTGATAGTATATCTATAGTGAATAAGCCCATTCATGAAAATAATTATAAATTGGGTAGTGACTATAGAATGAATATTACTATTTCCGCTTTTAATAAAAGTGATTTCTTTATCAAATATGATACTATTATTAATGACAAAATGATTAATGCGGATACATTGGAATTTAAAAATGGAACATATGAATATAAGAATGTGCTAGATAAAGATGAAAAAATAATCAAAATTAAGATGTTAACAGGAAATAAGAAATATGGTGAATACAAGCAAGGCATTCTATACGATAAAATCCAAGTTAAGAATTAAGGCAATAGACTATAACAGGAATTTAGGAAGAATCTATTAAACAAAAAGAGCCGCTCCTAACGTGTAATTGATCGCTCCCGCTATGCTTCTGTGGCGATAATGAGTGAGCTGTATGAGTAATAAATAAAGATTAAGAAGAGGTTGTCTAACTAAAGTAATTTTTAGGCAACCTCGTTTTTTTCTACACAAACGGATTAATTGCAGGTTTTGTCCCTTTCGGATATCCCCAGGCTACATATTGAGATTTAGCAGCATCATTGTCCAGATGCACAAAAGTGTTTCCCACTCCAATACGTTTAAATCCTACTAATTTGGCAGCCACTACTATTTTATTTCTAATGGCTTTGGTAGGCGTGTGAATATCCGCAGCTTTACACGTCGGTATTTTATGGGATGAATTAGACACTCCCCGCTCGGGCATAGTATATCGCTAGTGCTAGTTTGTAACTAGTACCGGTAAGAGTGAAAATAAATAGTAACAAAAATAGATGTTTAAGAATAATACCAATAGAAGCAAAGTATTCTATGATATTATAAATACTCCATATGCTTTATCATAACTACCCTGTGAAAGGTTGTAACTTTTCAAAAAAGGATTGTAGATAATGAAACCCTTGCAAACCTTCTAATACCAATGTAATAAGATTTAGGATACCTCTACTTCTTTCTCAAATATACCGAAACTGGCACACCATGAAAATCAAACTCTTTACGAAGTTGATTTTCGAGAAATCGTTTGTATGGGTCCCTTATGTATTGTGGTAAATTACAGAAAAATGCAAATTGCGGTTGCGGTGTCGGTAACTGCGTGATGTATTTTATTTTTACATATTTACCTTTATAGGCAGGTGGCGGGTTATGCTCAATTATCGGTAATAAAATATCGTTAAGCTCGCTGGTTTTAATTTTTTTAGACCTGTTTTTATACACCTCTACTGCCGTTTCTATAGCTTTAAATATACGTTGCTTTGTTAAAGCCGAAATAAATATGATAGGAACATCTGTAAATGGTTCTATTTCTCTACGTATATATTTTTCAAAATCTTTTAAGGTATTACTTTCCTTATTTTCTACAAGATCCCATTTGTTAACCAAGATTACAATCCCTTTACGATTACGCTCGGCTAACCAAAAAATATTTTGTACTTGTCCGTCAAAACCTCTGGTCGCATCCAAAACTATTAAGCAAACATCACTATGCTCTATTGCTCGAACAGATCGCATAACAGAATAAAACTCCAGATCTTCTTTTACCTTAGATTTACGTCGTATTCCTGCAGTATCTACCAGATTAAACTCGAATCCAAAACGATTATACTTGGTATCAATTGCATCCCGGGTAGTTCCTGCAATATCTGTTACAATATACCGATCTTCTCCTATCAAAGCATTAATAAATGAAGATTTACCTGCATTAGGCCTTCCTACAACTGCAAATCGAGGTAACTCATTGGATTCGTCTTCATCTTTTTCGGGCAATACTTTTACCAATTCGTCCAGAAGTTCTCCTGTACCACTTCCATTAATACTGGCAATAGTATAATACTCACCAAGACCTAAATTATAAAACTCTACTGCATTTGTAGCTCTCTGCCCATTATCTACCTTATTTACAACCAAAAAAACAGGTTTATCCACTCTGCGAAGTAGATTAGCGACATCCTGATCCATACCTGTTATTCCTGACTCTACATCAACCATAAAAATAATAGCATCAGCTTCATCGATAGCCAGTTCTACTTGCTTATCGATTTCGGTTTCAAAAATATCATCACTCCCCACAACATAACCTCCGGTATCAATCAACGAGAACTCTACTCCATTCCAATCACTCTTTCCATAATGTCTATCACGGGTTACCCCGCTAACAGCATCTACAATAGCCTCTCTTCTTTGAATTAACCGATTAAAGAACGTTGACTTTCCAACATTAGGTCTTCCTACAATTGCCACTATACCACTCATTGATATCTTTTCTAAATTTTGTGCAAAATTAGACTTTTTATTTTAGCAATACTATAAATGTTTTGATTTGATTAATAATACGTGAGAAAGTAAAAATAAAAAGCCCAAAGGCCGATGTTTCAGGCCGATGGAACTTTTCATAATTGATAGTCAGTCAGTGAAATAATTACTTAGTCAAATATACCACGTATTGTAGTCAAGTTGGTTACTGTAAAACAACAAAGTTTTTATTGTTATTAGTGAAAAAACAGGGGTGTTTAGCCGCTTGCCAGCATTATGACAAGGATTCTCTTTTTATATTGATTTAATTCTTTTTATTTATTTCATAAATAGCAACTGTATTAGATACTTCATTAGTTACTATAATCAGGTCGTTTTCTGTTGGACTATCTTTTGCTTCGACCACAATCAATCCTTCTGGAGAAATATCTGTCTCATCTCTTAACCATTCTAAAAACTTTGGGCTAGACGGATTGGATATATCATACACCAATACTCCTCCTGTTCTCTCTAATCCTACAAAAAGTAATGTCTTGTTACCCACTTTAAGAGTTTCTACAGCTTCTGGCTCTGCTCCTTTATCATCAGATCTTTTATCGGCTGCACTTCCTTCATTACTATTAAAAGCACTTGGATCCAAATCAAAAATTGTTTTCCCTATTTGGTCTCCACTGTCATAAATAACTGCTCCAGATGTAGACCATATTGTAAATGATCTTGCACCATAAGCATAAATCACATCATGATCTCCATCACCATCAACATCCCCATTTGCAGTAGTAATTTTTAGTCTTCCCAAATTCTTGTCTAATTGTAAGATAGCTGCATCAGAAAAAACAACAGGATCAAGAGTTAGATCTTTTACTCTTTCTTCTTCAGAAAATCCATCATAATCTCTAGCATCTCCTTCGTTTGCCGTTATTAAATATCGCCCTCCTCTAATCTTGGTATATGCTATCGCATCTGGGTGATAAAACCCTAAAACCGGCCAATTTTGAAAATTCCCTACTATATCATCTTTATCACTAGCATCTATTTGATTATTGGGCAACTCATAATTTTTTACTCCCAATCCGATGACATCAGTAATTGTCTTGGTTTCTAGATTAACAATTGCCAATCCATTATTTTCTTGTAACGTAACATATGCTGTCTTCGAATCATGCGAAATAGCTACATACTCTGGTTCTACGTCTTGTGCCAGAGATGCTCCTGGTCCAAAAACCCGAAAATCATTACCAATTTCCCGGCCATTAAAAGCTGTAAAACTTACATTCGAGACTTGCCCGGTTACCACTTCTAAAATAGTTATTGATCCTTCTGGATCATCTGTATACAAATCATTAGGTTCTCCTTCATTTGCTGCTACAATATATTTCCCGTTAGGACTAAAAGTTACCATATCTGGTAGCGCACCTGCCGGATAAGTATGTAGCAGTTCCTGCGAATCCGAATTATAAATCGCAATAGTTCCATTAGCTTGTTTATTTGCAGCATTTTCTAAAGCCACAGCCACCATTCCGTTGTTTACGGCTACGCTATTAGGTATACCGACCAAAGCTATATCTACTCCTTGTACTGGTACGGTTGGATCAGATATATCCCAAACGGAAAGTTCTGATTCTTTTGGATTTACAACAAAAAGCTTACCCGTTTTCGGATCAAAAGCAGAAATCTCTGCAAATCCTTCATCTCCTGTTCCATTGACAAAGCCTCCGATTTTTTTGAATGTTAATTTACCTGTGTTTCCACCTCCATGATAATCATCAGGGTCACATGCGCCAAAAAGCCCTAATACAATTGCGGAAATAAGAATAGTCTTGTTAAAAATTTTCATTATTGATCTCGTTTTGTGTGATTAAAAATTCAAATGTTAACAACACATATATCCTTAACGTTATGCTAAGGATAAATTATAGACATTAATCAATAAATAGTTTTAACAAAAACCTTCTCGTAAGTGACAAAGAAGGCCTAAAAAGTGATATTGCAAGGATTACGAATTAGTTATTATATCCAAATCGTTTTAATTGACGTTCATTACTACGCCAGTTTTTATTAATTTTCACATACAGTTCTATATGTATCTTTTTTCCGAAAAACTTTTCAAGTTCTTTACGTGCTTCTGTACCCACTCTTTTTAGAGCAGATCCTTTATGACCTATAATGATTCCTTTTTGAGAATCACGTTCTACCATAATCACCGAACGAATTCTAATAATAGTATCGTCCTCTACAAACTCCTCTGTCTCTACTTCTACAGAATAAGGAATTTCTTTTTTATAGTGCACCAATATTTTTTCGCGAATGGCTTCATTTACAAAAAAGCGTTCTGGTTTATCTGTTAACTGATCTTTAGGATAAAAAGGCGGTGAATCTGGTAATAATTCGACTATTCTACCAAAAACTTCTTTTACATTAAAATTCTCTAAAGCAGATACAGGGTATATTTCTGCATTGGGTACTTTTTGACTCCAAAACTGAACCTGTTCTTCTAATTTCTCCTGATTGGACTGGTCTATTTTATTTATTAGTAGAAGAATAGGGATTTTTGCATTTGTTATTTTATTAAAAAAAGCTTCATCTTTCAGGTCTTTTTCACCAATCTCTACCATATATATCAATACATCTGCATCTTCAAAAGCAGATTTAACAAAATCCATCATGGATTCCTGAAGCTCATAAGCAGGTTTTATAATCCCAGGAGTATCCGACAGAATCGCCTGAAAATCATCACCGTTTACAATTCCCAAAATACGATGTCTTGTTGTTTGCGCTTTAGAAGTAATAATAGATAACTTCTCACCAATAAAAGCATTCATTAATGTAGATTTACCTACATTAGGGTTACCTATAATATTTACAAAGCCAGCTTTATGAGCCATATCATTGATTTTAATGCAAAGGTAGATGAATATTAAGCAAGAAAACAACAGATCATAAAATTATTACGCACATCTCTGTTTTATTAACATTTTCCTACAAAAAGTAGTTATTAAAATAAAGAAGCTGAATTGAATTTTTAATTGAATTTTTCTTAAATTTAGTTCCAGTATGTTTTCAAATACCCCGTGGAAACAAGTTTTTAACATTAAATTCTGGGATCGTTTGAAAAATCACACCTTATTTTTTGCTTCAATCTTTATAAGAAGAAATCTCATTTCTTTCTGCGTACTCATTTTTATAACATCGTCGCAACTTTTTTCTCAAGACCAGGATAAACGTATAACTAAAGCAGATCAAAGTTTTACAGCATTTGCATATATAGATGCCAGAGCAATCTACATGGATGTAGCTCAACGTGGATATTCTTCTCAAAATCTATACTCTAAACTAGGAGATTCGTTCTATTTCACAGGAGATCTTGAAGATTCTGTAGTTTGGTATGAAAAGCTTATTCAAACCTATCCTGAGGATCTTAATCCCGAATATTTATTTAGATATGCACAAAGCTTAAAAAGTGTTGAGCGCTACGAGGAAGCCGATAGGATTATGGATCAATTCTATGCTATCACAGGAAATGACAAACGGGCTAAATCTTTTATAGAAAAAAGAAATTACTTAGATTTTATCGAAATGCAATCGGGTAAATATGACATATTTCCTTTGAGTATTAATTCGAAAAATTCAGAATACGCACCTAGTTTCAATAACAAAAATCAAATTGTCTTTGCTTCATCAAGAAGTAAAAACACTAATGACTCAAAACTTCATAAATGGAATAAAATGCCTTTTTTAGATATCTTTTCTTCAAATATCAAAGAAGATCAGATTACTCTAGAAGACCCTGTTAAACTTAAAGGAAAAATAAATACAAAATTCCATGAGTCATCTACCAGTTTTAGTAAGGACGGAGAAACTGTATATTTTTCAAGAAACAACTACACCAACAACAAATTAGGAACGAGTAAAAAGGGTGTTGTACTCCTAAAATTATATAAAGCCACCCTAAAAGACGGAATATGGACTGATATCGTAGAATTGCCTTTTTCTAGTGATGATTATTCTGTATCTCATCCTTCATTAAGTGCTGATGGAACCAAACTCTATTTTGCCAGTGATATGCCGGGTACTTTCGGACAGTCTGATTTGTTTGTGGTAGATGTACTAGGAGATGGAAAATATGGCGAACCAAAAAACTTAGGAAACAAAATAAATACAGAAGGTAGAGAGACTTTTCCTTATATAAGTGATAGCGGAAGGTTATACTTTTCTAGTGATGGTCATGTAGGCCTAGGCGGATTAGATATTTTTGTTTCTGTACCTAATGAGTCTGGTTTTTCTGATGCTTTTAATATTGGCAAACCTGTAAATAGCTCTAAAGACGACTTTACCTTTGTATTAAATGAAGATACCAAAATAGGGTATTTTGCCAGTAACAGAAAAGGAGGTAAAGGTAATGATGACATCTACAGTTTTAAGCAAGTCGAAGAATTGATCACTTCTTGTATGCAATATATAGAAGGTACAATAACAGATAGCACAACTGGTGAACCACTTATTAGAGCAGATGTTATAGTGTTGGATAATAATGGTGACATATTGCATCAAGCTGTTTCTGATTTAAAAGGAAAATACAAAATCAAAGTACCTTGTGATGAATCATATGTGATACAAGCATCGTTAAATGAATATATCCCAAAAGAGGTTACCCTAGAAACCACAGATGTTTTTGAATTTATTCATGATATTCCTTTTGCATTAGAAAAAATAGGTACACAAGAAGTATTATCTACAACAGTGGAGGTTACTGTTGGTGATGATTTGGGGAAAATTTTACAATTAGAACCTATCTATTTTGGGCTGGATGATTATGAAATTAGCCCAAAAGCCGAAGTCGAGCTTCAAAAAATAATTTCGGCAATGAACAAGTATCCCAAATTAAAAATTGAAGTTCGCTCACATACCGATAGTAGATCTAGTCATTGGTACAACAAAAAGTTAAGTGTAAAAAGAATGAGAGCCACAATACGGTATATCGTGCGAAAAGGCAATATTGATTGGCGACGCATACCTGGTAAAGCATATGGAGAAAGAAGATTGATTAATAAATGTGCCGATGGAGTCGATTGCACAGAAGAAGAGCATCAAGAAAACAGAAGAAGTGAGTTTATTATCATGAAAATATAATCCCGTGAAATCTGGTCTAATAAAACACGCTAAAGAATAGTTTATACCTTATATTTTTTAAAATAGATTTTAGCTCTGGCATTTACTCTTGGAGCCAGTAATAATCCAGAAATCACTGTAGGGATTGCCATTATAGCAAAAGCACTATCAATAAGATTAATCGCAAATTCTATTTTTACTACTGCAGCAATTATAATCGATACTATGTATAAATAATTATAATATTTACCATACTTCGGCTTGGTTAAAAAGCCTAAACATGTAGTACCATAATGAGAATATGAAAACAGTGTTGAAAGTCCAAACACCAAAACCATAATAACCACTACAATATCCCCCAACCCATATGGCAGAACAGAATTAAAAGCTTCTAAAGTAAGAGATATGCCATTACCATTAGAGCTTTGCCATACTCCTGTAGAAAGTATTGCCAAAGCAGTTAATGTACATACCAGTAATGTATCTATTGCCGGGCCAATCATTGCCACTAATCCTTCTCGAATAGGCTCATTGGTTTTTGCCGTACCATGCATCATAGGAGCGGTTCCTATACCTGCCTCGTTAGAAAATGCAGCTCTTTTCACTCCTGTTTTAATCAAATACCCTAAAGCTCCTCCTGCGGCTGCTTTTCCAGAAAATGCATCTGAAAAAATTAGCATAAACATATCTGGTATTTTTTCTATTTGTAATACCAAAATAGTAATCACAGTAATAAAATATAGCACCACCATAAAAGGGACTAATCTACTGGCCACAATCCCAATTCTTTTTATTCCTCCCATAATGACCAGCGAGGCAAAACCCGCTAAGACAATTCCGATATACCATTTATAATCATCATCCCAATCTAAAACATCTACTAATGTTTGTGTTAGTTGATTTGCAGTGAACGCAGGTAATGTACCAACCAATCCTGCCAATGCAAAAATTATGGCTAAGGGTTTCCATTGGGTCCCCAAGCCGTTAGTAATTACATACATAGGACCACTAAGCAAAGCCCTTTTATCATCTTCTGATCGATACATTACCGCTAATGAGCAGGTATAAAACTTGGTTGCCATACCGATTAAAGCACTGATCCACATCCAGAACACAGCTCCTGGGCCACCTGCGACAATTGCTACCGCTACACCACTTATATTACCCATACCTACTGTAGCAGCAATTGCAGAAGATAATGCCTGAAAATGACTAAGCTGGCCAGGCGCATGCTCATTATCATATTTACCTCGCAACACATCGATCGCATGTTTGAAATAGAAAAAAGGTGTAAATCTAGAATAGATAAGAAAAAATATTCCTCCACCAATAAGCAATACCAATAAAGGCCAGTCCCATACCCAGGAGCTAAAACCGGCAATAAAATCTTCTACTATTTTAAACATAGACAATAAGGATAGTGGTTATAAATGTAGTGACAAAAATTAGATATGATGCCTTCAATCTAAAAATTGCAGAATCTACGCTCTTATAAATCTGGGTTTATCAACTCCACGATCATACATAATAATACTTCCTGCTACAGCCACATTAATGCTTAATTCGGATTTAAACTTGACTAAAAACTGTGATTTTTCGATAGCAATTTTAGATAATCCATGATCCTCGGCTCCTAGTAAATACACACAGCGTTTTGGGTGACTAAACGTCTCTAGAGATTGTGCATTATCTGTTAGCTCTACTCCTACCAACATTGCTCCTTTAGGCAGGTGTCGGTAAAAATCCTCAAAAGTATCGTAATGAAAATACGGCATGGCTTTTACCGCATTATGAGTATCACTGGCTTGTTTTGCATATCGATTACCTATCGTAAAAATAAAACTAGCTCCCATATTTTGTGCAGAACGCCATAATACACCAAGGTTCTCTGGTGTTTTACCATTTTGGATACCGATCCCAAAAAATTCATTCTCGAAATTATCAATCATAGAACAAAAATAGAAAAACTGAGATATAGTTGTAGGAACATCGTTTAAAAACAAATTTAATTCTATGATACAATCCCGATTAACTAGTACTATATTTTATGTAAGCATTTTTTAGTTTAGTATCGTACTTATTCTTCTTATAACCAGATCCATTATACCCTTCGGCAAATCTTGCCCAGTTCTTTTCTATTATCCAATCTAGTAATTTTTTACCTTTAAAAGATGTAGCTTCTATAAATTTACCAAAAGCTTTAAGGTGTTCTCTTTCATGATCATACATTTCTGAAACAAAATGATCTATAGAAGAAAAACCTAAGTTCGCATAATGAAATCCCATGATTTGAAAAGCTCCCCAGGATGCAGAGCTATAGGCCGCTTCATGAAAAGCTGGGTCATCAGACATCCCAGCAGCTTTTTCTAAACGATCATACTCTCCAGCTCCTCCTTTATAATGTACTTTTGTCCATTTCTCATATAGCACATTTTTGGTATATTCTGAAACATATTGAGATGGGGTTACTCCTCGTTTCTCTAATTCTTTCCAAAAAATATGGCCTTCAAATAAAATTCTGGGTCTACCAGATACCAAAAAGCCTTTTCCATTACTTTCTATTTCATTAACCGCTTTCACCATAGCTAATTCTAACCCAAACTGATCTGCAAAATCCTTGATATCTTGTTCGGACAAGAGCTTATCATTAAACGCAATAAAGTCGTTTTTTACTTCAATAAGTTTAGACCAGGTTTTAAGCCCAACAATACCATCTATCACAAGGTTATGCTTTGCCTGAAAATCTCTGACAGCTGTATCTGTATCTTTTCCAAAAAAATTAGACACATATACTTGATATCCCAGAGTTGTTAAAATTTCTTCCAAAAAATGAACATCCTGTCCGTTCGAACGATACCGTATTGTTTTCATTTGTTTGTATTTTATAGATTTTTCTGTATTGAGTCAACTTCTATTTAAAACAGAAGGTAAGTGTCAAAATAGTCTATAACTAAACGTAAAATTCTCTAAATATGTTTAGCAAAAACTAAATATCTGGAATATTGATTTTTATTTTCTTTAACTATTATATAGATAGACATGCACATCTTTGTATAATCATAAGAGATGATTTACATTAAAAAGATGTCTAACATCTAAATTTTGTAAGGGTAATTCTTGTGAAGATACAAAAAACAGCGCCCTAAAGCCAATTCCACCCTCATGATTTCATCACATTATCAAACACTTATACCTAATTTACAGTAAATAGTATAAATCAAAAGCTTTAAAAATTTTATAGAACCTGAAAAAAGATAAATTCATTAAACAATTAACCATATAGCTTACTAAAACACCCTTGCCTCTTACCTTATAAAGTATTAGAGTATAAAATCATTAAGAGATGGTTTTATGTTACAAAAAACGAATTCTAGTTGAATCATTACGAATACTAAAAGCACATCCTCAAGAATAAGATAAGGAATTACTTTTATACAAAATAGCCAACCTCAAAATAAGCTGTTATGAAAAATGTTGCCATAATCATTATTCTATTTCAAAGTTTTCAAGGTATCCATGCACAAAAAGTTTTTGCCGATACTCAAGAGTTTTTGGTAACTACCGAAATTATGGACCGTGGAGAAAAACACCCCTCATATGTTATTAATCTGGTTCGTTCGGGAGAAGAAAATTTAGATAAAATATCTACTCTTACGATTGAAGACACAGAGCTTTTTGAGGATATCTTTATAACTACCTTAGAGAACCCTGGACTAGAAGGGATCTCTAAGGTAATTAAGATGGAAGTCGAGTATCTAGCATGTTGCGCTCATGTAGAAGCATATTACTACATGCTTAAAGAAGACAATACAATTGTAGCATTGCCTGAACTTAAAAATGTGTATTGTGAAAATTCTGATACCGATTTTCAATACATATTTCCAAATCAGGAATACGGCATAAAAGATAACATATTACAAACACAAACATTTTATCAAACAACAACAACTAATACTAAATATGTAAACTTAAAACAAAGTTTTACCTGGAAAGATGGCATTGTTGAAGATTCAAAAACAAATGCTATCACAGGGTACTAATTATTAATCCTAACAGTAATCTCAATCTAATAAACAAAAAGGGGGAAACTTTTGTTTATTATACCGACACGCCTTAACCGGTGGTGTCGGTTTTTTTTACATTTAAATCGATTATATCCCAGAAAAAAGCAGTTTGATTATATTTGTTACCAACCAGACAAATCTCTTGTGAACTTAAACTATAAATACATCTATCTTGTTTCTTTCCTGATATTGAATATTATCGGCTCATTATCAGCACAAAACAATCAACTTAGAGCATATACTCTAGAAGATGGGCTACCTCAATCACAAGTCTATGATATTGTACAAGATAAAATAGGGTACTTATGGTTAGGAACTCAAGGAGGAGGGCTCTCTAGATTTAATGGCGAAGAGTTTAAAACCTGGAATGAAAATGATGGATTACAATCAAACTACATTCATTCTCTTGCCTTTGTAAATGACAGTCTTTTTATCGGTACAAAAAATGGGCTTAGTATCAAGATCAAGAATAAATTCACTAACATTGAAGGGCCCCGAATTAACAAAATATGCTTGATAGACAACAAGACTTATCTGGCCACCAATATTGGCATTTATGAATATCGAAAAAACCTGGGGTTAATTAAGATTAATCTTAATCCAAAAATCAATACCAGTATTATTAATGATATTGTTTTTGATGGTAAGCTATTCTGGGTTGCAACCAATAAAGGGCTTTGGAAACTAAATCACATTAAACAAGGTACAAGAATCATAGAAAGACATAGCGCATATGATTTTACAGCGGCAATTTTTCATAATAACAAAGTATTTGCTGCTGCTTTTAATCAAGGGATTTTAGTACTAAACACCAATGCAAAAACATATGGTAACCAATGGATTCAAAAACCAGTTCGGGTAACAAATATTTCAATACATAGTAATAATGAGTTATGGTTTGCTACAGATAATGACGGAATTACCATACTAGACTTTGAAACGCATGCTCTAAAAAAGAAAATTAATCGAAAAAATGGCCTATCTGTTTCACACACCCGAAAAAGTATTTTAGATCTTCAATCTAATATATGGATTGCTACATCTGGCGGGGGGTTTTATAAATATTTTCAGAATAATTTCACACACTATGACCAAAATACTGGACTAAAAGGTAATCGTGTATATGCTGTTCATAATGCAAAAAATGGTATTTGGACATCTAATTCAGAAGCAGGAATGGTAAAAATCGATTCTATCGGGATTCATCATATACCTCAGGAAGAACGTTTATCTGATGTGAAAATCAAAACCATAACCAGTGATAACTCCGGAAACATTTGGGCTGGCACAGAAGGTAAAGGGATTCTCTTTAAAGAGATTATGCAAGTTGACAGTATTGTTGTAGATACTACTAATAGCAAAGAATTAGATGAAGATCCAATTATAACTACAGATACGATTGCAATTACAGTTAGTAAAAATCACATTATTGACAGAGACAAAGGCTTATTATCAGATTGGATAAGAACTATACAAGTAATAGACAATACTGTTTGGGTTGCCTCATATTCTGCTGGGGTCTCCAGATTTATATACGACCCAAAAAAGAAACGAATAAGGTCTTTAAAGAAATTTACCCGAAAAAGTGGTATTGAAGATTTGCAAATAAGGGACATGAAAAAAGATTCTCTTGGCAAAATCTGGTATGCTACTCAAAATGGGCATCTAGGGTATATTGAAAAAAATAAAGTTACGCACTTAGGCAATGTTTTAAACCAAAAAACGGCAATTAGTACATTACTTTTTCACAAAAACATATTATACCTCGGGACAGCAGGAAGAGGGATTTGGTGGTCTGATCTTGATAAGAAGATCACATTCAAAAAATTAAAAGGAAGAAAAAAACCCTATTCAGACAATATTTATCAAATGATATTTGATGACAAAAACAACCTATGGGCAGGGAGTGAACGAGGAGTTGATAGAATTGAGCTAAATCAATCAAATGATATTGTAGATGTTTTTCATTTTGGAAGAAATGATGGTTTCTTAGGGATTGAAACCTGTCTTAATGCTGTTACCAAAGATGATCATGGTAATCTATGGTTTGGAGCAATATATGGGCTAACCAAATATCAACCAACAGAAACTACTAAAGCTACAATCAAGCCTAGTATACATTTTGAAGACGTAGAAGTTGCGTATCGCAGTGTTGATTCTATACAGTTGGGAGCTTGGGTAAATAACAAAAGTGTTCTTAAACTGAAGCCAAATCAAACAGAATTATCATTTAGCTATAAAACTATTGATCTTGATCATCCTAATGATGTAGAATATCGATGGAGGTTGAACAATTCTGAATGGAGCCCCTGGTCATCAGATCACAAACAAAATCTTGCCGGATTAGCATATGGACCACACTACTTTTCTGCACAATCCCGAAATTACAGATGGGAAGAAAGTGACCCTATTATGTTTCGCTTTTTTATTGATAGTCCCATCTATGAAAAAGCCTGGTTTCAATTAACTGTATTAGTAATAATTGTATTGATTTTAGGTGGATATGCATTATCTTACATCCGAAGAGTGAAACAAAAAAACCGGGAAGAACGTAACCGTCTACAAATGCAAAATCACCTACTATCATTAGAACAAAAAGCATTGCGTTTACAAATGAATCCTCATTTTATATTTAATGCGTTAAATGGTATAAAAGCGATGGGAACCAACAATCCCAATCGTATGAATACTACTATAAATACATTTGCTACTTTATTAAGAGAAACTCTATACAACTCTAGAAAAGATCATATAACCCTAGATCAGGAAATACAGACCTTAAAACATTATATTGAAATAGAACAATTAATGGCCAGCAAACCATTTGTATATGATATTTCTATAGATTCTGATTTTGACCCCGAAGAAATTCTTATTCCCCCTATGTTAATCCAACCCTTTGTAGAAAATGCGGTTAGACATGGTATTTTAAAAGGAAGCAGAGATGGTGAGTTAAAAGTATTATTTCATACCAGCGAAGAACACTTACATTGCACTATATTAGATAATGGGCAAGGTATTTTTCAATCACAAAAGAACAAAACCAATACAGATCATCAATCTATGGCACTTACAGTGACCCGAGAGCGACTTGAATCAATTTCAGGGAAGGATTCCTTACATATAAAAGAAATCCTCTTAAACGGTAATTCTGTGGCAGGAACAGAGATTACATTTAAAATACCATTACAAACCGACTATTAAAACAATTATGCTTACAGCAATTATCGTAGAAGACATGCCTGATGCACTTCAGCTTTTAAAAAGTGACTTAAAAGCGAATCATCCAGAAATAAAAGTAGTTGATACTGCCCAAAGTGTAGTTGAGGCAGCAAAATCATTACGCAATACACAACCAGATATTCTCTTTTTAGATATCATGCTGGGCGATGGTACTGGATTTGACATATTAGAAATATTTCCCGACCTAAAATCAAAGATCATTTTTGTTACAGCCAGTGATGAATTTGCTATCAGGGCTTTTAAATTTGCAGCTATTGATTATGTCTTAAAACCATATTCAAATGAAGAATTAGCTCAAGCTATTGCCCGGGCAAAAGAACAGATTCAACCCAACAAAGAACGTCTTAACATCCTAAAAGACACATTATCTGCACCAGAGCAAAAACCAGACAAAATCTCGCTACATACTCTCGATAAAATCATCATCGTAAATTTGGATGATATTATTCGTTGCGAATCTGATAGTAATAACACCATTTTCTATCTTCAGGATGGACAGAAAATTTTTGTGACCAAGACATTGAAATATTTTTCTGATATGCTTAAGACTTATCAATTTTTACGAGTACACCAAAGTCACTTGGTCAATTTACAATGTATTAGTGCCTTTATTAAAACCGACGGAGGGTATCTTATGCTAAAAAACGGAGAAAATATCCCCGTTTCGGTACGAAAAAAAATAGAAGTAATGGAAATTCTAGATCGTTTACATAGATAAATACTTACAGAGATTTCAAGAATTATTACCTCTACTCGACTATGCTTCTTTTTCGGTTTCCATATCTATCATATGTGCAACCGTTTTAATCAATCTGTTATGTTTGGTAACAAAAGGGTTTGTTTTATCCCATACGTAACCTGCTAAAACTGCACATATTTGTCTCTTGATTTCTGGGTTCTCTGGTTGATGGAAAAACAACTTTTGAAGATTTCCGGTGTACCATTCTTTTACATAGGACGCAAAAACATGAACGCCTCCTTTAATATATCCTGTATATTCCTCTTCCCAATCTACAGCTTCATCTTGCAACTCTTTAGCAACAAGTTTTGCTGCTAACAATGCAGATTCTGTAGCAAATGTAACTCCAGAAGAAAACACAGGATCTAAAAACTCTGCGCTATTTCCTGTTAACACATATCCTTTGCCGTACAATTGTTTTACAGATTTTGAATAATTTTTAATTGATATAGGATCAAACATAAAATCAACATTTTCAAAACGCTCATAGAAATAATCCGAACGCTGTAACATTTGTGTTAATTTCTCTGTAGCATTACCCTCAAACGAATCCAAAAACTCTGTTGGTCCTACATATCCTATACTAGTAACCCCATTAGAAAAAGGAATCACCCATAACCAGGTTTCTGTATCTATCACATCAAATGTGATAAGCGTCCCTTCGCCTCCTTCAGGTCTATTAATATCCTTAACATGTGTAAAAATCGAAGAGTGTTTTGGCAACTCAGATGGCTGTTCTAAATCTAAAAGCCTAGGCAGTACTCTTCCATAACCACTAGAATCTATAACATACTTTGCAGTAATAACACGATGTTTCCCTTCTTTATCCTTTATAGTCGTTTTTGAAATTTTCCCTTCAAAATCTACAGCAACGACTTCTTCTTCAAAACAGATATCTACACCTCTATTAATAAGTTCTTTTGCCAGAGCCGAATCAAAATCTGCACGAGGCACTTGCCATGTCCAATCCCAACCTTCTGTATGCTTTTTACTAAAATCAAAATTACAAACCTTCTCTCCTTTAATAAATCGTGCTCCTGATTTCACTTCAAACTCACATGCTTTTAGGCAATCTAATAGTCCTACTTCTTCAAAATGATCCATACATCTTGGCAAAAGACTTTCTCCGATCACAAATCTTGGAAAAAGACTCTTTTCAACAACTTTCACATTATAACCATTATTATGTAAATAAGAGGCTGCAACACATCCCGAAGGTCCTGCTCCCACTACTAAAACATCAATATTTTCATCATTCATAGCACTATTGTACTTATTAATTCCTTAATTATTATAAATTTGCAAACCAAAATAACTGTTTTATTTTTGGTTATTAAAATATTATTCATTAAAATTTTGAGCAAAATATAGATGCTAACACTAAAAGGGAAAATAGAAATACAGGACTTTTTCAACATTATTTTTAAAGAAGAATCGATTGCAATAGACGAAAGTGTTCTAGCAACTGTAGAAGAAAGTTTTAATTTTTTAAAAGAATTTTCTGAAAATAAAATCATTTACGGTGTAAATACTGGTTTTGGGCCAATGGCACAATACAAAATAAACGACAAAGAAAGAAATCAGCTACAATATAACTTAATAAGAAGTCATGCTTCGGGGACAGGAAACCCGATCCCTCCCATGTACGTAAAAGCAGCAATGTTAGCACGTTTAAATACGCTATGCTTAGGGTACTCTGGTGTTCATAAATCTGTTGTAGATGTTATGACATCTTTGATCAATAAAAACATTACGCCTCTTATTTATGAACATGGTGGTGTTGGTGCTAGTGGAGATTTGGTTCAATTAGCACATTTGGCCTTAACTCTTATTGGCGAGGGAGAAGTATTTTATGAAGGAGAACAAAAAAATACTAAAGAAGTTTTTGAACAGGAAAATATCAACCCCATTACAATAGCTTTACGAGAAGGACTTGGTTTAATGAACGGTACGTCTGTGATGACTGGAGTGGGGTTAGTAAACACTATTTATACAAGAAGATTATTAAACTGGATGATTACGGCTTCATGTGCAATTAATGAAATTGTAAAAGCATATGATGACCATTTATCACAAGAATTAAATCATGCAAAAAAGCATGTAGGGCAGCAACAAATTGCTAAGCAAATGCGCGAGCATTTAGAAAGTAGTTCTTTAATCAGAAAAAGAGAAGAGTATCTATATACTGATCAAACTGAAGTAACTGTTTTTAAAGAGAAGGTTCAGGAATACTATTCATTACGTTGTGTTCCTCAAATATTAGGCCCAGTTTTAGATACTTTAAACAATATTGAAAAAATCCTAATAGAAGAAGTTAACTCTGCTAATGATAATCCTATTATCGATGTTAAAGAAAAACACGTATATCATGGAGGTAATTTTCATGGAGACTATGTTTCTTTAGAAATGGATAAGTTAAAAATTGTGGTTACCAAATTATCGATGTTGGCAGAACGTCAATTAAATTACTTATTAAATTCTAAATTAAACGACATACTTCCTCCTTTTGTAAACCTTGCCAAACTAGGCTTAAACTTTGGAATGCAAGGAGTACAATTTACAGCTACATCTACTACAGCAGAAAACCAAATGCTATCAAACCCGATGTATGTACATAGTATCCCTAATAATAACGACAATCAAGATATTGTAAGTATGGGAACAAATGCTGCCTTGATTACAAAAAAGGTTATAGAAAATGCTTTTGAAGTTGTTGGTATAGAACTAATAACCATCGTTCAGGCAATAGAATATTTAGGCGTAAAAGATCAAGTTTCTACGAATACAAAAAAGATGTATGATGCCATACGAAATATAGTTCCTATATTTACAGAAGATGTTGTTATGTACCCCTATGTGAATCAAGTAAAAGATTTTATTATTAATAATGAAACCATAGAATCGTGATGAAAACTAAACATTTTTTAATTTTTGTAATTTCTCTTTGTTCGCTAGTAGGATCTGCTCAAGAACTAGCATTAGCAAAATTTGACGGTAAATTTGGTTATCTTACAAAATCAGGTGACTGGCAAATACCCGCAACATTAGATGTTGCAAAAAACTTTTCTGAAGATCTAGCTGCTGCGAGAAAAGGTAAACTATGGGGATTTATAAACAGAAAAGGAGAATGGGTTATTGAGCCTGGTTTCGATAAAGTTAAAGCTTTTAGTTCTGGTATAGCTGTCGTTTTAAAAAATAAAGAATGGTTTTATATCAACACCAAAGGAGAGAAAATCCTTACCAATATTGATTCTGACAAAATTTATGATTTTAAAGACGGTTTTGCTATTGTACGAAAAGAAGATAAAGTAGGTTTTATCAATACCAAAGGAGAAACTACAGTAGCTCCAAAATTTTCGAAAGCATTCAATTTTAGAAATGGATATGCAAAAGTAAGAGAGGGTGAAAAATGGGGATTAATTGATCCTTCTGGTAATTATTTTGTAAAAACAACCTATGATGGTGTAAGTAATGTCTACCATAATACAATTGTAGCTACTCAAGGCCTTCGTCATGGATTGATTATTAACGGAGAATTTAAAGAAGTATCAGGAGCTCAAAAAATATGGGATTTCTCTGTAAATGGAGAATATACTTATGCCAAAAAAAATGATAAAATTGGATTTATCAATAAAAATGGAGAATGGATAATTGAGCCCACATATGATAAAGTAAGAGCCTTTAATAATGGATTAGCACCTGTATTAAAAGATGGTAAATGGGGATATATTAACGTTAGTGGCGAAACTGTAATTCCTTTTAAATTTAGAGATGCAGAAATATTTAGTGCTGATGGACTAGCTCCTGTTAAAACTAAAAAACTTTGGGGATTCGTAAATACAAAAGGAGAACTCATTATAGAAGAAAAATATGAAATTACTGCTGGTGGTTTTTCTGTTTTTAAAAAAAATGCACAAAAAGGTTTTGTAAATGGCTTAGCAAGAGTTAAACAAAAAAAATCTTGGTGTTATCTAAACACTAAAGGAGAAATACTTAAAAACTTGTGGTTTGAAAATTTAGAATTATTTAATTAATACTTATTAATCTTTATCTAAAATCGATTGAAATAACTATTACATCTTACAAATAAATGAAGTGTGCTTTAATAACAGGTGGCTCGAGGGGAATTGGAAAAGCAATTTGCGTACAACTCGCTAAAGACACCGATTATCATATATTAATTAATTACAATAGTAACGAAACTGCTGCAAAGCAAACTCTTACAGAAATAGAAGCCAATGGCGGAACTGCAGAAATTATTCAATTTAATGTAGTTGATGCTGATCAGGTAAAAACAAAACTAGATACCTGGCAAGAGAATAATAAAGACGCTATTATTGAAGTCATCATAAATAATGCGGGAATCACAAAGGACAACCTATTCATGTGGATGACCCAAAATGATTGGCAAAATGTTATTAACACCTCTCTTGATGGTTTTTATAATGTAACAAACCATTTAATTCAAAAATTATTACGAAACAGATATGGTAGAATTATAAATATTGCTTCTGTATCTGGAGTTAAGGGAACAGCTGGGCAAACTAATTATTCTGCCGCTAAAGGTGCTATAATCGGAGCTACAAAAGCTCTTGCACAAGAAATAGCAAAAAGAAATATCACAGTAAATGCTGTTGCTCCGGGGTTTATTAGAACCGACATGACCAATGAGTTAGATGAAAAAGAACTTAAAAAGTTAATTCCAGCCAATAGATTTGGAGAAGCCGAAGAAGTAGCGCATATCGTATCGTTTTTAGCCTCCAAAAAAGCTTCATATATTACAGGTGAAGTGATTAATATAAATGGCGGAATTTACTCGTAAATTAATTCTGAATATATGAGAAGAGTTGTAATCACGGGAATGGGTATATATTCTTGTATTGGTAAAAACCTCGAAGAAGTAAAAACATCATTATACAACGGGACATCTGGAATTGTTTTTGATGAAAAAAGAAAAGAATTCGGATATCGTTCTTGTTTAACAGGAATGGTAGCAGAACCAGAATTAAATAAATTACTTTCCCGAAGACAACGTATTAGTTTAGGGCAAGAAGGAACATACGCTTATATAGCTACACTCGAAGCTTTAAAAAATGCAAATATAGATCAGTCTTTCCTTGATCAAAATGAAGTCGGTATCCTTTATGGGAATGATAGTACTGCGCAATCGGTTATTGAATCTGTAGAAAAGATTAGAGAAAAAAAAGATACCACATTAGTAGGTTCAGGAGCAATTTTTAGAGGAATGAATTCTTCTGTAACTATGAATCTCTCTACAATTTTTAAACTTAGAGGAATAAACTTTACTATTAGTGCAGCATGTGCCAGCGGATCCCATGCTATCGGAATGGCATATCAGTTTATAAAAAGCGGATTACAAGACTGTATTGTTTGCGGAGGAGCTCAGGAAATAAACCAGCTTGCCATGGGAAGTTTTGATGGCTTAGGAGTATTCTCTACAAATACAGAACATCCAGAAAAAGCCTCTCGACCATTTGATACTAATCGTGATGGATTGGTCCCAAGTGGTGGATCTGCCACACTTATTGTAGAAAGTTATGAATCCGCAATCAAAAGAGGAGCAACAATTCTTGGAGAAATTATAGGGTATGGGTTTTCTTCAAATGGTGAACACATCTCTACTCCTAACGTTGATGGTCCATCAAGAGCTATGAAAAAAGCACTCCTACAAGCAGATATTGAAACATCGGCTATAGATTATGTAAATGCTCATGCAACCTCAACCCCTGTTGGAGATGCCAATGAAGCAAAAGCGATCTATAATGTTTTTGGAGAAAACGGACCACATGTAAGCTCTACAAAATCAATGACAGGGCACGAATGTTGGATGGCAGGAGCTAGTGAAGTCATCTATTCTATGCTCATGATGCAACATTCTTTTATTGCACCAAATATAAATTTGGAGCAGCCAGATGAAGATGCAGCCAAACTAAATTTGGTTAATAAAACTCTAGATAAAAAAATTGATGTATTTTTGTCTAATTCTTTTGGATTTGGGGGAACAAATTCCGCATTAATAATAAAAAAATTTAATAAATAGAATATGGATAAAGAAGTTATTATTGAAAAGATAAACGACTTTCTTATTGATGAGTTTGAAGTAGAAGAGGAAAACATTTCTCCAGAAGCAAACTTAAAAGAGACTCTTGAGCTAGATAGCTTAGATTTTGTTGATCTTGTAGTAGCTGTAGAATCCAATTTTGGTGTAAAATTAATAGGCGAAGATTTTATAAATGTTGTAACACTTCAAAATTTTTACGATCTTATAGAGAATAAAATAAAATCGCTATAAACATTTATGACTACTGAATGGAAAGGAAAGTCCAGAGGTACAGTATTTGGGTATAAAATATTTGTTTTCTTTATTAAAAAAGTTGGCTTAGGCTCTGCCTATTTTATTTTATACTTTGTTGCTGTATATTTTTGTTTTTTTGCCTTATCTAGTAGTAAATCTATATATTACTATTTAAATAAGAGACTTAAATACCCTAGATTTAAGAGTATTTTAAAAATATTCCAAAGTTATTATGTTTTTGGCCAGACTATTATTGATAAAGTAGCTATATCATCGGGCCTTAGAAACAAATTCACGTATGAGTTTGATGGCGTAGAACTCATAAACGAAACCTTAAAGGAAAAAAAAGGAGGTATTCTTATTAGTGCACATCTTGGTAATTTTGAGATTGCTGAACATTTTTTTGGTGAGTTAGAGGAAAATGCTGCAATTAGTCTTTTAACTACAGACATAGAACATACTGCAATTAAGAATTATCTTGATAGCGTGACCTCTAAATCTAATATTAAATTTATTTTCATCAAAGAAGATCTTTCTCATATCTTTCAAATTAATGCCGCTTTGGCTAGAAATGAAATTGTATGCATTACAGGAGATCGTTATTTTGAAGGTTCTAAATATTTAACACAAGATTTATTGGGGCAAGAAGCCAAGTTCCCTTCTGGACCTTTTATGCTAGCCTCTAGATTAAAAGTACCTGTACTTTTTGTGTATGTTATGAAAGAAACCAATACACATTACCACCTTTATGCCAGAAAAGCTAAAGCAAAACATAGGGATGCTAAAGAATTACTAAAAGAATACACAGAAAGCGTAAAATGGATGTTAGACAAGTATCCATTACAATGGTTTAACTATTTCGATTTTTGGAATGTAAATAATAAGTAAGATGAAACATGTTTTAGTGATCCATTATTCGCAGTCTGGGCAGTTGACAGAAATTGTTAAAAACATAGCTTCCCCTATGGCTTCTTCTGAAGAAATAAAGGTAACCTATCACAAAATTGAAATGGAAAACCCCTATCCATTTCCATGGAACAAAAAAGCTTTTTTTGGGGTTTTTCCAGAAACATTTCTTCAGGTGCCAGAAAAAACAAAACCTCTTCCTGAAGAAATAACAAATCAAAAATACGACCTGGTAATACTAGGTTATCAAATTTGGTATCTAACACCATCGCTACCTACCACTTCGTTTTTAAACACTGCAGAGGCCAAAAAAATTCTATCAGGAACACCTGTAATAACCGTAATAGGATGCAGGAATATGTGGATTATGGCGCAGGAAAAAATGAAGAAAAAATTAAACCAACTAAATGCGAACTTAGTTGGACATATTGTTCTTACGGATCGCCATCTTAACCATATTAGCCTCATTACAATTTCGCATTGGATGTTTTCTGGAAAAAAAGGAAACTATTTGGGTATTTTCCCTAAGCCTGGGGTCTCTCAAAAAGATATTGATGAATCGGTAAAATTTGGACATGTAATTTCAAAACACATGGCCAAAAACAATTATGATACGCTGCAAAATGATCTTTTGCTCGAAAAAGCAGTAAAAATTAAGCCCTTTTTAATTACTGTAGATAAGCGCGGGAATATTTTATTTTCAAAATGGGCAAAATTTATTATTACTAAAGGAAAGAAAAACAGCCAAAAAAGGTTTTTTTGGGAGAAAATGTTTAATAAATATTTATTATTTGCTATTTGGTTTATTGCTCCTATAGTTTTTATTTTATTTTTGTTAACTTATTTATTCTTGATTCCGAAAATTAGAAAAGATAAAAAATATTATTCATCTGTAGAAGTAAAATAGGAAGACGTTAAAATGAAGGAAGTTTATATTACACGAATATCAAAATTTTTACCAAATTCTCCCATTAGTAATGATGAGATGGAAGATAAGCTAGGTGTTATAGATGGGAAGACATCTAAAGGTCGAAGAATTGTATTACGTAATAATAAAATAAAAACCAGATACTATGCAATTGATAATAGCGGAAACATAACACATAATAATGCTCAGCTTGCAAAAGAAGCTGTAGAATTATTATGTGATGATACTTTTAAATCTTCTGATATAGAATTATTATCATGCGGTACTTCTAGCCCTGATCAAATATTACCATCGCACGCAGCTATGGTTCATGGATTTTTGAAAAACGGAAATATCGAAATTAACTCACCTTCGGGAGCTTGTTGTTCTGGTATGAATGCATTAAAGTATGGCTATCTGGCAATTAAATCAGGACAAAATACTAATGCAGTTTGCACAGGGTCTGAGCGAACATCGTCATGGATGAAATCAGACGTTTTCAAAAATGAAGTAGAGCATTTAAAAAAATTAGACGAAATACCGATTTTGGCCTTTAACAAAGATTTCTTACGCTGGATGTTATCCGATGGTGCCGGCGCGTTTCTTTTAGAAGATCAACCCAATGGAGATCTCCCTTTAAGAATTGAATGGATGGAAGGCTATTCTTATGCACATGAAATAGAAGCATGTATGTATGCAGGAGGGGATAAATTAGATAATGGCTTATTAAAACCCTGGAGCGAATACCCATCAGAAGAATGGGCTCAGAGATCCCTATTTGCAATGAAACAGGATGTAAAACTACTGGGAGAAAATATTCTTACAAAAGGAGTAGATAGTCTAAAAATGGCTCTAGAAAAAAATAAAATAAAGCCTCAAGATATTACCTATTACCTCCCTCATATATCTTCGTATTATTTTAAAGAAAATTTATACCAGGAAATGAAAGATAATGGCGTAGAGATTCCTTGGGAAAATTGGTTTATGAATTTAAGCAATGTAGGAAATGTTGGAGCAGCATCTATCTATATAATGCTCGAAGAGTTAGTTGCTTCCGGAAACCTTAAAAAAGGTGATAAAATATTATTATCAGTTCCCGAAAGCGCAAGATTTTCTTACACATATGCCTGTTTAACTGTATGTTAAGATGAAAAAATCAAACCTACCTATTACAGATGTTAAACATTTAATTCCACAAAAAGAGCCTTTCGAAATGGTAGATACTTTGTTGGGCTTTTCGAAAACGAGTGTTTCGTCCTCCTTCAAAATTACAGAAGGTAACCTTTTTCTAAAAGACGATCTATTTTTAGAACCAGGAATTATCGAAAATATGGCGCAAACTGTGGCATTGCACACAGGTTATGATTATTTTCTTAGAGACGAGCCCGCCCCAACAGGGTATATAGGATCTGTAAAAAAAGTAGAAATTTTTTATCTCCCAAAATTAAATGAGATTATAACTACCAAAGCCGAAATTTTACACGAGTTCATGGGAGTTACTATGGTAAAAATCGAGGTGTTTAACACAGAAAAAGAAGTGATCGCTTCTGGACAAATGAAAACTGTTATTGCTAGCTAGTTAATGGATAAAGTCAAAACATTAGATATCGCTAAATTTCTACCGCATCGCGCTCCTTTTTTAATGGTCGACAAAGTGCTATCTATAGATGATGAACATGTAGCAACCTCATTTAATATAAAATCAGATTGCATTTTTGTTAACGATTCTTTTTTTAGCGAAATAGGTATGGTAGAAAATGCTGCTCAAACCTGTTCTTCGATCGTTGGTAAAAGTTATTTTGAAGACGATGACCTAGAAGGTGAAGGCACCAAACTTATTGGTTTTATTAGTGCGATCAAAAAAGTTGTGGTTTACGGTTGTCCCAGGATAGGAGAAACAATAGTTTCTAAAGCTGTTTTAAAATCCCGATTTGACACAGAGCAATATAGCATGTGTACATTAGAATGCACTATTCATGAAACAGATAAAGAATTATTATCTTGTGAAATAAATTTATTTATTCAGGAAATGAAATAATGCTCTTATGAAAGAAAGTGAAGTTCCACAGGACAAAAGTAATTTAGAATCTGCCAATTTTAGAGAGTTATGTTACGCGGTTAATGATAATGGAGAATACATAACAACAAACAGTAGCGGATGGGATCCTAAAACCATAGCATTAAGCAATGCTATACAAGAAATAAATGAACGGGTACAGGATGCGCAGGCTAGGGTTTTAAACAATCAAACAAGCCCAATAGAATATTATATGGAACTACATAAAATGGATATTACCATTTTAGCTAGCTATGTTGGCCTATGGAAATGGCGTGTTAAAAGGCACTTTAAGCCAAAAGTGTTTCAAAAACTATCTCAAAAAATATTACAAAAATACGCTGATGTTTTCGAAATCACCGTAGACCAATTAAAACACATTGAACATGGAAATTAACTTTACGCATCATCAATCTGCACACTGCGAAAATGGTGTTGTGTCTAATTTAATGAAACATAATGGTTTCAATGTTAGTGAACCCTTGGTCTTTGGTATTGGATCAGGTTTGTTATTTTGTTACATACCATTTTTAATGGTAAATCATGCTCCGGCCCTTACTTATCGGGCAATGCCTGGCTTTATTTTCAAACGATTTGCAAAAAGAGTTGGTATAAAAATAAAACGAGAAAAATTTAAAAATCCTCAGAACGCTAAGGCACGTTTAGACGAAAATCTTAAGAAGAATAATCCCGTAGGACTTCAAGTTGGAGTATATAACCTAGTATATTTTCCTGACGAATATCGCTTTCATTTTAATGCTCACAACTTGGTTGTTTATGGAAAAAAAGAAGATTCGTATCTAATTAGCGATCCGGTGATGGAAACTGTTACAACTTTAACAGCAAAAGAGCTGGAAAAAGTGCGTTTTGCCAAAGGTGCTTTTGCTCCTAAAGGGCACATGTACTACCCTATCGATTTCCCTAAGGAGTTAGCTTTAGAAAAAGCTATAGTTCAAGGAATTAAACAAACTTGCAGAGAAATGCTTGCTCCAGTGCCTATCGTTGGAGTTAAAGGAATTCGAACAGTGGCTAAATTAATTCGCAAATGGCCAAAAAAGAAAGGCACAAAAGTAGCCAATCATTATTTGGGACAAGTAGTTAGAATGCAAGAAGAAATAGGAACCGGAGGTGGTGGATTTAGATATATCTATGCTGCATTCTTACAAGAGGCTGGTAACTTATTAAAAAATGATACATTAATCGAATTATCTACAGAAATGACTGCAATTGGTGATTCGTGGAGAGATTTTGCTTTAGATGCTTCTCGCATATACAAAAACCGAAGCGCAAAAGATGATGCATATAACGATGTTGCTTTGCAACTAGACGATATAGCAAATCGAGAAGAAGTTTTCTTTAAAAAATTAAAGAAAGCGATTTAATAGTAAAATAAAGCATGATTAAAATTGAACAATTATCTAAAAAATATAAAGGTGCAGATGCATATTCTGTATCAGATTTAGATTTGTTTATCGATGAAAAAGAAATTTTTGGGTTACTTGGCCCAAATGGCGCAGGAAAGACTACATTAATTTCATTGTTATGTTCTTTAATAAAACCTACATCAGGATCATTTACCATAGATGGTTTAACGTATAAAAAACCTAATCAATTAAAACAATTAATTGGTATTGTACCTCAAGAGTACGCCTTATATCCTTCGTTAACCGCTAATGAAAATCTTCAGTATTTCGGTAGCATGTATGGTTTAAAAGGACAGCTATTAAAATCTAAAATAAACCAGGCAATTGACACATTAGGCCTGTCAAAATTTGCTAACAAAAAAGTGAGTACATTTTCTGGAGGGATGAAACGTCGTATCAATTTAATCGCAAGTATTTTACACGAGCCTAAAGTATTATTTTTGGACGAACCAACAGTTGGGGTAGATGTACAATCTAAAAATGTAATTATTAAATACTTACAACTCTTAAATCAAAAAGGAACTACAATTATTTATACATCACATCATTTAAATGAAGCTGAAGATTTTTGTACTAAAGTTGCTATTATAGATCATGGAAAAATAATATCTCAAGGAGAACCACAAGAATTAATTTCTAATCAAAAAAAGGCAAATAATCTTGAAGATGTATTTTTAGCCTTAACCGGGAAAGCATTAAGAGATCATGCATAAATTATGGGCTTCTACATATAAAGAATTCTTATTGCTCACCAGAGATATTGGTGGTATTGCTATTTTATTTGTAATGCCAATTGTATTAATCATCACGATAACAATTATTCAGGATAGTAGTTTTAAAACGATTAGTGATACTAAGATCCCAATACTTCTTGTAAATAATGATAATGGTCATGTTTCTGAGACTATAATTAGCAGCTTAACAGAATCCAATACTTTTGAGGTCATTCAAAAAGATAAAGAGCAAGAAGCCAGAAATCTAGTGTTTAAGGGGAATTATCAACTCGCTATAATTATCCCAGAAAAGTTATCATCAGACTTAGAGAAAAAAGTCAATCAGAATGTAGAGGGTATTTTATCAAAATTTGGTCTGGAAGAAGAAAAAGAGGTTCGACCAGAAGAAACTATTTTAAATAAGGAGGTTAGACTATATTTTGATCCGGCAACTCAATTAACTTTTAAAAGTTCTGTAAAAAATGGTATTGATAAAATGATTTCTAAAATAGAAACACAATCTATTTACAAGGCTTTTCATGAACAAGTAGCAGAAGACGACACAGAGGTTATTTTTGAAACAGATAATTTTATCAGTTTTAAAGAAATAGCTCCAAAACAAGGAGACAAAGAGATTATTCCGAATTCTGCGCAACACAATGTACCTGCCTGGACTTTATTTGCTATCTTTTTTATTATAGTACCATTATCTATAAATATTGTAAAAGAAAAAAATCAAGGAACTTTTGTGCGATTAAGAACAAATCCTGTATCCTATGCAATAGTATTAGGAGGAAAAACTACAGTATATCTGGCTGTTTGTCTCATACAATTTACTTTAATGCTAGCTATAGGAGTGTTTTTATTTCCGAAACTAGGTTTACCAACATTAGATGTATCAGGAAGAATAGTAAATCTATTTATTGTTGCTTTTTTTGCGGGCTTAGCAGCAATAGGATTGGGGTTATTACTAGGAACTATTGCAAAGACGCAAGAACAATCTGCTCCATTTGGAGCAACCTTTGTGGTTATCCTCGCTGCTTTGGGAGGTGTTTGGGTACCTGTTTTTGTAATGCCCAAATTTATGCAACTATTATCAAATATTTCGCCAATGAATTGGGGTTTAAATGCCTTCTATGATGTATTTTTGCGAAATGCCAGCTTTATAGAAATTGTTCCAGAAATAATATTACTTTTATTATTTTTTATAATAACGGCCTTAATTTCTATTGTTTATAATGAAAAGAAAAATGCAGTCTAAAAATAACAAAGAAATAAGTTTTACCAGCCAGGTTAGAGTACGTTTTGTAGAAACTGATCCCTTAGGAATTGTTTGGCATGGTAATTATATTCAATATTTTGAAGATGGCAGAGAAGCTTTTGGAAGACATCACGGTATTTCATATTTAGATCAAAAAAAATTTGGTTATGCAACGCCAATCGTAAAATCCAGTACAGAACATAAACTACCTTTGCGATATGGAGATATTGCTACCATAAAAACAATTTATGTAGATAGTCCTGCTGCTAAAATGATTTTTAGATATGAAATTTACAACCAAAATCATAAATTAGTCTGCACAGGAGAAACCGTGCAGGTGTTTGTTGAAGATATAGGGAATGGTGATTTATCACTAACAATTCCATCTTTCTTTATCAAATGGAAACAAAAAGAAGGCCTTATAAAATTGAATGAGTAAGATTTACGCTTCATATAATAATATAATATCATCGCTTGGTTTTGATAGCGAAACTGTTGTACAGAATATTCATGACGAGAATTCGGGCTTGCGACGTATTGATAACAAAGACCTATTACCAAGTCCATTTTATTCTTCAATTATAAATACCGAAGATTTAGCTGCTAGTTTTAAGCAATTAAATAATAAAGGGCAGTTCACCCGTTTAGAGCAGATGATGATTTCTTCATTAAGTCAGGTTGTCAAAGCATCTAAAATTCCTTTAACAAATCGTGTTGGACTTATTATATCTACAACCAAAGGCAATATCGATGTTCTAAATAAAAACAATGGATTCCGAAAAGAGCGAGCTTATTTAAGCACTCTAGGAAAAGTAATCAAAGAAACTTTAGGTTTTAAAAATGATGCTATAGTTGTTTCTAATGCATGTGTTTCTGGAATTTTATCTATTGCAATTGCAAAACGCTATATTAACCATGGCACCTATGATGATGTTTTTATTGTTAGTGGGGATATGGTAAGTGAATTTATAATAACTGGTTTTAATTCATTTCAAGCGTTAAGTAATGAACCTTGTAAACCTTATGACAAAGATAGAACAGGGGTTAATATAGGAGAAGTATCTGCTAGTATTTTAGTTACTAATAATAAAAAAGGGCTTCCAAAAGAAGCGGTTGCTATTTTGGGTGAAGGCTCGTGTAACGATGCTAATCATATTTCGGGACCTTCCCGAACTGGTGAAGGATTATTTCGAAGTGTACAATCTGCTTTCAAAGAAGGGAATGTCTCCCATACCGATATTGATTACATTTCGGCCCACGGAACAGCAACATTGTTTAATGATGAAACAGAATCAATTGCATTTAACAGACTTAATTTAAGCAAAGTACCATTAAATAGTTTAAAAGGCTATTTTGGTCATACATTAGGGGCCTCAGGATTAGTTGAGACTATTGTTGGGATGTATTCATTGCAGAAGAATACACTATATACATCATTAGGTTTTAAAGAACCCGGTACATCAAAGCCTTTAAACATTATCACAAAAACCACCCCAAAACAATTAAATATTTTTCTAAAAACCGCCTCTGGATTCGGAGGTTGTAATACCGCAGTTGTATTCCAAAAAATAAAATAACTTATATTTATAAAAGTATGTCAGTTCAAACTATAAAAGCTATAGACGCAATTCAGGAAGCACAAAAAATAGCCTTTGCACCTTTCGTTTTTCAAGCAACAATTTCGTTAAGAAAGCTTGGGGTTTTAAATCTTATTTTTGATAGAAGGAAAAAAGGAGGAATCACATTAGAAGATATTTCCAAAGAATTATCTATTAGCAATTATGGTATCGGTGTTTTATTAGAAATTGCCGAAAGCTCTAATATCGTTAGTAAAAATGAAGACAACACTTACGAGTTAACTAATATTGGTTATTTTTTAAATTATAATAAAACGGTTGATGTTAATATCAATTTCACGAATGATGTCTGCTATAAAGGACTATATCATTTAAACGATTCTATTAAAGAAGGAAAACCCGAAGGCTTAAAAGAATTAGGAAATTGGGATACCATATATGAAGGTTTATCACAATTAGATCCACAAATACAAAAATCCTGGTTTGAGTTTGATCATCATTATTCTGATGATATATTTCAGGATGCATTACAAATAGTTTTTAGAAAAAATCCAAAATTAATATTTGATATTGGTGCAAATACAGGAAAGTTTGCTATTAGCTGTTGCAACTATAATGAAGATGTTTCTATAAAAATGATTGATTTACCTGGTCAATTAAAAAAGGCCCTTGCTGCGGTAAAAAACAATCAATTTGAAAACCGTGTCACCGGTCATGAAATAGATTGGTTATCCGAAAATCCAAAAATCCCAACCGGGGCAGATACTATATGGATGTGTCAATTTTTAGATTGTTTTTCTAAAGACGAAATTCTAAAAATATTAAAAGTTTGTGTAGAATCTATGGATGACAACACAGAACTATTAATTATGGAAACATACACCGACAGACAAAAATTTGATAATGCAAAATTTATCTTAGAAGCTACATCATTGTATTTTACAGTACTGGCAAATGGAAATAGTAAAATGTATAAAGCTACTGAATTGATTGAATTAGCAAACGAAGCCGGGTTAGTTATAAAAGAAGATTTGGCTGTAGGAGAATACCATACCATATTTGTCTGTAAAAAAAAGTAACCGATTTATGGAGTCTGGATTTTATATAAAATCATTCTGTCACATAAAAGATAATAAAATCTCTTTAAACGGATCTGTTATATATGACGATAAAGATGCTTTAGATTTTTTAGAATTTATTAAAGCAGCTTATAGGAGTTTTGATATTAAATATCCTAAATTCTTTAAAATGGATGGGTTAAGTAAGCTTGCTTTTTTGGCATCAGATCTTATCCTGCAAAAAGAAAAACTAAATATAGAAGACGAAAATAACATTGCTATTATATTTTCAAATAAATCATCTAGTTTAGATACCGATGAAAAACATCAGGAATCTATCCAGAGTAAAGACAATTACTATCCAAGTCCCGCCGTTTTTGTTTATACATTACCCAATATTTGTATTGGTGAGATTAGTATAAAATATAAACTTCATTCTGAAAATAGTTTTTTTATCTTTGACAGCTTTAATGCCGAATATTTATCAGACTATACAAATAGTCTATTATTAGCAAATAAAGCTAATGAAGCACTTTGTGGTTGGGTAGAATTTGATGGAGTAGCATATGACGCATTTTTATATCTGGTTTCTAGAGAAGGAACCGCAATACATACTAAACAAAATATAGTAAATTTATATAATACATAATATGGAGGTTTTAAAACAAGAACTAAAGGAAAACATTATTGAGCAATTAAATCTTGAAGATATTGCTGTTGAAGATATTGCTGATGACGATATTCTTTTTGGTGATGGTTTAGGTTTAGACTCAATTGATGCATTAGAATTAATTGTAATGTTAGATAAAAACTATGGTATTAAATTAACCGACCCTAAAGAAGGACGTGAAATTTTTGCATCTATAGAAGTAATGGCAAAATACATTTCTGAACATAGAACAAAATAAATTTTATTTGTATTTAAATGAGTAAAGGTGTTGCTATAACCGGAATGGGAATAATTTCTGCTATTGGAAACGATGTTACAGAAAATTACCAATCGCTTATTAATGGTAAAAAAGGAATCTCTAGAGTTTCTAAAATTGATACCATTCATAAGGACGATATTATGGTTGGTGAAATCGCATCTACAAATCTGGAGTTAGAACAACAATTAGGTCTAACTCCTGATAATAATTACTCAAGAACAGCTTTATTAGGTGCTATTGCTGCTAAGCAAGCAATACAAGATGCCGGAATCTCTGATATCAATACCTATAAAACAGGATTAGTTTCGGCGACCAGCGTTGGTGGGATGGATATGACAGAAACGTATTATTATGATTATCTTGAAAACAAAAGCACCCAAAAATATATCGAAGGTCATCATGCCGGAGATTCTACTCAAAAAATTGCAGAACAATTAGGAATCGAAAAAAGCCTGGTAACTACAATAAGTACGGCTTGTTCTTCTGCTGCAAATGCTATAATGCTTGGTGCCCGATTGATTAAGTCGGGAAAACTAGACAGGGTTATTGTGGGTGGTTCTGATTGTTTGTCTAAGTTTACCATTAACGGGTTTAAAACTTTAATGATCTTATCTGACACGTACAATACTCCTTTTGATGAAAATAGAAAAGGACTTAATCTAGGTGAAGCTGCGGCTTTCTTAGTATTAGAATCTGATGAAGTTATTGCTGCAGAAAAAAAAGAAGTATTAGGATATGTTAAAGGATATGGTAATGCAAATGATGCCTATCATCAAACTGCATCTTCAGAAAATGGAGATGGAGCAACTTTAGCAATGCAAAAAGCTTTAAAAGTTGCAGCATACACAGCAAATGATATTGATTACATTAATGCACATGGGACAGCAACGGGAAATAATGATTTATCCGAAGGGCGTGCTATTCTAAGAGTTTTTGGCGAAGAAATTCCCGATTTTAGCTCTACAAAAGCATATACAGGACATACATTGGCCGCTGCAGGAGCTATCGAGGCTGTTTATGCCGTATTAGCGCTTCAACATAATATCATCTATCCTAATCTCAATTTTAAAACTCAGATGAAAGAGTTTGATATTACACCACAATTAGAACTCAAAGAAAAAGAATTACATACGGTGTTGTCTAATTCCTTAGGTTTTGGAGGTAATTGTTCTACCATAATTTTTTCAAAAGAACAATAGCAAAATTGTAAACAAAGGGGTAATACCTAATATACAAAAACTGTTTAATTAAAGAGATATGAGTGCAGTCTATATAACCGGTATCGGATCTATTTCATCTCAAAAAACTTTTGACAATACCGAGTTTTTGAAAGAAATCAATACCTATACAGATAATGTGATTTCTGTGGTTAATCCAAATTATAAAGAATATATTCCTCCCGCAGCAGCACGTAGAATGGCAAAAGGTATTAAAATGGGAGTTGTTGCCTCTAGAATTGCATTAGCAGACGCAAACATAGACAATGTTGATGCTATTATTACAGGAACAGGAATGGGATGTGTTAGAGATTCAGAAAAATTTGTTAGTGCAATTATTGATAATAACGAACAATACCTCACCCCTACTTCATTTATACAATCAACTCATAATACAGTTGGTGGGCAAATCGCTCTAGGACTTCAGTGTAAAGGTTACAATTTTACATATGTACATGCAAGTGTATCTTTTGAATCGGCATTATTAGATGCCCAATTACAGTTAGAAAATGATGAGGCCAATACTATTCTAATCGGAGGCGTTGATGAACATGGTGATCATACCATTACGATTCACAAGCTTATTAACCACATCAAATTAGAAAAAACCGATTCTACCAAGGTGTTGGATTCTAAAACAGAAGGAGCAATATTTGGTGAAGGTGCGAACTTCTTTGTCGTATCAAATAAAAAACAAGACTCGAGTTATGCCGAAGTTATAGCGGTACAAACCTATAATACATTATCAGAAACCGAAGTCTCTCATGCAGCTCAACTATTTTTAAAGGATAATGGTTTAGCTATTGATGATATAGATGCTATTGTATTAGGAAATAATGGAGATGTAAAATACGATGCATTTTACAATGAGCTAAGTTTAAATCTATTCAAAGAGACACAACAGATATATTACAAACATTTATGTGGTGAATTTAATACCGCATCGTCTTTTGGAGTGTGGTTAGCTTCAAAAATCCTGAAAACGCAAGAATTACCAGAAGTAGTTAAGCTAAATAAAAAATCAATATCAAACTTTACTACTATTTTATTATACAATCAATATAGAGGAGAGAATCATAGCTTCACTTTACTGCGTAAATGCTAAATTTTAAATACGTCAATAGAATAACAGCACTCGCTTTTTTGGTTTTACACATAACCAATTACTCAATAGAAATACCGGTATGGTCTTATTTCCTATTAGCTTTTATATGGCTAATTATTACTATGGCTGGTTCTGGACTTATACAATGGAACTACCATTTCACTTCTCTTAATGCAAATAGGGATATAAAAAATAATCAAGTTGCTATTACTTTTGATGATGGACCAAACCCAGAATTCACACCTCAAGTTTTAAAACTCTTAAAACAGTATAATGCAAAAGCTACTTTTTTTTGCATTGGCAAACACATTGAGATGTATCCCGAATTAGTTAAAGAGAGTATTAAACAAGGGCATGTTATTGGTAATCATACGTATTCGCACCCTAACTCTTTTGGTTTTCTAAAAACAGGAGAAGTAATTTCAGAACTACAACAAACCAACGCTATAGTAAAAGAAGTAACGGGGTTAACTATGCAACTATACAGGCCTGCTTTTGGTGTAACAAATCCAAGAATTAAAAGAGCATTAAAAGTCACAGGATTACAACCTATTGGATGGAATGTCAGATCCCTGGATACAACATCCAGAAATTCGGATAAAGTATTAAAACGAATAACAAAAAAACTTTCGAAAGGTGATGTTATTTTACTTCATGATACAAGTTTAAAAACAATTATTGTTTTGGAACAGTTATTGTTATTTTTACAACAACAAAATATAGAATCGATTACTATAGATTCTTTATTTAAGATAAAAGCATATGCCTAAAATTGTTTATTTACTACTATTTCTAGCTACTACGCTATCTGCTCAAACTAAAATGAGTACTATAGAAGCCGATGCCTTAAAAACAAAAGTAAAAGCTCTTGCCACCACAACAAAAACTATTTCGAGTGATTTTACACAACACAAACACTTGGATTTTTTATCGAATGATATTATCACAACAGGAAAACTTGCTTTTAAAACACCAAATGTCGTAAAATGGGAATATGTAGAACCTTTTAAATATTCTGTGTTATTTAAAAACAAGACACTATATATTAATGATGAGGGCAATAAAAGTAACATTGATATTGGGTCTAGTGAGCAGTTTAAGCAATTGAACAAACTTATTATTAATAGCGTAAAAGGAGATATGTTTAATGATGAGGAGTTTAATATCAGTTATTATAAAAACCAGGAAAATAGCGAGGTGCATTTTAGTCCAAAGGACAAAAAATTCAAAAAATTTATTAAAGCATTTCATATAACATTTAACTCCAAAGGCGATGTTATTGAAGTAAAAATGATAGAGCCTTCAAATGATTACACCAGAATAGTATTTAGCAACAGAGTCTTAAACACACCTTTGGCAGATGAGATATTTGCTCATTAGTTTTTGTTTTATATGTATAGGATGTGCTTCCTATCCTAAGAAAAATAATTTCATTAAAAGAGAAGCATCTGATATAGAAGTAAGAAATTTCTATTTTTCAGATAAGACACAAGATTATGTGTATAAAGCAAATATTGATGTTTACAAAAAACATTTTGGTGGTATTTTTATTGTAAAAAAGATTGAAGATAATAATCATCGTATTGTCTTTACTACAGAAATGGGAAATAAAATTTTTGACTTTTCATTTATTAACGAAAGCTTTACCGTAAATTACATCTTAGAAGACTTCAATAAAAAGATTTTAATAAACATTTTAAAAAAAGATTTTAAAGCATTGATTGAAGAAACTCCTATCCTTTTAAATACATTTTCACATCAAAACGATATTGTTTTTGAAACTGAAATTAATAACGATAAGCATTATTATTACAATACAAATAACGCAATTCATAAAATTGTTAGAACTGGGAATAGAAAAGAAAAAGTAGTTTTTACATTTTCAGAAATTAGTGATACTATTGCAAATCTAATTACGATTGAGCATAAGAATTTAAAGCTTAAAATTAATTTAAAATCGATTCAAAAATGAGAAATCTTTTATTGGTCATAACCTTTTTTGGTGTTTTTGGAGCTACCTCTGCACAAAACAAGACATCTTTTGGATTAAGAGGTGGAGTTAATATTTCGGATCTTTCTAATGCTAATTTAGAATCTAAAGCGGGGATTTATATAGGGGCTTTTTTACATTTCAGATTCTCAGAACTATATGCTCTTCAACCCGAAGTGGGATATTCTAACCAAGGAGGTAACAACAAATTTTCAAATGGAGATGATCTCGAAATCCATTACGTTTCAATATCTGCTACTAACAAATTTTTTGTTAGAAATACAGGATTACATTTGATCATTGCACCAAGCCTTGATTTTGATTTTGACGATACCCCTGTAAGTCTTGTAAACAGAGAAGAAGGTAATGACATTACCTTTGTAGACCTTTCTATTGCAGCAGGTCTTGGTTACGAATTTAAAAACGGAATTGCTATAGAAGCTAGATATAAGCATGGCACACTAGATGTTTTTTCTGGTGATTTTCATGATTTTTCAACACAATCTATATACGAAGAAAAGAATCAATTTAATCGCGTTTTTCAAATTGGCCTATCGTATAGATTTAATTTCTAATTACACATGTTACTAAAAGATTTTTACACCGCAAATACATTAGAGACTGTTGAAAATATGTCGACAGCAACTATTACCATCAACAAAAACCATGAGATTTTCAAAGGACATTTTCCGGGAAACCCTGTAACACCTGGTGTTTGCATGATGCAAATCATAAAAGAATTAACAGAAGGTATTGTAAATAAAAAACTATTTATGCAATCCTCTAGTAATATTAAATTTATGGCTATTATAAATCCGGAAAAAAATCCAGATTTAGTTTTAACTTTAGATATTACCCAAACAGATGATACTTATAAAGTAAAAAATGTAACTACATTTGAAGATACAGTTGCTTTAAAATTAACAGCTAATTTTAAAACACAATAAATCTAAACATAAAACGAACATTAAAAATATTTAAATTTTTTAATGATAGAATGTAGCGCCTAATACGTTCTTAATTTTATAATTAATATATTATCAAATAATTACCAAAACCTAAACGAGTGAAATTTTTGATTGCATTCATATCATTATTATCTTTTACTATGCTATCGATAGATTTGGATACCATAAGAATTGCATATAAAGAAGCTGCTCATGACAAAACAAAAGTAGCTGCACTTAATAAGCAACTTGCACCTGTAAATAAAGAAGATGATATTGTTTTGGTGGCTTATAAAGGAGCTGCTATTACATTGCAGGCGAAATATGAAAAAAGTATAAAAGAAAAAAAACGACTGTTTATAGAAGGAGTTTCATATATCGAATTTGCTATAGAGAAATCACCAAATGCTGTCGAACCTCGTTTTATACGTATAGGAATCCAGGAAAATACTCCTAGATTGCTAAAATATAAATCCAATATAAAAGAAGATAAATTATTTCTGCTTAAACAATACAAGACGATAAAACCTAAAATTTTAAAAAAACATATCGGTGAGTATATTTTGCAATCGAAAGCTTTTAGTGATGAAGAAAAAGCAGTAATTTTAGTTCCTTAAAAATTGAAACACTTCAATTGAGTGATAAAAGAGTTTACAAAACAAAAAATCGACCTATTCAACGTATGTGTAATAATTCCTACCTACAATAATTGCAAAACATTACGACGGGTTATAGATGGTGTATTATTTTACACTAAAAATATTATTGTTGTAAACGATGGGGCTACAGATACTACTCGGGAGATATTAAAAGAATATCCTCAAATTCAACAAATCCATCTACCAAAAAACAAAGGAAAAGGCAATGCTTTGCGCGTTGGGTTTGCAGCTGCACAAAAACAGGGTTTTAAGTATGCAATTACGATAGATTCTGATGGTCAACATTTTCCCGAAGACATTCCTGCTTTTATTACAGCTTTAGAAAAATCAGAACATAAAAACATCTTGCTCATTGGTGCAAGAAATATGAGTCAGGAAAGTGTCCCTAAAAAAAGTAGCTTCGGAAATAAGTTTTCTAATTTCTGGTTTTGGGTAGAAACGGGTACAAAACTTCAGGATACCCAATCTGGATATAGACTATATCCACTAGAAGAATTAGCAAAATTGAATTTTTATACCTCAAAATTCGAATTTGAAATAGAGGTTATTGTAAAAGCGGCCTGGAGCGATGTAATTGTAAAAAACATTCCGATACAAGTATTATATGATGAAACCGAACGGGTATCACATTTTAGGCCTTTTAAAGATTTTACCCGAATAAGTATTCTTAATACCTGGTTGGTTACAGTAGCTTTTTTATATATAAAGCCTAGAAATTTATTTCGGAAAGTTAAAAAAAAAGGAGTAAAACGTTTCTTTTTTGAAGACTTCTTAGAAAGCCAGGATTCCCCACAAAAAAAAGCATTATCAGTAGCTCTGGGAGTTTTTATAGGGATATCACCACTATGGGGATTTCACACCGTACTCGTGCTGTTTTTTGCTGTCGTTTTAAAACTAAATAAGGTGATTTCTTTTGCTTTTTCTAATGTAAGTTTGCCTCCTTTCATTCCGTTTATCATTTTTATGAGCTTAAAAGTTGGTAGTTTTGTTTTAGGAGAACCTCAACCATCATTTACCAATATTGGTGAAAATTTTGAAATGGTAAAAAGCCTAAAAACCTATATTGTAGGTAGTTTTACCTTAGCCATAATTTCTTCTATTACTATAGGAATTTTAGCATATGTATTTCTTACCATTTTTTATAAAAAAAATAATGCATCATAATGGATAGCTTTTTTTATAGTCTATATACATCTATTGTTTCTAGAAAAGTAATGAGCTTTGGAATATTTGCACTCATTATTGCGGGGCTATTATTTATTGCTTCAAAAATTCAATTTGAAGAGGATATCACCAAATTGATTCCTACAAATGATAAGACTTCTGAGATTCAAAAAGTATTAAAAACAGTAAACTTTGCTGATAAAATCATAGTAAACATTACGCGCGACCCCGAAGGATCGGTTGATGATCTTACTCAATATGCAGCACAATTTATTGATAGTGTTACTATAAAATCTGGTGAGCACATTACCCAAATCCAAGGTAAGGTTGAAGAAGAAGATATTTTTAACACTTTGGACTTTGTGTACAAAAATCTTCCTCTTTTTTTACAAGAAAATGATTATAAAGTCATTAAAAGCAAAATTCGAAAAGATAGCATCGAAACTATAACGAATAGTAATTATAAAACTTTAATTTCTCCTACGGGAATTATTGCAAGAGATAACATTTTAAAGGATCCTTTGGGATTATCATTTATTGCCTTAAAAAAATTACAGCAACTTAGTTTTGGAGATGATTTCACATTGCACAATGGTTTTTTACTTAGTAAAGATCAAAATCATGTTTTATTATTTATTACTCCTAAGTTAAAATCTAGCGAAACAGACAAAAATGCCAAATTTGTAGAGGATCTTTATCAAATAAACAATCAACTTAATGATCATTTTAAAGGTAAGGTACAAAGCGAATATTTTGGAGGTACTTTAATTGCTGTAGCAAATGCTAAACAAATAAAAAGAGATATTCAACTAACTATTAGTATCGCTATTACGATTTTATTAATCATACTTATCTTCTTTTATAGAAAAATTACCATTCCGATTATTTTATTTGTTCCAACAATTTTTGGAGGGCTATTAGCCATTGCTTTATTGTTCTTAATTCGTGCAAAAATTTCTGCAATATCACTGGGTATCGGTTCTGTACTATTAGGGGTTACTTTGGATTACTCACTTCATATCCTAACACACATAAGAAGTAACACTAATATAAAAGCAGTTTATAAAGAAATCACTACTCCGGTTTTAATGAGCAGTTTAACCACCGCTTTAGCATTTTTATGTTTATTATTTTTAGAATCACAAGCACTTCAGGATTTGGGTATTTTTGCAGCAATTAGTGTTGTAGGGTCTTCTTTTTTTGCATTAATTTTTATCCCTCAAGTATATAAAAGCACTTCTCAAAAAAGGCCAAAAACAACACTCATAGATAATGCAGCTCAATATCCTTTACATAAAAACAAATGGGTAATTATAACATTAACATTATTACTAATAGTAAGTCTGTTTACTTATAATAAAGTGCAATTTAACAATGATATTTCTAAGCTAAACTTTGAGCCACAAGAGTTAAAAGATGCACAATTAAGATTAGATGCTTTAACTAATATTGCCTCAAAATCAATTTATCTGGCGGCCTATGAAAATTCGGAGCAAGGTACTTTACAGGTAAATGATAAGATTTTTGAAAAGCTGCAACTACTAAAAGATGAAGGAAAAGTAATCGATTTCAGCTCTATCGGATCTTTAATTTATTCAGAAAAAACTCAAAAAGAAAGAATCTCGAGATGGAATTCTTTTTGGAATACAAACACAATAGCTAGCACAAAAGCTAATCTTATTGAAAGCGGAAATAAATTAGGTTTTAAACCTACTAGTTTTAATGCATTTTATACGCTCCTGGAATCGAATTTTGAGCCTTTAAAAATCAAAGACTACAATGCCTTAAAAACGATTTCTATAGCAGATTATATAACAACAAAAGAGGATTTTGTCACAGCAACAACGCTCGTTAAAGTAAAAGATGAAAATGCACAGCATGTAGTTGACCTTTTTAAAGATCAACCTCAGACCATAGTTATCGACAGGAAACATATGAATGAAACCTTTTTAGGGAATCTAAAAAATGACTTTAACAAACTAGTTGGTTACTCATTAATTGTTGTATTACTTATCCTTTTATTCTTTTACAGAAGCTTATCTCTTACCTTGGTAACAAGTATTCCTATAGCGATCACCTGGTTGCTAACCATTGGTATAATGGGATTATTTTCATTAGAGTTTAACATCTTTAATATTATAATTTCGACCTTTATTTTTGGTCTTGGGATTGACTATAGTATTTTTATGACTAATGGGTTACTACATGAGTATAGAACCGGGGAAAAAGCAGTAGCAACTCATAAAACATCTATTATTTTATCTGTTATTACTACTATTTTAGGAGTAGGTGTTTTAATATTTGCCAAACATCCTGCGCTATATACAATATCATTACTTTCTATTATCGGAATACTATCGGCAATTGTTATTTCATTCACCATCCAACCACAATTATTTAGGCTTTTTATTGGCAGTAAGACAAAAAGACCAATAACACTTAGGTTATTTTTACATTCTATTCTTTCCTTTGCTTACTATGGTTTAGGAGGCTTATTGCTTTCGTTATTTAGTGTAGTTCTGATAAAAATTATCCCATTACCTAAAAAAATAAAAATGAAATGGTTTCATAAAATAATGTCAAAGTTTATGGGATCAGTACTATATACAAATCCATTTGTACAGAAAAAAATCATTAACCAAAGTAATGAAACCTTTGATAAACCAGGAGTTATTATTGCTAATCATACTTCTTTCTTAGATATTTTGGCGATAGGAATGTTATATCCAAAAATTATTTTTCTGGTAAACGATTGGGTATACAACTCTCCTGTTTTTGGAAAAGCAGTACAGTTAGCTGGTTTTTATCCTGTATCTAGTGGTATAGAAAATGGATTAGACCATTTAAAGAAAAAAGTTGATCAAGGCTATTCACTTATAGCCTTTCCCGAAGGAACAAGATCTAATACCAACAAAATTAAACGATTTCACAAAGGAGCATTTTATCTGGCAGAGCAATTTGGATTAGACATCATTCCCATACTTATACATGGAAATTCTGAAGTACTCCCCAAAGGAAGTTTTATTATTAAAGATGGTAGCATAACCATCAAAATACTCGATAGGATAAAAGCAAACGATACTAGTTTTGGCGAAAACTATGCTAGAAAAACAAAACAAATTGGGGCATATTTTAAAAGCGAATTCGGAAAACTTAGGAATGAGATAGAACATGATGGGTATTTTAACAAAATTATTCTCGAAGAATATCGATACAAAGGTGACCCTCTTTATAAAGAAGTACTAAAAGATCTAAAAGCGAATAAAGAGATTTACAAAATAATTATAGACACGGTCGAAAAAAAAGAAACTATACTTCATATTTCAAAAGATTCGGGTCAATTAGATTTTCTGTTATCTTTAGATAGCCCAGACAGGAAGGTTATTAACTATATAGAAAACAAAAACACTAGAAATATTGTTAAAAACAGCTATATTACTAATAATCATAGTAAAATTATTTGTGTCGATACTATAGAAGAAACAATGGCATATGATACAAATGTTCTTATTCTAAATTTAGCTACGATTACAGAAAATGAATTAGGAAAGATACTAAGCAGTAAAATTAATCTGTTAGTTTTACTAAACGAAAGTCAAAATATACATACACAGATAATTACTAATTTGGGATTCGAGATCAGGCACCAAAAGAATAATCTGGTTATTTTAAAAAATAAAGAAAATTAAAAAATGAAACGAGCATTAAGAAATTTCAACAATTATTTCATAAAAGAAAATGTTTAAATTTTTAATGCGAGAACGTGGTGGTTACACACGTTCTCAATTTTATAATTAATTTATTATTAATAAATTACTAAAATTTAAACGTGTGAAAGAGCATTATGATATTGTAATTATTGGAAGTGGTTTAGGTGGTTTGGTTTCTGCTATCATTTTAGCCAAAGAAGGCTATAGTGTATGTGTGTTAGAAAAAAACAATCAGTATGGAGGAAATTTACAAACCTTTGTAAGAGACAAAACTATTTTTGATACAGGAGTACACTATATTGGTGGACTTTCTGAAGGCCAAAATCTATATCAATATTTTAAATACATTGGTATCATCGATGATTTAAAATTAAAAAAACTCGATGAAGACGGTTTTGATATCATAACTTTTGAAGGTGACGAAAAAGAATACAAACATGCTCAAGGGTATGAAAATTTTATAAAAGTTTTAGTGAATCAATTCCCAGACGAGGAAGAAGCTATTATAACCTATTGTAATAAATTAAAAGAAACATGTCGTAAGTTCCCGCTGTATCAGTTAAAACAGGGGAAGCCATACTTTGATGATAGTGAAATTTTTTCACTCAATGCAAAATCCTATATCAATTCCCTTACTGATAATAAAAAGCTACAAGGAGTTCTTGCAGGAACAAATTATTTATATGCTGGAGACAGTGATCGTACCCCTTTTTATGTACATGCCTTATGTATCAATTCTTACATCGAAAGCTCATACCGATGTATAAATGGTGGAAGCCAAATTACAAAAATCTTAATTAAAAGGCTAAAGGAATATGGCGGAGAAACATACAAACACCATGAGGTTGTTAAATTTGGATTTGATGATAAAAAAATTAATTCTGTTACCTGCAAAAATGGTAAAGAAATAAAAGGAGATTTGTTTATTTCTAATATTGAGCCAAAACTAACGCTAAAGATAGCAGGAGAAGATAAATTTAGAAAGTCATATGCCAATAGAGTACATAAGATCGAAAGCACAATTGCTGCTTTTACCCTATACATTGTACTAAAACCAAATACTTTTGCTTATCAAAACAAAAATTTCTATCATTTTAATCATCCAGATAGAGTTTGGGATACACAAGGTTATACCCACGAAAGTTGGCCAGAAGGATATATGATGACTATGGGAATTAATAAAAACACAGATGAGTATGGAGATAGTATTGCTGTAATGACCTATATGCGTTATGAAGAAGTTAAACCCTGGCAAGACACGTTTAATACGGTAGCTAACAAAAATGAAAGAGGGCAAACTTATGAAGAATTTAAAGCTGAAAAAGCTGAAAAAATCATTATTGAATTAGAGAAAAAATTTCCAAACATAAGAGATTGTATTCAAGAAACATATACCTCGACACCATTATCCTACAGAGATTATATTGGTAGTAATGAAGGGTCGATGTATGGTTATGTTAAAGATGTTAATAAACCAATGCACTCTTTTTTATCTCCAAAAACCAAAATCAAAAACCTAATGTTTACCGGGCAGAGTTTAAATATGCATGGTATTTTGGGAGTCACTATTAGTGCAGTCACTACTTGCTCAGAAATAATAGGTAAAGATTATTTACTAGATAAAATACTAGAAGCCAACAAAGAGCAAAAAACGATTTAGACTATGAGAATAACAAAAATAACAAGCATCTAAAAAAAACAAAGAAGTATGTTCTTAAAAACATCTTGTTTTACAAAATGGTTGTGCTTTTTTGCACTCTTTTTTCTGTTAATGTCATGTGGTGTATCTAAATCTATAAAAGATATCCCAGATGTTAGTGACTATTCCTCTTCTATTGAAAAAAGAATCAAAGTTTCTGATTCTTTTTTTACTATCGGAAATAGCTTTCTTAGTAAAAACAAGCAAGGTTTATGGGAACTTTATGTAGAAGGAGATCCTTTACAAATAGGGTTACAAACCGGAAGCCTGACACAAGAATTATTTAAAAAACAAGAGCATGCTTTTTTATCTAAGGTCGGAGAATTAGTACCTTCAAAAACAAAACAATATTTATTAAGAAAAGTTGTAGCCTGGTATAACAGGAAAATGTATTTACATATTCCTGCAGAGTATAAAGCAGAAATATACGGACTTTCAAAATATGCATCAAACGATTATAATCATATAGCAGAAAACTACTTAAGAATACTGTATCTTCATGGTGCACATGATATAGGACATGCTTTGCAGGATTTAGCATTAGTAGGATGTTCTTCATTTGCCGCCTGGGGAGAAAAAACCGTAGATGGCGATTTGATCATTGGTAGGAATTTTGATTTTTATGCTGGTGATGACTTTGCCAAAGATAAAATCATTGCTTTTGTAACCCCTACAAAAGGTCATAAGTTTATGTCTGTAACCTGGGGAGGAATGATTGGTGTAGTTTCGGGAATGAATGAGCATGGACTTACGGTAACTATAAATGCAGGGAAATCTAAAATTCCTTTATTAGCAAAAACACCAATTTCAATTTTGGTTCGTGAGATTTTACAATACGCCTCGACAATAGACGAAGCGATAGCAATAGCAAAAAAACGAGAAGTCTTTGTGTCTGAATCAATATTTATAGGAAGTGCAAAAGATAAAAAGGCAATCACTATTGAAGTATCTCCCAAAAACTTTGGTGTTTATGATGTCGCTAACTCTAATCAACTAATTTGTTCTAATCATTTTCAAAGTGAGGCCTATTCTGATGATCAAAACAATATAAAACATATCGAAGAAAGCCATTCTCAATATCGCTATAAAAGAATGCAGGAGTTATTACAACAGCAACCAAAAGTAACACCGCAAATTGCTGTGAATATCCTAAGAAACAAAGAAGGGTTAAACAACAAACAAATAGGATATGGTAATGAAAAAGCTTTAAATCAATTATTAGCACATCATGGTATAGTTTTTAAACCAGAGGATCGTATGGTATGGGTATCATCAAACCCATATCAATTAGGAGAATTTGTTGCTTACAATCTGAATGATATTTTTAATAAAAAACGTACAAAAACAACATTATCTCAATCCGAATTAAATATTGAAAAAGACCCTTTTCAGTTCACTAAAGCATATAAAGATTACGAAAATTACAGACGGTTACGTAAAGATCTTCAAAAAGCAATTGATAACAAAGAAATGTTAGATCCCACTTTTATTGGGACCTTTCAGAAGACCAATCCAGAGTATTGGGAAGTATATTATTTAATTGGTAAGTATTATTACGAAAAACAATATTATACTGCTGCATTGCATGCTTTTGAAGAAGCTGGCAACAAAGAAATTACGACAGTTCCCGACAAACGTGAAATTGATTCGTATATTAAAAAATTAAAAAGGAAATTAAAACAATGATTCCTGAAATAGAAAAAGCATCGTTGGCTCAGATCAAAACGGTACAAGAGCAAGAATTAAAGAAATTAATATCGTATTTAGATACACATTCTACTTATTATCAAGGTATTTTTGCAAAGCATAACATTCTTCCTTCGACGATTAATACTCTAGAAGATTTAGTAAAAATCCCAGTTACTACCAAAGAGCAATTACAACAGTTTAATGATGATTTTATCTGTGTGCCGAAAAGTGAAATCATAGATTATGTTACTACCTCTGGAACCCTCGGAGAGCCTGTTACTTTTGCACTAACAGATAATGATTTAAAAAGGTTAGCGTATAACGAAGCCATTTCTTTTGCCTGTGCTGGTGTGCAAAAGGAAGACGTTATGCAGTTAATGACAACTATCGACAGGCGCTTTATGGCGGGAATAGCCTATTTTCTGGGTGCTAGAGAATTAGGAGCTGGGATTATACGCGTAGGAGCCGGGATTCCCGAATTACAATGGGATTCTATTTTAAAATTTAAACCTACCTACTTAATCGTAGTTCCTTCCTTTTTATTAAAATTAATTAAATATGCTCAAGAACACGATATTGATCTGAATGCTTCGGGAATAAAAGGCGCGATTTGTATAGGAGAATCTCTTAGAAATCAAGATTTTTCGTTAAATACACTTGCAAAAAAGATAAAAGACAACTGGAACATAGAATTATACTCTACCTATGCATCTACAGAAATGAATACTGCTTTTACAGAGTGTAGCGAACAACAAGGAGGGCATCATCACCCAGAGCTAATTATTGCAGAAATTCTGGATGAACATAATTGCCCCGTTCCTCCTGGTGAGGTAGGAGAACTTACTGTTACCACTCTGGGGGTAGAAGCAATGCCCTTATTGCGATTTAAAACAGGTGATATGGTTAAGGCGCATACTTCAAGTTGTGCATGCGGGCGTAATACTATGCGTTTGGGGCCAGTGGTAGGAAGAAAAAAGCAAATGATTAAGTATAAAGGAACAACTTTATACCCTCCTGCTATGGATAATATTCTTAATGATTTTAATGAGGTAGAGAATTATATTATCGAGATTTTTCACAATACAATAGGTACAGATGAAATCTTAATTAAAATAGTTACCCAAACCCCGACAGAAGATTTACTACATGATATAAAAGATCATTTTAGAGCAAAGTTAAGAGTATCTCCAAAAATTGAATTTCATGATAAAAAAGACATCCAAAAACTTCAATTCCCTAAATTAAGCAGAAAACCTGTAATTGTTATTGATAAAAGGGAAATAGAATAATACCTTTTCTGATGTAAATAGTGCACATATCAGACTTTGCAATCTCTATATTGATTTTAGTTACCTTCGGTAAACAAAAAGATACTCGTAATGGTAATAACTACACATATTCTGTATAAAATCATAATTATGTAGTTAAGCGTTGTGTTTTGATTCCTCATAAAAATGACAGATAGGTGACATCTAAATGTCGTTACAAAAACGAGGAGCTCTCCATAGCTTTGTATCAAACAAAAATATAATTATGGAAACCCAATCAATTGCAAAAAACTTAGTGTATCAACGAAAATTAAAAGGGTATACTCAAGAAGAATTATCAGAAAAAACACAAGTTACAATTCGTACCATCCAGCGTATAGAAAAAGGAGATGTAACTCCACATCTTCAAACCGTAAAATTGTTAGCTACTGCATTAGACATTGAGGTGAATGATTTATTGATATTAGAAAATCCAAAGGAGGAAACGATACAGAAAAAATGGCTAATCTTATTACATAGTACTCCATTTTTAGGTTTTATAATACCACTGGCAAATATACTTTTCCCTTTATTTATTTGGATTCATAAACGAGAGGATAACGAATTATATAACCGCCATGGTATCAAAATTATTAATTTTCAAATAACGATGAGCATAGTGTACATACTTTCATTGGTAGTTCTTGTAACTATTGAAAAATGGGGATTTTTCTTGTTTATATCTATAATCCCATTTAGTATAATTTGTATGTTATTTAATATAGTAAGAGTCGTTAATTCACAAAAATGCTATTACCCATTATCATTTCCGTTTATAAGCAGCAACAAAAAAGCTGTATCCAAAAAAATGATCGTATTACTATTGATGAGCACTATGTGTTTTACAAGTTGCACTCATGCGAAAGCACAAAATATTGTACGTTTAGATGGGACCCAAATAGCTAAAGATTCATTAACAATTAAAATTAATCACCTCATCAAAAAGGCAAATGTACCTGGGATTGCAGTTACTATTTTTAATGACAATGAGGTTACATATCAGAAGACTTTCGGATATAAAGATTATGATAAAAAATTAGCTCTAAATGATGTTACTAATATCTACGGAGGCTCTTTTAGTAAAGCAGTTTTTGGAGTACTGGTCATGAAATTGGTAGAAGACGGTGTTATTGATCTCGACACAGCTTTAGAGTCTTATTTACCTAAAAAAATATACGAGTACAAACCACTTACACGTTGGCATGATGATTTTTCTGCCTTAAAAAACGACAGTCTATATCATAAAATAACGGCTCGTATGTGTTTGACTCACACTACTGGCTTTGCAAATTCCCGATGGATGGAATCGGATTATCAATTGCGTGTACACCGGGAACCAGGAAGCAGGTATAGTTATTCTGGAGAAGGATTTATTTACCTGCAGGTTGTATTAGAAAAAATAATGGGGAAGAATCTGGAAGAATTAGCACAAGAAATAATTTTCAAACCATTAAACATGAGTCACTCCAGTTACCAATGGTCATCATCATTTGAAGATAACTTTGCGTACGGTCATACTATCACAAGTGAGCGTTTTAAAAAAGATATAGACAATGAGCCAAGAGGAGGTAGTACTCTAGAAACTACGCCAGAAGATTATTCGAAGTTTCTTAAAGCCGTATTACAACAAAAAATTATCACTCGAAATTCTTGGAATGAACTGTTTAAGCCACAGCTTAGAATTCATTCTATCAAGCAATTTGGGCCACTAGCCCTAAAAGATTCTATACAAAATGATGCTATTGCGTTAAGTTATGGATTGGGTTGGGGTATTTTGAAAACTCCTTATGGTTTTGGGGCGTTTAAAGAATGCCATGGCAATGGATTTCAGCATTATTCAATCATATTTCCAGAAGCACAAAAGGGTATTATGATAATGACCAATAGTGATAATGGAGAAAGTATCTTTAAAGAACTATTAGAAGTATCGATTGCAGATACGTATACACCATGGCATTGGGAGAATTATATCCCTTATAACAAAGAGTAAAAAATAAAGAAAGTATTAACATTATCCAGATTAAGTTCTATAATTTAATGGGATAACGTTAATATATCAAGTAGAGATTACTTTTCTTTAACAGAAGAGAATCTATTATCATCGGTAGCCAAACGTGACTTTTTTACTTCTATTTTACGTAGCATCCAGTCTGGGTAATCAGAAGGATCTTCGGCATCATAAATACGAACATCCTGATTTAGATCCACATCTGGTTGTATAAGGTCATCTTGTCTACATTTAAGGATTATCGCCGCCGTCTGAACTCCAGAATAACTTGCTCCTGCTACCCCATGAGACGCAATACTGGCACCACAGAGGTATAAGTTTTCGATTTCACTTTTTGGTTTATACGCCAAAGGGCCAATATGGCGTAAACTTTTTTCGGTACCATATACACAGCCATTGGTAGAATTTATATAATACTCATTGGTAATCGGAGTACCTAGTTCTTTTTGTACCACGCGATCACTAATCCCGGGAACTACTTTTTCCAGGCTATTCATAAACTTTTGAGTCAATTTTTCTTTGAATTTCAGATATTCTGGAGAGCGTTCTTTATTCTCGTTTTCGAATCGTTTAAAAGCTTCATAATTAATATAGGTAATTACTTCAATGGTATGATATCGACCATCAAAACTTATAGGATCTTTAAGCGTTGTACAACTTATAAAAAGGCCCGCAAATTCTTCACCCTTCTCGATATCCACTCTTTGCATTTCTGCAAACTGCTCATCCATATCTGCATTTTTGGGCATCATCCAAATATTACCAGAATCCAATCCTGCTTTCCGAAGATCCATATCTACTGTCAAAAACAGCATCAGTGATGTACACGAATATTTCGTTTTATTAAGTTTCTTTACTAATTTACGGCTTATATTATCTCGACCTACCATATCTAAATAGGTTTTTCCCGGATCTGCATTAGAGATCACTCTTTTGGCAAGAATTCGCTCACCGTTTTCGAGTTCGACTCCAATAGCTCGTTTTTTCTTTTCTCCTTCTAATAAAATTCGTTTTACACTTTGCCCGGTACGCACTTCACTACCATGTTTTTTAATAGCATTAGTCATTGCTTTTACTATGGCTCCACCACCACCCATAGGATAAAAACCACCGTCAAAATAATGATCCATTACTGCGCAATGCAAAGGAAAACTTGCTTTCCCTGGTGGTAATCCATGATCACCATATTGTATATTGAGTATCGTTTTGAGTAATGGGTTTTTGAGATACCAACCAATCACCCTTTTTAAACTAAATAAAGCATATTTACCCATGTATTTTGTTCGAAAAGGAATAGTAACATGATCCCAAAAGCCTTTTATTTTAGGAATCAATTGTATCTGTCGACTCACTGTACGAACCATAGTGAGGTACTTTTTAATATCCTTCTTTTCTTCTGGAAAGCGTTGTGATAACGAGTCACATAATGCATCAAAATTAGCAGGGAAATCAAAACGTTCATCACCAATCCAGCAATGTTCGTATGCCTTTGTATTCATTCTAAAAAAAGCCAAATCATTTGCAATTCCCAGTCCTTCATAAAGTTCGCTTGTCGATTGTCCTTTATCTAACAATCCTACATAATGCACTCCAGGTGTAAAACGATATCCATTTAGGTAAAAACTATGGCACCATCCTCCGGGCACATCATGTTGTTCGAGAACTAATACCCGTTGACCACTACGAGCCAAACAAATTGCAGAAGCTAACCCCCCTACTCCAGAACCAATAATAATTGTATCTATTTCATTTTCATTCTTCAATTTTAGATCTGATGTTTCCTGAGGGTTGTTTTGCATTATTTATAATAAATAAAAGATTAACTTTTTAATTGTTTTGTAATGATACAACTATATTTTCAGAAGTGACGAATGAACTTATCCAGAGTACTACTTTTATCTGTAAAATACACACTTTACCCTTCAATTTTGTTATGGTTTTCAATTCCCCATTTATCTATAAAAAATTACCATTCGTCTACACTAAAAATACATTTCAACGAAAGTAATAATGAAATTATCCCTAAAAAGGAGACCTTTAGTGTTGTTAAAGAACATTTTTTAACCTAACTTAAAACACTGAAATGATGAGTTTGACTTTTTTATTAATAGATGATGACGAAATAGAACGGCTAAAATTTGCCAGAGTTTTGGATAAAAACGACTATCCTCACAAAATTATAGAGGCCAAAAATGGTGAAGAAGCTTTAGATGTTTTAGCAAAAAAGGATCAACAACCCGATATTATTTTCCTTGATCTAAACATGCCTAAAATGAATGGTTTAGAATTTTTAAAAGAACTAAAATCAGATACATCATTACAATACATACCGGTGATCATTTTAAGTACATCTAATAATCATCAAGATCTTAAAGAAGCGTATGAAATTGGAGCTGCTGGTTATATTGTAAAACCACTAAAATATGAAGAATACACGCATAAAATAAAATGTTTAATTGAATACTGGAGTGTTAATGAACTTTTAAAAGCATAACAGTTATCTTTATAAACTTCAAAAAATAATATGGATATGAAATAAATACCTTTTTAATGTAAATATATTGTCACTATAGGAGTTCTTATCCGTTTTTTATACCCCATAAAGAAAACATCAGTTTGAGTTAAAGTAATTACAACTCAAAAACTGAGAGCTATCCCCTATATCGTTTTCTTTTAAGATCATACACAATCATTCAAAACTACAACACAATAGTATTTTTGAGGTATAAAAACATCTAACCAAAAAGTTTTTAAAAGAATGAAAGGAATAGTATTTACAGAATTTTTAGAATTAGTCGAAGATAAATTCGGACTAGAAGTAGTTGATAAAATTATTCAACAATCTAATCTACCCTCGCAAGGAGCATATACTGCCATAGGTACCTATGACTTTTCTGAAATGCTGGGATTGTTAAAGCATCTAAGCGAGCACACAAAACTAAGTATCGACGATCTTCTTCTTACCTATGCCGAACATTTTTTTTCTGTTTTAGCCAGTAGCTACCCTGATTTAATTAACAAGTACAATGATCCAATAGAAATGCTATCTTCTATCGAAAATCATATTCATGTCGAAGTTCGAAAAATATATCCTGATGCAGAACTTCCCACTTTTGAAATACAAGAAAAAACAGCCTCTAAACTGGTTATGATTTATAAATCCAGTAGAGCCATGTATAGTTTTGGACTTGGGCTAATGCGTAAAACTTTTGAGCATTTTGATGCTACCGCCACAATCACTCTAGAAAAACTCACATCAGATGGGACGGAAGTAAAATTTAGTATCGTGAAAACAAATGAGTAGTGATGATATAGAAATACTAAAAAGAGCCATACAAAGAGAAAAATTAGCTCGAAAACAAGCAGAAAAAATTCTTGAGGATAAATCCCGGGAACTTTATCTGATCACTCAAGAATTAAAGGAAACTAATGAAAAGCTAGAAGATCAGGTAGGTACAAAGGAATCTGAGCTACAAGGTGTATTTGATAATTTGCTTGATGCCTACGTTAGAATGGATATTTTTGGTAATGTCCTGGAGATGAACTATGCCGCTAGAAATTTATTTGGATATGATATTACCGAAGAAAAACTAAATGTTGTAAAACTTATTTATAAAGACGATTATCAATACGCTATGGCTTCTTTTCAGGAATTGGTTACCAAAGGTTCTTTTTCTGATTACCAGGCCCGGGTATATACAAAAAATAATGGGGTACGCACCGTTCATATTAATGCCAGTCTTATTTTTGACAAAAACAAAACTCCTATAGGCGCACAGGGTATAGTAACCGATATTACCGAAAAGCTTAAACAAAAACAAATATTCGAAGAACAGAAAAAACAACTATCTGTTATTGTCGAAAACTCGTCTTTGGGAATTGCGCTTTCTCAATTTGGAAAAATACTCCAGACCAATAAAGCTTTCCAGAATTTATTAGGATATACACAGGAAGAACTACTACAAATGGAGATCAAAGATATTTCTCTAAAAGATGAATACGAAGCCTCGGCCAGCAATATGGAAAAAATGAATAATGGTGAGATTGACAATTTTTCTATAAACAGAAGATATGTAAAACGAAATAAATCCACATTCTGGGCAAAGACCAACGTAGCGGCAGTACGTGATCCAGATAGAAATATTAAATACATGGTTGCCTTAGTAGAAGATATTACAGAACAATTAGAGATAGAAAAACAAAGGGATCAACTGGTAAAAAACCTGGAGAAAACAAATCAGGAACTCAAGGATTATGCACATATCGTTTCTCATGATCTAAAATCACCATTAAGAAGTATTAATGCTCTTGTAAACTGGATTAAAGAAGATCATATCGATACACTTGATAAAACCGGGGTACATCATTTTAACATGATCGAAAATACACTCGAAAAAATGGAAACCCTCATCAATGATATCCTTAGTTATTCTAGTGTAAGTAACAAAGAAAACCTACAAACCAAAGAAATAGATCTTAATATACTTATAGACGATATAAAAAATATCATTCTGATTCCTGATCATATAGAAGTTTTTATTAAAAATAAACTTCCTGTAATAGATGGTGATATCACCAGAATTCAACAGCTTTTTCAGAATCTAATTGGTAATGCTGTAATTTATACTGATAAAGAAATCGGAACAATAGAAATTGATCACGAGGACAAAAAGACCTATCACCTCTTTAAAATTAAGGACAATGGTATAGGCATCAAAAAAGAACATCACGAGAAGATATTTAAGATGTTTCAATCTGTAGGAGATAATGAAAACTCTTCTGGAATCGGACTCGCAATTGTAAAAAAAATAATAGATCTATATGAAGGTGATATATGGCTAGAAAGTGAATTAGGTAAGGGTACAACATTTTACTTCACATTAAAAAAATAGGACCTATGAGATTTCAACAATTTGAAAAGAAAAAAAATCAAGATTGGACTGCTGTTGTAACAACAGAAAAAAAGCTAAAAAACCCTTTAGTTTTGGTTTTCGGGAATCGATATGAATTAGAGAACCCCGAAGTTTATAACGATGTAAAAAAACTATTCCCAGATGGAGAAATTGTTATCGGTTCTACCGCCGGTGAAATTATTGGGAGTAAAGTTCTTGATGATTCTATAGCACTAACCGCTATAGAGTTTGAAAAAAGCACCTATGCCATATTTCGAGAAAATAGTATCGATAATAATAAAGATGCAATACAGCTAGGAAACAAACTGATTCAAAAAGTACCAAAAGAAGGTTTAAAACATATTTTTATTATTTCTGAAGGTAGTTTTGTAAACGGTTCGGCATTAATCGAAGGTCTCGAAACAAGGATCGACGATATTGCCATTACGGGTGGACTCTGTGGGGATGATTCGAGATTTGAAAAAACAATATCGGGATATAATGAGAATCCTAAAGAAGGAGAAGTTATATTAATCGCCTTTTATGGTGAATCTCTAGAGATTAGTTATGCCCAGTATGGAGGGTGGACTCCTTTTGGACCAGAACGAATTATTACAAAATCTGATCAGAATGTACTGTACGAATTAGATCATCAACCTGCTCTGGATCTATATAAAAAATATCTAGGAGATAAAGCCGCAGAGCTTCCTCAATCTGCATTATTATACCCACTTAGTGTTAAATCTAAAGATAAAGAAGAACCTATTGTAAGAACCATTTTATCTATCGATGAAAAAAGTAATACAATGACACTGGCAGGAGATGTCCCAGAGGGAGCTGTCGTTCAATTAATGATGGGACATATTGATAATATTGTAGATGGAGCCCAGCAAGCAGCAGAAATAGGAATGAAAAACAGAAAACACAAACCCGAATTAGCTTTATTAGTAAGCTGTATTGGTAGAAAATTGGTCATGGATCAACGTGTTGAAGAAGAAGTAGAAGAAGTTATAGAATCTATTGGTACTCAGGCTACCGTAGCTGGGTTTTATTCATACGGTGAACTCTCTCCTTTTGAAGGAAAAAACTCAAACTGTGAACTACACAATCAAACAATGACCTTAACTTTATTTAGTGAATAATATGCACTCATTATTGACCAGACAAATCAAAAAACATTTGAACACCGAGCATAAAGAATCTCAGTATTCAGAAAAATTTCTAAATGCTATTGATAGATCCTATCACAATTTTGAAGATCAACTAGGCATGTTACAAAGGGCAATGTCTATAAGTTCTAAAGAATTATTTGATGCCAATCAAAAGCTTCAGCAGGAAGCAGAGCAGCAAAAAAAGGTGATTGCCAGTTTAACCGATGCCACCAGAATTCTACAATCCATAACGTTCAAAAACATGAAAGAAGGTAAAAATGGAAACGAACTCTCGGGAATCGAACTTGCGGTAATGATCGAGGAGCAAGCTGTTCAAATTTCTGAAATAGAGAAACAAAGAGAATTGCTACTCAAAGATTTAGAAAAAAGTAATAAAGAGCTTAACGATTATGCGCATGTAGTATCTCACGATTTAAAATCTCCATTACGAAGTATCAATACGCTTATTAACTGGATAAAAGAAGATGCTAATGGGGAACTTAAAGCGCCAATACTAAAGAACCTGGATTTGATAGATCAAAATATTGAAAAAATGGATAATCTAATCAGTGGGATTTTAGAGTACTCTATAATTAGTGATAAATCTAGGAATTTAAAATCTGATATTGATTTAAATATCTTAATCGAAGATATTACACATCTCATACATCCTCCTGATCATATCACAATTAGCACACGCGATAAGCTTCCTGTTATATATGCAGATGTATCACGAATTAAACAAATATTTCAGAATTTAATTAATAATGCGATACAAGCAATAGATAAGGATAAAGGAGAAGTTATTGTGATGTATGAAGAAATCCCCAATTTCTGGAAATTCGGTATTAAAGACAATGGAAGAGGGATTTCTAAAAAATATCACAACAAGATATTTCAGATATTTCAAACGCTTGATGATCAAAAAAAATCAACAGGTATTGGATTATCGATCGTAAAAAAAATAGTAGAATTTTATAATGGTAAGATCTGGATCGAATCTGAAGAAGGGCAAGGAACTACTTTTTATTTTACATTAAAAAAATAACCTATGAACGAAACTCCAAATCTCATATATATAAAAGAACTGGCTGCAGGTTCTGAAGCTTTTGAACAAAAATTAATTGGTATTGTAAAGCGAGAATTTCCTGATGAAAAAGATGAATTTCTTAAAAATTATACCTCAAAAGCATATACTAAAGCAGCAGAAAATGTGCATAAACTAAAACATAAAATCGGAATGTTTGGTTTTGAAGAAGGGTATCAAACTGCAATAGATTTTGAAGAAGAGCTAAAAAGCAGTAACACTTCGTTATATTCAAAATTTATATTAATTTTAGAATCCATAGAGCATTTTCTAAAAACGCTTTAAAAAATCCTTAAAAACCAACTTACTATGAATTGCATAATTATAGATGATGAAGAAACCGCAAGAATGATTATTCAACAACTTTGTACGCAGGTTGATGAGCTCAATGTGATTGAGGATTTCCCTAATGCAATTCAGGCCATTAAATTTTTAAATAAAGAAGAGGTAGATCTTATATTTCTGGATATTCATATGCCCGATTTTACAGGTTTTGATTTTATCGATACCTTAAAGAATCCACCTAAGATTGTTTTAACAACTTCTGACAAGAATTTTGCTTTAGAAGCTTTTGAGTATGAGTGTATTGTAGATTACCTGGTAAAACCGATAACCTTACCTAGATTTCTTAAAGCAATACAAAAGGCAGAAAGTGCAACAACAGTTGCTACAACAGAAACCGTAGCAGAGACTTCTACAGAACTGCCATCGAACACTCCTTCTTCTGAAGAAAACGAGCTTTATATTAATATCGACAGAAGATTAATCAAGATTAATATCCCAACTATTAATTTGATTGAAGCCAAAGGAGATTATGTGCTAATTAAAACCGAAAAGCAAAATTATACAGTGCATTCTACCTTAAAAAAAGTTGAAGAAAAACTACCAACCGATCTTTTCTTAAAAGTACATCGATCTTATATCATTAATATCAAAAAAATTATTGATATAGAAGACAATAGTGTACTTATTGCAAAAGATGTTATCCCGGTAAGTCGTTCTAATCGACCGGAGTTAATGAGACGATTGAATTTGTTATAACAATCTATGAAATTCATAAAGTCTTTAATTCGCTCCAAGCCATAAGATTCATTTATGATATTCTTTGATACTTCATTTTCATTTCAAAAGAATATAAACACCTTTCGAATTACTAATCACTTGCAAATCGGGCTGTATTAATGATATGATTATACCGTAACTGCTCAGAAAACCACATCTTGTGTACTTCATGTTTAGGTTTTGGTTGCCATATGCAAAAAGAAGACACGAAGAGAAAACAGGAAACATACAAGGTTCTAAAGAATTGAAAGAAGAGTGCCTAAGCCCAAAAAGACTATGGCAAAAAACCAGGCATAACATACACAATCATGAAATATTGCACAGAAGGTATAGAGTTAAATTTCCAAATTCTCAGGAAAAGGTATTCTAGAAAGGAACATCATTCATTCTTGTAGAAATTTATACTCAAAATGCTATAAATAATTTTAGGTTAATCAAAAATTCAATCGATTAATAAAAAACATTACATAAAAATCATCACATATACAATTGAGTTCATCACATTTCATGAAAATATTACCAAAATGAGGGGGGAAAGACCATATTTTTGCGAATTACATATTTAAAAAACATGATGCATCAAAAATTTGGCATATAGTATCTAGAATATAGTACATACGTTCTATATATTATTGTTGTACGCAATAATTTAAACTTAAACACATGAGAGAATTAGGGCTTACTATAGAAAATATCACAGGATGTGAGGAAAATTTCATTTTCGATTTAAAAGGATATTCCGATGAACTAGAGTATTCACTTGTTTTAAAAATCAAGAACAAAAAATTTATCTCATTCCCAGAGAATGCTATAGTTCGGAATATCTTCCATTCTCAAGGAGATCTCAATAATGTAGATAAAGTTTCTTGTAATATTAAGAGGTTTTTAACGGGTGAAGGAAATCATGAATTTTTTATATACATAAATCCAAAGGATAAAACACTCGTTTTTGACATTTCAGAAGATAATGATGAAAATGAATTTATGAATCAATTACATACGTACAACTAAGTGCTATAAGTAATAGCTTGCGCTTAAAAACCGCTACTACTCATACACAAATCGTTGCGAACATATAAACAAAAACAATGACAAGAAAAGCACTTTTAGTAATTCTTTTTTTTTCAATCTGTATTTCTGCAAATGCCCAGTTGGACACTATTCCTTTAACACTTGGAAAGAAGTTATTATTAAAATCAGAAATACTAAATGAAAAAATAGAAACTTGGTTAAGACTTCCAACCGATTTTGAAAAACATAAAGACAGTATATCAATCCTTGTCCTTTTAGACGGAAATGAATATTTTAAAATAGCATCAGATGTTACAGAGTTATATGAATGGTCTGAAAAAATGCCACCAACTTTAATTGTTGGACTTCCAAGTACGGTAGAAAGTAGATGGAAATATTATACCCCATCAAATGTTCCACCTAGAAAAGAAATTAATCAAAAAGACAGCTTACTTTATTTAAACTCGGGTAAATTTGAAAAATATGCAGATTTTATTGACAAAGAGTTAATTCAAACTCTATCCAAAGAATTAAAAACCACATTTATTAGCAAAACCATTTTTGGACATTCTAATGGTGGATTAGGAGTTATGAGTTTCTACGTTTTACGGCCTGAAATTTTTGATAACTACATCGCTGCAAGTCCAGCTATACTTTGGGATAATTATTACTTGCAAAAACAAATTGGGGATGACAATAAAAATAAACCAATTTATATGACAATCGGTAATAATGATTGGGATTACAAGCATAAATCTTTTGAAACAATTCGGGAAAAACTTGAAAAGACTAACGATTATTTCAAATTTATAAAAAATAGCACATACGGGCACACCAATAATGGATTACCAACTCTATTGGAAGGATTAAAATATGTATATGAAACTAAAAAATAAATACGTTTACTAACGATCGATGAGAAGTAATAGCTCTTTCATCCCTACTACTCTACTCTTATTTATCATCATCCGTCGTAGATAATAAAAAAAAGGAATTGCATCCACTTGTTAAAAAAGACCATAATATTCTGAAAAGTAAAAATCTTATTGAAATTTTTGATTCGCACTATCGAGAAAAAGAAATGCAGATTTTGTCCCTTATTTCAATACAATTAGTACAATTTTTAAAACTGATTATCTATCGCCTTATCAAATTGACTGTAGAGAGGTAGTAATCCGCTCTAATGAAAGCATTACTAATGTCATTAGTGATTTTGAAGAAAATTTTGAAGTAACAGATTGGTTTATAAGTGATAAATAATGTGTCTAATAAAAAGTGAATACCATAAAAATATAGATAACAGATTCTGATGTTTAATACAAGGCTATAATTCTAATGAGAAATAAAAAAATAAAAAGAAACAATACGAACCCTATATTAATCATATTTCTTATAACATGTTCTATGCGCTTGTGCCATGCCCAGCCATCAACTACTTGTTGGTTTAAATATTTAGCTAATAAATTAAAAATTGAAGCTAAGGAAAATACTATTCTAGATCGATTTCAGAATTATATGATAGATGAAAAAACCAATTGGGATGCTTTTAGAATTCTATTTGAGTCTACTCCTGAAATCAATCATACCAGTGACTTTCTTATGGATAATATTGATGAATTAGAGTTTTTACAACAATACTTAGCTGGTACTGAAATAAAGACAGATCAAATCATCACTGATATTAGAAACAAAGGGGGCTATGATATCTGGAAAGAAAAAAAAGATGATATTATTAAAGTATTTGACATTAATAAAACACTCCCTTCTATAGCTACCGAGTACAAAAAACTCTCCCCAAACATGCAAGAGCTTTTTGAACAAGACTGGTCTGGTAAAGATTTTAGAAAGTTTTTAAAAAAAGATCCTAAAAAATATTTTGTTTATTGGGAAAATTATAGATCCAAAAACCCAAATGGAAAGATTTATTCGGATGAATCCTGCTGGTTCACACACATGATTGATAAATTAGAGCTTCATAAAAAAATCAAAGCATCCCTAGAAAAAAACAAAGATTATTGGATGGCATATGAAATCCTACATACGATTGCACAAACAAAAAAGAGTAAATATTACAAGCTTATAAACATTAATCTTGAAAAAAATCTAAATATAATCTTTACACATTTAAAGCATTTTCCTTATAAAAGCGCTCAACAGATTGCAGAAAACATTAAACGTCGAGGATGGTATCATTGGTCTACAGTGACATATGATATCTATGGAGAAGCTAAATCTGCCTTATTATTTTTGGAAGATATACAGAATCTTAATTTTAAACTAAAAAACAGAATTGAAAAGGATATCGTTAATAATCAAAAACTACTATCTCTATTTATAAAGGCTGAAAATAATGATCAGCGAATAATATATGCCAATACATGGATAAAAGTCCCTAATATTCTATCATCAATCAGAATATATTTATTAAAATTACCTTTAGAGTATCGCGATACTTTTATTAATGACATAGACATCTCATCTACTCTAAAATCTACATTAAGTAAAGATTATACATATCTGGATATGGATATCTGGAAGTTTTTCTACGACGCTAACGTTTCTGATGAAATCAGGCTAAATCATAACGGAGAGTATGATTTTATCAAAAAACAATTAGAAACAAAAGAGTTGGAGGTAATACAGGCAGAGATCAATGCAAGTGGAGGGTTTGTAAATTGGAAAAACAAAGATGGCATTGTTAAAATTAAAGGAAAGTCATATAGATTTAAAGACATAAATGGAGAAAAAATGTATATCTATCGTTCAGAAAAAACATCTCCAGAAATTATTTCTTACCATCTAGAGGCCAATTCTGAAAAAACAGGACTTTTTGAATATATCGAATTTAAATATTCAGAAAAAACATTGACTATCATGATCAACTCCCGATTTATTAAAGATATAAAGCGCATAGGCGCTCATATTTACAAGGATGCGATACAACATTTTAAAATACATGATATCCATGAAATTAAGTTTTTAGATATTGATCAAAACCAAGCAAATGATTTTGGCCATAATTGGATTAATAAAGATGAATATCAGCAGTTTGAGAATAATGGAACATACGTCTGGCTTAAAATTACAGGCGATATAAAATTTATCCCAGAGGCATTAAAAACACCTTATAAAAGTCTAACGCCAGATATGCAAAAGCTTTTTAAACAGGATTGGTCGAATATGAATTTCAGAAAATATATTGAAAAATATCCCGAAGATTTGGGGCAATGGGAGGATTACAAAACAAGAAACCCAAACAGAGAGTTTTGTACAGGAAATAATTGCTGGCTTAAAGCAATGTCTTCTATTACTACAAAAAACATTTTAAAAACCCTAAAAGAAAAAAAGAATGCCTGGATGGCATTCGACGTGTTGTGCTCTAATGATTTGACAACATATAATAACTATGCCAATCTGAACCTTATTATTAATTATTTAAATAATTTCCCTAATAAAACTTATGAAGCTTTACTAGAAGAAATTCGTAAAAAAACATGGAAAAGATGGAGTACACTCAATTCCTATAGGGGCAATATAAAACAAGCAACAAGATTTCTGAATAATCCTATCAAAGGTTTAGATTCATATAACAAACCTATATTAGGAAGTGAAATTAAAAATAACAAAGAGTTAACAAACCTATTCTTAACAGCAGAAAATGACCAACAAAGAATAGCATATGCCATACTATGGCAAGACTTAAATGACCATACAATATTGCGAAAAAATTATGTACTACAATTAGCAGAAAAATATCAAACTACATTTTTTAAAGATATTAATAGTTCTAAAGAATTAGCATTTACACTAGCAGAAGAAGTCATCTATATGGATATCTGGAAAACCTTGTATGACACAGGAGTTCCTGATCAGATAAGATTGAATAAAGATGGAGAGTTTTATTTGATAAAAAAGTATCTGACAGAAAACAAGATAGAAAAAGAAAATTATAATCAGATAAGCGAAGAAATTAAAAAAGCCGGAGGATGGAAAGAATGGGAGAAAACTCAAAACTCTGAAATAATAACAATCGATAATCTGCCAAATGCTTTGAAAACTGAATATGAAAAATTATCTCCAGGAATGCAGAAATTTTTTAAAATAGATTATACAAAAAACACATCTATCAAAGAGCTATTAGATGAGAATCCTGAGTTCTTTTCTAAATGGAAAAACTATAGAGCTAAAAATCCTAGTGCAAAATTTTGTGCACAAAACTCCTCAAGTTGCTGGATTGTAGATCTGGCAGAAAGGATAAGAACAAATGAGTCTATTAAAAAAATAATAATCAAAGAAGAAAACTCATGGATGGCTTATGAAATAGTATACAGTTTCTCTTTAATACCAGATAGTGGTGTATCCCCTAGTAGGCCAACTGATCTAAGAAAGATTTTTACGTATTTAAACTATTTTCCAAATAAATCTTCTGAAGCTTTACTACGACAAATTCGTGATAAAAATTGGACACTTTGGGACATTGAAACGTTTACTTCAGACACCTTCAAATTTCTGGATGATATGAAAGTATTGAGTTCTGCTGAAAAAAAGAACCTAAAACAGCGTGTTGCTAAGAATGAAGAATTATTATCACTATTTATAACAGCAACAGATAACAAAAAAAGAATTGCTTATGCTACCATGTGGGATAAATTGCAAAATCATAAAAAATTACGAAAACCCGATGTATTACAATTATCAGAAAAATATTACTCAGCATTTTTTACAGATCTCAAAACTTCTAAAGAATTAATAAATACATTAGTCGAAGAAACTATCTATCTCGATATTTGGAAAATCCTTTATGATTCAAAGGTGCCTGATCAGATACGACTCCATAAAAATGGAGAATTTGATTTGGTAAAAAAATATATCCTAAAAAACAAACTCGATAAAAATGATTATGATCAGGCGATATCTGACATTAAAAATAGTGGATGGGATAATTGGTTTAGAGAGGAAACAAAAGGTAAATAGGATATATGGGAATTCTTAGATCGATAGTAATGATCTTGAAAGAGTCAAAACAGGAAAAAAATCAATGCTTAGAATGTATTTTTATCAATCTACTCCATGATATTCTTTGTACACATTTTATTTTAGAAGAAGTGAAAATGTATACTCATCATTTAAATGAGTTCAATAAATTATCTTGAGACAACCCATTGAAGAATTAGAATCAAGACTGCTGCGTTTATAGAAACGATAGATAAGATCTGTTTTCAAATAAATATCCTATGAGGCCGAGTCTTTGAGTTATTGAACTAAAAAAAATTATTTTTAAGTTACATCGCCGCACTCGACCTGAAGTGCTTTCAAATTTGTATTTTCAAATGTCTTCGACAGGCCTGAAGGGCTCAGACATTGATTATCCGGTTTAAAAACTCATCTATTCGTAAAACCCATTCATCTACAGCAAATTACCACTGATCGAATAACACCAACATAAGGGGTTGATATAGATTAATTTTAGGTGTCTGAAACCTAAATCTATATCAAAATGAAAAAAATAACTACCCTCATATTTATATTAGTAGCTTTATCTGGATACGCTCAACAACCTTTTGATTGTGATGATGGTAATTTCTACCAGGTGATCTCTGGATCTTTAAAAGCATATGACCCCATTACCGGTTCATATTCTGATGCACTACATACCTATTCTACTACCTATAATGCAGGAGGGTATAATCCAGAAGATAATTACCTGTATGCCATTAAGAAAGGTGACAATCACCTTCTTAGAATTGCTAAAGATATGGTGATCGATCTTGGTGCTGTAACTCCTGCCGGGACTACAGTTTTTGGCGGTGGATATGCAGCAGATGTAGATGCAGACGGAAACCTTTGGGTATACCAAAACAACAATAAAAAAACATTTCATAAAATAACAAACTTAAAAGACTATGATGGGTCTTCTTCTCCCGTTTTCGAGGTTGTAGAAGCCGATCAGGCTTCGCCCAGTACTTGTGCAGATATCGCCTATATAAATGGTGCTTTTTATGGCGGAAGTAGAGGAAAACTATACAAATGGGATCTATCTTCGGGAACACCCGTATTTTCTCAAAAAACAGTAACCAATCTACCTACTGGTACTTTTGGTGCAGCATATGCCGATGCTAATAACAGATTGTATTTATCTGTTAACAACGGAGGTTTATACTTAATCAATGATTACGAAAGTGCTACCCCAACAGCTACATTGCTTAATCTTACCGAGACCACAAACTCTAATGACGGTTTTAAATGCGCCAACGGTATTTCTCCGCTGGATAAAGATCAAGACGGTGCCTTAGATTCTATGGATGCCGATAGTGATGGTGATGGGATTACAAATATTGCAGAATGTAATGGTATAAATCCTTACGGAGATAGTGATGGAGATGATTTGTACAACTACCTGGATAATGATATCAGTGGTAACGGAGACAATGTAGTACAAGATGCTTTTGATAGAGATAGCGACGGTAATCCCGATTTTCTGGATATCGATTCTGATAACGATGGTATCTATGATATTGTAGAAGCAGGACAAGGCGATAAAGACACCAATAACGATGGAGTCTACAATGGATCTGATGACAATTTTCTGGATACGGATCTCGATGGATTAGCAGATGCATTTGATCCTGATCAAGGGAATACCGTTATCCTTATAGATACCGATAATGATAATATATATGACTGCTACGATATCGATTCTGATAATGATGGGATTGTAGATATCATAGAAGGGCAAAATAGTGCTAACTACCAGGGATTATCTAACATTGATGAAGATAACGATGGTATGGATGATGCCTTTGATCCCGATTATGCAGGAACGGTAAACGGAACCGTAAATACCGATGGTACCGATGCTTATGATCATCTGGATACGGATTCTGATAACAATGGTGTATCTGATAGTACCGAAGCATATGATAGTGATGGTGATGGAGTTGCAGAAACTACACTTTCTGGAGTTGATAACGACAATGATGGATTAGACGATAGTTTTGATTTAAGAAAAAGTAGTTTTGCTCCAGAAAACGGAGGGCAAACCCCAGCAAGTTTCCCTATCCCAGAGATTTGCGACCGATATAACTATTTAGGTGATTTTTCTTCTAACGGAAAGCCACTGTATTTAGACGGGCAGGATGTAGTAAGCCAGGAAACTATCGATTTGGTAAATAATGCATTACCAGAAGGATACCCGGTACCAGATTTTAACCCCCACTATATTTCTTCGGGTTATGATACAGATATTGAAGTACAGGAACAAGCCGACATATGGGTTACTTTTATAGGAGAAGGAGCAGGATATAAAAACACATTGGGATTCTATACGTATGATATTAACAACCCATCAACTTCAATACCCGCGCCAGAAGATATTACCATTATTTTCCCTAATGTATCGGCTGTAGGAAGCGGTGGCGAATTAGAAGTGGGTGATAAAGTAAAAATAGGAACTTTTCCTCCTAATACAGGAATAGGATGGGTATTACTAGCCAATGCATGGTCAGACGGTTGTGTAGGAACAGGACACTGGCAGCTACACTCTAATCCGGATTATAATCCAGAAACAGACCCTACCCTACGATATCATAATGTATTATTATCTGATCCCGATAACGAAAGAATCATATTAGGCTTTGAAGATATAAGAAGAGATTATGCTTCTTGTGACCAGGATTTTAACGATGCATTGTTCTATATCACAGCAAGCCCTTATACAGCGATCTCAACAGATAATTGTGTTGATATCGATACCGCTACCGATGTTACTTCTGCCAATAATGGAGGATTAGAAAGTAACGGTGACTTAGCCAGCTTAATCGCTAAACGTAATTTTAGCAGAACAAAAACAAACAGCATTTTCAATACCAAAAAGAGTCAAAAAAGATTTCAGCCTGGTACGAAATCATACAAATCTGCAAACAATGAAGATTTAAGTATCTATTTCCCTAAAACAGGAATATTCGGGACCGAGTCTACTTATGTATCCAGCCCAGAAGATCTATTAGGGATCACCAATGCAGAAGCTGTATTCTCTGTAGATTACTATAAAGGAAATGAAAGAGTAGCTGCTGCACTGGCAACATCGACCAAAGGTTCTATTTATGATCATTCAAAAACAATATGCGATCGATTAAACGGCTCTAAATTACTAGATGTACGAACGGTAACTATCAAAAATCATACGCTAGTAAGTACCAGAATAGAAAGAGCTACGGGTCAAATTGAATATGCACTAACCTTCTCGGTTAAAAAAGGTGAATCTGAAAACGAAATCTATAGCTTATGGAATATCGGTAACTACCCAGATGGAGATTATTTAAATTTCCAGGTATGGGGTGGATCGGTACCACAAGTAGCCAATATTGCGAATCACATCTTAGATACATTTACAACCGATAAACCTATGCGTAGTCATAAAGTGAGCCATAGAGTACCTACGGTATTTGTAGAAAAAGGATCATATACAGATGGAAAACTAACCCTTAACATCATCAATAAATTAGGTGCACATCATATGACATTTAATGGTAACATTAGAACGACCGAACAATCAAAAGAACACAATATGGTTGAAACCGTAGCACTATCAGGAGCATACCATGAGCAAATCACTATAGCAACAGGATATTTATTTGATATCGGGTTCTCTATTAGAGGAGAAAACTCTGCTCAATTAGATGCATTATACCTGGCAGATGGTCCCTGGGGTATTGATTACCGGGAGCAGGGAGTCGTAATCGAGAATTTTGAAGTCACAACACATGACGTAGCAGCTCAAAAAAATGAATATACTATAGAACGTAATGCACTGGTATATGGTGAAGTAAAAGAAACGCTAAATCTTTTTAGAAATATACTGGCCGGTGAACTTACACTAACGGTATCTGACTACGATGCTGTACAGTTCGAAATGCATAATGATAGAGATATCGAGGTGATATTAGTAACCGAAGGCCTTACAGACTGGAGTAACAGACTTAGATATAGAATTGCTGCCACCGATAAAAAAACAACTCATACCATTTCGTTTGCTGATTTTACAAATGGGAATAAAGAAAATGAAGCCTTCAAAAAAGTAAGAAGTATTGTATTTTCTGTACAGGGAGATTACCAAAACTTTACTCCATTTCATTTAGAAGTATCGGATCTTGCATTCACCAGTACGGTAACAATAGATCCAGAACTAGATCCCGAGACACCAGCTGTGGTAGCAGAAGATGAGGAAGAAAATAATGATGACCAAATGGCACAAGTAGAAACAGATGAACAAATCACAGTGACTACGCTTTCTAATTACCCTAATCCTTTTAGAAATAAAACTACGATTAGAGTACCGGGAACACACGAGACCATAGAAATGGTTGTTATCGATATGATAGGAAGAACAGTGCGACAAGAACGTATGGCACTGCATAATAACAGTATAACTTTTGAAACCAAAAGTCTTATCCCCGGTGTATACTATTACATCTTAAGAGGTGATAACAAACAAAAATATAAAGGCAGTTTTTTAATCCGATAATAAAGTATACCATTTAGCACTTGAGTTTACACTAAATGGTATTAGGTTAAGTTCAGGATTTGGGTAATAGCGGGGATAATGTCATGGTTGTCCTCGCTATTTAATTACACTCTTAGGGTTTTATGAACTGAAAATATATATCAATCCTACCATTATATACCATATTCAATGTTTTCAAGGTTGATAATCCGTTATTAAAAAACAAAAAAAACTTATTCTGTGAAGTTATAATCACTGTTTCCAGGGTGTATCTCCTCGTTTCATAGAACTTACTTTTGTGATTGCATAAATAAATCAAATAGGAATGAATATAAAAATATTATTTCTACTGCTTGTGATTCCCTTCATGAGTATTGCTCAAAAAAAAGGTAAAATCTATTTTGATGGTGAATGGGAAAAAACCACAAAAAAGAATGCAGTCTATTATCGTAACTTACCCTTAAAAAAGAAAGGGGATTTAGTATATATTCAGGATTTTTATATAAATGGCGATCCCCAAATGACGGGATGGGCGCATAAAAATAATGAAAAGAAATTTGAAGGAAAAGTTACCTGGTATTACGAGAATCGACAGATCAATACTATAGCTCACTATAAAAATGGAAAAATTGAAGGTGCGGTAATTGAATATGATTGGGCGCATGATGATACTACAGATGAAGAATACACACAAATAAAATATGAGATAAATTATTTAAATGGGGAAAGGCATGGTGCTAACATAATATATTATAAAGGCAAAAAACATGAACAATATCAGTATGAGCATGGTCAAAACCATGGCCCATATATCATATATAGTACTGAAACCGGTAATATTATTGAAGAAGGAACATTTAAAAACAATCTACCAGAAGGCATTTGTATAGAATATTATGGTGATACAAGAACTATTGAATCTAAAGTACACTATCGTAAAGGGGAAATGCACGGTAGATATACGAAATATGATAAAAATGAGAACATCATACTAGAGGAACATTACGTTGAAGGTAAACGAGAAGGAGAATATACCTTCACCATAGGTCCTAAAAACAGTGTTTATGAAGACAGAACTTATGAAAAAGGAATGTATGTAGATGGAAAAAAAGAAGGAATAATTACTACCTATTATAAAACTGGCGAAAAAAAAGAAGAATGCACGTATCACAATGGAGAACAAGAAGGGCAATGTACAGGATATAGCATAACAGGAGAGATCGTATATTCATATTATACTAAAAACGGTTGGACTGAGGAAGGAACAAATCAATGTTTTGAAACCTATAAAGCAAGAAAACTTGTCAAGAAAGAAAAATTCTATGTGGGGTCAACACAGTTGGCATATTCGATACTACACCTGCCTAATGGAGCAGAAGAAATTTCAAATTACAGTTCTACAGGGGAACTTTTATATAATGGCACTCCAAGTTTTTATTCGAATGATGATCTATTTCACACAAAAGAAATTAACTACTACAGCGCTAATGAATGTGGGTATGTAAATGGTATTAAAGAGATTACCTCGTATACAGAAAATGGATATGAAACATCTCATTTTGATAGAAAAGGAACATTAGTAACTCAAGGAACATATAAAGGTAATAAACCTTATGAAGGTACATTTTACCTATACCCTCTATATGCAAACAACTATGAAGTATTTGTTACTTATAAGCGAGGAGTTAAACACGGAAAAGAATATCTAAAACACAAAGGAAAGATCATTGCTGAAGGGAACTATGTATATGGTAATCGAAATGAAGGAACTTTTGTATTTTATGAAAACTATTTTGAATTAAAGGCCGCAGAGATTACCATTGCTACAGTATCTAATGGTCAAAAAGAAGGAATACAGCAGGTTTATAATACTGAAAAAGGCATTATCACCTCATATTATCATCTAAAAAATGGTAAAAAAAATGGAGAAAGTGCAACATATACCAAAGATCGCCAACTCAAAAATGTACTTATTTATAAAGATGATAAACGTTATGAAGGTAATTATAATACATATACCGACTCTATCCCGTACCATCAATTAGATCGGCAATATAACTACACCTATAAAGCAGGAAAAATATATGGAGAAAAACGTGTAGTTAAACTACAATATAATGACGACCATAAGAAAGAAATCAAAATCATTGCAAAAGGCACCTATAAAGATGGAAAAAAAGACCAAGGCACATTTCTCATATCAGATGATGATATAGGATACAACAAGGAATACCCTAGACCTATATGGTTCACTTACAAAATACAACATATTATAAATGGCCTAGAAGAAGGAAAACAAAACTATTATTTTTATTCCGATTATAAATACGGAAACCCTAATATGAAGGAAGGATTTGTGGGGTACTATCATGCAAAAGCAGATGTCGTAGATGGAGAATGTGTGTTTTTTCATACCGAAGGAAAACGATATCAAACAATACAATATATAAATGGAGAGCGTGTTTATGATGATGATGACAAAAGAAAATTACATCAAAAAATATATTACAAAAAAGGAAAACCCTATAATGGGTTTATGACAGATCATGATGGAAATAAGACTTCGTATGCTAAAGGAAAACTTCATGGAGAGCAAATTCGAAAACATAGAAAAAAGTTTGAGTATACAATAACAGAAATCTATAAAAAAGGCGTGATCCAATCTGTGGCCTATGATAGTATTTTTGTTAATGGGCAAAATAATATTAAAGGGATTTATAAAAAAGGAAAGCCCTTTCATGGATATTTTACTGTAAAAGACTTTATGGCAGTAGATCAGTACGAAAATGGAGAAAAGATATTTCAACATTCTTTACCTGTAGTAAACAATAAAGAAGAAGAAGAAGAAGAAGAAAATACGCTCATCAATCTAACTACAAAATCTATCTACAAAAATGGTAGTATTTATAATGGATATGAGTACGTATATGAAAAAAAGGATAGTGATCAAATTATAACTAGATCTCATATAAAAAATGGAGAAATCGACACTATTACAATAGGGTTCCCAAGAATATTTCGTGATAGAATATTTGTGCTTAGCTCAAAGGATGATGGATATTCTATTACAGAGCCTTTTAAATTTTCTATAACGAATACAAACAATATATTAAGATTAAAAAATCATCAAGGTCAAATTTTAATAGAGCAAAAAATCAATAAAAACCCTGAAACCAAACTACAATATACCTATATAAAAGATAATGATATACAAACTCAGGAAGTATTTACTCATGTTTCTACCATCTGGGATGATGAAAAAATACAACAAATAGAAAATGATCAACATGATAATTATACACTACAACTCTTTCATAAACTATCCTTGTACATACACAAAAAAGAATATATGTTCGCCCATTTTAAAGAAGAATTGCTGTCTACAAAAGAAAAATTCAGTAATCGTGAAGAATCCAGTAATCATAAAGTAGATAATAGTTGGTTTAACAGTGATTTCACCAAGAAGCAATTTGTATGCCTCTTAACATTTGATAAAAATGCCCAACCAAAGTATGGAATGGAAGTCAAAGCAAATAGTGATTTTACTTCCTATACTGTTACACTCTATAACAAAACAAAGATTATTAAGACCTTACAAAAAGTCTCCTTAGAACAATTGCATAGTATTTATAAAGATAATTATAATGATATGTTTATAATAAACTAAAAAAACAACTCAAATAAATAAGTCAAATTTTTCTTCTGTCACTTTGGTAGGATTATTTAATGATTCTTTTGGATTCTAAAGTTTACATAAAAAATTAAAAGATGATTTAAAAGTTCAGGATTTGGGTAATAGCGGGGATAATGTCATGGTTGTCCTCGCTATTTAATTACACACTTAGGATTTTATGAACTGAAAATATATATCAATCCTACCATTATATACCATATTCAATGTTTTCAAGGTTGATAATCCGTTATTAAAAAACAAAAAAACTTATTCTGTGAAGTTATAATCACTGTTTCCAGGGTGTATCTCCTCGTTTCATAGAACTTACTTTTGTGATTGCATAAATAAATCAAAGAGGAATGAATATAAAAATATTATTTCTACTGCTTGTGATTCCCTTCATGAGTATTGCTCAAAAAAAAGGTAAAATCTATTTTGATGGTGAATGGGAAAAAACCCATAAAAAAAATGCAGTCTATTATCGTAACTTACCCTTAAAAAAGAAAAGAGATTTAATATACATCCAGGATTTTTATATAAATGGCGATCCTCAAATGACAGGATGGGCACATAAAAATAATGAAAAAAAATTTGAAGGAGAAGTTATCTGGTATTACGAAAACCGACAGATCAATACCATAGCTCACTATGAAAATGGAAAAATCAAAGGCGCAGTAGTTAAATATGATTGGGTATTTGATAATGCTACAGGTGAACAATACACACAAATAGAGGAAGAGGTAAATTATTTAAATGGAAAAAGACATGGTGTTAACATCAAATATTATAAAGGCAAAAAAAATGAACAATATCAGTATGAGTATGGTCAAAAACATGGTTCATATACCATATATAGCACAGAGATTGGGAATATTATTGAAGAAGGAACATATAAAAATGATATACAAGAAGGCATTTGTATAACATATTATAGTGATACAAAAACTATTGAATCTAAAGTACACTATCGTAAAGGTGAAATGCACGGTACATATACCAGATATGATAAAAATGAAAACATCATACTAGAGCGACATTACATTGAAGGTAAACGAGAAGGGGAATATACCTTAACCTTATGTCCTGAAAACGATATTTATGAACACTTCGGGACTTATGAAAATGGGACTTATGAAAAAGGAATGTATGTAGATGGTAAAAAAGAAGGAATAATTACTACCTATTATACAACTGGCGAAAAAAAAGAAGAATGCACGTATCACAATGGAGAACAAGAAGGGCAATGTACAGGATATAGCATAACAGGAGAGATCGTATATTCATATTATACTAAAAACGGTTGGACTGAGGAAGGAACAAACCAATGTTTTGAAACCTATAAAGCAAGAAAACTTGTCAAGGAAGAAAAATTCTATGTGGGGTCAACACAATTGGCATATTCGATACTATACCTGCCTAATGGAGAAGAAGAAATTTCAAATTACAGCCCTACAGGGGAACTTTTATATAATGGCACTCCAAGTTTTTATTCGAATGATGATCTATTTCACACAAAAGAAATTAACTACTACAGCGCTAATGAATGTGGATATGTAAATGGCATTAAAGATATTACCTCGTATACAGAAAATGGATATGAAACATCCCATTTTGATAGAAAAGGGACATTAGTAACTCAAGGAATATATAAAAATAATAAACCTTATGAAGGTACATTTTACCTATACCCTCTATACGCAAAAAACTATGAGTTATTTGTAACTTATAAACAAGGAGTTAAACACGGAAAAGAATATATAAAGCATAAAGGAAAGATCATTGCTGAAGGGAACTTTGTTTATGGTAAACGCAATAAAGGAACTTTTGTGTTTTATAAAAATTATTTTGAATTAAAGGCCGCGGAGATTACCATTGCTAAAGTATCCAGTGGAAAAAAAGAAGGAATACAGCAGGTCTATAATACTGAAAAGGGCATCATTACCTCATATTATCATCTAAAAAATGGTAAAAAAAATGGAGAAAGTGCAACATATACCAAAGATCGTAAACTCAAAAACGTACTTATTTATAAAAATGATAAGCGTTATGAAGGTAGTTATAATACATATACCGACTCTATCCCGTACCATCAATTAGATCGACAATATAACTACACCTATAAAGCAGGAAAAAAAAATGGGGAGGAAAGAGTAGTTAAGCTACAATATAACGACAACTCTGAGGAAAAAATCAAAATCATTGCAAAAGGCACCTATAAAGATGGAAAAAAAGACCATGGTACATTTTTGCTATCAGATAATGATATAGGATACGATTATGAATATCCTAGACCTATATGGGTCAGTTACAAAATACAACATATTATAAATGGTCTAGAAGAGGGAAAACAAAACTATTATTATTATCCCCATCTTAAAAACGGAAACTCTAATACAATAGACCATGTAGGATATTATCATGCAAAAGCAGGTGTCGTAGATGGTGAATGCGTTTTTTATGATAACGTAGGAAAACTAAATCAAAAAATATATTACAAAAAGGGAATCCCCTATGATGGGTTTACGACAGATTATGATGGAAATAAGACTTTGTATGCTAAAGGGAAACTTCATGGAGAACAAATTCGTAAACATAAAAAAAGGTATCAGTATACAATAACAGAAATATATAAAGAAGGCGTAATCCAATCTGTGGCCTATGATAGTATCTTTGTCAATGGGCAAAATAATATTAAAGGGATTTATAAAAAAGGGAAACCCTTTCATGGATATTTTGATGTAAAAGACTTTATGGCAGTAGATCAGTACGAAAATGGAGAAAAGAAGTTTCAATATTCTATATCGTTAGCAAACAATAAAGAAGAAGATACATCCATTAATTTAACTACAAAATCTATCTATAAAAATGGTAGTATTTATAATGGATATCAGTACTTGTATGAAGAAAAGGATAAAGATCAAATCATAACTAGGTCCCATATAAAAAATGGAGAAATCGATAGCATCATAATAGGAATTCCAGGTATGTTCCGTGGTAGAATATTTACACTTAGTTCAATAGCTAATGGATATTCTATTATAGAACCTTTTAAATTTTCTATAACGAATACAAACAATATACTAAGATTAAAAAATCATCAAGGTCAAATTCTAAAAGAAAAAAGAATCAATAAAAATCTTGAAACCAAAATACGATATACTTATATAAAAGATAATGATATACAAACTCAGGAAGTATTTAGTCATGTTTATTCTATCTGGGATGATAAAAAATTACAACAAATAGAAAATTATCGGAATGATGATTACATGTTACAACTCTTTTCAAAACTATCCTTATACATACACAAAAAAGAATATATATTCGCCAATTTCAAAAAAGAATTACTGTCTAAAAAAGAAGAAAACAGGTGGGAGGATGAAGTAGATAATAGTTGGTTTAACAGTGATTTCACCAAGAAGCAATTTGTATGCCTCTTAACATTTGATAAAAATGCCCAACCAAAGTATGGAATGGAAGTCAAAGCAAATAGAGATTTTACCTCCTATACTGTTACGCTCTATAACAAAACAAAGATTATTAAGACCTTACAAAAAATTCCCTTAGAACAATTACATAGTATTTACGAAGATAATTATGATGCTATGTTTAGAATAAACTAAAAAAACAGCTTAAATAAATAAGTCGAATTTTTCTTCTGTCACTTTGGTAGGATTATTTAATGATTCTTTTGGATTCTAAAGTTTACATAAAAAATTAAAAGATGATTTAAAAGTTCAGGATTTGGGTAATAGTGGGGATAAAGTCATGAAACGTTTTAAACGTACCCATACTACTTTTTATAATGGATATCTGGCAGCACGCATTATTGTTGGCAATTAGCCTGACAAATGCAAATTAATACTAGTGATTCTTAACATAGAGCAGATTGATTTCTGCTCTATTTTTTAGTATGGATTCTACCCTCGATATGCTGGTATTTACCTCACCTCAAAATCTGATGTTTATTTTTTCGAAAAAAACTTTCATTTTTTTTTCTCAGTCCCGAAAAACGAAACTGGGATGATTTAATATTGCATTGGGAATACGATTAAAAAATAAAATCAGTCACTAAAAACTTTTATATGAGAATACTATTTTTAAGTTTTCTGCTTATAGTGGGTACTATCGCCATAGGTCAGGAAACTAATACGCCAAACCCATTAGAAGAAGCCTTACAGGTTTTTCCTGTATCACCAGAAGCAGCTTCTTTAGGTAAATATGGGGATATCCCTGTTAACCTATCTACCGGAAAAATTAATTATACAATACCTGTTTACACTATTAAAGTCGGGGATTTTGAATGGCCCATTCATCTGTCGTACAATTATGGTGGTCTTATTACCGAACAAGATCATCCCATGACCGGGATGGGATGGGATTTAATTGCCAATGGAAGGATAACACGACAAATCAGGGGAAAAGATGATGAATATGGAGATCAATCTTATAAAGCCAATGCTATTATTCCTTTTTTGCAAACAGTATATGACCAGGGTACTCCAATTGATGAGTATGATACTAATAAACGTTTTGAGATTTATAATAATATTGCCAATCGAAATTATGATGCACAACAGGACAAATATGTTATTAGTGCTCCTGGATTAAGTGGAAGCTATGCGCATGATGAGAAAGGAGATATCGTTTTTATGGAGCATAGAAACTTCAAAGTAAACAAAACGAACAATACAATAATAATTACCAAAGATAACGGAGTTACATACTATTTTGAGATACACGAAATAGGGAGTTACACATATAAGACTTCAATTGAAGGAGAATCTCTTAACCGCAATGTCCCTATGAGCTTTTTATTAACCCGTATCAAATTAAACGATAATAAAGGAAGTATTTATTTTGAGTATAGCCCTACAGAAAGTTATAGTAAAAGAGTGTATTCTGAATCAAGAACTAAAGATACCTCTGTGGGAGGTACAGCTTCTATTGAAGAGGATTATACCGATAACTCTACAACCAGACACCAGCTTCAAAAAATTATATTTCCCAACGGTGAGGTGAGATTTGATATCACCTCGGGTGTTTTAGACCAGGAAGTATCGGTTCAGACCTTGAATGAGATTTCTGTTTGGAATACAGGAAAACAGATCATAAAGTATAATTTTACGTATAGTGATCCAACAAAAAACAGAAAAACATTAGTAGGAATTACCAAAAGTAATGGCAATACAAATTTACCCTGGTATCAATTTGAATATTATCCTTTTCCTAACACCTTAGGGCCTTCTGTAAATTATAAATATCAGGATCCATGGGGGTATTATAATGGGAATTCTGGTTCTCTTTTATCTCTAGAAAACAGGAAAATAGATCATAATAAAACACGCTCGGGGGCATTAAAAAAGATAATCTATCCTACAAAAGGATACAGTTTGATCAGTTATGAGCAAAACAGGGTACCTTCTACATCTTCCGGCCTGGCAGATTTTTATACCTACACCAGGAACAAAACATTCAGAAGTGATAATAAGGCAGGACAAGGGATTACAAAAACAATTGACACAACATTTACTGTCTCATCTAGCCAAATTATTGAAGTAAGCCTAAGAGCAGGAATGTTCCTGTATGATCCTGATAACCCAGATGTAACCCCTAATATCGGTTTACAAGGTGCAGAGGCTAGTATAAAAGTTGAATGTTTAGATTTACCTCCTCCTTACTCTACTTTGGGAGAAATAAACATAACCGGAGAAGATACCGAAGCACAATGTGAGCCCCCAGCAGGCTGCCCAGATAGCTACTATAAAACAAACCCTGTTGTTTTTACAGCAGTTCCTAAAGGTGCTATAATTCGTATAACAGGTAGCATTTATGCCCCAACAAAAAGAGATGTATATGCAAACTGTTCTATAAAATATGAAGAGCTTGTTAATGAAGCAGGAGAACTCTTTAGTTATGTAGGAGGAGTACGTGTGAGTACCACTGAGGATTGTGATAATAATGGAAATTGCAAGACAACCAATTATAAATATGTATTAGAAGATGGCATAGATAGTGGCGTTTTGACCGGATCCTCTCCTGTATTCAGGTATTCTACAAAATACTATGATGGAATAAATGCAGATATAACCAGAATTCACACCGTGAGCAATAGTATGCGTGATTTTACCAGTTATCAGGGAGCTCCGGTATTATATCGACGAGTAGAAACCATTGTAAATGGTGGAGATAATGGGAAAGAGGTAAATTATTATACTGTGGCCCGTAACAATTATACAAACTTTCCTTTTATAACTACAATGAATAACGACTGGAAAAAAGGTCAGCTTCTTAAAAAGGAAGTGCATAAAAAAGAAAACGGAAAATTTGTTCTTGAAAAAGAAACTATTAACCAATATCAGGAATTTTACCCATATGGCAAAGGTATGCATAGTAGTGTAAAGGCCTATGGAATGGCAGTTGGCAGACACTATATTTCGAGTAGTTATGGAAACCCACACCATTTTAAGGATAATTATTACATCGATTATCCCAAAGAGTACAAACTCATAAAAACGATACATCGAGAGTTTTTACATGAACAAACACTTACCAGGGAAACTTCATATGCATATGATACTCCATATGGACAATTGAAGACACAAACAGATATTGGTAGTCATAATAATACAATGATTACAGAATTTCTCTACCCGTATGATCTAAGCAATACAGTGCATAACAGTTTAATAGCCCAGAACAGAATTGCTATCCCGATAAAAACTCAAACTAAAGAAGGTAATGAATTTGTAGCTACTCAAAGTATAGCGTTTAAAGATTGGGGTAATGGTAAATTACTACCAAAACTGATTAAAACCCTAAAAGGAAAGGAAAGCGCATTAAATGTATTTCAGGATCAGGTAGAGTATCTAAGCTATGATCATCAAGGGTATCCCTTAGAAGTTTCGCAGGTTGATGGTCGTCATATCATGTATGTATGGGGATATAACAACACCTTGCCTATTGTTAAGATCGATAATGCCAGTTATACCGGGATTTCTTCAACAGCAAGTAGTTTAATCACTCAGTTACAAACCGCATCGAATACAGAAGATACAGAAGCAGAAGAAGTAACCATGCGAAACCTGTTTAAAAACCTTAGAGAGGACGCTTATTTTGCAGATGCCCAAGTAACGGGATACACCTATGATCCTCTTATTGGGGTAACCAGTATTACCGACCCCAAAGGGCATAAAGCGTATTATAAGTATGATGAGTTTAACAGACTTATGTATGGGTTAGATAACAACCAGCATATTGCGCAACAAGTACGTTATAATTACCAAGGTGAACAAACGGCTACTTTAGGAGATGTGACTATTGATCTACCAGGTTCTGGACCAACCCAGCCGAATCAGGCTGTTACTTTTACAGCCAATACTCCAGGAAGTAGTGGTGCTGATCTCTATACATGGAGTGTTAACGGCACGCAAGAACAATGTGATAGCAGCACAAGCTTTACTAAAAGTTTTAGTAGCGAAGGTACTTATACGATATCAGTACTGGCCTATAATAGCCAAACCAAACACAGGGTAAGCAAAACGATGAGTGTAGTAGTTGAATATCCTCCTATAGTTACTCCTACTGTAAGCGCAAACTACACTAATATTGTAAAAGGAACTAACGTTGATTTTAGTGCTTCTGGTGTTGGTGGCGGGTCTGGTAATTTACGCTATGAATGGTATGTCAACAATGTAAAACAAGCCAGTACAGCAACTACATTAGCATATATTCCTGCTACTGCTGGAACCTATAACGTATATTTTAAAGTTATTGATAACAGAAGTGGAAAATCTGTAAACAGCGCTATACGTAAATTATATGCGTATAACCCTTTAAATCCACCTAATGTAAGTGCATCAAATACACATATTCTAAAAGGGACAACGACAACCTTTTTTGCTTCTGCTATAGGCGGTGGTACAGGTCTTCGATTGTACCAATGGTTTATTAATGATGTAAAACAACCTGATACAGGAACAACACTTTCATATAATTTTCCTAACGCAGGAACATATACAATTAAGTTTAGAGTAGTGGATCGAGGATTAGAAAACTCGCAGTATCAATGGGGTGCTAATACTCAAACAGTATATGCGTATAATCCAATGGTAATAAGCGCCACTCCTTTGTTCGGAGATATTAATAATAACAACCCTAATGTAACTTTTAAAATAACTGGAGTAAGTGGTGGTTCTGGGAGTTTTAGTAATGTAACCTGGAAAATAAGGTGCTTGCAGGATTCTTCTCTAAACCATACTTCCACAAATACCTCAAGGACATTTTCTTATGGGTCTAATACAAATGGCGAACATGAGATTAGTGCTACAATACAGGATACCAAAACCGGACAAGTATCTACGGTCACTATGTATGTTACAGTAAACAGAACTACAGGTGGTGGTACAGGATGGTAATCTTATTTAAAATAAAAAACATGAAAAAACAAATTATATATATACTACTTATCCTAATGGGGGTAAATCTCCAGGCCCAGGTAGTGCTATCAGACAAGAACTATATTCATACCACAGTCCCTCAAGTAGCGTTATCCATTGCAGAACTAGAGAATGTAAACTGCTCTAACATTAACGATATAGATAAAGCCATAGAAAGTGTCACCTATTTTGATGGACTGGGTAGACCCATACAACAACGAGCCATCAAAGCCTCACGAGATGGTAAAGATATTGTGACTCATATCGAGTATGATGCCTATGGCAGACAAGCAAAGCAATATCTACCTTTTGAGGCAAACAATACGATAGGGAGTTATAAAGAGATCAATGTAAACACCGATATTAACCAGTATTACAGAGATACCTATGCCAGTGATTTTCCTGGGATTAGTGATCTTACACAAATTAATGCCTATTCAGAAAGCATTTTTGATAAATCTCCTCTTAATAGAGTAGTAAAAATCGGTGCACCTGGTACAGCCTGGAAAGCAAACCCCAGTAGTGATGCAGATCATACTATAAAGACAGATTGGTATACTAATAAAGCTAATGAGGTGGTGTATTTTAAAGTAGATTTTGCTAATCCAAATGATACTGAGGCCCCTAGTCTGGTAAAGGATAATTTTTATGCTGTAAATCAGTTACATATAACCATCACGCAAGATGAAAACTGGACTCCGGCAGAAGGTAACAATCATACGACCAAAGAGTACAAGGATAAACAGGGTAGAATTGTTTTAAAACGAACCTTTAATGCAGGATCGGCACACGACACTCATTATGTTTACGATAGATTTGGGAATTTAACCTATGTAATCCCCCCTAAAGTAGCGGTTAGTGATGGGGTAAGCCAGAGTGAGCTTGCAGAACTCTGTTATCAATACCGATATGACAATCGTAATAGACTTATTGAAAAGAAAATCCCTGGTAAGGATTGGGAGTATATTGTGTATAATAAACTAGATCACCCTATTCTGACTCAGGACGCGAATCTAAAAGCGAGCAATGTCTGGCTCTTTACCAAATATGATGTTTTTGGCAGGGTTACCTATACGGGTAAGATTACCGATAACCGCGATAGAAAAACCATACAACAAGCTGTAAATACAGAATCTACCTTATGGGAGCAGCGCGGTGCTGTGGCTATGATCGATGGGACTACTATCTATTATAGTAATGTGGCATTCCCAAAAACAAACCTGGAGTTACATACCATCAACTATTATGATGATTATGGGTTTGACATTGTAGGATTAACCAATCCTGGTACGGTATATAACGAAGCTATTACCGATCAAACCAAGACACTACCTACAGGAAGCAAGGTACGAGTACTTGATACCTATGATTGGATCACCACGGTTACTTATTATGATAAAAAAGCAAGACCTATCTATATAGCTAGCAAGAATGAGTATCTAAACACTACAGATGTTATAGAAACCCAATTGGATTTTGTAGGTAAAGTAGAACAAACCAAAAGTACTCACACCAAAGATAGCAATGCTGCCATTGTTACCATAGATACCTTTACCTATGATCATATGGGTAGGATGCTCACCCAAAGACAATGTATAGAAGATACTTCTGGGGTAAATTGCACCGGTAATACCGGGGTTACACCAGCAGTAACCTTATCACAACCGATCACCCAGACTACAACTACTGTAGCGGGTAATACCATTACCTTGTCTAATGGATTTCATTTTGCAGCTACAGCTAGTACTTCTTTCTTTGCTAAGATCCAGAACGAGGAATTCCCGGGAGAATTGATCGTATCTAATACCTATGATAAGTTAGGACAATTAACCTCTAAAACAGTTGGAGGAGGATTACAAGAAGTGGATTATACCTATAATGTAAGGGGATGGTTGACTAAAATCAATGATCCTGATATAGCTCTTGGTAACAAACTGTTTGCATTTAAGATCAATTATAACACCACTACAGAAAACCTGGGAGCAACGGCTTTGTACAATGGTAATATTAGTGAAACCACCTGGAAAACAGCAAATGACAATACCAAACGTGCCTATGGATATCAGTATGATCATCTAAATCGAATTACTCAAGGACGCAGTACTAGTGGTCATTATGATGTAAGTGGTATCACCTATGATAGAGTTGGTAATATCCTCTCTTTAAATCGAAAGGGGCATTTAAATACCGCAGCTAATTCTTTTGGTGATATGGATATCCTGGCATATACCTATGATAGTGGTAATAAACTCTTAAAAGTAGCCGATACCGGCAATATCAGTTTTGGCTTTAAAGATGGTACCAATACCAATGATGATTATACCTATGATGCCAATGGTAATATGACAATAGATCAAAACAAGGGGATTACAGGGATTACCTATAATCATTTAAATCTCCCTAAAACAGTAACAGTAAATAATGCTTCTCATAATGGAAATATTACCTATATTTACGATGCCACTGGGGTAAAATTAAAGAAGATTACAACAGAGGGAAGTTCATCGACAACAGAATATGCTGGGAAATTCGTCTATAAGAATGGTAACCTGGAGTTCTTTAATCATACAGAAGGTATTGTAGAGAAAGAAGCTGATGGATATAAGTATGTATACCAGTTTAAAGATCACTTAGGAAACATACGACTATCCTATAAAGATGCTGATAAGAATGGTTCTATAACGCAAAGTGAGATCGTACAGGAGAAAAACTACTACCCCTTTGGGATGACTCATTCCGGGTATAATACTATGTTACGTGGTAGAAATCATAATTATGGGTATAATGGTAAGGAAGAACAAGACGAACTTGGGTTGGATTGGATGGATTATGGAGCAAGAAATTATGATACTAGTTTAGGTCGATGGATGAACTTAGACCCTCTTGCAGAACAGTACTTATCCTTAAGTCCATATAATTACACAATGAACAACCCTGTTTTCTTTGTTGATCCTGACGGTCAAGAAGTTGTAATCCATTTTGATAAGACTAATAACAGATTATACATTTATGATGATGATAAATGGGATGACAATCTAGATACAAGAGCAGTAAGCGCTGAGGAATATAAATTTTCTTTTGGAGAAGATGAAGAAAAGTATAATCAAATATTAGTAATTCATAATGTTTTTACTGGTGGTAATGATAAGGATGGTGATGGAGAAGTCAATTTTGGAGAAAAACCTGAAGAAAAACCAATTCCTAATGGAGAATACGATTTAGTAGATAATAAAGCAGATGAAAGACATCCAGAATACTACAGGATTGATTCAAGAACTGATGGAAATCGGTATAATGATAGATATGATGATCCAACGGAGAGAAACTCAAAAGGAAATTTAAGAGATGGATTTAGATTACACTTAGGAAGTGTTAGTCATGGATGTGTTACTATCTGTAGAGGTCCTGAATATAATAAAAAACAAAAAGAGTGGAAAGTTATGGATCAAATCATACAATCTACAGAAACTACAACTGTTAATGATAGAAGAGGAAGACAATCTGTGAACCCTCTTTCTAGATTAACTGTTTATGGTACTATTACAGTATCTGGACAAAATCCTAAACCAAAACAAAAAAAGAATAACTAAAATGCGAAAACTCCACTTTTTTGTAATGATTACAATTGTTTATACAATGATTATGAGTTGTAGTAATTGTAGAGAAATTCAAGGAATAAAAATTTCAGAACTTTTAAATAGACAAATAGATGATTTATATTGTGATACACTAGATAAAGCAATTAAATTAGATAAAGAAGCAATAATTAAGATTTCAACTTATAAAATTTCCGATGCAGCAGGATATGATCATGGCTATGTTTTAATTAGTTTAATCGAAAAGATTGGTGAACAAGAATATTTAAAAGCAATAGAAAATTTATCATTAGAAGAAAAAAGTTCGATAGAATCATATTTATGGGTTGGTATGGAATATGGGGGGAATAAAATATATGAATATAAAAAACTAAATGAAGTTTTACCTCTATTAGCTAAATCTTTGAAAAAGTAAATAAAACCCCGCTCCCGCTAGCATCTCGCTAGTGGCGTCAAAGACATGAGTGAGGGGTAGAGTAAATAAATGCTAAAAACCAGTTGCAGAGATGTAGCTGGTTTTTTTGAAATTTTGTAATACAAAATATCAAAAAAATTAGAGGTTTAAGACGTAGGTTGTATTATATAAAAGAAGAAAACCTGGTATAACCCCGACAGTGGATTTAAGATACAAATCTGTACTATTTTTGTAACTCCATAATCTTTTTATCAAAAATTGGTTTTTTTAAGAAATGCCATTTTAACCTGAAACCAAATTCTACATACTCAAAACCTGCTGCTGTAGCCGAAGCGATATTACTATACTTACCATAGACTCCTGCTTTAAATCGTTCTGAAAACCGATATCCAAATTTTCCTTCTGCTCTAAAAGTAGATGAACCCGGATCGTCTTCTACAAATTGTCGACCCAAAGCTGCACTTGCATTATAAAACCACTTTTTTTGTGGATCACTTACCACTTCTGCAAATAGCTCTCCCAAATTAAATCGTGCAGGACTAAAATAAATTACAGGCACCTGGTTCTTAAAAGAAAGATATTGATAATTAATACCTACTTTTAGAATAGGTCGTTGTAGTACCGTATAGTATAAAGAGGTAAAAAGTAGATTTCTGCTATTATCATCGGTTTGAGAAGTATAGATATACTGGGTATACCATCCCAAATTAAAATTGGTCCCCAGGTTATAATTCAAAAAGTAATTATTCATTACAATCTCCCGGTTTAATAAATCTGCATTAAAATTTTGCAACTCTCTTTTATATCCAACATCTAAGTTTTGAAGTTTAAAAGGTTTTGTCTTTACTATCGCCTCGGCAACTAATTCTGTATATTCGGTTGTAAATCCATCGGCATTAGTGATTCCTATTTTGGATTGTAGAGAAACTTTTCCATTAAATTTATATACTCCCCCCAGCCAAAAATCATGAGAAGTGGCTTCATTTTTGGTTACTGTATTTTTTGTAGTTCTATAATCGTATTGAATCTCTGATTTAAATTTGGCAGACAGAGGAATCTCGGTTTTTACTGTAATATTTACAGCTTCATTATCTCCGTTATCAAAAGTGAATGCTGTTTTCTCTTCGATAAATGGTGTATGTGATTTCTTTAACGTCTTTATCAACTTTTCGGCATCCTGTTGCTTTGGGTAATATTCTAATGTTTTAAAGGCGTATGTATAGGATTTCATATCCTTCCCCACAGCTCTATACGCATTTGCTATTCCTAAATTACCATCAAAAGATCCCTTGTCTTTTTCTAATATCGTATCGTATTTTTGAAGACTGGTTTTAAAATTACTGGTATACATCCCATGATTAGCCTGTAAAGCCAGTACTCTTGGGTGATCTGGATATAACTGCTGTAATCGGGCTATATCTTCTTTTGCTACAGCAAATTTCCTGTTCCATAATAGCGCTTGTATATATCGTTCTCGTGTAGATAAGTAGAGTTCTTTATCTTCTTTAAACTTTTTTACTTTATGCATCGCCATACCAGCTATAGCTAGTGCTTTTTTCTCTTTATGTCTTTTATGCGCTACAAGAGCCAGGCCATTTAGCGATATAATACTATCCTTAGGATGTATTGCCAAAGCAGTATATGCTTTTTCTGCATTATCTAAGTCATTAGTCATGAGATACAGATTTGCTTTGTTTAACTGGGTATCCTTATCATTAGGAAAATCAATTAGGTTTTGATCTAATAATGCAATGGCCTCATTATATTTTTTGTCTTGTGCAATGGTATTGGCATACCCAAGACGAATATATTTGCGTGATAATAGAGCATTGGGGTTTCCTTCTTGTAATTGTAATGCATTGTTAACCATCTTTAATGCATTTTCATATTTTTTGAGATTAGAAAGTGTGTTTGCGTACCCCAATACTGCAGGAAAGCTATTACTATCTTCTTTAATCAATTTTTCATAAAACGTTTCAGCTTTGGCAAACTCGCTATTCCAGAGTAGTGATTCGGCATAATTTAGTTTAATTTCGAAATCATCTGGATATTCCTTTTTTAGCCCTGTAAAAATAGATACCGCCTGTTGCGAATCTCCTAGTAACCCCACTGCTCTTCCGTAACACAAACGTGCTGTTTTGTTATCGGGATATTGTTTTAGAATTGTATCAAAAAAAGATTTTGCCTTATCATATTTACCGGTTTCTAAATACGTAAACCCTTCTTGCATATCTTGTGCAAATAGAAGTGAAAATGAAAACAAAAATATAAGGCTAATAAAAAATGACTTTAAGTGCATTATTTTGTGTAATAGTTGATTAACATCGTTAAAGTAAGAATAACTAAAAAAACAGCAGTCAAAAACTTAATAAGTTTTATAAAAATAATATCTCTACCCTGGATTCATTTAACAAAAAATGTATCAGCATTAACATAATTTTAAATAATTAAGGAATGAAACAGGGGAAAAACCCCCTTTTTTTAACATTAAAATAATCAAAAAATCATTTTTTTCTTTAACATTTGTAGTATTTTACCTTCTTTTTCAAATCAAAAAATGTTAAAATTTCAGTAAAAAATATCGATTAACCGACGAAATACACTGTTTTTGGAATTTGCGTAAATATTTTGTGGTTTTACCATAATCAAATTTCAAAAACCAATATTACTTTTACAACGAGTTGATAACTAGCGCTTACCATCAATTCGAGATTACAGTAAATTCGTCAAAATGTAAAATAGTCTTCAAAAATCCCCAGAAGAATGTTTAACATGTTTTAAAAGATTAAGGTCTAAAAAAATAATAAAGACCCGTATTAAAAAACCAATACTTCTACTACCCCGGAAGTATGTCCCAAAATCTAAAAAAAATGACGAAAATTACCGGAATTATTATCCCATGCTATAATGAATATAATAGACTGGATCAAAAAAAGTTTTGCGATTTCTTAAGCAAAAATTCTAATTACCACTTATGTTTTGTAAATGATGGCAGTTCTGATGACACTTTAAAAATGTTGTGCGAGCTCAAAGAGTTTGATCCACAAAGGATAGCAGTACTTGACCTCGAACATAACCAAGGTAAGGCTACCGCAGTACAAACCGGAGCAAACTACCTAGCAGATATAGACATTATAGAAAATATCGCTTTTCTTGACGCCGACCTTTCTACATCACTAGAAGAAATGGACAACTTAGTAAAGAAACTAAATAGTGATCCAAAACTAACCATGGTTTTTGGTTCTAGAAAAGCAGCAGAAGCAAACAATATTGAAAGAAATATAATTAGAAAGCTCTTATCAAACTTTGTTGGATTCTTTATCCGATTTATTCTTCAGCTTCCTATTAAAGATACACAGTGTGGTGCAAAAGTATTTAAGAAAAGTATCATCGAAAATGTATATAGCCAACGATTTATAAGCAGATGGCTATTTGATATCGAAATCTTTCTTCGATTAAAAAAACATGTAGGGTTAAAAGATCTGTTAAACTGTATTAGTGAAGAACCACTAGATAGTTGGATTGAAGTAGAAGGCTCTAAAATAACATTAAAAGATTCTTTTCTTATTCCGATCAATCTATTAATGATCTGGTTTAGCTACTTCAAAATTAAAACAAATAGCAAAAGTGCTTCAGATATTTTCAATCTTAAAACAAATTACTATATGGTAAGATAACTACTTTTCTTCTTAAGCAAAATTTAATTCAAAATCTATTTTAACTATCAAAAAAACGTCTGTATTAGTTTCAATACATACGACCAGTATATACTATGAAAAAGATCATTATCCTTTTGATAATTCTCCTAGCGAATATTACGTATGCCCAACAATCTTTTGATTGTAACGAGGGAAAATTTTATCAGGTAATTTCTGGAGCATTACGATCATACGACCCGATAACAGGAACATACTCAGACCCTCTTCATACGCATACAGCATACAATGCGGGGGGATACAATCCTGTAGATAACTTTTTATATGCGATTAGAAATAGCGATAAGCATTTACTACGTATTGGAACAGACATGGTAGTAGATCTAGGTGCTGTTGCACAAAACGGAGGTGTTTCTTTTGGTGGTGGTTATGCTGCCGATGTAGATAGCGAAGGAAATCTATGGGTTTTTCAAAACGCACTCGACAAACAATCTTTTCATAAGATTACCAATCTTCAAAGCTATGATGGTTCTTCATCTCCTACATTTGAGATTGTAGTATCCGATCAGGCTTCACCAAGTACTTGTGCAGATATCGTATTTATAGATGGTAATCTATATGGCGGTAGTAAAGGAAATGTGTATAAATGGGATCTTACAACAGCTACACCTGCTTTTAGCTATAAGTCTGTTACAGATTTGCCTAGTCATACATTTGGTGCGTGTTATACCGACACCAGTAACCGATTATATGTATCTAGTAATAAAGGTGGATTGTATTTAGTAAATGACTATGAGTCTGCTACTCCTTATGCTACATTATTAAACAATACAGAAGTAACAAATTCTAATGATGGCTTTAAATGTGCAGTTGGAGTATCTCCTATAGATGCTGATAAAGATGAAGTTTTGGATCCTTTTGATAAGGATACCGATGGTGATGGAATCCCTGATGTGGTAGAAGGTGGTGGAGTTGACCCATATGGAGACGATGACTCTGATGGAATTTTTAATTACCTGGATCCGGATTTTGGTAACACCTGTAATAGTGGAGTGTCTTTGGCTTTTGATACTGATCGTGACGGAGTTCCTAATGCATTGGATCTTGATAGTGATAACGATGGGATATTTGATATCGTTGAAGCCGGACTAGGAAGTTATGACACCAATGGAGATGGTTTTTTTAATTCTGAAGATGATAATTTTGTGGATTCTGATCTTGATGGAATTGCAGACATAGTAGACGTTGATCAAACTGGAGTTGCATTCTACCCTACCGATACCGATGGTGACTTAATTTATGATCCATACGATATTGATGCAGATCAGGATGGTATTATTGATCTTATCGAAGGGCAAAACAGCGCAAGTTTCGTAACCCTTTCTGGTTCTGATCAGGATAGAGATGGTATGGACGATGCTTTTGATCCAGATCATGGTGGTACTCCCCAAGGATATGTAAATACTGATGGTACTGATAATCCAGACTTTATGGATACCGATTCTAATAATGATGGAACTTTGGATACTGTAGATGGGTATGATACTAACAGTGATGGTACTGCTGATACAGTTGCCGCAGGAAATGATTTTGATCAGGATGGCTTAGATGATAATTTTGATTTAAAAGAAACTGTATTTGATTCTGATAACGGAAACCAAACTCCAAGCAGTTTTCCTGTACTAAGTATCGGTCAGCGATACCAATATCCAGGAACATACAATAGTAACGGAACGCCAGACTATCTGGGAACAAACGAAACACTCACTTCTGATTATCTCACACGAATCGATAACGCATTACCAGAAGGAAATTCTGTACCAAACCTTAACCCGAATTATATCTATTCGGGATATGACACCAATGTTATTATTGAAAGTACAACGAATGTTTCTGTAACTTTTATTGGTGAAAACACAAATTATAAAAATACACTAGGTTTTTATACCTATGATATCAATAGTCCTTCTGCTGTGGCTCCTAGCCCAGAAGATATAACTATTGTATTTCCTAATGCTTCTAAAACAGGTAGTAATGGTGAATTAAATGCTGGTAATACTGTAAACATAGGAAGTTTTGCAGCAGATACTGGTATTGGTTGGGTATTACTTGTAGACGGTTGGAATGGTAGCACCGTAGACTCTGGGTTATGGCAAATCTATTCTAATCCTGATTACAACCCAGAATGTGATGAAGCCCTACGACCACATAATATCTTGCTTGCTGATACGGCAAATGAGAGTATCGTACTTGGATTTGAAGATATTAGAAGGGACTACCCGGGAGCAGATCACGACTTTAATGATGTTCTTTTTCACATCAAAGCCGATCAATACTCCTCCTTAAAAACTACAAACATTCCAGAATTAACAGAAGAAGGTGTTGTAACTTCTGGAAACGACGGTGGATTAGAAAGTAATGGTGACCTGGCTAGTTTAATTGCCAAAAGAAATTTTTTAAGATCAAAAACGAACAACGTATACAATCAAAAGAAATTACAGAAACGTTTCGCCCCGGGTCAAAAATCATACAAGTCTGGTAATAACCAAGATTTAAGTATCTATTTCCCAACAACCGGTGCTACAGGAACAGAAACATCTTTTGTTTCTAGTCCAGACGATCTAATTGGTATAACGAATGCTACGGCAGTATTTTCGATAGATTACTACAATCAAAATAAGAGAGTTGGAGCAGCCCTGGCTATGGCAACCAAAGGATCTGTTTATGATCATTCTAAAACGATCTGTGATAGACTTAATGGTTCTGTATTAGAAGATATAAGAACATTAACAATTCGAAATCATACTTTGGTAAATACCAAAATCAGAAGAGTTACAGGAGAAGTTGAACAAGCCTTACATTTCTCTGTAAGAATAGATGAGTTTCAAAATGAATTATATAGCTTATGGAATATCGATCAATATCCAGAAGGTGACTACCTTAACTTCCAGATTTGGGGTGGTTCTATCCCACAGGTAGCAACTATTGCAAATACGATTATCGATAAATTGATCGAACAAAAATCATTAGGTAAAACTTTTATTCCTAATAACATTCCATCTGTATTTGTACAAAAAGGATTTTATAGAGACGGTAAACTTATTCTGGATATTGTAAATAAATCAGAAGTAAGTCAGTTTAATTTCAGAGGAAACAAAAGAGTTACCGAGCTATCTAAAGAAGAACTAATTACCAAAACCATATCCTTATCTGGTAAATACCAGGAAACTATTACTGTAGAAACAGGATACTTATTTGATATTGGATTTGCAATTACGGGAGATAATCCCAATACAGCAGATGTATTATACCTGGCAGATGGTCCATGGGGTATCGATTTTCTTGAGCAGGGAGCTACTGTATTTAATTTTGAAATCATAAAAAATAAAAACAGTGACACGCAAGAAGGGCATTATCAAGTAGAACGAGATGCCAAAGTAAGTGGTAACCTTAAAGAAACCGTGAACTTGTTTAGAAATATTCTTGGTGGTGATCTAACCCTAAATGTTTCTGAGTATGATGCAGTTGAGTTTGAATTATATACCGACAGAGATGTAGAAGTAATTTTGGTAACCAAAGATCTTGTAAACTGGAATGACAGGCTTAGATATACCATAAAAGCAAGTGATACAAAACAAACGTATACCATTCCTTTTTCAGAGTTTTCTAGTAAGGCAAAACAAAGTGTTTCTATCGATGAATTAAGAAGTGTTGTATTTTCTATTCAGGGAGATTATCAAAGCTTTGCTCTTTTTAATCTAGAAGTTGCTAAACTTGCTTTTACCAAGGAGAAAGAAAATACCGACGACACTATTGATGAGGAAGATAGTGATGCAACAATTATTAATAATGATGATATCGAGGACATTACGCTAACCACAGATAATACTACTGTTATACATAATTCTCCTAACCCGTTCAGGACACAAACAACGATCAAAATGCCTACAGCAAATCAAAAAATTACAATTTCTGTAATCGATATGTTGGGTAGAGTTGTGCAAAAAGAAGAGTTAGGAACTGTAGCAGCTCCATCAGATACTTTTACGTTTACTGCCAAGAATTTACAGCAAGGAGTGTATAAGTATATTATTAGAGGAGATGATTTTAAGAAAAGATACGAGGGAAGTTTTTTAATACAATAACAATAGTCAATAAAGCTGCTATACTACCCAAAAATAGGTAGTATAGTGGTTTTATTAAAAAGAGATTTTTTTTAAAATAAAATGTAGAGGTTGGAAAATTAAAAACTAACTTTATGAATATGATTCTTAATACTGCTTTAAAGAAATTAAGTGCTGAACAAAAATTTATGATCAGCGTTATCATTGTTAATGGAGGAAACTATCTATACAATTTGATATTAGGAAGAATCTTAGGTCCCGAACAATTTGCAGATGCAGCATTATTAATTACTTTTCTTTTGGTTTTATCGTTTATAGCGATGACATTTCAGCTATCAACCGCCAAGTTTTCTGTGCTTTTTGAGGATTCAATATTTAAAAGTTTTATCAATATTATTTATAAATATTCGAGTAGTATCGGGATTGTCTTTGGTGCACTCTTAGTTATTTTCTCCAAACAACTTCAGCTACTTTTTAATACTCAATCCTCTACTATGTTTACCATTTTTGGGATTGGTGTCCCTATTTATTTTATAATGAGTGTTAACAGAGGAGTGTTTCAGGGCAGTAAAAAGTTTGACAGCCTTGCAATTACCTACCAGGGAGAAATGCTAAGCAGATTGGTTATTACTCTTATTTTAATATATACCTTAGGTTTACAATCTTCTATTTTAGTTGCTTTGGGTATTGCTATTTCTTTTTTGTTTGGGTTATTACCTTTTCGTTCCCAGGATATAGAGATCACAAAAAAGCATAAACTACCATCTACAGAATCTAAATATATCATTAAGTTTTTTTTGCTAACGGCTTTTTATGAGTTTACCCAAATCATAATCAACAATAGTGACATCCTGATGGTTAAGCATTATTTTGAAACCTATGAGGCAGGTCTATATGCGTCGTTAGCATTGATTGGCAGAGTAGTTTATTTTGTTGCCTGGATGTTTGTAATGTTACTATTACCTAAAGTAGTAGAAAAACAAAAAGAAGGAGAATCTCATGCTCCTATTTTATTTAAGTATGTGTTTTATATCACATTACTTTCTGCTTCAATTGTTCTGGGGTGTTACCTATTTCCCGAATTCGTGATCAATATCATGTTTGGCTCAGAATACTTAAGTGTTGCGCCACTACTGTGGAAATATGCAATCGCAACTTCACTTTTTGCTATTTCTAACATTTTTGCCTATTACTTTTTATCCTTAGATCAATATATACCCGTTGTATTATCGGCGTTACTTGGGGTTTCGCAAGTGGTACTTATCATATTCTTTCACGACACATTATCCGATATTGTTATTATGCAAATAATAGCAATGGCTATTCTTCTCATATTTCAAATCTTCTTTTTTGTAAGCTATCAGAAGTTATCTAAAAAAGGCTCAACGAACCATTAAATCAATTCATCGAAGGATACTTGCAACTCAACAGATTTGGCGTAGAGATGCAAAAAAAATGATCCATCTTTGAAATAATAATAACCAATAAAACAAGAAGTTATGGCTTTACAAATTACTAAAAACCAAGGGATTTTTGAAATTAAAGGAAGTATTGTAGCAGAAAACACCAAGTCGCTACAGCATCATTTTGAGAAGTTATTATTCAATTCTGATAAAGTGATATTGTGTATTGATAAGGTTAAAAAAATTGATGCTTCAGGTGTTACAGTGTTGACCAAATTATTTAGAAATGCTGTGGAAAGCAACAAGATTTTTTACATCATTGGAAAAGAAAATAAAAAAGTAAGTAATGCTTTTGGTAAAGTAAGTTACATACTAAGAAGTGATTTCGTATAAAACATAACCCCCAAATATTAAATATCATGAAACTACAAATAATAAATACCTCAGGAACATTTGAAGTCGTAGGAAACTTTACTTTGGATAATACAGAATTAGTAAAAGATCATTTTAACTACTTATTAGATCATTATGAAGAAGTAGTTATGTCTTTAAAAAAAGTAAAAAAAATCGACAAAAAAGCAATAAAAGTTTTAAAAGAAATCTATGCAAAAGCCAATAGAAGAAGTAAAATACTTTTTGTTTTAGGCAAAGAAAATAATGTAATAGCAAACGCTTTCAAAAAAAATAAAGCAGATCATATTTTTAGAGAAAATTACTAACCTCTAGTTATATAAATTTAGTATCTGTAATACGTACAAAACTCTTTCTAATCGACAACATTATAGTTATTCTTCTTACGTTTCAGTTGTTTTTGTTGTCAGGTTATTATAAATTGTAGTTTATTATTTTAAAAAAGTAAAGACGTACCCCATTCGTCCTAAAATCTTGAAACCTGTTAACCAACAAGATTTCTACTCGATTTTAATTCGTCTCTGTCTGTTTCTAAAAAAGAATACAAAATTCAACAGATGAAATTAGCAATTGTAACGGCGTATCCGCCTAGTAAGGTGACTTTAAATGAATATGCATACCACCTGGTAAAACATTTTAGGCAACATGCAGAGGTATCTGAGCTTGTTTTATTAACCGATGTGTCTCCTAAAGATGCCGATACCGTTTTTGAAGAAGAAGGATGTAATGTAGTCGTTAAACAATGTTGGAAATTTAATAGGTATAGTAATATCTTCTCTGTTATGAAAGCTATTAAACAAACGCGTCCAGATGCAGTATTGTTCAATCTTCAGTTTATGAAATTTGGTGATAAAAAAATAGCTGCAGCACTTGGTTTATTATTACCCAAACGATGTGTCTTTAACAACATACCCACAATAGTTCTATTGCATAATATTATGGAGCAAGTTGATTTGGAAAGCTCTGGGTTTACAAAAAATAAAGTTTTACAAAAAATCTATAATGTTATAGGAACAACACTCACCCGGTTTATTTTATCTGCCGATATCGTTGCCGTTACCATTGACAAGTATGTTCACATTTTAAAAGCAAAATATAAAACCAAAAATGTAGTACAGATTCCTCATGGAACTTTTGAAATACCTGAAGAACCAAAATACACACTTCCTGCGGGCCCATTACAAATTATGACGTTTGGTAAATTTGGCACCTACAAGAAAGTAGAAATTATGATTGAAGCGGTAGAAAAAATACGATCCAGAACAAATATTGATTTAGAGATTGTAATTGCCGGAACAGACAATCCTAATGTTATTGGGTATTTGCAATCGATGAAAGAAAAATATGCAGATGTACCTCAACTCACTTTTACCGGTTATGTAGAAGAAGTAGATGTACCTCGAATCTTTGCAGAAAGTGCAATGGTCGTGTTTCCTTATACCTCTACAACAGGTAGTTCTGGAGTATTACATCAGGCAGGAAGTTACGGTAAAGCAGTGGTTATGCCAGATTTGGGAGATCTAAGTTTATTAGTAAAAGACGAAGGCTACCAGGGGGAGTTCTTTAATCCAGAAAGTGTAGACAGTCTGGCTGATGCTATAGAAAAAATAGTATTGGACCCTGCATATCGCACTGCTTTGGGGCAAGCAAATTATAAGGCAGCAACTGCCCTACCAATGAGTAAAATCACAGCAATGTATTTAGAGCAATTTAATGCTATCAAAAAAAGTAAAGCACGCAAAATTGAAAAGACATACAAAGGGGCTTCTTTATAAAAATACTTCTGCCGGTATACTGGCAGGATTGCCCCAAACTTAATGATTTGTCATAACTGTAAAACACTTGTACGAGATACAAGTGTTTTTTATTTATTTATGTACTCAAAAGCAGGTTTCTTGTTACCATCACGATCTATAAACCCAAAGTGTTTTTGCTTATGTTTTCGCCAGGGCTGCTTGCCTACCACAGTACTAGGCACCTCATCAAAATCATATAAGGTCCAGGAGAGATAATGGATATTATCTTGCTTAATAATCTCTTGAAATTGTTTATAATAATCAGCTTGCCCTTTTTCTGAGGGACCGAAAGGGCTCCAAAATCCTCTATTAGAGGATAATCCAAATTCTTGTAAAACCATAGGTTTCTCAATTTTTGCTCTCATTGCAGTATACGCTTCAGAAAAGGTATCGATATCCAGATAATAATGAAAAGAAATAATATCTACTTCATTTTGTAGTAAGTCAGCAGACGCTGTATCAGACCACCCGATTGTTACCAAATGATTAGGGTCAAATTGTTTGATCTGGTAGATCATTTCTTTTAGCCAGGCTAATACATTTTCTTTTCCTCTGGTATCAAAATCCAGATTAGGTTCGTTCTTTATATCCCAGGCAAGGATAGCATTATGATTTGTAAAAACACTTACAATTTGTTCTGCATGGCGATGAGTTAATGTCCAATCCAATACCGAGTAATCTCCATAAAAGTCAAATAGTGTAACAATAACTTTAAGGTTTTTGGCTTCTGCCTTATCTAATACTTGTTTAAGTTTTTCTAATTTTTCAGCTTCTACTTTAGCTTTGCCAAAAACTTCATAGGGTATAAAAATTCGTATCGTATTTAAGCCTGCGTTCTTAATAATATCAAAATCTGTAGCAATCACATTAATATCATAATCATCACCAAACATATCCCATGGTGTTTTCTGTGGGTAATAATTAATCCCTTTGATCTGGTATTCTTCATCTTCAACAAATATTTTGTCTCCCATAACTTTAACCGACCTACTGGTTTGTGTTACTGGGTCTGGTGAATGATTTTTTTCTTTTACCATATGGCGTATTCGCCAAAAACCATCTTCTAGCATTAACAATACTTGATAGTCTGATTGTAATTTTGTTTCTAATAACAGTTCATGATCACGATAAACCCTTTGATATTCTTTTACACCAGTATCTGTTATAACTGCTAATTGGCCATCTGCACTATAAAAATCTAGTGCTACATTATGAGTAGTTGTTGTGCTATGTATAGCAATATTTTTTTCTTTGTTTGATATTAGTGATGCAAAAATGTGTTTTCGTGCACTTTTGGTATAATAATCGTCTATTCCTTTTGGGGTATTAGTTTGATATGCTGTATTACGTATATACCATGCATTAAGGTAATCTTGTTCTATGTCTTGTAGCGTTTGTTTTTCTATAGGTCGCCCGGGATTGATAGTATCTTTCCATTTTAATTTAGGTAAATATACTTGTTCTTTATGCAAAGCCAGATGTAGCATCGAACTTCGATCTGCTCCCGTAGTAAGATAGGATAATGTCTGACTGATACCAAAAAGCATTAGTATAATAACTCCAACAAAAGAAATAATGATGAATGACCTATATATATTTCTATTCCAACCCATCATTTTAGTGTTATATTCTTAAATTCTTTTTGTATTCCTAAAGCTTTGATCTGCATATCGTAATTTCCTGAAGCATAAAACCCATCTTGTAACAGAAATCTAACCAACCCATGTGAAGAAGTTTTAACTTTGGTATCTATTTTTTGATTATCCTTAAAAATATCCATCTTTACTATGGTACCGTCGGGGATTAATTGTTCCATAAAACTTATCAGGGGTCCAATAGTAATCTCTCTATTATCATTGTCAAATTTTACTTCAAAATCATCCAAAACCTGAGTATACGCTATAGTTAGTATATTGCTCTCTGCCATGCCCGGCACATAGGCTTTAATCTGCCACGTATCTTTATGATCGGGATGCAAAATTTTACCTACTGCCTGGCCATTAACTGTACTTCCTTGTGTATGTAATAGCAACCCTTTTTCATCTTTAATTACAAATTTTACAAGAGAACCATCACTTACTATATTACCATATTCATCCTTTATAATAGATGTAGTAAGCTCGGTAATTTGATTACCGTCTGCATATGCATGTTTTCGATTACTTCTAATCTCAAAATTTTCTGGTAGTGAAGGATATACCTCAATAGAAAACTCTTTAGAAACTGTTTCTCCAACCTTCGAAAACAACAATATTCGCCCTGATTGATCATAAGAAAATATGTTTTCCCAACCGATCATATCTTTGCTCTGTAATATCCTTTCTTTTTCTATATCTAAAAATTGATGCCTAATCAATACTGCAGTACTATCTGGCAAAGGATTATCAAAAGAATCTGTAGGAACGATAATTTGCATGGTATAATCTTCTCCCCCTGCTATGATACTAGGAGGCCCTATATAGGATTCTAAATGTACTTTAGTTTTGGTATTAGATATAATATGTATTTCGCCTTCATATAAACTCCCTGACTCACCAAGTAAGGTATACGATACTAACCCTTTTTTCTTAGCCATAAACTCTGGAACGGTAAAACGAATTGTATCATGTGTATCGGGATCGATCACATTACTTCCGAAAGAGGAATGTATAAAAAGTTGAGTTCGAACAGGTGTATTAAGCTTAAAATCTAGCACAATAGGATTTCCTGCTTCAAATACTCTTTCTTTGGTTACTAACACTGCAGAAATTTCATCTTGTTTTTTTAGAACAGTCGTAAAAGCAATACTTATAGCACAAATTAATGCTCCCAAAAACAATAGAATGATATGTTTCTTTTTTAGCTTCATTAGTTTGGTGCTCCGATATAGGTATTAATTTCAAACTTAATATAACTAAATCCTTTTCCTTCTATTGGTATAAATTGTACCGATTGGTGTTCGACTTTTCTGCTAGGAACTACTTTATTACTAATTAAAGTATTTAATAACCCATTTACAAAAACGTTCTTCAAATCTTTACTAATAGTTTGTACGCCTGATAAATCCAATAACTGATAATCAAAATATTGTTTGCGTTGTGGGCGAATACCTTCTGGTAAATATTGATGATCGACCCACACTAGCTCATGATCTTTACTGTAATAAGAAACTAATAATAAAGGAACGGTAACCTCTTCTAGTCCGGAGTTAAACAAGACTCCTTCTACATGATCATTTTTTATAGAAAGCTCATTAATTGCAACGCCTTTATATAAATCTACTGTGGTTACATTTCCTGCACATTGCAAATTAAATTTAGCAGGCTTTTCATCAAATTTCATTGCTGTGAACTGATCGGGATCAAACGTTTTTGGTTTATGATCCTCTTTATTTATCCAGGCAATTCCTTCAAAATTAATACGGAAACTAGTAATTTCCTTAGGCATCAATTTATGTTTCATTTGGTGTTTGGCATTATATCTAGCTAACTTTTCATCTCTACCATTATACAATGTCCCAGTGATTACAACATCGGCTGGTATATTATCAACATTTTGTATTTCGCCTATAAGACTATATTGATCACTACATTCAATAATTTTTGCTGATAGCACCTCTAATACAGGCTGTTTAAGAACATCTTCATGATACGTCTGTTCTGAACTAATTCTACGTCTTCCATGATTATAAAAAGCAGTGATGTTTTCTGCAAATAACTGATCAGGAGGAATATCTAAATCATATGGCAATGGTTTTACATACCACTTATTATGATATTTCACCAACTCATGATAGAACGTTTTATCTATTATTTCTAATGGAGTGATCCAATGTGTAATGGCTTTAACTCTGGCAGTACTATCTGTTTGAGTAGTAATACTCACATTAATTGCATCCATTTTGGCATACGAACTCAATAAACCATCTGTTACGGCAACCTCTAACATATATTGATCGACCGTCTTATCACTTCTTGGATCCAGATAAGAATATGCTCTTTTAAATTCTTTAAAATCTAATGCATCATAATATGCTTCTGTTACATTAACTGGGCTTATTTGTTTTACATTTTTTATATATATCAAATAAAAACCACATCCTATAATAATTAACATTAGGAATCCCCATAGATAAGACGCTTTAAAAACTGATTTTTGAAATTCCTTATAGTGTACTCCAAACTTAAAATATACAGGAAAACTCTTATGCTTAGCTTTTAAAGCGTGTATCCATATCAACTGTACATTAATAATAAATGCTAGTAATACAGTGCATATCGGAATCAAACCCCACATTAATTTTTGAAACATAGGAACATCCTCTTTGGGTAAAATACTGGATAGCGGAGGAACATTTAATTTTTCCCAAACCATAATCCCATTTTCTAATTGCCGCAACCTCTGCCAACCACAGAAATACAAAATAGGGTCATAAAACTTATCGTTAGAAAACACATATTTTAAATTATATTTCTCGGGAACCGTAAGAAATTGTTGCAGAGAACCAATGCCTTCTACACCTCTAAATTTTGAATTTTCTAGTCGTTCTACCGCTCTGGTCGTTAGCTCGGGTAATCTCCTTGCAGAGTGATAATTGCCATCAACCGTCATTGCATTAGTTTGAGCAGAAAGCCACGCCATCTGATCTCCAAACCCCAAAGGAAGGTATCTCCAGTGATCGTGCTGATCCTGGCTTAAAAAATTTAAGATGGGCAGCATTTTAATTTTTTGTGGCTGCGAAGGTCTAAAATACCCAAGACTCATGGTAAAAAGTGTCATAAACACAAGAACTCCTGTAAACAATCCTCCTAAAATCCTATGATATACTCCTCCATATCTTTTTTGAATTTTTTCTTTTAAATCTCCTTCTATAAATCGGTAGCTAAATTCGCCAAACATGGGTAATGCCATAATAGAAGCCCATAGGGTAAACCTGTCTAATGTAAGAATATTAAACGCATTGTCTCCCAACATCATTCTGGGGATTGGCGTTGTCCCCCCTGTTCCTAATATCGTTAAAAGCGTTATCGATAATCCAAAAAATAAATATCGTTTACTGTAAAATCGATACCATATATAGGGTAATAAGAATAGCAAAACGCCCCACGGTATCAAAAAAAACACTAATCCCGATGAAGTGACTTCGAGAAAATTATCTCTAGATCCATGTGGTATGGGGACTTGAGTAATTGGGTTGTTTTTAGTATTAATCCAATACGGAAGAATACAAACAATGATAAGTAGTAGCGATCCAAAACCAAAACCTACAATTCTTTTAAAAAGTGAAAGAAAGCTTTGTAAAAACAGTAAAAACCTAATTTCTTTATATGAACCTACTTTTTCTCTGGAAACATCCATGATTACCATACCTATTAACGGAAAAATGAAGAATACCATCCCAAAAATCGGGGTTACATGATGAGAAGTCACTGTAACCGCTAAAAGGCTCAAAGCGTTTAATAAATATTTATATTTTCCGATTTTAAGCCATAGATAAATTTCGGGTAACGCATGCAACAGGATAGACAATCCTATAATGCTGGGTAATTGTCCAAAAATATGTAGTGTTTCTATAAAAGCAGAAGAGAACACTGCAAGTATAGCTGTGTATCCAGCAACTTTTCTATTAGAGGTAAGTACTAAGGCAAAACGATATATTCCTGTAATAAAAAGAATGATAGCTATAATAGCTACAGTAAACAAACCAAATTTAAGCCCACCAATATAAGAGAACAATCCAATACTTTGATGCACTAATGGTGGATATCCCATTACTGTAAACCCTGTGTACCAACTATAGTTCCAGGGTTCGAACCAATTATTGGCATAATGATTTCCAAAAAATAGATGAATTAATGCATCATATGTAGACTCTAGCGTAAAAAAAATGGTGGTACCATGAAAAACCACTCCGATGAGTAATGCACTTATCAAATACTTATTTGTGGTTTTATCCATAAAGACTCGCCATAGTTTTCGATTTAAATATACGATAAAGGTTTCGGTTTAGAACAAGTCTGAAAAGAATGCAAATTAAAAATTAGCAGTTTACGGTTCTGATTGACTACAAATCAGACTTCTATTGAAATCTACAACCTTTTCAGAGTAATCTCACAATCCTCAAAACATTGGTTTTCAAGAATCCCAGCATTCTAATACAGCTATAGACGAATGGTATGTCTTTCGATAAAAACCATTCACCGACAGCAATATTCTACTCATCGAAATACCTTCTCGTACAGCACAAATCGTGGCTACTTTTGGAGTATAAACCTCAAAATACTACCATTATGAAAACAGGAATTATCATACCATGCTATAACGAAGAAAACAGATTAAATGTAACTGCTTTTTTAAACTTTATACAAAAGGAAAACGATTTCCACTTATGTTTTGTAAATGATGGAAGTAAGGATAACACTGTAGAAGTATTAAAGAAGATTCAATCTCACAACCCTCTTAAAGTAAGTGTTATTGATATCAAAAAAAATTCTGGAAAGGCTGCAGCAGTAAGAGCAGGTGCCAGATACTTACACAGTAGAGGTGATATAGAATTTATTGGTTTTATTGATGCTGATTTATCTACAGATTTTGAAGATTTTGACGGACTTTTAAAAACATTAAAAACAAATAAAAGATTAAGTTTTGTTTTTGGATCGAGAGCTAAAAACGCTTCAGATGATATCAAAAAAGATGGTATTAGAGCAATGATTTCAAAACTTATCAATATTCTTATTGTATTCATTTTGGGATTATCTATTCAAGATACACAATGTGGAGCCAAAGTGTTCAAAGCAGACCTGGTTCCTGTGATTTTTAACAAAAGTTTCTTTAGCAGATGGTTATTTGATGTAGAAATGTTTATAAAAATGAAAAAGCACTTCGGTAAAACCGAAATTATGAATAAGATTTATGAACAACCTCTTAAAAGATGGGTTCATATGGAAGATTCTAAATTAGGATTAAAAGATTCATTAGAAATTCCTTACAGATTATTATCGATATGGTTTAACTATAATATACTTCAATCTTTACAGGTTTCATTTTCTAAAGAAATTACCGAACCTACAATAGAAGTATACGGAATGGCTACTCCGGCTTTAGCTGCCTAAGGTATAAGATTACCTTACAAAATTTGACTCGAAATTGCCCCTAAATATATCTATCAATAAAGAGAACATACTTTATACAAGTATGTTCTCTCTTTTTTTGCATCGACTAATAGGGTTACTTAGTAAATTTTACGATTGTATATTCTCTATTCACCATATCTCCCGATTTACTTTCGACAGTTTCTATTTTATCAATAATTTCGATTGATCTGAATGGTATTTTATTTGCCAAAGTTTTGACTTTATTAGCATCATACAATTCAAACCTTGAATCTACAAAAGGTAGAGTTTTCATAAAATCCATGCCAGCAAATGCTATAGAGCACACCCCATCTTTTTTTAAAACTCTATAAATTTCTGCTAATAAAAAGAGTGGTTTTTCCCAAAAGTAAATTGTGTTTACCGACAGTATTTTATCAAAATAATGATCTAAAAAAGGAATCGTATTACCATCGTAAAGTGAAAATATAGATTGGTTATTTTTCACAAACTTTTTGTTGAGCTTCTCAGATTCAGATTTCATTGATTCTGATATTTCTAAACCAACATATGATATGTCGTTTGCTTGCTTTAGAATTTCAGTAAGATGAATAGCATTACCATGTCCTAATTCTAAAACATGATTCTCTTTTTCGAGCTTTAAACTCTTAATCGTATTAAGGATCATCCCTAAATTAGACTGATTCATTTTTTTTGCTATTTCCAGACCAGAATCTCCACTAGGGCAACTTAATTGGGATGCTATTGCTTTCAACTCTTTTTCGGTCATAGCTTTTTCTAATATAAATTAATTGATAGTATATACTGCACAATGCCAGGTAAATTGATATGCTACGCTATCATATGTTCCTGGTTGTTTATCTTCGTGTGTTGCTTCAATCACATATCGGGTTTCAAAAGGCAAACCAAATGTTATCATTCCGTTCTTATCGGTTTTTACTTTTTTTGACCAATCCTCTTTTATGAATACTGTAACTTCTGCTTCTGCCAGAGGTTTATCTTTAAAAAGTATTTGAAGTTTAGCCTGTTTAGATGTTGTAGAAAGATCAACTATCGCTATACTTTCGGGATTTATGGCAACCGTTTTATGTGTCGTATTTTTTCCTACTTCTACCTTAGCAACCGAATGGTATTGTGGTCTAAAAATACCATAATCATATTGAGTATAATCTAAAACCTTATATTTCTTATTATCTAAAACGATAGAATATGTACCTTCGGATTTTGGAGTAAAATTAGCTACATGATAAGCTGATTTTGCTTTGGTCTCTAGTTTTATCTTATTCCCTTGTTGATCCACAACCCAAAGTGTAAAATGTTGTGCATTTTGAAATACTTCACCGTCTGTTTTTTCTGCTACTCCACTAGCAAATTCTCCAAAATACACACGTATTTCGTGCTCTTGGTTTATCATTCCATTAGGATTGGTTTCTATCCAAAAGAAGTGTGCAAAAGTTTTTGTAGTACATAGTAATAATAGAATTACTAATCCTGTTATTTTTCTCATTTCTTATTGCTTTATACTTTGATTAAAAATGTAAAACACTCCTAAACCAAATTGTTCAGGAGTGTTTCTTCTCACAAAGATTAGATTAGTTAGTTACTTTAAAAATTCCTTTAAGTGCTAATCCTTGTACTTTAGCACCTTTGGTGGCTGTAGCGGTTTTAGGATCTACAATATACACATGTGTTTCTGTCCCTGCATAACTACTAAGGTATGCTTTACCATCTTCTACATACATCGGTGATGTATATCGGTTGGCATGGGTTGGCATCCCTTGTACATCGGTAACGGTTTTATTTTCTAAATCAATAATAACCAGCTTGAAAAAATCTCCTGTTTCTTTAAATACGCCCCAAGGCCCAACAGTATCGTCTATAATTATTCTAGCGATTGCTTTACCATCTCCCACATAATCCATCCAGAATAATTTTCCTCCATTAGGCGCAGATTCTACATCAAAGAAATAACTTTTATCAAATTCTGTAGCTCCGTTTTTTATTCTTAAAATACCTGAAGGTTTTGTAGCAGAAGTAAAACCAGCACTTAATGCTGAAGTAGAAAACGAATAAATATCTCCATTTTCTGTTTTTTCGATCCCTGTGCTATGCCCATTAACTCCTATCGGACTGGTTCTATCATCATAAATTATTTTTTCTAATTCGAATTCGGGATATTTAAAAACTGCAACATAAGCCCTATTCACATCTGGTGTCACATAAGAACCATCGGCCATCCATTTATGATAAGAAACAAACAGTTTTCCGTCTCTTAAAACCATACCTGTTACCCAAGGAATCGTTCCTGGATTTTTTGCAGTACCATCTCCTTTATCAATATCAATAGGATGCTCAACAATTTTTTCTAGTTTACCTGTTTCTGCATTTATAATATGAAATCTCTTATCTGATAATCCACTATAAGTAAGCTCAACAGCTAATAGTGTTTTATCATCTATCGCTGAATAGTTATCTAAAGTTGATTGAAATGCGAAATTTCCTTTTTCTATCAATTTACCGTCTTTGTCTAATCCATAGGCAATACATTTGTCATCATCAGAATATCCTGCAGTAAAAACTGTATTTTTTACGTTATGAAAAAACCTCCAACCTTTTAGTGGTGTTCCTTGTCCTTCTACAGAGATTTCACCAGTTGTAAGTGATGCCAATGATGGCAATTCTAAGATATAGTCTACCGGAGATGCGTCCCCTACAGGAAGTGCCTGAAAACCAACTACATATTTTGAAGTAGAAGTTGGGGTTGGATCTATAACAGGCCCTCCGTCGTCGTCACTACTACAAGAAGTAGCTAGTATTGATATTGCTGCTAGCAACATCAAATATTTAATACAATTTATTATTTTCATTATGATATGATTTTATAGTTATTACTAGTTTTTGTTTGTTAAATAGTATCTTAATTTTACATAGAAAGCTCTTCCTGGCTGTTGTATTTCAAAATTGTCATACACTTTCTCGTCTGTTATATTTCGTGCCTGTACAGATATATTATAGGTTCCCTTTTTAAAAGAGTATCCTAGCTGTACATTATGTGACAGTTGTTCTGGTATAATATCTCTCTCATTTGGATCTCCTTCTACAAAAGAGGTAAGTGGATAATCGTGTACGTAGTAAGAACCCCAGGAGAATGTTACTTGATCGTTTGTAGAAAAAATATCTTTTAAATTACATCCTATTCTGGCATTACCAAATAGATATGGGATATTAGCAATTCGTTGATTTTTTAGAAAATCAACACCAGAATTCCCTCCTATATTACGATCTATAATATTTTGATAGGTTGCATTAAGATCCAGAAATAGAATATCATTATATAATGTTCTAATTTCGCCTTCTATTCCTGTACTTCTTGCTGCTGCGGTATTATAAAATCTTGAAAAAATCCCTTCGGATCGAATTGCAACAAAATTCTCTGATTCTCTAAGGAAAACGTTAGTATCAAAACGCAATTTGAACTTATTAATATCTGTATTTAAAAGAACTCCAAGATTTGCATTATAGCTTTCTTCTGGTAACAATTCGGGGTTTGATTTCAATAGAAACCCATCTCCAAATACCTCATAGCCATCAGGAATTCTAAATGTTTTCTCAAACGAGCCTTTTACCTGAACGTGATCAGAAAATTTATAGGTCGATGCAAATCCGTATCCCAGTTCTTCGAATGTATTCTCAATCTTTGTAAAACGATCTGCTTCTACAGTAGTAAATGAATCTTCAATAATACCTTCTGAGTTTAATAAATATCCTTTAGCGAATAGTGTGGTATTCCAGGTAGCATCAAACAAGCCTAAATCATAGGATACACCAAATATATTTTTGTTTATAATATGGGGGTCATTAAAAGGTATTCTTCCCACTCTGGCAGGATCTTCACCTCTTCTTTTGATATAATTCTTGGTAAAATTAATATTGAACTTGCTCCAGTCATTGATCTTATACCTTCCAAAAGCATTAATCAAATGTGTATTATCCTTAAATTCAAATAAAGTTTTACTAAATTCAAGTTCTCCTAAGTTTTGGTCTCCCCTTTCTATAAAATTACCAAACCAATCATATTTTCGTGCAGAAGTATCTACTACCTTATCATTATTTTGACCAATAGAAGCATATAACTTTACTTTTAACTTTTCCTTGAGTAGATTTGCTTTTTCAAAAGTAACAGAAGCTTTAATTACATCATTCTCTGTAAAAACTTCACCAAAAGGGTTCTGAGGATCAATAGGATGCTGAATCTCATTTTTATTAGCCGATGCAGTAATCCCAACCAGTAATTTATCTGCAAATTTTTTATCTACAAAACCAGTTTCAACACTGATCATTTGAGAATTATATGCATCATGAAATCGTCTTACATTATCACGTCTGATTCCTGTATCATTACCCAGTTCATCTCTTATTTCAATACCATCTATCTTATAATCATTATCAGAATAATTATAAAACGAAGAAACTTTTACAGCAAAGCCTTTTTTGCTATAATATTGTCCATTTATTGTAGCACGATGCGTATTAAAAGACCCCGTATCATAAGATACATCCAGGAAATTATTTTTGCGTTGGTTTGTAATAATATTTACCGCTCCTCCCAAGGCATCTGCTCCTAAATATATAGGAACAACACCTTTATAGACCTCAGCTCTCTCTACCAAAGTTGCCGGGAAATTATTTAGCGATAATGAGCTCCCAAAATTTTCTAAAGGAATACCATCGATAAAAAATTTAACCTGCTTACCAGATAAACCGTTTAATGAAAAGTCAAAACCAGAGCCTAAACCACCTCTTTGCCTTACATTTACACCAGGAATAGTCATTAAAATCGAGTTGACATCTACACTTACATTTTTAAGCCCTTTGGTCTGTACAACTTCAACTTCAAATGCCTTTTCTCTTGTATTTCGAGCGTTAGATTTTGCTTTTACAATCACATCACTTAATTCCTTAATATCTTCTTGTAGAACAATTGTTAAGGATGTAGTTGTTGAATTATCTACTACTATCTTCTTGATGTAGTTCTTAAAACCTACAAAGCTAGCTTTTAGAGTATAGGACCCCGGAGGTATTTCTAAACTAAAGTTACCATCAAAATCACTTACAGTCCCTCTATCTTGACGTCCTAAAACCTGTATAGATGCTTCGGGAATCGGATTAGAATTCTGATCCAAAACCACGCCTGTTACCTTACTCTGAGCGTTACAGACCATTGCGTATAAAAACAGAAAAAAAAGAGCACTGTTTTTTCTTAAAATAATCACTGACATTACAATTTTTTTTAAACAATTTAGTTTAGACTTTATATTATTATTTATATTTGGTCTAAATAAATTTAATTGCAAAATTAGTATCTAGGGAAAGAGAAAAATGACGCATTATGGATAAAAAAAGACGCAATACAGAGTCGTCAAAAACAACAAACTCAAACAATCAAAATAAATGCACATTACATACTGTTACAGAACTAATTAATACCCAGGAACACTGTGGTATACTTACAAAAAAATTTCAATTCCTACCTGAATATGGAGATGGTTATTTAGAGTATGTCCATTTTGATGGATTACATATAGCAATTTTTGATGTATCCTTAAACAAGGATTTCGATATTCATGGTACATATGCGATAAATGCACTAGAGCTTTCTTACCTAATTGATGGTGAACAAATCATTAAAATTAATGGAAAAAATTACGATCTGATTTATGAAAGTCAGGAAAGTTACCTTCTGTATATATCCCAAACTTCTGGATCTATTAAATATCATAAAAACAAATATTTTAAAGAGATTAAGATCAGGATGAGTCTGGATTTTATCAAAAAACATAAACTCGACTCAGAATATGGAATCCGTGAAAAATATGAATTAGAAAAACAAGATAAAGAGTTTACAAAACCTCTATGTATCAAAACTCAGGAAATACTTGCAGAACTATTAACCGATACTCGACAAGGGCTATTAAAACGTTTATTTCTAGAATCAAAAGTACTAGAGTTACTATCTCTACAATTAGACATACAAAAGAATTCTAAAACCGAAATCTCAAATACTGATAACCTAATTAAAAAGCTATATGAAGTTCAGTTTATTATAAGCTCTGATCTAACCAATCAATACTCTGTTCATGAATTAACCCGTATAGTCGGACTCAATGACTTTATACTTAAAAAAGAATTTAAACGTGTTTTTGGTACAACAATCTTTGAATATGCTTTGAATTTGAGAATGAGTAAAGCAAAAAAACTATTACAACACGGTAAAAAACCAATATATGAGATTTCAGAATTAGTAGGGTATAAAAATTCTACTCATTTTACTGCAGCTTTTAAAAAACTCGAGGGTATTACTCCTAAAAAATACAGGCAAAGAGGATTAGAGACCATACGGTAAAACCACTTAATTATTTATATTGATGCTTCCTAACAAATTGATCTACTAACTTATCTTATTATTTTCTAAGATATCTTTATACTCTTTATGAAATAAAACCCCTAAGACTAATTCTTCTAATCCATCCAAAATTTCTGGAGTTAACTTAAAATTAATTTCTACTTGAGGAGTATTACATTTTATGGTTTTATAAAAGTTTTGATTATCACAATTCTTGCATTGACACCCTTTTCGGGCAGAACGAATAACGGTAAGAAAAGTTTTTATTTCTTTATTATTCATCAAAACAGCAATATCACCTATTTGCAATTGTATTTTTTGTTGCGCTTCATCGTCTTCATCATTTTTTTTTACCGTATAAGCGGCACCAGTACTATTACAATATAATGGATCTAAAATATACATATCTATTAAATTTCGATATTCAAATTTATTGCATTATTTTTATTTAGAATAATTAAAAATAATATATTTTTGTAGAAATATTTAATGATAACCATTATGAAGAAAATAGGCTTGTTCTATGGATCAGATACCGGATGTACTGATGATATTACCAAAGATTTTGTTTCTCTTTGGGATAGTGAAGAGTTAGATGTAAGAGAAATTGATGATGTATCTAAAGAAGATTTTGATCAATTTAAAATCCTAATTTTAGGATTATCAACATGGTATGATGGTGATCTGCAAAGTGACTGGGAGACTTTCTTTGATGAATTTAAAGAAATTGATTTTACCGACAAAGTAGTGGCTATTTATGGTTTGGGAGATCAAATAGGATATGGAGAATACTTTGTAGATGGTATTGGAATACTTGCCAAAGTCGTATTAGAAAATGGAGGAGAAATCATTGGGCATTGGCCCATCGAAGGATATCGATTTACAGATTCTGTAGCTGTCATAGAAGGAAAAGAAGATTATTTTTATGGTCTCGCATTGGATCATGATAACGAATCTCAATTAAGCGATGAACGCTTAGAAAAATGGATTCATCAGTTAAAATTAGAATTAAAGCCTTATCTGGTACTAGAAGAAGCTGTTTTAAGTTGATCTATTTTAGATTTCTACTTTAGCTTTTCTAGATTGTGCATTTATGAGAATTTCCATTTTACGAAGGTCAAATGTATTGATTTTCATACATGCCTCTACCCATAAATCTGTAACCTTCAAAAGTTCTTCTTTTTCTAGTGGAAAAACACTTTTCTTACATTGTATGTGATGGTATTCAAAATTGAAGTTCTCAGTTATTCTTTTAATAAAGAGATGTAAAGATACTAGAGCAGTTCCTTTTTCAGCCAATTCTTCAATTAATCCTAATGACTGTAAATATCTTGCTTTATAGATTCTTCCGCTTTTTATTATTGCATCGACATCTATTGTGTTTAATTTTCTATACAGTAAACTATAGGCCCCCATTCCTGGAAATAAATTAAATTTATTTTCGGGTAAACAAAACTGTATTTTTTCTTCTGTAATTATAAAATCATGTGCCAATGCACATTCAAACCCGCCTCCATACGCATTTCCTTCTACCAGAGCTACACTTATTACAGGCAGACCAAAAGAAGTGTAAATATTATAAATCGCATCTATACATAAATGCGCATAAGTCGTTAGGTTCTCTACATTTTTTGTTTTAATATTTTCTAAGAAAAAAGGAAGATCTCCACCCATATTATAGATTCCGTCATGTTCTGAAGCCGAAACAATAAATTTAAGAGGACGATCCGGGTGTGAAAAGTATTCTTTTACCCAAATTGCGAACTCCTGAAATTCCCAAAGACCATCCAGACAAAAATTTGGCATTCCTGTATCTTTGATTTTCCAAAATAAAAGTTCTTGCTCTTTGAAATATTCTATAGTAACACAATTAAATTGTCGCATGATATTAAGGTTTTTGTAGAGATATTGAATTTTTTGTGATATTATTTTGTTTTCTTGTTTTCTTCGACCAAAATGGTTTATCAAACAGTAATTTTTGTATTCCGAGTGTTAGCATTATATATAAAGGGATCAAAATCAGAACTGCTGTAATCCCAAATTGCTGGTATCCTAAAGCTCCCATTCCCCAACAGATAATTACCCATTGAATGATGTATATTGTAGTTACTCGTTTACTACAGTAATATAGAAACTCAAAAACTCTGTTTGTCTTTATATAGGTAACTAAAATATGCGCTAACCACATTAGAACTAAATTGAATCCTGCCAGATAAATAGTTCCTCCTGGCCCTAAATGAAAATAATCTCCGAAGTGATACTCAAAATTATAAAAACACAATCCACCCCCGATCAACATCAAAAGAACACCTGCTATAAACATTCTTTTAAATATATGGGCATTACTTTTATTATTCTCTTTATACCACATTCCAAAAAACATCCCAATAAGTATAAAAGAAAACCAAGGAAATACAGCAAAATATACATTCCACTTTGCTCCCCACATTAGGTCCAGGATATAATCCACACTTCCTATTCCTAATTGGAAACCGTGTACCTCCTTGGTTACTACAGCTATTATAAATGCAATAATTAATGGTACATATTTGTTTTTTGAAAATTTGTTTATAATTCCCATAAATAATAGAGAAACTCCTGCAAGTTGTAATATATCTCCAGTAAGCAACATATAGATCATGTTATCTATAGTAGCTGGAGCTGTCCAGCCATAGGCTTCTATAAAAGCATGTGGTATTGTCCCAATTAGAACTGGCAAAACAAATTTTAGAAAATTCATAATATACCCCGCAGCGAGAATATATAATGCCCGTTTTATAGACAGTACTATGCTTTGATTTCTGGATAAGGTAAATGAAACTCCCATTGCAATTAAAAACATCGGAGTTCCTTTTCCTATAAAATGAACTACTCCTCCTAGCCAGGTATTTGATTGAGTAGGTATATCGCCATATATCCATAAGGTATGTACTATGATTACCATCAATACACTTACCCCTCTCGCTAAATCTATTGCTAAAATTCTATTATTATTTCTCATCTGTATTTACGTTTGTACTTCTTTTTGTGTTCGTTTTATTAGTTCGTCTCGTATCCATGCTTCAGATCTATAATCACTTGCCTTTTTACCTCCATCAATATGGTTCCAACCGGGATACATAATCAAGTATTTTAATTTGTCTGATACTTTTTTTGCTGTCTTCATATCGGCCCAAAGTTCTTTCCATAATAGTAATTGAATTTGCCATAAACTCTCACTATTTATACTATCACCCATTAATCCATACACGGGTTTTTCATCATCTAGTTCTACTTGTAGGGTTCCAAAAATTTTATCCCAAATAGAAAAAGTCTCTCCGTAATTTGTATCTAAGTATTTATGATTTTTGGCATGATGTACTCTATGCAAAGAAGGGGTTATAAGAATCCACTCTAACCATGGCTGTCTACCGATTAGTTTTTCGCTCACATGTTCATAAAGTCCATACAAATTTGCTATTAACTCGATAATAAAAATCATAAAGGGGTCAAATCCTAATAGAGGAAGCCATAATATGGTATGCGGCATGTGCAAAAAAATAAGAAATGATCCTCGTACCGCTACCGTTAGCTTCATTTCTTCTGCGGTATGATGCACCCCATGGATACACCAAAAGAATCTAATTTTATGCCCTATAAAATGCAACACATAAAACATAAAATCATATAAAAAATAGGCCAGCACCCATATATACCATTCATATCCTAAGGTGAATAAGCGATATTCATATCCCCACATCATTATCCCCAAAATCACAATCTTACCCAAAAAAATGTATGGAATCGATTCTAATATATAGGATACTATATTTACTACACCTTCTTTATGGCTTTCTATTTTTCTGGTTATAAACAGAATAACCCATTCTATAACGACAAGAGTTATAATAACAATTCCAGAAATACTCTGAAACTTATCTAACCATATTTGAATTGTTTCGTTCATGCTTTGTTAGAATAAATAGGTTAACCTGATTTTCTTTTATGAGTTACTCATAGCCGGAATCCTTACTTTATTATTACGATACTCTGCAATAGGGTTTTTAAGGGTTCCTACTAATTGTAAACTCTCTATAGGGTCTGCCAGATTCAGCATTTGTTTTGTGTTTTTCAATTGTAATCTATTGAGGCAACATCTATCAAATTCTGGCACAAAAAGGTCATATTTCTTGAATTGCCTTTCTAATTCGGGGTGTTTTTGTTGATATGTGTTAATGCAATCGGCAACCAACTCCCAGAATAGTCCTTCGGGATACTCACAATATTCTTCAAGTATATCTCCCATAAACCTAAAAAAGCAATCAAACACATCTGTAAAAATTGAAAGTATTTTCATTTTATCAGAAGTTTCGGTATACAGGCGTTTTACTTCTTCGGGTAAGTTTAATTCAGAATTAAAAACGATTACTTCTTCGGTAATATCTTTCATTAGCGCCTTTACAGGAGTATGATTTTCCATGACCATAATCAGATTTTCGCCATGTGGCATAAAAACCAACTCATAAGCATAGAAACAATGCAATAAAGGACTTAGATAACACTGTAGATATTTTTTCAACCAGGTTTCGGTATCAAATGAAGAAGCTTGTATCAATTCTGCTAACAATGAAGTATTATCATTATCTACATGTAAAAAGGCTGCCATGGTCATTACCTGCTGACCTTCTTTAATCTTAGCCCCGGGGGCTTCCCTCCATAAAGCAGAAAGCATCTTATTATGAGCATTTGTCTTGCCTAAAACTTCGTAATTAAAGTTTTTATATCCAACAGTAGCAACTTCACCCAGCATGGTAAACCCTGTTTTTTTAAGGTATTTATCATCTTTAAGCAATTCTGTTATCCAAGTAGTGATATGGGGTGTGCTTTGCATATAATATGGAGAAAGGCCTCGCATAAATCCCATATTTAAAATAGATAGTGCCGTTTTGGTGTATAATTTATCAGGAGCCGTTTTATTGTATAATGTTCTTATCGATTGTTGCGCAGAATACTGATCTTCTCCTTTTCCCAGAAACACAAGATCCATGTTTGCTATATCTGCAGCAAAAATATGAATGATCTTATTATGCCATTGCCAGGGGTGAACGGGTATAAAAACATAAGACTCCATATCCAATCCTAAATTCTCTAATACATCATTAAATTTGGCGATTGTAGAAACTCCTAGTTCTCGCCTCATTAGTAATTTATATTCAAACCCTTTTACTGCTGTAAATGTCGCTTTATCGCGATGGCCTGCCAGCCATATAATTTGAAACGAATTGTCGGTTTCGGGAGCATATTTAATGTAATCTTTAGCGTCAAAACCTATACGCCCATTATTAGCTACAAAACAGGGATGCCCTTCGGTCATTGCATGTTCGATTACCTGAAAACTACACTGGACCAGTTCTCTTGAAGAGCATTTTTTATTATGATATTTATATGCTGCTCCAGATAAAGTACTGGCAATCTCTTCGAGATAGGTAGGCAACATGTCATCAGAAATTCCCAAAGTATTTCTAAATTCTAAAATAAAATGTATGGCATCTACAGTCACCAGATTTCCATTTCGTCTTTTTACAAGGCTATTCTCATCGATATGCCAATGATCAAGACTTCGTTTTTTGGCTTTAAACTCATAGGTAATTCCTGGTAAATCTGAGACCAAAACAAAATGCCCCCAATATTTTTCCTGATACTGTGGTTTTGGTTGTAAAAGTAATTCGTGTGTAAATTCGCTAATTGCTTTCTTAACAAGAGCTCGATTTACTTTTTTCCAAACATCAAGTCTTAGATAATCAAGATTAACTTCTGGTTGGATTACCATATCTAACTTAGCCATTGATTTTATTTTTATGTACTATATTTTTATTTTCTTCTAGCATGAGTGCTTTCTCGTAATCTTTTTTATCACAAAAAGCCAATGCTGCTGTTTTATGAGGTAATTCAATTTCTTTATGATATTGAAATCCTGCTCGTTTATTGAGTACATGAATTTTTTCATTTCTCACATCTGGCTCTACAACAATTCGATTGGTTTGTGGATCACTAAACAGATATTCGAGAATTGTAGAAAATATATGCCAGGTAAAATTTGGAATCTTTTTTTTGATGGGGCTAACCAAAATATGCATTCCACAGTCTCCTTCCTGTACTTCATAATATTCTGAAATAGAATCTTTTATAGCGAGGTAACGTTCCATTAAAAAAATAGGTTGGTTATTTAGTACACCTACGAACGCATCATGATGATCTGATTCGACTATTTCTTGATACGCAAGTCTTACTTCTTCTAAAGTATGCTCTTGCATACCCCAGTAAGTAGCATAAGGCCTGGTAACCCAATCGTGGATAGTTTCTATATCTTTTTCTATATCCAAAAGACGTAAATGTATATCTCCGAGCTCTTTAATAGTTCTAGAAAAAACTGTGGATGGTATGGTTGCTGCGTTATTCATAAAAAAGGATCTTATACTAGAGGGCTGGGTTTTTCTTTTCTAAAAGCAGCAATAGGGTTTTGTAATCGCCCTGCAAACTGAAGTAATGCAACAGGGTCATCTAGGTCAATCATCTGTTTATTGTTGTTTAATTGTAGCCTGTTAAGACACGATAGATGAAATTCTGGCGCAAAAAGATCGTATTGTTTAAATTTGGCTGCTTTTTCTGGATAACGTTGCTGATATTGATGTATATTTTCTGCTACTAACTCCCAGAAATTCTCTTCAGAATATCCAGCATGTTCAACCAGGATATGGGACATGAATCTAAAAAATCCATCAAAAATATCTGTAAAAATAGATAACAATTTCACATCTTCGGGAACAGGAGCATACATACGTTTCAAGTGCTCGGGTAATTTAACCTCTGAACTTAGAATGCAGGCTTCCTCGGTAATATCTTTCATTAATATTTTCACCGGTATATTATTTTCTAATACCATGATGATATTTTCGCCGTGAGGCATAAACACCAAATCAAAATGATAAAAACAGTGTATTAGCGGACTTAGATATGCTTTAAAATAATTGTGTAACCATTCTGAGATAGATAACCCCGAGGCGGCAATAATTTTGGGTAATAATGCTTCGCCGGTTTGATCAATATGTAGAAAAGCAGCCATTGTCATTGGTTTTTGGCCGTCATCGATCATACCCATCGGGCTTTCTCTCCATAATGAGGCCAGCATTTTATTATAGTCATTGTGTGGCCCAAACTCCTCAAAATATGGATTTACATAACTAACAGAACCTATTTCTCCCAGCATCCTAAATCCTGTTTCTTTAATATAAGAATCATTATATAATAATTCTTCTAACCAAACTGCCATTTTTGGAGCTGTACCCAAATAGTATAAAGGCAATCCTCTCATAAATCCCATGTTTAAGATAGAAAGGGCCGTTTTGATATACAGTTTATGAGGGTTCGAAATATTAAATAATGTACGTATCGATTGTTGTGCCAGGTATTGATCTGGACCATAACCCAAACAAATCAGATTTCCTTTGGCAACCTCTGGAGAGAATATATTAGCTAATTTATTAAACCATTGCCAGGGGTGCATAGGAATGAAGTAATACTCATCTGGATCAAAACCTTTATTCTTTATTATAGTATTAAAAGATAAAATAGTATCTGCACCTAATTCTTGTTCAATTAAGGTTTCATACGGTAAATCTTCGATAGCAGCATATACGGCACTACTCTTATGGCCTGCTAACCATATGAGGTAAAAGGAATTTCCGGCTTCGGGAGCATATGATCTATAGTCGCTACTATCAAATCCTATTCGGCCATTATTAGCTACAAAACCAGGGTGACCTTCCATCATTGATTGCTCGATAGTCTGAAAATCTGCAGAGACCAAATCTATAGCCAAAGGATTTCCTTTTACATGCTTAAAAGCACTTCCGTACAAGGTGCTAATAATTTCTTCGAGATATACAGGCATTGTAGTAGTATCAATCCCTAATTTTTCTCTAAACTCTTTGATAAATAAAATAGCATCTAGCCTTACCGATTTTTCGGATTCATATTTCTGAATAGAAACTTCGCTAATCCATAAATGATGTAATGCCAACTGTTTTCCTCTAAATTCATATCGAATCTCGGGGTTATCGGCTTCCAAAGAATACCTATTCCAACCGTCTCCCAATTTTTCTACTATTCTGGGTTGTATAAGTAACTCATGGCTAAATTCGCATATTGCTTTTTTGATTAGTAAAGTATTTACTTTAACCCATAATTCTGGTTGTATATGGGATACAGATTGTTGGGGTGAAACGGCGTTGTCTAATGTATTCATTGCACTTCGTTTATGGATTTGTGGAAATAATTTAAGTTGGTTATGTTTTTGTCTGGTTAAGAAAGCGAGTTGTGCGGTTTTATGCGGAAGTTCGACAATAGTATCAAGCTGAAAACCTACACGTTGGCAAATCGAAAACATCTTTTTATTTCGTATATCGGGCTCTACGATAATTCGATGTATTTTTTCATCCTGAAAAACAAAATTCATAATCGTATCAAACATATACCATGTAAAGTTTTCAATTTTACCTTCGGATGGCGGTGCTACTATAATATGAATCCCGCAGTCATTGCTCTGGGCCGAATAATATTTTCCGATAAGATCTTGTTGTGGATGATAACGTTCTAAAACAAAAACAGGTTGTTCTCTATATACACCAACAAAAATATCATAATGATCTGGTCGTATTAACCTGGCATATTCGGCTTTTACCTTTTCAACCGAACTTTGTTGCATACCCCAGAATAAAGCATAATCCCGATTTACCCAATCGTGTAATACAATACTGTCTGTTTCAACATCAAAATGTCGTATATGAATATCACCAAAGTTCTTATATGATGATGAAAACTCATATCCTTCTTTTGCAGATGTTACTAAACCTGTATGTTCTTGTACTGACATATAAAATCTTTATGTTTTTGCTAGATTCTTTGCTCTTGCTCTAATTGTTGTTCTGATAAACATGAAATAGTACATTGCTAGTGCAATGAAAAAACCTGCTAATGCTACTGTAAATGGAATTTGTAACCCGTGTTGATCTACCACAATCCCTACCGAAAAAGAAGCTAGTAATACTCCCAGGTTTTGAAAAAAATGGACCTTACTGTAATCGATAGCATAAGAATTTGGTGAACTAAACTCGAACAGTAATACATCAAAACGTACTACTCCCTGAAAAATCGCCCAACCATAAATGATTCTTCCTACAATCACAATGGCCTCAACAGGAAGCCCTTGAAGTATGAGCCCAATCATTCCTAGAAATAATGCTGATATGATACTCTTATTTTTATTTTTTGGACTATACTTTGTATTGATCCACAGCGCAATTAATGCTACAAAACCAGGTATCGCATATATGCTTCCAGAAATTAATTTACCGTCATAATCAGAAAGGCTTTCCCAGTATAACGAGAAAAAAGGGCGGATTAGAAAATCACTAAAATATAAGATCATGGTTACTAACCCAATCTTAAGGATAAAACCTTGGGGAATAATTTTATCCTTAGCATCAAGAGTCGATTGAGTTTCAATAATTTTATTTGTATCATATTTTTTGCTACGCATTACATACATGCTTATTCCCATTTGTATAAAATCTCCAGCGGCCATCGCCAGAAAAATATAACTGGCATCAACAAGATCTACCGTCAATCCACCAATCACTGCTCCTAAAATTCCTCCTAGATGTACAACAACAGAGAGCACTCCTATCGTGCTTGTATGTTCTTTTTTGGTAATAATTTTTAAGATATATGGGTATACCAAAAGATAACTTCCTTTAAATAATACCATAATCAAGGATATGATCCAGAAATTAATATAAGAGGTGGTCCAATAACAGTATAATGCTAATATTCCTGCTATACATTGCGTATACACCAAAATATTTAACTCAGCTACTTTTTTTGATATATATGCCCAAAACGGAAACGCAATCATCACCATAAAACAAATGGCAGCAAAATAGTACCCTACATATTTGGGATCTGTAACCCCAAAGCGAGCTTCAAAAAACTGTGGATAAAAGGGGTGTAGCAAATAATCGCTTACTACCGCTACCAGAGTCATAAGAATAAGGATTTTTTTTAGAGTCATTGTAAGATTACAATTTATAGACCTCACAGGTCTTAAAGACCTGTGAGGTCTGATTATGGTTTACCTTAAAACAGGTTCCTCCATACTAATTTCTTCTTCCCGAGTCACTTCAAATTGTTGAAAAGCAATACGTTTTTCTATCGGGTAATACTCTTTTCCTGTTAGTTCTTTAATGATAAAAGAATTGCGATAGCAAGCCATTCCTAAATCTGGAGTTACGAACCCATGGGTGTGCAATTCTACATTTTGTACGTAGATATCCTTACCCTGCTTATCGATACTATAATTGCGATGTACATCATATCGGTTTTTATCATCCCACTTAATCCGATCTGCTATACCTTCTATAAATTCTGGTTTCTGATAGGTATAGCCAGTTGCTAGTATTAGCGCTTCTGTTTGATGGCGATATCGTTTATTTTGTTCAATTTGGTGTAATTCAAGATCAAAAGTGTTTTCATTTTCATTATACGCTGCAGCAGTCAATTCAGAATTGGTACGTAATGATATCTTAACATCATTAGTCAACTGCTTGGTATAGATTAGATCATAGATATCTGCAATTAGATCTTGATTAATTCCTTTATAGAGATGTTTTTGATTTTGAATTAAATGATCCTTTTTACTCTGTGGCAGATTATAGAAATAATCTACATACTCTGGAGAAGTCATCTCTAGAGTTAATTTAGAATATTCTAATGGAAAGAATCTTGGAGACCTGGTAATCCAGTTTAATTGATATTCTTTTGTTTCAATCTCTTGCAAAAGATCATAAAAAATCTCTGCTGCACTTTGCCCGCTACCTAATATGGTAATAGATTTTTTGGATTGCACTACTGCTTTACTCTGTAGATATGATGAAGAATGAAATGCTTTTCCTTCTAATTGTTTGCAACATCCCGGAACATAAGGTTGAGTTCCTGTTCCTAAAACCAGTTTTCTTGCTTTGTATATTTTTAAGTCATCGGTCTGTGTACATTTTGAAGTAACAACGTAATACTCTTCTTTTTCATTATACTGTATATGAGTTACTTCGGTATTAAAAAACAAGTTAGGCAGTTTTTCTATTACCCATTGGCAATATTGATTGTATTCATTACGAAGTAGTAAGAAATTTTCTTTTATATAGAAGGAATACATGCGTCCTTGTTTTTTGATATAATTCAAAAAACTAAATGGGCTGGTAGGATCTGCCAGAGTTACCAAATCTGCCATAAACGGAATCTGTAATGTTGTATCTTGAAGTAACATCCCGGGATGCCAGTCAAACTTAGGGCTTTTATCTAAAAAAACTCCTTCTAACCCATCAATAGGTTCGGTTAAACAAGCTAGTCCCAGGTTAAAAGGACCAATCCCTACCGCTACAAAATCTACTATTTTAGTATCACTCATCATCGTATTATTTTAATTATTTGTGGTATAAATTAGCCCCTGTTCTTTGATCATTTTAACAACCTCTATCAAATCTTCTTTTGTTGTTCTCGGATTTAACAAGGTAAATTTTAAATAGGTTTTACCATTTAGTTTAGTACTGGCTACAGAAGCTTTACCAGCATTAAAAAGCGTGTTTTTAATATGTAGATTTACTGTATCTAAGACTTTTTCATCAGATACACCAGGAATCTTAAACCGAAATACAAGAGTGCTTAGTTCTGGTTTGTGTGCTACTTCAAAATAGATATCATCCTTAATGATGTAATAAATTTCTCTGGCCAGGTGGTGTACTCTTTCTAGAAATCCACCCAAATTTTTAGCTCCAGTTACTTTTAAAGTAAACCATAGTTTTAAAGCATCAAATCGTCGGGTAGTCTGAATAGATTTTTCAATCAAATCCGGATGTTCTTCATCCCTGTTTTCTATAGGATTAAGATAATCTGCGTAGTAAGAAATATATTTAAAATACTTTGTATCTCTAACCAGAAAGACACTAGAGCATACTGGTTGAAACAAAGTTTTATGAAAATCGACTGTCATCGAATCGGCATATTCTACGCCATTAAACATATGTTTATGGGTATCGGTTAGGACATAACATCCTCCGTATGCTCCATCTACATGAAACCAGATATTATACTCTTTTGCAATTTTAGAGATCGTTTGCAAAGGATCAAAACTTCCAAAATCTGTTGTCCCAGCTGTAGCAACTATAGCAATTGGTATATTGCCTCGTTGTTTTTCTTTTTCTATAGCCTGTACCAGAGCATCTACTTTCATTTTCATCTTATCATCTGTTTCTACAGGTATTACAGCATCATATCCCATACCTAATAAAGCTGCATTTTTTTTGATACTGAAATGTGCTTTATTTGAACAAAAAATACGAAACTTACTAACCTCATCAGACCACCCATTCTCTTTTAAGTTAATTCCATAATGTGTAAATGCATAATGATCTCTCGCCATCAAAAGTGCCTTAAAATTGGATTGTGTACCCCCGCTGGTAAAAACACCATCTGATTCTGCGGGAAAATTCATTTCATTACAAATCCAACGAATCATCTCTTTTTCTATTAAAGTAGCAGACGTACTTTGATCCCAGGTTTCGATCGCTGTGTTAACAGATGAAGCTATTAAATCTCCTACCAATGCTGGTAATAAAACAGGACAATTAAGATGCGCTACATAATGAGGATGGTGAAAAGAAATGGCATGGTCAAGAAATACATCTTTAATCTCTCGTAATGCCTGATCCAAAGATAAATTAGTTTGTGAATTTACTGAAATTCCTTCTTTACGAGACTTAAGCATTTCTGCAGATTCCCCACTATAAAAACAGTCATTATCTAAAAAGGTTTTAATATACTGAACAGCTTTTTGTATATATTCTTCATATTCATATTTAGAATGAGCATCAAAAAGATAGTCAACCGCGAGGTCAGGTTTAAGGGTAATTTGGGTATCCAACATTGTTATTTTTATTTAATCTAAATAAATTATAACACAAAATTAAGTATCAATTGAAATAACTAAATGACGGAAATTGGATAAAAAATGACGTGAATATTTAACTAGGTGTTACTTAACACATATCTTATATTATTTTAATTTTTTTTAAATAAATACCAAGGTGGTTTAAACATTTTTAACTCCTAAAGAATTATAGTCTGAATGCCAAAAAGCTCAGCTTCACACAGTATATAGAGTTGTTTAAATAATATTTAAATTATTTACACTACCCTATCTCTGTATACTACTGCTTAGATCGAAGTATTCTAAAAATTGTATATAGGCATGTAGTAATGATCTAGATTCTAAGTCGCTCTAATTTAAATAGTCTGAAATTTCAACATATCTAACATCTTCTCTATCCTCATAAAAATCTTTCAAAACTGCTCGATGCGCTCCTCCTATAATAACTAAAAGCCTATCATCTTTTTGAGTTTGCATATCAATATTAGCCATAATATGAAAATTGCGTTCCCACCATTTTGAAACAAACTGTACTCCAATATAAGTCGAATCGGAAACAAACTGGGCAGTTCCTTTTAAGTATTGATTCTTATTTTTTAAATCTTCTTCATTTGAGTTTTTATACACAAAGTATTCTAATAGTGTTGATTTTTTTAAACGCTTAGAGTCTTCTTGATCATTTTCTTTGATACTTGATAAGAAAGTTTCAAACTTTTGCTTTTCATATTTTTCTGCATATTTAGATAATGGCCCAAAGGGAAGTGATATTTTTTGATCTATACAATAAAGCTTTTGGTGCCCTAACTCTTTAGCAAGACGAAAACCTAATTGGTTAATTTCATTAATGCTAAGCGTATATATACCATTAAGATATTCTTTATAATCATCATTGAGCTTATCCTCTTTTCTGTAAGGATATTCGACCATAATTTTTGTTGGCCTGTATGTTTTAAGTGCCTCTATTAACAAACGAATTTCTTTTTGCCTTTTAGTCGACCTAAAATCATCAAGATCCATAGATGAATAATCTGAAGTAGAGGCAAAATGGAATGTACCAAATAATGCAATACTAGGCGATTCTATTTTTTCTTTAGACGATTCTAATGGTTTAGTTTTCTCACATGACAGAAATAATAAAATAACGGAGAATACTAGTACAGAAAATAGGTTTTTAGGATTCATTAGTAACACGTTTATAGTAAAGATGTTAATTTACTCAAGTTGTTACAAAAAAAGAGAAGAATGATAAATAGCAATCAAAGAATGATAAGTAATGACTGCTTTTTGAAAGAAAATTCTAAATACCCCATAAAACGCAAGTAAACTCTCACAAAATGCATTGATAATTATTCATTCGCTTATATAGGAATAAGTAACGAGCATTTTGTGAGAGTTTACTTAGATATTCAAAAATAAAAGTTAGAGTTTATGTAATATCTCTTTTTTGACTAAGAAGTGGTTATTTTTTTGATTTCACGATACTTTTAATTGGTTTCCCAGCATTTTTTACAGGATATTCATTTCCCATAATCGCAGCAACAGTAGCCGCTATTTGGTTACTGTATAATTGTTCGGTATTCTTTACCTCTCCCAAAACTGTTATTCCTTTTCCAAAAGCAACAATCCAAACCTGTCCTGCATTTTTTATCTTTGTTCCATGACTCTTCCAGGTATCCAGAGGATCTGTTCCTCGACCATGATCTGTAGAGATAATAAAAACGGTATTATCTTTATAATAGGCATCCTGCTGTGTAAACTCCCATAATTCTTTGATCATACCATCTGTATTATAAGCAGCTCTTAGGTAGGCTTCATAATCTCCATCATGAGCAAAATCATCTGTTTCACCATATGCAATATACACCAAGTCGGGATGGTTTTTCTTCATATACTCTACTGCATAGTGATGTGTAAAAGCATCTAAACGAACCGTACCCCAAGGGCTCGGAATCTGGTCCTGCAACTGGTTTAAAAACACTTCTCTTTGACTAAGATCATTTCCTGTTGCAGCTTCAAAACCTGCATTAACAGGGACTCCAGAACGATCTTCATTTACGATATACGGAAATACATCCCAGCTTCCAAAGGCAGCTACTTTTCCTTTATAACCTGGTAGATTATTTGTGATTTCCAATACTGTTTTATTTGGGTTATTTATCTTTTTATTACTATTGATATTTTTATCATCAGCAACCCCGGTTAAAATCTCATTGTATCCCGGATATGAAAACCACATATTGTTTGTTAGATCAACTTTACTTCCTGCGTTTCTATTTCCGTGTAATTGCCCCATAGCAGTGATTTTTTTCCAAAAAAATGGCATCAGAGCTTCTCTTCTATCTTTTGCTTTTGACCTCCAAAAATCTGCTTTTAACTTTGTAGTATCATTTACATACGTCTTATTTGTTACCAATAGAGAATCGGCACCTGTATAAAGTTCTTGCCAGCGTAAGCCATCTAAAGTGATCAAGATTACTTTTGGCGAATTTTCTTTTTGCGCATTGCCATTAACTGCAAACAAATGCAAAGCAAGAACGACTATAAAGATTATATTTTTTTTCATCTGTTTATATGTATTATTTTAGAAACCAGATGGAATCGCATACTAATCATTTTGGCTGGTATTACCGCTCTTAATTATGCTTATTCCATCTGATATTTTTTATTTATTATGTTCTAAACATGATATCGTTATCCTAAAACCTGGTGATCATTAGTTTTCCCACCAGCCTTTTATATTAATATCATTACCTCCCATTTGGGAAATTGCCTGCTCGTAGCTCTCATTATTAAGTGTTTGCTCGCTATCCGGGTATAAAAAACGTACTGGTACACGATCACCATTTACATTGTCTGGTCCCGGAACAATTGCCGAGGGTAATCCCGTTCTTCTGAAATCATACCAGGCTTCAAAACCAACCAAAAATGATGCTAACCATTTTTGAGTGATTATGGTTTCTAACTTATCATCATATGCCACACCAATTTGTGCAAGATAAGTATTGATATCTTGATTAACCTCCCAATATTCAAAAGATAATCTCACACCATTTTCATATGATGTTTTAGCATCTGCAGTGATCCAACCTCGTTGTGCAGCTTCTGCAATGATGAAATGAACTTCGGCTGCTTGTATGATTGCTGCTTTTACACTATTTGGAGAATCATAAAAAAAGGATTGATTTATTCTGGATACGTTACTGGCTCCACCATTAAATGTTGATGCATTATCTTCACTTAATCCATTAGTTAACCCTACAAAAAGATTAGGATCATCATCTGGGTTATCTGTCGGCTGAAACCACTTTGACAAGCGTTGGTCATTAAATTGTTTCAAAACGGCCTCACTGGTTTCACTAAGTCGGTGTTCATCAAATCCCCCAATTCTACCTGTACTTATAGGCCATGAATCTATTTGTGTTGTCGCTGGATAGGGTACTACAGCATTATCGGCATTGGTAGCTATAAAAATGCCGCTATCTACTATCTCTTTCATTTCTGAAGAAACATTTACTTTGTTCGAAATTCTTAATAGATAACGTAGCCTTAAAGAGTTTGCCAGCTTTCTCCATTTTTCGAGGTCGCCTCCATATAAAACATCGCCACCAAGGATAGGCTGTCCTATTGCCAATTGTTCTTCTGCTTTTTTTAAATCCAGAAGAATTGCAGTATAAATCTCTTGTTGACTATCATATTTAGGAGTGAAGTTATTATTTTGGCCATCTATCGCTTCTGAAAAAGGAATATTTCCCCAATTATCTGTTAGAATAGAAAAGACATAAGATCTAAGGATTAATGCCATCCCTTCATAACTTGTATTTCTGGTTTCTTGTTGTAGTGAAGTCTTCAAAATAAGATCAATTTCTGGTAGAATCCCATAATATTCATTCCATAATCCAGATTCTGACCCCCATTCATAACGGTCGAAACCTGTAAAATTAATCTTTGCAGTTAGCTGACCTACAATATTACCCCTATCCCATCCAGATTGTGCTGCTCTATTAGCCACAGTAGAGATAACTGTAGATATTAATAAATCTGAACTTACTTCTTCGGGTTGGTTGGGGTTAGCGTTCGTTTCTTCAAAATCATTAGTACAGGATAGTACTGATACTAATATTGTTAATGTTACTATTATATATTTTTTCATCTTTATTGCTTTAGAAAGTTACATTTAGATTAATCCCATAGCTTCTAGAGCTTGGTAATGCCATATCTTCAACTCCTGGTACAATGGTTCCTCCATTAAAAGAGATCGTCTCTGGATCAAAATGAGGGTTTTCTGTCCATAATGCTAAATTTCTACCTACCAATGACAACGACAGGCTCTTAATAATCGTTTTCTTAAGGATTTTTTGAGGAAAATTATATCCCAAACGTACTTCTCGTAGTTTTAAGAAAGAGGCATCAAATATCCCTATTTCTTCGTTACCACGATTATAACGCCACCAATAATAATCTCGTCCAGAAAGCACTACATCATTTGGTCTATAGCTTCCATCTGCATTTTGGATAACACCCTCTGAGATGATTCCTGTTTCTCTTCCTACAGCTGTAAAATCCATCATTCCCGAAGTACCACCAATAAGGGTTGTTCTAGACATGATTTCTCCTCCCTGTCTCCAATCAAACAAGAACCCGAAATTAAATCCTTTATACGTAAAAGTATTCTGCCAACCCACAGTAAAATCGGGATTATAATTTCCCAATTTCTTTAAGTTTGGATCTCGTACAGAAAAGCCATCTTCATTATGTACTACCTGACCAAAAAACTGACTGTTAGGGTCATCTACTGTTACCAGACCTGTACCATAAATATCACCCATTCTACCTCCGACCTGAGCTAATACATTAACATAATTAGAGGATATCTCATAAGTATCTAAATCATCAATTAAAGATTTTACTTCACCACGAGCGCTGGTAAAGTTAACATTGGTCTCCCATGTAAACCCACCTTTACTTTTAATAGGTTTAGCATTCAATACAACCTCGAATCCTGTATTTTCAATTTCACCTGCATTAATAATCCTTGATCCAAATCCTGATGTATTCGATACGGGTAAAGTCAGAATTTGATTTTTTACAATAGATTTATAATAGGTTACATCAAATCCCAGGCGATTATTAAAAAATCGGATATCTGCCCCAACTTCGGTTGATGAAGCTTCTTCTGGTTTCAAATTTTCGTTGCGCAATATATCCGATGCACTCACTCGTTGAAAATTCCCAAAAGGCTCATTAAATGAGAATGTATTTCTAAGGGCATAGGGATCGGTATCATTACCAACGACAGCCCAACCACCACGAAGTTTTACAAAAGAAAACATCTCTGGCAACTCTACCATATCAGAAACGATAGCACTAAGACCGACCGATGGATAGAAATATGAGTTATTGTCTTTTGGCAACGTACTGGACCAATCATTTCTACCTGTGATATCCAGAAAAAGGAAGTTTTTATATGAAAAGTTCGCAAATGCATATAATGAATTGATTTTACGCTTATCATTAAATTGTGTTTTTGACAATGGTTCTGCCGAATTTTCAAAATTATAAATTCCGGGAACTGATAACGAGTTTGCACTAATTCGTTTATATCGGTTTTCTTCTTCTCTCGTATTACCTCCCAATGATAATCCCATTGTAAAATCTTCATTTAGTGCTTTATTATACTGCAGGAGAAAATCGGTGTTTTGCTCTTTAAAGAAAATATCATCTTCACGATACTGCCCTTTTGCAAACCGTTGAGTACTATAGGCGCGTCTACTGGCACGTAGTTCACTAAAATAATCGACACCTGTACGCAACATAAGAGATAAACTAGGTGTGATATTTATATCTACTCTGGCATTACCAAAAATTCGATTTTTATCAAACCCATTAGTATTTTCATTCAATGTAAAAAATGGATTATCGTGCCAGTTATAGTTATAATTAAACTGCTGTCTCCCTTCTAAGCCTGGTTGCCAATAATTTCGAAGAGAATTCATATCTATCTGACGCCCAAACCAAACCCATAAATACATGATATTCTCTGTACCATAAGAGTTATTTGGTCTATTATTACTTTTACTATTAACATAGTTAACCGATGAAGAAACCTTTAACCATTTTGTTAGATTATAAGAGCCATTTAATGCATATGTTCTTCTGTCATAATCTGTATTTGGAAGAATGCCTTCACTTTCTAAATTGGTTAAAGAAAGTCTTAAATTCCCAAATTCATTACCCCCTGTTAAAGCCAGGTTTGTTGTTATTGTTGATCCTGTTCTGAAAAAATCTTCGATATTATCGGGATTAGATTTCCATGGTGTAGGAATAATTTCATCTGCAAAAGTACCATCGGCATTCCTTGGTCTTACTGCAAAATCTCCTGCTCTAAAACCACTAGTTGTTGGGCTATCATGTTGAGGAATTAATTGACCATTTAAACGCGGTCCCCAACTCTCATCAATATTATCGTTAACACCGCCTCCAAATCCATCAAGAAATGCAAATTCTCCTCCTGCTCCCTGACCGTATTGGTTTTGATACTTTGGTATTCGTAATGCATTTTCAAAAGTTACATTTTGAGTAAAACTAATCCCTAATCCTTTTGTTCTTTCGGCAGATTTCGTAGTAATTAAAACGACTCCGTTTAATCCACGAGATCCGTAAAGAGCTGTTGCATTAGGTCCTTTAAGGATAGAGACAGATTTAACATCATCTGGATTAATATCCTGTGCTCCATTACCATAATCTGTTTCAAGATTTCCTTCGGCTCGATTGCTAATTGTACGGTTACTTATCGGAATACCATCTACTACAAACAAAGGAGAATTATTTCCCGGAATAAGAGAACCTTCTCCACGTATTGTAATTAGCGAAGTTGACCCTACACCCGATCCTCCTCCTGTTATTTGAACTCCTGCTGCACGGCCAGCTAATGAGTTCGTAACATTCGTTTCTCTGGCCGTTGTAAGTTGATCTCCCTGCACTTCTTGCACCGAGTACCCTAATCGTTTTTTTTCTTTCTCTATACCCAAAGCTGTGACTACAACTTCATCCAGAGCTTCTGCAGAAGCAACGAGTTCAATACTTCCTAAATTTTTAATTTCCTCTGGATGTATTGTAATTGAAATCACCTTATCTTCAAAACCAAGATAAGAAATAGCAATACTGTATTGCCCTTCTTGAATTCCAACGATTTCAAAATTACCATCAAAATCTGTTACCACCCCTTTTTGAGTTTCCTGAAGCATAACATTTGCTCCGGGAAGTGGGGTTTGACCGTCTGTAATTATTCCCTTAATACTAGATTCCTGACCGCTGACTACCGTAGAAAAAAAGTAAAATAATACTGAAAAAAGTGTTAATGAACTTTTCATTTGTTAAGTTTAAATTTTACTAATACTAAATTTACCAGCCAAAATTGTATATAAATTTTAATATTAGTAAAATAGAAACGTTATTTAATCATTACTATAATAATGACAAATGGTAAACCTAACGTTAAAAAGATTAACTTAATTTAACCTCGATTTCTAGTTTTAAGGAATGAAGTATGAATCAACCTAAAGGAAGAGTTCTGGTTATGAATTGAAATTCTGCAGTACTAAAAAAGATGAAATCTTACCGAGGAATGAATACGTCGTCGTAAAAGACCAATATTTTGTAGACAGGGTAGTTTTAAAAATTACAGGTATATAACATTTGTATACCTACTTCTTTAAAAAAGTTTATAATTATCGTCGATTTCTATGTCTTCTTACATCGACAACATTAAAAATTTTGGCAACGTCTTTTAGATGCACTTCGATATCATCATAATAATCATTTAAAGAATGAAGGGTTAGTATTCCTTTTTCAACATCATGCTCAATAATTCTTTTTAAAAGAATACCTTCTTCTTTATGCACGATTACAAAATCCCATTTATTAATATGCAATTTACTACTCCAAAAATCCTGTCTCACATCTCGACAAAGGATAAGATCACCTTCAAGATAACTTTCATAACTACCATTATCCATAGAATCTCCTTTTACCTCAAAAAACACGTAATTACCTTTATATTGCCTATCTGCCAGATATGGCATTTTTGGTAATTCTCCTACATAACCTTCATTTTCAAAACCACTTAAATACCCTGCATATGCATATTGATTTACCAAAGGAACCATCATAACATTAATAGAATTTGATTGGACCTGCCCGGTATCATTAGTAGGCTCCATACTATGAATCATTTCGGCTGCATCATTGTTAAGTTTAATATTTTGAACTACGGCCAATAATTCTAAAGGCGGAACTTTTAAAACATCCGATATTTTTAGAAAAGCTTCTAAAGTAATAGCTGTTTTTCCTTTCATATAATTGAAAAGAGTTCCTTTCTTAATCCCTGTTTCTTCAATTAAATCCTTGATTAACTTGCCTTTTTCGTCTGCTATTTCCTTAATCTTTTGTAAATCCATATTCAAAAAGTTAATATTATAAACTTTACAGTTTAAAAGTATATTACACATCTTAATTAAACCAAAATATTAAACTATTATCTTGTTTAGTTCAATATTTTAAACTATATTTGTATTACTCACAAACAAATATACAAAAAAATGAACAAAAAGAAATTCTCGCCTGTATTAAGTCTTATTAAATTGGATTACACCCCGTACTACTCCACTAAAGAAGTTGAAAATTTTGAATTTTAAGATAAGTTGAAAGCTTATCATAGATCAGAATAAAAGTGTATTAAAAACAGTAATCATAAAAGAAAATAAGTTATGGGTATTATTATTAAACACATTAAAACTATAGAACGAATAGATCAACTCACTCGTTTACAAGCTACAGGATCACCAGAACAATTAGCATCTCGTCTGGGGATTTCAAAAACAAAACTCTACCGTATTATAGATCTCATGAAAGAATTAAATGCGCCTATTAACTATGATGTTTCTATACAAAGTTATGTATATGTAGAAGACGTAGGTTTTAAGTTCGGGTTCTACTCAAAAGAACAAAATTCTAATACCAGATCTCATCTAGCATCAGTTTTGTGATCTTTGGGGGAGCAAACGTAATCATGACCACATAGATTGCATATTTTGACACATTTTAATACTGTATAATCAAACTCCTTTTTCAGCTTATCTTTTTTCAAATTACATATGCCTAATTTTTGATGACGGATCGTTAATTTCTGTCATGATTATTTCACTTTTAAGAAAAGTACGCTCTCTTATCTAATATAATTGTAAACCTTCTGATTTTAAGCAATAACCATCCTTTTTTCCCTTCTTTTTTATGGTAAAACCCTTGCTATAAACTTCAAAAACACCACTGTAAACTCCTAAAAAACACGGGTTTATACCTATAGGAAATGTTTTGATTTAAAGGTATCTTAGTACAAGAGTACATTCATACTCAATACACCAACTCACACACACAAATCAAAAAGTAAATAGCAATGCCAATAAATTTCAACTATTTCTTTAAATCGGGGCTTTACGGATTTACAACGAAGAGAATTATATCCTTATGTATAGTTATACTCTTTTTATGTTTTCCAAATCAATCATCGTGCGTGTTAGCATCCTGTCCTGTAGTGAAATTTAACACCTCTAATATTAATCCTATTGCTTTGAAAGAATTTCAACCTCTTGCTGTAGCAATTGAAACGGCAAAACTCAATACTTGTAAGATTGAAATTACTAGTTTTACCGGAGAATCAATTACTGTAGCCTTTTCGGGACTTCCTGCTAATCAACCATCAACATACAAAAATTTTATAGCTATTTGGGAATCATCTGTTATTCCCTGGACAGTAGAGCCCTTAAAAATGATAGAAATAGGAGTTAATACTCAAAGTGGCACTGTTACTATTGATGGCCTTACTATTACATATAACAGCTATGTAGTGGGATACGGTGTAGGTTCTGGAACAGGAAATATTTGTGCCAGTGCGATTCTGGGTGCAGGGGGTATCAAAGCACCGCTGTCTAATGTACATATTGGAATTGAAAATTTAGGGCAAACTTCATTATCAGTTTTCTACCAAACTCTTTCGGGCTACCTGCCCAAAAAAAACGGAAATTGGGTTGGGTTATGGAAAGGCTATGCTTCGCCATATAACCTACCTCCTGATGCTCTTATTAAAACAAAAATAGATAGTTATTCTAATCAAGGGATTGTAGCGCTAAACAACCTATCACTAGGTAGAGATACAGAATATACCTTAATATACTTTATGGGGGCAGATAATACCACTGCTGCAGCCATCTTAAATTTTAACACAAGTGATCCGGCGTCGGATAAATAGATACATTTTTAAAACCTAAAATTAACATTTAAATCTAAACAATTATGAGTACTGCAACATTAGAAAAACAAGGAAAATCAACAACGGTATTAACAACAAAAATTGAGATTACTACCATTACGGCCAACTCTCTTGACATTACTTATGATACTCTTTCGGGGAATCAACCAAATACTTTTGGAAACCAAGTAGTATTATGGCAGAATAGTAACGAGATTCCATTTGGTACACCACCACTTCAAAGCAAGATCATACCTAGTAATACTCAGGCAGGATCATTAAACTTTGATGGTTTGGATCTTAACAACAATAGCTATATTGTTGGGTATGCGGTTGGTCCTACATTAAACGACCCTGCACAGACCTATGGAAACATTTGTTCTTCTTCATTTATTCCTGCTGCTGGACAACCAAGTCCTACTAATAATTTTGAAGGAACAATCGTTAACGTAAAACCTGGTACAACTAGTGTATCTTTTGGTTTGGAAAATTTCCCAAATCAAATCGATCTTAAAGGTAATGGTTCATGGGCAGCTATCTGGCAAGCAGGAGCTCCTTCTTTCTACGCTCGTCCGTTGTCTGCGGTTCAGATCACCAGTAATAATGGCGGAGCTTTTAACAATGTAAATATCGGTAGAGGTCTTACCTATACTATAGCTATTTTCATGAGTGGATATAATCCTACTGGAAACAGTAATCAGGAAACTATGGCTGCTGCCTATACGTTTACTAATTAATAGCTCAGGTTAATAATTAGTATCTCCTTTACACTATGATTAGGAGTAAGCATTAATTAATGTGTTCAGATAAGTAAAGGCCTATACACATGGGCCTTTACTCACCTGAATATCAGAAATTTAACCCTAGTCATCATCAATGCTTTTTTGTCTAAAAACAAATTAGTAGTGCTCTTATATTCTCTTAAAACAAGGCAAAGCTTATTGCTTTTATCCATCTTAATTAGTTAGACATGACAGTTTTCTCTAAGAAGTTTATCAATCAGTTATATATCGCTGAAAATGCAGCAGATGATCGTGGTTTTATTGCTTTTGTTACACCAGAAGAAATAGATCCTCCCGATGGTACTATTTACTTAAAAGATGCTCTGAGTAACACCTATTATAACGGAAATTTTGTGTTTTCTGCACAGGCACCTTCTATTGAAAATGAAGCAGATGCCGAAATTTTTGTAAAAAACATAAACGAGCTAATCTCCTCTAGCTCTGCCAATAGAGCTATGATATGGCTCGAACAGATTGATATTAATGAAATCGACAAATCTAACACATCTCTCATGGGGCTTAGTGCAGACGGTTCTAACTTAAACACAGGACTACAAGCACCTCTTACCTCGAGCCTAAACCTTACTATACAAAATGGAATGGGGCTCATCTTAGATGATACTACCAATGTAGTTACTCTTAATGGCAACCCAGGTAATCTGGTTATCAATTTTTCAGGAACTTCGGCTCCAAAAACTATTCCTACCAAAATAGGGTACATTGATTTCTCAGGAGAGTTACGGGGTTGTATACGCTTTTCTAATTTTTTTATCAATAGGCTTTCCCTCTTAAACAATCTAAAATGGGGATTTCAATACTTGTTTCCAGAGGAAGAAGGTGATGAAGATTCATTATCAGAATGGCTACCATTAGCCCAAAGCACTCCTGCAGGAGATTATCTTGGTTTTAGTGTTGCAATCGATCCTTCAGATGTTACGAATGAAGCCTTTGATCCTTGCCCGAATGATGATTCTTCTGTATGTAATATCAATACAGCATACAACTCGAGAAGAACCTATTTCAACTTTACCGGCAAAAACAGTGATCAAAGAGATACTACCCTAGACTCGTATTTTACTTCTAACTATGGAAATGAAATAACACTACTACCTAAGCAAGAATCTAACAATATATACAATGCTCGCCTGGTAATTTCTACAGGTGCTATAAACGATAATAGTAATTCAGAAGAATTTCATTTCACTCCCGAAGGAGATTTTGAAATTCAATTTCAAAAAGAAACAACTACTGGTGAATACTACATGATGTGTGGCCTACAGGGCACAGAGTTTTTCACCTTAAGTCAAAAAGGAGATACCATTCGTTTTATTTCTAAAAATGCAGCATTAGCACCTAAATTCCCTTTTGAAGCTGCATCATCTGTAAAAGCACCAGAATCACCAACAGCTCCTTTATTATCTCATACAAAAGAAACCGCCTGGGCAACTATACTAAACACTTCTGGTAATACGGTTACCTATGTATCTCAACCAAAAGGCTCTGCTCTTTTTGGAGAAGGGAGCTCTTCCTATAAATATCCAGATTTATTTATTCATAATAATTTAGGCTTTACCTATAATGCCGATAATACAACCTTGTTCCCGATAGTTCCATATCTGGGATTAACTGTAGGAAATGGAATCACTTCTTTTTCTGAATCGGACACAGAAACATTTGAAAGTCAAATTATTAGTCAAACTCGTAGAAATAACATAGGAAAAGCTAGCACTAATACATCATTGTTATCTGCAAAAGAAATGGTAAATAAAAACGGAGTAACTCCCACTACTTCTACCACTCCGTCAGGACTTTTGGCCACCACAACACAAAGCGGAGGGCAAACCCTATGGAACGAAGTTTTCTTAGGCCAAAATACAGATCATAGTGAAGAGTACAAACTAGAGTTTTTAAATCCAGAAAACGAACTGGTCGAAGCACTACAAACCAGTGACCTCTTTTTAGTCACTGCAAATTCAAAATATTTAGGAGCACTAGGCGAAGAAGACCCTCTAACAGCTACATTTAACAATATCATGAGTATTGATAGTTGGGAGTTGCAGGCCAATGTAGGGCAAGGAAGTGAATACAATAACTACAAAAATATTATGATCATTAAAGGGCGTAAAGGCAAATTATATGATCCTAATCCTGACTCAGAAATTAGTGCTAAAGAAAGCCTGGTCGCTAATCCCAAAAAATGGACGCAACGCGATCAATTTGGTTCTCCGTCTACCATTAATTCTGAAGGAGTACAACAAGATCCAGATGCTGATCAATTAATCATACTATCACAATGGCTGCAATCCTATTTTAAAGAAACATACGAACAGTCTGACAACGAGTACTTCTCTAAATTTAATGAAATCGCTACCGATGAAAACTGGACAGGTATTTTGGTATTGCGAATGGATATTAAAGAAATCCCTACAAATCTTCAGGGTATTATGGCAGGAATTACTAATCCCGAAGCATTTAATGCACACCATTTTGCAGTAGAAATAAGCCCCGTAAAAAAAGGAGATGCCAAAAACACAGGAGCTGTTGTTGATCAATCCAGTACTATGTTTGGTTTGATTTATTATGTAGATCCAGACTTTGATGACACCATCAACCCACCAGAAACCATCTCCCCGACTACTGCAGATACTTATGATTTTAGGCTCCTCTCGTTAAAAGTTTTATTCGAGAATACTGCCGTAAAAAACTTTGAAAGCTATTCTCAATTAACCATCAATAAACTTTTTGATAGTGAAGTATTAAGTATGGGGAATCCAGAGAATATTTTCAAAAATATTTTACTCAAAGGTAGTTTTCAGATTAATAACGGGAATGCAGTATATAGCATGGGTAGTGTTGAGGATAATATCTTTTTGTTTGACAGTAATATCTATAATAAAATAGAGATCACTAATGTATTATTAACTACACGAGACTCCCCTAAAGAAGGGTATGATGAGTCCTGGTTTAGTATGCAAGGATTCATTGATTACAAAATCATTGAGAATACAAGTGATACGAAAAATATAACCAATTTTGATATTTTCTCTTTTGGAAGTCCTGATAACGATAATCTTACTCCAAGAAGTGGTCTTAATTTCAGTAATCTTGGGATTTCTATGATTTATGAAATTGAACATCCACAGCAAAATAAATCCCTGAATTTTGATGCAGGAGAAATCACCTTTGATATCACCACCAGTACAGCCAGAAGCGAAAGTTTATTTATCAATTTTGCATTAGATCTTAAAGGCCTAATTATCGGAAACAGTGAAAAAAGCCCTCAGGACAAAGGTTTCTTAACTGTAATCCCCGACGTTAGATTATCTGGGGTTGATAATTCTGCCTGGTATGGTTTGGATTTTAAACTAAACATGGGAACTCCGGGAGAACTGGCAGGTAAAGTAAGTTTAGACTCTTTTCTGCTATTAAGTTGGGCACCTGATAGCACTGGAGATACTTATAATGCCAACATTGGTATTTCTCTACCAGGTACGGGTGGTGGAGCAAAATTGATTAGCCTACAATCGGTACTTAAACTCTCTATAGGGCAGCTTCGATTAGCTTTTGACGATAGTCAAAAATCGTTCCTTCTTATGTTTACCCAAATTGCTTTGAAGTTTTTAGGCTTACTTAAAATTCCACCTAATGGTTCTTCTTTATTTTATCTGTTTGGCAATCCTAATTCTGGAGGAAAATCATCTGGATTAGGCTGGTATGCTATGTATAACAAAGATGATCCAAGCACCGTAAAAAGCTTAAAAAGCAATAAGAAAATAGCGACACTAGCAGAGTAGTACAGACATGACATTTATAATCAACATATCATAATTCTGTAAAGAATTACACAAATCATAAAAATATTTTAAGATGGGCGACTTCAATGATCTTTTAACCAAATTAATGCAAGGGCAGGAAGCTAGTGAGTCTACTACCGATGCATCAATAAAGGACATGCTTGCACTTATAAAAAGTAAGGATGAACTACGATTCTATGTAGATGGGACTCCAAATTTTGGACATCAGGCCACTACAGTAAATATTATGAAAAGAATAGTTGATGCTACAGACTATTCTAAAAATATTCTAATGATCTATTCTGGAGCAGATACTCCAGACAAATTGGCTATATTACTTACCGATCTTATCCCAAATGATATATTGACAACCAGTATAACCTATGGTAAAGCCACCATTACCTTTTTAGAATATAAAGACACAAAACCAAACCTGGAACAAATTGATTTTGGTTTTACTGGCGGAGCCGATAACAGCCAGGTAAATTATGCAGATCTTTTTAATGTCACCTATTTTTTAAGACTACAGCCCTATTTATGGGAAAAAGCACCTAATCAAATAGAGCGTAAAGGTAAAGACCCGTACGATTTAACAAAAGAATCGGCTTCATTTGCAGAATTAGCGTTCAAATTTCCTGCAGATTCCCTAACAACTGTTCCAGAAACCTTATGGACATGGTATGCAAAAGATCAAACCTATAATGCCGATTTAAAAATAAGATCTATAAATGCCGAGTCGATTTATAATGCCCATACTACTAAAAAAGAACTTCGACTCTGGCCCATATATGGTTTGCATCAGTTTTCTAGTCCGGCAGAAATGACTTTAAACTTAATCCTTTCTGCTTTTACTGCACAAATGAGCAGTAATACACCCATTGCATTTTTTATCCTAAGTGACATTGCCAAAATACAAAAAAAGTATCAGGAAATGCCTTTTGATTATGCCTCGGCATTTGCTGTGGATCTAAAAAATAAAAACAGTTCTTTACCCGCCCTTAAAACAAAAATTCAAGAAGTATACATCGATAATGATATGTTTGGAGCTTATGCTCAATTAAGTTTAGATAATTTTATTCTTAAACTAGGGCAACAAGTTAAACCATTAATGGATGGTGGATATACATTATCATTAGTAGAAGGTTACAAAAATGGGAGCTATGTAAAAATTGATGACCTAACCAGTACGCTTACCGGGGCAGGAAATAAAGAAATCGTAGCTATCACTCTTGGGCCAGTTCCTCAGGAAGTTTATAATTATTACTATGCCAATTCGGGATTACCCGGAGTGTTTGAAGGTCAAGGATCATCCAGTTTACCTATTAGTTTGGGGCGACCTTTTTTACAAATTCCAAAAACTGGAGAAGAAGATAGAGCCAATTATCCTTCTACCTTATCCGCTGTAAACTATTCTCCTGTTGCAGAAGCGGCAAAAACCGCAGCATTAAACTTCAGAAATCAAACTTTTGATACTTATCTAAAAAAAACAAATCCAGGTAAACCCGAAGAGTACTACAATGCACTAGCTGTTTCGGGAGCGTTTATGGTAAACTCGTATACCGAATCTAATGACGTACACACCTATTTCACGAATTTGGGAGTTTATTATCAACAAGATATTCATGATAAACTAATGCTTGGTCTGGTAGGAGTAAAATTGGTCTTACCTATTGTTACGCTATTAGCATCTTCAAAAGCTCGTACCAAAACCAGTTCTGACACCGATCTAATGGTTTTAGAAGAAGAAGCGCTTACATTAGAAGGTGTATATAATAAACTTATTAATAATTATAGTAATGGTGGTGTAAATATCCTAAATGCATTACCAAATACATACTTATCCTCTTTTTTCAAACTCGTAACAGGTAATTTGTTTTTTATTACTGTAGCCAAAGAGGATATTACAGAAGAAAAAGACGGGGATACAGTAACACAAGTTACCTTATCTAAAGGAACAACAACTGCCTTTGGTCCTGATTTTAATATTACATTAAATTTTACCAGCCCCGAAGAGTCAGTTGTAACAGAGATTGAAACGGAAATAAATCAAAGTTGGAATATCGACGGAATCCCTTGGATAGGTTTCGAAAAGCCTGGTTTCAGTTTAAAAATTAACGAAGCCGGAAGCGCAGTAGAAGGAGGTTTGAAAGGGAATATTATTGGGTCTGGCAAAGATGCCAATAATGATCCTATAGTACTGGAAACAATGATTAAATACCCTGAAGAAGAGAACACCTGGCTTATTACTGGCGGTTTTAGCAGTCCTCTAAGTGTATCCAGTTTTTTCCAGATGGCCGGAGGTATTAATCTGGTTCAAGTACTTCAACCTCCTTTGAATGGAATGGCAGGTTTTGGTTTAAAAGACATTCAACTACACTACAACAATCAAACTCATGCATTTGATTATATGTCGTATGCAATGAGTACAGATACACCCTGGGAATTATCTGCAAATCCTCCTTTTCAAATTAATCCCAGTGTAGATGTGCAAGTCTACAACGTACAGGACGTAACGAACAGAAAAATTGAATTTACGGTAACCGGTGATTTTACAATAGGTGAAGGAACAGTTAGTGTTTTAGGTACTTACCCTGATTTTAAAGTCCACGGAGGGCTAAGCGACGGTGTTATCCAGCTTAGTGACCTACTAGAATTATTTGGTGCAGAACTGGATTTAGAGACCGCTGTAACCTTATTGGATTTTGACCTAAAACCAAATGAAAAGTACTATCAACTAAATACGATTCTCGAAGCAGACAAACCCTTAGTTATAGGACCTCTTTTTACGATTAATAAATTAACGTTTAATGTTATTCATAACACGGGTAAAAATGAAATCAGTATCGGAGGTGAATTTGTAGTATTACCCGAAAGTATGAAAATTGGGTTATCACTACAATCTACATATGCCACCGGGAATGGTTGGACATTTACTGGCACACAGACCTCTGGAGCCCTAGAAATTGGGCAACTACTCACTTTTTACATTGCACCAACCTGGAAACCCGAGGATGGATTTGATTATGCTATTGATGGTCTTGGTTTTAAAATCCAGACAAAAACCAAATATTGGGAATTTAACGGTAAAACTGCTAAACCCTGGGAGATTGATTTCCTTGATCTTAGTGTAGAAGGTAATGCTATGGTAGCATATGGTAAGAAAGATGAAGAAACAGAGGTAGGATACTACGGTAATATAAATGCTAATGTTACCTGGTTGGGTATTAATTTTCAGGCATTCTATGATTTCGATCCCAGTGTAAAATCCTTTGGAATTATCTGGGAATTCTTAAAAGGTGAAGTAAAGGACATTGGCACCAATGGAAAACATCATTATGTAGCAGAATTAAGCTTTACCGAATCTACTACTATCGGTAGTATGGTAGAAAAAATGGTATCCTGGGCAACAGGAACTCAATTTGGATTAGCTGCTCCCTGGAATATTCTCGATAAGATACCACTTAACAACCTGAGTCTAAAGTATGATTTCACATCAAAACAGGTTGGCTTCAGTCTGGGTATAGGCCCTATTTCATTAGGATTCGCTACTATAGAATCTATTGGGGTTACCTACAAATCAAATCAACCTGATCCAAAAGATAATGGAGTGATGGTTACTTTAGATGGTAGTTTCTTATGGCAAGATAACACTAAGGAACCTTTAACCTGGGATGCCGCCAAACCAGAAACTACGCCTTCTCCTTCGGGGCAAGGAAACAAATATCTGGATTTACGGGTATTGGCATTAGGACAGCATGTGGCAATACCGGGTTTCCAGAATGTAGAAAAAGTGCAGGATGCTATAGATATTATGGCTAGTCTGCCACCTACAGAGCCAGGAGAAATCCCTGGCATCAATTTGGACGCCAACAGTAACTGGTTGGTAGGAATGGATTTTGGGGTACTTAAGCTTGAGGAAGATAAAAAATCTACATCGGCAGTAGCATTAACAAATGGATCCGATGCTAGTAGCAGTGATTACTTTATCACCATGCAGATTGTTTTTAATGATCCTAATTTATATGCATTACGCCTGGCTCTCGAAGGAGAACCGGCTCGTATTTTTAAAGGTCTCGATTTTCAGATTTTATACAAAAAGATCAGTGATACCATAGGTCTGTATAAGGCCGAAATTGCTCTACCTACAGTAATGCGAAAAATACAGTTAGGGCAGGTTAACCTTACATTACCAATTTTTGGTATAGAATTGTTTACCAATGGTGATTTTCAAGTAGATATAGGATTCCCCTGGAAAGAAGATTTTTCTCGATCATTCACGTTTCAAACTTTGATTTGGACACCGATAGGTATCCCGATCCCTGTTATGGGTTCTGCCGGAGTTTATTTTGGTAAACTTAGTAGTGCTACAACAAATAAAGTACCGGATACCACGCTAGGTACTTTTAATCCTGTTCTGGTTTTTGGTTTCGGTATGCAATTTGGATTTGGTTATGATTTTGATGCTGGTATTTTGAAAGCAGGATTTAGCCTTACTGCAGTAGCAATTCTAGAAGGGGTTCTGGCTAAGTATAATCCATATCAATTAACAACTACCTCTTCATCTAATGATGCTCAGGTAGCAGAAGCGTATTATTTCTGGTTTAGAGGTACAGTGGGTGTTATCGGAAAACTATATGGTACTATTGATTTTGCCATCATTAAAGCTGATCTTAATATTGATATCAGGTTACTGGCTCAATTAACCTTCTCTCCTTATGAGCCTATTGTAATTCAGTTATCAGCTTCGGTAAGTGTTTCATTGAGTGTAAGTATAAATCTGGGGTTATTCAAAATAAAAATGCACTTCAGCTTCTCTGCAAGTATCAGCCAGAGTATTACAATCAAAGCCATTGCAAGTAATCCACCTTGGGGAGATGCTTCTTCTGGTATGGCTTTAAAAGCGTATGCACAGAATGAGTTACAAAATGCAAAACAACTTCGTATCGCTTTACATAATCCACTTACAGTAGCATTAACTCAAGTTACACCAAACTGGTCTAATCTGGAAAAAGCCGCAACAGTAGCCCCACTAACAGGATATTTGGGACTAGGGCTTACTATGGCCGGTGATAAAGCTACTGAACTAAGCGAGCAACAAGCATGCTATATTGCTATGCTTTTCTTAGAATCTATGACACCACCACAAGAGGATCGTGTAGATGGATATCAAAAAGCTTTTAAAGACACCGCAGATTCTTCTTTTGAGTTGTTAAGTAAAGAAATTTTCAGATGGACAGTCGCTGCACTACAGAATGGTTCTATCACTAGTGAACAAGTAGATAATACTCCTGTCACCAGTTCGCAATTAACGCAATTATTAGCTTATTTTAGTGATCCTTCTAATCCTAGTCCAATCCCGACAGAAGCTATAGATTCTTTTATGACAGATCAGTTTGATCTGCATATTCAGGAACAACCACAGCAAGAAACAGATGTCAACGCTACATTTTTCCCAATGGCATTGTCACTAGAATTATCGACACCAGATTATGGTACCGATTACAAAGGAGTGACCTATGATTTTGAAAGTTATAACACTATTTCTTCTACATATATAAGTGATCTTAGAAAATACTTCGATCAATTAGCAATCCAGATGCAAGAGAAAGATCCTGCAACTTTTGCTGCTTTTGCAGAAGGAGAAGATATTTCTGTAGGTAACTTTGTATTTAGTGACTATTTCTTACTGATTGCCAAACAAATGGTTCAGAATGCGCAGGATTCCTTAAAAGATTTTAAATATTACACCAATAGCGGAGATAGCCCAGACAGTATTGTAAAATGGGTTAATGATAATGGTGACCTCTCTGGGGATATGGCATATACTATTGCCGAACTTTTTAATGATAATTCTGGGGTAGCATTAACTTCTGGCAAAAATATGTATATCTCTAACAGTACGTATACTGTGCAACAGGGAGATACTTTTGACAGTATTGCTAATCAAGCTATTTATGGAAAGAGCTTTGATGGAAATAGCCTGGCAACTTTAAACCAAGAAGCTCAAAACATTCTGCAAGAAGGCATTGCTATTAGTTTTACCTATAACAATTATACATACGATTACACCACTTTACCTTCTCAATCTCTGGTTCAAGTAGTTAAAGCTATCAATGATATCGTACCAAAAGGAAATCAAATTGATATCAATATTTTGATTACTGATGGTGGTATTGCTTCTATAGCGAACTTATTACTTCCTGTCGCTACATTGAGTATTCCTCTAATTACATATACCACTGTCGAAGGAGATAACCTGAGAAGTGTAGCTTCCAAATTTAATGTTACTCCAGAAAATCTCGCTAATTCTGACGATAAAGATCATAATAACGATAAGATTACAGATCTATTTGATTCTGCAACGTTGGATATGGCAAACCTAGAGCAGTTTAAAGTAGGCGAACTACTTAAAGAAATTCAGGCTACTCAGGGCATACAACACTTATCTGGTATGACTTCTCGATATTACCTGGCAGGTCTTAAACTTCCGGTAGATGGAGTTACTCCAAACTATAAAGGGATGTGGGTAGAAGATAATAAAGGTATTTTATCATACGGGGATCTCGAATCTGCAGGACTATATGCACTAGATGGTCAGCAGTTTCCTATCCCCACTCTTACAGAAGGTAATAATTTTGAAATTACCTTTAGCAATCCAGATCCAGATGCATTAAAATGGTTATCATTTAATGGTGATGACCCTGCAAAAATGGTGATTACTATTACACCCGATAGTGATGATGCTATCCGCATAAATAAGGTTGCTGAATATGCTACCAAAAACAAACTAAACACAGGTCTTAGTTTCTTAGGTGTTAATGATTTGTTTACGAATAGCGAAGCTAGTTATCCATATACATCAGAGATTGTCTGGAATGCTGCTTCTTCTATTAACCTACCGTATGGAGGTACTCCTCCTGGTGTGCCGGCATTAAGTTTATGGCCATTACCAGATACGTTACTGCAACTACCAGATCTAAGTACCCGAGTGGTTAATCCAAGAATGGAATTTTTAATAGGTCAATATGATGACGTCTCTAAAAAGATGATCAATCATGATGTTGCATATTATGGACTTGGATCCCTGGTAGAAGTTACTATAAAGAAAGTACCTGTAGTTTCTGATAGTCCATCCACACAAACCACGTATGAAGTGGTTGGGGCAAACAGTAATAATGCTAATATTCTTGAAAAAATAGTTAGCGAAATTGGGGATAACAATTCACTAATTGCCAGTTTGATCCCTGCCTATGCTGTTGATTCTAACGGAAGTACACCAGACGGTATCCAGACAGATGCACAAAATGCACTCACTATGGGATTAGCTCAGGTAAATCTTTCTACGGAAACCAGACCTGATATGGCTTTTGATGCATTACTAAAAACGGCATCGATTCCCGAAGACGAAAAAATGCGATTGCTCAATACGCAAACAGACTTCTTACGATTGCTATGGCAAGCCAGCATTACCAGAAACGGAGGATACTATTTATACTACTATAATACAGATAGTAAACAAGGGCTTCCGGATCGTATTTTTGATGATAACGGCGAGGCTACATTATCATTTATTGTAATGTACAGCAAACCTTCTGAAGAAAGCCTTCAAAATACAATAACTTCGTATATGAATGTTTTTGCCAATGGGGAGGCCATTAATAAAGATAACTCTGTACTCTTTGCACAATCCAATCCGAATGCCATAAAATTAGCATCTGCCAATACACAAACATTAGGTGAACTGGCCTATGCATACTACGGAAATATTGCTGATGTAGCTTCCGATAATCAAAACCTGACCCTTAGATCAGGGATTAAATTAAATATCAATGAAGGCATCTACGAAGTTGGAGTTGGTGGTAATACGCTTCAGGAAATTGCTAGTCGTTTTGAGACTACTGTTGCTGCTATACAGGAAATCAACAAACAGAAATCAGGTAGTGAATTACCAGATCAGCTGAACTTATTTGACTCTATTTTCTTACCGCAGCTTACCATCACTGTAGGTACCAGCCCTGGCGGTACTACCTTCGCTTCATTATCCGATTTTTATGGAGAAAATATTTCTTCTATAGCCAATTACAATCAGGATGTTATAGGGATATTTGCCGATAATCAAGATGTTACAATCACTGGTGGTCCAAAAATCAGAACAGCCACTGTTGCTGCAGGCACTACTTCTATAGATGCAATACGACCTATACCTGCTCCTGTTCCCGATAATCCAAAAACAGCAGATTTTGGAGAACTATTCTTACAAAATGTGTATAGTTCGCTCACCTATCAGGTAGTCGCTAATGATTATTTTAACAGTAGTAACATTGGTTTACCTTCTGGTCCGACAACAGATGCAGAAGATCCAGAGAGTACCGATAAAATCCAGGTTCCAAAAACACTAACGGCCGATGATAACTGGAACTACCAGGTAAGCATACCTTATACTCGTTTTAGTAAAGAGGTAGTCGCTTCAGAAAATGATCTTCCCGATGGAAACGATAGTCCATATTTAGGATTAGGTGATATTCTTCAAGTTAATTTTGCATGGCAGGATATTTATGGTAACAGTATTATAAGCGAGTTATCAGATCCATCTGCAACCAGTAATGAACCATTAAATGAACCACCTGTATTAACAGGATATACAGATGCTATTCTAGGACTTAACCAGTGGCCTTCAGTTAGTTCTTCCTGGATGGTAACCGGAGAAGAAGGGCAAGCCAAACTAGATACGGGATTAAACTTTGATCCCAGTTATTATCAGGGACTAATCTCTACAACAGCAAAAAGCAGTACTACTATTCTGGGACAATATACTGTAACTGTAGATGAAACCAGTGCTATAGATAAAGCTAACTATACAATCGATCAAAATGTTAATATCGAGTCTATTGTTCTTAATGCCGATAAAAAATCAGTCACTATTACGGTAGATAACATTCCTGAAAATGTAGAAATAACGGTTACCGTAAGTAATGTTAAAGCCGATTTAACGAATCCAAGTGATACTAATGTTCTTGTTTTTAATGGCTGGTCAAAATTTAGTGCCGATAATGATAAAGATCTGGCTACCTCTACAGTGATAGAACAAGCCACCAGGGATCTACAAACCTATACTCAGATTTGGTACCAGTTAACCGATCCTAATGGTATCGCTTTTCAAATAGATACTACATTAACCTCTAATCCTTTTGTACTAAGTAAAGATGATGTGAACAGCTTGGTTCAAGAATGGATTGCTTCTATCTATCTATTCTTAGCTAATCGTAGTATGGGAGAAATTACTACTGCAACACCAGATAGTGATCATACCATATCTTTCGACATAGATGCTGCACAGGTAAATACTGATCAAATATTCAGATTAGAGTTAAGTTTTACCATCGAGCGTATCGGAGGTTCTATTTCTGGTGATTTTGAAACTACTGGAGGTATTAAATCTGCCAGTACCAGTATTCCGCCTTTATCAAAAGCAGAAGCAGGAAAAACAACAGGTTTAGAAGACTTTGCTACTGGATTTGAAACTGCTTTATCTAAAAGTGATGTGTATCAACTTAAAGTTACTTCTGGTGTAGACCGCGATGAGAATCTAAGTAATACTGGGGGTACAGAAATATGGGCTACTCGATTAGGTCTTGATTCGACTACCAGTATTGGATATGAGATCAACGATACCAGTAACCCGGTGATTTTTGCACCAAAACCAATATCTAATAAGTTAGAGACAAAAGATCACATTCCTATCTATTATTTTAATCCTAAGACGGGGATAGATTTCTCTACTCCTTCTACCTATACTGATTTTAAAAATATTGATATGGATCTTTGGGGTAAACAGATCTTTTCAAGTATTGATGATGTATTAACTCCAGAATTTACAGCTGCTATTCAATTAGTTGATGATTTCGGAAGTACAACATTCTTTACTGACATGCTGGCCAACAAAAAACGACTGGCAGAAATCCTTAAGCTATCAATGGTGCCTGTTTTTGCAGGGCAGACAGCAGATACATCTAATATTCAGGAAACCTTCTTACAGCAATTATTAGTTAAACTTAGTAATGCGTATACCACTCGTGCCGGAATTCAATTTGCTGCCACGGTACAGGCAGATACCGTTCCCGAAGGTGCAGATACTCCTCAACTATACGGAAACATCAATCTGAACTTTATCTTTATGGGAGTAGAATTAGATCAGGAAGAAGCCACTATAGTGTATCTTTTCTTCTCTAATTTTATGAGTAAAGAAGAAGCAGAAAAAATAGGCAATTATACCGTTTCTGATGACATAAATGTTTTAAACGCCTCACTCCTCAGCGAGAATAATCGAATTGTTCGTTTAAAATTAAGTGCCGATGCTGTAATCGACAAAACTATAGTAACTATAACAGATACATTGTTTGATGAAGTTGGAAACGTTATTACACCTCCACTAAGTCATACCGTACAGAAAAATGTTGATGGCGGTAACTTCAGCTCATCCTTTAGTCTAAGTTCTCCAAAATTGGCATTAAGTGAAAGTAAAGACGCCAAGCTGCCCTTCCTGCTTTCTTCTCCAGATATCATTAGAGGTACCGAAAATGAAGTATTATCCTATGTAGATCTGGGTATTACCTATGCTGGCTTTGCTATCGAGCATCAAATTAGTTCGGTTCCGGGAATCGAGGATTATAAAGCTTCTTCATGGTTAAGTTTTATTTCAAAAAGCAAAACCCATCCATTAGAAACTTCATTAGGTAATTTTAAAGTTCCTTTGATCTTAAGGTCCTTCCCTACTGCACCTGCAATGGTTAAACAAGAAGGTTCTTATCCTTATACTACCAATACAAATACGGTAGATGACATCCTAAATTGGAACTACCAGATCACCTATTCTCAAACCTTTCACTACCCTCAGGATCAGGTTGATTTTGAGATTCTGTTTAATGTTCAGGAGAATATGGCTAAAGCTCTTGCCAGTTTTGAAGATGCATTTGCACAGATGGCTGAGTTTATTTCTGTTTTCCCTAACATCAATCAGGTATTTAATGATACATTGATCAAGATCGATGCTACGACTACTGATGCTTCTCAGTTCGAATCAGCAGCAGTAGCCTTATCGTCTTATAATAAAATGGTTTCCAGAATGGCAGATGCCGCAGAAACCAGTAATGGTTTTGCTCTTAATACTTTTAATGAGCTATTAAAACAAGGCTATACTGCAGATCCGTATTCTTTTTATATCAAAGAAAGTTCTACAACAATAGAAACCAATACAGGAGTATTATTAGTTAATATTTTTGGTGCAGTACCAGAAGGAATAGGTATCCCAATTGTAAATATACCTGATTACAATGCAATCAGTATTGATCCTGAAGATGGAGCCAGTTATAGTTATTATTATACTTCTAAAGATACAGGTAAAATCCTTGAAGCTTCTATTGGACAATCTATAGCCAATCGTGAGGTACTTATCCCTACGATGAATATCCTAAACAGACAGGATGCCGATACTACTGCAAACCTGAAGCGTAATGTAGAGTTAGTCCCTGGTAAACCATCGGCAGATGATTTTGTATATACGACAGGTAATATTGGGTTTTCGAATGCATTTCACCCAACTATAGATAGTAGCGAACCGCTAAATATTGCAACGATAAATAATCCAGCCAGCCCGAATGTGGGAACATTAGAGCAACAGCTTACTATTTTATTTGATACGTTATTGGCAGAAAATTCCCAGGATACCATTAGTATTTTGATGAATGCTAATTATAGCTATCAGGCAAACAGCAAGCTAAGTGATATTTTTCTTCCGGTAATTATGCAACCACTACAGTCGATACAAGTACTAGGTGATGGGTCGGATAAAGCATTGAAACAAATGATTTCTGATTGGGCCAATAGCATTAAAGAATGGTATAGTACAAATCAAGTAGATGATACCGAAGCATCACTTTGGTTTGATCTTACTATATTTTCTAATCTAACTGCACAACCTAAACCATTAATTCGATTAAGAACATTAACATTATCACTAGATTATATTACAGACATGTAATACATATGTAAAAACAGGCGAGCCAACCAAAAACTCCATACGACTAGTCGTATGGGGTTTTTCTTTATACAGAGATAGGGGAACCTTAAGGATCAGATGCTCTTATACCGGTTCTGTTTGTATCTGCCTTGGTAAGGATATACCACGAAGTGAATACCAACAATACATCAACATAAAATCATTACTATAAGTTAATTAGAATATTAAAACTATCGTATTTTCAACTTAAGACTTGGGAAAGGGTTTTACATAGGATATATTGTTATGCATTTTTTTAATATCATTCCAAGTAACTAACTCGATGTTGTTCTTTTTAAGTTTCGAGCTATTTTGCTCACTTGTAAAGAAGTCAAAATCGATTTGTCTCCATTCAGAACCAAAATTTGGATGGTTAACAGTTACTCCTTTCATTTCGTTATCATCAAATGCAGGATGAATTAAAATAAGGTTCAATCCACTTGTCAAATTTTCTAAAATTGAATTGTAATAGTCATTTAGTTTATTAGTCTTGAAATATTCAAGTTCTCCAACATAAGTCCTGTCAATTAGAAAATCTCCTTCTTTAATATTTAATTCAGGATTTAGTCCAACCATTTTCATCAATTGTTTATTTATTAAAACAGGAAGACCATATTTTTTTCCTAAGTCTCTATAGATGTCAAAAAACTCAGGACTTGCACCGATGCTATACATATGCGAATCAATGTGCGTTGGTTTTAATCCGAATTTGATTGCTTTTTCGATTTGTGCTTGCAACTCATTTTTAACATCTTCGGCAGATGCATTTTTTCTAAGTTGTTCTCTTTTTTTGTAGAAATGACCATTCTTGTCAACCAAACTTGGAACTTCAGAAACAGGTAAAACAGGTCCAAATCTATAATTTTCCCATTCACAGGTTAGTGTCAGGTGAATTCCATTATCAAATTGTGGGTTATTTTTTGCAAATACTCCCATTTCATAAAACCACGGACACGGAACCATTATGCTATATGAATTCACAAAGCCTTTCTTTAGTGATTGAATTGTTGCTATATTTTCAGAATGCGAAAGTCCCGCATCGTCTGCATGGATTATCAACAGTTTTGCATTTTCCTGAAACCCCAATTTTTGTGCTAAATTCATTTTTGATGGATGTTTTTACTCATTTTGCATGTTGATTGTTTATAACGTCTAGCTATGAACAGTATAGGAGCTAACTAGAGTTTGCTTTCCGCCATGTATATAGCAAAATCTTTTGGTTTTGGTTTTCTCATCCAAAACAAAATTCCAAAGATTTTGAGACCTAATAAAAATACGTAAACTTTTCAATTAAGCTCGAAGTATTGTTTATAGGTTTTGTAAGCTTTATTTATTTTTATATACTGCCTTTAAATCAGAATGTAACTTTGTAAGCTTATCATTATTAAGTGAAAACAAATTACTGTTGAGTTCTTCAATCTCTTTATCATTTTCTGAAATGATTAATCTAAGTTTAATTATAAGCGTGAATATTTTTTTTGCATTTTCTGATTTCAATTCTGATTTTAATGATTGAAAATTAATCTTTTTAGTTTTTGTTGAATACAAAGATTCTTTAATAATTTCAATCATTTTCTGTGAGTTATGGACATTTATTTCTTTTATTTTAGAGCTTGTCAGTCCATTTATTATAAGTGCTAGGCTAAGTAGTGGTCCCGCAAATGTCCAGATATCAGGAAAGATTTCATTTTTAAATAAGTAAACAAAAAAAGATAATAAACTGATTCCTAATAAAAGTTTTATTATAAGTAATCCTTTTATTGGTGCATTATAGATATAAATGTTTTTCAAGTTTAATAGATTTTCATAATTAATACAAATGTTTAATATATGTGTCGTAGCAGGGTAAAATGTTACCCAGTTATAGACGAATCTACGTTGATTTTATAAATTTTTAACCTTAGCGTTCGAGGAGAGTTTTACATAGGACATGCTGTTAGCAACGAGCTTTTATTGATTTGAAATCTCTTCAACTATTTTCCATGTTTCCAAAATTTGATTCAACCTTGATTTAAACTCTGTAGAATCTTCACTTTTTTCTATCGTAGCAAAAATATCATGTAGTTCTCCACGAAGTAACGGATATTTATCCGATACTTTTCTAAAATCCAGCCAGGCATCCATATGTTTATGAAATGCTGATTCAAATTCTTTTGGGCAATCAGAATAATCCAATGACTTCACATTCTTTGTGTAATCGTGAATTGCTTCACTTAATGGGGCCTTTTCAGAAGCGTGATTTCTAATGTCTCCATAGATACTGTCTTTTTCAAATATCTTCTTTACACAATTCATACTTTTTCTTTCCGTATTTGAAAAGGAACTATTTTCTTTTTTATTTGGACCGTTGCACCCTAAAAGTAAGAGGGATAAAAAAAGGAATACTGGTTTTATCATGATCTTGTTTAATTTATATAACCTATCGATAACGTTCTGGCTAAACTGTGTTTCAATGCAGTTTAGGTTTTGTTAGCACCAGTTTTTACTTTTTTTCTTTACGCAAAATTTTCTCCATTTTACGACCTCTTGCCAATTCATCAATCAGTTTTTCCATACGTCTACATTGTCTATACAATTCAAATTCATCCTCTATTTCTTCAATTCGATAACCACAAACGACTCCTTTAATCATGTATGCATTGGGATGGATTTTTGCTTTCTCAAAAAACGTTCTAAACGTTACTTTCTCTTCGATAAGTGATTGTAATTTATTTTCGTCAAAACCAGTAAACCACTCTATTACTTGATGGAACTCTTCTTTTGTCCTACCATGTTTTTCCAATCTATTCCAATAAAGTGGATAAATGGATGCAAATATCATATTGGCAACCTTTTCATTTTTTTCGGCCGTAACTTTCATTTTTATTTGATTTTGAATTGATTGGTGCTAACGTTTAATAATATGTGTCGTAGCTGTGTAAATTGTTACCTAACTACAGACACTTTCTGCGCAGGTTTTATACATTTTTCAGCTTTAAAATCACTGCGCCATCATAAATATACAAGAATCCATCGATAAATCACTAGTCAGTTACGATCACATATATCGTGTTACCTACCGTGTTTATTCTTTTTTTAATTCCTGACCATTCCAAATTCCAGTATATTTTTCATCAAGTCCAATTATCGTAAACTTGAAGTTTCCATTTTTCTTGTAACTTATTTTTACATTAAATTCAGATTCCCAGAATTCGTCTCCGTAATTAAAGTCTAGAAGTTTACTAATAAAGACAATTTGGTTTTTTGTATCAAGTATGATGACAAAAAAATATTCAGGATAGCCATTGTCATAAAATTCATCATAACCAGTATTTTGTGAAACTAAAAAGGAACTTTTGCCCAAATTTTTTTAGTTCCTATTTATATGAAATAAAGAGTGAAATTAATATTAAGAAGTAAAATTTTGTCATATGTAGATAACATCTCTTGTATGAGTAGTAGCGGATTTATTGCAACTATTTTCAAATGAAAATAGTTATTAAAAAAAGAAAAACGGTTTGAGGAGCACCCAAACCGCAATTACTTATACACCGTGTTAGCTACTGGCATTATCGTATAACTAACCTAAAACATGAATCAGGCAAAAAGCATTTGCAACACCTAATACAATTTCAAATAAAATTCCTTGAATAATCTGCTTACTTGGTTTTCCATCAGCTTTTAGGCTTATTAACCTGCCGATTGCGAAACCTATAAAAATTAATGAAGCGACTAAATGTGAGTTAAAAGTTAGTTTTTCGATAAATGTGCCAAGTAAAATAATCATTCCTGCAAAAAGCATTACTGCAGCGACTCCTCTCATTTCATTTAATAAACTAGCATCATTTTCAAGTTTAATCCCAGAACTTTTTAGATAAGTTTTTATTGGGTTGCTTAATCTCATTACACCAACAAATACGAGCATTAAAGCTGATAATGATAAGACTATAATTCTGATAATTTCCATTTTTAGATTTTTTAATTATTATATCCGCAAATGTAAATCGGGGTTGTGACATGGTTATGTCAAGGGTATTATTGATTTTTCACATATTTTTCAAAATATTCTTTTATAGTCATATTGTGAGGACTAAAAACCTGTTTTTCAGTTGTGATGTTTTCAATAAAATCTATTCTGAAGTGTCTAAAATCATTTCGTAATCGACAAAAAGCTACTAATAAAAAGTCTCCGTGAATACTATAAATCGCAAAAGGTTCAACACTACGGGTAGTTTGTTTCTTTTCAGAAGAAAGGTAATCTATTGTTAATATTTTATATTGGGTAATAGCTGATTGTATTTGCATCAGATTATTACTTGTTTTTTCCTCATTATTGTTACCACTAAAGTAAACTCTCTCTGCTAATAAATCAGCATTTCCTTTTTGAGAGTAGCGCAATATAGCTTTGATTTTTTCTAATGCGCTAGAAATGTTATCAACTAATGACTGGTCTTTGTTTTTTATTGCTAATTGTTCTATTGTGATTAGGGCATTAGCTTCATCCTCTGAAAAAAGAACAGGTGGAAGATGATATCCTTCCATAATTGAATAGCCTTTACCTTCTTCGGTTACAATAGGGATTCCTGATTTTTCAAGGGTTCGAATATCTCTATAAATGGTTCTTAAACTTACATTATGCTTTTCAGCAAGTAGTCTTGCAGTAATAATTCTTTTCGATTGTAATTGGGTAAGGATAGCAGTTAATCTCGAAAGTCTTGGTTTTTCTTTTTCTTCCATTTTGTGTTTTCTGCTTGTGGCCAACGTTTAATATATGTGTCGTAGCTGTGCAAAATGTTACCTAGCCTTGGACACATCTGCGCAGATTTTATACCTTTTTCAGTTTTAAAATCACTGCGCCATCATAAATATACAAGAACCAATCGATTAAACACTAATCAGCTATGATCACATATATCTTGTTAGACAACGTTTTTTATATTTTCCGATAACATTTTTCACAAAGTTTAAATCCTTCAGAGTCCACCGTGCTAATAGTTTCAACAGCATCTTGCATAACACATTTTTCAGTTTCACAATGATCAAGTCCCAAGTTATGTCCGATTTCGTGAACAGATATCTTTTGAACACGACTAATAAACAAATCTGTTTTTACATTCCTTAATCTAAATGTAGAAATAATACAACTCGTGCCAGGTTTATAGCCTAAACCAAAAACTCCCCAATCTGTATATTTTGATTTAGGTTTTTTAATATTCCCATCCGAACCCCTTTTAGTTGTAGAGATGTCTTTTGATGTGATCCCTAAAATAAACCCAATTGAGTCTGGACGACTTTTGGATAATTCAATGAGTAATGAATCCGCTCGATATCTTGGACTTTTTATATTTACAAAAGCTTTTTCCGGTAGTTTTTTTCCATTCAAAACTACAATTTCAGTATGATATGTCCTTTTTAGAATACTTGTAATAGAGTCAAGAACAGGTTGATTGATTTTTCCATAAGGTTGAATCCCTATTATTGCCGATTCAGACGAACAATTAAGGAATAAAAGAGTAATAATTAACAATAAAAATTTCTTCATTCTGGAATGTTGCCAACAATTGAATATATCCAATTGGGTATATTTCTCTTTTACTCACAAATCTAGAAGATTTTGGATACACCTCAAATTATTTGTTGGCACTTGAGTATAAATTTCTGTTGTTTTGCTTGAACTATGCCTCAATAAGGTTTGGATATAGCCAAATGGCACGGATTTGCACCTTAAATCCACACCATCAGGATGAAACTATTCTATTCATCAAAAATCCTGTAGATTTGTGAAAATATAATCGATATATGTATACTAATACATATACCATTGTTGTTCACGAAATAGAGAAGTCCAGAACTTGAAAGAAAAACCTCAAAAAAATATAGAAAAAGAACAACCGACAAGGTTAGAAACTAGTTTAGTGTAAAGTCCAATCTTTAACTTGTGTATACCATGTTCTTTAACCAACAAAAGCTATGAATAAAAATATTGTCATTTTACTTTGCATTTCTTTATCATTATTCCTCACCAAATGTGATTCAGGACAAACAGATAAAAAATCCGATTCTGTTGAAATCGTTCAGGAAAAAGAAAGTGATACACTTAATTTACTGACTGATATCGCACCTCTCCTTGAGGATGGAGATATTAATGCAGTAATTGAGATACCTGCAGGTACATTGGATAAATGGGAGTTAGATAAATCAACCGGAAAAATACGATGGGAGTTGATCGACAAAAAACCTCGAATTGTAAAATATATAGGATATCCTGGTAACTACGGAATGATCCCGAGGACTTTACTTTCAAAAGAAAAAGGTGGTGATGGTGATCCATTAGACATACTCGTTCTTGGACCTCCAGTGGAAAGAGGTCATATACTAAAATGTAAAATAATTGGCGTCTTGTATCTACAGGATAGAGGAGAACAAGATGATAAATTAATTGCTGTTTCGAGCAATTCTCCAATATACGGAGTTAATAGTATAGATGAATTAAACAATGATTACAAAGGAATTACCGAAATAGTGGAATTATGGTTTACAAACTATAAAGGACCAGGGAAAATCGAATCTAAGGGATTTGGAAATAAAAAAATTGCAATTGATATACTTACAGAAGCAATTAATGAATATCAATTAAAAGATACTAAACACAACAACGTATCCTATGAAAAGCCTTAGAGCATTGAAATGACCAAAATTCAAATGAAAATATATAAAACATTACATATTGGTGAATTTCATACAAACCACTGCGAAGACTTCTTAATTGAGGAGCAAATCGGAACAAATGAAATACTATTGGCTGTCTTGGATGGCTGTACAATGGGAACAGAATCCGTTTTTGCTTCAATTCTATTCGGAAAGATTTTACGAAATATTGCTAAAAATAAATTTTATGAAGAGTTTGTAACTGATAATTCAATACAATTAAAAGATAAACTTAAGGAAGTTGTTAAAATCCTAATTCGCGAGACTAAACTCTTCAAAAATCAACTAGGGCTTGAAACAAATGAGCTACTATCAACTCTAATAATTGGTATTGTCGAAACGAAAGAATCAAAAGCTGAGTTTTTGACAATCGGAGATGGTCTAATTTGTAAGGATGGAGAGCTAATTGAATACGAACAAGATGACAAACCTGATTATCTTGGATATCATTTAGGTGATGATTTTGATAGCTGGTTTGATAGTCAAGAACAAAAAGTCTCAATTTCTAATTTTAAAGATTTATCCATCTGTACAGATGGAATCTTTACATTTAAGAATCTGGAGAACAAATCAAAACAAAAACCTGAAAACGAAATTATCGAATATTTATTAATTGATAATGAAGGTGCAGAATTCGATAATTTCCTGGATAGAAAAATTCGAGTATTAAAAGATAAATGGAGTCATCTGGTAACAGATGATTTAGCAATAATTAGAATAAAAAACAATACGCCAACATCATATTAACTATTATGAAAAGAAAAAAATTATTACTAATTGGAATGATGTTAATTGGATTAAGTTCTTATGCTCAAAGCTTGAAATGTGAAGATTTTATGAATGGTGAATTTTATGTTCCAATTGAAAAAGATATAACAAAAAGTTTTAAAATTAAACGAAATGGAAATAGCCAAATTGAGATTGTAGAACATGACGGAGTTGAAAAAAAATCTTACATAATTATAGAGTGGATTGATGAATGCTCTTATCGTCTCAAGTATGATAAAACTAAGATGAAATTTACCGAATCTGAAAAATTCATTAACTCTCATAATGGTGTATTTGTTGAGAAAATTGAAATCGTTGGAAATTGTTTTCTATACAAGTCAACAATGATAATAGATGGAAAAAAAGAAAGGAAAGATGGAAAAATTTGTAAAGAGTGAATATGAAAAGTAAAAAACTATACTCCATATCATAAAACCAGAATTGTTTAACTTCTGATCAAAAGGCTTTTCTATTTCCTATAGCACTAATTTTTTATAAGTTTAACCAGAAGTAAAATAAATACAGAAACCAATGGATTCGGGTATATTTATCTTGCTTTGATTCATGCATCTAGGATTTGCAACAATTAAAATGACACACCCTTTACGACAACATATCGAAGAAATAATCAGTCTTACCGATAAAGAATTCGATTTTGTGTTGAGTCATTTTGAGCAAATCAAAAGACGTAAACATCAATATATTGTTCAGGAAGGTGAAATTGTTAACAAAGAATACTGGATTATAAAAGGATGTCTAAAAAGCTATTTTATAGACCATACAGGAAAAGAGCATATACTACAATTCGGGATGGAAAATTGGTGGATTACAGATTACGAATCATTTGTAAAACAAACCAAATCCAAAACCTCTATAGACTGTATAGAAGATAGCGAGTTACTCTATATAACTTTTGAAAATAGAGAAAAGCTAACGGCCAAAATGCATAAAATGGAACGTTTTTGGGCGAAAAAAAGTAAAATTGGTCGAATTGCGCTTCAGAATAGAATCTTATCATTATTGAAAAATTCGTCTAAAGAACGATACGAATTATTACTCGAGCATTATCCAAAACTTTTTCAACGTGTTCCCAAAAAAATGATTGCCGCCTATTTAGGGGTTTCCAGAGAAACGCTTAGCAGATTAAACTCTTAATTATTTTTACTCGTTTATTGCTTAAATCCGGGTTAAAGTGATGTACATCACCCTAAAGAAGTGACAATCCTCCTTCGTAATAATTTCATTCTACAACACCTTTGTGTGACCATTAATTTAATAAAAAAGTCATGCCATACATTAACATTAAAGTTACCGATGAACAGGTAACAACAGACCAAAAACGTCAATTAATAGAAGGAGCTACACAGCTCGTTGTTGACATACTGAACAAAAACCCAAAAACAACTCATGTTGTTATTGAAGAAGTTCCTATCGAAAATTGGGGAGTGAACGGGAAACAGTATTTAGGAACTAAAAAATAAAGAACATGAAAAACAAAACAGTAATTATTACAGGAGCATCTACAGGAATTGGTAAAGAAATTGCAAAATACTTTATAGCGCGAGAAAGTAATGTTGTAATGAACTCTTCTAACGAAGAAAACTTAAAAAACGCATATAAGGAACTTGGTTCTCCTTCTAACGTAATCTACCTGGTCGGTGATATCAGCAAACAAGAAACAGGACAAAAACTCGTAAGTCTGGCAATAGAAAAATTCAACACGGTAGATGTTTTAATTAATAATGCAGGAGTATTTTCTCCAAAACCTTTTTTAGATGTTGAGGAAAAAGATTTAGATCAGTATTGGAATGTAAACCTAAAAGGAACATATTTTACATCGCAAGCTGCGATTCCTCATATGATAAAGCAACAAAATGGTTCAATTATAAACATCGGAACCGTTTTAGTCGACCATGCTATTGATGGATTCCCGGCAACAGCTCCTCTAGCGAGTAAAGGAGCCATACATGCTTTAACCAGGCAACTTGCCGCCGAATTTGGTAAAAATAACATCAAAGTAAACACCATAGCTCCGGGAATAATTAGAAGCCCATTACAAGGTAAAATCGGAATTGAAGATGCCGATAGCTTAGCAGGATTGCATTTATTAAACCGAATTGGAGAAGCTAATGAAATTGCCGAAGCAGCATATTATTTGGTTACATCAAATTTTGTAACCGGAGAAACAATTAATGTGGCAGGAGGACATACGGTTGGACACGCCATCTAAAAAATAAATCATGTATAAAGAGAATATAAAAGAAATCGAAAGTCTAATTACTAATTACTTTGAGGGAATTTTTTATGGAGATGCAACCAAACTCGAATCTTGTTTTCATAAAAACGTATATATCTATGGAGATATCAAAGGCGTTGATTACTTAAAAAGTGTAACCAAATATCTTGAAGGAGTTAAAAATAGACAAAGTCCTAAGGAATTAAATGAGCATCTAAAAATGAAAATTATAGGAATCGATATCATAGGTAAAATTGCCATGGCGAAATTACACCTTCCCATGCTAGGTTATAATTATTACGACTATTTATCATTAAGTAAAATCAATAACGATTGGAAAATTGTAAATAAACTATTCACTCATGAGCAATAAATGAAGTGTTATACAGGCCTGATTTGTAAAACAATTTATTCTAAGCCTCTTTACAGAGGCTTTATTTTTTTCCACATAACCTAATCATTGCTCTAGCCACTTTCTAAACATTGAGGTTATTGAGGTACTTGTCATTACTTTTTCGGGATACCCTTTCATTGTGATTAGCAATCGGTTTTTAAAATGATTTTCGATAGTATCGATATATTCTATATGTATGATTTGACTTCTATTGATTTTAAAGAATTTACTAGGTGCTAATTGGCCTTTTAGAACGCCAATACTTTGCGAGATAGGGTATCTTTTTCCGTCATGACGAGTAGCGATACAGAAATCCCCAGAAGCAATAATAACACTAATATCTGCTGTATTTAATAACTGAATACCGTTTGTATGTTTTATCACAAATCGTTGCTTATAGTTAGCCTGCTCCTCCTGTAATGCAGATTTTAAGGCTTTTAGAGTCGAATGGGTTAATGTGTCATAATCACCCTGCCGAAATAGTGTCTGGTATTTTTCTAGTGCATTTTTAAAATCGCTATCTGTATATGGTTTTAATATATATGCTATGCCATTTGTATTAAATGCTTGAAACAAATAATCATCATAAGCAGAACAAAATATTATTGGATAATTTACAGTAAATTCATCAAATAAATCAAAAGAAAGACCATCTAATAATTGAATGTCAGATAGAATGAAATCATACGTATTACTTTTTAAAAACACCTTACCATCTTCAACAGAGCGCGACCAATCATGAGAAACTTCTTCTCCAAAAAAATTATTTAAATGAGTAATTAACATCTGGTACGCCAGAATTTCATCTTCTAAAATTAAAATATTCATTCCTTTAAGATTCACTTCTTAGTTTAATAATTGGAATCGAAATTTTATATTCCAATTCTGTATTTATTATAGTAATCTCCTTATCCGATAACAACTTATATCTTGTATTTAAATTCACTAATCCAGTTCCAAAAGATTCTTCACTGGTCTTAAAATCAGATTTACTGTTAGATACAATAATCAAATCTTCATTAATTGCTATAGTAACTTTTATGTTATTTTGTTGTCGTGGTTTATTGTGTTTTATAACGTTTTCTAACAATGTCTGCATAGCTCCTGTTGGGATAAATTTATCTGAAAGCGTTGTATTTTGTGTAATCTTAAAATTATAATCTTTACCAAATCGGGTTTCTATCAAAAATATGTAATTCTCTGCAAGCCGCATTTCTTTATGAAGCTCCATAATTTCAGAATCTTTAGTTTTAATTAAGTAGCGATAAATTAAAGATAGACGATTAACGTATTCTTTAGCTATTTCTGTATTACTATCTATTAGCGCAACTACAGAATTTAAATTATTAAACAGGAAATGAGGTTCCATTTGTGAGCGCAAGAATTTTAATTCACTTTCCTTTTGTTGCTTTTGCATATCTAAAAGTTTTGTTTGGCTTTCATAAAACTTCTTTGTTAAAAGTAACCCCAAAGGCAATCCTATGTTTTCAATACTTACCAATAAACCTTTAGTAATTAGATTTGGAACAGATCTATAGGCTACCATAAGAGCATTCCAATCCCAACTTTTTTCTATCGACCAAAATCCTGCAATTAATCCAGTTGTGCCTATAATCGTCATGAAAAACAGACTAAAAAAAGTAAAGTGTACATACCGTTTCTTCTTGATAATATACGCCGGAATTAACCAGTACATAAACAAAAAGATGAAAATAAAAATAAGGATAAATCCTGCAGAAAAATCTACCAAATATGCTCTTAGTGAAGCGCCTTGCAAATAATACTCGTACGAATGTAATACTATTGGTATCAGTAGTAAATAAATACCAATTAATAAATAATCTGATTTGTTAAGACGTGTATCCATTTATAACGTAAATGTATTAATTATTGTCTTTAATTCTGTTTTGTTCTTCTTTAGAAGTGTCCTTTCTACTTTTCTTTTTGCTAAATTTAGAACCAAAGCTATATGAAAGTTGTAAATACACATTTTGTCGAGACTGATCGACTATTACCTCTGCATTAATATTATCATATTTTACAACTCCATTAATTGGGCGATTTAAAATATCGTTCATTCCCATATTAACTTTTAATTGATCTTTCATAAATTTTTTACTCACTGCAACGTTTAATCCTGCCAGCCATTCGTGCTTAAATTGTCCATCCACCCCACTGGTTGAGTAATACCCCGTAAGTTCAGAATTAATACCCCACGGTAATTTGAGTTGGGCACTCGTATACCAGATTAAATTCCATCGTGCTAAATCTAGTTTTGGGGTTAAATTTTTAGATGTATATTTATTATGACTTACTATAACACCAGTAAATCCATCTAATCCTTTAATAAAGTTTAATGGCCCAAATGCTCTGAAACTCCAATTCTCATTTTTGGCTAAATTAATTACAGAACGTTTAGCTTGTCCTGTAGCATCATTCTGGGAGGTGATCTCAAACAAAACATCGGTAGTTTCTTTATAGCTAACACTAAAAAACGGCTGTTCATCATACGTTAAACTAAATTGAAAACTGTTTGTAAACTCTGGCTTAAGATTTGGGTTACCTTCTTCAAAAGTATAGGGATCATAATAATATACAAAAGAATTTAATGAATTATATGAAGGCCTGCGAATACGATAACTATACGATAAGTTTGCATTAAATTCCTCGGTTAACTTTCTAGTAATTGTAGCACTTGGAAATAGTTTTGATATGTTTCTTGTTTGGGTTTCATTAGTATTAGTAGATGTTCCTTTGGTATTACTATCTTCCCAGCGCAGACCTCCGGATAATAACCAATTCCCTAATTTAGTATCCAGTTTAGAATACAATGCAATGATACTTTCATCTACCAAGAAACGATTGCTTTGGTCAATGTCTAAAACAAAACCCTGATTGCTGTCTTCTGTAAAAGAACGTAAATCACTATCTGTATCTACCACTGAATATTTTGCACCTACTATTACATTAAAAACATCATTAAAAGATCGCTTATAATCTCCTTTATAGGTAAATATCTCATAATTACCATCCTGAAAATAACGCTGGTTATCATACAGAATAGGACTTTGTCCAACCTGATATAAATTATCAATGTTCTTATTCTTATAATTAATATAGTTAAAGTCTAAAACAAGGGTATTGTTATCGGTATCAAATTCATAATATGGATTAATGCTAAAAATAGTTCGTTCTCTATCATAATTATATGCTGTTATCAACGTATTAGATATATCGTTTTCAATGATAGAAGTATTGTTTGACGCAATTCTGTTTGAGTTTGTTTGAATTCCTCTTGCGCTTATTCCAATACTATGATGATTACTTATATAGTAATCTAATCCTCCACTAACCCGAAACGGTGTTGGATCATATGGAGAAATAGTGGCCTGATCATAGACTTGATTATTAACCTGACGTTTTAAAAATAAATCTTCACGAGAAGTAGATTTTTGATATCCAGTACTTATTTGCCAATTTAATTTGTTTTTATAACTCGCTACAGAAGCACTGGCACCATAATTAAATTCATTATTGTACCCTGTATTTAGTTTTATATTTCCATGAGTTCCTAGTTTCACATTTTTTATTAGAATAATGTTTATCAGCGGACCAGAACCTTCTGCATCAAATTGAGCACCAGGTTGTTGGACTAATTCAATTTTTGCTATATTATCAGCAGGCATATCTCGTAAAAGTGAAGCTATATCCATATAATCAGTTGTCTTACCATTTATCAAAATTCTAATATTTCGTTGGCCTCCATAACTTAGTTTTCCGTTGGTAACAATAACCCCCGGTAGCTTTTTCATTACACCCTGAAGATTAGAGTTTACCATTTCAGATTTCTCAAGGTCTACAATCAATTTTTCTGCAGTTTGTCGTATTATAGGCCTAGAAGATGTTATAACGACCTCATTTAATGTTTGTGTTTCTTCTTCTAGAACAAAATTTACTACTTTTCTTGTACTTTCTTCTGAAAGTAAAAAAGGTTCAGATTTTTGGGTTTTAAACCCAAGTATAGAAATTTCTACCCAGTAGTTTCCAGCAGGAACATTTTCAAAAATATAGCTCCCATTATTATCGCTAACAGCACCTGTCAGACTATTCGATATATTAGATGAGTGTAAAATAATATTAGCAAATTCTAATGGTGAATTTGTGTTTTCGGTAACCGTTCCCAAAATTGTATTTTGTGCATTACTGAACAAAATTCCCAGGAAAAAAACTAACGTGATTTTGATTGATGTATTCATGACTTCCTTTTTTTTACACGGTAAAATTGCATGATACGTTAATAGCCAAAAACCAGATTCTGACGAATCAGGATAAAAAAAAGATGAAGAGTTTCTTATAGCGGATAAAGTCTATTAGACATATGAATTCTAATAAATCCTTTGAAGGAATAAAAAATAACCTCATATTTGCGTCATAATTTTGAACCAAAAAACAAGTTTTAAGCCTATGTTATTATTTTTCACATATAAAAAGGACGCTGTAAGGCCGTTTTTAAATCAAGAATATAGGTAGTAAACTATACATAAGATATAAAAATCATAAGCGTCCAATACATTGGACGCTTTTTTTATCATCTTTTTTGTATACCTACTTTTATCAAATAAAAATGGTATTTGAGAGATAAACATCAGAACAGTAATTGGTTACCAAACAGGCTAATATCCGTTAAAAAACGGACAGGGATTCCTATGCCTAAGAACAACATAAAACACTAAAAACCAGTAAATTAAATTTTAAATTTTAGTTGTATAATTAAAAAATAGATTACATATTTGCACCGCAGTTTATAAATTGCAAAACCATAATAGTTAATCTTTAATAACCGAAGTAATATGATTTTTACAAACCTATATTGCCACACTCCAAAAGAACCAGGTTCTTTTACGAGTATGCTTCGGGACTTCACCAGTAGATAATTTCCATTATATATGAGAAGAAGTCCGAAGCCATAAAGTTTCGGACTTTTTGTTTTACAATTTTGTCACACTGAGCCCTTCGGTAAACTCAGGACAGGCTTTGTCGAAGTGCAGTCAAAATCACAATAAAATCTCTCGAAACATTTTATCAAGTTTATGTCAGTAATGAAAATTCATTACACCACTCATTATTGACAAATATTAAAACCTGTACCAATGGGAAAGAAACTAAGCGGAAAGGATCTAATTAAATTAGGCTTTCCAAAGAATAATAGTATTAATGTGACTTTGGGTCAGATTAATCGATATCAGAAGAGAGTAAAAAAAGAACATATATTAATTGAAGCCAAAAAAGTGTTGCTTAATCCAGAAGCATACCAGGGTGATGGTATTTGGGGGAAAATAGCAGAGAGTTTATTAAAACCCGTAGAGGTCAAAAGGCATGCATTGAAAACAACTCGATCTCCTTTCCAAATCTATGGTGATAATGAAATTGATGAACAGGCAAAATACCAGTTGTTTGATGCCTTAAAATTACCAGTTGCAACTGCAGGAGCTTTAATGCCAGATGCACATACCGGATATGGTCTTCCTATCGGAGGAGTACTGGCAACAAAGAATGCTGTGATTCCTTATGGAGTTGGAGTCGATATTGGATGTAGAATGTGTTTAACGGTCTATCCAATAGCAATCTCATATCTCAAAGGAAAAAAGCATCAATTAGAGAATATACTTTCTGAACATACCAAGTTCGGGATGTATGAAACTCATAAGGTAAAGTATGATCATGAGATCTTTGAACGAGATGAATTTAAAACCATCCCGTTAGTCAAAAGATTGAAAGACAAAGCGTATAAGCAGTTAGGTACTTCGGGTGGTGGTAATCACTTTGTAGAGTTTGGAGTAATTACAATTACCGATACAGCTAATGAGTGGGGGTTGAAGACTGGCGAATATTTAGGAGTGTTATCACATAGCGGCTCAAGAGGGTTAGGAGCCAATATCGCCAAACACTATACGTATTTAGCTACCAAGCAATGCCCGTTACCAAAGCATGTACAACAATTGGCCTGGTTAGATTTAAATACTCACGATGGCCAGGAATATTGGTTGGCGATGAATCTTGCTGGTGATTATTCACAAGCTTGTCATGATGATATTCATGCCAGGATAGCAAAGTTATTAGGGTCAAAACCCATAGCAAAAATTGAAAATCATCACAATTTTGCCTGGAAACAAGAAGTAAATGGAGAGGAATGCATTGTACACCGAAAAGGAGCTACACCGGCTGCCAAAGGTGAATTAGGGATTATTCCCGGTTCTATGACGGCCCCAGGGTACATCGTAAGAGGATTAGGAAACGAAGCAAGTTTACAATCTGCATCACATGGCGCTGGTCGCTTACACTCACGTAGAAAGTGCAAAGAGAAATTTACAAGAAGTGAGATCAAAAAGCAGTTAAAAGCGCATGATGTAACACTTATAGGAGGAGGAATTGATGAGGCTCCAATGGCATATAAAAACATCGAAAAAGTAATGGCAAATCAACAAGAACTCGTAGAAATTGTTGGAACATTTACACCAAAAATTGTTCGAATGGATAAATAAAAGTTAGGGCGTTACCCAAAGGGTCGGGCTTTCGGCAGTCGCTCTCGGCGAGGAGCTTCAACAAAGCCTCAATCCCTAACGCAAAATTAAGACCTCACAGGTTTTAAAACCTGTGAGGTCTGTAAAAAACAATAAAATGAATCAAAAAATTATACAAATAACAGCAGGAAGAGGTCCGGCAGAATGTTGCTGGGTCGTAGCCCAGGTACTTAAGTATTTTTTGGATGATATACGACATACAGGAGTAACCTATAGCATCATACAGAGAGTAAAAGGTATCGAAAACGGCACATTACAATCTGCAACACTAAAACTGCAGGGCGATCAAGTAAACGCTTTGGTAAGTTCCTGGTTAGGAACTGTACAATGGATAGGAACCTCAACTTTTCGTAAATATCATAAACGAAAAAACTGGTTTATCGGGATCTACGAACTAGATCTTATACCCATAGAGAAAATAGCAGAAAAAGATATTGTATTTCAAACGATGCGAAGTTCGGGCCCGGGAGGTCAGCATGTAAATAAGGTAAATTCTGCAGTTAGAGCAACACATAAACTTACAGGTACAAGTGTAGTGGTAATGGATAGTCGTTCACAACATCAAAATCGAAAAATTGCTGTCGAACGATTAAAAAACAAAGTAGCCGAAGCACAGTTAGAACAATTAAAAAAATCGGTCTCAGACGAATGGGAAAACCACCTAAATGTTCAACGTGGTAACCCGATTAGAGTATTTAAAGGAACGGATTTTAAAAAGAAAAAAGTGACAAAAACCTTTAAAAACAAACGAAATCAATTAAAAAATGATTTACACAATCAATTAAAGAATTAGAAAATGAGTAATTTACTAGACAAATATTTATTTCAGGCATTAGACGCTTATCCTTATAACTTAGAGGAAGCTGTAGAATCTTTGAACTATGCATTGTCTTATGATGAAAAAAATCCAATTGCATTAAGTCTTTTGGGTCAGATATATGCAGAAAGTTTGAAAAACTATGAGGTTGCAAAAGAGTACTATCAACAAGCTTTGGCAGAAGATATGTATGCATTAGATGTATATCCAAAATATATCAATGTCTTACTTTGGAATGAAGACTATGAAGAAGCCGAAAAACTAGTCGACTTTGCCCTAACCGTAAAGGGAACAGATAAGGCGATGTTATATCTAAAAAAAGGAATTCTTTTTGAGCAAAAAAAGAACTATAAAAAAGCATTAAAATGTCTGAAGCTGGCAAAAGAAAATGCCTACAATAATCATTTTATTAATGATATAAAAGAAGAGGAAGAGCGAATTAAAAATAAAATGCCAAAGCAAAAAAAAGCTAAGGATAAGTCTTCTTCTAAAAAGAAAACAAAGAAATCATAAAGCACGAGGGTCTAAAAAGTAAATTCGATGTCATATTGAGCCTGTCGAAATATTTTTATCTTACTGGTAATTCATATGGATTTCGACAAGCTAAACCTGACAAATCAAAATATAATGACTTTTTAGGCCCTCGTAATAAAAACACAAAAAATGAAAACAACAAATACAATTATAATCATAGACCTGGAAGCTACCTGCTGGAATGGACCTATTCCTGCAGATCAGGTCAATGAAATCATAGAAATAGGAATCTGCCTTTTGGATACGCAAACGGGAAGCATTTCTAAAAATGAAGGGATATTAGTTAAGCCCGAACGATCAGAAGTCAGTTCTTTTTGCACAGAACTCACTACGATTACTCAAGAATTAGTAGATCAAGAAGGAATTTCTTTTGAAGCTGCCTGTGAAATGCTAAAAGCTCAATACAAGGGTCATGAATACACTTGGGCGAGTTATGGGCAGTACGATCTAAATATGATGAAGAAGCAATGTGCTAACAGAAGAATGGAGTATCCTTTATCACAAAATCATATTAATGTGAAAGCGCTTTTTTCTGAAACCAAAGGATTAAGAAGAAAGGTTGGAATGAAAGGTGCATTAGGAATTTTAAAAATCCCTCTGGAAGGAACGCATCACAGAGGAGTCGATGATGCCAAAAATATTGCTAAAATCTTACATTGGTGTGTTCAGCAAGATAATGATTCGAATGATTAATGTTTTTCATTCATAAAAAAGCCAGTTATAAAAATAACTGGCTTTACTATTGATCAAAACAATGCTAAAATCTTACAATTTATACTAATACCCTTTGATTAAAAATTCGGTTCTTCTGTTTAATGCTTTGCCTTCTTCTGTTAAATTGGTTGTAAAAGGTTCGTTTTCACCATACCCCTTTGCTTCTAATCTATCAGAAGAGATTCCGGCTTCGACCAAATATCTCTTCACCGACTGAGCTCTTTTTAGTGATAATGACATATTTAGAGATTCATCACCTACATTATCAGTATGCCCTCCAATTTCCATAATCATAGTTGGACTATCTTTCATCATTTTGACTATTCTATTAAGGTCTAACCTACTTTCTATAGTTAAATTAGACTTACCAGTATCGAAGAATATATTATTTAATCTGGCTTTGGCACCTACCTTTATCTCTTCCAATATAATATTCCTGTTTACCTCTTTATATTCGGATTGATCATCTAGTCTAAAATTTTGTGAATTAAAGAACCTTCCTTCTGCACTGGCCGTCATACTGTAGCTTCGTCCAGCAGGTAAGATTACAGTATATTTGCCTGTCTTAGGATTACTACGTGAACTCCCTACATAGTCACCCGTTAATAAATCCTGAATGACGATTTTAGCCTCGATAGGGTTTTGAGATTTGTCCCATACAGAACCTGTTACAATAGTTGTTGCTGTGGGTTTCATATCGGGCGGTAAACCAATTTGATAAATATCCTTTCCTCCTATTCCGCCTGGTTTTTCTGAGGCAAAAAATGCATAATCTCCCGATGCCGATGTGGTAAAATATAGGTCTTTATACGGAGTATTAATAACACTACCCATATTAACAGGCTCAGACCATTCTCCATCAATAAGTACTGTTTTAAACATATCTGTATCGCCATACCCCCCATGCCCCGAAGAGCTAAAATATAAGGTACGACCATCTGGTGCTAAAAACGGAGATTTTTCTTCACTAGCAGTATTTATAGTATTTCCAACATTTTTGGGGATACTCCACTCTCCTGATTCATTCTTATGACTTATATAAAGATCAGAATGCCCGTATCCTCCCGCTCGACCGGAAGAAAAAACCAGTTTTGATCCATCTGCAGAGATTGAAGGTTGTGCATCCCAACTCGAAGAGTTGATGACTGCCCCCATATTCTTAGGAATTTCCCAGGTTTCTCCATTTAATGATGAGGTATACAAATCACAACCTCCCATACCATCAGGAGCATTACATCTACCGAAGATCATAATTTGCCCATCACCAGTAAAAGTTGAGGCTCCCTCGTTTTTTATTGAGTTTAATGGTTCGGGAAGCAACTGTGCCTGCCCGATTCCTCCTTCGTATAAATTTACAACATATAGATCTTCTTTTCCCGGGTTACCAAATCTACTTCCTCGTTGACTGGTAAAATATAATTTGGTTGCCGAAGGATTGACCATAGGAAAATAATCATCATGTCTACTATTTAAAGATTTGATTAAAACATAGTTATCAGTACCAATTTTATAATCATATTTAGTGATTTTATCATCTTCATCAATATTTTCTCTATCATATCGATCAAAAAAAGTACGGCCGTTTTCATTATACACATTAATTCGGGTTAAATGTTTTGACCCAAAAACAGCAAAAAGCCCAAATTGCCATTTTCCAATATCTTTTCCTTTTTTTATTCGCCAAAAAAAGTCATTATGCCAATTCCCATTTGAAATAATCTGGTAATGTTTTAATGGAATTTTTTTTTCTAAAGTCCGTTGTTTTCCGTTGAGTAAGGTTTCTACTATTTTTAGATCAATGGTTAGTTCTCCATGTACTCCAAAGTTGATATGCCCACTACGAGTTGCTTTATAGACGCTTTTATCAGCGACAAAAAATTCATAGCTCTCTACGTTTTTCATGTTGACTCTAAAATGAAGTATCGAAAAACTATACGTTGTCTCTGCATATATCTGTGACTGTGCCAATTGACATACTACAATGACAATAATGGCAATATAATAACTTGTTTTTTTCATGTATTTATGTTTGTATTGTGATAGAGATCAGATCTGTTTCCCCGACAGGTAAATCTGATTTTGTAGTCATCATTTCGATTACATATTAATTATTGCTCTTCATACACTGCTTTAATCTCATCATTGGTTAAAGCTCTTGTATAGATACGCAGATCATCGAGTGCTCCTTCATAGTATTCAATTTGATCAGAACTCCCCGTATCTTTTGCTCCCATATAAGAGTTTTCAGACTTTTCAGTTATTTGTGCTCTTGTTATTTCCTCTCTTCCTGAAAGTTTATTATTGATAAAAATCTCGAAAACATCTGTAGCTTTATGTCGTATGGCTACGTGTACCCATGAATTTGCAGGAATCGTTGCTTTTACAATTTCCGTGATACTTATTGAAGCTACTGAATTACCTCTAAACATGACCCTGTATTCAATTTGATCATTTACTTTTCTAATATCGATGTATGATTTTGAGGAGAATAACCCCAAAATGGTAGATTCGGTATTGATATTTGCTGTATTCATCCAAAACGAAAATGTTAAGTCTCCTATATAATCCGGACCAGGTATAGGGTTCGAATAATTTACATAGCCTGATGTTCCATTAAAAGATAATGCGGCATTACTGTTTCCGTTTCGGTCATTTATATAGGTAACATTTCCTTGTGCAATACCCGGATCACCAGCATCAACCTCATTGGTAAGGTTAGCATCAAATTTATAATGTGCTATCAAATCTGATATAATATCTATAGCGGGCTTGACATGAATAAAGTTTTCTTTGGTTATCGAGTTTGTACTATCACTGTTACTTACCTCTAGTGTTACTGAGTATGTACCAGAAGTATCGTATTGTACTACCGGATTTTGTTCTGTAGAGGTTTCTGGAGTTCCGCCAGGGAAAGTCCATAACCATTGCCCTGCATTTGTAGATTGATCTGTGAATGCAACTGTATTTCCTTCAATGATTTCTGTAACATCAGAAGTAAAAGCCGCATTGGCAGGTTCAAAAACAGATATATAGTTATCTTTAACTTCGGTATCTGAATCCTGATCGTTTGAAACGGTTAAAGAAATTCGAAATACACCAGCCTGATTGAAAACTACTTTAGGGTTCTCGATAGTAGAAGTATTAGGAGTTCCTCCCTGAAAAGACCAGCTCCATTGATTCGGATTTCCCGATGACATATCAGAAAAAGTTACTTCAGAACCAACAGCTACATTTCGAATATTTGATTTAAAATCTGCATTTAAATTAGTTCCAGTATTTGTTTTGTCTACCTGAATAGTTTTCTGATCATCATCAGATCCTGCCGAATTAGAAACTTTTAGGGTTGCTTTAAAACTACCTTCGTTCGCATAAAGTACTTTTACTGTAGGTTTGTTTGAACTTAAAATATTTCCTCCCTCAAATATCCATTCGATTTTATCGACTTGACCTGTTGATGCGCTGGTAAATGTAACTTCTTCTCCTGGGTTTATATTTTCTGCACTTACTGTAATTTTTGACGTTGGAGGGTCTATATCCGGATCTGATTCATCTTCACTACATGCTCCTGCTACCACAAGTAGAAGTAAACATAATCCTGATGTATACAGTTTTTGATTTGTTTTTTTAAAGTAATTGTATTGAGTTGCTATAGTGTACTTGGTTCTCCTCAAAAACCAAAATAATAATTGGTTTATATGCGATATTGCTTTCATAGTTTTAATTTTTGATAATTATTTCTAAATCAATGTTTTATGTGAATTGCATCAAAAATAAAAGCTATACAAGACAATAGCTTGCGGAAATGCGCAACAGGAATATTTTTAAAAAAGGCTTATACCAGTTCTGATGTGAAAATACTCAAAAGGAAAGTCGAAAATTTTTGTTTTAGACGAATACTAAAAATCAATCATAACCATAGCTACGTTTTATTTTTAATATGAAGTATAAGGCAAAAAGAGTGATTTAATTGGCTAATTTTACATTAGAAAGATATTAAATCAGTCCTATATCTTTTACAATACTAATAAGGTGAGGAAGAGTGTCGGCTTCAAAGAGTATTTTAAGATCCTGCAATCGATATTCTATACTTCTTTTACTACCAGAAGGGATGTTGTTTGCTTTAAAATGTTCAGAAATCTGTTTTTGATTAAGTCCTTTGGCTAATAATCCAAGGATTAATTTATCAGATGTACTTACCTCTGATATGTTACTCGAGTTGCGAAGTAATGCTACAATATCCTCGGAGTAATACGAGGTACCTTGTAAGATTGATTGTATAGCCTTGCCCATGTCTTCTGCTTCTCGTCTTCCTTTTGAGATGTACCCATTAATCCCATATTCATCAATTAGTTTCTTAATGACTCCTACACGGTTTTCTATAGAAAAAACAATAATATCGAGGTTGGGTTGTATTTTTCTGACTTGCCGGATAAGGTCCTCGCCAGAATATAATTTTCTTAGTTTATGATCTTCTCTAAAGGATAGATCTGTAATCAAAAGATCAAACGGAACGTTTTTAAGTAAAGAAGATTTTAACTTAAGTAATGCATTATCGCAGTAATCAGCAGTTTCAATGTAGGGGATATCAAGTTCTGTTAAGGTACTTTGTAGTCCTCTACTTATACTTTGTTGGTCTTCTGCGATCAGTATTTTTTTAAACATCACTACGCTCTATTTTTGAAATACTATAGTGGCTCTAAATCCTTGTTCAGGGCTTGTTTCAAAAGTAAGCTTCCCTTTGATATTTTCTATGCGATTTTCCGCATTTACCAATCCATTTGTTTTTATAACGCCAATATTGCACCCTTTTCCATTATCTATATACTTAATCACCCTTTTCTTATCACTGTCCTTTACCATCAATGTTATCCTTTTACAATGGCTATGTTTTTTGGCATTGATAAAAAGTTCCTGCAAAACTCTGTATACTGCTATTTTTTTATAGTCCGGTATCGCAGTCCATTCAAATTCTGATACGTTAGTGATTACACTTACATCACTAGTATTGTATTGTTGTATCAGATTCATCAGTTCTCCTTCAAACTCATCAACATCTACAGTTGCTGTTTCTATCGAAATATCTCTTGCTCTCAGATATATATTTTGCAACTTGTTTCCCAACAGTTCTTTTGTAGAAACAATCGGGATATCTTCTGTTTTTTCTACAAAACTGGTTAAGTGAGAAATATCATTAGCCAATTCATCATGAATCCTTTTAGAAATTCTTTTTTCGGTCTCATAGACTTCTATTTCTTTTTCTTTTCTGTGTTTTCGGATTAAATAATGACCAAAAAAAACGATTGTGAGTAGCAATATAATTCCTGCTAACAGGTATACAATTTTTTGAGTTCTTTGGATAGAAACTTCCAGTTGTTGCTTTGTCATCATCACTTTCAGGTTTTCAATTTCTTCAAATCTTAACCGGCCATCGTATTGTATTTTGGCAAACTGTGTTTTTACCTGTAACTCCTGTTTCTTAAGGCTATCGCTTAATCTAATATACCTGTTTATACCAACGTCACTTGATTGTATTCTCATTAAAAACCGTAAAGCATCTAGTTCTCCTCTAGGGTTTTTGATCCTTTTAGCCGTTCGGATCGCTTTTTGAAACCAGGATGTAGCCTTGTTTTTATCCCTTTGCAAAAAAAACTCTCCCAGGTGGGTATAGCTCGCTATCAACCCTGATTGATCATTGTGTTTGATCCTGATATCAAGTGCTTCCAGAAATTTATCTTCTACATCTATCGTATCTTTACGCCATCTTACATATGCCAAATTATCAATTATTCGTGCTTTTTGGGTAGGATTACTTTGAATGAGAGAATCTTTAAGAATTAAACTTAATACTATAATTGCTTTTTCATACTCTTTATTATCTGCATATAACAAAGACAAATTATTTTTATAAACCAATTTATGTAAATCTGATTTCGTAATTTCAATAGCTTTTTTATAATATTTGATAGCATCTTCTCTATTTAAAAGTTTTTTATTATTGATAGCTAATACATTATATAGAGAAGCAAAATATTTAGTGTCTTTTTGTTTGTCTAAATATTGCAAGGCTTCAGTAGTTGTTTCCTTACTACCAAAATAATCACTACAATTTTGTTGAATATGAGCCATATTCAACAAACGCCTACCCACCTGGCTACTATCTGGGATACTTAAAAAATTGTTCTTTGATTTATTATAGTAATAAAAAGAACTATCTAATGAGTATTGGATGGCATGAAGATAATATGCTTTTAGATAATTAGCTTTTCCTGTATAATATAAGTCACCAGATTCCTTTGCTTTTGCCAATAATAAATCATTGTAATACGTAAGGCTATCATATTGTTTTTGCGAATAGTGAAGCACACTTTTTCGATATAGCACTTTAACATATAAGGTATCGTTTTGTTGTGCTACGACCTGTCGATAGGCTTTATCGATTGCCTGTTGTCTGTTACCTATCGTTTGTGCTTTATCTTTTGATACATCATAATAATAAACAATACTGTCTAAATACACATCGCCAAGATTAGGGCTTGTGGTGTGCTTATTATGACAGGAAAATAAAAAGGGGGTAAGGAAAAGGATAAAAGCCTTATAATTCACTTTTCTTTGATTTATCATTAAAGATATAAAAGAAAAGCTGCATATAAAATGCAGCCTTTCTTTTTTTTATAAATTTTAGTCTTCGTCATCAGGTTCTTCTATAACCTCACCTTGATCACCTTCTGTTGCATTGATATTTTCTAGTTTTTCAACCTCTGCCAAACTATCTTTTGTACAGGAAATAATCCCAAGGTTTAATACCATTAACATTGCAAATAAAAATTTAATTGAATTTCTCATCTTTTGAAACATTTAATTGTTAGAAAAAATGAGAGGCCTCTCATATGATTGATAACACTACGTTATCTTGTAACTACGAGAACAAAGTAAATGCAGAGATTGTATGTTGGGATTGTCAAAGCATGGACTTGTTGTGGACAATTTTTGGACACCAATAAATACAGTACTTAAGAGATGTCTAATTAATTTGTAATTTTACTTTATGAGTCAAGAAGTTATCAAAAAAATAGCATTATTAGTTTTTGAGAAAGCTAAAAAAGAACTTAGCAATCCTACAAAAAATGCTATTTGTAACCATATTTCAGATACTCTAGATCACACTCCCGAAATAGAAGGTACAATCGATAGCAAAACTATCAAACGGGTATATGAAAAATTTATAGAAGGAAAAGAAAGAGGAACCCCCTCAGAAATTACTCTTAAATATTTAATACAATATTTAGGATACAAAAACTATTCGGATTTTATAGATAAATCAACAGATTCATTAGAAAGAATAGATCTCGTAAAAGAAGAACCTAAAACATCAAAAAAGAAACTACTAAAAAAAATAGTGCTGGTAACTTTTACACTATTCATTTTGATAATCCTCTTTATTTTTTCTTTTTTTGGAAGAGTACACATAACTTCTGAACAAGATAAAGAAATTGTTGTTTTTGTAATAGACAAGAATAACCAAACTGAATTAGGAAGACTTACCAAACAGAATGGATATCAATTTAATACCTGGCTATCTATAGGAAAGACTGAGTTATACTATTATTCATTAGAAGAACAAGATGGAAAGGAATATCCTGGTGCAGAAATTATAGAAGTACTACCTTTTTGGAGGTCAATGGCTCCTGTTATCTTATCAAAAATCTGAATTAAACAATATGAAGCACCTATATCTTATACTTGGTATATTTCTAATTTCCGAAAACATATCGGCTCAAAACGAGCAACAAATCAAACTTCTGGCAACAGAGCTTCACACCGATTATTATATCGAAAAAACATATCCAAAAGATCTTTTTACAAATCATGTAGTTTCGGATAGCTTGTTCTCCATATTTCCCGACATAATTCGAAGTTTTGAATTTTCTCCAGACGACAATCTAAAGTTATATACTGCAACATGTGATCTAAGAGTAAAAAAAATAGAAAAAGAATATAAAAAAGGTAAGGAGTTTTCTAATTTTTGGAAAGAAAACCTGAAAGCATGTTACGGTAAGTATGTACAATCATCACCAGAAATCAGGTTTGCTTTTGAGCTTCAGAGTACTACAACTATCTATCATATCAATGAAGTTTCTGCCTATGTATATCATGCTAAAATCCCCTTAAGTACCGATCGTGATTATTTTAACCATAAAAAAGACGAAAGAGAAAAACTGATTATCGATATTACTAAAATTGGTCAGGAACAAATATTGCAATTAAACCAGGCGCATGCGGTAAAAGATGGCGGACTTGCATTAAATCTAAGGTTATTTTCTTCAGAACATTGGAACGGTAGTTTTGAAAGAGTTAAAGTATTATTACATATTAATTTTAAGTTCACCAACGGGCAAATAATCCAATCAGAGCCTTTTATGGTAGAAATGTAATATTGGCGGTTGTTTGCGGATTGCCGCAAGTCTTCTAAGAACTATATTTATAGATTGCCATTATAATATATACTTCACTACATTAACACAAATAAAAATGCGACTAAAGCTACTGTTTCTCTTTTTGCTTATTATTCAAATAAATAGTGCTTTTTCTCAAAAAAAAAGTACTATAATAATTCAAAAGTCTAATTACTTTAGCATTTCTGGGCCTCCTTTTGGTATTAACTTTAAACTAAGTGGGGATAAATCTAAAATAGCCTTTTTAACTGATGAAGACATTGAAATATGGGATATTTCTTCAAGAAGAATTTTATTCAAAAAGGAAATTGGAAATAATGCACATAGATTTGGCCTTAACTATTCTGGTGATATATTCTATGTTTTTAAAGAAAATACAAACAAAAAAAAGAGTCTCTGTGTGTTTTATGAAATTACACAAAGAGAACCTATCCTAACCGTAAAATTAGATATTATTGATATCATAAAATTTGATAAAAAAGGAGAAAAGTTCGGTATAATAAAAAATGGTAAAATAATTAATCAAACTATTGATTTCTATAAAAAAGAAAAGAACAAGTATAGCATAGACTATACTCTAAAAAAACCACATAAGAATTTATTTTCTTTTGTTTTTGATTTAGAGTTTACCAATGATGAAAAATATTTTGATTTATTTATTGCAGAAAATTGCACAAAAGATTCTCCTGTCATCTTTCAAAAGTGGCGTATCGAAAATTATAGTCTTATAAATTCAAAAAAGTCGAATGGATTTAATTATGGCTGTATTATGACAAATCTAATAAATAACTTTACTCTTATTAACGAATATAAACCATCTAGTAAAAATTTGAATGAAAAATTATTAGTCAATAATATCTCCTTAAGAGGTAAAAAACATGCTGAATTATTTGATTTTGAATCTGGCATCATAAGAAGTATTAGTAATTCTAATATTGGCTTTCTAAAAGTTGAAATAATAAATAAAAGATTAATCGCGACCATAAATGCTGATTATTCTATTTCTATTTGGGATATACAATCGGGGAATTTGATTAATAGAATGAAGCCAATTAAAATTTCAAAAAAGAAAAATAAATTAAAAACAACTCCTCCTTTAAAAATTTCAAATATCTCAGTAAACGAAGGTAAAAATGAAGTTTATTTTAGTATTAAAGGAAGAGGGCAAATTTGGGTATGGAACTATAAACATAATCAGCAAGAAATTTTTAGCACAAATATCCTACCTGTTACGTATCCCTTTTTTACATCAGATTCTACAATAATTTATAAAAAAGGAAATCATATTATTCAATATGATTTCAAAAAAATAAAAGTAATCGATAAAATAAAAGAAAGAAATGATGGAACAAGAAACTTTGATTTCAAATATGATCTTAATGCTGGGATCGGAGTTATCAAGGTTAGAGATCAACTAAAAATTTTAGGAATAAACCCATTAAAAATAATTGACTCTATACCCCTTAAAACTTTAAGGCCTTATCCCCTTTCGGATCCAATTTTTATAAGCAATAAACTTAAACATATTGCCATTATTGAAAATCCAGATTTGAGTATGCAAGAATCAGCAATTTTAAATAATGAAGGTAATCTGGATGTAAGTAAAATGAATAAACTTAGTATGATTCCTCCTTCCTCAAAAAAATTTAAAAATTTGTTTAAAAATAAATCTTTATCCAAAGTAAATCTATATCAAATCAATAATCAATCAATAACCAAGAACGGAGAGATTAAAATCCCTATGTATGCCATAAACGATATCAGTTTTTCAGAAGACAATCAAAAAATAGTAATTAATAGTTTTAATGTTAAGAATTTTAATACCGAAGTAGATATAAGGTGGTCAACTTATCTATATGATATTAATTCTAAGTCCTTGAAAGAAATTTTAAATAATGTAAATGGTAATTCTTCATTTAGTCGATTTTCTAAATTATTATGTTCTATAAACGAAATAGATAATCATTATATAATTGAAATAAGAAATTACAATGATTTAAAAGCTATTAATAAATTAAAAATAAACTCTTCACATTCAGTAAGTAAAGAAAAAATCAAACTATCCCGAAAATTAAAATTTTTAAACAAATCTCTGATTTTATTTTATGGAAAAGAAAAAAACCTTTTGGTCGATCTTAAATCAGGAAAACAAACTTTTCTTGATTTGAATTATGATCATTTTGATATAAGACAATCAGACTCACTAATTGTAAGTAGCAATACAGGGTTAGAATTTTTTTCTAAAAACTTTAAAAAAATATTTTCAAAGTATTTTCATAAAGACATGACCAGTAGTTTGATTATAGATAATGATCTTAACTACTTCAACAAAGGAAAAGGATACGAGTTGGTATCCTTATTTAAAAATAATAGAACATACGGTTTTGAGCAATTCGATCTAAAATACCATAGACCCGATTTGGTCATAGAATCTATAAAAGAAACCATAAGCGATAGCATCTATAGTACTAAAGAACTTTATGAATTAGCATATAAGAAAAGGGTACAACGAATTGGTAAAAAAGAAGAAGAATTGCAATCTGGTATCCACGCACCAGAGCTTACCATTACAAATAAGTCACTATTACCCAACAAAACAGATAACCAGGTAATCGATATTGATGTAAAGGCAATAGATCGTAAATATCTTTTAAAAAACCTTCAGGTTAGTGTTAATGGTATTTGGATTAGAGATCTGGGGTATGATTTAAAACAAAAATCATTTTCTGAAACTATCCCATTGGTTTTATCTAATGGAAAAAACAAAATCCTGATATCTGTAGTTAATGAACAGGGAACATCTTCTGACCAGGAGGAAATACATATAGAATATGTAGGACAACCCATCTCTTCTGATTTGTATATCGTTTCCTTAGGAGTTTCAGAATACCAGTACCTAAAAAACACTCCAAACTCTTCAAAAGATGCTCAAAAAATAGCAGAAGCTTTTAAACAAATTAATACAGCCACAATAAAATCATTAAGCTTAATCAATGAGCAGGTAACCCAAAATAATTTAAAGCAAATTTCTGAGTTTTTATCCCAAGCTAAAGAAAACGATGTGATCTTATTTTTTGTTTCTGGTCATGCAATTCAAGCAGAAAATGAATATTTCTTTTGTACAAGTACTTCAAAAATTGATAATATTACCACCACAGGTATTACTTATACTGATTTTGATGACCTTCTGGGAAATGCACGATCCAGAAACAGGCTACTCATATTAAACACATGTTATTCTGGTGAGGTTTTCGAAGCTAATACAATAAAAGAGATAAAAGCTGTTAATTTAATGAGAAAAGTTTTTGAGGACCTAAAATTAACCAATGGTACTACGGTTATTTCTGCTTCAGAAGGAACTAACAAATACTATGAAAGTAATACTAAAGGAAATGGAATAATAACGCTTGCTATTTTAGAGCTCATAAACTCCAGAAAGAAAGTTACAGTTCAGGAATTTTGTAAAGACATTATTCAATATTGTACAACAAAAAGTAATGAAGACCCTTTTGAAAGTAAATTCAACAAAAATATTCCATTAATCAGACATAATAATATCTATAATAACTTCAGGATGTGGTAATCACTGAGGAGTAAACATCAAGCTAAAATATCGTATATTTTGGTTAAGTCTGGCATAAAACTAGTTTGGTCTTAAAGAAATATACAGATTAATCTTTAATACTATTTTCTTATATGCTTACTACAGAAATTCTTTTCATCAGAATATTTAACTAATTTTGAAACCAATTCATTTCACAAATAAGAATGACAAAATTACGGCCTATTATGTTTGTAGGAACAGGATCAGATGTTGGAAAAAGCATTCTTGTTACTGGTATATGTAGACTCCTGAAACAAAAAGGGTATGCTCCTGCCCCATTTAAAGCACAAAATATGTCGCTTAATAGTTTTGTAACCCCCGATGGATTAGAAATTGGGAGAGCACAAGCTGTACAAGCCGAAGCATGCAAAATTGATTGTGCTACAGATATGAATCCTATTTTATTAAAACCTTCTGGAGCTAATAAATCCCAGATCGTTTTACATGGCAAACCTATTGGTGATCAAACCATTAAAGAGTACTTTTTAGGAAATAATAAGCAACAACTTTTTGAAGAAGCTAAAACTGCATTTTTTCGACTTCAGGAAAAATATAATCCTGTCGTTTTAGAAGGAGCAGGAAGCATCAGCGAGCTTAACCTAAAGCACCGAGATATTGTAAACATGCGTATGGCGCAAGCAGCTGGTGCAGATGTATATCTTATTGCCGATATTGATAAAGGAGGTGTTTTTGCAAGTGTATATGGTTCAATAGCACTTCTCGAACCCTGGGAAAAGAAACTTTTGAAAGGAGTGATTATCAATAAATTTAGAGGAGATATTTCTTTATTTGAAGATGGAAAAAAGATGTTAGAAAAACTAACCGGAATTCCCGTCTTAGGGATTGTACCTTATGCCAGTGACATCTATATTGAAGAAGAAGACTCTGTAGCCTTACAGAAAAAAGAGAAAACCGTAGTGAGCGGATTAGTGAATATCGCAGTAGTTCTACTACCCTATATTTCTAATTATACCGATTTTAATGTATTAGAAAAGGATGCAAGAACACATCTCTTTTATTCTAATGATCCCAAAAGTATATCTGAAGCCGATATTATTATACTTCCGGGGAGTAAAAACACTATCCAGGATCTTATATTTCTTAGAGAAAAAGGCATTGCTAAAGTGATATTAGATGCGCACAAATCACAAAAAAACATTATCGGTATTTGTGGTGGATATCAGATGCTAGGAAAAGTGGTTGAAGATCCTCTGGGAGTCGAAAGTGATATTAAAACGATTCCCGGATTAGGTATTTTACCTATAACCACGCAGTTGACTTCAGAAAAGACAACTATACAATGTAATTTTAAGTTTAAAGAGTATCCTGAAACCATTTCGGGATACGAAATCCATATGGGGGAAACTACGGTTGAAAATCATCAACCTCTAAATTATATCGATGGTCAACCTGAAGGATATATACTCGAAAATTGCTGGGGAACCTATATTCATGGAATTTTGGATCACTCTACTGTAATTGAAGATGTGTTACAAAATTTCACCAATACCAAAACATCTTTTGATTATAAAGCCTATAAAGAAGAAAATTATGATAAGTTAGCTGCTTTATTAGAAAAAAGTATTGATATCGATTCTATTATTTCTGAAATGCACATTATATCATGATATACGGACACGGTGATGACGGCTATCGTTACGCAATACCATTTAAAGCAAATTTTAGTTCTAATATTTGGCATAAGGGAACTTCAGAGCTGTTACTTTCATATCTTAGAGAGCAGCTACCTCTTATTGCTAATTACCCAACGCCTAGTGCAGATGTACTAACACAACAAGTAGCAGAGCACCATAGATTAAATTCATCACAAGTAGTAATAACTAATGGAGCTACAGAAGCTTTTTATAATATAACCCCTCTCTTTTCTGGTAAAAAAGCCGCCATAGGCATTCCTACCTTTTCTGAGTATGAAGATGCTTGTTTAAGAAGTGATATGAAAATCAGGTACTTTGATCGTTCTGAAGTACTACATACCTCTTTTGAAGAAGATCTTGTATTTCTTTGCAACCCTAACAATCCCAATGGTCATAGCAATACGGTTCTAGAAATAGAGAAATTAATAGCTGATTTCCCTAATACTACATTTGTTATCGATGAAGCCTATATCGAGTTTACCCATGAGATCAAACCTTGTGTCGAGCTTCTCGAAAAATATACCAATCTCATCATCGTAAAATCGTTAACCAAATTATTCTCGATACCAGGATTACGGTTAGGATACATGCTGTGTAGTACAGCAATAGGAGAAAAACTGCAGCATGCTAAAATACCGTGGAGTGTTAATACCATGGCAATTGAAGCAGGAAAATACATATTTAAAAACTATAAGACTTTATACCCAGATATGGCAACACTTCTAGGATATAGTAGTCAATTACAACAACAAATTGATACATTAGATGGATTTACTGTTACCCCATCAAATACTAATTATTTTATAGTAAAACTAGAAACACCCAGTGCTCCTCTTCTCAAAGATTATTTAGCACACACTCATCAATTGTTAATCAGAGATGCTTCAAACTTTAAGGGTTTAGGTAGTCATTACATTCGTATCGCTAGTCAGAATCCCGAAAAAAATGAGCTATTAATTAATGCTTTACAGCAATGGAGTACACTACAGTAATTATTCCTTTAGTGATTGGGTATATTCTTGATTTGATATTGGGAGATCCCAGATGGCTTCCTCATCCCATACGATTATTCGGGAATGCAATACAGTATGGAGAGGAACAATTAAACATTCCACCCTTTGCATTTCAAAAAGGTAGGATACTTACTATGATCTTGCTAGTAATCACTATATTGTTTTTTTATGTTCTACACTTATTAACTACTCCATATCCAATAGTATACTATACATTTACTTCCATATTTGTATTCTACGCCTTGGCCAATAAGAGTTTAATCGATGAAGGTAAAGCTGTTTTTACAGCTTTACAAAAAGGAATAGAGCAAGGTAGAAAACGACTGTCATGGATTGTGGGGCGGGAAACAGACCAATTAAATCCACAACAAATAAAAATGGCAGTGTTCGAAACATTATCCGAAAATCTGAGTGATGGAGTAATCGCCCCGCTTTTTTATTACGCTCTGTTTGGCGTTACTGGAGCAATGAGTTATAAAATGATTAACACATTAGACTCAATGATTGGGTATAAAAATGAAAGGTATATACATTTTGGCAAGTTTGCTGCAAAACTAGACGATGTGGTTAATTATATCCCGGCTAGACTTACGGCATTTCTAATGTTACTGGTAACTGGCAAACTTCATAAAATCTCTTTTGTAGTACAATATGGTAAACAACACTCCAGCCCTAATTCCGGATATCCCGAAGCTGCACTGGCTGCGATTCTAGATTGCAAATTTGGCGGACCTAATTACTATCACGGAAAACTGGTTGATAAACCATTTATAGGAACGAATGATCGAATCCTGAAGGATCAGGAAATAAAAACAGTAGCAAGGATCAATCAAAAAGTAACCTTTACATTTGTTCTTTTAATTTGTATGGTTTACTATTTCCTTTATTTAAACACATAACAAGACAATAATTTTTCGATTTATTAGAAAAAGATCTAAAATCTAATTAGTGAAACGGTCTAAATTCTAACATCTAAAAAAAATATGCCCAAAAGATATATCATTACCGGAGCACCGGGAACCGGAAAAACAAGTTTAATCCAGGCTTTACAAGCTAATGGATACTTGTGTTTTTCCGAAATTTCGAGAAAAATAATACTTGAACAACAACAGATAAAAAGTAATAAAACTCCGTGGGGAGATCTTCCTGGCTTTGCTAATTTGGTGTATCTTCAAACTCTCGAAGAGTTACAATTACCACTTCAAGAAAATTCTTATGTAGATCGGGGATTACCTGATATCATAGCTTATCTAAAAGCAAAATCTCATTCTATTCCAGAATATCTGTTGGACTTTCCTTTCAAGACGCATTATGCATCTACTGTATTTTTAATGCCTCTCTGGGAAGAAATTTATATCAACGATCCTCAACGTCCTCAATCATTCGTAGAAGCCCAATGTATTCATAAGCATCTTATAGAAGTCTACCAAAACTTCAATTTTACAATAGAAGTAGTCCCTAAAACAACTTTAACAAAACGTGTAGATCTTGTACAATCTCTTATTTTACAACGATAAAATCCTAAATTACCTATAACCGATATAACTCTTATTTTATCTTATAGCTGTATTAAATGCTTTTTTACCGCCTACAACAGGAATCACAATAGAAGTTTCACTAAGATCAATTGTTAATTCGGTTCCTGATTGGGGTAATAACGTAAATTGATTATCACTGGAAAAAATCATCAACCCTATTTGTTGTCCTTTTTTAATAATTTGGTCATCTGGCTGTAAATCAAAACTTATCGTATAAAATTTCCCAGGTTTGAGTGGTTCACTTTTTGTTAAAGATGCATGATTTTGCGGATCTGCCCAACCACGGGTTATGATATTGTCTGTAATTTGTACAGTTCTCTTTTTTAGAGATTTAGAAACTTCTTCATTCCATGGTAACGATACTAGCCAAACCGAAAGGTTAGCAGCAGGTTTGCTGCTAGCAAGCTTAATGGTAACTTTTGGAACTCCGGATATGTGTATATCATCAGTGAATTTTGGTGTAACATAGAGCAAGCGGTGAGTTGAGCTTTTTAATTTTGCCAAAGAATCTCCAGAAAAAGTATAATCATCAATTAATGTCTCAGTGTTCTTATCTACTACCTTTTTATTACTTAATTCTCCTATTTTCGTACCCCCAGAATTGGGATACAGTATCACATCTGTTGCATCTGGGTTTGGGTAATCTACATAGGGGACTGGTTCACCATATGGCTTGTTCTCACGTACAATCCATGATTTTGGATCTTTTTCTACTCCATTTTCAATTCCATGCAAATATTTTGTAAACCACCTGTTCATTATTTTCATTGGCGGAGGACCACCATGACTACCTTGGTGATAATAAATCTGAGCAGGAATACCCATTTCTTTAGCTCTCTTATATATTCTATAGCTATGCTCAGGCATTACATTCCAATCATTAAAACCATGTGACATTAATAAGGCAGCTTTCATGGGTTTCATATCGTTAAGGTAATCACGTCCCGCCCAAAAATCATTATAATCTCCCGTAATTCTATCCATACCGTTTTTCATTTCTGTATCCCGTACTGTTTTATTATTATAAGCACGTTTAGACTCGTCTCCACTATGAATAAAATCATACAATACATCTATATCTTCACCTAGGTACCCTCCAGGAGAACGTACCAAACCATTAGATCTATAATAATGATAATACGATGTGTTTGGTGCAATAGGAATAATTGCTTCTAACCCTTCTACTCCTGTAGTTGCTGCTGCCAACGGAATGGTTCCGTTATACGAAGTTCCTGTCATCCCTACTTTTCCTGTAGACCAAAATGCACTAATCTTTTCATTTCCTGTTGGACTTGTATATCCATCGATACGGCCACATAGCCAATCAATAACTGCTTTTGGCGCCAAAGACTCGTTATCTCCACCAACCGTTGGAGCACCTTGAGATAAGCCTGTTCCTGGTGAAGAAGAATGAACAACAATATACCCTCTTGGTACCCACTTTTTTATGTGAGAATTAGAAATAATTGGTCTTTTTCCTGTACGTGTTACTTCTACCTGTACTCTTGGTTTTGGTTGCTCTCCTATTTCATGTTTTACATTCCAGAATAAACCTTCTACATCAGGGGCAACTCCTGCAAAATATGGACTAGATACATAAATGACTGGTAATTTTAAACCTTCAGTTTCTGTTTGATAAGGTCGTGTAACAGAAACATGCATTCTATCTAACTTTTTATCTCCATCAGTATCAAATTCTGTCTCTACCCATAGATCGTGCCTGATCCATTGATCAGGCGTATTAAAAGCTTCAACAATCTGGGCCTCTCCATCTTTAAAAACAGGTTCAGTTTTTTGTTGCGCATTTAATGTAATTATAAAAAAGAATGTGAATACTAATTGTAATTTATAATTTTTTCTCATTACCTATTTGATTATTTATTCAATAAAATCATTTTTATTTTTAAAATGAGGGTGGGCTTATATCCCAAAAAAATGAAGATCATACTCCGTATAGAGTAAAGGCATAATGGTATTCAAGTTTATTGTATATGTATTTACTTCCTATATTAGCATATTGATCGAAGCCGCAATTTCGCAATAAAATTAATACCCAAAACAACTTTAACAAAACGTGTAGATTTTATTAGATCTGTTATTTAAACAAAAAAAGTATCTTCGCTGCTGATTTACGGTTCTTTTGGAAACAAAAGATGAAAAGGGAATTTGGTGAAAATCCAAAACTGTTCCCGCAACTGTAATACATATCTAAAATTATGATCTATATGCCACTGTAGTACAACTATGGGAAGGTGATCATAATTGTGTAAAGTCAGGAGACCTGCCATAAATCAAAATATAATATTAACTCTCGGGTAAAGAGTTAGATATAACTACGGGTCTTACTTTCTATTTAAAAAGACTCTTTTTATCTCTATAACTTTTCCCACATAACTTAGATTTTTTAGATGAAAAGAATTATGTTTTGTGGTGTATTGGTTTTGATTAGTCAATCTGTCTTTTCACAATCCAACACTATTTTAAAAGGAATTATAAAAGATGCCAGCACTGGCTATAATATTCCTGATGTGTCTCTATCGATAGTAGAACAAAGTAAAGGAACTATTAGCGACTTAGATGGTCAATATCAAATAACGTTACCTTCAGGAAAATATGATCTTCAGTTTTCGGCAATAGGATATACTACCATTATCAAAAAGGTAGTACTAAAAGGAGAAGAAAACATCTTAAATGTAGGACTTCCCGTTTCTGCCACAGAATTGTCTGAAGTAATTATCCAATCAGACAAAAAAAAGGAAATAGGAGTACATCATGTATCCAAAATATCTTTAAAGTTAAGACCGGTAAACAGTGCCCAGGATTTACTTAAAACAGTTCCTGGTCTTTTTATTGCACAACATGCAGGAGGAGGTAAAGCCGAGCAGATATTTTTACGAGGTTTTGACAATGATCACGGTACTGATTTTGCTGTTTCTGTAGATGATATCCCAATCAATTTGAGTTCTCATGCTCATGGGCAGGGATATGCAGATATGCACTTTCTTATCTCCGAAACTGTAGGTGATGCTAATTATTATAAAGGGCCACATGAGGCTTCTTTGGGTAATTTTGCAGTATCTGGTGCTGCTTCATACACTACAAAAAGTAGGCTGAATCAAAACTCTTTAAAGTTAGAATATGGTCAGTATAATTTTATAAGAGCACTAGGTATGGTTACGCTCCTGGATAAAAAGAACTTTTTATCCAAAAACTATGAGAATGCATATATCGCAATAGAAGGAACCTACAATAAAAGCTTTTTTGACAGTCCACAAAATTTAAGACGATTAAACACTTTTTCTAAATATACCGTAGATATTAACGATTATAATACGCTAACAACCTCGGTATCTACTTTCCATAGTAATTGGAATGCATCTGGACAAATACCGTTAAGAGCGGTACAGTCTGGATTAATAAACAGATTTGGTGCCATAGACGATAGTGAAGGGGGAGATACAGAACGTATTCATATTAATGCCCAATTACAGTCTAAACTATCAGAAAAGATTAGTTTTAAAAACCAACTTTACTACGTATCTAACCAGTATAATCTGTTTTCTAATTTTTCCTTTTATCTCAATGACCCAACAAATGGGGATATGATACATCAGTCAGAAAACAGGAATATATTTGCTTATAACGGAAGGCTATCCTTAGACACCAAATTAGGAACAATGAATAGTAAAACAGAGTTTGGATTTGGTGTACAACATAACAACAATGAAATTAAACTGGATAGAAATAACAAAAGAGTTCTATTAGAAACTGTAAACTCCTTCAAAATAAAAGAAACCAATTATAGCGTATATCTTAGAGAGCAACTAAAGTTAACCGATAAGCTTTCGATACTGGTAGGGCTTAGAGGGGATTATTTCACTTTTGATCTCAAAGAACTTATTCCAGAACCTGGTAAAGATGATAACGACGCATTTCGATTTAGTCCTAAACTCAGCCTGTTCTATGACCTTACTCAAAAAATCCAACTATATGTAAAAGCGAGTTCTGGTTTTCATTCTAATTATAGTCAGGCTGCTGTAGATCAAAAATCTGTTCACCCTTTGCCAAAAGCTATTGGCTATGACTTGGGTACAGAATTTAAAATTGGCAATAGATTGATTGCTAATCTTGCTGCCTGGTACATAAAAAGTGATGCCGAGTATGTTTTTGTTACTGATGGTTTTGAGTTCGAAAATAAAGGCCGTTCTGAGCGTATTGGTGCAGAAGCCTCTTTTCGTTATCAACCACTATCCTATTTTTGGTTAGACACTGATCTAAACTATAGTTATGGGACTTTACTGGATGAACCAGAAGAGGCAAACAAAATCCCATCTGCTCCTCGATTTACCTCGACTGGCGGAGCTACCTTAAAATTAAAAAATGGAATCAAAGGATCTCTACGATACAGGTATATGGCAGAACGACCTCTAATTGAAGATGAATCTGTACAAGCAGATGATTACTTTTTGATGGATGCTGTACTTAATTACACCAACCCCTCTTACGAGATCGGATTAGCGATAGAAAATATATTTGATCAAAAATGGATGGAAGCGGTATTCTATGATTCCTCTCAACTTCAAAATGAAACTACTCCTGTAGATGATTTTCATTTCACTCCAGGAACACCTTTTTTAGCCAAATTAAGTGTAACTTATTTCTTTTAATTATGGGAAAAAATCTAAGTAAAGTAAATACCACCTTTCAATTTTGTGATGGAGGGTCCTGCCAAAAAGCAAAAGGTGAAATAGCTATACGAGAAGCCAGAGCATATTTGCGCAATAACGGGCTTTGGGATGCTACGCATACTATCAAAACAAGATGCAATGGTCGTTGTGAAGATGCACCGACCTGGATTGTACAACCTGGAAACTATTGGTATAAAAACCTGACTCCCGATAAAGCCGTTTCAATTCTGAAATCCCATTTAGAAGAAGATCAACCTGTCGAAGAGTATTTACTATATAAAGAAGGATGGCCAGAATTAGCCACAGAGAACGAGAAAACTATAGCACCAATTGTTTTTAAAGATAAAATAGATCCAGAACTCGGAGAAGCGTTAGTAGCGCGGTCTTTTGCTTCAGATCAACATCTCTATCCTCTATTTAAATACTTATTTCAAGAACCAAAACGTATTGTGGTGCAACAATACGACACAGCTACCCTTGAAATAAAATTACCTCACTATGTCGATTATACTGATGATTATGAGGTAAAAATTACGGGAGAAGAGCTTCAGTTACAATTAACAATCGCTGGAATTCCGAAAGACATTTCAGAAGAGATTGCCGATCGTAAAGTAAGTGTTGCAGAAGTGATCTGGCTTAAAAAATCTACTATCTTTACCAAGGCAATACGTCTAAAAAATAAAAAAGGAAAACACCTGGTCACATTTTGGATAAAAGAAGAGGATACAAACACGTGGGAACATATCCTTACGGTTTATCTGGGAATGTCACCAAACCATATTAGAATCAGTGAAGAAGTCTAAACACATAAGCATACTAGGTTGTGGATGGTTAGGATTACCATTGGCAATAAATCGAATTGCCAATGGGGATACGGTAAAAGGATCTACAACCACAGAAAGTAAAATCGAAAAACTAAAATCCGAAGGGATTACACCTTATCTTTTTACACTTGGAAAATCTTCGGAAAAAGAATATTTGGATTTTCTATCAGGAAGTGAAATTGTCATTATTAATTTTCCTCCTAAACGAATTCCAAACATTATAGAAATATACCAAAATCAAATAAAAAGTATACTTCCATCTATTTCTGATACTCAAAAAATAATCTTTATCAGTTCTACTTCGGTATATCAAAATACAAATGCAGAGGTAACTGAAACATTGAATATTGCGCCAGAAAAAGAATCAGGAAAGGCAGTTGCCGCTGTAGAGCGATTATTGCAGGAACAATTCGAAAACCGAGTGAGTATTATTAGACTATCGGGTCTTATTGGTGATGATCGCTTACCAGGTCGATTTCTTGCTAATAAGAAAGAAGTACAGAATGGAGATGTTCCCATTAATGTAATTCATAGAGAGGATTGTATTGGATTAATTAATGCGGTTATAGAAAAAGAAGCCTGGGGAGAAATTATAAATGGTTGTGCAGACCAACACCCGATACGAAAAGAATATTATACACTTGCTGCCCAAAAAATAGGACTTACCCCTCCTACTTTTATCAAGCAAGAAAAACAAGCTTATAAGATTATCTCTAATACCAAAAGCAAAACACTTTTGGGGTATTCTTATATTCATCCCGATCCTTTAAAATTAATTTGACTATGAATATTGTAGCCATAGTAGGTGCTGGTCCCGGAGATCCAGAATTATTAACTGTAAAAGCATCTCGCTTTATCAAAGAAGCAGATATCATCCTTCATGATAATCTCGTTTCAGATGCTATTTTAGCGATCAATACAGTTGGAGAAAAAGTATATGTAGGGCGTAAATTTGGAGATACGTCTGATCAAATAGAACGTCAGCAAAAGATCAATGAACTACTTTGTGCTCATTACCAAAAAGGCAAAAAAGTAGTTCGCCTTAAATCTGGTGATCCTTATGTCTACGGAAGAGCGGCCGAAGAAGCACGATATCTGACTGAAAAAAATGTTCCTTTTGAGGTAATTCCCGGTATTTCTGCAGCACTGGCAGCTGCTAATATTTTTAATATTCCTATTACCGAAAGGAATAAGTCTAATGCCATGTTGATATGCACAGCACATACTGCAGATTATTCTTTTGAACAACTCACCGGTATTGCCCATATGCTTAAAGCCGGAAATACCATCTCGATATATATGGGACTTAAAAGTTTACATAGGATTATCCCCAAGCTCTTAGAAGTATGCGAAGATGATACTATCCCAGTGAATGCAGCCTCTAATGTATCACGATCTAATCAGGAAATTATAACGGGTACGCTAGGGAGTATACAAGAACAGATTAAAAATAGTACATTACAAATGCCTGTAGTATTATTAATCGGGGCACATCCAATTAGGTAGATTAATGTTTGTCATTCCAGCGCAGACTGGAATCCATTTTCAACTATAGTGGACAATTCAATTTATAAACAAAAACAATGAAATGAGTCATAACAATTGAGTTGATACCAACCGAGATGTTCAATGGCGAATTTTATCTGACAACTAAAAGACAATAAAAAAGAACAGATGAAAGAAGGAATATTACTTTGTGGACATGGAAGCCGTAGAGAAGCTGCCATTACTTCTTTTAAACGGCTGGTAAGTATCCTAAAAGAACGTTATGAAAATGACTATGAAGTAGATTATGGATTTTTAGAATTTAATCACCCTACTTACGAAGCTGCAGTAGAGCGCATGTACCTGAACGGAATCCGAAAAATATATGCGCTTCCTGTTATTTTATTTGCCGGATCTCATGCCAAAAATGATATCCCTTATGAATTGAACACCATTCAAAGTTATCATGAAGATCTAACCATTGCCATGGGAAAGCATATTGGTGTTAATTCTTTTTTGTTAGATCTTGCTGTAAAGCGAATCGAAGAGACAGAAGCTACTTTATCTACTCTAGATCGAAAAGAAACCTGCCTGGTAGTTGTGGGCAGAGGCACTACAGATCCAGATGCCAATAGCGATGTATGTAAACTAACCAGCATGCTCTGGGAAGGAATGGGATTTGGATTTGCTACTACAGCGTATAGCGGAACAGCCTATCCCAAAGTTGACGAATCTCTACAAATGATTGAAAAATTAGGATTTAAGCGAACTATTGTTATTCCTTTTTTCTTTTTTACAGGAGTATTACTAGAACGTATTTATGGTCATGTTACCGATATGAATACATCTTCTACCCTAGAATATATCTATACAGATCCTTTTGGTACCGATGAGTTATTAATGAAAGCTTTTGATGAACGCTTAGAAGAAGCTAAAAGCGGTACTGCCCATATGAATTGCCAACTTTGTAAATATCGAAAGCAAGTGGTAGGGTTTGAGCAGGATTATGGTAAAGAACAAGTTGGACACCACCTCAACGTAAAAGGTATCCTTTTTGAAGAAGATGAAAAACCAGGTGAAGTAAAAAACTCATTGGGTAGCAAAATCAAGAAGATGCTGGGGATTTAGATTTTTGAAATTCTATTCCTATAATCCTGGTAAAAATAAGATTCCGAACTTAGCATACGTACAATACAAGTCTTACAGAATAGTATTAATTCGTTTTTACTAAGCCATTCTATGTGCACTGATATCGTTTTGAGACGATCCCATTCGTTTTTATATCTTCCTAAAGCTCTACCACCTCATTAGATATTGATTATCAGTAGTATAAACAAAAATATTCTTCCCTTATGCATTTATCATTATATGTAATTATGGCGTTATACATGTTATAAAAATATTTATAAAATATAATTTGTTAGTTAAGACTAACTTTTTTAGTTTTATATAACTAATAAATTATATATTTACACATGGACTACGTTATTGAACTATTGGAAATGAAGAAACGGCAGTTAAACCGTGAAGTCATGAATCAAAATCTTCTGCAGAAAGATATTAGAAAAGGAATTTCAGAATTATCAAAAATCACAGAAATAACCAAAGCAATAAAGGTTTTAAAATCAAAAAAATACAAATACAAAAATTAAAACATGAAGATCACACAACAATTACCAGACCTACCATATGATAAAAAATCACTTGAACCCATACTCACCGAAGAAACTTTTGATTACCATTATGGAAAACATCATGCAGCTTATGTAAACAATTTAAATACATTGATAAAAGATACTCCATTAGTAGACGTCACGGTACAAGAAATAATTCAATACGGGTTTCAACATAATGACACTTTGCTTTTCAATAATGCTGCTCAACATTGGAATCATAGTTTTTTCTGGCATTGTTTATCTCCAGATGAAGGAAAAAAACCACACGGGAAGATCAAAAAACTTATCGAAAGAGATTTTGAAACATTCGAAAAATTTAAAAAACAATTCTCTACCAGCGCCATTAAATTATTTGGCGCAGGCTGGACTTGGCTTGTACAAAACCAGGAAGGAAAATTAGAAATCTTATCCTTGAAAGATGCTCAAACACCTATAATTGAAAATAAAACTCCGATCCTTACACTCGATGTCTGGGAGCATGCATACTATATAGATTATCGTAATGCACGTCCAAGATTTGTAGAGAGTTTTTGGGAGGTTGTAAACTGGAATTTTGCTAACCAAAATCTAAAATAAGATGAGCGAATTATGCACTAATCAAATTGAAAATTATTGGAAAGCCAAAATAACAACTTCTAACACATTGTTTAATAAAGGTAAATTCGACCAAGCATTATTAGGATATAAAGATGCTCTATACCGAGCCGAAATATTAAACATAAATCAGTCGGATTGTATTCGGGATAACATTCCATTTATACAGATATATATCATTTCTTGTAATAACATTGCTAATACTTATAAGGAATTGAAACAGTACGAAGAGACTGAAAACACACTTAAAAGAGTTGTTTACTACCTTTTACATTTATCCAGTAATATCGACTTAAACATAGATGAAATTAAAGCAGAACTAAAAAGAGCTACCATTGCTTATGTAAATTTTGTGAAGGAAAACGGAGGAGATAGAAAACAACAGGAAACATTATTTACTGTACTAAAAGAACAATTAATAGAAAGCTATTGATTATTACTAAAGCGGGCTATTTTTAGTACAGACCTCACAGGTTTTAAAAACCTGTGAGGTCTGTATAGTTAAGATATACACTTTTTGTAAATGAATTATTTATGTTTTCAGAAAGTTTATTTTGGTCTGGACACCCATTTTTTTATGACTTCCTTTTCTTTTCCTGCACTATAGTATTTTATTTGTTTTCCCTGTATTACTTCGCCAAAGGCAATATCATTTTTGGGGTATCTGCTTTTGTATCCTTCTAATTGATCAGATATCGTTTCGACCATAGGACGGTTAATTAACCCAGCGCTAATAGCTTTTTGAACATTAAAATAATACGCCCCTACTGGTCTTGACCTCCATAAAGGCATTATTTTATAGGGAAGAATCTCATTTTTTATAAGAAAATCTCCATCAATCCAATGCAGTTTTTTGGGCATATCTGTAGCATGAATAAGACTAGATACATAATCTTTAAAAGGAGTTGGATTAGAAGCAACATTGTATTCGCCATATATTTTTGATTCTGAACAATGAACAATAAAGTTTGCCAAACTTTTTACATCTGTAACCTGCATGTGATGATTATGAACATTTGGCAATAGTATTTCTCCTCCCCTATAAAATCTAATCGGCCAAAAAGGCTCTGCATTTGGATCACCTGGACGAGTAACTCTAAAACTTTTCATTCCATGAGATCTATATATCGTAAAGTTATCTATTCGTTCTCTAATCGCTTCTTCTGCGAATGTTTTTCTTATAGCATATCTAAAATCTTCGCTTATCGTTTTTGGGAATTTTGGCAGAGGATTTAAGGGTTCTGATTCTTCAATAAACTTTTTATCCCATTTGTCATAAACCGAAATTGTAGATATATAATGATAATGGCCAAATTGCCCTTTAAACTCTTCAAGGAAATCTGAAACAGCTTTTGGAGATTTCTGCCATGTATCTACAACAATATCCCAATAGGTTTCTTTATGTTTTTTATCAATATTTTTAAGCCCTTCTTTATTTTCTTTCTCCCGGTCACAAATGATAGCAGGTAAATATTTAAAAAGTTCGGGATTGGTTTTTCCTCTGTTCAATAATGTTACTTCATAACCTGAGGCTAAAAATGTTTCGACAATAGTAGGCCCCAAAAACCCTCTACCTCCCAGAATAAGTACTTTTTTATTGGTATCACTAAACATTTTAAATCCAGAAGCAGTTATTGGGTTTAAAAAAGTAATGGCCGAAGCAACCCCCAAAGTTTTAATAAAATCTCTTTTATTCATGTAATTCATCTTATGTTAGAATACAAATATGGGGGCAAGTAAAAGAATAACGGAACTCCTTAATTAATCAGTACTTATTTCTTTTTTGAATTGTCCTGGGGTTTTACCCGTATGTTTTTTGAAATGATGAAAGAAAGCCGATTTAGAGTTAAATCCGCACTCATAGCCTATACCTTCTAAAGTTAACTTTAATTTATCCCCCTCTTTTATTCTGTCTATAGCATACGCTACTCTTTTGGTATTGACCAAATCATAAAAAGTAGTATTCATTTCAGAATTTATGATCTGCGAAAGATGATGTTTAGGAATATTTACAGATTCTGACAAAATAGCTAATGAAAAATCGGGATGTAAATATGTTTTATTTTCTCCAAAAAACCGATTAATAGAATCTATAAACATAATTATCTCATCGTTTTTAAGCGGGCTATGCTTATATTTCTTTTTATCAGTTACAGCATCAAAAGGTACTTCAGGGCGGTATACCATTCCATATTTCAACCCATAAAACCCGATCACAGTTACGAGAATAACATACCGTAAAACATCCCAAACTTGAAAATATGCTACTCCCACCAAAAGTTCTATTGCTAATCTTACAAGACTAATTCCTGTACTTATAAGAAATAAAATTGCAATAATTCTAACCCAGGAGAGCTCTAGCATACTACTATCGGCCTTATGGGTCTTAAAAAACTTATCTGTTTTGTAATAGAAATATAGTATGTATAATGGATAAAAAGTTAGAGAAATCAATTTTGCAATTAGAATTATTATTTCCCATAATAATTCTAATTCCTGCCTGATAAAAAAACTAAAAAATGTAAAAATTACAAATGGTAAAAAATGTAAAAGATTGGTTTTGGCAATATATTGATTAAATAAGGATTTGGTATAAAACAGAAAAAAAGGGCCATGCAAAAAGCTAATTGTAGCTATTAATATCCCGGTTACATCAGTTAAGTATGAACTCTTACCTATCCCTAATAATAAATGGACAGAGAATACTAAAAACCAAGTCATCAAAATCAGATCTGATAGTTTTCTTTTCTTTTTCAATACAATAAGTATCGCAAATAAAATACTCTGAATAGATCCAATTCCTAAAATTACGACTAATACATTAGACATTTTTATTATAGATTTTGACTTAAGTTGCCGGATAGTATTAAAAATTAGTGGGAAGATAATATGATTTCTTCTTTAATTTCAAAAAATCTTTAACCCTAATATCTTAGTACAACATTCTTTTATGTCTATTTCAGAATCATAATAAGTTTTTAAAATCTTTGTTTTTATATGTCCTCACAAACTTCATCTTTTCTTTGCTGCGTTAGACACATCACATAACATATCCGCAAAGATCCCAAAGTGAGCAGATACTTGTCGTTTTTCTACAGATAAGACTCCAGAACGTTGTGAAATAACGAATTTTACCTTTTCCATGGTACAACGTGGTTCAATCACAAATTTGATCAAACCAGTTACTTCAAAATCTTTTTGCGAGTCAATGGTAAGTTTCTGGGTGTAGGTGGTATTACGTTTTACAAAGTTTACCTGTCTACCACTAAAAGGATCATAACTTTCTAACGACTTCGGAAATTCTATAATCGAATCTTTCATGGTAAGGTGCTTAGTTTCATCTAATGAAAGGTTAAAACGTCCCAAGAAATTACCATTGGAATGCGGAGATACAAAATAGGATTTATCATATAAATCTATCGAAACAATAAAATGCGGCTCACCCTTATCTGTAGTATCGATTTTTAACACTAACGCATAAGGGGTATCCATTTTATTAATCGTTGCCGTTTTGGCTGTATCTGTTTGAGCAGTTTCTGTTACTACCTTGTCGTTTTGATTATTTTTAGTACAACCAATACTTAATAGTACTATGAGTATGATGATAGATTTGTTCATTTTTTGATTGTTTTAATGATTAGTAGAGATATACTTTCTTATGATTCTTCTTGTATTATTTTTTATTTTTAGTAAAACTAAATCGAACTGCGGTTAAAAGTGTCAAAAAAGTGTCAAAGAAGTGTCAACCACTGTAAAATCTCGTAAGATTGTATGTTATTTGTAACACATGGAGAACAAAAAGATATATGCATTAGGAGCTTTGGCAGGAATTATTTTTCTCATTTTGGGTTTCTCTGATATAAAAGAGCAAACAGAGGAGTTTTCAGAACTAGTAAAAATTGCGTTACGCGATGTTGGTAACCAATTACTATTAGCTAATCAAGATAGTACTTCTTTGGTTTTACCAGTAGTTAAACTAGAAAAATCAAAGTATCAACTTTCTTTTAAAAATACACTTTCATTCGATCCTGGTGATTTGGTTTCTATTGTAAAAAAAAGTTTTCGAAAAGCCGGATTACCAGAAGAATATCGTGTTGAAGTCTTGCGATGTATAAATAAAGAAGTTCCGTATAGTTACCTAATAAGAAATGACGTTGCAAGAGATATTGTCCCTTGTGGTGGAAGGTTTTTACCCAAAAACTGTTATACTATTGAAGTTCGATTTACCGAAACAGCATCACGTAGCTTTAGCAATCAAACATTAATCTATGGTATACTTTTTATTGTATTTGTGCTCCTTTTATTAGTTCTATATAAGCGAAAACAACTTCGGGATACTAAAGAAAATGGCATAAATTATATACCTATAGGTAGTTTTCAGTTTTATCCTAAGCAACACAAATTAACTAAACAAACTGTCGAAATTAGTCTTTCAAAAAAAGAATGCGAACTACTAGAGATTTTTGTTGCGCATCCCAATCAAATTGTCAAACGAGATGAATTAATTAAAAAAGTATGGGAAGACAATGGTGTAATCGTAGGGAGAAGCCTGGATACGTACATTTCTAAACTCCGTAAGAAATTAAAAGACGACCAGGCGATTAAACTAACAAATATTCATGGTATAGGCTATAAGTTAGAAATAGAACTTTAAGCAGTATCATTTTCACTTTTTAAAATTCAATTTTGGGTGGTTATAGCAGGCTTTTCCTTAGGAGTTTTAATCCGACAATGTTTTGATATAAAAGCCTTGTATTTCTACCAGGTCAATAACATCTCCCTCTGATAAATTTGTGGTAGCTTCAATTCTAAGTACATTGTCTATATCTTCTAAATCAATTGACCATTTAATGATATCTGAATGATTGTTAAGCATTGGTTTTAATGATCTAACTTTTTTCTTTGATTTAATATCTGTTCGAAATATTAGTAATTCCATATTAAAATATATTGTTATTCTGAATCTGGTTTTGAAGTGTCTTCTTGCACTTGGTTTGATTGTCGTTCGATATATTGTTTGTAATATTCATCACCTTCTTCTTTCCAAAATTTATCATAGTATTTCCATTTTGAGAAATCAGTCTTCGAATCTTTTTTACAATGATCGTTTGAATCTTTTGATGATTTTTTACTACTACCGCTACCACAACCGCCAAGAAGTATTTTGAATAATATAAATACTCCCACAGCTTGCCAATAGGTAAGCGTTGTTAGCCCAAAAATCTCGGGCATAAGCCAATTCCATAACCACATAATGACAAAGCCAAATAAAATGGCTAATCCTGTTATTGCTATGGCACCAAAAATGATTATTCCTACAATCTCTACTGGTGACTTTTTTCTAAATTTATGAGTGAAAAAATTTGTCATAATATATTTTTATTTTTATTAATCTCTACTTCTATTTTTTTATATAATACTGCAATTGCTCTATGCCTTCTAGACATTAATGTTCCTATAGAAATCCCTGTTTTAGTTGAAATCTCTCTATATGTATACCCTTCAAAGTCTACAGCTATAATGATATCTTTATATGCTGGTTTTAGCTGTTCGATGCATTTTTTTAGCACTACAATCATCTGATAAGAAGTGTAATTATCGTTTGATTGGTGTAGTACCTCTGCCAGCTCTACTAAATCTTCATCAGCGTCTACCGAATTCGTTTTTTTTGTAGTTCGCATCACATCAATGATTTTGTTTTTTACAGATCTGTAAACAAAACCAGCTACATTATTTATTGGAGCATATCGATCTGCTCCAGAAAATAATTTTAGAGCGACATCCTGGATGATATCTTCTGCATCACGATTGGCTGTGTCACTTATTTTAGTTTTCACATACCTCTTGAGAGATTCATATTCTCTTCCAAAAAAGTCGGTAAGCTTTTTATTATTTTCTGATTCCAAATTCATTAAAACCTTTTATGAAGGGCCTTCGATTAAAAAGACGATACTTTTTTAATCTATTGCATTTTTCAATATATTTTTTGAAAAAAAATAAAATTTATAATGGATTGTTTTCTTTTTACTAGCGACTATATAAGCCGTGCAGTAGAAAAAAGAGTTTAGACTAAAAGATAAGAATCCGTGTTTTAAACACTTAATTTATTTAATACATCGTATAGAAAAAGCATACGTTGGATGTTGCGAAGCTTTTCTGATTTTATTATTACCTTTTTCCAAAATATACGTCCAAATAAAATGCTCTTCTTCTTTAGAATCTGACCAAAACAATGTGTTTTCTCCAAAATTATTTGGATGTTCCTCATTATTCCCTATTCCCGAAGGCCTTATAGAAAATCCACTATTGTTTGAATTTATTTCACCTTTCCAAAACTGTTTATCTTTATAATTGCCAGCTACATTATCTTTTGAAAAATTAAATAGTTGTTCCCAATCCTTATTATTCGGTAATCTCCACCCTTGAGGGCATACCTTGCATGCAGTTTCAAAATCATATAACAACCCATACAATTGAACATTACCTGAATCATTATCAGGAAAAAAATAGTTTACATTGTTTCCATTTATATCTCGTCTAGCTTTAAGATTTTCAGTCATCCAAAAAGTTTCTCCGTACTTAGCTATCGAATATTGATTCCCATCAATATCAGTCAATTTCGTTGTTTCACTTTTACAACTAATAATCATACAAAAAAGGAGTATTCTATAAAATATTTTATTCATATCTAAGTTTTTCTAATGAAATACAACATTATAAGACGAATTGTAATAAAATCAAATGTTATCAGATTCTATCTACAACGTTGTATTGATACTAAGCCTGGTGTGAGTACAAGCATTATATCTTTTCCTTTCTAAAATCTCGTTCTAGAACAAATATACAAGAAGCTTCGGCTAATCTCTTAACTACAATGTTTTATCCTTTGTTGGATGTAGTATTTCTTTTTATGGGTAATAATTCTTTATACGTTAAACATCTCCCGACCATAAAAACACGATATGCAAAACCCCAAAAAGAAATAATGATGCAGTTGTAACAGACTTATCATTGTTTACAATAAAAGGGCGTATTAAGTATGCGCAACAATTTAGACATAAGATTAACTTAAATGGAGGGATGCTACCTTCAGTTGATAATAACTAAAATTATGTGTTACGATGTACATGCTAGTTTAAAATCTCAGTTAAGAAGAGTAAAGCATTATGGGAATGATGAACAAATAAAGGAGATTGAAGAAAAAATAGTCCCTCAAACGAATTTACCTTTGTTTCATACGCAGGGTCACTCACATAGGAAACTATTAATTTACACTGATTGTAATCCTAATATTCCTACGGTATCTAAATGGGGTTTGATTCCTAGTTGGGTTAAAGATTTAAATCAGGCCAGTTCTATGATGAGAAGCACACTAAATGCCAGAGGAGAAACAATATTTGAAAAGCCTTCCTTTAGAAGCTCGGCAAAAAATAATAGATGCTTAGTTTATGTAGATGGATTTTATGAGCATCATCACTTCAAAAGTAAAACCTATCCTTTTCATATTCATAGGAAAGACGGAGAACCAATAATATTTGCAGGACTTTGGAATGAATGGATTGATAAAAGTACTGGGGAAGTATTAAATTCATTTTCCATTGTTACTACAAAGGGAAATGCATTATTGGCCAAGATTCATAATAATCCAAAATTGAAGGAACCAAGAATGCCTGTAATACTTCTTGATGAGTTGGCAGATAATTGGCTTAATCCGATCACTGATGAGCTAGATCAAAAGGAAATTCAAGAACTTATACAGCCTTATCCAGATGATTTGTTAGATTGCTATACAATAGATAGATTAAGGGGTAAAGCATACATGGGTAATGTTGAAGACATTACCAAACCAGTAGAATACGAAAATCTAGTCTTCTAGTTTATATTTCATCTTTGTATATCATAAATTAGTGTTAATTTTTAAAGTATTAAGTATCATTTTTTCGAGTTAAGACATCAACTATTAAGACGTAAATTTGTGATTAACTTAAAACCTTTAAAAATGAAAAACATAATTTGTTTATTTGTAGTAGTTACTCTATTTTATTCCTGTGGAAATGAAATCGATAATCTTGAAGAAGAAATTGATCCAACATTAATTTATGAAAAGAACAATCCAACATGTCAATATCAAGGTCCTAATTTAGTGATACCTGGTACAATACATACTTATACACTATTTGATGTAAATGGCCATAATATTTCATGGAGTGCTCCTTCTAATACTACAGTTTTACAAGAAAATAGAAACCCAAATTCATTCTCTCTGACTTTAAAATTTAATTCGAATTTTACAGGAGGATATTTTAATGCAGGTGATGTTGTAAATAATACATGTAGTGTGTTTTTTTATATTAATGCAGATATATGTGGTTTAAATCTTAGCAATGTAGGAGAGCTTAATGGTAATCAACAAAATGAAGTAGCCTTTTTTACAATACCGACATTAGATTCAGGATGGAGTATTACAAGCAGCTCTTTTTCAGTAACTTATCAATCCAATAATGTTTCTAATTTCATTGGTTATCAAAACCCTAATGGCTATCCTCAAATATTAATTCCAGTATATTGTACAGATAGGGTTAAAAAAGTTACGGCTTCAGTAACGGCTTCATCTGGATCGGATTCCTGTACAAGAACAGTAAGCACGAATTTTAGCCCCCCAGTTTGCGGTAGTGGTGGAGGGATCGGGATCGGTGGCTTCTAATTTAAATAAGAATCAACAAACCCTTATGAGTATCATAAGGGTTTATTTTAACTTATTCCTTGCCACATCCAAAACCCAGTATTATCATTAAAATAATATAGTACATTATCACATTCGAAATTCTTATGAATACCAATTAGCTCAGTAAATATTTTTTTGCAAGCTCGTTCACTCCTTTTACCAGAGTATTTCTTAACACCATCAAAATAGAGGTACACTTTATTTTTTAGAGATGCATATTTCTTTCCAGAATCCTTTACTGTAATGTACGATAAACCACAATACGCATGGTTTATCTTTTTATCGATAAACTCTGGATTGACACCTATAGCCTTTTGAGATTTACTCAACATTATATTGGAGATATTTCCCAAAATTAGGAAATATTCCACTAATATTACGGTTTTACCGTAAAAAATATGATCATGATATTTTAATCTTACTGATCTTCTAGCGTTATTTTTTGTTTTCCTCGCGCCCCAATTTAAAAAACTATAAAAACAATTAATGAGATGAGCGAATCCGGTTCAACAGTTCAACAAGTTCCAATATTTCAGATTTTTACTTTTATCAATAATAATTTGGTTTTCAGAATTTTAAACAAAAGTGTTGGACTGTTGAACGTTGAATCGTAAAAATAGAGACATATATTTTTATAGTTTTTTTCTTTTTTTTCTGTTGTAAAAAAATGTTAACGCTTTTTACTCAGTTAAACCTTAAGCGTTATAAAATGAATATGTAAAATAGTTTTTTGTTATTATGATTAAAATCATGATAGATAATAACTACAATCGTATTTGATTTTATTATTTTACTTATGAAAACAAAGGGTAAAAATAAGTAAGTATATCATAAAGGAAATTCCGGTATCGCTCCACGTGAAGAAGTTTTTGGAGTATAGTTTTGGTAAACACTATACATTTTCTAAGAATGATTTTTTCGGCAAACTGATTATTAGTGTATTTAAAAAAGGTTTTCGAAAAACACAAATCATGTTCAAAAAAAGAGATCAATGCTAATATCTGTTTCAAGAAGCGAAATGAAAATACAGATAGAAACGAATATTTTGACAAAGAACTCTATGAACAAAGATATGCCGTAGAAAGATCGAATGCTTGGATGGATAGCTATAGATCAATACTCAACAGATTTGATACGACAACAGAAAGCTGGAAGGGATTTAATTATTTAGCATTCATGGCTATAGCACTCAAAAAAATAAAAAAGAAACATAACAAAAAAGTTTAAACCACTTCAATATGAACATTCTCCTTGCAAAAAATGAAAATGAGAGTTTGCCTTTATCAAGCATTTTTAAAGCTTGCATTGAAATTCCTAAGCCAAAAAGCAAAGAGAAGATAGGAAAGAACTTTGTGTAAAAAAATAGTTGCAGAATTTTATTCGAAATTTGGTCAGTATTAGAAGTCCATTGCTTTGCAAATTCATCCTGATTAAGAAAAGTAGAATTCATTATCACAATATTGACCACAAAAATTCCGAGAATTGCAAATCCTCGGAAAACATCTAATACATCAATTCTTTTTTTTACTTTGATCGGTTGTTCATTCAATTTTATAGTACTTTTTCGTGTTGTAGTAACAACGCTAAATATAACAAACTTCAATGTTTTGAAGAGATATGATGAGTAGTAGTATTATCTTTTACTTAGGAACGTTTTTGATTTTATGATAAACTCCTCTCTGGTTTCACCTTCGTGAGCCCCATGAGAAACATTAGGTAATATCCAAAGATCAGAATTAGGTAGATTTTCCTTCACACGTACTACTTCATTTAGACTCATCCCTTCATCATCATCTCCGATCATGATTAATACTTCTGGTTTTATGTTTTGTAATTCTTTGTCACTTAGTTTGACAATATAATTTTTAAACTGATCCATTATTGCTTTGATGTGTTCATCTCCATCATGAGATGTCTTGAGCCAAGGAAAATTGGTTCGATTTTCAAAAGTAAATGCTTCTAAATATTCGGGAAAGTCAAGAATTGTCCAAGTCCCTACTGCGCCGATTGTTATCATGCATTCTATCAAAGTTGGATTGATCAAAGCTAGTTGATAAAGTACATCCCCGCCAAAACTGAATCCTATCGCTTTGATTTTTTCTAATTTTAAATATTTGATTAGAGAATTAAGATCTTCAGCCACAGATCTTATGTTAAGATCTTGCTTAAAGGGCTCCGATTTTCCGTGGCCAGCTAAATCAACTAAGTACACTTCATACTCTTTTTCATAGTCTTTGACATATGGTTTCCACGAATTAGAAGACTGTGTGTAACCATGTAAAAGAAACAAAGGTTTTCCTTCTCCATAAATTTCGTAATATATGTTTTTTCCATTTACCGAAACCGATTCGGCTTTCCTTGGTGATTGAGAGCGTATATTAGTTGACATTAATATTAAGGTTAAAAGTATAGTAGTTCTTATCATTAAATTAGTTGTTGGTTTTTAGTTATTGCAGCAAACGTTATAAGAATGTCCTGTAGCAGAGTAAAATTACCTTGCCATCGATAGTGCTGTACTGATTACATGATTTCTCATCATAAAAATCTTTGCGCTATCGCAAATATACAAGAACCTTTGATTAATCATATTATCGCTATGGTCACATACTTGATGTTGTACAATAGCTATTTTATAGCATTAATTAGATTTTCTTTCGCTAACTTTAAAATTTCATGTAATTCTTTTAGAGATATTTCTGCTGCATTATTAAAATCAACTAGAACATGATCATATTTTTTAGGATATTTTTCTTGTATAGCATCCCTAACAAATTTTACTGCAGGCCTTAAATGACGATATTCTCCATCAATAACAATAGATGATTCATAGAGCGCACAAAATAAGCTATAGGTGTTATTTGATTCACATACTCTATTATCATTTTTATTCCAACTTTTCTTAGAATCCAGTAGTTTAATCGTGTTTTCTATAATTTTTACTTCAATTTCACTTGGCTTAAACCAATTTCCTTGTAATTGTGCATCTTGAAAGTTAAATTCCTTAATGACCATAGGGAGTATTTTTGTCTCGTCTTCAAAGTTTCCCGCATAATAACCATCTGTATATTGAATAAGAGTTGCTATTCGTTTAGGCATATCGGGCCAAGAAATCTCTACAAATCTTTGAACTGTGTCGTTTTTGATAACAGTGAATTGCATTGGAGATTTTCCATATGGAGCGAGAATGATGCTAGTTAAAGCCCTACCGTCCTTGATGATGTTATACCTGCCTTGATGTACTTTTCCGTTCTCGTCTGTGTAGGTTCCAAACCAAAGCAGTTCTTTCTGTGCAAAAATAGTATTAGAGAAGAAAAATAGAAATAGTAAAAAAAAGAGGTTTGAATAAAATAGTGATTTGTTTTTTTTGATTGATGCTTGCATGATATTTATATTTAACGGGTTAAATATAAGAGTACAACTATATCAAAACGTTACAGTTCAATAAGATAAGTCGACTTATCCAACTCGAAAAATCTTATCCATCTTACGCCCTTTTGCCAATTCGTCTACTAGTTTGTCTAAGTACCTTGGTGTTGTGTTAACAAATTTTCGATGTCTTCTACTCGATAACCACAAATTACATCAGTAATAAGGGAAGTATTAGTGTATCATCCTTAATTAAAAGTTTATTCTTATCATCGTAATAAAAATTAGCAGCAATGTTACTATCCCAACAATAGTTGTAAACATTCCCACTTTTTTTGATTTGGTCCATCCTGATAATGAAATCATAACTGTTAGAGAAAAGAGTCCAATCATAAAAGTCAACATCCCAATTATCCTGGGCATTAAAAAGTCATTTATAACAACATTCTTTACATATCCTCCTGGTGTAGTTATCATTGAGATTTGCATCATTGCAAATACAGTAACGAGAAAACAACCAGCAGATAATGTTGCGGATTTCAAAATTTTATTAGTTAGTTTATCTTTCTTATCAGAAACCAACAGATTAGCAACTACTGTAATAGAAAATCCGCTCAATAAAGAACTTATCAGAATAGTTTGATTAGCTAAAGTATTCCAATACTCTAATGTTATTTGCATATTCAGTTTGGTATTTCTGTTTAAATGTTTGGGAATGGTTTGTAAAAGGTACTTCCTTTTATGTAGCAATATACCTATTTAAACACAAAATCGGTTCGAGTTTGTACCCGAACCGCTATTGTTACTATACCTTGTTTTGCGTTTGCTTTTTTCTGTAATCAATTTGGAGAATGTAACCCCATTTTATTTCCTTCAGAATCAAGAAACAATGCGAAATATCCACTTTCATCGGCATGAGGTGTTTTGGGGACAATGATTTTACCGCTATTTTTCTCGACTTTATCAAGGATTACCTGAAGGTTGTCTCCACCATTTAGATATATAGTCACACCATCTGCAGAGGGTTTAAAATCTTCTCCTTTCATAATAACACCAGTAACCATTTGTTCTTCATATGGAAATATGCCCATTTCCATACCTGGCATTTCCATTTTCTCAATATTTATATCCAAAATTGCTTGATAAAATTCGATTGCTCGCGAAATATCTGTTGCCGGAATTTCAAAAATTGAAATATAACTTTTCATGTCTTTTGCACTTTGATTTATGACTGAATCACTCTTTTGTCTCTCTAATTTGGGTTTATCTGTGCTATTACAAGCAGCAGAACCCAAGATTAATATTACTATAAAAAGACTACATATTATTCTCCTCATGCTTATTGATTAAAATATTGCGGCAAAGTTAAACTGTCTATGAGAAACGAAATTGTAAAAATGCGACAGATCTATTTCATTTGTAGAAAATGGAAGAAAGCGTCATGTTTTCATTTCCTAAAAACTCTTTCGGGCTAATTCCTGTAAACTCCTTGAAATCTTTAATAAAATGTGCCTGGTCATAGTATTCACTTTTATAAGCAATGTTAGTAAGACTTTCTCCTTCTTCGTTAAGTAACATTTTTAGGGCACCTTGTAACCGAATTACTCTACCCAACTGTTTCGGGCTGATCCCTATTTGTTTTACAAACAATCTTTCAAGTTGTCTTCTTTTGGATACATCTTTTTTAAGAATATCACGTATAGATGTGCTCCCCTTTGTTGATAAGAGGGTATCTATAGTTGTTTTAACAATATTGTCGACCGTGACCTGCTCACTGAGTTTATTAAGAAGAAAAAATTCGATGATCTCTATTCTTTGTTTTGTATCTGTGGCTTGAATTATCTCTTGTTCTAATTTTCGAGCAGTTTTTTCTTCAAATAACATTTCAATTGGCGTTTCCTTGTTTGCCAATGTTTTGATTGGTGTAGTTACAAAATTGGCAAAACCATAAGGATAAAAACGGATTGCAAATGTGTTAACATATCCTGTTGGTTCTATATAAAAAGGGTCAATGATCTGTCCTAATACCATTGAACGAGGTTGTATAATAAAATTATCCTCGGTGGTATATCGTTTTATATCATCTCCAAGTATAAATGCCATTTCGATCGTGCCATCAGGAATTATTCGTTGTCTCTGCGTATCCTCTGTTGCAGGAACTTCCAAAGTCCAATAACAACTAATTAGCGATTCTAAATCTGGATGGGGCTGAAAAGTTTGATAGTTCATTAACTGTTTGTTTTCTTAGGTGAAACATAACGTACCATATAAGAAACGCAGGGTAGTTTATAAGCAATATGTTTCGGGTTGGCACTAAATCAAATATAAATATTTTGCTCTTATCATTTCGTGTAGATACTAAATTTATATTTGACAATTTTACAAAAAGACATTAGTCATTCGATTAAGCTTAGTAGCCCTATGTTTTCTTACACATTGTTAGCCACTGGCTTTTTATAATTTGAATTCTGTGATATTTTCTTTAGTGTCAAAAATATCAGGATAATGCTCTTTTACATTTTTTATCATAAACTCTAATGGAACATCTTCAAAATGTCCATAATCATCAAGATATTCCATAAAAAGATTTCCCTTGTCATTAAATTGTTGTAAAAATGAATTATTTTCTCCATCAAATTCTAAAGGAGCAACATTACACATTCTACACATTGATTTATTAAAGGCAGGAGATAGTTTAAGCCACTTACCGTTTAAAAAAACATTAACCATTCCATGTGGCGTTAATACGTTTGTTCCAAATTTCTCAGTCAATCTTTCCACTCCGATATGATTTTTAACTTTTCCTAAGTGAAGTCTAGCAGGAATTCTTAAAGCCCGAAGACAAGCAATCATTATTATAGATTTTTCTACACAATGCCCCTTTGATTTTTTAGCAATGGTACTTGCTTTAAAATTCTCTTTTGAAAAGCTCAAATTATAGGGGTCATATCTCCAAGAGTCACGAACTTTCAAATACAAACTTATAGTCTTTTCTTTTTTGGATAATGATTCTGTTTTAAATTCAGAGATGATTTCTTGAATTTCGTCACTTTCATAGTCAAAATAATATGTAGATTCTAAATAATTCATTTTTCTATTATTTGTATTTATTGTTGTGCTTGTGGCTAACAATGTTATAAAGGATACATGTCCTTTAAATACTATTGTATCTACAAATCTACCGGTTTTTACTCAATCAACTATTTTTAATCTGGTAACTTATCATATGGTCTATCCTACTACTCTACCAATCCTTCACCTTCCATATACAACTCCTCTAATTGTCTTTTAACTTCATCAGATGGATTTGCCCACATTCCTCGTTGTATGGCTTCCAACAAGCGTTCGCTCATATCTTTTAGTGCCCAGGGATTATTTTGGGTAATAAATTCTTTGTTTTCGGGAGTTAACAAATAGCTTTCTGTAATCCCTTCATACATAAAATCATCAATTAGGTTTGTCGTGGCATCATAGGCAAACAGATAATCTAAAGTGGCAGCCATCTCAAAAGCTCCTTTATACCCATGCCGTTGTACTCCGGCAATCCATTTGGGATTAATTACCCGTGAGCGGTATACTTTTAGTAATTCTTCTTTCAGTGTTTTTACCTTGGGCGTTTCTGGTCTGGAATGATCTCCAAAATAGATTTCAGCTTCATTACCTTTTACAGTTTTTACGGCATTGGCCAATCCCCCATGAAATTGATAGTAATCATCGCTATCCAAAATATCATGTTCCCTGTTATCCTGATTTTGCATTACGATCTGCATCGCTTGCAATCGATACTGAAACGATTCATGCGCAGAAACTCCTTTTTTAGAATTGCCATAGGCATATCCACTCCAATTGATATATACTTTGGCAAGATCTTCCTGGGTTTGCCAGTTTTTCTCATCGATTACGGCTTGCAGCCCTGCTCCGTATGCTCCCGGTTTAGAACCAAACACACGATATAAAGCACGTTGCGAAGCTTCTTCTTGTGGTAATCCTTGCTCTTGCCACTGTGATTGTTCTGCTAAAAACCGTTTTCTGATGGGATTATCGTCTAAAGGTTCATCCAGATTTGCCAAACGCGTTACCACCGCATTAAACAGATTGATCACATCGGGAAATGCATCTCTAAAAAACCCTGAGATCCGTAATGTAACATCTACTCTGGGTCTTCCTAATGTTATTAAGGGAATTACCTCAAAATCGGTAACTCTGCGATTGGCATTTTTCCATAACGGGCGTACTCCCATTAATGCAAATGCTTGTGCAATATCATCTCCCCCTGTACGCATGGTAGAGGTTCCCCATACCGAAACTCCAATGGTTTCTGGGTAATCCCCGTTTTCCTGCAAATATCGATCAATAATCAGCTGTGCGCTTTTCTCTCCCAAACGGTAGGCCGTTTCAGTTGGAATGGTACGTACATCTACAGAATAAAAATTCCTACCGGTAGGCAACAAATCCAATCGACCTCGTGTTGGTGCTCCCGACGGCCCAGAAGGAACATAGCATCCATTAAGGCCACCTAATAAATATCGTAGTTCATCTGTAGTCTGTTGCACCGCAACCAAAGTTGTAGATTTGACATATTGTAACATCTTGTTTAAGACAGGATATTCTTCGGCAAGGATTTCTTTTTCTAAATACGTAATCAATTGTCTTTTTACAATACTTTCTAATTGTTGAATCACGTGTCCTGTCGTTTTACAAAAAACACCTTCAATAGTCAACTCCATAGGTTCTGTATAGGCAACCTCAAGAATGTTTTTGGTAATTCCCAAATCTTTAGCCAGTGCTTGTGTGATTCCTTCCTGTTGATATCCTGGTACGCGATGCAATGCTATTAACAAATCTATGAGCTGTTCATCTACAGGGGCTTTTCCAAAAATATGAAGTCCATCTCTGATTTGTGCTTCTTTTAATTCACACAAATACCCATCTAATTTGACTAATAACTCATCTACATCATCTGAGGCGATTCCCAAATCTACATTGAGCTTGGTTTGGGTAACCAGATCAGCAATTTCCTTTTCTAATACACGCGAACGTTTGGGATCTAAGGTAGAAGCTTCATAATATTCATCTACCAGATGCTCTAGTTTCATTAGGCTACCATAGCTTTCTGCTCGGGTCATCGGTGGAATTAAATGGTCTATGATCACGGCTTGATTGCGTCGTTTTGCCTGTGTTCCTTCTCCCGGGTCATTAATAATAAACGGGTAAAAATGTGGTAATGCGCCAAATACGGCTGCAGGAAAGCAAGTTTCGGGATCTAGTGAAACACTTTTTCCGGGTAACCACTCCAGGTTTCCGTGTTTTCCTAGATGGATCACGGCATCTGCCTGATAGTTTTGTTGTAACCAAAAATAATAAGCCAGATATTGATAGGTTGGTGGCAGATCAGGAGAATGATAGATTGCCTGTGGATCCTGATTATACCCTCTGGAAGGTTGAATACTCACAAAGATATTTCCCAATAAGAATCCAGATACTATAAATCCATCACCGGTATAATACGGATCATCTTCTGGTGTCCCCCATTGCGCTGTTACTTTATCTTGTAATGCTGAAGATAATGCCGAAAAACATATATCAAAATCTGCTCGATCAAAAGTCAATGCATGCGGCCGGGTCATCGTGGTCGTAACATCATTAGTGGTTACTTGTGTAATCCAATGCATTAGCTCTGTACCACTCTTTGGTAGTTGCTCTCCTACACTATATCCTTCGGCTTTAAGGGTATCTAATAAAACAATGCAACTTTCGGGTGTATCGAGACCTACTCCGTTTGCAAGACGACTGTCCTTATTGGGGTAATTTGGTAAAATGACCGCTACCTTTTTATCTATATTCTTTTTATACTGTAATGCAGCCCATCGTTGGGCTAATTCTGCCATAAAATCACAGGCAGGAATATGGGCTTCGTATTTTAAAATAGAACTATCGGTAAGTGCATCTTTACTAATTTCTTTTTTAAACGAAACCGCTCGACCGATAATTCGCCCATCAATTTCGGGTAAGGCGATATTCATAGCAATATCTGTAGGCGGTAATCCAAAGAGTCCTTCTTCCCATACTTGCTTATTAGCAGTAGAAAATATGGCTTGCAAAACGGGAATTTTAAGTTTTTCGAAGATAAACACTGAACCATCCATGGGTTTGATCGTAAATCCTGTAGTATTGATAATGGTATGCACATCACGCTCCCCGTTATGAGTCATTAATGCTTGTACCTGATCTAATAATTTAGGATCTCGCAAGTTACTTGCAAAAACCACAAAAGCATTCATTCCTCGTTCCTGAAGCGCTGTACTCATCGCATGTAACGGCTCCATATTATCAGATAGAAAATGGGTGCGATATCCCAATAATGCCACATTAGGTCTAGAGGCATCTATAGTACTTTCTAAAACTTCTTGAGTAGTCATTCCTAACGCTGTAGTATATAAAAACACCTCTGCAATACCTATAGCAGGTACAATCGGAAGTTGTATATCAAAGAAACGAGTTCGTAAATAATTGAATAAAGCAACAGCATTTTCTTTTCCTCCTTCCTGTAAATATTGTCGACACTGATGTACAATTTGTATATCGACAGATGACAATTGCATTAACTCAAAATCAGGTTCATGAGCTGGTAAAAACAATATCGTATTACCCGTTTGCTCTTGTAAACTCACCAGAGACTCAACTAAATATTTGTAATAGCTGATTCCTCCCAGCATACTACAAACAATGACTTTGGCCTTACTTAATACTTCTTCAAGATAAGTATCTATGGTCAATTCTTGTTTGAGATATACCAGGTTGGTCATTCGTAAACTAGGCAATTTATCTCCTTCTGCTTTATATAGTCCCTTATACGCCTCATTTAAAGTATGAATTTCGGTATCTCCGGCACTCAGAAATACAATATCTCCCGGTTGCTGATCGATATAAAAAATACCATCATCATTGGGGTTCCACCCTCCGGGTATGGTTGCGATTAGATGCATAAGTCTATAGGTTCTTCTAACGCTGCCCAGTACAAATGAATGTAGCTGGCATATACGTTTTGATATTGATATATTTTTGTGGTAACTTCTTTTTCTCTTGCCGAGAATACTTGCCCTACAGTGGGTATGATATCATCATTTAGCACTTTAGAATAATGAAATTCATGCCCCCAAATTTCTAATCCTTTGTACACTACTTTTCGATATCCTAAAGATAATTTTTTGTTTTGCATAGATGTACGAAACGGAAATATCCCTACCATATCATATTCTTTACCTTCTTCATCAATAATGGTATTTCCCAGATACATCATCCCACCACATTCTGCCAGGATTTTTACTCCTCGATCAGCAGCTTTTTTTAACTGATTTCGCATTGCGATATTATCAGATAACATTTCAAGATATAATTCAGGATACCCTCCTGCCAGATAAATCATATCTGCTTCAGGGAGTTTCTGGTCATGAATTGGACTAAAATATAGGATTTCTCCAATAGCTTCTAGCCATTTTAGATTTTCGAGATAGGTAAATGTAAATGCCTCATCTTTTGCTATCGCTATCTTATATTTTTTTTCAGAAGTTATAATAACTGATGCTTCCTGATCTATTTTAGGGACTATTTTTGCGCATTCTAAAAGTGTAGTTAATGATACATGAGCTGCAATATGTGAGGCTGCTTTTTCGATAACATTTTCAAAAGTACCATCGATATGTAATCCCAAATGGCGTGAGGGAATTGCAATTTCCCCATTCGGCGGAATGTATCCTAAAGATAGAATCCCCACAGTATCACATGCTTCTTTAAGGAATGCATAATGTGATGCTGTTTTTACAAAATTAAAAATAACACCCGCGATCTTAACTTTGGGATCAAACGTTTTTAACCCGTGTAAGATTGGAGCAATAGTATATGCCATAGCACTGGCATTAACCACCAAGATTACCGGAATATCCAATAATTTAGCTATCGCTGCCGAGCTTCCCTTATCCTTTACTGCACCATCAAACAATCCCATCACTCCTTCTACAATACTAATATCGGCAGACGCACTATACCGTTCGAAAACGGTTTTCACATGCTCCTCAGGCATCATCACGGTATCTAAATTTACGGCTGATTTTCGGGCAGCAGTACTGTGATGAATCGTATCAATATAGTCGGGTCCGCATTTAAACGTTTGTACGGTATTTCCCTTGTTACTAAACCAACGAGACATCCCTAATGTAAGTGTTGTTTTTCCCGAATTACTCCACGGAGCAGCTATTAAAAATGCTTTGGACATATGGTGGTTTAAAAAGAATTGAGATTTTAGATCGCTTCGCTGTTAGAGATTAGATTATAAATTTTGTATTGGCGTAATTTAGTCGATTCATTGTCATACTGAGCTTGTCGAAGGACATTCTTTTTTATACTTGTATATTTCTATACACATAATTATTTACATCATTAAAAATCAGAAACTATAGTGTACTTCAGTTTTAGTTGTTGTGCTAATTGTTTGGCTTTACCTAATCGTACAAACCCTGTTTCGGTATCAATAACAGTAGCTTTTTGAATCCTCGCCAGGTATTTTTTATAGGTAGAAACCGCGTACTGAAATGGGTTTTCTGCTCCCGCATTTATTTTTCCATCTGTAAAAACAAATAGTTGTACTGTTTGTGTATTTACAGATCGCAATAACTCATATACTTTAAAAAAAGCAGCTCCCAAATTCGTTTTTCCTCCTGTTTTTAATTCGTGATTTATATTCAAAATTTGTTCGGTGTTGGCTGTAAATCCCTGAATAACTTTAGCTGTAGTATTCTGCAAGCCAACTATAGCATACTGGATTTTTTGCAGAGGATAAGATGTAATTGTTTTCTCTATGATTCCCTTTAAATATGCCATTTGCTGATCTAGCGCCATAGAAGCACTGGTATCTACCAGGAATATAATTCGTGCTACTGCTTTCTTTGTTGCTTGTTTATATACTGTTGTAAATTTCCCTGTCTTTAGATACTCTTTTACAGATTGCAGTACTGATATTTCTTGTTGTCGTTCTGCCGGATATGCTACTGAATATAATTTCTGTTGAGTATCTAAAAGGACTTCTTGTTTTTTAGTTGCCTTTGAAGCCGAAAATTTCAATCCTTGTTGTACAGCCTTTGGCAATTGAAATGCTGTATTATTTTGCTCGTTTTGAGGTGCCGTTTCTTCCTTGGGAGTATAATTTTCTGTATCAGAAGGGTTTTCTTTATTCTGATCTGTTGGAGGCGTATATTCTTTTGCACGATGTTGTAATACAAAAGGTGCTATACGATCTACCATTGCTTCAGTTACCTGTTTCTCATTATAAAATGCTGCATATGCTCTTGCCGTTTTTAAAAGTAAGATATCTGCACGCATTCCCTCTACCTGATTAGCTATAGTTAATGTAGCACACTGTTCTTGTATCGATTCTGGAATAATTACAGCATTAAGTATCTTTTTGGCCAAAATCACCTGATGTTTAACCTGCTGTTCTTCTTCTTGAAACCGATTATAAAATGCTATTGGATCATTATCAAAACTAAGACGTTGCATTGCAATTTTGGTACGTGTCTTTATTTTTTTGGGAGTCTGGATGGTAACACTTAATCCAAATCGATCTAGTAACTGTGGTCGCAAGGCTCCTTCTTCTGGATTCATTGTACCAACAAGACAAAAACGACTATCCATCCATTGTGAGATTCCTTCACGCTCCAGGTGATACCCTCCTGTTGCCGAAGCATCTAATAATACATCCATTAGATAATCATTGAGGAGGTTCACCTCATCGATATACAAAAACCCCTGATGTGCCTGCGATAATAACCCCTTATCTACAATCGTAGTTTTCTGGTTAATCAATGCCTCCAGGTTAATGCTCCCTAATACCCGATCTTCGGTAGCGCCAATAGGTAAATTAACAAATGGGAAATCTTCTCCCATCAACTGACTAAGCCCTCTTACCATAGTGGTTTTGGCAGTACCTTTATCACCGGTTGCCAGCACTCCTCCAATACTTGGATCTACCAGATTGAGTAACAAACATAATTTTAGATCTTCCTGATCGGGGATAGCAGTAAAAGGATAGGTATATTTTGGTTTCATCTGTATTTTTGTATGATTGGTAAAAATACGGAATTCTATAATGTAGCTAAGATCTATTTATTTAATATTTCTTATCCCTTCATAGACTACAATACTCACTGCATTAGCCAGATTTAAACTTCTTACCTTATCACTGTATATTGGGATTTTATAGAGTTGATCTGGATATTTTTCTGTTATAGTTTTTGACAAACCAGTAGATTCTTTTCCGAAAACAAAAAATAGATCATCTTCATAGGGTATAGAACAGTAGTCTTTTTTTGCATGGCTCGATAGGTATACCATGTTTTTACCTTTATTTATAACATAAAATTCATCTATACTATCATACATATATACCGAGATGTGTTTCCAGTAATCTAGCCCAGCTCTTTTTAATCTCGAATCACTTAATTCAAACCCAAATGGTTTTACCAAATGTAAATTTGATCCCGATGCTAAACTAAGTCTACCTATATTACCCGTATTCATAGGGATTTCTGGTTCTACAAGTACAATATTATATGCCATTCTTTATTATATCTACGCTCTTCAATCACTTATAAGCAATATATGCCAGTAACTAGTATACTTAAGGTTATTCAAAAAGTACACTTTGTAATACAATGCATCCAACGACTATCGAAATGATACCAATAACACCATTCATCCATTTAAATATAGACATATTACGCTCTATAAAACGGCTCATGGTAAAGATTAGTACATAACTATATACTGCCATAGAAAAGATAATCCCGATAGATTCTACTATTAATATCAGGATAGCATCAGAGATTGTGTCTGCACTAATTATTAGTGCAGAGGTTAGCGCACCTCCTGTACCTGCCAATCCATGTAACATCCCTATCCAAAACGACCTGTTAATAGGATTCATAGCAATTTCTTCGCCTCTTTTTCCATGCAAATGAATAGGATTATTAGCTACATGCTCATGCGCTTCTATTTTTTTATGATCTGCCATCATCTCATTAATCTTATGATTTCTTCGAATAGCCATTACACCTAGCCAAATCATAATTGGACCGACAGAAAATTCTGCCCAAAAAGAGATACTCTCTACAAAAGCATGTAAGGCAGCTCTAAATACTAACGCAATTCCTCCAAACATCAACAAAGTTACCGAATGTCCTAATGCCCATTGAGATGCTGTGAATGCCGTTTTAAAAGATACTTTCTTTTTTTGAATAGCATTTTCTGCCGCAAGTACGGATACTGCCGACATATGATCCGGTTCAAAAGAATGTAAAACTCCTGCGATCAGAGGACGGGCGAGATTCATGATGTTCATATAGTGTATGATATGTGAGTTCCATCGTTATTAATCAGATACATAGCAATCGTTACATTTGGTGCTATTTTCTGACAATGATAATGGCATTCTTCTATTAGTTTTTGATAAAAATTTTCCTGGGCTGTAAAAGTAAAAATTTCCCGAAGACGTCCTGCCATATTTAATGCTAAAACTTTGTTAGCAATTTCCTCTGGATATCCTGCTGATATAGCCAACTGGTATATAAAATCTTTATCCCATGTTGCTTTTCCACTATGTGTATTCGTTCTACCTTGTGCTAATTTTGCTGCTTTTCCTAGCATAATCCCCATAGATACTTTGGTAATCTGGGGAGATTGATCAATCTTTTCAAAAGTTTCCTGTATCCAGTTTCCGTAATGTATACAAGATACTTCTGAAATGTTAGGAAATATAGACCTCAACATCTTCTCACTGCGTGCTCCAGAGTTTATTAATAATGCTGTCATGCCATTGGCAACAGCAACATCAATCCCTTGTTGAATGCTAGCAATATAAGACGCAGCAGAAAACGGAGTAACAATACCCGTAGTTCCCAATATTGAAATTCCATGCAATATCCCTAAGCGACTATTCAATGTTTTTTTAGCAAGCTCTTCTCCGTTTTTCACCGATATCGTAATGGTTACTCCGTTTTTCTCGAGTTGATAATCTGATATTATCTTTTTACAAACGATACGCATCATATCTCTGGGAACTGGATTGATTGCTGGTTCTCCAACAGGTATTTCTAATCCCGGTAAGGTAATTAGCCCCACTCCTTTTCCTCTTTTAAAAAGAATATCTCCTGTATTATTAAGAGATACGGTAGCCATGATCTCTGCATTATGAGTAACATCGGGATCATCACCCGCATCTTTTATTGTCGAATATGTAGCCTCTTTTTGTGTTAACGTATTGGATTGAACCTGAAATGTAGCGATTTCACCTATAGGCAATTGCACTTGTGTTTCGGTAATCTCCTGTTGGGTTACCAAACTCCACAACGCAGCTTTAACGCAGGCCGTGGCACAGGCTCCTGTGGTATACCCTCTTCGTAAAGGTCTATCTGGTATGTCTTGTAATTCGCTCAATAGTTGTTAGTTTAAACCAATTCTCTTTTTATAGCATACAGTTATTTTTTGTGGCGTGCCCCCTTTGGGTCAGGCTATTCGTTACAACTCCTCGTATCTTCTATCCTTCGACTACGCTCAGGTCAAGCCTTCGACAAGCTCAGGAAGGCAATACTGCGGGGTTTTCACTACTATCCTTCACGCAAAATACCATCATTAAAGAAATTCTTAACTAATTTCTATCTACTAATCATTTTAATCAACTCTGCTTCTGTATTTACACAAAGATATCGATTAGAAATTTTTGGTTTTTTGAGAATGACTATCGGAATATTTATTGCTAAGGCCGCAGCTATTTTTTCTTCCAGTTTTCCATTACTTCCACTTTCTTTAGTAAAAATTACCCCTGGAGATAGTTTGGTAAATAACTCCATTTCGGCGGCCTTAGACTGTGGATATCCAAATAATAACTTTGTTTTTGGAAATCCAGCCTCATCGGCAATCGCTCTAGAGCTATCCCGATCCAAAATACGAAACCAGGTAAGGTGATTCTTCCAGTAGGATCGTAATTTCGCAATAGTTTGCACTCCCGAAAGTGCCAGTAATGAACTATACTTATTTTTGTTAAAATAGCGTATCGCTTCTTCAAAGCTATCTGCATAAAATACGTTTTGATCTAGTATTCTTGGAGAAAACTGTCTTTGAAAACGTATTAAAGGCAATGCGATCGAAATATCTGCAATCATTTGATGCAATTGCACTGCAAAAGGATGAGAAGCATTAATAATATGTGTAATCTCATGTTTCTTGCAAAAATTCTCTAAGAGAGAAGTTGTCATTACTCCATCTATAGGAATTCCTTTCCCTTCATAATCCACTCTTGTTTTGGTCGAATAGTAATACGGATATTCTAGTTCATCCAATATTCTGGCGACTTGTTTCCCTTCCGTAGTGCCTCCAAAAACGAGTATCATGAAGATTGAATTTCTTTTTCTTTTTTTCTAAAGATATGGTGCCATTTATCATCATATAACCACGATCTGTTTTTACGGGCACCTACAGCTTCGCCAACTACAATAAGCACCGTACGAGTTAGCTTATTTTTTTTGATGATAGTAGTTAGTTCAGAGAGGGTACCTGTCCATACTTCTTCATCTTCCCAACTCACACGGTATAATATCGCTAATGGCGTATTTTCTGGATAATGTTCCAGAAGTTGTGCTTGTATTTTTTTAGCGATGCCTACACTTAAGAAAATACACATGGTAGCTCTTAATTTTGCCATATCTGCAATTTTTTCGTGTTCTGGCATTGGTGTATTTCCCTCTCCTCGGGTAAGGATAATAGTTTGTGCTACTTCGGGAATGGTAAATTCTGATTTGAGATACGCAGCTGCCGCCTGAAATGAAGAAATTCCCGGAACGATATAATAATCATATCCTTTTTCGTCAAAAATAGTCATCTGCTCCTGTATTGCCCCATATATAGAAGGATCTCCAGAATGTAAGCGCACAATAGATTTTCCTTGTTCATAATATTGATCAATAATCATTATTTGCTCTTCTAAGGTCATCGATGCAGAATTACGCACCAATGCGCCTTCTTTTGCCATATGCGTCAAAGCTTCTGGCACCAAACTCCCGGCATATAAAATACAATCAGCATTTTCTAGAATGTACTGCCCTTTTAAGGTCAATAATTCTGGATCTCCCGATCCTGCGCCTACAATTGCAATACTTGCTTTACGCTCATATCTGGCCGACAAGCTTAATGCATAGGTAAATTTCTTACCAGACGATGTGAGCGCTTTTGTTTTTTCGACCAACCATGTTGATTGACCTGCTATTAATGCCGCAGCGGCTTCAGAAACACCATAAACACCTACTTTTTTCTTTACAACTTCTGAAGGGTTGGCAACTGTAATGGTATTAAGTTCTTCGCCTGTATAGGTAATAAAAGGAATATTATAATACCCTGCAAAATCAAGATATGCTTGTTCCTCATTCTTAATAGTTGCAGATCCTATAGCGTAGATACTTTCTATCGCGATATGCTGTTCTTCTAATGCAGACTCTAATCCTTTCATTAGGAGTTGAGGCTCTATACCTTTTGCGCACCCACTACCTAATGCCACACAAGGAGGGTAGAAAGAAAGAAGAGGAGTCTCTGTAACGATAAGTTCATAACCCACATATAGTATTAATTCATAATTGCTATGTTCAAAATCTCCCTGATCATAATAAATATCTACAAAATCCGGATAGGTTTTCTCCAGATATTGAACTCCTTTATTCTTAACTTTTAACACTAATGCTGTAGATTTCCTATTCACAAACAGTGATATGATCTTATTTACAGGAATAGAACTTTTCATTTTCCATCCATAGGTTTCTGCCAATGTATCCAGTGCCCATAGGTTTTGCAAATCACTAGATGTAGATAGCACCGCCTGCGCATTTAAGATTCTACTAATTTGGGCTGTGAGTGTATTGGCTTTACCAATATGACCGCTAAGTACAGCTTGTACAAATTTTCCCTGATCATCAACATTAATCACAGCAGGATCACTTGCTTTATCCTTGATATGTGGGGCGATACTACGCACACAAATCCCTAATGCTCCGACAAAAACCCATGCATCATAGTTATGAAATAAGCCTTCTATCAACTCTGATACCGAATTGATTTGCTTTATATCTTTACTCGCTTCTACTGTTCTTGTTGTAAACAACTTAGAGCGGTAAAATTCTTTTTGCAAGGTTTTAGCAATAGACAATCCCTGATCTGTAAAACAGAGTATTGCAACTTTTATAGTGTGTTCTGACATGTGTTTTTTGAAAAAGCTATTAAATTCTCCTACGACGCAAAGATATTAGGTTATTAACGTCTTAAAAAATGTTTATTAAGATTATGCATATCTGTTATGCAAAAAACCAAAAATCAACAACAGGCTTTTTATTCCATAAGAGGAGTAATTCTTCTATTTCCTTTTTCCCTGTTGGTGATGCTACTACAATAATTATCTGAGCATTCTCGAGCATTTTGACATTGTCATAATGCTCTAATCGTACTCCATAGATGTCCTTTCCTATTTTTCTCTCATTATCACATACCCAATGAAATTTATCATCATAAGATTGCAAGAGTTTGGCCATATCTTTACCATTTTTCCCTGCGCCCCACAGTACTAAAGGTCGTGTTTTATCTCTATCTAATTCATAAAAAAAGCGTAGCTTAAGATCAAAATATCGATTGTCTTTATATTCGTCCCAGGTACGTGAGATTCTATCAGATCGATCCCTCCAGTGATGTAGAATTTTATCAATCCCTACCACTGTTAAACCTAATCTGTAAAACCGAAAACAGAGGTCGTAATCTTCGGGATATACAATCGGATCAAAAGCTCCTGCCGCATCAAAATCCTCTTTGTGTAGTAACCAACAATGAGATGGGATAACACATTCTCTATAAATCTCTTGATAGTGAGTACTTGTTCTGGCAACTTCATTAAGCCATTTTTCATATTTAAGAAACCCATCACCTACAACTCCCTCATCAACAAAATGCTCAGTTCCTCCTGCAATCACAGTTCCTTTTCCATGTTTACTCCATTCTTCTACAAGTACTTCTATTTTATACGCTGGCATTTTATCATCAGAGTCCATTCTGTTAATCAACATTCCTCTGGTTTCTGCATATCCTACTTGTAGTGTTGGGATTAATTTAGGGCTATCACTATTAAAAAATCGAATTCTGGAGTCTTTTTCAGCATATTCCTGCAAAATTATTGGGCTATCATCAGATGAGTGATCATTTACCGCAATAAGTTCCCAATTTTGATACGTTTGTGCCAAAATAGAATCTAAGCAATCCCTCAAATAGGGAGCCGTATCTTTAACGGCCATTACAATAGTAACTAGTGGTTGATCTGTCATTGCTTTAAAGGTTTTCTCCAGGAACTCGGTAGCTTTTTTGTTATTTCAATGTTTTGGAATTCTTTACTAGAACGCGCCCCATGAGTTTTTACCCATTTGGCCATTTCTAAAAGCCCTTTCTCTAAATCTATATGTTTTTTGGGGTTAAAAACAGTATCAAATTTTGAATGATTAGCATAGGCATGAGTCACTTCTTCCCGTTTTTCTAATTGCTCTATATTCAGTTCTGATTGCATTGCATTACTAACTGCTATTGCCAGCTCTTTTACAGAGTAAACTGTATCACTTCCTATATTAAAAACTGTATTATATGCTTCGGGTACTGTTACCGAATTAGCAATATAAGGTGCAATATCATCAATATGTGTAAAAGCTCTGGTTTGCTTACCATCTCCAAAAATAGTTAACGGTTTATTTTCTAGAATCTGATTCATAAATATCCCTACAACATTACGATACTTATCTCCTATATTTTGATGTCTTCCGTATACATTATGAGGCCTAAAAATGATATAATCCATACCAAACATCTTATGTGCATTTATTAAATCTAATTCTACGGCATACTTTGCTATTCCGTACGGATCTTCTGGTTGCGGAAATTGTGTTTCTACCAATGGCAATGTATTTGTTCCATAGACTGCAATAGAAGAGGTGAAAACAAAACATTTTACCTTATGAGCTACTGATGCATTAATCAGATTAACACTACCGATCAGATTATTCTGATAATTGAAATTTCTAATAAAATGACTTAACCCTTCTGCCGCATAGGCAGCCAAATGATAAACATAAGTGAACTTATACTCATCAAAAAGAGTATGTATTAAGGTAACGTCTAGTATCGACCCTTCATAAAATAGTGCGGCTGGGTTTATATTCTCTTTATCTCCTCCAGAAAGATCATCTAAAACTATAACCTGGTGATTTTGTTTTAGTAAATGATTGACCACATGCGAACCTATAAATCCTGCTCCGCCAGTTACAAGTGAAGTTATTTTCACACGTTTAAATTTTTAATGCTCGTTTCATTTGGCAAACCTACATAAATTGATCATATATGGGGCAGATTTTGTTTAAAATGAATTATTTTCAAGATCTATAATAGATCTTGAAACAAGCTTTCTGTTATTTACACTCTTATATAACAGGCTTTACAACCAAACGTTAATGATTCTAGAGTCTATAACGATAATCTAATATGAGAAATGGTGTTATGCGAGTATTTGTGAGTGATTCGATCAAGTCTTCTGAGTCTGATCCTAAGCAATAACCCTCATTCAATAAAATGTTTTTATAAGTGACACACCTATTATTATCGTTAGTTTCTGTTGCTTTATCAATAATAATTTCAACATTCTGTAATGAAATGTTCTTTGTATCTATATCTTCTAAAATAAGATGATTTGTAAGTAATTTTTCAGAAGAAATAGTACTTATAACACTGTTGGTTTCTTCTACCTCTGTTTCTATTTCTATCTTTTTGATGTCGAGTTTGGACATATCACCATCCTCTCTATAAGAATATAGAACAGCAGCGCCAATCACCAGTAAACTAAGTAGTTTATTTTTTTTCATAATCATGTTCTTTTCCTAATACTTAGACACAAAAGTATACACTATATGAAGTGAAGAACACACTGGAAACCGTGAATTTTATCAAAAACGAGCAAATCACATACTGAAAAAAAATTAGATTCCTATTTGGTTTTAGACCTTAATTTTATTGCCTTAAGTAACGTAATTGTATTGTATTCATCAAGTGATAATACGGATTCTTCTATGATAGTATACCCTATTTTATCGCAACCTGCTTTAAAAGCTTGTACCGAACTTTCTTTTACAGCATTAATTACTATACAGGTTTCAAGTTTTAAAACCGGAGTTATCTTTAGAAAAAGTTCTTCTAATCTACCTCCATGACCCCCAATAAAAATTGCTTCAGGCTTTGCAAATTGAGTAAGATCCTGCTCAAAAAAATCTCCCATTACAATTTGAATCCCAGGAACTCCAAAGCGTTTTTGGTTTTCCGCTAAAATGGCTTTACACTCTGGCCTCTTTTCAAAAGCAATGATATCTAAATCCCCATTTTTTAATTTAGCCTCGACACTAACAGATCCAGTGCAAAAGCCAATATCCCATAATGTATCAACATTAAGAACATTTAAGTAATGTAGCGTCGTTAATCGAACAGGCATTTTGGTAATCATCTTAGGTCTTCCTGGCAAACCTTTAAAATCAGCATCCTTTATCCCAAAATCAATTTGGCGATGCGCTGTTTTTTTTAATATCACACAATTCAGTGAGTAAAACTTCATTGTTGAAGCTTTTTGCAAAGCTAGTTCCTGAAACTTTTCCTGTTCTCCTTCTATATCCTCTCCTACAAGCATGACATAATTATCATATCCATACTCCAAAAGTCTTTTTGCAATGATAGCTGGGGTTTTTTCTGCATCTGTAAGTACCCCGATACTTTCATTTTGTTGGATTAAGATAGCATCTAATGCTTTCCAGCTTCTTCCGTGCACACTTATGGTTTGTAAGTGATTACTGTTCAAATTCATAGCATTAGCCAATAATTGAATTGAACCAAAATAGGGTGTTGTTATAATTTCTGCATCGGGATATTTATTTTTTAATGTATTCGAAAATCCATAAAACAGTGGATTGCCAGAAGCAAAAACAATAATTGGTACTGTTGCTTTTTCATATGCCTCGAATACTTGAGACATCGGAGATTGAATAGTTATCCATTCATGATTTTCTGGAAGGTAGTCTTTAACCAATTCGTAATGACGTTTTCCTCCACTAAAAAATAGGGTATCCAGAATATTTTGTTGTTGTTCTGTTGTGAAATCCGGGGTTTTATTTCCGATACCTATAATATGGAAAGTCATAGTATTATTGATATTGTATATATTCTGATAGCATTACCAAATGCCATAAAAGATTGATTCTCTTTTTAGGTATATTTTTCCTGAATAACGACTTCTTTTTGAAGTTTTTTACGATCCCATTTTTTTAATTCTAACTCGGGTTGGTTATAAAACATGTCGGTATACCCAAAGCATAAATACCCTATTAATTGGTTTTGTTCTGGAGCACCAAGTACTTGTTTTACTTTTTCTGGATCCAAAATACTCACCCATCCCATACCTATATTTAAGGATCGTGCCATGAGCCACATATTTTGTATCGCACAAACCACACTGTATTTACCCATATTAGGCATACTTGTTTGTCCCAAAACAGGGCCTTCTGCAGGTTTATAAAATACGGCCATATTTAGAGGGGATTCTAGAATCCCTTCTAGTTTAAGCTTGATATATTCTTTTTGCTTTTCGTCTGTAAATTGAATTGCGGCACGTGCCGTTTCTTCAGAAAAAGTTTCTTTTACAGCTTGCTTCGTTTTTTGATCCTGGATCAATACAAATTCCCAGGGCTGCGAAAACCCTACCGAAGGAGCTGCCAATGCAGCTTCTATGATCCTATCAATTGACTCTTGAGATATAGGAGTATTTAAAAATCGATTTCCTCGGACATCCCTGCGATGCGCCATTACCTCTTCGAGCAATGCTTGTTCTTTATCGTTAAATATACGTTGTGGATGCTCTTTCATATATTCTATAATTTGGCTTCTTCTAGCGTAAATGCTGCATTAACAATAGCCGCTGCAAAATTACTACCTCCTCGCTTTTCGGTAATCAATGCATACGGAATATGGGATATTGTTTTTAGTCGTTCTTTGGATTCTATTACATTGATAAATCCTACTGGCGCTCCAATAACTCCTGTAGGAGATAATATTCCTTCTTGAATCTGATCTGCAATCTCAATTAATGCAGTAGGTGCATTTCCGATAACAAATAGTGCGTTGGGGTATTTTTTTGCAGCGAGTTTTATTCCCGCCTGTGTTCGTGTTAACCCTTCTTTTTCTGCAAGTTGAAGAGATTCCTTATCGTTTAATAAACAAACTACTTGGTTACCATATTTGGCAGTATATGCTTTTGTAATACCTGCAGCCACCATAGTTACATCGGTAACGATTGTACCTCCATTTTTAAGATAATCATGCCAGGTAGCAATCGCATGCTTAGAAGTCTCCAGATAGTTTATATATTCAAAATCACCAGAGGTATGTATACATCGTATTGCTGCCCATAAAGTATCGTTTGCTAATGTATTTGATGGGATATTATCTAATATTTCTTTAAAGCTGGCTTGTTGTATTTCTACACCAGTCTCTGGTTTTCTGTTTAAATATCCTCTTGGTGTGACTAGATAATCTTTATATCTAAAAGTCTGACTATTTCCTATCAATACCACACAAAACATATCTACCTCATCGACATCTAACTCTGCCAAAGTGGTGATTTTAATCTCTTCTTCTGTTCTTCCTAATTGTTTGCATATCGCTACAGGTGTAGTTTTGGGTCTATATTTAAGGTAAATAGTTTTTAACGCTCCCAATTGCCAATACCGTTTTTTACTTTTAGGATTATACAGCCCTGTTACAAAATCTCCCATTGCCGCAGCATGGATGCGCTTCTCTATTGTGGTCCAGGGAGTCATCAAATCAGATAAGGAAATACAACAAAAATCATGACCTAAGATAGCTCCTAATTTACTTCCTGCTGTGATAAAGGCAGAAATGCCTGGTACAGTCTCTACAGGAATATCTAATTTTTGCTCTGCAACTTTTTGATATACTATAGATGCCATTGCATATATACTGGCATCACCAGAACCAATAACGACAACCTGTTCTCCTTCTAAAGCATGTTGTATTGCGATTTCTGCTCTTTTTTCTTCTTCACTTAATTCTTTACCAATACATAAAGCATCAGGACGCACTAGATGTTGAATAAATTGAAAATAATAGTGATATCCTATGATTACAGAAGCTTCTGAAATTGCTTGTGTAGCCATCGGAATGATATAATCTGAATGCCCGGGACCTAGTCCTACAACTTTGATCATTGTTTGATAATTAATAAAGAGAAATATGGAATTTCTCTATTGGTCAGAGTGGTTAAATCTGTTGTTATATATTCTTGATTGGTTCCTAAACGTTCACAATAATAACATTTCCAATCTTTCTGTACTAATTCTGAGTGAAAATCATTCCAACCAGAGCGTATTTTCATTAATATCACGGTATCAAATTCTAAAAAGTATTTAGAGATTTCTGCGATATTTTTTACTCTTGGAACGATTGCAATTTTATCATTAAGTAAACTTAATGGTATTTGATGTTGCGATGCTCCCAGCGAAAAAGAATTGATTCCCGGCACCAAAGATACTGGTAATTGCAATTCTTGAAGCCCTATTAATATATACGAAAAAGAAGCATATAAACTAATATCTCCTTCGCATACAATTGCTATTTTTTTTCCTGCCTGATAAGCTTTTTCTATGTCTTTTACCGTTGCTGCATACGTTTTTGAAGCCTCTTGGCGATCGTATGACATATTTAGGAAAAATCCTTTTAGCTCTTTATGCTCTAATCCATGATATTGTAATATTGGATATACAAAGCTCTTTTTTTGATCTTTGGTAATAGATCCCGGATAAAAGATAAGATCGACTTCTTTTAGTATTCGTAACGCTTTAAGTGTAAGAAGTTCTGGGTCTCCGGGCCCTAAAGCTATTCCATAAATTGTATGCAAACCGTTATGTTCTTTTCTTTTTTCTTTTATACAAAAACAATTGCCATTTTTCTTCTGCTACTCCGGCTTTATCCATTTCTGCTCTGGCCATGGTGAAAAATAAATCTGATAGTCTATTAATATAGGCAACCACGTATTCTTCTACAGATTCGGGATCTTCATGCATTAAGGTAACCAATCTGCGTTCACCTCTTCTTATTTGTGTTCTACACACATGACATAGTGCTGAAATTTCATTTCCACCTGGTAGTAAAAAATAGTCAGACGGAGAGCTAATATTGGCTTCCATCTCATCCATCCATTGTTCACAAAAATCTGCTCCGTCTTTAGGTTTGGGATTAGGGTTTTCTTTTTTAGAATCTGATGGTCTTGCAAGGTGTGACATCATATCCATAAGATCTTTTTGAATTTTATGAAGATTTGGCTGCCACTCGTGGTCATTACCTAATTTTGCACGTAGCAATCCAATAGTAGAATTCGCCTCGTCCAAAGCTCCATTACATTCTATCCGTGCTGAATCTTTAAATTCTCTTTTTCCTCCAAAGACTCCAGTCTTACCTGTATCTCCTTTACGTGTGTATATTTTCAAGGGATTAAAATTTTAAATTAATACTGAAATTATGTCAATGAATGGTTATACTCTTTCTCCTACCAGTAATTTTTCTTCTAATATTTCCTGAATCTTTTGCTCTTCGAGTTCTTCACCAATAATTACTAATCGAGTGGCCTTGATTTCTCCTTCAATCCACTTTCTATCAAAATAGTTTTCAAACCGATCTGCCACTCCCTGAACAATCATACGCATTGGTTTACCAGGCACATGGATAATTCCTTTAATCCTGTAGATATGGTGTTCTGCTACTAATGATTTTAAATTTTTGATTAGCGTATCTGGGGTATGAGGTGCTTTAATTTCTATTACAATAGAATTGATTGAATCATCATGATCGTGGTCGTGATGGTGATGACCATGTTCATCATGATCATGGTGGTGGTGTTCTTCATGATGAGAATGTTTGTCATCTACATGATCTTCGGCTTTAGCATCAATTCCTAATAGTACATCGGCAGGAATATTACCTTTTACTGCAGAAATCAACTTGATGTTGTCGCCAACACGATTCTGGATAATATCTCTCACTTGATTATATTCTTCTGTATTGATTAAATCTGATTTGGTCATTATAATCAAATCTGCACAAGAAAGCTGATCTTCGAATAACTCTTCGATAGAAGATTCGTGATCCAGGTTTTCATCGTCTAATCGCTGAGATTGTACCTTATCACGGTCGCATATTTCGCCTGTGGCCTGTCCTACACAATCGACAACAGTAATTACAGCATCTACAGTGATTTGTGGTTTCAAATCAGGCCAATTAAACGCTTTTAATAATGGTTTAGGCAATGCTAATCCCGAAGTTTCGATAATAATATGATCAATATCCTGTTTACGCTCCATCAATTGAAGCATGGTGGGCAAAAACTCTTCCTGTACTGTACAACAAAGGCATCCATTACTCAATTCTAATATATTTTCTTCTTCACACCCACAGTCGTTACCTTTTAGAATTTCTCCATCCATTCCTAATTCTCCAAATTCGTTAACAATTATTGCTAATCGTCTACCATTTGCATTTTTAGCAATTTGATGTATCAAAGTCGTTTTTCCAGATCCCAGAAACCCTGTAATAATCGTTACAGGTATTTTTTGTGTGTTTAAAGCCATATGTTCTTATCAAAAATGATTCTAAGCAAAACTATCTATTATTGCTTAAAGGAAAAAACAAATTATGATATGTTTATATTAGATTGTGCACATGTTTTTATAATGATCTACTAATAGAAATATATTAGATCGTTTTATTGCGATTTTGCCTCATTATTAATCTTTAAACATACATTCATTTCTATTGACAATCTATAAATAAAAAAAGCTGTCTAAAAATCACTTTTCAGACAGCTTACTTTTAATATTTTGATGATCGGTTATTCTTACTCTGGTAATATCCGGATCCAAATCTGGCATAGGGGGTGTTACCTCTATTTAGTATTTCCTCTCATCATCAGCATTTTTAGTTATCCAGTATAAGAACTGGCACATTTGTTTTATTTATGGTTTGTTGAATTTTAGTATCAAAACCAATTGATTTACTTAGTGTTTGTTTGGCTTCTCTTTTTACACAAAGCAATCCTAATTTATTTTTTTCAATATATTTTGAGAGACCACTACTGGTATCCATTCCTTCTTCAAACTCAAAGATTACTGTATTTTCTACAATAGATTGCTCTTCAGGTTGTGAAAATGCCGTTGGTGTTTTAATTTGAGATCCTGTTTTCTTAATTTTAAACAATTTAAAAGGTATATCAGTACACTTTTTTAAATCCTGCACAATCCCGACTTCATTATGGATAGAGGTATCATCAAGAAAACCAAGAGATACATTATGGCCAGAAATAAGATGCTTATCATTTCCAGAAATAAGAATTCCTCCTTTATAATTCTTCAATAAATAAGAAGTTAATCCACCTCTCAAAAAGTTCACTCGTTTAGGTTTTCGTTTACCAATAACAACGATATCCGGATTTGTTTTAGCAATATGACTTTGTACTTCGGCAATAACATTCCCGAAAGCAAAACTGTAAATAATAGGAATATTTTCGTTGTCTGATACAGTATCGACCAATTTTTGCATTGCCTTTTTTGAAGCAATTCTTTCTTCGTCTAATGTTCGCAATGCTGCTATTTGATTATCATACTGAACAACCTGCATAGGTGATTTTACATAAAAAACCTCTATTCCTGCATCTATAACCTTTGCCAAATTCACGGCATTTCGTAAAGCCGTGTATGAAGATTTGGTTTGATCAATTAATACTAATAATCTGTATTTTGTTTTTAATATACGTTTTTTCATAAGTTCTTATTTTAAGCGCTTTTAGGGCGTAATCTGAAAAATTTAATAAAACTGTCTGGATTTTCTATAGTACCTCTTTCTGAAATAAGTTGAATGTCGATATTCCTATTTCTTGCTTTTTCAGAAAAGTCTTCTAGAATTTCGATAATATCATTGTCTAAATATCTTGTTTTTCGAACGTCAAGTTCTAGATAGGTATCTCTGGGAAGACTGTCTAATTCTTTAAGAATAGCACCTTTATTAAAAAATGTTACTTCTTCTGCTAATGTCATCTTTATTTTATGTTTTCCGTTACTCTTATCTTCGATATGCAAGAAATGTGAATTTTGAAAACTCTTTATCAAAATAACTACAACACCTACTAATAAGCCTAGTCCTATCCCTACCAAAAGATCTGTAAATACAATACCTGTAACTGTAACTATAAACGGAACAAATTGTTTCCAACCTAATCGATACATGGTTTTAAATAATCCTGGCTTTGCAAGCTTATACCCAACAATAAAAAGAATTGCAGCTAATACCGATAATGGAATCTTATTTAAAAGTTTTGGTATTAAAATTATAGAAATTAACAACAAAAACCCATGTAAGATTGCTGCCATTTTGGACTTACCTCCTGATTGGATATTTGCCGAACTACGAACAATTACCTGGGTAACAGGTAATCCTCCGATGAGTCCAGAAATAATATTTCCTGTTCCCTGAGCTAGTAGTTCTCGATTGGTTGGTGTTACCCGTTTGCGAGGATCCAGCTTATCGGTAGCCTCTACACACAATAAAGTTTCTAGACTAGCTACCAAAGCAATAGTAAATGCAGTTACCCATATTTGTGGGTTGGTAATGGCGCCAAAATTCGGAAAACTAAATTGCGCTAAGAACGAAGATGCATCCTCTGGTACAGGTACACTTACCAGATGTTCTGAAGATATCCCCCAGGTACTATTTCCTGCTGTAACTATAAAGTATATAATACCGGCAGCAACTGCCACCAAAGGCCCTTGAATAAGTTGAAATATTCTTCCTTTTTTAGAGAGTACTTTACTCCATAAAACAAGAACTCCAAGACCGATAACGGCTATTAAAGTAGCTCCAGGACTAATAGCATTAATTGCATTTAAAATTTCTGAAAACGTATTTTCTCCATCTACCTGAAAGAATGCAAAATCACCTTCTGGATCTGCATCATATCCAAAGAAATGTGGTATTTGTTTAAGTATAATAATAATACCTATTCCTGTAAGCATTCCTTTAATTACTGATGATGGAAAATAATATCCAATAATTCCTGCTTTCAAAAAACCAAATGCCAATTGTATCACACCACCCAAAACGACAGCCAAAAGGAAGTTTTGATACCCTCCCAATGCGCCAATAGCGGTTAATACAATTGCAGCAAGCCCAGCCGCTGGGCCACTAACACCAATTTGGGATCCACTCATGGCTCCCACTACGATACCTCCTACGATACCTGCAATTAAACCAGAAAACAGAGGAGCTCCACTTGCCAAAGCGATACCTAAACATAAAGGTAGCGCCACAAAAAACACGACAATACTGGCCGGAATATCGGCCTTTAAATTTTTAAATAAATTTGAATTATTCATAGCTATTTAGATTTGAAAATGCCATACCCATTAGGTACAAAAACATTGAGCAATTAATAAGTTATTATGTAAATGATAAGTCCCATAATAATGGAACCAAATTGAAATATGATAAGGATTCGGATTAAGAAGTAGAATCCTAATTTAATAATTACACCTGTTCGGGAGGTGGGATGGGAATTTCGAGATCAAAATCATAATGAGGTTGTAGTACCTGATAACAAGAATGTTCTGAAGCATAGATAAAATGACGATCGTAAGAATTTAAAATTTTTAATTCATTTTTTTCATACTTACAATCATCTTCTTGTTTTTCTTCTTCATCAGAATCCTCTTCCCAACCTACTTCAACTAATTCGATATCATCGTTAGCCAAAAGTGTAATAGTCTGTACTATTGACTGTAATAACATACTTACAAGCACAATGATAAATGAACCATACTTTATAAAACTAAATATGTTATGACAAAATAACTTCATTACGCAATAGTTTTTTGTACTAAATCAGTATAAAATCTCACTACATTGTTTTTTCCCTCTTCAACATCGGTTAAAGAAGGAAGATGTTGAGAAAAATAACGTTGATGGTGTGCTCCCTCAATTACTGTTGAAATAAGCATATGCGGAAACTCAAATTTTGGATTTATCTCCAAAACCATATCGCTTACTCTTTGTACGACTCTTTTATAAGTTTTATAGAATCCTTTTTTATTTTCTTCGTCTACATCCTTTGTATGATAAGCTTTAACAGATTCTGAAATGATAATTTTATTAAGTAGTACTTTATTAATAAAAGTAAAAGAGTTGTCTTCTTTTACTTCTTGAGTAAATAGTGTGATAGCGATGTTCAATTTATCTTTTGCAGAGGTAATATTTGTCGTTGCAAAAACCAGTTTATACTCAATCCAACTCCAATACCAATTGATCAAGTATACCAATAACGCATGCTTACTTTCAAAATAACGATAAATCGAACTTTCATTAGATCCTATAACGACTCCTAGCTTTCTAAATGTGAAAGATTCAAAGCCTAAATCATTTATCATCTCGATACTAGTCTGTACTATTTTCTTTCCCAAATCAGAGGATTCAGGATTTTTGGTGTATAACTCCGGATTAATTGTTATATGTATTGATAAACTTTCCATCTAGGAAAGCAAAGATATGAAAGTATTACTATTAAATCGAGGTGGTTTAACTATTTTTTATGAAAGTATTATACTTATAACCCTCTGATATATGCTAACATACCGCCTTTAGCTCATTATACATTGGATCTTTTTCGATCATGTTTAACAGTTTTTTTTTGGCTTCAAATTTCTTTTTTCTGGTATACCCTTCAGAATGTCCTATGATTTTCGAAATTTCTTTCATTGATTTTCCTTCAAAAAAAAGAGATAATAGTTTCTTATTCTCTGTACTTAGTTTTTGAAAGTATTTTCTATAAAGATGCTCGCGTTCTTGATTTTCAATATCGGTTATTAAGGGTTCACTAGTTCCTTCTTCAAAACGATACCACCCATCATCGATAACGAGTTTTTTCTTTTTCTTTAAGCGATTCCTCCACAGGTTTTTACAAATCCCATAGAAATAGGTTTTTATCGGTACTCTTAGTTCTAAAAGACCTGATCGTAGCTTCTGATATAGCACAACTAATGCATCCTGAAAGACATCTTCTACATCCTCGGGGTTTCCATTATTACGAAGAATATATCCCTGAATGTATCGTATATTTTCTTTATAAAAACAGGTTAGTATTTTCTCGTCCCCATCAATGATTCCGGCTATGATTATTTGATCGTTATTCATCATTATTGTGAGTTTGTATCTTTTAGGATTTAGGTAATACCATTTATCGTTTGAGTTTACTAGGATAAAATGTTCTTTTCAGGTAAATTCAAACAACAAATGGTATAAGCTCATTGTCATTTATCGCTCACTTGCCTTTATGACACAAACATAAATCGACTACGTCAGATGTCAATACAGATTTCTGTAATGTGATCTGTTTTTTTTGCAAAAAAATATATTATACTGCTTTTGAAGATGTACAGTACTTTTTCTTTATCAGTGAACTCATCTTGAGTAATGCTTTTATGCTACTATAAGCATGAATTCGATGTAGGAAAAAGCTATTCTCTATAGTCCTACTGAGCTTGCCGAAGTACAGTTTTCCTCCATGTCCCCTCGAACCTTTCGACTTTGCTCAATACAGGCTCCATCGAGGGGTCATTCTGAAAAACCACTCGAATTGACGCTTTTTAAATATTTTAGCTTACATCGAAACTCAGGTCATAATATTCCTAAATCCTTTACAATAGCTACCAGATGAGTGCTATTCTTAGCTTTAAAGTCATCAAAAAGTTTACTTACTCTTTTATCGATAGCACTTTCACCGTTTGGAGATATGTTTTGTTTTTTAAGCTTGATTCGGATTTCTTTTTTGGTAAATCCTTTTGATAATTCTTCTAACAGTATCATATCTAAATCATCCAGATGAATCATCGTATTTGTGGCAGAATTATTGGATAATTCTGGTGGCCATACTATATTACCTTGATAAACACCATCTACGCATGCTACTAATTCTTTTATGGCATGCTGACCTTTACAAACATATCCATCGATATTAAGTTTTTCGAACAACATTTTGATTTTGTCTGGTCTGTTTTCCTGTGAGTATACAATCACTTTAATATCTGGTTGTATACTTCTGATATCTTTTATGAGTTCGATACCCGAGGTTCTGGTTTGCACCTTATGATCTTCTCTAAACGAAAGATCTGTGATCAATAACTCAAATACTTCCTGGTCATTATGTGCTTTTCGGAATTTGAGATAGGCATCATCACAATATTTAGCTTCCTCAATATTATGGATTCCAATTTCATCATTTAATACTTTTATAATGCCTTGGTTGGCAATTTCATAGTCTTCTGCTACCAATACTTTAGAAAACATCTTGCTGACTTTTTAATTAGGGATTTGTATTTCGGCTGTAAAGCCTTTTCCTTTTTCTGAGTCAAAGATAAGTGTTCCTAGTATAGCCCGAATACGGTTTTCTGTATTCCGGAGTCCATTTTTGGATTTAACATGTTCTTTTGTTACCCCTACACCATTATCAGAGTAGTTAATTGTGAGGGTATCATTAGCATTAGAAAACCTCAATTTAACCAGGCTGGCCTGGCTATGTTTCTGCATATTGGTCATTAATTCCTGCAATACTCTGTATACCGTTATTTTTACGGTTTTATCCATCGCATCCCAATCAATTCTATCAAATCCTATAGCGATTAGCTGAATCCCGTTTTGGGTATAGTTTTGTAGCATGTTATTTAATTCTTCGGGATAGGTCTCACCAGTTTCGAACTCATTGTTTTCGCGCGAGATATCACGTGCTTTGAGGTAAGTAGTATTCAGTTTATCTTTAATATGAGGATCATGAGGATCGTTTTGATATTGCATCATCACCTGAAAAATATCATTCCCCAGTTCATCATGTAATTGTTTAGAAATACGGGTTTCGGTTTCGTAGCTGGCTTCAAACTGTATTATTTTATTTTGCTGGTTGAGATGATGCATTTGTTGTCTAAAAAAATAGACTATAAACCCAATACCGGTAATTAATAGTAACATCCCGAGAAGGTAGATTGTATTTTCGTTACGAACCTCAGATATTTTTCTGTTTTTTTCTGCGTTCTCCTTGAGTAAGTTTTCATTCTCGAATCGTGTAGGTGCATAGATTTCTCGAGTCTTTTTTCGAAGCTGCATGAGTTTAAGACTAGCGTCTTTAAAGCGTTGATGGTATTCAATGGAACCTGTATCTAAATCAGTGATTAAATCTAAAGCTTCAAAAATCGATTCTTGATTATTCTTAATTACTGCATTTCGATAAGCTTCTTTAGCATGATGAAGTGATTTTGTTAAATTCTTATTACGATAATATTTTGTAAGGTGTACATTACTAGCAACTAAACCAGATATTACACCTTTTTCTTTCCTAATTCGTAATGCTTTTAATAATAAAGATTCACTTTCTGGGTTTAAAGAGTTTTTTTGGAATTTAATATGTCCCAGATTGCTTAAGATTTGCGCATATCGCGTTCGTTTTTTTATTACATTCTCGTCTTTTAATAAGGACTGTAAAATATCAATACTTTCCTGGTATTTTTTTTGCTCTGCCAAAATATTTGCTCGAGTATTTTTAAAAATTGGTAAATTATGAATCCCTATCTTCTTTTTAGCAATTGAATCACTAAGTAATTCTAAGACTTTAGAATTCCAAAGTAAAGCTTTTTCAGGGTTTTTTAATTCAGTAAAAGATATAGATATACCGTGATACAATCCAGATATTATTTTGTATTCAGAAGAATTCTCTACATATTTTAAACCATCTGTAGCTGTCGTTTTACTGGCATTATGATCCCCTAAAGCAATTTGAATATTAGACATAGCCATCAAAGACCTTCCTGCATTGATACTATCCTTAAGATTTCTGTGAACCTTAAACGATTGGTTATAATACTCAAAAGCTTCCAGGTAGTTATTCTGTTTTTTGTTATAAAGACCTAACTTATATAATGCTTTTCCTATATAAATACTATCCTTATTTTGTTGAGCAAGTTGTAATAACAAATAGGATTGCTCAATCGCTTTTTCAGGGCCTTGATACTTATTAAGCAACTTTGCATATAAGGAGAGCCCTTTATGGTGTAACGAATCTATTTCCAACTTCCTGGCTCCATGTAAAAAATGGTCCATAGCTTCTAACCTCTTTTCTTCAGTATTCGAATTACTCGAGGCTATATCGTAATAGCTATGTAAAGAATCGACCTGTTTGATTACCTGTGAGGAAATCGGATCATTGGTAACCTCATGAATACAGGAATTAAAAAAAACACCTATCAATATATACAAAAAAAAGAAGGATAAAACTGTATATCGTTTCATCCCTCAAAAGTACTAAATTATAATGATTAAGATTAAATATCATCTTCTTCAATTACTTCATTTTCTCCATCAGTACTTAACACTTCAGTTTTTAGGATTTCGTTTTCTTTAACGCTATCATCTGGCGTACAAGAAGCAAAGTTGACTCCTAAAAGTATGGCTATTAGTATGTATTTTAAAGTTCTCATTGTTGCTAAATTTTTTGTTTTCCAAAGTTTAGGGTACGCCCATAGGTGTCAACCCCAGATCGGTATGTTGTTACATACCCATTACCTATGGGAATCATCAATTGGTTTTTGGGAAAGTGTGATCCAATACAGTTGCGATACCCTACTTTCCCCTTTTGGGTAGCAGCAAACTGTAATTTGGATGTTTTTGATGGGTTAGTTTTCTGTATTTTCTATACAATCCGGTTGTAGCCCTAACAATTTGTTAAGTATACACGCTGTGGATATTGTTTTTTTAGATATACTTGGTTTTCAGGCTTTTTGCACCAAAAACTATATATAGTTCTAAAAACCCTATAGTGTTATAGAAAATACTGGTTGGTAGTGTCGGTAACAGCTAGCGTATGTAATTAATGTATTAGCGATCTTACATGGTTAGATACTTGATCGATTATCCTACTCGGTTTTTCATATTAGCACTTGCTAATACGGTGTGTTTATTGCTCGAATGGAAATCGATGTTTTTCTTACTATTGTTTAGTTTGCCTCGAGAGACAAACTCAATCACTAATACGAATTATAATTACTCTTATAAAGTTTACGAAACGAATACTTTACAAGAAACATAACTGCCTTTGATTACTACTTCATGGAAGTTTTTACTTATAAATTGAAGTGTTTCTTCCTGTCTTTCGCCATCTAATGATTCGGATATCACTTTTGGAAGAGGATTAACAACCGAAGTATATAAACCCATCCCAAGGACACTTCCGAATGCATCGGCTAACAGATGGTTTCTGTCCTCCTGTCCTTTTTTAGAATTTTGATTATACTTCATTGTTTTATTTTTTAGTTAATTAATTAGCATATAAATGTTCAGTATGAATACGTATTCTTTTTACGTAGTCAATTCGTATTATTTTTTCTAAAACTGAACGAATAATATAATGCTTGTATTGAGATACAAAGATACGGATATTTTTAAGATCCTGCAACTATTTTTTAATATTAATTTATTGATTATCAAGTATTTACAATTAAAATTAAGCAAAGAAATCCCTGTCCGTTTTATAACAGATTTTGGATATTTTGGCAATCACCTAATTACCTGATACTTGCTTTCCAATCACTTACTCTTTATGTACTAATTAGCTTTTACGCATTCCTTTATAATTTTACTTCTTTTCTTTTAAATTGTTTTATAACATATTACTATTTAAGTGTGTGTTTTACTATTTCCCTTTATCGGTTTTATGCTTTTGAATTTGGTTTATACCAAAAAAACCTGAATAAAAAAAAGCGTCCAATTTCTTGGACGCTTGCTATATTATATCGTTTTCTAATTTATATCACTTCAAAAAACAATTACAATAGTCACATAGCGTCCTTTCTTGTAGAAAGACTTCATTAATCCATCGATAATCACACTGATTAAGCCGCAATATTAATGCCATATGTATACTATTCTGTTTCATTTTGTTATACAAAAAATAACGATTTTAGTCTTATTTTCCAAATTAATGCGCAAATATATGTATTTGAATATGAATTCGATCCAGGTGATCATTAAAATTTAATAAAGTATCTTATTCTATTCTAATGAAGACCGGTAAATGATCTGAAAGCAATAAGTTATTCTTTCTTCTATCATCAACATTGGTATAGCTATTCACTATTATATTTCTGGTCAGGATGTAATCTATCCTTGAAGTTATCTTTTTTTCTGAATTGAAACCATTAAAAGTTCCTATTGGACCGTACGGAGGAGTTTTACTAATCTCAAATGAATCTTCTAACCTGGTTTTTAATATTTGAATAGGTTTTGCTTTTGGCAAACAGTTTAAATCACCAATTACTGCAATGCGTTCGTCTTCTATTTTCATTTTTTTAATTAGACTGAGTACTAATGTAGAAGAATTTTCCCTTGCTACTTCTCCAAGGTGATCATAATGACAATTAAAAACATGAATAGTATCATTAGTAGATTTATCTCTAAATTTACCGTAGGTCACAATTCGCTCCATTGCGGCATCCCAACCAATAGATACTGTATCTATTTTTTCTGAAAGCCAAAATGTTTTAGTTGCTATCAACTCAATAGTATTAGTATTAAAAAATAAAGCAGCATATTCTCCTTTTTGGTTACCATCTTCTCTACCAACACCAACAAAACTGTAATTTGTTAACAGGCTATCTACATATGTTACCTGGTCGTTTAACCCTTCCTGAATTCCTAAAATATCGGGAGCGTAATAGTTTATCATATCCACTACGTCTAGCTTTCTATTCTCCCACCAATTTTCGCTATCATTAGGATTGTTATACCTTATGTTGTAAGACATTATAGATTTTTGAGCACTAAGGTTCAAAGTAATGAATACGAATAGAGCGATCAGCTTTATATTTTTCGACATTTTTTGGTTTTATTATCATTAATGAAAAATCTATATATTTTGTTTTATTACTTAAAAATAATACCTTTTAAAAGCTTCGATCCCGGCATAGTCTGTCAATCCCAATTCATGATATTTCTTTGCGGTATCTTTATTACGTTCTTCTGCTCTTACCCAAAATTCTCTGGTATCATCTCCTTGAAACATTACATTATCTTTTTGAGATTGATGAAAAAATATTGCTTTTCGTTTTTTAAGTACCTCATCGGGACTTAGAGGAACAGCCATTTCGATATCATGGATATCCCATTCCTGCCATGCACCACGATATAACCATACCCAACAATCTTTCATAAACTCCTCTTCCTTACTATTTTCTATTACTTCAAACAATATATCCAAACAGACTTTATGGGTGCCATGAGGGTCTGCCAAATCTCCTGCGGCATATATTTGATGTGGTTTTATATCCCGTATTAACTTGGTAAGAATGGTTATATCTTTCTTATCATAAGGCTTCTTTTTTACCGTTCCGGTTTCATAGAATGGTAAATCCAAAAAACTCACATGAGTATCAGGTAACCCAAAAAAACGAGTCGCTCCTAATGATTCTACTCTTCTTATAAGCCCTTTAAGGGTTCTAATCGCTATAACATCAATAGCATTCTCCTTTTTCTTTTTAAGTTCGGCAATGATAGCATCAATATTTACACTTCCTACATTTTCTAATGACATACTTTTAGCAACCTCTGCATATTTAATGGCTTCTTCGTCAGATACAGCTATGTTTCCCGAAGTTTGATACGCTACATGTACTTCATGTTTTTGTTCGATCAAGCGAAGAAAAGTACCTCCCATCGATATTACATCATCATCTGGGTGAGGACTAAGAATCAAAACTCTTTTTTTATGGGGTGTATTACGTTCTGGCCGGTTAGTGTCATCTGCATTTGGCTTACCACCCGGCCATCCGGTAATGGTAGATTGTAGTTTATTAAACATATCGATATTAAGATCATAAGCTGACCCTTTTTCTGCCAATAATCCAGACATTCCGTTGTCATTATAATCTTTATCGGTAAGTTTCAGTATTGGTTTTTGTACTTTCTGACTTAACCAGGCGATTGACTTATTTTTGATTTTTTCATTCCAAATACAAGATTCTACTAACCAGGGAGTTTTAATTCTTGTTAATTCTCCGACTGCTTCCTGATCCAGTACAAAGGTGGTGTTTTTATGTTCTTGTAGGTACGATGCAGGAATATCAGATTTTATAGCTCCTTCTATTGCTTCTCTTACGACAGGTGCTTTTTTATGCCCAAAAGCCATGATTACTATTCGCTTGGCTTTCTTTATGGTTCCTATTCCCATAGTGATGGCTCTTTTGGGGACATTTTCTATACCAAAAAAAGCTTCAGCAGCGTCAGATCGGGTGATGTGATTTAATGTGATAATTCGTGTTCCTGAATTTGGATGTGAACCAGGTTCATTAAATCCAATATGCCCCGTTCTTCCGATTCCTAATAACTGAAAATCTAAACCTCCTACTGCATTTATTTTTAGCTCATAATCTATACAATATTGATGAAGATCTTTTTGTGACACCGTGCCATCTGGTATATGAATATTCTCTGGTAAGATATCTATATGATTAAATAAGTGTTCATGCATAAAGTAATGATAGCTTTGCACACTTGTTCTTTCCATAGGGTAGTATTCATCCAGATTGAATACGATAACATTAGCAAAACTTAGATTGTCTTCTTTATGAAGTCGAACTAATTCTTCGTAAACCTTAATAGGAGATGAACCTGTAGCTAGTCCTAAAACACAATAGTTCTGTTTTGCTTGCTTTTCTTTTATTAATGCAGCTATTTCCTGAGCAATTACTATAGATGCATAATCTGAATTTTTGAATATAACATTGTGAATTTTTTCAAACTTGGTGTTTTCATAAATTCCGGCTTCCTTATAACTAATATCTTTAACCCCCTTTAATTCAACTTTAGTAATCATAATCCTTTTAAATTGTTATTAGATTTCATGATAAAAATAACGTATTTACTCTTCTTCAAATTTATTATCACTAATAGTTTGTGTAATGAAATCTATTTGTATTAATTTTTAAATTGCTTAATATTTCTAAAATGTACTGTTACCCTTATACATCGGTACTTTACTACCCTTATAACTCATTAAAAAAATCATTATCTATTAATCTGGCTGCACCTATTAGAGCTGCACTCTCTCTAAGTGTACTTTTATAAATCGGTATGGTAATATTTAGTTTGTTAAGTGTTTGGATTAAGCTTTCTATAAAAAATGTCCAGGCGTTACTAATATTACCACCAATTACTATAGCTTCTGCCTCAAAATCTCTTAGCCAGGGAGCTAGAAAAATTGCTAAATTCTCTGAGAATTCTTTAAAAATTTGTACGGTTACCGTATTATCTTTTTCAAATCTAATGAGTTCTTTTACTCCACTTATTTCTTTATTAGTAATTTCTTTATAACGCTTTTGAAACCACACGGTAGAAAAATTAGTATCTGCTATATCATTTCCGAATGGTAAATGATACAACTCTCCGTATAACGGAACTCCTTTTCCTTCTAATATAGGAATCCCTTTTTCTAAAAAAGTAGCTCCCAGACCTGTTCCTAAAGTAATTGCAATAGTTTTATTAAAAGAAATCAACTCTCCTACCCAAGCCTCTCCTATTCCGAAACAGGCTGCATCATTATAAAACCGAACAGAAACAGCGGGTTTTAGATTTAATTTTTTGATAATATGATCTTTAAGATTAAGATTACTTAGCTTCTGAAACTTATTTTCTCCTTCGCCAGGAAAAATTCCTTTCTCATAATCAAAAGGGCCTGGCATAGCTATGCCTATTCCTTTTAATTTTTGATTTCCTAAATTATCTATTGCCATTTCTATAACACCAATCCAACTATCTAATATCAGATCTGAATCAGATGTATTACTAATTTTCATTGTATAGATGTTCTGTACTTGATTTGGTACATTTTCATCTATAATAGCTACAGAAATATGACTACCTCCGATATCTACTCCTAGAACCATTTTTATATTTTTAAAGTGTATGTTTTATCTTGTATCCAACCAGACCATAGAAAATTAAATACCCATAGCATACGAGAGGTATAAAAAAGGATAGTTTAATACCTATATAATCTGCTACTACTCCTTGTAATAGAGGTATTAGTGCTCCTCCGACTATCATCATTACTAATAATGAAGATGCTTGACTTGTATATTTTCCTAAATCTTTTATCGCTAGTGTAAATATATTTGACCACAAGATTGAGTTAAATGCTCCAATCGCTATAGCGCTCCAAAAGGCTAGTTCTCCATTATATAAGATCATGATCAATAATAATACTATAATTATTCCTGCAAATAAGGTTAATACCTTTGAAGGTTTAGTACCCCCTATGAGAAAAAACAAATAGTTACTAATTAAGAAAACTACAAATAACCAAATTTTAGAAAATGATAAAAATTGTAGTGAAAATATACCATCCTCAATCTTTATCGCAGTAATAAAATAAAGAACAAAAAAGAACAGAATCGACAATGAAGCCATGAGGAGATATTTTTTCGTTTGGCTGGTAATTTCACTCATAGATACCGATCCCAAAAACCTTCCAATCATTGCGCCTCCCCAATAGTATGATAAAAATACTCCTGCCTCTGCTTCTTCCATTCCCATAACGGTTTCCAGGCCAAAGAAATTTATCAGAAAACTCCCAATAGATACTTCACCACCTACATAAAAGAAGATAGCAAACATACCCAAAACAACATGCCTGAATTTTAATACTCCAAACCCTTTCTCAATTTTTTCGTTATTGATAAAAGAGGGTAGCCTAACAAATTTTATGATAATAGCTAATATAAAAAACAGGCTTCCATATATTAGATATGGCATCTTTAAAGAATCTACTGTAATTTCACCATCAGAGAACACTTTATATAGCAGTATTGCACCTACAATCGGGGCCAATGTAGTACCAAAAGAATTGAATCCTTGTGCGAGATTAAGTCTACTTGATGCAGTTTCTGGTTTTCCTAATATGGCTGCATATGGATTGGCAGTAATTTGCAAAATTGTTACCCCAGAAGCAAGAACAAACAAGGCTCCTAAAAATATAGGGTATCGTTGATAACTAGCTGCAGGGTAAAAAAGGCAACAGCCAATCCCACACAATATGAGCCCTATAATAATTCCATTTTTATATCCTATCTTAGAAATGGGATCTCCTATACTTACCGAAGTAATAAAATAAATAAGAGAAATGATAAAAAAGGCTCCAAAAAAAGCAAACTGTATTAATGCCGCCTGAAAATAACTAAGTTCGAAAACAGCTTTTAAATGAGGAATTAACACATCATTCATAACCGTAATAAAACCCCATAAAAAAAACAAAAAGATAATTGCAAAAAAGGGTTTATTATAATTGTTTTGCTTTTCTGATTTTGTGGGTTCGTAACCTGACAATATTGACATACTATTGAAAATTGTTGTTTATAAAATGGGCCATGAAAAAACTCGATAAAATCCTATGCTGTTTTAGTTGGCAAAATCTTATGACAAATAAATATTTAGGTTTCTTAAACTCACTTATTCATTTTTCTATTTTTATAGTACCATTTATGATTTCTATATCAGATTCCTTTTAAATAGTTCATGGAGTTGTAGAACAAAAATAATTTCTTTAAAAACCCTCCCTTTATATAGGAGGGTTGATTATTACTATCAAAAAAATCACACTATGAGAACTATAGTTTTATTATTGTTTAGCCCACCATAAGGGAGTATGTACAGTATCATCTCCTCCCAAATGATTGATAGCTTGTTGATATCCATTTGGTACATTATTAGGGAAATCAGAAGGATATTTTAGCCGTTGTCCATAAAAATTCACGCTATTAGTCATAAAATTACCACTATTTAATGCTGGTAAATCTGGTAATAGATTCTCAACTGCAGGATTTTCAAAAAATGGCAAGCCTAGTCTTCTGTGATCACTCCAGGCTTCTAGGGGTAACCATGGTGTTTGAGCAATATACTTTTGTGTAATAATTTTAGTTAAATGATCATTTTTCACAGTACCAGATTTATAAATTGTATTCTCTGGATAGTTAACATTAACTGATCCTGGAGTACCTGTATAACCATCGATATAGTTCATCGAGATATTCGTAGGTGGCTCTATAATATGCCCCCAACTTACAGAGGTTCCCACTCTATTATAATCCTGAGAACTCAAATATGAACTTAAATGTGAAGAAACATTTAAATGGGTAAAACTCTCACTAATCCCTTGTTCATAAGCTGCCTGGCCACTCATTGGGACGTTCCACCCCCTTATAGCAGCTTCTGCAATTAAGAAATAAGATTCCCATGAAGCAAAAAATATACGTTCGGCAGCACTATCTCTATACTTATTGGATAAACGTGGTAATGTACCCGCATATCTCAATCCATTTTTTGAACCTTTAGCTCCCCAGTCGCCAGTAGTTGGAGCATTCCAAGTAAATGCAGCGTCTATTTCAACAACAACATTGTCTGTATCATCAAGTAAGTCTCTCTTAGTTGTAGTTGCGGCATTGGACCAAGAAGGGTAAGTATTAAAATCTGGATCATCAAAATCTCCGGGGATTTTATACATCGCATACGCTCTTGGGTCTATACTGCTGTGTAATCCATCAAACCAAAAACCCGCAGAAGGATCATTAGTCATTGTTGTAAAATGATCTTCAAATTTTAATCCGATATAATTTGCTGGTTTTATATTGGTATGTTTATCTACTGGTAATAAATCTTGAGATGTTATACCCCCTAAACCTATCATTATATTGTTAAGAGTTGGAGATAAATACTGATTATTCCATTGTCTAGTCATTACTCCAGTATAAGAATTCCACCCATCTACTTCCTGAACCTCAAAATTATCTGCTAAAGATGCTATATACACATCACTCACCGCATCTTCAAACTCCTGTTGCGCTTTAGAAGGATCTACTTCAGATAATCTCATAGCCAAACGCATTCTTAATGAATTAGCATATTTCTTCCATTTGGTATAATCATATCCATAAGCAGGGTCTAGTTTTTCTAATCCACTTGGATTAATAATTGACACATCTAATTCTGCTGCGGCCTCTTTCAGCTCAGATAAAAGATAATAATACACATCTTTCACACTATTATATTCTGGATTTTCTCCTTGGAAACCCTGAATAGGGATAGGTCCAAAATTGTCACTCATTTCGCTCATGACATATGCTCTCCAAATCCTTGCAACTTGCTTTAAATTAGCAGTATATTCTTTGTCTATTCCAGAATTGGTATGAGCATCTGCTATTTTGATTCCAGAATTAATATCATTTAACCATTTAGAAACATATCTGTTATAATAGTCACTAGTCCATCCATCATTTTGAAAACCTTCAGATAATGTTCCAATTCTATCCATTCGTCCTGCATCTTTCCAATACAATACAAAAACTCGTTCTGCAATATGTGGGTCTTGTTGTGCTCCTCCAATAGAATTATTTATAAAATATTCTATCTGCACTTGATCTTCATTAGCTGCTATAGGGTCTACATTGATTTCTTCAAAATCAGAACATGAAAACATCAACAAGCTCAAAAGCAAAGCTGTTTTTTTTAATATTTTTTTCATCTGTTTAAATTTATTTTTTTCTAATTATCAGATGGAATTCACCATTGAACATTTCAGTTGGGTAGTATAACTTTATTGTTATGGTTCATTTCATAATTCCATTCAACTATATTAAATTTTTAAAAACTTACCGATACATTCAAAATTATACTACGTGTTGTTGGAGATGAAAGGCTTTCAAAACCTGTAGCATTAGTTGAGGTTGCATAAACTGATTCTGGATCAACACCATTTAAATGACTTTTAATCATCCAAACATTGTTAGCAGAAATTCCTAATGTCATCTTTTGAATTTCTATTTTTTCTAGCCATTTAGATGGAAGAGAATACCTTAAGTTTACATTTCTTAATCGAATATTCGTGGCATCATAAATATTAGCTTCACTTATCCCTAAATTACCAGATCTACCTGTAATTGCTGTCCAATAATTCTCAGGAGAAACAGCTACTGTATTTGTTGTAAAATTACCACTACCATCATCTACTACTCCATCGACCAAGATATCTTGTCTCTCTCCGTTTACTACCGTAACAGCTGCATTACCAGCTTCTTGTAGTGCTAGATTTGTTCCTGAAAAGATTTCTCCTCCTAAACGAGCATCTATCAAGAACCCAAGGGATATATTTTTATACGTAAATGTGTTGGAAAACCCAATCATTGCATCTGGTTGTTGATTTCCTAATTTGAAACTCTCTTCAGTTGCCAAAGGCAATCCATCTCCATCAACAATTATTTTACCAAAATTTGCATTAGATGGATCTTCTACTCTTCTATATTTGGTTCCCCATATTTCACCATAACCTCCTCCTTTAAATGCCAGGATCGATAAATTATCAAATCCTCCCAAACGATATTTTGTGACCTCATCTGTAAGTTCCTGTATCGTATTTTCATTGGTTGAGTAATTAAGATTTGCATCCCATGAAAACCCTTTCAGGTTATCAAGTATTTTTCCACTTATCCCTAATTCATACCCTTCATTTTGTATATCACCTGCATTAATTATTTCAGAATTAAAACCACTTAATGGATCTAGAGGAATCTCTATTAATTGATTAGTAGCATTAGATTTATACCACGCAAAATCAATAGCTAAGCGACTATTAAAAAATCGTCCTTCAAATCCAACTTCTAACGTTTTAATCAATTCATTTTTCACATCAGAATTAAATAAGACATCACCACTAGTGGCCGTTGTATTATCATTGGGATCGCTCCCTATTGTATAAAAATTATAGAGTTTATATGCATCTAGATCATTTCCTACCGAAGCATATGAAGCTCTTATTTTACTAAAATTTAACCACTCTGGTAATTCATTAAACATTTCTGTAAACACTAAAGAAGTACTGATAGATGGGTAGAAAAATGATCGATTCGCTTTGCTTAATGTAGAAGACCAATCATTACGTCCAGTTGCCTCTACAAAGAAATAACCTCCATAGTTTAATTGCAATGAACCATATAGAGAGTTAATCTTTTTTTCACTAAAAATTTGTTCTATAGTTGCATTATTTATTCCATTATTTAATGAAAATAAATTTGGAACTTCTAGATCTCCAGAATTAGAACTTAATCCACTAACTCTATTGGACATTAAGTTTCCTCCTAAAGTCAATACACCACCAAACTCTCCGACAATATTATTCTTTGAAGCAGTAAGTAAAGCACTATAATTTTTTTCTATAAATGTATTTTTCCCTAAAGAATATCTCCCGGTATTAGAAAGGGGACTACCAGAATACAATTTAGACTCTGCGTTAGTAGTATACAAATCGGCACCTGCTTTAATCTCAGCACTTAACCAGTCGGTCATTTCATACTTTAATGAGCCATTTAATAAAAAACGATCTCTTGAATCTTCACTTAAATTCTTCTCTGTTGACCAATATGGGTTTACTGCATTAGTATCCAAATACCATCTCATATTATTTGATTGATCTGTATGCATTTCAAATTCTGCAATATTTAATGATCTTGGTAATAATACCACCGTACGATAGGGGTTACTGATATTTGTTCCATTTAACGGCCTGTTTTCTGCTTTTAAGTTGGTATATTGTACTTTAACATCTGTAGTCCATTTGTTTTCTTTACCAAATTTAGATACTGCTCTTGTTAATAAGTTTAGTCTTTCTAGAGTAGCTCCCGGGATATTACTATCATCATTTAAAAAATTTATCGAAGAATAAACTGATGTTGCATCGGTAACCTGCTGCTGAAATGAAATACTATACGTCTGATTAAATCCTCCGTTATAATAATGGTCTAAATTATCATAAGCTTTTAAGGTAACTTGTTTCCCTTCCCAATCCTCTACTGATTGTCCTTCTATTTTTGGTCCCCAGCTTGAAACTGATTGATTTTCAAAAACTCCGTTTGTTCCTTGTCCGTAAGAGTTTTGAATTTCTGGTTTTAAAAATATACTTTGAAATCCTGTAGTTGCAGAAAATGTTATCCCTAGTCCTTGTTTTGATTTTCCTGTCTTCGTTGTAATTAGTATCACACCATTTCCTGCACGTGACCCGTACAACGCAGCAGCAGCCCCTCCTTTTAACACAGAAATGCTTTCTATATCTTCTGGGTTTAAATCTCCTAAACCATTTCCTAAATCCTGTGAGGGATTGAAAAAATCATTTTCGGTAGCTCCTGTAAAATTGTTCATTGGTATTCCATCAACTACAATTAATGGTTGGTTGTCTCCTGTAAGAGAGCTATTTCCTCTTAATACAATTTTTGAAGAACCTGCTGGGCCATTACTCCCTCTTACAATTTGAAGTCCGGCTACTTTACCAGAAATTGAGTTTGCCAAATTATTCTCTCTTGCTTCTAACACATCAGCACCTTTTACTTCTTGCACAGAATACCCTAGAGATTTTCTCGCTCTTTTAATTCCCAAAGCTGTAACAACAACTTCGCCCAATTGCTCAGTATCTTCAATTAATGACACCTTAATTTCGGATTGCCCATTTATAGGGATTTCCTTTTCTACAAATCCTAGAGAAGAAAATATTAATATACCCGATGGATCCGAAACTACAACAGTATAATTCCCATCAAAATCTGTTGATGTACCATTAGATGTTCCTTTTTCAATCACATTCACCCCAACTAGTGGTATCCCGTCTTCACCCGTTACAATACCAGAAACGGTTTTTTTACTTTGTGCTAATGTTACATTACTTGACAAACACAACACAATTGTTAAAAAAATCAGTAATTTATCAATCATACTATCTTCTTTTAGTTAATTTATTTCTATATCGACAGTACAAATGTTACTCTAATGTTAATTTTTTATATAAATTTTTCGATCAATGACAACTCAAAAAGGTTAGATAACATCGAATTGATTCATAAAATTTTGTAGATATTGACAAATCAATCGTTTTCAAATCATACCATTTTCATATTATAGTTTCTCATGCAGTTATTTCTATATTTAATATGATCATTATCCAATGATATAAAAACCAAATTGAATTAATACTTTTCATGTTTTATATCAAATAGTAAACTAGTTTATCTTTACTATGAAGTGATTTAAGCTTTTTTCAATTCGCTATAAAAATGCTTTTTTTCACTCAATTTTCGCGTTTTCCTTACTCTGTAGTGCTACTATGAAGTGCAAAAAACACTTTAATTAATCAAAAACAATTATTTTTCGCCAGAATCAAAAAAGTCTAAATCACTTCTATTTCAAAACAAACTGTAATCTTCCTTTGCTAATTAATTCCTGATGTGAGATAAAATAATCCTGACATTCTTTATCATTTACAATTACTGTATCTATAAAAGATACTTTTTCAGGAATAGTAGAGGTGATTACGATCTTATCATTTTTATAATATTCTTTATCTAAATGAATCGTAATTTTTTCAAATTTTGGAGTACAAAACGTATATATGGGTTGGGCTGGAGAAATTGGATATATCCCCATCATCGAAAATATAGCCCATGCAGACATAGTACCAGTATCATCATTTCCTGGTAACCCATCCGGAGTATTTTTATAATACGTTTCTAAAAGTTCATCGACTGTTTTTTGTGTTCTCCATTCTTCTCCTTTTATATAGTTAAACAAAAAAGGGTATGCTATATCTGGCTCATTGGCCATGTCGTATTGCTTATTGTCAAAAACTTTCTGTAATTGCTCTAAAAATGGTTGATCACCCCCCATAAGTTTTTTTAACCCAGAGATATCGTGTGGAACCATAAAAGTATATTGCCATGCATTTCCTTCTATAAATCCAGGGTTTTTTACAAAATTAGCCCCTGTATCAGGATTATAAGGCGCTAACCAGCTTCCATCATCATTTTTAGGTCGTAATAAATTAAATTCTTTATCAAAAAGCTTCCTATATGTTAATGACCGCTTTGAAAAACGTAAGTGATCTTCTTCTTTTCCCAGTTCTTTAGCTAGTTGCGCTATGGCAAAATCTGTAATATTGTATTCTTGTGTGGTAGATACCGATCCGCTATTAGTTGTTTTTGTGGTGAGATATCCTTTTTCGATATAGTCTTTGATACCGGGACGCAGCGGGTTATCATCCAATTGATCTGCACTTTTGAGCATAGCTTTATATGCTTTTTCAACATCAAAATCCTTAATTCCCCTGAGATAAGTATCTGCAATAATAATTCCTGCAGGATCTCCAACCATAGTTGTTGTTTCTGTTGCATTTAATTCCCACTTAGGTAGCCATCCTGTTTCATCATAAATTTGCAACATGCTCTTGATCATATCTGATTGTTGTTTTGGATATACTAGACTCATCAATTGATGTAAATTTCGATAGGTATCCCAAAGTGAAAAAACAGTATATCGCGTTCCTTCTGTTTTTAAAGTCTCCCTGGTTTTCATTTTAGGGTATTCTCCATTTACATCATTCAGAGTATTTGGATGTATAAGCGTATGATATAGGGCTGTATAGAATTTTACTTTATCCTCTTTTTTTCCTCCTTCTACTTCAATTTTTGATAAGTATTGATTCCAATTTTTCCTGGTTTCTTGTCTAATTTGATCAAAAGTTTTATCTAAAGTTTCTTTTTCCAGGTTTTCTCTGGCATTCTCAATACTTACATACGAGATTCCTACTTTCATTTCTACTTGTGTAGGAGTTTCAAAATGATACTTCATATATCCTCCAATACTATCTCCTACTACCTCTTTTGTGTATCCTTTCTTTATTCTTTCTTTTCCATTATACCCCATCCACTGTGCTTCAACTCCCTTGTATTTCTTTGGCTTTTTCCACACTCCAAATTCGTCTGCTGGTCTTGAAAATCGAGCTACAAAATACACTGGATATGCTTCTTCGGGTTTATAGTAACAAAAAGACCCTACAGCACGTATTCCTTCAATTTCTGTTGAAGATACTACTTTGATCATTCCTCCTTGCTCATTGGTAAGTCCTAATCCCAGATTGAGCATTATATTAGATTCTCCTTTTGGAAAAGTATATTTACTTATTCCTGTTCTGGTCGTAGCGGTTGTTTCTACTTTAATAGTATACTTATCCAGCATATTAGAATAATAGCCTACTTCTGCAATTTCATTAGAATACGTACTACCATATAAAGAATGATCAGTTTCAATCGCTCCTGTGGTTGGCATTGCGAGAATCACACCCAATTCAGGACATCCTACTCCGCTAAGATTTACATGACTAAAACCTGTTAAATACTTATTTTCGTGAACATAAGGTGTAGAAAACCAACGGCTATCTTTTTCTAAAGGAAGATTTTGTTTTCCTGCCACATTAAAAGGGGATACACTTGCCATTCCTCGTACTGCAATTGGCCCTGGATTAGTTGTTCCAAAGTTTGAGGTTCCGATAAACGGGTTTACATACTTTGTCACATCAATTGACAACTTTTTAGATGTATTATTTTCTTTTGTATTTTCTACTTTAGTCTTCTCTTGGCAAGAAAAAAACAATACTATAATTATTACCCATAGCTTCAAAAAATACGTCTTTTTAAAAACAATACTATTCATCTTCTCTAATCTTTATATAACGCCTTCGAGATGTAATCCATGAAGGTCTCTTTTATAATTAAAACTATTCCTTACTTAAAGAATAGGGAACTTCTTCATTTGAGTTGGCCCAATCTTTATTTGGAGTATTAGTCATTTTGAAATCTAAACGACCTCCTTGCTGAATTGCTTCATAATCCAAATAACTATTATGATATGTTTCTCCGTTTAACGAAGTCGATTGAATATAAAAATTCTCCTGATTATTTTCTGGAGCATTAATTACAAATTCATTTCCATTTTCTAATGTAATTGTAACTTTCTTAAACAATGGACTTCCTATTACATATTGGTTTACTCCCGGGGTAACCGGATAAAACCCTAAAGCACTAAAAACATACCAGGCAGAAGTTTGACCATTATCCTCATCTCCACAGTATCCATCTGGTGTTGCAGAATACAGTTTAGTTAATACTTCTCGTATTTTTTCCTGAGTTTTATACGCAGCATTAGCATAATTGTAGAGGTAAATCATATGTTGGATAGGTTGATTTCCATGAGCATAGTTTCCCATATTTACAATTTGCATTTCTCTAATTTCATGGATTGTAAACCCATAGTAGGAAGCATCGAATTCTGGCGGCATATTAAACACATGATCCAATTGTTTTTCGAATTCAGGTTTCCCTCCCATCAATTGAATCAGACCTTCTATATCATGAAAAACAGACCATGTATAATGCAAACTATTGCCCTCGGTAAAGGCATCTCCCCATTTTAAAGGGTTAAAAGGGGATTGAAAACTACCATCTTGGTTCTTACCTCTCATTAATTTAGTAGTAGGATCGAACAAATTTTTATAGTTTTTAGATCGCTCATAGAATGTTTTCGCGACCTCTTTTTTTCCTAGTTTTTCTGCCATTTTAGCAATGGTAAAATCTGCATATGCATATTCTAAGGTTCTTGCTGCATTTTCGTTGATATTAACATCATATGGGACATATCCCAATTTATTATAATAATCAATCCCTTCTCTTCCTACAGAGCGGATTTCCTTGCCATTAGATAAGGGACGCCCTTCTGATGTTGTCGCATTTTTGAGGATCGCTTCGAATAAGGTTTCTACATCCATATTAGGAATTTCTTTTAAAAATGCGTCTGCTATTATGGGTGCAGAGTTAGAACCAATCATACAATCTCTATGTCCCGGGCTAGCCCATTCGGGGAGCCACCCTGATTCTTTATAGGTATTTACTAACCCTTCCATTATCTGGCTATTCAATTCTGGATACATCATGTTGAAAAAAGGAAATACTGCTCTGAAGGTATCCCAAAATCCATTATCCGTAAACATATAACCTGGTAACACTTTCCCATTATATGGACTATAGTGTACCACCTCGTTCTTTTCATTGAATTCATAGAATTTCCTTGGAAAAAGTAACACTCTATACAAACAGGAATAAAAAGTTTTAATATGATCTAAATTATCATCTTCTATCTTAATTCTACTTAACTCTTTTTCCCAGGCCTTTTTTGCCTTTATTTGAGTCTGTTTGAATGTATCGTTTCCTATTTCCCGGTTTAAATTTAATTGTGCTTGTTCTGGACTAATAAAGGATGATGCTATTTTTACATGTATCGTTTCTCCTTTTTTAGTTTCAAAACCTATTATAGCACCCACATGCTCTCCTTCATTTTCTTTTGAATTTTCTACCAATTTCCAATCCTCTCCCCAGGTATGATTGATGTTAAAATCTTTATCAAATTCGGCCACAAAATAATTATGAAAATTATCTGGAACCCCTCCACTATTATTTCTACAATATCCTATTATCTTACGTTCTTCTGGGATAATTTTTACCATAGAACCTTTAAAAAAGGCATCCAACATAATATAGGATTGATCTGCTTTGGGGAAAGTGAATTTAAAATGTGCTGCTCTTTCGGTAGGTGCAACCTCTGCTACCACATCATAATCTGCCAAATATACCTTATAGTAATATGGTTTTACGGTTTCTGCTTTATGAGAGAACCAGGAGGCTCTTTCATCTTCTTTATACTTGAGATCTCCTGTTATGGCCATTATCGAAAATGCCGCATAATCGTTAATCCAGGGACTTGGCTGATGCGTCTGTTTTATTCCTCTTAATTTATTCTCATCATATTTATAGGTCCATCCATCGCCCATTTTTGAAGTCATGGGTGTCCAGAAATTCATTGCCCAGGGAGTAGCTATTGCGGGGTAGGTATTACCATTAGATAAGTCAAAAGCTGAGTCGGTTCCCATTAATGGGTTCACATAATCTACCAAACTTTGTGTTAGAACAGTTTCTTTACTTTCTATCTTTTCTACATTTTGTTCTTTACAGGATAGTATTGATATCACCATCAAACAACTCCATATTAGTCTACCTTTCATCTTTTACTTTTTTTATGTATTAACCCTACCTTCTATTGTTAATTTAACTCTACAGCATTTCCATGACCTCTATACAGTTTTAATTCTCCTTCTAATTCTATCTCCAAAACAGTTACATAGGTATCTAAGTTTTCTTTTTTAGGGACTTCTATTCTTACAATTCCCGGAATATTGTTCCAGGATGCTCCTCCGTTTCGAACAAAAACTAATTCTTGTTCTTTTCCGACTACTTTAATTGATTTTATTTTATTCTGAATTCCTTTTAAAGAGATATAATTTTTGGGTTCATCAAACAGGCATAAATACAATTTTGTAGTATCCTTACTTAATAGTGTGGGGCCATAAAAATGACCATATGGCAATCCTGCTTTAGTGCCAAAAACAACTTTTTTATGGGTATTAATCCAATTTCCCAGTACTTCTAATCGTTCTTCTTGTTCTTTAGGAATTGTTCCATCTGGTTTCATTCCAATATTAAGCAGTAAGTTTCCTCCTGAGGCTATCACCTCAACAAAGGTTCTTATAATCTGGGAGAAAGGCTTGTAGTTCGTATCCGAAGGAAAATACCCCCAATTATCATTCATAGTCATGCAAAATTCCCATGGGCCTTTTGGCCTCACCACAGGAATCCCTTGTTCGGGAGTACTATAATCTCCATGTGTTTTTAAGCGAGAATTTACAATGGTTTTAGGATTCCAGGATAGTAATGAATCTTTTAAAGATTGTGCTCTCCATTCTTCACTTGATTTTTCCCAATCTCCATCAAACCAATACAAATCAGGTTGATATCGATTACTTAGCTCTTTTAATTGCCCTTTATAGAATCTAACAAAACGTTCCCATCTTGTTAGGTTCTCCAATCCTTTTTGAGGGTATTCATTGTTAGTATCTGGCCTGGGAAATACAACATCATAATCTGGGTGCGACCAATCACATAAAGAATAGTATAATCCTACTTTTAATCCTTCATTTCTAAGTGCTTCTACATATGGGCCTATCAAATCTCTATTTGCAGGTGTTTTTTCTTTAACATTTAGAGTACTGTATTGGGTATCCCACAGAGAAACTCCATCATGGTGTTTGGTAGTCATTACAGAATATCTTGCTCCTATTTTTTTAAACAGTTTAGCCCATTTTACTGGATCATAATGCTTTGCTGTAAATCCATTGCCCTGCTTCATATACTCTTCATATGAGATTTTTTTGTGATATAATGACCAGGATTCTGCAATTCCATTCACGCCATAATATCCCCAGTGAATGAATACCCCTAGTTTGGCATCTTCAAACCAGGATAACCGTTCTTTTTCTGTTGGCTTTTCGTTTTGTGCAACTATCGGATTTCCGATACTCAACAAAACAAGCATGCAAATCGTTCTTATACATTTCATCTGATTCATTTTAAATATCTAATTATCAGTTAATTAAAATTTCATCTATAAATAACCAGGTATCTCCTCCTCTTGGGTTTTCTTTTAAGTTTGCTATTTTCACTTTAATGAATCTTGCTGTATGTTTTTCAACATTAATTTTAAAATCTTTTAATTCAATATTTGCATTATCAGCATAAGGTCGTTTTACTTCTCCTACTTTTTTAAAATCTTTTCTATCTATTCCTGTAAACACTTCTATTGCAACAGGAAAATATATTCCCGGGCCTTGATGTTCCATTGATCCAACAATTACCTGATTTATGGTATCTTCTTTTTTAAGATCTATGATGACTTCCATATCATCCTTTAACCATGCCTGCCATTGCCCATCCTGAAAATTTTTGGTTCCTCTTAAGGTATTTACCAATGTAGATTTTCCTGTTCCCGTATATCGATCACTATAAGGAATAGTATACACTACATTACTGGCTACTCCTTTATGAAATACAATGGTATCCTGAAATACTTTACCAATCGGTTTGTTCTCCTTAAATATTGATGCCTTAACTATTGTAGTTTGGGTTAATATAATTGGTTTCTCATATTTAACAGGAGTATCCTCTAGTCTATTATTGTTCAATACATATCGTATATCTGCATTAGTGTATTCGCTTTGTAGTGTTAATGAAACTGATTTCTTTTCTAAATTTGTTTCGACTTCTGGTCGTATTAGATACGAGCTCTTTGCATAATTAATTCCTAAAAATTCATACCGCTGAAACATATTGGTCATTCTATTTGAAAAATCATCCCAATCTTTCTGATTTTTAGCACTCCATACGGCTTCTGACAAGGCTGCTAATCTTGGGTAAATCATATACTGGGAATGTTCTTTTGTGGAGATATACTCTGACCATAAGTTTGCTTGCCCACCAAGCACATGCTCAGCTTCTTCTGCAGTCATTGAATCTACTACAGGATCAAATTGATATACTTTACTTAATGGTGTGTATCCACCTATTGCTAATGGTTCTTCATTTTGTGGCCCTTGATAATGATCAAAATAACAATGAGTTCCAGGTGTCATGACTACATCATGTCCTTGTGCTGCGGCTTCTAGTCCTCCTTTTACGCCTCTCCAACTCATCACAGTTGCATCTGGAGCTAATCCTCCTTCTAAAATCTCATCCCAACCTACTAATTTCTTACCATGAGAGTTTATAAATTTCTCCATTCGTTTTACAAAATAACTTTGTAATTCTTCTTCATTTTGTAATCCTTCTTCTGCTATTCGTTTCTGGCAGTGCTGGCATTTCTCCCAATTAGTTTTAGTCGCCTCATCTCCCCCTATATGTATATATTTTGAAGGAAATATTTCCATAACCTCGACTAATACATCTTCTAAAAAAGTAAACGTACTTTCTTTTCCTGCGCAGTATATATCTGTAATTGGCCAAACTCCTCCTGAAGGTACTCCTATTGGATTTTCAAAACATGATAAATGTGGGTATGCGGCAATCGCACTAGATATGTGAGCGGGCATTTCTATTTCGGGTATAACCTCTACATTTCTAGATTGAGCATATTTAACTATTTCTTTTAATTCTTCTTGAGTTAAAAAACCTCCATAAGTCCCTTTATCTTCTGGTTTTACAGGTAGTCTGGCATTCCAATGTAAGCTCTCCTGATCTACTCTCCATGCTCCTACCTTTGTAAGTTTTGGGTATTTTTTTATTTCTATTCGCCACCCCTGATCATCAACCAGATGCAGATGTAACACATTCATCTTATGCATAGCTAAACCATCAATTACCTCCTTGATGTATTCTTTATCAAAAAAATGACGAGAAATATCCAACATTAAGCCCCTCCACTTAAATCGGGGACCGTCTTTAATTTCTACATTCGGAATTTCCCAGGTTCTATTTTCTAATTTAGTTTTGCTGTCTATCTCGGGAGGTAGTAATTGACGTATTGTTTGTATTGCATATGAAAAACCTGATGGGCTACTTGCCGTGATTTCTATATGATTATTATCTACTTTAAGATTATATGTTTCTGGTTTTCTGGTTTTGTCAATCGTAAAGGCTACATAATTCTTTTTGGGCTGTTCTTCTGTTATTATTAAATTCCATCCTGCTACTGTTTTAAAATTATCTTTTAAGACATGAATTGGTTCTTTGGATATATCATTTGAAATAAAAAACCTAGTATTTTCATTAAATTCGAATACTCCAGGGTTGATTTTTACCATTTCTGGTTTTGGGATAATATGAATATCCTCTTCTGAATACATTTTTTTTTCATTGGTTTTACAACCTAATACTAATAGAATGGTGATGAATATTGTGAGTTGTTTCATCATAATATGGTTTTTGTGTTGATTTAATCTGAACACCTTGTTATACTTATTTTTGATAGACCCGAGCTAGTATTATCTATAAAACCACCTTCATTTCTAGTTTTCCCAAGCCATTTTAAACGCTGCATCTTCTAGTCTGTTTCCTTTCTCTATATCATTTATAGCATAATTAAAGCCTGATCTTAAGCTATAGCCTCCGTATTCTCCATTTTTATTTAAAGCTATGAATCCCACCTGAAGGTATTCCATATCTTTATGGTTCTTATGTTTATTATAGATTCGTTCTACGATTTCTTTACAAGCTTCTGCAGGAGATTTTCCCTGACGCATTAATTCTACAACCATAGCACTTCCTGCTGTACGAATAACAGCTTCTCCTAAGCCGGTCGCTGCTGCTGCTCCAACCTCATTATCCAGAAATAATCCGGCTCCAATTATTGGAGAATCTCCCACTCTTCCATGCATTTTCCAGGCTGCACCGCTGGTTGTACAAGCTCCTGATATATTTCCATCCTCATCTAAGGCCAGCATACTTATCGTATCATGGTTTTCGATATTTATTACGGGTTTATAATTAGATTTCTGTAACCATTCTTCGTACGCTTTTTTGGTTTCTGGAGTTAATAAATTTTCTTTTTCAAATCCCTGGTTTAAAGCAAATTGCAATGCTCCCTGGCCAGTTAACATAACATGGGGTGTTTCCTCCATTACTTTTCGAGCTACAGAAATAGGGTGTTTGATATGTTGCAAAAAGGATACGGCTCCGCAATTGCTATTATGATCCATTATACAAGCATCCAAAGTAACATTACCTTCTCTATCAGGAAATCCTCCTATCCCAACACTTTGATTTTTTGGATCTGCTTCTGTTACTCGCACTCCTTGTTCTACTGCATCCAATGCATTGCCTCCTTTACTTAATATTTTCCATGCCTCTTCATTGGCTGCAATACCATGATTCCAGGTCGAAATAACAATAGGTTTTATACTCTTTTTAATTTCTTTTTCTTCTTTAATCACTGTTGTTTCTCCTTCTTTTTCATTTGTGTTACAACCAAAAGTTGTTAGTATTAAAAAAAGTGATACGTAGCAATACTTAGTGTTAATTTTCATCTGTTCTTTTTTATTGTTCTTTTAATTGTCAGATGGAATTCACCATTGATCATATCGGTTGGTATTAACCTAATAATTATGGCTCATTTCATAATCAATATATTTTATTTACTTCTGGTAAGGATGAGTTTTTAAAGGCTTCATCATTTGAAGAATTACTCATTTCAAATTCGAGAAATCCTCCATTTACAATTTCTTTATGTGTTATATACATACGATCAAGTGGTTCTCCATTTAATTTTATGTTCTTAATATATGTATTCTCTTTAGATAGGTTTTTAGCCGTGATTAAAAATGTTTTCCCGTTTGATAGATGTATTTTGGTTTCTTTAAATATTGGTGCTGTAATATGATATACTCCTTGCGCCGGGTTTACAGGATAAATCCCAAGGGAACTAAATATGTACCAGGATGACATCTGTCCACAATCTTCGTTCCCGCAATGTCCATTGGGTTCATTTTTGTACTGCCCTTCTAAAATCTTATAGGTTAATTCCTGAGTTTTTGAAGGTTGATTTACGTAATTGTATAGATACGCTACATGGTGGCTTGGTTCATTACCATGTGCATATTGCCCAATCATTCCTGTACTAAAAATAGGTAGTTTATCTCCTGGTTTGGGGTCATAAGAAAACATTGAATCCAGTTTTTGGATAAATCGCTCTTTTCCTCCTGTATTTTTTATCAACCCTTCTATATGTTGAGGTACAAACCAGTAATATTGCCAGGCATTACTTTCACAATAAAAAGGTGTATATTCTTTTGGTTTAAAAGGAACTACAAATTCTCCCAGCGTGTCTTTGGGTTGAATCCAGTTATTCTTATGGTTATACAATTTTTTCCAGTTCTCAGAACGTTTCATAAAATATATATAATCCTCTTCTTTACCCAGGTCTTTTGCAAACATAGCGATACACCAGTCATCATAGGCATATTCAAGAGTTTTAGAAACAGACCAATTTTCGTGATGTTCTCCTACTGGGATATACCCTAAATTCTTATAAATATCTATTTCCCTATCCTCTACCATGGCACTTTCCTTACACGCTTTGTAAGCAAATTCGGCATCAAATTGAAAATCTTTAAAATATGCATCAACTATAACCGGAACGGCATGATACCCTATCATCATATTGGTTTCATTTCCTTGCATAGACCATACAGGTAATACTCCAGTTTCTCTATAATGAGCCAGTATAGATTGGATCATATCAGGAACTCTTTCTTGCTGAATTATTGTATATAAAGGATGTGCTGCTCTAAAGGTGTCCCATAACGAAAATGTATCATAGCGATTAAACCCTTTGGCATTTACAATAGAATCGTTAGCTCCTTTATAATTTCCGTTAGGATCACTTAATAATGTTGGGGCCAACATAGATTGATACATCATTGTATAAAAAATACTCTTCTTATCATCATCTGCAGTTGTAATTTGAATCTTTTGTAATTCACGTTCCCAAATGGCTTGTGCTTTTCTAACATAGTGATCAAAATCGAAGTCAGGAGCTTCTGTATTTATTGATTCCTGGGCTCCCTTAATACTAGCTGTAGACAATCCGGTTTTAACAATAACCTGTTCATTCTCTTCTGTGTTATAGTGTAATACAATTCTTGTATTTGCTCCTTGAACGGGAAGTGTAGTTAGTTCTTCATCTTTAAACACTTGATATGTCGTAAAAGGCTTTGAAAACTGCATTACAAAATAGACTCGTTGATCTTTTGCCCACCCAGTAGACATCCGATATCCCTGAATCGTTTTGTCATCTATTTTTTCAATATAAGTATCAGTAGGTTTATCCCAGTTTATAGCATATCCCAGATCCACATGTATTGCTGTTGCAGTATCTTTAGGAAACGTGTATCTATGTATCCCTACTCTATTGGTTGCTGTAAGTTCTGCTTTAATCCCATAATCCAATAAATCTACGGTATAATATCCTGGTGTAGCAAATTCTCTATCATGACTATATGTAGAGAATGGTTTATAGTTGTTTTCTTTTATTTTTTTTGAAAACCTGTTATTTGTGGGCATTACCAAAATATCATATAAATCTCCTGCTCCGGTCCCGGTAAGATGTGTATGAGAAAAACCACTGATTATAGAGTCTTTATAGAAGTATCCTGCAATTCTATCCCATCCGGGAATTCCTATATCCGGACTCAACTGTACCATCCCGAACGGAAGAGTTGCTCCCGGGTATGTATTGCCGGGACCATCTGTTCCTATGAATGTATTTACATAAGAAGTTAATGATTGTTCTGGTAGATTTACTGAAACCTTCTCTTGATTGCAAGACCAAAACAATAGTAAAAGAATGATATGTGAATAGAATATTTTTTTCATTTTTGGTATGAATAAGATTTCACAGATTTTGAAAACCTACTAAGTTCATATATCGAATTACTTTTTTGATTTTTTAATTGCCTCTAGTTGTTCTTCTGTTATTGCATTTCCGTCAAAAAATGAAATCCCCGATGCTCCATTATCTTTTGCTAATTGTATAGCTTTTGATACATCATCTGCGCTCATAGGAGGAAGATATATTCCTGTATGCAATTTAGTTTGCTTTCCTTGCAGATCATTAACTCCTTGTTTGGTAGCAAAACCAATCCAATCTACCTCTTCGTTATAAAAGTTGTGATAAATCATAGGTAATACTTCATCTACATTCCATTTATCCCATCGTTGTCTAACCATATGATCCGCCATTTCGGGATATGGAAATACGGCTGCGGTTAACTTTTTATCATATTTATGAGCAATTTCATAAGCCTCATCTACTACTCTTTTTATCTGATTTAATCTGAATTGTTTCCACTCTATATCTATCGCAACATTTTTAGTTTCTTTTGGATTTTTATGATGCTCTTGCTCAAATGTTTTTATACATACATCGCAATAGCAAAAATCAAACTCTGGCAGCTCTTCATCTTGTACTAAGTTATATTTTGGTAATAACCCTATAGGCAAATAGATATCTGGATATCGAATATAATCGAGATGTACACTAGTTATGCCTTCAACCTTTGCCAGTTGTTCTACTAACCCCAAAATATGTGCTCTGGATTCTTTTCTGGTAGGACATAACCACTGATAATAATTTACATATGGTCGTGTGTCGTAGCACGATTTACCTTCTCTGCTTACGGCATACCACTCTGGGTGCTCTAAAGCAACTTTGTCACCTGGTCGATTCATGGTAAACATCCAGGCATGCACTTCTAATCCTTCTTTTGTGGCTAAAGGTGTTAGTTTCTTTAAAACTTCGGGGTCAGCCAATGTATTTATTAATACTGCGTCTATGCCATTTTCTTTATAATTTTTGAACTCTTCTCTATATTCATCATTTGATTTTGAGGGGTTCGCAGTAATCCAGGTCCAGTATTTAAATGATGTTGTTTTTACTTCTTCTACAACTTCTTTTACGATTTCTTCTTCTTTTTCAGTTTCAGTTTTACAACTAACACTAATAAATACAGTACATAAGAGTATAATTTTGAGCATCTTCATATCAATCTTCTTTTTGGATAATTTTACCATCTTCTTTAATAATGAACAGGTGTTTTGTATCTGGGCTTACCACTGTTATATTCCAACCTGTTTGGTGATTTTCTATGGTTTTAACAACTTTATTTCCATCAACCAACAGATCATTGGCTTCTAGTTCTTTAAAAGTTTTTGCCCAACGGGTATTCTTTTTAAAATATTCCTTTTGTTTTCTATATAATTGATACAACAATCGTTTTACTTTTTCATCTTCAGGAATTCTGAAATCATCATTTTCTCCCACTTCTTTTGAGGAAAAATATACGTATCCCCAATCTTCTGGTTGATGCATATTAATCACACCGATAGGAGACCAAACCCAATTGTATTCTGGTTTAAATTTTCCCTTATTATCTCGCTTTCTGGAGTATTTATTATTCTGAAGTTCAAAATCCCAATTCACTCTGGAAAAATTAACTCTCCAAAACTTATCTTTCGGAATGTTTTTGTGATAATATGAGGTTCTAAATACTTTAAACGGAATAGCTATTTCTAGTATCCATCCTTTATCGGTATCGTGTGGGTTATTTATGGTTCCGTTTACTTTAACTGAAGATTTAAATCCATTCGCATCCCAATCGTTTAATACCGGGGTTCCTTCTCTATATGGTTTTGTAATAAACAAATCCCATAACGTATTTAATGCATTAACTTCAAATTCATAATAATTATGTGTATCATTATCTGGATCGATAAAAATTTCGAAATCATTATTATAAAAAATAATGGTGTCTTTTTGTTTAAGGTTACCCCATACATGAGGTTCTTCCATTTCTGCCAAAAAGTAAAAATACTCATCATCCCAAAGCATTTTTACAGTAGTTTTATATTTCGGGATTTTGCTTCCTTCAATATCTATAAAAAACTCTGTAGATTTTGCTTTACTCCAGGAAGATTCTAAGGCAGACCCATCTATATCTATTGATTCTTTGGTATAATGCGCGATATAAGATTTTGGAGATATCTTACTTTCGACATTTTGCCCGTAGATAATAGTTGTTTTACTCAAAATTAATACTATGATACAAAGTATTGTATTGATTAGATTTTGAAAAAGTTTCAATTTCATTGTAAACATTTCTATAATGAATTTTCTTTAGTAAACTTAATAATTTCACTTATTCTTCCAAAAGCCAATGCAACCACAGTATCTGCTGCTCCATAATAAATAGCTACTTTATCCTGCTCGATATCTTGTAGAGTTGCACAAGGAAATATCACATTAGAAACATCTCCTATTTGTTCATAGGTCACAGAAGGTGTTAAAAGGTATGGTTTTGTCCTGTACTTTACCTTATCGGGGCTATTCTTATCTAAAATTGCAGCTCCCATAGCGTATCTAAAGCCATTACATGTGTTTATTACCCCATGATAAAACATCAACCACCCTTCATCGGTAAGAAGAGGGACAGATCCAGCTCCTATCTTAGTACACTGCCAGGCGCTTTCTTCGAAAGGAGTTGCCTGCATTACGTTTCTATGTTCTCCCCAATATTTCATATCAGGGCTATAACTAATAAATATATCGCCAAAAGGAGTATGCCCATTATCGCTTGGGCGGCTTAACATTGCATATTTACCATTGATTTTTTCTGGAAATAATACTCCATTTCTATTGAAAGGTAAAAATGCATTTTCACATTGAAAAAATTCTTTGAAGTTAAAAGTATAAGCAATTCCAATAGTGGGACCATAATACCCATTACACCATGTAATCCAATATCTATCTTCAATAAAAGTAACGCGAGGGTCATACTTATAATCAGAAGCTATCATTTTGGTATTTCCTGCCTCCATGACAATGGGCTCTTCATTAATTTCCCAATCAATCCCGTTATGACTGAATCCTGCAAAAATATTCATCTGTACAGCTTTATTATCACATCTAAACACTCCTGCATAACCATCATTATATGGCACAACAGCACTATTGAATATACTATTAGAAGTGGGTATAGCATCTCTAGAGATGATGGGATTTGCAGAATACCTCCAAATAGCATCAGTGCATCCTTCAGGTTTATCCTGCCATGGTATTTCTTTTTTCATCGTATTTCTAGTATAAATATTACTACTTTTCAAAAAGTATTATTTTGTCTTAAGTTTATCATACCATGTTCTCTTTAATATTACTGATGTAATGATCATTAATACTATCGCAAAAGCCAAGCTATAATATTCTTTTATAATTAAATACATAGGCACCAGAACAAAGGTCATTTGCCAAATAATTCCAATACCGCAATTAAACATATCTCTCCAGAAGTTTTTATTAGGTAAAAAATCCGGATCCTCTTTTTGTATTGCATCAATAACTGGTTTCCACCATCCCCAGGGCTTGGTGGTTCTATAAAAGTTTTTTAACACCTCTATATCATCTTGTTTTCCTAATATTACTCCTAAAAGGCAACCAATAAAGGACATCAATAAAATTATTGGAAACAAGTAAATAGCTGTTGTATCAGGGAAAAAACCAGGTACTATTGTTGCTGCAATAAGTCCTGCTAGCATTCCTCCAAAATACCCATAAGAATTAAATTTCCACCATATCCATTTTAGCACATTTGCTGCTGCATATCCTCCATACAAAGCTGAGGTTAACCATATGGTTAATTCATTAATAGATGATGCAAAAAAACCACCAATCACCCCTACTAATACGATAAGAATAGATGATAAATAGCTATACTTAATATATGTTTTATTTGATGCTTTTGGGTTGATATATTTCTTGTAAATGTCATTAACTATATATGCTGGCGCAGCGTTTATAAATGCTGCAAATGTTCCCATAAAAGCGGCTAATAAACCTGCCAACAATAACCCTTTAAAACCTATTGGAACAAAGCGATGAATGGCCACTGGCAGTATGGTTTCAAAATCTACATCTATCCCTGCTTGTTGTAATTCTGGTCCTAAATACACCAAACCTAGTACAGCAAAGCCGGTGATCATTAAATACCTGGGTACGAAAAGGACAATGATTGTAAAAGCGCTCATTTTTGAGGCTTCGGCTTCATTTTTAGTAGACAAAACACGTTGCATATCATAGCTGGGAACGGGGCCTGCAAGGCTGGCAAAAATACCTTTAAAGATCATCATCATAAATAGGAAACCAAACAAAGAAAATCCGTCTTTCTCTATCTTTTCGTTTACGCTATCGATATATCCGGTCCAATCCAAATCCAATTTCATATCAAAGAATAAATTATTCCAGTTTTCTGGTGTGGCCATGGCAATTTGTTCTGCTGTAACAGTGGTAAAAGCAATATATCCAATAACCAAACATGAAATGGTCATAATTACAAACTGAATGACTTCTGTTCCTACTACACTATACATTCCTCCTTTTAAAGTGTATAAAGTAGTTATACCAATAATTATCAAAGCATAAGATTGCTCTGAAGCTACTACAAATAATCCAAGGTCTATAGATAAGTCCCAAGGAAAAAATATAATTGCAAATTTACCGATCCCTTCAAAAAAGTAGGCTATAAAACCTAAAGTACTGATAACGGCAAAGATTGTTACTATGATATGAGATAATTTAGCACCCATGTCAGATCCAAATCTATAGGTTATCCACTGTGCTCCTGTCATCACATTTGACCTTCGTAACCACGCGGCCATAAAAATCATAATAAAAACCTGATTCCATACGGGCCATAACCAAGGGAGCCAGGCACTTTTCATTCCGTAGACAAAAAGAATAGTAACTGTCCACATCGTACCAGAAACATCAAACATCCCTGAAGCATTTGACAATCCGAGATAATACCAGGGTATTTCATTTCCGCCAAGGAAATACGATTTCATATCTTTTGATGCCTTCTTAGCAACATAAAATCCAAAAAGAAGAGTAATAATAATATAACATAGAATTATTACAATATCTACGGTAGCTAGGTTCATTTAGAGTTGGTTATTTCTGTACACCCCAGTTTTTATTAGGAGATGCTCCCATTACGAAATGCAACGTTCCTCCTTGCGTTATTTCCTGATGAGTAATATATGATCGATTAAATTCTTTTCCGTTTAGAGTTGCAGATTGGATATATATATTTTTATCTGAAACGTTTTCGGCTTCTATACTAAAGTTGAGATTGTCTGATAATTTTAAAGTAGCTTTTTCAAAAATCGGACTTCCAATTTGGTATTCTCCAGATGCAGGGTTCATAGGATAAATCCCTAAAGAGCTAAAGACATACCAAGCGGACATTTGCCCGCAATCCTCATTACCACTTAATCCATTAGGTGTTGTATTATATTGTGTTTTTAATATTTGACTTACCCAATATTGAGTTTTCCAGGGAGCATTAGCTTTATTAAACATATAGGCAATATGATGACTGGGTTCATTACCGTGTGCATATTGCCCTATAAGGCCTGTAATATCTGCAGAAATATTATCTCCTGTAATTTTAGAATCTTCAGTAAATAACTGTTCGAGCTTTGTTACAAAAGTGGTTTCATCTCCAAACAATTGTATCAGTCCCTTAACATCATGAGGTACAAACCAGCTATGTTGCCATGCATTTCCTTCTGTATAATCAGCATGCACTCTATGTGCAGAGTATTTAGGATCAAATGGCTCATGCCATTTTTTTCCATCCTCAGATTTTCCTCTCATGAATCCTGTTTTAGTATCAAAGAGATGTACAAATGCTTTGGATCGTTCTAGGAAATACTTATAATCTTCTTCTTTCCCCAGAGTCTTGGCAACTTGTGCAACACACCAGTCATTATAGGCGTATTCTAATGTAATGGTAACCGATTCATCTAGTAAAGTATACGGAATGTATCCATATTTTTTATAATATTCTAACCCTCTTTCATCTTCCATCATAGTCGTTTTCATCGCCTCATATGCTTTTTCGATGTCAAAGCCTTTGATACCTTTTAAGTACGCTTCTGCAATTACCGAAACCGAGTGATATCCTGTCATGGTATTGGTTTCGTTAGCATATAAAGTCCATACTGGTAAAATCTTTTTATGTTCATAATAAGCTAACATAGAATTTACTATATCAGAAACTTTATCTGGTTCTAAGAATATGAGTAATGGATGTTCTGTTCTAAAGGTATCCCATAGCGAAAGTGTAGAATATGCAGTAAAATTCTCTGCAAAAACGATACTATCATTTTCTTTTCTAAACGCACCATCCATATCACTATAGGTAACTGGTGCAACCTGAGCATGATATAGTGCAGTATAAAAAATGGTTTTTAACGAATCATTTTTAGTGTCTACTTCTATTTTTGATAGTACATTTTGCCATGATGAATTGGCACTTTCAACGATTTTATCAAATTCAAATTTATTTTTATAGTTAGAAATATTATTTTTTGCATTTTCAACACTTACCGAAGAGATCCCTACTTTAACCTGTATTTGATTTTTATTTCCTTCATTAAAAAACAACTGTACCGACGATTTTACACCTTTGATAATATTACTATTTTCAACCTTTTTTGTATCTGTATATAAATCATAATCATTAATAGCTTTAGAGAATTTTATCACAAAAAACACTTTTTGATTTTTTGCCCATCCGGTACTATTTCTATATCCTGAAACTGTAAATTTATCTTCAATATGTATTTGTGATTCTACCGTTTTATCCCAATTAATAGCATATCCCAAATCTAATACTACAGATTGTGTGTCTCCTTCTTTATATTCGTATCGATGAAAAGCTGTTCTAACGGTAGACGTTAATTCTGCATTAATATTAAAATCTTCTAAAAACACATTATAATATCCAGGTGTAGCTTTCTCTTTATCATGAGAATATTTAGACTTAAAAGGTATTTCGTCTCTTGTTTTAAAAGAAGTAGATAAATCTACTTTTTTATTAATTGGCATCAATCTAATATCATTAAGATCTCCAATCCCTGTGCCACTAAGGTGTAAATGACTAAAACCTATAGTTAATGAATCAGAATAATGGTATCCCGAGCACCAATCCCATTCTGAAATACCATTATCCGGACTTACTTGTACCATCCCAAATGGTACTGTTGCTCCCGGATAGGTATGACCATGACCTCCTGTACCAATAAAAGGGTTTACATACTCAATTATAGTACTGTCTTTTATTTTTATACTATCCTCATTTTCATGCTCTTTCTTACACGAAAAAGTACTCAATATTGCTATTATCAATAATTTAATATTACGAGGTATTTTCATCTATTTATATTTATTTTTTTATCATTGTTCTACAGAAAGAGCAAGTAAAGACATAAATATTTACAAAACTTATGGTTAAAAGAATAATTTTAGATCAATAACAAAGCAACTCAGTTAAACGTCATAAAATTTGGGGAAATATGCTGCAAAAAATTAAAAACGCACTTAATATAACATCTGGTAACAATTATACTATAACAACAAAACATCATGTTATATTCTGGCTCGTATATTTTCTATTTACAACTTTTAAATGGGGAAGTTACTTTAACGACTATGCCTATTCTTTAAAAACCACTATTCTAGGATTTATTATACATATGTCTCTAAGTTATTTCAACATATATTATTTAATGCCAAAATTTGTAGATAAGCGTAAATACCTGATATACATATTTTTACTATTTACATCTCTTTTTACAATGGTCTTGGCAAAATTTTATTTTACTTATTTTCTTGTTAATCATAATGTATGGCCAGAAGGCCCTGAAGTAACCAATAAATTGACCTTAAATTATACTATAGAAATGATGTTGGGTGAGCTTTATGTGGTGTCTTTTGTTTCTGCTATCAAAGTAACCTTAGACAGATTAAGAGAGCACAAAAAATTAATTGATGTAGAAAAATTACAATTAGAAACAGAATTACGCTTTCTGAGAGCTCAAATGTCCCCTCATTTCTTTTTTAACACCCTAAATAACATATATTCTCTTTCTGTTGAAAAATCAGACAAAACTCCAAAAACTATATTGAAGTTATCTGAATTAATGCGGTATTTATTGCATGAAACCAATCAAAAAAGACAATATCTTAGTAAAGAAATCATGTGTCTTCAAAACTATTTAGATTTAGAAAGAATTCGATATGGAGATTCCTTAAAAATAAATGTAAATATTTCTGGAGAGATAGAAGGTAAAAAAATTGCTCCAATGTTACTTCTTTCATTTATAGAAAATGCTTTTAAACATGGAGCTAACAAAAACGTTGGAGAAATCGAAATTAATATCTCCTTCATCATAATAGATGATTTCCTGTATTTTCAGATTACCAACCCAATTCCTTCTAAAAATAATAAAAACAAAATTGATTCCTTTTCTGGTGGTATTGGAATAGGAAACGTAAAAAAAAGGCTTGAATTGGGTTATAAACCTGATGAATATAACTTAACGATTAGTGAAAACGATGATCAATATATTGTTGATTTAAAAATTAAAGTGTAATGGATTTAAAATGTGTTATTATTGATGATGAACCACTGGCAATTAAAGTGATAAAAAACTATGTTGATCAAACAAAAGGATTGATTTTTTTAGCTTCATTTAGCGATGCAACCGAAAGTCTTGACTATTTAAGGAATCAAGAAATAGATCTTCTTTTTTTAGATATTAACATGCCTCTTTTAGATGGGTTGAATCTATTGAAAAGCATGCATCAAAAACCACTTACCATAATCACTACTGCCCATGAAGAATTTGCAGTAGAAAGTTATGAGTTAGAGGTAGTAGATTATTTGGTAAAACCCATCTCGTTTCATAGGTTCATTATGGCTGTAAATAAAGCTTTCAAAATAAAAGAGTATCAACAAAAAGATAGCTTTACTACTCCTAACAAACGAGCATATATCTTTTTGAAAATCGACAAAAAAAAGATGCAAAAAATATATCTGGATGAAATATTATCTATCGAAAGCCTTGGGGATTATATTAAAGTAAATACGTCCTCAAGCAACTATATTGCTCATCAAACGTTAAGTAATTTTACAGATGACTTACCCTCTGATAAGTTTATTAGAATTCATAGATCTTATACCATATCAATTGATAAAATAGAATCTATTGAAGGTAATAGTATAGAAATTGCAAATAATCGATATCCAATTGGAAGAAGCTATTTAAATGAAGTAAGAAGTGTTATTTTTAAAGCATAACGATTTGATTAAATCTCATATATAAAATGGTAAAACACGATCATTTTTTATACCCTAACCTTAATTACTTGATTTTTTATTTATAGTAAAGTGCATCATTTTTTAAAGTTGTCGTCTTAAGAGATGAATACAAATTCTAAAAATGATGCAAAACAATAATTTACCCATAACAATAATAGGTGCTGGCCCAGTAGGATTAGCTGCAGCTGCACATTTACTAACACAAAATCTTCCTTTCATTGTATTTGAATCGGGAAGCTCTGTCGGACAAAATATACGTTCCTGGAACCACGTTCGTGTGTTTTCTCCCTGGAAATATAATATAGATCGAGCTGCGAAAGAATTATTAGAACAAACCGATTGGATAGCTCCCGATGAAAATGAATTACCAACAGGACAACAGTTGGTAGAGCACTATTTTCACCCATTAGCAAATTTACCTCAGATTAAACCATACATTCATTTGAATAGCAAAGTTCTTTCTATAGGAAGAAAAGGCTTGGATAAAATGAAAACCTGGGGGCGTGAGAATAAACCTTTCTCTATTAAGGTTCAAGAAAATGAAAATATTAATTATTATGAAGCAAAAGCAGTAATTGATGCTACAGGAACCTGGAATCAACCCAATCCCATTGGTTCTGGCGGTGTGTTTGCAGAAGGAGAGCAAGAACTAAATGAGCATATCTTTTATGGTATCCCAAATGTAAAAGCAGAACATCTAGAACGTTATAAAAACAAAAATGTAGTTGTTGTAGGGGGAGGGCATTCTGCTATTAATGCTTTATTAGATTTAGGAGACATTCAGAAAGAATACCCAGAAACACAACTTAATTGGGTATTGAGAAAAGATAATATGAACAAGGTGTATGGTGGAAAACAAGAGGATGCATTGGAAGCCAGAGGTGCTCTTGGTATTCGTATTGAGCAATTGGTGAATAGTGGAAAATTAAATGTCTATACGCCTTTCCATATCTTAAAACTGACTAAAAAAGAAGACGGTATCCAAATCATCGGTGACCTAAATGGCGAAATAGAAACCATTAACCAAATAGACGAAATAATCAGTAATACAGGTTCTCGACCAAATTTGGAAATGATTCGCGAGGTACGAACAGACTTAGATGCCTCGCTAGAATCGGTTTTTGATCTTGCCGAATTAATTGATCCAAATGTTCATAGTTGTGGAACAGTAAGACCCCACGGAGAAAAAGAGCTTCGCCATCCCGAAAAAGATTTTTACATCGTGGGTTCTAAAAGTTATGGTAGAGCTCCAACTTTTTTAATGGCTACAGGATATGAGCAGGTACGCTCTATAGTAGCTCATATGGCTGGTGATATTGAAGCTGCAGAGCGAGTTGAACTTAATTTACCAGAAACAGGAGTGTGTAGTACCGATTTTGCAACAGACAAAAAAAGTGACAGTGTAGCTTGTTGTTCTTCAGAACTAACTATAGAAGGAGTAGAAACTACAGGTTCGAGTTGCGGTACATCGGGATGCAATTAAAAAAATAAAAATGATGCATCATTATAAAAGTCTTGCGTCTTAAAGAGTGAAAACAATACATAACAACATAGAAGTATTAAAATCAATAATTATGAAAAAGAGAAATACAAATAAGCAGGTAGAAACAATTCAACAAAGTAGTGTATGCTGTGAATCTACATCGGCTCAAGCACAATCTGCACAAAGCTCTTGTTGTGAGCAACCTACGGATGGATCATCGTGTTGCGATAAAGAAGAGCGTAAAGAAATTAACATTGAAAAAACGGGATGTTGCTAACCAAAAGCTCTCCTATCCCTAAAGAACAAAGCTCCTCATTTCGAGGGGCTTTGCGTGCTAGTGGGGTGATGGCTTTTGCAGGATTAGGTGATGCCGTTTTATACCCTGTACTTCCCATTTATGGTAAAGAATTAGGTTTTTCGGTATTTTTTATTGGCATATTATTATCCATAAACCGTTTTGTGAGGATTATTGCAAACACACCTATTGCGAATTGGGTACATCGAATCGGAATTCGAAAAATGCTGATCATTACTGCAACTCTCGCTACGCTAACCACCTTTATATATGGACTCAAATTAGGTTTAATTTCTTTTTTAATAGCAAGAATTTTTTGGGGTTTAAGTTATTCCGGATTAAAAATATCCACTTTATCTTATGCTTCACAAGCTAAAGAAAAGTCTGGTTTAGCATTCGGATTATCACAAAGCATCAAATCATTAGGAGCTTTATTTGTACTTTGGTTTGGGCCAATCGTCATTAGTGAATTTGGTATTCAAAATGGCTTATTTAGCATAGCTTTAATAAGTTCGTTAGGTATACTTTTAGCGTATTCATTACCAAAAATTGAAACTGAGGCAAAAAATGATATCGTAAAAACAAACCTTACTTTTTATCCAAATGCTATCAATTTATTAGTATTTATAATATCTGTTTCAATAGATGGTATTTTAGTTGTATCCCTATCACATTTATTATCAGGAAACATGATCAATTCGAGTGAGTTACTTGGTTATGTGGCGTTTTATTTGTTATTAAAACGATTATTTGTTTTGTTGTTTTCTATAATCGGAGGCATACTCACCATACGTTTTCGACCACTAATCTTATTTTCAATTTCAATTAGTATTTGTTTATTAGCAATGGCGTTGATTGCATTCGACAGTACCATTTTGGGTATTATTCTAGCTTTTGTATTCAATACAATTGTGGTTACTTTTTCGCCACTTATTGCCATCAAGAACTCACAAAATAAAGATAATTCCTTACAGGAAATTTCTAGTGTAAGTACATGGTGGGATATAGGTGCTGCTGTTGGTGCATTTATCGGAATCTACGCCATAGAATTTCTTGGAATACAAAACCTATATTTATCTTTGTGTATAACCGGAACAATTTTATTCATCAATTTCTCTATAAAAAATGCAAAATCAAGTCGTTCAACTATATAATCCATTATTGGGCTATGTTAAAAAGCGTGTCCGCAATCAGGAAGATGCCGAAGATTTAACCCAAGATGTATTTTTAAAATTATCCAAATCGAATAGTAATGGTGTCGATAACCTTAAAAGCTGGGTGTATACTATAGCCAAAAATACAATTACCGATTACTACAGGAAAAAGCAGCTGCAAACTAACTCAATTGAAGATGACACCTTTTTTGATTATGATACCAATGAGGATGCTGGGATAGAGCTGGGTAAATGTGTACATTCTTTTGTTAATCAATTGCCAGAAGAGTATCGAGAATTAATGATCTTATCTGAAATAAAGGAAATACCACAAAAAGAAATAGCCGAACAGCTTAATATAAATTATGTTACGGTACGTTCTAAAATTCAGCGGGGAAGAAAAAAACTTAAAGAATTATTTGAAGGTTGTTGTACTATTTTACAAGGTGGGAAAGGGAGTATAATAGACTTCGAATCAAAAACCGGAAGTAATAAGAAATCATCCTGTTAAATACAATTCCTTCTTGTTTATTAAGTCTAAAAATGAAATTTTATCATTCTCTAATTTTTATTCCAATATTTTATTTTGATATAACATTATTCATTAATAGGTTCTATCCCTTTTTCAGGGTTGTAACCAGGAAAAATATAGTAGTTCTTTAATCCTACATTTGCACTATCTTTTACCAAGGTTAGCATTGATTTTTTTGGAAACTCTTTTGGTTCATAAGCTATAGAGTAGGCAATATTAAGGGTGTCTCCTTCTAATACAATGAGTCTTGTAATAGGTTCTAAAAATTTGTATTGCACTATTTGTATTTTACTACCTCCTATTCTTTTTATGAATTTAGCAACTACTTTTATGGTATCTTGTTTATAGGTGTATGGATTAAAACTACCTCTAGCATTTTGCTCTTGTTTTATGTTGTGTTGCAGTTTAATATTGGTATTAAAATAATCGGTGATTATTTTTCGGTTGCTACTCGTATGCTTGTCAGGAGGTACGTTATAATTAGAACCTCTGTAACCTTCTTTCGTATCAAAATAAACATTACCTATTTCCTTTTTGTATGAAAACAAATCATGAATGGTATAATCGGTATCGTATTCGTGTTGGGTATATTCATCAATTCCATCGCCATATTTAAAAAAAGTCAATCTCCAACTCACATTTTTGTTTTGGATTAAAAAGGAATCTTTCTTTACATAATTAACTATAAAACTGTCTATTTTAATTTTGTGTTGCTCGTTATTGATATCATAATTTTTCACTACAAAAAAATCGTTTCTTCTTTTAGAGAATTTTCCATTGACTGCTGCGGTATCTGTATATACTCTATTAGGTTTTAAATGGAATATTTTAAAGGTTTTGTCTGTTACTCCTTTTTTACACGAAATAAAGCTTACAAAGAATAGTATGTAGATTAATTGAGTGGTTTTCATAGAATTTAGTTGATGATTCTGTCAAACGCTATTAATATCTCTTTTATATCATTTAGCGTTTCTTTTCGCTCTTCTTTCATACACATTTCAAACAAAACATAATTATCAGGATTGTTATACATCAAAACTCATTCTAAATAACATATCTAAACCGTCATCTGAAAAAAAAACTTGATGTATACGTTTTTTGGCTTCTTCAATTCTCATCTTTTGTTTTTTTAGTTGATTGTTTATGTATTTTTTCCCATTGATGTAATTCTTTTGTAGGGATATCATTAAATCGTTTTATACGACCATCGCAATGCCGATATTCTGCATTTTCTAAAACTTCTATGTCTATGTCTATTTCTAAGCCTGTTCCACAAAAAGGAATCCTTAATTCCCTTCGAATAAAGGTTCCCCATTCTCCTTGATTCTTAAATTTTATTTCTCCAGGGTCGAGTTTAATAGTAAGTATAGTGTCATTTTTAATGGAATATGTTTTTTCAAAAGGTTTATAATTCATTCCAAATACGTTAATCTTAAATTTATGATCTACTAATTTTTTAGAACATACATCCCAAGGACTTAATCCGTCAAAATCTGTTTGAATCCCACCGACTCTTTTGTTTCCAGAACTAATTTCTATAATAGCCAATGGGACTTCGGTACGTGAATGAGCATCAATAACTTTAAAAATAGTATGTAACATCCTATTTTCATTGTTAGTAGTTTGAGCATTACTATTTAAAAAGAGTAATAGAACAGATAGATATGTTAGTGCTACTATTTTCATTTAGATTTTTTTATTGTTCTATAAATAATTATTCCTGTTACAATCAGTCCGAGAAACGCAAGAATTCCATATACTTCTTTTGCTTGTTCTGTATAAACTACTCCATCTTCAGGAGATAAAAATTTACCTTCAGGGTTATACTCAAAATTTGCTCTTTGGATGTAACTCCAAATACAGAAAGAGGTAATTAATCCAATGATTAAGAGTATGATGTAGCGTATATATTTCATAATTCTTTAAAAATCGTTCTTTTTCACTAACATCTAATGTTCCAGAGTTTTCTACATCTTCATAATAAAGTACTACTCTTTCCAACGATATGGATTTTCTTCCACCAAGGCAAAAGAGGTTAATTGAAAACCGTTTGAGTTTAACCCTTCAATGTCATTTATATTTTCAAAGGTTAATTCGACACCACTTTTTAATCGCAATAAAACACCCAGGTTATCGGTTTTCTTTTTATAATCAATATTGTGTTCGTTTAGTTTTGTTAAAACAAATAATAGGTTGAGTTGACTAACATCTTCGAAGATCCATTTGTTTAATTTTAGTTGGCGACTGCTATCTAGTTTTCCTTCGTACCAATAATCTGAAAATATTAAATAGAGTTTTTTGTTTTCAAAATGCAATTCAATACCGCCATAGGTCCAGATATTGACTTCCTCTGTTAAAAAATTGGTTCCAAAACAATCAGGATCAGGAAAGTTGTTTAAGATCCATTCTTTGGTTTGTCCCAGTTTTAAATAGTCAAACTTCGCTGTCTTAAAAAATTCTAGAATATCAATTTCTATGGATGTTTTTAATTTCATTTTTTTCACCTTAGAACTCTGTCCCTTTATCCCATATATAGGTTTCTTTAGGTACTGATTTTTTTTGCTGAACTTCGTACCAAACCGTAACCCAGGTTTCTTCGTCTTTTTCCCAGGTAAGTTCATCTATTACAATAGATTCGCTTTGCCTTTCTTCTTGGCTGTATGTATTGGTAATAGTATTTCTAAATTCTCCATAGGCATCGTGTAAAATAAATTGTTCTATAGAAGAAGGTGTACCGTATTTATGTACGGCTTCTACTTTTGTTAAAAGCTTCAATTCTTGAATAGATATACTATCTTTTGATTTTTCTACTTTTTCAATTATTTGATTACCATTAGTTTTAGCTTCTTTTACGTTTTGAGCACAAGAGCTAACTATGACTAAAAGTATATAATAAATATGCTTCATTTTTAGATTTTTATCTCTTGATTTTTCATGATTACTTTTCCTCCTTAAAAACATACTCAACTACTTTTCCATTTAAATGTGTTATGCACGCAATAAGCTTTTTATCCCGTAGCTCTAAAGACAAATACTCTGCGTAAGTACCTTTTGTTTGTTCTGGAATAAAATCAATACTGATTTCTTTATTGTACAATAATTCCCAGTTATAATTTCCTATTTCGTATACTGATTCTTTACCACAGGTTAATATTTCTATTTCTGATACTTTTACCTGTTTTTTATCAAAAAATAACGATAAATAGATTTCGCTACCTGCGCAAGGATTGTCATCGGGAGTTTCCTCGTAGACAGCTCCAACTTTTGCTGTGAGTTTTTTGTTTAAATGATTTTTCATTCCCTGGGCATGAGATGATAAACAGCATATACAAAACAGTATCATCACAACAATAGCCTTTTTACTACAGGTATTAAGTTTTATGTTTTTTTTCTTATACATAATTAATGTAATTCTATTTCCCAATCTTCATAAGGGGGTTTAACTTCAAATTCTGGATCGCAATACGAGCGAAGGTAATCTACCGCTCTTTTTTCGGCATATTTTGCGTTTAATATATTTCCGTTTTCGTCTAACTCAATCACATTAGCAAATATGGCAAAGACTTGTTCTATAGCACTGGGTTCTTCTCCATACAGTTTTAGGTAATCAATCCCTTTTAATTGGTAGTGTGTACCACTCGCCATAAAATAGGCAAATGTTCTTAGTGCGCCGCTAAATGAATTGCTTAGTCTCATCTATTTATTGTTAGAATTAATTTTTTATCCAACCAATGATACTTTGATCTTTTTCTTTTAGAACCACTAAGAACCACTCGTTTTGTTTTTTTATAACAGTTACGGCTTTGTTTTCTATGGTTCTTATCTGGTTTCCCGTTTTGAGATCACCAGTACAAGGATCTGTTTTCTTTTGGTCATTTATAACAGGTTGAGTTCTTAGGATTCCTAAAATTATTTTCTGTTCGAATGTCTTACTAATTGTACTCATTTTTGTATCCGAATAGAGCGCTATCGTGTTTTCGACAAGGGTATTATCACTGTTAATAACAAGCGTTGACAACATCGTCATATCAAAGCAACCTATAGCACTGCTTAAAACATACATAGTGGTTTTCCCCCCTTCTTTTAGGCTAACTAATGCTCCTGGCCCATTCCATATTTCAACAAAATCATTACCTTTTTTTAGCAGTAATACAGTTGCTTGATAATGCCGAATATCTTGATAGATGATATCTTTTTCTCCATCATTATTAACATCTACTACATGTATATTTTCGCTATTGATATCAAACACATCTGTATCCCCATTTTTGGTATAGAATTTAGCATTTTTTATTACTGAAAATCCCGTACTGTCCAAAGGGAATTTATATCCTGATGGATTTTGTAATAGCTGTAATTGTGTTTTTAAACTATTATTTTGAGCACACCCTGATAGGGTTAAAAATAGACAGCATATGCAAAAAAAGAATTCTAATTTTTTCATGATTTATTTTTTACATATTCTTTTCCATTAAATTGTAATACTGTTGTTTTAGAAGAGGTTTTACTTTCTTCATCGCATTCTCCGTTTTCATCTACAAAAGTTTTACTTTCCAGAACCTTGCTTTTTACAATAATATCAAAGTATGCATTGGTCTTTTCTTCAGACATAATGAGTGTGTTTTTTACACTCGTGGATTCTCCAGCACATTGGGTATCCCATTCTCCACCATAATCCTCTACGTCATAATTATCAAGCACTTTTTTTAAAGTATCTCCTGATTTTATAAACAAAGAAATGGTTCTGTTACTGTATGGGTTTGGTTTAGACCTGCCGTAATGATACACTCGAATACCAAAGGCTCTTGTATCTTTAGCAACTATGTATGGAGCTGTATCAATTGCTATTTCTGACAACTCTATTGCATCAGAGACCCAACCATTTGTTTCAGAACTTTCAAAGTATTTGTGCGTTATTTTCCCTGTAATACTATTTACTACTATTATGTGGCTATTTAACTCAAAATGATATTCATCATTATGATCATCTACATATTCAGGAATAACGATGATAGTTTCTTGAGGATTGTTAGGCATTACTTTGGTAACCAATAAATCGATATTAACCTTAGAAATCTCTAAATTAAGTTGTTGTATTGCGCTATCAATAAGGTTTTCTTCTTGAGAAATAGGTTCTATTTTTCCGTTAGCTTTTATTTGAAATGATGTTGTTTCTACTTTCTTTTCATCAATCCATAGTATGTTATTAATGGTTAGCTCGTTTTCTTCAATTTTGGATTCAATTCTCGATTGACCTTCGGCTATTTCATCATAAGAAATGACTTTAGAATCGATAATATTTCCTTCTAAATCGTAATTAATTAGTACAGACTCCATTTCATGGTCGCCTTTAAGAATAGTTACTACAATAGAATGAAACTCTCCTGATATTTTTACTCTATAGGAAGCTATTGCTCTATAATGGTGACCTTCTTTATTAAAATCAGGATATATATTTTCTAATTTTAACGCTTTAACATCTACTTTTTTATAATCATCTTCATCAATGAAGCTGTCAAAATTTGTAGCGTCTATTAGTGGGGTTGATTTGGTTTTAATTTCGCTAATGATCTTGTTAAAGCTTATAGGACTTACTTCTTTCGTCGAATCGATTGATTCTGCAACAGCATCTTGTGCTTTTACAACGGTTTCTTCTTTTTCTTTTGCTTTTTGAGAACAAGAGATTAATACCAGTAAGACTAGAATGTATCGATTTTTCATTTTTTTACTTTTTTCAATGATTTGGAGGATTCTTTTTTCTAAATAACATCAACAACCTTCTCTAATACATAATGTATTACTGCAACAACCATAGTAATACCAATAAGAAACATAAACCGAGTAATTGTTGCTTTTATATTGTTTTTTAATTTCTTTTTAAGGTAAAAAACATCCAATAGAATAAACAAAAGGGCGATTACACCTCCAATGCTTGCGCCTATATGAAGTAAACCTAAATTGTAAAAAATATGGAGCAGATACCATAGACCATCCGAAGATGCTTTGTTGGGACCTAAGAGAATACGCATATATACTATACCTAGTATAAGTGATACTGCAATCCATATTAAGTAGGTTAAAACTTGTTTTAAGGCTTTCATAGTTTTGCTTTAGATTCACTGTTTATTCAATAACTCCATAAGATTATATTTTTTATTTAAACCAGGAAGTGCAGTCTTACCTAAATTTGTTTGTATTTCAGAAATACAAACGTCATCGTATTTACTCCCTTTGTAAAAGCTTATTGGTTCTAATGTAATTATATCGTTAGTTTTAAAAATTGCATTCACTTTAAATTCTTGCACTAAAGGTTTATCCATCAAAACTACTGTTTCTATGTATTCATGATTAATATATACTTTTACTTCTTTAACTCTTGTGTTCTCATAAAAAAGCGCTTTTGATTTCACGTATCCATTAATTAAACTTAGTTTTATGGGATTCATAATAACCTCATTTGGATTCAGCAATTTTTTGTTTGAATACTTACCACTTAAAAAAGATTCACTCAGGTCTAATTGTATATTTATTTTGACTTTGGTATTGGGTTTAAAAACATAAGCTGTTGAATAATCGGCATCCGAGATATTTATAATCGGATATTTTTCATTCTTAACGTTAGAATTTATTTTATAAAATAAATTCTCGGTAAAAGTTAGGTCTGTATTTGAGCAACACCTCCCAAATAGCTTATCAGACCAGGCACTATGCTCTTCAATCAACTCTTGTTTGTAGTAATCGAAAATCGTGGGCAACTCATCATCTATATACTGCTTTATTTCTTTAATGCTTACAGAATCAATTGTAGCTAAGGTTACTTCTTGTTTTTCATCCAATTTTGAAGTGATTATATAATCACTTATATCTATTTTGATAGTGTCAACAATTAGTATATCGGTATCTTTCTTTTTATTCGAATTACAAGCTACAAATACTAACAATAAGATTACTAATTTTATTTTCATTCGAATGAGTTCAATACATTTGTATACTTAGTAAGTTAGTATAAAAAATGAATATACTTACATCGCAGCTTTATTAACCACTGTTTCCAGTTCTTGAAAAGCTTTTTCCTGAGCAGGAGCTAGTACTGTTTCTTTTATTTTTCCTGCAATTATTTCAATTATACTTCTTCTTGCTTTAACACTTTTTCCAAAATAAGCATTCATGATCGAACTTGGTATAATATGATTTATTTTTATTGTATTTTCTTCTGCAAAATATAGCTTTACTGCATGCATTGCACTTTTTTTAAGAACAATACATTGCGCCATTTGACCGTTGGCATCTGTTCTAACTTCCCAGTTATCATAGTTTTTATAACATTCAAAAGAAGATGCTGTTTTTAAAAAATCATAAAGTGTATCTAACGAATTGTATTGATCTTTAACTGTAATTATTTTTTCCATTGGTTTAATTTTTTTGATTTTAGGTAATTCTAAATATTAATAATCCATTTCAATAAGGTTACCATCTAACTTATAATTAAAAGTAAAAGTGGTTCCACCGCTTTCTGGTTTCAACATTACTACATACTCAGCTTTGGTTATGTCTCCATTTTCTGGGAATTTTATAAATGCTATATGCAAAACTGGGTTTTTAATATTCTTTTCAGTTTTTAGTTGTACACTAGATTTTTCTACTAATTCTCCTAATTTTGAGAGACTAATCTTTTCGTTTAACTGAAACATAAAGTCTTCCGCCTTGCTTCCATCAGGAACTTCGAGAGTGATTTCTGAAGTTTGTCTCCAAGAATCTTGAGATAAAAGCCATTCTCCCATTTGTAACGATTCTGGTGCTTCTGTAACAGTAACTCCAATAGAATTTCCTAGAGATTCATTATAAATAATATTCAAATTCGTGAAATAGGCATTTTCTCCAAACTTGCTTTTTATTTCCTTTTCTATGGCTTCAAATCCTTCTGCATTGGCCGGTTCTTTACTAGTTCTGCCACTACAAGAGATTAACATAATTAATACTGTTACGATTACTGTAAATTTTAATACTTTCATTTTTAGCGTGTTTTTAGTTCATTTCAACACGATAAAAGTATATAGTACAAGTGGAGTAGGAAATAGGAAATCTATTTCTGAAGTTTTAGAATACATAAGTGCGGTACTTCAAAAAATATCCGTAAAAGAAAGAGGTTTAGTTGTTATTCCAATTTAAAAAAGCGTTTAAGAAGTGTTCCTTTTTTCGAGAAGATACAGGTATTTTTTTACCATTTTTTAAATAAATAACACCAGACTTATCATACTTATCTATAAATTTTAAGTTGACCATAAATGATTGATGCGGCCGTGTAAAATTAGCTTTAGAAAGGCGTTCTTCAAATTCCTTTAAGGTTTTTGAAACCATATATTTTTTACTATCACTGCAATGAAAAGTCGTATAGCCTTTGTCTGACTCACAAAATAGTAATTCGTTTAAATCTACAACCTGAAAACTATCATGAAGCGATAATATTAATGTAGAGTCTTCATTATTCCAGACCTCTTTTACCGTTTTTATCTGCTTTTTTTGTTCTGTTATTGGTAATGCTATGACTTTTTGTAATGCTATTTGTAATTCATCTATATCTACGGGCTTTAATAGATAATCTACCGCACCAATTTTTAAGGCTTGTAACGCATGCTCTTCATAAGCCGTAATAAAGATCACTTTAAAATTTAGATTTTCTGTCTGCTTTAAAAAATCAAACCCAGTACCGTCGGTAAGATTTATATCTAAAAAAATCAATTCTGGTTTACAGGCGTTTGCTACAGCAACAGCATCTTTTACCGATTCACATTCTCCTATTACTTCTATTTCGGCATCTATTAATTGCAATAGATTAAGTAAGCCTTTTCTAATGTATTCCTTATCTTCTACTATTACTGTTTTCATTATACTTCCTGTATTTTATAAGGGATGATCAAAGTAACTAATGTTCCTTGCTCGTTATATTTCTTTCTATCTTCTACAGTAACCGAACTTTTCATTTTAAAATCTTTAGATAATATTTTTAATCGTTCAGAAGTTATCGTTGTAGATAATGATTTTTTATTATCCTTTTTATTTTCTTTTTGAGAATCAACCCCAATACCATTATCTGTAATGGTACAAATCAAATTTTTATTTGAATAAGACAGGTGAACATCAATTATCCTATTTTCTTTTTGATTTACAAATGCGTGCTCTATAGCATTTTCAACAAATGGCTGAATAAGCATAGGAGGTATTTTAAACACAGATACGTCTATAGTGTTCTCTACAAAAACAGTGTATTGATAGGTTTTGTTTTCTAAATTCTGAAGTGCTAAATAGCTTTTTATAGCAGTTAATTCTTGAGAAAGCAACACTATTTTGTCTCTAGAGTTTTCTAAAATAATACGAAGTAATTTTGAAAACTTTGACAAATAGGAAACAGATTTTTTTTCTTCTTTATTCAATATCATTCCTTGTAATACAGAAAGTGAATTAAATATAAAGTGAGGGGTCATCTGTGAGCGCAGCAATTTCTGTTCTATGATTATATTTTGAGTTTTAGATTTTTCGTTCCTTAATTTTAAAAAGAAAATTGTTGCTCCTAAAATTAAAGTTGTGACTAAAAAAGCAATCACACCAAGTAATAAATTTCGTTGTGACTTCTCTAAGTTATTGGTTGTAGTTTTAACTGTTTGTGTAAGTCTTAGTTCTCTTTTCTCTGCAGATTCTAATTCATTTTTGTACTTATATTCATACTCTACTTCTGTAATTTTCTGAATATTTTCTTTATTAAAAAGACTGTCGTTCAATATTTTTAATTGTTGATTACTTAAAAGAGCTTTTTTGTGTTCTCCTAATTCATTGTTTATTTTGGAAAGCAATTCATAGGCATCACGTCGGTGTTTTAAAAGTTTATATGTATTTGCCAATTGAGCTCCTTTTTCAGCATTAATTAATGCCTGGTTGTATTTTTTCATATAGTAATATGCACATGCCATACCTATATAAGATTCTACTAATTCGTATTGTTTTTGATTAACAGAAGTAATTTTATTTGCTTCTTTAAAGCTAGCTAAAGCTTCAGCATATTTTTTAATTCCCAAATACCCAAAACCTAAACCATTAAGACTAACCGCTAAATGTTCGTTATCCTTAATTTCTCTACTAAGGGTAATTGTTTCCTTAAAATAAGAGATAGCATTAGCAAATTCTTTTTTATCGATATAGATGCCTCCAATATTATTTTTTATGGCCGTACTACTTTTGCTATTGTGATTAGCCTGTTTAATAGCTAAAGCTTTTTTATAAAAATCTAATGCTTTATCATAAAGCTGTTGTTGTCTATAAATATTTCCGATATTATTTAATGACTGAAACATACTAATAGAATCTTTAGATTTTTTGGCAATGTCTAATGATTTATGATTGTACTCTATTGCCAGAGGATAATTACCTTGATCAAGGTACACTATAGCCATTGAGTTCCAACAGCTAAGCATACCATATTCGTTATTATTGCTTGTATACGTCTTTAATGCCTTTCTAAAATTACCTAAAGCTTCTTTATGTTTTCCCATATCAGAGTAAATACTACCAATATTATAGAGGTAATTAGGCATATTCTTTTTCACTCCCAGTTTTTGATCAATTGCTAAAGCTTTTTTATAATATTTTAGAGCGAGTTTTTGGTTACCCTTGTATTTATTTAGAACTCCCAGTGCATTATTACAACCTGCTAATCCTTTTAAATTGTCTATAGACGTATATAGTTCTATTGCTTTTTCATAATTAGTAATAGAAGTTTTAAAATTAGCTTGTTCCATATGAGTAATCCCTTTCATATAAAAACTGCGGGCTTTTCCTTTTATAGATTTTATTTCATCGGCAAGTTTTCCTGCTTGTTCGGCATATGCTAATGATTGAGGAGGATTATTTCTATAATGATAATAAGCTAAATGATTGAGGATTTTTACTCTAACAGTATCTTTTTTGGTATAGATTTTTAATTCTTTTTTTAAACTGTCTATCTTTTTATTCTGGGATAAAACAGTTCTAGAAAAAGACAAGAAACATAATAAGCAAATAATAGATGTATTTATTATTTTCATAAAATAAAGAACGGTTATTAAAATTTTAAATCAAAAAAACAGGGAATTATTCTACTCGATCTTGCTTTGTAGATTTTGATAAAAACACTAAAAAAGAATTCGCATTAAGGTAAAAGAAGAAAAAAGTTCATAAACTATAATAATAGGAACGGTTTACTCCTTCACTACATTTTGTCGTTAGACCTTTGAGAGGAGCTCGCACAAAGAAAACCATGATGCAAGGCATCAGGTTTTGGGTATAAAAAACCTCACATTTCTGTAAAGCTTTTGCTTAGTAGCGAGAATAGAATTAACTCCTTCTTTTTAAAAAGAAAATGATTCCTATCATTAGATCACTAAAATTAACGTTTTATAACTTAAAAAGCCAAATTGAACTCTAAGGAACGATTTGGCTTTTCTATAACTTAAATATGTTTATTTTATTTTTTCTCTGAATTTTCTTCTTCAGTTGCTTTCTCTTGATCTTCCTTTATCAATTTTTTATCTTCTTCTGTAATTCGTTTGTGCTCAGCAGCTATCCCCTGGTGTTCTTTCTCCATGTTTGCATGCTCTGTTTTCATAGACTCATGTTCTGCTGTCATCTGTTCTAAAGTAAATTCTCCAGAAGCATGTTTTGTTTCTAATTCAGCATGCTTTTCTATTAATGCTTTATGAGCTGCGATAAGTTCACTGTGTTTAGCTAATAAAACCAAGTGGTTCTTTTCAATTACTAGATGAATAGAATCGTTTTCAATAGCTTTATGAGCATCTACCATTTGCTGATGATCATCTTTCATAGTATTATGTTCTGTAGCCATTGCTTCATGAGAAGCCTCCATTTCTTTATGCTCTTCTACCATGGCTTTGTGCTCTGGTGTTTCTGCTGGGTTTTGTTTACAAGAAAAAAATACAGATAATACTGCGATAAATGTTAATTTGCTGAGTGTTTTCATGATTTTGATAAATTAGTTAAACTTTAGCAAATGTAATATTTACTAAATCATTGTTTAACATTATTGTCACCATATTTTTAATGTTTGCATTATCAGTAAACTCAATTAAAATTATTAAGGAGTATTTCACGATTTTTTAGAGGTACTCATCTAATAAATTATAGTTTCCTTTTCAATGTTGTAGGTATCGTGTTAACCATTACGAGGTTTTACAAATACAAAATTTTTGCCAAAATTTATTCCTTATAAATATCTTAAGATTTAAGAATCCAATTAATTACTATATTTGGCAAATGAGAATGAACATTTGGAAAAATATTATTACTCTTTTTTTTCTATCCGCTTTTCTATTTCTTAGAATTGTTAATGTGCATGCTATTTCTCATTTTTCTGATGACGATGATCAAATCCATTGTGAGTTGTGTGAAATTATTGCGGTATCATATAAACTCACTCCTTTTACAGATAATACATTTGTAGAAGTAGAACAAAAATCTGCGATAGATTTCCATGAGTACAAAACCAATTTTTGTTACGAAACATCACAATACTGTATTACACTACCTAAAAGCATCTATAATAAACCTCCGCCCAAATATTTAGGGTAGTTGCGTTTTATTTTTGAAAATTTTCTTTTTGTACGTTGATACTTACGACAATATGATTTATAAAATCATGTTATAGTGTATACAATAGATCAATTACCCTTCTCTGTTAGTCAGAAAATTTTCTTCCAACATTTTTAGTATTTAATTTTTTTTAGTCATGAAAAAATTACCCGTTACTGTATTGAGTGGTTTTCTCGGTGCAGGCAAGACTACATTGCTTAACCATATTTTACATAATAAAGAAGGGTTAAAAGTTGCCGTGATTGTCAATGATATGAGTGAGGTCAATATAGATAGCCAGCTCGTACAAAATGAAAATACCCTTTCTCGAACAGAGGAACGCCTTGTAGAAATGAGCAATGGCTGTATTTGCTGCACCCTTCGAGAAGACCTGATGATAGAAGTCGAAAAATTAGCTAAGGAAAACAGGTTTGATTATCTAATTATCGAGAGTACAGGTATTTCAGAACCTATTCCTGTGGCTCAAACCTTTAGTTTTGCCAATGAGGACGGCAGTATCGACCTAAGTCGCTTCAGTTATGTCGATACTATGGTTACTGTAGTAGATGCATATAGTTTTTTGAAAGATTTTTCGAGTGCCCAATATCTATCGGATAGACAGCTTACTAATATCGAGAACGATGACCGTACGATTGTAAATCTACTTACCGATCAAATAGAATTTGCAAACGTGATTTTACTCAATAAAGTAGATCTGGTTACCGAACAAGAATTAAAAAATGTGTATGATATTCTTCATAAATTAAATCCAGGAGCCAGAATATTTCCTACTAAAAATTCACAAATAGCATTACAGGAAATTATCAATACAGGGTTGTTTAACTTTGAAGAAGCTGAAAGTTCTGCAGGTTGGATACGGGAACTCGAAAATGAACATGTTCCTGAAACCGAAGAGTATGGTATTGGTTCCTTTGTATTCCGTAATAAAAAACCGTTTCACCCAGAACGGTTCCTCGACTATGTTTCTAACCATTTCCCCTCAAACATTATTCGAAGTAAAGGCCTGTTTTGGTTGGCCTCTCGTAGTAATCAAGCCCTAATCTGGAGTACAGCAGGAGGTTCTACAAAAATTGACCCCGCTGGGGTATGGTGGGCATCTATGTCATTTGCAGAACGAATTAGCTACCCTTCCTTTCTGGATAACCAAAAATTAATAGAGTCAGATTGGATAAACCCTTTCGGGGATCGAAAGATAGAACTGGTCTTTATTGGGCAGCATCTCGATGTTACCGCGATAACCCTACAACTTGAAAAATGTTTACTTACCGATGAGGAGGTACTAGACTGGAAAACAGGAGAGTTCTCTAATATCGATAATTGGCCCATCCCAAGCTATCAAGATTCAAACGTATAAATAATAGTATTATGATCAATATTAACAATCTTACAAAGAAATACAACGAACACGTTGCTCTAAACGAATTGAATCTTCAAATCAAAGAAGGTGAAATATATTGTCTTCTCGGAGCTAATGGTGCCGGAAAGACTACCACAATCAACCTCTTGCTAGGTTTTACGACACCAACCTCGGGCAATGCCTCTATTAACCAAATAGACGTACAGGAAAATCCCAAGGCAACCAAGCGTTTCTTAGCTTACATCCCAGAGAATCTGATGCTTTACCCAAGCTTAACCGCTTTGGAAAACCTCGATTATTTTTCTGGAATAGCAGGAAAAAAGCTTTCGACAAAAGAATTAAAAGGCTTTTTGGAAGAAGCGGGACTGCAGACAGAAGCCTTTGACAAACGTATCGCTGCATTTTCTAAAGGTATGCGCCAAAAAGTAGGAGTCGCTATTGCCTTGGCCAAAGATGCCAAAGTACTGCTGTTAGACGAACCCACTTCTGGTCTTGATCCCAAGGCTAGTAATGAGTTTGGATTGCTGTTGCACAAGTTAAAATCAAAGGGGATAGCCACCCTAATGGCGACACACGACCTTTTTCGTGCCAAAGAAGTAGCCACTCATATAGGTATCATGAAAGATGGCAAATTACGGCAACAATTTGTATCCGACGATATCTCCCTTGCCGAGTTAGAAAAGGTATATCTCGATACCATGGACTATAAAGAAATAGTATCATGATAACAAAAACTTTTCTTAAAGAAACCAAGGAATTGTTGCGTGACGGTCGCGTTCGCATCTCCTTAATTATCGTATTCTTTTTATTAAGTGTAGCGGTATGGATCAGTGCTCAACAATACCAAAATGTAAACGCACAGTACTCTGCTGCTAAAACGGCAGAACGTGAGGTTTGGGATAATCAAGGTAAAAAGAACCCACATTCTGCAGCACATTATGGTACTTATGCCTTTAAACCAAAATATCCTCTTTCGTTAGTAGATCAAGGTGTAGATAAATATACAGGTACCTCCATTTTTTTGGAGGCTCATAAACGTAACGAGGCACAATTTAGCGCAGCGGCAGATCAAACAGGCCTCGCTCGCTTTGGAGATTTGACACCAGATTTTATGTTGCTCTTTATCATTCCCCTACTCATTGTTCTTCTGGGTTATAACGGTTTTACCAAAGAACGTGAAATGGGTACCTTAACATTACTCAAGAGTCAGGGCATTTCCCAATGGAAATGGATCTGGGGAAAATGGATGGCACTTTTCTTCCCTATTTTGTTAATTACAGCTATTCTGTTCCTGGTAGCAGGTATCCTATTGTCTAGCTTACAAGATTTTGGGGTGTTCAAATGGGAATCATTGTTCTTATTGTTTGTGATATATGTAGTTTACTATATTATCTTTATCAATTTGGTACTGTTAATTTCTATCAAAACTAAAAAATCAGGTATCTCACTAGTAGTGTCCCTATGTGCTTGGATCATCGCCTGTTTGGCAGCACCAAAAGCGGCAAGTAACTTTGCCGAAAACAAATATCCCTACCCAACACGACAAGAATTTACGGCAAATGTCTTAAAAGACAAAAAATCCGGGCTCGATGGTCATAATCCCTGGAACAAGGAAGCTAAACTTCTAGAGCAAAAAATATTGAAAGAATACGGTGTGGATAGCTTATCTCAGCTTCCCTTTAACTATGATGCCTATAGAATGCAAAAAGGTGAGGAACACCAGGCAAAGATCTATCTAAAACACTATAATCATCTCAAGAATCAATATGAGCAGCAGTCGGATGTATACAGGAATTTGGCGCTTCTCTCTCCCTATCTTCCTACACGATTTTTGAGTATGGCCATTGCCCAGACCGATTATGCCACGCATTGGGATTTTGCCGATGCTGCAGAGGACTATCGCATCGCTACTCAAAAATTTTTGAATGGTAATTTTGCTAAAAACTCAGAATACGGTAATTGGGCATACCAAGCAGATGCCGAAACCTGGAAACAGTTACCTGACTTTAACTACACTCCTCCTCAACTCGGAGCCATTCTAGAGCAAAATACTTCTAACCTTATGGTCATGGGGTTTTGGCTCTTAGGTTCTTTTGGATTCCTTTTTTTCATTCCTAAAAATTTATAAGTATGTTCAGTTACAATTTTAAATATGAATTAAAGCTGTTGCTCCGTAGCCGATGGATACAGCTCTTGAGTTTGATATTATTGCTTCTCTTTGGTTTTTCGGCTTTTAATGGAAAACAAAAAGTAGAGAAGCGTAAAAATGTCATTGTAAAGGCACAAGAAGAATTACGGGAAAACGATGCCGAAATGTTAAAACTTCTCGACTCGGTACAACGTGGGATGGAAGTAAGTGCTTCTCGGTGGACTCTACCCACAAGCCCAATGGCTGTAGGAAATTATCATCCCAGAGTAGCTGCCATGGAGCCTCAACCTATGGCATTTGTATCAACGGGCCAGGCAGATCTTTTTACCCATTTTGTAAAACCAACGGCAACAGGCGATGATTTTGCCTTAAATTTTACCGAAATGACCAGTCCTGTGCAATTGCTGTTCGGCAGTTTTGACCTGGCATTTGTGATTGTATATCTACTACCTCTTTTGATCATTGCTTTTTCCTATAACGTGCTTTCTGCCGAGAAAGAAAGTGGTGCACTGCGATTGCTGGCCGCACAACCCATTGGTATTCCCAATTGGGTAATGCAAAAACTGGGATTACGTTTCTTCTGGATGTCGGTTTTGGTCATTGCAGCTTTAACACTTGTTTTTCTTATCATCGGTATTGACATCCTAAGCCAAAGGAGTTTAGTTTTAGGGCTATTCACTTTGGTGTTGGGATATATGCTCTTTTGGTTTACTCTAGCCTTTTTGGTCAACCTATGGGTAGGTAGTTCGGCCAAAAATGCAGTAGCAATGCTCGGGCTTTGGGTACTATTTGTGTTACTGGTTCCTTCTGTATTAAACCAATTAGGAAATACCCTTTATCCTATGCCGTCGCGTACCCTCATGGTCAATGAGATGCGTGAAGTGAAAGCAGAAGTCACCAAAAAACAGGACGAAATCCTTGACAATTATTTACGTGACCATCCAGAGTATGCAATTAATGACACCTCTCAAAGGAGGTCTTTTTGGCACAGTTATATGGCTTCGCAACAGTTGGTCAAAGAAGAATTAGAACCGGTAGTAAGTTCTTTTGAGAACCAATTACAAAAACAACAAGACTGGATGAATAAATTCAAATGGATATCTCCGGCAATCACTGTTCAGGAGTCATTCAACCATTTGGCAGGAACTTCTACAGAAGACTACGAAAATTACCGAAAACAGGTCATCGCCTTTGCAGGAAATTGGCGGGAATATTTTGTCCCCCTTCTTTACAATAATAAAAAGTTTGCGCAGAAGGACTATGCTACATTACCAAAGTTTCAATATAGCCCGGCCTCATATCAATTGATTCCAGTGGCTTTAACACTCTACCTGATATCCATCGTACTTTTTGGCCTTGGATTTTTCAGTTCGAAACATCTAAAAACAAAAGGTATACTCAATTAAGAAAATAATGTTCAATTTTTAAATAAAATAATAATGATTACTAAAGAAGAAGTACAAAAAGCACAAATGGAATGGGGCAACGGGGTTGTCGAGATCGGTGCTAAAAAAGATCAAAGAGAGGAATGCGAGCGTTTTACAAGCAATTTTCTGGATGAACGCTATGCTTTTGATAAAAAAAAGGTACTGTTCAAGCCTACCAAAACATCGGTCATTCAATTTAGGCCTGATAAGGAAGGGGCACTTTCATATTTTATTGCAGGAAACGATCTATACCCAGAGGATGGAGGTTTTGCTATTCAACCGTGGACCAAAGTACGCTTTGAAAACGAAGTTATGATACTCGAAGAAAAAAGAGCTTTGGCCATGGGCAACTATTACTTTACCGACCTAGATGGACAGGAGGTCAAGGTTGAATATACCTTTGGCTATACTCTTGATCCTTCTGGAAAATTAAAGATAGACGTTCATCATTCTTCCCTACCTTATAATCCTGGGGCATCGGTATGATTTTTTTTGGTAAACGGCAAGAAAAAACCCTTTTTCTGGTTTGTCCTATGGATTTTATAGAACCTGTAATCAGGGAAAGATATAAAGGAAATTCTTTTTTTTATACTGCCCTGGGGGTTTTTCTTGAGTTCGATGAATCCACCCAGTATAATCTTTATAAGCTAATAAACAAAGAGGGGATAGATTATATCACATTGGTCGCCAAGGCTGATGGGGATTTCTACCAGGGGGCATTGCTCGATTGGCAGACGCCATTGCACCTTCCTGTGGAGCGATCTTTGGCACAATTGAAAACTGGTATTGCTCCCAGGATAGAACGACAGAAAGGCTCTTTCTTAAAATCGAGAATGATTATAGGCGAACACCTTGACCAGCAAAGAGAACGTCTTCTTAATACCGAACTTTTAGGGATTGGATTGCTACGTAATGGGATAGGTGTAGATAGTCTTGTTTATGAACCTTCTAATAAAAACTTTACAACTACTGGAGATGTTTTAAATAGGGCAAAATTATTTGATGGGATGATGGCTAATTAAAAAACGATATGAAATGAAAAACTCATGTTTTTAGTCTTTTTGCTTTAGATGAAGATTCTCTTTGCCGTACAAAACGAGATAGACAACTTCCTGCTTCCAAATACCTATCATTATTTCGATGGTAGGTATTGGATGTTGATGAGAAATTAAACAAGTCCGATTTTTTGAACTTAAGTCATTGAAAACAGAAAGTCTAAAACTGAAATTTAAAATCAATGAAAATAAAGCTTAAATAAAATGACCTCGAAAGACCTACACTATCTTATGCTAAAGGCAGTAGAGGTTGAGAATATATTTTAAGACAAAAAATAAATTATCAGTAAACTCACTTTTTAATACAGTTTTAATCATGTTTAACCGAATTGCTCTTTATCTTTTTCTTTTGATGTTTTCAGTTTCCTGTAAAGATCAAGTACAAAAAAAGCACGTCCCATCTGCAATTGATCGAGAAAAGATTGATGCGGCCTTTGGCAAGCATGTTTCTGCGATAATGTTGAATCATTTATATATAGTTCTGGATAGTCTCTCATACTCTAGTTTAACAAAAGATATTGGATGGGGCAAAACTTATGGAGCATTAGATAAAGGACTTCCTTCTTTTGCTCCAATAGATAATGATACACCTATGTGTTATCTAAGAGGACATAAACATTATATAGAAATTTTAGGGCCTAACAATGTATTCAACGAACCTGTTGGAAAAAGTGGCGTAGGTTTTACTCTAAAGAATGATGATGAACATTTTCATTTAGGCGTTAAACCAAAGCTAAAAGTAGAAAACACTCGGTTTCTTAATGCTACAAAAACTGTAGATATGGAATTAAGTAAACAAAAAGAGACTTGGTTCAAAGCGTTTTATACCTCTAGTCCTGGCACTGCTTTACATACCTGGTATGCTTTTTATAATCCTATTTTTCTTGATAGTCTTTACCAAAAACATCATCCTTTTTATTCTCGTGAAGCGTTTTTAAAGCCTAACTACGCAAACCAAAAGCTCTTTAACGGTATAAAATCGATTGCAATGACTTGTACTACTGATGACTACATCCGTATTACACAAGAATTATATCATCTGGGATGCAAACTATTAGAAAAAGATGGTCACATGCTTAGTATTGATGGAGGAGATATAATTATAAAAATTACGACATCTAATAAGATTGAATATAGCCAAATCACCCAGATACGATGTCATTTAAATAGAGCTGACGATAGTGTAATTAATCTGGGAAATGTCACTATTGTCAACAAAGGGAAAGAATCTATATGGAATTTTGATAACCTTCATAAAAATAACTTTTAAAATCAGATAAAAATGAAAACTTATTATTTAACTACCCTAATCCTATCCTTGTCTATTACTTTAATAGGGTGTAAACAACAAAAGAAAAATGTTACAGAAGAAGAAATTGCAACCCCGTCTGTTGAAGAATCGATAGAAATTCAACAATCAATCACCATAGAAAAATTAGAAAACTCTCCGGTCTATACAAATGCTGCGCTCACTTTGGATTTACCTGAAACCATAAAAATTTCTCAGGGAGGTGATATGGATTTTGCGTTTAATTTAGAGAATTATGAATTAGGTGCTCAAACCCAGGGACCAAATTCTCTAAAGTTGGCAAATTCGGGCAAAGGACAACATATTCATTTTATTTTGGATAATCAGCCCTACTCGGCGCATTACGAACCGCGTTTTAAAAAAGAAATCCCCGATGGTGTGCATCATTTGGTTGCTTTCTTAAGCCGTTCGTACCATGAATCGGTTAAAAATACAAACTCGGTAGTGGTTAGAAAACTTATGGTTGGTACCAATCCCCAAGATTCTCTAGGGTTAGATATGAAAGCTCCAACCCTTATCTACAGTCGTCCTAAGGGAGAATATACCGGTAAGGATGCTGAGAATTTATTACTTGATTTTTTTGTATTGAACACCACTCTTTCTAAAGATGGACATAAAGTTCGTGCTACTATTAATGGTGAAGAATTTATCATTACAGAATGGGCCCCGCAGATTATCAAAGGGCTTCCAATAGGAGAAGTTAGTATTCAATTAGAATTGCTGGATGAAACCGGAACACTAATTCCTGGTCCTTTCAATAAAGTCACTCGTACTGTACTATTAAAAGAATAATAATACGGCTTATCTGTTGGAGAATGGGTAAATCATTGATATTCCTAGTTTAGAAATGCAAAATTATCGCATTTGAATAAAGACCTATTTACGTTTCTTAAACGTCGAGACTTTTAATGGTAATGAAAAACGTTATCATTTATTTTTTTACAGTTACAAAAAAGTGAAACAATGTAATTAAATAATCGCATGGAAAATCCAACCCTTGAATTTCTACCTAAGCATGTTATGTCTAAATACATGCGGCATCAAGTGCTAACCAAGCCATTTGATGATTTGAAATATGATCAATTTGAATCGGCAATTAACACCCAAATGATAAAAGAGGCTGGTATTGAACAACAGGAATTTCTATATGTTTATACAGAAAAATGTATTATAGAGCCTACTTTTGGGTGGGCTCTTTCAGAAAATTTTCAGTTGATTGCAGAATCTTATCCTTATGCTCAATTTGTGCTTGACCAGTTCAAACCAGCGATTACAAAAACTCATTATTCTCGGCAAAAAAGGGTAACGCTAAACAAGGCTGTTTTGTTATCAGAAAATTACACCAACTATTTTCATTTTCTGAATGATTTTGCCGGACGATTAGCACTACTTGATCGTTTACATGTATCACGCGACATTCCTGTTATTGTATCTGAAGAATTAAGATCAAGTACTTTTTTTCAGCAATTTAGCATGTTATGCCCAAAATTCTTCAATCGTAATTGGATATTTCAGGCTAAAAACGAATATTATGAAATTGAAGATGCTACTTATTTTGTTCAAAATATAACCTGCAAACATGAAAATTTTCAGCCATTGCTTGATGAATTGCCTTACAAAAAAAACACTGTTGCTTCTCCTGATAAAATATTTATTACCCGCCGAGGAATCTACGGAAGAGGTTTAGTAAATTCCTTGGAAATTGAAAGCATTGCTCAAAATAATAATTTTAAAATAATAGACGCACAGAACTTTACCATTGCAGAGCAAGTTAAGTTATTTGCCAATGCTACTCATATTATCGGATTACATGGTGCAGGGCTTATGAATATGATACATTGCAAAAATGAGCATGTTAAAATACTTGAATTATTCCCAGGAAACTTTTATAAAGCCGTTTACTATTGGCTGGCATCACAATTTTCACACAGTTATAGTTGTATCAGGGGTTTACCTACTACAGATAACGAGCAGACCATTACTTCGACATCTGTCATTTTTAAGAGTAATTTTTATATGCCACCAGATGTTTTTTTGAATACATTAATAGCGTGGCTTAGGTAATAATTTTGGCTGAAAGGACTTAACTAAGTCTAAAAAACCAAGGCTGTAAACGCTACAAGAGATTGATTTAGACCGTTTATAGAATAAGTCCCTAAAATGGAATATGATATATGACTATTTATATCGAAATGGGAAACCTATCCAGGTAAATAATGAAACCAAAAATCGTTTTGTAGTAGATGTGATCATACTTTAAATATACAAGATCTCGCTAATTGCATGTCGATCTTTAGAAAACACAAAAAAACAAGAGCTCAAAATCAGAGCTCTTGTATATAAGCTTTACAGTAAGCAATTGCCCATAAAACAAGGGACAGGACATCTTGGTGCGTTTGCAGGACTATTTCCTCCAGGACAATAATATCCACCTGATTTACCATTGATTTGCTTGAGTTCTTCTCTACTTAAAGCTTTTCCTAAATTTAACATTGATTTTTTCATACTTCAAAGTCATTAAATGTTATTAATACGGACAACACATTCCATTCTGAACGCTACCGTAGCATCTTGCTCCAGGAAAACCACCGGCTCCAGTTGGCTCATATGAACACTCTATACCGTTTCCACCTTCTAAAGTATATTCTGAAGAACAACCGCAAGTTCCAAAACTTCCTCGCAATCCTCCGTGGATATTTTTTTGTTCTGATTTACTAAGTGCTTTTCCTAAGTTTAACAATGATTTTTTCATAAATAATAATAATTAAAAAAAATGATTAAGTCCCCGAACATTTAATGACACTCAAGGTTTATGTCAATTCCCTTTTACACCGTATTCAATTTGTTATCCCCAAGTTTTACAATACATTAAGCATAAAACTCAATGGCTTACATATTACTAATGCAGGAATCAAAAAACATAACAGGCATTTTTTTAATTTTTTTCAAATTCTTTTTGATTATTTTTATCCCTTCTGATTTTTGGTGATAAAAGTTGGTTAAAAGAAATTACCCTTTGATATGAATAGCAGTAAGCTGAAAAAGATTATCGAACAAGCAATACAAGGGAACGAATTGCCTTTTGATCGATTTGTTAAAGATCTTTTTGAGCAGCTAAAACCAAAACTTTTATCCTTAACCCAATCCCAACAAGAAACCGAAGATATTTTTATTGGTGCTATGCAAAAATTTTGGGAACGATTTGTAGTTCTTCAGGAAAAATTACCAGAAAATAGCATTGGTTATATTTTTGTGATGTGTAAAAACAATTGGCTTATTTCGAAACGTCACCCCTGGAATTCTGTAGTATTAAAAGAAACAATTTCTGAAGATCAAAAATTTAATGATCATAATAATAACATTAATGATTCTCTAGAAAATCTGGAAATAGAATGGCTGCAAAAAAGAGCTTTATCAGAAGCGTTGGATAGCTTATCTCAAAAATGCAAAACCCTTATGCAAACAGAAATAGATTCTGATACAAAATTAAAAGATTTACAAGAACAACTAGGGTATGTTAATTATCAAGCACTAGTGCAAGCAAAATACAATTGTAAAAAAAGGCTTATTAAAAAGGTCTATGAGATATTTGATCAATTAATGGCTCTCAAACAACGTTAAGATGAAGGAGATACAGGATAAAGACATCGTATTGATTACCCGGTATTTTGATCTGGAGCTTTCAGAGAAGGAAATGGAATCATTTGATCAAAGGCTTCAGGACGACCCTATTTTTGCCACTAAGGCTAAAAAGTACCAACACAGTATTAATCTTATTGACAAAAACTACCCTAATGCGAATCAAAAGCAACGCACCAAAAAATGGAAGGAGCTAATTGCTGAAGGTCAGGCTTCGAATAAAAAGATCTCCTGGAAACGGATTGCGGGTATTGCTGCCATCTTTTTATTACTCATTTCTTCCTGGTATTTTATGTTACCTATACAAGAAAGCAATCTTAATGAACTAGCCAAAAATGCCTGGAACAAGAATGTAGGTTTTAGTGATTATCAGGTAAGAAATACAAAAGAATTCAACCAAAAAAAAGTAGTGATCGATGCTTTTAAGTTGTATAAAAAGAAAGATTATTTATCTGCAATTGAAACCTTAGAAAAATACGATCCTTCTTCATTATATTATGAAGATGCCCTATTGATTCGAGCCTTATCCATTCATAAAACAGGTATGTCTAAAGAGGCTATACAGCTTCTGGATTCTTTGACCAATCATCCAACAGGAAGATTATTAAATGAAGCTCTATGGTATAAAGGATTAATTTATCTTGATCTAAACGATCTTGAATCTGCCAGAAAATACCTTAAAATACCTAACAACTTTACTTCAGAGATACGATTGAAACAATGATTTGATTGATTTTCTTTTCATATAAAAAAATACTCCCAACGTGATTAATCCAATCAATCCATAGAATATCCAACTCATATGGATAGGTTTTTCAAACTCTATAGCATCATAATTACCAACAAGATAAAAACCTCCCCAATACACCGGATCCTGAGTAAACACATCAGTGGTTTGTAGAAATTTTAGCTTAGCTTGTTGTAAGGCTTCTGCTTTATTCATCCCCTGACTTAGATTACTATAAAAATTCTGCATTATCTCTGGAGTGGTTTTATCTGACACCTCCCAACCAGTTAGTAAAAGGCTTTTTGTTCCTGCATATTGAAACGCAGTACCAAGACTTAAAACACCTTCGCCTTTGGCTATTTTACCCATTCCCGTATTACAGGCGCTTAGCACAGTCAATTCTGCAGGAATATTCAATGCATACAATTCATGGCTATATAAAATATTATCCTCTAATGAATCTTTAGTTTTGGTAAAATAAATTCTGGAATTCTCGGGGTTTTGATCATCTACTTCACCATGAAGCGCCAGATGTAAAACATTATAATCTGAAAGGTTATTTTTAAAGTTTTGTTCGATCGCCTGTGAACCAAAAAAGTATCGTCCTTTAACTATAGTGGCAATTTTTTTAATCTCTTTTCTTGTTCCTGGTAAATCCTCATGAGCATCTCTTAGGACTTCAAGATCCATTTGATTGCCTACAGATAATGAGTCTTCATTTGAAAATGAAAATGCCAAACATTCTTTACGAATCTCAGATGTTGTTACCGATTTATAAATTCCTTCATCAAACAACAAACTAGCTGAATTAGCATAACTAACAGCATATTCTTTTATTAGATATGATAACTCACTATTATTTTCTTTTTTTACATCAGAGGTCAACAAAAGATCAAAGTTAAGATGCCATAGAGATTCATCTGGAATGATTATTAACTGGTTACCAATTATTTGGTCCTTTATCGGAGCTAAAAGTTCATTAAACAATGCGTATCCTAATCGTTTATACTCTACTTTGTTTTTAAGCAAAATACTTGATCTGAAGGCTTCAATTTTTTTATCAATTTCAGAAATCGATAATTCTTTAATCCCGGCATCATTTTTTGTTATTACAAAAGCATATAATGTACTGTCTACCATAAAATATTCCAAAAGCGTAGTGTTTTCTTGCAATCGTTTTTGAATTTCTTTGATGGATAGCGTGTTATTGTCATACTTTAATTGGTAATATTTAGAATATTTCTTTTCGAGTACTTCTTTTAAAGAATCCTGACGACGGGAAATATCGGTAATCTTACTTTCGATATCAGAAACTTTGGTTTGATCTGTATTTTCTTTTCCGATTGTAGCGTAAAAAGCAGATTTAACATCTGCCAACTCTTTTCTTAAGCTTTGTTCCAGATTCAGGAGCTTTTCGGGCAATCCTGAAAATCCTTTGGCATTAGCATCATTCAACAATTCTTTAAGCAAGTTTGCCTTACTTCTTTCTGCATAATTAAAAGCTTTTTCTATCTTCTCATCCTCATTTCCAGCATCAGATAATAATTGGGTAGCAATACCCCCGTAAAAAACATTTTTTACATCCTTAGCAAAAGTTAGCTTATCTTCTTTATTGTATTGAGTTCTCCTGATTGTTTCTACCAATCGACCAGCTTTTTCATATGTATTTATGCTTTCCTCAAGAATCTTTGGATCGTTTTCTTTTTCGTATATTGATTTTAGCGTAAATGCTTTCCGCTCCAGCGATTTCAACAATCGAGTTAGACTTAAAAACATATCAAACTCTCCGTAATTTCCTACCCCACTACTTTTAAGTTGTTTATTTGCTGTAATTGCTTTTTCTAAATAATTTAATGCATTGTTAAATTCCTTTTTATCGATTTCAAAAGTTGCCATCATAATATAGGATTCTACAGTATAAAAACTATGCTCCCCAAAAACCTTTAATCGAATATCAAGTGATTTTTGAGCATATTCATTTGCTCTTTTATATTGACCGATTTCATGATATAACTCACTTAAGTATGTATAAAAATAAGCTGTTCGTACATTATCTTCTCCATATACTTTACGGATTAAAACCAGTGCTTTTTTGATATAAATAATTCCTTCTTCTCCTCTTATCACCAGTCCTTTGAGGCTATAAGGCAATGCAAGGTTAGGAAAATTTTCGCCAAAAGCCTTGATCCCTATTGTTATGGTTTTATCTACATGAAACAGCGCTTTATCGTTATTTTTCTGAAAATAATATATGTTCGCAATATTATAGTGCATACGTACCTGATCAGGATGATCAACTCCTAATTGCAATTCGCTTAAATGAAGAGATTTTATGTAATACTCCAAACTTCTATTCTCTTCTTTTTTATAGCTATACATCAGTCCGATATTGTTGTATAGATCTACGAAATAAAAGTTATCTGGTTTGTAAATTTTATTTGCTATGGCCAATGCTTTTTTAAGATATACTAATGTTTCGTCATATAATCCTTGCTCAAAAAGTGCATTGCCCATTTGTCTATAAATTTCGGCTATTTCGATCGGATCTTCATTCGCTTTTTTCTTCCTGATCTCAATTGCTTTGTTAAAATGATCCATAGCTTCTTCATAAAGCCCTTTATATGTTTTGACAGTACCAAAATTATAATGAGATCTGGCAAAGTCCTCATCTTCATCTGTAAAGCTTTCGGATCTTAATTGAAATGCTTTTTCAAAATATTCTAACGAAAGATCCAGATCAGATTTACCTTTCATATAATAAGCCCCCATATTATCCCAAGCCCTGGCCTTTTGCTTTGGGTTAACATCGGTTTTTTGTTCTATAATTTGTAAGGCTTGCTCTGCGTGATGCAAAGCTTTGGGAAGATTAAATGTATACATATAATTTTCAGAAAGCTTGTTATGAGATGCTATAACCTGATTCCAATCCTGATTCCTTTCATAAATTTGTTTAGCTTCTTCATAATTTTGAATCGCTAGTTTAAAATTTCTATAATACAGTAAAGAATCTCCTTTTTTGAAAAACCTATTTGCCTCATCAATGTCGTCAGCCTTTTGAGCATAAATGGGATTATATAAAATTATACTTAAGATCAATAAGGCTTTAAAAAAGATGTGTGAAATGAGTTGAGACATGAGTTTGTGTTTGAAAGAAAACAAAAGTAATTAATTTAGTTAATTAAGTATTTTTCGTCAAAAACTGATTACATAATCTGTCTTTAAAAGAACGACTCAACTTATTTTATCTGAGAGGTATTGAGATTATTTGAAAGTGTCGATGATATCCTGAAAAATGGCTCTCAAATTGAGCATACAAGGTATAGAAGTTATGATAATTTCATAATCAACTTACTATCTGAGGTAATCGCTTATTGAATATTTACTTAGTTACTTATTTTTTTAATTTATCAACCTTCCTGTCGCCTCTTTTAGTATATAATTACAGTGATCTACATCATCTGTATTAAGTTCAAGAATACCAGTAACCTCTACAATTTGATCTGTTTTATACTTTGGTTTTTGTTTAAAAATAACTTCAACAATACTTTCTGGACCCGCTGCACCACAAAAAAAACAGGAAGACCTCGGATTTTTAGAAATCAAATAAAATTCATCTTCTTCAATAGTAAAATCTAAAAAGTAACCTTTAATACGAATTTGAGCACCTTTATATGACTTTATAATAGGCCCGAATCTTGGTTTTAGAAAGATATCATCATATTTTGCACTGTAAACATTATAAAATTTTACATCGGCCAAATCGCGCCAAGTTAATTTTTCTTGAGAAAATAGATTGAATTTAGTTACTATAAAAAACAGGATTAGAAAGGCTATTTTATGCATCAGATATTGTTTTAGAAACATTTAATTTAAATAAAGGCAATGAGGCCAGAATTGCTGCCAGGAAGGTGGTTAGAATCACTAGTATCAATATGAGTAGTTCTTTATTAGTAGGAAAGCTAAATACAAAATGGTATCCATATATATTTTCTGTAAAAACTGAAAAAAACCATATACTTATTCTTCCTAAAAACCATCCTAAAATAGATCCTAATAGAGATAAAAAAAGAGCTTCTAAAAAGACCAATTTTATCAACTGAAAAGTGTTGGCTCCATAGGTACGCAATAAAGCCAATTCTTGTTTTCTTTCTCTTACCGTTTTTATTAAGTTAATAAATATACTAAGGCCAGCTACCAGCAATATTGCAATAGCAATACCATTAATTGTACGAAAGCCAATTCCTAAAAGCCTCATTAATCGCTCGATTTCAAATTTGGGGAGTGCCGCTTGCATGGTCGTTTTTTCATTAATACGTCTAGACATTTGCAAAGCCCCAAAAGGATTTCTAAATTTAACTAGTAAAGAGGTTATTTCTCTTTGTTCTTCGTGTTCTTCTTCATGATGATTGTGTTCATCGTTATGTTCATGTACCTCCCAAATACTTTGCAGATTAGTGATGATAAGATGATCAATAATAGCCCCTGTTGGTTTTAATATTCCAGTAACCATAAAAGGTTTCTCATCATGAGTTTCTAATCCATTTTCGGCTAAACCATGTGCACTGGTAAAAGTATCTCCTATTTGTAGGTTAATTTTTTTTGCTACTTCATTTCCAATAACTACCTCAAAAGGTTTTTCATGTAACTTTCCTTCTTGCAGGGTTGCATCATATTTAGCCAAATACTCATTTGACGTACCTAAAACTCTATATCCTCTATAATTATCTCCATAAGAAACAGGTATCGTTTCTTTAACCATAGGATTTCTAGTAATTTTTAAGGCTTCGTCTAATGGTATATTACCCGTAGGATCATCAATGTGCAAAACAGAAGACAACACAAGTTGTAGCGGACTTCCTTTAGCACCAATAACCATATCAAATGGTTTAGTATTATTTTCTAAATGTTGGTTAAGTTGATTTCTTACTTGCAAAACAAAAGTTGTTAGCGAAATACTTAGCAACAATAGCAAAACACTCAAAATAGTATTCAAAGGTTTAGAAATCAGATTTCTGTAAGCCAGATATAACAATTTTATAAAATTATATGATTATCAAAATGTGATTTCACTCTTTTATCATGAGTTATGATCACTAAATTACTTTTACAGATTTGAGCCTCTTTTTTCAGTAGAGAAATAACTTTTTCACAATTCGTATCATCCAGATTAGATGTAGGTTCATCTGCTAATATAACTTTAGGTTTATGTATAACCCCTAAGGCAATAGAAAGTCGCTGTTGTTGTCCTTCACTTAATTGATACACTCTTTTGCTTTGAAGATCTGAGAGCCCTAACTGTGTGATTAATTCTTCTCTTCGATAACGATCACTTTTCTTTTTGGAAAGTCGCTCGCGTAGCGTTAAATTCTCAAGTAAGGATAAAGATTTGATAAAATAAGCTCGTTGAAAAATTAGCCCAATATTTTGCCCTATGAAACAGTCTAATTGCTTTCGGGTAAGTTTATTTAAACAAGTATTGGCAATAAAAATATCTCCTTCTTTGGGAGGTAAAAGACCTCCCAAAAGATGTAATAATGTCGTTTTACCAACACCTGAAGGCCCTAAAATCAATATATTTTCTTTAGAAGGCAAATCAATATCTGGAAAACAAAAAGTACGATTTTTTGTATCGCTATAGGTAAACTGAAGAGATTTGGTTCGTATCATAAAATGATTTTTTCAAAAATAGACAAATATTACTAAAGCAACAATGTTGCATTTATTAAATAATACTATCTTTGCCCATAAATACATTTTTCTTTTGAAGATATCTCACATACGTAATAACTCAGATACTTTAGGAATTGTAGCAAGTAGCTTATGTTTGGCGCATTGCTTAATCACTCCTTTTCTTTTCATAGCTCATACTGGTTCGGTAATGTTACAAGATGTACATCCCGTTTGGTGGAAGTCTTTAGACATTATTTTTTTAGGATTTTCTTTTATAGCGATCAGTAGATCTGTTAAAACTACTTCAAAACCCAAAATGAAATATGCTTTTTGGATAAGTTGGCTGCTGTTATTCGTTATTGTTATAAATGAAAAATTTCCTTTAATTTCTCTACCAGAAGCGCTCATTTTTGTAGCATCTCTATTATTAGTGGTTTTACATTTCTACAATCTAAAATACTGTCAATGCAAACAAAAATGTTGTAAAACCAATTAGTACCCGTAAAATGAATAGAAAGAAAATAGAATTGATAGGAGATGCACATATTTCTAATAACGTAGAAACTCCTTTGCGAGAGGATGCTTTTGAAAAATCTGAGAATGAAAAAATCAAAAACATTCAACATCACTTCTCTGAAATAATGAAAGAGTTGGGGCTCGATTTAACAGATGATAGTCTTTCGGGAACTCCGTACAGAGTGGCCAAGATGTATGTAAAAGAACTTTTTTATGGTTTAGACCCTAAAAACCGCCCAAAAATTTCAACTTTTGATAATAAGTACGGGTATCAAAAAATGTTGGTAGAACATAATATTACTATTGATTCTGCCTGTGAGCATCATTTTTTGCCCATAATTGGTACTGCGCATGTAGGGTATATTCCAAAAAACAAGGTAGTAGGATTGTCAAAAATTAACAGGTTAGTCGATTATTACTCACATCGCCCTCAAGTACAAGAAAGACTATGTCTGCAAATCCTAAAAGACTTACAACAAACTTTAGATACCAAAGATGTTATTGTCGTAGTAAATGCTAAACACTTATGTGTTTCTTCTAGAGGAATTAAAGATAAAAGTAGTTTTACCACTACGATTGAGTATGGAGGCCAATTTATAGAACCTTCTCTACGAAATGAGTTTTTTGGGATTATTAAAAAAAACAATGAGTGATTTTTTCTTTGGTTAATTTCAAACTTTCCTATAACACCGTGAAATAGCAGTATGGATTATTTTTAGATATAACATCCAATATATATTGTACTTGTATTTAGCCCTCTCGGGTTCTCTGCTTAATTTCAATAAAAAAAGCCTCACATTTCTGTGAAGCTTTTTTTAGTAGCGGGAGAGATCGAAATATCTAACCATTCCATCAACCATATATTTGAATTAAAGGCATTTATAAAAAACCATGCTATAGTATTAATAGCTTTGTAATAGTTATACTCTTATTTACTTTCATTAATACTAAAACCTTATCCTAAATACTAGGGTAAAATTTTATTGTTTTTATAACATTCACATGCTGGATAATTCAGCTTAGATTGGATATGGGAAAATGTTATTCTTTAAATTGTAATAATATTGAAAGTCTATTCAGGTTAGAACTGTAATTTTTGGATATATTTTCTAGAATCCAAGCTATATCATGCTCTAGACCAATAAGCAGTCACTTTTTATACTTTTTCATAAAAAGAGCGTATTCTGAAATAGTTTCTATTTCGTCACTAATTACAAAGATCTCAGATTTTAGAAGAATATTATTCTCAGTATTTTCAAAAAAGAATTTTATTGTTTTAGGGTTACTTGGAAATAAGCTTATTCCTGGGCTTTTGTTTATTGCTTAAGGGTCTATTACGATATGTTTTGCCTTGAATCCTATTTTTGACCTTTTTATTTTGAAATCCCCCATCATTAGCTGAAGTTTTATAGCCTTTATCTGCCCATATTTCTTTTCGTTGGGCTCTCTAGGTATCTTCTTTAACTTGAATTCTGGATGAGCTTATCCAGAATTCAAGTTATTTATTTAAATATAGGCTCTATTTGTGAGTATTAGTCGTTTGATTCTTTTTTACACAAAAAACTATAGGGATTCAACCTTAATTTTATAAGACAACCCTAGAACCTGGAAAATTAATATTTTGTCGGTAAGCAGTTAAGCAAAGGCTTATCATAAAGCCTAATAAAAGTAGTTTTTTCATTGTTCTAATTTTTTATAATTCTTTTATATGCCGTTTCACCATTAGTCATATTAATTTTTAAAATATATAATCCAGAATTTAAAGATTTCACATTAATATGATCTTTTAAAAATGTTTTTCTGTTAGGTTTAGATTGATTTGATAGCTTTCCCATATTGTTTTTTAACTCCCATGATAAAATTGGTTCTTCACTAATAATAGTTAGTATATTTCTTACTGGATTTGGAAATATTTTTATTTTTTGGAATTCATCTAATGGTTTACTAATACTTTTTTCATAAACAACAATAACTTCCGGTTCTGCCTTTTTTTCTATTGTAGGAGCTCTTATAACACAACCATTAATATGGGCTCTAAAAGACGACCTCATTCTTGCATGAAATCCAGGTCTTAATCGAACTCTATTTCCAGCGTCGTATACTGCAGTTGCGTTATTAAAAATGATATTAGTAGCAGTAATACTATTTGTTACTTCTCGAATGTCTGATTGACCAATATTTACATTCTGAGTGATTGTTAAATTACCTATACAATCACTATTTTGAGCTAATAAAACAGCTTGATGGGCATCTACCATCCCATAACCCAATTCATTATTCCAAGTCCCATTAGGGCGTATGCTTGTGTTAGAATAAGAGTATAAATCTGTTCTTATCTTTTGAGCAGATTTTTCTATAATATCATTTACACTCTTAACTGTTAAATCTGGGTTAGTACTTAAAATTAATGCAGCTACTCCTGCTACATATGGACAAGCAGCAGAGGTTCCTCCGAATCCTCTAGTATAATCATAATTAGAATAGTCATTTGAAGAATGAGATGGAGGGTTGTAATCTCCACCTATCAATAAAACAGGTCCTGGTGCATCCCCTTGTCTATCTGTTGTTGAAATGCTTGTTCCCCCAGCCACAATATCCAGAGGAGTACCATAGCTACTTCCTGCTCTACTATTGGGTCCCCATGGGTCGCAGGATTGAGGAATAATATCTATTCTACCTGATCTTACACCACACCTATCAGTTGCTCCTACACAAAGGATAAGAGGGTTAGAGTTAGATGGGTATGCTGCACCATTCTCGTTATCATTTCCACTTGAGAAAACAACAATACTTCCCAAACCATTTCTTCCGTTTGTCAAAGCATTTGAAATCGCATCATCTAAAACACTTGATGGAGCTAAACCACCCCATGAATTGCTAATAACATCTGCACCGTTCTGCCATGCCCAATTAATACCATTAGCTAACGTTTGACTGGTAGTAGTAAATAACCATAAGCTAATAGAAATTAATTTGGAATTAGGAGCGACACCAGCTATACCATTGTTATTATCCTTTACAGCTCCTATGATTCCTGCACATGCGGTACCGTGAGGTCCCCATACTATTGAGGGTGTTTCATCTAATGAAGCATCATACCCTGTTCCATAACTATTTCCTGCCAAATCTGGATGATTAAGCTCTATACCCTCATCTATTACCGCTATTTTTATATTATTTCCAGTAGATATTCCCCAAGCCTGTTCTATATTCATGTCGATCCCAGAAACACCTCCACTTTGACCTGTATTTTTTAGCATCCATTGGTCATTAAAATATGGGTCATTAGAATTTAGCAAATCATGATGCATAAATACTGGTTCTGTATTTTCAAACAATCCTGTCTCATAAAAAATGTTTGCTAAATTTAAAGCATTAAAGTTTTGAGGTGTTCTAATAGCTAGTGTAAACCATAAAGGCATAAATTCATTATTACCTAAAACCTCTACATTGAATTCTTTTGCGTATTTAAATAAAATATCAACATCTTTTGCTTTTTTTAGTTTTACATGAAAATTATTTGATAAGCCTATACGCTTACCCACTTTAGTTTTATATGTAGGAGATACCATTAAAGTATTATTATACTTTTTAAAGTTTTCAATTTTACTAACATATTCTTTTTTAGTCAATTCTCTTTTAGCAGAGATTTCTACATAGTACGCTTTAATATTCTTTCGTTGTTTTGCGCTATTTCCAATAACATCTACAATTGCTCTAGTCCTATCTTCAATGATTTCTGAAATTTCATTTGAATTATTCTTTAAAGAATTAATTGAATTTTCTCCTTCAAATGAAATAGATATCGTTTTGGTATCTATATCAAGAAATACCTTTTCTCCTTTATAGTAGTAATAATTATCTAGTTGATTTTGTCCATAACCAGTAATAGAAAATAACAATAAAGATAAAATCACTTTAATTAATATACGTTCCATTATTATTAATTTTAATTAGGATTATTGATTATTTTCTTTATTTAGATTCTAATTTACTAATACGTTTATCTTGCTCGATAATGTAAAGCGTTAACTCTTCAATTTTTTGAAGAAGTTTAAGATTCATTGCCTTAAGTTCAACACCATTTCTTTCCATCTCGGCAGCCGAGGGGATTTCCGGGAGGTGTTTATTGTTCTGGATATATTTTTCGGTAACAGCTAAGCTTCTTAAATGATAGTTGGATTCAAAAACATAATCAGGTGCTACAGCTCCATTGAGATCTACTAATACTTCCTGAGCGTGAATTCTACCTCTAACAGTCAGTTCAGCATCTGGATTGGTAGTTTTGATGCCAACTCTACCATTTACCAATCGCATAGTTTCGACTGAGCCAGTTTTACTGGCGCTTCCTGTACCATTTGTTATAAAGGCGAGCCCACCAGTAAAGTTTCCATTATCTGTGGATTTAATATATGCTGGGCGCCATTCATTAGTACTACCCTGTGGATCACTCCAAAATTGAATATTGGTAGAACCAAATCCACTGCTGGATTGAAGTCTCAAACTGGTGGCACCAGCACCGTATAGGTGCAGTTTGCTTTTAGGGTTTGTACTACCTATCCCTATATTTCCCAACCAATTAATTCTCATGTCTTCTTTAGCCACTGTTCCAAAAACAAGTGATTTTGTTCCATAGCTCCAGATTCCCGCTTTGTTGCTCCCTGAGAAGAAATCTGTTTGAGTACTGTATCTTCGCTGAAGTCTTAAATCTGCATTACTACCATTTTTTATGATATGTAATTCTTGCTGAGGATTATTTGTACCGATACCAACATTTCTATTGGTGTGCGCAATATTACCTCCATTGGTTCCCCATTGCGCAATAGCATTACAAAATGTTAGGCATGCAATGAATCCGAATAATAAAAATTTTGTTTTCATAATAGTTGTCTTTAAGAGTTGAAAATATTTTACAAATAAGAATGTAACAGACTTTTTACTAGCGTAAAGTTTAGGATTACAAGGCTAGTTTCGATACGATAATTTATATTGGGCAGGAATGAATTTGTAATTGGAGATATTTGATATAAATCAGGGGAATAATTAATTTTAATATTTGTAAATTGTATTCTTTTCTATTTTAGTCATAACACATACTTAACTAAGTTTTATGCTCAAAGCTATCATAGTAGATGATGAACAACTTGCAATTGATGCTCTAAGGTGGGAATTGGAAACACATTGTTCGGATGTAGAAATACTATGTACTATAAAGAATGCAGAAGAAGCAATTGACATTATCAATGGATTGAAACCTGATGTTTTGTTTTTGGATATAGAAATGCCCGAATTAGATGGTTTTCAATTACTCAAAAGAATCACTAGTAAAGATTTCGATATCATTTTCACTACAGCCTATGATAGTTACGCCGTCAAAGCATTTAAAGCAAGTGCTATTGACTATTTATTAAAACCTATCGAAAAAGAAGAGTTGTGTATTGCTATTGAGAAAGTATTATCCAACAAACAAAATAAAAGCCTAGGAGCGAGTTTACGTCTTCTAATGGAAGAGAATTTTATAAACCCAACTAAGCATAATTCTAAAATAAATTTACCAATGGACAAAAAAATTCTATTGGTAAATTCGGAAGATATTCTTTATTGCGAATCAGAAGGTAGTTATACTTATGTAATTATGAGTAGTGGAAAAAAACATTGTATTTCTAGAAATTTAAAACAATTTGAATTACAACTTCCTCATAACAATTTCTTAAGAATACATCAATCCTATGTTATCAACCTTAATGCTATAAAAGAATACCATCGTGGCGATGGAGGAGAAGTTATACTTCATAATGGGAAGAATATACCTGTTTCGCGAAGTAAGAAACAAAACTTACTTGAATTGATTTTAAAATAAATTGCATTTTGGAAATTGATTTCAATACAATCTATATCCTGTTTTTTGGAATGATTATAGGATCTATTGCTCTGCTAACAATTATTACACTTATTACCTATATTAGAGTAAAAGAACTAAGTTTCCTATACTATTCTTTGTATGCAATGTTTCTTAATATATACTTGTCTTTTAAATTTATGTACAACATTACTGTACCTGAATCAATATATAGTTTAATTATTATAATGAATTGGCCTGTACTGCTTATAGAGAGTTTGTTATATGCACAATTTATAAGGACATTTTTTAATTTGGAAAAAAAAAATCCTAAACTGGATAATTTCACCAAACGGTACATCTGGATGCTGGCTTTAATACTTTTGAGTTTTAGCTTAGTCAATTATTTCTTTTTATCTAATGATTTGAAAAATTTAACTTCTCTCTTTATAAAATTTACACTTTACTTCTTTATCCCTTTATATCTCCCAGTGTCAATTTACATGCTATATCGGGCAATGAAATTAGATAATCCTGCTAAAAACTTTATCGCTTTGGGATCTGTGATGTATGGTTTATCGATACTTGTTTCTTTTTACTTTGACCTTACCGATAGACTTAATACTCCTCCAATGCTTATTTTGGGAGTTGGAGTATTTATTGAATTTTTATTTTTTGCAATTGCTTTAGGAGTTCAAATAAATGTGGTTTTTTTACAGAAAAGAAGATATCAAAAAGGATTGATTCATCAACTCGAAACAAATAAAAAACTCATAGAACGTCATAACTTTACATTGAAGGAGGAAGTAAAAAAGAAATCTATTGAAATTGAAATTTTGACCAGAAAAGAATTAGAAATGAAATTCAAAAATAGGATTGATGAGCTAAGATCTAGAGTATATAGGAGTCAAATGAATTCTCATTTCATATTCAACACTCTAAACTCTATAAAAGGAGCGATTGTAAGCGAGAAAAAAGAAGATTCTATTGAACAATTGAATAAATTCTCAAAACTAATTCGAAATATATTAAACAATTCTAGGTTAGAGGAGGTTACTTTAAAAGAAGAAATAGAAATCACACGTCTTTATTTCTTTTTAGAAAACTTAAGATTTGAAAATAAGATCAATTTTGATCTAAAAATTAATCCTCCTCCTCAATCATTAACTTCGATTAAAGTACCTCCTTTTATATTGCAACCTTTTTTAGAAAATGCAGTATGGCATGGACTTGCAAATAAGAGTGGAGAAAAAAATCTAGAATTGGCTATCTCATTGCTTGGTGATACCTTATTGAATATTATTATTAAAGATAATGGTGTGGGAATGGTAAAATCTGCTTCTGTAAATAAAAAGAGACATCGCACTCATAAATCAATGGGTATTGATATCACAAGAGAACGGTTGGAGCTTTTTTCTAAAAATAATTTAAAGGATTTTAATCTCGATTTTGAAAATATTGGATCTATACATAATTCTAAAGGAACTAAGGTAATTCTTAATATTCCCATATCATAAACATATTAGTTATATAAGAAATGTAGCCTTGATTCTTGTAACCTGAATCTCGATCTAAGGATTTAAAAGTAACATCTGTGATTTTCTTTAGATATAATTTTAAAAAGAGAGTATTTTCTTACGAATCTAATCTGTGTTTTTCAACTTATCGAATCATTAAATAATTGATTATCAAATGATTAATTAAAATTCAATAGTTACGCAAAAAAAACCTTTCAAATTACTCATTTACAGGGATTTAAAATAAAAGTAGCGGGAGAGATTGAAATATCTAACCATTCTATTGACAATCTACTTGAATTAGAAGCATTTATAAAAACCCATTCTACATTATTAATAGCCTCATAAGGGTTACACTTTTATTTACTTTCATTAATACTAAAATTTTATCCTATTATATCTTTGCTTAGCACTATCATACATAGGGCTGTATCATTTTCTTTTGTGAATTAGTATCATAAATTTTGACAATAACCATTTTGTTCATTAAATTTGAATGTTCATTGTCACTGAACACTTAAAAATAATGAACAAAAATCTTATGTATCGTAACAATGACTTCATATATGAAGCTACTTCTAAGCTAGAACAGCTTATCAATATACCTATTGAGATAGATAGTAGTAGGCAAAATTATGATGCGCTTTTACGCATCAAGAACGAGCAGTTTATAGTAGAAGCAAAATCTGCAGTAAGAACATCTAACCAAGGTTTAGTGATGTCTCAACTAGAGGAGATGAAACAGAATAGTAACAGACCCATTATTTTAATTGCCGAGTACATTTCAAAAAAAGCCACGGAAGAACTTAAAGAACGTGGTTTTAACTATATAGATATCGCTGGAAATGCTTTTATCAAGCACAATGACCTAGTTGTATTTATAAAAGGTCAAAAGAAAATAAAAAAAGAAAAAACGAATCAATCTCGTGCTTTTCAAGAAGCTGGATTAAAAATCTTATTCCATTTATTATATAAGCCAGAACATCTTCAAGACTCTTACAGGAAAATAGGAGAAACAGCAGGTGTGTCTATAGGTTCTGTAAGTAATGTAATGGCTGAATTAGAGGATTTAAATTTCTTGTTAAAAACAAAAAACAAACGTGTTCTTAAAAATAGAGAGGAATTGTTGGAACGCTGGATAGTTGAGTATAATGCAGTTTTAAGACCTCGTATTCTAAGAAAGAAGATGCGATTTATAGATAACGATTTTCAACAGCAGTGGAGAAACATAGACACACAAATAAATAATGGCGTTATTCTTTGGGGAGGTGAACCAGGAGGCGCATTGCTAACCAACAATTTAAGACCTGAAAAATATACAATATTCACAGACCTAGATTTATCAGAAGTTGCCCGCTTTTTAAAATTAGTTCCAAGTGAGGATGGAGAAATTGAAGTTTTACAAAAATTCTGGAAAAACGATTTAGATAACGATAAAATAGCACCGGCACTTTTAATATATGCAGATTTAATTAATAGTGGTTACGGTAGAAATATTGAAACTGCGAAACAAATACTAGAGAATGAGCTTAGCAATATCTAGCGATAAGTTTACGCACCCGTTACTAAAGCCTATTCTGTTAGAGCTTACAACTTATTTCAATGAGGTAGGTATATCTTTCTTTGTTATAGGTGCTACTGCAAGAGATATTGTAATGGAAATACATGACGAGAAATCTGGACGCTTAACTCACGATTTAGATATTGCAATAGCTGTAAATGATTGGGAGCAATGGCAAAAGGTCGAAGATGAAATTGTTACTCTTGAAAACTTTTCGAAAGATCCTGACCAAAAGCAGCGATTTTTATACAATGGCAAGTTTCAACTTGATATCGTTCCGTATGGAGAGATAATGAAACAGGATAACAAAATATTTTGGCCACCAGATGAAAGTTTTGCAATGTCTGTTTTGGGCTTTGACGCAGCGGAAGATGCTTCTCTAAAAGTACAAATTGATCAAGAAATAGAAATTCAAATAGCCTCTTTAGGTGGCATATTTCTTTTAAAGATAATGGCTTGGAAAGATCGTAACCATAAAAGTAACAAGGATGCTGATGATATCGGGTTCATCCTTGAAAACTATCTGTCTATTAACGAAGAGCGAGCTGCTACTAATTTTTATGATGAGATTTACACAGAAGATTTTACAACAACAAAAGGTGGGTCTATCCTATTAGGTAAAGACGTTCAAGAAATACTAAAGCAATACCCTAACGATTTACAAACTATCAAAGGAATTTTAGAAAATACTATCGCAAAGCAAGAGCACAGCGTACTCATAAACCAAATAATAGAAACACATAGAAATTTCTCATACGAAGAAGTATTAGAATGCATACACAACATAGTCAATCAACTAAACTAATGAATAACATTATATAATGTCAACAGATATAAAAAGTAAAGAAGAAATAGTACTAGAGGATAACGAGTTAGTTTGCATCCTCTCAGGAGAGGTCAAAAAGATAAAAGCTCAGGAATCAAATCTACAATCCGTAATATTAATGCTAAATGAAGAGTATGGATTTGACTTAGATGATATGGAGCGTGACTTTACTATTCTCTATGAAGATCCAGAAACAGGAAAAAATAAAAAGCAGAAAGTTAATCTTGTCATTTTTGAAAAAGGAAAAACACACGAGCAAGATTTTATTATCAGAATAGCTATTGTTCACGATGATAAAGTTAAAGTGACTGACCGAAAGAAAGGGCTTAGCGCTACTCTTGAGAATGCGATGGGGGCTGTCGAAAGTTGTGAATTTGGTTTATGGGCAAACGGATCGAGCTACAACTTCTTGCAAAAAGAAGACGACGATATTGGCTTTGATTATGACTTTACAGATTTATCAGATTTTCCAGGGGAAGGTGAAACATTAGAAGACTTAGACAGAGCTGACCGATCACACACACGAACACCTGCAAATGATTCTTTGATCAAAGTGTTCAAACGTTCTCACGATTATATTTATGGAAACGAAGGGCGTAAAAAAGATGCGTTTTGGCAATTACTAAATCTTATTTTCTGTAAGCTTTACGACGAGAAGCGTCGCTTTATGGAATTGCCTAATGGCGAAAGTTACCGACGTAAATTTTGGGTAGGTGTTAAGGAGCAAAATACAGAAGAAGGAAGAAAAACAGTTGCCAAGAGAATAAAAGGGCTTTTCAATGAATTGAAAACCGACACAATATTCTCTGAAGTATTTCAAGGAAACGAGAGTATTGACTTAACAGACAAAGGTCTTGCCTTTATTGCAGGGGAATTGGCGAAATATTCCTTCTTAGATGCATCAGTAGACGTTAAAGGGCTTGCTTATGAAACTATTGTAAGTAATACTTTAAAGCAAGAAGCTGGACAGTTTTTTACGCCTCGTAACATCGTAAAATGTATGGTGGAAATGCTTGATCCGCAGGAACATCATCGTGTACTTGACCCTGCTTGTGGTTCTGGCGGCTTTTTGGTAATGGTGTTAGACCACGTACGTCAACAAATGGCAAAAGAAATGTTTCCTGATTTGGAAGGGCCATTTTTAGAAGAGAAATACAATTCTTCAGAGGTAAATGCAAAGGTTAAAGATTATGCTGAGCGTAGCATTTTTGGCTTTGACTTCGATCCTGATTTAAAGAAAGCAGCACGTATGAATATGGTTATGGGTGGCGATGGTCACGCAAATATATTTCACGTAAACTCCCTTGCCTATCCTCTTTGGGAACATCCAACCGAAATTGAAAAAATTAATAATGCCATAGATCATAGCTTACGCGAAATGCAAGACATTGAGAATGCCTATGGCACTGATGCTCGTGGGAAGTTTGATATGATTTTTACCAATCCGCCATTTGGTGCTAAAGTAAAAGTTGAAACTGAAATCGCATCAAGATATCATCTTAGTAAATATAGTACAGCACCAGAGGTGCTTTTTATAGAAGCTTGTTATGACTTTCTAAAAGATGGTGGTAAAATGGCAATTGTATTGCCAGATAGTATTCTGGGGAATCCAAATATGTTACAAGTTAGAGAATGGATGTTAGATCGTTTTAAAATATTAGCGTCAATAGATCTTGCTTTAGAAGCATTTTTACCACAAGTTGGTGTGCAAGCTTCACTATTGTTTTTGCAACGGAAAACAGACGAAGAAAGGCAAATGTCTCAGGAAAAAGGTGACAAATACGAAGTATATATGGCAATAGCTGATAAACTTGGTAAAGACAGGAGAGGAAATCCAATTTACTTGAGAGACCAAGACGGTGCAGAATTGTTATTCAATGTGGAAAAAAAGTACTTGGGTAAAAGTGAAACAGGAGCAAAAGAGATTAAAACCCGTGTTGAAAAAGTTAAACTTTTAAATGATGATTTGCCAAAAATAACTTCAAACTATTTAGAATCAACATCTTAATTTATGCGATATAAATTTATCAGTAGTCAAAAGATCCAAAGTCAACAAAAAATAAAAGCATCTTATTTTTTGTCTGACGGAGTTTTGAGAGAAGAAAAAGTTAAATCTATGCCTTATGATTTTTTAATTGACACTGTCGATTACTGCTCCAATATTGGAGGTATTAATAAGAGGATTTATGTGGATAAAGACAACGGTATCCCATTAGTTTCTATGACTGAAATGCTAACACATAATCCTCATAAAAGCTGTAAGTATGTTTCAAAAACAATAGGAATCCATACGTTTAAGCATTTATTTAAAAATCAGATGATAGTTGCGTCAGTTGTCGGGGCTATCGGAGAATTAGCTTATGTTAATGAATTATCTGTAGGATCAGTAACTGGAAATAATATAATTAAATTCTTTTCTAATAAAGAAGGTTATAATGGATATTTATACGCGTACTTATGTGGTTCTTATGGTAATCAAATTCTACGAAAACTAAAGGGAGGTGCAGTGCAATCATACGTTGATCCAGAGCTTTTTAAAAAGATTCCAGTCCCAAGAATCACTAACGAAGTTCGAGTGAAGACTCATAACCTAATGGAAACTGCTTCGAGATTACGAGTTGAGGCCAATAGTCTATTGGATAAATCTGTATCGTTGATTGAAACTGAAATGGGTTTATCTGATACGGCATTGGAAAATGAAAGAATTGTCTCAAGTAATCTGCTTTTATCTAATTATAACAAAAGGTTTAATTCTAATGCATATTTAAACTATGGACAGGATTCAATTAAACTGTTAGAAGAAAGTAAAGTTGAAACGTCACGTATTTCTGAATTAGGCTTTGATGTTACGAGACCTGGTATTTTTAAAAGAGTTAAGGTGAAACAAGGACAAGGCTTTCCTTACATTAAAGGGGCTGAACTGGTAAAAGTAAATCCTTTCTCTTCTTGCGAATACCTATCTAAAACCAAAACACCTTTTCTAGAAGAACTTACATTAAAAGAAAATCAGATTCTTTTGACTTGTGCTGGCACTGTTGGAGAAACAAGATTAATTACTAAAGAATTTGAAGAGAAAAAAGCGGTAGGATCTCAAGATATAATAAGAATAGAAGCTGAAAATTCAGCAATATCCGAACTATACCTTTTTGCATATTTAAGAACTAAAATTGCCCATAGTTTTATACAATCATTGAAATATGGAGCTGTTATTGAAAGAGTGGAGCCATTTCATATAGAGTCCTTACCAGTATTTATAGCTAGTGATGAAAATTATAAAATGATTGTAGAAAATATAAAAAAATATTCTAACAATCTCTATTTAGCTTTCAAGAAAGAAGAATTAGCAATTGAAACAGTTGAAAAAGAAATAGAACAATGGGAAAAATAATAAAACCACCATATTTTGATTCAGTAGTTAATGCTGGAGAGAAAAGACTGTTAGATTATTTGCACGTAAATCTACCAGATAATTATTACTTAATCCCAAACGTAGAAGTGGCTTCCACAAACCCACGTAATAACCGCACACAGTTTTGGGAATACGATTTAATCGTGGTAGCACCACACGCTATTTATAATGTTGAGAATAAAGATTGGAAAGGTCGTATAGAAGGTGCAGACGATTATTGGTATGTTAATGATAGACAGAAGCCAAACCCTTTAAAAACCAATCGTCAAAAAACAGCCATACTTGCTTCCAAATTAAAAGAAGCAAATCGAAGCTACGGTAAAGCTTGGATAGATAATATGGTTACTTTATCTTATCCCAACTCCTTCCAGCCTATTATGTGGGAGAAGGCTGCTGATATGACTTTTACATTATCACAAAAACTCATTGACCATATGACAGATCCTGGTCAAGTAGGTAAACGTGAAGATGATATTATAGATGTACAAGGCGATATTGTTCAGTTTTTAATAGGAGAACAAAACAAAAAATCTGCCGACGAAAAGAAAGAAGTTCAAGGCTATGAGATTGTTGAGATCTTAAAACAAGAAGATCATAACTATGTTGAGTACTTGGTCAAGCCAAAGAACGTAACATCAAACATTCGTAAGCGTGTAAAAGAATATGCACTTCAAGTCGTAGGATTGTCTCCTGAAGAATTAAAGTCTCGAGAAGAAAGTATTAAAAATCAATACAACGCTTTATTAAAAATTCGATCAAATCCTTTTATACTCCCTGTAGAATTTAAAATAGATGAAGAAAACCATTTGTTTTATGAGATTACAGATTTGATGGAAGAAGATTCTTTGCGATCTGTTTCCAGAAATAAAACGTTCACTTTTGACGAACGTGCTGACATTCTGAAATGTGTAATGAGTGCTTTAAAGGCTGCTCACAAGGAAAATATATTTCATAGGGACATTAACCCTGAAAACATCTTTTTAAATAATGGCTATGCCTATTTAGGGAATTTTGGGAAGTCTTACTTTACAGACCATAATGACAATGGCTATACGGTAATGCATACCATTAGCGAAGCTAATGCTTCGCCTTACCATCCATTAGAACTCATTGCGAAAGATGCTTCCAGAGCATCTGATATTTATTCACTAGGTGTTTTAATTGCTTGGCTATTTTCAGGAAAAGAGCCAATAAAGAGTCCTTTTGAACTGGATAAATTAGGCGGAAAACTACCTAAAGATAGGTTGCCATCTGCTGAGAATGGTTCCTTACCTAAGTGGCTTGATGAGATTTGTTTAAAAACAATTCTCACAGATAGTGATGCCCGAGTAGATAGTATAGAAGAACTTGAAGAATTTATTAAAACAGCATTACAGTTAGAATTATCTACAAAAGAGGAAACACAAAAACCTACCCAAACAACTTCTCAAGCTACTGATACTTATGAGGTAAAAGAAGGCGATAAAGTTGGCGACTACATTATCCACAAAATACTTGGTCGCGGCGGATATTCAAGAGTTTTTAAAGCAAAACACGATTTACAAGGACGTGACTATGCGCTAAAATTATTTCACGAAAGTGTAAATATCACTAGTGTCTTAGATGAATATAATGCACTAATAGAATTAGATCATCCTAATATTGTAAAGTTTAGCTGGAATGGTAAGACACCACAGAATCAGTTTTACACAACCACCGAGTTTCTTGATGGAGACAATTTGAGCACCTATATTAAGACAGATGCTAACCTTCCGATCGCTACAATAAATCGTTTGGGTATAGAAATGCTATCTGCACTTGAGTATCTTCAAACAAGAGAGAACCCTATTTTACATAGAGATGTAAAGCCTCAAAACATTATTTGGGATAATAAAGGACGTTTTGTTTTAATCGATTTTAATGTTGCTTCACTTAAAGAAAACGATAAATCATATGTAGGGACTAACCCATATTTAGCACCAGATTTATTAGATGGTCATCATATTAATTGGGACTTTTCGGCAGATACATTTGCACTCGGGATTACACTCTATGAATTAGTAACAAAAAATTATCCTTGGCCTAAAATAAGAATACCAAGCTTAAGCCAAAACCCTACAGATCCTAAAGAGTTGAATCCCCGAATTTCTGACGCTTTCGCAAAATTCTTACTTACGTCTATTGGAACAAAATCAGAGACTAGATATGGCTCAGCTAGTGAAATGCTTGTTGCATTAAACGAAATAGGCGAAGACAATCTTCTTGAAGAAAATAAACCAAGCACTGATGGTGTGCAAGATGGTAAACTGTATAGAACAGAAGTATTTATTCGTCAAGGTAGCACAAGTATAAAACTGTTGAACGAAATGTCTACCTATGAAGAGATCCGTAAAACGATACACTCTTCGTTAGGAAAATTTAAAGACAAGATTAAAAGTTACAAGAAGTCTATCTCTTTTGGTGATAAACTAAAAATGTTAGTAAAGATTGATAATGAAATATTAATCAACGAAACATTCTGGAAAGGTGGTGCTCGTAATTTTAATGATGGCAATATAACGAGAGTGTACAAAGCTTTAAAAGAATCATTTGAGGAAAACACCAATAGACTTAAAGAACATAAGATAGATGTAGAAGGTATCGACGTTGTTGATTACATCAACTCCCTTTATAGCCAATCAAAATCAGGAAACTGGGGAACGAGAGTTAATGAGCGGGGATCAAATTATGATCGGCTTACTTACTCTCCATCGAAGTTAGACAGGAAGCTAATACCAGATATTCTTGATGCTCGATTTAAGCTCATCATCATTACAGGAAATGCAGGAGACGGTAAGACTGCTTTCATTAGAAAAATAGAGGATGATCCAACAGTTAAAAACCTGAAACGATTTGGACATAAAAACGGAGCAGAATTTTTAATAAACGGAACTCCATTTGAAAGCAATTATGATGGGTCACAAGATGAAGAGGCTAAATTAAATAATGAAGTACTGGAGTCTTTCTTTAATCCTTTTGAAGGTTTGGAAAACTTTAATGAAGCTGAGGAAGGACGCATTATTGCAATAAACGAAGGTAGACTTGTTGAATTTCTAAAGACATCAGAGAAATACAATTCGCTTCACGATACAATTGATCAGTATTTTTATAAAGAAGGTCACTATGATCTACCACAAGGTTTGATGATTATTAATCTAAACCTTAGATCTGTTACGGCTGTTGATGATAAAGAGCCAAGTCTCTTTAGACAACAAGTGAAAGCGTTAACTAACAAAAGCCTTTGGAACAAATGTGAAGGATGTTCAATTGCAAATAAGTGTTTCATTAAATACAATGTCGAGTCGCTTAATGATCCCGCATCTGGAAATGAAGTAATAACTAGACTAGAATGGTTGTTACGCACGGTAGCACTAAAACGAGAGCTTCATATTACTATGCGAGATTTAAGGTCTTATGTAGCTTTTATGATCTCCAGAGATCACAGCTGTGAAGATGTAGAAAATGCATATACTGGACTTCAAAGTAAACCAGAGGAATACTGGCAACTTTACTATTTCAACTTAACCAACTCTAATTACGATGATTCCGGAAATAATGACAGATTAATAAAGCTGTTGCGTGAAACGGATATAGGAAATGTTGCGATACCAAATCTTGACAGAGATCTATTTTTCGGTCAACATAGTAGCAGACAATATTTAGAATTTTCAGATAGATCGTTTGATTTGATAGACCAATTCAACAGCAATAAAATTTGGGCACCAGCGCATGAGCAAACCGAAGAATTACTAAATAAAATTAAGTCTATTCAAAAAACATATATTAGACATCAATATTTTGAAGGTAGAATAAGTAGCTATCAAAAACGCTTACCATATCAGTCACTTTTGAGCTTTTATAAAGCTTTAAATGTTGACAAATTGAATGGTGTTTCTGATGTAGTTCTGAGTTATCTAAATGTAGATGACAAATCAGATCAAATAAAGTTGTCTTTCATTAACGAGGACTTTAAGGATGATTCCACTTTCGCGAAAGCTAGTTTAGAGCAGATAAAAACAGTAGTCCAAAAAGAATCTACAGCTCTAAAACAGATTAGTCTTAAAAATGCGGGAACAGAATTTTATGAAATTCTATCATTTGAAAATTACAAGCCAACTAGTTGGACTGATTTCAAATCTACTCCTAATGTAGATTTAATTAAAAATGTTTTGCCCAACTTATTTGCCCAGCTTTCACAAGATTCTTTACTTCAGCTTAAAATGTCACTTTCTCAAGCTATATCTATGAACGAAGGTTGCGAAAATCCTGCAATTTGGGAAAAGAATTTGGTTTTAAGCTCGTCTGAAATTAATGATCCATTTAGTAGATCATTTAGATTGTTTGACTTAAATGACTTTGAGTTATTTGTTAGCAGAACAGATCATCTTGTAAAATATTTAGAGTATGAACCAGATAGTCTTGTGTTTAGACATCGAACAGAGCAACACATAGAATTAGTAATCTCATTAGATTTATTTGAAATGCTCTATTTCATACAAAAAGGTTACAGTCCTTCTTTAAATGATATTCGAGGAAAGTTTGTAGAGCTTACAATTTTCAAAAACCTACTTGAGAATCTTTCATATAATAGAGTGATTGTGACAAGAGATAACATAGAGTTTTATGAGATTAGTAAAAACGTTGAGAATCAACTTAGTATAGAATCAATGCAGTTATAATTATGGCAATAAAATTAAACAAAGAAGAAAGTGTCCTAAGAAACGAACTCATCTATGCTGGTGATGCCAAAGCTGTCAAAATTGATAATGTTTTCGTGAATCTATTTATGCTATTAAAGCATAATGGAATGAGACCAAGACAAAGGGCAAGAAGTAATTCTTTTATAGACCTTAAAACCCTTCAAAGAGTGTTTAACAAATTAGAACAAGACGGCTCAGTGAAAGGTTTTAGTGAAAATAAGGAAGCAGCAGAATTATGGATGCGTAGCAACCTGGTTAATATGGTTTTTAGAGGAAATGTAGACAAAGAAAAGATATCTTCTCTCAGACCTATTCACCTTGAAAGCTATCGTGTTAGAAATGCGGCTCATAATAGAGATTACAATACTGCGGATCAAGTTTATCTGATGCTAGGAGCTAATCCAAAAGTCAAAGAAGAATTAAAAAACTTCTTGATGGAAGGATGGGATAATACTACCAATAAAATAAATATTAAAGATGGTTTAGATGTTGATAGTCTTGGTTTATTACATATAATAAAGAATGTGAAACCTGGTTTTCTTGACACCAACAATTCTTTGAATCAAATAAAGCCATTGTTGGAAAAACAGGCGAAACTTTATTGTGATGATGTCCGTCGATTATTAGTTTATAAGCGAAAAATACCAAGGAATGTTGTTGTTGACTACTTAAAAACTATAACATCATTTCATCTTTCATTATATATCCAAAAACTTGTTTATTTATTACCTGAGATGGTTGAAAATGGATCTACTGAGGTTAATGATAATTGGAGTATTGTAATAGATGCTACGGATGATAATGAAAGTAAAATTTCAAAGCTTGCTAGCGCAGATGCAGAAAACCTGACAAATAGTGTTCATGAATACGTAAAAGCAACTTTTCGAGTGAATGCTGCATTAAGAAGGCTTAAGCTAGAAAAAACTGATTCTTCAAATCTAGATAAGGCGCTTAAGGCTCTTTCGGAAAAACCCGAAGGCTTTGAAATATATTTTGAAACTCAGTGGGACAACTTGTACAATTCGTTGGAAGATGATGATCGAGAATTGATAAAAGATATGGTTAAATATGAAGATACTTATTTCGATAAATATATTGAACTAATAGTCAAAGCTCGTGGTATCTACCAATACCGCTATCACGTACAGTTAATTGATAATTTATCTCAAAAAAATACAGAACGAGGCTTTATGTCCCAAGGTCGCAGTAAAAAGCATCCGCGTCGCTTTGTACTCGGAACACGACTACTGGAAACATTAGTTCAAATATTGGTACTTGATGTTGAGGATGATCATTTCACAACAAAGACACTCTCAATTGAGGAGTTAGTAGGAAATATCAGAGAAAGATATGGTCTTATTATTAACGGACTTGAAGAAGAGCGTTTTAAAAATGTTGATCTTAATACTCATCTAGCTTTCAAAGAAAATATTGAAGCCTTTAAGATGAAATTACGCCAGATTGGTTTTTACAATGATTTAAGTGATGCTTACATCCTGCAAAGAATACGCCCTCGTTACGAATTAAATGACTAAAAAATATATGGATACAATTACCATAAATACATACTACAGAAGAATAACAACTCTTATCCTTGAACTACATCAAGATGACTTTGAAAGCGCAGTCGCAGGTCATTGTATGAAAATTACTGGTATGGGCAAATCGGAACTTGAGTACTTATGGGAGGAAATAAACAAAAAGCATCAACATTTAGATCTTTTTATAGTTGCAGAAAATGATATTGTTGATAGTCGATACATTTCAGCAACTAAACTTATAGAGCTCAGAAATAAGCAAGATAAACCTCTTCTAATTCTAATACCCTCGAATAGTCGCACTGCTGCGGAAGATTCTTACGGAAATGCAACCTTTAAAGAAATATCTTTAGAAGGAATAGAAGCTAAGCTGGTTGACACTTTAATAGATGAGATTCCTGACGATTTGGAAGAGTTAGTTTCAGTTGATATCATCAAATATCTTAATCCTACAAACTCTGAAATAATTGAATATTTAATTGCTGTTTCAGAGAGTAACTACGATTTAAAATCTATTGGAGATAATTTGTATCATCTTTCTTTGATTCCTGATTCGATACTTTTAGAACATTCAGAAAAGATTAGATCTAGGTTAAATTTTAATCGAGAAAGTGTTGAGTTATTATCGGCATTTAATAAACCTTTATATGACCGTATTGCAGAACTAGGATTAGAAAATGATTCTAAACAAAAGGAAATAGTTGACTTTCTTAAAACAGAAAAAGATGCTAAAAACTCACAAGATATATGCGAGAGTATCTATAAGAATTATGAAAATCTCAATTTTTGTAAGTGGCCTATTCCTCAGTTAGACTTTACTCATATTAAACTAATTACTGACGAAATTAAATCTAAAGATTTAAAAGTTGAAGATGGAACCAACGTGCTATTTGCGCAGAATGGAAAGTCAACAAAGCTTAAAGTCAGATTTCGCACTAATCGGAATCCAAAGGACATTAAAGATTTAAAATACTTTCGTATTGTTTTAATGGCGGTTAACGGTAGTAATGGTGAAGAAATATCTGTTCTGAGAAAAGTAAAGAACTCCAACTCCAATAGACCATATAGAGATGTGACTTTAGAGCTTAACTCAAATGTAATTGAAGAAGGCTCGTACTTTCTTAAGGTTTTAGCAGAAGATGAGCACGGAAATATGCTAAATGCTGATGATAAATTCAGTGATTCTAAAATTCAAAAAGCTTGGGAACAAGCATTAAACGAAAATCCTGAGGCTAAGAAAAGTACATTTCCTTATAAGTTAACTTGCGATTCTATAGACTTTGATTACGTAATAGAGGATGTATTAGAACGTGATGAAAATCAAAGGAAAGATAAGCTGAACAACGTCTTACAAGCATTTTTCAAATACCGTATCGAAGGTTTGAAAAATGGAGAAGACCGCGAAATTCCTGAGCCACCTGATACGTCTAATAATTGGATCAATGACGGTAGGGAAAAACATTCTTCGACATTCCACATCAATTATTCTGACAAGCATAATTATCAGATAAATATTTCAACAAAGTTAAGACAAATAGAAAATAAATATTTGCAAAATGCAGATAGTATTGGTTATGTAAAATCACGCTTAAAGAGCAACAAATTGGCTATCGGATTTGAGGCACTTGAGTTTGTTAAAAGTGAAATAAATGAGATAGCACCAAAATCTCTACTTAAGCTCAGAAGAGAAGTTTTTGAAAGCATTGCAAACTCCAATGAAGATGGAAATGGAATATTTGAATCTACTAATATTTTTACCTTAAAAGATGATATTAAAAAATATATTGAATCATATTCTAAGTGGACGTTTAAACTCAAAAAGCAACTTGAGTCTGATGGTATTGAATTAGAAGAAAAGACAAAGCTTAAAGCATTTCTTTTGGAACTTCAGATGATTGATGTTTCTACTGTAAAAAGTAAATTACCTGATGGTAATAAAGTTGAAGCTTTACTTGTCTCTCCTTTGCATCCATTGAGATTAACCTGGATAGTTCAATTAATAGAGGTTTTTGAAAGCTGGGAAAAGCAAACTAAAGAGTTTTCAGGGCATCAAGATTCTTGGTCTCAGAACTTGGAAGACTTGTTTACAGGCAATCTTTCTCCCGAAAATAATCAATTAGTATTGATTGATCCGTCTACAAAAAAAGCATACAACTATAGTGGTGAATTATCTTTTGGTTGGGGATTATATCTAAATACTATATCACAAGAGTCTAAAAATGGGATGACATCTATTTCGAGACAACTACAGCATTACCTTAGACTTCTTTTTAATATTACTAAAGACAACTACGTAGAAACAGATCTCAGTCTTAAGTTGATAATGCGCCACATTAAAAACTACTTAGCTCAACATCCATATATTGACAAACTTATAGTAAACCTTTTTAACGCCGGAGACGCAGAAATTTTTTCAAATGCGTTTGTTGAGTTGGAAAAAGAAAGTGTGTTTGAAAATATTAATTATGAGGTTAGAATATTTAAGGGAGATGATAAAATTATAGAACACGGGGAAGCATTAAAAATCCTGATAAACCCAGCATCGAATATTTCAGAGGAAGCAGAAGCTTTTTCACAACCATCAAAAAATAGATTATTTCCAAAACTTAGATTTTCGATTAATAGTATTTCGGATTATTTAAAAGAACCTTCTAGTTTTACTTCTCATTTGAGTTTTGTTGTTAGCCCATTTCCAATTACTATAGAGTTAACAAAACCATCAGAAGAAGGACACAATTTTTACTTAAATGGATTGATAACTGATTCTACTGTAGTAGTTGATGAAAATGGCTCTCAGGTTAAATGGAACAGATTTATTCAAGGAAACAAGCTACCTATTAAATATGATACTACAGGCGCAAATGGTATTAAGTTATTTGAGAATATTCAAAGTTTTGTAAGTAGCTCTTTAGTTTCGAAATATACAGCATCGATACCATCTACCCAGCTTAGATTAAACGATAAGGATAAAGTGCTTTTAACACACCTTCACGACTATTCAGACTGGGTTATAACCTTTGATAAAAATCTTGGTCCACAAATCTTTGATCAGCCATCAAAAGATGGAGAAATTCCATTCTTACTAGATTATGTTCCAGGAGAAGAAATTTTGGGAATATCCTCATTCCTCACGACACGTCCTACTTCGGAAGTTCTAGGTTTATTAGGGCCACATTTTGAAGAATTTAACTTAGATATACACAACGAGCAAGATGAGCGTAAAGTAAAAATATTACTTGAGGATTTAAGAGCGGTAAGTAGCTCACTTGTCTTGCAATTGAATTCAACTAAAAACAAAGCTTTTGAGGTTATTGGATCAGCTTTCACAAAGAGAGTTTTAGAAAAGAAGGAGATGCTGAAAGATGCATTTTTAATTCCAATTGACCTGCATCAAAATTTGTTTGAGAACCTACCAACAGGTAGTAAATCACGCGCTGACAATCTACTAGTCTCGATCAATCCTGCGAAAAAAGAAATTTCAATAGCTGTTATAGAAATCAAATGTAGAAAGTCTCTTGGAGAAACTGAAAAAGATGCATTACGATTAAAGATGTTGGAGCAAATTGAAAATACTATTGAAGGTTTACGAAATCATTTTGACCCAGAGTATAATAATTCTTTTGACCGTCTTGATAGGGAGATAAAAAACAAAGAATTAAGATCATTATTGATGTTTTATTTGGAAAGAGCCAATAGGTACGAATATCTGTCATCAATTGCTTATAACCAATACCTCGCCTTTTTACAAACACTTGATCTTGGCTTCTCTCTTAAGTTTAAAAGATTAGGTCTGATATTTGATTTTGCAGCTAATGACAGACATAAAAAAGTAGTATTGGATAATGATTCTGTTTTCTTTACATTCGGAGGGAAATTAATAGACGATATTTTAGATCCTGATTCAGATTTGAATACAAAGAGACTGGAAGAGAATGATTTTGATAAAGACTTAAATAAAGCATTTGGCAACAAGAGTGAATTGAAACCATTTTTACAAAAGTTTAAATCTAAATTAGAAAATGAATTTGAGATAAACGAAATTCAAACTACGGATGATTCAACTATACAATTAACTAAAAAAAGTATTAAAATAGATGAAGAATCAAAGATATTTGAGGTAGACCAAGAAGAAAACAACACGGCAGTAGAGTCTAACCCTTATATAAAAAAATCAGATAATAAGCAGATTAAAGTGGACTATGTTGCTCACAAAGTTCCAGAATACGATATTTTAATTGGTAAAACATCTGCAAGTGATCAATTCGGAATTTTAGGCGAAAGCACTACTCAAAAGAAAATTGCTATTGATTTAAGTGAAACGAATACGGTTAGTTTATTTGGTGTACAAGGTGGAGGAAAAAGTTACACGATTGGTACAATTTCAGAAATGGTATTAAAGCAATTTAATGATATAAATCTATTACCATCTCCATTAGCAGGTGTTATTTTTCATTATAGTGAAAGTATGGATTATGAGCCAGAATTCACATCTATGATTCTACCGAATGATAAAGAAAATGAACTAGCTAAATTAAAAGAGAGATATGGTGCTGAACCAGACAATATAGAAGACGTAATTATATTAACGCCAAAGGATAAAATAGACCAGCGTAAATCTGAATATCCTTCAATAGAGGTTCTGCCAATTGCTTTTAATTCACAAGAACTGAATGTTCAAGATTGGATGTTCATTTTAGGAGCTATTGGTAATGATTCAACTTACATTAGACAGTTGAAGGCCATTATGAAAGAGCATAGAGCAAATATTACAATTGATGCTTTATCACAAAGTGTGGAAGATTCTGAATTACTTAGTAATTCGCAAAAAGCCTTAGCAAGACAGAAACTAAGTTTTGCACGAGAATATGTCGATGATCAATTTATGATGAGAGATGTATTAAAGCCAGGAAGGTTAATAATTGTTGATTTAAGAGATGAATTTATTGTCAAAGACGAAGCACTTGGATTGTTTGTAATAATGCTTAATATCTTCTCAGCAGTAAAAAATGTCAATGGCAACCACTTCAACAAGTTTATTGTCTTTGATGAAGCTCACAAGTATATGGACAATAAGGACTTGACTGGGAATATTGTGACGGCTATAAGAGAGATGAGACATAAAGGAGTTAGTATAATGATTGCAAGCCAAGACCCTCCAAGTTTACCTAATGAAATTATAGAACTGAGTTCTGTTGTATTACTTCACAAATTTAATAGTCCACAATGGTTAAAGCATATTCAAAAGTCAATAACACAGTTTTCATCCTTAACTCCAGCAGATATGAGTGCTTTGATGCCAGGAGAAGGATTTTTATGGGCTACCAAAGCAACTGAAAAAAGTATATCAGCTAAACCAGTTAAGGTTTCTACAAGACCAAGAGTAACGAAACACGGAGGTGGCACTATACAGGCTACAAGTAATTAATGAAGTCAACTACATTAACACATAAAGGAAAAAGGAAAGTCAATCAAGATGTTGTCTTAACAAAGAACATAAATCCTGACACGTATTTATATCTTGTTGCGGATGGTATGGGAGGTTATGATAATGGTGAAATAGCGGCGCAGATAGCGACTGAAAGTATATTAACTTTTTTATCAAATATAGATGAGATAAATAAGGAAACTATTCAAAAAGCTATTAATAAAGCAAACCTTGCTATTCGTCAGTTTCAGGATCAAAATCATTCTAAATTAGGAGCCACTTTGGGTGGTATAGTGCTTTCAAGAAATATAGCTAAATGCTTTTGGGTTGGTGATGTTAAGATTCTTCACTATTCTGATAACAAATTAGTTTTTGAAAGTAAATCGCATAACTTGATAAATGAGTTTTCTGATAGCACCATTTCAGATGCAAGCAATAGAGTGTCTAAGTATTCTCATATTGTAACACGTTCGATTCAAGGGGATATTAAAAAATCTGGTATTTCTTATCATGAATTGAACATTAATAATAGTTTAGATCAATTAATTATATGCTCTGATGGTGTTCATAATATAGTCAATAGTCAAACTATTCAATACTTAATTAATAGTGCAGATTCTCAAGACTCTGCAATTGAAGTGATAAATAGGAGACTAGAAACTGAAGCTATTGATAATGCTAGTTTGATAATAGTAAATTCTTAGTAGTAGGAATTATTATTATCATTAAAATCAAATAAAAACTAAAATTGAATATCCGTAATTACTAATAATTACGGATATTCAATAAGTATTATAAATGAAAAACTACTTAGTAGTTTTTATAACAAAAGTGATGTTATTAGACACATCAATGTTTTTGGCAAACTTGATTGCCGGAACATTATAAGGGTAAGGATGCTCTCTATCCGTTTTTATATGTACAGATGCTAAATATGACATAAGACCAAATTAAAGTTTTTGTATTAATTCAAATTACTAAAATTTCTCAATCGTTGATTGTCTTCTGCTAATTCTTTTATGATGACTTGTAAACTTGCTATTTTTTGAATTGCCCAACCTTCAAAAATCATCCTGTCATTTACTTCTGGATGAACTTCTTTCACCTCTGCTAGATGATCTTGAAAACCCTTGATCATTTCCTGACTTTGTGCATTAATCTTTTTTACATAGTCTTTTTCACTGTTTTCAAAATCCATTTTCTTTTTATATTAAATTAATAGTATTCTTTATACGAAATGCAACGCCTTTCTAATATTCCCCCTATAATAAGTGTCAATATCATGTAAAATGTTACCTATAATTTTTCTTAAAAATCAAAATGAATAAACCTACGATGACTTTCAGAATTTTATTTGTTCTAGCAAATTTAAAGTCGTAGCAACTACTTTAAATATTAAATTTTAGCACTTTCCAATAAATATTTTTACTTGTCATGACCAAAATTTCAAAGATTAGTGTTCAAAACATTTAATATGATGTTTCCAAATCATCATCGCCGTTAATTTCTATATCATATTCCTCTTTAGTAATGTGTCCTTTCACCTCCCATAATTGTTCAATGTTAAGATTTCCTTCCAAATCAAATTGTCGTTTATCAAGCTGCACAAGTCCTATAGAGCCCCTGTACCATCGAATTCGTCCAATAAGAATATCTTTCCCATTGATAGGGTCATTAATAATAACTACATATAAGCTTTCTTTTCTAACTAAATCATAATGTTCTATCAGAGTATCAGTATATACAAAATCACCTTGATTAATACCTAAATGATCTAAATCTTCTCCAGATACTTCGAAACAAAAACCACTTTGCATCTCATCAATAGTTATCCTGTGTAAAAACTGATCCAAGTACAATTCATCAAAGTAATTGTCTATGAAACCCGTAAAATCACTTTTTGAAACCACAGTTGTGTTACCACTTTTATCCTGTTGATGTTCATTTCGTTGTTCTACCAGATAATCTCTAATAACTGCTCTAGCCTTTGTTTTTTCAAGTTCTTCCTTTAATTTTAAATTTTCTATTTTTATTTTGGCATAGTCCCCCAACAATAACCGAAACCTTTCCTCTGCGGAGATAGGTTCTGGAAAAAAATCCTTTGGCAATTCTAAATGAGCTATTAATTTTTCTTGATAAGACACTTTTATCACTTCTTGGTTGTATAAATTGTAAACTCCTTGTCTTGTCAAATTTAATTCTTCAGCTAATTTGTTAACACCTCCTTTTTTATTGATGTTATTCTTTTGCACATATGCCTTTAGCAACTTTCCGTGATGATTTGAGTATATCTGATGCAGTAATTCTTCCATAATATAAATCGGCTATTGGACAAATTTGTCTCGACAAAGTTACAAAATGTAAACAAAAATACTTTACATTTGTGGAAGAAATTTTCTTGAAAGAAGAAAGATATGTTCTTTAAAAAGACAAAGTTTTGTTTGAAATACAGGCTTTAAAATCAAATTAGGGTTGATTTTACCACAGAGTCTCTGTGTTTTTTATGAATTATTTGTCAATATAATTGGTTTACATAATTATCAAAATTAAAACTTATGAAAGACTATAAGTATTGTATTAATGAAAAGTTGGCAGAGCTACCTGTAGCAAAATATAGAGCTACTAAAGAAAAGATCATTACGGGCTTAAAAAAAACAGCAAGGACTTTTAATCGCTATTGTAATTTACTGGCAGATGACCACGCAGATATCCCTGCTCAGGATCTGGATATGATTGCATCTCATTTGGAATGTACTGCTGATGAACTGAAAAACTATAAAGTAAACAAATCCACCATTATGTATAAAATTAAGAGGAGATCAAGAAAACCAGTATAATCTTTATACTCTTCTATTCTTTGACAGACAGCGTATGTATGCCTACCTATTGCGCTGTTATTGATCTACTATACATACTACTATTTCCATTAAAGAAATTCTAGTAGTATTTCATATTACCATCACTATTGACATACTAAAGCGCTCTGATAGAGCGTATCCGAGCTTCCTGTTGAACAGGTGTGGGTATCTATTGTCTTTTGTGAATGTATTTAAAAGAGTTGAGATTACTTAATAAGTTATTTATGATTACAAAAGAAACGATTTTGGGTAAGACCCATTACGGACTAAAGATATTTGCTTATATCCTACGGCAGTATTACCCGAAAGAAACCGCACTTAGGGTAAGCGGAAGGGAGTGTAAACCAACCTACAATCCGTTTGCTGCTCACCATAGAAAAAGTTTACAAATAAAAGTAGTTAATAATCGTGCTGTTTATCAGGATTTGGAAAACAAAAATTTCCAAGGAGATGTATTTGATTTTGCACAACTCTATTTTAAAGAAGACACAGAAATAGATCTATTACTCAACATTAATGATACACTGCATTTGAATTTAGAAAATAAGGTATCCCCTTATGATCTAAAACAAGAACGTATTCAGGGTTTTCTGGATAGCATACCCGATACTGAATCGGAACCAAATATTGAATGGGAACCAAGGTTCAGTTATTTTTCTAAAAACCTCTATAACCTTACACCAACAAAAACTGTTGGTTTACCTGAAGTATACCGTATGCTTACGGATCATTCTCGTAAATATCGGACAGAATACTTGCGTAAACTCTCCTCAGAAAAAGAACAAAAAGACTACAAGAAAAAACATTTTGACTATGTCACTTTTTCCGGGGTATTTACCAAACGGAACAATCAACACCTTAACACTCATTCTAAATTATTGACTATTGATATTGATGGAATACCGAACAAAGAAGAGTTATTGGATATAAGAAAAACCTTATTAAAAGACCCTGATCTTCCTTCTCAACTACTATTTATATCGCCCAGAGGAAATGGTCTAAAATGGATTATCAAAATAGACTTAGCTGAAATATCTCATACAGAATACTTTCAGGCAGTCATCAACTACATCAAAGAAACCTATAACATCCAAGTGGATGCATCCGGAAGTGATGTAAGCAGAGGGTGTTTATTGCCGTATGATCCTAATGCATATATCCATCCAAAATACAAAGCCAATGTTGAAATTTGAGCCTAAAAAATATCTGAACCCAGCCCTTGATGGTCAACATAAAAAAAATGAAACAGAAGTGGTTCAAACAATCTCACGGTCTTTTGATGATTACGATAAGGTAAAAGAAGTCTGTACTCAGCTAGAAGTTTCTGGTATCGATATTACCTCAAACTACGGAGACTGGATTAAGATTGGGTTTGCTTTGGCAGATGCTTTTGGTAGTATGGGAGAAGAACTGTTTCATGCCGTGAGTAAGAACTATCCTAAATATGATGCTGCTAACTGTCGCAAACAATACCAAAAATGTTTACAAAGTAATAATTCTGGGGCTACACTAGGTACATTTTTCCATTTAGCAAAGTTAGCCGGAGTAACTCCTTCATCACAAAAACAAAAGGGGTATACATTAGCTACATCACAAAAGGTTTCCGTAGCAAAGGAAGAACCAGAAGAAGATCAATTAACACAAGAACCTTCCTTACCCATCATACCTTCATCCGTTTACAAACGACTACCTGATTTTTTAAAGCAAATAACACAGTATGCAGGAAGTGATCAGGAGAGGGATTTATTGTTGTTGGGGAGCTTAACGGCAATAAGCAGTTGTTTACCCAACGTATATGGTATTTACGATCAAAGTATGGTATATCCTAACTTGTTCTTATTTGTTACCGCCCCAGCTTCTTCTGGTAAAGGAAGGATTAATCTTTGTAGACAACTGGTCTACCCTATCCATAAACAAAAAAGAGATAGTACAAATTCTCAAAAAGTTCAATACGAAGTGGAACTATCAGAATATCTTGATGTAAGAAAAAAACAAAAAGGTGATACTACACAGAAACCAGAAGAACCAAGGGAACAATTGTTATTTATTCCTGCTAATAGTAGTGCCACTGGAACTTTTGAATTACTAGCAAACAATGATGGCAAAGGGCTGATTTTTGAAACTGAAGGAGATACACTTGCGCAAGCGTTTAAAAGCGAACATGGCAATTATAGCGATGGGTTTAGAAAAGCCTTCCACCACGAACGAATAAGCTATTACAGACGTACAGCAAGTGAATACGTAGATATTGCCACCCCACAATTATCTGCTGTACTTTCAGGCACACCAGATCAAGTATTGTCTTTAATGCCGGATTCTGAAAATGGACTGTTCAGTAGGTTTATATTTTACAAAATGCAACGGCAAAAACAATGGAAAAATGTATTTGCCAATACAGATAAGGAATCGCTGGACAGTATCTTTGATAAGCTGGGTAATCGATATTTGCAATATTACCAAATACTGGAAAGTTTTAACGATGGAATAAAGGTTAGTTTACAATCGCACCATATTGAGCGGTTCAATGCTTTCTTTAGCAAGGAATATGATAAATTCTTATTCTTACAAAAAACGGGGTTAGAAGCTTCTTTATTGCGGTTGGGATTGATTTGTTATCGTATCGTCATGATTTTTACCCTCATTAGATCATTAGAAAACAACGCACTTTCCAATATATTATATTGTCAGGATGTCGATATGGAAAATGCTATTGCCATTGTAGAAAGCTTACTGGAACATACCCAGCAGGTGTATCGTTATTTACCGCAAAAGAAAAAGGTGTTACCAATAAATAAAACCAAAAAAGAAAGCTTTTTGGATGGATTGCCTAGCTCTTTTTCTACTCAGGAATATAAGAATATAGCTAATGGACTTCAAGTACCAGAAAAGACCGCGGAACGCTACATAAAGCAGTTTGTTGAAAAAGGATATCTACAACGTATCGGGCACGGGCAGTATCTTCACACACTTAAAAAGGACAACTAAATTTATATAAGCAAACTTTAGAAAACCTTAAAAACCTCAAAATAGACTAGTGAGGTTTCTGAGGTTTTTAAGGTTTTGAGTGCAATGAAGCCTATTTCTTTCAAGTGTTTAGTCGTAAAATCTTACAAAAGGAGTAAAACCTCAATAACCTCAAAACCCGCAGTTCCTTTTTTTGAGGTTTTGTCTTGGACAATTATCAAAACCTAAGTCAATTTAAATTAATATACGTGTATCTATGTTATCATATTTGTGATATACATCAATTTTTTTTGCACCTATAGTTCAAACGGAATAAAGGTCTTTATGTAAACAAAATTTTCGAGATAAGAAGCTTTCTTTACATCCTTACATGTACCGATATTGAATTAAAAATGCACAGCCCAAATCGAGATGTGTATTTCTACAAAATACCTATCCCGATTAAGACTTATTTTTTATGGATGGTTTTTAGAGCTTTACAAGAATTATTTTCGCTACACTTCGTACCCTTTTTTGATATTTTCTAATCGATAATAATGTAATTTTTTTTAATGGTAATGAGTAAGTATTCCCTATAGGGATGACACGTAACTTTTTACTATAGCAATGACTTGAAGTATTTACTATAGGGATGACACATGTAATTTTTCCCTATAGGTGTGAGCTACAACTTTTCCCTATAGGAGTGAGCTGCAACTTTTCCCTATAGGAGTGAGCTGCAACTTTTCCCTATAGGAGTGAGCTGCAACTTTTCCCTATAGGAGTGAGCTGCAACTTTTCCCTATAGGAGTGAGCTGCAACTTTTCCCTATAGGAGTGAGCTGCAACTTTTCCCTATAGGAGTGAGCTGCAACTTTTCCCTATAGGAGTGAGCTGCAACTTTTCCCTATAGGAGTGAGCTGCAACTTTTCCCTATAGGAGTGAGCTGCAACTTTTCCCTATAGGGAAAAGTTGTCGTGTAACAATATTGGAAACTAAAAAATTACTTGCAACATCCCGCAAATTAAAAACGAGCAACAGCAATTTTCAATTGATAAAGATTGTAAATTGAAAAATCTACATTTTTATAAAATTCACTGGATATGAATCACAAGAAATTTTAGCTAAAAACAAAGGTAGTTACGCGCTATTAAAATTTTAACCAAGAGTTCGCGCAAGAATGACTGAAGCTCTTAAAAGCTCTTAAAATAAGTTCTAACGTAGATTAGGCTGTACTTATGTGCTGTTATTTTGGTATTAGTTCGCCCATACTGATCAGGTAAATGTAAAGTCAAATTTATCTGAAAATTATTTTCGTACCTTCTTTACTACAGTTTTGGCATAGTTAATTTATAGGGGGTATAAATTGGGAAGTGCTATTATCACTAATAAGTTGCTGATTTCACTATTTTTTTTAGGGATAGCATTACGCAACGATACGTATCGTTTACAAACGTTTATATGTTTTTTTGATTTGTATATGCTATTTATTTTTCAGAAATTTCTAATCACTTCATCATAGTCAATCTTCAAAAACATCTTCAGCATCAAATCTCAAGAGTAAAAAAGAGCTTAGGTTTTTTGTGCAAAACTTAATAACAGTCAACATTATGGAAACGAGAAAAATGATTAGAAGAAAACAACTTCAAAATAACAGCCCCACGAACGATCAAATAAAGAAAACCTTGACCGATCAGTCCAAGGAACTTTTAAAAAATCCAATCGTACAAGGAGTTGCTATTGTGGGAGCATTATACGGAGTTCTGTTTATCTCAAAATATGTCATCAGGGAATATGCAGAAGTCATAGCTGCTACCAAAAAATTAAGAGATGTTCGTAAATTATAAACCAAGGTAATTTTCATTTTACAAATCAAAGATTATGAACGCAAATAATATAAACCAAATCATAGAAAACACTTCTAAAAAAGATCCTGTAACGACAGTACTAAAAGTACTTTCTGCTGTATACCTAGTAATGAATATCATTAGGCTAGGAAAGGAATTGACAAAAAAAGATGAAAGACAGCGAGATTCACGATATAATTAAACACAATGGAAAACATGTTTACCAACGATTAATTTGATAATATTTTATAGCTTAAAGCTTAGAATCGGATTTATAATTATGTACAACACTTGTATCGATAAGTATATTTTCAACAATATTCTCACGCTTTTTAACCATATTCTTTACTCCTTCAACACCTTATGATACAAATCTGCTAATCGTACTTCAATATAATTGATGATTTTATCCTCTGGGCGTTCTTCTATGTACATGGTATAGATTTTTTTGAGATACTGTTCTTTCAATTTTTTAAGCTCACCTTCGGGTTTTCGGATTTCCTCCTGAGTAAGGTTCCATTTTTTGATGGAGAGCAACATATCAGTGTGTGCATTGAATTTCTTTTCGATGACCTGCAAGGCTTCAATATCTTCTGGCTTCTTATAGGTGTTTACCTGTGCTTTTAGATATAAATATTCCTGCTGTATTTCTGAATTTAGCTGTTCGCCTTCACTAATAAGTTTTACATAGGCATCATAAATCCAGGTGTCATATTCATCCAGAAAATTTTCATAAAAATACAGAGCTTTTAGATATGCTAGGGCTGCATCTTTATATACTTTTTTATGCTTGTCTTCAGATTTTTTTACAGCTCTGGCTAGCAGTCTTAACTCATCTTTTTTATGTTTTACCATCTCATTTGCCTGCTTTTCTTTGGCTACTGAATTAAGTTGAGGAGTGATTTCCCAGGGCAATCCTTCAAAAGTACGTTTACGGTAAGAAAAACTTAACCATGCATTTTCCTTGCGTTTAAAACTAGGTTTTTTAATACCAAAAGTATAATTATAGCCAAAAGTGGCAGTTAACTCACTTAAACTGGTTGTAGTCCCTCCACCTCTAAAAAGTTGTATGGCACTTGCATTAAAGTTATGCCGTTCTAGCAATACGTAATTTAGATTCAAACGAATGTTGGAAACTTGTGTTTTGGCAGACGTACTTTGAGATTCATTATAAGATAGCCCAAGACGAGTTCCTAGTTTTTTTTCAAAAAAACGTTTCCCAATACCTAGATTGGGCCCCCAGGTGGTAGCATCTTCTGTACCGATAGTATTGTAGGTAAAATTAACCCCTGTATTAATATCCAGGCTTATATTTTGGAATGCAATCGTATAATTTGTCGTTGCATTATGAAAGGTAGAAGCATCACCAATACGTACAATACCTCCTTGTTCATTTGCTACATCATTAAGAGCATAATTAAAGGCAATATTCTGATTGGATTCTTTTTTTTGTGAAAGCACATAGTTAATTCCAAAGGTAGCATTTTGTGATAATTGTTTATAATCCAGATCTTCTATTTCATCATCCAGCAGATTATCATCATTAATCACATCAAATTGATTGGGTTTGATATTGGTATAGGTCTGGAAGTTGGAGTATGATCCGGTAAAACTTAAGCGATCTGATGCTGTATAACCCGCATTAACAGCCCCAACAAAACGATTGGTGGCATTGGCTTTTATATTTTCAAGATCATCACGCTGATACCCTATATTCATGGCAAGGGTGAGTTTATCTTTAAAAAAAGAGCTGGCAGTATTTAGGGTAATGTTTTCAAAATCGTTATTAAAATAATAGGCTCCCAGGGTTTCATATCCGGGATCAATGCGTTCGTAACCAATACCTACATTGGTTCTGCCAATGTTGTATGTTAAGTTTGTTCTAAGAGCATTATAAAATTCTGTTGAAGCACGATTACTAAACAATGTAGCTGCTAATCCTGTGCTGCCTTCATCACTTTCTGGTGCGCGAAGATCTTGTGTAATGGCGGTCGAAGCGTATTCTACCTCTAGTGTGAATTCTTTGGTAATCTTTACTTGGGTGTTTATACTGATCACCAGATTTTCTTTGGGTAGTACTCCTTTAGTTTCTGGTACAGAATCTATCGAACTTATATTATCTTTAGCATAAAACCCGATGATTCCCACTTTAAAACGTTCTTTTTCAAAGCTAGTTTTAAGCCCATATCCTATTCTTTGAAAAGCAGGAACGGTACGTTCATCATTATCATCTGGCGTGGCTTTTAGTAGTTGTCCTGCCATTGCACTAATTTTGAATGCTCCAGGTGGAGCAAGATCGACACCACCACCAGTAAACTGATGCCCATTTAGGGTATATGGAGAAAAGTTCATGGCTACATTACCAATATGGGCAGTGACCCACTTGTATTTGGGGTGCAAACTGATACGATTAAAATCAAAGGGTAATGCATAATCAAGATTATCCCCCTGATTGGTAAAACTATAAGAAATAGGTACAGCAAATCCATAGATACTTACATTCAGGTTTCCTCTTAAGAAATAGGTAAAAGGCTCCCGATTATTATTTTGATTAGAAGTATAGTATACCCCATTGGCTGAAATCACACCACTTACCTTAATAGGTTTAGCCTTACCGACACTTTCGATATCGATGCTTTGGGCGTATCCAACAAATGAAAATAGAATAAGAAAGAGTAGGGTATAGTTTTTCAATACCTAATATTTTTTGTAATCCTTAAGATGTACCAGAATCACCGCAACAAGTTTTCGGTGATTCTGGTTTCTAAATTTGTTTTATTGTTTTTGAAATACTTCTTTAAAAACACTTTCTTTACCTTCTTCTATGAAGGTACTTGATTTTGTAAGTCTATTTCCTTCTACAACTATAGTGACCGTACCTTTTTCGGGATTATCTCCGTGACCAATAGTAAATTCATATTTATTTTCTTTGCCTAAGTTTTTCCAAAAGCCTGATTGCGTACCTTGTGAATCGCATACATTTTCTGAGCCTTGTTGTACCATATCATAAGGCTGTATCACAAGGCTTCCACTATCATGAAACACCATAGTTGATTTCTTGACACAATCTGAAATATTCTCAGATACATCATTAGTATAGGTTTGCTCTAATTTCCATTTTCCTAATACGATATCATTGTTTCCATCATCATCACTACTGCAAGAAAAGGTTAATGCGGTTAAAAATACAGTTACTACTAAAATTGCTTTTTTCATGGTTTTAAAAATTTGAGTTGTTATATATTTATTAATTGTTAATATTATTACGGTTGGACTTGTTTCGGTTTTATTTTTTTAAAACCTCTAAAAATTCTCCCTACTCTCCAGTGATTTTTTTATTATTGCTATTTATATTGAGCGATATATTATCTTGTTTCTTTTATTGGTTGCTCTTATTCACTATCTTTATTTTGGCATAAACCGACTATGGTCCTCTTTTTTCAATCTTTGTTTTTGCTTTTCTTCTTCAGTTTTTTTTGATATTTCGATAGGTGACTGTAATAATGTTTTACTTTGATCTTTTACTTTATGAATTAGCTTTGTTTTGATTTTGTACTTTTTCTTTTGTTTATTTATCATTCTCATTATAATTAGAGAAGCAAAAATCAATGCTGAAACTATTGCTGCATACAATGATTTTTGTGTGAGTAAAACCAGACCTAATCCCCAAAAGATAATTCCCCAATACTGCATTTTTATCCAAAACAAGGTGTGATTTCTTTTAATCATTATTCTTTCTTTTGTTTTTTCATCAATTACAACTCGATCCGGCTTAGTATTCCATTTATATCCAAAAAACCAACTAAACAAACCCGATGCATATGTAGCTATAATAAACCCATAGTCCAACTGTTCTTTGGGTAATATTTTAATACTAATAACCAAAGTAATTATTAGCATCAAAACCGATAGAATTCCTCTTCCAGACCAAATAATCATTTTTTTATTTTTTAAGTTATTTTTCTATTTTATACCTTATAGCTTTTCTACTATCAATAATGCTTCGCTTTTGTAAATAGAGCGGTTAATACTAATTTTGAATATTTAGCTCCGAACACACATTTTATGGCTCAAAACCTTTTGATTTCAATACCTCATAAACTTTTTCGTTATGATCTCTAATACGTTTATGTTCTTTTTTTGTATTTTCTTCATTCTCATAAATAGGTAAACCGAATTGTCCTTCATAATTTTCCAATTCAATGTTTTCACCAAGTTCATTAATTCTCCCGTGTCTAGTATAATGATCTGTCATTAAATAGTAATCTATGATTACCTCTTTATCTAATTCTTTAATTTTAAACTTTAGTTCCTTACATCCTCTGTTAGCGTATTCATAATATTTAGAGGCATTTACCTCATTCAACTTTATCCGCTTAGGAAAAGGAAGTTTATTGTCATTTAATATTTTAGACAATATTCTTTTGCAATATTTTTCTTGATTTTTATTGAGATACACCATACATCAATTTGTTTGATTTAATTCTATTACCCATTTACCAATCTTTTTATCAAAAAAAGGCTCTTTAATAACTTCAAAACCACTTCCAGGTTTAATTAGCAATTCATAAGGTTGCATACCCCTAAACCTTATTCCATCTGCTAAATTGGAAATGTCCTTTGCATCCAAATGATTAATTTTAAATAAAACATTAGATTTACCTGCAAAAGAAGCAGCCTCCGAACTACCACAAGAAACAAAATCATTCCATAAATGTTTTGCTCCGTTTCTGTATGATTTCAAAAAGTTATCCAAAATATCATCAGGGATTGTAATACCTCTGTACAGTAATTTACTTTTACTAAATACAGGTAATTTCGATAAAGATTTGGATAAAATGTCTTTGATTTGAGATGTTTTACCGGAATTAATGCCTAACCTTAACCATCTATTTAAATCACCATAGAAAAAATTGGTCGTATATCCCCAAATTGCATAAGCTTCATCTCTTGCCAGTCTTGATGTATTACTTTTAACTAAAATATCTTCAATTGATTTAAAGAAATCTCCTTTGGTATGCACATTATGATATTTTCTAAAATAATCAAAAATCTCTTCTTCTGATTTTCCAAATTTCTTTAAAGAATTAACAAATTTTTTGGGTAACAAATCCTTTACAAAATCACCATTAACGGCATCTTTAAAAATCTTTAAAAGGTCTTCATCAGAATATTTACCTTTACCTATTTCATTTGCTATTTCTGTTAGCAACTCTGCATTTTCTTCAAGATAATCCAAATTATCGGATCTCCTAATGACATCTTCAAATTGATATCTATCAATTCCTTTTGTTTTTAGAATTGGAGAAATTTCTTCTAAAGATTTACGAATATTTGGGAACTTAGCTAATAAAACTACAGCATCATCAACCAATTTCCCTGCATTTTCTACCAAATTTTCAATAAAATCAACTCCTTTTTTAACTTTACCAAGTGCAGCTATTCCTCCTGTTCCTAGCAATGTACCTGCTGCTACAATATCTTTACCGGTTTGGTGTTTAATTTTATGAATGTTTGGTCCATTATATAAATCAGAACGTTCATCAACAAACTTGTTATAAATCTTCTCTATATCAATATTTAGAATAGCCTGATTTATTTGATTTCTGGTTTTTTCATCTGTAGTATAGTCCACGACAATACTAATCAATAAAGGAATGCTTTTGATTTCATCAATTGCCCCATCAACAAGTCCTGCAGATAGGGACTCCATATAATACTCTTCATTTTTAAAAGAATATTGATCCCATAATTCTTCAGGAAGTTTAACATCGTATAAGACTTGTTTGAATGTCGAATACACTTCAAGAGTAGCATCTTTAAATATTTTGATGATTTCTCCTGCAGTAAGTTCTTTGCCTTGCAGCATATTAAACAAAGCTTGGGCATGAAGTTCTGCTATGGCTTCATAATCTTTCTGGGTAAGTTTATCAAAATATTCTCGATCAAAGTTTACTTTATAACCAATTTCCTTTGCTTTGGTATCATAGTGAAAATACATTACTAATTCTCCTCTGTTCGGATTCGATGCTCTATGTCTAGCATCCTCTATCATCTCTTGTGGTGTCCCAGAATGAGTGACTATTATTTGATGTATTTTACCATCATTAGAAAATGTATAATTTAATTGATCCGGAGATGGATTATCATCTGTGTTACTAAAATCTACTACTTCTTGATTATCAATACGAATATGTTTAAAGAACTCTTTACCATTTCCATAACTAAAAACACCGTCAAAAACAGAATCTTTTCTCAATGTAACTTTAGCATTAGTATCATTTTCATTAAGTCCTAAATCTTTCTTGATTTTGTCTAATTCCGCATCTAGCTCTTTTTTCTCTTTTTCGGCAATTTCTTTTTTATGATCAGCTTCTTCTTTGAGTGCTTGAGCTTCTTCTTGTAACTGTTCTTTTTCTGGACTCTCTGCTTTATCAGCCTGTTCTAATATAGACTCTGCTTCTTCATCAAGCTGTTGGGCTTCATTTATGGTATTACCTACATTATTAACTTGTTCTATAAGTCGATCACCTTTATCTTTTGGTAGTTTTCCTGAATTAACTAAATCATTTATGATATCTTTAAAAGAATTCATCCAAGCTTCCAAATTTTCCAACTCATCACTCACATCATCCATTCCGCTCCAATTAGGATCATAATCAGTCACTAAAACCCCATCGACAAGCTCGTAGTCGGTATTGATCTTTATATCTACAAATCCAATTTTTATTTTGGTATCTGCCAGATAAGGAACAGTAATATATCCCCAACCTGAAAATCTACCAGTGCCCCCCTGAGCAATTTCACCTATAGCAGGTGCTTCGGTATTACCAGCAGTAACCCGTTTTACTGTTATAGGAAACTCGCCTGCGGTAAACACCTCATTGACCACTAAAGTCTGTAGTGGTTCCTGATTGTCAATATGCTGCTCTGGGGTGACCCCACATGTGAAATCTGATCCCCCACGGGTAGTGGTCGTAAATTCGAATAAACGAGAGAAGGTGTAGCCCCCATTTTCTCCACATTTTCCCCCTACACGGTATTCATAAGTGGTGTTTTCCTGTAAGCGTTGTATACGGGCTTGTTCACTGTAGGAATTTACCTCATACCAATTTGCATTATCCCCATCCTTTTTACGGTACTGTATTTGGTATTGGCTATGATCTATCCCTTGCCAATACACCATTGCAGAACTATTGCTATTACTTTCTGCCAGAACAAACTGTGGTGGTGTACACTGTTTGGTATAATTAAAGTGAAAAATCTCGCTATATCCCTTATTTTTAAACAGGGACAATTCACTAATTCCGTCAGTTACAATAGCCTGTACTCTCCATCCATAGGTTTTATCGGGTAGTAACGGGGTTTCTGCCGGGCCATACAATAGCGTTGTGGATCTGGTCGTAGTCTGATATAAAGGCCTGCCTGCTAAAAAAGCTGCCTGCGGATCGATATTGGCATCCCAAATCTCTACTAATGTAAATTCATATTGTACGTTGGTCGCGTTGATATGCCTTGGTGTCCATTGAAAAATGATATTCTGCGAATCCCTAAAAGCAACATTTTCCCCACGAGCAGGCATGTTTAAAATGGGAGGATCATTAAGTACAATATAGGCCGTAGCGCACCCTTTTTCTCCCAGTTGTTGTCCTGAGAGGTAATCGTATACTTCAAAACAAAATTGGTACAGCCCTGCTGCAAGGGGCTTACTGTATTGTTGTGGTGATATCCCAATCAGATTCTCCAATTGAAAATAAGGCCGTAAATCTATATTAGTCAACCGTACAGGAACTCCTCCATTAAGGGTAATAGGGTTTTCTCCTATAATCACATCGGTACTTCGTGCTGAAAACCCATTATTACCTTCAATAGAAAGTTTTAGGGTAACCTGTCTGTTAAACTCATTGACATCCCGTAACAGTAGGTTAAATACCAAGCGATCACTATTAGCCGTAGCATAATCGGATAACTTCACACTGTAAGGCGGAAACAGGTTTCCGTTTACCTGTACAGGTAGTTGTGCCATGACCAATAATGGGAGTAACATACCTACAACTAATAGCACTTTGAAAAGGCTATTTTGGATGTAGTTGGTTATTTTATTTGGGATTCTCATTATGCTGTGCTTTTATTTCGGTTGTATTAAGATCGTGATATTCGTTTATTTATTGCTTTTGAATTTTTATATCGGTTTCTATATAGGAGTTTTGTCCATCGGCAACAAATCTTTTAATTTTTACAGCCCCTTTTCTTCCGTCTGCTGTTTCAAAAAGCACAATTCTAGGTACTATACTATTATCAAAGGGTTGCAACCCTGCTGTATTTTCGATAACAGTTATTCCTTGTAGTATACTATCATCACTCATAGCATCAAATTGTACAGGGCTTAGGTTTGCTCCACAAGCACAGGCTTCCTGGGTATTGATCAATTTAGTATGGGTTGCATTAGGGATGGCATCAAAAGTTGTACTTGCCAGATCATCAGGAGCATAAAAACGATTTAGGGTAAAGCTATCGTTTAGCCCAAAGAACACCAGATCAATCAGTCCTCCGGTATCTGTGGTTACTTCAGATTTTGTATATATTTTTTCTGTAAAAGCAGAGAAAAAACTTCCGATCACATTCGTATTATGTGAAGTATTGATCCCAAAACGGATATCTTCAAATACCTTTAGGTTCGTATCGGGTAATAGCGTTATGGTTTTAGTACTAGATTTTGTCTCTTTTCCATTAGTGGATGTCAACATAATTTGATGTGTTCCCGGAGTAGTAAATACAACTACCGGATTTTCTTCGGTACTTTCTATAGGGGTTCCTCCATCAAAACTCCATTGATATGAAGTACTACTAACGCTTGTATTCTGCATGGTTAATTTTACCGGTACTTCCAGGTCTTTATCCTGAAAATCTACCTCCCAGTCAAAATCGGCAACCAGATTCGGGGCAACCGTAATAATGGTGTCTTTAGTATACGTTTCTCTGCCATTGGATACTTGTAAGGAAATCGTATGTTCTCCCGGGGCAGTAAATACCACAGAAGGAGGTGTTTGATCGGTAGAAGAAGCTGGGGTTCCTCCTTCAAATGTCCAGTTAAAGGTCTGTGCACCCATAGTATTGTTTTCTAAAGTTACTGTAGCCGGAGAAAAGTTATCCTTTTCTATCGTTGCCTTAAAATCGATAATCACGGGAGCATCCAGATCCAACGTAATGCTTTTTTCTCCTTCAGCACCATCACGGTTTACAGCATATAAGGATATGGTATAGGTTCCCGGGGTATCGTACACAAGTGTTCCGGGATTTTTTTGCGTAGAAGATGCCGGACTTGCCCCCTGAAAAGTCCACTCGTACTCATCTGCCCCTTCGGTTTCGTTACTAATAATCACCTGTACGGGCACAGAATAATCGTTGTCTACAATCACCGTTCTAAAATCTACAGTAACGGGTACAGTCTCCTCCCTCGAACAGCCCCATAGGGGAACTATGCATATCAATAGTATCGCAAGTATACCCCTGTATATTTTTAACAAACGTACTCTCATTCAATAATTATTTTACGGATTTCATCGCCTTTTGGAGTTTCTAATACCAAGATATAAGCCCCTGTAGCGGTTGTCATATCATAGTTGATGATATATTGATTTTGTCCATCTTTACGATCTTCGAGTTCTATAGCATTATTGGTAAGGTTATACATACGCAATGCTATAGCTGCCGCTTCTGATAAAGTAATTTTTACAGTAAACTTTCCATCAGAAGGGTTCGGATATACGATAAATTCTTCTATAAAGGGCTTACGGGCATCCCCAACATCAGGTAATTGTATCGCCTTTTCTACGATAATGGTTTTTTGGTATTCGGCATAACAATCTCCCTGATAGGTACGCAAGGTAAAATCATACGCTCCCGGTTCTTCAAAAATTACTTTTAGTTTGTCCTTATTTTCTTCTACAACTTCTATGGGAGCTGATCCCGGTAAATACCATTCTACCAACTCTCCATTAGGAACACTTACATTAACCAGGGTAACTTCATTACCTGTAAATGCCTGGGAGAGTACCACAAAATCTGCATCGATTACCTGATCAGAAACCCCTACTTGTACTGTACCTATTCCAACACACCCTAAAGCAGTGGTAACAGTTGCCGTGTATTGCCCTGTTTGTGTTATGGTAACTGTTGGACTATCACTTGTAAAGCCATTATCAGCTTCCCATAAATAGATAGCTCCGGGATCATCTATCGAAATATCTAATGCCAGTTCTTGTGCTGCACAAAGCGTTCTGTTTTCCCCCAAATCCACAACCAGTGGTCCCGGATCTTCCAAAATAATTTCTGTAAAAGCTGTACAGTCGCGTGCATCAAGTACTTGTACTGTATAGGTTCCTCCTGTCAGGTTTTCAAGTGTAGTGTTACTTTCACCACTTTGCCAACTATAACGATATGGAGGGACTCCTCCCTGTGCATTAATAACAATACGCCCGTCACTCCCTTGATGACAGGTAGGATTCTTCTCCTCCAAAACCAGAACCTCTAAACCATCAGGCTGTTCGATGATCACAGATTCACTGGCCTGACAACCATTTGCATCCGTTACATACGCTACATACTTTCCTGCAATAAGGTCTGAGATTCTACGAGTAGTCTCTCCCGTAGACCATGAAATATCATAAGGAGGAGTCCCTCCATCAATACTGGCTTCTGCCCAACCGTCTTCACCACTACCACAAGTCACATTGTTCTTTTGAAAACGAATGCTCAATAATTCTGGTTGTTTTAAAAAATATGTACTGTCCCGTTCGCGAACTAATATATTATTTTCATAATCTCCCAAAATGATGTTATTAGCATCCCTGATATTTACGGCATACGTTCCGGTATCCAAATCTTTAGCAATACTATCACTTACAGCTAGTACTTCCCAAACCCCTGTAGTAGGGTTTTGTTTTTTCCAGGTATAGTAATATGGCAATCCTCCATTATCAAAAAGACCTAACTGTATCCCTCCTTTTGCATGGGCTATAAGCTCCCCATTGCTGGATTCATCTGCAAATTCATTCTGGTTATTGCACAGTATCGATTCTGATTCTTCTATTGATACCTCTAAAGGGTCAGGCTCAAAAAGTTCGTATTCGGCATTTATAGCAGTACAAGTATTTTTATAGGTTGCCGGGGTATAGTTTTTATCCCATACGGTTAAGTAGTATTTTCCTTTTGGAATATCGGTGAGGGTTAAAAAATATCCTTGTCCCAAAACTATTTGTTCTGTAATTGTTGTGAGTATGGTATTGTTTTCATCCCGCCACTCATAGGTATAGGTACCACCATCTGGTGTACCACCAAAAACACGGGCTTTGATTTTACCATTAGTAAAACCATAAGCTGTAGGATCTGTAGACGCATCGGTATCAAAAATCACCTGTAACGCTTCTGAAGGTTCGTTGATAGTGGCAGACATAATAATTTCACTTCCCTGGTTAGGGCCGGTCTGATATTCTGCCACACAATCGTTTTGATCTTTGATTTTGATTTGGTAGGTTCCTTCGGTTAGCCCATTTTCTGTATGCCTGTTCCCAGAGGAAAAAGGTTGCCAGTGGGTTGGCCAGGGTTCAGTAGATTTCCTAAACAGGTATTGATATCCTCCTACGCCTCCCGAAGCACTAAAACTGATACTTCCATCATTACCCCCATGACAGAATACATCGATAGCATTGTTTTGAGGAATATCCTGAAAAACTACAGCAGATGGAGCTATAATAGTCCCATTACCATAATATCTAAAGCCTTCGGCATAGGTAGCTTCTCCATTAATACCTCCACTAACTACAAAGCGAAACCGTCCCGGCGGAAGACTATTGACCGTATAAGTACGACTGCTCAATATTCTGATATTATCAATATTACGAACAGGGTGATAGATTGGTGTTCCGTCAGGATTATAGCCATCTATAATATCCAGGTTTAAGACCCTAATATTGATATGCTCTCCCGAAATAAGGTCACGGCTAAATGTAACTGTTGCTATTCCATCAGAGGTATCATAACACAAAGGTGGAGTCGTCTGTACAGTATTTACCCTTGGAGCAGAAGTTTTATAGATATACCGTACCGTATTTGAATATCGATTTTGGGCACATCCGGTATTGATTCTAATATCAATGGGTTTACCATGCATAGCGTTAGAAACCCCGGGAATATTTTTACCTTGTATCGTAAGCCAGGAACGGTTTTGATTTGCTGCCGGAAAACTGCGAAACGTACCATTATCCAAAGCATACTCCCAATTGTACACCGAATTATCCACTCCTCCTGTTAAGGATCCTATGCTTAAAAACTCTTCACTCCCAATACTATTGACAGAAGGTATAGGAAGGGTTATAATGGGTTGGATATCTATTTCATACCATCCGTTAGAAGGGCCATTTATGTTAGGGTTTCTTTTATAAAAACAGGTAGTGCTGATATTTTCTGTATCACTATAATGATCATGATTGTTACACCCAAAAGCATTTCTTGTTTGCCTGGAATTATCAATACGTATACTGGTCACTCTTTTATTAATAACTTTTTTATCAAATGCCCACTCTTGATTTCTTATACTACCTTCAAAAAAGATATCTTCTGGCCCCGTATTATAAAATACAGTTATTTTTCTTAATCCCCTTACCGTACCACAAGTACCTGCATCATCTATTCTTCCTTTGATAATGATATTATAATAGGCATCATACTGGGCATGAGTCGTATAAAAAGATATAACTAAAATGAAAAGACAAATTATTTTTTTCATCATCAATAATTTACATCAATGGATTTAAATGTAGCAAAACTACCACTATCCATGATTGGTTTTATATAATAGGTATACTTTGTATTGGGGTATACCCTGGTATCTTCAATCTTATTTATGGATACAGGAACCTGAATAAAGAGTTTTGGTTTTCCTGTATTTTTTGATTTATAGATCGCTATTTCTTTTACTTTATCAGGATTTGAAATCCTCCAAAACAAACGAATACTTCCTTTTTCGGTATCGATTTCTGTACGTAATCCTTTGATCATTTCTTCTGGAGTAAAGTTTACTGCACTTAAAGTAATAGGAGTCGAAGGCGCAGAGGTAAGCCCATTATGATCTTCTGCAAATATGGCATATCGGTATTTTTTACCGCTTGCTGTAGAAGCATCCGTAAAAGATTGGATCGTATCGGTCTCAAAAATTACCTGCCATCCTTTTTCCTGTTCGGCTACATCTTGTCGATATAATATGTGTTTTGCCACATCTGTACTACTACTATTTGCCCAGGAAATATAAATCCCGTCCTGTTGTATTTTATATTCTGAAAACACCGGACTGGTAGGAGGTACTTTATCGGGTTTATCCAAAGTAAGTAGTTGTGCATAATCAGACATATTAAAACGTTGATCTACAGCCACCACACTATAGTATACTTTAGGGTTTAATGAAGCTACAGTCACAGTATCTATAAATTGATTTTGTGGTATAGGATCAACGGTAATCTGTGAGAGTTCTTCTCCTTTAAGATTACCTTTAAAAACCCGATATCCTAACATATCTTTTTCGGTATTGGCTTTCCACGATAGAGTTACTACTCCTGTAGTATCAATCACACCTCTAAGTGCTGTGGGTGCTTGCGGAGGGATCGAATCTATAGGCTGTACCAATACGGCCAGTGATGTTTTTTGAGAACCATTCACCCCTTTGGCGGTAATGGTAAAATAGTTTGAAGGTTCGAGATCAGCATAGTTATATTCCCGTTGGCTTTTCCCTATAGCGCTCACCACAGTAGTATACGTCCCATTAGCTGTAGCAGATCGATTTAGGTCAAATCCTGTGATCTGGTGTTCTGCCTCTTTTGGAAATTCCCATTGTATTTTTGCTGATCCATCATCTACTAAAGTTCCCCTGGTAATATGAGGTACTTTTTCCAGGGGGCGTATTCCTTTGGCTTTGGCAATGGCAGAAGGAGGACCCGTTTTTCCAAAAGTAGATACTCCTTTAACCCGATAATGATAGGTTTTACCATTTTGAGGAATGGTATCCATATACATCATACGTGTAGCAGGTTTTCCCGGTTTATCATTCATATTGACCAATGGGGTGTCTCCCAGGCGGTCAAACTGTACTCCATCTTCAGAACGTTCGATAAAATAAGAGGTATAGATGGATCTAAACATTTCATATTCCCAGGTAAGCATGATGGTTTTATTCTGTCCTACAGCAATAAGATCAATGGGAGCAGGAAGTGGTTGTACTTTTGCAGGCTCAATAACAACAGTTCCCATTTGTATATTGGCTAGGGTTTCGGGAACCATTGCCGTAATACGGTATAGATATTTTTCATCGGTTTTTGCTGTAGTATCTACATAACCGTACCCTGCCAACTTTGCTGCTTCAAAATTCATATCTGCGGCAAACAAGGCAAACGAAAAACGTTGTTCCAATTCTTTTGCTTTGTTTACGATTTCCATCAATCCGCCTTGCTGATTTCCTTCTACTTCAAAACGTTCCCCATATAACGCCTGGGCAAGAATGGCTGCATAATTATTTTGTTCTACAATAGATTTCCATGCCTCCAGTGGTTGTGCTTTTAGCGGTGTGGGTGTAAGCAATTTTTTTTCCGGTTGTGCCAGTACTATACCTTTTCTGGCCACAGTAAAGCGTTCGATCTGAAAACCATAAGCATTTGCCCTTTTCCAAGCCACAGGTTGATCTACAGCCCATCGTAATAACACTTCATTGTCTTGTGCTGTAGCCATTACTTGTACGGCAGGTAGGGGTTCTTCCTTTGGGTTTTGTTGCCCTGAGATACATCCAAAAACCAGAAACAGTATAATTGTTAGTTTTCTATACATTATCGCATGGTATTTGTATGTTTAAACACATAGTTGGCTTTTGTCGTTTTTTTGCTCCCCGGAAGGGTATAATACAGCGAGATCATATATTTTCCCGAACGCATATATAAATATCGATTATCCAGAATTGATAATAATGAGTCTGGTCGCTTTAATTTTCCGTCTACATAGTCATTTAACACCTGATTTTCAATATCCCTAAAATCCATATAATACGTTAATGGTAGATTATAACGGTACGGAAAAGAAGTGGCCAACAGTGCTGCATGAGATTGATTTTCTAATCCTGTGCGATAAAAACTCAATACTGGTATTGCTTTCTTGGGTCTGAACCCATATTGGGTGATATCCCTTTTCAATAGATAAGGGCCATTTTCAGGGTATACGGTATACAATACAGGGTCTATATCTTGTGTAAAATACGTGTCAGCAAGAGTGGCTTCTACATGCACTAAGGGGGTATGTTCGGTATACTTACTTCCTGCAATTTCTAAAATCTCAAAACCTTCATGGGGTTTGATATTCGATACCAGGTATACAATATCAGAACTTAAAGTGGTACTCCACAAATGATCAGTCACTGAGATACTCTTGACCTTATCTACAAAAGTATTGTATTTGCTAGAACTAAATTCATACCCAAGTCTTTCTATCGATCCTTCCTGAGATACATTATCTGCCGTTTGCGTAGTGACCTGAACAGTATTGTTGGCATCCAGATTCGTAGTTCGTGTAGAAGATGAATTAGTAACCCTACTGCCTCCCTGCTTGGGCAAACTCACAATCTGGTATTGATATCTTGTCTCTTTGTCTAAACGTGGCAAGGCATACTGCACTTCATTTGCAGCTGTATTATAAGAAAATTGAGGTTGTTGTACTTTCCCGGTTTCATCGGTAATTACTATTTCACTTTTCCACTGGCTATCATCAAATAGATAGTCTTGTCCTCGCCTTAATTGTATATACCCATTTTTATATTCATCGCGATAGTATTGTTTTTGATCTATCACAGGATATGCATATAGTATATTATGCAAAGGGATATGATCAGGAGCCTGCCCGGTTACAAAACTTCGGGTTTCGGTTTCTATTGCTTTTTTGCCATCTACCATGATGGTTTTAAAAATGCCATCTATCTTTTCCTGAAAACTCACTTCGACTTCAACTTTATGTTGTGTATCCGGAGCAAGGATATCTTCGGAATAGAAAGTAGCCCTATCTTTCATATAACTCCATTCAAGTTCTCCCGGTACTTCTTTGCCATTGGCATCCAAAACCCTGAATTTTTCCAGGATCACTTTATAGGTTTTATCTGCCTCATCTTCCGGGATCACAATAGGCTCTCCTACTTTCATGCTAAAAGTGGCTTGCGGTGCAGCAAATACATCGACTTTATCGGTTCCTTCTTTGGGAGTGAGGTCAGCAATCATTTTAATACCTCCTAAAGGGGCTGCATTTTCTAATTCGCATTCTTTACCAATGGTCACTTTAAATCGAAAACGTCCCTTTACCAATCCTCCCAGAAGGTTGTAATATCCTCCTGCATATCCTCTGAACCAAAATGGGTTGGGGCCTTTACCTTGCATTAAAATAGCTGCACCTCCTTTGATAATAGGGATTTTTTTTCTCACAAAAAACAGTTTGATATTGATCCCCATTTCTCCTTGCAGATAGGCATAAGATTGTCCATTGGCATACCATCCGTCAATACCCACCTGATCCCCGGTATTTACACAACGGGCCTCGCCATAATCTTTGAGCATAATATCAAAACCGACTCCTGCCTGAAAGCGTGCATAAAGGATCAGAAAATTAAGATCACCGGTATCGATTTTAAAATCTGCTCCAAAAGCAAATCCACGCCCTTCTCCTAATGCATTTAGATCCCGCATATAATCTAATTGCTCTGCATCTACACCCAGGATTTCTGCTACTTCAGGCGGTGGTGGTGGGCTACCCGGGATACGGTCCCCAACCATAAAATACCCTCCGGTTTCTATAGAAAAACTCCCGATACCCATTTTAAGTCCTAATCGATCGGTAGGCGTCCCCATATGCATATACCACTCATCTGGAGAGATATGTACTACTCCCCACCCGGCACGGCCACCGGAAGCTCGTCCCTGAACGATCCCACCTCCTACGTTGACAAAGATGTCTAATTGGGCATGAAAAGATTTATTTACAAAATCGAATTCCATTCCCAGCTTCGCACTAATGGATGCTGCCAGGCTTAGTTCCGCTTCATATTCCATATCTGCCTTGTCTAAAAAGGTTTTTCCGGCTTTACTGTCCATTACTTTATTGACCAGTTCATTATTAGCCATATCCCCGAGTTTTTCTGTAAGTTTACCTACTGGATTAGGGATATCAAAAGCCTTCATAATAGATGCTTCGCCAAAGAAGCCCAATCGGTTGACACCCCCTTTGGTGTTGAATTCTATTTCAAAACCTGCTCCAACCGCCACAGCTGTTTCACTTCCAATAGAGCCAAAAACCATAGCTTTAACTCCCAGGCTAGTAGATTTATTAGGAATATAGGAAAGCCCCGAAGGGGAGAACTCAGTTATATTACCCCCAGGTCGTTTTGTCATCTTATAAAATGCCCCTCCTGCAAACCCTGTAATCGTAATGGGGCCTGCCTGTATCATTAACCCATGTACTGAAGCATCAACATACCAATATCGAAACTCCTTCTTCCCAAAAATAGCTTTGCAACTTATAGGCCCAAAACTGCCAAAGGTTCCTGTGATATAGGCCGAAAAGCCATCACCATATTCTGGATCATTATTCATAAGTGTTAATCCGCCCTCTAGCTGAATAGCTCCCATGTTAGCTTTGATATGAATCTCGGATAAGTCAATCCTGTCATATTTCCATCGTTGCTTACGGTTTTCTTCCTTGAATTTGCAAAAGATACCTAACCGGGCTTTGGCAGCAAACCCTTTACTTTCTTTGCCCATCAAATTGATCATCAGGTCAAATCCTATTGCAGCCCCTTGATCATTGGATGTTAATGCAATATCCCCTATAGAAACCGGGAAATTTGCAACTTTTACTTCTCCCTTATATCCAAAATAGCCTACCTGAAATATAGGGGATTCGGTTTGTAATACCAGATCCTGAAAAGTAATCCCTTTAAAACTTACCGCTTTTTCTTTTTCCTGCTGATTATCCTCTTCTTCTGCCGTAGATGATACCGTTTCATTCTCATTAATATCCGCAGAAATTGTCATATCCCCATGCAAAATGGCTTTGGGGCGAAAATTGCCATCTTTTACCCTTAATTCTATAGCAGAATTAGGGGCAAGCCTTGCTTTAGCCTTCCAGATATTGAATTTGATTTCATTTAGTGAAGATAAGCGTAGCATAAATTCATCTTCTGAGATCAATCCGGAATAGGCCAGCCCTTTTCTCTTAACTTTTGTAGAATCTTTAGTTGTATCTTTTGCAGCATCGGTTACTTTATCCTGTAATTTGTCAGAAATGGGAAGCAGGATACGTCCATCAAAACTAGCACCTACAAACTTACTGGCTGCCAATTCTAAACCTAACTGATCTACAGACATGGCCCACGCATTACTTTTGTTAGTTCTTCCCTCTGATAACGGAATGATATTATTAACCGCAAAATAACCTGATAGCCCATAGTCATCAATAATCATATGATATGCCTCAAAAGATACACGTTGATTTTTAGTGATACTCTCTTCGGTCTGAAAAGCTTCGGGCATGCCTATCTTTAAGGACTCTACATAAAAACCTCTCCAACTCTCTACATTAGGGAATAAAAGCCCATTATCACGATAGAATTGCGGAAAATTGTTATGTAAGGTACGCCGGTCACTAAAATCAAAAATGGCTTTGTTGACAGAGAACATAAACGCTTTGGGCATACTGGCCAATACAAAAGGGGATAAACTCACTTCGGCGACAATATCATTCCACCCCGAAGCTACCAATCCAAAATTACCGGTAACCCGGTTGGGGATTATAATTGTTTTTCCATCTGCTCCTTGATAAGAACGAGTTTTTGGCATAGGTTCACCATTAGCCCCTACGGGAAGGATCATATCCCTTGAGAATTGTACTTCTGCCTGTATCCCCAGTTCTTTTAAACCATCACAATCCATATTGAAATAGGTCAGGTTTTGTACATTTCCGGTATTCAGGTTCATACCACCTTTTAAGGTTAATAACCATTTACCACCATTCCAGGGGATATGTACATCTCCTAAAAGAACCAGATTTGCATCGCCAATAATCCCACCCTTATGGGTCATTTTTAAATTGTTAGCACCAAAAAACAATTGAATACGTTTTCCGTCTTTATCGGTTTGTGGAATAGTAATACGGGCAAAGGCTGTAAATTCAATATATTTAGTATTTACTGTAGCATTGACAAGCCCTAGTTCTACTTTAACCCCATCGTCATCGTTACCCTCTTCATCTTTTGGAGTATAGGTAATCCCTAATGGAAGAGTTTGGATATTTTCATTTCTAAAAGAGTCTACCCATTTGCCTTCTGCTTCAATCTGATCAAACATGGCAGTAACTTCTGCACGACTGGCCTGTACATCTTTACTCTGCTGATATTCCTTTTCTAATAGTGAGTAGGTAAACTCAGGATGAGTAATGCCACTTTGTTCTGAAATCTCTAATGGAAATTGCTTCTCTAAATCTTCCAGCATTACAAATTTTGATGTAGAAGTTATTAGAGAAGAATTATGATGGGTAGTAGTAGAGAGTGTGTCTTTTTCTGTTTTGGGAAAGGCAAAAAGTGATATGGCCCATAAAAATGACAACACAAGACTACAACGTAGTTTTATATCCATATAGGTTTTATTTTGAGGCGTTTGGGTTTGCAATGGTACAAATTTTAAAACAATTGTTAATACTATCTTAATTCTGCTCGATTGCAACAGCAAACTTACAGTTTATATTGTTGATAACCAATACATATAATAGGGGGAAAACACCCTGTGTCTTTGAAAAACAAAATGTATATATCGATGGCTTTCCACAATAAGAATAGGCTCGATCCATAGTTAATCACCTGTTTATCAAATCATTATTTTGTTTTTAAGTTCTTATAAAAGTATTTTTTACCTGTTTTTGAAATAAAAAAATATTTTCATTATATTTTATTTCACTTATATGGTAAATACAGATTATTTTACCGTGTTTATAATCCATATGTTACAATAATAAACTTTGCCAGTTTCATTTTTTGAAACTGGGGAAAATATTTTTAATTATTTTTTGCCTCAGTAAACTTTAATCTTTTAATACATATACCATCTTTATCAAATTGTTTAAAAGTAAAAGACAAAATTATGGTTTTACCGTATCGTATATTTATGGAAATCCGTAACACTGTTTTTTTTCAAAGCTTCAAAGTTTCAGAGAGACAAAGAAGCAAAGAATCTAAGTTTTAATTAACATCTGACTTCTACATTTATCACTCATAATTCGTAACCCATAATTTGTCATTCGTTATTCAGCATTCATTTATGATATCAGGGTACTTGAATTACAATAGCTATATTAAAAAAACATAACCTAAGTTTAACCCAGTTATTTCAAGCACCCCATATCAATATTGAGGCAAAAAAATAGTATTGAGATATTAGTATTGAGTATTAAGATGATATACGTTATACTTCATACTTTTACATTTATCATTTTACATTTAGTAGTTTCAAAGAGACAAAAAAGTAAAGAATCTAAGTTTTTAATTGACGGACAACCTCTGGCTTCCAACACCTGACTTCTGACTTTTACATTTTTCGGTTTTACATTTTACATTTAGCATTGTTGTTCTTGCATCATGTATAAAGCATATATTTTAGCGTACATCATAATTTCTTTTGGACTATCATTTAAAAGCTTGCACATAAATTCACCAATATCGATACCTAATACTTTTAATATGGTATATAATACTTTTGGTGGTATGTCGTTTATGTTATCTGGAAGCATAAAAATTGGATTAAAAAGGTACAGGAGTAATCTTATAGTGCATACAGGGGTATTTACACAAACTCAACTTTACTGTAGTATGCCAATTACTCCTGTTTTGCCTTTTAGTTAAAAGTCTTGATTGTTTATACTGCTATGTAAAGAGGGTGACCTGATTTTATAGCTTCTATACGTAATTTTGATTTTTTTATCATTTCTGCAACTTCTAATGCTGTGTTACCATTGTGATACTTTTCTTCTATCCAAATACGAAGAAGAAGAGCATAGCCTCTATGTTCTTTTACACAGGTGTTAAAAAGAGTAGGGTTTATCGACAACAATTTAAATACTTTCTGTTCAAAAGGTTTCTCTCGATGGTTTTGTATTGCAACCGGTAGACTTGTTTTCATGTTTTTTTATTTTTGGGATTCTTGTTACTTTATCATTTTACATTTAACTTTTGGAGTTTCTCGGTTTTATATTTTTTAAAAAGACACTAAAGTATTTTTGTAACCTATCAGAGATAGGCGTTGTATTTTATAAAAGAAAACTACTAGAGGAACTTTTTCGATGCTTACAATTTTAGGGGGTTATATTTTTTATTCTTCTTGATATCTATCAATAACTTCCTGAAAATAATGGTCAATTTTTTTAATTTCTGATGTACTAAGCTTTCTGTGATATTTTATGAACTTATAAATTATACCTCTAGAAAAACCTAGTTTCCTTTCGAATGGGAGTATACATAAGATATCTTTTTCTTCAAGGAGAAGTTCTTCTACTCTTTGTCTTCTACTCTTTTTCATAAATATGAGTTTACCATATTAATTAGTCAAGAGAAATTCTAAGTGGGATGTTTTTCTCTTTATTAAAATTGCGTTTTATGCAAGTATGTGGGTTTTACGTTAAAATGATTAACAAACAATGAAATACAAACTTCGTATCAGTAGTGTAAAATTTTCATACATTTGTTTTAATCATACACAAATATATGATTATTTTCTTAGTTTAGAAAATTTTATAAGACTTTTTTCTTATGATAGTAAAAAGATTAGGGCAATATATTGCTGAAAAAGATATTAGCTATTATTTGTTTGAGAATAGTATCAAAGCAAGTAGAGGGAGTATTTCTAAAGCAGTTAAGAACAATAAGAGTATTGGGTCTAATGTGATAGAAAATATTCTTACAATCTATACTGATTTAAATCCTGTTTGGTTAGTAACAGGTAAAGGTGAAATGCTTCTAAATGATAAAAATTTAGGAGAAATAGAATATAATCTTCCAGTAAAGCTTAATTTAGATGATTTTGATAAAATAGAAATCATTGACTACGTTTATGATAATGTTACAGAATTTAAATCCTATAAGAGCTTTCAAAAACTTACAAAGCTACTATTTGCAGACAAAGAAATGGGCGAAGTAAGGAAAGAAATTGAACAATTAAAAGAACAAGTTTCTAAACTAGCTGAAGAATCAAACTGATACTTAACATAAGCTATTTTCTATTTTGAGTTTGAGTAATTCTTTCTCATATAGAAGAGAAATTAATTCATCCTTTTTCTTCCTAAATTCATTCTCCAATTCCATTTCCAAATCTTTTTCAAAGGAATTATAATCAAGATCAAATATTTGATTTGATCTTCTCAACTTATCTAATATTTGTTTTCGGCGTTTATTATCCATTTATCAAATATTATTTAATCTACAATCTTTTCAAAAGTGTTATACATTTCTTGATCGAACTTCTTTTTCTGAATTTCTATCTCTTTTTCAGATTCATGTTTTTCAATATTAACAAAAAATTGCTGCCTTGTTCCGGCAATAAAACTTACAAGTTCTCGGATTTTGGCATTATAACTAGATAGTGATTTTTGAAATTGAAAAATTGTTAAAGTCATCAAAATTGAAGAGAAAACGATAACTGTATAATATGCTGATCTACTAAAATCTCTTTCCTCATAGGTATATGGCCATAATACCCAAGCAATAAAATAAATTGAAGTAAACTGAAATAAAAGACCTGAACTGATAGTAGCTCGGCGTGCATTCCTATCATTTATATATCTAGATATATAAATCAAAATAAAGGAACAGCAAAAAAGAGCTATAGGCAACCCAATAGCAAATAGGAATCTTCGTTTATTAGTAAAACCAAAAACCTTATACTTTTCTTTTAAAACTTTTTTATTGACTAAGTATTCCTGTTTTGATATTTTTCCTTCATCATATCTTTTGTTTAATTCTAAAACTTCGACTGTTGTTTTAGGATAAAAAATATGCAAAAAAGGTGCAATACTTCCAAGTACAGCACCTAAAATAATCATAATAAATATTATTTTAACTATTCCCACGGTCTCCTGGGTCTTCAACTTCTTCTTGGTCGATTTGGTAAATTTCGTCATCTGGGTTATCTGATTCGCAACTTGTTAAAAACAACGTTGATAAACATAAAAAAAGAATTGTCAAAAAAAAAGATTTAGTTTTCATATTGATATTTTTATTAGTTAAAAGGAAAAGCAAACAAAAGACTTTTTAGGTTGTAATACTCTGATTTACAAACCAAAACTATGTAAATATTAGTAAAAAATTAATAGGATTTTTCTTGTTTTTTCTGTTTATTTTTGCGTCCTCTAAAACGAAAAAATAGGGTTTCCCAAGGATTAGCATAGTGAATCATTACACCAATTTGACTTCTAAAACGTCAGATGAAGACATTTTTCTAACAAAAGTTAAAAATAAAAGAATGTATTTTACTGAAAATCAATATATTAAAACCATATACTAATTACGTTAAAACCATAATTTAGCTAAAAACAAATAATTTTATAGGAGTGATTAGTTTTTCGAACCATAATTTAACTCATCATAAGATATAGATTTATAGAGAATAATCGAAAGGTTTATGATAAGGAATTATTAGTACATTTGATAATAAACCAACTTTTATGTATTCATTTACTATACATGTTTCTATAAGAAAGGGATTGGGACCAGAATGGTTTCAAAAAGTGTTTACTGTAGACTATAAAGATATCGATCCTGATATAACCATCGAAGAACTGAAAGAATGGGCAAAAGAAGATGTTAGAAGTCAACTAAAATCTTCTAATTGTTATGGAGAAAATTGGATAATCCAAGATGTAGAATCAACTAAAGCGTAGATAAATGATGAATTTTGTAATGAAAGACAATTTTAAAGATACTTATGATTTTGAGGTACGTTTGGCAACCATGAATGAAATAACTAACCTTTCGGGATATCTTGCCAAAAAGAAATGGGGCAACTATAAAAAGACTAAAAATTCTCTGGGAGTAAAAACGACCAGAAAAGAAGCTGTTGATTTTATTAAGAAAGAAAAGACTATTATCCTTCAATTAATAGGTGATAAAGTATTGGTTCAGGAGTATAAAAAATTCGATATTTCTATTTTTGTTTTTAACTATATCCAAGAGCATGATACCAATATGATATTATCCATGACCTTCAGAGTACTACAAACCAAAAGAGGAATGGAGAAACTAGAAGCTGATGATGCTATTTTTGACCTTAACCGTCTTAAAAGACGATCATACCATAAAAGAAAAAGCAAATCAGGTAGACATGACCGGCCAAAAGATGAATCTGTACAAAAAGCAATTGAGATTAGGGAGTATTTAAGAGTTAATCCGGATGAAAACAGAGATCGTGTCTGTCATGAGTTTGGCTTATCAAAAACAACGTATTATAGAACTCTAAAGTGGTTGGAGCATAGGAGGAATTGAAAGTTTTGACTTTATTACAACTATTTTGTGAGACTAAAACAGGGTATAAGTAGTTATTGGTACTTCTACTATTAAGACTTAATCTAGCAATTTCTATACATCATTTTAATCATTAAGTAGATTCGTTATTTAACTAGTTCAGTTAAATAAGTCGATGTTTTCTTTGTTTTCCTACAAATTTTATCCAAATTAGACAAGCTCAAAAATTGTCTTAATAAGGTCTTGATTTTCACCAAAAAAGACATTTTTGGTGAAAAAATCAATTTTTTGATTGTACTGTTTGTGTCTTTTTGAAGACTATATTTTCTGGGTAAAGACAATATTTTCTAGCTGTAATATTACTGGAATTCGCCCTTCTATATTCGTTGTAAAAACGAATATAGAAGTAGATGGAAACACAAGAACAAGAAAATGATGTAAAGGTTTTGACAGTTGATGAACTACGTTCTTATGAAGGGTTAGAAAATTTAACTGAAGAAGAAGCTGTAGGAATTATTAAATCACTATACAAATTAGCTGTAATAGGTATAGACATAATGAAAAACAAAAAATGAGTTTAGATTATTTTGAAAAATTTATTGTAAAAGCAGAAAAACAAACAACTGTAAATAACAATGTTTGGGTATATACCAGAGTTTCCAGTAAAGATCAAGAAGTAAACAAAAGTCTGAAATATCAAAAGAAGTTTGCAGAAGAATACGCCCTTGAAAATGGTTTAGTAATAACAAAATATTTTGGGGCAACTTACGAAAGTGCAAAAGGAGATTTTACAAGAAAAGAGTTTAAAAAGCTAATTACAGAAGTTTCCAAAACAAAAGACAAGCCATTTGCCATACTCATATACAAAATGAATAGGTTTTCACGAAGTGGAGCAAATGCAATAGCTCTTACTAATGAGTTGGTACACCAAAACAATGTGCATCTTATAGAGGTTAATTCTGGAATTTCTACCGAAACACAAGACGGCGAATATCAGATACTAAAAAAACTGTTAAGGGCAAGAAAAGAAAACTTGGAGCGAATGGAACATACTTTGCCTGGTATGAAAACATTTTTAGAAGATGGAAATTATTTAGGCAGAGCCCCTTTAGGATATACACTGAAAGGTACAAGGGTTACAGAGTTTAGCAGAAGAAGTGAACACCAGCAAATCGAAATCAACGAAGATGGCAAACTATTAAAAAAAGCATGGCTTATGAAAGCCAACGGCGAAAAGGATTATATCATTCAGCAAAAAATGGCGAATTATGGCCTTAACATATCCAAACAGAAATTAAGTACAATATGGCGTAAAGCTACCTATTGCGGTATCTCTACAAATAAGTTACTGGATAAGCCTGTAAAAGGAAATTGGAAGCCCATTGTATCCATAACTAACTTTAAAAGAGTACAAGCAATTTTAGACACTCCTAGAAATAGAGGCTATGAGATAAGCAAACAAAATCTTGACAGACCCCTAACAGGGTTTTTAAAATGTATGTCTTGCAATAACAAATTAACTAGCTATGAGGTAAAGAAAAAAAAATTACACTATTACACTTGCCAAAAATGTAAGGGAGTCACTTTAAACGCAAATTCTAGTAAAAGATCATTAAAAAAAGGTGTACACGATACGTTTATAGAGTTGTTGGAATCATTTAAATTAGATAAGCATCTTATAGAGCCGTTTAAGGCGCAAATAAAGCTGTTGTTGAAAAATCATAATAATGATGAATACGAACTAAAAGAAACAATAGAAAAGCGTATAAAGGCTTTAAAAACTAAGTCCCAAAAATTGGTGGACAAACTTATGAATGACATAATTGATGATTATACATACAAGTCATACAAAGAGAAAATAGATAAAGAGTTATTGCAATTAAATGTAAATCTTAAAAGTCAAAGCAAAAAAATATCTAACCTTGATGATTTTGTAAACTCAATTATTGTTTTTTCGCAAAACATCGGTAAATACTGGGCTTTTGGAAGTTTTGAAATAAAAACCAAACTGCAAGAATTGATTTTTCCTAAAGGTTTAACGATTAACCCAGAAAACAGGCAATATCTAACCAATGAAATCAATTTATTATTCGCTCTAAACTCAACAATAACAAGGGATATGGGGATTTCTAAAAAAGAAAAAGCCAGTATAAATACTGGCTTGTCCTGTTTAGTAGCGGGAACAGGACTCGAACCTGTGACCTTCGGGTTATGAGCCCGACGAGCTGCCTACTGCTCTATCCCGCGATGTATATTATGTAAATCAGAAACCTGATTTGTAAATTTTATTTTATAAAGAACTTTCGATTACTTAGATCTTTAAAATCCTTTGTTGCAATCGGAGTGCAAATATACAACCATTTTTAATTTAAACAATACTATTTTTATTAAAAAAAAGTAAAAATATTATAACCGCCTTTAAGTAAGCTACTTAGTGTCATTGTTCGATATTCAATGCTTCAAAAGATACTAATTCCTGATCCTCAAATCGGGGATGCAACTCCATAGGATTACAACATACTTCGCAATCTTCAACATATACCTGGTACGGTACAGAAGGATCCAAGAGCATCGAAATCTCCTCCCAGCAATATGGACATTGAAAATAGTGTTCGAACATAAATTAAATATAATACCTCTTATTCTTTTGTGTAATCAAGAGTTTAATTTTAACAGTTCTTGTTAAAAGGCCTCACAAAACCAGCAAAAAGGTACTTATACAAGTGAGGAGGGGGTACTTACTATAGTGGGGGTACCCTCTTCAACAAGTGGGGGTATCTTGTTGCGATACAACACATACCCACTTCAGAAGTCTCCTGGGGGTACTTCAAACAGAAGACAAGCCTAGTAAAAAGAGAGGCGGTACCGAGCTCTGAGAGAGGACCATCCTCTGTTTGAAGTAGGGGGTCCCTACTTCTATAAGTGGGAGGGGGTACTTCATAAGTACCCCTCTCTATTAAAAACTCTTAATTTTTTAGCATTAGAGAAGAGATTATAACTTAATATTTGGATAAAAACACCTGCTATAGTATAATGACTAGACAAGAAAAACTTATATCTATAATTACTTCTCGATACAATTTTTCTTCAAAAAATTACTCGAAGTGACCTTAGTTCTTCGGCAGGCTCAGAGTGACACGTTTTCGTATCACATTGCTTGTTATATCATTAGCTCGAAGGTAGTATTAAAATTCAATATTCAACAATTGCCCGGTTAGCTGCAATAACTGAAGTTCTGCAATTTTAGCATCGTATTTTGCCGAATTCTTATTGGTTTCTGCCAAAATCAGATTGATCTGCGCCTGCCTGAATTCTATAGAGGTGATTTGTCCCAGTTTAAAACGCTCTTGCGAACGCTCAAAATTATTTTGATTCGTGATTACATTCTGTTGCTGAATCTTAAATACGTTTAAACGGTTCTCATAATTTCCTAATGCATTGGCAATATCTCTTTTTACCTCTTTCTCTATCTGATTTTTTATAATTTCCTGGTTATCCAATGCTATTTTAGCATTTTTTACTCTTGTGATTGTAGTGCCTCCATCAAAAAGATTCCAGGTAAGACTTACTCCTGCTCCTAGTGTGTAGGTATCCGAAATATTACCAGGAAAGAATGTCGATGGTGGATTTCGGTTTTGATTCCAACCATAAGATCCTGTTAATCCAATCGAAGGTAAGTATCCAGATTTACTAACTTTAATATCATAATCACTAATTCGAATGTTACTTTCATTTTGTAAAAGCGTTATGTTATTCTCTGTTGATTTTGATAGATACTCCTCTAGTTCTATTTTTGGAATAAATTTTATAATGGTATCTACCTCAAATTCATGTGCTAGATCATTATCCAAAATTACATTTAGATCTCGTTTTGTATTTACTAATTGTTGTCTTGTATTTAGTAAATTAATACTATCATTTGCTACATCTACTTCTGCATTAAGTACATTAAGTTTTGTATTCTGGCCATACTCAAACTGATAATTAGATCTTAGAATACGTTCTTTCGAAATACGAAGTGTTTCTTCGAGAATTTCTACATTTTCAGACAGCCTGGCTACTTCGTAATATACAGAGAACAACTGTAAAATTGTATTTTCTATAGTTTCCCTGGCTTGTAATTCTGTAAGGTTATATTGTTCTTTTAATCTTTTATAATTATAAAAACGTCCCAAACCATCAAACAACGTATAATTAAGATTCAGCCCTGCATTATACCGTTGCGTTTCGGCATCTTCGATCTTGATATCAGCTCGTGGTTCCCCTGTATTTTGATCTATTGCTCCCTGAAAATTAGTATTCGATGTAGCCGATTGATAATTCGCTCCGGCATTACCCGTTAATGTAGGCAAATATCCAGAATTAAGAATTCCTTTATTGTTTTTTGCCACGGCTATAGTATTGGTAGCGATTAATATTCCAAAGTTATTTTCTAAGGTAAGTCGTATAGCTTCCTGCTTTGTTAATTGCTGACTGATTACATTTCCAGAAATCAAAAACAGAAAGAACACTAATTTTAGTATGCTACTTCCCTTGCAATTCATGATGCTCTTCATTCTCTTCTTTTTGTTCTTTAATGGCACGTTCTACTTCTTCTTTGGTGATCTTATTTCCGGTAACTAACCACTTGGTGCCTACTTTCACATTGTTACTAAACGATAAAAACAATGGTAACAACAATAGGGTTAATACGGTCGCAAAACCAATCCCGTAAGCAATAGAAATTGCCATAGGTTTTAAAAATTGTGCTTGCCTGCTTTTTTCTAATAATAGAGGCGCTAACCCGGCAATAGTAGTAAGTGAAGTAAGAAATATAGCTCGAAAACGAGAACGACCTGCCTCATACAAAGCATCGTTAAACTTATATCCTTCTCTAAGATAACTATTAAATTTCTCTATCAATACCAAACCATCATTTACCATAATTCCGATCAATGCAATAATCCCTAATGCAGATAATACATTAATCGAAAAACCATGGATAAAATGCCCCCATGCTACTGCTGTTAGACTAAATGGTATTAATAATAATAGTAATAAGGGTTGACTATAGCTTCTAAACGTAAAAGCAATCGTTATATAGATCAGGAAGAATACTATGGGAAATACAATTCCAGCAGATTTAGATATTTTTGAGGCCTCACGATTCTGCCCTTCAAAAGAAGCTGTAATTGTAGGATATTTAGTTTGTAAATCGGGTATAATAATCGTTCTGATCTCTGTAAGAATATCGGTTGCACTTTGACTGGGATCTTTAAGATCTGATGAAATCTGTATTTCTCGTCGCCCTTCTAAATGGTTAATAGATACATCTCCTCGTTCTATAGTATAAGTAGCTATCTCTTGTAGTGGAACTCTATCTCCACCAGGAGTTGCTATACGCATTTCATCAAGATCATTAATCGACGATCTATTTTCACGATCATACCGTACCCAAACTCTAATCTCATCTTGCCCTCTTTGAAAACGCTGTGCCTGTATTCCAAAAAAACCAGAGCGCACCTGATTCATTACACTACGCAAATCTAGTCCCAGAAGGTATGCATTGTCTTTTAGCTGCAATCGAATTTCTTTAATCCCTGCGGGATCATTATCGGCTACATCTTTTAACCTTGGATCATCTATTAATATTTTTTTAAGTTCTGCTTTTGCTGCTTTTAGTTCTTTTATATTATTACTCAATAATGAAACTGATACCGGACTTCCACCAAAATTACCTCCCGACCCATAAATCAATCTTTCTGTTCCAAAGACCGGACCTACTTTTTCGCGTAAACGATTCGCAACCAATGCCGAATTTATAGCATCAGGTCGCTCCTCACCAGGCAACATATTGATATTTAATGAAGCATTGGATGAGGTGTTGATATTCTTAATGATGTTTTCGAAAAGCTCTTTTCCTTCATACTCTTCTCCTTGCAAAAACTCTTCGGTTAATTCTTTATTTACAATCTGTGCTTTTTCCTGAATCATAGAAATGATAGAATCTGTAACTTTTTCATTAGTCCCATTAGGCATTCCCAGATCTACTGAAACTCTATCACTAGCTATTCTGGGGAAAAGAGTTACTCCGATTATTCCTCCTCCTATCGAACCTATAGTAAGAATAAGTGCCACAACAAAAAAGGCAAATGTTAGTAGCTTGTATCGTATGGTAAATAATAATGCCGGACTATACATTTTATCACGAAACCATTTCATAATTCTATCTCCGAATGTATTAATATACCTCATTTTTGAGAAGAAATTAGCTAGCCCGGTTTTTGGAGTATCATTTTTAGATCTTAAAGCTTTTGAATGTGCCAAATGCGCAGGAAGTATCAATAAAGCTTCGATTAAAGAAACCACCAAAGTAAGAATCACAATGGTAGAAACTTCACTAAAAAACTCTCCAATCCTTCCATCAAGAAATAGGAATGTAGAAAATGCCAGTATCGTAGTTATAATAGCCGAAATAATAGGTGGTATCACTTCCATAGTACCATCTATAGCCGCTTGTACCGGGCTTTTTCCTTTTTCGTAATGTTGATAGATATTTTCTGCAATTACAATACCATCATCTACCAAAATCCCTATCACAATAATCATCCCAAAAAGGGACAATACATTAATAGTTACATCAAATTGCCCTGCAAAAATAAACATCCCTAAAAAAGCAATAGGTAAACCAAATGCCACCCAAAATGCCAAGCGTGTATTTAGAAACAAAGACAGAAAAAGTAATACTAGGAGCATTCCTATTATTGCATTCTCTGTTAATAAAGCTGTACGTTGATTTAGCGTAATAGACAAATCACGAACTACATTGAGTTGTACATTATTGTATTTCTGATTAAATGCCGAAATATATTCTTTTACACTATCTGCTGAAGTAATCAAGTCTTCATTGTTAGTACTGGTAACTGTAATATTTACAGAAAGATCTTCATTAAAATATGACGCATTGGGAGTCTCTGAGAACCGGTCTCTAACCATTGCTACATCTTTAAGTCGTATTGTTCTACCTGTAGCATCTGCACGCACGATCAGGTTAGAAAGCTCATTGCCATAATACGAACGATTATTTGCTCTAATCAGATATTCTTCTTCATTTGTTTTAATATTTCCTCCGGTAACCAGAATATTAGCATTACTTACCGATTGAGATACTTCATTAAAAGTAAGGTTATAGGCCAAAAGACTATTTTCATCTACCGCTATTTCTATCTCTTCTTGAGGATATCCAGATATTGTAATCTGCGATATCCCTTCTATAGCGCGTAGGTCATTTTCAATCTGTCTGCCAATTTGTTTTAATGTTGCCAGAGGGATATCTTTTCCGCTAACTGCAAAACTAATCGTTTGTCGTACTTCTTCCCGTTTTGCAACAACCAAAGGTTCCATTCCTATCGGAAACGAAGGCACCCGGTCTACTGCATTTTTCACATCCAAAAGCATGAAATCTATATTTTCACCCTTATTGATTTCTACTGTAATTGTACCACTATTCTCTCTTGAGGTCGAAGTCACTCTATCTATCCCATCAAGTCCTTTAAGATTATCTTCGATCTTAAGAACAACTCCTTCTTCGATCTCTTGTGGCGAAGCACCCGGGTATGCAATATTAATATTAATAATTTTGGAGCCTACCAAAGGGAAAAATGAAGACTTTAAAGATAAAGCTCCTAAAACTCCAAAGACTAAAAATGCAATGACAATTACATTAACGGCTACATGATACTTAATAAAATATGCTATTACTTTTCTCATTGCTTAATGCCGTTACGATTCGGTTTATTTTTTGCTTCTGATTTTTTAACTCTATATACCGAAACCAACATCCCGGCATATGCTCCCGGAACACTTTTGGATAAAATTACGGTCTCTTCAGGAACTCCCTTAAGCACTACTTTTTTATCAGAAAAATATACAGGTTGTACATCTATAATATCAAGAATACTGTCTCTTACCACAAATATCTTATCCCCTTCCTGAAGCAATCCTCTTTCGATTTCGATAGCATTTTCTTCTTTCTTAGCATCAAGATTGGCCTCGAGGTACATCCCTTCTCTAAGAGATGGATCTGCTACTTCGATAAAAGTTGTAATGGTCTGGGTGGCCTGATTAACACTACTATTAATCCTGGACACCTTTCCTGTAAACGTCTTTGTTTTATTAAGGTTAGAAAGTTCTACCGATTCTCCAATACGAAGCAGATCTCCATATTCCTTGCCTATAGCAACCTGCATTTCATATACTTTGGTATCTATGTACTCTCCTAATTTTTGTCCCTGCCGAATTAAAGTTCCCTCGGTGACCAGAGCTTCGGTAAGTACCCCATTAAAAGGGGCAGAGATGGTATATTTTGCCAATCGCTGCTCCAGGTTTTTTACATTATAATAGGTGGTATAAATATTTCTTCCTGTTATAAAATATTTTTCTTTTTCTGAAGTAACTTCTGGCAGTTTTGGTGTGGCTTTACTCATATCAAAGGTATTGAGATATCCTTGCCATTTTTCATAAATATCTGGATAATCCAGTCGCAAATCCGGCATAATAGAAGTTACCAGATTGTATAAATTACTCTTGGCAGATTGCACACTAGCATAATATTCTGATGCATCAATCCTTATCAATGCCTGTCCTCTTTGATATTTTTGGCCGGGTTTAAATAAATGAGTTCCTCCTTTAAAAATCCCCTGAACTTCAGCATATAGCTCTAACCTTCTTTTTGCAGTTAAATTACCATTTGCTGCAATTTGAATAGGAATCGTTTTGTTTTTTACAGTATCTACAAAAACAGTTTTTATCACTTTTGCAGATTTGGGTTTGGGTCGTTTTTTACTGTCTATTATTTTTTTTGCACCAAAATAAGCTGCCACAATTAAAAGTATCCCAAGAATTGAAAGTATAATTTTTCTCATAGTATATCGGTAACCACACTTTTTGTAGAATCGCTACAAAGCTATCAACCACACCCTTGGGATGCAGTTAAAGAACTCATAAAAGTTAATACGAGAGACTTTTACACTACAAAATAGGTTTAGCCATATAGAGTCACGATAATAAAAATTAGAAGACAATATAAAACAACTCCTTATGCATTGTTTAATGCATCCATTTCTTCTTGTAATGTTTCCCAATCTTCCATTAGAGAAGACAGGAGATCTTTTTTTGCCTGGTAATTATCAAAAAAGTTAGGTTGCGCAATAGTTTGATCGTAATTGACCGCCAGTTCTACATCAATTTCTTTAATTTCTCTTTCGAGTTTATTGATTTTAGATTCTATATTACTCAACTTATTGCCAAGTGATTTCACTTTTTTCTGATCCTGATAAGATTGTTTTGCTGTTTCTTTGGTATCAGAAGTTGTTTTCTCTTGCTTATCTTTCTTTTCTATATCTCTTAGATCATTTATTCTTTTTTCTTCTAAGTAGAAATTTATATCCCCGAGATATTCTTTGATTTTTTTATCCTTAAATTCATAAACTGTATTGCTTAATCCTTGCAGAAAATCTCTATCATGCGATACCAAAATCAGGGTTCCATCAAAATTTTTCAAAGCTTCTTTTAATACATTTTTAGATTTGATGTCCAAGTGGTTTGTTGGTTCATCCATCACCAATACATTAAAAGGTTGTAAGAGCATTTTACATAGTGCTAATCGGTTTCTCTCTCCTCCAGAAAGCACTTTTACCTTTTTATCCACTTCATCACCTCTAAACAAGAAGGATCCTAACATATCACGAACCTTGGTTCGTGTTTTTTCATCGGCTGCATGGATCATAGTGTCATGAACAGTTAATTCTCCATCTAGATATTCTGACTGATTCTGAGCAAAATACCCTATCTGAACATTATGACCCAACTTAAACTCTCCTGTATAAGCAATTTCATCAATAATAATCTTAGCCAATGTTGATTTACCCTGACCATTCTGACCTACAAATGCTATTTTAGATCCTCTCTCTACCAGTAAATCGATGTCCTTTAGAATTTCTTTATCACCATAACTTTTGCTTACACTATCGGCTTCAATAACTACTTTTCCTGGTTGTACATGTATAGGAAAACTAATATTCATTACTGCATTATCATCTTCATCTACTTCTATTCTATCAATCTTATCCAATTTCTTAATTAAAGATTGTGCCATAGAAGCTTTAGAAGCTTTGGCTCTAAACTTCTCGATCAGCTTTTCGGTCTGTTCTATCTGCTTAGATTGATTCTTTTGTGTAGCCAGTTGTTGCTCTCTTATTTCTTTACGAAGCACCAAATATTTAGAATAAGGTTTGTTATAATCATAAATACGTCCCAAAGAGATTTCTATAGTTCTATTGGTTACATTATCCAGAAACATTTTATCATGCGAAACAATAACTACTACTCCGGCATAATTTTTTAAAAAATTCTCTAGCCAGATAATAGATTCTATATCTAGATGGTTTGTAGGCTCATCTAATAGTAAAATATCGTTATTCTGTAATAACAACTTTGCTAGTTCGATTCTCATACGCCATCCACCAGAGAATGTATCTGTAAGCTTATTAAAATCTTCGCGAGCAAACCCGAGGCCTTGTAAAACCCTTTCTGTTTCTCCTTGATAGTTATACCCACCCATGATCTCATAATGGTGTGTAAGATCACTTAAATCGGCAATTAGCTGGTTATATTTTTCACTTTCGTAATCTGTGCGTTCTGCTAGTTGAGCATTAATTGCATCGATATCTCGTTCTGCTTTTTTAATTTCTATAAACGCTTCATAGGCTTCTTCTAAAACTGTACGCCCTAATACAAAATCTATATCTTGCTTTAAAAAACCAATCTTCACCTCTTTATCCATAGCAATCTGACCAGAATCTGGTTCTTGCTCTTTAGACAAAATCTTAAGCATGGTAGATTTTCCTGCACCATTCTTTCCTATCAATCCAACTCGATCTCCTGCATTTAATCTGAAGCTTATTTCTTCAAAAAGGTACTCTCCTCCAAACGAAATCGATAAGTTATGTATGTTTAACATCTGCTTTTGAATATTTTGTGCAAAGATGATTAATTTTGCGTTAGAATAAAAACGCTCATGAACTTCTTAAAAGGAACAAAAATTTATAGCATTATAACTGGTAGCTGCCCTGTATGCCAGGAAGAAAGTATGTATAAGGAATCTAACCCTTATAAATTAAGCCAAACTTTAAAAATGCAGGAACGCTGTAGTCATTGTGGCACCAAATATAAAATAGAACCTTCTTTTTTTTACGGAGCTATGTATGTGAGTTATCCTGTAGGGATTGCTTTTGCGGTTGCGGCTTTTGTGATTAGTAATCTCATTTTTAAGCTTGATCTAGTGGCTACTTTTATTATAATTTCTATAACGATGATTGCTTTTTTGCCAGTTATTTTAAGGTTATCCCGAAATATATGGATCAACTTTTTTATGCATTACAAAAAAGAAGAGCATTCTTCATAGGTTACTATACCGTTTACAATCTATTTCTTTGTCTAAAGAAATTCCTTTTTCTATATGGTTATATAGCTCTTTTGCCATAGTAGGAGCCAAGAGGATGCCTCTACTCCCCATACCATTTAAAATATGCATATTAGCATACCTCGTATGCGTTCCTATCAAAGGTCTTCGATCTTTAACTGTAGGACGTATTCCTGCTACCTGATTCACTACTTTGTAGGGCACTTTTAAAAATTTTTCCAGCTTTTTTTGCAATTCTTCCCTAGCAGTAGTTGTTATTTCTGGAGATTTATCCTGATTGTTATATGTTGCTCCCACTTTATACAAATCCTCTCCCAGAGGGATAATAAATATCGAAGATTTTATCGCTTCCTTTTGCTTAAGTGCTTCAGACTTAATAATAATATATTCACCTTTATTACCATATAATGGCAGATCATTAAAAAATGGATTGTTTTTTACTCCATAACCCTCAGCAAATACAATATGTCTGCATTTTATTTCTTTATATTGAATATAATCTTCCGTTACGGTGATTTTATCATACTCAAAGGATTCATCGATTAAAATATTGTTTTCTTTAAGTTCTTTCGCATAGGCAGAAAGCATATTGCTGATATCAATTTTCCCGGTATGTTTTACTTTTCCATAATGAAATGGAATATCTAGCGCCGGATTAGTATTTCGGATCAATTCTGAAGAAAGAAATTCTCCTAAAAGGGGTTTATCACAAGCTTCAAACCAGTTATTTTGCTCCTCTACGGCATTAAATCTACGTAATATCGGAAGTTCTGAAACTAACGTTTTCTGAAGTTTTGTTTCTACATTTTTATAAAAAGAAACTGCTGTTTCAAGTTGCCGTGAGGCTTGCCAAGCCATCGTAAAGCGTTTTAAAATTATGGGGTTATACAGGCCTCCTGCTACTCTCGATGATTTCTGTGAAGCGTCTTCAAAAACTACATATGATTTGTTATGACTTTCTAATTCCTCTACAAAAGATAATCCCGATAATCCTAACCCTACAACAATATAATCTAATAGCATTTAATTTCTTAATTTATGTAACTGGCAGTACTCATTAATAAATAATACAATCATAAAATGTAAGTTTGAGATTATAACCTAATTCGTAAAAATCGTTTAGATCAAATCGTTTTATGATCTCAAACTCATATTAGCATAGTTCAAAAATAACAAAACGCCCAACTATAGTTGGGCGTTTCATCTATTATTTATTGAAGAATATCAGAGTCGTTAATAACTCCACATATCCATTTCAAAATTTCGGATACTTTCCTTAATTCTTTCACTTTCAAGAAGTTGCATCAAAGCGTTATCAATAACGTAATCTTTGATTTCGCGGTCACCTTGAATATTATCTTCTTTATAAATCACAGAATTAAAGCGTCTTGCATTAAGGATATGATCATACGTAAAAGGCATTGATGTATTTTTCCTATTAAATGCCATTGCATTATGCAATATTTCTCTGGCATCAGGATACCATATCCAAAATAAGGCTACCATATCTGGCTCATCATCATCGATAAAGTTAACATCGGGTGCTACAGGTGCTAATCCAAGCAATCTGTATCTTAATTCCCCTAGTCTTTTATCAAAATACCAATATCCTCTTATTTTATACTCTGAAATATCCTGAGAAGCAATATCTCTTCTGTTAATGTACTGAGGATCTACTTCTTCTCCAGCATTATACTGCTCAAATCCTAAATCGGTAGTATCGATTTTAGACATTGTGGACTGAAGATCTTCAAAAGTACGTGTCTCAGTAAAATATGAATCTGAATAAATATTCTTGATTTTTCCGTTTTTGATATTTGTTACCAATACATCATATAAAGATCGACGATTAGCACCAATATTAAATGTATCAATAGGATAGTACAATGGGAAATTTATTCGCTCATCAAGGTCAATAGTTTCCCAAGTGGTTTTTGCCCACAATACATCACGTTTATCTACATATCCGTACTCTAAGGGACGATCATTGTCATATAAAATCTGTTCTTGAGTTTTCTTTCCAATCTCATCAGGATTATTGGCATTTAAAACATTTGCCTGCCCGAAAGAAAGAGAAGAAACCAATAGACCAAAAACGGTTAATACAAAATTTCTCAAATTCATAACTACGTAAGTTTATTTTTTAATTCGTTAACTCAATAATAACCGGAGATATTTTTTTCAATTTATATCCAGAGCTATTAGCTAACCGTGCTTTTATATCAATAATTTGAACAGAAGAACCTCTTTTCGCTTTACGCAAAGCTGATTTTGCTTTAGCATTAAGCCTTCCTCCAGGAACACTTACTGTTGGCTGTCCTTCTACTTTAAATTTAAATCCAGTAACTTTCAATTTAATATCAAAGTCAAAATCAGGCAGAATAGCACCTACAGATGAAATTTCTAAGGCATTTCTTGCCATTTTGATTGCTCCATCTTCACCACGTACTGTTCCTACAGGTCTTGGTATACCTTTAATTCTAAATTTCTTACTATCGCTTACTGTAGTACCATTTGCTAGTTTACCACTAACTTTAATACTAACTTCACGAGCTTTTACAGCAGTAACATTCATCATATATTTTCCTGCTCCTCCAACTTTTCTTAGTCCAGGGGCAGAAGCATTTACAGCTGGTACACCAGGAATAGAAATAGTCATTGGGTTATTAACTCCACGATACACCACATTCATTTTATCTGCAGAAATTACAGCAGAATTTGGTCTAGGAATTACAGTATATGAACTCTTAATCGGAATCGTTACTGTAGAATCTCCTTCTTTAAATTGAAGTTCTCCAGCCACATCTCTTTCTCCAACATTTCCTGCAGGGAAATCTAACATGATTTGTCCGTTTGTAACTTCTGTTTGCTCTTTACCATTAACCGTTACTTTGGTTGGTTTTAGTGTAGCATCAAAACGTCCAAGAACGATTCTACCTTTAAAACTTTCGCCACTAAAGAAAGCTGTTTTATCTGCAACTACAATCGCCTCATAGTTACTAAAAGAAAGTTCAGACGCTTGTTGTCCAGCTAATAAAGCTGAAAGCACTTTACTTTCTGTTGTTTTAACATCAGCTTGCATTTGAGTAAGCTTAGTTAAAGAAGCAACCAAAGGAAATCCTTCAAAGTTATAATTTAACCATTTTTTAGTTACTCCGGATCTGTCTTTTACATCATTTGTAGAAAAGGTTTTAATCACATCATCAGCAACCGAAGCATCTACTTCTTTTACTTCTTTGATTGCAGCAGATACACCATCTCTATATTTTGTGATTTTATCCAAAAATTCCTGAGCCCCGGCAGTAACCTTACCACCTTCAAAAAACTTTTGGTCTAATCTATCTGGTCTATCCATAGTTTCATAATCCGTAGGATCTTCTCTATCGTCAACCAATTCTGCTTTAAGTTGATCAAGATATGAGTTAAACTCATTAGATAAAACACTTATCTGATCTGCTTTTGCTTTTAACGGGGTATATTTTTCTGGCTGTTCTGAAACCTTTTCGGCCAGACCCGCCATAAATCCAGTATTTCGTTGAGTAGCCAACTCATTTGATTCTGTCAATTTTTCTGACATTAAACCAAATGCAGTTAATACTTCTTTTGACATATTTAATGCCATCATCGCGATGAAAACCAAGTACATCAGGTTAATCATCTTCTGCCTTGGGGATAATTTTCCTCCTGCCATATTCTTTTTAGATTTTGGTAGTTATTATAAAATATTTAATTAAAAAATGTTAACTTCTGTTCATTGCAGTTAACATACCACCATATACTCCATTAAGCGAAGAAAGGTTACTAGCAAGGCTTTCCATTTGACTTTGAAGCTTAGTTGCGTTTTCAGCAATAGCCTGGTTAGCTTCAGCCTGACGTGCAGAAGATTCTAACTGAACCTTGTATAAACTATTTAAAGATTCAAGGTGCGACGCTGCACTTGCCATCTCTTCACTATATTTTTTAGTTCCTTCTATAGCATCTGTTGTAGGACCAAGGTTTCTTGCTGCTCCTTCAAAATTACGGATACTATCACCAAGACTACTCATAAGATTAGTATCAAGTCTAGCTTCCTTAAGCATATCGTCTAATTTTTGAGACAATAATCCTTCTGGAGTTTCTTTCTCTTTTTTGTCTTTTTTGTTTCCTCCTGCTAATTCAGGATACACTAGAGACCAATCTAGATCATTATCTACAGGTTCGAATGCAGAAACAGTAAATACTAATGCTTCTGTAATCAAACCAACAATAAGCATTTCATTACCAAATGGCCAGTGCATAATTTTAAAAAGTGCACCTAATATTACAACGGCTGCTCCCAGACCGTAGACCATGTTCATTAATTTCTTGCTTGCTTTTGAATTTGCCATAATAAATTTGTTTTGTTTTTTTTAAATCTTAAGTTTTAAAAAAGGGTTAGTAATTAAGTTGATAGAAAATTTTGGGACTTAGTTTTGATTTTGAGTATTAGCTTCTCCAGTTGATTCAGTACCCATGTAGTCCTGAACTGTTCTAAATCCGATAAAACTCCTCGCAGAATCTGCGTATTCGTAATCTCTGGTACTTACCTGTAGGAAGTAAGCAACATCTTTCCAGGATCCTCCACGTACAACTTTACGTTTGTTTTCATCATCATTGACATTTGGGTTCATTGATGACACATACTCGTAAGCTGCGGGATCATAAGACGACTGTACCCACTCAGAAACATTACCGGCCATGTTATATAGGTTATAATCATTAGGGTCGAATGTTTTGGCTTCTACAGTATATAAAAAGTTATCTGCTGCGTAGTTTCCTCTAAGAGGCTTAAAGTTTGCTAAGAAGCAACCTCTATCATTTAACGCATATGGGCCTCCCCATGGATACGTAGCTGACTCAAGGCCTCCTCTAGCGGCATACTCCCATTCTGCCTCTGTAGGCAGTCTGAAGTAATTCACAAATTCTTTACCTTTTTTCTTTTGGTAGGTATTTTTCTCGATAGTTCTCCAACGACAGAAGGCTCTAGCTTGTTCCCAAGAAACACCCACTACCGGGTAGTCATCATATGCACTATGCCAAAAATAATCATTATGCATAGGCTCATTATATGAGTAGTTAAAATCTTTAATCCAAACTGTAGTGTCTGGATATACTTTTATAACTTCTTCTTTTACAAAATCTTTTCTTCCTCCTTTTCTAGCACGTGCAGCCGCCTGAATATCCATCCATGTAAATCTGAATTCAAATTTACTTACATCTAAAGTACGTCTACCATTATAAGATTCTTCTAGAGGAATATACATAGTATCCATAACTTCGGCATAAAACTCATCGGGATAATCATTTATATCCCATTCGATATCTACATCCTTATTAAGTTTTCTACCTTCGTAGCCAGTTTCTCCTGTACCACTATAGTTATCGTACATATATTTTTCATAGACGGACATATTTTCGGTATCAGCATCTAGGAATGCAAATTCTCCAATACCGTCATCACCTGGGGTTTTACCCAGCTCATCAGCCATTATTGCTAGCCTCATCCTAATAACAGAATCGCGAACCCAATTTACAAATTGTCTATACTCGCTATTAGTCACCTCAGTTTCATCCATGTAAAAAGAACGAACCGTAACCATTCTTGTAGGGGCATTTGCAAGTGCTGCTTTATCATCATCCGACTTACCCATAATAAATGAACCTCCGGGGATGAGGGCCATACCATATGGTTTTTGCGGGTGCCATTTTTTCCCTTGTGCTCCTACCAGTTCTCCTCGGTTTCCACCACCACAACTGTAGAGCATTGCTAAAATAGCAAAGAGTGATACAAATTTCTTCATAACGTGTTTTAGGTTAAGATCTTCTAGATTTAAGGACGTAAACCTATTTATTTATTTCCAGAAAAACAATTTTTTTCTAAAAAAAACCTTAAATCGACCTAATAAAAATGTTAAACTTCGTTTTTTTGTTTTGCCTTATACCATCTTTCAGGTATTTCTTGATTACAAGCACGCTCATAATCGTTGTATGTGCAAGGTAATAACGTATGTCTTTTCAATTTATTATTACCAGATGAAATAAATGGTATTTCTATCCACCATCTTCCGGTCATAATACTTTTATAAAAAGACAAAATTTCGTCTTCTATCGGCACATTATAATGCAGTGTACTTTTTAAATTTTTAATATCAATTTCGTTAGATCTGTAATTGATTCCTTCTACAAAATACCATATCATCTGAGCGATCAATAAGGAAGCCGTTTCTTCGTTTTTAAAGTTTTTAAATTCATAAATTCCAAAACTTTTAACCTTATCACTTATTCCTGCATATCTCGAAATCGCACAAATTTCGCGACCATCAAAACCATTAGGAGAAGCAGCATACCCGCTTAAACTTGTAGAATTAACAACTCCTAAATCTATAGAAACAATATCGGCATCTCGCATAATTGGCTCTACAACAGTTACATCTGAAATAACCTCTCCCAAACGATAAGCATCAAAATATAATTTTTCTATCAGATCAATTTCTTCTTGAGTATTAAAATACGTTTGATACCCTATATTACTATAGTTAAACAAATTATACGGTTGTTCTACAATAATTTTACCTACAAATGAAGTATTCGTGATCGGCTTAGAAGAATTTCCTAAGTCAAATTTACTATCTACGTTAACCAAATTTACCATTCGCTCTAAAATATCGAATGATCTATATTGCGCATAGACTAAATCTTGACTCCCCCCAATAATGATGGGGATAATATTTTTCACCAATAATGCAGACAATACTTCCTGCACCAAATAGTACGTATCGCTAACTTCATTACCTGGAGTGATATCTCCCAGATCCACCATATTAGTACTCCAGTTCCCGGGATAAAGCTCGTATAACGATTTACGAATAGTATCAAAATTTAAGTTTTCACCCAAAAAATTAATATCATTCCTATTCTCCCGAATACCGAGAATAGCAACATCTATTTTTTCCAGATCAGGTACTCCACTAGTTGTTGTATGAATTTTAATTTGATTTCCTAATGCATGTTCAGAAAGTAAATTAGTATGAGCAGTAACTAAATCACTAACTGGTATAAGAAATTCGAAAGACATATATTGGTTTATTTCTTTTTAGTGGTCTTTTTTGTAGTTTTCTTTTTTGCTGCAGTTTTTTTCTTGGGAGCATTTTTCTCTATGAGATCTTTTACTTTATCCAACGTTAATTTTGTAGCATCAACGGTCTTAGGCAGTTCAATTTTAACTTTACCTTTTATAATATTACTACGACCCCATCTGGCTTTTTCAACTCGAATCCCTTCTTCTTCCCAATTATGAATAACCTTATCAATTTCTTTTTGCTTCTTCTCTTCTATAAGTGACACGATATCATCATCAGATAGATTATCAAAGTCATACTTCTTATTTACATTGATAAACATTCCGTTCCACTTAATAAAGGGGCCAAATCGGCCTTTTCCTTTTTGAACAGGAAGGTTTTCATATACATATATAGGTGCATCAGCTTTTTCTTTAGCGTCGATTAACTCAATAGCCCTATCTAAAGAAGTACTTAATGGATCTTCTCCTTTTTCTAAGGAAACAAATTTTTCGCCAAAACGCACATAGGGTCCAAAACGACCATTATTAACTACAATAGTTTCTCCTTTATACACACCAAGTTCTTTTGGCAGCTGAAACAAATCCATTGCTTCTTCATAGGTAATACCACTTAATGTTTGTCCAGGAGGTAAACTAGCAAATTTTGGTTTGTCTTCATCATCGGCAGTACCTATCTGAACCATTGGTCCAAATTTCCCTAATCGCACACTTACTACTTTACCTGTAGCCGGATCTTCTCCCAAAATACGCTCTCCCACTTCTCGCTCTGCATTCTGTGATACATCCTCTACTCTTGGATGAAACTCTTGATAAAATTCTCTCATCACATGAGTCCAATCTTCCTGACCTTCTGCTATTTCATCAAAATCCTGCTCTACTTTTGCAGTAAAATTATAATCAAGAATTGAAGCAAAATGATTTACCAAAAAATCATTTACAACCATCCCTACATCTGTTGGGATTAATTTCCCTTTATCGCTACCTACTTTCTCAGATAGCTTTTTCTCATTCACAGCATCTCCCGAGAGAATCATTTGAATATAATTACGAACCTCTCCTTCTTTAGCTCCTTTTTCTACGTAGTTTCTATTCTGAATTGTAGAAATCGTAGGAGCATATGTTGATGGTCTTCCTATTCCCAGTTCTTCTAATTTTTTAACTAGCGAAGCTTCTGTATATCGCCCTGGCGCTCTTGTAAATCTTTCTGTTGCGGAAATATATTTATTAAACAAGCTTTCTTGCTCTTTCATTGCAGGAAGGATTCCTTCTTGCTCTTCATCCTCATCATCATTCCCTTCTAAGTATACTTTTAAAAAGCCTTCGAACTTTATCACTTCTCCATTGGCAGTAAATTGCTCTTTATGTGTGTTGGCATCAATCTTTACATTAGTTCGTTCTAATCTGGCATCACTCATTTGCGAAGCAATAGCTCGTTTCCAAATCAATTCATACAAACGTTGTTGATCATAATCAACATTTACACTATGTCTTGAAAAATCTGTAGGGCGTATTGCTTCGTGAGCTTCTTGTGCTCCTTTAGATTTTCCTTTATATTGTCTTGGATTGCTATACTCATTACCATAGGCAGAATCAATTTCTGCTTTCGCACCATTTTGAGCTTCTGTAGATAGATTAACACTATCTGTTCTCATATATGTAATCAAACCTGCTTCATACAATCGCTGCGCCATCGTCATTGTTTTACTCACAGAGAAGTACAATTTTCTTGAAGCCTCTTGCTGTAATGTTGATGTTGTAAATGGCGGAGCTGGTGATTTTTTTGCAGGTTTTGTAGAAAGATCTGCTACCTTAAACGATGCTCCTAGGTTTTTCTTTAAAAATGCTTCTGCTTCTTCTTTGGTTTTAAAATTTTTAGGAAGCTTAGCTTTAAAAGATTTACCAGCTTGATTAGAAAATTCTGCATCAATTCTATATGAAGCTTCTGGTTTAAAACCTAAAATATCACGTTCTCGTTCTACTATCAATCGTACCGAAACAGATTGCACTCTTCCTGCAGACAACCCTCCTTTTACCTTTCTCCATAACACAGGAGACAGCTCATACCCAACCAAACGGTCCAAAACACGTCTGGCCTGTTGTGCATTTACAAGGTTATAATCTATAGAACGAGGATTCTCTATTGCTTTAAGAATAGCATTTTTAGTAATCTCATGAAAAACAATACGACGCGTTCTGTCTTTATCTAATTTAAGAGTCTCTGCAAGGTGCCATGCAATAGCCTCTCCCTCTCGGTCCTCATCACTTGCCAGCCATACCATATCAGCATTCTTAGAAAGATCTTTCAGCTTTTTTACGACATCTTTCTTATCCTTGGAGACGATATATTTGGGTTTAAAATCCCCTTCGACATCAACCCCTAATTCTTTGGAAGGTAAATCTGCAATATGTCCAAAACTGGATGCAACTGTATAATCTTTTCCAAGAAACTTCTCTATTGTTTTGGCCTTAGCAGGCGACTCCACAATCACTAAATTCTTAGCCATAGTCCTTTAATTTCTGACGACAAAAGTATATCAATTTTTTGATATCAAGATTCTTTATCAAAAAAATTAGTTCAAAAAAAACCTGCTGATCAGCAGGTTTCTTATTTTTTATTTTACAAATAATGTTTCTTTGTTTTCAAATTCGTCATCTTCAAAACCCAATGCATCCTTATATATGAAATAGATTGGCATATAAACAAAAGAGGCCGTAAAAAACACTCCTACAAAACATAATATCGTCCCTACTAATTGAGACAAAATATAGGCCACCAGTATTAAACCAAAACAAACTCCCCAAATTTTATTACCCAATTTAAAACTAGCTTTTATAAGATCTGAAGCACTATACTCTGGATTAAAAGCAAATATAACACCTAACAGCTGCAGCGGAACCATTACATAAAGAATCGGAAGATAACATAACAGTGCAGCTAAAATTGCTATCCCAAATATTGCTATCGCCAGCGTAAACACTTTTCCTAAATATTTCCCTTTAAGAAACATAAAATACGAAGATGTCTCTGGTAAACCTAAATCTACCTGTTTACAAACTCTATAAAAATGTGCGGTAATCCCAAATTGAAGTGCAGATGCAATCATACTTACTATCAAAATCAGTATAATAAATAAAAACATTAGACCTACCGATAATTCTTCACTAGGGTACCCATAGTCACCATAACTTTCATAACTATTTTCGAATCCTGATATGCCCGCAAGAGCAATAACAGGAATATACATCACAAAAAATAAAGGAAGCATAACCAACATCGAAATAAGCAAGTGTACAAAGCCCTGAAGCCATACCTTTTTAAAAAGCTCAATACTTTTATTAAAAATATCACCAAAATCAATAGCCTTACTGTTTTCTATTTTCTCAAAGAGTGTATTTGTCATTACATCTACATTTTACGGTTGAAAGTTATCAAATATAGATTTTTTAGAAAATAAATCCCTGCCACTTTGTCACAAATCGTATTAAAAAGTATCTTTGCACACTATTTGACCCCAATCGGTAAGGAATTATTTTATGGAGAAGATTATTGACGAAAGTATACAGGGACAGTCGCTTGCTCTTGATCAGAACAAAGAAAATAAACGTAAGCTTTTTATAGAAAGTTACGGTTGCCAGATGAATTTTAGCGATAGCGAAATTGTTGCTTCCATTCTGGCCAAAGAAGGTTTTAACACTACACAACATCTTGAAGATGCTGATTTGGTATTGGTAAACACTTGTTCTATTAGAGAAAAAGCCGAACAAACGGTTAGAAAAAGACTAGAAAAGTATAATGCAGTAAAAAGAATCAATCCAGGAATGAAAGTTGGAGTTCTGGGGTGTATGGCAGAACGCCTAAAAAGTAAATTCCTTGAAGAAGAAAAAATAGTTGATCTTGTCGTTGGGCCAGATGCATATAAAGATCTCCCCAACCTGATCGAAGAAGTAGATGCAGGACGCAATGCGGTTAATGTTGTCCTTTCTAAAGAAGAAACTTATGGCGATATTGCACCTGTTCGTTTACAAAGCAATGGAGTCTCTGCTTTTGTATCTATTACCCGTGGTTGTGATAATATGTGTACGTTTTGTGTAGTGCCATTTACCAGAGGTAGAGAACGCAGTCGCGACCCCCAAAGCATCTTAAAAGAAATCGATGACCTGGTAGCTCAAAATTTTAAAGAAATTACTTTATTAGGGCAAAATGTAGATAGTTATTTATGGTATGGTGGTGGCCTGAAAAAAGATTTTGGCAACGCTAGTGATTTTCAAAAAGCCACAGCAGTAGATTTTGCCAAACTGCTGGATATGACAGCCCAGAGACATCCAAAATTACGTATTCGTTTTTCTACATCTAATCCTCAGGATATGACATTAGATGTGATAGAAATTATGGCAAAACATAAAAATATCTGTAAGCATATCCACCTCCCTATACAAAGTGGTAGTGATCGTATTCTTAAGGAAATGAATCGCTTACATACTCGACAAGAATACATGGATTTGATTGATAATATTAAACAAATAATCCCGGATTGCTCAATTACTCAGGATATGATTATTGGTTTTCCTACAGAAACAGAAGAAGATCATCAAGATACATTGTCTCTATTAGAATATGTAAAATATGAGCATGGATATATGTATGCTTATTCTGAAAGACCAGGAACACTTGCCGAGCGTAAATTAGAAGATGATGTTCCCGAAGATGTAAAAAAACGAAGACTCGCAGAAGTTATTGCTTTACAACGAACACACTGTGCCTATAGACATCAAAGTTATATCGGACAAACTTTTGAAGTATTAATTGAAAAAGAATCTAAAAAATCTGATCAACATTGGAGTGGGAGAACTACAAAAAATATTGTAGCTATATTCCCTAAAGGAGAATATCAGATAGGAGATTTTGTAATGGTTCGTATCGATGAGTGTACCAGTGCAACTTTACTTGGTGAAGCAATTGGATATTCTGACAATAATTAACGATAACTTTATAGCACACATTTAAAACAAAAAACAAACTCCATAAATGGAATCAATTCAAGCCATAAAACAACGATTCGGAATCATAGGAAACGATCCTAAGTTAAACCGTGCTGTGGAAAAAGCGATCCAGGTAGCTCCTACCGATATTTCGGTTTTAGTGACCGGAGAAAGTGGTGTAGGTAAAGAAAGTATTCCTAAAATTATACACTCCCTGTCTCATCGTAAACACGGTAAGTACATTGCTGTAAACTGTGGAGCAATACCCGAAGGCACAATAGATAGTGAGCTTTTTGGTCACGAAAAAGGAGCTTTCACAGGAGCTACACAAACCCGAAATGGTTATTTTGAAGTAGCCGATGGCGGAACGATATTCCTAGACGAAGTAGGAGAATTACCACTTACTACACAAGTACGTTTATTAAGAGTATTAGAGAATGGTGAATTTATTAAAGTAGGATCGTCAAAAGTTCAAAAAACAGATGTTCGTATTGTAGCAGCCACCAATGTTAATATGTTTGATGCAATTAAGAAAGGTAAATTTAGAGAAGATCTTTACTATCGCCTTAGTACAGTAGAAATCCTTTTACCTCCACTTAGAGATCGTAAAGAAGATATTCATTTACTATTCAGAAAATTCGCTTCCGACTTTGCTACCAAATATAAGATGCCTACAATTCGGTTAAGTGAGGATGCAGTTATCTTACTAGAAAAATACCACTGGAGTGGCAATATCAGACAATTGCGCAACATTGCAGAGCAAATTTCAGTCCTTGAACAAAACAGAACGATAACAGGAGCTACCTTACATGGATATCTACCAAATATCGGAAGTAATTTACCCGCAGTGATTTCTGCAGATAAAAAAGAAAGTGATTTCAGTAACGAAAGAGAAATATTGTACAAAGTGCTTTTTGATATGAAAAGTGATCTTAATGATCTCAAAAAACTAACCATGGAGCTAATGCAAAGTGGTAACACACAACAAGTACAAAAAGATAACGAAAGGTTAATTCAAAAAATTTATCAGGAGAAGGAAGAAGAAACACATTTTGAAGAACCTCAGAGACCAGCAACAACCTCTGAAGTACTCGAAATACCGTCTCAAATTGCAATTCAGCGACAAGAAGATGATAAATACCATTTTGCCGAAGAAATTGAAGAAGAAGAAACATTATCATTGCATGATAAAGAACTAGAATTGATTAAAAAATCTCTAGAACGCCATAGAGGTAAACGTAAAGCAGCGGCAGAAGAATTAGGAATTAGTGAACGTACCTTGTACAGAAAAATAAAACAATACGATTTATAACATTGATGAGAAAATTAAAATATATAGCAGCGATACTAATCGTAATGGTCTTGCTTCAGGGATGCGGAGTATACTCCTTTACCGGAACAAATATTTCTCCCGACACAAAAACATTTCAAGTTAATTTTTTCCAAAACCAATCCCCAAGAATTTTTCCTGGAGCCGACCAAACCTTTACAAATCAGCTACAAGATTTAATCCTTAATCAAACTAATCTTAGTTTATCTACTTCTGGAGGAGATATCATCTACGAAGGAGAAATCGTACAAGATTATGTTTCACCAAATACAGCAACATCAAACATAACAGCTGCTCAAAACCGATTGACGATTGCCATAAACATGAGGTTTTATGACACAAAAGACCCAACTCAAGACCTAGAACAGCGTTTTTCTTTTTTCTTTGATTATCCCGCTTCTTCATCAGAAAATACGATAAGAGATCAAGCCTTGGATGTAATTTTTGAAAGAATCACGCAAGATATGTTTAATGCCACACTGGCCAGATGGTAAAAACAATAGTAAACTCTATCAAAGAGTTAAATAATATATATAATTAGTACTAGTTGAATATTAAAGAGTTTTCATATTTGCTTCAAAATCCTGCCCAGCTTAATAAGGAGCAGGCAAAATCCCTTGAAAAAATTACAAGGACATTTCCGTATTTTCAGTCGGCAAGAGCATTGGTATTAAAATCCTTAAAAGATCAGGAAAGTTTTAGGTACAACCAGGAATTAAAGACCACGGCAGCATACACTACAGATCGCAGTGTATTATTTGATTTTATCACCTCTGATCTTTTTAAAGAAAGTAACATTACCGAAGAAGTAAAAAAGAAACATAAGTCTGATATAACAGTTATCGATCCAGAAGAGATTAAAATGCTTCCGAGAATAGCTATGGATGATGCTGTAAGAATGAAAATGAAAGAAGCAGAAAATGTTCTGGATCCCAAATTATTTTCTGAAAGAAAAGAAAACAGCACTCTTAAACAAATTGAAATTGCTAAGTCTGCAACTCCTGATATAACAGAAAAAGATCAAACAAAAAATATTCAAAATAAAAACAAAACTCCAGAAGAAACTTTACAAATTGATAAACCTCTGGATTTTAATAAAAAAGAAACACATTCTTTTGCAGAATGGTTAAAACTAACCTCTTTACACCCAATAGACAGAGATTCTGATCAGGAAATCAAAGCTCCGATTCCTGAAGTTGAAGAACAAAAACCTGTTAAATCATTAGATCAAAAACATAAATTCAATTTGATAGATGAGTTTATCGCTAACAATCCTAAGATACAACCTGCTGCCAAGAATACTCCTGCACGCAATCTGGCTAAGGAAAATCTAGTTCCTTCAGACGAATTAATGACAGAAACTTTGGCCAGAGTATATTTGGTTCAGAAAAACTATAAAAAAGCAATTCAGGCTTATAACATATTAATTTTGAAAAATCCCGAAAAAAGTGGTTTCTTTGCAGACCAAATTCGAGCGATAAAAAAATTACAAGAAAATAAATAACAATATAATGACAACGTTTTCAATATTCTTAATCCTAATCGTTATCGTATCTTTTTTACTGGTAGTAGTAATTATGGTACAGAACCCTAAAGGAGGTGGATTATCTTCTTCTTTTGGTGGTGGCGGAACACAACAACTAGGTGGTGTAAAAAAGACTACAGATTTCTTAGACAAGAGTACCTGGACTTTAGCTACACTATTACTGGTATTAATCCTGTTATCTAATATAGATTTAATGGGCGGAAGCTCTATTCCCGAATCAAAAGTTAATACCGAGGATGTTCAGATAGAAACTCCTGTTACTCCTCCGGCAACACAAAATGATGACAAAGAATAACATCTATTAAAAAAAACAACAACAAAAATGTCGACTTGTCATATAGTCGACATTTTTTGTTTCAATTTGTCAGTATCGCCCCACTGGCATAATTTCTGAAATAAGAAGCATCGAAGATTTCATTTTAATTTTAACAAAAAAAACAACAAATCATAATGGGAGTAAACATCAAACCTCTTTCAGACCGTGTGGTTGTAGAGCCACTTCCTGCAGAGACGCAAACAGCATCAGGATTATTTATTCCTGACTCAGCCCAGGAAAAACAACAAAAAGGTAAAGTAGCTGCTGTAGGTGGCGGTAAAAAAGATCACGATATGACTGTTAAAGTTGGTGATACCGTACTTTATGGTAAATACGCTGGTACCGAATTAAAATTAGATGGAAAGGATTATTTAATCATGCGTGAGGATGACATCCTTGCCATCGTATAAGGAGTATCAATTTAAAAATCACAAAAAACAAATCCACTGCTTTATTCAATATATTCTATGAAAAGGAAGTTTTGAATGTTGAGATTTGGATTTTAATTTTTCAAAAAATTAATTATGGCAAAAGACATAAAATTTGACATAGAAGCACGTGATGGTATCAAACGTGGTGTAGATGCATTAGCTAATGCGGTAAAAGTAACTTTAGGACCTAAAGGTCGTAACGTAATTATCAGTAAATCTTTTGGAGCTCCTACAGTAACCAAAGATGGTGTTTCTGTAGCTAAAGAAGTAGAACTTGAAGATGCTCTTGAGAATATGGGAGCACAAATGGTAAAAGAAGTAGCTTCTAAAACCAATGACCTTGCAGGAGATGGTACTACTACCGCAACTGTATTAGCCCAGGCTATCGTAAAAGAAGGACTTAAAAATGTAGCTGCTGGCGCAAACCCAATGGATCTTAAGCGTGGTATCGATAAAGCTGTAAAAGCAATCACAGAAGACCTTTCGAAACAAACAAAAGAAGTAGGCGACTCTTCTGATAAAATCAAACAGGTAGCAGCTATTTCTGCTAACAATGATGAAACTATCGGAGACCTTATTGCCAAAGCTTTTGAGAAAGTTGGTAAAGAAGGAGTAATCACAGTAGAAGAAGCAAAAGGAACTGATACTACTGTAGATATCGTAGAAGGAATGCAGTTTGACAGAGGATATCTTTCTCCATACTTTGTAACCAACAGCGAAAAAATGACAGCTGATCTGGAAACACCATACATTTTACTTTATGACAAGAAGATTTCTGCTATGAAAGATCTGCTTCCAGTTTTAGAGCCTGTTGCTCAAACCGGAAAACCACTTTTAATTATCGCAGAAGATGTAGACGGAGAAGCATTAGCGACACTTGTAGTAAACAAACTACGTGGAGCCCTTAAAATTGCAGCTGTAAAAGCTCCAGGTTTTGGAGACAGACGTAAAGCAATGCTAGAGGATATTGCCATCCTAACAGGAGGTACTGTAATTTCTGAAGAACGTGGTTTTACATTAGAAAACACTACTATTGAACACTTAGGTACTGCTGAAAAAGTAGCTATCGACAAAGATAATACGACTGTAGTTAATGGTGCTGGTGGAGAAGATTTAATCAAAAACAGAGTAAATCAAATCAAAGCACAAATAGAAACTACTACTTCTGATTATGACAAGGAGAAACTACAGGAGCGTTTAGCAAAATTAGCTGGTGGTGTTGCTGTACTATATGTAGGTGCTGCTTCTGAAGTAGAGATGAAAGAAAAGAAAGATCGTGTAGATGATGCACTTCATGCTACTCGTGCTGCTGTAGAAGAAGGTATTGTTGCCGGTGGTGGCGTTGCCTTGGTAAGAGCTAAAGCTGTATTAGACAAAGTAAAAACCGAGAACGCTGATGAGGCCACAGGTGTACAAATTGTAAACCGTGCAATCGAATCACCACTTAGAACTATTGTAGAAAATGCCGGAGGCGAAGGATCTGTTGTAATTTCTAAAGTTCTTGAAGGTAAAGATAATTTTGGATATGATGCCAAATCTGAAGATTACGTAGACATGCTTAAAGCTGGAATTATCGATCCTAAAAAAGTAACACGTATAGCTCTTGAAAATGCAGCTTCTGTATCTGGTATGATCCTTACTACAGAATGTGCACTAATAGACATTAAAGAGGATGCTCCTGCCGGAGGTGCAATGCCACCAATGGGCGGAGGTATGCCAGGAATGATGTAGTCGCCCGGCGACAGTAAAAATATTTAGCAAGTTTGTGAATATAAATTTGTTAAGAATACAAAACCCCATTCTGAAAACTTAGGATGGGGTTTTCTTTTACCGAAAAGGCAGTCTATAAACTTATCTAACACTAAGAATATTGCTTCATAATACCTTCTACCAACTCTGCCGTCTTTTTATGTTTCTCCTTAGCTAATAGTTGTTTGGGAGGAGCCATTCTAACTTCACAATCTACTAGCGAACATGATTCGCAAGTAACCCCCACTTTTTCTTTTAATATTTTTGGATCATTAACAAAATTGATTTTTTTCTCTAGAGTAGAAGATTTCAAAAATCCAATCCCTATACTACGATAATAGTCTTTTTTAAAAGGATCCTTTGTCGCCGAAGTAAACACCAAATACTGTTGATCCGTATCTACATAATCAGAGATTTGAATATTAAATGCATACTCCAAATCTTTAGTAGCCGTATGCTGCAAAATCTTAATAGCCATCCATCGTCTGCAGTAATGCTCATTCACCTCATTAGCATGAGGTTGCTGTTGGTGCGTGATATGTAACTCTTTAACCAAATTAAACTTCTCTGCTCCTAGTTTATGAGTAAACCGAAGAAAGAATACATTTTGCATACCAAAATCTTTTGGTAATACATTAGTAAGACGTTGATAAAAAGATTCTGGAGAAGCATTATACAATTTCATAATCTTATGAAAAGCTTTCTCAGAGAATCGTTTCATTGAAAATAATTCTTTAAGGTGTTCTTTCAAATGAGCTCTGGGAATAATTAAGACACCAGCAAAGTACGACGCATAAAAATTATGTAACACTTCTTCAAAATTATCATACTTTATCCATGAAAAGGTATAAGGTCTTTCGGTAATTTCCAGATATTGATATCCCAACTCCTTGGCATAGATAAACGTTTTTTGAGCCTCATCTACTCGATCTGACAACAATAGTGTTTTTGTAGAGGGCACAAATACCGATCTCAGATTATCCAATTCTTCCTGTTTAGGAATCCCGGCAACATTAATCGTATATCCATATTCTTCCTTAAGAATATCTTCTAAATCAGCCGAAGTAATTTTTCCACTTAAATCCAACTGATATGAGTTAGCACATCGCAAAGCCTTATCTTCTAGATCCTTAAAAAAGTTGTTATGCGCTTCTTGATAAGATCGTAAAGAAGCCAGGTAAAAACCTTCACGACTCATATTATAATGCTGTGCAATTTCAATAATCGTACTTATAAACGCATTTACTTTTGATGGTGCATTAGCTATAATATCAATTAAATCGCTTTGCTGTATACCAAACAATTCTAACGGAATCTCATCTAGTATTCCAGATTGTAAAATTTCACCAATTGGCGCCAGGTTTTTATCTAATTTTAGAGAAACCAAATTATCATAAGGAACATCAAATGTCTCTGCAAGTTTGATAATTTTATCTGTCTTAGGGTACTTTTTTCCTTTTTCTATTTCATTTAAATACGATTTAGAAAGCCCGCATAACTTTGACAATCCGAAAAGAGACAAATCCTTTTCTGTTCGTATCTGCTTGATTTTCAGTCCAAAAATCAACCTAATATATTCTTCTGCTATCGCCATAGGTTCAAAAGTAACCATTTTTGCGTAATTCACGAAAAAACAAAAAGTTCACATTTAGCGAACGTTCGCTTGTTTTGTAAAAAACTTTTTTATAATATTGTTCACTCAAACGATATAAGTTATGGAAACACAGACAAACCTTAATCAGAAAATTAGCTTCACCAAAGAAGTTAAAAACTACCATCCAGAGATATTGACCGATGGAGCCCTGATTTTTTTAGAGGCCTTACAAGATCGTTTTAACGAAAGACGATTAGTCCTTTTAAAAAATCGCCAAAGCCAGCAACAACTATTTGATCTGGGAACTCATCCTTCTTTCCCAGAAAACACCAAAGAGATTCGCAATAGCGAATGGGCAGCTGCGCCAATTCCTATGGATCTACAAGATCGAAGAGTCGAAATCACAGGACCTGTCGACAGAAAAATGGTTATTAACGCTTTAAACTCTGGAGCCAAAACATTTATGGCCGACTTCGAGGATAGCAATGCTCCGCTTTGGGAGAACTGTCTTCAAGGGCAAAAAAACCTAAAAGATGCGGTTAACAAAACTATTTCGTTTTATAACCCTAAAAAAGATAAAACCTACAGGCTTAACGAAAAAACAGCCACATTAATCGTACGACCCAGAGGCTTACATCTTAATGAAAAACATCTTTTATCAAAAGGTGAAGAAGTATCTGCTTCTCTATTTGATTTTGCTTTATACCTGTTTCATAACAATGAACAGCTTAAAGAAAACGGTACCGGGCCTTATTATTACATCCCTAAACTAGAGCATTTTACTGAAGCTATATGGTGGAACGACGTAATTGATTTTTCTGAAAACTACTTAGGCATCAAACACGGAACAGTAAAGGTGACGGTTTTGGTAGAAACTATTACAGCAAGTTTTCAACTCGATGAAATTATCTATGCATTAAAAGATCACATCGTTGGACTGAATTGCGGAAGATGGGATTATATTTTTAGCTATATCAAAAAACTAAGAAATCACCCAGGTTTTGTAGTTCCTGATCGTGCCCAGGTAACAATGACCAGTCCATTTATGGATGCATATAGCAAGCTGGTAATTCAAAGATGTCACAAAAGAAATATCCTGGCAATTGGTGGCATGGCTGCACAAATCCCAATTAAAGAAGACGAAGGTAGAAATGCAATTGCATATGCCAAAGTACAAGCAGACAAAGAGCGAGAAGTAAAAAACGGTCATGACGGCACATGGGTAGCACATCCGGGATTGGTAGCACTGGCAATGCGTGTATTTGATACTCATATGCCAAATCCAAATCAAATGGATGTAAAACGTGATGATATAAACATTACCGAAAATGATCTTTTAGCGATCCCAAAAGGTACGATTACCGAAAAAGGAATACGGCAAAATATTAATGTAGGAATTCATTATATCGCCACCTGGTTGGGAGGGAATGGAGCAGTAGCATTATACCATCTTATGGAAGATGCTGCTACTGCAGAAATTAGCAGAACTCAAATATGGCAATGGCTACAACAGGAAGTAGTCTTAGAAGATAGCAGAACACTTAATAACTCATTATTCATTACTCTTTTTAAAGATGAACTTGAGGTAATTAAAAAGCAGGTAGGAAACGCACTCTTCGAAACCGAAAATTATCAAAATGCCATCCAGATATTCGAACAACTGGTAACATCTGATGAGTTTGAAGAATTTCTTACCACCAGAGCATATCAATACATATAAAGTAAATCAATATATAGTAAAATCAATAAGTCATGAACACAGAACAAAGAATAGAAGAATTGATTATCGATTGGACCACAAATCCAAGATGGGCGACTATAGAGCGCCCGTATACTGCCCAAGAAGTAGTAAAGTTACAAGGTTCATATAAAATCGAGCATAGTGTAGCTAAACAAGGTTCTGAAAAACTATGGATGAAACTAAAAACACAAGGGTTTGTAGCGGGATTAGGAGCATTAACAGGTAACCAGGCTGTACAGGAAGTAGAGGCAGGATTAGAAGCAATATACTTAAGTGGATGGCAAGTGGCCGCCGATGCAAATCTTGCCGGACAAATGTATCCAGATCAATCTCTATATCCTGTAAATAGTGTTCCGCAAGTAGTAAAGAGAATCAATAACGCTTTGCTAAGAGCAGATCAAATACAAGTAGTAAATGGTGAAGAAAACAAAAAGGATTATTTAGTTCCTATCGTCGCAGATGCCGAAGCTGGTTTTGGAGGAAACCTAAATGCTTTTGAATTGATGAAATCTATGATAGAATCGGGTGCCAGCGGAGTTCATTTTGAAGATCAATTAAGTTCTGCGAAAAAGTGTGGACATCTTGGCGGAAAAGTATTAGTTCCCACACAGGAAGCTATTAATAAATTAGTTGCTGCTCGTCTTGCTGCAGATGTAATGGGAGTACCTGCAGTTATTATTGCACGTACCGATGCTGATGCCGCTAATTTATTGACCAGCGATGTAGATGAGCGCGATAGAAAGTTTGTTACGGGAGAACGCACAGATGAAGGTTTCTTTTATGTAAAGAATGGAATAGAACAAGGTATTGACAGAGGATTATCATATGCTCCCTATGCCGATCTTATTTGGATGGAAACCAGTAATCCCGACTTAGAACAGGCTCGCAAATTTGCTGAAGCTATCCATGCCAAATATCCAGATCAAATGCTGGCATACAATTGCTCTCCTTCTTTTAACTGGGCTGCAAAGCTTTCTGTTTCAGAAATGGAAACATTTAGAGAAGAGTTGGCTGCTATGGGTTACAAATTTCAATTCATTACTCTTGCAGGATTTCATGCATTAAACACAAGTATGTTTGAATTATCTAAAGCATATAAAGAAAGAGGAATGGCAGGCTATTCTGAATTACAAGAAAGAGAATTTGCGCTACAAAAAGACGGATTTCGTGCAGTAAAACATCAAGGATTTGTAGGCACTACATACTTTGACGCTGTACAAAATACAGTAACTGCGGGTAAAGCTTCGACTGTAGCTATGGAAGGTAGCACAGAAGTCGAGCAGTTCTAAACATAAAGCATGATTTTTTCCGATTTTTACAATTAATTATTGTGCTTTAAAACGGCACTCATTAAGGTGAGTGTCGTTTTTTTCAATTCTAAAACCTATACATACCTATAACTTAACAAGAGATCACCTGTTTAGATGATCTCTTTTAAAAATGATCTCTAGTAGTCCTCGCATGACCACTCAGCACATCCAACATTTTGTGGTCTATCAAAGCCACAATTTTTGCAACGAGGTAGAGCGCCTCCATTAATTATTAGTTGTTCTGATTTACTTAATAAGGTTCCAGTTTTTAAAATGTTTTTTAACATAGGTTATAAGATTTAATATTGCTGTCACTTTTTTAAAGACATGTCCAGTTTTATGTCTGTTCTTGCAAGAATATTATTAAGAATGATTAAGCCATTAATAAGAAACTACCAAAAAATCAGTAGTTTTCTTCTAATATAGAATATCAATTACATTAATAACTCGAATCATCAGATTCTGGTTTAGGTTGACAAAGACCTATGGTTGCCCCAAACCCTTCATCACAATGACCAGATGCGCATTGCGAATGATAATTACATAAGCATCCATTATGAAATTTACCATAATGGCAACTAATCGCAGCAGCGCCTCCATTAATACTTTTCTGTTCTACTTTACTTAGGATTTTTCCTAAGGTCAAAATTTGTTTTTTCATAATTAAAAATTATTAGTTATTTGATATTGTGAATATTTATAGACATCACAATTCATGTCTATCCTTGCAAGAATTTCTTTGTGTATATTTATTTTCTAACTTATTTATTAGTATTCTTAAAGCTATATTACCCTGTCTTATTAGGTATTTTCAGCTGAATCATCAAATGATGAATATCCATATAAAACTCATTTAAGAGTTTCCATTTTTATAGAAATATTATCAATGCGTTCGTTTTGAATAATTTTTTTAAGTTGTATCAAGTATTTTCAGGCCACAAGTTCTTTAAACGATATTTCTTAGTACTATGTAAAGAAAGTCTCATTTAAAATCATAAACAATACTCAATTTGAGTAAATTCATAAAAAGTGAAGTAATTCGTGCTTTGCCACAAGTTCTGCTGTAGAACTTAGTCCCAGTTTTCGTAATATGTTCCTGCGGTGTGTATCTACTGTATGCGGACTAAGAAAAAGCTTAGCAGCTATTGTCTTACTGGACTCACGATTTATCAATAGCTTTACAATATCCAGCTCCCTCAAGGTTAATTCATCATATATGTTTTGAGCACTGTAGTTTTTATAAAACACGGTAACCAGTTGATTGCATGCATTAAGACTTCTTGCCGAAGCTGTATTAGGTAATTTAGCGGTGGTGTTCATTATCTGAAAACGTCCTAAGCCAACTATGGGTTTCCCTTTTTTGTCCAGAGCAATTGGCACCACATTTTCAATGATATTTTTATAATGATTCTCAATTTTTAAACGGTAGTTGTATTGAAAGAAAGTAAGTTTCCGATCAGAGATTTTAGTCTTATTCAAACAGAAATCCATCAAGTCTTTCATTGACCGCACCCATGGTTCAATATCATCTGGGTGAATATGTTCAACAAAATAAGAAACTCCTTCGTCAATTAGTCTCTCACGTGATAGCCCTGTACAGGTTTCGATATACGGACTTATGTAATGGTATTTTAGAGTTAAGGTATTTGTAACAAGAGTAAAGCTATTCCCACTTGGAAATAAAGATTCTGCCTCGTACAGTTTTTTGAATCCTTGATCAACCTCAATCTCATGACAAAGAGAATCGGTTTGGAAAACTTTTAAGTATCCTATTAACTTTTTCAAAAAAGTATGTATAAAGTTGGTTTGTTATCTAAAAAAAAATCGATCCAGACATTGATTCTTTCAATAACATATCTTTGATCATATAGTTTTTGATCAAAATATTCTCTTCATACTATTGAATTTAATCAATCACATTTCCATCTAAAATCTGATATTTTATACTTTGTGTTTCCTTTAAAATTATAGTGCCACCATTCTGTTCTTATAGTCTTAAAACCATGCTTCTCCATAGTTTCTTTTAACAACTTACGATGCCCAAGTACCGTTTTCGAAAGCGATTTATACGAATGATGTGCTTCTTTTCCGAAATGATCAAAATCTGTCCCCATATCGACATGTCCACCAGCTGATCTAACCAAAGTTATATCTACAGCCGCTCCTCTATTATGTACGGATCCTCCTTTTGGGTCTGCTACATATCCAGGATTAGGAAAAATCTTCCACATTTTTTTCTGTACACTATATGGTCGATAGCAATCAAAGAATTTCATTCTGTATCCTTGAGTAAGCAAATCATTATTTACCCTTATAAGTGCTTCTGCTACGTCTTTTCTAACAAAGCATTTGGCACAAGAATATACTTTTTCTTTTAAAAAATTATCAGAAGTAGCATATTTCATATCCAAAATAAACTCATCAGACAAGCTCTCTATGTTTACAAAATCTTTATCATTCGAAGTAACTTCTATACTCGATCCGCCAATAAGCATTACTATCGAATCTTTTTTTCTGAGCATACTCTGTTCTACTTTTTCCCCCCGTAACTGTAGTGCTTTAGATTTTTCTATAAGAGCAATTGTCTGGACCGTAAGTCCAGGAGTCATTTTTGCTTCACTACAGGAAAAAAAGAGTACAGAAAAAATCAACAAGATTAATTTTTTCTCAATCATATCCTTTTTGTTTTATCCCAATTACAATACTAATCCAGTACGTATTAATGTGTTAAATTTCCCTCAAAATTAAGTTTATTTACGCACTTGATTCCTTATAAATATAATCAATATTTCTGTTATAAGTATTTTCTTACTTTCCTATACTGGAAATATATTTTATATTTTGTGTTAAATAACACGAATTCACCTGTTATTTAAAAGTTTTTTCCACATTTCCGCAGACAAGCATTTTTTTCCCATAATATGGATTTCTAATTTCTTTAGAATCAGATAACCAATACCCTCCTTCTCCATCAAATGCCATAGGGCAAAATTGCTTATACACTTCGCCAGATGTAATTTCTGCTTTACCAATCAGTTTTTCTACTTCACTAGTTAATGTTACAAAAAAATCACGTTGTTTTTTGATGTCTTTGGTTAGTGAAATGAGTTTCGAAACTGCTTTAAGCTGCCCATTCTCTTTTGAATCTTCTATAACAGCTTCTATTTTTTTTGTTTCTGCCTGCACAATACTACTTTCAGAATTTACTAAAGCTGCTTTTACAGATAGATACAAATCATATATTTCTTGAATTTTTACATCAGAAAACTTAACTTCTGATCTAGAATCGGTCTTATTATAATCGGCAATTTCATTTACACTATCATCTACAGTAACCGATTCGGGTTTCTTATCTTTATTACAGGATACACCTGCCAAAGTCATGAATACTATTACTATAAAAAATCTTCCTGTTGTTCTCAAAATACTACTACACATGCAATTATACGCTAAAAATTAGTCTAGTTTCTTTACCATTAAGATGTCAAAAATACTCTATATATAAAACAATCGCCAATGCATTTTTATTTTTTAAGTGATTTTTTAACAAAACAATACCATTCTAAATAAGAGGCTTTTATATTTTTTTTAGATATTTTTGCCGGGAAAAATTGTTAGGAATGCTTTTTGAAGATTTAAAACCCAAGGTTACTCATATACTTAAAGACAATGACGAATCTGTTACAGACAGATTATATATGATTTGCAAATTACTTAAAGACAATATAGATCACTATGATTGGGTTGGTTTTTATTTTAAAAACGAAGACAAAGAAGAATTAAAACTTCGCACATATGTTGGCGAAAAAACAGATCACGATATTATTCCTTTCGGAAAAGGGATCTGTGGTCAGGTCGCTATTTCTAATGAAAATTTTGTGGTCCCTGATGTGCAGGCACAAAATAATTATATCGCATGTAGTCTAACTGTTAAATCAGAAATCGTAATCCCTCTATTCAAGAACGGAGAAAATATTGGGCAGATTGATATTGACTCTGAGAGCTCAGATCCTTTTACAGAAAAAGATGAACGATTTTTAGAATTTGTAAATCAAGAAGTTGCTAAAATCCTTTAATTATTGTTCCTTCGTTGGTGCAAATATTAAATCATTTTACATATGAAAATCTTAGTCACGGGGGGATTGGGGTTTATTGGTTCTCACACCGTTGTAGAGTTACAAAACAAAGGGTATGAAGTTGTTATTATCGACAATTGTTCGAATTCATCACCCGATGTGATTAAAGGAATTTGTGAAATCACAGGAAAAGATCTTGTTTTCGAAAAATTTGACCTTAGAGAAAAGAATAAGGTTCAAGAGTTTTTTAAACGTCATAATGACATAGAAGGAGTTATTCATTTTGCAGCATCAAAGGCTGTAGGTGAAAGCGTAGAAAAACCTTTGTTATACTATGAGAATAATTTATCGACTCTGGTATATATCCTTCAACAATTAGCTAATAAGCCATCGGCTAGTTTTATTTTTAGCTCTTCTTGTACGGTATATGGTCAGGCAGATGAATTACCAATTACAGAAGATGCCCCGGTTAAAGCAGCAGAGTCTCCTTACGGAAACACAAAACAGATTGGAGAAGAAATCATAAGAGACACCTGTAAAGTATATCCTGCCTTAAAAGCCATTGCATTACGTTATTTTAATCCAATTGGAGCACATCCTTCGGCAGAAATTGGAGAACTTCCTATTGGAGTTCCTCAAAACCTGATTCCTTTTATTACGCAAACAGCAATAGGACTAAGAGAGCAATTGTCTGTATTTGGTGATGATTACCCCACATCAGACGGAACCTGCATTAGAGATTACATACATGTCGTAGATCTAGCGAAAGCTCATGTAGTAGCCTTACAACGATTGCTAGATGGCAATAATGCATCTAATTACGAAGTATTTAATGTAGGCACCGGTACAGGGAGCTCTGTTCTGGAAGTGATACAATCCTTTGAAAAAGTATCTAAACAAAAACTAAACTACAAAATTGTAGAACGAAGAGAAGGTGATATCACAGCAGCTTATGCAGATACCACTAAAGCAAATAGTGAACTAGGATGGAAAGCAAAAAGCAGCTTAGATGATTCTCTTACTTCTGCATGGAAATGGGAACAAAAGGTTAGAAGCTAAACACAAAAAACTAGGACTGGTATATAAAAAACCCTGAAGAATTATTCTTCAGGGTTTTTTATTTTAATATATCAATCTACTTTTTAGTAGAATTTAGATCTCTTATCTTCTATTTCTGCAGCTTCTTTAAGCGCTTCAAAAACTTTGGTATTCACTGCTCCTGTCTGAGCTTTGGAAACTTGTGATGCATAACTCATATATGTATCTAAACCACTAGCCGGTGTTTTCTTAGTTACTTCTATAACATATACTCCGTTATTACCAACAATAGGGCCAGATACTTTTCCTGGTTCTAAAGCAAAGGCTGTCCCCACTACTTTTGGCTCTGTTCCTGCTCCACTAATAGTTGGAGTTTTCATAGTCAACGCAGAAGCCACTTTTACAGTTTGCCCTTGACCTTGAGCAATTGCATCTAGTGCGCTACCAGAAATTTTACTTTTCAATTTTTCTGCTTTCTTTTTATTAACTAAGATAGGTTTTATAGTTAAACTTGCATCTTCTACTTTCATTGATCCCTCATCTTCTTTTTCAGTTAATTGAACTACCGCATATCCTTCAGGGATATCAAAACGTTTTATTTCACCTACTTTAGATTCTTCATTAAAAGCCCATTGCACAACTGCTCTTCTAGCTCCTAATCCAGGGATATTCTCATCTAATTCTTTGATTTTATTTACAGGTCGTACTGTTAATTCATTTTCTTTAGAAACTTCCTCAAAATCTTTGTCTCTAGCCGAAATCTGAAACTTGGTTGTTTCTGTAAAAATAGCATTGATCGTTTTTTCACTTGGCTCAACCTTTTGAGCTACTGTAGCTACTTTTATAGCTTTTTGCTCATTTTTTTGATCTTCTATATTTATAATATGATATCCAAATTGTGTTTCTATAATTCCCTGATCTCCCGTTTTGTTTTCGAAACAATAATCATTAAAAGCAGGAACCATTCTACCTGGTGAGAAATACCCAAGATCTCCTCCTTTATCTTTACTAGAAGTATCTGCAGAGAATTGTGTTGCCAGCGCTGAGAATTTTGTATTATCTGCTTGAGTTACTGCAATAATACTATCTGCTAAGGTCTTTGCTTCTTCTTTAGTTCGTTTTGTATCACCTGCAGTACCTAATCCAGCCCAAGAAACCAAAATATGACTTGCTTTAACCGAGTCTGGCATTTGCTTTTGCGCAACTACTTTTGAAATTTTAATATAATCTCCATCTTTATATGGGCCATATACGTCTCCTATACCAAGATTATAAATTGTATCTGCTTCTGTAGTTGGTAAATCTTTTTTAAACTTGAATCCACTATCAAATTTTACAGCAGAATTTTGATTTACAAACTCTTCTGCATCTTTTACATCAATGTTTTTGAATCCTAAAACCGAGTCGTTCGTTTTGGTCGCTTCATTAAACTCTACTTTATCATCTAATAATGCAGCTACTTCTGCTTTTATTTGATCTTCATCTTCTTGGCTAGGAACTTCATTAAATAACACATAACGTATACTTCTCGAAGCTTCTGCCTTATATTGATCTTTATGAGCATCGATATATGCTTTAATTTCTGCATCTGTTACTTCTACTTCTGTATCTTCAATACTAGAGAATGGAAGCTGTACATATTTGATATCTACATTATCATTTTCCATTTTATAAGCCAGCTCTCCTTCTTTTAATGTAGATCCTACACCAGCCTTAATCATATTAAGATAAGTTTGCTCTCTAGCACCTTTACTTACAGAAACCTCAAAATCTAACCATTGTTGATATGCTTGTGGCGAAGTAGCTTTTACATTAGCAACATATTCTTGCATTTTGGCTTTATCAAAAACTCCGGCTTCGTTTAGAAATGTAGGGTTACTTGCTAATGATTCTTCTAATAACTGATTTACCTGATCTTCTCCTACTCTAATATTTAGTTCTTCGAATTGCTCTTCAAAAACTGTTTCTCTCAATTCTTGATTCCATACATAATTTACAGCTTGGATACTTGATGTTCCTCCTCCGAAACTTCTTGATGCCAGTTCTACTTTTCTAGCAAACTCTGTTCGATCAATATCTTTTCCGTTTATTGTTGCAATCGTATTTTCAGCTTTCTGGGAAATAGCCCCTCCATTACGAATCAAATCTGCTAACACAAAAGAGAAAAGTGCAAGTGCAATGATTACGATTAGAAAAACCGAACGCTGTCTGATTTTATTTAAAACTGCCATGGTATATTATAATTTATTCAAAATATAGTGGGCGAAAATACCATTTTATTGTAATAATACCAATTAAAAAACTGAAAGTCTTATGAAGTTTTAACTCTTTCGGTTTTTAATATAGAATAGTGTGGTTTCTACGTACTTTTATTACTTTAAAAAATTTGATTTTTTTGTCTTAAAACACCACAAACAATCAAAAGCTGAGCTGTTGCATATGTAGTCATAATCCATATGTTACTCATAGGCAAAGACTGATAAAACATTGTAAATGCCAAAATGCTATCAGAGATCATAAAAAACAGGGAACCTATAAAAACCATAAGAAAGCTCATTTGAGAGACTCGTTTCTCTCTTAAATATGATGCATTTGACATTAACAAAATCACGATCATATACACTATCACAGGGATTAACATATCTCCTAGCCCAGGGTATAACAAATAGAACAAACCTGCTCCATAAGCAACGGTTAGTATAAGAAAAATCTTATTTTTTTTGTGCTTATTATGCTTTTTAAGAAACACCAAAATATACATTATATGTGCCAGCAAAAACATAACCAAACCTGCAATAAAGAAAAGTTGAGATTGCACAACAAATAAAAGTAGTATATCTCCGGCTAAAGAAAACAACAAGGCCAATATCATTAATCTAAATACAGAAATACCCAGTCCCTTTCTATGTACCAAAAAAAAGATGATTAATGAACCTAGAATTGAAGGTTTTGTAATATTTCTAAAATCCGAGTACGCTTCATTACTACTACAAACCAGATCACATATCACAATAATGATGTAAACTACAACAAATACTACAATCCCCTGGTTTCGTGTTTTTTTGCTCATCGCAATAGTATTATTAATCCTCTGGTATCACATGTAATTCTACAATCTCAATTTTGGTATTAGAAGTCTCTATAATTTTAATTTTGAAACCATCTATTTTCACTTCTTCTCCTTGTTGAGGAATTTCTTCGGTATGGTTTACAATCATCCCTCCCAATGTTTCATAATTTTCATCTTCCGGAAGGTTTAATTTATAGGACTCGTTGATATGATCTACTTCTATTCTTGCAGAAAATCGATAATCATTTTCTGACAATTGTTCTTCGATAAGTTCTACAGAATCATGTTCGTCTTCAATTTCGCCAAAAAGCTCTTCTACAATATCTTCTACTGTAATAATACCACTGGTACCTCCATACTCATCGATCACCACTGCTATACTTTTATGTTTTTTGGTAAGAAGATTAAGTACATCTTTAACAAACATTGTTTCTGGCACAAAAACCACTGGCAAAAGAATTGATCTTAACGATTTAGGTTTTTTAAATAACTCGAAAGAGTGTACATACCCAATGATATCGTCTACAGTATTGTTATACACAATTATTTTTGACAGACCTGTATCTATAAATAAGGTACTCACTTCTTCTATTGATTGTAATTTCTCTACGCCTACTATCTCTGTTCTGGGAACCATTACTTCTCTCGACTTAACGTCTGAAAAATCCAATGCATTCTGAAAAATCTGGATTTCGCTATCAATTTCGTCATGCTCCTCGATAGTTTCCATTTGCTCATTTATATAATCCCCTAGTTCTGTTTTACTAAAAGCAAGTTGAACCTGGTCTCCGTCTGTTTTCAGAAATTTTTTGAGCACAAAATCAGAAACCCATATTACAAATGATGAAATAGGTGTAAATACAACATAAAAAACATATGCAGGAAATGAAAAGGCTTTGAGTAACGTATTAGAATAAATCTGAAAGAATACTTTAGGTAAAAATTCTGCTGTAATTAGAATCACCAAAGTCGAAATAGTTGTTTGTAGTAACAAAGTAATGCTACCTGCTATTTCAGGAAAATATCCGGCTATTATTTTCATCAGTATTTCGCCCATATAAAACCCATATACAACCAATGCTATATTGTTACCTACAAGCATTGTTGCAATAAATTTGGAAGGTTTTTTTGTTAATCGCGCCAGGATATTTGAGATAAATCCTCCTTGTTTTTTCTCAATCTCTATGTGTATTTTATTAGAAGAAACATAGGCGATTTCCATTCCTGAAAAAAAAGCTGAAAGAATAAGGGAAAGAATAATAACAATGATATGTAATTCCATGAATTAGTCTTTGTTATTGGCGTCAAATCGTTTTCTAAAGTTTCTTTTAAAGAAAAACATAAAAATTGCGGCGATTGCAAAGAAAATATAAAGCATACTTCTTCCGCCTTCTTGTCCCCACTCTACATATGCTTCGTAAATAAAAAAACACATAATAGCCAAGTAGGCATATTCAAAAAATCTAAATACTTTCATCATAGTACTGGATTACTCCTCTATAAACATTACCCCGTCATTTATTCTTGAATTCAAGATAGTAAAATCCTGATTAGCATCAAAACCATCTGCTTCATTAATTGTTCCATCTGGCAAATAACTTTTATAGGGTTGGTCTGTAAATATCCAATTAATATTTTGATCCCAATATAACTGTTTGGCTTGTAAATGAGTACTATCGGCAGTTCGTATATCTACATTACCTCTCATATCGATTAAACCTGTTTGCTGGTAAGAAATTGCATAATCCGAAGTAACTACACTTACTTTTCCTTCTTTATCAATGATATCTAACACGATACCTTCTGGGAATTCATGGTACACAAAAGATTTGTTAGAATAATCTAATATTTTTGATGTTTTAAGTATTGCTGTAAGTCTTCCTGAGTCTGTATATTTAAGATTTATCTCATACCCCTCTGCAATAGGAGCGTCTTCTATAACTAAATCTCCCAGATCATTTTTTGATGTTGATTGACATGAAAAAAACATTGTCACAGCAAATGCTGTGACAATGTTTACTATTGTATATATTTTTTTATTCTGCATTATAGCTTTGGCACTCTAACCGTTTCACCAATCCAGCATCCGATACTTACAGATTTTTTTTCTGGGTTGTTAAAAATATCAGTTTTTGATGGTGCTTTAGCATGATAGTTAGCTGCAAATTTATTTGCTGTAGATTTTAAACTTGGATCTACTTTTCCTGCTCTTCGAGCATAGTTTTCTGCCAACCAATACACTGCTCTTTTACTAAACACATCGGCACCACAGCTATTTGCACTACTTGCTATCATACCTGCAATTCTAAGGTAGCAAACTCCCATAGATGGTCTATGCTTAAGTGCTTTTCTATAATAAGATCTAGCTTTTCCTTTACTTCCTTGTCTTTTCATCACTTCACCAATCCTGAAATAAACTTTAGCTTTATCGCTCGTTTTAGTTTCTAATTCTGCAGATTGATTAAAGTACTTTAACGCAGTAGTTGTCTTCTTGTCTTTTAATGCTAATATTCCTAAATAATAAGCTGACTTTGCAGATGGTTCTGTTTTATGTAGTGCTTCTACTAACTTAAAAAACAATGGATCATCGGTACAATCTTTAGACGACATTCTTCCTGCTGCTCCTTTTAACCAACTTGCATCTGTTTTTTTAGACTCAAACTGTCCAGCATAAAGAGGTATTAGGTTTTTACAATCAGCTAATTCTCCAAGTTTCTGGTTAATCCCTGCTTTTACTTTACTAAAGGCATTTAGGTTAATACCAGAATTTTTTAGTTTTCTTTTTTCTTTAGACGATAATGCAGTTCCTGTTTCTTCTTTATCTGTAAGTTCTGCAATTGTTTTTGCCAACCTACTTTCTTCATTCTCTATCTTTTCTGTAATATCATCATATAGATCAAAAACTCCCTGAAGTTCTTTTTTCCCTTCGCCATGAAGATCCACAAAAAGAGAGAAATAGGTATATAATTTCTTAGGTCTTTTAAAGTTTTTCTTATCTTTTGTATATGCTTTATCAAACTCTACAAACTGACTTTCTTTGGTTCCTATTTTATTATCATACATTAACTGACCTATATCAGAATGCATATCTCCAATTTTAGTTTTTGCCGGGAAGTATTGAAAACGCTCTTTCCATAATGTAATGATTTCATTAGCAAGAGTAGATTTCTCTGCAGCAGAGGCTTTTTTATACTTAGCTACTAACAATTTTTGTCCAAATTGATATGTTGCAACGCTATATGTAGGGCATTCTTTTCTCACTTTCCACAGAGGCTCCTCTGCAGCAGTATAATTCTTTACTTTAGCATGCTCATAAGCGATGGATGCTGTAGTTGCACAGTCTGTAGCCTGAGCGCTTACTTTTGTAGTGCTTAAAACTAATCCTGTTGCTATTATAAATAAAACTTTAGTATTCATAGCTGTAGTAATTATTGTATTTAATTAAATTTTATTTTCCTGAACCATTTATCATTTAATGACAAACTTAAAGAGATATTAAAAAACTCTTCTTTAACAAGCCCAAAATTTGTTGTTCCCCGTTGACCATACTCGAAACCTATATTTGTATTCGAGAATAATCTACCAACTGGTAAGCCTACTCCAAAAGATATGCCAAACTCATTAATCGAACCGTTATTAATATTTAATCCTGTCTCCTCATAACGAAATCCAGCACGGTATACAACCCTGCTAAAATAGCTAGTTAACGAGTTATAATTAGGAATATAATATCCTCCCGCTTTAAATTTTGAGGCGTTCTCATACACAACATTATCCTGGTTAGATACAAGATTCGTAAATTTTCCAGAATCCATGTATATATATTCTGCGCCTACAAACCATTTTTTACGTTCCCCAATCCCGGTACCAAATTTAAATTCGGCAGGAAGATCTATTTCTTTGTCTTCTACAGCAACATCTTGTCTTTCTATAACTCCTTCTCTACCACTATTATCAATTATAACAGTAGCAAGTTCTCTCGTACTATCTGTGGTTAATTCAAAAGAAGGCGTTGACACTGCAGAAGCAACTAGTTCTAGTTTCTCTGTGATCATAGTTTTATACGTCACTCCGAAAGATAAACTAAAGGATGACAAATCCGAATTATTTATTTCCCTTGTATCAAATTGAACACCCGGTCTTCGTAATATTGTTTTGTTTTCAATATTCCCAAAGTTATAATTTAAATCTATACCTACGCTCAGATTCTTGTTAACTTTGAACCCTGTAGCCAAAAAGACCTTATTCAATCCTCCGTTCCCGGTGAATCGAAGTTCGCTTCCATCATCTTTAACACTATTAAGTTCATACCCTACAGAAGTAAGGGGAATAACTCCAAAACCAAAACCAAATTTACCAGCAGGAATACCAATAGCCAAATAATCTAATGAGGCATTCTCTCCTGATGATGATTGATTGGTATTACTAATTTTATATCTACGATATGATGCTCCTACTGTATATGTTGTAAGTCTCAAATCTCCATAAGATGCAGGGTTTTGAAGGTTTAAATGAATACTATCTGTATATATACTCAATCCCCCCATCGATCTGTTTTCTACTGTTCCTTTGAACTTCGGAATCCCTATCCCATAAAAAGAATACGGAGACGAAGTCCCTTCCTGAGCGTAAGATATTATGGTAACGTGTACCAATATGATCACTAAAATCTTCTTTATCATTTACTATTATTAAAAGCTAAAATGCGGTTTAATCCCTCCAACAAAAAATTAGAAGTGGCAAATATGCTATTTTTTAATCTTTTAGACAAAAAATGTGCATCTCCACCAGTTAAAATAACTGTTAAATCAGTATAAATGTTGCAATATTCTTCAATTACTCCATCAATTTCATGCAAAATTCCAAAAACTACTCCAGAATGTATTGCCTCTTCTGTACTGTTTCCTATATAATTTTTTGGATCAGTTACCTGTAACAACGGTAGTTTTGCTGTATAATTATGAAGACTCTCATATCTAAGTCGCACTCCCGGTCCAATTGCGCCACCAAGATACTCTTCTTTTTTGTTTTTAAAATCATATGTTATACAAGTTCCTGCATCGATGACCAATACATCCTTATTAGGAAACTGATCTACCGCCGCTGCTACCAAAGCTAATCGATCTATTCCTAGTGTAGTTGGGGTCTTATACAGGTTTTTGAATGGCATTTCTACCTGATGATCTAACATAAGCGTATTATACAAACGCTTAATATATGTTACATGATTCTCTTCTATAGTAGATACCGAAGAAATTATGGCATCAGTGATCAAAGGGTATTCTTCTTTGATATTTTGAATTGCCTCTTTAAAATGATATTGTTCAATCCTTTTTTTACAGACAATTTTTGATTCTTCAAAAACTCCTATTTTGGTATATGTATTCCCTACATCAATAATGAGATTCATACTTTTATTTGTATGTCGTAAAAATACAAAACGATTTTTTTAATTTTTTCTTTTGAGTATTAAAAAAAGCGTTCTATATTTGCATCCGCTTACAGCAAGGTGCCTTAGCTCAGTTGGTAGAGCAAAGGACTGAAAATCCTTGTGTCCCTGGTTCGATTCCTGGAGGCACCACCTTAAAAACCCGAACAAATGTTCGGGTTTTTTTATTACATATCATTAAAAAATCGCCCTATTCCTCTACCGGAACCGTTTTGGTTAGTTTGGTGAAACATTTCTTCGTATTGCAAAATCTTTCTGTAGCAGGCGGTATACTATCACCTCCCTTGATTGTATTTGCATTCACCAATTTGGTGATTTTTATCTTTTCTAACTTAAATGATTTTATTTTCTTATTTGTTTTCATAACAATTTCAGTTTGTGTGTTCTTAATATTAAAAATATAGCTTTTAACTAACTCCTAATATGACATATTAGTTGATATTTATAAATTTAAGGCATAAAAACATTGAAGTAGACACTATACGTTTTTACTTTATATCTCTAAATGTTTAATGAAGTAAGATGGATAAATACCTGTTTTTTTATAGAACGCAGAAGAAAACGATTGTGCATTTTTAAACCCTACCTCTTCTGCAATAGCCTTGATCGTATAGGAGCGTAATGATTTATTAGAGGCAAGTTCATCTACCGCAAAATCAATTCTTAAATTATTGAGATAATTTGCAAAGTTTACATTTTTATACACATTTATAATCTTTGATAAGTACGCACTATTTGTATTTAACTCTTTGGCTAATGAATTAAGTGTATAATGTTTTTTAGAAAACTTAGTCGAGTTCTCAAAATTATGAAGCTTTTTTAACACAGCTTCTATAACATCTTCCGGAATATCTATATCTTGTTTTTTTGAAATATCAGTACTGATATCAACAAAATCTAGCAGATTATGCTCTTTGGTTTTTTGATCTTCAAGTAATCTTAAAAAACGCCTTTTGTTTACATAGCTTTTGCGAAAACCATATGTAGCAACCATGATCAAAATGACAAGAAACACTATCAGAATAGTTATGGTTTCTTCTTTTAGGAATTTATCATGTTGTAATTGATCTATTAATTTTTCTTTTTCAGAAATCAATTCTACCGTATCATACCTTTCGTTAATGTTTTTGGTTAAATAGATTTGATTAGCATGTCTAATACTATCCAATCTTAATAGTGTATTGATGTATTCAATTTGCTTTTCAAGATTTTTTTTTGCTTTAGAATCAGCAATCAAATAATCATATGTATCTATTAATTCGGGAATAACATCTTCAGTTTCTTTGAGAATACGATCTACATTTTTAAAATATTGCATACTCTGCTCTACCTTACCTTGATCCTGGTATGAACGGGCAATATAATAATCACAGATAGCAATTCTTGTCTTTACCTCATCAGACTTTTGTATTAAATTTTTTCCTTTTTCAAGACTGTCAATTGCCTTATTGTAGTTTTTAGAGAAATATTCATACATCCCCGAATACACAACAAAATTAGAATATATAGATATATCATTTGTTTTTAATGCTTCCCGAATTCCTTTATCAATATAATCTTCGGCCAGTTTAAATTGATTGCTATAAATGTATGAATCAGTAAGAGCAAATAGTACTCTATTGTAGGTTTTTGAAGTTTTAAATTTAGGGTTTTGGTCTAAAAAGCTTAAATACTCCAAAAAAATAGCTTGTGCTTCTTCTCTTTCTCCTGCGGTATTTTTTAATAATCCTATATTAAATTTCAACTTAAGGTATAGCAGTTCGTTGCCGTTTTCTTTTGCAGATTTTGATGCTATTAGATAAAGCTCTAAAGCTTCTTTGTAATTTCCTTCTTCATAACGCACATTACCCTTGCGCAAATAACCCAAAGCCGGGTATCTTTCATAACTTTTACCTTTGGTAATTACAATAAGACTATCGGCATAGCGTAATTGATTAGAACGGTTAAATTTGGATAAAAAATAATACGCATTAGCCATACGTAGTGTATCTAATCGATATCTGGCTTTATCGAGAGAGCCCTGTGCTATTTTTAATTTTAGAGAGTCTTCTTGTTGCTCTGCAATTATCTCTTTTAATTCATCAAAATCTAGTAAATCCTGAGCACCATTAGGTCTTTTAACTTGTCCGCGTAATGGCTGCGCAAAAACAAATAAAATTAGCAGATACCCTAAAAATGAATGCTTCCTGATCATTAAAGTGATTTTTATAGTTCTTAAAAACTGCTCAACAGAATTCGAAAACCATATCTTTTAATTCAATATATAAGTGAATGATATAAAAAATAATACGAAATAAAACTACCAAAAAAAACAATGTGAATAATTTATTCAACACATAGTTTGGTATACAATGGCAAAAATCAAACTCTTGCAACATACACAAAGTATCAGTTTAAATTTATAAATATCAAGAATATTACTTTGTATTTCATGTACTCATCGTCATATTTTTGAATTCTGTAGGGGATGAAATACATACCAATCTTAAAACTAATTTCATCAAATACTAATTTTTAAAACTCTTAAAACCATGAAAAAAACCAAATTCTTAGTTTCAATTTTAAATTTGACTTTTGTAATATGTTTACTACTGACTTCTTGTGAATCAGAAAATGAAGAGTTATCTCTAGAGCAAGTTTCTAATGCAACCGAAAACAGTAGCAACACCAAATTAAGGGCCTTGAGTTCTCAAAATGTGTATCGATATTATAGTGGGGGATCTGCATCTCTTCATACCTATAAAACACAAGGAGGTCAAGGTATTGGAATAGGTCGTAGAGAAGGGGTTTCCTTTAGGACCGACGTAGCCAGATCTCGTCGAGAAATTGATTTTAACACATATAACGAATTATACTTTTTGTTACATCCGAGAAAAATAGATTTCGTTTTAACAACTAGCCCTACCGAAATTTTAACTTTAATCAGTAAAGGTTGGAAAGATGTTTCCCGACTTGTTTTAATACATAAAAAACCAGGTAACGGAAGAAAAAAACTCTATCGCTTTTACAATACTCAACATTCTGATCACCTGTATACCAAAAATTATTCTGAAGGTATTAACGCCGGATATAAATATGAAGGAGTAACTGGCTGGGTGTATTAAAAATATAATCGATAAGAAAAGGTGCCTTCAAAAATCATTTTGAGTTTGTGAGTAAAATACATGTTGATATTTATCTGAAGGAATTACACCACGAAAAACCCAAACAGATGTTTGGGTTTTTTGTTTTTATAACATGAGTCAAAAGTCTAACATTCTAGATTTATCCCGACACTTTTATGATCTTTGTTAGAACATATCCATCGGTTGTATTTCCTGTTACAGAATTCGCTATACTGCGATTAATATCACCAGAAAAAATACCATCCTGAGCATTCGAAGTATCAAAATCTCCTTTATAATTCGTAGTAGCATAGACTGCTTTAGAAATATCTTCGGGAAAAGCAACTTGAGTAATAAGTAATGATTGCCCCGATGATTTTAAAATTTCTAAGTGAAGATGAGGAGCTCTACCTGGGTACCATCCAGGATATATACTTATAAACGAAGCGTTACCACTGGTATCTGTAGTTTGTCTTCCTCTTAAAAAATTTTGACTTGTAAAATCTCCATCTAACTGACCAGAATATTCAGAATAATTTCCCTTTGCATCACATTGCCAGATATCTACAAACGCTCCTGCTAATGGTTTACAATTATCATTTACATTTTGCACCTGTATTGTTATTTTTAAAGGAATTCCTGTACGATTACCAATTATATTTTCTTTTACCAAATCTGCTGGTGTTTTTATTGGAAACGGCCCTGCTGTTTCTACCGGGGAGACAACACATGATCCAGCATCTACTGCGCCTCCTGCATCATCATCTTTATTACAAGATGCTATTAACGTTGGAATTGCAATAATAGAACCTATTCCTGCCATTCCATTTTTCAAAAATTTCTTTCTATCCATAATATCATCATTTGTGGTTGCAGGGGCGTAATTACATTACTATAATATAGAAACGCCCCACAACACTTTATTAATCTGTATTTTCTATTACAACATTTACTATGAATTACACTACTTGCTATTACCTACCCTTTCAAAAGACTGAAATACATTTAGATGTTACAAAATGTTATATATAAACAACAACTAAAGTTTATTATACCCTATTTTTATTATCTTTTATAGGTACCATCTGGCAATTTTGCTGGCATTTTATATGCTGGATTTGTAAATATTGCCCAGGCTTTTGTATCGGTTGCTTCTACTTTGGCTCTAGTGTTTAACCTCCATTCATTGTCAATTTCACTTAATCTATTTTCTTGTGCCCCAAGCATAGAACTCATCACCCAATATAAATATTCGCCAACCTGGCAATTGTAGTCACAGGTAGTATCATCATAAGTATACCAGGCACTGGCAGGATAGCTAGCTGGCGGAGATTGAAAGTTCCCTCCACGGGCAACATCCATTGCTTTACTGATTTCTGATCCCGATTGAGAACTAAAGACTCTGGGATAAGCTCTTTCATGCCCGCCATTAGTGATAATATGCCACACTTCTTCTAAAGCAGCATCAAATGATCCCGTATGCCCGTTTGTATGCCATGCTGGCACGGTTTCGTCTGCTCCTAGGTCTTGGCCAACTTTAAACCCTGCAGGAGGATTAAAATTATCTCTATCTGCTTCTGTTTTCCACATAAATAAAAAAGCTTTGTTAGATTTCATCGAATTGTGAATCGTTGTATTATCAATCGAACCATCTTCGTCATTATCTAAATATTGAGCCATTAAATTAGCTGCATGTAACAGCTTAACATCTTCTACCGCAGCTACAGCATAAATTGGAATATCAAAAACCATAACTTTTCTGTTAAATGCACTAAAACCCGTATCTGTATTTTCTACAATTTTAAAATTTGGATCATTACCTGCATTAATCGTTCCCGTTGTTGGTATTGTTGCAATATCATCGTCATTTGAGCAAGCTACACAACTTAAAATGGTGCAGGTTACTACTATCACATTTACTATTCTAAAATGGTTTTTCATACTTTATTATTTTGTTATTTTATATTGGGTTATTTCTTCTTCAGTCATCCAGTGAACCCTTTCTGCAGAAGCAGCATTAATCGTGAAATAATAAAAATCTTCTGCTTCTTTCTGTGTAAATCCAACCGACTTGTAATAATTGATATATGGTAAATGCACAGCGTGACCTACAGGATATGAAGTAGCGATTGGTTGTCCGGGAGCTGCTCCCCAGGAATGTACTCCGATGCGACTTCCTTGTTCGCGTGTTCTTTTTACCCCTCCTACATACATATCTACTGCTCCAGAGGCGATGACAGAACGTGCAGACAAATGAAATTCTATTCCGCTATCATGCATTTTTTTGGAAACTATCAAATTAGCATCATCATCTTCAGAACCAGGGCAATCCAACATATTTATCTTTTTCAACTTGGGATATTTTGCCAGTAGGTTATTAAAATGAGCAGGGGTAGCGCTTGTAATCGTACCATTCATTTCTGCAGTCGTTTCATTTATTGATTTAAAAATTCCAAAATCACCTTGAGCTACATTGTTATCATCATCATTAGTACATGCCAAAAAGCTTACAGAGATTAAAAACAGGATGATAAGTTGATTTTTTTTCATTTTCATAATTCTAAAATTTTATTGTTTATATCTACAACATCTAAATGACGCTAAACCCTAAAAATTATTCCACAGAACAAGTCCGAATGCTTCTATCTGGACTTTTTTTAATTACTGCCAATTTGATTTACAGTACTTACGGCATTGACAGTAAAATTGCCCAGGACAACTTTATTTGAGCCTGAGTTCGTAATATTTCCCAAGAGATTTACGGGTGGTGTTGCAAACAATTGACTCGGATCTCCAGAGCTTTCACTATCATTTGCTTCTAATTGTAAACTTTGATTTAAGTAGAATTGGTAAGAGTCGAAATTGATATTACAAAAAGTAACTTTTATTTCATCATAAAGAACTGTAATATCCTCATCATCATCCTGTAACCTAAACAAATCAACTTCTACAGATGCACTTTCTTTGCCATTAAATACTACATCATTAGATTGTGATGTATTAGATGAGACTAATTGTCCTTCATTAAATAACTCTACAGTAAACTTATAAAAGTTGGTATCATCACCTGGGTCACTAAACTCTATCTCTAAAATATCTCCATTTTTAATGCTTGTATTGTTAATAAGAACAACAGGTTTTAACAGCTCTTCTTTTGATTTAAATAGAGTTCCATCATTTAATCGTACTTCTATCCAATACGAATAACCTATTGTAGTTGAAATAGATTGAGCTGAAGTATAAACGCCTTGATCAATCACAAAATCATTTGTAACTAGATTTGTATTTCCCGAAGTATCTTTTGCATACAACGATACCGAAGCATCATTTACAGGTTTTGAAGATGATGAATCTTGTAAAGGAACCGATTGCTGAATACGTATGGAAACCGGAACATTTTCATTAGAAATAGAACCAAAAATGATAGTTTGAGGCTCATGAGTAACATCGAGGCTTATTTCTTTGGTACAACTGGTAATACAAAAGATAAGCAAACTACTTACTATTATTTTTATATATATACTTTTCATCTTACTTAAAATTTAAAATTATAGGTTATAAAGGGTACTGGTGCTCCGATTACAGAATATTGAAATGTTTTTAGTTGATTATTTCTCACAGAAGAATACACCGAGAACGGGTTTTTATGACTGTATACATTATAGACTCCGAACACCCAATTACCACTCCACCTTCTGTTTGGTTTCTTTTTAGGTGTATATGTAAAAGAGATATCTAATCGGTGAGTAGGTTTTAAGCGAAATGCATTCCTGTCTGAGTAGGTAAAAAACTGGTTGCCACCCACTTCAAACTTGCCTGTTGCATAAGTTGTTGGTCTCCCTGTTTGATACGTAAAAAAGGCTCCGACACTCCATTTTTTGAACAATTCATAATTAGAAGTAATATTAAAAATATGAGGGCGATCGTAATTCGAAGGATAATAATTTCCGTTATTAATATTCTCAGAATTAAATGAACTTGTAGTTTTTCTTTTGGTTACCGAATACGTATAATTAGCATTTCCTGTGAGCTTTCCTTTTGTTTTATATCCACTTAATTCTAAGCCGTATGAATATCCTTTTGCAGTTAATAGCTGAGTTTCTAAGTTTTCATTCAAAAACAAATCTGCCCCATTTTTATATTCTACCAGGTTTTTAAAAGTCTTGTAATATCCTTCTACAGAAAAGTTATATTTCCTGTTAGGAGTATCATAAGCATATCCGGCAGAAATTTGATTCACTTCCAAAGGTTTTATATGATATCCTGCAGGTTTCCAAATATCAAAGGGTAGGGTAGAATAGCTATTAGAGATCAGGTGTATATATTGAAACATCCTATTGTAACCCAATTTTATAGCCTTCCTTTGGTTAAGATCATACTTAAGGGCTAATCGGGGCTCAAAACCATGGTAATTTTTAATCACTTCATTGCTTTTATAACTACGTGATCCCGTAATACTACTCACAGTTTGTGGTACCTGCGCATCATAAAAGGATACTTTATTCGGTCCTAAGTTTCCGAACCAGGAATATCGGAGGCCAATATTTGCAGAAAACTTATTTAATTTCTTTTCGTAAGACACATAAGGTGCTATTTCCAGGCCTTTTTCTGTACCAAAGTTCACTGTATTTATAGAAGTATCGTTTCCTGTAATCTTTGCAGGAGTAAAACGATATAATGTACTATTAACTCCAAAACGAATTTTGGTATCTGTATTCTGAAAGAATGTAAAATCGGGTTTAAGTATCCAATTTTCTACGGCTGATTTCCAGGTAAAATTACTAGCCGATCCGGCGGGCCCTCCACTACTATTTTCTGATGACAATGAGTAATTATAGCGACTGAAGACTCCAGACAAGTTCATAAATAATCTTTCAGAAAAAATATGATTCCATCGTACTGTAGCTGTACTGTTTTTCCATGAGAAATTTATACTCTCATTAGTATTTTGCTGTGTGTTTTGTTGATCCTCATCGGTATCATCAAATTTTAGTTTCATCACATCGGCTCCAAAATATCCAGAAGCGAATAGTTTATTTTTTTCGTTGATATCCCAGGAGAGTTTAGCATTTAAATCATAGAAATACACTTTATTTCCTTTTAAGCTTTTTATGAGCGGAAATGCTAAATCAAAATAGGAACGCCTACCAGAGACTAAATAACTTAGTTTATCTTTTTTAATAGGGCCTTCGAGGGTTAATCTAGAAAATAAAAGACCCAGTCCTCCTTCTCCTTTAAATTGTTTATTACTCCCCTCTCGCTGTCTAATATCTAATACCGAAGAAGCTCTACCACCATACCTTGCTGGGATTCCTCCTTTGTATAATTTCATATCTTTTATCGCATCCGAATTAAAAATGGAAAAGAATCCCCAAACATGCGAAGAATTATAAATGGGGGCTTCGTCCAGAAGAATCAAATTTTGATCAATATTACCTCCTCTCACATTAAAACCAGATGTACCTTCTCCTACAGAAGATACTCCTGCTTGTGTAAGCATAGCTCTGGTTACATCTGGTTCTCCTAGCAAAGCTGGTAGTTTTTTTATATCCTGAGGTTTCAGGTTTATAGAACCTGCAATAATGTTTCCTGTCTGACTTTTGTTATTTGTATTGGTGGTTATAATAACTTCATCCAAATTATTGCTGATTGGCTTTAATTCGATGTTTATTTTTTTATTTCCCGTTAGATCAATATTTTGAATGATATCCTCATAACCTAGATAAGAAATAATCAATGTATGTTCTCCTTCTTTAAGGGTTAAAGAAAAGAATCCATATTCATTAGTTACAGCTCCTTTTCCCGATTGCTTATCATAGATTGTAGCTCCCAACAATGTTTCTCCCGTCGTGCTATCATTAATAGACCCACTGATACTATGAGACTGGGCCTGTAACGTATAAAAGGCAGAAAAAAAAGTAAAAATTAAAAATAGGTGTTTCATAAATTGTATGTATAAAAATTAGGTACATACAAAATAACGCCCCTATCCAGGCATAGTTTCACTCAACAAGTCCAGCTGCTTCTATTCGGACTTTTTTAGCGATAGCTCGTACTGTTTGGGAGTCATACCTTCTATGGTCTTGAAGGTGTTATAAAATGTTGATTTAGAAGAAAACCCTGCTTCCTGAGCTATCCCTAAAATCGATAACTGTTGAGCCATTGGGGTTTGTACTAATCTTTTGAATTCGGTGACCCGAAAACCATTTATAAAATGATAAAAATTAGTTTTGGCATGAATATTTATAAGCCTGGAGAGTTCTTTTTCTTTTATTTGAAGAGATTCGGAGAGTGTTCGCAAATTTAATTCAGAATTTGCATACAACTTTTCTTTTTCGATTGTACCCTTAACTTCTTCAAATCGTTTTCGATCTTCAGCACTAGTTTCATTTATAGTAATCGTATGCGCTTTGAATGATTCTGAAGGTAGATCTTGCGAATCATGGATAAAAAGAGATGCTTTAAATATCTCTGATTGAGAAAACCCATTGTAGGCTATCCAATACACCATTATAAAGGAAAGCACTATCGAAATCGAACCTAGGTACGGATCTACCGCTTCCTCTTCAAAACCTATAAAACCTTCTACAAAATCAAATACAATAAATGCAAGACTAATATAAACGATGGTTTTTATCCAGGATAATCTCTTATTTTCTAATTCTGAATAGAAATTATTTAACTCTGATTTAAGTCCTTGTAATTTTTTCAAAATCAATACGTATAATATAATTTCTATTATATATTCGATTAAATCGATACCCCAAATCATTTCTTCAGAGTTTATAACAAATAGAATAACCAAATAGGTTATAAATAAAGGGACAAACAAATACTTCAACATTTTTATGTAAGGCTTATTTATCGTTTGATAGGTATACATGTATAAAAGCGGAGCAATACATAAAGAAACAAGAAAAAAAATACGATCAAGTAGAGCACCCTCTTCCATTTCGTAATCCAATAAATCCATAAAAATACCAAACGAAAAAATCCAAAGAAATAGCCCCAAAAAAATATTGGCTTTTTTATTAGCAGACTTCATTGTAAAAAAGAGAAGCCCCAACATAAGGGCTCCAGAAAAGGTAAGAAGCTCTAAAATTGAGAAAAAAGATAGCTCTATAACCATAGATCCAAAGTAAGAATTATTTAATAAGATTTTAAAGAATCTCCTTTTGTTTTCTATTATTAAAATTCATTTTTAAACAATAAACCCTTGCGAGTAATTACTCGCAAGGGTTTATTGTTTAAAAATGAATCCTCAATTATGAAATAATCACATTTCATATTTTTTTGTAATCCTGTTAGTTTACTATTTAGAACTATTGATTTCTTTAACAATATCTTTGGTAGTAAAAACATGACTAGCGATCATCTGAAAGTTTACCACTGCTGCCTCATAGGCATTTAAACCTGGTAAAATAGCTCCTGCCGTAGCGTCTTTTACTACAGCTACATCAAAACCTGATTCTACAAGATCTCTCATATGTGATTCTGTACACAGGTTCGCAGACATACCTGCCAATATTACTTTACTATATCCATGTTTGCGTAATTGTAAAGCTAAATCATTGGATTCTGGCCCATATACTTTGTGAGGACTTGTTACAATTACATTATCCTTTTTAATATATTTTTTATACTTATCCAACCAATCTGCTCCAGAGCCTTCAAAACCTTCTGTAGATAATGCATCTTTTCTATCAAACATATTAATTTTATGCATTAATGCTTCTAGTGCTCCTTCTATTTCCCAGGTATGATCATGAGGATAATAATAATGTGGAGAAACAAAAACGGTAATGTTCTTTTGTTGTGCTACTCTAAATAATGCTTCGATATTATCAACAGTATTATTTGCTGTAACACTTTCTCCTACTACTCCCCAGGTTACACCGTTAGGACTTAAAAAATCGTTTTGAGGATCTGTAATTACAATGGCTGTATTTTGATCTACAGTAAATCCCGGATCAGGCAACTGTGCATATACACTTGTTAAACCTGATATGATTAATGTTACTATTATTACTAAATTTTTCATTGTCTTATTCTTTAGATTAATACTTAATTTGACAATGCAAAGATGGTGTAGAGAAGCAAGTCTTTGTTAGGTAACTATTCCCGAAGTGTTGGCAATTTTTCCTAGCTTACTTTTTCTTTGAATTCTGAAGGAGAAATCCCTTCCTGATTTTTAAAAAATCTACTAAATGCCTGGATATCCTCATACCCAATTTCGTAAGCGATTTCTTTTATTTGCATACTTGTATAGTGTAAAAGTCTTCTTGCTTCCAACATTTTACGATCTTGTATATATTGCAAAGGTGTTTTAGAGCCCATCTTTGAAAAAATATTAGACAATGTCTTTGGAGACTTATATAATAACTCGGCATACTCAGATACATGATGCTTTGTCTTGAAGTGTTGTTCTACCAAAAAATTAAACTCTCTTACAATATCAGAATCAGCTTTTTCATTGGGATAATTCTCTTTTGACTTATATATTCTGGCACAAAGAATCAAATACCTTTTAAGCATCATTTGCAACATTTCTATTTGCAAACTATCATTAGATTGCATCTCTATGGTAAACATTTTCCATAACGTCTCGAATTTGACTAATTCTTCTTCTGGAATTTGAATGATTGGTAATTGTGATGCCCCAAAGAATAAAATACCTTTACAACCTACCTCGGTATCATGATCAAGAATACAATAGAAAGGTCTATTAAATCTTAAAAATCTAATGCAGTCAATTTTTTCGATTACCACATTGTGAAACTCTGTTAAGAAAACAATTTCATTCTTAGAAAATGCCTGCTTTTTCCCATCAATTATGAGTTCATTGTAATCAGATTCAAACCATAAAATAGTTAGACTACTCTCTATAGTTTCATTTATTATTTTACTATTTTGATTATTAATGGTCTCTAATTGAAGATACTCCTTTATGTTTCCTAAAAATATCATACAAAGTAAGTTACGGTAATTCTGTTTCTTTTGTACCTTCTCGAATAAACGAATTAGTTAATTCTGGTTTATTTTGTGCTTTTCTGGTAAACAAATATATCCAAAATATCCTGGCATACTTATAATTTGTAGTGCTCAACAATACCGCACTCACAGATAAAATAATAAAGAAATGAACTGGTCTTGTTATAAAAAAACTACTTAACAAATAAATTATAATCCCTTCGGCAACGGTTAGGCCATAACTCACATACATTGCTCCATAAAAGTAACCCGGTTCAATCAAAAATTTATGATTACAATGCGGACATTTCTCATTCATTTTAGGCAATTGTAATGCAAACACTCCTCCTTTTTTAATAAAAACATCTCCTTCTTCACACTTTGAACATTTTCCCTTTAGGATATTTATCACGGTTTTCATAAAAACTATTATTTTTACTGCAAAATATGGACATTTTGGTGTTTTTATATTTCACTATTTACACTTTTATTTGTATAATTAAGACATTTATTACATCCTATGAATCTTCCTATTTTAGATATTACGCAATTTCACGATACCGGAAGTGTTGAAAATTTTTATGCAAATGACTTTGCAACTCATCTATTAAATAATCGAGATATCCTATCTCATCCGCACAAGCATAATTTTTATCTTTCTGTTTTATTTATTGAAGGAAGTGGAGTTCACGAAATTGATTTTGAATCGTACCCAATTAAACCCGGTAGTATTTTTCTTTTGAGGCCTGGTCAGACACATTTTTGGAAATTTAATACAAAAGGAAAAGGGTATATTATTTTTCATTCTAAGGAATTTTACGAAACCAGAGGGCAGAATAAAAATCTTTCTATTTTTCCGTTTTTTTTCTCAAATCAAAACTCTCCCTGTATCTATCTGGATAAAAAGACACAGACATTGATTGAGCCTCTTTTTATTTCTATTTTAAATGAATCTCGATCTAATGCACTATTAAAAAAACAGAAGTTAGTTAACCTTATTGATCTCATTTATATAGAATTATCACGTCTTGTTCTAAAGGACAATTTTGAAGACCTGGTAAATTCTAAAAATCTTACGATGAAACTACATAAGTTTGAACAATTGATAGAAGAAAAATATAAGAGGCAAAAATCTGCTATTGCCTATGCAGAATTCATGAATATAAGTGTAAAACACCTAAATCGAATATGCAAAGAGACCATCGGCAAAACGACAACAGATCTTATTTTAGAAAGAGTTATTCTGGAAGCTAAAAGACAAATTCTATACTCAGAAAATAATCTAACAGAGATCGCCTGGGATTTAGGATATGATGACTATTCTCATTTTTCAAAATTATTTAAACAAAAAAGCGGTATATCTCCTTCTCAATTTCAAAAAATGTATCTAAAAAAAACTTAAGTTTTTATTCTTGCATCACATTTCGATTTTTTGCTCAAATATTTCCTGTGGTATGATTTATTTATGAATAAGTTACTATTTTTGCATAGCAAATCCCTACTATGAAATACACTAATCCACTGCTAATCTGCATTTTATTAGCCTTTACATTCTCTATTTACGCTCAGGACTCTCTTGACATGCAAGATTCTCAAAATGTTGGTGATACACTAGACACTAAGCCCGAAATGACCACCTGGCAAATGATAAAGCATGATGGTGTGTCTGTATATGGTGGTGTAAAACATGTTTATACAGGTCCATTAAGATGGAAGGGAAAAGATTGGTTAACTTTTGGTGGAGTTATTGCTGGGAATGCCATTCTTTTGGCAGTAGATGAGCCTGCCAATGATGTTTTCAGAAAACAAGGCGATGGGGTTCCCGACCTTATAAAAGAAGCTGGTTTTAGATTTGGAAAACCCTTGTTAAACTATGGTTTAACGACTAGCGTTTATACTTTAGGACTTATTACAAAAAATGAAAAAATTAGACGAACCGGCGTTCTTCTTATTGCATCTGCAACTGCGGGAGGGCTTCTTCAAACGTTAGGAAAAACTGCTGTAGGTCGTGCACGACCCTTAGAAGGCGAGGGAAACTTAAGTTTTCGTTTTTGGTCTAATGAAGCTGGATATCATTCTTTTCCTTCTGGGCATGCAATTTTGGCGTTTACTACAGCACATGCATTTGCTAAACAATTTGATAACTTGTTTGTAAAGGGAGGAATTTATGCTCTGGGCTTGATCACTCCGGTTTCGCGATTATGGGATGGAGCACATTGGTTGACCGATGTAACACTTGGGATAGTAATGAGTGTATTTATTGTTGACAGTGTTGATAATTATCTAAAGAAGGATAAACGTTATGCTTTTGGCTCTAAAAAACACAAAATCCGATGGAATTTACGAGTAGGCGTTAGACAAATAGGTGTTGTTGGTAGGTTTTAACCTATTTCACACAAGTTCTTTTTCATAATAAGTAGCAGCACCCTGTAATCACAAATCAAGATATCTATTTTCGGTTTCAAGTAGGGTTTTATCCCAATTTAGATATTTACCTCTGCTGATAATTTAATGGGTAGAATCTCTTAAAATTAAAGATGTTTTAACGATTTCGGTATTCGTTTTGTGGTTTTCAACAAAATCATCAAGTTGGTTTACTAAAATCTGAGCAGCTTTTACTCCTAAGTCCTCGGCATGTTGAGAAACGGTTGTAAGTTTTGGGTACGAATACTTAGATAATAATCCGTCGGTAAACCCTATAACCGAAATATCTTCTGGGATTTTATACCCTAATTTATGCGACATATTTATAGTGATAGCAGCAGCCGTTTCGTCTAATCCTAGAACTGCATCAATATCATTGTTCTTAAGAAATTTCTCTATTTCGTGTTCATTATTATTAGAATCCTTTACTACCAATTCTATTAAGGATAGCTGATCATTAACACCTACAGCTTCTCTTGCCCCTTCTAAACGCAAATTGGCTACACTTAGACCACCGATTGTTGTAATTATGGCTATCTTCTTACAACCCGTATCAATAAGATATTTTGCAGCTGTTTTTGAAGCTTGTTTATCATCAACAATCACTTTATCACATTCGATCTCTTCTGTTACTCTATCAAACATTACTATCGGTACATTATCTCTTTTTAACTCTTTAAAATGTTCGAATTTATTGAGAACCTGAGTTTCCTGACTTAGTGATACAATAAACCCATCGACACTACTATAGTTTAGCATCTCTACATACTCTACTTCTTTTTTATACGATTCATTTGTAATGCAGGTCACAATTTTATATCCATTTTCTGAAGCTTCCTGTTCAATTCCGTAAAGAACTTTTGCAAAAAAATGATTGAGGATTTCGGGTAATATTACTCCTATCGTCTTGGTTTTATTGCTTTTTAAACTTACTGCCAGTGCATTTGGTTTATAATTATAAAAATCTGCAAGTTCATGCACTCTGGTAATTGTTTTTTGACTAATCTCTGAATCGTTTTTTAACGATTTTGAAACTGTAGAAATAGAAAGATTTAATTCTCTGGCAAGTTGTTTTAGGGTTACTTTTTTCCTCATAGCTTCAATTTTGGCTTCATAGTATTAGAAGAAGAACTGTCGAACTTCAACGCCTAAATTAAGCTTTTTTCTTAACGTAATATTAATATAGTGATGAGTTTGTAGTGTAATTCCTATATTTTTGCCAAAAAAATAGTTCATTTATTAATTAGGGTTTTTTATCTTACATATCTTTAAGAATTCACATACTTTTTAAAGAAATAAACAATTTCTAATGTAAGTATAATATGCCATCAACGACATAATATTGCATGTCTGTAACTCAAAAAAAATAATCCCATATGTCAAAAACATATTATGACCCTGCCGACTTAAGAAAATTTGGAAAAATCACCGAGTGGAGTGAAGAATTAGGTACTAAATTCTTTGATTACTACGGTAAGGTTTTTGAAGAAGGAGCGCTAAGCGCTCGAGAAAAATCATTAATTGCACTTGCTGTTTCTCATGTTGTAAAATGCCCATATTGTATCGATGCTTATACCAAGGACGGGCTACAACGAGGGATTACAAAAGAAGAAATGATGGAGGCAGTACATGCCGGCGCTGCTATAGAAAGTGGTGCTACTTTGGTTCATGGAGTACAGATGATGAATAAATATGATAAGCTTTCTATGTAGGTGAATTTGGATATATAGAAGAAGTAAAGCTTTATAAGTCTAAATACTAGCTTGTATTGAAAGGTAAGTGAAACCAAAAAAGATCACCCAAATTAGATTAGCCCCAAAAGAAATATAACCCAAGAACAGAAGATGTCAGAAGTTAAATCAAAACAATCTTTACATAAACGAAATGATCAGTTAGCAAATGCAAACAGACAACTAGAAATCCTAAACAACGGTATTTTTGCTAGTGGTGAACTCCCTCGGTTTTCTGATAAAATTGCAGAAATTGGTCACTCTACTTTGCGCCCTAATAAGTTAGAAATTTTGCAAATTAATGTAGGGTATATGTGCAATCAGGTTTGTGAACATTGTCATGTAGATGCAGGTCCTGATCGTAAAGAAATTATGACTAGGGAAACCATGCAGCAATGCCTGGATGTTATAAAAAAAACCGGAGCCCATACTTTGGATTTAACAGGAGGAGCTCCCGAAATGAATCCTAACTTTAGATGGTTTGTAGAAGAAGCAAGTAAAGCAGGAATCAAAGATTTTATTGTACGTAGTAATCTTACGATTATTAGAGCAAATAAAAAATATTATGATCTTCCTGATTTTTTCAAAAAACATAATGTACATGTAGTCTCTTCTATGCCCCACTGGACCAGAGGAAAAACAGATAAACAACGTGGTAGTGGTGTTTTTGACAAATCTATAAAAGCACTTCAGGAGCTTAATGACAGAGGGTATGGTATGCCAGATAGTGGCTTAAGGCTAGATTTGGTATACAATCCTTCGGGAGCATTTTTACCGGGAGATCAGGCTTCAATGGAGAAAGATTTTAAAAAGGCATTGTTAGAAGATTTCAATATCCAATTCCATAATCTTTTTGCAATTACCAATTTACCTATCAGTAGGTTTTTGGATTACCTAATTGCTTCAGAAAATTACGAAGATTATATGTATGCTTTGGTAGAAGCATATAATCCGGCTGCTGTAGCAAATGTAATGTGTACTAATACAATCTCTGTAAGTTGGGATGGATGGTTATATGATTGTGATTTTAATCAGATGTTAGATCTTAAAGTAGCCAGTAAAGTAAAACATATAAGTGAGTATAACGAAGAATTACTTCAGGACAGAAATATTATCATTTCGCAACATTGTTATGGGTGTACAGCCGGAGCAGGAAGTAGTTGCCAGGGAACAGTGGCCTAATATTTCTTGAAACCCAAAATGAGGATTTTTATACTTTCAATATCATTCTTTTTTTCTGTTATAGCTAGTGCTCAGAATTCGTTAGATGAATTACTACGTCTATACAATAACGAAAGTATTCCTTATATTTCGGTTTCAACATTAAAAACTATTCAGGATACAGTACTAGTTCTGGACGCAAGAGAGCGAAAAGAATATCAGATCAGTCATTTAAAAGAGGCAATTCATGTTGGGTATGATAACTTCAAAATAGATTCTATTACAAAACAACCGATTCCAAAAAACTCACATATAGTTGTCTATTGCAGTATTGGCATTCGATCAGAAGATATCTCAGAGCAGCTTAAAAAAGCTGGATATACTAATGTTTATAATTTGTATGGGGGTATTTTTGAATGGAAAAATAGAGGCCTGCCTATTCTAAACGCTAAAGAAGAATTAACAGATGAAGTCCATACCTATTCTGCAGAATGGAGTAAATGGCTATTTAAAGGAAAAAAAATCTATTCAAATTGAAAGAAAAAAATCTACTTCTAATCTTTACCCGAAATCCAGAATTGGGTAAATGTAAAACCCGGCTAGCAGCCACTATTGGAAATCAGGCAGCATTGGATATCTATAAATTTCTGCTACAACATACAGTTGAAATTACTAAAAATCTAGATGTTCATAAAGAAGTTCATTATTCTGTGAAAATAAGAGATAATGACTCTTGGAGTCCTGAGATTTATACTAAAAAACAGCAGATTGGAGATGATTTGGGACAGCGAATGGAGTATGCTTTTGAAGCAGGTTTTGCTAATGGATATCAAAATATTATCATTATCGGAAGTGATCTGTATGATGTAACCCAAAAAGATATTGAAAATGCATTTCTGGCTTTGGCATCTCATGAATATGTAATTGGTCCCGCAGAAGATGGAGGATACTATTTATTTGGAATGAAATCCTTAAATTCACAAGTTTTTAAAAACAAAACCTGGGGAACAGAAACTGTTCTTAAGGATACATTAAAAAATATTCAAAACGAAAACCTAAAATTATTAGAAGAACGCAATGATATTGATTATTATGAAGATATTAAAGACATTGCAGTTTTTCAAAAATTTCTAAGCTAACAAACAATATGATCAAATACATCGAAGAAACCACAGAATTCCTTCAGAAAAAAGGCTTTGAAAATCCTGAAATAGGAATTATACTAGGAACAGGATTAGGACAATTAATTAATGAAATAGAAGTCATTAAAGAAGTAAGTTATAATCATATTCCTAATTTCCCGACAGCTACTGTAGAGTTTCATAAAGGAAAACTAATTTATGGAAAACTAGGAGGCAAAAATGTAATCGTTATGCAAGGGCGTTTTCATCTTTATGAAGGGTATTCGCTTCAGGATGTGACCTATCCGGTACGCATCATGCACAAACTGGGGATCAAAACATTATTAGTTTCTAATGCTTCTGGAGCTGTTAATCTCAATTTCAAAAAAGGAGAATTAATGCTTATCGATGATCATATTAACTTACAAGGAGGTTCGCCTTTGGCTTTTAAAGGTGTAGAACAATTAGGAAGTCGTTTTACAGATATGAGTGCTCCTTATAATGCAGATATAAATGCAAAACTCGAATCTATTGCCAAAGAAAATAACATCAATCTTCACAAAGGAGTATATACCTCTGTAGTGGGTCCTCAACTCGAGACTCGTGCAGAGTATCGTTATCTTAAAATTATCGGTGCCGATGCAGTAGGAATGAGTACGGTTCCCGAAGTGATTGTTGCTAATCATCTGGATCTTTCTGTAGCTGCTGTTTCTGTTCTTACCGACGAATGTGATCCCGATAATTTAAAACCGATCAATATTGATGAAATTATTGCAATGGCAGGAAAAGCAGAGCCAGAAATGATTCTATTATTTAAAGAATTAATAAAATCATTGTAAACAGTAGTGAAAGTTTTTTCCTCGCTTTTCGACAAAACTGATTATAACCCAAAATAACTTATATTTCCTTCTTAATTGGAAACGACAAAAATTAATATATGAGCTACTTAAATACCACTCACGATGTGTATAAAGAAGCAGCATTAACTCCAGATATAGGTTTATGCTGTACTACTAACCCTATCTGGGAACTACCCGGGCTTAAAATCCCTAAAATTATGCAGGAAATGAATTATGGCTGTGGTAGTACGGTAAATGCACGTGATTTGACTAATTCTCCAAAAACCTTATATGTAGGTGTTGGAGGTGGAATGGAATTATTACAATTCTCATATTTTTCTCGTCAGAAAAGTGGTGTTATAGGAATTGATGTTGTTAATGAAATGTTGGAAGCTTCTCGTAAGAATTTTGAAGAAGCCGAAGCTCAAAATGACTGGTTTAAAAGTGAATTCGTTGATCTAAGGTATGGAGATGCCCTTAATCTTCCTGTAGAAGATAATAGTATCGATGTTGCTGCACAAAACTGCTTGTTTAATATTTTTAAGGCAGATGATCTTCGAAAAGCAATCGAAGAAATGTATCGTGTATTAAAACCACATGGAAGATTGGTTATGAGTGATCCAACTTGCGAACAACCGATGAATGATACACTACGTAACGATGAGCGATTAAGAGCTTTATGCTTAAGCGGGAGTTTACCTATTGCAGAATATGTAAAAGCACTAACCGATGTAGGTTTTGGTACTATAGAAATTAGGGCACGTAAACCTTACAGAATTTTGGATCCCAAACATTATGATACCGATGAATTGATCTATATTGAATCTATAGAAGTAGCAGCAATCAAAGATCCAATGCCAAAAGATGGCCCTTGTGTATTTACAGGAAAAGCAGCAATATACTACGGAGACGAAGATTATTTTGATGATAAAAAAGGACACGTATTACTAAAAAATCAACCCATAGCAATATGCGATAAAACTGCTAGTGCCATAGCTGATTTAAACAGAGATGATATATTTATTAGCGAATCTACCTACCATTATGATGGAGGTGGGTGCTGTTAAAAGCGAGGGCTAATTAACTATAACCTGAGAAGTCGAAGACAAGTATTTGCCTTCGGCTTCTTTTTTTGTTTTCTTTTATCGATACTGTAAGGTAACTCAAAACAATACGTCGGATTATGGACAATTAATTCTTAACTACATACATCCCGATGATATTGATTCTTCTTTTTATTGCTGCTTGTTTTTTGGCGTATAGTAATGGTGCTAATGATAATTTTAAAGGTGTTGCCACACTATTCGGAAGTGGAACTACGAATTACAAAAAAGCAATAAATTGGGCTACAATAACAACATTCTCAGGTTCTGTCGCTGCTATCTTTTTAGCAGAAGAACTGGTAAAAAACTTTTCTGGAAAAGGACTGGTGCCTAACGAATTAATCCAAATGCCAATTTTTGCAATCTCTATTGCTCTTGGAGCTGCTTTTACCGTATTTATGGCTACAAAAATAGGAATGCCAATATCAACAACTCATAGCCTAGTAGGTGCCCTTTTTGGTGCTGGAGTAATGGCCATTGGTACCGAGTTTAATTTTACAAAACTCGGAAAAACGTTTTTAGTTCCTCTTATTGTAAGTCCATTAATGGCAGCCGTATTAAGTTTATTATTGTATATCATGTTTAGATATATCAGGAAAAAACTTAATATCACAAAAAACAGTGGTATCTATATTGATAAAAAACAAGAAGCAGAGGCCATACCAGTTTCTGCACATCATATGAATACAGTTGCTGCAGAAACCAAGATTACAACTTCTATCCGCCACACCAAAGTAGAGACCTATAATGGAAAATTATTAGGTGTTAATTCACAGAAAATATTAGACAGTTTACATTACCTAAGTGCCGGGATTGTTAGTTTTGCACGAGGACTTAATGATACTCCTAAAATTGTGGGCTTACTGTTAATCATTAATGCTTTGGATATTAAATGGGGAATGATTGCTGTTGCCGTAACTATGGCATTAGGAGGACTCATAAACGCCAAGAAAGTTGGTGTTATTATGAGTAAGAAAATCACACCTATGAATTCTGGGCAAGGGTTTACAGCTAACATGATTACAGGTCTATTAGTAACCACAGCAAGTATTCATGGTTTACCCGTTTCTACAACACATGTATCTGTTGGTTCTATATTTGGGATTGGTACCGTAACCAAAAAAGCAAATCCTAAGATGATTTCTAAAATATTATTATCCTGGGTACTTACACTTCCGATAGCAGCTATTGCGAGTGGATTATTATTTAAATTGCTTCAAATTATACTATAGTTAAGTTTCAAAAATTTATGAAGTTTGATTAAATCCATAAGAGTTTTAAAATCAATAAATTGTTATCTTTAGAAAGCAAATCATTTTAAAGATAAAATATCATGGATAGAAGACAATGGTTAAAATCTACTTCGTTGGGAGGCAGTTTCGCATTATTAGGAGGTATAGGGATCACTAATGCATTAACATTAGACGAAATCAATACATTCAATCCCAGACCACTATCAAAACATATACGATTAAGTTCTAATGAGAACCCTTATGGCCCTTCAGAAAAAGTAAGAAAAGCTATTATAGCTGCTTTTGATCATAGCTGTAGATATCCATATGCATATGCCGATGAATTAGCTACAATTTTAGCTCAAAAAGAAGGAGTAACCAAAGATCATATTATCATCTGTGGTGGTTCTACAGAAGGTTTAAAAATCACAGGGCTTACTTTTGCTGCAAATGGAGGAGAAATTATTGCCGGGAAGCCCACTTTTCTGGCTATGATGACATATGCTAAGCGATGGGGAGCAGCCGTAAACTGGGTACCAGTAGGTGATGATAAAGGGTACGATATGGCCGAGATCGAAAAACGAATTTCTTCAAAAACAAAACTAGTTTTTCTCTGCAACCCCAACAACCCAACTTCTACTATTCTTCCTTCAGAAAAGTTAATAGATTTTTGTGATGCTATTAGTAATAAGACTATTTTATTTAGTGATGAAGCTTATTATGACTATATCGAAGATCCTAATTATCCTTCGATGGTCGAACTCGTAAAACAAGAAAAAGATGTCATCGTATCCAGAACATTTTCGAAAGTATATGGTATGGCAGGGCTTCGTATTGGTTATCTTATTGCAAAACCAGCTTTAGCAGAAAAGCTTCGAAGAAATATGGTAGCTTATAGTAATGTTCCCGCTATTGCTGCAGCTAAAGAAGCATTAAATGATAAGGAATTTTATACTTTTAGCCTACAAAAGACCCGGGAAGCGAAAGAAATGATTTATAAAACTTTGGATACTTTTAAACTACCTTATGTAAAATCGCATACCAACTTCATCTTCTTTAAATCTGGAAAAGATATACGCACATTACATAAACAAATGTTAGAAAAAGGAGTCTTAATTGGTAGACCGTTTCCTCCTTTCTTTGATTGGTGTAGAATAAGTACAGGAACTATCGAAGAGGTTACACTTTTTACCCAGGCGTTAGCCAGTCTTTATGAGTAATTTATATAATATTATTATAGATTAGATGCTACATTTAAAGCCATCATTTTTTAAAGAAACAAATCGCATAACGCACTACAAATAGTCTATTAACCCATTAAATATTAGTTTTTTACCCCTTGATCACTATTTGTATAATACTTTATTTTAAGTTCGAATATTAATAAAAAAAAACGAGTATGGACTTAGGAGAAGTAAAAATTGCAGTTGGTATCAACGTAGATATTATTAAGGGGATTGTTACTCATTTATATGCTACAGAAGTTATTCCTTCATCATTTGAATTTGGAGATATTCAAATTCAAATCAATGAACCAACAATAGAGGTTAGAGAGCCTGCCACTAACAATGCCAGGCTAGGTTTACATATTACCGGTGAGTTTAAGAATGGAGATTCTGATGCTTCTCCATTTGATATTTGGATGAAACTTAGACCTTTTGTAAGAAGTGTTTCTGGTTCATCTCCCGTTGCAGCATTATCTGTTGATGAAGTAGAAGAAGCTACTCCAGAAGATATCGGTGGACTTGTAGGTACATTTGCTACTGGTTTAATCGATGATATCTTACAAAATATGGATATTCCTATTTATAATTCGCTGATCGGAGGAATAGAAGGGTCTGTTTTTGAAGAAGATGAAATTCCTAACCGATCCACCTGGAATACTGATTTCTATCTAGGAGCTATCTCACAAATAGAACATGTACAGGTTGGGTTTCCACCGGGACAGCCACAAAATCCACAAGTAAACGATAGTACGATGTTGGACACTACTCCTGCATTAATCGCCACATTAGCATTACCCGGGGAATCTGCTCAAATGCCTGAAAATCATTCTATAGTTCCAGAAAATACCGGAATTCAAATTGTTATATCCAGAGATGCTATGGATACTGTATTGGCCAAAAAAGCAGAAGAAAAAGTAGGAGAAAGTATTGAAGGAGCTACTATAAATGCGATGCAAATGAGTATGCATGATTTAGGAATTGAGATAAGTGGTGAAGCCGAAAAATCGGGGGCAACCATAGAATGGGATGGGGTTTTACTTTTATTTTTCAGAAAATTTTATAATGTAAAAGGCTCTATTCGCTGGCATGATGGATTTGTAAATGTATTTACCAGTGGAATTGATGTTGATGTAGACATCCCTTGGTATATCAAACTGTTGAGAGCATTTTTATTTGTTTTAGGGCCTATTGGCTGGATACTTGATGCTACTTTGATTGCTCCAAAAATTAGTGAGGCAGACGAAGCACCTGATCTTGTACGAGGAGCTTTTAGAGAAGAGGTCGGTGAAGCACTTCGGGACATGATTGGTAATGTCGGAGGGCTTTCTGGAGAAGATGAAATTCCTTTTATGGATTTTGGGCAAGATTCCTGGGTTCTTAATGGGCATTACACACATAGTATTCTTGCTTTTTCAGGGCTTAATCGCGATGAAATAGATAATGTAGAACACGATGTATTCGAAATAGAAGGAGCTCACGGTTCTTCGGTAGGAATGATTAACCTGGCTAGTGGATATCGACTTCATCCCGAAGAATTGGGCAGATTATTAAAGAAAGGTATTATGGAGATCCCTAATGTACATGGTGTAGAGGCCGATTTTGGATTCTATGTTAGAACTAATCCTAATGATGATACTTCAGATAACTTAGTCGATCCATTAGAGATTCATACAGATTGATGATCTATAGTTCTATATTTCGTAGAGTTAAGGTAAAAAGTGTCGGTTTGAGTGCTTCTTCTCCTAAAAATCGAAGCACTTAAATTGACAAATTTCAAAATTAAAAAACACCAAAAAGTACATCACGTTTAGTTTTTCAGAGAATCTTCATCGTACTCAGAGTTTTATCCAACAGGAAATGTATCTTAGTTAAATTAAAAAGTGATTGCCAAATGAAGAACCTATTTTTTATCGTATTAATTTGTGTATTTGTTGCCTGCGGCGGAAGTAAAAAAGCCATTCAGAATACTACTCCCAATGAGCATCCTACAACTGAAGAAAAGGAAAATTATCCTACAGTTACTCTTCCAGTAGAAGAAAAAGCACCAGATACAGCGATTGAAAAAGTAGAACCAGAAGAAGAAGTTTCACAGCAACAAAAAGAAACAATGACACCAAAAGAAGATCCAAAAGTTGGTATCATTGAAGCATTTAATCATCAATCGTGGAATGACTTACTACAGAAGCATGTTTCTCCTACTGGCACTGTACGTTATATCGGTTTTAAACAAGATTACCTTGTATTGAAATCATATCTAGAGGCATTACGTAAAAATATCCCCGCAGAAAACTGGAGTAAATCTGATGTCTTAGCATATTGGATAAATGTATATAATGCATTTACTGTAAAATTAATCCTCGACAATTATCCTATAAAAAGTATCAAAGACATTAAAGAACCCTGGGATTTGCGTTTTTTTAAGCTAGGAAACAAATGGTATACTCTTAATGACGTAGAGCATAGAATTTTACGAAAAATGGGAGATCCCAGGATTCATTTTGGTATCAATTGTGCCTCGATTTCTTGCCCTCCATTATTAAACAAAGCGTTCACTGCTCAAAATGTGGATCGTGAGCTAGAAAAATTAGCGATTAACTTTATCAATGATACTAAACGAAATACAATAACTCCTAATAGTGTTCAACTTTCTAAAATATTTACCTGGTTTGCAAAAGATTTTAAAACCGAAGGTTCTTTAATTCATTTTTTAAATAAATACTCTAGAATTACTATTAATTCTAATGCAAAAAAGAGCTTCAAAAAATATAATTGGAGCTTAAATGAATAGTAAAAACACCACAATATTTTACTCATTTCTTGTCTGACTTTTATTCCAATCCAAAATTTCAGGGAAAATAAGTAGTTGATTCTGGCTTTTTAAAAAGTTAAAATTTACCTAAAAAACCTTAATCTAATACTGGCAGAGTTACTCTAGTTATTTAAAAAACCAATACTATCATTAATTACTGATAATCAAGTGTTTAAATTCTATTTTTCAATCACAAACTACCTCTTCTCCTTATACGTTATACTTCTAATCATTCTCCCAAAAATCAGCTGAAACTAAATTTTAACTGTAAGTTCATTTCCTGATTCTCTACTAAAACCATAGATTTTAAAAGAAGAGTTACTAAAAATTAAATAATAACCATCTAAAACCTAAGAAAATGAAAGCTCCCAAAATTATATTAGTGTTATTTGCCATATTATCTTTAAATCAGATTCAATCACAAAACAGTTTTGATCACATCCTTTGGGATCAAGCATTACTACTAAATGTATCTGATGACGGAAAAGTGGATTATAATGGATTTATGAGAGACAGCTCTCAATTATACCGATATTTTAAACAACTTTCTGATAATCCACCTCAAGAAAATTGGACAAGAGAAGAGAAATTAGCGTATTGGATTAATGCTTACAATGCTTATACTATAAAACTTGTTATAGATAGTTACCCATTAAAAAGTATCAAAGATCTTGAAGATCCCTGGGGTAAAAAATTCTTCAAAATTGATGGAGTATGGTATAGTCTGGGTGAATTAGAACACAAGATTCTGAGAAAATTTGGGGATCCAAGAATTCACTTTGCCATTAATTGTGCTTCGATTTCTTGTCCTGTGGTATGGAACAGAGCATATACTGCAGACAACCTTAATAGTGCTTTGGATAGCCAAACTGAAAAGTTTATTAATGACCCTACCCGAAACACAATTACAAAAGACAAAGTCATAGTTTCGAAAATATTTAGCTGGTATAAAAGAGATTTTAAAGTAAATGGTGGCGATGTTAAGGATTTTATTAACAGATACGCTGCAATAAAAATTGAAAAACAACCAAAGAAAGGGTATAAAGAATACAACTGGGGATTAAATGAACAGTCAAAAGATTATCCTTCGGCAGTTGTACTGGATTAGAAAACAAAAAAGAGAATAAAGAATATGATTGGGAGCATAAATGAGTAAATTTACAGTATAATCGAATTCTGAATAAAATTGAAAATATCCATTATTATCCCCATACTAAATGAAGCAGAAACAATTAGTCATTTGATTTCTCATCTAATTAAATCCTGTGATACTAAAGAAAATATAAAAGAAATTATAATTGTAGATGGCGGTAGTGTTGATGGTTCTCAAGATATTGTAAATACGGCACTAAAAAATGAATCAATTTTGATTAAACTTCTTACCTCAAAAAAAGGTCGTGCCAAACAATTAAATACGGGTGGTAATGCTGCAAAAGGTGATGTTCTGTATTTTCTTCATGCAGATTCTTTTCCTCCGCAAGGTTTTGATAATGATATCATAACAGAAGTAAGAAAAGGAAATAATGCGGGTTGTTTTAGGATGAAATTTGACTCTAATCATTGGTGGTTACGTTTTCTTGGGTGGTTAACACAATTTAAAAGTAAGCGATGTCGAGGTGGTGATCAGAGTCAATTTATAACCTCAACGCTATTTCGGCAAATCGGCGGTTATGATGAATCTTTTATCGTTTATGAAGATAATGACCTTGTCGACCGATTATTTGCCATCAAACAGTTTGTAATTATCCCTAAATACGTGATTACTTCTGCCAGACGTTATGAAGAGATTGGTGTCTGGCGTTTGCAATATCACTTTTTAAATATTCATATGCGAAGATGGATGGGAGCCTCATCAGAAGATTTATATCGTTACTATAAAGAAAAAGTTGTTAATCTATAACTCTTAGTTCTTCAATAATATTGGTAATCTTATTTTTAAACACTACTATTTCTGTACTTTGATCTTCTGTATTATCTACATCGACGTTATATTTCTTTATTTTTCCATCAGACATTTGTAATATAAAACAAAATCCTCCCTGATCTGCACAATCCGGACACCCATACGTTTTGCCAGTACCATTTTTTAACTCATTAGGAATACTCGATAATAATGAATTGTATTTTTCAAATACTTCTTTAGAATACACAAAAGAGTTTTTAAATGTAAAATCATCACTATAATACTTTACAGTAGTATCTTTTGTTATTTTTTCTGTATCTATTTTAAATACAGTGAAACAATTTTCAAGACATTCTCCAGCATATTTGCCAAAAACTAAAGATTCAATAGTATTTTCTATAGTATCATCATCGTTATTGCAGGACAAAAACAAAAAAGTAAGGGAAATTAAAATAAGGTAAAACGATTTCATCTGTATATATTTTTATACTTAGTAGATAACAGATATAAAAAATGGTTGCGTATACCCAAATGCCAGAATCAGAATTAAATAACACTACATATAACAAAAAGAAACGACTTTTATATAGATTAATATAAAAGTCGTTTTGCATCGTTTATTGAGTTAGACACTCTATTTAATGTTATTTTTCTTTAAAAAATTAAGAATATAACTTGCTATTTCATCTCCTTTTTCTTCTAGTGCAAAATGCCCTGTATCTAATAAATGAAATTCTATATTTTTTAAATCTCTTTTATAGGGATATGCACCTTCTGCCGGAAAAATATGATCATTTTTACCCCAAACAATTAATGTGGGTGGTTGGTAATCCCGTAAGTATTTTTGCCACTTAGGGTATAACGAAATATTGGTTCTGTAATCATAAAACATCGCTAGTTGAATCTCATTATTCTCTTTTCGTGTTAAATGCTGCAAATCAATTTCCCAGTTATCAGGACTAATCTTATTAACCTCTTTAACACCATGAGTATATTGCCATTTTAGCCCTTCTATCTTATGAAAACCCTCTAAAGCTTTACCGTTTTTAATCGATGGGTCATTCCAGTATGTTTTAAGAGGATCCCAAAACTCTCTAATACCTTCATTGTATGCATTACCGTTCTGGATGATTAGTGACTCTATACGGTTAGGGTATTTAGAAGCGATTCTAAATCCTACAGGAGCGCCATAGTCCATAAGATAGATACTAAACTTCTTTACTTCCAGTGTAGTCAAAAAACCTTCAATAATAGTAGCCATATTATCAAAAGTATAATCAAATTCTGATAGTAATGGTTGTTCCGACCTTCCGTATCCTGGGTAATCTGGTGCCAAAATATGATAATCATCTGCCAGATCTACAATTAGATTTCTAAACATATGGGATGATGTGGGATATCCATGCAACAATACAATGGTAGGTTTATTTTTTGATCCTGCTTCTCTATAAAATATATCTACTCCATCTACTTCAATAGTTTTATATAGTGTTGATGTACGTATTGATTTTGTATTCGTATTTCCTGTTTCTAAGTTCCTGGTAAACGAATACATTGTTAACGTAATCATCGCAAGTACTGTAATTCCTAATGTGATCTTTATTATTCTCATGATTTCAAAAATGTAATGTTAGTAATTTATTTTAATTACCGAACGTTCGGTAATTTTTTTATATAAAAAAATAGTAACCTACTATAATTTTCTTTTCTGTTTTACTTTAGTACGAACTATATTAGTCTTAATACCGTACGAAGATGAATTTTATAATTTCTAAATATACTTCCTCTCCTCTTTGGTTATAGCCATATCATTAATACTTGCATATCTCTTTTTCATTAAACCATTTGCATCAAACTTCCACATTTCATTTCCATATGCTCTATACCAATCTCCTGTTTTATTCTCATACTCATATTCGAATCTTACCGCTATGCGATTATCTGTATGTGCCCAATACTCTTTCTTTAATGTATAGGTGAGTTCTTTTTCCCATTTTTGGGTAAGAAACCTAACGATTTTATCTCTTCCTTTCAGAAACTGATCTCTGTTTCTCCACTCGCTATCTATAGTATAGGCCAGGCTAACTTTTTCTGGATTTTTTGTATTCCAGGCATCTTCTGCCATTTGTACTTTTTGTTTTGCTGTTTCTTCTGAAAACGGGGGTAGCGGGAATTTCTGTTCCATAATAATTCTGTTTTGGTGTTTATTCTTTCCAGTAATTGATCTTGTCTAAGCTTGGTATTTCACTTCTAATATGAGTACAAATATATAAACATATAGTTTTTTACCAAACGTTCGGTAATTAATTAACTTCTTTTTAACGAATAGGTGTGTATGGGTACAAAAAGGCGATTTTAAAGAAAAAAAATACTTCTTTTAAAAACCAACAAAATAAAACTTCAGCCTATAATAATATCAAAAAAATTCTTGCAAAAATAGACATAGACCTGGATGTCTTTAATTGTTCAGGAAAATCATATTTTTAAAACCTTAATTATGTTAAAAAACATTTTGAATTTAAGTAGTGCTCAAAGATTAAGCAAAGATGAGCAACAATCTGTTAATGGAGGTCGAGCAGGAAATTGCCAAACATATCCTCCTGAAATATGTACCTTTTGTGGTGGTGGTTCATTATTCAATGGTTGTTGTATGGGATCTCCAATAGTGCATCAATGCTTGATAGATTTTTGACATTTGATTTATGTAAAACCAAGCCCTTTGCTAAAATGAGCAGTCTAATTGGAGAACAAAAAAACAAGCTACCATTCCCCAATCAATTCTTAACCATATATGAAAAAAGAGTAAGACTATTAAATAGTCTTACTCTCTGTGTTTTTAACTGATATACTGCTCAAATTTAATACATCCTTATCGTATTAATAAAAATCAAAAACTTTATACGATAAACTATTTAATAAAAGTTGTTCAGATTTAAAATATTAAGCCACAATATTTCAAAGAAATTAGTTGTCTGTTATCCATGCTCTAATTCTAAGATTTTTCTCATATTCCTCATTAACATCGATTATATACTCTTTTTGTATACCATAGTAACCAGTATATTCATGGAAAATTCCTGAGGCAGAAACAGCCCAAAAATAATGCCCATGATGTTTTTTTCCATAATCCGAACCAACATATCCTTTGAACTCAAGTGGAGTCTTCCATTTTGTTTTATAATTTTTGTGCCGTTCAACCAACTCCCAATTCGCAACTTTTCCGTCTGGAACCCAAATTCCACCACCTTCTACAACCTCGGTTATTTTCTTAGAATAACTTCCTCCTCCTCCAGCTTGTAAACCAACGGTAACTTTTATTGATCCTTCTGTTACTAGAGGTACTCCAATCTTACCACCAACTTCTGTACTTATAGAACCTGTTACATTCCAATTTTTTTGATTTGTAGTTTCTATTCTCCATTGCCCTGGTAAACTCATCCATTTTCTCTTTCCCGATCTATTTCTTTCAGACCTAGATGCAGTTCCTTGAACTCTTTTGTAAGGTGTATAACTTGCTCCAGGATCTCCTTTATAGATATAAGCTTTAGTTCTAAATTCAGCGTGCCAATCATATTTTTTATTAGGATTTTGACCTCCGTTTCCGAATTTATAATCATTAATACAAACATTTTTGGGCGTCGTTGTTCCTTTATCTAGAACCCGTGTGAACCTGTGTAAAAGATCATTTCCATTTGTAAAACTAATATGTGCATTTTTACTTAGTTTTTTGAGGTGATCCATATTTATTTTTTGCCAATCAGTTGTAACGCTATTCCTAGAAAATAGACCTTTACCTATGGAAAAGTTACTATCTTTAGAGAAATTATCCTTTATTCTGACTACTGGTCCATAGGTATACTTTATCTCACTAGAATTTCCATCACTGTCTTCACTTAGATATTGCTCCTCTTGTTCTAGACTTAAGGCTTCTGTATTCTTTATAAGGTCATCATTTTGGCAGGAGGTTAGTACGACTATCGAAAGCCCTATAAAAGCGATAGTTATAGATTTTAATACACTAATTTTAAATTTTGTCATAATTAATTGTGTTTTTGTTAAAATTGGTTTTTTACATTTTATCACACAATTCTATCTATTAACTAATGAATAACAAAAAAAAGTGGGGGGACAAAAAAGGGACATGTCCGTAATATGTCTTAAATAAAGAAGGTGTAGTACCTACTCATTATTTTTTTGTGCTTGATATTTTAGGTATAAATGTTTTTTTTCACTTCAATCAAAAATATTGCCCGATACCAAATACAAATCCTTTGGTAGCATCGTCTGTAACTCCATGCCCATAATCAATTCTAAAAATGGCATTAAAAATTCGTTTATGCATAAGACGTAAACCTACACCTGGATATATTCTAAAATTTTGAGAATCTCCAAAATCTCCAAAATCTCCTCCAGGATTACGCCAACTTCCTCCATCTACAAAAACATTACTTTGCAATACAAACCAATCTTTCTCATATAATGTGTGTCTATACTCGGTATTAAGGACAATCACTCCCGTTCCTCGATCAATAGTGTTACCAACTCCTCTAATATTAAGATTATTATCTACCGCAAACGGCGCAAATGGAGAATCATCATTGCTTGCTAGTCCTAATCGTAACCTGGAAGACCAATTTCCTTTTTTACCTATTCTTTTATGGTATAAAAAATCATTCCACCCAATAAGAAAATCGGGTAAGACGTTTTCGGTACTCACCACATATTGTGCATTTAATGTGCTTTTAAATCCCGATACATATTGGTAATCATAATCCAGGTTATCGTATTCGTATATTAGTTTATATAATAGCTTATTAACATCAAAATCTTGTGGTATTCCTGCTTCAGTAGCACCGCGTTTGTACGTATAATCTTCATTAAAGTAATTCACACCCAACTCAATACGATTCTGAAGATTAAATTGATATAACCCTAATACTTCATACGAGGTATTGTTATACTTATAATCTGCAGTACCATTTTCTAGAAACACAGGTTCTTCGGTAGTAAGATTACTATAATTAAAGGCTATTCCCAATTTCTTACTAAATAAAAATGGGGCTCTTAGATTTGCTCCATAGGAGCTATAAATATCATTTTGATACAATCCTCCCAGAACTATATTTTGACCAAATAAATTAAACTCATATAATCCTACTCTAAAAGCAAACTCATCATTATTGGTCGTATAGAGATTGGCAGAAGGAATGATCGTAAAATTCTCTTCTATTCCATAAACTACTTCATAGCCTTCTTCTTTTTCATACACCTGGTAATACGCATGTGCAATAGAAGGTAATCTTTTTAATCTTTTAATATCTGCCTCTATCTGTAAAGAATCAAGGGCTTTTCCTTGCTCAATATTGGTGAGTTTTGTTATAGCCGAGGTTTTGGTCTTATTATTTCCTTGTATACGAATTTCGGAAATCACTTTATTTTGCGCAAAAGCAACACAAGTGGTAAAAAACATAAAAAAAACTATTCGAGAAAGATTCATTTTTTTGTTGAGTAAAACTCTTTTATTAGTTCTTCTGAAGGTTTATTTTGTATCGTAAATCGATTATTACGTTCTCCTCCAACTTTATTGTGATTATGGTACCATTTCCAAAGAAATCCTCCTGCGAACCAAGGTTCGTTCCAGAATTCCTGATACAAAGCGGTCAATGCATTATTTTGCCCATCCAGATCAACTTTACCATCGAACCGACTAGAATCCCAGGGTTCTTTCCCTGTAAAATGAACACTTCGATAGCCATATTCTGTAAATAAAACAGGTTTCTTCATTTTGGTCTGTACTGTGATAATATCATTTTTATGTTTTTGCCATCCTTCCTTAAGCTCTTCTACCGTTGGTGTTTTACTTTGAGAAATTGGGAAATAGGCATCTATACCTATATAATCCAATTGATCCCAAAAGGGTGCTTTATCAAACTGATCCCAGTTTTCTGCATAGGTTAATTCCCCTTTATAAACCGATCGTATTTTAGTAATCAATTGATTCCAAAACTCGGGTCTTGTCTGAACAAACGTATGCAATTCTGTACCAATACAAAGTATACGAACCTTCATTTCTTCTGCCAATACTGCATAGAGTAGTATAAAATCTTCGTATGATTTTTCGAGTGTTTTCCAGTCTTTTTCAGATTTCATACTAATGTTACCTGTAAACTCTCCTCTCCACACCCAAATTTGAGGTTTTAGCATCACCTTAATTTTTCTATCCTGCAATAACTCAATCGTTTGTTTGGCTCCATCTCTTCGCTCTCCCCACCATTGCCTTTCGATATTAAAAACCACAGTGGGAGACTCTAAGTTTTTTATAAATCCAAAAGGCATCACTGCAGCCCAATTGGCATTGACTTCTACAACAGGATCAATCTCTGCAGCAGTAATCTCCTCTGGAGAACCTACAAAACTAACTCCATTAATCTTAGGTCCTTGCCCAGAACACGTACAAAAAATAAAGGCTAACAACAGTAGAAAAATATTTTTCATGCTCTCTTTTTTTACTGTTGAAAATACAATTTTTATACTAGTATTCTAGAATAATGCTCTTAAACCTAAACTAAATGTTTGCCCTAATCCTTGAAAATTATTTCCTCTAACAATCTTACCGAAGGATGCTTCTAAGTTAAGAACTTTAGTAAGCTGATATTTACCACCAAATCCTAACTGCGTATAATCCTGATCAAAATCATTTCCTAAATCAAACAAAAAAGCTTGTTGAGCATTTACAAAAATTGTAGATTTTGAACTTGGGAAATAACTCAAAAAAGCACTTAATGGTACAAACAAACTATTATTTGCGAATCGCTCTGATACATTTTCGCTAGCTGGATCAGCATCTACCGACTTTTCTCCAAAATTATATCCGAAATCTGCTTCTGTAAAAATCTGCCATTTGTTCCCTCCAAAAGTTTTATCATAGAAAAACTTAGTTTCCCAGAAAAAACTTCTTTTATCTAAATAAGGTGCGTTTGGAACATCTTCAAACACAGGGATAAAAAACGAACTGGTAAAAGAAAAATTTGCAACATTTTTAAAAGGTTGAATTCTTATTGAGGGTGCAATTGTAGTAAGTCCACTTCTTGCATCAGTAGTATTATCTTTAAAACTCAGTACTTCCAATGCTCCCGCTCCTCCATAAGTATTTGCTCTAACCTGAAAGATAAGCCCAATATTAACTCTCGAATTTTTACTAATCCCCGTAAATATTTCAGTAGTATTGGTAAAAAAAGTTTGTCTATCTATAGTTATCGATTTAGATCCCGAGTCGGTTTGTTCTGTTTGTGTATATATGCTATTAAAGAACTTAATATCCCATTGTCCTTTCTTTAAAAGTTTTGAAGGTGTAAACTCCTGGATATTTGACTTTCCTGAATCCTCGTCCTGTGCAAATCCTATAGTCAGAATAAAAAGACTTATTGTTGTTATTAGTATTCTTTTGGTTTTCATTATTGCTTTTTTTTTACATAAGTATCCTCTTTCAAAGTAGCTTTGACATAAAAAACTTTGATAAAAATTCTTATTTATTGTTAAAGATTATGTTGAAATAATTGTAATTATTTAACTTGATTTAAACTCCAATCATAGGAGTAATACGATACTTTGGCTTTTGCCGGAATTTTCTCTTTTCGGAATTTATTTACAAAATCTACCTCTGATCCATTCTGAGTAAAATCTACCTTATACCATTCAAAAATTTGTGACAACCGTACTTTATTACCCTTCACTTTAATAAAATTGGGGTTATTTAAAGCTTTTACCGTTTGGCGTTGTAATTGATCTTCTAATGTTGACGGTTTATAAGCCGAAGGTATAATCGGAGGGCAACCCAGACCTGCACAAACTAACACAAAGTGAAATCGAGCTTCTTTAGGGAAATTTTTGCGAAGGATCTTATTTTCCAGATCATTAAGTGTTGTTTTTTTACCTCCTAATATATAGGTCGTTTTATCAAAAAAACCTTTAATATCTAATGGTGATTTTGTTGGGTATTTATCTACTATACCTTTTATAACTGCCAAGTTATAAGCGTTGATATAAAAAGCCTGGTAGGTTTTTGGTTTGCCTGTAGTAACTTTTATGGTTGCAGCCATCTCTAATAATTCGTTTAATGAAGACGGATTCTTTTTAATACTTTTATAGTTAACTCTCCCATTAGATACATAGGTTTTAAAAAAGCTATCTGCTTTAGTAAAAAACGCTGTACTACTTTGTGAAAACCCAAATTGAATTGAGAGAAGAACTAATAGCATTGTTATTTTTTTCATCCTTTACCTTTTTTATCAGTTCCATCAAAAAACTGAATTCATCGTATTTTATATTGTTAAAATTTACCTTGGTAATGGGCATTCAGTCGAATGGAAAATCATCAACTTACAAACAATTTTAGATTTTATTTTTCTACACAGCTCCCAGATCATAGATCACAATGTGTCCTGATTCTTTTATAATCAAGAAATCAGGACATACATCATCACTCCCCTATTTAAATTCGCCGTTCAACAAAAAAACCAAAATCATGATCGTATTAACACAAAAAAAATGGGTATGCAGTTGTATTGCATTAATAACGCTTACCCTCTCACTACAAGCGCAGGAAGTTATTATTCCTGATGCCAGATTTAAAAGAGCATTACTCGAAGATCATAATATTGACACCAATAACAATGGCAAAATAGAAGTTAGCGAAGCCCAGGCATATACACAGCATATTTTTGTTTCCGGCAGTCAAGTATCTAACCTTATTGGTATTGAAGCTTTTAAAAACATTAATAGTTTATCAATTTGGAAAACTCGTATTAGAGAAATCGATCTTAGCAAAAACACAAAATTATTAGCATTATTTTTCTATAAAAACTATAAAGTAACCCGTTTAGATCTTAGCAAGAATACTAAATTAGAAAGTATAAGGTGTAACCGAAACAACCTAGAATCGCTAACAATACTCAGCCGTAATTTGATCGAATTAAATTGTAGTAACAATAAGTTAAGCAAACTGTTTTTGCCAAATAGCAGGAAAGTACAAGAATTGAATTGTCGTAATAATAAGATAACCGAACTAAAACTAGGCAGACAAAAAGAATTAAAAACATTGTATTGTGAACATAATAAACTAACACAATTAGATATAAGTAACAGTACTAAATTAGAGCATTTAAATTGTTCTTATAATAAATTAAAAAGCTTAAACACAAGTAAAAGCACTAAATTAATTTACTTAACACCTGCCTTTAATAATCTAACAAGTCTAAATGTAAGTAAGAATACTAAATTGAAACAATTACGTTGTCATAGTAATAAGCTAAAGAGTTTAGATGTAAGTAAAAACACTACTTTGGAGATTTTAACATGTGGCAGTAATAATCTAACTAGCTTGATAGCATCCAATAACAGTAAATTAGATTATATGAATGCTCGATACAATTCTATTGATTGTATAGTAGGACATCCAGCAAATGGGGCTAATTGGTTAAAAGATCCTGAAACAGAATTTTGCCCAGAAAGATCCAGAGCTATTTCCAGAACAGCAAAAAAAGAAAATCTTCACCAAAAAGAGATCACAACCTATCCTAACCCGGTTCAAAATATACTGTATATACAAACTGGTCAGGTAGAAAAATCTCCTGTTACTATCGCTTTAACAGCATTAAACAATGCGAGAAGTAGTACCCAAAAACATATCCCAGATAACAAAGGTGTAGTTTCTATTGATATGAGTGCCTACAAAACAGGATTGTATACTATAAAAATAATAACCAAAGATCGAGTGATCACTCGTAAAATAGTAAAGCAATAAAAGAATACCCAGAAGTACTAATACCAAATTCAATTTGATATAAAATCCAGGGTAAACAAAAAAAGTAAAACTGCCTGAGAAGCTTTTTCTCAGGCAGTTTTTTATTTCACCAAAAACATATCCCTCCCGTTCGATATAAAGCAGCGACCCTTACAAAGTCACTATTTTTTAGATTCATTCTAAATTAATCCAGCTATTTAAGTTCTTATATTTATATACGACTTACTGACCGAAGTGTTCACTTCTTAATGAAGTGATTTAAACTTTTTTGATTCTGACGAAAAATAGCTGTTTTTTGATCAATTGAAGTGTTTTTGCACTTCATAGCAGCGCTACGAAGTAATAAAAAGACGAAAATTGAGTGAAAAAGAGCATTTTTATAGCGAATTGAAAAAAGTTTAAATCACTTCAATAACTATTGACAACCAACAATTATCTTTTATGGAACACATTGCAATTATTGGAAATGGAATTTCGGGAGTTACTGCTGCCAGGCATATACGTAAAATGTCTGACAAAAGAATCACTATCATATCTGCCGAGACCGAATATTTCTTTTCACGTACTGCTCTTATGTATATTTATATGGGACATATGAAATTCGAACATACTCAACCTTATGAAAACTGGTTTTGGAAAAAAAACAGGATTGAGCTCAAAAATGGTTTTGTTTCCGAAGTTAATCATCAGGCTAATGAACTTGTATTTGCGAGCGGAGAGGTCATGGCATATGATAAACTTATTATTGCAGTAGGTTCTAAACCCAATAAATTTGGTTGGCCGGGTCAGGATCTTGATGGAGTCATGGGTATGTATCATAAACAAGACCTTGAAAATCTAGAAAAACACGCCCCCAATAATAAAGTATGTAACCGTGCTGTAATTGTTGGAGGAGGATTAATCGGTATAGAATTGGCAGAAATGCTTCATTCTCGTAATATTCCGGTTACATTTTTGGTACGCGAAAATAGTTTTTGGGATGCTGTCTTACCTGCTGGTGAAAGCGGAATGATTAATAGGCATATCCAAAATCATCATATAGACCTTAGATTAGGTGTAAACTTAAAAGAAATAGTTGCTGATGATGACGGCAAAGTTAAAGCTGTAGTCGTACAAGAAACAGGAGAAGTTATTGATTGTAATGTTGTTGGATTAACACCAGGTGTGTCTCCCAATGTAGATTTCCTAAAAGATTCTGGTATCGAATTAGGTCGAGGTGTAAAAGTGAATAGATTTCTCGAAACCAATATCCCCAACATTTATGCTATTGGTGATTGTGCAGAACAACATGAAGCGATAGGAAATCGCCGCCCTATTGAAGCTGTTTGGTATACCGGTCGTATGATGGGAGAAACACTAGCACAGACTATCTGCGGAAATAGAACTGAATACAAACCCGGACATTGGTTTAATAGCGCAAAATTTCTTGATATCGAATATCAAACTTATGGTTGGGTATTTGGTAGACCTAAAGAATATGAACAGCAGTTTCATTGGATACACGAGGATGATACCAAATGTATTACAGTATCCTATCATAAGGAAACCGCAGAGTTTTTGGGTATCAATACATTCGGAATCAGAATGCGACACGAAGTTTTTGATCGTTGGCTTACAGAAAAAAGAGATGTGAATTATGTGATGCAACATCTTGCAGAAGCCAATTTTGATCCAGAATTCTATTCGGTCTATGAGTCTGATATTCTTTCAGCTTATAAAAAATCACAGCTTCAAACTGCTTAAAAAATAAATTATAGATTTCATAGACTTACTGAACTAACCTGTTTCAATATTTCTTGCGAAGTCCAACTAAAAAACATACAATGAGTAACAAATTAGATCATAGCATGTCTCTTGCAAACCCTAATACCAAAGGGGTTTCAGTACAGCAAAAAATAGCTTTAGCCGTAGGCCTGGTTGGACTCTTTATTCTGGTCCTTGCCATTTTTAATACTAATTTCCCGAATCAAGGAGTGTTTTTAACCCTTTCTCTGGTATTAATTACTGCGGGTACTATATTATTTGCAAACGATATATATTTAAAAAAGTTAGAAGGAATCAAAAATGATGGAGTCTGGTTTAAATCTATCTCATCTCGAGGTATTTTGGGATGGCTCACAGGTGTAGGACTAACCGCTTTTTACATTGTATTATATTTTTATGCAGAACTACTCGGGTTAGGCACTAATGGTGAAGCCAATACAGGATTAGTAGCTTTATTCGATCCTCTAAGTAGAATTTTAAGTGGCAATCCTGCCAGCCAATGGTTCGTATACGGAACGTTGTATACTATTGCCATCATTGCTTTTGGATATAAATTCATTCTAAAATACAGACACAATCGTTATCAGCAGATACGAACTGTTTCGGTGATGTTTTTTCAACTTGGATTTGCATTCCTGATTCCAGAATTTATGGCACGATTAAATACAAGTCCAGATTATAACCTTCCTTATTATGATCTAAAAAGTGTATGGCCCCTTAATTATTATTTATTTGATGGATGGTCTATTGATGGTCTTTTATCATCACAAAACCTTGGACTGGGAATGCTAATTTTTGGAGTGGTATCTATCTTTGTAATAACTCCTATTTTAACTTACAAATTCGGAAAAAGATGGTATTGCTCATGGGTTTGCGGTTGTGGTGGATTAGCAGAAACTGCAGGAGACTCTTTTAGACAATTATCAAGTAAAAAACTGAGTGCCTGGAAAATAGAACGTTGGTTAATCCATACCGTTTTAGTCTTTTCTGTAGTGATGACTATGGCTATGATATATACATATCTGGGAAGTGATCCTAATAAATATTGGTTAACCCGAGGTACTTTCCTTGCCGGGGCAGCCACTATCCTGACTCTTGTTTTTTCTGTCGTGATGATTTTTAAAAGAAAAGAGTTGGGTAAAGATGCCAGATACGGTGCGATTGGATACTTTGTTATCATAATTTCATTTCTGGTAATGCATTATACCGGTACTACAAACGAAGTGTTTTTTATTAAATCCGGAAGCCTTAGATCCGCCTATGGCTTATACATTGGTTCTATATTTTCTGGTGTAATCGGTACTGGTTTCTATCCCATTTTGGGTAACCGTGCCTGGTGTAGATTTGGTTGTCCTATGGCGGCAATCCTTGGATTTCAACAGCGTTTATTTTCTAGATTTAGAATTACCACCAATGGCGGGCAATGTATATCTTGTGGTAATTGTTCTACTTATTGCGAAATGGGAATCGATGTACGTTCCTATGCTCAAAAAGGTGAAAACATAGTACGATCCAGTTGTGTAGGCTGTGGAGTTTGTTCTGCAGTTTGCCCACGCGGAGTACTAAAGCTTGAAAATGACACACTAGACGGACGTATTAATTCTAACGAGATTTTATTAGGTAATGATGTAGACTTAATGGATTTTGTAAATAAAAAATAATATCACATACATTACTTACGTATGGTAAATAATAGAGTATCAAAATATATAAACGTCGGTATATACCGACGTTTATATATTTTAGAATAATCGACTTCTATAATGCGTATTGGTATAATTATTGAGGATTCCTCTCACTAATTTAAATATGTATTATACCCTATGAAAAATTCTCTGTTCTTACTTCTTTTTTTATGTTTTATTCCTTGCGTTTCGCAAACCTTAAAAATAGACGAATTAACATCAGATGATTACCTCTCTGATTTGTCTTTATTAAATCAACTTATAAAAAAACAACATCCAAACCCTTATAAAATAATCTCTGAAAAAGAGCAGTTAAAGGAAAAAAAACAGGCTATAGCTCTATTAAAAAAAACGCCTTCATATCCTAATTTCCTAAAATGTATCAATAGAATTGGTGATGGGCATTTGGCATACGGTCCCCCTGATGAGTTTACTTACGACATGATCGAAAATTCATCTTTTTTTCCTTTCCCTGTATTTGTTAAAGACAATAGAATATTTACCAATATAAAGAGCAAAATACTTCCTTATGGTACAGAAATAACCAGGATTCAAAATATTGCTACACAAGAATTAGTAGACAGAATGAATAAACATATTCATGGAGATAATTATAATGTGACCAAAACGGCATCAGAACTTACTTCTTCGTTCCCTTTGTACTTCTCTAATCTTATTGAGAGAAACCCAAAAACATTTAAAATCGAATATTTAGATATAAAGACCAAAGATGTAAAAACGATAACCTTACCCTCTATCGATTATTACGAACTATATAGAATAGAGAAGCTATCTATTTTACCTATTAATAAATTAGAAAAGGAGAGTACCATACACCCTCATTATTATAAAGAGAAAAAATTTGGTGTGCTCACCGTAAATACTTTCGATCTTACAGAAACTTATGCGTATGATGAGTTTAGCAAGTTTTTTAAGCGTATTAATAAAGAAAAATACAGTAACATTGCTATTGATCTAAGAAATAACGGAGGAGGTAACCCAAATATAGCTGCTTTGTTATTTTCATTTATTACGGATTCTAGTTTTAAAAATGTATTTAATTATAGAGCTTCTAGTATTAAAATTGAAAAAGAAAACTTGCTTAACGATTATGGTAATCCAGTCGGAGAAGATGAAATACGAGGTTTTGAAAACTTCTTATATCAAAGGTTTAACGAAACAAAAGACAGCCTCTATATTGGTAATGATCGACTAAAGGAAGGAGTGTTAGAAAATTTCCCTGCAGATAAAGACAATTTTAAAGGTAATGTATATCTAATTGTAGGTGGGCAAACTTTTTCTGCTGCTGTTTATTTTGCTAAACTATTTAAAGATCACAATAGAGGAAAAATTATTGGAGAAGAAACCGGAGGTAATGAAAATTCAACCTTTGCAGGGTATTTTTTAACTTATAAACTCCCAAAAACAAAATTACAGGTAAGAATTCCAATAACAGAGTTATTTTTTGACAAGAACGCAACATCAAAACATGGAATTATACCAGACAATAAAATTCCTATACAAAAATATTTAGAGTACTCTCATTTGGAAAAAGATCCCGAAATACAATTTTTATTTGATACGTATTTACATTAAAACAAGTAGTATTTATCACATCATAGAGTTAGAACAAAAGTCTGATTCTATGGTGTGATCCAAAAAAAACCTCTCAAAATCATCAGTTTATATATAGATTCACCGTTATACAAAATCAAAATAACAATTAATATGTATAGATTTTCATAATTGTAAATCTATGAAACCATAACAAAGCATTTCAAATAGTAATGATTATATTCAGAGTCCAAACTCTGATGTAGTTTTTTTATCAAATAATTTTAAAAAAATGTTAGTATGGGTATTTACTTTCGTCTAAGAGTCCATATAAAACTGTTACCATGATTCAGAATCTTTGTATCCTTTTATTTATGTTTTCCCTTACCGGAAATCAGGTTACTACAAAAGAATACCATTATGAATACTATCCTAATGGTATACTTAAAGCTGAAGGGTGGAAATTAGGAGAGTACAAAGTAGATTTTTGGCATTTTTATCATCCTAACGGAAAAGTATCAAAAGAAGGACATTTCAGAAATAATAAAAAAAACGGATACTGGTATTTTTATTCAGAAAACAGTAAATTATTGAAAGAAGGGCATTTTGTAAACGATAAAGCTGAAAAATGGTGGATTATTTACGATATTGCAGCCGAAATAACTCGAAAATATCAATATAAAAATAATAAAAAAGAAGGATACTGTCTATTGTATAAAAACAACAAACTTTTTAAAGCCGAACGCTATATCAATGATAAGAAGACCGGTGAATGGACTGATATTTTTAGTTTTAAAAGAGACAATCCTAACGCTTCCTTATAAATGCCTCCCATTATAAACGTAATCATACCTGCTTTTAACGAAGAAGATTCCATAGCACATGTAATCAAAGAAATACCAGATATCGTTTCTGAAGTTATTGTGGTAAGTAATAGCTCTACAGATCAAACCGAAAATGTTGCAAAAAAAGCAGGAGCAACAGTGCTGCAAGAAAAGCAAAAAGGATATGGTTATGCATGCCTGAAAGGAATGGAGTATATAGCATCAAAAGATGCAAAACCAGATATCATTGTATTTTTAGATGGTGATTATAGTGACTATCCTGCAGAGCTTACTCATATAGTTGCACCTATTATAGAACAAAATATGGATTTAGTTATAGGATCTAGAGTCAAACACTTACGTGAATCTGGATCGATGACATCTCCTCAAATTTTCGGAAACTGGTTGGCTACAGGACTAATGAAACTTTTTTTTGGTGCAAAATTTACAGATCTCGGACCTTTTAGAGCCATTAAGTATGATAAACTATTAGCCCTTGAGATGGTTGATAAAACCTATGGTTGGACAGTAGAAATGCAATTAAAAGTGTTAAAGAAACGTTATAATTATACCGAAGTCCCAGTACATTACAAAAAGAGAATTGGCGTCTCAAAAGTTTCAGGAACCATAAAAGGTGCTATATTTGCAGGCGTTAAGATTTTAAGTTGGATTTTTAAATATAGCTTTACGTAATGGATATTGCTATCATCATAACCTACACACTAGCCTTACTAATCATATTTATGTATAGTTTGGCACAGCTCAATCTGCTTTTCAACTATCTAAAGTCTCGAAAACAAGCTGATACTTCGCCAACTTTTGATTTTTCTAAAAAAGAAGAAATTCCACATGTAACGGTTCAGCTACCGGTATTTAATGAACTATATGTAATGGATCGTTTACTGGATAACATTGCCGAACTTGATTATCCAAAAGACAAATTAGAGATTCAAGTCCTGGACGATTCTACAGACGAGTCTGTTATTACTACAGCAAAACATATAGAAAAGCTGCAACAAATAGGCTTAGACATAAAACACATTTGTCGTGAAGATCGAACCGGATTTAAGGCCGGAGCTCTAAAAGAAGGACTTAAGATTGCCAAAGGTGAGTTTATAGCTATTTTTGATGCAGATTTTTTACCTGGTAAGAATTGGTTACTGCAAACTATCCCATATTTTAAAGATCAAAATATAGGTGTGGTACAAACCCGATGGGGACATATTAATAGAGATTACTCGATGCTTACCAAAATTCAGGCATTTGCTTTGGATTTTCATTTTACTATGGAGCAGGTAGGTCGTAATTATAAAGATCACTTTATTAATTTTAATGGTACAGCTGGTGTTTGGAGAAAAACCTGTATTGAAGATGCCGGAAACTGGCAAGGAGATACGTTAACCGAAGATCTCGACCTAAGTTATAGGGCACAATTAAAAAAGTGGAAGTTTAAATACCTAGAAGAGGTAGAGACTCCTGCAGAATTACCCGTGGTTATTAGTGCAGCCAGATCACAACAATTTAGATGGAATAAAGGTGCCGCAGAGAACTTCCAGAAGTTATACTGGAAAATGCTTAGGGATAAAACCGTTCCTTTTAAAACTAAATTTCATAGCTTTTTTCACTTATTAAACAGTAGCATGTTCTTATTAGTATTATTGGTTGCCGTATTAAGCGTTCCGGTAATGTATATTAAGAATAGTAATCCATTATTTAGCTGGTATTTTAATGTCATTGCATTTTTTGCCTTAAGTACAGTCATATTTTTCTTTTGCTATTGGTTTACTTTTAAAAAGATTCATGGTAAAGGATTCTGGAATTTTATGGAATACATAAAAATGTTCTTCACCTTTTTCTCTATCGCAATGGGCTTCTCTGTTCATAATTCTATGGCAGTTCTCGAAGGACATTTTGGGAAAAAGAGTGAATTTATACGTACTCCAAAATTTAATATCAATACCCTAAAAGATTCCTGGAAAGGAAATAAATATGTAAGCAAGAACATCTCTGGAAACACCATTATAGAAGCATTACTCATGGGATATTTTGGTTTTGCTTTATACAGTGCTTTTAAGCTTCAGGATTTTGGGTTATTCTTGTTTCACATTATGCTATTTCTTGGATTTGGATTTGTATTCTTTAAATCTGTAACGTCTAAATTTTAATGTTTCGGCAATGGAAATATAACCGATTTTCCATTCTCCTTATTGTAGCTGGTTTACTTTTTTACTGGAGTTTTTCTTATCAGTTAGAACGAACAGATTTTATTAAAATGATCAGTCTTTGGGCTGCCTTATTTTTTGTTTCTTATAAAATTATTCATCTCAATCCTGGTAATTGGAAACTACTGGCCATTACAGCATTATTATTTCGGATAGTTTTTTTGTTTGCTATACCCAATTTATCGCAGGATTTTTATCGATTTATATGGGATGGACGTATGCTCCTCGAAGGCTTTAATCCTTACTTATCCCTTCCCGAGGTATGGATAACTCAAGGAGACGCTCCAATTGCACAAGCACAAGAGTTGTATACTGGTATGGGTACACTTAACGGAAGCCATTATACCAATTATCCTCCCGTAAGTCAGTTTTGCTATGTTATTGCAGCTTTATTTGCCAGTAAAAGTATTTTGGGATCTGCAATGGTATTTAGAATACTTATCATTTTAGCGGATATCGGTACTTTTTTCTTCGGAAGAAAATTATTACAATCATTTAATCTACCCGAAAAAAGAATCTTTTGGTATATACTTAATCCTTTTATCATTATAGAACTTACTGGCAATCTTCACTTTGAAGCTGTGATGGTATTTTTCATCATATGGTCATTATATCTTTTACATAAAGGCTATTGGTACTGGGCTGCTGTTGTTCTGGCACTTTCTGTTTCAGTGAAACTAATCCCTCTATTATTTTTACCTTTATTTTTTCAGAAATTTATTCTTAATAAACAAAAGAGTTTCAATACATCCAGTCTTACTATAGGATTGCCAAAATTAGTTGGCTTTTATAGTATCGTTATAGGCACATGCCTTCTAATTTTTGCTCCTTTCTTATCCGAAGAATTCTTAGCCAATTTCAGCAAAACAATCACCCTTTGGTTTCAGACTTTCGAATTTAATGCCAGTATTTATTTTATTATTCGCTGGATTGGATTTCAAGTTGTAGGATGGAATATTATTGAGACTACCGGTAAAATTTTACCCCTGGTAGTTATAGTAATTCTTTTAGGGTTAACCTTCTTTAAAAACAACCGAAGTACTCCACAACTAATTACAGCTATGCTTTTAGGTATTTGCGTCTACTATTTCTTATCAACCACGGTGCATCCCTGGTATATAGCGGTACCATTATCACTTTGTGTATTTACAAATTACAGATTTCCTATCATTTGGTCTTTTGTAGTTATTTTTAGTTATACCGCGTATCTTCATCCTGATTTCAAAGAAAACCTATGGATGGTAGGACTTGAGTATCTTTTTGTTTTTACTATCTTTAGTAAAGAGATTATAAAGGCCTATCAAAACAGAATCCATAATACAATAGAAAACAACTCATAAAAGCATATCAATTTTGAAAATTAATTTCAGGAAAATAGGTCGTAGATTTGCAAGATTTATAGTATTTATTGTTATTCTTATTCTTTCTGGATACCTGTTTTTATATCTAAGGCAAGAGCGTTTTTTCTTTAACCCAAAAATTTTGGAGAAAGATTACGTTTTTTCTTTTGATCAGCCTTTTGAAGAGATCAATATCGATGTAGAAAAGGATGTTGCTCTTAATGCTTTGCTTTTTAAAACAAATACCACCAGCAAAGGTCTTATTCTATATTTTCATGGTAATGCCGGGGCAATTCATGAATGGGGAACACGTGCTTCTTTATATACCGAAAACAAGTTTGACATTCTATTTGTCGATTACAGAGGCTACGGAAAAAGTGATAGTTTTTACGAAGAAGAATCAGAACTATATAACGATGCGCAAAAAGTCTATGATTATGCAAAGACACGATATGACGAAAAAAACATTATTGTTTTAGGCTTTTCTCTAGGAACAGGGTTTGCCGCTTATACTGCAGCAAATAACAACCCAAAACTTCTTATACTGGAAGCCCCGTACTATGCCTGGAATGATTTTATAGCAAGTATTGCTCCGGTACCCAAAATGCTTATCAATTATGAGATTCCTTCTTATAAATTCTTAAAAGAAGTGACCTGTCCTATTCGAATTTTTCACGGTACTCACGATTTTTTAATTAAACCAGAAGAAAATTCTAAACGACTTGAAGCATTATACCCAGATAAAATTAAACATACAATGATCAAGGGTGCTGGTCATAATGGTATCTATATCACAAAACAATACTATGATGAGCTCAAGAATCTGTTGGAGCGGTATTAATAAAGATTTATCTTAAAACAAACTCTCTTTAGTTTAAAACAAGTTTTGTAAAATTAAAGAAGTTATTACTCTACAAGATATCTTTTATTTTAAAACCTACATCATCCTAAGATTAATCACTTCTTGTTCTGTAAGTATTCTCCAGTGACCACGAGGTAGATCTTTTTTGGTTAATCCTGCAAAGATTACTCTATCTAATTTAACTACACTATAATTAAGGTGTTCAAAAAGCTTATGAATAATTCCATTTTTAGCAGATTGCAATTGAATCCCTATTTCGTTTTTAGACGCACCTTCTATATAAGAGATTTCATCTACATTTATAAAACCTTCTTCCAATTTGATTCCATTCTCTATTCTCTGAAGATCTTCAAATTTTAGGTTACGTTCTAATTCTACATGAAATATCTTACGAACTCCACTTTTATGATGTGTTAATTTCTTTTCTAAATCTACATCATTGGTAAAGAGTAATAATCCGGTTGTATTTCTTTCTAGTCTACCTACCGGTTTTAGTACAGATTTAGATGCATTTGCTACTAGATCCATTACTGTTTTAGTTTTCTCGGGACTAGTGCTCGTTACAAAACCTTTAGGTTTATTAAGTAGTACATACTCTTTTTTATAAGGGGTAATGAGTCTTCCATCAAACTTAACTTCATCGGTAAGTTTTACTTTATATCCCATTTCGGTAATGGGCTTACCATTTACCCATACACTTCCTGTTTTAATATATAAATCGGCGTCTCTTCTGGAGCAAACACCAGAATTAGCTACATATTTATTAAGTCTTATCTCATCAGAATCGGTGAGTTTTTTTGGTGCTGCATTACTAGCTTTTTTTGCTAATGCTTTACCTCTTACATAAGGTTTATTTCCATAATTAGATTTACCTTTATCATGTGCATTCGATTTACTCTTTCCTTTTCCTTCCTGTTTTCTGCTAGTTTTCCCTTTACCAGAATTATCTCCACGACTCATATCTTAAATTTTGTGCAAAGATAATTGTTTAAAGCATAGGTACAACAACTATTATTCATCAAACCGAACTGTACTTTGGCGCTTTCTATTTATATGTAATTGGGTCACATCTGGTCTCGAATAGTGTCCAACAGGGTCAAAATTCTGGCGCTCTTGTAACACTCTGCTAAAATCTAAAGTTTCGATTAACAATCCTTCTTTATGTAATACAGGCTCCATTACCCATTCTCCATCGGGACCTGCAATACATGAGCCTCCATTACCTAAAACATCAGGAGCTTTCTTTAAAATCTCATCCAAATGCGGCGTAGTTTTAGGAAAATCTTCGGTTCGCATCAAACTAGAAACCGAAATCACATACGAGCGAGATTCTCTGGCAATAAAACGAGTAATATCTTTGGTGTTATAATCACTACCTGGCCATACCGCTATGTGCAAATTTTCTCCTTGCCCATATAATGCTGCTCTGGGTAGGGGCATCCAATTTTCCCAACAGTTTAATCCTCCAACGGTAAAAGCCTTTAATGGGTGTACCAGCAATCCATTACCATCTCCCGGTGCCCAGGTTAGTCGTTCTTCGTATGTAGGTTGTAATTTACGGTGTACAGATCTAATCTCTCCCTTTTGATCAATGTATACTAATGATGCATATAAACTATGTCCTCCCCGATCCATCGGTCGCTCAATGATTCCTAAATATATTGCAATATTGTATTCGGCAGCAAGTTCACATATGGTATCTAAATCTCCATTTTCGATAACAATCGAATTCTGAGCATAATGTGCATGAATCTCTTTTTGAATCCTACTGTCGAATTTTGCACCGTCTGTTAATGACACCCAAAACGGATATCCTGGTAACAGCGACTCTCCAAAAACGATAAGCTCTGCTTTCTTAGAAGCTGCCTCAGTAATAGAATTTTCAATTTTTTTAATTGTAGCCGTTTTATCTAACCAAACCGGAGAGATTTGAGCTAATGCAACTGTTAGTAATTGATCTTTCATGAAAATGTATTAATAGTATGTATTTATTTCTAATGATCGCGTGCTTTTAAGAGATTTCCAAAATATGATTAACAAATAGTTAACATATAAAAAATTGATTTGCAACACATTAAACGTCATAAAAGTGATATGGTAAAACCTTAACTTAACCTTATGGTAACATTAAAATTCTATCAAAAACCTATAAATCGGCATTATTATGATACAAATATTAAGGATTTACTATTCTATAACCAATTTTATATCCATTCTTAAAAAGTAAACATATAAAAAGTATTTATTCTGCAAAGTTTAATTTACGTTAAAACATATGCCTTTTAACATAATCGTAATCATTGTAATACATTCTAATAAAATAAAAAACAAAAATAATGGAGTATTCGACTCTACATTTGTCCTGTACAATTAAAACAAATAATAGTTCAAGCTCAAATCTTAAAACACAAAAAAATGAAAAAGTTAACAATTTTATTCGCAGTATTCGTATTAGGGTCAACGCAAATTTTTGCTTCAAATAACCCTACTAATTCAGAACAACAATTAAGAAATCAAATAGCAACTCTTCTAGAAAACCCAGGGTTTAAAGTAGACAAACAACAACTTAAGGCTAATATCGAATTTACTTTAAATGGTGAAGGAGAGATTGTAGTATTAACTGTAGATTCGGAAGATCTTGATGTAGAAAGTTTTGTAAAATCAAGATTGAACTATAAGAAAGTAGATTCAAAAATATCAAACATAGGGAACAAAGTATTTAAGATTTCTTTAAAAATCTTAAAGTCAGAAGGAGTATAAACTTTCTGTCTATTCATGGATTAAGAAAGCAGTTGTATGTATTTACAGCTGCTTTTTTTTACCAAAGAATTCTATCCAGGATCATATGCACATCAATTAGAATAATACTAAATGTTCCTGCAACAATAATAAGTTTTAAAATATTGTGTAGCCAAACATAATGTGTTCTTCCCTTTGATCTCCATAAGCCAAGTAAAAATGCAAAAAGGAGTATGATACATGCATAAAAATACAGGTACATAAATCCTATCTCATATCGAGTGAGTAGTAAGTAAATAGGAACGCAAGAAGCCAGAACCAAAATGGTTACTATTCTTTTTGAGATCAACTCTCCATACACAATGGGTATCGTTTTATAGTTCTGGGCAAGGTCTCCTCTTAAATTTCCTAAATCTTTAATCATTTCTCTCATGATCAACATCAAAAACAAAAATGTTGCATGAACAAAAATAACTTCGTCAAAGTTTTTATAATAAATAAATACAGCAAAAAATGGAGTTATTGCTAATAGAGAAGCGATAATATTTCCAATAACAGGAAATTTCTTTAGTTTATGAGAATAGAACCATATCCCGAAAATATATAAAGAGAAAAAAATAACTGCTCTAAAAGAAACATAACTGGCACATACCACAGAGAGAAAATTAAGGACAAAATATCCCGTAAGTTTTGTACGTTGACTCACTAATCGATCCAGCATGGTCTTTTGTGGTCTATTAATTAGATCTTTTTCTTTATCATAAAAATTATTAATGATATACCCCGCTGCAATCACACCGGCAGAAGCCAATACAATAACAAATAGATTTGGATCCAGAATAACATGTCGTAATCTAATCTGAGGTGCTAAAATAAATATTGAGGTAAGATATTGTGCAAATACAATAATCAAGATATTATACCCTCTAACTACAGAAAATAAACTCAATAACTTGAGAAAAATGAGTTTATTTTTTCTGGTAAGCATAACAATGCTTATTAAAAATTGTAGACTACCTCTAACTTATAATCCTTAAGTGAAGCCTGTGCTTTATCAAAATCCTGCGTAAATCCTAAAATATAACCGCCGCCTCCAGAGCCACATAACTTAAGATAATAATCATTGGTTTCTATACCATGTTTCCATAAGGTGTGAAATTGCTTTGGTATCATTGGCTTAAAATTATCCAAAACCACGTGAGAAAGCTCTTTTATATTAAAGAATAGAGATTTAACATCTCCTTTTAAAAAATCATCTACACAAGCGTCTGTATATTTTACAAACTGGTTTTTGAGCATACTACGAAAGCCTTCTTGCTTCATGTTTTCCATAAAAATACTAACCATCGGGGCAGTTTCTCCAACTATACCGCTATCTAATAAGAAAACGGCACCTTTTTTATTCTCTACACTTTGTGAAGGAATTCCTGCAGGTTCGATATTATCTTTAGAATGAATAAGAATAGGTAGGCTAAGATAACTATTTAAAGGATCCAGTCCAGAACTCTTTCCGTGAAAGAAAGATTCCATAAGTCCAAAAATCTCTTTCAGTTTTAATAATTTATCTCGAGTAAGGTTTTCTAATACAGTAATTTTATTAGCTGCATATTTATCATAAATCGCCGCTACTAATGCACCACTACTTCCTACTCCATATCCTTGAGGAATACTACTATCAAAATACATCCCAGAATTGATATCTGAATGAAGTTTTTCAAAATCAAATTTCACAACTCCTTTATCTTGAATCTCTTCGAGATAGGTTGCAAAATTTTTAAGATTTTCATTGGATTGTATAGCCTCTTGATCAGGTGTTTCTGATACTTTTAATGCACCTTTAAAAAAATTATAAGGTATAGAAAGACCTTTAGAATCTTTAATAATACCATATTCTCCAAACAGAAGTATTTTAGAATAAAATAACGGTCCTTTCATCTATTCATTTATATTGTTTTAGAGGTTAGATAAAATCTTTGACGATTACAATAATCATTACTTTGCATGATTAAAGATTTTTTAATCGAGTTCATTTTATCATCTCTATAAATAGTTATATCTAAATTTGTCGCCTTACCAGGATAAAGTTACACTATTTTTGCACCTAATCCTATTTTGTCACAAATATACTGTCCATTCTGACAATACGCAACTAACTCGTTGGTAATGAAATCTAAAACTTGATTTTTTTCGGTATTTGGGTACAACACATGAACATTTGCTCCGGCATCTAGTGTAAAACAAACTTTTGATCCTGTTGTTGTGCGATATTCCCAAATTTTATGAATTACAGATAACGTATTAGGTTTCATTAATATAAAATAAGGTAAAGAAGTCATCATCATTGCATGTAGTGTCAACGCTTCACTTTCTACTATCTTGATAAAGGCGTCTAAATCCCCCGAAATTAATATCTCTTTTAATTTAGTAACATTGCCAGTTGCTTGTTCAAATCGTTTTTCTGCAAAAGGATGACCATACATTAGATTATGACCTACACTACTACTTATTTGTTTTTCTCCTTTATCAATTAATAAGATTGTATCCTGGTAATCATTAAAATTTTGATGAACCGGAAACGGAAACGGTATTGCATATGCATCACTACTCTGGTTTATATCTGAATGTTCTCCCCAAACGGTAACTGGTCCTTCTATACTTCGGCATGCACTACCAGAGCCCAAACGAGCCAAAAAAGAAGATTTTTGAAGGCATTCTGAATCTGAAATATCCGGGTTTATCTTTTTTTCTAACTGCATCAGGCAATATGCCAGTGCACTCATCCCACTAGCTGATGATGCAATCCCACTACTATGCGGAAATGTATTACTGGTTTCTATCCTGAACGTATATTGCTTTAGGAAAGGAAGATATTCTTGAGTTCTTTCAAAAAAACTTTGAATCTTAGGTTTAAAATCTGGTTTAGGTTTTCCTTCAAAAAAGAGTTCAAAATCAAAATCTTCTCCTGCATCATCTCGTCTTTTATATGCTAAACTTGTTGTTGTTTTACAATTATCCAACGTAAAGCTAATCGATGCGTTCTCAGGCAATTGCACAGGCCTTTTACCCCAATATTTAACTAGAGCAATATTACTGGGTGAGGTACAAGTTACTACACCTTCTTCGGGTAATTTTGAAACTATAGGTAAGGTAAATTCTGGATAATCCGACATAGTATACAATGATTTTAAGCAAAGATAAGTGTATCCTATATTTTAATCTGTTTTATGTATTAGAAAATCTGGTATAGGCCGAAATTATTTGAAACATTATTGCTTTATTTTATTTTTTAATTTAATTCAGGTATTATCGATAATCGTGCAATACTAAAATTAATAAAACACGAGTATGTGTTGTACTTTTAAAATTCTAATGAATAAAGCGAGTTTAAGCGCATGGGTAGTAAAAATAAATTGCTATTTTAGTACTGCGCTAACTTGTTTCAATGAAAAAAAAGTTATTTCGTATTGGTATTGCGGTATTGGTATGTGGTTTGATCGGATTTTTGAGTAGTATTGCTACCCAAACTTCTATTAATACGTGGTATGCTGCTTTAAATAAACCTTCTTTTACTCCACCAAATTGGATCTTTGGACCAATGTGGATTCTGCTGTATATTATGATGGGAATTGCGGCCGGAATTGTTTGGAGCAAAGGCTTTTATCATAAATGGGTAAAAACTGCGTTATATCACTTTGGATTTCAATTGTTACTCAATGCAGCGTGGTCTATTTTTTTCTTTGGACTACAAAATCCATTGATTGCATTATTGGATATAATTGCCCTATTTATCCTATTGCTGTTTACCATTAAATGGTTTACCGTAGTAAATTCTACCGCTGCCTACCTACTTATCCCTTATATTGTTTGGGTTGCTTTTGCGACTGCTTTAAATTTTGGCATATGGCAACTAAATTAAACCAGGAATAAGGAATATGATTTTTTATGAGTAAAAAAGCAATAGTCTTACAGACTACTCTAGAATTAATAACTAAACAAGGTATCCATGCCACATCTCTTTCTCAAATTATTAAAGAATCAGGCGTAGCAAACGGAACTGTATATCATCATTTTAAAAACAAAGAAGAGATCATTACAGAACTCTATTTAATGCTTACCCAGGATTTTGGCACTGTTGTTATGCGTAATACCCCAGAAGACGACATAAAGAAACAATTTACCGTAATGTGGCTTAATCTGTTCTATTATTTTGTCAATAACCCTCTTGCTTTTATATTTTCTGAACAGATTGCACGTTCTCCAGAAATTCCTCAATCTTTAAAAGATAAAGCAAGGCAATACTATGGAGAAATCGAAAGCTATTTCAAAAAAGGCGTAAAACAAAAGGTTTTTAAATCTTATAACACTCTAATCATGGAAGAACTCTTCTTTGGTAATGTGGTATCACTGGTAAAGATTCATGAGAATGAACAAGTAAAACTACAGGAAAAACATATCAATCAAGCTATTGAGATTTCCTGGAGAGGTTTTCTAAAGGATCAAACCATTATTTAATGCAAATTAATTCGACAGAAATTATTACAAAAAAACATCCTACTTTTCAGCAGGATGTGTTCTACTTAGTATTAAATTCGTTTCATACATTTAATTAAATACAATATTTACACAAGATTCGCTATATAGATTCTTAAGCACGAACTCTACCGCTTTTCGAGAATTACTCGTTTGCCCGATTAATCCTCCTTTATAGGTAAGTTTTCCTGTATTTTCATTCCAATAATACTCTTTACTATCAGATTTAATAATACGTTTTTTATCTTTGATCATTACTTGAAAAGCATTGAGTTCCTGGCTATATTCGAGGCCAGACGGGAAATATACTTCGGCAATAAACTTAGTAGTACCTTTCTCATAAAAATAGCAAACACATTCTCCTATATCTTTTGCTTCAGAGACCCGAATCATATTATTTTGCACGATCTTCCATCCGCCATTAATACGTATAGCAACTACATCCATTAACATAGTTCCCTTTTCGGCTAGTCTTTTATCGACAAATGATTCAAAACTAATAACTGCAGAAATAGTTCCTGCTCTTTCTTTTTGACTTTGAAAAACGATTTTATCTATGGTTAATCTAAACTGATAATTATTATCATCAACAATATCACTTAATTGAGAAGAAACATCTTTTTTGGTATAGTTTTTTCTCACCAAAGTTCCAGATAGGTTAACATAGACAGTATTTCCTCTATATTTTTCGTCAAACAAATTCAGTACATCTTCTTTTTGGGTTCCCTCGGTTAATGCATTCATTTTATTGATATAATCTACCAATAATTTTTTTATAGGATCATTCTCATTAAATGCTTTGACCGGGTGAACACTACTAAATAAAAATATAAGGATAAGAATAAAAGTAATTTTTTTCATAGTGATGGGGTATTAGTTAAACCTTATTAAGGTACGAAAAATTACTCAGAATCGCTAATATTAATACACTATTCTTTATCTCAAATTACTTAATTCCAACAACTTAATTACTGTTTTTAAAGTTTTCGACTATGGTATTATATTTCATTTTTTCAACAACTATCCAGATGTGATTGCTTTTGCTGCAATAAAAGCTCCGGTCCATGCATTCTGAAAATTAAACCCTCCTGTAATTGCATCTATGTTTAACACCTCTCCTGCAAAATATAAATTATGACACTTCTTGCTTTCAAAAGTTTTAAAATTAACTTCTTTAAGATCAATTCCTCCTGCAGTTACAAATTCTTCTTTAAATGTACTTTTTCCTTTTATCATAAAAACTCCTTGTGTAAGCTGTTCTGATAACGTTTTAAGCTTAATTTTACTCACATCGGCCCAACGTGTATCATTTCTTATCTCTGAAGCCGAAATCAAACTTTGCCAAAGTCTTTTTGGTAATTCAAATTGAGTGTATTTACTTATCTGTTGTTTCGAATATTGATTTTTTAACGCTTTAAGTCCCTCAAAAGCCTCTTGCTGTGAATAGTGCTGAAGCCAATTCACTATAATTTCAAAATTATACTGGTATGCATTTAGCTCTATAGCCCCCCAGGCCGAAAGTTTTAGAATTGCTGGTCCACTCATCCCCCAATGCGTAATTAACAATGGCCCCTCACTCGATAGTTTTGAATGTTTGACCTGTACTGACGCATTTGTTACGACACCTGGTAGATTTGCAATTCTTGGATCTTTACTATTAAAAGTAAATAGGGAAGGAACTGCATCAACGGTCTGATGTCCTAAATCCTGAACTATTTTCCAGATTTTAGAATTACTCCCTGTGGCAATCATTAACATGGTAGTCCTAAAATCTCCCTGACTGGTTTCTAAGAGCCATTGCTCATCTTCTTGATAGAAATCTTTAACGGCATGGTTTTTTAAAACTTCAACCCCATATCGCTTTGCTTCCGACAGAAAACAATCGATAATCGTTTCTGAAGAGTTTGAAACCGGAAATATCCTACCATCGTCCTCTATCTTAAGTGCTACTCCACGACGATCAAACCATTCCATCGTATCACCTGTCATAAATGTATGAAAAGGTCCTTTAAGTTCTTTTTCTCCCCTTGGGTAATTTTTACTTAATTCGTTAGGGATAAATTCTGCATGAGTTACATTACATCGCCCACCGCCAGATACTCGAACTTTGGACAGCACTTCTTTTCCTCGTTCCAGAATAGCTATTTTTAGTTTTGGATCATTTTCTGCTACATTAATAGCTGTAAAAAAACCAGCTGCACCGCCACCAACAATTATTAAATCATAGTTCATCATGCAAAATTCGGAAAATCTGTGATGATACCCTCAACTTTCCATGATTTTGATTTCTCAATTCTATATTAAGTTCGCATTGCCTACCGATCATATTCAGCACTCCGCTCAATGTAAGTATCGTAAATCCTTCTTTTGTTTCAAACTGTCACAACTCCTGTAAAGTATATTCTAATACATTTCCTTTACCATTGATAGTTCTATCCAGAGTTTCATCATGAATAACTACCAATTCTTTACTTTTACAACAATATGCATCAATCTCGACACCATCTACTTTATAACACGAAGGTTTCGGTGATCCATTCTAATGTATTTTCGGTGACTAAAAACCTGCTCCACCACGATGCCCGAATATTTTCATGAGTTATCTAACTAAGTTTCAGTCTTTCGACAGATTCAAGACAGGTTTTGTTTAGACCATTATAATTGTCACTTATGTCCCTTTGAGCTTGTCGAAGAGCATATTTATTATTTTACATTCTTAATTATATGTTATTATATTGATATCAAAGAAACTAAAATTCTTACTTTTACAACAATTTAACATCACCCAAAGGTAACAATCTGTTATTATAGTACATGAACCTATGAATACTACCGAGGATCACAAAATTTTGGAAGGTATCGTCACCGGAAATGAGGTTGTTATTACTACATTTTACAGAAAAAACCTACCCTATATAAGACAATACATCCTACAAAATTCTGGTAATGAAGAGGATGCCGAAGATGTATTTCAGGATGCGTTGATTTTGATATATCAGAAATTAAAAACAGATTCTCTGGAGTTACATTCTTCATTACGAACCTATTTTTATGGGGTTTGTAAAAATATGTGGAGAAACAGATTACGAAAAAACAAAAAAATGATCATCACAGAAAAATTACCTGAAGATGCAGAAATAATTACCCCTACAGTGATCCAAGATATAGAATATAAAGAACGAGAGCATGTGTATCGCAGACACTTCTTAAAGCTAAGTGATACATGTCGTGAAGTATTGAGCTTACTTTTTCAAGGAAATAGCATGAAAGATATTGCACATATCACCGGATATTCTGAAGGATATACCCGAAAGAAAAAATTTGAATGTAAACGATATCTAATAGAAATGATCGAAAAGGATCACGCCTATCAAGAATTACAACTAAACCCTGAAAAAGAATTATAGTATGGAAAGAACTCCAGAAATATTCGATAAAATAGAAGGGTATCTTTCACATACGTTACCTGAAGAAGAAATAATTGCTTTTGAAAAAGAATTAGCTGCTAATCCAGAACTGCAACAAGAAGTCGAAAAGCACAGGGTTCTGCATAAAACCTTAAGTGATCAAGATACTTTAGATTTTAAAGAAAAATTAATGCAGATTAGCACTACTATCAAAGAGGAACAAAACAATCCTTCTGCTCCGACATCTGCTCCTTATTGGAAAATTGCAGCATCTATTGCTATACTATTGGGTGTAGGAATGCTATTATGGTACACCTATATCAATCAGCATAATAATACTCAAGATTTATATGGCGCCTATTATGAACCTTTTCCTGTAGAAGACGCAATGAGAGGTAATACCAATAATGAAGAAATGCAGAGTATTGTAAAAAACTATGCTAAAGGTGCTTATGACTCTGTCGCTGCTGTGTTAGAAAAACACCCAAATTTAGACAACCAACTACAACTATACCTAGGCAATAGTTACTTAAATATTGATCAGGAAGAAAAAGCTGTTTCTTTATTTAAAGACATTAAAAGTAGCGGTAAGTATTATGAAGTTGCCAAATGGTATTTATCGCTCACCTATTTAAAATTAAATACTCCTAAAAAAAGTATTCCACTTCTTAAAGAAATCATTACTTATAATGGAGCATATAAAGATAAAGCTACAAGGCTACTTAATGCCTTAGAAAAAAACAGATAATATTTTTCTCCATAACAGCCTATATTGAATTGTATAGATCAGAAAGGATTCTGAAACAAGATCAACACAATTCTATAAAACACTTATCTCTTTTCTCTCTCACTATATACTATAATTAAAACATTTGTTTTTCTGTACATCGTATTCATAACTATAATACTCAAAACAAAACATTTATAACTAATCAAGCTAAAAAAATAGTACCCGTTAAAAAAATAGAATATACGAGGTAACAAAATTTTATGTCATGACATAAATATATGAACCCCATATATATTGATTAATCTAATAATTCAATCTTCACTCTAAAGAAATAATTATGAATGTTATCATCAAACACGTTGAGCTTATGAATCGAATCGACCAACTAATTCGTTTAAAAGCTACAGGGAACCCTGTAGAACTAGCAGAGCGATTGGGAATTTCAAAAACAAAACTCTATCGCATCATCAACATTATGAAGGAACTAAATGCTCCTTTAGAATATGATATCGATCTACAAAGTTATGTTTATGTAAAATCTGTAGGTTTTAAATTTGGATTCTTTATAAAAGAAAGAAGTACAAAGGAATTACACTCTTCTGTTGGATAATAAGATCATGATCTATTAAATCAGGTCATTCTTTACAAAAAAACTGAATACAGTATAGGTTTATGTATCACTGAACCGGTCGAAGCCATTTGAAAGTGGGTAGCCAAATGGTCCTTGACTGGTTCAGATTAATAAGGTATAGATATTTATTTTCAGACAATCGAATAAGGATTTCAGCGTTTCTTATTTAAAAGCAGGCATTCCGGTAATATCCATTCCTGTAATTAGCAAATGTATATCGTGTGTTCCTTCATAGGTAATCACACTTTCGAGGTTCATCATATGACGCATGATACTATACTCACCAGTGATTCCCATTCCGCCAAGAATTTGTCTGGCTTCTCTTGCGATATTAATCGCCATTTCTACATTATTACGTTTTGCCATAGAGATTTGTGCACTAGTAGCTTTACCCTCATTACGCAACACTCCTAATCGCCATGCTAATAATTGTGCTTTGGTGATTTCGGTAATCATTTCTGCCAGTTTCTTTTGTTGTAATTGAGTTGCTCCAATAGGTTTATCGAACTGAACGCGTTCTTTTGCATATCTTAAAGCAGTATCATAACAATCCATAGCTGCACCAATTGCACCCCAGGCAATACCATATCGTGCAGAATCCAAACATCCCAATGGTGCACCGAGACCACTTTTTCCCGGTAATATATTTTCTTTTGGCACTTTTACATTATCAAAGATTAACTCTCCTGTTGCAGATGCACGAAGCGACCATTTATTATGTGTCTCTGGAGTTGTAAATCCTTCCATACCACGTTCTACGACAAGCCCATGGATTCTTCCTTCTTCATTTTTTGCCCAAACCACTGCAATATCAGCAAAAGGTGCATTAGAAATCCAAAGTTTAGCACCATTAAGTAAGTAATGATCTCCGTTATCTTTAAAATTAGTAGTCATCCCACTAGGATTTGATCCATGATCTGGTTCTGTAAGACCAAAACATCCAATAAATTCTCCAGATGCTAGCTTAGGTAAATACTTTTTTCGTTGTTCTTCAGAGCCGTATTTCCAAATTGGATACATCACCAATGAAGATTGTACAGAAGATGTAGATCGTACTCCAGAATCTCCTCGCTCTATCTCCTGCATAATCAAACCATAGCTAATCTGATCTAATCCAGCACCACCATACTCTTCGGGTATATAAGGCCCAAATGCTCCTATCTCTGCAAGTCCTTTAATAATCTGTGTAGGGAATTCTGCTCGCTGTGCAAAATCTTCTATAATAGGAGATACTTCGCGTTTTACCCAACTACGAGCAGCATCACGAACCATTTTATGTTCATCACTCAATAATTCATCAATTTGGTAATAATCTGGTGCCTGGAATAAATCTGGTTTCATTTTTTAAAATATTTTCTAAATTACTGCATATAAGTGCAAAACAAATGTAGGTAATGCTAAAAAAGCAAGCAATTTTTTTGACATTTTTAAAGAGATTGATCATTCTCCTATTGCATTTAATATTTTTTGATCAAAAAGACATCCAAATACGTTACTTTATTGTATTTATTTTGATAACAAAAGTCAATTTAGTTTTTACAGAGTTTAAAATTAATCGTATCTGTCTACCAAAAAATTTGTGTATAATTTCCGCAGTTCACCTCTTTTTTCTACACAAACAAGATCACTTAAAAGAGAAAACACCTATTCAATAAACACATAAACAATTGTTTATCAGTTATTTGCATTCCAAATAACCTCTCTTGTTTCTTCTGGCATAATTATTCTATATATAAATACATAATAGCATTAAAATTTATTAAAACTAAAATTATAATAACAATGAAAAATTTATTTGTATTACCGGTATTAGCTTTTGGACTATTAGTAGGAACTCAAAACATGAATGCTCAGGAAGTAGCTTCTAATGATGATACAGAAGTAATTACTCCTGTTCAGGAAAAATATATAGATTTAGCTGTAGAAAACTTACCTCAACCTGTTCTTGATGCAGTTGCAAAAGATTATGCTGGTGCGACTATCAAAAGTGCTGGAGCTAAAGAAGATGCTTCAGAATTTAGATTAATATTGAAACAAGGTGATAAGGAAATGGAAGTTTTCTGTGATGCAGATGGAAAATGGATCTCTAAAAAGGGATAAACCTTTAATGGTATATAAGAAAAGGTTTAATTTATTGGTGATATAAATTAAACTGTAGAGTGATTGAATTTAGAAAAAGGAAGATGTAAGTCTTCCTTTTTTTATGAATTACATTTTTAGATAAAATGCCTTAGTAAGGTTTATATATGCATCTGTATAGTGATGTCGTTTCGTTTCTATGACCAATTCATTAGCTTCAAAATTCATTTGATCCCGACCAAATAACAACAAGCTTCTTTTTATTTCTGAAGCTGGTGTTCCTTTTACTCTTGTGATTTTTTGCGGAAACAAATTTACCTGTGCAGCTATATCAATAGCACGTGTTTCTTCTTTATATGGGATAATCATTGCAAATTTCCCTTTATGCGATAACAGTTTTGATGCTCCGATTAAAAGATGTTCAAAAGGAAGAGCATCTTCGAACCTAGCCATATCTCGTTTGATATCCGACGTTTTATAGTCCTCTACATAAAATGGGGGATTACTGATTAACAAGTCGTATTGATCGTCAATTTCTGACACAAACTCCTGAAAAGAGGCATGATAACAAAATAATCTGTCCCCCCAGGGCGATGCCTCAAAATTTTCGACAGCTTGCTCATAAGCATCTACATCAATTTCTATAGCGTCGATCACTTCTGCCTGAGAACGTTGTGCTGTCATTAAAGCTATGATTCCTGTTCCTGCTCCTATATCAAGAATTGAGGTTACGGTATCATTAATAGGAACCCAGGCTCCAAGCAGGACTCCATCTGTACCTATTTTCATGGCACATCGATCTTGATGAACCGTAAAGTCTTTAAACACAAAAGGCTTAGTCATACTATTAACATTTATCGGGATGTAAAATAAGATTAAAGGTACAAATCAATGAGTCCTTCGGGAGTACGAACTGTAATCGTTTTCGACTCTCTATCAATTTTATCAATAAACTCATCATTCATAGGAATAAGAATCTCGACACCATTACGATCAACCTCAAATAAAGCCTGAGCGGTTGTATCATTAATAGCTTTAATAACCCCTACTTCTCCAAAAACAGTATCAATAATAGTAAAACCAATTATTTCGTGATAATAAAACTGAGTTCCTTCAAGTTTTGGTAATAATGTAAGTGGTAAGTACAGTTCTGCTTTCATGAGATCGTCTGCATCTTCTTCAGCATCTATATCCTCAAATTTTATACGTAGTAAATCACTTTTATGGAGTGAACATTTTTCAATAAAAAATGGAACCAGATTATTGTTATAGTTAACAAATACTGATTCCATTTTCGTATAACTTTCGGGCTCATCGGTATCTAATTTAACCAATACCTCACCCTTAAAGCTAAATTTACTTACGATTTTACCTAGATAGAAGCATTCTTCTTTCTTCATCGTCAATAATGCAACTATTCTTCTTCGTTGCTAGCTTTTTCTGTTACCTCTGCTTCAGCAACTTCTTCTGTAGCAGCTTCTTCCGCTTCAGCAGCAGTTTCTTCAACTTCTTCAGCTTTTGCTGCAGCTTCACGTTTAGCATTCACTTCTTTCTCAGCCTCCAAAGCTTTAGCTTTTGCCGCCGCTTCAGCCTTTGCTAATATATCTTTCTTTGCATCAACAGATCCTTCTTTTTCAGATACCCAAGCTTGGTATTTTTCTTCAGCTTGTTCTTCTGTTAAAGCACCTTTTCTTACTCCACCAGCAAGGTGATTTTTTAATAATGCTCCTTTATAAGATAAGATAGCTTTTGCAGTATCGGTTGGTTGTGCACCATTCTGTAACCACTTTACAGCTCCATCAATATCTAAGTCAATACTTGCAGGATTTACATTAGGATTATAAGTCCCTAATTTTTCAAGAAATCTACCATCTCTTTTTGATCTAGCATCTGCTGCTACGATCCAGTAAAAAGGCTTCCCTTTTTTACCATGTCTCTGTAATCTAATTTTAACAGGCATATAAATTAATTTTTGGGTACTCGACCCTGTTCATAATTAAGGGCGCAAAGGTAACTATTTTTAATCAATTCGAATCAACAAATAAAAGTTTATTCTCTGTAAAATAATCATTTATAGAAATGATGTACACAAAAGCAGGCTCATAAACTCTATTTTTATGATAAAAAACACTTCTTAATCCCGTATTTTATTAGGACAAAATGATATTTTGTGTATTTCATCGATAAAATATGCTTTTTTTCGATGAAAAAATTGTTTTCTTAATATTTTCATCATATGTTTGTAGGTGTAAACATATTTTTACGGTTTTTCCGTAATAAAATCATACTAAAGCCCCAAGCCTATGATTAAAAAAATTACCCCTCTATTGGCAGTAATCTGCCTTTTTTTAACTTCATGCTCTACAGATATCGAAATAAACACACCTGCTTTACAAGCAAAAATTGATGGTGAGTTATTTAGATCATCTATTAAAAAAGCTGTTATTTATGAAGATGGTACATTAGTAATATCAGGAAGCTCGGGAGACAAATCGATAAGCTTTACGACTACATCTACTAACATTGGAACGTATAAGACAGCTCTTCAAACTATAAGCAAGGTTAGTTTTCAAAAAAATCAAACAAAATTCATTTCTAAAGACGGAGAAACCGAAGGCGAAGTGTCGATAACAGAAATATATAACAATGAAATTTCTGGTAATTTTCATTTTAAAGATCTTAAAGATGACAATGGTAATCCAGTAGATTTTAATAATGGATGGTTTTATAGATTACCATTAGAAAATGGCACAATTGAAGAAGAGGTAACTCAAGAAATTAACCCTTGTTTGCTTAATGCATCTTTAACTGCTTTGGTGAATAATACAGAAATGATTACCGATAATCATACTGCCAAATTATTTGGTGTAGATGATGCTTCTATTCTCATTACTGCTACCAATGAAACCGAAGAAGTAAATATTGTGTTTATGGCTAATGTAGCACCAGGCACATACCCACTAACTGGATCTGGAAACTATAGTGCTTCTTACGAAGTAAATAATGATAAGTCCTCTGCATTGTCAGGAACTCTTATTATTACAAGTCACGATATCGAAACCAAATGTATTAGTGGAAGTTTTGAATTTGAAACCAGAAGTGGTTCTCAAATATCACAAGGCTCCTTTGATTTTGGTTATTAATATTTATTACCCCTAAATAATTACCCTACTCGACTTTGCTCATAAAAAGCGATCATTCATGAAATGATCGCTTTTTTCATACACTTACTTTCTTGTATCGATAACACACAAAACTATAGTTAATAATTCTGAATAACTTTTCGAAAATCGAAGTGTCATTTTGGTTATTTTTGAAAGTCCTTTGTAAGGGATAATTTTCTTGAAACACTTCTTTTTATGTACTTAGTTTTTGATACTGAAACCACTGGTTTACCCAAACGATGGGATGCCCCTATTAGCGATACCGATAACTGGCCAAGATGTATACAAATCGCATGGCAGTTACACGACGCTATGGGAAACTGTATCGAACATCAAGATTACCTGGTACAACCTGATGGATTTAATATCCCATATGATGCAGAAAAAATTCATGGTATTTCGACTGAGTTAGCAACACAAGACGGGATTACACTACAAGAAGTATTAGATAAATTTAATATCGCCCTATCCAAAACCAAATTTGTTGTCGGACAAAATGTTGGATTTGATGTTAATATTATGGGCGCAGAATTCTACCGCCTTGGCCTAGAAAATAATTTACAGGAGCTTCCTGTTTTAGATACTTGTACCGAAGTCACGGCAGAATTATGCCAAATCCCAGGAGGTCGTGGAGGAAAATTTAAACTCCCTACACTTACAGAACTTCATCAGCACCTATTTGGTACCGCTTTTGGCGAAGCACATAACGCTACTGCCGATGTAGAAGCTACTACCCGATGTTTTCTTGAATTGATTCGTAAACAAATTTTTACCATTGAAGAACTTGATGTAGCACCAGATTATTTTCAAAATTTCGTAGAGGCTAATCCTCAAACGATTCAGCTAATAGGTTTAAAACACATAAATCTCAAAAAGGCTTCTCAAAAAATCCAGGAAGCTCTTACAAAAAAAGGAGATTCTGACTTATCTCAACAAGAGATCGATGATAATATTGCTGTTCTGGATAAAGTTGACTTTGCCCATCTGCATAATCATACTCAGTTCTCGGTATTACAATCAACAACCAGTATCCCTGATTTAATAAAAGTGGCTGCACAACATAAAATGAATGCTGTCGCCATGACAGACCATGCCAATATGATGGGAGCTTTTCATTTTGTTCAGGGAGTCTCTAATCACAATAAAACTGTAAAAGCAGCTAATGCTGAAGCAATAGAAAATGGACAAGAACCCGAAGGGATAGAAATGAAGCCTATCGTAGGCTGCGAATTCTTTGTTTGTGAAAATCACACAGATAAATCCAGAAAAGATAACGGATATCAAATAGTACTGTTAGCCAAAAACAAAAACGGGTATCACAATCTGGCCAAAATGTCTTCTACCGCTTTTGTTAATGGATTTTATTATGTTCCCAGGATTGACAAAGAAGTCATTAAACAATACAAAGAAGATATTATTGTTCTTACCGGAAACTTGTATGGTGAAGTTCCTAGTAAAGTGCTCAATATTGGAGAAAAACAAGCTGAAGAAGCATTATTATGGTGGCATCAGGAATTCGGAGATGATCTCTATATCGAGATTATGCGGCATAACCAAGAAGATGAAAATAGAGTAAATCAGGTATTGGTTCAATTTGCAAAAAAACACAACATTAAACTCGTTGCCTCTAACAACACATATTACTGCGAAAAAGAAGATGCTAATGCCCATGATATTCTTTTATGTGTAAAAGACGGAGAAAAACAAGCCACCCCTATTGGTCGTGGCAGAGGGTATCGATACGGGTTACCCAATCAAGAATACTATTTTAAGCCTCAGGAAGAAATGAAAAGTCTTTTTAAAGACTTACCTGAAGCCATCATAAATATTCAGGAAGTTGTAGATAAAATAGAACCTTTTGAGCTTGCCAGAGATGTATTGTTACCAGCTTTTGATATCCCAGAAGAGTTTCAATCTGAAGAAGATTTAATCGATGGTGGTAAACGAGGGGAAAATGCATATCTACGACATATCACCTATGAGGGTGCAAAGATTCGTTACAATGAAATTACTCCTGAAATAGATGAACGTCTGGATTTTGAATTAAAAGTAATTGAAAAAACCGGATATCCAGGATATTTCCTGATTGTAGAAGACTTTATTCGTGCCGCCCGGGATATGGGAGTCTCTGTAGGGCCTGGTCGTGGATCGGCAGCAGGATCAGCAGTAGCTTATTGTCTATGGATCACTAATCTCGACCCTATTAAATACGACTTACTTTTTGAGCGTTTCTTAAATCCAGATCGTGTAAGTATGCCCGATATTGATATTGATTTTGATGATGAAGGTCGAGGTCGTGTTATGGATTATGTAATCGAAAAATACGGTGCCAACCAAGTAGCACAGATCATTACATATGGTACGATGGCAGCAAAATCTTCTATACGAGATACGGCACGAGTACTAGACCTTCCTCTTGGTGATGCAGATCGTATTGCAAAGCTTATCCCTAACATGTCGAAACTCGGAAAGATTTTTGGTGTGGACGAAGCTATATTAAAGAAAAAATTTAGAAGTGATGAATTAGAAAAAGTTAATGAACTCCTTAATATCGCCGAAGGTAGTGATCTTGAAGCAGAAACACTTAACCAGGCCAGGGTATTAGAAGGTTCGGTTAGAAACACCGGGATTCATGCCTGCGGTGTTATCATTACACCAGACGACATTACCAAATTTGTCCCTGTAGCATTAGCTAAGGATTCTGACATGTATTGTACGCAGTTTGATAACTCTGTGGTAGAAAATGCAGGGCTACTAAAAATGGATTTCCTGGGGTTAAAAACACTAACCCTGATTAAGGACACCGTTAAGATTGTAAAAGCAAAGCATGGAGTAGAATTAGATCCCGAAAATTTCCCTCTTGACGACGAAGAAACCTATGCTCTTTTCCAAAGAGGAGAAACTGTTGGAGTGTTTCAATATGAATCTCCCGGGATGCAAAAATACATGAAGGAACTTAAGCCTACTGTTTTTGCCGATCTTATTGCAATGAATGCCTTGTATCGCCCCGGACCATTAGAATATATCCCTAGTTTTATCAATAGAAAACACGGTACAGAAGAAATCATTTATGACCTCGAAGCTTGCGAAGAGTACTTAAAAGAAACGTACGGAATTACAGTATATCAAGAGCAGGTGATGTTGCTTTCTCAAAAGCTGGCAAATTTCACCAAAGGTGAAGCCGATGTGCTTCGTAAAGCAATGGGTAAAAAACAAAAAGCCGTACTTGATAAGATGAAGCCTAAGTTTATAAAACAAGCTTCAGAAAAAGGCCATGCAGAAGACAAACTAGAAAAAATATGGAAAGACTGGGAAGCTTTTGCTGCTTACGCATTTAATAAATCTCACTCTACCTGCTATGCCTGGATTGCATACCAGACAGCATATCTTAAAGCACATTATCCTGCAGAATATATGGCTGCCGTACTGTCTAATAACATGAACGACATCAAACAGGTCACTTTCTTTATGGAAGAATGTAAACGCATGAAGCTAGATGTTCTTGGACCCGATGTAAATGAATCCTACCGTAAATTTTCGGTAAACAAAGATGGGGCCGTTCGTTTTGGAATGGGAGCTATTAAAGGAGTAGGAACTGGTGCTGTAGCCACCATAGTAGAAAACCGAAAAGAAGACGGACCATACAGATCTATTTTTGACCTTGCGAAACGTATCGATCTTAGAGCTGCTAACAAAAAAGCATTTGAAAGTTTAGCTTTGGCAGGAGGTTTTGATTCCTTTTCTGAAACTCATAGAGGACAATATTTTCATGAAGAAGGAGATGGTGTCACTTTCTTAGAAAAAGCAGTACGATATGGATCCAAATTTCAGGAAAGTGAAAATTCTTCACAAGTTAGTTTATTTGGAGAGTCGAGCGATGTACAAATCCCAGAACCCATTGTACCACCCTGTGAAGAATGGGGAACAATGGAAAAATTAGCCCGTGAAAAAGAAGTAGTAGGAATATATCTCTCTGGTCATCCGCTAGATGATTTTAAATATGAAATGAAATATTTTTGTAATGGTACCTTGCTTAATTTTGCAGATCTCGAAAGCAACATTAATCGTGAAATTTCTTTTGGGGGAGTAATTTCTAACGTAGAACATCGTACATCTAAAAACGGTAAAGGCTGGGCTACATTTGTGATAGAAGATTATAATACAGCACACGAATTCAGAATTTTTGGTGAAGAATATTTAAAACATCGTCCTTTCCTGGTAAAAAGTACATTTGTATATGCTAAAGCTTTTATTAAAGAAGGTTGGGTAAACCGTGATACTGGTAAAAAAGGAGATCCCAGGATACAATTTAATAGTTTTCAACTGCTACACGATGTGATGGAAACCTATGCAAGAAAGCTTACAATTCAAATGGATATTAATGAGCTTTCTGATTCTAGAATAGACAACCTAAAAGAATTACTAACAGAACATTCGGGAAATCATACACTTAATTTTGTAATCTACGAAATGGCCGAACAATTAAAACTGCACATGCCTAGTCGAAAACAAAAAGTAAACATTTCTCAAGAATTACTCATAGCTCTTGAGGATGAATCTATCTATTATAAGTTAAATTAAACTATCTATACACAGAAATAGCTTGCGATCTATGAAAAAACAAGTAATAAAAAACTGTTAAGTCGAACATAATTTTCTTATATCTAGAAAATTACCAGAAACTTCTCACTTATTACTTTTCTTGTCATAAGTCAAGAATTTTGATTTGAGAACCTATTACATTTGTTGTGAGTATACAACATTACAATAAAGAACATGTACTCAAATAACACCAAGTACAATTGCTCATGACACTATATAATACACAGCAATTTTGTTAGGTATAAAACTCTGTTATGTTAGAAAATTCAGCTCCTTATATTTCAATTATTTTTATTATCACTACATGTATTACTATTTTTTTATTTTATAAAGCATCACATAGTTCAAAAACGGCTTTGTCTCTTATTATAATATGGGCAAGTATACAGGCGATATTAGGATATTCATCTTTTTATTTAGAAACTTCACTACCTCCTCGCTTTGGCTTAGCTATTATTCCTCCTGTGTTATTTATCATTCTCTTGTTTTTTATACAAAAAGGAAAGACATTCATTAGTAAGCTTAATATCAAAATACTCACATTACTACATATTATAAGAATACCGATAGAGCTTGTATTATACTGGTTATTTTTACATCAATCTATACCAGAGCTCATGACTTTTTCGGGTAGAAATTTTGATATTTTTGCAGGAATAACAGCTCCATTTGTATGCTATTTTGGATATATACATAAAATCGCCTCTACTAGATTTCTATTAAGATGGAATTTGGTATGCCTATTCTTATTATTATTTATAGTGGTAAATGCTATACTTTCCTTTCCTTTCCCATTTCAGCAGTTTGGTTTTGATCAGCCTAATATTGCTTTGTTGTATTTTCCATTCGTTTGGTTAGCATCTGTAGTAGTTCCTATTGTATTATTTTCTCATCTGGTTTCAATACAACATCTATCCAAACAACTTAAAATTCTAAAATAATTAAGCTCATATCACTCATTTTTGAGATGTAATTTGCTATAAAGTAATACTTTCATATTATATTTGGTATCAGAAAACCAAATAACCCTATAGTCAAAACAAATATTACTGATGTAAGCTTTGGTAGAATTATTGACTAATTTTGTGAATATTAAAATAATAAGAATTTTTAAACAATAAATAACTATGGCACTAGAAATAACAGATGCTACTTTTGACGAGGTAGTACTTAAAAGTGACAAACCTGTATTGGTTGATTTTTGGGCAGCTTGGTGTGGTCCATGTAGAATGGTAGGCCCTATCATCGAACAAATTAGTGAAGAATATAACGGAAAAGCCGTTGTAGGCAAAGTAGATGTTGATGCGAATCAAGAATTTGCTGCAAAATACGGTGTAAGAAATATTCCTACAGTATTGGTTTTTCAAAATGGAGAAGTAGTAGGACGTCAGGTAGGAGTTTCTCCTAAGAATGTATATGCAGAAGCATTAGACTCTCTTTTGTAGAAGAACATTAATTATCAGCATTAAAAAAACCAGGTTATCTTTTTTTAGACAACCTGGTTTTTGTTTTTATGTAAAACTCATTTTAATCCGATTATACATAAAAGACCAAACCCATATATAATATAAATTATAGGTTTATTAAAAATTTAAAAATTGTTAGATATATAAGCGGCTAAGTCAGGGTCTAACCTATTTACCCTAGCTCTATTATAAGGTTCACGACCCGTACCTGTAAAATACGCCTCTGCACTTACACCTAAATATTCAACCACGTTACTCATTACATATGCTTGTCGAGGGTATATATTCCTAGATCTGGCATTATAATAAAGATTTGTCAATTGTCTATTACGAAATCCTCCCGGTATATAGACATCATGATAATAATGCACAAGTTCATGAAAAGCCACATTGCCTTCACCTCTTGCCACCCTTCTATAGGTATCATAATCATTAATAACTATTCGCCTGTTATAGTAAAACAGCCCTGTTTGTCCTGTTGGAGCCAAGTGAATTGATCTAACATTATTCATACGTCTTACTGTAGTGCTTTTTAATCCCACAGAATAAACCTGGTCAATCTCTCCTTTTGCTATATTGATTATATCCCGTGGGGTATTCTGATCCACATAAAGTCTGAAATTACGATACACTTCAACTTGAAGTCTCTTGCTTTTAATACTAGATTCTATCTCCTCTGAAATAGATCTTATAACATCAGGATCAGTAGTTTCCCAGTTAATAGATTGAGAATTTTCTTCTTGAACAAAATCGTTGGCATTATCCTTTTCACAATTTGTCATAAAAATTGCGAGAATAAGAGCTACTGATAATAACTTCACTCTTTTTATAAATTGGACTTTTTTCATAATAATTTGGTTTTAAGATAGCTATACGTGAGTTTGGTTTTTGAATTAAGCAAGCCATGTGATAAACTACATGGGGTATATAATCAAATTTTCATTTTTTAACAAAAACATTAGATTTCTAAATTTTCCTCTTTATACAAGGCAAGTTCCTAAGAATTAACCTTAAAAGAGGTTAAAAACATGTTGTGATATTACTTCTAGAGTGAAGAATAAAATTATTTCAATATAAATGTATTTACTACTTTAAATACAGTCCTAATTTATCAAAGTATATCCGAAATAAAATACATAAAATGTACAAATGATTTACACTTTTATAATACTTCAAATTAGTTTTTTAATTTTTTTCTCAAAAAAATATCGGTTTTTTAAAAAAACAAATTATTCATTTAAGAGTTTTAAAAGACTAAATAAAAACTCTATAGTAAAGACAGGAGTCTTTAATATGGTTAGATCTTGCTCTAATTGCGTGTTTATTTCTTTAAAAAGATGTTTAAATTACCTTTTCTCAAAAAAAGAACTTTGTAATTAATTATTGGTGATTACAGATATTCAACAACAATTATTATCTTTAGCAGTAATAAATTATGTTTATTATTCTTTCTAAATGCAGCATTCTTTTCAATTACTAAAATGATTATGGACATTCAAAAAGAGATTAATAAAACCGGAGGGTTCACTAATCTGGAGTTACTTGCAAAACAAGTTGTTGAAGGATTTATATCCGGAATGCATAAAAGTCCTTTTCATGGTTTTTCTGCAGAGTTTGCAGAACATAAAGTGTATAATAATGGGGAGAGCACCAAACACATAGACTGGAAACTTTTTGCCAAAACAGATAAATTATTTACCAAACGGTATGAAGAAGAAACAAATCTAAGATGTCATATTATTATCGACAATTCTTCTTCTATGCACTATCCTTATGTAAAGGAGCATCACTTGGATTCTTTAAACAAAATTAGTTTTTCGGTATTAGCTACGGCCTGTTTAATGAATATTCTTAAAAAACAACGCGATGCTATTGGATTAAGCATTTATAGTGATGAATACGATTATTATGCTCCCGAAAAAGGTAGCGAGAGACATCATCAAATGTTACTTAACCAATTAAATCAAACGATAACAAGTACATCCAAAAGTAAGAATACAGATACGTTTAAGTTTCTACACCTGATTGCCGAAAAAATACATCGTCGATCATTGATTTTTTTGTTCACAGATATGCTACAAGCGACCTCTAATCCTGATAAGCTATTTGAAGCTCTTAGACACCTTAAATACAACAAACATGAAGTTATTCTTTTTCATACGTTTGATAGCGAGAAAGAATTAAATTTTGATTTTAGCAACCGACCTACTCGATTTGTAGATGTAGAAACAGGTGATCATATCAACTTATACGCCGATAACATAAAAGATAATTATCAAAAAGCAGTATCTTCTTATTTTTATGATTTAAAAATGAAATGTGCCCAATATGGTATAAAATATGTCGAGGCCGATACCACAAAAGATTTTGATAAAATATTAACCACTTATTTTGTTGAAAGACAGAAATTTATATAAGTTAACTATTTCAAAAACAAAAAAAACAAAAAAAACATTTGCAGGTAATAAAATGAGGTGTATATTTGCATCCGCAATAAGGCTTTGGTCTGGTAGTTCAGCTGGTTAGAATACCTGCCTGTCACGCAGGGGGTCGCGGGTTCGAGTCCCGTCCAGACCGCAAAATTGCAAAAAAGCCTCAATACTTGTTGAGGCTTTTTTTAGCAAGAAAATGTTGTGTTGTCTCACGCTTAATGTGAGAATGGTTTAGTAGTAAACCGATGAGAAGCTTTTCCATAAATTTGGAGAGGCTTTTTTTAATTCAATATAAAATGAATCTAATATACACCGTATACATAATTCAAAGTTTGAAAGATGATTCTTTTTATATCGGATACTCTGCTAATATTGAAGAAAGAATAAACAAACACAATAATGGAAACAGCAGATATACTTCTAAAAAAATTCCGTGGAAACTAGTTTATACCGAAGAGTTTTCTTCAAAAAGTGATGCAATCAAAAGAGAACGTTTTCTTAAAAAACAGAAAAACAAAAATTTCTACCTCAAGTTAATTCAAAATAAAAATTGAGATCGCGGGTTTCCCGAGTACTCGGGATCCAGACCGCAAAATTGCAAAAAAGCCTCAATACTTGTTGAGGCTTTTTTTAGCAAGAAAATGTTGTGTTGTCTCACGCTTAATGTGAGAATGGTTTAGTAGTAAACCGATGAGAAGCTTTTCCATAAATTTGGAGAGGCTTTTTTTAATTCACAAAAATTTCTCTTTTTTCTAATCAAGTTCAAAACAAGAACATATAATCATAATTTTAACAATTAATCATCTAAAATTCACTGTATTCGGGGGATTTCAACGCTTTTTTTATGCTTACCTTAGACCTGCATAAAATTTCAAAAAAATGAAAACCAATATTAGCTCTGTTCTATTTTCGTTAGCCATAGTCATTTCTTCTATTGTTTTAGGAAATGCGTACATGAATCGCAATAAAACTGAAAGAACAATTGCCGTAACAGGTCATGGTACCACCAATTTCACTTCAGACCTTATTGTTTGGGAAGGAGAATTCATCAAAGCAAATACCGACCTGCAACAAGCGTATAACGATCTTAAAGAAGATAAAAAAACAGTTGCTGATTATTTAAGTGCCAACGGTATCGATATAAAAACTGTAGTTTTTGATGCAGTGACAACCAATCGTATTACAAAACCTAATTACTCTAGTATCGGTAATTATCTTGGTGAAAGCTTTACAGGATATCAACTATCACAAACCATAAAAATAAATTCTAATGAAATCGAAAAGGTTGAAAAAATATCTAGAGAGATCACAATATTATTAAACAAAGGAGTTCAGTTTTCTTCAAAAAAACCGCGATATTACTATACAAAACTAGCAGAGCTAAAAATCGAAATGATTTCTAAAGCAACCGAAAACGCACAACTAAGAGCAGAAAAAATAGCTAAGAATTCTGGTTCAACACTCGGAGAATTAACTCTTGCCAAAATGGGTATTTTTCAAATAACCGGTAAATATTCTGGAGAAGATCATTCATGGGGTGGAGCACTGAATACCTCTTCGAGAGAAAAAACGGCTTCTATTACCACAAAACTTATCTACACACTAAAATAATGTATTTATAGTTTTTGCTCGAGAATTTAAAACAGTTCTCCCCAATTCTCCCATACTTTTACAAAAAAGAATATGAGGAATCCTACGGATACAATAAACTTAAGAAATGTACCCGCCAAAAAACCAATAAAGGAACCAAAAGCAGCTTTTAATGCTTTTGAAGACTCACTACTATCTCTTATGAGTTCGCCTATAAAAGCTCCCGCAAAAGGGCCTATTATGATACCAAAAGGCCCCATAAAAATGATCCCGATAATAAGGCCTATAGAACTACCTATCATTCCATATTTGGTGCCTCCAAACCGTTTTGTACCCAGAGCAGGAACGATATAATCAAGAACCCAAACTACTATCGATATCCCTAAAGTAATTCCTAAAAAAGTCCAGTTTTGTGGGATAGCATCTGTGAAATGAATAATCAATAACCCTATCCACGAAGTAAATGGCCCAGGTAGTACAGGAAGAAAACTTCCTACCAAACCCAGAAGGCAAAATAAAAACCCTATGATGATTAATGCTATATCCATGCTCTTTATTTATATGACGAAAATGTTTCTGATTTGTTACGCAAATATCAATTAACAATGCGTTTCATCTATTAATACCTTCATATCTCTTTTAATACATTTTTATTTTATTTTTTTGCTCCAACAAATACAAACAATCCTATAATTGATTTAAAACTACCCCAAAATTATGCGATCTTTTTTAGTATTACTTTTTGGATTGATGATATTTTCGGCATCTTTTTCCCAAAATAATCCAATTCTAAAATGCAAAGATTCGACCAATGAACGCATAAGACAAAACTGCATTATTACCGTAATACAAGAATTTGTAGATACCAATTATAATATTGCCGAAATAACACCATATGCAAAACCAGGAACCAACAGAGTGTACGTACGATTTAAAATCGATCAAATTGGTCGAATAGTTGATATCCAGGCAAAATCTTCTTCTATGGAGTTAGAATTAGAAGCCATAAAAACCCTACAATCTTTTCCGTACACAATTCCAAAATCAGAAAAAACCTCCTCAAAAGAGAAAGAAATTTTTGAAGACGTATATACCTTACCTATTGTATTTGATGTACAAACAACAGAGATCAACTTATCTTCACAAAAACGAATAACGGGTAACGATTAATTCTGAATCTTAGTTTTTAAACACACATCCAATCTTCATTTTTTTAACTAAAAAATTAGTTTAAACTAATTTTTTAGTTATATTTGCTTCATAGAACTAAGTTTTTAGTTAAATTATTTTCACTTTACTGAAACGAAATTTAATAACAAATAAATGAAACAACTCACAAAAGCAGAAGAAGAAGTAATGCAGTGGTTATGGCAATTAGAAGAAGCCAATGTCGCTTCTATTATTGAGCAAATGCCAGAACCCAAGCCTGCATACAACACCATTTCTACCATCATAAGAATCCTGGAAAACAAAAAATTTGTTTCTCATCGTAAAAAAGGCAAAGGATATATCTACTTCCCTCTTGTAAAAAAAGAAGAATATAGCAATCAATCTCTTAACAAGCTGATGAACAATTATTTTAATGGATCTTTTAGAAATATGGTCTCTTTTTTTGTAAAAAAGAACGATATGGATATCAAAGATCTCGAACAGATTTTAAAAGAATTAGATAACGAAAAATAGAAATCATGCTCTACTACCTACTACAAACTGTTATTTTTCAAGTACTATTTCTAGCGCTTTATGATGTTTTTCATAAAAAGGACACCTTCTTTAACTGGAATAGGTTGTATTTGATTATTACACCACTTTTATCATTAGTTCTGCCTTTTGTAAAAATCCAGGCCTTTAGAAATCAAACATCTCAAGTGTATGTTACAAAACTGGAACGGGTTATTACAATTTCTTCTGAAAACTTAGTTGTTCTTGGCACAACAGGAGCCGATCAAAACCCGACGAACTGGTGGATGGTTATATATTGTACTGGAGCGGGGTTAAGTTTATTGTTACTTATACTAAAGTTTTATAAACTTAAAGTTTTGAAAACTGTTTCGTTTAAAGCTAATTTTAATAGCAAAAAGATTATCACACTCCCAAATAGCAATCAGGCTTTTTCTTTCTGGAATACTATTTATCTGGGAGATGCTTTGAGTGAAGCAGAAAAAAAGCAAATCCTAATTCATGAGATTGTACATGTCGAACAAAAACATTCATTAGATCAAGTATGGTTTGAACTACTTAAGATTGTATTGTGGTGGAATCCAATAATACATATCTACCAATCGAGAATTACCATATTACATGAATATATCGCAGATGCAACTGTTATTGCAACTATAGATAAACGAAATTATATCGAACAATTATTAAATGTGACTTTTCAAACACAGGAAATCACATTTGTCAATCAATTTTTTAATCAATCCTTAATAAAAAAAAGAATCCTTATGTTACAAAAATCCAAATCTAAGACTATTGCAAAATTTAAATATCTACTATTGATTCCCATCCTTGCAGGAATACTTGTTTATACCTCTTGTGGTGAAGAATCAAACCAGTTAACCAACACTGTTGAAAATTCAAAAAGTAATGAAAATTCTGATTCCTCAAATCCATCAATAAGCCATGAACCTCAATGTCCTAATCAACAATCTTTATACGATAAAAACATTGACAATTATTTAAAAGTAAGAAATGGAAAAAGTTCTGAAGCTATTCTTGATATTATTTCCACCGAAACTTCAGAAAAAATAAGAACTATTCATTTTTTAAAAGATCAAACCTTTTATATACGAAATATACCTGAAGGAAAATACACGATCAATATTATATATGGAGACAATTATGCTGAAAAAACAGTAGACGGAGTTTGTATCGCATACTTTAAAGATGAAAAAGCAAATGAAATTGGTGAAGGTATTCTAGATTTCAATATTCTAAAAACGGAAAAAGGAATAAATATACCATCCTATAATTTATCTATTGATATGACAAAAAAAGAATCAGAATTACCTGATGAATCTTCTGAAGAATCAAACACCACTGTTAACGGAGATAATTATGGGCAGGCTGAGCCTAAATGTCCTAATAAAAATTCTTCGTACGATAAAAAACTAGATAATTATCTAAGGATTACGACTGGTAATACTGCTGAAGTTATAGTTCAAATTGTTACGTTAGACACAGAAAAAAGCATCAGAACGGCTTATATAAAAAGAAATGAAGTGTATTTTATTAGAAATATACCTGAAAATGAATATAGGCTTATTATCTCATATGGTGACAATTATGCTGAAAAAACAGTAGATGGAGTTTGTATAGCATACTTTAAAGATGAGAAAGCAAATGAAATTGGTGAAGATATTCTTGACTTTACAGTTATCAAAACTGATAAAGGTAATAATGTTCCATCTTATAATATTACTCTAGATCTAAATGATAATGATCCTATTCATTAATTTTTAAATATGAAAAGATAAAATCTAATAAAGATCAAGACCAGATAGCCGAAGCACACAACTTCGGCTTTAATAATATCATCATTTCTCTCTCTTAAAAATTTTATGTAGTTTGGCTATCCGAAATAGTCTACGCATAATGAGTGTAAGGAATTGGTATATAGGTCTATTGGTTTTTACGTTGTTTTCATGTAAAGATTTTGTGCTCAAAAAAGAGCATAAAGACGATATCATAAAAGAAGGATTAGAGAAACTAAATTGGAATGAGGTAGAACAACCTCCACTATTTGCAGCTTGTAAACGAAAATCTGAAGAAGAGCTAGAACAATGCTTTCAGAACACAATCACACAACATATACATAACGATCTTATAAAACATACGATTACTGTAAAAGAAGCTGTTAATGATACCATATGGGTTCCTTTACTTATAACCAATAAGGGAGAAATTATACTCGAAGATTTTAATTTACCACCCGATATAGAAGCGCAAATTCCAGATCTAAAAGACCGTTTAGAAAAAAGTATTCGTTCTCTACCAGAGATTAAACCTGCTCATACCCGTAGTACACCTGTCACTACACTCTATAAACTTCCTTTGGTAATACATATCGATTAGTACAAAATTATCTAAGTATGGTACATTTTTACCCATATTTAACTCATAGACAATAACATACACTCTTAATCGTTCATATTCCTTTCCTACTTAAGAATTCTACAATGTGTTCTGGAGTAAAAAATAAAATAAGATATGTTTTATTGCTATAGAGTATATAGTATGATATATCCATCTCCTAAAGAATATTGTTTAAGGTTAACCTAAAGTGTATCCCAACACCTTATTATATATTTTACTCAACTTAAAACCAATAATGAAATGAAAACAAAATTGTATTTATCTATTTTCTTAATCTTTGGGCTTTTTTCATGCTCAAAAGAAAAAATTACTGAAGATTTATCTGTAATAAAATTGAATAGCGTCAAAAATATAAACACTCAGAATCAGCACACTCTAAATGTAGTATTTTTTGAACCCACCGATGTTTCTGTAAACCAAGCCTTCTTAGATAGAGTTAGCAATGTAATGTTATATATTCAGGAATGGTATGCTGTACAAATGGATGCCCAGGGATACGGTAAAAAAACCTTTGGACTGAATATAAATTCAAATGGGAAAGTGAAACTAATAAAGATAAAAGGTAAAAAAACTAGTTCAGAATATAGTAAAAACCGACTTCAAATAAAAGGTGAAGTAAATAACTATTTCAGACAAAATCCTAGTGAAAAAGATAGCCAACATATTTTTGTGTTAGGAAAAGAAGGAAGTGGTCTTCCATTTGTAGGAGTAGGAAAAATGGCATTTGCTTCTTCCAAAAATTTTAAACTTGAACCTACAGGTAAATATTTTAACGGGTTCGAATTAAAAAAATGTGATAAATTAGGAGGAATCATGCATGAATTGGGGCATGGGCTTAATCTACCGCATATGGCTCATAGGAAATCAGATTTACCAAATATATCGTTGATGTCATTTGGTAATCGACATTACCAAAGAGGAAATGAAGACGAAACATTCTTGCTGCCATCTAGTTGTGCCTTGCTAAATGTTAGCCAAACGTTTAATAGTAGAAATAACGGGATCAATTATTATGGAAATAATCCCGGAGTAAACATGGTAACATATGAGATCAAAAAAGAAAACAATCAAAATGCGATTATTGCCGAAGGTAAATTTACTTCTTCTGTAAGGCCTACTCATATTTATATAGGACATAACGGGTATCCCAAAAATGGTAATGGTAATCCCAGATACGATGAGGTAACATTTACTACCACTCCTGGTGCTACCAGAAATGTAAATGAATACTCATTTCGTTTGGTAATGCCCTATTCTGATATTTTTAACGGTTACCAGGATAACAACAAAAACAAAATGGCCTTATCGGTGTATGTAGTAACCGAAAACGGAAGAAAAAGCACACCGTTACAATACGATTATACTACAGATGTATCAAAACAGACACCTAATGATGATGTAAATAAATCAGACAACGTATTTAGTCATACCAATCGGTCTGCATGGACAATTACAGCCAATTCTAAATCAGGAAACAATATCGCCAGTCGAATGATTGATGGCGATAAAACTACTTTTTGGCATAGTATGTGGCCTTATATTATCTCCTCAAAAGGAAATCATGTGATTACAGCCAATTTCAATGAGTGGAAATACATTAATGGTATATATCTTTTATCAGATAAAAAAGGGAGATACTTTAGACCCAAAAGCGTAAAAGTAGAAACCAGTTATTATGGTGATAATTGGACAGTTATGAAACATATACATATTGCTTCTGAAAATGAAGCACGTGAAATAAAAATAAATTTTGGACAAAGCATATGGGCACAACATTTGAGAATCATTGTAGATGAGGTTTATTCTAGTACTTCTGCCGAAAACTTATCATTTTCTGAAATAGATATCACAGAGTAACACTAAAATACCTATCTAAAGGAGACTTCAGTACTAATTCCTCTGATATAATTTGATAAAACTATCTGTATCCTATACCTGTTGGTATATTTATGTTATAAAATTTTGAGTTTTTCTTTGTTAAAATAATAAAGAAAAACTCAAAATTTTATTTAGTTACCGCACTTACTTTCTTATAAAGTACAGCTTAGTTTTTCTTTCTATATGTAACCAATCACTTAGTTATTTTCGAATTGCTTAGCTTTGTAATATAAAACGATCCCTTCTTTTGAGTAGCGAAAAAATTATACTAGGTATTGATCCCGGAACCACAATTATGGGGTTTGGACTTATTAAAGTTCAAAATAAAAAAATGTCTTTTCTACAATTAAATGAACTTCAACTTAGTAAGTATGACGATCATTATATAAAACTAAAACTTATTTTTGAACGTACTATAGAACTTATTGACACCTATCACCCCGATGAAATCGCAATAGAAGCTCCCTTTTTTGGCAAAAACGTACAATCAATGCTTAAACTAGGGAGAGCCCAGGGAGTAGCCATGGCGGCAGGTCTGAGTCGCGAAGTACCAATTACCGAGTATTCTCCAAAAAAAATCAAGATGGCAATTACCGGTAATGGTAATGCTACTAAAGAACAGGTGGCAAAAATGTTACAGAGCCTCTTACAACTCAAAACCTTACCCAAAAACCTGGATTCTACCGATGGTCTGGCTGCGGCAGTATGTCATTTTTATAATATGGGCCGAGCCAACATCGTAGGCAAAAGCTATACAGGTTGGGCGGCTTTTGTAAAACAGAACGAAAAAAGGGTGAAAAAATAATTATAAATTATGATTTTTGATGATTTAAAATCTATACATCTTAATTCTAAAATCTAACAATATCAGCGGTATTTATATCCATATTCCTTTCTGTAAGCAAGCTTGTCACTATTGTGATTTTCATTTTTCGACTTCGATGAAGAAAAGAGATGAAATGATCACTGCTCTATGTAATGAAATTAAACTACGAAAACCAGAAATTGACACCAACGAAACAATCAAAACCATATACTTTGGTGGTGGTACACCAACTGTACTATCTATAGATGAATTGCAGCATATTATAAATGTGATTTATAAATACTATCAAGTTGCTGATCATGCAGAAATCACCATCGAAGCCAATCCCGATGATCTTACCGAAGAGAAAATAGAATTATTAGCCAAAAGTAATGTAAATCGCTTGAGCATAGGTATCCAGTCTTTCTTTGAAAAAGATCTTAAAATGATGAATCGTGCTCATAATGCCAAAGAAGCTAAAAAATGCCTTTCTATGGCAACTCGCTACTTTGATAACATCTCGATAGATTTGATTTATGGCATCCCAAATATGTCAATAGATCAATGGAAACAAAATATCCAATTAGCATTAGGTTTTAAAGTGCCGCATATCTCTTGCTATGCCTTAACAGTAGAGCCTAACACCGCATTACCAAAATTGATCGAAAAAGGAGAAATCCCTTCGGTCGATGATAATATGGCACAAAAACATTTTGAAATCCTCGTAGCGTCTTTAGAAAAAGAAGGTTTTGTGCATTATGAATTATCCAATTTTGGTAAGCCCGAATACTTCAGTAAAAACAATACGGCATACTGGCAAGGGAAACGCTATTTGGGTATTGGACCCTCTGCACATTCCTATAACAGAAAACAACGAAGTTGGAACATTAATAATAATGTAAAATACATCAAAGCGTTACAGCAAAATCTACTCCCCAGAGAGATTGAAGACTTAACTATTACCGATGCCTACAATGAATATATAATGACAGGATTACGTACCATTTGGGGTGTATCCTTACAAAAAACAGAAAAGGATTTCGGAAAAAAACACAAAGAGTACCTCCTTAAACAAGCTCAAAAACATATTGATACTCATCTTTTATGTTTAGATGGCGATACATTATTTGTAACCAAAAAAGGAAAGTTTTTAAGCGATGGTATTGCAAGTGATCTTTTCTTACTAAATTTAGAGTGATTTTCTCCCTAAAAATAGTTGGAAGAACATATGATTACAACAATAGAACACAATAATCAGTCTTATAAAATTGATCTTTCAAAACCGTTAGATATATCCATTCCTTTAAGAGCATCGCAAGAAAATGTAAATGCCTGGTATATCGATGCCCCAAAAATTGAACCTGTAAGAGATGGAGAATGGATCGGAAAAGTATCTGAAGGCGCTTCAACCAACTTTAATAATATTTATTTCAACCCTCATGGTCATGGTACTCATACCGAGTGTGTTGGCCATATCACTCCCGAATTCTATAATGTCAACGATGCATTAAAACACTACTTTTTTATCGCCGAAGTCATTTCTATCTTACCAGAAAAGCAAGAAGAAGATCATATAATTACCAAAGGTCATATTGAAAATGCGATAACTTCTGTACACCCCGAAGCGCTTATTATAAGAACGCTTCCAAATACAAAGAATAAATGCGATAAACACTACTCTAATACCAACTGGCCGTATCTTACACAAGAAGCTGCTACCTATATTAGAAAGTTGAATATAGAACATCTTCTCATTGATTTGCCGTCGGTAGATAAAGAAAAAGATGATGGAAAATTATTAGCCCACAAGGCCTTCTGGGACTATCCCAAAGCAACCCGACATCATGCCACCATCACAGAAATGATTTATGTAGATCCCAAAATCCCAGATGGGCAATATCTTCTTAATCTTCAGATAGCATCTTTTGTAAATGATGCCTCACCAAGTAAACCTATCTTGTATAAAATGTTGTGAAAATGAAAACAACTCTACAACTTGAAGAAATTGCAATGCTCGGATTAGGAGTATATTTATTTGGTTTATTACCCTACTCATGGTGGTTATTTTTAGCTTTATTCCTTATACCCGACATTGGAATGTTAGGATACATTATAAATAATAAAATTGGAGCATTCACTTATAATATATTTCATCATAAAGGGATAGCAATTTCGATATATGTTATAGGAATATATTTCTCGAACGAATTAATACAACTTTCTGGAATCATTCTTTTTTCGCACGCTGCTTTCGATAGGGTTCTGGGATATGGTCTAAAATATGAAAAAGGGTTTAAATTCACACATCTGGGCGAAATAGGTAAAAAGAGACTAGATTAAAATTTTTAACTAAAATATAACAATCTCTACAGACAACTTTTTTGATAACATTTCATCTAGGTAATAGATCAAAGTTCAAAAATCATGAAAACAATACCATTTTCTTCCTTACTGAAATTTTTTAGTGTTCTTTTTTTATGTACTACTTTTTCATTCTCCTGTTCTGGTGATGATAACAAAAAAACAGATTCTAATACCGATTTGGCAAAGCTTAAAATAACGACTAAGCAATGCAAAGAACCGTGGTTACATGCAGAAGGAAATACATTAGAAAATAAAGTGTACAACTACCTAAAAGACTTAAACATCGAGCTTAAAGATTTCGAAAATATTACTCCAAAAGATATCGCAATGTGCGAAGCCTGCGAGGTTTGTTCTGGCCCTACAATTACTATAAAAGTAGACAAAAATCATGTTGATCGTTTGATTAAAGAAGGGTTTTCTCTAATGGTTAATTAATATAAACACCTTTATTTTCTTAAACGATATTCTTCATATCTTTACGCCATGGAGTTATTGTTTATTGGACTTTTGGGAGGCGCTATTCTAGCCTATTTTATTTTTGCAAGATTTAGTGCCGCAAAAAATAAATCATCTGTACAAACACAATCTGTTGTACTTAAAGAAAAAATCAAAAGCGTTTGCAAGTTAGTTACTGTTGAAGGTGATTTTGCTGAAATCTACCATTATGAAAGCGTAAAAGAAAAGTTTTTCAAATTACTATCAGGAACCAAAAAAGCATTAATCATTATTGAAGCCAAAGCATATGTAGGATTTGATTTATCCCAAATAGCACTAGAGAGTGATACCAAAAATAAACGAATTATCCTTACTCATTTTCCGCAGCCAAAACTCTTAACTATAGAAACAGATTTTAAGTACTATGATAAAAAAGAAGGTTGGCTAAATCCTTTTACCTCTGGTGATCTTACAGATCTTAACAAAGAAGCTAAGCAATTTATAAAAGATAAAATCCCTCAGAGTGGACTCATGGAATCTGCAAAAAAAGAAGCCCTGACAGCTATTTCACTTATGGAAACTCTTGCAGAATCTATTGGATGGACATTGGATTATTCTGCTTTAAAAATCGAAAACAATAATCAAGACGCAAAACAGTTAGAATAAAGAACAATGAGTATAGTTATTTCTACCGATAAAGAAAAATTAGATATCGACTTTATCCATAAGTTTTTAACTCGCTCGTATTGGGCAACAGGAAGAACTAAAGAACAAGTAAAAACCACTATCGAACATTCGATGTGCTTTGGAATATATCTCGATCAAAAACAAATCGGCTTTACAAGGGTGTTAACCGATTATGTAGTATATGCATACTTAATGGATGTATTTATTATAGAACAACAACGAGGAAATGGATATGCTAAGCAATTAATGCAAGTAGTTATGGATCACCCCGAACTACAAGCTATTCGAAGATGGATGTTACTTACAAAAGATGCTCATAAATTGTATCAGCAGTTTGGATTTGATAGTATAGACAACCCTTCGTGGGTGATGGGGAAATTAAATATATAAACTTTAAAAATGAACATCGAAGCATTTAGAAACTATTGTTTATCAAAAAAAGGAGTTACAGAAGAATTCCCTTTTGATGAAAGCACCTTGGTTTTTAAAGTAATGGGTAAAATGTTTGCTTTAACAGGATTAAATCGAATGCCTTTTAGTGTAAACTTAAAATGTGATCCTGATCGTGCTATCGAACTTCGCGAATATCACCCAGAAATAACTCCAGGATACCATATGAGTAAAAAACATTGGAATACTGTTAACTTTTCTGGTAGTTTACCTACTAATATGATACTCGAATTGATCAATCACTCTTATGACCTAGTAGTAAGTGGTTTGACCAAAAAGGTAAAACAAGAATTAGAAAATCTTTAATAGTAAAAAATAGTAGAATCATTGATAATCATCTCTAGGGATAATAAGGGAGTTTTATACCCCCGACCCTTTTTACAGAGAGGTATCAACATTCTCATTTGATAAGTACAAAATGAACAACCCACAACAATTTTATAAAGAGCAAATTTCTCTTCATACTGTATCACTAAAAAAAATAAAAAAACAACTCACCATCTCTAGCACTATTCGTCTGTTTGTTTTTTTGGCAATAGTAGCTGGGATATACTTTGGATATCCCAATACCCAGATTATCATTGGTAGTATTATTATAGGAATTACAGCTTTTATATTTTTAGTAAATCGACATACTGATCTTTCTTATTCCAAAAACAAACTACAAAAACTAATCGATATCAATACACTAGAACTTGATGTTTTTGAAGGTGATGTAACAAACCTCACTCCAGGAAAAGAGTATATCGATGCTACACATCCTTACAGTCATGATATCGACCTTTTTGGCGAACAATCTTTTTTTCAATACGCCAATCGCACAACTACTTTGGCCGGAAAAAACAAATTAGCAACTATCCTTAGCGCTAATGCTATTGAGCATATCGAGAAAAAACAAGAAGCAATAAAAAATGCCTCAAAACTTCCCGAATGGCGACAAGAATTTAGTGCCATTGCATCACTGGTTAATGTAAGTGTTTCGGTTTCGTTAATACAAAAATGGTTGCAAAGCTACACCGCTTTTGTCCCTAAGATAATGCGCATACTTCCTGCAATAGTATCTGGTATCTCGTTGATACTATTAACACTATTATTTCTGGATATGATTACTTTTACTATGTTTTTGATTTGGTTTTTTATTGGCTTAGGAATAACCGGGACACAGCTTAAAAAAATCAACAAATTATATAGTAACGCCAATAAAGTAAAAGATACCTTTGAGCAGTATTATAAACTAGTCGATAAAATTGAAAATGCGAATTTTGAAGCCACTCTATTACAAGAAAAGCAGCAATTGGTAATTAGCGACAAAGAAAAAGCTTCGCAAACCCTAAAACAGTTTGCCAGTATTCTTAATGCCTTTGATCAACGTAATAATATGATGTTTGGAGTTCTTGCCAACGGATTACTATTATGGGATATCCTACAGAGTTATCGTATCGAACAATGGATTGCCAAAAATCATACTAAAGTAGCACAATGGTTCGAGGTTATTGCCTTTTTTGATGCGTATAACTCCCTGGGTAATTTTGCCTTTAATCACCCTGACTATGTATACCCTAAGATAACATCAAACAATAGTATACTCCAAGCCAAAGAATTAGGGCATCCAATGCTTAATGCTCATAAAAGAATAGATAATGACATTACTATAGACAAAGAGCAGTTTTTAATCATCACTGGAGCCAATATGGCTGGGAAAAGTACTTTTTTGCGTACCGTTGCTTTACAAATTGTGATGTCAAACATAGGATTGCCTATTTGTGCAAAATCATGCGAATATCGCCCTATTAAATTGATTAGTAGCATGAGAACATCAGACTCATTAAGTGATGACGCCTCTTATTTCTTTTCAGAATTAACACAGCTTAAAAAAATTGTAAATGCCCTGGAAAAAGATGAATACTTTATCATCCTCGATGAAATTCTAAAAGGTACCAATAGTAAAGACAAAGCTGCAGGATCACGTAAATTTGTAGAAAAACTGGTTAAGGCAAAAGCAACAGGTATTATAGCAACACATGATCTAAGTCTTTGTGAGATTGCATCAGAATTACGTCAAGTAGAAAACCGCTTTTTTGATGCTCAAATTGTAAATGACGAGTTATTCTTTGACTATAAATTTAAAGATGGAGTTTGTCAGAATATGAATGCTTCATTCTTATTAAAGAAAATGGGGATTGTGTGATCCTGAAATCGAAAAACAACTATCAATTCGATAGTTATAGATAAAATATAATCTTAGATTTGAAGAGTAAAACCATCAAAATAAGTATTTGATGCAAAATTCTCTAATTCTCAACTAGATTCAATACTAAATTCATGCAAAAAGAAGACCTGATTCAAACCCATCAAAGAATTGAGCCATATATTCATAAAACACCTGTGTTTAGCTCTCAATTAATTGATGAAATAGCAGGAGCAACTCTTTATTTTAAATGTGAAAACTTTCAAAAAACAGGAGCGTTTAAAATGAGAGGGGCTACAAATGCAATTATGCAACTTACCGAGGAACAGAAACAAAAAGGTGTTGTTACGCATTCTTCAGGGAATTTTGCACAAGCACTTTCTCTTGCAGCTCTAAAATTGGGCATCAAAGCATTTATCGTAATGCCCTCTAATGCCCCTCAAGTTAAAAAAGATGCGGTTAAAGGTTATCAAGGAAATATCATCGAATGCGAACCTACACTAGTAGCAAGAGAAAATACAGCCAAAGAAATCTCACAAAAAGAAGGAGCTACTTTTGTGCATCCCTATAATGATAATAACGTTATCCTGGGACAAGGAACAGCTTGTAAAGAACTGTTAGAAAAACAACCTGATTTAGATTACATATTTACACCAGTTGGTGGCGGAGGCTTAATTGCAGGGACAGCTTTATCTGCTCTTCATTTTGGAAATGATTGTACTGTAATTGGAGGAGAACCTTTTGAAGTTGATGATGCATATCGATCTTTACAAAGCGGAGTTATCGAGTCTAATTTGACTACAAATACTATTGCAGATGGGCTTAGAGTACAATTAGGAAATAAAAATTTTCCTATAATCCAGCAATATGTAAAAAAGATAACACGAGTTACAGAAGAAGAAATTGTAGAGGCCATGAGACTAATTTGGGAACGCTTAAAAATTGTTTCAGAACCATCTTCTGCTGTAGCGTTGGCAGCTATGCTAAAAGAGAAAAATAGTTTCAAAAATAAGAAAATAGGTATTATTATTTCAGGAGGAAATGTTGATCTAAATCAATTACCTTTTAGTCTTTAACCAATAAGAAAAAAATCTACCATTTTTAATGAAGTAGTTAGCAAACTTAGTATTGAAAATAAAATGGCTACGCAATTTTTTGAACATATTAACAAGTTTGTCAAAATTGACGAAAAAGATTTTCAAAGAATACTAACTTTCTTTGATTTGCGTAGCGTAAACAAAAAAGAAATTATTGTTAAGGCAGGAGATACATGTAATTTCAATCATTTTGTAGTAAATGGGTGCCTTCAGATGTTTTATATCAATGATAAAGGAACAGAACGAACTATTCAATTTGCCATTGAGAATTGGTGGATGACAGACTTTTTGGCCTATCATAACCAAAATATAACAGGCTTTTATATTCAGGCAGTCGAAAACACAAAAATCCTTACTATCTCTTACAAAAAGCAAGAAGATTTATTATACGAATTTCCAAAACTCGAAAAGTATTTTAGAGTAATTTATCAAATTTCATACGGAGCATCTCTGATCAAAACGAAGTATTTACTTGATCTTTCTAAAGAAGAAATCTATTTTCATTTCACAGAACATTTTCCCGAATTTGCCCAAAGAGTTCCGCAGTATTTAATTGCTTCTTTTTTAGGACTTACACCAGAATATGTAAGCGAAATCAGAAATAAAAAACGTTCTTAAACCAGTTTAAGTTTTTTCTTGACGACAGCAAATACCTTTACATCAAATTCAAATACTAAAACAATGGAAAAAAGAATTCAAATTGATGTAAGCGAGCCTTTAGCATATAAAGCCATGTATACCCTTGGAAATTATGTAAGACAAAGCCAGTTAAGTGATATTCATAAAGAACTTATAAACATAAGAGTATCGCAACTAAACGGCTGTGCTTTTTGCATAAACATGCACACCAAGGATGCCCTTGAAAATGGTGAGGCCCAACAACGTATTTTTTTACTTGATGCCTGGCAGGAAACCGATATATTTACAGAAGAAGAAAAGGTTATTCTGCAAATTACCGAAGAAGTAACAATGATCCATAATAACGGATTAACAACCAAAACATATCAAAAAGCTATTGAAAATTTTGATGAAAAGTATGTATCCCAAATAATAATGGCGATAATAAATATAAATGCATGGAACAGAATTGCAATAAGTACTCATAAACCTATCGATCAATAACTCGTCTTTAGTACACATAATGTTCATAATACTTCATAAAAGAGATAACGATTTGACTTTATAATCAAATCGTTATCTCTTTTGTGACTTACATAGAATATACAAGTAACATAGAGAGTAATAGCCATTCTCAACATCAACTAAGTAATATGAGTTTTAAAAACATACCGATAAGAATGTTTTTTGTATATTTGTCATATGAACCAAAAAATCAAATCCAAAGAAACTCAGAATTTGATCATTAATAGCGCTTTTGAACTATTCTACAAGCATGGTTATAACAAGACCAGTATTCCTGAAATCATAAAGGGCACAGGGCTTTCTAAAGGTGCTTTTTATCATCATTTTAATAGCAAGAAAAATATTGGAGAAAAAGTAATTGATCTTACCGTAAGGAAAAGAGTCTATGAAAGAATGGTTGCACCTCTCAAAAATCCGGATAGCGCACCTGTAATACCATTGTTATGTGATGTTTTTATCAAACGTATCGAGGGGTATTCTGACTTGGAAAAAGATTTAGGTTGCCCTGCTAATAACTTGATTAACGAAATTGGGTATTCAGAAAATTCATTCAGGGAAATGCTTAGAGATATAATTGATCATTGGCAGAAGATCATGGTCGATCTATTAGAGCAAGGCAAAATTAAGGGTGAAATTAGAAAAAATGTTGACACATCGGCAACAGCCATTTTTCTGATAAGTGCTTTTGAAGGGGTAAGAGGTATTAGAAAAGTATATAATAATGATAAAATATTAGACGAATATCTTATAGCTGTAAAAAGTTATATAGAGCAGTTAGCATAATTTTTTAATTAGATGAATGAAATGGAAGCAATTCGAATAACACTAGAACAAATATCAAATACAGCAATGCAATTAAACAATGACACCATAAAAGTTATTGTAGATCGACCTATAAGTCAAAGTGGTGGCGGTAATGGGTTAATGGGAGGTCAATACTTATTGACAGGTATTGGTGGCTGTTTTTGTAGTACATTTTTTGCTGCAGCACAATCCAGAAGTTTCGAAATTGAAGGATTTCAGGTTGATGTTATCGCAACTAAAAGTGAAGACTTACCCAAGCGTTTTACAGATATACGCCTTGATGTATCTTATAAAAAATGCAGTGATCCAGTAGTTTTTAAAAAGCTACTCAGAATTGCAGAAATGGGTTGTATATCAATTAATACCATTAAAGAAGGAATGGGGCTTAAAGTACATCAAAAATAAAAGATGAAAAAAATTATTCATCCCAGCACAATGTTTATATGCAATAACAATTAATCACATAATTTAAAATGAAGAGAATATGAAACTTATAGAAAAATTTAAAGACATTACAGACTACTTCTCTCCAAAAATAATTGGAGAAGTTAATGATACTTATGTTAAGCTAGCAAAAATAAAAGGTGATAAAGTACCCTGGCATAACCATGAACATGAAGACGAACTCTTCTACATTATCGAAGGAAGCCTTCTTTTTGAAGTAGAAGGGCAAGACCCTTTTGTCATGAATCAAGGAGATTTGTTTATTGTAAAACGAGGTATTAATCATAGAGTATCTTCAACAGAGGAATGTAAAATTATGCTAATAGAAAACAAAACGACAGCACATACAGGAAAAGTAAACTCCGAAATCACTAAAAATATTAAAGAACAACAATTAGAATCATGAAAAATCTATTCTAAATTCAAAATTAATAGTATAAAATATTTTTAATAAATACTTGCTTAAGGCAAGTATTTATTAAATTTGTATTATGAAAAACATAGTCAACAAAATTCGAAGATTTAATCGCTTTTATACCAGAGTTATAGGGGTAATTAATAATCACATATTAGAAAGTCAATATTCACTTTCTGAGGTTCGTGTTATGTACGAGATTTATCATAATCCTCAAATTACAGCTCGACAAATAAAAGAGATTATTGAAGTTGACGAGGGCTACTTAAGTCGCTTGATAAAAAAAATGGTTAAACTAAACATCATCAATAAAATAAAATCGCAAGACGATTATAGGATATCATACTTAAATCTCACAGAAAATGGTAAAAAAATATTTTTAACCCTTAATCAACGCTCATCAAATGCTATTTCTGAGATCATCCAACATCTTAACCCAAAAGAGCAGGAAGAATTAATTCTATTGTATGAAAAAATAGAAATTTTACTAACTAAAAAAAGAAATTAAAATGCAGCTTAATGACATTTCTATCAGAACGACCATCAAACCCGGTGACCTGGGGTATATCATTCATCGTCATGGTAAAATATATGGAGAAGAATATAATTATGGCGTAGCATTCGAAACCTATGTTGGAGAAGGAATGCACGAATTTTATATGAATTATAATCCCGAAATGGACCGAGTCTGGATATGTGAGCATGATGACAAAATTGTAGGTTTTGTTCTATTAATGCATAGAGAGAATAAAACTGCTCAACTTCGATATTTCTATCTCGAACCAGCATATAGAGGATTAGGACTGGGGAAAAAATTAATGTCTCTTTTTATGGATTTCTTTCATAAAAAAGGGTATCAATCGGCCTATTTATGGACTACCGATGAATTATCTGCTGCGGCTTCGTTATATAAAAAGCATGGATTTAAATTAACAGAGTCAAAAAAATCAATCGCTTTTGAAAAACCTCTGATAGAAAATCGCTATGACTTGTCGACTATACCTAAAAACTAGATGTAAGTTTTAATAAAAACTATTGAAGAAGATAAAGAAATACATAATGAATCATCATGATGTATTCTTCTCTTTTTGACGATAATTTATATCTCCCTTTTCAGAAATTTTATACATCCCTCACGTCAATATTTCAATTAAATTTTCATAAAATTGTATAGCTAAGAAATACTGGTAGAAATAATATCGTTACCAAAACAGTAGTATAAATCATGGCTATGATTGAAAAATAGTATCTCCTTTATAGCCAAAACGTCGTTATCAACAAAAAGTGATATGAAAAAATTAAACATAATCTATATCCTACTCATCTGTATCGTTCATGTTTCACTGAATTCTTGTAAAAACAATTCGAATGCTCAGGAAAGTAAAAGTCCCGTACCTCAGCAAGAAGATAAAGAAAATACTACACTAACAGAAGAAGAACCTAAACCAACTAAATATCCTACATTAAACATTAAGCCAAATGATCAAATAAACTCCCCCATCGAAATAAAAGTGAATTCTGAAGGTGTTTGGTTTGCCAGTGAAGGAGAACTTGGATGGATCCAGTTAATTGATGACAAAGGAAATGAATTAGCAAAAGGAATATTAAGTGCAGATGGGGATTGGATGAAAAGTGGCCCTGTAATGTTTTCGGCCACCTTAACCTTTGATTCAAAAAATATAGAAACTGGTAAACTAATCGTTCATAACAATCCGGGAGAAGGAGACGGTGACGAAGCAGGAGAATCAATACATTTTGAAATACCTGTTATTTTTTAGCCTCAAAGATGAATCTAAAGAAACCAGGAAGTGAAGAAAAAAAATTGACTCTGGAACAGGTAGACAATACTCATAAAATTCCTTTCGAATTACTTGAGTTGGCTGATCCATCAAGAAATCAAATAGAAGAATATGTAAAGACTGGGCAATGTTATATTGCAAAATTAAACTCTAAACTTGTTGGAAGTATTGTGTTAAAAGAATTAACATCAACTACTATAGAAATAAAAAATATAGTAGTTAGTGAATCTTTCCAGAATCAGGGATATGGCAAACAATTATTGAGGCATATACATGAAATAGCATCAAGATCTATGTATGAAAAAATTGTTATTGGTACCGGTAATTCAAGTATTAAACAACTAGCTTTATACCAAAAAGAGGGGTTCGAGATTTGTAGTATTGAAAAAGATTTTTTTATCAATAATTATGATGAACCAATTTTTGAAAACGGAATTCAATGTAAACATATGATCATCCTCGAAAAAAAAGTATAAAATAATTCATGAATTACCTAAATGGCTCCTGAAATATGCAAAATAGATCATCTCTTCTATTTATATATTGAGAACTTAAGGGGGATTTTTAAATATGTTGAAGTTTTTAAACGAATAAAACAAACAAAATTTAGTAGATTAGACGCTATCTTTTTTCTCCATTATGTCTAGATTATTAGATTAATAATAGCTCTAACGAATTAATAAAGCAAGTGAATACCAAAGATAATTTTATGATGGATGGCTATGAAAGCCTAAATGATTACTGGGCAAGAACAAAATTAAATTTGCTACAGAAACTAAAAGTACATGCTGCTGCTATTTTAATTACCGTATTTAAATTTATCATTAAACCTATCAGATTCATATTTGGTAAAAACTTTAATTTACTCGCTAATATTGATGAGGATTTAGGTGAATTTGACATATTAGGGAGTAAAAGAAAAGAAGAATTTGGACAACATTACCTTACACAACCAGAAATAGACAAATTTATAAGTAGTGGTATTCATGGGCCATTTCGTGTATTAGACACTATAGAAGCCGAAAATCTTGCAAATGAAAGTGATGACCTATTTAGAAAACACTTTCATAAAACTACTCTATTTGGTAAAGATATTTTGAGTTCGTTAAAAGCATCTGGTGATTACTCTATTAATTATCTGGGGTTTTTTCAGGGATCAAAATACAAAAGGCTTTGGGATGTATTAATACATCCTAAATTATCACAACCTCTTCAAAGTATTTTGGGTGATGATTTATTATGTTGGAGATCCCAGTTTTTTGAAAAAAAGCCAGACCAGGAAGGTACATTTTGGCATCAAACGGGTACATTTCGAGAATCTGATGAAAAGCCAAAATTAGAACCCACTCATCCTACACACCCTGCAATTGCGCAACTATCTGTATGGATTGCTCTACGGGATACCAATAAAGAGACAGGATGCCTACGTATGATAGAAGGCTCATTTCGGGATGGGCGTTTCGAAAGAATTGTAACGAATATCCAAGATGATTTATCTGGTTATCTAATGTCACTGCCCTACTCAGAAATTATCAAAACCTTAAAAACTATTTGGTATACTACAGGTAATTTCAAGAAAGCACAACTAGTATTCGAAAAAATTAAAAAAAAAGTGCCATCTCTTTTTGAGAATGTTATTATTAGAGACCTGGAAATGAAAGCAGGTGAGGCAATTATTTTTACTTCTTTAAATACTCATGCGTCGTATGCAAATACTTCTAATGATCGTGTACGTCTTGCTTTGGCAGGAAGATATACTCGATCAGATGTTCATATATTTAAACATGAATCTACTTCTGTATTACCAACCAAAAGTGGTGGTATTCCGTATAATGTACATAAAGAACCTTCTATCCCTGTATGTGGTAACCCTAAACATTCAAAAACTAATAATATTATAGCAGAATATCCCTCGTCCTGAAAGAAGTCAAAATTAACCAAAACTCGGCTCATGTAATCTTTTTTTATAATCAGAAGGAGTCATTCCTTTTATTTCCTTAAATTTTCTATTAAAATTAGAGAGATTTTTAAAACCACTCCGATAAGAAACTTCAGAAATAGTGATATCCAATTCTCTCGATATTAACCTACATGCATTCTCAATTCGTACCTCGATCAAAAACTGAAAGAAGGTTTTATTGGTTCGTTGTTTAAAATACCGACAAAAAGCATTAGGTGTCATATTTGCCAGATCAGCAACTTCTTTCAGTGAAAAATCTCTATTAAACTCATTCATCACCACCTGAAAAACTTTAGCCATTCTTTTTCCTTCATTATCGGTATATGCTCTTTTTGAAATGAACGATGATATGGTTTTGGTCTTTGATGTTTTCAGTATTTTTAAGATCTTCAAAAAAATGGTAAAACGATCTAATTTTTCTTTTTTCTCAACAATTTTCAAAAACTGTTTTTTTAACTTCTCTTTTTTAGAAAACACCCTAATCCCATATACCGAGCTTCTAAAAAATCCCGACAAATCATTAAACTCAGGAAGTTTAAAAAATAGATTCCCAAAGGATTCTTTGGTAAAAAAAAGAGAAATCATATATGACTTTACAGGAGAAGAGGCACTTTTTAATACATGAGGAACATTACTCCCAAAAATCAAAATATCATTAGCTTTATAATCGGTAATCGTATCTCCAACAATTAAACTCCCTTCTCCCGATATTATGATCGATATCTGTATCTCCTCATGCTGATGAAATTTATCATAAAAGACAACTTCCTTATCTTCCTGAACAATTAGGGTGTCTGTCGAGGACTTTGGTATTTTAAAAGGTAATGCTTTCATTTCTAATTCATCTATGAATCAATATTAATCATAATTATGCATATATTAACAATAAAAGGTAATATAGTATCAGATATAGATAATTTCTCAATGTATCTTTCATCGCTTTCATAATATCTTTGAAAAAATTTAAATATGGCTATAGATTGGAAAGGTGTAATGCCTGCAGTGACTACAAAATTCACAAAAGACGATACACTAGACTTAGAAATGTTTGAAATTAATATCAATGCACAACTTAAAGCCGGAGTTCACGGAATTATATTGGGCGGGACCTTAGGCGAGGCAAGTACATTAAGTGATGATGAAAAAAGAATTTTGGTTAGAACCACTGTTGATATCGTTAAAAACAAAGTTCCTGTAATCATTAATATTGCAGAACAAACTACAAAAGGAGCGATTAAAGCTGCTAAAAAAGCAAAAGAAGATGGAGCTAGTGGTTTGATGATGCTCCCACCAATGCGATATAAAGCAGGAGATCGAGAAACTGTAGTGTATTTTAAAGAAGTGGCCAAAAGTACAGATCTACCTATAATGATTTATAATAATCCTGTTGACTATAAGATAGAAGTTTCTTTGGATATGTTTGAAGAGCTATTAGTATTAGATAATATACAGGCCGTAAAAGAATCTACAAGAGATATTTCTAATATAACACGAATTAAAAATCGCTTTGGTGATAGATTAAAAATCCTAAGTGGAGTAGATACATTAGCTCTCGAAAGTTTATTGATGGGTGCCGATGGTTGGGTTGCAGGACTAGTAGATGCTTTCCCAGAAGAAACTGTAGCTATTTATGAGCTTCAGAAAGCTGGTCGGATTAAAGAAGCTATAGCAATCTATCGTTGGTTTTTACCTTTGCTGGAGTTAGACATAAACCCTAAATTAGTACAAAATATAAAACTGGCAGAAGTAGCTACCGGAATCGGCACAGAGTATGTGCGCCCACCCAGGCTACCACTCGTTGGAGATGAACGTAAAAAAGTATTAGAAATTATTGAAACCGGCCTAAAAACAAGACCACAATTACCCAAATACAAAAACATTGAATTAATAGATTAGTCTTTAAAGTGATGTATCAAAAAATAATAAAGACAGCATCATTCTTTCATTAGAAATTGATCTATTTTCACATTAAATCATTTTGAAACTATGATAACAGGCAAAAATTATATAGGAAATCAACTTTCGGCTATAGGAAGTAAAACCTACACGACTTTTAACCCTAAGTTGAATATTGAAAATGAACATACATTTTTTGAAGCTTCAGAAGAAGAAATCGAAAAAGCCGTATCATTAGCTTCAGAAGCTTTTGAAATTTTCAGAAAGGTTTCTGGCGCTAAAAAAGCTGAATTTTTAAATGCAATTGCCGATGAGATTCTGGCTTTAGATGATCTTCTAATAGAAACATATAGATCGGAAACTGGTTTGCCAGAAGGAAGAGCAAAAGGTGAACGAGGTAGAACTATAGGACAATTAAGAACCTTTGCTGATCTGGTAGCCGAGGGCTCATGGGTAGAAGCTTCTATAGACACTGCTGATTTAGATCGCAGTCCTATTCCTAAACAAGATATTCGTAAAATGCTGGTCCCTTTAGGACCCGTTGTTGTTTTTGGAGCAAGTAATTTTCCTCTAGCCTACTCTACAGCCGGAGGTGATACTGCCGCTGCATTTGCCGCAGGATGTCCTGTTATTGTAAAATCACATCCTATGCATGCAGGAACGGGAGAATTAGTATCTGCCGCAATTATCAAAGCTGCCACAAAAACAGGAATGCCAAATGGAGTATTTTCTAACCTCAATAGCTCAGGAATCGAAGTAGGTGTTCAATTAGTAGAACATCCTGCAGTAAAAGCTGTTGGTTTTACAGGAAGTATTAGAGGAGGTAGAGCTTTATTTGATTTAGCTTCAAAACGACCAGAGCCAATTCCGGTATTTGCAGAAATGGGAAGTATAAATCCTGTAGTCTTATTACCCGAAGCAACAATTACAAAAGGAGTCGATTTAGCTAAAACCTACGCAAAATCAATAACGTTAGGAGCTGGCCAGTTTTGTACAAATCCTGGTTTGCTTATTGGTATTAAAGGAGAAGCCTTAACTAATTTTATAACAACACTTTCTGAAGAAATTATAAAAATTGAACCTTCCTGTATGTTGCATCCCAACATTATTGGAAATTTTGAAAGAAACAAAGCAAATGCATTACAACAAAGTGGACTATCTGTCACCGCAGAGCTTGATAGTGATGTTGCCGTAAATTATGCAAGACAAACAGTTACCACAGTAGAAGGAAAAACATTTTTAGAAAACACAACCTTACATCAAGAAGTATTTGGGCCATTCTCTATGGTTGTGCAATGCCAGGATATCGAACAATTAGAAACCATAATTAACACCTTAGAAGGGCAACTCACAGGAACCATTATTGCAGAAAGCGAAGAAGCACTACAATACAATACAGTAATTGATGCATTACAAAACAGGGTAGGAAGAATCATATTTAATGGTGTTCCTACAGGCGTAGAAGTATGCCCATCTATGTTACATGGTGGTCCATATCCTGCATCAACAGATAGTAGGTTTACAGCAGTTGGTATTCATTCTATTAAACGATGGGTGCGTCCATTTAGCTATCAAAGCTGGCCTAATAATTTATTACCTAACGAACTTAAGAATGAAAACCCTCTAGGGATTTCCAGGTTAGTAAATGGTAAGCATACAGATTCTAAAATCTAATTTTTAGAATTAATATTAAAAAAATAATACTCGTTTAGCATGAAATTTTTTAAAATCATAGCAATTCTAATATTGTTTTTCTGTTTTAGCTGTAAGGAACAAAAACAGAAAAACCCATCGGCTTCATTACATCAAATTATTACAGAAATTGAAGAAAGAGAAGGGTATGATGAAGAGGCATATCCTCTAGGTCTTTTTACCAAAGAGTATTTCAAAAAAGAAGCTGATTTTGCTCAAAAAAAGATAGAAGAACTAAATGGTATTGATGCTACATTACTTAAAGAAACCGATAAAATATCTCTTGAGTTATTAAAATTCACTTTACAAAGAACTGTTGATTTTTATGAGTTTGAAGCCTATCTCAATCCCTTATTATCTGATTCTGGATTTCATAGCAATCTCAATTATATGGTTAGACCATTGGCCAATTATAAACAAGCTAAAAATTACCTAAACAAACTTAATGCAATCCCCGAATTTGTTGATCAGCATTTTATAAATCTAAGAGAAGGTCTTGAAAAAGGAGTCTCTCAACCAAGAGTTATTTTTAAAGGATATGAATCAACATATAATGACCATATCGTTGATAGTGTTAAAAACAGTTATTTTTATTCTCCTTTTAAAAGCTTGCCAGAAATACTAACAAAGGTTCAAAAGGATTCAATACATAATGCGGCCAAAGAAGTAATTAAAAATAAGGTTATCCCTCAATTTAAAAGAATAAAGACATTCTTTGAAACCGAATATTTACCTAAGACAAGAACAGCCATTGGTGTATCTCAAACTCCAAATGGCGAAGCTTATTATCAAAACAGGATTAACTTTTATACTACAAGCACTACATATACTGCAGATGAGATTCATAATATCGGATTAAAAGAAGTTGCCAGAATAAAAGCGCAAATGGAGATCATCATAAAAGAGCTTAATTTTCAGGGTAGCTTTTCAGACTTTTTTAAATTTCTTCGTACCGATGAGCAATTCTATGCAAAAACACCAGATGAGTTGCTTATGATTGCCCGAGATATGGCCAAGCGAGCAGATGAACAACTACCTCGTTTTTTTAAAACATTACCCAGAAAACCATATGGGGTAGCCCCTGTACCAGATGCTATTGCTCCAAAATACACCAGTGGTCGATATGTAGGAACAGAAGCCAATAGTACCGATCCAGGATATTATTGGGTAAACACTTATGATTTACCAAGCAGAACACTATATACACTACCGTCGCTTACCGTACATGAAGCTGTACCCGGGCATCATTTGCAAGGTAGTTTAAACAATGAATTAGGAGATAGCATACCACAATTTAGAAAAGATCTATATCTATCTGCATATGGAGAAGGCTGGGGATTATATGCTGAGTTTCTGGCAGAAGAAATGGGAATGTATACTACTCCTTATGAGCAATTTGGGAAACTAACCTATGAAATGTGGCGAGCATGTCGCTTGGTAGTAGATACAGGAATCCATGCAAAAGGATGGACACGAGAACAAGTCATCGATTTTATGTCTTCGAATACAGCATTATCATTACATGAAATACATACAGAAACCGATCGATATATTTCATGGCCAGGCCAGGCTTTGTCTTATAAAATTGGTGAATTAAAAATTAGAGAATTGCGTAAAAAAGCTGAAACTGCATTGGGAAATAAATTTGATATCCGCGAATTTCATGAAGTCGTTCTTGAGCAAGGTACAGTTACGCTTTCAATTTTAGAAAATAGAATTAATACTTATATCGAAAAAACAAAAAATGGCTAGAACCACTTTTAAATGTATCGATGCTCATACCTGTGGAAACCCAGTAAGAGTAGTTACAACAGGTAGACCTGATCTAATTGGAAAAACGATGAGTGAAAAACGGCAACATTTTCTCACCACTTATGATTGGATAAGAAAAGGGCTAATGTATGAGCCTCGAGGACACGATATGATGAGTGGTAGTTTTTTATTCGAACCCCACCATCCCGATAATGATTTTTCTATTCTATTTATAGAAACCTCTGGGTGTCTTCCTATGTGTGGTCATGGCACTATTGGAACCATCACCATAGCAATAGAAGAAGGATTGATACAACCCAAAACTCCTGGAAAAATTAGAATGGAAGCTCCGGCAGGTTTGGTAGAAATAGAATATCAGCAAACCAATAAAAAAGTAGATTGGGTAAAACTCAAAAATGTAAAATCATATCTAGCAGCAGAAAATTTAACTATAGAATGTCCAGAACTAGGAGAATTGGTTTTTGATGTTGCTTATGGTGGAAATTTTTATGCTATTGTAGATCCTCAAAAAAACTTTAGCGGGGTTCATGATTTTACAGCAAGTAAGTTAATTCAGTATTCTCAAGTAGTACGAGAACGTATTAACAAAAAATATCCTAATGCATTTATTCACCCAGAAAATGATACGATTAGAGATGTAAGTCATATGCTTTGGACAGGAGATCCTATCAATCCTGATTCGTCGGGTAGAAATGCTGTTTTTTATGGAGACAAAGCCATTGATCGTTCTCCCTGCGGAACAGGAACCTCTGCAAGAATAGCACAGTTATATGCCAAAGGAAAACTACAACAAGGAGAAGAATTTGTTCATGAAAGTTTTATCGGAAGTACATTCATTGGTAGAATCGAAGAAGAAACACAATTAGGTGACATAAAAGCCATTATCCCAAGTATTCAGGGCTGGGCAAAAGTTTATGGATACAATACTATCGTTATTGATGATGAAGATGATCCTTATGCACATGGTTTTCAGGTTATTTAGACAAAACTAAATAAGACGTAATAAAATACTAAGTAAACACAACAGAATACCACACTAAGCTTGTCTAAGTGTATTACAATTATGAGCAAAGAAGTTATTATCATAGGAGGCGGAATCATAGGATTATGTTCTGCATATTATTTACATAAAGAAGGGCATCATGTTACTGTAATTGATCAATCTGCAATGGATTCTGGTGCTTCTTACGTTAATGCAGGCTATCTTTCGCCAAGCCATATCATCCCTCTTGCAGCACCTGGTGTAATGAAAAAAGGACTAAAATGGATGTTTAACCCCACTAGCCCATTATTTATAAAGCCCCGTCTCAATTCAGATTTCTTACGTTGGACATGGGCATTTAACAAATCTTGCTCGGTAAAAAATGTAAATCAAGGTATTGCTGCCATTAAAGATATTGCAGTATTAGGTCGAGATTTGTATTCTGAAATCAGATCTGATGAAAATTTTACGTTTCAGTTAGAAAAAAAAGGGCTTTTAATGATCTGTCAAACCGAAAAAATGCTCGAAGAAGAAATTCATGTTGGCAAGATGGCAACCAAAGAAGGATTGCCCGTAAAAGAGCTTTCATTTGACGAATTAAAACAAATGGAACCCAATGTACAATTGCAAGCAAAAGGAGCTGTATTGTATGAATGTGATTGGCATACCACCCCACAAACCTTTATGGATGAAATGAAAGCTTTTCTTGAAGCTTCTGGGGTAACAATTCACAAAAATGAAAAAGTAGAAGATATTAGTACGCAGAACAATAAAATTACTTCGATACATACTAAGAATACATCCTACACAGCAGATGAATTTGTACTAGCGGCAGGATCATGGTCGAATTTGCTAAGCAAAAAACTAGGAATCAAACTGTTATTAGAAGCCGGAAAAGGGTACCGTATTAATACTGAAAGAGATTTAGGAATAACTATGCCGGCTATACTAACTGAAGCTAAAATTGCAGTAACCCCAATGCAGGGATTTACCAGATTTGCCGGTACTATGGAAATAGCGGGTATTAACCATAAGATTAATAAGGTGAGAGTAGAAACTATCGCAAACGCCACGCAACGATACTATCCCGATATAAAACTTTCTAATGCAGAAAAAGAGGCAGCTACATCTGGTCTTAGGCCTGTTTCTCCAGATGGACTACCCTATATTGGTAAATCTAACACTTGCAATAATCTTACTATTGCTACAGGGCATGCTATGATGGGCTGGACCATGGGAACCTCTACGGGAAAATTGGTTTCAGAAATTATTTCTGATAAAAAACCTTCTTTGAATCTAGAAGCTTATCATCCCGATCGTAAGTTTTAATCAAAGAAAGTTCTATATTCAAAGAAGGTTTTTATTTTCTATAAGTAATATTTTTAGATCTTATTATCTATTGCATGAATGATTCACGCCATTTATAATACGAGATATCAGGCTACCACCATCTGTACCGTCAACTCTAATAAGATCATCCTTATTTCCTCCCTTTATTCTGGCGATATTAGAATCGGTAAGTTTGGTTACATTAATTTTTTTAAATTCTAGTTTTACTTTCTTATTCGTTTTCATGATGAGTTAATTTGAACTTTGTTATAATGTAAATGTAACTAACAAACACTAATTGTTAGACATATCCCTTTATGTTCTGGGTAAGATTTATAAATATTTAGTGGTATTTATCAAGCGTTGAAATCCCATAACTCACTCACTGACAAACTCTTTTATGTATTCAGCAGGATTACAACCATTTTTTTTATAAAATGCTTTAACAAAAGACTGAATATTATTAAAGCCTACTTCTTTTGCCATAGATGTTATAGAATAGTGTCTAAATTTTTTATTATTTTTTATTTGTTGTATACAATATTCAATACGTAAATCATTAATATAGTTAGCAAAGTTTTTTTGTTTATCCATATTAATAATCCTGGATAAATATGTAGAATTTGTTTTTAGTTTTTTGGCAACTATGGCTAATGTTAAGCCATTTTTTAAAAAAGTTTTATTTTTCTCAAATTCTTCTAAATTTTTTAAAATATCGTCTCTTAATTCTGGTGCGATTTCAATATCTTTTGTTTTCTGCGTTTTCTTTTTATTTAGATGTTCTGCATTTAGTAATTTTTCCTGGTATACTTTTTCATAGCTTTTCTTTCTCTTTTTGTAATAATATAAATACCCCAGACTTATCAATACGATGGTTAATCCACCAAAAACCCATAGCTGGTTTATGGTTGTTCTACTATGATTTTTAATACTATCTATTAATCGTTCTTTGTCTTTAATAAGTTGTACGTTATCATACTTTTTTTCAATATCTATGTGTAACTTTTTATACTTTACAGAAAAACTACTATCTAGTTTTATCAGTTTTTCCATGATTCTTAGCTGATTTGCTTTATCATTTTTCCTCTTATAATGATCTATAAGTAATGTAAATGCTTCTCTGGTTTCTAATATATAATTAGAAACGTGTACCGCAGAGTCTATTTTTTTAAAATACCCTATAGCCTCTTCTTCCTGTTCTAGTTCTAACAGTGTTTTTCCTAAATACAAATAGGTAATAAGTATATTAGTATATGGAGTCTTTTTGGAAAGAGATAGAGACTTTTTTAAACTATCCTGTGCTATGTTATATTCTTTTCTATAATAACTATTAACCCCATATGATGAAAGTAACTCAGAATAGAAATGTGGGATATCTCCTGATAGAGTGGATGTAATTCCTTTTTTCAAATAGAAATGTGCGGTATCATATTTTTTAAATAAATTATAACTATCCGACAATTTACAGAGAGTAGCTATATAATGTGACCTAAATTTACCTATAGTATCCTGAGTCGATAGGAGGTCTAAATTTTTTTTATAGATTTCTAAAGATTCTCCATCTTTTCCTAAGATGGTCTTAAGTATTGCAATATTATGTGTTATAGCAATGATATGACCAATATTATCATTGATCTCTGCATGTTTTTTCGAAATTAAATAGGAAGTTAAAGCTTCATTATATCGTTCTAATTTTTGTAAAAGATAACCTCTTAAAAGGTAACCTCTTGCAGGGTAGAATTCATCTTTTACGCCTTTGGTAACAACAATCATAGAATCTGTGTATGCCAAAGCTGCTTTTGGATTATTTATATTCATTTCAAAGAATATCTGATATCCATTTGCTATTTCAATACTATCCTTATCTCTCTTTGCTCTGGTAAGATATGTATTCGATAATTTTTTTATAAAAACTGAATCTTTGTAGTGTTTAATAAAAAGCGACCGCAATTCATCAAAGGTTTTATGATTTAAAGAATCCGAAACTGAATATTGCTTTTCACTAATCCTGTTTTTCGTTATCATACTTACTCCTTTACCATAGAGAAAGGTGAAACTTATAAAAATTAAAACAATACTATAAATATTCTTCATTCTTATATTCAAAGTGAATAGTTAAAAATTGTTGACAAGATAAGGGATAACCATATAAATAGAGTATGATTTCAATAACAAATCATGAAACTTTCTTAAAAAAAACAAACCTTCTGATAAAAAGCATTTTGAAGCTAAAAACAATGGTTAAGATTTATAAATATACTGATCAAGATTTATAAATCCTAAGTTACTCCTGTTGTTATAGTGCAATTTCCACCTTTATCTTTGTTTCAAATAAGCCAGCAAGATCTACACAAAATTTGATATAAATAATCAAAAAACATCCTCAATACAAAGCCTAAAAAACAAATTCTATTAACTATTTATCAAATTAAAACTAACTCATTCGTACTTATGAAAAAAATTATCTTTTTGGGTATACTACTATGCCTTACCCTAACCTCTTATGCGCAAAATATTTATATCCCTGATGCTAATTTTAAAAATGCTTTACTAGCATCATCAATAAATACCAATAATGATGCAAACATAAGTAAGCAAGAAGCAGAAAAAGCTATATCCATAAAAGCTGTAAATAAGAATATTGAAAATCTTACCGGAATAGAACATTTTATAAATTTAAAATACCTCACTATTCCTAAGAATAAGGTAACCTCTTTAAATCTAACAAAAAACACAAAATTACAATACTTGGATGTTAGTCAAAATCAGTTGACTAATTTAAATATATCCGCATGTACGCAATTAGAACGATTGGATGCAAATAGCAATCAATTAGCACAATTGGATGTATCTAAAAATGTGATATTATTTGAATTAAAAATATACAATAATAGATTTAAAAGAATTAATATTAATAGTAATACAAAATTATCGATACTTCATGCATGGACTAACCAATTAGAAGAATTAAATAGTACTAAAAACCTAAATTTAACCAGGTTATATGTGTGGGGGAATAAATTAACAAGCTTAGATGTTTCCAAAAACACAAAATTAGATGAATTAAATATCGGTAACAACTTACTAACCAACATAGACGCCTCTAAAAATACAATGCTTACTCATCTAGATGTAAGAGAAAGTCTACTGACTAGTTTAAAATTGCCTGTAACTTCAACATTGAGACGTATAAACGTTGAGAAAAACAAATTAACGTCTATCAATCTTACCGGAAACTCAAATCTAGAAAGATTAGATATAGGCTCTAATGTTTTAACAGAAATAGATCTTTCTAAAAATATCAACCTCGTTTCTCTATATTGTTCAAAAAACAAGATAACTAAACTAGATGCCAGAAACTGTAAAATAGTTAACCTAGATGTTAGTGACAATAGTGAGTTAAAGACCATGTTTTTAACACATCGATACCTAAGTAAATATATTAAGATCGAAAAATGCCCGAAACTAGAATTTATTTGCTTACACAAATATTATTCTGATACTGCATACATACAAAATAGAGTTGATGCATTAGGTTATAATTGTGTTATTAGTAGTGACTGTAGCTTAGCTCCTACTTCTAAAATCATTAATTTTAATGACCCTAATTTTAAAGCTGGACTCGTATCTAAATATGATATTGACAGTGATAATCAAATCTCTGTAGACGAAGCAGAAAAGGTAGGTGTTATCAATCTTGAAAATAAAAACATTAGTAATATAATTGGGATTGAATATTTTGTTAACCTAAGAGTTCTTCTTCTTAAAAACAATCAAATTTCTTCTGTAAACCTTAGTAAAAACAATAAACTAAACACCATAGATCTAGCCAATAATAAGCTAACCTCAATCGATCTTAGCAATAAGACTCTATTACGTTATCTTACTCTTGATAACAACCAATTATTGCAAATATCTCTAAACAGTAGTGTAGATTTACAAGTACTACGATTGTCTAATAACCAAATAACTACATTAGATATTACATCAAATACTAATTTAGAAACTGTGGATGTTAGTAGAAACTTAATATCCAAAATTGATATTAGAAATTGTAAATCTGTAAATAAATTAAACATTAGCAACAATCCAAATCTAAGAGAAGCATATCTAACAGGAAATCATTCTTTTTACCAAAGTTACCAGCATTTCTCTGGGGTAGTTCATCATGCTAGACGTCTTTACTTAGATGGATGCCCAAAACTAAATTTTGTTTGTGTTAATTCGGTATCTTTTTTAAACGAGATTAGCAACTATATAAGATTTACATTGGGGTACTCTACATGTAACGTTAATACTAGTTGTAAACCTACCAAAACAAGTGCTTTTGATAATCACTTTATACTTTCGCCAAATCCGGCAAGTAACTATTTAGCAATAACTCCTAAAGACCCTTTAACTACTGGTAATGCTACTGTAACTATACTAAGGCTTTCTGGGGAAATTGTAAAAAAAGTAATTGTTAAATTTACCGTTGATCCTAGAGACGAACTTATAAAAGAAGATCCTTTTGCTGCTCCAACTCCAAAAGGCACAAATGATATATTAATGGGTCTTAATTCTGTTTTGATTAATGTTACTGAATTGCCTGTTGGCCAATATATTCTTCATCTTCAATCCAGTAAAGGGTTATTAACAACGAAATTTATTAAAAACTAAATCGCGATACTACTTAAAGAAAAGAGGTTGTGTTATTCGCTATTATTTGTAAATGATCAGGGAAATAGGTTGAGTTAGAAGTACAAAACACCTGTCATAAGATGAAGAATACATATTCACAACTTTTTTTCTACACATAGTATAACCTATCTTTCTTATATAAAACATTGTTAAACGAACAGACCTCACAAGCCATAGTATGAGCTTGTGAGGTCTATTTTTATTTTGAGAAGTACCAAATTTATAAAATGCCCGTTTGCTTTTTATAAAAAGCATCTTGCTGTTTTTTCATCATTTCTCGGGCAATCTTTTTCTTATATGCATATAATTCCTCTTCTTCAGAAAGATCACCATATACTCTATCATTAATCGTATGATCTGTTTCTAATAGTACTTTTCGCTGATCTTCTTTCTGAGCAACCCATGTTTTTATTTCACCTTCTACATCTTCTAATTTAAAGTCATACTCTCCTTTTGGAGAGAATAATTTTGCAAAAATAGGTGAGGTTTCTATAGCTAGAAATAATAAAAAGATAAAAAATGAAGGTAACCAGGGTAACTCATTTAAAGCATTTACTCGAGCCATTAATCCATCAAAATTATCAATAATAGGTTGAGATGTCGTCACTTGATTAGCATACTCGGCAGTCAATTCTGTTTTTTGAATTTCTAAGGTAGTTATTTTCTCTGCATTCGCTTTTTTCAATTCGGCTAATTCTGCCAAAGCTGTATCATGCTTCTCACGTTTTTCTTTATATACAGGTCCTTTTCCAATAATCTCTGTACCTTTTCTTCCTTCTGCCTCAGCAATATAGGTTTCATAAAGATCGTTAACCTCGGTTTCTTTGGTTGTTACTTCTTGTTTAAGTGTATTAATATCAGAATCAATTGTAGCAATAGCCGGAGTATACTGTGTTGCGATTTGTTCTTTATTCGCTAAAGTAAAATCATTCTTTTGCTCGAGTAAAACACGATCAATTTCTTTCTCAAAAATCTTTAATTCTAAAGGTTTAGAAATAACAACTGCAATAATTACGGCCAAAATAATTCTTGGTGAAGCTTGTAGGAGTTCATCCATAAAACTATCCTTCTTCTTAATAGTAGATACAATAAATCGATCCAGATTAAAGATCAACAAGCCCCAGATTAAACCAAAGAAGATAGCAGTAAAATAAGTATCAAATACGGTATATAAGGCATAACTGGCAGCAATAAAAGCCATTACCGCCGTAAAGAAAACTGTTGCTCCGATACCAGCATATTTATTCTGTTCTCCATCAGAACTATCTGCTAATATATCGGCATCTGCGCCGGAGCATAAAATAAAAAAACGTTTTAACATCATCTAAGGGTTTTTTGATTGATAATAAGTATAACGCTGATTTATAGCGATATGTTGCACAAAAAAACTCCCTAAGGGGAGTTTTCGTTTTTAAAATTATCAGAAAATTGATCTGTTAATTATTCTCTTTTTGCGCTTTTTCCCGAGCTCTTTGTTGTTCTTTTCTGGCTTCTTGTATACGCTTTCGCGCTTCTTTTCTCTCTTCGATAGCCTCTTTTCTTACTACATCACGAGCCCTTTTAGCTTGGTCTATAGCTTTTCTGCGGGCTTTTTCTGCTTGTCTTCTTGATTTCTCTACATTATCTCGCGCCATAGCTCTTACCTTCTCAGCTTCAAATCTTGCTCTTTCAGCATTTCTCATGGCTTCTTCTCTTATCTTATAAGATTGCTCCCGGGCTCTATTTGATTCTTCCATAGCGATTACTCTGGCTTTCTCAGCCTGTTCCATCGCTACCGCTCTTACTTGTTCTGCTTTATATCTTGATGCTTCTGCCCTCTCCATTGCCAAGGCTGCTATTTCCTCTTTTACTTCCTCTGCTTCATACCTTACTTCCTCTGCTCGTTCAATAGCGATAGCTTTATCTATTTCTGCCAGTTCTGCGAGTTCAGTTTTTTCTCTTTCTACTTCTTCCTTTATAAGTTCTGCTTCTCTTTCAAGTTCTTCAAGTTCTGTCCGAGAATAAGAAGGTGCTTTCGGAAGCTTTGACACTTTTGGCGCCTTAAGCGGTTTTGGAGGCTTTGGAGCTTTTAATTTTTTATGTGCTTTAGGAGAAGGCGGAGGTCCAGGAACGACACTCGTTCTCATTTTTGGTGGTGCCGGAGGTGAAGGTGGAATAAGATCATGCCCATCTGGATTAGCTTTATATAACCTTGTTTTTCGGTATACCTTATTGAGTTTTTTGAGAAACTTATCATTCGTGTTTTCTAGTTTAACACTAAATTGAAACTCTGTTAACTCATGGTCTTTCCACTGTTTTGTAGCATTATCAATAACGGCAGCCACACCAGATAAATCGGTGGTAATTCCATTAATATTAATTTGTTCTCCACTAACTCTGATTTTTATTTTTTTATCAGGGTGAGTTGGCGCTACAGTAGTACTGATTGTAGTACTTTTTTGTTGAGCTACCATCTTATTGTTAAACAAAAGAATACATCCTAAAAGGATAGGTAGAAACAGCAACAATCGAGTTGTTGCTTTAGTTTTAGAAAATTGTTGCGACATCATAACGATTCGTTTTTTGGTTAATGAATAATTGATAGGGCTCGCTAATACAGCTTGATGAGAACTGTTTGGATAATTAACGAGTAGGTCCATATATTGATGTATTGAAAACTGTTGCTTCAATACTTTTTGATCTGCAAGAAATTCATGATTTAACTTAATTGATTTTTTTACCCAAAACCATATTGGATTGAACCAAAAAATCACTTGAAAAATCTCTACAAACAGAATATCTAAAGTATGTCTTTGTTGTACATGAGTTTTCTCATGTAATAATACTTCTTGCGGAATAGCTTTTTTCTGAAATTCTTTTTTAGGAACAAATATGTAATGTAAAAATGTATGCGGAATAATAGAATTTGTAAGTAGCACATTAATATGTGAGGACTCTTTCAGGTTTTCATTTCTTCTTACCTTCTTAATCAAATGGTATATATTTTTTATAAATCTAATTGCAAAAATCAAAACACCTATACCATAAACGATCCATATAATTGTCGAAAAATAGTCTGAAGACGTGGCTTCTACCTGTACATTATCTGATAGGATTAGATGATTTACAGGTTGTTGAATATTTTCTTGATTAAGTACTGTATCTGTTTCATAAGTAATAGTAACCAGAGGGATCGTGTATGCAAAAATCAAGCTAAAAAGAAGGTAAAACCTTTTAAAATGATGCATATTCTCTCGTTCTAAAAATAGCCTGTAAAAAGACCATAATAGCACCAAACAAAGAGATGACTTTATTATATATATAATCATTGCTTTTGTTTTTGGATTTGTTTATCTACTATCTTTTTAAGTTCTTCTAATTCTGTAGTAGATAAGTTGGTTTCTGATGTAAAAAATGATGCAAACTGTGAAGCCGAATCGTTAAAAAAATTCTTAATCAGTCCATTTACATGTTTAGAAAAATAATCTGTCTTTTTTACTAATGGATAATATTCTCTTGATTTTCCATATAACGTATAATTCACAAAACCTTTATCAATCATTCTTTTCAATAGTGTAGCTACAGTAGTAGTTGCAGGTTTAGGTTCTGGAAAAGAATCTAATAAATCCTTCATAAAGGCTTTCTCCAATTTCCAGAGATATTGCATTAATTGTTCTTCAGTTTTTGATAATTGCATTGTTCTACACTATTAGAATTAACTCTACAAATGTAGAATAAAATATTTTACATACAAAACTTATTTGTGATTACATTACTATTTTTACGGAAAACCCATATGTAACATATTAATAATCAATTATTTAACATATACTTTACATTTAAAAAAAAAGAATAGAAATAGGGAATTTGTACCTTTAGAAATAAGATTTAACCAATAAATTTATTACACAATGAAAAAAATTATTTTATCAATAGTGACTCTCTTGAGCGCTATAGGATTGTCTGCACAGCACAATTACGACAATCAGAACACCATTTACAGCTTAAGTGGTAATGTAGGAGTAGGAGTCACCAATCCGGCAGCCAAACTACATATCAACGGAGACATAAGAGGAAACCTTGCAGGAGGAGCACTGCGTATTAACGGAACTTATGGATACATAGATGTTGGTCCTCTTAACAGCGGATGGGCTCATATCTATACCGATATGCCAAAGTTTATCTTTAATAAAGATGTATATACTATTACAAATGCATTTTCTTCTTACAACAATGACCTCATCTTAAAAACCAAAGGAACCGAACGTTTAAGGATTAAAGACGAAAACGGATATATGGGGATCGGTATTTCTAATCCTCAAACTAGACTCCATATTAATGGAAGTATTAGAGGAAATCTTGCAGGAGGGGCATTACGAGTTAACGGAACTTATGGATACATCGATGTTGGTCCTCTTAACAGTAGTTGGGCACATATCTACACCGATATGCCCAAGTTTATCTTTAACAAAGATGTATATACAACTACAAATGCGTTTTCTTCTTACAACAATGATCTAATTCTAAAAACCAAAGGAGTCGAACGTTTAAGAATTATTGATACCGATGGCACTGTTGGTATAGGAACTACTAATACAAGAGGTTATAAGCTTGCCGTAAATGGCAATATTAGAGCCAAAGAGATTGTAGTAGAAGCCTCACCATGGCCAGACTATGTATTTCGTTCTGACTACAAATTACCCTCGCTAAATGAAGTCAAAGAACATATTAAAAACAAAGGGCATCTTCCTAATATACCAAGTGAAAAAGAAGTTCGAGAAAATGGAATTCAAATCGGAAGTATGCATGCAAAATTACTCGAAAAAATAGAAGAACTAATGCTCTACACAATTCAACAGGATGAAGAATTGAAAACTTTGCGAAAAACAGTATCTGCTCTTCAAAATAAAATCCAAAACCTCAGCGAATAAAAATTCATTCTATAACTCTTAAAACCAAAACGATGAAAAAATTATCAAGCTTAATTCTATGCATTGTAGCTGTATTTAACCTTACGGCTCAAGATCAAACTATTAATGGCAAACTTACTGTGACTAAACAAATCAAATGGGGAAGCACAGGAGCCATTATAAATACAGACCAGGGTGCTTCTGTTGAACTAAGGGGGAATGGAGTTCCTTATTTCGATTTCTCTAATGATCCTACTACCGACTATGATATGAGATTAATCCTTAGGAATGATAACTTACTTTCTTTTGAAGGCGGCGATGTTAAAATGAGTAATAAGCTATCTACAGGCCAGAGTATTAGTTGGGGAAATACCGGAGCTATAATAAATACAGATCAAGGTGCTTCTATTGAACTAAGAGGTAATGGAGTTCCCTATTTCGATTTCTCTAATGATCCTACTACCGACTATGATATGAGATTAATCCTTAGGAATGATAACTTACTTTCTTTTGAAGGCGGCGATGTTAAAATGAGTAATAAGCTATCTACAGGCCAGAGTATTAGTTGGGGAAATACCGGAGCTATAATAAATACAGATCAAGGTGCTTCTATTGAACTAAGAGGTAATGGAGTTCCCTATTTTGATTTCTCTAATGATCCTACAACTGACTATGATATGAGGCTAATTTTAAGAGATAATAATACTCTTGGTGTTTCTGGAGGGAATTTAGCCATTGACGGAACCACAAAAACCAAAGAAGTCATAGTAAAGCCTAATGTTTGGTCAGATTTTGTATTCGAATCTGATTATATACTACCGAGTTTAGAAGAGGTTGAACGGCATATAAAAACTAACGGGCACCTAAAAAATATTCCTTCAGAAAAAGAAGTATTTAAAAAAGGAATTTCGATAGGAGAAATGAATGCTAAGCTTCTTCAGAAAGTTGAAGAATTAACACTATACACCATTCAACAAGAAAAAGAAATCAAAAGGTTAAAATCTATTGAGGAAAGATTAGATCAGCTTGAAAAGCTAATAGAATCTAAAAAATAAAAACCTAATTAAACTTAATAAAATAACAGATGAAAAGAATATTAAGCATTTTGTTATTAATCATAACAATTCAAACGACATCCTACAGTCAGCAAACTTTTGATGATAAAATAACCATCAATCAGTTAAACAATAAATATCCATCTTTAAATATTACAACTAGACAAGGTTTATTTAATGGAGGACACCCACATTTGTATTTTTTAAACACAGGAGGAAACTCTACTACACCTACATCAACTCCTGCAAGTAGATTATTAGGGACAATTATTTATTCTGGATTTGATGGACAATCAAACGTACAAATAGGACGAATATCGGTTACTACAACAGGTGCATTTACACCTGGTAATTATCCTGCCAGAATGAATTTTCGAATAGGAGGAACTAGCACCTGTTGCGGAATCACCAGAATGACTATAGATGGACAGACAGGAAATGTAGGAATAGGAACAACAAATACCGGTTCTCACAGGTTAGCTGTCGAAGGATCCATAGGTGCAAGAGAAATGGTTGTAGAAGCGGGGACTTGGTCTGATTTTGTTTTCTATGACGATTACAAATTACCTACTCTAAAAGAAGTTGAAAATCATATTAAAGAAAATAGACATTTAAAAGATATTCCCAGTGCATCAGAAGTGCAAGAAAATGGAATTTTCTTAGGAGAAATGGATGCAAAACTTCTTCAAAAAATTGAAGAGTTAACTCTATACATTATCGAAATAAATAAAAGGGTCGATGAATTAGAAAAGGAAAACTTACAATTAAAAAATCAAAACTAAACGATGAAAAAATATTTATACGGTATCTGTTTATTAATTGCTTGTAGTATTCAAGCGCAGACCAAAGTAGGAGAAGAAGTTACTAGCACTCACCAAAGTCCGCATCCTTATCAAGGTAACATGACCAGTGTACATAAAATGGTCTGGAGTCAAGAAGTATCTCAAAAAGATGCAGGTTATGTGGCAGTACATTTCAGTAAAATACAATTAGCAGCAAATGACTATATCGTTGTAAGAGATGTAAACAATACTAGATCCTGGAAATACTCTGATAATACAATTCAGAAAAGAGGTAATAGTTTTTGGAGTATTCCTATTTATGATGATAAAATGATCATTGAGATATTTAGTAGTAATCCTAAAGGAGGATTTGGGTATATTATTGATATAGTTGCAAAAGGATATCCTTTAGAATCAATACGAGCTGAACAGGATGAAGCTCTTTGTGGAGCTGATGACTCTAGAAATGCTATTTGTTATTCAAATAACGAGCCTAATGCCTATAATCGTTCACGCGCAGTAGCCAGATTACTAATTAACGGAACATCTGCTTGTACAGGTTGGTTAATCGGAGATAATGGTCAATTAATGACCAATGAACATTGTATCCAAAACCAAGCTGATGCTAATAATGTGACTGTAGAATTCATGGCACAAGGTGCAAATTGTAATTCAAATTGTGATTCTTGGCTTGCCTGCTCAGGTACCGTTGAGGCTACTTCTGCAAATCTTATTCGTGCAAATGCACCATTAGATTATGCTCTTTTACAATTAAACACGACTACTAATTTACCGCAAACCTATGGGTTTTTACAATTAAGAAATACTGGTGCGGTTATAAACGAACGTATCTATATCCCTCAACATCCACGAGCTTGGGGTAAACGAATTGCATTACTTTCTACAAATACAAATGATCAAGGAGGTGTAGCCCGTATATTTTCTTTAACTCGACCTCGTTGTGGTGGAAGTGGTAATGATATAGGATATTTTGCCGATACCCAAGGTGGATCTTCTGGATCTCCTGTTTTGGGATATGGTGATGATCTTGTAGTTGCTTTACATCATTGCGCCAATTGCCCAAACAGAGGAGTACCTATTGAAGAAATTATTCAGAATTTGGGTAATGACTTACCTCCAAATGCTCTCCCATCAAACGGATGTCCTGATAATTTGACTGTGACTCAAAATGTTCCGTCAGGAACCACTGATAATCAAGAAGCCGCAAATATGTTAACTGCAAATAATACCATCTCAAATGGTGGTATTGCAACATATACTGCTGGTCAAAAAGTGACACTCTCAACTGGTTTCAAAGCTTCAAGTGGGTCAAAATTTACTGCAAAAATCCAAAATTGTACAACTTCTAGAGAAGTAGAATCCACATCAATAGAAGAAAATAAAAGTGTTTCTGCCATAGACAAACCTGAATTTGAGGGTTTTGTAATACACCCAAATCCTACAAATCATGAGTTCACTATTTCTACATACTCTCTAAAAAATCTAGATAATGCATCTGTTAAAGTTTATGACATTTTGGGGGCTATAAAACTAAAACAAGATATCTCATCTACCAAAAACAATGTAAATGTTCAAACTCTTAAAGAAGGTTTGTATTATATTATTATATCAACTAATAACGGAATTTCGATTTCTAAAAAATTACTGATCAAACGATAACTAATTTATTTTATTTCTACATAAAAAAGCGGGTGTACAGTATATAACTGACACCCGCTTTATGTTTCTTCATTTACAACCAGATTTATTAGGTTATTTCTTTACAATGGTATGTATTTCTGAAGTTCCTTTGGATGTTATTTTTACGAAATAGTTTCCTTTTTCGGTTATTGCTCCTCCAAAAGGAAGTACTCCAGGGTTT
>NZ_OMPD01000015.1 GCF_900312745.1 Aquimarina sp. AU58 | reverse complement strand
AATCTCGGATCAGGAGTAGTGACTATTGACACTACTGCACCAACAGCAGATACCTTTACCACCAATGATATTACACCTACCTTAACCGGAACCGGAGAGGCCAATGAGACCTTAACCATTACCGTAGATGAAAACGGAGATGGTACCCCAGAGGTTACCTATACCGTAACGACGGATGCAGCAGGAGACTGGAGTATTGATACGGGAGTTGCCGTACCAGATAGTGGTAGTTTACCAGTCTTGACAGATGATGATACCTTGGATGTTGTAGCTACCGATGCAGGAGGTAATAGTGGAGCTGGAGTAGTGACTATTGACACTACTGCACCAACCGCAGATACGTTTACGACCAATGATATTACTCCGATCTTAACAGGAACCGGAGAGGCTAATGAGACCTTAACGATTACTGTAGATGAAAACGGAGATGGTACTCCAGAAGTTACTTATACCGTAACTACAGATGCAACAGGAGACTGGAGTATTGATACTGGAGTTGCAGTACCAGATAGTGGTAGTTTACCAGTACTAACTGATAATGATACGTTGGATGTTGTGGCTACCGATGCCGGAGGCAACAGTGGATCAGGAGTAGTGACTATTGATCTTACTGCACCAACAGCAGATACGTTTACAACAAACGATATTACCCCGACTTTAACGGGAACTGGGGAAGCAAATGAGACCTTAACGATTACCGTAGATGAAAACGGGGACGGTACCCCAGAGGTTACTTATACCGTAACGACCGATGCAGCAGGAGACTGGAGTATTGATACGGGAGTTGCAGTACCTACAAGTGGTAGTTTACCAGTCTTGACTGATAATGATACTTTGGATGTTGTAGCTACTGATGCAGGAGGTAACAGTGGATCAGGAGTAGTGACTATTGACACTACTGCACCAACAGCAGATACGTTTACGACTAATGATATTACGCCTACCTTAACAGGAACCGGAGAGGCTAATGAGACCTTGACGATTACAGTAGATGAGAATGGAGATGGTACCCCAGAGGTTACTTATACCGTAACGACCGATGCAGCAGGAGATTGGAGTATTGATACCGGAGTTGCAGTACCAGATAGTGGTAGTTTACCAGTCTTGACTGATAATGATACGTTGGATGTTGTAGCTACTGATGCAGGAGGCAACAGTGGATCAGGAGTAGTGACTATTGACACTACTGCACCAACAGCAGATACCTTTACCACCAATGATATTACACCTACCTTAACCGGAACCGGAGAGGCCAATGAGACCTTAACCATTACCGTAG
>NZ_OMPD01000004.1 GCF_900312745.1 Aquimarina sp. AU58 | reverse complement strand
TTCAGATCTCGGATGCATTAATGATTGGTTTTGCTTATGATCGAGAAACGACAGAGTTAGGTCAGAGTCAATTTAATGATGGGAGTTATGAGGTATTTCTCAGATTCGAACTCTTCAAAAAATACAATAGAATGCTAACACCTCGCTTCTTTTAATAACTATTTAAGATGTTAGGCCTTCAAAAAAATGATTAGAACCATATTAAAACCTAGTTTTTAGAATTAAATAAAAACGAAAAACTATGAATTTTACCAAATACTTTATAAATATTTCCTTAAGTATATTGTTGTCGGGGATTGCGTTTTCCCAGGAAAAGCGAATGGCTAAAGCTGATGAAAGCTTTAATCGTTATGCCTTTGTTGATGCCCGTAAAATATATCTTCAAGTTGCAGAAAGTGGTTATGAATCGGCAGATTTGTTTAAAAAACTAGGAGACTCTTATTATTTTAATGCCCGGTTAGAGGATGCAATTCCTTGGTATGAAAAGTTAACTACTAAGTATGCAGATGATATTGATCCTGAATATTTATTTAGATATTCTCAAAGCTTAAAAAGTATTCAACGATACGAGGAAGCAGATAAGATAATGGAGCAATTTAATACGATTACTGGTAATGATCAAAGGGCAGAATTCTTTATGAATACCAGAGATTATTTAAAATTTATTGAAATGCAATCGGGTAAGTTTAGATTATTAAAATTAAGTATAAACTCTAAATATTCTGATTATGCACCCAGTTTTAATAACCAGGGAGAGTTGATATTTGCATCTTCGAGAAAAGGAGGAAGTGGAATGAGTAAGGTTGTTCATGAATGGGATGAAATGCCATTTCTAGACCTGTTTTCTTCAACGATTATTGAATCTAATGGAATTTTGCAAACACCCAAAAAGTTAAAAGGGAAAATAAATACAAAGTTTCACGAATCCTCTACTTCATTTAGTAGTGATGGACAAACAGTATATTTTACTAGAAATAATTATATCAAAAGAAAATTAGGTTCTAATGTAGAGGGGACTATTTTATTAAAAATATATAGAGCAACACTCGAGAATGATAAATGGATAAACATAGAAGAGTTACCTTTCAATAGCAATGAATATTCTATAGCCCACCCTGCATTGAGTTCAGATGGGACCAAGCTTTATTTTGCAAGTGATATGCCTGATAGTAGAGGGCTTTCTGATTTATATGTTATTGATATACATGAAGATGGTACTTTTGGTGAACCCAAAAATCTGGGAGATAAAATTAATACAGAAGGAAGAGAAACTTTTCCATACGTTAGTGATTCGGGACGATTGTATTTTGCTAGTGATGGACATATTGGTTTAGGAGGATTAGATATTTTTGTAACTGTTCCCGAGGAATTAGGAGAGTTTTCTATACCTTATAATGTAGGTAAACCAGTAAATAGCTCTGAAGACGATTTTACCTTCGTATTGAATGAAAACACAAAAATTGGATATTTCTCAAGCAATCGAGCTGGAGGAAAAGGAAACGATGATATCTATAGCTTTAAACAAACAGAAGAATTAATTACTAAATGTAATCAATATGTTGCCGGAGTAGTTACTGATGCAAGTTCTAGAGAAGTTTTGGTAGATGCCGAAGTATTTTTATTAGATGATACCAATAACGAATTACAACGTACAGTTACAGATTCGAAGGGGAGATATAGGTTTGATCTCGAGTGTGATACTTCCTATATTGTTAGAGCAAATAAGATAGGGTATGGCCCTACAGAAGCACTTCTTACTGCAAATAATATATTAGAACATAAGCATGACTTAGCGCTACAACTTAGCAAAGGTGGATTAGCCGAAAAAGAAGTGAAACCAGGTGATGATTTGGCTAAGCTATTGGATCTGGAGATTATATATTTTGATTTAGATAAATCTTTTATAAGGCCAGATGCAGAAATAGAATTACAAAAAATTATTGCAACACTTAACGAATACCCCAATTTAAAGATTGATGTTCGATCTCATACAGACAGTAGGGCAGATGATGATTATAATATGTATTTAAGTGAACGCAGAGCAAAAAGCACGATTAAGTATATAGTCGAAAAAGGTAAGATAGATAAATCTCGCGTAACGGGTAGAGGATATGGTGAAACTGCGCTTATTAATAAATGTGCAGATGGAGTACCATGTAGTGATAAAGAACATCAACTTAACCGCAGAAGCGAATTTATTATACTACAATAATGATCGTACAGAAAACGTTTTGGCTTTGATATTGATTTCATATATCTTTGCTATCCTAAATTTTATCTGTTGTAGTTATAGTTTTTATTACTGCAATATTTCAACACAAAATAACACAAATTATAATGGAAAAAGCTCAAGAATGGTTCAATTACGGTATTGAACTTGCAAAAGAATTTGGCCCTAAACTCATTACAGCCATCCTTATTTATATTATAGGATCATGGGTTATTAAGAAATTAATTAACAGTGTTAGGCAGATGATGTCTAAAAGTAAGTATGATGAATCTTTACAAAAGTTTTTATTAAACTTATTGACCTGGTCCCTAAAAGTATTCCTCATCATTCTCGTAATTTCAAGATTAGGTGTCGATGTCACTACTTTTGCTGCTGTAATTGCTGCAGCTGGTTTGGCAGTTGGTTTAGCACTACAAGGATCTTTATCTAATTTTGCAGGAGGAGTGCTTATTATGATTTTTAGACCATACAAAATAGGAGACGTTATAGAGGCGCAAGGCGTATTGGGTGTAGTTAAGGAAATTGAAATTTTTACAACAAAATTGACTACTCCTCAAAATAAGTTAGCTATCGTCCCTAATGGAGCAATGGCAAATGGAAATATCATTAACTATACGGCAGAAGGAATGATGAGAGTAGATATCACAATAGGTATAGGTTATGATGAAAATATAAAAAATGCAAAAGATGTATTACTAGGAGTTTTAACATCAAACCCTAAGATAATGAAAGATCCTGCACCTTCTGTAAATGTTAGCCAATTAGGAGAAAGCTCTGTCGATTTGGCTGTTCGTCCTTACTGCACTCCAGAAGATTATTGGGATGTGTATTTTACTACATTAGAAAACTGTAAACAAGCTCTTGATGATGCAGGTATTGAAATTCCTTATCCACACTCAGTAGAAATTCATAAAGAAAGCTAATCGTATAAAATAAATTGAAATTAAAAATCACTTTCTATTTTCTATGGAAAGTGATTTTTTTTGTAAACTGCTTAAATTTAGTAGGTTAAAAATATCAGAGTTCAGGATGATAATATAATAACCTAAACCTATTATCTATTTTAGTATTGAAAAATGAGATCTATACTTTTATCTTGATAAAAAATTACAGTTTACCTATCTATAATTGACGTTTTTTCAACAATCCAAAAACAGTTAAAAAGCATAATACATCGGTTTAAAAGCTATTTTTTGATATTTTTTATAGAATATTCCTACTTTTTTAAAGAATTTATAATATTTTGCATAGCTCATTTTGTGTGCTAAATACTTGATAGTTAGGTTTTTATGATTTTTTGGATTGACGGAAATGTTAATTTTGTTTATTATTTTTAAAATATGATTAGACATTTATTTTTTTATGGTAAAACCGGAATAATTATGTGGTGTTTCAGTGTTCTGTTTTAACAAATAGTAACTATCTTTAAGTATTGTTTTTAAGCAAAACATAATGTAATAATTACAGGATAAAAAACTTATTTTCTTACCCCTCCCTGAGTTTTATATTCGATATTGTTTTGTAAAAGGATATGTAGTTTTTCATCTAAGTGGTAGTAATATACTTTTATGAAGAAATGAACATTTTTATTGTCAAATTGCATTAATAATAAAATAATAATACTATAAAATCAAAAACTTCTGTTTTTGAAGGTATTTTGAGTGTAGTACTAAAATAAAGAGTAATAAATAAATGTGTAAAAACTGTAGATTTTTAATGTTAGTTTCTTTTATAAATATGGAGCATTAAAAATTAAGGTTAAGACAAAAACAACCCCGCGATTGTGAAACTTTGGCGAGCCAACAAAAGCAGGGTCTGAATAGCGATTAATTTAAAATAAATCAATCATTATGAGTGGACTATTATTTCATGCGTCTATAAATTGTCAATTTCCATTTTCAATTGACAGGATGCTTCTTTCCCTTAAGGAAAAACAAATATTGTTTTTCTCTTCTTTTCGAAGGGTGAAATATAGTAATTCTTTATCTTTTTTACGGACTTACCGTACATTTTTTATCACTTTCTTAACACGATATACTACCAGAAAAACTAGTGCTTTATCTGTAGTTAATCTTGTGTTAGAATTTAATGTACACAGCTACAAGTTGTTAAGATCTTTCTTGATATTTATTTACGACGCTATACAGTATAATGATGCCAAATTTTATTTCGGTCATAGCTATGCTAATACTGAAATTAATGACTATAAATTACATAACAACAATATAATAAAGTATAAATTAAAAAATAATGAAAAAGAAAAATTAGACTAATTATGATACGAATAATTAGTCTGTAAGAAACATTTTGACAATGTGTTTACTTAAACCTTCCGTTTTTAGGGGTAATTTCGGGAGGTTTTTTTTGTCTAAAAAAGTTTAAATAGTAATTAGTTGTGAAAATAATATTTGATAGGTGATATCAAATTTTAAGTGTTTTTTAAATCCGAATTATGCACATACAAGAGCTTTGTTGTAATAAGCCATAAATATTGCAATGCAGAAAACTATGGTGCATATGTTTAAGTTAAATTAAGTAGATTGTAAAAGGGCTGTCTGATATCATAACTGGCAGCTCTTTTTTATTAAAAATAATCGATGTTTTTATATTTTAGCAATTATGATAGATATAAAACTTCTCGAATACTTAGAATCATTTCTTACTCCAAGACGACAAGGTTTAAATAAAAAAGTTTTGGAACAACGTACAAATCATTTTACGGTAGCAGTCGAAGATGTGTATCAATTGCATAACACAAGTGCGGTGATACGCAGTTGTGATGTATTTGGAGTTCAAAATGTACATGTAATTGAAGAGGTAAATGCAAAACGTATAGACCGTGAAATTGCAATGGGTGCTCAGAAATGGGTAGATATTAATCGATATTCTACTACCAAAGAATGTCTGGCTACACTACAAAAAAAGGGATATCAAATCGTTGCAACTACTCCGCATGATGATTCTAAAGTTTTACAGGATTTTGATATTGATAAACCAGCTGCATTTTTTTTTGGAAGAGAACAGCAAGGGTTAAGTGATCAGGTTTTGGAAGCGGCAGATGCCAAGTTACATATCCCAATGGTTGGATTTACAGAAAGCCTTAATATTTCGGTTTCGGCTGCAATAATACTACAACATGTTACATCTAAACTTAAAGAAACAAATAGCAATTGGCAATTATCTGAAGAGGAAAAATTAGAAAAACGAATGGAATGGGCAAAGAAAGTGATTAAAAGCCATGAACAAATTATTGCACGATATCATGAGAATGAGTAACTTTCTAACATCTAACATCTAACATCTAACATCTAACATCTAACATCTAACATCTAACATCTAACATCTAACATCTAACATCTAACATCTAACATCTAATATTATGGTTACTTGGTTCGAAATTCCGGTTATAGATATGAAGAGAGCTAAAGCTTTTTATGAAAAAGTTTTTGATATAGAAATTAGCCTTCATGATATGGAAGGTGTACAAATGGGATGGTTTCCTAATCAAAATCAGGCAGGAATTGCTACCGGAACATTGATCTATGCTGGAGAACATTATAAACCTAGTGAAGATGGAGTTTTGGTATACTTTTCTTGTGATAATGTTGCTAATGAAATGAGTAGGGTAGCTGATGCAGGAGGGAAAGTAGTTTTAGACAAAAAGCAAATCTCTGAAGAACATGGGTATATGGCGTATTTTGTAGACTCAGAAGGAAACCGAATTGCGTTGCATTCATTACGTTGATTATACTATAACTCTTCTTATATGTAGATTACTTACTTTCTGTCTAGTATTTTGTATTCCTCATAACATTCACTTATGGCATCGAGGATTTGAAGATCATTTGCGAATTTTATAAAATCAACAGAATAATTGCAATTACGTAAAATCTCATCTATATCTAGCCGTCCTACTTGTAGAAGAGCCATTAAGGTAGCACGATCAAATTTGGTCTCCAAAAGGTTTCTAATCTCATCGTCTTTTTTCATTTTACGTAATTTCCTTAACTCTTTTGAGCGTTTGCTAAATATATTATATAAAAAATCGGCAGGATTAAAGATAGCACCTAACACCTTGTTTACGGCACCAGGTTGTTTATTACCACCTTCATAACCAGAGTTTAGTCCAGAAATACTATATCTGTAATTATTATAAACAGGAATTCTTTTAGCATCAATCTCAAGGTAACCTGTAAGTTGTACATCGGCAACGACTACCTCTTCTAGTGCAATTCCCAGCTCGGTCATCTTAATCTTAACTTCTCCAAACTTAACCCAATCGTTAGTTACTCTAACCTGTAATGGTTTATACCCAATATAAGAGAAATATAGAGTGTCATTTACTTTTGCAGGAATATTAAAATCTCCCTTTTCATTAGTAATTGTTCCTATGACTTGACTAAGATTAACGATATGAACATTTTCTAGTATCTGATCATTAGCAGCATTTAATACTTTTCCTGATACAGTACTTGAATCATTCTCCTGAGCATAAGTAGTTATACCTGCTAATAGGGCTATGTAAAATAATACTCTCTTCATGTATATAATATGACGTTCAATTTTAATTAATATAACATAAAAATCGCGCCAAAAATCATATTTATTTGTTAAGTTCTTATATTCAGTGATTTACTAAAACGTAATTTTTGAATATATTAAGGACAAAACCTCTGATTTATCTACGATCACTACGTTTTCTACGATCTCTTTTTCGATTACCTCCGCTACCTCTATCTTCTTTTGAATCAAAACGTTTTTTACCTTTAGGTTTAAATCCGTCGCTTCTACGTTTTCCTTTAAAACCACCACCATCATTATCACGACGACGTCTTCCTCCTCTACGGCCAGAATCTTTAGAGATTTCTACATTAACTTTTCTCCCTTCCATTCTGAAATCTTCAAAAACCTGAAGAACTCGTTCCTGATGTTCAGTATTGGTATTGAAAAAAGAAAAACTTTCTTTTACATCTACTCGGCTTAAAGAATCGCTTCCTAGTTCTAATACTTCTTTCAGGAAATCCTTTAAAGTCATCCAGTCAAATCCATCTTTTTCTCCTACATTAATAAAGTAACGTGTACTATTACCTCTGCTAGAATCATTATCTCTTTCATTTACAGCATTTAGATCCCTTGATTTTTTATAGTAATTATGGAAGCGAGAAAATTCTACCGAAAAGAATTTTTTGATTAATTCTTCTTTTGAAAATTCTTCTAATACCTCATTAATAGATGGTAAGTAACTATCGATTTCGTGATTTATTTCAGCTTTTCCGATGTCACTGGCCAAATGAAATAATTGAACCTGACATATTTCTTCACCACTAGGAATTTCTTTTTTCTCAAAGCTTTTCTTAATGATTCGTTCTACAGATTTAATTTTTCTAACTTCGCTTTTGGACACGATAACCATAGAAACACCACTTTTTCCAGCACGTCCCGTTCTTCCACTTCTATGTGTATACGTTTCTATCTCATCAGGAAGTTGATAATTAATTACATGGGTAACATCATCAACATCAATACCACGTGCAGCTACATCTGTAGCAACTAACATTTGTATTTGGCGATTTCTAAAGCTTTTCATTACCAAATCACGTTGATTTTGACTTAAATCACCGTGTAATGCTGCTGCATTATATCCATCACCAATCAGGTTTTCTGCTACTTTTTGAGTATCTCGTTTGGTACGGCAAAAAATTACAGAAAAGATATCAGGATTAGCATCTGCCAGTCGTTTCAAAGCAGCATATCGATCACGAGAATTTACTACATAATATTCATGAGAAACGTTTTTAGAACCAGTGTTTTTATGCCCTACAGTAATTTCTATAGGAGTTTGCATAAATCGTTTTGCGATGGTAGAAACTTCTTTTGGCATTGTTGCAGAGAATAGCCAGGTATTTTTATCTTCCGGAGTATGAGACAAAATGGTATTGATGTCTTCATAAAACCCCATATTTAGCATCTCATCAGCTTCATCTAATACACAATAACTAATATTGGTAATGTCTACCATTTTACGGTTGATCATATCCTGCATTCTTCCAGGAGTTGCCACTACAATTTGGGCACCACGTTTTATTTGTTTTGCCTGATCTGTTATACTTGCTCCACCATAAATTGCTACAGTGTGCAATCCAGGAATATATTTAGAGTAGTTTTTAAGTTCGTTAGTAATTTGTAAACAAAGTTCGCGAGTAGGAGAGAGTATTAATCCTTGTGTAATCCTGCTACTGCTATCAATTTTTTCGATTAATGGAAAACCGAAAGCTGCTGTTTTTCCTGTACCAGTTTGTGCTAAAGCAACAATATCTGTATCTTCCTTTAATAAAATAGGGATTGCCTTTTCCTGTACTTCACTTGGGGTTTCGAAACCCATATCATTCACCGCCTTAATAATGGCTTCACCAAGACCTAACGCTTCAAATTTATTCATATAGCTAAAAATAAGCCGCAAAGGTACGGTTTATTATCTGTCTATTACAATAACGAGTAACTTATTATAGTGTTGCAGAAATTTATCGAAGAATGAATCTTTTTAGTATCAGAAAAATAAAATAAAAAGATCAACGTCTAACTTGCATATCATTGTTTTTTTAAGGAAACACTATGGTTTTTTTATAACTTCAATTTCAAAAAGTTTATTCCAGTTTTTACCAGTGACAAATAACCGTTTGGTATTTGCATTATACGCGATACCATTTAAAACATCTAGTTTTTCATGTTGCGCTACTTTTTTACGAAGACCACTAAGATTAATAACCGCTTCTAAAGCACCACTGTCAGGATTAATTATGGCAATCCCATCCTTTTGCCAGGTATTGGCATAAATTTTTCCGTCAACCCATTCTAATTCATTAAATCTGGATTTGACACCTTTGTTTGTAGTAACTTCTATATAATCCTTTTCTGCAAGGGTATTAGGATCGAGTATCCAGATTTTTTCTGTGCCATCGCTTTTATAGATATGATTTCCATTATTACATAATCCCCAACCTTCTTTACTTTGGTTATATGCAAAACTTCCGGTTTTTTCTAAAGTATTTAGGTCATAGATAAATCCTTCTTTAGATGTCCAGGTTAGTTGAAATATTTTACCATTCATAATGGTAATTCCTTCTGCAAAATATTCCTTTGGTATATCCTTTTTTACAAGAATTTCTCCGGTTTTATAGTTAAGTTTCCTTAAAGAGGATATTCCTTTTTTACCAGTACTTTCATATAGCGTATCCCCAAAAAATTCTAACCCCTGGGTAAAGGCTTCTTTATCATGAGGGTATTCTGCAATAATTTTGTAGGAATATAATTTTGGAGATATATTATTAAGAAAAGCAATCTTTTTGGTTATGGTATCTATATTTCCATCATAAAAGACTTGAGCCGTTAAGATGTGATTTCCTAGTTTTTCATCATCAATCTTTTCTTCATAACTGAAATCTTTTTTAGAAGCTACTTTTTTATTATCTAAAAGAAAAGTGACAGAATCAATTTTTATATTTTGAGCATTAATAATGTTTGCTTTTATCGTCTCACCCAGCTTAAATTTAGTTTTATTATCCTCAATTTTGATAGAAAAATATTTTTTTCGCTTATCCTGATTACTTCCACAAGAAAAACTAAGTATGCTTAAAATAATGATGACGAAGGAGTTATGGATCTTCATTGTGATAATTAAATTTTAAGCAAGATATTTATTTTAATTGGGTTTAAAAAATCATTGTTTTATATCCTAAAGATTGTATCTTTGCAGCGGCAAGTCCTACACAACTAGCTCCTGTTGAATCCTCCAGGGCGGGAACGCAGCAAAGGTAGACGGTTGTAGCAGTGTGATGTAGGTAGCTTGCCTTTTTTTGTACCTTAATTTTTGATGTAATTTAAATACTATTAATACCTAAATTACCATCATTTGTTTCCTGCCATTTTATATTTTTGAGATTAGTAGATCGTTAATCAGAATTGTATATTTGCGATTATGAGCACAAATCAAAAAGATACTGTAGTTTTAATTACAGGAGGGTCTTCTGGGATAGGAAAATCAATAGGAATATTTTTGGCACAAAAAGGATATATTGTATACGGTACAAGCCGTAATCCATCTCGATTTCCTGATTTTGAGTTTTTTACACTTTTAGAGTTAGATGTAGCAGATACGAACAGTATCAATTCTGCTATTACAACTATAGAACAAAAGCATGGAAGATTAGATGTATTAATTAATAATGCCGGAGCTGGTATTACCGGGCCAATAGAAGAAATTCCTAATGAAGAAATAGTAAGAAATTTCACTACAAATTATTTTGGCCCAATCAATGTTACCAAAGCGGTTTTGCCAGTAATGCGAAAACAGGGAAGTGGATTAATTATTAATATCACTTCTATCGCGGGATATATGGGATTACCGTATAGAGGGATTTATAGTGCTTCTAAAGCTGCATTAGAGATGACTACAGAAGCCTGGCGAATGGAATTGAAAGATTTCAATATTAGAATGACTAATATAGCTCCCGGGGATTTTGCAACCAATATTGCTGCAGGACGCTATCATGCTCCCGTTATTAAAAATTCTCCATATGAAAAACCATATGGAGATACATTAAAACTAATGGATAGCCATGTAGATTCGGGTAATGATCCTTTAGAAATGGCCGAAGCAGTTTTTAAGATTATAAAAACTAAAAAACCAAAAGTACATTATAAAGTAGGAGCGTTTATGCAAAAGTTTTCTATTGTGCTAAAACGAATATTACCAGATAGAATGTATGAGAAAATGCTGATGAATCATTATAAATTATAATTTATAGTTCTGTAATTAAATATAGAAGCGTTATGAATTCGACAGATGAAAGATATTTTTTTTAATTAACAAAAAGATTTTATTGGCCTACAACGATTATTTTTATATTCGCGATCTATAAAAAGCGCAAAATTTAAACACAACAATTTTAAAAACAATACTATGAAATTTTTTATTGATACTGCAAATCTTGATCAGATTAAGGAAGCACAAGATTTAGGAGTTCTTGATGGAGTAACTACAAATCCGTCTTTAATGGCTAAAGAAGGTATCACGGGTAAAGAAAATATTATTAATCACTATAAAAAGATATGTGAAATCGTAACCGGAGATGTAAGTGCAGAAGTAATTTCTACAGATTTTGATGGTATTATTAAAGAAGGAGAAGAGCTGGCTAAACTTCATGATCAAATTATTGTAAAAGTACCAATGATCAAAGATGGTGTAAAAGCAATCAAATACTTTAGTGATAAAGGAATTAAAACCAATTGTACTTTGGTATTTTCTGCTGGGCAGGCCTTACTTGCTGCTAAAGCTGGAGCTACCTATGTCTCTCCGTTTATTGGTAGATTAGATGATATTTCTACAGATGGACTTAATCTTATTGCAGAGATAAGATTGATTTATGATAATTATGGATTTGACACACAAATTTTGGCAGCTTCAGTAAGACATACAATGCATGTAATTGATTGTGCTAAGATCGGCGCAGATGTAATGACAGGGCCTCTTTCTTCTATAGAAGGATTACTGAAACATCCATTAACAGATATTGGTCTTGCTAAGTTTCTTGCAGATTATAAAAAAGGAAACTAGTGTAATTTTCCTAACATATAAAGTTTTAGAAAAGCTACTCTATCGAGTGGCTTTTTAATTTTCTAAACTTGCTAATTGTGTGTATTGCATAAGCTGTTTCTCAAAAACAGATGCGAACAAATCTGTACTCGGATTTATTATCTTACCATCTTGGTCTACAAGAATAACTTTATTTCGATAGTGAATTACCAATTCTTCTGAAGAACATTTTGGATGTTTAAACTCGTATTCATTATCCAAATTATAATGATGTCTTTTTATAGTTTTTAGCCAGTTTTTTGTTTGATCAGGATCGATGTTTACAGCGATAAAATCAATACCAGGGTATAAAGAGCTAAGATAGGTTGCTTTTTCATGGGCCTTTACATAATGATCTTTACTTTCTATCGACCAGAAATACAAGGCAGTAATCGGTTTGTTAAAAAGTGACGACAATTTCACGGTTTCCCCTTTTGAAGTAATTAAGTCCTGATCAGGAATAACTTTATTGGGTCTTAATTTTGAAATATGTCTGGCAAGTTTTTTTAATTCTTTTTGTGATCGATTATTAGTACTTACAGAAAGGTAATGTTTTAAAGCTATGTTTGATTCTTTATTATTTTTACTATCATCGAGTAAAAAACGAATTGTAGACCTCCTTAATAAGTTGTTTTTAATATATGAATGCTCTACAACATTGTTAATTAAATCCAGTTTGTAAATAAAGCTCTCTAAGTTATTGTTGTGTTGTAATCGATTATCATTATTAGAAATAGAAGCATTAGTGAAGTAGCAATTTAAAAACCAATTATAAGAATATAGTCTTTTTAATTCATCATCATTAAAATCAATCTGGTTTCTATAATTAAAAAAAGAGGCAGATAATTCTTTAGTTGCATCAGGACCTCCCATTTTATAACGACTGGTAAAATAGAACTCATGTCTCATGTAGTATTCAAATATGAAACTAGCTTGAGTAAGTTTTTTTGCCAAATTACTCAACTCATTTTTGTTGATTAACTTTTCAAAAGTATCCGATTTTATGTTTAGTAAAGAATCCTGCTTTTTTTTGAAATACGAAGCAGACTGCATGAAGCCTGTTCTTTTTAAATGTTCCCTCTCAATTTCGTTTTGTAAAAACAAATCGATTAAAAAATTATTTTTTCCAGAACCCTTACCAGTAAAAACTAGAGATTCGTCAAACTCTAAAGTATTTAAGCGAATTAATACACTATCTCCTTTCTCAAGAAGTACCACCTGATATTCTGGATTATGTTTAAAAGAATACAATCCATCTTCTAAATTCTCTATTTTGTGTAGGAATCTATTATTTTTATCTAATTGTATTGTATCTCTATAATCGTAACCTTTGGATAAAATAACATAGTTTGTATTAGGATTTACGATTTCACCACCAAAATAAGTATACTCTTTATTGTCTTTTTCAGAAGAACCACAACTACATACAAAGCATGATAAAAAAGAAACGTGAATAAAATATCTTAGTACTGAAAATTGCATTTTTGGCGCTATAAAATTAACTTACTCTGTGTCCAAAAATAAAGGGAAACACCTATTACGGTTGTTAATTATAAGTTAATTCTATGCATATTAACGAATTGAGCTATTAAAATTTTTTAATTCTTGGGTTTTTGATGATAAATAAACTACAAGATAAACCTCTAAATTAATGATAGATTGTTTCAGGTTCTGAATCCATTTTTCTACTTTTGCCGCAAATTTAAACCTTACAATTTTTCATACTCATGCTATCAGTTTCTAATCTTTCTGTTCAATTTGGTAAAAGAATACTTTTTGATGAAGTAAATACTTCTTTTACACAAGGTAATTGCTATGGTATTATTGGTGCCAATGGCGCTGGGAAATCTACGTTTCTTAAAATTCTTTCTGGCGTGATGGAGCCTACATCGGGGCACGTACATCTAGAGCCAGGTAAACGAATGTCTGTTCTAGAACAGAACCATTACGCATATGATGAGTATACGGTATTAGAAGCAGTAATTATGGGGAATAAACCTCTCTATAAAATAAAGAAAGAAATAGATGCTCTCTATGCAGATTATACAGATGAAAATGCAGAGAAGATAGGGGAGTTGCAGGTACAGTTTGAAGAAATGAATGGCTGGAATGCTGATAGCGATGCAGCAGCAATGCTTTCTAACTTAGGTATCAAAGAAGAATTGCATTATACACAAATGTCTGATCTTGATACTAAACAACGAGTACGAGTATTGATAGCACAATGTTTGTTTGGTAATCCAGATGTTTTAATAATGGATGAGCCAACAAACGACTTAGATTATGAAACTATTTCATGGTTAGAAAGCTTTTTGGCAAACTTTGATAATACAGTTATTGTAGTATCTCACGACCGTCACTTTTTGGATGCCGTATGTACACATATTTCGGATATTGATTTTAGTAAGATTAATCATTACAGCGGTAATTATACGTTTTGGTACGAATCTTCTCAATTAGCTGCAAGACAAAGAGCCCAACAGAATAAAAAAGCGGAAGAGAAGAAAAAGGAATTACAAGAATTTATTGCGAGGTTTAGTGCAAACGTAGCAAAATCTAAACAAGCTACTTCCCGTAAAAAAATGATAGAAAAACTTAATATCGAAGATATTAAGCCATCAAGTCGTCGTTATCCTGCTATAATATTTGAAAGAGATAGAGAAGCAGGTGATCAAATCCTTAATGTAGAAGGGTTAGCCGCAAGCCAGGACGGGGATACATTATTTAAAGATATTGATATTAATTTAACCAAAGGAGATAAAGTTGTTATTTTCTCTAAAGACTCAAGAGCTACAACCGCATTTTATCAGGCACTAAATGATAAACAAAAAGTAGACTCTGGTAAATTTAACTGGGGGATTACTACTACACAATCGTATTTACCTGCAGATAATAGTGAATATTTTCAGAATGATCTTACACTAGTCGATTGGTTACGCCAATGGGCAACTACAGAAGAAGAAAGAGAAGAAGTATTTATTAGAGGGTTCTTAGGAAAAATGATTTTTAGTGGTGAGGAAGCATTAAAAAAATCAAATGTATTATCTGGAGGTGAAAAAGTTCGTTGTATGTTATCTAAAATGATGATGACAAGAGCAAATGTATTGATGCTGGATGAACCTACAAATCACCTTGATTTAGAATCAATTACTGCATTTAATAATTCATTGAAAAAATTTAAAGGTACAGTCTTATTTACTACTCATGATCACGAGTTTGCTCAAACTGTAGGTAACAGGGTAATAGAACTAACACCAAACGGAGTTATCGATCGTTATGCTACATTTGATGAGTATATGAGTGACCCAAAAATTAAAGAACTACGAGAAAAAATGTATGGTGTAAATGTTTAATTTTATTGCCAAAATCAGCAAGTAATAAATTAATTTTAGAGTTGTATCTTATAATTTTATAAATCTTTCCATATATAATATTCCCTAATAAGGAAATTTGGGAGTATAACTCTGTTTTGAAAAATCTAAAAGATAATTTCAAAAACACGAGATTAGCTCTACCTATAGCTTAAGTTAATGTGTAAATTAATAAAACCTTAAAACTTTAGTTGTGATCGTTTAGTAACATATCTGGATTTAAATAAAAAACCATCGTCCAGAAACTTTCTGTATGCATAAAACTAAGCTACATTTATTTTGTTAAATCAATAAGTAAGTTGTTGATTTTTAAAAAAATAAAAACTATTTTAGAGGTATGTTATGCGGTTGTCTTTTATTATTTATATAAAAGTATAAGCTTTCACCATATTCCTTCCCCAAAAGTCGAAAGTAATTACCGGTTTAACGTATAGTTAATGAAACTTTCACAAGCGATTTATAAAATAGTATCGATGTTATTGAGAAAAATTATAAGCATCTTTTTTTTTGGTTTAACCATATTTTCTTTTGCTCAGTGTAAAACTGTAGAAAATAAAACTACGCAAGATAAACCATCACATCAGCCCGTTACACCTATGAAAAATGATATGATTATTTCAAAACCAAACAGAAATAAGTTGATGGAACTTCATATTAAAAAGATAATAATGCCAGGAGATCCAGCTACTCATTTTGAATATACTGTATATAACGTTGTAACAAAAAATATTATAAAACAAGGCTATTTTAGAGGATCTAATGTTGATTGGAATGATGATACCTCTATAAAACTTGTTCCTTACATCGGGATGGAACAAAAACCGACTTCCGAAAATCCCGATGATCTACTCCCGTCAAAGACTCAAACACAAATAACAATTATTAATTTAAACAACTAACTCATGACACACAAATTTTATTTTCGAAAATTGGCTGTTCTTATCTTTCTACTAATCGTTTATTCTTCGTGCGATAAAAATCAAAAACAAAAACTCACTGAAATAAGCATCGTAGAAACTTCTAAAAAACTCAAAAAAAAGAAAGATTATAACAAGAAGAAAGGAATTGAAATCATAGCAGAGTATAAGGCAAACCTTTTAAAACCTATTGGTGCCGAAGAATCTACATATAAAGATGGTTTCTTGATGACAGAGCATCAAAAAGCTATGAAAAATAGGTCTACGGCCAAGAACTCTAGTATTATTAAATGGAAAGAAAGAGGGCCTGTAAATGTACCAGGTAGGATACGTGGTATTGTAGTGGCCCCTGATAATGATGATAAATGGTATGCAGGTACCGTTGGTGGTGGACTTTGGGTAACCGAAGATGCTGGAACCACCTGGGAAAATCTTACAGATTATAAAATACCTAACCTGTCTACATCTACAGTAGCAGTGGGAACAAGTGATCCAGAAACATTATATCTGGGAACAGGAGAGCCTTTTAACAACCTAGATGCAGTTGGAGGAGTTGGAGTTTTAAAAAGCGAAAACGGAGGCCACAGTTGGGAATACCTTAATAATACCAAAAGTTTTGGAGGAGTTGGTCGATTAGCCTTAAATCCTGAAGATGAAAATAACCTTGTTGTTGCAAGTAGAAATGGAATTTATGTTACCACAGATGGAGGAGTAACGTGGCAGAATACGTATAGTGGAGGAAATGTTCAGGATCTTAATTATGACCCTACTAATTTTAATACTCTATATGGAGGCGTAAATAGTATAGGAGTTATAAAAAGTACAGATGGTGGATTAACATGGGACTTAGTGTTAAATAGGGATGATTACAACTCAAACCATTCACGTTTTGAGCTTGATGTTTCTCCAGCTAATCCAAATAGGGTTTTCATTTCGGTGTACACAGGCAATGGAGGAGCAACTACTGCAGTGAATACCGATTTTTACCTTACCAGTGATGCAGGAGAAACGTTTAGATTAATTGGTTATGAAGGAACTCCTGCAGCAGGAAATTTAATTACTGGGCAAGGATGGTATGACAATATAATACGAGCGCATCCTTTTAATGAAAATGTTTTTTATGCTGGAGGAGTAGTGATGCATAGAGTGCAAATAGTTAAAGCAGGAACTGGAACCAAAACTAAAAGTAAAGATGGACCAGTGAGTTATACTTTTCAGCCTATCGCAGCAGGTTATAATGGTGAATTAAATAATTATGTTCACGTAGATCAACATGGTCTAACATGGATTAAGAAAAGAAAAGAGAAAAAGTTTAAATTAATTCTTGCTAACGATGGAGGGATATATCATACAGATTATTTGTATGAACCGGGAACAACACTTAATGATTGGTCTACTTCTGCAGTAGGACTTAACTGTACGCAGTTTTATGGAGCCGATAAACGTAACGGTACAGAAGATTATATGGCTGGAGCACAAGATAATGGAACCTGGATATCATTTACCGAAAATGGAGCAAACGATGAAACTGGGTATCAGTTTATCATCGGAGGAGATGGGTTTGAAGTATTGTGGAATTATGACAACCCCAATGAATTTATAGGTGGTTCTCAATTTAATGGTTTTGTACGCTATGAGGATGGCCAAGGGTATAATGCAAGGCATGGAGAATCGGGAGCAGGAACATCACCTTTTTACTCTAAAATTACAAACTCGAATAATAATCCTAATGTACTCTTTAGTCCTTCTATTAGTGGAGTATGGAGATCTCCTGATTTTGCAAAATCATGGCAGTTAACTTCTATTCCAAATAATTTTTCTGTAGGAGCTTCAAGTTCATTAGATGTTTCTGTGTCAACAGCTAACCCAGATATTGTATGGGCTGGTAATGCAATGACAGAATCAGGAAGTTATGTGATTCATGTTTCTAAGAATAATGGAGTGTCTTATGAGCCTACGGCTTTATTCTCTGACCCAAGAGATGGTGTTAATCATAATTATTTTATTTCAGGAGTAGAAACTTCTTCTACAAACGAGAATAGAGCTTATGTGTTATTTTCTGGGCAGGGAGCCGCTAAAATATTAAAAACAGAAGATTTAGGGCAAACCTGGGTTGATATCTCTGGGTTTTCTGCAGGAGAAGACAGAGGGTTTCCGGATGTTGCAATACATAGTTTGGTAGAAATGCCTTTTGATGAAGATAGAATTTGGGTAGGTACAGATATTGGAGTGTTTCAAACATTAGATGGAGGAGCGCACTGGTCTCTTCTGGCGGGATTACCAGCTTTTTCTGTTTGGCAAATGAAAATTGTAAATGATGAAGTAGTCATGGCAACTCATGGTAGAGGAGTCTGGACCGCTACTCTTGAGGAACTAGAAGGCTATGAACCTCCTATATACTACGCACCTCCAACAATTACGGCTTCGACACAAGAATCTGTAGAAAATCAGAATGCAACGATTACCTATGTACAGGAGAATGAAGATATTGAGAGAATAGTAGTGTATTTAGATGGAGAAGAAATCGCCCAAATTACAGATAATATCGTGCAAGGTACCGAGTTTACTTATACGATAGAAAATTTGGTAGAAGGCAACCATACTGTTGGATTGAAAGCCGTTGATAGTACAGGAGATACATCTGTTGCTTCGTCGGCATCATTTGATATTATAAACTATACAGTTCCAAAAAATCTTGTATCTATTGCAACTTTTGAGATGTCTGATGTATATACTTTTGGAGGAGAGTTTGTTATCAATACAGTTAATGAAACAGTAAGTCAAGCGGTTCTTAATAATTCTGCACATCCCTATTTAAATGATTCAGAATATCGTACTGTTTTAAGGCATCCTATTATTGTTAATGCAGAGAATGGAAATTTTACATACGAGGATGTTGCAATCACAGAATTTGATCCTGCACCGGGTCAATTTTATGATTACGTAACTATAGAAGCTTCTAGTAACTTAAAAGATTGGGTACGATTAGATGCTTATGATGCACAAAGATTTCCAGAATGGACAGATGCTTTTAATTCTGGCCCCTCTCCAGCAATAAATGATGAGTTGTTTAAAGAACAATCAATCAATTTATTAGACTTTTTTCAGGAAGGAGATGTTATTGCAGTACGTTTTCGGTTAATTTCTGATCCTTTATTTACTTCCTTTGGTTGGGCTATTCGCTCTATAAATGCACCAGAAGAACAATTGGTAGCAGAAGAACAGGAAGAAATAGTGCAACCTCCTCGAAGTTCAGAAGGCGCTCTTTTATATCCAACAATTTCTAATGGAGAGGTACAGATTTCATCAGGAACCACAATGAACAACAGCGTGGTCGAAATATATGGGATAAGTGGTAGACTCGTATACTCAAAAAGAATTGGAACACTAAATGAATCTCAACAAACGTTGTCCTTAGAAAATCTTAAATCAGGAATGTATTTGGTTAAGGTTTTTGGAGATGGTGGGATAACAAATACAACAAGAATTGTTATCAGATAAGCTTTTTTATTATAACGATAAGATATGGTATACCTATAAGTTTCTGCTTATAGGTATACTTATTTTTTTAACCCTTCAAATTTTAAAAACATGTAATCTCTCATTATAGATTCTAATGTTTCTTCAGTCTGATCAAAGAAATTATCGTCAGTAATTAATTGCCTGATAAAGTATTCATCTAATTTAACAAGAAGCTCAGACGATATGGGCTTAAAGATATTGCTTTCTATTCCTAAGATGTAAAATTGTTTTAGATCTTCGAGTAATGCACATAAAAATTCTTCAATAATTTTCCATGCTGTGGGATAATGTTCTTGTAATTGTCTTAAAAAAAAAGAAGAAACGTCCTTAGCTCCTTCCATAAGAATACGCCCTAGAGTTTCACATCTGTAATCTAATTTCAAAATTTCTTCTGTAATCTGATTTTTATACGTGTACAAATAATCTATTCTTACTTGTGTGATATATTCAAAAATCTCTTCTTTTGTAGTAAAATATTGATAGATAGTAGATTTACTTTTTTTCATAAGCAAAGCCAGGTCATCCATGGTTAGTTCACCTAAATCTGCGGTCTTCAATTTAGGGAGTATTGCCAGGGTCCATTGTTCTACTTTTCGGTTCTTTTCTTTTCTATTTTTGAGTATAGATTTTCTTCCCACGTTTAATAAGTTTACTAAAATCAAACTACTTAGTATAAAGTAGTTCTGCTTTTTTGTTTTCCGTTTTTCAAACTTAATCGTTTACAACATAAATAACCAAAAAGTTATGTGAAAATATGCATGAATAAAGGTTAATCCTTGTATTATTTTTTATATAAACAGTATGAAAAATTATAAGATTACAATGATGTAGAATAACCTTCTTCAGGAAAAACGCTATTCCCATAGTACTTAAAGAGTTTACTATTGAGGAAATGAGATTAATAATTTTAGTGACTAATACTGTAAAAATAAAATTATAGGTTTTGACTATTTTATAATATTGACTCTTAGCTATTTGTGTTTTTTTTGAAATTTTATCACTTTTTAGTTACGTGTCCCTTCTTTTCTATACGTCATATTGATAAATGAACAAAGGTGAAGCATAATGCTTTATTCTCTAAAAAGTAAAACATATAATTTTTTATTACAATGAAGAAACTTTTATTAGTATGTACATGTATTAGCATTTTCGGAATCACATCAGCACAAAAGAAGACATCTTTTGGGTTAAGAGGAGGAGTTAATATTTCTAATCTTTCTGATTCAAATTTAGAAACTAAACCAGGAGTTTATTTAGGAGCATTATTGAACATCAGATTCTCAAAACTTTATGCTCTTCAACCCGAAATCGGATATTCAAATCAAGGAGGTAATACTAAGTTTGCTACTGGGAGCGATGTCGAAATTCATTATCTTTCAATATCTGCAACAAATAAATTTTTTGTTAAAAATACAGGCTTACATTTTTTAATTGCACCAGGTATTGATTTTGATGTAGATGATACTCCGGTAGGAATCGTAAACAGGGATGAAGGTAATGATGTTACTTTTGTTGATGTTTCGATCGCGGTTGGTTTAGGATACGAATTTAAAAATGGCATAGGAGTAGAGGCCAGATATAAAAGAGGAACATTAGATGTTTTTGATGGAGATTTTCACAATTTTTCACAACAATCTCTTTATAAAGAAAAAAACCAATTTAACGAAGTTTTGCAAGTAGGGATATCATATAGATTTAATTTCTAATTGTTTACTATTGATGGGGTATTAGAAAACAAATTTCAATACCCCTTTTTATATTCTGCATTAGATTAAGAAGTGATAAGAGAAGGGGGTGTTTGTTTAATTTTTGTAACATATACTCGAATTTTTCGTTCTTTGAGAATAGTAATGTAATTTTATCTTTGCAAGATATTTGATAGCATAATTTTCAAAACCAACGTTTGGGTGATCAACTTATCATAGAACAAATCAAAAACAAAAATGTCAAAGTTTTTGAATCTGTATTTAAGCAATATTTTAAAGTACTTACCATATATGCCAAAAGGTATGTTTTGGATCTGGATACAGCACAAGATATTACACAAGAAGTGTTTATAAAACTCTATGAAAGAAAAGATGAACTTATCATCCATACTTCTTTAAAATCATTCCTATATACATCTGTAAAAAACCGATGTTTGGATTACATCAAAATTCATAATATTCGCCAACAACATAAGGATATCATTCAAAAAGAATCGTCTATTCTTGTAGAAGAGAATGATAATGAAATAGAGAAAACAGAATTACAGGAAAAAATCTATAAAGCTATCAAGACCCTTCCTGATCAAAATCAAAAAATCTTTATGCTTAGTCGGTTCGAAGGAAAAACAAACCAAGAGATTGCTGATGAGCTTAATATTAGCAAAAGAACAGTAGAAACTCATATCAGTAATGCCCTTAAAAAAATAAAAGCATTACTTTTATTTGTTTTTATAATATTGATTGTTAGTTGTTTATGATTTATTTTCATTTTTTTTACTTTCCAGTTACGTGTAACTTCTTTTCTATTCGTCATATAGGTAACTAACTATACAGAGATAATGTAAAATGCTTTGTTGTAGAAAGAAAAAATAACATATAATTTTTATTAAAATGAGATCTGTTATGAATATGCACAACCAAATTAACTTAGAATATGCTTTAATTAAATATTTTTCGGATAAAGCAACACCAGAAGAAGAATTTTTTGTACAACAGTGGGTTTCTGAGAGTTCTGACAATACTTCATATTATCATAAGATTCAACGATTATGGATTCAAAGAATAGTGTTATGATATCGCTTAGAATATAAAATCAATGATTTGATCATAATAGGTGTTTTGAATATATAATCATTAAACTTTTTAGAAAATTGAAAACAAAACAAGTAATTCTTGCCTTTTGGGTGATACTTATGGGCTTTAGTAAAATATTTAGCCAACAAAAAACAGTAGAAAAATATACAATTAGTGGGTATGTAAAAGAATCAGGTAGTCAGGAATATTTACCGGCTGTATCAATTTATATTCCAGGTAGTGCAGTGGGGACTACTACCAATGACTACGGATTCTTTTCACTTACTATTCCTGAAGGAGCACATGAATTGATTGTGTCTTTTATAGGATATGGTACCATTAAAAAATCGATTGATCTTACTAGTGATCTCGCACTTAATTTTGATATGGAACTAGAAACCGAAAGCCTTGATGAAGTTATTATAGATGGAGACAGAAGGGTGAATGAAAGCCAGGTAACTCAAATGAGTGTTGTCTCTATAAAACCTTCAGAAATAGAGGATATTCCCGCTATTTTGGGAGAAAAAGATGTAATCAAAGCATTGCAGTTATTGCCAGGAATTCAGCGAGGTAATGAAGGAAGTGCAGGGTTCTTTGTAAGAGGAGGAACCCCGGATCAGAACCTGATCATACTAGATGAAGCTCCTGTGTATAATTCTAACCACTTATTTGGAATATTTTCGGTATTTAACGGAGATGCTATTAAGTCTATAGAAACTTTTAAAGGAGGGTTTCCGGCAAGATTTGGTGGTAGATTATCTTCTGTACTCAAAATAGATACAAAAAACGGAAATAAAGAAAGGCTGAGCGGAAAAATAAACGTCGGGTTAATATCTTCATCTCTATTGGTAGAAGGGCCAATTAAAAAAGGAAAAACTTCATTTATTTTTAGTGGACGAAGAACATATGCAGATCTACTGTCTAAGCCTTTTCAAAAATCAGATCTAAAAGCGGGCTATTACTTTATGGATCTTAATTTTAAAATACACCATGTTTTTAATGAAAAAAATAAACTATACTGGAGTAATTATTTTGGACAAGATAAATTCCATGCAGTTGAAAAGGAAGCAGGAGATGACTTAAAAACAAAATTGTTCTGGGGTAACATTACCTCTACATTACGATGGAATCACCAATTTAGTGATAAGTTTTTTTCTAACACTTCTTTAATTTTTAGTAATTATAACTTTGGAATTAAAGTTGATGAAAAGTTTCAGAATGAAATTTTTAAATTGAAAACAAACTCTGGAATCAATGATTATGGAATTAAAGCAGATTTTGATTACTACCCAAACCCTAAGCATTCTATACGGTTTGGACTAGCATCTACATATCATAATTTTGTGCCAAAACAATCCAGGATAAGAGAAACAGGAGAAAGTAATTCTGATATCACACAAAAAATTGAATCTCTAGAGAGCGCTTTATATCTCGAGGATGATTGGAAAATTACCAATACATTAAGTTTCTCTCCCGGGTTAAGGTTAACTCATTTTCAATATAAATCAACAGATTACCTTAATCTGGAACCAAGAGCAACTATTGCCTGGAATGTAAAACCCGATTTGGCACTAAAAGCTTCGTATTCTAAAATGAATCAATACATTCATTTACTTTCTAATTCAGGAATAGGGTTGCCTACAGATCTTTGGGTGTCTTCTACAGACCAATTAAAACCCCAGGTCTCTGAACAATATGCATTTGGAGTGGCAAAAGATTTTATGGATGATGGATATTCTATTACTGTCGAAGGGTATTATAAAAAAATGGACGATGTGATAGCATATAAAGAAGGTGCTTCATTCTTGTTGTTAGAAGACCTGGGAACAGGAAAAGAAATAGATTGGGAAGAAAATATTACTACAGGCCAAGGGTGGGCTTACGGTACAGAGCTACTATTACGTAAAAAAACAGGGAAACTTACAGGCTGGTTAGGGTATACATTATCGTGGTCAGAAAGACAATTTGATGAACTAAATCAAGGACGAAAATTCTTTGCAAAATATGATCGAAGACATGACCTTTCTTTGGTAGGGATTTACAAGCCTAATGATCGTATTACACTATCGGGAACATGGCTGTTTTCTTCGGGGAATAATTTTAATCTTCCGGATACCGAGTCATTATCAAACACAAGTACTTTTCCGATAACAATACCTGATCTCTCTAATGGAGGAACACCTTTTAGCACAGAGCGAAATAATTTTAGAGGAGAAAATTATCATCGTTTAGATTTAGGAATTCAATTTCATAAACGATTTTCAAAGAATAGGGAACGTACCTGGGGATTTTCGATATATAATATTTATGGAAGAAAGAATCCTTTCTATTATTATTTTGATGATGCTAAACTTAAAAAAGTATCAATACTACAGTTTATTCCATCAATTAATTATACCTATAAATTCTAAAAAGTGAAATCAACAAGGTCAAAATTATTAGAAAAATATAAAGATACACAGATGAAATATTTTCAAAGTATACTATTAATAACCCTAAGTATTTGTTTAGTAAGCTGCGAGACAAGTGTAGACGCAAGTGATTTGTTAGAAAAACAACAACTAGTTGTTATTAATGGCTATTTATCACCACAAGACACTACACTAAAAGTACAAGTGTCAAGATCTAAATCAAGAGCATCAAATGCAATCAATATTAAGGATATGGTTATTAAAGATGCTACTGTGGTAATAGCAGATGAAGAAAATAATGAAGTGGCACTTGTATATACAGATGCGTCTTTAAACTATGAAGCACCAGCAAGTGGTTTAGTAATCTCTCCTGGCAAGAAATACTTTTTGAAAGTTACGGCTCTAGGTAAAGAATATAAAGCATCTTGTACAATACCAACCGAATCTGTACAAAGGATAGAGAAGGATATTCAGATAAAAGAAGGTGAATTCTCTGGTAATCGTTTGTTGAAAGTTACGGTAGGAGATATTAAAGATCAAAATAATTTTTATATCATAGGTGCTGTAGTCACTCAGTCTTTTGATAATGGAGGAGGCACAACTAGTAACCAGGTAGAAAATATAAATTTCGAGTTTAAACAGTTTGCGACAGATGTAAGTAGAGAAAATTCTGTAATCACAGCAGATGGTTTTTTTACTTTATCAGATAATGCATTACCTAATCCTCAGATAAAGATTCAGGTAGCCAATGCAGAAAAAATATTATACGAAGCGCTAAGGGCAACATATTTAAATGATTTTAATGACGGAGATCCATTTGCAGAATCAGTTATTGCTCCGACCAATATAGAAGGAGAGAATGGATATGGTGTTTTTGCGGGGTATCAATTAACAGAAGTGGAAGAAACTCTTTAAACAAAAAAGATAAAATCGAGTAGACTATTATTTAAAAAGCGAACTTAAAGTTGTTTTGACAACATAATCTTAATAATTTATTACTTTTAGAGCCAGATTTTAATTTCAGAAATGAATATCGAACAAGAAGATCACATACTACAACTTTTAACACGTTATTTACAAAATGACGTACAAGATGATGAACGAAAGTTTGTAGAGGATTGGATTGCCGAATCCGAATCAAATACAACCTATTTTGAAGATGTTAAACGCATATGGAGTACTTCAGAAAATATAGAGGATTTTGATAAAATTGATGTAGATGAACAATGGAGTAAATTTGAATCTGGCATAAATGCTACAGTAAAGAAGAAACCAAAATTAAATAATGTTTATCTTAAAATCGCAGCCTCTATTGTGCTTTTGATTGGTTTAGGCTTTTATTTTAATTCACTTTTTAATACTGAAGTAATTTTACTGGCAAAAACGGGAGCAGAAAACAAATTTGTATTACCAGATAACTCTATCGTATGGCTTAATGAAGGTAGTCAACTTACTTATAAAAAGGATTTTAAAGGAAATAACAGGCAGTTAAACCTAAAAGGAGAAGGTTTTTTTGAAGTTACAAAAGACCCCGAGAAACCATTTGTTGTTATTGCCAATATCACACAAACTAAAGTTTTAGGTACGTCATTTAACCTAAAAAATAATGCTAATACAAAAGAAGTAGAGCTTGTATTGGTAACAGGTAGTGTTGAGTTTTCATCAAAAAAATATAAAGAAATTTTAGCTCCGGGAGATATGGTAACAGCAAAAGAGAGTGGCAAATTGATAAAAACTTCAAATAAAAGCCTAAATTTCTCTTCCTGGAAATCGGGAGTACTTAAATTTGAAAAAACTTCTATAGAACAAGTAATTAAAGATATAGAACTGTATTACAATAAGAACATAATTATCGAGAGTCGAGAATTTGCTAATTGTACGTTAACCACTATCTTTGACAACGAATCGTTTGAGGATGTTTTGGAAACTCTTAAAATATTATTTGATGTCACATATGAAAAAAATGATTCGAATAATATTGTTATAAAAGGAGGAGATTGTAATTCTTAAAAAACATTATTCTTTTTGCAAAAATCAAATTGCCGATTTAATTTTCTAGTGAGAATAAAAGTAATTAGGGTACTATTTGTAGCGCTTTTTATAGGAGGGTTTAGTGGTTATACCCAGGGAGAAATTTTAGATCAAAAAATTAGTTTAGTTAAAGAAAATGTATCTATTGCCAGTGTCTTAGGTGAGTTAGAAACAAAATTAAATTTTACGATAGGATATTCTGATAGCGCAATAGATATTTCTAAAATAGTATCGGTTAATGCTAAAGAAAAAACTTTAGCTAAGATATTAAGAAATCTATTTCCCTCGAAACTCTATCAATTCAAAGTTTTGGGTAAAAAACTACTAATTTATAAACGTCCAAAAAAGTACACAATTAGCGGGTATATTTCTGAAAAAGGAAGCCAGGAATATCTTGGTAGTGTATCTATTTATATCCCCAAACTCAATACGGGTACAACAACCAATGATTATGGGTTTTATTCCCTTTCTATACCAGAGGGCAATCATCAGATATTAATCTCATTTGTAGGATATAAAAATATTAAGAAAAACATTGATCTTACCTCTGATATTACGATAAATTTAAGTTTAGAACCAGAGACTGAATATCTGGATGAAATTATTATAAATTCTGATCAGGAAACAAGTAAAAGTCAGATTACACAGATGAGTTCTGAGAAACTAAGCCCTTCATTTTTTGAAGATATTCCTACAATCCTGGGAGAAAAAGATGCTATTAAAACCTTACAATTATTACCAGGAATACAATCAGGTAGTGAAGGTTCTACAGGCTTTTATGTTCGTGGCGGAACACCAGATCAAAATTTGATCATACTAGATGAAGCTACAGTTTATAATTCAAACCATCTTTTTGGGATTTTTTCTATATTTAACGGAGACGCCATTAAATCCGTAGAAATATTTAAAGGAGGTTTTCCTGCTCGATATGGCGGAAGGTTATCTTCTGTAGTGAAGATAAATACTAAAAATGGGAATAAAGAAAAATTTGCTGGCAAAGCAAATATTAGTTTGATTTCTTCATCTCTATTGTTAGAAGGCCCCATAAAAAAAGGAAAAACATCCTTTGTAATTAGTGGTCGTAGAACATATGCAGATCTGTTACTTTTACCATTAATGACCAAGGAAGAGAAACTTGCTTATTATTTCACAGATGTCAATGCTAAGCTTCATCATGTTATCAATGATAAAAATAAGTTGTATTGGAGCACATACTATGGGCAAGATAAATATAGAAACAGAACCGTTTTTGAGAATGAAAGATCTAAGCAGAAAATACTTTGGGGAAATATAACTTCTACTTTACGCTGGAATCATGAATTTAATAATAAGCTCTTCTCTAATACATCATTAATATTTAGTAATTATAAATTTACGGTAAGTAAAGATGATAGAGGAAGAGCAAATCGAAGTTCTACATTTAAGACAAGCTCAGGAATCAATGATTATGGAGTTAAATTCGATTTTAATTACTATCCCACACCTAATCATACATTTAGGTTTGGTATTAGATCGACCTATCATGATTTTACACCAAAAGAAATTAATATTAAAAATATTAATGATGATGAAATTGTAAACACACAAAAAATCAAAACCTTAGAGAGTGCAATATATATAGAAGATGATTGGAGAATTAACGACAAGATTAGCATATATCCGGGTTTGAGGTTTAGTCACTTTCAGCATAAATCTAAAGGTTATTTTAAACCAGAGATGAGGCTTTCTGCTGCTTATAAATTGTATCCTTTGCTTACATTAAAAGCTTCATATGCAAAAATGAATCAGTACATACATCGGTTATCTAATAGTGGTTTGGGATTACCAACAGATCTTTGGGTGTCTTCTACAGAACGATTAAAGCCTCAGCTTTCTGAACAAATTGCTTTAGGGGTGGCAAAGGATTTCAAGAATAATATATTTGGATTAACAATCGAAGGGTATTATAAAAAAATGAAGGACATTATAGCGTTTAAAGAAGGTGCTTCTTTTGCAGGTCTCGAAAGCGTAAGAGAAATTACAGGTTCTATCCGAACTGTTGATTTTGTAAATGGCATTACTACCGGGAAAGGTTGGGCATATGGAGCAGAGTTTTTACTTAGAAAAAAGAAAGGAAAACTAACAGGTTGGTTGGGATATACCTTATCATGGTCACGAAGACAGTTTAAAGATTTAAATGGAGGAAAGATATTTAATGAACGCTATGATAGAAGACATGATTTTTCTGTTGTAGGGATTTATAAGCCTAGTAAAAGAATAACGATTTCTGGTAATTGGTTATTTGCATCAGGAATTAATTACAACCTCCCTAATACATTAGGAGTTGCAGCGGGTAATAATTTCCCGATAGAGGATGTAAACAATAATGATAATATATTACTGTTTAATACAGAAAAAAATAATTTTAAAGGAGAAAATTTTCATCGTTTAGATTTGGGAATTCAATTTCATAAAATCACAAAACGTAATAGAGAAAGAACTTGGGGCTTTTCGTTTTATAATGTATATGCTAGAAAAAACCCTTTTTATTATGAAATTGCTAGCGAAAATCAAAGTTCTCCCAATGTTTTGTATAGAAGATACTTATTTCAGTTTCTTCCGTCGTTTAATTATAGTTTAAAATTTTAGTATATGAGACTCTACATTTTATTAATCATAGGTTTTATAGTTTTAGGTTGCGAAGATCTAAAAGAAGAGATAAAAAATAGACCAGAAGGAGAGAAGTTAGTTTTGATTAATGGTTTTTTATCTCCAGAAGAAGAAGTAATAAAAGTTGAAGTTTCTAAAACAATATCTGTCTTTGATAAACCTTTACAACTCGAACCAGCAGATTTTGTAAATACTTTAATCATTAAAGATGCAGTAGTAGTTATCAAAAATGAAAACCAAGAAGAAGTAGAATTAAGATATTCTAGCGATAGTAAGTTATATCAGATTGCATCTAGTGAATTCTTGATTGAACCGGGAAAAAGGTATACTCTAAATGTCTTAGCAGAAGGAAAAGAATTTAAAGCTACTTGTGTTATTCCTGTTATGAAAATAGAAAATGTATCGGCGGCGGTTGGGTTTAGAGCTGCAGATGGTGCTGTTGTAGAGAATCTTAGTGTAAGTTTTGATGATATAAAGGGCGAAAATAATTTTTATATCGTAGGAGCATTATTTAATGTGACCAATAGTACAGAAGAAAATCGCTCTATTGCAAATTTTGATATTGAAAGATTTGCCACTGATGTAAATGGAGATGGATTAAGCATATCTGCAAATGGAACAATCTTTAATACAAACGAAAGCTTAGAAATTACCGTAAAAGTCGCAAATGTAGACGAACTTATTTTTACCACTTTAAAAGCCTCTTTTTTAAATAAAGATCAAACATCAAACCCTTTCTTTCAGCCTATTATACCGCCTAATAATATAGAAGGAGAAGGGGGTTATGGTGTATTTGCAGGATTTCGATTATTAGAAAAAACGATGACACTAGGTCCAATTCAATCTTTAGATGGGGTTTGAAAATGCTTGTAAATTAGATACCCTCCATAACCAATAAATAATATGGTTATCATGACTCTGAAGTCCCATTCTGCCTGAGCTTGTAATCTATTATATAATCGTAAACCTCCAAATAAAACAAGAGCAATACCGATCATTAAATCCCAGGTTTTGCGAGGTGATTTATCTTCGTTTTCCATAATTTTAGGTTAAGTTTTGTTTGATAATTGGAAATAAGTAAACCAATAATTGTTTTTGGTTAAGCCCAAAATTGAGAAATTATTTTTATATATCATTGATTCCGCTTATTTTTAATTCCATTTTTTATTTTTTCAATCCAGTTTTTGTCACTTGGTTTAACAATAATTACTTTGAAATTAAATCTCTCACTCTCGATAGCGACACCTTTTAAGTCATCAATATGCAAATCAAAATCAAATGCAGGAGGAAATTTCGATGAGTTTATATTCTGAGATTTTAATACGTTCTGATTTTCCGTCTGGTTCACAATTCGATTAACCTTTATTCCATAATATTTTAAAGTCAGTCTTATTTTCCTTTTAGTTCGAAATGATGTCGTATAGATATGAATTTTATGCCCTTGTTTTTGTAAATCAGAAATCAATTCATGAGTTCCTTTTCGAATTTCCTCGATTCCGAAAAGTCTTGCAATTCTATTTCTCTTCTCGGTTTCAAATTCTTTTCCATTTGGAATTAATGTACTGTCAAGGTCAAAACTGATATTCACTGCCAATATTAATTAGGTGATATTTAGTGTAAAATGTGTTATAATACATTTTTAGGGCACTTTATTGTGCTTAGTTATTTATTTTTCTATTCTGCGCTCAAATTTTATTTTTCTAACTCCAAAGTCAGTATCCCATTGTTTAACTTCTTTAAAACCAGAGTTTTTATATAATTTAGTAGCGGGTCTATTCTCCAGTCCAGTTTCAACAACAAACAGATCCGAATCAAATGTATTGAAAACAAATTCCATTAATTTCCGAGCAATTCCTTGTCGGAAAAATTTTGGATCTACAACTAAGCTATTAATGTCTGTAAAATTATTGTTATGTTCTATTTCAATTACTCCAGCTAGCTCCTGATCTTTGAAGTATCCAAAAAACTGTGTGCTACTATTTACATAATTTTCAATAGACCTTTTTAAAGGAGGGAAATCAGTAACATTTAATAATTTTGCCTCAATCTTGTACGATGCTTGAAAAACTGAATGTATTTTTTTGGATACTTCTACATCATTATTTTGAAGCCTTTCAATCATCATTTATAAAAGTTTTGTTTTAATTAAACCACCTGCATATACTCTTTCATATTCACTGTCAGGAAACATAGTGTTATTTGTTTAAGCATTAAAATATTTACTGTTCCATATGACAGTATTAAAATTTTTTCCAAGTGCAAATCCATAAAATAACACCACAGCTGCTACCGATTTAAACATAAAGAATAAAATCATGATAAATGTTGAGGTAGTACTGTGTTTAGTGAACATACCTTCTGGAACCATAAATGTAAGTAAAAGACTTACTAAAAAAGTGAGTATGAGTAAATTTTCAAAACTCTTAAAAAACCACATCATAAATTTACGAAGTGGGTGTAAATCATTCCCCCATTTATGCACTAAATAAAAATAGTCATTACCCATAGGAGCAAAGAGTAGAGGATCATCAGCATTTTCTAATTTAAATAATTTAGATGGCGCAATAATTTTAAATCCTTTTAATTCGGTTTGATGTTTTTTCTCAAGGTTTTTAATAGCAGAAATTGCAGATAAGGGCAACTTTCCTTTAAAATATTTAACATCCAAAAAACGTAATCGATAGGTAATACAGATTTTTTTGATTTGATCCAGATGGTATATGCTGTGAGTTTCTATGTGATCAAGATTAAAAACATTCTGAACTACATGAGAAGAATTTTCCAGATTTTTAAGAATTTGATTCTCGTGTTTCTCTTCTTCCGAGAAGATTGTATATACTTGTTCTTTCCAGGTAGAGGCATTAAATTCTTTATCCCGTAGTTTACCTAATTGTTGCTCTATGTTTGTTCTGGGAAATAACATCTTCTTTTTTTAGCTCTACTAAATTAACAATTTGGGTTAAGTTATACAAGATTAAAGAGATAGTCTAGTAAAAGATTACAGCACCCGATTAACAATAATTCCGGTATTGTTTTTTATCTTTTTAAGATATTCAACCAATGGAAGCGCAGAGATTTCTACCTGACCCTTTGATGATGCATGTAATAAATGAATTCGCCCATTCTCTTTGCGTATAGCGATTCCTGTATGTGTAATATCTAATCCTTTGATCGAAGTAGTTAATGCGATAATATCGCCAGATAGTATTGAAGCTTCATGTTCTTTAATCTGATCTTTTGGTAAAAAACATACCGATGATTGGCTGATATTAATTTCGGATTGTTGTATGCCTTTAAAGTTTTTATCATCTTTAAGAAAGGGATAAAGTTCTCGGTGTGTGCTCATAAAATTAATATCTTTCTCTATTTCTACTCCACCAATATCACCTGTAATATTTCTTATAATACCTTTTTGTTCATTATTAGTAATCCACTCAGAGAAGTAGTGTAGCCGCGAGGCATATCCATCTAATTTTCCATTTTTATAACGTATTTTTTCTAGATAAGCGGTATAGGATTCAAAATCATCTTTACCATTTTTAAGCATTAGACTTAAAACCAGTACATTTTCTACAAAAGTAGTGCAATCTAATCCCTGAAAATTAATCACCAACGACTCTTTTGATCCGATCTCCAGAGTTTTGGCAGCATAAGGAGTACCTAAAAAAGTTTTTCCAACAAACACCAGAGTCTCTCCAAAAGCAGTTTTTGGAGTGTATTCTTTTTTTAAAGCTGTAATTCTGGTGGTAAAGATTTCTTTATCTTTTGCAGAACAGATAATTTCTTGCGCCTGAATAGCATATGTCATTAAAAAGAAAAAAATTATAAAAGATTTACTGTTCATTTGTTATATATGTTAAGTAGGCTTAGTTTTTAATTCTAATATGTTCTAAAATACAAAAAGCTACTATGATCTGATGGATTTATTCGATAAGATTTCATAAAAACTAAAAAGGCTTGATTATGATATCATAATCAAGCCTTTTTTCAAAAATAAATTTAAAGTTATTTAGTACTTAAGAATTCTTAATGTTTCCATTTTTGAATTTGTTTGTACTTGAACAAAATAAATCCCAGACATTTTAAGCTCACTTCCTAAAATTATGGATCTAGGGTTTTTTGTGTATTCTTCTTGTATCAGAAGTTTTCCGTGTATATCAAATACTTTAACCGTGATATTAGTTTTGTCAAGTTTTGAAGTGTTAATCACAAAAGTATCGTTAAAAGGATTAGGAGATGTGAATGTTTTGTTTTTAGAAATTCCTTTGTTTGCTATGCTATTTATTGCATTTGAAGATCGGGTATAAATGATCTCATTTGGTTTCTTATTATATGCATAATCCAGTATGGTATAAGATAAACCATCATTAGCTACAGATATATGAAACCATCCATAATGTGTATTTCCATTAATCTTAAAGGTAAATCCAATAAATCCTGATTTCCCATTCCAAGTTGTATAAGAAGATGAACTTATAATATAACTATTTGATTTTGCTATAAAATTATCAGAACCATCAATTCCTTCACCTTCTCCGATTAGTGTTATATTACCTTCGTTTCCTTCGCATACAATATCTTTATCATATGTAACTAATCGTACCGAATTACTAGTGTACCATGCGCCATAATCTCTATTATCACCAACTTCGATTCGGAAAAACTCCCAGCTATTAGATGAAGTAACTGTAAGATCTTCGATATCTACATAAACAATCCCATCGGTGTTATTACATGGGGGACAAGAGCTTCCACCGCAATCTACTCCGGTTTCATCTCCATTTTGGATACCATCTGTACAGGTAGGGGTAGATGTTGTTCCTTCTATAGAAACGGTATAGTCTTCGACTTCACCATAATCAAATGTTTCACAAGTACCAGGAATTGTATTGTATGCCATAGATACTCTCATTCTGGTATTTCCATTTTTTGCTCCATCTGGTACCGTAAACTTTCCTTTTATTGAAGTATCTTTTGAAGGGTTTTTACTAAATACTTGTTCACCAGAATCTTCGAAATCCCCATCTTGATTGTAATCAATCCATACACTATATCCTTCTGAGTACACAGTTGATGACCATGTTGGAGTAATTGTAATCGTTTGAACTGCTCCTTTTGGTAGTGGTGTAGACTCTGATGTGAAATCACTATACCCACCATTCCCTGCTGTAGAAGTTTTATCAATACTTCCTAATTGTATACGACTAATATATTCATCATTAGGATTACTTCCATTAGAAGAACAATAAGACGAAGGGTTACATGGTTTGCAAGAACCTCCGCAATCTATTCCGGTTTCATCTCCATTTTGAATCCCATCTGTACAAGTAGGACTTGGTTCGCTAGAAGTAGTAACGTTTACGATATTACTAAACTCAGAAGTATTACCTGAAGCATCTTTAGCTTTTATCTTATATTGATATGGTGTATTTGCAGTTAATCCTGTAATATTAGCAGATGTTCCTGTTACAGATGTAGCGATGGCATTGTCCTGATATATATCATAGCCAACTACTTGTTCGTTGCTAGGAGCAGGATCCCAGGATAGCGTTAATGATGTTTCTGATACGTTAGACGCCACTAATCCTGTTGGTGCCGATAAATTGTTTCCACTAGAATTTTCAATATCGAATTTCAGATTATCGATCCATATTCTAGTTCCGTACCCAGATGTATTTTCTAATTTGATCAATACATTTTCTTTTCCGCTAAATTGAGATAATGATACATTTTCTGTTCTCCAATGTGAATCCTGTGTGGGTACCCATAGGTTAATTTCATTAATCCAGGTATCTGGATCGTCTGTTGTTGCTACGGTCTCTAGTTCTGTATGTGTTTTATTATATACTTCTGTCCAGGAGTTTCCACAATTGGTAGATACCAATATTCTTAATTTGTCTTTACTGTCGTCATCAAATTTGGTATACGCCAAATCAAAAGAAAAGGTAGTTTCTCCGCCAGACATATCTATAGGATTAAGAATAATTTCATCTATTTCTCCTATTTCTTCATTATCTGTATTATTCATAATCATACACGAAGAAGAATTACGTCCTGTTTTAGTACTCTTTTCCCAGGCTAATAATCCATCGTTATCAATGATTTCCCATCCTATAGGAGGGAAACTTCCTTCAAACCCTTCTGTAAAAGAGTTTGTTGTTGGATTTGTTACCGTTACGTACCCATTTTTTGTTACAGTATTGCCTGTTCCGTTAGCATTTTCTGTTTTTAATGTAACAGTATATGATCCTGGTGAATTATAAGTTACAGTAGGGTTCTGGCTAGTTGATGTTGCTGGTGACCCCCCTTCAAATGTCCAATTCCAGGAAGTAGGTTTTCCTGTAGATACATCTTTAAAAGATATTTCTGTTGTATTACAGTTGGATATTCTTTTTTTAGAATAAAAGTCTGAAACCGGAGTGGTATCGTTATTGATTAAGACATTAATATTGTCTATCCATATTCTGGTTCCCCATCCAGATATATTCTTAAATCTAATAGTTACTTCTGATTGGCCAGCATAATTACTGAGATCTATTATTTCTTTTCTCCAGTCGGATTCTTGTTTAGGAATCCAATCGTTAGAGAGGCCAGTAGTCACGTTTGCTGTTTCTAATTCTGTATGCGTTTTTGAGTATACATCTGTCCAGGAACCTCCACAATTTGTAGATATTTGTACTTTTAATACATCTTTGCTATTGTTATCAAATTTGGTATAAGCGATATCAAAGTACATTTCACTGTTTTTTGCCGATGAAAAATCAAAATAGGGTAGTCTGATAAAATCCTCTTCTCCTATAATTCCATTGTCAGCATTATTCATAACCAGACTAGAGTTGTCTCCATTACCCGCATCATCCCTTTTTTCCCAGCCGAGATTAAATATGTCATCAGGGTTAATAATATCCCATTGTGCAGGCGGAAATTGTCCTTGGAAATCTTCAGATAAATTTGATGTTCTTTTTTGTGAAACATAAACATAACTACTTTTTTCTTCGGTGTCCTGTCCACTGTCATTAGATGCTATAAGACGAACTTTATATATTCCAGGGTTATCGTATCGTATTTGTGGTTTTTTTTGAGAAGAAGAAGATGGTGATCCACCTTCGAATTCCCATTTCCACGAAGTTGGTGAACCTAATGATATGTCTTCAAATGTTATAGATTTTCCTGTACAAACAGCAGTGTTATTACTTCTAAACTCTGCTATCGGAGTTCTGTTTAAAATACCAACAGAACTAAGGTTGCTATCAGACCATAGTAAACTTCGTGGGTATTTTGCTGTATTGATATCATCTAACCAATACGTCATAGCCTCTACTTGTCCTTTTGTATACATATTTTGGCAACTCGTATTGTAGTCCATATGATTTTCTAGATTTGCATATACTCCACAATTGTTTAATTTATCTCTTTCACAGCCTTCTGCCTGTGTGGTTGGGGGAGTGTCGTCTATTCCATCATTGGCATCTTCACAGTTATCAAAAAAAGTATGTCTTAATCCAAAATAGTGACCAAATTCATGAGTCATTACTTTTTCAAATCCAGGTGCAGAATCTGATCCACAAGTACTGCCTATATATCTGTAGTTATACGTCACATGGGGAACTACTTTCTGAATAGGTAAAAAAGCATGACCAGATCCATTAGTCTCTCCTTCTGCATTAGGCGCTTCTACAACTACTACATCTAAATAATATTTATTCTTCTTACCCCACCACATATAATTGTATATTTTGGGGTCGTAACCGTAAGATATGTTAGCATCTGCATGCCAATCCATTCCTGGGGTTGCCATTGTATTACCATCTGGATCTATAGATGCTGCAACAAATTCAATATTCATTTTGTCTTTAATAGATTCGAATCTGGGGTCGATTTGATTGAATCCAGGAAATGTACCATTAAAATCTCCATTTACGGTTTTTAATACATCATCTATCCTACATTTCATGTCTGCTTTACTAACAGAACCACCACCGTTATGAAGTATGTGGAAAACAACAGGGATAACATATCGACCTGCTGCTGATTTACTTTTTTTGTGATTTTTTACTTTATATATGACCTGATTAAAGATGATCTTTTCTTCAGAAGACAACTTTGTCCCGCATCCGTTTTGCGCATGGCTATAACTTACCAACATACAAAATAGTACGAAGGTGATTACTGTTTGGAGTTTGTGTTTCATTGGTTATAAGATTGAAAATATTAGAGTTAGTTTGTATTTATATTAACAATAATACCATCAAAATTATAAGGAATAAAATATGAGATAATATAGTGTTAGTAATTGATAATTTTGTATTATTTTAACAATTAAAACTACGTTGTTTCCTGTTTTTAATAAAATATATAGAGTATTGTTAAAATATATATAGAAATGTATACAGCTTGATAAATTGAGAACTACACTTTTAATTCATCCGTAATTATGTGTGTAGAAAAGGTATTAGGTAAGTATTAATAAAATCTCCTTTTATTCAGTGTATAATCTTATCTGATTTATTATAAAATCAAAAAAGCAACCAAAGACACCTCTTTGATTGCTTTTAAACAGAATCATTATTTAAAAAATTATATAATCGTAGATTGTCCTACGTGTATATTCTCAAAATTGATATTAGAATCCTCGGGATTTAATATATAATCAGCAATAAAATCTCCTACTTTTTCTGTGGTAAGTGGGTTACTAGGATTTAGATCAGAAGTAGTAAGATTTAATTCTAATGCTTTTTCTACAGCATCTCTAATCGCATTGGCTTCTCCTAATAAATTAAAATGCTCTAATAACATGGCGGCAGATAATATAGCGGCAATTGGATTAGCTATTCCTTTTCCTGTTGCCTGAGGATAAGATCCATGTATAGGCTCAAACATGCAACAGGTATTTCCAATAGAAGCAGACGCTAAGAGCCCAATAGATCCACCAATCACACTAGCTTCGTCAGAAATAATATCACCAAACATGTTTTCGGTAAGAATTACATCAAATTGACTAGGATTTAGTATCATTTGCATTGCAGCATTATCAACAAATAAAAAGTCTAAGTTTACATCGCTATAAGCAGCAGCAATTTCGGTAACTACTTTTCTCCATAGGCGAGATGATTCTAGTACATTGGCTTTATCTACCAGTGTTAGCTTTTTTCTTCGCTTTTGTGCTGCTTTAAATGCCAAATGAGCAATACGTTCAATTTCTTCTCTAGAATATTCACAAAGATCAGAAGCGACGTTACCATCATCACTTAATTCTTTTTTACCAAAATAGATACCACCGGTTAACTCACGATAGATAGAAATATCTGTTCCTTCGATAATCTCACGTTTAAGAGGTGATTTGTCGATTAAGGTAGAATAGGCCTTTACAGGGCGAATATTAGCATAGAGCCCAAGTTCTTTTCGTAATTTTAACAGACCTTGTTCGGGACGAACCGGAGCACTTGGGTCGTTGTCATATTTTGGAGCACCAATTGCACCAAACAAAACAGCGTCTGTTTGTACACAGAGTTCTAATGTTTCGTCTGGTAATGGGTTTCCGGTTTTATCAATGGCAATAGCACCTACTAATCCTTCTTTAAAGATAAAGGAATGATCAAAGTTATGTGCGATTGCCTCTAATGCTTTTATAGCCTGTGCGGTCACTTCTGGGCCAATACCGTCTCCTGATAATACTGCGATATCTAATTTCATAAGTTTATTCTTTTTGTCACACTAAGCTTGTCGAAGTGTTTTTTGTTCTTAACTATAGTTTATAAGGCTTCGACCAGCTCTGCCTGACAACTTATATATATTTATATTCTTTCGTTTTCAAATTCTTCTATTTCTGCTTTATTACTGATTAAAAAATCAATATCATCATAACCATTCATAAGGCAGGTTTTTTTGTATGGGTTAATCTCAAAAGTTGAAGAAGAACCAGTAGCGAGAATGGTAATTTTCTGAGCTTCAAGATCTACTTCAATTTGTGAATTGGCATCTTTTTCAATTTCATTAAATAAGTCCTTTAGGTATTCTGGAGTTACTTGAATGGGTAATACCCCATTATTAAGAGCGTTTCCTTTAAAAATATCAGCAAAAAAACTAGATACCACTACTTTAAAACCATAGTCATTAATTGCCCATGCTGCATGTTCTCTACTAGATCCACATCCAAAGTTATCTCCTGCTACTAATATTTTGCCTTTATAACTAGTGTTATTCAATACAAAATCCTGATTTATATTTCCATCTTTATGAAAGCGCCAATCTCTAAATAAATTTTCTCCAAATCCATCACGACTAGTAGCTTTTAAAAACCGTGCTGGGATAATTTGATCTGTATCTACATTTTCTATAGATAATGGTATAGCAGAGGATGTTAGTTTGGTAAACTTATCCATAATTAATTTAATTGTTTAGTAATATCAATAATTTTTCCTTCTATAGCTGTAGCTGCAGCAACCAGAGGGCTTGCTAAAATTGTTCTTGCACCTTGTCCTTGTCGTCCTTCAAAATTTCGATTAGAAGTAGATACGCAATATTCTCCTTCCGGAATTTTATCATCGTTCATTGCCAGACAAGCAGAGCATCCAGGCTGTCGTAATTGAAATCCAGCGTTTTCAAAAACATCTTTTAATCCTTCTTCAACGATTTGCTGTGCTACAAGTTGCGATCCCGGAACAAACCAAGCAGTTACATTGTTGGCCTTTTTCTTACCTTTAATATAGTTTGCAGCAATTCTAAAATCTTCGATTCTGCTATTGGTACAGCTTCCTATAAAAACATAATTTACTTCTTGATCTACAAGAGATTGTCCTTTCTCAAAATTCATATAAGCTAATGATTTTTCGAATGAAGCATTATCTTCTACAGGTATATTTTCTGATATTTTGATTCCCATTCCTGGATTGGTACCATATGTAATCATAGGTTCTATATCTGCTGCATCAAAATGATACTCTTTATCAAATACAGCATCTTTATCTGTAGGTAATGTTTTCCAGTAGGCAACTTTTTTGTCGAATTCGACCCCTTTAGGTGCAAATTCTTTTCCTTTGATATATTCAAAAGTAGTTTCATCTGGAGCAATCATTCCTCCTCGGGCACCCATTTCGATACTCATATTACAGACAGTCATTCTGCCTTCCATAGACATATCTTCAAATACATTACCAGCATATTCACAAAAATATCCAGTACCAGCATTAGTACCGAGTTTTGCAATAACATATAAAATTACATCTTTTGGTAATACGCCAGGTTTTAACTGCCCATTTACATTAACTCTAAGGCTTTTTGGCTTTTGAAGTAGTAAACACTGACTGGCAAATACCTGCGCTACCTGACTGGTTCCTATACCAAAAGCAATGGTTCCGAATGCACCGTGTGTAGAAGTATGGCTATCACCACAGACCATAGTCATTCCAGGTTGTGTAATACCTAATTCTGGCGCCATTACATGAACAATACCATTATATTTATGACCAAGACCATATAATGTAATTTCATTTTTTTTACAATTTTTGGTAAGTTGCTCGAGTTGATTTCTGGATAATGCATCTTTAACAGGAAGATGTTGGTCTTCTGTAGGAGTATTATGATCTGCAGTAGCTACAATTTGATCGGGTCTAAAAACAGGAATCCCACGTTGTTCTAATTCTCCAAATGCTTGTGGGCTGGTAACCTCATGGATTAGGTGTTTATCAATATATAATATTTGTGGGCCATCTTGTATCTCTTTGACTACATGTACATCCCATACTTTGTCAAATAAAGTTTTCTTCATATGCATATAAAACACCTACAAAAGGAATAATGCTTTTGTAGGCTTTTAGTATTATTTATGCTACTACAGTAGCTACATTAGTATTTTTCATAATTTGATGAATATCTTCATCGATAACTTCTTTCTTACGATCAGCAAATTTCAAAAATTCTGAATAAACATCATCTAATTGAAGTTTAGATAATTCGTAACCAACTTTTTTGGCTCTATAAGCTAGTGCAGCTCTACCACTTCTGGCAGTAAGCACAATAGCAGATTCTGTAACTCCAACTTCCTCGGGATCAATAATTTCATAAGTCTCCCGGTTTTTAATTACTCCATCCTGGTGTATTCCCGAACTATGAGCAAAAGCATTAGCTCCGACAATTGCTTTATTGGGTTGTACCATCATACCCATATGATCAGATACCATTTGGCTGGTACTGTATAATAATTTAGAATCAATATCGGTATTTATATTTAAATACGGATGTTGTTTCATGATCATAACTACTTCTTCTAGAGATGTATTGCCTGCACGTTCACCAATACCGTTAATTGTACATTCAATTTGTCGAGCACCATTAATTGCTCCTGCGATAGAATTTGCAGTAGCAAGACCTAAATCATTATGACAGTGGCAAGAAATAATAACATTATCTATACCTTTTACATTTTCTTTAAGGTATTTAATTTTCGCACCGTATTCTTCTGGTAAACAATACCCGGTTGTATCAGGAATGTTAAGTACAGTTGCACCAGCTTTGATCATAGCTTCGCATACACGAGCTAAAAATTCATTATCAGTTCTCCCGGCGTCTTCTGCAAAAAACTCAACATCCTCTACAAAAGATTTTGCATATTTAACTGCAGCAACTCCTTTTTCTATTACTTTATCTTGAGTAGAATTAAATTTATATTTAATATGAGACTCAGAAGTACCTATACCTGTATGGATTCTAGGTCTTTTTGCATAACTTAAAGCTTCTGCAGCAACTTTAATATCTTTTTCTACAGCTCTGGTTAATCCACATACAGTTGCATTTTTTACGATTTTGGCTATTTCACTTACCGAAGTAAAATCTCCCGGGCTCGAAACAGGGAATCCTGCTTCTATAATATCTACACCCAAAAGATCGAGTTGTTCTGCAATAACTAGTTTCTGTTGCGTATTTAATTTACATCCAGGGACCTGTTCTCCGTCTCTTAATGTGGTATCGAATATTTGAACTTTATTATTACTCATAGAAATACAGTGAATTTGACTTTTAGTGTTATCTATAAAAACATCATTATTTTAAAATATTCTTAAAAGATGTTTCTTTAATCTCTTACGAATTTATATTTTGGGAATTCAAAAAGGAAGTATTTGATTACTGATTTTACAATGCTAAAATCTTTTAATTAAAACATAACTATTTTTAAATCAGTTAATTATATTATATTTTCATACAATGACTAATGACCAAAAAGATCCATTGTTTATTTTAGTGAAGTCACTTTCTAAATCAGAAAAACGACAATTTAAGGTATATGTAGGACGATTAGGAGTAAATACAGATTCAAAATTTCTAGCTCTTTTTAATCATTTGGATAAACACGATACTCTGGATGAAGATCTTATTGTTTCAAAAGGAATTGTAAAAAAGCAACAATTTTCTAATCTTAAAGCTCATTTATATAAACAAATATTAATTAGCTTAAGATTAAGTCCATTACATCAAAATACACGATCACAAATACGAGAACAATTAGATTTTGCCTCTATATTATATCATAAAGGACTATATAAACAAAGTCTTAAGATATTAGATAAAGCAAAAACTCTGGCTATGGAAAATGAGGAGCATAATATTGCTTATGAAATTGTAGAGTTCGAAAAAATTATAGAAACGCAATACATAACCAGAAGTATTAATAGTAGGGCAGACGAGCTAACGGTCGAAGCCAAGATGTTAAGTATGAAAAACGTGCTGACCAGTAGGTTATCTAATTTATCTCTTCAGTTATATGGTTTGATGCTTAAAAGTGGTTATGTAAGAAACGATAAAGAACATCAGGAAATTACTAATTATTTTAATGGGAAACTGCCAAAATATGAATGGAATATGTTAGGGTTTAGAGAAAAACTTTGGCTATATAAAGCTCATTTGTGGTATAGTTTTATTGTTCAGGATTTTTTATCATGTTATAAATATTCGAAGAAATGGTTAGATTTATTTTATGAACATCCAAAAATGATTGTTCAAAATCCCGTTTTTTTTCTTAGAGGAAATCACTATTTATTAGAGTCTTTGTATCTCATAAAAGATAAAGCACAATTAAAATCCACCTTGCAAGAATTCGAAAATAGGATTACTGATCTTCCTTTTCCTAAAGATGATAATATAGAAGTTTTATCTTTTCAGTTTATTTATAACAATAAGTTGAATGTTCATTTTTTGGAAGGAAGTTTTGACAAAGGAGAATATTTGGTAGAAGAGATTCTTAGCGGAATATCAGAATTCAAAAATCGTTTGGATGATCACCATATAATGGTACTTTATTATAAGATTGGTTGTTTGTATTTCGGAATGGCAAACCATCGAAAATGTATTGAATATCTAACCAAAATTATCAATAATAAATCTTTGAAAATGAGAGAAGACTTGATGTGCTTCTCCAGAGTACTAAGTTTGGTAGCTCATTATGAAGCTGGAATGGATTATCATTTAGAAACCCAACTAAAAGAGACGTATCGGTTTTTAATAAAAATGAATGACCTGCATGAAGTACAAAAAGAAATGATCAAATTTCTTAAAAATCTTGGAGATATTTACCCTCACCAAATTAAAGAGGAGTTTAGAAAACTTCATAAAAGATTAAAACAGTATGAAGATCACCCTTATGAAAAGAGAGCTTTTTTGTATTTGGATATTCTTTCATGGCTCGAAAGCAATATTGAAGGGAGACCTGTTGCAGATATAATAAAGGAGAAGGCAAAAGGATTAATAAGGTAACTTAAATTTTATAAAGAACTGAAAGTTAATTAGTATTTTATATCTTTCGTCCTTTGAAAAATAATTGGAATGCTTTATAGAATTAAAATACGGGTATTTTAGTTTCTAATATACAACTGTGCAACTTTCTCTGTAAGAATAAGGAATATTGCATGTGGATGATATTCCATTTAATAGTAAGTCGTAATGAATTTATGGATACCGAAAAACTCTACTGCAAAAAGAGTTTTTTATATTTGTTTTTTTACCGTAGTATCTACTAATGCTCAGATAACGGTAGATGATAGCGCTTTCACTGTAGAGCAGTTGGTAGAAGACGTTTTGATAGATAGTCCTTGTGCAACGGTAGAAAATATCTCTTCTTTCACCGGAACCAATTTTGGATTTAATGGTATAGGTTATTTTGAATCTAATAATTCTGGTTTTGAAATTGACAGAGGAGTCATTTTAAGTACAGGTAATGCAAGAAGCGCAATTGGCCCAAATGGGCGGATTGCATTGTCTGAAGGTGATGATTCGGGATGGGGTGGTGATAGTGATTTGGGATCAGTGACTAGTACAGTTAATTTGCATAATGCCAGTTATATCCAATTTGATTTTGTGCCGACTATAGACTTCATAAGTTTCGATTTCTTATTTGCTTCAGAAGAGTATACAGAAGCTTTTCCTTGTACATTTTCTGATGTTTTTGCTTTTATCCTTACCGATTCATCTGGAAATTCGAGAAACTTAGCAGTTGTACCAGGTACTAATACTCCTATTAAAGTTACTACGGTTAATGAAGGAGTAGATTTAAATAATGATGGAGATTTTGTTGATGTAATTAACCAGATTTCAGAATGCCCTCCAAGAAATCCAAATTTCTATAATAGAACAATTCGACCAGGAGATGCCGCTCCTATAGATTTTAATGGGTATACAAAAGTATTAACAGCCGAAGGAAGCGTAGTGGTTGGTGAGCGATATACAATTAAATTAGTAATTGCAGAAAATCGAGATGGACAATTTGATTCTGCAGTATTTCTAGCCGCCGGAAGTTTTAATATTGGAGGAGATTTGGGAGAAGACAGAACATTAGCGTCTGGTAACCCAGGATGTCTTGGGGTGCCGATTACCCTAAATGCTACAGTAGGGAATAACCCTACCTATACCTGGAGAAAAAATGGAGCTCCTTTAGCGGCAGGTGACGGGACAACGCTTATAGCAGGAGGTGCTCAATTAGAAGTGACGCAAAATGGAGTGTATAGTGTAGAAGTAAATATCGCTAACGGATGTTCATCGTCTGACTCTGTTAATGTTGAATTTGTTCCTCCTCCAAATGTTTTGAATTCGGTACAGCTTCTGCAATGCGATGATGATATTGATGGCTTTTCATTGTTCAATTTATCTGAAGCAAATTCTTTGATATCTACTAATGCTGCAAATGAAACTTTTTCATATTATTTAACAGAACAGCAGGCAATTAGAGGAGATTCAGCAGATCAAATCACCAATTTTACAGCATATCCTAATCCAACTGTACAGAACAGTGTGGTGTATGCCAGAGTAGAATCTATAACAGATTGTTTTAGAACATCACGAATTGATCTCGAAGTTTCATCAACTCAAATTCCGGCTAATTTTAATCTTACGTATACAGCATGCGAGGCAAACGATGTTGACCCTACAGATGGGGTTGCATCATTCGATTTTAGTGATGCTACTCCTCAAATAATTCAGCTATATCCTGGTGGTCAAAATTTAACGATTAGGTATTACGAAAACCAGGCAGATGCGTTATCCGAACAAAATGAGATAACCGATATCTCTAACTATAGGAATAATTCATCTCCTTTTAGAGCTACGCTATATGTAAGAGTAGAGAATAGTGTAGCGAATTCTTGCCTAGGATTAGGAGAGCATATTACCTTAATAGTTAACCCTTTTGAACCTATTACGTTTGAAGATGAGTATACATTATGTTTAGAAAGAGATGGGCAAGTACTTAATCTGGCGCCCGAAGATCGTATAGAAACTGGATTAAAGCCTTCAGATTATACGTTTCAGTGGTATACAGGGACTGCTCCTGTAGCAGGAAATGAAATACCAGGAGAAGTAGATACTTCTTTTTTGCCAGATACTCCTGGGCAGTATAGTGTATTAGCTACAAGTATAATCACAGGATGTGAAATATCAAAAAGTACATTGGTAGTAACTTCTTATCCTCCAGAAAGTATTACGGCAGAACTGCTATCAGGAGCTTTTTCTGATAATGCTACTATTGAAGTTACAGTGGTCGGAAATGGAACATATGAATTTAGAATAGATAATAGAGAATGGCAAGCGTCTAATATCTTTACGGGTGTTTCAAGAGGAGAACATACCGTATTTGTAAGAGATTTGCGTATGTGTGATGAACTAGAATCTAAAGTAGAAATAGTAGTAGACTATCCAAAGTATTTTACACCTAACGGGGATGGATTTCATGACTCTTGGGGAATCACAGGAAGTACAAATGTTATAATAACTCAGATTCTAATTTTTAATAGATTTGGTAAACTCTTAAAAGATCTTGGTGCAAATGGTAACTGGGATGGAACATATAGCGGAAAACAATTGCCAGCAAGTGATTATTGGTTTAAAGTGCGTTATATTGAAAATGGTGTACCAAAAGTATTTAATTCTAATTTCTCACTAATTCGATAAACCTTGTCAAAAAATAACCAACACTTAAGAAACATACTCGAGTTAAATTTTGCTATGTTGCTCATTAGTACTTCTGGGGTATTAGGAAGACATATCGATATGCCAGTACCTGTTATTATTGGCTATAGAGCTATTTTAGCAGCGTGCATATTATTCTTGTTTTGTAAATGGAAAAAGATATCATTTAGAATTGAAACTAAGGATCGTATTCCCATTCTTGCAGGAGGGATACTTATGGGGCTACATTGGATCACTTATTTTTATGCTCTGAAAATGTCAAATGTGGCAATTGGTATGTTGTCTTTATTTACTTATCCAGTCATTACGGCTTTACTAGAACCTTTGGTGTTAAAAGTTAAATTTCAGAAAATGCATTTGATGCTGGGAGTACTTGTACTGGTAGGAATTTATTTTTTGGTTCCGGATTTTAGTATAGAAAATACGTATGCTAAAGCTGTTGCCATGGGAGTATTTTCGGCACTATGTTATGCTCTTCGAAATCTAATCATGAAAACAAAAGTTAGTAATTATCATGGTTCTATGTTAATGTGGTATCAATTAATAATAATGGTAGTACTGTTATCGCCTGCCTTATTTATTATGGATAGCTCGGGCATTATTAGTCAATTTCCTTTTGTTTTGATTTTAGCCTTGTTAACTACTGCAATAGGCCATACCTTGTTTTTATATAGTTTTAAACGATTTTCTGCAACAACGGCTAGTATTATTGGTAGTATCCAACCGGTATATGGTATTATTCTTGGAATCATTTTTTTAAGAGAAGTCCCTGTACTTTCTACGGTTATTGGTGGTGTTTTGATTTTAACATCTGTAGTGATTGAAAGTATACGAACTTACAAATAGTTAAAAGATAATAACCAAAAGCTTAATTTAGACAATCTTTCCAAATAGGATCAGAAGGAGGAGGAGCGATGACAGCTATAGTTTCTTTTTTAACGGGATGAATAAAACTTAGTTTTCGGGCATGTAAATGAATGCTTCCATCTTTATTACTACGATGTGCTCCATATTTTAGATCACCTTTGATTCTGCAACCAATATAAGAGAGTTGCGCTCGTATTTGATGATGACGCCCTGTATGAAGATCAATTTCTAATAAACAATAATTATCTAACTTTTTGATTAATTGGTATTCTAAGACTGCTTTTTTGCTATCAGGGACTTCGGTAGTATGTGCATATGATTTGTTTTGTCTTGGATTACGTTTTAACCAATGTGTTAAGTTGTCATGTTTTTTAGGAGGACAATCTTTTACCACAGCCCAATATGTTTTTTGAGCTTCTTTGTTTGCAAATAATGCGTTAAGCCTGGGAAGTGCTTTGCTTGTTCTTGCAAATACGACAATTCCACTAGTAGGACGATCTAAACGGTGTACAACCCCAAGATATACTGCACCCGGTTTATTATATTTTTCTGCAATATACTCTTTGACAACTTCACTAAGTGGTTTGTCACCCGTTTTATCACCTTGTACAATATCTCCAGGACGCTTATTAATAATAATAATATGATTGTCTTCATGCAGCACCTGAAGATTGTTTTTATTTGAAATGATTTTTGACATTCTTGATTTTTAGAACTATTGTAATGTAGACTTAAATTTTGATGTCATTTTAATAATTGACTTCAATCCTTTAAAAAGTTTACTAAGTTCGGTTTGATCGATAAACTTTAAATCTAATGAAATTAATATTGCTCATTCTCATTAGGGAAATCAACAGCTTTCACATCGGTAACGTATTGTTTAAAAGCATTAGTCATTTCTGTATATAAGTCTAAATAACGTCTTAAAAAACGAGGATTAAATTCATGGGTCATTCCTAACATGTCGTGAGTAACCAATACTTGTCCATCTACACCATTTCCTGCTCCAATACCAATGATAGGAATAGTAAGACTTTCTGCTACTTCTTTAGCCAATTTGGCAGGAACTTTTTCAAGAACGATTGCAAAACATCCTGCTTTCTCAAGCATAAGTGCATCTTGTTTTAGTTTCTGCGCTTCCTGTTCTTCTTTGGCACGAACAGTATAGGTTCCAAATTTATATATAGATTGTGGAGTAAGACCAAGGTGTCCCATAACAGGGATACCGGCATTAAGGATTCTTTTAATAGACTCCTTAACTTCTTTTCCTCCTTCAAGTTTTACAGCATGCCCTCCTGATTCCTTCATGATACGAATTGCAGAACGTAAAGCTTCTTTAGGATCACTCTGGTAGCTTCCAAAAGGTAAATCTACAACGATTAATGCGCGATCAATTGCTCGAATTACAGAAGATGCATGATAAATCATCTGATCTAATGTAATCGGTAATGTAGTTTCATGACCTGCCATTACATTTGAAGCAGAATCTCCGACGAGAATAACATCTACTCCGGCACCATCTACAATTTTGGCCATCGTGTAATCGTAAGCGGTTAGCATAGATATCTTTTCTTGGTTAGCTTTCATCTCTACAAGAGATTTTACCGTAACGCGCTTATAATCTTTTTTTGCTGTAGACATTTTGAATTGTTTTTTTTAGGATTGTAAAAGTAATCAATTACCTATATGGTAACAAGTGTAATTTGTTTTTGATTTTTCTTTGATACAATGAAGCGAAAATTATATAGTATAGAAGTGATTAAAATCTTATTTTTATACCTATTCAAAAATAATGAACATTATGTATAAAGTATCAATATTGGTTGTTTTATTCTTCTCATGCCATGTTTTTTCTCAAAAAAATATATCCAAAGATGACCAAAACCGTTATGAAAAAGAAGTGAAACAGACTGTTTTAGAGTTTTTTGAAGGTTTTCATGCTGGTGACACTGCTAAAATGAAAACTACTATAGATAAAAACATAGCAGTACAAACTATTGTGAGAACCAAAGAAGGAGAGATAAAAACAGTAAAGAATGATATAGAAAAAATTTTAACTGCTATACAAAATAGACCAGCAGAGCAAAAATGGGATGAACGATTATTAGCATTTAAAATCGAAGCAGATTCTGCAATTGCAAATGCATGGACTCCTTATGAGTTTTATGTCAATGATAATTTTAGCCATTGTGGCGTAAATGTATTTCAACTATTTAATGACGGTAAAACCTGGAAAATTATAGCTATTGCTGATACCCGATTTAGAGAAGGATGTAAGTAATAACATACTTATTAAAAACCTGCAATGTTATAAATTTTGAGTTTTGTATTTCATTACAGGTGATTATAGATTAACAATCACTAAGGTTTACTTTTACAGCCAAACCACCTTCACTGGTTTCTTTATATTTTGTGTTCATATCCTGAGCAGTTTCCCACATAGTTTCAATTACTTTATCTAATGGTACTTTAGCATTTGCAGCATCTGTGTCTAATGCCATTTCACAGGCATTAATAGCTTTTATAGCCCCCATAGCATTTCGTTCTATGCAAGGGATTTGTACCAATCCGGCGATGGGATCACATGTTAATCCCAGATGATGCTCCATTGCAATTTCACTTGCCATTAATACTTGTTCTGGAGTACCTCCCATAAGTTCGGTTAATGCTCCAGCGGCCATTGCAGACGATACTCCAATTTCTGCCTGGCAACCCCCCATAGCTGCAGAGATAGTAGCTCCTTTTTTGAAAAGACTTCCAATTTCTCCTGCAACCAGCATAAATTGTTTTACATCATCAAAATTTGCATCGTGGTTTTCGATAACCATATAATACATCATTACTGCCGGAATTACACCAGCACTTCCATTAGTAGGGGCAGTCACCACACGACCCAGAGATGCATTTACCTCATTTACTGCCAAAGCAAAACAGGAAACCCATTTTAATATTTGACGAAATTTTACTTCGGTATTTCGTATAGCTTCAATCCATTCTGTTGGACTAGTGTAAGCTGTCGTACCTATTAATTTTTTATGCGTATCATATGCTCGTCGTCTTACATTTAATCCACCAGGTAAAGTACCTTCAGTATGACAACCAGTATACATTGATTCTAGCATTACCTTCCAGACTTGTGCAATTCTTTCATCAATCTCGGCATCACTTTGTAAGGAGCGTTCATTGTCTAGAACAATTTCAGATACTTTTTTGTTTTTCGATGTACAATACTCCAAAAGATCGGTTGCCTTATGAATTGGCATAGGAAATTGTTTGAAAGCAGTAAGTTTTTTTTCTTTTCTCTTACGTTCTTCTTTTACTACAAAACCTCCACCAATAGAATAAAAAGAAGACGATACTTTTTTTCCATCTTTTAGGTCGGCATGAAAAGTCATACCATTAGGATGAAATTCTTTAAACTCTCTATTAAATATAATCTGTGTTTTTGGATCAAAAGATACCTGAAATTCACTATTAAAGAAGAGTTGCTTAGAAGTGTTTATGTTTTCAATAATAGTATCAATTGTAGAAACATCAATAGTTTGAGGATCGTAACCGCATAAGCCTAAAATTACAGCAATGTCGGTAGCATGACCTTTTCCTGTTAGTGATAATGATCCAAAAAGATCGATAGTAATTGTTGAGACAGATTCAAAGAGTTCTTTTTCTTTAAGTTCTGTGATCCATCTTCTTCCTGCACGCCACGGACCTAATGTATGTGAACTTGAGGGGCCTACGCCTATTTTCAGCATATCAAAAACACTGATGCATTCCATAATACAAAATTATTGATAAAATTTCGGGGGTAAATATAGTTTTTTGGCAACAAAGAAACTCATTTTTTAAAGAATAGTTAATATTGTTTTCCTTTTGCCTTTATGATCAATTCATTAAGAAGACTAAAACAATAATGACATCCTGTCAGATAGATCGTAATGGCATAATCATTGACTTAACAGCAATAAGTTATTAAGAATAATAGTATAACAATTTAAGATAAAAATGAGTAAAATAATAGGAATAGACTTAGGGACAACCAACTCTTGTGTTTCTGTAATGGAAGGTAATGAGCCTGTAGTAATCCCTAATGCCGAAGGTAAAAGAACTACCCCTTCTGTAATAGCTTTTGTAGAAGGAGGAGAAATTAAAGTAGGAGATCCTGCAAAACGTCAAGCGGTTACAAATCCAACTAAGACTATCTCTTCTATTAAGAGATTTATGGGAAATAAATTCTCAGAATCCTCAAAAGAAGCTGAAAGAGCAGCCTATAAAGTGGTAAAAGGAGATAATGATACGCCTCGAGTAGATATCGATGGACGTTTATATACACCACAAGAATTATCTGCAATGACACTTCAGAAAATGAAGAAAACAGCAGAGGATTATCTTGGGCAGGATGTAACTAGTGCAGTAATTACTGTACCTGCTTACTTTAATGATGCGCAACGTCAAGCTACCAAAGAAGCTGGTGAAATTGCTGGTCTTAAAGTAGAGCGAATTATTAATGAGCCTACAGCAGCAGCTTTGGCTTATGGACTTGATAAAAAAGGTACAGATCAAAAGATTGTTGTATTTGATTTTGGTGGAGGTACACATGATGTATCAATACTTGAATTAGGAGACGGAGTTTTTGAAGTATTATCTACAGATGGAGATACCCATTTAGGAGGGGATGATGTAGATCAGAAAATAATTGATTGGTTAGCAGAAGAGTTTAAGGCTGATGAAAATATGGATCTTAGACAAGATCCTATGGCTTTGCAACGTCTTAAAGAAGCTGCAGAAAAAGCTAAAATCGAATTATCATCTTCTTCACAAACAGAGATTAATCTACCTTATGTTACTGCTACTTCTAGTGGACCTAAGCATTTGGTAAGATCATTAACCAGGTCAAAATTTGATCAATTAATAGATGATTTAGTAAAACGTACAATAGAACCTTGTCGTACAGCACTTAAAGCTGCTGGATTATCGACAAGTGATATCGACGAAATTATATTAGTAGGTGGGTCTACACGTATCCCTGCAGTACAAGAAGCAGTAGAAAAGTTTTTCGGGAAATCACCAAGTAAAGGAGTAAATCCTGATGAGGTTGTAGCAGTTGGAGCAGCAATTCAAGGAGGAGTATTAACAGGAGATGTTAAAGACGTACTTTTATTAGATGTAACTCCACTTTCTCTTGGTATTGAAACAATGGGTAATGTAATGACTAAACTTATTGATGCCAATACAACAATCCCTACCAAGAAATCACAAGTGTTTTCTACAGCTGCAGATAATCAGCCATCGGTAGAGATTCATGTACTACAAGGTGAGCGCCCAATGGCAGCAGATAACAAGACAATTGGTCGTTTTCATTTAGATGGAATTCCACCAGCACAAAGAGGAACTCCTCAGATCGAAGTTACTTTTGATATCGATGCTAATGGTATCATCAAAGTTTCTGCTACAGATAAAGCTACAAACAAATCTCAGGATATTCGTATCGAAGCTTCTTCTGGATTAACAGAGGAGGAAATCGAGAAAATGAAAAAAGAAGCAGAGGCTAATGCCGAAGCAGATAAGACAGCAAAAGAAACTGCAGATAAGCTTAATGAAGCAGATGGAATGATCTTCCAGACAGAAAAGCAGCTTAAAGAGTTTGGTGATAAATTATCAGATGATAAGAAAAAACCAATCGAAGAAGCTTTAGAAGAATTGAAGAAAGCATACGAATCTAAAGATTTGGCTTTAATTCAACCTGCTCTTGATAAAATCAATGAGGCATGGAAAGTCGCTAGTGAAGAAATGTATAAAGCTCAGGCTGATGCACAACAGGGCGGACAACCTGGACCTGACGCTGGAGCAGGAGCAGACCAATCTTCTGGCGATGATTCTGAAGGAAGCGATGTAGAAGATGTTGATTTTGAAGAAGTAAAGTAAATATAAACTAGTTTATATAATTTAAAAATGCGTAGCTTTTGGCTACGCATTTTTTTTAATGTTTATATGATCAGGCTGACCATTAACATTGATTTAATGGTTTAGATTATCTATTTACTAAAATCTAATCAAGTTATTTCTTAATCGAAAAAATATATTAATCCATATCAGCTTCATCTGTTACGACTACAATCTCTTCTTCATCTTCTTCGTCTGTTATTATTATAACAGTATCCTTTGGATTATTAATGTCTCCGGCCTTAAGAGAAGAAGTAAAAGGGTAAGTGTCAATTTTTTCTTTTGTAAGTACTTTATCGTCTGTGGTACAGGATTGAAAGATGGATATGATAGTTGATACGATAACAAATGTTATAATATATTTTTTCATTATTGTGTGAATTTTATAGTGATTAAAAATTTCTGAATAATTTATAGATCTCAGGAATTTGGATTCTTTCTAACTTATTAGTATAAGTATAATGAATAAGATTTCCCTAGATTCTGCCTCCGATGTAATGTTAAAATTCAAGACGTCTCGATTCTTGAAGAGATAGAATTTTATTTCTAATGCCTTGATGATTTTGTTTAGAGATAGTATATTTAAGAATGCGTAGCCAAAAGCTACGCATTTTTTGTTTTTCTATATATGACCATAGGCCTTTATCATTAGAATTCTAATATGGAGTTGGACATTCTGGAGAACCAGCACAGCAGTTATATGCATATGACCAACAACACCTTTTATGAGGATTCCAATGATAACCACCTTTTGGGCATTCACCTTTTGGAGGCCCCCCTCCAGAAATCTTTTTTTGCTCAGTTTTGTTTAAAGATTTTCCAAGATTCGAAATTTTTTTTAACATGATAAAATAAATAATTTGATTAATAAATTTACGATGGTTTAAAGACACCCGTAACTTCTGTCTAGAGTATAATTTTTTGTGTATGTAAGGCAATTTAGTTTCCTTTTTTAGATTATAAAATGCAATGTAGGTTTTAGTGATAGATGACTTGTAATTAGTGATGAGTATCATATTGTAAGTGACGAATATTTAATAATTAGGGATGATTTATTTCGTTAAAAAATGAGCTTGAAATGTATCCGTTTTTGATAGAGATGTTTTATTACTTTAATACCTTCCAATTGTGCAACTATTTTTAGTTGCTTTTTCTGTTTTTTGAATTTTGTACTCTGCTAACTGTAACAATATGAGAATAGTTTTGTCTTTTGATTATAAATAAAATCATCAAAAAACATTTAAAACATATCTAAAATGAAAACACAAAACAGTAATATTACAATGCTGCTATGTATAGTAATAGCTTTGCTTACTATTACCCCAGTGATGGCACAAAAAAAAATGAAGGGTAATGGTAATGTTGTTACCCAGAAGAGAACAATATCACCTTTTAATGAAATCATCGTAAACGGGGTTTATAATGTATACCTTACTCAGGGACAAAATGAATCTGTAAAAGTAGAAACTGATGAGAACCTGCAAGAAGCTGTAATTGTTAAAAACAAAGGGAATGCACTGGTTTTAGGCTGGAAAAAAGGAATAAACGTGAAAAGAAAAACCAAAATGAATGTTTATGTGACGCTAAAAGATATAGCAAAGTTAAAGGTAAAGGGAGTAGGGAATGTTAAAACTTCCTCTAAACTTTCCTTAAACACACTTGATGTTGAGGCATCTGGAGTAGGAAACGCATCTTTAGAATTAGATTGTGAGAAACTAGATGGTGAAATTTCTATGGTAGGTAATTTTACTTTGAAAGGAAAGGTTACAGAGGTAATTCTTGATAATAATGGAACAGGAGCTTTAAGAGCTTTTGATTTGGTTGCTCAGAAATTAGAGATTAATAACTCTGGTATCGGAAAAGTAGAAGTAAATGCACAACAAGAAATAAGCATAACTTCTTCTGGTATTGGTAGTGTTTATTATAAAGGAAAAGCTAAGACAACAAAATTAGACCATCGCGGGATGGGTAAAATAAAAAAGGTAGATTAAATACAGAATAATTTAAGTGTTACTATTCTTTATCTGTCACATAGAGCCCTAATATAAGGGCTCTGGGCAGGTATTATTAACGAATTCTTTTTAACCCTTCTTTTTCAGATAAAGGTTTTAGTTTAGTGTTGGTTATAAAGTTTACTACAGCATCTGGATTTATTTTTGAGTATTCTCGCAAAGCCCAACCGATAGCTTTCTTTATAAAGAATTCATTAGAAGATTTATGTTGCTCACAAAGACGACATAATAATTGATAATCCGTTTTATCTTTATATCCTAATTGAAATAAAATGGCACTTCGGTTAAGCCACATCTTATGAGAACTAGAAAATTTTTCAATTACTGGATGTATTTGATTTGGGAATTGCAATAAATATTTACCCAAAATATGTTTTGCTATAAAATCAACCGAATCCCACCAGGAATTAGTAGTAATCAGTTGTTCTATAAAATCAATGTCACCTATATTATATTTCTTTTTTAAGAGTCGATCGACCAGTTCCATAGCGCAATAATGTAGTTCTCGTTGAGGTTTTTTATAGAGTACATTTGCAATACTAATCACATTATCATGAGTGAGAGTAGGTGTATATTGAAGAATAGCATCTTTTAGAAGCGATTTTCTTATAGGAGCTTTTATGCCATAATAAGAAAAACGATTTTTCATATAGGCTTCCATTCGTATTGCTTCTTGAGCATTAGCATAGCCTTGGAGTATAGACATTAGAGAGGTTGTGAAATCCATGTTTTTATATAGATTAAAACCCTACTGCAGTATCATCACCTCTTTTATCTGCCCCGCCTTCGAGTCTTCCATCTGGGAGAACAAGAATACCATCAACCTTGCCAATAATTTTAGAATCTTCTTCATTAATTTGATATCCTTTTTGCCGTAGGCTATCTAATAAGATATGATTAAATGATTCTGGCTCAAATACTACGATATCGGGTAACCATTGATGATGAAACCTGGGAGCATTAACTGCATCTTGCATGGTCATTCCAAATTCTTTCACATTTAAAATAGTCTGCAGTACCGAAGTAATAATGGTAGATCCTCCAGGAGTACCAACAGACATCCAAAATTTTCCATCTTTCTCTACAATTGTAGGAGTCATAGAGCTTAACATTCTTTTTTCGGGAGCTATGGCATTGGCTTCTGCGCCTGTTAATCCAAACATATTTGGTACACCAGGTTTGGCGCTAAAATCATCCATCTCATTATTTAGAAAGAAACCTAATTCTGGAACATATAATTTAGAACCATAAGCTCCGTTAAGTGTCGTTGTTACCGAAATAGCATTTCCGAATTGATCTACAATAGAATAGTGGGTGGTTTCGTCACTTTCATATCCTGGAATGCTACCACGATTAATATCTGAAGATAATGTAGCCTTGTCAAAACTAAAATCTAGCATGCGATTAGAAAGGTAGGATTCATTAATCAATGTATCGATAGGAATTTTTACAAAATCAGGATCACCTAAATAAAAACTACGATCTGCATAAGCCCTTCGTTCTGCTTCTGTAATTACCTGTATACTTTTAAGAGAATTATGGCCATAGCTGCTTAGATCATAAGGTTCTATCATCTTCATAATCTGAGCAAGACATATACCGCCACTCGAAGGTGGAGACATAGAAGTTATATTGAGGTTTTTATACCTAAACTGTACAGGTTTACGCCATTTTGCTTTGTATTTTCCCAAATCATCCATAGTGATGATACCACCTCTGGATTGGATGAAATTAACCAGTTTTTGACCAGATTCGCCTTCATACAACTCGGCAGCTCCATTTTTAATGATCCTCTCTAGTGTTTCAGCTAGTTTTTGTTTTTTAAGGTATCATTGGCTTTATAACCTCTAAGAATAGGAATTGTATCTTCATTAGCCTCATAGAATAAATCTTTATAATGTACAAAGCGTCTTTCTTGTTTTTCGGTAATCACAAAACCTCTTTTTGCCAATTGTACCACAGGAGTAAGTATGTCTTCAATGGGTAAGGATCCAAATTTTTTATGCACTTCAAAAATACCGGCAATAGTTCCGGGAACACCAACAGCCATAGCTCCGAGTTGACTTTTTTTAGCGATAAATTCTCCTTTATCATCCAGATACATATCTTTGGTAGAAGCCAGAGGTCCTTTTTCTCTATAATCCAAAGCACCAGTTTCACCATTAGCTTTTCGGTATACCATAAATCCACCACCTCCCAAGTTTCCTGCTACAGGGTATGTAACTGCTAAAGCCATAGCTGTACCAACCATAGCATCAAAAGCATTTCCTCCTTTTTTCATGATGTCTGCTCCAATTTTTGAAGCCTCCTCCCGGGCAGAAACAACCATAGCTTTTTGAGTAACGAGACCAACAACTGGTTTGACCTCTTGCTTTACTTCTGTATTATTTTTACATGAAAAATTTAAGACAAGTAAAGTGATATAAAATAAATACCTATTGGATCTTATGTTCATAATATTCTTATTTCATTTTTAGTGTAAAGTTCTAATTCTTCAAAAAAAGAACGAAATTCTTTATCAAAATCAACATAATATTGTTCGAGTTCGATAACTGCAAAATTCATCTTAGATCTATTTTTTGTTCTCTGATTCATTTGATATAATATTGTACCTATTCCTGGAATGGTGGCATAGCTAAGAAGCCAGTTGTCTTTAATCATATAGGGCATAAAATTTTGAATCTGTTTAGGTAAAACTTCATGATATTTATACAATAAATCATAAAACTCTGCTACATACGTTTCAAGAGGAATATTGGAGTATTCTTTCCAATTAGCTGCCAAAAAATGATCATAAAGAACATCTACGATTACAGTACTGTAATGCCTGTATTTTGGAAATAACCTAGATACACTTTTTCTTACAATGGCATGAGTATCGGTATATGAATCAATTTTACGATGCAAGGTAATACCTTGCTGAATACGGTTTGAATATTGTAGTAATTGCTTTTTTCCTTTGACAGAGTCTGCGATAAAATTACCTATTTTAAGTTCTTGGTCTTCACCAGAAAGATATATGTGGGCTAGAAAATTCATTGGGTTAAAATACGATTTTTTAAATACTAATATCTATTAATTATAGTTGTTTGTATGACAAAAAGTATCACTTGTAAAAAAATAAAGGCTAGTGGTTAAAATAAATTACTTTTGATGATATCCCTAAAAACTTAGATGCTGAAATGCACCATGTTTATCCTTTCTTTTACAATTATTGTTTTGCATTTATCGTGTAATAAAGAAATTGCAAGTAAAGATTTAAAGATTCATTAATTTTTGTAAAAAACTGATTGTGTTTATAAAATTATAACCTATTAAATTGTTGCTGTTTGTCATATCTTGTACATTTGTTCGAAATAGAAAAATCAATCAAAATATATGACATTAATAAAATCAATTTCAGGGATTAGAGGAACAATTGGAGGAACAGTTGGTGATAATCTTACTCCGGTAGATGCGGTAAAATTTGCTTCGGCTTATGGAAGTTGGCTAAAAAATGAAACTAATAAAGATCATCCAATTGTAGTTGTTGGTCGTGATGCCAGAATTTCTGGACCTATGATTCAACAATTGGTAATGAACAGTTTGGTTGGATTGGGGATTCATGTTATTGATTTAGACCTTTCTACGACACCTACCGTAGAGATTGCTGTTCCTTTAGAAAAAGCAGATGGAGGAATAATTCTTACAGCTAGTCACAATCCGAAACAGTGGAATGCATTAAAATTACTGAACCATAAAGGAGAATTTTTGAATGCAGAGAATGGTAAAAAGATTTTGGATATAGCAGAAAATGATGAATATGTTTTTGCAGAGGTTGATGATTTGGGAAGTATCACGGTAAATGATACCTATATCGATAAACATATTGAAGAAGTGCTAAATCTATCTCTGGTAGATGTAGAATTGGTGAGTAAATCTGGTTTCAAAGTTGTTGTAGATGCTGTTAATTCTACAGGAGGTATTGCCATACCGGGGTTACTTAAGAAAATGGGAGTAGAGACTATTGAATTATATTGTGAGCCTAATGGGCACTTCCCTCATAACCCAGAACCATTAAAAGAACATTTAACAGATTTGTCAGAATTAGTAGTTAAGGAGAAGGCAGATATGGGAATCACCGTCGATCCTGATGTAGATCGTCTTGCTTTTATGAGTGAGAATGGAGAAATGTTTGGAGAAGAATATACATTAGTTGCCTGTGCCGATTTTGTATTAGGAAAAACTGGTGGCAATACTGTTTCTAATTTATCATCAAGTAGAGCGTTAAGAGATGTAACACAAAAACATAATGGGAACTACGAAGCAAGTGCTGTAGGCGAGGTTAATGTAGTAGAGTTGATGAAAGCAAATAATGCAGTTATCGGTGGCGAAGGTAATGGAGGGATTATATATCCAGAATCACATTACGGAAGAGATTCGTTGGTAGGAGTAGCCTTATTCCTTACACACCTGGCAGAAAAGAAATGCAGTGTAAGCGAGTTACGAGATAGTTACCCTTCTTATTTTATGAGTAAAAATAAAATTCAGCTAACTCCAGATTTAGATGTTGATGCTATTTTAAAAGGATTTCATTCAAAATATGTTTCAGAAGAAGTCTCTACTGTTGATGGCGTAAAAGTAGATTTTGCAGATTGTTGGGTACATTTACGTAAAAGTAATACAGAGCCTATCATTCGTATTTACACCGAAGCCTTGAGCCAGGAAAAGGCAGATTCATTGGCAGAAGATACGATCATTACTTTAAAAGAAATAGCTGGAATGTAAAATTTAGCCAAACGTTTTATTTACTTGGATCTTTTCGTTGAAAGAATATATAATAAGGTATCTATTTCTATCTTGAGTTGATATAGATATCTTATTTTAGATAAAATTATGGTTGAATAATATTCTTTAATTACTCTGGCATTTTTCGAGCTCATTAAATAGATTATCTTCTACAGTAGAGCAGTCAAGTTCATTTTTAATACTTGAGCCATTATAGACATAAAACCTTTTGAATATTACAAAATTGCTGTCACCAGGTTCTCCTCTTTCGTTTATACCAGTTATTCTAACTCCTTTCGAAGTATCTTGTGAATATCGTTCTTTATGACGTAGTTTTTCTTTATTTCCTTTGCTATCAACGATATAGAATTTTTGATCTAATTGTTGTTCCCATATAGTAACAAGAAGGTTTTTGGGGCGTTTTAGGTCGTTTTTAAGAAGTATAAGCCCATTATCAGGTACATGTATGATACTTCTTCCATTTTTTTTCTGTGCCTCTTCACCGCATTCAAAGTTATATACTACTCTAATACACCCTTGAAAATTTTGGGGAATAAGATATGTTTCTTTATGAAATAGTAAAGGATACATGGTAATACCAAATGTTATGAATATAGAAATAGCAGTAAAACCTATTGTATAAACAGGTAAAAGGACAAGTCCCAAAACCCCATTATTTGTACGCTCATTATTTTGTGATAAAAATAGATGTAAAAAGCTAAATTGCAAGAGGATAGCTATAAAGTATATAATTATCATGCCAGGGAGAACAGTCGAGTTATATACACCGTATCCGATAGCAAATAGGAGAGTAGATAAAAAAGCGATATACCCCCAAACAATTGCCAAAAGAACACTAATAGTGATGATGAAAATGATGACAAGAATTATTTTTTTGTTGTTTAAAAAAGAGAGAATGAGTTTTGCAGAAAAAGCAATACCAGTGGCTAGTGGAAGTATTCGTATAACCAGCATTTGTATGGCTTTACCAATATCCAGATTCTCTTTTTGACCGGTAAATAGAAGTATAATCCACAAAACTGCGCAACAGCTTATTATATTAATAATAATACTTAATAAACCAATACTCCAGTTTTTTTTAATTGTATTCAACACTTTTATTTTTTTAACGATATCATTTTTAAAACCTAATTAGGAAGAAACTTTAGGGTAAAGTTCTTATTAGTAGATAGGTATATTAGTGATATACATATTTTAAAACGAAGATATAGGATATGTTTATGTAATAAACCCCTGAAAACCATGAAATTTAATTACTTCATATGCCAAACATAACATCTAATAAATTCTAAAAAGACATTAAATTTGGTAAAAAAATGTAGTCCTGCCAGGGTGATAAAATATATTTGATCAAACTATACGCCATAACAAATTTGATACATAGTTTAATCGACTATGGCTCCCTCAGGAATTTGTGAATTCCTATGTTTCCAGCGTTTGTGAGTCCATAAGTAATATTGAGGTTTTTCACGAATTTGATTCTCAAGTAATTGAAGGTATTTTTTTATGATGAAATATGGTTCTTCTTCTTTACTGTTTTCAGAGATAGGGATAAATCTTACTTCATAGTGCCCTCGTTTTACTTTTTCTACATGAAGATATAATACAATAACATCAAGTCGTTGTGCTAAGAACTCGCCTCCTAAAAATATGGGCACTTTGACTCCCATAAAATCTGTCCAATATTTTGCGTTGTAAATTTTTGGAGATTGATCAGAGATCATACCGTATCCGCATACAGTACCTTCCTTTTTATCTTTTATAATTTGTCTTGCAACCTTATGACTAGGAATAAGTCGGGAATCAAAACGACCTCGGATACGATGTGCAAGACGATCAAAATATTTGTTTTCTATTTGTTTATAGATTCCTACACATGGGTTTAAAGAAACAAGATCGACTGCATTAGACCATTCGAAACTACCATAATGCCCCATTAATGTAATTATACTTTTATTTTTCCTTTCAAACTCATGAAACTCATCCAGATTTACAACTTTATATCGTTTTATTAATTCTTCTCTAGAAATTGAAAGTGATTTTGTCATTTCTAAAAACATATCACACATATGTTTATAAAATGATTTACTAATATCCCGGATTTCTTTTTTAGATTTTTCTGGGAAAACCAGTTGTAAGTTCCCTGTTACTGTTTTTCTTCTGTACCTAATAACATAGTATACCAAAATATAAGCACAGGTAGAAAACGCATAAAATAATCGCCAGGGTAGTTTAGAGATACCTAATATTATAGGATAAACTAAGTAATATATAATTAATTGCATAAATGTAGTGTAGTTAAAAACGCATAAAGGTAAGCTTATTTGGCAGTATGTAGATGAATCCAGGTTTTAATCTACAGTGGCACCTTCAGGAATAGGCGCATTGCGGTGTTTCCATCGTTTGTGAGACCATAGGTAATACTGTGGTTTATTATAAATTTGATTTTCCAGTAATCTAAGGTAGCTTTTTACAATAGAATAGTCTTCACAGTTTTTCGAGTCTTCTGTTAGTGTAACAAAAGTAGCTTGATAGTATCCTCTTTTTATTTTTTCAACTTGTAAATAGTATGTGTTTAACCCTAATCGTTTCGACAATACTTCTGCTCCTAAAAAAACAGGAACTTTAATGCTCATAAAGTCAGTCCAAAAGGTTGCTTTATATAATTTTGGAGATTGATCAGAAATTAGTCCATACATATATAATCCTTCTTTAGATTGATCTTCTGTAATTACTTTCATAGCATCTTTAGTACCTATTACTCTCGAGCCAAATCGGGCTCTAATTCGATGTACTAATCGATCGAAGTATTTATTTCCTATTTTCTTATATACTCCAACTGCCTGAAAATTTGTTTGTATATCAATTACATTTGCCCACTCATAACTAGCATAATGGGCCATAAGTATCATGATATTTTCTTTCTTAGCTTCTAATTCGTGTAGTTTTTCAATATTTGTAACCTTAAATCGTTCTTTCATTTCTTCATTTGAAATGGATATCGATTTAATCATTTCGAGAAACATATCACACATATGCTGGTAAAACTCTTTTCGTATTTTTTTGATTTCTCGAAAAGTTTTGTTTGGGAAAACTAACTCCAGATTTTGAGTTACAGTTTTTCTTCGGTATCGAAAAATATAATATACCAGGAAAAAAATGCATGTAGAAAATGCATAAAAAAGTCTCCATGGTAGTTTTGAAATAAACCATAAAAAAGGGTAGACTAATTTATAGATAATTAATTGCATAAAAAGGCGGGGTTTAATTTACGAAAATAATGGTATTTTGTTAAATCTAGAGATTTGGGCATTAAAAAATACTAAAAATGAAAATATGGTGCTATAAAAACGAAATGGTAAGATCATTAGAGTACATACTATCTTTGATCTAATCGACTATTGCACCTTTAGGAATTTTCGTATTTCGATGCTTCCATCGTCTATGAGTCCAAAGATAATATTCAGGATTTTCTTTGATTTGGTTCTCTAATAAAGAGAGGTAGGTTTTTGTAATAAAATGGTCTTCACACTTTTTTGGATCATCGGTAATTTTTATGAATTTTGCCTGATAATAGCCACGTTTTATTTTCTCTACTTTTAGGTACATTACAGGCATATCTAACCTTTTTGCTAGTACTTCCCCTCCTGCAATAACAGGAACTTTAATGTTCATAAAATCGGTCCAGTATAATGCATTTTTCAATTTGGGAGATTGATCAGATAATAAACCATAGGCGCATAATTTGCCGTTTACTTTATCTCGGGTAATCTCTTTAATCACCTTACGATGTCTTATAAGCCTTGTATTAAATCTACCTCTTATACGATGTGCTAATTGATCAAAATGTTTGTTTTTAATTTTTTTGTATACACCAACTATAGGAAAATCCATTGCGAATTGAGCAGCAATTGCCCACTCATAACTAGCATAATGCCCCATTAATACAATAATACTTTTTTGATGAGATTGTACTTCTTTAAAAGTATGAGAGTCAAGTATTGTAAATCTTTTGGTCATTTCTTCTTTAGAAATAGAAAGACTTTTTATCATTTCCATAAACATATCGCACATATGTTTGTAAAATTTTTTACGAATTTTATAAATTTCATCTATAGGTTTTTCGGGAAAAGCTAATGTTAGGATTTTTGTAACTACCTTTTTTCTATAGCCAATAATGCGATACACTAAAATATAAACAGTACTGGATAAAAAATATAATAATCGCCAGGGTAATTTAGATATTACCCACAACATTGGATAGACTAAACGATATACAAATAATTGCATTCGATAAAATTAAATTAGGGACACAAATATAAAATTATTCGTTTTTTTTTATCATAAACTTTTGCTAATAAGAAAAGGATAATTTAGTTAGATTTTTTGAGGTTAAAATATATAGTATATTTGGATAAAATTACAGTTGTATGGGGACACTTGACATAGTTATAATTATAATTATTGGGGCTAATATATTGATGTCATTAAAAGGATTTAATGACTTTTCGTTTTTTGAGAAATATAAGTTTAATATAGGAGGGATAAGAAGAGGAGAACAGTTAAGAATGCTAACTTCGGGTTTTTTGCATGTAGATATGATGCATTTGTTCTTTAATATGTTTACACTCTATTTTTTTGCACCTGTCGTTGTTAGCTTTTTTGGTAATGTTAAGTTTTTGATAGTGTATTTTGGTAGTTTATTAATGGGGAATTTGTTTTCCTTGTTTTTTCATAAAGACGAATATCATTACAGTGCCGTAGGAGCAAGTGGTGCAGTTTCTGGAGTTATATATGCGGGCATATTATTTAGACCAGATATGAGTTTATACTTGATGTTTATTCCAATTCCTATTCCTGCATATATTTTTGGTATAGGGTATTTAGTATATTCTATTTTTGGGATGAAAAACCAAATAGGAAATATAGGCCATGATGCACATTTTGGAGGAGCTGTTGGAGGGTATGTAATAACTTTAATATTGGCTCCCTGGTTATTTCAGGAAAATTTATTTATGATAGGTCTATTAGCAGTTCCTATTATAATTCTTTTTATTTTGCAAAGACTAGGAAAACTATAACAAATAAACGACCCACAAGAGGTCGTTTTTTATTTATATTCTATATGTTGAATTAAAGAGACTTTTGTTCTAGTAATTCTGAGATTTTCTTTTCTAATGCGGGCCCTCTAAGGTTCTTGGCAATTACATTTCCTTTTTCATCGATGATAAAAGTGGCAGGTATGGATCTTACACCATAGGCTCTGGCAATTGGTTCTTGCCAAAATTGTAAATTAGAAACATGATTCCATTCTAAGTTATCATCTGCAATTGCTTTGGTCCAGGCTTCTTGTTTTTTGTCTAAAGATACTCCTATAATATTAAGTCCTTTATCGTGGTATTTGTTATATACTTTTACAACATTTGGATTTTCTATTCTACAAGGTTTGCACCAAGAAGCCCAAAAATCGATAATAGTAATTTTACCCATAGATTCTTTAAGAGATAGCATCTTGCCTTCTGGAGTTGGAGCAGAAAAATCTTCGGCAGTAACGCCTATGTCTATTCTCTTTTGCTTAGAAACAGCTACTGCATTATTGATAAGCATATTTAAGTTTTTACCTAACCTTGTTGGTTTTAGGGTGTCATCAATTTGATCAAATTTCAATTTAGCTTCTTGTGCGGTTAACATCTTAAGGTTTAAGAGCTCTGTGATAGCTATAATAGATACTAATGAATTCGTATTATCTGTAATGTCTTTTCTAAATTGCTTTTCTTTTTCAATCAATTCTTGTCTTTCGAGAGCTATCTTGACTACTTTATCGGTTTCACCCAATTTTGAAGAAATCTGATATTGATTATTTAGATTTAATTTCTCTTCACCATATTTTTTAATAGTATTAATATAGGAAAAGAACAACTCATTTTCAGAACCTCCTTTGATCACAGAAGAACGTAAACTATCTTTGTAGATGGTCATTTCTATAGGGTTGTTCTCTGCCATAAACAATACATTACCTCTTATGTCTTTAAAAGTTAAATAATTGAAATCATTATTTTCCGGAGGAGGTAAAGTGATTTGAAACTTATCCTGTTGTATGCTTACAGAGTCAATAATAATAGGTCTGTTAGATTGACTAATAGAATTAATATACACTACTGTTCCATCTTCAAAACCAGCAGTATTGGCAGTAATAGTATATCCTTTTTGATCTTTTTGACAAGCGACAAGTAGGAGAACTGTAACAAACAAAGCAATTCTTTTCATAATAATTTGGATTATTTGATCGTAAAAATAAAGAATCCAAAGTATATACTCCAAAAATTAACGTTGTAGAAAAAAAGAATTGTTAAAAGCTCTATTTAGGTGTTCTACAAAATCAAAAGAAAAAACGTATCTTTTATGTAACAAATCCATAGGTTTTTAGTCTAACATAAATAGCAGATACCTACGAATTTTTAATAAAAAGATGGCAGAATTCAATTTTAATGGATTTTATGTCCAATTTTTTCAATTGCATTCGTCAAGTATAGTAGTACCATAGATATATTATATTTTCAGAATAATAATCTAATTAATTGTTAATATCTAGTGATACAATTTGGTTTGTGTTATTTTTGTAAACGACCAGAAAAGAGCAGACATGAGGGGTTTAGAGCAAGATTTTCCATTAGACATATCGATTAGTTTTTCAAAGTTTTTTGAACAGTATAGAGAATTGTTCAAAAATGGTAATGAACTTGTTAAGGACAGAGCTTCACGAGTTTTAGAAATTGCAAAAGAATATCCTGAATTAGAAGAAGGGATAAAGGAGGAAACGAGAATAAATGAATTGTTACCTCAGATTGATTTGATATTAGAAGATTCTTTTGCACAAATTCTACAGCAAAATGAAATAAAGATTGCTACAATACCTTTTCATAATACAGTATTAAAATCATCTCAACGTTATCAAAATATAATAGCCACTGCAGGTAAAGATTTTGAACCTCAGATTAAAAATTTTGATCAGAATCATTATTACATTATGGGATGTAGTATGGTTTTGAGTATTTATTATGGATATAATATTGATTTTAGAAGGCCTTTCTTTTATGATATTCCTGATGCTATGGGGATAATGAGGCATTACAGAATCATGTATAACGGAGACTTTATAGATATTATAAAAACAGATAGAGCCAAAGATATTACAGATGAGGATGTGGCAGAATTACTAGATAATTTTGACAATGTAGATATCTGGAAGGAAAAATTCCCACCACATAGTTGGCTTTTTAAAGGTGTGGTTATTGCAAATATGTTTGATGTTACAACAGATGTTTCGTTGTCTGACTTCAAAACCAGCCTTATTAAATATGATAAAACACAGGGTGATTTTGTTGGTAGTTTTCAACAAATTTTTAGAGCAATATTCAATTTACACGAAATTAAAGTCGGATTTTCTAGCTATAATCCAGAAGAAGAAGTATTAGAAAGAGTACCTTTTAAGGATATAGATAGTTATATTTTGTACGATAAATATTCTGATTGTTGTGAATCTGCTCTATGTGATGGAACATATCATTATCTTTTTGAAGAGTTTACATATTTTGCTATTTCTGATGTGAAAAAATATCAAAAATTAGCTAAAGATCAGATCATGTATAAAAATCTGATAGCTCAAGGCATTAATAGTGCAATACTTGCTCCTATAAAAAGCGGTAATAAATTACTAGGTATTTTAGAAATCGTATCGCCTAATGTTCATGAATTGAATAGTATTAATGCTAATAAATTACAGGATGTTATGCCATATTTGGTAGATTCTGTTCTACGTTCTAAATCCAAAACAGAGAATGAGTTAGAGTTGATTATCCAGCAAGAATGTACTTCGATTCACCCTAGTGTACATTGGAAATTTAAACAAGAAGCGAAACGATTTATGCGAGCCATGGTGGATGAGAACCCTGTATCATTTAGAGAAGTCGTTTTTGATAATGTATATCCACTATATGGGCAAATTGATATAAAAGGTTCTTCTGAGGCCCGTAATCAAGCAATACAAAAAGATCTGGTATTACAACTTAAAGGAATTGCTAAAGTAATTAATAAAGTCATAGAATCAGACCCTATACCTATTTATGAGCAATTAAAATATAGAACAAATCGATATATCAATTCTATCACAGAACAATTGCAAGTAGATAGTGAACAGAAAATTTTAAACTTTATTAAAAAAGAAATTGCACCATTGTTTAAGCACCTTAAACAAAAAAGTGTTGAGCTAGATGCACTTATTGGTCAATATGATGATATGTTGGATACGGTTATAAAAACAGTATATAAACATCGTAAAGCATATGATGAGTCTGTTATGCTTATCAATAAAAAGATGGCATCTTTATTAGACCAAAAACAAGATGAAGCACAAGGAATGTATCCGCATTATTTTGAACGTTTCAAATCTGATGGGGTAGAACACAATATGTATATCGGAGAATCGATAACAAAACAAGACAGCTTTAATAAAGTGTATTTGTATAACCTAAGATTATGGCAGTTACAGGTAATGTGCGAAATGGAAAATGCATATTATCAAATGAAAAAAGATTTACCTATAGCACTGGATGTAGCTTCTATGGTTTTGGTATTCAATTCTTCTTTATCGGTTAGGTTTAGAATGGATGAAAAAAGATTTGATGTTGATGGAACCTATAATGCAAGGTATGAAGTTGTAAAAAAACGTGTAGATAAATCTAAAATCAAAGGTACAGATCAACGAGTTACAGAAAAAGGTAAATTGGTGATTATCTATTCTCAACGCTCTGATGAAAGAGAATATATCAAATATCTTAATTTCCTGCAATCTAAGAATTACCTCGAAGAAGAAATTGAGATTGTAGAATTAGATAATCTTCAGGGAGTTACTGGGTTAAAAGCACTACGAGTTAATATTCTATATCATAAGAGTGAACAAGATAAAGAATACTATACATATGAAGATTTGATGAAAGAAATTAATTAAATCAGGAAGCGTTATTCCTGATGATTATCTTTTTATGGCATTAGCATATGTTATAAAAGTATAGTATACCCACCTGCCAAATTATCTTATTGTAGTGAGTTAAAGGCAAAAATAAATGAAATAACAGAGGTTATAATCCCTATCATAAAAACGGTATATGTAACCCTTAAGATTTTGTATTTTTTATGCAAAACTTTACCTAAAAAGTAAAGATCTTTTATCATCGTATCATAGATATATTCTTTATCATTCATTAGATCTGTCATTGCTGATTTATATTCATCTAATGGCATTTTATGAAAATTTCCGAAAAATAATAAGTTAACTTTCTTCTCTTCTATTTCTTTACGAGTAAACTCCCCACTTGTTATATTAGGGCGTGTTGCCAATACAGATAATACTATAGAAGCGATACAAAATATGATAAATATCAAAGTTGGATATATCAGATATTGATTAGAAGGGTTATCTAGCTTAGGTATAAGATTTGATAACGCAAGAGATATAATAATAGCATTTACAGAAAGTAATATATTGGCTTTTGTATCAGCAATATCACTTAGTTTCATATGATTCCTTAAGGTAACTCTAAATAAAGTTTGTATTCCTTTTTCGGGGTTTTCTTCTCTCAGTAATTTTTTTAATTTTTCTTTTTCCTGTTTCTTTTCCTTTTTTAGTTTTGCTTGTTCTTCCAACATTTTGGTAAGATTTTCTTCTTTTTTTGGTTTCCAATGAGAGATAGCATACTCGGTATAATACTGATGTTTATTTTTAAATAGGTCAATATTAGCCTTTAGCCAATCAGAAGGAGTTAAATCTTTAATGGCATTAAGTTTAAATTCACACCTTAACAGTTCGCTTGTTTCTCCATAATAGTCTTTTGCAAAATGAGAAGCATCGGCATCCCGTATAATTTCTTCCATAAGATTAGTAGGAACATGTTCCATTTTGGTCGCCATAATCTGTTCCGAAACTTGATTTATAACCTCTTGAGAAACATTTTGTTGACCTAAAAAATCTTTGGCTATCTCTACGCTATATTCTTCATGATTTTTAGAACTTTTAGAGTATCCGGTGTCATGCAACAAAGCAGTAAGCAATAAAACTTCTTTATCTTCATCAGATAAATTAGTATTATCAATAATTTCTTTTGTACTTTTAAATACTCTTTTGGTATGATCGTAATTATGGTAGATGCAAGAGTTAGGAAGCTCTTTTTCAAAAAGTTCCGAAACGAAATGATCTGTTTTTTCTAGTAGAGAAGACATACTTTTAATTTTTCGATAACCAAAATAATTAAAAAAAAGAGATTGTACTTCAAACAATGAATAAATATAATAAGATTCTAATTATTTGTGTTGCTTTATTACTCAGTTCATGCGCAACATACGCTCCTCAATATAAAGTCGAAAATTTTACTCAAACATTACCCAATAGTGCTATAGAAAAGACATTTTATCTAGTGGGAGATGCTGGAAATGCCAAAATGAAAGAGAGTACAGAAGGACTTTCGATTCTTAAAAAAGTATTAGATACTGCAAAAACAAAAGACGATTATCTTATTTTTTTAGGAGATAATATTTATCAAAAAGGAATGCCTGAAAAAGAGTCCTCCGAAAGAGCTCTGGGAGAACATAGGATAGATGCTCAAATTGAAGCAACTAAGGGTTTTGATGGAGATGTTATTTTTATTCCGGGAAATCATGATTGGTATGCTAATGGGGTAGAAGGTTTACGTCGGCAAGAGCGGTATGTAACAAAAAAAATGGACAATAAAAAAGCTTTTTTGCCTGCAAAAGGGTGTCCTGTCGAAAGCGTAGAAATTAGCGATAAAGTACATTTGTTGATTTTAGATACACAGTGGTATTTGGCGAATTGGGATAAGAATCCTACAATCAATGACAATTGTGAAATTAAAACTCGTGAAAAATTCTTTCTTGAGGTAGAGGGTGAATTAAAAAAACACAGTAAGAAAACTATCCTTGTTGCGATGCATCACCCCATGTTTACGAATGGTATACATGGAGGGAAATATAGCTTTGATAAACATATTTTTCCTTCAAAAAAGAAAATACCTCTTCCAATTTTGGGTTCATTAGCTGCTCAGATACGGTCTCAGGGAGGAATTTCTACGCAGGATTTATCTAATGTTCATTATAATAAATTAATGAGAAGACTATCTACAATGACAAGGGATTTGGATAAGGTAGTTTTTGTTTCGGGGCATGAACACTCTTTGCAGTATATCGATAGTAATGGGTTAAAACAAATTGTATCAGGTTCTGGATCCAAAGTTTCATCGGTTTCTTTAGGGAAAGATGGATTGTTTGCATACCCGGGGCAGGGCTTTGCAATATTAGATGTATACAAAGATGGTTCTTCTAATGTTCGTTTTTTTGGAAATAATAACGGAAACCCAAAATTGGTACATCAAACTATAGTTCATCAAAAAGAAAAAGAATTTGATTTTAGCGGTGTTAAGAATTCTTTTGAACCAGAAGTTTCGGCTTCAATTTATACTAAAGATGAAGTAAAAAAATCAAAATTGTATCAATCGATGTGGGGTGATCACTATCGATATGTGTACGGAACTGATATAAAAGTTCCTGTAGCTACTTTAGACACATTAATGGGAGGTTTTACAATTGATAGACAAGGAGGAGGGCAAGTAACAAGATCGCTACGCCTTATCGATAAAGACGGAAAGCGCTATAGCCTTAGAGCAATGCGTAAAAGTGTTACACAGTTTTTACAGAAAGGAGTATTTAAATATACATATCTCGAAGATGGATTTGATGACACGTTTACAGAAGACCTCCTTTCGGATTTTTATACATCTAGCTATCCTTATGCGTTTTTGGCTGTTGGTACATTGGCTGATGCAATAGGAGTATATCATGCAAATCCTAAGTTGTATTATATTCCAAAACATCCTGCATTGGGTAAATACAATGAAAGTTTTGGTGATGAAATATATTTTTTAGAAGAACGACCAGGGAAAGAGTATAAAGACGAGGTTACTTTTGGAAAACCTGATGATATCGAAAGTACAGATGATTTGTTAAGTAGACTAAGGAAAGACGAAAAATATCAAATGGACGAAGAACACTATATAAGAACCAGACTTTTTGATATGATCTTAGGAGATTGGGACCGCCATTCTGATCAATGGAGATGGGCTCGTTTTGATACTAAAAATGGTAAAGAGTACAGACCTATTCCAAGAGATAGAGATCAGGTGTTTTCTAATTATGATGGAATACTTATGGATGTCGTAAAATTTGTGGTTCCGTTAGTTCGTAAGTTTCAGGTATACGATGGAGAACTTAAAAAAGTGAGGTGGATTAACCAATCAGGACTACCATTAGATAGAACATTAACACAGAACTCAGGAAAAGAAATCTGGATAGAACAAGCAAGATATATTAAAGAAAACCTTTCTGATACTGCTATTGAAAAAGCATTTACAAACCTTCCAAATAACCTTCAGGATGAGACAATAGAAAAAATAAAAAGAGATCTTAAACTCAGAAGAGATAATATTGAAGATATCGCTAATCGTTACTATACATATCTTTCAAAACACGTCATTATTACAGGAACAGATAAAGATGATCTTTTTGAGATACTTAGAGAAGAAGGAAAAACAACGATACAGATTTCAAGAATAAAAGGAGATAAAAAGCAAAAACCATATAGTAGTAGAAGTTTTACTGCTAAAGAAACTAAAGAAATTTGGATTTATGGATTGGATGATGACGATCGATTTGTTGTAAAAGGAAAAGGAAGTAACCTGATAAGAATTCGAATTGTTGGTGGCCAGAATAATGATACGTATGCAATAGAGAATGGAAGAAAAGTAAAAATCTATGATCATAAATCAAAACCTAATACTATAGAGAAAAAAGGTGGAGCAAAATTTATACTAAGTAATATCTATGACTATAATGTATATGATTACAATAAGTATGTAGGTAAAACGAATACGATAACGCCTTTTATTGGCTTTAATCCCGATGATGGACTTAACATTAATGTAACAGACGTATATACAATAAATGGATTTAAAAATAATCCATACCATAGTAAACATAGATTTAGGGCAGCATATTACTTTCAAACAGAAGGTTATGATTTATCATACTCGGGAGAATTTGTAAATGCATTAGGAAACTGGAATTTCCTTATTGATGCAGTGTATACAAGTGAGAATTTTGCGCAAAACTTTTTTGGATTCGGTAACAATACCATTAACCTGGATGATGAACTGGATTTAGATTTTAACAGAGTAAAGCTAGGAATTTGGTCATTTGGGTTAGGAGTTTCTAAAAGAGATCGCTATGGTAGTGAGTTTTCGGTTAAAGCAGCATTTGAAGGTATAGAGGTTCAAGATACTCAAGATCGATTTATTACGTCGGGCTTGGATTTTGTAACTATAGATCCTGTTTTCTTCGAAAGAAAGTATTTTACGAATCTGGACTTAATGTATAAATTCGAAAGCTACGATAATGATGTTAACCCTACCAGAGGAATGTTGTTTAAATTACAAACAGGTGTTAGAACGAATGTAGAAGATTCGAATAGAACATATGGATATATTTACCCAAGACTAGGTTTTTATAATTCAATTACTCAAGACCGAAGGTTAGTGCTTAAAACTGATGTAATTGCAGAAATCAATCTTGGTGATGGTTTTGAGTTTTACCAGGGTGCCAATCTGGGAGGTACAAAAGGGTTGAGAGGATATAGAGAAGAACGTTTTACTGGTGAAAGCGCACTAGCATTTAATGGAGATTTAAGATATAGTTTTAATAAATTTAAAACAGGTTTATTGCCGTTGCAATTAGGAGTCTTTGGTGGTTATGATATTGGTAGAGTGTGGTTAGATGGCGAAGATTCTGATCAGTGGCATGATTCTGTAGGTGGAGGCATCTGGCTTAATGCTATGGATGCTATTGGGGGACAGTTAGGAGTATTCTCTAGTGATGATGGGCTACGATTTACATTTGGTTTTGGGATGAGTTTATAGGATTCTATAGTATTTGAAAAACTTCTTATACTTGAAATTATCCTCCTATAAAACAGTTTATACACTCATCCTAATGAATATTTGTACAGGAAGGGACGCCCTAATTAAAATACGTTTTTATTTATAAAATGCAAATGTAGGCACAGAAACACAAACTCAAGATTCTAAACTTATGTTAAAAGGTAAAAATCATTCTCGTGAAGTAAAAGTTACTGTAAATACTATTGCTTATTTCTATTTGTAAATGACTCCGATTACCTTTTCTATAAGGAGGTGAAAGTTCTCGTGAAGACAAATGAGAATCTACCACAAATAGCATTAGCATAAAAAGTGTTGAACAACGGTTTTTTTGTTTCAATGTATAAATAAATGATCATAAACTTGAATATAATATCGATTTGTGAATTAGAATATCGTAAAAATAGTACTGATTTATTGCGAATAAGATTTGTTAATTTGTTAATTAAGAGTTAATTTAGTGTTAAATAGGGGTGAATTTGATTAAATCAGTATTGGTTTTTTCTTCTGAAATTTTCTCCAATTTCGACATTCTTCTTTTTAGTTTAACCCTTTGATTTCTAATAACGCAACACTGTTGCGTTATTAGAAATCAAAGGTGATTTACCTGATTCAATAATGATAATAGAAATATAACTATCTGTTTATTACGTGTTTGCCGTATTTGTTTATTTGAATTAATCTCTACTTTTGAATAACAAATTTTAATAAGAGCTCAACATTTTAATTTAAACAAATAAGTTTAACACAAAAAATCAAACAATAATGAAAACTCAACTGAAAATTTTAAGCACACTAACAGTCTTTTCTCTCTTCTTTTATAGTTGTGAATAAGAAATGGATAAACACGATATCCATTTGGCTGAATAGAGTATAAAACTACTTTTGAAAATAGTGGAATTAACTTTATAGATAATTTAGATAAGCGTATCATTACGTTTAATTCTCGTCTTACCAAAAAAATAAAACATATTTATTTAAAAATAGGCATCTATTTTTGAATGAAGTGATTTGAGTTTTTTTAATTCGCTGTAAAAATATCTTTTTTACCTAATCCCTGTCTTTTTCTTACTTTATAGCAGTGCTATGAAGTGTCAAAAACACCGCTTTTTGTATAGAATTAAAAAAGTTTAAACTACTTCAATAACAATTTAACAAATAAACATCATGCAAAACATAATATATAAAATAGCACCATTGATGTTACTGTTTTTTGCAGTAAGTGTCTTTGGACAAAAACAATCAGATACTTTCTATTACTACAAAGGAGAAAAATTCTTTTTAGATATAGATACCAGAACTATTTCTATTTCATTTGAGGGAGAAAATTCTATTAACTCTTTTAAATCTTTACGTAGTAATTCAATAAAAATAAAAGAAATAGTTGAAGATAATTCGAGAGCTACTTTAGTTTCATTAGATGCTAAAGCAATTTCTAAGAAAGCTGTAAAACGCTATTATATGGAAGTGTCTACAAGCAAAAATATAACTATAGCAGATTATTATAAAGAGATCGAATCTTATAAGAAATTACCTAATACTTTAATGGCTTCTCCAACATATATAACAAAGAGTGGAGGGGAAGTAGGATTATCAAATAATTTTTATGTAAAGCTTAAAGATAAAAATGATGTCGATTTTTTATATGAAAAAGCAAAAGAAATGAATGTAGAAGTTTTAGGCCGTGACAAGTATATGCCACTTTGGTTTACAATTTCTATAACATCTCCTCATGAATTAAATGCTATGGATTTGTCAAATGTATTTTATGAAACAGGAAAGTTTGAAAGTACAGAGCCAGCTTTTATATATCATAACATAAAGACTTCAAACGATCCTTATTTTGATAATCAATGGTCTTTGAATAATACAGGGCAAAATGGTGGAACAGCAGGAATTGATATCAATATGGAGGAAGCTTGGAGCATAACTACCGGAGATCCAAGTATCAAAACAGCTGTGTATGATCATGGGTTAGAAATGAACCACCCAGATTTACAAGCTAATGTGTATGGTACAGGTTTTGATACTACCTCAGGAACAACACCGTCTATTGTACGAGGGAATCATGGAACTGCTTGCGCTGGTATTGTAGGGGCAGTTAAAGATAATAACTTAGGAGTAACTGGCGTTGCACCTACTTCAAAATTAATGTCTATTAGTATTAAACTCCTATTCTCAGATACCCCATCTCAACTAGCAAGTGGTTTTAATTGGGCAGCGGAAAATGGAGCAGATGTGATTAGTAATTCTTGGGGAGGATACACACCATCAAGTATTATCGATAACAGTATAGAGAATGCACTAAATAATGGTCGAGGAGGGAAAGGCTGTGTTATTGTTTTTGCTGCGGGTAATGAGAATGATACAAATATTCGATACCCGGGAAATAGTAATCCAGATTTATTAATAGTAGGAGCAATGAGTCCTTGCGCAGAGCGTAAAAATCCAAACTCCTGTGATGGAGAGACTCAGTGGGGTAGTTGTTATGGTAGTCAATTAGATATTATGGCCCCAGGTGTTAAAATGCCTACTACAGACAGGCAGGGGGGGAATGGGTATTCTACAACAGATTATACGCAAACTTTTAACGGAACTTCATCGGCATGTCCAGTAGTAGCTGGAGTAGCTGCACTAATATTAAGCGTTAATCCAAACTTAACATATAGTGAGGTAAATACAATTATCGAGCAATCCGCTCAAAAAGTAGGAACATATACATATGCTACTACAGGAGGGCGACCAAATGGAACTTGGAATAATCAGATGGGGTATGGTTTGGTTGATGCACATCAAGCAGTCTTATTAGCTCAGAATGGTTCTGATTCTGAAGCACCAACAGCACCATCCAATCTGGTCTCTACTGGAAAAACTAAAACTAGTGTAAGTTTAAGTTGGACAGCTTCAACAGACAATGTAGGTGTAACAGCGTATGATGTTTACAACGGGAGTAACCTTTCTACTACGGTAAATGGTACCACAGCAACAATATCAGGATTAACGCCAAATACAAGTTATGATTTTACCATCAAAGCTAAAGATGCAGCAGGTAATGTGTCAGGAGCAAGTAATGTATTAACAGTTACGACAGATCCTAATAATGATGGAGGAACACCACCGACTTATTGTGCGGCAGAAGCTACAAATGGGCCAGAACATATTGCAAAGGTTAAATTTGGGACAATAGATAATAGTTCAGCCAGAGATTCTTATCATGATTATACAAATATATCTACAGATGTTGCTAAGAATAATAGTTATGCATTATCGGTAGTTATTGGTCAACCATATGGTAATGATAATGAAGTAACAGCATGGATTGATTGGAATATTGATGGTGATTTTGAGGATGCAGGTGAACAATATTTATTATCAAAAAGTAGCGCCTCAGAAGCTTCGATTTCAATTCCAGTACCATCAGGTGCATCTATAGGAACTACAGGTATGCGTATTAGAGTTTCTTATAATAGTAGTAGTAGAACTTCTTGTGGGACAAGAGGTTATGGAGAGGTTGAGGATTATGCTGTGAATATCAAAGGATCAAAATCTGGATTAATCACTGAATCCATAGACGATATGATTATTTATCCAAATCCAACTCCAGAACAATTTGTTATTTCATCTAAACTAATAGGGGCTCAAATAACTCTTGTTAACTCCAATGGTGTAATAGTAAAAAAAGAAAAAATGACTTCAGGTAAAACAAAAATTGATTTATCAGGGCTTCCTTCAGGGTTTTATCAAGTGCAGTTAGTTTTGGGTTCAAAAAAATTATCAAAAACTGTTGTAATAGAATAAGTTTTGATTGTAAGATCCTGATTATCTAAGGAGCTCTTATTTTAACTTTGAAATACCAGAACAAAATAAATTTAATAGAGGTCAGTATTTAAATACTGACCTCTATACGTTTTTCTTCCTCTGTAATATGTGAATTTTAATTTTTTTTTTAATTCGCTATAAAAATACCTTTTTTACTCAATTTTCATATCCTTCGCCAGAATCAAAAAGGGGTAAGCCCATCAATATGATGTATTAGGAATCTCAATCAATATTGGTGTAATAGTTAAGATTTAATTTGATATCTGCAATGGTTTTGCTAGGTTTATGTACGTTAGATTTATGATAAAACGACTATTATGCGCAAGCGATTTGAATTACCAGTGATCGGGGGCTTCGGATATCGGAAGTAGAAATTCCTACCAAAAACTGCGATGAACTTCCCCCTGTTTTACTGCCTTTACAAACCATTTATTATAATGCGGATTATCATAGGTGTATGTTCGAGATCATAGAATCAGTTGTTAGAAGAGGAAAAAGCCAAAAAGGCCGTGAAGGGATATCTTATCGAAGGTGCATTTTATTGAGTAAATTTAGGTTGGAAATGGTATAAGATATAGTTTTAATACATTTAAAACAGGTTTATTGCCATTGCAATTAGGAGTTTTTGGTGGTTATGATATCGGTAGAGTATGGTTAGATGGTGAAGATTCTAATCGGTGGCATGATTCTGTAGGTGGAGGCATCTGGCTTAATGCTATGGATACTATTGGAGGACAGTTAGGAGTATTTTCTAGTGATGATGGATTGCGATTTACATTTGGTTTTGGGATGAGCTTATAGAACTTTATAGCATTTAAAAAACTTCTTATACTTGAAATACCCTACTATAAAATAGTACTAAGACTATATGATATTCTATATTTGGTAGTATATTCTGGTAACCTAAATATAATCATAAAAATTTAACATAACAATAACCGTAAGCTATGGTTTTTTAGTCTTATTATATTCTATATTTATTAAAAATTACCTCATAATCAGGATTCGAAAGAATCCTGTTATGGGGTTTTTTTATGTCAAAATGTGACATCACAATAATCTTAAAACCAACTTAAAATTACACAAAATGAAAAAAACAATTTTATTAATTGGATTGATCATATTGAGTTTTAATTCGGAAGCTCAAAATGAAACAATTGAAGGTACATTAACAGTTAAAAGTGCTTCAGATGCGATAGCAACATTTCAAACTTTAGATGACAAATGGCTTTATACTCAGTGGAAAAATAAGACAGGAGTTCGTAAAGCATATATGGGGTTTGATCCAAGTCTTACTAATTTTATTTTAGGTCTTGAAAACGGGGCTAATAAATTTTCTGTTAATAATGGAAGTTTACATCTTAATGGAGGAGCATTCTATGTGAGTAGCACTTCAGATGCAATAGCAACATTTCAAACCTTAGATGACAAATGGCTTTATACGCAATGGAAAAATAAGGCGGGAGTTCGTAAGGCTTATATGGGGTTTAATCCTAACCTTACCAATTTCATTCTAGGGCTGGAAAATGGAGCGAATAAATTTTTAATACCGAATGGAAAAGTTGGTATCGGAACCAATAATACAGGAGCACATAAACTGGCAGTAGAAGGGTCCATAGGCGCACGCGAAATAATGGTAGAAGCAAATGGGTGGTCAGATTTTGTTTTTGAAACTAATTATAACCTTCCTACACTTATCGAAGTAGAAAACCACATCAAAGAAAAAGGACATTTAAAAGATATTCCAAGTGCTAAAGAAGTAGAAAAAAATGGAATTCTTCTAGGAGCAATGGATGCTAAATTACTTCAAAAGATAGAGGAATTAACACTGTATACAATTCAACAGGAAAAAGAAATTAAAAAATTAAAGTCTCTAAATACAAAACTTCAAGAATTAAACCTTCGATTAGAAAAACTAGAATCTCAAAGGTAAAGACGTATAACAATTTAATATTAGTTATGTACATCATACAAGAAGTACATAACTAATATAGTACATAACCAACTTAAATTACACAAAATGAAAAAAGCAGTTTTCATACTTATCCTAATGGGTATTAGTTCGGGAATTTATGCCCAACATAATTATGATAATCAAAATACTATTTATTCAAAATCCGGTAAAGTAGGTATAAGTACAACAAACCCTATAGCAAAAATGCATATTACAGGAGGTTCAAATAATTGGAACGAATTTACTCCGGGAACTTCTGTAGGTTCTATCCATTTAGATCCTGAGAATTCGAGTAATCATTTTGGAAGTGCTATCACTTTTGGAGCATCAGATTCGTCTAATGGAGAAACTGCTCAGGCAGGTATCTATGTTCGAAGCGATGGTAGTTATGGGACAAAAATGTATTTTTCAACAACCAACGCATACGTTTCTGGTTCTAAAACGGCTATGACTATAGATCATGTAGGTAAAGTAGGTATAGGGACAAATGTTCCTAAATCCCAACTTCAGATCGCGGGGGGCTCAAATAATTGGAACGAATCTACTCCGGGAACTTCAGTAGGTTCTATCCATTTAGACCCTGAGAATTCGAGTAACCATTTTGGAAGTGCCATCACTTTTGGAGCATCAGACTCGTCTAATGGAGAAACTGCTCAGGCAGGTATCTATGTAAGAAGTGATGGTAGTTATGGGACAAAAATGTATTTTTCAACAACCAACGCATACGTTTCTGGTTCTAAAACAGCTATGACTATAGATCATGTAGGTAAAGTAGGTATAGGGACAATAACAACAGGATCTCACAAGCTTGCAGTAGATGGCTCGATAGGAGCAAGAGAAATCAAAGTAGAAGCAACTAGCTGGTCAGATTTTGTTTTTGAAACCGATTATAACCTTCCTACGCTTAGTGAAGTAGAAAACCACATCAAAGAAAAAGGGCATTTAAAAGATATTCCAAGTGCTAAAGAAGTAGTGAAAAACGGAATTTATCTTGGAGCGATGGATGCTAAATTACTTCAAAAAATCGAAGAGCTAACACTGTATACGATACAACAGGAAAAAGAAATTAAACGGCAAGCTAGTGAGATTGAAGAATTGAAATCTTTGTCTAATAGATTATCAGAAATAGAAAAATTAATTGAAGCTAAAAAATAAACCAACTTAAAATTACACAAAATGAAAAAAACGATTTTTATACTCATTCTAATGAGTATTAGTTCGGGGATTTATGCCCAACATAATTATGATAATCAAAATACTATTTATTCAAATAGTGGAAATGTAGGGATAGGAACACAAACCCCTTCTAATTCACAAGGTTGGCATAGAGTACTAGATGTTGCCGGTTCGCAACATTCTAAAATTCTGGCAACCAGCGTAAATAAAAAATATAAAACAGGGATATTCTCTCATAACGAATCTTGGTATGGAGGAGGAGGTTTTGTTGGAACAGAAAGTAACCATAATTTACATCTTATCACAAATTATGCCTCAAAGATGACCATTTTAACAAATGGTAATGTGGGAATAGGAACACAAAATCCTTCTAATGCACAAGGCTGGAATAGAGTATTGGATGTTGCGGGTTCACAACATTCTAAAATCCTGGCAACCAGTGTAAATGAGAAATATAAGACAGGAATATTTTCTCATAATGAATCTTGGTATGGAGGAGGGGGGTTTGTTGGTACAGAAAGCAACCATAATTTACATCTTATTACAAATTATGCCTCAAAGATGACCATTTTAACAAATGGTAATGTCGGAATAGGAACACAGAATCCAGATTCTAAACTTACCGTAAAAGGAAATATTCACTCTCGCGAAATAAAAGTAACGGCTACAGCAGGAGGGGCAGATTTTGTATTTGCAAATGAGTATCAGTTGCCTTCTTTAGCAGAGGTAGAAGCTTTTGTAAAGAAAAACAAACATTTACCAGAAATAGCATCGGCTAAAGAGATGGAAAAGAATGGTATTCATTTAGCAGAAATGAATATAAAGCTACTTCAAAAGATAGAGGAATTGACTTTGTATGTAATTGAACAAAACAAACGTATTAGTTTGTTAGAATCTAAGTCTACCAAGAAATAAAATATACAACTGTTTTTAAATAACAAATAAACATCATGAGAAATATAATATATAAAATAACACCATTGATTTTGTTGTTTCTTACTGTTAGTGCCTTTGGGCAAAGACAATTAGATAATTTCTACTATTATAAAGGAGAAAAAGTGTTTTTAACCATAAATACCAAAACTATTTCTATCTCATTCGAGGGAGAGAATTCTATTAATTCTTTTAAATCTTTGAATAGTAATTTGATTAAAACAACAGAGGTAGTAGAAGATAATGCAAGAGCGACAGTAATTGCAATAGACGATAAGGCTACTAGCAGGAAAGCTATAAAAAGCTATTATATGGAAATATCTATGACCAAAAACATGTCTATAATGGATTATTATAGAGAGATTGAGTCGTATAAAAGTACACCTAATATCTTAAAAGCTTCGCCGGCATATATTACTAAAAGTGGAGGAGAATTAGGGTTGTCAAATAATTTTTATGTAAAACTTAAAAATAAAGATGACGTAGATATTCTTTATAAAAAAGCAAAAGAAATGAATGTAGAGATCTTAGGTCATGATAAGTACATGCCACTTTGGTTTACACTTTCTGTAACTTCCAAAAACAAATTAAATTCAATACAACTTGCCAACATTTTTTATGAAACAGGACGGTTTGAAAGTACAGAGCCAGCTTTTATGTATCACAATATAGAAACTTCAAATGATACTTATTTCAATAACCAATGGTCTTTAAATAATACAGGACAGAATGGAGGGACAGTGGGAATTGATATCAATATGCAGCAGGCTTGGGGAATAACTACAGGAGATCCAAGTATTAAAACAGCTGTATATGATCATGGGCTAGAAATGAATCATCCAGATTTACAGGCTAATGTTTACGGAACCGGGTTTGATGCAAATAATGGAACAACACCAGCCACAGTAAGAGGAAATCACGGAACCGCTTGTGCTGGTATTATAGGAGCGGTTAAAGATAATAATTTAGGGATTTCGGGTGTTGCTCCCACTTCAAAATTAATGTCGATTAGTATCAATCTTAGGACGTCAGATACTCCATCTCAATTAGCAAGTGGTTTTAATTGGGCGTGGCAAAATGGAGCAGATGTGATTAGTAATTCTTGGGGAGGATATGCTCCTTCTAGTATTATAGACAATGCTATAACAAATACATTAACTAATGGTAGAGGAGGAAAAGGTTGTGTCATTGTTTTTGCTGCAGGTAATGAGAATAATACAAATATTCGATACCCAGGAAATAGTAATCCAGATGTATTAGTAGTAGGGGCAATGAGTCCTTGTGCAGAGCGTAAAAATCCAAGTTCTTGTGATGGAGAGAATAGATGGGGGAGCTGTTATGGTAGTCAATTAGATATTGTAGCTCCCGGAGTAAAAATGCCTACTACAGATAGGCAGGGGATAAACGGGTATTCTACATCAGATTATACGCAAACTTTTAACGGAACTTCATCGGCATGCCCGGTAGTAGCGGGAGTAGCAGCACTAATATTAAGCGTTAATCCAAACTTAACATTTGGTGAGGTGAATACGATTATCGAACAATCTGCTCAGAAAGTAGGAACATATACATATTCTACTACAGGAGGACGACCCAATGGAACTTGGAATAATCAAATGGGGTATGGTTTGGTAGATGCACATCAAGCTGTATTATTAGCCCAAAGTTGCCAGGATAACCTTACGATTAACCAAAATGTGCTTTCTGGTCAAACAGATATTCAGGAAGCAAAAAACACAATTACAGCTACCAATGTTATTTTTAGTGGAGGAACTGCGGCATATGATGCAGGGACTGCGATTCACCTAAAAACTGGTTTTAGTGCTAAATCAGGATCATCTTTTAGAGCATATATCGAAGGATGCTCTGGAAAAATAGTTGTCGAAGAAGAACCGATTAGCCAACAAGAAGTTATTACTTATGATAATATTAGTATAGAAAATAATACTTTAGAAGTGTTAGAGATGGTTAAAGTGCACCCTAATCCAACTAAGGGGGTAGTAACTATTAATAGTACAAAACAAATAACTTCATGGAAACTGAATGATTATATGGGTAGATATGCAGGGAAATCGAAATTGAAAAGTAACTCTTCTTACAAAGATCAACTTAATATGAGTCATTTGCCAGCAGGATTATATGTGTTAAAGATTACTTTAGCCAATGGCGATACAGTATATAAGAATATAGTGAAGAATTAATTAAAGAATAAATAAACTCAATCTGTCTATAACACCTCCAGAGATGCTACATGATATTTTAAATCAATGTGTAATATATTAGGAGATGTTATAGACAGATAAAGGTTTATGAGAAAAAAATGTTTTTGATATGTAATGACGAATAATATAAAAACCTATTTTTCAAACTGATATTTATACAAAGTAGCTTTTTTATGACCTTGTTTTTCATCAGTTATAAAAAGAATAGAATCATTTTTAAAACAAATTCCTTCTTTTTGAGAATTATGCTTTAATGCTATTTTTTGAATACTTCCGTCAAATAGATTATCGCCCTTAAAATTACTGAGTAAGAATACTTTATTATGTGTGAGAAGGGCAATTTTATCTTCAGATCGATTGATTGTGGCTCCGGTGATAAGACAATTAGAATAATTTTTGCAGGTTTCATACACTCCAATTAGTTTGGCCATATGTTTTCCTGGCGTGGCAGAAACCCGATATAGCTTAGTAACTCCTTTTGATTTTTTTCCTCTGTTTTTAGTAAATAAGTAAAGATTACCGTTCAAGTGTACAAAAGCTTCAACATCAAAATTTAATCTTTTTTTCTTAGGTGGAAATTTCTTTTGATCTTCAAAAATGAATTCAATTTTTGAGGTAACAATAGTATTTGATAGAATTCCTGAAACTTTATAAATAACTAAATCTTTTCGGTCATTAGCATTATTGCCAAAATCGCCAATGTAAATATTGTCTTCTTTGTCATATGCAAGATCTTCCCAATCTATATTTTTGGTTTCGGAGATTTTGATTTCACGTACTATTTTTCCTTTTTGATTTAGACAAAACAATGTATTGCTATTACCAGAATCATTTATAGCATACAAATTGTGATCAGATAACATAGTGATACCTGATATTTCGTGAAGAATTTTGGGTAAAGTATTAACCTTTATTAAATCTGTATTCTTATCCTTTTGACAACTAACAGTAGCGGTCATCAAAAGGATAAGATAGGAGAGTTTTACTATTTTAGCTTCTATGATTCCAGGCATTAAGCATCCAACTTGTTTTCTCAATCTCTCCAATATACGTACCTGTAATATCCAGGGTTCCGTCATCTTTGGCATCTTCGGCAGCAGTAGTTACTATTTTTAATTGATTCAAAAGTGCGCTATGATCTTCAAGAATGGTAGCGACCATTTCGTGATCCACAAGCATTGTATCTGCTTCTTTAATATTAGAGAGATTTAGGTAAGAGCTAAAATTGCTAACAGGTTTACCCCTAAGTGTTAGAATTCTTTCAGCAATTTCATCGATTTTCAGTTTAGCATCTTCATAAAACTCTTCAAACTTCACGTGGAGTTCAAAAAAATGGGACCCAGTGATATTCCAATGAAAATTTCTGAGTTTTTGATAATGCATATGATAATCAGCTAATAATATATTTAAAGCTTCTATTGTTTTTGTGTTTGAATTTTCCATAGTTTTTATCTATTGATTTTTTAATTTCAATACAAAACTATTATAATATAAATAGTAAAGTATCAAGTTACAATAGTTAGTTGTAATAGGCATATTACTAGAATTGATTTGTGATTTTCTTAAGAATAAAATCATAATATGCAGCATCGTGAGGAACATATGCAGAGGCTCTGATAGGATCTTTAAGGATGTTTTTTAATTCATCAAGATCGATAAGAGTAAGATCAGAAACTTCTTCCTCCTGAAGTGTTAGCGTTTTAGTAGAAACATCAAGGCGAGAAAGGTAAATATGATGAAATTCGTTGTCATAAAGATCAGGTCTGGGTGTTTTTTCTGCTAAATATATTCCAATAAATATTAGATTATTTTTAGAAATAGATAAACCAATTTCTTCTTTAACTTCTCGAATAGCAGAATCCTCTGGTGTTTCTCCAGTACCGATATGTCCAGCCACAGAAACATCCCACAAATCAGGATACGTATCTTTATTACGGGCTCGTTTTTGTAGTACGATTTTCCCTTGATCTGTAAAGAACCAAATATGAACACTAGCATGATATAACCCTAATCGATGTGCTTCAGACTTTAGTTTTACTTCTCCAGTAAACTCTCCTGTTTTATGAAGTATATCGATAAACTCATCTGTCATATTTGTTTTTTTAATTATGCATTTTTGAAGGGAAATTAAAGATATATTTTCAATAAATATCATGGAAAAGTTAATTTTATCTATAATTAATATTAAATACTTGTTATATTTTTATTGCTAAAATGATATATTTATGCAAAAATAATATATATGAAGATTAAAGCCTGTCCGAATTGCGGTTCACCTGAGTATATAAAAAGTGGGGTAATCAACCAAAGACAGCGATATCGATGTAAAGAATGTAGTTATTATTTTACAGTTAATAAGCTGGGTAAAAAAATAGATGATTATTATGTTAACAAAGCATTACAGCTTTATCTCGAAGGATTAACATATCGTGAAATTGAACGTATTTTGGGGATATCCCATGTTAGTGTTATCAATTGGGTGAAAAAATACAATATTAAGAGACCGTATAACTCTCAATACCATCCTACCTATAAGATTTTAAATTCCTTAGAATTAGCTAATTATTTTCAATCTCCAGAAAATATCCAGGGAGCAGGGGTTATTGTAACAGAACTTGGAGATAAGTTTATGCTTATAAAATGGGAACGTTTTAAAGAATAACTATATTAATTAGCAAATAACTATACTAATTTTTATCACTCGACATAATTTTTAGAATTTTAGCAAGTGCACAACACTACGCAAGTAGTATTAATCATTTTCTACAAATCAAATTCTTAAATTATGAAAAAACTCATATTACTACTTTTTTTAAGTAGCTTTTTGATTTCGCACTCTGTCTTTTCTCAAGGATCTCCAGACTATACCGGAGGTCTTAAAGTAAAGCTAAATGAATCTGGTTCAAAATACTTTAGGATTATTTCCTGGGCACAGTTTTGGGCAAGATATACAGATAACGTTCCCGATGACGATGGTAATATAGATTTCAGTATTCGTAGAGCACGTATTCTAATGTATTCTCAAATCAATAAAGATTTTTTGATTCTTACTCATTTTGGATTAAATAGTTTAAATGCTAATAATCTAAACCCCGTGGGTAAAGGTGATAGTTCGCAACTTTTCTTTCATGGGGTCTGGGGGCAATACAGCCTTGGAGCAAATCATGCAATCGGTGGAGGATTGCATTATTGGAACGGGATTTCTCGTCTTAATAATCAAAGCACACTTAATATTATGACTCTGGATAATAATCGACAGTCCTGGGCACACATAGGACTATCAGATCAGTTTGCTCGTCATATCGGAATTTATATCAAAGGAACATTTGGTAAGTTACAATATCGTGTATCTGTTAATGAATCGATAACCAACAACCTTCAGGAAGGAGCCGATCCTGTTGTTAATGGACCAGCTGTATATGCAGGCAGACGATTACTAGGGTCTAAGGATGCCGGAAAGAATTTTGCAGGATATTTTGATTATAATTTTTTAGATCAGGAATCCAATTTCTTACCTTATAAAGTTGGATCATACCTGGGAGGTAAAAAGGTATTTAATGTTGGTGCAGGATTCTTTTATCATCCCGATGGAAGTGTAATCGCAAATACAAATGGCACTCTCGAAGGAGAAGATGTAGCAATATTTGCAGTAGATGCATTCTACGATGCTCCTTTAGGAAGTAATGGCTCAGCGATTACAGCTTATGCAACATATCAAAATAATAATTATGGACAGAATTATACTTTAGGACAAACCTATGAGACGGGATCGATGGTATATGGACATGTAGGATATGTAATTCCCAATGCTAATAAGAAAATTAAATTTCAACCGTATACATCTTTTAATTTGAGATCTATAGATGCTATTGATGATAATGCAACAACATTTGGTGTTGGGGCTAATGCGTATTTTAGTGGTCATAACTCTAAGTTAACCTTAGAATATCTAAACATAAAATATGGTGATAATGATGCGCAAAGTTTTGTTACCTTACAAGCAATGATCTATCTCTAAAACTTAATAACTATGTCAGAAAAACAACAAAAAGCCAGTGCCTACTGGAAAGAAAATGTAAAATACTTATTCATTTTACTCGCAATATGGTTTGTCGTGTCGTACGGTGCAGGGATACTTTTTAAAGATGCGTTAAACCAATTTCATATGGGAGGCTTTCCTTTAGGGTTTTGGTTTGCACAACAAGGTTCTATCTATGTATTTGTGATTCTAATCTTTGTCTACGTTCGGTTAATGAACAAATTGGATAAGAAATATGGTTATGACAAAGAATAAGAAGATAGAAAATTACATGAATTTAGTTAGGGCATGATCCTATTTCAATTCACACAATATCTAAGATTATAAACAACTAAAAAAATATATTATGAGTGTTCAAATGTGGACTTATATTCTGGTAGGGTTAACCTTCGCTTTATATATAGGAATTGCTATTTGGTCAAGAGCGAGTTCTACGAAAGAATTTTATGTAGCTGGGGGTGGCGTATCTCCTTTAGCCAATGGGATGGCTACTGCTGCCGATTGGATGAGTGCTGCTTCATTTATTTCTATGGCTGGTATTATAGCCTTTTCTGGTTATGATGGTGCTGTATACCTAATGGGGTGGACAGGAGGATATGTATTGTTAGCATTATTACTGGCTCCTTATCTAAGGAAATTCGGAAAATTTACTGTTCCTGATTTTATCGGGGATCGATATTACTCAAAAACCGCAAGATCGGTAGCAGTATTCTGTGCACTTCTCGTATCTTTTACCTATGTAGCAGGTCAAATGAGAGGAGTCGGCATTGTATTTTCCAGATTTTTAGAAGTAGATATCAATACAGGAGTGATCATTGGGATGATTATAGTGCTCTTTTATGCAGTATTAGGTGGGATGAAAGGTATAACATATACTCAGGTCGCACAATATTGTGTGCTCATCTTTGCATTTATGGTACCAGCTATATTTATATCAATTCAGATGACAGGAAATCCAATACCTCAGTTAGGATTTGGTGATACCATTGCAGATGGCTCAGGAACCTATCTTCTGGATAAGTTAGATGGTTTGAGTACAGAATTAGGATTTTCAGAATATACAAATGGTTCTAAATCTATATTAGATGTATTCGCTATAACTTTGGCATTAATGGTTGGTACTGCAGGATTACCGCATGTAATTGTTCGTTTCTTTACTGTAAAGCGTGTTAGAGATGCCCGTAAGTCGGCAGGATATGCACTTTTGTTAATCGCTATATTGTATACAACCGCCCCAGCTGTAGCAGTTTTTGCTAAAACAAATCTTATTGAATCTGTACAAAATAAACAATACGAAGAACTTCCTTTATGGTTTAAAAATTGGGAAGATACAGGTTTGTTAGGATGGACAGATAAAAACGGAGATGGGCAAGTGCAATATGCCAATGGGCATGCAGTTGAAGGGAATAAAAACAAACCGGTTTTTGATGGAAAAAATAGAGGAGAACATGGAGAGCGTAAAATTACAAATGTAAATGCTGCAACCAAGAACGAACTTTTTGTAGATCGTGATATTATGGTATTGGCAAATCCCGAAATAGCAAATCTCCCTAATTGGGTAATTGCTTTGGTGGCTGCAGGAGGATTGGCAGCTGCTTTATCTACAGCAGCCGGATTGTTATTGGTGATTTCATCTTCTGTATCTCATGATTTGATCAAAAAAATGATCAAACCAGATATCTCAGAAAAAGGGGAATTAATCGCAGCACGTCTTTCTGCGGTAGCTGCCGTATGTGTTGCAGGGTATTTTGGAATCAATCCACCAGGTTTTGTTGCAGCTGTTGTTGCTCTGGCCTTTGGTCTTGCAGCAGCTTCTTTTTTTCCTGCTATTGTGTTAGGGATATTTTATAAAAGAATGAATAAAGAAGGTGCTATTGCAGGAATGGTAGTAGGTATCTTATGTATGCTGCTATATATGATAAAATACAAATTAGGATGGTTCGACGAAACGCTCCCTCCATCAAGCGAATGGTGGTTTGGGATTTCTCCAGAAGGATTTGGAGCCGTTGCCATGGTGATTAATTTTGTGATATCATTAGTGATTTCCAAATTTACTTCGGCACCACCAAAAGAAGTACAAGAGATTGTAGAAAATATAAGAATCCCTAGTGGAGCTGGAGAAGCAACACATTAGATGTACAGGTATTAAATCTCACAGGCCTGTTAAGATCTGTGAGGTTTAAAAAAAATATAATCTGACTAAAAAAATGATAAGAATTGAAGTGTATAACCTCAAAAACTATAAGTAACCAATAGAAGTACTCTCATGAAAAAACGTCATCAACAAAAACTGGTAGTACTCTCTATTGCATTGCTTTTTCTGTTTAATGTTCCGTTGATATTTATGTTTAATCATTTCGGAAGTATTTTTGGGTTCCCTATACTGTACTTTTTTGTATTTCTGATTTGGGCAATTTCAATTTTGATCTCTTTTATAATTTTGAAAAAGTTTTATGAATAGCTATGTACTAATATTCATAATTGTAGGATACCTACTGCTTTTGTTTGGAATTGCTTTCTGGGCCGAAAAAAAAGCAAAAAGATCCTGGGTTAATAATCCTTATGTCTATACATTATCACTTGCGGTATATTGCTCTGCATGGACTTATTATGGTAGTGTTGGGATTGCAGCGACCTCTGGGGTTAGTTTTCTCACTACTTATTTGGGACCTGTAATAGCTTTTCCAGTTTGGATTGTAGTATTGAAAAAAATAATCAAAATTTCAAAACAACATAAAGTTTCAAGTATTGCAGATTTTATATCCCTTAGGTATGGTAATGATAGATTTTTAGGAGCGTTAGTGACTATAATATGTGTCTTGGGTGTATTACCTTATATTTCATTACAACTTAAAGCAGTTTCAGAGACTTTTGAGATCATTTCTAATGATCCCGTTAATTCTTCGGGAACAATTTTTGAGGATTCAACATTTTATATAGCGGTTTTGTTAGCAGTATTTGCGGCATTTTTTGGCACAAGAACTACCGATGCAACACGACGCAGGCAAGGAATAGTATTTTCGGTAGCGGTAGAATCCGTAATCAAACTTATTTTCTTTTTAGGAGTAGGAGGGTATGTTACCTATTTTCTTTTTGATGGAACCACAGATATTTACAATCAAATATCGGCTACAGAAGACTTCGAATCATTAACTACCTTCGATAGCCTGGAGTCTGGTATCAATTGGTATTTTATGATTGCCTTGTCTTTTTTAGCAATTTTTCTTTTACCAAGACAATTTCACGTCTCTGTGATAGAGAATACGACCAAAAAAGATCTTAAAAATGCAATTTGGATGTTTCCACTATACTTACTGTTGTTTAATGTATTTGTTGTTTTTATCGCCTGGGGCGGAAAATTACGATTAGGAGATATAGCGAATCCGGATTATTATTCATTATTACTTCCTCTACAAAATGGAGATGTGTTTTTAGCAACTCTAGTGTTTTTAGGAGGTTTTTCGGCAGTGATTTCTATGGTAGTTGTTTCTACATTGGCGTTATCAACTATGCTTAGTAATAACTTAATTATTCCCTATGGATTTCTAGATAAATTTAGTAAAAGTCGTCCTGAGCGTAATGCCAATTATATTAAGAATATTAGAAGGATAGCTATTTTATGTTTGATATTAGGAGCTTATTTTTTCTATATCAATTTTAATATAGAATTGTCATTATTCTCGATTGGACAATTATCTTTTGTTGTTATTGCGCAACTGGGACCTTCATTTTTTATTGGATTATTTTGGAATAGAGGGTCTTCTATAGCTGCAAAAATGGGAATCATTACGGGAGCATTGGTTACAGGGTACACTCTTGTTTTACCTTTTGTACTGGATACAATATTCGGTAATATGAATTTTATCGTGTACGGTCCTTTTGAAATCGAACTTTTAAGACCTTATGCATTGTTTGGTATAGATATCCTTAACCCGGTAACGCATGCATTTTTTTGGAGTATGTTTTCTAATGTTATTGTATACCTTTCGGTTTCCCTTTCTTTTAAAGGAAACTATAGAGAACGTAATTACGGAGAAATGTTTGTGGATAGCAATTATAATTCCTTGCAGGAAAATGCATTTGTATGGAAAGGAGAAGCCTATGTTTCAGATATTAGAAAAGTATTGAATCGATTTTTAGGAGAGGAACGTACAGAACGTGCTTTGGATTTGTTTTATCTTAAATACGATCTTCCTAAAAATGCTGAAGCTGCAGATGCAAGACTAATTAATTTTTCAGAAAAACTATTGACAGGAAGTATTGGTAGTGCTTCTTCCCGAATTTTAATATCCAGTGTAGTTAAAGAACAGCCCGTTACTCTAGTAGAAGTATTAGAGATTTTAGAAGAAAATAAAAAGACGATTTCTACAAATAAATTTTTAAAACAAAAATCAGATGAATTAACTCAGCTTACCGATGAATTAAAAGAGGTTAATGAAGAGTTAACACTTCATGATAAATTAAAAGATGAGTTTCTGGATACCGTCGCACATGAGTTAAAAACACCTATTACGTCAATTAGAGCAGCATCAGAAGTGTTACTGGATAGTCAGGATATGCCCAATGAGCTAAAAATGCAATTTTTGGATAATATTGTTTATGATTCAGAACGTCTTACCAAGCTAATTCATGATATACTGGATTTAGAAAAACTAGGATCTGGCAGAGAAATTCTGGATAAAAAAGAGAATGATTTATACCTAACCATAGAAAAAGCAATATTAGGTGTACGTGCAATTGCGGAAAAAAAGAATATAAAAATTCAGAATTCAAAACCTTCAGAAATTTTAGTCGCCAGGTATGATGAAGACAGAATTCTTCAGGTATTTACTAATGTGCTTTCTAATGCAATTAAATTTGTTGATGAAAAAAATGGAATTATTAAAATAGTATCAAAAAAAAGGAAAGATTATATTCGTATTAGTATAGAAGATAACGGAAAAGGCATTCTTATCGAGGATATGAAACATATTTTTGATAAATTTTACCAGTCCAAAAATCAAAACGTAAAAAAACCAGCAGGTAGTGGTTTTGGTTTAGCTATAAGTAAGCAGATTATAGAAGGGCATAATGGAAAAATATGGGCCGATAAAAAGTGCAAAACAGGAGCTAGATTTATTATTGAAATTCCTGATGAGCACAAGTAGTAAATAATGAACTCATCTTGACTTTTTGTTTTTAACCGAAAATGAGTTGAAATTTGATCAGATGAGGCGCTTTTTGAAAGTCATAGCAGCGCTACGGGTAAGAAAAGTAACGAAATATGGGTGAATTTCAGCCATTTTTTAGGAAATAGAAAAAGTTAAAATGAGTTCAATAAACATAAATAAGTTTTGAATAAGAAGAAGATATTAATTGTTGATGACGAACCAAATATTGTAATGTCTTTAGAGTATACATTCAAGAAGAATGATTTTGAGGTTTTTATTGCCAGGGATGGGGGCGAAGCTATCGAAATATTAAAATCACAGATTCCCGATGTAGTGCTGTTGGATATTATGATGCCAAACGTAGATGGGTATCAAACCTTAAAATATATAAGGTCAAATGCTGAAACAAAGAATATTAAGGTGATATTTTTGACCGCAAAAAATAAGGCTTCAGATATTCAAAAAGGATTAACAATGGGAGTAGATAGGTATTTAACAAAACCATTTTCAATAAAAAAGATTATGGTAGAAATCAATGAGCTTATTGCTTAAAATAACCGAATGAATCTTAGTATTTAAAACAAGATGCAGCTATTTTTAAGTTGTTTGAACCTTAATAATAGTTACTTGTCGATAATTTTTTGACGATGACATGTTTTAAAAGAATTTAATAGACCAAAATTAGAAAATCACAGATCATGGAAATAAAAGACACACTTCAGCTTAGTTCTTTTGCTGAGTATAAAGAAGCATATCAGGAAAGTATTAATAATCCCGAAAAATTTTGGGACGCTATAGCAGAAAAGTTTTATTGGCATAAACGATGGGATAAAACATTAGAGTGGGATTTTACAAAACCCGAAGTAAAATGGTTTGAAGGAGGTAAATTAAATATTACAGAAAACTGTCTGGATAGGCATTTAGAGAAATTTGGTAATAAAACAGCCATTATTTGGGAGCCTAATGATCCTACAGAAGAATCCCGTCATATTACTTACAAACAACTTCATGTAAAAGTTTGTCATTTTGCTAATGTTTTAAAAAATAATGGAATTAAAAAAGGCGATCGGGTTTGTTTATATATGCCTATGATCCCAGAATTGGCAATAGCAATGCTAGCCTGTGCTCGAATTGGAGCAATACATTCTATTGTATTTGCAGGATTTTCAAGTACAGCTATAGCAAGTCGTATTAATGATTCAGAATGTAAAATGTTGATCACTGCAAACGAGGTGTATAGAGGAGCAAAGCCTGTAAAACTGAAAGAGATGTGTGATGAGGCTTTAAGAGCTACACCTTCTATAGAAACGGTTATTGTATACAGAAGAACGGTAGAGCCAACACCAATGCAAGAAGGTAGAGATAAGTTTTGGTTTGATGAATTACAAAAAGTAGAAAAAGAATGCCCGGCAGAAGTGATGGATGCAGAAGATATGTTGTTTATATTATATACATCTGGTTCTACTGGTAAGCCAAAAGGAATGGTACATACCATTGGAGGATATATGGTGTATACTACCTATACTTTTGCCAATGTATTTCAGTGCGATCATTTTGCCCCTACGGGACAAGATATACATGCCAAAAAACAAGATGATGTCTATTGGTGTACAGCAGACATTGGTTGGATTACTGGACATTCGTATATAATTTATGGGCCATTGGCTGCTGGAGCAACAACTGTAATGTTTGAGGGAGTACCAAGTTATCCCGATTATGGTCGTTTCTGGGAAATTTGTGATAAACTTAATGTAACCCATTTTTACACAGCACCAACCGCAATTAGGGCACTAGCGAAGCAACCATTAGAATTGGTGGATAAACATAATCTTTCTTCTATTAAGGTTCTTGGGTCTGTAGGAGAACCAATAAATGAAGAAGCATGGCACTGGTATAATGATAATATCGGAAAAGGAAATTCACCTATTGTAGATACTTGGTGGCAAACAGAAACAGGAGGAGTGATGATTTCGCCATTAGCAGGGATTACACCAACACGACCAACATTTGCTACATTACCCTTACCAGGTATTCAACCCGTTTTGATGGATGCTGAGGGAAAAGAAATAGAATTTAAATCGAAAAGCTCAGAAGGAAGATTAGCAATAAAATTTCCTTGGCCATCTATTGCAAGAACAATTTATGGAGATCATCAGCGATATAAAGATGTGTATTTTTCTGCATATGAAAACATGTATTTTACTGGTGATGGAGCATATAGAGATGCAACAGGAAATTTTAGAATTACAGGTAGAGTAGATGATGTGGTCATTGTTTCTGGGCATAATTTGGGAACTGCACCTATAGAAAATGCAATTAATGAACATCTGTCGGTTGCAGAATCTGCAATTGTTGGTTTTCCTCATGATGTAAAAGGAACCGCTCTGTATGCATATGTTACTCTGTATAATGACCAAGTAGCAGATGAAGGATTGATAAATGAAATTAGAGAACAAGTGTCTAATACTATTGGACCAATTGCAAAACCAGATAAAGTTCAGTTTGTAAGTGGATTACCAAAAACTAGAAGTGGTAAGATTATGAGAAGGATTTTGCGCAAAATAGCATCTAAGGATACTTCTAATTTGGGAGATACGTCTACGTTATTAAATCCAGATGTAGTTCAGGAAATAATGGATAATGTGATATAATAAAAGCATACACTAAAAAAGCCCTCGTATACGAGGGCTTTTTTAGTGTATATGAAGTTGTAATTAATTACTTTTCAAAATAACTAAAAGATTCTCCTGATTTTATAGAAAGTAAACTTTCATAAATTAATTCTATAACATTTTCTACATCTTTTCTGTGTACCATTTCCACAGTAGTGTGCATATAACGCAACGGTAAAGAAATTAGAGCAGAGGCAACACCACCATTACTGTATGCAAATGCATCAGTATCTGTTCCTGTCATTCTGCTAGATGCCATACGCTGAAAAGGAATCTTTTTCTTTTCTGCTGTATCAATCAATAATTCTCTCAACCTATTTTGAACCGCAGGAGCGTAAGAAATTACAGGGCCATCACCAATTTTGGTTTCTCCTTGTGTCTTTTTTTCTATCATTGGAGTAGTGGTATCATGACAAACATCGGTCACAATAGCTACATTGGGTTTAATTGTATGCGTGATCATCTCGGCACCTCTTAAACCAATTTCTTCCTGTACAGAATTAGTGATATATAAACCAAATGGTAATTTCTTTTTGTTTTCTTTTAGTAAACGAGCTACTTCTGCAATCATAAAACCTCCCATTCGATTGTCAAGCGCACGACAAACAAACTTATTTTTATTCAGAATAAAAAATTCGTCAGGATAAGTAATTACACAACCAACATGAACCCCAAGTTTTAATACTTCTTCTTTAGTATTACACCCTACATCAATACATATGTTTTCAAGGGTTGGAGCTTGCTCTTTTGAACCTTTTCTGGTGTGGATAGCGGGCCACCCGAAAACACCTTGTACAATGCCTTTTTTGGTATGGATATTAACCCGTTTCGAAGTTGCAATCTGGTGGTCACTTCCTCCGTTTCTGATCACGTAAATTAACCCATTATCTGTTATGTAGTTTACATACCACGAAATCTCATCTGCATGCCCCTCGATTACAACTTTATACTTTGCTTTTGGGTTAATTACACCAACAGCCGTTCCATAAGTATCTGTTATAAATTCATCTACATAAGGTTTTAAGTAGTTCATCCAGATTTTTTGCCCTTCCCATTCGTATCCTGTCGGAGCAGGATTATTTAGGTATTTTTCAAGAAAAGTCAGGGATTTTTTATTTAGAATACTCTTTTTTGCCATAGTATTATTTCATTTTATTGCGAAAATAACAATATTCACATTCATTTTACAGTTTACAATTGGTTAATTATTAATTTTGGAACAATTTTAGAAAGTCTCTTAATCTATTATGATAAAACATTCGGTATATATTATCTTGGTAATGCTAACTTCTTTGAGTAATGCCCAAAAGAAAGATCAAAAACTTTTGGACACCTCTAAGGTAGATACTACAGGTTATGTGCAGTACTACATCATTGAAGGAGATACAATTCCTCATGAGGCTATTGATCTTGACGAAGTAATTATTTTAGGGAGATTAAATTTTAAAAATAAACTGGCAAGAAGGAAATATCTTATTCTACGACGTAAGACTAGAAAAGTGTATCCCTATGCGAAGTTAGCTGCAGATAGACTAATATCTCTTAATGAACGATTAGAAAATATTGACTCTAAGAGAAAAAAGAAGCGATACATAAAAATGTTACAGAAGTACATGGAAGAAGAGTTTACTAAAGAATTAAAAAAGCTTACTCGTACAGAAGGACAGATTTTGGTTAAATTGATTTATCGACAAACAGGTAAAACAATGTTCGAGTTAGTAAAAGAATATAGAAGTGGGTGGAGAGCTTTTTGGTATAATAATACTGCTAAGCTTTTTAGTATTTCTTTAAAAGAGAAATACGACCCTATAAATGTAGAAGAAGATTATTGGATAGAGGATATATTACAGCGAAGTTTTCAGTCAAGTATTTTAAAAGAACAAAAAACAGCTTTAGATTTTAGTTTTTACGATTTGAGAAATAAATGGTCTGATATATCAAAAACAACTTCTTCTAAAAATTAATTTCGGGTATTTACCCAGAAAAAGGGGGGTGGGCTGTACGCTGTATCTTTTGTTGTATAGTTGTTTGTTTTCTTTATAGATGTAGGATTAAAAGTTGTAGCTTTTTAAATTGTTTAGGATCAACAAAAGGATGCCACTTCCATTCCTAATACAAAACAATATATTATATAACCACATTTAGGTATTTAAACTTAGAAAAAGTATCGAAAATCTATTTCTATTTTGATTAAATTTCTTATCTTCGTTTTCTATCTTTTTTAAAATCAGCATATTCCTTATTTTTTGTAAAAAATTATACCAAAAGGTGTTGTTGTTTTAATAAATGGTTATATGTTTGCCCCCGCAAAACGGGATAATGTTTAGTGCGTTCATTGAGAGATTTATTTTTTTGATTTTTAAGTTAAGAAAAAGTTTTAAAAACTTTATTAAAAAGGTCTTGTCAGAATAAAAAAGGGTTGTATGTTTGCGCCCGTTCAAAACGGGATAATGTTTTGTTAAGTTCGTTGAGATTTGGTTTAATTTTTTTC
>NZ_OMPD01000002.1:3778-6059 GCF_900312745.1 Aquimarina sp. AU58 | reverse complement strand
TTAAGAAAAAGTTTTAAAAACTTTATTAAAAAGGTCTTGTCAGAATAAAAAAGGGTTGTATGTTTGCGCCCGTTCAAAACGGGATAATGTTTTGTTAAGTTCGTTGAGATTTGGTTTAATTTTTTTCTAGAATTTTTTTAAAAAATAAATCAAAAAAAACTTTGTAGAAATAAAAAGGGTTGTATATTTGCACCCGCTTAGAGAAACAAAGCATAGTTCATAAAAATAGTAGTAATGGTTTAGGGTGTTTTAAGAAGCATTTATGGGGTTCGATTCCTTATTTACGATCTATAATTAATAGCGATGAAGATTGCTTTATTGATTAAGAAAGTTCATAGACATATTGATTGACAGCGCGTAATTAGACTATAGTATTATAGTTTATTACAGAGAATAAAGACTAGAGACATATTGAGATACGATTATAATTCCGTTGTATTGTTTTGAATAATATTTAAAGACAAACGATGAAGAGTTTGATCCTGGCTCAGGATGAACGCTAGCGGCAGGCTTAACACATGCAAGTCGAGGGGTAACATAGTTGCTTGCAACTGATGACGACCGGCGCACGGGTGCGTAACGCGTATAGTACCTACCTTATAGTAAGGGATAGCCCAGAGAAATTTGGATTAATACCTTATAGTATCTTAAGTGAGCCTTCACTAAGGATTAAAGATTTATCGCTATAAGATGGCTATGCGTTCTATTAGCTAGTTGGTATGGTAACGGCATACCAAGGCTACGATAGATAGGGGTCCTGAGAGGGAGATCCCCCACACTGGTACTGAGACACGGACCAGACTCCTACGGGAGGCAGCAGTGAGGAATATTGGACAATGGAGGCAACTCTGATCCAGCCATGCCGCGTGTAGGAAGACTGCCCTATGGGTTGTAAACTACTTTTATAGAGGAAGAAACCATTTCACGTGTGAAATGCTGACGGTACTCTACGAATAAGGATCGGCTAACTCCGTGCCAGCAGCCGCGGTAATACGGAGGATCCAAGCGTTATCCGGAATCATTGGGTTTAAAGGGTCCGTAGGCGGTTTAGTAAGTCAGTGGTGAAAGTTTTCGGCTCAACCGGAAAATTGCCATTGATACTGCAAGACTTGAATTATTGTGAAGTGGTTAGAATGTGTAGTGTAGCGGTGAAATGCATAGATATTACACAGAATACCGATTGCGAAGGCAGATCACTAACAATTAATTGACGCTAAGGGACGAAAGCGTGGGTAGCGAACAGGATTAGATACCCTGGTAGTCCACGCCGTAAACGATGGTTACTAGCTGTTCGGACTTCGGTCTGAGTGGCTAAGCGAAAGTGATAAGTAACCCACCTGGGGAGTACGTTCGCAAGAATGAAACTCAAAGGAATTGACGGGGGCCCGCACAAGCGGTGGAGCATGTGGTTTAATTCGATGATACGCGAGGAACCTTACCAGGGCTTAAATGTAGATTGACAGGTTTAGAGATAGACTTTTCTTCGGACAATTTACAAGGTGCTGCATGGTTGTCGTCAGCTCGTGCCGTGAGGTGTCAGGTTAAGTCCTATAACGAGCGCAACCCCTGTTGTTAGTTGCCAGCGAGTCATGTCGGGAACTCTAGCAAGACTGCCGGTGCAAACCGCGAGGAAGGTGGGGATGACGTCAAATCATCACGGCCCTTACGTCCTGGGCCACACACGTGCTACAATGGCCGGTACAGAGAGCAGCCACTATGTGAATAGGAGCGAATCTATAAAGCCGGTCACAGTTCGGATCGGAGTCTGCAACTCGACTCCGTGAAGCTGGAATCGCTAGTAATCGGATATCAGCCATGATCCGGTGAATACGTTCCCGGGCCTTGTACACACCGCCCGTCAAGCCATGGAAGCTGGGAGTACCTGAAGTCCGTCACCGTTTAGGAGCGGCCTAGGGTAAAACTGGTAACTGGGGCTAAGTCGTAACAAGGTAGCCGTACCGGAAGGTGCGGCTGGAACACCTCCTTTCTAGAGATTTTCTATTTTATATAGGAAACGATGAAATGATACGATGGAATGTATCTTAGTTGTTTTTAGTCTTTATGCTGTTAATTAATTATTTAGTTGTTAGTTTTTGGTTGTTAGTTGATTGTTTTCAACGATCAACAATTAACCACCAACACACAACTATGAAGAAGTCTCATAGCTCAGCTGGTTAGAGCGCTACACTGATAATGTAGAGGTCGGCAGTTCGAGTCTGCCTGAGACTACAAGTCGAAAGACAGACAAGAAGTTTATCCTGAGTTTATCGAAGGGAGTCTG
>NZ_OMPD01000002.1:0-3650 GCF_900312745.1 Aquimarina sp. AU58 | reverse complement strand
CTGAGACTACAAGTCGAAAGACAGACAAGAAGTTTATCCTGAGTTTATCGAAGGGAGTCTGGCTGAGACTACGATTTTTAATTTTGGATTCATGATTTAGAATTACGAATTAAAAAAAGTTCATATATTATATTGAAAGGAAATTCTAGGAGTTAGCGTTCACGTTAAGAAAGTAGGAGTTATGTTACAGTTCTAACAACTATTAACTGATAACTAACAACTAATACGGGGGATTAGCTCAGCTGGCTAGAGCGCCTGCCTTGCACGCAGGAGGTCATCGGTTCGACTCCGATATTCTCCACGATTCTTTAGATATAAGTATTGATAGATTATAAAGCACAGGATTCATGAAATGAAAAAGTCTTTATACTCATTAGTTTTATATTGTTGAAAAGAAAAACGTTCATTGACATATTGATTTAAAAATACGAGCATTAATTGTAAACAATTAATGAACATAAAAGAGGTTGATACTAATTTAGTTACTTTATTAGTATCGGCAAAAACTAAAAGAGCAAGTTAAAGCAAGACGCATAAGCTAATTAAGGGCGTATGGGGAATGCCTAGGCTCTCAGAGGCGAAGAAGGACGTGATAAGCTGCGAAAAGCTACGGGGACAGGCACATACTGATTGATCCGTAGATATCCGAATGGGGCAACCCGGCATATTGAAGATATGTCACCTAGCAATAGGGGCGAACCCGGAGAACTGAAACATCTAAGTACCCGGAGGAGAAGAAAACAAAAGTGATTCCGTTAGTAGTGGCGAGCGAACGCGGATTAGCCCAAACCTGTATTGTTACGGCAATGCAGGGGTTGTAGGACTACAATATAAGATTTGTAATGAATTAGAATCCTTTGGAAAGAGGAGCCATAGACAGTGATAGCCTGGTATAAGTAAAGCACATTGATTTAGTAGTATCCTGAGTAGTGCGGGGCACGTGTAACCCTGTATGAATCTGGCGGGACCATCCGTTAAGGCTAAATACTCCTGAGAGACCGATAGTGAACCAGTACCGTGAGGGAAAGGTGAAAAGAACCCTGAATAAGGGAGTGAAAAAGATCCTGAAACCATACGCTTACAAGCGGTCGGAGCGCGATTTATCGTGTGACGGCGTGCCTTTTGCATAATGAGCCTACGAGTTACTTTTACTAGCAAGGTTAAGATGTTCAGCATCGGATCCGTAGCGAAAGCGAGTCTGAATAGGGCGCTATAGTTAGTAGTAGTAGACGCGAAACCGTGTGATCTACCCTTGGGCAGGTTGAAGCTTTGTTAACCCAAAGTGGAGGACCGAACCCGTTGACGTTGAAAAGTCTTGGGATGACCTGAGGGTAGGGGTGAAAGGCCAATCAAACTCGGAAATAGCTCGTACTCCCCGAAATGCATTTAGGTGCAGCGTTGGTATAGTTTTATAGAGGTAGAGCTACTGATTGGATGCGGGGGCTTCACCGCCTACCAATTCCTGACAAACTCCGAATGCTATAAAATGTTTACCAGCAGTGAGGGCATGGGTGCTAAGGTCCATGTCCGAGAGGGAAAGAACCCAGACCATCAGCTAAGGTCCCAAAATATATGCTAAGTTGAAAAAACGCGGTTGAACTGCTTAGACAGCTAGGATGTTGGCTTGGAAGCAGCCATTCATTTAAAGAGTGCGTAACAGCTCACTAGTCGAGCGGTTCGGCATGGATAATAATCGGGCATAAGCATATTACCGAAGCTATGGGATAGAAATATCGGTAGGGGAGCATTGTAGTGACGTTGAAGGTGTACTGTGAGGTATGCTGGAGTATCTACAAAAGAAAATGTAGGCATAAGTAACGATAATGCGGGCGAGAAACCCGCACACCGAAAGACTAAGGTTTCCTCAGCTATGCTAATCAGCTGAGGGTTAGTCGGGGCCTAACGCGAACCCGAAAGGGGTAGTGGATGGACAACAGGTTAATATTCCTGTACCTGCTCACATTAAAAGTGACGGAGGCGAGAAGTTAGTGCGCACTGACGGAAATGTGCGTTGAAGCCAGTGGTAACACGGCGATAGTACACTAAGGCTACGGCCGAGGTGATAATCTAGCGGATCGACTTCCAAGAAAACCAAGTGAAGCAGCCCGTACCGTAAACCGACACAGGTAGTTGGGATGAGAATTCTAAGGTGCTCGAGAGATTCATGGCTAAGGAACTAGGCAAAATCGACCCGTAACTTCGGGAGAAGGGTCGCCTCGCTTCGGCGAGGCCGCAGTTAAAAGGTCCAGGCGACTGTTTATCAAAAACACAGGGCTATGCTAAATAGAAATATGATGTATATGGCCTGACACCTGCCCGGTGCCGGAAGGTTAAGAGGAGATGTTATCTTCGGAGAAGCATTGAATTGAAGCCCCGGTAAACGGCGGCCGTAACTATAACGGTCCTAAGGTAGCGAAATTCCTTGTCGGGTAAGTTCCGACCTGCACGAATGGTGCAACGATCTGGACACTGTCTCAGCCATGAGCTCGGTGAAATTGTAGTATCGGTGAAGATGCCGGTTACCCGCTGTGGGACGAAAAGACCCCGTGAACCTTTACTATAGCTTAGTATTGACTTTGGATAAGTAATGTGTAGGATAGGTGGGAGACTTTGATCATGCGTCGCCAGGCGTGTGTGAGTCATTGTTGAAATACCACCCTTTGCTTATTCGAAGCCTAACGTCTCACGACGGACAGTGCTTGGTGGGTAGTTTGACTGGGGTGGTCGCCTCCAAAAGAGTAACGGAGGCTTCTAAAGGTTTGCTCAGTACGGTTGGTAATCGTGCGTAGAGTGCAATGGCATAAGCAAGCTTGACTGAGAGAGATACAGCTCGATCAGGTACGAAAGTAGAGCATAGTGATCCGGTGGTTCCGCATGGAAGGGCCATCGCTCAAAGGATAAAAGGTACTCCGGGGATAACAGGCTGATCTCCCCCAAGAGCTCACATCGACGGGGGGGTTTGGCACCTCGATGTCGGCTCGTCACATCCTGGGGCTGGAGAAGGTCCCAAGGGTTGGGCTGTTCGCCCATTAAAGTGGCACGCGAGCTGGGTTCAGAACGTCGTGAGACAGTTCGGTCTCTATCTACAGTGGGCGTTAGAAATTTGAGTGGATCTGACTTTAGTACGAGAGGACCGAGTTGGACGAACCGCTGGTGTATCTGTTGTTCCGCCAGGAGCATTGCAGAGTAGCTACGTTCGGAAGGGATAAGCGCTGAAAGCATATAAGCGCGAAACCCACCACAAGATGAGATTTCTTTAAAGGGTCGTGGGAGACTACCACGTTGATAGGCTATAGGTGTAAAGGCAGTAATGTCATAGCCGAGTAGTACTAATAACCCATAGGCTTATGCGCACACTCCGATAGGCAACTATCGGAGTGGAGAATTGCTTTGCAAGCTAATTTTAGTGTTCTTTTATCGTATATTAAATCAATATGTCAACAATATTGGTTGTTAGTTAGGTAGTTGTTAGTTGATAGTAAAAAATCTATCAACAGTCAACTAAAAACTCTCAACAAACGACTTAAGGTGGTTATAGCATCGGGGCTCACCTCTTACCATTCCGAACAGAGAAGTTAAGCCCGTTAGCGCCAATGGTACTACAATCGTGGGAGAGTAGGTCACCGCCTTCCTTGAAAACCCTTCATAAT
>NZ_OMPD01000001.1 GCF_900312745.1 Aquimarina sp. AU58 | reverse complement strand
TTGATACTGGAGTTGCAGTACCAGATAGTGGTAGTTTACCAGTACTAACTGATAATGATACGTTGGATGTTGTGGCTACCGATGCCGGAGGCAACAGTGGATCAGGAGTAGTGACTATTGATCTTACGGCTCCTACAGCAGATACGTTTACAACAAACGATATTACGCCTACTTTAACGGGAACCGGAGAAGCAAATGAAACGTTAACGATTACCGTAGATGAAAACGGAGATGGTACACCAGAGGTTACCTATACCGTAACGACCGATGCAGCTGGTGATTGGAGTATTGATACGGGAGTTGTTGTTCCTACGAGCGGATTCCTACCACCATTAACCGATAATGATACCTTAGATGTTGTAGCTACTGATGCAGGAGGTAATAGCGGATCAGGAGTAGTGACTATTGATCTTACGGCTCCTACAGCAGATACGTTTACAACAAACGATATTACGCCTACTTTAACCGGAACTGGGGAAGCGAATGAGACCTTAACGATTACAGTAGATGAAAACGGAGATGGTACTCCAGAGGTTACCTATACAGTAACGACCGATGCAGCAGGGAACTGGAGTATTGATACCGGAGTTGCAGTACCAGATAGTGGTAGTTTACCAATATTAACCGATAACGATACTTTAGATGTAGTCGCTACTGATGTAGCAGGTAACAGTGGATCAGGAGTAGTTACTATTGATATTACTACAATATCAGTAGATAGCTTTACCACAGATGATATTACACCTACTTTGACTGGAACTGGAGAACCTAATGAGACCTTAACTATTACGGTAGATGAAAACGGAGATGGTATCCCAGAGGTTAGCTATACTGTAACAACTGATGCTACTGGTAATTGGAGTATTGACCCAGATACAGCTGTTCCTGATAGTGGAGTATTTCCTGTACTTGATGATATGGATACCATAGATGTGGTTGCAACCGATCCCGGAGGCAATATTGCAATTGGATTGGTGGAAATAAACCTTAGTGATACCGATGGTGATGGAATTAATGATATTGATGAAGAAAACGATGGTACAGATCCTTTGGATCCTTGTGATCCAAATCCAGGTGCGGTTTCTTCTGGTGATTGTGATGGTGATGGAGTAATAAATGAATTTGAAATAGGAGACGATCCAAATAATCCTCAGGATACTGATGGCGATGGTATACCTGATATTTTGGATACTGATGACGATAATGATGGAATCTTAACAGAAGATGAGAATCCAGATCCTAATGGAGACGGAAATCCAGATGATGCTTTTGATACAGATGGTAATGGTACTCCTGATTATTTAGAACCTAACGGGCCAACAGGAGAAGGTGAAGATGGGATTACAGTCTTTACAGGAATGTCTCCAAATGGAGATGGTGTTAATGATGTATTTATAATTAGCGGAATAGAAAGATTAGAGAATACTTTAGAGATATATAACCGTTGGGGTGTTAAAGTATATGGAACTAAAAACTATGGAAGAGATGATCAATTCTTCAGAGGAATCTCAAATGGAAGAACTACAATAGAAGGAACAGATCAATTACCAGTAGGTACCTATTATTATGTTTTAGAATATGTTTTAGAATCAGGTGAACGTAAGTCTAGAGCAGGCTACTTATACATAAACAGATAATCAATCAAAATTTAAATTCTCCGCGAGTATAATTATATCTACTCGTGGGTGAAATAAAAATGTTAAATTAGAGCGGATGAAAAAAATAAAGATAATAGTTGTGACAGCGTTTTTGAGCATTACGTTTTTTGCCAGTTATGCACAACAAGATGCTCAGTACACTCAGTATATGTATAACACTATAAGTGTAAACCCTGCCTATGCAGGTAGTCGAGGCGTACTAAGTATTATGGGTCTTCATCGTAGTCAATGGGTTGGTTTAGATGGAGCACCCCGAACCCAGACACTTACCTTTAACACTCCTATTGGGGGTAATGAGCGAGTTGGTTTAGGTCTATCTATAG
>NZ_OMPD01000011.1 GCF_900312745.1 Aquimarina sp. AU58 | reverse complement strand
GAAAAAAATTAAACCAAATCTCAACGAACTTAACAAAACATTATCCCGTTTTGAACGGGCGCAAACATACAACCCTTTTTTATTCTGACAAGACCTTTTTAATAAAGTTTTTAAAACTTTTTCTTAACTTAAAAATCAAAAAAATAAATCTCTCAATGAACGCACTAAACATTATCCCGTTTTGCGGGGGCAAATATAAAAACCTTTTCCTTTCCAACAACACCTTTTCTTAACTATTTTGAAACTTTTTTTTAATGCTCTGATATGACACCTCTTACATAAACATAAAAATCAAAAACAACATTAGAACTCTTCATTAGATAATCATAACTGATATTACAAAAGTACCCTAAAAACCCAATAAAAATCAACAATACCCTACCCTATACCTCTACTACAATATTAATCTACTAAATTATATCTTATATATATTGTATGGATTTTATTATCGTATTATCTTTACCACTTTAATTAGAAAAAGATGATCAAGATTACGTTACCAGATGGTTCGATTAGAGAGTACAATAGCGAAGTTACTGCTATGGATGTTGCAAAAGATATTAGTGAAGGTTTTGCCAGAAATGTAATTTCTGCAAAATTTAACGGAACTACTATCGAAACCTCCACAAAATTAACCACAAATGGCAACCTAGTTTTGTTTACATGGAGAGATGATGAAGGTAAAACAGCATTTAGACATTCTACATCTCATGTCCTTGCCCAAGCTCTTGAAGAATTATACCCCGGAGTTAAGCTATCTATTGGTCCAGCTATAGATAACGGGTTCTATTATGATGTAGATCTGGGAGATCAAGTTATTTCTGAAAAAGATTTTAAAGCAATCGAAGATAAAATGCTTGAAATCGCAAGAGGAAAACATGATTTTAAAATGAGGTCTATTTCTAAAGCTGATGCCCTAGCTAAATACAAAGAAGAAAATAATGAGTATAAGGTAGAATTAATTGAGAACCTAGAAGATGGCACAATAACATTTTGTGATCATGATATTTTTACTGATTTATGTCGAGGAGGGCACATCCCTAACACCGGGCTTATTAAAGCTGTAAAAATCATGAGTGTTGCAGGTGCATATTGGCGTGGTGATGAGAATAACAAACAATTAACGAGGGTTTACGGAACTTCTTTTCCGAAGCAAAAAGAGCTAAAAGAATATTTAGAACTACTTGAAGAAGCAAAAAAACGTGATCACAGAAAGCTAGGTAAAGAACTTGAGCTTTTTACTTTTTCTCGAAAAGTTGGACAGGGATTGCCGCTTTGGCTTCCTAAAGGAGCTGCTTTGCGTGATCGTTTGGAACAGTTTTTGAAAAAAGCCCAAAAGAAAGCTGGTTATGAAATGGTAGTCACACCACATATTGGTCAAAAAGAATTGTATGTCACTTCTGGTCATTATGCAAAATACGGCGAAGATAGCTTCCAACCTATCAATACTCCTGCTGAAGGTGAGGAATTCCTACTAAAACCAATGAATTGCCCTCATCATTGTGAGATATATAATAGTGGACCATGGTCGTATAGAGATCTACCTAAACGATATGCCGAGTTTGGCACTGTATACAGGTATGAACAAAGTGGAGAACTTCATGGGCTTACTCGCGTAAGGGGTTTTACTCAGGATGATGCTCATATTTTTTGTACTCCTGATCAATTAGATCTAGAGTTTAAAAAAGTAATTGATTTGGTTTTATATGTTTTTGGATCTTTAGGTTTTGAAAACTTTACAGCACAAGTATCTGTAAGAGACTTAGAAAAACCAGATAAATATATTGGAGATGTCGAAAATTGGGAAAAAGCAGAAAATGCCATTATAAATGCTGCAAAAGATAAAGGATTAAATTATATAATCGAAAGTGGAGAAGCTGCTTTTTATGGTCCTAAGCTCGATTTTATGGTAAAAGATGCATTAGGAAGAAATTGGCAATTAGGAACCATACAGGTAGATTATAACCTCCCAGAGCGTTTTGATCTTACATATAAAGGCAGTGATAACGAATTACACAGACCTGTAATGATTCATAGAGCTCCTTTTGGTAGTTTGGAGAGGTTTATTGCTATCTTGTTAGAGCACACAGGAGGTAATTTCCCTCTGTGGTTAATGCCAGAGCAAGCTATTATACTCTCTATCAGTGAGAAATATGAAAAATACTCTGAAAAAGTTTTAAATTTGTTAGAAAATGACGAAATTCGCGCCCTTGCTGATCATAGAAATGAAACAATAGGTAAAAAGATTAGAGAGGCAGAAATGAATAAATTTCCTTATATTATCATTGTAGGGGAACAAGAAGAGAGAGATAACACCATATCGGTTCGAAAACATGGTGGTGAAGATTTAGGAGCTATATCAATTGAAGAGTTTTCTAAAATAATAAAAGAAGAAATTAATAAAACGCTAAAGCCGTTTAATGGATAACGATAAAATTAAGTTTAATTTAAAATTTTAAGTCATAGCAATAAGAAGAAGAAGGTCTCAAAAACCACTAAGAGTAATCAAAGAAGATGCACACAGAATCAATCATAAAATTCGTGTTGATGAAGTGCGTCTTGTGGGTGACAATGTAGAAGTTGGTGTTTACCCAACAAAAAAAGCGCTACAACTTGCTGAGGAGCAAGAACTTGATCTTGTAGAAATTTCGCCTAAAGCAGTGCCTCCTGTTTGTAAAATAATGGATTATAAGAAATTCCTTTATGAACAGAAGAAAAGAGACAAAGCCTTAAAATCAAAGGCCACTAAGGTTGTTATTAAAGAAATTAGATTTGGTCCTAACACAGATGAGCATGATTATGAGTTCAAGAAAAAGCATGCTATTAAGTTTTTATCAGAAGGAGCCAAATTAAAAGCTTATGTCTTTTTCAAAGGACGTTCAATCATATACAAAGATCAAGGTCAAATTCTACTACTTAGGTTAGCGCAAGAACTAGAAGAGTATGGCAAAGTAGAGCAAATGCCAAAACTTGAAGGTAAACGAATGATTATGTTTATCGCTCCAAAAAAATAAGAAACTCTTGTCAAAAGGAGTTATTAAGATAATAAGTGAGATTATAAAAACAAGGATACAATGCCTAAAATGAAAACAAAATCCAGTGCAAAAAAGCGCTTTAAGCTTACCGGTACTGGTAAAATCAAAAGAAAGCACGCTTTTAAGAGTCATATTTTGACAAAAAAATCTAAAAAGCGTAAGCTTGCTTTAACGCACGCAACATTAGTGCATAAAAGCGATGAAAATAGTATTAAAGAACAATTACGTTTAAAGTAATTTTTTTTAATCAGGTTAGAATTAGTATAAACCCAGGAGTTAGGCCTACATAATTTTAGATTAATAATTTTCGAATTAAGAAATAAAATTTAAATGATCAAGAGTCGATTATCGACCGCCTACTACTAAAAAATTTAAATTATGCCAAGATCAGTAAATTCTGTTGCAAAAAGAGCTAGAAGAAAAAAAGTTCTTAAGCAAGCAAAAGGTTATTTCGGACGTCGTAAAAACGTTTGGACAGTAGCAAAAAATGCGGTTGATAAAGCGATGCAATACTCGTATAGAGACCGTAAAGCAAAAAAGAGAACTTTCCGTGGATTATGGATTACTCGTATTAATGCGGGTGCTCGTTTACACGGTATGTCTTATTCTCAATTTATGGGAAAAGTAAAAGCTAATAATATCGAATTAAACCGTAAGGTTCTTGCAGATTTAGCGATGAACAACCCAGAAGCTTTTCAAGCAATTGTAGAAAAAGTAAAGTAATTCTTTTAGTAAAACAATACAATCTCATTTATAAAAAATCCTGCTTTTGAAGCAGGATTTTTTTTATCTCTAACATATACGAAGCACTGTATTTCATCGTCAAAAACAGTATTTAATCCATCAAAAAGAATGTGGATTGGTATTTTTTCATTACTTTTAAGAAAACTGAATAGATATGAAAAAAAAACACTTTTTGATTATATCAGTATTACTTTTAGTGAGTCAGGGATTATTGGCGCAAGATCATAGTGCACATTCTAACCCTAGCAATTTAGGAGCAGAACAAATTTTTGGTCTTTTAGAAATGCCTTTTCTGGCCATTGCACTTATATTTAGTTTTCTTACGGCCACAAATTTAAAAGGCGGAAAATTTGGATCGGGAATGACACTACTGGCTTGGGGGTTTGTAGTTATGGCTCTCGGACATCTTCATATGCAAATTGCTCATATCTTTGGCTATAATATTTTCAAGAATATATTTGGAGATACTTTTGGTAACTACATTTGGTTTATCGCACTAATTCTTACATGGGGTTTATCGGCATTAGGTTTTTATAAAATATATAAAGCCAGCAAAATATGACCCTAGATGATCTTAAAATGGTTTAAAAGAATAACGACCGCTAAGAAAACCAATCCAAAAAAAAGCCAAGAAGAGCAAGAAATTATTGATCTAATTGATTTTCTTTGGAAAGAGATTGACATATCCAAAAACACTTCTAATCTAAAAATAAAAGTAAAAGCTTTTAGAGAATTTTCTTATGTAAAAAAAATTGAGTTTTTACCAGAATTATACTTATTCCTAGAAGAATATATTACAGAAAAAAATGCAATACGACGACCTAGCAAACAATTTGTACGTAATCAAATTATAGAACGATATAATTCACTATTCAAGTATACATCCTTCAAGTTAATATTCGATCCATTAAAAGAGCAAGAATTAATCTTATGTAAAGTTTTTCTCTCTAACGTATTAGAGAAATCTTCAGAACTTATTGGTAGCTATAATGATTCTAAAATTATTTATATCAAAAAATACCTGGATACACCATATAATTTTCGCACTATTGACCTGATCAAGGAGAGAAAAAATCTATTAGATTTTTCTAATCAGATTTTTCTTAAAATCAAAAATAGCTTAGGTATAAATGCAATCACCAATATCTATTTACTTATTTATAAAAAACATTTTCAATCTTATCATTTATTAGATTCATTTACTGCAACGTTAAATGTAATTCCCGAAGAAATCCTTGCTAAGGATTTGATCAACTTCCCTAGTAAACAACAAATGCATAAGATGCTGCAGAAACAGCTTTATAGTTTAGAAGAAATTAACGAAAGACTTACCAAAGAAGTTGTAGAAAGAAAAAAAGTAGAGGAAGAATTAAAATATAGCGAACATTTAAATACAACCATATTAGAAACAGCAATGGATGGTGTGGTTTTGGTAAATAGCAAAGGAATTGTATTAAATTGGAATAAACAGGCAGAGAATATACTAGAGCTAAAAAGAGAGGAAACGATTGGATACAGTATCTATTCATTAGTCCCATATAAACTTAGACAAGAATTAAAAAGAAGTTTTAGTAATTATATACAAACCGGAGATGATGAACTAATCAATAAAAGAGTAGAAACCTCTGTAAACAGGAAAAATGGTTCTATTGTATATATAGAACTTACTGTTATTGCAATTGAAACCAAAGATGATTATCTTTTCAATGGTTTTTTTAGAGATATCACCAATCGAAAGATTATTGATAATGAAATTAGAGAAGCTAAGGTTATCGCAGAAAAATCTGCTAAAGCAAAGACCGTTTTTTTATCTAATATGAGTCACGAAATCAGGACTCCTCTTAATGTTATTTTGGGACTTACAGGTATTTTACAAAAGAGTGATTTTAGTAATCCCCATATAGATAAAAAAAACCTGGATGGAATTCAGTTTTCTGCCGAAAATCTTTTGATATTAATCAACGACATTCTCGATTTCTCTAAAATTGAAGCTGGAAAACTCACATTACACAATACAGATTTTAGTCTTAAAGAATTAATTACTAACATCTCACGTGGTTTTAAAATAAAAGCAGACGAAAAAGGTTTAAAATACACCATGCTTATTGATCCTTCTGTACCTAAATTTATTATTGGGGATCAACTTAGGTTAAATCAAATTCTAATCAACCTAATAGGTAATGCAATAAAATTTACCCAAACCGGCGAGATAACAATACAAGTAAAAACAGAAAAATCAAGCAAAAAAGGAATTACTATTAATTTTTCTGTAAAAGACACAGGAGTTGGTATCCCTAAAGATAAACTTAAGAATATTTTCGAAAGTTTTTATCAGGTACATAAGCCAGGAAAAAATAAGATCGAAGGAACGGGGCTTGGTCTCTCAATCTCTAAACAACTTATCGAGCTACAAGGAGGAGTACTTAAAGCCGAAAGTAAACCAGGAGCAGGATCAACTTTTGATTTCTCTATTACATACGGCAAAAGCAATTTTAGATCTACAGAAACAAATAGGAAACACACTACTATGTCTGGAAATAACCATAACCTATCTGGAGTGACAGTACTGGTAGTTGAAGACAACAAAATGAACCAGTTTTTTATAAAGCAATTATTCTCTAATTGGCATATAGATGCACATATTGCAGATAATGGAAAGATTGCATTAGAAAAACTTAAAAACTTCACTTATGATCTAATACTTATGGACATGCATATGCCAGTAATGGATGGCCCCGAAACTACAGAAATCATAAGAAAATCTGATGATGATAAGATTAACAAAATACCTATAATAGCTTGCTCGGCAGATGTGTTCCCAGAATCAAAAAAGAAAGCAATAGAATCGGGAATGAATTTTTATCTCACTAAACCATTAAGCGAACAGGCTCTTGAAGAGATACTATTAAGTATCTTATCTAAAAACGTACAAAACGACGCCACTACTGCTGTTAGTACAGATAAACCAACATCTTTAGAAGTTAAAAAATTCTGTGACCTGTCCTTTCTAAAAAAGACTTTTGATAATGACATCGAAATTATTCAAGGAGTTTTACAAATATTCATTGATGAAACCCCAAAAGATTACCAAAAACTAAAACAGGCAATTGAAGAAAAAAATTGGGATATTACGCGAGAAACTGCTCACAAACTTAAATCTAGTTTTAAAACTATTGGTTTAAAAAATGAAACAGATATTCTACAAAAAATAGAATATTCATCAAAAGAAAAGCTAGAATTTAGCCTGCTCAAAGAATACTTTATAGAATTAAATCAATCCTACTCTAAAATCATCAAAGAAATCAATCAGTACATACAAGATTTTCCTTCTTAAATACAGAAAAAAGAAAACACTTTTCTATTCGCTATTATTATCTTTGCGTTTATGCAAAACCAGATAAAAAGTCTTCAGAATGATAAAATAAAATTTCTTAACCAGCTTAAAGAAAAATCAAGAGTTCGCAAAAGAGAAAAACGCTTTATTATTGAAGGTAAACGTGAAATTACATTAGCTATACAAGGAAGATATACAATTACTCAACTTTATTATTGTTCTTCTATTATTCCGCTTAAAGAAATTTCGGAACTACTTACCTCTTCTCAACATCAAATTGAATTGTTTGAGATTACTTTAGAAATTTATCAAAAACTAGCCTATCGAACCACAACCGAAGGAGTTTTAGCTGTAGCTATTTCAAAAGATAATGATATCAAAAATTTCACCTTATCATCAAAAAACTCTTTAATTCTTGTGGCTGAATCTCCAGAAAAACCTGGTAACATAGGCGCCTTATTACGTACTGCAGATGCTGCACAATTAGATGCGGTTTTTATTGCAAACCCAAAAACTGATATATACAATCCCAACATCATACGATCTAGCGTTGGATGTATATTTACCAACAATATTGCAACCGGATCTTCTGCAGCTATTATAGATTTCTTAAAAAAGCACAATATCAATATCTATGGTGCTGCACTACAAAAATCTATAGATTATCACACTCAGGATTATACCAGACCTACTGCTATCGTGGTTGGTACTGAAGCTACAGGATTAAGTGATGTTTTTTTAGAAAGTACAACTCAAAATATTAAAATACCAATGAGTGGTGTAATCGACTCAATGAATGTTTCGGTTGCTGCTGGAATTCTCATTTTTGAAGCAAAACGCCAACGAGGGTTTGCGGGCTAAAAGATTAAAAATAGTACTGAAAATAAATTAAAAATCATTACCTTACCGTTTCCTACATATCCCAAATCTTTAAACTACTAATTGCTCTAAACCAATGACCCCCAATTCCCTTTTTTATTTATTAATAGCTATTATCATTATTGTATTTCTAATAGACTCTCTATTAGATATCCTTAATTCTAGACACTATAACAATCAGATTCCCGAAGAACTTATAGATGTTTATCCCGAAGAAGAATATCAAAAATCCATAGCATATAAAAAAGCTAATTTCAAATTTAAATTAGTATCCTCTACTATCTCGTTGTGTATCATGCTTCTATTTTTCTTTTTAGATGGATTTGCCATAGTTGATACTATATCAAGGAATATTTCAGATAATTCAATTATAATTGGTCTTATTTTTTTTGGAATTATAATGATTGGTAGTGATATTCTCTCTACTCCTGCTACTTACTATAAAATTTTTGTTATTGAAGAAAAATTTGGTTTCAATAAAACCACTATAAAAACCTTTTTTATTGATAAAATAAAAAGCATCATAATGATGATAATTGTCGGCGGAGGGCTTTTGGCATTGATTATATGGTTCTACCAAATTACAGGAAACTCTTTTTGGGTGTATGCCTGGACATTAGTATCTATATTTACATTAGCAATGAATATGTTTTATGCAAAACTTATTGTTCCTATCTTTAACAAACAAACCCCTTTAGAACCAGGAGAACTTAGAAATACTATTGAAGCTTATTCTAAAAAAGTTGGCTTTCAGTTAAAAGATATTTTTGTTATTGATGGTTCTAAAAGAAGTACTAAAGCAAATGCTTATTTCTCTGGTTTTGGTAGCGAAAAAAGGATAACTCTTTATGACACATTGATTAATGATCTTGATAACGAAGAGATTGTGGCCGTATTAGCTCATGAAGTCGGGCATTATAAAAAAAGGCATGTGATCGTTAATTTGTTTTTATCTATTGCTCTTACTGGATTAACATTATGGTTTTTATCGCTTTTTATTGCAAATCCACTCCTATCTGAGGCACTGGGAGTAGCAACTCCTTCGTTTCATATTGGACTTATAGCTTTTGGAATTTTGTATAGTCCGATTTCAGAAATAACCGGATTAATAATGAATATAGTTTCTAGAGCTTTCGAATATCAGGCAGATAACTATGCAAAAGAAACTTATAATAATGAAGCTTTAATTAATAGTTTAAAAAAACTTTCAAAAAACAACCTTAGCAACTTAACCCCTCATCCTGCTATGGTATTTATTCATTACTCGCATCCTACTCTTTTACAAAGAATTAAAAATCTCAGAAAATAAATCCCTTACTCAAGACTTGGTGGTTACATTTCTTAATTGTATTTTTAATTATTAATGACAAAAAATATAGTTTAATCATTAATCTCAAGGCACAATTTTGTCGGTTAATATTACGTAGGGGATATCACACGCGATACTTAATAGGGCTTTCTTAAAAAACTTTATGTTATGACTGAAGCTGCTATAGATAAAGAAAATAAACAGATTGCTAAGCAATACAAAGAATTGCTTCGTATTAGTTATAGAGATCTTACTAAAGAGGATAAGACACTTATACGGCAGGCGTTTGATATTGCTGTTGATGCCCATAAAGATCAACGTCGTAAAAGTGGTGAAGCCTATATTTTTCATCCTATTGCGGTAGCAAAAATTGTAGCTAGTGAAATTGGGCTAGATGCTACATCAATTGCTGCAGCATTACTTCATGATGTTGTAGAAGACACAGAATATACTCTGGTAGATATTGAGCAAATGTTTGGTGAAACAGTAGCTCGTATTGTAGATGGCCTTACCAAAATTTCTTCTCTAAAAAAAGATAGAGACATTTCTCTACAAGCCGAGAATTTCAGAAAAATGCTTCTTACCCTTAATGATGATGTAAGGGTTATTATCATTAAAATTGCGGATCGCTTGCATAATATGCAAACGATGGATGCTATGAGACCAGATAAGCAGGTAAAGATTGCATCCGAAACTTTGTATATATATGCCCCTCTGGCTCATCGAATTGGCTTATACAATATCAAAACAGAATTAGAAGACCTGGGATTGAAATATACCGAACCCGAAGTATATAAAGATATTCTGGAAAAAATAAAGGAGAGTAAGGAAGAGCAAGACGAGTATATCAAAAAATTCTCTGATCAGATTAGAGAAGGTCTTGATAGAGAAGGATTAAATTATGAAATAAAAGGAAGACCAAAATCCATTTTTTCGATTCGTAGAAAAATGGTAAAGCAAAACATCTCATTCGACGAAGTGTATGACAAATTTGCTATACGAATAATATACAAATCTGATAATATAGAGAATGAAAAGTTTATTGCCTGGAAAATATATACTGTAGTAACCGATTATTACAGACCAAACCCTATTCGCTTAAGAGATTGGATCTCTCAACCCAAGTCTACCGGTTACGAAGCCTTACATATAACCGTTATCGGCCCAGACAGCAAATGGGTAGAAGTACAAATTCGTAGTGAGCGTATGCATGAAATTGCTGAAAAAGGATATGCAGCACATTATAAATATAAAAATACTGAAGAAAAAGATGATCAAGGATTAGATGGGTGGCTTAATCGATTACAGGAAGCATTAGAAAATTCTGAAACAAACGCTGTAGATTTTGTAGAAGAATTTAAATTAAATCTTTATGCAAAAGAAATATTTGTCTTTACGCCTGAAGGAGATTTAAAATCATTACCAAAAGGAGCAACTGCACTTGATTTTGGTTTTAGTGTACATACCGAGGTTGGATTAAGAACAAGAGGAGCTCGAGTGAATGGTAAATTAGTACCATTAAGCCATGAGCTTAAAAGTGGTGATCAGGTAGAAATCATTACCTCGACCAAATCAAAACCTTCTTCTAGCTGGTTGGATTATGCTACTACAGCAAGAGCAAGATCCAAAATTAAATCTGCTCTACGAGACGAGAAAAAACAAATTGCCGAAGACGGAAAAGTCGTTTTAAAACGTAAACTTCGCTCCCAGAAAATAACAATGAGTGAGAAAGTTGTTAATGAACTTGTACTCTATTTTAAACTTAAAACAAGTTTGGATCTATTTTACAGAGTAGGTATAGGAACCATTGACAATCAAAAAATCAAAGAGTTCGCTACCACTCGAAGTAATGTCTTTATGAATTTTATCAAAAATAGAATTCGAAGAGGTAACATTAAAGATGTTAATAAGGAGGAAATTACATCGAAATACGATCTGCTTGTTTTTGGAAAAGATTCAGAAAAACTAGAATACAAATTATCTAATTGTTGTAATCCGATTCCTGGAGATGATGTTTTTGGCTTTATAACAGTCAATGAAGGCATAAAAGTGCATAAAAACAATTGTCCAAATTCGCTACAACTACAAAGTAACTATGCATATCGCATTATTGCTGCGAAATGGATTGATTCTAGCCAGGAAGAATTCAAGGCTGTAATAAGACTAAATGGTATCGATAATATCGGTGTAGTAAATGAGGTAACACAAATTATCTCAAACAATATGAGTCTTGCAATATATAATATGAATTTTGATACTAATGACGGTGTTTTTACTGGAAAAATAACGGTAGGTGTCAAAAATAAGAATACCTTAAAAACGGTTATGAAAAACCTTTCAAAAATAAGTGGTATTGATAAAGTTGTAAGAGAATAAAAACTTGTTTTTTTGCTCAAAAAGGAATTATGAATTAAGAATCACACTATTTTTCACAAAGATTCTTTTTTATGGTCAAATCGGTTCAAATCAGTTAATTTTAAAAAACCTTAAATAATCGTTTTTAAATCAGAGTCTCACTAATAAAAAATAATGTAACTTTGCGTTTTTAAACGTATGAGTACTAAAGCAACTACACAAAACGATCAAATTATCGTTAAAAATGTTTTCACCAGTTTCTTAGAAGAAAATGGTCATAGAAAAACACCCGAAAGATACGCTATACTTCAAGAGATTTACGAAAGTGATGAGCATTTTGATATCGAATCATTATATATCAAAATGAAAAACAAAAATTATAGGGTAAGCCGTGCCACACTTTATAACACTATAGAGCTTTTATTAGAATGTAAATTGGTTAGAAAACATCAATTCGGACAAAATCAAGCTCAATACGAAAAATCATATTTCGATAGACAACATGATCACTTAATTTTAACTGATACCGGGGATGTATTAGAATTTTGTGATCCTAGAATTCAATCTATAAAAAAAACAATCGAAGAAATTTTTGATGTAGATATTACAAATCATTCTTTGTATTTCTACGGAACTAAAAAAAACCCAACTAATAAAGATAACTAATGGCGGTAAACTTATTACTTGGTCTTCAATGGGGAGACGAAGGGAAAGGAAAAATTGTAGACGTTCTTACAAAAGATTATAATATTATTGCACGATTTCAAGGTGGTCCTAATGCCGGTCACACTTTAGAATTTGATGGAATCAAACATGTGTTACATACTATTCCTAGCGGAATTTTTCATGACAAAGCCATAAATCTAGTTGGAAATGGTGTCGTAATAGACCCTGTGATTTTCAAAAAAGAATTGGATAATCTTAATAAATTTAATTTAGATTATAAATCCAAATTATTGATTTCTAGAAAAGCCCATCTAATTCTTCCTACGCATAGGATTCTGGATGCTGCTTCTGAAGCTTCTAAAGGAAAAGCAAAAATTGGTTCTACTTTAAAAGGAATTGGCCCTACATATATGGACAAAACTGGTAGAAATGGTATTCGAGTTGGAGATTTAGAACTAAATGACTGGAAAGAACGTTACCGTGCTTTAGCCAATAAGCATGAAGCAATGATTGATTTTTATGATTCAAAAATAGAATACAATCTGGAAGAGCTAGAGAATGAATTTTTTGAAGCGATTAAAGTTTTAAAAACACTTACTTTTATTGATAGTGAAGAATACCTTCATCAAGCTCAAAAAGAAGGAAAAACAATTCTGGCAGAAGGTGCACAAGGGTCTTTATTAGATATCGATTTTGGCACATACCCTTTTGTAACATCATCAAATACCACAGCAGCAGGAGCATGTACTGGTTTGGGTATTGCACCAAATAAGATCAAAGATGTTTTTGGTATATTTAAAGCATACACAACTCGAGTTGGTAGTGGACCATTTCCTACAGAACTATTTGATAAAGATGGAGAGACAATGGCACAAGTTGGTCATGAATTTGGAGCTACTACAGGTAGACCAAGAAGATGTGGATGGCTAGACCTTGTAGCACTAAAATATGCAGTACATGTAAACGGTGTCACAAAATTAATGATGATGAAAGGCGACGTACTAAGTGGGTTTAATACCTTAAAAATATGTACCGCTTATAAATACCAGGGTAAAACAATTACTCATTTACCATACAATATAGAACCTGAAAATGTAACTCCTATCTATACCGAGATGAAAGGTTGGTCTGAAGATCTTACAGGAATGACCGATCCTTCTCAATTACCTAAAGAGTTAAATGAATACATTTCGTTTTTAGAGAAAGAGCTGGAAACACCAATTACAATTGTTTCTGTAGGACCAGATAGAACGCAAACCATACACAGGTAAAAAATAGCATTATAAAAAATAAGAGCGGCTGTAAAATACAGCCGCTCTTATTTTTTATGTATAGTGTAAATGTATATTCTTAATTTCCCAAATAGATAAAAGTATTAATTACCAGGTAAGGTTGATAGCGATCAAAAGATTGGTTTGCTCCTCCACTATTTAGTGTTACATTATGGTTGTGATTCCCTGCATTACCAGTATTTGTATTTCCTCCAGCCAATAAAATCCTTCTATTTGCATCTACACCATTTTGCACACGTTGATTAGAAAAGAAACCAGCAAAACCATGCCTATGGTTCCCTCTAGTATTTGTTGTACCCGTAAAATTAACATTAGGTAAATTCGCCTGGACTAAGGTTGTATTTGCTTGTCCTCCTGTGTCTCCTATATTTTCTCCTCCCGTGGGATGTTTTAAGACTCTATCTGTTGCATCGGGTAAATTTGTGGTAAATCCTAGACTAGTAGCAACTGCTTGAGCTGTAGCCGAAAGTGTTGCAGTACTACGACCATCTAAAATATACCATCCACTATGATCCGCGGTAGCAACACTAAACTTTACATCTCCGTCTGATGCTGATTCATTTGCAGCAACCCACTTTGTTCCATCCCAGTAGTATATTTTATCATCGGTAGTATTATACACTATCGATCCTCGATTAGGAGTTACAATACCATTCATTTGAATAGTAGTAACATTAGGCAATCCTAATATAGAGTTCCTGTCTACCTGAGCATAAAAAAAGTGGCTTATAAAAACGAAAATTAAAAATAGTTTTACTTTCATATAGTTATTTGTTTTACCATAAATATATAAAAGCAAAAACATTTATCAGAAAATAAATCTAAAATATATTTTCTATCAATTCATATTATCATAATGAAGTAGTCCCTTCCTTATTAGGTTTTAGCTCTATTACCCTTTCTAATTTTCGCATAATTTTCTGCTTACGATAATAGCCATCAGGAAATGATTTTATCTGCTTAAAACCATAGATATCATCATCTCCTTTTCCGCCTTTACGATTACTCGCAAAATACCCTGTTTTACTTTCTTCATTGATAATAAAAGTAAAATCATCTTTCGGGCTGTTAATTGGTTTTCCTAAATTATAAACTTCTACTGCTCCCTCCTTATTTAAAATAGCCATAAAAATATCTAATCCTCCTAGCCCCTTATGTCCATCACTTGCAAAAAACAACTTTCCTTTATCACTAATATAAGGGAAAGTTTCACGGCCCGAAGTATTAATTAAATCTCCTAAATTTTTAGGCGTTCCAAAACTTTCATCTTCATTTATTTTCACCACATACAAATCTGATTTCCCATGAGTTCCTGGCATATCACTTGCAAAATATAAGTATTTGCCATCTGAAGATAATGCAGGGTGTGCTATTGAGTACTCATCGCTATTAAAAGGTAGTTCTTCTACATCTCCCCATTTTCCGTTATCATAACGTGCTCTATATATTTTTAATAAAACAACGCCTTTTGTATTTGTTTTAGATTTTCTTTTAGAATAATTATTTCTAGTAAAATAGACCGTTTTCCTATCCTTACTAAAAGTTGCAGAAGATTCATGAAACTTCGAATTAATAGTCCCTTTTAATTTTTCAATACTTTTTTCTTCAGAAACATATGTAGTTGTATACAAATCCAAAAAAGGTTGATCATTCCACTCGTGTAATACTTTAGAAAAGTTATTGGTATTTCTCGAAGATGCGAATACTAATTCACCATTATAAAAACTAGGAGCATAATCAGAATATTTCGAATTGATATTTAAGGTATCAATTATAAATTCCTTTGGCTTATTTTTTTTCGATAAAGTATTATCTAATGAGTCATGTATCTGTTCAACTCCTTTATCATTACTTGCATATAACCAATGCGCTATATCATCTTCACTTTTATATTCTTCAGTACTTTTAATGCATTGTGTATATCTGGTGCGGTATTCTGATTTTATTTTTCCTGGATACAAAGAAGACAACACTCGATACCATTGTGCTGCTTTTTCTAATTCACCATTAAAGTAATATGAATCCCCTAATCTTTCATATAACTCTATTGATTTACCTCCTTTTCTTATAGCTTTTAAGTACATTTCCCTTGCCTCGATATAGGCATACTTTTTAAAAGCTTCATTTGCTTTTTCCAACTGCTTTTCCTGAGAAAACACAGCACCCCAAAAAAACAAAAAAAATAGAGCCCCTAAGTTTTTTTTCAAAACCATCTATTATCTTTTTGTTAATAGTATAACGACCTCAACTGTTCTTTTTTTTAAGCAGCTCTATATCTATTCTTAGCAATGGATCAGAATAAATAAATTTGCTTTTGATAAAAAATAAAAGTTAAGATGATGCTATCCCCATAGCATTGATCGTTCCCTTTGTTGTTTCCTATCGCAATTTACTGATGCTTAAGTAGATCTAGTGTTAAAAAATTCGAAAATTTCTCTTATTTGCTTCTTTTTATCTGTATTAGTCCTTTGATCGTACAAAACTTACACATTATCCTTTTTTTATGAAACTACACCCCTATACTCATTGTAGAAATTACTTGCTTTTAAGGTATTACAGAGATAAAACATGTTAAAATGCAACATAAGATTAGACATAAAGTTATTAAATGAACATGACTTACTTTTTATTTTACTGCTATAGCCACAATCATTAGATACAATTTTCGTTATTTTGCATACAAATTTGAAACACTTGAAAAACAAATTCTTCTATATACTATTTGCTTTTATATTTTCGGTAGCATCATTTGCACAAGAAGGAAAACAAATCAAAGTTCAATCTGATCGTACCATAAAAGATCAAAATCGGTTTCCTGGGGCAACTATCCTGGCCAAAGTAGACAAACAGGTATATATGCAACATGAAGGAATTGAGATATGGTGTGACCAAGCTATTCACTATGGTGAAGATAAGTTTGTTAAGGCCTTAGGAAATGTAAAAATGAAGCAAGGAGACACCATTACTATGACTAGTAAATATGCTGAGTATAATGGTAATACTAAATTTGCATATGCAAGTGATGATGTATTTATGGAAACTCCTTCGAATACATTGCGTACCGATACTTTATTCTTTGATCGACTTAGACAACAGGCATATTATCGTAGTGGAGGAACAGTTCGAGATTCTTCGAATACATTAACCAGCCAAATTGGACGGTACTTTATGGATAGAAAACAATATTCATTTAATACCACAGTAAAAATTGTAAATCCAGAAAACACGGTCGATTCTGATCGATTGGATTATTACACAGAAAATGGTCATGCATATCTATATGGTCCTTCGACAGTTAAAGGTAAAGAAAGCACATTATATTGTGAACGAGGATTCTATGATACTAAAGTTAAGACTGGATATGCTATCAAAAATGCCAAAATCGACTATGATAAACGCACTGTTTTTGGAGATAGTATTTTTTACAATAGTGCTAGTCAATTTGCTTCGGCTACTAATAATATTAGAGTATTAGATACGGCAAATAATTCTGTGATTACCGGTCATTATGCAGAGGTTTTTAAAGAAAAAGATTCTGTTTTTATCACAAAGAGAGCACTCGCAGCTACTTTGCAGGAAAAAGATTCTATTTTTATTCACAGTGATACACTTATGGTCACTGGTAAACCCGAACGAAGAATAATGAATGGTTTTTATGATGTGAGAATCTATAAGAGTAATATGAGTGGTAAAAGTGATTCTATTAATGTAGATCAGACCACAGGATATACTAAAATGATTGGCCGACCGATTATTTGGTCGCAAAGAAATCAAATGACAGGTGATACTATAAAAATTATCTCGAATACAAAGACAGAAAAGTTAGATTCACTTATCGTGTACCAAAATGCTTTTTTAGCACAAGAAGACACCCTTAAAGCCGGATTCAATCAAGTAAAAGGCCAGATACTTTATGGTTTATTTAAAGAAAATGAACTCTACCAGGTAGATATTGATAAAAACACAGAAACTATATTTTACCAGAGAGAAAGCGAAGGGGAGTTAAAACTTATTGGTATTAATAAAGTACTCTCTAGCTCAATCAGATTATTATTAAATAATCGGGAGATTGAAGATGTCTATTATTACCAGAATATTGACGGTACTTTATATCGTGAAATTGACCTACCAGAAAATGCTCGTGAGCTCTCTGGTTTTAATTGGCGCGGTGATGAACGTATTAATAGTAAGGCTGATCTATTTAGAGGAGAATCTCCTCCTGAACTTACCAAAATAACAGGAATCCCATTACCAAAAGATGAAGCAGATTTCTTTGATGAAGAAACTGTTAAACGTTTAGAGGATAATAAGTCTGAAGGTTCTCGATTATTAGAGCAAGAACTTAAAGATGCCGAGCTCAAAGAAACTAACGAACAACTAGATTCTATTCCTTTTAAAAAGAAAGTAAAAGAAGATCTTAATACCGAAAAGAAAAAAAGTCAAAAAGATAGTATCAACATAGAACATTAATATCTTTTTGTGTAAAAATATCGGATAACGCATTCAAACCCGATAATCTAGTAAAAAAACAATCTTGAAACAGGATTTTTTCAAATATCAAGCTCAAACTACCCCGCATCCATTAGCCTTAGAAGTTTCGCATGCTAATGGTAGTTATATTTATGATACTAATAACAAAAAGTATTTGGATTTTGTTGCTGGAGTATCAGCCTGTAGTTTAGGACATAAGCACCCTAGAGTAATACGTGCAGTAAAGAATCAGTTAGATAAATATCTACATGTCATGGTGTATGGCGAATACGTACAACAACCTGCTGTAGAACTTACCAAATTATTGGCTTCTCACCTACCCCATCCATTAGAAAAAACCTACTTAACCAACTCAGGAACCGAGGCTATTGAAGGGGCTTTAAAATTAGCCCGAAGAGTTACAGGTCGAAGTCAGATTATTGCGGCAAAACTAGCATATCATGGCAACACTATGGGATCTATGAGTGTAATGGGATATGAAGAACGCAAACAAGCATTTAGGCCATTAATTCCTGACACCTCTTTTATTACGTTTAATGACGAAAAAGAGATACAACAAATCACACACAAAACCGCAGCAGTTATCTTAGAAACCATACAAGGAGGAGCGGGATTTATCGAACCTAAATATGAGTATCTAAAAAAAGTAAAAAAGAAGTGTCAAGAAGTTGGAGCGCTGTTAATTCTAGATGAGATACAACCTGGATTCGGAAGAACTGGTACATTATTTGGCTTTCAACATTATGGTATCGTTCCTGATATTGTAGTAATGGGAAAAGGAATGGGTGGCGGACTTCCGATTGGGGCTTTTACCGCTTCGACAACAATGATGGATCAATTACAGGACAACCCCAAATTAGGCCATATTACAACATTTGGAGGAAACCCTGTCATTGCAGCTGCCGCTTTGGCAACATTACAGGAAATTACAGAGAGTGACGTAATGGCAGCTACATTAGAAAAAGAAAAACTATTCAGGTCACTATTAGTTCATCCATTAATTAAAGAAATTAGAGGACTGGGGCTTATGTTAGCTTTTATAACTCCTTCTGCAGAAATAACAAATCAAGTTATATTAAAATGTCAAGACCATGGATTAATCTTATTTTGGTTACTTTTTGAGCCTCTTGCAGTACGTATTACGCCACCACTTACTATATCCGAAAGTGAAATCAGAGAAGGATGTCAAATTATCCTTACTGCTTTAGATCAAATATTAGACAACAAAATTTAAGCGGTAATCATTGAAGTTTTATTAAAAAAACCGTATCTTTAGTAGACCATCCATTATTTTCACAAATTCATTAATACATTTCGGCTTCTATAAAAGAAAAACTCTATATCATTATCTATATAATGGTACGTATTTTGTTAATTAGTTTGTTAAAAACAATTGGTTTTTGAAGTATTATTATTCAATTTCATTTGTAATTTTAATACTGAGGAAATCAATAATGCGAAAATAAATTAAGTAATGGATTTATTAGATACTTTTATTTGTTGGGGAAAACAAAAAAAGTATTTACATCAATTTTATGATTTATTGAGCATCTTTAATCAACGTGTATGAGATTTAACCACGAAGAAGAAGAAAATAATTTCTCGATTACTCGATACGAGTCTATGCTGAGATCTAATGATGTTAAATTTTTTGATTCAGATGAATTTGAATCTATTATTCATCACTATTTAGAAAATGGAAAAATTGCTAAGGCAAAAAAGGCAATTTCTTTGGGACTTTCTCAACATCCATCGTCTGTTAATCTTAAATTATTGCAAGTCGAAGTTCTCGTTTTTGAAAATCGCTTAGATAAAGCAGACAATCTTTTGGCTCAGCTACATGCTATAGAACCAGAAAATGAAGAAATCTACATTCAAAAAGCTAATATTCTTTCTAAACAAAACGATCATATAAAAGCCATAGAGTTATTAATGATGGCACTTAGCTATACAAATGATGCTGCTGATGTGTATTCCCTTATAGGAATGGAGTATCTTTTTATGGATGATTTTGAAAATGCAAAAATCAATTTTATGAAATGTCTCGAAGCAGATGATCAGGATTACTCTGCTTTATATAATGTGATATACTGTTTTGATTTTCTTGAACAACATGAAGAAGCTATCGAATATCTAAACATGTTTCTAAATAAAAATCCATATTGTGAAGTCGCCTGGCATCAGGTTGGTAAACAATATTTTGATCTAGAAGAATATGAAAAAGCACTAGCAGCTTATGATTTTGCAATTATAAGTGATGAATATTTTATTGGTGCTTATTTAGAAAAAGGAAAAGTATTAGAAAAACTAAAAAGGCATAATGAAGCTATAGAAAACTATAGAATAACATTAGAACTAGATGACCCTACTTCTTTTGCTTTGCTAAGAATAGGAAAATGTTATGAAAAACTAGGTGTAGATGACCTTGCTATTCAACACTATTCCAAAACTGTACATGAAGATCCATTATTAGATAAAGGATGGATAGCCATCACTGATTTCTACATGCGTAAACGTGATTATCAAAAAGCGCTATACTATACAAACAAAGCTATAAACATTGATGGTGAAAATGTTTTATACTGGAAACGTTACGCAAAAATAAACAATAGACTTGCTTTTTTTGAAGAAGCAGAACGAGGATATAGAAAAGCGATCGAGTTAGGGAATTATGAACTAGAAACCTGGTTAAATCGTTCGGATATTCTTAGGTTTATAGGAGAGTCAAATGCTGCAATACAAAATTTACACCAAGCTATAGAGTTTTATCCCGATAATGCAGAAATTCAATATAGACTTGCTGGTTTATACTATGAACTACAAGATTATCAAAAAGGTGAGTTTCATATTAGAAAAGCCTTAGATCTTGACTATGAATATCATATCGTTCTGGAAGAACTTTTTGAAAAGATTTTTAATCTTACTCTTGTTAGAAACATTATTTCTGAATACCAATAATTCTAAAAAAGACTGTTTTTTTTCTAATCGATTACATTGCAAAAATCCATACATTTGTTTTAACTTAAAACATCAAAAACAATAAGAATGCAAAGAAATCTTAAGGATTACCTTATCATCTCTGCAAAAGGATTAGCAATGGGAGCAGCAGATGTAGTTCCTGGAGTTTCTGGGGGAACTATTGCATTTATATCTGGCATATATGAAGAATTGATTGAAACTATTAATAGACTAGATCTTGGGTTTTTCTCGGTTTGGAAGAAAGAAGGATTTAAAACTTCCTGGAAAAAATATAACCTATCTTTTTTAACAGCCCTTTTTTTAGGTATTGTAACCAGTATTCTTTCTCTTGCAAAACTTATAAAGTGGTTACTTCATAATGAACCTTTATTACTTTGGGGATTTTTCTTTGGATTAGTTCTTGCCAGTATCGTTTATATTGGAAAACAAATCACTACCTGGAAACCAAAAGTAATCATTGGTATTATTCTGGCAGCAGTACTTTCTTATTTTATCACTATAGCAGAACCTCTGGCTTCACCAGATAGTAACTGGTATCTTATGTTTTGTGGATTCATTGCAATCATTGCCATGATATTACCAGGAGTATCAGGAGCTTTTATACTACTTATCCTTGGAGTTTACCAAACAGCTATTGATATTCTGAACCAATTACGTAACGGAATTGTACAAATGGATTTTGATATCTTGTGGCAGGCTATTTATAAAATATTAATCATGGCTATTGGTGCCGCTATAGGGTTGAAATTGTTTTCTAAAGCACTTAACTGGATGTTTAAACATCATAAAAACATGACTTTAGCTATACTTACGGGGTTTATGATAGGCTCACTAAATAAGTTATGGCCCTGGAAAAAAGTCGAATCCTGGAGAACAAATTCTGAAGGAATCGAGGTTCCTTTCATAGAAAAGAGCATTCTACCAAGTCAATTTGAAGGTGATATTAAAATGATTTGGGTTTTACTTTTTATAGCTATAGGTTTTCTATTAATCCTTATCTTAGAACGCCTTTCTGTAAAAAAACCAGACTAACCAATGCAACAAAGTACCCGAACCTTTACTGATAGACTTTTCCTTGTTATTAAAGGTCTTGCGATGGGTGCTGCAAATAAAGTCCCTGGCGTTTCTGGCGGTGTAGTTGCATTTGTTGCCGGGTTTTATGAAGAGTTTATCTATTCTCTTCAGAAAATAAATTTTAAAGCATTTAAGCTTTTTATCAATTTTAGGTTTAAAAGCTTTTGGCGATACATAAACGGACGATTTCTTGGCCTTTTAATCTTAGGAATGTTAATTAGCTATTTTAGTGTTTCTAAAATTCTGGATTACCTCATTATTCATTATGAATTATATGTATGGGCAGCATTTTTTGGGATGATCATGGGCTCTATTTATTATATAGTAAAAGATTTTAACGATTGGAATAGAAGAAACATTTGTCTTATTATTATAGGTATCGTTGTTGGGGTTAGTATTAGTTTATTGGCTCCTGCAAAAGAAAATGACAATCTTTGGTTTGTATTTATCTGTGGTATTATTGGTGTATCAGGTATGACATTACCTGGATTATCTGGTTCTTTTATTCTTATTTTATTAGGTAATTACGTTCTTTTACTGGTTGATTCTGTAAATGCGTTATATGATACAATAGCCGATCTAATACGTTGGGACCTTTCATTTATAGAAGATGCTCACAGAATTAGATTACTAAAAGTACTTATTGTATTTAGTCTTGGTTCATTAACAGGTTTAGTTACCTTATCCCATTTTTTAGGATATGTTTTAAAACACTATAAAAATGCAACTTTTGCAGCGATCATTGGATTTATAACCGGTTCTCTAGGTGTCGTTTGGCCCTGGAAGAATAAAATTTATAAAGTTGATACTCTAGGAAACACACAAATTGATGCATTGGGTAATCCTATACTCGATAATTACGATCGTTATTTTCCTGATTTTACAACTATCGAAACCTATATTGGGATTTTTTATATTCTCGTAGGTATTGGCATCGTTTTATGGTTAGAATGGTATGGCCAAAAAACGCTAAAAACTTCAAAATGAAAAAAATATACGGTTTATTAGGTAGAAACATTAGTTATTCCTTCTCTAAAGGTTATTTTTCAGAAAAATTTGAAAAAGAAAATCTAGATTGTGAATATAACAACTTTGATCTCACCCAAATTAAAGATTTTATTGAAGTTACCAAAGATCCTAATGTACAAGGTTTAAATGTAACCATACCTTATAAAGAAGAAGTAATTCAGTATATGGATGATCTGGACCCAATAGCCAAAGAAATTGGAGCAATAAATGTCATAAAGTTTGATAAAGATCAAAAATTAAAAGGATATAATAGCGATTATTATGGTTTTACAGAATCTTTAAAGCCTTTACTCAACAAAACGATAAAAAAGGCATTAATTCTTGGTACAGGAGGAGCTTCAAAAGCTATTGCTTATGCATTAAATCATTCAAATATCGATTATACATTTGTATCACGTAATCCTGATTTTAATGAACTAAGTTATAGCGATCTCGATGAAGATATTATACATGCATACAAACTAATAATCAACTGTACCCCTTTAGGAACGCATCCGAACATTCATAATTACCCAGATATCCCTTATGAATATATTACCAAAAATCATGTTTTATACGATTTGATTTATAATCCGAATGAAACTACTTTTATGAGTAAAGGAAAAGAAAAAGGAGCTACTGTTTCTAACGGATTACAAATGTTAATACTGCAAGCAGAAAAGGCTTGGGAAATCTGGAATATGTAATTTTTGGCTCATTTTGTCATAAAATTCTTACCAAAACCCTTTTTAAGTAGTCTTAAAACCTTTCAATAACTTTGAGTTTTTCTAATATGTTAGTATCTTAGTCAGGCATTAAACTCAGACAAACAAAAACGCTCACACAATGTCCACACGTGATAACCTGCCTCAGGCAGATGGAAATGAAGAAAATAAGACTAAGATTTTAGACGTAAACTTAGAAACTGAAAATCTAGAAGCTGTTAAATCAGATGATTCTGATGAAGTAACTACTGAAAACACAGATCATTCTGAAAATGAAGAATCTAAAACATCGGTTAATCCACAGATTACAGATGTCATAGAAGAAGATTCTGAAAACGAAGAATCTAAAACATCGGTTAGTCCACAAATTACAGATGCCATAGAAAAAGATTCTGAGTCTGAAAACAGTAGTGTAACTACAGAAGAAATACTAGATGCTGATAATGCCGTACAAGAAAACGCGCCTACTGCAGATGAAGTTACTTCAGAAAATAACACAACGCCATCTGTAGACGAGAGTAGCAATGCAACTACTTCGCAAAAAGAAGAATCAAAGCCTAAAACTCCTGCTGGTGAGGATCAAATTCAAGATCAAATGGATGAAGCTATCGCTGAGCATAGCGAAGATGAGAGCACCATAGAGCGTCATAATATCGAGAAGAAGGATTATCATGCCATGAATAAAGAAGAATTGGTCAAAGAATTACGAGAGTTGATCAAAAATGAAAAAATTCAGGCAATTAGAGAACACGTTGAGGAAATTAAAAGTGAGTTTAATGAAAAATTTAATGAAGAAGTAGAACAAAAAAAGGAAGAATTCTTGGCCGATGGTGGTGATATTATAGATTTCTATTATTCTACGCCAATAAAAAAAGAATTTAATTCTGTCTATTTTGATTATAAAGAAAAACGAAATTCATATTACCAAAATCTTAAAAAAGATCTTCAGGAAAATCTAAAAAGAAGATTAGAATTGATTGATGAATTAAAAGGCTTACTTAATGTAGACGAAAACATAAATACAACATACAATCATTTTAAAAGTATTCAGGAAAGATGGCGCAATGCGGGCCCTATACCAAGAGATAAATACAATACTGTATGGAATACCTATCATCATCATACTGAGAATTTTTATGATTTTCTGCATTTAAACAGAGAATTTAGAGATCTTGATTTTAAACATAACCTTGAGCAAAAACTTAAGATTATTGAGCGTGCTACAGAATTAGCACAAGAGACCGATGTTAATAGAGCTTTTAGAGAATTGCAGCTGCTTCATAAAATGTGGAAAGAAGATCTGGGGCCTGTCGGAAAAGAGTATAGAGAACCTATCTGGGAAAAATTTAGTGCATTAACAAAACAAATTCATGAAAATCGCCAGAGGTATTTTAAAGATCAGGATAAGATCTATGAACAAAACCTAGAAGTTAAAAGAGAGATCATTGCAAAAATCATTGAAGTTAGCCAGGATCATCCTAAAAACCATAATGGTTGGCAACAAAAAATAAAAGAAATTGAAGCATTAAGGGATGATTTTTTTAAAGCAGGAAAAGTACCTTCTAATCTAAATGAACAAACTTGGAGCGAGTTTAAAACTGCTGTAAGAGATTTTAATCGTAATAAAAATGCGTTTTATAAAGGCCTTAAAAAAGATCAGTTTGATAATTTAAATAAAAAAATGGAACTGATCCAGATAGCAGAAGATAATAAGGATAGTGATGACTTTACTGCTATTACTCCACTTATGAAAAAAATTCAATCTGATTGGAAAAAGATTGGTCATGTCCCTCGAAAAGATAGTGATAGAATCTGGAAAAGGTTTAAAGACGCCTGTAATTCTTATTTTGATAGACTTCATGCAGAAAGAAATGAAGCTAATAAAGAAGAGCTCATCTCTTTAGAAAAGAAACAGGAACATATCGAAACTCTTAAAAAACTAGAGCTTTCTGGGGATACCGAAGTCGATCTTAAAACTATAAAAGAAAACATTGCTACCTGGAAAACTTTAGGTAGAGTGCCATATAAAAAGAAAAATATAGAAGCAGAATATAATAAAATTCTGGATGGTTTCTTTCAGCAACTTAATTTGGGTCGTAAAGAAACAGAACTGATTAAATACGAAAATAAACTAAATACTTTATCCGGCCAGAGTGATGATCGAGCTCTTAGAAACGAACAGAGCTTTATTCGCAAAAAAATCGATGAAGTTAATGGCGAAATCCGTCAATTAGAAAACAATCTTCAGTTCTTCAAACATGCCAAAGATGACAATCCAATGGTAAGAGATGTACGAAAAAATATCGAAAAATATAAAGAAAACTTAGATGTTTGGAAAGCCAAACTAAACAAGATCAGGCAACTTTAATCATACAATCTACGTATATTTTGTAATTCGAAAATATAGTCTATTCTAAAGACACAGGAACGTGCATACATTCACATCAAATCTAAAACTTTTTCTCTTTTTTCGCGTATAGAAAAAAGCAGTAATCAATTGTTTCTAAACAACATAAACAAATCCTGCTTATATATTTTCTAGCGACTTTAAGTTGTGGTGATATAAAACTTTGGAAATGCCTTATAGAAGTTTGTTTCAAATTTTTACAGATCCCCAATTTGAATCAAAGAAATTAAACAGATAAGCTAAAAACAAATAACCCGTCAACTATGAGTTGACGGGTTATTTTGTTTATATAACAAACAGTATGTATTTCCAATTAATAACCTGGATTCTGTTGTCCCTGTAATGCTGGGTTAGAATTTATTTGAGTCGCAGGTATCGGATATATAGTTTTATCGGCACCAAACGCAGAAGCTGCAAACTGAGCATCTCCTGATTGTCTTAATGGCAATCTGTTTCGTAAAAGATCCATTCTTCTGTGGCCTTCATTTGCGAATTCTTTTAATCTTTCCTCAAGAATATCGTCTAATGTTACCGCTGCCAAATCTACAATACCAGCTCTTCCTCTGATAAGATTAATATCATTTAATGGAGTATCACCAACTGATAAACCCCCTCTTAAATTAGCTTCAGCTCTAATAAAATACATTTCTGTAATTCTAATTATAGGTAATGGATCATTACCAGTAGCACTAATTTTATTTTGGAAAATTTCTTCTACACCATTTGCATCGTTACCAGGAGCTGATACACCAACCAGTCTTAAATCTTTTCCTTCTGTATTCCCTACAGCTGCAACACCACTTTCTAGACTATTTACTAAGAAATCTGAATAATAAAGATCTCCTCTACCTGCAGGAGAAGGGTTTGCAAAATTGTGTAGACCACTACCTCCAAAAGCACCATCTGTAGCATTATTTGCTAAGACGAATACACTTTCGTTCGCTAATGTCTTAAAAAATGAGTAATTAGTCCCAAATTGGTAAGAACCAGAATTAATAACTTCATTTGCTAAATTAGCTGCTTCAGACCATTCTTCTCTATATAAGCGAAGTCTTGCCAATAAAGCTTGTGCTGAACCTTTAGAAGCTCTAGTATTATCTGTACCAACCGGTAATCCAGCTATAGCATCTTCTAAGTCCTGAATGATAAAAGCATGTACTTCATTTACTGTCGAACGAGGAAGTTCGAAATCTGTTGGAGATGCATCTCCATCAAAAGGTTTAGTAGAAATAGGAATACAAAGGTTATTACCATTATCAAACTGAATTGGTTGCCCATATACTCTAGCCATTTCAAAATACATCACAGCACGCATAAATTTAGCCTCAGCTACTACAAGTGCTTTTTCTTCATCTGTAAAACCTATGATATCTACTTCAGGAACTTTAGTTATTATGAAATTAGCATTATTAATGATTTCATAAGCTTCATCCCAAGATTCTTGGGTCGTAGTATTTGTAGCCTGAGTAGCATATTCAAACAAATCTGCTAATGTAGGAAAAGAACCTACGAACGTTAGTTCGTCTGATTGTATTCCTGAAAGAGCATATCTATTACCATTTAAAGCATCAACTTCTCGAGCTTGTCCATACAACCCAGTAAGTGCTCCTCTAATCGCAAATTCTGAAGAAAAAACTACATTCTCAGTAAGATTATCTTCTGGATCGATTTCAAGTTCATCATCACAGCTATAGGTGAAGCTTAAAACTCCAATTAATAGCAGTATTTTATATTTTTTAAGAATTGTTTTCATTATATCCTATGTATTTAGATTTAAAATGTGATTCTGGTTCCAATTAAGAACTGTCTTGCCTGTGGAGCAGTAAAGAAAGTCTCTCCTTGTACTAATGGATTAATATCATCAGTTACCTCAGGATCAAAGCCATCTAAATTGCTATCTCCTTTTATCACAAATAAGTTATTACCAGTTGCATATACTCTTACCTTCTTGAATAATTTACTGTTTTTCAATAGGCTATCTGGTAGTGTATAACCAAAAGTTAAGTTTCTCATTCTTAAGAAAGATCCATCTCTTAACTGAAACGTAGAAGATTGTCTATAAAGATTTTCTGTTGAACTCCCTAATCTTGGATACGTCGCGTTATCTCCAGGTTGTTTCCAGTAATCTAATACATCAACCGATTGATTAAAAGACCCTACTCTATCTGGTGCACCAACAAATCGTAATCCATCAAGGAATATATCATTACCATAAGTAAATGACATTAAGAAACTAAGATCAAAGTTTTTATATGTAAATGTATTTGTAATACCTCCATAAAAATCTGGTAAAGCATCTCCTACAACTACCCTATCTGTATCAAAATTTGGTGTAGTTGTAACATTACCATCTCTATCCAAATATTCTGCATCTCCAGTTTGAGGGTTTACTCCTACATATCTTACTAAATAGAAATTATTTGTTGACTGCCCTTCTATTGCTCTTTGTCTTGCGCCTGCAGCTTCAATGAACCTTCCTTCTGGAGAATCATTTGCTCCTGGTAAAGAAATTACCTCTGTCTCAATAAAAGAGATATTAAAGTCTGTAGACCATGTAAAGTTATCGGTGATCACATTTTTCGTATTCAATCCAAATTCCCAACCTCTATTTTCTAGTTCACCAGCATTAGCTGTAATCGTAGGGAAACCTGTAATCTCGGTCACCGGTACGTTTAATAATAAATCTGTTGTCTTCTTTTTAAAATAAGTTGCATTAAAATTTATTCTGTTTCTAAACAACCCTAATTCTAAAGCTAAATCTAATGTTGCACTCTCTTCAAATGTCAAATCAGCATTACCTGCTTGAGTTGGTGCCAAACCACCACTTCCATTATAATTATAGGTTGCAGCTATAGCAGGTACAGCAGAACCAAATAATCCTAAAGAAGGAAAAGATCCACCAATTCTATCATTTCCTGAAGTACCATAACTAGCTCTTAACTTTAAAAGACTAATTGCTTCTATTTGTTGTATAAATTCTTCTTCAGAAACTACCCATCCTGCAGCTACCGACCAGAAGTTACCAAATCTGTTATTAGCTCCAAATCTTGAGAAACCATCTCTTCTGAAAGAACCTTCAATAAGGTACTTACTTTTATAATCATAATTAACTCTTCCAAATGCTCCATACAAACTTCTTTTGGCTCTAGACTGAGTCGTTAAAGTTGGAACAGCACCATTTCCGACATTTCTCAAATCGTCAGAAAGGAAATCTTCGGTTGCTACATTTATATTATTAAAGGTAGTCTCCTGGTATGATATCCCAGCTACTGCACCAACAGTATGGATATCACTAAATGTTTTATTAAAATTTAAGGTATGATCTGTTATAATTCTATTATCATTTGCAATAAAATTCTGAGCATTACCTCCAGGTGTAGTTCCTCCATCTGCAGAAGGGTCTATTAATTCGGGGACTCTTGTAAAGTTATCAATTTGACTTCGGTCAACTCCAAAAGAACCTTTATAATTAAGATTATCTGTAAACTTAATTGTAGCACTCATATTACCAATAACTCTGGTGCTCTCTACCTGATTTACTTGCAAAGCCTCAATCGCTTCAACATTTTGGATAAAGTCATTATTTATAAAATTACCTTCATCGTCTCTTGATTGAATGAAAGGTCTAATTAAATATGCAGATGTTAAAGGGGCAAAAGTTGTGTTTTCTGTATTAATACGATCATTAAGTGTATTAGTAACGGATAAATTTAAACCAAGATCTAACCAACGGTTTGCTTTATGGTTTAAATTAACTCTTCCATTAATTCTTCTAAGGTCGTTTCCTACAATTCCACCTTCTAATTTAGAATAACCGGTTCCTAAGAAAAAACTTGTTTTTTCTCCACCACCTTGAGCAGATACGTTGTAATTTTGTGAAAATCCAGTTCTAGTTGCTAGATCTAACCAATCTGGACCTTCTAAAGGAAGATCAGTAACAGCACCAATTCCTCCGCTCGCTCCTGCCTGTCCTCTTTCAAAACGATATTGAGCATATTGACCTGAATCTAATATGTCAACCAAATCAGTCACATCTGTAAATGAAGTCCATACATCTGCATTTATTTTAGTGTCTGTATTAGGTTTTCCACTTTTTGTTTTAATCAAGATAACTCCGTTAGCTCCACGAGAACCCCAAATTGCTGTAGCAGCAGCATCTTTAAGTACCGAAAAAGAAGCAATATCTTGAGGATTTAAATCCGAAATTGGATTTAACCCTGTATTTCCTCCATTATTAAATGTATTAATATCATCACTTAACGGTACCCCATCAATAACAATTAGTGGTTGAGAACCTCCATTAAGAGAAGAAATTCCTCGAACACGAATTACATTAGCAGAACCAAGTACACCCGAACTTTGAGTAAATTGAACACCACTAGCCTGTCCTTGTAATAACTCTTGTGCTGTAACAGCTGGGATATCTTCAATCGCTGCTGTTCTAATGGTTCCTATACTTTGGATTAGTTTTTTTTCTGTTGTTGTTCCAAATCCAACAATAACAACCTCTTCCAATTCTGAAGAAGAAGTAGATAATTGCGCATTAATAGTAGTTTTTTCGTTAACTACAATTTCTTTGGTCTCAAAACCAACATAACTAAAAGAAATTACCGCACCTCTACTAGCAGAGATTGTATAATTTCCATCAAAATCGGTTTGAGTTCCGTTATTTGTATTTTTGATAAGGACATTCACACCCGGAAGAGGTAATCCCTTATCATCTGTAACTGTTCCTGATATGCTTTCTCCTTGTGCAAAAGAAATACTATACACAAAGAAAAATAACATTAGAAACTTGTAATAATGTACTTTCATAGATAAAAAAGTTTTCAAAAAATTAATACTTAACATAGTTATTAGATATAACCATAAAAGGAAGGATTAGAATATTTTGATGGCTAACTCAAATTTACTTTCACAAAACTTGAACAAAGTTTAAATGGAAATAATACATTCATCCCCCCTATTTATGATTATAGCCCAAAGAAACATTTTACAGGTATAAAAAAAGGTAACCCCTATAAGCCTTTACCCTTTACCGAAGAAAGTTTACCCATAAACAAAACCCTTTACCTTTAGGGTTTAACGCATTCTGATGATGTAATTTGATTGTATTTCTGTAATGACTTATTGAAAGTCACTTTGTTATTAAAACCAACCTCATAAGCCACATCAATACTATTGAAATTCTCATATTGATATTACTTTTCTTTTAATATTTTTTTTGTCTCTTCAATTCTATACTTATTAATTAATTCAAAAAAGTTAAGATTAAAGTGTTTGTTTATCATTTGGGAAGTATTATGCCTTGAAGTATTAAATAATTATAAAAGTTTTTGAAGACTCATATCATTTCTTTGATATGGTTTCATCCTTTTCTAATAATTCTAAGGAGAGCTGTTCTGTAAGACCTCATTTTTATATATTTCTTCAACTTTTTTTGGGTTATAACTATCTCTATCAATAACATCTATGATAGTAAAAACCATCAATTTTATTTTGAAGAATAAGCAGATCATAAAATAGCTATCAAAGAAGTGTAAAAATTAAATTGCCCACCAATAGTATTGGCGGGCAATTTTACTCATAAAAAATTAAGAGTAGTATTTATATTAAAAAGTTAGTTTAATATCCTGGGTTTTGCTCTAACAAATCATTTCTGTCTCTTGCTTGCTGAGGCACAGGAAAAACTAACTTATTGTCATTATAAGGTAATCCCCCTATATTACGTTGTGTTCGTTTATAATCATGTAAAACAAACCCTTCGAAACCTAGTTCTAATTCTCTTTCATTTAAAATTAAATCAATCGTTAATACGCCAAGCGCAGGAGCGGATGATCTTGCTCTTAAAGCATTTATTTCTGCCAATGGAGCCTGACCAATAGTTGTACTTTCTCTAAAGTTACATTCTGCTCTTATTAAATGCATTTCTGCCAATCTGATCTGCTGAGTATTAGCAAACTGTCTCACAAACTTAGAGCTTAGTGTTAATCCTCCGTCTGTATAGGTATAGTTTCTTCTTTCATCAGCGGCAGAATCAAACTTATCTATGTAAGCCTGAGCAATAGATATATCGCCTCCTCTACCTCCTAAAGCTTCGCTTGCAAAATGTTGTACTTGTCGATTAGCTCCTTCTTGATTTGTAACAACAAATGAAAAAATACTTTCTGCTGTGTTATCATCAGAATCAAACACCGCATTAAAATCAGGCATTAAACTATGCCCACTGTTTTGTATCACATCATCTGCAGCATCTCTTGCAGCAGCATAATTACCTTGTTGCAAATATACTCTGGCCAATACTGCCTGAGCTGCATATTTATCGGCCCTGTCTCCATTAGTATCAGGCAATTTACTATAAGCGCTTGTTAAATCTTGAACAATTTGCGTATACACCTCCTCTACAGAATTTCTAGGAACTAATCGTTCAAGACTTGGAGGATCCAAAACAATAGGAACGCCTGGTTGAGTATTTCCGCCACCCGCATTATATTGTTGACCATACAAACGTATGATATCAAAATATGCGAGTCCTCTTAAAAACATTGCCTCTCCTTCAACTCTGTTTTTTTGATCCTCATCTTCAAACTTATCTAAGTTTGCTAATACTGTATTAACAGCACCAAATAACAAGTAAGCATCACGCCACATTCCATTAGCACTACCATTAACATTATCCAGCTCTTTATTAAATAACTCTCTTAAGTTAGCAAATGTCCCATTCCATTCTATTTGATCTGTATTACCGTATAAGACAGCAATATTTGCCAAATCTCCATCATAATTTCCACCTCCAAAAGTAGGATCTCCACTTCTTGCAGAATCATAAGCACCAGTAAGAATTGCTTCAATATTTGCTGCTGTTGCTGTCGCTACTTCAGTAGAAACACTTTGTTGTGGTTCTATATCCAGTTCATTCTCGCACGATATATTACTGAATATCACAATTAATATCAAAAATTTCAAAAATTTCATAATCTATCTTTTTTTTTAAAATGTTAAATTAACACCCAGTGTATATACTTTTGCTGGTGGTGCAGAATAAAAAGTACTACCCACGTTAGTATTGGTATTAGCATCATCATTAGTCGATTCTGGATCATATCCTCTAAAATCTGTAAAAGTTAGAAGGTTTAACCCAGATACATAGAGCCTTATCTTATTCATTCCTAATTTATCCAATGCACTTTGTGGTAAGGAATATCCGAGTGTTATATTTCTCAATCTTATAAAATCTGCATCTTGCAAATATCTGGTACTATTAGAGTGTCCATTATTTAAAAACAATCTTGCCTGAGGTACATCTGTTATATCTCCCGGGTTCTGCCATCTATTCTCATAAATATAGACATCTTGATTATCTAAACCGTTTCCGAAACCTGTTTCCTGGTATTGTCCAGCACCATTAAATACCTGGGCACCCCATTGTCCTTGAAAAGTAAAAGAAAAGTCAATTGTTTTATAATTCAGTGTACTTGTTAAACCTCCAAACAAATCTGGGTTAGGGTTTCCGGCGATAATTCGTTCTGCTTGCGAAAAATCGTTAGTTCTACCTCTATTTATTGTACCATCGGCATTGGTTGTATTCAAAATATATTCTGCATCACCATTAGCTGGATTCACACCTGCATACTCTACCATATAGAAAGAATTAATAGGTTCTCCTTCTCTAAGAATATTTTGGCCCGTGATCAAATCATCACCATTTGGTAAACTAACAATTTCATTTTTATTTGTAGCAATATTAAAACTGGTTTCCCATGTAAGGTTATCTGTTTGAACATTTATCGTATTTAACACAAATTCAAAACCTTTATTTTCTAGATTTCCAATATTCTTAAGTATTCCAGCATTATTAGGAGCACCTGTTTCATATGGAAGTCGCTGATTAAATATCAAGTCATCTGTTTTCTTGACATAATAATCGATCTCACCAGTTATTCTATTATTTAGAAATCCAAAATCAAGACCAAAATTTTGCTGTGCAGTTTCTTCCCATTTTAAATCAGGGTTATCTATTTGCGTAAAAGCAATACCCGAAACACCTCCATAATTAGTACCTCCGTACAGAGCCAAAGAACCAAAATTAGCAGTAGGAGTATTACCATTAACTCCCCAACTGGCTCTAAGTTTTAAATTTGATAATATACTAGAATCATGCAAAAAGTTTTCTTCAGACACAATCCAACCTACCGAAACTGCAGGGAAAAATGCATTTCTTTTATCTTTACCAAATCGAGAGGATGAATCATGACGAAGAGTGGCATTTATAAGATATCTCTTTTTAAAATCATATGATGCTCTGGCAAAATAAGCTAGCTGTGCCCAATTTGTAAAAGTACCAGTACCCGCCGAAATTGTTGCTGCACTAGAGACAGATCTAAAACTATCGGTAGGAAAACCATCTCCTGTTACCGAATTAGCTCTATTTTTTAATCTAGTATACGTCATACCTAAAACAAAATTTAGACTAGATGCTCCTCCAGATGAATAATCATAAGTAAAATAATTATTTGTAGACAGTATTTCTGTACCATCATCTGAAGCAAAACTTTGACCATTTGTAGATTGAAATGGTGCTAATCTACCTGTATTTCTATCTACTGTCTGATATAAATAGTCATAACCAAACTCTGATCTTAAAGTTAGGGATGGCAAAATATCTATATCCCCAAATACTTTGGCTAAAATCCTTCTAATCGAAGTTTTACGAAATGAGTGTTTATCTTGCAGTAAGAAATTAGCATATAACGTTCTGGTACCTGTACCAACAGTACCATTTGGTTCACCATTTAATAGATGAGTTGGTGAGGTAGGCACTTGCGCAATAACTTGTAAAGGCGTAACAAATGCATTATCCCCTGCTATTCTATTAATCACAGTGCTAGAGTAACTTGCATTCACACCAACGCTAAGGCTTTTACTTACATTGTGATCAATATTTGCTCTCATACTATAACGTTTTAAACCGTTACCTCTAATAATACCTTCTGAATCATTAGTTGATCCGGATATAAAACTTACTGTCTTTTCATTTCCACCAGAAATAGACACATTAAGATCATTAATGTAGCTATCCTGAAAAGCCTCTTCTTGCCAATCTGTATCAAGAGTTCTCCAATCCTGATCTCCTTCATATCTTGGCAATCTATTATCTACCCAATCATCGGCAGCAACCTGATCCCCAAATCTGTTGAATGCAGATTCTCGAAGTAATTCTTCATACTGGCTAGCATTTAACCAATCTCTTTTATTCGTTGGTTTTCCAAATGCGGTAGAAAGATCAACAGAAACTTGTGATTTTCCTTCCTTACCTCTTTTGGTTGTAATCAGTATAACTCCATTCGTTCCTTTTGCACCATAAATAGCCGTAGCAGATGCATCTTTCAAAATATCAATTGATGCTATGTCATTTGGATTTACCGTTAATAAAGGGTTCAAATTCGCACCAATCGAGGACGAATTTCTATTATTCATCTCAATTCCATCAATAACATATAATGGTTCCTGAGAAGCCGATATTGAAGAAAGTCCTCTAATAATTACCTTTACTCCCCCTTCTAGCTTACCATTAATTTGTGTAATTTGTACACCTGGCGCCTTGGCTATTAATGCATTTTGCACACTAGGTGTAGAAATACCCCCTATTTGGGCTGCTTCAATTTTCGATACATTACCTGTTAGCAATCGTTTTGATTGTGTACCGAATCCAACCACAACTACTTCTTCTAATACTCCTACATCTTCCTTCAGCACTACATTAATTTCATTTTGCCCCGATACAGTTACCTGCTGGGTAACAAAACCTAAATATGAATACACAAGCACTTCGCCCGTAGCGGCATTAATTGTGTATTGCCCGTCAAAATCTGTTTGTGTACCTGTAGATTTACCTTGTATTATAATATTAACCCCAGGTAATGGTAGCCCTCCTTCTCCCTGAACAGTTCCAGAGATTTGTTGTTGGGCAGACATCATGCCCGATATCAAAAAAGCGAGCACAAATAGTTTGTAATGATGTAACCTCATAAATAGAATTTTTAAAAAAGATTAAACTTAAATAGTTAGTTTTATCACAAAAGGAAGAAAAGAGTCACATGTATAATTACGCTTACATTTTTACGAATTGATATAAAATTTCATAAAAAAACAACATATACTTAATTTATCCATTCTTTTATTTATGATATCATAAATATAAGCATTGTTTACTAACAATCCTCAAGTTTTTGAAAATACACCATATATTGAAAGTGATTTGAGTACTAAAATCAACTTGGTAGATTACATTTTTAATACAAAAAAGATGTTTTTTTACAAGTAAAAAATCAATATTTTTAAAAAAAATCAAAAAAATAAATCATTTGATCTAAAAAAACGCAGAAAAGAGCATATTCTAAAAAATAAATATGAACACTCAAGCCTATTAAAGAGAACTAATACCGATAATAGGGCTATTATTTTCTTTTTTTTGATTCTAAATATCTTTTTTTCAACAGCATATCTTACTGGTTTTCAAACAAATGAACTAGTAAAAATAAGGATAAAAAACGCATCTCAGAAAAGAAAAGAATTCATCTTTTACCTAAGATTTCTTGCACTATGCTACAAATCGTTTTAAATATTCTGAGGGAGTAATTTGGTTGTATTTTTTAAACGATTTGTTAAAAGTAACTTTATTATTAAAGCCTACTTCATAAGCCACATCAATAATATTAAAACCTTTATGCTTCTCTCCTTTTAAAATCTCTTTAGCTTCTTCTATTCTATATTTATTGATTAATTCAAAAAAATTAAGTTCGAAATGTTCATTTATAATCTGAGAAGTATTGTGTCTTGTAGTATCTAGTAATAGTGAAACTTTATGAAGAGTAATATCATTTTGTTTATAAATTTTCTCTTCTTTGAGTAAATACAACAACTTTACTTTAAGTTCTAGTGACAAACTTGGTGTTAGTCCTGATTTTTCGTATTTACTATTTGTATTTTTTAGTATTTTTTCTTCTTTTTCATCTTCCGATTTTACTATTCTTAATTTCCCAAATAGTGAAGGTTGAACAAATGCAGAGTAGCTAATATATAGGACCATAACTGCTAGCGAAACTACCTGTACGTTAAACAAAAATCCACTAGCCAAATGCAATACATTTAAAAATGCATATATCGCATATGACAATATATATACAGCACAAAATATCATTATGTTTCGCTGCCAGTTAATTAGCTGTTTCGAAAAATAGAACTTTTCCTTAACTCTCCGAACATAAACATTAACCATTAAAATACCATAAATTAACAAAGATAATAGCTTAGCAACTGAAATTAAAGTAAGGTATGGTCGTTCATAATGTATAACCATTCTAAGTTTTTCTTCTGCAGGCAATAAATAAACAGGTAACAACAATAGCACCAGAAATATGGTCGGTACCAAGTGTAATAGATCCAAGCGTTTGAACTTATAGTTTTGCGAGGCTCTTTTAAAATAAAAATATATAATAGGACCATATAATAGCCCAAACGTAGAAAACATAAATAATGTATGCGGCCAATAATATTCATAATTCATAAAATACAGTCCCAAATGGGCCATGAAACATGAATTCAGGAGTACAAAAATACTCATTAACAAACTAGCTGTCTTATCCGTGCCTTTACGAAAATTTAATACTATAGTTATAAAAAAACCTACAAAGGAAATATAAAAACAAAAGAGGGCAAGCCAGCCAAATTGTTTTAGATATTTCTCTGCAAGTTGTTTATGAGAATCTGATGTACTTATTTGGTCAAAATTACTATGACCAACAAAAGTTACATCAAGAGTTGATCTAATATACTTTTCAATAAACTCACAAGCTAATTTGGGCTGATCAATTTTAGCATAAGAAAATGCCAGTTCTTTGAATATAGCTGTAGAATCAGTTATTTTTTCTTGTATTACAACTTGATCAGCTTCTGTGGTAAATACAAAATCTGACCTATTAGAAAACTGATCTTTATAAAATAATAGCTTATAAGAATTCTCATCCTCATTTCTCTCACTTGTTCCAATAAAGAAACAATATCCTTTTAAAGGAATGAACAAAATAAAGATGAAAAACAAGTATGTTAATATTGTTCTTCTTTGAGTTAGCCTCACGATTGATTGATGATGAATTTAGCCACTAATTTACGATTTCTTTCTGTTAAAAAATTGTTACAGAAGAGTGTCCCGATAATATTTTACCTAAAAAACCAGTGTCTACAGGTTTTTCAAGACAAAAAAATAAGTAAAAACCATAAAAAAAAAGTGTAAAAACAGTATCTGTTAATCTATTTCTTGTCAAAAAACCAGTTATTTCTATGTTCTAACATACAAATAAAAAACTTGGTAAGAATATATAGGAGTAACAGACCTCATAAATATGATTATAGTTTTTTTGCTTCTTCCCAAAAAACATCCATTTCAGCAAGTGTCATATCTTTAAGGCTTTTATTATTTTCTTTTGCTTTTGACTCTAGATACTGAAACCTCTTTATAAATTTTTTGTTCGTACGCTCTAATGAATCTTCTGGGTTTACCTTAAGAAAACGAGCATAATTAATCATAGAAAAAAGAACATCTCCAAATTCTGATTCTATTTTTTCCTGATCCTCTACTTCTATTTCGTGTTGTAATTCATTAAGTTCTTCTTTAAGTTTTTCAAATACCTGATAAGGTTCTTCCCAGTCAAACCCCACTCCGGCCACTTTATCCTGAATCCTACTTGCCTTTACCATTGCTGGTAAAGATTGAGGAACCCCTTCGAGAACGCTATTTTTTCCTTCTTTAAGCTTTAAATTTTCCCAATTACGCTTTACATCCTCCTCATTATCAACAGTAACATCTCCATAAATATGAGGATGTCTATGAACTAATTTTTCACAAATCTCGTTGGCAACATCTGCAATATCAAAAGCTTTTGTTTCACTCCCAATTTTAGCATAAAACACGATATGTAATAGCAAATCTCCAAGCTCTTTTTTTATTTCTTCCAGATCATTATCCAGAATTGCATCACCAAGCTCATAAGTCTCTTCTATAGTTAAATGTCTTAACGACTGAAATGTTTGCTTTTTATCCCACGGACATTGCTCACGAAGCTCATTCATGATAGTTAATAACCTATCAAAAGCCAGAAGCTGATCTTTTCTTGAGTTCATTTATCTTTTTATTTCAAAAGTAATGTTTTATCAAAAATTAGGTTTAGTTTTAATATATTATAATTTTACCCTCCTAAAAAACATTTCTTAATGACATTGATGTCTCAAAAAAAAATTCTTTTCGCGTGTATACCCGCAGATGGACATTTTAATCCTATGACAGCTATAGCAATCCATCTCAAAACAAAAGGATATGATGTAAGATGGTATACAGGAGAGGGGTATAAAAACAAGCTACATCAAATGGGAATACCGTATTTACCATTTCGAAATGCACAGGAACTTAAAATAGAGGAAATAGATCAAATGTATCCTGATCGAAAAAAGCTAAAAGGAATTGCGCATATTAAGTTTGATATCATTAATCTGTTTATTAATAGAATGAAAGGCTACTATGAAGATATAGCAGAAATATATGACGTTTTTCCATTTGACATTTTGGTATGCGACAACACTTTCCCAGGATCTATTGTTAAGAAAAAACTTAATGTGCCTATTGCTAGCATAGGAGTCGTACCTTTAGCACTTTCTGCACCCGATATTCCTTTATACGGCATTGGTCATCAGCCTGCTACATCATTTTTTGGTAAGAGAAAACAGAATTTTATAAAGCTAATGGCGGACAAACTTATTTTTGACGAAACAAGAGTTGCATATAATCAGTTGTTGCGTTCATTGGGTTTACCCGAAGAAGAAAATCTAACTATTTTTGATATAGCCCCTTTACAATCGGATGTCTTTTTGCAAAATGGGATTCCTGAAATCGATTACCCAAGGTATAGTCTTCCGGCTTCTATAAAATATGTTGGTGCACTACAAGTTCAAACTAATAACAAAAATCAAAAGATAAAAAAAGATTGGAGTGCTATTCTAGACACCTCTAAAAAAGTCATATTGGTATCTCAGGGAACTGTAGAAAAAAATCTAGAAAAGCTTATTATTCCATCACTAGAAGCTTTTAAAGATTCAAATTACATAGTTCTGGTAGCTACAAGCTATACCGACACTAAAGGTTTACAAAAACGATATCCTCAACAACATTATTATATCGAAGATTTTATAGCTTATGATGCTGTAATGCCACATATAGATGTTTTTATTATGAATGGAGGGTATGGCAGTGCCTTACTTAGTATTAAACACGGTGTACCAATGATTACTGCAGGAGTTAATGAAGGTAAAAATGAGATCTGTTCCAGAATGGATTATTCTGGAATCAGTATCGATCTAAAAACAGAAAAACCTCGAGTAGTTACAATACAAAATGCTACCGAGAAAATATTAGGTACAGATAAATACCTAGAAACAATACGAACCATACAGCAACGTATAAATTCTTATAATACACTAAATATCTGCGAGCAACATATTACTTGTCTTATTTCGGAATAAAAAAATATTTTTATAGAGAAACATCGTTCATTTTACACTGTACAGTATTGAATTCTGTGATCATATCTTCTATTATGATTCCAGCAGGCTTGATTTCATGAATTAATCCTGACACTTGTCCTATCTCTAACTCTCCTTCGGTTAGATCTCCTTCAAACATACCTCTTTTTGCTCTGGCACGTCCTAATAGTGTTTTTAACTCATCTACCGAAGGTGCAGTAGTATATAATGCTGCTACATCCTGATAAAATTTATTTTTAAGTAGCCTTACCGGCGCTAACTCCTTTAGAGTAAGTTGTGTATCCCCTTCTTTTGCTTCGACCACCATATTTTTAAAATCGATATGCGAAGATGCTTCCTCACTTGCTACAAAGCGACTTCCTACCTGAACACCATCTGCCCCCAGAGCCATAACGGCATACATAGCTGCACCTGTAGCAATACCTCCAGCCGCGATTAAAGGAACGTTTATTCTTTCTTTAACCATAGGAATCAATGCCAGTGTAGTAGTCTCATCTCGTCCATTATGTCCTCCTGCTTCAAACCCTTCTGCTACCACTGCATCAACACCAGCCTCTTGTGCTTTTAAAGCAAATTTAAGGCTACTTACCACATGTACTACCGTAATTCCTTTTTCTTTAAGGTAGGACGTATATATTTTTGGATTTCCGGCAGAGGTAAATACTATTTTTACATCTTCTTCGATGATAATTTGTATAGCCTCTTCCAAATTGGGATATAACATCGGAATATTTACCCCAAAAGGTTTACTGGTTGCTTTTTTGCATTTTTGAATATGCTCCCTAAGCACATCTGGATACATAGATCCCGATCCTATAAGCCCCAATCCTCCTGAGTTACTCACTGCACTTGCTAATCTCCAACCACTTGCCCATATCATCCCTCCTTGTATTATTGGGTATTGAATATTAAATAGCTCTTTAATTTTGTTCATACTATATAAATATGTGTAGTTTAATTTTTATGAGATCACTCCAGACCCAACTAATTCATCTTCGATATACCATGCCACAAATTGACCTTCGGTTATTGCGCTTTGATCATTTTCAAAAACCACATAAACCCCAGAGTCGACCCTATACAATGTTGCTTTCTCTAACGGTTGTCTATATCGAATTCTCGCCATTACTTCTAACTCTTCATCTATCATTAATTTAAGATCATCTCTCACCCAATGCAGCTCTTCTAAAGCTATAAACAAAGCTTTTCTATATAACCCAGGGTGTCTTTTTCCCTGCCCCGTATAAATAGTATTCGTTTCTACATCGGTTTCTATTACAAAAAGTGGTTCTGGTGTACCTCCAACAGCCAACCCTTTGCGTTGTCCTTTAGTATAGAAATGTGCGCCCTGATGTTTTCCTACTACCTTACCATCATTAATATCATACGTATATTTATTAGATAAAAACTCTAATTCCTCTCTTTTGGATACAAATTGAGGATGTTCTCGGTGATATTTTTTTTCTGAAGGAGATACTTCAATAATATTTCCTTGTTTTGGTTGTAATTTTTGTTGAAGAAATTCTGGCAATCTAACTTTCCCGATAAAGCATAATCCCTGAGAGTCCTTTTTATTTGCGGTTGCTAAACCTTGCGCTTTGGCAATATCTCTAACTTCGGGCTTCAGTAATTCACCTACAGGAAAAAGCGTTTTTGCCAGTTGTTCCTGAGATAGTTGACATAAAAAATAGGATTGATCTTTATTAGGGTCTTTTCCTTCTAATAAACGATATACTTCTTTTCCATCTTTTACAATAGTATCCTTCCTGCAATAATGCCCTGTAGCCACATAATCTGCTCCAAGAGATAACGCAATTTTTAGGAAAACATCAAATTTAATTTCACGATTGCACAATACATCCGGATTAGGTGTACGTCCTTTCTCATATTCATTGAACATATAATCAACTATACGTTCCTTATACTCTTCACTAAGATCAACTGTCTGAAATGGTATTCCTAATTTTTCTGCTACCAATAATGCATCATTACTATCATCTAACCAAGGACATTCATCGGATATCGTAACGGAGTCATCATGCCAGTTTTTCATAAACAAGCCAATAACTTCATATCCCTGTTCTTTAAGTAAATATGCGGCAACACTAGAATCAACTCCACCCGATAATCCTACGATTACTCTCTTCATCAAAAATGCTGTATTTAATCTTTAAAATTTTATGCAAAAGTAATAAATAAAAAAAGCAATGCTAGCGCAATGCTTTATGGTTTTATCTATACCGATATTTTATATATCAATCTTAAAACCCTCTTTTTTGAACCGGGAATAATTTTTGTTCAGAGAGTTTTCCTTCTTTATAGTATTTCCACATACCATCTTTACGTCCTCTTTTATAATTTCCTTCGATAATCAATACTCCGTTTGTGTCATAATACTTAGTAACCCCATGTAATTGATCATTATCATAGGTAAATTCTTTTATAATCACACCCGTATCAGAGTACATAGTTCTTTTTCCGTTTTGCTTGCCATTGATATACGAAGTTTTTTCGGTTAACTGGCCATTTTCAAAATAGGTAAGTTGTTCTCCATCTAATTTTCCAGATTGGTATTGCTCAGTCATCATGATCTTATCGGATCCTTTATGGTAATATTTCCATATTCCTATACGGTTTTTACCAATCATCTGGCCCTCACTTATTACTTTCCTTTTTTGAGTAAAGTATGTAACCCTAACAGTATCGCTACTTTTAGAAAACAACTTAATTGCTGTAGGAGAACTACCTCCGTTAGGTTGATAAAATTTAAATTCTCCTATTTCTTTTCCGTGATCAAATTTTCCTTCATAGCGTAGCTGTTCACTACCTTCATATTTTTTTTGCCATTTACCATGTCGTTTACCATTAGCATCAAATGCATTATATTTTTGACCTAAAACAGAGTAACATATAAAAAAAGATAAACTACAAAATAAAAATATACTTCGCATAACTACAATTTAATTTGGGACATTATTTCAACACATCTAATCTCCAAAAAGTATACCAATATTATAAAATCAAATTCACAAAACGAAGGTTAAATTAAAAAAAAGCTCCTTATTCAGGAGCTTTTCTAAAATATATCAACATTAAGGTTATTTCTTTTTTGTCTTTTGTTGTTGTTCTGCCTGTTCCATTAATTCTTTCATCTTTTTCTGGAACTTACCTTGTTTCTTAGGCTTCTTCTTATTTTCTTGAATTTTGGCATGAATCTTATCTTCATCAATAATCACATTTTTAATGACTAACATAATCCCTATAGTAATTAGGTTAGAAATAAAATAGTATAGTGATAAACCACTCGCATAGTTATTAAAGAAGAACAACATCATTAATGGGGATAAATACATAATAAATTTCATATTAGGCATCCCTGGTTGTTGTGTTTGCATAGTTTGCCCTGTAGTCATCATCATGTAGATAAAAATAGCTACCGATGCCAGTATAGGAAATAAACTGATATGATCTCCATAAAAAGGTATAGTAAATGGCAGCTCTGCTATAGTATCATAGCTAGATAAATCATCTGCCCACAAGAAACTTTTTTGTCGTAATTGAAATGCACTTGGGAAGAAATTGAATAGGGCATAAAAAACAGGAATCTGCATTACTGCTGGCAAACAACCACTCATTGGGTTAACCCCTGCTTTACCATAAAGAGCCATTGTTTCTTGTTGCCTCTTCATTGCATTATCCTTATGCTTCTCATTAATTTCTGTAATCTCTGGTCGTAAAACTTTCATTTTAGCCTGTGATAAATATGACTTGTATGTAACAGGAGATAAAATGATACGTACAATAATCGTCATTACAATAATAGCGATCCCATAAGGTAGAAAACCACTTAAAAACGCAAAAAACGGTATAAACAAATACTTATTTATTATCCCAAAAATCCCCCAACCTAGAGGTACTATCTCATCAAGATTACGTTCATAAGTATTTAAAATTCTATAATCAGTAGGACCATAATACCAATCCATTGAATAATTAAGCTCCCCTCCTTGTAGTTCTAAAGGCATAGAGGCAGAAAATTCTTTGGTTACTTTTATATCTTTATCATCCAACTCACTTGAATTTGCTATATTTTTAGAAGTAAAAGATGCTTTTTTGAATGGAGCATCTGTTAGCAGCACAGAAGTAAAGAAATGTTGCTTAAAAGCTATCCAACTCACATCTTGCTCTTCGTCATCTGCAAATTCTCCTTGTCCTAAATAGTCATCTTTATCACCATCATATTCATATAAAACCTCGGTATATCGATTTTCATATGCTGCACTTTTAGCATGTCTTATCCCTTGCAGTTGCCAATCTAAGTTTACTGTTTGACCACTATTAATTACTTGTTGTAACCCTTGAGATCGAACTGTAAAATCAACCATATACTCATCTGGTTTCAGTTCATATCGATACTCTAGAAATTTGGTATTTGAAACCTTTAGTTTCATAGATAAGATTGTATTCTCTCCGTTTTTGGTTATCGTAGGTTCAAAGAATAAATCTTTTGTATTTAGGATTCTATTATCTGTGGTTCCAAAATTAATATTGAAAGAAGCATTTTTCCCATCCTTAATCAGGTACACAGGAACCGAATCATAGGTTTTAAAGTTTTTTAATAATGCTTCAGAGATATACCCTCCTCTATTATTTACTTTAAGGCTCAAAACTTCATTCTCAATCTTCGTAAATTCATCTTTGGCCGAAGGTAAACTAGCAGAATACGAAAATGCTCCTAATTGTGATTTTGCATTAGATAATGCAACAGAATCTGATGGACTTGCTATGATAGCTTCACTTTCTTTTACAAAATCTGTAGTTTTTTCCTTGTCTGTTTTTGTCTCCGACTCTAACTGTTCTTTTTTAGCTTTTTCTGCCTCAATTTCTTCTGGAGTTGGTTGATTTAGATAGAACATCCAAACGATGATTCCAAAAATAAGTGCAAATCCAATTATCGAATTAAGATCAAATTTCTTTTCTTCCATGTATTGATGTATAAAAAGCCTTTATCTGATTACTCAGAAAGGCTTTTAGAATTATATATTGTTATTTTGTTGTCAATTATCTGGCCAATTGCTATCCTTGTGACACTTTGGCATTCTTATTCTTTTTTGAATATTCTACAGCTGCTCTTATAAAAGCAATAAACAAAGGATGTGGGTTTGCAACTGTACTCTTATACTCTGGATGGTATTGAACCCCAACAAACCAAGGATGATCTGGAATTTCTACAATTTCTACCAATCCTGTTTTTGGATTAACCCCTGTAGTCCTAAGTCCTGCTTTTTCTAATTGTTCTTTATAATTGTTATTATATTCATATCTATGACGATGACGTTCGGCTATCATAGATTTTCCGTATGCTTCAAACACTTTACTATTTTCTTTCAATTCACAATCCCAGGAACCTAATCGCATAGTCCCTCCCATATCTATAATATCCTTTTGCTCTTCCATAATATCAATTACTGGGTGCGGTGTATTTTCATCTACTTCTTTAGAAGAAGCTTCTTTAATTCCCATAACATTACGAGAATACTCAATAACTGCCATTTGCATTCCTAAACAAATTCCAAAAAACGGGAGTTTATTTTCTCTTGCAAATTGCACTGCTTTTATTTTTCCTTCTGTCCCACGTTCACCAAATCCCGGTGCTACCAAAATCCCGTCTAAGTGAGCTATTTCATTTTTTATTGTATCGTTAGTAATATATTCTGAATGTATACTTACCACATTTACTTTCACTTCATTCTCTGCGCCTGCATGAATAAAAGATTCTAAAATCGATTTATAAGAATCTTGTAATTCTACATATTTACCTATAAGTCCAATAGTTACCTGGCATTTTGGATTTTTATGTCTTTGTAAAAAATCATTCCATTTCTCCAAATTAGGTTCATCGTCATCTTGAAGAAGTAATTGTTTAAGAACTACTTTATCCAAGCCTTCTTCTAACATCAAATTAGGTACATCATAAATTGTTGATGCATCGATAGATTCTATTACTGCTTCTTGTCTAACATTACAGAAAAGTGCTAATTTTCTTCTTAAATCATCAGAAAGTTCATGTTCTGTTCTACATACTAGAATATCTGCTTTTATCCCGCTTTCCATCAATGTTTTTACACTATGCTGAGTAGGTTTTGTCTTCAACTCTCCTGCTGCTGACAGGTAAGGGATTAAGGTTAAATGAATAACCAAAGCATTAGCATCTCCTAGTTCCCATTTTAACTGTCGTACAGCTTCTATATACGGTAAAGATTCTATATCCCCAACTGTTCCTCCTATTTCGGTAATTACAATATCGTAATTTCCGCTTTTTCCCAGAATCTGTATTCTTTCCTTTATTTCGTTTGTGATATGTGGAACAACCTGAACTGTTTTTCCTAAAAATTCTCCTCTTCTTTCTTTTTGAATAACACTTTGATATATCCTTCCTGTAGTTACATTATTGGCTTGAGAGGTTGGTGTATTCAGAAAACGCTCATAATGTCCCAGATCAAGATCAGTCTCTGCTCCATCATCGGTTACATAGCATTCACCATGTTCATATGGATTCAAGGTTCCCGGATCAACATTTATATATGGATCCAGTTTCTGAATTGTAACCCTGTATCCTCTTGCTTGTAATAATTTCGCCAGAGAAGCTGCTATAATCCCTTTTCCTAAAGAAGAAGACACACCTCCGGTTACAAAAACATATTTGGTATTAGCCATGTAAACTAAATATTTAGTAAGATTGTATTAAAATTTTGCGCAAAAATACAAAGAAGTCATCAAATCATACATCGAAAATCAATCAATATTATGTAACTTATCCATATTCCTTCAACAACTTAAAAATTTGAAAATGAATTCACAACACATATAAAAAAATAAAATCCTGCCTCACGACAGGATTTTATTATAAAAAATTATGTTCTTATTCTTCTTCTTCAGTAACTTTCTCTTCTTCTGCTTCATCAAAATCTGTCAATCCTTTGGATTGTAAAATATTATACCATTGAATTACTTTTTTCATGTCGCTAGCATACACTCTATCCTCATCATAATCTGGTAGCACTTCGCTAAAATAAGCTTCTAATTTGTCTTTAGATTCTTTATGACTTATAGCTTTTTCGCCATTTTCTTTTTCAAAAATCTTTTTAAAGATTTCCCGTAAAGGAACTTCTTCTGTAAATGTATAAATTGCAATTTCGCTAAGCACACTTACATTGTGCCTTATGCTTACCGACAACCTTTTTCCATCTAATAAAGATTCTGCTAAAAACCCACTTCGAGTTTGAGTTTTTAACTCATATAAACCAGGTTTACCCGAAATTGCTAATATTTTATCTAAGCTCATATATTTTTATCTATTTATGATATATTTCTTTTTAAAGGTCAGATCTGTATTAATGCAGATCGATAAGGAATTTACTCGCTAATTATTTCAATCACTATTAAAATTTTTAAAGCTTGTTCATCTCCCTCACAAAGTTGGCAAATATCAGTAGTTCGTTTTAAAAAATCAAACATTTAACCAACATAAATATCAAAAGTAGCCTGTGATTATCTACCTTTTTTCAGTAAAGGAAATCGCATTCTGTATTCTGAATTAATTTTCCCTTTAGAAATATTTGCTAGTTTTCCTTTTATTAAACGCTTTTTAAGGCTCGATAGTTTGTCTGTGAACAAAACACCTTCGATATGATCATATTCATGCTGAATTACTCTTGCCGCCAGCCCATCATAAGTCTCGGTATGCTCTACAAAATTCTCATCAAAATAGTGAATTTTTATAATTTCATTACGAAATACATCCTCTCGTATTTCAGGAATACTCAAACACCCTTCGGCAAAAGCCCACTCCTCACCTGTTTCTTCTAAAATAGTAGCATTAATAAATACTTTTTTAAAATTCTTTAACCGATCTGCTTCTTCTTTAGATAATTCTTCATCTTCAGAAAAGGGTTCTGCATCAACAATAAATAATCGAATAGGAAGTCCAATCTGAGGAGCTGCTAATCCTACCCCATGTGCATTATACATGGTCTCAAACATATTATCCAGCAATTCTGACAATTTGGGATAATCTTTGGTTATTTCTTTTCCTTTTTTCTTCAATACCGGATCTCCGTATGCTACAATGGGAAGTATCATATTTTGTTTCTTATTTCTAATTATTTATCGATTATACAAATAATCTTGCAGTATAATCGTCGCACTAATCTGATCTACTAATGCTTTATCTCTTCTTTTCTTTTTTGAAATACCACTAGCTATCATTGTATCAAAAGCAATTTTAGAGGTAAAGCGCTCATCAATTCTTTTTACAGGAATATCTGGAAGTAATTTATTCAATTTTTCTAAAAAAGGTAAAATTAACTGTTCGCTTTCTGAAGCTTCTCCATGCAACCTTTTAGGTTCTCCTACTATAAAAAGCTCGACCTCTTCCTTAGACACATAATCTTTTAACCATAATAATAAATCACCAGTATCTACAGTAGTCAACCCAGAAGCAATAATCTGCAACTCATCTGTAACTGCAATCCCGCAACGTTTTCCTCCATAATCAATCGCTAAAATCCGTGGCATTCCTTTTTTTTTGCAAAAATATAATATTATTACAAAACGACACTTATTTATTAATGGTTTCCTAAAATATCTATAATCGATACTTTTTTCGAAGGAAGCTATTATCTTTACCAAAATTTTTTATTCGATGAACCAACTAAAGGAAACCATAGAAAAAGCTTGGGAAAACAGAGAGCTTTTAAAAGAATCAAATACCCAAAGTGCAATACGTGAAGTAATTAACTTATTGGACTCTGGAAAACTTAGAGTTGCAGAACCTGTAGAAGGTGGCTGGCAAGTAAATGAATGGGTAAAAAAAGGAGTAGTATTATATTTCCCTATTCAAAAAATGGAAACTCTAGAAGCTGGAATTTTTGAATATCACGACAAAATTCCATTAAAAAAAGGATATGAAGCCAAAGGAATTCGTGTAGTTCCTAATGCTGTTGCCCGTCACGGGGCTTACATCTCTCCTGGCACTATCTTAATGCCTAGTTATGTAAACATAGGAGCCTATGTAGATAAGGGAACTATGGTAGATACATGGGCAACTGTGGGTAGCTGTGCTCAAATAGGAAAAAATGTTCATCTTAGTGGTGGTGTTGGCATTGGTGGTGTTTTAGAGCCATTACAGGCTGCTCCTGTAATTATAGAGGACAATGCATTTATAGGATCCAGATGTATTGTAGTCGAAGGAGTTCGAGTAGAAAAAGAAGCTGTATTAGGTGCTAATGTAGTATTAACAGCATCTACCAAGATTATTGATGTTACAGGAAGTACTCCTGTAGAAAGAAAAGGAGTTGTTCCTTCAGGGTCTGTTGTAATCCCAGGAAGTTATACTAAGAAATTTGCTGCTGGAGAATTTAATGTACCTTGCGCTTTAATTATTGGAAAACGTAAGGAAAGTACAGACAAAAAAACTTCACTTAATGATGCTCTTCGTGAATATGATGTAGCCGTATAGTGTAAAGCATGGAGAAAGAAACTTGAGCTTGTCTTCTCTTTTTTAGGACAAGCTCAATTATTTTGATCAATAGCATATGAAGATTTTGGTTATTCAACAAAAGATGATTGGCGATGTGCTCACAAGTACTATTATTTGTGAAGCATTACGAAAAGAGCACCCTAATGCTACTATTGATTTTTTGGTGAACTCTAATACTAAATCTGTCATAACAGAAAATCCATTTTTTGATCATATTATAGAATTTAAAAATGAATATCAAAATGACAAAAGGGCCTTTTATGCTTTTCTAAAAGAAATACGAAAGTCTAAATATGATCATGTAATCGATGTATATGGGAAATTAGAAAGCAACCTCATCACTCTATTTTCTGGTGCTTCAAAAAGAGTATCTTTCTATAAATGGTATACTCAGTTTTTTTACACAAAAACCATTAAAAGAAATCTTGCTCCTATTACAAATGCTAGTATAGCAATAGAAAATAGATTACGTTTGGTTTTTCCTGAAAACAGAATCACTTCTGAGATTACAAGACCGAAAATATTTTTAACTAAAGAAGAAAAAGAAAAAGCTCGTGAGTTTTTAGAATCCAACGGAATTGTTACCAAGACGCCGTTAATAATGATTAGTGTTTTGGGTAGTGAAATGAGAAAAACACTTCCTTTTGAGTATATGGCAGAAGCTATAGATGCAGTTGTTAAGAATACAGATGCAAATATTCTTTTTAATTACATCCCAAATCAGGAAAAAGATGCCCGTACAATCTACAACCTTACCATGCCTAAAACGCAGAGGCATATTCATTTTGATGTATTTGCCAAAAGTTTACGAGGATTCCTGGCAATTCTCTCTCATTGCGATGCGTTAATAGGCAATGAAGGAGGTGCAGTAAATATGGCCAAAGCACTTGACATACCTACTTTTACTATTTTTTCTCCCTGGATTCATAAAAAAGATTGGAATATGTTTGAGGATGGAGAAAGACAAACATCGGTTCACTTATCTGATTATATGCCTGAATTATTTTTAAACAAAAGTAATAAAGAACTTAAAAAGAATTCTTTAGAACTTTACCCTAATTTTAAAACAGAATTATTCATTAATCAATTGCATAATTTTTTAAGTAAAAACTTGTAATTTGCATTTTTAAAACCAAATCATCATAGAAAAAGAGATTTTACATAGAGAAAAAGTTACCGCTATAGTCCCCTGCTATAACGAAGAACATAATATCAAAGATGTATTAGAATCAGTTTCATTTGCTGATGAAATTATGGTTGTTGATTCTTTTAGTACAGATAAAACGGTCGAAATCGCAAGAGAATATACAGATTTCATTATTCAAAGAAAATTCGATTATCCTTCGTTTCAAAAAAATTGGGCTATTCCTCAAGCTACGCACCAATGGATATTATTAGTTGATGCTGACGAAAGAGTAACCCCTGAGCTTAAAAATGAAGTGCTAGAGGTATTAAAAGATCCCGGAAAAGATAATTTTGTAGCATACTGGATAAAGCGAATGAATCATTTTATGGGAGAAAGGATACATTATAGCGGATGGAGAAATGATAAAGTTATTCGATTATTTCATAGAGATCAATGTAAATATGATGACAGACATGTACATGAAGAAATTGTTACTCCAGGTAAAATAGGAATATTAAAAAATAAATTTTACCATAACACATACACTACCTTTGACGCTTATATCAATAAATTAAACAGATATGCTTCCTGGCAAGCAGAAGATTATGACAAAAAAACAAAACGATTAACTCCATATCATTTTGTAATAAAACCTTTTTGGGCCTTTTTTAAACATTACATTATACAAAGTGGATTTAGAGACGGTGTTCCTGGTTTAGTTATAGGTTATGTTCAGGCATATGCAGTTTTTATGAGATATGTAAAGCTTTGGTTATTTAGAAAAAATCGAAAATAACATTTAGAGGTTTCTATATTATTTCTCAGAAAAAAAATCTTCTTTTTAAAAAAACCAGGCTTATCAGGTTTTTTCGAGGTTCTTCTTTATTTTAGAATACATAATATACAACAGATATAGTTTTGAATAAAAATTGTTTAAAACTATATCAAATATGAAGAAACAACTTGTATACCTATTTTGTTTATTTTGCTTTGGAAGCTATGCCCAGGAAAAATTTTCAATAAGTGGATATGTAAAAGACAATCTTTCTGGAGAAAAGCTACTGGGAGTTAATATTATTATTAATAATACTTACGGAACTACCACAAACGACTATGGTTTTTATTCTATAAACCTAAAAAAAGGCATTCACCAAATTGAAATTAGCTATTTAGGATATAAAACCATTAGTAAAGAGATTAGTATAGCTCGTAATCAGAAAATAGATTTCGATCTCACCGAAGAATTGGCAGAATTAGATGAGATTATAATTTCTTCTAATACAACTCGAAAGAATATCGAGTCGACCGAAATGAGTGTGATATCCTTAAAAGGAGAAACCATCAAAAAACTACCTGCTATACTTGGTGAGCCAGATGTACTAAAATCACTTCAATTATTACCTGGCGTATCCAGTGTTAATGAAGCTTCTTCTGGATTTAATGTAAGAGGTGGATCTGTTGACCAAAACCTTATACTTCTTGACGAAGCTACTATTTATAATGCCTCTCATCTGTTTGGGTTTTTCTCTGTCTTTAATTCTAATGCTATTAAAAATGCAAAGTTATACAAAGGAGGAATCCCATCAATATATGGAGGTAGATTATCATCGGTACTAGACATAAAACAACGAGAGGGTAATACTAAAGAGTTTGGTGGAGAAATAGGAGTTGGTTTAATTTCGGCAAAAGCACTTATAGAAGGGCCAATATTAAAAGGGAATAAAGAAGAAGCTTCTGGAAGCTATATGCTCGCAGGCAGAAGGTCTTATATTGACTTGTTTACTTTTCTTACCGATGATTTTAAAGATAGTTCGCTTTTTTTCTATGACCTCAACCTTAAATCGAATTACAATATTAATACCAACAATCGTTTATTTTTATCAGGATATTTTGGCCGGGATAAATTCGAGCTAGATAAGTTTTTAGGAACCATATGGGGAAACACGTCAGCATCTTTACGCTGGACTAGTATTCTTAACGAAAAACTCTTTTTGCAAACCTCTGCTATCTACAGCAACTACGATTATAACCTTGATAATTTGAGAACAGGATCTGAGTTTAGATGGAAATCTAGTATTACTAACTATAATTTCAAACCAAGGTTATCCTGGTTTATTAATAACAATAATACTCTTAAAACAGGTATCGATATTACATATTATAATTTCAAACCAGGGAAAATATCCCCTTTTAAAGGCTCTACTATTAATGAGGAAGAATTTAGTCAGAAATTTGGTTTAGAAAATGGTGTTTATGCCGATTTAAAACAAAAACTTTCTAAAGATTTAAGTTTGCAATATGGAGTACGTTGGTCAAATTTCTCAAGGTTAGGAAAGGGAGACATTCGTGAATATAATACAGGAACTCCTCTTACCTATAACGCAGAACAAGATATTTATGAAGAAAACGAAGTTACACAGATCACAAATTATAGCTCTGGAAAACGCATTAAAACATTTAATGGTTTTGAACCTAGAATTTCTATTCGATACCTTTTAAACGAATCTAATTCTTTAAAACTAAGTTATAATAAAATGTATCAATATTTACATCTTATTTCTAATACTACCTCTCCTACTCCTCTAGATGTATGGTCGCCCAGTGGTCCGTATTTATCACCACAATCAGCAGATCAGCTCGCACTTGGATATTTTAAATCTTTTAAAAAAGGGAAATATGATCTAAGCCTTGAAGCTTATTATAAAAAACTAAAAGATGTAACCGATTTTATTGACGGAGCAGACCTTTTATTTACTGAAGAAATAGAAACTCAGGTCGTACAAGGAAAAGGAAGAGCATATGGACTTGAAGTACAGCTTAACAAAAACGAAGGCAAGCTTACAGGATGGCTGAGTTATACCCTCGCTCGCTCTGAAAACAAAGTACTGGGTATTAACAATAATAAATACTACCCCAGCAATAGTGATCAATTACACGAACTAAACCTGGTTGGTTTCTATAAACTTAATAATAGATGGGATTTTGGGGCAAACTTCATTTTTGGCTCAGGAAGACCAGTTACTTACCCTACAGGACGATATACACAAAATGGACTAGTAGTAGCCGATTATAACAATAGAAATGGCAATCGATTACCTACATATCACAGGTTAGATATTTCTGCAACATTAAATCCAAAAAAAGGTAAAAAAGGAAAATGGGTTTTCAGTATTGTTAATCTGTATAACAGGCAAAATGCAGCCTCGATCTATTTCAATGAAATTGGCGAAACTAACAACGTAGAGATCGCTACAGGAATGACACAAGCAACCAAATTATCATTCTTTGGGATCGTACCTAGTATATCATACGAATTCAAATTTTAAAAAATTATTAGCATGAAAAATATAATCACCATACTGTTTACGTTATTAATTATAACCGTTTCTTCTTGTGAAACAGATGTTACTAATGATATCTCTCTAGTCGAAACACCACCTCGACTAGTAATCGACGGAGGTTTGGAACGAAATATCAAAACTCCCGTTACCACACAACAAATAAGATTACTAACCACAGCACCTTTTTTATCTAATAAAGATTTTCCTTTCGTTAGTGATGCTCAGGTTACTATATCTAATGGTACGAATTCCTGGATTTTTGAACATACAAACAATGGATTTTATGAAAACTCAGACATAGTCCTGGAAATCGGAAATACCTATACTATCACAATCTTATGGAAAGGAGAAACATACCAGGGAACCGATACGCTACAGGAAGAAGTACCCAGATTCGATAAGTTTTATTTTGAGTTTGAAGAAGAAACCGTTTTTGCAGACGAAGGATACTTTATAAAATTTGATACAACCGATCCTATTAATGTTCAAAATTTTTACCATTACAGACTCTTCAAAAATAATGAGTTCGTCACCGTTCCCGATCCGGGTAATAGTCAAGTATTGGTTGAATCAGACGAGTTTTTTGATGGAAAACAACGTATTGGGGTTAAACCTAACGAAGATATCTTTTTTGAAATTGGAGATATTGCAACCGCACAGCAATTATCTATATCAGAGCCTTATTTTGATTACCTTAAAGAATTATTTACCCAAACTGGAAATTTAGGAAATCCAATAGTTGGTAATCCTCCTCCGGCATCAATACGAGGAAATTTGATAAATTTAGACAATAGTAACAATCGCGCCCTTGGGTATTTTTATGTAGTAGATGTAGAAGAAGATACTGTAACCATTACTGAAAACTAAAATAGTATACATTGAAAAGTAACAGAATATATTTTTATCTGCTCATCATTCTTTTATTGAATGCTCTTCATCTTATTAGTGAAATCTATGCCGATGGTTTAGAAGAAGGTATCATTGAAACCTTAATTCTGTTACCTGTCAGTTTTTCCTTTACTTTATTTGTCTTTTGGTCAAGATTGTATATCAAAAACACTATTGCAAACAAAATTATAACAAGCAAAAACAAAGTACGCTTTTTAAGTTTTTGGGCTATAGTTATTACAATCAAAACTCTAGTATTAACTTTTATTTTAAAAGGATTTAGTTCTTATTTTTTTAATGATGATGAAGGCCCCGAACCTTTCTTTGATTTAGCTTTTTGGGCAGTATTACTTGCTTGTTTCTCTATAATTGTATTTGTATATTTTATTGAGATTTTTCTTGAGTCTCAAAAAGAAAAACAAGATATTAAAGTAAAGCTAACCCAGTACCAAAGTGAAAAATCTATAGCTCAATATTTGGCCTTAAAGAAACAATTAAACCCCCACTTTCTTTTTAATAGTTTTAATAGTCTTCTGGGTTTAATTAGTATTGACAGCAAAAAGGCTGAATATTTTTTACAAGAACTATCTAATATCTACAGGTATAATTTAACCCAAAGTGAAGAAGTTGTAGTAACATTAAGAAAAGAGCTTAAACTAATATACTCCTACATGTCTTTACAAAAAATAAGGTTTGGAGAACACATAATTCTTGAAGATCATATCGAAGAAGCTAAACTTAATTTTTTACTACCTCCTATGACTTTAGAGTTGTTACTAGAAAATGCCATAAAACATAATGTCATTGAGAGTAATAAACCGTTAAAAATATCTATTATAAGTGAAGGTAATAGCATTAAAGTAATGAATAACTTTCAACCTAAAAATCATCATTATGAAAAGTCATTAGGAATAGGGCTTAAAAATCTAATCAATCAATATAAAATGCTGCATCCAGAAGTTCCGCATTTTAAAATAATCAATGGCAATTATATTGCTTATATTCCTCTAATAGAACCTGAATTATGATAAAAAGTATTATTATAGAAGACGAAAGTATTGCTGCCATTAGATTACAAAACTTAATTCAGGAAGTTAATGACCAAATTATAATCACAAAAGTACTTTCTTCTGTAAACGAATCTATACAATACCTATCTACAGAAAATCCCGATCTCATTTTTTTAGATATTAACTTATCTGACGGGTATTCTTTCGAAATTTTTAAAATACTGGATATTAATGTCCCTATAATATTTACAACCGCCTACTCTGAATATGCTATCAAAGCTTTTGAACAAAATAGTATTGATTACCTTTTAAAGCCAGTTACCAAAGAAACACTACAACGTAGTATAAATAAGTTTTTTTTACTTAATAAAAATCAACTTCCAAAATATAAAGATTTGTTTTTACACAATGATCATGAATACAAAAAACGATTTTTAATAAAGATGAATACCAGTTTAAAAACAATAGATATTAATCAGGTTGCCTATTTTTATACAGACGAAAAATTAACTTTCATTAAACTATGGGATGGTAAGAAAATACCAATTGATTTTTCTTTAAAAAAACTAGAACAAGAGTTAAATCCGTTAGATTATTTTAGAATAAACAGAAAATACATTGTTCATTTAAAATCTATTGGAGAAATGTACTACTCTTCTAAGTCGAGGATAAAAGTAGCTTTAAAACCTGTATCGCACGAGAATAATATATTTGTCGCTATTGAAAAACTAGGAAAATTTAAAAAATGGCTTTCGCTTTAATCATAACCGTTCATTTTTAATCTTCCCGATATTTTTTCTTCCAGAAAAAGATTTTTCTTTTTAACGCTATTTTATCATGATATTTCTTTTGAAATGCTTCAGTAAGTCCCCACATCTTTTGATACAGCATTGATTCATCCTCACCAGTTAACTTGGCATATTCATTCGACATAATTGCAACCATTTCCTTTTTGGGTGTTAATCTCGAAAAATTACGAATCCTGGTTTCCATATCTAAATCCCTAAACTCCATCCTATTTAGATCTACCAAATAAAAATCATATCCAGAACTTGTCTTTACGATCAAGGTATTCCCGGGAGAATGATCTAAAAACAGGATTCCTTTTTCATGAAGATCATACGTAAATCTTGTAAAAGCTCTTAAAATAGCTTCATGATCTGGGTAATCTGGCTCATGTACTAATTCGCGATACGTAAGATCATAATTGAGCAATTCACTAACATAATAGCTTTTTCTAAATAAAAAAAAGGTAGTATATAAATCATAGGCTAATGGGAATGGAGTTTTTATTCCCAGTTCTAATAATCTATTTGCATAATTATAAGACCTTTCCGCCTTTGATTTTCTAAAGAATCGATATACAACCTGATTTATAAAATTAGGAATCTTGAATGATTTGATAGTATACTTTTTACCTTCAATCTCTACAATTTTTATAACATTGCGTTCTGCATCTCCCAATATTTCATGATAATCATCAAAATGCGCTATTGTTTTCTGCACTTCGGTTTCAACTGATTTATAATCTGGGTGTATGATAAATTTACGTTGCATTCTTTATGTATAATAATCTAAACAAAAGTAACTTTTTGATACGGTTCCTCGGTAATTAGTATTTGGGGATAAGACAAACTTAGACACTTAGTATAAATTACAGTAAGGATTTGTATATTTCATTGTATTCTAATGCTGCTGTTTGCCAACTAAATTTTTCTAATTGGGTTTTAATTTTTTCCTCCATTATAAGTCTATTAGACTCAAAATAGGCAATTTTTGTTAAAAACACATCAGCCATATATTCAGCCCCTAATTCTTCCCAATAAAAACATGCTTCTCCTCCTATTTCGGGTAAAGAAGTTTTATTATAAAGAAAAATAGGTTTATTAAAGTTTAATGCTTCAACTACTGGTAATCCAAATCCTTCTCTTGAAGAAGGAAATACAAAAGCAAAACAATTAGTAAACAGCTTCACTTTTGTTTCTTCGGATACAATACCTTTCAAAAAAACTCTATCTTCTAAGTTATTTTCTTTAATTACATTTTTTAAATATAAAACATAATCGCTACTACCTTTTCCTGCAAGAATAAGTTTAAATTTTTCTGGAATGTGATTCATCATCAAAATAAGCTTCTCCAGGTTTTTATAGGGTCTCATTTCCGTAATACAAAAAAGATAATCATCTGTATTCTTTTCAGGGTCAATTAACGAGGTTTCTTTTAAAGAATTGCCATTATAGATTACTTTTTGTGTTTTTGATGCAGTAACATTGAAATGCTTATTCACCTCATCTTTGGTAAAGTGCGATACAAAAACAAGTACTTGTGCTCTATCTATTTTCTTTTGAATAAAATCCTTCGTTTTCTGATCTACTGTATCCTCATACATAAAATTAATATCATGAATCGTTAAAACATATGGGATTTTCTTATTCGAAGGTTCAATTTTACTTAGTTGGTTAGTAGAATGAAATATATAATTACGACCAAAAACACCCAACTGGCGATGTATTGAATAATAGTATTTAACAAAAATATTTTTCTGATTAAATATTGATTTATAACCTCCTTTTTTGGGGGTATAAAAAACATAATTCAGATCGGTATCAATAGATGAAAAAGCTTTAGACAAATGATATGAAAATTGCCCAAAGCCTTTATTTAAGTTTTTTAAGTAATGAAAATCTACAAATACTCTTTTATTCTTCACCTTATTATAAATTTAGAATTCTCTTTATCCAATTATCTATCAGGTACTTTTGATAGATTTCATCTGGTATTTCTTCATATTTATTTTCAAAAAAAGATTTAGGAATTTGAATATCGTTTTTATCTATGATTAAGATATTATTTGGGTTATAAAAATCATAGCTAGCAATAGCTGCATTGGTAGTTATTAGTTTTTTGTTGTTTCCTAAACTTTCAAAAACTCTAAACGATAGTCCATCTTGTCCTTCTCTATGAATATCTAACAATACATTAGAATGAGCTACTAACTCATTAACCTCTTTCATATTTATTCGTTCTGTAACGTACTCTACACTACTTTTAGATTCGATTTTCTTTTTACCGAAACTAACAATTTTATAGGAAACCCCTAACTCATCTAATTGTAATGCAATATTATCTATAACTTTAGATCGTTTACTAAACGTACTTATATTAAAAACCTCTTGTTCTATCGATAGGTTATTTTTGTTTTCTTTAAAAATATAATTTGTTGCAAATTTAAAATTATGGTTTTTTGAATCATTGGGCTCAAAAGTATATACCTCATTAAAAAAAGGTGCTACTAGTAATATTTTTGGTATTCTTTCTATATTATCATTAAAAAATGCTGTCAAATCCTCTGTAAATGAACTTATATTTTTAATAATCTGAGGCAGTAAAAAATTAGCGTTAAGCATTAGAATTTTATCTTGTTTCCCTATTTCATTTAATCGCTTAAGGATTTCTTTATTTAAGTGATTCTTTTTTATATCATACTTAAAAAAAGTTTTCCCAATAAAATTAAAAATTCGATGAAAAACTGTAGGATACTGATACCTAAAAGTGTGAAAGTTTATATGATTAACTTCATATCCCTGCTTTTTTAGACTCTTGGCAATTTCATCGTTAATCCCCAAAACATCTAGACTAATCAGTGTTATTTTCATGTTTAAAATAATAATAGAGACAAACTTACTAAAACTAAAGAATCATATTGCTAAAAAAGTAATTTTTAAAATCAATACATTTGTCAGCATTATATTAAAATTATTATAATGAATTATCTATTTATCATTTTACTTCTTGTGCTATTGGGGATTGCATTTCCTAAAATCCTCAAACTTATTAAACATAAGTCATTATATCCTTTTATGCCCTATAAATATAATTTTAGAAGAAGACGCATAACTTTTTCCAAAACATTGCAGCTTTTAAATGAACGAAATGCAAAAATATTGGTAGAGACAGGAACTTCGAGAAATGGTCTTAAAGCGACTAAAACTGATGGTGGAGCAACAATCGTTTTTGGTAAATGGGCAAAAGAAAATAGTGCAAAATTGCATTCTGTAGATATTAGTAAAGATTCTGTACAAGGGGCTCAGGAAGCAGTACAAGAAGAAAGTTTACAAGATAGTACAACAGTATATCTAGGAGATTCTCTAGACTTCTTAAAGAATTTCAACGAATCTATCGACTTTTTATACTTAGATAGCTATGATTATTCAAAAACCGATATAGAGATTCAAAAGAAAAGTCAGGAACATCACTTACAAGAATTTATCCTGGCTGAAGATAAACTGCATGATAAATCTATCGTTTTAATAGATGATTGCAGACTTCCCGGAGGCGGTAAAGGAAAAACAGTTGTAGAGTATATGCTAAAAAAAGATTGGGAGATTTTAATTAATGCATATCAAATTTTATTAGTAAAAAAATAATCTTTTTTTATAAGGTTTTAAAAAATTACTACACTTCAATTATCTATACTAATTAATGTGATTTTAGTATAGATCTATATATTTGCATGATATTTAGTAATTGCATCCTAAAAATAAAGTGATAATTTCTATTCAAAATGTAATTGCAAAAATTATCATTAACTAAAAAATATTATAATAATGGATTATGATAATAAACCCGAGGGGTACTACAATAATATCAGAAATGAAATGTTTTCTTTTTTTCCAAAAGAAGCAAAAACAGTATTAGATGTTGGTTGTGGAGAAGGTACTTTTGCTGCTTTTATTAAAGAAAAACACAATACTGAAACCTGGGGTATTGAATTAATGCCAGAGCATGGAAAAAAAGCCGAAAAGGTGCTCGACAAAGTTTTTATTGGTGAATGTGAAAAATTTATTGATGAGCTACCAGATAATCATTTTGATGTGATCTACTTTAATGATGTATTAGAACATCTTGTAGATCCATATTGGGTGCTAGAAAAAATTAAAAACAAACTATCACAAAACGGTGTCATTATAAGCTCGATACCTAACATGAGATACCATAGTGCTTTAAAAAATCTGGTACTTAAAAAGAACTGGGAATATGAAGAACACGGTATAATGGATAAAACACACTTGCGATTCTTTACTGGTAAGAGTATTGCAAATATGTATACGAGATTAGGGTATAAAATAGTACTTCATAAAGGTATTAATAAAACAAAATCTATTAAGCCATTTCTATATAATATTCCTTTTCTATTTACAGCAATGGATATGAGATATCTACAGTATGCTACAGTTGTTAAAAAGTAAGATCTAAGAAAGAGATGACTCATCTGCTTTCCTTGGATAATAAGAGTATCCATATTAACATATCACTTACTCTAAAACACAAAGGGTATTTTATATATAAATTAATAAAGGGTTCCAATGTTGGAACCCTTTATTTTTAAATTCTATCTAATTTTAGCGTCGATCAAACTACCAATTAATTCGATCTCTCCATCGGTTACGTTCTACATCGCCATACATCTTCTCTGTTATGGTTCCGCTTACATTAATATCCCAATGAGCACCAGCTATTGGTCCTGGAGCAGTGACAGAATTAAGAAGTAATGTTTGATGAGTAGCACAAGAGGATGAAAATACAACAGAACGATTATTAACATCACTTGGATGAGGTGAAACCGGACCATTATGATTTCTTAAAAAAGAGTTATTACTTAAATTAATTGAAATTTCTCTTCTTTCTCCAGAAAGTCTCCATCTTCTACGTTTAGGGTTATACTCTAACTTTACTCGTAAGAATATTCTATAGGTATCTACCCGAAAAGGTCCTCCTGTATTTAAATGTTCTGCATAAACTTCATGCACATATTTAAAAGCTCGAGGAGAAGTTCCTTGAACGTTACCCGAACCGCAATTCTCTACATATCTTTGTTTTCTAAATTCATATTGATTATCCACAACAACTGTTTTTGCCGCACCTATTCCTATCTCATTACCAGGCACTCCTTTCGGATTAACTCGGGTATAGGATACAGAACCAACTTCTTTAAGGTTTTCTATATTAGATTTTTGAGCTGCAATCCCTTCTTCATCAAGTTCATAAAATTTACCAGCATTAAACCAAATGATTTTTCCATCTAATTCAAACTCATTATCATTATTCAAAATCCCTTGAATTGCAGGTGAAACCTCCAGGTCTCTATCAAATGAGAAAAAAGAGTTCATTTCTAACTCCTCCATACCTAATTTTGAAAACTTAGAATAAAGATCATTAAATTCATTCCAATCTTTAAAAGAAAATCTATCCGTTTTTGATTCAATAGCTGACTCGATGTTTGTCTCTTCTCCAGTAGAATTGACATCTCCTTTTTCGCAAGAAATGATTACTGTCATCATGAACAGTAAAAAAATGATTTTTTTCATAATATTAAGGTTTTAAGATTATTTTTGCACAAAATAATTTCTGTCATGCATTCAGAATTTGTATAATGAAATTGGCCAATTCATAAATGAATGTTTTCAACAATAAGCATGTTACTGGCAAAAACAATAATTACAACTACTTTAACTTTTCTTACAAAAGAAATTTTAAAGTAATACCATTTCATAATCATCTATTAATTCAAAACTAATGTCTGATCAAATCATAGAAATCCAAAATGCAATCAACACATTAAAAAAAGGAGGGATTATTCTCTATCCTACCGATACGATTTGGGGTATTGGTTGTGATGCTACTAATGCAGAAGCAGTTGATAAGGTATATGCCTTAAAAAAACGGGAAGAAAGCAAATCCATGATTTGTTTGGTTAGTGATTTTAAAATGCTGCAACAATACATAGAAGAAGTTCCGGAAGTAGCCTATGATATTCTAAAATATGCTTCAAAACCTACTACTATTATCTATGACAGGCCTCTACATGTGGCAGAAAATATTATTGCAGATGATAATACATTAGGTATTCGAGTGGTAAGAGATCCTTTTTGCGGAAAACTAATTAGGAAGCTTAAAAGACCTATCGTCTCAACTTCTGCTAACATTAGTGGTATGCCTGCTCCAAAAAACTTAAAAGAAATACCTGCTGCAATTTTGGAAGGCGTAGACTATGTCGTAAATTTGCCCCTACAAAAAAAAGGAGCTAAACCTTCTTCGATTATTAAAATAGGAGGAGATAGTACCGTAAAAATTATTAGGAAGTAATTGATTCATGTCGGAAATCAAAAATTATAAAGAAGCATTACAACATCCAATTTTTGATACAATTGCCAAAGCATCAGCAAATCTAAAACTAGACAGCTATGTTATCGGTGGATTTGTAAGAGATCATATATTGCAAAGAAAAACTGCTAAAGATATTGACATTGTTGCTGTTGGCAGCGGTATAGCATTAGCAAAAGAAGTCTCTAATCTTTTACCGGGTAATCCCAAAGTACAGATTTTTAAAACCTATGGTACGGCAATGCTAAAAACTGAGGATATTGAGGTAGAATTTGTTGGAGCACGAAAAGAATCTTACTCTGAAAATAGTCGCAATCCCACCGTAGAAAACGGTAGTTTAGAAGATGACCAGAATAGACGGGATTTTACAATTAATACTCTTGCTTTACATCTATCACCAGAACATTACGGAGAAATACTGGATCCTTTTAATGGTTTAGAAGATCTTAAATCAAAAATAATCCGTACTCCTCTAGATCCTGATATTACGTATTCTGATGATCCTTTGCGAATGATGAGAGCAATTCGTTTTGCTACTCAACTCAATTTCAAAATAGAATCCACCTCGCTAGAAGCTATTGCAAAAAACAAAGATCGAATTAAGATCATTACCAAAGAACGTATCATTACCGAATTACATAAAATTATTTTAAGTGATAAACCGTCAACAGGTTTTAAATTACTAGAACAAACAGGTCTTTTGGATTATATTTTACCCGAACTTATTGATTTAAAAGGTATAGACGAAGTCGAAGGACAACGACATAAAGATAATTTTTACCACACCTTAGAGGTGGTAGATAATATTGCCCAAAACACAGATGATCTCTGGTTACGCTGGGCAGCTTTACTTCATGATATTGGTAAAGCACCTACCAAAAAGTTTAGCAAAAAAGTAGGATGGACTTTTCATGGTCATGAATTTGTGGGTTCAAAAATGGTATTCAAACTCTTTAAGCGTTTAAAAATGCCTTTGAATGAAAAAATGAAGTTTGTTCAAAAAATGGTATTAATGAGCTCCAGGCCTATAGTAATAGCTTCAGAAGTTACAGATTCTGCGGTTCGAAGACTGGTATTTGATGCAGGAGATTATATTGAAGAGTTAATGACGCTTTGTGAAGCCGATATTACTACCAAAAATCCAAAACGCTTTAAAAAGTATCACAATAATTTCAAGATTGTAAGGCAAAAAATGATTGAAGTTGAAGAACGAGATCATGTTCGCAACTTTCAACCTCCTGTTACCGGAGAAGAGATTATGAATACTTTTAATATCAAACCCTCTCGTGAAATAGGAATCATAAAAGAAGCCATAAAAGAAGCAATTCTAGAAGGCGAAATTCCTAATGAGCATGAAGCAGCTTATGAGTATATGGTAAAGAAAGGTGAAGAATTAGGGTTAAAAAGTAACTAAGATTTTCTATATCAAAAATTTGTATTAGCAAAAAAATGAAAAAAGACAATAAAAAGGTAATATACTGGTTGCTCACAGGCTGTCTATTGATTTTTATTATGGTTGTTGTTGGTGGAATTACCAGACTTACTCATTCTGGACTATCAATCTCTAATTATAAGTTAATTTCAGGCACTATTCCTCCTATGAGTGAAACAGAATGGAATGCTGCATTTGATTTGTACAAACAATACCCCGAATATCAAAAGATAAACCATCAATTTACTCTCGAAGATTTTAAAGATATTTATTTTTGGGAATGGTTACATAGAGTTATCGGAAGATTTATAGGTATCGTATTTATTATTCCATTCGTATATTTCTTAATCAGGAAACAACTTACGAAACCCACTATAAAAAAATCCATAATACTTATGCTATTAGGAGGCTTTCAGGGATTTCTTGGCTGGTTTATGGTAAAAAGCGGGTTAATCGACAGGCCCGATGTAAGTCATTATCGACTTGCCATGCATCTTACTGCAGCATTTATAACCTTTGCGTATACATTTTGGGTAGCTCTAGATCTTATATATCCAGACAAAAAACAAATAGACATTAAATTTAGAAATCTAATTCGATGGGGATTGGTAGTTCTTTTACTTCAAATTATATATGGTGCTTTTGTGGCAGGATTAGATGCTGGCTTGCTACACAATCATTGGCCATTAATGAATGACAGAACTTTAATTCATGAATCTGTTTATATAGAACAATCTCCTTTAATCAAGAATTTTGTAGAGGGAAAAAGCGGAGTTCAGTTCATACATCGCTATCTGGCTTATATCGTTGTAGGACTTATTGCCTTTATCTGGTATAGAAGTAAAAGAATTAAAAAAAACAATACTCAATCTAATTCATTAAATACATTAGTAATTATCGTATGTATCCAGTTTTTGCTAGGAATATTTACATTAATTTTTAGAGTGCCCATAGTATTAGGGGTATTACATCAAATTGTTGCTTTTTTCTTATTAGGGGCAATGACTTTTTCATTACATCGTTTTAGTAAATAACAATGCATTTATAGTATCTTTGCATTTCCAAATTAATTAATTAATTTAATAATGATATACCGTTTCAGAATTATCCTGGATACAGAAGAAGATGTATTTAGAGATATTGAAATAGAACAAGATGCTACTTTAGAGCAGTTTCATAATGTAATAACCCAATCTTTTGGTTTTGACGGAACAGAAATGGCTTCTTTTTACATTAGTGATGATCAATGGAATCAAGGAGAAGAAATATCATTATTTGATATGAGTGATGGTAATCAGCCTGTTAGATTAATGAATGAAACTACTCTTATTGATGTGGCTCATGAGGCTTCTCCCAAGTTAATCTATATCTATGACTTCTTAAACATGTGGACGTTTTTGGTAGAACTTGCTGAAATTGCTGAATATGAAAACGGAAGAGAATACCCAAATGTAATGTATATTCATGGTCAAATACCTGATCAGGCACCTGATAAAGAGTTTAAAGCAGACGAATTAGACGACTTTAATGAAGAGGGTGAAAATAAAGATTTCATGGATCTTGATGAATATGAAGATTTGGGGTTTGATGAGAATTGGAATTAATTTAGATAACAAAGTTTCATAGAAGCAAAGCCACAAAGTATATATGAGTACCTTCAGAAATTTAAAAATATGGCAAAAAGCTATAACCCTTGTTACTAAGATATACCAGGAAACTAAAGGTTTTCCTCAGGAAGAAATTTACGGTCTTACATCTCAAATAAAAAGAGCCTCAATTTCTATTCCTAGTAATATTGCCGAAGGCTATGGAAGAGAAGGAAAAAATGATTATTTAAAATTTCTTAATATTGCTATGAGTTCACTTTTTGAGCTACAAACGCAATTAGAAATTGGAAAAAACTTGAATTTTATATCTGAAAACAACTTCATTGCTATTTATGAAGACACTAGGGAATTAGAACGGATGCTTTCAAGCTTTATTAAAACCATTAAAACCTCAAAACAAACTACAAACTCTGCTACTCAGTAGCTTTGAAACTTATAAAAAATGATCAACTTATATAGCACTCAAATCGAATCATTATCGGTTCACCGGGTTGGAAACAAGAATAAAAATGAAAATATATTCTTGTCAGAATCGCCATATGTCCTTAATGACGAATTAACTGCACTTCTAAAAGAATATTTTTTTAAGCCTTTTAGAGAAAAGGAAGAGAATTATTTTCAATTTGCTAATGAAGTAGATATAGAATTTAATCCACTGTTTAAAATTGTAACCGAAATTTTTGAACACCCTTCTTCAGTTCATGAAAAATCTAAACGAATTGCTTCATTATTGTATGAGCAATCACAACATCCACATATTAAAAGTGGTGAGGTATATGTCACTTATTTAGACAATGTGACTATCGACAATGAAAAAGTTGATGCTATAGGTATCTTTAAATCAGAATTAAAACATGATTTCCTTCAGTTTGAAGAAAAAGAAGTTGATATCGAATTATTAATCCAACAAGGTGTAAACCTGAATAAGCTTGATAAAGGCTGCTTAATTTTTAATCACAAAAAAGAAGAAGGTTATAAAATCCTTTCTGTAGATTCTAATCGATACGATACAAAATACTGGTTAGAGCATTTCTTAGGTGTAGAGGCCTTTGCTGATGAGAATTTTTACACTAAAAAATACATGAAATTCTGCCAGGATTTTGCAAAAGATGTAGTGCTTCCTGCCGAAGATAAAAAAGAAGAAGTGATGTTTATGAATCGTGCTGTAAACCACTTTGCCAAAAATGATGAATTTGAAGAGTCTGCATTTTTAAATGATGTAATTGATAATCCTGATTTGATTCCAGAATTTAAGCATTACAAATCAGAAAAAGCACCAAAATATCAAATCGAAGACCTTACCACCTTTCCTATCGCTAATAATGCAGTAACTGCTGCTCGCAAAAAGATGAAAAATGTCATCAATCTAGACACTAATGTGCAGATAAAGATGGATTTCATTAACCCAGAGTCTGCGGAAAAATTTGTAGAAAAAGGATGGGACGAAGAAAAGCAAATGTATTACTACTTGGTATATTTCAATAAAGAACAAAAGACCTAAGAAAGCAAAAAGCTAATAACCATCTATTATGGATTTTATTCTGGTCGGTATTATAGCTTTATTAGGATCAGGATTAACATTTTTTTCTGGTTTTGGGTTAGGTACATTATTGATGCCGGTATTTGCAATATTCTTTCCTATAGATATTGCAATCGCTCTTACGGCAATAGTACACCTGCTTAACAATTTGTTTAAACTAACTCTTGTTGGTAAAAAAGCTAATTTGCAAGCAGTATTGCGTTTTGGGTTACCTGCTATTGTATGTGCCTTTTTTGGCGCATATACATTAGGAAAACTTACCTATATCGACCCCTTATTTAGCTACACTATTTCTAATACCCTATATGAAGTCACAGCAGTAAAATTATGTATTGCTATAGTATTAATCTTTTTCTCTCTATTTGATCTTATTCCAAAGTTGAAACGATTAGAGTTTGATATCAAATATTTACCTTGGGGTGGCGCACTAAGTGGCTTTTTTGGAGGATTATCGGGGCATCAAGGAGCATTACGAACAGCTTTTTTAATTCGGGCAAAACTTAGTAAAGAAGCTTTTATAGCCACAGGAGTTATTATTGCTTGCTTTATTGATATCTCGAGACTAACTATATATGCCAAAGATCTTTTACAATTAGGTGATCAACTTAATTACCCTATGCTTATAGTTGCAACATCAATGGCTTTTATTGGAGCTTACATCGGGAATAAGTTTCTTAAAAAAATCACCATACATACGATTCAAATAGTGGTAGGAGTTTTATTAATTGTTTTTGCACTACTTCTGGGAATTGGTATTTTGTAAATCTGATGTTAGATCAAACGGAAGAGATTGAAATACATAGGTCTTACGTTTTTTTTCGTTTCTTACCTCTGTTCATATCTTAACATTAAGCTTTTATTTTGTAGAGACTTTCACAACACTGAAGAAAAGCAAAAAATTTGTGTACCCCGAATAGGAGTACACAAATAAAAAAGTGTGATTCTATTTTTGTTTCAATCGATGTTAATCAAATGGGTTATCAAAAGTATCTGGCCCTTTCTGATAGAAGAGTACTTCTCCTCCTACTTTTCTATTATCATTCCATACATCCCAATCACAATGAAACTCTATCCCCCTTACTCTTTGTTTAAACCACTTATTTGAAATATAACCAGACGATACCTGAGTTCGAGGTGAAAGAGTTATTTGTCTAATCTCTTTGAAATGATTTCCTTCACCTTCAGTTACGCTAAACTTAACCTGTCTGTCATAATCACAGTTTCCAACCTTAAAGCGAAGTCCTCTGCAAGACTTCCTTACAGTCCAATTATTATGTGTATCCGGACCAGCATTCCAATTAAAAGGTGTATAATTAAAGTAATACGCTGTACCTGAATTGGTTGAACTATTGACCCATACTCTTTTCCCTCCTGTAAGGAAGCTATTACATTGCGATAACTGAACAGGAACAGGTGAAGCAGCTCGATTTTTTAATTTTGACATTGTTGATGCTGATATTCTTATGGGGCTTTTATGGTTCTCTATCATTTTTCTGGTAGAGATCAACTTTTGTAAATCTTCAGATTCGGGTGAATCCATAAATGCTTTTGGTACTGCAACATGGTCTTCTGTAAGTAATAAAAATCGCTTAAGACAGCCATCGTTCTCGTCAAAATCAATTATTTCATTGTCCATCGAACCTCTTTCTTCGTAATAAAAACCCTCGCCATTAAATTCGAATGTTACAGTATTGTTATTGGGCAGCTGCAATGTTGCCAAAGTTTTCCATCCTAATTCTTCAGTTTCAGGTTCATGCATGATCTCATCGTGATCTGTACAACTCAACAGAAATAAACATACACCCAGGGGTAAGGTGTTTTTAATCAATAATTTCCTCATAGTTTTACCATTGGTAAAGTTTAAAATGTTTGACAACATGGTTAAATTTTTAAAATTAAAATCTCCTAAACTTTTATAGACACTCAGGGATATGTCTTTATGATTTCACTATATGTTTTTAAAGTAACATCTAGTTTTCAAATATTTGCCAAACCTAGGGAGCTATCGATATTATATTGTCCTGATTCTTTGAGTTTTCAAGAAATAAGGACAGTTTTGTAAACTTTATAAGGCTCTAGAGCGAGGTTACTACAGTTACTTGGATAGAAATTTTAAAACTGCTTAATTAATCTATTACCGACTTAAGGTTCGATAATCTCAAAATACCATCTTCATTTTTCAAATACAGGCCTATTACAAAATCAATATTTACTTAATCTTTAAACTATGAAGAAAAGTATATTTCTATCAGTATCTTTTGTATTGGTGTCATTAATCAGTATTGATCTAAACAACACTTTTCCAACTACGGGTAATGTAGGAATTGGAACGACCACTCCAGACCAAGCACTTTTGGCTAGAGAAGAAGATAAAATAAATCAAATGTCTGAGATGGGAGGTTCGATGTACAATTCCAAGATTGACTTCGGACCTCTAACTTCTTACTTAAGACATAACTCATCACTCTAGTAATCGTCTCATATTTACATTTTCATAATTACGTCGTACAAAATCCATTGCCGTTTTAAGAACTTCACCCATTGATTTGCTGCGACGAAATTTTAAATCCAAGGTAAAATTATAGAGGTGTTCTCTAAGTTCTTTCAGGTTTTCTTGGGTAGAGATACGATCTGCACACATACATTCAACCAAATTTTCATAACGGGATCTCGATGTTAATACTCGTTTTGCCAAAATAGACCGTTCTTCTTTTTTATATTGTTCGATAGAACTTAGCTGTAACTTGCTCATAACAATATCTACCATATCAAAATTCTCTTTAAAAAACTGAGGTTGATATACTTTTAGTTTTCCTTCATAACATTGCTGATCAAAATCAATAGCTCTTATCTTATATTCTACATGGTCAAAATCGTGAATAGGAATAATCACATAGTTATAAGACCGCATATCTCCTAGCAATCGCATTTGGCAACGCTCATTAAATTTCACAAATTCTTTTGCTATCTGTGACTTAGCCTGGTCACTTAAATCAGGTAAAAAGTCCTTAATAAATACATCCCCAGGAATCCCTGCAATATGTTCTTCAATAAGTGTATTTTTATATACCAAAAAGTTAATTCTATTTGGTGAAAACATATGCTCTAATTCTAATCCATAAATACGTGAAGCATCTGCCTTTTTTACGTAGATATATGTATAGTTATCATTAAGGATATTTCTAACTTTTATTCTAAAAGGCTTTGAGTTTCCAAAAGTACAATAGTCTATAGCATCGATATTAAGAAACTCAATAGCATCTTCATTACCATCAGAATGCAGAATTGTATATACTTTTTTAAGGCTGGATTCTATTTCTGGTCGCTCATGCTCTTCATAATACACCCGTACCCATAGCGTATCCTCATCCTTGCTATCATAAACAACTATAGAACCCGAAAACCTAAGTAAATCATCATAAAATACCGGAATCTTAATTTTACGATTACATTCTTTCAGATATGCATCCAGCTTGTCGTTGATAGGATATGTTGGTTTTTTCTTCGACATTAATTTTTCGTCCATAGCAGTCCTTTTTGTAAAAAAGCAATTTACAAATTTCGGGTGTACAAATCACTTTTAAAAAAAATTGCTGAATACCGTTTAGTAAACAATAGTCTACAATAAAAAACATATGCGTACATTCAATAAACAACCATTTACATCAAAAAAACATACACTTAGATTCAACAAACAATCAACAACTATCAACTTTCTTGTAACAAAACCCTATACTTGTCGTCTTGTTTTATATAACCACCAAAAACAATTACAATTGGAAAATATCCTCACCTTAAACAATCTCACCAAAAAGTTTGGAGCACTAACAGCTGTCAAAGACCTCTCTTTTACTATAAAGAAAGGAAATGTGTATGGTATTCTTGGTCCAAACGGAAGTGGTAAATCTACTACTTTGGGTATCGTACTTAATGTTGTTAACAGTACCTCTGGTGAGTTTATCTGGTTTGATGGCAATACATCAACTCATGATGCACTAAAAAAAGTTGGAGCAATTATAGAACGCCCAAACTTTTACCCATATATGACTGCGGCCCAAAACCTTAAATTGGTATGCCAAATTAAAGGGGTCGACAGCAGTAAAATTGATAAAAAACTTGAAGTCGTAGGGTTATTAGATCGAAAAAACAGTAAGTTCAGAACGTTCTCTCTCGGAATGAAACAGCGATTAGCCATTGCTTCTGCCTTATTAAATGATCCTGAAATATTAATCCTTGACGAACCTACTAACGGGTTAGACCCACAAGGGATACATCAAATTCGTGAAATCATCAAAAAAATTGCCTCTAAAGGAACTACAATACTCTTGGCATCTCACCTACTCGATGAAGTAGAAAAAGTATGTAGTCACGTAGTGATTATACGAAAAGGTGTAAAACTGTATTCTGGACCTGTAGATGAGATGAATGCAAGTTACGGGTTTTTCGAACTGAAGAGTGATCAAAAATCTGCATTAACAGAATGGTTATCTAAGCATGATGATTTTAAAAATTTCAAAGAAGAAGATGGGAAAGTAATTGCATTTTTAGCACACGAGCTGGATGCAGAAAGTCTTAACAGGCAATTATTTAAAGAAGGAATAGTTCTCACGCACCTTGTGAAACGAAAAGAAAGTCTAGAAGAACAATTCTTACAATTAACCAACAATTTAAACTAAAGCCATGTTACGACTACTAAATATAGAATTTCAAAAACTAAAATATAATAAAGCCGCAAAGGTAATTACGATAACGTACTTTATATTAATAACCTTTATCGCTTTAATCGCATCTATAGAATTTAATTTTGCCGGTGTAAAATTTAGAATAGCCGATCAGGGGATTTTCAATTTTCCATATATATGGCATTTTAATACGTATATAGCTGCATGGTCTAAACTATTTTTGGCTATTGTTATTGTTTCTATGATGGCCAATGAATACAGTCATCGAACCTTAAAACAAAATCTAATCGATGGGCTAAGTAAAAAAGAATTCATTAGTTCTAAGTTTCTAACCGTTGGTGTCTTTGCCTTGATCTCTACCCTATTTTTATTCGTAGTATCTATGATTTTGGGATTAAGCTTCTCTGATTATAATGAGTTTTCTATCATATTCTCTGACCTGGAATATGTTCTGGCGTATTTCATAAAACTAATTGGTTTTTTTGCTTTTTGTATGTTCCTCGGGATTTTTGTAAAGCGTTCTGCCTTTGCCCTTGGGTTTCTATTTATCTGGTGGGTTGTAGAAAATATTATATTCGCATTGCTAAAGTTTAAACTATTTAGAGGAACCGAAATTGCAGATAACATCGTACAGTTTTTTCCTTTAGAATCTATGGCAACCTTGATTAATGAGCCTTTTACGCGTTTAAATTTTATTCAATCGGCTGCAAGTCAATTAGGAGAAACTTTTCAAAGAGATTATACTGTACATTGGTATGAAATCTTAATCGTATTGGTTTGGACAGTTGTTTTTATATATCTATCTTATTACTTACTTAAAAAGAGAGATTTATAATATATTTGGGCTTCAAAGCTCGACTATGCGATACATCTATGTAGTTTTTTTTGCTTTATTCTTTCACTGTCCATTGTTATATAGTCAGGGAGAAGCTAACAGTTGGTATTTTGGTCAGAATGCAGGTATAAGTTTCAATACAACGCCACCTACAGCACTTACTAACGGTAGAGTGAACACACTTGAAGGATGTACTACAATATCTGATGCAACAGGAAATTTATTATTTTATACCGATGGCATTACCGTTTGGGATCGATCGCATGCTATTATGCAAAATGGTACAGGGTTAAAAGGTGACCCTTCTAGTACCTCTTCTGCACTAATTGTTCCTCAACCAAACTCTCCAAATCTGTATATTGTTTTTACTGTAGATGAACCTCATCATGACAACGCTGATAATGATCCTACTACTTTTGATGGAGATGGGGTAAACGATGGATTTATGTATTCTATTGTAGATATGTCTTTGAACGGAGGAAATGGAGCTGTAGTTACTGGCCAAAAAAACATTCCTTTAATTACTTACAATACTTCAAATGGCCTAGAAAGTCGATACAAATGTTCAGAAAAAATTACAGCTGTAAAAAGTGATGATTGTGATTCATTTTGGGTAATTACACATTTTGTAGATACATTCTATGCTTTTAAAGTTGATCAAACCGGAGTTAACACAACACCTGTTACTTCTCGCATTGGGGTTACCGTTCCTCTTTCTGGGTATCGGCGTAATGCTTTAGGATATATTAAAGCTTCACCAGATGGTGATAAATTAGCTGTAGCACATTTTGGTTTTGCAACTGTCACAGCAGGTAACGGACCAGGAAAAGTTTTACTTTACAATTTTGATAATACCACCGGAACTATTAGTAATGAGATCGAGTTAAGCAACAGCAATTCTCCTTATGGAATAGAGTTTTCTCAAACCGGGCAAAGACTATATGCTACTTTCGATATTGGAGATGAAGGAAATGGACAAAGTTTTTTAATGCAATATGACCTCTCATTACCGGATAATCAAATTGCAGCAAGTGGAACGAGAATTCTTAATCAAAATAATCAAAGTACTTTTTCTTTTAACGCAGGAGCTATTCAACTCGGTCCAGATGGTAAGATTTATCGAACGCTATATGATTTCAACACCCAAAGAGGTGATTATCTTGGAGTTATTCAAAACCCCGAAGCAGCAGCATCCAATATAGTATATAACGAGCAAGGAGTACGTGTTAATACAGATGGTTCTAGAAGTGCTCTTCTTGGGCTGCCTCCTTTTATTCAATCTATTTTTGCACAAAATATTGATATCATCAATAATGGAGATCCTAATAACGTTAATCTTGCTTTATGTGAGGGAGATACATATCGATTGTCTTATCAAAATATCCCAGGTGCCAGCTATACCTGGTTTGTAGACAACAATCAGATTGCTAATGCTGTTCATTTTTTAGATATTACAACAACAGCCAACTACAGATTAGAAGTTGATCTTAATGATGGTAGCTGCCCTCTCATTGGCGTTGCTAATGCCACTTTTTTCGAAGTCCCGACTGCTATTGCTTCTACACTAGTACAGTGTGATGCGTATCAAACTATTGGAGATAATATTACGTTGTTTGATTTACATCTTGCAAACGATCAGCTTACCGGCGGAAATAATCAATACACAACCCAATTCTTTATAGATCAACCTTCTGCACAAGCAGGAACACCAAGAATCAGTAATGAAAATGTATTTCAAAATAATCAAAATAATCAACAGGTATATGCGCGGGTAATTAATAGCAACAATACAAATTGTTTTGACATCACAACTGTTACTTTAGAGGTGAGCTCTACCGATGTAAACGATGCCGAGTTACGAGTTTGCGATGATGATGGTATCGAAGATGGGTTTGCCGTTTTTGATCTAACTGAAGCAAATCAACAGGTATTATCAGGAATTACTACCCCCGGATTAACGATTACATATTATGAAAATACAGAAGATGCATTATTAAACAGGAACCCTATTACAACCACTACCAATCGTACACAAAACACTCAAGGTGATGATATTGTTTATGCAAAAGCTGAAGAAAATGGAGGAGAATGTTTTGGAATAAGCAGTGTACGTTTATTTGTAGTCCCGTTACCCAATATCGAACCTGATTCTGAGTATTTCTTATGTCAAAACGAAACAAATGTCGAAATCGATGCTGGCCTACCAACTAATGGTAATCTCAATGATCTTACAATCTTATGGTCGACAAATGAGTCTACAGAAACGATTTTAGCAAATCAACCCGGAAATTATACTGTAGAAATTACAAACCAACAAACCGGGTGTTCTAAATCCAGAACAGTAACTGTAATTGCATCCAGTGTAGCGACTATACAGTCTATCGATATCAATGACGCAAGAGATAATAATACCGTTACCATTAATGCAGAAGGTTTGGGTAATTATGAATATGCAATAGAGATAAATGGAGTTTTGAGTGCATATCAGGATGACCCAACCTTTATCAATGTACCTCCAGGGTTTCACAGGGTGTATGTAAGAGACAAAAACGGATGTGTTCCTGTAACCTCTCGGGATATTTCGGTGGTTGGATTTCCAAAATATTTCACTCCAAATGGAGATGGTTTTCATGAAACCTGGAACGTAGAAGGAATATCAAACCAGATTATGGGTAATTCACTAATCTTTATATTTAATCGCTACGGAAAACTAATCAAGCAGTTAAGAGCAGGTACCCCCGGATGGGATGGGACCTTTAATGGGCAACTAATGCCTTCTAGCGAATATTGGTTTCGTGTAGAATTAGAGGATGGTAGAATTCTTACCGGAAGTTTCTCTCTTATTCGTTAACTATATTTACCATAGAGTTTATAGAGAATATTAAACTAGTTCTCTATTTATTAGTATCTTGACCGACAATATAAATACCCCAAATGAAAAAAAAATTACTTTTAACTTTACTTCTTACTTCTGTATTTTTTATCGGTTATTCACAAAACGAACCTACCGATTGTGTTAATTCTATTATTGTTTGCGGAGATACTAATCTAGAGCTAAACTCTAACGGTGTAGGTACCAACGATTTTGCATTACCTGGTAACAATGCTCCTGCTTGTTCTTTTACAGAAAGTCAAAGTTTATGGTTACGAGTTAATATTGTTCAATCAGGAACACTAGCATTCACCATAACACCAGAATCCTCAAGCACTGCCGAAGATTATGATTTTGCAGTTTACGGACCTAATGTTACATGCTCTACTTTAGGTAGTTCTATTCGATGCTCCTCTACCAATCCTCCAGCGGCTGGAATCTCTACCTTAACAGGGCTCAATAGCACTGAAACGGATCTGAGCGAAGGTCCCGGAAATCTCGGAAATGGGTTTGTACGTGCCATAGATGCCGTAGCCGGAGAAGAGTATTTTATTTTAATTGATAATTTTTCTCAGAATGGAGGTTTTGACCTTACATTTACCGGTACAGCAGTACTTCCAGATAGCCCTGTTAATACTGCAGGCACTACGGTAAATCTTGATCTTACAGAATGTGATGTCATTGGAAACTCTGGTGACGGAAGAACAAATTTTGATTTAAATAGTAATACAGCTGCTATATTAGGAACACAAACCAATACAGCAATCTCATATCATAATACCGAAGAAGATGCCAGCATTAACAATTCACCCTTAGCCAGTCCTTATCTAAGTACTCAAAATAATGAAACCATACATGTACGCATAGAAAATACAATTACTGGTTGTTTTATCATTGATACATTCACATTGATAACCATTCCTGGGCCGCAAATAACCACTCCTTCCCCATTCACGGTATGTGATAATGCCAATGATGGGAATGATACAAATGGATTTGTTTCTTTTTTACTTAGAGATAAAGACAATGAAATTCTTAACGGACTAGATCCTGCTATCAATATCATAACATATCATTCGTCTCTGACTGATGCAAATACTGGAACTGGTATTATAGATAAAAACGCTCCTTTTACAAATACTGTGAATCCTCAGACGATTTTTGTTAGAGCACAATATGCCGCAACACAACCATGTATAAATACCATTAGTATTGTTCAATTTAATTTAGAAGTAAACCCCTTGCCTGTAGCAAATGCCATTTCTTTAATACAATGTGATGAATTCATGGATCCAACAGATGGCATCACTCTTTTTAATCTTAATGAAGCTAGTAATCAGATTACGGGAAGTACAACAAATAGATCTGTATTATTCTTTGAAGATATCGCATCTGCAAATGCAGGTACTCCGGCTATTACAAATACAACTACATACCAAAATACTGCGATAAATCAGCAATTATTCGTTCGTGTTACAGATGATCTTAATGGATGTTTTAGGGTTTCAACTTTAGACTTGGAAGTAAGTGTTACATCTGCAAATGATGCAATTTTAAGATTATGTGATGATGACGGTACAGAAGATGGGTTTCGTGAATTTGATCTTTCACTGGCTAATCCACAGATACTGCTTGGCATAACTACACCTAATTTAACAGTTATGTATTATCAAACTATAACAGATGCTTTAAGTGAATCTAATCCTATAACAACAACAACTAATACCACCTTATTAACACAAGGACAAGATATAGTATTTGCTAGAGTAGAAAACCTCAATCAATGTTTTGGTATTAATCAAGTACAATTATTTCTTAATCCTTTACCTAATATTGAACCTGAAGCACAATATTTCTTATGCCAAAACCAAACAAACATTGAAATAGATACAGGTTTATTATCTGGTAGTAATGCTAATGATTTCACTTTTCTATGGTCTACTAATGAAACTACTCAAACCATTTTTGTGAACCAGCCAGGAACATATACAGCTCAAGTTACCAGCACACTTACAGGATGTTCCAAATCCAGAACAGTATCTGTAATTGCATCAAGTGTAGCGACTATACAGTCTATCGATATCAATGATGCAAGAGATAATAATACCGTTACCATTAATGCAGAAGGTTTGGGTAATTATGAATATGCAATAGAGATAAATGGAGTTTTGAGTGCATATCAGGATGACCCAACCTTTATCAATGTACCTCCAGGGTTTCACAGGGTGTATGTAAGAGACAAAAACGGATGTGTTCCTGTAACCTCTCAGGATATCTCGGTGGTTGGATTTCCAAAATATTTCACTCCAAATGGAGATGGTTTTCATGAAACCTGGAACGTAGAAGGAATATCAAACCAGATTATGGGTAATTCACTAATCTTTATATTTAATCGCTACGGAAAACTAATCAAGCAGCTAAGAGCAGGTACCCCTGGATGGGATGGGACCTTTAATGGGCAACTAATGCCTTCTAGCGAATATTGGTTTCGTGTAGAATTAGAAGATGGTAGAATTCTTACCGGAAGTTTCTCTTTGATTCGATAATAATATTAATATATCCGATTTATTCTTAGAATTGATTATACCTAAAATTTTATACAAATATTTCCATCAGGAATCACACTGTAAAAATGATAATATATGATTCCCTTTTACAGATTCATATCTAAAAAACACACCTAGAATCTCTAAATCTAGAGATTATCATTATAAAATATTTTTAGGTTTTCTATCTTCTTTTTATTGATAATAAACAACAAAGAATTTCCTTTTAAAAAAATTACTAAAACTGATTTACTCCCCTTACCAACAAAAAAAGCTTTGTTCCTACAACAACTTCACAGCTTATTTTTTCTACTTATAAAAAAGGAATTTGCAAAAAAGTTATAAGTAAATAAAAATAGGGTATTCTAAAAGTTTACTGTTGTATAAAAAGACACCTAATTTTTTAAAACTTATCACATAATGGCTATACATTATAAAATAACAAAATATAAGTCACTACTAATACTAAGTTTAATATTTGTCCTTATTGGTTGTCAAAGTAATAATAGTTATAGCGAACCACATAATAACTCTATAACATTTATCACAGGAGAATGTTTTGGAGCATGTCCTGCTTACAAGTTTGTCTTGCCTATAAAAGGTAATGCAATATTTATTGGTGAAAAAAATGTAAAAATCATAGGCCATTCTACTGTAGCAATCTCTCAAAAAAAAGTGATTGAAATTTATGATAAGTTTCTTGAGTTAGATTTTAAAACTAAAATATATAACCCAAATTTAAGGGATTTGCCACAAAAGAAATTGATATATTGTAATGATACTATTAGCATTAAAGGAACTAAAAATATTCCTAAAGAACTTATATTTCTTATTAAAGAAATCGAAAACACTGTCAACAAATACGTATTTAACAAATAAATATTTACCTAAATTCAAAATCGTGCAAAAAATATTTTTGTTTAACTTTTAGATTGAATTATTAATACTTGTAAAAGGTTTCTAAAAAAACAAGCGACCTTTTAATTGTTAAATGTCATGATTATTTAAAAATAAATGGTTTTGGATTCAGTATCTTTATTGTGAAAAAGAAAAGATACATGAAGTTCGAATTGGAATCAGAATTCAAACCCACTGGGGATCAACCAGAAGCAATACGACAATTGGTTGAAGGTATTGAATCTAACGAAAAATATCAAACGCTTTTAGGCGTAACAGGATCAGGAAAGACTTTTACTGCTGCTAATGTAATTCAACAAGTACAGCGACCAACTTTAATATTGGCGCATAACAAAACATTGGCCGCCCAGCTTTTTTCTGAGTTTAAACAATTTTTTCCTAAGAATGCTATAGAATATTTTGTTTCCTATTATGATTACTACCAGCCAGAAGCTTATATTCCTACTTCGGGAACCTATATCGAAAAAGATTTATCAATCAATGATGAGATTGAAAAGCTACGTTTAAGCGCCACTTCTTCGCTCTTATCCGGAAGAAGAGATGTTTTGGTTGTCGCTTCTGTATCTTGCTTATATGGTATTGGTAATCCTGCAGAGTTTAAGAAGAATGTGATTTCGATACAATCAGGACAGTTTGTATCCAGAACAGCTTTATTACATCGCTTGGTACAAAGTTTATATTCGAGAACTGAGGCTGAATTTAAACATGGAAATTTTAGAATAAAAGGAGATACCGTTGATATTTTCCCAAGCTATGCCGATGATGCATTTAGAGTACATTTCTTCGGAGATGAAATTGAAGAGATCGAATCTTTTGATGTACAAACCAATACTGTTGTTGAAAAATATGATCAATTGAACATTTATCCAGCCAATATGTTTGTAACCTCTCCCGATATATTACATAATGCAATTGATCAAATTTCGCTTGATTTAGGAAAACAGGTAGAATACTTTAAAGAAATCGGAAAACCACTGGAGGCAAAGCGACTAGAAGAACGCACTAATTTTGATCTGGAAATGATTAAAGAACTTGGTTACTGTTCTGGTATTGAGAACTATTCTCGTTACCTCGATGGCAGAAACCCAGGTACACGACCATTTTGTTTACTCGACTATTTTCCTGATGACTATTTAATGATTATTGACGAAAGTCATGTCACTATACCTCAGACACACGCCATGTATGGCGGTGATCGCTCCAGGAAAGAAAACCTGGTAGAATATGGCTTCAGACTTCCTGCAGCAATGGATAATAGGCCTTTAAAGTTTGAAGAACTCGAAGCGATCCAAAATCAGGTTATGTATATCAGTGCTACACCTGCAGATTATGAATTACAAAAAAGTGAAGGAACCTATGTAGAACAAATCATTAGACCAACAGGATTATTAGATCCTGTAATAGAAGTTCGCCCTAGCTTAAATCAAATTGATGATCTCATCGAAGAGATGCAAAAGCGAATTGATTTAGACGAGCGTATCCTTGTTACCACACTAACCAAAAGAATGGCAGAGGAATTAACAAAATATCTAACTAGAATCGATATTCGTTGCAGATATATCCACAGTGATGTAGATACATTAGAACGGGTAGAAATTATGCAAGATCTACGAAAAGGTATTTTTGATGTATTGATAGGAGTAAACTTATTGCGAGAAGGGTTAGATCTTCCCGAAGTATCATTGGTAGCCATTCTGGATGCTGATAAGGAAGGTTTTTTAAGAAACAAAAGATCATTAGTACAAACCGTTGGTAGAGCAGCAAGGCATGTAAACGGAAAAGCAATTATGTATGCAGATAAAATTACAGATAGCATGCAAAAAACTATTGATGATACAGAATACCGACGACAAAAACAAATAGCTTACAACACTAAACATGGCATTACACCAACTGCAATTAAAAAGTCCCTGGATAATGCCTTAGCTGGTAAAAAAGTAGAACCTTATACTTTTGAAAACGCTCCTACCCTACAAGCTGCTGAAGAAGAAACAGCCTACTACACCAAAGAACAATTAGAAGTACGAATCCGTAATGTTCGTAAGGAAATGGAAAAAGCCGCTAAAGAATTAGATTTTATGACTGCAGCACGATTGCGAGACGAGATCAAAATGTTGCAAAATAAGATACAGGATCAAAAAGTGTAATTTTTGCGATATAATTATAGAAGAGATTTAAACTTTTTTGATTCTGGCGAAAAATAGTTATTTTTTGATCAATTAAAGTCTTTTTCTTACTTCGTAGCAGTGCTACGAAGTAAGAAAAAGACAAAAACTAAGTGAAAAAGAGCATTTTTATAGCGAATTGAAAAAAGTTTAAATTACTTCATAGTGTAGATCTTGAGATGATCATGCTATTAAAAAACATAAGACTATTATGAGTAATATTTCAATTGAAAAATTTATTGAAGGCATACCTAAAGTAGAACTTCATCTACATATCGAAGGAACATTCGAACCTGAGTTGATGTTTAAAATTGCAAAAAGAAACAATAAAGAAATCAAATACTCTACAGTCGATGAGTTAAAAAGAGCGTATAGTTTTAATAATCTTCAGGAATTTCTTGACATCTATTATGCTGGTGCCAATGTATTGATCGAAGAACAGGATTTTTATGACCTCACTTGGGCGTATCTTACCAAAGTCCATACACAAAATCTTGTGCATACAGAGATTTTTTTTGATCCTCAAACCCATACCGATAGAGGTATTTCTTTTGACACTGTTATTAAAGGGATTTATCGTGCATTAGAGGATGGGAGAGAAAAACTGGGGATTACCTACAAGTTGATTCTATCTTTTTTACGGCATCTAGATGAGGCTTCGGCTTTTGAAACATTACAACAAGCTTTACCTTACAAAAAATGGATTAGTGGAGTTGGTCTGGATTCTTCTGAAGTAGGAAATCCACCTTCAAAATTCGAACGTGTTTTTGCTAAAGCAAAAGAAGAAGGTTTTATAACAGTAGCTCATGCAGGAGAAGAAGGGCCTGCAGAATATATCTGGGAAGCTGTTAATCTATTAAAAGTAACTCGTATTGATCATGGTAACCGATGTCTAGAAGATGATAGATTAGTAAAACAACTAGCAAATTTACAAATACCACTAACATTATGCCCTTTATCTAATCTTGAACTGAAAGTGATTAACGATTTAAAAAAATATCCTTTACCAGAAATGATGGATAAAGGTTTATTAGTAACAATTAATTCTGATGACCCAGCCTATTTTGGAGGATATATGAACGAGAATTACATAGGCATTGCTCAAGCACTAAATCTTTCTAAAAAGCAAATTACAGAATTAGTTAAGAACAGCTTCAAAGCAAGCTGGTTATCTAACAAAGAAAAAGAAAAAAAGATTGCACAGGTTGAAACGTATTTTCAAAATAATTAGACTTCCATACGTGTATAGAAAGCAAGAATTAAACCTTTAATAAAATAGTACATGCCGCATTTCATATTAGATTGCTCCGAACACATCATTCAATTAAAATCACCCGAAGAAATCATACAAGCTGTATACAATGCGGCCGATGCTACCGGGCTTTTTACCGCTGGAGATATTAAAGTAAGAATCAACCCCTTTAAATACTACACTGTAGGAAATACAAAAGATGACTTTATTCATGTTTTTGGTAATCTGATGGAAGGTAGAAATGATCATCAAAAAGCTGATCTTTCTAAAAAAATAGTCAGCACGTTAAAAACAATATTTCCCGATGTACCTATTCTTTCTATTAACCTTAGAGAGTTTGAAAAATCATCCTATTGTAATAAAACAATGGTATAATCAACTTTAAAGTATCGGTTTTTCTTCTGTTTTTAAATTAGATTATCAAATACTATAGGGTAAAATTTGCCCCTTATTTGATAAGTGATATAAACAAAATAGCTTTGCTCTATAATCTTTAAACCCAGAATATGAGAGGCGTAATACTACAAGGAAGTTCGAAAAGTAATGGAAATACTAACAAAATAGCATTATTTATAAAAGAAAGAACCGGATTCGATATTATAGATTTGAAATCTAAAAACATAGGACCTTTTGATTATGATTTTAAGAATAGGGATGATGACTTTCTACCCACAATAAAAGAGATCGTTGAGAACTATGACACTCTTATTTTTGCCACACCAGTATATTGGTATACAATGAGTGGAATCATGAAAACTTTTATGGACAGGATAACGGATTGTATAAAAATTGAAAAGACAACCGGAAAAAAGTTAGTAGGAAAAAAGATGGGAATGATAAGCTGTGGTTCTGGATCAGAATTAAAGACAGGCTTTACAATGCCATTTATAGAAAGTGCACATTATCTTGGTATGGAGTATTTAGGAGATATCCATACATGGATAGAAGACGAGAATATTCCAAAGCAATTAGAGAACGATATCAATGCTTTTATTTCTGAAAAGATAAAAAAAAGGACGTAAACAAAAGAGGCTGTCTAAAAAGTACATTATTTAGACAGCCTCTTTGCAAAAAAATTACATACAATACTTGTAGATAGGTTTACTTAGTGTTCAAAATATTCCTCATGATCTCTAAATGATGCTTGTTATACACTTCTATACTATGCATTGCCTTATTAATGAGATATAATTTTGTTTAAAATTGAAAACGGTATCCAAAATCAGGAAAGAACCCAATTTGATCTACTTGATCCACCTGGTTAGTTAAACGATTATAACGACGCGTAAAAATATTCTCATTATTCGTTACATTTTGAAGATCAACATAAAACTGGTGAGAACGTTTTTTTGATTTACTATTGATTTTGTATCCAAATTTAACATCCCATCTAAAATAGTCATCATTTTGCTCACTAAAAGCCAAATCTTCTCTTAACACCTGGAAACCTGCTGATTGTGAAGCTTCCAAATTAACAGGGGTAAAATATCTCCCCCCCGATACGGTTAGCTTAGTGTCAAAAAATAATACATCTTTCTTGGCCTTGCCAATAGTAAATTCTTTTCCGGCAAGAAGATTTACTACATATCCATTATTAAAAGGTGTATTTCGTTCTATACCATCACTTCCTTCATATTTACTTTCGAATAGCGAAGTGGTTAACAATCCATAATATCCATCACTAAAAAACTTCTCTAAAGTCAGTTCTATCCCCTGATTAAAACCGGTACCTTCATTAACCAGAGATACCCTATCGTTTTCGAATCCAAAATTTGCTCCTTCTGTCAAAGAAGAATAACTTGACGAAAAAGGTTCTACCGCAGCCTTACTAACATCTTGATAATATACCTCAACTTTACCTCTCCAGCCTTTACTAATTCTTACATCATAACCTAATACATAATGATTACTTCTCACAAAATCAAGATCCAGATTGGTCTGTACCAATTCTCCATTAACGTCTTCATTTAAAAACAATAATGGTAAAGGAACTGGTTGATGATGCAATCCATATCCAAAACTAAAACGATGATTCTGATTAACCTTATAAGAAAGTCCTGCTCTGGGTTCAAATACAAATTGTTCATTCAGCGTACTATACTGACCGTGTAATCCAGCGTTTAGTGTTAATTTCTCGGTAAGTCTAAACTGCCCCTGAATATAGGGTTGAATGATACTTAGATTTTCGTCTATATCTGTAAATGTAAAAAGATCAGGATCACCATCACCATCATTATCAGGTTGTTTTGTACGATCTCGTTCTACAGACTCTATTCCAAAATTTTCTACCAAAACTCCTGTTCGTAATGTACTTTTACTACTCAATTTAGAGTTAAAAAGCGTAGAGAACGTGAGGCGTGATTCTGCATTATCGGCTTCAGTATATTTTATAATACGTTCTTGCGGAGTGTTTTTTTCAATAAAGCGATCTGCTTTAAATTCATTAGTTGCAAAAGACCCAGCTACTGTTGTTCTTAAAAAAGAGGATGAACCAATATTGATCTGGTGTTTAAGACCAATCACCCCAAAACCAGAGTCTGCCTTAGAATTTTCATCTTCGGCAGCAAATAGATCATCCTCATCAATATCATCTCCAAGAAATTCAATATCAGAAAAACCAATAATCCCGAACAATGAAAAGTTACCTAGTTTACTTTTTCCAAAATCTACATTAAATGAAACATCATAGTAATTTGGTGTAGCCGATGTTCCTCCTGCTCCTATCCCCAGGAGACTTACTAACGAATATCTTCCGGCCACCAAAAACGAACCTTTATTTTTACCCAAAGGCCCTTCTGCCATTGCTTCTACTCCTGTAAAAATCCCTACCTGACCAGTATATTCATAATCATCTACATTACCTTTTCTAAATCCAAGATCAAATACTCCTCCTATTGCATTTCCATATTCTGCAGGGAAAGCCGAAGTAATAAAATCTGAGTTTTTTAACAGATTAGGATTTAAAGCAGAAACTGGTCCTCCTGTCGTTCCCAGGGTAGAATAATGATTAGGGCTTGGAATGGGCACTCCTTCTACCCGCCATAGTAATCCAACAGGAGAATTACCTCGTATCACAATATCATTTCTACTATCATCGGGAGAAGAAACACCCGCAAAATTTGCTGCCAAACGACCAACATCGCTCCTTCCTCCCGAAAAACGGGTTACTTCTTCGACGCCAAACTGTCTGGCCGAAACAGATGTAAGTTTATTTATGGCCTGAGCTTTGCTTGTTTCTGATGTAATAATAACTTCATCTAACCGATCAAAAGCTTCTATTAGTGCTATATTAACTGCTGCATCCTTACCAGAAGTTACTACAATATTCGGTATAGTAATCGATTCGAATCCAATGTAACTTACCCGTATCATTTGACGACCAAGCGGTACATTTTCTAATGTAAAATACCCATCTATATCCGTTATCACCCCGATAGCTTGTTCTACATTTAATAACTCAATTGTAGCTCCTGGTAAAGGGTTTTCTGATTGTTTGTCAACAACAAGACCTTTAATGATTCCTGTTTGTGCATTTGCTATGTATCCTAGTACAATAATAAATGCAAAAGTGATTTTTCTCATGATTTGACTCCTATTTTGTTCAAATCTGTGACTTCTTTTTTAACTCTTAAAATTTAAAATACCCAGCTGGTATTTTTACTCTTGAAATGTCAAAAACAAATCTGAATAGTATAAAATGGAGTAGTGTCCTATGTTATCAAATCAAACGTTATTTAAAACAATTCAGCATCTTATCTGACGATTGAATATGTCTAAAAATGATTATTGCATATCAGTTATGTATCTTTACCTATACTATTAAAAAGGATACATCTATTATTGACTTTTACATATGATATCTAAAGCATACATAAAGAAGTTTACATTTCGCTTTATTGTTATAAACGTGGTTTATTTCCTTATTAAATCGACCATCGACCATAGCGGTGATGTCACAGAATTTGATGCAACTAGTTTATTTTATTATTTGACTGCCTTTTTTCTTTTCATATTCACCTGGGAGACCAATGATTGGTTAATACGAAGAGAGGTCAAATCTAATGAAGGTAAAAGTCTGGATCTAAATAATGGTATGAAGATTATTGCTATAAATATGGCGATTTTTATTCCTATAGCTGCTTCATTATATTATTTGGCGATTTTTGAATTTAATCATATTTGCGAAATTAATGCTGATAAACCCTGGTTACGATTTAGAATAGATTTTTTTAGAGCTACACTCTTAGGTTTTGCCGTTGTTATTTTTAATCTCTTTTATCATTCTCTAAAACAGAAAAAAGAAATGGAAAATACAATGGACAAACTAAAAAAAGAAGTCATGACGTCTAAATATAAGTCCTTGAAAAATCAAATTAGCCCCCATTTTTTATTCAATAGCTTAAATACACTTACGTCATTAATGTATCAAGACAGAGACCTGGCATCTGATTTTGTATCCAGATTAGCAACATGTTATAGATATATTCTGGATAACCGTGAAGAAGATCTGGTTAGCCTGGAAAAAGAATTAAGTTTTCTTGATTCTTTTATATTTATGATGAATGTTAGGCATGAAGGCGCGCTTAGTATAACCACTCATATTTCGGTTAATCCAAAAGAATATGTAATTCCTACCTTATCGTTACAAATGCTCGTAGAAAATGCCTTAAAACATAATTATTACTCTAAAGAAATACCTTTGGAGATTAGTATTATTTCTATAGAAAAAAGTAGTATTCTTATTCAGAATAATTTACGGGTAAGAAAACAAAAAGAAGAATCAACACAATTAGGGCTTAAAAATATTAAAAAGAGGTACTCCTTTTATACAAATCAAGAAGTATTAATAGAAACAGAGCATGAATACTTTAAAGTTACTCTCCCTCTATTAACCAAAGATATAAAAGAAGTTACCATGGTAAAAGTTTCATAAAATGACTGCTGTAATTGTTGAAGACGAAAATATAGCCTCTAAGCGTTTGGCAAATCTCATCGAAGAGTTAGCTCCAGAAATAAAGATTGCCGGTCAAATCACTTCTGTCGAAAACGGAAGACATTGGTTTGAGAATAACCCACTCCCCGATCTAATATTTCTGGACATTCAATTAAATGATGGATATGGATTCGATATTTTAGACACACTAGAAGATCACCCTCCTATTATATTTACTACGGCATATAACGAATATGCCATAAGAGGTTTTAAGTATAATGGATTAGATTACCTTCTAAAACCAATTGATAAAAAAGATTTAAAAAACGCTCTCGCCAAATACAAAAAGAGTTTTACAGAGTCTGGTAAATCGATAGATGATGTAAAATTCGAACGCATTAAAAACTTGTTTGTAAAAGAATACAAACGCCGTTTTATGGTTAAAGTCGGAAATCAATTTAACACTTTTAATGTTGACGATATTGCTTATTTTAAGTCCCATGAAGGAATTATTTTTTTGCATTCCCACACAGGAAAGCAATATCCTATTGAATACACTATAGATCAACTTGAAGAAATTCTAGATCCTATTCATTTTTTTAGAATTAATAGAAAGTTTATGATTTCTGTTAAAGCTGTAGTTGAGATTCATAGTTATTTTAATAGTAGATTATTATTGAAATTAAAGCCTGTGAATGATGAACAGATTATTGTTTCCCGGGAGCGGACTTCTAATTTTAAAAAGTGGCTGGATCTTTAATTTCACAGATGATGAAAAAAATTATCAAAGTCATTTTAGCTTTATTAAGTACTATAATAGGCCTCTATCCTTTTGTATATCTCTTTGTGAATCGAAAATTTGGTTTATTAAGTTCGAAAAGTAGTGACTTACTTGCCGATACCATTTGGAATATTGCTTTTTATAGTCATATCTTTTTTGGGGGTGTCGCACTACTGATAGGTTGGATTCAGTTTAATAAAAAAATAAGAATCTCTCGATCAGAATTGCATAAACGTATTGGAAAAACCTATGTGATTATGGTCTTTATAAGTGGAGTTTCGGGAATTTATATTGGCTTCTTTGCTACAGGAGGAATTATTGCATCTCTTGGGTTCATATGCTTAGGAATACTTTGGATATATACTACTGTTAAAGGATACTGGTATGCCAAAACTGTCCGGATATCCCAACATCAAACTATGATGTATTATAGCTATGCAGCCTGTTTTTCTGCAGTAACACTTAGAATATGGTTACCTATACTCCATACATTTATTGGAGATTTTATCATTGCATATCAAATAGTAGCATGGCTTTGCTGGATCCCAAATCTTATTTTCGCATATTATCTTGTAGGCAAAATCAAATCCAGGTTAGTTGTAAGTTCTATTTAAATATCACTATAAAAAATGCTCCCGGTATATCAGGAGCATTTTCACAATAGCAAATATTTAAAATCTATATACTATTCTTCAGAATCGTTAGACTTTTTTTTAGATTTCAAACGCTTAGCATCTTTAAGACTTTTATGTATCATCCATTCTAGTTGCCCATTAACACTTCGAAACTCATCATCAGCCCATTTTTCAATCGACTTAAAAGTTTCTGGGTCTATTCTTAGAACAAATGATTTTTTCTTACTCATAAATTACGAATGTAATGTCCCAGTATTAATTACTGGTGTTGCTTCTTTATCACCGCACAGAACCACCATTAAATTACTTACCATAGATGCTTTTTTATCATCATCAAAATCTATAATATCATCTGCAGATAATTTGGTTAAAGCATCTTCTACCATACCAACAGCTCCTTCTACTATTTTTTTACGCGCTGCTACGATAGCTACGGCTTGCTGTCTTTTCAACATTGAGCTTGCTATTTCCGGGGCATATGCCAGGTATCCAATTCTGGCTTCCAGAACTTCTATTCCGGCAATGGCTAAACGCTCTGTTATTTCATTTTCTAAAGCTTCATTTACTTCATCCATACCAGATAGTAATGTTACCTCCTGTTGCCCATCAGCAAAATTATCATACGGATAAGAGCCTGCAAGTTTTCTTACGGCTGCATCTGTTTGTACTCTTACAAATTCTTCGTACTGATCAACATCAAAAGCTGCCTTATATGTATCTGCTACTTTCCACACCAAAATTACATTAATCAAAATTGGATTACCAATTTTATCATTCACTTTCACCCGTTCGCTATAGAAATTTCTGGCCCTCAAAGAAATTCTTTGTCTGGCATAAAAAGGATTCGCCCAAAAGAAACCGTTATTCTTTACTGTTCCTTTATATGCCCCAAATAACACCATTACTTTAGAACTATTAGGGTTTACAATAAAAAAACCTTTAATGATAAACAATATCACCATTATAAGAATTATAAATAAGGGATTTCCACTTAGAAGCAAACCAGTAACCATCCCCATTACAACTAACATAAGTAGACCTAACATTAGATAACCACTACTTGCTTTTATATTTTTCTCGTATTTCATAATAATATCATTTTGATATCACAATAATACAAATATTTTTTCAATATTCTGAGAAATGACTAAAAATTAACTATTTAAAGAGATCAAAATACCTTAGTTGATTTATTTTATTTTAGACCTGGATTAAAAAACAAAAACACCCTTTACTATAAAGAGTGTTTTTGAAACATTAACTAACTAAATCTCAAATCAATCAAATCATGAAATCTCAATCAACCTTTTTGGTTGTACTTTTGCTTCCTCTTTTTTAGGAAGTTTTACCAATAACACTCCGTTTTCATATGAAGCTCCTATTTTGTTACCATTTACTGCTTCGGGGAGACTAAATGAACGTTTAAATGCATTGTATCCAAATTCTTTTCGTGTGTACTTTCCTTTTTCATCTTTAGTTTCTTTTTCTGATGTGCTCTCAGAAGAAATGGTAAGAACATCATTATTCAGTTCAATACTAAAGTCTTCTTTGGTAAGTCCTGGTGCAGCTAATTCTACCACAAAATCTTCATCTGTTTCTTTAACATTAACTGCTGGAGTATTTACACCTATTTTATTAATATTAGATGTTCCTCCAAGCCAATCGGTAGTAAAGAAATCATCAAAAAGGAAAGGTAATCTGTCTGTTTTTTTTAGTAAACTCATTGTATATTTTTTTAAGGTTATTCAAAATTTCAATTACAATGAGTATATAGCAATTTGGGTTCCGTTTTAATTTTCACGACATTTTGTCATTAAAACACATTCAGTTAATGACATTTTGTCAAAATATCTTTTTATAAGAATGACAAAACATCTTAACCATAGCATCTTGAAGCCTATTTTTTTTGAGAAGTACGATCATAACCCCTATAAAAGCTTCAACATTTAAAAAGCCAATAATCAATCTCTTGATCAGAAAACATCCAAGTACAAAAAAAGATCCCACTCTATAGTGGGATAATTCGACCTAGTAAACTCAATTCGCTTTCAGTTTTTGAGAGCATCCAGATTCAAAAAAAAAAAAAAAAAATCCCACTCTACAGTGGGATAATTCGACCTAGTAAACCCAATTCCCTTTCAGTTTTTGAGTTTTCCTTTATACACATCTGAAGACGCACACGAACGAAAAAGTTTAGATTTCGGTTGCCGCCGTATCATTAAACAACAAAAACAATAGTAAGTCTACAGCTCACCCATCATGAACACTCACACACTCATCTACACAGCTGCGTACTCTTGCTCTACTTCGCTCGTTGCAT
>NZ_OMPD01000012.1 GCF_900312745.1 Aquimarina sp. AU58 | reverse complement strand
CATTTACATTTACTGTCGCTGGACATGAAATTACAGGATCAATATTATCCGTTACGGTTACGGTTTGCGTACAGGTAGCTGTATTTCCTGAACTATCCGTGACTGTCCAGGTGACTGTCGTATCTCCTAATGGGAAAACTCCCGGTGCATCATTAGTTACACTAGCTACTGCACAATTATCTGAAGTGGTTGGTGTACCTAAAGCAACACTACTCGCGGTACATAAACCAGCGTCTACATTAGCGCTTACCGTTGCTGGGCAACTAATTGTTGGGTCAATATTGTCGGTTACCGTTACCGTTTGGGTACAGGTCGCTGTATTTCCTGAACTATCCGTGACTGTCCAGGTTACGGTTGTATCTCCTATCGGGAAAACTCCCGGTGCATCGTTGGTCACACTAGCCACTGCACAATTATCTGATGTAGTTGGTGTACCTAAAGCAACACTGCTCGCGGTACATAAACCAGCGTCTACATTAACGTTTACTGTCGCTGGACAACTGATTGTTGGATCAATATTGTCGGTTACCGTTACGGTTTGCGTACAGGTCGCTGTATTTCCTGAACTATCCGTGACTGTCCAGGTGACTGTTGTATCTCCTAATGGGAAAACTCCCGGTGCATCATTGGTTGTACTTGCTACTGCACAATTATCTGAAGTCGTTGGCGTACCCAAAGCAACACTACTGGCAGTACATAAGCCTGCATCTACATTTACATTTACGGTGGCTGGGCAACTGATGGTTGGATCAATATTGTCGGTTACCGTTACGGTTTGCGTACAGGTAGCTGTATTACCAGAACTGTCCGTGACTGTCCAGGTTACTGTTGTATCTCCTATCGGGAAAACTCCCGGTGCATCGTTGGTTGTACTTGCTACAGCGCAATTATCTCCTGTAGTTGGTGTACCTAAAGCAACACTACTGGCAGTACATAGACCAGCATCAACATTGACATTTACCGTTGCTGGGCAACTGATGGTTGGATCAATATTGTCGGTTACCGTTACGGTTTGAGTACAGGTAGCTGTATTTCCAGAACTGTCCGTGACTGTCCAGGTTACTGTTGTATCTCCTATCGGGAAAACTCCCGGTGCATCATTAGACACACTAGCTACTGCACAATTATCCGAAGTAGTCGGTGTACCTAAAGTAACACTGCTTGCAGTACATAGACCAGCATCAACATTTACATTTACTGTCGCTGGACATGAAATTACAGGATCAATATTATCCGTTACGGTTACGGTTTGCGTACAGGTAGCTGTATTACCAGAACTATCCGTGACTGTCCAGGTGACTGTTGTATCTCCTAATGGGAAAACTCCCGGTGCATCATTGGTTGTACTTGCTACTGCACAATTATCTGAAGTCGTTGGTGTACCCAAAGTAACTCCACTTGCAGTACATAAGCCTGCATCTACATTTACATTTACGGTGGCTGGGCAACTGATGGTTGGATCAATATTGTCGGTTACCGTTACGGTTTGCGTACAGGTAGCTGTATTACCAGAACTATCCGTGACTGTCCAGGTGACTGTTGTATCTCCTATCGGGAAAACTCCCGGTGCATCGTTGGTCACACTAGCCACTGCACAATTATCCGAAGTAGTCGGTGTACCTAAAGTAACACTGCTTGCAGTACATAGACCAGCATCTACATTTA
>NZ_OMPD01000013.1 GCF_900312745.1 Aquimarina sp. AU58 | reverse complement strand
TGTTTTGAGAATCTCTAATAAATACTGTAGTTGTACCTCCTGGCAGATTATCTATAAACAAATTCGCAGGATCGGTAACAGCTTGATAAGTTACCCCATCGATACTCCAGAAATAACTAGGATCTGCAGGATTTGCCGGTGGTAATCCTCCTGTGATAGATAAGGTAGCTGTACCATTCATATCTCCCGCACAATCCTCTGGAGTTGTAGCATTTACAGTAGCCAAAATTGGTGCCGGTTCTATAATCTGAATATCAAGAATAGTTCTTGGACAACCGTTATCATCTTCTACTTCTACTCGATAGGTGTCTGCCGGTAAATCTGTAAACGTATGTTCATTATCCGGATTTTCAGATTCATCTTCAATAAAGGTAAATACTGCATTACCTGCGCTATTATATAACGAGAAGTAATATTGTGCAGTACCTCCAACAGCAGTTACTCGTATAGTACCATCGGTCTCTCCATTACAAGAAATAGGCGTTGCAAATGCTTGTGCTATAAACTCTGCTGGTTGACTTATTTGAAAAGGTACACGAACCTCATCACAACTTGTTAATGGATTTACGGGAATAGCCGTACTAGTAACAATATATTCATAATTCCCAGTACTTGCTAACAAGTCTCCAAAGAAACTGGTGTCTTGAGTATCAGTAGGACCAGGACCTGGCAGAAATACTGGATTACCTAAATAATCCGTTCCTTCAACCCTGTACCTATAATTTCCTATTCCTCCGGTAACACTTGCATCAATAGAACCTGTTGGCTCACCAAAACAAACAATAGACGTATTACTTAAGTCCAGGATTGTGGTTAGTGGAACAGGATCTCGTACTGGTATCGTATTAGATGCCGGAGAAACACATCCATTTATATCTCTAACATAGAAATTATAATCTCCCGCAAGTAAAGTAAATTCATGGGTGGTAGGAGTTAGATTACCAGCAACAAAGGTAGTACCATCACTACTAAATTCATATCCGCCAGGAGTTCCTCCTCCTGCAGTAACCGTTATCGGGTTAGGACTAGCACCACGACAACTTATAGGTCCTTGAACCACATCTATCGTCACAGCTGGTGGAGCATTGATAATTACAGGGTCTTGAGCAATTTCACACGCTAAGTTATCTGTAACTGTAACAATATAGTTTCCTGGTTTTAGATTATTCCATACATAACGATCTGTAGTACTTGCAATCGCTCCAGATTGTGAACCATCAGGGAATGTTAACATAAAGAGATATGTTCCTGGTCCCTGGCCATCTGTAGCAATAGCAGTAATTGTACCATCCTCACTATCAGAACAAGCTAATAGCGTTGGTGCAATTGCATTTAATCCTAAAGGTGTCGGTGGTTGGATATTAATAGTATCTGTTACCTCACAACCTCTGGCATCTCTAACTCTTACTACATAATCTATTCCTGCGGGTGCAGCGCCAGCATCCAATAAGAAACCTCCAAATCTTGGATCACTGCCAAATGGTACTATTGGTGCTCCTCCTGTATCTTCTAACTGGTATTGTAACGCTCCAGTACCTCCACCGGCAACTGCCTCTATTGTGGCATCATCACCTGGATTACAGGTTTCGTCTTGTATTTGATTTATAGTAAGATTAATAACTGGTGGCTGAGTAATGGCAACTATATTTGAATCAGCATCACAGAACGGTGCATTCGTAGCGGTTACAGTAACCACTATATTACCTGCTTCTAATCCTGGGATATTAAGCCCTGTAGCCGGATCTGTAATGGTATTACCTCCTCCACTAACAACAGTAGTCGTAGTAGTATTGGTAGCATCATAGGTATATGGACCTATATATCCTGTCACAATTAAGTTTACTGACCCATCTGGTGGAAGCGTATTGAAACATGTAATATCATTACCTAAAGTAATTGCAGCATCAATAGTGTCAAATGGAGCTACAGTATAAGGTGCTGTATCAATAAAACATCCTGTATCAAGATCGGTAATCCTAAACACATAAGTTCCTGGTGTTGTCAAGCTGAAGTTTCCACTTGTGTGTGTTCCAGAGGCATCTTCTACAATCGTTTGTACCTCTGGTCCTCCAACAGGTAGTAAATCAAAACTATATCCACTAAGATTAGCAGGAGTAGTAATTCTATCTACCGAAACCGTTACCAGCTCTGCATTAGGAGCATTACAGGTAATAGCCGCAACTTGATTAACTAACGGGTTAGTCATTATAGGAAGCGGATTTATAGTCTCTGTAATAGTAGGGCCAGGAGGTGTTGGTATATTACAACCATTACTATCGGTAACTGTAATTACATAATTACCTACTTCATCACCTGTAAATATATATTGTACTCCTGCTGTACCTCCATCAGCATCAGTTATATTCAAGTCAGTTACTACGGTTCCTAAGGGAGATGTATATGTTACACTGTATGGTGGTGTTCCATCTAGTATTGTTACTATAATATCGGGGAAATTCTCTGTGGTTCCCGTACACGTATATGGGGTTTGACTTGAACTTGCAGTTACCTGTGAAGCATTTGGTATTACAAAAGCAACTAAAGCAGAACATCCTCTTGCTGAAGTTACCTCTACCAAGTACTCTCCTGCAGTTGGGTGAGGAGCAGCCAATGCATTAAACGATAACCCAGTAAATGTAGGGTTATCTATCTGAGGAGCTCCTATAGCAGCTCCAGTTATTGCCAATGTTCCTCCATTATTCTCATATAATTGGTATGAGTATGGACCTTCTGTATCGGTACCTGCTTGTAATGCTATAATAACACTTCCATCACTGGCTCCAACACAAGAAACACCAGTAGGAGTTGCAGTTGGTATTGGATCTACTGGAATTGGAAGGTCAACTGTATCACTTGCCGTACACCCTGAACCAGTTGCAGGAAGTACATTACTGTCAGTAACGCTTACGGTGTAAGATCCTGCAGTAACGTTAGTAAATACATTCCCGCCTGCACCTATTTGAACAACTGGTACAATTGGTAATCCTCCACTATTTGTACCTGTTAATGTAAATATAAAGTTAGCTGGGTTAGCAACAAAGTCAGAACCTCCTGTTACCGTAGCAGTAATCACTCCGTTTACATCACTTCTACATACAGGGCTTCCGGTGAAATCAGCACTTACTGATAATTCTGAAACAATAACTACTGTTTCATCTGTAGATACACAACCATTTTCGTCATATACTCTAACTGTGTATGTTCCTGGTGTAGTAACGGTAAAGTCATGGGTAGTACCATTTACATTTCCTGCTACTTGTCCGCTACCCACAGGCCCTATTTCAAAAGTAAGGGCATTGGTAGCCGGAGCTACTACAGGTACATTACTTGTACCCACTACTCGAATGGTATAGTTATCATCAAATACACAAGAATCTGTCCATGTTACCGAGTCTACCGTTGGGTCTGGTGTTCTAAACACAGTTTCATTGATCGATACTGGTGTTGATGTACAAGAATTATTATCTATTGCACTAATAACATATGTTGTACCGGCAATAGTTGCTGGCAACAAGAATGTTTCAGTAGTATTCGCTGTCGTGGTTTCGAATAAAAACGGAGCAACACCATCGTCATCTGCTCTAAAGGTATATGGTCCTGTTCCTCCTGTTACAGATACCGTTACTCTGGCATCTTCATTACAATTCGCATTGATATTCTCAGGAATCGCCAGTCTTAATTGTTCTGGTTGTGTTATTGTCACAGCATCAGTTATAACATCGCAGAAAGGAGCATCAAGAGCTTCTATTTCTACCACATAGTTTCCTGCTGGCAATCCATTTGCTGGTAACCCAATAAGTACAGGGTTCGTAAATCCTGTTGCTACATTACCTGTCGTTTCTGGAAGCGCTGTTACTGTATTTCTTACAATAAAATTAAATTCTCCTGTATAATTTAACACATTTAAGTTAAGCTCTCCTGTCGATGCACCGTTACAAAGAACATGAGTAGCTACAGCTGCATTTGCTTCAATTTCGTTGAACGTAGCTACAGTATAGGGTGCTGTATCAATAGAACACCCTGTATCAAGATCCGTAATTCTAAACACATAAGTTCCTGGTGCAGTTAAACTGAAATTTCCACTTGTGTGTGTTCCGGAGGCATCTTCTAGTATTGTCTGAGTCTGCGCATCTCCTAGTAAATCAAAACGATACCCATTAATATTAGCAGGAGTAGTACTTCTATCTACCGAAACCGTTACAAGTTCTGCTGTATCACAATTAATAGGTGATACTTGAGTAACTATTGGATTAGTCATTACTGGGAAAGCAGGTATTGTTTCTGTAGGTTGTACAGTAGGGCAATTATTACTGTCATAAATGGTAAATACATAATCTCCTGCTACACTAGCCACAATCTGAATCCCAGCTGCTGGGTCCGTATCTAAGGTAGTAGGGTCAACTGGAGATGCTACCACAGGGGTTCCATCTACAGTATAAGAAATAGTATAATCAGGTCCTGTTCCTCCAGCAATATTATCTATAGTAATTACAGGGAAATTTTCTGTTGTCCCTGTACAACCGTATGGCGTACTCGAAATAGTTGCATTTACAGCAGTAGGATCATTTATGATATAATCATCTGTATCAAAACAGAATACATTTAGTGCTCCATTAGGCTTGGTCACCCTTACCTCTACTGTATATGTTCCATTATTTAAACCTGAAAATATTGGACTTGTCTGGTATGCAGTTGGTACTGCGATTGGTGGTATTGACGTAGTAGCTGTAATTCTATATTCATAGATTACTGTTGGATCCGGATCTATAGATGCTGGTGTTAATGCAGCAGTAACTACACCATCAGTATCTCCGGCACACGTTACAAATGTCGTTTCTGGAACTAACACTGGTGTTGTTGGAGCTTCTATACTTATTGGTAAGCTATCAAAAGAACAACCTGGTGCTGTCCCTCTTCCATCATCTGTAACTCGAACTATATATGTTCCAGGAGCCACAAGATTGTATGTACCATTAACATCACCACTCGTATTGCCAACTACTGGAGTACCAGTACCGTCAAGCAAATCAAATGTTTCCGTTCCTTGTACTACTCCCGTTATCGTCGTTGTAATTGTTCCTGTTGCATTCGTACAATCAGGTGCTACTGTAAATGCAGCGCTAATCTGTAATGGTCCATACACATCTACAGGAGTAGTTACCGTACAACCTGTTTGATCGGTAACTCCAATAGTATATGTTCCTGGTGTTGAAACTGTAAATTCATGGTTATTGTTATTAATACTTCCAACAACCGCAGTACCACCATCAAGCTGATATGTTAATGTTCCTAACCCACTAGCTTCAATTCGTATAACGTTACTATTGTCATAAGCACAATCATCTATAAAGCTAGCTGAAACTATTGTAGGAAGCGGATTCGCTACTGTTGTAACAGTAACTGGTCCAAAAGTACACCCATTATCATCTATAACAAATATATGTTGTACCTCTGTATCATTATTACCCAAATCAATGACATTACTAGTCAATGGGAAATCTGCTAACAACGCTGGTGTAGTAACCGGAGCTCCAAAACCATCATCGGCTATTAATGCATATCGATATCCATCGGCTGTTGGAGGAATTGCAAATGGTGTACCTCCATCGGTATCCATAATAACCTGTGCATTGGTACCACAACCATTGGCTGGAGTTTGATTTGTCGCTACTGATGTTAACGGATCTGGAAGATCAATTGTAAAATCATATCTAGTTGGACATTGCGTACCATCAACTTCTCGTATAGTTACATAATATTGACCAGGTGGTATATTGTTAATTGTAACCGGAACATTTGGTACTGCCGGACTTGGAGTAGTATTATCAGAGCCTGTATATGCAGCCCCTAAGCTTACATTAGTAAAGGCATTAAACACTTCCCAGGATATTTCTGTTACCGTAGGATCATATGCAGAAACATCAAATGTAACGCTACCATCATCTAAAGCCGGTGTTTCATTACAACTTACATCTGTAACCACATCATTTATAATACTCGGTTCTGATGGTGGGGATTCAGGAGGAACCATTTCTTGGTATAAACATCCTGTTGCATTATCTCTTACTTCTAAAATATAGGTTCTGTTAAAATCTAAACCACTATAGGTATGATCTCTTATTGGTGTATTTGCATCAACTGCTGTTGGTCCTCCAACACTATCATCTAGTGGCACAAAATCTCCAAGACCTGGAGATGGCTCTCCAACAATTCTAATATCAAATCCAGGTGGTGGATTTGTTGGTGGACTACTAACTCCCGAACCTCCTTGTACATCGATTTCAAACGTTACTCCCCCCGGACATGTTGCAGAAACCGTAATGTTCTGTACTAAGTCATTCGGTGGAGAAAAGATGTTAAACGGTCCAAAAGGAGCATTATCTGTACATCCATTCGCATCGGTTACAAAAATAAAATATTGACCAAAGTCTAAGCCTTCAAATCTTATAGTAGTTCCTGTAGGCACAGGGTTTGGGTTTGGAGTTGTAGCCGCTGTTGCAGCTGGCACCAATGGTCTAACTGCAAAATTCGCTGCAGTAACCAAAGTATAAGTATAATCTGCTGTACCACCAGCTATTTCAAAATCAATAGCTCCTAAATCGGTAACAGTCCCTGAACCTCCACAAGTAACCGGTGTCTCCACTCTGCTTACCTCGGTAATAGGGTCTGGTGTAGTAATTTCTACTGTATCTGTATCAGTACATCCACGATTACTTCTAACAGTAAATGGATAAATAGCTTCTCCCAAATTCGGGAAAGTAATCTCAGTACCTATTATGGTAACAAAGGTCCCTGTATTTTGGAAATCAATTTCATAAGGGCCTTCTGTACCAGTAACTTCAATTACCGCTGTTCCTGTATCCCCATCACAGTCTAAATTCACTGTTGGTGCATTAATATTAATCGCTGCAGGGTCTGTAACTGTAAATGGTGCTGTTGTAAAGGTGCACCCTCTATCATCGGTCACTCTAAACACATACGATCCTGCGGTACCATTTGTATAATTTGCAAATGGCGCCGTAGCATTAGTTAAGTGATCTGCAAATGCGGCACCATCTATAGAAACTGCTATATCGTAAGGGGTATACCCTCCATTAACCACAAATGAAAATTCTGCAGGAACTGGATTACCTAGAGCATTACAAGTATTATCTGCAACTTGAGTAACTACCAATTCTACTGCTGGTGCAATAGTTTGCGTTGGTAATACTACCGGACAACCATTACTATCTGTAACGGTTATTACATAATCTCCTGGTAAAGTTAATGCAGGAGTTGTCGTGAACGTAGTTAATGCTCCAACATTGGTATCTGGTATTACTACCACGCCACTTCTGGTTACGTTATATGTATAATCTGGGGTACCAGAATCAGTACCATCAATATCGATAGTAAAGCTCACTGTTCCATCATCTAAACAGAAATCAGAACTAGTGTTAACACTTGCATCTAATTGTGGTAATTGATTAATATCTAAAGTTTGTGTTGCCGAAACACAACTATTACTGTCTGTAACGACAAGTTGATATCCTGTCCCATTAGGAACATTTAAATAGGGATCACTAGCTGGTCTGCTAGGTCCTACTAACACACCACCTGAATCACTTAAAGTATATGTATATCCAGTTCCACTACCACCTCTAGGGTTGCTAATTGAAACAGTATTGGTGTTTGCAGCACAATCCTGAACAACCGGATCGATATCAAAATCAACTACATCTGGTTGATTAATTGTCACCGTAGTTGTTGCTTCACAAAGGGTTGCTTCATCGGTAACCGTTATGGTATAAATTCCCCCTGGTAAAACATCTCCTGTCACTATCGTAGCAGCAGTTTGTCCCGTTGCGGTAATTGGTGCTATTGGAGGTGTTCCTCCTGTAATTTCATATTCGTAGGTCGCAGTAGCCGGAATATCAATTCCTGTAACCGTAAATGACAATTCACCATCACTATCGCCATTACACGTAGGTTCATTTACTGGTGTTGCATTTACCACAATTTGATCGATATCTTCTATTACATAGTTTTCGGTATACTCACAACCATCATCTGTTCTTGCTAGGAAAGTATACGTTCCCGGAGCTAGATTATTAAATAGATTTGAGGCCTGAGGTCCAACAGGGGCAGGTGCTGTGATTTCATATTCAACTACAGTTCCTGTACCACTTATTGTAGGAGTTAATGTTACATTTGATGTAAGTGCCGGACACTGGACTGCAGTTTGAGCAAAATCAAGATCTGTTACTCTAGTTACAGGTTCTATTGTAATGTCTGTTTGAACAGCACATGTTTCTGGTGTTCCTTGATTAGCAACAAATACCGTATATGTTCCTGCTGTAGTGATAGGTATATCAACCGGAAAACCAGCAATATTAGTGTATCCTGAGGCAGGATTTAGACTATATGCCCAACTTCCTGAACCACCAACAATACCTGTTATACGAATAATAGCATCTGTTGGTGCAACACAACTTAACTCTCGACCTATTATTATTGTCGGTGTTAAGACAGCAGGATCTGTTAATGTTGTATTGAAATCAAAAGTACAAGGTGGTGCTCCTCCAGATCCATCAGTTATGGTTACAGTATGAGCTCCATCATCAACATTGTTAAATGTTACTGTAGTATCTCCTGTTGGTCCAATTTGAGTAGCCACATTACCATCAAGTACATAGGTAAAAGGACCTTGTCCTGCTGTTACTGTAACTTCAATTGTACCGTCGGTATCTCCATTACAAGTTGGATTAGTAGGAACCAATGTTGCCGTAACCACATCAAAAGGCGTAACCGTCACTGTATTGGAAAAAGCTGTACAACCAGCATTGTCAACAACTCCAACTACATAATCACCTGGCACTAGTATTGCGCTTGTAAATGGAGAAGCGATGTTACTTCCTCCTGCAATAGGAGTTCCTAAAGATCCTGCTGCATATAAATCGAATTGGGTATACACTCCACTTCCATCTGCAGCTGTAAATTCTATGGTAGCTTCAGGGTTGTTACAATCTATATCCTGAGTTAAAGTTGCTGTAATAGTAAGTTCTGGATTAATCGTAAAGTTTTCAACATTAGATACACAGTTGGTAGTTGTATTCCTTACTACAACAGTATAAGAACCTGCAATTAGATTCGGTATCTCAAAAGTATCATCATTAGGTGGAGCCAAAAATGTTACTGCAACATTATTTAAGTTTATCGGTCCGGTTAAGTCATACTCAAAAGGGCCTACCGCAGGAGTTGTTGCATCCGGTGTTATTTCAATCCATTGCGTTGCAGGGTCTGTATCTACACACACATCACCACCAGATATTGCATCTATTACTGGAGCAGAAAACTGACCTACTGTTACTGGTGTTGAAATCTGACACGCAGCATTAGAATTACCGTCTCTAACAAATACGGTGTAATTACCCGGTGCTAATCCTGTGAATATATTATTGGTATTTGGGTATCCAACAACTACCACATTTGCAGCGTTTCTTAATTCAAATTGATGATTACCATTTCCTCCTCCAGCTGTTGCCGTTATCGTACCAGTAGTAGCACTACAATTTGAACTTTGTGATGTTGCACTTAAAGTTAGTTGTGAAGGTGGACCAGTAATATCTACAGTGGTGGTTGCTGTACAATTACCTGATGGTAAACTAGTATCGGTTACCGTAATAGTATAAGTGCCTATCCCAACAGGGCCTATAACTACAGGTGTTCCTCCAACTCCTCCTCCAGGAATTACAGCTGTTGTTCCACCAGTAATAGTGTAGGTAAAAGCGGCACTGTTACCAACCGTAAATGAAAACTCTCCATCAGCACCACCAAAACATGTTACCGCATTAGTTTCTGTTGCGCTTGTAATTTGTACTTCAGGAACTGTAGTTCCTGTAAAACTTTCTGTGTTTATACATTGATTATCACTTCTTCTAGCCGTAACCGTATAAAGTACTCCATTAGTAAACGTATATGCTGCAGTAGTACTAAATGCTGTTGTACCTGTAGCACCAGTTCCTGTAGCAGGGTCTGGTGTAATACTATATTCATAAAATGCCGGTAAAGTAAGAGCCGGAGATGCCGAAACTACAACATCAACCGTTTGATTAGAACAATTCTGATCTCCAGGTGTGATGGTTACACTATCAACTTCTAATATCGGATCTATAGTAATTGGGAAAGGTGTCAAACAATCATCGGTAGCCTGATTTCTAATATATAATGTATAAGAACCATCAGTAGCAAAATCAATTTCAAAAGGTATTGCTCCTACTGCTGTAAAAGGACCTGCTGGGTTTAAACTCCACTCATAAGTTCCTGAACCTCCGTTTATAGCAGTTACCTGAGCTTGAGCACCAGGAGTTGCCGTACAACTCAATAACCTGAAATCATCATTTATTGTAGCTGTAATACTAGCTGGTGTTGTAAAGGTCACATCTGGAGTAACTGTAAAATCACAACCAAATCCATCTTGAACAGTAACGGTATGCGATACCGATGGGTCTACATTATTAAATGTTTCTGTAGTATTAACAGTAGGCCCGATTGTTACCTCTGAAGCTGTTCCTTGATCCAGAATATAGGTAAAAGGTCCTGTCGATCCTGCACCAATAGTTACCTGGATAGATCCGTTATCTGCATTACAAGCGGGATTAATAGGCGTAGCAGTTGCTGTAATTGCCGTATAAGGGCTTACATCGACACTACCGGCAGCAATAGTACAATTATTATCTAAGTCATTAACAAACACTGGATAGTTACCCGCAGAAGTCGCCCTAAATTGATAAGTAGTTGCTGTTATCGGTGCTAATGCAGTACCTAGGAAATCTGCCTGGTTATTAAATGCAAAATTACCCGAACCTCCTGTGACTGTAACCTCATAAATGGCTATTTCTGGATCATTATCATAATCGGGAAGACTAATATCTGGTTGATAATTTGGATTACAATGTAGATCCTCAACGAGTCTTATTGTAGCCGAAAATGCTGCAGGATCATTTATGGTTATTGTAAAAGGTTCTGAACAACTACCATCAGCAGATAATACCTGCACGTTATAGGTATCAGGATTAAGCCCTATAAATGTATGATTAGGAACCGTTGTAGGTCCTTCGGTATCATTAAAAGCTGTTGTAGTACTATTAATGATATACGTATAATTAATTTGAGAATCTGTTACTGTTATTTCAATCTGCCCTTGATCACCTGGACATGTAGGAGAGGTTGGAGTAACTGTCTCAGTAGCATCTAATTCATCTAAAAAGATAGTTTCCTGAAAAACACAAGCTGTAGGCAAACCTCCTACCTGACGAACATTTACAGTATATGTTCCTACTTCTGTTAATCCTGTAAATTCTGCCGAAGCCTGATATCCAATTACTGTATTTGTTATAGGTGTAATTAATTGGTATTCGTATTGAAGAGAAGAATTTTGTACTCGTATCGTTCCTGGCGTACCACAAATAATTTGTCGTATAACTGTAAGATCAGGGTCAAAATTATTCTGAAATACATTAAAGTAAAAAGGTATCGTACAATTACTATCAAAAGTAGCATTAATCCTATATTCTCCTGCTTGTGAAATTGTAAAACTATTAATATCTGTACTTAAAGTTTGCCAATCCCCATCACATCCTGAATCTGTAGTAGGACAATTAGGGTCTCTTGGTACTGCAGGACAATCCATAGGATCTAATAGTTGCCATTGAACTGTAGTTCCGACAGGAAAACCTAAGGTATTTCCTGGAGTTGGAATAGTTAATGTAGTTCCTGCTCCACATAAAAAGATCTCTGGTAGTGGATCTCCCGTGATTGGACAGGTACGAATATTACCATTTACATTAGGATTAGATCCTAAGTTATTTGCAATATCTACAACCGGATTTACAACGGTATTAAAGGCATCAACATTAAAAGTTTGTTGAGCATCCTGGCAACCAGGAGCACCGGTTTCGGTTACAATATAGGTTCCTGCGGCTGTAACTACTAAATCTCTATTAGTACCAATAACAACTCCAGGGCTACTTGCATTTACCCATTCATAAGAAGAAAAGCCTGCACCTGCTGTAAGCGTTAAAGATCCTGTACATATAAAAGCTGGTTGAGCCGTAGTAAAACAAATACCATCATTAATCAAAACGTTAGAGGAACCAACAATATCAGATCCACATGCATCTTGGTCCAAAATACTTTGCTCACCAGTTCGTGTAATACCAGATTCAACTCCTGTATAGGTTGAAATTGCTATATTATTAATTTGATTAGAACAAGCATCTCGTAAATCGGCACAAGTGGCCACTACGCTAACTCCAAAACGAACGGTATGAACACCACCGTTACGAACAATCAACGGATCTGCTATTGTAATATCTATCTGTCGATTTGTACCATTAGGAGTGGCAACTATACCCGGATTACTAGTCGTTATAGTTCCTAATGTAAAATCTACATTATCAGGAAGCACATCTCTAATACTTGCGGCAGTAATATCTTCATTTCCTTGATTCTCTATAGTAAGCTCATAAAACAACTGATCTGCAAAATTTACAGGATCCCCTGTAATATCAATACCGTTATTATCTAATACTCTCTTGGTTACTGTAAGCTCCGGTTCAATAATTTCTACCTGAAAAGAGTTAAAAAACACACTATAGGCATCACCCGTAGAAGTCGTAAAAAAAGTAGCTGAAGCTGTACTGCCAGAAGGAGTATTTGGTATAACACTATTACCAGGGTTAGGGATATCAAAAATATCAGCATCAAACCCTAAAGTATTACGTGAATGTGGTTCTCGAATAGGTGGATCACCAGGAATAGGTGCTACCGCAGCATTTCCATAACTCCCATCTACAGATATTGAACTATCAAAAAAGTTACCATTAGGGTTCGCAGGAGTAGTGAAGATGTTTTGTCTTACACCATCAGGTCTTAGGATCTGAAATACATCACCAGCAAATGGTCTATCTCCTTCCAGTGTTGCAATAGAATATCGTGCACGTACTGGTAACGGTGCTGGTAGTGTCTGGAAACCTGAATAAGTAAAGTTCTTTAAACATCCCGGATTAGCAGGGTCACAAGGTTGATTATTTAAATACCCTTGTCTGGTACTTATAAACTTTGCAGATAAGGTAGGATCTTCATACGCAACCACAAGTACCCATCCACCAGAGATACCATTAGAATTAAATCCAGAAAAACCTGTAGAAGCACGCATATCTGCAACAGTATAGGTTCCATTAGCATTTGCTAAGCCTTGTATTAATGTGGTAACATCTGCATAACATACATAAGGAATATCTAATACTGCAGCATTACTAGGATTAGTAGCGGTATTACGATATCCATCATAAATCACTTGTGTTTGAGTAGGTGGAATAGTAACATATCCACCTCCGCCTGGTGGTCTAATTTTTATAGTTCTAAAGTCTGGTCTATTATCAGGAAAAGGTAAACCCGTATACTGAACATTATTACCAGATGAAGTCATTTGCGTAAAATATGAGGCTGACCAATATAATCCAGCATATGCAACCCTTTCACAACCTGATGTTAATTGAAGATCTGCACTACTAGAACTAAATGTAGTTGGATCGCCATCTATATCAATATATCCAAAAAATTTCTGGTTATTAGAAGCGTTTCCATTATACTCATCATTAGGGGTAAAACCACTTTGATTTAGCCCAACGATAGCATTACCAATTATTTTAAGCTCTCCGTTAATTCTTAACGTACTGTTAGGTACCTCGGTAAAGGGTACCTGAGCAGATATTTGTTGTATGCCTATCATTAAAAAAACCAAAACGATAGCAGATTTCAGTCTAAGTTTCATAAGCCGTGGGGTGTTTGGGTATTTAGTCATCATAATCTCTTTCTTACATTATTGAATTTTCAATATATAAAGATCTCCATCATACGAGTTATTTACGTTAGAGAATAAGCTTTGTTTAGCTTCTTCAAGATTGTCATGTCTCTTTAAGTATACGTATATATAGTTGTCTTTTGGGTTCCTGAAATATTGAGGCTCTAATCCTTGAGCTCGTAGCTTCGCCATTCCTCTTTCAAAGTAATTTTCTCTTTTGAAAATATTCGTAATCAGATAATATCCATTTTCAATATTATGTCCTCCGATGTACGATAAACTCTCTGTTAATACTGTATCATCCTTAACCGTATCTTTGATAAGTCGAGTTTCTTGTAATAGCTTTTTATAGGATTCTACTCTACTCTTAGCAATGTGTAATATCCACATATCACCAAAGTATCTATTATCAATATTATTTAAATACTTTTCTGTCGCCTCATCCTTGTTTGTATAGCTTTCTATAGCTACATACTGGAATTGATTTTCTGGATTAAGTATTATTTTAGAGTCATTAAATCCTAAATCTTTTAATGTACCTGAAAATTTATCAGCATATGTTCCTCCCTTAAATACATTACCAATTAAGTAATATCCTTCTGGGTATCCCGGTATAAATTTGGTTGCAATTTGAGCCTCAGGTCTTGTTGTTTCAGCAAATTTTACAAATCTATTTCTAGCTGTCAATCTTTTAGAACTAGCAGGATCAGCTTCTTTTTTAGCCTCATCTGCATCATCATTCATACTAACAAGTGATTCTAAAAGCTTGCTAAATTCACGTTTATCTACATTTAAGCTGGTCGTTAGTAATGAGTCTCGACGAGCAAATATCTTACTTGTGATTCGACTACTATTATCTAGTTCTTTCTTAATCTCATCTAATCCCTCTTCATTTGCAGTTGCTGCTGCTTTTGCCGCTTCATCTGCTAATCTCTTCTCTTCTGCTAAACGAGCCGCCTCTGCTGCTGCTTCATCTGCTAATCTCTTCTCCTCAGCTAAACGAGCCGCCTCTGCTGCTGCTGCTTCATCTGCTAATCTCTTCTCCTCAGCTAAACGAGCCGCTTCTGCTGCTGCTTCATCTGCTAATCTCTTCTCCTCAGCTAAACGAGCCGCTTCTGCTGCTGCTTCATCTGCTAATCTCTTCTCCTCGGCTAAACGAGCCGCTTCTGCTGCTGCTTCATCTGCCAATCTCTTCTCTTCTGCTAAACGAGCTGCTTCTGCTGCTGCTTCATCTGCTAATCTCTTCTCCTCGGCTAAACGAGCTGCTTCTGCCGCTGCCTCATCTGCTAATCTCTTCTCTTCTGCTAAACGAGCCGCCTCTGCTGCTGCCTCATCTGCTAATCTCTTCTCCTCGGCTAAACGAGCCGCCTCTGCTGCTGCTTCATCTGCCAATCTCTTCTCTTCTGCTAAACGAGCCGCCTCTGCTGCTGCTTCATCTGCTAATCTCTTCTCCTCAGCTAAACGAGCCGCCTCTGCTGCTACCTCATCTGCCAATCTCTTCTCTTCTGCTAAACGAGCCGCCTCTGCTGCTTCATCTGCTAATCTCTTCTCTTCTGCTAAACGAGCTACCTCTGCTGCTTCGTCTGCTATCTTTTGCTCAGCAACCTCACGTTCTAACTGTTTTTGAGCAGCTAGACGTTCTTCTTCTATTTTTTGCTCTGCAACCTCACGTTCTAACTGTTTTTGAGCAGCCAAACGCTCTTCTTCTGCTTTCTGTTCTGCTTCCTCACGTTCCAGTTCTTTTTGAGCAGCTAAGCGTTCTTGTTCTGCCGCCTCGGCTTCACGAGCTGCTTCTTCTGCAGCTATTCTTTCTTCTGCTGCCTTTTGTTCTTCTACTTCACGCTCTATTTGTCTTTGAGCAGCCAAACGCTCTTCTTCCGCCTTCTGTTCTGCTTCCTCACGTTCTATTCGTCTTTGAGCAGCTAAACGCTCTTCTTCTGCATTTTGTTCTGCTTCCTCACGTTCTATTCGTCTTTGAGCAGCTAAACGCTCTTCTTCTGCGTTTTGTTCTGCCTCTTCACGCTCTACTCGTCTTTGAGCAGCTAAACGTTCTTCTTCTGCTTTTTTGTTTAGTAATTTTACTTCTTCTGCTCGTTGTAATTCTAACTCTCTAGCTGCCTTGGCTTCTTTCTCCCTAGCTTCTGCTATTGATTTTTCGAGCTCACTCATTGCCTTTTGTTCCTGGCTTCGAGAGTCTCCTTGTTCTTCTTGTAATTCTCTTATTAGTTTATTTTGTTCAAGAATTTCCTTCTTAAGTCTTCTAATTTCAGAATCTCTTTCTTCATATGCTTTTTGAGTACTTGATTTTGATCTACTTCCCCTTCTTCTTCTTGGTCTTTCTTTCTCAAAATTATATGCTAAACCTACCTCGTGACTTGCTCCAAAATTACTGGTATCTCCAAATCCTGTTTCATAGGTATATCCAACCGAAATATTAGATGTAATATTTCCTCCAATACCCAATGAAGCTCCATAAAAACTATTATACCCCGCTTGAGCCCAACCTAGTGCAGGTAATTCAACAATAACATTACCTCCATACCTAAGATTTGAATCTGCCCCCGAATCGGGTAACATATTGGCATATACCATTCCTCGTATTATCTTGTCTGACCTTCTTTCTAAGCTTGTAGTATACATAACATGACCCGTAAAAGCCATATTATCTGTCAATAACTCACTACCTGTTAGATTATAAGCCACAAGATTTGATACAGAAACCCCAACATCAAATTCTGTATAATTAAAGTTAACACCAGGAGTTAATTGAAAAACTGAGCTGTTCTCATAGTTAAGAATAACCGGGTCGCTTACTTCTACTCCATTATTTAAAACAATACTTGTTGCTGAATCAATGTTAGACTTAATTCCGCTTTGCGAAAAGCCGAGATTTAAACCAAATGTGAAGTTCATATCTCTGTTTAATTCGATATTATATGCAAAGTTTGCTATACCACCAAAATACCTGTAAATACCTTCATTTTGTTGATGCAAACCAATAGAAACACCTATTTTTTCGTCAAAATTTGATGTATAGTTAATTAAATACGTCTGAGGATTATCATTAAATGAAGCCCATTGTGTTTTATTATAAACATTAATAGACTTTTTGTTTTCGCGAACCAAAGAAAAGGTAGGGTTAAAATAAAAACGGTTATATTTTACTAAGGTATGAGTAGGAATATCCGTAGGAAGAATACCATAAGTAGTGGTATTTTCATCCTGTCCCCTAAGAAGGTTAAAGGATATACATATGATTATTAATAGTAATTTTCTGGCCATAAAATTATCTCATTACCGTTATCGAACCTTTTCTGACTACGGAATTATTTTTGGTGATTATATAATAATAAAACGGGTCCTGACCCGATGATTTCGAATTCTCTCGGGGCCAGTTATTCTGATAACTCGATGATGTAAAATCAACCTGACCTCGTGCATTATAAATCGTAACCTCTACTGCTTGCTGATTAAACAAACTCGGGGGAAGCAACCAATTATCATTGATACCATCACTATTGGGCGTAACTACATTTGGAATAACCTCTGAAGAACCCGCAACATCTGAAATACTCAGTATCTCGGAATCTATAACACAATCCAATAATGTAATCCTAACAAAGTAATCCCCTATAGTATCTATCTCTATAGAACTTGTTCCCTGACCACTTATAACTGTAGAACCATCTACCAAAGATTGGTTCTCGCCGTCTACAACTATAAACCACTCATAAGCATAATTACTACTCTCGGGAACACTTAATGTAGAGGTCTCTCCAAATGGAATAAATGCCGGGGAAGCTTCTATTACCACAACGTCTGATAAAAACTCAACCGTTAGATCATTAGATCGAGCAGTGGGAAATGTAGTGCCTCGTAAAGTGGCTTCTAAAGCATAAACCTCACCTATGTTAGACTCATTAACTGTAAATGTCGTTTCGGTAACTCCCGTAGACTGACTGCCTAAAAACCATTCAAAATCAAATAAAGAATATTGATCTGTCGTAATAGGAACCTCTGTACCACTAGAAGTAATACCAAATAAATTCTCTAAACCCAAAGTACCGGTATCCGCATCACAATCTAACAAAGTAGAAATCTGAGTCCTAAATCCTACAGGCTCAAAAACCTCGGTAGTAGCCTGAAGAGTATCCATACATGCATCATTTGCAAATACATCTACACGATACACTCCTGGGTTGGTGACATCAAAAGACAAAGCTCCCGGTGTATTAACCGCGAGCGGACCTTGGATACTTATTCCGTTCCTAAACCATTCTACTGTACTGCCAGCAACAGGAGCATTGGTTGTAATAGACAAAACCAACGTAGGCTGGGTCGGTAATAACATAATCTGGGGAGGAGGCTGGGTTAAAATATCTGAACCCAAATTAATAACCTCGACGGGACCAGTAGTTATATTACATGTTGGAGTTCCTGTAACTCTAACGGTGTAAATACCAGCAAAATTACTCGCCGGTAAAATCTCTGATGGACCATTAAAATCCGGTATTAAAACTCCGTCCTTAAACCATTCATAAGTGAATCCCGGGTCGGTAACACTAGTGGTTAATATTTTTACATCACTGGGGCAAAAGGATTGTGGCGAAGGTTCATTAATCCGTACTGTTGTATCGTTAAAATCAATAACTTCTACTGTTGCCGAATCAAAGTTAAAAGAAGGATTACAGCTTCCGAAATTGACTTGAACTGTATAAGTTCCAACTTGTGTCACATTTTCAAGAGTATTACCTGATTCACCAGGAATCACTGTGCCATTAAAAGACCAAATATATTCTGGAAAATCTCCAGGTAAAGTTGTCAATGTTGCCGATTCTCCAACGCACAATGCTACTGTGTTAGCTTCAATATTCGCTCCAGTTAATGTAACACCCTGAGAAAAATCAAAATAGTAAATAGGAATATTTTCTTGTACTGCACTTAAAATAGAACTTGCAGGGACATTAACTCGTAAACTATAATTCTCGCCTCGTAAATCTGTAGGAATAGGAAAAGAAGGAAATTCGATATCTCCCCCAGGAGGAATCGCTATAGGTGTAGTGAATCGTGTTAAAACTCTGGTAACATCATTAGAAAAAACACCATTCTCATCTGATAATTCTAAAACAAACTCTGTACCTGTAGCAAATAAAATATTTGCCTTAGCTATAGCTTCTCGATTGGGAGTATTTTGATTCACACAGAGTATTGTAGCAGTAGATCCGCTAATAGAAAATAATGGGGCACCAATATCCTGAGCAGTAGCTTTCAAAGAAGAAAATAGAAAGCCTGTCACTATAGCAATTAATGATATGAGGTTAAGTTTTTTTTTCATGATATCACACTTATGATTAAGGTGAATATACTATATTAACTTTGCGATTTGGGGCGCTTGTTAATAATATTGTTAATATATTTTTTACCAAGACATAAAATTATAAATTAAATGTTTATATCAAACTAAAATTTAACTTTTTTTTGTAATAATTTTCTGACCTTTTATTACTTGTTCTATTTTAACTAAAGCAAATACGATCCTAAAAAACATTTCAATATACATAAAATTTTGTTAATCAATGTCTTGAGCTATAGTAAAAAATCATTTCAAACTGATGAAAAAGGTTTAAATCTCCCCTATTTTCATAAAAAAACCGGAAGAATTTAGTAAAAAAATCATATTATTTATACGTTTTTGGGCGTATTTTCCATACACTAAATGTTCTAAAAAAGGTAATTTTTCTCGATTAAGTGTAAAAAACAACATTAAGTTTTTGGTCATAGAAAAACGATATTATAGAAAAAAAACCTTTTCCAAACAACTTATATTTCTTTAAAATCTTTTTTTTAGAAAAATCATAAAACTACTACTTCATTATTGTTATCGAACCTTTTCTGACTACGGAATTATTTTTGGTGATTATATAATAATAAAACGGGTCCTGACCCGATGATTTCGAATTCTCTCGGGGCCAGTTATTCTGATAACTCGATGATGTAAAATCAACCTGACCTCGTGCATTATAAATCGTAACCTCTACTGCTTGCTGATTAAACAAACTCGGGGGAAGCAACCAATTATCATTGATACCATCACTATTGGGCGTAACTACATTTGGAATAACCTCTGAAGAACCCGCAACATCTGAAATACTCAGTATCTCGGAATCTATAACACAATCCAATAATGTAATCCTAACAAAGTAATCCCCTATAGTATCTATCTCTATAGAACTTGTTCCCTGACCACTTATAACTGTAGAACCATCTACCAAAGATTGGTTCTCGCCGTCTACAACTATAAACCACTCATAAGCATAATTACTACTCTCGGGAACACTTAATGTAGAGGTCTCTCCAAATGGAATAAATGCCGGGGAAGCTTCTATTACCACAACGTCTGATAAAAACTCAACCGTTAGATCATTAGATCGAGCAGTGGGAAATGTAGTGCCTCGTAAAGTGGCTTCTAAAGCATAAACCTCACCTATGTTAGACTCATTAACTGTAAATGTCGTTTCGGTAACTCCCGTAGACTGACTGCCTAAAAACCATTCAAAATCAAATAAAGAATATTGATCTGTCGTAATAGGAACCTCTGTACCACTAGAAGTAATACCAAATAAATTCTCTAAACCCAAAGTACCGGTATCCGCATCACAATCTAACAAAGTAGAAATCTGAGTCCTAAATCCTACAGGCTCAAAAACCTCGGTAGTAGCCTGAAGAGTATCCATACATGCATCATTTGCAAATACATCTACACGATACACTCCTGGGTTGGTGACATCAAAAGACAAAGCTCCCGGTGTATTAACCGCGAGCGGACCTTGGATACTTATTCCGTTCCTAAACCATTCTACTGTACTGCCAGCAACAGGAGCATTGGTTGTAATAGACAAAACCAACGTAGGCTGGGTCGGTAATAACATAATCTGGGGAGGAGGCTGGGTTAAAATATCTGAACCCAAATTAATAACCTCGACGGGACCAGTAGTTATATTACATGTTGGAGTTCCTGTAACTCTAACGGTGTAAATACCAGCAAAATTACTCGCCGGTAAAATCTCTGATGGACCATTAAAATCCGGTATTAAAACTCCGTCCTTAAACCATTCATAAGTGAAATCAGGATCAGTAACACTAGTGGTTAATATTTTTACATCACTGGGACAAAAGGATTGTGGTGAAGGTTCATTAATCTGTACTGTTGTATCATTAAAATCAATAACACCTATACTTGCACGATTAAAAGCGAAATTTCTCGTACAGTCACCAAAATCAATTTCAACAAAATATCTACCTGATCGATTTACATTTTCTAAGGTAGCTCCAGATTCTCCAACGATTACATCTGCATCTTCAATACTAGTATTATTAATATCTGTGTTAAAATACCAAATGTACCTGGAAAAATCTGCAGGCATAATAGTTAACGTTGCTGAATCACCATCGCACAAAGCTACAGAGTTTGCACCAACAACAGGGCCATTTAGAGTAAAGCTATTAGACGAAGAATCAAAATAATAAATAGGAATATTTTCTTGTACTGCACTTAAAATAGAACTTGCAGGTACATTAACTCGTAAGCCATAATTTTCGCCTTGTAAATCTGTAGGAATAGCAAAAGAAGGAAATTCGATATCTCCCCCAGGAGGAATCCCTATTGGCGTAGTAAATCGTGTTAAAACTCTGGTAACATCATTAGAAAAAACACCATTCTCATCGGATAATTCTAAAACAAATTCTGTACCTGTAGCAAATAAAATGTTTGCCTTAGCTATAGCTTCTCGATTAGGTTCTTTCTGATCCACACAAAGCTTTTGTATTAGAAGAGGTGTTCCTTCTAAAGTAAAAATTGGAGGATCAATTTCCTGAGCTTTTGATTTTAACGATAATAGCAGGACAATAGTAGCAGTTAATGCTACTAAATTGTATTTTTTTATCATAATATCACATTTATGATTAAATAGTATTAGAATAATTATAGGGTTGTCTACAGAAAATAATGAAGTGCATTTCCCGATTTTTAAAGCACTAGCAGATAGTACTACAAAACATATAATAACAAAGACTATTCATGGTTTTAGATTTTAAGATTATTCCTACAAATTTATAAGGAAATTTTTCTTTCAATAAACTATAAATTGTTAATTTTTTGTTATTTAACAATTTATAATCATTTGACAATCAGATAATTAGTTTAGTGTTTTGTTTTTTATAATCAACACATTATGAGTGGATTAGTTCCTAAATAGTAGACAAAAAAAGTATGTATTTGATTAATTGATGTGATAATAAGAAAATTATTTTTACAAGTACAATATCGTAAGAAATCTAATATAATCTAACTACAAAAATGATAGATTCACACTCACATATGATATTAAAATGAGTTTTTAGGCATTAAAAAACCCTCATTGATACTCAACGAGGGTTTTTTAATATTTTAAAGAAAACTTACTCTTTTGTTTCAGTAGTTGTAGTATCTCCTCCGTTTAATGCCGTAAGAATCTTATCTGTAAGGTTTAATTCTTCTTTACCATACAGGATATTACTGGTTTCTGTATCTCCGTAGATATAAGTATATCCATTTTTCTTACCATAATCCTCTATAAAACTCTTCACCTTACCTATAATAGAATCTATCTCTACTTGACTTCCTTGTTGAATCTCTTGCATTTTAGCTTGCTGCTCTCTTTGTAAACCTTGTTGTTTAACCATTAGCTCTTGCTCTTTCTTTTCTCTATTGGCAGCAGACATAGATTTCATAATATTTTTATATCCTTCTACCTCAATCTGAAATTGTTTTGCTTTTTCTTCAAGTTCTGCACGCACTTCATTATTACGTTTAGTCCATTTTTCTTGCGCTGCTTTCATCTCTTTAAAATCAGAAACAACTTTGGTGTTATTTACATAACCCGTTTTTTCTATTTGTTGATTACAAGAAGCTAAAATTAATAGTGCACTTGCAACCCATACTATTTTTCTCATTTTTCAAAAATTTAATTCTGAGCAAAAATATCAAAGTTCATGCGATGTTATTCATTATATAGTCGTAAAAAACTACATATAAGAAAAAACAATTAGTTTACTATTTGTAATAACAAAAAGCTATTAAAAATAGACGAAAATAAAGCGCTCTAAGCTCATTTTTTAAAAAAGAGGTATAAATAGGTGTGGTTAACCCAAAAAAGAGAAAAAAAGCATCTAAAAATAAAAATTAATCGTTTTTAAGAACGTAAATATGTGAAGAATACTCGCCAGATCGTTTTGCTTTAAGATTAGAACGTAATCCAATCCAAAAAGCGTTTAAAAATTTCATTTTACCACTTTTATATTTTTCTGATAAAAGTGATACATAAAACGAATCAAATTTCATGGGGAGTACTTTTTCTAATTTTAAATTTTCTTCTTCAAAAAGTTTTTGGATAGAAGTTTTAGAAAAATGCCAAAGATGTCTGGGCACATCATATGCTGCCCAAAAAGAATTATACTGCTTTGCATCATATGATTTAAAATTTGGAACAGCTATAATTACAAATCCATTTGGTTTTAAAAGGCGTTTTAATTCTCTAATTTGAAGTTGCAAATCTGGGATATGTTCTAAAACATGCCACATAGTAATAACATCAAAACTTTTTGAATTTAAATTCACCGTTTCCGATTTTAAATCAATTCCCTTTTGTTTTGCTAATTCTTTTGCTTGACTATTTGGTTCTACCCCTTCGATTCTCCAACCTTTATTTTTTGCAGCACTCAAAAAATCACCTGTTCCTGCACCAATATCCAAAAGTACACCTACTTCTTGATTTAATGTAGAAATAAGTTTAACCTTTTTGTTTAAAGAATATGTTTTGACTACATGGTATAGTTTTTCAAAAAGAGATCGTTTTGAATCCGTATGAGAAATATAATCTTCGCTCTCATAATATTTACCCAATTCATTTTCATCAGGTTTTGGAGAAGTAACCAACATATCATATTCTTTATCGTAAAGCAACTGAAACTTTTCTCCAGAAACCGTATAATCTTTACATTCGATAAAAAAATTTAAAGTTTTTTGTGTATTCATTTATGTACTAGAAAAAATTTAAAATAACGGTTCTATTTTTATGTTGTTTTTAATATCAATTAAGAACGACCTGGTTTTATTATAAAATAACGATCTTGTAGAAAGGCAATTATCACCATTAGAATCTACAATAATAATTTTTACAAAAGTTTCAGCATCTCCTATTTCATTTTCAGTATCTTCTTTGTTCGATTTATTTATTAAATCACTAACCAGATTTGTTCTTACTTCTCTATCCACTTCAAAACTTATTTTAACATTAAATTTAATATCAAAATTATCAAATAGTTTTGTGTCAAAATCTGATAAATTTTGATCCTCTGTTAAACCAAACTGTTTTCGTAATGAACGTTTCGCTTCTTCTGGATACATATTGGGTTTAAAAAGAAATGATTCTTCATTAAACATGTTTTCGGTTTCAATTCTAAAATTATCAATCTGTCTTACTTTGTGTATCGTGATACACGAATAAAACGAGAATAAAATAAAAAATAATATAAACGTATTTTTCATCACCAAATTTCTTGTGTTTTAAAATTAGAAAAACTCATAAACACCTTCTAACAAAAAATGTTCCACGTGGAACTATTCTTTAGATCTATCATAAATCTCTACTCCCAAAAGTTCACTTAACTCATTAGCCTTTTCGGAAGCTTTATCATACTTTTCTGTTTTATAAAGTGTAAAATTCTTGTTTCCTGTAAAAAAGCGTACTACAATTTTAGGAGATCTTTCTTTTGTTCCAATTGCACTAACAGCACCCCATTCGTTATTCAAACTAAAAGAAGTTGAAAAAACCGAAATATAATCTGGATATTCTAAATTGAGTTTTGTTTTAAAAACAGGAAAACCGAAAACCGAAAAAAATTTTTGATTATTAAAGTCTCTATTAATTTTATAAGAAATAGAATATCCAAATATGATTAAAGACAAAATTAAAAAGAGCACTCTAAATAAAATTGACTCTTTTGTATAAAAAAGAAATGATACAGAAACCACCAAAAACAAAACAGAAAGAATTCTTGCTTTTAAAGGCTTTTCTTGTTTACAAAACACACTATCCATCACCTACCCATATAAACCAAAAGGACAGAAATATCACTTGGTGATACCCCACTAATTCGCGACGCTTGAGAAACGGTTGCCGGTTTAATTTTAGACATTTTCTCTCTTGCTTCAAAAGACAATGACTTCAGTTTTGTGTAATCAAAATTCTTAGGGATTTTCACATCTTCAAGTCGGTTTAATTTATCTGCATTGTTTTTCTCTTTTTCGATATAACCAGAATACTTAACCTGGATCTCTGTTTGTTCTAAAACTTCTTTATCCAAATTATTCTCCTCTATGTATGTAGCAACTTTTTCAAAGTGTCTTATATCATCCAAAGTAATCTGAGGTCGAGAAAATAACTTAAATAATTTTCCGCTCTGGTTAATTGGTGATGTTTTCTTTTCTTCTAAAACAGGATTTGCTTCTTCTGGAGAAACACTTGTATCTTTAAAAAATTGAACAAAAGCACTTGCTTTTTTTTCCTTCTCTTCCATTCTTCTCATTCGATCATCTGAAGCTAACCCAATCTCATGAGATTTTGGTGTAAGTCTAAAATCTGCATTATCTTGCCTTAACAAAGTTCTATACTCTGCACGTGAAGTAAACATTCGATATGGCTCTTCTGTTCCTTTAGTTATAAGATCATCTATTAAAACGCCTATATACGCTTCGCTTCTTTTAAGAATAAAAGATTCTTTTTCCTTTACTTTTAGAGCTGCATTTATTCCAGCCATTAATCCTTGAGATGCTGCTTCTTCATATCCTGTGGTTCCATTAATTTGTCCGGCAAAAAATAATCCTGAAATCAACTTCGTTTCTAATGTATGCGTTAATTGAGTTGGAGGAAAATAATCATATTCTATAGCATATCCTGGTCTAAAAAATTTTACATTTTCAAAACCCGCCACAGATCTCAAAGCTTTAAATTGAACATCTTCTGGCAATGATGTAGAAAATCCATTTACATAAACCTCTACGGTATTCCATCCTTCAGGTTCAACAAATAATTGATGTCTTTCTTTATCAGCAAATCTATTGATCTTATCTTCAATAGACGGACAATATCTGGGTCCAATACTTTTAATTCTACCATTAAACATTGGGGAACGATCAAAACCTTCTCGTAACAAATTATGAACTTCTAAAGAAGTATATGTCATATGACATGATCTCTGTTTGGTTAGTGGTTTGGTTGCATCGGTATAACAAAACTTTTCAGGATTATCGTCTCCTGGTTGCTCAATCATTTTAGAATAATCCAAAGATCTTCCATCCACTCTTGGAGGAGTTCCTGTTTTCATTCTTCCGGCATCAAAACCAAAATTAATCAACTGTTCTGTTATACCAGTTGCTGCTCTTTCTCCTGCTCTACCTCCACCAAATTGTTTCTCCCCGATATGAATTAATCCATTCAAAAATGTTCCATTGGTTAGCACAACAGTCTTTGCTTTCACTTCCAATCCTAAAGAAGTTTGAACTCCTTTTATTTTTCCATCTTCGACCAAAAGCCCGCTCACCATCTCTTGATAAAAATCCAAATTATGAGTTTGTTCTAACAATAATCTCCACTCTTCGGCAAAACGCATCCTATCACTTTGAACTCTTGGACTCCACATCGCAGGTCCTTTTGACTTGTTCAACATTTTAAACTGTATCGCGGTACGGTCACTCACGATTCCGCTGTATCCACCAAGTGCATCTATCTCTCTTACGATTTGCCCTTTTGCAATTCCACCCATGGCAGGGTTACAACTCATTTGCGCAATGTTTTGCAAATTCATTGTAATAAGCAAAGTGCTACATCCCAAATTGGCAGCTGACGCTGCCGCCTCACTTCCGGCATGACCTGCACCCACCACTATAACATCATACTCCTTATCAAACATAATTTCTGTTCTATTGTTCCACGTGGAACACCATTTTATTATTCAAAAAAACAGTTGTTCCACGTGGAACAACTGTTGCTTTATTACCACTTATTATATTCTAATGTTCCACGTGGAACATTAGTAATTTTTCATTTTCCTTTTGCCTCATAAGCTTTTTCTCTTCTTCTAGTTTATCCTTATAACCACAAAAATGCAATATACCATGCACTAAAACCCTCCTCATTTCTTCCTCAATAGAAACCATAAATTTCTTCGCATTCTCTGCCACTCTTTCTTCAGAAATAAATATATCACCATTTAGTTGATCACCCATTGTATTATCAAAACTTATAATGTCTGTGAATGTATCATGATTCAAAAAATCCTGATTAATTTTAAGTAGATACTCGTCATCACATAAGATGAAATTTATCTCTCCTTCTGTTTTGTTCTCCGACAAAATAACAGCACTAATCCAAAAAGATAATGCGCGCTCATTTAGTAACTCTATATTTGTCTCGTAAAAAAAATTAATCATTATCTTTCTTGAAATACTCTTGTACCTTTTGCTTATAATTTTGCCGCAAAGGTAATACTTGTCTATTTAATATTTCAGTAGTATTAAAATATTGTTTAGCCTTCTCTAATTGCTGGGAGTTTTGATTGCCAAATTGTACTTGATTTGTTTTACTTTCTCTTTTTTCTTCTTCACCTTGCTCTAACGTAGCATCTTCTAATTTTAACAACTCATGTTTTAAATTAAGCATTTTTGATAACGTTCTCTCATTAAATCCTTTTTCTAAAAGCTCCTGCTCCACCTGTTCCATTTTACGTAATAAACTACTTCCTATCTTATTCCCTTTTCCTTCTTTTCTTATCTTATCCTGTAAAGCATTTCTAAGTTGTTGCTGCTGTTTGTATATTTCATATAACTCACCATTCATATCTTCCTTCTGCATCTGCGATTCTCCTTCTCCATTTTTATTATTACCATCCTTTTTATTACCTTCTTTGCCTCCCTTTTCATTTCCTTGTTTACCACTACCTTTACCTTCTTTACCTTGTTTTTCTCCTTGTTTGCTTCCTTTTTGTTCTCCCTTCTTATCTCCTTTCTTCTTTCCTTTTTCCGCTCCCTCTTCCATCTTCTTATTCAATTCTTCTTGCTTCTTAATAATGTCTGGTAATTGAAACTCATTAGAGCCACTTTTTCCTTTACTTCCCGATGCCGACATACTATTTTGCATCTGATCCAAAGTTCTGCTTAGCAAGTATGCTAAATCATTAGAACCGGTAATAGTATACTGTTGATTAGCCGAACCTTGAATAACTTGGTTTTCTGCCAACCTCTCTAATGACTTATCTATATTAAATTCTATGTCGGTTAATTTTTGCGTCACCACTTCTGTTATCTGTGGAGTACGTAATGCTAAAGCATAAAGACTATCATCTATATGTATAAAATTCTCTCTTAATATACTTTGCTTTCTAAGCTTAGACGAATAGCTTGGGTTATTAATATCTATACCTTTAAACTTCTTCATTAAACCTTCTTGCCCAATAGAAAAATCTACCAGGTTATCCAAAATTTGTCTTAACATTTCCATATCCTCTTGCTGCTGTTCTCCTCCTGCCATTTGCATTTGCTTCATCATTCCATTGCTCATCTGCTTCATCTTCTGAGCAGCACTTTTCTGGTTCTTCTTAGCGTCTGATTTATTTTCTTTCTCCAGGTTTTCACTTGCCTTTTGTTGTTCTTTTTTTATTTCATTTTCATCTTCTTTTTTCTGGTCCAGACTCATCGGCTTTTTTAAATCTTCATTTTCCTTCCTAAGTTTTTCCATTTCTTTTTGGAAATTTTCAAACTCATTATTCAATTCTTCCTGCTTTTCTTTTGTGTTTTCCTCTTCTTTTTTCTCAGATAATTCTTCTTGTCTTTTGGATAAATCTTCTAACTCTTTAACCAATTTTTCATGTTTTTCTATTACATAATATCGCTTGGTTAATTCTAATAATTGTTCCAGGTTTTTCTTCAGGTTCTTATTTTCTTTACCTAGCTCTTCTAGTTTTTTTGTTAGTTCTTCCTTTTTAATTTTATCTGCTAGACGTTCAATCTCTTCTAGAAGTTTTTCATTCTTTTTAAGTTTTTCCTCGTTTCTTTCGAGCCTCTCTTTTAATGCATCTTTGAAAGGTTCTTCTTTTTCTTTATTCTCTAACTGGTCTAGATTGTCTTTTAATTTTTTAGAAAAATCCTGCATCATTTTCTCCTGCTCTTTTTGCCTTTTCAGAAAATCTTCAAGTTTTTTCTTGTCATTAAAATCTAAATTCTTTTTCTCTTTTTGCGTTTTACTTAAGCTTTTCAATTCCTCTTCTTGTTCCTTAAACTTGTCTAATGACTTATTCAATCCAGAAATTGCTTCATTCTGCTTTTTCAACAAATTGTCTTCTTTCTCTTCTTTTGTGAGTTGTCTAAAATTGAACACCTGGCTTTTTGTACTCTTATAATTATGAATCACATCATTATCAAAAACCTCAAAATAAAACTCATAATTACGTCCTTCTACTAGGTCAATTCCAGCCGGAAAAGCATAAATAAATTCATCAAAAACAGCCTTATTAATAGCTACATTTTTAATCATAATATCAGATGCATTATCCTGGTCATAATATACCAACCTTAGTTTATTTAATCCATAGTCATCACTTATTCTACCAAAAAAATAAATCGTTTGATTATCTACAGAATCCTTTTCAGATTTCAAATTCAACTCTGGATATTGATCTTTAATCACATTAAGATTAAACGCCAAATTATCATGATCTTTTACATTCTGGTTAGACGTAGTGATTTGGTAATCCAAATTAGAATACACAAATTTTTGATAAGAAAAATTGGTTCCATTCTGTGCCAAAGGAATAACAGAATCCTTAGTTTTTAATTCTACTTTATCTGTGTTTCTTGTGTAAACAACCCAATTAACTTTTGTTCCTTCTGGGATGGTTGCGTTACCAGAACTTTTTAGAATTTCATCAACTTTCTTAGTATAACCAGGGTAATCCAATTTCATTTCAAAATTAAGTAAAGCTGGAATTGGAACTACCGATAAACGATGTGGTATCGAATTTACTTCGTTCGCACTTATAACAAATTCTAAAGATTCTTTTGGTTGAATAAACCTATATTCAAACTCTCCTATGCCTACATTTTTTAAAAAATAAATTTCATCATTATATGTAATTGTAGCATTATCAGGTACTATATCACCAGCTGTTCTTACTTTAAGAACAAAATCCTTATTTTCAAAAGCATTTAAATCTTTATTAACTATAAAAAAATGAAAAGGTGCGGGTGGTTCGTAGGCAACTTCATAATTAACCACTCTTTTATAGCTATCAGAAATCCAACCTGTTTTATTAAAAACAAATAATAGTAGGAATATAGCTACAGGAATCGCTGCGTATTTAAGATATTTAGCATTCTTTTTTAAGTTAATAGCCAACTTAAAAGGAATTGGTTTTAGTTCATTTGACTTTTGTTCAATACTTGCTAGCAACAAAGCAGATGAATTTTCATTTTCACTTAATTGTAATAGGTTTAAAAGTCTATCACTTACTTCGGGAAAATGATTTCCAATTATACCAGATGCTTTTTCATAATCAATTCCTCTTGTAAGCTTAAATAGTTTAGCAATTGGTACTAGTATAAATTTCACAAACAAACCAAACTCTACTGTAATAAACAGCCAAAACAATATAGTTCTTCCTAGTCTACTAAGCCACAAAAAATTCTCAACAAGTAGTGTTATCAAAAAATATAGAACACCTATAGCGAAAAAAAGAATAACACCTTTTATAAGTTCATTGACATAGTATTTTCTTGTAAACTGCTCTAACTTGCTTTTTATGAACCGAAAATTATCCATATTTTATACCTTCCTTTTCCATTAACCACTAAATCTACAATTTTATTTTTAATAGAATTGTTATATTTATGATAATTCAATCACCTAGAACATAAGTTGTTATGAGAGATCTTAAATATATTTGTGCATTCACAATACCATTTATGGCAATTATTGGTATTTGGTTACAAGGAATTTATACCTATCTAACACCTATCTACGCCTTTGGATTGATTCCAATACTAGAATTATTTACAAATTCATCGACCAAAAATTTAAACGACGAGCACAAATTATTACAATCCAAAAAAAGGATATTCGACTGGATGCTTTATATCAATCTTCCTATTGTTTATGGTATTTTACTTTTCGGCATTTTTACCTGTACTACATCTAATCTAAATACTTATGAAATTATAGGTATCATTATTTCATTAGGTATTGTTTTGGGATCAAACGGAATAAATGTCGGACACGAATTAGGTCATCGATATACAAAAGAAAGGTATATAGGCAAAGCTCTTCTTCTCCCATCTCTGTATATGCATTTTTATATAGAGCATAATTTTGGTCATCACTTAAACGTGGCTACTAAAGAAGATCCTGCCACTGCAAGATATAATCAACCTGTCTACTTTTTTTGGATAACTTCGACAATACGGCAATACATAAATGCCTGGAAAATACAATTCAAATTACTAAAACAAAACAATCAAGCTTTCTTCTCTATAGAAAATGATATGCTTTGCTATTTTATTATTACTCTTTTATATCTAACATCACTTACCCATTTCTTTGGTTTTTTAGGATTGCTGGTTGCATTTTTAAGTGGAGTAACAGGTTTCCTATTGCTTGAAACTATTAACTATATCGAGCATTATGGTTTAGTAAGAAAGAAAACCAACTCTGGTCGCTATGAACGTGTAAGAGAAATTCATTCATGGAACTCAAATCATACTTTGGGAAGAATTATGTTGTATGAACTAACACGACATAGTGATCATCATCACAGAGCATCAAAAAAATATCAAATTTTGGATCATCATGATAAAAGCCCTCAATTACCTTTTGGTTATCCTACATCAATGGTATTATCATTACTCCCTCCCCTATGGTTTTTGATTATGAATAAACGCGTTCCACGTGAAATGAAAAGTATTTAAAAAGGTAATAAGAATTTCATGGGTTATCCCGAAAAATCATTTCCATAGCATATTTAAGATTGTATCTTTGCTATTTATTTGTAAGACTTTTTAAAGTTTAAAAAACACAATCATGACAAAAGACATTAGGGTACGATTTGCACCAAGTCCTACCGGACCCTTACATATAGGAGGTGTGAGAACTGCATTATTTAATTATCTCTTTGCCAAGCAACATAATGGAACCTTTGTTCTTAGAATAGAAGACACCGATCAAAACAGATACGTTCCTGGAGCTGAAGATTATATTAAAGAAGCGCTCGATTGGTGTAGTATTCCATTCGATGAAGGACCCGGAAAAGATGGAGGATTTGGCCCGTATAGACAAAGTGAACGCAAACATTTATACAAGCAATATGCAGATCAATTAATAAAAGAAGGTCACGCATATTTTGCTTTTGATACTACAGAAGCTCTTGATAGCCATAGAAAAGATCACGAAGCTAATGGTAAGACATTTATTTATAATTGGCATAATAGAGAAAAACTTACTAATTCTCTATCTCTATCTGAAGATGAAGTAACCGCAAAAATTAACTCTGGAGAATCCTACGTTATTAGGTTTAAATCTCCTAAAGATGAGATTTTACATCTTACAGATGAAATTCGTGGAGACATAAGTATAGACACAAATATTCTAGATGATAAAATCTTATTTAAAAGTGATGGGATGCCTACATATCATCTTGCCAATATTGTAGATGATCATTTAATGAAAATTACACATGTGATTCGAGGAGAAGAATGGTTACCATCCTTAGCACTTCATGTTCTTTTGTATCGTTCATTTGGTTGGGAGGCTCCAAGTTTTGCACATTTACCTCTCATTCTTAAACCTGTAGGTAAAGGAAAACTTAGCAAAAGAGATGGTGATAAAATGGGATTTCCGGTATTCCCGTTACAATGGGTAGATCCAAAAAGTCAAAGTATCTCTTCTGGATATCGTGAAGATGGCTACTTACCCGAAGCTGTTGTGAATATGCTTGCCTTTTTAGGGTGGAATCCAGGTACAGAACAAGAATTATTTTCTTTACAGGAGTTAATTAAAGAATTTGACTTAAAACGTGTTAATAAAGCAGGTGCCAAATTCGATCCAGAAAAAACCAAATGGTTTCAACAGCAACAGTTACAAAAAATCAATAGTACTATATTGTCTCAACAATTTGAGGTCATTTTATCTGAAAAAAATATTTCTACAAACTTAAATCTTAATGTTATTATAGATACGATAAAAGAACGGGCTACATTCACCAAAGATTTTTGGGACCTTAGTCATTTTTACTTTTTATCACCCAGTGAATATGATGAAAAGGCCATTAAAAAGGCCTGGAAACAAGATACATCTGGTTTAATGCACGAGTTAACACGAATACTAAATGACATTTCAGATTTCTCAGAAGATAATGTTTCAACCATTGTAAAAGGGTGGATTACAGGGAAAGAAATTGGTTTTGGTAAAATCATGATGCCACTTCGTATAGCTTTAGTCGGTTCGCTTCAAGGGCCAGATTTATTTCAAATTGCGTCTATGATCGGTAAAAAAGAAACTATTAAAAGAATAGAAAACGCCATCGAGAAAAACTAGTAAAAAAACACAGGTCACTACTTCATACCGATAGTGACCTGTATATATTATCAATTACTTTTAATAATCGAATTTTTCTAATGTTCCATCCAAATTATAAACGAAAGTAAAATCAGTCCCTCCATTTTCTGGTTTTAATTGAATGAAATAATTCATCTTTAACTTATCTCCATCATTAGGTGCCATGATAGAAGCTATATTCAAAACAGCTGCATCAATATCTTTCTCTTCTTTAAGCTTTTTTATAGAACTTTCTACAAGTTCTCCTAGTTTGCTTAAGTCTACCTCTTCATTTAAATTAAACATAAAATCTTGAGCCTTACCGCCAGATAATTCGAGAGTAACATCTGCTGTTTGCGACCATGAGCTGTTACTAAAATTCCAACTTTCCATTTTTAATGACGACGGATCTTTGGTTACTGTTGTAGTAATTATAGTTCCTACTTGCTTAACATATGTAATTGATAGTTCGGTATAAAAAGCATCATCTCCAAATTTACCTTTTAAGTTCTCCTCTACTCCTTCAAATCCTTTTGCATCGAACGAAAGCTTACTGTTACAAGAAGAAATAAAGATTGTTATTAATACTACAAGTAATAATTTTTTCATTATTTTCATTATTTTACCTTTTAAATTAAAGGGTGCTAACATACCAGAATCATAAAACAAATTAGTATTCTAAAAAAAGATTGTGATGATTATGCCCAAAAAAGTGACGGTTTACTTATCTATAATTCTTTTCTCCTAAAATGTAACATATATCAAAATTACTATACTGATATGGTAACTGCACTAAACTATTAAACTATGGGGAAACAATATAAAGTTATACGTATATCAGAAAATTGGTCTTCAGAAAAACTTAGAGAAAAGGTAGAAAATGCTATGAATAAGTTCTCTAAAGAAGGCTGGGAAGTTGTTGACATTTCTTTTTTAGCAAATACATATATCGCTATGATAACAATTTCAAAATAACAATCAATCATTTACAATTTATTAGTACATTGATTTTCAGAAAAACTTTTAACTCTTAATATATAAAACAATGGGACTATTTTTAATTCCAATAGTAATTCTCGGATTTATCATTCTGCTTTCAGGGATATTTACCGTAAAACAACAAACCTCTGCAGTGGTTGAACGATTTGGTAAGTTTTTAAGTATCAGAAACTCGGGATTACATTTTAAAATTCCGATTTTTGATAGAATTGCCGGGCGAATCAATCTAAAAATCCAACAGCTTGATGTTCTCGTCGAAACCAAAACAAAAGATGATGTATTTGTACGTCTTAAAATCTCTGTTCAATTTCAGGTAATTAAAGAAAAAGTATACGATGCTTTTTATAAATTAGAAAATCCACATGATCAAATTACATCTTATGTTTTTGATGTGGTTCGTGCCGAAGTACCAAAAATGAAACTAGATGATGTTTTTGAACGTAAAGATGATATTGCCATAGCAGTAAAACAAGAACTTAATGAAGCCATGGTAAATTATGGATATGACATCATTAAAACTTTGGTGACTGATATTGATCCGGATATGCAGGTTAAAGAAGCTATGAATAGAATTAATGCTGCAGAACGTGAAAAGGTGGCAGCAGAATATGAAGCTGAAGCTGAAAGAATTAAAATTGTGGCAAAAGCGCGTGCCGAAGCTGAAAGTAAAAGATTACAAGGACAAGGTATTGCAGATCAACGTAGAGAAATTGCCAGAGGTCTAGAAGAGAGTGTTGATGTTTTAAATAATGTAGGGATTAATTCTCAGGAAGCATCTGCATTAATTGTAGTGACACAACATTATGATACTTTACAATCTATTGGAGAAGAAACCAACAGTAATTTAATTTTACTACCTAATTCTCCACAAGCAGGAAGTGATATGTTAAATAATATGATTGCATCCTTTACTGCTTCGAATCAAATAGGAGAAGAAATGAAAAAACAAAATGCTAAAAAGGGCCTTGGCAAAAATCCAGATAAAAAATAATAAAAATATAATTTCTATTGCCAAACCCGATCATAAAATCTGATCGGGTTTATTTTTTCCTTAAAGATTAAAAATCACTACTATTTTTACCAAAAACTTAAAATAATGCGTTTTTATATCACCAACGCATAAAAGTGATACGATTATATTACTATTTTTTTTTCTTCTCTTATATCATTTTATATCAAGTAGTTTTTAATAAGAAAAATTAATGATTTCTTAAAAACTATAAAAATTACTTATACCACAAAAAATTATTATCTTTATAAAAAAATTTCCCCCATGAAAAATTACTTATTTATTTTCCTTCTTATTTCCGGAAGTGTTTTTTGTCAAAACATGACTACACTAAAAGAATTTGCATTACGAGATGCAAAAGCAACTTCTAAAGCGTCAATGGATAGAAATTTAAGTACCATACTCAAATACACTCATCCAGAAGTTTACAAAGCGTATGGAGAAAAACAATTAATGGATACAATGGATGAAATTTACAGAACCATGGATGCACAAAAAATAAAAATCCTTAGTTCTGAAGTAGATGAAGTAACCGAGATAAAAAAAGAAAACAGAGAATATCATTGTTTAGTTAAAAACACTGTAAAAATGGACTTTAATGGTAGATTAATTACATTAAAAAGTTCATTATTTGGTTTTTATAACAAGAAAAAATCTCAATGGTATTTTGTAGAATCTAATAAACTTCTTGATGATCCGCAAACCAAAAAGCTCTTTCCTGATTTTAAAACAGATATCGAAATTCCTTTAGATGAGCACATTGCAGATAATTAAAAATTAAAAAACTTATAGACACAAAACATTTTATGCATCTACAAGTTTTTCCTTTATATATCATAGTCAGAAGCCACTTTTTGGGCTTCTAATTGCAATAATTCATTCTTATCCTCAAGAGCTTTGGTAACAAAATCTTTTGCTAACTGATCCGGTTGAATTCCTTTATTTTTAAGGATTTCACTCAAGGCAATCATAGTAGCGATACGAGTTCCTGCTTTTTTTACAGCAGTTTCATAAAGAGGTACAAGCTCTTCTATTTCTACAGTTTTGGCAGCTTCTATAATTTTGATTTTAAGCCCTTCTCTTTTAACATCTGGTACATTTGTATACTTCTTCCCTGCTCTTTTTATTTCTTCGATTGAAGGTATCGCTTTTTGCTGATTCTGAGGTTGTTTTTTAATATTTTGATCTGTTGGAACTGGTTTTACCTTTGCCCAGGTATCTCGTAAACCAACAGTTTTATTAAATACCAAAGCACCAGGGGCACTATCAATATCCACATTAAAATACCCCAATCTTTGAAACTGAAACTGGTCTAATGGTTTAACATCCTTTAGACTAGGTTCTATATAACCTGTTATTATTTTTAAAGAATCTGGGTTTAAAAACTCAACAAAATCTTTGTCTTTATGACTATCTGGAGCTTCATCATTAAATAATCGATCATAAATCCTAACTTCTGAAGGAATAGCATGACTTATTGATACCCAATGTAATGTACCTTTTACATTACGTTTTGATTCTTCGGTACCACTTCCCGACCTGCTCTTTGGATCATATGTACATTGGATTTCTGTAATATTTCCTTCGGCATCTTTTATCACCCGTTCTCCTTTGATGATATACGCATTTTTAAGACGTACCTCTTTTCCTAAAGTCAACCTAAAAAACTTTCTACCAGCTTCTTCTTTAAAATCTTCTCTTTCGATATATAATTCGCCAGAAAATGGTACTTTTCTAGAACCTGCAGCTTCATCTTCTGGGTTATTTTCTGCTTCTAACCACTCTTCTTCTCCTTTTGGATAATTGGTAATAACAAGCTTAACCGGATCCAAAACAGCCATTACTCTTGATGCTGTTTTATTAAGATCTTCTCGTACACAGAACTCTAATAATGATACATCAATTACATTTTCACGTTTTGCAACGCCAACAGTTTCAACAAACTTTCGTATTGATGTTGGAGTATACCCACGTCTTCTTAATGCCGAGATTGTAGGCATCCTGGGGTCATCCCATCCAGATACTACTCCTTCTTCTACTAACTTGAGTAATTTACGCTTACTCATGATCGTATAACTTAAATTAAGTCTTGCAAACTCCCTTTGTTTTGGTCGTATATTCGTACTATATACTTGATCAAGGAACCAGTCATACAATTTTCTATGTGGTTTAAATTCTAAGGAACATAAAGAATGTGAGATGTTTTCTATATAATCACTTTCGCCATGTGTCCAGTCATACATCGGATAAATACACCAATCATCACCAGTTCTATGATGAGATTTTTTTAATATTCTATACATCAAAGGATCTCGCATTAGCATATTTGGATCTGCCATGTCGATCTTTGCCCTCACTACATGATCACCTTCATTAAACTCACCTTCTTTCATTTTCTGAAAAAGGTCTAAATTTTCTTTAACAGAACGGTCTCTGTATGGACTATTGGTTCCTGGTTCTGTGGTAGTTCCTTTTTGAGAAGCAATAGTTTCTGCAGATTGAGAATCTACATAGGCCTTCCCACTCTTAATCAGTTGAACAGTCCAATCGTACAATTGTTGAAAATAGTCAGACGAGTAACATTCTTTATCCCATTGATATCCCAACCACGTTATATCTTCTTTAATTGCATCTACATATTCCTGTTCTTCTTTGGCAGGATTAGTATCATCAAAACGTAGGTTTACCGGTGCATTATACCTAAGACCAAGACCAAAACTAATACCTATTGCTTTGGTATGTCCTATATGCAAGTATCCATTGGGTTCTGGAGGGAAACGAAAACGTAAATTTTCTGTACTCATACCGGTTGTAAGGTCCTCCTCTACAATATGCTCAATAAAATTAAGCGATTTTTTTTCTTCTGACATCTGTAATCTAATAAAACACAAAACTACAAATTCTAATGCTGCCCTGCTATTGTATAAAAATCTTTAATACAATTATTTTATTATTACCAAAATTCATTAGAAAAGGGGTATTCTCCCTACACAAATCAAAAAGATTCTTTTTACATTTGCTTAAAAACCCCGTGGGATTAATAAAGTTGAAAAATATCAAGGTTTATGCCTATCATGGATGCCTTGTCGAGGAGAAAAAAATAGGATCTGATTACAGAGTGGATCTAAAGATTAAGGCCGATCTATCAAAGTCTGCAATATCTGATCGTTTAGCAGAAACTGTAGATTATGTTCATCTTAATCATATTGTAAAAGAAGAAATGGCTATTCGTTCTAAATTGTTAGAACATGCTGCAGAGCGAATTTTAGTTCGTATATTAGATGAATTACCATTGGTTGATAAAGTTATTGTAGATGTTTCAAAAATTAATCCACCTATTGGTGGAAATGTAGAAATGGTTACTATAACAAGGAGCAAAAAACGATAACTATAGTGTTAAAATTGTATGAAAAGCGTTTTATTGTAAAATCATTTAAGAAGTAATCATAAATTTTTTTACATTTGCCTTCCAACCAAAAATTGGGTGTCGTGGCCGAGTGGCTAGGCAGTGGTCTGCAACACCATCTACAGCGGTTCGAATCCGCTCGACACCTCGAAAATCCTGTACTTACGTGCAGGATTTTTTATTTAAATCTGGATTCTGGTGTTATTTTTTCAATTTCGTCCTGAATTCGTTTCTCCATTGTATCTGGTAAAACACCTTTTAAAATAAGAAATACACCAAATACAATCATAATAATACTAATGACCCTTTTGATGATATAGGTTCTTTTTGGAGTTAATTTTCTCTTCAATCTCTTTGCTAGCAACATTTTAAAGAAATCAATAAAAAGATATGTACCTAAAACCATTGCGAAAAAACGTAGAATTCTATTGGTATTCATATCTAACTGTGGTCCTATAACGATAATAACACTTAACCAAAATCCTAATACTCCAATATTTATAAAATTGAGTAAAAACCCTTTTATAAATAACATAAGATAGTTATGTTTATTGATAATTTCTACCGTAGTATCTCTAAGTTTGTTATAGTTTTTTCTTTCCTGAATAAAAGAAATTACACCATATGTAGATAATAACATCCCTCCAAATATAAATAAGGCAGGATCATCTTTTATTTTTTCTAAAATCTGATTGGTACTAAAATAAGCGATAAGAATAAATACTATATCTGCAAAGATAACTCCTAAATCTACAGCTAAAGCTGCTCTAAACCCTTTAATAGCTGCTGTTTCCAGAAGTACAAAAAAAACGGGTCCAATTAGAAAGGCTAATAAAAAACCTAATGGTATAGCTGCTTGAGCATCTTGAAGCATAGGGTCTAAGCGTATTTATTACAAAGTTAAAAACTACTTAGTTAACTTCAACAATTTTTCCACCTAAAAATTTTTTAGTATCCTTTTGTTTCGGATCTCCATAAATCCTTATACTTCCTCCTGCATTAGTATTTGCTTTGATATAATCTTTAGCATTTACTTCTGCTACTCCACCAGCACTAATTTTTACTTGTGTTCTTTTTGTTTCGAGTTCACTACCAAAATACTTTCCTCCAGAATTAATAACGACTTCCTGTTCTTTAGCTATACCCTCTAAATGTACTTCTCCGCCTGTAACCGCTTTAATAAATAATGTTTCACTTTCAGTTTTTGCTTGTATAATTGCTCCTTCCTGAGCTCTAAGATCAAGTTTATTTCTGGTAAGAACATCTTTTACTTCTACTGTTGATCCTTCATTAGCATCAATTTTTCTAAGTTCTTCATAATGAACCAAAACCTCGGTATTACTTTTATCCCACAGATTATCCAAAGACATTCTAATTTTTAAAATAAGACCTTCTTGAATAACTTCTACGTCGTATCTTTTATAACCAGTGATTATAACTTTATGTTTATCACTTTTAACAAGAGTTACTTTTATTTTATCAAAAACTTTTACTTCTGTAAAATAATCTAGATTTTTAGTTTTAACGTCTTCTTGTGCTTGCCCTAATGCAACCCATAAAAACATAAAAAGAAATATCAATTTTTTCATCGCCCAGTTTTTAAGATTTATATTTCAACTCTGATCTTACAAAAAATAAACGACACCAATTTTTTGATTATTCTATTTCTTCCTTGTTTCCTAACAAGGTAAAATCTAAGTGTCGTTTTATAAGATCAGCATTTTTCACTTTTACATATACCTCATCTCCTAATTGGTATACTTTTTTAGTTTGTTCTCCTATAATAGCATATTCATCTTGATCAAAAACATAGTGATCATCACTCATGTCTCGCAGACGAATCATACCTTCGCATTTATTATTAATTATTTCTACATAAATCCCCCACTCGGTAACTCCAGATATGACTCCCAAAAACTGTTCATCTTCGTGATCTTTCATAAACTTTATCTGCATAAACTTTATAGAATCACGTTCTGCACTAGCAGCTAGATTTTCCATACTACTACTATGATTACATTTTTCTTCATATTCATCTTCTGCAACAGATTTTCCTTTATCTAAATAATGCTGTAACAAACGGTGTGCCATAACATCTGGATATCTTCGTATTGGTGAAGTAAAATGTGAATAATAATCAAATGCTAATCCATAATGACCAATATTATGAGTAGTATATTCTGCCTTACTCATACTACGTATAGCTAAAGTATCAACTAAATTTTGTTCTTTTTTACCTTGAACATCTTTTAATAATCCATTTAATGAATTGGTAGTGGTCTTTCGATCTCTAAGATCTAATTTATATCCAAATCTTCCAATAATATTTTGTAATGCTGCTAATTTTTCGTCATTAGGCTCATCATGAACCCGATAAATAAATGTTTTTTTAGGATTTTGCTTTCCTATGAACTCTGCGACCTTTTTATTAGCTAATAACATAAACTCTTCAATAAGTTTATTAGCGTCTTTAGAAGTCTTAAAAAACACTCCTACTGGTTCGTTATTTTCGTTTAGACTAAATTTTACTTCTACTTTATCAAAAGAAATAGCTCCTTCTCCCATTCGTTTACCTCTCATAACTTTGGCAAGCTCATCTAATTTGAGTACAGCATCGGCTATTTTTTGATCGGCTTTATATTCTTTTCTGGTAAGTGAGATCTCTGCCGGAATTACATTATCGCGGGTTTCTATAATATGCTGCGCTTCTTCATATGCAAATCTCGCATCAGAATAGGTTACTGTTCTTCCAAACCATTGGTTTTTAATTTCTGCTTTATCATTTAATTCAAACACTGCAGAAAATGTATATTTCTCTTCGTTTGGTCTTAATGAACAGGCATTATTAGATAAAACCTCGGGTAACATAGGTACTACTCTATCTACCAGGTATACAGATGTTGCTCTTTCATAAGCTTCATCATCAAGTATTGTTCCTGGTTTTACATAATGTGATACATCAGCAATATGAATTCCGATTTCATAATTACCATTTTCTAAAACCTGAAATGATAATGCATCATCAAAGTCTTTGGCATCTTTAGGATCAATAGTAAACGTAAGAATTTTTCTCATATCCCTACGATTCTTGATCTCTGATTCCTGAATAGATGTATCTAAAGTGTTAGCATAATTCTCTACCTCCTCAGGAAACTCGTAGGGCAGACCATACTGAGCCAAAATAGCATGTATCTCGGTATTGTGTTCTCCTGGTTTTCCTAATACTTTAACTATTTTTCCAAAAGGTGAATCTGCTTTTTCTGGCCAGTCTTCTAGTTTTACTAAAACCTTATCTCCGTTCTCTGCATCGGCTATTTTATTCTTTGGAATAAAAATATCGGTATACATTTTGCCGTCTTGCATATTTACAAAAGCATAATTTTTTTGAATCTCTATTACACCAACAAACTCACTTCTTTTACGAGAAATAATCCTCGAAATCTCTCCTTCGCTCTTTCCTCTTCGTTTTCTGCGATACACATAAACCTCTACCTCATCTCCGTTTAACGCTTTATTAAGATTGTTATTTGGAATAAAAATATCATCTTCAAGATCTTTTACAATTACATATCCTGTACCTTTTGAAGTGATTTCTAAAATACCCGTATAGGTATTAATATTAGGGATGATTTTAAATTTTCCTCTATCTACCTCTTCTATCTGTTTCTTAGCAGCAAGTTGAGATAATTTTTTTATAATCTGGTTTCTACTACTTGCATCATCTACTCCTAGTTTTGATGCGATTTGCTTATAATTAAAACTTTTATTTGATTCAGCTTTTAATATTTTGAGTATTTCCTGGGTAATATTCTCTATTTTAGGTGACTTCTTTTTTCTTCTTCTACTCTTTCTTTTCATTAATGTCTATTCTATATATTTATGATAAAAGTACAGCTTATCTTTTAACATCAGTAATTTTAACTTTAAACTTTTATTAATACTTAAATCATATTACTACCAAATAGCTATAAAATCCATTATCTGTAAATCAAGATATTACATCAAAAAAAAGTAAATAATTACAGCTATTTTTCTTAAAATTTACTTAATTTTAGTACACTAGGATTCGATTTTATCCGTTTAGTATTTAATTCGATATGCACAAAATCAAAAAAATACATAAAATCATATTACTCTTCATACTCATATTTCTATTGGGCATATATTCGTTTACTTTATACATTAATAATACAATAGATCATAAACAAGATACTTTAGAAGGATCAGAAATAAATAGTTCTGTAAAAACAGATCGTGAAGCCAGTCAAATCAATTAATCTTTTACTATAAAAAATTATTTATCAATCTAAGAGAAATTGATATTCGTTTTGATTAGTATCAATTTGATTGTTACGCTTATTTTGTATCTTGTAGAAATAAGATTATCAAGGAATAATTTTAAGAAATGAAAGATTTTATTACTATTAAAACATATACATATCCTTTTGAGTATGCAATACTTAAACTACTTCTAGATCAAGAAGGTATTTCTTATTTCTTCGAAAATGAAACAATGGTCGGTGTTTTTCCTTTCTACTCAAACGCACTGGGAGGTATTAATTTAAAAGTTCATCAAAGAGACAAAAACAAAGTACTTCAGATCATAAGTGATCTTAACACAAATTCTCATCTTAGAATTGTATAACCTAATATTCATATTTTCTTTATAGTTTTCAACATATATTAAATATATCTTTTTCTTTTTTTTAAATTTAAAATTAATAATGATGATTATAATATAGTGTGGATAGCGGTATAACTTTTTTAACTTTTATTTGTTTTTTAAGTTAAACTGAATTTTAAAATATATATGAACAGGATATCATTATTCTAATTGCTTGAAAATGTTCTAAAAATGAAATTTAATTAACAACTGTTAATAGTTAATCAACAGCTTAAATTTTTAATATTTTTACGGTAAAACCGTAGTTTATAACATTGACTTAACATTTGAAAACTTAGCCAAAAAAACAGGGTTTAAAATTTTGATTTCTTCCTACGATACTTGTATTCTAATAAAAATCAAAACCACCAAAAAAACTTTATGAATTTTAAGAACTGTTTATTCACACTCAGTGTTAACAGAAGGTTATGAGTTATTAACATTACCGTAATATTGGGTTAAATTATTGGTTTTTTGGAGTTTACTTTTTTTAGATTAAATTATCTTTGCTTTATTAATGAAACGAACAAAAAAATGAAAATAGCTATTGGAAATGATCACGCAGGAACTGAATACAAATTTGCAATTGCAGAATATTTAGAATCTGAAGGTATTGAAATTACTAACTACGGCACTAATGAAAACAATAGTGTTGATTATCCTGATTTTGTACATCCTGTAGCAAAAGATGTAAATACTGAAAAAGTTAGTTTTGGAATTTTGGTTTGCGGAAGCGGAAATGGTGTTGCTATGACAGCTAATAAATACAATAATGTTAGAGCTGGACTTTGCTGGACAAAAGAAATTACAGAATTAACCAGACTTCATAATGATGCTAATATCATATGTATTCCTGCAAGATTTACATCTCTACCTCAAGCTGTTGAAATGGTAAAAACATTCTTAGCAACAAAATTTGAAGGAGGCAGACATTTAAATAGAGTACATAAGATACCAATGTGTATTTAATCTATGGTAAAAATTCACGCTCATAATCATTCATATTCTCATGATAAACTTACTGGGCGTAATTTATTATTTTCTATTCTCTTAAATATTGGAATTACAGCTGCCCAGGTAGTTGGTGGTTTGATTTCTGGTAGTCTTTCTCTATTATCAGATGCATTACATAATTTTAGTGATGTACTTTCTTTGATAGTTAGCTTTTTTGCTAATCGATTGGCAAAAAGAGAAGCTTCTATTAAAAGAACTTTTGGTTTTAAAAGAGCTGAGATCATGGCAGCGTTTATAAATGCTATTTCATTAGTTATAATAGCATTTATTCTTGTGTTTGAAGCAATAGAGCGATTACTAGATCCACAGGAAATAAGTGCACGTGTTGTAATTATTCTTTCTGTAGTAGCAATTTTTGGAAATGGACTAAGCGTTTTGCTTTTAAGAAAAGATAGTAAGGTAAATATGAATATGAGATCGGCATATTTACACCTGGTAACAGACTTAATGGCATCTTTTGCGGTTTTGATAGGGGGATTGTTAATGAAGTTTTATAAACTATTTTGGGTAGATAGCCTGTTAACTTTTGTAATTGCAATCTATCTGATTATTGTAGGCTATGATCTCTTAAAAAAATCATTCAAAGTATTAATGTTGTATACTCCCGATACTATTGAGTTAAAGGAAATAGTAAGAGTAATTAATGCTTTGCCAAAAGTTAAAAGTATACATCACATACATGTGTGGCAACTTAACGAAGAAGAAACACACTTAGAGGCACATGTAGATTTTGATAGTGATATTTTGGTTTCAGAATTTGGAGAAACACTTAACACTATTGAAAATATACTTCATAAAGAATTTAAAATCAACCATGTTACGCTACAGCCAGAATATGGAAATAAGGATAATAAAGATATTATTGTACAGGATTAAAAAATATGGATATCAAATTTAAAGTTAAACGTTTTGATGAACTCTCTGCACTAGAACTATATAAAATTTTGCGCTTGCGCGCAGAAGTATTTATAATAGAGCAAGAATGTATATATCAGGATATTGATGATATGGATCAAAAAGCACTTCATGTGATAGGATACAAAAACGAAGAAATTGTTGCCTATACACGATTATTTGATGCAGGCGATTATTTTAAAGATACTAGTTTTGGACGAGTGGTCATACCTAAAAAAGAAAGGCAGTATGGATATGGTCACAAACTAATTAAAGAATGTGTGAGTGCTATAGAAACATATTTTAAAACTAAAGTGATTAAAATATCTGCTCAGACATATTTAAAAAAATTCTATGAAACACACGGTTTTACGCAAATAGGAGAGGAGTACCTCGAAGATGGTATTCCTCATATTGGTATGATTAGAGAATAAAGAAAGACTCATTAAGTCCTAATGAGTCTTTCTTTATTCTTATTTTAAAAGCTCTTCGTACTTATTTTTATTACCTAGTATTTCCTGACTTTTAGCTACTTCTGGGTTATGTGTTACATAATAATTATATAATCCTTCACGATAGAAATAACGTTTAATAATCTCATCTGTTAACAAATTAACAATTTCGGTCTTATAAGTGTCTAAAGCTGCTTGTTTAGAAGTATTTATCGAAGCAACAAGGGTATTATAAGTAGAGATTATATCTTTATCGAACTTTTCCTTTTTTGCTATTTCTAATGATTTTTTAAATGATTTTTCGGTTTCGGTCTCAAAATTAAACTCACTTTGTTTTACAAAACTTTTAAAATCTTGATAATCTTGATCTGTAAATTTAAAATCAGAGGATTTTTTTAATTGATGAGAATAATAATATTTTGTTCCATATTCAAAAATAGCATCAGATCGTAATAACGCGGTAGTAATTTTACTAAATTTAGAGGTCTCTAATTCAATATCAGGCTGTATACCACCACCATCATATACTGTTCTTCCGTTTTTGGTTTTAAAGGCTTTAAAATCTTGCTCATTGATGCGTACAGCATTGTTATTTTTATCACGATTCCAATAATCTAATGCCTGAATACATCTTCCGCTTGGGGTATAATATCTAGAAATAGTAATTTTTAATTGAGTACCATAAGTTAGTTTTTTTGGTCGCTGCACTAATCCCTTACCAAAACTTCTGGCACCAATAACTATTCCTCTATCTAGATCCTGAATACTACCCGCAACAATTTCACTTGCCGATGCACTTCTTCCATTTACTAATACGACTAAGGGAATTTGGATATCAATAGGTTCTCTCTTTGTAAAATATTCTTTATTATATTTTTTAACCACCGATTTTGTAGTAGTGATTAACTCTCCTTTTGGCACAAAAATATTAGTAACGTTTATAGCTTCACTTAATAAACCACCAGGGTTACCTCTTAGATCTAAAATTACTTTATTAGCTCCTTTGGCTTTTAAATCTTTTAAAGCATCAATAGTTTCACTAGAGGCTTTGTTATTAAATTTTGATAATACAATATATCCGGTATTATCGTTTAGCAAAGTATAAAAAGGAACAGCATCTACTTCTATTTCTTCTCTTGTTAATACAGTAGTTTTAGTTACTCCCTGTCTTTTATAGGTAATGTCAACTTTAGTTCCGCTGGCTCCTTTAAGAAGTTCTCCTGCATCATCTTTAAAATCGGCTACTTTTACATCTCCTATTTGTATAATTTCATCACCAGCTTTAAGACCAGCTTTATCTGCAGGATAACCTTTATAAGGTTCTATGATAATAATTTTATCTTTTATTGTTTTTACAGAAGATCCAATACCTGTGTATTCTCCTGCATTACGTATTTTTGAAGCTTCAACATCCTGCTCGTTCCAATATTTAGTATAGGGATCCAAATCATCTAACATGGCTTTGATTGCCGTATCCATTAATTCTGCAGGATTTGTTTCATCTACATAATTCATATTTAATTCTTTGAACATAGTAGTGAAAATTTCAATCTGCTTAGCGATTTCAAAAAAATCTGACTTAAAACTTACCGTAGATAGTAAGATAATCACGGCAGCTACGGGGTAGATAATTCTCTTCTTCATTGATGTTTTCTTTAAATATTGCAAATCAAGTAAACATGTGATGTTGTTATTTTGATTTTATTTCTTGTTCGACAAATTTTTGTAATATTCCTTTTATTTTAGATTCTATTAACGAATATTCGGGCATTTCTTTACCCGAAAATAAAAACATAAAAGTGAATTGATGAGTAGTGTTGGGTACAATATACTTATTTTTTCTATAACTTTCACGCATTAAACGCTTTATACAATTACGATCTACTGCTTTTTTAAAGTTACGTTTGCTAACCGATACGCCAGCCCTAATTTTAATACTCTCTTCAAAATTTAATTTTTTATATACTAATCTAACGGGATATTTGGATATAGATTTTCCTTCAGAAAAAAGTAATTCTATTTCCTTTTTGCTTTTTAATCTTTCTTTTTTATTAAAAGTAGCATTCATTGGCATTAAATGTAGTGAATAGATTTTTTATAGAAGCAATAAAAAAACCGGTACTAAAACCGGTTTTTAATAAGACTTTAGTCTATGTGATTTATTCTTGTTAATAACAATTATTCTGAAAAACTATTATTTTTAGGGTTTATATCAGCCATAGTATTTGTAATATCGATTCCAATCGATTTTATTTCAGATTTTGGTTTAGAAAGATCTAAAGAATACGTTGGGTTTGTCCAAGGCCAATCAGGTAATATAGTTCTTTTCATTGATGGGATTGGGTTTTCCTTTTCATTACGCATCACTCTTAAAGGGATATAAAATGACTCTATAGTGCTATCTTTATATTCTACATAAAGATCAATAGGCATTGGCATTAATCCGATACGTTCTAAAGTGATTTTGGTAGTGTCATTATCTTCAACGACATCTTTAATTCCGTAATCTATTGTATTTGTCGTTTGCGTCCAATCTGTTAGATACCAATCTAATTGTATTCCAGACACTTTTTCTGCTACCCTTTTAAAATCATTAGGTGTAGGGTGCTTAAATTTCCATTCATCAAAATATCTTTTAATCGTTTTTGCAAGATTATCTTCTCCAATAATATATCCTAATTGTGAGAGAAAAACAGCTCCCTTCGTATAAGCAGAAGCTCCATATGCAGCATTATGCGAATAGTGATCTGCTTGAGTGGTCTGTGGTTGTTCTATACCAGAAGTAGCTAATTGATAATATCCCTGGTACATCCCTCTTAGTGAATTAGGATTATTCTGTTTCATTACATCATTCATCGCCAGGGTAGAAATATAGCTGGTAAATCCTTCATCCATCCACTCATGTTTAGATTCGTTATTAGCCAGAATATGTTGAAACCATGAATGTGCCATTTCGTGTGCTGTAACGCCAACAAGGCTACCAAAATTTCTTTCTCCTGTGATTAGAGTCGACATGGCATATTCCATACCACCATCACCACCTTGTAATACAGAATATTGATCATATGGGTATTTTCCTATCTTTTCGCTAAAATACTTCATCAACTCTACAGTTTTGGGCTGTAGATCTTTCCAGTTTTCTATAATTTCTTTCTTATTTTTATACAAGAAATGAAGCGTAGGACCATTGGTCATCTTTACAGTGTCGTGCAAATATTCTGGATCTGCAACCCATGCAAAATCATGTACATTGGGAGCTTTAAAGTGCCATGAAAGCTTCTTACCTTTTCTACTTACTTTTGTACCAGGCTCTTCATATCCATACCCTATTTCTTGTGGGTTTTGCAAATATCCTGTACCACCCAAAATATAATCTTTATCAATAGTTATGGTTACATCAAAATCACCCCATACTCCGTGAAACTCTCTTGCGATATAAGGAGCTGCATGCCACCCTTCAAAGTCATATTCTGCAATTTTTGGGTACCACTGTGTCATTGATAATGCAATACCTTCTTTGTTATTTCTTCCTGAACGGCGTATTTGTACAGGTACCTGACCGTTAAATTTCATAGAAAAAGTAACCTTTTCTCCTGGTGCAATAGGTTTATCTAGTGATACTTCTAAAACAGTCCCTGCAGTTTTATATGTTAATGGTTTTCCGTTTTGTGTTAAAGAAGAAACCTTTAAATACCCAATTTCTTCGGGAGTAAGTTTACTTATTCTGTTTCCAACCCTGGGATCAGGATCAGGAAGATTGCGAGAACGTATGTCCATTTCACTTCCTGGTTGAAATGCATTAAAATATAAGTGATAAAACACTTGATATAACGTATCAGGAGAATTATTAGAATAGACGAGTTCTTGTGTCCCTTCATATTGAAAATTTTCAACATTCATATCCACATTCATCGTATAATCTACCTGTTGTTGCCAATACGAAGTATTGTTTTGTGCTGTAACGCAAAAAACACCAACTAAAAAGCCAAAACCAATTTTTTTAAACATAATAAATGAATTATTTAGACAATTTATCTGCCATAATAAGGGCATTATACAAATTAACCATTTTACCCGATTTAGATAACCCAGAAAAGCTTCCTACATTAGTTTGCTCTCCACCAATAACTACAGAGGATTTAGTGCTTAATCCACTATCCATAAGTATCTTTTTTACCTGAGGAGCTTTTAAATTAGGGTAATATGATCTAATTAACGCAGCAACTCCTGCTACAGCTGGAGCTGCCATAGAAGTTCCTTGCAGATATTCGTAAGAATTATTAGGTGTTGTTGACCATATTTTAACTCCAGGAGCAAATGCATCAACATTGTTTTTACCGTAATTAGAGAAATCTGCTACCAAATTAGAGCCATATGCATAATTTAAAGCACCAATGGTAATAAAATTATCAGCAATTTCAGAACCATTACTAGTTTGATCATTAGGGTATACTGCTTTTTTATCTAAATCTGTTCCTTCGTTTCCTGCTGCATTTACAATCAATACATCTTTTGAGGCTGCATAAGTAATAGCTTCTCTAACCCATTCTGGATGTGTACTGTAGTACTTACCAAAACTAGTATTAATCACTTTGGCCCCATTATCTACAACATATCGTATTGCAAGTGCAATATCTTTATCGTATTCGTCTCCATTAGGAACTGCTCTAACTGCCATTATTTTTACATTTTGTGCTATACCATTCATTCCTTTTCCATTATTTCTCTCTGCAGCGATTATACCAGCAACGTGAGTCCCATGTTTTATACCTTCTTTTTTTGGATCAGGCCCCATAACATTATTGTTCCCATATTTGACATCTGTGATATCATCTACGTTATCACCTACTACAGTTCTACCATCAAATTCGGGATTTAAGTTATAATTTAACTGATCTGTGAAATGATCAACACCTTCTTTAAGGTTTTTGATAAAGTCTGGTATCGTATCGCCCGGATCCATAAACCCAAACATTTGAGCAAGAAAAGCGACATGTTGTTGCATCTCTTGAGTCTTTGCTTCTACTTTTAAAAGTTCGTCTCGAGAATAGTCTTCTTTTCCTAGTGCGTCTGTAATTGCTTTGTGCGAAACGTTAGATTGCTGAAGAATTTGTTCGTATTGTACTTTTTGAGCAGAGTTTTCCTGATATTCTTTTTCGAATTCTGCTTTGGCTGCAATATAATTTTGGTATTCACCTCGATCATTTTCGGGTACAGAAGCAAGAGTTTTACCAGCATATTTTGGTTTAAACTTTTTTATGATTCTCACATATTCAAGATTTTCATCTTCAGAATCCCCTAAAAAATTCCACCCATGAATATCATCAATATAACCGTTGTTATCGTCATCTTTTCCATTCCCTTTAACCTCTTTTGGATTTGTCCAGATCACGCCATCCAGATCCTCATGCTCAATATCTACCCCACTATCGATAACACCAACAATAACAGTCTTACCCTTTTTGTTTTTAATAAGAGTATTATAGGCTTTATTTACACTCATTCCGGGAATGGTATCAGAAACCAAATCAAACGAATTCCAACCTTTAAGTTGAGCATCGGTAAGATCTATATTTTTTAAAGGAATTGTATCAATGTTCTCTATAGGTGTAGAAACAATGGTTGGAGCACCACAGCTTACCAAAATCATAGATGAGGCAATGGTGGCAATAATTTTATTAGATGAGGGAATCATTTGATCTTTTATTTTAATTAAATATTTCATGACAAGTAAAGACTTCTTTTAATCGCACCCCCTTTTGGGTGTGTTGTACTGTTATTATTTCATTATGGGCATCATGTTGCAAGAATAAATACCATCCATTAGTAGCGGCATTATCAAGAAACAGTTTTTTTTCATCCAAGGTTAATAAAGGCCTAGTATCATAACCCATTACATATGGTAAAGGAACATGACCAGCTGTAGGCAGAAGATCTGCCATAAACACAATCGTTTTACCTTTATATTCTATATGCGGAATCATTTGTTTTTCAGTATGTCCATTAACAAATAGTACGCCAAAACCTAATTCAGTGTTTTTTTGGAACGATGTACCTGATCTGGAAATAAAATTTAATTGACCACTTTCTTGTATCGGCATGATATTTTCACTTAAAAAAGAAGCTTTTTCTCGAGCATTAGGCTGTGTGGCCCATTGCCAATGTTCTTCATTGCTCCATATTCGAGCATTTTTAAAAGCTAATTCATATCCTGTTCGGGCTTTATTCCATTGCACTACACCTCCACAATGATCAAAGTGAAGATGAGTAATAAAAACATCGGTAACATCATCTCTGTGAAATCCTTTTGCTTTTAAAGAGGTGTCTAAGCTATCATTTCCCCAAAGTGAATAATGACTGAAAAATTTTTCGGACTGCTTATCTCCCATTCCGGAGTCAATAAGAATTAACCTATCTCCTTCTTCAATTAGTAAGCATCTTGCTGCAATATCAATTAGGTTTTTTTCATCAGCAGGATTGGTTTTGTTCCATAAAACTTTTGGAACCACTCCAAACATAGCGCCTCCATCAAGTTTAAAATTTCCTGCTTTTATGGGATGTAGATTCATTTGTTTATTTTTAATTCTGTCTTTAATTAATATGATTGTCGCCAAAAGTTATTTAGATCTACACGTCTAAAGCACAAATTATTTTCTGGGGTCAAAAATGTTTTTAAGACATTTTCTATATATCTGATCCAATGGCTTATTTTGGTACTAATTAAAAATCTTTGCAAAATAGAAAAAATGGCAGGGATCAAGATTTAATTTTTGGACTTTTTAACAATAATTCATCATATTGTATACTTGATATCACTTTTTCTAAGCGAGTTCCGTAATCTAATAAAGCTTTGATCTCTTTAATACTAGCCAAACGTTCTTTTCTCATCACCAACAAAGAGCTACCATTACATTCAATATGATAATATGGATTACTCTCTAAAAACAGCACTAATTCATCAGTAAAGAACAACTTAATTTTTTCGGGTTTTTCTCCTAAAAGGAAGAACCGTTTAGAAAAATCAGGATGGCCAGAAATTAAAATATCTTTAAATCCTGAGAACTTATATATAAACTCAAGTAACCCCTCTTTGTCTAAAGTAAATTTAGGAACTTCAGTTTTTAGTTTTATAGTCATGATCGTGGTTCTCACCAAAGTACGGGCAATAAATTCACCTTCAGAAAATTCGGTATCAGAAATTCTAAAAATAGACTTTGAGTCATAAATAGAATTATTTAGATAATTGATTTTTTTAGTTTTAAAGAACACAAAATCATGCAAACCAGAGACATCATGACCTTTTTTAGGGTCATATTGCCAGGAAAAGTCATTTGCAATATTTTGTAAATCTTTTTGTCTTTTGGTAAGATTCGATTTTGCTCCTATTTTAATTTTTTTAGAAAAAGGAATCAAACTTCTTATGGCTAAGGGGTGTTCTGAAGAAGTACCATGAATATCTAGTCCTGTAATCTCAAAAGATCCTCCTTTTCTCTTAAAAGTTTCCTGATATCCTAATAAACTCTCCTGTACAGTATAATCTACAAAATCACAAAGAGAAAAATCTATTATAGTATCCTGATTCTCAGGAATTGTATCTAATTTTCTTTTTAATCGAGAATAATTAAGAAAGCTTGAAAAACTCTTTACACTAACAAAATAAGTGTCATTGAAACCTTCTTTAAACATAAGCACATTAGGTTTAAAAAGATTTCTGATAAAAAAGAGTACACTTTTATTAAGGATAAAATGTATAATAATCGTTGTTAGGATTCCGATAAGGATTCCTGTGATTAAGTTTGTTGTTATCGTTGCTATAATTGTGGCAAAGAAAATAATAAGTTGTTCTTTACCAATTTTGGCAACAATTTTTAAGTTTCTGGGAGCTGCCAGCTTATATCCTGTATACACCAAAATAGCCGCCAGTGCCGTTAGTGGAATTCTTTTAAGTTGATCTTGAAATAAAACTACAAATAAGATTAAGAACACAGAGTGAAAGAAATTAGAAGTTCGGTTAGTACCTCCGTTATTAACATTTACAGAACTACGGGCGATTACAGTAACTACATTAAGCCCTCCTAAAAAACCACTAACAATCGATGCAATACCTAATGCAGTAAGATCTTTGTTTATATTTGACCTTCTTTTTAAAGGGTCCAACTTATCTACAGCCTTAATACTTAATAGAGATTCAATACTCGAAATTAAAGTTATTGCAATAACTACTCCTATAAATTTAAAGTCAAGAATTAATGAAAAATCTGGAGTAGGGAAGTTTGAAAAAACATCATTGGGTATTTGTACTAATAAGGAGTCATCTATAGGGTAAGGAGCACTCGAAAAGAATTCGTAATAATAACTTAAACCAACAGCAATAAGAACGATCCACATGGGGGCTGGTACCAATTGAAAATATTTATTCCTGATTTTACCATAAAAAAACATAATCAATAAGCTCAAAACTCCAACTAATGCAGCAATAGCAATGGCACTATATTCAGGTTTAAATAGTAACGAAATACTATGAGGAATATCTGTTAACAAGGAAATAGTATCTCCTTTAATACTTGTATTAGCAAGCATAACATGAAACTGTTTTGCAAAAATACTTATTCCTATAGCAGCAAGCATTCCCTGAATTGCCGAAGAAGGAAAAAAGTCACTCAGAATCCCTAATCGCAATTGCCCAATAATGATCATTAATGCTCCAGAGCATATAATGGCAGCTAACGTAAAAATATAACCTTGATAAAGATCACCATTAGCAAGTGTTGTGATAGCCCCTAATAAAACAACAACCAATCCATTACCTGGACCTGTAATTGTAACTTTAGATCCTCCAAAAATGCTTACAATAATCCCCCCAACAACAGAAGCAATTACTCCAGAGATAGGAGGAGCTTCAGAAGCTAAAGCCAATCCTAATCCCAATGGTAATGCTATTAGTGAAACCACAAAACCCGAAAAAATATTCTTAGGCAGTTGAGATAAAAAACCAGATGTAGCGTTATTCGTTTTCTTCATTTATCTCATAATTAAAACATCTGTTGGTAATTCTGATAAAATATGCTCGAGATCATGAAGAAAAATACGATCTAAAAACGTAGTTCTTTTCGGAGCATTCATAATAAGAAGATCTGCAGCTACTACTTTCGCATAATGACCAATAGAATATCCTCTTTTTCCAAATATAGATTGTGTTTTTATTAAAATACCAGTTTTAAGATCTTCAGGGACATCGCTTAAGATATGTTGTACTCTAAGATCTTCTTTTTGTGCTAATTGCTCTTTTATTAATGTGTCTTTAAGCAAAGATTGATCATCTTCTACAACAACCTTAACTTCTTGACGAGAAATCTCTTCTACAATAGTGAGTTTTTGTGCACCAAGATTCTGGGCTACTTCAAATGAATCAAGAATTGTTTGTCTGGTTTTCTCATCTTTAAGACCATTTACTACGATATGATTACAAGGTCGTAAATCCTCTGATGGTTTTATTAACAACAAAACAGAACAATGTGCATTTCTGGTAATTTTTCGTGCAATTGACCCAATATAAAATTTAAGGAAATCTTCTCTTGGGATAGCACCAAGCATGATAAGATCAGCATTATTTTCTCTGGCTGTTTCAATAATTACTGTAACGGGATCCCCTTGTTTCCAAATAACATTTACTTTTTCATCACCATCGTCAGAAAATCCTGAAATTAGCTTTTTTATATTATTTTCTTTCTCATTCGTTTTTTCGCCTACATGAACAATGATCATTTTAGAATCAAAAAAATCGACCATTCGCATAGCCTCAAAAATATTATTTTTAAGGTTTGGAGAAAAAGCTACACCAATAAGGATAGTATTAAATTTATGATTAGGTAATTCGTTCAAAGATTTATTTTGTAATAATTTTAAGTGGCAAAATATAAACTTAATTTTTTAAAATCAGAAAATAGCACTTATTTCTGTTATTTTTAAAAAAATCCCGATCTTTCTCACATTAATCTGATTTAACGAACAAAGCATGTTAGAACTTGCAGGAATAATTATATTAGGGATTTTGGCCCAATGGGTAGCATGGAAATTTAAGATACCCGCAATTTTACCGTTAATTCTTATAGGACTTTTGGTTGGTCCTTTTGCTACTTTATTTACTAGTGATGGCACTAAATTGATACAACCCATCTGGAACGGGACAGAAGGTCTTTTCCCTGGTGAGAGTTTATTTTATTTTGTTTCTTTAGCGATAAGTATTATTCTTTTTGAAGGTGGCCTTACCCTAAGAAGAAGTGAAATTCTTAATGTAGGTCCGGTGATTATAAAATTAATCACGATTGCTGTTATTGTTACTTTTTTTGGCGCAGGATTGGCAGCACACTATATTTTTGATCTAAGCTGGCCTATCTCGTTCTTATTTTCTTCATTGATTATTGTAACTGGCCCTACAGTAATAACCCCGATTTTAAGAAATATTCCTCTTAAAAAAGACGTATCTGCTGTATTAAAATGGGAAGGTATTTTGATTGACCCTATCGGTGCTTTGGTAGCTGTTTTGGTATTTGAGTTTATAAGAGTAGGTGGTGGCGAAGAATTTACACTAACGGCTTTAATCGAATTTGGAAAAATTATACTTGTTGGTTTTACATTTGGTTTTACATTTGCCCATGCATTGGCATTTTCTCTAAAGAAAAAAATTATCCCTCATTATCTGCTTAATGTAGTAACTCTTGCATTGGTATTAGGGGTTTTTGTGTTATCTGATGCTTTTGCCCACGAATCTGGATTACTTTCTGTAGTAGTTATGGGTATGGTATTAGGAAATATAAACCTCCCTCACATTGATGAAATTCTATATTTTAAAGAATCTCTAAGTGTACTTTTGATTTCGATATTATTTATCCTTCTGGCAGCAAATATCAATATCGAGGATTTACAGCTCATCTATAATTGGCAAGCTGTTTTACTTTTTGTTATTGTTGTTTTTATAGTAAGACCGGTAGGGGTGTTCTTAAGTTCTCTTAACTCTGGACTTAAAACCAACGAAAAATTATTTATTAGCTGGGTAGGACCAAGAGGTATTGTAGCAGCAGGTATTGCATCATTATTTGGATTAAAGCTATATAAAGAAGGAGTTCCGGGAGCAGAGTATATTACACCCCTGGTGTTTATGATTGTACTGGGGACTGTTTTACTTAATGCTACTACAGCACGTCTTTTCGCCAAATTGGTAGGTGTTTTTCTTAAAAAATCTGAGGGAATCTTGATTATTGGCGCTTCCAAAATTTCGAGATTGATTGCAGCGTATATAAAAAATAACAATCGTCATGTCGTTTTGGTAGATAGTAATAGAGATAACATCAATAAAGCCAAAGATCTTGGACTAGAAGCGATCGAAGGCAATATTTATGGTGATCAGCTTAAAGACAATATCGAATTAAACGATATTGGGTATTTAATGGCGCTTACCGGTAACAATGATATAAATAAATACGTGATTGATAAGTTTAAAGATCAATTTGGGGAACATGGAGCTTTTAGACTAATTACTTCTGAAGAAATGTTAGACCCCCAAAAAACCCCTCATGAAGGATTATTTTCTCATACCGATGATTACTATAAACTTATTGAACTTGCCGAAAAATATCCGGGAATACAGGAAATAAAAATCAAGGATAAAAAGCAGTATAGAGCATTAATCGAGTTAACCAAAGAGGATAAAGATATTATTCCACTGTTTATAAAAGACACACATAAAAATATTAGAATCATATCCTCGTTTAGTGAGGAAATAGAACAAGTAGAAGAAGGAAGTTTTTTGGCCTATATTGGTAAGCCTATAGATATCGAAGAGGTAAAATAAATTATGATATCCTTTATAGAATAATTACATGTTGTATAAAAATCTTCTATCATAGATATGTCAAGGTTAGTAGCATATAGAGAGAAACTTAATTTAACGCAACAAGAACTTTCGAAAAAGTCTGGAATCTCTGTACGAACTATTCAACGAATTGAGTCTGGAATAGACCCAAAAGGATATACATTGAAAGCCCTGGCTAAGGCTCTGAATGTAGACGAAATAGATTTGCTTAATAAAGACAACCTCACTGTCGAACCCAATTATAACTTGATCAATATAATTAATCTTTCTTCTTTAATCGTTGTTTTTATTCCTGTTGTATGTTTTCTTATACCCTTAGTAATAACACTTATCAAAAAACAATTGAATGCATTAACAAAACAGATAATAACTATTCAAATACTTTGGTCTGTAGCAATGATTGTGGTATACATAATCGGAAGCATTATCAACTTAGGAGAATTAGGGCGTGATATTGCAGTAGCATTCCTCTTACTTCTAATGCTTGCAAATGCTTTGATTATCTTAAGAAACAGTATCGAGCTAAATAAAAAAAACAAGCTTTATTTTAACTTAAAGTTTAGTATCATATAGTTTTCTTGAATATTGACGGCTATTGACAGGTTTTTGGCGTGTTTTTGGCAAGTCGTTTTCTTCAGCTTTCTTTCTTTAATTATTGATTTTTGTCTTTCTCATCTTACAGAACAAAATATTTATAATTCTATGAAAATAAAAAAGTATCCTTCCATCGTGTTTATCATATTCTTATCCGTTTTTAATAGTTTTGGTCAGCACACTCAAAAAATAGATAGCCTGTTTACTTCCTGGAATTTTCCTAATCACCCAGGGGGTTCGATAATGGTAGTAAAGAATAACAAAACTATATTCTCAAAAGCCTACGGTTTAGCAAGTATAGAGTATAATGTAACTAACTCAACGAATACTCTTTTCAATATAGGTTCAATATCAAAACAGTTTACAGCAATGGGGATAGTATTGCTGGAAGAGCAAAATAAACTCTCTTTTGAAGATGATGTAAGAAAACACCTCCCAGAACTTCCTGATTTTGGAGAAACTATTACCATTCGTCATTTACTACATCATACAAGCGGATTAAGAGATCTACATGGTTTACTTGGGCTAGCCGGATGGAGAAGAAATGATTTAGAAACAAACGAAGATCTCTATAGAATTATTAAAAATCAGAAAGAACTCAATTTTAAGCCTGGAGAAGAGTTTTTGTACTGCAATACAGGATATATACTTTTAGCTCAAATTATTGAAAGAAAAAGTAAATCATCATTCAATGATTGGATGAAGAAAAATATATTTGATCCCTTAGGTATGAAAAACACCTATGTAGAGGATCAATATGACCGGGTTGTTGCAAATAATACAACATCATACTATTCTCAGAAGGAGTTTAAACGAGCTATAGAAAGTTGGGGATATTTTGGATCTGGAAACATGCATTCAACTACAAAAAATATTAACCTATGGCTACACAATTTTATAAACCCTAGAGAAAAATGGGTAACAGCTTTTAATAAACTACTATCCACTACACCGCTTAACAATGGGTATAAGACTAATTACGGTTTTGGAGTTCGAATAGAAAACCATCTTGAAAAGAAAATGATTCAACACGGAGGAGCTGTTGGTGGGTTTAGAGCGGTTGCCAGAGTTTATCCAGAAGAACAACTTCAAATCGTAATTCTATCTAATTTTTCAAAAAGTAATATTGGATCTAAGATTGACAAGATTGCTAAGATTATTTTTGAAAGTAATGAAAAAACACAGTTAAAAAGTATAACTAAAAAACCTCAGATTTCTAACCAATTTATCAGACTATCTAATAAAAAACTGAAACAGTTTGAAGGTATTTATTGGAGTGATATAGAAAAAATTGGCCGCAAAGTTTATGTAAAAAATGATACATTACGATATTCAAGTTCAGAAACAAGTGAATGGCCTTTGGTTGCAATAGGTAAGAATACTTTCGAAATGTTACTACGCCAATACGAAAATCCTATTGTTAAATTTGATGGCGGTACACATCAAATGATTATAACATTTTCAAATGGATCACCTGGAATTTTTGAATTTCTTCAAAGTAATCAACAGCAGAACACCAATGATCTTACTGCGCTTGTTGGAGATTATTACAGTTCAGAATTAAAAACCACATACTCAATTTTACTGAAAGAATCCGATATTTATTGTGAACATATAAGGCACGGAAAAATTAAAATCAAGCAGTTATATAACAATATCTTCTCTGGGGGTTGGCCCATCGGTATCATTGAAATAGAAAGGGATAAAGAAGGAAAAGTTAATGGTTTACGTATGTCAAATGGTCGAACCAGGAATGTTTGGTTTAAAAAAGTGATTTAGTTTGAAAAATTGGTAAACCTATTGATATCGAAGTGATAAAATAATTACTTGCTACTGCATATTTTTATGGTAATAACAAGACTTGATTATAAGGGGGTATGCCGAGTCCAGTTTAATTTTCTTATTTTTGAACTCACTTAACCTAAAAATCAAGAATCGAAATGAAAAAACTTGTGTATGTCGTTGCCTATATCCTTGCCCTGGGATTTGCAGCATGTGGAAGCGATGATGATGTAGATTGTGTTAAAGCTAATGTCGACTTATCAGAAGCCGCAGTAGTATATAGCCAAAACATTGGTTCTACAGAAGCTTGTACTGCATATAAAACAGCAATAGAAGTAGTTTTAAATAATGGTTGTGCTCCCGATGATGAAACCATTAAAGTGTATGAAGAGCAATTAAAAATATTAGGAGATTGTAAGTTTGGAGGACAAACTTGCCTGAATTGTACTAATAATGATATTACTCTACGGGTATGTAGAGGAGAAAACGGAAATGCATTTATACAAGAATTTCGTCAAGGAGTATTAACTCCTAGAGATACAGGTGTTCCTTTTGAAAAATATGTAGAACTTTCAGATTGTAAATAATTTGATAGCATCTTTATAAAAAAACAGATAAAAAGGTGATCATTTTTGATCACCTTTTTTGTTTAATAAGATATATGTATACCGGAAAATGATCACTATACCCTCCTGTATACGCATTATTAGCATAACTGCGAAAAGGGTATCCTTTATACTTACCTGTTGGTGTAATCAAATATTCTGGATTAAATACTCCAGCTTTATAATACCGATAAGAAGAATAATCGGTATCTAAAAAACTTTTAGAAATAATAATTTGATCAAACAAACTCCATTGATCTCTCCATGCAAGAGATCCCAACCCTTTTTCTGCCAATTTTGACATAGGATTGTAAAGCCCTTTTATTTCAATATTTTTTCTATGTTGTTTTGCTTTCAGTATTTTTTTTACACTCGAGTCATTAGGGTTATCATTAAGATCTCCCATTGTGATAATTTTTGCATATGGATCTGTAGCGAATATAGAATCCATTATCTTTTTATTTAGTGCTGCTGCTTTTTCTCTTTTATATCTACTTCTAGCTTCTCCTCCTCTTCTTGATGGCCAATGATTTACAATAATATAGATTAGATCCCCATCCAGATAACCACTCACCAACAACTGATCTCTTGTAAACACTCGTTTATCAGTATTTTTGTCGTAAATTATTAATTCATGCTTATTGTAGTTTTTCACTTTAAACAATGTATTTTGATAGAGTAAAGCCACATCTATACCTCTTCTATCCGGTGAGTCAAAATGCACAATACCATAATCTTTAGATCTTAGATTTGGGTCATTAACAAGATCTTCGAGCACTTTTCTGTTTTCTATTTCTGCAACACCTAAAAGAGCAGGAGAGTTGATAGCTAAACCTTTGCCTATTTCAGAGATTGTTCGGGCCATATTTTTTACCTTATGTATATACAGTTTATAGGTCCAATGATCTTTTCCTTTAGGAGTTCTGTCATCGTCAAAAGTTATAGGGTCATCTTCGGGATCAAAGAGATTTTCGAGATTATAAAACGCTATAGTATGGATCACATACTCCTTTTTTTCTTGTGCACAAAGAAATGAGGTGAATAATAAAATGAAAACAAGTGTTACGCAGATATCTTTTGAAAACATAAGATTGCTTTTTGTGAGACCTCGCAGGCTTGTGTTGAATTTGATGCAACATCCTGATACGGTCTAGGGTTAATGCCCCAGGCTTGTCTCGAGATTATCCCGGAGCGAATATTATTTATAAATCAATTACAAATATTGGGTTTTCCAGTTTCGAAAAATGAAACTGGGATATTTTATACTTGCTCTTTACTAATATGAAACTCAGTATCATTTTGAGTTATTCAACTCTATATATCACATACTATGAACTATACTCTTTTCAATTCAAAATATAATATATTACTACTGTTCTTTTGCAGTGTTTTAAGCGTATATGCCCAACAAACTGGGCTAAAAGGAAAAATTATTGATGCCATTTCTGGTGCAAATCTTGAAAAAGTTACAGTATCTATTAAAAAAACAAAAGTTAGGGTGCTTACTACTACTTTTGGTGAATTTGATTTTAGAGACACCAAACTTCCTTTGGGGGAGCAAGTACTTATTTTATCGAAACAAGGATATATAACCAAACGTTTTCCTATTATAATTAGTGAAGGAAATGTTCTGGATCTTAAAAAAATAGACTTACAATTTGATTTTAATACAGAACAACGACAAATAGGTACGATTAGCCTTTCGGATCATGAATTGGATGAAGATAATGATATATATTTTAGTGTTTCGGGATTACTTCAATCTACCCGAGATGTATTTCTTACTGCTGCAGCATTTGATTTTAGCTCAACTTTTTTTCGTCCCAGAGGTTTAGGAAATGAGAACGGAAAAATCCTGATCAATGGGATCGAAATGAACAAATTTTTTAATGGAAGACCACAATGGAGCAATTGGGGAGGATTAAATGATGTACAACATAATCAGGAATTCTCACTAGGGATTTCAGAGAATGACTATACATTTGGAGATCTTTCAGGAACTTCTAACATCATTATGAGAGCTTCTAAGTACCGCAAAGGAGGCAAAATATCTTATGCTATTTCTAACCGTAGTTACCAGGGGAGAGTAATAGGAACGTATAATTCTGGGGTTACAGCAAAAGGATGGGCCTTCTCTGTATCCTTATCCAGAAGATATGGAAAAGAAGGTTTTGTTGAAGGAACCTTATACGACTCAAATTCATTTTTTGTTTCAATTGAAAAAAAATTAGGGAAGAAACACAGCTTAAATCTAACGGGTTTTTATACTCCAAATCGTAGAGGAAGATCTACAGCAATTACAGATGAAGTATTTAATCTTAAAGGAAACAAATATAACCCTAACTGGGGACACCTAAACGGAGAAATAAGGAACTCTAAAGAGCGAAAAATAGAAGAACCAGTCTTTATGTTAAACCATTATTGGAGCATATCAAAACACACACATTTACAAACTAATATAGCTTTTCAAACTGGTAAAATTGCTAATAGTAGAATAGATAATGGAGGAAGTGATTTAATAATCGGTCCAAATGGGCAACAAACCTATATTGGAGGAGGAAGAAGCGCAAACACCAATCCTGTGCATCCGGATAATATGCCAAGTTCTTTTTTAGAAGGTCCTAATCCGACTCCTCTGGATTATCAAAATGCTTTTTTGGCACAACAACACCTCATTAATAATGGGCAATTAAACTGGGGTGATATATTACAAACCAATCAACAAAATGCGCAAAAAGGTAATAACTCAACATATATCTTATATGAGGATAGAACAGATGACGCCTTGTTGAGTGGCAATATGATATTAAATAGTCAATTCAATACATACATTACATTAAATGGGGCGATTGGATACAAGAATTTAAAGAGTCAAAATTTTGCTGAGGTAACAGATCTTTTGGGTGGTCCTGGTTTTCTGGATGTTGATGTATTTGCATTATCTTCAACAGGATTAACTTCTTCAGAATTAGCCAATAGAGCGCAGAGTGATTTACGCAACCCGAACCGTATTGTGGGAGTAGGAGGTCGTTATGATTATAATTATGAGATTAAGGCCTCTGCGATTAATGGATTTCTTCAAGGACAATTTAAGTTGAAAAGAGTTAATTTCTTTTTAGGTGGAACAATTTCGCAAACATTATATCAAAGAAATGGTTTGTTTGAAAATGGATATTTTCCTGGAAACGATTCCTTTGGAAAAAGTGAAGCTTTAAGTTTTATGAATTATGGAGTAAAAGGAGGGGCTACCATTGCGATCAACGGGCATCATTTTATTAAACTACAAAGTGTCTATTTCAATAAACCACCTACAATTCGTAACGCTTTTGCAAATGCAAGATATAATAATAGCACCATAGCAAAATTAATAGGAGAAGATCAGGAAAGTGAAAAAATCCAATCTGTAGATGGTAGTTATATATTTCGTTCTTCCAAGATCAAAGCCAGATTAACAGGATATTATTCTAAGATTTTGGATGCTACGAATATTTCTTTCTTTTTTACCGAAGCTATTTCAGGATCAAATGTGGGGTTTGTTCAGGAAATACTTACCGACACAGATAAACGATATATCGGAGGAGAATTTGGGATTGAATACCAGATCACCCCCACTATTAAAATTAAAGGAGCAGCGGCAGTTGGTAGTTTTGTATTTGATAATGATCCAGACTTAGTCTTAACCAGTACTAGTGAAGCATTTTCAGATATTGAAGGAATACAAAGTCTCGGAAAATCAGCATTAAAAGGATATCATATTGCAGGAGGACCTCAACGGGCAGGACAATTAGGTTTTGAGTATCGTGACCCAGATTTTTGGTGGTTTGGGGCTACCACCAATTATTTTTCTAATGCTTATATTAACATAAGCCCTTTTGCAAGAACCGCGAATTTTTATCAAGATACAGATGGGCTACCTTTTAATGATTATGATGAGGATGTTGCAAAACAACTTTTACAACAAGAGCAGTTTAAAGACTACTTTCTTGTAAATGCTATTGGTGGTAAATCCTGGAGAATCAAGAAATACTACATTGGTTTTTTTGCTTCTATAAATAATATTCTTGATCAAGAATATAAAACAGGAGGATTTGAACAAGCCAGAAATGCAAATTACCGATTGGCTTTAGAAGAATTACAACGTGATACTCCTGTTTATGGGTCAAAGTACTTTTATGGGTATGGCACTTCCTACTACCTTAATGTATATGTAAGATTTTAGTTTCAAACCTCACAGGTCTCTAAGACCTGTGAGGTCTACTATCATAATAAGAACAATAAACACAACAAAAAATATAATATAAAATGAACACAAAGAATTTTTTTTGGATTTTAATTGTATCATGTACAATTATGGCTTGCTCACCAGAAGATGAATTTAAAATATCTCCGGTTACCATAGACGAACCACAAATTGAAGGTACACTAATTACAATTGACGCAATACTCGGTATTCTGGGACAAAAACTTGTAGAAGATGGAGAAAATGCTAAAGTAGTTTTTGAAGATACTAACAATTTTATCCAGGGTTACGTAGTATCCAGTGATAAAGCCAGTAATTTTTATAAAGAATTGGTGCTTCAGGATAAACATACTAATCCTTCTGCAGGTATTCGGGTATTAATAGATGATAATCCATTATTTACTACCTATGAATTTGGACGTAAAGTATATATCAAACTAGATGGTTTGTCTCTTGGGATAGAAAATGGGATTCCAACTCTTGGAATTTCAGAAGGAAATACTATTGGTGCAATCCCTTCTTTTTTTATAGAAGAAGTTGTGATAAGGTCTACAGAAACGGCTGCCATAACTCCGCTAGAAATCACAATTGAAGATTTTACCGATAAGCTGGTAAACGTATACATCAAAGTAAACAATATTCAGTTTACTAAAAATCTGGTTTTAGAAGATAACACCTTTACTTTTGCAGCAGAAAATTATGATAAGTTTGATGGAGAACGTATTGTAGAGAGTTGTGCAACAGGAAGAAACACGATAATTAGCACGAGTACTTTTTCAGACTTTAAAGGCCTTAAACTACCAAGTCAACAAGGAAGTTTTGAAGGAATATTAACTAAAAACTTTTTAGGAAACACATATAACTTAGTACTTAATGATCCGCGAGGGTTAGTATTTGATAATGAAACGAGATGTGACCCTACAGTTTTAGAATGCCCGGCAATTTCTGAAGGAGTTATGATATTATTTGAAGAAGATTTTACTGATCTCAAAATTGGTGACCTAGAAGATTCTGGATGGATGAATAGTAATATCACAGGAGGAAAGTTAAAATATAAGATAGGTAATTTTGGTGAAAATCAATATGCACAAATAACAGGATATAGGTCAAAAGAAAGTTTATATGAAGTATGGTTTATTACTCCTGATATCGATATAAGCACCTCAACAGATGAGGTTTTACATTTTGATCTTCAGGCGGGATATGATAACGGAAATATTCTTGAGGTTTTTGCGGCCGATAATTTTACAGGGGACCCCACAACTACATCTTGGATAAAGCTTGATGCTATGATCCCAAGAGGGCCATTAAACGCTTTTGGCAATTCTACACCTGCAGGGCCTATTGGGTTATCTTGTTTGGAGGGAACCATTCGTATAGGTTTTCGATATATTGGTGGTGACCCCAGAGCCACTACACGATACCATATTGATGATATAAAAATTACTGGAAAATAAGATGTAATGATCAAGACCTAATCAGACCTCACAGGTCTCTAAGACCTGTGAGGTCTAAATTAAAAAATAGAAAAATGAAATACGAACCATTAGTACCTGATACTTATTTTCATATATACAATAGAGGAAACAATAAAGAAGATATTTTTAAAGAAGAGCGCAACTATACGTACTTTTTGAGCCTTCTTGAGAAGTATTGTAACGATATCTGCGAAGTTTATGCATATTGCTTACTGAAGAATCATTTTCATTTAGTAATTAAGACAAATACCGATGTTGAAGGAAAGCTGATTTCACAGAAATTTTCGAATATGTTTAATACCTATGCTAAAGCGATCAACAAAGCTTATGATAGAAATGGAAGTTTGTTCAAAGATAGATTTTCAAGAAAGAAAATAGATAATGAAATATATTTGAAACAACTTATCATCTATGTACATTTAAATCCAGAACACCACAGGATGGCTTCAGATTTCAGAGCATATCCATTCTCTTCATATCAAAGTTTTTTATCTTCTAAACATTCCAAGCTCAGTAGAGAGTTTATACTCTCTTTGTTTGGTGACATATCTAATTTTGAGTATGCACACTTAATGGAAAAGTAAAAATTGAAGAACGTTATACTTTAGAATAGATTAGTTAAAATATAGTTATTACAGACCTCACAGGTCTCTAAGACCTATGAGGTCTGATTAAAGATAATTTTTGTAAACGGTTGAATTCTATTCAGGTACACTATTATTTTTTTTCATATTCTTTTGTCGTTAGCTTTTAGCGAAGCGTTGTATTTTGCATAAAAAAAGCAGAAATAATGGCTAGTATAGAAATCCGTCATTTAAAACTTATTGATACTGTTGCAGAAGTAGGAACCTTAAAAAATGCAGCAGAAAAACTTTTTCTTACACAATCGGCATTAAGTCATCAACTTAAAGAATTAGAATCTCGCTTAGGTACCCAAATCTTTTATAGAGTTAATAATCAATTGGTGTTTACTACGCCTGGTAAAGAGTTGCGAGATGCCAGTAAAGAAATACTCGAACGCTTGAAACAGGCAGAAAGTACTATCCAGGAAATAAATCAAGATCACATGAAGAATTATATTCATGGATATTCTCAGGAAGAAACAACTCGATTAAATGACCAGGCTAATTCTATTGCAGAGCTTTTACATTGGGACTCAAAATGGAAAAAAGGCTCTCTAATTCTTGAAGCTGGTTGTGGCGTTGGGGCACAAACCAAAATTATAGCAAAAAAGAACTTAGATTCGACTTTTGTTTCTGTAGATCTGTCTACTGCCTCATTAGAAAAAGCAGAGGAATCAATCAAAGAGCACGACATCAAGAATGTAGAATTTAAGGTTGCCGATTTGTTAAACTTACCTTTTAAAGATGATCATTTTGATCACATTTTTGTTTGCTTTGTTTTAGAACATATGTCCCACCCAAAAGAAGCTATGCAGGAACTAAAGAGAGTTCTTAAACCCGGGGGAACACTTATGATAATTGAAGGAGATCATGGTTCTGCATATTTTTACCCAGATAGTCTATGTGCGCAAAAAGTGGTCCAGGCACAAGTAACTTTACAACAACAAAAAGGAGGGAATGCTAATATTGGCAGAGCGCTATATCCGTTGTTACTTGATTCGGGATTTAAGAATATCACTATTTCTCCCAGGCAGGTATATGTTGATGATTCTAAACCCGAATTACTAGATGGGTTTATTAAAAATACTTTTACCGCTATGGTAAAAGGAGTTACAGAAGAAGCACTAGCAAAGAAAATTATTAGCAAAGAAGAAATGAACAGGGGTATTAATGATTTGTATAAGACTGCCGAAGGAGGAGGCGCATTTTGTTATACTTTTTTTAAAGGAATAGCGATTAAAGATTAGTGTTTTAGGTCATTAAACTTCTTATCTATTCAGATAGAATTAGTAGTTAAGCTATAATCTTGGTGTTAGATAGGAGCCGAATCTAAAATCCTTCATAATGGATTTGTTTATATGTTTTACCTCGACTCTTCTGTGCCAGATTATAGCTTATTATTTTTCGGTCATAAGAATATTCTCATTAGTATAATATATTTAATGCCAGAATATCAGTAGCTGTTAATTCACCATCTGCAGAAGTACTAAAACAGGCTAACATAACAGAATCTGTATATGGGGACCAAGGAGTTCCCGGTATCCAAATAGGTGCAGGTCCGGCAGGCACAGGACCAGTATACCCGCAACTCTGAAGGTTATACCAATCTTGATGAGCTAGTCCTATGGCATGTCCTATTTCATGAGTCATTACATGCTCTACCACATTAGTACTAAAACTATTTGTGCCGGCATTAATTTGGATATACTTACCGGGTCTACCCGCTGCGTTAGGGATTGAAGCTGCACCACCACCACCTGGTTGATTATTATTATAAACTACCATATCTGCCGAACTAAAATCAGTACCAAAGGTTAATCTGAAACGTAGTGAATTACCTAAGCTATTATAGTTATTTACAGCCCATCGCAAACCTGTTTGCATTTTACTAGTGAGAGCATATCCAGAACCCGTATACCCAAGGATATCAATAACCCTATAAGGTGGTGATACTATGTATTGAAACCGGAATTGCTTTTGGTTAGTTATTTTAGGTTTTAATTTGCTATAATTTTTTAAATCAAGTACAGGGATTAAAATATCTCCTGAAACCAAATACTTTTTTTTGGTTCCGTCTAAGGTGGTAATATCTTTAAGAACAACATTATCTGTGTTTATAAACATGGCAGATAACTTCTCAAGTTGTGCTTTTGTAGGCTTCAAAATTACATGTTCGGGTATTTCATTAGCAACCTCATTTTTATCACAAGACCAAAAAAATCCAGCAATAATAATGCAAAATACTAATAGTTTAAACTTTTCCATTTTGTTTTAGTTTTAAGAATATTTAAGTCGTTTAATTTTTCAAAATTTCTGAATGGTATCTGTTATGATAAATCTCCAGAGTTTTGCTCTGGAGATTTATTGTTATCTCTCAAAAGAATACCATTAGTATAGTATATTTAATGCTGTTTTATCTGTAGGAGTTAATTCTCCATCTTCTCCAGCACCAAAACATGCCAACATAATAGAATCTGCATTGGGAGACCAAGGAGTTCCCGGTATCCAAATAGCAGTAGACTCGGCAGGTAGAGTGCCAGTATATCCGCAACTTTGACGGTTATACCAATCTTGATGTCTGAATCCAATACAGTGTCCAATCTCATGACCGATTACATGTTCATTTACATTAGTACTATATGCATCTGTTCCTGCTCTGATTCTAACCCATTTGTATGGTTTTCCTGCGGGAGTAGGAAATCCAGCTATTCCACCTGCAGCTCCTGCGATTTTATAAACTACAATATCTGCAGCCGCAACATTAGTACCATAACTAAGCGTAAAATTAAGGGTGTTGGGTAACACATTATAGTTGAAAACCGCCCATGATAAAGCTGTTTTCATCTTAGGAGTTAATGCAAAACCGCCCCCTGTATACCCAAGAATCTTAATATTTCTATTGGGTGGAGATACTAGGTTGGGTGTTCGGTATTGTTTACTATCATCATCACGAGACTCTAGTTCCGGATATTTGTTTAAATCTGCTATTGGAACTGTAATATCTCCTGAAACCAAGTGTTTTGCAGAAGAACCGTCTAAAAAGGTAAAATCTTCAATCGTAACATTATCAGTATTCACCCCCATATTATGCAACTTCTCGAGTTGTGCTTTTGTGGGTTCTATTTTTACCTGTTCTGGTGCTTCATTTGTAACTTCATCTTTTTGGCAAGACGAAATAAATCCAGCAATAATAGCGCAAAGCGCTAATAATTTCCATTTTTTCATTTTGATTTAGTTTTAAGATTATTAAATAAGTTAGTTTTTGAAGCCTACAAGGATTCATGAGATCATTCTTTTAGAAACAGTTACTTTCGGCGCCAGGTATATTTTTGTTTCTTACCTATTGGATGGTTTTGTCCTAATGATACTATAATCATTGTGGGATTCTAACCATTAGAGTGGAGTAGTATCAAATAAAGAAATATTTAATCTCTATTGATTTCAATTTTAAAAGTATTCAAATCTATCTACCTATAAAAACACATAATAGCATTCTTAATATTACTAAATTATAATTTATTGATTATCAATTATTTAACTTTGATGTTCAGGAAAATCACTATATAAAAATGGGTTAATTAACTATATATAGACTAGTCATAAACTCTGGATAAAAACAGGTATTTGGATGTTTTTTTTTGGGAGAATCAGTAATGTTATATTTCTGAAAAACAATGTGTTATATATGTTTTGAAAAAAAAAGGTAAATAGTAAAAAGACCGAATCTAATAATTAAGCTTTTTTGATCTATTATAATTTCAGGAGGTTTTCTCGAAAACCTCCTTCTAATTAAATTATTTTCTTTACATTTAAATAAAATTGCCTCATAATCAAGATTTTACAGGATTTTGTTATGAGGTTTTTATAGTAGAAAACTACTTGATACTACTCCGCAACAATATCTGGTGAGCACCTCTCTTGATCAGATGTTTTAGTATTTGAATATCTCATATTATACCTCGTTAAACCCTGATTAGATTTTTAGTATCTCTTCTGGGTTATTAAACTTTTCATTAATACTATCTAAAACAAAACTAAAATGGAATCTTCACAAAAAACATTAGAACAGATCCAAAAAGAATTGCAAGAGGCCGTACAAAAAGGAGTTGTAGTAGAAACTCATTTCTGGGTTACTTTTCAGAAATCAGAAGACCTTCTTATTCAATTAATGAACACTGAAACACCACCTCCGCCGCTACCTCCTGGCGCCGACGAGAGTATTGAATTTGGATGGGTCTTGTATTACCTAAACAACAAGGCGCCTTCTTGGTTAAAGCCTATTTTGAAATTTTTAAAAATGCCTGCTTCAAAAATCACAACTAAAGAATGGGATCATTGGTGGACAATTTGGGAAGGCGAAGGCAAATTAACAGGCGATGGTTCTCTGGTCTCTACAGCCAAGTATGCCGAATTGGATATGGGTGACCCAAAAGGAACAGGGTGGCCATTGGCAATACTCAATTTTTTATACTATCGATTTTTCCCTAAAAAAATACATCCATTTGTTCATAATGATCCTCCAACTACAATTAAAATAACCCCTTCTTCCCAACCGTCATTAAAAATTGCATTATTTGGAGATTGGGGAACAGGAAAATACAAGGATGGAAATTTACCAGATAGCCCATCGCAAATGGTGATGCAACAAATTGCGAAACAGACCCCGGATATTATGATTCACCTGGGAGATGTATATTATGCAGGTCTTGAATCTGAAGAACAAAATAATTTATTAAACTGTTGGAAACCTGCTCCTCTTGGCAACTTTACTCTTAATTCTAATCACGAAATGTATGATGGTGCAAATGGTTTATATAAAACAGCACTTGCATCTTCAGTTTTTGAGAAGCAAAAAGGAGGAACCTATTTTTCTATTACCTATGGAGATTGGGTAATTATAGGTCTGGATTCTGCTTATAATGCAACAGATATGTATATGGATGGAGTAATCAATGATACATATCAATCAGGACCAGAAGGATTTATAGCTACACAGTCTAAGGGTAAAAAAATAATACTGCTTACTCACCATAACCCAATGGATGTACAAGGAAAGTATACAAATTCGTTATGGAATGATGTTGTTAAAGATTCTCTTATGGGAAGACATCCCGAAGTGTGGTATTGGGGTCATATTCATAATGGAGTCGTATATAACAATACTGCGGCAAGCCGCTCTACTTTAGCTAGGTGCCTGGGGCATTCTGGCATTCCATTTGGTAATGCAGAATGGTTAGAGGGTAACCATAATGGGAATATTAGTACCATTGATTATTATGCCCATACTCCATTAGAGAACCCTTCTCCAAATAACAAATTAAGAGTGAAAAATGGATTTGCTATTTTAGAGATAAAAGATGGAAAATTAACAGAAACCTGGTATGATCAGGATGGAACTCTTTCATGGACATCAAAGGCTCCAGAATTATCATATTAGACGATATATATTATTATAAAAGATAAGTTTTGACCCTTATAAATGAAAAACCCTGCAAAGTCATCTTTGCAGGGTTGATATTTTGTTTTTGACAATTATTTCTTAATTATCTTTTGGGTTATATTAAGTTTTCCATTTGTACTAGAAGCATGTACTACATAAAACCCTTTTGTATAACGATTCATATCGATTGATAATTTAGATTGTCCGACATTAAGTTGTATCGTTTGAGTATATACCGTTTTACCTGTTACATCGGTAATTGTGATATCTACATCTCCTTCAACCAGAGTTTTAAAATCTATAGATAACTGATTTTTAAATGGGTTTGGAGAAACAAAAATACTTGTTTCTTCTAACCCGAAATCTTTGGTGAGTAACTCACTTTCCAGAGCAGTGGGGTTTTCTGCATAGACCATGGTATTTTTTGTAGCGATACGCTCACCATTCTCAAGACATACAATAGCATCTAGATCATAGCCATCTGCAAACCAAGGAAAATTAGCTTTATCACTTGTATCCACAACTTTGATATATTTTGCAGAACGTAAGTTACCTGTTGCAAGATCAAATTCTCCATCCTGGCAAGTTGTTCCTAAAGAAACAAACTCGATACCATCTTGTGAAGCAAAGACTTCTGCCGATTCTGGATAGTAATTACAAGGGATGTTATCAAAGAATCCTGTAGATTCGAATACTGCGAATTCATTGGTATCAGCATTATCAAAAATTTCGTTGTTTAGTTCTATGGTGATCGATCCACCAAACCCTAAACTCACAAAATTAAAATACCTTTTTTCTCTGGGAGTTCCTAAGGCACGCTTAGTCTTGCTTCTAAGTCGGGATATTCTTCCACCATCTTTTCTCTTGCCTTGATTAAAGGCTACTACAGATGCACCCGAACAATCATTGTTTACAAATTCTGGTTCTAGCAAGAATCGCGCAGAAACAGGCAAGTGATCTGATGTAGTGAATGCATAATCATTATCATATACGTCGTAATGAACAGTTACAGAATTCTCGATATAGGCCTCATTAAGTTCATTGGTTACCATAATATGATCAATCATATTTTCTCTAAAAACGAATGATCGCAATCCTGCTTCGCTTAATGCAGAAGATACAATCGTGTAATTAGCAGTGTCATCTACATATTCCTGAAAACTAGAAATGGTTGATGGGGTGTCTGCTACAGTCTCATCTACATCGTCATTATAATCTCCCAAAAGAATAACCTTATTGTTTACAAAATTAGCATCTAGCGAATCTTTTAATACTTCTACATCATATTTACGCATATCATATCGATTTTGAGGACCATTGCTACTATTTGCTCTGGCATGTAATGCGATCAAATCAATACGTTCTGTAACTCCATTAATAGTTACATCTGCAGTCATTAAAAAAGGCAATCTTCCACTAGCGTAGAAACGATCTGTTTCGCTAGGATAATCTACAAGTGCAGATGCATCACCACCATTGTATAGGGGATGAATAGATGTAAACATTGCTCTTGTTTCGACCACAGAAACGGTTTCAGTATTATAAATAAATCCTACTTTTTGTGATACTCCTCCAGAACCGGGGCGAGAAACAGCATCAGATAAAATATACTCATAACCAGGTAACAGGTTTACTAATTCTTCAAACAATACATCATCGGCAATTTCTTCTACGGCATATACATCTGCTTTTAGCTTTTTAAGTACTGTAGCGGTACTATCTCTTTGAATTTCATCAGACATTGGGTTTTGACCTACAGGTGAGTTGTTTTCATCACCAAACCATTCGATATTCCAGGTTACTACATCAAAAGTATCTTCTTTAGGAAAGCCTACTGTATCTCCTGGAGGAATAAATTCTACCGCACAAGGAATATCTGAAGCTTGCCTTGGAAGTAACTGGAAGAATTCTCTAAAACGACCTATCACACCTGTGATTTCTGTGCAAGTAACAGGCTGTGCTTTACCTACTATAGAAGCTACATCATTATCAACACGTAGTTCTCCATTTCCACTAGCATCGGTAAGAGTGAAGTTAGAGTTACCGAATAAAAGATCTCCCGGATTAGGGAATGTAGTATTAAGTACTCGAACTAATTCTCCTGGATGATCTGCAAGCTCTGCAAGTGTAATGTCTAGTGGTATAATTGGATTTTGAGGGAGACCATTATTTACTACATCTGTTACAGAACTGATCTGAATCTGATCGTTGAAAGCAGCTCTGATCCCTGTTATGGTAATAGAATCACCAACTTTTAAAGCAGCATTAGCTTGCACCTGATCATCAAAAACAGCGATACCACCAGTGGCATCTTGTATAAATGCAGGACCATTAAAACTATCGGTAACGGTTAATACTCCGGCAATAGTAACTGGTGTACCCTCGGCGGTTGCCCTTGCTTCTGCAATACTGATCGGATCACCAGGTGTTACTATTACACCATCGTTATCTGCTCCTGGTGTTGGAGCTTTAGCAACATACGAAGTAGTATTTCGAGCCCCTCCTTGTCCATTAGGACTTCGTTGTAAGGATTCTCCGTCTTTGTTTCCGTTTGAATTTTCGTTTACCTGTGGCTGATCTGTATTTAGAAGTACCAATAATTCTACATCATCAGCATCATCAGTATCATATACAATAGCATCAATGATGTTTTCGGTAGTAACCGCTGTTCCGTTAGGGAAACTTGTCGCATCACCAAAATATAAGACTACAGCATCAGCACCATTCTGGAATGTATTTCCGGGAACAACAAGACCTACATTAGCAACATCTGCATTACCAATAACAAAATACCCTTCTGCATTGGTAGTAAAACCATCTAAATCAATGGCATTGTAACTGGTATTATTACTTCCGTTATAATTTACCAATACGTAACCATTAAGTGAGGTATTTCCGGCTCCACCATCATAGAGTTCAACAAATTCTAAAGCATCAGAACCTTGAGTATCTGCATCCAGCTCGTTAATAATAAGGTTAACTATTTCTGTTGCATTTGTATTTGCACTTCCTGGTGTAGGAATTGCCTGTGTATATGTTGAGGTATTTCTTAATCCTCCAGATCCATTAGGAAAACGTTGTAAAGAATGGAAGTTCTTATCATTTTTCTCGTCTTCATTTATTTGTGACTCACCACTATTTAGTAACACCAATAGTTCTGTATCATCACTATCATTGGTATCGTATACAATTGCATCTACTAGATTTTCTGTTGTAACAACGCTTCCGTTAGGAAAATTAGAGGCTGCAGTTTTATAAAGTGCTACGGCATCGGCTCCATTTTGTAACCCATTACCAGGAAATGTAATCCCAACATTAGCAACATCTGCATTACCAATAACAAAATATCCATTAGTATTTGTGGTAGAACCTGTTAAATCATAGGCAGCATAACTTTGATTATTAGATCCGTTAAAGAATACTAATGTGTATCCATCCAGAGATGTGTTTCCGGCCCCACCATCAAACAGCTCTACAAATTCTAAAACATCAGATCCATCGGTATCTGCATCAATTTCATTAATTACTATAACGGCTGTAGGATCAACATCATCAATAACTACATTTTCTCGATTAGGCGTATTAACAGCTTCTCCCGGTTCTGCTATAACTGTAGGGAAACTCGGCAATCCACTTCCATCAAAATCATTTCTTTTCCAATCGGTAATAGCATCGGTATCTTGACCATTCGGAAATCTTGATGCTCCTCCTACAGTAAATGAGCTACCATCAAAAGATTGTAGTAAGGTAACATTGGCATAGTTAAGATCAGATGCACCACCATCGTTAACTCCAACATCATCAATACGTTCTTCCCAGGGAGTGATATCAAAAACACCATCGTCATCGGTATCAAGGTCTTGTCCTAAACTACCCGTAAAATTCTTTACCAAGAGGAGAGTGACTGTACCATTTTCGTATACATTACTACCAAAAGTAGTAGTGAAATATCCATTAACATCTGTAGTACCTAATTGTATTACCTCGTCAATAACTCCAGATGCATTGCTATCTCCTTCAATTTCTAGCAACCAATATTCGCTTAAATCTGTTTCTATACCAGCTAATATTTCTACAAATTCGTCTGTATCTGATCCGGTATGATTAAATACAAACTCGTTAATCATGGGTATGATAACGGGTGTTCCTAAAACCTGATTAATATTTACGGCACCATATGAGTTGGTTGTAGATATTTCCCACGTAAATTCTGTTGCCGATGTTCCTGTTCCTGCTAGTTGTAAAGAAGCTCCAACGGGAGTGCTACTGGATTCTGACACACCTATATCGGTACTTGTTAATCCAGATGCAGGGCCATTTGTTGCTGTAATAACACCTTCATAGCTTAAAAACTGAACAACTGCATTGTTGTTATCAATTACTGCGATCCCATCGGGGGCACCATTTTGTAATCCATTGGCAGGAAGAATCTCTACTATCGTTCCGAAACCATTTTGTTGATCAGGAATCACTCCCGAAATAGAAATAGTATTATAAACGGTACTATTTGACCCGTTATACAAAACAATACTCCAACCAGAAAGATCTGTTCCTGCTGGTCCGGCAATTTCGATAGCTTCTTCTACATCTGTACTTGCATTGTCGTAGTGTATTTCATTAATAAATACGGATTGAGTAAACCCATTCTGAGCCCCAAAAAGGCAGGAGATGACGAATGGAATTAAGAGTAATTTTAATTTCATGACTATTAGTTTATTTGTGTGATTTTTTGCGTAATGCAAGTTAGGGGATTAGAATGATTATTGTTGGGCAGAGATGTTAAAAAAAGTTTAAGAAAAACAAGTTTTTTTTTCTAATTATATACTAATCAATGAGTTGTTTAAGAGGGCTATAGTTTTCTTAATTATAGAGTATCACTTAGACTCCATGATTTTGCCGTAAATGAGTAGGTAAAGATTACAAACTATCAATTGAAATTTATTTTTGATCAATTCAAAATTACGGACTATCAACTACGGTTCATAAAATAGGATACTTGAGTTTACATTTGCTGCATAATAGATAAATATTTTATAACTAAACTTTTAAAAACAAGATGAAAACAGTACTAAAACTTAAAAAATACATGTTTGTAGCAGTATGTATTTTGATGACCGCTTCTTGCGAAAAATCTACAGTAGATGCAGAGGTCGTAAATGCTAATGAGAAAGAAGGTTTTATGAGTACGACAGGGAACAGTAATGTTATTATAACAGATGATCAATCAGAAGCAATACAACCAATAATTCATATGAGTTTTAGTGCTGAAACGAGTAAATCAGAAGCATTAGCCAAATTTGATGAAGCTATTGCAAAATATCATAGTAAAAATAATAATGAAAACAAAGGGTCAGTCTTTTCTGGTCCCACTAAACCATGGTATTATAGAGTGACTACTATAACAGGTACATATGAAGATTCTGGTTCTAATCATTGTGGTACCGATGGATCCGTAAGGCTTGATGTTGGTTTTCTTACTGATGCTGGAGAAATAGTTAAACATAATATGAAATTGGACAACCCAGGAAATGATAGAGAAGAAGGTGCTTTTGATTACTATTATCTAGGATTGAATCTACCATATGATATTAAGTGGATAGAGATTAATGCAGCTTTAATTAGATTAAAAGGAACAGATGGTTGGTTCTTAAAAGAGATTGGTATATCCTCTACTGGGGATGAGGACTATGTAAGTTTGACTTCAAGGCCTAGATTATGGTTAGACAGTAGTGCAAATAATCTTTGGGATAGTTTCCATACTGATGACCATGAAACTACGAACAAATCAGGGAGATACGATTTTTAATCAATCCATAGAATTTCACGACAACTCTGCTCTGTCATGGTTTTTTTATTATCCTAACCAAAAGAAAACTCTAGATGGTCGAGGAATAAAAAAAAATTAAGAAATGCAAGTGTTTATACGTATAAACACGAAAGACATCTGGATAGATATCTATCCAGATGTTCTTATAAAATAGGTGTAGAAGTTACAATGTAAGTACCGTGTTTAATTATGTACTAAGATTGTTTTCCATTTTTTGCTGTAGTGTACATTTGTATTTTTATTATACATCTGAAACCCAATTCTCCAAAAGACAGTGTTATTATTTCCATGTTTTGGAAATTTGGCTGTTACTGTACTAGGTTGGTTACTGTACGTTTTTTTATGTACCCAAGCACCGCCAGACCATACTTGAAAACGTACTTTGAATCGTCTTAAACCACTCGGAACAGCATTTTGTTCTGCCTGAGTTAAAACATAACTATACGTCTCATTTTCATAGGTATTAATATTTGTATCCCCATAAATTCCAGGAAGCAATCCAGGAAGTATTATTCCTTTAGCATCTTGATTCTCTACAATTTCGACTTCGTTTTTTTCTAATACCAATGTTTCATCGGTTTCAGAAAGATCAGATTTGCTGCAGGAAAACATTAGAAGTCCTGCACATAAAAAAATTAGATTTTTAAAATTTTGTGTTTTCATATTTAAAATTATTGGTTTATTTGGCGAATATAGACAGAGGTTAAAATAGAAAAGTCCGAATAGTTTGAATTTCAAACTATTCGGACTTTTTTTAGGTCTTTTACCCTTTTTATCAGGGGTAAAAGACTTTTAATAAGGTAAATAATACCTTCTATATATTGTGTCTTAACCGTATATAGACAGGAAAATGATCACTATATCCTCCTTTATATTTTCCTCCTGCATAAGTCCTAAAAGGAGTGCCCTTGTAGCGACCTTTGTAGATTTTTAGGAAGTCATCATCAAAGATGGCAGCATTAGAAAAACTATGCTTTCCTTTTTCATATTGATGAAAGTTATGACTAAAGATTATTTGGTCAAACAGATTCCACTGGCTTCTGTAGTTGGTACTACCTCTGTATCGAGTGAGGAGGCGTTCCATTGGATTAAAAAGATCTTGCTGCATCAAATTTTTAATACTCTCGCTAAAAGGGTCATCATTAAAATCCCCCATAATGATAATTTTTGCATTAGGATTTTGATCAGTAATCTGGTTGATGATTTCACGGTTTTTTTCTGCAGCAACAATACGTTTATAAGCAGTACCTTCTGCACCATCTCTTCTCGACGGCCAATGGTTTATTAAGATATGCACTTCTTCTTGATTTAAAGCACCGGTTACCCATAAAATATCGCGAGTATAATCTCGTTCTCCCATTTCATTATTTACCAAAACAGTAATAGTTTTAGAGTCTTTTACTTCAAAATATTGTTTTTGATATAGTAATCCTACATCAATACCTCGTTCATCCGGAGAATCATAATGCACAAGACCATACTCTTTTTGTTTTAAATGTTTAGAGTTAATAAGATCTTTGAGAACTGTTTTATTTTCTACTTCTGCAACACCAACCAAAACAGGAGCCTTTCTTGTTTTTGAAAATCCAATATTCGAAATGGCAGTACCAAGTTTGAATATTTTTTTTTCATATCGTTTTCGATTCCATTTTTTTTCAGAATCAGGTAAGAAATCATTGTCTAAGGTTTTTGGATCATCTTTGGTGTCGAATAAATTCTCTAGGTTATAAAATGCTATGGTAAAGTGATTTGTGTTTTTTTTGCTGAAATAAAATTTATTGGCCATCGCATTTAATTTTATAAGAAACCAGCTATAATGTTGGTTCCCGAGTACATAAATGTTGTACTTTTGTACATTTGTTTAAAGGCACAATATAATAAATTAAGATATAGAAGATTAGGTAGCTAATGTTAGAAAGAGAAGAAATAGCATACGAGAAAACAGTTTTGATAGGAATAATAACCAAAAACCAAGATGAAGAGAAGCTTGAAGAGTTTTTGGATGAATTAGAATTTCTTACGTATACAGCTGGAGGTGAAGTGGTAAAACGATTTACCCAAAAGATGGATATGCCTAATTCTAAAACGTTTATAGGATCGGGAAAAATGGAGGATGTACGAATTTATGTAGAACAACATGATATTGGTACTGTCGTTTTTGATGATGAATTATCCCCAGGTCAACTTCGTAATATAGAGCGTATTCTAAAGGCTAAAATTATAGATCGGACCAATTTAATCCTTGATATTTTTGCCCAACGTGCTCAAACCAGCTATGCCCGTACACAGGTAGAGTTGGCGCAGTATCAATATTTATTACCTAGATTAACGGGATTGTGGACTCACTTAGAAAGGCAGCGTGGTGGTATCGGGATGCGAGGCCCGGGAGAAACAGAGATCGAGACAGACCGTCGTATTGTTAGAGATCGGATTTCTTTGCTTAAAAAGAAACTGCTTACCATCGATAAGCAAATGGCAACACAGCGCGGTAATCGAGGAAAACTGGTTAGAGTAGCTTTAGTAGGATATACCAATGTAGGTAAATCTACATTGATGAATGTTATTGCCAAAAGTGAGGTTTTTGCAGAAAATAAACTTTTTGCTACCTTGGACACTACAGTAAGAAAAGTAGTTATTGGTAACCTTCCATTTTTACTTAGTGACACTGTAGGTTTTATTAGAAAACTACCTACCCAACTTGTAGAGAGCTTTAAAAGTACATTAGACGAAGTAAGAGAAGCCGATTTATTATTACATGTCGTAGATATTTCTCATCCACAGTTCGAAGATCATATCGAATCGGTGAATAAAATTCTTGATGAAATTGATTGTAGAGATAAACCTACTATGATGGTTTTTAATAAAATTGATGCTTATCAACATGAAACAATAGATAGTGATGATTTAACTACAGAAAGAACCAAAGCTCATTATACTCTAGAAGAATGGAAACAAACCTGGATGAGTAGAATAGGAGATAATGCCTTATTTATTTCTGCTATCAAGAAAGAGAATATTGATGATTTTAGAAAACGAGTATATAAAGAAACACGAAATATACATGTAACTCGTTTCCCTTATAATAACTTTTTATATCCTGAGATTATCGAAGAATAAGAGAATGTTTAATTACAATGTGAACTGAAAATCAGTGGTTTGAGGTTCTGAGTACACTTCAAATCATGAGCATATCGAGATATTAGAATTATTTGAAGTACCCTCATGGTTCTCAAAATAGTAGTTTTCAGGAAGCAAGGTATTTAAACAAGCTCTAAGCTTAAAACTTATACTTGAGCCCTAATCCAATTACCTCACGTATCTGAAATCCACTGGTAGCATTGTCATCATAAATTGCTTGAAATACAAAACTACCTGTAATGTATTTGTTTACAAGTAAGTTAATATTTAATGTATAATCAATATCTACATTGGCCGGATCTTCAATATAGTTAGAGTACAGATTTAAAAGTTGTTCTAGAGATATATTTTTTGCCAAAGTGTATTTAGAATAAGCTGCAAGAGATCCACCAAACTCAAATCGAGAGCTTTCACCAGCGTCTACACCAAAATAATCACCATCTACATAATCTACAACATTGGTAAATTCTTTGTCTACAAATATCATACGAGATGTGACTGGAGCGATATTAACGTGCAGGTTATCACTTTTTTTCCATAACAATCCTGGTCCGATCTGTATAAAAGCCGGAGAAAAGAAATGAGTTTCTTCTGTACGAATAGTCTCTTCTGTATCGGGATCTTTGGTAAATCTATATCCTTTATCAAATTGAGATCTAAAATTGATAAACAAAGAATAATTCCAGAAACCTTGACCGATTTTTTGCCCTAATCGAGTATTAAATTCAATCCTATCATTGGTTTTACGAGGAAAATCTTCTCCTCTTAAAAAAGTAAGTCCATAATCAGCAATAATTTTATTATCCCAGGTTAGACTATTTTTTTTGTAGTTAAATTCATAGTTTAACGTAACATTTCCTGCAATATTAGATGTTCCTCCGCCTTGCCAGTCGTAGTTAAATGCAGATTGATTAAAAAGTAAGGTAAAGTTTGCCTTATCTTTCCACCCGATATGTTCTTCTTTTAGTTTTTTTGGAGTAATTTCTTTTAGCTTCTGTTTTAAAACTATGATATTTAGGTCATTTGTGGTGTTTTTTAAAATACTATCAAGAGAACGTTTTAAATTAACTTGAATTGAATCCAGATATTTTGTTTTTTCTTTTTCCTGACCTGAAATTTTTGTTACTAACAAAAGCAGAAAAATAGCTAAAAAAAATCTACTCATTTGATCTTTTGTTGCAAGGGTAGGATACAAAGATACGGTATGCTTTTAGTTTTTTCAAACCTATGATATTTCTATCAAAAAATAACTTGTAGAAAGATATTTCCTCATTAGTCTTATACCGGTTTTAATTTGCATGTACTGATCTATTAACATAGACTAGTCAAACCCTTATTATTTGATAATTACATACTATATTAACGTTAACAGTAGGTTAATGTGTCAAAATCGCATAAAAAGAAAAGTCATTTAGAATACTTTTGATATCATGACATATGAATAAACCAAGCAAATAATTAGATCATTTGATGTAACATATTAAATACTCATAGGTCATAGTAAAAACAACATATATCAATCAAAAAACTTTTATGTCATGAAAAATCTCAAAAAGATTATTACACTGTTTTTATTGTATTGGCTACCAAACATAAATTATGGTCAGCTGCCTGCAAAAATGATTCAATATCCCGATGTTTCTGATGCTCACATCTGTTTTACTTATGCAGATGATTTATGGATTGTAAATAAGCGAGGAGGCACAGCACATCGATTAACAACTAAGCCCGGTCGGGAAACAATGGGAAAATTTTCTCCAGATGGAAAAACTATTGCGTTTAATGCTAATTATGATGGAAATCATGATATATATACAATCCCGATAACCGGAGGTATTCCTAAACGAATTACAACTCACGGAATGTCTGATAATATTAAAGCATGGACCAAAGACGGAAAATTTTTAATCTACACCTCTAGAATGGAAAGCGGTAAACAACGTTTTTCTAAAGCATTTAAAATATCTGTTAATGGTGGATTACCAATAAGAATACCGATAAGCAAAGTCGAAGAATTAGATCTGCATGTAAACGGTGATCTTGTTGCTATGACAGATAAATCAAGGCTAAGCAGAAACTGGAAACGGTATCGAGGAGGAATGGCGTCTGACATCTATCTTTTTAACCTTAAAACCTTAACTTCTGAAAACATTACCAATAACGATGGTAATGATGAACTACCTATGTGGAATAATGATGACCTCTATTATCTTTCGGATAAAGACGCTTCAAAAAAGTTTAATATCTGGAAATATAACTTACAATCGAAACAACACGAGCAAATTACATTTTTTAAAGAATTTGATATTGAACGCCCATCTATAGGAAAATCTGAAATTGTTTTTGAAGCTGGAGGAACACTATATCTGTTAGATGTGGCAACAAAAACAACAAAAGAAATATCTATAAGTGCTATTGGTGATTTTACCGGATTAAAACCTCAGATAAAGAAAGCAGAAAAATACATTCATAGTGTTGGTATTGCCCCAGATGGCAACAGAATTATTGTAGGTGCCAGAGGAGATATTTTTTCTGTACCTAAAAAAGATGGGATTACTAAAAACCTAACACGCACGAGTGGCATTGCAGAGCGTTATCCCAGTTGGTCACCAGATGGAAGATATATTGCATATTGGAGTGATAAAACGGGTGAATATGAATTAATGGTGAGAGATCTTAAAAATAACTCAGAGAAACAAATCTCAAAGCAAGGTCCGGGATTTAGATACCAGTTATTTTGGTCTCCTGATAGTAAAAAGTTAATTTTTGTAGATCAGGAAATGCATATAAAACTGGCAAATATTACTAATAATACGATTACCAAAATAGATCAGGAAATACAATTGTTTCAAGGAGGGCTATCTGGTTTTTCTGTGAGTTGGTCAAATGACAGTAAATATATTACCTATGCAAATTCTCATGAAAATGGAAATCAGCATATCATTATTTATGATATAGATAAAAAGAAAAAACACACTATCACTTCTGCTTTTTATGATGATGGTAACCCTATTTTTTCTGTCGATAACAAGTATATCTATTGTACGACAAATAGAACCTTTGATCCGGTATATAGTGATTATGATAATAGCTGGACATACCCTAATGCCACCAAAATAGGAATCATTCCGCTTACAAAAGATGCAGTACACCCTATTGAATTAAAAAATGATGTAGTTGCTATAAATGAAGGGGATAAAAAGAAAGAAGATTCTAAGGACAAAAAGAAAGAAGAAGAAGATCAAAAGGTAAAACCGATACGCATAGATTTTAATGGTCTAGAATCCAGAATGATCATTTTACCTGTAGAACTAGGGAATACAGGAGGAATAAGTGCTGCCAAGGGTAAAGTTATTTTCTTGAAACACCCCAGAACGGGATCAAAAGACGAAAAATCAGTCTTAAAATATTATGATTTTGAAGAAGATGAAGAAAATACAATTCTTGAAAATGTTGACGACTATAAACTTTCGTTTGATAACAATAGTATTTTGGTGTTTAGCGAAGAAAAAATGGGTATTATAGAAGTCGCAAAAGATCAATCGCTAGAAGATCATGTAGACACTTCTAAAATGGAAATGACCGTTAACCCAAAAGAAGAATGGAGACAAATCTTTACAGATATATGGCGTTTAGAAAGAGATTTCTTCTATGATAAAAATCTACACGGATTGGATTGGGAAGCTATGAAAAAGAAATATGAGCCATTAATAGAATATGCAGCAAGTAGAAATGACCTAAATAAAATTACTGGAGCATTAATTGCAGAACTAAATGCTTCTCATACATATAGAGGTGGTGGAGACGTAGTATCAAGCTCTAACAAAACTACAGGCTATCTGGGTGTTGACTGGGAGATACACCAGGGAAAATACAGAGTAAAAAAAATCATTACACCAGCTCCTTGGGATACAGAGGTTAAATCTCCTCTTAGAAAGCCAGGAGTTGTAGTTGAAGAAGGTGATTATATATTACGTATTAATGGAATCGAATTAACAGAATATGCAGATCCTTATGTAGCATTAGAAGGAAAAGCAAATGAAACAATAGAAATTACAGTTAGCAAAACTCCTGATGGCAAAAATAGCAAGCAATATCTTGTACAACCTATAAGAAGTGAAGCGAGGCTGAGAAATCTTGCCTGGATTGAAGAAATGCGAAAATATGTAGATAAAAAATCAGGAGGAAGAATAGGATATATTTATGTGCCAAGTACAGGAATAGATGGGCAAGAAGAATTAGTTAGAATGTTTTATGCTCAACACCATAAAGATGGATTAATCATTGATGAAAGATTTAATAATGGAGGACAAATACCAGATAGATTTGTAGAATTATTAAACAGACCATTATTGAGCTATTACAAAGTAAGGGAAGGAAAAGACTGGGCCTGGCCTCCAAGAGGGCATTATGGCCCTAAAGCGATGCTTATCAATGGATGGAGTGGTAGTGGAGGCGATGCTTTCCCCGATTATTTTAAGAAAAGAAAAATAGGACCGCTTATTGGTACAAGAACTTGGGGAGGACTAATAGGAATTTCGGGATCACCAGAATTAATAGACGGTGGATATGTAACAGTGCCTACATTTAGAATGTATAACCCCGATGGAACCTGGTTTGCAGAAGGGCATGGTGTAGAGCCAGATATCCATGTTCCAGAAAACCCAGGAAAAGATGCTCAAGGTATAGATGTGCAACTAGATCGGGCTATCAATGAAGTGCTAAAAACACTTAAAGAAAGCGATAAAAACCCAAAGAATAACGTACCTGCAGCAGAGGATCGCTCTAAGTAATTTGTTTGCAAAAGAGATATATAATCTAATCAAAGCGAGAGTATTTTCTTTACTCTCGCTTTTACTTTTTATAAGATATGTATTATTAAAAAATGCGTTTGATAAATTAAAGTATATTCGTGATACTGTATTATATGATTTGCTATGGAAAAATTAGAACTGATTAAAGCACAAGAATCGGATAAGGATTTCTTATTTAAATTAAGAAAAGCGACCATGGTCGAACACTTAGAGGAAATGGGAATTTTCTTATCAGATGAAGAACATTTATCCAGAATAGATTTTCAATATGATAATGCTTATGTGATATTAAAATCTAATCAAAGAGCAGGTGTATTGAAATATATTGAAACAGAACATGCAATAGAAATACTACAAATACAAGTGTTACCCGAATATCAAGGTCATGGAATAGGGAAATATGTGATTAAAGACATAATAGAGACTGCCAAAGCTTCAAATAAAGATATGGTACTAAAAGTATTAAAAGAAAACCCAGCGAGATATTTATACGAACGTATGGGTTTTGATACTGTTGATGAGGATAAATATGAGTTTCATATGCAATTAACATCTAATAAAACATAAAGACAGATAGTAAGTTCACTAAAGAAAAAAGCATCTTTTATACGATAAAAGATGCTTTTTTAAGAACTATATTTTCTTGTTTCTAGAACCCGTAATTTATACCTAGACCAAATACTTCTCTAATCTGAAAAGCACCAATAGCATTATCATCATAGATGGCCTGAAAGGTTAGATTAGTAGATAAATATTTGTTAATCGTCATCACGATATTTGCAGTATAATCTATATCTACATTTTGTGGATCTTCTAAGTAGTTAGAATACAAATTTAAAATGTTTTCCATAGATACATTCTTCATGATCTCAAATTTAGCATACCCATTAAGTGCAGCACCAAATTCAAAACGAAACGTATCGTTTGCTTCTACTCCAAAGTAACCTCCGGCATCGTTAAAAGTGTCTATTGCTGCCTGATCATTACCCACATCTGTAAACATATCATGTACAAAAATAAATCGTGCTGTTGCAGGAGCGATATTAACCTTTAGATTATCACTTTTTTTCCATAACATACCTGGGCCTAATTGTAAATAGGCTGGAGAAAAAACACGAGTAGTTTCTGTTCTGATTTCTCTTGTTCCTATAACATTTCCAGTAGTTGTATCTAGAATAGGTTCTTCTCCATATTCAAATCCTTTATCAAACTGTGTTCTAAAGTTTAAGAAAAAAGAATAATACCATAGTGATTCTTTGATTTGTCTACCCAATAATGAATTTAACTCTAAGCGATCATTGGTTTTGCGTATAAACTCTTGGTCTTTAAGCTTGGTAAGCCCATAATCTGCAAGAATTTTATTATCCCAAGTGAGTTTTCCTTTGCGGTAATTAAAATCATAGGATATAGAGAGATTTCCTGCAATATTAGATGTTCCTCCTCCAAGCCATTCTGCATTAAAGGCAGATTGATTTATTAAAAGACTAATGTTTCCTCCTTTGGTCCATCCTTCTTTAGGAGCTTCGTCTTTTTTTGTTTCTTCTTGTGCAAATAGAATTGTAGAGCTAATTAATAGAACTACAGTAAGCAATGTTTTTTTCATTTGATGATAGTTTTAAGGAATTTAATCAGGTTATTTTAAGGATTAAATAATTTATTATCCTGTACAAATAACCAGTGTAAATTTTTATGTTGGCAAATATATTTTAAGAAACGTTTTTTGCCTTAAAAGTATGTTAGCAGGCCATTGTTTTTCGATAAAAAACAACATTAACAGATAAAAGGGTTTATTTCCTTTTATATAGAGGAACAGAAGAACATGCCTCTCCATACATAATACTCTTGGCAACGGGTTGTAATTTTTGAATCAAATCGATATAAGCTCCATTCGGAACAGGCTTGTTTGTACATCCTTTTATAATAATAAGCTTGTTTTGATATGCCGAAATATCGATAGTATTTATAATTTCGGCATAGAGTATAGTTTCCAGGGCCTCTAAAGATCCCACAGCTACCTTTTTAGCAAAAGGTTGTAATGCACTTGTTAATAAAAGATATGCCCATCCGGGAATAATAGCATCTGTAGAACAAGTTAAGGCAATATAGCTGTCTTGATATTGACTCCAGTCATGATCTAAAACGTGTTTTCTAAACTCTTTTTCGCGTAAAATTAACCCTTCAAAAAGCCAGTCTTTAATATCAAAAAGAATACGATTACCTTTAGGGTAATACTCTTCTAAATCAAAAGTGATGAGGTTTTTATTATTAGCAACTCTATTTACAATTTCATCGGCCATTACATAGTCATTTTTATTACTTGTTTAAATTTTGAACTTACGACTTTTATGAGTGTTCTAACTCTGATATAAGCCTAAAAATGATTAAGATATTATTTTTAATACCAGATTAATAGTAACAAAAAATAAACAAGAAATTATTACTTTGTAAAAGTAGACATTACCTTAAGAAAATCCTCTTTTTTTGAGCGGGAAATACTTACAGAGATATCATTATTCATTATAATGTAGCCGCCATCTGATTTCACAAATTTCTTAACCTCTTTTAAGTTTATTAAATAGCTATTATGTACACGCATAAAGTCTTGCTCAAGTAATAGATTTTCATATTCTTTTAGGTGTTTACTAACCAGCAACTTTGATTCATTTTTCATAATAAAAGAGGTATAAGAACCATTAGCTTTACAAAATATGATATCGTCGATGTTTACAAACTCAAAACCTTCGGCAGTGGCTAAACATATTTTATTAAGCTTTGGTTTTTGTTGTTTGAGATTTAGCATTAGAGTTTCCAGTTGTTTTTTGTAGATTTTCTGGTTTTTTTTCTTTCGTACTTTTTCAACTGCATTTTGTAATTCTTCAAGATCAATAGGTTTTAATAAATAATCAAGAGAGCTAAATTTTATTGCTTTAATTGCATATTGATCAAAAGCTGTGGTAAAAACAACTTCAAAATTAAAATTTGATATTTGGTTAAGTACATCAAAACCAGTTCCGGTTTGTAATTCTATGTCTAAAAAAACAACATCGGGTTTGGTAGATGAAAGGATTGTAATAGCTTCAGAAACCGAAGTAGCCATGCTTGTTACTGTTATATCTGTACAGAACTCTTCTAAGAACTGTTTTAAATTCTCTCTACTATGTTTTTCATCTTCTACAATTACTGCTTTTAAATCCATACTATGAATATATTTTAAAGAATAGGTGTCATGATATTTCTAGAATTTGAAGCGTTTTATCCCTAATCATTATCCATCACTTCACAAATTAGATAATTCTCTTTTTTGAAAAATGAAATTTAAATTTTTCTGACCAATAACCTGATTAAAAGTATATTGATCTGCAGAGCCTATTCGATGTTTGGTAAAGTTAAAGTAATTTTATTACCAAAAATGTTCTTCTTAGTATTAAGAATAGGGATTACTTTTTTCTTAATCTTATACTTTTTAATCCTATTTACAGACCTGATAAGATCCAGGCATTGTACAATTTGTTTTCTATATTCTGGTGTATATCTGATTTTATCAATAATTTCAGTAGTATAGTTATAATGTATGTTTACAATAATATTGGATGGGTTTATCTCGAAGATTATATTTATAGTTTGATTTTTATGCTGATTATGGATAGCATGCTCTATTAAGTTTTCAAATAAAGTTTGTAAAACGAATGAAGGAATTTTTACTTTTAAATGCTTAGAAGACTTTTGATTAAAAGAAATACTATAATCAAATGTATTATTATAACGTAGTTTTTGAAGTTTTAGATACCAATTAAGCATAGTAATTTCTTCAGTTAAATCAACAGTTTCTTTTTCTAAATGAGTTAAATAAAATCGTATAAGTTTACTAAAAACAGATAAATACTGTAAAGCTGTTTTTTTGTTTTCTGAAACAATAAAATATTGAATAGCATTGAGAGCATTAAATACAAAATGGGGGTTCATTTGAGATTTAAAAACCCTTAATTTTAAATCGAGCATTTCTTCTTTAAGCTGTAGTAAGTTTTGCTGCTCCTTCAGTAGCGCATTAGTATCTCTAACGCTTTTAATTTTTATTGCACAAATTGAAGCGATAGCAGACAACATTTTTAGATGTTGATTTGTAAAAAAACCTTTATCAGGATGCTCACAATCAATAACTCCATAAATAACATTATCAGTTGTAATGGGCACTGTTATTTCTGATAAACGCTTGTCATCATCAACAATATATCTAGGATCCTTAGAAGTGTCATAAATAATTTCGGCTTTTCCAGAAACAGCAACGCTTCCTGTAATACCTTCTCCTAATTTGATTTCTACGGGATTGTATACCAAATAATCTTTAGGATTTTTAGCACCATAAGCCGCTTTTTGAACTAATGATTTATTTTTTTGATCTATCAGATAAATAACACAATCTATAAAACCCAATTTAGAAATACAGTTTTTAGCTAGATCCCAAAGAATTGCTTCTTCATCTTTTTTACCCAAAAGTGATTTTGAAAAATACACTAAAATATCTTCAAACTGATCTTGGTTTAAACTAAGGTGTTTTTTTAGATTGATCATAATCTAGTTTACTTTAAAATTAATTCATATATCACAAGAGTTAAAAAGGTTGTGTGATAAAAAAGCTAGCATAACTAACTAAGTTTTTAACACAAACATAAAATGCTTTTGAAGATATTTGTTTCAGTAATTGACAGATAGTAAGAGGTAATTGATCAATGGTTAAATTATCGATAATTGCATAGCACAGAATCCTTTTTAGCACCAAAAGATTTTAAAAACAGTAAAATATCTATAAATGAATGAAGACGAGATTATATATCACAGAAAGATGAGTATATAAGTGAAGTAGTATTATAAAGCTTTATTTCTTTTTATAAAGATGCTATTTATATCCTATTTTTTCTGAAAGCTCTATCTTGCTTTTTGCAAAATTTCCGGTTCCAAATGCAACTTCTTTACCGTCTTCATTGTATAATGTTGATTCTGCAACAAACAGGTTTTTGGATTTAAATTTTATTTTTCCAACTGCTGTAATTATTCCTTTATCAACAGGTCGTATTAGATTAATATTGAACGAAGTAGTAAGGACAAAAACATCTTTTATAATAGAATTTACTGCAAAAAAAGCAGAATCATCGAGCAATTTAAAATAGACAGAACCATGTATTGCTCCTAATGCATGAAAATACTTTTCCGAAATTTTAAGTTCGATTTGCGCTAACCCTTCAGAAATTTTAACTGTAGTAGTATCATAGAGTGCAGTATTAATATTGGCCTGCAAATACATTCTTTCTAATTTACTATAATGTTCAGGATTCATTTTCCTTGTTTATTTATTTTAGAAAGTTATTCCAAAATGATTGCAGTATCAGTTACAGCATACCCAGCTCTAATTTTGCTTCTTCACTCATTAAATCTTGTGACCATGGCGGATCAAAAGTAAGCTCCATTTCTACATCATTTACTGCATCTAGAGACTTTACTTTTTCTCGAATCTCTTCAGGAAGGGACTCTGCTACAGGGCAATTGGGAGAAGTAAGTGTCATTAAGATTTTTACATCATAGTCCTCATTAACAAAGACATCATAGATTAGCCCTAGCTCATATATATCAACCGGAATTTCGGGATCATAAATGGTTTTTAGTACTCTTACAATCTTTTCTCCTAAGTCGTTTGTATCTATAGTGGTTTCACTCATTTTTTTAGTTTTAATATTGCTTTAACAAGCATTGTACAACAGAAATTGATTTAATTCAATTGTGTTTGATAAGCGATAGCATACATTTTTAACTGCTTAATCATACTTACCAAACCATTAGCACGTGTTGGTGATAAATGCTCTTTTAAACCAATTTCATCGATAAAATCGGTATCAGCCTCAATAATAGCCGAAGGGTGTTGCCCAGAAAAAACACGTATCAATATTGCAATAATACCTTTGGTAATAATGGCATCACTATCTGCAGTAAATTCAACTTTATCATTTTTCATTTCGGCGTGTACCCATACTTTACTCTGGCATCCTTTTATGATATTGTCGTCTGTTTTATATTTTTCTTCAATAAGAGGTAGTGATTTTCCTAACTCAATCATGTATTCATATCGTTGCATCCAATCATCAAACATGCTAAATTCGTCAACAATTTCTTCCTGAATTTCTTGTATTGTCATTACGTACAAATTTTGAACAAAAATACAACAAGAATAATTGCTATTCAATACTTTCTGTCAATGATAGCATAGTATTAACTAATTCTTGTATTTCTTGAGGAGGATATCCATGATCAAAACCATTCGAAACAAACGTTTTGGTAGAAGAAATGATTTTTAGCTGTGCATGCGCAGCGCCATCAAAGAGTCTTTTTTCTGTAGGTGCTTTTAGCTCACTTATTTTATCAAGATCTATAGTTTCCAGAAGTGAAGTAATAGTGGCCCAATCTTTTTTTGAGCATTTTTTTGAATCACTATTTTTTAAGTTTCTATCTGTAGTTTTTTCAATGCGATCTTTATTGATTTTGATTTGAAAAAAAGAACCTCTAGAGAGTGCCTGATATTCGATATTAACTATGTTGTCCTGGGTTTTTTTATGCTTTACAGGGATGTTTTGAGCTACAGATTGATTTTTTTCTTTTGATATTATTTTAACCAGAGTATAGTGTAATGAGGAACCATCAGCCGGAGGATTTTCTATTTTGGTAATGGCAACTTCAATTTGGTAATTGTATCCATCTTCATACTTAAAACCCTCGATGGTATCATAAAAATAAGTCCATTTATCGGTTGGGTTTTCTTTATACAACATGCATTTTTGAGGGCCAACACCAACACAATCTACCAGAGTATTTGCTATAAATACTCGTTTGGTTTCCTGGCATGAAGAAAATAAAATAACGATACTTAATAAGGAAAAAAACTTGCTCATAGATTGGTTGTTTTGTGTAATACGTTATATGGTAATTAAATAACGTTGAACAAAACCAAATGGTATAAAAAATAATTTACGAGAGCATCATCTTGGCTTTTTTAACGGCTTCGACCAAAGCATCAATTTCCTCTTTAGTGTTATAGAACGAAAAAGAAGCACGGACTGTTCCTGGTATTTTATAAAAATCCATGATGGGCTGTGCACAGTGATGTCCCGTGCGTACCGCAATACCAAGCTTATCTACAATAGTACCTACATCATAAGGATGGATATTATCTAGATTAAAAGAGATCACCGAAGTTTTGTTTTTGGAGGTGCCATAGATTTTTAGCCCTTCAATTTCTAATAATTTTTGTGTACCGTATTCAAGAAGTTCATTCTCATATGCAGCAATATTTTCAAAACCAATACTATTCATATAGTCAAGTGCTACTCCAAAAGCGATACCACCACAGATATTAGGAGTTCCGGCTTCAAATTTATGGGGTAACCCGGCATAGGTGGTTTTTTCAAAAGTAACTTGTTCGATCATTTCTCCACCACCTTGATAAGGAGGTAGTTTGTTTAGCCACTCTTCTTTTCCGTAAAGCATACCTACTCCTGTAGGCCCGCAAAGTTTGTGTGCAGAGGCAACATAGAAATCTACATCCAAAGCTTTAACATCTGGTTTAACATGAGGGCAAGCTTGCGCACCATCGATCAATACAGCTGCACCTATACGATGTGCTTTTTCAATAATTTCTTCAATAGGATTTATAGTTCCTAATGCGTTAGAGATATGATTGGTAAAAACAAGTTTTGTCCTGTTAGAAAGTAATTGATCATATACATTCATTACTAATTCGCCATCCTCGTTCATTGGGATGACCTTAAGAATAGCACCAGTACGTTCACATAACATTTGCCACGGTACAATATTAGAATGATGTTCTAAGGCAGAAACGATAATTTCATCACCTTTAGAAAGAAGAGAGGTAAAGCCGGTAGCAATAATATTAATGCTATGAGTTGTTCCCGAAGTGAGAATAATCTCATGAGCGTGTTTTGCACCAAAATGCTCCTGTATTTTCTTACGAGCGATTTCGTATGCATCTGTTGCTTCTTGTGATAAGGTGTGAACACCTCGGTGAATATTCGCATTATAGCTACTATAATAAGCTACAATAGCATCTATAACTACCTGCGGTGTTTGAGATGTGGCCGCATTATCAAAATATACCAAAGGTTTTCCGTTTACTTCTCTGGTAAGTATTGGGAAATCGTCTCGTATTTTCTGTACATCTAGCATATTAATTTCTTTCTGCAAAAGTAGTAAGTATTTCTAATTAGGATTGTTTATTTTTAGAATGATTTAACCCTTTTTATAATGAAACGACTTAAAAAAATTATTGGGATTGCATTTCTTATTCTGTTTGTAGGAATTTGTATTGCATTTGTACTGAATTACCCAAAACTTACAATTCTAACAGGATATTCTGCAAAGCATATGAACTCATCGGTTTTTATTGCCAATAGAACTTTAGAGTTTACAGATTTAAATGACAATAATTTTGCACCGGTTGATCTGGCAGATGATGAGGTAAATTTGAAAAACAAAACATCTGTTGCCTCTGTTTTTGGACTTAAAGAGAGAAAAGCGATTTATAGAGAAGGATTAGGGAGTGTTCTCATTGACGATGATTTTGATGAAAACACACCTGTTTTAATACCACATAGAACTAAAACAGAAACAGGACAGTCATATCCATATGGCGAATTAGAACAAAAAGACACAGTTTTTAAAACGGTAGATTATGATAAAATAAATAGAACTGTTGCTTCAATTTTTGATTCGAATGGGGAGTATATAAAGAAAACAAGAGCTGTTCTTGTACTTTATAAAGATCAGATTATTGCCGAGAAGTATATAGATGGATTAGATAAAGATTCTAAGTTACTGGGGTGGTCTATGACCAAAAGTATTCTCTCTACGGTTTACGGAGTGTTACAAAAACAAGGAGCTATTAACATACATAATAAAGCCCCGGTATCTGAATGGCAAAATGATGAAAGAAAAGAGATAACGATTAATAATCTATTACAAATGAATTGTGGGTTAGAATGGGATGAGGATTATGGCTCTATTTCTGATGTTACAAAAATGTTATATGTAGATAAAGATATGACAATTGCCCAAATTCATAAAAAAGCGATTTATAAACCCAATGACTACTGGTATTATTCTTCTGGTGTGTCTAATTTGTTATCCGGGATTTTGAGAAAACAGTTCAAAAGCTACCAGGAGTATCTTGATTATCCATATCGAGAGTTTATTGATAAAATAGGAATGAATTCTATGCTTATAGAAACTGATATGACAGGTAATTACGTAGGCTCTTCTTATGCCTGGGCAACAGTAAGGGATTGGGGTAAATTTGGATTGTTATATCTGCATAAAGGGAATTGGAACGGAGAGCAGATTTTTGAACCTTCATGGGTGGATTATGTGACCACTCCAAGTCCTACATCTGAAGGAGATTATGGAGGGCATTTTTGGTTAAATGCAGGAGGGTTTTATCCAGATGCTCCAAGGGATATGTTTTCTGCAAATGGATTTCAGGGACAGCGGGTGTTTATTATTCCTTCTAAAGATTTGGTCATTGTACGATTTGGACTTATTGGAGATGCAGGAGTAGATTTTAATACGTTTTTAAAGAATATGGTTGACTCGATAGAGTAGAAAAAAAAACACTAAAGCCAAATCGCAGAAGATTTGGCTTTAGTGTTTTTGTTTGTTGTTGAAACAGTTGTTTTACAAATCAAAACCAATATTTACACCAAGCTTAGTAGCGATTAGTTTATTAATTCTACTTTTTAGCTGAGGTATTTTTACACTAGACAATACATTGTTTGCGAATGCATACATTAATAAAGCCCTAGCTTCTTTTTCTCCGATACCCCTGGATTTCATATAGAATAATGCATTATCATCTAATTGCCCAATAGTACAACCATGTGAACATTTTACGTCATCTGCAAAAATCTCTAATTGTGGCTTAGAATTGATGGTTGCTTTATCACTTAACAAGATATTGTTATTAGACTGAAAAGCATTTGTTTTTTGTGCTTCTTTATTGACAATGATTTTTCCATTAAAAACCCCTATGGCTTTTTCTCCAAAAATTCCTTTATAATCTTGATGACTTTCACAATTTGGTGCTGTATGATGTACCAAGGTATTGTGATCTACATGCTGTTTTCCTTCAATAATTGTTATACCATTAAGTATAGAGTCAATCCCTTCTCCTTTTTGATAAAAATTAAGGTTATTTCTGGTGATATTTCCACCAAAAGCAAAAGTATGTACCGATGCTACGCTTTGCGCATGCTGTTCGATATATGTATTGTCAATCAAAGAAGCATTTTGATTATCATTCTGGATTTTATAGTAATCAACGATTGCTCTTTTATCTGCAAAAATTTCGGTTACAGCATTTGTAAGAACAGGGTTATCTGTTAAACTCTGATGGCGCTCAATGATTTGCACATGAGAATTTTCTCCAACAACAATCAAGTTACGAGGCTGTAACATCTGTGCAGCTTCATTTCCTGTAGAAAAGTGTATAATCTGTATAGGCTTATCAGCTAGCTTATTTTTTGGAATATAGATATAAGCTCCTTCTCTGGAAAAAGCTGTATTTAAAGAAGTAAGCCCATCTTTAGGAGCTACTTTGTTAAAATAGTTTTCAATGATTAATCGATATTTTTCATGAGTTAGTGCCGATGACATTAAACATACATCGATTTTATCATGAGTCGTTTCAGATAAATGAGACGAATACTTACCATCAATAAATACAATTTTATATGTATCCAAATCATGAAGGAAGTACTTTTTTATATCCTTAAAATCTAAAGCATTTTCTTCTTTTGGAAAAATACTGTAATCATGTTTTAGCACAGTATTTAGAGAGGTATATTTCCACGCTTCTTCTTTTTTGGTAGGAAATCCTTTTTCTTCAAAAGTTTTAATAGCTTGACTTCTGATATCATGAACAGCTGTGTCAACATCTACCGTATTTTCAAAGGCCAAAAAAGAAGATACCAATTTATCTTTCAATTCCATATTTAGTTTCAAGTTTTGTTTCTTTTACGAAACTGTTTCGAGTTTTAAGGTCGGGATTCTTATTCTTTACACCTCTAGACTCTTTTTATTTAAATAACTAATAAAACCAGCAATTCTTTTGCTCAGAGTTTCATAGTCATTAACTAATATCTTTAATGTTTTTTCTTCAATATATCCTGAATCGAAAATTCTATATAATTGAGATCTTGTTTCTCCCGAAGAGGCTTTGGCTATAGAGAGGGATTTTCTAAATTCTATATTTCCGTCTCGTTCAAAACCTTCAGCGATCTTATCCATTACAGCGCCAGAAGAACCTTTAATTTGATCTTTTAGTTTATAATCATTTTCTATACCAGTTGTTTTTGATAAAAGAATAATTTCTTTGCACAATCTTCTGGCTTCTTGCCAAATTTCTAAATCTTCAAATCTTTTTATAGTTGCCATATTTCAGCTAATTTGAAACTTTAAACAACAAACCAAACTAACAATTAAGCGTTTATTTCTTCTTTAATCCAATCGTATCCTTTTTCTTCTAGTTCTAAAGCTAATTCTTTGGTGCCAGATTTTACAATTTTACCGTCATATAATACATGTACAAAATCTGGAACTATATGGTCTAACAGACGTTGATAGTGAGTAATTACTATAATAGCATTGTCTTCACTTTTTAGTTTATTCACTCCATTAGCTACAATACGAAGAGCGTCTATATCAAGTCCAGAATCTGTTTCGTCAAGGATTGCCAATTTAGGTTCCATCATTGCCATCTGAAAGATTTCATTACGTTTTTTTTCACCACCCGAGAATCCTTCGTTAAGAGAACGGGATAAGAATTTACGATCAATTTCTAATAATTCAGATTTTTCACGAATTTTTTTAAGCATGTCTTTGGCAGGCATTTCTTCAAGACCTTGTGCTTTTCGTGTTTCATTTATGGCGGTTTTCATAAAATTAGTTACCGTTACGCCAGGAATTTCTACTGGATATTGAAACGACAGAAAAACTCCTTTATGAGCCCGTTCTTCTGCTGCAAGTTCCTCAATATCTTCTCCTTCCAAAAGAATTCCCCCCTTGGTAACTTCATATTCTTCTTTCCCTGCAACGATACTGGCTAATGTACTTTTTCCAGCACCGTTAGGACCCATAATTGCGTGTATTTCTCCTGCTTTTACATCTAGGTTAAGACCTTTTAAAATTTCTTTCCCTTCGACACTTGCGTGTAAATCCTTTATCTCTAACATGTTATATAAAACTTTTATCTCTTATGAGATATAATTTATTTATTTTTCTTTTTCTAGATCAGAGTTTTTATCTTCTTCAGAAGATTTAATCTTAGTGGGCAACTCTGAAGTTGGCGCACTTACTCCGATAATTTCTTTTATTTCTACTATTTCTTCCCATCCTTGTTCTGGATTGGGTTTTATGATTCCCTTTACTACTACAGGAACCATGTCATATTCTTCTCTTTGCAGAGGTTCTACTTTTTTAGCGAGTTCTAGCGTGACATCATTAATTATCACACCATATATAAAATCATTACCTTTTAAGACTGCTGCATCATCTATAAGAATAAATTCGCCACGAATTAAATTAGGTTCTTCATTTTTGTTTTCGGATTTGCAGGAAAAAAGAATAAGACTTAGTGCAATTAAAATACATGTTTTTTTCATTAATGTAGATTTGATGGTTTTACAATTAGCCTACAGAACCTTCTAAAGAAATCTCCAGAAGTTTTTGAGCTTCTACTGCAAACTCCATAGGTAGCTTATTCAATACTTCTTTACTAAAACCATTAACGATTAAAGCGATTGCTTTTTCTGTATCAATTCCTCGTTGGTTACAATAAAAAATTTGATCTTCTCCTATTTTGCTTGTAGTTGCTTCATGTTCTATTTGAGCGGTTTTGTTTTTAGTTTCTATATAAGGAAACGTATGTGCGCCACATTCATTGCCCATCAATAATGAATCACATTGCGAAAAATTACGCGCATTGGTCGCTCTACTACTTATTTGCACTAATCCTCGATAACTATTTTGGGACTTCCCAGCAGAAATACCCTTAGAAATGATAGTACTTTTGGTGTTTTTGCCTAAATGTATCATTTTTGTACCTGTATCTGCTTGCTGAAAATTATTGGTTACCGCAATAGAATAAAATTCTCCAACAGAGTTATCTCCTTTTAATATACAAGAAGGATATTTCCAGGTAATTGCTGATCCTGTTTCTACTTGAGTCCAAGAAATTTTAGCGTTGTTTTCGCAAATTCCTCTTTTGGTCACAAAATTATAAACCCCTCCTTTTCCTTCAGCATTTCCGGGATACCAGTTTTGTACTGTAGAATATTTTATTTCTGCATCATCCAATGCTATTAATTCAACAACAGCAGCATGTAATTGATTTTCATCACGAGAAGGAGCAGTACATCCTTCTAGATAACTTACATAACTCCCTTGATCTGCCACTACTAAAGTTCGTTCGAACTGTCCCGTACCTGCCTGATTGATTCTAAAATAGGTAGATAGTTCCATTGGACAACGAACACCTTTAGGGATATAACAGAACGAACCATCGCTAAAAACAGCAGAGTTTAAAGCAGCATAAAAATTATCCTTTTGAGGAACCACAGCTCCGATATATTTTTTAACTAACTCTGGATGTTCTTGAATAGCTTCAGAAATAGAGCAAAATATAATTCCTTTTTCTGCAAGGGTTTCTTTAAACGTTGTAGCTACTGATACAGAATCCATTACTATATCTACAGCTACTCCTGCTAATTTTTTTTGTTCGTCTAATGAAATCCCAAGTCTTTTAAAAGTATCGAGTAATTCTGGATCTACTTCATCAATACTATTATATTTAGGCTTTTTGTTTGGTGCAGAATAGTAAGATATATTCTGAAAATCAGGCTTTTCATAAGTAACATTTGCCCATTCGGGTTCTTCCATCTGTTCCCATGCTCGAAAAGCTTCAAGCCTCCATTCTGTCATCCATTCGGGTTCTTCTTTTTTCTTAGAGATTGCACGAACAATATTTTCATTAAGACCAACAGGAAAAGTATCAGATTCTATATCGGTATAAAATCCATACTCGTATTCTTTGGTCTCTAGTTCTTTTTTTAAGTCGTCTTCAGTATACGCCATTTTCTTTATCCTAGAATTAATTCAGGACTTTTTTTATAGATTAAAGGGAAAAACTTTCTCCACAGCCACATGTTCTACTGGCATTAGGATTATTAAATACAAAACCAGTACCATTTAAACCACCAGAATACTCTAGAGTTGTACCGATTAAATAAAGAAAACTTTTTTTATCTACAATGATTTTTACACCATTATCTTCAAATACTTTATCTCCTTCCTGCTGTGCTTTATCAAACTTTAAATCATATGATAAACCAGAGCATCCTCCACTTTTTACACCTACACGCACATAGTCGGTAACTGCATCATATCCATCGTCACTCATCAATTCGATGACTTTATTTTTTGCTATGTCTGATACCTTAATCATACTTTTATAATATAGATTAATTCTAAATGAAATGCAAATATACTACATAAGTAGATTTTATACACGAAACCTAACATATATCTGTTATATATTAGAATAGGTAAAAGCTATAATGGTCTATAGAAAAATACTTTAGAATTCTGAAAAACGAGTATCATTTACATAATCGTCATCTGTAAGTGTTTTTAAAAAAGCGATGATTTGTTGTTTTTCTTCAGTTGTCATTGGGATTCCCAAGGTTCCATTTTGATTTTTAAACATTGGATCTAAAGTTTCAGAATCTACCACACCATCACTATAATGATTTAAAACATCATCTAAAGTTTTTAATCGACCATCATGCATGTAAGGAAAAGTAAGTTCAATATTTCTTAAACTAGGAACTTTAAATTTTTGCATATCCTCGGTTAATCCTGTAACACGTTTTCTTCCTATGTCATTGTATTGAGGGTCAATGGGTAGTCCATTATTACGATACGATTGATCCGTAAATAATGTGCCTTTATGACAAGAAGCGCACTTAGCTTTAAAGAGTTCGAAACCAGTAGCTTCTGCTGCTGTAAAAACAGAGCCTTCATTTCTTTCAATCTTGTCGTATTTGGTGTTTGCAGAAATCATCATAATCATGAACTGAGAAATTGCTTTGAGCATATTATCAGAATTTATTTTTTGATCTTCGAATGCTTCTGCAAATAATTTTACATATTCTGGTTGCTCTTCTAGCTTTTTAAGAATACTATTAAAAGTTTCATTCATTTCTACTTCTGCAGTGATGGGTATAATAGGCTGAAGATCCAAGTGCATTGCGGCCCCGTCCCATGTAAATTCTTTCATAAAAGCCATATTGTGTAATGGCTGTGCATTACGAGTTCCTAAGGCACCGCCTACACCATGGCTTACAATATGTGTATGATGGGTAAATGCAAAATCCTGAATATGACAAAAACCACAAGAAATTACACCATCAGAGGCTAGACGACCATCATAAAACAACTTTTTTCCTAATTCGAAACCTTTTTCGGTAGGAGGATTAAGTGCTATATTATAGGTAGGGTCGGGAAAGTTTGAAGGTACAGTAAATTCTAGTTTTGCATTTTCTATAGGAACATAGTTATCCTTATCAGAGCTACATGCAGTTCCGATAAGGATAATTGCTATATATGATAATAATTTCAAAATATTACTTTAATTAGATACACTAGTTGCAGTAAACATAGTACTTATGTTTTCTGCAATTTTTGGTGCAAATTCTGCATCTACCTGAATACTATTTTTTACTTCTAGTGAATGTGTATTTGTACCATCAAATATCTTTGCTATATCTACATTAATTGCCACTTCTGGTGATTTTGATTCTTCAATGGTTAATGTGCTGGGTAATTCGATTGTGATTTCCTTATAATTGTCTAAAGTGGTGCCATGACTCCCTACATGAATTGAAAAATTAGTATTGGCCCCACCATTTACAGTATATGTTCCTTCAAATTTAAGGAATTTATATCCAGCAGACCAACTCCATAACATTCCGTTTTCTTCTGCAGTAGGAATAAAGTTCGCCATTCCGTTAAGTGGATATTTTGACTGGTCGACCCCAAAACCAAACTTGATTTTAGTATATTCTCCTGCACTAATATCGGCAAGGCTCACTTTTTTGCTTCCTAAAACCTCTTCGTTAATTAAGAAATAGCTTCGATCTACGGGATATACAAATTCTTGGCCATTAGCTTTAATTAAAACAATATTGCTTATAATATATTTTAATTCTGAAATGGTATAGACCTCATTACTTGCGTTGGTATAGGAATCAGTAGTTAATTCGATACCATTATTATTGATTGTGTTTTTAAAATCAAGGATAGCATTTCCGAAAGTATTTGTTGCTCCGTCATCATCATTTTTACAGGAAGATACAATTACTAATGTTGCTATGAGGATATATATGATGTTTTTCATTGTGTTTATTTATATTTAATTATTAGTACGTCTTTAGATCCCTTATTGGCAGGGATATCAAAGTCGTTACTTTCAGAGTTGCCTACAACAATTACTTTTTTGTCGCTTGTTTCTATGCAGCCTTCTCCAAATTCTGCTTGGCTACCACCGCTAGCCAGTTTCCATTGGACTTCTCCATTAGTAGTTATGATCATGCTCCAGACATCACTTTGTCCTTTGTTTTGTGCAACATCAATATCATTACTTCTAGAGTTACCTGTAATAACAAAACCACCGTTTTGCATTTTGGCAATAGCTCTACCGGTATCAAAGGCTGTACCGCCCAATGATTTTTCCCAAAGTAGATTACCATTACCATCAATTTGTATCAACCAAAGATCGGCATTTCCATTGGCACTAGAAATATCGCCATCTGTACTTCTGGAATCTCCTACAATAAGAAATTTTCCGTCACCAGTAGCTGCAATGGCATATCCTACATCAATTTCTGATCCACCAAATGATTTTTGCCATAACTTAGTACCTTCTTTATTAATTTTTACAGCCCAAAAATCATAGCTTCCTTTACTATTAGTAATATCAAAATCAATACTTTCTGATGAGCCGATCATTATAAAGCCATCATCTTGAGTTTGTACTACATCGTAACTACGATCATTATTGGTACCACCAAAGAAACGTCGCCATTCTTTTTCTCCTGCAGAATTAAGTTTGATACCCCAGAATTCTCCAACTCCATGTTTTGAAAACCCACTTTTGTTGTCATTGCCTTCTCCACCACTAGCGGTTACATCTAGAAAACCTGTAATGAAATACCCACCATCACGAGTTTGTACAACAGAAAAAGCTCTGTCTATTCCGGGAAATCCAAAACTTTTTTCCCATTGAATACCTCCAGAGGCATCTGTTTTTACAATCCAATAATCTTGTAATCCGGCATTTGTACTTACATCTTCATCTGCACTTCTGCTATATCCTACCAATGCATATCCACCATCTGTAGTTTGAATGATTTTTTCTCCTCTTTCATCTCCAGAACCTCCATAAGTTTTACTCCATGAAATTTCTCCTTCTTTGGTTATTTTAAGTAACCAATAGTCACTATCAGGAGCGGTTTTGTCGGTAATATCTCCGTCAATGCTTTGGGTATATCCGGCTATTGCATAACCCCCATCAGTAGTTTCGACTACTGATAGGGCATTATCTTCATTACTTCCTCCAAATGTTTTTACCCAGTCTATTTCACCCAGAAATCCTTCTAAAGGAGGAACGGGTGTCACGTTATCTTCATCATCGCTACCACAAGCAATCAAAGTTAATGTTGCAATACAGATGATTAGTATATTGAATAAGAATTTAGAGCGATTCATTTGTTAGTATATTTTAAAGACATTATTTTTTTACAAAACGCTTGGTAATAGTACCTTGGTTTTTGGAGGTAACTTGTAAAAAATAGACTCCTGTTTTCAAATTAGAAACATCAATAGTATTTTTAACGGTTCCTTTGCCTACTAATTGCCCTACAAAATTTTTGATTTCAAATTTTGAAGTTTCATTAGTAGCACTTTTATCACCCATAAATACATTCATGATTGATCCTTGAACCGGATTTGGAAAGATCGAAAAGGAGATATCTTCTGTTGCAATCAAAGATGAATTAGCAGCAACACTTGTTGTAAGAGCAATATTATCAATGGCGATATCGGCTTGCCAGGTAGATCCTGTAACTCGGTTGAATCTTAGTCTTAGAGCCTCACCAATATATTGAGAAAGATCAAGATTAATAGCGTTCCAGGAATTTCCTTGATTACCGGTTTTACTCCAAATACTTGTCCATGAAGCACCATCATTTGTCGATGCTTCGACTGCTATACTTCCCATATCAGATGCACCAAACATATGGTATGTAAATGTGAATGCAGGAGAAGAAGTACCACTTAGGTCAAAACAAGGAGATGTTAGTATTGCTCGCTTATTAGGAAACCCTGTTCCGTTTCCGGAAGCTTCTACATAGACATAATATGTTCCCTGATTTGCACTTGATGGTCCTGTATTTCTTGATGGGGTTCCATTAGTATCAACCGTCCAATTGATATCATCTGATGATGATTGTGTCCACAAACCTAAAGTATTTTCAAAGCTTTCATTGTACGGAAATGATGATACTCCACCAGCACATACATTACCATTACCTTCGGTGATTGTAACCGTGTAATCTTCGACTTCACCATATGGGAATGACTCACAGGATGTAGGGATAGAATTATATTTCATAGAGACACGCATTCTGGTCGATACTGCAGAAGCGCTAGATGGGATTGAAAACGTTCCGCTAACCGGGGTAGTTCTCGTTGCATTCTGTGACCATACTTGTTCTCCAGAATCTGCAAAATCACCATCTTGATTAAAGTCGATCCATACACTATACCCTTCACTGTATACTGTACCCGACCATGTTGGAGTGATCGTAATCGTATGTGATGTGCCTTTTGCAAGATTAGTGGATATAGAGGTGTGGTCTGCATAACCACCACTAGATGCACCAGACGTATTATTTATACTTCCGATAGATACATTACTAATGTATTCATCAGAAACACTATTTCCATTAGAATTACAATAATTCACTTGCACATCTGTAGTTGTGAAATTAACAGAACTACTGTAGTTAGATGAAGTCCCGTCCTGACATTTACTTCTTACTTGTGCTTCGTAAGATGTGGTGGCAGACAAGCCGGTTATGGTATTAGAAGTTCCATTTACAGCCGTCGTTGTCCAGGAAGAAGTTCCAGTTTGACGATATCTTAAATCATAAGTAGCGTTGGCAACACTTGTCCAATTAATAGTAGCAGAAGTTGCATTTATGTTAGAAGATCCGACACCGGTAGGAACGGTTGCCTGACATACCGCGGGTGCACTTTTTCGTATTAAGAAAAACCCTCCTTGAATATCACTTATAACAATATTTCCGCTATTGAAATAGGGATATACATTCCACACACCATCCATAGTTACACTATTACTAGAGGTATAAGTATCAAAGAACCCTACCTCTGTCATGGTTTTGGTTCCAATGCTAGAAATATCTATAATCCTTATCCCTGCTCTATAATTTGCCAAGTAAAACAAATTACCTTTTACATATCCGTTATGATCTGTAGCTGGTGTTGGGCCAAAATAATTAAAATGAAATTTTGGATTATCTAAATCCTGAAAATCAAAAACAATAGTTTTTGTATTAAAACCAACCCCTTGTTCATCGAGCTCATCTCCCAATATAAAATATTTTAGATCTTCTGTAAACCACCCCTGGTGAGTGTATTTAACATCAGAATATTTTATAGTTGATATTGTTTTAGGATTTGATTTATTGGTAATATCGGCTATTACGATTTCAATTTCGTTACTACCAATAAGAATCTCTTTTCCTGTATAGTCACTATCTGGACCATTATAAGTAATAACTTGGGCATCATGAGTGTATGCGCGTTGACCACCTGATAAAAGCCCTCCGGCATTGGTTGGATTTTTTGGATCCTGAATGTTAATAAAAAGAGGGCCTCCTTTATAAGGACCAGAATTTCTTTGAGCCCCTACAACGTAGGCATATCCAGAATCTTCATTGATTACAATGTTGTGAGCATTACCGAATTCTGTATATCTTTTATCTGCTGTAAAAGTTTGAGGAGGATTTGCTACGTTACGTAATCTTGTAAGGTCAAAAACCTGCATTCCGTGATTAGCAGCTTCACTTACTATAAAAGCATGATTTTTATACACTTTTACGTCTCTCCAAGTACTATTAGAGGTAGCTGTTGGTAATTTACCAAGATAAACAGGATTAGTTGGATTCGAAATATCAATAAATGCGGTTCCATTATTTAAACCAATAATTGCATATTCATTACCATTTTGTGGATCTGTCCATCCCCAGCTATCATTACCGGCTCCGGCACTCATTTGAGATAGCGTGATGTGAGACATTAAATCGTAATCTTTACAAGGGTAAGAACCTGCCAGCCCGTTTTGACAAGGGGTCTGACCATAAGAGAATACTACTGATAATATCAGTAGAAGAGTAATTAGATTTTTCATTGAGTTTGTGGTTTAAGAGTTTGTTTAGAAATTGAAGTTTATGTCATATGTTAATAGTTTAGTTTTTAAATAATTAACTAATTTATCGATTTTATGTGTAGGTATTTGTGAATTCTATATACAGTTTGCATTCTTTTAACTGTTTTTAACATTTTTTCACATAATTATGAGTTAAAAAATGAGAAATTGTATTAAAGTGATATGCATTTTTCAATTTTAAGCAAAATCCAGAAAGATTATTTTGGGGTCTCGACTGGGATCATATTTTAATATATGTTTATGGAGTACTTTTTCGAATCAATAAAAACCCTCCTTGGATATCGCTAATTACAATATTTCCACTTTCAAAATAAGGATATACATTCCATACACCATTAAAGCTTGCACTATCACTTGATGGGAAAGTATCAAAAAAGCCTATTTCTGTCATATTTTTATTTCCGATATCAGAAATATCAAGTATTCTAACTCCAGCTCTATAATTTGCCAGATAAAATAGATTTCCTTTTACATATCCATTATGATCTATAGCTGTAGTAGGACCAGTATAATTCATATGAAACTTAGGATTATCAAGATCTTCAAAATCAAAAATTATAGTTCTGGTATTAAACCCAACTCCTTGTTCGTCGGTTTCGTCTCCTAATATAAAATATCTCATATCTTCTGTAAACCATCCTTGATGAGTATACCCCACATCTGTATATTTAATAGTAGATATAGTAATAGGATTATTTTTGTCTGTAATATCTGCGATTACAACCTCTATCTCATTACTGCCAATTAATATTTCTTTACCTGTATAATCGGTGTCGGGTCCTTGATAATTAATTGCTTGGGCATCATGACTATAAGCTCTATCTCCTGTAGAAAGAAACCCTCCTGCGGCAATTGGGTTTTTAGGATCTTGTATATTAATGAATACAGGACCTCCTCGATACGTTCCGGATCTATTTGTTCCTACTGCATATGCAAATCCAGAATCTTCGTTAATAACAATATTATGTGCACTTCCAAAATCGGTAAAATGGACATCTGCATTAAAAGTTTGAGGTAGATTTGTTACATTTCGCAACCTTGTAAGATCGAAAACCTGCATTCCATGATTAGTAGCTTCACTTACAATAAAAGCGTGATCTTGATAGACTTTTACATCCCTCCACGGACTATTTACAGTTGCGGTTGGTAGTTTGCCTAAATAGATTGGACTATCAGGTGTAGAAATATCTATGAAAGCCGTACCATTGTCCAGTCCTATTAATGCATATTCTTTACCGCTTTGTGAGTCTGTCCATCCCCAACTATCATTACCTGCACCTGCAGACATTTCTGTGAGTGATATTCTAGTGATCAGATCATATCCGTTACAAGGATAAAACCCACCAGCAAGGCCATTTTCACAGGGGCCAGATTTAACATCATTTGTAGCAACAGATGGATTATTAAAAACGTCATTACCATTATCGTCACCACTACAACCTATAAGAGTTGTAAATAATAACAAATTACACATAAAATACCTTTTCATATAGTTTTCAATTTTAATAAATGTACTAAACTTTTTTGAGTATTGTTTTAATATCCCAAAGCCATAAGACTTCTACATTAGGTTTAGAAGGCTGAAAAATCAGAAGTTTTTTATGAATTGAAATCACTTTGTTACCTACCTTTGCAAAATGATTGAAGACAAGAATACACCAAGAACACAACTATCTGAATTAGGAGAATTTGGACTTATTAACCATTTGACCAAGAATTTTGATATCAACCAAAAAACAACTTCTCTCGGAATTGGGGACGATGCAGCAGTTTTGGATTTTGAAAATAAAAAATGCGTATTAACAACAGATTTATTGATAGAAGGAGTACATTTTGATTTGTCGTATGTTCCATTAAAGCATTTAGGGTATAAAGCTGTAATAGTAAATCTTTCTGATGTCTATGCTATGAATGCAACAGCGTCACAAATCACGGTTTCTATTGCAGTATCAAACAGATTTCCTTTGGAAGCATTAGAAGAATTATATGCAGGGATTGAAACTGCGGCAAAGATTTATAATGTAGATGTAGTAGGTGGGGATACGACTTCTTCAACAACAGGACTACTTATTAGTATTACGGCTGTTGGATACGCAAATGAAGAAGATTTGGTATATCGTAGTGGAGCTAAGGAAAATGACCTTCTGGTTGTAACTGGTGATTTGGGAGCAGCATATTTGGGACTTCAGGTATTAGAGCGAGAGAAACAAGTTTATGAGGTTAACCCTAATTCGCAGCCAGACCTGGATAAATATACTTATATCATTGAGAGGCAACTTAAACCAGAAGCACGAAAAGACATATCAGAACTTCTTAAAGCATTAGATGTAAAACCAACAAGTATGATTGATATAAGTGATGGTTTGTCTTCAGAAATAATACATCTTTGTTCTCAATCTAAAGTTGGCGTAAATTTATATGAGGAAAAAATCCCATTAGATCCTACAGTTATATCTACATGCGAAGAATTTAAAATGAATAGTACAACAGTAGCGCTAAATGGTGGTGAGGATTATGAATTATTATTTACCATAAAACAAGAAGATTATCCTAAAATAAAAGCAAATCCCAGTCTTACAGTTATAGGTCATATAACAGATGAGAAAAGTGGAATAGGATTAGTGACCAGAGCAAACGAAAAGATAGCAATACAAGCCCAGGGGTGGAATCCGATTGAGGAATAATTAATAATTATGAAGCTGCCTGAAATGGAGTATCACGATTAGTTCTTGCCTGTTTCTTAGCATGTACAGAGGCTAAAGCATTATTGATTTCTTTTAACTTAGGCGTCATTGCCTCTAATCGTCCTCTACTATTAGTAGTGGCTTGTTCACCACAGTGTGAACAGGTATATTCTTTAATGTGATGAGTAACATTTTTAGAAAGAAGATAGTCATGGCCAAATAGAGAACAGTAAATTTTTGAAAAAGAAAATGCGGAGGTTGGGGTAGTTTTTTTCATTATTCTTAGGGGGTTAAAAATTCATGGAAAAGGGTTATTGGTTCATTATCAATACAATAATAATATTTTTTTTTTTATTATTCGCATTTTTGTAAGAAAAAATCACCATAAATCATTGATTTTTAGACGAAATACTTCTTTTATAGTGTTTTTTGACCCGAAAAGAAGTATTTCGTCTAAATAACATATGAAATTACCTATCTTTTAGAGAAATCAAAAATAGATTTATTATCTCCTAAGTTTTGTATTAAAAAGAGCCTAGAAACAGGTGAAGTTTTTCAATATATTCGTCTTTATTCTCTAAATATGACATATGGCCTCCATCAAAACTAACAAGATTGATATTACATTGCTTCGATTCTTTAATACTTTGATCATATAGTAAAATAGGATCTTTGGTTCCGGCAAAGATGATTTTTGGCTTATTAAAACTGGATAGAAGAGATGTGTGATCTTTTCTTACTTTCATTCCTTCTAAACCAGAAATAATTCCTTGCAAAGAAATCTTTGAGGCTTGATCTTTGATCATATTTATTTTATCTGCTAATCGCAATCGATTTTCTTCAGCAAAAAGATTTGCAATTGCCATGCTAGTATATGCGTCAGGATTATTCTTGACTATCTCAATGGCTCTACTCCGATTTTGTTTTCTCTCTATGCTATCAGGAAACGAAGTAGAATTTAACAATACTAATCCCGAAACTATATTTGGAAAAAGGTCTACATAGGCTAGAGCTACATAACCACCCATAGAATGACCTACAAAAGAAGCCTTAGAGATGTTTAGGTCATCTAAAACAACCTTGATTGCTTGTGCCATATCCTCCATAGTATGTATATACCCCATACACTCGGTAAGACCGTGACCTAAAAGATCGATAGAAATGCAATGATATGTACTTGATATATGATCGATGGTTTCTTCCCACATGGTAGAATTTTCTAAAAACCCATGCAGAAAGACTACGGGAGTACCTTTTCCCGAAGTATTATAATTTATTTTGATCCCTTTATACGTTATTATCATTTTACTTTTTAATTTAAAGAGCAAAGAAACTAGAAACAATACTCTTTTAAAATGTAAATAAATATTTTTTTATGAATGCGCTAAGTTTTCAGCTATAGTTATATATTAATTTTTAACTCATTATTGCTTTTCTATTTATAAATACTATTACGATTATTTTGTATGCTTATTATGGTTTCATTATTATTGCTTATTAAAGGATATAAATACCTAACCAAATGAGATTTAATAAAGAAACTTTTGTTGCAGGATTTGCATTATTTTCAATGTTTTTTGGTGCAGGAAACTTAATGCTTCCTCCACTTTTGGGGTATAAAGCAGGTGATGCATGGTTTATGGTTATTATGGGTTTTGCTATTTCGGCAGTAGTTATTCCTTTATTAGGAATTTTTGCGCACGCCCGCTTACAAGGAACTATGCTTGATTTTGCAAAGAAAGTATCTCCTACATTTAGTCTTGTTTATTGTATATTGGTTTATTTGATCTCTATCACATTGCCTTCCCCGAGAACTGCATCTGTAACCCATGAGATGGCAATTCAACCTTTTTTTGGCACAAATGCCTGGTTGACCAGCACTATTTATTTTGCATTAGTGTTGCTTTTTGTACTTAATCGATCTAAGATTCTTAGTTTATTAGGCAAATTTCTTTCTCCTATTATATTTATCGTTGTACTTAGTATCATATGTATTAGTATTTTTTCAATGCAAACACCTGCGATTAATCCTTCAGAATTTGGAACTCCTTTTATTAAAGGGTTGCTAGAAGGCTATCAAACATTTGATGCAATAGGAGCTGTTGTTGTGGGTGGAGTTATTATTGTATCTCTAAAAATTAAAGGAGAAAATAATTTTGATAGAAATCGAAAACTAATTATTGGATCTGGTGTTTTGGCAGGAATAGGCCTTTTTGTTATTTATGCTGGTATGATTTATAGTGGAGCATTATTTGGTGCTGATTTTGATACTACTATTTCGCGAACAGATTTATTATCGGGAATGAGTTTAAAAACATTAGGTAGTATAGGTAAAGTTTTTTTAAGTATTTTGGTTGGGTTGGCCTGTTTTACTACGGCTGTAGGTATTGTAACCGGTACTGCAGATTTTATAAAAGGAATTTGTAATGGATCTCAAAAAGCATACCTTATTACTGCAATTGTAGCTTGTATTCTAGGGGTATTAATGGGGCAATTTGATGTACATTATATCATTGATATAGCAATACCAGCACTTATGTTTATTTACCCTTTAACCATTATTTTGATTCTGTTAAATGTTTTACCTAATAGATTTACTTCTTCATTAGTATTTAGAACTGTAGTTATCGTGACTATTTTATTTAGTATTCCTGATTTTTTAGGAGTTGTAGGAATGCAGGACTATGTTACTCCGATTTTAAAAGCTCTTCCTTTAGGGGTGTATAGTTTAGCTTGGTTATTACCAGCATTGGTAACGCTGGTTGTTATGAATATCTTTTCAAAAACAGAGTGATTTCTCTAAAGATAAAAATTAAAGGTTTTTAGGGGTGATTTCCCCTTTTGTATTGTATTAGTTTTTGTTACATTCGCGCCGGAAAACAAATCTTAATATTTCATATAAAGGGAAATCTATGGGAAAAATAACTACTCTTATACTTATTACATTATTTTTATTTTCTTGTTCTAATGATGATGACTATGTACCTATAGCATCAGGTTTGGATAAAGATTTAAAAACTCTTTTAACCGACATTTCTGAAGATAAAGGCATTGCTTATTTTATCTTACCGAAAAGTGATGATTACCTTAAAATACCTCAAGACCCTCTAAATCCAATTACCAGGGAAAAAGTTGAGCTAGGAAAGTTATTATTACATGAAACAGCTCTTGGCAAAAACCCAAAAATAGATGAGATGAAAGCTACATATTCTTGTGCTTCTTGTCATCAAGTTGCTGCGGGGTTTAGCTCTGGATTAAGGCAAGGTATTGGAGAATGTGGTGTAGGTTTTGGAACCAATGGTAATGGTAGAGTAATAAATACCAATGTTCCTGTGGATTCTGTAGACATCCAGCCACTTCGCTCTCCTACTCTTTTAAATGTAGCATACCAAGATGTAATGTTATGGAATGGGCAATTTGGAGGTACAGGAACTAATGCAGGAACAGAAAGTAATTGGGCAAATATTCAAGAGAATTTTCTAGGATTTCAAGGTATAGAAGTTCAGGCTATAAAAGGTCAGGGGGTTCATAGATTACTAATTGATGAGGATTTTGTAAATACACTAGGATATAAAGAAATGTTTGATAAGGCTTTTGGTGATATTATAGAAAGCGAGCGGTATACTACCAAGAATGCAGGACTTGCCATGGCTGCTTATGAAAGAACATTGCTTGCGAATAAATCGCCTTGGCAAGAATGGTTAAAAGGAGATTATGATGCTATGAGTGAGGCAGAAAAGAAAGGAGCAATTGCATTTTTTGGAAACGGAAAATGTTACCAATGTCATACTGGCCCGGCACTAAATGATAAAAGCTTTCATGCTTTTGGGATGGGAGATTTTGATAATTCTGATAAAGCATTGGTGTTAGATAGTGCAGGTTTTGAAAATGTAAAGAAAGGAAGAGGAGGTTTTACTAAAAATCCAAATGATAATTATAAATTTAAAACACCAACTCTTTATAATCTGACTGATAATGGTTTTTATGGCCATGGAGGCACATTTACATCGGTAAGAGATGTTGTGGTATATAAAAATAAAGGAGTTCCTCAATCTACCGAAGTAGCTGCCGAAAATCTGGCAACTCAATTTGGGACTATTGATTTGACAGATCAGGAAATAGACAACCTCACAGCTTTTATTGAAATCAGTTTACGGGATACTGATCTTAATCGATATGTACCTGAAACATTGAAATCAGGATTATGCTTTCCGGTTAATGATGTGCAATCTCAACAAGACTTAGGATGTAACTAAATATAGCGTAATCGTTTTTGATCAAACTTAATTTAATGTAGCAATCCACCAGGTGTTACCAAATGGATCTCGAAAACCAGCTCCTCTGGCGCCATAATCTTCTTCCATAGGTTCCATCAAGGGTTTGGCCCCTGCATCTATTGCTTCATAATACGTTTGATCAGTATCTTTTACATAGACATACATACAACCGGGATGTGCAGGATTATGTTTTGAAGCTTCTGTAAGAAGAATAGTAGTATCGCCGATTCTAATTTCTGAATGTTGTATTCTATTATCAACATCGAGGCTTCGTATCATTTCCTGTGCCTGAAAGATTTTTCGAATGAAATCAATAAAATCTTCAGCTTTTTCGACTACTATATACGGCATAGCTTGCTGGTGACCAGCAGTGATTTTCATTCGTTGCATAATATAAAAAGAGAGTTTTTGTATTCAACGAAGGAAGTATAGAAAATATTCTATAGATGTGTAAAAATATCTACAAGAAGACTGATTAGCTTTACGATTTTTTTTGCTTTTCTAGCTCTTTAATAAAATAGGAGGGATAAATCCCAGTCTTTTTATAGAATGCTTTAGAAAATGCTTCAGAATTATTAAAGCCGATTTCTTGTGCAATGGCCTGCACTGTATATTTTCTAAATATCGAATCCTCATTTAATTTTTCGATTACAAAATCGATTCGTAAATCGTTGATATAATTGCTAAAGCTTTTTTCTTTAAAAGTATTGACCACTTTAGAGAGATAACTAGAGTTTGATTCAAACTTTTTGGCAAGATCTTTTGATGTTAGAGGCTTTAAAAACTCTTTTTTTTCTTCAAATTGCTGAAGCTTATCAAGCAGTTTGTCTACAGTTTCTTTGTTAATTGATGAAGGAGTAGGATCATCTGTAGATTGGTCTTTTTTTTGGTTTTGATCAGAGATTTGTTGTAAGAGTTTTAAAAATCTTTTTTTGTAAAGTTGTTGCCGATAATAATAGTAAACAATACCGATTAGACTTAATAACAGAAGTATTGATATGATAATATTTTGAGAGGATATCTTATTGTTTTCTTTTTCTAATGAAGCTATGATTTTCTGTTTTTGTTCAAGAAGCTCCCTGGTGTCAAATTCTCTTAAAAGCTTATCATTAAGGATCCAATAATCCTTTATTAAAACACTATCTGCACTTAGTAGTTTATTTATATACAGTAATTGATTGGTATGGTCACCAATAGATTTGTAATAATCAACCAACTCTACATAGGCAGCTCTACTTTCGGGTAAAAAATAATTTAAAGTTTTAGAGATAGAATCTATTTTCTTGAAATAAGTAATAGATTCTGAGGTTTTACCTAAGCTTTTATTAGAATTTCCTAAATATAGATATGCGTTAATTAAATCTGTAGTACTTTCATATCCTCTTTCTGGGTTGATAATTTTGGGTAATATTGGTTTAATTTTTTTTATTACTAAACTATATTTCTGGTTGTAATAATCTAGAATACCATCATTTAAATCGAACAGAAATTCAACGGGCTTTCCCTTAGATAATTTAACTCCTTCTTTGTTTAAAATTTTTGCAGAATCTATTTGATTATTTAATCTATATACAGAGACGAGTTCTGTTAGTGTTAACAGATAAGAGATAGTATCTCGTTTTGTTTTGTTTTTGATGCTTTTTTCATAAACGATACATTCTTTGAATAGTTTTTTGGCCTCATTATATTTTCCTAGTTTCCTTTTTAGATTTGCGATATTATGCTTAAGAAGGTATATATACGGTACATTATTGTTTTTTCTAGAGTAATCTAATGCTGTTAAGTAGTCTTTAAGACTATGATTAAGATCCCCAAACTCCCCATAGGCAATCGCTCTTTTGTTATAGAAGACCTCTGGATGATTCTTTTTAACTATATTTTTTCCGAAAAAAACAGCACTGTCTAAAGCTTCTATTTTTCTTTTTTTCGAATCATTATACAATAGACTTTTATAGACATAAGACCAAGCTATGCGACTACTGTCTTTACTGTTTTTTCCTTTGTTAAAATAAGCCCGGGCATATAACCTTGCTGCTGGTATATTACTATCTAAACTTGCATGAAAGTTTTCACTAAGCTGTTTATATGTTTTTTGCATCAAGGAATCGGAAACCTGAAAAGATTGCCCATATCCTAAAAACGTGACAGAAAGAATGACAATGCTCCTAAGTAGTTTTACAGACATACCATACCATTTAAAATTTTAATTAAGAGTCAAAAGTATTTAAATACTGATATCAAAGTCAACAAAAGAAATACGGTTTTTATCAATCACGAGAAACTCTTCATTTATTTCTATGAAATTAAGAAGACCTCACACGTTTTCAAAACGTGTGAGGTCTAGTATTTCCTTATATAACAAAGTGAGAGCATTTTAATAGTGATTGTAAGGATTTATGTAAATTTTGAATTTAGTTCGATTGTTTAAAAAAGAATGCATCAATCAATTTTAGTATACTTTTCTTTGCAAGGCTCCATACACTGCGTCGGATAATCGATGATCAACATGGACTCATTTATTTCAAAATTTATTTTAGAGTCTGAAGATGTACAAGGAACAATAAGTAGAGTATGATTCATGTCATATGTTCCAGACATTCCGATAGTTTTATCATCATCTAATGGGCAGTAAGATACGTTTGTCTTTAAGGTGCCATCATCAAAGAATTCGATAACTTTTTCCTGGTTTGCTTTTTGGAAGGCTCCTTTTCCATTTCCAGGATCTACCAGTACGTGTGTTAGCTTCCATTTACCAACTAATGGTGATTTATTTTTTTTAGTGCAAGCATTGCAAAAAGCAATGATAAAAAAACAAAGAAGAAGTTTTTTCATGATAGAACAGGTTTTAGAGTTGTGTTCGACTAAACTAAAAAAAATAAGAGAGATTACTTTACGGCTTTACCACCGAGTTTTGAGTTGTGTTTAGGAGATAGTAAAAACCCCACACATAAAAATATGGATGGGGCATATATTTGATTTTATCGAATTCTAATTATTCATTAATTCTTCAATTTCTTCAGCTTCAATAGGAATATTAGCCATGAGGTTAAAAGGTTCTCCTTTTTCCTGTATTACTACATCATCTTCAATACGAATTCCAAAACCTTCATCAGGAATATAAATCCCGGGCTCAACAGTAAACACCATATTTGCTTGCATAGGCTCGGTGAGGATACCATAATCATGGGTGTCTAATCCTATGTGATGAGAGGTACCATGCATAAAGTATTTTTTGTACGCAGGCCATTCTGGATCTTCCTTCTGCACATCGGCCTTATCTATAAGCCCTAATCCTAATAATTCAGATGTCATAATTTTACCAACTTCAACATGATAATCGGCCCAAATAGTTCCTGGAATCAACATTTTGGTAGCTTCATTTTTAACTCGAAGTACAGCATTATAAACATCTCGCTGACGTTTAGAGTATTTTCCTGATACCGGAATTGTACGAGACAAATCACTAGAGTAATTGGCATATTCTGCAGCAACATCCATAAGGATTAAATCACCTGCTTTACAGGGTTGATTATTTTCTATATAGTGAAGCACATTGGCATTGTTTCCGCTTGCGATTATAGGAGTATACGCAAAACCTTTAGATCTATTATTGATAAATTCATGCAACAATTCGGCTTCAATATTATATTCCCAAACATCAGGTTTTACAAAGCTTAAAAGTCTTCGAAATCCTTTTTCGGTAATATTACAAGCTGTTTGCATAAGCTCAATTTCGATAGGATCTTTTATTGCACGTAATCGTTGTAAAATAGGATTGCTTTTTGCTACGGCATGTGCAGGATATTTTGCTTTCCACCATTTGGTAAAACGATCTTCACGAGTTTCTGTTTCTACACTTGATCTGTAGTGCTCATTAGTGTTTACATATACAGTTTCACACTGCGTCATGACTTCAAAGAAAATCTTCTCTAAATCCTGAAGCCAATATACGGTTCTGATTCCCGAAACATCAAAAGCTCGTTCTTTGGTTAGTTTTTCACCTTCCCAAATTGCAATATGCTCATTGGTTTCTTTTAGAAATAAAATCTCACGATGCTTTTCCTTAGGAGCATCAGGAAAAAGTAACAATACACTTTCTTCCTGATCAACGCCACTTAGGTAAAAAATATCTCTATGCTGCTCAAAAGGCATAGTACTATCGGCACTAATTGGATATATATCATTACTATTAAATATAGCAATGCTATTGGATTTCATTTGTGCAGCAAAGTTTTTACGATTTTTGATGAAGAGATTGCTATCGATCTGGTGATATTTCATTGTATGATATGTTGTTTAATTACAAACCTCATAAGCCCTCTAGACCAAACGAGGATTAAGAATACTGATTTTCTTCAAAAATATGATTATTATTTGCGTAATAAAAAAAGGAACTCAAAATCTTATGAGTTCCTTTTTTAAATATTGAATTTACCTTACTTTTTTTGTTAATATGAATGTATTTTTATTTGCTTATTGCATTTTTGATTAAACCTATTATAGCCATTAACACACCACCTCCGACACCACCACCTGCAATGCTTCCTAGTATCCCAGACAAATCCATTCCGCCAGAAGTACCTATTCCCAGGTAATTTAGCAAATACCCACCTAAACCTCCTCCGAGTATTCCCAGAATTGAATTCCCTACTTTACCTAAGGATACATTTTTTAGTAATGAGCCTGCGATATTTCCTCCAACGGCCCCGCTGATTAATTGAATAATTAATGGTAAATACTCTTCCATGATTGTGTGTTTAATTGATTAGTACTTAATAAATTAACTAAAAATTTACGAGAAACACAAAAAAAGAACACTATCCTTAGTGCTTTGTGATTATTGTTTTAAAACAAAGGATTGTTAAACAATATCTAAAAATTTTGACTTTGTTATAACAATATCTATTTTCAGCGCACTAAACACCCATCAAAATGAAAACATTTACATCATCATTATTTTTCTTTTTTCTTTTTTCTTTTCTTTTTTCTCAACAACCAGCTACTAATGCAGAATTGATACAGAAAGGATTGCTGAACAAAAAGCAAATGGAAAAGTCTTCTTTAGTGAAACATGTCCCTTTTAAAAATATTGGACCGACTGTAATGAGTGGTCGTGTAGTAGATGTTGATGTAAATCCAGAAAATACGACAGAGTTTTATGTAGGATATGCTTCTGGAGGGTTGTGGCATACCGTAAATAACGGAACTACTTTTGAACCTGTTCTTGATGCTGCAGAAACAATTAATGTTGGTGATATTGCAGTAGACTGGAAAAATAATATCATTTGGGTAGGAACCGGTGAAAATAATTCGTCTAGGTCATCCTATGCAGGGATAGGAATTCTAAAATCTACAGATAATGGTAAGACATGGAAAAATGTAGGACTACTCGACTCACATCATATAGGTAGAATCGTTATTAATCCTAATAATCCAGATGAGGTAGTAGTGGGAGTAACCGGACACTTATATTCTTCTAATCAAGAACGGGGAGTCTATAAAACAACAGATGGGGGAGCTACCTGGAAAAAAACGTTGTTTATTAATGATCGAACAGGTATTATTGATTTGGCATATGCGCCTGGCAACTATAATATTATGTACGCAGCTGCATGGGATAAAGATCGTAAAGCCTGGAATTTTGAAGGTAATGGATTAGGATCAGGGATTTATAAAAGTATTGATGCAGGAACTACCTGGAATAAAATATCTATAGAAGGAAGTGGTTTTCCTACGGGAGAAGGAGTAGGTAGAATTGGCCTTGCTGTTTTTGATGAAAACACTGTATATGCCGTACATGATAGCCAGTACAGAAGAAAGGAAAATGATACCAAAAAAAGTAACAGCGGATTAACCAAAGAGGATTTTAAAACGATGTCATCAGAAGCTTTTTTAAAACTGGAAAACAAAAAACTGAATGCATTTTTAAAAACCAATGGGTTTCAAGAAAAATATAGAGCAGATAATGTAAAGCAACTTGTGCGTGCGGGTACGGTAAAACCAATTGATCTTGCCAAATATCTCGAAAATGCTAATGCAATGTTATTTGATACTCCGGTTATAGGAGCAGAAGTATACAGAAGCAATGATGGAGGGAAATCCTGGGCAAAAACCCATAAAGATTATATCGATGATTTATTTTATAGTTATGGATATTATTTTGCTCAGATACAAGTAAGCCCTACTAATAAGGATCATATATACATTTCTGGAGTTCCCATTTTGAAATCTAAAGATGCAGGAAAAACATTTACCAATATTAATGGAAAAAATGTTCATGCTGACCACCATTCATTGTGGATTAATCCTAAAAACCCTATGCACTTGATAAATGGTAATGATGGGGGGGTAAATATCTCTTATGATGATGGGGAACACTGGATAAAAGCAAATCAACCTAGTGTGGGACAGTTTTATGCAATTAATATTGATCATGAAAAACCATATAATGTATATGGCGGATTGCAAGATAACGGAGTTTGGGTAGGAGCACATAATGCTAAAGAAGATGACTCCTGGCATCAAAGTGGTCATTACCCGTGGGAAAGCATTATGGGTGGTGATGGTATGCAGGTACAGATTGATGATCGAGATGCAAATATTGTATATACAGGGTTTCAGTTTGGAAATTATTTTAGAATACATCGTGCAACGAATGAACAAATCTATATCCAACCTAAACACGAATTGGGCGAATCTCCTTATCGATTTAATTGGCAAACACCAATTTTACTATCGCCGCACAATCAAGATATTTTATATTTAGGAGGTAATAAATTAATGAGATCGATGAATCAGGGGGATGACTGGACTGCCATATCTAATGATTTAACAAATGGTGGTAAAAAAGGAAATGTTGCTTATGGAACGTTGACTACTATTGCCGAGTCTATATTTCAATTTGGACTGATCTACACAGGTAGTGATGATGGATTAGTATATATAACTAAAAATTCTGGAGGAAGTTGGAGCAAGATTTCGGATTCTTTTCCTAAAGATCTATGGGTGTCAAGAGTAATTGCCTCTTCTCATAAAAAAGAAAGAGTTTATGTTACATTAAATGGATATCGATGGGATGATTTTAAACCTTATGTCTATATAAGTGAAAACTATGGACAGAGTTGGAAAAACATAGGAAGCAGCTTACCTATATCTGCAATAAATGTGATTAAAGAAGATCCTAAAAATGAAAACGTAGTATATATAGGAACAGATAATGGTGCCTATGTTTCACTAGATAAGGGAGCAAGCTGGCAAGCTTTTTCTAACGGATTACCTAATGTAGCGGTTCATGATATTGTAATCCAACCAGAAGCTAATGATTTATTATTAGGAACACACGGTAGAAGTATATACAAAACAAATATAGAAGCGGTACAACTTCTTGATAATAAAGTAATGAACAAAGGACTTTATGTTTTTGATGTACCTGCAATGCAGTGGTCAGATCGATGGGGTGTTTCGTGGAGCAAATGGTCTACACCATATAAACCAACAACTACTATCAAGTTTTATACTGGAAAATCAGGAGATTTCTCTATTAAAATTACTACCGAAGAAGGAAAAGTACTTCAGAAATTTTCTACGAAAGCTGATAAGGGACTTAATTATGCAGAATACGATCTTACAATTACCGAAAAAGGAAAAAATATACTCGAAAAAGAATTTCCTGATGAAGAAGTTTCTAAAAGAAAAAACGGAAAATATTACCTTCCTACTGGAAGATATTCAATAGAAATTTCTGATGGGAAGCAAACAGAAAAAGCTTTGTGGGAAATTAAATAAAAGGAGTCTCTAATTAACTTATATTGATAAACCCCATCAAAATATTTTGATGGGGCTTAAGCAATTCAAACATATGATGTAAAATAATCATATTTTTTTAGTATCCCTTATTGAGTATCATGTTAGAGTTTGCATTTAACTCGGCTAAAGGAATAGGAAAGGCATAATTATAACTACCATATACGGGTCCTTCAAAAACTACATTTAGTTTTGGGATATCCTGCTTTGTTCTTGCCAAGTCATCAAATCTAAACCCCTCAAAACATAGTTCTTTTCTTCTCTCTAAAAGAATATTTTCTTTGGTTGCTTCTGTACTAGCCCCTCTATTATCAGGAATCATATTTAGCCAGGTTAAAGCATCACCTATAGCTCCTGTCTCTAATAATGCTTCTGCATAAATTAAGATGATTACCATTTCGATATTGATAGTGTCTGATATGGCATCGATTATTCTCTCTTCTGTTTTCATTCCGATATAAGAAAACATCAATATCTCACCAGCTTTGGCATTAATAATATAGTTTCCATCGAAATCTGTTTGAGTACCCTGGTTTGATCCTTTAATGATTACTGCTACACCAGGTAGTGGTATACCACTATTATCTGTTATTTTTCCTTTTATTTCTCTTTCTTGCAGAACATCCTCAATTTTATGTGCTTTGTAAGTATTTCCATATACATTAAACAGCCCCACAGATAAACATAACATAAAAATTGTTGCGGTTGTAAGTGATTGATTTTTAATAATTTCTGCTGAATTCAAAAAATAGGTATTGATTTTTTTATTTATAATTCGTTTTTCTAAAAATTGATTTTGTTGTTCTTTTCCCCTTGTTTGAGAAGTTTACTCTAATACTTCGTAGAGTTTGATTTTATTCCATAGAGTGTTGTTTTAAGTTTGTATTAATATTGATTACATGCTCTGTTTTTTCGTATAGGCCGAGCTTGACACATCTATCGATATAGATGTGTCTACCGTTATATTATATTTTCAGTAATGTTGCTAAGTACTTGTTTTCCCTATATTCAGTCTAACATCATCAAAGAGAATTAAATGTTGATATTTCAAATTTTGTAGATAAATTTTGATAATTATTCAGTAAGACTGCTTTATTTTTCATAAAATGAAAACAATTCGAATGGCATCGTGTTTTTTTATCAAAAACAGAATATTATTCAGTGTAGTAAGAGTGTAAAAAGGAGGTAATTTTAAATTTAGTAAATATTTTATGATATATTAACAAGAAACCTTATCATATTAATATAATTTTATAATAAACCATAAAAATAATCTGAAATATAGGGTGGGGTCTGTGCGTTATTAAACGTTATAGATAGTGTAGATTAGGAATACATTTGCGTAATCAATGAAAATAAACCCATACAATATTATTTTGCTTATAGGGTGTCTGGGTATTGTAATTTTTGCAGTTCTTAAATTATGTTGTTGCAAAAAAAAAGAAAGGACATTTAAGTTTTTTTATTACTTCTTGATTACTGCCAACTTGGTAATCATTCAAATACTATTAATAGATTTTAGAATTACCAAGTTACACCCCTGGATTCTTATACTGTATACTCCATTCGAATTTTTGTCACCTGTTTTTTTTACTGCATTTACATGTTATTATCTTGAAAAAGAGGAAATATATAAAAGGTATCAACGCTTTCTCTTAATTCCGTTTATGGTATTTTTTGTTGTGTATAACCTAATAAAGATTAATATTCTGATAGATTATTCTATTTTTTCAAAAAATACAGCTTCCTTTCTCCTTAATGAAATAGATGAAAATTTCACCGTTATTTTTTGTTTTATGCTTTCCATATGGAATTATCGTATTATACAGAGGTATGAGAATTCTTTGGGGAGATTATCTTTTGTTTATGTTAGAAAAAAAACAAAATGGATAAAGAATATTTTTGTTGCACTAGTGATCCTATCGGTGTTATGGATGCTTACTATTACTTTGTTTTTTATTAAAGAAGAGATAACGGGGCATTCTGCATATTATCCGATTTGGATGCTATATATGATTTTTTGCTATGTTTTTCTCTTTTTGGGAATTAAACATTTAAACAAAGTATCGGGTAGCGTTACTAATTTAGAAGACCCAATACAGAAAAAGATTACTAATTTTCAGTTATCAGGACTAGATCATGTTTTCTCAGAAAGAGAACTTCAATTAGTACACTCTAATCCCATATCTATTACAGGAATATTAAGTTATTTTGCTACTTCTTTGTTTGATAAAAATAAGAGAGATGATGTTTTGTTAGATATTGTAGAGAATTGTATTTCTCAATTACAACTACAAGAATGTAGTATCTATATGATATGTAAAGAAAATAAGACATTAATTCCCAAAGCAATATATAGTAACAAAAACAATTGTGAAATCATAAAAAGAAAAAAACAAATACCTATTCCGATCGGAGAAGGAACCTTGGGTAAAGTAGTACAATTAGAGAAATATCAATGTGTAGAAAACTTAAGTGTAATTATAGGTGATAATGAGAAGTACATTACAAGAAGATCAAAACTTTCTGTTCCTATATTTATAAGAAAGAAAGTAGTAGGAGTCTTGGATGCCGAGCACGACGAGAAAGCATATTTTAAGTCACATCATATTGCATTATTTCTATTGATAGCTAAATTAACAGAAATAAAACTTTCTCAAATCAACACCAATACCAATCCAGTAGTACTCACTAATATTACAAATGACAATGCTTACTTTAAAGAGTTGGATTTTTTAATGAAAGAAGAAAAAATTTATGTAGACCCTAATTTAGGTCTAGAAAATATTTCAAAAAGACTACAAATAAGCAGTAACTATCTATCCCAATTGATCAATAAACTAGGAGGCTGTAATTTTTCTGATTATATAAATAGTTATAGGGTCGAAGAAGTAAAATCCAAACTAAAAGATCCAGATTATGATAACTATACCGTACTTGGTATTGCCATGGAATGTGGATTTAATTCGAAATCACCTTTTTATTCTGCATTTAAAAAACACACAGGAGTCTCTCCCAAAGAATATAGACAACAGCAACAAATTATGTCCTGATTTCTTGAAATTCAAACTTTAAGGACACTTATAATTTTTAATGTTATTAGAATTGCATCTCATTTGTATTTTATACAGTTGAGTTTGTGTATAAGGTGAGTAGGTTTTGGGCCCTTAAAATGTACTCACCTTTTTTAAATATCTTAAAATCTAATAATATGAAAAATCTTATCCCTAAAAGAATTACACTAATCGAATACATTTCACTTCTGGCATTTGCTACATTCTCTTGCGAGCGAGTTAATAATGAAACATTACAAGAAAATAATAATGGAGAATTGGCGATTTTTACATTCTCTAACGGAAATACCTTACAATTAATTGAAAGTGACGAAGAAGGAGATCCAGTTATCCTGGCTATCGAATCTGGCTCAAATAAAAATATAGAATTGATAGACTTTGACTCTAATTCTATATTAGACATATACCTTAAATTAACTCCTGATGACTCTCCTCTCCCAAAAATAATTGCAAATATCTCTGAAGACAATGACCATTTGCATCATAGAAGCGTTGTTAAGGATTTTGATACTGCACTAAAATTTAGTGTTGAAAAAATCCCTGAAACACTTAAAATGAAGAATAATACTAAAGCAAATTTTTGCGATGATATTCCTGAGAGTTATAATCATTGTTTTAACCGAAAAAAAAGCAAAGTGTCTAATATTACATCAAGTAGTAGATGTAAAGTAATGAAAAATTATACCTCTGTGTTTAAAGAATCATACAATGAAGGGAAGTATATGGAAGTAAGACATAGATATAGAAAAGCATCTGGAGGATGGGCGACACATGTTAAAGGGAAATACAAGGTATATCCCGGAAAATGGAAACGATTGTCAATACCAGGGAAAATGAAAAGATACAGAAGAGCAGCGCGTAGTGGGGTTAATGCAATAACTGGCCTTGGAACAGAATATGTGTATTGGAAAGGATATACTGATTTTCGGAACTAAAAATAAAATTGATATTACCATAATAATGATTTTATAATAAGAATTTTATTAGTGAGTAATTCAACAGTTTGAAATGATGGTTTGGTAGGCAGCAGGAAGAAAATTTTGATTCTCCTGCTGCTTTTTTATCAAAATGTATATGATTTAAAAAAACGCATTCAATTTTTCAGAAAGATAATATAAGAGCAAATCCAGAGACATTATTTATGATTCTAAAGGTATTTTATGAGAAGTAAAACTCTTAACAGAACAAAACCATTTCTAGATAAGTTTATCTTAAAAGTATTTTTTATAATAGTCATACTCAATATTGATATCACCTTGTTATCTGCTCAAGGAACATTTGAAGTGGGAGATACCACTGTTTCATATTCGTTTCTTAGAACCGATGTTGAGAAGCCTTGGGAGATTTTGTGGGGTCCAGATGATATGATTTGGTTTACCGAGAGAGACACAGGAAATGTTTGCAGAGTTGACCCCTATGATTCTTCATCCCCAAAAGAAATCCTGCTTACATTACCATCTAATCAAATACAACAAGGGCCTGGTACAGGAGGGTTGTTAGGCATGGTTATACATCCAGATTTTAATGATGGCAGTCCCCATGTATATCTGGCACACAGCAATATTCAAAACCTACAAACACTTTCAAGATACACCTATAATTTTACCAATCAAAGATTAGAAAATCAGGAAATTTTACTTCAGTCCACTTTGGGACCAGATAATCATGGCTCAAGATTGTTGATATCAAATGACCAAAAGTTATTGATGACTACAGGAGCAAATGATGAGGAGTATGCTTCCAGACTTGATAATATAGTAGGTAAAGTTTTACGCATAAATCTGGATGGATCAGCACCTATCGATAATCCATTTTATGACTCGGGTAATCCTACATCACCAGCAAGCTATATATACAGCTATGGGCATAGAAATCCACAGGGTATTGCGCAAGTCCCTGCAGACCATCTCACATATCCCAATGCTATTTATGCATTAGAGCATGGTGCACAACTTAATGATGAATTTAACCGTATAGAGCCGGGTAATAGTTATGGGTGGGGCTTTCTGGATATTAATGATAATATTGTATATGAGGGATATTGCGACTCTTCTTCTAATACAAATGAAAACACATGCCCCTTGGTAACCTTTGATCTTGCCCCTACGGGATTGTTGTATTATGACCATCCGGCTATACCCGAATGGGAGGGTACATTTATAGGAGGATCATCAAAAGGTGCGAGAATTTTTAGGATATTGATGTCTTCAGATGGGCTAAGTGTTGTTAATAAAGATACCAGTTTAAATCCTGCCAATAATATAGTATTGACCAATGATGATCAATATGTGGTCTGGGGTGATGATGGGACTCAGGTTTCTCCACGGGATTATTGTATATCCCCTAATGGCGAAGTCTTTATGGCATCTCATAATCAAGATAGAATAGTAGTGCTAAGAAATGAAAATTACTGTTTATCTGCCCCAACGATTGAAAACCCTGATCCCTTATGTAGTAGTGACCCTATACCTGTGTTAATAGCATCAGGTAGTGGCACTATTCGATGGTATTCTGATACTGGATTAACCAATCTGTTACATACAGGAGAACAATTTGAACCCACCGGCATTACAGAGACTACAACATATTATCTTACACAATCAAATACAGATTGTACTTCTGCCTACTCTTCGGTAACCATAACGATTCTTTCTGATCCACAACCCTTTTCAATTGATCAAAGTGCCAGTATGCAATTGTGTTCTGGAGATACACTAAGTTTTTCACTTAACGGATCAGAGATTGGAGCTACCTATCAAACCTTGTTGGATAATGTTTCTATTGGTGATGTTGTTGAAGGAACAGGAAGCTTGATTACTTTAAATACAATCGGAGGATTAAGTTCTGGGAATATCCAGGTTCGGTCTTCGTTGAATAATTGCACATCTATAATGAATGGTTCTTTTGATATTGAGATATCCGATCCGTTTAATGTTGTATTACAAGCAGTAGATAATCAACTACAAGCCACTCCCTCGGTAAGCCCTGGAGGGTTGACATTTTCCTGGTATAGAGATCAGGAATTAATCGATGGTGATGATCCGGTATTGCAATTATCAAGATCAGGAACCTATTATGTAATTGTTGATAATGGTAGTTGTAATGTAATTTCTAACACAATAGTATTTACCTGTGCTTCTGTTCCCGAAATGCCAGAAGAATATAGTGTCTGTTTCGATTCATTTATACAATTAGAAGCAATAGGAGAAAACATCACCTGGTATTCTGATCCCGATCTCGAAAATGGTATTGCTACAGGAAATACATTAAATACCGATATATCGACCACTACTACATTTTATGCTACTCAAACTATAGAAGGTTGTGAGAGTAACCCTGGTACAGTAACCATAACGGTAGCTGGGCAATTAAGTGCATTTGACTTATCGGGTAACACTACTATGTGTAGTGGAGAAAATGTAACAATTCACTTATCAGATTCTGAAAACCTGATAGCATATGTGGTATTGGTAAATACTACAGAAATTGGCATTTCGGCAATGGGATCGGGAGAACCTTTATCGATAGATATTCCTTACTACCATATTCGTAATGATGATGAAATAACAGTACGAGCCATGAGTGAAGGATGTGATCGATTAATGAATGGTAGTATTGTTGTAAATCATTCAGATCTAGCAAATGCTTATTTTGTGCGTCAAGACCAAACATTAACTGCTACGTCGGGGATTGGATATTTGTATCAATGGACTTTAAATAATACTCCTATTGTAGGACAGACAGGTGATTCTATAGAGATTCAATCTAATATAGAGGATTATGGTCTCCTAGTTTCGGTTGCAGGTTGTACACAATTAGCCGAACTAACCGATGATCAAAACTTACTTACTCAAAATATAAGTATTGGAGATACCAGAGGATATATAAGGTTACTTACTAATGAAATTGAAGTACCATGGTCTATAGAATTGGATGGTAACGGTTTTTTATGGGTTACAGACAGGGATCTTGGGGTAATAAGTAAAATAAACAGAAATACAGGAGATAAACAAGAAGTACTTAGATTAGGTGAAACGCAAGATTTTGATACCAATACTTCTCCTAGAGGAGGATTACTGGGCTTGGCTTTGGGTAATGAAGAACTGTTTGTTGCGTATACATATAATGATGGCAGTCTTAAACTTCGAATAGTAAAATATACTATTGTAGATGATGATTTAACCAATGAAACTGTACTTTTAGAAAATATTCCTTCGCCTTCAATGCATGGATGTGATCTCTTACTATCATCAGATGGATTTTTATATATCACAACTGCATCTCCCAATAACAATGCTCAGGATATAAATAGTCTGGAAGGGAAAGTCCTACGAATCAATACAGATGGTTCTATACCGACAGATAATCCTATATCAGGTAGTCCTGTGTTTACTATTGGGCATAGAAATCCTCAAGGAATCACACAAGCTGGTCCTCATGTTTATATAAGCGAACACGGCGAAGTGAGAGGAGATGAGATCAATCTGATTGTTTCTGGAAATAACTATGGATGGCCCGACGTGACTACACCTTGCAATAATCCGGATATTGATTGCTCTTTTATCGATCTGGGATCTGTTGCTCCTGCGGGATTAGATTATTATAATCATACCACTTTTCCGCAGCTTAATAATAGTCTTCTTATGGCAACTTTAAGAGGTCAATCTGTTATAAAAATACCTCTGGACAATGCTCTTTTACCAATGCAGAACATAGAATATCTGTTTGGAAGTAATGAACAAGGCATTTTTGGAAGAATAAGAGATATACATGTTTCTGAAGAAGGTACCATTTTTATTGCTTACAGTGGTAATACTACTATTGAAGCTGGTATTGCAGAAATTAGTCCTGTACCATCAAACGATAATGAAAATGTAGAAGGTTTTAGTGCTATATTATTTCCAAATCCTGCAAGAGACAATGTTGATGTTCTGGTACCCGGATATAGTAATTTTTTGATAAGAGTGTTTGATGTTAGTGGAAAACTAATTACTACTTCAAGAATTTTGGATAGTAATACTACAACAATCAATATTCTGAATTATAGCAGAGGGTTATATTTTGTTAAGATTAATGTTGAAGATGACGAACAAACCTATAAAATTATTAAGTATTAAATCCAGAGGATTTTTCTAAAATATTTTTGCAAGAGTAGACACAAATCCGAGTGTCTTAAAAAGGTTCGGGTAATTTTTATCACATAAATCTTTAGTATACAAATCTTATGAAACGTATTAAATTTATACAAGTTTTATGCATTATCTGCGTCTTACTTTTTACTACCTCATGTGAAAATGAAGTAGAAGGTGTACAGGCAACCTTAGAGGAAACTAATAGTGGAGAATTTGCTGTTTTTACCTTTGCCAATGGTAATAAACTACAACTTATCGAAAGTGACGAAGAGGGAGATCCTGTTATCATTGCGATAGAATCAGGATTTGAACACAACAAAATGTTTATTGATTTTGACACACATTCTATGTTGGATATATATCTGATTCTTACTTCAGAAAAAACTCCTGTACCTAAGGTATTGGTAAATATGTCCAAATCTTTTCAACATCAGAAATTATTACAAAAAAGACAGATAGTACCTACTATGCATATTCCTGTTACAATAGAAATGGCAAAAATTCCTGAATCATTGTTACAAAAATTCCCGGTTAACCGAGGTTTTTGTGATAAAGAATATGCTGATTATTGTAAGAGAGATGGATGGGATCTTGAAGATGTGTGGAAGTCAGGAAACAAAAAAAAGAAAATAGAAGGGTATACTCATCTTTTTTCCGATAGTGGAACCGGAGTACCCCATATGACAGTTAAGTTTAAGTATAAAAAAGCAAATGGAAGTTGGAAAGAAAATGATAAGGCAACTCATACCGTTAAACGAGGGTATGGAAAAAAAGTAACTTATATCGGAGGAAAAAAAAGATATAGAGGATCTTGGCGATCAGTGCCAGGAGGTTTTTTGGGTCACTGGAAGGGTTGGACAGATGTTAGAAACTAAAAAATAATTAATCGAATCATTTGATTAAATCCATAGAAAAACCCTCAAACTATGTTTTCCCTTTTTTATAGTTTGAGGGTTTTTAATTATTTATGGTTTGTGAATTTTTTTAACCCCATTCAAAATTAGTTGGGCAAGTAATAATAGTAAATTTTGGCTTATAGAATAGAGGACATCTAGAAGGGTTTTTACTATCTACGTGACCACCTTTTATAGATGATGGATTCTCTAATTTTGCAATTTTTAGTTTTGCAAGACTTAATTTTTTCCCCTTTGCTTTTCTCATAATTTTTAGTTTTTAAAGATTATTATACATATATTTTCTCTACCAGTATCAGAATATTATCGATACAATTTTTTATCAAAAATCACACAAAGTGATAATGAAAAATGCCTAACAGTATAAAAAGTATATGTAAGTTACTTTTTTTGAATTCCAAGAATAAATATAGGGTAAAAAACAGTAAACATACTATGAATGAGGTGGTTATTAGTCGAAATTCACGGAATTTCGATAAATTACATAGTATCTAAGTCATGTAATTTCTTTATGAAATAAGAAGTTTTGATTCCTGTACTCTTTTTAAATGCAGACGAAAAAGACTCGGCAGTATTAAATCCCATTTCTTCTGCAATACCTTGTATGGTATAGTTCCTAAGCGTTTTGTTTTCTTTTAACTGGGTTACCGCATGTGCAATCCTAAGATCGTTGATATAATTGGCAAAATTCTTTTGCTTATGATGATTAATGACCTTTGACAAATACTTTGTATTGGTTTTAATGTCTTTGGCCAAAATGGTAGTACTAATATTCTTTTTAAGATAATAATGATTTTGTTCAAATAAAGCTAACTTATTCAGGATTTCTTCAACGATATCATTGGGTACTCCTATATCATTTTGAGGTTTTTCGTTAGGTGTTTCAATCACCTTGTTTTGAGCAATTAATTGTTCAAATTTGTACTGATAGGTTTTTCTCTTTTGATATTGGCGATATAAAAAAACAATAGTGACAAGAGTAAGTAATGAGAGAAAAATCACTAATGAATTTAGGTTTTTATTATTGCCTTTCAGTTCATTGATCAATGCCTCTTTTTCTTTTATCAGTAAAGGAGTATCAAACTCTTTAAATAAACGATTAGATAAAGAAGAAGTTTCCTGGTTAATAATACTATCAAATCGTAGAAGTTTATTGATATATTCGAGCTGTTGTTCCTTTTTATCATTCGCTTTATAAAAATTGATCATAAATTCATAACCTTCCCGAACCTCAATAGGAGTAATTTTTTCATAGTGAAGAATCGAATCTACGGTAAGAAAGTGCTTTTTAGCAGATAAGATGTCTTGTTTTAATAATTGTAGCTTTCCCAAATAAAACTCACCCAAAATATATGCTTTTTTGTTTTCTGATCTGGTTTTATCTAGAATAGGCAAACCTTTAGCAATACTATCATAAGCATCCTTAAATTTATCTTTATAAAAGAGATTGATACCTTCATTAATGATAATTCGACTATAAAACCTATTATAATAATGTTCTGATTTTTGTGATCGTTTAATTGCTTTATAATGATATGTTGAAGCAGAATCCAGGAAATTATTATAGCGATAAGATTCTGCTAAAGGAACAGTTGCTTTTAAATATCGGATTGTATCGGTAGTATGTTTTGTTATTATATATGTATAATATTCTTTAAAAAGTGGTAAAGCTTCTTCATGCTTTCTTATTTCCGTCTTGATACAAGCAATATTATGCTTGGTGATATAGATGTATTCAACATTTTGAATTTTTTCTGCAAGCATCAAAGCTTGTAAGTAGTTGTCAAGTGCAAGAGTGTAATTACCTTTACGAAAGTAATATCCTCCTTTAAAAGAGTATGATCTAATTATGATATCCTGATCTAAACCGGTACTCAAAGTAATAGAGCGATCTAATAATGCTATTTTTTCTGATTCTTCTTCAGTATAATAGGATAATCTACTATATGCATTAGCCATTTTTATCTTATCATTTTCTAGAATAGCTTTTTTTAGATACGTATTAAGGTAAATTTTTGCAGACAAAGTATCTCTGTAGACTTTTAGATAAGAATTATATAAATTCTCATAATCCAATGCTTTTAAAGAATCAGGAATTACAAAATCTTCTTTTTGCCCAGTAGTAATTTGTACACAGCACAGCAAAAAAATGATAATCATCCTTTTACAAAAGGAAGTGAAAAAGAGATATGTCTTTTTTGTGTTCAAGGGGTTTTGATCTATTTATCTAGCTATAAAGATACTATTTTCTGGTTTTTGTAGTGTCTTAGAATTAATTCAATATAATTGACTGATAGTTAATTAGTTAATATTAAAAATCAATCTCGAAATTCTCAGAATATCGAGATATTTCGTTTGTTTTCATGGGTATTGTCATTATATATTTGGATTGGACAAAAAAATCAATCATCATGAATATCAAAAAAAACATAGGTGATAAACTAGTAGGGAAGATTTCTACAATTTTAATATGCGGGGTTGTATTTTTCTTGATATATGTTGTGTGTTATAAGATGCTAAGTACAGATTTTAATACAAGACATATGTTTGCAATGCTGATAGTATTAAACATAGTATTGCTCATTACAGTATTTATTTTTTTCTTTTCGAGTATAGTCATGAAGAATTTCTCTAATTTCTATGTTAAGGCCCCTGTTCTTTTTAATAAAGTATTTGAAGTAGCGTATGATGGTGTTTTTACTACCACAAAACAACTAACACCAAAGTTTGATAAAGTGAAGAGTAAAAAAGATGTGATACGAAGTTCGGTATCAAATTTTAGTATACATGGCTTGCACCAGATTTTTTCTGAAAAAGACCAGATACAACATCAAAACGCATCAAACGAAACCATAGGAATACTAAGTTATTTTGCATCATCACTGTTCGAAAAAAATAAACTTGAAGAGGTATTATGGGATATTGTAGAGAATTGCATTTCGAAACTTAAATTAGAGGACTGTGTAATCTACATGTTGGATACCCAAAATGAAGTTTTGATACAAAAAGCAGCATTTGGTCATAAAAATAATGGAGAAAGAAAAGTCATAAGCCCTATCCAAATTCCATTGGGTAAAGGTATTGTTGGTAGAGTAGCCCAATCAGGAACATTTGAGTATGTGCCCGATTTGACCAATGATCCTGGATATATCATAGATGATGATCGTAGAATGTCTGAATTGTCTGTTCCTATTTTAATAGATGACCAGGTAGTAGGTGTTCTGGATTCTGAGCATTCTCAAAAAGATTTTTTCAATAAAGATCATGTGTTTTTATTTCAGTTAATTGCCAGGTTAACCGGAAAAAAACTAAAACAAATTCATGCAAAAAGTGAATCTCATATTACCGATGATAATGTGTATTTTAAAGAACTTGATTTTTTGATGAAAGAAGCCAAAATATATCGAGATCCAAATCTGGGATTAGACAGTATGGCCAAAAAACTAAACATAAGTGGTAACTATCTTTCACAATTGGTTAATAAATTGAGTGGGTATAATTTTACCGATTATATAAATAGATATAGAATAGAGGACGCAAAATTTAAATTAAGAAATCCTAATTTTATAAACTACACTATTATATCGATCGCTTTAGAATCTGGGTTTAATTCGAAATCTACTTTTTATAGTGCTTTTAAAAAACGAACAGGCATTTCTCCAAAAGAATATAGAAAAACCCCCTAAAAACGTCCGAATTCTTTGAAATTCAAACTTTCTGGACATTTGTACACTTCACCCTAATTAATTTTATCATCTAAGTACTACACAAGTACAAACTAAGTATTTGTTTTTAGCTTAAGCAGTTTGTTGTTCTATAGTAGGCTAAGAATAAGGATAGATTTTTATAAACAAATCATAAAAACATAAACAAATGAAAAAGAAACAGTTTTTATATCGTTTGATCATCTTTTGCGTGTTGATTGTAGGATGCAAAAATGATGATGACATAGTTGTACCACCTGTATCAGCCGAGAATCAGGTACCAGGAGATTTTACCATACAGGTTAATGAGATAACAGCGAATAGCGCATTATTAGAATGGACTCTCGCGGTTGATCCAAATGATGATGAAGTATCGTATACTATTTTTTTGGGAGAAAATTCGATACAATCAGATGTGCAGACTACAGAATTTTTACTAGAAGGACTTGATGGTCAAACCAGTTACAATGGTAAGATAGTGGCTTCTGATGGAAAAGGAGGAACATCAGAAAACACATTTGCTTTTGATACAGAAAAAGGAGTAGTAATTAGTGAAGAAGTGTCTATAGCATGGGAAAAATCTTATGGGGGTTCTCATATTGACATCGCTAATGCGCTACAATTAACAATAGATGGGGGGTATATTGTGGTTGGTACTGCTAATTCTGATGATGGAGACGTAGGTGGTAATAACGATGCAGATGGATATATAGGAGGAGACTATTGGGTTATTAAATTAAGTAGTTCGGGTGAACTAATGTGGGAAACTAACCTGGGAGGCTCTAGTGATGAAGCTGCAAATAGCATACAACAAACCTCAGATGGTGGATATATAATAGCAGGAATGACTTATTCTAACGATCAGGATATTAGTGGTGATGCATCTTTTGCTGATTTTTGGATTGTAAAATTAGATGGCTCTGGAAATTTGGTTTGGGAGACCAATTATGGTGGAAGTGGAAATGAAGAAGCAACAGATATCGAACAAACATCAGATGACGGTTTTATTGTCGCAGGTTTTACCAGCTCTTCAAACGGTGATGTAGGAGACAATTATGGAGGCTTGGATTACTGGGTGATAAAACTGGATTCTATGGGAGCTTTAGTATGGGAAACAAATCTTGGAGGTACCGGATTTGATATTGCACAATCGGTTGAACAAACGTTAGATGGAGGTTATATTGTTGGAGGATATTCAGAATCCTCAGACGGTAATGTGGGAGGTAATTATGGAGAAAAAGATTATTGGATTGTAAAATTGGATGTTTTAGGAAATCTGATTTGGGAAACAAATCTTGGAGGAACACTTGATGATCTGGCATATGATGTTCATCAAACTACTGATCAAGGATATATCGTAGCTGGATATTCAGAATCCTCAGATTTTGATGTAAGTGGTAATAATGGAAAAAAAGATAGTTGGATCTTAAAATTAGATACTTCGGGAGAACTAGTATGGCAGGTTAACCTTGGTAGTTCAGAGAGTGATGCCGCCCGCTCTATTCAACAAACTACAGATGGAGGATATATCTTTGCTGGGAACTCGGGAGCAAGCGACTTTGATGTAAGTACTAATAATGGAGGCTATGCAGATTTTTGGGTGGTAAAACTAAATCCTTTTGGTGAATTGTTATGGGAAATTAGCTTTGGTGGTCCAGAACCTGATTACGCAAATACGATTCAACAAACCAATAACGGTTACATCGTAGCCGGTTATGTTTATGCTCCGGGAGGAGATATTAGTGGTGCCGGTAAAGGTATGTGGGATTATTGGGTCGTAAAACTAGAATAATTCTTGCGATACTATAAAAACAATTTGTAATGATTAGGTTTTTTTGTCCATGCTTTTCATTACCCGGATCCTCATTACCTAACCTAACAAGATAATGGGGATCCTTTTTTTCTAACCTACAGGTAAACCCCTTAAAAAACGTCCGAATTCTTTGAAATTCAAACTTTTCGGATACTTCAAACTGTGACTGTAGTTAGGTTTGTGGCATTAGCTTTTTATCATAATAGAAAAACAATAATAGATTTCATAAAGGCCATTATGAGATACATATTTGGCTATTAATTAACGTAAAAATGAGAGATGAAAAGGATGAAAATAATTCAATATGTAAGTGTAATATTTTTTGTTATTCTTGCTGCGTGTAGTAATGATGACGATGTTTCAAATTCGAATTCTGAACCAGACCCAATAATAAATCCAGAAAACGAAATTTTTGATGACTTTGAAGGTACTGGTCCGCTAGTAGACTATATAACAAATAATGCTACAGTATTGCCAAATGTAAGTAGATCATCAGGGAAATATCATGCAGTTTTAGATGATAACACAAATAATCAGACACTACATTTTAACGAAGAGCAAGGGCGATTGGATGCTAAATTAGTCACATTTCCCTTTGAATTTATAGCAAGAAATATTGGCATTGGTACTATTGCCGATTCTCAAACAGCACCAATTCATAGTGATACTCAATACAACTTTTCGGGGATTCAAGTACATGTAGAAGATTTTAATTCTATAAACTCTTCTCATGTGGTGATAGGTCACAGAGGAACAAGAAGGTTTACTATAGAAGGTAAAAATACAGTAAACGGTGTCTCTTCTGTAGATGATATAGGTATAGATATGGTTCCCTTAGGACGAGCAGATATACGTATTATTGGAGATGAAAATAATGAACTTACCTTTTATTGGCAACAACCAAATTTAACAAGTAATAGTACTTCAGATGAATGGATACTTTATAATGGTACGGGTAAATTACCAGGAACCGCCCCTTCATACGATAGCAAAGTTTATATAGGGCTTATTACATATGCTTTTGGTAACGCAGGTATTCCGTTTGTAGGGACTTGTGACGCTATTGAGATAAAATAAATAGTAATAATAAATGAATTACAATGAAAACACAGATATATATAATACTACTAGTATTTGTATCTACGATCTTTTTATCATGTGATACAGAGGAGATTCAAATAGAAGACAATAATACCAAAGTATTCGCCACCAAAACCCTTAGTTTAACCCCCCAAAAAATTCTTAAAGAAACACCTTTTGGAGGGAGAGCCAATCATACCTCACTTGTATTTGACAATAAAATGTGGGTAATATCGGGTAATGGCCCAGGAATATACTATAACGATGCATGGTATAGTAAAGATGGCACTACCTGGATGGCAGCCACAAAAAAGGCTTCTTTTTCACCGAGAACAAGTCATGCTGCAACTGTTTCTCAAGGTAAAATGTGGATAACAGGTGGTAGGCTTGTTAATGAAATGAATGATGTTTGGTTTAGTACAGACGGGGGGACCTGGAAAGAAGCTATAGGCAATGCTTCATTTTCACCAAGATCAGAACATACAATGGTCGATTTACAAGGAAGAATGTTTGTAATTGGCGGTCAGGAAAATGGAGTCGAGAAAGGTGATATTTGGGTAAGTAGTGATGGAGTTAAATGGAATTTAGTATCCAATTTGGCACCTTTTGGAGCAAGAAGAGATCATGCCTCTGTAGTGTATGATAATAAAATATGGGTTATAGGCGGTTATGATATCAATAATAACTTTTTGAATGATGTATGGTATTCTCCAAATGGTTTTCAATGGTTTCTTGCTACCCCAGATGCAGATTTTTTACCAAGAAGAAATCATGCAGTAACAGTAGATAAAAAGGGAATGTGGTTAACTACAGGTGCCAGAAATAACGACTTCGAATATTTTAATGATATCTGGTATAGTGCCAACGGAATAGACTGGAAAAAAACATATCTAACTAAAAAATTTCAAGAAAGAACGCAGCATACATCTGTGCATTTTGACAAGAAATTGTGGATCATTAATGGATATGCTTTGAACAATGGAAACCCTGATGACTTTTATAACGATATCTGGTCTTTTGAATAATAACAATGACATTTCTGATACACGTGGCTATTCTAATATCCAATTTTTAAAGAATAGTATGTGTTTACGTTTGTGATTACTTAAATAAAAACAATATATAAATGAAAAAATTAATTCTAATTCTGCTAATAGGCACTGTTCCTATGTTTGGGCAGCAACAAAATAATACGATAAGTGTAATAGGAGAATGTTCTAAGAAAGTTGATATCGAAAAATATAGTATTAATATCGAATTCAAAGAGGTTATGGCAGATGGATATCAAAATATGGAACCCAAAAGTATATCACAACTTAAAGAGGACTATAAGAACAAATTGAATACTATAGGTGTAGATTTTGAAAAGTTTAAGGAAAATGTTTTATTTAAAATTACCGCTACGAGTTATGGAGCACAAGCCTATTATTTTTATGTTACAAAATCCCTTGATGAAGTAAAAAAAATACATGCTCAAAAAATGAAAGGAGTAACAATCACGTGGGTAGATATTATAGCCAAAGAAAAGACAAATGAAGAAATGATAGTGTTGAATAAAAAAGCTATCCAGGATGCCAGAGGTAAAGCCACTAGAATTGCAGGTAGTATCAATAAAAAAGTAGGAAGCATACAAAGCATAGAAGACACCAATTATAAGCGACAATATTATAATGTGAATAAATCACAAGAACTACAAAAGCATTACATAACAGTAACATTTGTTTTGGAATAGGTTTTTGAGAATTAATTAAAATGATATAGACATCTCTAAAAACTAGATGAAAAATGATTAGCTTTAAGCTGAAAATTAAGTAAGTAATGAAATGAGTGTCAATAATAGTACTATTATTGACACTTTTATTTAGTTGTAAATCAAAAAATACAATGAGTAATATCAATAGTATATCAAAAAGAAAGATGCTATTTAAACGTATAAATAGAAAAATAAATACAAATTAAATTTAGAAATAGAAATGTATCATATATTGACAAAAGCGATAGTAATTTTTGGTTTTCTTTTTTGTAGTACAGGTTATGCACAAAAAAAAGAAACAGATACAAAAATGAATCAACCAATATCTACAGTGGATGATACCCTTAGGGTTGGATACACATATTGGTGGCCACAATCAGGGCCTTTTATTGGTAATTGTGGTGATAAATATGCATTAGTTTTTTTAGGCACTATTCAGCATATTGATGATCCGGTTCAGAATGATGATATGCTCTATACTTCTCAACGAGGGATTATTGATATCGATGAGGTATTAACTTCGAGAACCCTTAAAAAGAATAGGTATGACAAACAAAAGTTCTTTGTTTCGGATTACTTCTATGAGGAAGATGTAAAACAAGGAGATCGGGTATTGGTTTTTTGCTATGAATACGAAGATAATTATAGTATTCCGGGAGGAAAGTCGATGTTAAAAATAAAAGAAGATAATGATCCTGTTTTGGAGTCTATAAAAAGATATATTCTATCTGGTCAAAACGCATTAGAGCTAAAAAAGGATGTGGCTTTATGGAAAAACTATGGTTTAGAGGCAGAGGTAAAACAAGTTATTGAATGTAGAGAAATGAGAAGTAAAGATTGAAGAACCTAAGTGTTTTTACTACATCAATTATCATAACAGTATACTTCAACATAAATATTTAAATTACCTAAAAAAGGATCATATTTAAAGTACTCAGGTATTTTCACTCCAAAAACACAGTCAAACCCCTTAAAAAATGTCCGAATTCTTTGAAATTCAAACTTTTCGGATAGTACATATTCTTACCCATACTAGGTTTGTGCCATTAACTTTTAAAAATTATAAAAATGAAAGCAATAACAAATTTAGTAAAGGGGATGATGATAGTGATGGTATCACTATTGATATTTTCGTGTTCTGATGGGGAAGATGGAGCAATTGGGCCTGCAGGCCAAGACGGAGTTAACGGAGTTGATGGTACTAATGGAACAGACGGTAGTAATGGTGCCGATGGTGTCGATGGTGAAGGTGGCCCTCCAGGAACAGCCAATGTAATTTATTCTGATTGGATTGCAACGGATTTTGAAACTAATGTATCGGCCGAAACTAATGAACAACTTCTCACCTCTTTTAATCTTGCCGAATTCAATTTGAATGAAGATGTAATTTTGGTCTACGGACGACATGAAGTAAACATACTAGTTTCTGAAATCAAACAACTTCCTTATATACTTGCTTCACAAAATGAATACTACGGTTTTGAGGTTTCAAGTTTTAGTGGTGGCAGTTCGTTACGAATTGAAGTAACTACGTTGGATGGAGGAACTAACTTATTTACATTTTTTGATGATTTCAGATATGTGATTATACCTGGTGGGATTTCGACTTCTAGTAGTACTGCTTCAGGTGGGCTTGAATCTGGATCTAAATCTGCAAGAGATTATACCAAGATGTCGTATCAAGAAATTAAAACTTTATTTAATATCCCAGAATAATCTTTATAACCAATCATTAGTTTAGATTACGTATAGTGAGCAATATAAAAATATTGCTCACTATTTTTTGTTCGGTATATACATCCAAAACGTTAAATGATGTGTCATGATGATGAGATCATCTATAATTTGCTGTCCTGTTTTTTTACTCTAAATTAGTAGTTCTAAATTCTTTTTTATGACGCTTACTATGAGTATTCCGGCCTTGTTGTTTCCTGCAATATCACTAACCATGCTGGCCTATAATGCAAGGTATTTAGCTATTGCAGCATTGATACGACAATTACATGAGGAATATTTGACTTCACGATCAAAAAACACCGTATTACAGATCAAAAATTTAAGAAAACGATTATGGTTGATTAGAAATATGCAAGCCATAGCTATCGCTAGCTTTCTCACCAGTGTAATTACCATGTTTTTATTGTATGTAGAAAAGATCTCTTGGGCTAATATAGTATTTGGTATTAGTCTTTTTTTACTTATGATTTCACTTTTTTTATCATTTATAGAAGTTCAGATTTCTACCAAAGCACTAGCTATTAGGCTTAATAGAATCGAAGAGGATACGTAAGAAATCCTTATCTTGTTATGATAAATGCTACCGAATGCTTCAAAATGAACTTTTTAATAATGTAATTCAAGATTTCAATGCTGGATATTGGGAGCTATATGATGATCCGGAAAGAGAGGTTTGGTCAGAAAAGTTTTATGATAGTTTGGGGTATACAAAAAATGAACTAGAGTCAAAAATAGCCTATTTTTTAGAACACCTGATACATCAAGAGGATGTTGAGTTATTCAGAGATAATTTTTTTAGTTATCGACGTAATGCTGTAAGTTTTAAACAACATATAAAAATTCTCGATAAAAAAGGAAATTATAAACTATATAGATGTGCAACTAATGATGAATTACCGGTAAATATAAAATCTAAGATTAGCCTTGTCTTTTTTATTGAAATCAAACTAGAACCAGAGCAAGATATTACAAAAGATAATTTCTACTATAAAGAAACTGCTCAAATGACAGCTACGGGGAGTTGGTATGTAGATTTTCAGGAAAGGAAAAGTTTCTGGGATTTTGAGACCAGAAGAATTTTAGAATATGCCGACGACTATATTCCTTCTCTTAAAGATTCTGCCAACTACTACGCAGAAGATTCAAAGCAACAGGCGGCAGATTTATTTTTTAATTGTGCTATGGTGGGTACACCTTTTAATACCGAAATTAAAATGGTAACGGCCAACAAAAGAGAATTTTGGGTACGAGCGATAGGAAAGCCTGTATATAATGAAAATAAAGAAATAATTGGGATTAGAGGTGTTTTTCAGGATATAGACGAAATTAAAAAAAAGGAATTAAGTCTGCAAAAATCAATTGATATTATAGCATCTCAGAACTCTAGATTATTCAATTTTGCTCATATCGTATCTCACAACCTTAGATCTCATACCAGTAATCTATCTTTATTAGTACAGTTGATTGAAGATATAGATGATCCTAAGGAAAAGATTGGATTAGTCAAAGAAATTAAACAAATATCGTATAGTTTAAATACAACGATCGAACACCTTAATGAGATTGTAGCAATACATACAAATAAGGATCAGGAAAAAAAACCAGTCAAATTTCAGGATGCTTTTAATTTGGTTGCAAGTGGAATAGGGCAAATGATTTCTATGAGCAAAACCAAAATCAAGACAGATTTTAGTGAATTAAATACAATTAATTATATTCCTGCATATTTAGAAAGTATCCTGTTAAATTTAATAACGAATGCTATAAAATATAAACATCAGGATAGAGATCCGGTAATAAAAATCAAAAGCTATTCTAGAGGTAATAAAGAGTATTTAATGGTCACAGATAATGGTAGGGGAATTGATATGAAACTGTTCAAAGATAAAATATTTGGTATGTATAAAACATTTCATTACAATAAGGATGCAGTAGGAATCGGATTGTTTTTAACAAAAAACCAGGTAGAATCACTTGATGGAAAAATTACTGTAGAGAGTGAAGTAGATAAAGGAACAACTTTTATAATTGAATTTTAATAACAAATAACCCCTTTAAATTATGAGTCACAAAATAGGATTAGCTTGTATTATTGATGACGACAATATGTATGTAAATCTTGTAAAAAGGATTGTAGAAGCAAAAAACCTTTGTAGTAACTTAATGGTATTTCAAAATGGTAAGGATGCTCTTAATTATTTTGAAGCTATTTTGACTAATTTAAATAAAAAGACAATTCCTGAAATCATATTTCTTGATTTAAACATGCCGGTAATGGATGGATGGGAATTTTTGGACAATTTCACTAAAATCAAAAATAAACTCGGAAAAACAATCACTCTATACATTGTAAGTTCCTCAATTAATCCGGTAGATATAGAAAGGGCAAAAAGTATTAATACGGTAAAGGATTATCTTGTAAAACCAGTTACCATAGAGGACTTAGAGGCAATCTTTTTAAAGCAAACTTTATAGTAAAAAAGCTTCCCATATAGAGAAGCTTTTTACTACAATATTCTATTGCAGAAATTTCTTAGATTTGCGAAACCCTAAGTGTGTTTACCATTCCTTTTGCAGTAATTGGCATTGCAGCTAAATTGATCAACATATCTCCTTGTTCTACAAATTTACGTTCTAGTGCAATTTTATTAATATCTTCGACAGTTTCATCGGTACTTACGAACTTATCATAATAAAAAGCTTTTACTCCCCATAAGAGGCTAAGCTGAGATAAGATTCTATGATTACTGGTAAAGACCAGAATATGAGCATCAGGCCTCCATGCAGAAATTTGAAATGCTGTATAACCACTATTGGTAAGAGTACAGATTGCTTTGGCATCAATATCATTTGCCATGTGCGCAGCATGATAACAAATAGATTTTGTAATAAATCTATTGGTTCGAATATGAGGAGGATTTTGAGGAACAGTTATTAAATCAGAATTTTCTACACTTTTAATAATTTTAGACATAGTTTCGATCACCTGTACAGGATATTTTCCTACAGAAGTTTCGCCAGATAGCATAACGGCATCGGCGCCATCCATTACAGAATTAGCGACATCATTTACCTCGGCACGTGTTGGTGTAAGACTATCGATCATTGTTTCCATCATTTGTGTGGCAATAATCACAGGTATTCTGGCAGTTTTAGCTTTGAGCACCAAATTTTTCTGAATCAGAGGTACTTCCTGGGCAGGAATTTCTACTCCAAGATCTCCTCTTGCCACCATCAATCCATCGCAATAAGCCACAATCTTATCAATATTCTCTACTCCTTCGGGCTTCTCTATTTTGGCAATAATTGGAATCTTATGCTCACTATGTTCTTTTATGAGGTCTTGTAATTCTATTAAATCCTGGGCATGACGCACAAAAGATAATGCCATCCAATCCACTCCTTGTTCGCATGCAAAAATTGCATCTTTTATATCTTTTTCTGTCAGTGCTGGTAAAGAAATACTAGTATTAGGAAGGTTCACTCCTTTTTTAGATTTTAGAGGACCTCCTTGTATTACTTTGGTCTTAACTGTATCTTTTTTGTTAGAAGAGATAACTTCAAAAATTAACTTACCATCGTCTAATAATATTCTTTCTCCTGTTTTTACATCTTTTGGGAAAGTTTCATAATTCATATAGACCTCTTTAGAGGTACCTTCAAAAGGTTTACCAGTCACAAAATTGATCGTATCGCCATCATTGACAATGATATCTCTTTTCATAACACCTACACGTAGCTTAGGACCCTGTAAATCTCCAAGTATAGATGCATTATAACCATGTTCTTTGCTTAGTTTTCGTATAATTTTTATGCGCTCCTTGACATCATTATAATCAGCATGAGAGAAATTTATTCTGAAAACATTTACTCCTGCTTCCAACATTTTTTTTAATATCTCTTCACTACTTGTTGCGGGTCCAAGAGTAGCGACTATTTTGGTTCTTTTACGTTTTGGCATTATTCGAATATTAAGTTGTTCTTTGATTTAAGTGTAGCATATTCTAAAGGATATGCTGTTATAATTTGTGAAATGGTAAGTATGTCTATAAGTAAAGACTTACTTGAAAAATTTGATGCTTCGGTCTCAATTTTTAGAAAATAATCTACATTTTTTAATTCAGGAATTAAATATTTTGTAGTATATGTATTCTCTATAGTAGTAAATAGGCCTTCAGAAATCTGATTTTCTGATGTTATTTTGGATTGAAATTTATTTCCGATAAGACTATATGTACTATATTGAAAATGATCATCATACTGATATAATGGAAAATTTGCAGTGAGATCATTATACTCAAAATTGATATCTTCTTTTTTTCTATAGAGCTTTAAATTCAGGTTTTTATTCAATAAAAAAGCCAACCGATATGAAGCTAATGAACAATGAATGGCAATAAGTTCATAATCATCATCGGCAAAGGCATCTAATACTAACCGCTGAACAGCCACTTTGATTTTTTTTGTTTCCGATTTAACGCGAAATATACAAATAAATTCACCTAACAAGTTTAATTAAAGATAAAGTTATTTTACGAAAACGATTGAGTTAGTATCTTTTAACTATAAAAAAATATAGTTTTTCTAGTATGCGTATATTTTGATTAATTTAATAAGAAAGAATCTAATGATATTTAGATATTTATTTTAGATTGAAATGCAAAATAAGCTCTTTTTGAAGCTTTTTCTTCTGCTTTCTTTTTTGAAGTAGCTCTTGCTTTTGCAACTACTTTATCATCTATCCAAAGTTTTACGGCAAAATGCTTCATTTCATCTTTACCTGTATCTTCATATACTTCGTAACTAAATACTTTTTTCTCTTTTTGACACCATTCTATCAATAAGCTTTTATAACTAATGATTTGTCCTTCGAGGCTTTCGATATCAACATATGGATCGATTACAGCTTCTTTAATAAATCGTTCGCAATACACAAAACCGCGATCCAGGTAAATAGCACCTATTAGTGCTTCAAAAAGATTTCCATGTATATTTATTCCAAATTGAGATTTAGGAATATTGGTCCGCACCAGTTCAATTAGTTTAAGATCTTTACCCAATTCATTAAGATGTTTTCTACTTACTACTTTGGCTCTCATTTTGGTTAAATACCCTTCATTACCTTCGGGTACTTCTTTAAATAAGTGGGCTGCGATAACACTACTTAACATGGCATCACCAAGAAATTCTAATCTTTCAAAATTAACAGCATTTCCTTTTTTGTCTTTTAAATTTAATGACCTATGCGTAAATGCTTTTTCATAAGGTTTAATGTTTTTGGGCTTAAAATTTACTATTTTCTGAATTTTAGAAAAAAAATTCCCGTTCTTTTCAGAGCGGGAATTTAGTATGTTTCGAATAACATTCATTTATTCGTTCAGTTTTTTAAATAACACACAAGCATTATGACCTCCGAAACCAAAAGTATTACTCATTGCATATGTGATTTCACGTTTTTGAGCTTTGTTTAATGTCAAATTCAATGAAGAATCTATGTTCTCATCCACTGTAGTGTGATTGATAGTAGGAGGTACTATACCTTTTTGCATAGCCAAAATAGAAGAAATAGCTTCTATAGCTCCGGCAGCACCAAGTAAGTGTCCTGTCATAGATTTTGTTGAATTGATATTGATGTTAGGTGCATGGTCTCCAAAAACCTTGGTAATAGCTTTCAATTCTGCAACATCTCCTAATGGAGTGGATGTGCCATGAGTGTTTATAGCGTCTACCTGTTCTGGTGTTATACCTGCATCTTTTAAACAATTAAGCATCACGCGTTCTACACCTATTCCATCGGGATGCGGAGCTGTCATGTGATATGCATCACTAGACATTCCACCACCAACTACTTCGGCATAGATTTTAGCACCTCGTGCTTTTGCGTGTTCATATTCTTCAAGAATAAGAGCTCCACTACCTTCTCCCAAAACGAAACCATCTCTGGTTGCGTCAAATGGTCTAGAGGCCGTCTCTGGGCTTTCATTTCTTGTAGATAAAGCGTGCATCGCATTAAATCCTCCCATACCAGCAATTGTAACTGCAGCTTCACTTCCTCCTGTAATGATAATATCACAATGGCCCAAACGAATATAGTTTAGCGCATCGATCATAGCATTTGCAGAAGAAGCACAAGCAGAAACTGTGGTATAGTTAGGTCCCATAAAGCCATTTCGTATAGAAATATGACCAGGAGCAATATCGGCAATCATTTTCGGGATAAAGAAAGGATTAAAACGAGGTGTTCCATTTCCGTTGGCATAGCCAATTACTTCTTCCTGAAAAGTCTCTATTCCGCCAATTCCTGCACCCCAGATCACACCAACTCTAAATTTATCAACTTTTTCCAGGTCAATAGCAGCATCTTTTATAGCTTCTTCAGAAGATACAATAGCATACTGGGCGAATTTATCAAGTTTTCGTGCTTCTTTTCTATCAAAATAGTCTGTGGGAGAATAATTTTTGACTTCGCAAGCAAATTTAGTCTTGAAATTTTCGGTATCGAAATAGGTAATGGGAGCGCAACCGCTTTTTCCATTTACTAATCCATCCCAATATTCATCAATATTGTTACCTATAGGTGTTAATGCACCTAGTCCTGTGACTACAACTCGCTTAAGATTCATATTTTGTTGTGAGGTTATTACTTTGCGTCTTCAATATAAGATATTGCTTGACCTACTGTTGCAATGTTTTCAGCTTGATCGTCTGGAATCTGAATATCGAATTCTTTTTCGAATTCCATAATCAATTCTACAGTGTCTAATGAATCAGCGCCTAAATCGTTTGTGAAACTAGCTTCATTTACAACTTCGTTTTCGTCTACTCCTAATTTGTCAACGATTATCGCTTTTACTCTTGATGCAATGTCTGACATAATGTTTAATTTTAATTTTTTAATTAGGTGGCAAAAATAAAAAACTTTATTTTAAAACCCCACAATCCCATAAAAATGTATTTGTATTTTATCAAATATAGCGAAGTATTGCCTTTTTGCTACCTAAAATTGAATAATAATTATTTTTTTTGTGCTCTCTAATTAACAACTTTACTATACTATGAAGCGTATTATAATTTTTGCTTCCGGCTCAGGTACCAATGCCGAAAATATAATTAAGTACTTCCACGAGCGAAAAATTGCCGAGGTTACACATGTGTTCTCTAACAACCTGCGTGCCAAAGTATTAAAAAGAGCTCATGCCTTGAAAGTAAAGGCGTTACACTTTGACAAAGAGTCATTTTATGACACAAATGAAGTACTTAATATCTTAAAAGATGCCAAACCTGACATCATTGTACTAGCTGGGTTCTTATGGATTTTTCCTAAAAAAATCATTGAAACTTTTCCTGATAAAGTGATAAATGTTCATCCTGCATTATTACCAAAATATGGTGGAAAAGGAATGTATGGCCATCATGTACATGAGGCTGTGGTTAGAAATAAAGAAAAAGAAAGCGGGATTACGATCCATTATGTAAACGAGCATTATGACGAAGGAGCGATTATTTTTCAGGCTAAAACATCAATTTCTAAAGAAGATTCTGCCGAAGATGTAGCGCAGGCCATCCATCAATTAGAATATAAACATTTTCCGATCGTTATAGAAGAACTTCTGTTTGCAGGAAAAAAGTAGTTTGATAATAGTATGGCTAAAGTTGTTTAGTAAGAAAAGTAATTGTCATGCTGGGCCTGTCGAAGCAAATTTGTAGGACAAAAGCACTTCAACAAGCTCAATGTGACTTCCAAAATGTCATTAATGATACCAAACAGACTTAATAATAAATAACGAGAAACAATCAACGAATAAGAATGGCTAAGAAAGAAAAATTTTATGTGGTTTGGGAAGGACACAGGCCAGGGATTTATACCAAGTGGGATGATTGTAAAGCGGCGGTTAAGGGGTATCCTAATGCAAAGTATAAATCGTTTGATTCTTTTGATGTTGCAAAAAAGGCATATAATGGGGATTATGAGGATTATAAAGGAAAAAGTAAACCCAAAAAAACACTTACTGCTGCACAGTTATCAAAAATTGGAGAACCTAATTTGTATTCAATAGCAGTAGATGCTGCTTCTAGTGGTAATCCTGGTAAAATGGAATACAGAGGAGTAGACACTCAAACCGAGAAACAACTTTTTCATCAGGGGCCTTTTCGACAGGGTACAAATAATATAGGAGAATTTTTGGCACTTGTACATGGTCTTGCGTACCTTAAAAAGAAAAATAGTGACCGTATTATTTATTCTGATTCTAAAATAGCGATAGGATGGGTAAAACAAAAGACATGCAAAACAAAGCTGCAACGAACTGCTAAAAACAAGGAAGTCTTTGATTTGGTAGATCGAGCTACGCAGTGGCTCAAAGAAAACACATATACAACTACAATTGTAAAGTGGGAAACCAAAGCGTGGGGAGAAATACCTGCAGATTTTGGTAGAAAGTAGTTTTAAGACGTATTCTAGATAATGTTTAATATAAGTGTCGTAACAGGGCAAAATGGTACCTTGCTTTTCGCTTTTCTGTGCATTGGTTGTTAACTTCTCTTCACAGCAAGTATTGCGCCTTCATAAAAATACAAACAACCATTTGATTTATCGCTTAGCTGTTACGATCACATATATAATGTTGTATACTTTTTTACCTTTTCCGTATTTGTATTTTTTCAGAGTCCAGAATATATTGTTTGGATTTTATGTAGTCAATTTGCTCTTTTAGAATATTGTTGTCTAGATCAGAAGAGTTAATAAGTGTAGCCTTTTCTATACTTTTAAGAAGTTTTTTTTCCAATTCAGACCTTTGAGAAACTAGATTCTCGTTAATATAAATTCTTCCTGGAAGCTTTTCAAATTCAAGAATGTGCCATCTCACGTTTTGGACAAATTCCACAATAAATTCTTTCCCTTTTTTATTTTCACAATTTAAAGTAATCGAACCTCCGTCCATCCACGTGGATATTTCTTTGATTAATATTTGAGAAGTGAAATCTATTTTCAAATTATACATTATTAATGGTATACCATTAATAATGTATAAATACTATAAAAACAAAATGCTCCGGTGTTTTTCCGGAGCATTTTTTTGTAATAAGACTTTTTAATCTAATGTAGCAAACAAATTAGATTATGTGATTATTTTTTTCTTAGTTACCACATGCACCAAGGTTATTCCATGATGTTGCAGTTCTTTGGTATAAAGTTCCTCTATACGTTACTTTATCTCCCACAGAATAAGAAGTATTACTGTTATATTCAGATACACCAGCACAAATATCAGTAGGAGGAGTACTATCACATGCACCAAGATTATTCCATGATGTTGCAGTTCTTTGATATAAAGTTCCTTGGTATGTTACTTTATCTCCAACAGAATAAGAAGTATTACTGTTATATTCTGCTACACCATCACAGTTACCACCACCAGTATTAGAACCAGGGTATATAGTAGCTATAAAAGATTTATCTGTTGCAGATAATTGAGTATTACTTCCTACGGCAACACCATCTGTAGTATGTGCTGCAGGAATAGGGTAATGCATTATTGATAATGGATCGTATGCACTGTAATTAGAAGTACTTGCTTCAATACGATTGAATAGATTTCTATCTACATCTGCTCTACTCCAGTTATTTGGTGGTCCAGCATAGTAAGCATAAACTGCCTCTTTATCCCAGTTAATTCCAGCTACAGGATTTTGATGTTCGTGGACTAAACCAAGAGCATGTCCGAATTCGTGAATTGTAGTTCTTCTAAACTCTGTATCAGAAGTATTGTTGTTAAACCATCCAAAATGCATACTATGTGCATGATTGTTAGATTCGGTTCCTAAATAAGACCAAGATCCACCATCATTTGCAAATTGCCCTTCTTTAAAACCAATTTTGATGTTTGCACTGCTGTTTGAAGATACCCATTCAAATTTAATATTTGCATGACTTTCCCATGCTACAGCATATTGCCTAACTTTGGATTGTACAAAATTATTACCATTTAAGAATTTCACTCGAATAGTTTGACCAGGTTGCCATTGTACATTTTTAAGACTGGCAGCTTTTGAGCCATTCTCGTAAGGATTCCATTTTTCGATACATACGTGAGCAGCTTTTGCATCTGCATGTTGATTAGTTTCGATAATGTCTTCAGAATCTTTTTCGCAGTTGAAGAATAAAACCGACAGCGAAGTAGCTAAAACGAGTTTAGCTAAATTTAATTTTTTCATAATTAATTGAAAGTTTGAGTTTGTATTGGTGTAAATAACGGTAATTTTTTAAGATTATTTTGGCATTTTTTAAATTTTTTTTTCAGAAATTATAGTTTTTTTGAAATTTTTACACCAAAAAATTGCCATTTTCGTAAATTATCAAGCATAATTCAACATTATTTTTAATACACAAAACAAAGAGTTAAAATTTTGATTTAGAGTGTGTTATTGTTAAGGGGGCAAAATCTAAAATCATATACCAATCTGTAAAAAGAGTATTGCTTGTTTATTATTTCTAAATAAGTAATAAAATTTTAGGTGTTTTAACTTAGGTTTATCAAATAGTGAACAACATCACAAGAAAAATACTTGTACATTCAAACAGAAAATAACCTTTGTATTAATCTTCTTACTACTTAAAAGTAAAACGTATATTTGCAAAAAATTATTACGCTAGTTGTATGAGTAAATTACTTATTGTAGGTTCTATTGCCTTTGATGCTATTGAAACACCTTTTGGTAAAACTGATAAAATATTAGGAGGAGCAGCCCCTTATATCGCGCTTTCTGCCTCGAATTTCAACATTTCTTCATCAATTGTTTCTGTGGTTGGAGAAGATTTTCCCTTGGATTATCTTTCTATGCTTCAGGAAAAAAATATTGACACTTCTGCTGTTGAGATCGTAAAAGGAGGAAAGACTTTTTTCTGGAGTGGTCGATATCATAATGATTTAAATTCTAGAGATACATTAGATACACAACTTAATGTACTTGCAGATTTTAACCCTGTGGTTCCTGATAATTATAAAGATGCAGATATTGTGATGCTGGGAAATCTAAACCCGCTAGTACAGCTAGGTGTAATAGAACAACTTACTACTAAACCAAAACTTACGATATTAGATACTATGAATTTTTGGATGGAAGATGCTTTTTTGGGAGATCTTCTAAAAGTAATTTCAAAAGTAGATGTAATTACTATTAATGATGAAGAGGCCAGACAATTAAGTGGAGAATATTCTTTGGTAAAAGCAGCCAGAGCAATCGAAAAGATGGGGCCAAAATATGTTGTGATTAAAAAAGGAGAACACGGAGCTTTGTTATTTCATGAAGAACAGATCTTCTTTGCTCCTGCACTACCATTAGAAGAAGTTTTTGATCCTACGGGAGCAGGAGATACATTTGCAGGAGGTTTTTCGGGATATCTAACTAAGACAGATGATATTTCATTCGAGAATATGAAAAAAGCGATTATTCATGCTTCAAACCTCGCGTCTTTTTGTGTAGAGAAATTTGGTACAGAGCGAATGGAGAATTTGAATCGAGATGAGGTTCAGAGGCGACTTCAGCAATTTAGAGAGTTAACACAATTCGAGATAGAATTGTCTTGATATAAAGTATAGCCCTAAAGTAATTGTTTAGGGCTTTTTTGATTATGATTAACACAACAACATTTAGAATTGGAATACAATGAGTGATGCGTTAAAACACGAATGCGGTATAGCATTTATTAGATTATTAAAACCATTAGAGTATTATAAGGAGAAATACGGTAGTGCATTTTATGGAGTAAATAAAATGTATCTGATGATGGAAAAACAACATAATCGCGGTCAGGATGGTGCTGGATTTGCAAGTATTAAATTAGATACAACTCCTGGCGAACGATATATAAGTAGAGTTCGATCTAGTGAATCGCAGCCAATACAAGATATTTTTTCTCAGATTAATGATAGGATTAATAAAGAATTGGTAGAGCATCCAGAATATGCTGACGATGTCGAACTACAGAAAAAAAACATTCCCTACATAGGAGAAGTACTTCTGGGACATGTACGCTATGGGACATTTGGTAAAAATAGTGTAGAGAGTGTTCATCCTTTTTTAAGACAGAACAATTGGATGCATCGTAATCTTATTGTAGCTGGTAACTTCAATATGACTAATAATGATGTGTTGTTTAATAACCTTGTAAGATTAGGACAGCATCCAAAAGATAAGGTAGATACCGTTACTGTAATGGAAAAAATAGGCCACTTTTTGGATTCTGAAGTAGCCAAGTTGTATAAGAAATTAAAGAAAGAAGGGTTTAATAAAAATGAAGCCTCTCCTCAAATTGCAGAACGATTAAACGTTGCTAAAATCCTTAAAAAATCATCAAGAGATTGGGATGGAGGGTATGCCATGGCAGGAATGCTTGGGCATGGTGATGCTTTTGTTTTAAGAGATCCAGCAGGAATTAGACCAGCATACTATTATAAAGATGATGAGGTAGTGGTGGTTGCTTCAGAAAGACCTGTTATTCAAACTGTATTTAATGTTGCTTTTGATGATGTATTAGAACTTGATCCGGGAAAAGCAATTATCGTCAAAAAGAATGGAGATACATCGATAAATAGAATTATTGATCCATTAGAGAGAAAAGCATGTTCTTTTGAGCGTATTTATTTTTCACGAGGAAGTGATGCCGAAATTTATGAAGAAAGAAAGAGTTTAGGAAGATTGCTTATGCCTCAGGTTTTAGAAGAAATTGATCATGATACAGTAAATACCGTTTTTTCTTTTATTCCGAATACTGCCGAAACCTCTTTTTATGGCATGGTTGAAGCAGCCCAGGATGAATTAAATAAGCAGAAGAACGAAACTATACTTTCAGAAAAAGAGACATTAACAGATGAACGTCTATCAGAAATTCTCTCATACAGATTAAGAACAGAGAAAATTGCAATTAAAGATGCTAAGCTTCGTACTTTTATTACAGAAGATAGTAGTCGAGATGATTTGGTAGCTCATGTCTATGATGTGACTTATGGTGTAGTAAAACAAGAAGATAATTTAGTTATAATCGATGATAGTATCGTTAGAGGAACGACACTTAAAAAGAGTATTATCAAGATGATGGATAGATTAGGACCAAAGAAAATCGTTGTTGTTTCTTCGGCACCACAAATTCGTTATCCAGATTGTTACGGAATTGATATGGCAAGATTAGAAGGACTAGTGGCATTTCAGGCAGCATTAGAGCTTTTAAAAGAAAATGGAAATTATGACTTGGTAGAGCAGGTTTATGAAAAATGTAAAGCCCAGGAAAATTTAGTAGACTCCGAAGTGCAAAATTTTGTAAAAGAAATCTATAGTGGATTTTCTGATCAGGAGATAAGTGATAAAATATCAGAATTGTTAAGTGATAAATCGGTAAAAGCTGATGTAAAGATTATTTATCAGACTGTCGATAACCTTCATAAAGCCTGTCCTAAGAATCTTGGGGATTGGTATTTCACAGGAGATTATCCAACAATAGGAGGAAATAGGGTTGTAAATAAGGCTTTTATAAACTTCTTTGAAGGTAAAAATGAAAGAGCTTATTAAAAAAACAAAAATGTTTGTTGTTAAAAAGGGTTAATTTGTGTATTTCAACAAGTATTTTGACCTTTCGTCTAAAACATTTTTTCACTATGAAATAACGTTCTATATTAGCAAAGCCATAGCATAAGTAGGTTAAGTTCATGGTAGATTTGGGGCAAAAAAAGGTGGTTCTTCCACCTTTTTTTATTTTCTGACATTTCGTAATACTTTCACATAAAAAAAGAGTCACAATACTGTAACTCTTTTTTAAAAATATATTAGTACTTATTTTCCTTGAGCATATCGGCTTGCTACTTCGTTCCAGTCAATTACATTAAAAAATGCTGAAACATAATCCGGACGACGATTTTGGTAGTTTAAATAATATGCATGTTCCCAAACATCTAATGCAAGGATAGGGGTTCCTCCGCATCCAATACCAGGCATTAAAGGATTATCTTGATTAGGGGTAGAGCAAATTTCTACTTTCCCTCCCTGATGTACACATAACCAAGCCCATCCAGATCCAAATCTTGTGCCAGCTGCTTTTGAGAATGCTTCTTTAAAAGCATCAAAAGACCCATACGCTGCATTAATTGCATCTGCAACTTCACCAGATGGTTTTTCTCCTCCATTAGGCGACATTATCTCCCAAAATAAATTATGATTATAATATCCACCACCGTTATTTCTAACAGCTCCATTAGACATATCTAGATTAATAAGAATATTTTCAATGGTTTTACCCTCAAGATCAGTCCCTTCAATTGCAGCATTTAATTTGCTAGTATATCCAGCATGATGTTTATCATGATGAATTTCCATGGTACGAGCATCTATATGAGGTTCTAACGCATCAAAAGCGTAGTTTAATTTTGGTAATTCGAATGACATATGTTATTATTTTAATTAATAAAAAATAAAAGCGACATCAAATTTAATAATTAGAATGATGAATAAAAATTTATAATTGTTATAAATTGATTAAAACCCATAGGATAATAAAAACAACCTTTTTTGTTGTTATAATTTTATAGAAATTGATGGGTATAAGAATTTCGGGTTTTAGTATTTTAGTAAAAAAAAGAATTGAATTCTACTACTGCTTTTGTTGTTTACAATGCTGCTGCTGGTGCTGGTAAAACCTATACTTTGGTAAAAGCATACTTGATTGCTCTTTTAAAAGGAGAGTATAGAGATAGTTACAAAAATATCCTGGCAATTACTTTTACAAATAAAGCTGTAGCTGAGATGAAATCCAGAATATTAGAGAATTTAGTTGCTATTAGTGCTCCTGATACTCCATCAAAATATCAAGGCTTGTTAAGTGAATTAAGTACAGAGACCAAAATTCCTGAACTCGAACTTAAACAAAAAGCAAAGCGAATTCTTAGAAGTATCCTTCATAATTATGCAGCATTCGATGTTGTTACTATTGATACATTTACACATAGAGTAATTAGGACATTTGCACATGATTTAGAGATTCCTATGAATTTTGAGATCGAAATGGATACAGATGCTTTAATTGAAGAAGCCGTAGATGCGGTAGTTGCCAAGATAGGACTAAACGAGGAACTAACCAGATTAATTGTTGATTTTGCGATTAGCAAGCTAGAGGATGATAAAAGTTGGGATATCACTATAGAACTGAATAAGATAGCCAGATTGTTGTTTAGTGAAAATGACAGAGAACACCTTAATAAACTTTCTCATAAAACAATTACCGATTTTGAGGTTCTAAAAAAACAGCTGAATAAAAAGGTTGCCGAATGTAAGAAAGATATTATTTCTGAGTCGAATACAATTTTAGAATTAATAAAGGTCCAAGGATTAGAATATGCAGATTTTACTCGAGGCTCGATTCCTAACCATTTTTTAAAACTTGCAGAAGGTGAGGTGAAAGCAGATTTTAAAGCAGCCTGGAAACAGAATATACAAGAAGCCTCTTTCTATAATGCTAAGTTAGACCCTCATAAAAAAGAACTAATCGATAGCATTAGACCTTCTATAGAAGAAACCTTTCTAAAAACAAAGCAATTATTAATACGAATTGGTTTTTTTCAAAATATTATCAAAAACCTTACACCTCTTTCGGTATTAAATGCAATTAATAAAGAATTAATTGGAATCAAAAAAGAGAGAAAGATTCTATTAATATCAGAATTTAATACGATTATAAGTAAAGCGATTAAGGATCAGCCAGCTCCATTTATATATGAACGTTTAGGAGAGCGTTATAGAGATTATTTTATTGATGAATTTCAGGATACTTCAGAATTACAGTGGAATAATTTGATCCCTCTTATTGATAATGCAGTTTCAACAGAAACATTAACAGGTAAAAGAGGGCAGGTTACTATAGTCGGAGATGCAAAACAAGCAATTTATCGATGGAGAGGAGGGAAAGCAGAACAATTTATCAATTTATCGTCTGATCAAAACCCTTTTTCAATACAGGAAAAACAAGTTCTTAATCTTCCTAGGAATTATCGTAGTCACGAAGAAATTATTAAATTCAATAATAATCTATTTACTTTTTTGTCGGGTGATTTTAAAAATGAAAAACATCGAGAATTATATGTATTGGGAAATAAACAAGAAGTTAACTCCAAAAAAAATGGATACGTTAATCTATCATTTGTTGAAGCAAAAAATGTAGCTCAGGAGAATGATTTATATCCCGAGAAAGTGTATGAAACTGTACTCGAACTAAACAAAAAAGGATATCCTCTTAATGAAATATGTGTTATTGTAAGAAAACAAAAAGAAGGAGCTGTCATAGCAGATCTTCTTACCCAAAAAGGGCTGTCTATAATTTCTTCAGAAACATTATTGATTAATAATGCTCCTCAAGTTGTATTTATTGTTGACCTGCTTACCTGGTGCATACAACCTGATCATCTTCAGTCAAAAATCAACGTATTACATTTCTTGACCGAGAAGTTTTCAATACAAGAAAAGCATTTGTTTCTGGAAAAAATGATCAACAGTACTAAGAATACATTTTCTTCTGAACTTAAAACCCTGGGGCTTGATTTTGATCTTGCCAAAGTAGCTATAAAACCTCTTTATGATGCAGTAGAATATATTATAGCCAGTTTTTCTCTTGCCGATAGTACTACAGCGTATATACAATTTTTTCTAGATGTTGTGTTTGCATTTACTCAAAAACACACAGAAGGTATTGTAGGTTTTTTAGCATATTGGCATATCAAAAAAGATAAATTAAGTATTGTTGCTCCAGAAACAGAGCAGGCAATTAAGATCATGACTATACATAAAGCAAAAGGACTAGAGTTTCCTTGCGTTATTTATCCATATGCTAATATAGATATCTATGAAGAAATAGAGCCCAAAACATGGCTGGCAGTAGATAGTAAAAAATATGACAATTTTGAAGAAGTGTTTATCAACTATAATAAAGGGATATCTGAGTATGGTAAAGATGCAGAAGAAATTGTATTAAACAGGCAAGCTCAATTAGAGTTAGATGCGTTTAATCTATTATATGTAGTACTTACTCGTGCAAAAGAACAACTATATATTGTTTCTAATTTGAAATTAAATTCTAAAGGAGAAAGTAACCCAAATACTTTTTCTGGGAAATTAATTGCATATCTAAAACATTTGGATCAATGGAATCCTGAAAAAACAGAGTATACTTTTGGTCATCCTTTAAAACCAGAGGTTTTAAATACAGATATAGAAGACAAACCAAGAGTGATTAAACTTTCTCGATTCGAGGACTCCTCGCGAAAATATAAGGTAAATATTGTAACCCATTCTGGTAAACTATGGGATACATCTCAACAGAATGCAATAGAAAAAGGAAATTTGATACATGATCTTATGGCTTCTATAGATACATATAAGGATGTGAAAAGAGTTGTTGAAGAAGCCCACAAAACAGGAGAGATTACTATTTCTGAAAAAGAAATACTTTATGATGAAATAAAAGGTATTGTAGACCATCCAGAGCTTTCTCAATATTTTTCTTTAGATAATGTGGTATATAACGAAAGAGATATAATTTCTAATGGAAGATTATTTCGACCAGATAGAGTAGTAGTCGACAAAAATAATCGAACCACTATAATAGATTATAAAACGGGGGTTCATAATACTTCTCACACTATGCAAATACAGGGCTATGCATCACTTCTTGAAAAAATAGGACACACTATAAAAGGTAAAATTCTAATTTATTTTAATGATAATATCACCTTAAAACACGTATAAATAAACTATCATTTTTATAATTACTAAAAGAAATTTAAGGATAAAAGGTATTTTTATCTTATAATTGTAACGTAATTGCTGAGATAAATACTTTAATTTTTCTCTAATAAGGTTAAAATTATTGCTTTTTTTGGGGCTTGAAAACTGTAAGAAAAAACTACTACACTCTCCAAAGCTGCGATATATGCTGGCCTGTTAAGAAAAATTTATTAGATTTATCTTTGACAGTTATTTTTAACATATTACATTTGCTCTAATTAACACTTAAAAATTAAATTATTGAATATGAAACATCTTAGCAGATTTTTAGTGGCTTCGTTACTTGTACTTGGATTTAGTACGGCGAATGCACAAGATGAAAACAATCCTTGGGCGGTTTCTATAGGTATTAATGCCGTTGACATCTTTCCTACTGGGGGAGACCTTACTAGTCAGGGAGAAATTTTCGATGAATATTTTAATGCTAGTGACCACTGGAACATCCTTCCATCTGTTTCCAAATTATCTGTTGGTAGATATATAGGAGATGGTTTTAGTTTTACAGCGGCAGGATCGGTTAACAAAATAGAAAACTGGGGAGAAAATCCTGTTACAGGAGAAGATTTAAAAGTTGATGACCTATCTTATTATGCCATAGATGGTAGAATTAGCTACAGCTTTAGGAAAGCATTTGGTTCAGGTTGGATCGATCCTTACTTAGGTGTAGGTGGAGGTTATACTTGGCTTGATGAAAAAGGAGCTGGAACATTAAACGGTTCTCTTGGATTCAACTTTTGGTTAACTGAAAACTTAGCATTTAACCTTCAAACAACTTATAAGCACGTATTTGAAGATTATGAGACTGGTAGTTACCCACCAACTCATTTCCAACATTCTGCAGGACTTACTTTCGCATTTGGAGGTAAAGATACTGATGGTGACGGAATATATGACAAAGATGATGAGTGTCCAGATGTTCCTGGTTTAGAGGAATTCAACGGATGTCCTGATACTGATGGTGATGGAATCACTGATGCTAAAGATGAATGTCCTGATACTGCAGGTACTGCTGAATTTAATGGATGTCCTGATACTGATGGTGACGGAGTTCCAGATCCTAAAGATGAGTGTCCTACTGAAGCTGGATTACCTGCTCTTAATGGATGTCCTGATGCTGACGGTGATGGTATCGCCGATGGTAAAGATGGTTGTCCTAATGAAGCTGGACCAGCTGCTAATAACGGATGCCCTTACCAAGATAAAGACGGTGACGGTGTATTAGATAAAGATGATAACTGTCCTGACGTTGCTGGTACTGTTGCTAACAATGGTTGTCCAGAAGTAACTGAAGAAGTACAGAAGACACTTAATAACTATGCAAAAACTATCTTGTTTGATTCTGGTAAATCTACCATTAAATCAGAGTCTAATCAAGCACTTGCTGATATCATATCGATATTAAAAGAGTACCCTAATGCTAAATTTACTGTAGAAGGACATACTGATAGTGTAGGAAGTGCTAAACTTAATCAAAGATTATCTGATTCTAGAGCAAATTCTGTTAAGAACTACTTGACAGAAAATGGTATCGACCAGTTCAGATTATCAGCTGTTGGTTATGGTGAAGACAGACCTATCTCTTCTAACAAAACTAGAAAAGGTAGAAAAGAAAACAGACGTGTAGAGATCAACTTAGTAAAATAAGAATAAAGTCTCTTAATCATAATAATAAAAACGTCCCGAAATTTTCGGGACGTTTTTTATTTTTAGAAAATTAAATAAAGATCTTGACTTAACACGATCGATTCTTCTTAAGAGGTTCAGGTTTGCCTTCAGATTTAATATCTTGCAATAAAATCATAAATACTTGAAAAGTTTCCTAAAAGAAGTTATCCTAGAAGTGCAAGGCACTACAGAAAAAATAAGTGATCTAATTTTTCTGGTGCCTAGTAAAAGAGCAGGGCTTTTTCTTAAAAAAGAACTTTTAGAGACATATCCCGATCAAACTCTTTTTGCGCCAATAATCCTTAGTATTGAAGAATTTATTGTTCGATTATCAGGGCTGCAACAAATTGATAATATTCAGACATTATTTGAGTTTTATGAAACGTACCTAAACACTCATACTCACCTAGAAAAGGAAGATTTCGAAACATTTAGTAATTGGGCCCAGACCCTAATCTATGATTTTAATGAAATCGACAGATACTGTATAGATCACAAGAGCTTTTTTGCTTATTTATCAGGGATACAAGACTTAAACCATTGGTATTTACAAAAAGAAAAAACCGAATTAGTTAAAAATTATATTAGGTTTTGGGAAAACCTGATGGATTACTATGACAATTTTAAAAATAAATTGCTTTCCAAGAAAATAGGATATCAAGGATTGTTGTACAGAAAAGCATCAGAAGATATCCAGGCATATATTAATACCGAAAGTAGAACACATATCCTGGTAGGGTTTAATGCACTTAATAATGCAGAACAGACCATTTTTCAATCACTCTTAGAGGCAGATATTGCTCAGGTATATTGGGATGCTGATCAGTTTTTTGTGGAGAACACCTATCACGAAGCGTCTTTATTCTTACGAACATATAAAAATCAATGGGAGTATTATAAAAAGAACCCATTTCAATGGGTGCAAAACAATTTTTCTGAAGAAAAAGATATTACTCTGGTAGGAGTACCTAAAAATATAGGCCAGGCAAAATCTATTGGTCAGATACTTGCTTCGATCCCCAAGTCCGAGGTCGAAAAAACAGCTTTGGTACTTGCAGACGAAACGCTACTACAGCCCCTACTTAATTCATTACCTAATACAATCGAAGCCCTAAATATTACAATGGGACTACCTCTTAAAGAGGTTCCTATAGCTGCATTTTTTGAGCTGTTATTTAGCCTTCATAAAAATTCTAACTCCAAAGGATTCTATTATAAATTAGTATTAGAAATTTTAAATAGCCTACCTGCGTATAGAATATTAGGATTTGAAGCAGCACGATTGATCAATACCATTTCTAAAGAAAATATCGTTTACATAACATTAGATAAACTACAAGAAAAAGCTTCGGATAAGGAAAAACAAACTCTTGCATTACTATTTGATCCTTGGAAAGATGTTACTACAGCTTTAGAAAATTGTAGAAAAATAATACTATTACTCAAGAATAATCTTGATAAGAAAAACGATGAGTTAGAACTAGAATATGTATATCATTTCCATTTAGTTTTTAATAAAGTTTTTACACTACATGATAGCTATCAATATATAGAAACGATTGGATCTTTATATACATTGTATAAAGATATTATGATGTCTGAGACACTCGATTTTTCTGGTGAGCCATTTAGTGGATTACAGCTTATGGGAATGTTAGAGTCTCGATGTCTTGATTTTGAAACTGTTATTATCACTTCAGTTAATGAAGGAGTTTTACCTGCCGGGAAAAGCATGAATTCTTTCATTCCTTATGATCTCAAAAGAGCATACAGCCTTCCTACATATAAAGAAAAAGACGCTATATATACATATCACTTTTATAGATTGATCCAAAGAGCTAAAAAGGTATATCTACTGTATAATACAGAAGACGAAGGAGTGGGTGGTGGAGAAAAGAGCAGATTTCTACTTCAGTTAGATATTGATAAAAGACCCAAGCATAAACTTACAAAATATGTAGTATCGGCAGAAGTGCCTATGTTAACTAACCAACCATTGCAGATAAAGAAAAATGAAGCGGTTTTGCTAAAATTAAAAGAACTATGCGCATACGGGTTGTCCCCTTCTGCATTAACTGCTTATATAAGAAACCCGATGGATTTCTATTATAAATATGTTTTGGGTGTTACAGAAACCGAACAGGTAGAAGAAACTATTGCTGCAAATACTTTAGGGACAGTTATCCATAATACACTCGAAACTTTTTATAAACCATTAGAAAATAAATTTCTAACTATCGAAGATATTGATAAGATGAGAAGCCAAATTGATATCGAACTTCGGGATCAGTTTAAACAAGAATATACAAAACTCAATATCACGCAAGGTAAAAATCTTTTGATTTTTGAAGTAGCCAAGCAATATGTGTATAATTTTCTAAAAGCCGAGGAGAAACTAATAAAGAGTGGTGCCCGATTAAAGATTTTGGCGATAGAAAGTAATCTAAAAACAAAATTGAGAATTCCTGAGCTGGATTTTCCTATTTATATTAAAGGAAAAGTAGATCGTATTGATGAGCTAGATGGACAAGTAAGGATAATAGATTATAAGACAGGAAGAGTAGGTCGAAATGATGTCGTTATTATGGATTGGGATGTAATTACCGACGACTATAAATATAGCAAAGTGATCCAGGTTTTGGCATATGCATACATGCAACATAATGAAAACCCAATTTCAGACGCTTTTCAGGCAGGTATAATTTCATTCAAGAATCTTCAGGAAGGGTTTCTTAAGTTTGGAACGAAAGAAAGCATAAGAGGGAAAGCAAATTACGAAATTACAAATGCAGTGTTTGACGATTATCTGCTACAGTTAAAAAAATTGATCCTGGAAATTTTTAATATTGAAATCCCATTTATTGAAAAAGAAGTGTAGCTGCAATAGCTTGGATACTAAACTCTATACTTAGAATTATGATGATTAAAAACAAAAATATAATAGTAGCAGGAAAACATCAAAAACCAATTTTGACAGATGTTTTTTATACGAATACTGGGGTACAAAAACCTATTGTTATTTTTTGTCATGGATATAAAGGTTTTAAAGATTGGGGTGCCTGGGATTTGGTGGCAGAAGCTTTTATCAGAGCTGGGTTTTTCTTTGTAAAATTTAATTTTTCGCATAATGGAGGCACTATAAAACAACCCATAGATTTTCCTGACCTCGAAGCTTTTGGTAATAATAATTATATCAAAGAATTAGATGATTTAGAAACCATTATAAATTGGGTAACCTCTTCGGATTTTAAATTCAAAAATGAAATTAATACTTCAAACATTTCTTTGATAGGCCATTCTCGTGGTGGTGGAATTGTAACTATTAAAGCCGCAGAAGATAAGAGAATCACTACATTAATAACATGGGCAAGTGTTTCTGATTACAAAAACCGGTTTCCAAAAGGAGAAGCCTTTGCATATTGGCAGAAGAAAGGAGTAATGTATATCGAAAACGGAAGAACTAAACAGCAAATGCCACATTATTTTCAATTTTATACATCTTTTATAAAAAATGAAGATAGATTAACGATTACCAATGCTGCCAAAAAAATTGAAATTCCACATTTGATTATTCACGGTACAAACGACCCAACAGTTGATGTGCAGGAAAGTAGAAATATACATGAATGGAGCATTAACAGTGATATTTTCTTGGTAGAAGGAGCTGATCATATATTTGGAGTAAAACATCCATGGCAAAGCAGTAATTTATCAAAACATCTGGAGGCAATAGCACAAAAAAGTATAGATTTCATACGCCTTTAACACTTTCTTAGCCAAAAAATATAATAAGCAATCATTTTTTTTCGTTTATTTGCTGTTATGAAGTTTAATAGACAAATACTAGCTTCCGTATTTTTGGTACTTTTCGGTATCATTCAATTAGCAGACTTGCATATTGTAGGTCATGATGCTGATGATATAGACTGCTCTCTTTGTAAGTTTACTTCTGATCATCATAATGATAATTTTACATCTGCAGACACAGTTACTGTTCCTGAAGTAGTGCATATTCCTGCCGATATTGTTCGAGCAACTTATGTGAATCGATATTTTAATTCATCTGCTGCTTACAATTTTCTAAACAAAGCTCCCCCTGTAGCTTAGTTTTACCTAAACTTTATTACTGAAACTTAACTGTGGTATATCCATACTAATCAGTTTATCCATTATTTATTTTACAAATGAAAAGACACACTTGGTTACTTGTGTTTCTTCTCGGGATTAATCTCCTTTCAGCACAAGAATGTGATAAAACACTTTCTGGCAGAGTCATAGATTTTCATGACGGAGCACCCCTTGAAGGCGCTACAATAACATTTAATAATCGTACAATCGTGACAGACGCTTCTGGTAGATATTCTATTACAGGTTTATGTGCAACAGCATATGCTTTTACTATTTCTCATGAAAAGTGTAATTCGCAGGTAGTAACTCTTGATGTAGGTAAAATATCCTCAAAAGATTTCTCCTTAGAACATCACCTTAATGAATTAGAAGAAGTAAAAGTTTCGGGAGCCAATGATACTAAAACAACTTCTGCTCAAGAAGAAACTATAGGCTCTGATGTCATAGAAAAATACGGCAGTGCCTCTTTGGGAGATGCTCTTAGAGAAATTACAGGTGTTTCGTCTTTAAATACCGGATCTACGATTGTAAAACCGATTATTCAGGGTCTTAGCGGAAGTCGTGTATTGATCATGAATAATGGCGTTCGGATGCAAGATATGGAATGGGGAGATGAACATGCTCCTAATGTAGATATTAACACCGCAGGAAATGTTACTGTTGTTAAAGGAGCTTCTGCACTACAGTACGGAGGAGACGCAATAGGTGGTGTTATCATTATGGAACCTCGTAAAGTACCTGCAAAAGATACTTTATTTGGGAAAACCCGGTTATCGGGAGCTGTAAATGGTAGAGGAGGATCAGTTTCTTCAGAATTGATAAAAGGATATAAAAATGGATGGTTTTTTAAAGTACAAGGAACATTAAAACGCTTTGGAGATGTAGAAGCACCAGACTATGTTCTTTCTAATACAGGAGTATTCGAAAAAGGAGCCTCCCTATCTTTTGGAGTAAATAAATTTACCCACGGCTGGGATGCATATTATTCTTTTTTTGATAATGAAATTGGAGTACTGGCAACATCTCATATTGGCAATGTAGATGATCTTATAGATGCTATTAATGAACAGCGACCTGCAATTATTAGAGATTTTACCTATGAGATTGATAATCCTAAGCAAGAAGTTACCCACCATCTGGGACGCCTTCGGTATTTTAAACGTTTTGAAGAACTTGGGAAATGGAATACACAATATGATTTTCAATATAATAAACGATTTGAGTTTGATATTCGCAGAACAGAAGAACTTACCAAATTACCCAGTATAGATCTTGAGCTAAAAACACATACACTAACTTCAGATTTTAGTTTTGATTCGAATCCTGATTTTCTGTGGAATGTAGGAGTGCTATTTAGATATCAGAATAATTTTGCAGACCCCAGTACAGGAGTAAAAAGATTAATTCCCGACTATGATAAGTATGATGCCGGAGTATTTGTTACAGGTGAATATAGCTTAACAAATGATATCATTATAGATGCAGGTATTCGATACGATTATAATCGTATGGATGCTAAGAAGTTTTATTTAAAATCAAGATGGGAAGAAAGAGGATATGGTGTAGATTTTTCTGATCTCATTATTGAGGATTTTAACACACAATGGCTCACTAATCCAGTTTTTGATTACCATAGTATTTCTGGTACTACAGGAATACAATATACTTTTAAAGAAGATTACGAATTTAGATTCAATTATGCACTGGCACAACGTGCTCCTAATCCTTCAGAGTTATTTAGTGATGGTTTACACCACTCGGCTGCCAGAATTGAGTTGGGAGATTTAAGGATGGATCAGGAAACATCACATAAAATATCTGTAACCGCACAAAAGAATACAGAAAAATGGGGATGGGAAATTGCGCCATATGCCAATTTTATAAATGATTATATTTTGCTAGAACCTGTAGATGTCGAATTATCTATACGAGGAGCATTTCCTGTTTGGGAATATCGACAAACCAATGTTAGATTATTGGGAGTAGATGCAAAACTTTATGCCAATTGGCATCAGAACTGGAGAACAGATCATAGTTTTTCTATGGTAAAAGGAAAAGAAAATGAAAAAGATGCTGCATTGATTAATATCCCTGCACCAACTTTTAATAACGGTGTTACTTATAGTAACAAAAATTGGTTCGGGCTTAATGTTTCTTTAGAAAGTCAATACTTTTTTAGACAAAATGAGTACCCGTCCAATATATCTGTGTTCTCTCCGCAGCAAAATGAAGATGTATTATTAGAGGTAAATACTCCTCCAGATGCATATCATTTATTAAATGCAGATACTAGTATGGAGTTCTCTTTAGGAGAACGAAATAAACTAAAAGTTGGATTAACAATAAACAACATATTAAATACAAGCTATAGAAATTACTTAAATCGTCAGCGATATTTTGCAGATGATTTGGGTAGGAATTTTTTATTAAGATTATCAATTAACTATTAAATTAAATTTTAGAAATGATGAACACACGCAAACTTTTATCAACGCTTATCGTCGGAGGTATTTTATTCGCATCTTGCTCTAGCGATGATGATAATCCTGTACCGGTTAATGAAGAGGAATTAATAACTAAAATGACAGTATCTCTAGTTGGCGGTGGAGGAACTGTAACTTTAGTTGTTACCGATGAAGATGGAGCAGATGGACCAGTAGCACCGGTAGTAACGGTTTCGGGTAATTTAACTGCCAATACAACATATAATGGATCTGTAGAATTGCTTAATGAATCCGAGAACCCTGCCGAATTAATTAACGAAGAAATAGAAGCAGAAGCAGATGAACATCAGTTTTTCTATGAAGCAAGTTCTGCATTAAATATCACGACAGCTTATACTGATAAAGAATCAGATTATAAAAAAGAAGATGGAACCTCTTTTACGACAACGAATCCTGTTGGACTAACATTTACAGTAACGACAACAGATGCAGGAACCGGAACTCTTACAGTAACGTTGAGACACGAACCTAATAAAGCTGCAGATGGAGTAGCCGGTGGTAATATTGCTAATGCTGGAGGTGATACTGATATTACCCAAAGTTTTGATATTACAGTACAATAATTGAAACTTGATTAATTATGTAAGTTGAATTTGTGTAAAATTTCATAATTAGTTTCAATTCATACCCTCGGGAGTAGTTACCCGAGGGTTTACTTAAATTTAAGTTAAAAAAAATGAACTAAATAAAATTGGCACGAATTTTGCTATAATAAGGATCTTCAGTGTTAGGGAAAAAATTAAAAAACACTGGGAATATAACAATCAATATATCATAATTGGTACATAAAATAGTTTAAAAATTAACTTTTAATTAGTTAGTATTATTGGTTTTATCAATGCATTAAGATACTATTAAGAGTTAATTATCATCAAAAAAACGTTAAAATATTTAAAGGATAGCGCTTATCTTCGTATCATAAGCCTAGCCTAACAAAACAATATAATTGAAACTATCATAATTAGTATAAGTTGAGTTTGTGTTAAATACAATTAAGTTTCAATTTAGACCCCTGGGAGTAGTTAACCCGGGGGTCGCTTTTTTGGTCTTGTTTTGAATATAAAACCTTAAAAAACAGACTCCAATTCCTATTGTTTTTTATTTTTAAGAGTAGTATGTGTGCTTCCAAAGAAAATAATTAATAACATTTAGAATCTAGGTAATTTTGCAATACCATTGCATTACAATATTACTATCTTTGTAATGTGAAGATTTTAGCATTCATATTATCAATATATTTTCTGGCACTTGATTTTGTGCCTTGTAATGATAGTATACCTATCACAGAAGATTCTCAAATTGAGGCTTTTGCAGATTCTTGTGAAAATCACGATCATAGTGTAGAGAATGATTTATGCTCTCCTTTCTGTCAATGTCATTGTTGCCACGTTCATGTTATTGATTTTAGTATTGATACGTATCAATTAATATCTCCAGAAATTTCTACAGAGTTATTTGCCCATTTTGATAGTGTTGGTAAAGAAATCTCTAATACACTATTCCAACCACCGCAAGTTTAATTTAGTTTTATAGGATAATTATGTCTTGTTGCTATCTTTTTAAAAGAAAGTAACAGCTATTTAACATCGAGAAATTCTATTAAATCAGATTGAATCGAGATGTCTAACTGAATTAAAACTATTATATGCTTAATAAAATAATTAGGTATTCCATAACTCATAAATTGATTATTGGATTACTAACACTAGCATTGATTATTTTGGGAATATATTCATCAAAACAGCTGCCGGTGGATGCTGTTCCCGATATTACAAATAATCAAGTACAGGTGATAACCTCTTCTCCAACATTGGCATCACCAGAAATAGAGCGGCTAATCACTTTTCCTGTAGAAATTACAATGGCTACCATTCCCGAAATTGAAGAAATACGTTCGTTTTCACGTTTTGGGCTATCAGTAGTAACCATTGTTTTTGAAGAAAACGTAGATGTGTATTGGGCAAGACAACAAGTTAGTGAACGTCTTGTCGAAGCACAATCCCAAATCCCTGAAAATATAGGAAAACCAGGGATAGCACCTTTAACTACTGGTCTGGGAGAAATTTACCAATATGTTATTACTACAAAACCAGGTTACGAAGACCAATATGATGCAACAGAATTAAGAACTATTCAGGATTGGATTATAAAACGTCAACTATTGGGTACACCAGGAGTAGCAGATGTAAGTAGTTTTGGAGGATATCTAAAACAATATGAAATTGCAATACGCCCAGAACGATTAAATGCTATGAATATATCTATTTCTGAAATATTTAATGCATTAGAAAGTAATAATCAAAATACAGGAGGTGCCTATATAGAGAAGAATGATAAAGCCTTATTTATACGAAGTGAAGGATTGATAGGCACCATAGAGGATATAAAAAACATCCTTATCAAACAAACATCTGATGGGATACCGATTTTAATTAGTGATGTAGCCAAGGTACAAACCGGAAAAGCTATTCGTTATGGCGCTACCACTCGCAATGGAGAGGGAGAAGTAGTAAGTGCTATTGTAATGATGCTTAAAGGAGCAAATTCTGCAGAAGTAATTAAAAATGTAAAAGACAAAATAGCATCTATTACCAAAACGCTTCCAGAAGGAGTAATGATCGAACCTTTTTTAGATAGGACTAAATTAGTCAATAATGCAATTGGTACAGTGACCACTAATCTTATAGAAGGGGCATTGATTGTTATTTTTATCCTATTATTACTACTAGGGAATTGGCGTGCAGGGCTTATTACTGCATCGGTAATACCATTGTCACTTTTGTTTGCCTTTAGTATGATGCACCTTTTTGATGTTTCTGCAAATTTAATGAGTCTTGGGGCAATTGATTTTGGTTTGATAGTAGATGGGGCCGTAATTATTGTAGAAGCTACTTTGTTTCATCTCGGCGCTTTAAAATTTAATAGGAAGTTGACACAGAAAGAGATGGATGAAGAAGTGTATAAATCAGCTAGTAAAATCAGAAATTCTGCTGCTTTCGGTGAAATCATTATTCTTATTGTGTATTTACCCATTTTAGCCCTGGTAGGAACAGAAGGAAAAATGTTTGGTCCAATGGCACAGACAGTTGGCTTTGCTATCCTGGGAGCTTTCATACTATCACTAACTTATGTTCCTATGATGTCTGCATTGGTGTTGAGTAAAAAAGGAACTCATAAAGAAAATATTTCTGATAAAATCATGAACTTTTTCTATAGACTATATGAACCTATAATTAAATGGTCGATGCGTAGTAGAATATTTATTCTGGCAATTACATCAGGACTTTTTATAATAGCATATTTGGTGTTTAATAACCTTGGAGGAGAATTTATTCCAACACTTGAAGAAGGTGATTTTGCTGTAGAAACCAGAGTACTTACCGGAAGTTCTCTTTCTAATACAATAAAAGCTACAACCAAAGCAGAGAAAATAGTACTCGATAATTTTCCAGAAGTATTACAAGTGGTTTCAAAAATAGGTTCGGGAGAAATACCTACTGATCCTATGCCGGTAGAAGCTGCAGATATGATGATTATTCTTAAAGATAAATCAAAGTGGGTATCAGCTTCTAATCGTTCAGAATTGGCTAATAAAATGGCAGAAGCTTTAGAAGTGCTACCAGGAGTGGCTTTTGGTTTCCAACAACCCATTCAGATGCGATTTAATGAACTAATGACGGGGGTGCGCCAGGATGTAGCCATAAAAATATATGGAGAAGATTTAACTCGACTTTCCTCCTATGCAAATCAGATTGGTAAAATTGCCGGAAAAGTTAAGGGAGCAGTCGATGTTTATGTAGAAGAGGTGACAGGAGTACCACAAATCGTAATCGATTATAATAGAGCCCAATTGGCTAAGTATGGCTTGGATATTAAAGCAGTTAATAATACAATTCAGGCAGCTTTTGCAGGGGCATCTACAGGATTGGTTTATGAAGGAGAGAAACGTTTTGATTTAGTAGTACGATTAGATAATAGTAACAGAACCAGTCTTACAGATGTGCAAAATCTTTATATTAATGGGGAGAATGGAGAACAAATTCCATTGCAACAACTGGCAACTGTATCTATCAAAGATGGTCCTTATCAAATACAACGAGATAATACAAGAAGACGTATTATCATCGCTTTCAATGTTCGGGATCGCGATGTCGAGAGTGTTGTAAAAGAAATTAGTACTAAAATTGATAATCAGGTAAATTTTGAATCAGGATACACCGTTGCTTATGGAGGTCAATTTGAAAACTTAATTAAAGCTAAGCAACGCCTGGCAATAGCAGTTCCTTTAGCATTACTGCTTATTTTCATTCTATTGTATTTTACTTTTGGTTCTTTAAAACAAGGAGTTTTAATATTTACTGCGATCCCTCTTTCTGCAATAGGAGGAGTGTTTGCGCTTTGGCTTAGAGATTTGCCATTTAGCATTTCTGCTGGTGTTGGTTTTATAGCCTTATTTGGTGTAGCAGTATTAAACGGAATTGTACTTATTGCAGAATTTAATCGATTAAAAAAAGAAGGTATTACCGATATTCTTGAACGAATCTATAAAGGAACCAAAACTCGATTACGACCTGTAATTATGACCGCAACTGTTGCTTCATTAGGATTTTTACCAATGGCAATTTCTCAAACCTCGGGAGCAGAGGTACAACGACCTCTGGCAACAGTAGTTATAGGAGGATTGATTACCGCTACTTTTTTAACCCTGGTGGTATTACCTATTCTCTATTATTATTTTGAAAAAAGAGTACAAATGAAACCAAAAAAAGCAATGCTTTTACTAGTAGTATTTCTTGGAGTAGCAGGAAATATGACTAGCATAAATGCTCAGACTAGTGAAGCAAAAACCATATATCAAAGTTTAGAAGAAGTTATGGACGCAGCTTTAAGAAATAATCCAAATCTAAAAGTTGCTGCGTTTCAAACCGAGAAGGAACATGCCTTAAAAGGAACTAGTTTTAACCTACCCAAAACTGATTTTGATCTGACCTATGGACAAACCAATAGCGATTTTGATAATGACACTCGGTTTAGTATCAGCCAGAAATTTGCCTTCCCTACGCTTTACACGAACCAGAATAAATTGGCTAAAGCAACGATAAAATCTAGTGAATTAAATCAAGAAGTGGTTCAAAATGAAGTAGTAACGCAATTAAAAGCAACATATTATCAATTGTGGTTTCTAAAGAGTAAACAACAGTTACTTCAAAAACAAGATAGTATTTATCAGCGATTTGTATATGCTGCAAACCTGCGATTTAAAACAGGAGAAAGTAATGCATTAGAACAAGCAACAGCCAATGCAGAAGTTGCAGATTTGCAAATTAAAATACAGGAGAATAATGCAACCATACGAGGATATCAATTGCTTATGCAAAAATTGGTCAATTCTGAAAACAAGGTTGATATTGCTGTGGGAGATTTAAAAGTAAAATCAAATCTATTACCTGTAGATCACAACACTACAGCTATAGAGAAAAATCCTGTACTATCTTTTTACAAGGAACAAATAGAGATTGCCGATATTAAGAAATCGGTAGCCGTATCAAAAATGCTTCCCGATATCACATTAGGGTATTTTAATCAATCTTTTAATGGCCCGGGACAAACCGTAAATGGATCCGATGTGATTTTTGATTCTGGAAACAGATTTACCGGGGTAAAGTTAGGTTTGGCTATTCCGATATGGGGCAAACCACATGCGGCAAAAATAAAAGCGGCAAAAATTCGTCAAAAAGAAAGTCAGGCACAGTTAGATGTGGTTCAAAATGAAGTTAATACCCAGTTAAAGATGCTTTTAGAACGACTAGAAAAAAACCAAAAGAACTTGTTATATTATGAGAAAAATGCGCTTTCACAATCCGAACTGTTATTAAAACAATCTCAGCGAGGTTTTACAGAAGGAGCTATCGGATATATAGAATATGTACAAGGACTCAATCGGGCACTAGAAATTCAAACCAAATACTTAGAATTCATAAACGCTTACAATCAAACTCTTATCGAAATTGAAAGTATAAACGCAATTCAATAAAAATGAAAACAAACATATATAAATTAATAGCCATATTCATACTTCTGCTTACCTTAGGGTGTAATAATAAACCAGCTACAACTTCTGAAGAAAAACATGAAGAAGATAATGAAAACCTTATTGAGTTGACCGATGAACAAATGAAGCAAACTGAAATAGAAATAGGTAAAGCTCAGAAACGTAAAATAGGAAATGAGTTAAGTGTAAATGGGATGATTGATGTTCCGCCACAAAGTAATCTTTCTATTACGGTTCCTTATGGAGGGTTTTTGAAATTTACCGATATGCTACCAGGTACACGATTAAGAAAAGGACAACTTGTAGCAAGAGTAGAGAATCCTGATTTTATAGAATTTCAAAGAGATTACCTCGAAGCAGTTGCAAAAAATGAATATCTGAAAGCAGATTATGAACGTCAGGAAACATTAAATAAAGAAAATGTCTCTTCGACAAAAGTATTTCAAAAAGCAAAAAGTGATTACTTGATTAATAAAGCAAATATTCAGGCTTTAGAAAGTAAATTAAAAATGGTGGGAATCAATCCTTCTAATGTAACTAATGGAAGAGTATCTTCTATAGTAAATGTGTATTCTCCTATTAATGGAGTAGTGAGAGAAGTATATGTAAATACCGGAAAATATTTTGGATCAGAAGATGTATTAATGGATATCACTAATGCCGAAGATTTGCATGTCGAGCTCAAAGTGTATGAAGATGATATCCCATTAATAAAAAATGAGCAACGTATTCGTTTTCGATTAGCAAATGAACCTGATAAATGGATGGAAGCAGAGATTTTCTTAATAGGTAACAATGTTAGTGATGATAGATCTATAACTATTCATGGGCACTTAAAAGAGAAAAACCAAGAGTTGCTTCCGGGAATGTTTGTAAACGCAAAAATTGAAGTTGGTGCTCGCGAAGCATATGCGGTACCAGAAGAAGCCATAGTTCGTTTTGATGGAAACCATTATGTTTTTGCAGCAGGAGAAAAAAGAAGCGAGGGAGAAACAATGGTTACAGATTTTGAAATGATACCGATCACCAAAGGAACCGAAGAAGAAGGATTCGTAGCGATTACATTAGAGGATAAAAATAAAGATATTAGTACCATTCGATTAGTAATAAAAGATGCTTTTACCATTTTGGGTAAGGCAAAAAACAGTGAAGAAGGAGGTCACGGACATTAATAATGAATACTATTGAAAGTTTTTTAGAATCGAAGAAAGTACGACCAACAGCAATGCGATTATTGGTCTATAAATATATGACTCAAAGTAATGTAGCTAAAACACTTGGAGATATTGAAAATGCTTTTACAAAGGCAGATAGAACCACGCTGTATAGAACCGTAAAGACATTTGAGGAAAAAGGGATTGTGCACCAGGTAGATGATGGAACGGGCACGATAAAATATGCACTTTGCGAAGCTGGTTGTAATTGTGATATTGGCAGAGATTTGCATTTACATTTTCATTGTAATAATTGTAGAGAAACGATATGTCTTACAGAACATAAAATTCCTCAAATCAATTTACCAGATGGATATATAGCAGAAGACATGAATTTGGTAGTAAAAGGTATATGTGAGCATTGTAGTGGTCAATAAATGCACTTCTATTGCATGACTACTATGCATATTTTTGTATAAAACATATAATTATATGAAGTTTAATATAACAATACCACCAAAACTTAAAATCGAATATGATAAAGAATTGTCGCTTTATAAAACTGGATTATCTAATAACGATTTGCCAAAAGCCTGGGATCATTTAGAGCGCAGCCATATTTTGGGACAATCATACCCCTGGGAGCATTCTTACACGCATTATTTAATGCTTAAATATGGGATGCTTACCAGAGATACCAAAGAAATTTTTGGACAAGTTATTCGTTTGATTGTAGGAGGCTGGAAATCTTTTGTTAATAAGGTTCCTATTGGTAACACAGGAGGTGCTAATGTACCTCCTTTAAAAACAATGCCTATACCTCATGATTTGAAAATAAAATTAGAATCATATCAAAAGTAATTATGGGACACGACCACTCACATGACCACGCTGGAAAGAATTTAAAAATTGCATTTTTTCTAAATCTGGGATTTACAATTTTAGAAATTATAGGAGGTCTTTATGTAAATAGCATTGCTATTATTTCTGATGCTATTCATGATTTAGGAGATTCACTTTCTTTGGGGACTGCCTGGTACCTCGAAGGGAAATCTAAAAAAGAAGCCGATGCCAAATTCTCATTTGGTTATAGGCGTTTCTCTCTCTTGGGTGCCTTGATTAATAGTATTGTTTTGATTTTAGGATCCATTTATGTGATTTATGAAGCCATAGGCAGATTATTAGAACCCGAACATTCTGATGCTGAGGGGATGATTGTTTTTGCACTTATAGGAATAGCAGTTAATGGTTATGCGGCATGGAAAGTAAGTAGCGGGAAATCGTTGAATGAGAAAGTGGTTTCCTGGCACTTAATGGAAGATGTATTGGGTTGGGTTGCTGTACTTTTTGCAGCGATTGCTATATATTTTACAAATGTACAATACCTCGACCCAGCCCTTTCTCTTTTAATAACACTGTATATTCTATATAATGTTATTAAGCGATTAAGAGAAACATTATTCGTATTCTTACAAGGGATCCCGAGAGATATTAATATAGAAGAAATAAAATCAAAAATACTACAAGTACCACGTGTTGATTCTATACATCACCTTCATGTTTGGTCACTAGAGGGAGAACATCATGTTTTTACAGCACATGTTAAGCTAAAAGACATTACAGAAACCGATCAGATTATTCATATAAAATCAGAAGTTAAAAAGGCCTTAATGATCTATCATTTTAGCCACTGTACTATTGAAACAGAATTGGATGGTGAGATGTGTGTGGTAACAAAGCAATAAGAGGTTATTTATATTCTATTGTATTAAACTTTAATTGCAAATCACCAGTATTTTTTAAATCATGAACAAAATCACCTTTGGTATCATGATCATAATATGATAGATCTCCTTTTTGGTACTTTATTTCGACAATCCTACCATTTTGATGATGAGATATGGCAACCCCTTGGGTTAAACAAATCCAGGTATAGTTTTTTGTATGTTTATGAAACGGTAATTGATCTCCGGGTTTTAATAGTATAGACCAAACCTTAATACTATCATCTTCAAATAATAGAGTGTTTCCAATGCGATTACTTTTATTGCTGTTTTGTAGTTCTTGCATTTTAGTGCTATCCCAATTTTTAAAACTACCGGCAGGATTAATTTCTTTTGTGACCATAATTTTATACATCTAAAAATGGATAATCGGTATACCCTCTTGCATCCCCACCACCAAAAAGAGTATGGGGATCAGAAATATCATTCATTGTAGCATTTAATTGTATTCGTTTCGGATAATCAGGATTGGTTAGAAATTTTCTTCCGAACCCTACCAGGTCAACTAAGTTTTTGCTCAATAGACCATTAGCTTCTTTGGGAGTTTTATTTCCTGTAGCTATAATGGTATGTGTAAAATTAGCTCTCAATTTAATTCTGAAATCTTCTGGAATTGTGGGAGCATCATCCCAATCAGCTTCGCATAAATGAATATAGGTTACTCCTATTTCGTTTAATGTTTTGGCAGCGATCATAATGGTTTCCAAAATTTCGGGATCATTCATGTCTTTAAAGCTTATAAAAGGGGATAGTCGTACTCCTGTTTTATCAACACCTATTTCATCTGCCACAGCTTGAGTAATTTCTTTAAGAATACGAATTCTGTTTTCTTTGATTCCGCCGTATTCATCTGTTCTATGATTACTATTACTTCGTAAAAACTGATCAATAAGATATCCATTTGCGCCATGAATTTCGACTCCATCAAAGCCGGCTTCGATAGCGTTTTTTGCCCCTATCCTAAATTCTTCGATAACTTGGGCAATATCACCTTTGGTCATCTCCCGAGGTTTTTCGACGGGAACAAATGTAGCATCACCATTAGGAGCGCCATCAAAAATATATACCTGTGTATCTTTTGCTATTTCGGCAGAGGGAGCAATAGGTTGTAACCCGTTTACTTTTGAAGAGCTTACACGTCCCACATGCCATAGTTGTAAAAAAATTTTGCTTCCATTTTTATGCACTGCGTCTGTAACGAGTTTCCAACCTTCGATTTGTTTCTGAGAATAGATTCCCGGAGTTTTTGCATAACCCATTCCTTGTACAGAAATTTGAGTAGCTTCGGTAATAATAATTCCGGCAGAAGCTCTTTGTTGGTAATATTTTGCCATTAAAGCATTAGGTACGTTTCCAGGTTCTTCTGCCCTGGAGCGTGTCATGGGCGCCATTAAAAAACGATTTTTTAATGAAAGTCCATTCATTTTGTATTTTGTATATAGTGTGGTTTTCATGATTTATTTTTGTAAGAGATTATCAATTGAAAAATGATTGTTTTGTGATGTACTAATCAAAAGGTAAAAGAACAGTACGTAGATCATTTGAAACCCAACCCATTCCCATTGTTCGATTAAACAAGAACCAAAAATTAGAATAATCATTAGTATTCCCCCAGCGAGGCAGGTACGATAGGTAAACAACCCAAAAACAAGGAAGACACCAATAGTAAGTTCTGCAAAAGGCAATATTTTGGCAAAAGAAGAAATGAATATTTCTGATAGTACTATTTCTTTATAAAGGTTTATCATCCAGTTGCTAAAGGCTTCTATTTTCGGAATTCGTACTAATCCATGTGCTAATAGGTTGGCGCCCATTGCTAATCGTAGTAGAAAATAGGCATGATTTTTTGAAGCTGTATTTTTCATTTGTTATACATTAATTCAGAATTATCTCTAGGTGTCTTTGAATCGTCTTTTACCATTTTTGCAATATCATCTTTACGCATAAATACAACACCTTTATGTTTCTTTGCATACTGTATGAATAGGTCTATCGCACGAACAATTGATGGTGCCCCACCGATTCTGTCGTGTAAACTCACAGACATCATTCTTCTTTTACTTCCTGCTTCATCATATAATTGATCAAACTCCATTTTTAATTGATTTAAAAACTGGCCAGGAGTCCAATTTTTACCTTCAATATTTACGATATCATTATTACGAAGCGTATACGGCATAACTACAAAATCCTTTCCTCTAACTTCTGTGATAAATGGCTCGTCATGGCTTAAATCATCTATATGATATAAGAAATCAAGTTCTTGTAACACTTTTAGTGTGTTGGGACTACGTCGTAACCAATTCGCATTATAGCCTCTGCCGCGTTGTCCGGTAATGGTTTCAACTGTGTCAATACCAGTTTTTATAAAAGCTAATTCTTGTTCATAAGTCATATCCCATTGGTCACTCCATGCGATACCATGTGCAGCAATTTCATGACCGCGATTTGCTATAGCTATAGCAACTTCGGGGTATTTGATAGCAGCAGCACCAACGATATGAGAACTAACTTTGATATTGTGTTTATCCCACAAATCGAGCATTCGGTAAATACCTTCTTTGGCACCGTAACGGAACCAACTTTCTGCAGGAAGATCAGGATGTCCTTTTGGTAATGGTTTTGCAGCAAAAGGACTTTCTGCACCCTCTGGTTGTCCGCCAGTTTCAAATTGCATTGAGAATGAGATGACCAGTCGCGCATCATTTGGCCAGAAATGATCTGTTATGCTATCGGTTTCTATTGTAGTGATTTTTATATGTTCTTTTTCTGAAGTATGACTAGAAAATAGAACTGCACATACGCTTACAGAGAGTATTAAGATATATATATTTATTGGTTTCATTGGATTTTACCATTTGATTTATAATGCAAATTTAGTTGAAGGAAAAAGTCTGTTTTTGGTATATATTCATTGTATATTTGTATAAATCTATGTTAGTATACTTGTGTCAAAACGTTTTTTTAGTGCAAAATCTTTAAATGTATTCGAACTGTCACTTGATAAGTGGGAGTATCCAAAGCATTCTCATAATTTTTTCGAATTAATTTTTATTCTCAAGGGGAATGGGCAACACATTTTAAATGAGAGTATTTTTGAATATACAGAAGGGGATATCTTCTTATTGACCCCAAAGGACGAACACGAATTTATCATTAGCGAGCGTACAGACTTTGGTTTTATTAAATTCACAGAGCAGCTTTTTATAGAAAAAACAGAACTTGTTTCTGATTTAAAATGGCGAAAGAATTTAGATGCTGTTGTATTACATGCCAATAGTATTCCCGAAAATATTATTTCTAATACTACAGATAGATCGCATGTGTTCGAATTGTTTCGAATTATTAAAAAAGAGTATATAACTCCCTCACTTTACAGTCGGTCAATTTTATTAGAGCTATTAGGTGCATTATTAATTATAATATCTAGAAATCTTAATAAAAATACCGCTATACATACTGTTTCTGAAGAAGAAAAGGTGAGTGATATACTCACTTATATCCGGCAGAATGTTTTGGATAAAGATAATATTAGAATAAAAGAAATTGCCGCAACATTTAATATGTCTCCTAGTTATGTAAGTGTATTTATTAAAAAACATGCGGGCATTTCAATACAACAATATGTAATTCAGACAAAAATCAAAATGGCAGAACGATTATTGAAACAAACAAATTTGAATATTTCTGAAATAGCTCAAAAAACAGGTTTTACAGATTCCAGTCATTTTAATAAATTATTTAAAAAATATACAGGTAAGAACCCGAGTGAATTTTAATCAACCAAAATAATTTTATAAATTAATGTTTTTTGGAGTCATTATTGTAACAATGCTTCATCTACGAATTTCTATACATTTAGATAATGGAAATTAATTATAATATTGTATCCTTTATAGATACTCTTGGGTTAATACAAGGTGTTATTCTCGGCTTGTTACTCATTATCATAAATAGAAAAAAGGATAAGTCTACTTTATTTTTGGGTTGGTTTATAATTGTATATGCATTAAACCTGCTTCCTGTCATTTTAGAAGATTTAAATATTATAACGTATTACCCTCAATATGACTTATTACCTTTTGATTTTACCTGGTTGATGTTTCCTTTATTTTATATCTACGTTCAGCAGGTTTCAATACTTTCTAAAAACAAACTTAGTTACTGGACACTAATTCCTGGAGTATTAGAATTCATTATCGCAATAGTTGTATTTTTTCAGGATAATGATTCGAAAATGGTAATAGAAGAATCTCTTTGGTATGATTTAATACTTTGGGGAGGTGTTCTTTTTTCTTTTTATATAGGTTTTAAAACCCTAAACTTTATTAAAAAACATACTAAGGAGTTAAAAGACCAATATACGTCTACAAAATATAGAGAGTTACGTTGGGCAAGAGGATTTGTTGGTTTTGGACTTCTACTTACTTTTATTGCAATAGCTTCTGAGTTTTTTGACACCGGGTTTTACTTTCTTATAACAATTTCTACCATTAATGTTATGCTATTGTATTGGATATCTGTAAGAGGTATTCTTCAACAAAATGTAGAGGCTTTAATTCCTCTTGAGAATAGTGAAAAAACTATTGACAAAAGTAACAAAAACAATGATTCTTTAATAAATAATGAAAGTACAATACAATTACTACAAGAAATAAAAAAATACATTCAGGATGAAAAGGTATATACTGTACCTGATTTGACTATCATTGATATTGCAGAAAAAATAGGAGCACATCCCAAACGTATTTCGGGTGTAATAAACTCTCAACTTAATCAAAATTTCAACTCCTATATCAATAGTTTTAGGGTTGAAAAAGCAAAAGAACTTCTAAGAAGTGATATCGCAAATAGTTTAAGCGTCGAAGGTATTGGTAACGAAGTTGGTTTTCAAAGTAAAAGTACATTTTATGATGCTTTTAGAAAATATACAGGCACCACTCCTTCTCGTTTTAAAAACGAAAAATAACCTTCTTTTTTTAAGTTCGGATTCCTGAAACAGGAGTAAAACCCTTGTTTTTAGGACTATTTCCGTTCGGATTTCTGAAATCCGAACCGCTACTCTATTACTTTTCTTGGCTGTCTTTTTCCTTTTAACAAATCTTTGTACAACGTTAAAAATTAAACTATTCAAAAATGAAACGTGTAGTTATAATATTGCTGGTTTTTTTAGTTGTGATCTGGTCCAGTTTTATTGTTTGGGAATTACAGATAACCAAATGGGAAAAAACTATAACTGGTCCGGCAATACGAGTTGATCTGGTTCTTATACTACCTATCCTAATCGGAATAACAATTTATGTGATTGATCAAATTATTACAATATCAAAAAAGAAATGAAAAAACTAACATACATAATCTGTCTCTTATTTTTTATAAGTATTTCTGTATATAGCCAGAAGATTCAAGATTTAGAATATTTATTAGACCGAGAATGGAAATACGATCCATCGGGAATAGAATCTGTGGCAGAGGGTTTATATGTAAAAATATTGACCGAAGCAGAAAAAAAAGGAGATAAAAAAGAAGGTAAAGAACTAAAGTCTAATAAACAGGAAATACTATTATCTATTAAAGAGTTGGTGTCTAACGCCAGATTCAAATTCAATTCAGACTATACATTAAATACAGAGATAAATGGAGATGTTACTGAAGAGAAATGGACCTATAATAGTGATAACAAAACGATAAGTTATGTAAATAGTACTACTAAAGAAGTCAATACTCGAACTATTAAAAAACTAACCAAAACGCAGTTTGTTTTTATTAATCAAGATGGACAAGAAATAATATTTACACCAGCATTACCTAAACAACCATTTGATCCTTTAGTATTAAAAGAAGATTTAAAAATCTATCGTGATATTATAGAAACGGCACATAGCGGAATGTATTTGTATACTGCTAAAGATACCTTTGATTTGATATTTAAAAAGGCAAATGAAAGACTACCAAAGCTTCAAAATATTCGGGAATTTTATAACCTAATTGCAGGAATTCATACTAAAATAAATTGTGGGCATTCTAGTTTTTATGCCTCGGGAGATATTTTTTCAGAATTAAAAAGTAATACTACCAATGCCTTTTTCCCTTTCAAAGTAAAATTCTTAAAAGATACATTGATTGCTGCACAGAACTATGGGAAACTAAAGAAAGGGGATCAGATTTTAAGTATTAACGGAAACACAACCAAAAAGATAACTACAGAGGCTTTTAAATTATTAAGCTCTGATGGGTATAATACTACTTTTAAATACAGGCAATTAGAGGATGATTTTTCGACCAATTACTTTTTGGTTTTTGGTCCACAAGAGAAATTTACCATAGCATATTTACATAATTCAGATAAAGAAAGTTGTACTGTAGAATTAACGGGAATTCCGAAATCTGGATTAGAAAATACAATTACAGAAAATCATTATGAAAAACCATATTACTTAGAATATGTGGATGATAATACGGCTTTATTAACGGTAAATACATTTTCTACTGAAACCCGAAAGAATCAAAAAAAATTCTTCGGATTCCTTAAAAACTCTTTCAGTGAAATAAATAAAAAAGGAATTAAGAACCTGATTTTAGATATCAGAGAAAATACAGGTGGAGATGATGGAAATGATATGGAATTAGCCTCGTACTTAATTGATACGCATTTTAAAGAGAATAAGTATAGAAAATTAAGCACCATTGATAATGTACCACCATATCCACAGTATTTACTATCGCAATGGTATGATATGATGGAACTGGATGCAGATAGTACTCCTGAAACTATCCAGAAAACAATGAAAAAGATGGTGAAAGAAGAAATGATAAAAGGAGATGATGGGGCGTATTATTGGAGAGAAGATAAAGTTATTCATCGTGATCCGGCAAAAAATAAGTTTAAAGGAAATGTATTTGTCTTGACGAGTGGTAGAGTTTTTTCTGGAGGAGGTTTGTTTAGTGCACTAGTGAGAGATAAAAGTAATGCCATTTTTATAGGAGAAGAAACTGGAGGAGGATATTACAGGCATACAGGGTCTATCCCGCTGTTTTATAATCTACCCAATTCTAAACTGATCTTTTCCATCTTCATTGTGATTAATGAGCAAGACGTTGATAAGAGATTATTTCCAGAAGGTAGTGGTACTGTACCGCATCATAAAGTATACCCGACAATTAAAGAGTTTATTAGTGGAAAAGATGCTGTTTTAGAAAAAGCAAAACAATTGATAAAAGAAGTAAAATAATATTTAGACAATAAAAATAGGGTGTTCTAGAAGTTTACTGTTGTGTAAGAAGGAAGAACACTGAAATTAATAATAAATAATAAATAATAAAAAGTAAGAAAAATGAAAAAAGTAATTCTATTAAGCGTATTTATTATCGCATCAATGATAACAAGTAGTGCACAAACTTCTGCTCCAAAATATGAAGTAAAAGTTATTACCAGTGTAGAATCTATAGTCCCAAGTGGTTTAGGGCGTTCAAGACTTATTTCGGCAAATGCAGAAAGAGATTATAAAGAATTCACCTCTACGCAGACAGAAGATGATAATACACGTAATAAATCAAAAAGAAAAGCGATTCGTGTTAAGGATTTTGAGGAGACTAAACTCTTAAACTTTTACAATCTGGTAGGGATTCGTTTTCAGAATATTGCAGCAAACGATGCGGTAATTTCATCAAAAATAACCACAATGCTGGCAGAAGGTTGGGATCTGATTTTTGTAACCAGTGCTGTAGAAAGTGATGCAGGTGAAGGAGATAGTAATGGGATATTTATTACACGTTACATTTTTAAACGCGCAATACAATAGTGAATTAATTCATAAAAACGAAAACATGAAAAAAACCTATTTAATTGTGCTCTTTTTTGCAGTTAGCCTAGTACAGCTTTATGCACAAAAAACATCCTCTTTTTATGTCGACATTGGTGGTGGTTTTTCTTCCTTTCAGGACATAAAATACTCTAATGTGAAGTATAATGGATTTGGTGGTGTATTTGGACTAGGATATCTAAAAGAAAATGAAAAAGCAATCTGGGGAATTAATTTACAAGGAATAATAACTACAGAAAAAGCTGCTACTCATGATAATACGGTAAGTACTTATAACTCTATGTTACAGGCCAAATATCTTCATCGTATTAAAGAAAACCTATTTATTGGTGCAACATGGGATGTGCTGGATTTATACACAAAAACCTTTGAGGGTTTAGGTAATAATAGTGGGTATGATGTTACAGGAAGTACCTTATGGGCTTCGGGTATTTATGACTATAAAAAATTCCGTTTTGGTTTAGATATAGGACTAGCTTCTTATTTCAGAGAAGGTAGTGGGTTTTCTTTTTCTGTGCCGCAGAGTGTATTAGAGAGTGGAGATTTTGATTATCAAAACAGTAAACTTGAAGACCGTTTTGCCTTTAAGTACTACAAATTGAGAACTATACCCAGGCATTTTCAGGTAAGAACAAGTATACGGTATCGATTATCAAATCGGTTTTCTGTAGCGTATAAATGGCATCTGAGAAAGTTTTCTGAAGTTAAGAAATACCCGGTAACGTATGGTACACATTCACTCTCTATTCGATATAACATTTTCAAACGCACAAAGTAAGAGTGATGCATTTTAATTAATTTTTTAATAAAAACATTGTAATGAAATATCTAAAAATAAAAATAGGTCTGCTTCTATTTTTGATGGTGTTCAGTTCTTGCGAAAAAGCGTTGATGGAACCAAATCCAGGAACAGATGCACTTGCTGTATTTGATGAGTATACGACTCTGGTACAAGAGAAATATGCTATGCTGGAATTTAAGAATGTGAATATAAATACGCTGAGAAGCAATCTTAGAGGGAAGATTAATACCACTACAACTCAAAAAGAATTTTTTGAAATTCTAGGTGAGGTTACCAAAAGTTTAAGAGACGGTCATTCTAGCCTTATAGAAGATCAAAACAATCCAAATGGTATGTCTATAGGTTTTGATCTTGAAGAAGGGTATCCAGCAGGAATAGACGCAGCGATCTTAGTGAATAATTATATTGGTAATACAGTTAATTCTGAAATAAAGACATTATCAGGCGGACAGGGGTTTAGAGCGGTATGGGGTACTTTACCGCAAGATAGAAAAATCGGATATCTATGGATTCCTTCGTGGAATGTTGAGATTTCTGATGATGAAATTGAGCGAATATTTCTGGATTTAAAAGACACCAAAGGTCTTGTTTTTGATATGCGGACTAATACAGGAGGCGATCCGGCTTTGGCAACCAAATTTGCATCTTATTTTACAGATAAACCTATTTATACCGGTTTTGAGCGTTTTAAAACGGGTCCGGGACCAAATGATTTTTCTGATAGTCATATTACTCTTCAGCCGTCGGGTAGTGCGAACAAATATCTAAAACCTGTAATGGTACTTACTGATAGAAATGTGTACAGTGCTTCTACTACTTTCTTGTATTCTGTAGATCCGGTAGAAAGCATAAAAACTGTAGGACAAAGAACAGGAGGAGGAAGTGGATCTGTAGCCGACGGATATTTAGCTAATGGATGGTATTGGAGCCTGTCTACAAGTGAATTTATTGATGCCCAGGGAAAACACCTGGATGATGGAGTAGATCCAGATATTCCTATAATACTTAACCTTGAAGATACAACAAAAGATGAGGTGATAGAGCGCGCAATAGTTGAATTGCAATAGTACCAATTCACTATAGATCTAATCTATATTAAAGCATTAAAGGTAGTTAGGTTCGGGGGAGCGGTTGCCTGGGGTTGTAGTTAAAAATAGCTAAAACCTCGGGCTTTTTATGTTTTAATTCTTGCAAAATAATTGTTAATTATTGAAAATCAATTCATATGTTAGCTAATTAATGCCAACAATTCGTATGAAAAAACTGTTACTTTATACTTTTTTTATTGTAGTATATAGTATTTCGTTTGGTCAAACATTTCACCCCGAAATAGAAAACTACACCATAGCCAACTATAAAGCCGATAACCAAAATTGGGGTATTGATATTGATGCTAATGGAGTCGTTTATGTAGCAAACAATAAAGGTTTGTTACGATATAATGGGCAATCCTGGCAATTATTTGAATTACCAAACAAAACGATAATTAGATCAGTCTTATGTATAAAAAACAGGATTTATACAGGGTCTTATGAAGAATTTGGGTTTTGGGAAAAAGATATTTACGGGAATTATACATATACTTCATTAGTTTCTTCTTTTGATGCGAATCATCAATTTAAGAATGAACAATTTTGGAAGATAATAGCGTATAAAGATCGTATTGTTTTTGAATCCTTTGCAGGAGGGGTTTATGTATATGATGGTAATCAAATCCAATATATTGAGGATAGTCAGGGAGTATATGATATTACTGTTTATAATGATAAATTAATAGTTGCTAACAGAAATAAAGGAGTTCAGGAATTAAAAGAAAATAAGCTAATACCTTTTGAGTTTTCAGAGAGCGAGTATACAATTAGCTCTGTGAACAATGTTTCGGTAATTTCAAATAAACTTTTCTTTTTTGATCTGAATGCAGGAGGGTTTATTTATGATTCTAATAAGTTAACACCACTACCAGAAGAAGTCAATTTATTTTTAAATACTAACGTACTTAACAAGTCTGCTTTTTTAGATGAAAAGCAGCTGGCATTAGGAACAATTAAGAATGGGGTTATAATTTATAATCTAAACACAAAAACCCTTCAATACCTCAATAAAGAATCGGGTTTGCAAAACAATACAGTTTTGGGATTAAAAGTTCATGAAGGAAATCTTTGGGCAGCTTTGGATAATGGACTAGGAAGAATTGATTTTAGAACTCCCTTTTCATATTATAAAGATTTTACAGGAACCGTAGGAACAGTATATGATGTTGCCTTTTTAAATGAAAAATATTACCTGGCTAGTAATACTGGGATTTATACCTATTCTAATGATAAAAAGCTACAGTTTATCGAAGGGTCAGAAGGACAGGTGTGGGATTTAAGTAGTATAGAAAACCAAATTATTGCTGGACATAATGACGGTAGTTTTTTGATCGAGGACAATAAGTTATCACAAAAACTAACATCGGGAGGTGTCTATTGTACTATAAAAGTACCAGGGCAACAAAAAGAGTACTTACAAGGAACTTATTACGGAATTAATTTCTTAAGAAAGGATGGGAACGATTGGCATTCTCATGTAATTGAAAATCTATCTTTTTTGGTAAATAGTATTGTTTTTGAATCAGACAGAGTGATTTGGGTTACACATTCATATAAAGGAGTTTTTAGAATAGAACTGAATGAAGATTATACTAAAGCACTAAAAGTTACTTCTTACGGAGAGAATGAAAATTTTAAACAATACCAAACCAATATCTTTAAAATTGATGCCGATATTGTATTTTATAATTCGGGGAAATGGTTTCAGTATTTTCAACAAAAAGATAGTATTGGTCGGTTTAATAGGTTTAAAGATTATGATGATAAGGTACTTATCCATAAAGAAAAAAATGAAGCTTGGTTTATAGATAGAAAAAGTGAAAACACATTAACGCTTACAGATAATAACTATAAAGAAATCTATAAAATTAATGTTGCCGGTATTAAGCAACGTCTTGTTGCGAAATATGAAAAGGTTATTTTTAAAAATGATTCCTTAAGAATGATTAATCTTAATGATGGTTTTGCAATGTATAATATAAATGCATTACGAAAGGATAAAAAGATTTCACCAACACCAGTAATAGATAAAATATACTCTAGAACAAAACAATTCTCAATACTTGATACACTTATTCATATACCATTTGAAGATGCTAAATATTTAGCATTCGAAATATACATGCCAAAATCTTATGGAAATGATTTTAGTTATACACTATCGGGAGAAGTAGATCAAAAGGAATTTGTTAAAGAAGGAAAGTTGATTCTACAAAACCTTCCTTACGGAGATTATACATTAGTATTAGAAAATGATACGCAACAAGGAGAAAATTCGATAAAACAGATAGATTTAAAAGTGTTACCTCCCTGGTATTTCTCTAATACTATGAAATTGTTGTACTCCTTTCTGGCAATGGGATTACTATTTATGGTCTATAAAATCAATAAAATAAAGATAAGAAAACAACAATTGATGCTTCAGGAAGAGTATATGCGAGAGACGCAAAAGAAAATCAATGAAATTGAAAAGAAAAACCTCGAAAAGGAAATAAGAAATAAGAAACGAGAGCTTACAAATTCTACTTTATCAGTAACCAATAAAAATGAAATGATAATAGAGTTAAGGAATGAACTTAATAGGTTAAAAAAGTTTTCTACAAATGAATATAGAACTAAGCGATTATTAGACTTGTCTAAAAAGCATATTAATAGTAATGATAATTGGAAAATCTTTGAATCTAATTTTAATGAATTGCATGAGGATTTTTTCAAATCATTAATATCAAAATTTCCAAAACTAACGACCAAAGACCTTAAACTTTGTGCTTATATTAAAATTGGATTAATTACTAAAGATATAGCTCCATTATTAGGAATAAGTGTAAGAGGTGTAGAGTTACAACGTTATCGATTAAGAAAAAAACTAGAGCTTAATGCTAAGGATAGCCTATCAAGTTTCTTAATGAAACTCTAAATACCTCATTTATTTCCTCAAAATAATTACATCTTAAATACATCAATATGTTAAAATATTGATGTATTTTATTTTGTAAATACCTGAAATATAAATATTTAAATTTGTTTCTGTAAGAATTTATTGATACTACAAAAGTTTTTACGACAGTAATAAGTAATTTTAACCTAGTGTTAACAAATAATTAATTTTTAGATGAAAAATCAAATTCTCATTTGCTTACTATTGATCTATAATAGTGTAATGGCACAGCAAACTATTACCGGAACAATATATTCTGATAACAATATGCCACTACCAGGATGTAATGTTTTAGTAAAAGGAACATCCAAAGGGGCATTAACAGATTTTGATGGAAGATTCACAATAAATACTCAAATAGGAGATACTCTTAGGGTAAGTTATTTAAGTTTCAAAACTAAAGAAATTTTAATAACAGAAAATACCGATTATATTATATATATGGAGTCTAATGCCTCAGAACTCGAGCAAGTAGTTGTTGTAGGATATGGAACCCAAAGAAAATCTATTCTTACCAGTGCTGTAGCTACTGTTAAAGGAGACGAACTATCTAGAGAACCAATTATTAATGCTTCTCAAGCATTGCAAGGAAAAGCTGCAGGTGTACAAGTAATTGCTTCAGATGCACCCGGGCAGGCTTCAACAGTAATTATCAGGGGATTAGGAACTATTCAAGGGGGTAGAGAACCACTATATGTAGTTGATGGTGTATTGACTAATAATATCAATAATATTAATACATCAGATATTCTTACGATGAATATCTTAAAAGATGCTGCATCCTTAGCTATTTATGGAAACAGAGGCGCTAATGGAGTAATCATAATTACTACCAAAAAAGGAAAAACAGGAAAGATGGAAATTTCTTTCGACACCTATACAGGGTATCGTGATATATTAAGTAGAGTTAAACTGGCAGATGCTGCATCTTTTGTGACTTATAATAACGAGGCAGCTCTAAGAGATTTAAGAAATGATGATGATCCTAATAATGATAATGATACCAGTGGTTTTTTCTTTTCTAATCAAAAATATAATACAAATTGGTTGGACGCAATAACAAGAACAGGCCGTATATCTAACTATAATTTATCAGTATCAGGAGGTTCAGAAAAAATCCGATCTTTTTTTAGTGCAGGCTTTAATAAAGAAGAAGGGATATTAATAGGCAATGATTTTGATAGACTTACTTTACGTAGTAATGTCGACTATAAGATTGGTAAAAAAATTAATTTTTCTCATAATGTAAATGCACAATTGGCTAATATAACTCCAAAAGGATTTAATGCATTTACGAATGCTTATAAACAATCCCCTATTGTGCCAATAAGAGATGAAGAAGGACGGTTTGGTTCATCTACAGCTTTTAATAATGTATCTAATCCGGTAAAAGATTTATTTTTTCAAGACGAAAAACAAAAATTCTTTAAACTACAGGGAGCATTTAAACTAGACTATAAAATAATAGAACCATTAACATTTACATCTCGTTTTTCTGTAGAAACAGAATACGGAAGGTTTTATAATTTCGAAGATAGATTAGGCTCTTTTTTAGCAAACAATCCGGCGAATCTTGAAGAAAATTTCGAAGGAGGGATAGAAAACCCTGCAAAAACCAGGTTAACAGTTACACATACCAATAATTATAGGTGGTTTTTAGATAATTATTTCACCTTCAATAAAACATTTGGTGAATCTCATACAATTAAAGCGACTTTAGGTATTACTGCTGAAGAAAGTGGTGGAGAGTTTTTAACAGGAGTACGAAATAATGTTCCTCTGGACTCAAATCTTAGATTTAATTTGAATACTGGTGATGAAGATAATACTCAACTTTCATCTGGATCATTTAGTGTGTCAGATAGACTGTACTCCTATATAGCCAGAGTAAATTATGATTATAATAGTAAATACTTATTTAATGCTTCTTTTAGGAGAGATGGTTCAAGCAAGTTTCAACCCGGAAAAAGATTCGGTAATTTTTATGCAGTAAGTGTAGGTTGGGTATTGACCAAAGAAGATTTTATGCAAGATGGATGGTTTGATAAACTAAAACTTAGAGCAAGTTATGGGGAGTTGGGTAATCAAAATGTACCTTTTAATGTAATAACAGCAACAACAGGTAGTGGTGGGTTTTTTCCCTTTGGACCTAATCAGGAACTACAGCAAGGGATCACAGTTACAGGTACTATCAATGAAGATCTGACCTGGGAGAGAACAAATGAATTTGACGTAGGATTAGAATTTGCTCTTTTAAATCATAAATTAAGTGGAGAATTAGATTACTATCAAAGAACCAATACCAATGCTACTTTAGAAGTACAGCTTCCAGATGTTTTTGGTTTTGACCCTTTTAATTCTCACGTAGGAGAAATTGTAAATAAAGGAGCAGAAATAACATTAAACTGGGCAGATACTATAGGAGCGGTAAAGTATAATTTAGGAGGAAGTTTCTCCTTTAATGAAAATGAACTTACCAAAGTAACCAGCCCATTTTTTAATGAACAACAAGGAGGAAATATCGATAATGGGCAGTATACCAAGAAAGTAGCCGTAGGACAGCCTTTAGGGAGTTTTTTCTTATATAATGCAATTGGTATTGATGACAGAGGAGAATTGGTATATGAAGATGTAAATAATAATGGTATTACTGACGAAGGAGACAGAAAATTCTTTGGATCTTATATTCCAAAATTTTTCTTTGGACTTAATCTAGGAGTTGAATATAAAAACTTTGACTTTTCTGTAGACACTTTTGGTAATTTAGGTAACAAAGTCTATAACGGAAAAAAAGCACAACGATTCGGAAATGAAAATATAGAACAATCTGTATTTAATAATAGATGGACATCTGGTAGACCGAGTAATACAACTCCAATTGCTTCTAATGATGTACCACTGTCTTCTAACTACTATTTAGAATCAGGAGATTTTTTCAGAATTAACAATATCACATTAGGGTATTCTTTGCCAAAAGATGTTATAAGTATTTTTTCTAAAATCAGAATATATGCATCTGCAAAAAACCCTTTTATTTTCAAGAGATTTTCGGGGTACACGCCAGAACTTCCGGGAGACCCTCTGGGTACAGCCGGGATCGAGTTAAATGCATATCCCACACTCAGGTCATTTTATTTTGGTATAAACACTTCTTTTTAAAAAAATTAATATGAAAAATTTAATAAAAAGCGCAATGCGATATCACCTTTCTTTGTTTTTTATGCTCATCCTAATATTGGGGTGTAGTGAAGATTTTCTCGAAGTAGAGTCGAATCAGGAAACCGAAGGAGCCATAACTGTTGAGAATGCTTCAGAACTTGTAAACGCTGTTTATAATAGTTTTTTACAATGGCCAATGAGTTCATTTTCATGGAATGGAATTTCTAGTATTACTTCAGATGATGCAGATAAAGGTAGTGATCCGGGAGATACAGGAACAGATAAACATCTATTAGATGCACTTACTTTTGATGCTACCTCAATATCGTTTAATGAAATATGGGAAGCCCATTATGATGGTATACAAAGGGCTAATCAGGCATTAAGTAGATTAGAATCCTTTAATGAATTAGACGATACATTAAAAAGCAGGCTTATTGGTGAAACAAAATTCTTAAGAGCATTACTATATTTTAGGTTAGTTAAAATGTTTGGAGGAGTACCTTTAATAGGAGATGTGCCTGATCTTGATTCAAATCCAAATGAACTTCTAAAAAGAGCTACAAAAGAAGAGACCTATGCTTTTATCGAAACAGATTTACAAGCGGCTATACTGGCATTACCCCAAAAGAGTGAATATGATAGTTCTGAGTTAGGTAGAGCAACGAATGGAGCAGCAAAAGCATTGTTGGCCAAAGTAAGTATGTACCAAAATAAATGGACAAAAGTGTATGAGCTAACTAATGAAATTATAGGATCTGGAGAATACGGCCTTACTGCCAACTATGAAGATATCTGGAAAGAGATTGGAGAAAATAATACCGAATCTATTTTTGAAATACAAGCTCGTGGCGAAACACCTACTGCAGGAGTACAAGGATATAGCGTAAGCCAGGGAGCCAGAGGTGATGGCGGCTGGGGCTGGGGATTTAATACTCCTACCCAAAATCTTGCCGATTCATACGAACCAGGAGATACGAGAAGAGATGGTACTATAATATTTAGAGGTGAAACTTTATTTGATGGCAGGCTAGTCGCAAATACGGTAGTAAATCCAATGTATAACCAGAAAGCATACTCAAGTGCATTATCTGATGCTTGGGAAACCGGGAAAAATATACGAATACTACGTTTTGCAGAAATACTATTAATCAATGCCGAAGCAGCTTTGCAAGTAGGAGGAGATGCCGCCGCCCCGTTAAACCAGGTTAGAAATAGAGCAGGTTTAGGCAATGCCGTTAGTGTTGATCAAATGGCTGTTTGGAATGAAAGAAGGCATGAACTTGCTTTTGAGCATGATCGGTATTTTGATCTGGTACGACAAGGAAGAGCAGGTACTGTGCTTAGAGCACACGGTAAGTCCTTTGTAGATGGAAAACACGAGGTGTTTCCTATTCCTAATGATCAAATACAAAAAAGTGGAGGGCTTCTTATCCAAAATCCAGGATATTAATATTACCCAAAACTCAATTAGAAAAATTTTTCTGACTTCAGAAATAAAAATATAACCCTATGAAATTATTAATAACAATTAAAGAAAAAATGTTTTTACTCTCATTTATCTGTTCTTCGATATTATTTTTTAGTAGTTGTAATACAGACGATATTACACCACCACCGCCAGATGTAGCCGAAATATTTGAAGAAGAAAATCCAATACCAGAGATTCCTTTTGAAGAATTATTGGATCTGGTGCAGCAACGTACTTTTAATTATTTCTGGGATTTTGCAGAGCCTAATAGTGGTTTGGCAAGAGAACGTTCTCAGGAAGATGCGTTCGAAGGACAATCCAAAAGAGTAGTAACCACAGGAGGTTCTGGTTTTGGAATAGCATGTTTTCCTGCGGCAGTTGAAAGAGGATGGATTACCAAAACAGAAGCTATAGAGCGGTTGCAAAAAATACTGACGTTCCTGGAGGGAGCAGATTCCTATCACGGTGTTTTTTCGCATTGGTACTATGGTGATACTGCCAAAACAAGACCTTTTAGCGCACAAGATGATGGTGGAGACCTTGTCGAGACCGCATTTTTAATACAAGGATTATTAATAAACAGACAATATTTTTCTGCCAATACTACAGAAGAAAAAGATATTCGAGATAGAATAACGGCATTATGGGAAGCTGTAGAATGGGATTGGTATACTCAGGGAGAAAAGTCACTTACATGGCACTGGTCGCCAGGCCATAATTTTGATATCAACTTAAAAATAAGTGGATGGAATGAAGCACTTATCGTTTATGTTTTAGGAGCATCATCCCCTACGCATTCTATAGATAAAGAAACATATGACAATGGATGGGCATCTAATGGAGGGATGAAAAATGGAAAATCATTTTCTGGCACAGTATTACCTCTAGGTCCGGATTTTGGAGGCCCTTTATTTTTCTCACAATATTCCTTTATTGGTTTAGATCCAAGAGGATTAGATGATCAATATGCAAATTATTTTGATCAAAATAAAGCACATGCACTTATCAATTATGAGTACTGTATCAAAAACCCAAAAGGTTTTAAAGGGTATGGAGAAAATAGTTGGGGACTTACAGCAAGTGATCAGCCTGGAGGGTATGGTGTACACAGCCCCACAGAAGATAATGGTGTTATCACTCCAACGGCAGCACTTTCTTCTTTTCCTTATACTCCAGAACAGTCAAAAAAAGCATTAGAATATTTCTATTATAAACTAAACGACAAGTTATGGGGCGAATATGGTTTCTACGATGCATTCTCAGAACAACAGGATTGGTATTCTGATGGATATTTAGCGATTGATCAGGGACCTATTGTAGCCATGATAGAAAATCATAGAACACAGCTTCTATGGTCACTTTTTATGAAGGATCAGGAAATAAAAGATGGACTATCAAAATTAGGATTCTAGAAAAGAATTCAATCAAACAATTATAAATATAAGAATCATTTTTTTGATGAAAAAAATACTATTGATCATATCTCTTGGAGTATTCTGTTTTAGTTGTAAAAACAAAATAAAATCATCTGACCTATCAGGTCAGGATACCCAAATAGAACATAAGATAGACTCTTTAATGGCTTTAATGACATTAGAAGAAAAAATAGGACAAACTGTATTGTACTCTAGTGGAGCTGATATTACAGGACCTGTACTGGATAAAAATTATGTAGAATATCTTAAAAAAGGACAAGTAGGAGCTATTTTTAATGCTACTGGTTCTGCTTATACAAGAAAACTTCAAAAAATTGCAGTAGAAGAAACGCGTTTAGGGATTCCACTTCTCTTTGGGTATGATGTAATTCATGGATATAAAACTATTTTTCCTATCCCTATGGGAGAAGCTTCTAGTTGGGATTTAGAACTCATGGAAAAGAGTGCTCGCATTGCCGCTATAGAAGCTTCTGTAGAAGGACTACATTGGACCTTTGCTCCTATGGTAGATATTGCCAGAGATCCAAGATGGGGTAGAATATCAGAAGGTGCAGGAGAAGACACTTATCTGGGAAGTTTAATTGCCAAAGCAAGAGTAAAAGGGTTTCAGGGAAATGATCTTTCTAATAAGAATACCATTTTGGCTTGTGCCAAGCATTATGCTGCATATGGTGCAGCACAAGCAGGTAGAGATTATCACACTGTTGATATGTCTATGAATACACTAAGAAATGTGTATTTACCACCTTTTAAAGCAGCATTAGATGCAGGAGCAGCAACTTTTATGACTTCATTTAACGAGCTCAATGGAATACCAGCTACGGGGAATACCTTTTTACTAGATCAGGTATTACGAAAAGAGTGGGGATTTAATGGTTTTGTAGTAACTGATTATACTTCAATAAATGAAATGGTCCCCCATGGTTATGCAGAAGATTTAAAACATGCGGGAGAATTAGCTATGAATGCAGGAGTAGATATGGATATGCAAGGAGGAGTGTATAAAAATTATATGAAGCAATCTATACAAGAAGGTAAAATAGAAGAAAGTAGATTGAACAAAGCTGTAAAAGATATTTTGAGATTGAAATATAAACTAGGCCTTTTTGAAGATCCTTATAAATATTGTAATGAAGAGCAGGAAGCCAAAGTAATTCTTAATGATAATCATCTAGAGGCAGCTAGAGATGCTGCCAGAAAATCTATCGTTTTGTTAAAAAATAAAGATGAGGTACTGCCTTTACATAAAGAAAAAAAGATTGCTCTTATTGGTCCGTTGGCAAATGATGAGTTTCATATCATTGGTAATTGGGCTGCCCATGGGAATAGAGAAGGAGTAGCAGTAAGTGTAAAAGAAGCTCTTGAGGCAAAAGAAAGTCTGTTTACCTATGCCAAAGGTTGTGAGGTTGTAGAAGGAGATACATCAAATTTTGCAGAAGCAGTAAAAACGGCAGAGCATGCTGATGTGGTAGTTATGGTTATGGGAGAACTAGAAAATATGAGTGGTGAGGCAGCGAGTAGAACAAGTATTAAACTCCCGGGCCACCAACAAGAATTAATTGCCGAAATAAAGAAAACAGGAAAACCAATAGTACTGGTTTTATTAAATGGAAGACCTCTGGATTTATCATGGGAAAATGAAACTGTAGATGCTATTGTAGAAGCGTGGTTCCCAGGTACAAGTGGCGGTCATGCTATTACAGATGTATTATTTGGAGACTATAATCCTTCGGGAAAACTAACCGTTACGTTTCCGAGAAATATAGGACAAATACCTGTTTTTTATAATATGAAAAACACGGGGAGACCAGTGGATCTCGAAGGAGCAAATCCAAGATTCGTTTCCAGATACTTAGATGTTGATAACTCTCCACTATTTCCATTCGGATATGGATTAAGTTATACAACCTTTAAATATAGTGATGTGACGTTAGACTCTAATGTGCTTACACCAAATTCTAAACTCAAGATTACAGCCAGTATTACAAATACAGGAAATTATGATGGAGAAGAAATTGCACAATTATATATCAAAGACAGATTTGGAAGTATTACCAGACCTGTTAAAGAACTAAAAGGATTTAAAAAAGTATTCCTAAAAAAAGGAGAAACAAAAACAATAGAATTTATCCTAACTGCTAATGATTTAAAGTTTTATGACAGTACTATAAATTTTGTGAACGAAAAAGGAGACTACGACCTTTTTGTAGGAGGTAGTTCGGATCAAAAATTCACACATCAGTTCTCATTTTCTGATCACTAACTTTAGTTTATGAACACTAACACCAGGTAAAAAAGGATGTTAGTGTTCTTTTATCGGTTTTGAGAAAAAATAGATTACAATTTAAACTATAGCTTATAATGTTAACAAGCGTAAAATACATTCTTATATTGATCATGGTATTTCTTTTTTCGTATTGCGATACAAGAAATGGATCTATAGTAGAATTAAAATCTCCGGACGCTAAAATAGTAGTACATTTTAGTGTTAACTCTAATGGAGAACCCTGGTATACAGTTCAGCATAAAACCGAAACTATTATAGACACTTCTTTTGTTGGATTTCAGTTTAAAAATAACCTTGCAATAAAAGAAAATCTAGAAATCATATCTATAGTAACCGATACAGTACATACAAACTGGAAACCGGTTTGGGGTCAACAAAAAAGTATTGAAAATAAGTATAACGAAACAATAATTACGCTAAAAGAAACCTTGGATCTTAAACGTAATTTCAAAATTATTTTTAGAATCTATGATGATGGCCTTGGTTTTCGATATCAATTTCCAAAACAAGAACATCTTGATGAACTGGTAATTACCAAAGAACAAACCCAATTCAAACTTACAGACGACGCCGATGCATGGTGGATTCCTGCAGATTATGATAGTTATGAACATATCTATAGTCACACCACTTTAAGTAAAATAGACGCGAGAGAGAATGATGGTTATGATGATACTAAGAACAATAGAATCCCTAATGTACACGCAGTTAATACGCCATTAACTATTAAAACAAAGGATGATATTTATTTATGTTTTAGCGAAGCTAATCTTACTGATTATTCTGATATGACATTAGCCATAAAGGAAAATCACGTATTACAATCAGAATTAGTTCCGTGGAGTAATGGAGATAAAGTGCGTATACAAACCCCTTTTGTTACACCGTGGAGAACGATCCAAATAGCAGAAGAGGCAAAAGAGTTGTTAACCAACACTCTTATTCTTAACCTTAATGAGCCTTCAAAAATAAAAGATGTTTCGTGGATTGAACCAATGAAATATTCGGGTATCTGGTGGGAAATGCATTTGGGAAAAAGCTCCTGGGCAAATAAAAATGAAGGAGGCTGGTCTGGCAATAGTTCATCACATGGAGCTACAACTATAAATGCAAAAAAATATATAGACTTTAATGCAAAACATGGTATAAAAGGACTATTAATAGAGGGCTGGAATACAGGATGGGAATATTGGGGAGTAAAGGGCGCTACAGGTTTTTTTGATTATGTAACTCCAAGCCCTGATTTTGATATAAAAGAAGTAGTTGCATATGCTAGAGAAAAAGGAGTTACGATTATAGGACATCATGAAACTTCTGGTGATGTTATTACCTACGAAAAAAGATTAGATAGTGCATTTGCTTTTTATAGCAGATTAGGAATTAATACAGTAAAAACGGGGTATGCAAATCATCTTGTTAATAATAAAGAGTTTCATCACGGTCAATATATGGTAAATCATTACCGAAAAGTTGTAGAAACAGCAGCAAAATATAAAATAACATTAGATGTTCATGAACCGATAAAACCTACGGGAATAAGAAGAACATACCCCAATATGATGACCCGAGAAGGTGTTAGAGGAATGGAATTTAACGCGTGGGGAGGCGGTAATTCTCCCGAACATACACTTATCATTCCTTTTACGCGAGGATTAGCAGGGCCTATTGATTATACACCAGGTATTTTTGATATAAAATTTGATAAGTATCGTACCGATCAATATGTAAGGACTACCCTGGCCAAACAACTGGCATTGTACATTATTTTGTACAGCCCATTGCAAATGGTAGCCGATCTTCCAGAAAATTATGTGGACAATTTAAAAGCATTTCAATTTATAAAAGATGTACCGGTAGATTGGGATAAGACTATAGTGCTTAATGGAGAAATTGAAAAATACCTTACCATAGCAAGAAAAGATAAAAACTTATCAAGCTGGTTTGTTGGTAGTATAACGAATCAAGAAAGCAGAGAATTAGAGCTGTCTTTTGAGTATTTGGATCACGACAAAAAATATATAGCAGAACTGTATCTGGATGGAGATAAAGCTCACTATCTAAATAATCCGACAGCTTTTAAAAATAAAACAATAGAAGTAAATCATACTACTTTATTAGATGTGTCCCTAGCTTCTGGAGGAGGCATGGCAATGCATATAAAAGAAGTAGCTAATTATTAATGTAAATTTTTTATCATGAAAATAGTAAAGTTTTTTTCGAGTATACATTGTATCCTTTTTATGATACTAGTGTTGAATTTATCGTGTGAGGATGACTTAGAAGAATTGCAAACCATAACATATGCTCAATGCGAAAATGATAATGTGGTTACAGACCTTAGCATTGTTACAGATTTTGAATGTCAATCGAACCAAACTTTACCTAATGTAGAGGCGATTAGAAATCCAAATGAAATAGGAATTAATAAGAGTAAGTTTGTTGGTAAGTATACCGATGGTACAGGACCCCAGGATGCTTTGGTAATAGATTTTGGTGAACCAATAGATTTATCTACTCATGCACTGTTTAAAATCAAAATTAAAACAGATATTTCTGCAGAAGCAAAAGTTAGGCTAGAAGGAGGTACTTCAGTACCGGTAGAAATAACAGTCTCTCTTGATGGTAATAATAAATGGATAGAGTATCAGTTTGATTTTAGTGATCAAAAAGACCAAAATCATACAAAGATTGTAATATTCTTTAATCAGGGTATAGAAAATGATGGCACAAAAGAAATTTATTTTTTAGATGATCTCTTTTTTGATGTGTCAGTTATCATTCCAGATCCTTGCGAAAATACTCAAAAGGATTCGAGCATATTAAATGATTTTGATTGTCAACAAAATGTATTTCTGGGAGACCCTACCATGGATACTACAGCTCCCGTTATAGCGAACCCAAGCAAAAGTGGAATCAACACGAGCCAATTTGTAGGAGAATATAAAGATAATGGAACCGAGCCTTTCGATAATTTATTTATCGACTTAGAATCTCCAATAGATTTATCTACCAATTCACAATTAAGTATAAAGATTCTTACCAAGAAGACAGGCCCATTAACGGTAAAACTTGATGGAGGGACACCTATTGAAATAACAAAAACGATAAGTACGATAGATCAATGGGTAGAATATACTTTTGATTTTAGAACAGCTGTTGGAGCAGGAAACACAAATGTACTGTTGTTTTTTAATGCAGGTATGACAGATGGTACAGCAGAAGATATTTATTATATAGATGATATTAGATTTAAAGAATTTGTAGACCCTTGTGCTGGTATCATTGCAGATTTAAGCATTGTAAGTGATTTTGAATGTCAACAAAATTTTCAATTAGGAGATAGCCCTGGATTTGTACCTGTAGTAGAAAACCCTAATAAAAGTGGTGTTAATACAAGTGAATCTGTAGGAGAATATACCGATGATGGGACCAATGCATGGGATAATCTGGCTATTGATTTTGGAGGGGCTATAGATTTATCGGTTAACTCACAGTTGAATATCAAAATACATTCGAGTAAAACTGTTCCTTTATTAGCAAAACTCGAAGGCGGTACAGCTGTAGAGATATGGGGAAATATTGATGTAGCGGGAGAATGGAAAAACTACACTTTTGATTTTAGTGCAGCGGCAGGTAATGGAAATACTAAAGTAGTCTTGTTTTTTAATGGCGGGCAATCAGATGGTACAGCTACCGACATCTACTATATCGATGATATAAAATTCACATCTAAGGATTGTAGTATAATTGTCGAAGACTGTGCAGGAGTAACTCCAGATCTTAGTATTATAAGTGATTTTGATTGTCAACAAAATTTTCAACTGGGAGACAGCCCTGGATTTGTACCCGTAGTTGCAAACCCTAATGTTAGCTGCTCCAATAGAAGCTCTAACGTCGGAGAATATACTGATGATGGAACCAATGCTTGGGATAATCTGGCTATTGATTTTGGAGGTGTAATAGATTTATCAGTGAATTCAAAATTGAGTATTAAAATACATTCGAGTAAAACCGTTCCTTTATTAGCAAAACTCGAAGGCGGTACAGCTGTAGAGATATGGGGAAATATTGATGTAGCGGGAGAATGGAAAAACTACACTTTTGATTTTAGTGCAGCGGCAGGTAATGGAAATACTAAAGTAGTCTTATTTTTTAATGGCGGGCAATCAGACGGTACAGCTACTGATACCTATCATATCGATGATCTAAAATTTGTAACTCCATAGCCCTATAAAATAAATCCTTAATTCAGTTATCCCATTTAAGCTGAATAGTTTGGAGTTATTCAATAAAGGGAGAGGATTTTTCCTCTCCCTTTTTAAATATACAATCCAACTTTGATGATGGGATTATGAAAAGCAAAATAAAAACAAAAACTTAAAAACATGGGAGTAACTATATTTATAGCTTTTACCGCTATTGTTGGCATTATTTCATATATGCTAACCAGAAATACTAATGAAAAATCATCTGATGGCTATTTTTTAGGAGGACGTAGTTTAACAGCATCAGTAATAGCGGGGTCTTTATTATTAACCAACCTATCCACAGAACAAATAGTAGGTTTAAACGGCGCTGCTTATAAAGAAGGAATTCTGGTTATGGTATGGGAGACACTAGCTGCTGTAGCTATGGTAGTCACTGCAATATTTTTATTACCCAGATACCTTAAAGGAGGAATAACTACAATACCCCAATTTTTACAAAGAAGATATGATAGAACAACCAAAGCGATTACGTCTGGACTATTTTTAACAGGATATGCGATTATCTTGTTACCAACAGTTTTATATTCGGGCGCATTAGCAATAAATACAATGTTTGATATTCCTGAGCTTATAGGAGTATCAGATACTACTGCTCTATGGATTACAGTATGGGCGATAGGAGGTATAGGTTCAATTTATGCGATTTTCGGAGGCTTAAAAGCAGTAGCCGTATCAGATACCATAAATGCTATTGGATTGTTAATAGGGGGAGTAATGATCCCTATATTTGGATTATACACTATAGGAGATGGGAGTTTATTAGGAGGGATTGATGTGTTGCTAGAATCTCATCCCGAAAAATTTAATGCTATAGGTTCTCCAGAAGCTTCGGTACCTTTTTCAACAATCTTTACTGGGATGATGCTGGTACAGTTGTTTTATTGGGGTACTAATCAGGCAATTATTCAAAGAGCATTAGGGGCAAAAAATTTAAAAGAAGGCCAAAAAGGTCTTTTACTAGGATCTTTTATTAAGATTTTAGGACCTGTTATTGTTGTATTACCAGGAATCATAGCATTTCATATGTTTAAAGGAGAACTTGTAAATCCTGATGAAGCATATCCTATGCTGGTAAGTAAAGTATTACCCGTATCTCTGGTAGGTTTTTTTGCTGCAGTATTGTTTGGGGCTATTTTAAGCTCATTTAACAGTGCTTTAAATAGCTCGGTCACTTTATTTGGGATAGACATTTACAAAGAGTATGTAAATAAGGAAGCAAGCGAAAAAGCGGTAGTTAAGGCAGGGAAGACCTTCGGGATACTTTTGGCATTAATATCAATGTGTATTGCTCCTCTTTTGGTGTATGCAACAAATGGATTGTTTGGATATTTACAAGAAGCAAATGGAATTTATAGTATCCCGATTTTAACTATTATTGTTGTGGGATATGTAACCAAGCGTGTTCCGGCTATTGCAGCAAAAATTGGAATTATTTCAGGGTCCTTATTATATATCATCAGTCAGTTTATACTAAAACCCTTTGTAGTTGGAGCAGAAAACTACCCACACTTTCTACATGTAATGGCAATATTATTTGTGCTAAATATTATAATCATGTTAATTATAGGTAGACTCTACCCCAGAAAAGAAGAGTATAAGCAAGAGTACACAAAACAAGTGGACATCACTCCCTGGAAATATGTAAAAGTAGCAGGAGGAATAATTTGCCTGCTCGTTATAGCTGTTTATGTGTATTTTTCTTGATTGACCAAGGTAGAGGAATATAAAAAGACCCCGATAACAAGATATAGTATCAGGGTCTTTTTTAATAATTAGATTTATGTTATTGTTTGATGATAAACTTTTTGGTTAATTTTTTGTCATTTGATATAACAGAAAAGAAATACATTCCATCTGGTAAGCCACTTAATTCTATTCTGTTTTCAGATACTTTTCCCTTTTTTACCATCTGACCGATATGATTAATGATTCTGTAATTCGAATCCTTGGTAGTATTCATTCGAATTATGATAAAGTCTTTTGCAGGAATAGGATGAATACTAATATCGGAGGTTTCTAAATTTGCTTTCGTACCAGCATTAACGTTATGTGTTGTAGCATCTCCTAAACAGAAATTTTTAATATCTTCAGAAGTAAATGATCCACCAGAAGCTAGCACTGCACCAGAAGTACTGTTGGTTAGTTCGTAAGAACCAATACCATAACTACAGCAAATCCCATCACCATAAGTATCTTTGAATACCAAATTATAACATCCTTCATCAAGAGTTTTGATTATATTAAGGGTAGATCCATCTATTTGAGAACCATAAGGTCCTCCCGAGTGTATTACCACGTTATTAGCATCTTTGATTTCCCATGTAGTTTCTTCGGGGTAGTTATCAAAGGTAATACGCAGTTTTACATCATTTGTAGGGGCTGAATTTGTAGGGGGAGATCCCGTAATAGTATAGTTATTATATTTCTTAAAAAATCCAGGATCTTCTATATGATATAGACCAAAAAGCATCGTAGAAAAATCTACACCTTGAATAGTTTCTGCTTTCCAATTAATATCCTCTTTACTGTATCTCCATAAAATTTCGGTTTGAGAGGCATTAGGCAATGTATAGATTCCTTTTCCCGATTTGTATAAATTAAGGATATCGTTTTTAATCTCATCATTTTGATCAACAGGTAAAAAACCGGCAATAATGTGAGGTGATACGATTTTAGTCCAATTGTCATTATCATTATTATAAATTTTGTCTGCATGATAGCCATTTTTTGCATTGGCGGCACCTGCTCCTGTCCCCCATTCAAAAGATGACCTGGTGATAGGGCTGTAATATTGATTTTCAGAAACGTATTTCCACCAGTTTTTGTCAGCATTTTTTGCATTTTTCATATAGTTAACATAAGAAGTATTAGATGCAAAGTCATGAATTAGGTAATATGAAAATTGAACTAAAAAACTAGAAACAAAATTGCCACTACTATCCGTAAGTGTTTCGTTGTTGATTACTTGGGTATTGGGAGCAGTGTAGGTTGCTGTTGCTCTGGGAAGCAAATATTGGCCGTTACCATCTGTATTATATGGGTTTTTATAAAACTTATCCCACAGCGCTATGCCCGATGTAGATCCCGATCGATGTATCAAATCGGCTACAATGATATACTCGTTATAAGGTAAAGTTGTTGTACCGGGAATACCTTTTCCTGCACTATCTAAATCTCTATATATGGTACCATTAGTTGGATTTTCTATAGCTTCATCCCAGGTAATAGAATTCCATAATTGATTCACAAGGGTTGTAATTCGGTCCTTTTGTTGTGTCGTAGCTCTGTTAGGAGCAGAAGGGTCTAAAAAATACTCCTTTGCAAATAGTGCTCCAGACATGAGGATAGCGGTATCTATAGAACTATATTCAGAGTTCCAGGCCCTTACCCCACTATTTAGGTCAAAAAAGTGTCTGGCAAAACCACTGGCATTTGTATCCAAATTAAATCCAGAAGTATGCCCTGTCATTGTTTCTAATGTTTTTATAACCAAATCAGGAGCATTAGACTCCCAGTTTTTTTCATTGGCGACACATAAGGCGATCAATCCCATACCTGTAGATGCAGTAGATCCCGGATGATAATCATTATTATTAGAAATCAACTTAGCATCCCGATACGCACCTTTATTGGTTCTAAGTAATTTGAATACTTCGTATGAATTCTGAGTTAATTGATCTATAGTACGAGCAGTATTTGTCGGATAGGTACGTTTTGTTCTAAAAAGGACATCATCAAAATAAAAGGAATTAGTATTAGAAGTATCGTTATGTCCAAAAAAGATTAATAGTTTATCATATGTAGTATTTTGAGGAATCGAGCTAAAATCAAAAGAATAGGTGGTCCATGTATTCGTATTACCTATAAAACCTCTTCGTTCAATAGATTCCTGGGTAACCGAGTTTTCTAATTTTACGGTAAACCTGGTATATTGATCGTTTCCGGGGTTTTGATTTTGTAGAATTTTGATTTGTAATTCATTGTGAGTACTATAATCAATAGTTCCGATAGTAGTTGAAACAAAAGAATACGCAGCACCGTTTTTTGTAAACAAACCACAAGTAGCACTTGTATTAAGTGTTTGTGAAGATTGTGGGTTATTAACGGTATTAAAAACTCCATTAATACTGTTCCAGGTTGTACCTCCAATTTCAAAAGTATCAACGATTTGAGTATTTGCCTGGTCGGCGGTATAAGCAACGATATCATCAAAGTAAAACTTCTCTCCACGATTAGAACCAGGATCAAAAAACAAGATGATTTTGTTTAATCCGGTGATAGAACTACCTTCACTAAAATCAAATTCGTACTCGACCCACTTGTTGATTTCTGTAATCATTGTGGTTTTCTCTATCGCGCCATTATTTCCTTCTAGTTTCATGGTAAATGATCTTAGCGAACTACTATAGATTTTAATTCTGATTTGATTAAAAGTAGTCAGGTCTATTCCTTGATTTATGGATGCAAAGAACAAGCTGTATGGATGAGAAGGTGATTTTGTATACGCGCCTATTTGTGATTGACTATTTTCAGGATTGCCTTCTAAGGCGTAAACACCATTAGAAGCAATCCATTGAAGTTGAGCAGTATTCGAATTAAAATCCTCATAAACTTTTTGTGCTTGTACACAATTTATAAATAGAACAAATAGTAGTAATTGTATAAATTTCGTCATACCTAATAATAGTTAAGTTAATACTAAATTCTTGGGCAAAAACTTCCTTGCTTTTTTTGTATTGATTAATTTTTGTATTGAATTAATAAAGGTGAAGTGTGGCTATTTACTTTACTATTTTAATACTCTCATAAAGTTAGATGATGTATCTGTACTAGTAACCTTCTTTTTTTGAGTGAAAACATGAAAATAATATAATGTTCTGAAAATCAAATATTTGCAAACATATGTTTATAAGGTAAATCCCTGTTTTTTAACATATTAATGTATATATGATGTATGAATTTATCTACTTATTGCTACTATATTGATGATTTTTTTACGGATTTAGTACCTAACAAGGCTGTTTTTTGATAATTCTAAAGTCAAAGAAATACAGGATAGACGGTATCCATACTAGGAGTAACGTTTATAAAACGGATACATATGTTTTAGACAAACCAAACTCATTACAAAAACACTTCCTTTTTTCGTTAAGATTGATTTTTAACATACGTTCTGATATCAAATGTAAAATAGAAAATGATGATCTCCAGAATTAAAAAATGAACTTACGGTTTTCCTCATATATTAAATACGGAAAAACCATAATTTCGCTTTTTATTATGATACCAATAGGGTAAAAAATATAATCAAAAAGCAGCGATTATCATTTTTCGAAATACAGTATGCGTTTTTAATCTATAGTTATGAATATCATGTTAAAGCAAATACAATTGATAGAGCGAATTGATCAGCTTATCCGTTTGCAAGCTACCGGATCTCCCATAGAACTGGCAGCAAAGTTAGGCATCTCTAAAACCAAATTATATCGTACGCTTTGTATCATGAAAGAATTGGATGCACCTGTAGAATTTGATACGCTCACCCAGAGTTTTGTGTACTCAGAACCGGTAGGATTTACTTTTGGATTTTATAAAAAAGGCCAAAAAACGAATAGTATTAACCCTTCTATGGGGTAATTAAAAGGGCGTAACCCATATCGGTAATGGGTCAAACTGGTGCTTTTCAAAAAAAGCATATTTTTAAGATTGATTATCAGTATTTCACAAAACAAACAAGCCTCTAATAAAGAGGCTTGTTTATGTTGTTTACACTACTTATAATTGCTTAGAACCTATGAAATAAGGGTTTTGTATTGCTACGTGGGGGTAATGGGTCAAACCCCCGCTCCCGCTAGCGTCTCGCTAGTGGCGTCAAAGCTTGGAGGCTAAGAATATATAAATGATAAGAACCAGTTGCAGTGATGTAGCTGGTTTTTTATTTGGATTAAGATATTCTAGTTTCATTTTTTGAAACTGTACTATTGTATTTTGGCAAAATGAGCAGGAATTATAAATTTTATAATAGATCAGGTTTATACTTTATAAGTTTTGCTACAGTGTATTGGATCGATGTATTTATACGAGAACAATATTTATCTGTTTTGTCAGAAAGTATTACATATTGCAGATCAGAAAAAGATATGGAGGTTTATGCGTATTGTTTTATGCCTAGTCATGTACATTTGGTATTTCGTTCTTCAAATGATGACCCTTCAGGATTGATTAGGGATTTTAAGGGATATACTTCAAAAAAGTTGTTAAAAGAAATAGAGAACAACCCTCAGGAAAGTAGAAAAGAATGGTTGTTATGGATGTTTGAGAAGGCTGGTAAAAAGAATGCTACTGTAAGCAGAATGCAATTTTGGCAGCAGCACAATAAACCCATAGAATTATGGAGTGATAAAGTGATTCAACAAAAAATAGATTATATTCACAATAATCCTGTTGAATTAGGTTTTGTAACCAATTCGGTAAATTGGAAATATAGTAGTGCTAGAAATTATCAGGATGACCATACAGTATTAGAGATTGATAGCGATGGATACCTATTTGGATTAACAAAACATTGATGCCACTAGCGAGACGCTAGCGGGAGCGGGGTAGAAATTAAATCATATAAAGGAAATTGGACATCAACAAATAGTCCTAGTTGGTGGGATAATCTAACAAAAAAGAATGATAAATAAAATCTTATTACTAATAGTGATTTTGATGCTCTTATCTAATTGTGAAAATAGTAAAAAATCAATTTCTACAAACCAAATAGAAATGTCTAATGATGTTAGTTTGATAGAACTAGCAATTGATAAAGGAGATACTAAATCTTATGATAAATTAAGGATAGAATATATGGATTCGCCTTATGAGAGTTTTTTAGATATTTCTACAAAAATGGCAAACAAGCATGATTATAAGTCTGCCTATATTGATGTATTTTATTGTTTAACAAATTATTATCAAAAGAAAGATGATGATTTACTTAAAAATCTAAACGATAGTTTGAAAACAAAAGCAATTAAGTATCTTAATCTAGCTGCAGAAAAGGGAGAAGTAAATGCTTTAGAAATTTTAAGTAAATTTTATTCAGATGGTATATATTTTGAGGAAAACAAAAATTTAGCTAAGGAATTATTGATGAAAAGAGACAGTATTTTATCAACTTACGATATTAAAAAATAAAATTAACCCAATAGCTTAAGATTAGGTGGGCAAGAGACCTGATCCCCCGAGCGGGGGAATATCTGAACAAATTCTAGAATCCCATCTTACTTTTTATGAAATAGTTACAGAAACCATAATAAGTCAAGAAAAAGAGGAAAATTAAATTATGGCCATATGGATTTTATTAATATAATTTTAGGTTTTTTATTTATAATATGTGGTATTCTTCTTTTAATTTATTATCAAAATTATGTAGAAAAAAGAGGAAGTTTTACTCCAAAGATTGTAGGTGTTGGAATAGCATTTATTATAGGAGGGATCATAATGATAATAAAAGAATTTTAATTTTTTAAAAAAGTAAAATGAAAAATATATTATTAGTATTATTTATTTCTGGTTGATCGATTAAAGCCCCGCTCATGCTAACGTCTCGCTAGTGACGTCAAAGCTTGGAGGCTAAGAATATATAAATGATAAGAACCAGTTACAGTGATGTAACTGGTTTTTTATTTGGATTAAAATATTCTAGTTTCATTTTTTGAAACTGTACTATTGTATTTTGGCAAAATGAGCAGGAATTATGAATTTCATAATAGATCCTGGCAGTGATGGATATCTATTTGAATTAACAAAACATTGATGCCACTAGCGACGCTAGGAAAATAAACAACTTGTTACTATAATTATGGACAAAAATTTAAGAGACTTTTTTTCTTATTTAAACCAATCCCTACCAAACAATATTGATTATAGAGAATTGTCAAATTTATGCTTAACTCTATTTTGTACTATTGATATTTTACCAGAAAAGTTTCAATCTTTAGAGCTGAATAAGGAAAATTTGGCAATACTATTTTCTAAAATTGCAAAAGAAAAAGAAATTCCTTCTTATCCACCTATCGCTTCACTTTATGGAGCTTCATTTCATAATAGTTATGATAAGGGACATTGGTTAGAAGTGATGGCTAGTGTTCTAAAGTTAGGTAATGAACCTGATATAAAAGAAGCTGAAAGATTACTAGGGTAGCAAACTAGTGCTTTTGAAAAAAAGCATTACAAGGTTTGTTACCAAAACCCCCAAGACAGGGCGAGACCCACTTATATAAGTGGGGGTAGGTACTTATATAAGTAGGTATGTTAGTAGTATATATGCTACAGGGGGTACTTATGGTAGTGGGTATAATGGCCTCTGATCCCGGTTAGGGGTACTTCGATTAGAGGGGTGGGGTACTTCAATCAGAAGCGGCACTTGTGTTCAACAGAGGTGCTACTTCTGTTTTATATAGGATTGCCCTGTGTTTGTACTAGGGAGGGGGTACTTCTGCAGTAGGGGGAGGGTACTTTGTAAGTACCTCCTCTTTATTATACCTTCTTCAGTTTTATAAATTATACCGAACTTATGTTAGACTAAGTCATAAAGCATTGTTGCAGCGGTTTCTGCAGTTATATCTCTTTGAGGCATCCCAAACATTTCATAGCCAACCATAAATTTTTTAACAGTAGCACTTCGTAATAATGGAGGATAAAAACTCATATGCCAATGCCAATGGGTATGATCAAGATTATGAGTTGGTGCCTGATGAACCCCACTAGAATAAGGAAAGGAACAATTAAATAATTGATCGTACGCCCGGGTCAATACAGAAATACATGCTGCATAAGCGATTCGCTCATCCTGATTCATTTCTAAAATAGAAGATTGTCTCTTTTTGGGAATAATCATTGTCTCAAATGGCCAAATAGCCCAAAAAGGAACTAATACAACGAAGTGTTCATTTTGAAATACGATACGTTCTTTCTTTTCTAATTCCAGAATCACATAATCTTCTAATAACGATGTACCATGTTTAGAAAAATAACGCCGTTGTCTATCATCTTTTTTTAAGATCTCATTGGGCAGATGAAATTGGCTCCAGATCTGCCCATGAGGATGCGGATTGCTACATCCCATAACGGCACCTTTATTCTCAAAGATCTGCACGTAATTAATCTCTGGTAGCGCACCTAATTTTTGATATTCTTCTTGCCATACTTCAATCACTTTTTCAATAGCCTCTACAGGCATATTGGCTAAGCTTTTAGAGTGGTCCGGGCTAAAACAGATTACTTTGCAGATTCCCGTTTCACTTTTCACTTTAAACAGTTCTTCATCTATGGCAAAAGAAGGAGATTCGTTTTGTAATGCTGCAAAATCGTTTTCAAAAACAAAAACATCCTGGTAGTCTGGATTTTTCTTTCCTCCGGCTCTCATATTTCCCGAGCATAAATAACAATCTTTATCGTAAGATGGTAATGATTGTGTATTGGTTTCTTCTTCCTGGCCTTGCCAGGGTCTTTTTGCTCTGTGTGGGGATACCAATACCCACTCTCCTGTAAGTGGATTATAGCGTCTGTGAGAATAGTCTTGTAATGCTGTATTTAACATGAGGAATCTGCTACAATTTTCCAATGACCATTTATTTTTTTGAAAATGATCATAAAAGTACCATCGGCATTGCCTACACTGCGTACCAAATGATATTCTCCCATCACAAAATAAGACTCACCATCAATTCGGGAGATATCACTAATGACAAAGTTTAATGTGCCTGTATGAGCTTTAGTCGGGTATCCTTTTTTATAATTGGCTAATGTGTTATCCCAACCATAGGTTAATCCTCTGCTTCCATAAAATTTTAAAGAATCCGATTTCCAATACCCTTGCATATACCCTTCCAGATCATGATTCGACCAGGCTTGTTCCTGTGCTTTCAACACTTCTATGATGTGCTGTTTATCGGCTTTCTCATCTACTTTTATTTTTTGATGACAACTGGTTAACCCTATTAGTATTCCTAATAGATATAGATATCTTGTGATCATATTATGTGATTTTATACGTTCCTTGTGCAATTTGTATATCATATCGACTTAGTGTTTTGTTGAACTGTTTATGATATAACGGTGCAACCGTATTAATAAATGCATCAGCAGCTCCTTTTTTAATGATGTTAATCGTACAACCACCAAATCCACCGCCCATCATTCGTGCACCTAATATATCAGGATTTTGCCTTGCCTGATCAATTAAAAAATCCAATTCGGTACAACTTACGTTATATTGATTTTGTAACCCGTTATGCGACTCAAAAAGTAGTTCGCCAAAAATTGTGTAATCCTTTTTATCCAGAGCAATAGCAGCTTTTAAAACTCGTTCGTTTTCTTGTATGATAAATAAAGCTTTTTGGTAATAGTCTTCGCTGATTTCTTCTTTAATGGTAAATAACGCTTCATATGTGGCGTCTCTTAGTGTAGATACTTCTAAGTGTTTTGCGACTGCTTCACATACCGAACGTCTTTCATTATATGCGCTTTCTGCAAGACTATGTTTTACATTAGTATTGATTAAAACAATATCATATTCTTTAAAATCAATAGAAAAATAGGTTGCTTTAAGATCTCTGCAATCTAGTAATAAAGCTCTGCCTTCTTTTCCAAACATACTGGCATATTGATCCATAATACCACATTGTACACCTACATAATTGTGTTCAGCTTGTTGAGAGATATAAACCATTTCTTCTTTGGTCAACCCCAGTTCAAACACTTCATTTAACCCAAAAGCGACACTGTTTTCTAAGGCAGCAGAGGATGATAATCCAGCTCCGAGAGGAATATTACCTGCAAAAACCAAATCAAAATTATAGATTGTTTTATCTCTTTTAAGAATTTCGGCAACGACTCCTAATACATAATTTTTCCACCCTCCATTTTTGACAGGTTGTATGTTTTGCAACGAAAATTCTAAAACCTCATCGGTATCTATAGCATAGACAGAACAATACATAGCGTTATTTTTCTGGATTCCCGAAACGATCCCTTTATTGATTGCTGCAGGAAAGACAAACCCATCATTATAATCGGTATGTTCCCCAATTAGATTAATCCTGCCGGGAGAAAAAGATAATACGGGTTTGGTATCAAATCGTTTCAGAAAAGTAGATTTTACCTTTTCTAGTAATGATTCATTTGTCATTTATGCAAAGTATATATAGATTCCTAGAACGATCAAACAGATCGTAATTCCTACAGTATTAAGATGTTTCCAGGGAGTAATATCAACTTGTTCTGTATAGTGTTGTTCGTAAGCTTCTGTTCGGGGTCTAAATTTACCTATAAGTAACATGATAAGTACATTAAGTACAAACAGAATAGCCATTACATGTAAAAAGTGAGGAAATTGCCCAACAAAAACAAATTCATCTAATAAGATATAAGCAACATATAAAACAACCCCAGAAATGATAGCAATTTTTGCGGCAATTGCAGGAACATATTTGGTGAGGTATCCCACTACAATAATGGTTAAAATTGGGATACTATAACACCCGTTTACTTTTTGTAAATACCCAAATAAACCATCAGGTGCATATGCAATTAACGGAGCAATACACATAGCCAAAATTGCTAATATGATGCCAAAACTTTTTCCGGCCCTTACTGTTTGTCGTTCTGTAGCATCTGGTTTAAAATGGGATTGGTATATATCAATTCCGAATAAGGTAACCGAACTGTTTAAAGCCGAATTAAAAGAACTTAAAATAGCACCAAACAATACTGCTGCAAAAAAACCTACCCAAGCTGCAGGTAGTACCTTGGTCACTAACATAGGGTATGCTTCATCTGGATTATCCAATGTGTTCCCAAACATATGAAAAGCGATTAACCCCGGTAATACAACGATTAGTGGGCCTAGTATTTTTATAAACGAAGCTAATAGCAATCCTTTTTGTCCTTCTTTTAGATTTTTAGCTCCCAAAGCTCTTTGGATAATTGCCTGATTGGTTCCCCAATAAAACAATTGAACCAGCATCATACCAGTAAATATAGTTCCTATCGGAATTGAAGATTCTGGCCCTCCTAATGCTTTGAATTTTTCGGGATGAGATTGTGTTAATGTAGTAATTCCTTCAAAAAGACTACCATCGCCAATAGCAATCAATCCAAATATTGGTATTAACAATCCCCCGACCAATAACCCTATTGCATTAATGGTATCGGATACGGCTACCGCTTTTAAACCTCCAAAAATGGCATAAATCGATCCTATGATACCGATTCCGAAAACGGTTATCCATAAAGCAGTAGTTTCATTAACATTTAATATGTCAGGTACATCAAACATTGTATTAATTGCCAATGCTCCAGAATATAAAACGATAGGTAATAACACCACCACATATCCGCTTAGAAATAATGCAGAGGTGATTGTTTTGGTAGTTTTATCGTATCGTCTTTGTAAAAATTGAGGAACGGTGGTTATTCCTCCTTTTAGATATCTGGGTAATAAAAACACTGCGGTAACTACCATGGCGATTGCAGCCAGTGTTTCCCATGCCATAACCAATATTCCTTCTTTAAAAGCAGCCCCGTTTAACCCTACGATTTGTTCGGTTGATAAATTGGTTAATAATAACGACCCTGCAATAACAATCCCTGTTAAACTTCTTCCTCCCAGAAAATATCCATCAGAAGAAGATTCATCTGTTTTTCTGCTTTTTATATACGCTATTATTGCTACTAATAATGTAAACCCTATAAATGTGATGAACTGCATAGTTTCTTATTTAATTGGTTGTATTGTAAATGAATAGTTGTGTTTTGTTGGCTTTATAGTGTATTCTTCATGTACTAAGCGTCCCCAGGAAGTATCTCCTCCTACTCCCATTTGTTGGTAGTCGATATTCCATTGAATAGTTTTTCCTTTTTTAATATCTGCTCCGTGTTTCTTAGTAACCGGAACTAATCCCGAGGCAGAAGCCGCACCATCTTTTTCGCTGTTAAAATCCAATTCGGTCATAGCAAAAGGCCATACACTACAATTAAGTAATGATGATGAGCTGTTAGCCTTAACAGTTACTGTATTCGAAGCAATTTTTATCCATCTCACATCTGTTTTATTCCCGGTTTCTTGTGGTCTGGAATAGGTATGAAATTGTGAATCTATAGTACCTGTATATACTCCTGCTTTAACTCCCGTTTTGCGATCCCAATAACTTTCTTCTGGACCATTACCATACCAGGATACTTTCTGAAATGTGTTGGGTACGGTAAGGTACATTCCTAATCTTGGGATATTAGGTAAATCACTCTGGTTTGGAGTAAAGCTAAAATCTACCGTCATTTCTCCATTGGCACTAATATGATACGTTATGGCTACACTTGCTTCGTTTGCAGGAAGCGTATAGGCTACTTTATAAGAAACACCAGAATTCTTTATTACAGGATTTTCGACAAGTTTTGCTTTATAATTATAAGAAGCATCTTGCCATATTTTGGCCCATTTATCCATACCATTACCTAGATCATTATCTGTAGGAGGGCGCCAAAAGTTAGGTTTAATAGGGTGATTGGTAATCACAATTCCATGATGTTTCCAGGAAATGATTTCACCGGTTTTTTTATCGATTTTTAGAGCTACTATTTTATTTTGAATAGCTATAGATTGATCTTTAGAGGTGATTTTTAAATCATTAGAAACTGAAGGTGTATTTGTAAATCCAGTTCCTTTTTGAATAACAAACTGATCCCACGCAATTTCATGTCCTTTAGGAAGTAATGAGTTTGCCTCTTTCTGAAGCAAGCTTACTTCTAGAATGTATTCTTTGTTTTTGTCTAAAACCTTAGGGAATTTTTCTAGTGGTACTGCTTTTTTCTCTCCGGGTAGTACAAATGCCGAAATCCCTTTACCTTCTGCTATTTTAACACCATCTTCTAATACTTTCCATGAAATACTTTTATCAGTAAAATCCTCGAAGAAGTTTTTATTTTCTATTTCTATAACTCCTTTTCTGGTCGTATAAAATTGTGCAGGTTCATACACTTTCTTTACTTCGGATAAATGAGGGTGTGGATTTCGATACGGATCTACTAACCCATTATTTAAAAAGTTGCCATCTGTAGGTAGATCAGGATGATAATCATGCCCGTATGCTAAATAGGGATTCCCGTTTTCGTCTTTATATTCTAAACTTTGATCTACCCAATCCCAGATAAACCCTCCCTGAAGATTCGGGTATTTTTCAATAATATCCCAATAGTCCTGTAGATTGCCAACAGAATTACCCATAGCATGTGCATATTCGATCATGATCGAAGGTTTATCAGAATCAGATTGGCCATGATGAATCAGGTATTCTGGTTTTGGATACATCGGGCAATACACATCGGTATACTCTTCTTTACCGGCGGGTTCATATTGTACAATTCGGTTATCATCGTGTTCTTTTAACCATCTATAAGTGGTTCTAAAAATTTCTCCTTCTCCCGCTTCATTTCCTAATGACCAGGAATAGATAGATGGGTGGTTTCTATCTCTATAGAACATTCTTTGTGTTCGCATCATATGTGCAGGCAACCAACTCATCTCGTTACCGATTTGAGTTTTTTCGTCTATAGCTAATGGGTGACTTTCTATATTGGCTTCATCAATAACGTATAATCCATATTGATCACATAGATCTAACCAATAAGGATCATTAGGGTAATGTGCACTTCGTACGGCATTGATATTATGTTGTTTCATCGACCTGATATCTTGTTCCATAGAAGCTCTGGAGATTACATGCCCTGTAAACGGATCGGTCTCATGTCGATCTACACCACGTATATAAATGGCTTTACCATTAATTAAAACCTGACTGTTTTTAATTTCTACACGTTTAAATCCAACATGTCGATTAATATATTGATTACTATTATCCTGATCAGGGTTTTCTAAAGTGATTGCCAAATTATATAGATTCGGAATTTCGGCAGACCACTTCTTCACGTTGTCTATTATTTTTTCTGTAGTAAAATCAATTTTTGATTGTGCCGGTATTTTTATCTCTTCTAAAGTAGTATAAATAGTATTTTCTCCATCTAAAACCGTAATAGATACCGTTCTGGTCGCAGCATCCTCAAGGCTGTTGGTGATAGATATGGCTCCTTTAAAAACTCCTTTGGTATAGGATTCATCTAAGTTGGTGTAGGTATAATAATCAGAAACAAATACTTTGGGTTGTGTATATAAATACACATCTCTTTCTATACCACTCATTCTAAGCATGTCCTGGCTCTCTACATAACTAGCATCACTCCATCGAAAAAGTTGTAATGCGATAAGATTTTCACCTTTGCTAAGGTATTGGGTTATATTAAATTCTGCAGGTGTTTTACTTCCTTGAGAATACCCTACATACTGACCATTTATATATACGTACATGGCAGATTTAGCTCCCGCAAAATGAAGAATAACATCCTCTGATAAGAAGTTTTCATCTAAATGAATAAATTTTCTGTACGTTCCTACAGGATTATAATCTTCGGGAACATTAGGCCATTTGGTTGTAAAAGGATATCTTTCATCGAGATAAATTGGTTTTCCATAACCTTGAACTTCCCAATTTGCAGGTACAGGAATTGTACCCCAATCATGATCTATATATTTAGTATGTTGAAAAGTTGTTGGACGCTGCTTAGGATCTTTTACCCAATTAAATTTCCAGTCTCTGTTTAAACTTAAAAACCGTTTTGATTTTTCTTTTTGTTTTATCAATTTGGATTCAAAGCCAAAGAACGTAGCTCTGGGAGGCAGTTTATTTTCTTCGAATACCTTATGATTAAAATGATTGGTCTGTTCTGAAACAGGTTGTAATGGCTCTTTACTACAACTATATATCCCTATTATCCCTGCTAATATGATTAGATGTTTTAATTTCATGACTGTGTTATATTTCTTTAATACTCTGCATGTAGTCTTCTGCAAATACTTTATCGAGATAAAAAATTAATTCTTCTGCATTTTCTTTAGTAAAAATAATGGGAGGCTTAATTTTTAATACATTATGATCCGGGCCGTCTGTACTCATTAAGATACCGTGATCTTTTATCCTGTTGGCCAAATAATCAGCATGATCTGCCAAAGGATTCATATTATCATCTACAAGCTCAAAACCAAGAAATAACCCTTGTCCCCGAACATCTCCTATGATTGGATATTTTATGGCTAGTTTTTTTAATTCTTCTTTTAAAAATTCTCCAATTTCTAAAGCGTGGGATTGTAGATTTTCGCGTTTTACGGTTTTAAGAACTGCCGCCCCTATGGCTGAAGAAACCGGGTTTCCTCCAAAGGTGTTAAAGTATTCCATTCCATTAGCAAATTTGTTGGCTACCTCTTGTGTGCAAACAACTGCAGCCAGTGGATGTCCGTTACCTAAAGGCTTCCCTATGGTTACAATATCAGGGATTACATCATACAATTGAAATCCCCAAAACGTTTTTCCTAGTCTTCCGCATCCTACCTGTACTTCATCAGATATACATAATCCTCCTGCGGCACGAGTATATTCGTAGGCTTTAGGTAAAAAACCGTCTGGCAATTCGATCTGGCCACCACAACTTATAATGGGTTCTATGATGAAAGCACCAATTCCTCTTCCTTTTTTATGTACATCATCAATACAATTCTGAACCTCTAAAGCGTAGTGTTCTCCTGTGTTTTCTCCCCTGTATTTTCCTCTATACGCATCGGGTAAGGGGAATATATGGGTGTGCTCTGGGGCTCCGTGACCACCATTACCATCAAATTTATATGAACTAATATCGATGCACATATTGGCATTTCCATGATACCCAACTTCTGAAGCTATGATATCACGTTCTCCTGTTACAGCTTTAACCATTCTAATGGCTAGTTCATTAGCTTCACTTCCAGAATTAACAAAATGCAATACATTTAGCTCTGGAGGTAAAGTTTCTATCAATTCCTTGGCTAATTGATTTATATTGTCGTGTAGATAACGAGAATTAGTATTAATCAAGGCCATTTGTTCTTGTCCTGCTTTGACTACAGCATAATTTTCATGCCCTACATGAGCTACATTATTTACCGTATCTAAATACTTTTTACCATATTGATCTATTAGGTATTGCCCAGATCCACGTACCATTTTAATGGGTACCTTATACTGTAAACTCAGGCTTTTACCAAGGTGTTTTTTTCGGTACGTGATCAATTCTTCATTAGTGGTATCACTTTGAGAATTCAGACTTTCTAATTTGAATAACAAGTTTGGATCCGGGCATAGTCCTTTCCACACTTCTATTTGATTGTAATAGGCTACTCCAGGAAAATCTACTGTATAATCCAGCATAGAAAGCATAATCTGAAAATGTAGATGTGGAGCCCAATTTCCGTTTTGAGTCGGATCACCAAGGTATCCAATACACTCTCCTTTTTTTATATTATCTCCGGGCTGTTTTTGTGTCGTACTATCAACAGTTAAATGCCCATATAGTGTATAGAATTCTAATGAATCTGTTTGATGTTTAAGTATAATTAACCCTCCGTAGTTTTTGTCTCCGGCATGGTTAAATGCTGTAACAACTTCTCCGTCTAATACTGCATGAACCGGAGTATTGGCAGGGAACCAGAAATCTACCCCAAGATGTACCGTTCTACTTTCTTGTCCGCTATTTCCTGTTTTATCATAGGTGGTTGATGTGTATAGCGCTCTGGGTTCTAAATACCCGCCTGCAATAATCTTATCTGTATTTTCCTTTTGAAGACGATCTACTTTAAACTGAAATATGTCTAAATCATTAAATTCTTGTTGATGCCCAACCCATTTGCTGGATACGCTCAAATCTAAAAGGCACACCTCGTTTTTTTGAACCGTAGGAAACAGTTCTGATAAGGAGTAGTTATTATTTTCTACCCAAACGCTAAAGGCTTTCTCACTGGGATGTGCAGAGTATCCACAGGTATGCCTAAAACTATAATGAGCATACTCTTCGCTAATTTGCCTCCATTTTTTTAGTACTTCCCAAGCTGGTTTTTCACTAATTAGTAAGTATGTATTATCGGGCTCCTTGATTTTATTAATAGCTGATTTTGTAACAGAAATTACCAGGCGCATAGCTATTGCTACATATAGATACTTGATTTCATCTTCTTTTAACGGAAAAGTAGCATGGTATCCTTGCAGTATTGGTAAAGCCGCTTCTAGCGGATCGTTATGATTCATTATAGCATACGCACAGGCAATAGCCACATCATTAATGATCTGAGTATGTATAGCATCTCCATAATCGATTGCAGCTTTAACCTTGGGATGAATCAAGTCTTCTGAAACAATAACATTATTATCGTTAGCATCATTGTGAACTACCGATTTTCTTAGTGTACCATATGAATCCTGAATAGCTTCAAATCTATCTTGAAAGAAAGAAATGATATCCTTTTCTTCTCCCTCAAACAGGTGTACATGTTCTTTGGTCCATAAAGATTGTGCGATGTCCCAAACAAATTCCCGATGTGCTTCGGGGTGATCAAACCCTTGTAAAGCACTTGTTAGTAAGCCACATTGTTCTCCTAAACTGTATCGCAACGTATCTAATTGCGGATTTACACTGCTCCACACTCTACCACTTATCCAGGATAATAGACGTACTTTTCTAACCGCATTATTTTCATCTATAATTTCGGATATGTCATTTCCCTCTTTATCTCTAATTACTCTGGGTGCTATAAGGTCTTTTCCATTTTTCTCTACATATTCTAATAGTTGTTGTTGATACTCCAGATAATGAATATGTTCGTCAGGTCTTGATATTTTTAGAATATATCCATCTCCATGTTCAGTTTTGATCCTAAAATTAAAATCAATTTCTCCAGGAAGAGAAGAGGCTTTTCCTGTAATGCCGAATAATTGTTGTAGTATTTGTTCTGCCTGATTTGTAGTTACCTGTAAGGTGGAATATTTCATCATCTATTCTTTTATTAATAGCATTATAATATGTGCTGCACTCCAGCTAAAATTTTGTGCATGTAAGCCTTGGCCTGTTAATGGGTGATAATTTTCTCGAATTGCTTTTCCTTTCTCCAATAATCCTTCTGCTCCTTCGATGATTTGCGCAGTAGCCTGATCTGCTTCTTTATCGAATCCATAATTGCGTAATCCTTTTACACCAAAATAAGATTGATCCAGCCAATTAGGGCCTCTCCAATACCCTTTTAAGGGATCAAACTTTGGATGATCTGCAGACATGGTCTGAAAAGGCATTTTGGTATAAAATTTATTGGGGTTCATCATCTTGTTTTTTACGGCTTCTGCTTGTTTTTGGGTTGCTACATTTGCCCAAAGAGGTGTCCATCCTTCGCTACCTTCTCCTTTTATAAATGTTGTTCCGTCTAGGTTTGTATCATAAAACCAACCATCTACAGGGTCATAGAATTGGTTCTGAATTGTTTCTTTTAGTTTTTTTGCTTCTGCCAGATATTGTTTTACATCATCATTTTTTTGAATAGCTTCTGCCAGTTTTTCTAAATACAGTTTTTCTGCATAGAGATATGCATTAAGATCAACACTTTCCTGATCCAAAGAATAGGCTCCTTCTTCGTTTTTAAGAATTTTTGAATCGTCAAACCGAATGGCATTATCCATACCACTTTCCCACTTGGCAGCAACAAGACTTCCATCGGTAGATCCATATTCGCATAGTCCGTCTTTATCATGATCTCGTTTTTGATACCACCAATAATGATATTTTTTAAGCTTAGGATACAATTCTTTTACGAAATCAAGATCATGATCTTTTTCATAAATTTTAACTACCGCCCATGCAGATAATGGTGGTTTTGTATCTCGATAGTTATGATCTTCTATGCTTGTATCTCTGTATACACAATCTGCTACAAAACCATCTTCATTCTGAAATTCGAACATTAACCGCATCTGTTTTTTGGCTAATTCTGTATTGTAATAAGATAATCCAACAGCGTGTTTCCACGAATCCCATGACCAAAACCCATTAAACCACTTGTAGTGATAACTAGGGAATAATCCTTCGTGTTGTATTTCTCCTGCAGCAATACGCCAATTGTTTTGTAAGGTAAGGTGCGCTTTGGCCATTAATTTGGCATATTTATCCTCTTGATATTTTTCTTTTCTTGCGTCGATCAAAGATGTTAACTGTGTTTCTTTTTCTATACTGCGCTTGCGTAAGGTAGTATCAAAATCAATAGAGGTGATCGTTTTTTGCTCTTCTTCCCAGGAGTATTCGGGAAAAATAAAAGTCTGAGAAACCACAATCTCTTTACTGGTTTTTGGTTTTAATTGTAGTTGTTGATTATTGGTAACATAAGAACTATCGGTACTTGTGATTTTTGTTTCATCAGGAAATACAATATACCCCATAGCATTTGATTTTGAGGAGCGTATAGTAATTTTATTTTCTGCCGCTTCTAACCTTACGGTTTTTGTTAAAAGCTGCTGGTTTTTCCAATTATACGTCAAGTCGATGGTTCTATCGGTCTTGTTGGTAAGCGTATACTGTATTAATGCCGAATGTCCAGAGGCAAATACCAGTTTTTGTTTTAATATTAGATCATTGTTTGTAAAGGTCTGTTCTAAATGACTGTTATATGCGGTTGTTTTATATGCACTCCATGAAATGCCTTCAATATTTAATTTTACAAGCATTTTGCTGCTCCAAATTCCATTTTGTTGCGTCATTAAAAATGGACCAGAGAACCCGGGAGAAGGGTGAGTTGAATCAGGAAAACTATAAGCAAACCATGCTCCCTGATCAGAAAACATTAAACCAGACTTATCTATAGAATCTTTTGGAGTAACGCTATAGTTTAGGATGTTTTTACTATACGAAAGGTATTTTTTTTGAGTAACGACAGCTGGTGTTACTTTTGTTTGTTTTTTGCAACCAAAACACGATATGAGAACCGAAATTAGTATAAATAGAACATTTTTATTCATTGTTTTGAAGTTTAATTTTCCAATTTATCGTATAGGTTTCTTTTGGATTTAGGGTGCTTAATCCGAGTTTATTATTAAAACTATTAGACGGTCCAGTTTTGGGTTCAAGGGCAATTATATTTCTTTTTTCAGGTGTAAATACTTGCAGATAATTTTCTTCAGAAGAAGACTCAAGCATCAAACAATAGTCAGGGGTATTAAATTTTGCTGTATTAGTATTAAGAATATAGCAATCATCAAAAAGCCTGTCTTTGATCTGGATAGGCTCTTTAATAGTAATATCCTTAATCTTCATAGGGATCATATCCTTGTCGAATACTAGCTTTTTATTGCTTTCAACCGTAAGAAAACTCTCATGTAAATCACTGCTTAAAAAATATGGATGCCAGCCAATAGTAAAAGGAAAAGGGGTTTGATCCGTATTGATTACGGCTACAGAGAGCTCTAAGGCATTGGCAGATAAAGTGTATGTTAAATATATAGTGTATTTAAAAGGAAATCCTTTTACTCTTTTAGTTTCTTCATACCCAATGGTTACGGTGGCATGATCAACACAAGTTTCTTCCTTTATAAATTGAAAGGTTTTATTATATATTAGGCCATGTAAAGCATTGTTTTCTTCTTTTACATTTAAGTCTAAGGTGTACTGTTTGTCTTCAAAACTATATTTTCCATTCTTTACTCTATTGGCAAAAGGAAATAAAACAGCAGAAGCATAGGTAGTATTATAATCTAATAATTCTAACCCAGCTATTATACTTTTGCCTTTAATGGATAGTCTTTGTACGCTTCCTCCTAAATTTAAAGCTATTATAGCGCTCGAACTTTGATCTGCAGTTAAAAGTTCAATATGATGCTTAGGATGTATTTGTTGTTTTATGTGATTTATTTGATACAAAAGCTAAAGAGAGTTTCTTAAGATTAGATTATTTATGTTTTCGATTCTAATTTGTTCTTTATTCATGATCATTTCGGCTAAGCGCTCTCCCATTTTATTGAAATCGGTAGAAATAGTGGTTATACCTCCTTCTACAATTTCTTTAAGAAGTGTATCATTATAGGATATGATACCAATATCTTTTGCAAGAGTAAACTCTACCTCTTTGATTTTTTTTATGATACGAATAAGGCTTCTATCGTCTGGAATTATGTAAACTTCTCCCTTGGTTAATGTTCTTTCTTCAAGAGAATCAATTACTTCACTGTTAAAGTGATACGTATTGCAAAACATTTCAAAACCTTCAAACATTCCCGAAGGTTGTTTCTGTTCCTGAAAAAGGAGTACTAATTTTTGATATTTTTTTAAGAGATGAAGCCCCTTTACCAAACCAGTTAGAATATCTTTCTTAAAATTTTGATGAATAGCAGGGTATTGAGCAAGCTCGGGACGAGTTTGATCCAGTATGTACACTTTGTCTTGAGGGAGTATATCTAAAACAGAAGGAATATCATTTAGATTGGCAGGCATGATAACATAATAATTATAGTTACCAATATTGTCATAAATCAATTTGCTAAATACATCATAATTGAAATGATGAAAATAAATGTCTACTTCTACATTATTATTTAAGCTTTTTAAAAAAGAATTATACAAATCTTCTTTAAAGGCATTTAATTCATCAAACAGTAAAAAAATCTTTTGGGCAATTTCAATACTTTCACTTTTTACATAATACCCTTTACCAGGAACAGAATTTACAATTCCTCTTACTTTTAAATCATTATAGGCGAGTAATACGGTATCTCTCGAAAGGGAGAACCGAAGCTTTACACTGTTAATTGATGGTAGTTTATCTCCACGTTTATACTCCCCAGATAAAATGGCACTTTCAATTGATGAAATGATCTGTTTGTATTTAGGGACACCTATATTATCTACTACATTAATTGTTTTCATGCTACAAATATATCATATTTTTTCTTTTAAAAAACTGGTAGGTACTAGTTGCCTTTTTAAAAACTAAAATTCTATATTGCGCCAATATTTTACGTTAAAACCCTCGTAAAATGGGGGATTATCACCAAAAAACAATGTGATTATGGAAGCAAAAAAAAAGAAAAACCAATGCTATTCATTTCTTTTAACTCTTCTTGGGCTTACTCTATTTGGATTCGCTAATACTTATGCGCAAAATGCAGTAATAACAGGTAATGTTTCAGAAAATAGTAGCGGTTCTCCTTTACCAGGAGTTACAATTACAATTAAAGGAAACGAAACTCAGGGAACACAAACTGATTTCGATGGAAATTATTCAATTGAAGTTTCCGATTCGCAAACAACATTAGTATATAGATATTTAGGATTTGTAACTAAAGAAGTTCTGGTCGGAAATCAAACAATAATCAACATTAGCCTTGAAGAAGACGCCCAGAGCTTGGGAGAGGTAGTTTTGGTAGGTTATGGAACACAAAAAAAATCAGAATTAACCGCTGCCATTACTTCGGTAAATATAGAAGAGATACAAAAAATACCTACTGCCGATATAGCAACATCTTTGCAAGGGCAAGTAGCTGGGCTTAATGTAGCAATAGCCAGTGGTGCTCCGGGGAGTGCTCCGGTAATTAGGATTCGTGGTATGGGTACCGTAAATAATAATGATCCTTTATTTGTAATTGATGGGGTTCCGGGAGATTTATCCTATGTAAACCCTGCCGATATCCAAAATATAAGTATTCTTAGAGATGCGTCTGCTGCTACTATTTATGGTTCTAGAGCCTCTAATGGAGTAGTTATTGTTACTACAAAAAGAGGAAAAAGAGGAGACCCACAGGTTGTAGTAAACTCATATATAAGTACACATTCTATTAATGATAATATAGAGGTAGCAAATAGAGCTCAACACGATCAGATAAAACTCCAAGCATATGCTAATGTAGGAGAAACTCCTGCTCCATATCTTACCAATGGAGAACAGTATGCAGACTCTGATTGGGCTGATGCTTATTATAAAAACGCTTTTGAGCAGAAACATGATATTGGAATTTCTGGAGGTTCTGAAAATACAACTTATAATTTTTCTGCAGGTTATTTTGCCAATTCAGGAACTGTGATTAATACAGATTTCAATAGGTTTAATACCCGATTAAATATGGATATCAAATTGTTGGATAACCGTTTGAAGATTTCTCCTGGTTTGGCCTATGCCAAAGAAAAAAGACGAAGTATTTTTGAACCCCTTGATGGAGGTAACGCTAGCTTTTCTCCATTTCTAAACATCTATTCGCAATTACCTCATAAAGCAATTTATGATGCAAATTCTTTAAATGGATTTGCTACACCAGCAACTGGTTTAGGTTCGGGAAATCCAATAGGTCAGGGAGAATTAACCGATCGTATTGATCGTGATGAATACACTCAATTTAATATTGCAGCCAACTTAAAATTATTTGATGGTTTAAGTTATCAATTTCAATATGGATTAAATGTAGAAAACGAGCACTTCTTTTTCTTTCAGCCAGCATATAATTTTGGACCACAGTCTATTAATGAAGATCCTTTTTTATCTGAAACCAGATCAAGGACTACTAGTTGGACATTAAACAATACGTTAAATTATGTCAAAACATTTGGAGATCATGATTTTGATGTCCTTGTCGGTGGTTCTAAAGAAGAAAATGTGTTTAACTCGGCGGGAGGTAGCAATAATAGATTACCATCTGATGCAATACAAGCGCTAAGCGCCGGGATAGGAGATGCTTCTTCTTTTGGTCGAAATTTTTCTAGTACATTACAATCTATTTTTGGTCGTCTAAGTTATGATTATGCCAATAGATATTATGTGCAGGCCAGTGCCAGAAGAGATGGTTCGTCACGCTTTAGTTCTAAGAATCAATATGGTACTTTCTATTCGGTTTCATTGGGTTGGGCAGTTCATAACGAAAACTTTTTTAAGTCGGATTTGTTTACTCAACTAAAACCTCGTTTTAGCTATGGTACATTAGGAAATCAACTTATCCCTAATCATTTATTTTTGGCAAGGATTGGTTCTGGAGGACAGCAATTAAACTATCCATTTGGAGAGGATGTAACACAAGCGATATTATCTGGTGCAATTGCTACTTCGCTACCAACACCCGATATTAGATGGGAAGAAACGGCAACTACCAATGTCGGTATTGACCTTGGTTTATTAGATAATAGAATCAAAGCTTCTTTTGATTACTTTAATGCCAAGACTACAGACATGTTGGTGTTTACTAAAGTTCCTGGTACTTCAGGAATTACCACAGACCCTTTGACTAATGCAGGAGATTTAGAAAATAAAGGATGGGAGTTTTCTGCTACCTATAGTAGTAAACAATACAAAGATTTTTCTTTTGATGTTACCGCAAACCTAAGTACTTCAAAAAATAAAATTACAAAGCTTGGAGTAGAGGGCGAAGCTCGTACTGATGGTTTTATAGAATTTAATAATTTCCCTACCACTCGTACCGAAGTAGGAGGAGAAATCGGTCGATTTTATTTATATGAAGCCAATGGAATATTTCAAAATCAAGCAGAAATTGATGCACATGGAGTTCAACCAGATGCTGCTCCGGGAGATTTACGATTTACCGATGTAAATGGAGATGGTGAATTAAACGATGATGATAAAAAATATATGGGAAGTGGACTTCCTGATTTTGAATATGGATTAACTCTTAATGCGAAATATAAAAACTTTGATATTAGTGTATTCTTTCAGGGAACCCAGGGAAATAAAATCTACAATGGTGTAAAAATGTGGTTGTATAGAACAGATAGGAATAATGTGTCTTCTGATTTAGTTAATGCCTGGACACCACAGAATACAAATACCAATATTCCAAGAAATGCATTTGGTGATCCTAATAATAACATTAGACCTTCTAGTTATTTTCTAGAAGATGGATCATACTTAAGATTAAAGAACTTACAAATAGGATATTCGATTCCAGAATCTGCAATAAGTAAGATTCCTGTTTCGAGAATCAGAGTTTATGCAACTGCCAATAATCTATTTACCATTACAGATTATTCAGGTTTTGATCCAGGTCTGGGAAATGGAGGAACATTTAATAGAGGTGTTGACAGAGGGTTCTACCCACTAACCAGATCCTTTATTTTCGGTATTAACGTATCGATGTAATAGTTAGAAAAAAAATTAAAAAACAGAACAATGAAAAAAATTAGTTATTTATTAATTATAGTTCTAGGTATAGGAATACTACATTCTTGTAGTGATGATTTTTTAGATGTTGCTAATAAGGAGAATTTAACCGATTCTAGTTTTTGGCAGACAGAAGAACATGCGTTACAGGCTCTAACGACTGCTTATGGAGCAATGCATAGCGCGAGTGGGAGTAAATGGGCTTTCTTCGAAGAAGTGTATACTGCAATGGCATACCGAGCCGATGATGTGACCAATAATACAGCAGAAACATATAGCCGATCCCTTGCAAGTTTCTCTAATACCACAGAAGATACGGGTCCATACAATATATGGCAAAGTAGCTATGCAGGTATAGGGCGTACCAATCAGATCATACAAAGAATTCCAGAAATGCAAGCGCTATCTCAGGAAGATAAGAATACGATTGTAGCCGAAGCAAAATTCTTAAGAGCACTATACTATTTTTGGCTGGTAACCGGTTTTGAAAATGTGCCTTTGGTAACCACTTATGAAACAGAATTAGATCGTCTTTTTGTGTCTCAGGTAACTCCAGATAAAATATGGGAGCAGATAGAAAAAGATCTTACAGAAGCAGAACCAAATTTATTGACAGAACATTCATCAGAATGGAAAGGAAGAGCTACACAAGGTGCTGCAAAAGCATTATTGGGTAAAGCATATTTGTTTCAAGAAAAATGGAGCCAGGCAGAAGTCAAATTAGGAGAAGTAACCGGTATGGGATATTCTTTATTAACGAATTATGCAGATAATTTTAATGGGGCTGCCGAAAATGGAAATGAAAGTATATTTGAGATTCAGTTTTCTGGAGATCGTGCTAATGGGAATGACGAACGACAGGTTTTTAACTTTCAGGTTTCTCCTTATGCCTTTGGTGGGTGGGAATTATTCTACCCTTCTGATTGGTTGGTTGAAGAAATGAAAACAGATTTAACTACCGGAGGAGAAATTAGTGAAAGAGTATACGAAAGTATTTTCTTTGACGATCCTAATTCTGAAATGTATAGTAGAGACGCAGATGCAGTTGTTGCATATAGCGCTGTATCTGGTGATCTTAACCACCCTAAATACTTCAAAAAGTATGCTTTTAATCAAGATGTAAGTTTTTATAATGGAACAAACATTGCTTTAATTCGATATGCCGATGTTTTACTAATGTATGCCGAAGCTTTGAATGAAAATGGGAAAACAGATCAAGCGATAGTAGAGATCAATAAAGTTAGAGAGCGAGGCAAAGCTGCTCCATTAGGAACAATGACTCAAAGCCAACTAAGAGATCAAATTCGACATCATGAACGCCCAGTTGAGTTAGCCATGGAATTTGGTATTCGTTGGTTTGATCTTTATAGATGGCAAAGAGGAAGTACAGCCACAGAATCGATAAAAACAACACTAGAAAATCACAATAAACCATTTGCAGAGAATTTTCAGGATAAACATATTTTATACCCCATACCATTACAGGAAATAAATATTAATACCAATCTTAAACCAAATCCTGGATGGTAAAAAAAAACCGAAAGTTGAGTTAGTTATTAGAACTAGTAAGCACCTAAGAATTTTATTATTTTTAGGTGTTTATGCTATTATACACTATATAATTATGGTCACAAACAGTAAAATGATAAGGATACTTAAAGTTATAATAAGCATATTCCTAATGGTGTCATGCCACGACAAAGAGACTTCTCAACAAAATTCGCATTCTGAAATAAGTAAACCATTATTTACTTCGGTTTTATCAGATCATTCGGGGATTCATTTCATAAACCAAATACCCGAGAGTAGTGCTATGAATAGTATGGTATATGAATATTTCTATAATGGTGGAGGCGTTGCTATAGGAGATATTAATAATGATGGATTATCCGATATTTATTTTACTTCCAATCTTAAAGAAAACAAGCTCTATATCAATAAGGGTGATTTTAGATTCGAAGACCATACAAAACAAGCAAAAGTAAAAGGTTCTTTTGGATGGACAACAGGAGTCACCATGGTAGATATCAATGCCGATGGTTGGTTAGATATTTATGTGTGCAAGTCGGGCAAAGGAAAGGCTGAAAATCGGGAAAATGAGCTTTTTATAAATAATCAAAATGGGACATTTACAGAAGCAGCGACCCAATATGGGCTTAATTTTTCGGGATATAGTACACAAGCTGCATTTTTTGATTATGATAAAGATGGTGATCTCGACATGTTTTTATTAAACCATAATGTATCTCCTATTAACACCAATACTCCAGAAGACTATAAAAGTGAAAAGAATGACTTGGTAGGAGATCGATTGTATCAAAATAATTTAGGAAAATTTACCGATGTTTCTGATCAGGTAGGAATCATACAAAATTCTCTAGGCTTTGGTTTAGGAGTTTCTATTGGAGATCTTAATCAAGATGGGTGGCCCGATATATATGTAGCAAATGATTATATCGAACATGATTACCTTTATTTTAATACTGGAAATGGCACGTTTACAGAAAAAATAAAATCATCTATTGGGCATACTTCTAATTTTTCGATGGGAACCGATATTGCAGATTTTAATAATGATGGGCTGTTAGACATCATTTCATTAGATATGGTAGCCGAAGATAATTATGGCATCAAAACCAGTATGAGTGGGATGAACCCAAAAGCATTTAACCATGCTGTCGATAATGGATTTCATTATCAATATATGTTTAATGCATTACAGCTTAACAATTCTGATGAATGTTTTAGTGAAATCGCACACCTTGCAGGAATATCAAATACCGATTGGAGTTGGGCACCACTATTTGCAGATTTTGATAATGATGGATTAAAAGATGTGTTTATTACCAATGGCCTTAAGAGAGATTTTAGAAATAATGATTTTAGAAAATATAAACTAAAACGATTAGAGCAAGCAAAGAAAAATAAAGAAAGCATAAAAAAAGTAATCGAAGAATTAGTTCGTAAAACGCCACAACGAAAAACCCGAAATTATTTTTTTAAAAACAACGGGGATTTAACTTTTTCAAAAACATCAACATCCTGGGGAATTGATAGTCCTACTTTTTCTAATGGTGCAGCTTATGCAGATTTAGATAACGATGGAGATCTAGATCTGGTTATTAATAATATTGATCAGGAAGCCACTATTCTACAAAATAATACCAGGAATAAGAATTATGTTCAGTTTCAGTTTAAAGGAGACTCCCAAAACCCCTTTGGAATAGGTACGCGTATTGCAATACAAACAGAAAAAACAACTCAAATATTCGAAAACTATCCCACAAGAGGATATCAATCTGCAGTAGCACCTGTTATACATGTCGGATTGGATAATAATATCGAGGTACAGAAAGTCACGATAACCTGGCCAGATAACAAAGTTGAGGTGATTAACCACCCAGAAATTAACAAAAGAATCATTATTAATCACAACGATGCCACTCTTACAAATAAAAAAAAGAAAGATGCTGTGGCAGCACTATTTACAAATAGTACAAAAGACATAAATATAATCCATAAGCATATCGAAAATGAATATGATGACTTTGCAAAAGAAAGTTTATTACCACATAAAATGTCTCAGTTTGGTCCTGCACTTGCTGTTGGAGATATAAATATGGATGGATTGGATGATTTTTATATTGGCGGAGCAAAAGATCACCCGGCAGCATTATATACACAACAACCTAATGGTTCTTTTCAATCTTTGGGCGGTACGCTATGGGAAAAAGAAAAAGTTTTTGAAGATGTGTCTGCCCAATTTTTTGATGTGGATGGTGATAACGATTTAGATTTATACGTGGTAAGTGGCGGGAATGAATGGCCAGCAAATCATAGGATGTATCAGGATCGTTTATATATAAATACGAATGGAAATTTTGTTAAAGAAAATAATAGATTACCAAAGATAGCATCCAGTGGTAGCTGTATAAAACCATTTGATTATGATCAGGATGGAGACCTGGATCTATTTGTTGGGAGTAGGCATACACCACAAAAATATCCTTATCCCGCAGCAAATTATCTATTAGAAAACAACAATGGTGTTTTTAAAGATATTACCGAAACGATTGCTCCAGAATTATCTGAAATCGGTATGGTCACAGATGCATCATGGACAGATATTGATCAGGATGGCTTATCTGATTTGGTTATAGTTGGAGAATGGATGCCTATAACAGTATTTAGAAATACAGATCAAGCTTTTAAAAAAAATACCACCTTGTTTGAGCATACCAATGGTTGGTGGAATTCGATTAATAGTGCTGATTTTGATCAGGATGGAGATATGGATTATGTAGTAGGTAACTTAGGATTAAATTATAAATATAAAGCGTCTGCCAAAGAACCTTTCGAGATTTATGCACATGATTTTGATGATAATGGGACCAATGATATTGTATTGGGATATTATAACAATGGAGATTTGTTTCCGCTTCGTGGTCGAGAATGTACCTCGCTTCAAATGCCATTTATAAAAGAAAAATTTCCAACCTATGAAGGTTTTGGTTCTGCCGACCTGGTTCAGGTATATGGGCAAGAAAAATTAGAGAAGGCTTTACATGCCAAAGCGTATACATTTGCTTCTGTTTTTATAGAAAATTTAGGAGATGGAAAATTCAACATTATAGAACTTCCGAAACAAGCACAGCTATCTTCTATAAACGATATTCATATTGATGATTTTGATGATGATGGATTAAAGGATATTCTTGTTGCCGGAAACTTATATCAATCAGAAATTGAAACTCCGAGAAATGATGCCGGTTACGGATTGTTACTTAAAAATAATGGAGGGCATAGTTTTGTTCCTGTTCCGGCAGCTAAAAGTGGTATCTTAATTAAAGGAGATGTAAAAGTAATACGACCATTTACATATAAAGGAAAGAAAGCGGTTCTTTTTGGAAGAAATAATGAGGGATTAGTATGTATTGAAGCTAATCACTAGATTCTAATATAGGTATAATGTCTTTTACTATTTCTGAGTTTTCTAGAAAAACAAAAAGCCTGCACTACTGTGCAGACCTCTGTTTCTTTGTGGAGAAGATGGGACTCGAACCCACGACCTCTTGACTGCCAGTCAAGCGCTCTAGCCAGCTGAGCTACATCCCCAATTTTTCTCACAGAGGAGTGGCAAAGTACCTGTCCCAATGAGCGTAGCATTTTTGGGAAGCTACATCCCTAATATTTTTAATCCGATCCTCTTAAAACTAATAAAGGGATTCTACTATCAAAGTCTTTTTTGAGAACAGCATCTTCTTCCCAAAGCTTTGCAAAGAAACCTCGTTTCCGTCTAAAAACACAAATAAGATCTGGATAATTCTCATTAAGATGTTCTAAAACTCCTTGAAATAAGGTAGCATTTTCAGACGATTTATAGGATGAGGTAATCTCTCCTAAATCTTTGTCAAATTTAGAATCTTCAGCTAAGAAATTTGCTGTTTTTACCTGAAGCAATTTTAAATCACCATCAAAAGTACTTAAAATTTCCTTTACGGGAGTTAACGCATTTTTCTTTTTTACGATACCAGATTTAACCGCCATTAGTATCTTTTTGATAGGCGAAAAAGTATACATTTGAGGAATAATCAATACGGGGATTTCTGTGTTTTTTACAAGACTACCCGAAATTGGACCAAGAAAATAAGGATCTTTAATATCCTTAACCTCTGCCCCCAAAATGAGTAAATTTATAGAGTGTTGTAAATTAAACTTAGGGATAGCCTCAAGAAGTTCTCCTTCTAATGGTAAGGCAATTACTTCTACTCCTTTTTTGTCAATTTTTGCTATTTTTTCTTCTATAGAAGAAGCTGTGATTTCCTTTAGCGTTTTGTTTACAGAGGGAAGACTACCAGATCTGGGTAATTCTTTAAAAACCTCTACTACATAAACTTTTGCTTTGAGTTCTTTTGCAAAATCTATAGCATATTGAAGTCTGGCCATACTAATTGAAGGTTCAGACAAGCCCAAAGGAACCAATATATTCTTCATTAATTATTATGATTTGTGTTTCAGTGTGTAAAATTACAATTTTAGACCTTTTACTAACTCATTTCTTGATATAATATTATTTTTAAAGCTTTTCTAATGATCTAAAAGAGCTTTTTTCTTAAAGTTTTTTTAAATATAACCATTGATTATTAACTGCAATATAAAGTTAGTATTTTTGCTGCTTTCCAAAAAAATATGATTCGTAAAGCAGTATTATCTGATCTGGATGCTATTTACACATTGACTCGAGCTTGTGCCAAAGCAATGATAGCTAATGGCATCTATCAATGGAATGAGCACTATCCTACCCAAGAACGTTTTCAAAAAGATGTTGAGTTACAAGAACTATATATCCTCGAAGAAGAAGACCATATCAAAGGAATTATTGTACTTACTGATCTAATAGATGAAGAATATATTCCCGTAACATGGTTAACGGCCAATACCAATAATCTCTATATACATCGCGTAGCGGTTGATCCAGAATATTGGGGAAAGGGATATGCTCAAAAACTAATGGATTTTGGAGAAGAATATGCCCGAAAAAATCAATATCAATCGGTAAGATTAGACACTTTTAGTCAAAATAAAAGAAATCAGAAATTTTATGAAACCAGGGGGTATCAACGTTTGGAAGATATCTATTTTCCAAAGCAAAGCGAACACCCATTTCACTGTTATGAACTCATTCTATGAGCAAGGTAATTGGTTTTAAAAATATAAACCGACTGGCAATCCCGGCTATTGTTGCTGGTATTGCAGAACCATTATTATCGATAACCGATACCGCTATCGTGGGTAATATTCCCGAATATGGCACCGAATCCCTTGCGGCAGTAGGTATTGTAGGGTCGTTTTTGTCTGCACTAATTTGGATTCTCGGGCAAACCCGAAGTGCAATATCTGCTATTATTTCTCAATACCTTGGAGCAGGAAAAATTGAAGAAGTAAAAACATTACCTGCACAAGCCATTTTCTTTAATGTAGCCCTTAGTATTTTTGTATTGATCTCTACTGTTTTCTTTGTAGAAGAAATTTTTAAGTTATACAATGCTTCTGGTTTAATTTTAGAATATTGCGTGGTTTACTATGATATCAGAGTTTGGGGATTTCCTTTAACATTATTCACATTTGCTGTTTTTGGTATTTTTAGAGGACTACAAAATACATTTTGGCCAATGATTGTTGCCGTAATCGGTGCAGTAGCCAATATTGTTTTAGATTTTATTTTGGTCTATGGGATTGAAGGTTTTATTACTCCAATGGGAATTAGCGGGGCAGCATGGGCAAGTTTAATTTCACAATTCTTAATGGCGGTCATCGTTTTCATATTATTGTTGACCAAAACCAATGTAAGTCTCAAGTTACGTTTCCCATTAAATAAAGAATTGGGTAGACTGGTTACTATGAGTCTTAATTTATTTGTACGATCTATTGCATTAAATACAGCATTATATTTTGCAACGTCTAATGCTACAGAATATGGAGACGAATATATAGCTGCATATACGATAGCAATGAATATCTGGATGTTTACTGCTTTTTTTATTGATGGTTATGGAGGAGCAGGTAATATTCTTGGCGGAAAACTATTAGGGGCAAAAGATTATAAATCCCTCTGGAAATTAGGTAAGCGTGTAAGCACTTATGGTGTTGGTGTGAGTTTGATTTTGGCAATATTTGGATTTATATTTTATGATGCAATAGGAGAAGTATTTACCAGTGAAACCATAGTGTTAGAAACATTTTACAGTGTCTTTTTTATTGTTTTGATTGTACAACCCATTAATGGTCTGGCTTTTGTCTTTGATGGAATTTTTAAAGGCCTGGGTGAAATGAAGTATTTAAGAAATGTATTATTAGGAGCAACATTCTTAGGATTTATACCTACTCTTTATTTATGTAACTTTTTTGATTTAAAGCTATATGGGATATGGATAGCATTTACGGTTTGGGCACTTTTTAGAGGAGTAGCACTAGTCATAAAGTTTAGAAATAAGTTCTTGCCCTTGATCTCTTAAAAAGGATAAATAAGGACAAATAATAATGGAGCATAGATAAGGATTAATAAAATCCCTATTCGTAATCTGTTTTTTTCAAAAAACTCTTCTAACATCTTCTTTATATATTTTTTATGAACCATCTCTATAAATATAAACGTGTTATATTTTAGATAATTACAATTAATTTTTACTAAGAAATAAGCCATTTGATTGTATTAAGATTGTTCATTAAACAATTTTAATACAGGGGTCACCAGATGGGTGAATGATACCAGCCAAAATAATTATGTGTGGTATTTTAATCTTCAGTTGGTATTAGTTACTTTTACTATAAAAGTTACAACAATAATGATACCAAGATCTAACGGAAGTTTATATACTCATATCGAAAATACCATTGCAACGATAGAATTTGGCCACCATGCCAGTAATTCTTTTCCATCAGAATTATTAGCGAGATTAGCTAAAGCTTTTGATGAATTATCAAAGGATACATCGGTGTCTGTAATCATTCTTAAATCAGAAGGAGACCGGGCATTTTGTGCAGGAGCCTCTTTTGATGAACTAATGGCAATAACAAATCTCGAGGAAGGAAAACAATTCTTTTCTGGGTTTGCAAATGTGATTAATGCCATGCGAAAATGCAAAAAACCAATCCTAGGAAGAGTACAAGGTAAAACTGTAGGAGGAGGAGTTGGATTAGCATCTGCTTGTGATTACTGCTTGGCTACAGAAGCTGCATCGATTAAATTAAGTGAATTAACCATTGGTATAGGCCCCTTTGTAATAGAGCCGGCAGTATCAAGAAAAATAGGATTAGCTGCTTTTGAAACTCTTGCATGGGATGCATCACAGTGGAAAAATGCATATTGGGCAAAAGAACAAGGATTGTATGCCCGTGTTTTTGAAACTATAACAGAGTTGGATAAAGAAATACAACTATTTGCCGAAAAACTTGCTGGTTATAATCCACAAGCAATACAACAAATGAAAAAAGTAAACTGGAGAGGAACAGAACACTGGGAAGAACTTCTTATAGAAAGAGCAGCGATTTCTGGAGAGTTAGTACTTTCAGAATTTACTAAAAAAGCATTAGAAAAATTTAAAAAATAACAGAGTCTACGGTAAACCTCAATTTTACCTTTGTTATTTTCTTTACATTACATCATTACAAATTTAAAACCTTTAATTATGTTAAAAAACATTTTAAACCGTAATGATGTTAAGTCATTAAACAAAACAGAGCAATCAAGTATTAATGGAGGAAGTAGTTGTTTTCTTGCTTGTAGACAAGACTATATTAGTTGTCTAGGTAGTGGAGGTTCTAACTGTCTGGCAGATTATATTGCATGTAGATCTACGTGTTAATGATTGTGTATTGTGATTTACTTTTTTAGATTGTATTTCACTTAGCATTAAATGTCTCGTCCTAAAATAAGTCGAATTTGTGTCAACTTATTTTAGGATGACTCATTTAATACTTTGAGGTTCGCCTCGTATGAAAAGGAAAGTTTTCATCATTAAACCTGGATTATCTTCTTTTATGTCTTTTGAGCGTGACCCAAAGGGTCGGGCTATTCACTTTTACTCCTCGTACTTCCTTTCTGTCAGACTGTGGGGTAACCGCTACTATCCCTCACGCAAAAAACCAATAGAAAAACATGCTTCAATTGAAAAGAGAAATTTGTTGTACACCTATATTTTACCTACATTACATGATTACAAATTAAAACCTATAACCATGTTAAAAAACATTTTAAATCGTAATGATGTTAAATCATTAAACAAAACGGAGCAATCAAGTATTAATGGAGGAGCAAATAGTTGTTTGCGTGAATGCAGACAAGACTTTGTAGATTGTAGAGAGGACGGTCATTCTCATTGTGCGGCAAGTTTAGCTGCATGTAAATCTATGTGTTAATATATAATGTATAGTGATTTACTTTTTTAGATCGTATATCATCTAGCAGTATTAGATTATAAAGCGGGTTTGCCCGCTTTTATTAGTTTTTTATAAGAAAACACTCAAAATGACGTTGTTTTCTTATGTAGAACTTGAGTTATAAATAAAAGTCTAAAGAAATAATGGATATACTAAACTTTTTAGGAGGTAATGGATTGTTCCTGTTATTAGGAATTGTTCTGGTTGTGGTTTACTTTATAAATAAGAGAAAGAGACGATAATCTTCCGTAACTTTGTCAAAAATCACAAAGTAAACGATGAGTAAAATTCGTATCACGAAACAATTTTCTTTCGAAACCGGACATGCTTTATATGGGTATGATGGTAAATGTAGAAATGTTCATGGTCATAGCTATAAACTAAGTGTGACTGTAATTGGAACACCGATTACAGATACTTCGCATGTAAAATTAGGAATGGTGATTGATTTTGGGGATCTTAAAAGAATTGTAAAAGAAGATATTGAAGATGTTTTTGACCATGCAACAGTATTTAACAAAAACACACCACATATAGAACTTGCAAAAGAATTAAAAGACAGAGGGCATAATGTAATTTTGGTAGATTATCAACCTACCAGTGAGAATATGGTAATTGATTTTGCTAAAAAGATTACCTCTCGATTGCCCGAAGGTATTACGTTATTTTCTTTAAAACTTCAAGAAACCGAAACATCATTTGCAGAGTGGTATGCATCAGATAATGAATAGATCATTTAAATCTTAGGTCCTTTTCTTACCTTTACCTTTTAAATTATACCTATGAACCTTCCTGAAGGGAAAAAAATATATTTTGCAAGTGATAATCACTTGGGGGCTCCAACATCAGAAAAGAGTTTTCCCAGAGAACAAAAATTTGTAAAATGGTTAGACGAAGTTAAAAAAGATGCAGGTGCTATCTTCTTGTTAGGAGATCTTTTTGACTTTTGGTTCGAATATAAAACTGTGGTTCCCAAAGGATTTACCAGAACATTGGGAAAATTAGCAGAAATTACAGATTCTGGAATCCCAGTTTATTATTTTGTAGGAAATCATGACCTATGGATGAACGGGTATTTTGAAGAAGAATTAAATATTCCTGTGTATCATAAACCCCAGGAGTTTACTTTTAACAACACCACTTTTTTTATTGGCCATGGGGACGGTTTAGGCCCTGGAGACAAAGGGTATAAACGAATGAAAAAAGTGTTTACCAATCCTGTAGCAAAATGGTTTTTTAGATGGTTGCATCCAGATCTTGGAGTAAAACTGGCACAGTATCTTTCTGTAAAAAATAAATTAATTTCGGGAGATGAAGATGTGACTTTTTTAGGAGAAGATAACGAGTGGCTGGTACAATATTGCAAAAGAAAATTAGAAAGTAAGCACAGAGATTATTTTGTATTTGGACATAGACATCTTCCTATGGAAATACAATTAAACAAGCAATCTCAATACATAAATTTAGGAGACTGGATTACTCATTATACGTATGGTGTTTTTGATGGAAATGAACTTAAGTTAGCAAACTACAGCAACTAGATTCATTTTCTTTTCTCAATGATTTCTTCAGAAATTGTAATCCCGACCATTTTGGGAGCGGTTAATTTACTATGATGATTAAAAAAGAGAATGGTATGGTCGAGTACAGCTTCAATCAAGTAATACCCTCCATTGAAATACGCATTTTTTACTCGCACCTTTGTCATAGAATTAGGGTTAACTTCGATCTCATGGGGATAGACAAGAATAGTATCCTGACTATCAGATGTTGTAAATGAAGAAAGTTGTATTTCATTCACTTCTCCAAAAAGAGAAGCAATATAATAGTCAGTAGGATTTTGATATAAAGCGATCGTATCTTCTTGAGTTAAAATTTCACCCTGTCGAATAACAATGGTCTGATCTGCAAAAGAGAGAATATCTGTTTTATCATGTGTAGCGGTGATACTTGTGATTTTATTACGTTTTAGATATCTAAATAGATTTCTTCTTAAAGAACTACGTCTGAAGTTGTCGATATTCCCAAAAGGTTCATCAAGTAATAATAATTCTGGTCTTTTAGCTAATGCTTTTGCCAATGCTACTCTTTGTTTTTGACCGCCACTCAAGTTCTCTACTTTGGTATTGGCAAAATCAGCCATTTCTACAATGTCGAGTAACTCATCCACCCGGCCTTGTTTTAATTCTGGCTGAAAATTAGATAAATATTGCCCGATATTTTCTGAAACACTGCGATAGGATTGTAGCTCAAAACCTTGTGAGAGGTATTTCATGTTTTCCTCACCAGGAACAAGGTTAAAATGCGGTCCTAATATTTTAGTGTCATTCCAGGATAGTTCTCCTTGCTGTACTTGTAAAAGGCCATAAATGATTTTTAACAAGGTACTTTTTCCGCAACCACTGGCACCAATTAAGGCAATATGCTGCCCTTTTTCAATAGTAAAACTAACGTTTTTTAAAACGGAAAGTTTATCATACGCGAAGGATATATTATCTACTTTTAACATTACTCAAATATATTGAACTTTAACTAAAAAAATCCGCTTCTTTTCAGAAAACGGATTTTTTTAATCTTAAGCTTTAGGAGTACTAATTAGCCGTTTGTAAAAACTCTTCTATACCCCCAGAACCTCCTCCATTATTTCCACAAGGATCGTATGTACCTTTCAAGGTAGTTCTTCTTTTATAAACAGTACCAATTCCTTCAAATACTATATTATAGTTTAGTGTTCCGTTTACTTCAAACTCAATAGTATTACCATTAACATTTTGACTTACGCTATTTTGCGTCCAACTCACTCCTAATGTAACTCCAGAAATGTAGGAGTTTACACCAGTAGCTTGTACCCCGGTGTCATTGCTGTTATAAGAAACGTCTACATTATAATTTAGTGTTCCGTTTTGTCTTATACTAAGTGTTACAGTACCAGAACCACATCCATTACCTTGCCCACTTCCATTATTATTATCACAGCTTTCAACTGGATCTAATATTATTGGTGGGCAAGTCATGAGTAATTCATTATTACCATTTAATAGAAGCAAAGGATATGTGTTAGAAGACTTAGTTTTTTGAGAATTAAATGCTTCATAAAAATTAGCTTTTGTATACGTTATATCTCCATTTAAGAAATTCTTAGCTTCTTCTAGGTTTTTAAATTCAATGGGTTCTGTATTTTGTCTTATTTCTTCAATTTGAGCTAAACTTAATTTTTAATCGTCAATACCTAACTCAGATCGTAAAGAGTTTTCGTCAGAAATTGAGTCATCTTTAGAACAAGAGGTTAGCAATAGGGCAAAGCCCATTGCCATAAAAAATAGTTTTTTCATGAGTTTAATTATATTAATAAAATGTTTTTAAAGGTCATCTTCTTCAACAACTTTTTTGTAAATTTTTTTTATCATGCTATATATCTTGTAAATAAAAAAGATGATACCAATAAAAAATACGACATTGAGTATCTGCCAAAGCAGTATTGAAAATGAAAAGGATAAAAACATAATTGTTTGTTTTAAAGTTAATTAGAGATTTGTGAAATGGGTACTAAAAAAATACGTTGTAGTAATTAGTACATTTAGGTTTTATATACCTGGTATACAAACCTTGGGTAGGATTTAGGTTTCTATGCTTATAAGGTCACTTTTTGTTAATAATTAATTATGCGAGTACTTGTTTTACTTTTATAAAATCCAAATGTAAACCCTACAGCTTCTGCATAAACAAAACTCTGTGTGGTAATATCATATTCTATAGGGGCACCCAGGGATTTCATAGTATTAATTACCCGATACAATTTGGTTTTAGAGATTCCTAATCGATAGGCAAGATCTTCTGGTGATCCTGTGGCTTGTAAGCGAATAAGTTGATCAATACGCTCTATAAGTTCAATCTGTTTGATAATGATGTTCATAATGTGTTTTCCCTTTAGTTTATTTTTTGCAATTGTTTAATGCCCTGAGGTCAAAATTTGATGGTTACTGTAGGATTTTCGACCTCTTGGGTCAAAATTTGCCCCCTTTTACTTAAAACTTGTATACTGTTTATCAATGATTTCGTCTTTTTGACCTTCTGTTGGATCTTTTTGATGAAAATTTAGACTTTTGAGGCTTAACGTTGGGTGTCATAAGTCTAAATTTGAGTCTCTGTACTCTAAAATTAGATGTACGACATCCAATTTTGGGATCCCAATCCCTAAATTTGAGAGCTTGGTGCCTAACAGAACGTCTTTTTGATCCATCAGAAGGTCTTTATCACCTATTTTTCTGTATTGTCTGACTTTGGGATACTTTTGGTACGATTAAAAAACTGCTTCAGTTCGGCTACTTTTTCTGTAAAACCAGGTTTCCCCGCTCCTTTACTATACTGTGAATAGGCGTAGTCATTTAAAGAATCCTGGTAATTATCATAATCATGCAGAATTTTGGTACTTTCTAATCGATAAGCCAGGCTTTCTAAACGACCCAATAGGTTTTCTGCAAATACACGAGCTTTATAATCTTTTTCAAACTCTTCCCAGTCTACATCAGGAGAACTAAGCGTACTGCTGTTTTGGCGATAATCCCAAACCTTATTTACAAACAATTTATTGGTCTCATTAATGGCCTTATAGCTCCCTCGTTCTTTTTCTGTCAGGGCTACTAGTTTATTGGTAAACATAGTTTCTAGCTGTTCCACTAATTTTTCGGCCTGATCTCTTTCTTCCTGTGTTAATAGATCTTGAATGATGTTTCTCATTGTTTAGTATTTAGATAAATTTTATTGTTAGTTCTATATTCAGTATTCGATATTTTCCACTACCGGTTCCTGACTCCTCACATCGGGTTTTTTACTTTTACATTTTGCTGTTTTAAATTTTTCGGCTTTACATTTCAACACTTCGATATTCATCATTCAGTATTTGATATTCGTAATTCTTCTTGTATTCTCTGCTCTATTTTGCTCATCATATAGTACATCATAAGTACATCCCGGTCTATTATTTTTAATACAGGGTTAATATGTGCGAGTACCTTAAGCACGATCTCTTGGGGAGCTTTTGTTCTTGCTATTAATTTGCGATGTACCAAAGCTTTTTGTGTAGTACATAGTTGATTATAATGCATAAACATAAGTAGATAAGTTTAAGAAGAGGTATCGATAGGCTTTGGGGGATTACACAAACCATTTTTTAGGTTAAGCAATAGTATATTACGCGCTTTATAGATGAGTTGTATGGTTTCATCACTGGTCTTTCCTTTGGTATAACAGGCATTTATCCAGCTATACAATATGATTTCATAAGGGGTATAATGTACCAGATTGTACATAAATGTATCCATTTTAAGATGTAATGCCTGTAGGATATCAGACATAAATTTATTTTTATCGTATTGTGAGTCGGCTTGCATAATTTCCATTTTTTGTTGAGTCAAATGTAGGAGGAAGAGTGACAGGTTTACAAGAGAAGTAAGTCCAGATTCTAGAATCATTGGATAGAAATTCTAGAATTAAGACTATAGCGTTATGGAGCTAAATATTTTATGACTCCTTGATTATATTGGATTTAACTAATGTTTTATGGGCCTAATATTAAATGTATCTTTGCTTTGTTTAGAAAACGAGGTAAAAAGTTAATAGAGAAACTTTTTTCTAATTTTTAAGGTAATATCTTGAGGAGATAAGACTTATCTAAAGAGATAACTAATAAATTAAAATGGGTAAATATCAAGTATTTTTTTATTTATGTATCATATTACTGTGCCAAAATTTGCTCTACGGTCAGGATAAAAAATCTACTATTATAGATTCTTTGACGAAATTAGATTTTAAACAACTTAGTAATAAGTTTTATAATATCTCGGATACAAGTCATGATAAAGCAGATATGTATGCAAAAGCTTACTTACGAAAGGCTAGAAATAATAATAATATTGTTGAAATAGGAATGGGTTATTTTTTGAAATCTACTCTTTACCCAAATGATATAGAAAAGCGCATCGTTTTTATCGATAGTAGTATACATGTAACAAAAAACATTAATCACCCTAAATTTCCTGTTTTTTTTTATATGCATAAAGGGTATTTATACCATAAGCAAGGTCGATTTACTATAGCTCTTGATCATTATCTTGAAGGATTAACGTATGCCAAAGAAACAAATAACTTGCATTATATAGCCATTTCAAATCACAATATAGCTTTATTGAAAAGAAAATTTGGAAAATATAAGGAGGCAAAATCACTTTTTAAAAAGGCATTAGCTTATAGAAAGACAAAATTAGACAAAGGACCAAATGATTCATTAAGTTACCTTGTTACTCTTACCGAATTAGTAAATACATATATTCAAAATAAAGATATAGATTCTGCTCAGAATATTAATAATGATGGGCTTAGAATTTCTGAAGGAAAAAAAGTAATGCGTTTTTTTAAGTTGAATGAAGGAATAATTTATTATCATAAACAAAAATATACTAGGGCTATTAATAGTATAACAGAAGTATTGCAGCCAGAAAAAATATCATATCTTGAAAATCATGATCTAATTGATGCATATCTTTTTTTAGGAAAATCTTATGCTGGATTATCCAATAAAGAAGAAGCAATTAGGTACTACAAAAAAATAGATTCCCTTGCTCAAAAATCTGATTATCTAATTCAAGAAACCAGGTTGGCTTACTTAGATATTATAGCCTATTATAAATCTCTAGGAGATAAAAATAACCAATTGTACTATATCAATAGATTGTTGTATAATGATAGTATATTTAATAGTAATTATAGATATATCACTGATAAATTAAATAAGGATTATGAAGTTCCTATTTTAATTGAAGAAAAAGAAAAACTCATCAACGAACTGGATACTCGAAATGATCGATTGAATTATGGGCTGCTGATTTTAATATTTATTATAGGCATAATCATTATTTCTTTTATAATCCATTATCAGAAAAACAAAAAGTATAAGATTCGATTTGAAGAACTAATGAAAGAGAAAAAGAAGGAGTCTTTTAAAGAAATAATTCCTAAAAAAGAAGAAATTGGGATTGCTGATGAGGTTGTAGAAATGATTTTGATAGGATTAGATACTTTTGAGTCTGATAAATGGTTTTTAAAACCTAATCTTACTTCAGGTGTTTTAGCCTCCAAATTAAAGACGAATTCTAAATACTTAACCAAGGTGATCAAATTTTACAGGAAAAAGAGTTTTACTCATTATATAAATGATCTTAGAGTAAACTATATTATAAAAGAGTTAAAAACAAATAGTAAATTTCAAAATTATACGATTAAGGCATTAGCAGCTGAAGCTGGTTTTAATTCTGCTGAAGTATTTTCTAAGTTTTTTTATAAAAAGACAGGGATCTATCCTTCCTATTTTGTAAAACAATTACAATCCCATAAAGTAAACCCCTAACATATGTAAAATAAAATATCTCCGCAAATTATAGTTTGCGGAGATATTTACGACTCTCAGTTAAAAAGATTACCCTTTTACTTCGTCGGTAACTTTTTCTGGTAATACTTCATATCCCATATTGTAGAGAGTAAACCCAAAAATATCGGCATATTGTTCTATAGTTTTGCTTACCGGTGTTCCTGCACCATGACCGGCTTTGGTTTCAATTCTAATCAATGTAGGATTATCACCAGATTGTTTTGCTTGTAGCTGTGCTGCAAACTTAAACGAGTGTGCTGGTACAACACGGTCATCATGATCTCCTGTAGTAACTAGAGTAGCAGGATACTGTACATCTGCTTTTACATTATGTACAGGAGAATATCCTTTGATGTAATCAAACATTTCCTTACTTTCTTCTGATGTACCATAGTCATATGCCCATCCTGCTCCTGCAGTAAAAGTATGATAGCGTAGCATGTCTAAAACACCAACAGCTGGTAGTGCTACTTTCATAAGATCTGGTCGTTGTGTCATTGTAGCACCAACAAGTAGTCCTCCATTAGATCCGCCGCGAATAGCCAAATAATCACTAGATGTATATTTATTTTCTATAAGATATTCTGCTGCAGCGATAAAATCATCAAATACATTTTGCTTTTGCATTTTTGTTCCGGCAACGTGCCATTTTTTACCATACTCACCACCACCTCTTAGATTAGGTACTGCATATACTCCGCCTTGCTCCATCCATACCGCATTGGCAATACTAAACGCAGGAGTAAGGCTAATATTAAACCCACCGTATCCATATAAGATGGTTGGATTTTTACCATTAAGCTCTATCCCTTTTTTATAGGTGATAATCATTGGGATTTTTGTGCCATCCTTAGAAGTATAAAAAACTTGTTTGCTTTCGTAATTTTCTGGGTTGAAGTCGATTTTTGGTTTACGATATAATTCTGAAGTACCTTTTGCAATATTGTATTTATAAATACTACTAGGTGTTTTATAGTTGGTAAAGGAGTAATATAATTCTTTTTCTTCCTTTTTAGTGCCAAATCCATTTGCGCTTCCTACTCCGGGTAATGCTACTTCACGAATCAATTTACCATCATAATCATACTGCAATACTTTAGAAACAGCATCAACCATATATCCTGCAAAGAAGTATCCTCCTCCTGTATTAGGGCTTAATACATTTTCGGTTTCGGGAATAAAATCTTTCCAGTTCTCTGGAGTTGGATTAGAGGCGTCTACCGTTACAATCTTCTGGTTAGGAGCATTTAGATTGGTAACAAGGTAGAGCTTAGAACCTACATTTTCTATAATATAAGTATCACTATCTGTGGTTCCCATAATAGTAACGAGTTTACTATTTGGATTTGTAAGATCTTTGATAAATAGCTTATTTCCTGATGTAGAAACACTTGCAGAAATAATAAGATATTGGTCATCCTCGGTAACACTTGCACCAATATATCTATGCTTTTCTTCTGGGGTACCGCCAAAAATTAAGGCATCGTCTTTTTGAGAAGTACCCAGAGTATGGTAGTATACCTTATGTTGATCTGTTTTGGCAGAAAGCTCACTTCCTTCAGGCTTATCGTAGCTAGAGTAGTAAAAGCCTTCGTTACCTTTCCAGGATATCCCAGAAAACTTAACATCAACAATAGTATCTTCTATGATCTCTTTGGTTTCAGCATTTTTAACAATTACTTTACGCCAGTCACTACCTCCTTCAGAAATAGAATAGGCTACAAGTTTTCCATTTTTAGAAAAAGATACTCCACCCAGAGATGTCGTACCATCTTTACTAAAGGTGTTAGGGTCTAGAAAAACTTCGGGCTCATCACCTTCATTCTTAAAACGATAGATAACATATTGGTTTTGAAGTCCGTCATTCTTATAAAAGTAGCTATAATCTCCTTCTTTAAAAGGAGAGCCAACTTTCTCATAATTCCAAAGGTCTGATAAACGTTTTTTTAGATCTTTTCTAAAAGGAATATTTTCTAAATACCCAAAAGTGGTTTTGTTTTGTGTAGCGACCCAGTCTTCGGTCTCTTTGCTACGATCATCTTCTAACCACCGATATGGATCTTCTACTTGAGTACCAAAATACGTATCTACTGTATCTACTGTTTTAGTTTCAGGGTAGTTCAATGCAATGGTAGTTTTAGAGGTTTCTTCTTTAGTTTCGTTTTTGCAAGCCACCATTACTGTAATGATGGATAATACAAGGATTGCTTTTTTCATGATGTAATGCGTTAGATTCACAAATCTATCAAAAGATGTGGGTATAAATGCTAAAGAAAATATAAAAAAGACTGCTCCGCAATTAACCTGTAAAGAAAGTAAGGTTTCTACCATATTGCTTTGGGGTATAGCACTATGTAGGATTAATATGTAGGAGCAGTCAGAATTTTCTGTAAGAAACGAAAAATTTTGGTTTTAGAAAAGTGTTTTATACTTGTCCCAATATTTAAATATTAAAAAAGCATTTATAAGGAAAACTAACGCTCCGGGACCAATGTTGGCAGGATCTAATGTGGCATGAAACAAAATAATATTTACAGAAATAGGGGCTAATAATATCAAGGCAAAGGGAATGGCTTTATTTGTAAGAAGCAAAAGTCCAACAATCACTTCGATGATTCCTACTACTTTTAGTACATAACTATTGGCTAATGCACCAAAAAAAATACCAGCATTGGGATTGGCAAATTCAAAAGCAGGCATGAATTCAAAAAATTTATTACTTCCAAAAACGACTAACATTGCTCCCAATAGTATTCTTAAGATTAAAATCAATTTATTCATTTTTAATATTTTTTAAGGGATTAAATTGCTGTATTAGAGGGAGAAATGTTAAAAACCTTACAAATATCAAGGAAAACCAGAGTTAAAAAAATACCTTTCGAGATTATACATTGATCTGTCTCTTTATTATAAGTGACTTCAATTATTTTTATGTGGCTAATCTATTTAATCTAAAAACTAATGAAACTAATTAACTTGCTAAAAATCAACTTTTTGGTTTGTGTATTCTCTGTTTTTTCTGCTACTGCGCAGGATTATTTTCTTAAAGACAAAGCACCTTTTAATTCAGAAATCCCTTCACCCGAAGAATTTCTTGGATATCCTATTGGACAGCAGCATACGCGCCATGATCAAATTGTAGCATATTTTATTAAACTTGCACAAACTTCTGATCGGGCAACGATCACTAGCTATGGAAAAACTCATGAAAACAGAAAATTAGTAATACTTACTATTTCTACTCCAGAAAACCTAAATAAGCTTTCTGTACTAAAACAACAGCATTTGGCATTTACCAATCCTTTTGAGACACCTACTAACTATGATGCAGTACCAATTTTTGTTCAATTAGGATATAATGTACATGGTAATGAACCTTCTAGTTCAGAAGCTGCTATGTTAACAGCATATACATTGGTGGCATCTACTAGTGCAGAAGTGAAAAATTATATAGAAAATGCTGTAATATTTATTGATCCGACAATCAATCCAGATGGGCGTGACAGACATACGCAATGGGCAAACCAATTTAGAGGAACTCCTTTGGTAAGTGATAATTATGATGCAGAGCATAACGAAATGTGGCCTCGGGGACGTACTAACCATTATTGGTTTGATCTTAATCGTGATTGGTTGCTAGGGATTAATCCAGAGAGTCGAGGAAAATTACAATGGTATCATGAGTGGTATCCTAATGTGGTGACCGACTTTCATGAAATGGGAACGAATAGCACCTATTTTTTTGAACCTATGAAACCCATTGGTTCTCAGGATCCTATTATGCCTAAAGAGAATTATGAGGATCTAAACAATTTGTTTGCTCCGTATTTTTCTAAAGCTTTGGATAATATTGGCTCATTTTATTTTACCAAAGAAGCTTTTGATGGCACCTATCCTGGATATGGTTCTTCGTATCCCGATTTACAAGGAGCATTAGCACTATTGTTTGAGCAAGCTAGCTCTCGCGGGCATTTACAGGATACAGATTATGGAACCATATCGTTTCCATTTACGATTCGTAATCAGTATATATCTAGTATTGCTACTGTTAAAGCTGCGGTTGATAATAAGAGCAAACTTCGTAAATATCAACAAGACTTTTTTAAATCGGCGGTTAGTGGTACTTTCAAAAAAGGAAATGAGGCGTATGAGTTTGGTGATGCATATGATCATAATAGAAATAAAGCTTTTATAGATAAACTATTACTTCATCATATAAAGGTTTATAAAAAAGGATCGCGTTTTGTTGTGCCTGTAAAGCAGCCTCAACAGCGTATGGTACAAACGATTTTTGAAACCTATAATAAGTATCGTGATAGTGTGTTTTATGATGCGTCGGCCTGGAGTATAGCCAATTTTTATAATATGAAATATAAAGGCTTAAAATCTGCTGATATAAGCGAGGAAATTCTCTCAACAGATGGACTGGTGAATGTTTCAAAAGTATCAAAATCTGACTATGCATATATCATGGATTGGGATGATTATAATGCCCCGGCAGCTTTATATTTTATGCAGTCTAAAGGATTAAAAGTAGCTTCAGCATTTAAACCTTTTAGTAGTATAACTTCAGAAGGAAATAAAAGCTTTAATTATGGTAGTGTGATGGTACCGGTAAGTAAGCAGAAGAAAACCAATGACGAGGTTTATGCAATCATTAAAGAAGCACAGGATACATATGATGTGCCCATATATTCAGTAGATTCTGGTTTTAGCGTATCAGGAATTGATTTAGGGAGCAGGAATTTTCAGAAGTTGGATAAACCAAAAGCATTATTATTGGTTGGTAAAGGCGTTAGTTCTTATGAAGCGGGAGAGGTATGGCATTTGCTGGACACACGAGTGCATATGCCTATAACAAAATTACAAATTAGTGATTTTGGCAATGTACCTTTAAAAAAATATAATGTATTGGTTATGGTTTCGGGAAGATATAATACATTAGATTCTCTTCGTCAGAAAAAAATAAAAGATTGGGTATCACAAGGAAATACCTTGGTTACTATTGCTAGAGCTTCAAAATGGGCGATTGATAAGAAAATTGTAAAAGAGAAACTTACCAAAAAACCAAAGGATACAATAAAAAGTAAAGAAATAAAACGATTACCTTATGTTGATGCAGGAGAGCATATTGGTCGTGAGCGTCTGGGAGGTGCTATTTTTGAAGTTGATCTGGATATCACTCATCCTTTAGGTTTTGGGTATCGTGATACTTCTCTTCCGGTATATAAAAATAATGAGGTGTTTATTGCCCCCAGTAAAAATCCATATTCTACGATTGCCAAGTATACAGAAAACGCACATATAGATGGTTATATTTCTGCTGATAACTATGAAAATTACTTAAAACCTTCGGCTTCGTTAATTGTAAGTAAATTAGGTAGTGGACGTGTAATTCTATTTGCTGATAATCCCAATTTTAGAGGTTCTTGGTATGGCACCAATCGTCTGTTTTTGAATGCATTGTTTTTAGGAAATCATATATCTGTGCCTAAAGTAAGAGAATGAAAAATTATCATGATTAACTAAAAAAACCCTTGCTTATATTCAGAAAGCAAGGGTTTTTTAATACTATTGTTAGGATAGACTACCCTATAAGTTCATTTTCAACTAGGTATTCTCCTATCTGCACTGCATTAGTAGCAGCTCCTTTACGTAGATTATCTGATACTATCCACATATTAAGAGCATTCTCCCTAGAGTGATCTCTTCTAATTCTACCTACAAAAACATCGTTTTTGCCTTCGGCATAGATTGGCATAGGATACGTATTGGTATCAGGATTATCCTGTACAGTAACTCCAGAGGTTTCGTTTAGAAGTTGTCGTATTTCGTTTTCATTGAAATCACTATCAAATTCGAGATTTACACTCTCACTATGCCCACCAACTACAGGAATACGAATTGCTGTTGCTGTTACTGCAATAGTACGGTCATCAAGAATTTTTTGAGTTTCGTTTACCAATTTCATCTCTTCTTTGGTATATCCGTTTTCCTGAAACACATCACAGTGCGGGATGGCATTACGGTGAATAGGATATGGATATGCCATTTCTCCTTTTTCACCAGCATATTCATTTTCTAATTGCTGTACTGCTTTTACTCCGGTACCTGTTATAGATTGGTACGTAGAAATCACAGCACGGTTTATCTTATATTTATCATGTAATGGACCCAAAGCCATAACCAATTGTATAGTAGAACAATTAGGATTAGCAATAATTTTATCTTCTTTGGTCAATGATTTAGCATTGATTTCTGGAACAACTAGTTTTTTTGTAGGATCCATTCTCCATGCAGACGAGTTATCGATAACAGTTATTCCTGCTTCTGCAAATTTTGGAGCCCATTCTTGAGAAGTACTTCCTCCAGCAGAGAATAAGGCAACATCTGGTTTCATTTCTATGGCAGTAGCAAGTCCTACTACAGAAAACTCCTTGCCTTTATATGAAATTTGTTTCCCAATAGATCGTTCTGACGCTACAGGAATTAATTCTGTTACCGGAAAATTTCTTTCTTCTAATACTTTTAACATTACGGTTCCTACCAGACCGGTAGCACCTACTACAGCTACTTTCATCAGTTTATATTTGTTTTCATTTTCGCATAGCGAAAGTCATACACTTTTTAATTTCATACAAATTTGAGGAATATTTCCTAGACGACAAGCATTTATGTCGAAAATGTAGAAATTTATACTATTTGTTTATTATATAACAACGTGTAAAAAAGAACCGCCCTTAATTTGGGCGGTTTAGTGTGTTAGAATATGTAGTATAGCGGTAGCTATAGATAATTCGGTATATTATTGAGCATTTTATTTTTTTAATAAATCTCGTATCTCTGCTAATAACTCTTCTTGAGTTGGTCCGGCTGGTGCTGCGGGAGCTTCTTCTTCTTTCTTTTTAGATTTTTCATATGCTTTAAGTACCATAAAGATAAATAAACCTACAATAATAAAATTAATTATTGCCTGTATCAGGTTACCATAGGTCATAACAGCAGCACCTGCTTCTTGAGCAGCAGCAAGAGTAGCATATTCTCCACCATCGAGAGCAATAAACTTTTGAGTAAAATCTGTTCCACCAGTTATAACACCAACAATAGGCATTATGATATCTGCTACTGCAGAACCAACAATTTTATTAAATGCACCGCCGATTACAACAGCAGTAGCTAGCGCAACGATGTCTCCTTTTAGTAAGAAAGATTTAAAATCTTTAAAAAACCCCATAATTAATTTTATTTAGATAGTTAGTAATGCACTAATTTAACGAAAAATTAAAATAATTATAAGAATGGTTCTGTCTAATACATTTCGTTTTTCGTTAAAAATCAATTATCGTCGACAACAACACGTTTTACCCTAGGAGAAATTGCAGTAAGTAGTTCATAAGAGATTGTTCCAGAATTTTCGGCTACTGTGGCTGCACTCGAATCTGCATCAAAAATAACCACTTCATCTCCTTCTTTACAATCAATATGGGTAACGTCTACCATGATCATATCCATACATACATTACCAATAACATAAGCTTTTTTATTATGTATGGTTACAAATCCTTTTTTATTTCCATACTGTCTGCTAATCCCATCGGCGTGCCCGATAGGTATGGTAGCGGTTTTTGTAAATTCTGAAGCAATGAATGCTCGGTTATACCCTAATGATTCTCCGGGTTCTAACTCATGAATTTGCGAGATTACCGATTTTAATCCTGCCACAGGTTTTAATGCAGCATCGTATTTTGCATCGTTTCCGTATCCATACAATCCTATCCCGGCTCTTACCATACCAAAATGTGCTTCGGGATAATTAAGAATCCCAGAGGTATTAGATTGATGAAGTATGGGCGTGTACCCTAACTTATCAATCATATGATTAGCAATTTCATTAAAAGAATTGATCTGTTGTATCGTAAAATCTCTTTCTGAAGCATCTTCACTAGCCGCCAAATGAGAAAGAAGAGCAACTACTTTAATTGCTTCAGTTGTATTGAGATTTTCAATAATATGGTCAATATCATTTTCCCAAAAACCGATTCGGTTTAACCCTGTATTGAATTTGATATGAACCGGATACTCTTTTTGACCCAAAGTAGTAGCTGTTGTTATAAATGTTTTGAGAACTCTTAAGCTATATAGACTAGGCTCTAATTGATATTCGATTAATTTTTGAAAATTTATAGGCTGTGGGTGCAATACCAGAATAGGAGTTTTTATTCCTGATTCTCGAAGTGCAATACCTTCTGATACATAAGCAACGGCAAAATAATCGGCTCCTATTTTTTCTAAGTGTTTTGCAATTACAGAAGCATCACTACCATATCCCGAAGCTTTTACTACAGCTAAGATTTTAACATTAGAGTTAACCTTGCTTTTTAAATAATTAAAATTATGAGTAAGATGAGCCAGGTTGATCTGCAAAACGGTTTCTTTTACGCTACTCATCAGTTTTTTCAGTTTTTTTTGATACTTCTTTAGGATCTTTAACCTCCATTTGATTTACTTTTTCTTTCAGCATGGCTTTATAATATGCAGCTCGACTTAAAGGTTCATACTCATCTGTTTCTCCTAATAAAACCAAATCATCTTTAGTCGATTTTCTATAACTAAACTGAGCAAGATTTCCTGTCCTGGTACAAACAGCATGTACTTTGGTTACATATTCTGCTGTAGCCATCAATGCGGGCATTGGCCCAAAAGGATTTCCTTTAAAATCCATATCTAATCCAGCAACGATAACGCGAATTCCTTTATTCGCCAAATCATTGCAGACCGATACAATTTCATCATCAAAGAATTGTGCTTCATCGATGCCAACAACATCACAGGTATCGGCAAGAATTCTAATATTAGCTGCTGCAGGAACAGGAGTAGAACGAATCTCATTAGCGTCATGAGAGACTACCATTTCATCGTTATACCTAACATCAATTGCAGGTTTAAAAATTTCAACATTTTGTTTGGCAAATTGTGCACGTTTTAATCTGCGAATCAATTCTTCGGTTTTACCCGAAAACATAGAACCACAGATTACTTCTATCCACCCAAATTGCTCTTTATGATTTACCGTATTTTCGAGAAACATTTTGTATTTTTCAGCATCAATTAAAGAAATCCCTTCTCCTTACTCTAAAGATGAGGTAAATTTATTAAAAAACAAAAAGCAGTATTGTAAACGAATAAGAAAGTTATGAAGAAGAAATTGGAAGCGGAACTTATAAGTATTGCCCATAGAATATTACAACTTAAGGATAAGACTACCTTATCTCAGTTACAGGAAGAAGCCCGTGAGTTATATGAAAAGTTAACTATTCTTAATTTTTCTGAATCTCATTTTGCAGGGCCACAGCCTACTATTGGTCAGATTAAAGAAGCCCTGGATACTAATGAACCAGATACCTCTGATACATCAAATGAATCAGACGAATTAAAAAAAGTAAGGCAAAAAATCAAAGCGATTATTGATCCCAAACCAATTTCTGATAAAAAACAAGAATCTATCCCCGAACAATTTTCTTCGCCAAAGAGTGATCAGGAACAAAAAGAGGATAGTGTTGATACTATAGAAAATAAGCCCGAGATTATTATTGAAGAAATTAATGCGAGAGTTACCGAAGATCTTTTTGTACCTGCAAGTAGTAAAGTAACAGAAGAACCGGTTTCTTTTTCAGATTCGATCCCTCCTCAATCAACATATGAAAAAAATGATAAGGAGAATGTTACTCCAACTGTAGAAGATATATCAGATGCCAATGATCGACCTAAATCTCTTAATGATCAATTAAGAAAAGAAATTCATATTGGTCTTAATGATCGTTTAGCATTTATAAAATACCTTTTTGGAGGGAGTGCTCCCGATTATAATCGTGTATTATCCCAATTAAATACATTAAGAGGTAAAAGTGAAGCAGAAGAATTTATCACAACTATGATAAAGCCCGATTATCAAAATTGGGAAGGTAAAGAAGAGTATGAAGAGCGTTTTATGGATATTGTTCTTAGTAAATTTGATCACTAAATAAAGATTATGAAAATTATATATTGGATTGCCACGATTGCTTTATGCGTTATAATGCTGTATTCTGCCCAGATGTATTTTTTTAAAACTGAAATGGTAAAAGGTTTTTTCGAAAGTTTTAATTACCCTACATATATCGTAATCCCACTGGCAGTAGCAAAAGTATTAGGGATAACAGCTATTCTAACAAATAAAATAAAATGGCTCAAAGAGTGGGCATATGCAGGCTTCTTCTTTGATTTGGTATTGGCTACTTTAGCACATTATCATGCAGAGCACCCCATAGGATTATCGGTATATGCAATTTTAATCCTTATCGTTTCCTACGCTATTGGTAAAAAAATAAGACCTTAATGTCAAAATTATACCTCGTACCTACACCAATTGGGAATCTTGATGATATGACTTTTAGAGCTATAAAAGTTCTTAAGGCGGCAGATTTGATATTAGCCGAAGATACCCGAACCAGTGGAAAATTGTTGAAGCATTTTGAGATAACAACTCCTATGCAAAGTCACCATATGCATAATGAGCATAAAATGGTGGATCGTATTATTCAAAAATTAAGTGCTGGAGAAACTATTGCCTTAATAAGTGATGCCGGTACTCCTGCAATAAGTGACCCTGGATTTTTACTCACCAGAGCATGTGTAGAGCAAGGAGTAGCGGTGGAATGTCTTCCCGGAGCAACGGCTTTTGTGCCGGCTTTAGTTAATAGTGGTTTACCTAATGATAAATTTATCTTTGAAGGGTTTCTACCCGTAAAAAAAGGAAGGCAAACCAGATTAAAATTTTTATCCGAAGAATCCAGAACGATGGTGTTTTATGAATCTCCTCACAAATTGATTAAGACATTAAGAGATTTTGCAACCTATTTTGATGCAGATCGACAAGTTTCGGTATCACGAGAACTAAGTAAACTTCACGAAGAAACTATACGAGGAACCACAGCAGAAGTCATAAAGCATTTTGAAAATAAGCCTCCAAAAGGCGAAATTGTAATTATTGTAAAAGGTAAGAAATAGAGTACTTCAATTTTTAAGGATAAAAATCGTTATGTATTTTAGCCCAGATTATGTATTAGAACTTCGTTATGAAAGTTGAAAATGCAATAAAACCTGATGTTTTCTAAGTTTTAGCATAGCACGGCTCTGGTGAAACTTAAAAATATAGCAAAGCGATAGGTTTTGAAGTAGTTTTAAGTTGTAATAGATTTTCTTATGCGTAATATGGGTTTAAGTGTAAAACTTTGATTGCATGAAAAACTACCCCTTGCTCTCTATACTAGGAATTAGTCTGCTTGTTTTTTTATTGTGGCAACTACCCTATTTTGGATTTATACAATACCCGTTATTACTATTAGGTACCTGGTTTCATGAAATGGGCCATGGCTTAACAGCAATATTGGTGGGAGGTAAGTTTATCTACCTCGAAATATACGAAAACGGCGGAGGTGTAGCGTACTCTAATGTTTCGGCCAGTTACTTACCTTTTAGTATCGCCAGAAGTATTACTGCAGCGGGAGGTTTGTTGGGTCCGGCAATTTCGGGAGCTATACTTATAGCTTCGGCCAGAAATAAAATAAGCTCTAAAATCGCACTATGGTCACTAATTATAATAATGGTACTATCACTATGCTTGTGGATTCATGAACTGCTGGCATTAATTATCCTAAGCGTTTTTGCTGCACTTCTCTTTTTTATTGCAATTCTTAGAGTAAGAAAACTCGAAGCTTTTACACTCTTGTTTTTAGGAACTCAATGTGTATTAAGCTCATATCTACAAATAGGATATCTATTTACAAAACAATTCGAACGAGATGGGAAAATACAATATTCTGATACGCAAATGATTGCAGCTCATTTACCTGGCACCTATTGGATGTGGGCCATATGTATTCTACTAATTTCCATGTACCTGCTGTATAAAAGTTATCGATATTATCTAAGAAAATGATGTTGTAGCAAACCTTGTTTTTGTGTAAATCACTTACGTTTTACATAGTTAGTAGTGTCTGGATGTTTTCTTAAAAAAGACATATAAAAAATCGAAAAAAAACCAGAAATTAAAATACGTGGTAAATACGTGTTTTTATATGGTAATTACCTGTAAATTCCTTTTGTAACAAAGCATGCAGGTTTTTTTTGATTAACTTTAATACTAATTATTAACTTATAAATATATCATCCAATGGAAAACGTAATCACACAAGAAAACACCCTAATTACAGAAGAAATTTTTAAAGAATCTACCACGCTGTGGAGAAATGCAGATGTACTACAATTAACACATCATTTTCATAAACTAGATCCTGTTGTAGGGCAATATGAACGAGTGTATTATTTTAGTATGAGCAAAGATGATGTTAAACGTTTTAATGCTATACAAGAGATTAAAACTTTTACTATGTACATGGCTTTGAAACGTGGATATAAAGAAAAGTTTACATTTTTTCCAATTTTTAAGATTGTTGATATAGAAGGAAATATACAGTACTTTGGCCTGGAAGCTTTTCAAAAACCTAATATCAAAGAACCACAAAATAAAGAAACCGAACTGGGATCAGAAATTGTCCCTCTTACCTTTAAGCAAATGATTCATGATAATTGGGAAGAGGTAGATATGAGCCTGGTTGATGACTTGTTTACCGTAAAGGAAAAGAAAAAACCAATGGAGAGAGTACTTTTTTATACGGTAACAGCAGATTTGATTAATCCTTATCTGCCAAATGGTATCGAAAAAATAAAGTTTTATCCCGGATTAGATATGAACAAGTTTCAGTATAAGGATATGATATCGTTTACTCCTGTTATTGGGATCACACCCAAAGAGCCAGTAGAAAACATAATGCAACGAGCCGGTCTCATCGAATATAGCGATAATGAAGTGTTTATTGAATACTCCAAACCTTGTCCACCTACATGTCCCCCTCAGTTATAATCAAATAATAATGAGTATAGATTTTTTTGAAATTTTAGGTAATATTTCATCTTTTATAATATTAGTACCTTTACTATTATCTGTATTGAAATTTAAATCACTAAATAAAATACAGTTAAGACTTGGATACTTACTTTTAGTAACTCTAATTGTAGAATTTATATCAAATGTACTTTGGTATCAAAAAATAAATAATTTACCAGTATATCATTTTTTTACGGTAATTCAGTTTTTATTGATTGTTAATATTTATAAAAGGGCCTTATCTCAAACATTTTCAAAATATTTCTTTACTAGTTTAGGTATTGGCTTTATGGTATTTGCTGTTGTCAATATCATGTTTTTTCAAGATTTGTTTACTTTTAATTCTAATGCGACAACACTTATGGGAGCGATAGTTATTTTTTTGTCCCTAAGTTATTTTTATGCATTGCTTAAGGAAGTAAAATATAGTGCCCTGGAAACGAATCCTATGTTTTGGATCAATTCAGGGTTCTTGATTTATTTTTCTAGTAACTTAATCTTGTTTTATATTAATAATAGCATGTTTAAAGGATCAACAGAAGCTAGTTATTTGGTCTGGGGACTACATGCTGTGATAAATATTGTATTAACTATTTTTTATACGGTGGCTATATGGGTAAAACCCAAAAAGGAGACTAGTGAAAATAATGATTTTTTGATCGAATGATTTTGTCCCGAAGTGCTGGTTTTACTGTTTTTTTGAGCTATATTTATGTAAACTTTTAAAACCTAAAATCATGAAAACAATTCGTTTATTATTTTTAACCTCATTGAATTCATTTATTGCTAGACAGCAAGAAGCACCTCCAGATAATAGTGAACAAAAAAACCAATACTTAATTGGAAAAAAGTAAACCCAGAAGTCATGATGTTTGGTTTTTATTAGAATTAGACTAAAACAGGACCGTTTATTTATGAGCATTCAAAATCTTGTACCCCACAGATAATAGACTAGTCTGGAAAAGATAATTAATTAAAAAGTAAAGCGCTATAGAATATAGCATGTTACGAATAAAAAACAAGAAGTATAACTATTGTATTTTATGTAACTCTTTACTGTTTTTTATACTATTTGTTTTATGGGTGAACCCGAAGAAGCTGTTGCGTTAAAGGTTATAATCATTGGTATGGTGGTGATTTTTTTGCTATCATTATCGGTAATTATATTTTTTATTCTTTATCAGCGCAGATTGTTGGCACAACAAGAGAAACATCAAAAAATAGAATCAGATTATCAGAAAGAATTACTAAAAACCTCGATTATTAGTCAGGAAGAAGAACGAAGTAGGATTGCCAAAGAATTGCATGATGATGTGGGAGCTATGCTAACCACAACCAAATTGTATTTTGGGCAAATTACACCAGAATTGCCTCCAGAAGAGCTTAAAGGCATTGCTAAAAAAATGAGCTCTTTTTTCGATGATATGATACAAAGTGTACGTAGTATTTCTCAAGATCTAAGACCAGTGGTTCTGGAAAAATTAGGACTGATAGAGGCAACACAAAGTTTGGTGCAAACTATAAATGACTCGGGAAAGATTAAAGTACGTTTTAAGAATAATACGATAAAAACAATAGCCAAATCAAAAGAACTTAACCTGTATAGAATTATTCAGGAATTAATTACGAATACGCTTAAACATGCAGAAGCTTCTGCAATATATGTTGAGTTAAAAAATGAAGAAAATTCGTTAATTATACTTTATGAAGATGATGGAAAGGGTTTGAAACAAAAAAATCTTTTGCATAAAAAAGGGCTAGGGCTCAAAAATATAGAAAGTAGATTATCGGTACTTTCAGGAAAGATACATTTTTTTAAAAAGAGCTCTGGTATGAAAGTGAAAATTGCAATACCAGTTTGACTATAAAACAGTAAAAAAACCCCTAAGTAAAAAGAAGCATTAACAATTTTAATCACAATTAATCATGGAAACTATAAAACTAGGACTGATTGATGATCATAACTTATTTCGCGAAGGTATAAAGTCACTGTTAAAAAGAATGGCCAATATTTCTTTGGTATTAGAAGCGGTGAGTGGTAAAGACCTATTAGCACAGTTGAATAATGTGGTTCCGGATGTAATCCTTTTGGATTTAGAGATGGGAGATATGAACGGTGTGGATACAACTCTAAAATTACAAGAATTGTACCCTGATCTAAAAATTATTATTCTAACAATGCATACAGAAGAAAGAATGATCTCTTATTTGATGGAAGCGGGAGCTAATGGATATCTATTAAAAGATACGACCCAGCATGAGTTAGAAATAGCAATACGATCTACATACGAAAATGGATTTTATTTTAATTCCTTTGTATCAGAAGCGTTATTAAAAGGGTTGAAGCATAAAACCTCAAAACCTCCTGCGATACGAAAAGATTATCATCTTACCTCTAGAGAACTCGAAGTATTAGAAGGGATTACTCAAGAGTTTACAACTGCAGAAATTGCAGAACAACTTTTTCTAAGCGTAAGAACAATTGAAGGACATCGCAAAAATTTAATGGGTAAATTAGGTGTGAAGAATACTGCTGGTTTAGTTATTAAAGCAGTTAAGGAGAAGATCATTTCGGTTTAAACCTGGATTATGCATTAGAACTTTGTTATGAAGCTTTCAAATACTATAAATACGGGTATTTTCTTGATTTTAGCATAGCATCGCTATGGTTAAATTAAAAAATAAAGCAAAGCGTCAGTATTTGCAGTAGTTGGAAGATGGAATAAATTTTCTAATGCATAAAGCGGGCTAAATCATTTAGGAAAGTAAAAATAAACCTGTCAGGATTTTAAAATCCTGACAGGTTTATAGTACGAAATATTCTATTATAATCTCTAGCTTCAGAAAATATTAAATATGCTTTCCTTTCTCCCAACCGTGTTTCCCCAGGTATTTTTCACCAGATTCAATAGCTCCTTCCTCTACCATTGTACCCATAGAATCATTCCAGCGATTTAGATACCCGAATAAAGAAATTACTCCTAACATTTCTACAATTTCTCCTTCATTCCAGTATTTATATAATTCTTCTTTGATCGTATCGTCTACAGCATTAGGGACTACTGATGCAGCAAGAGAAAAATCAAGTGCTGCACGTTCTGCATCACTAAAAGCGGGATGTGTTTTATACTCCCATATATTATCTAATTGCTCTTGTTCTGCACCATATCGTTCGGCTGCGCGAATGGCATGTGCCTGGCAATATCTACACCCTGTAGCATTACTACTCACCCAGGCAATCATACGTTTTAATGCAGAGGTTACTCGACCTTCATTTGCCATTACGGCTTTGTTAAGATTAATAAATGCCTTAGAAATAGCTGGCCTTCTTTGCATGGTAAGTACAGAATTAGGACAAAATCCTAAAGTTTCATTAAAGAATTCTGCTAATTCTCTGGTTTCCGGATCATGATCAGCCGATAATGGAGTGACTAATGCCATAGTATATATTTTTTTAGTTTAAACGTATAATTTTTAGCAAAGCAAAATACAAAACTAATGTCAAATCAAGAGAGGTCAGGATGTTTTTTGTACTTTGGATTTTTTAATATAGGAATTTACCGCACGAATGAGATGGACACTACAACCAAAGCCTGATATTTCAACAATAGAAAATTTGGCAAAAACTCTTAATGTAGATACAATAATTGCTTCGTTATTAGTGCAAAGAGGGATAACGACTTTTGATCAGGCCAAAAAGTTCTTTAGACCGTCTTTAGATGATATACATGATCCTTTTTTGATGAAAGATATGGATAAGGCAACTGCCAGAATCCTAAAGGCAATTACTGATGGCGAAAACATAATGGTATACGGAGATTATGATGTAGATGGCACCACATCTGTGGCGTTACTATCTTCTTATTTAAAAACGTTATCTCATCAAATTGCTACGTATATTCCTGATCGATATAATGAAGGATATGGGATATCGTATATGGGAATTGATTATGCTCATGACAATGATATTTCTCTTATTGTTGCTTTAGATTGTGGAATTAAAGCTATAGAGAAAATAGCGTATGCCAAAGAAAAAGGAATCGATTTTATTATTTGTGATCACCATAGACCGGGAGATAAGATTCCTGATGCAGTTGCAGTTTTGGATCCAAAACGAAAAGATTGTGAATACCCATATAAAGAATTATGCGGTTGTGGAGTAGGGTTTAAATTGATCCAGGGACTGGCCGTTCATCAAAATCAAACTATAGAGGATTTATTGCCATATTTGGATCTGGTGGCTACGGCAATTGGAGCAGATATTGTACCAATAACAGGTGAGAACCGTGTATTGGCACATTATGGTTTGCAGGTTATTAATGCAAATCCCAGAATTGGATTTAGAGCAATGTTGTCTGAAGTAAAAAAAGAAACTTTAACGATAACAGATCTGGTGTTTATCATTGCACCCAGGATTAATGCAGCCGGAAGAATGAAACATGGATTACACGCTGTTAATTTGTTGACAGAAGAAAATCTTGATATTGCACTGCAATATGCTGCAGAAATAGAACTTTACAACAGCAATAGAAAAGATGCTGATAAAAGCATAACTCAGGAAGCATTGGAACAGATACTTCAGAATAAAGAAGAGGATAGATATACCACAGTGGTGTATGAAGAGAATTGGCATAAAGGAGTAATAGGTATTGTCGCATCACGATTAATAGAGACGTATTATCGCCCGACTTTGGTTTTTACAAAAAGTGGTTCGAAACTAGCAGCTTCTGCACGATCTGTAAAAGGGTTTGATGTTTATAATGCATTAGAAGCCTGCTCAGAGCATATAGAACAGTTCGGAGGCCATAAATATGCTGCAGGGTTAACATTAGAAGAAAAGCAATACCTGCCGTTTAAGCAAAAGTTTGAAGAAATAGTATCTGCTACTATTGATAAAAAAATGCTTATTCCCGAAATATCTATTGATGCCTCTCTAGAACTAGATCAAATCACTCCTAAATTTTATCGTATTTTAAAACAATTCGCTCCATATGGCCCAGGAAATATGGCTCCGGTTTTTATGACAGAAGGATTAAATGATACCGGGTACGGAAAATGTGTAGGGGCCGATGAGAAACATTTAAAATGTAGAGTGCAAAAAAATGGAGTTGCTATTGGTACTATTGGCTTTAACCTTGGTCCTAAATACAATTTGATAACCGAAGGGCAATATTTTAAAGCCACGTATACTATCGATGAAAACGAATGGAATGGAGTAGTATCACTTCAATTAAAGTTGAAAGATATAAATTAACTTATTTTTATTTAGATTTATTATAAATAGTTATTATTTTTGATTCAAATATGTATTCAGGATGAGCGCTATAGATAAAATATACAGTAACGAATTAGGTATTTCTTTCTTTTGGAAACAAGAAAAACATATTTCAACACCTAGAGTTCAGTTAGTATTTAGAGATATTGGATTTTTACTTACTTTAAATGAATTAAAGGATTTTTCAAATTCTTGTACTACCACTATAGAATCTCAATGCTGTAGGCAATGCAAAAATTCACAACAGTGTAAATCATTATTATTGAGAACACCTTCTGATAAGATAGATTTAGCAGTAAGTAGAGAAGAGGTTCATCAAATTCAGGAACTAATCAAGGGTACTATTTTTAGAGTAGAGTTAAAAGATTGGGTAAAGAATCTATCTCTTAATTGAACCCGTACGTAGATAAGGTTTTAATTGTCAGTCTGAGCCTGTCGAAGACATTTGAAAACCCATATTTGAAAGCACTTCGACAGGCTCAGTGTGACAAGAGATTTTAAACCCTACTCTTAACTTAAAGTCATTACCCGGATTTATGCATTAGAAAATCTATTTCATGTGAGAAATGGTTTTACTCTTTTTTATATAAAAACTCAACAATTTTATACGTGATTTCTTTTGCTTTTGTTTCCTGCAAAAAATGTTTCTCATCTATAAAATGAATATCTTCATTTTTAACCTTTAGTGCATTAGCTGCACGAACTTGTTGCGGAGGCCATTGTAGCATAGTGTCATGTATGCCCCATATAACAGTAACAGGGATATTGATATTTTCAAAAACGGGTGAGTAGTCAGGTAATTCATTACAGGTTTGACTATAGAAATAATACATGGCATGTGTTTTACCTTCTAATAAAGGAGTTTTATATCCTTCTACATCAAGAGAATTTAAAACATTTTCTTTAAGTCCCTGATTAAATAGGCTTTTAAGCAAAGTATTGGTTGTAACACCATTTCTATAGCCCCACATTGCTGTCTTGGCAAGACCTCCTGGTTTCATACGTACAGGAGGGTAAAATCCATCGTCATAAATAATGGTATTTAATACAATAAGTTTTTCAATTTTATCGGGCGCTTGTTTCATAAGCTCCCAGGTCCATAGTCCACCAGCATCATGCATTACATGAGACCAGGTATCGATCCCTAATGCTTCCATAAGTTCTAACAAGCGTTTGGCATGATTTTCTGCATTGTAGATTTCAAAACCTTCGGGAGAATCACTAGAACCATACCCCAACATATCGGGTACAATCACTCTAAATCCATTTGCGACCAAAGGATCGATCATTTTACGATATAACCATCCCGAGGTAGGTACACCATGTAATAATACAATTGCTGGCCCTTTTCCTTTATCTATATATTTTAGTAAACCATCATCTGTAGGATATAATCTTTGATCAGATCTAAAATCTTCGTAAGTAATTTGGTTTTTTCTGATTTTGGTATTCTCGTATGGTTTACACGAAAAGAGCAATACCCCTATTAGGGTAAGCACAAAAAATTTCTTCATGGTAAAAAGATGATTTATGAACTGGCAATTTACTTAAAATCATTTTTGTATGCTATATAGGTTGAAAATTTAAATGTATACCCGTTGTGTATTTAGATAAAATTCTGTCAATTCGAGTAAATTTTACGATTGAAATGAGTAAAATTTGTATCGAGAATAAGAATTTTAACTTTTAAAAGGTTCTCGATAGCCCTACAGAGCGAAGTCGAAGTACAATTTTTTTATCAAAAAATCACTCGAATAAGACATTTTGAAAACTGTTTTAACTCGAAATGCACAACAGATATGTATATTCTTTTTATATACCCATTGCAAAAAGAATTAAATTATCTTAAAAGTTATTATGAGGTGATAATTTTTTTTTTATATATTAGTATTGATTTTAAGACGATAGAATTATTCCTACCCTATTCTATTGAATTTTCTTACATAAACATAATTTTTTTAGTTAAGCTTTTTTAAAGCGATGCAATACTATTGACTTATATTTTATGGCGGAAACCGAAAAGCCTTGATAGAGTAGGTAATACTAATTAAAATTTTCATAAATGAAAAAACTTAAAGATTTAGATGTACATGTTATTGAAGATAACAATGCGTTAACGATTAAAGGTGGATGTGGTCAAGAAACAAGACATTGGAAAACTGAACCAGGTTGGATTTTTAGCATACCGCGAGAATATGGTGATTGGAGGGACACAGGTTGTTGTTAAATAGTTAAAAAGGCTTGGAGCTAATTCTATCCTATAGTATTTAGCTCTATTGCCTTTACTTAATTATAATATTAGGTAATATAAAGTGTAAAACTAAAACCATGTCCTTATGCTACCAAAGAGCACCTTATTTACTATACTTGTGATTGTAGTAACGCTATCTTGTAATAAAGAATCAAAACTAAAGGTTAATGAGCCCCAAACAGAAGATTTGGATTCTTTAATGCTATCATTAGATACCCAAGAAAAGAAAGAACAGTTTCTTATTGATTTATACGATGAAGATCAAGATGTAAGAAATTCTGATAGAGAGCATGAGATTTTAAAGAGAAATAATTATGACATGAATTCTTATGAATATCAGGAGCATATGGATAGAATGATATATGTTGACAGTATTAACTTTATTAAAGCTAAAAAATATCTGGAAACACATGGATATCCAACGTTTAAACTTGATGATTATAGAATTAGTGGGGCAATAGAGTTAATTTGTATGCATCAACCCACTTATGAAAAACAATTAGAGTTATTCCCTTATCTATATCAAGCTTATAAAGACAACCTTATTACTGCTGACAACTTTTCTTTTTTACTTAATAACATGCATCGGCATAAATTTGATAAAAGTCATCCACATGCCATTAGTAATGAAGAGAACATTAAACAATTATTAGAAATACTAGAGTTAGGAGAATTCGAATCTCAATAGAAATCTTTTTTGATTGTTATGATATTAATTTGCAAAAATTACAAAGAAGAAAACGAAAGTTATGAAGAAGTCATAGATTGGCTACTTTATAATAATGCTAAATTTGATTTTTTTTCAGGAGAAGACTTTTATGATTCAGGTAATGATTGGTCTATGCAGTTGGGTAATTCTCAGGTTAATTCTTTACATAAAACACATATATATAAAAGTGTATGGTTTCAAGGCTTTTTAAAACATAAAACTCAGTTTTCTCCAATATTTGAAGATATTAATTGCACTAATATTAACCTTATTGAGTTGCGATGGTGTCTTAGTCAAGAAATAGGAAAAATCAATGCACAAATTTTTTATAATTTTAAAAATTCGTATCAACTCCCTAGTCCTGAAGCCATAAAAGTAGATAAGTTTGCGAACCTTCGTTTGGCAAAAAAAATAGGATTAGAAATTCCCGATTCTTTACTTACAAACTCAAAGAAAGAATTACTGTCTTTTGTTGAAAAACATAAAGAAATAATAGCAAAACCACTATATGAGGGTATCTCTTTTCAGGAAAAAGATTGTGTAATTGATTTTCTAACAGAAAAAGTAAATCCTGAACAGTTACAAGAATTACCATCCATCTTTTTTCCATCTTTTTTTCAAGCATATGTCGAAAAGGATATCGAACTCAGGGTCTTTTATTTAGAAGGAAAGTTTTATACTATGGCTATGTTTTCCCAATTAGACTCGCAAACCAAAACTGATTTTAGAAATTATAATGACGAAAGACCAAACAGAAGAGTTCCTTATTTACTACCAAAGGAGATAGAAGAAAAAATAATAAAATTTATGACTGAGTTGAAGCTAAATACAGGTTCTATCGATTTAATAAAAACACCAGATAAGAAATACGTGTTCTTAGAGGTAAACCCTACAGGGCAATTTGGTTTTACATCAAAACCCTGTAATTATTACCTAGAGGACGAGATTGCAAAAACTTTAATTGAAAATGATGGATAAAACAGAAATATTTTTTCAAAAACACCTAGATAAATTACCTTTTTTTCTTAGAAATCATACGATAAAGGAATTACAAATATCAGAAGATATTTCTGAGACTTCTAGTATAGTATCTTTTGATCATATCCCGGTGTACCATTCAGAGTTTGTAGAATGTAAACTATCTCAAAAACCAATTTCAAAACTATTAACATTTGATGAACAAAAAGAGTTTTAAGTTATTTGCTAATTGCATCATTGTTAAAGGGGCTTCTTTGGCAACGATTTGTGATCTTCATCGAGGTAAAGTGTATTCTATTCCACTCCCCTTGGCAGAATTTCTTGAAAAAACTAAGAATAGTGATACCCCAGAAGATATTAAAAAATTCTCGCAGGAAGATCGGGAGACTGTACAGGAATATTTAGAATATCTTGAAAAAAATGAACTTGGTTTTTGGACAGATGAACCAGATAGATTTCCTGATTTGAATCTACAATGGAAATCACCAGAACATATCAATAATGCTATTATAGAAATGGAGCAGTTGAATAATGATGATTTACAAAAAATAACTACTGCTCTAACCAATTTATTATGCAAATTTGTAGAAATCCGATTTTATAAGACAATAGATTTGGATAAACTGGCATTTTTTGCAGGGCATTGTGCTAAATCTGTGATTAGAAGCATAACCGTTTTTTTACCCTTCACTAGTGAATTAGATACTAAAGAGATCGAGAGATTGTCAATTAAATACCCTAGGATCGTTCTTTTTATAGTACATTCTGTCAAAGAAAAAAACGCCACAATAAAGACTGATACTCCTAAAATCCAGATGATTTCTCGTGTTATAGATCATCAAGATCATTGTGGGATTATTGATCCTAAATTATTTTCAATTAAAATACCTGTTTTTACAGAATCCCTTAAATTTAATTCATGTTTGAATAAAAAATTAAGTATTGATAGTAATGGAAATATCAAAAATTGCCCTTCTATGTCAAATGTTTTTGGAAATATTAAAACGCATGATATAGAAACGATTGCAAAATCATTAAATTTTCAAAAAAACTGGAACATACATAAAGATTTGATAGACACTTGTAAAGATTGTGAGTATCGTAGGGTTTGTACTGATTGCAGAGCATATGTAGATAATCCAGAAGATCTATATTCCAAACCTTTAAAGTGTGGTTATGATCCATATAAAAATAAATGGGAAGATTGGAGTCTAAACCCATTAAAACAAAAAGCAATTAAATACTACAGTTTTCAAGAATTTTTAAAAAACTAAATAGGCTAACAAAAGACCATCATGTTCAAAAGGTATTAGTTAAGAAACTTGTTTGATTACAATTTCATTTCCATTAAAGCTAAAAGAATCACCAGTAGTTTTTCCTAATAGTAATTTACCAATAGGAGAATTAGCAGCTATAGCAAAATAGGATTTATCTCCTATAGAGAGTTTACCGACAGAGATACTAATAAAGTAATGACCTTGTGAGGTAATCACCAGACTACCAAGGTGAATATGTTCTGAAGGAGAAATATTAATCTTCGCTAGAATTTCCTGCAATTTCTGTACCTCGGCTAATTGTTTTCCTGCCTTTTCACGTTCTAATTGTAACATAGCTCGCCCGGTTTCATGTTTGTCTCCAGCAGAGCTTTTGGTTTCAGAAGTTAAAGATTCTTGAATACCACTAATAGTATTTTGAATTCTTTGCAATCTTTGATCCACATAATTTTGACATTGATTTAGGATTTCTTCTTTGATTTTTTGTGGATTCATATTGCTATTTCTTATCAAATACTAAAGTACCGTAATTACGCATTTGTATCATAATCCATTTTTTTCTTTTTTTGGTGTATGCAGAAGGTGGATTTGCCAAAAAGCGTATGGGATTAGGAAGTATTGCCGCAATAGCTGCAGCTTCGTCCTTATTGAGTGCAGCGGCAGAGGTATTAAACCAAAACTGGGCAGCAGCTTCGGCTCCATAGATCCCATCTCCCATTTCTATGCTGTTCAGATAAATTTCGAGAATACGTTCTTTACTCCAGAAAGTCTCTATCAAAAATGTAAAATAGGTTTCAAATCCTTTTCGTATCCAGCTACGATGAGGCCATAAAAAAATATTTTTGGCAGTTTGTTGAGAAATAGTACTTGCGCCTCGCAATCGTTTACCAGATTTATATTCTGCCATTGCTTTTTCGATAGCTTCTTTGTCAAAACCATTATGGTCAATAAATCGTTGATCTTCGCTGCAAATAACTGCTAGTTGTAGGTTCTTAGAAATCTTGGATAATGGTACCCATTGATGGCGAATGGTATATTTATTTTTAGATTGTAATTTTCGAATTCCCATTAACGGGGTAGCAGGAACATTAACCCATGTATATATGAGTACCCACAGCACACTTAGTATGATAAATGCGATGCAGCTTTTAAGTATAAAACGGAAGTATTTTTTCATAATTCAACAGGAATGACTTATAAAAGATCAGCTAATTCTGCACCTACCAGACTTCCTATAGCAACGCCCATTCCGCCCTGTCGCACGCCACAAAATACGTTTTGGGATAATTGTTTAACGATAGATTGTTTTTGATTTCCTACTCCCATAATTCCGCTCCAGCGATGATTGATTTCAAAATTAATATCGGGTAAAATTACATCCCGTAAAATTTCTTCTAATTTTTGTTGTATCAATTCTGTTTGAGCCAAATCTGTAGTTTCTTCAGCTTTAAAATCTAGATTTCGACCTCCGCCAAATAGGATTCTGTTATCAATATTTCTAAAATAATAATATCCTTTATCTAGATGAAATGTTCCTTTAATATGTAAATTATCTATGGGTTGGGTAATCAAAACCTGAGCACGAGCAGGTTTTACTTCCTGAATTCCTAATTGAGAAGCAAAACCATTTGTAGCAATCAATACTTTATGTGTAGAGAACGTAAATTGATCGGTTTTTATTTTAACAGCAGTGTTGTCATCATCAAAAGTTTCGACGGTACAATTATTTAGAATCTTAATCCCAGAATTTTGAACCTTTTTTAGTAATGCTTCCATCATTTTTCCGGTATCGATTTGCCCTTCAAATTGGTTAATGATGTATTGAGGTTGGATATTTCCAAAATTGAAAATATTAGAGCTTGTACTAAAAACATCATCTTCAAAAATTGGTTTTAATAACGTATTTATTTGCTCTCTTTTTGAAAAACAGTCTTCATAAAGAGCTTGATCATTTTTGGTAAAAAGTTCATAACCGCCATTTTGAAAATAGCCGATGGTCTGGTCTCCTAAGTGTTTTCTTAATAACTGAAGTCCATTGTGTCTTTTTTTAACAAGCTGCAGTACTTCTTCTTCACTGTGCGAATTTAAATCATCCAGAATTTCAGAGAGGCTTCCAAAACAAGCAAAGCCTGCATTCTTGGTACTAGCTCCGTTTGGTAGTATACCACGCTCCAGAATAAGAATTTTGGCTTTCGGAAAATTGTTTTGTAATCTTAATGCACAAGTAAGTCCTACAATTCCACTTCCGATAATAGTAAAATCGATATTAGATAACCAAGTTTTATGCTCCCAATAGCTAAAATTCAAAGTACAACAGGTATTATTTGTTAGAAAAACAAATATAGTCGTTCCTAAAGAGATTTTACGATTTCTTATGTAGTTACAATAGTAGAAAATACATTTTCTAAGAAAGAGTTCTTAAAAGTGATTAGGGGGGTAGAATCTTGTTATTTTGAAAATGTAATTTTTGATGGTAAGTAAAAGCCAAAAAAAAGCCTCATTGCTGAGGCTTAATTGGTTGTTATTCAGTTGGGTCTTCCATTTCAAAATCTTCCATAAACTTAGTGGTGTAATTTCCAGCTATATATTCTGGATGATCCATAAGTTGTCTATGAAAGGGAACGGTAGTTTTTATACCTTCTACTACGAATTCATCTAATGCTCTCTTCATTTTATTAATCGCCTCTTCACGTGTTTGTGCAGTGGTTATTAATTTGGCAATCATAGAATCATAGTTAGGCGGAATAATATAACCACTATATACGTGAGTATCTACTCGCACACCATGGCCTCCAGGTATATGCAAATTGGTGATTTTACCTGGTGAAGGTCGAAAATCTTTATATGGATCTTCTGCATTGATCCTACATTCTATAGAGTGTAATTGTGGAAAATAGTTTTTACCCGAAATTGGCACTCCTGCAGCAACAAGAATTTGTTCTCTAATTAGATCATAGTCAACTACTTGTTCTGTGATAGGGTGTTCTACCTGGATACGGGTATTCATTTCCATAAAGTAGAAATTACGGTGTTTATCAACCAAAAACTCTACTGTTCCTGCACCTTCATATTTGATGAATTCTGAAGCTTTTACTGCAGCTTCTCCCATTTTTTTTCGCAATTCATCTGTCATGAATGGCGAAGGAGTTTCTTCTGTAAGCTTTTGGTGTCTACGTTGTACCGAGCAATCTCTTTCAGATAAATGACAAGCTCTTCCGTTACTATCTCCTACAATCTGAATTTCTATATGGCGTGGTTCTTCGATGAGTTTTTCCATATACATACCATCATTACCAAATGAGGCTGCTGCTTCCTGGCGGGCACTATCCCATGATTTTCTCAAGTCTTCTTTTTCCCATACAGCTCGCATACCTTTTCCACCACCACCAGCCGTAGCTTTTAGCATTACAGGGTATCCCATTTCATCGGCAAGCTTTTCGGTTTCTTCAAAAGAATCCAAGATACCTTCGCTACCTGGGATTGTAGGCACTCCTGCTGCTTTCATAGTAGCTTTTGCAGAGGCTTTATCACCCATTTGATCAATCATTTCGGCACTGGCACCAATAAACTTTATTTCGTGCTCTTCACAAATTTTAGAGAACTTAGCGTTCTCAGAAAGGAAACCATAACCTGGATGTATTGCATCTGCATTTGTGATTTCTGCGGCAGCAATAATATTAGACATTTTAAGGTAGGATTCGTTACTGGGTGCAGGTCCGATACAAACGGCTTCATCTGCGAAACGTACATGTAAACTTTCTGCATCTGCTGTAGAGTATACCGCAACAGATTTTATCCCCATTTCTTTGCAGGTTCTGATTACACGCAATGCAATCTCACCTCTATTTGCAATTAGAATTTTTTTAAACATAACTTCTTAGAAATTACAATATTCAAACAACAAATTTCAATTCTTGATATGCGATTTGAAATTTAAAGGTTTGAAATTATGGGATTAATTATGATGGGTCTACTAAGAATAGTGGTTGATCAAATTCTACTGGAGAAGAGTCATCAACTAATACTTTTACAATTTTACCAGAAACTTCACTTTCGATCTCATTAAAGAGTTTCATTGCTTCAATAATACAAAGTACATCTCCTTCTTTTATAGAATCACCAACTTCAACAAATGTAGGTTTGTCTGGTGATGGTTTTCTGTATAAAGTACCTATTATAGGTGATTTGATAGTTATGTATTTTGAATTATCGTCAGAAGCACTTTTTTCTTCTACAACTGCTGCAGGAGTAATTGCAGTAGGTGTTGGTTGTGATTGTACAGGAGCTACCACCTGAGGGGTTACTGGTAGTTGTTGTACAATTGTCGTTTCTTTACCATCTTCTGATGCAGTTTTAATGGTGATTTTAATGTCATCCATTTCTAACTTTACTTCGCTAGCCCCTGATTTGGCTACGAATTTAATTAAATTCTGAATTTCTTTTAAATCCATAATGTGGGTATTGTGTGTTTTAGTTGTTTAGGAATTATAGGCCCATTTAAGATAAATGGATCCCCAAGTAAAGCCTCCACCGAATGAGGCAAATACTATGTTGTCTCCTTTTTTGAGTTGTTTCTCGTAATCGTGTAACAATAATGGTAAGGTGGCTGAGGTTGTATTACCATATCGTTGGATATTCATAAGAACTTTACTTTCATCTAGCTCCATTCTTTTGGCTGTAGCGTCGATGATACGTTTATTGGCTTGATGTGCAATAAGCCAATTTACATCCTGTCCTGTTAAACTATTACGTTCCATAATCTTAGAACTGGCATCTGCCATATTAGAAACTGCATATTTAAATACAGTTTTTCCGTCTTGTTGAACAAAGTGCTGCCTTTTGGCTACAGTTTCTTCTGATGGAGGTAGAATAGATCCTCCGGCTTCAATTTTTAAGAACTCTCTTCCGATACCATCGGTACGCAGGTATTCGTCTTGAAGACCTAAACCTTCATCGTTGGGTTCAAAAAGAGCTGCACCACCACCGTCACCAAAAATGATGCAAGTGGTACGATCGGTATAATCAATAATAGAGGACATTTTATCGGCTCCTATTACTAACACTTTTTTATATCTTCCTGATTCTATATAACTGGCGGCAGTAGACATTCCATATAAAAAACTGGAACAAGCTGCCTGTAAGTCGTAGGAAAAAGCATTAACGGCTCCAATCTTCGAAGCTGTATATGCTGCAGTTGCAGCAACTGGAAGATCTGGAGTTGCAGTTGCAAAAATCACCATGTCAATCTCTTTAGGGTCGAGATTTTTTTTAGCGATTAGATCTTCTGCCGCTTTTATACCTAAGAAAGATGTTCCCTTATCTTTATCTTTTAGTATCCTGCGTTCTTTGATACCTGTACGACTAGTTATCCATTCGTCGTTAGTTTCGACCATTGTTGCTAATATATCATTAGATAACACATAGTCTGGCACGTATGCACCTACAGCGGTGATAGCGGCTGTGATTTTACTCATATCTTAGTTTTAGTTTCACAAACTATAGCATAAAAATGCGCTCAAAAAGTTGTCGAAATTACTAAATTATACACAAATATGGCGCAAAATAACGGGATTTTGACACATATTCAACTAAAAACAAAAAAACTCTCACATTTGTGAGAGCTCTCTTTAAAATTTTAACAGTATCCTTACGCTACTTCTTCTTCAGTATTGTCGATAACAATTTGACCACGATAGTATAATTTACCTTCATGCCAGTGTGCTCTATGATATAAATGCGCCTCTCCAGTAGTTGGATCAGTAGCTATTTGTGGTACAGAAGCTTTATAATGCGTTCTTCTTTTATCTCTTCTTGTTTTCGATATTTTTCTCTTAGGATGTGCCATTGCTTAGCTATTGTTTATCGTTTAATAAGTTTTTTAATTTATCCCAGCGAGGATCTGTCTCCTCATTGTTGTTTACTATTGTTTTTTCTTTCGGACTTAATTCTTCTAATTTTTCAAGTATGTCTGATTCTAATGTTCCGTTTTCAACACCTGGATGAACTCTTTTGGATGGCATAGCCAAAACAATAAGCTCATAAATATATTGTTGAACGTTTACTTCATAGTCCCCGTGAGGAATAATAAGAAGCTCTTCATTTTCATCATTATATTCGTCTCCAAACTTCACTACCAAAAAGAATTCATTTTTAATAGGTAAGTCAAAAGGTTCATTGGTGAGATCACAATTTACATTTACAGTTCCGGTTGCTTTAAATTGAAGTTCTAATAAAGTTGTTTTTTTATTAAACTCCATATCAACTTTTACTGCAGATGAATTAAACTCATCATACTCAAAATGTTCAAAGAACGTATTGTCAATTTGATACTCAAACTGGTGTAATCCTTGCTTCAGCCCAACAAAAGGAATAGTATACTCTTTAAGTTGTATCATTTCATCATCAGTTTCAAGTGCCTATCAATTTGATAAAGGCGGGTGCAAAGATAATAAAAATTCGTTATGAAAGTATTTTTGTAAACAAAATTATATCAGATTGTTAGTGATTAATTAGGTTTAAGGATTAAGGTAATAGGTTTGAGGATCATTTTTATACTTAATTCCTAACCTCTCATGACTTATTTTGCGGTTTACGAGGTTGTTTTTTTAGAGGGTTTTTAGTTAATTCATTATATTCATTTCTATTTTTAAAAATTTTTAATGCCGCAAAAACAGCTTCTTTAAATGAACTATTATCGGCTAGGTCTTTTCCTGCAATTTCAAAAGCAGTACCATGATCTGGAGAAGTACGAACTTTATGTAGGCCTGCAGTATAATTTACTCCTTTGCCAAAAGAGAGTGTTTTAAAAGGAATTAATCCCTGATCATGATATGAAGCTACAACAGCATCAAAAGCTTTATAATTATTAGAACCAAAAAAACTATCTGCTGCGTAGGGTCCATATACTAATATGCCAGATTCATTAATTTTTTGGATCGTTGGCTTTAATACATCTTCATCTTCTTTACCAATTACGCCGTTGTCTCCACTATGTGGATTAATTCCTAGTACCGCAATTTTTGGTTTTGAGATACCAAAATCTTGTTTAAGCGCATGATGAATAGTATCTATTTTTTGTTCAATCAATTCTGGTGTAATGGTATCGGCTATATCCTTAACGGCTACATGATCGGTAAGTAATCCAACTTTTAAATCATCGGTAATCATAAACATAAGACTATTTCCTTCTAGTTCCTGATCCAGATAATCAGTATGTCCAGGGAATTTAAATTCTTCAGATTGAATACTGTGTTTATTAATAGGTGCGGTGACCAGCACATCAATTTGATCATTTTTTAAAGCTTCGGTTGCAGATTTAAGTGATTTGATCGCATAGCTTCCTACTTTTTCATCTTCTTGCCCAAAATTAATACTAACGGCTTCTTTCCAAACATTAAGAACATTTATTTTACCATCCAGAATCTGAGATGTCTTATCTATACCATGAAGGTTTATGTTGCTTTTATATTGTTTTTTTAAGAAAGAAAGAATTTTTACCGAGGCAAAAATTACCGGAGTACAAAAATCTAACATTCGCGAATCTTCAAAAGTTTTAAGGATAACTTCACTTCCTATTCCGTTAAGATCGCCAATAGAAATCCCTAATCTTATTTTTTCTTCTTTCTTCATTATATAAACTACTTTATCAGTATTTTTGAAATCTAAAATCAGACTTCAAACTTCAAGGTCACAAATTTAATTAAATAATTTGCATTTATGTTTACAGGAATCATCGAAGAATTAGGAATTGTTACTTCTTTACAAACTAATAAAGAAAATCTGGATATTACAGTACGTGCGAATTTTACTTCTGAATTGAAAATTGATCAAAGTATAGCGCATAATGGGGTTTGTTTAACAGTGGTATCTATTAATGAAGATATGTATACGGTTACAGCGATCAAAGAAACGCTGGATAAGACTAATCTTAATACCCTTGCGGTTGATGCTGTAGTAAACCTGGAAAGGGGAATGAAATTAGGCGATAGGTTAGATGGGCATATTGTACAAGGTCATGTAGATCAAACTGCAATTTGCACGGCAATCACAGAGGCTGATGGAAGTTGGTATTTTACTTTTGATTATAATCCTTCACTAAATAATATCACTATAGAAAAAGGATCGATAACAGTTAATGGAGTTAGTTTAACTGTAGTTAATTCTAAAAAGAACGAATTTAGTGTTGCTATTATTCCATATACTTATGAGCATACAAACTTTAACACTTTTAAAGAGGGAAGTGTTGTTAACCTTGAGTTTGATGTAATTGGCAAATATGTAAAACGAATTACAGAACTAAGATAACTTAACTTATAAGCATTTTAAGGGTGTAGTAAATAAGTAAGGAAAGTAGAAAGAAGTAGAATGGTAATTATACCAGTTCTACTTCGTTAAATTTAAAAAGTGAAACCCTGTTTCTTTCGATCTTTAAGAGTACTCCTCCCAGATCGCTTAAAGTGGAGCAGGATTCGAAATCCAATACTTTACCAAAATACTGGCTTTTTGCATCAATTACTTTATACTGCATAATTCTAGATTTGATTTATTTTCCCAATTTTCATTATAGTAGTTCTTTCCCCAAAAAACATACCATATCGTATCAAATTCAAAAGTAAATTTAATAGACATGTTTGATTTTTTAAAATAAACTTATCAGGTTTTATTAACAAAACCTATAGACATTTAGGTTTAAAAACCTGTAAAACAACAAGTTGTGTATTGGTAGATCTTCCTTGTATTTTTGCTTTTTCTAATAATAAGTTGAAAAATAAACGCACAAAAGTGAAATATGTATATTGGAATCATTCCTATTTTTGTATTTTTGTATTGGAATTATTCCAAATAATAAAAATATAAACCATTAATTAAAACTTTAAGATTTACTTAAGCTTTTTGGGTTAATTTTTTAAAGTCCTGGCATACGTTTTGTAAAAACAGAGATAGCTTCAAATCGTATATTTATGAGGATATGAATACTTAACCTGGTGTAAATTACTCTTATGTTATGAGTGGTATTAACTACGAAATACAAAACCGAAAATTACAATCGTATAAGCATACTTTTGATTATGACTTCTGCAAAAAGAAGTATGATGAATATGCTCATATGACATTAGATGAATTTAGAGAATGCTTAAAAGATCCTCAAAAGTTGGGGGAGATAGGTCATTTATGTTGTTTTATTTTATGGGTAAAAAATAAGGCCAGATATGAGTATAGGGATAGTTTGGGTGATTATGGATTGATTCATCTACTATTTCATTGCCTAGAAAATCAACACCATGCAGAAGTGCATGCTGAATATATTCATATGTTATTTAAGGAGGACATTAAATTGGTATAGTTTTCTTTCTTCTGAAACGTGGATAAAAAAACTTCTAAGGTTTGTTTTGTTAATCATTTATGTATTATATAAGAAATTTTCCATTTTCATAGATCAGTTTTCCATCTGCTAATATCTGACCTCCTTGTGTCATATCTGTTATCATATCCCAATGGATAATAGATTTGTTTTTAGCACCAGTTTGAAAATACGATTGCCCTACTGCCATATGTATAGTGCCTCCTATTTTTTCATCAAATAAAATGTTTTTTGTGGCTTGCTGTATATTGTAATTGGTTCCGATAGCGACTTCTCCAAAATAATTAGCTCCCGGAACTTTAAATATGTCGTCTAATAATTCTTGTCCTTCTTCTGCTTTCCAGTCTATAATTTTACCATCTTTAACCCTTAGTGTAATTCCTTTTACGATATGACCTTCAAAGACAGAAGGTAAGCTAAAATATACTGTTCCGTTTACACTATCCTCGATTGGTCCGGTAAATACTTCTCCGCTGGGCATATTTGTTCGCCCGTCAGAGTTTATCCATTTTCGTCCTTTAACACTAAACTGTATGTCGGTTCCTTTGGTGATATACTGTATCTTATCTACCTTGTTTAAATAATCAACAATATTTTGTTGCTCGTTTCGTATGTGCAGCCAGGATGTTTTAGGATCTTCATTAAATAGGTGGCAAGCGTTAAAGACAAAATGAGAATACTCTTCTAGTGACATGCCTGCCATTTGTGCACCGGCTTGTGTTGGATATAAGCACAAAGTTCGTTTTAAGCTGCCATTGGCAGTTCTTTTATAATAATGTTCTGTTATTGGTTTTAAAGTTTCTTTGTGCTTTCGTTGTTTTTGAGCATCTATATTTTGATTTTCGATAAGATTATGAGGAGCCATAATTTTAAGATAAGCATCAAAATGCTCCATCGCATGTGCGTATAATACAGGAGGTTGGTTTAATTGCTTTTCTTCAGAATTATCAATTTTAATTTTATGAGCTTCACTAAACTCCAATTGGTATTCTACATGTGCTCCGGCTTTGATAGCAGTTCTAAAAACTTCTCGCACTAATGGTTCTGCAAGTGTTGTAGTTTGAATAAATAATTTATCTCCTGGTTGTATATCAAGGGAGTAATGTACCAATAGATCTGCGTATTTTTTTAATATGGATGAATTCATTTTTTTAGTATTAATTATTCGATTATTGCTGCTGTTGTTACGATTTCAATGAGGCAACCAAGATGTAATTCGGCATTGCCAACCACTGCTCGAGCGGGTTTATGATCTCCAAAAAAATCAGCATATACTTTATCTATTGTTGACCAATGTGCAACATCATTAATAAAAATCTCATTTCTAATGATATGATTTTTACTGCTTCCGGCTTTTTTTAGCGTGAGTTCTATATTCTGTAATAACAATTTTGTTTGTGCTTCGATACCTACAGGCACTTCTTTGGTGATTGGATGTATTGGTAATTGGCCACTTAAGTAAAGAGTGCCTTTATGTTCTACCCACATAGCATAGTGTCCATTACTTTTGGGTATGTTTAATGCTTCATTTGTCTTCATATTTTTTATTTGAGCTGGTTGTTCAGATTTTTGTCTAAATATCCCGTGTACTTCCTGATATTTTTATGCTAGATCCGATAACAGGAGTGTATTCTACTATTAGTCGTGATGGAGATCCCATATCTTCTCCCTGGATGATTTCGAATTTATTATTTCCTTTCCAATGTATATCACGCAAATAGCCAGCTAGGGCGGCAGCGGCAGCTCCCGTAGCGGGATCTTCATATACTCCTCCTGAAGCAAATGCGTTTCTGGAATGAAATACATTATTGTCATCTAACCACAGTAAGCTTATAGTGACCAGGCTTTCTTTAAGCATAAGAGTTTTGGTTTTTTCGAATTCATACTTCATATCGGCTATCGTTTTTCGATCATTTACTACAAGAATAAGGTGTTTGGCTCCTGCAAAAGCATATCGAATCGGGAAATCTGTATGAAGTGCCGTAATAGGAAGGTTAAATAAACTAAGAACATCATCTATAACCGATTGCGGTGCTGGTTTTGACCAAGTTTCGGGCGATTGCAATGTTACTTTAAAATCGTTTCCTGTAGTTTTTTTAACGGCAACACTAATTTCTCCATTGTTTAAAAACAGTTTGTATGTTCCTTCTCCATGACTTTGCCCCAAACCAGCTCCTGTGGCAATAGTAGCATGACCACAAAAATCAACTTCTATTTCAGGAGAAAAATACCGAATACGCCATCCGTTATCTTTAGGGTGTAAAAAAGCAGTTTCAGAGAATCCCACTTCTTTAGCAATGCTAAACATTTCTTCTTCTTTCGGCATTTTATCTGTTATTACAACACCTGCAGGATTTCCTCCTGTATTGTTATAAGAGAAAGCTGCTATTTTTTGAATTTTTGTTGTTTTCATATGGTTATTGTGGTTTTAAATATTACTACTGCATTACCTGTAATTTGTACTTGTTTTGGTTGATTATGTACACAGGTCACATGAACATTCATATAGCCTGTGCGACCTATTTTTTCACCTTGTTTGATTTTAAACGTAAATTCTTTACCGTTATATGTAACCAATTCATGATGAATTAAATAAGCGCCTAAAGGACCATTAGCATTACCAGTAACGGGGTCTTCATTTATGCCTATAGCCGGAGCAAACATGCGCCCATCGATCAAACAATCCTTATCGGTAGAATCAAACGTAAAAACATAATACCCATTACATCCAATTATTTTGCTGAGTTCACTAAGCTTGCTATTATTGGGTTTAAGAGAATTAAGTGTTTTATTGTTTTTGATGCCTATCATTACTTTAGAATGTCCTGTAGAAGCAATTTGAATAGGACATTTTTCATCTATATCAGCACTTTTTAGCCCAAGTGCAGCTATAATTTGATGTTGAATTTCTTTACTAAAAGGTGGCTCAAAACTGATAGAGCCTTGTGTCATTTCTATTTTATAATCATCATCTTTTTTATAGATAGTAAATGGTAAAACCCCTACTTTGGTTTTCATCCTTAATACGCAAGAATTAAGATTTTCGGATATAGCTTTGGCATACATAGCAGCAATAGTTGCGTGACCACAAATAGGAACCTCTACAGTAGGTGTAAAATATCGTATAACACCATCATTGTCTTTGTTATCAGAAGGAAAGATAAATGCTGTTTCAGAGTTGTTTAATTCTCGTGCGATAGCCAGCATTTGAGTATCATCTAATCCTGTTGCGTTAATTATAACTCCTGCAGGATTTCCTTTAAATTTTTCTTTGGTGAAAGCATCTATTTGATATACAGTAAATTTTTTCATGCTCTTATTTTTTTAAAATCGCTATAAAGTGATCGATGTCTTTTTGAGTAGTATAGAAATTCAAAGAAACTCTTAATTGGTTGCTGTGTTTTCCTACAAATATATTATGCTGTATAAGCTTCTTTTCAATTTGATTGGCATCTTTTACCTTTATTATGACAATTGGTGATCGATATTTTTCTGATATTGGTGAGGCTATTTCCATTTCGTTTTTAACCAAACAGGATAATAAATAATCTGTAAGTTCTGTTAACCGTTTGTGAATGGCTTCTATAGATATTTCAGCCAAGATATCAAGACCTTGATTTAGGGCAAAGATTCCGGCAAAGGGAGGATGTCCTGTTTCTAGTGCAGCAGCTCCTTTTTTTATGGCTATACGATCATACCACATCTCTCCATGATCTTCTACATTACGCCAACCTACTTCAGAAATTTCCATATCGTTTAGAAGAGAATGGTTGATATATAAAGCGGCAATCCCATATCCTGCAAGTGCATATTTGTATCCGCTAAACCATAGAATATCAATACAATCGCTTTTTACGTCAATAGGTATAGAGCCAAAAGATTGTGTAGCGTCTAGTATAAGTTTTAGATGATGCTCTCTGCAAAATGCCGAAAGTTCTTTTAGGTCAAACCTAAAACCAGTAATGTAATGGGTATGACTAGTTACCAGATAACGAGTACCTGGTTGTATTGCTTTTTTTAAATTGGTATATAATTCATCTTGATTATTTGGGATGTCAATAAAAGTTACCGGATAGTTTTGATGTAGCCAGGGTAAACTGGTAGAAGGAAACTCTTTATGTAACATAAGTACTCTTCCCTTAGGAAGCATTCGGGAAACCAAATTAGTGGCCTGTGTAGCTGTCGAGAGAAATGCAACTTCATCTACATCTGCATTTATAGACAAAGCTAATTTTTGACGTGTTTCCTCTATCTTAAGCATCCATTTGTCCCAAGGGATATCCCCATGCTGTTCCATATCATTATAGAATTGAATACCAGCATTTTTTACCGATGTTGCCAAAGGACATCCTCCCGCAGTATTTAGATATGTATAGGTGTTTAATGCAGGAAATTCCTGACGATACTTTTCCCAGTTCATTTTTTATGTGTTAGAAATTCTTTAGTCTAGACTAGATTACTATAAACTTGATCATTCCCAGGGATCCGTATAAAGCAGTATAAGAACCTTTGGTTAGTGGTACTATTTGTCCAACTGTACCAGTCATAAGGATGTGTTCTGGCGTAATTGGGTATCCTTGATCCAAGGTCTTATTGATTAACCATACTAATGATGTCCATTGATCTCCCATAGCGTCACTTCCTTTTCCTCTGCTAATTTCTTCTTTACCCAATGCTAGGGTTATAGTTTCTTCATTAATTTCTACATTAGGATTCATTGGTTTGCCTTGAATGATTACGGCACCGGCACCATTAGTAGCAATCATATCTTTTTGGGTTAATCTGGACATGTCTGGATGTTTAATATCCGGGATTTCGATCATAGGTATGATTTCTTTCACCAATCCTTTTACTGTACCTAAAGTTACTTTTTTTGTGATTTTTGATTTCATTCGGTAACCGATTTCTGTTTCGAGAATTGGATTTTGAAATTCAGAGAGTTTAATTTCTGTAGTGTCGAAATAAAGTCCAGAAGTAAATCGTGCTGCTGCAAGTGGTTGAGTTGCCCCAAATTTTTTCTGAGAACCTTCAGAAGTCATACCAGCTTCGTAAGCAACTATAGTATCATTTTCTGATACTTCCTGTACCAAATGTTTCTGAATCTGATAAGCTTCATCCGAAGTTAATACTATATCAAAATCCGACAGATATGGTAGTGAGACCTCTTTCTTGTATGCTGCCATCATTTCTGACCTGTATAATAGAGTTTTTGAGCTGTAGATTTTATCTTTCATAAATACTTGCTTCAGTTAAATTTTTTATCATGATCTCTAAAATATAATGACTCGGCAGATTCATGATCTCTAATTTTTGACCATCTATTTGATCTCTTTTTTTATAAATCAAGATGATTTGTGTGGTCTATTTCATATCATACAGATTATTGAAATAGATGTTATTTAAACCTCGAGGCATCTTCGGCTCCCGGGATACTAAAGGTTTTTAACCAATCAGTAATAGATTGAGTAGAAATTTTGATAGTACTCCTTTCTCTTACTTCTGAACAATCATTTGGTAAACATTCTACATTACAATTCATAACTATAAGTATTTAAAGGTTAGTAATAATTTTTAATTCATTTTCCTATAATTAATCCACTATAGCAGTAAATTCTATTTCTACTAGCATATCAGGATTAATTAGTTTGGCTATTTCTACCATTGCGGTAGTGGGTTTTATAGTACCAAAATATTCTCCATGTGCTTTTCCTATAGCTTCCCATTGAGATATATCGGTAGTATAAATTCTTGTTCGTATAACATTGTCTAAGCTATACCCCATCTCTTCTAAAACATTTTTAGCAGTTTCTATAATTGTTTTGGTCTGAAGATAAGGATCGTCTATACCGATAATATTACCATCTTTACCGGTAGCAGTAGTGCCAGAAACCTCGATGATATTCCCTACTTTTACGGCTCTAGAATACCCTACGATATCTTCCCAGGGGCTACCAGATGAAACATTTTTTCTGTTTTTCATTTTTATATAGTTTTATACTTTATTTTTTTTGCTTTCATAATACTTTCTGGCTTTTACCTCGTTACCACAAGTATCCATATTGCACCATTTTCTACATCTGTTTTTACTAGAATCAAAGTAAATCCATCCGCAATTGCCACACTCTTTTACCCGGTCTATTTCTTCAGACATCAATAGTTCGTGAGCTGCTTTTCCAATTTTTAAGATATAGCTATTTAGATCATTTGGGTCTATCTCCAAGTGTTCTTGAGGCTTATTGTCTACAACAAAAATTTTAGTGGATCTTCTGATTTTTTGTAAAAGTGTGTCAAAACATTTAAGATCTTTTTCTTTGATTTCTCTTTGAAAAACAAGTCCTTGAAATACACGATGCAAAAATTCTCTTTTCCTTATAACTTCCTTTAGATTAAAACTAGCTTCATCAAAGTTTGATGTTTCATTTTCTAAAATATCAACGTGTTTTAACCAGGCAATCCATTCCTCTTTCCCGGTAAGGTAGTCTATAGGGTCTGCAACCAGCCTGTCTTTAATCGTATTGATAAAATTGAGAGATAGATTTCCTCCGTCTAAAAGGCTGTTTTGTATATGTTCTACATTATTCATGGTGCAAAGTAAAATAATTATAACCAGTAAAACAAGTTTTGGTAGTAAAAATATTATCTTATATTTGCACCAGTGTAATTAATTTTAGTAGTATGAATTATAAATCAAGTGTAATTACAAGAAAATGGCATGGGAAAATTAATGCCGAAGATGCCGAGGAATATTTGCGATACTTAATAGAAAGTGGTGTTGCAGATTATAAATCTGTTGATGGAATACTAGGTGTAGAAATTTTAAGAAGATTTGAAGATGATATCTGCCATTTATGGACAGTGACCAAATGGAAAGATTATGAGAGTATTAAAACTTTCGCTGGAGAAGACTATGCCAAAGCAAAATATTATGGTAGAGATAAGGATTTTCTTCTGGAGTTTGAAGAAGAAGTGCAACATTTTGAAACGTTTGTTTTTTAAAGTAAAGGATGATTTCAGATTAAAAAACTTCTTAATGAACCGAACCATAAATAATATATATCTATAATGACCAAAATAATTACGTTTCTGTTTTTGATACTAACCATGCTTTTTTGGGCCGCTAATTTTCATGTGGTAAAAATAACTTTAGAGTTTTATTCTCCTGTAAGTGTGGCTGCTTTGCGATTTTTCTTTGGAGTTCTCTCGTTGTTTCTACTTGTATACCTGAGGTTCGGTAACTCGTTATTTAAACTCAGATTTTCTGCAAAAGAATGGTGGTATATGTTTCTTACTTCCTTTTTCGGAATCTTTTTAACCATATACTTTTTTAATCTGGGTTTAAAAACAACCAGTGCTGTAAATGGATCTCTTATTATTGCAACAAGTCCTGCAATTACTGCTGTTTTTACTTTTTTATTGCAAAGAAAAAAAGTGAAATTAATACAATGGATTGCTATTGCGATTAGTTTTTTTGGAGTTGCCATTATTTTGGTAAAAGGAGATTTTGGGAAGCTGGCAGAATTGCAGTTCGAAATTGGAGATGTTTATATCATGGGTATGGCTATTGTGTTCTCGCTTTCTCAGGTCATTGTAAGTAAATACCTTCCTCATGTAGATGCTGTTGTGATGACCACGATTACTTCGCTCATGGCCTTTGTTTTGTTTGCGGTTTTTTCACTACCAGAATTTATAACAACCGATGTTCCTGCCGATATATCTTTTTGGAGTGGTATCTTATTTATGGGGATATTAGGAACCGGAATCGCATATACTGCATTTTATTTCTGTGTCGTTAAATTGGGAGCAACAACCTCGACTTTGTTTATGAATCTTATTCCGTTTTTTACGGTGTTACTTGCATTTCCTTTTGGGGAAACATTATATGCCGAGCAGCTTATAGGAGGAGTAGTTGTAATTATTGGTCTATTATTATTTGGGTTTACTAAAAAGAAAAGCTAAAAGATTGCCTGAAGCTCAGGCAATCTTTCAAAATGGTTACATACAAATTTTAACTTTTGGATGTGAAGGACAAGATTTGGATTGATCAAATGTATGGCAAGCTTGGCCACTTGGACAGTCTGCAGAAGTTTCACATTCATCTTTACAATTATCTGAGGACATGTCCATATGCCCTCCTTTAATGTGTTTTTGTTCGTCTCTGTGTAAAAATCTTCCTAAGTTTAAAAGTGATTTTTTCATGATTAAAAAATTAATGTTTTATGATTAAAAATATTTTATGACATCATAATTTCCTTTACTCAAAAGAATCTAAATAAAATAATGGTTTGAGAAATTGTAAAGTCATCATTGATTCGAGATAAAGATAAAAGCTATCATCTGCTTATTACAAGGAGGGTAAGTAAGGATTTATAAATTTTGACATTTGTATTTATAAATTTTGACCTTAATTATAATTCTGAAAATACTTGCCTCTTGTTATTAAAAATATTTGTTTTTTATCTTGAAACTCTATCATGTGCTAAGTGTACAGTAAGAACAGTAAATCAAGAAACGAAAGAAAAAGGCGAAGAACTTTTTAAAATCTTATCACAATATCGATTATCAGAGCGAAAAATCTGGTTTGGAAGATATCTTAAGCTTATTGATAGCAAAGATTTTACCATTGCTATAGGAGATGAAATTAGAGAAGCGATTTAGATATCGAAATCGGATTAAATAAAGATATAGTATCATGAGTGCACAAAAAAAGCTGTTTCTAATACAAGAAACAGCTTTTTAACTAGGTGGTCCCACTTGGGCTCGAACCAAGGACCCCCTGATTATGAGTCAGGTGCTCTAACCAGCTGAGCTATGGGACCTAAAACGGAGGGCAAATTTAAGGATTTGATATAAACACGCCAACATTTTTTTCTATTATTTTAATTGTCTTTTATTCTTAAGCCGTATAAAGGCTTTGATTCTTCTTTAAAAAAGGAAAAAAGAGCTATAAAAACGATAATATTTATTTTGTAATATCCTGATCAATAGGTTTTTCTTGGCATAACTCTATCAAGACCCCATTTGTACTTTTAGGATGTAAAAAAGCAACTAATTTATTATCAGCGCCAGGTTTAGGCACCTTATTGATTAATTGAAACCCTTCTTTTTCTAATCGATCCAGTTCTAATTCGATATCATCGACATCAAAAGCGATGTGATGAATACCTTCTCCTTTTTTGGCAATAAATTTTCCGATAGGCCCATCCTCTCGGGTACTGGCCAGTAATTCTATTTTACTATCTCCCACCTTAAAAAAGGAAGTGGTTACAGCTTCGCTTTCTACGGCTTCTTGCTTATAAGGAGCGACTCCCAAAAGTTTCTCGTATAATGTATTTGCTTGCTCGATATCTTTGACTGCAATACCCAGGTGTTCTATTTTATTGATGTGGTTCATAATATACTTTTATCACTATGTCGCAAAAATACATATAAATTGTACTTTTGCACCATGGAAACAAACAGACAGAAAAAAATTGGAGGAGTATTACAACGCGATGTAGCCGATGTGATACAACTTGCATTACGTGAAGCGGGAGTACAGGGGATTTTGGTTTCCGTTACCAAAGTAAGCGTAACTACAGATCTTTCTATAGCAAAAGTATATATGAGTGTCTTCCCGCATCAGGAAGGAGAAAGAGTATTAAAAGAGGTAAACCAGGTAAAATCACAAATAAAACATCAGGTAGCGCAGCGCACCAAAAATCAGTTACGTCGTATGCCAGAATTATCCTATTTTATTGACGATTCTCTCGAGTATATTTCTAATATAGAAAAAGCTGTAAAGGGTAAAGAAGATCCTATAAATAATCCCGAACTTCTCGAAAAACGTAAAAAGAAGTAATTTTTAGCGGTCCTCACAAATAGAAAAATCATAGAAAGTAGAAGAAATAGAATTTTCTTTTCTCTTATCTTTATTGCAGAATTAAAATTTCATACACATCTAATGCTCATCATAAGGATTTGAATTTTTCATACTACATCGCAAAGCGATACTTGTTTTCTCCTGGTAGTAGCAACGCCATTAATATTATTACAATTATTGCTGCAACTGGTGTGGTCATAGGAGCGATGGCATTATTTCTTGTGTTGTCAGGATTTGCGGGGCTTAAGGATTTTAGCCTTCAATTTTCTTCATATTTTGATCCCGATCTTAAGGTTTTTCCGTCAAGCGGAAAGACATTTACATTCACCAATGCCCAAAAAGGAAAGCTAGCTAAACTTGAAGGAGTTGCCAATTTTTCTGAAATAGTAGAAGAGCGTGTTTTCTTAGAGTTTGTAGGTAAACAAAAGATGTCTTATATCAAGGGAGTAGATGCTAATTATCACAATGTTATTCATACCGATAGTATACTGGTGTTTGGGGATTGGTTAACCGATAATGATTTCCAGATTGTTGCGGGTAATGGTATTAGCAGAGAGCTTAATATGGGAGTAGAGCAAACTTATACAAATCTGCTTAGTATTTATGTACCAAAGCCAGGTAAAGGTATTCCCAGTGATCCTTCAAAAGCATTTAGATCAGAGAAAGCTGTAAATATTGGGGTGTATAGCGTAAATGAAGAACTTGATAAAAAATATATTTTTGCAACTACAGGGTTAGTGCGCAAATTGTTGAAATTACCAGAAGATAAAGTGACTCATATAGAGCTTAAACTATTACCACAAGCTAATGAAGAAGTGGTGATACAAGGATTACAACAGATTTTTGATCATAATGTGATTGTAAAAAACAGGATGCAACTTAACGATACATTGTATAAGATGTTGAATACTGAAAACTTAGTATCCTACCTGGTGATCACGTTAATTGCTATTATTGCTTTGTTTAATGTTGCTGGAGCTATTATTATGATGATTATTGATAAGAAAAGCAATGTAAAAACGCTCTATAATGTAGGGGCTTCTCTGCCTAGTATTAGAAAAATATTTTTGTTTCAAGGTTCGCTTATGACCGTTTTGGGCACAGTATTAGGCTTGTTATTAGGGTTTATTGTTATCATATTACAACAGCAATTTGGATTATTAATGATTACGCCCTCATTACCGTATCCGACTCGTATTACTGTAATTAGCTTTGTTGTCGTCTTTTTTACGATTACTATTATCGGTTTTATAGCTTCTTTATTGGCCTCTAGTAGAATTAATCAGAAATTAGTGAGTTGACTCTTCTGAGGTTTAAAGTAATACGGTTGTATTTTTCTGAAAAACTATACTATACAAGCAAACTAAAATATCTCATAAATTAGGTTCGGAATAAAAAAATTATACGAACTCAAATCCTGAAAATGTTGATTGTACTTCATCAAAAGCGGCAAATACATCCCGGGAGAGATCACTGGTTACCATTTTGGTTCGGTATTCTTTAAAATGAGGTATTCCTTTAAAGTAATTGGTATAATGTCTACGGGTTTCAAAAACACCTAGTTTTTCACCTTTCCAATCGATTGCCATTTGCAAGTGTCTACGAGCTGCATTTACTCGTTCTTCTATAGTTGGTGGTGGTAAATGTTCGCCGGTTTTAAAGAAGTGTTTTACTTCCTTGAAAAACCAGGGATAACCAATACTGGCACGACCAATCATGGCCCCATCAAGACCGTATTGATCTCTCATTTCCATAGCACGTTCGGGCGTATCTACATCACCATTACCAAATACAGGAATGTGCATTCTCGGGTTGTTTTTTACTTCGGCAATAGGCTTCCAATCTGCATTACCTTTATACATCTGTGCTCGTGTACGACCATGAATAGAAATGGCTTTGGCTCCCACATCCTGTAGCCGTTCTGCAACTTCTACAATTCTAATAGAGTTATGGTCCCAACCCAATCGTGTTTTTATAGTAACGGGTAATTTGGTGTGTTTAACCATAGCTTCGGTAAGAGAAACCATAAGGTCAATATCTTTAAGAATCCCTGCTCCTGCACCTTTACTTACTACTTTTTTTACAGGGCACCCAAAATTAATATCAATAATATCAGGGCCCGATGCTTCTACAATCTCAACAGATTTAAGCATTGAATCCAAATTAGCCCCAAAAATCTGAATACCAACCGGACGTTCTTTTTCATAAATATCAAGCTTCATAACACTTTTGGCAGCATCACGAATTAGCCCTTCACTAGAAATAAATTCTGTATATACTACATCGGCACCTTGCTCTTTACACAATGCACGAAAAGGAGGATCACTTACATCTTCCATTGGGGCTAATAATAATGGGAATTCTCCTACATCTATGTCTCCTATCTTGGCCACAGCAAATCTTTTTTTTGACAAAAATACAAATTCTTTAAGACCTTGCAGATCTCTATGACCTGTGAAGTCTTGTTTTTTTGAAATAGGTAAGATCTAAAAATACTGGGAGAGATAGTATAAAGCTTCTAAAATCAATTATATTTGCAAGTCATTAAGAGGATGAAAATTGCGTGAGGGATAGGGGTAAGCTACCGTGTAGCGCGGATAGCCCGACCCATAATGTAATGACGGGTCACGCCCTAAAACGTATTGAAAAAGAAGAATGAAACCCATAATGGGTATTTAAAAATGATTGATATACCTTTATAAATGATTATGTTAGATTTGATGGTATACAAGAGAGAGACTACATGAAAAATATTAGAAATTTTTGCATTATTGCACATATTGATCACGGCAAGAGTACACTGGCAGATCGATTATTGGACTTTACCGGATCAGTAACCGCTCGTGAAGCGCAAGCACAATTACTTGATAGTATGGATTTGGAGCGTGAACGTGGGATTACGATCAAGAGTCATGCGATCCAGATGGAATATAAACACAAAGGAGAGGAGTATATCCTTAATCTTATTGATACTCCTGGTCATGTTGATTTTTCTTATGAGGTTTCTCGTTCTATTGCTGCCTGTGAAGGAGCACTACTAATTGTAGATGCAGCACAAAGTATACAGGCGCAGACCATTTCTAATTTATATCTGGCGCTCGAAAATGATCTGGAAATTATTCCGGTACTCAATAAAGTAGACTTACCAAGTGCTAATCCAGAAGAAGTGACCGATGATATTGTAGATCTTTTGGGATGTGATGCCGAAGAAGTAATTCCTGCAAGTGCTAAAACAGGGATAGGTATAGAAGAAATTCTTACTGCCATTATAGAACGTGTTCCTCCACCAGAAGGAAATCCTGAAGAACCTTTGCAGGCTCTGATTTTTGATTCGGTTTATAACTCGTTTAGAGGTGTAGAAACATATTTTAAGGTAGTTAATGGTGAAATTAAAAAGGGGCAACAGATTAAGTTTGTGGCTACCGGGAAAAACTATTCTGCCGATGAGGTAGGAACATTGAAATTAAATCAGGAACCTAAACAGGTAATCAAAACAGGAGATGTAGGATATCTTATTACAGGTATTAAAGATGCACGCGAAGTAAAAGTAGGAGATACTATTACAGATGCCAAAACACCTACACAAAATGCAATTGAAGGTTTTGAGGATGTAAAACCCATGGTATTTGCAGGGATTTATCCTGTAGATACAGAAGATTATGAAGAGCTTCGTAATTCTATGGAAAAATTACAACTTAATGATGCTTCTTTGGTGTTTGTACCAGAGAGTTCGGCAGCACTAGGTTTTGGTTTTAGATGTGGATTCCTGGGGATGTTACATATGGAGATTATTCAGGAACGACTAGAGCGTGAATTTAATATGACCGTTATCACTACGGTACCTAATGTATCTTATCATGCGTTTACCAATAAAAACCCCGATGATATTATAATTGTAAATAACCCATCTGATTTACCAGATCCTTCTTCTATGAACAGAGTAGAAGAACCGTATATCAAAGCTTCAATTATTACCAAATCTGATTTTGTAGGATCCGTAATGTCTTTATGTATCGAGAAACGAGGAGAAATAACAAACCAAACCTATTTGACTACAGAACGAGTAGAGCTTACCTTTGATATGCCATTGGCAGAGATCGTATTTGATTTTTATGATCGCTTAAAAACAGTATCAAAAGGATATGCATCTTTTGATTATACGCCAATTGGTTTACGTGCTTCTAAACTGGTGAAGGTTGATATATTACTTAACGGAAATATTGTAGATGCGTTATCTGCATTATTGCATAAAGATAATGCTTATGATATTGGTAAAAAGATCTGTGAGAAATTAAAAGAACTGATCCCCCGCCAACAATTTGATATCCCGATACAAGCAGCAATTGGAGCTAAGTTTATAGCTCGTGAAACCGTAAAAGCTCTTCGTAAAGATGTAACAGCCAAATGTTATGGCGGTGATATTTCTCGTAAGCGTAAATTATTAGAAAAGCAGAAAAAAGGAAAGAAACGAATGCGCCAGGTAGGAAATGTAGAGATTCCTCAGGAAGCATTTATGGCGGTATTAAAATTAAATGATTAGAGATTTGGTTATTAGTTCCTTGTAAATAGGTTTAATTTATTTGTTGTGCAATTCAAATAAAGGGCCTATTATAGCGTTGTTTTTTTATAATCTAAGAATATATATACCCATGCTAAAGCCCCAATTAAAGCAGAGTTTAAAAGTCTTATCTTTTATAGCTTTCTTTGTTTTTTGTTTTCTTTCTTGTAGCAAAGATGATGATACTACAGATCCTACCGATACTGGAGTTGACCCAGATCCATCGGGAGAACAGACTGTTTTTGCAGAAGATTTTATTTTAGGTAAAGACAGCAAGCTTATAAACTATGTTTTGTCGGAAGCGGATTACAATAAGTTTATTGCCGGAAACGGCGATTTTGCTATGGTGTCTAAAAAGGTATATGAGTATTTAAATGACAATTTTGATTTTATTTTTATACTCTCTGTTGAAACTGAACAGCCTAATGGTTTGTATTATGGAGTAAATCAAAAAGTTAAAAACGATGTTCAGGGTGTGGGATCATCTATTTATGATAATACTGCATCGTATGGTTCTAAAGGTGTATTAAAGAGTGTTATTCATATGCCTAGAGTTGAATATATTAAAAACGGTCCCTTTTTACATGAAATCATGCATTATTGGGCAAATTATAATTTTATCCCAACCACAGTTGGTGGTCACTGGGGGTATTCTAGCGTAGGAGGCCAACTTGGTGGTTTTGATGAGCTTATTGATTTAGGAGGTGGTAATTATCAAGGAAAAATAGGTGGTGAAGATGGGTTTGGCACTTTTGCTAATGGAGGAAACACGCTTGCGTATGGTAATTTAGAGTTATACCTTATGGGATTAATAAAAGAAAATGAACTTAAATCGGTTCAGGTAGCAGAAAACCCACAGGCAGTTGCAGCTGGAGGTAAGTTTACAGCAGATAAAATCACAACTTTTACAGCGGCAGATCTTATTACAAAAAATGGAGCTCGTGTACCTTCTGAAGAGAATTCTCAAAAAAGCTTTAAAGGAGTTACAGTAGTTATTTCTACTTCGAAATTAGATGATGAAAGGATTACATCTATCAATAAAGATTTAGATAATTTTGCTAAAAAAGGAACTCCAGATTGGGGTAGTTTTTTCTTTAACTTTTGGCAGGCGACAGGAGAAAGAGCTACTTTTGAAGTAGAAATCTCTCAGGAAGATATAAAATAGTTAATTTTAACGGGATTTTTTAGCTTCGATCATTTTATGTAGCATATATTCTACACCATTCTCATTATTACTTTTTGTTGAGTAATTGGCAATTGCTTTTACGTTTGGATGGGCATTTTCCATAGCAAAGCTATACGTTGCTTTGGTCATCATTTCGAGATCATTGTTGTAATCTCCAAAAACCATAGTCTCTTCTGGTAATATATTATTATTTTTTTGTAATTGTTGTAGCGCATGACCTTTGTTGGCAAGGTTATGAGAAAGGTCTAGCCATATTTCTCCAGATACTTTTACTTTTAATTTGTTCTCTAGATGTTTTAAAGCAGGATAGAGGTATTCTTCTGCTCCTTTTTGATTACAAATCGCAATTTTGAGATATTGATCATCGATTACTTCTGCAAGATTTTCTACAATTTCATATCGATAATAATATTCATTAAACATATCGATAAAATCTTGCCCGTAATCTTCAATATACCCTCGTTTTCTTCCACAAACTATTACCTGCGAACCTTGTAATGTTTTAGAGATATCAAGTAATTCCAGATACGTTTCGCGATCGATCTCTGTAGTCTGAAGTTCTTTGTCTTGTTGCATAGTCAGAGCTCCGTTTTCGGCAATGACATAGATATCATCTTTAATTGGTTTTAGTTTATCAATAATACTATAGTATTGTCTTCCACTAGCTGCAACAAAGGTTACGCCCAGGCTATTTAGCTCTTCAAAAAGTTCAAAAAAACGACGACTTACTTCACCATTAGTGTTAAGAAGTGTGCCATCCATGTCTGTAGCAACCATTTTGATTCGTGATAGATCCATAGTAATTTATAATTTTAAATTGTAAAGGTATTAGAGTTAGGGTAAATACAGGGTATTATAACTGTAAAATTTGTATTAAATTGCCAGTAAATAAAGAGCTTTGATCGGTTTGATAATACCTGTCAAAACAGATTGAATATTAATTAAAGGAATCCTGAGTTATGTCAGGGCAATACCATGAAATTTTTCCAAAAAGAAATACAATTACCATCATATTCCAGGGGATTTCACTTGATTACTTCTAAAATTCTTGCCGAAATAAATGAAATCAAACAGATACGAATGGGACAATTACAAGTGTTTATTAAGCATACATCTGCTAGTCTTACTATAAATGAGAATGCGGATCCCACAGTACGACAGGATTTTGAAAGTCATATGAATGTTATGGTTCCAGAAAATGCTTCTTATTATATACATACCTATGAGGGTCCTGATGATATGCCTGCTCATATTAAAGCTTCATTGATGGGTACTTCTGTTTTGGTTCCTGTTACTAACGGAGAATTAAATCTAGGAACATGGCAAGGTATTTATCTCTGTGAGCATAGAGATTACGGAGGCCCGAGAAAACTGGTTTTAACAGCTTATGGAGTATAGAAATTAGGAGTTAATCGTGATTATATATATAAACGATTTTGCTTTTATACTAATTAAACTTGCCATTCTACCGCAAACCAGAATGACAAGCATTATAGATTTTATGAATCTAATTTAATATTATAACTAAAATACTTTACGATTCTAAAACCATTGTGCCCAAGGTATTCTTGATAGCATAAGAATCCAGGCAATGGTATAGAAAATAGCCAGTGTTTTAAATTTAGGTGTAGAAGTAAGTTTCTTTTTATGTTTAGAGTATCCCATTGTGATAAAAACAATGGTTAAGATCATTACCATAGGGTGCTCTACATTATATAATCGTAATGTAGCATCTTTCATAATTTCTCCCATTTTGTGAGTTCCTGAGAACCAAACGACCAGAGGAGATACAAAGAAAATAATAATACCTATTAAAAGCTGAATATGAGTAACAATAAGTGCAAATAGAGAAACTCTAAAGTCTTTAGGAGCATATTCTCTTTTGGTAAAAAACCCAGCAAGGGCATTAATAGTTGCTAGTGTAACAATAAGAACAACAAGGTAAGCCCAATACGAATGGACGATTTGAATAGCTTCGTACATAATGATGTGTTTAGTTTATTCAAAGGTACATATAATGCATAAAAAAGCCTCATCCTAGTAGGATAGGAGTCTTTATTTAGACTTATTCTACGAAGTGTATGGGCTTTGTGCTTATTGTTACTCATAATAAGTTTAGGTATATATGATATATCAGTTTTATTCTAAAGCTTCCTTGGGAACCTCTCCTGTTAAGGTTTCTAAAAATAAATAAATCTCGTTAATTTGCTGTGGATTTAATTTTTGATTTAATTGAGTTTCTCCCATAATTGAAATGGCTTTTTTAAGATCTTTAACACTACCATCATGAAAGTAAGGTGCTGTTTTTTCTATGTTAAGTAATGAAGGAACCTTAAAGACATATTTGTCGGCTTCATTTTTAGTGAGATCAAATCTACCGTTATCTATTTTTTCACTGTTTGTATACTCCCAGTAATTTGCAGTAAGCCCAAATTTTTGATACATATTACCTCCTAGTAATGCCCCTGTATGACAGGTAATACAACCAACACTTATAAAAGTTTCCATACCTTTCTTTTCATATTTGTTTAATGCAGAACCATCGCCAGCCATGTATTTGTCAAACTTAGAAGGAGTAATTAATTTTCGTTCAAAAGCACCAATGGCTTTTTCTATATTTCTGTAGGTTATAGGGGCTTTCTCTTCTGGAAAAGCTTTGGCAAAAAGCTCAACATATTCTTCGATTTTTGATATTCGATCTACTACTACCGTTTCGCTGGGCATCGCCATTTCTATTGGGTTTAGTATAGGGCCTCCGGCTTGTGCTTCTACATCGGGTTCTCGCCCATCCCAAAATTGGGCCATATGTAGTGCGGCATTTAGAGTTGTAGGAGAGTTACGCCCTCCTGGTTTACCATCATTACCTATCGAAAAAGATTGATTGTCAACTCCATATGTTTTTAGATTATGGCAGGTATTGCAACTTTGTGTATTGTCTTTAGAAAGTCGTTTGTCATAATAAAGTGTTTTACCCAGAGTTACTTTCTCATGAGTTATAGGGTTTTCTGGATTTTCTGCTATTTTGGGTAATACACCAAAAGTTTTTCGAGCTGTTTTGTCAAGTTCTGATACTGCAACCGCCTTATTTCCGATTGAGGAAACAGGGACGTAATCTTTGTCTTTTTGTTTAGAATCGTTTTTACACCCTACACATATTGCAAGGACTAACCCCCATTGAAGTAAGTTTTTCATAATATTGTTTTTGTGTTAATATATATATGTTAAAGTTGGATTTTTTACTGTCGTTATCATATAGGGATACTTACAAATAAAACAGTGTTTTTTTGAAAAAAAAATAAGCTGTTGTAATTGTTTTAATATCAGAAATTTACAACGGGGTTTATGATGGTTTATTATTCATTTAAGTATTGATAATAAAGACCAGAAATTGAAAGCATAAAAAAAACCTCATTCGATTTTCGAATGAGGTTTTTGATATTTGTTTTATAAATTCTCTTAGTTGAATATATAACGTAATCCTACTTGCATTTGCCATCTAGATGATTGAAGGCCATTGTCATCTATTTGTTCAATTCCGTCTTCAAAAGAACTAGCATCAAAGGTGAATTCAGGATCTGCTGTTCCCCCTCTTACCGTTTCGATTAATGCAATATTTCCAGGGATAAATTTACGTTTTCCCCAATCTTTATTTAAAAGATTAGTAAAGTTGAAAATATCAAGAGAAAGCTGAAGCGTATTTTTCTTATCACCAGTATTGATGTAAAAATCCTGTAAGAATTTTAAGTCAATAGCATGACTCCAAGGACCTCTATCTCCATTACGTTCTGCATATCCACCTCTTCTTTTTCTTAAATAATCATTTCCTTCTATAAAAGCATCTAATGAAGCCCACTGTTCTGCAGGAGTAGCTGATCCCGGGATGATGTTTCCGTCACTATCTCTAAAAGGAACAAGGTTAATTTCACTTGCGTTTGATGGGATGTAGATAAGAGCGTTATCTCTAGAATCATCATTTAAAAGGTCTCTACCTTCTCTGTAAACAAAAGAGTGAGGAGTGCCTTGTGTACCTTCATAAAATAATGCAATTGTTGATTTCATAAACCCTAGGTATTCTTTTTCATAACTAACATTAGCAGAAAAACGAGACCCTTGTGAAAAATCAGATCTTGATCTTGGGATATTAGAGTTCTTACCATTTACCGTTTGGATATTTCTCCACTGTGAGCTGTTCTGTGAAGAAGTACCATCAAAAACAGATTCTGATTCACCATAAGAATAGGATACACTTCCTTGAAATCCGTTGTCAAAAGGTTTTCTTAGGGTAAAAGATGTATTATAAGAGAATCCTTCACCAGTATTGGTTCCAAGAATTATTCTTCCATAAGTATTATCGATTCGATCTCCGAAACTATCACTGTAGTACGGTCTGTTATCAGCACCATTTAAAGTTCCTTCTGGTCCACGAATATTTAAGTTTTGATAATAAATATTAGTAATAACATCTGTGTATAAAAAGTCTGCACTTGCAATTAATCCCCAAAGTGGTAATTTTTGATCAACAGCAATATTATATTTCATCACCTGAGGTAATTTTAGATCAGGAGTGAAAATGTCGATATTTCCTGCTGTTTCTCCAGTTCCTGGTGCTACGGCTACAGGTTGTTGGTTAACATTTGGGTTAAAAGTTATTGTAGAAGGATCTAGATTAAATCCGCCAGTAAATCCACCAGTAATACCATTATTGTTATATGAACCACCTGGCCATACTAATGGGATTCTTGAAGTAAAAATACCAAAACCACCACGTACTTGAGTAGTCTTGTCATTTTTCACATCCCAGTTAAATCCAACACGAGGAGATAAATGTGCAGAAGGTCTTATTTTTTTACCTACTCTTGCTCCTTGAAGATCTTTTCCTGCAGCTTCAAGAAGAGGAATAGTTCTATCATTAAAATCAGCATTTTCAGCACCCGCATCAAAAATAGGAACATCAACTCTTAATCCAGCTGTTAGTTTAAAATTATCAGTTACGCTTATTTCATCCTGAACATAAAAACTTGGTTGGTATAATTTAAATTCGGATGCTCCAGAAGACTCATCACCTACAGCAGTACCTCCTACTAGAGAATATCCTTTTTGATATTCATCAATAATACCATTAAAGAAATCATTTAAACTATTAAAGGTGTAATCTCCGTAATTAAAAGCGAAAAATAAGTTTTTAATTTTTGAAAACTCATGTTGAGTACCTATGGTTACTGTATGTTTACCACTATAAATCTCAAAATTATCGGCTATATTAACAATATCCTGATCTAATAAGTTTGCAGTAGAAAAAGGTTCTGCTCCAAAAGAAATTGTTCCTCCACCATCACGAATATCAACAGTTGGAAACGGATTACCAGAAGGATCACGATCATCTCTTACCGATTTATAACCAATAAGCAAGTTATTAGAAGCCCAGCTTCCTATAGACGAACTAAATTCTAAAGTAGTTTCATTTTTAGTACTTTTAAAAAGCTCAGAACCATTAATAAAACCAATATTTCTGTTACCACTATTTCTTGCTTCTAAATTATCAGCCTTTACAAAATTGTGCTTTACACTTAATTGATGGTTATCATTAATATTCCAATCTAATTTAACAGTTAACTTATCACTGTCTAATGTTCTTGTGTTATTGTCAAACCCACCAGTATCATAACCATATGTAGTCTGTAAGAAATTAGATAGATTTTGGACATCAGCCAAAGTAGCATTTCCTTGGTAGTTGCTAAAGTTAAATGGCTGTGGAGTTTCTTGTTCTTCTCTCTCATAATTAACAAAGTAAAATAATTTGTCTTTTATGATTGGGCCACCAATACGAGCTCCGTAAATTTTTGCAGAGTAATCAGATAATTTTTCTCTTGATTCGCCAGTTCCTACTAAATCTGGAGGAGTTTTTCCTGAAAGACTTTCGTTTCTAAAATACGTATAGGCAGATCCTTCTATGTTATTTGTTCCTGATCGAGTGATTGCATTTATAGCACCTCCAGAGAATCCTGATTGTCTTACATCAAAAGGAGCTATGTTAATTTGAAAAGTTTCAATCGCATCGATTGAGAATGGGTTTACCCCTGTCTGACCACCATCGGTACCTGACCCAGCAAGACCAAATACATCATTACTTACTCCCCCGTCGATATACAAAGCATTGTATCTGTTATTTTGCCCAGCTAAAGAAACAGAAAAACCATCGTCTCCTTCAGTTATTTGAGCTTGAGGAGTAATTCTTACAAAGTCGGCAACAGATCTTGATACCGAAGGTAAAGAATTAATTTGCCTCTCTGTCACCGTAGTTTCTGTACCTGTTTTACCAGAATCAAAAACACTATTGTTAGTTACTGTAATTATAACTTGTTCAAGTGCACTAGCTTCTTCAATCATTTGAGTGCTGATATTTTGCGAGTCCCCTAATTGAAGAAAAGTATTGTCCTTTACATAATCCTTAAAACCAACATAAGAGATAGTAACCTTGTAAGGTCCACCAGTTCTCATATTTGCTATTCTGTAAAAGCCATCAAAATCGGTAATCGCACCATATTTTGTTCCAGATGGAGTGTGGATTGCAACTACATTGGCACCAGGAAGAGCTTGTCCTGTATTATCAGTTATCTTACCATTAATGGAAGATTTGGTTACCCCTTGCGCAAACGTTTCCCCAACGACTGCCATAAGGATTACAACAAATAAAAATGTAATCTTTTTCATGAGTGTGTTTTAATTGTTTTTAATTGTCTCATGAAACTCTTAACGATTAAAATAATGACACTAAAAGGTTTGAAAATCATTTAAATCGTATCCAGTTTCGTAAATATTTGATAGAGTTAATAATCTTCGCAAAAGAACGAATCTTTATGCGTGCATAGTTTATTAAAATGTTAAATTTTATACAGATTTGTATTATAGTTTTTAAGATAATTTTTTTTTGTACCAGATTGATTATTAATTAATTGAAGATATTAAAAAGTTATTAACTAATAAATTGTTAATTAAAAGTTGATACAATCTTGCAACATTAAGTAAAAAAAACGTCTAGAGTATGAAAAATAGACGCTAAATAGATTAATATTAACATATTACTAGTGTCAAAAAGAGAATAAGTTTCAAATCAATTTGTAATCATAAATTGATTTGAAACTTATTTTTTTATTCCCTGAAAATAGATTTATTATTCAGATTTCTTTAAATACCGTTGTAAAAGCGTATTTGTTGACGAATCATGTTTTTCAATCTCATGAGTATCGATTTCTGATAAGATAGTAGTAGCCAATTGCTTACCTAATTCTACACCCCATTGGTCATAGCTAAAAATATTCCATATGATACCTTGAACAAAAATACGTTGTTCATACATTGATACTAATGCTCCTAAGCTTTTAGGAGTAAGGGTGTTAATTAAAATAGTAGTAGTAGGTTTGTTACCTGCAAATACTTTAAAAGGCAATAGTTTTTTCAGTGTTTCTTCAGATGTATTTATTGCATTTAATTCCTGAAGCACTTCTTCTTGTGTTTTACCATTCATCAAGGCTTCCGTTTGTGCAAAAAAGTTGGCCATTAATTTATTTTGATGATCCTGATCCCCAAATAAAGAGTGCTTAAAACCAATAAACTCTGCTGGAATCAATTTTGTCCCTTGATGAATCAATTGAAAAAAGGCATGTTGGGCATTGGTACCTGGTTCGCCCCAGATAATCGTACCCGTTTGGTAGTTAATAGGATTACCATTGCGATCGATACTTTTTCCGTTACTTTCCATAATACCTTGCTGCAGGTATGCTGGTAATCTATGCAAATATTGAGAATATGGGATAATAGCTTCACTTTCTACATTAAAAAAATTATTATACCATATACTAAGCATTCCTAAAATTACTGGAATGTTTTCTTCAAAAGGAGTATTCTTAAAATGCTCATCCATTTCATGAGCACCTGCTAGCAGAGCTTCAAAATTTTCATAACCTATAGATAAACATATAGATAGCCCAACTGCGCTCCATAAAGAAAAACGACCACCAACCCAATCCCATAGTGGAAAGATATTTTCTTCTGCAATCCCAAAGTTGGTCACATTAGAAATATTACTTGATACGGCTACAAAATGGTTTCCTACCGCTTCTTTTGGTGCATTTTTGGTGAACCAATTTCTTGCTGTTGTAGCATTGGATATCGTTTCTTGAGTAGAAAAGGTTTTAGATACAACCACAAATAAAGTAGTCTCTGGGTTTAAATTTTTTAAGTTTTGATGAACATGATCTCCATCTACATTAGAAATGAAATGTAGGTTAAGGTGATTCTTATAATAAGCTAAGGACTCTGTAATCATAGCAGGGCCAAGGTCAGACCCTCCAATACCAATATTTACAATATCGGTAAAAGCTTTACCTGTATATCCTTTAAGATTTCCTGAAATAACCTGATGGCTAAAGGACTTTATTTTTTCTTTTACGTTTGTAACTTCTGAAATTATATTTTTATCATCAATGGTAACTTGATATGTTGATGGCGTCCTAAGAGCAGTGTGTAGAACAGCTCTATTTTCTGTTTCATTGATAGTGTTTCCGTCAAAATAACGTTGTACGGCTTCATCAAGTTTTACTTCTCTAGCCAGATCTAATAACAATTTTTTTGTAGTCTTATCTATTCTGTTTTTAGAATAATCTACATAAAAATCCTTCCATTCAATCGACAAGACAGTAGCACGATCTGGATGTTGTTCGAAAAGATCTTTAAGATGTGTGTCTTTTATAGTTTTGTAATGAGATTGTAATGCTTCCCAGGCTTTTGTGGTGGTTGGGTTAATAGTTGGTAATGTCATGATCTATAAAATTTCCTGTGGTTTTTGTGGTTTAAAAGAAATACTATCTAATTCGGTCTTTAAAGGTTGAATGTGGTTATGAAACCTTTGTTTAAGACTATCGGCTAGTGGTTTTGAAGCCGGAAGATCTTGTTTAAACGGATCTACTTCTTTTCCGTTTTTCCAGAATCTGTAACATACATGGGGACCTCCGGTATTACCGGTCATCCCAATATATCCTATAACATCTCCTTGTTTTACAAACTCACCTACTTTTACAGCTTGTCTGCTCATATGTAGGTATTGAGTGTCATAAGTAGCGTTATGTCTTATTTTTACATATTTGCCATTTCCACCTCTTCGTTCAGATTTGGTTACGACTCCGTCTGAAGTGGCTAATATCGGTGTGCCTATAGGAGCAGCAAAATCAGTACCTCGATGCGGCCTTACTTTATTACCATAGTATTTGATTCTGCGTTTAAGATTATATCTCGAAGAAATTCTACTAAATTTTACCGGAGCGGTAAGAAACGCTCTTCGCAGATTATTAGCTTTTTCATCATAATAATCTATAGAATTGTTAATAGAGTCATCCATAAACCTAAAAGCATAGATTGGTTTACCTCTGTGCTCAAAATATGATGCTTTAATTTGGTCAACTCCAGCAGGAATAGTGTCATCAATAAATTTCTCGGTATAAACTACCTTAAATCTATCTCCTGCCTGTAATCTTGTAAAATCAATAGTCCAGGCATAAATATCTGCCATGTTATATGCAACCAAAAAATTGAGATCCATATCATCAAATGTTTGCATTAAACTGCTGTTTATAATTCCTGAAGCAGTTTTTTCAACCAGTGTTACCGGTTTTTTGCTTTTTTTGGCAATAATACTATCTCTAAAATCGATCACAGTATAATCGATTTTGTTATTTTGATATACAAATACCTGTGCTTTTTCTGTGGTATCTTTTGATTTAAGAAGCATATAAGGTTTTCCTGCCTGGATCCTGGCTACATTAAAAGTATCTTTAATAGTATTTGTGATCTCGAATACTTTAGTTCTGCTTATGCCATGAGTATCCATAATAGCACCAAAACTATCTCCGGGACGTATGGTGTCTTTCACAACATTAAAATCATTTAGGATATAACCAAATTCGGTTATAATAGGAGGTGCTTTTTCTTCCTCGATAACTTCGGGAACAATAATTTTTGCTTCTTTTGTTTCTTTCTTACATGAAAATAATACTACCGCTATAAGTAGTAAATAACCTATTTGCTTCAACTGACGACTATTTTATTTTGCGGTATTAAATTGATGAGTAACCCATTGTTGACCCCAGTTTTCTTTTTCTTCTTTGGTCCAAAGATTAGGAAAAAACATGATCCTTTGAAAACTAGGAGGTAAGAAACTTTTCCAGTTTGTTCCTCCAGTAGCCAAAACTTCACCCTTCTCTTTATTGAGATACCTATAGGCGGCACCCATGTGCATTAATAACCAGTTAACATTCACATTAGTGTCAAAAGTACGTAATGCTTCGATAAGGAGCACATTATTTTGCTCTTTTTCTGGTAGTTCGAGGTATTTATGAAAAATAGTACTGTGTTGTACTTGGTTAGCAATACGCATCATTCTTGGGGTATATCGATATTCGAATTGCTTAAGAGTAAGTGTTTTTTCACCTGTTTCTTTATCGGTAGCACCAGATTTCCAGTATAAATGTTCGAATACTTCTTCGAGGACATCTTTTTCAGAAAATAGATCTCTTTCTTTAGTACTTACAAGGTTTGCCAGAGGGGTCGAATATATCTCGATCAACCTGAATTGTACAGATTGAAAACCACTTGCAGGTAGAAGAGACATTCGATATTTAAGAAACTGTTCTCTGTCCATTCCTCTAATCATGACATCAAAAGAATTGATCAGGACTCTAAAATAACGATTTACCCGATCAATTTTAGCGGTAAAAAACGCTGCATTTTGTAATTTATCATCAATAATTTGCTTTAGCTCGTGTATAATTAGTTTAAAATAGAGCTCTGTAATTTGATGATAAGTGATGAAAATTTCTTCATCAGGAAAATGTGTTCTAGGGATTTGTAAACTTAATAAAGTGTCTAAATGTATATAATCCCAATAGGTTAAATATCGATCATGAAGCAGGCCATCTAAATATGATCCCAAATCCTGGCCAGAATTTTTAAATTTTTTTTCTAGTTGCTTTATTTTTTCGGCGATCTCTGGTTGTATAGATTCATTCATTAATCTACTATAATTTTAAATGGATGTTTAAGTCCTTTAAATGCATCTAAATCTGCTTTTATCGAACCAACTAGGATATCAGCTTTTATTCTTACAGGCATTCGATTGTCATCATCACTAACCCATACAGTCATACTTTCTTCTTCTTTAAAAACTCTATCTGCCTGAACATAGGGTCTAAATTTTAAACATGCAATTTTACCCATTTTGGTTTTAATTACTTCTCGTCCTAAGAATTTTAACTTAAAACGATAGCTTTCGTTATCAAAAAACATATTTACATACTGTTCGTCTCCTTTTTTTAGAGAAGATGTATTAATATTATTACGCAAGTAGTAAAAAGAAGACATCATATCCTGTACATCAGATTGTATAGGGTAAGACTTTTTTGTATTGTGCTTTTTGTTGAAAACTAATGCTTTGTTTTCATTATGATCGAAGTTAATTTCTATATTCTTGGTATGTCCTCCTTCATTTATTTTTCGAATAAAACGATATGGTTTTACTCTATTGATATCAATATAAGTTTCATAATAGTCTTCTACTTTAAAAAAGACGCTTAAAAAACCAGATGATTTACCTGTACCAATTATATGATGTACCGGTTTCCCATTTAACTGTTCTTTTTTAATTTCAAGTGTAGCATAACTAGCTGTAAAAAGGCCATAATGAATTCTAAATTTAAACCATTCTCCAGAATCGAATGCTTTATGGCTATCTTGAGCAAAAGCAGGAACTATACTTGTTATCAAAAGCAATATTATAATATACTTTTTCATAGTTTAGGGCATTGTTATAATTTGATATATCTATTAATTACAATATCCATTCCAAAAATACTATTTAATATGAAGAGATAAAAATGAATGTTGTTATCTAATCTAAAAATATAAACAAAAAAAGAGAGCCACCACAGCTCTCTTCTTTACTTTTATTAACCAACTAAAAACTTAAATTATGAGAATAATTATTGTTTTAGATATAGGCAGTAACCACTCCACCTATATTTGCAAAAATGAACTTTTTTTGAATAATTATCAAACGAAAACGTTTTTTTATTATGAAATTTAACAAAAGTTTATATCGTTTGCTGTGAAAAATGCATTTTTCTCAAAAATCAAAAAATAGCTTTAATCGATAAAAAGAGCACATTTTGGTTGCTTTTTTAACCAAGAACTGTCATAAGTCTGAAAAATTTTTTAATCTATTTCTCACAGGATAGACTGATTTGTTTTTTAATTAAAAATCGTATATCTATAATTTACTTAATTTATAGGCTCGTATTGTTTTACTACCTGATCTATTTTTCCAAAAATAGTCTCTCCTTCTTTATTTTTCATTTCGATTTCTATACGATCTTCAAAACTCATAAAAGGAGTAGATGGTTTCCCGTTTTTTATAATTTCTAAACATCTAACTTCTGCCAAACAGCTTGATCCATTAGGACTTCCTTGATTTGCAACGGTACCTGATCCTATTACCGACCCTGCCATTAAAGATCTTGATTTGGCTGCATGAGCAATTAATTGGCCAAAATCAAAAGTCATATCTACTCCTGCGTTGGGTGATCCTATAACTTTAGAATTTAGTGTAGAGATTAATGGTAGATGTACTTTAGCATTACTCCAGGCATCATCTAGTTCATCTGGCGTAACTACTACTGGAGAAAATGTAGTCCATGGTTTTGATTGATAAAACCCAAATTGTTTAGCTAACTCATTAGGAATTAAATTTCTTAATGAAACATCATTAATGATTGCTACAAGTTTAATGTGCTTTTGAGCATTTTTTGCACTTACACCAGCAGGAACATCATCTGTTATTACAGCAACTTCAGATTCAAAATCTATTCCCCATTCTTCTTTTTCAATTTTAATATCTTCATTTGCTCCAATAAACGCATCAGAAGCTCCCATATACATTAGGGGATCTGTCCAGAACGTTTCTGGTAATTCGGCATTTCTGGCTTTTCTTACTAATTCTACGTGAGTAACATAGGCACTACCATCTGCCCAATGATACGCTCTGGGGATTGCAGCCATGGCTTCTGTTGGATCAAAATCGAAAGTATTTGGTAATGTATTATTTTGTAACTGGTCGTACACCTTTTCTAGTTTGGGAGAGATATCATCCCAATTATCCAAAGCTTCCTGCATAGTTTGAGCAATTTCAGGAACTTTTACAGCTTTGGTTAAATCTCTGCTTACTACAACTAGTTGTCCGTCTCGGCTATTATTTTTTATTGTTGCTAATTTCATTGTATTGTTTTTCTTGAAAGTTTATAACTCATAATAATTTACTTTTCAGGAAACTATTTGTATGAGAAACTTTTGTTTGATTTTTAGAAATATTATACCATACATTATATACCAATTAAAAGATGAGTTCTAAATAATTGGTATATAAATGGCAAGAAAATAATAAGTCTATTTTCTTAAAATGTGGTGTTAAGGCATTCTATAGTGTACCTCTTTGCTCTTGTTCTCTCTCGATAGCTTCGAACAATGCTTTAAAATTACCTTTACCAAAGGATTGAGCTCCTTTACGTTGTATAATTTCAAAAAACATTGTTGGGCGATCTAAGACTGGTTTGGTAAAAATCTGAAGCAGATACCCTTCATCGTCCCGATCGATAAGAATTCCTAATTCTTTAAGTGGTGCAAGATCTTCATCGATTTCGCCAACTCGATCCAAAACAGTTTCATAATAACTGGCAGGAACAGTAAGAAATTCTATCCCTCGATTCTGAAGTGCAGAAACGGTTTCAATAATATTATCGGTAGCTAATGCTATGTGTTGTACTCCGGCACCATTATAAAAATCGATATATTCTTCAATTTGAGATTTTTTTCTTCCTTCGGCAGGTTCGTTTATTGGAAACTTTATACGTCCGTTGCCGTTGCTCATTACCTTACTCATTAAGGCTGTATATTCTGTAGAAATATCTTTATCATCAAAAGATACTAATTGTGCAAATCCCATAACTTTAGCATAAAACTCGCACCATTTGTTCATCTCATTCCATCCTACATTACCCACCATATGGTCAATAAACTTAAGACCTGTAGTTTCTGTTTTATAGGGCTTGTTCCAAGCCATATAACCAGGCAAGAATACACCATTATAATTTTTTCGTTCTACAAAAATGTGTACAGTTTCTCCGTAAGTGTGGATTCCTGAGAATACAACACGACCGTTTTCATCTTCTTCGACGGTGGGTTCCATATAAGATTTAGCACCTCTTTTTACAGTTTCTTGATAGCTTTTGGTAGCATCATCAACCCATAGAGCAACTACTTTTACGGCATCACCATGAGCATTTATATGTTTATTAATATCTCCATCTGGTTGTAGAGGAGAAGTAAGAACCAATCGTATTTTATCTTGTTGTAGTACATAAGAAACACTATCCTTACGTCCTGTTTCTAATCCGGCATAGGCAATAATTTGAAAGCCCCATGCTGCTTGGTAATAGTAGGCAGCTTGTTTGGCATTACCTACATAGAGTTCTACATAATCTGTTCCTAATAGCGGCAAGAAATCTTCTGCTTGAGGAACTATTTTTTCTAAGTTCTGAGGTGTTATATTGGTCGACATAATGTTTTTAAATAATATAGTTAAAAAATAAATCAATGAGAAAAAGGTATTTATAATTTTCTCGAATCGTTTAGTTTAAAAACATTACCACATGGCTCTTAAATGCGCTGTAATATCTTTCCTGTAATTTAGCATAACAAATTATCTTTTTTAAAGCTATTTTGGTTATAAAACATTTTCTAAAGGTTACTCAAGCCAGGATTTATGGTAATCTTCGTCGGCTATTTTCATAGCCTCTTCGGTAACCATAAGAGGTTTAAAGGTGTCCACCATAACAGCTAATTCATCGGTTTTGGTTTTTCCAATACTTCGTTCTACTGCCCCGGGATGAGGACCGTGTGGTATCCCGGCAGGATGTAAGGAAATATGCCCTGCATCAATGTCATTTCTACTCATAAAATCACCATCTACATAGTATAACACTTCATCACTATCTATATTACTATGATTATAGGGTGCAGGAATACTGTCTGGGTGGTAATCATATAGTCTTGGTACAAAAGAACAAATTACAAAAGCATCGGTCTCGAATGTTTGGTGCACTGGTGGCGGTTGATGTATTCTACCAGTAATAGGTTCGAAGTCGTGTATCGAAAAAGCATAGGGGAAATTAAATCCATCATATCCTACTACATCAAATGGATGTGTTGCATAGATCATATCAAAAATTTCGTCCTGCTTTTTTACTTTAATTAAAAAATCTCCTTTTTCATCATTAGTTTCTAATTCATAAGGAGCTCTAATGTCACGTTCGCAAAACGGAGAATGTTCTAGTAATTGCCCAAACCAGTTACGGTATCTTTTTGGAGTATAAATTGGTCTTCTTGATTCTACAATAAACAATCGATTATCAGAAGTATCAAAATCGAGTTTGTAAATAGTTCCTCTGGGAATTAAAATATAGTCTCCATATTTAAAATCGAGATTACCTAAGTGACTTCGAAACTTTCCGCTTCCGCGATGAATAAAAATTAATTCGTCGGCATCAGTATTTTTATAAAAATAATCGGTAGTGGACTCCTGCGGAGCAGATAAAATAATGCTTGCATCACTATTGGTTAATACATTTTTTCTACTTTGTAGATAATCCTTTTCTGGATCCACTTTGAAACCGTGAAATCTATAAGATTTGATATTGTTTTTTATAGCTACTTTGGGAGCTACACTATAGCTTCCTTTGATTTCTTTTACTTGTGTTGGTCTATGACAATGGTATAAGTTGGTCGACATTCCGTCAAAACCTATTGTTCCAAATAATTGTTCATAATATAAATTACCATCTGGTTTTTTAAAGATGGTGTGACGTTTTGGAGGGATTTCCCCAAGAGTATGATAAAAAGGCATGATGTTGCAAATTTAAAATATTAACTACTTTTTTTGATAAGACAATAATAAACAGCAAATCTACCTTATTCGGGATTGCGCTTAATAAGGTAGTGTAGTAGTAATAATAAATCCTGCCAAAACAAGTTCATAACATTACAAATATCGTAAATATTTCTATTCTTTCGTAGTATAATTTTTTAAAACCAAAAACCGATGCTAAAAAACCAGCTACTTTCGTCTAGTTCTGGGGAGTAAGAATATTTGACTTGTATTGGTCCAGCAAAGGTATCCAGGCCGTACCCCAAGGCATATCCAGAAAATTCTGGATCTTCAAACCATTTTCCGGTACTAAATAGTTTATTGCCTACATTTGCAAAGTTGGCAGATGCGTTAATATGGTTCTTTTTAAATATCTCATAATCTACAGATAGTAAGGCTTTCACAAAACTTTGTCCTGTCATTCCAAAAAAATCATATCCATAAAAAGGAATAAAATTATTAATGGTTTTAGCGCCAAAACCTCCAAGTAGAAAATCGAGAGAACTTAGGGAAGTATTTCCAATTTTAGTACCCGCTTCCAGACTAATATTCATAGAAAGCGTGTTGTATAAAGGTGTAGCGAACCCTAATTGCGCTTTAGTAATTGAGAATTCATCAAAACTTTCAGTAAAGTCAGAAGAAAAAAGATAAGTATGAATATCACCTTCAAATAAAAATCCACGCTTCGGAAAATATTTGTTGTCATATGTATCTAATTTAATATATCCAAAGGCACTCCAATAATCACTATCTTCAAATACAGTTCTTGGAATTTGATTTTCATCTTCTCCAAACGTTTCAGAAATAATACTAAGGCGTTTATATTCTGCACCTAATCCAACAGAAAAGGTTTGTTGTAATAAGGTTTCTGCATAGATTTGTGCATTATAGTCGGTATAATCTACATCGATAGTATTAATATCTAAATCAGGGATTTCTCCAAATCTTCCTATAAAATCAAAATCAATTGCTTTTTTAAAATTGGTATAGCGAAATTTTAGTCCGGTACTCCAATAAAAACCTTTATCAATATAGTAGTCCAGGTTATAACGAATGTTATCACCTAAAGCTATATCGGCAGAAAATACATCATTGTCAAATAATAGGCTTTTTCTGGTAACATTAATTAAGGCTGCAGTTTGATATAGATCATCATAATGAAGTGCAAAACGTAATAACATTTTGTTGTCACTCTCTTTTACATTAAGTATTAGGTGTTTACCATCTTTTGTATCGATGAGTTTGTGGCTTACGCGATCAAAGTTTCCTGTTGCAGATAAGTTGTTAATGCCTTCATTTAATTTTCCGTAAGTTGTAACACTAGGAGTTTTTAGTTTTAACTTCCCTTTGATGTAGGCTCTTGTATATCTTTCATTTCCTGCAATGGCTAAACTGCTTACCAATATGTTTTCTGAGTTTTTAGCAATTACAGGATTCTTTGGTCCAGGTTTTTGACGCATTGCAATTGCTTTGAGCTTTTCATAGTTTGCAAATGCAGCTTTTTCTCCATTAGCAATGATTTTATCAGCCTGGTCAAAAGATATTACCGAAAAATCTGTTATCGAAGGTTTAATGTATAAATCTGTTTCAGAAACTTTATTTTTCATAGCTTCATAAGTTCTGAAGTTATTTATTTGAAGCATGATATCGGTTACCGAAGTTAGTTGGTCCCTAGACATTAAACTGTCTTGTACATCAATTCCTATAACTATTTCGGCTCCTTTTTCTTTAATTTCTTTAACAGGATAGTTATTGGTCACTCCTCCATCTGTCATTAAAATTCCATTTAATTCTACCGGGCTAAAAACAGAGGGTAATGCACCACTGGCAGCAACAGCATCGGGCAAGTATCCTTTGTCCAGAAGTACTTGTTCTCCGGTTTCAATATTAGTCGCCATACAGAAAAAGGGGATTGGGAGATTGTTAAAATCGCGTACTTCACTTACATGAGCTGTAAATCTTGAGAATTGGTTATAAAAATTCTGCCCTTTAGATAACCCTTTGGGTAAACCGATTTTAAATTTATCAAAAGGAAGAGTTACTGCATATTTTTCTGAGTCTTCTCGTTCATAAAAAGTTTTGGCACTTCTCGGAAGTTCATCTTGTATAAATGCATCAAAGTCAACAGCTCTAAAGATAGAGTCGAGTTCTGCTGCACGATATCCAGAGGCATATAAAGCTCCTACAATAGCTCCCATACTGGTACCACCAATGTAATCGATACGTACTCCCGCATCTTCTATTATTTTTAGAGCGCCAATATGAGCAAGTCCTTTTGCACCACCTCCGCTTAAGACTAATCCTATTTTTACATCTTCTATAGCGGGATCATCATGAATCTCTAAGGGTTGTTTTTCTTGCGACCAAATTATATCAGGAATAAGGAACACTAAAAGTAGTATTCCGGATAAAAAAAATCTTAATGTATTGTGTCTGGCCACGCTTATTCTTTTTTAGAAAGATAATAATTGTACACTTTGGTTGCGCGCGAATCTCCAATCACTTCACTTAATTCGTGTTTAGAAGCTTCACTTATTCTTTTTACAGATCTAAAGGTTTTTAATAATTCTATAACGGTTTTTTCTCCAATCCCAGGAATTAAATCTAATTCGGTGTCCAAAGCAGCTTTGCTTCTTTTTTGTCTATGGAAGGTGATTCCGAATCGATGTGCTTCATTTCGTAAATGTTGTATAACCTTTAGAGACTCTGATTTTTTATCTAAATATAGTGGTATAGAATCTCCGGGATAGTAAATCTCTTCTAGTCGCTTGGCAATACCGATTATGGTTATTTTTCCTCTTAAACCTAATGTGTCCAGAGCTTTTAATCCTGAAGAAAGCTGCCCTTTTCCTCCGTCTACAATTACTAGTTGTGGTAATGGCTGGTCCTCTTCGGTTAATCGTTTGTAACGTCGATATACAACTTCTTCCATAGAAGCAAAATCATTAGCACCTTCTACTGTTTTTATATTAAATTTTCTGTACTCTTTCTTGCTGGGTTTTCCATTTTTAAATACTACACAGGCGGCAACAGGATTAGTCCCTTGAATATTCGAATTATCAAAACATTCTATATGTCTTGGCTCTTCGGGTAGCCTTAAGTCTTTTTTCATTTGTGCCATCAGACGTTTTATATGCCGATCTGGGTCCATGATCTTGATTTGCTTAAAACGTTCTTGTCTATGGTATTTTGCATTTCTTAAAGATAGGTCTACGATCTTTTTTTTATCACCTAATTGTGGTATTGTGATTTTTAGACCTTCTCCTACTTCTACATTAAAAGGAACAAATATTTCTTTGGATGTAGAGTTAAAACGTTGCCTGAGTTCGATAATGGCAAGTTCTAAAAGTTCTTTGTCAGATTCGTCCAATTTCTTTTTAACTTCTGTAGTGTGAGATCTAATTATAGCACCATAGGACAGTTGAAGAAAATTTATATACCCATAGGATTCATCTGATATGATAGAAAACACATCGACATTACTTATCTTAGGATTCACCACTGTTGATCTTGCCTGATAGTTTTCTAGTATTTGTATTTTTTCCTTAATCCGCTGGGCATCTTCAAACTCCATTTTCTCTGCATGTATCATCATTTGGTTCCTAAAACGATTTAGAGAATCTTTAAAATTTCCTTTCACAATTTGACGAATGGCTTCAAGGTTTTCGAGATATTCTTTTTCATCTTGTAATCCTTCGCAAGGCCCTTTGCAATTGCCCAGATGATACTCTAAACAAACTTTATATTTTCCATTATTTATTTTTTCCTGAGATAAATCATAAGTGCATGTTCTAAGCTGATATAGTTCTTTGATAAGATCCAAAAGCACATGTACTGTTTTTACCGAAGTATAAGGGCCATAATACTCTGAGCCATCTTTGATAAGATTACGAGTAAGAAATATCCTTGAGAAACGCTCTTTTTTGATACAAATCCATGGATATGTCTTATCATCTTTAAGCATGACATTAAACCTGGGTAAATATTTTTTAATCAGATTGTTTTCTAGTAACAGAGCATCTGTTTCTGTTTCGACAACAATATGTTTTATAGTATGAATTTTCTTTACAAGAACCTTAGTTTTATAGTTATCGTGATTTTTTGTAAAGTAAGAAGAGACTCTTTTTTTTAAGTTCTTTGCTTTTCCTACATAAAGCAATGTGTCGTCTTTATCATAATATTGATATACTCCAGGACTGGTAGGTAATATTTTAATTTGTATGTCTAAAGTAGCTTCTTGCATATTCTAATGGTAAAGTTAAGGGTTTACCTGAATTGTAATGCAAATATTGAGAGTTTAAATTTTTGTTAATTACTGTTCGTGTTATGGTTTTCTATTAAATAGAGAAGATGTAATACAATGCTTATTGATTTTTATTACATTAGTAGCAAATATCAATCATATCTTTTGGAGAAAGAAAAGAAAATAATTGGCAGAACTGATAAAGTGGATTTTCCTCTTTTAGAGCTAAAAGGTATCGATGCCAAAATCGATACAGGAGCATATACTTCATCTATTCATTGTATCGATATCAGAGAGATTGATCAAACATTGCAATGCAGTCTTCTTGATGCAACGCATTCAGAATATAATGGTAAAAAATTTACATTTAAAAATTACGATATTACAGCAGTAAAAAGTAATAATGGAAAAGTAGAAGTGCGATATGCCATTAGAACACAGATTATTGTATTTGATAAAACGTACCCCATAACCCTTACATTATCTTCTCGCGATGATATGCGTTTTCCAGTATTGATTGGACGCAAATTTTTAAGCGGTAAGTTTTTAGTTGACCCTCAATTAGAAAATCAGTCTTATAATCAAAATTTGTAATGAACATTAAAATCTTGTCTCGTGGTACGAGTTTGTATTCTACTAATGCCTTAGTTCAAGCAGCAGTAAAGCGCAAGCATAATGTACAGGTGATAGACCCTCTTAATTGTGATATTATTATTGAAAAACAAAAGCCTGAAATTTATTATCGAGGTAAAAAACTAGATCATGTAGATGCTGTGATTCCCAGAATTGGAGCTTCTATCACTTTTTATGGGACTGCAGTAGTACGCCAGTTTGAGTTAATGAATGTATTTACTACACTTAAGTCACAAGCATTACTACAATCGAGAGATAAACTAAGAAGTTTACAAATATTATCTAAAGCAGGATTGGGACTTCCCAAAACAGTATTTACCAATTATTCTAAAGATGTTTCTGAAGTGATATCTCATGTAGGAGGAGCCCCTCTAATTATTAAATTACTAGAAGGTACTCAGGGGTTAGGTGTTGTATTGGCCGAAACTAAAACGGCTGCAGAATCGGTGTTAGAAGCGTTTAATGGGCTACAGGCTCGCGTAATTGTACAAGAATTTATAAAAGAAGCCAAAGGAGCAGATATTAGAGTTCTTGTTGTTGATGAACAAGTCGTTGGAGCTATGAAAAGACAAGGGAAAGAAGGTGAGTTTCGATCTAATTTACATAGAGGAGGTACCGCATCAGTGATTACCCTTAGTGAAGAAGAAGAACAGGCAGCTATAAAGGCGGCGAAAGCTTTAAAAATAGGTGTGGCAGGTGTAGATATGCTACAAAGTGATAGAGGACCTCTTATTCTCGAAGTTAATTCTTCTCCCGGATTAGAAGGTATAGAAAACGCTACAGGAAAAGATATCGCAAAAACCATTATTCGTTATATTGAAAGAAGTTTATAGCACAATGACCAAAGTAACAGAAAAAAATATACTTAATATTCTTGGTAAAGAAGTATTACCTGGCACGAGTGCAACTATAAATTTTAATATAGCCAAGTTATATACTTCTACCAAAGTAGAAATACCGATAATTATAGAAAGATCAAAAAAACCAGGTCCTACAGTACTTATTACAGCAGGAATTCATGGAGATGAGATCAATGGAGTAGAAGTTGTAAGGCAAATTATTGCTAGAAAAATCAATAAGCCTGCAAAAGGTAGTATTATATGTATCCCTGTACTTAATGTATTTGGGTTTTTAAGTATGGATCGATTTTTTCCTGATGGTCGAGATCTTAACAGGGTTTTTCCAGGAACCAAAAATGGGTCTCTAGCAAGTCGTTTTGCCTATCAATTTATAAATGAGATTTTACCAACAGCAGATTTTTGTTTAGATTTTCATACAGGGGGAGCCAGTAGATTTAATGCTCCGCATATTAGAGTGGATCCTAAGAATGAAAGATTGATAGAGTTAGCAAAGATTTTTAATGCCCCATTTACTCTTTTTTCTAAGAATCTAGAGGGGTCATATCGAGCTACTTGTGCCAAGAAAGGAAAGGACATATTATTGTTTGAAGGAGGAAAATCTCAAAACAGTAGCAAAGAAATAGCAAGAGAAGGAGTGCAGGGGACTATGCGAATCTTGGACTATCTGGGAATGCTCAAAGTCGAATTCGAAGCTCCAGTTCGTGATTCTGATACTCAGATTGTTATAAAAAGTGTATGGATGCGCGCAAAATACAGCGGTTTATTACATATTAAAGTGCCCATTGGTAAACATGTAGAAAAAGGAGAGGTTATGGCAACAATTACAGACCCTTATGGTAAAATGAGACATGTGGTTAAAGCAAATAATGAAGGATATGTTATCAATTTAAATGAGTCCTCGATTGTGTATAAAGGAGATGCTATTTTTCGTATAACCAAAGAATTAGTAAATGAATAAAAAAGAACTGCGTACTAAATATAAAACCCTTAGGTCTCATTTAAGTAACGAAGAAGTTGAGAAATTAAGTATTGATATCGCAAACCGATTACTCGAGCTACCTGTTTGGGAAAAGTCGTATTATCATATTTTTCTATCTATTCATCAAAAGAAAGAAATCAATACAGAGTTTTTGTTGAATATTCTTCTGGGAAAGGATAAAAACGTAATCGTGTCAAAAAGTAATTTTAAGGACAATACATTGCAGCATTTTTTACTTACAGACACTACTGCATTAAAAGTAAATTCCTGGGGAATTCCTGAGCCAGTTGATGGCATCCCGATCCCCGAAGATAAAATAGAAGTAGTTTTTGTACCGTTACTAGCATTTGATCAAAATGGAAATAGAGTAGGTTACGGAAAAGGATTTTATGATAAGTTTTTGGCAAAATGTAATCCCAATACTTTAAAAATCGGTCTTTCTTTTTTTTCTGCTGAAGAAGAAATAGAAAATGTAACTGCCTCAGACATACCACTTGATTTTTGTGTTACTCCAACAAAAGTGTATTCGATTAAGAAATAAATAGAGGTTTCCTAAATTAAGAAATACTTTTGTATATTTCGATATCTTTAATTTTGTACGCTATAAAAAATGCCCCAAAATATAGAAAGCGTTTGTATCATTGATGATGACCTTATTTATATTAATCTGGTAAGTAAGATCATTGAACTAAAAAAACTATCAGAATCTGTTTTGATTTTTAATAATGGTAAAGAAGCTTTAGATTTTTTTCTACAATCCTTACAGCAAGAAGAAAACGAAGAGATACCACAGATTATCTTTTTAGACCTTAATATGCCAGTGATGGATGGTTGGGAATTTTTGAATGAGTTTTCTAAAATCAAAAATCAAATTAGAAAAAAAATTGACCTTTATGTAGTAAGTTCTTCAATAGACTCCAGAGATATAGAACGTGCCAAATCTATCGATATAGTATCAGATTATCTTACCAAACCCATTAAGTTAAATGACTTCGAGAGGATATTGATCTAGTTAGAGTTTAAGATCTGTTTTATTTTTTTGGGAATGCTTTTTTATTAAAAACAATCAATAGAAATACACCAATACTTATTGCAGAATCAGCAATATTAAATACAGGATCAAAGAATGAAAAATGTTTGCCTCCCATAAACGGAATCCAATCTGGCAAAATATCATCATAGAAAGTAAACTGAATCATATCGACCACTTTACCATAAAAAACACTTTCGTAACCACCGCCTTCTGGTAAGAAACTTGCAATCTCTACAGGTGTACTTTCATTAAATAAAATACCATAAAATATAGAATCAATAATGTTTCCAAAAGCACCGGCAAAAATAAATGCAATACAAAAAGTAAGAATAGTAGGACTGTTTTTACGAACAGAATCATACAACCAATATCCGATACCGGTGATGGCCACCAATCTAAATAGAGTAAGAACCAGTTTCCCATAATTCCCAGGAAGTTCAAATCCCCAGGCCATGCCTTTGTTTTCTACAAATATGATACGAAACCAACCAAATACCTCTACACTTTCATGAAGAGTAAAATGAGTTTTAATATAAATTTTGGTGATCTGATCAATAAGTAACACTAAAATTATAACTAAAATAGATTTCTTTAAGGACATATAGTACTGGTTTGCTTGGGTGCTAAAAGCGACGGACAAAAATAGTGTTTTATTAGTGAATCTCAAATTTGCAGAGTCCGAAAGACAAATTCAAATGTGCAAATAGAGTCAATCCCTCTTATTTATTAAGGTTTCTTCGATTTTTTTTTTATCATTTTACTCTCCTAAATGCTTTTATCAGTACCAACTACTTAAAAAAGTTTAACCATCTCATTATAAAATGCTTGAGATGGTTAAACTTTTTTATACCTAAAATGATATTTTTTGCAGTATTATTGCTTTCTAATGAATATGCTACCACTTACAGTTCCTAGTTTTAGTTGGCTTCTTGCATCTCCAAAAGTACCGGTTACTTTGCTTCCTACTATCCTATTTTTACCATGATCAAATTTCATGTCTTTATCAGAATAAATCATTCCGGTAACTGTTTCGGCTTTTAATCTCGATTTTGAGACATTAATATCAATATCACCACTTATGGTTTTAAGATTAAGATCTCCGTTATAGTTTTTAATATCAATATTTCCGCTAATAATATCTACAATTAGTTCTCCCTGGTAGTTTTCAGACTCAACATTTCCAGAAATACTTTTTACTCTTAGTGTAGAATTTTTTGGAAGATACAGAGTATACATAGCATCGATGTCTAAATTATTGCAAGGCCCCCAATTGTTTTTATTGTCAGATCCACGTTCTTTCTTCCATTTATCGAATAGATCACCATAGTCTGATGATATATCCAGAACAGATGAAGTGTTTTTTATTTTTAAGTTAAAATAATCATCAAATTCTCCGCCATTAATGCTTACGTTGGCTTTTAATGACACGTTGCTTTTATCCCATGTTTTGATAACGATGTCTTGGGCAAATTTAAATTCTACCTTGATTAGATCAGCAGAAGTAGTAAGTTCTTTTTGGATTACTTTTTGCGCTTGTATTTGTAATGAAACAAAACACAGCAGGATGAGTTTTAATACAGTTTTCATGTTCGTTGTTTTTTTTGATTAATTGATGACCTCGATTATTTTTTTCTCAGGTAAATATTTCCTGTAGATGACCTTAGTGTAATATCAACTCCACCATTATTAATTTGGGTATTGATAGCTCTTTTACCACTAATTACCTTCATGTTTTTATGTTCAACAGGGAATTTTATATCAAAATCGGTATATATTTCTCCCATAGAAGTCTTTAATTCTAAGTTTGCCGGAGTGCTTGATGGCAGACTTACGTCGATTGCTCCTGTAGCAGATACAATAGAAATTGGGGAACTTTGACTTACTTTGTCGAATACAATATTAATTTCACCAGTTGCCGTCTTAGCTACAATAGGACCAGTAACATTTTTTAATGTAATACCTCCTACATTGGTTCTTGCTTCTATTTCAGAAGAAAACCCGCTAAAAGATAAACTCCCCAGATTACTACTCTCTGTAGTAATGTTGATCTCTTTTGGGAGATAAATCTCTAAAGTTTCACTATGCATACCTTTAAGGTTTCTAATGATAAGAGTTTCTCCTTCTTTTTGAACGTAGATTCCTATACCGGTGTTATCGCTTCCACCAGAATATACTGCTTTTAATCCTCGGGCTTTTTCAGGAGTTTCTCTTCCTTCTCCCTTGATCAATACTTCATTTTGGCTGTGAGTTTTTGCTATAACTCCAGATTCTGAGGCTATTTTTACTTTTTTGATTCCTTGTAGAGAATGTTTATAATCTTGTGCAGTTAGATTTCCTACTACTATAAATACTAGTAATGCGATTGCTATTTTCTTCATGACTATTTGTTTTTTGATTGAATTTTTAAATTAAATTTGGTAACCCGATTTTGACCTGATCTTTTACATAATCGGGTGTTTCTTCATTCTGAAGTAATTTTTCCATAGAAGGAACTGCGCGTTTTTCCTGAATAGAAACTAATATTTGAATTAATTCAATTTGTATACCTGGATCTTGTTCAATATCCAAGGCATTGATTAATGCTTTACGAACCATCTCAGAATCCGAAAATTTTGCCAGTGCTTCTGCTGCAGCTAATCGCACATTGCTATGATCGTCATAATGCATTTTATTGATTAAAGCATTTAGGATGTCATTTCCTGGTTTTTCAAATTCCTCTGCATAGTTTACGGCTTGTAGGCGTTTGCTCGCAGATTCATTTTCTATTAAAGAAATGGTCATCGTTTGCTTCATTTGGTATTTTTCTTTTTCTAATACCGCCATTTCCTCAGAAAGTGATGCGGTGTTCTCTAGTTTTCCGTAGAAATACCCCGAAAAAACAAGTGCAATGGTTGCAGCGATCTGTAAAGCTGTTTTCCATGAACTTTTGGTTTTTGGGTTTAAGGATACAATCTTAGGATCATTGATTATCTCTTTTTCTTTCCTCAACATTTCTTCAAAGTTCATTTGTAAACTTTTATCCGGAAGTTCTTGAGAAGAAGTATCATGTATAGCTTCAAAAACGGTTTGAAGTTCTTGTAAGGCTGTTTTGCACTGCTTACAATTTTTAAGATGTGCTTCTACCTTTTGATATGTTTCCTGATCTAGATTATGATCTATATAATCGATCAGTTGATTTTGTATGTCTTTACAGTTCATAACAATTATATGTTTTGTAAATAATAATCTTTTAATTTATGGATAGCCCGATGAACTTTGGTTTTTACAGCTCCTGGTGTAGAGCCCGTAATCTCGGCTATTTCCTGGTATTTTATTCCTTGATATCTATTCATGACAACGAGCTCTTTATCGGTTTTATTAAGTTGATTTAATGCTCGGTATAATTCTTCACTAGTCTCTTTTATTTCAATATGATCTTGTTCTTTTTGCTCTATTTTATATTCAATATTTTCGAAACGTTGAGCGACTGTTTTTTGACTTTGATAATGATCGCTAAATATATTTCTGGCAATGGTATAGATCCATGATGAAAACTTTCCTTTTTTATAAGAAGTTCTATATTTAATTGCTTTATAGAAAACTTCTTGTGTAATGTCCTGGCTGATCTCTCGATCTCTTGTCATTTTTAATAAGAAATTAAAGATTTTGATATGGTATCTTTCAAAAAGGACACTCATTACATCCAGGTTGCCATTGGATACCAGAATCATTAATTCTTCGTCAGTTAGATTTTTCAAGATGTTACTCTTTTGGTTGGGTTCTATTACTAATACCTTGTTTTTTTAAAAAGGTTACATACAAGATAAAAAAAAGACCTCACTAGTTTAAAAAACCGGTGAGGTCAAATCTATAATTATAGATTATTTGTTTGTTTTAACTCTGCATATTTTTTGCTTCGATACTTAATGTAGCATGCGGAACCAGTTTTAATCGATCAGGATTAATTAATTTCCCTGTTACACGACAAATACCATATGTTTTGTTTTCAATACGTAATAAAGCATTCTTTAAATCGCGTACAAACTTTTCTTGTCTAATTGCAAGTTGTGTATTTGCTTCTTTAGACATCGTTTCACTTCCTTCTTCAAATGCCTTGAACGTTGGTGAAGTGTCATCTGTACCGTTATTTCCGTCATTTTTGTAAGCACTTCTTATTAATTCTAAATCTTTCTGTGCTTTTTCCATTTTCTCTACGATGATTTCCTTAAACATCGCTAAATCAGCGTCGCTGTACCTTACTTTGATATCTTCTGCCATACTTCTTAATGTTTTTTTATTATCAATTGGGTTGCAATGTCGTCAAACGCAATTTCTGTACCATTTATTACATCTGATGCAAATTCAATTGTCTCGGTTAAGGTTTCATTTTTAATATAATTCTCATTAGTGGCGATAGCTTCTTGAATGGCTTCATTTTCCTGAAAAACAATTTTTATCTTATCAGTCACCTCAAGACCACTATCTTTACGAATGTTTTGAATACGATTTATAAGTTCTCTGGCGATTCCTTCTTTTTTAAGCTCAGGACTTATCGTTACATCCAATGCTACAGTCAAAGCTCCAGAATTTGCTACTAACCAACCTTCAATATCCTGAGAGCTTATCTCTACATCATCGGTACCTAATGTAATAATTTTATCATTAATTTCTACATCAAAATGCCCTGTTTGTTCAAGAATTTTAATAGTTTCTTGATTGAAAGATTGTATCTTGTTGGCAATCAGCTTCATATATTTTCCAAAACGAGGGCCTAATGTTTTAAAATTAGGCTTGATTTGCTTTACCAGAATACCTGATGCATCATCTATAAGTTCTATTTCTTTAACATTAACCTCACTTTTTATAAGTTCTGCAATGTCATTGATTTCATTCTTTTCGGCTTCGTTTAGCACAGGAATCATAATTCGCTGTAATGGCTGTCGAACTTTGATTTTTTCTTTTTGACGAAGAGAAAGTGTCAAAGAAGATATGGTCTGGGCCTTTTGCATCTTGTGTTCTAAAGATGTATCTACAAAATCCTGATTATACTCAGGAAAATGTGCCAAATGAACACTTTCAAAAGCTTCTTTTTTGGTTCCCGTTACCAAATCTTTATATAATCGATCCATAAAAAATGGCGCTACCGGCGCTCCTAATTTAGCAATCGTTAGCATACAGGTGTATAATGTTTGATAAGCAGAAACTTTATCTTTTTGATAATCGCCTTTCCAGTATCTTCTTCTACTTAGGCGTACAAACCAGTTACTTAAATTTTCCTGAACAAAATCAGAGATTGCTCTGGTTGCCTTGGTAGGTTCGTAATCATTATAATAGGTATCTACATTTTTGATCAAGGTATGTAGTTCACTTAGAATCCAACGATCAATCTCGGGACGTTCTGCTAATGGGATATCCGCTTCAGTATACGTGAAATTGTCGATATTAGCATATAAAGTAAAGAATGAATACGTATTATATAGTGTACCGAAAAACTTACGGCGAACCTCTGCAATCCCTTCAGCATCAAATTTCAAGTTATCCCAGGGATTGGCATTACTAATCATATACCATCGGGTAGCGTCTGGTCCAAAAGTTTTTAAAGTCTCGAAAGGATCAGCTGCATTACCAAGTCTTTTAGACATTTTTTGGCCGTTTTTATCTAATACAAGACCATTAGATACTACATTTTTATAGGCAACATCATCAAAGATCATAGTTCCTATAGCATGTAACGTATAGAACCATCCACGAGTTTGATCTACTCCTTCGGCTATAAAATCGGCCTTTCTTCCTCCCGCTTCTACCTTTTCTTTATTCTCAAAAGGATAATGCCATTGTGCATAAGGCATTGATCCAGAGTCAAACCATACATCAATAAGATCGCTCTCACGTTTCATTGGTTTTCCCGAAGAAGATACCAGGATAATTTTGTCTACTACATTTTTATGAAGATCAATTTTGTCATAATTCTCTTCGCTCATATCACCAACAATAAAATCTGAGAATATATCTTTATCGAGCACTCCTGCATCAACAGCCTTTGTCATTTCGGCTTTTAATTCTTCGACAGAGCCAATGATAAGTTCTTCTTTACCATCTTCTGTTCTCCATATCGGTAATGGAACTCCCCAGAATCGAGATCGAGATAAATTCCAATCATTAGCATTAGCCAACCAGTTCCCAAAACGGCCTTCACCAGTTGCTTTAGGTTTCCAGTTAATACCCAAATTAAGCTCATGCATACGATCTTTAAAATCGGTTACTTTGATAAACCACGAGTCTAAAGGATAATATAAGATAGGCTTATCGGTACGCCAGCAATTTGGATAACTGTGTACATATTTTTCGACTTTAAAAGCTTTATTTTCTATTTTTAATTTAATGGCTATTTCTACATCTACAGATTTCTCTGGAGCTTCACCATCATCGTAATATTCATTTTTAACATATTTACCACCCAAATCACCCATTTGTGGGATAAATCGTCCTTGTAAATCTACAGTAGGTACAAGATTATCATTTTCATCAATTACTAATAATGCAGGTACTTCTGGCTTTGCTTGTTTAGCTACCAACGCATCATCTGCACCAAAAGTTGGCGAAGTATGTACTATTCCGGTTCCGTCTTCGGTAGTTACAAAATCACCGGCAATAATTCTAAAAGCATTCTCTGGATTATGATAAGGTTGTACATAATCTATAAGTTGTTCATATCGAATATCGACCAGATCTGCTCCTTTACATTCTTTTAAGATGAAATAAGGAATTTTTTTGTCTCCTTTTTTAAAAGTTGTAAGCTCTTCTTTAGTTTCTGCCTGCACAAATTTGCCAGCAAATTGCTTTCCTACCAAATTTTTTGCAAGAACAACATGAATCGGTTCAAAAGTATATTGATTAAATGTTTTTACAACTACATAATCAATTTTAAGACCTACTGTTAATGCTGTATTCGAAGGAAGAGTCCATGGAGTTGTCGTCCAGGCCAAAAAATAGATAGCTTCTTCTATCTCCTGCAAAAACGAAGGCAATGTTTCTTTTTTAGCTTTAAATTGAGCTACCACAGTAGTATCGGTAACATCCTGATACGTACCTGGCTGATTAAGTTCATGTGAGCTTAGTCCTGTACCTGCTTTAGGAGAGTACGGCTGTATTGTATATCCTTTGTATAATAATCCTTTTTTATAAATCTGAGAAAGTAACCACCATACACTTTCCATATACTTAGACTTATAGGTAATATATGGATCGTCCATATCTACCCAATATCCTATTTTTTGTGTAAGATCATTCCAGATATCGGTATAACGCATCACGGCTTTTTTACAAGCTTCATTATACTCTTCTACAGTGATTTTTTTACCAATATCTTCTTTGGTAATTCCTAATTCTTTTTCTACACCAAGTTCTATCGGAAGTCCGTGTGTATCCCACCCGGCTTTACGTTGTACCTGATATCCTTTTTGTGTTTTATACCGACAAAAAATATCTTTAATTGCACGAGCCATTACATGATGAATTCCCGGTAATCCATTTGCTGAAGGAGGGCCTTCAAAAAAGATAAACGGTTTTGCTTCATCTCGTTCACTAATACTTTTTTCAAATATGGTATTCTGTTGCCAGAAATCCAGTATTTCGTCAGCTACTTTAGGTAAGTCAAGTCCTTTATATTCAGGAAACTTCGTGCTCATTTGATCGTTCTTTCTATTAAGTGTGCGAAAATAAGGATTTTCTGGAAAAAAGAATAGAGATTATCTAGAATACCATAAAGTTTGTTGCCATATCATTTTGCTTTTTGATTTTAGCCTGGGTTAAAATAATTAGTTGGCGAAAAGAAGTAGATATAAGTGTTGTATTTGGAGATAAAAAAATAAGATCGTCTAAAAAGTAATTTTTAGACGATCCCATATAAATTTATTATCTCTGTAAAGTTTCGCAACCAGTTGATTTTGTTGGTGATAAAACTATTTCCAAGTAGCTTTTTTAGCTGCTTCATACATTTTTTCTACCTCTTCTAAAGTATAGTTGACCAAACTAAATCCAGTTGTCATTTCTAAAGCATCTCCTTTTTCATTCATTTTAACATAATTAAAATTGTGACTAGTTTCTCCATCCTCGGTTGTTTTGTAAATAAAACCATTTGAATCTTCTTTTATCAATTCAAACCCCTCTTCCTCTTGACTTAATTCCTTATGAAAAGCTACAAGTTCGTCTAATGTTCTTTCAGAAGGCGCACTATCCATATTTATCTCTAGCTTAAATTTATCTTTTGTTATACCTAAACTTATTGTTTTTACACCATCAATTTCTCCAGCACCCATTCCTTCTCCTATAGTAGCTTCTCTTGGTCCTTCAATAATTGTAGGGATTCCTTTTTCTGATAAGTCATAAGAAGCTACAGCTGAAGTTTCGGCTATTGTTTCTTCACTATCATTTGATGTAGTATTATTTTTTTCTCCACAAGAAGCTAAAATTAGAGAGAAAATAAAACTGATGATTACTAGAGTATTTTTTTTCATAAGTATTGTTTTTAAGTTTTTATTAATCTAGGTTTTCTATGTAATCTCAAACATAGCAGGATAATAAATACTATACATGGTAAGAAAAGAACTTTGTGGTGAATCCCTTAAAAAAAGGGATGGTTTTTTAAGGTGTTTATTGATAGAAGTAGATTTTACAATGCTAAGTTCATGTAAACGATATATTACATGAGTATTAAAAATGAAGATTTTCACTATTTTCGTGTTATGAATACAAACTTACATGTCGCATTACTCCAATCTCACCTGGCATGGGAGAACCCAGTACAGAATCGTGCAGCTTTTACTCAAAAAATAAATTCGATATCCCAGAAAGTAGATCTAATTATCTTACCCGAAATGTTTACTACAGGTTTTACAATGAATGCTATAGAAGTAGCAGAAAAAATGGGTGAAGATACGTTGCAATGGTTAGAAAAGATGGCCAAATCGGCAGATTGTGCAATTGTAGGAAGTATTATTATTGAAGAAAAAGGAAACTATTATAATCGATTGGTTTTTATGCTTCCTGACGGGACTTATGAGGTGTATGATAAACATCAGTTATTTACACTTGCCAAAGAACAAGAAGTTTTTACCGCAGGGCAAAAAGATGTAATTATAGAATATAAGGGTTGGAGAATTAAACCACTAATTTGTTATGATCTCAGGTTTCCGGTATGGGCGAGAAATACTTCGGGATATGATGTGTTATTGTATGTAGCCAGTTGGCCAAAACTTCGAATTGATGCGTGGGATGCATTGCTAAAAGCGAGAGCTATCGAAAATATGTGTTATTGTATCGGGGTAAATCGCGTAGGCCTAGATGGTAAAGGATATGAATACAACGGTCATTCTGGAGTATATGATGTTTTAGGAAATTCGGTTTTAGAAGAAAATCCTATCGAGAGAGAAGCTATTTTATACGTAACATTAGACATGTCTCATGTCAAAAAAACAAGAAATAAATTACCTTTTCTCGACGATAAAGATGATTTTAAATTAATCTAATGTAAAGGTTTGCTTTATTTCCCAATTTGCTCTAACATCAATGGGTTCTGCAAAGTAACGGATTTCTTCGGGTTGTATTCCTTTTAAAAAATTACCACTGTCCCATTTGCCATTATTATTACGGTCAAAAACGATTCTGATGTAATATTTGGACGGGTCGAGATAATCAAAAACCAAAGTTTCCTGACTGTTTACAACTTTTTCTGAAATCACTTCTTCTTGTTCGTTAGTGACTTGAACCAGAATCGGATAAGCTTCTACTTTCTGAAGTGTTAAGAAAATAGTTCCATAATCGGTTAATTTCTTTGTTCTGAAATTGATTTTTATAGTGTCATTAACGTTGCCGGTAAAATCTTTAATAGCATTTGGTAAAAACTGTAAAGTGTAGGCATTACTCTCAGCTTTTTCAAAAGCTAGTTTTGCTTCATTTTTTGCAATATCTAATTTGATAGAAAAAGGAATTTCGAGTGTATCCTTATCGGTTAGAGAGATTAATTGTTCATTAATACTATCCAGAGCAGTATTTGCGGTAAAAACAAAATCTGTATTAAGTGGAAGTGTAGCTCCAATATCAGAGGATACTACAAGAGAATCTTTATACTGATCTTTAAACCGGGTAAGTATAGTATCTCGATATTTTTTGACATTAGTTACTTCAAATATTAATGAATCGGCTTCAAAAAATGGTCTAAACCAATACTGTAATGTGTCTTTGTCTTTATCAGGAAAGATTCGAGTTTCAAATGTATCTGGTGCTTCACTTAGCAGCTTGATTTTCATGCTATCTATTTCACCTTCATATGGAAAAATAAATTTATTTTTTGAGACTTGTTTTGGATTTAGTGCCTTAAAATCCAAAACTTCTTTAAATATGTTAAGGTTAAAAACTTTGGCAGTATCTTCAGGAAGTGATATTATCTCTTCATAAAACCCTATTTTATCCTGTTTAGGCTCATAGGTATAGTTGTTAGAAATATCTTTTAACGCAATGAGCTTAAATTTTCCTTCTTTCAGATTCTGTAAGCTAAAAGCTAAGCTATCTAAAGTATTAGTGATATATCTGGGAACGGTTTTATATACTAGTGAATCAGAATAGTTTTCATCAATTTCATACAACGCTACGGTAATATAAGAATCTGCCTTTTTTTGAATAGCGTCGCCAACGGTACCTTTTATACTTAATGAATCAAGGGAATCTCCTGTAGAAAAAACATACCTAAAAAAAGGATTAGGGTTTTCTTCGTTATTGTCTACTACACTTTCACCAAAATTAATACTGTAGGTTGTGTTTTCTAATAAGGTATCGAGAAATTTAATTTTTATGTACTTACTAGCTCCTCCCAAAGGAGTAATGGTTGGTTTAGGATCCATAGGAGGAGAAACGATAATTTGTTTTTGAGGATCTTTTAATTTTACATATTCATCAAAATAGATTCTGATCTCTTTTTTGTCGAAATTTGTAGAGAAATTGGGAGGCATAGCTTTTATAAAAACCGGGGGAGCCTCATCTTTGGGACCACCGGTTATAGAACCTTTTTTGGCACAACTAATCACAATGACAAGTGATACCAAGGTAAGCAATATCATATGTATTCTTTTGCTCATATCTCCGCAATAATTTTAGGACACAAAGAAACAACTATATTTAAAAAACAAAAAACTTAATAAAAGTCTATTTAACAGCTAATTCAAAATTAACTTATAAATAGAAGTGTGTTGGGTCAATTGCGTTTATATAACAAGGTTTCAAATGTAAATTTATTGTATATCAAACCTTATTTTAACTTATTCTGTTATAGCTATTGTGGCGACACTTATTTTGATACCAGGAATAGATTTTAATGCATTTACACAAGATTCTATGGTAGCCCCTGTCGTAACAATATCATCAACCAACAAAATATGCTTATTTACAAGTAAAGACTCATTTTGAACTCCGAATGTTTCAACAGTGTTTATCCATCTGCTAATTCTTCCGCGTTTGGATTGTTTTTTATTGTAGGAAATTTTTTTCAAAACAGAATCAATATATTCGGCATTTAGTTTTTTGGCAATTTCGACTCCGAATTTTCCTACTTGATTATATCCTCTTTCCCGTAATCTTCTTTTGTGTAAAGGAACTGGTATTACAGAATCAATAAACTGGTATTCAGGTGTTTGAATTAGTTCCTGACCAAGCCATTTGCCCAGTTCTTTTCCTATTTCTTCTCTTCCGCGATATTTTAGATTATGAATTAAATTTTGTACTAAGCTATCTTTATGAAATACAAATAAAGCAGTAGCATTTTCAATTTTGACACGGCCATAAAATACTTTTTCAATTTTTTTTGCGTTTACGTTATGAAAATTGCCCAAAGGAAGCTCGTGTCTACAAGAAGTACACAGTAACCTTTCATTCGCATATAAAGGACTGTCACAGGCAGCACAATATATAGGGTAGAATAAATACGCTAAGTCTCTTAGCATTTTATTAGGGAGATTAACATTAATTATTATATTTAGCTATTAAAATAACCATCAAAAATTATAAATCTTAATTATGACAACTCAAAACAATAACTTAACCCTTAAGATCCTTATCGGTGTTCTAGGAGCACTGTTACTTATTCTAGGGATATTTACGTATAAGTTTTACAACGAAGAGAAGCAAAATAAAGCAATTTTGCAACAAGAAAAGGATCTTATTGAAAGTGAATTAGGAGAATTGATAACAAAGTATGACAATGCTATTGCCCTTAATGAAGTAATGGATGATCATTTACTTAAGGCAAAAGAACGTATCGTAGTTCTATTGGATAGCGTAAAAGATAATGATGCTAACCTGGCTTTGATCTCTCGTTACAGAAGAGAAGTAGGTAAACTTAAGAAGGAACGTGAAAGATTGTTTAAGCTTGCAGATAGTTTAACGGTTGCAAATACACAATTAGCTACAGATTTAGATAGTACTTCTGTTGCATTAAATAAAAGAATAATCTTATCAGACTCTTTACAGACTCAAAACAGCAAACTTGCTGATATTGTAGAAAGAGGTTCAGCACTTACTGCGGCAAATATCAAAGCAGAAGGAGTACGTGTACGTGGCAGTGGTAAAATATCAACTACTACTAGAGCAAAAAGAGCCGAAAAAGTAAGAGTTTGTTTTACACTTGCACCAAATAAATTAACCGAAAAAGGAGATAAAAATCTTTATGTACAGGTGGTTAATCCTAGTAATGTTTTGATAGGAGATAAAATAGCTGTAAACTTTGATAGTGCAACACTTACTTATAGTGGGACTAATAAAGTATTCTATGAAAATGAAGCACTAGATGTTTGTGTATTAGTAGATACAGCAGAAGGAGAATTAGTTAAAGGAAACTATATTGTAAATGTATTCTCTGGACCAAAAATGATCTCAAACACTCAGTTTGAACTAAAATAATTTTTTAGATATATAATTAATAACCGTCATATTGCTTAAAATATGACGGTTTTTTTATGCTTTTGTCAGAAATTACTTTCGATAAGTAATCCCTGCATTAGCAACAGATGAAGATTTTATAAAAAACAAAATCAGATTCGTTTTCAATTCATTTAAATTCAGTTATTTTTGCGCAATGGCAAAGCAAGAAGATAAATTTAAAAAGGTTATTGCCCATGCTAAGGAGTATGGGTATATTTTTGGTTCTAGTGAAATTTATGATGGATTAAGTGCAGTATATGACTATGGTCAAAATGGAGTAGAGCTTAAAAAAAATATAAGAGAATATTGGTGGAAAAGTATGGTGAATATGCACCAGAATATTGTTGGTCTTGATGCTGCAATATTTATGCACCCTACAACCTGGAAAGCTTCGGGTCACGTAGATGCCTTTAGTGATCCACTTATTGATAATAAAGATTCTAAAAAGAGATATAGAGCCGACGTACTTATCGAGGATTATGCAGAGAAGCTTTATCAAAAAGCTCAAAAAGAAATCACTAAAGCCAAAAAACGCTTTGGAGATGATTTTGATGAAGCCCAATTTGTAACTACTAATCCAAGAGTGGTAAAATACCTTTCTAAAAAAGAAGAGGTTTTACAGCGTATGGCAAAATCTTTGGATAACGAAGATCTTGCAGATGTAAAAGCACTGATAGAAGAATTAGAAATTGCTGATCCGGATACTGGTTCCAAAAATTGGACAGAGGTGCGACAATTTAATCTAATGTTTGGTACTAAATTAGGAGCATCTGCAGAATCTGCTACCGATTTATTCTTAAGGCCAGAGACTGCTCAGGGTATTTTTGTGAATTTCCTGAATGTTCAGAAAACGGGACGAATGAAAATACCATTTGGGATTGCTCAAACCGGAAAAGCATTTAGAAATGAGATCGTAGCGCGCCAGTTTATTTTTAGAATGCGGGAGTTTGAACAAATGGAAATGCAATTCTTTGTACGCCCCGGTGAGGAAATGAAATGGTATGAATACTGGAAAGAAACCCGATTACATTGGCATTTATCACTAGGATTGGGTAAAGAGAATTATCGTTTTCACGATCATGATAAACTAGCACACTATGCAAATGCTGCAGCTGATATTGAGTTTAATTTCCCATTTGGATTTAAAGAATTAGAAGGAATTCACTCCAGAACAGATTTTGACCTTAAAGCCCATGAAGAACACTCAGGTAAGAAATTACAGTTTTTTGATCCCGAGTTAAAAGAAAGCTATGTTCCTTATGTTGTCGAAACGTCAGTTGGATTAGATAGAATGTTTCTTGCAGTATTCTCTACCGCATTGCAAGATGAAGAATTAGAAGATGGTTCGAGTAGAGTAGTATTAAAATTACCAGCAGTCGTTGCGCCTGTAAAAGCAGCAATACTTCCTTTGGTTAAAAAAGATGGCCTGCCAGAGATTGCAGAACAGATTGTCGATGATCTAAAATGGAAATTTAATGTTATTTACGACGAAAAAGATGCTATTGGACGTCGATATAGAAGACAAGATGCCAATGGTACTCCATTTTGTATTACAATAGATCACGATACTATAAAAGACAATACAGTTACCATACGAGATCGAGATACTATGGAACAGAAACGAGTGGCGATTACAGAGCTTAAGGCTATCATTTCTGAAAAAACAGATGCCGAGTATTGGTTAAAATAATTTTGGGATAAGTTTTTCCCTGGTAAAGCTGCTTCATTACGAGGCAGTTTTTTTATTTTAATAAAAACATGAATACAATATAATCATTGATGATTATTGATAATTTTTTTTAAAATTAACCGTTTTTTTATCAATACTTAGGATAAAGTGCCTTACAACTGTCTTATTTTGAAGTTTAGTTGTATTTTAGTCTCTAAGTAAAGAGCCAGGTCTTAATATAAATTGTTGCTTATGCTATTAAAGAAAATTGTAGTAGTTTCCTTTTTGTTTTTTGTTACCATTGGATTTTCACAAAAGAAAGAAACCATGAATGCCAGTATGGTAACTACTGCTACTTATATGAGGGCAATAGGGCCATTGGCAGGGAAAAAACTATTGCCGGGTGAACCAAGAGAAGGTAAGATTAATCCTAGAAGAACAGATGCCAACAAAATTGTTCCGGGAAAAGGTCTTCCCAAAGGAATGGATCCTTTACTTGCCAAACAAAAGAGCAATCAGATGATGAGAGCTGGTAAAGCTCCTTCTCTTACATTCGAGACAAATTCTAGCAATAGAGCTCCTTCTGATCCTACAGGAGCTGTTGGCCCGAATCATTATGTAAGTGCCAAAAACTTTGCTTTTGCAATACACGATAGAAGTGGTAATGAGTTAGTAGCTTCCTCATCATTAGCGAATATATTTCCAGGAGAAACCCTTGGAGATCCAATTGTATTTTATGATAGTTTTGCAGATCGATTTGTAATCACTCAGTTTTCTAATACTCCAGATGGATTTTTGGTAGCTGTGGGTCAGGGACCAGATCCTGTAAATGACGGATGGTATACCTATCGATTTAATACAGAAGGGTTTCCTGATTACACAAAATTTTCAATTTGGTCTGATGGATACTATGTAACAGCTAATAAAGATCAAAATTCGGTACAAACCAGCGAGATCGTATTTGTAATCGAAAGAGAAAAAATGCTACAAGGAGCAGAACAAGAAAATGTAAAAATGGTGGGATTTCCACTTCCTGGAGCTAGAATAGGAGGGTTTTACAGTCCGGCATCATTTAATGCTTTAGGAAAAACATTACCTCCTGATGGTGATGCCAGAATTATTTATTTTCAGGATGATGAGTGGGAAGGTGTTGATCAGGATATTTTAAAATTATGGAAAGTTAATGTAGACTGGGTTTCTCCCAGTCAATCTACAATTACAGAAGCAGAAGAACTTACGGTAACACCATTTGACTCTACTTTTGATGGCGGGTCTTTTGGTAACTTACCACAACCTGGTAGCGATCGAAATATTGATGCATTGCAAGGGGCAGTTATGTTTGCCAGTAATTACAGGCGATTTTGTAATTATAACTCTGTAGTACTTAATCATGTCGTAGATATAGATGCAGATGCAGATGATGTAGCAGGAATACGTTGGTACGAATTACGACAAAGTGGAGATGGTCAACCTTGGACTGTATTTCAGGAAGGAACCTATACTTCTCCCGATGGTAAAAGTGCCTGGTGTGGAAGTATGGCTATGGATATTTATGGTAATATTGGTATGGGGTACACAACAATGGGTACAACAAGTACCGGGGCGAGTGCAGATAGTTTTGCTTCAATTCGATATACCGGTAGACTTGCAGGTGATCCATTAGGAACGATGACCGTAGCAGAGCAAGATATCAAGATCGGAACCGATATACAACGCGAAGGAGATCCACAACGATACGGAGATTATGCACAGCTTACTGTAGACCCTGTCGATGATCAAACGTTTTGGCACATTGCAGAATACTTTGAAAATACAGGAGACAACTCGAGAAATGTTGTAGGAGTTTTTAAAGTGGCTGGTGCAGTTACAACCGATGTAGGAGTAGTAAGTATAGACACGCCAGGAAATGACGCCACTTTTACTAATTCTGAAAACATTACTGTAACGGTTAAGAATTTTGGATCTACAGCTCAAAGTAATATCCAGGTTACATACTCTATTAATGGAGGACCCCCTGTTAGTGAGCTGTTAGCGGGTCCTATAGCACCATTAGGAACAGCTTCTTTTTCATTTGCTACCAATGCAGATCTTAGTACAGAAAGAGTGTATACTATAACAGCAGAAACTAATGCAGCGGGAGATATCAATCCCGAAAATGATTGTAGTGAGGTAACGCTCAATAATTTATTTTCTGTTGATGTAGGAGTGGCAGAATTAACATCTCCTGCTCTCGATAGTGGTATTACAGCTTCTTCAGAAGCCGTTGTTATTACACTATATAATTTTGGTTCTGCTGCGCAAACTAATATTCCGGTTTTTTATACTTTAAATAATGGAACCAGAGTAGAAGAAGTTTTTACAGGTACCCTGCAACCACAAACCGAAGCAAGTTATACATTTACCACTCTGGCAGATATTACAGGAACAGGGACTTTCGAATTTCTATTAGGAACGGCTTTAGCTGCAGATCAAAATACAGCTAATGATACAATTACCCGAACAATAGAAAGAGCGTTTTGTAGACCAACAGCTAATTGTACGCGATTTGGAGATGGAATTAAATCTTTCGAATTGGCAAATGTTACGAATACTCAAATTGCCTGTGATACAGGATATGAAGATTTTACAAATGATTTCACCATCAATTTAAATCGATCTATAGGAAACTATACATTAACCGTACAAACTGGATTTGCAGATAATAACGGATCGGAGCGGGTATCTATGTGGATTGATTTTAATGACAATATCGTTTTTGAAGAATCAGAATTGTTGGTTGATAATCAAATTATCGAAGCTGCTGATGCCGATCAGGACTTTACGGTTTCAATCGCTGCTGATGCTGTGTTGGGAAGTCATTTGCTTAGGATTCGTGCAGGAGATGTTAATACCAATAGTGGAGCCCCTCTTAATAACCCCTGTGGTTCGATGGATTTTGGAACAACTCATGATTATACCGTAGAGATAGGAGAAAATGAAGAGTTAAATACGGGATTGATTGTAATTACAGAACCAGACAACCAATTTTTGATTACCAAATCAGACTCTGGCCCAGAAACCGAGACGAGACTTTATATTTTTAATATTCTTGGGCAGGTCATTGTTTCTAATATAGTGAGAAAAGATGCCAATGGTAGATTTGTATACGATCTGGATATGTCCTATGCGAGATCAGGAGTCTATTTTGCACGATTTGGTAACAAAAGAAAAGCAGACGCTACGAGGTTTGTTGTACAATAATACATTGTGCATTTGAGACTTTTTAATTCGAATTGACGCCTTTTTATACTATTAGTTTCTAAAATGCACAACGGGTTAAAATAATACGTTTATTCTTTACGCGTATTAATTTCTGTAATAGAAACGGGACGAGCATTATTGCATCTACTTGCCATTCTAAGGTTAGAAAACTTTACCCAAACCTGTTTGGGAACCTCGGTTTTATAAAAATCACCAAGATTAATAGGATCCAGGTTATCTTTATATTCTTCAACATTTAGAATATAAGGGCACCCCTCAGATTTACTACTTACTATAGTACCTTTACTAAATCCTTTTTCTATCATTTCTTTTGATGTCGAGATTTGAATATCATTTTTTGTGGTTGCAGCACCTTCAGGATTTACTCCTTTTGCAGGAACACAATTATATGCACTAAATAGTAGAAGTAAGCAGGCGGTTTTAAGCATGTTTTTCATGATTTGTGGTTGTTTACTATAAAGATCATAAAAATTTATTAGAATATGATGGGATTTATACGTCAATTTAAATTCATAATTGATGATTAAAATGTATCGATATGACGCTTCATTTTCTTTAATAATTGGTAGATTTGAATTATCAATGTCGTTTAGTTAAGCTTTTAGTTGTCAGTCTGAGCCTGTCGAAGACATTTGAAAAAACAGATTTGAAAGCACTTCGACAGACTCAGTGTGACAAGAAATTTTAAATCTTATCCTTAACTAAACGACATTGTTTGAATTATGTAAACCAAATAGTATTTTGAGTATGAAAATCGTCTCCTATAACGTAAACGGAATTAGAGCAGCAATAAACAAGGGGTTTTTAGAATGGTTACAACAAACTGACCCCGACGTGATCTGTCTTCAGGAAATAAAAGCAAATAAAGAACAGTTAGATCTCGATCTGTTTTCAGAAGCCGGATATCCACATAATTACTGGTATAGTGCTCAGAAAAAAGGATATAGTGGTGTTGCTATTCTTTCTAAAACAAAACCTGATCATGTAGAGTATGGTACCGGGATTGATTATATGGATTTTGAAGGCCGTAACCTGAGAGCTGATTTTAATGGAGTATCGGTAATGAGTTTATACCTCCCTAGTGGTACCAATATAGATCGTTTGGAGCATAAGCTGAAATATATGGCAGATTTTCAGACCTATATTAATGAACTTAAAAAAGAACACCCCAATTTGGTGATATTAGGAGATTATAATATATGTCATAAAGCAATCGATATTCATGATCCGGTGCGTAATAAAAATGTATCAGGATTTTTACCAGTAGAGCGTGAGTGGATCGGTAATTTTATCGATAGCGGTTTTATAGATTCTTTTAGACATTTTAATACAGAACCACATCAATATTCATGGTGGAGCTACAGAGCTAATGCCAGAGCGAATAATAAAGGATGGCGTTTGGATTATGGTATGGTATCTCAGCCTTTACAAGATAATTTAAAAAGAGCCGTTATTCTATCAGAAGCCAAACATAGTGACCACTGCCCTATTGTAGTCGAATTAGATGTATAGATGCGTATAGGATAGTGATATTTTATTTCAATGTAATACTATTACATCTAAGTAGTCTATAGAATAAAGACTGTCAATTCGAGTGCTGCGCTTTCAGGTGCGGTGTATCGAGAATAAGTTTTTTGAATGTGAATATATCGTATTTTGCGCTCATGTTGAAGGTCTGATGAATTTTTATCCATTCGTAATACTGACGTTCCAAAGCAGAGCTTTGAAAATCTTTTTCACCAGTATAAGATTTGTTTTGCGTTAGAAAATCTTGAAACCTTGGAAAGATTTTAGCAACACTAATCTGGTTTTCAGTACAACTGAAAAATACCTTGAAAAAGAGCCTTTTCTTTTGTTTCGTTTTCTTTTGGGCGAGCAAAGAAAATGAAAAGAAGTTTAAATTGAAGTTATTTAGCTTAAACATAAAATAAAGTTATTTTAATAGTAATTAGTGAATTAAAAACATATTAATAGATAGCTTATGGGACCAAATTTAAACCAAATAGGTTTCAAGCTTCTTAATTTTTTATAATTAAACAACCCCATAAACAACATAAAATGATAAAAAGAATAGTATCTGTTATACTTGTTGGTACTCTTATGACTTCTTGTGTTTCTTCTAAAGTGTACAAAGAATTAGAAAGCAAGTATGCTCGTTTGAAGCGAGAAAATCGTAAAACCAAAGACGAATTAGCAGCTTTAGAAAAAACAAGCGATGCCAATAGAAAGGCATTAGAACAATTAGATGCCGAATATCAAAAGGTTAAAGCCGAGAGAGATGATTTGCAAGGAAAATATAATGCAGCACAGGCTAATTATGAAAACTTAAAAGATTCGTATGATGCATTAGAGAAAAACAGTTCGGCAGCGATTGCGGCCAATAGTAAGAAAAACAGAGAACTGCTAAAACAACTGGAGGAAAAAGAAAGAGCGCTGGCCGAAGAACGTAATCGTTTGGATGCATTACAACGAGACCTCGCTTCTCGTTCTAAGAGAGTAGATGAATTAGAAGGGTTAATTGCAGCCAAAGACGCCAAAATGCAGGCACTTAAAAGTGCAATATCTAAAGCACTGCGAAATTTTGAAGGAAAAGGCCTTACTGTAGAAGAGCGCAATGGCAAAGTCTATATCTCTATGGAAAACAAACTACTGTTTGAATCTGGTAGTTGGGCAGTAGGAGCACAAGGACAAAAAGCAGTAAGACAACTCGGTAAAGTATTGGGCGATAATACCGATATTGCTGTTTTGATCGAAGGGCATACCGATAACGTACCCTATACAGGTAACGGACAGCTATCGGGCAACTGGGATTTGTCTACCAAGAGAGCTACTGCCATTGTAAATATTTTGTTACAAAACCAGAAAATTGACCCACAAAACATCACTGCGGCTGGTAGAGGAGAGTTTGCTCCTGTAGCATCTAATGATACCAGTACAGGAAAAAGTAAAAACAGAAGAATCGAAGTGATCCTAACTCCAAAATTGGATGAAATCACTAAACTGTTGAATGATATCTAAGAAGTAATTGAAAATAAAAAGAGCGACACATTGTGTCGCTCTTTTTGTTTGAAAAAGAATTGTATTTTAATTAAATAAATCCTTCAAAATATTCTCTACATCAGCATCTTGATTCTCTGCTAATGATGTCTTTAGTTTTAAAAGCTTGGCATGAAAAGTTTCAATCACACGTTCTGCATTCATTTTATCTAATAAAATATCCTTACCCGCAGTAGTCAATAGATGATATTCAAAGTGATTTAAATGCTTAGGTTTAGATGGATCTAATTTTTTTTGTACCGATATAGTTCCTTTACCAGTAATAACAGAAATCACATTGCCTGCTGCAGTCACTTTATTAGTTTGTTCACCAAGATCAGTAGCTAAGGAGTATACCTTATCAAATATAACTTTCTGGGTTTTCCAATCTTCTTGAGCTTGAAGTGATAATCCTGTGCATAGCACAAATGCAAGTAAAAATAATTTTTTCATAGTTTTGGGTGTTAAAATAATGTATTATAGTTTATAGGTTAATTACACCGGTTATCAGAACGCGATAAAATTTATTTTATTGTTAAAATAACCTTAAAAATTGCCTCAAAATAGGTAATTTATTTGATAAAAACCAAAAAGCGTGCCACAGATTTTAGTAAACAAAAAATAAAATCCTTAATTATGCATATAATGAAAAAGCATACTGTTTTTATATAAAACCCCGTTGTGCATTTTAAGTTAAAATAGTTTTCAAAATGTCAGTTCGAGTGATTTTTTGATAAAAAAATTGTATCGAGAACCCATTTAAAGGTTAAAATTCTTATTCTCGATACATATTTTACTCATTTTAATCGTAAAATTCACTCGAATTGACAGAATTTTATCAAAATGCACAATGGGTTATAAAAGTATAAAAATAAGGAAAGCAGATAACAAAAGGACGTTGTCAAACGTTTATTATACCAGTTCTGATTTAAATTTACTCATAAGAAAAATGATGGATTTTTGACTTAGATGAAAAAGAAAATTCAAGCATAGCAGGGCTACGGTTGTGTTTTATTTTGAAATATTAGACAAAAGAAGCGGTTTTATTGAGTAAATTTAGATTGGAAATGGTATTATACCCAAATTAATTTAAAACTATAGAACAAATGAAGAGGCTATCCATTTTTGTAATATTACTAGTATCCGTGTTCAAAGGAGTAAGCCAGGAAAGCGAAGAAGAGTATCAAAATGAAGAAGAAATACAAAGTGAAGAAGAGGTACAGGAGGATGAAAAAGGAGAAAACAACTACTTTGATATCTATGCATATTTTAATTTCACCAATGATGAATATTCCAATGCCTTGGATAAGGTAAATGATATGGATCCAGAAGATCAAAATGTCCTATATACGTTGGTAGTAGAAGTGCAAAAAGATATAGTATTAAAAGATCGCTTGTTCGGGGAGTTGATCGCAAGACCCAAAAAAAAGAATCCTTTCAAAGGTAAAGACAGCCCAGGATTTACCTGTATCCTACGTGGTCTTATAGAAAACAAAACAGTATATAATGAGGTTATTAAAGGCGGAGGCTCTGAGGATCGTGCCAGAAATGTCGCAGCCCTCGCCGAAAGAACCATCCGGAGAAAATGCGGTATCGCCAAAAAAAGTGAATAAGGTATAGTACGAACTGTTTATATATTCCAGTAAATTCGAGTCAGAGGTAGTATTATCTCAATATATTGACGAAAAGCATAACCTCGTTCTGCTACTCCAGGTTTAATTTTTTACCATAAGCAGTTCGGCAATACAAGGATGGTAGTTTGATTATTAGGAGGTTTAGAATATTATAGTATCTTTAAAATACCTTAAATCATTAAATACCTACATAGTTATGTTTATTATCTTCGGAACAAGAGGACTAAAACACACCGTGAGTGAAAGTCCTGTTTTATCAAATTCATGTCCAAATTGCAATAATGGAAATCTCGTAAATAAGCTCTATCGCAGATGGTTTACCTTATTTTTTATCCCCATGATTCCACTGGATGTAGTAGATCGATTTTATCAATGCGATAGCTGTAAAAGTGCCTATAACGAAAATATAAAAACGATCTTACAACGCTCGCAGGATGAGATTAACGAGAATCAAAAACGAGCAAAATTAGTATTTGCCAAAGCACTTATAGCCTCGATGACACATATGTCGATTATCGATGGAGATTTTGCTGCAGAAGAAGAGCGCGAAATTATGGATGCTATAGAAGGGTTCCCAGAAATGAAGGAAGAATTAATGGCGATACATCAAAATATAAAAGCAACTGGTAACCAGGATAACCAGGTCTTTAATTTTCTTAATGAAGCACGAAATGAACTATCATCAGAAGCGCTAATTAATATTTTGGCACAAGCAGCTGTAGTACTATTGGCCGATGGAGCTATCGAAAAAGAAGAAGAAAACCTTATGAAAGAATATCTTATCGCTTGTGGATTACCAAAAGAGATGTATCAGACATTAATCGATAAACTGATGCAAAAAGATATGACTAAGATTAAAAAAGAACAATTGAATTAAGGCTTCTGATAATTTTTTTACCTAGCGTTGGTATTTGGCATAAGCTTAATCAATAGAATACTGTCGGATCGAGTGTTTTTTAAGGGATAATTTCTTGATGTTTTTTAGGGTGAGACACCCTTCACGATAAGGAGGTGTCCCCTTGTCGATATGGGGAGTACCCTATCAAAAGGTGGTTCGAGCTGATATTTTAATGCTTCGAGGGATGATGATGACTCTTCGAAAGGATACATTCAGGCTTCGAGCTGATATCATATGGCATAAAGGGCTTGAGAGGAGGGATAAAAGTGATAATTTTTGGGGTTCGAAGCCATAAAGGCAGCCCTCGAAGGACTTCAGTAACGCTTCGAAAGGTGTTGTAAAGAGGTATCGTCTTAAGTTTATAACTGGTTGATGGTGTACATATGCCCGTCACACTGAGCTTGTCGAAGTGCTTTCAAGTTTGCGTTTTCAAATGTCTTGGACAAGCTCAGTGTGACAAGAAATTTTAAATCTTAACTTTTTCTATTTTCCAGAAAAAGTTAAGATGAATTCATTATAAAGTAGACGCTACATCGAATCTGTTAACAAGCAAAGAATAAAAAATAAGTAATGAGACGATATAAACCTATATCTTTGTTATCAATCCTACCCAAAGATCACCTAAAAAGGAACATACTGTTTTTAGATGATCTATTTTTAGCACAGTACACTTCTCTTTAAAGAGATGAAGCGCTGTAAATGATAAAATATAAAACTATAATTTGTTTATTGATTAAAGTTCTTTTATGAAAAAATTATCATCGATTTTTCTAACCTCCTTTTTCTCTATTGTTTTGTGTATGGTATCGTTACATGCTACTCATGCACAAGTAACAAATGATACGGTAGTAGCTTTTCAATATTATAAAAAAGCAGATTCGTTATTGGTACATAGGTATTCAGATAGTTCTATTGTTTATTTTAAAAAAGCTTTGTCTATTTATGAAAAAGCCAAAGCCCAGGAACGTGTTGTAGCTTGTTATAACGGATTGTCATCAAACTACATCTTTTTAATTGAAGATGAAAAGGCAATGTCTTCTATGCGACAGGCATTGTCTTTATGTAATACTCATAAATTAGATCAGCAAAAATCAAAAGTTCTGGATAATTTAGGAGATTATTATTATTACATAAAATCCAATAATAAAAAAGCCGAAGAATATTATAAAAAAGCATTAAACATTCGAGAAAAACTAGCTTTTCAATACCCTTCAGATTTATACAATTTCTATATTAATTTGGCCAGGATAAATATTTATAAAGGTAAGTATGAAGACGTAAGAAAAAATGTTGAAAAGGCACTTGCTTTAATTACTAAACATCATGGATCTAGTCATTATAAAATAGCAGATATCTATGATATAAAGGGGCATTATCACCTCCGAAAATGGAATTTCGAACAAGCACGTGATAATTTTGAAAAAAGTCTTAACATCAGAAAAGAATATTTTGGCGAAAACAATTTACAAACAAGTCTTTCTATTGGTAACTTGGGAGTATATCATTATATTAAGGGAGAAATTGATACTGCAATCAAGTATCAAAATAAAGTATTAGCTATTGAAAAATCTTTTTTTGGTGAAGGTCATTTAAAACTAAGAAAAGTTAATGTTAACCTGGCCAATTCATACAAAGAACAAGGGCTTTATGACCTGGCGTCAGAAATATTAGTGAAGACTTCGAAAATGATCCGAAAGGAGTTGGGAGAGGATCACTTAGACCTTTATCTTGTTTATTATAATCTTGCCAGTATATATCATCTTACAGGGCGTTTGAATATGGCTCTTGACTTCAACCAGAGAATCATTCGTCTATTAGAAAAAAACAATCAAGACGATAGAGAGTTTGCTTTTATTTATAACAAATTGGGGCTTATTTATAAAGAAATGGACAATTATATAAAAGCAATAGAGTATTTAAAAAAATCAATTGATTTAAAAGAAAAAGTTTATGGAGAAAGTCATATCGCAATTGCAGATGGTTATAATAACTTAGGAACAGTATATATGCTTAAAGATGAAAAGGATAAAGCGCTTCAATTTTTCATGAAATCCCTAAAGATTAAAAACAAAAGATATAAAGGAAGTCATGTATCTCTTGCCAATAGTTATAAAGAAATTGGTCAATTATATACTAGAGGTAAGAATATAGATCTTGCCTTAAAATACCTTCAAGATGCCTTAGAAATAAGAATTAGTGAATATGGAGAAAATAACCCTAGAGTATCTCATATTTACAACCTATTAGGAAATGCTAATTTGGCTAATAATAACTATATTTTGGCTATTTCTAACTTCAAAAAAGCAGTTGAATCAAACCTAAGGTCTAATTCTTCAACAGAAGTAAAGTTTTCTAATTTTTTGAATCATAATGTTTTATTGAGTTCTTATGAAGGGCAAGCTAAAGCATATTTATTGGCATACAGAAAAAACTTGAAAACGAATAACCTTTTGAAAAGCCAGAAACAATGTAAAATTTCAGATTCTTTGATACGTTTTGCAAGGTTTCATAATGCGAATTACAAGGACAAAGTATTTTTTTCTAAAAAGGCTAAAGATATTAATAAGGTTGGGATAGAAGCATCAATGTTGCTGTACAATAATGATATTTTAGATCTACAAGATGTTCTTTATTTTTTTGAGAAAAGTAAAGCAAATACTTTGATAGAATTGATTAACAATGATTCTAAAAGGTTTTCAGGATTACCTGAAAAGATAATAGAATTCGAAAAAAAATTAAAAATTGACAGATCCTATTATCAATCAAAAATCCAAAAAGAAAAATCTGAATCAAGTAAATTGATAGAATTCAAAAACAAATTATTTAGTATAAACAGGAAGCAAGATTCATTAAATGAGATATTAGAAAAGAACTACCCTAAATATTACCAGTTAAAGTATAATGACAAAGTAATTTCAATTGTCGATATTCAAAAAAAGTTAGATCAAAAAACTACTTTATTAGAGTACTTTACTGCAGATAGTATCACCTATGCTTTTACGATTTCTAAACATGATATTGGTGTACAAGAACTATCTACTCCAAAACTTACCGAGCAAGTTGAGATATTTCGTAAAAGTATCATTAACAAAAACACAGGAGTATATAAACAACAAGCATATACCTTATATAATACACTTATAGCACCGATTAAAGATAAATTAGTTGGGGATCAACTCATCATTATCCCCGATGGACCACTATGGCATCTTAATTTTGAGTTATTACTCACTCAAAAAGATGATTCTAATAATCCAACCCTCTTATCTTATTTGCTTAAGAAATACGCGGTTACTTATGCCAATTCTGCAACACTATTATTTAATTCTTTTAAAAGTGATTTGACAACTAAACCATTACAAGAATGTCTGGCGTTTTCTTTTTCAGATAGTACTCAAACTACAGACACCCGTACAATGAGTATGGCAACACTAAGAGATGCTGGTGATGACCTACCAGGAACCCGTAAAGAGA
>NZ_OMPD01000014.1 GCF_900312745.1 Aquimarina sp. AU58 | reverse complement strand
TGTTTTGAGAATCTCTAATAAATACTGTAGTTGTACCTCCTGGCAGATTATCTATAAACAAATTCGCAGGATCGGTAACAGCTTGATAAGTTACCCCATCGATACTCCAGAAATAACTAGGATCTGCTGGATTTGCTGGTGGTAATCCTCCTGTGATAGATAAGGTAGCTGTACCATTCATATCTCCTGCACAATCTTCTGGAGTTGTAGCATTTACAGTAGCCAAAATTGGTGCTGGTTCTATAATCTGAATATCAATAATAGTTATCGGACAACCGTTATCATCTTCTACTTCTACTCGATAGGTGTCTGGGAGTAGATTTTCAAAAGTATGTTCCCCGGGAAGATTATCTATATCATCTCCTCTAAGTTCATATACGGCTAAATTTGCACTATTATATAAAGAAAACGTATATGAGGCTGTACCACCAGAAGCGGTTACCCTAATATTACCATTTCTTTCACCACTACAAGTAACAGGTGTTTCAAAGGCTTCTGCCACGAATTTCTCTTTTGGTTGGCGTATTTCAAAAGGCGTTACATTATCCATACAATCTCCACTGGTTACGGTATAGGTATAATTTCCGGCTAATAGATCTCCAAAGAAACTAGTGGTTTGTGTATTATCAGAACCAATAGGTCCAGGGAGTTCAACAGCATTTCCTAAGTAATCTGTACCTGTTACTCGATAGCCATAATCACCTAAACCTCCTTCAGTTTTTGCATTAATAGAACCTGTTCGCTCACCAAAACAAATAATAAATGTGTTATTTAGATCTAATGCTACTTTTATTTCCGGAATTTCTCGTATTTGTATCGTATTAGACGCCGGAGAAACACATCCATTTGCATCTCTAACATAGAAATTATAATCACCTTTTGGTAATGTTGGGAATGTAAAAGGACTTGTTCCTGATACAAAAGTAATTCCATCACTGCTAAATTCATAAGGAGGCGTTCCTCCTCCTGCAGTAACTATCATCGGATTCGGGCTAGCAGCACGACAAGTTATAGGTCCTTGATTTACCTTTATGGTTACAGCAGATGGTGTATTAATATCCACATTTCGAGAAAACTGGCATGCTAAGTTATCAGTAACTGTAATAATATAACGACCTGGTTTAAGATCATTCCATTCAAAAGTATTTGTAGCACTTGCTATGTTACCAGTTTGTGAACCATCTGGATATTCAAGCATAAAAAAATAGGTTCCAGGTCCCTGGCCACCTGAAGCTTCAGCTACAATTGTACCATCATCACTATTAGAACAAGCCAAAGTAATTGGGTCAATTTCTTCTAATTCTAAAGGTATTGGGGGTTGGATATTAATTGTATTTGTTACCTCACAACCTCTAGCATCTTTTACTCTAACCACATAGTCTATTCCTGCTGGTGCAATACCACCATCAAGTTTATAACCTCCAAATTTAGGATCACTACCAAATGGCACTAATGGCGGTCCTCCTCCTGGGTTATCTAATTGGTATTGTATTGCTCCAGTACCACCAGTAACAACTGCTTCTATCTTAGCATCATCACCGGGATTACAGGTTTCATCTTGTAATTGATTGATTTTTATCGATATTGAAGATTCTGCTGCTTCTATTTTAAAATTTGGAGATACTCCCGAACACAATCTGGTACCCGTTACCTCGGTAACACGAATATAGTATTCTCCCGGAGGCAAACCTCCTTCTGTGCTAGAATCTATTGAAATAGGTCCTCCACTTGCTGTTACGGGACCTCCAGAAAGTACGGGAAGATCTGATGGGGTCGCGAATCTATTAAAAATCTCCCAGTTTAGATCGACAGGTATCGGATCGTAATTGTCTACAGTAAATTTAATTTCCCCATCTCTTCCATTTACACAGCGCTCATGAGTTATAGTTCCTAAAGAAACTGTAGGAGCTGCAGGAGCAATAAGCGTGAATTTTTGCTGATATTCACAGTTTGTTCCCAGGTCTACAACTTTAATAGTATAGCTTTTTCCAAATTCTAAAGCATTTGTACCGTCAATACGATGGTCTTTAATAAGACCTGGGGGTGTTGGGGGAGGAACAGGATCTGGCGCTCTATCGTTTAGAGCCTGAACGGGATTGTTGAGATCACCGATTACTTCGATTGTAAACCCTACAATAGCGCCACCGGTATCAACTCCAGATCCATTAATTACGGTGATGTCTACTACAGACCCAATAGCACAATTACCTAATGGACTTACTTCTATTTTTAGCTCATCAACTGCATTTTTAATTTCATAAGAACCAAAAACTTCACTACACAAATTGTCATCTATGACTTCAATAGTATATATACCAAAGTCTAAACCTGCAAATAAAACTTGGTCAGCCGAAGGGAAAGATGGAGTAATTAGGGGTATTGGTAGTCCATTTTTAGTTAATTTGTAGGTATAGCTTGCTGCATCGGCATCAGGAGTTCCTCCATCCAAAGTAAGTGTGATTGAACCAGGATTATTACCGCTTCCATCTGTATTACAGGTAATATTAACAATAGTTTCACTAGCTTTAATAGGATCTGGCACAGTAAAAGTTATGTTAGTGATGGTAAAATCACAATCATACCTATCTTTAACAGTAACAGTATGGGATATCGATGTATCTACATTGTTAAATATTTCAGTGGTATTATTTGAGTTAATAGTTACCTCTGTCGCTGTTCCTTGATCTAAAATATAGCTAACAGGTTTTCCTGTACTAACATCTACTTGAATAGCCCCTTTATTATTAGAACATAAAGGATTTTTAGGGGTTACAGTTACGTTTAATGTTTCAAAAGAATTTACGTTAACACTACCTGCTTTGATTGTACAATTGTTGGTATTATCATTAACAAAAACAGGGTAAACACCTGCTGTAGTAGCTCTAAATTCATATGATGTACCTGGCAGTGGGTCTAGTGTAATACCTGAAAAATCTTCTTTGGTATTAAAACTATAATTCCCTGATCCTCCGGTCACTTCTACTTTATATATTGCAATAAATTCATCTGAGTCAAAGGGTAATGCTAAAGGATCGTAATTAGGTGAATCTGGATCGTTAAGAGTTGGATCAGGTTGATATCCCGGGTTACAATGTAAATCTTTAAGAAGTCTCACTGTAGCCGAAAAGTCTTTTGGTTCCTCTACTTCTATATCTTTGTCAAATAAACAGTTACCACCAGAGGATTCTACAAAAACCTGGTATGTGCCTGGGTTAAGGCCTTTAAACGTATGTTTCGCATTTTTGATGGGCCCTGTTGTATCTGTATGTGGGTCGGTTGTGCCTGTGCTATTTATAGTATACGTATAGAATTCTTTTGACTCTGTAACAACTATTTGTACTTGCCCTCTATCATTAGGGCAAGAAGGAGATGTTACTGTAACCTCTTCTTTAGCATCGAATTCTTTTAATTTTGCTGTTGCTTGTACAATGCAAGCTCCGTTAGGTCCATTTTTTTGACGAACGTTAACAGTATACTCACCAGGTTTTGTTAAATCAGAAAATATAGTGGATGTTTGATACGGTCTAATAACTTCTTCGTTAAAAATCAATTCATACTCATGTTGATTTGAGGTTTTTTGAACTTGTAATATTCCTGCTCCCACTTTTGTTCCGGGATTATAACAAACAATATCTTCTAAAACTTTGAGTTCTGGATCCAGGCTGTTTTTAAATACATTAAAGTAAAAAGGTATCGTGCAATTAGCATCAAAAGTAACAACGATTCTATATTCTCCACTTTCTTTAACTGTATAATCTATCCCTTCTCCAACTTTTCCCCAATCATTAATACATACATTATCGATATCTATTGAGGGGGTAGGGCAATTAGGATCTTTTTTTATTGTACAAGCTTTGGTATCTAAGCGTTCCCATATGATTTTAGTTGCTGTTGTAAACTCAGAATTTATGGTGTATTCTGTATCAGATCCACATAAAAATAGCTCAGGTAAAGCTTCACCGGTGATCGTACATGTACGTATATTACCACTTACATTAGGAATAGGATTATCAATAATATCCTTTACAATTTCTAAAACAGGATTTTTTACAGTAGTAAAGGCATCAACCTTAAAAATTTCTATTGCATTTTTACACTTTTTATCGATTTTGGTAACTCTGTATGTTCCGGCTTTTGTAACGTTCAATATTTGATTATTTCCAATTATAGTCCCAGGAGCATCCATATTTACCCATTCATATTTTTCAAAATTATTACCAGCAACAAGCTCTATAGACCCCGTACAAATAAATGCATCTTGTGCTTGTTTGGTACATATATCATCCCTCACCAGAACGTTAGAAGTTCCTGTAATATCATGTCCACATGTATCTTGCCCCAAAATACTTTCCTTTTCTTCTCTGAGAAACCCAGAAGTAGCCCCCGTATATGTAGAAAGAGCTACATTTTTAATCTCATTAGAACATGCATCCCTCAGCTTAAAACAATCATCAATAATTTGCACCCCAAACTCAACAGTATATTTACCCCCGTTTTTAACCAATAATTTGTTGTCAATAGTAATATTGATTTCATCTTTATTACTGTTAATAACAGCAGTTACCCCAGAATTATCTGTAGAAATACTACCTTCTATATAGTCTACATTTATAGGAAGTTTATCTTTGATTGATGCATTGATAATATCTTCATTACCTTGATTTTCTATAGTAAGTTTATAATACAATTTTTGTCCTAAGCTTACATTTTCTCCTGTAATTTCTTTGTCGTCAGTATTAAATACTTGTTTGGTAACTGTAAGTTCGGGCTCAATAATTTCTATTTGAAAAGAATGAAAAAATACACTGTAAGAATCACTTTTAGTAGAAGTAAAAAAAGTAGCCGATGTCTGACCATTTTGGATAATAGTGTTTTTGGGGTTATCGATATCAAAAATATCTATATCAAGCCCCATAGTATTTTTAGATTTAGGTTTTCTTGTAGTCACATACTCACCATTTTCAGAAATCGAACTGTCGAAAAAGTTGTTTTTGGGATTAGCAGGAGTTGTGTAAAGTTCTTGTGTTGTAAAATCTGGTTTTTCTATTTCCAAAATGTCTCCGCTAAAATATCTTTCCCCTTCTAGAGTGGCAATAGAATATCTGGCATTTACGGGTAGTTCATCTGGCAAAGTATTAAAAGGTTCATACTTAAAAGATTTTTTTTTAGCTCCTACATCTACTACTAAATACCCGCTTCTGGTACTTATGTATTTTGCCGGTAATTTAGGATCTTCATATGCTACTACTAATACCCACCCAGAAGAGATACCGTTAGTACCCATTTGGTTAGGATGTTGGTAATCCGATTTTCCAAGTCCCGTAGCAGATCGTACATTAGCAATAGTATACGTTCCTGATGGGTTTGATATACCTTTCATAATATCTGTAACATCTGCGTAGCAAACATAGGGCATGTCTACGGCTGCTGCTGGTTCTGTGGTATCACCATCTTTATCAAAATCTAAAACATCCAGATTTTTGTTGGTATCGCTATTAGGATAACCATCATAAATAACTGTGGTTTGAGAAGGTGGAATCGTGATATAACTCCCTCCAGGAGGTTTAAACTTTACACTTCTAAAATCCGGACGAGTATCTATTAGAGGTAAGTCAGTATATCGTGGTCGACCATCAGGCATCCTATCGACAAAATACGTAGCAGACCAGTATAAGCCCGCATACGCAATTTTTTCGCAACCAGAAGGAAGAATCAGGTCTGCACTACTAGAACTAAATGTATCTTCACTGTCTATATCAATATATCCGAAAGTTTTACTGTTATTACTTTGCAAACCATCATAATCCATATTGGGTGTATATAGTATACCATCCAAGGTTTGATCCAGGCCGGTGATAGCATTACCAATTACTTTTAACTCCCCCTTTATTTTTAATGTACTATTTGGAACAACACCAAAGTCAACTTGAGCGAATGTTTGTGGTGAAATAGATATTGAAATAATTAAAATAATAATAAATTTAGATGACGAATTGAGGTATTTTGCTATCATATTTATATTTGCTTTAATACTTTAGAGCTTTTCTTCTATATTATTCTTTATTGAAATTGAATAGATTTTAGGCACTCTTTTTTATGATGTGTTTTTTTTTCAATATTATTTCCTATTAGAGAAAAAATAGTCACGGTTTTCAGGGGTACACTACTTTTTTAATTTGAAATCAACCCCTAAACCGATAGCTAGCTTTGTAAACAAACATACTTGAAGTCTTCAAAAAAAATGTTGAGCAATTTTGGTTTTGTGATGAATACCTAGTGAATTAGTGACGAATGATTAGAACTTAGATTTAGATTTTCTATAATTCACGTACTAATTTTGTGTTTTTACCTTTATGAAATTCTACAAATGGAACATGATTTTATTAATTAACTGTTAATCCGTCACATTGGGTAGTGTTAAAGAAAAGCCTTCGGTTTCAAACAAATATGGTATCTCGATTATTTATATAAACCACTATAAAAGTATTGTGGGTAGCTATAAGTAGGTTAGTATTATTCATGTGAATATTATTTAAATTAGTGAAAAGTAAAAGAACATGTTTTCTACCAAAGTTAGTTATGTCATATAGTTGTTTGTTAATTGAAAAACCAAAAAATATGCATATAAACAGATGAATTAAAGTTTGTTTTGTTAATAAACAAGGGTTTTGAGGAAACAGAAAAAATCCAGCTCTATTTTTTCTGCTACTTGATAAACAAACTTACTTTAACGGTTTAAAAAATATGTAGGACAATTATAAGTTTAGATGGCATTTTTACAAAATATTTTTTTAATGAAACCCTATTTTATATTGATACTTTAAACAAAAAAGGAAGTCAAAATGACTTCCTTTTTTGTTTAATTATTCTATAAGTGTTATCCTTCGAATTCTTCACCTCCATTAATACCTCTTTGAGGGCGTTGTCTTTTCTTTTTCTGATTAAATCTATAGGTGAAGGATAGATTAAAACTACGTTCTCTCCACTGAAATTCATTGTCCGACATAAATGTAGTAGTAGTAGAGGTACTTGTTCGTTTTCGAGAGTTAAATACATCACTAACATTAAAAGTAAGCGAAGCCTTTTCTTTAAAAAGATCTTTGCTAAATGCAAAGTTCATACTAAAAATACCATCACTTTTTGTTTGTGCATTTTCACTTGGCCCTCTATAAAACATACTGGTTTGCCAGTCTATTTTTGCAGGTAGTGTAACTTTATTATTAAGCCTTGCAAACCAACTAAAATTATCTGCATCAAGATTTTCTCCATTATTCTCTCCTCGAACACTATTCTGAAATGCGTTAAAATTACCATTTACTCTCCATTTTCTACTTGGGTTGTAAGTAAGAGTAAACTCAAAACCATATCGATCAGAACTAGTTAGGTTTATAGGTGTTCTTCTAATAACAGGAACTTCTGTACCAGGGTTATTTGCATCTGCTCCAATGATGGTTGTATCCCCTGTATCTTCAGAAATAAAAGTGAATATCTGTGTAGAGTGATTATAATATATAGATGTATTTAAAGTAAGCTTTCCCATTCTATTTAAATACCCTAAATCAAATGCATTAGAATAACTTGGATCAAGATCTGGATTTCCCTGAAATAAATTAGTAGCACTAGACCTAGAAGGAAAAGGATTAATAAATCTGGATCTAGGCCTGCGTATTCTACGGTTATAACCAAGAGTTAAACTTTGTTTTTTAGAGATTTCGTATCCCAGATTAACCGTAGGAAATATGTCGGTATAATTCTTTTTGCTTAAATCATTACTAGTTTGCTGATCAATAGTAATTCGAGTACTTTCTAATCTAAGTCCTAATAAATAAGATAGTTTTCCCCATTTACTTCCTAATTGTGTGTACCCAGCATTTACTTGTTCTGTATACAATAAGGTGTTTGATAAATCAGAATTTGTTGTTATGGATCCATTATCTTCTAATTGCACCAAATAATCAGTATCTAACTCATTAAAATTACCTCTATATCCTAGTTCGAATTGAGTGTTTTCACCGATAGGTAATACATAATCAGCTTGCAACAGAATACGATTTTGTTCTTCTATTGTTTCTACAAGCTCTACAGCAGTTATATTTTCTTGTGTAATTTTTGATCTTTCATCTTCATTACTATCTTCTATCTGAAAATCGAAAGTTAATTTGTGGCCACTGGTATTAAAATCTTTAGTGTAATTAAGAGAATATTGTTTCGTAATATCATCTTCGATTTCTGGATCAAAACGAATATTTTGACTCAAAATATCTCCATTAGAATTTAATTCTGTAATTCTATTTGTTGTATTACTTTCTTTATCACTAGATCTATATAAAAAAGATGTTGTGACAGATGAAGTTTCGTTGATATACCATTCGACACCGATATTAGAATTTAATCCTTTACGTACCCTGTCAAAATCCCGTTCTTCTCTTAAAAAGGAGTTTGGTAGGCCGCTAAAAAGATATTGAGTTTGGGAAAAAGAATTCCCCGGTACTTCTCTATAATTATATCCTGAAGTTGTAAAAAAGTTAAAATCTCCAGATCGATAATTTAGATTTCCCGAAATACCAGCGGATAGAGGATAACCACCATTAATTGTAATGGCTCCGTTCATACCTTGTAGTTTACTTCGTCTTAGAATAATATTTAAAATCCCTGCGGTTCCTTCGGCATCATAACGGGCAGAAGGCGAGGTGATTACTTCGACTCTTTCTATAGATTCTGCAGGCAGTTGTCTTAATGCATCTGTACTGTTTAAACCAACTAAACCCGATGGTTTTCCGTTAATAAGGATTCTTACATTATCGTTACCACGAAGCGCAACATTGCCTTCGACATCTACAGAGACAGAAGGTACGTTATCCAGTACATCGCTTACTGTACCGCCACTTACTGTGAGATCTTTACCTACATTATAAATCTTTTTATCTAATTTAATTTCGACAGTGGTTTTTTCTGCTATGACTACTACATCATCTAGTGTTTCGGTATCCAACCCGAGAGTAATCGTACCTAAGTTTGTGTTTTTGAATAACTTTTGTTTGGGAAGGTTTTTTGTTTTAAATGAAATAAACTCTACACTTATGTTATATACTCCGGCATCTACCTCGATATTAAATTTTCCGTTTTTATCGGTAATACCACCAGTAACAATTTTCTGTAATCTGGGGCTAAAAAAAGCTATCGTAGCATATTCGAGGGGTTTGTTGGTATCTTGATCTAGGATTAAACCAGTAATATTTACAGGCCCCTTTGTAAAGTTTCGGTTTTGGGCTGATAGCATAAGTGTTAATGCCGAAAACAGTAAGAATAAAAACTTCTTCATTTCTAAAATTGAATAATTCTGGCCAAAAGTATCGAAGCAGATACGAGAAGGCGGTTAATGATGTGTTAAATGTGATGTATTTAAAATGTGTGATACGTAGTATCACCTATTATGCGTTACATGCATTTAGACATGAAGAAATGTAAAAGGTTTAATCTTATGCGAAAAAAAATATTTTATAAGAGAGGGATTACTTATATAATATCAATAACTTTTTCTGGTGGTCGTCCGATTATTGCTTTACCTTCGTTAACAACAATAGGGCGTTCGATTAATTTTGGATTATTAGAGAGTATAGTGATCAATTCAGAATCGGTATAATCTTTACCTTTAAAATTTTCTTTCCAAATGGCTTCATTTTTTCTAACCAGGTCTATAGGAGAGATGTCTAAAAGTTTAAGTATTTCTTTCAATTCTTTTTCTGAGGGTGGATTTTGTAGGTAATTAACCACAGTAATGTCTTTTTTTTGTTCTTCAAGTATTGCAAGACATCCTCTTGATTTACTACATCTCGAATTATGATAAATTGTGATCATTTTAATTTTGTGTTTTTTTAATCGTCATTTTTTTGCCCCATTGTCATAAGGTAAGCCTTTAGAAATTGATTGATATTTCCATCCATTACAGCATCTACATTACCTGTTTCTTCTGCAGTTCTTACATCTTTAACCAATTTATAAGGATGCATGACATAATTACGAATTTGAGAACCCCATTCTATTTTCATTTTTGAGGCCTCGATCTCATCACGTTGCGCTTGTTGCTTCTTAAGTTCAATTTCAAACAATTGTGATTTAAGCATTTGTAATGCTTTTAGCCTATTCTCTTGTTGTGATCTTGTATCTGAGCATGAAATCTGGATACCGGTAGGGAAGTGGGTGAGCTGTACTTTGGTTTCTACTTTATTTACATTTTGTCCACCTGCTCCACTAGAACGAGATGTGATAATCTCGTAATCAGCAGGATTGATATCTATTTCTATACTATCATCGGCAAGAGGATACACATAAATAGAAGCAAACGAAGTATGGCGTTTTGCATTACTATCAAATGGAGAGATACGTACTAATCGATGCACGCCATTTTCTCCTTTCAACCACCCAAAAGCATAGTCTCCTTCTATTTCTAAAGTAACTGTTTTTATACCTGCTACATCGCCACCTTGATAATTAAGTTCTCTAATTTTAAAACCTTGCTTTTCTGCCCACATCATATACATGCGCATGAGCATACTTGCCCAATCACAACTTTCGGTACCTCCAGCACCTGCCGTGATTTGTAAAACAGCACTCATGCTATCCCCTTCATCACTAAGCATATTTTTAAATTCCAAATCTTCAATTGATGATTTGGTCTCATCATAACGCTCAGAAACTTCTGATTCGGTAGCGTCACCTTCTTTATAAAATTCATAAAGAACTTCGAGGTCATCAACTAATGTAACTCCTTTTTCATAATCAGAAACCCATTTTTTTTCAGCATTTAGAGTACGCATTAATTTTTCGGCCTCCTGGGCATTATCCCAAAAATCCGGAGCAAATGTTTTTTCTTCCTGATTGGCTATTTCTATAAGTTTGGCATCAATGTCAAAGATACCTCCTTAACGCAACCAGGCGCTCCCTAAGATCTTGTAAAGTCTCAGTATTGATCATAATCTAATTTATTTTTGACAAAAATAAGATTTAACAGTTCAGTAAGAAGTAATTTTTGTGTTATTTTATAGATTTAGAAATTTTATCACATAAATCATCAGTCTATGAAACTACGCTTCATTTGTTTATTCTTTCTAGCAGGGAATATCATTTCTGCTCAATTTTTAGAAAAACAGAAAAATTTGGCATCTTTTGATGGCTATTTTAAGTTCTATTATAATGAATCAAAAGACGAGATTTATCTAGAAGTAGATAAGCTCGACTCAGAATTTTTATATGTACATTCGTTGGCTACAGGATTAGGATCAAATGATATAGGATTAGACAGAGGACAGATTGGTGATGGCGTAGTGGTAAAATTTCAAAAAGCAGGTAATAAGCTGTTACTGGTGCAACCCAATCAACGATACCGCGCTATAACAGACAATACACTAGAGAAAAGAAGTGTCGAACAGGCTTTTGCAAAATCTGTGCTATTTGGATTTCCTATTAAAGAAGAAAAGTCTAATACATATATTATTGACTTAACTCCTTTTCTTCTACAGGATACGCATAACATCATTAATCGATTAAAGTATCAAAAAGAAGGAACGTACAGTGTTGACAAAACCAGAAGCAGTTTGAGTCTCGAAAGAACCAAAGCTTTTCCTAAAAATGTAGAATTTGAGGCTTTGATTACTTATAAAGGCTCACCTACAGGGCGAAATATTAGATCTGTAGCACCAGACTCAAAATTCTTAACTGTTATTCAGCATCATTCGTTTGTAAAACTACCAGATGATGGATATAAGAAAAGAGAGTTTGATCCCAGAAGTGGAGCTATATCTATTTCTTACCTGGATTATGCAACACCAGTACAAGATCCTATAAAGAAGCGCTATATTATTAGACATCGATTAGAGAAAAAAAATCCAAATCAAGATATAAGTGAAGCAAAAGAACCTATTGTTTATTATTTAGATCCTGGTACTCCAGAACCAGTGCGATCAGCACTATTAGATGGGGCAAGATGGTGGAATCAGGCATATGAAGCAATTGGTTTTAAAGATGCGTATCAGGTTAAGATGTTACCTGCAGATGCAGACCCTATGGATTTACGATATAATGTAATACAATGGGTGCATCGTTCTACCAGGGGGTGGAGTTATGGTGCAAGTGTTGTTGATCCCAGGACAGGGGAAATTCTTAAAGGACATGTAAGCTTAGGGAGTTTAAGAATACGTCAGGACTTTTTGATAGCTCAGGCATTATTAAATCAACCTTTTGCTACTCGTGATGATAATTATGAACCTATGTTGAAAATGGCACTAGCTCGTATTCGCCAATTATCTGCGCATGAGGTAGGTCATACTATTGGTTTTGCGCATAATTTTACCGCAAGTACAAACGGAAGAGCGTCGGTAATGGATTATCCTCACCCAACAGTGGCACTTAAGGATGGTAAAATAGATTTGTCGAATGCGTATGATACCAATATAGGAGAATGGGATAAGGTCACAGTGGCATACAGTTATTCAGAATTTGATAAAAATACTAATGAAAAAGAAGCACTTAACAAAATTTTGAATACTGCCTATCAATCTGGCCTTCGTTTTATTTCGGATAGTGATGCCAGACCGCAAGGAGGAGCACATGAATTAGCTCATTTATGGGATAATGGTAAAAGTGTTACCGAAGAGCTAGACAATATGCTGAAAATTAGAGAAGTTGCGATACGTAATTTTTCTTCAGATAACATCAGAAGTAATGAACCATATTCGGTTTTGGAAGATGTTTTTGTACCATTGTATTTTTTCCACAGGTACCAGACCGAGGCTACAGTAAAGCTTATTGGGGGACTAAATTATAATTATTCGGTTAAAGGTGATCAACAAACAATTGTAGAAACAGTTAATTTAAAAAAACAAAAAGAAGCACTTGAAGCAGTTTTAAAGACATTATCTCCTGAAGTTTTGGCTATTCCAGAAGATAAATTAAAATTATTTCCACCAAGAGCTTTTGGATATGGTAGAACCAGAGAATCTTTTAAAGGAAAAACAGGAGTTGGTTTTGATGCACTAAGCGTAGCTTCTACAGCAAGTGATATGAGTCTTTCTTTGTTATTGCATCCCGAAAGAGCATCTCGACTGGTACAGCAAAAAAGTTTAGATCAAAACCAGTTAGGATTAGTAGAAACTCTAGATGAATTATTAAAATTCTCTTTTGAAACCAAAGCTAAAAATAAGTACCATAAAGAAATTCAACATATGGTAAAAGCTAATGTTTTAAAACATTTAATGAACTTAAGTAAAAATACACAAGCATATTCACAGGTTAATGCTATTGCTTATGCCAAAATTAAAGGGTTAATCCCCCTTCTTAAAAATAAGACAGGTGATGTTACTGATAAGATGTATAATGAATATTACCTGAATCAAATTAATAAGTTTATAGAAAAACCAGGAGATTTTAAAGCATTACCATCTCCCAAAATACCAGATGGATCTCCTATAGGTAGTTTTAGTTGTGGTTTCTAAATATATACTCTATCATTTTGTATGCTAAAAACAGATACCAGTCTAAATTCTAGAATTTAGACTGGTATTGTTTGAAGCCCTACTATTTTACTTTTTATCTTTACCACTTTACAAATTCGAAATACTAAGCACTACATGACTATTGAAATTCAATTAAGGAATAAATTAAAAGAAATAAGTGAGGTTTTAGATGCTAAGGCAGAAAACAATCAGGAAGTAGGGGTTTTATCAGGAGTTTCCGGAGTTGCTTTATTTCAATTTTATTATTCAAAGTTTTTAAATGAGGATATTCATGCAGATAAAGGAGCAGAAACAATTACAAGAGCTGTAGAACTTATTAATAATGGTTTTACTTTTCCCACTTTTTGTACGGGAATTGCAGGAGCATGTTGGGTGCTCGAAATTCTTAAAGAAGAAGAGTTTGTAGAGTTAGATGATGACTTCCTTTCGTCTGATTTAGATTCCTATTTGTTAGAAGCAATGAGAGCCGATATAAAAATAGAGAATTATGATTTTCTGCATGGTGCAATGGGATATGGATATTATTTTTTAAAGCGTTATCAAAATCTGGCTTCAGAAGAGGCAAAAACACACTATAAGAACTACCTTGATGAGTTGATTGCAGCACTAAAAAAATCATCAAAAAAGAATGACCACGGAGTATGGTGGGAGTCTATTCTAAGGCAAGAAGAAGGAGTTAAGGGGTGTAATTTAAGTTTGTCTCACGGAATATCAAGTATGGTTAATTTCCTATCCCGAATAGCCGAACATAAAGAATTTTATGATGATGTTAGAGAGATGTTACAACAGTCGGTGCGCTATATATTGCATTGTAAAAATAAAGATAAAACACTAACCGCTACATTTCCTAATTGGGTTGTTGAAGAGAATGTAGAGGATAATAATTCGAGATTAGCGTGGTGCTATGGAGATTTAGGGATAGGAATATCGATATTTAGAGCGGGTACAATATTAGGAGATACCCAAATTAGTGATGAAGCAATAGCTATTTTAAAATATTCTACGCAACGAAAAGATATTGAAGAAGCGGGAGTTCAGGATGCTGGATTGTGCCATGGAGCATATGGGATACTTCTTATTTATAATTATTTGTATAGAAAAACAAACGATATAGTATTTAAGGAAGCTTCTGATTTTTGGGCACAGAAAGCACTTAACATGGCGATACATGAGCAAGGATACGCGGGATATATGGTATGGCGAGGAGCAGACGAAGAAAAATGGAAAACCGAAGTAAGTTTGCTTGAAGGTGTTGCTGGTATCGGGTTATCTATAATATCCTATTTGGCTCCTTTTGACACCAAATGGGACGAATGCCTTTTGATTAGCTAATCGTTTTTTCTTTATAATTTCAAAAACTACAATTTCATAGGAGCATTTTAACTTCCTCTTGGTAAGATTTCCTGTCATTTAATCTAAAAAAAGTCGAAATTCTGGAAAAACGAGCGTTTTTCCAGAATACTCAATACATTCATTTGCATCAAGCTTATAGAACAGGCTATGTTTGTTTCTATCAAAGCGCTTTGATATTTGTATAACATAAAATTAAATATCATGAAAAGTAAAAAGAAATTGAGTCTTAAGAAAATGAATGTAGCACAATTAGATAGCATTAAGGGTGGAATAAACTGGCCTCATCCAATAACGGGGCCTGGTTTACCAACAGCAGATCCATTTGGCTGTGGAAATGGTACGCAAGGATTGGCATGTCAATACTCACAAACACCTATGAGCTGCCAGGTATGTGTTAATGCTCACAAATAAACAACAATACTTATCGAGATTCTTTGCTAATACATTTTTAGCTGATTTGTAAACACACAGTTTTTCGAAAGTTGAGATGAATCGTCTGAAAATAGATTTTCAGACGATTTTTTGTTTACGATTATTAGACGATAACATACTTTCTTTTTTAGAAAAAAAATACTTGAAATGGTTTAGTCATTTTTTTCTGTAAAAACAAAATCGAAATTCTGGAAAAACGCTCGAAATTCTGGAATACCCAATATAACCTGTTGCAAAAAACCTTCTTGTTCCTTTATGTTTGCTAGCATCAAAGCGCTTTGATAGAAATTTATGTTTAACAATTTAAAAATACAAAAATGAGAGATTTAAAACTTGAAGAAGTACAAGAAGTAAATGGAGGAGAGTTTAACCTTGGAGAATTTGTCGATGGAGCATGTTCTGTTGTTTCGATTGCAGGATGGTTTGTACCAGGTATGCAAGGAGCAGCAGCAGCTTGTACCGTGTATAAGGTAGGTAAAGTTATTGTAGAATAATTTTTTGATCTATCGGATACGTAACAAATGTTTAACAATTAAAAATTTACAAAATGAGAGATTTAAAATTTACCGAAGTAAAAGAAGTTAGTGGTGGACCTGTTACAGCTAGTGAAGCTTCAGGAGCAAGTTGTGCAGTAGCAATTATTGGTGGTGCGGCATTGATAGCAGGAACAGGAGGGTTAGGAGCAGTAGCAGCATGGAGTCTAGGTTTAGCGGCATGCACAGGTTTTACAGCAGCAGCTGTTACTTCAAAAAAAGACCCTTCATAGTGGCAATTAATAACAATAATTAAAAAATCAAAGACATGAGAGATTTAAAATTTGAAGAAGTACAGGAAGTTAATGGTGGTGATGCAGCGAGCGGTGCAATTACAGGTGCCGGTATCGGAAATGCAATAGGAGGACCATTAGGTGCTATATTAGGCGCTATTATTGGTGCCATTGCAGGTAGTATGTCTGAAGACTAATACTTTGAATATCATACAGGCCTATATAATTGGGCCTGTATGTAATCTTTTATTGAGATGATTAAAGAAATTAATAATATAAAAATTAATGATATCATGAAAAACAATAAAATTAAAAAACTGAACCTTAATAAGTGTACCATATCAAACCTTGAAATGAATACCATAAAAGGAGGAGTGGTAGATTCTTGTACTCCAACCTGTCATATTAGTTTCCCGACAAATCCAACAAGGCAATCTAATAATTTTGAATGTGAAAATTTCACACAAAGAATTCACTAAATAAAGCTTATGAGTTCCCCGCTATTTCGTAAAGAAGCCATAAAAAATAATACCCAACGGTTATTAGGAGATGTTTTATTAATACGACCCATATCCTTTTGGATATTTACAGGTATACTGGTTTTTGTAGTTACGATGGTGGGGCTTTTTTTAGCGTTCGGAACCTTTGCCCGTCGTGAGATGGTAACAGGGTATTTGGTACCCGACAAAGGTTTAGTGCGAGTGTATGCTCCATTTAATGGAGTTATCGATAAAAAACATAGTACAGATGGTCAAAAAATTAGTAAAGGCCAAAACCTACTCGAAGTTACTACAGAACGAGGTACAAAGGATAGTATAAGCATCAATCAACAATTGATTACCCGACTAGAGCAACAAAAAATAAACCTCGAACAACGAATTATTGATGAAACACAAGTTCTGGATAGCGAAGGTAGCCGATTATCTACCATTCTTATAAATCATAAGAATGAATATTACCAGATCAATCAGCAATTACAAAACCAGAAAGAACAAGTACAACTGGCAAAAAGCCAATGGAATACCTATAAGCAACTTAGAGTAAAAGGGCTAGTTTCTGAAGATGACCTTACTAGTAAAAGAAGTATATATTTTAGTGCTAAGGCATCTTTTAATGCTACTAAAAGATTACAAATCAATAAGAAAACAGAAATAGCCAATATACGAAAGCAGCAGGAGCAATCTCCTTTACGCAAAAGTACCCGATTAAAAGAATTAGAAAATCAGCTGGCACAAAAAGAAGAACGTCTTATAGAATTAAAAAACAGCCATTCTTATATGATCAAAGCCCCTGTAAATGGCCGTATTACTTCAACCCAGGTTAATATTGGGCAAAATGTATCTTCTGCTGTACCCATACTAACCATCATACCAGAAAATACAACGCTGTATGCCGAATTGTTTTTGCCTTCGAGAGCTATTGGTTTTGTAAAAAAGAACCAGCAGGTATTATTACGATATGATGCTTTTCCGTATCAACGATATGGATTGTACCAAGGTAAAATTGTGCAAATAGCAGAAGCGGTTATTAGCCCAAACGAGGTTACTATACCCATTCCTATGCAAGAACCGGTATATCGCATAAAAGTTGCTCTAGATGTACAAACTATTAATGCATATGGTAAAAAAATGCCATTGCAATCAGGAATGTCTGTAGCAGCAGATATTATTTTAGAAGAACGCAGCCTGGGGCAATGGTTGTTAGAACCTATATATAGTCTAAAAGGAAAATTATAGTATATGCAAAACCCAATTCATTTACTTCATTACGGCTGGGAGAAAAGAGTCCCCGTCATCATACAAACAGAGGTAGCAGAGTGTGGGCTAACTTCTATAGCTATGGTCGCTAATTATTATGGACATAAATTGGACCTCAATGCTTTACGACGTAAATACTCTATATCTGCAAAAGGAGCAACGCTACAAGGGCTTATAAAATTAGCAGATAATCTTCAGTTTAGCTCCAGACCGCTACGCCTTGAATTAGAAGAGCTTTCGCAATTAAACACTCCATGTATTTTACATTGGAATTTAAATCATTTTGTTGTACTCACTTCAGTAAAAGGAAATAAAGTCACTATCCACGATCCGGCCGTTGGAAAAAGGATAATGAAACTGTCAGAAGTTTCGAAGCATTTTACAGGAGTAGCATTAGAATTGACACCTACACCTGATTTTAAGCCAGAAAAAATTTCAAAAAGAGCAAAACTATCTGATTTCTGGAGTAGAATTACAGGTTTAAAGAGAGTATTGACACAAATTCTGGTATTGTCATTGTTACTACAGGTATTTGCGATAGCAACTCCATTTTATATGCAGTTAGTAGTCGATGATGTTATTATTAGCCGAGATTTGGATTTATTGTTGATACTAGCATTAGGTTTTGGCCTTATGAAGCTGGTTAATTTGGCAGTAACTGCGTTACGTGGAGTCGTTATTTTGTATATGGGAACACAGCTCAATATCCAAATGGCAGCAAATCTGTTACGGCATTTGTTAAAACTGCCAATGGATTACTTTGAAAAAAGACATATTGGTGATATTATCTCCCGATTCGGATCTCTGGAAGATGTAAAACAACTATTAACTACCGGTCTTATTGAAACCGTTGTAGATGGTATAATGGCTATCGGGCTTCTGGTTATGATGTTTATATATAGCACAACACTTGCCTTTATTGTTCTGGTTGCTGTAGCATTATATATAATAGTGCGATTAGCATTGTATCGCCCGTATAGACAATTGAAAGAAGAAGCTATTGTAGCAGATGCCAAACAGAATTCTAATTTTATGGAAACCGTTAGAGGTATCCAAAGTGTTAAGCTATTTGGTAATGAAAGTCAACGACAAACCGTGTGGCATAATTATTATGCCGATGCTATGAATACTGGTATACGAATTGGCAAATTAGATATCGGTTATAACTTTATTAATGGATTTTTATTTGGACTCGAAAATATAATTGTGATTTATCTGGCTGCCTCATTAGTGATGGATAGCTTGATGACTATTGGAATGCTATATGCTTTTATGTCTTATAAAAGTCAGTTTACAGAAAAAGCTTCTGCTTTGGTTAATAAATTTATACAATTTAAAATGCTTTCCCTTCATATGGAACGCCTTGGCGATATCATTCTTACAGGACAAGAAGAAGATATCGATGGTAAAAGGCAGTTGTCACAGGTAAAAGGAGAGTTGGATTTGGAGAATATTAGTTTTAGATATTCTGATAATGAACCGTATTTATTTAAGAATCTTAATTTCAAAATAGAGGAGGGGAGCTCTATAGCAGTAGTGGGAGCATCGGGATGCGGAAAAACAACATTAATGAAAGTAATGTTGGGGTTACTAAAACCAGAAACCGGAACTATTCTTGTTGATGGATATGATATACGAAAAGTAGGGCTACGAACGTATAGAAATTTAATAGGTACAGTAATGCAAAATGATCAACTATTATCGGGTAGTATTGCAGATAATATTTGCTTTTTTGATCCTGATTTTGATCAGGAATGGATAGAACAATGTGCGCAGATGGCGGCTATACACCAAGATATCATGGCAATGCCAATGGGATATCATACTCTAATTGGGGATATGGGAAGTAGCTTGTCTGGTGGGCAAAAACAAAGATTGCTACTTGCAAGAGCTTTATACAAAAAACCTAAAATATTGTTCCTCGATGAAGCTACCTCACATCTTGATATAGGGTTAGAATCTGTAGTGAATACGACAGTAAAGAAATTGAATATTACAAGAATAATTATTGCGCATAGACCCGATACCATTGCAATGGCAGATCGAGTAGTTGCATTACAAAACGGCCAGCTACTAGAAGCAAAAATACCAGATGTTGTTGTAGCGATTTGATGATATTGTTGTAAAAAATAATACCATATCTAGTCAGATATGGTATTATATGAAATTGTAGAGGGTGGTTTTTAAAATTGTTTATTTTCTATCCACATAAATAGTGTCACAATCATTATTACGCTTACAAGATTGAGAGGCACAGCCAGCCTCATTTTGAGGTGTACTACCTCCTCCTGGAAATCCTCCATAAATTTTACTTAATCCATTAAGTTTAGAAATTTCAAGTTTTTTTAAAGTTAGTTTTTTTGTGTTGAGTGATTTTTTTTTCATGACTAATATGTTTTGTGAGTTGATCACGAATGTATGTAAAAACCGTTGTTAAAGATGGTTTTGAAACTATTTATCTTCTAATCAAATTGATAATAGATAGAAGAATCACATTTTCCATTATTTCCACAAGAGTCAGAGACACATCGAGCAACTCCATTTTGCGGTGTACTGCCTCCTCCTCCTCCATGAATTTTATTTAACTCATTAAATTTAGAAATTTCAAATTTTTTTAAGGTAAGTTTTTTTGTGTTGAGTGATTTTTTTTTCATGATGTAATATGTTTTATTGTTTTGTGGGTTGATCACGAATGTATGTAAAAACCGTTGTTTTTAAATGGAAAAATTATTTACACTACACGAAATTCTGGAATTTCGTGTTTTTAAGAAGCGTTAATAGACCTAAATAGATAGGGTTTTTTTATCACTTTTTACCTTTCTTAATTCCTTAATAAAATAAGAAGGTTTTATCTTTACCTGTTTATAAAAGGCATTAGAAAAAGTCTCAGCGCTGTTATATCCAAACTCGCTAGCGATAGCTTTTATAGTGAATTTTTGTAGCATTACATTCTCCTGTAATTCTTTTACGGCATAGGTGATTCGTAACTCATTTAGATAGTTGGTAAAACTTTTGTTTTTATAATGATTAATCACTCGTGACAAGTATTTAACATTGGTTTCTATATCATCAGCCAGAGATTGAGAACTTACTCCTATATTTAAAAAATCATGGTTTTTTTCAAACTCATCAAGCTTACTCAGTATATAAGTTACATGTTTTTCGGGAACTTTTAAATCCGAACTTTTCGTAGATTTGATCTCTTGGTTTGAGTAGGGTGAATGCGTATTTGATTTAGAATCGATAATCAGTTGTTCGAACCTAATTTTATACAATCGTCTTTTTCGATATTGATAGTAGATAAGCCCCCCAGAAATTAGTAAAAGTATTCCCGAAATTAATAATCCCGAAATATAAGTATCATTGTTTTTATTTAGTTTTTTTATGATGGCCTGTTGCTCCTCAATTAGTAACGGAATATCATAGTCTTCTTTTACTTTTCTACTAATAAAAATCTGATCATTTAGATAATTATCCAATACAGTATTTAACTTATCTAAATATTTATTTTGATTGGGCAGATCATTTATTTCTTTATAGTAATTTTTTAAGTACTCGTAGGTTTTAACATGTTTGTATTGTGGAATAGAGTTTAACGTTTCTAATATAGAATCTGTTTTTTTTAAAAGCGGTATTGCTTTTTCTTTATTCCCAAGGTCATAATATGATTTCCCTAAATAAAAATTACTATCAATTATATTAGAGATATCGTTATATTCTATCATTGTAGGTATAGCTTTATTTATACTGTCGATAGAAGCTGTGTATTTTTTTTGAGTATATTGGTTAATTCCTTCACATAAAATAAAATAGGCTTTCATTTTGTTTTGCTCGATATTAGTACCATTTACAGCTTTGTTATATCCCAGGTTATTATGATATGATGCAGAATCATATTTTTTAAGACCTATATATGTTTCTGCAATAACATGTAGCGTAAATAAATATCTATAGATATACTTGTCTTTATCTTTATAAAATTTTTCACACTCTTTAAAAATAGCCAAAGCTTCCTCTTTTTCATTTAAATGCTCACTTTTAATAATACCAATGTGATGTTTTATTCTGTATAAAAGACGGATATTGTTATTCAATTTTGCATACTTACGAGCCAGGTTAAGATTATTTAAGGTCTTTTCAATATTTCTTTGTTGATGTAGAAAAAATTGTGCTTTCCTGTGATAAGCAAAAGCAGGGTAGTTTTTATTTTGTTTATTCTTAGTAATGGCAATAATACTATCTAAAAAGGGTTGTTTGTTTTCTTCACTTTTATCCAGGCAATAAAGTCGAAAGGCTTGTGCTATTTTGAGAGTATCTAAATTTTTCTTTGCTTTTTCTATATAAACCTTCAAAATCTTTTTTGCATTTATGGAATCTACATTACGATTTTCTAAAAAAAGATTTTGTAACTCTTTATAACTTTTTTGCTGTAGTGAATCTGTATAGTGTTGCGCCTTTAATGAGGTTGGGGTAAAAAGAAATTGCAGTAAAAAACAATATATAAAAAACCTATACATAATATTTTTTTGAAGGAACATTTATTTTAGAGCAATATGCTAGTGCTATTCACAAAAATAGCATTATTTTTATTGGTCGAGTAGATTACAATATAAATCATATAGTATTATAAAAAAATGAAAATAGATCTTAGAAGTGATACGATTACCAAACCTACTCCAGAAATGCTTGCTGCCATGATGAATGCTGAGGTAGGGGATGATGTGTATAAAGAAGACCCTACAGTAAATGCATTAGAGGAAAAGGTAGCACAAATGTTTGGTAAAGATACTGCATTGTTTTTCCCTTCGGGAAGTATGGCAAACCAGGCTGCTATTAAATTACACACACAACCAGGCGAGCAATTGATAGCTGATAAATTTGCTCATGTATATAATTATGAAGGAGGAGGAGTTTCTTTTAATAGTGGAGTATCATGCAAATTACTAGATGGTCACAGAGGGATGGTTACAACAGAGCAGGTAGAAGCAGCAATTAATCCACCAGATTTTTATCATAGCCCGTTAACAAGTTTGGTATGTATAGAGAATACGACCAATAAAGGAGGTGGAGCATGTTATGATTTTGAAGAAATAAAAAAAATAAGGCAAGTATGTGATCAGCATCATCTTGGATACCATTTGGATGGAGCACGATTATGGAATGCTCTTGTAGCCAAAAATGAAAGTGCTACCCAATACGGAGAAGTTTTTGATTCTATTTCTGTTTGTTTAAGCAAAGGCCTGGGAGCACCAGTAGGATCGGTTTTAGTTGGTAATAGCGATATTATGGAACATGCAATTCGTATCAGAAAAATATTAGGAGGAGGAATGCGCCAGTTAGGATATTTGGCAGCTGCCGGATTATATGCTATTGAGCATCATATCGACCGATTAGCAGAAGATCATAAAAGAGCCGAAGAAATTGGCGAAGTACTAAAAAAACTACCTTTTGTAACGCAGGTAGAACCTGTAGATACCAATATAGTTATATTTGTTATAGACGGCAATGAAGAAGAATTTATTGCAGAAATGGCGTCAAAAAACGTTCATTTTTATGGAATGGGGCAAGGTAAATTAAGATTTGTAACACATTTGGAATATACCCAGCAAAAGCATGAGTACTTTTTAGAATTATTAACTTCAGTAACTCTGAATATAAATAAAGCTGCTCATATATAATGAGCAGCTTTATTTATAAACACTTAAAAAATTAAATTTCTTTAGTATCGGCACCCGATGCATTTTCTTTTACAGAATTGATGCCATTTTCCATTCCAGACTCAGAAGCATACATCTGACTACTACCTATTACCTGGCCATTACCAGCTTTTAGGTTAAAATAGAACTTACCATTTTTAGCTGTTTTACGTTCGTATCGACCATCTTCAGATGCATTTTTCTTAACTGAAGCGATTCCATTTTCAGCAGCAGATTTACTATTGTAAACCTCACTACTTAAGATAACTTGTCCGTTTTTAGCTTTTAAGGTAAAATGATAGCTAGACCCTTCCTTATTTTTGAGTTCAAACATATTGTCAGATTTTAGTTAATTTTTTAGCTTTTGTTAAAATTATAGAATTAAAAGGAGAAAGAAAAATATAAAAATAGCTAACTGCACTTTTTTAAAGCCCAACACCCTTTAATTGATGACAGGACTATTTAAATAAATCCATCCCCGGGATATTTGGCATACCTTCTTTAGCAACTGCAGCCAATTCTGTTTCATTAACCTGTGTTGCTTTTGCGATAGCCTTATTTAAAGTTAAAATTAAATAATCCTCTAGCTGTTCCTTGTCTTCTAATAGTTGATCGGATATAGCGATTTTTTTAACTTCTCGATTTGCGGTGAGCGTAATTTTAAGTAAACCATCAGAACTTTCTTCATCTACCAAAACGGTATTTAACCTTTCTTTAGTTTCCTCTACTTTTTGCTGGGTTTCCTTTAATTTACCCATCATCCCCATCATATCTCCAAACATGTGTATGTGTTTTTAAAATTTATAAATACAAAATTAGTACTTTGGCTGTTAATAAACTAACAAGATTATTATGAAAACTTCATTCATTATATTCTTATTATCTCTTATTTTCGCAACTTCTTGTAAATAAAATACCATGACGACATTGGATTCTAAAGTTCAACCTCCTATAGCAGCTAAAAAACCAGCAAATCTAGAAAAACATGATGATATTCGTGTTGATAACTATTTTTGGTTAAATGATCGTGAAAACCAGGAGGTGATTGATTATCTAGAGCAAGAGAATGCCTATAATGATAAGATGACTGCTCATACAAAGAAGTTTCAGGAAAACCTTTTTGAAGAAATGAAAAGTCGTATCAAAGAGGATGATTCTTCAGTTCCGTATAAATTAAACGGGTATTGGTATTTAACTCGTTTCGAAAAAGGAAAAGATTATCCTATTTATTCCAGAAAAAAAGAAAGCCTTGATGCAGAAGAAGAAATTCTTTTTGATTGTAACAAAGAAGCTGAAGGATATAGTTATTATAGATTATCCGGACTTAGTATTAGCCCTGATAATAAGTTAGCTGCATATGGTGTAGATACCGTAAGTAGACGTAAATATACCATACGAATAAAAAACCTTGTAACAGGTGAAGTATATCCAGAGATTATAGAAACTACAACTGGTGGTAGTACCTGGGCTACAGATAGTAAAACCTTATTTTATACCAAAAAAGATAATGAAACACTGCGATCTAATAAGATTTACAGGCATGTTCTGGGAACTCCAGTATCAGATGATGTAGAGATTTTTAATGAAACAGATGATACCTTTTCTACATTTGTATATAAAACCAAATCTAAAAAATACCTTGTAATAGGGTCAAGTAGTACGCTAACTTCAGAATATAGAATTTTAAGATCCGATGATCCTACAGGAGAATTTAAAGTTTTTCAGCCAAGAATAAGAGGAGTAGAATATGGGATAGCACATTATGATGATCATTTCTATGTGTTAACCAATGCAGACGAAGCTACTAATTTTAAGCTGATGAAGGTATCTGAGGATAATACTGCCAAAGAGAACTGGAAAGATGTCATACCACACCGAAAAGATGTTTTACTAGAAGATGTAGAGATTTTTAAAGAGTATTTAGTTATTAGTGAGCGTAATAATGGTTTAAATAAGATTAATATCAAAAGATGGGACGGTACTGCTGATTATTACCTTCCTTTTGATAATGAAACCTATACCGCTTATGTAAGTACAAACCCTGATTTTGATACCAAAAGCCTAAGATACTCTTATAACTCTCTTACTACTCCTAATTCGGTAATTGATTTTGATATGGAATCTCAGGAGAAAAAAGTAAAAAAGGAACAAGAAGTCCTTGGTGGTAAATTTGATAAAAGTGATTATGTTTCAGAAAGAGTATGGGCAACAGCCGAGGATGGAACTAAAATTCCTATTTCTTTAATATATAAAAGAGGATTACAAAAGGATAGAAGTAACCCATTATTACAATATGGTTATGGTTCATATGGATCAACTATAGATCCTTATTTTTCTACGGCGAGATTAAGTTTGCTGGATAGAGGATTTATTTACGCCATTGCCCACATAAGAGGAAGCGAATATCTGGGACGATCCTGGTATGAAGATGGAAAACTTCTTAAAAAGAAAAATACGTTTACAGATTTTATTGATTGTTCAAAGTCTTTAATAGCACAAGGATATACTTCTACCAATCATTTATATGCTATGGGAGGTTCTGCAGGAGGATTATTGATGGGGGCAATAGTTAATATGGCGCCAGAATTATATAATGGAGTAGTAGCATCGGTACCTTTTGTAGATGTTGTAAGTACAATGCTTGATGATAGTATTCCTTTAACCACAGGAGAATACGATGAATGGGGTAATCCTAATGAAAAAGAATATTATACATATATGAAGTCATATTCTCCTTATGATAATGTTGTAGCTCAGAAATATCCTAATATGTTAGTAAATACAGGTTTGCATGATTCTCAGGTGCAATATTGGGAGCCAGCAAAATGGGTAGCAAAATTAAGAGAGTTAAAGACAGATAAGAATTTATTAATATTACATACAAATATGGAAGCCGGACATGGAGGAGCCTCAGGGAGATTTGAAGCACTTAAAGAAGTGGCAGAAGAATATGCCTTTTTATTAGATTTAGAAGGTATCCAAGAGTAATTAAAAAAAATAATGTAACTTCGTACCGTTTTTGTAACAGTTAGTGGACCCCCATTTTATTCCACGAATCTGTAAAACACAATTATATGAGAGAAGATATTAGGGCTTATAATAATGTTTTAGAGCTTATTGGCGATACCCCGCTTATAAAATTAAACAGAATTATGAACGACTTTCCGGGAAATTACTACGCAAAAGTAGAATCTTTTAACCCGGGACACTCCACCAAAGATAGAATTGCACTTTATATTATAGAAGAAGCAGAAAGAAGAGGTATTCTTAAACCCGGTGATACCATTATTGAAACAACAAGTGGTAATACAGGTTTTAGTTTAGCAATGGTTAGCGTGATCAAAGGTTACGATTGTATTCTTGCTGTTAGTTCTAAATCCTCTAAGGATAAAATTGCAATGCTTAAGAATATGGGAGCAAAGGTATATGTATGCCCGGCCCATGTAAGTGCTGATGATCCAAGATCGTATTATCAGGTGGCAAAAAGACTTCATGAAGAAATAAAAGGATCTGTATATATAAATCAATATTTTAATGAATTAAATATTGACGCTCATTATAATTCTACGGGACCAGAAATTTGGGAGCAAACCAATGGTAAGCTTACACATTTTATAGCATGTTGTGGAACCGGAGGAACTATCTCAGGTACTGCAAGGTTTTTGAAAGAAAAAAACAGTAATGTACGTGTTTTGGGAATCGATGCTTATGGATCGGTTTTAAAAAAGTATCATGAAACCAGAGAATTTGATGAGGAAGAAATATATCCTTATAGAATTGAAGGTCTGGGTAAAAATTTAATCCCTACTGCAACAGATTTTGATGTTATTGATAAATTTGAAAAGGTTAGTGATGAAGATAGTGCACATACAGCTAGAGAATTAGTAAAAAAAGAAGGACTGTTTTTAGGATATACAAGTGGAGCAGCTATACAAGGTGTAAAACAACTTGCTGAGCAAGGTGAGTTTGATGAAAATAGTAATGTTATTGTTATTCTTCCCGATCATGGATCACGATACATGAGTAAAGTATTTAGTGATGATTGGATGACAGATCAAGGATTTTTTGATAGCAAGAATGAAATTGATGCAACAAAAGTTCAATTCATTAAATAAAATATAATTAAAATAGAATTATAAACATCCCGATATTTCGGGATGTTTTTTTTGATATTATTTTCATAATACGGTTCCTACTTTCCTCAATTATTGATATCAATTTTATTTATTAAATTACAAGAAATCATTAAAATACTTATGGTTCATTGTGTAGTAGATTTTGTAAAGTGTTAAAATAGCACTTTATAAAAGTGAAATTGAATATAATTATGTCATCAAATCAATTTTCCGTATTTTCGCACACTTATAAGAAACAATTTTTTGATAAATGAGAGATTTATTTGATAAGATTTATAAAGACAAAGGACCATTAGGAAAGTGGGCGGATCAGGCAGAAGGATATTTTGTTTTTCCTAAACTAGAAGGGCCTATATCAAATAGAATGAGGTTTCAAGGGAGAGAAGTAATTACCTGGAGTATCAATGACTATTTGGGATTAGCAAATAAAGAAGAAGTTCGTAAGGTAGATGCAGAGGCAGCAGCAGCTTATGGATCTGCGTATCCAATGGGAGCTAGGATGATGAGTGGGCATACAGATCTTCATGAACAATTACAAGATGAATTAGCAGAGTTTGTCGATAAAGAAGCAGCATATTTATTAAATTTTGGATACCAGGGAATGGTTTCTACAATTGATGCACTGGTAAGTAAAGATGATATTATTGTATATGATGTAGATGCACATGCTTGTATTATTGATGGAGTACGATTACATCAAGGACAACGATATACGTATCGACATAATGATATAGAAAGTATCGATAAAAACTTGATGAGAGCCACCAAAATGGCACAAAAGACCGGAGGAGGGATTTTACTGATTTCTGAAGGTGTTTTTGGAATGCGAGGAGAGCAAGGAAGACTAAAAGAAATTGTAGCTTTAAAAGAAAAGTATAACTTTAGATTGTTTGTTGATGATGCACACGGATTTGGTACATTAGGAGCAACAGGAGCAGGAACAGGTGAGGAGCAAGGTATTCAGGATCAAATCGATGTGTATTTTGCTACGTTTGCCAAATCTATGGCGAGTACAGGAGCATTTATTGCTGCCGATCAAGAGATTATAGATTATTTAAAATATAATTTACGTTCTCAAATGTTTGCAAAATCATTGCAAATGCAATTAGTAGTAGGTGCTCTTAAGCGTTTAGATATGCTTAGGACAATGCCCGAACTAAAAGCTAAACTATGGCAGAATGTAAATAATTTGCAGAATGGACTTAGAGAAAGAGGTTTTGACTTAGGAACTACTCAGAGTTGCGTAACGCCAGTATATTTAAAAGGAAGTATTCCTGAAGCTATGGCTCTGGTAAAAGATCTTAGAGAAAATTATGGGATTTTCTGCTCTATTGTAGTATATCCAGTTATACCAAAAGGATTGATATTATTGAGGTTAATTCCTACAGCTTCTCATACCTTAGAGGATATAGAAGAAACACTTAATGCATTTTCTGCTATACGAGAACGATTAGAAAACGGAACTTATAAACGTATGTCTGCTGCTGTCGCTGCAGCAATGGGAGAATAAAAAACAAATATCAATTTTTCTTGAAATAGAGATTTATTCGATAATCGAATTATAAAAAAAGGCTACTAAAGTTACTATTTAGTAGCCTTTTGTAGGTATTTTAGCAATGACAAGTAACATTTAATGTTGGATCCTCGGTGATCTGCTCATCCATGCGTACTCCACCAACAATTTTTCTAAGATTCAATTCTGTAACAGTTGACTTTTCAAGGGACAATTTTTTGAAATTTAATTTTTGTTTTTTCATAATAGTAATGATTTAAAGTAAATTAATGTTTAATAGGTTTTTCCCGAACCATTATAGACACTCAGGCATATGTCTTTGTGTTTACTGTTATCACAATTGCATAACTGAGGTAAATGTAGAATTTGGCTATAATATTCTATCCTGATTCTTTTAGCTTTCAAGAAATCAGGACAATGTTTTAATTGAAGAAAGTTTTTCTAATGAAAGCTTTAGGTTTATGATAGGTTGGGTTAGAGTTTGATTACCCTACATCTCTAATATATTATCTTTTAGATTAGTAGAAGTTTTCTTTTGAATATGAATTAAAAAATGAGGTTATAAAACCGGCGAAAAAGGAATTTACGCTTTAGAGGTTTTTTCTAAACGTTCGTCTCATCTTATGTTGTTCATGCTCATAACCATTCCAGAGGGCTTGGATTGCTTTATTTTCTTCAAGTTCGGGATTAGTTTCGACAACTTCGATCCCATTACGAAGAAAAGCTTCATTCATTTCTTTAAAGATAAGTGCAGTTACTCCTTTATTTTGGTATTCTGGATCAACCCCTATAAGATAAAAAGCTGCTGTATCATTTCTACGCTGTGCTTTTAGGATATGTAAAAATCTTAGCGGGTATACTTTACCATTCATTTTTTTCAAAGCCTTAGAGAATGAAGGCATTACGATCGAAAATGCTATAAGTTTCCCTGTTTTATCAGCAATGCAGGTAATATATTCGGGATTTAGGTAGGGTAAGTACTTTTTCTTATACATATCTATCTGGTACTGCTGTATAGGAACAAAAGTTTGTAAGCTACTATAGGTTTTGTTTAGCAGATCAAACATATCATCTGCATACCGAAGTATTTCTTTGCTTTTTTTGAATTTGAGAAGCTTAAGCTGATAACGTTCTTTAATTACCTCAGCAAATTTTATTACCTTTTCTTTTGTCTTTTTCGGAACTCTTATTTTGTATTCTACCCATGTAGCAGCTGGTTCAAAATTAAGCTGCTCCATATGTTTTGAATAGTAAGGGTAATTATACCAGGTAATCATGGTGTTTAACTCTTCGAATCCTTTAATTAGAATTCCTGCTTTGTCCATATTTGAAAAACCTACCGGGCCTTCCATATATTCTAAACCATGTTGAGTACCGTATTCTGAAACTTTTTCTAATAACGCTTTAGTTACTTCAATATCATCAATCACATCAAACCATCCAAAGCGTACTTTAGGTTTTTTTTGTTCGTTTACTTCAATCCAATTTATAATTGCAGCGATTCTTCCTACTATGGTATCGCCTTTGTAAGCCAAGAAATATTTTGCATCAGAGTTTCTAAAAACAGGATTCTTCTTTGGATTCATCACATCTACTTCTTCTTTGATAATAGAAGGGACATAGTATGGGGAATCTTTATATAATTCAAAAGGAAATTTAACAAACGTTGTTAAATCTCCTTTTGAAGTAATTTCTTTAATCGTAATCATATATCATCTCTAATTCATCACAAATATATAATCCTTTTATTAAATATTATGGTTGCATACAGATCATTTTAGTAATAATTGCATTAGATTCTTTATTTAGATGCTTTAAAGAGTTTTATTCCTGCCTTTTATACTAATTACTGATCTATTTTTTCTAATTCTTTATCAAGATCCGAATCATCAGTTTTATTATCCTTTTCTTCTTTGCTTTTGCGCTTTTGTTCTTCTTTTTTTCTTTTCTTCTCTTCTTTTTGACGCTTTTTTTCCTCTTTCCTTCTTCTTTTTTCTTCTGCTTTCTTAGTTTTTTCTTGTTCCTTTTGATACTTTTCGTATTCAGCATCTACATCTTCCTCTTCCTTTTGTTCTTTTTTTTTCTCTTCCTTTTCTTGATTATCAGAATCTAAGTCTTTTTCCATTTTTTCGAGTTCCTGAAGCTCTTTATCTATATCTTGTAGTTCTTGATCCACACCTTGTTCTTTCTCCATTTTATCCAATTCGGCATCAATATCATTGATCATTTTTTGCTTTTCTTTCTCGGCTTGGATTTCAGCTTTTTCAGCTTTTCTGGCTTCTTTTGCTTCACGTTTTAGACGTCTAGCTTCTTCTTTTCTAAATTTCTTACCTTCTTTTTTAGCTATTTTCTCGTTTTCAATACGCTCACGCTCTAATCGTTCTTCAGTTCGTCTTTGATCAAGGTCGCTTTCGATTGCGTCTCTGAAACCATCGTCTTCAAAATCATTAACAAAAGGAGTTTTTCTCAATTTAAGGCTATCGTTTTCTATTTCTTCTCCTTCTTCAAGTTCATCCAACCCATCTTGTTCATCTTCTTCTTTCTCTCCTTCGTCCTCATTTTCTTCTTTCTCTCCTTCTTTAATGCCGCCTTCTAATCCTGGTTGCTCGATGATCTCGTCTTTGGTATGCCAATCAAATCGATAAGATGCCCCAAAACTAAAAGTAAAAATAGAAGGAGTATCTTTAAAATTGAAAGCAATGTTTGCATCTAGTTGTAGATCTTTATTGTATAAATAGGCTCCTCCAAGTCTAAGAATATTATCACTATAAAAATCACTTTTTTGCCCTTGATATTCTCCAAAAGCAGCCCATTTTTCATTTATTGTATGAGTAGAAGTAATAATCCAACCGATAATCGGATCATCTGTTGTTACTTTATCGACAATCAAATTAGTTACCAATACCCAGTTTCCATTCAAACTCGTAGTCCAGTTATTCTGGGTCATTAAAACAATCTTTGGACTAAAGGTATCATCATTAGGTGCAGTAAAAGGGTTGTCTTTTGATACAAAATTGGCTCCTACATAGGCAGAAACTGCTGGGATTAAGCTTTTCCACTTAAATTTGTAACGCTCTTTCCAGCTTTTTAATTCATCATAATTAGTAGAATCTTTTTTTGGCTTCTTATATGGATCATAAATCAAATATTTTGCACCAATCGTATTTACTTCAAAGTTACTTCTCTTTATTTTTTCTTCATTACCTCCAATGGTTTGTTTTACTCCATCTGCTCTAAAGGTACCATTTAGTCTAAGTTCTAATTGTTCGATTAATAAACCGTATCGCACAGAATAATCGAACTTAAAAACATTTGTCTTTGTATTAAGGAGTTTATGTTTTTCTTTTCCAAAGCCAAAACCACCTTCTAATTGTAAAACGTTATTACCAACCGAGAAAGCACCCTGTGATGTACCAGGTCTATTGGTATTGATCTTCTCGGTATATTGTGCAGAAACCGTTAGGGTACATAGAAATGTGATAATTAATAACAGAATAGACTTAGGGTACATACTCAATAGATTTGGTTCAAATATAGCAGATTTTATCATTTTTTTAGGACTGTCTACATGTAATTGTATACAGAGTTCATTATTTTTGAAAAAAAATGTTATGCAGGAAGCATCACTACAAGGGGTATTAAAGATAATTCTCATTATAATCTTAGTATATTATGGACTAAAGATAATAACGCGGTTATTTGGTCCTCTATTGCTTAGATATGTTACAAAGAAAGCTGGAGAGAAATTTAAACAGCAATTTGATCAATATCAACAACCCCGGCAGTCTACAGAAGGAGAGGTAACTATTGAAAAAAAATCGAAACAAAATTATTCTAATAAAGATGTAGGAGAATATATCGATTATGAGGAAATTGATTAATTTGGCTCTTTATTAGTAAACTCACACACATCATGTCTTTAATTAAAAGATTTTTACCTCATATTCTTGTCGTTTTAGGTTTTGTAATAGTTTCATTAGCTTATTTTAACCCAGTATTAAGTGGGAAAATGCTCTATCAGAATGATATAAAGCATTATGAGAGTATGGCTAAACAACAAAACGATTATCGCACTAATACCGGTAAAGAAACGTATTGGAATAATTCTGCTTATGGAGGAATGCCTACTTATCAGTTGGGAGCAAAATTTCCGCATGATTACATGGATAAATTGGATCGTTTGATTCGTTTTTTACCTAGACCAGCAGATTATCTTTTTCTTTACTTGCTTAGCTTTTATATTTTGATGCTTGTAATGCGCATCCCATGGAAAATTGCTATTTTGGGAGCATTAGCCTTTGGATTTTCGGCATATTTAATTATCATAATAGGAGTGGGGCATAATTCTAAAGCACATGCTATTGCTTACTTTCCGTTAGTTCTTTCGGGAATTATAATGGTTTTTCAGAAAAGATATGTTTGGGGTTTTTTATTGACAGCACTGGCCATGGGCTTAGAAATACAAGCCAATCATTATCAGATGACATATTATCTGGGGTTACTTACTCTAGTCATGGGAGTAGCTTATTTTATCGACGCTATACGAAAAAAAGAAATTCCACATTTTTTTAAATCTGTAGGAACATTGGTACTAGCCGTGTTATTAGGATTGGCGACAAATGCAACAACTTTATTATCTACATCAGAATATGTTGATACCAGTATTAGAGGTAAAAATTTATTGGCAGAAACCACAGCGACTTCTTCAGAAAAGAATGGATTGGATTATGAATATATTACAGAATACAGTTATGGTAAATTAGAGTCACTAAACCTTTTTGTTCCTAAATTAATGGGATTGGGTAGAGCATCTGATTTGGGTACAGATTCTGCTTTTTATCAAAAATTGATTGAATTAGGACAGCCAAGAGAGCAAGCTAATTATTATGCTAAAGTTACAGGACTATATTGGGGAGAACAACCTTTTGTAGAAGCTCCTCCATATTTAGGAATAACAGTAGTGTTTTTAGCCCTTTTAGGGTTGTTATTGGTTAAAGGAAGGCTTCGCTGGTGGCTACTGGCAGGAATGATATTATCTCTCGCTTTAAGTTGGGGTAAGAATTTAGAATTTCTAACAAGATTTTTTATTGATTATGTACCTTTTTATAATAAGTTCAGAGCAGTATCAAGTATTCAGGTCATTTTAGAGTTATTAATACCTATTACCGCTGTTTTTGGATTACATCGTTTCTTTAATGACAAAATATCTATTGAAGAAAGGCAAAAGAAATTTTTAATTTCATTAGGAGTTTTTGGAGGATTGTGTCTGCTTTTTTGGCTGTTTGGAGGAAGTTTATTTAGTTTCAAATCATCTTCAGAAGTTCGATTAGGGATTGAACAACCTGCTATTTTTGATGCTATCAAAGAAGATCGAATTGCAATCATGAAAAGCGATAGTTTGCGTTCACTTCTGTTTATAATTCTAATGGGAGGTGTGCTTTGGCTTAGTTTAAAGAAAAAGTTTTCAGAAAATATTACCCTTATCGCACTAGGAGCACTAATTGTAATAGATTTGGTTACCGTAGATAGACGTAGTGTTGATAATGAGGGTTTTATCTCTAAGCGTGAATACAGAAATTATTTTCAACCAACAGCGGTGGATAAAGAAATTCTAAAAGACGAATCTTATTTTAGAGTATTAGATCAGGCTAGAGGTTTTAATAATTCACACACGAATTACTTCTTTAATTCTATTAATGGGTATACTGCAGTACGTCCCAGAAAAATGGAAGATATGTATTTCGGCCATATTGCCAAAGGTAATCTGGAAGTAATTAATATGCTTAATGTAAAATATGTAATTCAACAAAATAAAGAAGGACAGCTAGACGTTCAGCAAAACCCTTCAATTAATGGAGCAGCCTGGTTTGTAGAAGAACTAAAATTTGTAGACAATTATAAAAAGGAATTTGAATCATTAAATACTATAGATACCAAAAAGACGGCGGTTATTAGAAAAGATTATCAAGGCGAATTAGGAGATTTTAAACCTAATAAAGATAGTATTTCTACAGTATCAATTTCTAAAACTCAACCTAATCATCTGGCATATAATGTCTATGCTGCTAATCCAGGTTTTATTGTCTTTTCTGAAACATACTATAAAGATGGTTGGAACGCATATATTGATGGCGAAACTACACCTATATACCCGGTAGATTATATGTTAAGAGGCCTAAAAGTACCAGCAGGAAAGCATTCGATAGAATTTAAATTCGAACCTCAGGTTGTAAAAACAGGAAGTACCATTACGCTTACGAGCTCTATTCTTTTGGTTTTACTGGTGCTTGGCGGATTGTATTTTCAATATAAGAAAACAGGGAGTTTGCTATCTTTAACAAAAGAAGATAAGTAAGGTATATTGTGAAGATCCTGATCATTACATATTATTGGCCACCTGCGGGAGGTCCTGGAGTACAGCGGTGGCTTAAGTTTGTTAAGTACTTTAGATATTTTGGTATAGAACCAATAGTATATGTGCCCGAAAATCCTACATACCCTCTAGAAGATACTTCTTTATTATCTGAAATCCCTGAAGGAATAGAAGTGCTAAAACAACCTATTTTTGAACCATATCGTTTTGCACAGGTTTTTTCTAAAAATGAGACCAAAACGATAAGTAAAGGTATTATTGCTGGTGCAGCAAAGCAGTCTTTTATACAGCGACTGCTATTGTATATACGGGGTAATTTTTTTATTCCAGATGCCCGCAAATTCTGGGTAAAACCTTCGGTAAGATATTTAGAAAAGTATCTTTCAGAAAATAAAATTAATACCATAATTACTACAGGTCCGCCTCATAGTATCCACTTGATAGGAAAGGGGTTGAAACAACATACAGGCGCAAAGTGGATTGCTGATTTTAGGGATCCCTGGACTACCATTGGATATCATGATAAGCTGAAACTTACAAAGCGATCTATGCAAAAGCATACATCTATGGAGAAGGCAGTATTAAACACTGCCGATCATATTGTTGTTACCAGTTTTATAACAAAAAAAGAGTTTAAAGAGATTACAGATACTCCAATTTCTGTAATCACTAATGGCTATGACAAAGAATCGATCCCCGAAACAGTTTTGGATACTACGTTTACTATTTCACACATAGGATCCTTATTGTCTGGTAGAAATCCAAAGAATCTTTGGAAGGCCTTGTATGATTTAATCGAAGAAAATAAAGCATTTTCTGAAGCATTTCGATTACAATTGGTAGGAGCCGTTAGTGATGATGTATTGTCTTCAATTCGGGAAGCTGGATTATCAGATTTTTTAGAACTGAAAGGTTATGTCCCGCACATAGATGCTATCCAAATTCAAAGAAGTTCACAAGTTTTACTATTGATTGAAATCGATAGTAAAGATACCCGATGCATTATACCCGGTAAATTGTTTGAATATATGGTTTCTACAAGACCTATTATTGCCATTGGCCCTAAAGGGGCAGATGTTTCAAGATTAATTTCGGAAACAAATTCGGGTACTTTTTTTGAGTATCAAGAGTATGAAAAGATAAAAGCACAGATACTTGAATACTTTGTTCAGTTTCAAAAAGGAACATTAGCATCTCACGTTATTGGAGTGGGAAAATACAGTAGAAGGGAGTTGACCAAAGTAATGGCAAATACGATAAAGGGAATAGTGGATAGCGAATAGATTTGATCTTCACTTTAATCACTATAAGAATTGATAGTTTTGTATTAACTAATTGTTATACTTCTTTATAATTTCCTCTTTACTATTTACTTGTAGTTTTTCATAAATATTGCGGGTATGAGTTTTTATGGTATTAATAGAAACATTAAGCTCTTTACCAATAGAGGCATAGCTTTTTCCTTTGGCAAGTAATTGTAAAACACTATTTTCTCTATCAGACAAATCTTTCTCTTTGGGTGAAACAAAAGATTCTACCACTTTTCTGGCTATTAAAGCACTCATCGGTGCTCCTCCGCGATATGCTTCATTTAAAGCATTAATTAATTCATCGGGTTCAGTATTTTTAGTTAAATATCCTATAGCTCCTGCACATAAAGCATCAAAAATATATTTTGTGTCATTATGTACCGTAATAATTATTGAGAGAAGATCTGATTTGATTTTTTTCATTTTTTTTAGCCCTTCAATCCCGTTTATCCCAGGGAGTTGTATATCAATAAGAGCTATATCAGGATTATCGTTTTTTAGATTTAAAATAGCTTCTTCACAATTACTATAAGCGCCAATTGTGCAAAAGTTTTTGGCCTCATTGATAATCTCTTTATAAGAATCTAATAAAACTTTATTGTCTTCAATAATTAGTATTTTTATTTTTGAATTCATTATTGATTTTTAGGGTATTAGAACAAAACTATAGATTTAACTTACCTGTAAAGGATATTTTGAGTCCATTTTCATTTTTAATGTCTAATACCGAATTAATTTTTTTAGCTCTTTCAGTCATATTGACTAATCCGTTTTTTCGTTTCAGGGATTCAATAATACACCCAATTCCATTATCATGCAATGATATTATTAATCTATCATCCTGAATATTTAGATGAAGCACAACTTCTGTAGCTTTGCTATGTTTTATACAATTGGTCATCGCTTCTTTAAAGATAAAAATAAGCTGTTTGCTCCAATAGTAAGGTAGCGAAATCTGCCTGGGTATATCTAGATTTTCTACATAAAAAGTGATGTCCGAATTAGAAAATAAATCTTCTCCAAAGTCTTTTAGATAACAAAAAACATGATCTAACTCATTGCTATTTTGATCTAAGGACCAGATAAAATCTCTCATTCCAGAGTATAAAGAATTAGAATCTCTATTGATTTTTTTTATCTGTTTAAATTCTTTGGTATTCTCTTTCATTTTTTTACTCATTAGATTAGAGAGTACCGATATACTAGCAATTTTATTTCCTAATTCATCATGAAAATCCTGAGCAATATTTTTATGAACGTTAGTCAATTCTTTTTTCAAAAGTTCTCTTTCGTGCAATGTAGCTTTTAGGAAAGAATTCTTTGCTTTACTTTGTTCTAATTTCAAGCTGATAATAACGAGAAGTAAGGCCGAAGTTATAATTACAAGAAAAGTAACAAACCAGGGACGTTCGTACCATGGGTGATAAATGGTAAAAGATTGTGGCGAATTTATTTTCCAATCACTTAACCCGTCTTTATATTTAAATTGAATTTTATGAATTCCGTGACTTAAATATTGTACGAATAATGTATCTGCATTTAAATGCCTCCAAGAATCTTTATTTATTTTATACTGTATTTTTATACTATTGGGATTTAAATAATTTATAGGATTAACAATAAAATTTGCCTCTTTTTTTTTGATGATAATATCTGTGTTAGATTTCACTTTAAAAGGATAAAGATTATGTTTAATAAACATCCCCTTATTACCTGATATATATATGTGATCATCTAACTCCATAATTGAGGTTACAAAAGAAGATTTTTGCCCCGAATCCTTATCTAGAGTGTACATAATATCATTTTTATAGATATTTACTCCTCTTTGAGTTGCGATCCATAATATGTTGTGCTGATCAAAATAGATATCATTAATATGATTACTTAGGAGCCCTTTCTGCTCACTAAAATTCTTTCTTATCTTATTTTCTTCTACAATAAATAGACCTCTATTTGAAGCAATCCATATTTTATGATTATGAAATAATACTTTAGTTACTTTTTGTAAAGGGAACCCTGTTGTTTTATCCCAGGTTTCAATTAGCGTTCCTGTATAGGCATCGTAAATTCTTATACCCGGTTGATTATCCCGAATAATATAAAGTTTACCTTTATGTATATAGACCTCTTTTAATAAGTCTCTTTTAAAGCTGATACTGTATATTTTACCACCATCTTTATAGGCATTTAATTCACCTCCATGTTTAACATTTTTATTGGAAATAAGAATGCTACCATCTTCAGTTAATAGTTCAAATTGTTTATTAGCAACGACATTAACTGGTGTTTCTTGAATTTTATATTTTTTACCCTCATAACTTCCAAATATGTTAATGCTATGGTTGTTTTTATTTGCCTGAATTTTTTCACGATGTTCAGTAATACTAATAGAACTTAAAATTTGTTTATCCTTGATTTTGTATAATCGATTTGTAGATAAAACATATAAGGTGCTATCAAGTTTTCCAATATCTTTTAGATCATGGTTTATAAATGTATTACTACCTAAAAAAAAAGGCGGATCCTTAGGAAGCATATAGACTCCTTCTCCATATGTTGTAATCCAAAGATTACCGTTTTTATCTATCAAATTATCTGAAACCATACTTTTAATACCTATCTCTTTTGATAAATCAATAAGTTTTTCAGATTCTAAATCATATTTTAGGGTCACTCTACTTGCATCTGTTATACTTTTGCCTATGCAATATAATGTCGAGTCTTTCACTTGTATATCAATAATAGTTCTTTGCATATTGGTAGGAAGTACGATACTATCAATCATTCGATCATCTTTGTACTTATAAATAGTGTTTAATCCACCCAAAAAAAACATGCTGTCTGCTTTAGTAATGGTATAGATTTTTTTGTTTTTTACTTCATGAAAAATAGAAGTAACTTTCAAAGTTTTTATGTCTAGTGTATATACACCTTTAACATTATCAGTAATGCGATCTCCTTTGAAATTGGAGTGTATAAAAAGAGTGTCGTTTATAATACTTTCATTAGACAGCATTTGAGTGTTTGTAGAATCATTTCTCGAGAAAATTGTATCTAAGTGAAGTTGTTGTCTTTCCTTATTTTTATTTTTCAGATAGTAATTTTGATTTTGATTTTTATTAAGGTCATAAATCGAAAAATTATATCTATTTACGTTTGCGTATAACAAATTATTAGATAATAAATGTATATTATCAATCTTTGTCAATTTTTTTTGTCCAACAGAAATATGATAAATACTATCGTTTTTTAATTGATAGACTCCTGCTCCCCATGTTGCTATATAAAAGGATTGATTAGAGTAGTTTTCAATTATATCAATAACAAATGAAGAGTCTAATCCTTCTTTATAGTTATACGATTTAAAGTGATTTCCATCAAATTTTACTAAACCATTATCTGTACCAATCCATATAAACCCTTCTTGATCTTGAATGATTTGATACGTAATATCATGAGGTAAGCCATTATCTGTTGTAAAATGTTTGAAAAACTGAGATTGTGCATTAAGAATCACACCATTTAGGACAAGAGTATAGCATATTATAAAAAATCTCGACATAGATATGATTATGTTTTTACAAAATTAGTAATCTAAAATAGATAGTATTATTGATTGTCGATATATTTTATTAGCATTAAACACCTGATTAGTACAATAAACCTACACTTTAAAATTTACTATTTAATAGTTTAAATATAGATTTCAAAAGTGTCAAAATAAATTTATAAAAAAATCACCCTAAACGGGTGAAAATTAAAATTGAGTAATGAGATATTTTTGGCGTATAATTTAAATCCAAATATATCATGAAAAAAAACTACAATGTAAACTATTTCTTCGCAAATACTAATCAAGATTTTGATTGCCCAAATTGAAGTATTTGACATATTAACTTAATTAATTTAGAGAATACACCTATTCTTCTAGACCTATTTACTTGAGATTGTTCTTAAAATAAAGACATAGTGTTTTCTGCAGTTTGCCATGAAAAATTAACCTATTATTTGTACGCTCAAGATAAATAGTAGCATCTCAAAAAATTACACCAAAATAAAATTTAATTATGAAAATATATTTAACAAAAGGAATTATACTACTTATGGTATTGGTAACATTCTCATGTAGCAATGATGATGAACAACCGCAAACCCCTCCTGTAGTTAATAAAGCACCAGAGATCAATGCTCAAACCTTTACTACAGCAGAAGATATTGCAGATGATGCAGTTATTGGTAAAGTAGCAGCCACAGATCCAGAAAACAAAGCACTTACATTTACACTAACTAAAAATAGTGATGCTCTTTTTGAGTTAACCGATACAGGAGAATTAAGTTTGGTAGCTGGTAAAAAACTGGATTTTGAAACCACTACTTCGTATACACTTTCTGTAGAAGTATCTGATGGTACTCATAAGGCAAGTGCAGATATTACGGTAACTGTAGAGAATGTATCAGAACCTTTTATCACTACCTGGAAAACTACAACCGCTAATGAAGTTATTGCTATTGATCTTAACAAGGATATTACTTACGATTACACTATAGATTGGGGTGATGGTACTGTCGAAAAGAATCAGACTACCGCTCCAAGTCATACTTATGTAACGGCTGGGACATATACAGTTTCTATATCAGGAACATTTCCTATGTTTATAATATCAACTGATAGTAGGAAAACACTCGAAACCATCGAGCAATGGGGGGATAACCAATGGGAATCTCTTTATGGAACTTTTGCAGGAGCTGTAAATATGACATATAATGCTAAAGATGTACCAAATCTATCCAAAGTTACCAGTATTGCAGGTCTATTTGCTAATTGTGCTAAGTTTAATGCAGGTCTTAATGATTGGGATGTTAGTACTATTACGGATATGAGATCGGTGTTTGATAATGCTACTTCTTTTAATGGAGACCTTAGTCAATGGGATGTAAGTAAAGTTACAAATATGAAAGAAATGTTCGCTAATAGTATAAAGTTTAATGGAGACCTTAGTAACTGGGATGTAAGTAGTGTTACCGATATGGCGAGTATGTTTTATAAAGCATTGTCTTTTAGTGGAGATATAAGCCAATGGGATGTTAGTAAGATTACAGATATGACAGGTCTGTTTTATGGAGCGACCGCTTTTAATGGAGATCTTAGTAAATGGGATGTAAGCAATGTTATTAGGATGAGAAGCGTGTTTATTGGTGCTACTGCTTTTAATGGAGACATAAGCCAGTGGGATGTAAGTAATGTTACTGATATGGGAAGTATGTTTTCTGGAGCTACATCTTTTAATGGAGATCTTAGTAAATGGAATGTAAGTAAAGTTACAAATATGAGATCTATGTTTTGGAAGGCTACATCTTTTAGTGCAGATATAAGTGATTGGGATATTCAAAATGTTACAGTTATGGAAGGGATGCTTGATAACACTAATATTTCTACAGTTAATTATGATGCACTACTTACCAAGTGGGCAGCACTACCAAATGTACAGTCTAATGTAGGTTTGGGAGTAGAAGGATTAACGTATTGTACTGCCCAAGTAGCAAGAGAAAATTTAACAGGCAGTAAACGTTGGAGCATCATTGGGGACACTTCTTGCCCTAGATAGATATATGCAGTAGCATACAAAAGGAAGCTATCATAATTTTGGGGCTTCCTTTTTTACCAGGTTTTGAATATTCTATATTCAAATTGTCAATCAGTTCTCTTTAAGAACGATATCCATGTTATAAATATCAAATAACATATAACGGATATTCAACACATATAAAACAGCTATATGCAAATTGTTATGTGCACAATACTTGGTATAAGCTACTACACTATACTTAATTAATAGATTGTTATTAAACATAACTTTTATGGTAAATCTATGTAAGTCAATAAGTAAAAGTAAATGGTTTCAAAACCTGGTCACCATTGCAATTTTGGTTGCTGGTGTTCTGGTTGGGATTGCTACGTATCCCAGATTTTCTTCAGAGCATGAAATTGTATTAGAGGTATTAAATGAAATAATTTTAGGAGTTTTTATTATAGAAATCGTTGTAAAAGTTATTGCAGAAGGAAGAAAACCCTGGCTTTATTTTACAGATGGATGGAATGTTTTTGATTTTATCATTGTAGCAGCTGCATTTCTCCCTTTTGGAGGAAGTTCTATAGCCATATTACGTTTACTACGTTTATTAAGAGTTTTAAAACTTATAAAAGCATTACCAAAACTTCAAATGTTGGTAGGAGCACTATTAAAAAGTATCCCTTCTATGGGATATGTTTCTATTCTATTATTGTTGCTTTTTTATATCTACGCTGTAGCCGGTGTGTTCTTCTTTTCAGAAAATGACCCAATACATTTTCAGGATTTACAAAGATCAATGTTATCCCTATTTAGGATAGTAACCTTAGAAGATTGGACAGATATTATGTACATAAATATGTTTGGATGCGAGAATTATGGGTATGATGGTAATATGAACCTTTGTATAAATTCAAAAAGCGCTTTAGTACTCTCGGTTACTTACTTCGTGTCATTTGTGCTTATCGGGACCATGATTTTCTTAAACTTATTTATAGGGGTTATTATGAATGGTATGGACGATGCTAAAAATGAAATGCTACTCGAAAATCAATTACAATCTGGAGAAAAAGATACAAGTATCGAAGATGTAGAAAGCAAAATATATGAACTGCAAGAACTGCTGGTGCTCTATAAAATTCAACAAAAAGATGATGAAATTTAAAAGTAAATGGTATTCAATAATTAAATAAAACTAATAAAAATGGGATTTTTTGATAAAGTAAAGAATAAGCTAGGTATTGGAGGAGTAAAAGTAACTCTACAAATTCCGGGACATGTTGCTAAAGAAAGTGAACAAGTAGAGGGTAAGGTGGTGTTAACCACCAAAAGCGAACAAGAGATTATCGAAGTCGAAATCAAATTTGTAGAGGAGTTTACAAGAGGACGAGGAGATAATGCGAGTACAGAATCTTTTGATTTGGGTGTGGTTAAGTTTACTGAGACTTATACTATTAAACCAGGGGGAGTAAAAGAAATCCCTTTTGTTTTGCCGTTTAAGTTGTTAAAGTCTAAAGCAGATTCATTAGCAGAAAAAGGAGGAACTCTTGGCGCAATCGGAAAGATGAGCAAATTTGCTTCTAATGAAAAATCAAAATATATGGTAGAGGCTAATGTAGATGTAAAAGCAGCTATTCTTGATCCTTCTAATAAAAAGGATATTAAATTAACCTAGAAATGGTTGCATCAAAATATCAATTATTAAAAACAGAATTAGGGATACTCCTCTGGTTTTTTGATCAGAGCGTAATCCTGATAAATTAATATACAAATGAAGAAACAAAAACAAATTAAAGTAAGCGCATTGGCTTTATTTATAATGGCCATAATAGTAACAGGATGTAAAAGCGATGACGAAAATATTGCACCGATCACGGTGACAACTGCTGATTTTACTATAGCAATAGATGAAAACCCGACAGTAGGGCAAAGTATAGGAAAAGTAACTGGCAAAGCTAGCCAAGGAGAGGTGTCTTTTACTCTGACTAGTCAGGATCCTAAAAATGCGATGTCTATTGATGCTAAGACAGGAGAATTAAAAGTGAAAGAAGTGTCACTGTTTGATTTTGAAACCCGTACTTCAATTATTGGGGTGGTTACCGTAAAAAGTGGTACAATTTCAAAGGACGCTAAAATTACGATAGCAATTACAGATGTTGATGAAACTGATCCACCAGCAGTTATTGTAACCACAACCGATTTCAAAACAGAAATAAATGAGAACCCAGAAGAAGGACAGAGTATTGGTACAGTATCCGGGACGGCGAGCGAAGGAGACGTCACTTTCAGCATCACTTCTCAAGAGCCCGCAGACGCTTTAAGTATTAATAGTGCTACAGGAGAATTAAACGTAAAAAATCCATCTTTATTTGATTTTGAAACTCGTACTACTGTTACAGCAGTGGTAAAAGTAATGAGTGGAGAAGTATCAAAAAACGCTACTGTAAACATAACACTAAAAGATATAGCTGCAAGCTGGAAAATAGTAGGTAATGCAGGATTTTCGGTAGGAAGAACCTATGAACATAGCCTGGCTATTTCTAATGGAATACCTTATGTTGCATATGGCGATATTGGTAATCAATTTAAGGCTATGGTAATGAAGTATGAAAATGGTAGTTGGAAACATGTTGGATCAGAAGCTGGGGTTTCTGATGGAAAAGCAGGTTATCCAAGTTTAAAATTCTATAATGGAATCCCTTATATGGCTTATAGTGATCATAATAGTGAAAGAAAAACTAGCTTGGTAAAGTTTGAAGGAGGAGTATGGAAAAATGTTGGTGTTGCCGGTTTTTCTGCTGTTGGAGCATCTGATCAAAGTCTGGCTATTAATAATGGAGTGCCTTACGTAGCTTATAGTCAGAATGGGAATGATGGAAAAACTACAGTAATGAAGTTTGAAGCTGATAAATGGATAAATGTAGGTGAAGAAAGGTTTTCTGCAGGTTCTGCCAGTTATCAAAGTTTAGTGGTTGATAATAATATTCCTTATGTAGCATATACCGATCAGAATAATGACAATAAAACTACTGTAATGCATTTTAAAGATGGGAAGTGGAGTAATGTTGGTAATACCCCTGGAGTATCAGCAGGGCGAGCAGAATACCAAAGTATGGTAATTGATAATGGAATACTATATATTGCGTATAAAGATTATGCGAATGGCGGAAAAACAACAGTGATGAAATATGAAAATAATGCTTGGAGTACAATAGGAAATCCTGGTTTTTCTACACGTTCTGCAAGATATCAAAGTTTAGTGGTTCATAATAATGTCCCTTATGTGGCATATATAGATGGAGGTACTGAGGTTACTGTTGTAAAATTTGAAGAAAATAAATGGCAAAAAATAGGAACTGCTGCTGGATATACTGTATCAGAAGCAAGATCTGTAAGTTTGGTAGTCGATAATAACGTACCATACGTTGCATATTCGGATTCTGTAAATGAAAATAAAACTACTGTGATAAAATTTGATGAATAGTTATTTTTTTGAGTCATTTTATACTTCAAAAAAATGTTTTTCTGGAAAGGTTGCCATTATTTGGCAACCTTTATTTAAATAGTGTTTTACTATAGTATCAGTTTTTATAATATTAATAAGTACGTATAATCAAATATCAAATAAACCGTAGCGAATATCCAACAGTGTATAGCGAATACAAAACAACTTCTTTTTGTAATAAACGTCTTTCTAGGTTTGCATAAAAATATCAAGTATTAGAAACAAAATTACGTAAGCTCCTCAGGTTTTCTTCTTTTGAAACCTGAGCATGCGCCTCAAAAAAAAATGTACAAATGAAGAAACGAAAACAAATTAAAGTAAGTGTATTGGCTATGCTAATGATGGCCGTACTATCTATTGGATGTAGTAAAGATGATGACGCGCAACCGCAACCTGTGGTTAATAAAGCACCAGTGATTAACGCTCAAACATTTACTGTTGCCGAAAATATTGCTGATGATGTAGTTATTGGTACTGTAACAGCAACAGATCCAGAACAAGCTTCGATTACTTTCGAACTTACCCAAAATAGTAATGATCTTTTTGAGTTAACCGATGTAGGAGAATTAAGTCTCGTAGCGGGTAAAAAACTTGACTTTGAAGCAAATGCTACCTATACAATTACTGTAGAAGTATCAGATGGTACACATAAAGCGAGTGCAGCGATTACTATTTCTTTAGAAAATGTAGCAGAGGCTTTTATTACAACCTGGAAAACTACAGCGGCTAATGAAGAAATTATTTTTCAACTTAATGATGAGCTAACCTATAATTTTACTATCGATTGGGGTGATGGAACCATAGAAACTAATGTAACAACTACTCCGAAGCATACCTATGTAGAATCAGGAGTGTATACTGTGTCTGTTTCTGGAGTATTACCAGCAGTTCAATTTAAAGATAAACCTGGTGAAGTTGAAGGAGATGGTGCTGTTTCAAATGCTGCAAAATTACAAACAATAGAGCAATGGGGAGATAATGTTTGGGAGTCTTTTGCCGAAGCTTTTATCTTTTGTGAAAACATGACTTATAATGCCAAGGATATACCAAACTTATCAAAGGTAACAGAATTGCATTCTATGTTCTATGGTTGTGCTAAGTTTAATGGGGATATTAATAATTGGGATGTGAGTACCATAACTACTATGAGAAGAATGTTCTCTAACACCAGCTCTTTTAACAAAGATCTCGATCAATGGGATGTTAGTAATGTAACTAATATGACAGGGATGTTTTCTAATGCTACTTTGTTTAATGGAAATATAAGTACATGGAATGTAGGTAAGGTAGAAAAAATGGGTTCTATGTTTTTTAAAGCTACTTCTTTTAATGGAGATATAAGTACCTGGAATGTAGGTAAGGTAACGAATATGAGTAGTATGTTTAGCGATGCTACAGTTTTTAATGGAGATATAAGCAAATGGAACGTTACTAGTGTAGTCAGTATGGGATCTATGTTTAGTGAAGCTACTTCTTTTAATCAAGATCTTGGTAACTGGGATGTAAGTAATGTGACAAACATGAGGTTTATGTTTTCTATAGCTAAAGCTTTTAACAAAAACCTTGATAAATGGAATGTAAGCAAGGTAACCGATATGGCGGATATGTTTAATGGAGCTATTGCTTTTAATGGGAATATCGATACTTGGAATGTTAGTAATGTAATTAGTACCAAAGGGATGTTTACTCATGCTCAATCTTTTACAGGAGATCTTAGTAACTGGGATGTAAGCAAGGTTAGTAATATGGATTCTATGTTTTCTTATGCTACATCTTTTAATGCAGATCTTAGTTCATGGAATGTGAGTAAGGTGGTGGGTATGTCATTTATGTTTAAAAATGCTACGTCTTTTAATCAAGATCTTAGTACATGGGATGTGAGCAAAGTAGTGAATATGTTTGGAATGTTAGACGATTCTATGCTTTCTAATCATAATTATGATACGCTATTAATCGAATGGTCCAAATTACCAAACCTACAATCTGATGTAACTTTAGGAGCAAAAGGTCTGGAGTATTGCAATGGTAATGTAGAAAGAAATACTTTAATAGTTGCAAAAAACTGGACTATTACAGGAGATATAGCTAAGATTTGCCCTAGATAAAATATGAATATAACGTCATTAAAAGAGGTTGTTAGAAATAACAACCTCTTTTTGTGTTATAAATTGATAAAAATGTTTTTCTTCAGTTTATAAAAAAATATCATGTTACCACTAATCTCGTATTTTGTACTTTTAGGCTTTAAAATTAAAACGATCAAAAAATAATAATGGGAGTAGTTGTTAATCAAACCATACGAAATATTATTATTACTTGTATGGGGTTTGGTATTGGAGCCATAAATACATTGTTCTTATTTACCAATTTTATGGACGAAGAACATTATGGATTGGTCTCTTACCTGATTACGGCTTCAAATCTAATATGGCCTCTAATGGCATTTGGTGTACATAATACCCTGGTGAAATTTTTTTCATCGTACTCTGATCGAGAACAACAAGATAGGTTTCTAACCATGATGTTGATCTTACCATTATTGATAGCTCTAATTCTTGGAGTAATAGGTTCGTTTTTCTATACTACAATTCTGGGCTTATTTAGTGATAAGAATACAATAGTGCAACCTTATGTCTGGACTATTTTTATTCTGGCTTTTGCAGTGTCTTATTTTGAAGTGTTTTTTGCATGGTCTAAAGTAAAGCTGAAGAGTGTGTTCGGAAACATCATGAAAGAGTTGTTTTTAAGGCTATGTACAAGTGTTCTTTTGTTTTTGGTATATTTTGAAGTTCTTACAATTCAGCAATTCGTATACGCACTCATGAGTGCATATGTATTACGTACTGGGATTATGCAAGCATATGCATTGAAGCTTCACCGTTTTAAGCCACAATTCTCATTACCCGATAATTATATTTCTGTATTTAAATATTCTGGATTGATATTGATTGCAGGTTCTGTGGCTACTTTGTTAATTGATTTAGATAAGACAATGATAGAACGTTATCTTCTTATAGAAAATGTGGCTAAATATGGTATATGTGCTTATATCGCTAGTGTGATTATTATTCCTTCTAGAGCCATGCATCAGATTACATACCCTTTAACCGCTAAGTTAATTAACGAAAAAGCAAAAGGTCAATTGCGAGATTTGTATAAAAAAAGCTCTCTTAACCTTTTAGTAACCAGTGGATTACTTTTTGTGCTAATTATTTGTAATGTACATCAGCTTTTTGAAATTATTCCTGATGAGTATGAACTGTTTATCTGGGTTGTAATTTTGATAGGGAGTGCTAAGCTATTCGATAACCTTTTAGGAAATAATAATGCAATTCTATATAGTTCAGATTATTACAGAATGGTACTATACATAGGAGTAGGGATGGCAATTCTTACTGTGATACTCAATATGCTTTGGATTCCTGCTTTTGGAGTTACCGGTGCAGCTATTGCTACGTGTATTGCTGTATTTTGTTATAATTTTGCTAAGTTATGGATTGTCTATGCTAAATTTGGGATGCATCCATTTTCGAAAAAAACAGCTTTGGCATTAGTGCTCGTTATAGCTTTTGTTTTTGGTTTTTATTTTTGGGAATTACCGTTTCATCCGATTCTTAATATCGCTCTTAAGAGTATTATGATTGGTCTTGGATATACTATTGTTTTTTATTTCCTGAAAGTATCTGTAGATATTAACAATTTAATACAGAAAATCCCTCGAGATGCTTAAAGCATACTACTCTGAGGGATTTTCCAACTAACCAACCAAAAAATTTAATGTTTTATATGTCTTCTTAGCTTCTACTTCTGCTGCTACGAGAACGAGAATTGTTTGATCTCGATGCTCTGCTAGAAGTATTGCTTCTTTGTCTATTTGTTGTTGTTCTGGATCTATTTGTTCTCTTACTACTATATTGACTGTTATTAGAACGTTTTGTTACATTACCAGAGTAATTTCTACCAGAACTTCTTTGTTTTCGAACCTGATTTGTCTTTGCTACGGTACTACGAGATCTACTGCTTCTGTCGTACTTAGGTCTGTTAGTTACAGCATTTCTGGTTCTTTGTTGAGTTGACTGAACTCTTTGTCTAGATGGCGTACTTCTATTATTTGATTGTACTCGCTGTCTGGTCTGTGTATTTCTACTCGTTGTACGCGTTCTTGTATTTGGTGTTACAGAACGTGTTCTGTTTATGTTTCCAACCTTATTGTTATTTGATCTACTTCTGGTAGTAGTTCTGGTTCCATAATTATTAGATCTACTTCTAGCACTATTTCTTGTACTATAATTGTTTGATCTGCTACGAGTCACATTACTTTTATTATAATTAGATCTGCTGCGAACTACTCTACTACTATAGTTACGATCATTTCTTTTGTACATTGCTGTTCTATGATCTCTTGTTCTATAATTGGTGCTTCTGGCACGAGAACCTCTATATCCTCTATTATAACTCGATACTCTACTATTAGGCCTGTAATAATTACGACTTCTATAGGGTCTGCTATAATATCCATTATAATAATTAGTTCTGTATACGGTATATGAACATCTATACGGAGTATAATATCTTCTGTATGGTCTTTGATATACAATACATCTACTTACTACCGGTACTGTAAAATAAGCGTGAAACGGTCTGTATTCGTAATACCTGTTATAACGGTTAATATAACCTGTACAGTTTAAGAAATTTCCGTAGCTATTATAATGAACATATAATCCACCAACTCTAGAAATACGACCATAATTGTTATAATTAATGTAAATATCTCCTGCTTGTACAATTCTACCATAATAGTCATAAAAGATAGGTACATCTTCTACTTGCACTACAGCTCCATAATCATCATATTGTACATAAGCGTCATAGTCATACCCAGAATTAAAACTTATATTTACTCCCGGCGCATTAACTCCAATACTTACACCGCTTCTTTGCCCATTGATATAAAAATCAAATTGACCATCTGCATATACCGAAAAATCGATTCCTCCTTCAGAGAAAATAAATGATTTCCCATAATTGGAATATCTGGCAGATGATTCTGTATTCGTTTCTGAAGCGCTAGCAGTAAATGATGCTAACAATAAGCCTGTAAAAAGTAAAACAAAATTTTTCATAATCTGTGGTTTTAAAATGAGAACAGAAATTAATTTTTCATTCTCAGTTTTATAGTATCAAGCAGTGTGCCAAAAAGTTAAATGTCTGAAAAATAGTGCTTTGTGTTTTTTGGAATATTTAAAGTTGTTATCGAAATTGTACACTATCTAGAAAAAAGATTATAAAAATATATTCATAATAGGGGTAACAATAATCTTTATGTATTGATATGAAGATGTAAAACTTTAAAAATTAAGATGATGAATACGTTAAAGAATATATTCGGAATGGTAATGGTATTATTAACTGCTTTTTTGATAAGCAGTTGTTCAAAAAATGATGATGAACTGATACCACAGCAAGAAATTCTTGGTTATCAAGATATCCTGGGATTTTATGAGGCAAATGGTGTGCAAAAACAAGATTTTACAGTTGATGCAACGATTGGAGGTACTATTACCGGAGAAGATGGGACTAAAGTGATTTTTCCTCCAAATTCATTAGTTGATAGTGATGGAAATTTAATTAATGGTACAGTAGATGTTTCTATTAGAGAGATATTTACGGCCAGTCAAATGATTTTGTCAAATAAACCTACTAATGCAGTTAATTTTTCTGATGAAAATACCTTTCTTCTTTCTGAAGGAGAGACCGAGGTTGTGGTTACTCAAAACGGAAATTCTCTGGATATGGCACCAGGTACATTTTATCAGGTTCAGGTTCCATCTACGGGAGGTGCTGATGATGATATGCTTCCTTTTACTGGTACTGCAACAAATGATGGTGCCATTGTTTGGAATGCTACACGAGATGTAGGAATTGGTAATGGTACAAGTGGTATTATGTATAATGCAGCTCCATCCTCTTATATCTATGATGTATTTGATACCGGATGGTCAAATTGCGATAAGTTTTATGCATATCCGGGGGCAAAAACTACAAATTATATTAATTTAACGAATAGCCCTAACGCTGCAGAAACTGCTGTGTATTTAGTCTTTAAAGAAAATAACTTGCCTGCTGTTGTTAAAATCTTTAATGCCGGGACTCCAATCATACAAAGCTATACAGATTCTTTACCGGTTGGGCTGGCAGTTACTTATGTGGTAATTACTATAGAGAATAATCAACAGTATTTGGCGATTAAAAATGTAGTTATTTCTGAAGAAGAAGAGCTTTCATTTACCTTTGAGCCTAAAACAACACAAGAAATTTTGGATGTCCTGGCATTATTAGATTAGTAGTATAATTGGTTTATGGTTTAGATTGATATACCAAATATTGTATATACGATATTTGGTATATCAATTGTTTCATAATATGGAAATCTAACAAGTCGCTTATTTTCTATTTTGGAAATAGGCTCTTATCGATATTTGGAATTATCTTTAGAGCATTCTTATAATATAGCTTTTTTAATACTTCGTCATCAAGATCTAATCCATACATTTTCCAGAAAGCATGATATCTTTTGTAGTAAGGAAAATACTCATCGTCTGATTCTAAAACCCTAAAGTAGGTATAATACTCTTCGGGGTTCCAAGAGTCTTTTCCAAACATTACTCTATCCTGGTATTTGGTAAGGAAAGCTTTTGCGTTACGAGGCTGCCTACCTAATTCTGCTATAACTGCTCCAATTTCGCTATACATATTAGGTATTTCATCCATAAGTTTTGCAAGTTTTGCCAGGTTGTTTCCGTACCAACCTAAATGTGCATTGATAAATTTGGTGTTTTTATGTTTTTTAAAAATATTGTGTTGTTCTTGTATAATGGTTTCCCAGGAACCGGTTACTTTGGAATCTCTTTTTCTTCTTGATCGTAGTTTAAGTTCTAGCCAACGCTCATTCTTATTATCATGTGCATCCCAAAATGATTTTGGATCTGCAGAATGTATCAAAACCGGGATACCTAGCTCACCACATTTTTCCCATACAGGCCCTATTCTAGGATCATCGATCTTAATGCGATTACCTTTACTATCCTTATTATCCATCCCTTGACTTTTATAGATTTTTAATCCGTTGGCTCCCATGGCTACATCTTTTTCTATTTGAGCAACTGTTTTTTCTGTCCAACCAGGTTCATCAATTCCTTTAAGATCAATATTTGTAAATACGATAAATCTATTTGGGAAATTAGTTTTAACATTTTCTAGTGATTTGATAAGATGTTCATCAGACCCTCGACCTCTTCCTGATAGATTTACCATAACCCCCATGTTTAGTTTATCCATTTCGGTAACAACATCCTGCAGGTTTTGGGTTGGCATTCTAAATTGATGGTTATGAACATCGATAAAAGGGAATTTTGCTTTTTTAATTTCTGTCTCGGGAACGACTAGAGTAGAGGGCGGGTCGTAGTCTTCGAATTGCATTTTTTGAGCATGTATTGATGCACTAACGATTATAAAAAATAATAGAAAAGTTTTGCAGAAATTCATATTTTTTTGATTTGATATTTATTGAAATGACTACTGGTATAAGGTATAAATATATAATATTCATACTGTCTTGAAAAAAGGTTAACAACACTTTAAATTTAAGTCAGAAATGAGATTTGTCAATTGTATGTGGTTTTGCGTTAGGGATAGTAGTGTAAATCCCGCAGCGGGTAATAGCGCGCGAGGAATTGCAATGGATAGCCCGCCCGAACGCCCTAAATAAAAAACCCCGCTACCAAATACTCCTGGCAACGGGGTTTAAACAACTAACCAATCTTTATACGTTCTATTTTCTAATCATCGTCGTCATTACTATATCTTTTTTTTCTTTTTCTATTTTTATAATAATGGTCATCATCATCGTCATTGTGTTTATAATGTTTATTTTTCCAATTTCGGTTATAGTATGGGGAATGCGTGATCGAACATCCGTCTATTCCACAATACCCACAACCATCATGATGAACATTACCTTCTACATACTTTATTCGTCCATATTTTTTATAGTAGATATGAAGTCCTCCTATTTGATATACTAATCCTCTTCTGTTATATCGCATAGATACCGAGCCTATTCTACGTACTCTATTGTATCGGTCATATGTAATATAATTACGTCCTACCTTTTTTAGTCTACCATAATAATCATACCTAATGAAGTTATTATAGTGTCTTCGATGTGCATACGAACCGGGTGTATTATATACATTACGGTTCCAGTTTCTATGATGGTATCTACCTCTTCTTTTAATGATTCTGTAATCGATGTCTCCTTCTGGATAGACAAAAAATTGTACTCCGCCCTCTACAAATACAATGGGTTGTGCATGGTGATAGCGTTTTGTAACCCTATCCTGGTGATCCGAGTGTTTTTGGTCGGTCGCTTGTGCAGTTGTTCCTACTAGTAATAATACTGCAATAAAAAGTATCATTTTTTTCATAACTTACATGTTTTGGGTTTATGCCTACTCATTAGCTTTTCGGCTTCCGCTATTTGATAAGTAGTGTTTCAAATGGCGTGCCAAAAATTGGAAAGAAATTGAAAGTTGATTGTAATTAATTGTTTTTTAGGATGTTATTTTTTGAAAAAGTATTTTCGTTCTCTATGATCTTGAGTAAAGAAATGGTAGTTGATAATTCTATCTTGATTGGTTGTAGAGATTGGAGTTATAAAAATTTATATAAATTTTGGTTGGATTTTTAAGTGAACACTATTTTATAAAATAGTATTCAAAATACTTTGAATTTGCATGTTCTGGTAGGTTGTATTGATTTCGGGTTAGTGAAATGTGTAACAAATTCACCTATTGTATACTATATAATTACGAATCAAGAAGTATTAGAACATACAACAGGTTAGAGTGGCATTACTTTTGATAAAAAAATATCGCTAAAATTATAACTTCTCCTTCAAATATTCTCCTGTATACGATCCTTTGATTTTTACAATTTCTTCGGGCGTGCCTTCTGCAACGATATTGCCTCCATTTTTACCACCTTCTAGCCCAAGATCAATTATATAATCGGCACACTTTACAAGATCCAAATTGTGTTCTATCACTAAGATAGAATGCCCTTTTGCAATCAATTCATTAAAAGATTTGAGCAATTTTTTGATATCATGAAAATGAAGCCCTGTGGTGGGCTCATCAAAGATAAATAATGCTTTGTCTTTGGTATTTCCTTTTACCAAAAAGGAAGCAAGTTTAATTCGTTGAGCTTCACCACCAGAAAGAGTAGAAGAACTCTGTCCTAATTGTACATATCCCAAGCCTACATCTTGTAGAGGTTGGAGTTTCCTCTGTATTTTGGTTTGATTATGATCAGAAAAGAAATCAATAGCATTATCTATGGTCATCGAGAGTATATCATGAATATTTTTATCATGAAATGTTACTTCGAGAACATCTTTTTTGAAGCGTTTTCCGGCGCAGGTTTCACATTCCAGATGTACATCAGCCATAAACTGCATCTCTATGGTAACTTCTCCTTCTCCTTTACAGGTTTCGCATCGACCACCATCTACATTAAAAGAAAAGTGTTTTGCTTTATAATTACGAATGCCGGATAATTTTTGGGAAGCAAATAAATTACGGATATCATCATAGGCTTTAATGTAAGTAACAGGATTAGAGCGCGAGGATCTACCGATTGGGTTTTGATCTACAAACTCTACATGTTTTATATTACTATAATTGCCTTTAAGTTCTGTAAACTGCCCGGCTTTTTCTCCGTACCCTCCTAATTGTTTGAGCAAAGAAGGGTAAATGATTTTTTTGACAAGTGTACTCTTACCACTACCAGATACTCCTGTAATAGCTGTAAAGACTCCAAGAGGAACTTTTACATCAATATTTTTTAAGTTATTCTCACGTGCACCTATGATTTCGACATAGTATTTTGAAGTTCTTCGGGTTTTGGGAACTTCGATTTCTAGGGCTCCATTAAGGTATTTTGCGGTAAGAGAATCTGCTTTCAGGATTTGATCAAAAGGGCCTGTTGCAACGACATGACCTCCATATGTACCTGCTTCGGGGCCTATATCGATAATTTCATCTGCAGCTTTCATAATATCCTCATCGTGCTCTACGACAATTACGGTATTTCCTAAATCACGAAGAGATTGCAGTACTTTAATCAACTTTTCGGTATCTTTTGGATGTAGCCCTATACTAGGTTCGTCAAGGATATACATAGAACCAACCAGGCTACTTCCTAGTGAGGTTGCCAGGTTAATACGTTGCGATTCTCCTCCGGATAATGTATTCGATTTACGATTAAGCGTTAAGTATTCTAATCCTACATTTTGTAAAAACTCTAATCGACTATTAATTTCTTTAAGAAGGCGCTTAGCAATTTTCGCATCATATTCATTAAGCGTAATGTTTTTAAAGAAATCTGCTAATTCGTTTAAAGGTTTCTCTACCAAATCTGTTACTGTAGCTCCATCAATTTTTACATAGTTTGCTTCTGTACGTAAACGCTTTCCTTTGCAGGTGTTACATTTCGTTTTTCCGCGATAGCGAGAAAGCATTACCCGATTCTGAATTTTATACGCTTTGACTTCTAGTTCTTTAAAGAAGCTGGTGATCCCTTCGAAATATTCATTTCCTTTCCATAGTAGTTCTCTATCCTGATCTGATAATTCGAAATATGGTTTATGAATAGGGAAATCAAATTTATAGGCACTATTTACCAATTGCTCTTTATACCACCCCATACTATCGCCTTTCCAGGGAAAAACAGCTCCTTCAAATACACTTAATGCCGTATTTGGGATAACAAGATCTTCATCGATACCAATTACATCACCATAACCTTCGCATTCTGGACAGGCACCATATGGGTTATTAAAACTAAATAAATGTATATTAGGTTCGAGGAAAGAGAGTCCGTCTAATTCGAATTTATTACTAAATTGTCTTAGGTTACCTTCTTTTAATGTTTCGATAAAACAAGTGCCTTTACCTTCAAAAAATGCAGAACCAATAGCATCTGCCAAGCGATTATAAAAATCTTCTTCATCTCTTTTTACAATACGATCGACAACCAGATAAAAATCATCTTTTTCTTGTATAGAAGCATCTTCTATCCTGGTTACAGTACCATTGTTTTTTATACGTGCATATCCTTGTTGTTGTAATACTTTTAATTTTCCTTCTAGTGTACGACCTTCTTCGATATGAATAGGAGAGAGGAGTAATAGTTTTTCGCCATCTTCAAAAGATTTTACGTATTCGATAACATCGGTTACGCTATCTTTTTTTACCTGGTTACCCGTGATAGGGGAATAGGTTTTACCTATTCTGGCAAAAAGTAATTTCAAATAATCATATATTTCTGTGGTAGTACCGACAGTAGATCTTGGATTGGTAGAGTTTACTTTTTGCTCTATTGCAATTGCTGGAGCTATACCTTTTATATAATCTACTTTTGGCTTATTAAGACGTCCTAAAAACTGTCTGGCATAGGACGAAAGGCTTTCTACATATCTGCGTTGTCCTTCGGCATATAAAGTATCAAAAGCTAAACTAGATTTACCAGAACCGGATAATCCTGTAATGACTACTAGTTTGTTTCTAGGAATAACGGCGTCTAAATCTTTCAGGTTGTGAAGTTTAGCTCCTTTAATAATTATATTCTCTTTTGGATCTAAGGTTGTAATGTCTTGAATCATAGTAAATATGCGGTAAGAGCGCAAAGATAAGGATTACTAAACAAGTATTATAACCTATATAGATTGAAAGTTTAGTTAAAAAAATTAACAAGAAATTGTTTGAAATTCAATGAATGTTATTATATTAGCCCCTAATTAAGGAACCAAAATTTAAACAAAACTGCCTATAGCATACCTTTACTTTAAAAGTTTAACATAGCACGAGCCCCACGCTTGTTTGTACTAAATAATAGTCAAGGTATGAAAAATTACACCCTAACAGACGCAGTTCTGGTTAATAACTACATCAAAGGAGACGAATGTGCTCTTTCTGTCCTTATCGAACGTCATAAGCAACGTATTTACAGTTTTATTTATTCAAAAGTTTTTGATAGAGATGTCTCTGAAGATATTTTTCAGGATACTTTTATTAAAGTAATCCGAACATTAAAAAACGGAAAATATAACGAAGAAGGGAAATTTCTTCCTTGGGTAATGCGTATTGCCCATAATTTGGTAATTGATCACTTTAGAAAAGGAAATCGTATGCCAAAATTCGAAGATAATGGAGAGTTTAGTATTTTTTCTGTAATTAGTGATGGAAATCTAAATGCCGAAAAGAGATTAATAAAAGATCAGGTAGAAGAAGATTTGCGTAATTTGATTCAGGAATTACCAGATGACCAGAAAGAAGTCTTAATAATGCGTATGTATAGAGACATGAGTTTTAAAGAAATATCTGATAAAACAGGGGTTAGTATAAATACTGCTCTTGGTAGAATGCGATATGCTTTAATTAATTTAAGAAAAGTAATAGAAAAAAATAATATTGTTTTAACAAATTAATAGCTTTTTTATACAATAAAGCAGAATTAGTGCCGTTATCCTTATATAACCCTTTAAATTTAAGATTATATAATATGGCAAAATTTTACTTTAAGTCTTCTAAAAAAGAAGAAAAACATTTAGTACCAAGCAGAAGAACAATAGATTTTCTTCTAAACTATTCAAAATCGTTACAGGTTGTAGAGTATAACAATCTTAAGTTTGAAACGATTTTAAATTAAACTTATAAAGGCCTATTTTTTAATAGGCCTTTTTGCTTTTTGGTACTCGTCTAAAACAGTTTTTCTGCCTATAGTTTTGGTAATAATATCTTTGTCAAGATCCCAGCCTCTAGCAGGAGAATATTCTCTACCGTACCATATGATTTGAAGATGCAGGTCGTTCCATAATTCTTTTGGGAATAACCTCTTGGCATCTTTTTCGGTTTGCGTAACGTTTTTACCATTAGTAAACCCCCATCTGTACATTAATCTATGAATATGTGTATCTACAGGAAATGCAGGTACACCAAATGCTTGTGACATTACTACACTAGCGGTTTTATGACCAACAGCAGGCAAAGCTTCAAGAGCCTCAAAACTTTGAGGGACCTCTCCGTTATGCTTTTCTATCAATATATGTGATAGTCCATAAATACCTTTGGCTTTCATAGGACTTAACCCAACTGGTTTTATAATGTCTCGAATCTCTTCTACAGATAACCGAATCATTGCATGTGGATTATCTGCTCTGTCAAATAGGAGTGGAGTGATTTTGTTCACCCTTACATCTGTACTTTGTGCACTCATTAATACTGCAATGAGTAAAGTATAAGGATCTTTATGATCTAATGGGATTGGTATTTTGGGATATAATTCCTGAAGTGTCTTAATAGTAAAATCTACCTTTTCCTGTTTGGTCATGTTACAAAATTAATTTGAGCTAAAGTTAAAATAAAATTAGTAGCCTAATGTTTAATAGTTACTAAAACATTAATTGAGGTCATTTATTAGCTTTAACAATATTTCTTTTTTTCTGGTAGCCAATGGAATTTTGTTTTTATCTTTTAATACAAGATAATCTCCATCTCGTTTATCATATCTTAATAAATAATCCAGATTTACTAAATGAGATTGATGGCATCTAAAAAATTGTTGCGAAGAAAGTATATTTTCATATTCCTTAAGTCCTTTAGATACTAACAGGCTATCCTGTTTATGGATAAAAAACTTAGTGTAACTACCGTTTGCTTCCAAATGCATGATATCTTTAACAAATACAATCTGGATACCATATTTATCTTTTAGAACCAAACGAGTAGGTTCTTTTGATTGTTCATTTATATTATCTATAAGTGTTTGTACTCTCTGTGGTGTCTTATGATGCTCCAACTCAGACTTCGCTTTTTTGATAGCTTCTACTAATTCTTCTGGGTCAATAGGCTTTAGCAGATAATCCAGGGCGCTAAATTTTATTGCTCTTAGCGCATATTTCTCATGAGAAGAAGCAAATATTACCTGGAAATTGATTTCTGGTAATTTTCGTAATACATCAAACCCGGTACCATCTGGCATCTCGATATCCAGGAATACAAGATCTGGCTTACTAGCTGTAATTAGTGCAACTCCTTCTGCTACATTTGTCGCTTCTCCTATAAAATCTACATTAGGACAATACTCATTAAGTAACTCTAAAAAATTTCTTCTTGCTGCCGGATTATCTTCTATAAGGACTACTTTCATTTATATGTATTGAAATGGTAAATTAAACGTTACTTGTGTTCCTTGAGAAAGGTCTTGGATGTTAAATGCAATTTTTTTCTTTCGCATTTTACGGTAGAGATCGATACGTTCTTCTGTTATTTTTATAGCATGAGATACATGATCTTTGCGTTTTACCTTTATAGCTTCTTCTATTCCTGATCCATTATCTAATATTTTTAAGACCAAATGATCTCCTTTCATCGAGAAATGGATATGAATTGTTGCCCCTTCTTTTATAGCAGTGACACCATGCTCTATGGCATTTTCTACAAAAGGTTGTGCAAACATAGGAGGGATGGCGATTTCTTCACTAATTAAACCGTCTTCCACTTCAATTTTAAAAGTAAAAGGATGATCGCGTTTTAAGTTTTGAATGCTTAAATAATTATCCAGCATATTAATTTCCTGATCCAGACTAATAAATTCACTTCTTGAGTTATCTAACACTTGTCGAATGAGCTTAGAGAATTTTACAAGATACATACTGGCTTGTTTAGCATCTCCCTGATTCATATAATCCTGTATAGAAGTCATGGCATTAAAAATAAAGTGCGGATTCATCTGTACACGCAATAGGTTTTGTTCTATATCCTGTGATTTTTGTTGTAATGCTAATCTTTTTTGTCGGTTTACCAAATACAATACTAACCCCAGAAGTAATAAAACTACACTTACAATACCAAAAATGGTTTTATTAAAATTGGCTTGTTTTAATTCTAAAGACTGGATCGAGGCTTGTTGTGCTAAGCTCTTGATTTCCTGTTCTTTTTTCTCGGTTTCGTATTGTACTTGTAATTGCGATAATTGTTTTGATTTTTCTTCACCGAGCAGAGAATCATAAGTAACGTGATACAATTCATAGGAAGCTAATGCTGCTTTATGATTACCTAATGCTTTTTGAATTTCAGACAATACTTTCGAACCATCTTTAATGGCAGTGGGAAAGTTAATTTCTCGAGCAATATTAACACCTTGAGTAAGGTATTTCTTTGCTTTTTGTAAATTACCCAATCTCCATTGAACCTCACCAATTGTATTTAAAAGTACAGCATGAGAAGATTGATCTTCAATTTGTTGCTGAAATAATAATCCTTTTTGTAGATATTCTAATGCTTTTTCATATTCTTTTTTGAGAAGATATACCTGCCCAATATTGACATAATTTGCATTAATAATATGTTTTTCTCCTATTTCTTTTTGAATTTCTAAAGATTTGAAATTATATTCTAAAGCTTGATCAAGATTTTCTTGTTCTATATATATAGTTGCAATAGTATTGTATAGATTTCCTACATGACCTTTCCAGCCTAGTTTTTTTGCAATTTTTAAAGACTTAAAAGAATATTCTAGTGCTTGTATATTTTTTTTTTGTCTGTGATATAGCATAGCAACATTGTGAAAAGTATAGGTAAGTAATTTTTCATTCTTTATTCTTTCTTGAATTTTTAATGCTATTAATTGATGTTCCATTGCTTTGGTATAATTACCTTTTTCGGTATATACAAAACCAATATCACTGTGATCTGTAGATATTCGACTACTGTCACCAAGATTTTTATCAATTTCTAAACCCTTTAAATGGTATTCTAAGGATTTATCATGATCGCTTTGATTTCTGTAGGTGAGGGCAATATTATAATAAGATTTAGATATATTCAATTTTTCGTTTAATCTTTCATATATTTTCAATGCCTTAAAATAGTATTCTAAAGCTTTTGTACTATTTCCTAAATAGTTATTTACTGTACCTAATCCATTATACGCTCCTGCTTCTTCTTTTAGGTATTTCATCTTTTTTGCAATAGCAATACTTTTTTGATATAAATCGATTGCTTTTTCAGAATTTCCTAATAACATAGATATCCAGGCAATCTCATCATATGATGTTATAATCCCTTTATTGTAATTTATCTTTTTTGCAATTTTTATAGCCTGATTAGCATAAAATGAAGTTTGAACAGAATCGCTGTCAGAATATTGCCGAGCCAAAAGATTATAGGTATCAACTTTTTCTTTCTCAGAAATATTGGTTTCAAGTGCCTGTAAAAGCGAATCAACTTTAATCTGATTTTGTGCAAAAACATTGATAATATTGAAAACAATTAAAAAAGAAAAGATGGTTAGGGTATTTTTTTTCATAGTATAAATTCAGATGTATCTCTAGATATAAAATTTGATTGCTTTTTAATTGCTATTATTTCTTTTCCGATGTTATTGGAGGCAAATTTATAAAACTTCTTCTTGCTGTATAAGTATTTTGAATAGGAATTATTTTTTATAGATATTGAAAAGGTAAATTAAACGTTACTTGTGTTCCTTGAGAAAGATTTTGTATATCAAATGCAATTTTTTTCTTTCGCATTTTACGATAAAGATCGATACGTTCTTCTGTTATTTTTATAGCATGAGACACATGATCTTTACGTTTTACCTTCATAGTTTCTTCTATCCCTGATCCATTATCTAATATTTTTAAGACCAAATGATTTCCTTCTATTGAAAAATGAATAGAAATAGTTGCTCCTTCTTTTATAGTAGTAACACCATGCTCTATGGCATTTTCTACAAAGGGTTGTGCAAACATAGGAGGGATAGCGATTTCATCAGTAATTAAACCGTCTTCCACTTCAATTTTAAAAGTAAAGGGATGATCACGTTTTAAGTTTTGAATGCTCAAGTAATTATCGAGCATATTAATTTCCTGATCCAGGCTAATAAACTCACTTCTTGAGTTATCTAGTACTTGTCTGATCAGTTTTGAGAACTTTACAAGATACATACTGGCTTGTTTAGCATCTCCCTGATTCATATAATCCTGTATAGAAGTCATGGCATTAAAAATAAAATGCGGATTCATCTGTACACGCAATAGATTTTGTTCTATATCCTGTGCTCTTTGTTGTAACGCTAACCTTTTTTGTCGATTTACCAAATACAATACTAACCCCAGAAGTAATAAAACTACACTTGCAATACCAAAAATAGTTTTATTAAAATTAGCTTGTTTTAATTCTAAAGACTGGATCGAGGCTTGTTGAGCTAAACTCTTTATTTCCTGTTCTTTTTTCTCGGTTTCGTATTGTACTTGTAATTGCGATAATTGTTTTGATTTTTCTTCACCTAAGATTGAGTCATAAATAGCATGATATCGTTCATAAGATTCTAAAGCTGCTTTATGATTACCTAATGCTTTCTCTATTTTTACTAAGCCATACGAAGCACTTTTTACAGCAGAAGGAAAACCAATCTCCTGACCAATAGTAATGCTCTTGATGAGATATTCTTTGGCCTGCAGATAATTCTTTAATTCAAATTCAATTTCACCTAAAGTATTCATTACAGTGGTAGACGAAGACAGTTCTCCAATTTCCCGGCTTAATGCTAATCCATTTTTTAGGTATTTCAGGGCTTCTTTATAATTTTTTTCATTAAGGTATATTTCACCAATTAGACAGTAGTTAGATATCATGATACCTTTAATGTTGAGCTCTTTGGCAATTTTTAGAGACTTAAAAGAATACGTTAAAGCTTTGGTGTCATCCTCTTGTTCAAAATAAATATTTCCAATGTTTAAATAATCCTCAGATATACTTGCTTGATTTCTAGTGCTTTTGCTAATCGTTAAGCATTTAAAATAATATTCTAATGCTAAGTCATAATCCCCTAAAGTTTCATAAATAAATCCAATATTGCTAAGCGAAACAATAGCTTTTTTTTTACTGCCTATTTCATCATTAATTTTAGAAGCTTTTATAAAATATTCTAATGCAGAGGAATAATTACTTTGATACACATTGATCATTCCTATATTGTTGTATCCAGAAAAGATACCGTTCTTATTATTCAATTCTTTAAACAACTCCAAAGCTTTAGAATTATAATCTAATGCTTGGGTGTAATTTCCCAATCTAACATGTACTTGTCCAATATTACTATAACAGAAAGCTACATCTTTTTTGTTTCCTAAAGAATCTCTTATTTTTAAAACTTTTGTGAAGTGCTTTAGTGCCATAGCATACTCACCCTTTTTTTTGTAGGTAAGTGCTAAATCATTAGATGCTATGGCTTTGCCTTTTGCATATTTTATTTTTTGAAATAAATCAGATGCTTTATCCGAATGCGCTAATTTTACCGTAGCTTGACTTATACTATTGTGAGCATTAGAAATACCTTCAATATAATTTAATTGCTTAGAAAGATGAATCGCTCGATTTGCATAGTCAATGGTTTTAGTAGAATCTGTAGAAGAATATTGCAAAGCTATATTGTTATAAATATCTACTTTTTCTTTATCGGTGATTTTAGTAGTAAGTAGTTGTAATAGAGAATCTATTTTAACCGGATTTTGTGCAAGAGCGCTACATACACTTATGTAGACAAAAACAGCAGATAAGAGTATTTTTTTATTAGTATTTAGCAACACAGACAACGACATATATCTAAAATAACCTTAATTTATTTATATGCAAGAATACATAAATATCTGAACGCAACAAAAGGGTTATGATGGCAATTTAATCGGTTATTATACCATCTTTCACTTTAATTTTAAAAGTAAAAGGATGATCGCATTTTAGGTTTTGAATACTCAAGTAATTATCGAATATATTAATTTCTTGATCTATACTAATGAATTCACTTCTTGAGTTATCTAGTACTTCTCGAATGAGCTTCAAGAATTTTACAAGATGCATACTGGCTTGTTATGCTAAACTCTTTATTTCTTGTTCTTTTCTCTTAGTTTTATACTGTACTTGTAATTGTGATAATTGTTTTAACTTTTCTTCCCCTAAGGTTGATTATCATGTAGAAATAATATCAAACATGACAAGATATTTTTAAAGACCGATTATCCTGTTTAGCATGAAAAACTATTGAATATTGATTTTTTACACTAAAAATAAAAAGCTTATTGTGGTTGTGGATTTAAGGTAAAATAAGAATCAACCTTATAAGTGACAATGATAGATAATAACTACCCTATTAGCAAAGCTGATAGGGTAGTTCATTGATGCTTATAATTTCTTTAATTTCATTACTTCTGAATGATTGTCATCTATTAAATGTATAATATATAATCCACTTGTGAGATGACTCATATCAATTGTAGATGTACTATTATCAATATTGCGTTCTACAAGTAGTCTTCCATTTAGGTCAAACAACATTACTTTGGCACTCTTTGTAGCTGGTGGTAAATTAATGTTGACACTGCTGGCTATTGGATTAGGGTATATCGAAAATCCTGCAGCTATAGTTCCTGCTTTATTATCATCAACAGTTACAGTATCTGTATTAGCTGTTCCTGGTGTAGGAATAGCTTGTGTATAACTATTGGTGTTTCGTAACCCTCCTGATCCATTAGGGAAACGTTGTATAGAATGGAAATCCTTATTTCCTTTTTCACCTTCATTTATTTGAGGTTCGCCAGAATTTAGTAAGACCAATAATTCGGTATTATCAGCATCATTGGTGTCATACACTACAGCATCTATAAGACCCTCTGTTGTGATTACAGAACTATTAGCAAGAATTTCTTCTCTTTTATATAAAGCTACTGCATCTGCGCCATTTTGTAACTTATTATTAGCAAAAGTATACGATACATTGGCTACACTTTCACTACCAATAACAAAATATCCACTGGCATCTGTAGCATATCCATCCAGATCATAACTACTATAACTTTTATTATTAGAACCATTATAAAATACCAATACATATCCGTCTAAGGCAGTATTCCCTACACCGCCATCATACAATTCAACAAACTCGAGTGTATCTGTCCCTTTGCTATCTGCATCAACTTCGTTGATGAGTACAATTACATCTTCAACGGGAGGAGTCCCTGCATCTCCATTTTCATAAGCACCTGCCGTAGGGGAGGTTTTACGTAATTTATTATCAATATCAGATGGGATAATTGCTGTAAGGTCTTTTGCCACCCCCAATATAGCATCATTTGTAGCATGTAGATCTGTATTGCTTACAAACTCAGGATTTAATACTTTTGATTTTACATCTTCTGCCGTAAAAAATCGCCAATCATTAATAGTTTCCCAGTTTTCTTTCCAAAATCCAAGATATGTACCCGTATGGTGTAATACGTTATTATTTAGATGACCCATTGATTCTGGTTCTTGTATATCATAAACAAATCCATCGCCTGTACCAGTCTGAGAAAATATATTATTGAAAAAATCATTAAATTCTCCATAAGGTTTACCAACTTCTTTTTTGTTGTAAGCTATAACCGCCGCATTATCCCTATATGAATGTACCCAGATACTGTTGTGATGTGTATTCGTATAGCTTACGCTTTGAAAAGAAACTCCATGTGCACCTCCTACAAAATTCTCTACTACTCTAATTACATTATTATACACATTGATATAACTGCTTTGGATTAAAGTCATTCCTTTTGCAGGAGCATCAATAGAAACTTTATTACTTACAAAAATACGGTTGTTACTTATTGCAATAGGATTTTCTGCGTTTCCTTTTGTTTTAGAAATAGTAATTCCTATTTTTTCTATCTTCTGTAATGTGTTCCCAGAAATTTTTCCTTCCCCACTAGAGTTGGAGATATTAATCCCGGTAGAGAACTTATTTGTATTAGAACTAAACACATTATTGACGATAGTAAATTTTTCCAGATTATTAAGTACAATTCCAGTAGTGTTAAAATTCTTAAAAGTATTTCCTGCAATGGCTATGTTTCTATTGATGGCTTCTCTATTACCGATGTGACTTGAATGACAATATCGTCTTGTATTAATGATCGAATTTTTTCCGCCATCGAAAATATTGTTATTTATAAAGATATCTTTAGTATTATACTGGTCAATATGCACAAGGCTGTTTTGGGTTGTCTCTGACTGTATTGTATTGTTTTCCAAAGTGACATCCAATATATTATCATGATAGTATACCACAACTCCGGTACTTATTAGTTTTGTGTTTTCAAAAACAATATGACTTGCAGATTTGTGAAAGGTTAGTGCAGGTTCATCAGCCCCATCAAAAATAACCTGATCTGTGGTACCCTCTGGCCCAGTAAAAGTAACGGTACGATTATCAGTAACTCCGGGAATAAAAGGTATTTTAATTCCGGGATATGTTCCTGCAGCAATATTTACAGTTACCGAGGACTTAATTCCTTTTGTTGCCAAACCTTCGATTGCCTTTTCGATGGTTGGGTAATCCCCTGGAATATTTAAGGGGCCACTTAGCGCATCCGGATGTGGGATATATGTACTAGCCCCAACATATGGGGTTGCTGAATGTGGATTTCCTTCCCTGTCTTTAGGAACAATACTCCTAAGATCATCTCCAAACTGTAAAAAACTATTGGCAGCATGCACCACTCCATCAAAAAAATTAGGATCTATTTGCTTAGAGTGTAATCCATGCTCTAAAGCTTGCCACTCTTTAAGCCGAGATGCAGTCTTCGAAAATCTATATCCTTCATAAATTTTACCACATTCACTTTCTACAAAAAGATTGTTGTAATCAGAATAGACACTACCATCAAAACTCATTAAAGAATAATAGGTTCCCTCATAATAAAAATTATTATTCTGTATTTTTAATTTACCTCTTGATCTATATTCTAAAAATAATACCCTTCCATAGAGGCCAGTAGAAATCATTGTGTTATGCATTATTGTCATGTCGGACTTCATATTACTTGAAAACATACAAACACCTTGTTCACTAATTGGATCATCAATTACGTTATTTATTATTAATCCAGAATTACAATTAATACCATAGCGATTTATGTCATGAATGTAATTGCCTTCTATGGTTACATCTTCTCCGTCACTATAAATTGCATTCCCTGAATTGTTAATCTTATTATTTTCGATATTATAATGAGAACCATAAATGGAAATAGCATATTCCTCAAAAGCCTCCATAATATTACCAGAGATCAAAAAATTGGAATTATTATATGTCGTCCTTATTCCAAATTTTGCATTAGTCAAATAGTTATTCGAAATCGTAATATTATTATTATTGTTACAACCAATTAACGCAGATGTTAAGAAGCTATTATTGGTATCATTAGAGGTATTTCTGGATTCTATTTTATTACCCTCTAAAGTAACATTATGAGTATTGTTAAAGTGAAAAACTAAATCATAATGTTCTGATGAGTTTACAAATCTCATATTTCTAAAAGCAAAAAACGCAGCCTCATTTTGAAAACGAACTACATGAGGATCTTCATCAAGAACGGCGGGATATACCAAAACCACATCTTCGTTTTGGCCAGTCGCCGATTGAAACGTAATTGTATTGGTCTCGGATGCTCCCTGTACCCCATCGATGTAGAGTTGTTCGTAATAAAATCCAGAAGCAATATCAAAAGTTACGGCTGCATCTATACCTTGTGCATTAAGTGCGTCGATTGCACTTTTAAAAGAGATGAAATTTGTCTGTGATGCTGGTTTGTTACCATCAATGGTATATATACCACTAAGTTGGGCATGAACAGTAAAGTTCATAAATAAAAAGCTTACTATCATAGATAGGTATAGTAACTGTTTAGGTTTAAGAATGTAATGATTCATAAATGTGTTTAATTTAAAAGATTTAAATAAAAATGTTAGATTATGAGCATAAAGTGTTTACATTATGAATATCAAAAAATGTAATGTTCGTCAACATTACAAAATATGGGGGGGTAAACGAGCCGCAAATTTAGATAATGTTAGTGTTTTGAAAAATTTGAATAACCCGAAAAATGAATTATGATCACTTTAATTCATTGTATTTTTTAGCATAAACAGTTGATTGAAATGTTTGTGATTTAGACTCGTAGTTTTTGATTACAACTTTTAAAAATTTTATAACTTACCTTACTTTAAGAAGTAAGTAATAGAATTTATCTTGAGTAATGCTTTAACTTACAAAATTTGAAAAAAAAGTGACAAAAACCTGTGCTGGATAGATGAATAACTACCCTATCATCAGTAAGCTGATAGGGTAGTTCACATTGATGATTATAATTTTTGTAGTTTCATTACTTTTGTATGATCACCATTGTCATCTAATAAATGTATAATATATAATCCACTTGTGAGGTGACTCATATCAATTGATGTACTATTATCAATAGTACGTTCTACAAACAATCTTCCATTTAGGTCAAATAACATTACTTTGACACTTTTTGTAGCTGGTGGTAAATTAATGTTGACACTGCTGGCTGTTGGATTAGGGTATATCGAAAATCCTGTAGCTATAGTTTCTGCTTTGTTATCATCAACTGTTACAGCATCTGTATTAGCTGCCCCTGGAGTAGGAATGGCTTGAGTATACGTATTGGTGTTTCGCAACCCTCCTGATCCATTAGGGAAACGTTGAATAGAATGGAAATCCTTATCTCCTTTTTCACCTTCATTTATTTGAGGTTCATCAGAATTTAGTAAGACCAATAATTCGGCATCATCATCATCATTGGTGTCATACACTACAGCATCTATAAGATCTTCTGTTGTGATTATAGAACTATTAGAAAGAACTTCTTCTCTTTTATATAAAGCTACTGCATCTGCCCCGTTTTGTAATTTATTATTAGCAAAAGTATAGGATACATTAGCTACATTTTGATTACCAATAACAAAGTATCCATTATCATCTGTAACATATCCATCCAGGTCATAACTATTATAACTTTTATCGTAAGACCCGTTATAAAACACCAATACATAACCATCTAAGGGAGTATTTCCTACACCGCCATCATACAATTCTATAAACTCAAGTTCATCTTGGCCTTCACTATCTACATCGACCTCATTGATAAGAACAATTGGATCTTCAACAGGAGGAGTGCCTGCATCTCCATTTTCATAAGCACCTACTGTTGGAGGAGTTTTACGTAATTTACCATCAATATCCGATGTTATAATATGTGTTGTAAGCTCTTTTGCCACCCCCAATATAGCATCATTTGTGGCATGTAAATCTGTATTACTTACAAACTCAGGATTTAATGCTTCTGAGTTTGCATCCTGACCAGTTTTATATCGCCAATTAGTAATAGTTTCCAGGTTTTCTTCAAAAAAGGCAATGTGTGTACCTGTATGGTGCAATACGTTATTGTTTAGTTTGCCCATTGATTGTTCTGATCTTTTTATATTATAAATGTATCCTTCGCCTGTACCGGTCTGAGAAAATATATTGTTGAAAAATTCATTATAGCGACTACGATCTGTTTTTCTGTCGTAAAATATTACCGCCGCATTATCCCTATTCGAATGTACCCGAATACTATTGTGATACATAAAAGTAAGATTTACTCTTTCAAGAGAAGCTCCATGTACAGCCTCATTCAAGTGGTCTTCTACACTAATTACATTATTATACAAATTGATACGAGAGCTTAGGGTTAAAGTAATTCCTTTTGCAGAAGTATTAGTATACACATCATTATTTACAAAAACACGGTTGTTACTTACTTCAATAAGATTTTCTATGCCTCCTCTTGTGTAATAAATATTAATTCCTCTTTTTTCTATATTCTGTATTGTGTTCCCAGAAATTTTCCCACGGAAACTATAAGTGATATTAATTCCAGTAGAGGGCATATTTGTATTAGAACTAATCTCATTATCGACGATAGTAAATCTACCTATCTCATTAAGTGCAACTCCAGTAGTATTAAAATTCTCAATAGTATTTCTTGCAACAGTTATACCGTAATTCTCATTATATGTGTTACCACAATATTCGTTATTACTATAAATCGAATTATTTCCGCCAGAAATAGTATTGTTATCTATCAATATCCTATCATTATGAAAAGGATCAATCTGAATAACATTTCCCTGGTTTGTGGTTGATTGGATCATATTATTGGAAAGCGTAACCTTAGAGACATTATCTACAATATGTACAGCATTAATAGTACTGGTTATTGTTGTGTTATTAAAGGAAATATGCTTTGCTGATTGTAGCAAGGTTAGTGCCGGTTTGTTACCCCCATCAATAATAACCTGATCTCTGGTATCTTCTGGCCCAGTAAAAGTAACAGTATAATCATCAGAAACTCCGGGAATAAAAGGTATTTTGATACCGGGATATGTTCCTGCAGCAATTTTTATGGTTACTGATGACGAGATTCCTTTTGTTGTAAGATCTGTAACTGCCTCTTCGATGGTTGGGTAATCCCCTGGGACGTTCAAGATACCACTTAATGCATCAGGATCAGGATTTGGTATATGTATACTAGCTCCAACATAGGGGGTCGCTGAATGTAGATTTCCTTCTCTGTCTGTAGGAACAGAAAACCTAAGATCAGTACCAAATTGTAAAGAACTATTGGCAGCATGTAGTACTCCATCGTAAAACAAAGGTTTTATTTGCCTAGAGCCGAGTCCAAAACCTAAAGTACGCAACTCTTTACGCGTATAGGCATACACTGACCATCCATTAGAGCCGATTCCTTTTAAAATTTTACCACATTTTTCTTTTGTATAAAGATTGTTATAACTAGAATGTATATAATATTTATTTTCAAAACCATATTCCATTAGAGGATTATGGGTTCCATCATGATAAAAATTATTATTCATTACCGATATATGAACTTCTGAAGATTTAGCTTCGAAATGTAATACTCTTGCATAGTCACCAACAGATTTCATTGTATTATGCTCTATCTTTATGTCGGCTTTGGCATATCTTGAATACAAGCAGGTACCATATTGACTACTTGGATTATCAATTACGTTATTTATTATTTTACCAGCATCACAAATAATACCGTAGTTAGTTATGTCATGAATGTAATTACCTCTAATGTGATTAACAACACCGCTAAGGTCGTTTTGGTCTACCTTGCAACTAATACCGGTAGATGAGAATCTAATCTCATTATCATCGATAATATGACTCTCACCACTAATGTCAATAGCATATCTCTCAAAATACTCCATAACATTATCAGAGATCAAAAAACTATAAAAATTATTATAATTATTAATTGTCTTTATTCCATATCTTGCATTAGCCAAATAGTTATTCGAAACAGTTATATTATTAGTTTTCCTTAAACATAAGATTAACGAAGATGAATCCTCTAAAAAGGCATCATCATAGGAGGTGTTTTTGGATATTATTTTATTACCATATAGAGTAATATCATGAGCATTTGGATAAAAAAGAAAAACTCCATCAGAATGTTCTGATGAGTTTACAAAAGTCATATTTCTAAAATTAAAAAACTCAACATCAGAATCAAACATGACTACATAAGATTCTTTGTCAAGAGTAGGAGTATATTCCAAAACCACATCTTCGTTTCGGCCTGTTGCCGATTGAAACGTAATTGTATTTTTGAAATATGTCCCCTGTACCTTAGTGATATTGAGCTGTTCGGAATAAGATCCGGTAGCAACATTAAAGGTTACGGGACCATTTATACCATATCTATTCAAAGCATTGATTGCAGATGTAAAAGAGTTGAAATTTGTCGATGATTCAGGTTTGTTAGGATCAATAGTTTTCTCACCATTAAGCTTTTGTGCATAGCTAGTAAGGTTGATAAACAAAAAGCCCACTATCAGAGATAGGTAGACTAATCCTTTGGGCTTAAAAGTAAAATAATTCATACTGTATTCGATTTAGAAGTTAATAAACAATTCAAAAGAAAAATGATTTTTATAATGGGTGCAAATATAATGCGCGCATAGTATTTTTGTATAGTCGAATCCCCTGAAAAAAGATACTATTTAACTTCAATCCATTGTTTTTTTTATTTAAAACAATGGATTGAAATGCTTTTGATTTTGTATCAATTTATATCTATTTACTATTTGGCTTATAGTGCTTTGAGAAATATTATATAGAACTCTGGTTTGGGATAACGCTATGGTAATATCTTGTTTTTAATTCTTTACAAAAGCTACTGTGTGTCGAATCAAGTAGTACTACTGATTTGAGTGCACGACAAATTTCACTTGTTACAGATGTATGATTATATGTGTATGATGTATGACATTGATTTTAGCTATTTTCTTCACTCTTTAGTGATGGGCAAAAGAAAACCCTAAAAAAGTGAATTTTGTGTACATCATACTAATTTTAGTGATCATCTTTTATAAATTTCATAACTTGCTGTACTTTAAAATATTCAATTTATATACAATGACAACATTAAAAGCAGGGGATAAGGCTCCTAATTTTTCGGCACTAGATCAGGATGGAAATACAGTTACCTTGGGGGACTATCAAGGAAAAAAACTAGTCGTTTTTTTCTATCCTAAAGCTAGTACTCCTGGTTGTACCACAGAAGCCTGTAATCTAAGAGATCATTACCAGACTTTTCTGGCCCAGGGGTATGAAATTATTGGAGTAAGTGCCGATAGTGCCAAACGACAACAAAATTTCAAAAATAAATTTGAATTACCTTACCCATTATTGGCAGATGAAGATAAAACGGTAATTGAAGCTTTTGGAGTGTGGGGACCAAAGAAATTTATGGGTAGAGAATATGATGGGATTCATCGCACTACTTTTGTTATTGATGAAAAAGGAATAATTTCTGAAGTAATTACAAAGGTAAAGACCAAAGATCACGCAGCTCAAATTTTATAAGCGCAAGATTATTATAATTAAAAAAGCAGTATAGTTATTTACTATACTGCTTTTTTAATATGTTTTGTATAGGTAACTTATTTTACCGCTTCTATAGATTTGTATCCAAAAAAGTTATTAGCTTTTATCATTTCTGGTATAAGATCTGGTAATTGATCTTCCCATCCAGATTCTCCTTCTTGAATTTTTTGTAGGACTTCTCTCGAGAAAATATTCATAATAGAAGGATCATAATCCGTAATATCCTGCAGTTTACCATTGTATTTAAAGAACTTGTATAGTTCTTTCATTCTTGGGTGTACTTTAAGAGTATCACTAGTAGTTATCTCTCCTGTTTTATGATTCTTTAATGGGTATAAGTATACTTTTAAATCTTTAAAGAATAATTTACCAAAAGCTTCCAGAATACCTCCACTAAGATGTCTATAGTATTTTTCATCAAAAATATCTACCAAATTATTAACTCCCATAGAAAGTGCCATACGTTCTTTGGTATAATTAGAGAAATACTCAACTACTTTATAATACTCTTTAAAATTAGAGATCATTACGGTTTGTCCTAAAGAACAAAGTAATCTGGCTCTAGCCATAAAATCTTCTTCATCAATTTCACCTTCGGCCCTTAAGTTCGATAGTGTTACTTCAAAAATGACTACGGTTTTATCTTCATTTACTTTATTTTCACTCAGGAACATATTTAGTGACTTTTTGTATATGTCCATATTAACCTTGGTCACAGGTCTAAAACTTCCACGCAGTGCTAATATATTTTTCTTATATAATATTGCAGCAGGTAAAATATTATGCCCATCAGGACCAAACATTACTGCTTCGGTCATTCCATTCTTAACCAATTGTAGACTCATTAGTCGATTATCTACTTTGGTAAATCGTGGTCCAGAAAAATTAATCGTGTCAATTTCTATTTGATCCTTATCCAGGTGATCATATAGATATCTGAGTAATTTTTTGGGATTATCGTATTTATAATATGCTCCGTAAATAAGGTTAACACCTAATATTCCTAAAGTCATTTGCTGCAATCGGGCATCATTTTCATGAAACCTAATATGAAGCAAAATTTCATTATAATCTTCATTTGGTGTTGTCTGATATCTAATGCCAACCCAACCATGACCTTTATATTTTTTAGCAAAATCAATTGTTGCAACAGTATTTGCATAACTAAAAAACAACTTATTAGGGTGTTTTTCTCTGGTAATTCTTTCTTCAATAAGACCAACCTCATGTCTAAGCATTTTTTTTAATCTTGCTTCGGTAACATAACGTTTGTCATTTTCAATACCATAAATAGCATCACTAAAATCTTTATCATACGCACTCATTGCTTTTGCAATGGTACCAGAAGCTCCGCCTGCTCTAAAAAAGTTTCGAACAGTCTCCTGACCAGCACCTATCTCGGCAAAAGTACCATAGATGTTCTGGTTCAGGTTAATACGCAAAGCTTTACTCTTTATTGAAGGGACAGATTCAAATTCTTTATCTCCCATTATCTTAATAGGCATAGTAAAAAGGGCTTTTTTTGTTTACCGTAAAGGTAATAATACAATGAGTATTAAAAAAGGTTTGAATGCAAATTTCTATGTTCCCTAATATTTTAAGTATTATTTAAGGGAAATATGTGATTTTTGACCAAAAAAATATAAGTACATTTGCCTTAGTTTATTAAAATATGGAAGTAATTTTTCTTGGTACAGGTACATCACAAGGGATTCCGATTATAGGAAGTACCCATCCTGTTTGTTTAAGTGATGACTCCAGAGATAAGCGACTTCGTGTTTCTATACTTGTATCTTGGGATGATTACCAATATGTTGTGGATTGTGGTCCGGATTTTAGACAGCAAATGCTCTCGAATCAGATATCTAGAATCGATGGGGTAGTCTTTACTCATGAGCATGCAGATCATACTATGGGATTAGATGATATAAGACCATTTTTTTTCAGACAAGGCGATATCCCTATCTATGCACATAAGAGGGTTTTGCAAGCACTAAGAACTAGGTTTGAGTATATTTTTTCTTCGGAAAACAAATATCCCGGAGCGCCAAGTGTTATTGAAAATGAACTTACGAATCAACCTTTTCAATTGGGTAATCTGGATGTGATTCCTATAAATACGTTTCATAATCGTTTACAGGTGTATGGATTTCGATTTAGAGATTTTGCATATCTAACCGATGTGAAAACAGTTGAAGAGGAGGAAAGATTAAAATTAAAAGGAGTTAAGGTTTTGGTAGTTAATGCGTTAAGAATAGAACCCCATCATTCGCATTTTAATTTAGAAGAAGCCCTCGAGTTTATAAAAGAAATACAACCCGAAAAGGCATATCTCACTCATATTAGTCATATGCTAGGTTTTCATGCCGAAGTTGAGAAATTGTTACCAAAAAATGTATATATAGCTTACGATAATTTAAAAATAACCATCTAGAATATGAAAAATAAGATCTTTTTATATCTATTCATTTTTGCAGCATTATTTATTCTTTTTCAATTTATGAATGCCAAAAAAGCAAAAGAATCCTATGATACAAAAATAGACAACTTAAAGACCAAAATAACAACAAAAGAAGCAACCATTGATTCACTTATTAATGCCAATATGGATATCACTTATTTTACTTTAGAAAGTAATGAGGATGCAGTAAGTTATTTTGAAGAGATGGGCTATAATGCTAATAAACTTGCGCTAACGATAAGTGATCAGATTATAGGGCAAAATAAGGCGGGAGAAGATAACCCAATAATTCCGTTTGTTGGGATGGAGGGTAATATGAGTATTAATAAAGTAAGATTACTAAACCATAAATGGATTATAGCTGATTTTACCGATGGTGTTTATTGGGGAGAGCTTTTTATACTATATGAAGTAAGAGAAGATGGTGTTATAGATTTTGAAGTAGAAAAATCATTTTTGTACCCAAAAGACTAGAAGAATACCTAAATTTAATAAAGGCCAGATGTATATCATCTGGCCTTTATTAAATTTACTATTAATTAAAAGTATACGTTCTTCGTGATACTTGTGTTAATCTAAAATAGCCGTGAGCATAATTATCGGCATTATCCAGATTAATACAATTTCCTTTTAAAGCTACCGGAGTTGCGCTAAAAAGACCGACACCTTCAGATTGCTCGATAAGTATCCTTATGTAGTTATAATACCCTTCAGAAATACCATATAAGTCAATATTTACAACATCTCCAGAAGTAAATTCCTGAGTATTGGTATTGGTATCTTCTTCTTTTTCATAATACCAGTTAATTTCATTTCCGTTTACAAATTCATCATCAAGATCTTCAAATTCTGATAAAAGATCTCCTTCTTCTTTAAATCTGAAAAGATAATAGTTGTCTTCATCTACGGGATCATCGAATATAAGGTTAACTTCTAAAACTTCATCATCAAAACCATTTTCGGTAGATTGGTTAACTTCTTTAATATCAACAACAGGCATTAGGGTTTCTGTAGCTGAATAATTTTCACCATTATAAATAACCTCTAGCGTATAGGATTGATTAAGTACTGGTACAAATTCTGTAGTTATATATTCTCCATTATTTTGATCTGTAAAAATAAACTCGACTCCGTTAGAATTATTAGTAACTTTAACTGAAGCACCAGTAACACTCGTATTAGAAGTTGTATCAAAGTATGCAGTAGAGGTACTTAATTTTATAGTTTGATTATTTCCGGTTGTACCTTTTTCCCAATCTAATGAGGCTTCAATAGTTAGTCGGGCAGGAGCGGTTTGCACATCCACGTCTATTACATCTTCACAAGAAGTAAAGATTATAGTAAAAAGGAATATTATTATTTTAAAATAAGTTTTCATCTGTTTATATTTTTTTAAAATTTGAAGTTATAGATTACCGATGGTACTATACCAAAAATTGCTGTTCTTGTAGCTTCGTTTGCTCCTGTCTCTACATTTTGACCAAAAGATATTGAAGCTGCGTTTTTCTGATTATATACATTGTATATTCCGAAAATCCATTCTCCTTTCCATCTCCTGTTTGGTTTTCTATTAGGTCTGTATGTTGCAGAGATATCAAGCCTGTGATACGATGGTAGTCTATCAGAATTTCTAGCGGCATAACTAGCTACAGACAATCCTTCATATTCATATTGACCATTAGGATACGTTACAGGTCTTCCGGTCTGAAAAACCAGATTTGCTCCAAAACTCCACTTATCATTTAGTTTATAGGCTCCCGTTACCGAAAAATCATGCGTTCTGTCATATGCAGTGTTATACCAATCTCCATTATTGATACCTGGCCCTCCTGCATTACCACCAAGACTTCTTTGTTCTGCTTTTGATAACGTATAAGAAATCCATCCTGTTAATTTCCCTTCATTTTTACGTGCCAAAAACTCTAATCCGTATGCTCTGGATTCTCCATTTAATATTTCGGTTTCAATAGTATTGTTTCCTATTAAATCAGATCCATCGATATAATCTATTCGATTATCAGTGGTTTTATAGTAGGCTTCTACTTCTAAGGAGTACATTTTATCTTTAAAGTTTCTAAAATACCCTAGTGCATATTGATCTGATAATTGTGGTTTTATATATTTTCCACTTGGTGTCCATACATCTAATGGTGTTACAGAGGTAGTATTGGACAATAAATGAATATATTGCGCAGCTCTTGAATATCCCATTTTAATAGAGGAAACATCATTTAGCTGATATGCCAGGGATGCTCTGGGTTCGAAATTACCATAGCTCTTAATCGTTTCACTTTTTTTATAATCGGTTTCACCAATTTCTATACCTCTTTCATAAAAACCTAATGTACTATTATATACTACCGGTTGATCATTAGCATAATTTTTCAATGCCTGTCCGCCTAATCGACTAAAAGCACTATATCTAACACCATATTGTACAGTTAGTTTATCAGTAAGTTTATGTTCTGCATTTACATATATACCACTTTCAAAAGCTTTTTTTCGATCCAGAGATAAAGGATTTACTGCAGAACTTGCTGATGTGGGCTGTACTTGTCCAGGATCAAAATCATAGTAGATACCGCTAACTCCAAAATCTAATTTAAACTTATTGCTGGCATAATATTTAAGATCATATTTTAGATTATAGTTATTAATAGACGAAATCCACTCGAATTCTTCCATAGTAATATCTATGTCGTAATCATATTTACTATATATGAAGGATGCGTTGGAGAATAATTTATCGTTAAAAATATGATTCCATCTTAAATTCCCTGATAAGTTTCCATAACCTACGCCAAAATTCTCACCAAATTTGAACGTGTCTCTACCAAAATACCCAGAGAGATAGAGTTTATTCTTTTTGCTAAGCGTATAATTAGTTTTAAGATTTAGATCATAAAAACCTGCTGTGTTTTTTTCACCAGCCGCTTTTAATATAAGATTTACATAAGAGCCTCTACCTGCAACCAAAAAAGAACCTTTATCGCTAAATAGAGGACCCTCGGCGGCTAGTCGGCTAGAAATTACACCAATACCTCCGGTAAGGCTAAACTTCTTATTATTTCCATCCTTTTGACGAACATCTAGTACAGAAGAAGTTCTACCACCAAAACGAGCAGGAATCCCACCTTTGTATAGCTTAATATCTTTAATAGCATCTGCATTGAAAACAGAAAAGAAGCCTAATAAATGAGAAGTATTGTATATTATTGCTTCATCAAGTAAGACCAAATTTTGATCTGCTGCACCACCTCTTACATGAAACCCACTAGAGCCTTCACCATTTTTAGTCACTCCTGGTAGCATTTGAATAGATTTTATGATATCTACTTCTCCTAATACTACCGGCATTTGTTTTACAGTTTTGATGTTTAGCTTAGAGACACTCATTTCTGGCTTTCTAAGACTTACACGTTCTGTTTCCTCACTTTTAATAATTACCTCATCTAATTCTGTAGAAGATTCTATAATATCAAAATCTATTTTTTGATTTTTGTCGAGGATTACTTCTTTATTAATATCTGCATATCCTACATAGGAGGCAACAAGAGTATAGTTTCCTTTTGGGGCGGTAATAGAATAAAAACCATACTCATTGGTGATTACACCAATAGAAGTGCCTTTCAAAAAAACAGAAGCACCAAAAAGTGTTTCCCCATTATTGTTATCTTTAATCGTACCACTTATTGTGTAGTTGTCTTGGGCTACTGCGCTGGTACTTATAAAAAATATAGTTAAGCAGCATAGTATTAATTGCTGCGTCCTTTTCTTTAGATTTCTAAATTTAAAATGTCGATGCATATTGAACTTGTTTATAACTTTTGATTTGACTGATTTTTTTAAAAATAATTGTAGTTCTAATGATTTTGTATTTCATAGACAATTGAGAAAACAAAGGGTTGCATGGATAACCAAATATTTAATTTTCACTTTACATATAAACCGTTAAAGCTTTGTTTTTACCGAAATTATTGAGCAGAAAAAACCCTCATTACGGTAATGTAAGAGGGTGTTGTATTCAATTATTTGATTATCATTTTTATGGGGTACAATCACTAGAATAACTGGCAGTTGCATCTTTTTGCCAATTCGTTAGGTATGAAGCACTGGGATCATCTACTTCAATACAGGTGAGAGAAGGATTGTTTTGTAAAAATACTTGCCCTAAAGCATTATTGTTTCCATTCTTTAAGTTTATTGAAGTAAATTTATTGACATGACCTTGTAGTGTAGTTAAGTTGGTGTTTTTACTTATATCCAATGTTGTTAGGGAATTACTACTACACATTAAAGTAGTCAAGGCAGTGTTTTTACTTAAATCTAGGGAGGTTAGTACATTACCACTACAGTTTAGATATTCTAGAGCAGTATTTTTACTTACATTAAGGTGTCTAAATCTATCATTACTAAGATTTAGAAGTGAGCATTCTAAACGAGTTAGAGAGGTAAAGTGTTTTATTTCAGAAAGATCTGAAATGTTTTTCTGATTTACATTTATTTTTTTAACTACTTGAGCTTCTTCTATAGAGATTTCTCCATTACCATTAGTATCTATTACAGGGTCAGTATGTTCTAGTAATGCTTGTTTAAAGTTAGGATCTGTAAATGTAATAATTTCATTTTCTATAACGTTGTTTAACGTTACTGTTATCACAGCTTCTTTATTATTTACTACTGCAATTGCAGTGAGTGTCTTTCTAGTTTCATAATTAAATAAAGTTGCATCTTTTACAGTAAGTTTTCCTGTTTTTGAATCTATGGTAAAGGCACCTTCAGGAGATTCATTTTTTAAACTATAGGTTAATTCTCCTTGATCTGTTGTAGCTTCGATTGTACCAAGTTCTTGTCCAGCAGTTGGATTTTCGTCTATAGTAGTTTGAAAATCTTTTACGATAATAGTAGCATCTTCTATATCATTTAGGTTTATGATAACCTTAGCTTCTTTACCAATTTCTTTGTTATTTACCACTACTGTTGTAGTGAGCGTTGTTCTGGTTTCATAATCAAACAGGGTAGCATCTTTTACAGTAAATTTTCCTGTTTTGGTATCTATCTCAAAAGCACCTTCAGGAGTTTCGTTTTTTAAACTATAGGTTAATTCTCCCTGATCTGTTGTGGCTTCAATAGTTCCTAGTTCTTGTCCTGCGGTTGGGTTTTCGTCTATAGTAGTTTCAAAATCTTTTATAGTAATGTTCGAATCCTCTATATCGTTTAGATGTATGGTTACCTTCGCTTCTTTAGTTAGATCTCCATTTTTTATAAGCACTATTGCTGTAAGTATTACTCTGGTTTCATAATCAAACAGAAAGTTCTCTTTTACAGTGAGTTTTCCAGTTTTTGAATCTATTGCAAAAGCACTGGCAGGCTCTTCACTTTTAAAAGAATAGATTAACGTACCCTGGTTGGTAGTTACATCAATAGTTCCTAATTCTTGTCCGATGGTTGGATTTTCGTCTATGGTAGTTTCAAAATCTTTTACAGTAATAGTAGTTTCTATGACAGGAGTGTCGTCATCACTAGTACATGCAATACTAATAACAGCTAAGATTATGGTAGCAAATACCTTTACATTTTTCATGAGCTTACTTTTTTAATAGGGGTATGGTTTGAATTCCAAATAGTATTCCAATTAGAATGCAAATATTTATAATTGTTTTCACATATACTACCCGGTTTTCAGTGATAATAGAGAGTACTCTAGCTACTATGTTTTGCGAATATTTGGATATCTAAAGGTGTTCATTATGTAGATAAGAGAATGCACTACGGCTATTATGCTATAAAAAAACCACCTGTACAGGTGGTTTTTCTGTTTAGTTGATTTATTGAGTGAAATGAAGTTAGTTATGTTATATTATTTTTTTAAGAGTTTCTTTTTGATAAACTCGCCATTAACCTCGATTACAGCAATATAGATTCCTTTAGAAACCTCATACCCATTTTTTGATGTACCATTCCAGATATATGTAAAGCCTTCTTCATTTTGTTGTTGATCGACTAGTTTTCTAACAAGGTTACCATGTACATCATAAATATCAATAGATACGGTATTTTCTTTTTTTAGCGTATTAAAAAAAGTAACCTCGTTTCTAAATGTATTTGGATATACTTTTATGGTATTGGCAGCTATATTTTTTTTGTCGGGTTTTATCTCATCCCATTGTTTTCCTAATGGTTGATCTAACCATAAAAGGATAAACTCGTTATCATCGGGGAGTCCCATGCCTATATGGCGACCTACACTAAAAGGGTAGTTGTTATCATTGAGGACCCCGATTAAAAAAGGATTAAATACAACTACACTTTCTATGGTTACAAATGGAAATGCAAAATCTTTTCCTATTCCTATATCGCCTTCTAATCCCGGCTCAGATATTCTACGAATATCATTGATTTTAAGAAGATCAACATTTAGTCGTTTTTCTATCAAGGTTTCGTTTTTATCTAATTCAACCTCATAAATTGCCTTATAACCATGTATATCTCCCTGAGAATTATCTCGTTCTATGATTAATCCTCTTTTTGAGCTAAACATAATAAAATCACCTATGGCACGGGCTTTTTTATCAAGAGGATATTCGAATTTCTTACCTGTATATGATTTACTTTCTAAATCAAATTCGTGAATCAACAAATTATTGTTTTCAGAGCCTTCAAGGGGTTTTTCTAATAAAGGTAATAGCGTCTTTTTATTAGTACTTAGTGCCATCCCTTCAAAACCTCCACTACTTTTTACTCGAAAAGGAGTGTCTAATTTTGTATTTCTATAGGGCCAATATAGCCCTGCTAACCATGGTGTATTTTGACCATTTTGATCTTGTAAATTAGTTCCGTCTCCCACATTACCAACTTTGGGAAAATCACCAAATAAACATACCGTTCTTATCTCTGGATATTGTTTATGAGCAATAAGAAGTGTTCTGAAATCAAAACTTTGAATATCTGCCCGATCTGTAAGATTATTTGCAACAATTACATTGGCTATTGCTGTTGTAAAAGTTTTTGGATCTACTGTTCTGTTAGCAAAGATATCTCCACGATCATCGACATCTGTCCTTGGATTAATTTTGGTTTCAATATTAAAACGAACCTTGGATGCATTCTTCCAACGTTTCACTGCCTCGGGATCTGAAGCCCCAGGTCCGTTTTGGTAATATGAAACATAAAATTTTACAAAATCGAATGCCTGCTGTAAAGAAGGCATAATATAGGGATCGATAAACTTGTTCTGGTTTGCAAAAGCTATAGCAACAGGTGATAAAGACAAATCATTGGTTTGAAAAGGCCTTCCTTCTAAGATTTTATCGGCAATAAACGTATTTTGAATTTGATCTAAAGAAAGGTCTTTAACAAGAACTTCATCTTTATAATCATAAGGAGTACCATCTGCTTTACGTGTTTTTGCAGCTTCGATATGAGGATCATGATCTAACACAGGAATACCATCGAGAGTAATACCGCAATCAGTTTCTATGGTTGGCATCAGGAAATCTAATGCAGCTTCTATAGCAGGTAATGTATTCTCTGGACGTAAGTTTCGTGCACCTCTATGACCTTGCGCATCGAATAAATTGATATCAATCAATCCTTCAGAAGTCATAAAATCGGGTTGACCATCTTTATTGTTATCAAAGTTTTGAAGAGCTTCTAATAATACATCAGGGCGATCAGAAATGATTCCCTGTACACCAAGATCCAAAAGTTGGTTGATGTTCTCTAGATCATTTACTGTATATACAACGACTTGATGACCTGCACGATTTAAAGAAGAGACATTAAATAATTCGCTCGATGCACTGGAAAGAGTAGAAGGAGGGCTTTTTCTGCTTCCTACCACTGTATTGGTGTTTTGATCATCAAGCATTACATACCATGGAGACATTACAGGAGGTTTGCTTCCATACGCCTTTGCATGTGATCGCATAGCGTTCATTATCCGCAGGGCACTATATTCTTCACTATATGGATTTTGCGGTGCACGAAGTTCTTTTCCTGGAGTATCAAAATCTGGTAATGAGATTGGAGGGTCTAATAAAACACCATTTTTATCAAAATGTAATAGAAAAGGTCCAAATTCATCACCAATCCAATACTCCCCATTAGAAGTTCTTTGTATGGATTCTATATCAAAATCTGCTCCGGTAAGAACTCTCGAATCACTAAAATGATTTGTAATGGCAAAAGGAATCAAACCATTAGGATCTCGCAATTCGATATAACTTAGTATATCGATAAATCCATTCCCCCAACCAATAATACTCTTAAAATTTGGTCTAATCCTATAAAGGCGAAGGTTATAATCTGATGAGTTTTCGATACTTCCAAAACCATTATCAGATAATACGGTGAACGTTCTATCGTAATTATTTAAAATTGCAGAAAACCCTTGTATAGGCTGTTTATTATAAAAAGGAACTGGCTGTTGATTGATTAATCCCTGGTTGATGTACTGTCCTGAGGTGGGCCCATTGGAGAAACTAGCAGCTGGTAAAACTGCTCTGGATACTAAAATATCTCCAAAGTTAATGAAGGACTTACCAGTTCCTTTTAGGTATGTTTTTCTATTAAAATGGTTATCGATAGGAAGATCGAATTTAGATGTCTCTAAAGATTCATCTTTTGAAGTCAATTTTTGGGCTTGTAATGTAAATAGTCCCATACATAATATACCTAAAAGTATATTATGTTTCATTTTAGAAATGATTTGGTAATGACGTTTCATAGTGTATTGTACATTTAAGATTAGCTTGGTTAATGACACCCTAAAATTACACCATGTATATTACCTGATTGTTTATGATTCTTAAATAAATGATTATATCTATTGTTAATTTTATGTACCCTTTATCTATAAAATTTACTGTATTAAACACGTTAGTTCTATTAATAAGTTAAGAGCTTTATAGAAGTAAACAAGGCCACCTATGCTAGTAAATGGCCTGTTCTATATATTGATACTTATTGTCTAATACCATCTGGTAGCCCAGTCAAACTACATATTTTCTTACGATATGTAACTCTAATTCTAATTTCGTACGGACCAAAAGGTGAATTATGCATAATCCCACCGGGTAATCGCTCATAATTAGTGACCAGATATGAAGAATTTGGTTTGTTGGCAATAGCCAAATCCATCCAACCGTCTAATCTGCTATTAAAAACATCTGCAGAATAACAACAATTGTTTAAATACAATTTTATGATACGGGTTTGTGTTATATTTCCTCTCCACCAGGTACAATTAGATGGAAGTTCTTCGGTACGACAATTATTTAATAGATCATCAATGATATATTGATGGGGCATATCTCTTCCGGATCCCGAAATAAAATTACATTCGTCTACATCCAAAACCAGGTCATCACTACAAGATGATCTGTCATAAGATTCACAGGTAGAAACTCCGATAGTTTCTCGCTTCAGATTTTTGCTATCTGAATTTTTAAGGATTGTATTTTCTTTTTCTGAAGATACAACTTCTTCTTTCTCACAGGATGAGAAAAGGAACGCTCCAATAAACAAGATTAGAATTGAGTAATTTACATTTTTACAGGTTTTAATTTTCATAATAATGAGTATTTGATTTTCCTACTCTTTTTTTAGGATTTTCGGTTCCTCCTTTTTGCATTTCTACTTCTATATCAGCTTCAACAAAGTTTTGTTACCCCATATGAAGCACTTTATGATGAACTCATTTAGACGTCTGGTTTGCACCAGAAACTTTTACGAAAACGTTGTAGTGATTTTTTGTGATTCTTATTGCGTAAATCGAGTTTTACTAAAAAATCAATAATTCTTCTGATGTAGGTGCTGTTATACCTTTATTCTATGGGGATTCCGTTATATTTGAGTACTATCTATTGATGAAAATACATATTGAATATGAATTCTAAGTTTACCTTTTTTCTAGTATTTGTTACCCTTATACTCACGACAATTTCTTGTAAAAAGAAATATGAAGGACCATATCAAGGCTTCAAAAATAAAGATACCCATATCGAGGTTTTTAAGGATAACGGAAAATATATAATTAAACCCTATTCTGATAAAATTATAGAAACCTCATTTATACCAACAGGAGAGACATTTAATTCTCAGTCTCATGCCGTAATCTTAGACCCTATTACTACAAAAGTACAGATACAGGACGATTATAATGTGTTGATTATCAATACAAGTGGTATTGATGTACATATTACCAAAGAGCCTTTTCATATTTCATATACTTATAAAGGAAAAAAGTTGATTTCTGAAAAGAAGGGATATATAAAGACAGACTCTACAGAAATTTTAGATTTTAATCTGGATAAAAATGAAGTGATTTACGGGGCTGGTTCCCGGGTAGTTGGGATGAATCGCAGAGGTAAAAAGCTTCAACTATACAACAGAGCGCATTATGGATATGAAAATTATTCTGAATTAATGAATTTTACAATGCCCTTGGTGCTTTCTTCCAAGCTATATGCCATTCATTTTGATAATGCTCCGATTGGATTTTTGGATATTGATAGTAAAAAAGATAATACATTGCAATATGAAACGATTAGTGGAAGAAAAACATATCAGGTGGTTGCGGGAGATGATTGGAAAGACCTGGTAGATCAATATACCAACCTCACAGGAAAACAACCATTACCTCCGCGTTGGGCGTTTGGAAATTTTGCCAGCCGTTTCGGGTATCATTCTGAAAAAGAAACCAAAGAAACTATAGCCCGGTTTAAAGCAGATAGTATCCCATTAGATGCAGTAATTCTGGATATTTATTGGTTTGGAAAAGAGATCAAAGGACATATGGGAAACTTTGAGTTTTTGAAAGACTCATTTCCAAATCCAAAACAGATGATCAATGATTTTAAAGATCAGGGAATCAAAACAGTATTGATTACAGAACCTTTTGTACTAACGACTTCAAAAAAGTGGGAAGAAGCTGTGAAGAGAGAAGTCCTGGGAAAAGATACGCAAGGAAATCCATTTAAGTACGATTTTTATTTTGGAAATACCGGAATTATCGATATTTATAACCCAAAAGGAAAAGAATGGTTTTGGGATATTTATGCCAAATATACCCGGGAGTATGGAGTAGCAGGTTGGTGGGGTGATTTGGGCGAACCCGAAGTACACCCGTCTGATTTGCAACATACTACAGGAAGTGCAGATGAGGTTCATAATATTTATGGTCATGATTGGGCACGATTGGTACAGGAAGGGTATCAAAAAGACTTCCCAGAGCAACGTCCATTTATATTGATGCGAGCAGGATATTCTGGGTCGCAACGATTTGGAATGATCCCATGGTCTGGTGATGTAAGCAGAAGTTGGGGAGGATTGCAGTCCCAAACCGAAATAGCATTGCAAATGGGAATGCAGGGATTGGGATATATGCATTCTGATTTGGGAGGATTTGCTGGTGGAGAGACATTTGATCCCGAGTTATATACCCGTTGGTTACAATATGGAGTGTTTCAACCCATATTTAGGCCGCATGCCCAGGAGCATATTGCTCCAGAACCCGTTTTTCACGATACAAAAACAAAAACCTTAGCTAAGAAAAGTATCGAACTTAGATATAGTCTATTACCTTATAATTATACCATTGCTTTTGATAATAATCAAACTGGTATACCCTTAATGCGACCTCTGTTTTTTGAAAATACAGATAATACAGAATTATCCGAAATAAGTTTTACCTACATGTGGGGTGATGATTTTCTCGTATCTCCCGTAATACAACCCGGTATTGCATCTATGGATATTCCGTTTCCAAAAGGAACGAATTGGTATGATTTCTTTACGGGACAGAAATTTGAAGGAGGAACATTTAAAATGGTTGAAATAGTAGAAGATCACATTCCTGTATTTGTAAAAGCAGGAGCATTTATTCCTATGGTACAGCCAGTACAAACAACCAAAATGTATTCGACCAAAGATATAATGTTACATTACTATCATGATAATACTATAAAAAATAGTTCTGGTAAGGTATATGATGATGATGGTAAAACACCAAATGCTTTTGAAAAAGGAAAATACGAAATATTAAAATTTAATAGTGCACTAAGCGATAAAGAACTATCAATAGCACTAACAGTAGAAAAAGGAACTAAATATGCGTTTAACGATAGAAAAATTACGTTGATAATTCATAATATTAAGGCTTCTCCAAAATCTGTAACAATAAGTGGTGTCTCTCCTTCGTTTGATTGGGATGAAGAAGGTAAAAAGCTGAAAATAAGCTTTGAATGGGATTCTAAAGAAGCCAAAAACATAAATATTTCTTTGTAAAATGCTCTAAAATATAGAACTTATAGCCCTTAAAATCTATAAGGTTTATATAATCAAAAAAGAGGTATAGATACAAAGATGTTTGGTGTGGCAATCATGATTAAAATTTCTTTAGATTTGATAAAATATTTAGAATTTTAATATGAAATAGAATGAAATCAAAGAGTGTACTGTTCTTTTTTATTGCCTTAATTTTAGCAGGATGTAAAACTGATGATATCATATGGCTCAATGGCCAATGGGAAGGAGTGGGGTGTCAGTTGGATTTAGAGGACAATAATACCTGGTCTATTAATTTAGAGATTGATATCTACCAACAATCATTCGATATACGATACCCGAGTTTAGAGTGTTCTGGCCGATGGGAATTGGTCGAATATTCTGATGATCGCGCTATTTTTAATGAATTAATTTTAGAGAACACCAATAACTGTATAAAAGAAGGAACGGTAATTATAACCAAAGTGGATGAAAATCATATTAGTTTTAGCTATTATATTATAGATGGAGAAGATGTTTTAGCTTTTTCTACGTTGAAAAGAAAATAAGAATATTGGTGTATTATATACTAAATGAAGAAGCCAAAAATAATAAGTGTAAGCAAGAGCCAATCTCACACTTTTACTAAATTTAGTTGCGAGTATATAACGCTTATCAAGGGATTGGGCGTTAAAGGAGATGCCCATATGGGAAAAACAGTAAAACATAGATCCAGAGTAGTAAAAGACCCAACTCAACCCAATTTAAGGCAAGTGCATTTAATTCATTCAGAATTGTTTGAAGAATTAAAGGAGAAAGGATTTTATATTAAGAATGGAGAAATGGGAGAGAATATTACTACTGTTGGGATAGATTTGTTAAGTCTTCCAAGGAATACTATTTTGAAACTTGGTCAAAAAGTAAAAATTAAAATAACGGGGTTAAGAAATCCCTGTAATCAATTAAATTCGATAAAAGAGGGATTAATGAAAGCTGTTTTAGACTATGATGAAAACGGAAATTTGATAAGAAAAGCAGGTGTTATGGGAGTAGTGGTAGAGGGCGGAGAACTATCTGTTGGTGAGGAAATCGAAATTGTATTACCAGAGAAACCATATCTTACACTGGAAAGAGTATAAGAAAAAGGATACTATATCTACTTGTTGTGCATTTAGATATTTTTTTAACTATAATCTGTCAATTCGAATGATTCGATACTTCGACATAGCTCAGTACAGGCTGGAGAAGGAGCCCTTCGATACATTTTGTCTCCATTTCATTACGACAAAACACTAGGATTGACGCTTTTTTGTAATAATCTTCCTAAATGCACAACGGGTTATATCTATGATTTGGTAGTGTTCTGAAACGTATAAATTTAATATCTCGAGCTATGCAAAAAAATACATCAGTCGAAGAATTTATTTCAAAGAATAAGGAGTGGAAAGAAGCTCTGGAAATCTTAAGGTCAATACTACTCACTACCGAAATGAAAGAAACTATAAAATGGGGAGTACCGGTTTATACAGTTAATGATAAAAATGTGATAGGAATAGGAGCATTTAAATCCTATGTAGGAATTTGGTTTTATCAAGGTGTATTTTTAGAAGATAAGGCAAAGAAGTTGTTAAATGCTCAAGAAGGAAAAACCAAAGGCTTACGACAATGGAGATTTAATGCCGTAGAAGATATTGATAAAGATTTGGTGCTTCACTATGTAAAGGAAGCTATCCAAAACCAAAAAGAAGGCAAAGAAATCAAACCAGAAAGATCAAAAACAATTGAAATTCCTTCTGAATTATTAATGGCACTCGACGCTAATGATAATTTAAAAAGATCTTTTGAGCAACTCACTCCTTTTAAACAAAGAGAATATTCAGAATATATAGCTACAGCAAAACGAGAAGCTACCCGTATAACAAGATTAGAAAAAATAAGCCCAATGATACTCGATGGTATAGGGTTACATGATAAATACAGGTAAAATAATTATCTGAACATAGGTAGTATCAATATGGGGTAGTATGTAAAACCTCTTTTCACATCAAGTGAAATTCTGTAAGAATTTAGTATCGAGAAGTACTTTTTGCCTATAAATTTTCTTGTTTTCGATACACCAAATAAGAGATTAGAAACTCAAACTGATGAAAAATTCTTATCTATCTATTCACATTAATATTTTAAAATTAAACAGGTATTAAAGAATATATAGGAGTATAAAGCAAATCGATAATATGAGTTGTTGCCAAATCATTGGGAGGTATTTTAAAATCAAAGAGTCTAACTGTTCATATAATCCTGCCAGATCACCAAAAGGTACTTTTCTTTTTGGTTTTCTTTTAAATCCAGAAATCCATACTCATAACAAAACAAATAGACCTGTCCTTTTTTGTTTTTCCAGTAATGCGTAAAATAATTAGGATCAAACCCTTCAGAAATCAGTTTTTCTTTGCGTATAGTAGACATACCAGATTTGTTATAGGCTTTTAAAAGTTTTCGATTGGTCTTCAATTTTTTATCAATAGCATAATATAATGCTTCTTCTGATTTGCGCTTTTGATATTGATGAGCAGATTTACAATGGATAGAGCAGTATTTCTTATCGGATCTTCCAGTAATTTTTGCTTTGCAATACAGACAAGTGTTCATTATTTTTTGTTTAACTGAATGTTAATCGAACTCTATTCGAATAGTATTCGACTAAAATACTACTATAGTTTATAAATACCACATCTTTGTATGATGAAACTCAATAAACATATCACCCTCAAACATTTGTTGATTGATAAACAAAAAATGATCGGGTTACAATTTCATCCAGATAAGGTGATACAAGCATTAATAAAAGAACTTCCAAACCCTAAGTGGAGCGCAGCGTTTTCAATGGTGTATATTATAAATACTAAAGAAAATCTCGATATTGTTTTCAATAAGTTTAGAGGGATAGCCTGGGTAAATGGAAATTCTTTTTTTAAAGAAAAGGTAATACGTGATAATGAACCTGTAGATATTAACTGGTACCGTAACCGTAGCAAAACAACTTCTTACAGGTATGTTCCTGAAACATATCTAGTGAAATTAGAACTAAAGCGATATGCTTTAAATACCTGTAAAACCTATATTTCACAATTCGAAAAGTTTATTAACCATTATCCCGATAAAGATATTATCACACTATCTGAACAAGAAATAAGAGGGTATTTGCAACACCTTATCAGGCAAAACAAATCTAATAGTTATATCAACCAGGCCATTAATAGTATTAAGTTCTATTATGAGGTGGTCATGGGAATGCCGAATCGGTTTTATAGTATCGAAAGGCCCAGAAAAGAGCAGAAACTCCCACAAGTGTTATCAAAAGAAGAAATACGTTCTATAATTGCCAATACCAATAACATAAAACATCGTTGCATAGTAAGTCTATTATATTCTTCTGGATTACGCAGAAGCGAATTATTAGATCTAAAACTAACTGATATAGATAGCAAACGAATGCTGGTTCACATTAGGAATGCAAAAAACAATAAAGATCGATATTCCTTACTATCAGAAAAGGTAGTAAAAGATTTAAGAATCTATTATAGACAATGGAAACCCAAAGCCTACTTATTTGAATCCCCAAATGGGATGAAATATTCAGGAAAAAGTGTAGGGGCCATTGTAGTCAGAGCAGCAACAAAAGCATCTATCAAAAGAAAGGTCACCCCACATATCCTCAGACATTCGTTTGCCACCCATCTATTAGAAAGTGGAACCGATCTAAGATATATCCAAACTTTATTAGGACATAGTAGCACAAGAACTACAGAAATTTATACTCAAGTAGCTATAAACAAATTTAAAGCCATCAAAAATCCATTAGATGAGTAAAAATATATCCTACAAAACCGTCACAAAAACAATTGATTTCATCACATTTTATAGCGATAGTACCAAAACAGGGAATAAAGGCTTTATTTTTGTAGATTATAAATCAAAAAACATAAATATCCCCAAAGTGGGGATATAATATATAGAATATATAGGACATATGTCCTATATTCTGTTGTTATATGCAATAAGAGCAAATGAACCAGATAATTTCTAAAATAGAACGGGCGAATTCTGAAAAATCGGCTTTACTAAGTCTAACAAAGGAAGATTTAACCAATATACCGAGTGAAGTTTTTGAGTTGGAACATTTGACAAATCTCAATTTGAGAGATAATAACATACAGAGTATTCCAAGTGAAATTTCAAGACTTAAAAAACTCAAAGTTCTTTATTTGGACGGGAACAATATCAAAGAGCTGCCAACCGAGATTTTTGAACTTGAAAATCTTGAAATACTAAACATTGACAAGAACAATTTGAAATTCCTACCAAATAATATTGGTAGTTGCAGAAACTTAAAACGTTTACACATTTCTAAGAATGACTTGACCGAATTACCTGAATCAATAGGTGATTTGTTAAATCTTGAACACTTATTTGGTCATGGTAACAGCATTGTAAATTTACCTAAAGAGGTAGGGGATTTGGAAAAACTAACACATTTAAACTTTTTCAACAACCAAATACAAAACCTTGATTTCGATTTAAGTCGATTAACTAAACTTGAATATTTAGAGCTTGGATTTAATGAAATTAAGAAGGTTTCTAAAACCATTGGCAAGTTGACAAAATTGAAAATACTTTCCCTGTTCGATAACGCATTGAAAATTCTACCAGCGGAATTGAATTCTCTTGTGGAGTTAACGAAGCTAAATTTGTCATATAACAATCTGAAAGAAATTGATTTTGACTTAAACCTAATGAAAAACCTTGCCGAACTCCACGTTTTTGCAAATGAAGAATTGAAATTTAAGCAACTAGACATCTTAGAACTTTGTAATAGAACTCCTAATTATTCAACACACAGCAGACTAATAATAGACCAAACTCAGGAAAGTTTAATTGAAAAGTATCGAAGGAGAATTGAGTCTTCAAAAATTGGAATTGTTGACTTAGATAAAAGAAGAATGCCAGAAGACCATTACAAACAAATCCCAATCGAACTCTCGGAAAAATATAAACTTACCGACCCAAGACTTGAAAAATTCAGAATGTTAAGAGAAAAAAGAAAATAAAGCATATAACAACATGTATATTGCATATGCACCCTACGGGATGCAAACGCACCATACATAAAACGTTGTGTACAATTTAAGAAAATGAAATTTTGGATTTATATAAAAAAAGAGTTAACTGATTTGCAATCTGACTTTGAAAAGATTTTTGAAGTTGACAATTTATACAGAGATTATGAAAATGTTTGGGAATGGATTGAATCAAGTGACCGAAAATCAAATCTCTACCTAAATATTAGTCGACCTCACGATTGGAAAAAAGGAGAATATGACAAACCTATTATGATAGAAGTTGAATCGAATAATGGGACGGAATTAGACGAGTCAGAAATAGCTTATAAAATTAAAGAACAATTAAACTGTGGAGAAGTTTATGCAGGAGAAATACACGCTGACAAAAACGACAACCCTGTTATAACAGAGGAAAGAAGATACTAAAATCAGAAAATGGAATTATACGATCGAATCATAAAAATAGTAGATGTAAATCTGATTCAATGCCTTATTCCAATAATTCTGACTTTGTTTCTAGTCAAAGTTTTCTTTAAAAACCGATTTGAAATCAAAAAAGCACTGAATTTAGTACGTTGGGTAATTATTGTCTATTCATTTATTACTTGGATAATAACTTTAATTGGAATTATACTTAATCCTGAGGAATCCGCATTTGTCAATCGTGCAGTTGGACCTTACGCAATTACATATTGGATTATGTTTTTATCAGCTTTGATTTTACCATTTACGCTGATTAATAAAAAATTAGCTGCAAAATTTTGGTACGTTCTGTTAGTCGCATTTTGCATGAAAATTGGAGTTTATTTTGAGCGTTTTGTAATAATCGTAACCAGTTATCATCGAGATTATTTAACAACCGATAACGGAAATACGGAATTTATAAATCCCTTTGCATTCGGAATTGGAATGTTGCTTCTACAAGGAGTAATAATTGCAATTTTGATGTTGGGAATATTCGAAATAATAAAAAGAAAAACTGTACACAACACGATATAACAAAACATAGCTGCCCTTTAGGTCAGCAACGTTTGTTATATTTAACGTTGTAGGTAATTAAAAAAATGATAAAAAAAACACTATTAATATTTCTACTCTTTTCAATCAAATCATATTGTCAAGAAAATTATATTTCCAAATTAAATGGTGATTGGATTAAATTTAAAATTGAAATGAAAGATGGAAGTAAATTAATTGATCGTTTTTTGACCGACTCTTCATATGTTAACTATCGATTTACAAATTATCGAATGTGTACTAACGGAAATCCAACACATCGAGTGAATGAATCTTGCTTTCCATTTTCAATAAAAAAAGATTTCATTAAAACATCTTCAACCTCAGGATACACAATAGATAGAATAAAAAACGATACCCTAATCCTCAGTGAAAGGATAAACGGAATGGAAGATGATAAGTTGAAGAGGTTATACTTCATTAGAGAGCAAAAGATATTTAATGAAATTAAAAAGCAAAAAGGAGGCATTAAAAAACAAATTGCTAATGAATTTTATACCCCAGTTTTAAAGTCAAGTTTGATGCTTGAACTGAACAAAGCGTTTAAGAAAAAACACAGTAATTTTAAACTAAAAGGTAAAGTTATAATAGACTTAGTTAATAAAAAGGTGCAAACAAAAATTACATATTCTAACACAATTGATTCTTCAAAAATAAAAAGAGTTAGAAAGATAATAGGAAAGTCTTATAAATTGTGGAATTTGGAAAGGTTCGATGGAATTGAAACCATAACATTACCTTTTGTTTTAAAGGATAAAAAGACTAAAACTGTATGGGGGATATCAATGAAATTTTTTACAACATCCTTTTATTATCTCGACACTGTCCACGGAGGTGATTTAAAAACAAATCAAAAAGCAGGTGAATACTTTGCGAAAGCTATTAAAGCATTCCAAAACAAAGAATACGAAAATTCAATATTTTGTTTTTCAAAAAGTTATGAATTAGATTCGAAAAACATAGATGCATTATACAATAGAGCTGCAGTTTATTATGAAATGGGAAAAACTGAATTGGCATGTAAAGATTGGATTTCATTATCTCAACTAGGGCAAAAAAGAGGAATGGAATTATTAAATAATCATTGTAAATAAACTACCTACAACAATTTGCATATTGCATATGCACCCTGCGGGATGCAAACGCAACATACAAGAAACGTTACCAAACATTTGAGAAATGCCAACACCAATTCACAGTAAAATAATAAATAAGGTTGCTCGGAAAGTTTTAAAAGAACACGGAATTGTGCGAAAAGGACAGTCTCGAACTTGGCTTGACGACCAATATTGGTTTACAACAATAATCGAATTTCAGCCTTTTAAAGATAGACAAGGAACTTGCTTAAATGTTGGTGTGAATTTCCATTGGTATGAAAAAGAATATTTCTCATTTGATATTGGTAATAGGGAATCTGAATTCGTTGACTTTGCGAATGAGGAACAATTTGAATCTGAAATGAACTCTCTTGTGGAATTAGCTTTGAAAAGAACATTAGAACTGCGAGAAAAATTATCGGATTTAATAACATCTGAAAAAACAATTATAAATCACGATTTCTCAAGCGATAGTCTTTGGGGAAATTATCATCGAGCAATTATCTGCGGACTGAACAACGAACCGAAAAAATCAGACGAGTATTTTAATGAGATATTAAAAAACGATTTTGAATACAATTGGCAGAAAGAACTTAAAGAAAAAGTAGAACAACTTAAATTTGATTTAAATAATCTTGACGGCTTTAAAGCAAAAGTCAATGAAACAATTGGAATTACTCGAACGAAAAAGAAATTAAAAGAAACTGAAATAAAAAACATGTGGTAACAATGTATATAGCGCATTAAAACGCGCCATATATTTAACGTTGTGTGTAATTTGCTTAAATGACGAATATTTGAATGAAAAAACTATTTATAATATTATTTATATGTTCAATATTTGGATGTCCCAAACAAGAAAAATTAGCATTAAATCAAAGAATTGAGAAATTCCAAGTTTCTGAATGCAAAACAGACTGTGGAATTGACTTAATTGGTGTTCGGACAAGTAAAAATAAAAATGACGGTTTAAATATTACGCTAGGTTATATAGTAAACTGTTCTTGGAAAAATGGTTACTTAAAAAACATTACTGAACAAAATGACACTCTGATTGTTGAGCTGGACAGGCCTCATTCTGATAGTGGAGATTACCCAATGACTTCTTGTCATTGTTTTTTCTATTTTGATTTTGTTATTAGAGATTATAGTAAAACACCAAAAGTAATTCGCGTTGCTGAATTGTTTGAAAAAAATAAGTATTGGGACGAAAGAGATTTTGATCGATACGAAATTGAAGAAGTTGAAGAAATTATTATTGATAAAAAATAAACTACACACAACACCATATATGTGATCATAGCAGCCAAGTGATGAATCGAAAGGTTCTTGTATATTTGGTAAGGCGCAATGCTTGCAAAAAGTGAAAATTAGCAACCAATGCGCAAGAAAAGTCGAAAATAGGGTAACATTTTGCTCTGCTACGACACATATATTAAACGTTAGGTGCAATATCACGGAACCGATAAACTGCTAATAAAATATGACTCAAGAAATCAAAGACGAAGCAATTGAACAACTCGAAAAAGATATTCTTTTTGGATTTGAGAATGGAGACGATTTACTTGAAAGTATAAGTGAAATGTTTTATGATGAAGATGACTTCGATGAAAATTGGCTGAAAAACGAAATTGAAATAAGGTTAAAAAAACACCAAGCTGAAAGTCTTAATTGGGAAAAACCAACTGATTTCGAGAAGTTAGTAAAATCATTTGACGAATTGAATAAAGAAAAAATTGTATCACTTCACAGAGCTGGATATACAAGGCAAGATGGCGAAAGTGATTGTTCTGAAATTATAGACGAATTAAAGACAATCGGAATAACGGCAAAAGGATATTGTTTCTATCATACTCAAGATTTAGAAAGAGCTATTGGAGATGAAAAAATGCTATATATCGGATTTGACAGTTATAATCGTGAAGATGAACTCGCAAAAGAAGTCGCTGAAAAAATAGTCGAAATTCTAAAAAAGAACGGATTTAATGTCAATTGGAATGGTTCATTGGAAACTAGAATTAAGATTTTAAATATTAACTGGAAAAAAGCAGTTGACAATGTTGATTACAACTATAATCGAGTTTTTGAGATAATGGAAAAGTATAATACGATTGAAAAACCTGAAGTGAAAAAAGGGAATAAAAAACCGTTTTGGAAATTTTGGTAGAATAAAATACTGCACCTAACACGGTGTATAAAACATAGCTAATAAGTACTAAACCGAAAGGTTGGTGTATATTTAGAAAGTCCGCCAAATTTTTAATTTGGCTTTTAAATAGAGAAAAAGTTAAAAACAAAATATAAAAATTCGGCTCTGTGTTAATCCGAAAAGTTAGTGTCTTTTTACACGCTACGTTTCATACACAAGTCCGTTGTAGCTAATCAGAAATAAATGCTAGGAATTCCAAAATACGAACCAAAATTTCACATTACTGCGGAAAGTTTTAATAATGAATTTAACAAAACTCTATCTCAACTTATTGGAAAAAGAATTGAACGATTTTGGATAATGTGGAATACAAAAGAAAATGAATGGTTAACGGACGGACCAGTTGTTCTCCAAATTGACGGAAAAAGATTTGAATTTACCGCTCATCAATTGGATGAGTTTAGCTTGACAATAAATTCTTTTGAATTGACCGATAAGTTGGACTGGTATGGAATGGGAAGTGAAATGCCTTTAATCTGGAAAGAAAACGGCAAATCCGAATTGACTAAAAACCTTAATAAGCCGATAATCGGAATAAATATTTTGGAGTACAACTTTGTTAGTGAGTTGGTAGAAAGTGGAAAAAGACATGAAACTGGTAATATGCTTACTGGAATTGAATTCGTATTTGAAAAGGAGAATGAATCGGATGAAAAAAACTTCTTTTCAATTTTCAACAATCTAGACCAAAATGGAATGGATAACATAGAAATACAACAAGAAGATCAAATAAAACGGGTAAAGATATAACTAGCTACAACAATATATATGTGCTCATAGCAACTAGGTGATCAATCGAATGGTTGTTGTATTTTTGGTAAGGCGCAATGCTTGCAGAAAGTAAAAGTTAGCAACCAATGCGCAGAAAAATCGAAAAATTGGGTAACATTTGCTCTGCTACGACACATATATTAACCGTTAGCACCAATTAGAGAAAAAATATGAGTTACGACTTAAATTTTTATAAAAAAACAACTGATTCTATTTCAAAGTCTGATATTGAAGGATATTTAAACCGATTACCTAATGTGATAAATGAAAGTGGAACTCAATGGTTTTATCAAAATAAAGAAACAGGTGCATATTGCACTTTCGAATATTACGAATTGGATGAGGAAGACGAAGATGTCGAGGAAGAACACTTCAACGGTTTTGAAGACACGAAATTTGCATTCAATATCAATTTTATAAGACCTCAGTTTTTTGGAAAAGAGTGTTTTCCCTTAGTTGACAATTTAGTAAAAGAGTTAAACCTATACATATTAAACCCTCAAGGCGATGCTGAGCCAAAAAAATATGAAAAAGGGATGCTTGAAAAAGAATGGGGAGAATCCAATTTAAAATTTGCTAAATCTAATTTTGAAGAATGGGGATTGAGTTACCTTGAACTAAATAAATCAAATTATTCTTGGGAATTCAGTAAAAATAGAAACTCATTACAGAATTCACTTGGAGACAGTTACTTTGTACCTGGTATTTATTACGTCAAAAAGAAAGATAGTAATATTGTTAATACATTAGCCGTTTGGCCAGAGCACATTCCATATACTTTACCGAAAGTAGATTATATTCTGGTTCAGAAAAAAATCAAAAAATTATTCAGGACTAAAAAGGAAGATGGACTGATAAAATACTCTGAATTAGTTTCTAAACTTGGTCAGTTTTTTGTTGACGAAAAAGACTATAAGGTAATTCACCCTGAAAATGCCAATAAGATTTCGAAGTTATTTAATGAGCTTCCTCTAATTGGGAGTTTTGAAAATTTTGGGGAAGGAATTGCAGTTGATAAATTTGTAAATATTAACGATAAATAAAAGGTGCTAACACTATATAACAAAACATAGTTGCCCTTTGGGACAACAACGTTTGTTATATTTACCGTTAGCTACCATTTGAAAACAAGCCTATGAATTACAACCCATTTGATAAAAAGGATATTTCAGAACTAAATATTGAAGACTTAAAAAGCCTTTTAGAAAATGAGATAGGTGAAGGATGGTATATTGAATATAAAAGAGATGTTCCCAAATTAAAATCAAAAAAACTTGATAATATAAAAATTGCAAAATCAATATCATCTTTTGCAAATACAAAAGGTGGCTGGGTATTTTGGGGGATTGATAGTGATGATAAAAATAAACCTACATCTTTAAATGGTTTTGACATATCAGAACACAGAAATTTTGAAGACCAGATTTCACAGATAATTAATGCCAATATAAGTCCAAAACCATATTATCATTTTAAAAAAATAGATTTAGAAAACGGTAATATAATACTAGTAATAAAAGTAGATGAAAGTCCAACTCCTCCATATATTACAAGCCAAGGAGTTATCTACCAAAGAGAGAATAATGAAAGTAAGCCAATTAAAGATAGGTACATCATTGAAAAATTAAATGAAAAAACCAATGACTATTACGAAGCAATTGAAAGGTTTTCTAACTTCAATCTCCCAGAAACAAAAGGGCAATCTGATTGGAATCAAACATATTTAGAATTATATCTATTTCCAACACCATTTGATAATTTTACATTTAAAAAATTCTACTCCTCAGATTTCTTTAAAAATGTTGCGACTAGGTTTTATCAAAATGTAGATATTAATCTAAATATTGATAATGCAGACAGTGTAATTCCATTAAATCTTGGTTTTAATAGTATCTATAGTTCAGAAGGTTCTTTAATTATAAGACCTTTAAAAGAAAATAATCTAATTTATAAATCAACTACTGTAGAACTGTTTGAAAATGGAAATCTTAAATTTTTAATACCATTGTATGAGTTTGATTCAAGAAACATTCCTGAGCGTTATAAAAATTCTAATACTATAAATTACCTCTTAGACAAATACAGTCCAAATGAAACAGTAGAACAAACTAGTTATGGTGGATTTGGAATGCCTATGCCTCCACCAAATAAAGACTTACCTCCAATAACCAGAAGAAGAGAAACTGACTTTGTTAATCACATTAAATTTATTGATGGAATGGAGTTGATTTTGACAATACTAATTATTGTTTCTAAATATAAAGCTGTATTAAGTGACAATCAATTTGATTTTGAATCAAAAATTGGTTTTAGAGCTAAAATTACAGACTGTTGGAGAAAGTTTGTGTTTTTCGATAACGAAGATTATTTAGAAAAGTTGAAACTATATAATATTCCTTTGTCGCCGAAAAGTGAAATAGAAATTCCTGATTTCAAAAGCGGAAATGCTTATTCAGCTAATCTTTCGGAAGATAGCGCGTATTTTCAAATAGCTAAATTCATTCTTGAAGGAATAGGTTTACCTGATTCACAAAGTATAAATTTTAGTGAAATAATAAAAAAAGGATTAGAACGTTTCGAGTCTAAAAACGGTAGCTAACAACGTATAAAAATAATAAGGGTTAAGTGCCAAACCCAAATTTGACACACAATAACAAAGTCCGCCAAATTTTCAATTTGACGGTTAAACGAAAAGAAAATTAACGGTAAAATTGTAAATTTGGCTAAGTGCTAAAACCGAAAAGTAAGTACATTTTAATCCCTTACTATTCTTATACAAACCGTTCTACGCAATTTGACCAAACCAAGAAAATGAAAGTAAAATATCAAAATTTCGTAATTGAAATAACCAATGAATCTGATTTGGAATCAACGGAACTTGGTCAGAAGTTTAAGAAACAATATCCAGCCGATTTAGGGATTGAATTGGAATATCAACCTTCCTCAAAACACGGAATTCAAATAACAGAAAACGGAATTGAAAAGTGTAGCGTATTATTATTGGAAACTGGAGGAGCAACTGGAATTTCTGAAAATTCGTTTCTAATAAAAAATGACCGAATTTACATTTGTTGTTCTGACCAATTATACTCTCTGAATTTAGCGGATTTATCAGCTAATTGGAGAAATCAATATGACGTTGCTACTTGTTTCGGAATTTACGAATTTGACGATGATTTTATTGTTCACGGAGAAATTCAAGTTAGCCGAATTGATAAAAATGGAAAAACTAAATGGAATTTTAGTGCGCGAGATATTTTTGTAAATCCAGATGGGAAAACGGAATTTAAAATTATAGAAAACAGAATTGAATTAATAGATTGGGAAGGTTATAAATACGAACTGAATGCCGACGGAAAAATATTAACGGAAATAAAAACTGCGTAGAACAACGTGTATAATTCATTGCTAGTACTCGCCTACTTACGAAAATCCTCGCGGATTTTCTATTCGGTTTGTATTTGCTAATTTAGTTGCTGAAACACGCAACGAAATCATACACAAACACGTTACCACACATTTGAAAAAAACTAATGGCATTACCAGAACATTCAAAAATAATTAACAAAGTTGCTCGTGGAATTTTCAAAGAATATGGAATTGAACGCAAAGGACAATCTCGTACTTGGTTGGACGATAAATATTGGTATACCACAATAATCGAATTTCAGCCATTTAAAGACAGACAAGGGACATGTTTGAATGTTGGAATAAATTTTCATTGGTACGAACAGGAATATTTTTCGTTTGATATTGGAAATCGTGAATCGGATTTTATTGATTTTAAAAACGAAAAACAGTTTCAATCCGAAATGGAATCTTTGACAGAAAAAGCACTTAAACTGACAATCGAATTACGAAATAAAATGTCAGACTTAAAAAGTGCTGAACAGACTATAATAAATCACAAATTTGCAAGCGACAATCTTTGGGGAAATTATCATCGAGCAATTATCTGCGGACTGAACAACGAACCGAAAAAATCAGACGAGTATTTTAATGAGATATTAAAAAACGATTTTGAATACAATTGGCAGAAAGAACTTAAAGAAAAAGTAGAACAACTTAAATTTGATTTAAATAATCTTGACGGCTTTAAAGCAAAAGTCAATGAAACAATTGGAATTACTCGAACGAAAAAGAAATTAAAAGAAACTGAAATAAAAAACATGTGGTAACAATGTATATAGCGCATTAAAACGCGCCATATATTTAACGTTAGCAACAAGTAAAATCATTCCTTAATGAACAAAATCAGCATATTTAGAACATTAAATACTGAATTAAAATATCATTCAATCAAAGAATATATTGGAATGGAAATTCCTATTGATATTTCGAAAAAAGGAGAAGAAATTGAAAATGAAATAAAATCCTTGATAGAAGAAAACTTAAACATTAAGGTGAAATCTACAAAAGGAAACAACATTGAAGGAACTATTGCTAAATACGGATTATTAGATATCAGCTTTGAAATAGAAACAGATTATAAATCCGATGAAAATAAAGGAATTCAAATCCTAAAAGAAAACGGATGGATTGATAAGGAGAATTCTGACGAGTATAAAGACGAAGATTTTTTTGATGAAATTATAGAGGAAATAAAGAAGAATAAAGATTATTTAAAAATCAATGCAACTGTTATTGGACAAAAAAAGAGTTGGTTTAGAGAAAAGTCTTATCTCCTCCAACAAATGGTGAAAGGACAAAAAATCAATCCGTTACCAAAAGATAGAATTCAAGTATTTAAAATTAATGATATGTGTTTTACAAACTATTCTGGAATTTGGCTTTGGAAATATTTTTATATGTAGGAAAAAAAACCAGTTGCTAACACGGTGTATAAAACATAGCTAATAAGTGCTTAACCAAAAGGCTTGTGTATATTTATAAAGTCCGCCAAATTTTTAATTTGGCTTTTAAAAAATGATAAATTAAAAACAAAATATAAAAATTTGGCTCTGTGTTAATTCGAAAAGTTAGTGTCTTTTTGCACGCTACGTTTCATACACAAGACCGTTGTGTGCAAGTTGAAGAAGACCAACGGCAAAGAAATTGACAAAAAACTGAAATATGAAATGGATTAAAACCATAACCGACTTAAAAGAGCATATTTTCAGTAATAAAGAAAGAGTTTCGAATCGCAAAGCAGAAATTTCTAACGAAAAACCAAGGGTAATCTATTCCGAAATTTGTAAAAAGATAGGAAACAAACTTTCACAGTTTGGTTTTACATATTATCCAAGCCAACATAAATTAAAATTGTTTAGTGAAGATAAAGAATATTGTCTTGAAGTAAAATTCTCTTCTAGTCCTGATAATAAGGCCAATCAATATATAGAATTAAAAGGTTCATTCAGCGTATCATCAAAAGGATTAAGGAAATTTACAAAAGCAAATCCATTGATAGATTATTGGAATGGAACAATAATTGGAAGAGATTTAGGAGTCTTAATAGATAATGATAAAGGTAACGCAATTTGGAATTTAGCTAACAGAAATGATTATGAATTAGCGCTAAAAATAATTCCCGAAATCTGCAAGAATGATTTGATTAAATATTTTGAGACAATACAGAATAATGAGATAGTTACTAAAGATATACTAAAGGGAGATTTTGATTTAGGAAGACCATCTGCAACTACTCAATATCTTTTATATCACAATGATAAAAAAATTGCTGAAAAATACTTATCAAACTATCTAAAAGTCAAAAAAGAATTGATAGATGAAATCTACACAGAATCAAAAGCGAAAATTAAAAATGAAGGCATACCTGACTTTTTTGCTATGGGACATTATGGATATGAAGTAGCATTACTTGAGGAAGTTTATGAATTGAATTTGAAATAAAAACCTGCACACAACAATACCTATAATTAATGCGGGAGCGAGTGCTTGCCAAAATGTTTGCTGATTTACATTATCGCAAAAGCTTTTTCCCTATTTTTATCCTAACAAACTAAAAAACAGCTCAAAGCTTTTACTTGTGCTTGCTTGAAATTCGCTGAATTTCCGCGCCGCACTAATCATAGCCGAGACGTTCTAAGCCATTAGATCAAAATAATTTATAAATTTGAAAGACTCTTAAAAACCAAAAAGATATGGGCATTATTGCCAAACTATATGCCGACGGACAAATATATAACGTACTCCAAACAGAACAAAGTATAATACAGCGTAGTGATGAGACAGGACGACCAACTTCCAGACCTTTTCATACAGGGTTAATAGCTGTAATCGAATCTACAAAAGATACCTACTTTTTTGAAAAAGCGATACATCCCACGCAACAAATTCAAGAAATCATTCTGGAATATACCAATAGTATTCTAGGTGGTAGAACTCGTAAGATCAGGTTTATCGATTGTCACGTAACCTTTGACCGTACCGATTTTAAGGCTAACGGTAGAGAATCACTTACGGAAACCCTTATAATCACTGCTGCAGGGATCGAAGATTCACACTCCAGAGGAAAATATACCACTCCATGGCGAAAAACAGAATTTCTGAGTGAACAAGTTCCTGTTACGGTTAGAGAAGAACAAGAAGCCGAAATTTTAGAAGCATATTGGATGGATGAGCATATGGAAAATCGAATCGATACAACTGTTTTTACAAAAAAAGCAACCTTAATTGTAAAAACAGCAAATATAGCCCCAGGTGAATCCGTTCAATTAAAAATTAGGAGAAAAGACAATCAATCACTAGGTAAAAAAAAGTACATCATGTATCAAGGAGTCGTAAACGAAGAAGGTCAAGCAGAAATGGAGCCTTTGGAATTAGATGAAAACTGGATAAAAACCAATTAAGATGATGAGTGAAATCGAATTAGTATTTGACGTAGAGGTAGCAGGCGTTCAAAGGAGTTTTGAAAATCAAGTTTTAAGGGTAAGACCTCCTGTGGAATTGTTTGCTAATGATGTACAATTAAATAGTAGAGATGAAGCCGCAGAACGCTTTATTCCTATAACTTCCGAACCTGCAATGCCAATTATCACAGTAGCTAACAACCAAGATGACCAAATTAGGGGAAGACTAAAAATTGAGTGCATAAAAAATTATGATGGTCAGGTAGTAAGAAAATGGTTAAATTATTATCCGGAAGAAGAAAACGATGAAGTTCAAACACAAATTATTAATGCCCATGATACATGGAATGTTGATTTTGGTAATCATATTCGTGGAGGTATAGCTACTTTTGAATATGTAAATGGTGATGCTGAATGGAATGATGAAAATATACAAACTTTTGTGTTTTACTTAAGAGGTCAAAATCCTAATAGGGATGATGTTATTTCTTACATACAAGATGAAGGTTATGACGATCAATATTGGTTTTTGATAAGATTAATAAGACATGAATCAGCGACTGGTAATTCTAATGAATTTAGGCAATTTAATATAGGAACGAACTATACTGTAAATAGTGTACGAGGATTACCAAACTTTGGTCCTCCAAGAGGTTATGGTTTAGGTCAAATTGACAACTTTGGTAGATTAGTTAATGGATATTCTCAATTAACCAATCAACAACGTGAACAACTTGGCTTGTCAGATGTTGAAAGAGGTGAAACTATAGTTGATGATCAAGGACGCACCATCGATTGGCAAGGGTATATTATAGCATCTGACAATCAAGTTTGGAATTGGAAAGAAAATGTGGATACTGTAATCACATTTTTAGATATCAAAAAACAAACTATTATCAATAAATATAATGGATGGGTTAACAATGCCAACAATTGGAATAATGCACATCCCAATGATTTAGTGGAACAATACGATGATCAGATAGAAGGTGATATAACTTTTAGTAGTATTCGGAGTTATATAGATGGAGTACCAACCACTGTGAATGAATATTTTAATGAATCTGAAAACTCCGAAACAACAAAATCTTTTATTGATGCATGTTTGATTAGGTATTATAATGGCGGTTACTATCATAGATTAAGAAGAAATGGTAATCAAAAACCTTATTGGCAAATCGATAGAGATTCTGAACAATCAGGATTTTATGTTGAACATATTTGTAGCCAAGATGAATAAAAATCGTATTATGAAATACTTATTATATTTTTCATGCTGTATAATCATAGCCTGTTTTTCTACTAATAAGGATCAACATAAGGTTTCGGATAAAGACAATACTCCCGCCTTTTCTCACACTGAACCGGTAGATATTTCTTCATCAAAATCCAATGATAGCATTATTTGGAATGACCAAAAAATAAAATTATACGCTCATCATGAGATGATTGAAAGAGGAGAAGAACAAATAGTAATATTCAACGAAAAGACAGATACTTTGCTAGTATTTAATCATGAAGATGGAGGTAGATTGACATTCCCTTTCATAGTAGGTATCAAAGAGCAGTTATTTGTCAATTTTTTTGAAGTTTGGGAAGGCAGTGGTTTTTCAAGTAAAAAAAGGTTTTATCACCTAAATAGCAATAAAAACATACTGGAAGAAGTAAACGTTGTGGATCACATCGATATTCTAAAAAAAATAAAAAAAAAGTTCTCTATACAGGATAGTATTTATACCCGAAAAGGTGAGTTGTACAAAGATTTTTTGTTTGATAAAAACTGTTTTAATTCAAAAGGAGAGTTGCCATTTACACTTATTATATTCAATCAGTCCAATCCAGATTTAAATAATGGATTAGAGGGATTTAAAAAACTAAAAGGAGTTTATAAGTTTGAAGAAAAAAACAATGAATACTTTTTAACTCTTAAAAACTTGACCTTAGAAAATTAAACGGCTTAGAACAAGCTATATAATTAATAGCTACCCTATCGGGATAGCTACATAATCATATAGCAATCGTTAGCTGCCAGTTGGAAGAAATACAATGATTCACAATGAGTACAAATACAGAATAAATAATGTAATTGATCATATTGAAAAGAATTTGGACAATGATTTTTCGTTGAACGAATTGGCAAAGATTTCCAACTTCTCAAAATTTCATTTCAGCAGAATATTTCAAGGCATCACAGGAGAGACACCGTTCCAATTGATACTTCGACTTCGATTGGAAAAAGCTGCATCGCTCTTGATTCACGGAAATGACTCAATCTCTGACATAGCTTATAAATGCGGATTTAAAAGCCTACCTGTGTTTTCAAAAAACTTCAAGTCCCATTTCAATGAATCGGCTACTTCGTTCCGAAGGAAAAATAGCAATTTGAATAAAGTGAATAGCACTAAGGATAAAGCCACCGAAACACCTTCCATTTACATTTGTAATCAAACGAAATCAATTAAATGGAAAATAGATATGAAGAACAACGAAAGCATTGAAATCAAAGAATTACCAAATATACCCGTAGTATATTTGAGACACATTGGACCATACCAAGGAAACGCTGAATTATTTGAAAGATTATTTAGTAAACTGTTCGCTTGGGCTGGGCCAAAAGGACTGCTGGACAATGGAGATTTTCAAACTGCCATTGTTTATCACGATGACGTAAATGTTGCAGATAAAAGTAAATTAAGAACAAGTGTCTGCTTGACTGTACCGGAAAATACCAAAGTTGATGGAGAAATCGGGAAAATGGTACTTGAAAAAGGAAAATATGTTGTTGCGAGATTCACAGTAAAAGCCGAAGAATTTCAAAATGCTTGGGATTGGCTAATGGGAAAATGGTTTCCAACAAGCGGATATCAACCAGATGACAGAGCTTGTTTTGAATTGTACCCAGAAGAACCCGAAAATAGAATTTTTAAGGTAGACATTTGTGTACCTGTTAGAAAATTGTGAAGGGAATTGATAAAAAACAGCTATTGCTTATCCATAAAACCGTTAGCTTCAATTAAGATAGACCTCTCACCTAAGTGTAGTAACATCTCAATTTCAGAGTAAAAAAGCGAAACTATTTGTGTAGCTAAATGACTTCGCTTATATTTGTAGTTAAATGACTTCATAATGAAATTAAGGAGAGATATTTTTCAAGCGATTTCTGACCCAACTCGAAGGGCTATATTGGTAATGCTTACTTCTCAAGCAATGACGGCAGGTGCGATTGCCTCAAATTTTGATGTAGCAAGACCAACAATATCCAAACACATCCAAATATTGAACGAATGTGAACTTGTTGAGCCAAATCGTCAAGGACGGGAAATTTATTATGAATTAAAAATTGACAAAATGAAAGAAATTGACAAGTGGTTGGAGCAGTTCAGGCAATTTTGGGAAAACCGATTCCAACAATTGGATGATTTACTTTCAGATATACAGCAAAAATCAAAATAACATGAATACAAAACCACTCATTATAAAACACGAATTTGACGCACCTGTAGCACTGGTCTGGAGGGTCCTTACCGAGCACAACCTATTAAAGCAATGGTATTTCGACATGTCCGAATTCAAGGCCGAAGTAGGATTTAAATTTCAATTTGATGGTAAAGGAAAAACAGGAGTTAATTATACGCACCTATGCGAAATCATAGAGATAATACCTGAACGAAAACTGAAACATACTTGGGCATATAAAGGCTATGAAGGTCAATCTGTTGTAACCTTTGAGCTCTTCCAAAATGGAAACAAAACCATTTTAAAACTCACTCACCAAGGTTTAGAAAGTTTGGCTGATTGCCCAGATTTTGTTCCAGAAAACTTTGCAGAAGGTTGGACATATCTAATGAAGAATGCATTACAAGATTTTTTGGATAGGCTTGAATCAACTGAAAAACATGACGCAACTTGACCCAATGTCCTTTAAAGAAACAGTTTATTAGTAGAGAAGATACTATAGTAGAATGAAACGAAAAATTGAATTTTTAAGCTTGGTACTTTTGACCTTTTTAGCTTGTAATTACAAAGCAAATAAATTGAGTACCCAACAATACCATGAGAATAAAATGAAAGAACTAATAATCGAAAGACAGTTTGATATTGAACCAGAAAAGGTTTATAGAGCATTTACAAATCCAAAAGATATGATTGTTTGGTGGACGCCTGATACTGAGTTTGATATTGACTTACGTGTAGGCGGACAGTACACAATAACCAGAGAAGAGAACGGAACAAAGTTCGTTATGACAGGAAAATATTTAGAAGTTGAACAACCTTATAGACTCAAATATACCTGTGGAATGCTTGACTTCTCACCTGTTATGGATACTATTACGGTTGAAATTCGAGCTAATGAAAATGGTGGCTCTCAATTGAGATTTATTCAAGTAGGCAAAGGCATTCACGAAGAAATAAAACAACTTCCTGAAGGAACTATTTCTGAAACTGAAAAAGGTTGGAACTACGGATTTGACTTAATGGAAAAATCTTGGAAAGAAAACAAATGGTAAAAGCCGACCGCACAACAGAGGAGGCCGTTGACTGTAGAAAAGCACTTAAAACCTCATGCTAAAATGAATGAAAATCAAAAACCAATGGTAGAATGCCAAATGATGGTAAGAAAACCAATCGCAGAAGTATTTCAGGCGTTTATTGACCCAAAAATCACAACCAAATTTTGGTTCACCAAGTCAAGTGGAAAGCTAGAAGAAAACAAAACCATTTTATGGGAATGGGAAATGTATAATGTTTCAACAAAAGTATTTGTAAAAGATATTGTCGAAAATAAGAGAATTTCTACTGAATGGGGCGACCCTGCTACAACAGTTGATTATGAATTTACTGCATTGACAGATGACACCACTTATGTTGTCATAAAGAATTATGGATTTGGCCAAACAGGAAATGATTTAATCCAAGTAATAAATGATAATACAGGTGGATTTACAACCGTATTGGATGGATTAAAAGCCTATCTTGAATTTGGAATCGAATTGAATTTAGTGAGAGACAAATTCCCTCAGATTAAGCAGAAATAATATTCAAAATGTTGCGAAATTTGTTTTAAACCATTAAGATGCCCGATTTACTAACTAAGGAAACCAATAACAGTATTACTGAATTTATCGATACAATAGAAAATTCTGTGATTGTTGAAGATAGCAAATTGTTATTATCAATTATGGAAGAGATAACAAAAGCAAAACCACAAGTTTGGGGGAATGAAAGAGTCCCAAATTTTATAATTGGATTTGGAAAGTCTTCGTATAAACGAAAAGGTAGCAACAAAGAGTTAGAATGGTTTAAAGTGGGGTTTAGTCCTAATAAAAATAAATTAACGGTACATCTTAATTTTAATCTTCAATATGAAGACAACTTACTTAATGAATTAGGAAAATTCAGGTCTGGAAAAAGCTGTCTTTACATAAGAAAGCTATCGGATATCAATTTAGATATTCTAATTCAGTTAATTGATAAGAGTATCCTTATACAAGAAAAAACCATCTATTACGGGCAAAACTAAATATGCTGTATTCAACGATACATGCGGGAATAATATTGAAATCACTGAGGAGTTATAGAACCCTCTTGAAATAAGAGATAATGAACACAATAATTTGGATTTTACAAGGATTGGTTGCTTTTGTATTTATGTTTTCAGGAATCAATAAAGCATATTTTGATGAAAAGACATTAGTTCAAAAAGGGCAAACAGGTGTTGAAGGATTCAATAAATGGTTTATCAAATTTATTGGGACATGCGAAATATTGGGTTCCGTTGCTTTGATTTTACCACTGTTAATCAATAAATGGGTTATTCTGACGCCAGTAGCTGCAATTTGCCTTGGGTCTATAATGATTCCTGCGGCTTTTATCCACAAAAAGAGAAAAGAACCAAAAAATATTGTTATCAATATTACAATTTTAATAGTTTGTGGGTTAATCGCTTATTTCAGAATGAACTAAACGGATGTTAACAAAATTCGACAAATAGAAAAATGGAACAAATCGGATATGTTGATTTTGAAAATAAAGACTTTGAGCAGCTTGTAAAAATAAGCCATAAACTTTGGACCGATTTTGAAGAACAAGAACTTGAAAACCTCTTGAAAGAGACTGCTAGGTTGAAAAAGAACAAAATTCTTTTGGCTAAAACAACAAATGGCGTTAGTATTGGATTTTCGATTTTCTCAATTAGGACTGACTATGTGGAGGGAGCGGATAAATCACCGACGGGGTATTTAGAAGGAATTTATGTTGAACCGGAATACAGAAAAGAAGGTATAGCGAAAGAATTCCTGAAAATTGGTGAAGAATGGTGTAAAGAAAAAGGTTGTACACAAATTGGGTCAGATACTTGGCTTACGAACAAAGAATCGAGAGAGTTTCATAAGAAGATTGGATTTTGGGAAGAAGATGAATTAGTACATTTTTTAAAGAATATTGAATAAAAATAATAACCAGCAGCTAACAATGGCTATAAGTAATTGCTCGTTCTCACCTATTTCTGAAAATCCTCACGGATTTTCAGTTCGATGTGTACTTGCAAAGTTAGATACTAACCTACGTAACTACTCATAGCCGAGACCGTTAACTAATTGAAATAAAATGATTAAATCACTAATTCAAAAACTTTTTACTCCCAACAAAAAACAGGATGAATTAATTGAAGAACTGAAAGCTATTCCAGGATTCATAACTAAAGAAGAGATTGAATTAGTAGGTAATAATCAAATAAAGCCTAATAAGTTCGTGCTAAAAAAGGGGGAAATATTACCTGTATTACTTCCTGAATTCGGGAATTTAAGTAATCTCAAGATTACTAAATGGTACTTTCAGACAGGAGATTTAGTGAGTGAAGGGAATGTAATATGTGAAATAGAGAATGGAAAAATCACAATGGAATTTGAAAGTATTGCGGATGGACGAATTAGTAGTATTTGCTTAACTGACAAAATTCTAAAAACTGGGGAGATGCTATGTGAATTGGAAGGAATATAATAAAACTAGTTACAACAACATATATGTGATCATAGTAGCTAAGTGATCAATAGATGGTTATTGTATATTTATTAAGGCGCAATGTTTACAGAAAGTTAAAGTTAGCAATCAATGCGCATTTTTTTGTCGAAAGTTGGGTAACATTTTGCTCTGCTACGACACATATATTAACCATTGGCGGTAATTTGAAAAATGAACAGCAGAAAATTTAAAAATTCTAAAAAAGAAAAAGAGTTCTATTCCACTTTGAGAAATAGAGTTCATTCTGAATTGAAAGATACTGAGTTTAAATATGGAAAAACTGACTTTTGGATAAAAGGCTTATTTTGGTTCACCATATCCTATGGGTCTTATTTTTTCCTACTTAATACAAATAATGGGATTACATTTTGGATAATGTATCTCATATTCCAACTTTCTGGATTATTAATTGGATTTAGTTTTGGTCACGATGCTTCACATAATACTGCTTTTAAAAATAAAAATGCTAATCAAATTTTACATTTTTTCAGCTTTTTAACAGTTGGTATTGACCCTTTACTCTGGGGATTAAGGCATATTCGTTCACATCATTTATACGCAAATGTTGAAGGAAGTGACATTGACATAGACAAAAATCCTTTTTTAAGACTTGCACCATCACATCCTTGGACTAAAAAGCATTCATTTCAGCACATATATGCACCGTTCGTTTATATGTTAGCATTACTTCATTCCGTTTTTATGGGAGACTGGATTTATCTATTCTCTGATGAGTATAATTGGATGAGAAAGGGAATAAAAAAAAATCAGTTGTTTTTGAGATATTTTTTATTTAAAATTCTTTATTTCAATCTTGTTTTAATAATCCCGTATATCGTAACTGACTTCTCATTCCTCCTAATATTTTTAACCTATGCCAGCACTTCAGCATTTACTTCTTTGATATTTGTTATTATGTTAGTCGGAACACACTTTTTTTATGAGGCAGAATATTATCAACCAGAAAATGACGAATTAGAATCGTCTTGGGCAGTACACCAATTAAAAACAAGTTGTGATTGGAATCCAAATAACAAATTTGCGCGATATTTAAGTGGTGGTTCAAATTGTCACGCAGCGCATCATTTATTTCCAAATATTTGTCATACTAATTATGATAGAATTAACGAAATTATTGAATTTACGACTAAAGAGTTTGGATTTCCTTATCATAAAAAGACATTGCCGAATATGATGGTGTCACATTTTAAACATTTAAAAAGAATGGGAGAAGAGAAAACTGCCGCCAACACCGTATAAAATTATTGCTGCTAAAAGCCTATTTATGAAAGTCCTCGCGAACTTTCTATCTGTGCTTTATTTGCTAATTTTAGTATTTACAATATGCAACTACAACGTTGTACGCAATATGAAAAAACACAAAATGAACAAAATAATATATCTATTCATATTAACTATCAATATTACATTTGCTCAAAATGGGTTTATTGAAATAGAAGTTAAAGATTCAATAAGAATAAAACCGATTAATTTCGAATATAACGTCCAAATAAGCGAATCCAAATTTAATAATCTTGAATTTGCTAAAACTTCTAAGGATTCTGCCAAATTTAAGATGCAAGAAAAATATAAGGAACTTGAATCGTTTCTTTTAAAGAAAAAGTATAAAATTCGCCCTTTAAATAATTCTGAATACCAAATCCACGAATATGTAGGATTTTGGAAATTAGGATTTGCGGTTAAATTGAAGAATTCTAAAGAGTTAGAAGAATTGACAACTGAATTAAAAACTTTAGATTACATAACAGGTTCGATTGGAGAAATAGAATATGGAAATTCTGAGTTATACGAAAAAAGGTTGTTTACAAAAATTTTAAAGAAAGCAAAAAGAAAAGGACAAATGGTTGCAGAGCTTATTGGACAAAAATTAGGTAAAATTGTAGAATTAAAAGAAGGAAAAGAGGCTGAGAATATAAGTGTAAATATTAGAGATGTTTACCTAAGCGCTCTACAACAAAAGAAATGGGATGTAAATAAAAACATCTTATTTGGTCAAGAATGGAAAACAGTAATTGTGAAATATACTACGGAATAATACTACGTACAATAGTTTGTATATTGCATATGCCGCCTTTGGCAGGCAAACGCAACATACAAGGAGCGTACTACATTGCTGAATAATGGAAAATCTCAAAGAAATACTGATTAAAGTAATTGAACTTCTTAATCAATCGGTGGAATCTGATTGGAGTCCATTGACGCCTAAAGAAGTAGTGAAAAACTTGGAAATTCAAATTTGCAAGTTAGAAAGAAATGAAAAAATAGATAAACATCTTTTACAAGTAGAATTTGCACCTACTTCCACAATTCAAGAAATTTCTATGGCAAATGGTTGGAATGTTGAGTATTTAAAGCTATCCTCAAAATTTGACGAAGAAATTAATAAAATCAACAAGAAATAATAAATGGAAGCTCCGATCTTGGAAAGTGAACAGTACTCTGAGCTTTCGGCCGAATTAAATACAGGAATTATATTGAATATCAATTTCAATCGATATATAGGAAATGAGGATGTTTTTCACATTTTTGAAACGTATGATTTAGCTATAGAATTTGTAGAGAAAAAGCTGACTGAAAGTTCTAATTATGAATTTAATATTTATAACGGTACAGGAGAATGTTTATTGACAAGAGATAAAAACACAAAAAGATAAAAATGCAGTACAACACCATATATAATGTAATAGCAGCAAAGTGATGAATCGAAAGGTTATGTTATTTTTGGTACGGCGCAATGCTTGCAGAAAGTAAAAGTTAGCAATCACTGCGCAGAAAAACTCAACGCAGAGGTAACATTTTGCCCTGCTACGACACATATATTAAACATTGGCGGTCATTAAACCCACCCTTAAAAATGGAATTGAATTTAAACACACTGATTACATTGCTTCCGTTTGCGTTTGCCCTTCACAATTTTGAAGAAGTATTGGGAATGGAAAAATGGACAAAATCAATTCCTTCTTTTATCCATAAACCTGTAACCACGAGACAATTTGGAATAGCTGTAACATTATTCACGATTTTAGGTTTTATCGTCACTTTCTCAAAAGAGCTTTATCTAACAGAAAAATATTACTACTCAATCATTACAGGGTTTGCAGGGATGTTGTTTTTGAACGTTTTCTTCCCTCACTTATTAGCTATGATATATTTAAGAAAATATGCACCGGGAATAATTACGGGACTTTTAATCAATCTACCGTTAACAATGGCTATTTTATTATTGGTAAAAGATTCCAAAATACTATCACAAGGACAGATAGCACTATTGGTAATCGCTGGTGGATTGATTGGAATTTTCTTCGCATTTATATTTCTGAAAATCGGAAAATTTTTAGATGTTAAAAAAGTAACTGAATGAAAAATAACGAACCGCCAACAAAGTATAACCGCAATTAAGGAGGGTTGGACTATGCTTCGACTATGCTCTGCACAGGCTAGAATCCACTTGGAATTGCTAAATGTAATGTTTAACTCGAAAATAATCGCTAATTTAACCCGTAACTGATGGTTATACGAGACCGTTACAAACAATAAAAATACTCATGAGAATAAAAAAAATATACGGACTTTTACTTATAATATTATTTTACTCTTGCTCAAATAATGATGATAATTCTACCTCTAATGTTTTCAAAAAACCTCTAAGTATTAAAGTAGAAAATAGTGCTGGCATCACTTCGGAGTATCATTTTTATTATTCTAATAATCTGATAACAAAAATCACCGATGAATCTGGGAATGATTGCAAATTTATATATGATTCAAATGATAGACTTATTAGTAGAAAATGGAATTCTAACATACAAACAAATTATTATTATTTAGGCAATCAATTATCATCAATTAAATCCAAACTAATAAGAGGTTACACGCGTGACATATATTTATACTATAATACCTTAAATCAAATAAATAAGTCTATTATAAATGAAAATAATGAATATGAAAACACTTATTTTTATAAATATGATGCAACTAACAGGTTGGTTGAAACTATTGATGAGTTTGGAGAATCGGAAAAATATAAATATGATAACTTTAACAATCCTTTTAAGAATGTTTATCCTCAAATGAATGAAAGTTGGCAATTTGGGTTTTGGATTAGTGGATTAAAGAATAATGTAATAGCTAATGATAATTTTTTTACAAATGAATTAACTTATGAATATATCTATGATTCTGACAACTTTCCAATTTTAATAAAAGAAAAACAATCTGGAACTGTGAATTATACTACAATTATTACTTATGAATAATAATTAAATAAGGTTAATTACTGTTTGTAACAATGGCTAAAAGTAATTGCTACCACTTGCTTTCTTCTAAAAATACGCAAGAATTTTCAGTTTGGTGTGCACTTGCAAAGTTAAGTGCTAACTCACGCAACTACTCATAGCCGAACCGTTAGAAATAGTTCTAAAATAAATGGACAAAATAGTATCCTTAATAATATTGAAAAGCGAATTTGAATTTAACGGATCTCAAGAAGAGTTAACAGAAAAAATAAATTCAAATAAAAAAATCAACTTTGAATGGTTTAATGATAATGAGTTTAAATTTTTATCCAAATTTTCAATTGGGACTCTAATGGTAACAGGGTTTAATCAATATATCGACGGAATTATGGGTTATGCAAAACTAACGGAATTGGACTCTGACAGAACTAAAGTAGAATTGAAAACCAAGGTACGAATCGAACTATATATTTTTGTAGGTTTCATAACTCTCTTTTACATTATTTTTTCTGTGTCTGGAGAAGATTTTTTTGATTTAAAACCTTGGTATTTGCCGCTCATACTTATTTGGTTTTGGTTTGTTTACAGGGTTCAAGAAAAAATTTTATTTTACATGTTTAAAAAGCATCTTGGAAAATAATAAAAACGCACTACAACAACATATATGTGATCATAGCAGCTAAGTGACCAATCGAATGGTGGTTGTGTTTTTGGTAAGGCGCAATGCTTGCAGAAAGTAAAAGTTAGCAACCAATGCACGGATTTATCCAAAATTAGGGTAACATTTTGCTCTGCTACGACACATATATTAAACGTTGTGCTTAATTTGACCAAAAAATAATAATTTGACATTTATATTAATACTATTAGCCTGTATAATCGGATATTTTCTGATCAAGTATTGGATTAAACTTATCAATTTTATATTTAAGCCAATCGAAAAAGCTCTTGAAAATAAACAAGAAAAAATCAAGACAAGACAAACCGAAATAGAAAAAGATAAGAAAGGGGTTTCTAACGTTAATCTTGGCGAATTTGACTTAAATGACTTTCCAGAACAAGATAAAAGTAAATCATTTTACTTTTTCGAATACAATAAACCTGATGGAGAGTGGATTGAAATTGATGAGCCAATTTGCAAAATTCGTATTGGAGAAATGAGTGGATTTACATTTAAATCGGCAAGTATTATAGCTTCTGAATCTGGAATTTTGGAACATACTTTGACTAAAGGAGATTTGATTTCAAATGGTAATGTTTTCTACAAACTGCATCAAAAAGGAGAATACAAAAATGAAAACTCGATAGAAAACTCTGAATTTAAAGAATACTTCAAAGGTTCGGATTTTAAACACTCTTTTGACAAATGGTTAATTGAAGATGGTTTGTTTGTAAAAGTTGGATACCCAATCTTTCAATTCAACGATTCTAAATATCAAAAACATATAAATTATTCAAAAAAGGCTGGTTTTATTCATCAAATCGACCCTCGAAAAGTTGTTCATTTGGACGACAACGAATTAATGTACATTATTAGAGATAATGATGAAAAAAGAATAAATGAACGTTTCATAAATAAGCCTAATATAATTAAAGACGAGTTTACCAATTCTACCATTATAAAGTGGAAAAAAGTTAGTTCAAGATTTCAAATAAGTGCAGGAGTTAAAACAAAATCGGACAATTTCATCACAGATTTTCTTTTTAGCTTTAATTACATAGACAACAATGACCAAATTCTATTTCATTTTGACCCAAAACAAATAAAACCAAAACAATTTGACAAGGTATATTTCTTATTTGAAAACGGAGAACAAATTCAGTTTGAACTAAATGAAAATCCAGTTTCATCAAAAAACCGTCTAAACGAGAAAATTTTAGAATACAAAGGTTTAATCACCCAAACGGAACTTGAATTATTTGCCAATTCTAACTTCAAAAAATGGAAAATTTCTTTGGTAAGTGACAAAAGAGAAATTTTGGGAGGAGAAATTGGAGGAGATGACTTTTATCCAACAAAAAACAATATTCAAATTGTAATCAAAAAATTCGCATCAGAATATATTGATTTGGTAAAAAAGACAATCCCAAATTATGAACCAACAGAATTTAAACAAGCAGAACCTGAAAAAGAAACTATAACAGACTTTTGCTTTGTTTATTTAATGCACGACACAAGTAACGGTTATTATAAAATTGGAATTTCAAATAGTCCAGAATACAGAGAAAGAACTTTACAAAGTGAAAAGCCGACAATTGAAATGATTGCTTCAAAGAAATTCCCAGTCAGAAAAATTGCAGAGAGTATCGAAAAGGCTTTACACAGCACTTATTCTGAGAAAAGATTAAGAGGAGAATGGTTTGAATTAAACGACAATGACGTTGAACATATAAAAGAAACTTTAAAATAAAAAACTAAGCACAACATTGGCTATAAGTAATTGCTTGTTTTCACCTACTTCTGAAAATCCGCGAGGATTTTCAGTTTGGTGTGTACTTGCAAAGTTAAGTGCTAACCCACGCAACTACCCATAGCCTAGACCGTTAGCAGCAATATAAAAATCGTATTTTAAATTGAGAATTAGGACAATCATACTTATTATAATTACTTCCTTATTTATTTATGGTTGTAGTAAAAAAATCGAATACCTTAATAAAACTGAGTCTTGTGAATTAAAACTATACGATGATTCTACGTACAAGTTCTCATACCCAACCTTTTTCGAAACAAAATCGGAAAAAGGTTTTTATGAAATTGGAAATGATAAAATAACTTTATCTCGAAAATCATATAATAAAATTGACAGCGTAGATATTGGATATACTTATTCTTGGAATGGAACAGACAAACCCGATTCGTTACTCTTAAGATTTAAAAACCTAAACAGGGAAGTTATTAAAGCAAAAATCAAATTTAATAGTTCTATTCAAGAATTTGAATCAAATGAACTTGGTGAAATTGATATTGCATACGAAAAGTTAGAAAATTTAGGAATTATAGAATCTAACGAGGTAATTAAAAACTATACTATCTATTTTGATAATAAAATTTATAGTCCAGATATGAGCTACTATTTGGATTCAAGAAGACCGCAAAAAATTGACTTTAAACTGAATCAATTCGTCGGAGAAGAATATGCTATTCTAAAAAGAGTTTATCGATTTGAGAATGACACTATATATATGAATGATATTTCCAGAAAAACGATTGGAAGAAATAATAAATTGACAAAACTGGAATAAAATAGCTGCTAACATGATATATGTGATCATAGCAGCTAAGTGATAAATCAAATGGTTCTTGTATTTTTGGTAAGGCGCAATGCTTGCAGAAAGTAAAAGTTAGCAACCAATGCGCAGAAAAATCAAAAATCAAGGTAACATTTTGCTCTGCTATGATCACATATATTAAACGTTAGCAACAATTAAATACAACATGAGAATAATAAAACGAATTCTTAAATTTATTGCCATACTTATTGGAATTTTATTAATAACAATGGTTATTATAATATTCGTTGATAACCAAAGTACCAATTACCTAAAAGTTGAAAATAATGAGTTTGCAAAAAGTAATTCCTATTTGATTACCAATGTAAATGTTGTCCCAATGAATCAAGACACTATTTTAGTCAACAAAATGGTATATATCAAAGATGGTATAATTAAGAACATTGCAGACAATATTGAAGTAAAAGATATTAAAATCATTGATGCGGAAAATAAATATCTGACACCTGGGCTTATAGACATGCACGTTCATATATGGGATAAATATGAACTTGGTTTATACCTATCCAATGGTGTTACATCTATTCGTAATTTATGGGGTATGCCAATGCATTTAAGACTTAAAGAAGATGTAAATAATGACGAAATTATTTCACCAATATTTTTCACAACAAGCCCTAAACTTACAGGGCCAGAGTTTTTGGGCGATGACAACTTACAATTAGTAAATCCAAGTGATGCAAAAGAAAAAGTAATTTCATATAAAAAAAGAGGATATGATTTTATTAAAACTTTTTATGGCTTAACCGAAGATATCTTTGATGCCATTATTGAACAGGCAAAGATTTCTGATATGGACATAGTTGCTCATCCTTCACAAAAAGTACCTTATTCCTATCATTTTAATCCACAAATAAAATCTATAGAACATGCCGAGGATATTATACAACAACCTTTAAACTATACTTTGGATACATTAAAATTAAAAGAAGTGATTAATGATTTTGCAAAATCAAAACATAGTTCTTTTAGTCCAACTTTAACGGTTTATAATAACATTTATCAAATGCTCATTGATGATAATATTTTAGAATCAGAGCGATTACAATTTATGAACCCTTTAATTAAAAAGGTCGATAGTAAAGCAGAATTTGAAAGGTGGTCTACTGCAAAATTAAATGATTCTTCTGTTGTTAATGCTATAAAAAAACAGCACGACTTTCATATAAAAATTATCAAAAAACTTCATGAGATTGATGTCACCTTTATTTGCGGTACTGATGCTGGAATAGGTGTAACAATACCTGGATTTTCAATTCATCAAGAGTTTTCTTTTTACAAAGAAGCAGGGCTCTCTAATTATGAGGTATTGAAAACAGCTACAGTAAATGCTTCAAAAACTCATTCAATTATGAATGAAATGGGAACTATTGAAATTGGTAAAATTGCGAACCTTCTATTAATAGACGATAACCCTTTACTAGATTTGTCAGTATTGCAAAACCCTTCGACTGTTTTTATAAAGGGAAGAAAATTAAATAGAGAAACCCTTGACAATTTTGAAAAACAAGCTAAAAATCGAAATAATTTGATTATTTCTGCCTTGAGATATGTTGAGTTCTTAATAGTTGAAAAATAAACTGTTGCTAACACCGTGTATAGTTAATTGCTCGAGAGTGGATAAAGAGTGTCACGGAAATTCTGCCGGATTTCTTATACGCAGTTCTTTTTTGCTAACTTAGTGCTCGAAGTAACTAACCATATACAAACTCGTTGTGCATCATTTAAAAAAAATATTAGAAATGAGCTTTTTATATTCTTTTAAAGTAAATAAAGTTGAAGAGAAAAAATTGAATCTTAAGTTTTATGTAACGAATCCTGACTGTTTAGCCTGGGGACAAAAATCAGTTGTAATGTTTAATCCAGATTTTTTTGCTCTAATTGTCTTAGTCGACCAGAATTATGACGATGAATTTGATGCTGAAGTTGACCCCGAATTCGAGTTACAAAAGGATAAAGCTCTAATTAAGAAAGTGATTAAGTCAGCCGTTGTATGTAATCGAATGAATTATCCTCCTCCAGAATATGCTTTTGATTATACCGATGATAATGAAGGATATAATAAATATTGGAGTATTAATAAAGAAAATAAAAAACTAGACCATCTGGTACAATTTGACTTACTTATTGAAGTTAATGAAAGTAGATATATATCTAAAGAATTTAAAGAGGGAATAATAATGAAAACAACGGCATTTGATCCTGGATAACAACATTTATTATAATATCCATTTACCTATAAGATAGTTATAATTTTTGTTGGATGGCTTCATAATCTGAAATAATCTTTATAATAGCTTATACAAAAAATAAAACGAAAAGATAACACTGTATAACAAATCATAACCGCCTACCGGCAGGTTACCCTTGTTATACTCAACATTACCAAACATATTAAAAAAAGAAGTCCAAATTCAAGAACTATTAAAATTATTAATACTGACAATCGTATCGCTAAATACTTTCTTTGCTCAAAAAAACAAGTACCTAATTGCAAATATAAATGATAGAAATAAACAAAGTAAAGACAACAAAACTATCAATGTTAGATGGTATTGAGCTAAAGTCTGCCATGTTCATCGATAAAAATTTCCCTTCGCATTTTCATCAATCTTGGAGTCTAGCTCATATAGAATATGGAAGCGAAAACATTGCATTTGACAATTCAGGTTTTTTGATCAGTAAGAATGCAATACAATTAATCCCTCCTCATTCAATTCATAAAAACTGGGGTAATAAAAACAATCCTTGGACTTATAAGGCTCTTTATATAAGCGATGATGTAATCAAAAGTATTTCAAAAAAAATAAATGCCGATTATTCTCACCTGGCAAGCTTTCCCTATTTTCTATCCTACTGTAACAGTGGGTTCTACATAAACGAAGCATCAATTTTTAAAATCATTGAAACCCTTTTTTTGGATACTTTGAATGACGATGAGCAATCATATTCTCAAAAAAATGCTAACGAACCTTTTGACGATATCCTTAATTACTTGTCTCTAAATTATAATCAATCAATCACTTTAGAAATACTACAACAAAAGTTTAAAGTGAATAAATTTAAACTACAAAAAAGCTTTAAAAAGAACATTGGTTTAACACCTTTGGAATATCTAACTACCATTAGAATAGAAAACTCAAAAAAGCTTTTTTATACAGATGTTCCTTTGGTAGAAATTGCACTTGAATCAGGGTTTTATGATCAAAGTCATTTTACTCATAGTTTCAAAAAATACGTTGGAGTAACTCCTGGTAATTATAAAAGGAATAGCAAGATTTTACAAGACTTGTAATTCTCTCAAGAAGTACATTTGCTTTCTTAATTAAATCAATGAGAAATCAACACATTTATAAATAAAGGAAAAAAACATGAAAGCTACAAAGTTATTAATATTGACATGTGTTTTATCGCTAAACACAATCTTTGCTCAAGAAAATAAGGAAAATGACAAATTTAAATCATCGTCCCATACAATTGCCTATACTTCAAAGGGAGTAGCAAAAATTTATTCAATCGATAAAGAAGGTAAATCAAATATTAAAAGTATAAATACGAAGGGTGATTACTTAGCGTTGTCTCCTGATGGAAAAACATTTGCTTTTCGAGTATATCATGATGACGGAAAGACTTGGTCTATTCATACAATGAACAGTGATGGTACGAATAGCAAACGATTAACTCATGCAAAAAACAAATGGGATAGTGCACCTGAATGGACTCCCGATGGAAAAAGAATTGCTTTTGCAAGAGAATATAAAGATTCGGAAGACGTTTGGCAGGCAGAAATTTGGATTATGAATCAAGATGGTAGCGAAAGAACTCAAATAGAATCACTGAAAGGCAGTAACCCTTATTTTACTCCAGATGGAAGAATAGTATTTACTTCAGAATACAAAGATAAAAAAGGTGAGATAAGCATAGCAGATATTGATGGCACCAACATTATCCATTTGACAGATAATGAAGCTGAAGAATGGCATCCTGAAGTTTCTACTGATGGTAAGCAAATCGTTTTTATGTCTAATAGAGATGGAAATTTTGAAATTTATGTGATGAATATTGATGGCTCTAATCAAAAACGATTAACATTTAATAATGTTGGTAATTGGCACCCATCCTGGTCCCCTGATGGTTCTAAAATAATTTTTTCATCAACCAACAAGGATAAAAAATCACATATTTATATTATGAATAAGGATGGTTCTTCAGTAAAAAAGATTCTCTCTCATGGTAGAAAAGCGACATTTCTGCGTTAGCCAGGACCAAATAATGAAGCCCTGCGGTTTCACCTAATGGTATGCAAATCGCTTTTATGTTGATATGGACGGAAAATATGAAATCTATAGATGGGTCTAATCAAAAACGGTTGACCCATAACACTGTTGAAGACTGGTATCCATCATGGGCCCCTAGACGATTCTAAACTGATATTTATGAGTAAAGTAGATGGAAAACCGAATATCTACATGATGAACAAAGATGGTTCTTCGAAAAAGAAAATTATAGAACATGGGACACATGCCGCATGGTTAAAAATAGCTAACTAAACAGGCACTAAGAGTTGATAAATCATGAAACAAATAAATCGGATAATAATTATACTCATGTTTGGTAAAAGGCAGATCGTTTACAAAGTTAAAGGGACATAGTTTACACTTTTTGAGGTATAATTTGAGAGAAAAATCGAATTATCATGCCTTGGGAAACCACTACAACTATGGAACAGAAAATTGAATTTATTTGTGAATGGCGAACAGGAAAATATACCATCACAGAATTATGTAAGAGTTTTGGAATCTCAAGACCAACAGCATATAAATTGATTGATCGATTCGAAAATCAAGGTTATGAAGGTCTAAAAGAACAATCTAGAGCTCCTGGCAAACATCCTAATGCAACAGATGATAAAATCATAAAAAGTATTCTCAAACTAAAAGAAAAACACAAGCTTTTGGGAGCTAAGAAAATTAGAATATTGTTGTTTAAAGAGTTTACTAAAGAACAAATCCCTTCTGTAGTGACTGTTCATACCCTATTTTTGACCCAACATCTTGTAATGAAGTATGGAGCGCTGACTATAAAGGAAAGTTTTTAATGGGGAATAAAATCTACTGTCATCCACTGACCATTGCAGACTCGAAAAGTCGATTTTTGTTCACAGCAAAAGGACACTATAAAGAAACTCTAAAAGCTGCTAAAGCTGAGTTTACAAAGGTTTTTAGAACCTACGGAATCCCCAAACAAATACATACTGATAATGGAAGTCCCTTTGGATCTGTAAGAGCTATTCAACGCTATACACAGCTATCATATTGGTTTATAGAGCTTGGAATTACCCCTGTGTTTTCTGATCCTGCACACCCTGAACAAAATGGACGACACGAACGCATGCACCGCGATTTAAAAGCGGCTTGTACAAAACCTCTGCCTACGCCTAAAAGCACAACAAAGAAGGTTAAATCGCTTTGTAAAAGAGTATAATCACATAAGACCACACGAAGCCTTGGATATGAAAACACCGGCTGATGTACACGATTTTTCCTGTAGACCGTTTCCTGAAAAAATAGTATACTATCACTCTGATGATGACTATAAAGTACTCAAAGTAACCAAAAGTGGAGCTATAAGATGGAAGTCCTAATTACTGGGTATATCTAACAGCTGCTTTAAAAGGAAAATATGTAGGAATCCGAGAGCTAGGAAACGGAATTTGGAAAGTCTATTATAGAAATGTATTTTTAGGTTTCTTTGATCAAAGAAACCTAAGAAAGAAACAACAATCAACAAGGTTAGAAATTAATTTAGTGTAAACACCTAATCTTTAACTTGTGTAAACTATGTATCTTAACGAACATTATCAAAAAGAAATAAAAATTGAAAATATACGGAATAAGTGGACTTGGTGCTGATAAAAGAATTTTTGACTCTCTAACTCTAAACTTTGAATTTATTCCTATTGATTGGATTACGCCAAACAAAAATGAATCTATCAAAGACTATTCAAAAAGATTAAGTAGAGTAATTGATACAAAAACTGATTTTTGCTTAGTTGGTGTAAGTTTTGGTGGTCTAATAGCTACCGAAATTAGTCAAATACTGGCTCCAAAAACAACTATTTTGGTTTCTTCAGCTCATACAAAAAATGAATTGAGAACAATATTCAGATGGTTTGGAAAAATAAAATTGATAAAACTAATACCAAGTTCTCTATTTGACCCTCCCAGATTAATTGCTAAATATTTATTCGGAGCAAAGAACGCTAAATTACTTAATGATATTTTAGACGATACTGACTTGAAGTTTGCTAAATGGGCTATTAATGAATTGGCAAATTGGAAAAATATAACTCAATCAAAAAATATTTTAAAAATAAATGGAACAAAAGATAAATTAATTCCCCCTAAAGGGAATACTAAAATGGAATTGATTGAAAATGGAGAGCACTTTATGATTGTGGATAGAGCAAATGAAATAAGTAAAATAATAAATAATGAAATAAAACGTGCTACAACAATGTATAAGAAAACATAAGGATTTTTGGCTTTACCAAAAGGTCTAAGCTTTTTTACAAAGTCGCCAAATATAAAATTTGGTATTTACAAAAAATGATAAAGGCAAAATATTTATATTTGGCTTAGTACCAACCCTAAAACATATTGTTTATCGCCCGCCCTACGTTTCTTACACGAGACGTTCTAAGTCATTGGAAAAATGAATCGATTTAAGAAAATTATCAAATATTTCGGAATTTTAATTATTCTGTTAATCTTGTTTCGTGGATTTCTATATCGAACTTTTGTTAATTATTCAAAAATTGAAGTTCGAAACAGCATTACTTTGACTGACCAAAATTTGATTAATGAAATTGATAAACAAACAGAAGGAAAAAAATTGAGTATTGAAGAAATAATTGCATTGAGTAATAGAATAACGAGCGAAAAACTAAAATTTACATTTAATAAGGTTTCGAGTAATCCGAATTCGGTTTCTGAATTTAAAAAAGCCAATTGTATTGGATATTCTTCTTTATTTAACTCAATTGGAAATTATATAATTAGAAAGCAAAAATTGATTGATAAGTACGAATTTATTCATTTAGTTGGAGAATTGGATGTTTTCGGATTTAACGTGCACGACTTATTTGATAGCCCGTTTTTTAAAGACCACGATTTTAACAAAATAGAATACAAACAAACTGGTAAAAAGAAATTTGTTGACCCAAGTTTGAGAGATTATTTAAGAATTGAATATGTTGCATCTGAATAAAACGCCTTACAACACGGTATAAAAATAATAAGGGTTAAGTGCTAGACCGACAGACAGTACATGTTAACAAAGTCCGCCAAATCTTTTTGATTTCGCTTTACAATAAAAAAATAAAACAAAATAAAAAGTTTTAGCTAAGTGCTTAATCGAAAGTTCACTACTTTTAATTCCCGCACTAACCATACACAAGACCGTTCTAAGCCATTAGGCCAAAATAATTTATAAATTTGACTAACTCTTAAAACCTAAAAAATATATGGGCATTATCGCCAAACTACATGTAGAGGGACAAGTATATAATGTACTCGAAAGTGAACAAGGTATTATACAACAGAGTGATGAGACAGGGCGACCAACTACCAGACCTTTTCATACTGGACTGATAGGAGTAATCGAATCCACAAAAGACACTTATTTTTTTGAAAAAGCAATACATCCCACACATAAAATACAAGAGATTATACTCGAATATACTTCTCATGTTCCTGGAGGTAGAACCCGTAGAATCAGATTTATAGATTGTTATGTAACTTTGGATCGTACGGAATTTAAGGCAAACAGCAGAGAACCTCTTACAGAAATTATTCTCATCACCGCAGCAGGGATCGAAGATTCACATTCTCAAGGAAAATATACCACTCCATGGCGAAAAACAGAATTTCTGAGTGAACAAGTACCTGTTTCGATTAGAGAAAAACAAGGTAACATTTTGCCCTGCTACAACACTTATATGAAACGTTAGCAAACATTGAATACATATATGACAGAAAGCCCATTTAATAGAGAACAACATATCCTTATTCGAGCTGCCTCAAATAGACAGATTTCAATTAAAGAATGGGTAGAATCTTTTATTAGTGCTGGACTTAATCACGGTGATGGAGATTTATTTTGGATGTATAAAGACAGTTTTCACCTTTTAGATGATAAGTCAGAAGAGCTCTTTTGTGCTGAACCATATACTAAATTAGGATACTTTCACCCTCTAGATTGGAACAATGAGGTTGATTTCTTTCCTGACGTATCATTACATTTTAGAATTTCAGATTATAAAAACCCAGTGGACATATTGAAAATAATGTTTGAAGTTGCAGAAAAGATAGCCCAAAAACTCAATGCGGAACTTTTAAATTCAGGAGGCCTAAAATTTGAACTCCACAAAGAAATAGAAAGAACTACAGTAATACATGATGATATTCTTTTAAGAAGGATCTTCGGAGAAAAATAAGTATTTAATAATGTATGCTAACAAAAAATAAACGCCATTAAAACGAGCTTTTATTCAAACCGTTGTAGTTAATTATGAAAGAAGCAAAAAACATAGAAAACAACATCCAGAAATTTCATGTTAATCATGATATTTCTGGAGTTGAGTTAATGAACGCTAATTTCTTACTCTTTCCTTTTATCACCAATCGTTCATAAATTAGTCGACAGGCTTTATTGTGCTTACATGCAGAAAAGGCACATAAAAATAATAGATTTCTTAACTTCTTGTTTCCTACTTTACTGATTCTGCTTCGCCCCGTTACACTGCTCCCTGATGCTCGTATGGTTGGTGTAATTCCAACATAACTACATAGCTGTGATGCCGTTTCAAACTTCTTAAACCCATCAGTTGCCACTATTAAAAACAAAGCTGTTTTTATACCCATCCCTGGAATACTTTTTAATAGCGTTAATTGCTGTTGTTGGTCTTGTTTAACTAACTCTAACAAACGAGTCTCCAAAGCCTCTACCTCTTTGTTTAAATGTTTTAAATTTTGCTTCAAAGAACCATAAACAAACTTTGAGGGAATACCTAATACTTCTTCTCCTTATTAATTTATTTTTTGTTGCTGTTCTGAGCTTTAAATAACTATCCAATAGCCTAAATAGCTGTAAATACTCACTCTGTACTTCGGTTAAGACATTATACAAGGGAACATCGTTCAGTCGACCGTACTCACTAATAGCTTTGGTATCACTCTTATCTGTCTTTACCTTAGCTAACTTCATCTGGATAAAACGCTTTACTGACAAGGGATTTACTACGGATACATGAACACCTTTCTTATACAAATACTGAGCTAAACGATAGTGATAATAACCTGTAGCTTACATGACGACCAAAGCCCCTTTTGGTAAGTGCTTAAGAAAACTTTTAGACCCTTGCTCATCATTTTTTAACTGATCATGACCTGTCCTTGATCCATAAACATCAAAGACATCTTTACTAATGTCGGTTCCATAAAATTTCTTTATATTTATTCATGAGAATTGAAATTTGGAAAGAGCTAGCTACTGACGTTTCATTAACTTGAAATCGAGATCTAATGTCTCACAGAACTGAATGAAATCTTAGTAGGAAAAGAGAGAGGATTATCATTGTTGTCGAAGTCCATAGCTTCATCGTGTATACTAATCTTATTTCTCTCTTTTGTTCTTTCTGATTTATTATATAAAGTAACAAAAGACAAACTTAAGATGTGTATAAGTAATAACCGTTTAAGTGATAAAACAAAAGTATAAACATAAAACAAAGGTCAGTACTAAACTGAAAAGTTAGTGAGTAAAAATCTACTATTACTCATACACAAAACGTTAGACACCAATTATGAAAAATCTAATTCTAATATTTTTTATTCTGTTTTTTACTAATTCTTTTGCGTGTGATTGTGCAATCATCCAACTTATTGACGGATATGAAAAAGCAGACTTTGTCGCCACAGCTGAAATTCAAAAAATTACTCCTGATGGAAGTAATCATCACAATCTTGAAATAAAAATCGATGAGATTTTCAAAGGCTCAAAAGTATCTAAATTAAAAATCAAAAGCATCTTGAATTCATCCTGTGCATTCTATACTCCTGAGGGTTCAAACTGGTTGATTTTTGCTTATGAGGATAACGAAAAAGAACTAGTCTTTGGTTCATGTTCTGGGGCAATTCAACTGGATAGAAAAGTGAACGAGGAGAAATACCCAGGACTCACTAAAAAAATCGAATTAAGCAATCATAGAAAACTTAACGTACTTCGCTACATAAAAGAGAAGGAACTAGACATTAAAAACGACTTTCGATTGGATTACACCTTTCTGAACGATTGTCTTGACAATGGAAAGGGATTTGAACTTGAAGAAGGGACTTTTGGACTTTTTAAAATTAGGGTAAGTAAAAAATTAAAAGTCAAAAAAGTTACCAGCATAAAAGGACTGCAGAACGAGACACTTAATAGAATTGTAACTCAGTGTTTCATGGAAAGTTTTGAACTATACATGAATGACGAATCGAAAATTCCAAAGTCTTCAGAAATTACTGTTGGGATTTATTTCTATGGTGCTGAGGGTGAACACCAAAGTTTTGTTACAACCTATGACCTGTAAATAACTGGTGTTAATTAGGACTATAATTCATTGCGGCTTTCTTGCTAACTTTAAACCTATTAACCATTAACACGGCTGCATTTCATACGGACAATTTCCGTTGGAAATGTCTGCAACGAGATCATAGCAGAGACGTTGTAGCCAATTAAGAAGCATAATATGATTACATTTGAATTATCCCAAAATAATTTTAGGATTAATAATACTTCTTTGAATTTTCCAATTAAAATTGAGGATTTAGATAACATATTACTAGTTCTTAAAAGGACAACTAAAAAAAAACATAATATTATCTATACTTGGGATGATTTAGGAGTTCTAGCTTATTCAAAAAATGGACAATTTGTAGAGAGTTTGGTATTAGAATTAAAAAAAGATATAGAAATAGCTTGGCAGGAAACTAAAAATTGGTTTGACAAACAGACAGAACTTAAAGCTTCAAAATTATTTGAATTTGCTGAGAATAAAGCAATTGAATATGGTTGGGAATTCGGAGGAGAAATCGCGGGGCACTTAATTGGAGAATTCCCCCACGAAAGATTGGAACCTGGAAATTATAAGTTATATGTTCATCCTGACAACCATAATGATATGTTTGAATTAGATAGTAATGGACAGAAAAGAAATTGGATATTGGAGATGCATTTTATAGATAAAAAAAATAAAATAGGTGGTTTTTACGAGCAATTATTAACTTAAAAACGAACGCCTGATGAAAAATATATTATTATTCTCTTTTATAATTTTAGTATCCTGCAAATCCGACAAGCAAGATAATTTTCTAGAAAACCACGATCATTCAAAACACATAAACCAGAAGATTAAAAACGAAAAAGCTATTGAGTTCTATCATAAGGGCACTAAATTATTTGAACAAAGAAACTTGGATTCTGCAAAAAATTATTTGAATAAATCTCTAGAAATAGAAAAGAACTCAATCGTAATAGATGAACTCGGAACAATTGCATTAACTGAAAAAAAATATCAAGAAGCCATAAGCTATTTCGATGACAGTATAAAACAAGACTTAAATTATTGGCCAAGTCACATTAATAAATCAAGAGTATTTATCTTAGCAAATCACTTCGATAATGCAGAGAAAACTTTAAGAAATATGTTACTTAAATGCGAATCTGAATATTGGAGAGCTTATGCTAACCTTTATTTGACTTATATCTATACAAACGGAGTATTAGATTGTGAAAAAGCAAGAGAGTCTTCAAAAAAAGCTGTGTTCATAAAAAATGATATGAAGTTAAAAAATCAATATGAGAGTATTATTAAAGGGATGAAAAAAGACTGTAGTTAACATGATATATGAAATCAGAGCAAAGTTTAATGTCAAATCGAAAGGTTAAATTCCTTTTTGCAGAGACACTAATTTTTATAAGTTTAAAAAGAAATAAAAATGCGCTGATAAATGAATTGTTTTATGCATACTTACCTTGTTCCGTTATCTTCAATAGCTCAAAAAAACCTTACTATTATTAACTTCTTAAGGTTTCTATTAATTCATTAACCCTTTCTAATCTTGGATCGATTTCATTTTTTACTCTTTTTTTATTTAGAAAATATCCGTAAATCCCCAATCCAATTGCAACCAAAAAAGTAATGACTATTACATATCGTTTTGCTGGTATGTGCCAAAAACCAATAAAAAAGAGCAGTAATATTGGATAAATAGGTAAAACTACCCAATAAACGGAAGTTTCAAGCAATTTCTTTTGGGCGTTAAGATATTTCATGGTCTTTTTGAGATATTCAAGGTAATTTTCTTCCAAATCACTTGGTTTAATTTTTTTTATGCTAAGTACTTGAATTAATATATTAATCGAAAAAATAATTAATAAGACAGAAGCAATTTTAGTAGTAGTGAATGGAGCCCAGTAAACGATGAAACCAAATGACAGAATACAAATAGTTGCAGAAATTACCTCTGCAAGTTCTAGATATTTCCACCATCTATACAATCGCCCTAAACTTGATTGTAATTCTATCATCAATTTCGATTTTTCGAATTTTATACGTTCCTGATTACTGGACGATTGCCAGATTTTAATCAATTCATCTTCTATCATAATAATTCATTTATACAGTTCAATAATTTTGATTTAATTCGTTTGATTTTTACTGCTACATGATTTTCAGACAATCCCAGAATATTTGAAATTTCCCTGTAGACTAGCCCTTCCAAGTACAGAGCAACTATAGCTTTATCACCTTCATTCAATTTTTTAACACACTTTCTTAGAGCTTTTAGTTTTTCATTTCCGTCTTCATTATTTACTTCTGACCTAAAGTTGGAAACAGTAATACTATCTAACCTTATCATTCGATTTTGATTCTTAGTATGTTTAGACTTGAAACGAAGGCAAACATTTAAGGCAACTCTAAACATCCAAGTACCAATAGATGAATTACCTTTAAAGGAGTTCATCGATTTCCAAACATGAATCAAAACCTCTTGAAAAAGGTCTTTCGTATCTTCATCGTCTTTGGAATAAATCGAACAAATTCTAAATAGTTTCTCCTGATTCTCTTCTAAGGCATTAAGAAATATAGTTTCACGTTCTTTTCTCATTATTAAAGCTTGTCTCTACTATTTTAGTTACCATAGTTTTCAAAATATGACACTTTAGTATATTATTTTTTTAAATCAACAACTAAAGACTTTTCATTACAACAAATTTTCTTGCTAGTTTGCGCAGATGGACATCACTAGGATGTAACTGTTGCGTATCGCTACAGAAGATAACAATATATAAGAAAACACAGGGTTTTTGAGTACAATAGATAACCTCATAGACAAGTTGGAGTCTAAACTAGAAAGCTTAAATAGACCTCATGTTATTGATAGTGATAAAGAAGTAGGGTGGTATCGGGTTGAATAATAAGTATCGATAAATGGTATATTACAATACATTATATTAATAAAAAGAGGTGTTTGATTTTTAAAACACCTCTTTTCTTATTTTGAAAAATTTTAATCTTTAATAATAACTTATCTGTGAATAAAATAAGATATTTGGGTTAAACGGTAGCTATAGTATTGGTACATATTTTGGATACTATTTCGACCGCTTTTTCACAATCTTCTTTGGTAACATCCAGATGAGTTACTAATCGTATTCGTTTATCTGATGTACAAAGGAATAGCACACCTTCTTTTCTGGCTTCACTTTCTAATTGGTATGCATTAATAGTATCGTGAATTACATCCAGAATAACCATGTTGGTATGGGTTTTCTCAATATTTACTGATATTCCATCAATTTCATTAAATCCATTAGCTAATATTTTTGCATTATGGTGATCATCTTTTAGTCTTTCGAAGTGATTTCTAATCGCATAAAGCCCTCCTGCAGCAATAATTCCTGCTTGTCTCATAGAGCCACCTAAGATTCTACGTAATCGATACGCTTTTTTCATTGTTTCAGAATTGCCTGCTAGCAAAGAACCTACCGGAGCCCCAAGGCCTTTGGATAAACATACAGATACGGTATCAAATCCCTTTGTTAATTCTTTTAAAGGGAGGTCATGATATATTGCAGCATTCCAGATTCTGGCACCATCCAGATGTTTGGATAGATTTAGATCATCGGCCATTTTTAGCACGGTATTCATTTCTTTTCTATCCCAGGTTACTCCTCCGCTAACATTATGCGTATTTTCGATAGATACCAAAGTAGTAGGAGCAAAGTGTACATTATCTGGTTTATAATGTGCTTTTACTGCTTCTGCAGTAAATCTTCCATCTCCAGGAAGAACAGTTAGCTGTATAGAAGATATAAACCCCGCAGCACCAGACTCAAACATCCAGTTATGAGCGTTTTGTCCAACTAAAATATCATCGCCAGGTTGGGTCTGAGCTTTGATTGCAATCTGATTTGCCATACTCCCTGTAGGAAGATATAGTGCTTTATCTTTACCTAAAAGGTTTGCTACTGTTTCTTCTAATTCGTTTACAGTAGGATCTTCTCTATACATATCATCACCAACCTCTGCATTAGCAATTGCTTGCCGCATAGCTAAGGTTGGTTTAGTTACGGTATCAGATCTTAGATCGATTACTTTTTTTACTTTCATTACACACCATGTTTTACTAAGTCACTAAAATAATCTCTGATCTCCTTAAAATGCGGATAGGCGACACCAATACATCCTCCAAAATCAGGATGTTTTTTTGCATCCATTAGTGAATCTATTACTTCCTGATCCCAAATAATGTTATAGTCATCATCAATTTCTCCTACTTTTAGCGTTAGATTTACAGGACATACATACACATTAGGGTATACGACACCAAATAACCGTTCACCCGCTACACAACTTCCTACACCTTCGGGAAAATTCATTATTTCTACTCCCCAATTCCCAAAGTCCTCGCTTATACTTAATTGAAGAGGACCTTTATGATCATCATACACTTGTTTCATAATCTTATAGGCTTTGATAGTGTCTTCTTTGGTCATTCGTAATTCTGGATATTGATCTTGTACATCTGCGAATCGATTTACCCGTATAATATCTACGCCCAGGTTTTCACAATGCTCAAAATACGATGTCAGGGTTTTTACAGACATGTTTTCTTTATTTAGTGTAAAAGTGAGAATGATCTTAAATGGATATCCAAATTTTTCTTCAAACCGACGTATATTTTCTATTGCTTTTATGACTACAGAAGGTTGAGTTAATCCTTTAAAGTCTTTGGCTTTATCTTCGGTTCCGTGGCTAGTCATAATTATGGTATCAATTTTATTTTTTACACATAATAAAAGAAGTTCTTCATAATTATCCTGTAGTAGAGGTCTGCCACTGGACCAGGCAGCATTTTCAAAATACCATTCGTCATTTTGATAAAATAATTCTGTTTTTAGATATTTTCCGTTTTCAGCGAATGTATCTGATACCATGGGTAAAACGGTATATCCTTTGGCAGCTAAACCTCTGATTCTTTGAATAGCAACTTCTGGCTCTTCGACATGTTGACTAAGGTGATCTCTTTTAAGCCAACAAAATTCGCATAATGCTTTACAGGTTTTTTTTCCTAATCTTGTGTCTAAGTAGTAGTGAAGTTCTGTTTTTGATGGATCTGTGTGATCATCATAAATAATTGGTTTTTTCATGAGTTTGTTTTTATGAGTTAGTTTTTGTCTTAGATAATTTGTTAATACAATTTTGAAAACAATCAGAGATACTTGGTTAAGCAGTGCACTATTTCTGAGGATTCTTCTTTAGAATTAAGATATGATGGGGAAAAACGGATATACCCATGCCATAATGCTGTATGAATATTATGACTGAGCAATTTTTGATGTAACTCTTCTGAGGCTATTTTTTTGTGTTTTACAGATAAAATCCCTGATTTTGTTATTGGCTCATCTTTATGTTTTAGATATGTATTAAAACCAATATTTTTTAGTGCTTTATCCAGATATTTGATATGTGCTGTAGTTTGTTTTTCTATTTTCTGAACAGAGATGGTATTAATAATTTCAAGAGCTTTATTAAGTCCTATAGCAACACTAAGTGTAGAAGAGCTGTATTCAAATTTTCGTGAATCTTGAAAAAAAGTAAAAGGGTATTTTGGAGAATAAATATTTACTTCGTCTAATGCATCGGCTCCTACATATACTGGTGTTATCTTTTTTAGAAATGCTTTTGAGCAGTATAAAAACCCCACACCTACAGGTGCCATGATCCATTTCCATCCACAAGTGGACAGGGCAGTTATATTGGATTTTTTTACATCTATTGGGAGTACACCTGCACTTTGTGCTGCATCAACAAAAAAGTGAATGTCATTTTGCTTACATAGTTCGCCTAGCTCATTTAACGGGGCTGTGTAACCAGATAAGTACCCTACATGGCTTAGAGCTAATACTTTGGTGTTAGAGTGTATTAATTGATTTATATCTTCTAAAGCTATTACTCCATTTTTTGTTGGGATATAATCAATTATAACTCCCTTGTTTTTAAGAAATAGCCAGGGATATACATTAGCTGGATACTCATTATCAGGAATAAGAATTCTATCTCCTGGTTGCCAGGGATATCCCTGCGCAATGATATTTATACCTTCAGTGGTGTTTTTGGTAATTGCAATTTCTTCTGATGAGCAGTTGATTAATGTAGAAATCTCATTTTTTAAAGACGGTATGGTATTCTGAGTACTATTTTTTATACCGATTTTCCCTTCGGTAGCGTGAGTACAATAGTAGTTATGTATTGCACTAATCACCGAAGGTTGAATCCTCGAGACTCCAGCTGTATCAGAATAAATGATTTCCTGAGAACTTGACATGTGTTGAGTTTGATTTTAAGAGAAAGTATTTTTTTTACATATGCTTTGTTATTTGTGAGGGGTACGAATAAGATTTATATATTACTTTGATGTCGAAATTAGGTAATTGCTAATAGTTAAAATGTAACATTTATAGGTGTTTTATTGCACTTTTATGCTTGTAAGCAGATTATTCTGTATCACATTGAGGTGATTTCAAACCGCTTATGCAGAAAATTCGATTCGATTTATGGGATAATGGTTTTGTTATTTCCTATACAGTAATGGTTTAATAAGGTGCTCCTCTCATTATAGATATGTCAATCATTTTGACTCTATTTTATAATTCTAAGTATTAGAGCCGTTCACACAATCTTCCCGATAAGGGATAAAATTCTTGAAATACTATATTGTGATTTGCTCAAGTGTATATTGAGCTATATCAATACCTGATTTATTTAGACAGACTTCCTTTATATGAAAATAAGTGTATTAATTTCAAATATCAAATAAGTAGTATCGAATATCTTCTAAAGTTCAACGAATAACAAATAACCAATTTACTGCATTCGTATATATCTAATTTCGTCATCTCAAATTCATTAAATAATTCGGAATATATAAACTATAAGAAAACCTAAAATGAAAAAAAGACAAAACAAAGTATGGCTAACAATGATCACCTTGTTTTCAATCATATGCGTATTATCTTGCAAAAGTGATGATGATGATGTAATCCTCCCACCAAAGATTAGTAGTTTTACTCCAGTTCTGGCAAAAGTGGGGGAGGAAGTTACTATAGCGGGTAGTGGTTTTAGTACTATGGCAACAAGTAATATGGTGAATTTTAACGGTGTGGCTGCTACTGTGAGCAAAGCTACAGCAACTTCTCTAAGTGTAACGGTTCCTGAAGGAGCTACTACAGGAAAAATCGCAGTGAAAGTTGGAGAACTAGAGGTGACAACTGCTACAGATTTTACTGTAGTGTTACCACCAACAGCCACTTCATTTTCTCCAAAAGAAGGCATAATAGGTACAGAAGTAGTTATAACCGGTACAAATTTTAGTACTGTCACAACAGATAACGAAGTGAAATTTAATGGTATAGCAGCTACGGTAAGTGCGGCTACATCAAATTCATTAACAGTAACTGTTCCGGCAGGAGCTACTACAGGGAAAATAGTAATAAAAGTTGATGGACAGGAAGTAATGAGTACTACAGATTTTGTTGTAATTTTTCCTCCGACAATACGCTCATTCTCTCCAGAGGTAGGTGCAAAAGATGCAGAAGTAATTATTACAGGTACAAATTTTAGTACTACGGCAGCGGATAATGAAGTGAAATTTAACGAGACTATCGCTACGGTAAGTGCTGCTACAGCTACATCATTAACCGTTAATGTTCCGGCGGGAGCTACTACTGGTAAGATTTCGGTAGAAGTTAATGGTCAAATAGGGGTTAGTAGTGCTAATTTTAGAGTAGAACAAGTGGTCACTACTCAAGATTTTATAACGACTATAGATGAAAACCCGACAGCTAATCAAAATCTGGGAACCGTATCGGCTACAACCACAGATGGTACTATTGCCTACGCGTTATCTAGTCAGACGCCGTCTGGAGCATTAGCTATAGATACTTCTACAGGAGTGTTAACTGTTGCAGATGCAAATCTGTTTGATTATGAAAGAAATACAACAGTAACAGCAACCTATACAGCTTCTGTAGGCCAGTCTACAAGTCAATCTACTATTACCATAAACTTAAATGATCTAAAAGTAGATCAAACCGGTTTGATAGCAGAATACAAATTAGATGGTAATTTACAGGATGCAACAACCAATGGAAATCATGGTACTGAGAAAGGAACATTAACTAGTGTTACAGATAGACACGGAATAACTAATGGAGCATATCAATTTAGGGTAAATGATTTTCTACAAGGTTATTTTACAATTCCTAATATACTTCCGGGTTCAAATTTATCATTTACAGTTTCAATGTGGGTGAAAAGAGATAGAGCTTCTTTTGGTTTACTAATAGATAAATCAAATGGAAGTTTTCCTGCATATAATTGGTATGTGGCAGGAGCAGGGTCTAGCGAAAATAGTTTAAGAGCATATTATCAGGAATCATTAGCTTCCCCTGGGACTTCTCCTGCTGTAGTTACTAATACAGGTGTCAATGTCACCCCTATTAATGAATGGGTTCATCTAGCACTAACTATACAAAATGGATCAACAATTAAAATATATGTTAATGGAGAAAGTATAGAAATAGGCTCATTTAATAGTGTAACTACTATTAATACTTTAAGTCAGGAAATTATTGCCATAGGATCGCAAGATGAGGGTTTTACTACTACACTTGAAGGTAGTATGGATGACATATTGTTTTATAATAGAACGTTAACCGGTAGTGAAATTGCTGCTTTAGCAGCAGATAATTTTTAAAAATTCTAATGAAACTTTATTAGTTAGTCTATCAGACAATATAAGATTTCGTTATACTATCACAAAACCTTTATTCTTAGTTTATCTGAGAATAAAGGTTTTGTGATTTTTTTTGTATACCTAAGATTACACTGTACCGTTTTTGTTTTCCACTTCTTCTTTTATCGAGTTATAAATACTCGTATCATCAATCTTGGTTATAGAAGATAACTTTTTGAGTAATAGCATTGCTTCATCTTTACTTTCTTCAAACATATTTATAGTGCTCTTATTAAATGTGATGTTTTCTTCGGCTTCCATTTTTAATATGTGAGATTGATATAAGAAGTTTCGTATAATATGATTACTAGCATATAACATTGAGTGATATATTTTTCTCTTTTCAATGTTTCGCTTTTTTTCTAAAATTACTATGATATTCAGCATAATAAATAAAGCAAAGAACTTAAACCATAGAAATATCAATTCATCGATTTTTGATGATTTAATAAAATTAAAGTACATATCTATTTGTTCTGCTAAATTTATATTTCCTATGATGCAATATAAATACCCGATTGTGGATAGTAAAAATCCAACGATCACGTAGACATATTTCTTTAAAATCAGTTTCATTGTATGTTATTATTTTATTGTAATTATTTTTAGTTATATAACAATACAACCGTAATGTATAGGTGATTTTAGGGTAAGTAACTGCTATAGTAGGCTTAACGGATGTTGTGTTTTTAGAATTTGTATGCTAACCCGAAATTGATATGCTCGAAATCAAACCCTACAATAATTTCGTCGGTAGATTTTTCTCTTTTATCAGCTTTCATAGATTCATAAGATATAGCTCCCCATAAAGCTTCAATAGCAAAATGATCATTCAGGAAATAGGTTAATCCAGGAATAAGCCCGATTTTATACCCTTTTTCTTTATTTTTTAAACCATTTCTTTCTACATCGGCTGTAAGGTAATCTACTCCAAGTTCACCAAAAAGAGAGAATTTATGACCCGGAGTAAAATCATATCGTCCAAATACTCCGATAAGTCCATGATGAGATCTAATTTCTGTTTCTCCTTCTTCTTCTTTTTCACTTTCATATCCAAATTTTACACCACCGGTTATAGTATTAGAAATAAGGTAACCGACTCTGGTAAATACATCTAACATGATATCTTTATGCTCTTCTCCTTCATTTTTAATTGTTTTAGAATCAAATCCAAACAAAGCAGAAACAAATACATCTCCTTGTTCAAATTCACCTTTTTTATCATAATCCTTAGCAAAATGATGCTCTTTTGTGGCATTATTATGGTGTTCTTGAGCATTAGCAAAAGCAAAAGATGCTATTGCGGTAGTCACTAAAAGTATTTTTTTCATGAGTTACTATTTTTTAAATATTTAATTTATTTTTTTACATCATTATCAGTCTAGTACAATATTTTGTACTAGAATAGATGACATTTTATTTTTTGTTTGGTTTAAGAGTGGATATGGAACTAATCTTTATAATTTTTCGAAGTAGTGCCCTGGGGTAAGGCACATTAATTGATTCGAAGGGGTATGAATGTGTTGAGGGATTAGTTTAGATTTTGTTATGTTGTCTACAAAATAAGGGAAGAAGGTCTATTATAATTTGGTATGCTCGTATGAAGTTGTTATTTCATTATATGCTCTAGTGAGTTTATTAGAAATGTCATAGATTTCTTTATGCTTGTATCCTTGTTTTCCAAGTTTATTTTGTTTGATAAGTTCCCAGATGGTTAATGCATTTGCAATTTTTTCATCTATTTCGGCATTATCAAAGTCTGAAAGAAGCAATGGGGTATTCATTCCATCTATTTCATTGTATATATTTTTCAACATTTGTTCAGAGTTTTTGTCTTTCAGTGTTGGATGGTTTGCCAAATAATATAACGCAAGTCTTTGTGCTAGCATACGTTGTCTTCCCGAGACGGTTAAGATTTTTTTCAGTTCTATATCTTTTTCGTTATAGGAGTCATCATTGGCCAGTCCTTTTATAGTTTTATTAGCATTTTTGGATTCTATCACAATCGAGCGTACAACATTTTCTGTTTCTTTAAGCAAATCTGTATTTAGATTCAGAATTTTTTTAGCATCATCAAAATTGGGAGTACTTTCTATATGTTTTTTAAATGTTTCCCACAGATTCCCCACTTTTTTGATTTTACTCTTTGTTACCTTGTTGCTAGAATTTTTAGACAAGATTTCATTTTGTTTTTCAAAAATAATTTTACTTGTCATGAGATCTCTTGACGCCTTGTCATCATCCGAATTTTCTACCATATATAGGTAATCTTTAGCCATTTTCTGAATTAGCATACCTTGTTTCTCAGATATATTGATAGCTTTATTATAGGTCATTACGCCATATTTTGGCTTAGATTGGGCATTGACCATACTAAATGTCGTTATTCCTAGTATAAAGAGTATATACGCTGATTTAGCAGTTAAATAATTATTTCTCATTTCTATTATTTTTTAAGTGTTTATATATTAGTATTCTTCAAGAATTAATTTTGTAATTTTCTTATCGGGAGATAATCCCAGAATTAGAATCATAGACGTATTTTCGAATTCTGTTAGGTATCTTTTTGCTTTGTCTTCATCTAATAAAAAAGAAGAAGTCCCCATTGGCCCTTTTTTTGATTGGTTTTCAGAAAGGAATTGTTTTACTTTTTCGATTGTAAATGTCGATTGTAATTGGGGAGAGAACGAGTTAAAAATCTTATCGGCATCTTTTGCGTTATATGCATCGGTTACTTCGGTAATTATTTTTTGATAATCCTCTTGGGTTTGCGAAAAACTGATTTGTAAAAAAAGAAATAAGATTAGACTAAGTATTTTTTTCATAGTATTTAAATTATGGTTAAAACATCTTTTAACTATGGTTAAATTGTTGTTTTGTAACCAGTTTGTTTTATTGGGTGCGAAAGTAGAATTAGAATCTGTAGAGAATTTGTGGAGAATCTGTAGGAAATCTGTAGAAGTTGTTTAGAAACTGTTTTTAAGGTAGATATTTGTAAAACAGCTTGTTATGTTGTTGTTTTTAAATTGAAAATCAACTTTATTTTTGAAGATGAATATTGTTTGTAAAAACTTTTGCTTTCTGATAATTATTTGTTTCTTTAATTAAAGGTAATTGGACTATTAAATTTAATCTGAAAGAAGTGAAAATTCTAATTATAGAAGACGAACATATGCTTGCCGAATCGATGGTGCAGTACCTTGGGAGAGAAGGATACCAATGTGAATGGACAGATAATCTAGCAGAGGCAAAGGAAAAAAGCTGGGATTATGAATATGATTGCCTGGTTGTTGATATTAACCTTCCTGATGGTAGTGGTCTTGATGTTATTAAACAGATTAAAGAAATGAGATCAAAATCAGGAATCATCATTGTATCTGCACGCAATGCTATCGATGATAGAATTTATGGCCTTGATATTGGAGCAGATGATTATCTTACAAAACCATTTGATCTTGCAGAACTAAACGCACGTATAAAAGCGATTATACGTAGAAGAAATTTTGATGCCCAAAATACGATTACCTTTAATGAAATTGAAGTATTCCCTTATGAAATGAGTGTTAAAGTACATAACAAAATTCTAAAACTTACTAAAAAGGAGTACGATCTAATGTTATATTTTATCTCGAATCCAAACCGTGTAATTCCCAAAGGATCTATTGCAGAACATTTATGGGGAGACGAAATGGGGATTGCAGATTCTTACGATTTTATCTATTCTCATTTAAAAAACCTTAGAAAAAAGATTCTCGAACATGGTGGTAACGATTATATACAGACCGTATACAGTGTAGGGTATAAATTTTCTGATCAATGAAACTACTAAGCTTATCTAATCGTTATTATTTTACAGGACTATTTATTGTATCTCTTGTGGGAGGTTTATCTTCTTACTTTGTTATTAGACGTACTGTAAATAGCGAGTTTAATGATAAATTATTTGCGGCAAAAGAAGAATTGATTGATGAGTTGTATAGGCATGATGAGCTATTAAGTAGTTATAGTTTAAATATTGGGGATAATATTACTATCCAAAAAGTTGATAAAGATCCAAAAATCCAAACATTTATAAAAGACACGATATTATTTAATGAATACCAAAATGAGCAGATGAACTATAGACAGATCACCTTCTCTGATAAAGTGAGAAATAATTTCTATATCTTTTCGATAACCAAATCATTACTTTCTACAGAAGATTTAATACGAGGTGTTACACAGGTTATTGCTTTGATTACTGCATTGTTTTTTATTACGATGCTTGTATTGAGTAATATCGTTTCGCAACGAATTTGGATACCTTTTTATAATACGCTAAGCCAGATAAAAGATTTTAATGTTAAAAAGCCAAAGCCTTTATCTTTTAGTGAAACTAATATAGTAGAGTTTGAAGAGTTAAATTCTACACTCGAAATTATGACAAATCAAGTTGTAAAGGATTATAAGAATTTAAAAGAATATACCGAGAATACTTCTCATGAGATACAAACACCATTAGCAATTATTAAAAACAAAATGGAACTTTTGATGCAGGATAAAAATCTTTCTGAACAGCAAATATCCATTTTAGGACAAGTATACGAGTCTACAGGAAGGTTATCAAAGCTTAAAGATAATCTTTCCTTATTATCAAAAATTGATAATAATCAATTTATAGATACATCAAAACTAATCGTGGCAGAATATCTTAAAAAGAAAATTGGAAGAGTAAAAGAATTACTCGATATTAAAAATATAGAGGTAATTCTTGATTTTAAAGAAAATCCGTCGATAGAGATTAATGAAACAATGGCCTATGTGCTGTTTAATAATTTGATTAGTAATGCTATAAAACATAATATAGAATCAGGGAAAATCGTAATGACACTTACCAATGCATATTTTGAGATTAAAAATACGGGAGAGCCATTAGAAATATCAGAAGAAGAATTATTCGGACGTTTTAAGAAATCTGGAAACAAGCTTGATTCTAGTGGTCTTGGTTTGTCACTAGTATATCGAATTGTGGAGTACTACGACTTCTCAATAAGTTATAAAAATACTGACATTTGGCATACGATTACACTTAAATTCTAATGTTAAATGTGAGTGCTCAACCATTCTTTAAATTGATAAAAATTTTGGGGTGCGACACCATGACCTACCTGAAATTCATTTAAAGAACTTGGTATACCAAGTTCTGAGAGTAGCATAGGAGCTTTACGGGCCCAATCCACAGGAATTACCTGATCTACACTACCATGAGAACAATATAAATTAAGCTTAGAAAAGTCATTTGTTTTATAATTATCAGCCAGAATATCTTCATTTATATAGCCACTTAAAGCAATTACATTTTTTACTTTTTTCGGATAGGAGAGTGCTACCGCATAACTAAGGATCGTTCCCTGGCTAAATCCAAGAAGAGTAACATTATCCTTATCCAAATCATAAGCATTGATCGCTTCATCAATAAAACCAGCAATTTTATCTCTGGATTCGATGGCTTGTTTATCATCACTAAATTTTCCCTGGGCAGCATCAAAGTAAATTGCATACCATGCATTACCATAAGGCTGCATAGGATAAGGTGCTCGAACCGAAATTATGAATAATTCTTCTTGTAATTCTGTAGCAAAAGAAAAAAGATCATTTTCATCGCTACCATACCCATGAAACATAAATAGAACAGGAGTCTTGTCTTTTTTTATTGTTGGTTCTTTTACAATGTGATATAGTGATAGTGTTTTTTGCATAATTTTTAGCTTTAAGGTCAAGTTTATTTACTCTTTCATTTCTTTATTGATCCAGTTTATAAATGATGTAGTGTGGTCTGAAGCCTTTGGTGAAACTTTTTTTAAAAATCTTTCATCAGAAATCAAAACCTTAAAATATTCAGAAAACATATAGGCAGAGATTTCGTTTGGGTGATCTAAACCTCTTTTAACAGGAAAAGAATCACTGTAAAAACTTATTTCAGAAAGAGAAGAACTCATAAGTTTATTATTAGAATCTTTTTTAACCGAGAATACATTGTTTACTTTTTGAACAGTAAATACTGTATCTACGAAATCCTTTCCCATAACAGGAATATCAGAACCTTCTTTTAACAAGGTTCTGATCCAAAAATAGGTGTTTTTATCTTTTTTGTTAGGGATAAGCCATTCTGCAATTGGCGCATCGGGATTAGAAACCTGGTTGATTTGTATCGGTTTTTCTTCAAGGACATTGGCATTAACAAAGTTCCAATAATTGGTATACAGTTTTAAGAATTTAGTTTTGTATGTACGCTGTAGTGAGTGCATTTGCTCATGTACCAACAACCCTCCTAGTTTTTTTATAAGTGTTTCTTCTTCTTCGGGAGTCATTTGATCGCTCCATTCTTTAGTTAGATGATTAATATGCTTTTGACTCAGAATAATATAGGTACCTCTTGTATGTGCAAATCCACCACATAACCAATCTTCTATTTTAATAAATCTCCAAGGGTGATTAGCCATTAAAGAAATATTATTCTTTTGTAATATTTCATTCACTTTATTAGTAACATAGGTAATACATTTCTTTTCATTTTTTGTAAAATCTGTAACAGCAGAGGCAAACTTATCTTTTGCAAATTGTCTTACCTCATTGATACTTTCTGTAGTCACTTTTTCCTGAACAAAAGCTGCTATTTCACGTTTTTGAAGTTGAGAAAAATAGGGCTCGAATGATTCATCGAGTATCGCTTCTTTACCTTCTTTTTTTGATAAAAATTCTATTCTGGAATGGACTAATGGGCTTTTGTGGACTACACCAATTTGATAATCATTTAGGCTATTTTTTGGGTCTATTCTATCTTTAAATGCTCCGCTGCTTTGTATATTAGGAAGAGAATCAGAAACATTAGGGTCATCTATAGCATGTTTTAATGATAGGTTATGACCAACCTCGTGTGCAATTACAAACGCTTGCATGTTTTTTAATTCATCTATGTTTTTATCAGAGTTCTCTCCAAGTACAATAAATGTAATATACCCTCCCATTATTCCCCTTCCTAAAGGACCTTTATTACCATCAATAGCATTTACAAAAAACATATTAACAATATCACCCTGCCCTTTTAACAGGCCATTCTCTTGTGATGCTTTAACGATTTCATCAAGATTGATTTCTCCATCTCTCGCCTTGGTATTATTATAGTAAATAGGTTCTAAAAAATGAAAATCTACTTTAGCTTTTTGGTATGCCCTATCCACCAAATACTCTGGTAAAGCCATTAAAGCGGGATTCGTACCCTCATCAGATTGAACAACAATAGGTTGTACAATAATTATTTTGGGTTGAAGTTTGTTATGCTTTTGAGATAAACAGCTGTAAATTATTGCTACAAACAGGAATATACTTAATTTCAATTTCATATTTCTTATTAATCATTTTTTGTTATTCTTTATCAAATAGGGGTTTTAATTTATTTTAATTGTATGTGTATATGATCATCATGCCGTACTGCCTGGCATCCATGAAATCGTATTTTGGCACTTTGTATCTTTAATCTATTCTTAAGATGTGGTTCTATAAAAACCTTCTCTATCTGTTTTTGTTTTACGATTGCCAAAAGTAAATCTTTTGTAGCTTTTTCAGAAAATTTTAACCCTTTGTTTAAGGTTCCAAAAGTTATGTATTTGGTAAAATCGTATTGCCAATTTCCTTTTTGTTTACAAATTAAGGTTTGATTATATTCTTGTTGGGTAGGGGATTCAAATATTCCGTAGCCACTAACCGATGGTTTTTTGTTGGTCGTTTTATTATGATCTTGGTAAATAAATGAGATGTCAATCTTTTTTCCATCATTATGACTCAAATGCGGAAGCAATGAAAAACCATCTATAAATGGAAAGCTAACATCCAGATATACCAGTGCGATATTAGGATTCGTTTGATGAAATGAATTTGCAATTTCTTCTAGTGCAATATGAAGTTCTGGACGCACATAATTTCGGTTTAGAAGTTTTGTTATGAAGCTATGCGCTTTTATTTGTGTAGTATCTTTAATTTTTTCTCTACCAAATAATGGAGCGATATAGGGTACAATCAAAAATGTTATACCTACATATGTTATAAGGAATATAATTGCTTTTTTGAACCTATACTTGTGTATGTTTCTTTTAACCAGTAATTCTGTAAGAATATATATCACTCCACCAATTTGCGTTAGAGCGGTTAAAAAAAGAAATACTAAGAGTTTAAGAACTAGTTTTGCTATTTTTTTAAACATAAAATAGTTCGTTATAATCTACTATTTAATGAAACTAAACCATTCCTGAAAATACGGCCCCAAAATAGGAACTGTTTTTTGCTCTTCTCGTATAGCCAGAATAAGTCCAAAAACAATTAGCACGATACAGAAGATATAGAAAGCGATATGAATCATTAGTGAGTCAAAAATATTAGCCAAAGCTATTAAAAGGTAGAAACTAATCCATGAACCCAGTGCTTGCCTGATATGAAAACTTGCAAACTGATTTTTACTTTCCTGATTCATAAAAAAAGCTATAATTGTACCAATAATGGTGATATATGAAACAATAGCTGCTGTTTTTCCTTGTTTTGCGTAGTCAGATTGCATAATTGTTGTATTATATTATTTTATTACTACACTAGATCGTAATGAAGAATTAGTTTTGTAATATACTTATTTTAATATCATTTTTCCGTTAGCGATAATACCATAAGGAACTCCTTTTGTAGATTTTCCTATAAAAGCACTATTTTTTGAAGAAGATATAACATGCTCTTCTGTAAAAGTGGTATCACCTGTAGGATTAAATAAAGATAAATCTGCTTTATTACCTTTTTCAATGCTTTCACTTTCTATTTTGAAAATAGATTTACCACTGGTAAGCATTGCTATGGTTTGTTCAATATCTAATATTGTATTAAGATTTCCGAAAGCACTTTCTAAACCGGTAGTACCGTATTTTGAGTGATCAAACTCTACCTTTTTATGTTCTACATCTATAGGTTGATGATCACTGGTAACCATATCAATTGTACCATCATTTATACCTTTTACCAAGGCATCTACATCTTTTTGTGTTCTTAATGGAGGGAGTACTTTATAATTAGTGTCAAATGTAACCAACTCTTTATCAGTTAGGGTTAAATGATGAACGGTGGTACTACAACTTATTTGTAATCCTTTTGCCTTAGCATCTCTAATTAATGCTACTGATTTGGCTGTCGAAATTGTAGGGATGTGTAAGGTGCCACCGGTATATTCTAGTAGAAACAAGTCTCGCGCAATCTGTAATTCTTCTGCTAGCGCAGGAATTCCTTTCAATCCAAGTAAAGTACTTTGTTCTTCTTCATTAACCATTCCTTTACCGGCAATATTATTTTCTTGAGGAAAAGATAGAACCAATCCGTCAAAATTTTGTGCATAGAGAAGAGCAATCTTTAATAGATTAGGGTTTTGAATAGCTTTTTTATAGTCACCAAAGGCAATAGCACCTGCATGTTGCATATCATATAATTCTGCCATATCTACACCCTTGGACTGTATGGTCAACGCTCCGATAGGATATAATGATACTGCGCTATTTTGAGACTTCCCTTTCAGAAAGCCTATAGAAGTGCTATTATCGGTTACTGGTAATGTATTTGGGTGTAATGCTATAGCTGTGAAACCACTTTTTGCAGCCACTTGTAAACCATGTTCAATAGTTTCACGTTCTTCATATCCTGGTTCACCAAAACTTACACTACTATCAAACCATCCTTGTGAGATGTGTAAGTTATCTAATGTAACTTCTTCAACATGATCAGGGGCTTTGATTGTCTTCTTTATATCTGTAATTATTCCATTTTCGATTAATACATCAACTGTTTGACGATGAAAAGGGGATTTTGGGTCAATTACAGTAGCAGCCTTTAATAAGAAGTTCATTTTAGATATTTTAATAGTAGTATTTCAATTAGCAAGAATATCAACGCAAAAATAACAAACCATTTCCAAAGTTCATTAACACTAGTCTCTTCTTTTATTTGATCAAAAAGCTCTGTGACTGATTGGCTTACTTGATAATCTTCTGTAGTAGTTAAGTTATAGTATTGTAAATCACTCTCTGCACTATTATAATTATAACTTACATGTTGTTGAACACTGTTATTTTTATCTTGTACACTGTAAATCCCTGCTCGTGTAGGAACTTCGTCTGTCGTTATATTCACTTTTGTAGAAAAACTCTGTTGCAATGGTATAATGTTTTCCTGGTCAGAGACCAAAGACAATATTCCATCTTGTCCGAGAGATATAGGAATATCATAAGAATTAATCTGACCAATAGTATATGATATATCGGTAAGCTGTAAGCTTTGTTTACCAATATTATATAATGTAGGAACGATTAAAGGAGAATTCTTAAAGTTAGAATTTTCCTGATTTATAGCCGATGTAAATACATATATATTATTTGTTTTGTATAAGAAAGGGCTATTATCTTCAAAAGATAGTACGATATTGGATGCATTTGCCTGATAATAACTATTTACCTTTGGATATTGAAAATTTGTAATCTTTTTATCAAAAACCCCACGATATAATGGATGTGAGAAGTTAATAGATGTGATTTTCTTTTCACGTGTTGTTTCTGCCAATAACCCTTGTGTCGAATATCCGCTTATAAACTGTTGATACGAAACCAAATCTCCATTTGTTGCAGGAATAAGACAAATAGTACCTCCTTGATCAACAAAAGGCTTTAATGCATTGATAAGTGATACCGGAATTTGCTTAACCTCATTAATGATTACCAGGTTTGCATTACTAATATCATTATAATTAAGCCTTTCGACAGAGCTGCTTAGCACTACAAATTCATCTGAAGTAAAAATATTTTTTATAAAATTATCATTTGCTTCATTAATAGCAACAACTTTTATCTTTTCTGGAGCATTTATGGTAAAAAACCTTGAATTATCAAAGGTTATTACAGGATCTTCTATAGTTACCCGACCGTTAATTTTTATATTCTCATCTAAACGGAATTCAGTTTCGGCTATGCCATTTTCCGGAATAGAAACTGCAGTTTTGGCAATCAATTTATCGTCATTATATAGTGCAATAGATGTGTTTTCTGCATTAGTATCCGTATTGCTTAATACTACATTAAGAGTGAGGTCATTATTGGTATTATGCCTTAAATACAGGCTGTCGATAGCAATATTTTGCCTGGTGACAGGTTGTAGCTGAACAAGGTGTGTTTTTGTATCTGTATCTTTTTGTATACTAAAGGCATTTTCTTTTTGTTGAAAATCTGAAACCATTATGATACGTTTATTGGTTTCTGGAGATGTTCCTACTAGTTGTTTAGCTTTAAGATAAGCTGCTGAATACGAAAGTTGATTAGATGAGTACTCGATTTGTAGCAAGTCGTTTTGGATATCCTGTTTAGAAACATCAATAAAAGTCTCTGTATTGGTAAAAAGAGATATAGTTTCCTCTTCAGGAAGGTCACTAAGAATTTCTTGTACAGCACGTTTTAGGAGAGGCCCTTTAGAACCTTTGGCCTGCATACTAAACGAATTATCAAGGTATAATACGGTTTTACTTTTTTTACCAACAATTTCTTCTAATGCCAGAAATGGTTGTGCAAAAGCAAAAATGATAGCTGCCATAGCTAATAATCGAGCAAGAAGCGTTAACCATTTTTTGATCTGAGAACTCTTTCGAGTTTGTACCGTAACCGCTTTTAGAAACTGAACATTTGTAAAATTAACCTTCTGAAAGCGTCGTAACTGAAATAAATGAACTAGAATAGGAATTATAAGTGCAAAAAGAGCGTAAAGAAATTCTGGGTGTTTAAACTGCATTCCTTAGTAAGGTTTGTCAAATATACTATAAGATTTGGGATTTATGAATTTCAAAATTATCAATTCACAAATTATCAATCAAAAATTAAAATAAGTCATGGAGTGGTAAGGGGAGGAGTCATTATTTTTTATGTCTAAAAAAAGCGGAAGTAAAACTTCCGCTCTTTCTATATAAATCTTTTTTTTACTAAAAGATATAGTATCCAACAGAAACTTGAAATACAGAATTTTTAGCTTCTACATTATCTACAATATCAGTAAATCCAATATTATATCGTAATTGACCGAAAAAAGAACCAAATTCTACTCCGGCACCTACAGCTGCACTTAGATCAAAACTTTCTGGATCAGTACCACCATTAAAATTATCATTAACTATAAAACCAAATTGAGGTCCTGCTTCTACACTAAAAAGTTTAGCGAATTTAAATTTTACCAAAACAGGAAGGTTTAAATAATCAACATCAATATCTTGATCTATACCAAAGGCTTTAAATTTTGCCCCTTGAGCAGAATATATAAGTTCTGGTTGTACAGCAAACATATCTGATAATCCAATTTGAACTACAGCACCAATATGATATCCTGTACGTGCATCCAAACTGTTATAACCGTCCCCATTTAATGTAGCAAAGTTTACCCCACCTTTAAAACCAAGTTTGATGTCCTGTGCATTTGAAGAAATTGAAAAACCGATTACCGCAATTGCTAATAAAAAAAGCTTTTTCATAATTGTAAATTTAAGGTTTGTTTGAGGTCAAAGATAGGGACTAATATCTTAAGAAAAGGTTAAATCTAGAAAGATTCAGCTTGTTTGCTAGTATTATTTTGATGTTTTTTAGGTGTTATTTTGAAACAAAGAAAGTTGTATCTTCGCCCTAAATTCAAAACCTAAGCTAAGATTGCAATACGAATTCACGATACAAGTTTCACCAGAAATTGCGGCACATCCCGATCAATTAAAAAGTAAGGTAGCACATAAAAATGGAATCCCTTCTGATGAAATTAGGCATATTCAGGTTTTAAAACGTTCTATAGATGCTCGACAACGGGCAATTAAGGTCAATTTGAAGCTAAAAGTATATGTACAGGAAGACTATATAGATCAACCCATTGTATTACCAGAATATCCAGATGTTTCTAATGCACCAGAGGTAGTTATCATTGGAGCCGGCCCTGCAGGCCTGTTTGCAGCACTACGCTGTATTGAATTGGGTTGTAAACCCATTGTTTTAGAACGAGGAAAAGATGTACAGGCACGTCGTAGAGATCTTAAAGCTATTACCAGAGATCACATTGTTAACGAAGATTCTAATTATTGCTTTGGAGAGGGTGGAGCAGGAACATATAGTGATGGTAAATTATATACCCGGTCTAAGAAAAGAGGAGATGTATATCGTATTTTAGAGCTTTTGGTTGGGTTTGGAGCTACCGATCAAATTTTGATAGAGGCACATCCACATATTGGGACAAATAAATTACCTGGTATTATAACTGCAATACGAGAGAAAATTGTTGAAAGAGGAGGAGAAGTACATTTTGATACTCGTGTAATTGATTTTGAAATTAGAAATTCTGAAATCAATGGAGTCACTCTATTGGATGGGAGTACTATTGCTACTAATAAAGTTATTCTGGCCACAGGACATTCTGCAAGAGATATATTTACGCTATTGTATGATAAACAAATAGAAATCGAAGCAAAACCATTTGCTTTGGGAGTACGAGTAGAACACCCGCAAAAACTCATAGACCAGATTCAGTATTCTTGTGAAATTCGAGGACCTTATCTACCTCCTTCACCATATAGTATTGTAAAACAGGTAAAAGGCAGAGGAATGTATTCTTTTTGTATGTGTCCCGGCGGTGTGATTGCTCCCTGCGCTACCAGCCCAGGAGAAGTGGTTACAAATGGATGGTCTCCTTCTAAAAGGGATCAACCTACCGCCAATAGTGGTATTGTTATAGAATTACGGATAGAAGATTTTAAGGAATTTTCTAAATATGGTCCTTTATCGGGGATGTATTTTCAGAAATATATAGAGCAGCACGCATGGCAAGTAGGAGGGAAGACTCAAAAGGTTCCTGCACAAAGATTAGTAGATATGGTTGAAGGAAGAATATCAACAAATCTTCCGGAAACTTCGTATAAACCAGGTTTAACATCTGCTGATATGGGTGTAGTGTTTCCCAAATTTATTCATCAAATATTACAAGATGGTTTTAAAGCATTTGGTAAAAGCATGAAAGGATATCTTACCAATGATGCTGTGGTGCATGCTCCCGAGTCCAGAACATCATCACCTGTTCGTATTCCCAGAGACTGGAAAACATTAGAACATACACAAATTAAAGGATTATATCCTTGTGGTGAAGGAGCAGGGTACGCCGGAGGTATAATTTCTGCAGCTATCGACGGTGAAAAATGTGCTCAGGCTTGTGTCGCAAAAATACTATCTAAAACAGTTTAAATAGATTTCTTTATAGAGAACTCAAAAGTGGTCTGAATTTTTTCTTTAGAAGATACTTTAATATCCCCCCCTAGGTTCTTAACTAATTTTTCTACCGTAGAAAGTCCAATACCATTACCTTTATTACCACTTCTATCTGTAGTATTAGCGGTAGTGAAAAGCTCAAAAATAGTATCTAACTTATCACTTGGAATTCCCATTCCATTATCTGTTATTCTGAAATAGTAGAAATTTTCATCTTCGTTAGTTTCTATTGATATAATGATCTGATTTTTGTCATTATATTTAATACTATTTCCGATAAGATTAAAGAAAATTTGTTTTAATGCTAGTTTATTACATTGTATGATTGGATCTTCTTCTGGGAAATAGATAGTAAAATCCGGTTTCATCGTAAGTAAATCAACAATTTTACTCAATAGATGGTTTAAGTAAAATTCTTCGGGTTCATTATGTATTAAACTTTCACTCTCATAATGATCAAGTACATCACTAATATAACTACTCATAGAGAAAGAAGAAGTTTTGATATAATCAAAATATTCTAAACTTTCATTATCGAGTTTATCTTCCAGTTTAAGTTTTAACAAATCTGTAGATGTAATAACATTGGCTAATGGCATTTTGAGATCATGCGATATCACTCTAGCAAATTCCCTTAAAGATTCGTTATGTTTTTTTAACTTGTTTTGAATTATTTGAAGATCATTATTCTTTTTGTTAAGCTCGAAAAGAATAATCACCTGCTTTGCCAGAGCGTTAAGGGATTCTAGTTGTTTATTAGAGAGCTCTCTGGGAACACTATCCATCACACATAAGGATCCCAAAGCAAACCCATCTTTATCTATCAAAGGAATTCCGACATAAAAAATAATAGATTTTTCTTCTAGAATAATTGGATTATCATTAAAACGCTTATCTTCTCGGGTATCTTTAATTATTAAAGGAGCATGAGGTTGTAAAACAACATGAGAGCAAAGTGAATTATTACGAGGAGTCTCACACGTTTCTAAACCGTGTTTAGACTTAAACCATTGTCTATCATTGTCTACCAATGAGATTAGCGCCATATCTGTTTCACAGATATACGCGGCAAGAGCAGTAATTTCATCAAACTCCTTCTGTGATTCGGTATCCAGAATGTCTAATGATTTTAAAGCTTCTAACCTAAAGTTTTCGTTTATGGGTATAGCATTCGATATCATCCTCTTACAAAGAATTGATTTATATAAGAATCAATTCCTAATAAAATTAACAAAAATAACCCAGATATTACGAATTAATTAGCATCACATAACAATTTTACGTGATAACCGTAATATGGCTCAAAAAAGACATGCGACCATTTATACCCCAATTAGTGAGTGGGTTAATAGCAATCAAATGCTTTTTTTAATAGGTTTCAATATCATCTTCTAATGTATGTATAAACGAAATAATATCTTCTATTTCCTGATTAGTGAGGTGTAACGGATCGGGAGGTAAGGTTTGATATTCATTCTGGATACCAATACCAATACCGCCTCCACGGTTATAAAAATCCATAACATCTTCTAGAGTAGTATATACTCCGTTATGCATATAAGGAGCTGTTTTTCCAGCATTTCTAACCGTGGGAGTCTTAAAAAAATGTTTCCTTTCGGGGGTTTTATACACATAATACCTCCCTAAATCTGCACTAATAGTAGCATTAATAGTGTCATTTTGTTCTGGAACTCCGATTAATTCGATTTCTGATTCTCTATAGTTAGGAGGCACAGTACCATTAAAAATAGGAGCAAAATGACATGTAGCACATTTGGCTTTACCATTAAAAAGATTAAAACCATTAATTTCATTTTTAGTAAGCGTATTCTCCAGAGTATTTATGTTTCTATCAAATTTAGAGTTAAAAGGCGCTAAACTTCTTATATAACTGGCTATAGCATTCCTAATTTCGGCATTACCAGTTTTTTGGTTTTTAAAAATTTCGGCAAAACTTTTTGTGTATGTACTATCTTGTGTAACAACTTGTCTCAGCGTTTCTAAATCTGTATGAAATTCATTTTCATTTTCTATCACAGCAATGATCTGACCTTCTAAACTACCGGCTCTTTTATCATAGAAAAATGCTTTTTGTAGGCCAGCATATAATAAAGTAGGGGTATTACGTGTAACTTTTGCGCCAATTTTTAACCCATCTGTAAATGCTTTATCCGGATGATGACAGGTTGCACAACTCATTTTTTTATTTGAAGATAAGTTAGTATCGTAAAATAACTTTTTTCCTAATGCTATTTTTTCTGAAGTCATTTCTCCAGAATTTCTATCAGCAAAATAAGTGTGATTATAAGTATCCTTAGAAAAAAGAGAAGTAGCATCATTTTTTATTGCTAACTCAAAAGGAAAGCTCACACGCCAATCATCTACAACCTGATTCCATAATTCTAATTGTTTATGCGTATGATTTTTAATAAAATGATATCGATCAAACGTATTAAAATTAGCATTTAGATCTTTAATTGACGCGTCTATTTCCTGATTCCATTTTTTTAAAAGCGCTACGTCGTTAAATTCATTTTTAAAGATAGATAAATAAGTCTTTAAACTTTGGTATACTATTTTAGACTCTTCTAAAGAATTTTCTAAGACAGGAGAATCAAAACCTGTTACTCCTGTAAGTGCAATTTGAACTATTGATTTTCTAAATAGCCATAAAAAATGATATGTCTTTAGGTGATTAAAACTGATATTTTTCCTAATTAATTTTAACCTATTTGATACCAGATTTAAGTGTCTGTTCACAAGCACAGCATTCATTTCTTCTATAAAAATCTCTTCTTCGAGAACTTGATATCCACTTGGTTGTTTAGTTTTTATATCGGTAAAGTCATCTTCTTCAACTTTCAAAATATTAGGTTGATTTAAGAAGCCATAGTTTTCAATATCCAGAGAAGCCAAAATGGGTTCAGTTTTTTTGAAATACTTCCTGGATTGAAGAAAATGCTTTTTGACATTACTCGTATCCGTTTTAGCGCTATCCAGGTGATTAATTGCCATAGTAATATCGGTTATGAATTGTTCTTTCATTTGGATATTGAATGGTGTTTTTTCTGTTTTTACTTCTTTCTTTTCTGAACAAGAAGAAAAAATACCGAATATGATAAAGAGGCTTATCACAAAATAAGCCTCTTTGTTGTATTTAAATAAAACCATATGTTTATCGTTCTAAACCTTTAATTACATAAAGCATACTACCTTCTTTACGACTATTTGCTACATCAGGGTTTGCTGTAGGATCGGTAAAAGGTGTTCCGTCTGCTCTTTCCCATCCATGATTTTGAGTAATCATAAGAAAAGTTTCATCAACACCGATAACGTCTGATATATCAATCATACCTGTTATTTCCCATATCTTATTTAAACTACCGTATCCAGATGCTGCTGCTTTAGGCTGATCACATTCTAATACTACTTTTAATTCTCCGGTGTTTAAATTGTATTGATATAATCTCGAATAATGATTTGCTGCAGGTTTAAAATCTTGAATCCCATTTGGATCTTCTTGTATGTAAGCGTAGTTTTTGGTTACCAAAATATTATCAGGACTGTGAAAAGCTTCGGCAGTACCACCAATTTTGTCACCATCTAATACACAAGTTATTTTACCAGGGCCATATGGATTTCTATGATTTAGTTCTACTTTGTAAATTCTCCCAGAACGTGTTCCTTTTCCTACTAATCCAGGTTTATCCCTTCCTGTTACAGCAAAGTATACTTCTTGGTTATTCTTTCTGCTACGCCCTCTTCTCCAATCTATATCTTCTAATCTAGAAAATCCCATTACTCCTTTTTCTTTAGCTTCGGCATCTAATAAATCAATATCTTTTTCGGTTAATTCTACAAACTCCATATCATAAGAAATTCCTTCTTTCATATCTACCTCATAAGTTACTCCTGGAGAGGTTACTTTCAACCCGTATAATTTACCTCCTTCAAGATCACCTTGTCTGCCAACATACATTCCTAATTGCCCCGAAGGAACTTCGTTATTACTATTATCATCACCAATAAAAACGACAGTTTTACCCGGATATGCACGTCTGCTTAGCGCTACAGCATTCTCGGTAGACCATTGCCCTAGTGCAGGTAACATTCTGGGAGCAGAAGCTTCTGATGCATTCTTATATGGGTTAGTTGCAAAAACACCTTTAGAATTTCCTCCCCATTCACCACCAGAAAGATATAAAGGGCCGAAACCATGTATAGACGGGGTAATTAGTGAACCAGAACACTGGGCAGTATTTGCTGTGGCCACAGCATTAAGGATATGTTCTCCTTTAATTGGTTTAAAAGTTTCGTCTAATGTGATTCTGGCAACAGAATAATCTGCTTCTATATTATTAATTAAAGTAAATGTTCCGTTTTTATTACGAAGTAATCCTGCACCATCTGCCATAGAACCGTAGGTGAAATCAGGAATATAGGTGTCTTCAGAAGAAAGCAGATTGTATATTTCTATATCAGAAAATTCGGGAGTTTTTTCTAATAAAACAGGAGAAATAGAATGATTTTTTAGTTCAATTTTTCCTGTTGGAGGCTTAGTAGGACCTCCTGTGTAATCGTCTAGGTTGCAGGAAGCCAATAGTAATGCAGCACCTAGAGAGGCAGTAATAAGATAATTTTTCATGATTGTGTGGATTTTTGTTTCCACAAATTTAGCTTAAGGCATACCTCAACAACTTTATGAAGATGTTTTATGTTTATTAAAGAAATATCATCTAAATGTTTAGAATGTAAAGTTAAGATTACTCTTTAGAATGGTTCTAAACTTAAAATTTTTCAAAAACTCCAAGTCCAAATAATGCGTAATCATACTTAACCGGGTCTATGGGATCTAAGCTCCTCAGTTTTGTATCAAGCTCTAACAATGCTTTTCCATCATTTTGTTTGCGTGTAAGCAATCCCAATTTGCGAGCAACGTTTCCCGAGTGCACGTCTAAGGGGCATGATAATTGAGCAGGAGAGAGATTACGCCAAATACCTAAATCAACTCCGGCAGAAGCATCCCTTACCATCCACCGTAGAAACATATTGATTCGTTTGGCAGCAGAGTTTTTATGAGGGTCACTAACATGTTTTTCTGTTCTAATCGGATGCGGTAAGGAAAAGAATTCTTTTTTAAAGTTATGAATTGCGGTCTGAAAGTTGTCTTCTTCTTTATACAATTTAAAAAAAGCTTCCATATCATCATATTTAGTATACATATGCCGTAGTGCTGTGATGAAGTAGGAGAGATCAATACTATTAAAAGTTCTATGTACAAAACCATTAAAATCTTCAAGATTTATCTCGGTATGATTCATTATAAAATCATATGGGCTATTCCCTAAAAGTGACATTAATTTGTGAGAATTGGTTAATATGCTTTTTCGGTTCCCCCAGGAAATAGTGGCAGTAAGAAATCCTGAGATTTCAATATCTTCTTTCTCAGTATATAGATGAGGAATCTGTACCGGATCTGTTTCAATAAATTTTGGTTGTTCGTAGTAAAAAGCCTTTTCATCCAGAAAATCTTTGAGTTCGATTTGGTTAAATTTCTTCACGGGGATATAGTATCATTTTATTGTTTTATCATCAGCAAAGATGATAATTTTAATAAATATCTATTAATATTTAAGAAAAAGGTTAAATAAAATACAGATTTGAGTTTTGTGTACAATAAATTTATGTGTTAAAAAGTTTATCTATTTTAATACCATTAACAAGATAGTTTTTATTATGTTACAAGACATATAGGCATTTCTGTTGATCTATATTAATAACAGTCAGTGGTTTTTTGTTATTTAAAGATTCTTGAGATGAAAATTATAGATTATTTATTTTTAATAAGTGGCTTACAAACGTTAGTTATTACTATTATTCTTCTTTTTTACCGATCTAAAAAAGTACATATTAATAGATATCTGGGATTGTTTTTTGTTACTTTATGTGTTGAGATGTCAATGTATTTTGTTTTTAAATATGTGAGACATCCTGCTGTTTATTATCACCCACTTCGATTTAACTTGTTAAGTATGAGTTTTTTGTTCTTCTATGCAGTAGAAACGGCAGGAATTTATATAAAGCGAAAATTTTATTACTATATCCCTGCAATCATAGAGTTCTTATTTTTGTCAGTATTTTTTCTTTTAGTACTGCAAAACCCAGAAATACATACCACTTTAAAAGAAACGTATTTTGGCAAAATAATGAACATTGTTGGCGGTATCTATATCGTAACGATGTCTGTTATGATTATTAAAATTAATAATAAACATAAAAAACAATTACCTTATCATTATGAAATCACCAAAAACAAATCATTAAATTGGTTAACTGTTTTTTGTATTATCTGTATCCTTTTTAATCTTTCGGGGAACTCATTGAACTTTTTTATTAGTGAAAAGTCTTATAGGTATTTGATGAATACTATTCTTTTACTTTCTCTCTATTATGTTACCATTGCGAGTCTGGTACAGGTTAATATTATAAATATGATTTCTCCCAAAGTAGAAGAAAAAGAAACTAAGGCAGAATTAGAAAATATTGTAAAGATTATTGAAGAATATATGATGGAAACCAAAGCATATTTAAATCCTTCAATTACCTTAAAAACATTCGCCAAAGAGATAAAGTTGCCAGAAAGGCTAATTTCTAAAGCAATTAATAAGATAGAACACAAAAATTTCAATAATTATATCAATTATTATAGGATAGAGGAATTTAAACAGCTTTTGTCTATGGATAGACATAAAAAATTTAGCATTTCTGCAATAGCTAATGAGGTAGGTTTTAATTCTAGAGCATCTTTTTACAAAAATTTCAAAGATATTGTTGGAGTCTCCCCTTCATCATATGCAAAAAACGCAGATGACTGATTATCTTATTTTTATATGTTTATTATTATGATTTAAGACATCCTATATCATGTTAGGGGACACCTGTTTGTTGATTTGTGCGTTTTTTTTTTTGAATTTAGCATCAACTAATTTTACACAAACAATCGACTTATTATGAAAACACTATTCAACAGTATTCCAATTCTAGTTACCTATACAAACTAAAGAATTTATTAAAGGTAAATCATAGATTATATAATTGATTTCTACAAAGTTATAAACCGGATTTTTTTTAAATATAATTTTAGGATTCTTAGGGATCATTTTGAAAGCCTAAAAGTTGAGATTTAAAATTTCTTATTGAGTGAGTGACAATCAAAAAACTTTCCAAATTTTGATTCATACGAGGTCTTTTTAACCTCATCCGGTTTATGCTTTGTTGTTTGGCTATAGCCTAAATAGCCTTATTTAGAACAATACAGAATGCATATTCTTAATTGTATTAAGATTTCAAAGTTCTTAATATCTATTTTTTTAATCGAGATGATAGAAAACCTTTTGGTTTTTGTTGACTCACACAAATTAACAAACTTAAAATATGAAAACTATCAAATTATTAGCGCTAAGCGCTATAGTCGCGGGGTGCATTACTTCTTGTCAAAAAGAAGAAGTTACCGCAGAAGTAAACGAAATGAATAATACTCCTACAAAAGAACAACTTCTTAAGTTAGAAAGCATGGGAGTTAATACAGAAGATGTATCTATAAAATCGGTAACCGACCTGGATGGAAGTAGTGCAGACTACTTTGTTAATGGTACAGATCTAGGAATACCAGTTGCCGGACTTGCAGATCAGCCAAGCTTAGGGGTTATGGATAACGGAATGAAGCAGTATAGAACAAGAAACCTTGTTTCTAGTAATAACCGTACAATTAATGTATTGGGTTATACAGGTGGTGGTGGTAATGGACTGTCAAATACAGGAAGACAGGCATTACAGAGAGCTGTTAATAGATACAATAGTTTAAATACTTCTCTTAACATGAGACTTACTTTTGGTACCAATTACCAGGCTGCTGATTTAGTAGTATACGTAAGAAGTGACTTAGGAGCTGGCGGATTAGCGGGATTTCCTTCTGGTGGAAGACCATACAAGTGGGCGAGAATCGGGCCTAGTGTTAAAAATAGAGGAGTTGCGTATACTCAACATGTTATTGCTCATGAAATGGGGCATTGTATAGGATTACGTCATACAGATTGGCAGCGAAGAGTATGTGATGGTAGACCGGAAGGTCAAGGTGCAGATGGAGCTATTCATATTCCTGGAACTCCAACTGGAGTGGATATCACATCTTTGATGATTTCTTGTCCAGCGCAAGGAAACCCTCAAAATGGGACTCTAAATAGAAATGACGTTACTGCATTGGAGTACATGTATTAATATAAAGTTATTAAGAACTTTGATTTTTTTTAGAATGGGCTGCCTGAAAAGGCAGTCTTTTCGTGTTTTAATTTGTTTCCCTTTTCATAAGTTTATTGTAATTGATCAAAACGCTTCTACCTCTTATTTTTACTATGTTTAGTGCTTTTTTATGAATGTCTTCAATCGTGATTTAGGATGTCTTAAATCACGATTAAAGACATCTAATTATTGATTTGAGTTCTTTTTTTGTGGAATTTAGCATCAACTAATTTACACAAACATTCAACTTATGAAAACACTATTCAACAGTATTCCAGTTTTGTTTTTACTAATGTAAGCAATAGTCTATAGGATAGCTATAGATTAAATTCTTGGTTGCTACAAAGTTATAAACCGGAATATTTTTTTTAAATATAATTTTAGGATTCTTAGGGACCATTTTGAAAACCTAAAAGTTGAGATTTAAAAATTCTTATTGAGGAACAATCAAAAAGTAACTTTCCAAATTTTGATTCATATGAGGTCGTTTTAGCCTCTATCCGGTTTATACTTTGTTGTTTAGCGATATGCTTAAACAGCTTCATTTAGAACAATACAGATTACATACTCTAACTAGTATTAAGATTTCAAGGTTCTTAATACCTAATTTTTTTAATCGAGATGATAGAAAACCTTTTGGTTTTTGTTGACTCACACAAATTAACAAACTTAATAATATGAAAACTATCAAATTATTAGCGCTTAGCGCTATCGTGGCAGGATGCATTACTTCTTGTCAAAAAGAAGAAGTTGCTGCAGAAGTAAATGAAATAAATAATACTCCTACAAAAGAACAACTTCTTAAGTTAGAAAGCATGGGGGTTAATACAAATAATGTGACTGTTAAAACGGTTACAGATTTGGATGGGAGTAGTGAAGACTACTTCGTTAATGGTACAGATCTAGGAATACCAGTTGCAGGACTTGCAGACCAGCCAAGCCTGGAGGCCTTGGATAATGGAATGAAGCAATATAGAACAAGAAATCTTGTTTCTCTCCGTACAATCACAGTATTAGGATACACAGGTGGTGGTGGTAATGGATTAAACCAAGCTGCACAAGAAGGTTTAAGACAAGCGGTAAACAGCTATAACAGTTTAGGGTTAACGATTAGAATGAGTCTTAGTTTTGGTACTAATTATCAAGCAGCAGATATAGTAGTTTATGTACGTGGAGACCTAGGTGCTGGTGGATTAGCTGGATTTCCTTCAGGAGGAAGACCTTACAAGTGGGCAAGAATCGGACCTAGTGTAGGTAGTAGAGGTGTAACTTATTCTAAACATGTTATTGCTCACGAAATGGGGCACTGTATTGGTTTACGTCATACAGACTGGTTTGCTAGATCATGTGATAATGGTCAAAATGAAGGACAAGGACAAGATGGTGCTATTCATATCCCAGGAACTCCAACAGGCGTAGATAGATCATCAATCATGATTTCATGTGGAGCATTTGGAGCTACTGGTCGTTTTAGTAGTGGGGATGTAGCTGCTCTCCAATATATATACTAATATAAAATTATTAAGAACTTTGAAATTTATTAAGAAAAGGCTGTATAATTAATTATGCAGCCTTTTTATTTTTTTTGTCCCGTCCTGAAATAATATTCATAGTATAGATATGGTCTGTTATATGCCACCGGATTTACCCTACAATCTTACCATCTACCATAACCAGCTTTCTATCCGCCATATCGGCTAACTCTTGATTATGCGTTACAATAACAAAGGTTTGCCCAAATTCATCTCTAAGCTTAAAAAATAATTGATGTAAATTTTCTGCAGCTTCACTATCTAGATTTCCAGATGGCTCATCAGCAAAAATCACTTTTGGATTATTGATTAGTGCTCTGGCCACTGCAACTCGTTGTTGTTCTCCTCCCGACAATTCACTAGGTTTATGATCATATCGATGAGAAAGCCCTAAGAAATCTAAGAGTTCTTTGGCTCTTTTTTCTACCTTGGCTTTTGGAGTTTTTTTTATGAAAGCAGGAATACATACATTTTCTAGTGCAGTAAATTCTGGTAATAACTGGTGAAATTGAAAAATAAAACCAAGTTGTTCGTTTCTAAATTTTGAAAGCTGTTTCTGAGATAATGTATTAATATTGGATTCATTAATCGATAACTCACAGTCTTTTTTTTCGCTAACACGATCTAATGTCCCCAAAATTTGTAACAATGTCGTTTTTCCTGCACCAGAAGCACCAACGATAGAAACAATTTCTCCTTGTTTAATATGAAGATCTACCCCTTTAAGCACATGGAGGTCTCCATAATTTTTATGAATATTATTAGCTTTGATCATCCGTTTTCTATACTTGAAGGAGTGAAAGTAATCAATATCATTAGAATCCCCAAGATTATCCTTTAGAAGAACGCTTTAAATTATTCACATCAAGAAAATAGACCACTCTTAGCGATAGTGTATGCTTAATAGGTTTGTTAAACAAATTATCAAGGCTTTGTGTGTAATTTAAGGTAGATAACTCATCATCATTAAAAATTTGATTGCGATAGAGTAGAGTAGCTTCACTACCAGGAGCGAATCTCCAATTAAAACTTAAGTCCAGATTCCAAATGTTAAAATTGGTATTGGGATTATCTTCTGAAATATCATAATCAATTTGAGTTCTGGATCCGTTTTCGTTCAAAATGTAAAATACATTATCAGAATAATCAGCAGTACTCCAGAAGTTTCGGAAACGTAAATTTACAGCTTTGTATGGGTCAAAATTATAACTTGCACTTAGAGAGTTTTCTAGCGAAATAATATCTCGCTGTCCTAGAAATACATCTGTGCCATCATCATCAACATATCCAAAATTATTTGGGCGATTATAGTATTCTGATCTCCATATCACTAATAATTTATCAGAAAATCGATATCTGGGAGAAATTTCTATTCTATATATCTTTTGTCCATCACCAAACCATTGCCTTGTTCCGGCACTAATATCATAGGCGAACTTTTTTCGATAATCAGAAGAAACAAACATTCTACCACCAATACTTCGACTAAAAGTAACAAACCTTCCGTCTACACGAGGTTCAAAGTAGTTTTGATTTTTAGAGTTGTAAGATCCTCTTCCACCAAAACCAAATCGTTTTCTGGTCACAAAAAACCAATCTGCACCTATAGAATTTTGTGTTTGGATACTAGGATCATATAGTCGTCTATGTCTTGCAAAAACATTAATACGATAGGTATTAAATAATCCTTTAGGTTCAAAGATTTGGTAGGAAGCGCTTACTCTAAAATTATTAAAATTATTCCTGAAATTTACTCCTAAATCATTAATGTTGTACGTCGTATTTGCCAAATCATGGCCAAAACCATACCTAAATTTACCCTTAATACGATCAAAATCAAGCTCTGACGCAAAACCACCAATATTGTCTCCTGGAGAATTTACGTGACTAACCAAAGATCTTCCAGTCACGCGATAAGAGTTTGCCTTATTGGCAAGATTCCAAACCAACCCAGTTACATTTGCATTTCTAAACTTGCTACCACTACGAGTTACATTGGTATTAATTAAGGAAACAGAAGAATTTTTATTAAACTGTTGGTCCAACACAAAAATATTATAATTCGATATGGGTTCAACTATTTCTTTGCGAACAGCGCCAGTGATAGTGTCGGTAATTCGAATTTCTGTTTTTTCTGTAATCGCATTAAAAAAACCGATACCTAGGTTTCCTTTTGTTCTTCCCGAAATTTTTAAGGCATTAAGGAGATTTACTTTAGAAGGAGTATCTTCTGCAACTTCATTTGTATTAAGGTCATCGTCTGATATAGATGTAGAGGGTTTACCACCAACTCTTCTGGAAAAGAAAATATTTCCTTTGTTAAATAATTCTGTACCTTCAGTAAAGAATTGCCTGTTTTCTCCAAAAGTTTGTTCGAACGGTCCTAAATTAAGACGAACTTCATCAAAAGCTGCTTGCCCAAAATCCGGGATTAGAGTTGCATCTAATGTAAAGCTATCACTTAACCCATATTTTACATCCATCCCTGCACTAAAATCAGTTTCGGTATCTCCATCAGAGTGTGATACCAGACCTTGTACAAATGGAAAAAAAGTAAGTCTTACAGGAGGGTTAACATTCTCTACGCCTTTAACCAAACCATTATATTGTGTACGTTGCCCAATTTTATTATCAATAAAGTTCCAGGTATGCGTCTGATTTCGACTCAGAGATCTTCTATAAAAGTTGATACTCCAATCCTGTATATCCACTTCTGGGAAACGTAATGCATTATATGGTATTTTAAACTCTGCATACCATCCTTGGTCATCAAAAGAAACTTTAGCATCAAAAACTACATTATAACTAAAATCTTCATTGAATTGATCTGCTCTAGCATCACCAATAGTACCAGCACTGGTGATATAAAAACGGGTTTCATTAACTCCATCATTGTAGGTGTTTATTGCGATACTAAAATGATCGGTCTGAACAAATATATCATCTCGCTGGCTAAATTGGCGTAATACTGTATCGGGTTGATCATCATATAAGTAGACACCAAAATAAACAGCTTTATTGTCATACGCCATTTTTACTTCAGATTGTATCTCTTTTGGTATTTCACCCTCGTTTCCGGGTTGCCACATCTGAAAATTACCATGAGCCGGAAGGGTTTTCCATACATCATCATCAAGAACACCATCAATTTTTGGAGGATTATTTATTCTTTCTGCTATAATTTCCTTTCTTTCTTGAGCAAAAGATTGTAATGTAATGAAAAGTAAAAGTATAGCATAAGCTTTTGAATGTAATTGTATATTCATAAAATTGTAATAAAAACCTTACTTTTTTGATTAGTTGCAAAACTAGGCTTGTATTAGGAGATGTGGTACTAACGAAAAGTTAAAAAGCAAAAAATAGAGTCGCATATATGTATTTTCGTTGAAAAAAAGACGACTAAATAGTTATGGAAGAAAATAATTTTGAAACAGCAGTATTTGCTGGCGGCTGTTTTTGGTGTACAGAAGCAGTTTTTCAGCGTTTAAAAGGAGTCGTGAAAGTGGTATCTGGGTATACAGGAGGATCAATTAAGAATCCCGCATACCGCGAAATAACAACAGGAAGAACGGGGCATGCCGAAGCAATTAAAATTGAATATGATCCCAAATGTATCGGCTATCAAGAATTACTTGAAGTGTTTTTTGCTACACATGATCCTACAACCTTAAATCGCCAGGGAGCAGATCGCGGCACACAATATCGAAGTGCTATCTTTTATATCAATGAACAACAGCAACAGACCGCAGAACAAGTAATTAGAACACTTGAGGATGAATCTGTTTTTGATAATCCCATTGTTACAGAGGTAACGGCATTAGGAGCATTTTATAATGCCGAAACATATCATCAGGATTATTATAACCAAAACAGTAGCCAGGGATATTGTCAATTTGTGATAAATCCAAAACTTAATAAATTAAATACTACCTTTAAAAACAAATTGAAAAAAGAAAAATAGAATTAATTGCTATGCTATATAAAAATTTTGAGGAATATAACATAAAAGTAACCGAAGAAGTAAAAGAGAAATTTGAATCTATTATTGAAGATCTGGGTGAAGACACAAAGAGAGAGGGGATAGTTAAAACTCCTGAGCGAGCAGCAAAGGCAATGCAATTTCTTACACAAGGATATCATCAGGATCCTGCCGAAATTCTGAGAAGCGCTATGTTTAAGGAAGGTTATGACGATATGGTAATAGTTAAAGATATTGAATTGTATTCGTTATGTGAACATCATATGCTACCATTTTTTGGTAAGGCGCATATTGCTTACATTCCTGATGGTTATATAGTTGGACTAAGTAAGTTACCTAGAATTGTTGATGTTTTTGCCAGACGATTACAAGTGCAAGAACGACTTACTCATGATATTTTAGAATGTATCAATACTACCTTAAAACCTAAAGGTGTTGCTGTGGTAATTGAAGCTTCTCATATGTGTATGATGATGCGTGGAGTACAGAAACAAAATTCTGTAACAACTACTTCTGGTTTTAGAGGACAATTTGAAAAAATAGAGACCCGATCAGAGTTTTTGAGATTAATTACAGCAGATCTGGGATAACAAATTTTTGGAATACTCTTTGCTTTATTTATTGTATATTAAACTATAAATTATGTATTAAATATGGCAAAAGATAAATATAAAAAACTTGGATTAAGTTTACTTTTCGATGGCTTAGGGATGATTACCTATGTGATTCCTGGAGTAGGGGAGTTTGCAGATGTGATATGGGCTCCTTTGGCGGGTTGGTTAATGACCAGAATGTATAAAGGTAATGTTGGTAAGGCTGCTGGGGTATTTACCTTTGTAGAAGAAGCTTTACCAGGTTTAGATATTATACCAACGTTTACTATTATGTGGGTATATACGTATGTGGTTAAAAAAGAAAAAGTAAAAGATATTATTGATGTAGATATTTCTTAATCTTTAAAGAAACGAGCAAACCCCATTCTACTTAACATCTTTTTTTCAAAATCCCAGAAAAATTTAAACTGCCCAAAGAGCCACCCTACGATAATAAGTAATATTTGATATACAGGAAATATCAATAATATTCTTGCAGGCCAATACAACCAACCATTTGTTGTATCCCTATGTAGTCCTATAAAAGTAAGTATAGGATCAGAAACACGGGCAGCAGTAGAACCCGTTACAGCAAACGCAATAAAAATGGCAATAAGTTCCCATCGATAAGAAACATTCCATTTTGTTTCGAGAACATTAAAAAGTTTTAAGGTTATAAAAAGAAATAATGAAGATAGAAAAATTATTATCGCAGATAGTACACCAATATAAATGCTATCGTTTTGGGCAATTGGTAATAATTTTAGAATATATTTTCCAATCAGATAAGACGAGAATACTAGACTTAGCAGTCCTAATATAGGAAAGATTAATTGCCAATTATCCTTTATTTCCCAACGTTCCTTAAATTTTTGCATGTCACAAAAATACAACTAAAAAGAATGGAAATCAAAATCGTCGCCCCCTTGTTGCAATAAATCGTTGTCGATATCGCTGCTCAAAATATAGAAAGTAATTATATAGAAGATAGTTTACTTCATAACCATAATGAGTTGCATATTCATAATTGATTCGCTGAAGATATAAATTAGGATCAAATTGCTGTGGTTGCATCACTCTTTGATTATATTCTGTAACATAGATACGGTTTCTGGTTTCTAAAAATGTTTCAGAATAGAAACCTCTTGGTCTCTGAGTTACCAGCCATGCATTAAACCCAGGTTCGATGATAATAATTTCATATTCCAGGCTATCATTTGCGATCCTTATGGTATCCGAAGCAATATCGGTAGTAGCTACATCAATTTTTCTGTTTTTGGTTGTAGAACAGCTATAAATGAATATTCCTATGATTAATATATAAATACAATTTTTCATCTGTTTAAAATTTTATAGTTTACTAAAAATGAAGAAACTAAAAATTTCTGCACATTCAGGAATTCGCACAAAAAATATAATCATATCGGTTGGTATGCAATGATGAAATTTGTTTACGCTCATTTCATAATCTTATAAATATATCTAAAAAAAGAATACGATAGTGTTGTAGAAATTATAAATTCCAGAAATCAACCTGGTCTTGTTCAATTTCCTGAATGTCGGTGAGATTAATATCCATGCTATACATAACTAATTCGGTAAATCGATTCGTGGCAAATTCGCGATTGGCCCCATTAGAATATAGGATACCAGCACCATTTGTTGCAGTACAACGACCCAAAGTATAGTTTCCGGTCCTAAGAATAGTACCAGATCGTCGAATTGTCTGTACAACATTAGCGCGAATAAAAGAGAATTGTTGCCATTGATTATTAGTATTAGAGGCCCACCGCACAGGTTCACTACAACAAATTCCAGAATCAAAATAAACTCTATTGTTTGTCCAGTTTACATGAATAGACCATCGATTTCTATTAACACCAGGTTGCCTGGTACCGAATGAAAACTGATTATTAGAAGTAGAGTATAAAACTGTAAAAACAGAACCGTTAACTCCTGCGTTAGTAAGAATTTGAATACTTGTATTAATATCTAATCGATCATTATTACCATCTCCAAAAAAATAAGGTCTAGCAGGATCGGTTATAAACCGAGGTTGAAATGCATTGGTGTTCTGAATAGCGTCTCTACCCAAACCACTTTGATCGTACCATGTAACAACAAATACGTTTGCAGCACCTCTCCAGGCATCTATTGCTGTTACATCTACAATATCATTATCGCCCCAACCAAAATCTTGCTGGGCGTTATCACTATCTCTTCTTAGGCGTATAAGAGGACCATTATAATCAGATTCTAGTACCCTTAATGAAAAAGCAAAGCTAATATTGGTAAGTTTTTCATCTAGGATATGAGATGGTCTCATCGTAGGGAAGTTATTGTATTGACCAATTTGACAATAACCAAGGCCAGAAAAAAACAGGCCTATGTAAAGTAATAATCTTGCCATGTCATTAATTTCTTTTTAAATCCCCAGTGATATGAAATGTATTGGTTGCTGTGCATACGATACCGGCTCCTGCATCTAATCCTGCTGTCTTAAACCGTAATAATCTATTTTTTATAGTAACCCCCGCGGCTCCTGTGACAGTTACTTTTCCTGCTCCCAGTTGATAGATACTAACATTATACCCTATAGGAAGTCCTGCAGGAACTGTTAATGTAACATCTGTAGTACTATTAAAAGTTAGTATATTATGATTGTCAGTATCTACAAGAGTATAATTTCCGGTTTTAGCGAATACAGATGGAGATTCGAGTAATTCTTTCCATTCTGTTCCATTAAATTGAAATACCTTTTTTTTAACTGTATCGAAGACTAAAGATCCTTCTTGTATTGTAGCCGTACTAATACCATTTATATCGGTTGTGGTAGCTCCTGGCAATCCTAGTAGTGCATTAGCATCGATTTGAGCAATAGTGCTTGTGTAATATAGAAACACTACTAAAATTAGTAATTTTTTCATATTGAAGATCGTTGGTTAAAATAAAAGCTTATTAAAGTGATACAACTTTAATAAGCCCTTTCTTTTGATACATCAAAATAATAAAAATTATATTATTTGACTTATTGGATAGGAGTATTATTTTCCAAAAAGACCACCAAGCAGCCCTCCAAGACCTCCTTTTTTCTTTCCTCCACTACTTAATAGCATTCCGGCAACATCATCAAGAATACTTCCGTCACCATCTGCATCTAAGAAAGATTCTATCAATGATTGTTGCTTGGTACCACCACCAGACATACCACCTAGTAAACCTGATAATCCACTAGCATCGTTTACATTATTTTGTTTAGCTTGTTTTCCTAATACTCCTAAAAGAATTGGAGCGGCAACTTTTAGTATTTGAGCCACAGAACCAGCATCGATTCCTGATTTTTGACTTAAAGCATTTTCTACTGCAGGTTGTTTATTTCCAAGAATATGGCCTAGAATACCAGCTCCATCATTAGTAACACTTTGATCAACACCACCGTCAAATAAACCTCCTAAATTATCTAAAATCCCACCTGTATGCTTACCAGTTAATGCTCCTAATAATCCCGAAGCTCCTTCAGGTGTAGATGCATTTCGTTGCATTGCACCCATAAGTACCGGCATAGCCATACTTAATAGGTCCCCAGTTTTATCTTGGGATTGACCCGTTTGTGAGCTCACACCGTTGATAATTTGCTTGCCCATTGGGCTATTTAATAGATCTAAAATTCCTGACATTGTAAATATTTTTTAATGAATCTAAATTTACATTTTTAATACCAGAATTAGAATTATTAACTCATTTTATTTTGATGAAAATGGGATAAAAAACCATTTTACAGGATAAAAAGTAAATAAAAGAGCCGTCTCAATGATTGAGACGGCTCTTTTATTATGCAATTTATATTTTATATCTAGTTTAGAATCTTAATAATTTGTTCAGCTAATTCTTGCCCAATACGATCTTGTGCCTCTCCTGTAGCTGCACCAATATGCGGTGTTAGCGATATTTTATTATTCATCAATACTTTGATTGCCGGGCTAGGTTCATTTTCAAATACATCAAGTCCTGCAAAACCTAATTTTCCTTTTTCTAAGGCTTCTACCAATGCTACTTCATCGATTACGCCGCCTCTTGCAGCATTAATGATTCCTGCACCATCTTTCATTTGTTCGATTTCAGAACTCCCGATCACATATTCTTTTTGTGCAGGAACGTGTAGTGTGAAAAAATCAGAATTTTTAAGCACCTCTTCTTTGGATACAGTTTTGATTTTGAACGTTAATGATTGCCCATCAAAGAACTCTAATGGTATTTCTACTTCCTCAATAAAAGGATCATAAGCAATAACATTCATTCCAACTCCAATTGCAATTTTTGCAGTTGCTTGTCCGATTCGCCCAATACCTATTACTCCAAGGGTTTTTCCTCTTAATTCGATACCACTACCGTATGCTTTTTTTAGGTTTTTGAATTTACTATCTCCTTCGAGAGGCATATTACGGTTAGAATCATGTAAAAAACGCACACTACCATATAAATGTGCAAAAACTAACTCTGCTACAGACCCAGAAGAAGCTGCCGGAGTATTAATTACATGTAATCCTTTTTCTCTGGCATATGCTACATCAATATTATCCATTCCTACACCACCACGGCCAATAATCTTAAGAGAAGGACAATTATCAATAATATCTGTTCTTACTTTTGTTGCGCTACGCACAAGTAGTACAGAAATTTCATTTTCGTTAATATAATTAACCAATTGATCTTGAGCTACTGTAGTTGTTAAAACCTCGAAGCCTTTTTTTTCTAAAGCTTCAATTCCGCTTTGAGATACTCCGTCGTTTGCTAATACTTTCATTTTCAAGTTTTAAATTTTGAATATTAAGTCCTATTAATTTGACTTGTCTTAAATGATTATTGTTAGAATATTTTACGCTTTACGTTCTAGATCACCCATTACATCTACAAGAGTAGCAACACTTTCAAGGCTTAATGCGTTGTACATACTAGCTCTATATCCTCCAATACTTCTGTGACCGTTAATTCCGTTAATTCCTGCTTCTTTCCACATAGCATCAAAAGTTTCTTTAAGATCATCATTTAAAAGTTTAAATGTAGCATTCATCATTGATCTATCTTCTTTTGCAGCAAAACCTTCAAATAATGGATTTACATCTATTTCAGAGTAAATAAGCTTAGCTTTCTTTTCATTAAGTTCTTCTATTGCCGAAATACCACCTAATTTTTTAATCCATTTTAAGGTTAGCATTGATGTGTATACCGAAAACACAGGCGGAGTATTAAACATACTACTTTTGCTAATATGTGTTTGATAATCAAGCATAGAAGGAATTTGTCTGTTTACTTTTCCTAAAATATCTTCTTTAATTACTACAACAGTAGCTCCTGCAGGACCCATATTTTTTTGAGCACCAGCATAAATTAAATCAAATTGAGAAAAATCCATCTGTCTAGAAAAGATATCGCTACTCATATCACATACAAGAGTCGTATCGGTAGAAGGAAAATCTTTAAGTTGTGTACCAAAAATAGTATTATTACTGGTTAGGTGTAAATAATCTAATCCTTTAGGAATATTATACCCTTTGGGAATAAAATTAAAATTTGAATCTTTTGAAGAAGCAACTTCTACGATCTCACCAAAAAGCTTAGCTTCTTTTACAGCTTTATCACTCCAGGTTCCTGTATTTAGATACCCGGCTTTTGTTTGTAATAAATTATAGGCAGTCATAAGAAATTGAGTACTTGCTCCACCTTGAAGAAAAAGTGTTTTATACCCTTTTCCTTCTAAACCTAGTAATTCTAAAACCAAACTGCGGGCTTCTTCCATAACATCTACAAAATCCTTACTACGATGCGATATCTCCAGAATAGAAAGACCAGAGTTGTTAAAATCTAACACTGCTTGTGATGCTTCTTTAAATACTTCTTGTGGTAAAATACAGGGTCCAGCGCTAAAATTATGCTTTTTCATGTGCTAATGTTTGTTGTTTTTAATGGCCACATGGAATCTTCAACAATTAAAATTCGTATAACTATTTACGTTAACGGTTATCTAATTGTATCAGTTTCATTAGTAGTTTTATTGTTGTTAAATAGTATGGTTTCGTTGTTTTTTCTTTACTCTAAAAACAGCGTTAGAAAAAACGCTACAAAGGTGCTAATAATATGATACAAAATCATTATCAAAATGATAAATTATTTAATTAATTTTTGTCAAAAACTCAATAATATCTATACCATCTGCATAATCTGAAAGTTGAGGGCTTTGCGTTTCTCCAAATTCAATACATTCTGGAGAAAAATCAAGGCCTACAACACACTGGATCTTTTCGCTGTCACTCTTAATTTTTTTGCTTAACTGATCTTTAGAATCATAGGTTTCATAAAACAAGGTTGCAATAGGGGAAGCATAGCTTTCGTCTTCTTTGAGCATTAAAAAGCCGTTTTCAAATAATTTGTAATTACTCATTAAGTAAACTGCTTTATTGTAATCATAATTATTAGCATACTTTGCACTATTAATGACATCATGATATGGATAAATAGCTTTAAAAAAAGAATCAAAATCATACCCTTTTGGGACCATTAGTTTTGATACACTTCTACATCCCAATCCATAATATCTAAAAATATCTTTACCTAGTACCTCGAGTTGTTCTTTGGTCTCATTTCCTGTTAAAATGGCAACAGAATTTCTGTTTTTGCGTATGATGTTGGGTACTTTACCAAAGTAATATTCAAAATATCGAGAAGTATTATCACTTCCGGTGGCAATTACTGCATCAAAATTTTTAAATTTTTCTGAAGTAAATTTAATAGATGCCTCAAATCGAGGTTCTACCGCTATTAGATACGAAGCTAAAAAAGGTAACAACTGATTATCATTAGAAGATTGTTTTACCAAAACGTGATGCCCAGAAATTAATACAGAAAGAAAATCATGAAAACCTACTAATGGTATATTCCCTGCCATAACAATACCGACAGTTTTTGGTTCTATTTTTTCTAATGTATAAGGAGACAACCAATCTTTTAAACTATTCTCGGTAAGAGCATTACTCCATTGTTCTAGAGAAAAAAGTACATTTTCTTCTGTAAACCACCCATTATGATGTACGGCAGTAGTAATTTTATGAAGCATTTTATCAAAAAAATCATCGTTATGATAAATGGTATTAACCTTCTCATAACCAGTGGATTTGAATTGACTAAGAAACTTTCCTAATTCAGAAAAAGCTTTGATACGATCATTTAATAACATTTCTTATTTGTTTATCACTAGTTTACGAGCTATTTTTGTGCTGCAAATTTAGAATAAAAAAGAGCTATGGCAATTATAATAACAGATGAATGTATAAACTGCGGTGCATGTGAGCCAGAATGCCCAAATACTGCAATTTATGAAGGGGCTGATGATTGGAGATATTCTGATGGTACAGATTTAGAAGGAGATGTAGTTCTTCCTGGTGGTAAAGGTGTAAATGCCGATGAGGCACAAGAGCCCGTTAGTGATGAAGTATATTATATTGTTCCTGATAAATGTACAGAATGTAAAGGGTTTCATGAAGAACCACAATGTGCTGCAGTATGTCCTGTAGATTGTTGTATTCCTGATGAGGATATAGTAGAAACTGAAGAGTTTTTATTACAAAAACAAGGTTTTATGCATAAATAAAAGATATTATCTCAATATAGACCATAAAAAAACCTGTCATATGGCAGGTTTTTTTATGGTCGTTTTTTAAATTTTAGTATTTTCGCTCTATTACAACCTCAAATTTAAATTCGAAATCATGAAAAAAATAGTCTTTTTTATTCTTTTTGCAACGCTTTCTGTTGTTTCTTATGGGCAATATCGCTGGGAAGTTTCTGCTGGAGCTACTTTTTCTAAACTAAACCTTGATAATACCGAAACTACAGGCGGAACAGGTTTTTATGTTAATGCCGGATATGGTTATGTAATGGGAGTTAGAGCGAGAACAAGTATTGTTTTTTCTTTAGACCTTCTACAGCGTACCAGTGAAATAGAAGGAACAGGTGATGCAGAGACGCTTCAGGTTGGATTTAATCCAAAATTTAGATATTTAACTGGTGATGGTAAAGATCGGTTTCGTGGTTTTATTAATGTCGGACCTTCTTTTCGAGTAAATACAAAATTTGAAATAAATGGTGTAGAATTAGAAGATGATGGCTATGAGAAGTTGATTATTGGTGGTGTGTACGGAGCTGGTTTTTCTCAAATGGTAGGAGAGATGTTCGATATTATGGCAGAAGTAGGAGTAATGAACGATTTTGTAGATAATATTACCGATACTAATAGTAAATTCTTTGATATTTATGCAAGGGTAGGAGTTCGATTCAGAATTTATGATGCGCGACGATAAATTTTAACAAATAATACGTATTTAAAATCCTGCCAAAGCAGGATTTTTTTATACCTCAATTTAATTTTTTGTAAATTAGATACTTACAAAAAAGAATAATTGGATGTCATATTGGGGATATATAGCAATTAGTGTTCTTGCAATGTATATCGTTGTAAGTGTAGGCTTGTATTACTTGCAGGAGTACTTCATTTTTAAACCAGAGAAGTTAGATAAGGATTTTGAGTTTCATTATAACAATCAGGTTGTAGAAGAATACAACCTGGAAACAAGAGATGGTGCTATACTTAATGGTCTTCATTTTAAAGTAGAGAACCCAAAAGGTGTTGTTCTATATCTTAAAGGAAATTCTAAAAGCATTAAAGGCTGGGGAAAATTTGCTGTAGACTTCACAAGACATGGGTATGATGTATTTATGTTGGATTATAGAGGGTTTGGTAAAAGTACGGGTAGACGTTCTTTTAAAGCAATAAAAAGAGATCTTCAGTTTGTCTATAATAAGATTAAAGAAAGAGTAAAGGAAGAGTATATTATTTTATACGGTCGTTCAATGGGGTCTGGATTTGCTACAAAATTGGCCTCTATCAATAATCCTAAAATGTTGATATTAGATGCTCCTTATTATAGTCTAAATAAGGTTGCTGCAAAGTTTATACCTTTTATGCCAATTTCTTTAATTATGAGGTACCCTATACCGACCTATAAATGGCTTAAGTATGTAAATTGCCCTATTCATATTATACACGGCACCCATGATAAATTGATTCCTTTTAAATCAAGTATTAAATTATCAAAAATTCGACCAAAACTTACGCGATTATATACTGTTATAGGAGGAGGGCATAAAAATTTGAATAATTTTGAATCTTATCATAAGATGCTTGGAGAAATTATCAATTCTAAAATGAGGAAGATAAATCTTTCTAATACAAGTATTGGTGTTATGCATTCTTCAAAAAAAGCAAATGCACAAGCTTAAAAAAATACTATTGTGGAGTATAGCATTGTATAGTATTATTGTGGTATTACTTTATTTCTTTCAGGAAAAAATTATTTTTCAACCAGAAAAACTTTCTACAGATTTTATTTTTCAATTTGCGCATCCTTTTGAAGAGTTTTTTCTAGAAACTAAAGATAATAGTCGTCTTAATGCTATTCGTTTTGTTAATGAAGATCCCAAAGGGGTGATTTTGTATTTTCATGGAAATAAGGGAAGCCTGAAACGTTGGGGGGAAATAGCGATGTTCTTTGCTCAAAAAAAATATGATGTCATTATAATGGATTATCGGGGGTATGGAAAAAGTACAGGGAAAATCAGTGAACAAAAATTATATGAAGATGCACAATTGTTCTATAATTATGTTTTAGAACGATATCCCGAAGATCAAATAACTATTTATGGAAGATCTATTGGAACCGGAATAGCAGTAAAAATAGCTTCAGACAATCGACCTAATCATTTGATATTAGAAACTCCCTATTATAATATGAAAGATGTTGCAGAAAGTTGGTTACCTATTTTTCCAACAAACCTATTGCTACAATATAAAATTCCGTCTCATGAGTTTATACAAAATGTAGTTTGTGATGTTACTATTTATCACGGCACCGATGATAGAGTAGTCCCTTATACATCGGGAGAGCTATTATTTAATAGTATTACAGTTTCAAACAAAAGAATGATCACAATACCAAAAGGATCGCATAATAATCTAATAAAATTTGAGGAGTATCTTACTACGATTGATAGCATATTAAAAAATGATTGATACTATTAAAAAGAGAAGCGCCATTCTTACATAAAAGATATGACGCTTCTATAAGATCTATAATTTTTTAAAAACTGAATCAGAAAAACGACTCACCAAAAATCTATAATTTAATATTCCATAAGAGCATCTCTGTACTCTTTTAAATCTGAAATATTTGTTCTGTTTTTTAGACTTTTTGTTAACGATACCAAATATTTAAGACTCTCTACGGGGTCTTTGGTTTCATCATTATTTGGTATTTCGTTGTCCTCATCTATAGGTTCATCATCCGGAATAGGTATGAGAAAAGAATTATTTTCTTCTATATGTTCATAAGTAAACCTAAGAACCTTTACTACAAGTGGTATTTGCTCTTCTAAAGCATAAGTCCTTAATTCTTTAAGGTCTACAATTAGTGCATCTGTGTTGATACCTGTTTTTTCCAGGTCTACCAGAATTTTATCGATTAACTTGATTGCTTTTTTATTTTCCAAATGGGTAATATTATAAAGATGATTAACTACTAATGATTGCAAATTTAAATTTTTCTTGAATTATTAGAAATCAATTACGGGTATTTATTTATACAGATATTTGTTTTTTTTATTTAGTATAATTTAACATACAGAGTTAATTTATGATAAACAACTGTTTTTCAGTTGATTAACTTGCTTATCTTCAATTCATACTACTATTCCGGCTAAAGTTTGAGGTAAAACCGTAACCGTATATGCACCAAACCTCTTTATCTTTGACATGTATTCCAATTACAATTTTTCCCTTACTTTTTTTGTTTTCCCCAACACTTACCTCCTTATCCTAAGGAGGTAAGTTCTTCATGGGGTATTATGAACTTAAATAAATTAGCAATTTACTACTTGATATCTGATCCAATTTTTACTTTAGATTCATATAAATATATGGTACATATGTATATATACAATCGCTATATAGTTCTAATCTTGAAATATATTATTTTTGAATATTAGAAAAAAGTAAACCAAATTAATAGTCATTTAACTACAATAGATACTTAAAAAGAATTCTCTGTTATTAATTTACTTTTTCACTGTTAATAGAGCAATTTCATATTCAGAATCAACCATTACCGAATCATTAGAAACTGTAACTTCTTTACCCGAGTAGTCATCGATTAAAATAGCTCCCTCTGGAAAAACCGAATTAATTTTAATTATTTTCTCGCCCATAGGAAGACCTAATCCTATTACCACCTTGTCTGATACTCCATTTTTATGATACTTTCTTGAGAATACATAAGGTTTTTGAGATATCATTTTGTGCTTACCTGCTCCTACAGCGGGATGATTTTTTCTAAAAACTCCTAGTTTTTGCCAATGCTGTAATAGTGTTTTGGTATCCTCATTATCGATTGAATCCCAATTCATATTAGATCTAAGTGTGGCATCTCCTTTGGTTTCGTCGATAATTAAAGGTCTAGCTATCTCATCTCCATAATATATCTGGGATATACCAGGAGTTAGTAACAGTTTGGTGGCAGATTCATACGTTTTATTTCTTTTTTTGTCAAAAGGGTTACCATCATCATGAGAACTTATATAATTCGTTATTCCTTTACCAATTAAATTGGTATATAAAGCTTTACTGTATTTGCTAAACAATTTTTCATAATCAAGTTGATTAGCATCATATTTGAACTGAAAATTGATCATATTGTTAAATCCATGAGCAAAATAGTCTACTTTACGATCCCCAAAATCATAATATCGTTTCCCGTCAATTCCATAGCCATATAATTCACCCAACATATAGAATTCATTATCATCTAGTGTTTTATCGGGGTTTTTTGATTTCCATTCTAAGAATGCCAGCTTAGCTTGTTCGGCCAATATACTCCATGCATCTTCTTTAATATGTTTTACTGTATCTACACGATATCCATCTATTCCTAGCTCTCTAACATAATCAGTTAACCATTTGATAATATAATTCTTGGGAGATCTTTTTAACCGTGTTTTGGTAAAGAAAACATCTATCTCTGCAAGTTCTATTTCTAATCGACCTTCGGCTTTCCATTTATTTATTAGCGCTTCGGGTAATTCTACATTTTCATTATTCTCTGTTTTAATATCGGGGAGGTTTTTTACCAGCGTACAATTTATAGTACTTTCATAATCTTTATAAGTACATTGCGGCGAGGTTCGTACCCAACTATCAGGCCAGACAGGATCCTGCTCTGTAACAGGACCTGTATGATTCATTACCACATCCATTAGAATTCTAATATCATTCTTATGAGCTGTATCTACTAATTCTTTTAATTCTTTATAGGTACCAAAATTAGGATCAATTTTTGTCCAATCCTTTGTCCAATATCCATGAAACGCATATGTATTTCCTGTACCTTCATCTACACTTCCGTGTATTTGCTCTACTATCGGACTAAACCATATAACATTTACTCCGAGTGCTTTAAAATACCCATCTTTTATTTTCTGAATAATGCCTTTGATATCACCCCCTTCAAAACCTCTTAACTTGCCTGTTTCATTAGTTCGCTTTATAGCCTCGTCGTTTGTTGGGTCTCCATTTTTAAATCTGTCGGTTAATAAAAAATAGATATTAGACCCTTCCCAAATAAAAGGAGGTTTTTTTGTTTTTTTTACTTTTTGAATATCAGATTGAGTGGATTTTGATTGATTAATACCATTTTTCTTTGGCTCATCCTTACATCCAATCATTAGGCATAAGAGCAAAAAAATAAAGGTTTTTATATGTTTAATCATTGTGTTTAGGGATTTAAAAATGCTAAGCTATAAAAAGTCTTATAAAAATTAGAGTAAGATGAATTACTAAATTTGTAAAAATAAGTGATATTATGATTTGTTACACATTTTTGTAAACTCTTAAGGCAAAGAATTGATGTAATTAATTTTCATTTTTCTATAAAAATAATGTTCCTTTGAAGTCAAAATTATAAAAATGACCAAATTCAAAGCATGGATCTCTGCAGCTAGATTAAGAACGTTACCACTATCGATTTCGGGAATAGTTGTTGGATCTGCTTTAGGTTATAAGAACTTTTTGGAAACAAATACCTTCTGGCTGGCTATTATTACTACATTAGGTTTACAAATTTTATCCAATTTCGCTAATGATTATGGTGATGGAGTAAAGGGAACTGATAATGAAGATAGAGTAGGGCCACAAAGAGCTTTGCAAAGTGGAACCATTTCTAAAAAGGAAATGTATAAAGGAATAGTACTTACAGCATTAATCACCTTAGGAGTTGCTATTGCTTTAATTTATGTTTCTTTCGGAAAAGAGTACTTTTTCTATTCTGTATTCTTTTTCATATTAGGACTTGCTGCTATAGCTGCTGCTATTAAATACACAATGGGTAGCTCTGCGTATGGTTATAGAGGCTTAGGAGATTTTTTTGTATTTATCTTTTTTGGCTTAGTTAGTGTCGTTGGGTGTTACTTTTTGTTTGCAAAACAACTACATGTTCTTGTCTTCCTACCTGCTATCACTATCGGATTATTGAGTGCCACAGTGTTAAATCTTAATAATATGAGAGATTACCATAGTGATAAAAAAGCAGGTAAAAATACACTTGTTGTAAAACTAGGAATTAATCGAGCAAGAACTTATCATTTTACCTTACTAATTATAGCTATGCTATCCATGTTAGTATATTTATATGCTACCTATAAAACACCTATGAACTTTTTGTTCTTGATTGCTTATATACCTTTACTTGTTCATATACGAAAAGTTGCTAAAACCAGTAATTCAGAACTATTAGATCCCGAGCTTAAAAAAATAGCTTTAACAACATTTTTACTGTCAATTTTATTTAGTCTGGGGCAGATTTTATAATTTAGTCGAACTCTGTTATAGCAGATAATATATAGTAGCTTTTGTGAGCATTCTATTGTATCTCAGAACCTATTTGTAATATAATTAGTTTTAAATTTTTCACACATGAAAATCACCTTTTACGGTCATAATACTTTATTAATTGAAATCAATGAAACAAATATCCTGATAGATCCATTTATTTCGGGTAACCCGTTAGCTAAGGATAAAATTGATATAAATACAATTAAAGCAGATTATATATTGCTTACTCATGCACATCAAGATCATGTTCTTGATGCAGAAGCTATAGCCAAAAATAATAATGCTACGATTGTCTCAAATCATGAAATTGCCACATATTACCAGAATCTAGGTGTCGAAATACATCCTATGAATCATGGAGGAACCTGGAGTTTTGAATTTGGAAAAGTAAAATATGTGAATGCAATTCATACCAGTAGCTTCGCCGATGGAACATATGGAGGGCAACCAGGAGGGTTTATTATTGAAGGAGAGCATAAAACCATTTATATTGCTGGTGATACAGCATTAACAATGGATATGAAATTAATCCCGTTGAGAAATACTTTGGATCTTGCTATTCTACCTATTGGTGATAATTTTACAATGGGTGTAGATGATGCTATTATTGCAAGTGGTTTTGTAGAATGCGATAAAATATTAGGAGTGCATTATGATACTTTTGGATATATTGAAATTGATCATGATGAAGCCAAACAAAAGTTTTTTGAAAAAAACAAAGACCTTATGCTATTAGATATAGGAGAAAGTATCACATTATAATGAATGCCAGATATTATAAGCATATCCTTCAGTTTAAAAGACCAAGCGGTACTTCGAGAGGGATTCTAAAAACCAAAGAAACCTGGTTTATCGTGATTTCTGACGGAACAAAGAAAGGAATAGGAGAGTGCGGAATTCTAAGAACATTAAGTATCGATGACCGACCAGATTATGAGGATACATTAAAATGGACCTGTGAGAATATTCATTTAGGTGTAGACAAGCTTTGGGAAGAACTTATAGAGTTTCCAAGTATTCAATTTGGAGTAGAGATGGCGTTTAGATCTTTAGAAAGGAATTCTCCTTTTTTACTGTTTCCTTCACCATTTACCCGTGGTGAAGAACAAATTTCTATCAACGGACTCATATGGATGGGAGATAAAGAATTTATGAGACAACAAATCACCTCTAAATTAGATGATGGATTTGATTGCATAAAAATGAAAATTGGGGCTATTGATTTTGAAACAGAATTAAATTTGTTGTCCTATATACGATCTCAGTTTTCTTCAGATAGTATTGAATTAAGAGTAGATGCTAATGGCGCGTTTAAACCAGAAGACGCTTTAGATAAACTAAAACAGCTTTCTGTATTTAATCTGCATAGTATAGAGCAACCTATACGACAAGGACAGCTTAACGAAATGGCAAACTTATGTAAAGAAACCCCATTACCAATAGCACTAGATGAAGAGTTAATTGGTGTTTTTGATGTAACAGAAAAGAAAAAACTATTACAAACTATACAACCACAATATATTATTCTTAAACCAAGTTTGATAGGAGGTTTTAAAGGAACCAAAGAATGGATTGATATAGCAGAATCTTTTGGAATAGGGTGGTGGATTACCAGCGCACTGGAGAGCAACATAGGATTAAACGCTATTGCGCAATATACATATACCTTAAATAACAAAATGCCTCAAGGCTTAGGAACGGGAGGATTGTATACAAATAATATTGATTCACCTTTGGTTGTTAGTCAAGGAACTTTGGGATATTATAATAACATAAACTGGAACGTAAATTATTTAAATTAAGATTATATGTATATAGCACAAGCACTTAAAATAAAACATGAATGGTGGAGATATTTAATCGGGTTAGTAATCATTTTTATTTTTTGGCAATTTATAGGTATTATCCCTTTATTCATAGGAGCATTTATAAATACTGGTGATTTACAAACGTTGATGGTTGCTGCAGAATCTAACTTTACCTCGTTAGATATGAATTCTAATTTATTTCTAACCTTAGTAATTATAAGTTTTATATCTGGATTATTGGGGTTATTTATAGCTGCTAAGTTTCTTCACAAACAAAAGATTAGAGAATTGACTACAACAAGAAAAAAGATTGATTGGAAACGTATTTGGTTTACATTCTTTCTTGTTTCATCTATAAATATTGTGTTTTTTGTGATTAGCTATTATGTAGAACCAGAAATTTATAAGCTTAATTTTGAAATGATTCCGTTTTTAATCTTGGCTTTAATTTCTTTATTCTTGTTACCATTACAAACCAGTTTTGAAGAGTATTTGTTTAGAGGGTATTTAATGCAAGGTATAGGTGTTTTAGCTAAGAATAAATGGTTACCACTTATCATTACTTCTGTAACGTTTGGATTACTTCACGGTTTAAATCCAGAAGTTGAGAAACTAGGCTATATTATGATGGTATTTTATATAGGAACTGGCCTTCTATTAGGTATTATGACTCTAATGGACGATGGTATGGAATTAGCCTTAGGTTTTCACGCAGCAAATAATATAATGGCTGCAATGTTGGTTACAACAGACTGGAGCGCTTTTCAAACCAATGCAATATTTTTAGATATATCAGAACCTTCAGCAGGTATTGATATTGTACTTCCAGTTATTATATTATATCCTGTTTATCTGTTCATATTAGCTAAAAAATATAAATGGACAGGATGGAAAGATAAACTTTTTGGAAACATACAACCTGATACAATTTCAGAATAACTAACAAAGAAATAACACACTCTTTACATATTGATAACTTATGAGTATGTTAGAAAATTGAAATTTGAATATGCAAACGAAAAGTACATTTTCTATACCCGAAATACATCAAAGCTTCTCAATAAATAAAAGTTCTTTTGATAAAGAAAGACTAAAATCTTTAGCCTATAGTTTTATTAAGGAAGGTGAGGTATATGAACAGGAAGCAGGAAGTTTTTTGTTAGATTGGTTAAATGAAAAAGATCATATTGTTGTGCAAACCTCGGGTTCTACAGGAAAACCAAAAAAAATTAAGGTATATAAACAACACATGATCAATAGTGCAATAGCAACAGGAAAGTTTTTTAAATCTGAAGAAGGAACTACCGCACTGCTATGCCTTCCTGCAAATTATATTGCAGGAAAAATGATGCTTGTAAGAGCTATGGTGCTGGGATGGAAAATAGATTTGGTACCTCCAAGAACAAATCCTTTGGATACCGTGTATAAGCAATATGATTTTTGCGCAATGGTACCTCTACAATTAGATAACTCTCTTAATAGACTTCATTTAATTAAAAAGTTAATAGTAGGAGGTGGCCCAGTTTCAGAAAACTTAAAAGAATTGGTTCAAGGTTTTAAGACTAAAATATTTGAAACCTATGGTATGACTGAAACAGTTTCTCATATAGCAGCAAGAAGAATAAACCCGAAGAAAAAAGATAAAAAAGATGCTCACTATTTTAAGGCTCTACCTAATATTACGCTAAGCATTGATAATAGAAATTGCTTGATTATTAAAGCTCCGCAGCTAAATGAAGAGACGATTATTACTAATGATGTGGTAGAGCTAAAAACATATAAAAAGTTTTTGTGGAAAGGACGTCATGATAATGTAATTAATAGTGGAGGAGTGAAGTTATATCCAGAAGAGATAGAAACAAAATTACAACTATTGATCGGACATCGTTTTTTTATTACCAGTATCCCCGATGATACGCTTGGTGACAAAGTAATCCTACTAATAGAACGTGAGTATGATAAAATTGCATACCTAACATTGCAAGAAGCGATACAGAATTTAAATACCTTAAATAAGTACGAAATCCCGAAAGAGATTTATTTTATCCCTCAATTTATAGGAACAGAGAACGGAAAAGTGCAAAGAAAACAAACCGTAGAATTGGCTATGAATTCTAAATTGTAATGCTTTTCTGGTTAAAGTATAGATTGTATTAACCAATCAATTCAGATAATAAACTTCTCTCTTTTACATTTTCTTGAAACATAAAAACCAATATTTTCCTTTTTACTCAATAAAAAGACGACTTCACTCATTCTTGATTGTTATCGCTTATAAGAACGCATAGTTTTGGTTTATAATTAAAAACTATTAACTATGAGACTATTACAATACATCTTATTTGTCTTCCTTATAACAGGGGTTTCAAATGCACAAGACATAAAAGTTACAGGAAAGGTAACAGATGATCAAAACCAGCCTTTACCAGGTGTAAATATTGTTATAAAAGGAAGCACCAACGGAACGCAAACAGATTTTGATGGTAATTATACTATTCTTGCTACTATAGGAGATACACTACTGTTTTCTTACATAGGATTCGAAACCGCTGAAGAAAAAGTAACGGCTACCTCGGCTTTTATGCATATTAAATTGATTCCTTCTTCAGCAGAATTACAAGAAGTGGTTGTTACAGCATATGGATCAAATAGAGTGAGAAAATCAATGAGTTATGCTGTATCTAGTAATAGACCAAGAAGGAAAGGGAGAAAACACAAGCAAAGGCACGTAAATAAGTCGCCTGGGGTACGGGTTTTTAATACAGGTAATACATTAAAAGTTAGAGGAGTTAATTCGGTTTCGGGGACAAAACAACCGATGTATGTGGTAGATGGAGTACCTGTTGATAATAAAGACATAGCCGTAGTTAACGCAATAGATCCAACAAAAATTGCAAAGGTAGAAGTGCTTAAAAATAAAAAAGCAACTTCGGTTTATGGAGCTAAGGCTAAACATGGATGCATTGTAATTACTACGCATTCTGGTAATTATAAAGTACAAAATGATGAGTCATACCGAGAAATTGTTGAGAATGATTTTAAAAAAGTTCAAATGGCCCCGCTCTCGACTTTTTCTATTGATGTAGACAAAGCATCCTATAGTAATATTCGTAGAATGATTAATAATGGAGTTAAAGTTCCTGCAGATGCCGTTAAAATTGAAGAAATGATCAATTATTTTAATTATCAATACGAACAACCCAAAGACGAACATCCTTTTGCAATTCATACTGAGTATGCTTCAACTCCCTGGAATACAAAAACCCAATTGGTTAAGATAGGATTAAAAGGAAAAGAAATTCCTCAACATGAAATTCCCGCATCTAACCTTGTATTTTTAATTGATGTATCAGGGTCGATGAGTAACAGCAATAAGTTACCTCTACTTAAAAAGGCTTTTAAACTTTTGGTTAATCAATTACGTGAAAAAGACAAGGTTTCTATAGTTGTATATGCAGGGGCAGCAGGAATGGTATTAAAGCCCACATCTGGAGCTAATAAGCACGAAATTAATCAAGCATTGCAAAACCTTGAAGCGGGAGGATCAACGGCAGGAGGAGAAGGAATAAGGTTGGCGTATAAAATAGCAAAAGAAAATTTTATAAAGAATGGCAATAATAGAGTTATCCTGGCTACCGATGGAGATTTTAATGTTGGGATTAGTAGTGATAAAGACATGAAAAAATTGATTGAAGAAAAACGTAAATCTAATGTGTTTCTAACATGTCTGGGATTCGGGATGGGAAACTACAAGGATAGTAAGCTAGAAACATTGGCAGATACCGGTAATGGCAACCATTCATATATTGATACCATGCAAGAAGCACAAAGAGTATTGGGGCAAGAATTCGGAGGTACTTTATATACAATAGCTAAAGATGTAAAAATTCAGGTTGAATTTAATCCAGGGAAAGTGCAGGCATATCGATTGATAGGATATGAAAACAGACTTTTGGCGGATGAGGATTTTATAGATGATACTAAAGATGCAGGAGAATTGGGAAGCGGGCATACAGTAACCGCACTATATGAGGTAATTCCTGTAGGAGTAAAAAACAAATATCTAAAAGAGATTGCAGATCTAAAATATACCAATTCAACGATTAATAAAGAATATGGAGATGAACTATTAACTGTTAAGTTTAGATATAAAAAACCACAAGAGAAAAAGAGTATTGAAATGACTCATGTTTTACATACAGGTGCCAAAACTTCTGCTTCACAAGATTTTAATTTTGTAGCGTCAATCGCTTGGTTTGGGATGAAACTAAGAGGTTCGAAATATATTGAAAACCAAAACCTTAAAGATATAATTGCTTTAGCCGAAACGAATAAGGAAAAAGATGACCAGGGATATAAAGCAGAATTTATAAGACTTATGAATAGCTATCCGGGATTATAGAGTAATCAAAAGGTATTGTTAAAGTTAGAAAGAGGCGTCTGTATTGTTTTGCAGGTGTCTTTTTTTGTGATATTTTTATTTCAATTATACATTTAATTCCCTCATACTAATCACACAATGAAAAACCTATTTATTATAACCTTATTTTTTCTGAGTACTGCCATTCAATCTCAAATTCTAAACCAAAGAGAAAGAGCAGCAGCAATTGATATGGTTTTAAAAGATCGATTCGATAATCTTTTACCTCAACTAATGGATCGTACAGAGTTTGATATGTGGATTTTGATTTCTAGAGAATACAATGAAGACCCTGTGCTTAAAACAATGCTACCTTCGACCTGGTTAAATGCCAGACGGAGAACTATATTGGTTTTTTATAGGGATAAAGCTAAAAATACAATAGAAAAACTGGCGGTAGCTCGATATAATGTAGGCAAAAATATTGATTCTGCCTGGGACAAAGATGAACAACCAGATCAATGGAAAGCACTTATTGATATAATTTCAAAAAGAGATCCTAAAAAAATTGGAATTAATTATTCTAAAGACTTCGGAATTCTGGATGGTATAGTAAAAACAGACTATGATGAGTTGATGAATGTGCTGCCAGAAGAATATAAGTCAAGAATTTCCTCTGCCGAAAAATTATCAATTGCGTGGGTAGAAACACGTACCCAACAGGAAATGGAAATATATAAAGAGTTGGTAAAAATCACTCATGATATTATTGATGAAGCATATAGTACTTCGGTTATACAGCCAGGAACGACTACGACAGATGATGTAGTTTGGTGGTTAAGGCAAAAGGTAACCGATATGGGATTAAAAACCTGGTTTCATCCTACGGTAGATATTCAGCGTTCGGGTGAAGCATTACAAAGCCATATTGTTTCCTTTTCTGATCGACCAAAAGATAAAGTAATTCGACCGGGAGATTTGATTCATTGTGATTTTGGGATTACATATCTACGATTAAATACAGATTGCCAGCAACACGCCTATATTCTTAAAAATGGAGAAATATCTCCTCCTGAGTTTTTAACAAAAGCTTTTGCAGATGGAAATAAAGTACAGGACATTTTTACTTCTAATTTTAAGACTGGTAAGACTGGAAATGAGATTTTATTAAAATCTCTTGAACAAGCAAAAGCCGAAGGACTTAAACCGTCAATATACACACATCCATTAGGCGTATTTGGCCACTCTGCAGGCCCAACAATAGGAATGTGGGATGCACAAGGTGGAGTCTCGGGAACAGGAGATTACCCCTTGTATGAAAATACTGTGTATGCTATCGAACTAAATACTACAGTAACACTCCCAGAATGGAAAAAAGATATTCGTATTATGCTCGAAGAAGCAGGTTTTTGGAGTGTCTCAGGTTTTAAATATGTGAATAATAGACAGACCGAATTGATTACAATTCCTAAAAGAAAGTAAATTGAATTACATCACTTATCGGTCAAAATCTTCATCATTTGTTGTGCAGTAATCGTACCGATAACTTTTATTTTATCTCTTGGAGTATCATCACCTATTTCATAAGTTACACCTGTAGCATTATGTCCATATAGAAACCATCCTTTAGAAACCGGTTTCTTGCTGTTTCCTGGTTTTTCGTTTACAACATAGTCAGGAATATTGTTTTCTAATGCGGTAAACCAATTCTCTATAAAATGGGGGAGAGTAGTACCTTTTCGTATTTCATTGGTATAAAATATATCATACCAGGTAGAATGAAAATCAAGACCTAATATTAGTTTCGAATTATTTCTTTTTAATGTTTTAGAAATAAACTGTACTGTTTGCTTAATTTCGGGTTGTCGGTATGCAGACCAATCTCGATTAGTATCAACACCACCAGCATTATGTCTCCAATGACCAAGATCTACACCATCTGGATTCATAATAGGAAAAGCTAATACACGATACCTATTCAAAAATTCTTTTGAAAGCTCAGAGTTTTCATCTAATAAAGTTTGTACAAAGTGTCGAAAGGCAAAATAACCAGTAACTTCTGGAGGATGCTGACGCGTTAACAAAACGATTATATCCTTATTTTCGGGATTTCCGTTAAAAATGTCTAACACGGGTAATTCCCTACCTAATTTAGAGGTTCCGAATACACTCAGATTTACATAATTCTCTTTTCCCTTAATCAAATTTGTATACCAATCCTTAACATGTTTAGAAGAATGTATTTCCTGAGCAGCAATTAATAAAGGTGTTTTATCTAGTTTAATTTTTATCGTAGTATTTTCATTAGTTTGATATAAATTAATAGAGTCAATACTTTTCCATTGCTCGTTATTTATTTTTAACTGTGGAAGATATCTGTGTTCATGTCCATCGGGATATTGAAACTGGAAATAAAAGGATTTAGGCGTATCGGCCCAAGCTTTAAAGGCGTAGTATGCACTTTTATTTATAGGGGCATTTTCAGGATTTATAATAACTGCTGCAGTACTATCATTTATCTTTCTAAATCCATTTAAACGGGCTCCGTCAAATTCATTATTGGCATATACACCAATATCTTTTAACGTATATGTTTGCTTAATTTGGTAGTTGATTTTTTTTGAAGTAGTATCTACAGGGACCTCGAAAGCAACTTTTTTAGCAGTCTGACAACTCAATAAAAAAATAAAGCTTAGTATCAAGAGTATGTATAACGTGTTGACATATAATTTCATAACTGATGTATGTTCATTCTTCGTAAATGAAGATATGCAAATAGATGAATAAATATACTGAATACTAATTATATTTTATTAATCTATAAAATAGATATTAGTATAATTAAGGAATCGACTGGATTTCTATTTTCCTTTAAAAGCACATAAATCATCAACTAGTGGCCCGAGATTGTTACTCCACAACCTCTACAAGGGCAGTCACTATCTTTCGAACATACTAGAAATTGAAGGCACCCTCTATCAAATGAACCTACATTAATAGACTTTTGTTGTTCTTTTTTAAGGATTATGAACTTATCTAGATTTAAAATGGTTAATTAAGCTATAAAATTAAATTTTCTAAAAAACCAAAAAACATACATTTTTAATACGCAAATCATTAGTACATACGAGATATTTTTAGTTTACACTTGTATGATTCCCAAATTAAATTTCTTTTCAATTGGAGAATGATCTGCAGCCTCTATACCCATAGAAATCCATTTTCTCGTATCTAAAGGATCTATGATAGCATCTGTCCAGATTCGTGCAGCGGCATAATACGGAGAAGTTTGTTTATCATATCGAGCTTTAATTTTATTAAACAGCGCTTTCTCATCTTCTTCAGATAATTGCTCTCCTTTCTTTTTTAAAGAAGCCGTTTCAATCTGTAACAATACTTTTGCTGCTTGAGCGCCGCCCATTACCGCTAATTCTGCACTTGGCCAGGCAGCAATTAATCTAGGATCGTATGCTTTGCCACACATTGCATAATTACCTGCACCATAAGAATTACCAACTACTATGGTAAATTTTGGTACTACACTATTACTCACGGCATTTACCATTTTTGCACCATCTTTAATAATACCTCCATGCTCACTTTTACTACCCACCATAAATCCGGTTACATCCTGTAGAAATACCAATGGTATTTTCTTTTGATTACAATTGGCAATAAATCGGGTCGCTTTATCTGCTGAGTCAGAATAGATGACACCTCCAAACTGCATTTCTCCTTTCTTAGTCTTCACTATTTTACGTTGATTTGCTACAATGCCTACGGCCCATCCGTCGATACGTGCATACCCAGTTAAAATGGTTTGTCCGTATCCGGCTTTGTATTCTTCAAAATCAGAACCATCAACCAGTCGATTGATGATTTCCATCATATCATATTGTTCATTTCTTGCTTTTGGTAAAATGCCATAGATTTCATCTTGATTTTCTTTTGGAGAAACAGGTTTACTACGATTAAAACCGGCTCTTTCGAAATCTCCAATTTTTGACACTATATTTTTGATTGTATCCAGAGCATCAGCATCATCTTTAGCCTTATAATCGGTTACTCCAGAAATTTCACAATGAGTAGTTGCACCACCCAGAGTTTCATTATCAATACTTTCTCCAATAGCTGCTTTTACCAAATAACTTCCTGCAAGGAATATACTACCTGTTTTATCCACAATTAGAGCTTCATCACTCATGATTGGCAGATATGCACCTCCGGCAACACAACTCCCCATAACTGCAGAGATTTGAACAATTCCCATACTACTCATTACTGCGTTATTGCGAAATATCCTCCCAAAATGTTCTTTGTCGGGAAAGATTTCATCTTGCATTGGTAGGTATACTCCCGCACTATCAACAAGATAGATAATAGGTAATTTGTTTTCAATAGATAATTCCTGGGCCCTTAAGTTTTTCTTTCCTGTAATAGGGAACCAGGCACCAGCCTTTACTGTTGCATCATTAGCCACAACAATACATTGTTTTCCACTTACATATCCAATCTTAACAACGACACCGCCACTAGGACATCCCCCATGATCATGATACATATCCTCTCCTGCAAAAGCGCCAATTTCTATAGATTTAGAATCTGTATCTAATAAATAATCGATTCTTTCTCTTGCTGTCATTTTGCCTTTGGCATGAAGTTTTTCGATACGTTTTTCGCCTCCTCCTAATTTTACTTTGGCAAGGCGTTGTCGTAATTCTGATACTAAGAGTTTATTATGATCTTCGTTTTTGTTGAAGTTTATATCCATTTTGTGTATTGTGTATATTGTGTGTATTGTTTGCACGAAAATACAAAAAACGTAGATTTTATGAAGGATAGGAGACCAATTTAAACCGTACTATTATTTTGTTTTTAGAATATTACTTTTCAAGTTATTTAACTTGTTGTTTTTTAGTGATTTAATAACGGAAGGTGCTAAAACTATAATTAGAAATTCCTACTCTTTTGTGCTTAAATTTAATACCCGAAAAATAATTTGATCATAACTTTTGTTTACATCTAAGGAAGTATGATCATGAGTATGCTAATATTTTGAATCAGAAAAAGAGGTGCATACGTCATTAATAATCTCCAGGACTATGTTTTAGCGTTGAGACTAGACTCTTGAAGATCTGTTTTTAAATAAAAGTAAATTCTTAATTTACTGTAGGACAATAGGTAAACTATTTTTTTGTCTTAACAACTCTATAAAAACCTGTGTTTTGACGATAAAATACCGATATTTGCACTTGCTTATGTATAAAAACATGAGTAACCGTACTAAACTAAAAAAATAATTTATGGGAATGAATAAAAATACAGTGTTGGCTTGGGCAACTTTTATAATGATAATAGTTGGTTTAGCACTTATTGCATTAGGAGCTTTTAGATATAGAGATGTATCGGGATATGGTTTTGCGGCTGTTGGAGTGGGCTTTTTTGCAATTGCCTGGGTTTTTAATGCATTAAAAGGGAGAGTTTAACTCTTATAAACTATACAATCTAAAAATAACAATTAAGGGCTTATGTCAGACGATAAAAAAGTAATCTTTTCGATGTCCGGAGTGAGTAAAACGTACAAAAGTGCAAATACTCCGGTTCTCAAAAACATATATCTCAGCTTTTTTTATGGAGCTAAAATAGGTATCCTGGGACTTAATGGTTCTGGAAAATCTACTTTACTTAAGATTATAGCAGGAATAGATAAAAACTATCAGGGCGATGTTGTATTTGCTCCAGGATATACAGTTGGTTTGTTAGAACAAGAACCAAAACTGGATCCTGAAAAAACTGTACTAGAAGTAGTAAAGGAAGGAGTGGCAGAAACTGTTGCCATTTTAGACGAGTATAATAAGATCAATGATATGTTTGGTTTACCAGAGGTCTATGAGAATCCTGATAAAATGCAGGAACTTATGGATAAACAAGCCAACCTGCAGGATCAGATTGATGCCAGTAATGCATGGGAGCTGGATACCAAGCTAGAAATAGCTATGGATGCACTTCGTACTCCAGAATCTGATAAGAAAATCGGAGTACTATCTGGTGGTGAACGTAGAAGGGTAGCGCTATGCCGTCTTTTATTACAAGAACCAGATGTTTTACTATTAGATGAACCTACTAACCATTTAGATGCAGAATCAGTTCATTGGTTAGAGCATCACCTACAACAATATAAAGGTACTGTGATTGCTGTAACTCACGATAGATACTTTTTGGATAATGCAGCAGGGTGGATATTAGAACTTGATAGAGGAGAAGGTATTCCCTGGAAAGGAAATTATTCTTCATGGTTAGATCAAAAATCAAAACGACTAGCACAAGAACAAAAACAAGCTTCTAAGCGTCAAAAGACTTTAGAACGGGAGCTAGAATGGGTTCGTATGGCTCCAAAAGGCCGTCAGGCAAAACAAAAAGCACGTTTAAGTAATTATGATAAACTGCTTAGTCAGGATCAAAAACAAGTGGATGAAAAGCTTGAAATTTATATTCCCAATGGTCCTAGATTAGGAACTAATGTAATCGAAGCTACAGGAGTAAGTAAAGCTTTTGATGATAAGTTGTTATATGAAGATTTAAATTTTAATCTTCCTCAGGCAGGTATCGTTGGAATTATTGGTCCAAACGGAGCTGGTAAAACTACTATATTTAAAATGATAATGGGAGAAGAGCAACCAGATAAAGGTAGCTTTGCTGTCGGGGATACTGCTAAGATTGCTTATGTAGATCAAAGCCATAGTAATATCGATCCTGATAAGACGATTTGGCAAAACTTTAGTGATGAACAAGAGCTAGTCACAATGGGAGGAAGGCAAGTAAATTCCAGAGCGTATTTGAGTCGTTTTAATTTTAGCGGAAGCGAACAAAATAAAATGGTATCTGCTCTTTCCGGAGGTGAACGTAACCGATTACACCTGGCAATGACCTTAAAAGAAGAGGGTAATGTATTACTTTTAGATGAGCCTACTAATGATCTTGATGTCAATACGTTAAGAGCTTTGGAAGAAGGGTTGGAAAACTTTGCAGGATGTGCCGTGGTAATTTCTCACGACCGTTGGTTCCTCGATAGAGTTTGTACTCATATTTTAGCTTTTGAAGGAGATTCGCAAGTATATTTCTTTGAAGGAAGTTTCTCTGATTATGAAGAGAATAAAAAGAAACGTTTAGGTGGTGATTTAATGCCAAAACGTATTAAGTATAAAAAATTGGTGAGATAAAATGCCTTTAGAAAAAATTAAAGTAATTGCTTTTGATGCAGACGATACGCTCTGGGTAAATGAAACTTTTTTCAGAAAAGCAGAAGAAGAGTTTTGTACGTTACTAGAAGAGTATTTACCTAAAGAAGAAGCAAACAAATTACTTTTTGATGTCGAAATGCAAAACCTGCCATTATATGGCTATGGGATTAAGCCATTTACGCTTTCGTTAATAGAAGCTGCGATCAAGATTTCTAATGGAAATATGACGATAGACCTGGTACAGAGGTTAATTGAAAAAGGAAAGGAAATGCTTCGGGAGCCCATAGAATTGATCGATGGGATTGATGAAACATTACTTCGGTTATCAGAGAAATATCGACTTGTGATGGCGACTAAGGGAGATTTACTGGATCAGGAACGTAAACTTATTAAGTCTGGATTAGAGAATTATTTTCATCACATTGAAATTGTTTCTGATAAAACAGAAAAACAATATAAAAAACTGGTAAAACACCTGGATATTACTGAAAATGAGTTTTTAATGGTCGGGAATTCTCTAAAATCTGATATTCTACCCGTTTTAAACATTGGGGCACATGCATTTCATATTCCATTTCATACTACCTGGGCTCATGAAATGGTTGATGATAAAATAGATCATCCAAATTTTAAAAGTTTTGCAAAGGCTAGCGAGTTATTGCAAATATTATAAAAATGAAAACAAAACTAGATCTTACTACCTGGAACAGAAAAGAACATTTTGATTTTTTTGGTAGTTTTGATGAACCATTTTTTGGGATAACTACAACTGTAGATTTTACATTAGGATACCAAAAGATAGAAGATCTGGGATATCCTTATTTTTTGTTTTATCTCTACAAATCTCTTCATGCAGCTAACGCTATTGAAGCATTTAGATATCGTATAGAGGATAATCAAGTATTTGTATATGATAAAATTCATGCATCACCAACTATAGGTAGAGAAGATCATACATTTGGGTTTTCATTTATGGAGTATGATGATGATTTTGATATGTTTTGTAATAAAGCGCAACAAGAAATTGAAGCTGTTAAAAAAAGTACAGGATTACGACATACAGATAATGCCAAGCGTATAGATACAATTCATTATTCATCTATTCCCTGGTATGATTTTACAGGACTTACACATGCTAGACATTTTCAGTTTAAGGATAGTGTACCAAAAATCTCTTTTGGCAGATATACCAAAGAAAATGGTAAATTAAGTTTGCCTATTGCTATTAATGTACATCATGGACTTATGGACGGATACCATATTGGTCTTTATCTCGAAGAGTTTCAGCGGTTATTGAATGAATAGTGTATTTTTTATCATAAAATAATTCTTTATGACCGTAATCACTATAGAAAAACAAAAGCCTTATATTTAATGTAAGGCTTTTGTTTTATTGTTTTATGTACTGTATATAAGCTTTTTCTTCTGGATTAAATCAGAAATGCAATCCCATAACTTAATTCTTTGAATTAGTGATCTCTTGGCGACTTGCAAAGTTTCTTCCCACTTTTTTGAATCATTGCCACATAATTGAGAAATCATTTCTAATGAAAGCGGTCCATGTTCATCTCCGTCAAGTTCAATATGTCTTTCCAGGTAATAGGTTAGTTTGTTGTATCGTTTATTTTCTGAGTCAGATTTTTTCAATATTTCAATAAACATATCGGGAATAACATCTTCTCTACCAAAAGTGAATGCAGATGCAATACGGTGAGATTCGCCAGTCTCTATAATTTCGAAAGAAAATTTAACAAAATCTATTACGTGTTGGTCAATATGTAATTGACTTAATGCATCATTAACATCATTTCCGGATTCAATTAAATCAATTAACGAATCAATTTTGGATGTATCAGCCTTCATCTGTTTCATGGCATCTAAATACATTTCAAAATGACTTTTGGGTTCTCCTAATTCATTAATATCACTTTCTTCTGCATATACTATTTCATTTATAAATCTTGATAATGCAGAGTTTTTTCTTGGAGTCCATGGAGTAGTGGTGTTAGTTAATTTGATCTGTATTGCTTTTAATAAAGACATAAAATCCCAAACTGCAAAAACATGGTTTTCCATAAATATTTTTATGTCATCAATATGGCTTAAATTTTTATAGAGCTTATGGTTTTGTAATTGTACTCTTAAATCAAAAAGTTCATTTTCTATGTGTTGTAATCTATTCATAGTGTATTACATTCTATTTTTCTATTACATGTTAGCTATTCTAACCAAAAAAGACAACCATTGTTTTTTAACTGGCGCAAAAATAATATAAAAACAGAATACCACCGCATAAGGCGGTGGTACTTTGCAATGATAAGTTAATTACATTATAAGAAAGTATTGTTGAATTATATTAAATAGTGAATGGGGTATTTTATATAGGAAACAACAATATACTTTTTACACAAATTCACTGACGAAAATACCATAAAATTGTATGTTTTCTCATGAAAGAATCATTACAATTTGTTATGCCCCATTATGTTATGTTATAATCGTATGATTTTAATTTTATATTAGATGGTACACATTTCTACTTCAATATCTGCTATAAAACTATCAATTTGTTCGTAAGATACATTCGGCATGCAAATGATATGGGATTGTCCATTTTCTGTTGCTAATTGCCATTTATCTATAATTTCTGTGCTGGGAGCAGGGAAAACGATAGTTATGGCATTAGGGTTTCTCCAGGCTTCAATTCCAAGATCTTTGAGTTTTTTTTCTGTATAAGAAGCTACACTTAAACTATGTTCTGTTCGTTTTTTGAACCCTTCGACTCCTAATTTTTTTATAGCATACCACAAAAATAGTGGGGTGTGTCCATTTCTTGATCCGGTAATAGTAGCATCAGAACTACCTATGTATGCTATCCTTCTTGCAATTCGGTCTCTGTTATCCTTTTTTACAATAACTACCCCTGACGGCATGGGAGAACCTATAAATTTATGCCCACTGATTGAGATGCTATCGATACCATCTTCAAAATCAAATTGCGGCCTTGGAGTAACAAAGGGCGCAAACCCCCCGGCTAAGGCAGCATCTGCATGTATGTAATGCTTCTCTATAGCCATGTCTTCCAAAATTCCTTTAATTTTTTTGGTATTGTCTTTTGCCTCTGTCATTGTAGTTCCAATATTTGCAACTACTATTGCTGGTCTATGTCTATTGTAACCAATAGCTTCTTTTAAATCATTATAATCCATCTCACCATTAGGAAGCGACTTTACAATCACATAATTGATATTAAGTAAGGTTACATTTTTCTGAATACTGTAATGTGTTGCTTCAGAAAAATAGACCATTCCTTTTGGGTGTAATTCTCGTGCTACATAAAGGCTATATAAGTTTCCTTCAGAACCACCATTGGTTACATATCCCCAAATATCATTTTCATGAGCTCTAAATAATCCGGCAAAGAAATTTACAACTTCACGCTCCATGGCTCTAGAATCTACACGATACGTAGATTCACTAAACGGATCCCCTAAGTTGTTTAAAGGGAACTGGAGAAATGGCATTAATTCTGAATAATCAAAATCTTTTGAAACCGGGTATCCTAAAAAATTTTGTGTTGTACTTTTGATGCTATGATATAATTCTTCAAGCTGTTGTTGTTCTGTAGTATGTAATTTCATAATAGGCTTAATAATTTGTTCAAAATTACATAGTGTAGGTAAATATTCTAAATATATAGTTTAATTTAGAATATTAGTCTTTATTATGTTGTATTATTGGATTTTAATTCTAACTGTATATAATTAAAACACTCTTTTTAGAATATCATTCTTATATATATCACTTTTATTAATGATAAAAGGGAAAGTAAAGATGTGTTATAGGAAGAAAACAGAATATTTAATCCAAATAATTATAAATAGTAGTGATTGTATAGATTTATGGTGTATGGTTATAAAGTGTATAGTTCTCTCACTTCTCCGGCTTTCATTTCATTTAAATAAATATTACCAACTCTTATTCGTACTAATCGTAATGTTGGAAAACCAACGGCAGATGTCATTTTTCGTACTTGGCGAAATTTACCTTCTTGTAATGTGATAGATACCCAACTGGTAGGACCATGCCTGTCATCACGTATTTTTTTTGGCCTTTCGGGAAATGTGGGGGTGGTTTCTATTTTGGAAGCTTTACAAGGTGTAGTGATATATTTTTTTCCTTCAAAGCCAATTTCAACTCCTTTTCTTAATAATTCAATTGCATCTATAGTAATATCACCGTTTACTTGAACATAGTATTCTTTTTCTACATGACTACTACAGATATGGTTACTGGTTTTTCCGTCTGTAGTGAGTAATAATAGTCCTTCTGATTTTTCATCCAGTCGCCCAATAGCCATTGTTCCTTCAGGAAAATTATACAACTCTCCTAATAGTTTTTTTGAATTTTGTTTTTGTCCGTTATTAATAAACTGGCTTAGATAGCCATAAGGTTTGTAAATAGCGAAATGTAGATGATTTTGTTTGTGGGTAATGTTTTTCATTCAAAAAATATAGAAATTACTGTTTTAGAGGCAAAAAATGAGTTTTCGAATTTACGAATTTAGTTTTATCAGGGCCAAAATTTCATACAGAACCATGAATCAGGTAAATACTTTTCTAAAATTAAAAATGAAAACTTATCTTTGTAAAAAATTCAGTATATCAATATTTATATATTAGATGTATGCGTTATTGCAACAACTGGGTAAATTATTAGGTAAATCAATCTTATAAATTGCTATTTTCCAATCATTCGTTTAGTATTTCAATGACAACCTCCATTTTTAAGGTTAAAAATCGGTTTAATAAAAAACAAAGTATAAATAGCGAATGGCAAAATCACAGCAGACTTTTAGTAAAATTGAAAAAGAGAAAAAGAAATTAAAAAAGAGAGAAGAAAAGCAAAAAAAGAAGCAGGAGCGTAGAGCTAATTCTAATAAAGGTAATGGCTTGGATAGTATGATTGCTTATGTTGATGAGAATGGGTATACCACTGATGCTCCACCAGATCCGACCAAAAAGAAGAAAATCAAAGCAGAGAATATTGAGATTGGGGTTCCTAAAAGAGAAAAAGAGGAATTTGATCCGGTAAGAAAAGGAAAAGTTGCGTTTTTTAATGATTCTAAGGGATATGGTTTTATTAATGATACTGAAACGCAGGAGCGATATTTTGTACATGTGAATGGTTTGATGCAAGAGATAAAAGAAAATGATAGAGTGACTTTTGAGCTTGAGCGAGGTCAGAAAGGAATGAATGCTGTTAGAGTAAAAAAGATATAATTATTATATAATCTACATAGAACACATAAAAAAGGTCTGCATTTATTGCAGACCTTTTTACATTAGAATAGTATTATTGACTTACTATTTGGTGTTATTGGGATACCAATCTAATTGAATTACTTCTATATCTGGATTTTTTGACACCAATTCTTTAAACTTTGCAACATCGCTTAGTCCTTCGGTTCCACGATAATGATATGGGTATACTTGCTTAGGTTTGAACTCCAGAACAGCACTCGCTGCACTTTCTACGGTCATGGTATAGGGTAGGTTCATGGTTACAAATGCCATATCTATGTATTGTAATGCTCTCATTTCTGGAATATCTTCTGTATCTCCCGAAAAATAAAGTCGTTTCTTTCCTAAAGTGATTACATAACCATTGCCTCTTCCTTTATTATGAAATTTTAAGGCTTCTTCTCTTAGGTTGTACATCGGGATGGCTTCAATAGATATGCCTTGTACTTCTTTTGTTTCTCCATTATTAAGAATAATCAAGTGATCTGTGTATTGTGCAGGAAGTTTTTCGGCCACTGCCTGGGGGGCTATAATTTCGGCTTTTGATAAATCCAGGCTATCCAAAGTTTCAATATCCATATGGTCGCCATGTATATCTGTGATAAGCACAAGATCTGCAAGTTTCTTATCTTTAAAAGCTTTGACTCCTCCTGCCGGATCTATATAAATAGTTTTTTCTTTCCACTCTACAATAGCTGTAGCATGAACTATTGGGTCGATAGTGATATCACTAATCGGTTTTTTTGGTGCCTCTTCTGGGGCTTCGGTAATAGTTTCGTTGTTTTCTTCGGTGTCTTCATTTTTTTGTGATTTACAGTTTAAAAAAATAAGACATACCAGTGTAATGAATACGGGGGAAAGTTTCATGAGATGGTGATTTTTGTGTTTATTAGTTCTAAAAGATAAGAATATTGAGTGAGATATACGGGATAAGCTGTATGATCCCGGGAAGATAGAGTAATTGTTATATCTTGTTTTTTGTGTAATGTATTGTAAAAGAGTATAAAACAAGAGAAGAAGGTAGGTGTAATAAAAATTGCTTATTTTCTATGCGATTAACTGTCTATCCATAATTTAATAGCCATAGCAATAACCATAATGATTAAAAACACTTTAACCAAACCATCTCCCTTTTTTACAGACCATCTGCTTGCAATCCATCCTCCTGTAGCATTTCCTGTTGCAAGAACAAAACCATAGAGGTAGTCGATCTGATTATTATATACAAAAATGACTAGTGCCCCAATGGTATAAATAAAAACAATCAATACTTTAACCGCATTAGATGTAACAAGGTTTAGGTAATTTATAGAGGTTAATGCTAACAAGATAAATATTCCTACACCTGCCTGAATAAACCCACCATAAACCCCGATAAAGAAAAAGGTAAGAATCGAAATCCAAAGATGTTTACCCTGTGTTCTTTCTATCACATCCTGAAGATTTACTTTGGGCTTAAAAACCATAAAAAGGACTACGATAACCATTACAATTGCAAGGATCTTATTAAATGTTTCTCCTTTAATATCAATTGCAATCTGCGCCCCGATCAATGATCCAACAAGAGCCGATATTCCCAGGTAGATCCCAAAAGAACCTGGTTTAACTCCTTTGCTCCTAAAACCGGCAATAGAGGAGATAGATTGAATGAAAATTCCTATACGATTTGTGCCGTTAGCAACGGCAGGAGGGAGTCCCATAAAAATTAACATAGGTAAGGTGAGTAAAGAACCGCCGCCAGCTATAGTATTAATTACTCCTGCTATAAATCCAATAATTGCTAAAATGAAAAGAAGTAGTGTTTCGTTCATAGAGTTTTTTGAAAAGTGCTAAGAGAAAAAAGTATACGATGCTGGTTTCAAAAATAGGTAAATCTCTATAATACGCCTGATTAAAATTAGTTATTTCTATCAAAATAAGACGAATTCAATTTTGAACAGATGAATTATAAATTCTTTTGGTATAACTTCTGAAACTGTTGTAGATTTACCTAATAAATCAAAAAACCTTCGGTAACGTTAAAAAGTTATATAAAATAGTCCCGTTTCTTCAGATTTTTAAAGATAAAAAGTATAGTAGCTCTTTCTTTAAGGCAGATTGTATTGCAGGTATTACAGTAGGAGTTATTCTTATACCGCAAGCGATTGCTTATGCATTACTTATGGGGGTACCCCCAATTTATGGGCTGTATGCTTGCCTTATTCCTTTGTTGCTTTATGCCTTTTTTGGAACATCCAGACAACTAAGTATAGGGCCGGTAGCTGTTACTGCAATATTAGTAATGAGTGGAGTGAGTCAACTTGCAGACCCATTTACAGAGAGGTTTGTAGAATTGGTTCTGTTTGTGGGGTTTTTGATAGGAATATTGCAGGTTATTATGAGTGTGTTGCGTATGGGGTTTTTGGTAAATCTTATCTCTCAGCCTGTAATTTCTGGATTTATCTCTGCAGCGGCAATAATTATCATTGTTTCTCAATTAGATCAGGGGCTGGGGATTGCTATTCCGGATTTTAAATACACGCACCAGACAATTTGGTATGCAATTAGTCACTTTGCTGAAGTAAATTGGATTACACTTGGGATTTGTTTATGCTCTATTATAACTATTAATGTGCTTAAAAAATGGAAACGCTCTTTCCCAGGAGCACTTACTGTATTGGTAATTACAACTTCTATAGCTTATATTTTTGATTTAAATGCGAAAGGATTGGCGATTATTAAAGATGTGCCTAGTGGACTCCCTTCTTTTAGCATTCCGAATATGGATTATGATACGATGGTTGCACTCATCCCATCTGTATTAACGGTCACTTTTATTGGGTATGTAGGGAGTATTGGGATTGCTAAATCTATAGAAATGAAAAAGAGAGACCATATCATACGCCCTAATCAAGAATTATTCGCATTAGGCATAGCTAAGGTTATTGGTGCTTTTTTTCAGGCAGTACCTTCTTCGGGAAGTTATAGCAGAACAGCAATTAATGATGAGGCAGGAGGGAAGACCACTGTGTCGTCTATTATAGCAGCATTAATGGTGATGTTTTCTTTGCTTTTTCTCACTTCATTTTTTTATTATATCCCTAAAGCAGTTCTGGCGGCAATTATATTGGTTTCTGTATTTGGCCTGATTAATTTTAGCGAAGCAAAATACTTGTTTCGACTTAGAAGACGAGATTTTATTGTAATGATCATTACTTTTTTAGGAACATTGATTTTTGGAGTAGAAAATGGAATCTTTATTGGGGTGATATTGTCGTTTGTGTTTCTACAGTATTACAGCGCTCGTCCTCATATTGCCGAATTAGTAAATATACCAGGGACCAAATATTACAGAAATATTAATAGGTTTCCAGATGCAATACAATCAGAGGTGTATTTAATTATCAGATTTGATAATCAATTGTATTTTGGTAATTCAAGTTATTTTAAGGATGCTATTCTGGCCTATGTTTCTGATCGAGAACGGTTGCCCGAATTTCTAATCCTTGATAATACAAATATGCATGATATCGATAGTACTGGCTTGCATGTATTAGATGATATACAGCAATATCTTGATGGTGTCGGAGTTCAATTGTTAATGGTGGGTACAATAGGCCCTGTTCGAGACTTTTTAAAACGATCTGGTTTTACAGATAGATTAGGGGCGACCTATTATTATTTGACAATTTCTGATGCGGTAGATCATGCAGAAAACCAAACTGCTAAACATAAAGAAATACACGAAGCAGCAGTACAGTTTAATACGAAAAGAAAATCTTTTTTAGATTAAAGTTGCTCTAATCCTCTTCGTATAAATGTAGTTTTAACCCCATGCCATAATTGGTATTGTTATTTTTAATCAGGTTATTGTTTTTACTATATCCTCTGTCAAAACGCTGCCAGGTTCTATTTTTAAAAAATACTCTTCTGGTAAAAGTTTTGTAACTACTGATTTTGTCTGTAAATGGAAGTAAGGGTCTAAAAGTGGTAGATACTTTAACGACACCTTTTCGAGTTTCAATCTCACTATACTTTTTTGTTTGCTGTAGTTTTCCGTCCTTATCTGTATAGCCTAATACCTGTATGGAAACAAAAATACCTTCTTTCGGTATAAAAACTTTATATTCTGAAACGTTCAGTTCAAAATTAGATTTATCCTTGTTGGTTACTTTAAATATAATATCTTCATACGGTAATCTTTTTCCTGGATACCCATTGTTATTACTGTAAAACTGCATTTTGAATAAAGTAGAAAATGATTCCTTTTTGTTAGCATTTCGGTTTGAAGATTCAGTTTTAATAGGTAGATATACTGAAGCTATTTTGGTAGATTTCTCGGGATTTTTAGGGAAGAAAACTGCAATTTCAGATTCTACAGTAGGGAGCCAACTTTTAAAATAATCATTATGTACCTCTGAAGCCAATTTCTTGGTTTTGTACTTTCTTTTCTTTTCTGCTACAATATATACCTCTTTAAGTTCTGCAATATCCTGGACTAACCATATTTTTTGAGGTAAGGCAGAAGTAGGCAGTGCTAATTCTTTGTACCCTATAGATGATACGTATAAGGAGTCTACGTCGGAATACCATTTTTTTGAGAATCGAAAATTACCATCGGCATCAGCAAATGTTCCACTTCCATTTCTAAAAGAAATTGTGGCATATGGTATAGGTGTATTTTGTACTGAATCAAGTACAGTGTAAGTCTGCGAATAGACAATTTGTGCTAAAAAAAGCAGTAGTAGGGAGAACAGCTTTTTCATTGAGTAATGGGGATTAAAAAAAATAAAGTTATGAAATATATTTATACTAGAACGATTATCATGCCAAAGAGCTTCAATAATAATTAGAATTATTTTAATCCATAGCTAGTTTTTTACCCCAAGTGTTTGTGAATTATATTTTTACAGTCTTTATTTAAACAATTACTCCAGTTACTTTATTTAGCCCACATCTTTCAATAAAACCATTGGTAAACACATTCATTGCTTCTGGTTCTAGTAGGTCGTTACGGGTGTCAAGCCAATGCTGTACTGTTGCGGTACCATACATATTCTGGATTCGCTGAAAATTAAGGTTGAAGTTTATTTTTCCCCAATGTAGGGTATATGGTATATTGATAGCTTCTAATCGATTCCATACTTTTTCATAGAACTTACGAGTTATATCTGCATCTACACCATCTAATTCTAACACACAGGTTTCTGGAAATTTTGTAAACCCTAATAATGCCTCGGTTCCTTTTACGTATCGTAATGATATTCCGCCAGGAAAAGGATCGCCATCTTCAATAATCATCATAATTTCTTCGACAACTCGTACACTATCTTTAATATCTATTCCTAAAGCTGCACTGGCAACTTTACCTCTAAATTTGGTATTGCTAAATGTTTCTCCTATAGTTCCTTCCATAGGAGGGATTTCTTTGTAGGCCAGGGGGAATAGTATATTAACTAATTTCGGGACTAATAAAATCGATAACCCTCCCAGACTATCCATAACTGTTTGTATTAACCCCAGTAGATCATCACCATAGGTTAACCCTTTATCATCTGGAGTTCTACGGGTGTAGTTATCCCTGTATTTGCGTTTATAGGAAACTTTTAAAAACACACCTTTATTATTGTTATCGGGTTCAAAATCATAAGGGTTTATTAGTATTTCAAAATGATATAATTCTCGATCAGGAGAGTGTTGAGGAAAGGGGAGTATAGTATTAATTGCTGAAAAATCTAATGTTTTCATGGTGTTTTTAAGCTCACTATTGTACGCAATTTTGTCTATACGATGCTCTTCAAGTAGAAATTTGGGCTCTGTTTCGATCATAATACCATGTATGATCCCAAAACTTCCGAAACTAACCAAGGCGGCATTAAACATAGTGTCGTCTCTTATTAAATCTGCGCCTAACCAATCAATAAACCGATCTGATACTACAGGATTAGAGTTTCGCTCTAGCCATACGTGACGATTGCGACCAACGATAAGATGTATTCCTGTTACAAAATCCTGTATTGCTCCTACGTTAAAAGCAGCGCCATGTGTACCTGTGGATAATGCTCCTGCTACTGTTTGACCATTACTAGCTCCCGAGGCTTTGATAGAGCGATTAGGACGTTTCTCTTTTTCTAATTTTGAGTTGAGCTGCAATATAGAAACACCGCATTGTACAAAAAATAAATCGTCGGCTAGCCCTCCTTTATCGAGGTATTCGTTGCTTATATTAGACTTACTAACCGAAAAACTTAGACGTAATGATTTAGTATCTAAGATACCGCCTTCAGAAACCGCTACCTTAGAAAATGACCAGCCGCTACCCATAGCACGTAATCGAATATTGTTATTAATTGCATGCCCTATCAACCATTGTAAGTTTTTGGTTGTAGCAATATATTTATCCGCTCCTTTGCTTAGCGAATCATCATTACGTACTTTAAAAGAAGCGTTTTGTGTTAGCTTTTGTGTAAAATTTTGATGCCTGTTTTCCCATTTTCTTATGGGTAATGTTTCAATGCCTTTTGGTAACGCCATGATTATGTTTTTTAATATTTTATTACAACTGCTCTTTGTTTTTTTAGGTAGTACTGTTAGTAAGCCAATATCAATACCAGATATGATTTCTGTCTTTATTGGTATAGATCAAGTAGAGATGATATGTTTTCTCTATAATTCTTCTATTGGAGGGTCTGGTGGAGCGCATTCCCATGTTATGGTTTGCGGTACAACAATGCCTAATGTGATTGTGGATAATAAAATGTATCCAAAATTGGTGGTGTTGGTTGCTGAGCTTAAATGTTTGGATTCACACCTGGCATTGATATCTTTAGGAGAAACCAGCCCCCAGGCAAAGCTCCAGGTGGTTTTAGTGTTTTTAACTACAGCATCACTGTCATGAAGACTTACAACTCGTGTAGACATACAGCTTGTACAACAAATAGTTATTGCCAGTACTATGCTTATGTATTGTAATCGGATAGAATGTTTCATTGTCTTAGATTTTAAGACAATCAGACGATATGATTAGAGGGGGATCGCTAAGTAGGTTAAAAATAATACTATTTTAAACGATATAAAAGGGGGATTTACCTGTTTTTTATGAAGACAAATATCTAAAATTCAGTTTCGATAAATGATGAGGATGTTTAAAATCTAATCATAATATTTAAGGTATATTATAGTATACTTTATTTTATTTTTAATAATTTTGTGTATATTATAGTATACTTTATTGTATATAATAAAGAATTGTATTATAAAGTATACTAAAATATACATAATTTACGTTTTATGATTTTAATGTATATTTTTGTATACATTAACTAAATTTCTGTGTGATGAATGTAAATAATCTTTCAGACGAACAAATACTGGCAGAACTTACTCAAAGAGTAAAACAACGGCGTCTTAATCTTAATATTACTCAGGATGAACTTTCTAAAAGGGCAGGAGTGCATGTGCAAACGATTAAGAATTTTGAATCCGGAAAGACAACTACGCTATTAACTTTTATACAGATACTTCGAGCGTTTGGAGATTTAAGCGCATTAAGCTCTTTATTTCCCGATCCGGGCATAAGTCCCATAGAACTATTAAAACTAAAAGGAAAGGAACGTGAGCGTGCATCGCGTAGCTCTAAAAATCAAAAAGAAGATCCATTATGGTAGATGTTATTAAAATTACCCTTTGGGGAGAAGAATTGGGCGCATTGAGTTGGGATGGTCAAAAAAACTTTGCTTCTTTTGAGTTTTTTCCTTCATTCCTAAATAAAAATCAGGATGTCTCACCAATACATATGCCGATACAGTCTTCTGCAAAAAAAATATATAGCTTTCCTAATCTAAATCAGGACACCTACCGTGGATTACCAGGAATGTTATCTGATGTATTGCCCGATGATTTTGGGAATCGTTTAATTGACCAATGGCTTGCTCTTAATAATATTCCAAAATCCAAATTTACCCCGCTAGATCGCTTATGTTATATTGGCACTCGCGGTATGGGAGCACTAGAGTTTCAACCTGCGAAACATATAGGGCAAGCACAAACTACTACATTAGAGGTAGATAAACTAGCACAACTGGCAGAAAAGATACTTAATACACGAGAAAAACTAGAACTTAATCTTTCTGAAACAGAACACCTTAATGAATTGATTAAAGTAGGAACTTCGGCAGGAGGGCAAAGAGCTAAGGCGATAATTGCTTATAACTCTACGACAAATGAGATACGGTCGGGTCAGGCCATAGCTCCTCACGGATTTGAACATTATATTTTTAAGTTTGATGGAGTAGATGATACTACTCTTGGTGATCCACAAGGGTATGGTAGGATCGAATATGCATATTACTTAATGGCATTGGATTGTGGTATCAATATGGAAAAATCTTTGCTTTTTGAAGAACATGACAGAGCTCATTTTATGACCAAACGCTTTGATCGCCATGGTAATAATGAAAAAATACACATGCAAACCTTGTGTTCGATAGCACATTTTGATTATAAATCTCCAGGTGCACACTCTTATGAAAATGCATTTGAAGTAATGCGACAACTACGGTTACCACATAGTGATGCCGTACAACTGTATAAAAGAATGGTATTTAATGTTATTGCCCGTAACCAGGATGATCATACCAAAAATATTTCTTTTTTGATGGATAAACGTGGAGTTTGGAGACTTTCGCCTGCATATGATGTGACCTATTCATACAATCCATCAGGGATTTGGACCAGTATGCATCAGATGTCAATTAATGGTAAACGAGATGATTTTACATTACAGGATCTGATTGCTGTAGGAGAGAAGATTAGCTATAAAAATCATAAGGAAGCGATACAACAAATCATTGATGTTGTTTCTAACTGGGATTACTATGTACAGAAAACAGGAATTCCAAAATCACAAGGTAATACATTAGCAAAACCATTTAGATTATACCTTTGATCCTTCTAACTAGATAAAATGAAGAAAGCTATATACTTTATGCTTCTAAGTGCTGTGTCTTTTACAGCAATGAACCTATTTGTTAAGTATTTAGCACACTTTGGAGGGGCACAGCTTGTGTTTTTTAGAGCATTTGGCTCGTTATTTTTTACGATGAGTTACTTGTTATGGCATAAGATCCCAATATTGGGTAACCAAAAAGGGTTGTTGATCTATAGAGGATTGGCAGGAGTAACCTCGATGGGGTTATTCTTTATGTCGGTTAATTACCTTCCTATTGGTTCTGCAGTATCATTACGGTATTTATCACCAATATTTGCTACTATTTTTGCTATACTTTTTCTTAGAGAACAGGTAAAGCCAATACAATGGTTGTTTTTTTTAATGGCGTTTAGCGGTGTTTTAATGATCAAAGGTTTTGATCCTAATATTGATTCTTTTGGTTTGTTGTTAGTGCTGGGATCAGCAGTATTTAGCGGAACAGTATATGTACTAATAAATAAAATTGGTCATAGAGATCATCCCGTTGTGATCGTTAACTATTTTATGTGGATTTCTGTTACCGTAGGAGGTATTCTTTCTATTTTCAACTGGACCACACCAAAAGGTATAGAGTGGTTACTACTACTTAGTTTAGGAGTTTTTGGGTATTTCGGGCAATTGTTTATGACCAAAGCATTTCAGTCTCAAGCAACAAATAAAGTGGTATCCTTAAAATACGTCGAAGTTATTTTTACAATGATTGCAGGTACTTTTTGGTTTGCCGATATATATCCAGTCCTAAGCATTATAGGTACCTTATTAGTGGTCACTGGGTTAATCCTTAACATTTGGTATCGACAACGTTAATTTAATTTATACATTAGAACTTCTCTTTATAAGGCTAGAAAGCCTGAATACTTAGTAGATTTTCTAATGTATAAAACGGATTACTGTATTTGCAAGTATCTAAAAAACTTTAATTAAGAAAAGTCTTCTCTAAGATAAAACATGAGTTTTCTTTTATCTGTAAAACTTTTGATAGTAATGATATCACCAGTAATTTTATTATAAATCACTTCAACAAACAATAAATCTACGTAGTAAATAGAATAGTAAAAATCGCGATTCTGGTCATTTATAGTAAAGAGGTGAATACCTCGATCCCAGAGGTCTTTGTATTTGATATCTAATTGTCGGGCATTAAACTCTTCTTCAAGGGTAATTTTGCGCATAAGCTATTAATTTTATAATGAGGCACGATAAAATTACGGAAAAACCGTAACATATGCAAGTGAAAATTGTATAATATACTGAAGAACAATAAAATGCACATATAGAATAACCCTTGTTTAAGAATATATTTGGCTGTAGAACATAGAGGCTTTAAATAGCTTTAAGGTTAATATTGAGTATAAGAATATTATGGTTTTTTTAACAAATGAAGATGTATAGGTAAAATACTTACTACAGGCTTTTATTTAACCCTGTTTTTTACCTTTTGTAAGAAAAAACTTGTGTCGGAATACAATAAATCCTACAAAAAAATATGTTCTTGTGAATTTTTGTTTATTTTAGTTGTAACTAACTAATAAAGAAGTTTTAATAGAAAGCGGCCCTCTAGGTTAACTACTCCTATAGAGGGCCTAAATTGAAACATAATCGGTATTTAACACAAACTCAACTTATACTAATTATGAAGTTTCAACTTTACTTTTTACTGGTTCAAAGATATCTTAGTTTTATAAATTTTTCTCATGTTTGTTCATAAAAAATTTAACATTTAATCAATTAATAACAAAGCAATGTTAATTAATTCTTAACCAGTTATTTGAATGTATACATATGTGATTGTATTTGTTGGGTAATACTTATTCTAGGAATTCCTTTCTAGGTTTGTTCTACCCTTTTTATGGGGTAGCCATAATGAAGAAAATGAAAAACGTCAAATAGATGCGAAATCTGTTCTTAATTTAGAGAAAAACAAAACTAATTATAGCGTATTATTACTATACAAAATGTATTTAATTTTATATGAGAAAACTAATACCTGTATATAAATTTCATAAGAAGTGTAATTACAGAACACTCATAAATAAATGGGATTTAGTATTATATTTTTTGAGGAGTTACTTTTCAATCTTATTAATCTCTATAATACGATGTGTACTACTTGTATCTCCATACGAATTTCCGTTGGTAGCGATAAAAACACGTCCCTGAGGAGAAATAGTGATATCTCTCAGACGACCAAACTGACCATTAAAGAATACCTCTTCATTGGTAATTGCAGTTCCGTCACTGTTTAGAGTAAGCGCAATTATTCTTTGATCTTTTAGCACTGTCATCAGTAGTTTATTAGTCCATTCAGGAATTCGATTACCCGTATAATAGACCAGATCAGAGGGAGCAATGGTGGGTGTCCATTCAAAAATGGATTCGATAACCTCTGTACTCGCTGCAAAAGTCTGTTCGTTGGGAGTATCTATTTTACCTTTTACAGCAGGCCATCCATAATTTTTACCAGATTGTATGATATTTATTTCATCATCAGAACTGGGTCCATGCTCAGAACTATACAATTTACCATTAGGATGCAATACCAGTCCTTGTGCATTTCTATGCCCTAAACTATAGATATAACTATTCGCAAAAGGATTATCGGCGGGGATACTACCATCTAAGTTTAATCTTAGTGTTTTACCTCCCAGAGAATTCATATCCTGAGAAAGGTTGGTATTACCAGCATCGCCTGTAGTCATAAATAGATGCATATCTGGTGTGATCAATAACCGAGAGCCATCGTGATTAGAGTTGGCGGGAATTTGATCGATAAGTACAGTTTCGTTAGACAAGGTGTTATTTGCATATGTAAACTGAACCAATCGTTCCAATAAGCCACTTCCCCCGTTATAGGTGTATACAACGTATACATATGGATTGGTATCAAAATTGGGGTGAAGTACCATACCTAATAACCCACTTTCTCCAACTTGAGATACATTAGGAATCGTATATACCAATTGTTGCTCTCCGCTGTCGGGATTTATCCTGCTAATTTTTCCATTACGTTCGGTTACCCACAAGAAATTATCAGGACCCCAAATTAGCTCCCAGGGAACGCTTAAGGTTTCTACCAATATTTTTGTTGCTTCTACAGGTTCATCTGTACCAGGATTTGTAGTATCATCATCTCCCGAACAAAACCATAGCAAGGATGAAATTAGTACAATACTTGCTAATTTTGATATTCTTTTCATAATATTTCTTTTTAAATCAATAACTGAACCCTATGTAAGATAGTGATTGTCAGTGATTTGTGTGATAGTTGATAGTTGTGATTTCACCTATCAATTATTCTATATGTTTTTATGAGAAAACAACATATCCAACTTTATTCTCAAAAGCCAATTACTTTCTCTTAATTATAACGGTTAACTTATACGAAACCCTACTTTTTTTTGTTTTTTTTAATTGTTTTTAATTGTTTATTAAGAATTGCTTACATTCTGTTATGTAAGGTTTTAACACTTATTTGAAGTATTATTTTTTACTTAAGGCTAATTTGATTCCTAGTAAAATAAAGAGAACCCCAGTAGTTTTATCCATCCAAAACTTCACTTTACTGTTCTCTCTGATCTTGTTAGCGAACTTAGCAGAAAAGAAAGCCAGTATCATGCACCATATTGTACCTGTAGTCACAAAAGTTAACCCCAGAATTAAGAAAGGGATGGCATTTTTAGCGTAATCCGGATTAATAAATTGTGGTAAGAACGCCAAAAAAAAGAGTGCAACTTTTGGATTAAGTAGGTTGGTTAAAACCCCCGAGATATATACTTTTTTGTAGTTTTTTGCTGTTTCTTTTTCTTTAATTACTTCAGCAATAGCTGTTGATTTTGTTAATAATGATTTAATTCCTAAATACATTAGGTAAGCAGCACCAGCATATTTAACGATACTAAATGCAGTAGCAGATTTTGCTAATAGAATAGATAACCCAAGTGCTGCAAAAATACAATGTAAAAGAGCTCCCGAAGAAATCCCAAGAGCAGAAATCACTCCAGATTTTTTTCCTTGCGAAATGCTACGTCCTAAAATATATATAGTATCTGCTCCAGGCGTGAGGTTAAGCAGTATTCCTGCTAAAATAAAGGTTCCAAAATTAAGAATGCCAAACATAGGATTGTATTAGATTTTGATTCAAAATTATACCAAACAAAGGAGACCTAGAAAACAAATCATTGGTTTATCTTTGTTTTTTCTGGAGAATATATCCTAATTATAAACAAAAACCGACGATTATAGTGAAAGACGATTTAGACTGGAAGATTTTAGAGCTCTTACAGGAAAATGCACGTTTGCCATTTGCACACATAGGTAGAGTAGTGGGGCTTTCTCCATCTGCCGTGGCAGAGCGTGTACAACGTTTGGAAGATACAGAAGTGATCACAGGATATACGACACAGGTAAACCCTGCTAAACTAGGATGGTCTCTTTCTGCATTCATTATGATGAGTGTAAATAGAATCAATTTTCAGTCGTTTACCGATGCACTGGATGCGGATGCGTATCCTGAAATGGTAGAATGCACCAGAGTCACCGGTAAAGACTGTTTAATTATGAAGTTTCATGTAAAGGACAGTAAACATCTTGAAGAAGTCATCAATCGTTTAGCGCAACATGGAGATCCAACAACATTATTGATTTTGAATGAGCTGATGAAAAATGGTGCGATAGGAAGATATACTCATTAGTTACTTCTATTTCTTTCCTCATCATTTCCAAAACCTCTTTGCTTACCTTTTATCTTATTATTTCCAAACGTGTAGGATAGTGATATTCTGGCAAATCGAGGACTATAATTTTGGGCATATACTGTTTCTATACCATTTACTACAGAGGCTAATCTACTATAACTCGATGTATCTAATATATCATTTACCAATACCGAAAGTTGTAGTTTATCCTTAAACATGCTTTGTTTTAGTGCTAAATTAAGATTGTAGGTTTCACTAATATCAAACAAGTTTGCTTTATGCGGAGAATTATATACAAAGTTAAGCTGCAATTTGGTGGTTTTACTTAATGTAAAGGTATTGTTCGTAGATAGATAAAGCTGAAACCCATCCTCGGCATTAGCGTTTATAGCATCATCAATCACAGTTTTGTATCCAAGAACATATACCTGGTTCTGGCTTTTCCACCAGGGTAGTGTGCTAAATGAGAAGGTTTCACCAATTCCCCAATTATAACTTTTATAATAGTTTTCTCGTATTACTGCCTGTACTTCGGTCTCCTGATCTGCTGTAAAAATAGTACCAAAACCATCAGTGGTAATATTAAGGAAAGCATTGGTAGTTAATGTATTATTGTAGGTATGGTTAAATTCGAAAGTGTCTGTAAATGATGGTTGTAAAAATGGATTTCCTTCAGAGAAACTATTGCTATTAACATATATTCTGAATGGATTTAAATTTCTAAAACCTGGTCGGTTAATACGTCTTCCGTAATTAAGCGAAAATATGTTATTATCATTTTTTTGATACGATATATAGGCTGTCGGAAAAAACTTTAAGTATTCGTTTGTATTGGTTTGGTTTAGGGTTTCTGAGAAGCCTTCTGTAAGTGTGTTTTCTACTCGTAACCCCAGTTGAAACTCCCATTTGTCATTGATCTTCTTAGAAGCATTTACATATAATGCCTGAATATTTTCTGTGTATTCAAATTGGTTGGAAGATATAGGGTCAAAAACCGGAGTACCAGTCTCTGTTGTAAAGTTTTGTAATCCATTTATGGTTTTGATAAAACTAAGTTTACCACCATATGATAAATTAACAGAAGGAAAAGGGTGCTCGACATCTATTTTTGCACTAAAATTATCAATACGTTGATCCGATAGATTCATAGCGGCATAGTTAATCCCAACAAATTCACCGTTTGGTAATAACGTATTTACTACATTGTCTTGTTTCAGAGTATTATCATAATCAAAATAATCAATATCAAAAGAAATCTTTCTGTCCAGGGTATCTAATGTAGTAATCATATGTAGGTTATACAGGTGGCTTTTTACCTTTCTATCAAAAAAACCTGTATTATCCAATATAGAATCCAGTTGGTTGGTTACATTAAAAATTTGAGTAGTTGATTGTACAGTATTATCGGGAGTATTTTGATTACCCAGGTATTGTGCACCTACGATTATATTATCGGTAATGTCATAATCTATTGATAAACGACCTGATATATTGTCTTTATTTGCTTTATTATCCATATCCAACACCCATGGACCATTAGGGTAATAGACATCTACTTCTTCGATTTCTCTATTATTTCCTTTAGTACCATTAGCAGTTACAGAAAATCGTAGTTTGTTTTTGTTGTAGAAAAAGTTGTTACGAAGCGTAGTAAAATTGTATGTATTCTGATTGTAAGCCAGAGTAGTGGTATTTTTCCATGAGTTACGTGCTCCTTTTTTGTAAACAATATTAATAAGTCCACCATTTCCGGCAGCTTCATATTTGGCTGGTGGGTTCGTAATGATTTCTATTTTCTTAATATCACTTGCTGCTATAGCATTTAAAAAATCTATCAGTTCTTCTCCAGATAGCTGCAATATCCTTCCGTCTACCATTACACGCGATGCACCTCTACCAATCATACTCAAGGTATTATTCTGAACCGTAACCCCCGGTGCTATCTTAAGGGCATCTAAAGCATCTCCACCACTGGCTGCAATACTATTTTCTACATTAAACACCAAACGATCGGGTTTACGTTCAATTACTTTTTTGGTTTTGGTAATCACCACTTCGTCAAGACTGGTAGTACTACTTTCGAGGGTAATAGTACCTAAATCTACGGTGTTATTTAATACAATGTCTTTTTGCCATTCGGTATATCCCATAAAACGTATTGCTAGTGTATAAGTTCCTTCTTTTGCAGATATTATAAAGTTTCCGTTTTCATCAGTAATTGCTCCCGTAATTACTGCTCCATCAGATCCTGGAGTTGATAAAATAACATTAGCAAAAGCTATGGTTTCTGTTTTACTAATTACCGTTCCTTTGATTTCTAGTTGAGAAAAGCATAAGAAGGGACATAAAAACAATAAAGAAATAAAAATAGATCGCATCACAATTTTATATTTAAGATTAATTATGAAGCAAATATCATTTTTGAACACAACCTGTGCGACCGATTAAAATAATCGAACGCTTTTGATCACCAAAAATGAGTTCGACTTTTTACAACCAAACGTTCGACTTTTTACAAATACCTGATTATGAGTTGTTTTTTCTGTATTGAGTAGGGGTGGTGCCAGCGTATTTTTTAAAAGAAGTATTGAAAGAAGATTTAGAATTAAAACCTACTTCGTATAAGATTTCGAGAACAGTTAGCTGTTTTTTGGCAGGATCTTTTAAAATATCCATCGCATGTTGTATACGATATTCATTTACAAAATCGAAAAAGTGCTGATCCAGGTGATGGTTGATCAGAATCGATACTTCTCTAACGGGTAGTTGCAGATCATCTGCCAAGTTTTGTATCGTAAGTGTGGGATTCAGATAAGGTTTTTGGTCGATCATATACGCTTTTAATTGCTGTATTTGATCTTGAATTCCTTTATCATCTGGAAGATCGATCACTGTTTCATTTTTTGTGATCATATTTTCTACTGGGAGGAGTTTAGAATCGATTCCTCTAAAAATTCCAGGATCATACAATGCTTTTAAAATTAACCAACATATAAAACACAGGACCAGAAACACAACAATAATCCTGGCAATATTTATGGTTTGAAAATCATCATTATAATATTTAAATATTGTTTTAGAAGTAGTGACCACAAAGATAACAGCAGAAATAACGTTTAACTGAAACAACCATTTATGTTTTGCCGTGGTTGCATTAGAATAGTTTTCCAGCATTACCTTCTTAGATTTTTTTAAGATGACAAAAATAGCAACGATATATACTATAACCTGAATATGACCAATGATTAGTGAGAATAAAGATTCTGGAGTATCTATATAGTTATTCAAAAATGAATATCTGGCTTCTGGGCTTGCTAAATAAAACCTGGGTAAAAATACTACAGTACTCATTACAAATGGAAGGCCATGTAACAGATGTTTTGGTTTCAGCTTAAAATCTATATAGATAACCGATAAGACAAAAAGATAAAGTACCGGACTAGAGAAAAGTGGAAGATCCATTCGTAGCATCTCCAGCACAAGAGGCATATCTATAAATCTATGATAGAAAAAAGAGCTGATATCGATAGCTACAAGAATAAGAAAAGCAGCAATAAGCCGATTACTGGTTTTGTTTTTTGTTTTTACAGTTAGTAAGAAGATGGCAAAAAGCGATGATATAAAAACAATCATCAGGCTTATAATGCTAAGAATAGCGTAGTTATCCATTTAATAATTTAATACTTGTGTTTACCTTTAATGATACATTGGTTTCTATACAGGATTCTCATAATTTCACCAAATATACTAACTATATTAAGATATCTCATGTAGCGCTCTATTAAGACTGCGTAGTGTTATTCCTAAATAATCAGCTATATCTTGTTTAGAAAAAGCCATAGCTTCATCAGAAGAAAATTTCATTAATTTTTTGAGGTTATATGCAATAGGGTATGACTGTTGTTGGGATGCTCTAATCGCAGTATCTCTTACTTTATTGGCTAATGCTTTTAAAAGTAATAAATTAAGTTTTGGGTGATTTTCTAGTAGGGTATAGAAATTTTTAGCATCAATCTCATATCCCTTAACTTCTGTTATTGCTTCTGCATTACAAAAGCTAATAATATCATTAAAAATTTCTAATTCTCCAAGGATTTCACCAGTGCTAAAAAACTCCTGGATAAAATCTCTACCATTATCCTCGTTTACGTAACATTTTACTACACCACTTTTTATGATAAAGATAGAGGGTACATATTTTCCCTGAATAATAATTTTTTCTTTTGACATAAATTTCTTCTCTTTTACCATAGTACTTATAGAAGACTCTGATAGTTGTGAAAAGAAATCTAATAATTCTTGATTGATCCTAATCATTTGAAAAATGCTTAAACAAACCGTCTTTTTGAGTTAAAAAATGATGCACTTGCAATATACTAAAGAAGTAGTATGATTGAATAGATATTTTGATTCAATTATAGATTCTAAATCTGATCTCAAAAGTCGGGCTAACCCATCTTAATAAGAGCATACCACTACTTTAATCTCTCCTAGGTTACATCTCATTAGATCATACCTAAAAAGGGTAAATCACTGACTATTAATAGGTAAATCCCCCTTTTTTGAGAGGCGAACCCATTGTATCTTGATGAAAATTTAGTTGTATAGATAAGTATAACGATACAACATACAACTAAAAAGAACATAATAATGCTCGAAAAGATATACATACAAATACCAGCATACCGGGATAAAGAGCTGTCTAACACAGTGATTGATCTTAACAAAAAGGCTAAACATCCCGAGAGACTAAGAATCGTAATTGCATGGCAACATGGAAATAAAGAACAACTTAAAAAAGAAGTTTTTGATTACGGTAATGTCGAAATTCTTGATATTCACTATAAAGACAGTAAAGGTTGTAACTGGGCGCGTAATTTACTCCAGAAACAATGGAAAAATGAAGCTTATACTTTATATCTGGATTCTCATCATAGGTTTGTAAAAGACTGGGATGAGGAAACTATAAAAATGTTTAAAGCCTTAAAAGATGAAGGTATAAAAAAACCAATTATCACAGCATATCTCCCTTCTTATGATCCCGAAAACGAACCTGGTGGAAGAATGAAATACCCTCTTAAAATCTATCCTTTAGAACGAGATAAAGGACTTCTCACTAAATTAACAAGCTATCCTATTCCACATTGGAAAAAAATTAAAAAACCACTTGTTGCACAATTCATCTCATTACACTTTTTGTTTGCCGATGGGTTCTTTAATAAAGAAATTCATTTTGATCCAGAGATCTACTTTTTTGGAGACGAGGTATTAACCAGTCTTAGGGCATATACGTATGGATATGATTTATTTCACCCTCATATTATTTTAGGGTGGCATTTATACGATAGAAAAACAAGAACACCACATTGGGATGATCATACCTCATGGTATGAACAGGAGGAGATATCTTATAATAAAATGAAAATAATCTATACAACAAACATGACTTCTAATACTATACTTGGTCCTGATAGGAAAGTGATTGAGTATGAAAAACATATTGATCTTAAGTTGTATGATAATGGTATAGAAAATGAAGCAATCTGTAGCTGAAATATTAGAAAAAGATAAAATCGTATGTATTGATGATTTTGTACCTGCATCGATGTGTACGACAATATTAGAAGAACTCGAATATTCTTTTTGGAAACATAGTACGGTAATAGACCCAAGGATACATAAGAGTCATCTTAGTAACACCCGGATTAGTAAAAGTGCAGACCAGGAGTTATTTACAGATACACTTATAGGGGTGGTAAAGAAAATAGAGGAAGATATTACGGCATTATTTGATGTAAACTTAAATAAACTAGAGCAATGGCAAGCCACAAAATATGCCAAACACGGTAAGTTTGATTATCACTATGACAGTGGGGCCTGGGGAGAGCATTATGCAGGAGAACGAAAGAAAACCTATTTGTTATACCTCAATAGACCTAAAAAAGGAGGAGCTACACATTTCAAAAATTTAGATATCAAAGTCAAACCAAAACAAGGAAGGTTATTGGTCTGGGATAATTTGCTGCCAGACGGAAATTGTAATTATAATATGTTGCATGCAGGATTACCCATTATTAATGGTAAAAAAACAACATTGGTTACCTGGGAAAGACAAAAAGCAATACGATAAAAACTCTAAAATTGAAACGCATATGACAAAAAAAATCAAAAATTTAAAAGCCGAAGGTTCTAAACTATCTCATATACGAGACAAGAACCTTATTGTTTCTGTAAAGAACCAGGAGAAAATTATAAAGGATGTTATAAAAAAGCATGGACCCATTATTGATCTTGAAAAAGACCCACAATTACTAATAGATATCTTAGTTAAATTTAGACCTCAGTTTTATGGACCTGATGGAGGGTTACCACCGGGAGGAGTACCAGATCCACCGCCACCTCCAGGTCCAGATTCGTACAGAGCAATTGAAAATGTTCATCTTATGAAAGAAATTTTAAAACTGAATAAGAAAATGAGTAGTATAAAAAAACGACTCAAGTAATTTTTTTAAAAAGAATGTATTAGTATCAGACCGAGCTTTTCTAAACCTATATAACCATCAAAATAAGTAAACAAACTTCCAGGAAGGCCCGGTTTGATCAATTCGTTTTTGAAATGTATTATTGTGAGGTATTCTCTTTGGGATAATACATTCGTTTTCTTTTTAGTCCTATGATTAATCCGACTATACCAACCAGAAAACAAACTCCTGCCCAAAAGAAAGGGGCATAACCGTCAACCAGTAATCTATAGATAAAAGTGAACAGGAATAGGGCGATCCCAGTTATTTCCCAGATTTTATCTTTTTCAAACCTTTTCTTTTTATCAAATATAGGAGGGAGGTTGATTATAACCTTTAGCGCATTCCAATCCCATATAATCAGTAGCATATTTGCGAATAGCATTAACCCTGTAATTACAGGCGTGTAGGCAAAGTAATAGGATAAGGTAATTATAAATATATTGGCGATTATAGGTAGATTAAGTAGTGCTCCCAGTTTAGCATACCTTTGGGTCATGAGTAAACCTCCTGCGATGAGTTGGCCAATGCCAATAAATTTCCAATATACCCCAGATTGATACATGGTTTCAAAAAAATGCCAGGCAGTATCAATAGGCTCCGATGCTCCGCTTACAGATGTAAATCGTTTCCCTTTGATTTTGATAAGACTGGCAAAAACAAATGCTCCACCGATCATATATCGGGTATAAATGATAAAAATCTGTACCCATAGTTTTTCCTTAATGCTATTCATGATCCATTGTTTTATTTCATCTTTAATTCTTCAATAGCAGCGATGTGATGGTCATCGTGTTCTGCAACAAAAAGAAACAGATCCATAGTACGCATTGGTGTTTTTAATCTGGGGTGTAATGCATGTTTATAGATTTCCTTTTCGGTAAGTTGATAAAGTTGGTTTACAGTTATCGAACGAATATCAGAGAACTCACGAAGTAAATCATTACTATCTCTAAGGTTATGTTGTGCAAAATCTGTTTTTTGGTTTTGCAGATCGGCAGGTCTCAATTCTATTTTGTCGGTTAAAATATCATTGAGCCTTCCTTGCCAGATAGGTTCTAAATCGATCAGATGACCCATGTTTTCCTGTATCGACCATTTTCCGTTTCTTTTATGGATTAATTGTTCTTTTGTAAGAGAATCGATCGTATTTGCAAGAATAGAGGGAGCTTCTTCCAATCTTTTGAGTAGTAAAGGAAAGATGTTTTCTTCGAAAGAGAAGTCAAACTTTCGATCAAACCATTTTTCTCGTTTCATATATTTGTTCTTTTAATTTAGGCTTCAGATGTGATGATTATTTTTCCAAGTACAAGTCCTTCTCCAAAATACTGAAATGCTTCAATGGCTTCAGACAATGGATAACATCTATCAATAATCGGTACTACTTTTCCGGCATCACGTAGTTTCAGCATATGACCGATATCTTCTTTATTCTGTTTATGCATCAGGAGTCCCATTTTCTTAGTAGTGATTTTGGAGATTAAGGGACCGCAAAAGAGAACTTGTAAAAGTCTACGCATAGAACCACCTGCCATAACATATGCTCCTTTAGGTTTTAAAATACGCTTAAAGTCAAAAATCGAACGACGCCCCACAATATCAAAAATCAAGTCGTATTGTTGTTTGTTTTTAGTAAAATCTTCTTTGGTATAATCAATAACATGATCTGCACCGATTGATCTCATCAAGTCTAGTTTTCTGGCGCTGTCTACTCCAGTCACTTCGGCACCCAAGGATTTGGCGATCTGTATCGCAAATGTACCTGCACCGCCACCAGCACCATTAATCAAAACTTGTTGTCCGGGTTTAATCTCTCCATTATAGCGAAGTCCTTGTAGTGCAACAACACCAGCCTGGGGTATAGCAGATGCTTCTTCAAATGTCATATGCTCAGGTTTTGACAATAATGAATCTTCGTGAACACATACATATTCTGCAAAACCTCCCCACTGTTCAAATATATCTGCAAAAACGGTATCACCAGGCCTAAATTTACTAACGCCTTTACCAATACTAACAACTTGCCCGGCAATATCAGAACCTAGAATATGATATTTGGGTTTTAGGAGCCCCCAGATACGGGCAAAGAAAGGTTTTCCTCTCAGGAGTTCCCAATCTGATGAGTTGATAGCAGTTGCCCGAATTTTGACCAACACTTCATTTTCTTTGGGAATAGGTACTGGAATTTCTTTAAAAGTAAGTACATCAGACGTACCATATTTGTGATACATCAGGGCTTTCATTTGAGTATCCTTTTCTATACTATACCCCATGCGTATTTATGATTTAGGATTGGTGTGTATGTATAGGACGATTACCTCTGGGTATTGTTACAATGCCCAGAGGTAATCGGTTAGTTTTCGACACTGCTTCGACACTTCGACAGGCCTGTCCTGAGTTTATCGAAGGGCTCAGTGTAAACAAGCTCAGTGTGACAACTTAGTGTGGCATGTTTTTGATTGCACCTATCACTAGTTCAAGAATAGTGTTGTAATAGGTAGATAATCAAAATCTTTATTCGACTTGATTTTGTTTTTTCTGCTCTATTTCCTTGATCATGTTTAAGGCATTCGTATTTTTCTCATTGAGGCTATACGATTTTTTGTAGTTCTCAATGGCCAGATCCAGTTCTCCGATTTTCATACAGGCTTCAGCATAACTGTCATATACATTAAAACTTTCTGGATAGAGTAGCATATTAACTTTAAATATATCTTGTGCTAATTTTAAGTTTTCGGCACCCATAAAACGATATCCTAATCGGTTTAGATTATTTTCTGAAACCGCAGGATCATCTGCATTGGTTTTCATTATTTCCTGATAGGCTATCAGGCCTTCTTCAAAATTACCTTCTTCAAGGAATTCAAAAGGAATTTTTTCATCTTCTTTCATCAATACGAGGGTAGATTCCACTGTTTTTTTCATAGGATGTATGAGTAACATATTCAGTTGCCCACTTTCTGTATCGGTTGTAAACTGAATGGGTTGGTTGTTTTCTCTACTAATATACGTGCTATCAGATACTTTAAATAAAGCTACCGGCTCTGCGCCCAGATCTTTTCTGAATAGCTGATTATTAGTGTGGTATACATTGATGAGGTTGTTATTCCCTAAACTATATCGACCACTAATTTCCTCAAGCTGAGCAACGTCCATTTCTATTTTTTCATATGTTGGTACAAAACCATCCCACGAATAGGAAAGTGCTACCGATCGAATCAATTCTGAAATAAAATCAGGATGATTAGAGTTGGTTAATACGACTACTCCATATCCTTTATCTTTATGCGCTATCATTTCACTAGAGAACCCTTCGTCCCAACCCCCGTGGCCAAAATAAATTTCGTCTTCCATTTTGTTTATAAAGATGCCCAATCCACTAAAATCTTCTACAAACGGAGTTAGCATTTTGGTAGTCATATCCTGGGATAATGCAGCTTTGCTTTCTCCTTTTAATGTCTGTTGTATATTAACTGCAAATTTAGCCAGGTCCTCTGCGGTAGTCCATAATCCTGCTGCAGCCATTTCTGGATAGGTATGTCGTTTCCCTTTGGTCATAGAACCATCAGGCAGGTAACCGGTTGCAGCCATTTTTAATTGTTCACTTTGTAAAGGTTGATCATATGTACTATTACTCATTTGTAAAGGTTGCAATACCAATTCATTCATAAGCTGCGGAAATGGCTTTTGAGCAACATCGATCATCATTTGTTGCATCAATGTATATCCTCCTCCAGAGTACCGAAAACTCTTTTCTGGGATTTTGTCTACAAAGATAGCTCCAGAATTAGCCGGAGATTCCCCATTTAATACCTGTACAAGAGTAGGTACAGGCAAATCAGGACTGTATCCTAAAAAACCATGTACGGTTAATCCTCCAGAATGATTAAGAAGGTGCTTAAGGGCAACTTTCTTTTCTTTAGTAAATTCACTGTCTGGTAATTTCCAGGATTGTAAATAGGTATTTACATCTTTGTCGAGATCAATTTTACCTTGTTCTACAAGTGTTAATGCCCCATATGCTGCTACAGGTTTACTAATTGATCCGGCCTGAAAAAGCGTTTGATCCGTGACAGGAGATTTAGTTTCCTTGTCTGTGATACCATAGCTCTTTATCCAATCGATCTTATAATCTTTAATAACAGCAATGCTTACTCCCGGAACCCCGTAATGTTTCATACGTTCTTCTATAGTCCATGTCGAATCCCCCTTGATATATACCGGATGACTAAGATTGGTTTCTACCAGCTTTACATGATCTGGTGCAACGACTGCTTCCGGAGTAGTAGAACAAGAAATAAAAAAAGAAAGAACAGGGAAAAGAAATATGAGTTTTTTCATGATGATTTTGATTGTTGTGTGGTTTGATTGATGATTCTATTTGATTCGGATAAAGTTAGTAAAAATAGTATAGGTAGTTGGTATGATAATCATACATTTCCTTAAAACAAGACTTAGAGTAAAAAGGAGTGTTATTTATCTTTTTTTAGCTCAAAATTAATAAGAACAATAGGATCTTTGTCTTCTATCCCTCCTGCAGCGGCATAGGCTTTTCTTGCAGCTATATTAGAATGTTCTGTTGCCAGCCAGGCTTCTTCACAATCTAATTGTTTTGCATATTCACATAAATACCTGGTGACTTTGCGTCCGATTCCTCTATTATGATATTCATCCAGTACAGAGACTTCATCGATAAAGAATACAGGATCTTTATCGGGGTGAACATAATGAAATCCTGAAGCCATTCCTACAATTTGTGCACCATCATAGGCTAGTACCATGTGGTGTCTTGGATCCTTTAAAAATTCTTTGGCCCGATTTGTTTTTATGGGGTAATCAAACAAGGCATCTCCCACCTGCACCATTGCAGAGAGATCAGCTTCGGTAGCCAGTTTTAGTACTATGTGTTCTACCATGTTGACAATATATGTTGCTACCAATGTACCATTTTTTTGAGTACAGGAGCTTCTTTTTTTCTTACAAATCAAAAACTTAACATTAGGCATTTCTTGTTACTTATGATATAATATATATAGACCAAAAATGAGTTCCCTCATCAAAAAGGGGAGTTCCCTCATTTATGATTTTATTGATATCGTCTATATGATATTTTTAAGTATAACTTAAACCCGGATTATGCAGTAGAAAATCTATTACGCCTTGAAACTGCTTCAAAATAGTTCTACTGCATAATCCGGGTTAAAACAACTCACCATGAAAAATTCAACACACTACAGTAGTACAATTCATCAATCTTTTTTCTCAATACTGTGCTTATATAGGACATGAGTCAGTAGTCATATCACGACAACATAGTTTAGCATAACAATCTCACTGTTACAGAAAGGGAAAGGATTGTTATTAGGTATAACATATAAAGAGAAACGTATATGGATTGTATGATCAAACATATCAAAATCATAGAACGAATGGATCAGCTTATTCGTTTACAAGCCACCGGATCACCAGAAAAATTTGCACAACGATTAGGGATTTCAAAAACTAAACTTTATCGAATGATTAAACTCATGAGAGCATTAAATGCTCCGATCGAGTACGGCACAACTATTCAAAGTTATGTATATACAGAAGTAGTTGGATTTACTTTTGGATTTTATAGCAGAAGATGAAAATAATCATAATGAGTATACATAAGGAGGAGTAAATATACGTGATGTTTTGAGGTGAATTCAATACTAAAAAATGTATTTTCGCCTTCTTTTAAAACAATTGATATTTGGCTACAACCTCTCAGAATATATTTTTAACGAAGAAAGAAAAACTTCGATGTATACAATGTGGTAAACGAATTCTTGTAGGGAAATCATTTGTCGCAGAAAGCGAAAAGCACAAAGGAACCTGTTTTAGTTGTTCTCCGTTTGGTGGGTATGTATTGTTACCGCCAGGAGATGCTGCAATGACCCGTAGATCTAAAAAACATTCTACCTTGTGCGGAGTAGTTTGGGCATGGAACCAGCGTCGAAAGCGTTATGAGCGACAAGGACAATTGGTCGAAGAAATCGCAATAGAGAAAGCAAAAATAGAATGTCAGAAAGATCAGGATATTCGTGCAGAAAAAAATAGAAAAGCAGCTATAGTACGAGAACAACAAGACAGAGAATATATTATTAATTTCGCCATCGCTATCAGAAGACGATATCCTAATTGTCCAGCAAAAAGAGAGTTTGATATAGCAAAACACGCATGCGAGAAATATAGTGGTAGAGTAGGACGTACAGCCAATGCTAAGGAGTTTGATGATAAAATGATTGATCTTGCAGTAGAAGCTCATATACGACATGCCGAAACTAATTATGACGATCAGTTTGGTAAAGGGAAACGTAAAAAAGAAATCCGAAAAGAAGTACGATCAGATATCAATCAGGTATTAAAACACTGGAAAAAGTAGCGTTCAAAAGTGAGACATGACTATAGGACAAATAAAAAGCAGACTTCACGTAGAAGCCTGCTTCTTTACCATCGATACTATGAATTCTCTATCTGTATACTGTGTAAGCTATTACACAAGAATTGCTTTCTCTTTCATTACATGTCCAAAATACAATGTCGGCACTAATAAAAGCAGCTCCTGCAGAACTGGTTAATTGGTCTACGTGTGCCTGTAGATCATCTTGATAGTGATCTAAATTGATATCTCCATCACCATCAACATAATAGATCATACTTTTGTAGTGTGTAGAAACAGCTCCTGTTGGTGGCCATACACGAGGATACGTAGTACATTCTTTTACATAACGTTCGAACTCTGATGAAGCATCCTCGCTACATCCTTCATCTCCGTGAAGTGTACAATTAGCCTTAGCTTGACCAGGAACAAGTTTACTTAATTCCTGTTCTGTAGCCTGACGATATTCTACAGTACCCACTAGTTCTAAATATGGATTAGTCTTAACAATTTCTAGTTCTTCTGTATCAGTTTCACAAGAGGTAAGTAGTACAAGGAATACTAATAGACTTGATAAGATTTTTGAGTGTAATTTCATTTTATATTATTTATTGGTTAATGCTTCTACTAAATAACTAATTATCTGTCTGATACTATTCGATTTGTGTTTTAAGAATATGTGAAGAAACCAATTCAATTTACAGGGAAATTTCACCTATTTGTAATGATAAATTAACAAGTAAATAATGTACCGTATTTTGAAGAAAATATTTAGACTAAACATTTGATGGCCAGCAGTAGTACTATATAAAGTTGTGTTTATACAGAAACGGTAGGGTTTATTTTTTGGTTTTATATTAGAAGACACAAATAATTATAATGAGTATAAATAAGGGTAAATATGCAGCTCGTTTTTTCAGATTGCAGATTAATTATTATATTATGGCTGTTGTATATTTAGGGAACACTATAAAAAGAATTACTACGGGTATGTTATTTCAATAATTGGAAGCAATACGTATTTCGAAATGCTTAGCACAGCAAGGCTGTTGAGCCCTTCCTTCGCATAGAATGATAAGGATTTTTATCAAAAAGAGTATCTAAACACACAACTGGCACAACAACTTATATAATGTGACGTTTAAAGGGGCTTAAAATATATACACATAGTATGGGATATATAAAGGATTCTCCTTTCTACAAGGATGCGATACACGAATTTAATTTTTCTAGCGGTAATTATTACCTGTTTGATACTTTTGTAGTTGCAGAGATTAACGAAGGAGTACTATTTACCTGGGAGGATCATGCCAAACCCATTACCGAAGAGTTTGCTCATCTGTATGATAATAACGGAGAAGATATTGTATATATATCTAATCGTGTGAATTTATATTCTGTGAAACCTAGTGATTGGGTTAAGTTTTTTAGAAATGGATATAAACTTAGAGGGTATGGGGTGGTAAGTTATACCTCGAGGGGAATTTTTAATTCTCTGATAGAAAAGCTCTTTATGAGGAATAGCTTCCAGAGTTTTGATAACCTTAGTGATGCCATTTCCTGGGCAAAACAACTTGCTCAAAATACAGAAATGGATTCTGAAAATGAGAAAAGTGCATAAGCATACATTTTCTTTTCTTACTCGAGAATACAGAAATTGATAAATTAGTTACGATCTGCACTATAATACGTGCCAAAAATCCTATCCCAGATCACGGTATAAAATCCAAAATTGTATTTGGAGTATTCGTGATGATTTCTATGAAAAATATTATTACCAAATAGTACAACTCGGGTATTCGAAGATGTATTTAGATGTGATACTACTCCGATCAACCAATTAAAGAATAGAAAGAAAATAAAGCTATAGAAATTAAGAGAGATTACAAATGGAAGCAGGGTGAGTATACAACCAAAAAGAATAGCTTCAAGAGGATGCATCACATAGAGGCTAATTTCATTAAAACTATGGTGTTCATGATGTTTTTCATGTGCTAACGTAAATGGCCAAACATAGTGAGAGGCATAATGAAATATATACATTACAAAATCAACAACCACAAAGAGTAGTATAAAATCCCGTATAAGATTAGTATTGGTAAACGTAATGTTGGAGTTGATAAAGAGCAGATATCCGGGAATTGCAACGAGTACATTAATCATCATAATTACAATAGATAAGGTAATGTCTTTCTTTTCGATGGGTAACTTTTGATGTCGATAAAAAGATGACCAAAGGTAGCTAATCAGGATGGTGCATAAGAACATCGCTATATTTGCGATAAACAGTAGTCCCCAAAAATAGAAGGGATTATACAGTTTATGAAGATGATCTATAGTTTGCAATAGTAATACTTGTAGTTGATGTACAAATTTAGTGGAATTTTGATTGACTTAGAAGTATTTGTCCAGTAACCTAGGACTTCGGCTTCGCTCAGTCCTCGGAATCGTATTTCCTGAGCCTAGTCGAAGGGCTCAGTCCTCGATTTGAATGAAAGAACGACTTCTTCCGAACCCTGAGCTTAGCCGAAGGGATAAACAACCAGACCATTTTATTATCAAAAAATGACAGGAATCATTATTCTGAAACCAAGTGTATTGTATTTTTATCAAAAATCAGGAATATAAATAAAAACAATATCGATTATGGAATTTATGGAAATCAAAGATAAGCAGGGAATTACTCATTATATCAATCCCAGTCATATTTCGGCTATTTGCGAAATAGATGGTGAGTGCAAAATTAACCTCATGGGACAGGAGTATATGATCACTCAGGATACCTTAAAAGAGGTAAAACTGCATCTTACTTCGTTTAGGCATTAGTATCTCTATATTTACCGAACCTTGATTACTACAGAATACCGGGCTTCGAGTGTACTTCGACAAGCTCAGTATGACACCTCAGCCCTCGAAACGAATAAAGCAACGAACTCCACGAACCCCGAGCGTAGTCGAAGGGTGAGCCCTTCGGTAAACTCAGGACAGGCTTGTCGAAGTACACTCGAAGTACTGTCGAAGTGGTGAAGGGTAATTTGAAATACATCCTCTGCACATCAATGTAAAGAGGAAGACACTCCCGATAGTTGGACGCAGCTATCGGGAGTGTTTTTTGTATTCATTATTTCTTTTCCCTGAGAATATTGTAGGTAAGGCCAATAAAATATCCCCATTGTGTTTTTTTGAAAGTTGGGATTTCTTGCCCTATGGGTATATATAGTCCCTGATCATCTTCAGATACAGCTCCAGACAGAACACTAATTCTTGACATAGCTGCTCCAGCACTAATTACAACTTGTTTTTTCTTTCCTAATAAAATACTACCTCCCATGAGATATCGTGTTTCTCCATCAAGAGGGGATATTCCCAATCCTAAGCTTATCCCGGCACTGGTGAAACTCGAGAACTGATAATGTAGATGTGCTAAAGCACCAATAGTAATATCTGCATTGTCTTGATTCTCTCTAATTATAGAATTAGATATAGTATCACGTGCCTTTAAAAAGTATGTATCCTCAATGATATTATTAAAAATAAACCCTGAAGAAAATCCAAGTTTTAATTTGTTTCCTTTGTTATAAAAGTCCAAAGTTTTTTGAACCAGGGTATCTTTAGTAAACCAGTTCACTATAGTTACTTTGGCCTCTAGCACATCCTTATCAGGAGTATAAGATTGATTTGATTTTTTATGATTTGTATAGCTATTGGCTTTAACAATCAATTTCCAATAACGAAGGAACTCTTCTGTATTATACTGACTAGCAATTGTTTCTATTTGTGATTTATAATTCAAAAAATTATTATCAAGTATAACCCCTGCGCTTTTAGCTTCAGCAAGATAATTAGAGAAAAAGGTATTAGCCGATTTTATATAATAAATAGCAGATAGGATATTTTCTTTTAATAGTAATTGATCTTGGAAAAGAATCAGAGGAGTATCGCTTGATTTCCAATTATTAAGAATAATAGTAATTTTATTCCTTATCAGAGCCGAATTTGAAGGATATTTTTGTATTAAATCGTAGAGTAATGAAGTATTTATCCGTAATGTATTCAATCGCTTTTTTTGTTTTTCAGTTTCATCTCTAATTTTTTTATAAAAATTTTCTTTTTTAGAGGTGTCGGCAATAGAATCGTTTTCTTTTACTGTAAGGTTATTCATAATTGATTTTATGCTAAACCCCTCTGTAATATCCGGTAATATAGCTTTTAACGGCTCTGGGATAGGAGATACCAGTTCTTTCGGTGTTGCATTTATGGTTATATCCATATAAGCGGTATTTATCCCAGTTATGTTTATAAAATAGGTTTCATCTGGATGTAAATCCTTAGTAGATATTTTGGATAAAGATCTTTTGTTATCGTCATATTTGATTTCTAAAACCTCTTGGGCAGAAACATGAAATGAAAAGAAACATATGAGTACTCCCCATAAAAAATAAAGCGTGTTCGTTTTGATATACATAAGGTATTGGTTTTTAGTGTATTCAAAAGTAATAGGGGTAGCTATGGGAGGGAATACCCAATAGTAGGTATTTTGTTGGTTTTTAACCGATACTTTGTTGTAAGAACTAGTTACTGCTTTTAATACGTAGGGAACTATATAAATTTAAAAACAGGTTACCTATATAAGGTTGTTGAGAATGGGGATTTCCCGTAACGAGTATGCGATTTAATGAAGAGTCAAGAATTAAAACTCCTTCAACCTTATATTTGATTCAATTACTAGAGTATCATTAATTCAATTATCCCTGCCAGAAGAACTTTCTCTGTGTGTTTCAAAACCACATACCGTTCTCTCGAAGTTTTTGGCTTTTCTAATAGAGACTTTTACAATAGAATCTCTACAGTTTTTTAACCCTGCGCAATCTTTTTTATAATGATAGCGTTTACTACTCATGCTATTACAGATATATACCATTTGTAGGGTTTCTCTAGTATTTTCTTGATTTTTCTCTTCATTTTCTTTTTCTTCCTGGCTATATATAGAGCAGGAGAGAAGCATTGCTATGATGAATAGTATTGTTTTCATGGTGGTGTAGTTTTATATTCATGTATAAATTATTGATGTGTTTTTTTTGAGACTTTTCTTTTACGGAAAAGCCAGGGTTCTATACGTTCTTTTTGAGACCACATTCCTTTTTTAAGAAAACGAGCCTCTTCTTCCAGTGTATTGTAGGTAGTGTCTTTGGAGTATTTTTTAAAATGTAGGGCATATCCATTCGCAACCAGCTGTTTATTAAGTATTTTGTTTTTATACTCTACTACAGCAATAAGTCTTCTATACCGATCAAATTTTCCTTTAGTAATGATCTTTACTTCTTTATCAAAGCAGAAATCTGCAACAAATTGCTTTGCTTTTTGACCAAAAGGTTGTTTTTTCTCAGGGCAATCAATATGCGCTAACCTAATGATGATGGCTTCTTTGTTGTATAACACTTCTATAGTATCCCCATCTTTTATTCCGATAACTTTAGCAAAGAACTCATGAGGGAGTTTTTCTACAGAATCAAATGATAGGCATAGTACTAAAATACATAGATATTTAAAGTAAGTAAGTTTCATTAACTTTATTTTTAATAAATTAAATATTTGGTACTTAGTTAATTACACATACTTCTGGCTACGTATGTTTTATTACCATTAGAATTAATATAGTAACATCCACCTCTTGGTCCTCGGTAATAGGTTCTTGTTGTTTTTGGTCGATATTGTTTCTGCCTGGTGGTAGTATTCTTTATAGAGTTTGAATACTTTGTTTGTGTATTATAGTTGACCGATTTTGTAAGGTATTTCTTTTCAGTATTTGATGTTGTAGCGTTACCCAATTTTAAGTCTATTGCATCAATCCGTGCTTGTATTTCACGTACCTGTTGCAATAAATCGTCTTGTTGTTTTATCAGTTCTTCTCTTAGATATAGCGAGGCTTCTACACTTTGAGAATGACATTGATAGGATATGAATAGTAGTAAAGCTATAATTGTTATTTTCATGGTATAGGTGTTTTAATGATTTCCTGTTCATAATGATCTATAGTTTGTAGTAATTGTTCTTCAAAATTATAGATGTCATCTACGGCATGTATCTGCTCCCTTTGAATATCTTTGTTTTGACCAAAAAGACTGATATACTTTTTGTTTCCATCCAGATGGAGTCTGCAAATAGGTTTTCTGTTATTATCATCCAATAGAATTCCGAAATAGGATTGTGTATCCCTATGTACAATTCTATTTATTGATATTTTTCGACGAAGAATAGCTTTTACAATTCGATACCCTTCTAGTTCTTCTTCTGTAGTGATTATTTTGCTAATCTCTTCCTCATGTTCTAACCCTTCTTCCTGTTGTTTTTCTACTTCCTGGCTAAGTGCAGAGTTTAGACGATCACTTACTCGTTCACTAATTGTTTGGTTAAAAGCTTTTTGTACCAATTCTGTAAATTCTTCCATTACACGTTCTGTGAGTCTGCCAGAATATACACGATTAGCAAATAATCGTATAAAATCATAAGAAGGCGTTTGCAATTCTGCATTAATAAGCTTTCTAATTTCTTTAGTATATTTTAAAGAGCTGGCATTATCAACAATTTTATTGATATCAAAATTAGATTTATGAAACTTGGCAATCTCACTAATGGTACTTTCTTTAAGGTGCGTGATATCAAATTCGAGAAATGGTTTTTCATCCATAATATTGGCCTCATCGAGATCTGTATAAAATCGATATTCAATACTATTGGTTAATAGTGCAAATCGTGTTTGAGTAACATGAAAATATCGGGCTAATTGAGAGTTATGTACATTAAGATCTTCTCTCCAATTTTTACATTCTATGATCATAACTGGATGATCATTTTGAAAAATAGCATAATCTACTTTCTCTCCTTTTTTTAGACCCAGATCTGCTGTAAACTCGGGAACCACTTCTGTAGGGTTAAAGCTATCGTATCCTAATAGATTAATAAAGGGTAATACAAAAGCATGTTTGGTAGATTCTTCGTTTTCTATTTTATCTTTTAATTGCTCGATCTTATCGGCAAGGGCTTTAAGTTGGTTGTTTAATTCCATAAGCTAGTTTGATTTTTCCATTAATAATAAGCACATTGATGCTATTTCTGAAATTGATGAGTTATCTAAAGTATTGCCACTCTCTTTGGTTGCTTCATCTATACAGATCACTAAATTTGTTGCTATTAGTTTAACTTCATCTATAGAATTATTTCTTTTATAAATATTTGCACAAAAATCACCACAAGTGGCTAGTTTATTCCTTTCCGAGGCATTTTTCCAATCAATTATTTTAGATTTGTGCAATGTCCCACCTTGGTACCATTTATTTCTTGGTTGTGAAGTTTTATTTTTACAAGAATTAATTGTTAGTAAAAAACTCGTTAGTATTAATGAAATTAGCATTAGCAGACATCCATTATTTTTAGCTTTACTAATAGTTTTTCTGTATGTAATTCCTGAAATTCCAGTCCGTATCGAATACCCTTTTGAACTTAAAGAACCTCTTTTGTTTCTATAGCTTGGAGTGATTCCTGATTTACTGATATGAAACCCAAATCCTTTTCCCAAGTTTATTCGCTTGTTAAATCGTAAACCCATTTTCTTTTATGTTTTTAAAACAAAATTTGTAATCACTTTTTCTATACTAGATGAAATATCTGCTTTTTTGATCTTGTACTTTTTTACTCCCATTTCATCAAACCACTTTGCCCAATACGCTTCTATGACATCTAGCGTATATGGATTTTCATCATTATGACTTGTGATACCGATGACTAGAACTTCTAAATCATGTAACCCCGAGTTAGCTTGTATAAAACCTAAATCTTTCTTTTCCATTTCGTCCTTCCAGTTGGCCTTATTTAATTGTAGCTTTCTTAAACTTTTGGGTGTTAAATATGATGTACGGTTTTTTTCATTCATGATTGTTTTATCATAAAACATATAACCATCAGTTAGGATAACAAGTATGTTTCTGTGGCATTCATCGATAGAATAGTCTTTTATATTGTCTTTAAAAAAACGCCAAATATCTGAGCCTGGATAACCTCCTGAGCTTTCAGCATCATGTTTAGCTAAATCATATAACTCTGAAGGAGTATTTGTATAAAGAGATAAGGTTTCTGTTATTTTTGTTTTGGAAGTTTCTTTAGTAAAAACAGCTTCCAATTTTTCAGCGATTTCATTTATTTTTTCATCTGAAGGCTCGGGATTGAAGAACAATTGCATACGATCCTCAAGCAAAATCAATTTTTTATGCTTTATATGTTCTACAAATGATTTTGACAAACTTGATAAATATGCTGAATCCTTTTGTCTTACTTTAGTTTTTTCAATTCTATCTGATAAATCCAAAAGAATGCTTATGTTAAGATTGTTCTCTTTTTGATCCAATATATGTTTTGGACATTTGCTAATACTAGTAGATGAAATATTAGCTTCTATTGTCTTAGTTTCGTCTTTGATGTCATTCTTACAACAGAACAATAGACATAGTATAGAAATAAGAATTAAAAACTTTATCTGTTTCATGTTTACAATGTTTTAGTATATATTTTGTTTTGGTAGGTATCTGTATCTAATTCTAATCCCTTAATATGTTTTTCATATACATTCTTACATTCCTGTAATAGTGTATCTTTTTCATCGCCTCCCATTCTTAATCCTGCAGATATATATTGTTGCCAGCCTTGAAGATATTCTGTAGAGAGTGCTTTATAATTCATAACAGGGAGTATGCACCCATCAATGATGTTTTGAAGTTCAGATATTCTAATTTTTATTTTAGATATTTCATCTTCTCCTTTTTGAGTTTTACCTCTTAATTTTAAGAGTAGCTTTTCTTTTTCAAAGATTGCGTCCTTTTTCTCTCTGATGAACGATTTAATTTTATCTCTATCTGAGTGTTCTTTCATAACGAAATCAAATACTAAACCCCAAACTATGTAAGACACAAATCCCGCAAAAATGATCAGCCAAAAATCAATACTCTGAAAAGCTATAGATATAGAGAACTCTTCACTATTAAAAGTTTTATTTAGATTATATAGCTTTTCATCTATTAAATATGCCAGAATAGCATCAAATAAAAACGTAATTATAAATAGCGCTGCAATCTTGAATTTGTTAACGATCCCTTTTTCCTCTTGAAACATATGAATTAAGTATCCTAAAGCAAAAAATACAAAAGGAATAAAAAGCACAAAACATAACTCTAGTAGACCTCCTTCATAAGCTTTTGAAAGCGCTTTTGGATCGAACATCCCTTGAAAGAGACTAATACCTGGATCAAACTTTCTAAAGAAGGCAGAAAAAGATGTTGAAATATAAAAAACGAAAAGATACACAGCCAATGGTAGTAAAAAACTTATACCAATCCAGAATTTAGCAGATGCTCTTTTATCTATGTCAACAAAGAATTCTTCTGGATGTATCTTTACTTTTCTACAATCTTGATTTAGTTTTTCGATATCATCATTAACCTTGCTAATATTATTCTCAATTCGTTCTAGCTCTTCTGTTTTATTTAATAAAGCAGTTTTCTTTCCTTTTTGCTCAGTAACATAAGGCTGCTTAAGACGCTCTTGTTCGTTATAATCAGTTTTACACTTGTTTTCAAATTTCTGATATATAGTATCTAATGATATTTGTAAATTATGTGCATTTCCATGACAAGCTTTGGATGTATCATATCCATCATCATGATATGTAAGCTTTTCATTGACTTCAGTTTCTGGTTTTACCACATTCATTTTCCCATTTTGGGAAGTTAATTGAGTGAGTTTTTTTAATAGTCCCATAATAGATTAATCTTTAAGTTCTTCAAGTATTTTTTCTTTAGGTGTATTTGCTTTTGCACTTTCTAATAAATAGTTAGATAACTTGTGGACATTTTCTTCCAGGAAACCAAAGCTTTTAATGTATTTTGTAAGTGCTATTTCTTCATCTTTGCTTATAATTTTATCAGCCCAAATCATTAAGGCAAAGTCATAGAGGTATTCAATTTTTTTCTCTATGGTTTCTGGTATAATTATATCTCCGGCATGCCCAGTTAAAATGGTGTCTAATTCAGCTTTAGAGATTGCTCTTTCCTGAGCAAACTTGTATAATAACTGCATTTCTAAATGGCTGAAATTATCGTCAGACAATGCAATTTGATATAGCCTTAAAAAATGACTTTTTAATTCGGCTGTGATGGTTGTTTCTTCCATAATTGATTAGGTTCTAATAAATTTTATCTCTTTTGAATTCTCTTCGTTTTTTTGTTTCTACTTTTTTTATTTCTTTCTTCGGTTTAGCGAAAAACAGAATTAAAAGAAATAGTATCCCTGAAATAATGTCTATAGGAATCCAATATGGTTTTAGATAAAGGTATACGGGAATTATTGGATTAAATAGAACTGCTATGACAGCAAAAACAATTGCCCAAGTGTTTTTTTTGAATAGTGATATGATTACTAATAGAGATCCCATACAAACTACAATTCTTAATATTGAATAATATTCAATAGGTAGATTCAAAACTGCAGCAAATAATAAACAGGCACATATAAATGATATTATTTTTATGTTGAACTTAACTTGGATTGTTTTCATAGTAAATTATTATTGATTAACAATTACATTCTGATCTATCCACATAGGTTTTGTTGCCATTACTATTATAATAATAACATCCACCTTGTGGTCCTGTATATAATGTATTACCATTATGAGTTCCACATTCCCATTCTGTTCGAGTTTCTATATCATTTTCTGTTTCCTCACTTGAATCACAAGAAATGAAACTTGAAATGCCAATTAAGGCAATAAAAATTATGGTTAGTTTTTTCATAGTTAAAATTTATGAAGTGTGACACTCGTTTGAACAGTGATAACAACCATTCACTTGGTCATAATAATCCTTAGCCTTTCTAACTGCAGATTTACAGCTAGTGTGTTCTCCTAAATAGATTCTATTTTCTACTTTAGGTAACCAGATACATCCTTGTTTGTGGACCTCATGATCACCATTGTTTTGTGCGTTTTTATTTACATAATATTTAGCCATGATTATTTTTTTGAAGTTATTACTTGATTTCTATCGGTTTTTCGGGATAAGGTGTTGGCTTATTAGGAATGGGGGTTGGGTTTGGTTTATTAGGAAAATCTCTTGGAGGTATTCCTTCTGGCCTTCTAGGTTTATTTACATCTGACATATTTCTAAATTTTATAATTAATACACTTCAAACTTACCAACCCTGAAAACCAATCCCTTGTGGTTTTCCACAGAGTCCAAAACTTATTAGAAAAGAAAAGACCTCACAGGTTTTAAAACCTGTGAGGTCTACATATAATAAAGCTTGTTACCCCAATACTTACGCTATGTTAAATCTTCGATATCTGCAATAGGAGCATTAGTCTTTACAGATTCTATTCCATCTTTACAACTTTGCTTAGATGTATAGGTTTCACCAGTAGCTATTACCTGACCATTGCCTGCGTATAAATTAAAATAGTACTCCCCATTACTACTTTTACGAATTTTAAATTTTGGATCTGCCATTTTTAAAAGTTTTTAAATTAATACTACAACAAACTTACTTTGCCCCAAAAAGAATCCCTCGTGGAAAACCACAAGGGATAAAAATGTATGCTTTTATAGGGTTAGTTTATGAAATCAAACCTAATTGATTTACCATATAGATTAATTGTACATTGGTTTTGGCATTAAAATCTTCTCGTAGTTTACGTATTCTGTCTTCTACAGAGCGTCTGCTATTTGGTGAAATATTGTTTTGTGTAAGGTATTGACTAATTTCTTCTTGTTTGTACCCTTGTACTAGTAAGGTTAGTAGTTGTATTTCGTAAGCATCCAGTTGTAAAATATTCTTTTGATGTAAGGCACTTTTAGAAACCGGACAAGTGAATGTCTTATGATTATATACTGCTTGTATAGCCTTATTTAACTCAGATAACCCATATAATCCTTTACAGACATACCCATTAATTTTGTAGTTTTCAAAAAGGGATTTCATAATGGCTGGTTTATCTTCACCCGAAAAAACAATGATTTTAATATCAGGTTGTATTTTTTTGACTTCTTCAATAAGTTGTTTCCCCGATGTGATGTTATGTTCTTTATAATCCAAAGTAAAAGAAAGGTCACTAATCAGGAGTTGGTAGGGAGAATCTTCTTGTAGTGTCCTTTCGATCTTGAGTTTTGTTTTATCACAAAACTGAGCCGTATCTACCTGTGCATTGGTAAATGCATTGACTGAAGAAACAATTCCCAGGTTTTCATTATCGATATCCTCGGCAATAATAATTTTTGTAAACATACCTTGATTGATTAGGAGGTAAAAACAATTTTTGCTTTAAAACCTTGCTTAGGTTCTGATTCAAAAGTAATAGTTCCTTTGATGTCTTTCATGCGGTTTTCCACATTACGAAGTCCGTTTTTAGAAATAAGGTGTGTATCGTTAATACCGATACCATTATCCACGTAGGTAACGACGAGATGTTGTTTTTCCTTAAGAAATTGTACAGACACAAAACTAGCTTTGCTATGCTTCTTCATATTGGTGAGTAATTCTTTAAGTACCCAATATAGTTCTCCCTTTTTATAGGCAGATACAGAAGACCAGAAATCAACATCTACAGTATTGGTAATCACCTTTGTGGTTTGACTGCCGTAAGAGTTTAATAAGGATAATACCTCATCACCGTATTCTTCTCCAGTTTCTACCGTATGATCCCTCGAAATATCTCTCACTTTATGATATACACTATCAAATCCTTTAAGTATCTTTAGTTTATCGGGATCGGTTGTGAAATCCGGATCTTGTTGTAATTGTGTAGCGAGATAAAAGATATCATTCCCAACTTCATCGTGTATCTTTTTAGAGATTCTTTTTTCGGTTGAGTGGCGTTCTTGTATTTTTTCTTTACGATGTTTAGTTTGTAAATAGAAAAGTAAAAAAATAGAGCTTATAAGTATTAATAATCCACTTCCCCCATATATAATATTTTGGGTTATACGTTTTTGATTAACCAGTTCTTTTTCTTTTTGTTCTTTAAATAATTTTTTTTCAAGATTATTGGTGTCATATATCATTGCTGCATATTGATAACCAGATAACTTTTGTGCATTAAGCAAACTATCTTTTAGTTCCAATTCTAAGCGAGTATATTGCATAGATTCATTTGGTAAAGATGTTTTTAAATATTCTATGGCATCTAATCTATCTGTTAAATTATTTTGCGCTACTGTAAGTTTAAAAAGTTTTTTAGCGTATAGAGTAGCTTTAGATGCATTCTTCTTGCTATAAAACCTCATTAAATGTTCATAACTAGCTATTAAACCTGAGACATCCTGTAAACTATCTCTTATATGTAAAGATTCTTGTAATTTACTTTCGATATTTTCATTATAACCAGCAAGCCATTTTGTGTACGTAAAATTGTCTAAAATACGAGCATATTCCTTTTTGTTATTAATTATATCTTTATCGTTAATTAATTTAGAATATTTTTTAATCAAAGCATCAAAATCGCCATTTTTCTGAAGAATTAATAACTCCGTATTTTTTATTACTTTATTTGCTTTAGGAGAACACGAATATTCATAAGCTTTATTAATAAAACTTTTTGCCTTATTGTAATTTGCTTGTTCTTTATACTTAATTGCTAAGTTTAAATAAACAGAAGTAAGACTAACACTATCTTTAATTGGTTCAAGGTATTCTAATGCTTCAACTAATAAACTTTCTGCGAGATTGTAATTACTATCGTCTATTAGAATCCTTGCCATTCGATCTATCTTCTTTCCAGTTTGAGAACTATCTTTTATACTAGCATATATATATTTGGATTTGTCGAAATAATAGAAAGCAGAATCATTAATATTTTTGTTGAGGAAATTTTCCCCAATTTTAAAATAGGCTTTCCCAATATTAGCTGAATCTTTAGCTTTTATAGCAGCTTTAAGCATTTTTTTTGAAACAGGTAAAACACTATCTAGGTATCTCTCATCTTTATATCTATTTTCTTTGAATAAATAGGCTTTAAAGGAAAGAGATTTAATAACTATTGAATCCAAACCTAAAATAGTAGCTTTTTTCTCTGCTTCTGTTAAGTAACAAAGGCGTTCTTTTAATGATCGCTTTTCTTTGCCTAGCTCGAAGTAACGAAAGGGATGATCATTAGGTAACTCTTCTGTATTAGATGGGGCAGGAGAGCTACATCGGATGCATAATAGTAGAAATAGAATAGTTTTGATAAAAGCTTTCAAGAGGATCTAAATTCAAAATTCCTCGTAAATTAAATAAAAAAATTAAGGTCTTATCTATAAAAAAGATAAGACCTCATTATTATTAAGGATTATTTATCCTTCATCTTCTTCAGAGCTTTCTTGGCCTAAATCACCATCTTCTCCCTCAGTAGCTAATTCTTCAATACCGATTTCGTCGGCGATATCTGAAGTGGTACATGAAAATAAAGACATATTAAACAACACGATTCCTAATATTAAAATTGCTTTACGCATAATTTCTGAATTTTAAAATTTGACATAGCGGTTGCTGTCCGAGGTTTGAACCCGGAGGATTATTTGCCAACCAGCAACTCATTTAAATTCAGAAGAGGCCTCTTCTTAGTTTTAGGAAGTAGAGTGGAAATAGGCCGACAGGAAAAGTGAATTGTACTTCCTGGATCAATACGCAGATCCCGTCTTATATTTCCGGTTTTGAATTAGTTTGTATACATTTGTCTTGATAGCTAAATCAATACGTTTTCAAAACTTTTGTAAAGGTATGGCTGTTTTACCCCTCTGATAGTAAGTAATTCGGATCATTCGGATGAATTCGAATTATTAGGATAAATTCGTTTCTAAATTTTAATAAAAAACTGATTGTGATGACGTTTGAAGATTACAAAGGGAAAATATTGGAACATTATGGTTCTATCAAAAATGATTCTAATCACCAATTAAATAGATTTTGTAATAACATCACTCCTGGGAAAATTAAGAGCGCCAGTAAAATTATTTTAGAAACTCAAAATAGTAAACAAGATATTCATACTTTATCATCTTATTTCAAAATTCCTATTAATAGAGATTTTTTGAAGTTTTTAGATTCTGTTGATGCAGATAAACTTATTCCGGTAAAACAGTTTCTTAACCAAATAACTAAAGAACCAAGGGAGGAAGTAGTAGAATTTTCTTCTTGGTTATTGAACTTTAATCCAAGACCGTATTCAAAATTTAGAAAAAATAAAGGTAAAATTATAGACCCTCCAGAAGGAGAATCAGGAGGTGGTTTTCCACCAAAACCTAGAATTCCTTGGAAAAAAATTGTAATTACCGTTAGTTTTATTTCTTCGTTTGCTGTTATTCTATATTTTGTAATTGATCGGCAACGAAAAGAATGTATGATCTGGTCAGAAGATCATTATGAGTTAGTAGAATGTGGAAAAACTTCCTCTCTGGATATTGCACTAAATAAAGATTTGTTAGAGAATTTTAGAAAAATTGAACCAGATACCACAATGACGTTTTTTAAAGATGGAAAAGCTCTATTTTGGTATGACAAGACAGTAGGAATTGAATTTTTTACAATGCCAGGCACGCATCCAACTAATGGCAAAACATTAAAACCTGTTAGTCAAACTATTGTTCGTAAATATATATATGGAGAAGAATAATCGTATATCGTACTTTCATATTCATAAAAAAACCAAGAGTTACGCAGAAATTAGATGTGCTGCAGCCAAAGAAGATAAAGAAGTAAATATTTATTAATGCAAGAAACACACAAAGAGAAATTTCGGGAAATGATCATAGATACCTTTGGAACAAAATAATATGGAAGAAAATTTGGGTAGCTTTTTGATATACATAATTATGTTGTCTATTATAATTTATGCTTTGGTGCAAGAATATAGATCAAGTAGATGCCCAAAATGTAAAGCAGACTATTTTAATATAGCGAGAACAAAAGAAGACTATTTGGGTGAAGATTTTGCTAACCCTGAAAAACGTATTTTTCGTAATTATTATAGCTGTGAGAAATGCAATCACGAATGGATAAAAGATATATACCGTTCTAAAAGTGGTGAAAACTATTATTAACAAAAACTGTTAAAAAATAACCATCTACCGTATAAAATAGGCTAAACCCCACTTATATAAGTGGGGGTGGGTACTTATAGTAGTGGGTAGGTTAAGGGTATATAGGCTATAGGGGGTACTTATGGTAGTGGGTATGACTGCCCGTAACCCTGGCCAGGGGTACTTCGATTCCTGGGTGGGGGTACTTCAAACAGAGGCAGCACTTGTGTTCAACAGAGATGTGGCCTCTGTTTTATACAGGACACACCTGTGTTTGCACAAGGGGATGGGTACTTCTGCAGTGGGGGGAGGGTACTTCGTAAGTACCCTATCGTCCTAAAAAAAGTTTACATATTTTAGATTAATCCTAGAATAACTTTACCATTTTTAGTTCGTCCTGATATTGGTTTACAATACTGAGATATTTGGGTGATAATGCTCTGGTTTCAAAAAATAAAACTCATAGTAAGAGAGTTTCGAATACAAAAAACGTTCTTTTATCTTCAATATTTTGGTATAGTGTATACCGAAATCTAGTTATTTTTTCTCTTCTAGATCAACATCTTAAAATTTTGTTAGTACTTGTGAATATTTATGTATATTTAATCAAAATAAACCTAAATAAATTTTATCCTATGTAACAATTTTACCTTTTATTACAAAAATATTCTTCTCTTAACGTATTCCTTCTTTTTATATCCCACCTTGAAAAGAAGTAATTTATTAATCATCTAAATTTTAAAAAATGAAAAGATTTTTTACCAGCTTTTTATTGATTTTTTCTATCTCAGTTTTTGCTCAAAAATATACAGTCGATACAGATCTTATTGATCAGTTTACAGACAGTGATAAGATACATATCATCCTATCAGCCAGTATCGATGCAGATGGTTTTCATACCATAGAGTTGGATTGTGATTGTGCAGATACACAAACGTTTAAACTAAAACCATTAACTTATCCAAACTTTGAAGTAAGGGTAAAGCAAGCGATTAAAACAATCATTACTTCTACCAAGGATAATAACGATGTTCCTTTGGTTCCCAAAGATGTAACGAATACCGATTTGGTTCGTAATCGAATTACACAACTTTTTGCACGGATTGTTACGTTTTACAATACCGAAGAAGAACGCCCCCAAGTAGCTACGATCAAATTAAAAAATGAAGAGATTCCTGTATATTATAATACCGATGTAAAGAGTATACGAAAAATTCCCCTTGATGACCCTTTAAAAAATATAGAGGTCGAGATTTCATTCTTTGGCGGGTTTATAGAAAAGATACAGGTAAATGGCAGTATGGGAGAAGAGAATTACTCATTCAATAACAAATACTCCATCGGGATCAGTTCTACCAAAAATATTCAACAACTGTCGGATTATGTTTTGTATTCTAATGAAAAAATATATAGAGACACTTCAGATACTAATGCTATAAAACTACTTCATGAAGATCAGTATCAATATGAAAAAACAGAGAAAAAGAGCCTATTTATCCAGGTAGATGATGTGATTCGTTATATCAAAAAAGTAGATGTTAATGCCAATGATATTAGTCCCGTACCTCAAACTATTGTTCTGGATAAAAGTAAAAAAGAATCGAAACTCTACAGGGAAGAATCTTCTAAGTTATTTGAAGCGGTTGCCTATACCGATCTCATTGGGTTGTTTGATGAGGAAAACCCTAATGGATTGGTACAATTAGAAGTCAAAAAACGATTTAACCTGAATACACGTAGGTATGACAGGCCTTGGTATTATGGTATTATTCCGCCTTTTTTGTTGTTTGAAGGGGCAGGAGTGTTTCAGAATGCAGATGTATTCTTTCAATATTCTAAGATTGAAGAAAATAATAAATTTTTGTTACCTCAGACAGTTGGTAGCGAAACGTTTTATACCCCGATTTCGTTACTACAGTATAGAAATTTTGCAGTTGGGGGTATTCTGAATTTAATGACATTTGAGAATCAAAACTCTAAAATCAATATGTTTTTTAATGCAGGAGCTTTGTATGGTAGAACAGGTGTAAAGTTAGATGCAGCAGATGAAGAAGGAGTGTTTTATAACAACCTCGAGATCCCTTTTGAGGCTTCGATACAACTTTTACCCGAGAAAAGAGTAAGCTTTTCATTTACAGATCGTCTTTCCTGGTTCGAAACCTTTAGTGAAGATATTGCAATCCGATCTATAGAAAATAGTGAAGTAGTTTCAAAAAACAGATGGCTTAATAGTTTTAATATAGACTTACTGGTCGATATATCTACCACAGGAAAATTATTTCTGAGATATAAACTTATCCATGAATTAGATAATATAAATAATAACTTCTCACAACTTCAATTTGGGTATAGTTTCTATATTCTTAAAAATAACGGAGTAAAAGGCAAAAAATAAATAACTATTAGATGTTAAGAGGCCTAAAAAGTCATTATATTTTGATTTGTCAGGTCGAGCTTGTCGAAACCCATATTGATTACCAGTAAGATAAAAATATTTCGACAGGCTCAATATGACATTGGACTTACTTTTTAGATCTCTTTTTTATGTTGAAATAACACAAAATAACAAACAGGTTTACATATTTTAACACTAAACCGTGATCTTATTATAACGTGATCTTATTATAATAAGTGTCGTTTTATTAAAAACTAGTATACATTACTACTTTTAGTTCGTCCTGTTATGGGTTTACAATACTGAGATTTTTGTACGATGATGCTCTGGTTTCAAAAAATGAAACTCGTATGCGCTACTATTGTAAAAACAAAACTTTATATGAATGGGTATATGTATATTTTAGAATGTAGTGATGGGAGTTACTACACAGGCAGTACAAAATATTTGGAGAGAAGAATACAACAACATCAAAAAGGAGAAGGAGCTAACCATACCAAAAAAAGATTACCGGTAAAACTATTGTATTATGAGCACTATGATCGTATCGATACCGCGTTCTACAGAGAAAAACAAGTACAAGGTTGGTCGAGAGCAAAGAAAGAAGCATTAATGAGAGGGGAGTTGGAAACATTACCAGGATTATCTATCGCGTATCGTGATAAAGATGGGGCTTCGAGAACCTCAGCCCCCGATGATATCTCAGACTTTAATGATAAATAGAACTCCGAACCCTGAGGCACTCGAAGGGTGAGATTGCTGAATGTAAAAATGATACACATTGGCTTGAAAGGTATTCGGGCTTCGACTCCGTGTTTCCTGAGCTAAGCCGAAGGACTCAGCCCTCGAACGAGACCGAACCCTGAGCGTAGTCGAAGGGTGAGTACGTATCGTGATAAAGATGGGACTTCGAGAACCTCAGCCCCCGATGATATCTCGGACTTTAATGATAAATTGAACTCCGAACCCTGAGCGTAGTCGAAGGGTGAGTACGTATCGGAATAAAGATGGGGCTTCGAGAACCTCAACCTCCCATGATATCTCGGACTTTAATGATAAATTGAACTCGAACCCTGAGGCACTCGAAGGGTAAGATACCTAAGTATAACCATAAACACATAAATCAATCCGGTAAACATAAGGTTAAAAACAACGATATCAATCCCTTTTGTCGTTGTGGGTTGAAAAATCATAGTACTTGCTGTAAGAGACATATGCATAAGAATTATTATAAACAAACTTTGGGTGTGATCATATACCCAGACCATCAAAATTCTAAAAGCTGGTAAATGTGTAACGAGTTTTATGATCAGTAATATTGCTAATGGAACATCTCCGTTGGGATCACTGTCCATAAAAAGAGGCAAATGCCATATTCCCCATATCACACCAACGATTAACCCTGTAGTGAGTATATTGAAATGTAGTCTCATTTTTGGTACAGCAAATCCTGTCCAGCCAATTTCTTCAAAAAAACCGGCTACGATGCCACCTAGAATTCCTCCAAGAATTAAAAAGAGAAGATCATCGGTAGAAAGAAGGATAGGAGAAAATTTAGAAGAAAAGGAAGAGAGTAGTATATAGGTAAGCCCAAAAAGTAGCGGAGCAGAAAAAAGAGCTATGGCATACCATCGGGTACCTACTTTCCATTTTCCCATTCTGGTTTTTAGTTGTTTAAAACTGGCTTTACCATTTTCAAAGTAGTTAACTAGTAACCCTGCTATAAAAGGCCCAGCACACATAGCCAAAAATAGTAATGGAATTTGACTATCCGGTACTTCTTTCTTTCCGGTAAATCCGTCAATACCCATAATAAAAACTAGGCCCGTCCACGAAATCAAAAAAGTGAGTACAAAGTATATCAACAAAAGATTTTTTGCACGTATACCTAAGCTGTTTTTCATGCTATATCATAGTTTTGTTTGAATCTTTTAGTACAACCTATTCTCGATACAATTTTTCTCCATTTTAATACGAAAAATCACTCGAATTGACGGTTTTTATCGTATATCCAAATATTAATCGAACTGTGGTTTATAGTACTAAAATAATGAATCTTTTGGTATGATTTTAACTTTTAGAAGTGTGTTTTGTCATAATGAACCCTCGGCCCAAATACCAATACAACAACGAATCCCGAACTCTGAGCGTAGTCGAAGGGTGAGCTGTCACACTGAGCCCTTTGGTAAACTCAGGACAGGCCTGTCGAAGTGTCGAAGGGTGAGCATAAAACATACCTCTATAAAATAAAAGAACCCTATACATCAAACAGATATATAGGGCTTGTCATGTGTTGTTTTATAGCAAGATCAAGATGAATCTTAGTTACCAAGAATAACAGTATACGTGATATTAGCTACTTTCCAACCTCTTCCGCAACCATTAGATGCATTAGCACTTACCAGTGCTATTTTATTAGGAGCTATTCGCTGTGCGATATCTGCCACATGAGAGTCGAATTGATATTGATACTGATCCATGTTTATATCTCCGTCTCCATCGATATAATATGAATAGTTATAGGTAAACTGTCTGGATTGAATAGGGATGATCAATGTTCCTTTGCTAAAAGAAATACAGTTAGAAAGATTTACATATTCTTCGATCTCTGCCACGGCATCACTACCGCATCCGATATCACTATCTAATGTACATCCAAACCTTTTGGCAGTTGCCTGATTGTTTTGATGTATCAGTTTTTCTACTAATTGTGGCATCGTAGGATTGTTTGATACATCTTTTTCGCTTACAAACTGTTTTGAAGCATCTTGAACAGTTGCATTTTGTACCTCTTGTGCTTCGGGAGCATCAAGACCATCGTTTTGACATGCTATAAAAGTAACGGAGATAAAAGCAAACAGGCCTAATTTTAAAATGGATTTTTTCATTGTGTAAGATTTTAAGAATTTGGTTAATGATGATCCAAAACTATTTAAAAAACAGCTGAGTTAGTTATTGCTTTTTAATTGTTTACACAAACATAAAATCGAAGTATAAACCGTAAATAAATAATAATTTTCACTTTTTGGTAGTGTGGAAATTATTGGTTTCTCAACACTACTATAGGTTGTTGTGTTTACATGGAAGCGTTGATTCAACAAGAGGTATGTAACATACATCTTTATTAGGTTTAGAAAGGATGTTGATAACATTTTTTATGGTAAAAGGATTTCAGCTATGTATTTCCTGAGCCAAACCGAAAGAACTTGCCCTCGAAGGAAACCGAACCCAGAGATGTGGTTGTTACCTTTATTTTATCACGGTAAACAGGGGAGGTAGTGGATGTAATAAGTGATATATTTGTAATGCATACCAATGATATACCATACATGTTATGAAAAACACACTTACCTGTATCATACTACTCATCACTTTTTTTTCTGATGCCCAGGAAATAAAGGTGCTCACGCCAACACGTATCGAAGTACTGGACTTGAATACTACAGATGAAAAGGAATTTAACAGAAACAGAAAAGCTTGTGAAGCCATTTGGGAACGCATGTCAAAAGGACTAAAAAAAGAAGACCTCACCCAGGAAGAGAAAGCAGAATTAGATAAGATGGTTGATGAAACAATGACTAATTATTGGGATATTGAAGGCCAGGGGTGTAGTTGGTATTGTGGTGGTGGGTCGTTTAAAGAAACGGCATCATCACATTTGGCGGATCAGGGTAATATAAATTATCGCGCAGAAAATGCAATGGATCTTAACTATAAAAACGTATGGGCAGAAGGAGTGCCGGGATATGGAGTAGGAGAGTATCTCGAATATAGTTTTTACCAGGGAAGGCCGCGTATAACAGAAATTATCGTTGTAAATGGACATGTGAAAAGTGAAACTGCCTGGCGAAATAATAGTCGCGTGAAAAAACTTAAAGTGTATATTAAAGACCGACCCTATGCCATTCTAAATCTTACTGATCAGCGGGCTGCACAACATTTTAAAGTAGCTCCGATAGGTAAATTAGATAAAAGCATAGATTATATTACTTCAAAAAGTTTACCACCCTGGACCATGAAATTCGAGATTATGGAGGTATATCCGGGAGATAAATATGAGGATACGGTACTTTCTGAAATTTATTTTGATGGGATCGACGTACACTGTTTTGCCAAAGGGACTTTGATCACTATGGCAGATCATACTCAAAAACCAATAGAAGAGATACTGCCGGGAGAGCAAGTGCTTTCTTATCATCAAGCTAGAGATAGCTATATTGCTGCGACCATTCAAGAACTGGCAAGTCCGATGCATGATACTTTGATTACTCTTTGGTTATCTGATGGTTCGACGATTACCTGTACCCGCGATCATCCACTTTTATCTTCTTCTGGAGATTGGTTGTCTTATTCTCCCGAGAAAACACAGATGGCATATCGGTTTGATGATGTTAAACAACTTCAAAAAGGGAGTATAATACGCACCATTTCTGGTGCGGTGAAAATTGTAAATATCAAAGAAATTGATACGGCACAACAAACCTACACTATCGTAAAGCTGGATAATGCCAACACTTTTATAGCTAATAATATTGTAGTTGGTACCGAAGAGTTACATATGCTTAGAAAATGTGATACACATCAAGTGGTAACCAAATAAATTGATCTTTTAACCTGAGTTCGACCTAAACTTAAATGTTATAAAAAGCGTCAATTCGAGTGGTTTTTAAGAATAAAATGGAAAAAAACTGTATCGAGAATAGCTTTTTTAGATCTATTTATTGGCAGGCATACCATTGTGCAATAGTATTTTGTGCTGGTTTGTAGCGTGGTGAAAAATCCAGGCTTGTAGGTGCACTATCGATAGAAGTTCTGGTGTCCCATTGCCAGATATACATACCCGAAAACCATTCTTTATCCCATAATGATTCAAATAAAGCTTGGTATGCAAGCTGTTGGGTACGATCAGATTTTTTCTGATATAGGATACCAAAGAGAGATTGCCACTCCCAGGGTTGTATTGCAGCAGAAGCTTCACTTTTATAGCCTACTTCTGTAAATAGAATTGGTTTTTGGTGGGCTTGAGATAAGGTTTCTAAGGTCGTGATATGTGTATTCCAGCCCTTTTTAAGAGTAACCAGATCGGGATTAGACTTCTTAGTGAGTGGAAAATAAGCCTGTATACCAATATAATCTAATTCTTTCCAGAAATCGACATGTTTAAATTCTCCGTCCCAATTGGCGGCATACGTAAGCTTGCCATGATATATAGTCTTGATTTCCTGTACCAGGGCTTTCCATCGATCTGGCTGATGTTGTACTGATGATCGTAACTCGGTCCCTACGCAGAATAGTTTAACCCCTGTTTTTTGAGCCATGTGTGCATAATGGATCATATTACTACGATAAGAGTCAAACCAGGTATCCCAGTCGGTGGCAGATGGTAACGAAATATCAGAGCGCCAGCCCTCGCCCATCCATAAATGTGGTTTTAGGTGTACATAAACTCCCTTTGCTTGCAGTTGTGCAATACTGTTGATAAAAACAGAATCTCTGCTAGACCATTGCCCAATAGCTTTTGGAGTATTCATTTGTATGGTATGTTGATCTTTCTGATATAAAAAAGGAATAACAGCTACCCACTCTATATTGTTTTTTACCAGTGTAGCAATAGACTTTTTGTTATGAGAACCCCAACCAAATACACTCATTCCGCGATGTTTCCCATCGGTTTTATAAAGATCATTTGTCGTATCATTAGTATTTTCAATAGAATAATCCCATTGATAGGAAAACTCTTCTGTACTATTAGCATGTACAATAGCTTTGTAGACGCCAAAGAGGATAAAAAAAGGAATAACTACCCTAAATATCGCTTGTTTCCCCATAATAATAAAACCTTTACGACGATAAATTCTTATGAAATATCGAATGAGTAGGAACAATACATAAAAAATGAGAAATGTAATATGAACACCAATTAAAAATGTAGTATTCGGAAGCAGTTCTATTATGGTTTGAACCGATTTTTTAAAACTAATATCTGCTCGTAATGATAGTGAAAGGAATAATAATACAATCAACATCCAGGTACTTACATATACCTTAGCAGCAGTAAAGAATTCCTTTTTCATTTCTAAATATATCTAAAAACTATTACCTATTAGAGGAGTATTGTCTAAAAACGTTACATCATGAATCTATAACCGGTCTAAGAAACGAAGCCTGAAAGAGCCTAATAAAATAGTGTATATTGATTAATTATCGAATATGATTCGGATTTACTGAGAAAACCATTCGGTTTTATATTGTATTTAAAAGGAAGCTATATCTTTAAATAGTAGTATAATCCACACTTTAAATCATTATATCATGGCAAACGAGATTAGAAAAGAATACACCAACGGAGAGATTACAGTAGTTTGGAAACCTGGAAAATGTACCCATGCAGGTGTTTGTGTAAAGACCTTACCAAAGGTGTACCAACCTAAGGAAAAACCATGGATCCGACCAGAGATGGCTACTTCTGAAGCATTAAAAGACCAGATCGGAAAATGCCCTTCTGGAGCCTTGACATTTTATGAAAATGCAAAGTAGTTATATCTTGGGGTAATAAGGTACATGCCAGTAAAAAAGCATCTTGTTCTGTAACAAGATGCTTTTTTAGAATCAAGCTAATTCAAAAATATGAGTCCCTGCAACAGGACTTCTCTTTACTTCTCGTTTGATAAGCTTATCAAAAGCCAATTGACTATTATGTTCACTTTATCATTTTAAAGATCTAAACTCATCGATCAAAGTTAGCATACAAACAGTACTCATAAAAGAGTGTAATGCCTACTATAGACAGGTTGAATCCCCCTTTTTTACTATATGATTATGATATCTTGACACACTTAGGATAACAAGGACTATTGATTTAAAAAGCTATTCTCGATAGTTCTGCTGAGCTTGCCGTAGTACATTTTGTCTTCATTTTATTACGACAAAATACTCGAATTGACGCTTTTTTTACAATGTTCTTCCCAAATACATGGGGGTATAAGAGCAAAAAAATGGCTTAGTGAAAAGATGTTAAAAACTTGTTTTTACTTTCTGCAAAAAATGTGATTTCTTTGCCACCGGGAAAAAAACATGCATTTGGAACATCAGGAAAAAGAACACGTTAAGGTATACACGCGTTATAACTTCTTTAATAAAACGTATTGTGTATTCAGAGGAGCTTCGCTACGCGAAATCACAAGAAGAAAACCAAATTACAGAAGTGAGTCGGGGAGTACTTATTATTATACAAAACATGGAGTATATAGAATGTCTAACCATTGGGGTAGAGCTGCAAAGTGCCAATGGAGATTAGTATCTGATTTCCCTCCAGAAATTGACGACTTACGATTAGGATATGCAGATTGGGTGGATTTTAGAGAAAACCTGGATCCCGATGTAGATGCATACTACATTTCGGTTGATTTTGAAACCAAAAAGGTAAGCTATATGCATAAGGATAATCCTGATTATGATCAGGTTGCCGTGTTACGTTCTGCAGATGCAACCCGAAAGCTTATCAAGCAAATCAAAAACCTTCTCGAAACCTACAAGTGGGCCAAATATTATGATTATGATGATCTGGATGAATTTCGTGAAGAAGTAATCACCAGGTTGATTAATAGCAACATCTCCTTAAATGAATTAAGACGTGAGTTGGTGTAGTTTAATCAACTACAGTATAAGCCAGATAAAATAGTAAAGTAAATAATGTGAGTTCGACGTAAGAAAATTTACTTGTCTTCGATACAATTTTCTACCGAAAATTACTCTGACTGACGTAAATTTTCAAGTCAATGCCTTTTGATGGCTTTTTTAAACTAAATCCTTACATCGAATTCATGTTGAATATGTAATTCCTGGGGTTATCAAAGAATAGTAAGACTCAGGTAATGTCTCTGGAATGGAAATGAAAATTATAAACCATTTTTAAATATTTGCTATATATTTACTTTTTATATTTTCATGGATTTAGAGCGTCAATTATTATTTCTCTTTAGTGCACTAGGAGCGTTAAATGGTTTTTTATTAAGTTTTTATTTTGCTTTCTTTTCTAAAAAGAGAGGACTGTCTAATTATTTCCTATCGGCACTTTTATTTGTATTAAGTGTACGAATACTAAAATCTGTTTTCTTTTATTTTAATCCAGAATTATCAGAAGTATTTATTCAAATAGGGCTTTCGGCTTGTGTTCTAATAGGTCCTTTTTTGTACCTATATGCCAAAAGTCTGATAGTTGAGCATGAACGTAATGGTCGGTGGCTATTACATATTATTCCTGCTCTGGGATTGGTCATTGTATTAAGCATTATATATCCATATTGGGAACATAAAAGATTATGGGCTGGATTCTTTGTCAAAATCATTTATTTACAATGGCTTTTGTATATCGTATTTACAGCGATTCAATTAAAATCGGTTTTTAATACATTGTTTTCCAAAGAACATAAAATCAAACAAATAGAAATTTGGGTGTTAAGTGTATTTGGCGGAGTATCTATTATCTGGATGGGTTATAATATCGGATCTTATACATCGTACATTGTAGGTGCACTTTCGTTTTCGTTTGTATTTTTCCTTTTCATTTTATTTTGGGTATTGAAAAGAAATAAAACGTCTTTGTTTTTTGAAGAAACGATTAAATATGCTGATAAAAAGATTGATCTTGATGAAGCAAGTGAGTTTCAAATCAAATTAGATAGGATGATTAAAGAAAAGGAGCTATTTAAAAATCCAGATTTAAAACTTGCAGATGTTTCTAAACAACTACATGTTTTACCACACTATTTATCTCAATTTCTAAATGACAATCTAGGCAAAAGCTTCCCTTTATTTATTAATGAATATCGAATCCAAGAAGCTAAACAACTTTTGATTAATGAAGACAATTACACTACAGAAGCTGTTGGTTATGAATGTGGGTTTAATTCGAAATCAACATTTTACACTACCTTTAAAAAGATAGTGGGTAAAACTCCTGCGGCCTATAAAAAAGAAGTAGCATAGTTCTAATTTATAAATCAGTACTTCTGATTTATAATATATAAACCTATACAGGTAATGATTTTTCAAATTTGCTGAAAATTAATTCAGTATGAGAAATTGTATAATACCATTTTTGATGATTTTTCTTTTTTTGGGGTGTTCGGCTTCTTCAAAAGATAAGATTTTGTTTGTTACCTCTAATCAACGCACCTACGGTAATACAGATCTGAAAACTGCAAATCATTTTGCAGAAATCGTTTTGGCCTATGATGTATTTATAAAATCGGGTTATCAGGTTGATTTTGTAAGCCCAGAAGGTGGCGAAATTCCGATAGGGTATATAAATACTTCAGATCCTATTCAAAAAAAATATTTAGACGACAAAGATTTTATGAATTTATTTAAAAATACGTACTCACCAGAAGCTATTGATGCAAAAAACTATAAAGCAGTCTATTATAGTGGTGGTGGGGCTGCTATGTTTGGAGTTCCTGAGAATAAAGCTATACAGGGTATTTCAAGGAAAATTTATGAGAATACAGGAATTGTATCAGCCATTTGTCACGGAACCGCAGGAATCGTAAATTTAAAGCTTACAAATGGAAAATATCTGTATGAAGAAAAAAAGGTAAATGGTTTTGCCGATGCTTTTGAAAATAAAAACAAAGCGTATTATAAAACTTTTCCCTTTTCTATTGAAGAGGCTATTACTAAAAATGGTGGAAATTTCATCTATTCTAAAAAGGGGTGGGATAATCATTATATAGTTGATGGCAGATTAATTACCGGACAAGACCCAACAGCATCTGTATCGGTAGCAAAACAAGTTGTAGGAATGCTTCAGAAAACAAATCATAAATAACTTAAAATAAATAAACAGATGAGAACAATACTTTATATCCTACTCGTATGCATTAGTACTTCTTCATTAACTTTTGCTCAGGAATCTGATAAAACACTTGTAGAAAAGACCGTTACGTATTACCTGGATGGTGGTACAAACAATGATTTTGAAACCTTAAAAAAAGCATTTCATACCAATGCTACGATGAAATTTATTTCAAAAGACGGGTACAAAGAGGTTAATGCTTTAGAATTCTTTAAAAAAGTAATGAAACCCGGACCAAAACAAAACCGAAAAACAAAGATTACATCTATAGATATCACAGGAAATGCAGCCCAGGCAAAACTTGAAATTGAATATGAAACCTTTGCATTTATTGATTATATGAATTTATTAAAAGTAGATGGAGAATGGAAAGTAGTGAGTAAAATATTCTATAGAAAGCAAAAGAACTAAAAAATGAAATCATTTTTATCAATCTTATTTCTCATGTTAATTGGCAGCCAGGCAATTGGACAAAACTATATCGGAGAAAAAGCGGAGATCAACCAAATACTAGAAAATGGCAAAAACTTTTCTAAATACGTAAATACTTCAAACTATAAAATGATTGGTGAGTCATATACTGAAGATGCCAAAATATTCCCTAATAATTTAAAAATTCTTGAAGGAACCGAAGATATATTGGGGTATTGGAGACTTCCGGAAGGTATAAAAATCATTAATCATAAAATAGATCCTATCGAAATTAAAATCATCGGTAATGAAGCATATGATTATGGTACCTATCAAGGCACTACAAAAAAAGCTGACGGAGAAGAAATTACCTGGAAAGGTAAATATGTAATCGTCTGGAAAAAAGTAGGAGCTAACTGGAAAATATATTTAGATATATGGAACTCTATTAAATGACTTTTGTGTTTTGATAATGACAGTTTCTGTTTAGTAGGGTTTTACTGTCAATTTGATATATAATTGAAAATTAATGAATTAATTTGTTATTTATCAAATAATTGACACCATCTTTGCAAAACAAATTATATAATAAATTTAATTACATTACAATGAATAAAGGAACAGTAAAATTCTTCAATGACGCTAAAGGTTTTGGATTTATCACTGAAGAAGGTGCTAACAAAGATCATTTTGTACACATTTCTGGATTAGTAGACGAAATTCGTGAAGGCGACGCAGTTGAATTTGATCTACAAGAAGGTAACAAAGGATTAAACGCGGTAAACGTAAAAGTTATCTAATACATATACTTTCAAGTTTAATGAAAGCCCATCATTATTGATGGGTTTTTTTTATTATGTATACTATTGTTACTATGTAATAATATAAACTATCATTGCTTATTCAAGATTTCTACTGCTTTTGCCCAATCATTCTCTAAAACCGAATGTACTTGCTTTTGATCTGATCGAACAGTATAATCACCAACAAATTGGGTGCCTAACAAATCAATATGATACAATGCTTTGAGCCCATTAGCATAAATCACAGCAGGATACACATCATGTTCTCTAAACAAAAAAGAAAAAGGTCCAAAACGAACATGGGCATCTACAATTACTCCTTTGCCATTAGGAGATAAAAGGTAATCTTCTTTAGAAATAAAAAGGGTAAACCAACCTTTATGAATTCGGAAATCATTTTTGGCAACACCTGCTTTTCCTTCATTTGGTAAAGGAGTAATAATTGATTTGATAGCCGCATCTCCAACTATTTTCTGAAATAACCCCATCATAGTAAGCAATATCTTATTTTTAATACTAATCGAAGCTCTTAGCATTTTGGACCAACTTTTTATTTTAAAATTAAAATTACCAGTCCATTCTCCTTTTGCTATTCGAAAGTAATATATCTGGTTAGGAGCATTCTTAAGTGCTTCTGGACTTAGTATGATACCTTGTTCTTGTTCTATTAATTCGAGTAATTCGTTTCCAGCATTTAGGGTATCAATACTCTGATCGACATCTTTTACTTCTACAGAATTAATAACCTTCAAAACAGAGGATGCCAAAAAACCAGGGTCAATAATTTTTTCACCTACCTTGGCTATATCTACATTTTTTTGTTCAATAACGACTTGTTGATCTTGTATGGTAAGAGGCGCTAGTTCGGTAGCGAGTTTCCAGGCAAAATCTCGTGCGATTTTCATACTAAAATTAATAATCGCCTCTTCTTCTTTTTTTGCAATATCCTCTAATAAGTATAATAATGGGGAAAGTTCACTTAACTCCTTCAGAACGGTTGGTATAATAGAAGCAAGAATAGTATTTACCTTTTGAAAATCATCGTGCAAATCATGAATAGCTGCTCCAGGAGCAATTTCTGCAGCAGCAGCTCCCAAATCGATATTGATATGCGGATTCATGCCTAATAATAAGTGTTGAACAATAATGAGTTCATGATCAGATATTGCATTAAAAGCAACTGCCCATGCTTTGGGCATGGCAGGATCATTGTTTTGAAATTGTTCAACTACTTTAAAATAGCGTGCTGCAAAATGAATATCTAACTCTTCAAGTCGTTTATCATCATCAAAATACCCGGTACCTAATTTGCTTTTAATGGTTTGGGTTACTCGCAAATATAAACTAGCGAAATAGCCCACTCGACTAGAGTGTTCTTTTGACCACTGTAGAATAGATTCTAATTTTTCGATTACTTCATCGATAGAAGCTGGATTCATAATAACAGATTTAGAATACCGTTAGTCCATATTTAGCTTTACTAAAGTTATAGTATTTACAATCAATTAAAAAGAGTTAAAACCCCCAATTTATAGCGGGTTTTCTACCTAAAATTGGTAAAAATAGCACATGTTTAAGATCATAGTATTCATTATCAATACTTAAGGATTCTTCAATTTTTAACATAGAGATACCCAAAAACTCAATTTAAGAAACACTGGTATTGTCGTTATAATGACTAATTTTATGTAAAGGGTATGTGTTTTTTTTAATTACCTTCGTATGATAAGTTACCTATATCATGGAATGTGCGACCATATGTTATGATAAAAGACATTTTTTTCCGATGCATTTGCATCCGGATCGCTATACATTTTCTTATATCATAAATGGAAGTTCAAATCTTATCTGTAAAGATGCTATATTTACCTTAAAAGCTGGTGATTTGGTCGTGATCCCTCCCTATGTGGCACATCAGACATTGGTAGAGAATTTTTTTCATTATAAGGTGATACGGGTTCCAAAATTATACTCTTTCAATACTATTTCCAGTGACCGATTAGGTCTAACTATAATACAGAATTGCCATTCGTATAAACATCATTTTGATGCCTGGTTCGAATCTATTAGGGTTGCTAATAAGAAGAATTTTGATACTAAGGATCATGAAGAAACTAAAGTCCCGGATGTATTTAAACATTTTTTGATTAGTACAAGCGCTAATTCAACAAAGTCAAAACTTATTTTAAAAAAGGCACTGGTACATTTTGAGCATAATTATAATCGTACCATATTGGTAGAAGAATTATTGGATCTAACCTGTTTAAGTGATAGTCATTTTCAGCGTCTTTTTAAAACCAATATAGGGATTTCGCCTATTCGTTATCTACAAAATTTACGAATAGAAAAAGCTAAAGAATACATAAAGACGAGGGACAGTTTTACTGATATTGCTTATGATACGGGCTTTTTTGATCAAAGTCATTTTAATAAATACTTTAAAATGAATGTTGGGATGATCCCAAAAAAATATGCCGACCTGGTTAAAAATGATTGAATTTTACAATTTTAGGGTTTAAAATTGATCGAACTTGCTATCAAAAGTAAAACGTTATGCAAGATTTAAACCCAAAAGAAGTAGAAGAAGCCCAGGAAACATTAATACGGTATTGTGGTGAGTTTTCACCTTTTATTGCCGAAAAAGCTTTTGGAAGCTATATCTACAATAAAAAAGGAGACGCGATTCTGGATTTTACTTCTGGTCAAATGTGTTCTGTATTTGGACATAATCATCCAAAGTTTGTTGAAATATTAGAAAAGTCAGGTGATAAAGCTATTCATTTACTAAGTTCTATTTTGTCTCCTCCGGTGATTGATCTTGCCAAAAAACTAACCAGCAAACTCCCCGATAGTCTATCCAAATGTATATTTCTAAATACAGGATCCGAGTCGAATGAAGTGGCAATACGAATGGCAAAATTAGTTACTGGCGGTTTTGAAATCATAGGATTTTCAGGGTCCTGGCATGGTATGACGGCCGGAGCACAATCGTATACCTATTCAAAAACAAGAAAAGGATATGGACCTGCGATGTCGGGTAGTTTGATGATACCGGCACCTTATGAATATCGCTGCCCGATTGCACATTGTAAAGGGAGTTGTGATCATACTTGCCTGGAGGTAGGTATGAAAATGGCGGATCAACAATCTGTTGGTGAATATGCCGCATTAATAGCCGAACCTTTATTGAGTGCCGCAGGGATGATAGAATTAAAACCCGATTATATTAAAAGGTTAAAAGAACTATGTGATGAACGCGGATTATTACTAATATTTGATGAAGCTCAAACGGCATTAGGACGTCTGGGGACAACTTTTGCTTTTGAACAATATGATGTTGTTCCCGATTTCTTAACCTTATCAAAAACACTAGGGGGTGGGCTTCCTTTGGCAGCAATGGTTACCACAGCAGAAATAGAGGAAGAATGTCATAAAAGAGGGTTCGTTTATATGACTTCTCACGTATCCGATCCATTTTGTGCATCTTTTGGCTTAGCCGCTTTTGATATACTTGATGAACAACAATTAGCCGAAAATGCTTTGGAAAAGGGGGAGTACTTAAAACAGCAATTGTTACAACTATATGAGAAATATGAATGTATAGGGGATGTAAGAGGTAGCGGACTTTTATTAGGTGTTGAAATTGTAAAGGATCGGGAAACAAAGATACCAGACGATGATCTGGGTCAAAAAATATGCAGTAGATGCCTGGAGCTGGGATTAAATATGAATATAGTTCGAATGAAAGGTTACGGAAGTGTTTTTAGAATTGCTCCTCCATTAACCATAAGTATCGAAGAAATAGATTTAGGGATTGCGATCTTAGATGAAGCAATACAGGATTGTATTCAATAAAAAAGCTACTTGTAGCATGTTGACTTAAAAACAGGTATTTTTACGTATTGTTAGCTATAAAAGTTCATCTTAAGTTTAAACATCATAATCGTCATTTTTTAATTCCCCACATTGATTATAAATAGTTGATTTAGATTTCTTATTAATGTAATCTTTTATTAAAATTATACTGTAAAATTCTGGAATTATGAGTGAAGACAATAGTAGTCCCGAAAGTACCTTTATTCCTTTTCAAAATATAGGCTTGTGTTTTAGTGGTGGTGGATATCGAGCAACATTCTATTCTTTGGGAATACTCTCGTATTTAAATAAAGTCAAATTTAAAGAAAAACCTTTATTAGAATATGTAGAAGCTCTAAGTTCTGTTAGTGGCGGGACACTTTTGGCAGTGGCTTATGCCAAATCTGCACAGGATACGAAACACAGTTTTACAGATTTTTTTAAAGCATTTTACCAAACCTTTGAACCTAAAAATGATAAATTATTAGATACAGCAATTAAGAAACTGGAAGATGATACCGTATGGAAAAATAATACATACAAGACTCGTTCCCTGATTAATGCGTTTGCATTGACATATGCAGAAATGGAAGTTTTTAAAGGTGATTTTTCTATGTTTGAGAACCCAGCATCAAAACATTTAAAACAGGTATGTTATAATGCTACAGATTTTTCGTTTGGACTTACGTATAGGTTTCAAAATACAGGAGTTTTTGGAAGCTCCCCACTTTCTAATACATCTGTAGAAAAGCTTAAATTTAAAGTACAATTGGGAGATATTATTGCTTCATCTTCCTGTTTTCCTCTTGGGTTTGAACCGTTACAATTTCCAGATGATTATTTTAAAGATCATAATACTACAGATTATAAAGCATTGAAAAGCCTTGATAGATTTATTGATGGGGTAGGAATCATGGATGGTGGTATTGCGGATAATCAAGGGATCGGTAGTATGATCCGAATTAATGAGAGAATGAAAAATGCACTCAGTCTTATCATCGTAAATGATGTTGGAAGTTTTAAAATGGTACCCTGGCGTCAGGATAATAGTTTTGAGAAAAAAGGAGTTTCTTTAAAACAATTTGTAGCAAAAGCCTTAGCATATTTCAGAATTAAACCATTGTATTGGATACTTCTTTTATTAGGAGTAATTATGGTAGTTATAAATTCGATGAAAATTTTCAACCATTGTGATGATTGTGGCTCGCCTGCCATCTATATCATTGGTAGTATATTAATTGGTATCGGTTTAACACTAACTCTATTGGGTGGATTTGCCTCGGTTGTACTGAAATTCTTTAAAGGTAAGATGGCTTCACTCTTTAAAAAAAATGTACCAGAACCACTTGTAGATGACATCCTGAGTTTTAAAAAGCTAGATATTGGATTGGTGCAACAGATGCTTACCAATCGACTAACATCTGCAGTAAAAATGATCAATGACGTCTTCTTAAAGCAAATGCGCAGACTTAATTATGATCTGTTTTATTCTAAATATTCACTTCAAAACAAACGCATAACTACTACAGTGTATAAGCTAAATGGTCAAAAGACACCTTATTCTGGTGCTCAACCGAATTATAATAAGGATATTAAACCTGCGCCAAGCAAATTGTTAATGAGTGTTGGGTTAACTGCATCCGAAACACCAACAACATTATGGTGGGATAAGAAAGATATTGCCAAAAATAGAATGGATACACTAATCGCCTGCGGTCAATTTACGCTCTGCTATGAACTTATGGAGTATATCCTGGAGCTCAAAAAATCAGAAAGTGATTTAAAAATTGATTTTACCGAAATTGACGAACTTTATAAACAGTTAAAGAAGGATTGGAAAGAATTTAATGAAGATCCATTTTTCGCACTAGAGGAATTAAAAAATAAGTGTTTAGAATAGATTTTTAAAGTTGTTTTGATATTTGTATACCTGTTTTTTGTAGGAAACTTTTATACAAGTCATTTAAAAAAAGCTAGCATATTATCTTTATAACTGTTTCCAATAGGGATTTCAATTCTTCCTATTTCTACATCATTTTTAGTATATGCTGTAATTTTTTCACTATTTACAATATAAGAACGATGTAAGCGAATAAAACGTTTATCAATACGTTTTTCGAAACTAGAGATACTTTCCTTAATCGTTAGTGCTTCATTCTCTAAATGAATTTTAATATAATCCTTTAAGCTTTCAATATATAGAACATCATCAAAAAGTACTTTTATTTGTTTTTTGGCTTTGTTTACAAAAACAAATTCTATTTTCTTATGAGTAGTATCTTCTGATGAATCAGACGAAATGGATTTTCTTTCCTGTTTCAAAAACTTCTGAATGGCTAAGAAAAAGCGTTCAAAAAATATGGGTTTCAATAAATAGTCTATCGCATTTAATTCAAATCCATCTACTGCATAATCACGATAAGCAGTAGTAAAAATTACCTGAGGTTTGTATACAAGGTTTTTAAAAAAATCGGTACCTTTTAGTATAGGCATTTCAATATCTAAGAAAAGTAAATCTATTTTTGTTGTATTTAATATCGAACTGGCCTCAATAGCACTTGAGCACGAAGCAATTAATTCAAAATCCGGAAGCTTATTTAAATACGTTTCGATTAATTCTCTGGCTAAAGGTTCATCGTCTATAACTAAGCATGTATAGCTCATATAATATCTAATTTAAGATTAGCAGAAAATGAATTTGATTTGTTTTCAATAATCAAATCATATGCTTTGGGATACAGTAATTCTAATTGTTTTTTTATGTTTTTTAGCCCTATAGAATCTTTATTCATAGAAATATTAACTCCCATCGGCTTGCTGTTTTTTACATTAAACACTAATTGCTCTCCCTTTTTAGAGATGTTGATTTCGATACTTGCTTGATTTATTTCTTCTTTAACACCGTGTTTAAATGCATTTTCGATAAATGTGAGCAATAATAAAGGAGCTATTTTTTCTTGTCCTGTTACATTTTTACTAAATGAGATTTTTACTCTATCGGCATAACGGATTTTTTCTAAGGATAAATAGTTCTCGATTAAATCAATCTCTTTATCTAATGATACATAATTTTCATTACAGCGATATAAGATATAATCGAGGATATTAGAAAGCTTTTGGATTACTTTGGTGGTGTCATCAGACTTTTTTAATGCCAATGCATGTAGATTATTTAATGTATTGAATAAAAAGTGGGGGTTTAATTGATTTTTTAATGCAGCAAGCTCGGTTGTTTTTTTCTGTTCATTTAACTTTAGTAAACGTTGCTTCTCTGTATAAAGTTTTAATACCAGGATTAAGAATGTTGGATATAGTAAATACAATGATTTTGATATAAATTCACCTATGTTAGTAAATCTCCCTAACAGTGAAGTATCGGTAAAACGTTTTATATAATTTACATACGTTGCAGGGAAGGTAGGCTCAAAATAATACATATACGTTAAGGTGCAAATAAGGTAAAAAGTAAGCAATGTTATTACGATCGATATCCAAAAAATCAAGACCTTACCCTTATTTAAAAGATGTAGAATTAAAAATTCTATAATCACATAGGACATAGCAATTTGTAGTATAACCCTTATACTATAAGTGATTAGTAATTCTTCAGTTGTAGAATAATACCAACTAGAGGCAGAAGCGGAAAAGACAAAAATCAAAAGCCCAAATATAAGATACTTGAATCTTGAAACTTCCAGAAAGCTTTGGATTTTATGTAACATATCGTTTTCTATTTCTATTGATTGTAAAGGTACAAATTTAAAGAACCCAAGTTAGTATAGGATACCAAACTGCGGGTTTGTGGTGCCGAAAATCTATTTCCCGTAGACAAATTCATATATCGGCTGTAACCCAATCTATAGCATCGCTTATACTGCTTCCGTCTGCTTTTTTTTATACGGGTTTACTCTTCTTATAATTTAGCCGCTCAAACCATAATTTTTTTGAGAATGAACTTTATGAAAACAATGTTACTTTACCTTTTAAAGAATAGAAAGCATGCATTTATATTCCTTTTCCTTATTTCTATAGGTATGTATGGACAATCGGGTACAGTTACAGGAGAAATATTAGATCAAAATACACAAGAACCTATACCTTATGTGAACGTAATTGTTAAATCTGGAGATAAGATCGCAACTGGTGGGATTACAAATGACAAGGGGGTATTTTTTGTAGATAAAATTCCTTTTGGAGCATATGATTTTGAAGTTCAGTTTATTGGGTTCAAGACAGTTACAAAGGGTGTTACAATCACCAAATCAAACCATAAAATCGATTTTGGGACCATTTTAATAGAAGAAGAAGCTGTCGCTCTTGAGGGAGTCGAAATTACAGCCGAACGTTCGACTATTGAACAAAAAATAGATAGAAAAGTTATTAATATCGGAAAAGATTTAACCACTGCCGGTGCTTCGGCTAGTGATATTATGAGTAATATTCCTTCGGTAAGTGTTAATCAAGATGGCGAAATCTCTCTTCGAGGTAATGAAAATGTTCGTATTCTGGTTGATGGAAAACCAACCAATATTAGCGCTACCGATCTATTACAACAAATACCATCTACATCAATTAAAACCATAGAATTGATTACAAGTCCTTCATCAAAATATAATCCTGAAGGCATGAGTGGAATTATTAATATCATCCTAAAAAAGAGTACTCGTTTAGGGTTTAACGGGTCCATAAACTCTGGAGTAACTTTTGGGCAAAAGGCACGATTTAATAATTCGCTGAGTCTAAATTACAGAACAGGGAAAACTAATTTTTACGGGAGCTATGGCAATCGTTTCGGGACGCAAATAACAGATGGAACTGTTACCAGAACTATAGAACAAACGAATCAGTTAACCAAAAATAATAATGGTCGTACATCACATCTATTTAAAGTAGGTGTCGACTATTACATTAACGAAAAAAACACATTTTCGGTGTATACCAATCAAAATTTGTTTAGTGCAGATTTAGAAGGTGAAAAAACACTTACTTTTTTTAATGATACTGCTTCAAACTTCATACAATATGATACGATAAATAGAGATAATATAAATTCGACTTATAATGTTGATTTTCTACACTCGTTTGCTAAAGAAGGACATACTATAGAACTCGAATTAGATTATAATACGCTACAAAGTGATATTGCTAACGATTTTAAGTTTGCAGGAAATTCACCTGTAAACAATTATACCGAAGTTGTTGATGATAAACGAACAAATACGATAGTAAATCTTGATTATGTAAACCCTCTTAGCGAGAAATCAATCGTAGAAATTGGAGTAGAAACACGTCTTCGACGTACCGATAATTCTTATGAAACGAGTCGTGTTGATTTTAGAAATTCAACCTTTTCTTATGATAGAGATATCTATTCATTTTATACAACTTTTAGTCAAAACTTTAATAAATGGCAATATAATGTAGGGGTTAGATTAGAAGATTATAGTGTAACGACTCAATTTATTGAAGTAGAGGAACCACAGGATAGTTTTAAAGATCACCTTTTTAATGTATTTCCTTCTGGATTTTTAAAATACACACCCGATGAAGAACAAAAAAACTCGTATCAATTAAGTTTTAGTAGACGAATTGATAGGCCATCACTAAACCAGATTAATCCTATACGACGGATTAGTACCCCGCAGATTATTATCGTTGGTAATCCAAACTTAAGGCCGCAGTTTACTAATTCTGTCGAACTCAATTATAATAGAAAAATAAATAAAGGCAATATAACGTTTGGTGGTTTTTATAGAAAAATTAATGATGAGATTAATAGAATAGGCTATTTTGATCAAAACAATCCAACACTACTCATTCTTGATTATGCAAATTTTGATAGTAATGATGCGTATGGAGTTGAATTTTCTGCAAGTTACCGACCAATAAAATGGTGGAATTTTAATGCAAACTTTGATGTGTACACCAGAACACAAAAAGGAGTTATTGAAGGTCAAAATGTAAAAGTTCATAATACTTTATTAAATGCTAGGCTTAATAATAGTTTTAAAGCTTCTAAAAACTTAACATTCCAAATCTTTACTTTTTATAGTGGTCCGCAAAAAATATTACAGTACGAATTAAAGGATAATGTTTTCGTAAATGCCGGTGCACGTTACAATTTTGCCAAAGGGAAAGGAACTTTTAGTGTTAATTTTAATGACATTTTCAGAACACAAAGGTTTGCTTTTGAAGCGTATAGGACTGTTATTCAAGATGGTGAGTTTAGGCGAGATAGCCAATCTGTTTATTTTGGACTTTCTTACCGTTTTGGTGGAGGAAAAAACAAAAGACTAAAACGTAAAAAACGTGACAAAAATGAAAAAGCTGATAAATTCTTATAAAATTACAAGATTATGAAATTGAAAATATACATTACAGGTATAGCCTGTATACTGGCTAACATAACCTTTGCTCAAAAAAAGGAATTATCAAGTAATGATTCTGCTAAAGCGCTAATAGAAAAAATGGTTGCTAAAACAGGAAGTTATGAACTACTTAAGAAGCTAAAAGATGTTGAGTTTACCTATGATTTTTATAGTCCAAAGACTAGAAAAAGTGATATTTCTGTAGAGCGTTATATTTTTAATGGAGAAGTGTCGTGGGGACAATATAAGACACATAATGTATTTGTGCTTCCTAAGAAGGAAGGAATAGTTACCCAATATTACGAAAGTACAGGTAATTCGTGGATAACTATTGAAAACACTAAGATAACAGATACACGAACATTACGAAGTTCTGATTTTTTGCGTAAAGCTAATTATTACTGGTTTACCATGATGCCTAAGTTATTAGATAAAGGTATTGTGTATACGCAGCTGCCTGATAGAGTACATAACAAGATCAACTACAAAATAGTAAAAATAGGTTTTGAACAAGGAATCGGGGATGTTCAGGATGATTTTGTACTGTATATTAATCCAACTACTTTTCTTGTAGATAGATTTTTGTTTACTGTAAAAGGAAGTGCATTAGGGATATCTCTTATGGAAATAGAATATGAAACCGTGAACGGATATACTTTTATGGCAAAGCGAAAAGTAATTCCAGCAGATTGGGATGGAAATATTAAAGGTAAAGTATTGTATGTACAAACCACTACAAATGTCAAATTTAATAACGGATTTAAAAGAGAATTACTAGCAAAATAAAAGTTTCACGTTGGTAAGGAACGCAATCCAACGGTAATACCATATCAACTGTATATGGTAATGAATTAGCCAATTCTACCAGTAAAAGCCTATCATTTTGGTGATAGGTTTTTTACGTTATGATCGTTTGTAACATAATTCCTAAAGTTTAATTAATGTGATAGAATATCACACCAAAAAACATTAAATTTAGAGTTAAATTCTATTCAAAAAACATTCTTAAAACCTAAAATTCTGAATTATGAAAAAAGCACTTTTAAATGTAACAGGAGCTAAAGAGTTATCTAAAAATGAGCAAAAAAGTATTGATGGAGGCGCAGGCCCAAGTCGTCCATGCGGTGGAGATGGTTCATTTATATATGTAGATGGTGTTAAGGTATGTTGTTATATACCTTGGAGCGGTCATTATATATGCTAGCATCTCTTTTAATAATATTAAAATTCTAATTGAATTTATTTTTAGAATATTCAAGAGATCATCTTTATAGAGGGTCTCTTTTTTACTTATCTAATTACTACATAAGGTATTCAAAACATAATTTAGTCTGACGGAATTATCATTTCGACAGTTTTTACAGTGATTTTGGTAGTACTTCGCACTGTAATTCTAAAAATCATATTATGTTTAAAAAATATCCAATCCTTAAGTGGAGTCTAACTATCCTTGGCAGTGTAATCGTCTTACTTTTTATTTTTGGCTGGTGGTTTATAAGTTTATTACCCTCATCAGAAGAAATAGGTCCAGACGTATCTACGACACAAACATTTGATTTACCATATTTATCTGAAGACATTCAGCCCCCACGAGGAAAGATTTTGGCTATAGTGACAAGTACAAATACTATGGGAAGCACCGATAAAAGTACAGGATATGAGTTAACCGAATTATCGCGTGCATACTATGTGTTTATGGCTAATGGTTTTGAAGTTGATATTGCAAGTCCGTTAGGAGGAGAGCCACCAGTTGTGATCGATGATGATGACATGGGGAAATATGATTATGCATTTTTAAACGATAGCATTGCTCAACATAAAGTAAAACATACTATTATGGTAAAAGATATTAACCCAGAAGCGTATGAGGCCGTATTTTTTGCAGGAGGAAAAGGGGCAATGTTTGATTTCCCAGAAAACAAGGCTATTCAACATATTGTACGTCATTTATATCAATCAAATAAGGTTATAGGAGCGGTATGTCATGGTCCGGCAGCTTTGGTAAATGTAACTCTCGATACTGGTCGCCCGCTACTGGAAAACAAAAAAGTGAGTAGCTTTACCAATGATGAGGAATTACTACTCATTCCTGATGCTGAGACTATATTTCCCTTTTTTTTACAAGATAAATTAACAGCTCAGGGTGCACGTTTTAGTAAAGGAGCTATGTATTTAGAGCATATTAGCCGTGATCAAAACTTAGTGACAGGTCAAAATCCCTGGTCAACATGGGGATTAGCCGAAACGATGATTTCGGCATTGGGATATACACCAAAACATAGAGAAATCACAGCCGAAGAAAATGCAATGAAGGTATTAATAGCTTATGAAGAAGGAGGTACTCAGAAAGCCAAAGAAGTAATTAAGCAAATATCTACTGTAGAAAATAAACCTTTGGCCAGAGAACTTATAGCGGTACATGGTGCCGTTGCAATCATGAGAGGTAGTATTGGACGGTTTTTTAACCTTGTTAGTTTAACATCATATGCAAAAGGAGAATCCAAAAACATATAGAGGTTTATAGCATAAGTAGTATTTGTCTTAGATTTAAAGTACAAATCAATACTTGGTTTGTACTTTCTTTGAATTCTAAATATCCCTACATTTGGAAAAAATGATTCCATTGAGTTTTTTAGATATATTACTTGTTATTGTTAGTAGTGCAGGGCTTTTGCATGGAGTATTGTTTGCCTTTTATTTAACTGTTTTCAAAAAGAAAAAGACACTGAGTAACCTTTTGCTGGGATTGATTCTTGTATGTATGGCATTTAGAATAGGTAAATCGGTTATGTTAAATTTTGGTGATGATTTAGAACCGGTATTCATTTTTATAGGATTGGCATTTCTTTTACTAATCGGACCACTTTTAAGGTGGTATATTTTAGGAATGACACGTCCTAATTTTAAATTACCCAAGTATTACATTTCAGAATTCATTCCATTTGCTTTGATTTTTATCGCTAGTCTTTTTGTGACCAAAGAATGGTATGAAAACAGCAAGTTGGTTATTATCATTTTTTCGAGTGGTCTTGTTTTTATATATCTGCATTTCGCTTTTTATATAGTTTTATCCTGGAGAATCTTAAAACGTGCAAAGAAGCACTATAAACAAGAACAACAAACAAAATCTCGTAGTGCTGTACTACATTGGTTACACTTCCTGATTATTGGTTTTGTGGTTATCTGGGGATCTTATGTTCTAAACATATTAGATGAAACAGTACCTTATATTGTAGGCCCAATATTATATTCGGTAATTATCTATTTTTTAAGCTATAAGGCATTCCAACTTAAAGTTACAGATTTGGATGGTAACGTGTTTAAAGCAAACAACAATAACCTCTTATTTGATAAGATTTCAAAATTGGTTATTGATTCTAAGTTATATCTCGAACCAGATGTATCTCTGGCAAAACTGAGTGAAATGATAGGAAAAAGTACACAACTAACCTCATCGGTTATTAATCAATATGCCAAACAAAATTTCAACGATTTTATTAACTATTATCGAATTCAAGATGCAAAGAAACTACTTTCGAGTGCAGGAAGTGATAAATATACGATTTCATCAATTGCTTTTGATACAGGTTTTAGTAGTCTTTCCTCTTTTAATGGAGCATTTAAGAAATTTGAAGGTATAACACCATCGTTGTATAGAAAAAATAACCTTTGATACCGAAGTTCAAAGGTTATTAAATAACCATTTTTAACTATTCACTACATTATACTTTACAATTTTGATGATTGTATCGAATCTAATTTTGCTTTAGCAACTTCATATGTTTTTTTTAGACTTTCACTGTTTTTAAAATACTTTCCATAGGTATAGGCTTTTTCAATAGACTTCATTGTTTTATCATAAAACCCATTTTTGTAGTAAACAATATGCTCATACTCTGCAAAATAGATGTCATTTTTGGTGTTGGCCCCATATTTTTTGGCCTTTTCAAGATATTCTAATGCCTTTTTATATTCTTTCTTTTCATAATACATAACAGACATAAACTCATAGCCTTTGGGTAGATTTGGTATTAATTCTGTACTCTTTTTGTAGCATTCTAAGGCCTTGTCAAATTCACTATTGTAATAATATGCCATACCTAAAGACCAAACAGCCGCAGCGCTGTCTGGATACATATTCACTACTTTTTGAAAGTATTCTTGAGCTTTAGAGTAGTCTTCCTTTACCAATAGATAATACTCTGCTTGCATAATATCTCGCTCTGATTTTAATGTTGTTACTTTAGAGAGTTCAAATGCTTTAGTTACTTTTTCTTTATATTTTTCTGGGTCTTGTTCGTAAAACCCTCCCATTAAAAAACCACTAGGGTAATTAGGGTCTAATTTCATAATCTTTGCCGCTTTCTTTTCAAACTCTTCTTTATCTCCATAAAAAAAGAAATTTGCTTCAAGATCATTAAAGAGTTGATGTACCTCTGATACTTTTGAGTCTACAGGCAGGGTAAACCCATGAGTATTTAAATTAGAAGGAGCATACTTTTTAACAAAATCGTCCTCAATTTCGCGTTCTGTTTTCTGGGATTGGCAAGATGAAAAACTCACTACAAGTAAAAAAATACTTAGATGTTTAAACATGTTCATATCTACATTTTTTAATTAATTTATGGTAAAATTATATTCGATATGAATACTATTTTTAAAAAATAGATGATGCTAGACTAACCATTGATAAAAACTACAAAAGTGTCTAAGTATGTGATAATAAAGAGAAGACTTTGCCAGAGTAACTAGATCCGATTGGGATTTCTATAGTATCTATTTCTATATCTTTTTGTGTATACGCCGTGATTTTATCAATAGCAACAATATAAGAACGGTGGGTACGTAGAAACAGAGTTGAAGGGAGTTGAGTTTCTATTTTACCAATGTTACTTTTAACGACCAATTTTTGGTGAGTAGTATGGATTTTCACATAGTCTTTTAGGCTTTCGATATATAAAACTTCATCAAATACGATCTTAATATGTTTTTTATTCACGTTTACATAAAAAAATGTATCGTTCTTTTCGACAATAGCCAAAGGAGGAGATTGTACTCTTTCATAATAGCGATCAATGGCTTTTACAAACCGATCAAAAGAAATAGGTTTTAATAAATAGTCTATAATATCCAAATCATATCCTTCTATTGCATATTCTCTGTAGGCTGTGGTAATAATCACTTTAGGGGGGTGTTGTAATGTTTTTAGAAAATCGAGACCTTTTAAAACGGGCATTTCAATATCTAAAAATAACAAATCGATTTCTTCTTTTTTGATGACCTCAAAAGCTTCTACAGCACTATAGCAACTGGTAACAATTTCTAGATCATCAAGCATTTTTATATGATTTTTTAGCAAATCAATTGCAGGAGATTCGTCATCAACAAGTAAACATCGTACCATATTAATTTGTTTTTAAAGTCAGTTTTAAACTAAAAAATATATCAGATTCATCAATCTCAAATTTGTGTTTTTCGGGATAGATTAAATCCAGTTGCCGTTGGATATTAGCAAGGCCAATTCCGCTTTTATATTCTTCTGTTTTATAGTTGTATTCGGTTTCAGGTTTTGTATTCCAGACACCAAACTCTATATATCCGTCAAATTGCTCAAGCGTAATTTTTATTTCTGGTTTTTTAATATTCCCTCTAACTCCATGTTTAAAAGCATTTTCGACAATAGATAGCAGCAATAAAGGAGTTATTGGTTGTTCATTTTTAAAATGATTTTTTTCAAAAACAACATGTAATCGTTTACCATATTTAATTCGTTCTAACGCTACATAATTTTCTATAGTATGAATCTCTTCGACCAATGGAACTGATGTTTGCTGACTTCTATATAAAATATAATCCAAAATTTCTGAGAGTTGTAATACCATATCCGGCGCTTTAGGAGATTTGGTAATCACATAAGAATATAGGTTGTTTAGTGTATTGAATAAAAAATGAGGATTTAACTGCGCTTTTAAGTATTTAAGCTCTGTAGCTATTTTTTCTTTTTCTAATTGATACACTTTTTCTTTTTCTAATTCTTGCTCTTTATTAGTCTTGTAGAAATACATGATCAAGGCAGGAAAATGAAAGGACAGCATATAAAAAGGAAAATCGTCTAAACTGATTAATGGGTAAGGACCATCTGCACAATATTTGTCCAGATGATAATATCCCATTATACGAAATAGTAGCACTAATATGATAATCATAAAAATCATAGATAATCCAAAAGCAACATATTTTTTATGTTTTAAATAGTGTGGTATTTGCCAATAGTTGAAAGTATAAGCAGCTATCATCAATATTGGGAGTTTAAGCAAAGTTGTTTCTATAGATTGTTCAAACAATTCTGGATTAGTAGAAGAAAAAATGTAGAAAAGAAAAATTCCCACCCAAAATATAATATGACTAAGGCTTCTTTTTTTGTTAGAACTCATAACTGGAAATATAATCAAATTATCATTTTCTTATCAAAAAAAGAGCTGTTTAGAAGCTATCCGTATATAAAAATAGAGTAACTGTAGATAAACTTGAAAAGAGGGATAAGAGACTATAGAAATAAGTGTGCTGTGGATATAAAAATGATGTAATTTTATTAATGTAGAAATTTTTCAAAAATTTGTTAATATAAAAAACAAGTGTTTTTACTTATTTTATATCCAATACGTACTTGCTAATTTTGGGTACTTCAATCGTCATTTTTATTCCCCATTTTTTTGATTATCAATTTGTGTAATACGTGTTTTAGATGAATTCTATTTGTTAGTAATATTAAAAATATAAGATATGGGAGATTCTTGGTTTGAAAGAGAGGATAAAGCAAATGATTTTGAAGATGCTCAACGGTCACGAAGCAAAAATGATTATGGAAGAGGAAATAAAAATAATTCATCAGGAGGAGGTGGAACAATGATGTTGATTATTATTGGCATCATAATTTTTATCGCCTATAAAGGCTGTGGTTAAGAATAATTATTTATCTATATCTAATATTTTATCCTGTGGGTTTCTGGATTATAATCATAAAAAAGGTCGATTACAACTTGTAATCAACCTTTTTGTATTGTGAAAGTATTTCGTTTTATTATTTCAATTTTACTCCAGAAAAAATTTCTGTTTCACTTGGTAATTCAAGTTTATCTCTAATTGCCTGACCCGCTTGAAGACCTGCAACGATAGCTCCTTCATAATACCCTACATTAACACCAAAATTGATCCAGTCTCCGGTAAGGATAAGATTATCAAAACCAGACTCATTAGCTTTAAGACGGTATTTATTAGAACCAGGAAGTGATAGTGTGTATCGATCTGTTGGGTTTACGTTAGCACGAAAAAACTGTGTTTTTAACCTACTATAATCAGTTTTGGCATTTTTCGAGAAATCATGAATTACATCCAATTTCATTCCTTCCGGATACTCCAGAGTAGTAGCATTCGGGAAAAACCATCCCATTTTATCTTTTAACCATTGTTCTGAAACACGCATGATACGTTCTAATTGCTCATGAGGATACCTATGATCTGAGTATGGAGGTATTACTTCTGGATCTAGAAACGATCCTGTAAAATATATTAATACCCCGGGTTCATCACCTTTCCAATTTTCATATGGCATCACCTGCGACATATCTATAAACGAATATTGAGGATCGGCATACGTAACCAGGTTGGGTAATGACCCTTCAGGAAATCCCCAATCGGGCAAATTCATACCTAATTCTTTTAATGTAGGTTTGATCCATAATTGCATAGACATGGTAGGGATACTTTTAACATGATTGTACATATTCTTCCATGCCTCATTATTATCAATAATCTCTTTACAGATCCCTTCATCACCACCCAATACATCAATAGGGATACCTAAAACCACATCATCAAAATCTTTACCTTTTTCTAAAGATATTTTGCCAACATTCTCCCAACCACACCAGGCTTCTTCAAGATCATATTTACCTTCTTTAAGTGCTTTGGCCTGTTGATCGTCTATTTGATCATAAAGTGGCTCTCCAGGCCATACATCCAGATTTTTGAATTTATAAGTAGGGGTATACGTCCCATTTTTTAAGGTGACCTGTTCGGCCATAGATATCTTTTCTATTTCTCTAGAATCAGAATAATGTACCTGTTCTACTTTATGAAAGAATTTGAATTTCACACCTCTGTTTTTAAGGACCAAATAAATTGGAGTAATCATAGTATCTGCAGTTCCTGCTTTGAATTTCCATACAAAAGATCCTTTATACCCTGCAGAATTTGTTAGAAAATGAAGCCCTACTCCAGCTGCCAAACTACCCTGGTGATTAGATCCTGTAAGGTTGTGAAAGGTTCCTGTGTAAAGAAATCTTACCATAGCAGAACTCAATAATCGTTCACTTGCTCCATGGTTTTTAAGCCATTCACGATAATCTAAATCATTGATACGTTCATAATCTAACTCATGAGTTTCAGGGTCATATACATCTTCAAATGTTCCCTTCATATTGACTAAACCAAATTCTACAAATACGGCTAACCAATAGAAGTACTCGTTGTGATCTGCTATAGAATCAATAAGTTTAGCTACCCATTTAGAAAGTAAGTCGAGTAGTTCTTTGATCATAGAATGATGCTCTTTTCGTTGTGCATGATCGTGATCCTCACTGGTCAGGTTCTGAACCAATTCTGATATATAATTCAATAGTTTTTCACCTTCATGCTTAAAGAGTTTATCTTTTACAAACGTTTCAAATTTAGATTTAAAACTTGCCCAAAGCGGATGATGCTCAGGTGGTTTGATTTCTTTAGCAGATTCAGAAACCATGCTTACCAGATTATCCTTATTTGGATCTGTACCAAACAAAATTTCGGAGACTAGACCTACTGCTTTGTGAATAATGGCCGAAAAAGGCAAAGGGCCACCCTGGCCAGGTATATACTCATTAGATGGAAAAATGATATTTTTTTTAATCCACTGATTTGTTTTAGGATCAAAGTGGGTGAGTAGGGTGGTATCTTCCCGATCAAAAGCTTCTTCCCAGGATTTAAAGGGACTATCGAGCATTAGATTATGTTGCTCACATTCTTTGTAAGAATCCTGGATCAATCGGAAAGCATTTTCGTACCATCCCTGGGCAATATGAATACCATGCTCTTGAATCCTTTCATTTGGACCTCTACCCGTAGCGGTTTTTCCTCCTAGTCTCCAACCCATTTGATAAATGGTGATATCGTAATGATCTTTCCAGTTTTCGTAAGAGCTAAGTTCATAAGCGGCTGTTAGTGATGACATACCACTACCTAGTATGGCTATTTTCTTTTTGTTTTCTGAGTTTTGCATTGGTTTATTAATTTTAAAGAGTATGGATTTTCTTAGGTGTTAATTTTGTATTGAAATGTGCTGAACTAAATTCACTCTCACTAATCGGATAGAGCGGTTTATTTTTTTTGATGTACTCTAATACTATGGGAGAGTTGTTCCATTTGGCAGCTTCGGTATATAACTCATCTAAATGTGGTATGATAAAAAGCTTGTCGAAAACATCTTCAATTAATCCATTTAGATTATGTGCACGATGCGTAACATACTCAATGTCTTTTTTAGATAATGGATAATGACTTGGATAAAAAGCTTCGATATCTGTTAGGATAGAAACTGCAGCTCCTCGCGGATTGCCAAATATTTTGCCTAAAATTCCAAAACTTACACCTTCAACCATTGACTGAGCATACAATACGCGATAAAGCACGATATTCATAAAATATTGTTCATAAATATTTTCTTTAAATGCTAACGAATCGGCTACTTGGTACCCAGCAATGATACTAGAGTTATGAGCACGATACCAAGAACATTCATTGGGAGTATGAATATACTCCAACCAAAAATTGACAGGAACTGGTAGATCCGGAAACGTTTCACCAGATTCATAGATTAATTGTGCAAGTGTCGCTAGATACAAAAAATGACTATTTACTGATCTCCACCACAGACTACCAGGGGGTTGCACGTTTATAGAATTAAGTGTACCCCTTTTTATTTCCCAATCCATAAATGCTAATTCAGAATTTCCCAGTCCTTCTTTTCCATTAATGAAAGGTTCTCCGTATTTTTGATAGAATTCGTAACGTAATTTATAGCGATTCTGCGGAGTTTCGGAGGCATGAAGTACAATTCCTTTGGCTTTTTCCTTAAGTATTTCGAGTTTGTTCATATATTAGTAAAAAGGTTTATAAACTTACAAGTAAAATTATTATATACAATAGATATTTTAGGAAATTCAAGTAGTATGATGCATTAAATTTCCTTGTTGAGCAAAAAATGATTTCTCAAACTATTAAACATTAAGAATGACAACATATTTTAAATACTATTTGGGGTTTTTATTGATTATATTATTGTCTCCCCTTAATGTATTTAGTCAAACTACTATTCTTCTAGATGATGATTCGACAGAATTGCGAGATATAGGTAAACAAACGCAGTATCTGGAGGATACTTCACTTAAACTATCTATTGAAGAAATTATAGATAATAGCCTTGAAACGAGGTTTAAAGCGTGTACTCAGGAAACTATAAATTTTTCCAGTACAGCTTCTGCTTACTGGTTAAAATTTAGAATTACTAAGACTATACCGGGCGATTTTTATCTGAATGTAGGTTCGGCGTTCATAGATTCTATATCACTTTATGAATTTGATAAGACAAATCAATTAATTTCTACCAGACATACTGGTGATGACTTACCCTTTAATACCAGGGAAATTGAAGTAGGTAATTATCTATTTGCTCTTGATTTTGATGTAAATAGTACACGAACTTTTTACCTTAGGGTAAAGAGTGATCAACCTTTGTTTTTTCCGCTTCGGGTGGGAACACTTCCCAATTTTTTGGACTATGAGCATGATTTAGACTTTTTGCAGGGGATCTATTTTGGGTTTATGCTCTTGATTTTCTTATATAATCTCTTTTTATATTTTTCGACCAGAGAGAGAATATACCTCTATTATATTGCTTATGTATTTAGTATTACCTGGTTTATGGCTTCAGTATTTGGCTATTTCTTTGAATATTTTTGGCCTAATACCCCTTTCATTAATCAAATTGTGGTTGTTAGTTCTGGCTTGACTATGATTACTGCCACTTTATTTACCCAAAAATTTTTAAACACCAAAGAATCAGGTTCTACTATGCACAAGGGATCCATGGTATTTCTTGTTATTGGTATTTTGGTATGTGCTCTTGTGTTATTAGGTTTTAAAATAGAAGGCCTAAAATTATCACAAGGAGGACTGTTAATCATGGCATCATACTTTCTTATCTTAGGTATTCGATTTAAATTAAAAGGATATCGCCCGGCCAAATATTATTTATTAGCCTGGGGTGCCCTTATTATTGGTATATGTTTTGCCATTCTCGAGTCTTTAAATCTAACTTTTGTGATGACGTATTTAAATGCGATGCAGATTGGTTCGGCTCTCGAAGTTTTACTGCTTTCATTTGCGTTGGGTGATCGAATTAATATGTACAAAAAACAAAAAGAAGATGCACAGTTAGAAGCGCTGTTGGCAGCCAAAGAAAATGAAAGACTAATTCAGGAGCAAAATATAATACTTGAGAAGAAGGTCAAGGAACGAACAGCAGAAGTCGCTATTCGAAATGAAGAACTAGTTAACCTGAACAAGGAAAAGGATATGTTAGTCAATATAGTTGCTCATGATCTTAGGACTCCGTTGAGTCATATACGATTATTGCTACAATTAATTGATATTACTTCTCTAGATTTGACTAAAGATCAGGTATCCTATTTAACCGAAATCGACAACTCAGCAGATCGTCTCTCACAGATGATTGGTCGTATTTTAAATATACATGCATTAGAAACAAATCGGGTTAAATTAAAGAATCAAATTCTTGATTTGGTAGAATTGGTGAAGTATGTGGTAAGGTGTTTTCGTCTTACCGCCGAGGATAAAGAGATTAAAATGATCACTACATCACAACCAGGAAGTCACTTTGTAGAAGTGGATAAAAACTATATGATCCAGGTCTTAGAAAATCTGGTTTCTAATGCCATCAAGTTTTCTGAAAGAGGAAGTGAAGTCATATTACATGTAAAATCTCATGACGCTAAAACATATGTTGTGGTAGAAGATCAAGGACCTGGTATTAGCAAAGAGGATCAAAAGAAACTTTTCGGTAGATTTCAGAAACTTAGCGCACAACCCACAGAAGGTGAGGCATCTATTGGATTAGGATTATCCATCGTTAAAAAATATATCGAATCGATGGATGGCGAAATTAACTGTGAAAGTGAATTAGGTGTCGGAACCAAATTTATTATCTCTTTTGATTCTAAAGACCACTTGGAAAAAGTTGAAAGCTAATTTCTTATAAAACAACATAACTCCTGAGTTGATACCGAACATGTTTTTACTTAAAACCGTCGAAGTGTAGAAACATTTTTGCACTCTAATTCTTTAGATCTAAAGTCATCCTGATAGATTTTTTTTGAACTTAATTGATGCAAAACTCGTCTAAAGTACCTTTTGGCAAATTATATAATAGATATTTAACTAATTTGAAATTTCTATAATTTATCATTCCTCTATAATTACCTAAGGTTTATGATGTAGATGGTAATTTAAGTAAATCAAGAGGTTGTTGTTTAACTTTTTGGCATCCAATCGGGTGGTTTAATCAAGACCAGAAGTTTGTTTTTGACACCTTCAACACCAACCATTTTTTTAAACAATCGAGTTATTCCATGAAAAAATACTTTTATTGGGTTGGTACTATTTAAGGGTTCTGAAATACCGTATTTTACGGTTTCGACTTCGGGTTCGAATGTGCCAAGCATTCTATCCCAAATAATAAGAATTCCGGCATAGTTTTTATCCCAATATTGCTTGTTTGAGCCATGATGTACGCGATGATGTGATGGTGTATTAAAAATAAATTCTACTGGCCTTGTGAACTTACCAATAATCTCGGTATGTAATAAGGTTTGAAACACTTGTACAAATACTTCAGATAATAATACTAAAATAGGATCATATCCCAACATCACTAATGGAAGTGAAAAAAGAATTGGCATTATAGCATCTAAAGGACCAAAACGATAGGCTACCGACATATTAAAATGTGGTGAACTGTGGTGTACAGTATGTGTTGCCCATCCAATACCTATACGATGCATCATACGGTGTTCCCAATAATAAGCGAAGTCTGCTAATACTATGCAAGAAATAATTGTTGCCCAATTTAATTCTAAATGCGGTAGACTGGCATTATTATATAACCAATAATAAAGTTTAGTTATGGCTAAAACTCCAAGGATAATTTCAATAAGAAGAAATGCACCAAACGTAATTATATTAGCAATACTATCAAAAACTAGGTTTTTGTTTAAGCGCTTTTGCCATGCATAACGAATTAGCTCTAATACAAAAAACGGAATAATGATGTACAGTAAACTTAAATCGTTAATTAGATAAAACCAGTAATTAACATCGACCCAGTCTAGTTGTTTTGATAAAAATTCAATCATGATTTATTGTCTTTTCCAAGTTTCTACATCGCTATAACCATAATAGTCATAGCTTAGTTTAAAAGTATTTTCATCAACCATATCAATGGCACACTCGATATCATACATTTGTTTTTTATATTCAATTGTATAGATCCCTTTTCCTTTATACCCATCAAATGATTTTATAATAAGCGCTTTTGTGCCTTTGGCTTTTTTGCTATTTCCACTTTCGTCTTCATATTGGTAGGTATAGGCATTAAATACATTGTCTTCTTTTTTAATAGTATATACTATCGCACCCATAAATTCTTTTGAGTGATAAGTAACTCTCCAATTGCCAATAATATAATCTGTCTCTTTATTATAATAGTTTGTAGAAGTATTAGAAGCTTCTTTATTATCACCTTCATTTTCTATGGTTTGCTTTTTCTCATCAGGAAATTGAGAAATAGTGTTTTCTTCTAAATCAGTTCGAGATGTATCGTTTGAACTTTGTGAAGCATAGCTTGCCAAGTGTGCACTACCAGCAAGTAGGATAACCACGGCTAAACTCCTGAACAATAATGTTGAATTTTTCATTTTTTTATGTTTTTATAAGTTTTTGATAGTGTTCTTCCTAGTAAGAAGTTATACTTTTTGTATGTAAAAGAAGGCTTCAGTTCCATCAGAACATAATAACCGGTTACCTTCATCAAGAATTAGATTTCCGTCGTTTGCTTCAATAGTTTTTTGTGATTGTTTCAGGTCTTTTACACCAAATGTGCATACCCAATATTCGTATTTACTTTTTATACTGTTAGGTATTTCATTAATAGTTGCTATATGCTCATTTTTTAAGTTATAAATCTCGAAGCTATTATCATTCACTTTTTGAAATTTCCAATTAAAAAGCTGTTTATAAAATAAAATCGCTTTTTGGATGTCAGACACATGTAATTCGTTAAAAATTAAAGTGTTTTCTTTATTTTTAGTTCTCGAATTCAATGCATTGCCTTCATAGACAGTAAACCCTGCACCTAATGTATCACGTATTAAAGCGATGCTACCAATAGAATTTTTGGTATCTACCAGTTCTATAATCCCACCTAGTTTACGTGCTTTTTCTATAGTTTCTGTAACGCTTTCTACTTGAATATAGGGCATCCAAAAAGATGGCATTTTCATATCTTGAAACTTCTGTGGTGTTTGATATAAACCAACAGTTTCTTTTTTACTGTTATATGCAATTAAATAATTATCGGTATTGTAATATTTCCAACCAAAAACAGTTTCATAAAACTGCTTTGTTTTATCAAGATTGTAACTGGATAAGTCTGCCCAAATAAAATTATTAGTATTCATATTGTAAATGGTTTATGAAGATTATGAGGCAAAACTAATCAGAGCGTTTAGTGTTATTTTTGACTTATGTCAAAATCTACTTTCGAGCTCTACTTAATGTTTCTTGACTTATACCTAACATTGAAGCGATATGTCCTAAATTGGCAATTTGCGTTATATTAGGAATTGCTTTTATTAATAATTGGTATTTTTCTTTGGCCGATAAAAAATAATAGCCTTTATAAAAATCATCTATCAATGCCATTTGTTCTTCTATGAGTAGGCGTCCAAAACGTTCTAACTCTGGAAAAGTTGTATATAATTCCTGCCATTGCGTATAGGTTAATGAAATAACCTCGCTGATTTCGGTAGTTTCGATATAATCTTTTGATGGTGTTTGCGAAAGATAACTATGCCAGGAAGTTACCATATTGTTTTTTGGATAAATCCAATGTGTAATATCTTTTCCGTCTTGATAAAAATAGGTACGAACCGTCCCATTTTTTAAAAAATAGAGACGTTTGCATGTTTTTCCTTCTTTACTTAAGATGGTACCTTTAGCTAAAATCTCATTACGAGCTAGTACTACAATAGCGTTTTCTGCTTCGTCTGAAAGTGTACTATATTGCCTTATGTGTTTGATAAACTCAATTACTGGTTTCTCCATACTAAAAAAGACATTTGAGGTTTATACAAGTTATATTTTTTGCTAACACTCTCATGCTCATTTACAAATATACATAATGGTGTTTTTGGGTTCGTGCAATTTTGACTAAAAAATAGGAGAGGAGTATAATCTGTGTGGAATAATATAGATAGAATTATAATAATCGTCTATAAAATTAGAAAGACCGTCTATATGATTACAAATATTTACCTTGTTTAGCTTACCTTAGTTTTTTATCAAAATGGTATGCAGAAAAGTTATTTAAAAATAATATTACACAGTTTTTTATGGCTGGTTGTATTTATATATCCAATAGCTTCATTAAATCATATTCCAAACGGGCAATATCTTATTAATAGAAATTGGCTGTCTATTTCAAGTATTTTTCTTGCTTTTTACTTCAATTACTTTGTACTAGTTGATCAGTTTTTTTTTAAAAGTAAAAAGGTGTTATTTTATATTCTAAATTTTTTTTTGATTGTTATACTCTATGTATTATTAAAAAAACTGTTACAATCAAATGTATTTCATCCAACAATTAATGGAGAATTAATACGAGAGGTAAGAAGTGGCGCTATGACCACTGTTCAATTAATGTTACCTATAATTTTAAGTATTGGTATGTGCGTTGGCTTAAAAGTAAATTCAAGATTTAATAAAAATAGAATATTACTACAAGAAGTAAAACAAACACAGTTAGATACTGAAATTAAGTATTTAAAGTATCAAGTTCAGCCACATTTTCTATTTAATACCTTAAATAATATTTATGCATTAATTGATAGTTCTCCTTTTTTGGCTAAAGAGTCAATACACACCCTAAGTAAACTGATGCGTTATCTATTACACGAAGCATCAATTAATAAAGTTCCTATTGTAAAAGAAATAGAATTTCTAGAACGTTATATAGATTTAATGCAATTGCGAGTATCTGCTAATCTAACGTTAAAAAAGAGTTTTCCTATAATTAATCAACCTATACAAATTGCTCCATTACTTCTTATTTCTTTTGTAGAAAATGCTTTTAAACATGGTATAGATGCTATACAACCAAGCTTTATTTACATTGACTTAACAATAGAAAATGATTGTATTAATTATTCTGTTACTAATTCTTCTTTTCCCGAAAAAGAAAAAGTTACCAATTCTGGAATAGGGTTAGAGAACTTAAAAAAACGATTAGAATTATTGTATCCTAATAAATTTAAATTAACCACCAGAGAAGAAAACAACGAATATATTGCAACATTAATACTTAATTTTAAAAAATGATACTTACTTGTGTTTTAATTGATGACGAACCATTGGCTCTTAATTTATTAGAAGGTTATGTAAAATCTACACCTTTTTTAAAATTGATTGCTAAATGCAATAGCGCGATTGCTGCAATGGAAATTATAGAACACAAATCGGTTGATTTGATTTTTACAGACATACAAATGCCTAACCTATCTGGTATTGAATTCTCTAAACTACTTTTAAATAAAAACACTAAAGTTATTTTTACAACTGCATTTGAAGAATTTGCACTCGAAAGTTATAAAGTTAATGCTATTGACTACTTAGTAAAACCAATTAGTTATCCTGAGTTTTTCTCTGCTGCGAATAAGGCAAAACAATTAATGCTTAACAACTCAACTCAAACAAACTATATAGATGATTATATTTTTGTAAAGTCAGATTACAAGCTAATTAAGATAAATTTAAAAGACTTAATTTATGTTGAAGGTTTAAAAGATTATTTAAAACTCTACACGGTTAATTCTGAAAAGCCAATCCTCACTTTAAAAAGCATGAAATCTTTAGCAGAAGAGTTGTCTAAAAAAAGCTTTATGCGTGTACATCGTTCTTTTCTTGTTAATTTAAAGATGATAACGACCATAGAACGTAATCGTATTGTATTTGGGGATAAATACATTCCAGTTTCAGAAAAATACAGAAAAGATTTTCAAAGATTTATTAATACCGATTTTACATAATAGATAAAATCTTCTTGTTTGTCTAGAATTGTATCGTAACTATCTATTTCATTTTAATAAGTTCTCACATTTAATCAATTTTGATGTATTCATATTAAACTATATATCAATGATTAAAGTAATTACATTTTTAATAATTTGTTTTGTGTCAGGTTTACAGGCACAAACAATAAACGACAAGATAGAGGAAATGATGCAAAAGCACGTTGAGCTTGATCAATTTTCAGGAACTGTTTTACTGGCAAAAGAAGGCAAAATTTTATATCAAAAAGCTTTTGGCGATGCAAATAAAAGTTATCAAATAAAAAACAATATAGATACAAAGTTTAATATTGCTTCAATGGGAAAAATGTTTACTGGCGTTTCCATTATGCAATTAGAAGAACAAGGGAAATTAAAAATAAATGATCCGGTTGTAAAATACCTGAAAGATTTTCCATTTGGCAATAAAATAACTATTCATCATTTACTGTCTCATACTTCAGGTTTAAGCAATTACATGCGGCACAAAGTGTATAGAGCAAATAGAGGGAAACGTTACGTAATCAATGATATAATACCTTTTATTTATGAACAAAAATTAGAGTTTGATATTCCAGGGAAAAAATTTGCATATTCTAATTCTGGAATGGTTGTGTTAGGTGCAATTATTGAAAAAATTTCGGGACAGTCTTATTCAGAATTTATTACTCAGAATATCTTTATTCCCGCTAAAATGAACAATACGCAAATGAGATTTTGGGATGATGTTGTCGAAAATAGAGCATTAGGTTATTTAAAGTCAATATCTGGTAAGTATACAAATACGATATATACAAATAGTTCACCACAATCTGATGGAGGAATATTATCTACAGTTAAAGATATGTTGAAATTTGACCAAGCATTATACACTTCACTTCTAATTAATGAAAATTCTAAAAAGAAATTATTTACCAATGTTATACCAAAAATAACTTACGGTTTGGCATTTCAGGTAGAAAATAAAAATAATAATAGAGTAGTAGGTCATGGTGGAGGATTACCAGGGTTTTCGTCATATTTTTCAAGATATTTAGATGACAAATACACCATAATTGCTTTATCTAACTACGATATGATATCTAGAAACATTGTATACTATATAGAGGATATCTTATATAATAAAAAATACCAATTGCCAAAAGAGAGATTACGCTTTTTTATTTACAGTAACAAAGCTAAAATCAACAATTTCAATGACTTAAAAGATATTGAGAGCTTTGTGAAAATACACAACTATTCTCTTAATCATCCACAACGTTTAAATCTTATTGCTTATGAGTTTATGAGAGAGAAAAATACTGAATTTGCTATAAAATTATTTAAGCTAAATGTGCATTTATTTCCAGATGAAGCAAATATGTATGATAGTTTAGGTGAAGCTTACGAGAATAATGAACAATTCGATTTAGCTTTAAAAAACTACGAAAAAGCGGTAGAAGTAGCTAAAAAGCAATCTCATAGGCTGCTAAATTCTTTTACGGCTAATCTAAATCGATTTAAAGAAAAGTTACAATAGAATTAAAAGCATGAAAAATAATATAAAAGAAAACAACCAACTTAGTTTTCTCTTTGATCTAATTATTTACATAACAATCATGTTTTTGATTAGAGAGACCTTTATTCCTAATACACACTATTTAGTTACAGGTTTTTTATATTCAGGTACTACTTTATTAGTAGCTACTTGGCAAATGAGAAGGAGAGGAGTTACATGGAAATCTTTAGGACTTATAAGGCCTAAAAACATTACTAAAACATTTTTAAATGCAGGAATAATATTTATTACTATAATCGCTACACTTCTTGTTTTTAACCTAATACAAGATTCATTTTTGGTTGTCAAAGAAAGTAGTGAAGCGGTAAAAGGAACCAATACAGGGTATTCTCTTAGTAATGGAGATTACGGCTATTTTTTTTCTGTTATTCTTTTTGTATGGCTACAATCTGCATTTGAAGAACTGCTAGAACGAGGCTTCTTAATTACCTGGATAGAGGGTATGTTTTCAAATTTAAAATTTAGGACCGCAATTGCTATTATAATACAAGCTTGTATTTGGGGTTTTAGACACTCGTATGATATTTCTGAACGTTCTATATCAGTAGCACTAATCGGAATTATTATGGGGATCGCTTATGTGAAACTCAATAGAAATTTATGGCCTGTGATCATAGCGCATTGTGCAATGAATACTATGTCTATGATATAAAAAGATATGATTCCTAAGTTACCACCCTAAGTTTGTTTACACTCAGTCTATCGAAATATTGAAGTACTGTCAAAAGGATAGGAGCGTGGCAATTAATAGTCGAGCGCTATCAATTTTTAATTAACTTAATAATTTCTTTATAGGAGGCACCGATCGGAATTTCCATACCATTAAGTAGGACAATATCTTTTGAGGTAAAAGAAGCAATTTTTTCTGTATTAATGATATAGGAACGATGCACTCTCAAAAAATTAGAAGGTAATTTTTGTAAAAAGACACTGATCTTATCTTTGGTAATGATGGTATCATCTGCAGTATGTATTCTTACATAATCTTTAATGCTGTCGATAAACAAAATGTTGCTAAATTCGACCCGAATCATTCTTTTGTTAGCATTCACAAAGATGTGATCCAATGTTTTCTTAGCTTCGGGTGATTCATCAGAAACGTATTGGATCCCTGCACTCAATGCTTTGTATTTATTGATAGATTTATAAAACCGAATAAAAGATATAGGTTTTAACAAATAATCAATGATATCCAGTTCATATCCTTCTAAAGCGTATTCTCTGTAGGCTGTAGTTAGTATAACTTTGGGTTGTATGTTTGTGTTTTTTATAAAATCAATACCGGTAACTACAGGCATTTGGATATCTAAAAACAAAAGGTCAATGGTATTCTTTTGAAGAAAATCTCCCGCATGGATAGGGTTATCAAATGTTGATACAAGTTCAAGGTCCGGTACTTTCATGATATGCTTTTCAAGTACCTTAATGGCTAGTGGCTCATCATCTACGACCATACATTTTATTTCCATATTATTGTAAATTAATGCTTAATACAACCTGAAAATCATTATCTGTTTTGATGCTTTTCAGGTCATAGTTATTTTTATAGTTCAGTTCTAATTGTCTTTGCGAATTAGAAAATCCAATTCCAGAACGGGATTCATTTTCATTAATGTCTTGTTTGCTATCGGGTAGGGTATTAAAAACTTTAAAACAAAGTTGATCTTGGTTTGTCGTTAATTCAATTCGAATTACCGAATCATTGAGATTATTACTAGCACCATGTTTAAAAGCGTTTTCGACAAATGAGATCAGGATCAAGGGGGCTATCATTACGTTAGGGTCATGAAGGTGGTATGTAAAGTTCAATGTTAACTTATTACCGTAACGTAGGGATTCCAAATCTATATAATCCTGTATCAACGCAATTTCTTTTTTTAAAAGAACTTCGGCATCTTTACACTGGTACAGCATATAATCTAGCATGTCTGACAGTTTTAAAACAACTTCAGATGCTTTTTCAGATCGATCTAATGTTAATGAATACAAATTATTTAACGTATTGAACAAAAAATGCGGATTTGTTTGCGCTTTTAAAAACTTAAGCTCAGTATTCGCTTTTTCTTTTTGTAAAACTTCCAGTTGATGACGTTCTTCAAAACGGTCCTTAACTATCTTAGTCATTAGCATTAAAAAAACGAATACATAGACCGATGGAAAATGAACGACAGCCAAGTGAAATGGGTCTGCTAATATTTCTATGAAGCTTTCTTCCTCGTAATATTTAGGAATAAAAAATTTAGTCAAGTACATATTTGAAAGCTTTGAAATAACTAAAAACACATATGCAGATATCAAAAAAGAGAATCCAAACTTAAGATACTTCTTTTTAAATAGAAGTTTGGGTACCTGATAATAGACTAAAAAATAACTTGCTAATAATTGGGCAGGTAAAAAACTCAAACTAGAGTTTACAGTCTTTTCAACGCTTCCATCATTTAATGCAGCCAATATGGGTAAACTTATAAACAATAAAAACCAAAATATGAGGTGTGAAACAACTCTATTCTGAAGAATCCAATCAATTAAGTTCTTTCTTTTAACCATAGAGCATAAATATATAAAATATGAGTTGAGCACTACAGTAATAAAGACGAATCTTAATAACCTACTGCCCAAATCTCATTTCCTGCGGATTAAGAATATTTTCTGTTGATGATAGGTATGTATCTGTTAGAAGATATCATTCGTCTGCTTTACAGTTTTTCAGGGATTCTATTTGATAGGTTTGTTTAATAGTATAACCCAAATAGTATTAAAAAGTAAGAATATGAAATACATAAAAACTATCGCAATCTTTTTACCTTTCCTTTCTTTTTTGGTTGGTTATAGTCAGAACAATAAAAATTCGAAATCCATATCTTATACGATTGCTTATGCATCAAAAGAAACAGGTGATTCAGAAATTTACCTGACCGATAGTAGAGCTGAATCAAAAACTAGAATCACAAATCGCCCTGGGAGAGATGGTTATATAGCTTGGTCTCCTGATGGAAAACGGATCACTTCTTATGGTTATTATGATGGAGGAAACACATGGTCTATTCATACCATGAATAGCGATGGTACCAACATGAAACGATTAACGCATGCAAAAAACAAATGGGATAATTCACCTACGTGGTCTCCTGATGGAAAAAAAATTGTTTTTGCAAGAGATTATCAAGATTCGGAAGAAGTTTGGAGGGCAGAACTTTGGATTATGAATTCAAATGGTAGTGACCAGGCTCAAATAAAACCACTGAATGGTGGAGGACCATATTTTACTCAAGAAGGGAAACTCGTCTTTCATTCCATCTTTCATTCCAATAGTGAAGAAATTTGCATAGCCAATGTTGATGGCAGCAACATAACTAAGTTAACCAATAATAAAGCTAAAGATTTACATCCTGAAGTTTCTGCAGATGGTAAACAAATAGTTTTTATGTCTAATAGAGATGGAAATCATGAAATTTATGTAATGAATATAGATGGCTCCAATCAAAAACGATTAACAAATAATGATGTTGATGATTGGAATCCTTCCTGGTCTCCTGATGGTTCTAAAATAATTTTCCAATCCTCAGATGAGAATGGAGAAAAACATGTCTATATGATGAACAACGATGGTTCCTCAGTAGAAAAATTTATAAATAATGCTTTTGGAGCAGTTTGGTTAAAAACACAAAAATAACAGTGGTTTTGTAAGATTAAACGATTTAGAATTCAAAAGATAAAACAATGAAAAACATGACGCGATTTCTCTGTTTAATTATACTTTTAATAACAAGTATTAGCTTTGCCCAACAAAGTGATAGCCTCGCACCAGAGGCTACAGCTGCCGAAGCCAAAATATCGTTCTGGGATTTACCATATCTCAAAGAAGCCTTTATCGATACAACGCCAACAGATAAAAAGGACGGTCTAGCAATAGGTGAATTGGGCGCTAATGGTGGCAATAAAGACATGATTGTCAAGCTAGCCGAGGAGATCGCAGACAGTATGCACGGTCTCTATGACAGCATGCTTATCACCCATAAAGGTATGCTCTTGTTTGAATCTTACTACCGGCGCGGTCGAGTTAATCTGGCCAGTGACCAAGCGTCAGCCGCTAAAGCCTACACCAGCTTCATACTGGGCCGTGCTATCCAGTTGGGCTATCTTACAATGGCCGATCTCGATAAACCCCTGGTTAGTTTTTTAAAAGATCTGGATCCAACAAAATTTGCTGATGGCGTAGAAAAAATCACGCTCCATAAGGTATTAACCATGCGCGGGGGGCTTCGCATTAGTGAAGAACAGAGAAAAGAGTTCGAGAAAAATCCAAGCAAGTTAAAAGGCCAAGGCCTAGTTCAAACCCTTCTTGAGCATAGTGCACCTATTACCTCAGCGTCTCAGAACTATTCATATGGCAACTTCAATCCAAGTTTGGTGATGCAAGTCATTGAGGCCGTCGTCCCAGGCACCGCCCAGGATTTCATCAAAAATGAACTTCTCGATAAAATGGGGATCACAAATTATCGCTGGCGAACTGGCGTTAGTGGCCTGCCAGAAGCTGGTTGGCGAGTGAGCATGACATCGAGAGATATGGTCAAGTGGGGAACTTTGGCCATCAATAAAGGTAAATGGAATGGCGAACAATTGATTTCAGCAGAATTTTTAGCTAAAGCCACCAGTAATATTACTAAACCTACTGAAGATTGGCAACCCGACAACTTTAATTATGGTTATTTTTTCTATCAAACGAATATAACAGTCGGTGATAAAAGCTATGATACCACTTTCGCTTGGGGTGGTGGTGGACAATATATTATCACCGTTGATGAACTTGACTTAGTTGTTGTGATTACTGGTCATGATAGAGAAGATACTATAATGACTCAGGTTTCAAAAATCATCTTACCTGCGTTTGTTAAAGATCACTCCTCAGTTTTAGAAAGTCCCTATCTAGGTCAAAAATCACCAGGCTTAATTCCTGAACCTTTTGCTCCTGGTGTTGTTACGACAGAGGAATGGCAATGGAGTGGTGCCTTCACACCCGACCTAAAAGAATTTTATTTCATCAGAGAAGTTGGAGAAACAGAGGAGGATAAAAAAATGAAATTTGTTGTTATTCAAAATAAGAATAATAAGTGGCAGGAGTCGGTTATATCACCCAGAGTGGGAGAACCCTTTATATCGCCCGATGGTAAGATCATGCACTTGGGTACAAGATATAAAGAGCGTACGGAAACTGGCGATTGGTCCAAGATAAAAAGCCTTGGTGTTCCATTTAAAGACTTCCCAATCATGCTCCTTACGGCTTCTGCTAAAGGTACCTATGTTTTTGATTCAATGGGAGAAGGTATTCTTCGTTATTCAAGATTAATTGAGGGAGAACGTGAAGAACCTAAACAGTTTGGTAAGGAGATAAACACCGGAGGATCGAATGCCCACCCTTTCATTGCTCCCGATGAATCCTATATTCTTTGGGATGGTAGAAGAGATAGTGGATATGGTAATGCTGATATCTATATCAGTTTTCAACAGCGAGATGGTTCATGGGGGGAGGCTATTAACTTGGGCGATAAGATAAACACAGAGTCTTCGGAAGCGGGTGCATTTGTGTCGCCGGACGGGAAATATCTTTTCTTCAATAGAAATGTAGGTAAAACAAAACCAACTGATAAATACGATGATGTAGATACATTCTGGGTAGATGCTAAGATTATCGAGAAACTCAGGCCCAAATCATGATCTGTACAATAAATTACCAAGAATAAAAAAAGTTGAACAATGAAAAAAGTACATTTTATTTTGCTTCTTATATTGGTACTAGTTTTTAATGCTTGCACTACTAAAAAACAGCACGCAACAACTACTACTTCACCAATTATAGAAAGTCCCTATCTGGGGCAAAAGCCACCTGGTTTAATACCTGAACGTTTTGCTCCAGGTATGATCGTGACTGAGGGTTGGGAATACGGAGGAGTCTTTACACCCGACCAGAAAGAGTTTTATTTTATCAGAGAAGTAAAGGAAAATAAAAAACATGAATTTGTTGTTTTTCAATATAAAAATAATAGGTGGCAGGAGTCAGTGATATCTGCGAGAGTAGGGCAGCCATTTATCTCACCCGATGGTAAGACCATGCATTTAGGCAGACGATATAAGGAGCGAACCGAGACGGGGGAGTGGTCAGGGATAAAAAAACTAGACTCCTCATTTCAAAAAATAGAGATCATGCGCCTTACGACTTCATCAAAAGGAACCTATGTTTTTGATGAAGTGGGCATGCCAGATGGAGACGGTGTGATTCGGTATTCTCGATTAATAAATGGGAGGCATGAAGAACCTAAAGCATTTGGTAAAAAGATTAACACCGGAAAGATGAACGCACACCCATTTATTGCACCAGATGAATCCTATTTAATCTGGGATGGTGAAAGAGAAAACGGATATGGAGATTCGGATATCTACATTAGTTTTAAACAACAAGATGGTTCCTGGAGTGAGGCTATCAACCTCGGGGATAAGATAAACACCAGTGCCTGGGAAGCAGCTGCAAGTGTTACACCAGACGGTAAATATCTTTTCTTTAATAGGAATATGGGCTCCGACAAATATGAAAACGTAGACATATTCTGGGTAGATGCACAGATTATTGAGACACTAAGACCTAAACCATAAAACAAATTGGGGTTACAGCTATCAAAAATTTTATTGCTGAAGAATTGGAGCAAAGCTTACTCTATGGCAATAATATTCTTCTTAAATAGTACTGTAGAAATCAAAGTCATTCCCAAGCCAATGGCTAATAGAATTCCCATTTTAGGAAGAATGGCTATCAAAGGTAATTGTCTCCAGAAAATATCAAAGAAACCTTCAATTCCCCAATAATTTACACTAATTACTGCAATGTTTTGCATGAAGGCTGGCATCATACTAATCGGAATCATACTTCCTCCAATTGCTGACATCAGAATGATAATAATGGTGCTCATTCCTTGTAATTGTTGACGTGTTTTTACCGTAGATACTAAGAAAACTCCAAAACTAGAAACTGCAAACGAGATACATAAAATCAATACGATTAATGAGAATAGATCCATAAAAATAGGTAACCCAAATGCCAACCAGGCAAAGACAAACATGGTGGTTAATTGTAAAATAGAAACCACCATTGCTGTTCCCATTTTTGCTAATAAAATATCTAATGGTTTTACAGGAGCAATTAGCAAACGTTTTAAAGTACCGGCCTCTTTTTCATCTAACAATCCACCGCCAATAGCGGCTATACTAAATAACAACATCATAATTGCTGTTCCTCCTACAGCTTGTACCAAACCAGGGTGTGCTTTGGTAGAACTCTCTTTGATTAGCGAAGTTGTTTTTAGTTTTATAGTATTAATCACATCTACTTTTCCTAAATGATATTTGAATCCTTCTTTTAAAACGGTATGTACAATTCGCATCTGTAAATCTCTTGCAGCATCGTATTTTAGTTCGATAGGCAAGTCTGTATCGGTTTTAACAGCATCCGAAAATCCTTTTTCAAAAATTAGGACGGCTACATTTTTCCCTTTTCTAACAAGGTCTAAGGCTTTCTCTTCTTCAGAAGCGATCAAACGAATGGTTTGCATGCTATTCAATTTTGTAATTAGTTCTTGAGAAGTTGTTGTAGCATCTTTATCCACGACCAAAACCCCTAAAGGTTTTGGAGCACTTTTCTTTTTTGCAACACCTCCAAATGCAAAGGCAAATAGTGTAATCATAATAATAGGTAATAGAAAAGTAATCAGGACTCCTTTTTTGTCTGTGAAATATAATCTTAAGTCTTTTTTTAATATAGTAATAAACATGATGGTTGATTTTGTAATTGATGGATATGAAATTAATCTCTTAGTTGTTTTCCTGTGAGGCTTAAAAAGATCGCTTCCAAGTTTACTTTGTTCAATTGTATGTCTTTGATAGGTAATTGCAATTCATTACACGCTGTAATTACTTTAGAAAGTTCTTTCACGGTACACTCTACCAACAACTTGTTTTTATTTTGTGTCAATGTATGGGAAAGTAATTTTTTGAGTTGATTTACATTGCTTTCGGAAAGGAAATCAAATTCGAACTGAATACTTTCTTTTGTATGTACCAATTCTTTCAACTCAGATTGTGTTCCTTGTGCGATGATTTTTCCTGAATCTATAATTGCAATACGATCACACAAACGCTCTACTTCTTCCATATAATGTGTGGTATAGACAATGGTCATTCCTTGTTTGTTTAAGGTTTCGATGACTTCAAAAATGTGGTTTCTACTTTGCGGATCTATTCCCACAGTTGGCTCGTCCATAAATAATACTTTTGGATGATGTAACAATGCCGCAGCAATATTGATTCTGCGTTTCATTCCCCCCGAATAGGTTTTGATCAAATCTTTCTTTCTGTCTAATAATCCAATCAACTTCAGGGTGGCATGGATTCTTTCTTTCAATATTTTGGACGGAATTCCATATAGATTTCCCCAGAACAATAAGTTTTTATAGGCAGAAAGGTCTTCGTATAAGGATATTTCCTGCGGTACAACACCGATAAGATGCTTACATACTGAAGTGTTTTTAGTACTATTTTTACCATCAATATGAATAGTTCCTGCATCGCTTTTTAAAATAGTACTCATCATATTGAGTGTGGTAGATTTTCCAGCTCCATTGGGACCTAAAAACCCGAAGATTTCTCCTTTTTTAATAGTAAAACTAATATCGTTTACCGCCTGTATGTTTTGAAATGATTTGGAAAGGTTTTGTACTTGAATCATAGATGGTTTTGCTTATTGATTGTTCAAATATCGCAAGCACATTGCTATCTATAAAAATGATGTTACCGAATTGTGTTTTTTTAAGGATGAATTGTGGGTTGGGTGGAAACTAGGGAGTTTTATCTTGATTGGTTTAGGGAAAATATATGTGAAATAGATTATACGTCTAAAAAATCTTCCTCAAAACTAGAGATAAAATCGTGTATATACTTTTTATTTCGATGTTTCATTTTTACAACTAAGTAATGTTTTCGTTTTAAACCATTTTTTCCAATGCGTTTAAACATCAACTCTTTCGACAATTTAAAAGGAGTCAATTGCCATTTTGGAGCGCACATGATTCCCATATTAGCATGTATCATTGATAATGTAATTTCTGTAAACGGAATTGCAGAAACCTTAATAGGATGTATTCCATTTGGTTTTAGAAATTGCTCATAGACAGCTACACCTTCTAGCGGGAAAGAGTTGATTAACAAGTGTATGTCTGAAAAATCACTTGCTTCCAAATAATCTAAACCATTAAGATGATTTTCTTCATGTATAACAGCAAAAATCTCATCTTCAAACACTTTTATACTTTCCAATTCTTCAGAAGCAGGTTTAGATGTTACAATGGCAATATCTATATCATTAGATAATAGTTGTGATATGGTTTGATGTGTTGCACCTAGAGTTATATCTATATCAATTTCTGGATATAGAATTCCCATTTTTTGTATAAACGCAGGAATAGTATGAAAAAACGATTGGCATTCTGCACTTAACTTAATGGTACCTTTTGAGCCTTCTTTTATATGCTGAATAGTACTAAGGCTTTCATCTATCGCATCAAAAAGTTTATTAGCCAATTTATATAGTTCTGAACCTTCTTGAGTTAACTCCCATTTATTTCTTGTTCTCTGAAAGACTTTAAAACCCAATCGTTCTTCTAACTCACGTAATTGATGACTTAAAGCAGACTGCGTTAAAAAAAGTCGTTCGGTAGAATTAGCAATACTGCCTTCTTCAGCGATTGTTTTTATTAATCTGAAATATTTGAGTTCCATAAATTGTAAAGATAAGTTACTTATGTATAGGTTGTAGTTGAAATTATTTCAGTTATAATTTTATTTATCTCAATTTCAAAACTGTTTACCTCTAACTATTCATCATAGCTTTGTTGAAGCTAATACTAAGAATATGAAAACAATAGGGTTAATAGGAGGAATGAGTTGGGAATCATCAAAACTGTATTATGAGTTTTTAAATACCAAAGTAAAAGATATATTAGGGGGTTCTCATTCTGCAAAATGCATTATGGTTTCGGTAGATTTTGCAGATATAGAACGATTGACTTTTAAGGGCGATTGGGATGCTATAGGAGAACTTATGAAACAAGCAGCACAGCAGTTAGAAAGGGCAGGGGCAGATATTATTTTACTTGGCACAAACACTATACATATAGTAAGTCATTATATTTCTGAAAATGTAAGTATTCCGTTTATACATATTGCCAGAACCACTGGTGAATCTATCAAAAAGTTAGGTATAAAAAAAGTAGCGTTATTGGGTACAAAATTCACTATGGAAAAAGATTTTTATACCAAAACATTGATTAATGATTTTGGACTTGAAATTTTAATTCCTGATACAAGCGATAGACAAATTGTCCATGATATAATTTATAACGAATTAGTTAATGGGCAATTTACAAAGGCTTCAAAACAAAAAATTATTGGGATTATAAAAGAACTACAAAAACAAGGTGCCCAAGGTGTTATTTTAGGTTGTACAGAATTACCTATTCTAATTTCAGAATTAGATATAGCTATTCCAATATTCGATACAGGAAAAATTCATGCTCATAAAGCTATTGAATGGAGTATACATAATTAATGTGGATTTGATATTTGCTAAGGTGATCTGAATAATTTTAATACATCCAAAAACAACATGGCAGATGTTATGTATATTAATCTTTAATCAAGAAATCATGAAAACAACAATGCTTTTATCTATATCTAGAGTATTATTTTTACTAATTACTACTATTTCTTTTTCACAAAATAAACAATTAAAAGACCATATACTTTTTTACAGTTCTTTTGACGGAAAATTATCTGCAGATGTATCTGTTGGCGATGCAATGATGTATACAGCCGAAAATTATAAAAAAGCAGATAATGCTAAATTGGGTTTAAACGATCCTAATGTTATTTTAGCTAAAAATAAAGGCCTTATAGGTGATGCACTTCACTTTAAAAAGGCAAAAACTTCCGCTGTTTTTTATAAGGCATATAAAAATGTGGGGTACAGTAATAAATCATGGAGTGGTACCATATCATTTTGGTTACAATTAGACCCCGACAATGATTTGGCACCGGGTTATTGTGACCCAATATGTATTACAGATGTTAGATACAATGATGCTGCATTATGGGTAGATTTTACGGATCATGATCCAAGAAAGTTTAGATTTGGAGCTTTGGGAGATTTAGACGTTTGGAACCCAGAAAACAAAAATGATGATGCTAAGTGGGAACAACGCACTGTTACCGTAAAACAACCTCCTTTTGGCAAAGGAAAATGGACACACATTACTATTACTTTCTCAAAAGTGAATACAACAAAATCTATATTCAAATTATACTTAAATGGTACATTCAAAGGTGCTATAAAAGATGTTAATGATCCATTCACATGGGAAGCAGAAAAAGGAAAGATCATGTTAGGTCTAGGCTATATTGGCTTTATGGATGAGCTTACCATTTTTGATAAACCACTAGATCTTAAAGAAGTGAAATTTATTTTCGAACTAAAAAATGGCATAAAGACTTTATTCAAATAAAAGTGTTGATAACTGTAATGGAATACTCTTTTTACAACTAGGGCAGAGGAGTGGAGGCAAAAAGTGTATAGAATGGGATTTCTAACTATACTTTAATTTTTTCTAACCTTCTGTCCTCTTACTGGTTCACCTTGTTCTACAAATATATCATCTTCATAGTAATTTATAAATTGAGGAGGAAGCCCAATACCATTTGAACTATCTGATGTTGTTAAATGATAATGTAAATGTGGTTCAGTAGAATTTCCACTATTTCCAGCTTTTCCGACTTCTTGACCTTTAACCACAGCATCACCAACAGCAACTATAATTGACTCTTTTTTTAAGTGTGCCATTACAGAAATTTCACCGTTTAAGTGATCAATTATGATATAATTACCTCCGGCTTTATTAAGAACTCCAGGAATATTATCTTCAATATTATTTTCTATTGCTATTACTTTTCCATCACCAGGCGCATTTAAGCGTTTGCCAAAACAATAATAATCTTCGTTTTGAGTACCATCCCCAGTAAAAGAAGCTCCATTAACTATTTGAAGAATGTCTATAGCATATCTCTCATGACGATTTTTAAAATGTTGATTCTGTACTATTGATTTTCCTCCCCAAACTACATACCATTCGTTTTCAAATGGCAGTTCTAATTCTGTTTTCGTCTGGTAATTTAAAAAAATATCTTCTTCGATTTGTCCTTCATCTCCTATTAGAGTATCAGCGCAAGAACTCATTAATAAAACAATTAAGAATGAGAAAGTATAAATTATAGGTTTCATAAGTTTTAAAATTTATAAATAATACCAAGGTTTAATTGATGTTGTAATTCTCTATAAGCAATAGGTATTTGAAGTCTACTATAACTAAAATCATAGGTTGCTTTTATATCTAAGTTATCTGAAAGGGTATACCCATACTTTAAATTCCATAAAATGCTTTGATAGCGATTGAAGAAATACAAGCCTGCATTAATACTTGTAACTCTACCCAAAACAAACGGAATAGAAATTTGTGATGATAGATATTGTTTTTCATTTAGTCGATATCCAAAACGACTAGTAATGCCAAATTCTTGATGTATATCTACATAGTCACCATGGTTAAAAAAACGGGAAATATTTGATTGCGATTGTAAACCTAAATGTATTGACAAAGAATTCTTTGTATACAGTTGTTTTAAATACGAGAAATTTACCCTTCCTTTTAAAAGTTCTGTATTAAAATTTGATAATCTGTCTGTTTTTAATGCTGTTTTTCCTAAGAAACCTAAACCTATCTCAAATATATTTTGGTTTTTATTTCTACGCTCGTAGCTCAATTTGTAAACTATACCGTTATAATCGTAACGTGCTACAGGAGCGAGCTCTAAATTTTTTAATACTCCAAAATTATAAGCTGTAGAAAATTCAAGCTTATTCTTTTTTTTATTAGATATTTTTTCTTGTGCCTTAAGTGTAATACCAGATATGCACAGGATGGCGAAAATATATTTTCTCATATTCAATATTTGAAACAAAACAACAGAAAATATAGTATCGGAAAATAAATATTTGATTAACGTTCTATATTTATTGATTAACGTTGAAGTACGTAACTAAACAAATTAATTTTGTCTTTCTTTGTTAAAAAATGTGCAATGAATACATCTAGAATAGCGCTATATACGGGACATCTAATATTCTGGTTACTAAATTATTGGTTTGTTGCTCTTGGATCAGAATTTAATTGGAATGGTTTTACCTATATCTCTGGTAGTTTAGCGTACGCATATGCCTATGGGCTTTTCTTTAATGCAGTTTTGTTTTATTCGCAAGCTTTTTTGTTCACAAGAATATATAAGCGTAACAAAAAAGTAAACTTTTATCTAGTAACTGTTCTTGTAATTATAATAATAACGGTAATCGAAACATATTGTGACTTTATACTATATCACGCCTATAATGTGGATAACGAGCCGTTGTTAGGAAGTTTTTCAACTAATTTTATTGTACATATTTTATATACTGCCGCTGGTTTTTACTACATCGTAAAATTTGAATACCGAAAATCGGAAAAAACAAAGCAAAAATTGATAGAAGAAACCTATAAAACAGAACTGAAATATCTAAAAGCACAGTTAAATCCTCATTTTTTATTTAATGGTATTAATAGTGTTTATCATTTAATTGGTAAAGATGATGTTTTAGCAAAAGAGACTTTGCTACAGTTTTCAGGATTGTTGCGCTATCAGTTATATGAAACTAGCTCCCACATTTTATTAGAAAAAGAATTAGATTATGTATTAAAATATATTAAAATCGAAGAGACACGTAGAGGCCCAGATATTCGCTTAGATTATGAAATCAAATCAGAAAACTCTCAATTAAAGATTGCACCTTTATTATTAATCCCTTTTATTGAAAATGCCTTTAAACATGGTAGTAATCATATAGATAGTACTTTGAATACTATTACAATAAAAATTGAAGAAATTGAAAGAAAACTTTCCTTAAGCGTTGTAAATAATTATGATGAATCTTCAGTACATAATACTAGAGTAGGAGGAATAGGATTAACCAATGTGCAAAAACGGTTATCATTATTATATCCTGACCAACATCAACTCAAGATAAAAAAGGACAAGGCCAAACATATTGTTGACCTTTCTATTAATTTATAACGTTTAAAAATGAAACAATTTAACTGTTTAATTATTGATGATGAACCCATTGCTAGAAGAGGCATCGAAGATTATTGTAATGAGATTTCGTCTTTAAATGTAGTTGCGTTATGTAAGAATGTATTGCAAGCAAATCATTATTTAGAAAAAAATCAAATTGATTTAATTTTTTTAGATATCAATATGCCTATAGTTTCAGGTATTGATTGGTTAAAAGATTTAAAAAATTCTCCTTCAATTATTATGACAACTGCATACGAAGATTATGCACTGGAAAGTTTCGCATATAACGTTTTAGATTATTTAGTAAAGCCCATTTCGTTCGAACGTTTTTTACAGGCACTTAATAAAGTCTATAAATATTACCCCAATAGTACAGAAAATGAAGTTTTGTTTTTAAAAAGTGAAAAACAGCTTAAAAAGATACATATAAATGATATTCTATTCGTAGAAGCAATGCAAAATTACATTAAAGTAATAACGCTAGAAGAGACTATAATTACAAATATGCCTTTAAAGAGTTTTAAAGAACAATTGCCAAAAGATAATTTTATACAAACACATAAATCATACGTAGTGTCTAAATATAAAGTAGATAAAATTATAGAGAATCAAATAATCATTAGAGAATTTGAAATACCTATAAGTGTACGACTAAGAAAAAAAGTTCTAGATAGTTTCGATATTATGTGAAATTAGCGCAGTAAAAAGTTCTATTCACCGTTTTATTTATATAAACATAGTTGTACTCTAATATCTACTGTAAATTTTTCATCCATTTTTTAAAGTTAGTTGCTTTAAGTTTACTAATGACTATTTCAAAAGAGTGTTCTGGATATAAAAAAAGTTTTAGCTTTCTCTTTTCATAGACATTAACAGACTTAATAGCTCGTTTTGAAACAATGCATTGTCTGTTTACTCTAAAAAACAAAAAAGGATTTAATTGCTTTTCTAATGTTTCTAAAGTACTATGAGTTTTGTAGGTTTTATTCTCATTTGTTCTGATATAAATAATTTGATTTTCTAAATAAAAATATGAGATATCATTGGTGCTTAATGGGATTAATTGATTTCTGTAACTTACCAAAAAAGAATTTTTATAAATGTTGTTTTTAGTAGATTCTTTAATCTCCTTTATTATTTCTATTAGCCTTGCATTATCTTTTAAAATGGTCTTATCATGAGTATAAAGGTTTTTGTATTTTAGAATCGCTTTCTTTAAATCTGATTTATTAATGGGTTTTAACAAATAATCAATACTATTATATTTAAAAGCTTTAAGAGCATATTCATCAAAAGCAGTGGTGAATATTATAGGAAAGCTAAGTGTCATTTTTTCAAGTATTTCAAAAGAACTACCATCTGCTATTTTAATATCAAAAAATGCTATATCTGGTGGTTTATTTTGTTGAAACCATTGTATGCTTCCTCTTACTGTTTCTAACACAACCAGAACCTTAATTTTAGGATTAATCTCAAGTAACAAATCACTCAAGTTTTGCGCAACACTGGTTTCATCTTCAATAATTACTACATTCATATTAATATTGGTAGTTTTACTAAAAAATGATTTGATTTTTTTTCAATAAAAATTTCTTTATTGGCTATTAGTTTATAGCGATTGTTCAAATTCATAAGACCAATACCAAAACTTTCAATTTCTTGTTTTTCCTGTAAATTATTTTCAATACATATGAAACTATTATTACTATATGCTTTTATGTATAAAGGATTTTCGGTAGTAATTATATTATGTTGTATAGCATTTTCTATTAATAATTGGATTGACATAGGTGGTATATGACTGTCATATATTTTTTCGGATATGTTTAAAGCAATTTTTAATTTTTGACCGAAACGTTTTTGTAACAAATCTGAGTACGATGTTATGAAGTTGAGCTCTTCTTTTAAGGTTACTAAATCTGTTTTAGTAGATGACAACGAATAGCGATAAGTGTTTGAGATATCATCTATAAATTCAAGACTTGCTTTCTTGGTATCATTTCTAACAATAGTACTCAAAGTACTCAAAGTATTAAAGAAAAAGTGTGGACTAATTTGTTCCTTTAGTGCAGATAGTTCGGCGATAGATTTCTCTTCTTTTATCTTAACTAAATTCATTTCCATTTCCCTTGCCTTTTCCATACGCAATAACATATAAGGAGCTGCTATGGCAATGGTTAATACCAACGAATGATTAATTAGATAGTCTTTAAAGTAATTTAAAGAGAATACTAAATTTGGGTGTGTTTTGGTTATATATTTAAATATAAATAGTTTCATACCAACAAAAGCTATTAATATGAGTAGATTACTTATAATAATTAACCACGTATTATTTTTCTTTACTAGTTTATCTTTCCATGAATAATTAAAAAATGTAAAAATTACAAGCATTAATAATTCAGTAGCCACGCCTAGAAAACCAATTCGAATAGTAAAATAATATTGCTCTTGATCCATTGGTGTAGGATCTTTTAAATTATGAAGCTTATGAAAGTGATTAAACAACCCTACATTAGCTAATAGGGTAATAACAACTGCTGATATTACAATAAGCCATATATGGTTAGTCTTTTTTTTCACGAATTAAGAGTTTGGCATGGTAATTTAGAATTATTTGGTGTATTACTTTAATTTCTGAATTTCTTTTGTCGATACCCAATAAATGCTAGCTCCACGATTAAAAAATAAATACTTCCCATCTGGCGATAGTCGAGGGGCGAATTCAATGCTCTTCGTGTTAATTAATTCACCCATGTTTTTGGCTTTTGTCCAGTTGCCTGCTTTATTTTTAAAACTAATATACAAATCTACAGAGCCAAATCCTCCTGATCTATTAGAAGAAAAAATAATAAAGTCTTTATCTGGAGCTATAGTAGGGTCATAATCTCTACTTTCCGAATTAACTTTAATACCCAAGTCTACAGGTTTTTGATAGACTCCATTTTTATATTCTGAAAAAACAATATTACTCAAACGATTTGGTCCAGTTGAATAAAACAGTGTACCATCATTAGAAAGCGTTGGAAACCAATCATGATGTTCAGCATTATTTACAGATATACCAAGATGTATTGGTTTACTCCATGTTTTTGAACGTCTTTTCACCATCCACATATCACAATTCGTTCGTGTAGAATCACTTGCAATTATAGGTCTGTCTGTGCAATAGTATAAAGTGTTGTTGTCTGGAGACAGAAAGGGGTCTATTTCTCTATAGTCTCCATCAATTTCTACAGGTTTTGGTTGTGTCCAAATTCCATTTTCTTGTTTTGTGACAAATATGGTACCTCCATGATACCTCCATGATTCTACAGTGTAGTATAGTTCTTTTCCATCTGAAGAAAATGTAGGACTATGTACAAAATTTTCTGTAGAAATAAAGCTTTTAGCAAATAATATGGGAATGCTGTCAGGTTTTGTTTGCCCTAAATATTCTCCTTTAAGATTATATTTAGGTACTTTTTTTCGATCAGCACCTTTCGTTATTAAAAACTCTGCTACTTCTGGATTTCCTTCACGTATCGCAAGTGCTAAAGGTGTATTTCCATACTCATTTATAATATCAATATCTGTATCACTATTGATTATCATTTTTAAAACGTTTAAACTATTGTTAAGTACTGCCTTGTGCAGCAAAGTAGCTTCTAAATTGATATCTGCTTTTGCTTTTATAAGGATATTTACTAATTCTTTATTATCAGATTGTACCGCATTGTATAATGGTGTTAGGTTGTCTTTGTTTACAGTGTTTACATTAGCACCTTTGGCAATGAGTGTTTTCGTCATTTTTACATTCCTTCTCAATACAGCATACATCAGTGGTGTATCACCAAACTTATTTTTTTCATTAATACTAATCTCTTGATTGATTAGAAAATCAAATATTTCTTTTTGGTTACAATACGTAGCAAAATGCAATAAATTAGATTGATTTTTACTCTTTGTATTAATGTCAATTGTTTTTAATAGAGAATCAACTTTTTTAATATTCCCATCGCATACATATTCAAAAATGGTTTTTGTTTGAGTGTATGATTGATAGGTGATTAACATAATAAGAATTACGGCTAATTTTTTCATTTTAGTAATAAATGATGATTGATTTTATTTTAATAAGTACTTAAGTTTAGTGTTCTTTAGTATCTCTTTATTTTCATTAGATTTCTTCATATTTCCTATTTTTTCATAACATCTTATGTTATAAAAAATAAGGTTAGGCTCATTAGGATTGACATTTTCGCAGATTGCTATGTATTTTAAAGCTTCTTCATAATTTTTTTGCTTTATGTTTAATACAGCTTTATGGAAATTTTTATAGTACGTATCAGAGTATTTCTTAAAAGTGTGAGGTGCAAAATTTAATAGTTTTTTTTGAGTTTTCTTTTTATTTACTCTATCTTCAATAAAATATAAAATGGGTACTTTTTTATTATTTAGTTTAGGAAGCTTCCACATTCCTTCAGAGTTTTTAATGGCTCTTCTTATCTTTTTATCTTGTTCTTTATTAACTCGATGAAATATTTCAATATCACTAATTTTCCCGTTAGGCTTTAATACAAAAGTGACGAGGTAAAAATTCTCTCCATTCTCATAACAACTCTTAATATGTGTATCCATATAAATATGAAAATCTGGATATTTTTTATTAGTAAATTTTGGATACAACTTTTTAGAAGCACGATACACAAAATTACCGTTTATAAATAGGCTGTCATTTGCTTTTAAAGGAAGTTTATCTAAATACAATTGCTCCTTAATGAACCAATATCTAACAGATTTTATATTTATTTGGTTATTTTCAAGTTCAACCAAAACAAGCTCTTTTGCAGTTAATTTTTCGATTAAAAATTGCCTCCCAAACTGAAGCGTAATTATATTGTCTGTACGTGAAAACTTTTGAAAATGTAAATTAGCCGCATAATTATTAGTAATATCTACTAAATTAGGTCTGGCAAATGTGACTCTTAAATAGCCTGAATTTGTATGTGATATAGGTTTGTTATTTATTTTGGAGTAAAGCACACTTGCTTTTGTCTCCAATATCCATTCGCCATTTAGGCTTGTAGTATTTTGAGAATAGGAATAGGTTACAAAAAATAATAAATACAAACCTAATCTATATTGGCAAACTTTCATCATGCGAGAATAATTATTCAACTTTATTAAAGATTAGGTTTTTTACTCTTCCTCTAGCAAGGTTAAATCCTCTAATAGTATTGGTGTCAGAGTTTAAAATGAATTGAATATTTCCAAATCTATTATTAGTAAAGAAATTTTCCATGATAGATTTCATAAGAAATTTTTTATCGTTTATGTATAACTGCAAGGTTCCTTTTTCAACTTTCAATTTATAGTACATGTCCAACTCTTTACTATAATAATCACCTACAAATTTTTGTAACTCTTTATCTTTATAGTCTTTTGGTGTATATTTTTTAGATATAAATGGATTGCCTTCATTGACACTAAACACCATGTTAAAATTATCTTTACTATCTCTTTCAAATTTTATCAGAATATTGGCGTTGATATTCAACATTTTAAATGTGTTTTTGTTAACAGGCAGTAAACTACTTTCATTGGTTTTTGACCTAGAATAGCGTAATGTGTCATTTTTCACGTAGATTTTTCTCGAATAAGAGCCAGCATTATTCCAATAATGTCCAGAAAATTGTTCTAATTTGCTAATGGGTATCGTAATAAATTCTTCTTTTTTTTGAGTTATATTGATATCTTTTTCACTTTCTACAAAATCATCTTTAAAAAGAATGTCAGCAATTTGATAGCATATACCTGTTGGGTAGATATCACCACGATTGGCTAATAGAATAATAGAGGTTTTTTGTTCAGGGAATTTGATATATTCAGCCCTATATCCTACAAATGCGCCGCCATGAGAGATGGTTTTTAAGCCTTTATACTGTCCAATAAATAAACCAGATGCATATTCAATTTGGTTTTCATTATTTAGAATTCCTTGATTGGTCATAAGATTCCAAAATGTGTCACTAAAAAACGTTCTTTTATAAAACTCATCATCCCATTTTTTCATGTCGTTAATTGTTGTAAAAACGCCACCATCACCAATCATGTCTAAAGTGGTTGTACTAATAGAATAATCATTGTCATCTTTTGGGATATAACCTACAGCTCTGTTTTTTACAATATGGTTATGGTCATTATGAAAGTGCGTGTTTACCATACCTAATGGTTCAAAAATTTCTTTTTCAGCAAAATCTGCCATATTGATTCCAGTGACTTTATTTACAATCTGTCCGAGTAACCAATAGCCAGAATTGCTGTATAAATATTCACTACCAAGTTTGAAGTTAAGCTCATTCTGGTTTACAAGCCATTGCATAATATCATTATCATCATAATAATCATTACTTTCATAATTTTTTAAAAAGGCTAATGTTAAATAGTCACGAATACCGCTAGTGTGGTTCAATAAATGGCGAATAGCTATGTTTTTAGAATACTCTGGAAAATTCGGGAAATACTCGTTTAATGTATTGTTAAGATTTAGTTTACCTTGTTCAATTAATAGAATAATACAAGCAGCAGTAAATTGCTTCGAGGTCGAAGCAATTCTAAAAACAGAAGAAGGGGAGTTTGGAATGTTATACTCTAAATTTGCCAAACCAAAACCTTTAGCATAAACGTATTTAGAATCTTCAATAATTCCAACAGAAAAACCAGGCGAATTCGGTTGATTCCATTTAACAAAAAGACTGTCGATAGCTTTTATTCTATGGCTTTGACTTGAAACAATAGAGGAGAATAATAAAAATAAAATTAAGGTATTCTTTGCCATATACGTAGTTTTATAACGAAGTGATTTAAATTTTGATAATTTTTCTTTTTTAAGGACTATAATAAAGAAATAGTTATGTCTTTTCTAGCTTTCTGCATTTATAATTTGTGTTTAATAAACTGTATTACATAATCTAATTGTATATCCATTTTGTTTACCCAGCTTTCCAGGGTATTATGTATAGGGTAATCTGGTATAGTACCTCTACCAAAATTCTTCGTAGCATCAACTGCATTTGTATATTTCTGTAGAGGAATTGTCATTGTAAGATTTGGAGAAACAGGCATAACAGGCATCATACCACTGGTATTTCCTTGATAACCTCCTCCTGTTTCTTCTCCAAAAACTATAACCTTTTTGTTATGTGATAAAATTGCTGAAACATCAGCGCAAGAAGACATACAACCACCATCTATTATTAGATAGGTATTTCCATTAAAATTTTGTTTTGAAGGCTTTTGAATTTTGTAATAGTTAAAAGCGGTACTAAGCCACCAATGCATTCCTTTCCATTGATAGGTGTTATCTACTTTTTTTGGTCTTCTAAAAAAAATCCCATACCAAAACTTATATTCGTTATAAAATCCTTCAGATATCTCTACAGGATTATTCCAATATTGAAATGGATCATTAAAAAAATAAGATGCTAATTTTACTGCGTTTTTATCACTTCCTCCAGTATTGCCTCTTACATCAATTATTAGATTTTGTATGTTCTGTTTTTTAAGTTTAACAAATACATCTTTAATAATTTCCTTAAATTTTTGATTATTTTTTTTAAAAGAACTACTTGAAAATGTTTGAATTTTTAAGTATCCAATATCTTCCTTGATTTCAAATGCTAATGGACTTTTTTGATCAATATTAAAATCATGTAATTTTAATTCTTTCCGAGTGACACCCTTTAGATGGTAAGATTTTTTTTGACCATTGTCGTTTATTTTAATCTCAAAATCATTAGTACTACCAAGAATACTTTCGTACCAGAACGGAAAATGATAGTTTAATACAAGTGTCTTTAAAGTTTTATTATAACCATCTGATGGTATTGCTTTATACAATTGCTCAATAACCTCTTTAATAGGCTTTTTATTAATTGATATTATTTCACTTTTAATTGGGATTGTAGTATCAGTACTATAATTTTTAGTAATAAATATTTTATCATTACTATCTATAAAGATTTCTATAGGGATAAAATTATATCGAGTCTCATAATACTCTTGGTAGGGTTTAGATAAATTTAAAGAGGTATGTAAACAACCTATTTTAGCGAATAAAGGTTTTAATTTTCTGTAATATTCTATTGTAGATAGAGAGTCACTTATTGTTACTGTTATTGAATCAATTAATTTATCAAAAGTCTTTTTAGATGTATATCGATACATTCCTGGATGACTTTTATAAACTTCTTTCATTGTTTTTCGAGTCCATGTTTTTAAACTGTCTGCAGAATATTTCTTTTCGAATTCACCTTGAGCGTATGCATTAGAACACATAGTGAGAATTAGTATCGTTAAGAGGCACTTAATTTTTTTCAAATTATTTTATTTTTAGTAAACATATTAACTTATTCAAAGCGCATTATGATAAATAATCTGAAAAGGACAAAATTATAGTTGAAATGGCCTTAGAAAACTTTGATTAAAACACGAGATATACTGTTACATCTGATATTATATCAAATACGTGGTATTGGCCAATTTGTTACAATGAACATGTGCGAAATGAAACTCTATACTTAATTTTCTTTTCTTAAATAGTATGTCAAAGGAGATAACTCCTTAAATTTTGTTAAAAAAATGTCCTAATTCTCGACATAAGACATCAATACACTACAAAAAACGACATTCTGAAGTCGTAAGCTTTTTCTTTGTTAAAAACTTAAAAAATGAAATTCATGAACGTTAAAAGAATAACATCATTAATTGTCTTTGCCATTTTATGTATGAATGCTTGGTCACAATTTAGAACAACCAATAGAGAATACCATCCAAAATGGTCTCCAGATGGGACTTCTCTAATTTATTATGCTTATGGGATCAATAGACAAGGTATATACATTCGCAATATCAAAACAAATCAAGAAAGAAAAGTTGGAAATATTTTTGGTTCTCATCCTAGGTTTTCACCAGATGGGAAATCTATAGTGTATTGTACAAGAGATAAAGGAATATTGGTAATCAGTGATTTAAAAGGTAATATCATAAAAGAGATAAAGACAGGTTTAGAAGGGTTGTTATTTCATCCTGTTTGGTCTCCAAACGGAAAGCAAATCGTTTTTGATATGTCATTAAAAAGAAAATCGAGTTTATACATTATTAATATTGATGGAACTGAACTCAAAACTTTAGTAAAAGAAGGGAATAGAGCATCGCAAGCCAATTTTTTTGACAATGGTAAACAAATCATTTTCGGAGCAAATTTTAATGGAGAAAACAATAAGGATATATACACTATGACATTGGATGATTTGAAAATAAAGCAAATTACTAATACGTCGAATATCAATGAATGGGCACCGGATGTATCTAATACTAAAGAAATTGTTTTTGTAGCTAATGATTTAGGGAGTAACAGTATTTATAAAACAAATTTAGAGGGAAACTTTAGAAAGCATTTAACTTCAAAATTGACGAATAGTTATATACCCGATTGGTCTCCAAATGGTAAAAAAATAGCCTTTTCTTCCGAAACATTTGGTATGGGCGAAGTGATTGTAATAGATAAGAATGGAAGGAATTATAAAAATATCACCAGAAATTCTATAATAAATGAATCTCCAAGTGTTGTAGGAAATCATGTTCTTTTTGTTTCTAAAAGGGAAGGAAAACCTCAAGTATATACTTATCATTTAAGGGAAAAGAAATCTAAACTGGTATTTTCATCAAACAAGAATCTAAATATTCCGGTAGCTAATTCATTAAAGCAAATTTTTTACGAAGTAAAGACTCCAGATGGATCTGATATTTATAGATGGAATGCAAAAACAAAAAAAGAAAAAGCGATTGTAAATAGTAAAAATAATGAGAGTAACCCGACTTTATCTACTAACGGAAAATTACTTTGTTATGAAGTAGAATTGAATAGTAAAAGAGACCTAATGGTATTAGATTTATCTACTAATAAAACCATTAATGTTACAAACACAAAAGAAGTAAGTGAAGAGAATCCCTCTTGGATAGATAATCAGACTTTGGTTTATAATTCTGATAAAACTGGGGATTATGAACTTTATCAACACAATATCATAACTGGCAAAAACTCACAAATTACTAATACAAAAAGTCATGAGTTCATGGGGGAAGTTTCTCCTAATAAATCAAAAATCACTTTTGTTTCAAATACAGACGAAAATTATGAAATCTATGTGATGCATCTCAAAACCAAAAAGATTCAAAGATTAACAAATAACAAAAACCACGATTTCTTACCAAGGTGGATAGATAATAAAACTATTGTGTATCAGTCTAATAAGAACGGAAATACAGAGATTTATAAGATAAATGTTGATACTCAAAAAACAACACAGTTAACTTCTCTTGATAATTAACACATGAAGCGGAATATGAAAAATTTTATACTATTTATTGGAGTTTTAACAAGTCTTGGGCTATTAAGTAATTTAGATTTATTTAATGATAAAATATTGTATTCTTCTGATAGTGAAGATTATTTAGAAACTTCAGAACGTATACTATTTGTGAGTAGAATAGCTGGACAAGAAGAGTTGTGCTCTGTAAAACCAGACGGTTCTTCATTTAAACAACTCACAAAAAAAGAGTCAAGAAGCGAATATCAACCACATTTCTCAAAAGATAATAGATACATTACCTTTAATACATATAGATATGGTGGTTGGAAGTTGGCTAAAGCGACGTCTGATTTAAGGTCGATAAATAAGTTGATTAAAAATTCTGTTGGATATGAATACGATGCTTCTTGGTCTAATAACGGTAATTATATTGCTTATATCGGCTTTGATGCAGGGCGATCGGGTAAAAGACAAGTATTTATAACAGATACAAATGGTATAAACCCAAAAAATATTACTAAAAACTATAAACAATTTAGCCATTATGCACCTGTTTTTTCTAAAGACGATAAAATGATTTATTGCTATGCTGTTTCAGAAAATGGGAGTTACGACCTTTTCTCTATGAATATAGACGGATCTAATAGAAAAAATATAAGTAATACTGCCACTAGTTTTGAATTTGCACCTTCAATTTCACCTGATAATAGTAAATTGGCATATCTAAATTTTAATCAAGTACACAATAATATAGATGTACTAGTTTTAGATTTAAAAACAAATAAAATTGTTAATCTAACAGTCAAAGCTAATTTAAAAAGCCCTTTATGTAATTGGGAATCACCGTTCTTTGCTTATGCGGTAGATTGGAGTCCAGATGGAAAGACTTTAGTTTTTAACTCTGATGCGGACGGAGATTTAGACATTTATACGATTAAAAGTGATGGAACAATGTTAAAAAAAATAACTAATAATGATTGGGATGATGCACAGCCAAATTGGTCTAATTAAATGGAAGAAAATAAGCTAATTATTAATATTTACACAATTATAGGCATTGCTGCTATAACCCAGGGAATCTTTCTTGGGTTATATATGTTTGTAAAAAAAAGAGCTCATAAAACCAGAGCCTACTTATTGGGGTTCTTACTACTCATATTTGCTTTTGTCCTCATTCATGACGTGCTCTCATATAGCCGTTATATGATAAGTGTTCCTTATTTTTTGGGTTTAGGACCGGTTTTTACATTTGCAATTGGTCCATTAATCTTTTTATATGTCCGTTTTATTTGTATTAAAGGAATTCGGTTAAAATGGGTAGATTTTTTACATTTTATTCCAACTTTATTTGTATTTGTAAACCGTATTGAACTTCTTTTACTTCAAAAAGAAGAAAAGATAAGAAAGCTCCAAAATGCCTATGTTTATTTAGATAGTAATCAAAAAAGTAATCAAACCATAGTTGAAGCTTTTCAACATTTTGCCATTTGGCATATACAACCATTCATTTATTTATTACTTTCTCTTGTATTGATTTATAAATACAATAATTATATAAAACAGTATTTTTCTGATATTTCTAAATTACAATTATCATGGATGAAAAATCTTTTGTTTGGCTATTTATTAATTTGGGGAATTGAATCTAGCATCGAATTATTTCCCGTTGTTTTCAATTTAGAAAGTGTATATAGTAAACCTGTATCTATAGTATTGATGTCGTTACATGTGTTTCTATTTGTTATTATTGCATTAAACCACACAGATGAAAGTATCGGAGTAACAATTGATCAATTTGATAAAAAAGAAAAGAAGACTATAGAATTGCCCGACGAAGAAATTAAATCATTAAGGTTTAAAATAAAAAATGCTTTTAAAAGTGACAAGTTATATCATAATCCAAAACTTACGTTGAAGAAGTTAAGTGATACTGTAGCTGTTAATAGTAAACAAGTTTCTTATGTAATCAATCATATAGAGCATAAAAATTTCTTTGATTTTGTAAATGATTATCGTGTAGAAGAAGCCAAGTTATTATTAGAAGATGATGATTATTATAAATATACAATAGCAGCGATAGGTGAAATGGTAGGTTTCAATTCCCGAGATGCATTTTACAGAGCTTTTAAAAAAAAGTATGGAAGAACACCAGCTAGTTTTAGATAAAAACCTGAAGTAATTATATTAAAAAACAAAGGCTAGAAGTGTTAAAACAATCTGCATAGTGTCTATAAATTTAATTGAAATTTTAGAAAATCATTACGATTAATGTTAAGCACCATACAATCGCAATCAGGAACATATATAAAGAGAATTCTATCAAAAAGTATAGAAATAGCTTTTACATATACTTAAAAAAATGAACTGTAAGAATTGTAATCAAAAACTTGATTTAAACATGAAGTTTTGCCCAAATTGCGGGCAAGAAAAGATAGATCAATTTGATGCTAGTTATTTATTGAAAATGATAAAAGAAGGACTTTCTTTTGATAAAGGATTTGTATATAATTTAAAAAGTTTATTCTATTCAGGAGGAAACACAACTAATCGATTTGTTTCTGGGAAAACACGACCGTTTCAAAATCCCATTCTTTTTTATATTACAACACTCGGACTTTTATTTTTGATGTTAAACTTGACTCAGGATTTATTAAATGGAGATTTTTTTCAAATACTAGAAGACGGTAAAAAAGAATATATAAAAATTAATACTCGTGGTCCGGACACGAAACAAGTGAGGTGGCTTTACTTTATAATTACAATTCTAATTATCCCACTATATTCTATTATTTTTCATCTATTAAGAGATTATAAGAAGCAATCATTTATCCGATCGATTATAGCTGCGCTCTTCTTGTTGAGTGCTATAAATATTATTCAATCATTTGTTCTATTAATTAATAGAATAACATTTTATTTTTTAGTAAACTCAATTGGTTATTATGATTCAAGTTCAATAGGAATGTTGATTACTTTTATCTTTCTAATACTGTATGTAACCTATTTTTTATATACCTATTTCACAAACAAGAGAATAAAAAAAACTGTGATAGTAATGGTAAGTACTCTTTTACTAATTATTGTGATTATTTATATTGGCGAAAGTACAAAGAATGTTATGGAAGTTAGGGTTTAATATATACTATAATGTTCTGCGTTATGTAACTTTGCTTGGGAAATAGCTTTTACCAGTACTAATCTTCTTTGATTTTTTCCTTTCCAAAAGTTTCTTTGGCAACTGTAATGGAATACTCTTTACCAGTAACGATAGTAGGAGAGTAGGGGAATGTGTATAGAATGGTATTATATCTAAAAAGTATAACAATTCAGATACATATTACGACATTTCAAGATATTATGGTTTCATTTTTTTGTCAATCCTAAGATATTTGAACTACAAATAAAAGCCCTTTTTTTGGTTTGTACAGGATACAAATAATTCCGTTATTCGTATTATGCCTCTAATAATGGAAAACTAGAAGCAGGAATCAGGTTATTACTGTAATTGCTTTTGGATTTGTATTCTATCAAGTTAAACAAGGTATACCGCTAATACGCTTATAATTCATGGTACTATTTAATAAAAAAAAACGCATACAATATCTGGGATTTAATGATATATGGTTTTCTGTAATTGGTATTCTTATTATAAGTCTTATAACAAACTATTTATTCAATAACCCATCAGAAAGAGAATCAATAACATTAGTACTCATAGGTTGGTTTGCTTCATTAATTCCCACAACCTGTGATTGGTGTATCATAAGGTTTATTTTGATTCATTTACGGAAAAAATATCCTGATTTTAAAGATGATTTAAAACGTATTATCTTCTTTCTTTTTGCAATTATTTGTGTGATGTTGTTTGTTGATTTTACAATGGGTTTTTTGCTTGCAAAATTGTTTACCTTTTTGGGATTCAATTCCACACATATGGTAATATTGAAGGTTCTTTTACCTGTTTTTTTAATCATTATTATGACAATGGCGATATATGAAGCAATTTATTATTATGTAAGGCTTAAAAAATCAATTAGAGATGAAGAGCAGACCAAACAAATAATGATACAAGCGCAGTTAGATACCTTAAGAAATCAAGCACAACCTCATTTTTTATTTAATAGTTTAAACACCTTACGCGATATTATTGATCAAGAGGCTAAAGAAGATGCAAAGGGATTTGTTGATAATCTGTCTGATGTATACCGATTTATACTAGAATCAGGAAATACCAATTTAATTTCATTACAAAAAGAATTAAAATTTGCAAAAGCTTATATTCATATTCAATCAGAAAGATTTGGAGATAATCTAAAGGTGAATTGGCGTATTCCGGAAAGCAAACAAATGGCTATGATTGTCCCCATGAGTTTGCAGCTTTTACTAGAAAATGCTATAAAACACAATATCGTTTCTAGGGCGAAACCTTTGATTATTACTATAGAAACCAAAGATGATTATTTAGTAGTAAGTAATAAAATACAAGCGAAGTCAACCCAAACACCATCCACAAAAATAGGATTAAAGAATATTGAAAAACGGTATCAACTTATATCAAGTAAAGCACCTATTATCAATAATAACGGGGAGCATTTTACAGTTTCTCTTCCATTATTAAAAGCATCAAATCAAAATACAACTCATGAAAATACTAATTGTTGAAGATGAACCCCGGGCTGCAAGTCAGTTACAAAACTTGTTAAAGAAAAGCACTCTTGATTTTCAATTATTAGATATTATTGATACCGTTGAAGATGCTGTAGTATGGTTTCAAAAGAACACTACTCCTGAATTAGTATTTATGGATATTCAACTAGCTGATGGATTGAGTTTTGAGATATTTCAAAAAGTAGAAGTTACTACACCTATTATTTTCACTACAGCGTTTGACCAATACGCTATTCAAGCATTTAAAGTAAATAGTATTGACTATTTACTAAAGCCCATTCAACAAAAAGACTTAGACGCTGCATTACACAAATTCTCAAAATCTAAAAGTCTATCTAATCCTATAGAACCCAATATCTTAAAAGAACTCCTGAGTAGTATTCAGACCCCACAAAAACGCTCAGGAATATTGGTGAAAGAGGGGAGTGGCTTTGTACAAATAAGGGTATCAGAGCTTTTGTATATATATTCGCAGGATAGTATTACTTTTGGTATTACCCATAACAAACGTTACATCATAGATGAAACGATGGATCAATTATTTGATTCCTTAGATGACACTAAATTTTACAGAATTAATAGAGGTCAGATTATCTCTAAAATTTCAATTCAGAAAATAGAACCATACTTTAATCATAGAGTAAAGTTATCTGTTTCAAATCCAAGAGATCAAGAGTTTATTGTAAGTAGACAAAAGACTAGTGATTTTAAAGACTGGATGAACAAATAATGCTACTGTGACGTTTCAAATATCAAATACGATACTTCAACAAAAAGCACTATTTCTAACGACATAATAAGACAATCTTTGTGATATAATAGCAAACAAAATTATATCATGAAAACACAACTTATAGTCATACTTCTTTTAGTAACTACCGGAATACTTTCTGCCCAATCAGGTACAAATACCAACAACTATCAGCAAATAGAAAAACAAGCTGATGCCATCTACAATAGCTTGGTTAAAATTAGAAGGGATTTACATAGGAACCCTGAAATATCGAAGCAAGAAAAAAGAACTTCTAAAATTGTTTCGGAATACTTAAGAAATTTGGGATTAGAAGTTAAAACGAATGTTGGAGGATATGGAGTTGTAGGAATCCTAAAAGGCGGTAAAAAAGGAAGAAAAATAGCTTGGAGAGCAGATATGGATGCCATAAAAACAGACGAAGCAGATGTTGTAGATTTTGAATCTAAAAATAAAGGAGTGAGACATATTTGTGGTCATGATGTGCATACCACAATTGGTTTAGGAATCGCTACTGTTTTATCGCAACAAAAAGAAAACTTAGAAGGTACCGTTTATTTCATTTTCCAGCCTGCCGAAGAAACTTTTTCAGGTGCAAAGGATATGATTAAAGATGGTCTTTTCGAGATTATTAAACCAGATGAAATTTATGGATTACACATTGGTCCTGGTCCATCAGGAGAGATTAATGTTAAGGCTAATGAGTTATTTGCTTATCAAAAATCACTTAAGATAAAATTCAAGCCTAGTGCCAATGAAAAAGAGTTAGAAAACTTTATGAATACTATATTAAATGGTTTTGTTCGTAATATAGAACAGAATGGCTCACCCTGGGATATCATAAATAAGATTTCAGATTCTAAAATAGGGTTGACAAAAAAAGAAACAATTTTTAAAGATTACTTCATTTTACAGGGAGCAAGGCTTAATACAGATAATGGAGCTACTTTTTACAACGCCAGTTTTCTTGAAACTGATGTTAAAAAAGTGAATAGCATACCCCTTGAAATAAAAAAACAAATCCTGAATTCTAAATTTAAAGATGCTTTTATTTCCATTGAATATTCAAAAGACTATTCAGGAACTCCTATAAATGATCCTAAACTCACAAAAATTGCATCACAAACAATTTCTAGTTTTTATAATAAAGAAATGTTTAAACCACTGTATGGACAAACACCTTATTTTGGCGAAGATTTCATTTACTATCAACAAAAAGTACCAGGAGTATTCTTTTTCCTAGGAGGATCTAATATTGAAAAAGGTATAAGTTCTATGCCCCATACACCAAATTTTGCTGTGGATGAAACCACCATAAAACATGGCGTACAATCATTTGCTACTTTAATTTTAGAAAGAACGAACAGTAAATAAACACTTTTAATTCATCAATCAATATATAATCAAAACTCCTGAAATACATCCAGGTTAAAAAAATAACATCATGAAAAAAATACTAATTATCCTCAACCTATTTCTATTTACTCAACTATGGTCTCAAGAGACTCTAACCACAGCTCAATGGCAAGAAGACCTTCGTTTTTTACAAAACACCATACATAAAGACTATTCGTTTCTTTTTGTAAAAACAACAAAAGAAAATTTTGATATCGAAGTAGAAACACTATATAATGACATTCCGAATTTACAAGAACACGAAATTATTGTTGGGATGTCTCGACTCGTGTCTTTATTCAAATACGGGCATACCTATATTAGTTTTCATCAAAAGCCATTTGAATTTTCACAATTTCCATTCAATTTATATGAATTTAATGACGGGATTTATATTCAGGGAACACACAAGAACTACCCAGAAGCAGTTGGAGCAAAAGTCGTAGCGGTAGAAGGGAAGCCAATTTCAGAGGTTTTAAAAGCAATTGAACCGACAGTAGAAGTAGAGAACTCACAATATTTTAAAGCTTACGGAATTAATAATATACGATATCCTGAAGTCTTACATGCTCAAAAAGTAACAAAAACCCTTCAAAATAAGATAACACTTACGTTAGAAAAAGGTGGAAAAGTATTTACACAATCCTTTACTGCATTGCCTAAAGGAGAAACTGTGCCCACACACCGTGGTTATGTATATCAAAAAGACAATTGGTTAGATGCAAGAGACCAATCAACAACACCTTTATATTTACAACAGCTAGATAAGGTTTACTTTTCAGAATACTTAGCCAAAGAAAAAGCGATGTATGTTAGACATAGTAGAATAGCAGATGAAGCCGAAGAAAGTACCAAGGATTTTTATGCCCGTGTTTTTAATGAAATAGAAACTAACGGTACCGAGAAATTAATTATTGATTTGCGTTTAAATGGCGGAGGAAATAACTATTTAAATAAAGATGTTATAAAAGGTCTCATTAAAGCTGAAAAGATAAATAAAATAGGAAAGCTATTTGTTATTATAGGAAAACGAACCTTTTCTGCTTGTCAAAACCTCGTTAATGAAATAGACAATTATACCAATGTTATTTTTGTGGGGGAGCCCACAGCAGAAAATATCAATTTTTGGGGGGATAACCGCCCTGTAACACTACCAAACAGTGCTATTAATATCTCTTTATCGTATTTATGGTGGCAAGATAAGCCAGCTTTAGAAAATGCAGATTGGATAGCCCCTAGTATTCCAGTTACTATGAGTTTTGATGAGTATGCTAACAATCAAGATCCTGTATTAGAAGCAGCATTAACTTTTAATGTTCAGGATTTTAAACCTAAGCCAATGGATTATATAGTAAGCTTGTATTTATCTGGACAAGCACAAAAACTGGCAGAAGAACTTCCTAAAATGATCCAAGACCCACTGTATGCGTTTTGTGATTTTGAGACAGAGCTAATTACACTAGGAAACATTTTATTGCAAAGTAGTCGTACACCACAAATTCAGGCCTCCATTCAAGTATTTTCTATGATTTTAGAGTTATTTCCAAATTCAGCAAACGCTTATAAATATCTAGGGGAATCATACATTGCAACGGGAGAAACTCAAAAAGCAAAAGAAGTACTCAAAAAGGCTATTTCTTTAGATTCTGATGGTGAAATTGGTAAAGTTGCTGCAGCGCTTTTATCCGAGATAGTTAATTAATAACTATAGAATGAAATCTTGATTTTTTGTAATTATTTTGGAATGTTTAACAAACATTCCAAAATAATTAGTGTCTTAAAACAGAATTATAGCCTACGAATATTAATGAAATTAAGGTCATAAAACCGTTGTTATATAAACGCTGATGATATATAGATCTAAGCCGCTTTCAGAGGGTAAAACACATTTAGTCATACACTTTAAACATAGCATTGATAAAATGTCACTGTTATATAGAATTGCACTTGTAACCTGAACCTACGTATTTATTAATACTCATTATCTTTGCAAGTTCTCAACCTTTCTAATATATTCTGTAGGAGTAAAATTTGTTATCTCTTTAAATGCTTTGTAAAAGGTAGACTTTGAATTGAATCCAACTTCAAATGCAATAGAAATTAATGTAAATTCTTTATGCTTATTTTCATTTATTCTTTGTAAAAAATACTCAACTCGATATTCATTAACCAGTTCGTAAAAAGTTTTTTTATAAATATTATTTAGAACCCACGACAATTTATTAGTTGTAGTATTAATTTCATTAGCTAAAATTGACAAACTTAATTCTGGTCGGCAATAGCCTTTCTTTTCTTCTAAGAAGGTGTCAATTAGATTTTTAATCTTATTTATTTCTTTTTCGTCAAGCGTATTCTTTCTTTTAGATTCGTTTTCCTTATTTAAAGGAAACCTAATTTTAAATACTTCTGGATGTTTTAAATTATAAAAACCTACTATATAAATTTGTATACCAAAGATTAAACATGATATATCCCAGATCATTCTAATATCGATTGGTAATTTAACAACAAAGCGTTCAACAATGCCTAGCAACCAAAAAATCATATAAATTAACAAACCAATCAGCATAATCTCTATATATTTTATAATGGTTTGATTAAAGGATAGTTCTTGTCCTTCATTCTTCTTATAGTAATTTAGTAGTCTATTAGATTTGAATAAATAAGCCGAGATAAAAACGAAAAATATGATGTCGTTACAAAACAATAACGTGTTAAAATAACTGCTTAAATCCTTTATTGAATCATAAATATAAACATGAAAAAAACAGTATACTACATACAATAATGCTGGCAAATAGTGATAGTATGCTAACTGATAATTTCCATTTTTATAAAAAAGTAACCGCCTAATATACGTGTAAACTAAAGGCCCAATAAAAAGATAAAAAGTATTAATGATATTACTATATTGCCTCAAAAAGTCTCTTTCAAATTCAGCACCTAAAGCCCTTTCGAATAAAAAAAGGCTATAAATAGCCAATAAATACTGTATAGTCCTGTTTGCTCCTGTATGCTTTTTAGGGATATACTGAATGGCAAAAATCAAAAAAATACACTGACCAATAACTAATACCAGAAAAAGCTCATATAGTGATATACTCATCCACTCAAAATTTTAATATTGTTGTGTTTTAGTCTAACATTAAAATAGGTTTACTATTTTTTATCATTTCATTTAGTTAGAATTTGATCTTTATTTATGTATGGACTAAAAAAATGGTCTGATACTATAGTTTAGGACATCTAATAACGACAATTGTTACATCTGATGACAAAAAAAAGTTTTCTTTACAAAAATTAATGTAGGAAATAGCAATGTTAATTTAAAAATATTCTTACGCTAATTCTGAATTCAATTAAAGCTAAAATCAATACAACTATGAAATCAAATTATTTTTTAGTACTTATTGTATGTATATTAATATCGTGCAAGAATAATAGTCAGTCAAAATCAGATAATACACCTTCAAACGAAATAGAAAATTTATATTTTTCAACAGTAGACTTTACAAAAGCTAAAATTTCCTCAGAAGAATATTCAAAAAACTTCAATTTACATAACGATGCCTACCTTAGTATTGTTTTTAACTTAGATAAACCATTGATACAAAGTCTTCAAGAATTAGCTCCAACCTTATCTGAAGATGAATTATTAAGCAAAGGAAATTTTCAATTTTCATATTTAGTAGATGGAAAATTAATTTATGCGGAAAACTTAAACACTGGAGCAGGGCCAAAAACACGTAAAACAGAAAAACTCAGGCAAGTAATACCACTAGTAACACCAGAACAAATTAATTTTTGGGGTTGGTTTATGTGGCAACGATTTATGAAAATTAATGGTGGGCTAGATGCATTTACAGAAGGAAATCATACTTTTAGTATCGAAGTAAGACCTTATTTAAAAGGAGATGGATTAAAAGTTGGCCCTCTTTTGGCTAAAGGAAGTATTGCTGTAGAAGTGCCTAAAATAGTTATAGATGAAAGTTTAGTGCCTGTTCAGAAAATACAGCCTAATAGTGGTTGGAAAATTTCTAAAGATAATTTTGACAACAATAAAATTGAAGCTCTAAATAGAAAAATAGCAGAAGGTAGATTTGAGGATATTAATGGAATTGTAGTGATAAAAGATGATGAACTCCTAATAGAAGAATATTTTAACGGCGCAGCAAGAGATAGTTTGCACAACCCTATGTCGGTAGGAAAATCATTTGCTTCTACAATAATGGGTATTGCCGTTAAAGAAAAATTAATAAAAAATGAAAATGCTTTATTAAAAGATTTTTACGATTTAAAATCATATAAAAATTATAGTCCCAAAAAAGATTCTGTAACGTTAAAATCACTTTTAACCATGAGTTCTGGATTTCTTGGTGATGATAGGGATGATGAAAGTCCTGGTACTGAAGATAAGATGCAATCTTCTGATAACTGGGTGAAGTTTGCTTTAGATTTACCTATGCATAAAGATAAAGTAATAGGCAAAGACTATAATTACTTTACTGCTGGTAGTGGTTTGCTAGGGGATATTATTCATAAATCAGTTCCTAATGGACTTGTTTCTTATGCCGATAAAAAATTATTTGCCCCCTTAGGTATTACCAATTATAAGTGGTTTTATACTCCTCAAAATACTGCATATACAGGTGGGGGAATACAACTTCGTGCTATTGATTTTGCAAAATATGGACAACTGTATAAAAACAAAGGACTTTGGAATGGCAAACAAATCTTAACTGAAGAATGGGTAGAAAAAAGTTTAGCCAAACAAGTATCGCAGAACTATGGAGGAATAGAAGGCTTGCATTACGGTTACCTTTTCTGGAATAGAGTATATACAATCAATGATAAAGATTATGAAGTATCTTTTTGCACTGGAAATGGAGGCAATAGGATTTATATCTTTAAAAATATTCCTTTTGTTATTGTCATTACGGCTTCGGCATATAACAAACCTGGATCTATTGTTAATGCCGATAAAATGATGATTGATTATATATTACCTGCGATACTAGAAAAACAATAAAACCACTTGACATACTACCCTGAATTTTGCCTTGAAACATTAAAAAAGATGAATTGAAGTTCTACAGGTAACAGGGGAGGGCTAAGTCACAAATAGCACGTACATAATTACTATCTATATAATAAGGTTTAAAACATTATATCTGCAATTATGTAAATACTACGTATACACCAATTTGCTACAATATAGCTTTGTGATTTTAGTTGTATAACATTTAAGTATAATGATTTATAAATAATTTTAGGGTTAAATCTCCCCCTTACTTTGGGTTGATTTCCTTTTGGCACTACTATTGATATGTTTAAATTTGCAATATGTAATGAATGAAATGTATGCAGCTATAATAACCCCGCAAAATACTGTAGGACATAATTAATTATGCATATTATGAAGTCAAAAAAAACTAAATTATTTCGAACAATACTGCTGGGGTTACTAATTCTTAATATTTTGGGATGTAAAACTCCTATGCAAGCCCAGGCTATTAATGAAGTACCTTTCGTTATGAGAGATGGTGCTGTGGTAGATCCAATCAGGGGGCAGATTTTTATTACTAATCCAGAAAGAAAACCTCAAGCTATTTCTATCACCACTGGCGAGACATTATGGAGTAGTCAGGTAGAAGCCAAAGCACTGGCTATCATCAATAATAAATTGGTTTGTCAAAGTAAATCTACTATTTCTCCAGAAAGTGTAATTATTACTCAGCTTGATCTAGGTAGATCGGGTGTAAACATCTCGATAGACTCTATAGCTTTACCTCAACAGGTAAATGCAGGATTTGTACAAAGCGCTAACAATTCTTTTGATTTAAGGGCTAAGGTAGTGGGAAATCAAACTTTTTTTAGCTGGGATTTTCAACAAAGAAATTTTAAGGGACTCATAGAAAAGGATTCTCTTCCACTTAATGATCTTTTAAGTAGTTCTGGAGCGCTAAGGTTGAATACTCAGGGTAAAATCAGTACTATAAGGCAAAATCAATTACCTTCTAACATGGCTCAGTCAATTATTCCGACTTCGACTCAACAAATTCAAGGAATAGAAGGACAACAATTTATTTCAAAGGATCAAAAAAATATTTTGCTAAGTAAAAAGATTGCTTCTGATGATGCATTTAACAAATATTCCTGGGAAATTTACGATACAAGAACACGTCAGAAACTAGGTGAAATCCAAAGTCATAAATCTTATGCTCCTTTTTTTGTCAAAAATGATATTCTTATATATGAGACAGGGCTTTACTCTAGAAATATAAACAATCGAATAACCACAGTCCCATTACAACTTAAAGCTATTAATTTGAAAACCGGTGAGGTTTTGTGGACCATAGAAATTTTAGATACAATTTATCGAGGTCCAACACCTCCTTGAAAATAACTTCCCGTATTTCATTTTTAATTGCAGGTCAATCCTTTTTAAGGGTAACCCAAAAAAACTTGATGCATTGCATAATGCATTATAATACCCCACACATTTTACTATTTATTAAATACACTTAAAACCTGTTCGTATGATACGTTTTAAAAAACAACCTAGCATAAAAAGGGGTATATTTTGCATAAAAAGAAATGGTATCCATTCTGAGAATTTTTTACAGTTTGGTGCGATAATTTTAGTACTCTTTATCTCGTTAACATCGCAAGCGCAATGGATTCAACAAGGCCCTGGACCAAGTAAAAACGGGCAAGTAGAAAATATCACTGATCGTCATGTGGTAGGTGCTGTAAATTGTGTGACGCCACACCCCTCTAATGCAGATGTTTTATATATTGGTGGTACTAATGGTGGGGTATGGAAAACTGAAAATGCACTAAGTTCTCCGCCAAATTGGACTTTAATTTCCGGAACTCTACCGAGCCAATCTATTGGAGCGTTAGAATTTGATCCTACAGATGCTTCAAACCAAACGTTAGTTATGGGAAATGGAAGAACAAGTTCTTTTTTAAGTGCAGGAGGGGGTACAAGAGGAGTATACAGAACAACTACGGGTAATGCGCCCTGGACCAATATTGATACAGGAGGATTGTTCTCTACACGAGATATTACAGGAATAGCAGCCAGAGGAGCAACTATTATTGTTGCCTCGGATTCTGGTGGTATCTGGAGAACTACTAACACTGGAGGGAATTGGATACAGATATCAGGAGGGGTTGGTACCGGGCTTCCTTCAGGGAATTCTTTTGATCTGGTTTCTGATCCTAATGATACTACAATTTTATATACCAACGCAGGTACTAATGGTATTTATATAAGTAATGATACCGGGGCGACCTGGACCAAAATAAGTAATGCCACTGTAGACACAAGTTTGGCTGGTGCTGGTAATCTGGAACTTGCCATTGGTAACAATAACAATCTTTATGTGGCTATAGTCACCTTAGGGAGGTTGTCTGCTTTATATCGATCCGGAGATGCCGGAGTTAGCTGGGATTCTGCACTGGATATTCCAACCACCATTGAAACCGGTAATATTCATGGAATACATGTAGGTGGACAAGGAAATACGCATCTTTCATTGATAGCAGACCCTTCAAATGATGATGTTGTATATATTGGAGGTGACAGACAACCTTGGGCAAACGAACCTGTGGTTACTCCTTTCCTGGGGTTTCCTAACTCACTTGGAGCAAATGATTATTCAGGAAGGTTATTCCGAGTAGATGCTTCTCAGCCATCAGGAAGTCAATTTACTAGTATTACCCATGTCGGTACGGCAAGTAACAGTGCTCCGCATGCTGACTCCAGGGATATGGACTTTGATGCTAATGGCGATCTGATCGAAGGTGACGATGGGGGCGTATACAAACAAACAGCTCCCATTAATGCAACCGGAGATTGGTTTTCATTAAATGGAAATATCAATATTTCAGAAATCCATAGTGTAGATTGGGACGCCAATTCTAATATTATTATCAGTGGATTACAAGATAATGGGGTGCCAGAACAAGAATTCCCGACCAACAGTACCTGGAATACTATTGTAAGAGGAGACGGTGGTGATGTTGCAATTGATGATGTTAGTAGCACTACTACTTCAACAAGATATGCCAGTTCTCAAAACCTGGGTAATTTCAGAAGTAGAGTATATTCTACAGGAAATGTATTTCAAAGTCAGGTATTTCCAGGACTTATCAATACAGCCACCGGTTTGGCAATAACCAATTTTGGCTTTGTAAATCCTATAAAAGTTAATAACCAGGATGGTAGAATATTAATTGCAACAAATGGAGCGTTATTTGAATCTTCTGATGGAGGGGCAACAGTTACCAGCATTTCAACTTTTACGGTCAACGGAATTTTTACAAATGATTCTGGTGAGGATGCGATCGCATATGGGGCAAACGATAATGCAGATATAATTTATGCCGGTTCGGGTTCTAATGTGCAAATTAGAACCGCAGCAGCTCCGGCAGCTTTTACCAATTCTACAGCATATACTGGAGGCTCGGTACAAGGAGTAACATTAGATCCAGACGATTCACAATCTGCATACGTAATTGATAGCAATAGTGTTTTCGAAACCGATGATACCGGCTCTAGCTGGACAGATATTACAGGAAATTTACTTTTATTAAATCCGGGGAGCACCTTTAGATCCATCGCTTATATTCCTAACAGCGGAGATGATATTCTAGCGGTAGGGACAGATATAGGTGTATTTATTGCTCCGGGGCCAAATTTTAGTACTTGGGCTCCATTAGGCACAAATTTACCTCCTGTACCGGTATATGATCTCGAATATGATACAGCAGATGATATTTTATTAGCCGGAACATTAGGAAGAGGAGCCTGGACGTTCAACTTTTCAGAACGCGATCCGGTAGATGTTGCCTTGGTGCTGGATATTTCAGGCAGCATGTTAAGTAATGCTTGCTCAACTTGTGATCCGAAGCTTGATGTATTAAAAGAATCGGTAGAGATTTTTATGCAACTATGGAAAGGACTTGCCGTAGAAGATGATAGAATTGGTACCATATATTTTAGAACCAATGTTGATAATTTTAGTTCTGGTGGAGATGTTTTATTACCTGTAATAGATAATACAGACGCAATGATTACCAATGTAAATTCGCAAACCACTAGTGCCACACAGTTAACTGCCATGGGGGGAGGCTTGCAAGTAGCCATCAATGAACTAACTGATACATCAAGACCAAGAAATATTATATTATTTACAGACGGAATGCAAAATGTAGATCCGGGAGTGTCTTTTCCTGGTTTGGATATACAAAATGGAGAATTTGGAACAAATTCTAATGTAAATCCAACAACTCCGGCTACTACACTAGATAATGCATTAGGGATAAAAGTAAATACTATAGGAGTAGGAGCAACTTCATCGTTCGAATCACAATTAGCAGATATCTCTAGTGCTACCAATGGAGTTACTAAAATCACAACTGCTCCCGACGAGGATTTAAGACAATTTTTTGTAGAGGAGTTAGTAGATGCTCTAAGAAGCTTTAGTCCGCAACTGGTAGCGTATCGAAAAGGGATTCTAAATGATCTCAAAACAGAATCTTTTTCAATTAATTCACCATCAAAACAAGTGGTTTTTAAAGTGAGTTATGCTCTGGGAGATGAAATAAGTGTCTCTATTAGAAAAGGGAAAGTCGATGTTACCCAATTTGCAAGAGTGATTAATGGTGGGTTTTATAAGATTTATAGTTTTCCTTTTGAGGTGCTTTCTTTAATGCAAGGCCCACGTTTTGAAGGAGATTGGTCGGTAGTGTTAAGAAATGGAGCAAGACAAGCCTCTTACGAAATAGCTGCTATTACCGATGAATCCTCACTAAAATATAATTTATCTGCCGGTAACCTATTTAATCTCGTAGGGCAACCTATAGCTATAAATGCAGAAGTTCTGGTTAATGATGAATTAGTTGATGAGAATATCACTGTAACCGCAAAAGTATTACGACCAAAACAAGGTTTAGGAACCTTATTAAGTACAACCAATGCACCGGCTCCTACTACATTTGAGCCTGGACTACCTATAGGAGCTCAAAAACTTTCGGTGCTGGTTCAGGATCCTTCATTTGTAAATAAAATAACTCCGATAGAGCAACCTATTACACTAAGCTCGGGATCAGATAAAGTCTTTCGCGAAAACTTTACAAACACTAATATTCCCGGAACATACACTATAATTTATACTATAAAAGGAAATCATCCTTTTCTGGGAAATTTTGAAAGAACAGAGCAACGTTCGGTGGTCGTACGTTTTGCAAATTTCAGTTTTGATGATTCAGATGTTTTTATTAGTAAATCAGGTCCTGGAGCAGATGGAAATTATACCTGGATATGGGAATTTGAACCTAAGGACAAATTTGGAAATTATTTGGGCCCTGATTATGGGCATGTATTTGATATACACGTTACTAATGGGGTATTGAAGGAGATAAAAGATATGGGAAATGGTACGTATCAAATTGAGATGTCTACCACTACCGATCGCAAACCAGATATTAAGATACAGCTTTATGATGAAGTATGGCATGATGGAACTTTACCAGATACCAATACTAAACAATGGTTTCTTAGTTTTCATGCTGGAACCACATTACCCAGAGGAAATTTAAATACCTTTTTTGATTCCGGTATTTATGGTAAACTGGATGTAGAATGGAAAATAAAAAAGCAATATAGTTTGCAATTTTTAGCAGGTTTTGAGCACTTTAAGCCTGATCTCAATATTCTGTCTGGAGTATTGCAATTAAAAGGATATTTACCCATTCGAAGAAATTTAAACATCTATGGCGAGTTAGGCCCAGGTGTCCACGGGGTTTTGAATGATAAATCTTATTTGAGTGCTAATGCCGGTATAGGGTTAGATTTTGAGCTTTCTTCAAAAAGCAGATTATCTATTGGCGCAAATTATACCAAATTGTTTGATCATCCCTCAGATTTTTATTGGTTTGGAATGGGAATCGGTTATCATTTTAGGATAAAATAATAATAAATTGGGAAATCAGGGTATTTACCAATGCGATACTAGTGTCAAACTTTGAGGTTTAAATCATAAACACTTTAAAATGATTTTTAATGGCCCCAGCAGCTACGATTATAGTAAAATAGGATCACTGCGAGATATTTTACACGAGTTTTTATAATTGATCATAAAATCAATTATAAAAAGTTGCGGGTTGATGTGACTGGGAACATTGCTTGTCGAAGTATTGCCGAAGGATCACTTTGCTTTGGTTAAAAGCAAAGTTTATGACCTCTAAAGTTTATTTTAAAAGTTTTCTAACGAAAAGATTCTTTATAAATGGTATTTTACTACAATTCTAAAATCACTAAGGAAAACCGTAATTACTTTCTTGTTAATTTTTTATTATATTTAGATTCCTCAAAGTATTTAACACCTACGTTTTTCATCCCCAAGCATGTTTAAAAATACCCAATAATGGGTATATAAATAAATACATAGAAATGCTAATTTTGAAATGAGATAATGCAGTATCAAATATCTAGCCTTTACTATTATTTAATATGAGAACAATATTATTAATCATAAGTTTTTTAATCATGGCCAAAACCACTGCCCAAACTGACAGTACGGATACCACACCCCCTGATTCTGAAGAAGTAAAAGCATTAAAAGAGCTAAAAACGATATCTGACTTAAAGAAAACCATTGCTGAAAATGAAAAAGCAGAACGGACAGCAAAGTTGGATGGACTCAAGTCGCCTTTGACTCTGGATCCGGTAAAATCAAATACTTCGGTAACCGGTGTCCATATTGAAAACGAGATATTGGCTCAAAAGGCGGTTGATAATACTATGGAAAAATTGGTTCAATCCATTTTTACAAGCGATGTGGTAAGTTCCAATTCAAAAAGTTTGCAAAATGTCATCATTTACAATGAGACCATAAAGGCTCAAATAATAGCCTATCAGGAACTCAAGTTAGATTTGAAAGATTTTAAAACCAGATTTGAGCGCGAGTACATAAAGTTAAAGGCTATTGCCAATATACCACTTGACCCCAATGCAAAAAGTATTGATTTAGCTGGTTTTACAGCAACTTTAGTTGGTGTGTATTCACTCATTCAAACTATTGGTGCCTTAAAATCGGCTTTTAATGTAGATCAATCCTTTACAGTTACTGAAAATGAAATTTCACAAGTGTCTATAGCGGCAAGTTTGTTCAAGGCTGTAAATAAGAAATTTAGTGGGGTGAATATAATTTCACCTGTTCATATACCGGTCATACTCAACGGAAATTCTGGGGACTTGTCCATGGCATGGAAGAACATTACAGATACACATACGAAATTTGTTGAATTATCCGAAAAGGTGAAAAAACTTGAAGGAGAAGCCAAAAAAGCACATGCTGATGAAAAGGATGCAAAATTGAAGAAGAAAAGAAAGGAAAGATTGGATGAGATAAGTGCTGGCCTACAGAAGATTTTAGCACAAATTTCTGTCTTTGATACTTTGACAAAACGATTGTATAAAGTTGGGGAGGACAAAAGTAGTTTGCTAGCATCATCAATGCAGATCGAAGCCATTGTTACCAAGTTGAATGAACCCAATTCCTTTATACTTATTGTTGAAGTAGAGGCAAGCGGAACTGCTTTTACAAAAAAGAGTTGGTGGGTGAATAATATCAAGTTTAGCGGTGGGGCACATATTTCCGGATTACTATTTAATGCCGAAGGAACTTTGGTTAGTGCTGCCAAAGAACACTTTGTATTTCCTTTCTACAAGAATGATGAAATTGATTAATCTAATTACTTTTATATGCCAGTGCAGAAAAAAAAACCGGAAAGAAACAAAATACCAAAAGACCAATGGAATTTGGTGATAAGGATTGATGAGAACGGTAATGAAATTACTCTAGAAGATTATGATTCAAACCAAAAGGAGAGAATACTTCCTTTTCAAGCGGATTCCATCTCAGAAGTCGCTAAAAAGGAGCTTGCGCTTAACCGATTGGAAAATGTAAAAAACTATGGTATTTTTCGTTTGCCCGATGTTGGCAAAGTTGACAGAGAGAAGGCCATTCAATTAATCAAAGAGGATTCTGAACATGCAAAATATCTAATACAACTAGAACTCAAAACAATTGATTTGATGGTACAACGCCTAAACTCAGAGGAATGAGCATTATCTACGTAGACGTTAAAAACGATGAAGATAGTACCCAAATAGGGGACTATAGAAAACAACATCTATATAATAACATTCATTCAGATGTTGTTGCTGCTTATGAATCCAATGGAGCCCGAGCCAGCGCTATAAAAAATGGTTGCACTAACCACGCGGAGGCATTATTCACCTTTAGTGGTCATGGCCATTTTGACTATATCAATGATTATGGGCATACCAAAATATTTGATAAAGATGATAATGATTTAGCCAACTATTTGGATGACAAAATTGTCCATCTCCATGCCTGTTTTGCAGGAGATTCACTGGGTCCTGAAATGGTGAGTCAGGGATGCAAGGCATTTTTTGGATATAATGATTATTTTAAAGCACCGCACGAGGATGACCCAGATTACGATCTTATAAGCCACTTTATGCAACCTGATGAAACCTTGGTAATAGAGCTCAATAATGGCGTAACCGCTTCTGCTGCTGCTAATATGGCCATAATAGAGTACGAAAATGCGATTGATGCTATCGACAACAGTAGTCAAAATGGGAATTATCATGTTTTTATTAGGGAAAACAGAGATGCATTTTGTCACCCGAATAGAGATCCGAAATATGGGGATAAATCGGCTACAATTTTGATGGCCGTATGATATAACATCGCTTGCATGACCCTGTTTTAAGTTTTAATTAATTCTCAGGGCTTGAGGGCTTTTTATACAATATAGAATTATAGTTTACAAACGTATATTCTCCTGTTTGGTGAAAATGCTACACTTTGTACTATAATGAATAATTAAATATACTTCTTTCTTTTTAGATTTTTTTCCTTTCCCAAAAGTTTCTTAAAATAATGTAATGGAATACTCTTTTTGTAGCTAGAGCAGAGAAGTGGTAGCAAAGTGTATGGAATGGTATTCTCTCTAAAATATACTCTTTAATGGGTATGGTAGGGTGAGGATTTTTGATATAGTTTTATTCAATAATTATGAATTAAAGTTTATCAATCTATGGACAACACGACAATCCATCCGAAAAGTGAGAACCTTACCCATTTAGTAGATATACACCTTTGGAGAGGAGCACCACAAAATACTGATGAAAACAGGGAAATTCAAATACTTATTAATCATGGATATGTAGTTGGTTTCTCACCAGATCGTCTACAACCAGCTTGGTCGGCTTATCGGGTGGCGCATGCCGATGCTGATGTGAAATATGACCGCCCAATCAATTATTACAATGATTTAAGACTTGATAAGAAATTCCGTATTGGCAAGAAAACTTTTGGGAAAATTGGAGGAATACAACTTAATGTAGGTCATATGACCCCTAATGAAGTTATTAATAGACAATTTGGTAGATTAGCTCAAATGGAGACTTTTTTTATGTCGAATATGAGTCCTCAGTATGCTTCACTTAATAGTGGTGTATGGTTGAAATTAGAAAATGCAATTCGTCAAATAGAAGACAAGCCTAAGGAACATGATCATGTTTGGGCTATTGTCGGTCCGATTTTTGGTGACCAACCAGAAATGATCTATAGAGGAAAAGGCAAACATCTACCTGTTCCTGATGCATACTTCTGTATTACTGTGGATCCATATAGATACCCCTATGACACACTGTCAAAAGCACATATAGATTGCTTTATGATTCCTCAAAATGCACCAGGGAACTCTAGTCCAGAAGATTATCCAGCTACGCTTGAAGAAATTGAGCAGGTTACTAGTTTAAGATTCTTTGATTCTTGGAGCAGGGATATACCATTAGGATTGGTTTCTCAAGAGGAATCTCAATCTGAGAGTAGATTGATGCAAATTCTCAAGCAACATCGACTAAAGGCTGAATCAACGGAATCATCATTGGAAAAGATAAAAAGAGAGGCAAAAACAATCAATGAACTTATTGATGGATTGGTTGCTGAAGCTAACCGTATTAATACTTTGAATAGAGACCTTACAGGAGCAGAGTCCATTCAATTGAGAACTATGCAACATACTATTTCGTGGCTTATCAAAGCTAAGGAAACTTCTCCTGATTCACAGGAATTAAACAATAATACTGAATCACCCAATTTCATAACATATAAGATCATTTCTGATATGGATGGGAAACTTCAACAAGGAGCAAGGACGTCGTGTAATTTTTGGAATCAATTTATTGAACCAAAAAAATCAATCGTAGTTCGCTTAGGAACCTTTACTAGTTTAAGGGGGACAATAGCTCGAGCCTATAAACCCTATGAAAAAGATGGTGTTAGATATGGAATTGTTGAGTTCAATACGAAATTTCTTGGGAGCTACACAGAAAATGATATTGCTGGAACCATTATCCATGAGATTGGACATACATTAGGTATAGGATGGGAAGATTGGGGTAAACTCTTCAATAAAAATACTGGTGAATTCACCTCAAGGGCTATAAATAAATTAGGTGATTTGAAAAGAATGGAAGTAGAAAGAGATGGAGGACCTGGAACAGCATTAGCCCATTGGGATGAAGATAAGTTTGATAAAGAACTTATGACTGGATACAAGAATAATGGGGAATATGTTCTTCCTATTACAATACAACTTATGTCCTTATTGGGACATAAAGTATTGGAACAATTGCAACGAAAAACACCTTTAGATGAACTTTTGAGAAAAGCAGCTAATCACGTTTTTTTTCAACAGGAAGCTGTAAAAAGTATTGACTTGGATTATTTTGAGAAAACTGACCTGTTAGAGACTATTCCTCATGAATGAAGCTGCTTATAAAATAATTTTAATTTTCCCGCTTGTAGAACGATTTTATTCATACAAATAAACTTATTATCAAATACGTGAATTTTGAATCATTCTAAAAGGCTAGTTTTTTTATGGCGTTATGTCACTTTGCTTGGGAGAAAAAACCTATTATGAATAACTACTTTTCTTTTTAGATTTTTTTCCTATCCCAAGTTTCTTTGGCAACTGTAATGGAATACTCTTTTGCTGCTAGGGTAGAAGAGTGGAGGCAAAATGTGTATGGAATGGGATAGACAAACTTAATTTCCTCTTTGCCTTTTCTATATACTCATCTAGCAAATAAGTTTTATCATCAAGTTCTTTTGCTTTATTATAGTATTCCAAAGCTTTTTCATATTCACCATTATCATAATGATGAACACCAAAATTCAGATAACTTCTTAATTTATATCGAGATCCGTAATTGGTTAGTAAACGATTTAGATATATGTACATTATTAATTCATACTATATCTGAAGACATCTGACTAAAAACGGATTCAACCCTTTCCTTTCGGTTGTTACCCTTTATATGGTCCGATATAGCCAAAATTGTGGAAATAGCAGTACCGATTCCAAATACTGAAATATCCAGCAAAAGTAAGGAACCGTCAATAGCTAAGGATTTAACCGTTTCAATAACCAGTCTTTCCTTAATAGGCATTTCCTTTTTGTTTTCGAAACGTTCAGATACGAGTACAGCGCTTTGTAATAAAATTATGTTTTTTCTGATTGTTAGGTTTTTTTCTAGCCTGGTCATATCCATCAACTTAATAAGCAATTTTAAATATGGTATTCCAAGTTTGATACCCTCTCTTATTGCTAAAATGATATCTCTGAAATCATCTTGGTTTTTGGCATTAACCACTAGTTTAATAATGGTTCTGAATTTTTGCTCGGTTTGTACAGTCTCAGATTCCCAGTTACGATCAAACCTCTTTAAAAATTGGGGAAGGAGACCTATTAGTTCATTTTCGGTTATTGGCAGTGTATAGGTAATATTTGGATTATTTATTGTTTCCAAGGCAGTTTTTATCCAAGGATGATATGTGTTGTTTGACAACCATTTATTGCTAATGATTTTGTTTTGTAAAGGAATGTTTAAAAGATAAGGATCAATATAATTTCTGTTTTCAATTGCATAACGAACTTTGTTTGACCACTCTAATAACTCTTCATCAATTTCATCTTTCGAGTCAATTGACCAATTCAAGAAATAACTAAGTTCATTGACAGGTTCTCCAATGAGGTAAGCTGTTATAAAATAAAAATAATGATCAATATTTTCATGTCCGTAATGATTATCTATGTCTTTATCCAGTAGGTAGAAAGCGTTGTGATAATCTCCATTCAAGAAATAAATTAAGTATGATAGACGAAGCCGTTCTTTGTGACTAATATCTACCGGAAGAACAATTTCTTTTTCTCTTAATATCTTGTGAAAAGTTTCAAAATTGTTCTCTTGGATTCCAATTTTTCGAATCAACTTTTCATATAACCTGCTGTCAGTTTTAAAATTATCAAAATTAACATTTAATACATAATTTATGAATACTGTATCCAGATACTTTAATCGTGAAGCATAAATATCTTTGGAGTTTTGATCTGAATATCGAAAATTGATATATTCTATAATTACACTATCTCTATTATCTTGTTTCAAGGCCAAATAGGCGTGCTCTTTAGCCAAATCCTTTTTTTCTTGTTGAAAGAAACATCTTGAAAGCCACATTTGACTTTTTGGATAGATATTATCTTTTGAGTCTTGTATGGACTTCTGGAAACTATTAATTGAATTTTCAAGGTCCTCGTAAGTAAAATAAATCCTTCCTTTGTCGAATGAGGCTAGTGGATAGCCTTTGGGTGAATCCTTTTCAGCCTTGGAAAATGATTTGAGAGCGTTATTCATCTGTCTCAACGATAAGTAAGTTACCCCTTTGTTGAATGAGGAATGAGGATGCCCATTTTCCGAATCATTTTCGGCTTTTGTATAAAATCGAAGCGCTCTTTCAAGATCCCCAAGTTCCTTGTAAATTAATCCTATATACAATGCCGCATCAGGATAACCTTCACTGCGACCCTCGTCGGCTTTTGTAAATGATTCCAGAGCTTTATGTAAAAGCCCTAACCTATGATAAATAAGCCCCTTATTATTAGATGCATCTGGATAACCGTTAGGAGAATCTAATTCTGATTTATTAAATGCCTTTAAAGCCAATTCAAGATTGCCTGATTCCCAATATATGTTTCCCATATTCAGAGTTGCCAATGGATAACCATTTGGTGAATCATTGTCCGCCTTATTAAATGATGCTAAGCTACTTTGCATTTTACCCATTTTTTTGTAAATAAGCCCTTTATTATAGGAGGCATGTGGATAACATTCTGTTGGACTATTCTCACTCTGTGTTAGAAATTCAAGAGCTTTCTCATAATCCCCAAGGTTATCATAAGTAAGCCCTAAATTATTAGAAGCAACTGGGTAGTCATTTTGAGAGTCAGATAATGCCTTTTTATATGCATTCACCGCCTCTTTATATAGTTTCGATTCATAATATATGGCTCCCATTTCACAAGATGCTTCTGGAAATCCATTTGGTGAGTCATTAACAGCTTTTGCAAATGATTTTAGACTGCTTCCAATTTGCCCCAACTTTTTATATGCCAAGCCTTTGTTATGTGAGGCTGAAGGATAAGAGCCACTAATGGAGTAATTTTCGGCATTTGTAAATGAAATAATGGCATTCTCAAATTGATTCGTAAAAAGATAAATATACCCTTTTTGAAATGAGGCTTCCGGATAACCTTGAGGGCTATTTTTTTCTGCAAGGGTGAAAGATTCAATTGCTTCTTTAAATTGCTTTTTTTCTATAAACTTTATTCCTTTTTCATATAGCAATTTACATTGTTCGTTTGTATTCATATTAGTATTCGTTTAAATATAAGTCAAAGCAGGCTGAATTAAAATCCGTATTGGGAATAAATAAAATTAGATATTATTTAACCTGTATCAAAAATTGAGATGTGAGATTTTAAAGATTAAGAACTCATCAAATATACTTAACAACCACTAGATTTAGATACCGTAAAACAAAGCATTAAAATTCCAACTATTGAAGAACTTGAAAAGTATGCTTTAAATAATAATATAAGGTAATGGAATACTTTTTATGCGACGACATAATAGGAGGGAAGCATAATGTGTGTGGAATGGGAATGATTACAAGAGCATTAATTAGGAGCTCTTAATTTTGGAATGTTTAATCAATATTGTATATTACACCAATAGTATGATTATTTAAACATTTGATTATGTCAACAATTAGAAAAACGATCACATTTACAAAGAAGCAGGATAAGTGGATAAAATCTCAAATTAAGGCAGGAGAATTTACAAATGATAGTGAGTATCTTCGTGATTTAGTAAGGCGTGACCAAGCTAAAAAAGCAAAGTTCTCAGCACTTAAAGCTGCTATAACAGAAGGTATGGATAGTGGTATTAGTGATAAGTCTGTTCCAGATATTATGAAAGAAGTCGAAGAACGTATGCGAGCAGATGGGCGTTTATAAATTATCAAGAAAAGCCGAAATTGATCTTGCCAAAATGTATGAATATGGCATTGAAACATTTGGGTTAAAACAAGCCAAGGATTACTTATTAGGAATGCATACACTTTTTCAAGTATTAGCTGATAATACTAATCTTGGGCGTGATGCATCAGAATTTATTCTATCATTAAAGCGATTTTCTTATAAATCTCACACTATTTTTTATTTAGCTACAGATATTGATATTTTAATTGTTCGTGTATTAAACCAAAGTATGGATCATGAAAAGAATTTATAGTCTATAACGCACATCCGAATACAATAAAACAATAATTTTTAAAGTTTAAAACAATTTTATACGAGTTTACAAAATTGATTCACAGGATCAATTTTGTAAAGCTGCGAGATGATGTGACTGGAATTATGACTACTATTTTTGTATCATAATGTACTTGCGTTATGTATTACCCTGAGCTGTCACACTGAGCTTGTCGAAGTATTGCCGAAGGTTCGCTTTGTTTTGTTAAAAAGCTTTTACTAGAACTAATATTCTTTATTTTTTTTCTTTCCAAAAGTTTCTTAAAAATGTAATGGAATACTCTTTTTGCTGAAAAGGTAGAGGAATGGAGGTAAAATGTGTATGGAATGGTTTATTTCTTCTGTTGAATAATTAACTCTCTTTTTAAAATCAAAGTCTTCATCTTTTAGTTTTTTGCTTCTGAATATGAGCTAATTATAGTCTTTTCATTAAGATTCACTTCTTTTTATTTTTGTTTTGTGTCTTTTTGTGATTCAAAGACATTTAACAATTTGTTTTTTAGCTTTTCATCTTTTTCTCTTTGTTCAAACAATTTGTCTAACGCTTTATTTGCTAATGATTTGTAATACGATATCTCCTCATCGGGGTTATCTTTTATCAGTGTTTTAAAGGTGCTAATTGCTTTTTCTATCTCTTCATTCAGCACATAAGCAGTCGCTAAGTACTCCCATGCATACATTTGACTATATGAAGACAATTTGTTATAAATAGACGTTAAATGCTCACAGATTTTTAAAAATTCTGGGTAATTAGGCTTATTGTTTTTATAGATTAAACAAAGGTTTAAAGCACCTGCCTCTGTAGGTAGGATTTGATAACAACGTTTCCACCATTTTTCTGCCTGGTCATAGTCCTTTAACCCCTTATACCATAATCCCAAATAATTGCATGCGCTTTCATGTTCTTTAATAGCTTCCGTTATTTTTTTTGATTTTTTCCCAGTATACGGTTTAATGTCTTCTAAATACGGTTCCAGACTTGCTATAGCTGCTTTATTACGTACCTCTTTACTTTCTCCATCATTTTCCTTGTCAACCAGTATATGTCGTGCTTTAAACAACTCTTTACTAATATCGTTTTTACTTGGGTAATTTGGTAATGGATTAATACCTATTTTCTTAAAAAGGGTTTTTCCTGGTTCTGTGATTTCTTTATTCCAAAGCGACAGCAACAATTTTTTATTTTCATCAGTAGTAACAAAATCAGCTATAACTTTTTTACGAATTGTAGTTTCTGGAATAATTCCTGTATACATAGGCACCATGCACTCCTCGTTAAAATCGCCAAAGCTTTTTATAAAGACCGAGGCACCTTTCATAACATAAGGTTCAATTTCCGTGTCCTCTAATAGCTTTTGTGCTATATTAGCCAGCACAGTACAGTGCTGGAACATCTCAAAATCTGTACTATAGTCGTAACTTTTTTCCCACGCTGCATTTAGTAATGGTGGTCCCCAAAGGTCTTTAACATCCTCTAAAACGTCGCTATTAGACGATTCGTCTATTTTATTTTTTAACACTCGCACCTGATCCTTAGAATAGATTCCTAATGAGTAGTCAACAACAACATAATCGTTATCATCGTCATCATAATCTAGGTACTGGTTTCTTAAAAGGGCAATTTTTTTTATAGACCCTTTTTCATAATCCACTACCTTTTTTAAAAACAAAGATTTGTATTCTTTGAATAGATATTGGGTCATTTCTTCAAACCATTTTATTTCTTCTTTCATCTTTGGGGTTTTATTATTGTATTTGTTGTTAGTTATTTAGAACGTAAATATAATTTAAATTTCAGATCAGTTTTATCCCTGAAAACCGTATAATTTATAAGAATAATACTTCTTCTAAATTAAGGCTCAACGATACCCGCAATTTTTCTCGCATCGGATTCTTTAATAGTAAATAGTTTTAGTTATAAAGTGCTAATAAATTTAATCAATAACAATAAAACCAACTTGATTTTTGTTAATAAAGCAATTTTATACGAGTTTACAAAATTGATCCTGTGAATCAATTTTGTAAAGCTGCGAGATGATGCAGCTGGAATTATGAATTACTATTTTTGTATCATAATGTACTTGCGTTATGCTTTGTCCTGAGCCTGACGAAGGGTCACTTTGCTTTGGTAAAAGCGAAGTTTATACCTCAATTTTCTTTGATTTTTTTCTTTCTAAAAGTTTCTTTAAAAATGTAATGGAATACGCTTTGCCCGAAGTGACGATAGGAGTGAAGCGGGAATGTGTATGTAATGGGAATAAATATTGTATGCAAAATTAATAGCACAATATATTCATAATTAATACCTTTAGGAATTTACACTTTTAAATGGCATTATATCAAAACTCAGTACTTAAAACATATTTAGCATTACAAGACAAAGAACTTGTATTTAAAGCATATAAAAAATTCACAAAATACTTTCACAATTCCGTTAGACAGCAAAATATAAGGGAAATAAAAGAAGAAGGTTTCCAGCAAAAATTTTTAATGGAACTCTTTGTAACTATCTTTGGTTACACCATAAATCCAGACCCAAAATACAATCTTACAACAGAGTTTAAAAACGAAAAAGGAGCAAAAAAAGCAGATGGAGCCATTTTAAAAGATAGCAAAGCTTTAGGAGTTATAGAGCTTAAAAGTACAAAGCTTAAAGATTTAGAAAAGATACGACAACAAGCTTTCGATTATAAAGCTAATCAAACAGGATGTGTTTATGTTATCACTTCCAATTTTGAAAAACTACGCTTTTATATTAATAATGCTGTAGAATTTGAAGAGTTCAATTTGTTTACTCTTACCGAAGAGCAATTTCAATTAATGTATTTGTGCTTAGCAAAAGATAATATTCTTAACAATCTACCTCTTACTATAAAACAAGCTTCTATTCAAAAAGAAAAGAAGATTACTGATGATTTATATAAAGATTATTCACTATTTAAACGTGAGCTATTTCGTGATTTGGTAAAACAGAATATAAAAAACCAAGTTTTTCGTACTGAATTAAATAATGAAGATAAAGAGAAAGGAACAAAAAATATTAAGCGCACATTATTTAAAAAATCACAAAAATTAATAGACCGTTTCCTGTTTATCTTCTTTGCAGAAGACAGCACTTTATTGACTAGTAACTCCACAAAAAAAATACTCGATAAATGGAAAGCAGATAATGACTTTGGAGATGAAAGACCGTTATATAATTTGTTTAAACAGTATTTCAATGATTTAGATACAGGACGTCAAAAGACCAATTCCAGAGAAGAGATTTTTGCCTACAATGGAGGATTGTTTAAACCTGATGCTATTCTCGATAGTTTGTTAATAGATAATGATTTACTTTATAATCACGTTAACACATTGCAATCTAGAGATTTCGAGAGTGAAGTTGATGTAAACATTTTGGGACATATTTTTGAGAACTCTCTAAATGAGATTGAAAGTATAAATGCCGAAATTGATGGTGTTGTTTTTGATAAACAAAAAGCAAAACGTAAAAAAGACGGAGTCTTTTACACCCCTAAGTACATTACCAAATATATAGTAGATAATACAGTTGGTAAACTATGTAGTGAAAAGAAAGAAGAGCTAGGAATTTCAAATATTGATACTGGGAAAAATTACTTATTAAAAGAAAGACGTACTGTTAAAAAAGAAATTCAAGTTCAAACTGGACAAGGGATTGTTAAAACAATTAAAAAGATAAAGACCAATGTCTCTGTTGAAGGTTATAAATTAATTGAAATAATAGAAACTTATCGTTCTTGGTTATTACAAATTACAATTTGTGACCCAGCTTGTGGCTCTGGAGCTTTCCTTAATCAATCATTAGATTTTTTAATTAAGGAACACGGAGAATTAGATGAATTGATGTCTATTGTACAAGGTAAATCAATGGTGTTTCCCGATATTGAAAACACGGTATTGGAGAATAATATTTATGGCGTAGATTTAAATGAAGAATCTGTTGAAATAGCAAAACTCTCATTATGGTTACGTACTGCTCAACCAAGACGTAAACTAAACAGTTTAAGTAACAATATTAAATGCGGAAACTCTTTAATAGATAGTAAAACTGTAGCAGGAGATAAATCTTTTAAATGGGAAGAAGAGTTTCCAAAAATATTTGCTAAAGGTGGCTTTGATGTGATAATTGGTAATCCTCCTTATGGAATATTTTTAGATTCTAATGAAGAAGAATATTATAAAAAGAATTTCCCTTTAACTAATTATAAAATAAACTTATACATTTTATTTATTGAAAGAATATTTCAAATTTTTGAAAAAGGTCTTGTACATTTTATCATTCCTAAATCATTGCTTTTCAATACATACTTTGAGAATATAAGACGACATCTTTTAGAAAAATCTAAAGTTCACGAAATATTTATGTTAGCTGAAAAAGTATTTCCTGATGCAGAAGTAGGAGGAAGTCTAATTTTGAAATTTGAGAGGAATACAAATAATAACGAAAAAGAAAAAATTAAATTAATATCTGCTGATACTTATTTTGATTTTGAAGGCAATAAATGTATAATTAATGATATTGAACAATCATTCTTTCTTAATACACCTCACTGTGAGATTTCTCCAATTGTTAAAGGAGGAAGTAAGCTGCTTATTAAATTACGCAGATATAAATCAATTAAGGATTATTACAAATTAAAAAATGGTCTTAATCCAGGAAACATAAAACACATATTGGTTTCAGATAATAAAGAATCTGATAAACATAAACCTATTATTTGGGGAAAAGAGTTTAATAGTTATAGCTCAAATTGGGGAGGACAATATGTAAACTATGACCCAAATTTAGCTGATAACCTAACTTTAGATGACATAAAAAGTAAAGAAGGAATGAAAAAGCAAACTCGAATAGATTTTGCTCTTAGAACTCCAGACCTATTCGAAAACACAAAACTTCTAGTTAGAAAGACAGGTGATAGGTTCGTAGTTACAAAAGATACTGAAAACTTATATTTTGATACTTTAGTACACGGTATTTATCAAATTGATGAGAATTACAGTTTAGATTTCTTATTAGCTGTACTCAACTCAAAGCCTGCTACTTCTTTTTATAGATTATTACACGATATAAAAGGAAAAGTATTTGCTAAAATAAGTTTAGACAAGCTAGGTTCATTCCCATTACCAGAAGGAACTAAAGAGTTAAGAAATATCCTTTCTGAAAAAGCAACAAATATGCTCACTACTAGAGCCAAAATAAATAAAAAACTATCAAACTTTTTACAATATTTAACTTCTCAATTCTCAATAGAAAAATTCTCTAAGAAACTTCAAAGTTGGCACGAGTTAGAATTTGAAGACTTTATTAAAGAACTCAACAAAGCTATTAAAAAAGCAGGAAGAGAGAAGCTTACCAAGCTAGATGAAATGGAGTGGATGGAAGTTTTTGAAACCAAAAAGGCAGAGGCTCAACAATTAAAATCTCAGATTGATAAATTGGACAAAGAAATAGACCGAATGGTTTATGAGTTATATGGATTGAATGAAGAGGAAATTAAAATTATATTATGATTAAGAAAATAAAACAATATAAAATACTAATCACAGTAGCATCTATATTAACTTTAGTTATTGTATTATTTTTAACTATTGACGCTGTCAATGAAACGAATAATTGGAAATGGTTTAGTGTAGATTTTGATAAAAGAAACCACATTATTTCAGCTTATGGTGCTTTAATTGGAGGTGTTTTAGCTTTTCTATCAATTTTATTTGTTATTTATCAAGTTCTAGAACAAAGAGAACAAATATTAAAAGAAAAAAAAGAAACACGAGAGGAAAAAGTTGAAGAGCAAAGGGATTTATTAAAATTAATTAGTAGTTTTTTAGGTTCAATAATTGGAGACATAAAACACCAAGGTAAAGACCTTAAAACTTTTTATAAAAAAGAATTGCTACACCCAACTTTATCAAATCAAACTTATTTTACAGTTAATGAAAATTTTAATAGAATAATTGAAATGGATTATATGACTGTTTATAGGTCATTTAGGCATTTTTTTAAAGATGAAAAAGATTGGGAAAAGAAATTTCTTAATTTTTATAGAAATATCGATTTTTATTTAAAAATTACTCCGCATATAAGAGAAAAATATTCTTCTCAAATGGAAGAAAAAGTAAGACTTAAATATTCTATTCAAACAAATATCCAATCTTTTCTTACAGACTTACATAACATTAGAAATAAATACATTCAGACTTATCACATACCTCCTTATAACCTTTTTAATTTTCCTTATTTTAAATCATTAACAGATTTTTGGTTAAATTATAGAAACTATACAGATTATATAAATAATAGTATTAATAACTCTACAATTGATTCTGATTTAACAGATTTAAAAATCACATATTATGAACCATTATTTAACGAGTTATTATTGTTGCAAAAAAATCGTGTGCCTTTTGAAATTGACGGTATAGAAAAACTAACACAAGATTTAGGTACAATTATTATTAAAATAAAACAATTAGAAGTATTTGCTATAAATTATGCAAAGGATATAAAAAAATATTGTGATTCTTATTACGTAGAAGATAATGTAAACTTAAAAAACTTAATCGAATTAAAAGAATTAATTGATTTAACTCAAAAAAAAAAGAAATGACTGAAGAAAAGCTTGAAGAACAATTAAAAAGAGCGTATGAGCTTCGTGATTTTGAAATAACGCATTACTGGAAAAGAGCTCAGTATTTTTGGGGGTTTCTTGCTGTAATTTATGCAGGTTTTTTTGCTTCATTAATAGCTTATAGCAAAGAAAATAAAATTGATATTGAATATATTTTAATTATTTGTTCTATTGGCTGTTTTTTTTCTTTTGCTTGGTATCTTGTAAATAGAGGGAGTAAAAGATGGCAAGAACATTGGGAAAATATAATAAATGAATTAGAAGAAAAACTTAACAAACTGTTATACTTTATTCTATCATAATATTATCATTGTCAAGTGTTGTATTAATTTATTTATTTATTTGGTAAAGGAAGAAAAGGAAATGATGAATAAATCAATATTTATATTATTATTTACCACTCCCATAATTAACTCGTTTCTTAAAATCAATTACTTCATCCTTTAATTTTTTATTAGCATTTTCAATTAATTCATTTTGAAGCTTCATAATACGTAATAAGTCATGAATCGCATTTAAATTATCTAATTGCGTATGTACTATCTGTTCTAGCTGTGCTTTTGTATATCTTGAACTTGGCATTATTCTTGTTTTAAGATTAAATATTCCGATTATCAGAACAAATATACATAAATACGGATAAAATAAAAATCAAGAGTTCATAAAATCGGAATAATTTATCTTATTATGTAAATTTATGTTCTTAAAAACAGACAATAATGACCGAATTAGGTTTATTCCTATCAAGAAAATCAGTTAATCGTTCCGATGTTTCTAGAAAAACAGGAATTAGCAAGACTAGACTTAGTGAGTTAGCTAATAATGAACGTACTAAGCTTAGAGCAGATGAATTATATCTAATTGCTTTAGCAATAGATGTTGACCCTTGTGAAGTATTTAAACAAGTTTGTAAAGACCTTAAATTAAAAGAAGAAATCTAATGTCTTCTTTAATTATAGATTTCCTAAAATCTGAATTAACAAGTTTTGACATAGAATTAACAGCAAAACTCGATGGGAGGGAAGAGGTTGATTTTTTAATTGGAACTAACCATTTATATCTAAAATCAATAGATTTAGATACTACACAACGCAGTATTAAAATATCCAAACAAGATTTAGGAGAATTAAAAGATAGCTTGTTTGTCGCTTTAGTTTTAATAATAGATAAAAAACCGAAGGTTATTTATTTAATCCCATCAAAACAATTATCACAGTCTCATAGTAATATCTTTATAGAAAACGAAGTGAGTTTAATGCCTAGTTTATCTAATTGGGAGATTAAAGTATCTAGTAATACCATTCCAGAACTAAGCAAATTCGCATTAGAAAATATGATTGACAAACTAAAAGCTTAATCATAGTTAAAACGGCCTCATAAAACTTTGGTAAAACAATAGGCGAGAGAGCGTACATATTTTAGAGGGCTAGTAATACCTTTTATTAATAGTTCTAGTGTTTAAGGCTAGTTCAAAGGAATCTTAACGAGTTACAATGTTTTCTAAAATATAGCGATTGAGCCGTACATTGTTTCTAAAGTTTTGTGCAGCCTTGATACTTCGACAAGCTCAGCACAGGTTTTTTTGTTCTTTTGACATTTACCCTGAGTTTATCGAAGGGTCAAGACAAAAAGATATGCAAACCTTTAAAATGTTTAATCTGTGTTCTGTGGCTAGCATGTGCATAGAAATTATCTCGTTAGAGTAATTTTATGCTTATGCGGCAACGTCACGAGAATCGCATAAAAACTTTTTGCACGTATATTTTATCAAATACGCGATTTGTAAGCTACCTAAAAGTATTTGCTTTTTTTGGTGTGGGCTATGCGGGTTGGATATTGTGTGTAAAAATAAATGCCATATCAGGCATTTTAATTTTTATAAAACAATCGAGCGCATAGGCAGCGGCAATTTTACATAACGGCAACTGCGAAGCATATCACGAACTCATCTAAAAAAATATTAACCTTGTAAGTAAATTATAGCTACAAATATAAAAAGCTGCGGGTTGATGTGGCTGGGAACATTATAGCTACGAATATAAATTGAAACTTAGGTCGTAAAACAGCTGTTACATAAATGCTGACGATATAGACCTAAAGGCGCTATATCTGCATCTATGTAAAATAGAACAGAAAAAGTTCTATTCGCTGTTTTACTCATATTATATATTTGTACTATAATTTATATTATGTAAAATAGAATATTTGAATGCTTCTCTACTATTGATTCAATCAGACTAATTATTCGATACTGCAGTATGATTCTTATCTTCTAATTTTGATACTATACCTCTATATCGTATCGATGTTCGGTAATTGCTCTGTATCATAATTTCACTTCTCAAACTTGGATATAGTATTATCGATATTCTAAGCCATTCTGTAGCGTTCCTAATTTCAAAATTCATCGAATACCGTTGCTTTTTTTCATTATATGTAACTTTAGCATGTTCTGGTACACCATCAAATTCTATATTATTATTTTTATTATTGAAACCTGCAGACATTTGACGTTCTCCATAGTATGGCAAATCCACAGAGATGCTATCTCCCAGGATTCTAAAATGATTAAAATTTCCGATTAGGTTTATATTATTCCCTGTACTTCCTACAGGTAGTAACCCGCTATTGGCCAATGCGTTAAAACTATTGCTCGCTACTGGTGAGGCCCAATCCGATATAATCTCGAGTTTTTTTTGCGCTACTAATTCATCTAATGCTTTACTTTGCTCTGTAGATACCGCCAGATTTTGTGAACTTCCACAACTCATTAGTAAACAGCTTGTAAGTAGTATAAAAAGAGTTTTCATTTTTATGATTATATTACTAATTATTGCATCAAATAATATACCATTTTTTTAAATATCAATACGTTTTTTTAACATAAGTTTCAGTGAATCAGATTATAAGTAGAAAATTTTAGCTTCTAAAACCTATACCTTCCTCGGACATATAATAAATTTGGGGTTCCATAATATCCAAACTCAGATGTGCCAAAGTTTAGATTATGATTTACCTCTAAAGAAAAATTAGTATCAAAATCATACCCCATACCATATATAAACTTGGTCTGTAAAGGAACTTCTATATCATAGATATCTACATTTCGTGTGAGTTCTATTTCCAAACCAGAATAAAGATGAAATTTATTTGTTAATTGTAATTTTCCTCTAATCGGCATTTTAAAAACATCTGCAGAAAGATATGTATCATTATACCCCTGTATTTCTATAAACAAATTTGAATTTACTTGGTAGTCAATTGTAAAATATGCATGCTGTTCACGACTTGATAGTCCAGAATACGAAAATCCACCAATTGCTAACTTTGATTTCTTATCTGCTACCCCATTTGCATCTGTTTCTTTTTCCTGAGCATATATTTGTTTTCCGGATAAGAAAACAGAACATACAACTCCTATTACAAGTACGTAACGCCTTCTTCTAAGTATTCGAAACAGTTTTAACCTTTGTCTATTATATGTTAAAGTGTCACTATTTCTCATAATTAAGTGATGGTATTGGTTAAAAAAGTACAATTCACATAAAAGACTATTAAAAATGGTGTAACGTTACAGAATATAACATTCTGCTTTAAACCTTTGTGGGCCAAATGCATTACTTTTGCCAGATGCAAAAAAATAAGTTAGCCCAGTTCGAATTTGTAACCCTTATGGCATCTCTAATGTCTATCGTAGCTTTGGCTATAGATGCACTTTTACCTGCGTTAGATATTATTGGGATTACTATTGGCACCCGGCAAGTCGCAGACAATCAGTTATTAATAACCATGATTTTTCTGGGCCTTGGTATTGGTCCGTTATTTTTTGGTCCCATATCAGATAGTATAGGAAGAAAACCTGTTGTATATATGGGACTATTACTTTTTATTATCGCAAGCTTTATCTGCGTTTTTGCTACAAGTATAGAAATGATGGTATTGGGTCGAATTCTGCAAGGTATCGGATTATCTGCTCCCAGAACTATTGCTATTGCCATGATTCGAGATATTTATAGCGGAGATTATATGGCACGTATCATGTCATTTATTACTGTAGTATTTCTTTTGGTGCCTATTATTGCTCCTGCATTAGGTAAATTTGTATTAGATCATTATGATTGGCAAACCATTTTTTATGTACAAGTACTATTTAGTATACTAGTCTCTTTTTGGTTTTGGAAACGACAAGCCGAAACCCTCGAAATATCTAAACGTATAAAATTTACATCTACTATTTTTATAGATGGCCTGAAGGAATTAATGCAATACAAAACAACCATGGGCTATACGCTTATTTCGGGCTTCATTGTGGGGTCTTTTATGGTATATCTTAGTACTTCTCAACAAATTTTTGAACAGCAATATCAATTAAAAGAAGAATTTCCGTATATATTTGGTCTTTTGGCAATCTCTATAGGTTCTGCTATTTTCTTAAACGGAACACTGGTTTTAAAATATGGTATGGAGAAACTGGTTACCACTTCTCTACTCGCATTTTTTGCGATTTCACTTTTGTATATTGTATTATTTTATGATTCTTCAAATCCAAGCGTAGGTATATTATTGCTTTTCTTCGGAATGCAATTTTTTGCTATTGGTTTTTTATTTGGAAATTTAAGGGCGTTGGCCATGCAACCTATTGGTCATATTGCGGGAATAGGTGCTGCAATCACAGGTTTTGTTTCTACTATTATGGCAGTCCCTATTAGCACTTATATAGGAAGATTTGTTTCGGGTACTACCCTACCTCTATTTATAGGGTTTTTGGTCTGTGCACTACTTTCAATTATAATTCTGGTATATCTAAAAGTATCTGTAAAACAACAACGTGCTACTTAATTAACAGAGTGATTACTTGTGTTGATCACTATGCTTTTTTAGGGTCATCTGGTATAGATAGATCACCATTTCCGGCAATGGCGAACTGATCTCTCTTTGATCCGTATCCAAAATTTGAAGACCTACGGTATTTATTCTGGAAATCTGCGAATCGTCTTTTTCTAGTGGTTTTTTCTTTACTACTCATAGTGGAAAGTTTTAGTGAATCACGCGACTAACAATTAATTCTCTTTCTAAGTTATCATTTTTTTTAATTTTAGTCTACTCATTTGTAGTACTTTATATTTATTTTAAGATACGTACGAACAATCCTTCTTTTAGGATTTAGAGTTCAATAAAAATTTCCTGTTCTTCGTTTGTATTTAGTAGGATTGAAATTTTTCTGTTTGCATACCCCCCTGCGATAATGAGTATATCGTATTTTCCTGGAGTCAGATCATTCCAGAAAAAAGCTCCAGCATCATCGGTTACTTGTGCTATATCTACTAATCGTGTCATCCCGGTGATCGTTAAAGTTATTACTGCTTCTTCTACAGGTTTTTTAGATTTTTGATCTACTATTTTTCCTCTAATTGTAGCTGCCATTAGTACTTATATTTGTTTTTTAAAGAATGAGCATTCTCTTTTATAAAAATGCTCATCCTTTTTGTTTTACTTACTATTTGTATTTGTTTTTCCAGTTTTTGAGATTCTTAAACACTGGTTTTGTAATTCGAGTAGCAGAGTTCCCCAAAGAATATCCATTGGTATGGATTCCTACAGCATAGCGTTTACCATTTTTGATTCGCCATACCGGAGAACCACTTTGTCCTCCTGCAGTATCAATATTGTATACTAATGTTCTGGATGTAACGGTTTTAATTTTTCTGGCATGCCACCATTGTGTACCTGCTGGTTTATCCCCAGGATATCCAGAAAGGTTTACTTTTAGTCCCAATAAATCAAAGAAACCATAATTTCCATATCCAAAATATCCTACTTTGTTACCATACTTACAGTTTTTTGGTAATATGATTGCTCCATAGTCATGACTTCTCTTTTTACTCTTAGTCCATCCTTTAACCGAATGGAAATGAGAAGACTTACATGATCCGTATGGTTTTTTACTACCATTTCTTCCTGGGATTACTTCGATACTCTTGGCCCAGCCACCATGCTTATGCATATAGACCACATGGCCCGCCGTAATAACTGTTCTGGGACCAATAAGAAATCCTGTGCCAATCCAATTAGTACCATCTTTCGCTTTAATTCTTAAAGAACAGATAGCACGCCAGGGATACTTGGTTGTTCCCTTAATTTGTTTACGATCATCTTTACCGATAACAACTTCCTGCATCATTTTCTTACCACTTTCGCTACGCATTAGCATTGCTGCAGTAGGATCTCCAAACTCTGCATAATATGCATCCAAAAGATTTTCTTCATCCTCTTCTTCGCTTTCTTGCTCTTCTAACACCGAGTAGTCGTAGCCCGAAACTTTTTCCAGAGTTCCTTCTTCGGTTTGAGAACCTTCTGTTATGCCACTTTCATTACCTTCAAAAGGAGTTTCAAGGTCTTCAAAATCCTGATCACCCCCACTATTTTCACTACTCACCTCTAAGTAGTCATTGGCAGATTCTTCTGTTTCCTCTCCCAAGGTATCATCGAATTCTTCGGATTCTATTATATCTCCAGTTCCTTCAAAAGCCTCTTCGATAACCGTTGTTTCATCTGTATTCTGATCTTCATATATTCCATTTTTCTTCATGATCTGTGTTTTTATAAAATTTGTTATATCGAGAGTTCTTATGCATAGTTTCCCTCTACTTCTTTTAAAATTGCAATTTTATTAAGAGCAAAAGTATAAATAACCATACTTTCTGTAAAGAGTTAAAAAGCTGTAAATCAAAAGGTTAAATACCTGTTAGCTTTATAGTTGAATGATGGTATACAATTGGGGTAAATAAACCCTTGGAATGGTTCTTGATTATTTCTAACTTAGTAACATTATAATTATCCCTATGAGAACTTTTCTCTACATATTGATTGGTATTTTGTATGCTCAAGGATTTGGGCAAGATATTATTCCTAACGCTACACAATTACCAACCAGCCCGACTTCTGATTATGCCTTAATCAATGACTATCAAGGCATCGTTTTCGATAAAGAAAAGTCAAGAGTTTCTTTTGATTTTATAAAAGATAAAACTTCTGGTACTATTGCAGGTTTAGACTTTAAGATTAATTTCAACCCTAAAGACCCGGAGAACGCAAGTTTTAAAGGTACTGCACTTATTAATACACTAGATACCGATAATTTTTTGCGTGACGGGCATTTAATGTGGGAAAAATTCTTCTATAGAAAAAAATACCCAAAAATAAGATTTGTGAGTACCGATGTAGTTGCTTTTGACACCAATACTTATAAAGTTATTGGCAACCTTACTATTAAGGGAATACAAAAAGAAGTGATTATCACGTTCTCTCTTGATGACAAAAAATTATTAGGCAAAACTACGATTCACTCTAGTGATTTTGATGTTAATATTCACGACAAACGAGAGCAAAACAAATTAGATATTCGTTTTTATTTTCCGATACTTAGATAGTTTTTTTAGTATTTAATTACCTCCATTTTTTCACTGAAAACAGTGGTGCTATTTCTTACCGTTAATTATATATTTGAAGCTCTTAGATAGAGTTTTAAATATTGCGCATTCATGAAAAAACAATTGGTTAATGATACCAAAATCTGGAAAATAGAAACCAGTGGTACATCTTATAAAGTAGCTTATGGTGGTATTGGAAATACACTACGCACAAATAAGAAAGATTTTGAGTCTGAAGAAAAATGCAAAAAAGAAGCTGAAAAAGCTGTACAATCAAAAATAAAAGGAGGATATACCGAACTTACACTTCATATTCCTGGTGTAGAACCCGATACTTTGTTTAAAGTCCAACAGGCATTACACGAAAAAAGTAAAACTCTGGATTTAACCGAAAATGTGTTTAAAAAAAAGGATCCCAGATTGCTTCCGCTAATTTGTAAATGTACAGGATTAGAAGAATTACGAATAAGTGGATTTGAAGATAATATTCCTAAAGAAATAGGAAACTTAACAAATTTGAGGATACTTGACATAGAAGGTGATTATTTTCAAAAAGTCAAGATTCCTGATACTATTATGGAACTCAAAAATTTAGAGGAACTATCTATAAGAAGTGCTAATTATTCTAGTATATCTAAAATAGATCAACTGTCTAAATTAACTATATTAAAGTTAGATAGCCTTCCTAATATTGAAGGATTACCCGTATCGATCGGTAAATTATCGCAACTAAAATTGTTAGTTTTTAAGAGTAACAGAACAGAAACCTATGGAGCTCCGCTTCCTCAAGCACCAATAATTTCGAAAGAAATCGGAGATTTAACAGCTTTAGAATCACTCGACCTGTCAGGAAATTGTTTAACCGCTTTGCCTGCAGAAATCGGAAAGCTTAAAAATCTTACAGAATTAAAACTTAATGTAAACCACTTTGATCATTTTCCGCTCAGCATTTGTGAGTTAGACGCTTTAGAAACATTAGAATTGGATTACTGTAAAAAAATAACTGCAATCCCAAAGGAATTTGTCAATCTTACCGAATTAGAAGATTTTGAAATAGAGATAGATAATATTAAGAATATTCCAAAGGATATTATTGGGAGTAGTTTTTTTATAGATATTTCAGGGATTAGAGAATTTTTATCCAAAGAAGAGAAAGAAGAAAAAATAATCAATATCCCAGAAGTCCCAGCTAATAAATCCGAACTAGTTTCAGAAAGATTAGATAAAATAACCGAAGTTTTTGATGAGATAAAGGATGATGTTTATGAAAGTGAACAGGCTAATGTAGAGGTATTACAAAAATTTATACTAGGTGAATCTGATGAATTACCAGAAGCAAAGAGAATCAATTATAATGATCATGAACCTATTATTACCCTTCTTGCTCCTATTACCGATTGGAATTTTATTGATTATAGAATCCTTTGTTTCATTTGCCAGGACGCCTTTTATTTTGAGAAACAAAACCGTTTTATTGATGGCCCTTCATATAGAGGCTACCATGAAGATTTTTTCTCTAAATGGTTCATTCCTCAGTTAGAGAAAGAAGAACCGGATCAGGATTTGTTTAGTATAATACTAGAACGTTTAGCAACTGTAGGGATTAATGAGCAAACATGCTTTTCTGCTTTTTTATCAGAAATGTCTTCAGAAACCTCGTTTAGTCTCTCTAATGAAACCCCAAACTCTGTTGGTAGATACCTTTTGGCGAGATTAGAAGAGGATGCTAATTCTGTTTTTGATCAGGTAATTACCTATCGTATACGAACTCCGTTTATTACTTTCATGCTAAAAAATAACAGGGAATTACTAGATATTCACCTCTCTAAACTTCTATTCATTGGGGAATATAAAGGTTCTGGTGGTGCGCAACGTCATATCCCTTTCTATTTACTGGAAACATTATGTGATTTTGATTTCGAATCATATGAAGGTTATATTCATGATTTATTACAGCAAACAGATTGTCATGAATGCATTATGGAGTGCTATCGAATATTGATCTACCATGCCAAAGAAAAATATCAGGCAGAAACATTTATAAAGGTACAGGAAACCCTAAAAATCATCTCTGCAGAAAAGAAAAATGATGCAAGTTTTAAATTTTCATGGTCATTAGGTCGTCGGTATTTTGATTGCACACCAGAATTTATTGATTGGGCATTAGAACTATTCGTATTAGAGCTTAAGGATACTGTTTTTGAGTATGTTAAAAGCGTAAAAGTGATTGACCTTAACATCACGAGAATAGCAATACAACATTTTGGTCAGGAAGCTGTAGATATTGTTGGAGAAGCCCTAAACATAAATCCGGATAGTTCACGTTCTGAAGAACATTTTAGATATCTTTTTAAGATAATTGATAAAATAGACTATACTAAGTATCACCAAAAGGTTTGGGAATTAGTAAAGGCTAAAAATGAAAGTATCTCAAAAATGGCTTGTCTTGAGCTATCTCGACTATATCAGGATACTATAATCATAAATGAAGCTTTACAATTGCTAAAATCTAAAAAAGATGCAGATAGACTAATAGCGGTTAAGGCTTTACTATTTTTAGAAGATAAACAAGAAAATATTGCATTACGTACCGTTTTTTCAGAATTACTCAAAACCGAGAAAAATGATACCATACGGGAGATTGTTATAGAACTTGTTTATAAAGAGCAAAATTCCAGTACTGTTACTATTCTAGAAATGAAGAATAGAATTAAAGAAATTGAAGCTTTAGGCAAACTCAAAAAACCAGTATTTAGCTGGGCAAATAAACTTCCTGCTCTTTATTGGGCTGATGGTTCTAAGTTTACAAAAAAAGAGATCGACTATATCTTTTATAAACAAAAATGCAGCAATACTGTAGAACCAGATATTGAAGCCTCACCATTGTATTTACTTGTAGATAAAAAGAAATCCCAGGAGTTTGCTACTGTAGTATGGCATAAAGTGCAAAAAAACAAAGGGTTGGTTGCCAAAAACAAACCAGCTTTTGCTGCAATAGGACTTTTTGGAGGAGCCGATATACTTAAGGCTTTGGAAGAAGAAGGATTAAAAAAGCGAAGCGATGCGGCTTGCCAATTACTTGGCCTTATGAGTTCATATGATGCAGCACTGGTACTAGATAAAATCATGAAAAAATACCGTGATAGATATAGCGTTGCTGCAACGGCAGAGGAAGCTCTTATAACTATTGCTGATCATTTGGATCTAACCTTCCTTGAATTGCAAGAGCGTATGATTCCTGATTTTGATTTTCCTGGTCGTGAACTACAGATACATGAAGGCAGAGCAACGTACACTATGCTCATTGATGTAAATCTTCAATTTAAATTTAGAAATGATACAGGAAAAATTATACGAACAGTACCTAAAGCTTCTGCTGATTTTAAGAAAGTTATAAAAGAAAACACAAAAATACTTAATGATGTAGCAAAACAATTTGCACAGTCGATGGAGATGCATTTGGTTACACAACGACATTGGCCCGCAGCCGACTGGAAAGCGTTTTTTATGGAGAATCCCGTTGCTTTTGCCTTTTCTCAAAGTGCTGTGTGGGTTAAGAATGATACCCAAGAAAGCTTCATTGTTCTCGAAGATGGTTCTTTTGTAGATGTATGTTCTAACACCATTTTACTAAAAGATACCGATAAAATAATGCTAGCGCATCCTTTACCTTTAGGTGTAGATCTTACCAAAAGTTGGTTAGCGTATTTTAGTACTAAAAATATTACATCAACTTTTAAACAATTAGAAAGAACTATTGAAAAACTCACAGAAGAGCATAAAGAAACAACCCTATCCAAAATATTCACTGAAAAACACCAACAAGTAAGTATTTTTAGATACCGAGCGATGAAAAAAGGCTGGAAAAGAGGATCTGTGACAGACGGTGGTGGTGTAACTTCGTATAAGAAAACATTTTCTGCAGATAACATCGATGCTTTTATAGATACCAATAATCTTCCGGTTAGAGAAAGTTATCAAGAGAATATGGATTCAGGAGCATTTTATTTTGTAGTTAAAGATGCTGTGCAAACCGGGAGTTATGTTTATGACAACCCTACATCGGCAACAGATAAAAGATTAATACCTTTTAAAGATGTACCACCAATTGTATATTCTGAAGCTTTGGCAGATATCAGATTTATAATGGAACCTGATGAGTAAGGTTAAAACAGATCTCGAAATTGCTTTTTTGGCTTTGAAACATACCACTATTGAGAAAGTGTGGTACAAAGGTGTGTTTAGTATCAATACAACGTATCATGCGATACAGGAAGGAATTTTTATACAGTGTACCGATGGTGAGGTATTTCATATCTATACCGCAGATGAATTAAAACTTGGGTTTTTACAAGGGGTATATATTAAGAGAATCAGGTATTGGGAAAGAGAAAAGAAATACTTTAGAAAGATATATGATGCATCCCCTCACTGGCAGTCCTATCTTGGAGAGGAAATAACATCGGTTTTTTTAAACTGGAAGTTTATTTATAAAAGTAAATGTACATTTGGAAACCCAAAATCGAATACAGATTACCCTCATGATGTAGAACTGCATTTCAGGAATGAAAAAGATGTAAGTATGGCTGCTGTCAAAATTATTGATGAAGACACCGATCCAATATTAGGATTCCCGCAATTAACCCTCTTTTTTGATAAAAAAGAACGGGATAAATGGTGCGATAGGGGTAAATTTTATCAGTAAGTTGTGTATAAAAGAATAAGAAACAAAGCTTAATTGCTTTTTAGATCCTATTACTGTTGAAATCTAATTCAATTAACGACAAATTGTTAAATTGAAACGACAAATGCCGAGTATTTTCCGTGATGTGTTAGTGACAGCGGTAATTGTATTGTTTTTTGATCAATATGTACTAAGGGAATTCCTCTACTATTTTTAGTAAAATAAATGAGAGACGAATCTATATTTAGTTTTTCAGAAATTGTTTCTTTTAACTTAGAACGTGTATTCATTGCTTTATCATATACTGAAGAGTGATAATCTACATCAGATACCACTGCAATGCTATACACATATTCCTTTTGCGTCTCTGTATGTGTTTTATAACTGTAATTACCAACATAGACCTCTCTATTTGGTGTGCATTCAAAATTTTTGGGGTTATACCTGCGAGAAAGATTAAATCGCCTCTGGTGAGCTTTATATGCCGCCTCTTTCATACTCCAAAACTGCCAGAGCTGCAATTCTATTTTTTCTGAAGCAAAAATATACTGTTGTTCCTGTATGGTAAATATTTTTTGAAGCCACCCTCTTCTCTGCCAGTTACTCTGGGCTTTGGCCAATTGAAGATCTACAATATCATTACCAATCATTTGGACGCTAATTTATCTTCTATAACGGCTATTGAAGCTTTAATAGTTAACATCTTCTCCATCGATTCATTATCAATCTCAATATCGAATTCATCTTCAACATCAAGTACTACATCTACCAGATTTGCAGAATTAATTTCCAGATCTTTTATAAAATCAGTGTTTTCGGTAAGGGTATTAAGCCCTTCTTCATTTTGCACATACGGCGTTATGATTGTTTTTAATTTAGAAAGTAATTCTTCTTTTGTCATAATTTAATTAGAGTTGATTCAATATTTATTTTTGATACTATTCTTTTATGTGTATTTTTTAAAGATAACGCAAGCATTTACATCTCCAAATCCAAAACTAGCTTTTGCGATAATATTGGGAGCATAATCCAATGTTTTGGTAGGGATTCGATCCCTGGATACCCAATTTTCTATTTCGGGATGTAAATCTTCACAATTTGTATTTCCAAAGATGAAGTCCTCTTTTAATTGCAATACAGTAGCTACGCTTTCTATACTACCAGAAGCTGCCAGGCAATGCCCTACCATACTCTTAAGTGAATTGATATACGGAAAATCCTGTCCTTTTCGTTCTAAGGCGATGCACCAATTTTGTATTTCGACACTATCCATCGTTGTAGCGGTTAGATGACCATTGATTGCATCGATTTTTCCCGGATCTATTCCTGCATCCGCTACCGCTTTACGAATACAATGCTGTACCGCTTCACTATTAGGAGCTGTCATACTTCCCCCTTTACGTTGCCCACCGCTATTTACATGTCCGCCCAAAATCTCTGCATAGATTGTAGCTCCTCTTTTTTGGGCACTATCCAGGCTTTCGATAACCAAAGCCCCTGCTCCACTCCCAGGTACAAAACCACTAGCTGTGGCACTCATAGGTCGCGAAGCACTAGTAGGATTATCATTATACTTATATGGGAGAATACGCATAGCATCAAAGCCTCCCCACACATAGGGACCACTATCATTTGTACTACCCGCCAGAATGATTTCTGCTTTACCATCACTTATCCGGTCATAAGCCATCAAAATAGCTTCGGTACCTGTACTGCAAGCCGAAGAATTAGTAGTAACCACATTTCCGCATCCTAATATACCGCCTAAAAAAGCACTAATACCACTGGCCATAGTTTGCGTAACTGTGGTACTACCCAACCGTCTTACTTTGCCTTCGTCTACTTTATAAATTGCTTCTCTAAATTTATCGACACCTAATATTCCGGTTCCAAAAATAACACCAGCATCCCAAAGTGGTGTTTCAGAATCATTGATAGGCAACTTGGAATCTTTCCAAGCATCCATACCTGCAATAACTCCATATTCCATACCAGAAGCATTCAATCCACGCAATTGAATAGAGTTAAAGTAATTATTTAAATAATCTTCTTTATATAATGGTAAACCAGCTAGTTGACAAGAGAAATTAAGATGATTTAATTCTTCTATATATTGTATACCACTTACTCCATCACGAACATGTTTTTTAAACATTGAAACGTTCGTTCCATTTGGAGCGACTACACCTAAACCTGTTATAACTACACGCCTTCTATTTATCATTCATAGCTGAGTTAATAATCGATACTATTTCCTTTATAGCAATTTTAGCTTCAGATAGTATAGGTAGTATTGGCCATATATGTGGCATTCCTTTTCCTTTAATAACTTCTATTTTACCTTGTGCCTCTTTTATTTTATCTATTAGCACCTCTTGATCAGGCGTACAGATGTCATTTGTAGCAGTAAATAGGTGCATTGGTGGGAAATCGTTAAAATCACCGTATACTGGGGAAATCATCTGATCTTTTAACGATAATTGACCTGCACACATCTTCTTTGCAGATTTCACTCCTTTCACACTAAGAATAGGATCTATCAAATCAATTTCCTTAATTTTTGGGTTTGTTAAGCTGGCGTCCATCATTGGTGTAATCGCTATTAACCTATTTGGTAATTTAGATTCTTCTTTTAGCAATCGTTGCGTAAGAGTCATTATCAAATTCCCGCCTACAGAATCACCGATTAGAATGATTTTGGATGGATCGTATGTTTTTATCGCTTCGAGATACACTTGATATATGCTTTCTGTTATTGTTTTAATAGTGTTTTCTGGTGCTTTTGGGTAATCTACCATCCAGGCATGAGAACGTGCTTGTTTTGCGATCTTAGTGATTGCTAACCAGTTTTCTCGGGTAGGACCATAAACAAAGGCTCCTCCGTGACAATACAATAACAAAAAATCTGTATTGGTATTTTTAGGGACAATACTGGTTACTTTACTATTGTATACCTCTTTAGTTTCAAAGGTACTACCTAATAAAAGCTTTGTATTAGGGGTGTGTATATCTTGTTTTCTTTTTTTATGGTATTCAATAGGATCTTGAGACCAGGATTTCTTTTCTCCTTTCAGTCTAAGTACTAATTTTACTAACGAATATCCTATACTACTCATCTTTTATTTTTTAAAAGCTACCCCTGCTACAATTCCTTTAGCAACCAACACGTCCTCAGAATTATACATGACAACCTTACATTTTAACTTATTAAATCTAAAATATTCTTTAGTAGCAATTACAGTCACTTTCTCTTCAGGATAAACAGGGTGGTAAAAATTAACATCACTACTGGTCATTGCTACTCCAAAATTGGTTTTACTCCATTCTCCTTTCAAAAGATAAATCCCAAAACACGCCATCCCGATTTGAGCCATACATTCGGTAAGTATTACTCCAGGAGTAATGGGATTGTCTTTAAAATGTCCCTCATAAAAATATTCATCCTTTAGAAATGTATAACTCCCTTTTATATGATGATCATCAATCTCCAGAATTTCATCTACAAACAAAAAGGGTTTGCTGTAGGGTAGTTCTTGTATAATATCTTCTATATCCAAAATTAAATGAGTTTTAAAATGCGCATCCATCCGGAAGCGGTTGTTTTGTTCCTAAATTATCTGCAAATTCGCTCTCCAAAGTACTTTCTGTAAACCCTACAGCTACACTACCTTTAAATACTTTATCACCATATTTACTTGTGTTCATATGTGCACGCACATACACTATTTGATCTTTTTTAATAGGAACTGGCCCGCCTGATCGTACAAAAGGTTGCTCACTCACATGGCTATGACCTAAAATTCTTCTATAAAACAATTCTCCATCTTCAGAAATAACTTCCCACCAATCTGCATATTGATTACAGCCTTTGTCCGGACTCTTAATACCAACATTAAAAGAGTACTTACCCTCTTCTCCTGTTACTTCGACACTGATAATCTCTGCTTTATTATCATCTGCATCGGTAACTACATCTCCTGTATTATTACTATCTTCTTTACAAGACAGAATGTAAAGCATAATTGGGAGACACAGAATTAACATGTTTTTCATATCTATTTCTATAATTAGTTTAAATGTTCACCTCCATTTACAGGTATCACACAACCATTAATCCAGGAGGCTTCTTCTTTACATAGCAGATACACTACATTCGCTACATCTTCTGGTGTTGTAATTCGATTAAACGGGTTACGCTTTATACTATGCTTCACAATCTGTTCATGACCAGGTATCATTCGTAATGATTGAGTATCTACTGCTCCAGGTTGCAGACAATTGGCTTTAATACCGTAAGGTGCAAATTCTAGTGCTATACTTCTGGTAATGGCTTCGAGGGCTACTTTGGCAGCAGAAACAGCTGCATAATTTTTCCAGGATTTGGTATTTCCTTCACTGGTAAAAGAAATAATTCTTGTATCCTCTGCAAACAATGTTGCTTTAAAAATCGATGTAACCCAATCATAAAGGCTAATTGCCATAGCATCAATAGTTAAATGAAAATCATCATTCTTTAATACATGTTCGGCATCAATCATAGGCTTTAGATTTCCTTTTGCAACGCTATGTACAATTGTTTTTATGCGCCCTTCATCTATGGCATCTTTTATTTCGGCAATAACCCCTATTCGTTTTTCTGGTTTCAAAAGATCTATATTAAATGAAAGAAAACCAACTCCTGTTTCTCTTATTGTTTCAAAATCAGCTTCAATATGATTTATTTCACTTTTACGATTGCGATGCACAATGATAATATTCATGCCATGTAAAGCTAGTTTTTTGGCAGAGGCTAAGCCCAAACCACTACTGCCACCCAAGATGAGTGCCCATTCATTTTTATCTATAAAATCTTTATTCACGCGTTTCATTTAAAAAAGTTTCGACTTCTCGGAAATGAAAAATAGTCTTTTTTACCATTCCAGCAATATTCTTTGTGCAGAAAATCCTGGCCCAAAACTAAGCATAAGTCCTGTTTCTCCTGGCGCCGGGTTTTGTTCTATGAATCGTTCTAACACATACAACACAGTGGCGCTACTCATATTACCGTATTCCATCAGAACAGCTTTTGTATCCTCTATATTCTTTCCTAAATGTCCAAAAAGCTCTTCTACGGTCTGTACTATCTTTTTTCCACCAGGATGAAAAATAAGATGATCTACTTCTTCAATAGTTTTGTTATATTTTGCAAGGAAAGGATGGATAACATTAGGGAAATGGGCGGCAATGGTTTCCGGCACTTTAGGGTCTAATATCATTTGTAAGCCTCCGTTAGTTAGTTTAAAACCCATCATTGTTGTTGCATCATAAAAATGATACATTTCGTCTCCTATAATTTTTGGACCTATAGCATCTTCTTCAGATGATAATAATGTACACGCCGCTCCATCACCAAAAATAGCAGCACTTACCATATTAGTCATGCTATAATCATCTAACTGAAATGTTGCTGTAGGTGATTCTATGGCAATTACCGCAGCTCTCTTTCCCGGATTAGCTTGCAGAAAGTTTCTTGCATAAATAATCCCAGAAACACCTGCTGCACATCCCATTTCTGTAACTGGTAACCTCACAATATCTTGTTTGAGATTAAGATCATTAATAATAAATGCATCAATAGAAGGAATCATAATGCCCGTACAACTTACAGTAATGATGTAATCAAGAGATTTAGGATCCCAATCGACTTTTTCTAAGGCTTTTTTTAAAACAGAAGTCCCTAATTTCTTTATTTCTCTGATATAGATATCGTTTTTCTCCTCAAAAGAAGTTGCCAAAAATACTTCTTCGATACTCATGATCCCATAACGTCGATCTACTGCTGCATTTTCAAAAATCTTAATCACCTTACGTCTGAAACGTTCATTCTGGCCCGATAACCATTCAGAAACAAAGGGTAATATTTCTTTTGTCTCCCGCATGTATTGTGGGAGTTGTTTGGTTACAGCAGTTATTTTTACACTCAATTTTTCTTACTTTTTTAATTTTATTTACTTGCAGTTTTTATAATCCACCGATACCGGAAGGCCCATTTCCAATCCACTTTGTAATCTTGTAGATGAAGTGCTTTGGCAAAATATAACAACTCTTGTTTTTTGAATCCTCTTTTTATAGAAACCAATCCGTCATTTTTTGCCACATACCCTTTAATAAAAAAGAAGCTAAATATTTTAAAAAGATAATATGCCAATGCACTACGATGAAGATCGTTAATTACCACTGCAGTTTTTGCCAGGTTAACAGCTTTTTTAATAATTTTTTTAATCTCCTCGTCTCTAAGATGATGTAATGTTAACGTACAAATAATGATGTCACAAGAAAATTCTGAAGCTTCTATTTCTAAAATGTTTTTGTTAAAAAAGGATATTTCAGGATATGAAGTACTTGTTTTAGTAGCGTAATCTAAACATTTATTATTCAGATCAATACCTATAAATTTTATATTCCTTTTTTCTTTTCTAAACGAATCTGCAATTGCCCTTAACATCTCACCATCACCACAACCTAAATCAAGAATTGTAATCTCTTGTGAAGGATTAAGATTTTTGACCAAAGTGTGTACAGCCTTACTAGTAATTGCATTGCCTCCCAACCATTTGTTTACCCTAGAAATATCGGATAATGCTATTTGCAAAGCCTTTTCTTCAATCTCTGGATTATCCATGAGTTCTACCTCATTACTTCTATATTGTAAATTTGCTAACATATCAAAGGCTCTCCATGGGTTTGTTTTATAATTCTGGGTACAATAGCCGGTATAGTATTAGCTATTGTGTAAGAAAGCTGTTGTAATCTACCATTTAATAAGACTTTTTGTAATGCTCTACCGGTATACAATCTTTTAGAGAATGCTTTATTCCATTGTTTGGTGTATTCTATTTCTATTATTTTTCGGGGAGTTATTAAACCCTGATTATAATTATGTATTAGTAGCTCGCTAAGTATCTGAGCACTTTGTATTGCCATTGCCATACCATTACCACAAAGGGGGTGAATTAAACCAGCAGCATCTCCGGTCATAAAAACGTGATCTTCAACAGGGTTTTTCTTATCAAAATTTATCTGACTTATCGTAATAGGAATATCAAATAATGATTCGGCCTTCTTAAAAAATGTACATAAATGTGGGTTATTACACAGAACCTCCTTTTGAAAGGTATCTAGATCTTTATATTTTTTAAAACTGTCATAAGTAGCCAAATAACACGCATTTACGATGTTGTTTTCTACCATAGAAAGACCACAGTATCCTCCTTCAAAATTATGTAACGAGACTGTATTTGAATCAAAATCTGCCTTGTAGTGAGCCTTAACAGCCAACCAGGGAGATTTTCTATAACTAAAATCTCGTTTTAAAGTTTTATCAAGTTGAGTCCGTTTTCCATATGCACCAATAACATAATCGCTGGTTAGGATACGATCGCCTGCTGTTTTAATTTGGAAACGATTATTATGATAATGTACATCGGTTACCTGATCTTGTATTAGCTGTACTCCTGCTGCCGCTGCTTTTTTCCATAGGTAATAGTCAAGAGCATATCTACTAACTCCAAAACCTCCTAAAGGCAATGTACTTTGTATAGATTTTCCTTTTTGTGTACTTATAATAAATTTTGAAATTCTGGTAGGCTGTAAAGCATTGATATCTATATCTAAAAATTCAAAATATGGTAGTACTTCATTAGATATATATTCGCCACATACTTTGTGTTTTGGATACGTGTTCATTTCGACAAGTGTAACAGGAATACCTGCCTTAGCTAAGTGAATAGCATTGGTTAGTCCGGCAAGCCCTCCGCCAATGATTATTATGTGTGAATACGTGTCCAAGTATTGAAGATACATTAAAAATTAAGCATAAAAAAATCCCGACTGTATAGTAGGGATTTTAAATGTTTTATTACAAAAATTTATTGCTTTACTTGCTTTTGTGCATCTTGCTTCATCTTATCATTAGCAACAATACCAAGCTCAACTCTTCTATTTTTAGCTCTTCCTGCCGGAGTCGCATTATCATATTTTGGAAGTGTCTCTCCGTGAGCATAAGTCGTTAAACGACTCTTGCTTATTCCCTGAGATATTAAATAGTTTGTAACAGCATTTGCTCTTTTTTGAGATAATGACATATTATAATTATCATCACCTGTACTATCTGTATGTCCTTCTACAATAATATTAGTATCTGGATATTCTTTAAAAATACCAGCTAATTTATTAAGATTAGTTTTAGACTTCGAATTAAGAGTAGATTTATTTGTAGCAAAATATACTCCACTATTTTCATCAAATACTACATCTATACCTTCTCCTACTCTTGTTACTTCGGCTCCTGGTATTTCTGACTCAATTTTCTGAGCTTGTTTATCCATTTGCTTACCGATTACACCACCAGCAACACCTCCAACGACACCACCGATGACAGCACCAAGTGCAGAGTTCTTGTTTTTGACATTATTTCCTATAATTCCTCCTATCACAGCTCCAGCTGCAGTACCAATTACTGCTCCTCTTTGTGTGTTATTTGAGTTTTTAACAGCTTCACAACTTGTTAAAATTGCAACAGCCATTACGGCAACCACTATTTTTTTAAGATTTGTCTTCATCATTTATCGATTTGAGTTTATTGTAATTTATTAAAATTCATGGTGATTACAAAAGGTTTCCCCTCTAGGCTTACAGTCATTTTCCATGTCATAGTAGTATCATCAAGGTGATCCAAAAGCATTCTGTAACCAGCATTATTATTTGTACTTTTTTTCTTTTCGTTTATGGGTTTAAACATAAAATAATACGCTCCATTACCCTCGGGCTTAGGAATTGTAAATCTAAAGTTTCTTGCTCCTGTAGAAACACAACTACTTTGATTTACTTCATATTTTCCGGTATTATTATTTGGGATAAATTTCCAGACACTTCCTGTAAAACATTCGGCAGAGGCATCATTATATAGATTTACTTCAAATATCCCCTGACGGTCATAAGAGATTTTGTCAAGAGACCACTCCCCTTTCAGGGTCTTTTTTGCTGCAATAACGGTTTGTTGAGTAGTATTACAGGAAGCCAGTAGTACAACTACCAACGCTAACATAAGTTTTTTCATTGTCGTGAGTTTTATTATATAAAAATAGCTAATAACGATAACGTTTCCAATATTATTATATTTCAAAATGATATTTAATTATCACAGACCAAATAATCTTAAAAACCAGATGAAATACACAAAAAAAGGATAAAAGATTTTTATTTGCCTTTACCCTTTTTCTTATTATTATAAAAACCTTACAAGGTTTTAGTATGTAATCATTTTGTTTTTGGTACTCTGAATAATAAGACAAGACCAACCACAAAGAAGAGGATTAAGAAAAGAATCGAATATCGTACACTTCCGGTTACCTGAGCGATAATTCCATATGAAAACATCCCGATTACAATACCTATTTTTTCTGATACATCATAAAAACTAAAGTATGAGGCTGTATCAACTGCGTCTTCTGGTAATAACTTTGAGTATGTAGATCTTGATAATGCTTGAATACCTCCCATAACAAGGCCTACAATTGCTGCAGTAACATAAAATTGATATGGTGTGGTAATTGTATACGCATAGACACAAATACCAATCCAGATAAAGTTAATTACAATCAATGTTTGTATGTTTCCGAATTTTGAAGACGCTTTAGAAGTAAGGTATGCTCCAAATACAGCAACAAGCTGAATTAGTAGGATACTTATGATTAACCCGGTAGTTGGGTTTTGTTCTCCCCAGTCTAATTCTTCGATTCCAAAATAGGTAGCAATAAGCATAATGGTTTGTACTGCCATGCTATACACAAAAAACGCACTTAGATACCTACGAAGTCGTATATCGTTCTGAAGCGCTTTCCATATCATTTTCAGCTCTTTAAAGCCATTAAAAATTACAGCTTTGGTTATTACATCTTTCTTATTCCCTCTCGGTAGATAATAATATGTGTATTGACTAAACCCGATCCACCAAACTCCTACCATAATAAAAGATAATCTGGTTGGTACACCTTCACTTTCAAAACCAAACCATTCATATTTTAAGATCATAACAAGATTAATAATCAATAAAATTACACTTCCTATATATCCTAGGGAATATCCCTTGGCACTAATAGCATCTTGTTGCTCTGGAAATGCTATATCTGGTAAATACGAATTATAAAATACCAAACTAGCCCAAAAACCAATTAAGGCCAAGAAGTAGCACAGTAATCCAAACCAAAGGTGTTCGAGATTAAACCAATAAAGACCAATACATGATAATGCACCTAAATAACAGAAGAATTTAAGAAAGTTCTTCTTATTCCCTACATAATCCGCTATCCCTGAAAGTAATGGACTAATTATAGATACGGTTAGAAATGCTAAAGCAGTAACATAACTTATTAAAGAATCATTATTAAAATCGTACCCTAAGAAGCGTACTGTATCATTAACAATTTCTCCCTGATCATTTCTAACTATAGTGAGTGCTCCCCAAAAAATGGGAAAAACCGCTGAAGAAATCGTTAAATTATATACTGAATTTGCCCAATCGTAGAAAGCCCAGGCATTTAATAATTTTTTATGCCCTTTTGGTAGTAGTTTACTCATTTACTTATAAAGTTAAGATATATCCATCAGATTACAATCACTTCGAGTAGTGATTTAATATAACAATTTATATAAAAAAAGCTGTTCTGAATTTGCTCAGAACAGCTTCTAAAGTAAGTATAATCTTTTTAAGATTATAAACTTTACAATTATTTAAAAGAGGTCACCCCAAATTTTTTGGCTTCCGCCCTTGCTGCAGGAGCCCATGCTGTTAGATTAGCAATACGCGTATCACTTGATGGATGGGTACTCATAAACTCTGGCGGAGCTTGTCCTCCACTATTTGCTTTCATACGTTTCCACAATTCTGCAGCTTCATCAGGATTGTAACCAGCAATTGCCATTAATTGTAATCCTATACGGTCAGCTTCTGTTTCATGACTTCTACTAAAAGGCAGCATTACTCCAAATTGACTTCCTAAACCAAATGCTGTACCAACGATTTGTTGTGTTTTTTGATCTTTCCCACTTACTGCAATTGCAGTTGCTGCTCCTGCTACTTGTTGGATTTGACCAGCACTCATTCGTTGTTGACCATGATTTGCTAATGCATGAGCAACCTCATGCCCCATTACAGCAGCTATACCAGTTTCGTTTTTTGCAATCGGTAAAATCCCAGTATAAAATACAATTTTACCTCCTGGCATACACCAGGCATTTACATTTTTATCTTCTACAAGATTATACTCCCATTTATAATCTTTAAGGTACCCTTGATAACCATTAGCATTTAACCAGCGTTCTGATGCTTTTGCTATTTTTTGGCCAACTCGAGTGATCATTTGTGCGTCAGATGTTCCTTTTATAACCTTATTCTCTCCTAAGAATTGATTATACTGCTGAAAAGCCATTGGTAATATCTGAGAATTAGGGACTAATGCCAATGTCTGTTTACCAGTAAATGGGTTTGTCGCACAGGACATAAATAATAAAACAGTTCCTAATAGGATTATAGATTTTCGCGTGTTCATATATTAATATTATCTTGAATTTTCAATTTTGTTAAAATTACGAAAATAACAGGCTATCATCAAAAAACAATAGCTAATATTTCTTTCAAAAAATCTATATAATGCCTTATTGTTCGATAAAAGGTAATTACTTGGCTATAATATGAAGTTCTGTAAAACTTTTAGGCACAGTTAGTATATTATTTTTGGTATCAAAACCTACACTTTCAAATGAAACTACAACATTGTCAATTTCGATTTCATTTATTTTAAACGGAAGCCCTATCAGTTCTATTTGCATCGTTTCATATTCGGTAATATAACTACCATCTTTATGTTGCTGAATAATAACTTCATTTTCTTTCCCTGTAAAAGAAAAACTCCTAAGACTATATCTTCCTTTGGCATAATCATACCCATCCTGGGCATCCTCATAAATTTTGGACACCTCTTTATTTCCTAGTTTATAGTATGCTTCTAGTTTTAATTCTTCTATCTTCTTTTCTCCTACATACTGTTGTATTGGATATTTAGGTATAATTGCTCCTTCTTTAATAAATAATGGAATAATATCCAGATCAGCATCTACCCATTGTTCTTTTCCTCCTTTTACATATGTTCTGGTCCAGTAGTTATACCAATATCCTTTAGGAATATACATTCTTCTACCTTTGGCATTAGGCTCTTGTATTGGGCATACCAGAATTTGGTTTCCAAATATAAATTCATCGGTCCTATAATGGGTTTGCAAATCTTCCTGGTCATACAATACCAAAGATTTTAGCATGGGGATTCCTGCCTCTGCATATTCCCAGAACATGGTATATAGATATGGCAATAGTTGATATCGCAATTCTACATATTTTCTGGTTACATCTACAACTTCTTCTCCAAAAGTCCACGGTTCCTGATTACCGTGATCTCCAGAGGAGTGTGTACGACAGAACGGATGAAATACTCCCAGTTGAATCCATCGGGCATATAGTTCTCCTGTTGGGTGCTCTGCAAACCCTCCAATATCACTACCCGTAAAAGACATCCCGCTCATGCTCATACGCTGTGCCTGGATATTGGCAATCCACAGATGCTCCCAGGTAGCCACATTATCTCCTGTCCATGAAGAAGTATATCGTTGTGCTCCAGAATACGCAGATCGTGTGATGATAAAAGGTCGCTTAGGGTATGCAAATCGTTTTACACCCTCATAGGTCGCTCTGGCCATTTGAGTACCATATATATTATGTGCCTTTCTGTGGCTGCAATAATTACCATCATAACTATGGCGTACATCATCTGGAAATGTTTTTCCAGGAACCTCCATCACAGCAGGTTCATTCATATCATTCCACACTCCTTTTACTCCTATTTCATCAATTATTTCTTTAAATAATCCAGCCCACCATTCTCTTACTTTTGGATTGGTGAAATCTGGGAAGAAACATTCTCCTGGCCATACTTTTCCTCGCATATAGGGGCCATCGGCTCTTTTACAGAAATAATCATTTTTCATCGCTTCCTGATATACAGAGTATTCGTCGTCAATCTTAATTCCGGGATCAATGATAACCACTGTTTTAAACCCATCTTCTGCCAACTCTGCTACCATACGTTTGGGATCAGGAAAATATTCTTTATTCCAGGTAAAACACCTGAAACCATCCATATAATCGATATCAAGATATATAGCATCACAAGGGATTTGAAGTTCTCTGAACTTGTGAGTTACTTCTTTTACTTTTTTCTCTGGATAATAACTCCATTTACATTGATGATACCCCAAAGCCCATAGTGGTGGTAACTCGGGCTTACCGGTTAGATCTGTATATCGTGTAACCACATCTTGCATATTAGGACCATAAAAGAAATAATAGTTCATCTCTCCTCCTTGAGCCCAAAAGCTAGTTACATTACGTCGCTCATGACAAAAATCAAAAAAGGTTTTGAAGGTATTGTCAAAAAATATCCCATAGGCTCTTTCTTCATACATCCCGATATAAAAAGGAACGCTCTTATATAGTGGATCCTGGTCTTTGCCAAAAGCATATTGATCGGTTGCCCAATTTTCTACACGTTTTCCTTTTAGATTAAGGTGCATTGGTTTATCTCCAAGGCCGTAGTAACACTCACCCTGAGGTGCAGATTTACTCATTTTCACAATATTCCCTCCATACTCATAGCTTTGCTCCCAATGAAAACCCCAATCATCTTTACAGATAATATTACTTTCATTGTCATAAATAGTTACATGAATATTTGCTTTAGTAATACAAATACTAATTTTTGAAGTTGTAATAGTATATTCTACATCAGTCTCAATCACTTTTAGCATACTATACCCCCTGGCTCCTGTTTCACTTATAGCATAAGAGAAGTCTTTTTCAAAATTATTATCGGTCGCATATCGAAAACGAATTACACTTCCTCTTAGAATAGTAACCTGTAGAATTACTCCGTTTTCTGTGGTAAAATTTAGAGTATCTACATGTTGGGAAAAGGAAATGATCTTACCAGGAAATAAATTTCCTTTTTGTTCTAGTTCTGTATTGATAATCATACTGTTCTCTTTTTTCGATTAGTTAGATTTGGGAAACTCCTAATTGCTTATAAAATTATTATATACTTGAGTATTGATTTTAAATACAACAACTGCTAATGGAGGAATGATAATCTCTACAGAATATTTTCGATAATGCCATTTTTTCTCTTCTATAGTTATTTCTTTTTGGTTAGAAATACCACTACCTCCATATACTGTAGCATCACTATTAAATAATGGTATTAATTTTCCTTTATTTGGCAGTCCTATGCGATAATTTGTTCTTGGTATTGGCGTAAAATTACAAACAATAATCAAAGGATCTTCTTTATCATTTCCTTTTCTGATATATGCAATTACCGAATTCTCATGATCATCATAACTTATCCATTCAAAACCAGAAGTACTAAATTGTTGTTGATATAATGCAGGATATTTTCTATATAATATATTTAAATCTTTTATTATTTTCTGAATTCCAGAATGGTATGTATACTGAAGTATATACCAATCTAAGCTATTCTGAAAATTCCATTCTTCTCGCTGTCCTAGTTCTGCTCCCATAAAAAGCAGATTTGCTCCCGGATGTGTAAACATATAGGCATATAACAGTCTAAGGTTAGCAAACTGCTGCCATTCATCTCCTGGCATTCTTCCGATTATACTGCTTTTACCATGAACGACTTCATCATGTGATAGTGGAAGCATAAAATTTTCGGTAAAGGCATAGGTCATACTAAAGGTAAGATCATTCTGATGGTGTTTTCTGTAAATAGGTTCTTTTGCAAAATACTGTAATGTATCATGCATCCATCCCATCATCCACTTCATCCCAAAACCTAACCCTCCCAGATAGGCAGGTTTAGAAACCATAGGGAACGATGTAGATTCTTCTGCTATGGTTTGTACATCGGGAAAACTATGATATACTTCTTCATTTAATTCTTTCATGAAAGCAATAGCTTCGAGGTTTTCTCTCCCGCCATATATATTGGGTTCCCATTCTCCATCTTCACGAGAATAATCAAGAAATAACATAGAGGCCACAGCATCTACTCTTAATCCATCAGCATGATACTGATCCAACCAAAAAATAGCATTACTAATCAGAAAGCTTTTTACCTCATTTCTTCCGTAGTTAAATATTAGACTTTTCCAATCTGGATGATATCCTTTTTTCTTATCAGGGTGTTCATAGAGGCATGTTCCATCAAAAAAACCAAGACCATGAGTATCCTCGGGAAAATGTGATGGTACCCAGTCTAAGATAATTCCAATATCATTTTGATGAAGCTTATCAATTAATACTTTAAATTCTTCTGGGTATCCAAAACGAGACGTAGGCGCAAAATATCCAGTAATCTGGTATCCCCATGAAGGATCATAAGGGTACTCCATCACTGGCATCAATTCTACATGAGTAAACTGCATTTCTTTAACGTAAGAAACTAATTCATCAGACAGTTCTATATATGATAAAGACCGATTTTCTTCTATCTTTTTTTTCCAAGAACCCAAATGCACTTCATAAATAGAATAAGGAGCATCAAGAGCATTGTACTCTTTACGTTTCTTCATCCATGCTGCATCTTCCCAATTATAACTATCATCCCAGACAACAGAAGCTGTTTTTGGAGGATGTTCGCACCGCCGGGCATAAGGATCTGCCTTTTCTGTCTTGATATCATTATGATTAGAGTGGATTTTATATTTATACACACTTCCTTTTCCTATGTTTGGAATAAAGCCTTCCCATATTCCGGACTCATCCCATCGTACATATAATTGATGTTTTCCTTCTACCCAACGATTAAAATCTCCTATTACAGAAACTGATTTTGCAGAAGGTGCCCAAACAGAAAAATAGGTACCTTCTACTCCATTAATTGTAGTGATATGGGAACCGAATTTTTCGTATAGACGATAGTGTTTACCTGTTTTAAAAAGGTTTATATCAAATTCTGAAAAGAAACTACAAGGAGTTACACTACCCATACATACTATAATTTAAATCCATCAGGGATTACAGTTCCTTTTTTTATAACAACAACACCTTCTCTTACTACATATGAATCTTGTTCGGTGTCTTCAAGATGAGTTCCTCCATTAATAACAACATCATTTCCTATCCTGGCATCTTTATCGATAATAGTATTGGTAATAGTACATCGGTCTCCTACACCGATCGGCGGAATCCCATTGTTATGATCATTTTCTAATTCACTCATATTTTGATAAGTGTTACTTCCGATCATATAGGTATTTTTGATCATTGTATCGTTTCCAATTCTTGAGCGAATACCAATTACAGAGCGTTCTATTTCTTTGGCATTAATAATACAGCCTTCGGCAATCATGGATTTGTTTAATCGGGTACCCGAAATTTTTGAAGGAGGAAGTATACGTGGCCTGGTTAAAACCGAATTTTCTTTGTTAAACAAATCGAACTGAGGAATATCATCGGTTAAGTTAATGTTTGCTTCAAAAAAAGCGGGTACATTTCCGATATCTGTCCAATATCCTTCATATTGATATGCCAATACTTTATTTTTTGAAATTGCCTGAGGAATAATTTCTTTTCCAAAGTCAATAGTATCAGAATTAGATAAAATATCAACCAGGAGTTGTTTATTAAATATATAAATTCCCATAGATGCCAGATAGTGCCTATTTTCATTTTTCATTTCATCACTTACTTCAGACTCCCATCCAGAAAGTTCTTTCAGCTCTGGTTTTTCTACAAAAGAAGAGATAAAACTATTCTCATCTGTTTTTAGGATTCCAAACTGGGTAGCTTCCTTCGATTTAACAGGTATAGTTGCAATTGATATATCAGCTCCTTTATCTACATGAGCATCTAACATCTCATTAAAATCCATTTGATATAACTGATCACCAGATAAGATCAATGCATATTCAAACTCATGATTTAATAATTGATACATCGATTGGCGTACTGCATCTGCAGTACCTTGATACCATGTTTTATTATCCGGAGTCTGTTCTGCTGCCAGAATATCAACAAAAGCATCGCTAAAATTGCTAAAAATATACGTATTCTTAATATGCCTATTTAGGGATGCAGAGTTAAACTGGGTAAGCACAAACATTCTTTTTATATCACAATGTATACAATTAGAAATTGGAATATCTACTAATCTGTACTTTCCAGCTATAGATACTGCAGGTTTAGATCGTTGGTCTGTAAGAGGGGATAATCGGGTTCCCTGACCTCCTCCTAAAATAATGGCAAGAATTTTTTTGTTGATCATTTTATGGTATTAGTGATTCATATATGGCGATATATTGATGAGCAGATCGATCCCATGAATGATCGATTTTCATAATCTGTTTTTGTATTTCTTTATATTTTTTTTGATCCTCATATAGAACTACCGCACGTTTTATCGCATAGCAAACCTCTTGTACAGAAGCATTATCATGACATATTCCAAAACCTTCTTCTCCTATATCTATAACCGTATCCTTAAGTCCTCCTATTCTTCTAACTATAGGAATGGCACCATATCGTAATGCATACATCTGATTAAGGCCACAAGGTTCTACACGAGATGGCATTAATAAAAAGTCTACTCCTGCATAAATGATATGAGATAATTTTTCGTCATACCCTATGTATGTATTATATCTACCAGCAAATTTTTCTTGTAATACCTGTAATTGTTCTTCGGTTTCAGAATTTCCTGAACCCAAAATCATAATGTTTATATCGGTAGTATGTAGTGATTCTTTTATGATATCTGGTAATAGATCTGCTCCTTTTTCTCCTACTAATCGTCCTATGAAGCCAAAAAGAGGTTTGTTTATATCTAGATCAAAATGATTACAAATCCATTTTTTATTTTCCTTTCTGCCAGAAACTACATTGGCTCTTTGGTAGTTACTAATTATCATTGGGTCTGTCTCGGCATCCCAAGTATAGGTGTCAATTCCATTGAGGATTCCGATACATTTTTTTCTTTCATGTCTTAATAGCCTTTCCAGACCATTTGCATTTTCTTGCAGCTCTTCCATATAACTTGGGGAAACTGTAGTCACTCTCCAGGCACATTTTATTCCCGAAGCCAGAGGGTTAATACAGTTATCCCAATCTAGTAGTCCTATTTTATCTCTATCGAAAGCAGGTAAATAATGTAATTTATCATACGATAACTGCCCTTGATATTGTGCATTATGAATGGTTAAAATCGTAGGTATTTCCTGAAGATTTGTATATGGATCTGCATGAGTCATCAAAAACGGCATCAATGCAGTATGATGATCATGACAGTGAACTATATCGGGCATCTTTTCTAGAACAGTTATCCAGTCTAGAACCGCTAATTGAAAAGTAATGCATCGTTCTGCATCATCTTCATGATTATACACATTAGGTCTATCTAACATATCCTTGATGTATACCAAGTATGCATTGAACACAATATCAGAAGATTGTACTTTCTCTATGCTATATGGATATGTGATTTCTCCTAACCGTATTGTGCTTTTATATATAGTTTTTTGTTTCGAATCTTTGACAAACTGATTGTCATAAAACGGAGTTATTACACTAGTTGTATGCTCCATTTTGTTTTGATATTTTGGCAAAGCACCTACAACATCTGCAAGCCCTCCAACTTTGGCAATGGGATAACACTCAAAACTTATATGAAAAATATTCATGAATAAAACGAACCTATTTTTTTTAATCTGTTTTTATTGATTTAAAAATCATTTAAAACTATGAAAAACCCAATAGATACCGGTTGAAGTTATCTCAAAAACAAGCAGTGTTAATGATTATTTAATAAAAAAATAACCAAAAAATTTCATTATCAACATTCGATGAAGAATTCGCAATAGAACGGGTTAGATTATATCATTTTCTAACTATTGATATATTCAAAATCAGGTCGTGTAAAAAAGTAAAAAACAGCTATTTTGTCGCAATAAAGAACTTTACTTATTAATAGTTCGTAATGCTTTTTTTAGAATATACCGTGTTTCTTTGGTAGTAGATTCTTTTTCCCACCTTGAACATACATTTTTAACCCATTCTGGCTTAGATTTACTGGCGTCATTGAGCCAATTACCCACAGAATCTCTAACGTATTTAGAAGGATCAGATTTAAGAGGATCTAATAGTGAGATTCCTTTTTCTGGGTGTTCTTTGAGTTCGTCTATTTTTTTAGTCCACACTCCTATAGGGCGTGTAGCTTCTACTGCATATCGCCTAATATTTTCATCATTGCTAGAAGTCCATTCTGATAAAACATCAATAGCCATATCAAGATGTTCTATAATACCTTCTTTACAAGAAAATATAGCTACTTCTCTAACTCCAAAGTGTACATCTGCTGCATAAGGAGCAATAGCCTCAAGTTTTTTATCAATTTTACTTTCTCTAAGACCTGCCCAATAGGCAACCCAACATCTGGGAACATCAGAAATATGATTAGAAAGGTAATCAATAATACTTTGATCATTGGTTAGCTCTAGAAAAGTCGTTCCTATAACTTTGGTATTAGCATTAGCAGAAGGTTTTTTTTGGGCAGATACCGCTTCATAAAAATTATCATACCAATCCGGTTTTTTTATATCATCAAGGATTTTTTTTAAGAGTGCCAACTGGTCTACGGTAAGCCACTCCATAAGATTTGCTGTTTGGATTAATCCTTTATTTAAATAAGATATAACTTCATCATCAAGGTCTTTAAAACTTCTGGCTCCTTTTCTATTAAGAATATGTTCTGGGATCATCTATATAAGTATCAAACGATAAGTGTTATCAAAATTAATAAAAAAAAAAAACAGAACACATACGATTTTTTCTTATTAGATTTTGCTTTATGCATAGAAAGGATATATGAGTTTTCCTCACTTTAATTCACAACTTCTAATACTTCTTCTTTCTTTTTATCAACTTGTACTGTAGATTTCATAGGTTTTAAATTTTGTTTTTTCAGATACTCAAAGAGGTATTTAGCATCTTTTTTTACACCCCCAAGAGTTGCAGAACCTCTTGTCTGCATCCAGGGTAACCCTATAAAATAAAGGCCGTAAATCTCTGAAACTCCTCTTTTGTTTTTTGGATATCCATTGACATTCAAAATATTTGGAAATTTCAGCATACCAAAATCTGGTTTATACCCCGTTGCCCATATTATATTAGATACTTCTGTAGAAGTGTCCTGAAAATGAAGTTTGTTGTCTTTATAATTTGTAGTTAAACCGACTTTGAAAACATTGGACTTATTGAGTAATGCTTTTACATCTGTACCAATAATTGGTTGTTGTCTATTTTGAATATATTTCCCCAGAAACGAACCTGTTCTTATAGAAAGTAATCCCGATATCTTCAACCACCACCATAGTGTTTTACCTAAAAACTCTTGAGGGAACGTCGTAAAAGTATTTTCTGCACATGACAGATATACTTTGCGGTTTGTTTCAGCAATTTCCTTAGTGATTTGAACACCGCTATCTCCTGCGCCCACCACACATACATTTCCTTCTTTTAACTGATCTGGATTCAAATATTGTTTACTATGTATTTGAATAACATCATTAGAGACATTTTTCGAAAAACCTGGCACAAATGGAATATGAAATGGTCCACTTGCTACAATTACCTCTTGCGCATAAAATATTTCGTCCTGGCAAAATATTTCAAAAACACCTTTTTCTTTTTTAATAGCTGAAGCCGTTCTATTGAACAACACGGTAAACTCAAATTTTTTTGCATACATTTTTAGATATTCTGCTACTTCATATTTATTTGGATAATGCCCTTTAGGCGAGGGAAAATCATACCCAGGTAAATTATTATATTGAGAAGGTGTAAATAGTTTTAATGATGACCATCTTTTTAACCAAGATTCTCCTATTTCAGAGTTGCTATCTATTACAACAAAATTTCTGTTTAATTGCTTAAGATAGTATGCTGCTGCTAATCCACTTTGCCCCGCCCCTATTATTATTGAATCTAAAATCTGGTTTGCATCTCTATATGTATTCATTTTTTTTCTTTTAGCCATTTACAAAGCAAACCTAAAAGAAAAATATTCCAATACAAATTATCTATCTAGAAAAATATTCTAAATTAATTGTGAGTAAAAAACATATATACATTCATTTTCTTATACATTATTACAACCTCCATTATCATCATTATTATTCTTGAGAAATATAAAAAAACAATACAATAAGTTGTCATAAAAAATTACAAACACTTCCCGTAAAATGCTTAAATACACGCCATAAGATAGATACAAAATTCTGTATAATCTCTTATGATCACATAAACACTTTTTAGTCTTTTTCTATTTTATTTATAAATTGAAATGTTATTTTTTTAGGTAAAAAAACATTTTACTTACTTTTTGATGAGAGAAGAAGTCATAATATAATAATATCTTTTACTACCAAAATCAAAGTCCAATATCTAAAAAAAAGCAAACAAAGTATATTATTATACTGATGTAAAATACTTGTGTATAGTGCTTTATAAAATAATGAAGTTCCAATAAAACTCCATAATCAGGTATTAAATCCACTTATTTAACTAATAAAAGAATTTTATTCTGCTTTTGTTTATTTTTAGGTAATAATTTTATTTAAACAATAAGGCATTATAAATTTATAATGCCTTATTGTTTAAACCGTTTTAATTTTTGATTAGAAAATCTTGCTAAAAAGAATCATATCCAAAATAAATATTGACATGATCGATTTTTGATATTATTCTTCAAAGTGATTAAATGTATCAAAGTGATGCATTTGAACGGATTCTTGTTTAATGATACTAAAAGCAGAAGTTGCTATATCGTTTTTCATAATACCAGAAGCGGCATCTTTGGCAGATTTCATGTCGCTCCAATATACAATATCGATGTATTTACCTTCTCCATTTTTTGCTGTGGTTCTTTCTATAAATCCGTAATATAATTTTAATACATCATTTAGAGAAGCTAATGCTCTTTCAGCTTCTTTCTGTGAGTATCCGGGATTGACTTCAAACAATACAACTTCTACTACTTTACTTCTGGTTTTCATTAATACAGGGTTTTGATTTGGTTTTGTTGCACAATTAAACAATAGGCTTATCATAATGATTAGGATTAATTGTTTATGATTTATGATTTTCATCAAAACTAAATCACACCTGTGACAACCCTATGTCAGTAGTATTTTTCTTTTGGAAAAGTTGAAAAATCACACTCTTCGGCTCTTTTTTTGTAATAATCCTCGAGGCTAAAATGTTTTGGAGAAAAAAGCTTTTGAGTTTCAATAAGATTAACAATTCGATCTGTTCTAAACTCACGATAATCTTTTCTTAATCTACAATGAGCAATCATAATCCACGTATTGTTAGTGAAATAAGCTCCAAGTGGTTCAATCAACCTTTTACTATACTCCCCGGACGCTTTGGTATATTGGATTTCGAGCACTCTAAAATCTGTAATTGCTTGTTGAATGACAGATAAAGAAGTACTTGGGTGAATTGCAGTCCTGTTATACGTAAAAACGCGTTCTTCTAGAATTTTGAGTTTTTCTTTTTGTGTAGTTTTAAGTACTGCAATTACCTTATCTATAGCTTCCTGATATTCATTAATCAAGGATTGGTCATTGTTAGTTTTTATGATCTTAGAAGCAGTAAGTAATGCATTTGCTTCCTTTTCTGTAAACATAACGGGTGGCAAGGAATATCCATCTACCAGATAGTATCCTGTTCCTGCTTCGGCTCCGATTGGCACTCCTGCATCGGTGAGCGCTTGCATATCTCTATATATGGTACGTAAACTCACCTCAAACTTATTTGCTAATTCTGCCGCCTGAACAACTTTTTTAGATTGTAGCTTTACTAATATGGCTGTTAATCGATGTAAACGTTTCATTATTCGGTTTCATGTTCATCAGATGATGGCAAAGCATCATCAATTTCACTTAGATCTGTTGTATTATTAATAAAATATTCGGTTTCTTCTATACTTTCTTTGGGTTCTGCTGTTTCCAATTCTTGATTTGGGTTCATTTTTTTATCTCTTATCATCCCTCCTGTCATAATCAAGCTGGTCCCTATAATTACAAATAACAATATTCCCGGTTCGAATCCTTCAATCATAGCTTCTGCAGGGATAGCATAAAATAAAAGTACTGTAATTAACCCTCTTGGTGCAATAAACAATTGAGGTGAAATATCTTTTCCCATAAAAAGACGTAGCAAACCATATCGTATAACGTAAATAGAGATTAATATCAAAAGACTAATTAGTGTAACTTTTAGACTTAATAAAGAAGAAAGTACAATGGTTATCCCAAAAATCACAAAGAATAATGTACGTACTACAAAGGCTGTTTCGGCAGTAATTACGTGTAGCTCGTGATAAATAGATTTTGCTTTTTCGAGATGAAGGTATCCTCTAAGTTTTCCTTGAAAAAATAATTTCATATTGGCAATTACTAATCCAAAGATCAAAATAATTATTAATGATGATAAATGCATTTTTTTCCCTAAAGCATACAATAGTAATAGTACAGCAATAAGTAAAAACAGCTTTACCTGACTTTTAATTTTCTGAAATATTAGGATAATAGCATAACTAGCTACTAATGAAATCACAATCGTAAGTATTAGGTTAAGGAAAAAACCACCTACTCCCGAATCTTCTGCCGGATTTAATCTTCCTGTAAGGAAATAAAACAACATAATTCCCAGAATATCCGAAAACGTACTTTCATAGATATGAAATTCTTTTTTTGCAATGGGTAGTGATGATACGCTGGGTATAATAATTGCACTGGATAATATAGATAGTGGTGTAGCATACAACCATGCAGACTGCATTGTCATCCCTTTTACTAACGCTTTTAAAATTACAGCTGCTATAAATGTAGAGGCAATTAATCCAATTAAAGCAATGGCCATCGATTTAAGAATGGGCATGAGTTTATCACTTTTTAACTCTAATTCTAAGGCTGCCTCGAGAACGATCATAATCAACCCAACAATACCTAACACTTCAAGCATTGGAAAAAAATCAATCGTATCCCCACCAAAAGCTTTAAGAATATATTGTATGATAATCCCCAGAATAATTAATAAAAGTACCGCAGGAACATTAGTTTTTTTGGCAACTCCATTAAAAATAAAGGATAAGATTATAATAAGCGAAATTCCTATAATAACATTGTAAGAAGAGAAAATTTCCATAGGGAGGTCTTGGTTGATTATATTAGATGATCTATAAACGTATGAAAAGATAGTAAATTATTTTAAAGTAAAAGAGCTCCTATCAACTACTTTATAGTTTCATATAAGTATACTCCAGAGATAGAGGTTTTTATCAAAAAAATCAAACCATTTATATTTCAGTTAATTGCAGTAATTAAATCATTACATACACTACTCTAAAAAACACTACCTCCATTGCAAAAGGGATAGCCCTACCCCAACAGTAGTTTGCTTATGGTTATAATCAATAAGACTTTCTCCGTACCCATGAAATACCTGAGCATGAATTTGTAATAGGTCTAGTACTTTAATTGCATAATCTAATCTAATACTACCTCGATTTCTACTCCCTCCTCGCAGAGAATGTCTTGCTATTATACTTATATCATGTCTTCCTTTTGAGAATGCAGATAAAAGTTCAACACGCCCTAGGTAATTCTCTATTCCCGGGTTGTTGTCTTCTATGGGAGTTTCTTGTACACGCCACCAGGGTTTCAATACAATGCTTAAAGAAGGAGTCTCCCATCCAACCTGTAAAATAACCCTGTTCCAACTTCTGGATAAGGGATTTGATCTCCCATTACTTTGATGATTAATACCAATGCCTGCAAATACACCATTTAATCCCCATATTTTATAAGCTGTAGGAAAGGTTAACATAAACTCTGGCTCATAATTAGTTTCTCTAAAAGGTCTTGAAATATGTGCACTATATAACTGCCAGCGTGATGACTGCGTATAGGCAACCCATAAATCCCCACCAATCTTTTTACCTAATATATTTCGTATTGCCTTGGTTTTAAAACTAAGTTGAAATTTTAATTCGGTATTAGTAAAATCAGAAGGTTCATCTACAGAATTTATTGGATTATCACTTAGAGGTTGATTATTTATATCGCTAGTATAATTGGCCAGTAAAAAATAAACTGGCTTATAGGGTACTATTTTAAAAAGCTTAATAGTATCATTATTGATTTGCCAGCGTTGGGACAAATTTCCTCCCGGATCATGAATCATGGTTTGTCCTAAACTAAAAGAATAGGTAAAAACCAATAAAATTAGAGAAATAAATACTTTCACTAGTGCAATTTTCTTATTCTTAATACTTAACTATATTGAAAATGATTCCTAAATATTCTAAATTGAGGTATAATATGTAGTTTTAAAAATGTAGGATGGGGTAAATATACATACTTTTAACAAGTAACTATTTATAAAAAATAGTAATTATTCGTACACCAAAAATGAATAATTTCCTTTTATGCACATTTATTCTTCGTTAGCTACCAATCTTAATTAGACATTATTTAAATTCATTACCAAATCTGTTTTTTGTACTGCGATATTCGTTTAATCTTATAATAGAATTTATATAAAATAAGAGTACTAATGTAACAACAACAAATACTGGTGTTCTAGGAATTTTGGCTAGTACATTTAAAGAAATATTACTATAGTTTAAAAATTTAAAAAGAATAAATGTTATGGTTAATATTAATACTGAACATGTAATCAAAATAGGCTTAAATGACCACCAAAACGACGTTACCTTAATTTCTTGATCTACTTCAATAGTATTCATAAGTGTATTTATAAAATCATCTGAGGTTTCTATGGTACTCTTACTCATGATTTTTTTTAATTCTTCTTCTTTCATAGTAAATGTTTTAAATCGTTTCCTAGTAATCGTTTTAATTGAAAATGTATATTTTCTCTACCTCTATGTAAATCGACTTTGATTTTTGAAGGTTTAAAACCAGTAATCTCTTCTATTTCTTTAATACTTAGCTCACAGAGATAAAAAAGTCGTAATAATAAAGACTCATCCGAGCGTAATTTTTGTAATGCCAGATTGATATATTTCTTTTGATCGGCTTCATTTAGTATATTCTTTTCTTCTGAAATGATAATAGCTGTATCCTCAATAACTTTTAGGGGTACATTCTGTTTTTGTTTTTTTAATTGATTATAACATGTATTAACAACAATTCGATATAACCAAGTAGCAAATGAAGATTTGAAGCTAAACGTATCTAATTTATGATACACTTTAATAAATACATCTTGCACTACATCTTCTGCAATACTTGAATCTTTTATAATAGAAGACGCCAAAGAAAGTGATACATCTTTATATATATAGACAAGTTGTCTAAAAGCAGATGTATCACCTTTATTTATTTTACGAATTAGCTCGTAATCCTGTTGTGTAGGATTATTTCTCAAGTTTTTTTCTTATAAAATGAGCAACTACTAATCCACCAGCAGCGAAAATTAAAATCGTACCCCAAACTAATAAATCTGCAGTGTCTTCTAATAAATTCATTGTAGTAAACAGAGATGAAACCAACAACCCTATTCCTAATCCAAATACAATACACCCAATATCCAGGTATTTAAATTTATTAGTTTTTTGATCCAGGTACATTCCTTTCTCTATCATTGCTTTTTTAATGAGATAGTTATATCTGGCAATTATGAAAACAAGAAGTATTGCTGCTATAATAATGGTAATAAATCCTAAAAATTCATCTAAATTGTTCATATGATTATCTTAAAAATGTTCTCCTAAAAGTTGTTCTATTGTTTCTAGTAAAGGAAACAAATTATCCGAATTCCCAAACATTACAAACCCGTATTCTTGATCGGGGATAAACATGGTATATGCCTGAAAATCTTGATTGTTTCCCGTATGTAAATGCATCATTCCATGTGGTGTAGGTTTCTGAGCAAAACCGAGCCCCCAACCTGTTTGCCCTGTCTCTTTTAAAAGTTTGCTATCAGATTTAAAATGATTATGCTCTTTAAGCATTTCGTCTCGAGTATGCTTTTTTATATTCTTGGGATTCATCATTTCTATCAAAAATAAAGCATAATCCTGGGCATCAGATTGCAAACTATATCCAGGTCCTACTTTTTTACCCCTATGCATTTCCAGGTTTACTTTACCTTTCATATGTCCCTTAGCTGCATGGTTTTCTAATATATCATTCCAAGTATAAAAACTTTTATTCATACCGATGGGGTGCGCTGCTTCTTTAAGAAAAAGAGAATCTAGTGCACTGCCCCACCCAATATCTAATTTTGTCCCAAAAGCGGCTCCTAAATGTTGATATGCTTCACCAGAATAAGAAAAACCTGTTCCAGGTTTAAAGGCTATTTTGATAGGCCCTTTGACCCAATTAGGAATTCCTGTTCCATGAGACATTATAATGCGAGGAGTTAAAGTCTGATACGCTTCAAAAGATTCTTTAGCAATAACTCCTGCAGGAAATATAGTTTTAAGATATGGATAAATTGGTTTATCTATATCAATCTTACCCATTTCTGCCATTTTCATTATAAAATATGCAAACAATGGTTTAGAGAGAGAGGCTGCTTCAAAGATAGTTTGTTTGGTTACAGGTTCCTGTGTCTTATTATTTACAACTCCAAATGTATTATGATATACAATTTTGTTATTATTCACTATAGCAATAGAAAGGCCTGGCACTCCTATGGAGTCCATTGCTTTTTCTATATGTTGGTTAAGTTTAAAAACATTAATATTTCTTCCATCGGGAACTCTTATAAATTCAGAATTAGTTTGTCCAAAAGATATTCCTGACATTGTTATGAATAACAATATATATACTATAGAAATTTGCTTTAATTGATTCATTTTATCAAATTTTAGATGTGAGTAACTATGTATTGTGAATTCACATGTATTTGACAAGATGATTAAAAAAAAGGTTACAAATTAGAGTTTAACGTGTAACCTTTTATATGCATTTCCTTATTTCTTTTCTTTAATTGCTTCTATTATTTCAAATTTTGGTGTATTGGTTTTGTGATTAGATTTCTTTATAAAAAATCAATGATTAAAAATCAAAACGATAATTCATTTTAAAGGCAACTCCCCAATTTGTGCGGGCAATATCTTTGTTATAATTATCAGAAACAACCAAATAAATATATGATAAAGGTTTATATTCCCATTGTAACCTGCTGTTGATATTAAAATTATCTCGTTGTGTATTGTATTGCACATAGGTTGTCCAGTTTAATCGATTAGAAAAGAAAATTTGTCCCGTAAAACGAGCTAAATGAAAAGTTTCTTTTCCTAACAGATTCAAATCAATTTTATTAATATCATATCTCATTTCTAAATTTGCAAATGGTAATAACTGATAATTTAGATAAGCTCCTGCTGCCATTCTTTTTCCGCTATAGTAATTTCCTTTTTGTATATTGAAACGATATCTAAATTTTTGGTTATTTGCAGAGTTGTATCCGATTTTTAAAATCCCAAAGCGATATTCATTTGGGATTAAAGAATTACCATTTCCTAATGGATCAAAACCATACCTTAAATCCACATACTCATATCTAAATACATAATATAAAGCTGATAGATTTTTAAAGAATACAGCTGAATTTAAGAAATGTGATGACTGATTCAATTTACCATGTTCATCCAGATAGGTGTCATTACTATAATTTAAATAACGAACAGAGTTTATTGTTTTTGATTTTTCGTAAAACTTTTGGTATTCTATTCCTGCTGTGGTTTGGGTATATCCTTCTCTTACCACAACATCATTAATAGCATCATAATTATACAATCTTGGTGTAAAACCAACATCGGTTATATAATTTTTGCCTACATTTTTGATTGCAGCATTCCATTCTAATCCTCTTTTGTTAAACCAAATTCCTGCATTATAAAAGTTATTGTCTTTAGAAATTCCATCAGTAAAACTTTTTCCAAAATTTGCCAGGCCAAGCCACTTATTATTATCAGATTTATAATTTATATTAATACCTGCTACTCGATTATAGTCATTTGTGAATTCAAATTTATCGGTTTGTTGTCGATTGATAAAAAAACCAGTTGTGGTAAAGTTTTTTGATAGTTGTTGTTCGGTAACAAGAGCTCCAAAATTTTCTGAAGCGATTTCATTTTCTTTATCGGTTTGTACGTTTAGAATTCCGATTCTGGTTTTTGGAGATACATTTCCTGATAATTTTAACCCAAATTGAATATCTGATTTTGCTCCTATACGTCTTGAGTAAAAAGGATTCACACCATCAACACCCAGATTTGAAAATAGATCAGAGTTTTCGAGAAAAAAATTACGCCTTTCTGGGAAAAAAACTGAGAATCGGGTTAGGTTTGTTACTTGTTGATCAATGTCGATTTGTGAAAAATCAGGATTTATTGTCGCATCTAATCGAAGAGAAGAAGTAACATTGTATTGCACATCCAGGCTTGGTTTAAATGTAGTTTCTGTATCATCTTCTACCACATCGTTCTGATAGTTTGCAGTAATAGATGGTGTTGTTGTAAAACGTGAAGTTGATGTATTAGGTAAAGCTTCAACGGTCATTTTTTCGGTAAATCGCAAATCAAAAAGACGATAATTACGTTTTACATTTTTAAAAATAGTCCAGGAATTCTTTTTAATATCCCTAACATAAAACTGAACTCCGAAAATAGCATTATTCGTGTCAAAATTTAAGGCTTTTAAAGGAATAGCTATTTCGTATTGTTTTTGCTTACCATTCATAAAGGCTTTAGCTTTCCATATCGTATTCCAACTTGTGCTAAAATCATATCCTTCATTAATACGTTCAACAATACCATCTATTTGTGTACTATAGCTATTTACAGAAAAATAATATGCGTTTTGTTGTTGATTTTGTGTATCTAAAACCATGGCAAACCCATCACTTAATCCAATAGGAACATCTCTTTTTAAAGAACTAACCTGTGTTTTTGGTGTAGTATCATTATAAATTAAACTCACGTATAAATATTCTCCATTATGAAATAGTCGTACAGATGTTTGATTTTCTGCTAAACCTTCATCTATTGGCATATAATTATAAAAACCAGAATACTCAGGAAGTTCTTTCCAGATAGATTCATCTAACTGGCCATCTATGGTAATTGTAGCCTTTTTAAATTGAATGGTTTTTGTTTGTGCCAGAGTATGGAAAGTAGATAGGAAACAAAGTGCTATCAAAAATATTTTTTTCATATATAAAATTTAGAAACCTATAGCTTTGTAGCTGTTTTAGTAATTATTTTCCAATCACCTTTCAGCTTTTTTAATAGAAAAAGATCCATTAGTTTTGTTTTTCTCTCCGGAATAAAAATTTCGACTTTGGCTGTAGCTATATCACGATATATCTCGATTGATAGAATATTTCCTGTTCGTCCGTTATAGACTCCTTTTTTCTTATTCTTAAAATAATTGATATAATCTACTGGAGTTAATCTTTTAAAGGTACCTTTTACTGTAAGGTATAAAGATGCATCTGCAGCAAAAGCACTTTCTAGTTTTTCTAATTCATTGTAAGAACTCCCTTGAATATAATTATTAAGCGTTTTTTCAATCATTTCCTTTTCTGAAAATGAATGGTTTGTTTTGACTATTTCGTTTGTACTCTTATAAAGAAGTGTATCGTTGTTTATAATAGTTTTATCATGGTTCATCATCTTGTATTGTGATAAAACAAGTAAAAAACAAAAAGGGAACGTAGTAAAAAATAGACGTTTCATAGATTTATATTTTAAGTTTAATCAAAACTATGGTTGATACTCTTATGTTTTTTTAAAAGTAGACCGAAGAGGAAGTTCAGTCTATTAAGACCTTTTTAGGTTTTTGTAGTTGTTTTTCACCTATTTATAGCCTTAAATACTAGCTTGGTAGATAAATAATCATTATACGACTAGTATAAGCTATATTTGTTATTTTCTTTATGAAGTCTTTAAAAACATACTTTGACAAAACAGAAATACGACACGTATTGTTCTGGATAGGTATATTCTTGTATTTCACATTATCTGCTAATATTGATAATTATAATGGTAGCTATCTACAACTATTTGAATCTTATATCATCTTCATTGCCATACAAATACTAATAGCATACACTTGTCTATACTATTTGGTACCAAATTTTTTGAATAAAGGAAAAACAGGTTGGTTTGTTCTATGGTTGATTATTCTATTGTTTGTTATGTACGCCATGTATATATATTATAGAATATACTATTATGATGTAAGGTATTTTGACTACTATAGCCCAATAGTTCAACATTATGCGAAACAATCTTTTTGGGAAAGACTTCTAAGTTTTTCGGTTTTTTTGAGTAAGAGTATTAAATTTTTAACTCCTACTGCCCTACTTTTAATGTTTAGGTTTTATAAAAACCAGCAGAATTATTTAAAACTAAATGAGCAAAAAAAAATAGCTGAATTGACTGCTTTGAAAAATCAATTAAATCCGCATTTTTTATTCAATACATTAAATAATTTGTATGCTCTGGCCATAAAAAAATCAGATCATGCACCAGAAGTGATTGAAAAACTATCTGATATTTTGGATTATATGTTGTATCGCTGTAATAGCAAATTTGTATCCATCCAAAAAGAAATTGAGTTGATCGAGAATTATATTGCTTTAGAAAAAATACGGTATGGCAACAGAGTTCGTATTTCTTTTAAAAATAATAGCACAGAGGATTCAAAAATAGCTCCTTTGTTACTATTAACTTTTATAGAAAATGCTTTTAAACATGGTGTGACTCAGGAACTAAAGGAAGCTTTTATTTCAATCACAATTAGTTCGGATAGCAATCATATTATTTTTAATATTGAAAATTCTAAATCAACGATATCTGTTGAAAATAAAAATCAGAGGTGTATAGGATTGAGTAATGTTCAAAAACAATTAGATTTACTGTATGGAGATGATTATTCTTTGGATATTAAGGAAGAAAGTGATAAATATTGTGTTCGTTTAATTTTGGAAGCTAAATAATGTATACGTGTTTAATAGTAGATGATGAAGAATTAGCCAGAGAGCTAATAGAAACGCATTTGAAACAGTTAGATGGTTTTGAATTAGTGGCATCTTGTAATAGTGCTATAGAAGCTAGTAAAATATTACAGCAACAATCAATTGATTTACTTTTTCTCGACATAGAAATGCCTGTATTAAAAGGCACGGATTTTTTTAAAAACCTTATTGTTAAGCCTCATGTAATATTTACAACAGCGTATAGAGATTATGCTCTTGATGGATTTGAATTGAATGCTGTTGATTATCTTTTAAAACCTATAACTTTTAGTAGGTTTTTTATGGCAACCGAAAAATTCATTTCGTTACAAAATACGCGATCAGCCTCTACCGAAATTGAAAAGACTATCCCAAAAAAGGATGATTTTATTTTTATACGCGAGGATCGAAAACAAGTAAAAGTCTTCTATGATGATATTCTATATATAGAAAGCGTAAAAGATTATATTAAGATTCATTTGTCTAATAAAACCCGACTTATAAAATATAGCTTAACTGCATTTGAAGATAGATTAGATGAACGATTTATAAGAACACATCGATCTTACATCGTAAATCGGGATAAAATTACGGCGTATACAAAACAGGATATTGAAATTAATACCATTGAAATTCCCATTGGGGATAATTACAAAATGAATATATCTGATTTGTAGTTTTTTGTTATTCTAAAAGTGCTATTTGAAAATTGAAATGAGTATTGAGAACTGCACAATATAGTGGTTTCCCATCAGACCCCTTTCGCACACCATGATAACGCCTTTCGTTAACATATTCTCCCGCGCTTCTTTTTTGAACAGATAAAGAGATAGCATGATCTTCTTGTAATTCTTTTAAGTCTTTTACAAGTATTTCTATAAAAGAATCTGCAGCTTTCTCTCGATTAGTTTCCTTTTCTAATCTAGAACTAATTCCTCTACATAAATCTTCAAGAATTGATTCTGTAATAGTTAATGTTTCCATTATATAATGATTTAAAAATTAATATTAGTTTTTATTCGTAGTTATCGATTGTATACATAAGTACAACTACTTTAATACGCAGTAAACCCACCATCGGTAGCATAATTTGCTCCAGTGATATTAGATGCTTCTTCAGACAATAAAAATAACATAATTGCTACCTGTTCTTCTGGTGTTGCGTCTCGATGGTTAGAATCTGTATACTGCAGAAGGCTTTTGGTTTTAATATTTCCCATGCCAGCATTACCTCCACTAGCTTTTACCTTAGCCATGACAAGTTGATAAGCTCGCTCTACCATTGGTGTTGCAGTATTGGCCATACACACAGAATTGATTCGTATACCATATTCTGCATAATCTATCGCTGCATTTTTTGTTAGCCCATTAACGGCATGTTTGCTTGCGACATATGAGGGAGTTCCCGAAAAACCTCGTAACCCTGCAACCGATGCGACATTAACGATTGCACCACCTTGATTTTGTGCTACCATTTGTTTTAATTCTTCACGCATACATTTAAATACTCCTGTTGTATTTACTCGCATCACTACATCCCAATACTCATCTGTTGCTTCATGACATCGACTAAATGTAAGGTGTTTTTGTTTTTCATAGTTTATAGGGTCTCCGGGAAATATTGCATCCATTACACCTGCATTATTTATGGCATAATCTAATTTACCATAAGAATCTACTGCTGTTTTAACCATTTCTTTACAGGTCTCATTAGTAGAAACATCACCATAAACGAATTTTGCAGAACCACCATCTTTAACAATTTCATTTATAACCGCATTTCCTTCTTCTTTAAGCCAGTCTACACCTACAATATTTGCACCTTCTAGAGCTGCCCTTTTTACTGCTGCTTTACCCATTCCTCTTGCGCATCCGGTAATAATAATTGTTTTGTCTTTAAAGCGATTTGGAATGAAATATGCCGGATTAACCGGGTTAACATCTTTTTTTCCTACTATATTCTCTGAGGCTAATAATGCTGAAGCAGTTTCAGATCCTCTAGAGTCGTTAGCGCAAGCCATACCAGCGCTGGCACCTATAGTAGCAAGCGTTGTGTTTTTTAACATGTTTCTTCGATTCATGATTTTATGTTTTATTGAGTTACTAGAATATGTTTGTTACATCTAATTAAAGTGCGTATCGTATAAATAGCATAGTACTCCACCAATTTGATGGATCTTCTATTAAGGCCCTGTTTACGGCTTCACCGGGAAATGTAACTGCCACATGTCCCTGGATATAAACCTTACGCGACCAAAACACTTTAAAAGTTAAATTACCCTCTACCCCATAATCTTTGGATTCTAAAAATGAGAGTGCTGGATTTCCTCCTAAATTTGTTAGATCATCTGCTTTAAATAACCAAAATTGAGGTACCAGTTCAAGTTTTGGGATTGGGCGTACACGTAATTGAAACTTGTGTGCAACTACATTTGAAATCTGCACGACTTTAAAATGATTTATTCCTTGTACCCATTGTTCTCCGTTTCCACCAGATAATAGAGGATCCCATCGCTCAAATCGATCGGTATTTAGATCATCACCAGAAAAACGAGCATGCCGATAGCTTAAGGTTGGTGTCCAGGGAAGTTTTGAAAAACTCCAACCAAACTCACCAAAGTAGCCATATGCGCGCATTGGAAAATTTTTATTTCTTTGCAACCCACCTTCTCCCGTAATAAAAAAACCTGAATTTCCAGGCGGTTTGGGTTGCCAACGAAAACGTGCATCTACAACTTGTAAGCCTTCTCGACTAAGAACTTCTGCTGATGTAAAATAACCAAAATCAGACTTTGGTATATACAATAAACTCGCTCCTACAGAGAGTCCTTTTACAGGTTGTGCTTCTACATTAATTCCTGTGATCCTTGTTTTAGAATCTACTACCGGTAATTCATCTGGGTCGAGATAGAATAATTCTAATAAGGTGTTATTGTATTTTACACTACCACGAGCCACCATATCTGCTGCCCAACGAGGATTAGATTGTAATGCTGCTCTTTTACTACCATTTGCCGAGGTATTTATGATAAGAAACCCATCTCCAAGGGTAAAGCGTTGTCGACCAATAGAGGCATTTACTACAAGTCGATTACCATTTTCCCAGGTTTTTCCTGTAATTAAACCAATATATGCATCCTCAACACCGATATAACCTCTTGTCTTGTTTGTGAATAGCTCTTGTCCTTTAGAACCACTTACTATTGCACTAAGACCAGCATATATATGAAGATTATTATGTAATGGAGTAATTCCATAAGTTCCCAAATGAGTAAATCCTTCGACCCAATCGTCATATCCATCTCCCGAGGGTATCCCCGATACTAATGGGTTACCATCGAGAAGTGCGTCGGGTCTACCGTACCATGCATTCGTATTGCTATAATGAATTGCAAGCGCTTCAAGTTTTAAGCGAATAAATGTAGATCCAAAATTGTATAGCTTTGGAAGGTCATTAATTTTTCCTGACGTTACAAATCCGGTTTTTGTCGATTCGCCAACCTGATCTCCTAAAGTTACATTAATGGTAAGTATAATTCCCCCAATTGCCCCAAACCCTACTTCTATTTTGGTTGTGGCAATCTTAGGATCTTGACGTGATCGAGATAAAGAAAATTCGATATGATTTCTTAAAAATCGATTATCAGGAAAAGTCTTTAAATCTTGACGTATTTTGTCACGAATCCGATTATTAAGTATAGAATCATTTGATGGGTTAGTAATTATGATTTTAACTTCTTCAATTCTTTTATTATGGTAAGGATCAACATCTCCGACACCCTGAGCAATGGTAGTGCCAAAAGAAAGTGTGAAAATAAAAACTGTAATTCTTAATAAAACTAATTGTTTACTGAGACAGTTTAATAGGTTTGGTTTTATAAGAGTAGTCATATCCGAAGGTCATTGTAATATTCTATTATATTTCTGATAATCCAATCTATATCAAAAAAACAATCTTAATTAGTACGAAATGAAATGAACCACATATAAATATACAAAAAACAAAGCAGGTTTTTATACATACAACTCTTATAAAAAACTTAATTTTCAATGCTTTACACTCGATATGTGCATAATGTATTTTATGACCTTCATTTATAGGTTTTAGTATGAATGAGGCCAGAATCCATCAGTTTTATATATTACTAAAAATGGATTCTGGCCTCATTCCTTACTATAATAACAAGCTCTTTTCTCTTTTTTGTTTTGGCCCGATTATTTTGTCATTTTCACTTCTCTTCCATTTAATGGTTGTTCATTTCTATAATTATTTAAAGGCATCAGATCTCTTAAGATATTTACTTGTTCTAAAGATATTGTGATGGGTTCTTTAAAAATAACCCAGTTTACACCTTGAGTACATGGTGGTGTGGTTAATGATCCAACATAGGTATAATATTCTTTATCTTTTGGAAGGTTGTAACTAAGATTAAATGGTTTTCCTATAGCTTTAGTTTCTCCTTTTTTAAGAGGCAAATAGCTTTCTAAAAATCTGAAAGGAGCACTGGTCTGACCTTCTTTTGCCATTACAGCAAGCACTAAGTATTCGCCTTTAGAATTAGTATGTACCATATGTATTACTATTGGATATCTAATACCATTTATGGTATGTTCTGAAGATTCGTGAAAATGAATTTGTTTCAAATCATATTTATCACCTTTGTACATAAGATAATCTCCTTCTTCAAAATTATATTGAATGGAGTGACCATTATTAACTACATCATGTATTTTGGTATTAGATACATAATGAATAGCTAAAGGTTTTAAATTAGGATCGACGATTGCATCTAAACTCACAATATTTATAGGAGATTGAAATTTTCCTCCACATTCTGAGTTCTTTTCAATTTCTGCCCAATGTTCTGGACTTGTTTCCCCTACATAACTCCAATGTTTTTTTGCATGATCAGTTGTCGAAGTAGTTTTTTCTTTAGCAACTTCTATAGAATGCTCTCTTTTAATTTTTTCTTTTGTATTCGTACAAGAGGATACTAGTATAGCCGTAATTACAGCTATAAATACCATATTATTAGTGGTTTTCATTTCTTTTATATTTAAATGTGGAACTTAAGTGTTGTTTGTAAAATGTGGTTACTTCTAAAATGATCTGCTATTGGCATATAATCATTCATATAACCAAGTCCTATAGATGTGTTTTTAAGTATAGGATATGATAATCCAACATAAAACCAGTTTTGATTTAAAGATTTAGGAACAATTCCCGAATCAGTATTCAACCAAATTTCATCAAAAACAGCTGCTTTTATTTTTGTGTTATTATATACTGTAAACAAAGGAATCTGAAATGTAAAACGATATCTAAATCGCATTTTATAATCTGTTTCATTTGCTTTGAAAACATTAGGCGTTACTTCTACAAACTGTTCAATGAAACGTTGTTCAAATCTAAATCGATGTTTGAAATTAGACTTTCCTGATGTATGAGATAATGTTACCTGTTCCCAAACATTGTTTTCATTAAAATTATGCGTAGCCCTATAATTCTTAGCAAAACTATAGCCAATTCCAAAATCCAGAGTTGTATTGAATTTATAATGTATAGATGGTCTAATTAATATTTGTTGCCAATTTTTTAAAAAGTCTGTTCGCCTAAAATGAGCTTCATTTTTTATATAAACCTTATTGTTTATAGTATAATCGATAATTAGAGAATTCCAGGAACTATAACTTTTTTCTGTAGTCGGGTTTTGACTAAATACTGTTATTGGAATAATAAACAGTATGATTTTTATATATTTCACAATATTATTATTAAAATTAAATATCAAAATCGGGAACTAACAAAAGTTAATTCCTAACATTTAAGACTTATAAATAATAACTTTATGAATATACTTTTAGGCAGCAGTACAGAATATAGTATTTGCCTTTTGCAGTGGGAAATTGATAATTTTTTTGATTAAAATTATCATTATTTTTAGTAATAATCTTTTTGTCTTGAAATGCACAAAAAGCGCATTTCACATATTCTTCTTCCTCTTCCCTGTCTTCAAGTTCATTTAAGTCCAGGCTATCGATAAACGTTTGACCATCATGCTCATAATCTGTTTCATTATCTATACTATGTATAGAAAAAGATTCGATTACTAAATTGTAATAAGAAGTAGTACTATTTGCACTAATTTTATTACCAAAAAAAAGTGCAAATATCAGAGTTATTAGTGCTCTTAATAAACAATATTTACCAAAGGAAAGATTCATTGTATGAACAAAAGTATCTATTTAGAGTAATTAGTTATCTGTAGCACAGTTGTTTTTAACACAAACTTTAACACCTCTTTTCTATATCATGATTTTTACAACAGGGTTCCATTACATTTTTTTAATTAGTCTTAGAGCATATTCCATAACGGTATTTATATCATATAGATAATCTTTTGGTTTCTTTATAATTATAAAATAAAGATGAAAACAAAAAGCCAGTAAGAACACATTCTTACTGGCTTTTTGTTTTTATTTACTATACTATTTATTCTTTCATTCCTTCAAGATCCATCATAAAGGCATAAGAAAGAGCAGTACGTTTGTAACGTTGAAAACGTCCTGAAGCACCTCCGTGACCTGTTTCCATATCACAATCCATAATAAGGAGGTTATCATCGGTTTTCAATTCTCGCAGCTTAGCAATCCATTTTGCAGGTTCCCAGTATTGTACCTGGCTATCCCAATATCCTGTTGTGATTAACGTATTCGGATACGCTTTTGCTTCAACATTATCATAAGGAGAGTATGATTTCATATACTCATAATATTCTTTATTTTTAGGATTTCCCCACTCATCAAATTCAAAAGTGGTTAGTGGTATAGTTTCGTCCATCATAGTTGAAACTACATCAACAAAGGGTACAGCTGCTACAACACCGTTCCATAGTTCGGGTTTCATATTTAACACCGCCCCCATCAATAAACCACCGGCACTACCTCCCATTGCATACATATGTTCTGCACTTGTAAAACCTTCTTTTACCAAAAATTCTCCACAATCAATAAAATCGGTAAATGTATTTTTCTTTTTAAGTAGCTTTCCATCCTCATACCAATGTCTTCCCATTTCTTGTCCTCCTCTAATATGCGCCATGGCATATACAAAACCTCTATCTAATAAACTAAGTCTGTTAGATCTAAAAAATGGCTCAGTACTGCTTCCGTATGAACCATAAGAGTAGAGTAACAAAGGAGTATTAGCATTTCTTTGTACTCCCTTTTTATATACTAAAGAAATAGGAACTTTTACACCATCTCTAGCTGTTGCATAAAGACGTTCTGATACATAGTTATCTTTAGAAAAATTTGGGTCTACTACTTCTTCTTCTTTTAATACTTTTCGTTCCTTAGTATCCATATTATACTCGATAGTACTATTAGGAGTCGTTAAAGAGGTGTATCCATATCGTAAAATATTGGTGTCAAAATCTAGATTAGTAGTAGGATATGACACATATGCCGGATCATTAAACTCGATATAATGATCATTATCTCCATTCCATTTCATAATACGAATAGTACGTAATCCATTAACACGTTCTTGTAAAACCAAATGTTCTTTAAAGAGTACAAAACTCTGTAGTAGAATATCTTCGCGATGTGGAATAACATCTACCCAGTTTTCCTTGGTAGTAGCTGTAACAGGTGTTTTTACTAAACGAAAATTCTTAGCATCAAGATTTGTTCTTATATAAAAATGACCATCATAATGATCAACACCATATTCTAAATCTCTTTCTCTAGGCTGAATGATCTTCCATTCATCATTAGGAGTATTGGCATCTAAATATTGATACTCTGTAGATAGTGTCTGATCACTACCGATCATAAGATATTTATCTGATCTGGATTTAAATATAAAACAGCTAAAGGTTTCATCTTTTTCATGAAAAACTAACTCATCTTCAGATTGATCTGTTCCTAATACATGTTTATATATTTTATCTTGTCTAAGTGTTACAGGGTCTTTAGAAGCATAAAAAACAGTTTTATTATCATTTGCCCACACAGCTCCTCTTCCTGTATTTTTAAGTTCATCAGAAAGTATTTCTCCTGATTCTAGGTTCTTAAAATAAACTACATAACGACGTCGTGAAACGGTATCTACACTATAGGCCAAAAGTTTATTATCCGGGCTTACTGATCGGCCTCCAATAGCATAGTAAGCATGATCTTTTGCCAGTTCTGGTCCATTAAGCATAATTTCTTCTTTACTATTGTCTTCTAATTTCTTACGACAATATAAAGCATAATCCATGCCTTTTTCATATCGAGTATAATACGAGTAACCATTATCATTGTAAGGAACAGAAGAGTCGTCTTTTTTAATACGTCCTACAATTTCATCATACAGTTTTTTCTGTAAACCTTCTGTATGTTTCATTGCTCCATCCTTGTAGTGGTTTTCTGCATTAAGATAATCTAGTACATCCTGAGTTTGCGCATCGGGTGTTTCAGCATTTTTTTGCTTATCACTTAGACGCATCCAAAAGTAATTATCAATACGTGTATCTCCGTGCGCTTTTAACTCTTCGGCAACCTTCTTGGCTACAGGAGCCTCAATAGATTTATAGGGTTCTGGTTCTAAATCAGGTTTTTTTTCTGTCTTACATGCCATAAAAAACATTGTAAAAATTAGAAGTGAATAAATGAATTTAGTTTTCATAAAGTATTTAAAATTAGTTTTTAATAAGCCTCTTTTAAAATTGTTGCCACAATTTAGATTATAAAATGTAAAAAATATATAAAAAAAATATAATTATTACCTTCCATACCTATTTATTGTTCTAAAACAACACATTCCATATTACCGTTTTATCTGTATGAATGAGTAGTATTAAAGAATCATGTGTAGAAATTTAGGGGTATACATTTTTGTACTCTTGAATAGCAGTAAGCAAAACTTGTAAGGTTAGATTTTCTTCTATTGCAAAGCTTGGTGAAATTGTACGATTAAGATCTAGTTGCCCATCAGATATTATTAACTGGTTACTTTTAATAATAGTAGTTGTAATTATAGAAGTCTCTTGTAATTGAGTATTCGATATGTTTTTTCGGGTTTCTTGTGATACTAAAACGGCTTGCTTAAGTTGATTAAAGTAAATAACAACTTCTGAGGCTGTTAATTCATTTTTCTCTGTATTAAATTTTATAGTTTTATAATCATCACGATTTTGGATACTGGTAATTGCAGAATCAATAGTTTGAATTAACTGGTGTACAGTATTCATAAGGTTATATTTCTGTTTTTTTTCTATTAAAACATTGATTATTTACGGGTTATAATAGCTATCACAAATTACTCCTTCATTGCAACTTTACCTCCAAAATTCACTCCCCAATTTATTCCAAATACGGTAACCAAATTATCATCTACAGGAAAATCTTTTCCAAAGCCACCAATTAATGTGATATCTTTTGAAAGTGTGTATTTTAAAGTTCCTACAGAACGTTCACTATTTATGCTTCCGTTACGAGAAATATATTCGTATGCCAGTGAAAATCGATCTATTTCAAGTTCTACTTTTGCTCCCAAATCCCGATAAAATGTTTTAAAGAATTGGTCATTCGCATCAATATTAAATTCATCCTCAATATACCTGGCAGTTACTAATACATTTAGATAGTTATTTCGTTCACTATCTGACCCTTCATTTAGAACCAAACTTCCTTGTCCTGTAATCCAACTCCCTAGGCGATTAGCTGTACCAGAATCTATTTTATCTCCCTTAAACAATGCACTATATCCAATAGCACCATCTACACTAACATAGGGTTTAACAGTTTTTTTAAACTCTTTTAATTGTGGGCGTATTCTCTCTTTTTCTTTTTTATAATGCTCGATAATAGCTTTCTCTGCTATTGCTCGTTTTACAGGATCATCTCCGCTAGCATCTGCTAATACATCAACAGGAGGGTTATCTAGGTTTTTAAGGATATTACCAACTTTTTTTGCTTCTTCATATATTTTGTCTTTATCATAAAAACGTAACAAAGTTGTACGTAGTCCTACTGCATAGGTTTTTCTTTTACCAACAATACCTTCAAATTCTTTATCAACATAAGCAAAAGATAAAGTTGTCGTGTTTAATCCTCTAAATGGTTTTTGTTTCACCGCTCCTGTAGTTTGATCCTCTTCTATACCGATATATTTATAATAGGTTCTGTTCTTACTCTTTCGATTGATAAAAAAGTAAGGAGCTACTTCTATAGAAAAGCTTTCTCCAAAATTATTGAATACATGTAGCGCTAATGCTTTAAGATTAGTAGGTGTATAAATTTCTGTCGGAGATTCTCCTACTAATAAAAACGCAGGAGAACTTGGATTACTCATTGTAAAATCACTCAGGTTTTGATCCGTTTTGCCTTCTTGTGTCCAACCAGAAAATGATAGGCATACACATAGAATTATATATAAGATAGATTTGTGGTTCATTATTTTAATTTTTTACTAGTTCAACAACAATAAAAACAATGAAAAACTCATCATCAATTTTCAGTTTTTTACCTTCATAACTTTGTTCATTTCCATCATCTTTTAGAGTAATCTTAAAAACCGTATTTTCTAAGATTGGATCAATGTTTTCATCGGTTACAAAGCAATTTGTTACTACATTAAGTTTTTTATTTACGATATCAGTACTATTACCCAAATTCGTAGAGAAGTTGTACGTGCTACTCTTTTTTAAGATCTTACTATCTAATTTAACATTGGTACCTACCAAGGCTTCAGTACTAATCTTTAGATTAAGTTTTACCTCAGAATTAGTACTCATTTTAAATGTTTTCATGCTTATATATTTATATTTTGTAGTTGGTTTATTAATTTAATAGACTGTTTTCAGTGTATTACATCAAAAATACCAATAAAAAGGTGTTTTTGATATGAGATTCGGGGTTAATATTTATAGATAAAAGACATTTAATCACTTTGCTTTTTTAGGAAAAAAAAGAATCTCGATCCATCTTTCCATAGTTAATACAAAATAGTAAAGTGAAATCGTTACTGTCATTAATATAAAGAAGATAACAAAAACCCATTTCAGCCTAACAAACCAATAAAAAACAGAAAATATATTGGATGTATTTTCACTAGTGCTATTACCAATCAAATCCACTAAATACAAACCAGATATATTTTCTATACAATCTAATAGCCCGGGGATAAAGCAAACTATAAAAAACCAGGGTTTAAGTGTTAAACTTAAAGTGTGTTCAAAAACTCGTAATGAATAATAAAAAAGAAATGAATATGCTATAATAAAAACAAAATCATAATATGTATTATTCTTGAAATACAGTGGATTTTTTACTAATTCATTAAATTCTATTAAAGAATTAGAAAATTGAATATTGATAAGATTCTCAACTTGTATTGATGGAATATATGCAAACAAGACACCTAATATTACAACTAGTACTACACTGATTTTCCATAGGTTACTATAAAATCTTAACTTTTTCATTAATTTAGGTTTTTAATTTTTTCTTCGCGTATGTCTTTATAGGTTTTCCAGTCAAATTGTTCAATTTGACTGATCGCTGCATCAACACCTTTATTAAATAGCTTTGCTTTTTCTGCATCATCCATCCAAAAATCTAACCAATTATGATCTTTTGTATCTACTGTCACCACCCTTTTCTCTATTTCTTTATTATTAAATAGAAAATCATTATCATAAAAATTTCTGAATGTACTTATGAAGGATGTGATATATCCAATCAATGTAATATCTTCCAGTTTTTTTACACTCTTCGATGGGTTTTTATCTTCTTTTTGATTACCTACTACCCTTTCACTAAGGAGAACACCAAAAGTTGGAAATCTTGGCACTACATTGTCTTTTCTGTGAAATTCACGAATAGGAAAATTAGAGAGCATTCCTCCATCTACAAACCTTGCATTAAGTTTTACTGAATTTTCGGTATTCTTATCATTTTTGTAGTGTTCTTTACCTGGAGTAAAATTTTTATAAATAAAAGGAATTGACATTGTCGCTCTTAAAAAAGCTGCTGGTTTTATATTTCCGGGAGAAGTCCAGTAATCATCTGCTCTCTCAGGAAATTTCACAATACGATTATGAGTCAAATTAGAAGTAATTAATACTAATCTTGGTTTATCACCTTTTTTAGCTTTCACCAATTGCACCTGTCCCATTCTTTTTGTGAGGTCGTTTTTGGTCTCTATTTCTATAGATAATAGAAGGTTTTCTGCCCAGCTATAAAATCTTTCCCCAGTATTAATACCGAAATCCTTGTCTAATATTTTCACAAAAAGGATATAAATAAATAGTAAAAGTGCAGCTACATTTAGCGTTCCTATTATAAAATCAAAAAGTCGAAGTTCTGTTCCCGAGATTCCGTTTGCAATATTAAAAATAATACCAAAAAGACTATATATACCTACAAGAAACCCAATAGAAAAAACTCCTAAAAAAAGTTTTAAAATAATAGACTTGTAATTCCTAAGTAATTTTTGCTGTAACCAACCTATTATTCCATTTTTCTCCATGAACTTACTAAAATCTGTATTTGCAATGATATGAGTAAGGATTTCGGATTTAGTAACCTGATGTGATTTACCATCATATTGAAATTTTGAATCTTCGGTATATATAGCATTAGGAATAGATGCCAAAAATAAAGCGTTGATTGCTCCAGCACTTGTTCCTCCGTGACTATAAAAACGAATACCTATCTTTTCCATAATGTAAGTATATCCTAATAACGCAATTCCGTACATTCCACCACCCTGCTGAACCAAATCGACAACTGGTCTTTCTATAGGTTTCCCTGCATAATTCTCATGAACAGTGGCATCAGATATAAGCTCTTTTTTTATAAGACCATCAGCAGTAAATTTGTTCATTAATTTACGTTGCGGGTCATTAATTGCATTTTCTAAAATTTTATTTGCTGTAGTAAAAAAACGAGTTGTTCTATTTACATTTTCTTCATCATGTAGGGAAATATTAGATGTAGTAGAAAAGCCCTTCATGATTTGTTCTTGTATATTCATTTTAGAAATTACTTTTTATTACTATTAATATAATTAGGGGTTTATTCACCTGGCCAGCACAAAACAAGTTCATAATTAACCATCTATAATGAACTAATTACTGTTACTATAAATTCGGGGTAATATTGCAAACGATTGAAGTATTTAAATTTAATGAAAATATACATCTAAAAAAAGAGGTGAATCCCCCTTATTTTTAGATGTATAAAGATCTTTACATATAGTTATAAATAAATACCCATTAGAAGGTATTTATTGTAGAAAGAGAATGGGTATTTAATAAAGATACTCCCACAGCAAATATCTATGGAGGTATCTTTATTAAATAATCTCAACAAAAGCTTATTTATTATTGTTTAATTAAAAGCTCTTGCAGATTGTTTTCAATTTTTCTGTCGATTAGTTTATTCAATGGGTCAATACCTGCTTTGATTGGTTTTTGGTTTACAAGAATTTCTAATTGCATTATCCGATCTGTAATTTTGTGCTTCTCTAAATAGATTAATTCTTCTTTTCCGTCAGACCCTTCTCCATATACTCCAATATCAATCCAATCATGTATTGATATTGATTTTTCTACTCCTGTACTATCAATATGGTATTTTGTAACATCTAACGTTAGGTTCACTTCATATTTATTTTTTGAAAGCTCTTCATATACTCCTGTGGTTGTCTTATTTTCATATAGCGTTACTGTTTCGAATAAATCAACAATAATATACTGTAGATTATCTGGTGTGACTTCTCTAAAATAACCAAGTAAATCTATTGTAGTTGGATATCTTTCTGTCTTTGTTTTTAATAAGCCATCGTAGCTGTTCCAATCTCTAATAAAATTTCTTAAAGCGAGATTTACGCTGTTTTCTCCGATATAATCCTGCAATGCATATAGATTAACCAATCCTTTACCATAATGAATATATTCTTGCCCAGATTCTACTAACGACAAAGGCATTTCGCTTATTTGTTCCCCTGCTCTTCCGGTTAGATAACGGTTCATTTGTGTTTGAATAAATTGTCTTACTTTTTCTTCGGGATAAGCTTCTTTTAGTACCATGATAGCAGAATATTGAGCTAAAGCTTCAGATATCATTGATTTTCCTTGCACAGAAGCAGGGTTTACCTGGTGTCCCCACCATTGATGTGCCAGTTCGTGAGCTGTTACATAAAAAGCCATATCTACATCATGTTCGTCATCAATATCCATCAAGAATCCGATCCCTTCAGAAAAAGGTACTGTATTCGGAAAAGATTGAGCAAAAATTTCATACCGAGGAAATTCTAATATTCGCATTTGTTTGTATTGATAAGGTCCGAAATGAGTACTAAAATAATCAAAAGACATTTTCATTCCTTTCATCATTCTTTTCAAATTGTACTCATGTCCTTTATGATAATAAATTTCAAGATTAACAGCATTACCCAAACTATCATGAGTAGGTATCCACCTATCTTTTAATACTTCATACCTGGCAGAAACAATAGAATAAAAATTAGACATGGGTTTATCCATTTTATAATGAAAATAACTACGATTGTTTTCTTTCCATTTTTTCTGTAAATACCCAGGAGCAATAGCGATTTGACCGTTATCAGTACCTATAACCATTTCAAAATTAATTTCTTCTCCATCACCTTTAGACAATCCTTCTTTAATTGCGTATGGATCATCTCTTTTGGCTCTTCTACCTCTAGGTTTTAGGCCATGTTTCTTGCGCTCATTATCATCACGTAATTCATGACTTCTATTATATCCTAATGTTGGGAAGTGAAAATTATCAAAAAATGTTCCGTTATAAATAATTCTTGTGCCTGATTTCTCAACAAAACCATTTGTGGTAAATGTTTGTTTAAACTCCATTTTAAGAGAATCTCCTGGTTTCAGTGGTTCATTTAATGTATAGATATAATAACTATACTCTTCATTATCATTATTTATCGTAGCTCCTTTTTCAAATTTTATATATTTGATTGCTACCTGATAATTTGGTAGTTTTTGAACATGAACCTCATTAATAGCTGTATCATGAGTATTAGTCAATACATAATACCCTTCTGCCGTATAATCTCTATCAGATGGAAAAAGATCTACTTTTAGGTTTACATCTACAATTTTTGGTTGTGGCAAATACTCAAAATGCTTAAGTTTTTTCTCATAATTTACTCTATACATGTTCTCTTCCTTCGGAAATGAATATTCATTAAGAATATTAGTATTGTAAAAAATGTAACTTCCTAATAAAGCAAAGATTAAAATAGTAACGCTTCCTAGTTTTATCAAAGGTTTGGTCAATCGTTGTTTACTTAGTTTCCAACGTTTTTTCATTTGTGTTTCTGTTCCCCGTACCGAAAAGATGACAGCAACAATAAACAGAACAATAGAAAACAATATCCAATATATTTTGAAACTTATATAAGGCCATAAAAAATGTCCGTAACCATTCATATCTGAATATGTGCCTAAATCACCTCCACCAAAAGCGTATAATCCATGATCTAATTTTAATACTTCTAATAAAATAAAAGCAACAAAGAAGAAGATAACAACCATAATATGTCCTAAGAATTTATGGTTTGTTAGCACCTGGAAGAAGAAGGAAACAAATGTTAGAAGGATAAGAAAAGGGAAAATTTCAATAAAAAACCCTATAAAATACACATCCAATTCATAGTTGTGATACCCACTAAGGGTTTGAAAAATAATACCTGAAAGTATTAGAACCACCATTAACACGACATATATAAGCATAAGCCCAACAAACTTACCAGCCAAATTGATAAAATCAGACATGGGAATAGTATCATAAATACCGCTTAATTTCGTGTCCCTCTCTTTCCAGACAAGTTCCCCAGAATAAAATAAAAGAATCATTAAGAAGAAATATATTGACATTTCCTGAAGTTCTTCTACTATAATATATGTGGCAGGATAACTATTAACACCATAAGCAGTTCCTAAATTAATAGAATTGATAAATATTATACTCACCCCACATAGAACAATGGCCCAGAAAGAAGTTTCTTTAAGAATTGATTTAAAATTAAATAAAACGTGTTTCCAAAATTGAAATATACTAGCTTTGGTACCAAAGTATATGTAAGCCTTTGGGACTAGACTATTCATATTGTTTACAGCAGATTTGTTTTCTTCTTCAGGAATAGCGATTAATTTCTTTTTTGAAGCTTTACCTCTAATCAAGTTGAAATTAAACTTATAATACCCTATTACCAAAGTAATTATCCCGATTGCTATCCATAACAACCTGTTATATAGCAGCACTCCTTCTACAGGAAGCATTAACGTACTTTGTTCTGTTTTGGTCCAGAATTGAGTTACTATACTAATAGTTTGAAAAGAAAATGGATCAAGAAGAGCTGCAAAAAAACGATGATCTGGGTTTCGTAATAATGTAAGCGTTACGATATACGCCATTAACAAAAATACCCCCTGGATATATACAACCATTAATTTTCGGCTTAAAGCGCCTCCAACATAGAAAACTGCCCCGCAAAAGAATATATTGGGTATCACCAGATACAAGAAAGGTTGTAAATAATGCCAGAAATTAAAAGGTAACATAATATTTACATCACGCCATGGCATAAATTGACCTAGCATAAGTCCAAAAAGCAGGCCACTGAAAATAAATAATAATATGATGAATGACCCAATAAAACGCCCGATGAGATAATCTCGTTTTTTGATAGGATTTATAAACATCAGAGATTCCATATTATGATCAAAATCTCTTAAAGCAGCTACTCCCATGATCATAGAAGTAATCATTGTAAAAAAAGCTGAGACAATTGCCATTATTCTTGCTATATCCTGAGCAGAATTTGTACCCAAGGCTCCAGAATTCCCATCCATGAGAACATCTGCTGCTACAAGAGAGAATAAAAACACAATAGCAAAGTATATATACGTATCAGGGCGTTTGGCTCTGTACTTTATTTCGAATTTTAGTATTTCGTACCACATAATGTTGTTGAAATTAGATTGAAATGAAAAATATTAGATCTGTCTTATGATAATGGGAATGCATTTTGATATTGATCTCCACCAAAAATCTGTGAGAAATACACATCTTCTAAATCTGCCTGAATAGGTATAAATCCATTTCCCGGATCGTTATCACTAAGAACATGAATGATGGGTTTACCTAACAAGAATTTTTCTGCAATTACCACATGATGCTGTTTGTAACTCTCTAATTCATTTTTCTTGATTATTTTTTTGTATACCCTTCCTTTTAATTGCTCGATAGCATGTACAGGGTTTCCTTTCAGAAGTACCTCTCCCCGATTAACAATAGCCATATCGGTACACAATTCTTTAACATCATCAACAATATGAGTAGAAAGGATGACAACCGTATTTTCGCCTAACTCACTTAGCAAATTATAGAATCGGTTTCTTTCTGCAGGGTCAAGACCAGCAGTAGGTTCATCTACGATAATAAGTTTTGGATTAGACAGTAATGCTTGCGCAATACCAAAACGTTGTTTCATCCCTCCAGAGAAACCGCCCATATTCTTCTTTCTATGTTCGTACAAATTCGTTTTATATAAAAGTGCCTTAACCACCTCTTTTCTTTCCTTAGTATTTATCAATCCTTTAAGTACCGCCAAATGATTCAGTAGTACTTCTGCAGATACCTTAGGATATACTCCAAACTCTTGTGGTAAATACCCTAATACTTTTCTCAATTCATTTTTTTGAGTTAATACGTCCAAATCCCCAAAAGTGATTGTACCTTCATCTGCTTCCTGAAGTGTTGCAATAGTTCGCATTAGTGTAGATTTCCCAGCACCGTTAGGTCCTAATAATCCAAACATTCCCGTACCTATTTCGAGACTTAGGTTGTTAATGGCTTTTACTCCGTTTTTATATGTCTTTGTTAAGTTTTTTATGACTAATTCCATAAGTGTTCGTTTTTTGATTGAAGTTGTTAAATTAGATATACAGTACTTTGTTATTTTTAGCTATTAATTTTTTTCGGACACCATAGGAAGTTTCTCTCCAGAAAGGGTTCCACGAGTAAATTCACCAGATTGCCACAATAGAATTTCACCCATTTTTCCACTTTTCATATTTGCATCAATCACAATTACTTTGCCCTGGTAACGTGTTTCTATCTGTCTATGTGTAGTATGGCCAACAATGATATGTGTTACCCCAAAATGTTGTAGTAATTGATCAATTTGTTTTGTAGTAGCCAGTTCTCCCTGAAAATACCCTCTATAATAGATAGGACCATTATTTCTATGTAGAAAAGTGCCGAGATCATTACGTGCTTCGGGCAATTCACTAACCACCAGCTGTTGTTTAAATTCTTTATTGATTTGATCGATTGAAACCCCTTTTGATACGAGATCCGGATGAAATCCGCCATGGGTAAATAGAAGATTATTTATTTTAACCAAAACAGGTCGTGTTCTTAACCAATCTCCCAGAACACTGCCTTTAGCAAAAAGAGATGTTAAAGGTTTACCTAGTATGTTTGCAATGTCCTTGTATTTAGGATGCACAGAGCGTAAATTTCCATTGAGAACCATTACATCATGATTTCCTAGTAATACATGTAGTTTTCCTCCTCTTTTTTCTGCTTGTTTTTCTAAGTCATACAAAAACCATAGTACTTCGGTCACATGAGATCCTCGATCAAAAATATCCCCAGTAACGACAACATGACCATTACCAAAGTTCCATTTTTGATTCTCATCGATAATACCATTACGTTGTAATAATTGTATAAATACATCGTATTGCCCATGAATATCACTAATAGCAGCAATTTTAAATTTACCATTGTACTCTAGTTTTTCTACTTCGGCAGGATTACTATCCCATAAGGTTGCTTTCATCCCTTTGTATTCAATAACATGAGGAGTTTTATTGCTGATTTTTTTTGTGTGCTTTTTTCCTTCATTTATCCAAACAGCAATACGTTCTGTTTCAGATTCGGTTACGTAAGGGCCATCAGAAGGTTCTTTATAAGGTACTTTTAATACTTCTAAAATATCTCTGATGTTATCTTCTTTTGCTAAATCGATAGCTGTGTATTCGTTATGAATTTTAATATTAGGATCTGCTCCATGATTTAGTAGCATTTTAACCGCTTCTTTATCTCTGCTTTTAATGGCAATTGCCAATGCAGTTTGTTTTTTACTGCTCACATAATTGATTTCTGCTTTATGATCTATAAGCTCTTCAATAATTGTATAGTTTCTATAGGCTACCGCATACATTAATGGTGTAATACCATCAGAAACTAAATTTGGGTCTGCACCACGATTCAATAAATACTTGGCGATCTTATGAGTTCTATCGTTTTTTATAGCATACAAAAGCAACGTATATCCTTTATCATACCTCTCATTAATGTCATTACCTTTATCTAAAAAAATGTTAACAGCTTCTACATTACCGAGTTTAATATTTTGATGGATATCATTTGAGTTTTTAACCGTTTTGGTTGTATTGAATCGTTTCCTAATCTGTTCCTCGGTCAATTCCCGAGTCATATTTAAAGTAAGTTGTTTTCCACTTTTAGAACTCCAGATACCTGTAATTCCTTTTTCTGAAATTTGACCAGAATAGCTTCCTTCAGAATGTATTTCAAAACCGAGTGTTGTATCGGTAATAACAATATGCTGCATTGGTAATGTTGCAACTCCTTTAGAAGCTGGTCCCATAAAACCAATTAGTTTACCTTGATCTGATTTTTCGAAACGCCAGATAATACCAATTGATTTATTTTCATTAATAACGATATTACCATCCCAGTTCCCTAGGATACTGTCACTGGGAATTTGCTCTTGAGCTGTGGTGACCGTACTAAATATTAGTAGTAGTAGTATGAAAGAATAAACAAAGTTAAATACGTGTGTTCTCATAATGTATGAATGAAATTTATAATGGTTAGTATTTGTAAGACTGTTCATTTTGATTGAATTATTTGATCAAACATAATAGTCAAACCAGGTAGTATTATGATAAATGTGATAAGCTTGGTTTGATTAGGGACACAAAGGCTTTTGACAGGTATTAAGTGACTTCATCACACTTTTCTCGAAGTTGAAACCCGTATAAGGTATGTTTATCAACTTCTTTGGTTGTACCATTTTATTACCCTAGTTTTGGGTATATGATGTTATTATTTAGAAAATATAGACGAACGATATTCTCCCTTGGGATATCCATTTTTTTATGGTTTATAGGAATAATCTGTATGGCTTCGGGTATCGAGCTTACAGGTACCTTATTCGTTTTTTTGGCAGTTAGTAGTATTGGATATTTACTGCTCTCCTGGTTATTCAATAGAAAAAAACAAAGAAATTCCTCTCGACTATGGTCAAAAAATGAAATTAGAATCACCACATTCCTAACGGGATTAACATGCTTTATCGGAATATTTGAATCTCACCCAAATCAACCCGTATTTACTACTGTTTTTACTTTACTATTTATTTATATTTTAATTTTTGGAATAATACTTATCAGGAATTACTACCTCCAGAAAAAAGGAGCTCCCACTATTTCTAAATCGGTTATAAAAAAAATAGTCTTTTGGTCTTTTGTAATTGGTGGAGGAAGGATTTTGATATTACTCGAAGAATATGAGAACAATGATGTATTGGTTATTATAGTCTTCATCTATTTTCCACTAATCATTTTTTTAACAATTCGATGGGTTTTCAAACAAATAAAATCGATTTTAACTTTAAAAAATGAAAAAGCAAAAACCGAACTATTGCATTTAAAAAGCCAGGTCAACCCACATTTCTTTTTTAATATGCTTAATAACTTATACGGTTGGGTAGATAAAGATTCAAAAAAAGCAAAAGAATTGATTCTTAAGCTGTCTGATATGATGCGATATAGTATTTATGATGGCCAAAAAGACGTGGTTACCCTGGAAGAAGAAGTATCATATCTAAAAAATTATATAGAATTGCATAAGATGCGTTATCATAAAGCAATAAAAGTTAATTTTAATCTCCAGATTGAAAATGAAGGATATAAAGTGATGCCTTTACTATTTATTATACTTTTAGAAAATGCTTTCAAGCATGGTGTAGAAAATTTAAGAGAGAATGCTTATGTAGATGTTAATATGATTGCCAAAGAAAATGAAATACATTTTGAAGTTGAGAATAATTTTGATCCATCAGAAAATACTGAACAACCAGGAATTGGTTTAAATAATTTGGAACGAAGACTTGAACTTGTGTATCCTAAGAAACATTCTATATCGTATACCGTAACTGAAGATATTTATAAAGCGCAACTAATACTAAATCAATTATGATCAAATACTTAATTGTTGATGATGAACATATAGCTCATGATATTATTAAAGGGTATTGCGATTTATTACCCAATATGAAATTGATGAAGAATTGTTATGATGCATTAGAAGCATTCGAATATTTAAATGAGAATCAGGTAGATTTAATTTTTCTGGATCTCAACATGCCAAAATTAAAAGGTTTCGAGTTCTTAAAAACCTTGCCTTCACCTCCCAAAGTTATTGTAACTACAGCATATAAAGAATATGCTTTAGAAGGTTATGAGCTCAACATCTCTGATTATTTATTAAAACCTTTTGGTTTTGAGCGATTTCTAAAAGCGGTAAACAAGGCGGTAAGCACTACTACCAGAGTGCAACCTCCAACCGAAGTAGCTGAAAATAGTACTACAGCAGAAACAATTTTTCTTCATAGTAACAAAAAGTATATACAAGTAGTTATTGATACTATTCAATATATGGAAGCTGCAGGAAATTATACCAAAGTAATCACCACAACCGAAACTATTACTGTTAGAGAGAAAATCTCTGATCTGCTAGAATCATTGCCCAAAGATTATTTTTTACAGGTTCATAAATCATTTGCTGTAGCTGTAAAGCACATTAAAAGTATTGAAGGAAATAGGATATCTATTGGTAATGATGTTATTCCTATTGGGAAAATCTATAAAACAAATATTATTCAGTTATTGAAGTAATAATCGCTACAGGTTAAACAAAATTATGTGTTTCATAAGAGCAATTAGGATGTTGATAGATTAGAATTACTCATTCCATGCAAAATTCTACAAACCATATATAGACAAATCCCTAGCACAGGAGTAATTAATGTATTAGATATCCCCTGAAAGATTAGCCCTGGTGCAATTCCTCCTGTTTTTCCAATAAAATAGAAACTATGCATCAATCCCAATAATAAAGACAAAACACTTAAAATGAGTATCCAAAAAGCAGCACTACCAATTTTTAGATTGTGATGCTTTACCAACTCCTGGTTTTCCTCTTCTTTTTTAGTTTGTAGTTTTTTGAAAAAATGATACCCAGCTATAGCAGTACATATGCAAAAAGCAACAACGAACTTTAAATCTCCACTAGTAATAAATTCTGAAAAAGGCATTCTCATAATTGTAAAATTTGTATTTATATCTCTTCAAATTTAATAACCGAAGTAGTTGCTCTCGATGCTTTGTGATAAACGACAAGATTGAATCGAGTTTTAACCAATTAATCTATTTTTTAGTCATTTTTTATACATGATTAATAAAATGAAAAATTAAAAGCCTTACTATCTGGTAAGGCTTTAATAATTATTTTTTTGAACTCTTATAATTTTAAGTGTTTTAATTGTTTTTTATATGATTTTACCAAACATATGATAGTTAGTATTAATGATGTGTACTAATTTCATTGTTATTCCTTAAAGATCAACGGGTCGTACTTTATTAATAACTTCTATACTTACCCAATAAACATTTGCTAGCCCAATTTCTCCGTTTCTTTCCGCTCTGCCAAAAAATAGATATTTACCATCTGGAGTGATACTCGGATTTTTTTCATCAAAATTAGAATTTATTGTATTTCCAAGGTTAATTGGTTTTGTCCATGTACTGTCTTGCTTCTTAAAACAGACATAAATGTCATTATCCTTTCTATTTTCATCTTCTTTGTTTTTAGCAGCCACCAGTAAATACTCTTGAGATGAAGAAATGAACGCGTGATGGCCAAATTCAATATCAACTTTCTTTACTTCGGCATATTCACCATTTTTGTTGGGCGAATAGTACGTTTTAAATTTTGACAAATTGAAATAATACAAGTCGCCATTTTTCGCCTGGTTAGGAAAAAACACAAGGTCATCGTTTATAGGTGAATTAAGTTTTATTGCATCACTCCAGGAATCCTTTAAACGGTTTACGTACCAAATTTTCTCATCTACAAAAACGGAATCCAAAGCTGTGAAATAAATTCTTTTACCATCAGGACTGACAAATGGATGCAATTCTTCATTTTTTTTCCCATTGGTGAAATTTGCTCTTTTAATAGTAGTCCATTTATTACCATCGAGTTTTGAGAAATAGATAGATGTTTCTTCGTCTTCATAACTAGCTTCAAAATATATTTCTTCTAGATTAGGAGAAAACGAAACAGTCCCCTCAAACCTACCATTGATTGAAATAACACCTGGTGCAAAAATTTCAGGAATTAAGCCCGGTGGTTTTTGTCCAAAATAAGTCCCTTCTGTAGTTAGTGAATCACTATTATTTTTATTCTGTTTTTTAGTATTGCAAGCATTTAAAAGTAATGCAAATACCAGTGTCAAAAATATAAAGTTGTAATTTCTCATTGTTATAATGTTTTGTACTATATAAATAATACTATAGTTATGTAACCGATTAATTTCTATTACTTCGTTGTACTCGTCTGGTTTTGTGCCCCGATTTACCATTAAACTTGTATACAAAACTCAATGACCATCTCGCACCATTACGACTTCTCATCTGGTTTACAAAAAAATCTGTACCGGTTATCTCTTCTCGGGTTTTACGACTATCAAAGACATTACTAACATTAAATATCAAATTCGCCTTATTTTTAAATAACTTTTTACTGGCTCCCAAATTAAGATATGAAATTGATTTTCTTTTAGATTGAGCATTACCTCTTTCTCCCTGGTAATTAAACCTACTTTGAATTGAAATACCATGTTTAAGCCTTATTCTGGTACTTAAAGAAGTTTGCCATGTTTCATCAGAGAAGTCTAGTTTTTGTGTCCCAGCTATACCTTCCTGGCTAAAACGATAGGCATTAAAATCTCCATTAAAACTAAGCCATTTTAGTGGATTATAAGAAGCTGAAAGCTCAAAGCCATATCGTTCTTCTAAATCTAAATTGATAATCGTACTTACAAAAACACCGTCATCATTCTGAGTAGTATACCATTGTGTATCATCTGTAGTATAGGAATAATAAATACTTGGATTTATGGTGAATTTTGTTCCTTTTTGTAAAAGCGATACCTCTACAGCATCAGTAAATGCAGATTTTAATGCTGGATTACCAAAAAATCGAGTGTTAAAATCTTCAAGCTCAGAAAATGGATTTAATTGCCATAATGAAGGCCTGTTTATTCTTTTACTATAACTTACTTGAAAATTTGTTTTTTCACCAATAGCATATCCTAAGTTTAACGTAGGAAACAAATTAGTGAAGGCGTTAGTGTTATTAAAACTCCCTTCCTCATCTTTGATCTTAATATTAGTATCCTCAATTCGTAAGCCTAGTAAATAGCTAAACTTACCAATCTTACTTCCGTATTGAACATATCCTCCAATAATTCGTTCGTCGTATGCTATCTCATTATCCAGATTATCTAATAATTGATAATTATCATTTACAAGTTCTTCGGCAATAAATCCATCGGTTACATGCCTGTTTTCAAATTTGGCTCCGATTTCCAGTTTTGTTGTTTCTCCAAAAGGAGTTACAAAGTCAGATTGTAAAACAATATCATTATTCTTGTTTGTAGATTTTGTTCTCAAATTTGATATTGGGGTCATTATAGGAGTCTCTTTTTGAGTACGAACATTCCATTTTTTTGTACTATCCCAGAAATCATACTGTAGGTCAAAAGTTAATTTCCTTCCTTCTTTTGCAAAGGTTTTGGTATAATTCATTTCAAGCTGGTTATAGGATCTTTTTTCTTTAGAGTTTCCTAGGGTTGTCAATATACTATCAATTGCTGTCGTAGCAGAGGTATATCCATAAGAAAGCATTGTTTCATCAGTATCTTCAGTTTGATTTCTATAAAAAGCAGCTGTGATAGCATTGTTTTTATTTAGATAGTAGTCTGCACCAACATAAATTAGTTTTCCATCATCATGCCTATCCTGATCCTCGCGTTGGTCTAAATGTACTGTGGTATTATTTCTGGTAGAGGTTTGTTGTTTAGTATACTCTCCTTCGTAATCTGTATATCGAATTCCCGCATTAGCAAAAAAATTAAACTTTTGTGCTTTATAGCTAAAACTGCCATATAATCTATAATCGTCTGGAGTTCCTACAACCCCTCTTAATTGCCCTGTTAGTCCTCCTTTGGTATTCTTCTTAAGAATAATATTAATGATCCCTGCTGATCCTGAAGCGTCATATCTTGCAGAAGGAGTAGTGATTACCTCTACCCGATCTACATTATCAGAAGGGATTTGTTCTAATGCCTGTGCAGATGTTAAGCCAGAACGTCTGCCATTAATCAAAATAGTAACATTGGCATTACCTCTTAATTGTACCGTTCCTGATGGATCTACTGCAACCGATGGTACATTACCTAATACATCTGTAACCGAACCACTTTGTGATAATATATCTTTACCTACTTTAAATACCTTTTTGTCTAAACGTAAAGAAACTTGTGATACCTCGGTAGTAATTTTTACTTCATCGAGCGAAACTGTTTCTTCCAATAATAGGATTGGTTTTAGATTTATTTTTTGACGATTTTCTTTGATTTCTAATGGTTGTGAGTGTGCTTTAAATCCGGTATATGTTACCTCTAAATTGTAATTTCCGACAGGAATATCCATAATGGCATACACTCCTTCTTCGTTGGTGATTACTCCTTCAACTAATTGCTGTGTCGCATCTTTTAAAACTACTGATGCAAATGGTAACGCTTCATTTGTCACGTTCTCAATTACTTTTCCGGTAACTTCTGCTTTTCCTGTTTTTGATTGTTGTGCCATAGTACAGGTTATTGAAAACCAAACTAGTATTAAGGCTTTTAAATTTTGTCTCATCTGTTTTACGTACTTGTTTTTTTAGTTATCAGATGGAATTACCAATATTCATTTAGATTTTCATTTTAATCTAATCGGTCATGGTATATCACATACTGTCGATTTTTAATTGATAGAGTAAAACTCGGTTTTAGTCAGTATCTTTTCAAGGTATTTTTCATCAACTGCTCTATATATGATTGAACAACTCTAAGAAGTCCTGTTTTTAAGTTAATTTTACTTGATACTATTTTACAATACATGAATTTTAAATTATTACACTATTTCCTTTTAGTATTCACTGTTCTGCTGGTAAGTTCTTGTTCTAGAGATCGTGTTTCTAAAACCAACGATTCTCGATATAAAATAGGAGATCGCCCAGAATGGGCTACCAAAAACTGGAATGACCAGCAATGGAAAAATAAAGCAGATGTAACGGAAGGAGAAGTTTTTTGGTCCAGAACCGAGGTTGAAATTACAAAGTCCCCCGAATCATTTCAGCATTATGGAGTATTCATAAATACTTTTGGAGAATACGATGTCTTTTGGGACGGGGTACTCATTGGTGAAAATGGAAACCCGGGACAAGAAACTACTCATGATCCGTCTGGTCAGCTATGGGCGACTTTTGGCATCCCTGACACTTTAGCAACAAAAGGATCTCATGTACTTGCATTACGAACTAGTCTATATTATCATCCTGATCATTCGAGAAAACTTTATGTATATGTAGATGATTATGATCACTTGGTAAGATCCGAGCTTATCAATACAGCTTTTATGCATATTTTTGCGGGTGCATTCTTATTAGCTTCGCTATATTTCTTTTTCCTTTTTTTAAGTGAAAACAAAGGATATTCAATCCTAATCTTTAGCATTAACTGTTTTCTCTTTTTTGCTTTAATTATGATGGAATATGTTAAATTCTATATTCCTATTCATTATAGTCAACATCATATTCGATTGGAAATTATAGGAGTTCTAACTTTTATTATTGCAATTTTGACACCACTATATTTTTCTTTGCAATTTCCATTTCCTAGACAAAAGATGATTTTATACATATATATTGGTGTTCTGATATTTGTATTTTCCATACAACATGAAAATCATGATTATACTGCTTATAACATGGCTATGACCATGTGGTTTTTTTCTTTTGGGATAGTGGTTTTTGGGATCTACAAAAGAATGAAAGGAGCTGTCATAGTACTATTGGCATTGCTCATATGTGCCCTCATAAATGCTATTACTTATTATGATATCAGTCTTTTTGCAGGTTTTGGTATTATCCTTCTAGGAATGTTTTATATCCTCTCTGTGAGAACAAAAGAGCAAAGACTGGCTTATGAAGAATCTTTGGTACAATCTACTCGCCTTCGGCTAGAATTACTAAAAAAGAATATTCAACCACATTTTTTAATGAATACACTAACTTCATTGATAGATTGGGTTGAAGAATCACCACAAAAAGGAGTTGCTTTTATAGAAGCACTGGCTCAGGAATTTAAACTTTTTAACCAAATAGAAAATCAAACCCTAATTCCTATTGGTCAGGAAATAGAACTATGCCGTACACATCTTAATATTATGGAGTATCGAAAAGAAATAAAATATCATTGGGAAGAAGAAAATATAGATGCTGATCAAAAAATACCTCCGGCAATATTACATACCTTATTAGAAAATGGAATAACTCATGGCCTTCCTAATGATAATAATAGTATAACATTCAAATTAATTTTTGAAACAGGTGATACTTATAAAACCTATACATTTTTAACGATTGCCAGAGTGAGAGATGCAGAAAAAAAGATAATAGAAGGTACAGGAATTAAATATATTAAGGCAAGACTAACAGAAAGCTATGCTTCTAAATGGAGTTTTTCTTCTGAAGCTACACCAAATGGTTGGAAAAACAGTATAAAAATAGATAACTAGCCCTATGAATATCCTAATAGTTGAAGATGAAGCCAGAATAGCCAAGAGAATCGAAAGAATGACCAGAGAATTCTTTACAAACACATTAGGCTCGTTGCACCGTGTAGAAGCACTGCCTGAAGCACTGGAGTTTATTAAAAATAATTCGTTGGATGTAGTACTCCTGGATTTAAACCTTAATGGAGAAAATGGTTTTGATATCCTTGGTACGGCAGTTTCAGAATCGTTTCATACCGTTATCATTTCTGCAAATAGTGAACGAGCAATATCAGCTTTTGAATATGGAGTGTTAGACTTTGTACCTAAGCCTTTTAGCAAAGGTAGATTAGAGCAGGCCTTTAATAGAGTTTTGTCAAAAGAAAAAACAGAAACCCATAAGGTTAAACTATTGGCAGTTAAGAAAAAAGGGAGAATACAATTGATCCCTATAGAAGAAGTATTATTTATTAAAGGTGCAGGTGGGTATACAGAACTATTCCTTACTAACGGAAAAAAAGAATTGCATGATAAATCTCTTGAAAAACTACAGCAATTACTACCAGATACTTTTGAACGTATTCATAAATCATATTTGGTAAAAATATCTGAGATAAAAGAGATTATTGTGAAATCGGGTAGTAGGTATATTGCAGAATTAAAAAATGGCGAACTTATTCCTATTGGAAGAACAAAATATAGGGATATAAAAGCAAAATGGTTGTAATATCTGATCTGGGGTATTGTTTAAAAACAATTAATTAGCTTTTAATTTATCTTTTGTATATACCTCCGAATTGCGATCTAATTACCATTATATAACCATTTATCCATTCAATTATACTGTTTTAGAAATCCCAATTTATTTAGAAATCTTCTCTCCCACTCTATCTACACTTAACAGATGTACACTCCGGTCTCTATAATAACACTTGTAGATAGCAGAAAATGCTATAAATAATTAGCTAAAACCCATATTATACTTAAGGGTATTCCCTGATTTTTAACAAATCAGGGAATACCCTTAAGCTTTTCACAATACACAAAACTACCTTGTAATCAGCAAAATTGGAATTAAATAAAACAAGAATGACACAAATCAGAAACAGCAATTTTATGAAATATCTGGGTACAGTTTTTTAGTTTAAAAAAAATCTAAGATTCAAACATTTTTCATTTAAAAAAATATTAATAATAAAAAACTTAATAAAATGTCAAAACTAATTTATAACAAAACAAAATCACATGGTAATAATAACAATATTCTTAGTGGAGCTGGTATTGATACAATAAAAATAAAAATACCTGCAGGGCAAAAATACTCACGTTTAACAATCACAATGTCATCATCGCATATTGGTATAGCAACATTTAATGTATTAAGTACACCTAAGGCCAATGCAACAGGTAATCAGGAAATAAAAGTTATGTGGACCTATAGTCCTTTTAGTAAATGTAGTTATAAACTAAAAGTATTTACCGATGATAATGGCAGTGTATCAAAAAAACCTATAGTGATTTTTGGAGAAAGGGATTGGTATCAACTATCTATAGGCTATATCAATCAAAAAAAACCTTTTACTTTAAGAGTTGAAGGACCTGATGCTCAAAAGCTTTTTAATGTAATCAACCCAATCAATAATTCTCTAATTTCTAGAAATATAACTATTAATGAGGTAATGATAGGTATGACAGTTGCAATATGCATCTCAATCGTTGCTGTAACAGGTTTAAGCGTTTTTGGTGCCGTCCTGCTTTATAGCATTCAGCAAGGTTGTACCCCAAAAGCTAAACTCGAAAATAATGGATCGGTAACTGGAGGTGCATTTGGACAAATAATGGAATTTGATATCTTCGGTTGTGGCGGTAATTAAAAACACTATGAATGCACGTATTAGAGTAGCATTAATTGATGGTTTACCATATGAACGGTCTGAAAAGATAAAAGTATTTACTACAGATCCTAATGATTCATGGGACTCCGATTTTTTTGGAGTCCCAGAATTTAGAAATCACGGACAAAAAATGTTAAAAATAATAACCGAAGAAAATCCAGAAGCAGATGTCATTATTTGCCCTTTTTACCCCAAACACAAATCTGTTTTCAAAAATTATATTTTGTTAGCTAGATCTATTGTTAAAGCTGTGGATCAAGGAGCTCATGTTATTAGTATTTCTTTAGAAGTTATGGGGACAAAACATCTTTCATCTGAGATGTTAGCGGCATATAAACATGCCTATAAAAATAAAGTTATAATTTGTGTTTCGGCAGGAAATAATAACACTTTTTATAATCCTCTTATTCATAAAAAATATACAATATCAATTGTTGGACTAAACCAAGATAATAAGTTGCCTCTGAATTTAAACTACAATCCAAAAAATAAAATTAATAGTTTTGGAATATATGGAGGAGAAAATCAAATGGTTTTTTTTGTGGGTGAAAGAATTAATTGCAGTATAGCAACGGCAAGATTCTCTGCTAATGCCTTTTATTACTTATCAAAAAAAGAAGAGTATATCATTAGTATAAAGAATAATAAATAACAGGTTTTGACCATTGTTATTTCTTTTAAGACCCTATCATGAATTCATATATAGCCTATATAAAATATAGTAACATATAAAAACCATTACATTTATAGTATTCTTCTAAAAAAAACAACGACAATTTGAAAACGAAAATCAGCATTTTAATCCTTCTTATAGCTGCAAAGTCAATTTTGGCACAAACATCTTCAATCATAGACAGTTTAAAACTCGAATTAGATAAAAAACAAGAAGACACTATCAAAGCACAAGTATTAAATGATTTGGCCTATTACTACTTATATCAAAATATTGACACCTCTTTAATTTATGGAAAAAGAGCAGAAAAACTTGCGACACAAATTAAATACACTAAAATTAAAGCAAAAGCTAATCTGTATATAGGGAATGCTTTTTTATATACGAATAGATACGATTCGGCTAAATATTATTTTGAAAACTCTTTTCAGATATTTGATTCAGAAGGATTAGATAAATCTGCGGTTTATTCTTCTCTAGGGATGCTACGTAAAAATCAAGGCGATTATATAAAAGCAATAGAAATTTACCTTGAAGGAATTGTGTATGACGAAAAAAACAAGAATGAGTATGGGAAATTTATCAAGCTTCTAAATCTTGCAAATGTATATATGATTCTTGATAAGTATCAAAAAAGTATTGATCATCAAATAGAAGCGGTTGCTATTTCAAAATCTACGAATAACGAAAATATAAAATTTGCCTTAGGTACTATTTTAAATAATATAGGAGGGAATTATGTGCAATTATCTAAATTTAAACTGGCAAGTGATTACTTTAATGAATCACTAATTGTTAATTTGAAGAATGAAAATAAGAAAGAAATTGCTAGAAATTATAATAATCTAGGAGTTGTATCTGAAAAACAGAATCAACTTAATAAATCGCTTATATTACTAAAAAAAGCTTTAGTTATTAGAGAAGAACTGGAGGATAAAGATGAGTTAGTTGAAACTCATATGCAATTAGGAGTCACTTATGGTAAATTATTACAAAAAGATATCTCTCAATCTCATTTTAATATAGCTTTAGAACTAGCAAAAAGTATTCATGATTTATCCCTGATTTCTGAAGTATATTTGGCCCTTAGTGACACCTATTTACTACAAAATAGTCCACAACAAGCTTTAGCTAACTTTAAAAGTCATACTCAATATAAAGATAGTATTCTTCAGGTTGATCATTTAAAAAGCATTAGTGAGCTTGAAATCAAATACAAAACCAAAAAAAAGGATAACGAAATATTAACTCAACAATTAGAATTAGAGCAAAGTGCCAAAGGCCTTCAAAAAAAGAAAACACAATTTAATTACCTAATCGGAATATCTACTTTTTTATTATTAATTTCCTTTCTTTCATGGTTGGTATTTAAACAAAGGCAGAAACGTAAAAATCAAGAAATTTTTACTCTAAAAAGAGAATTTAAAATAAAAACATTAGAAACCTTAATTCAAGGCGAAGAAAAAGAACGCTTACGAATTGCAAAAGAACTACACGATGGTGTAAATGGAGATCTGTCTGCCATAAAATATAAACTGTCTTCAATATTAGAAACAAATGATAAAGTAATAAAAGAAGTAGTTTCTATGATTGATGAATCGTGCATGCATGTTCGGGCAATTTCACATAATTTAATACCTCCTTCTTTAGAAAAACTCAATATTATAGAAGCAACTTATGAATATTGTCAAAATATGGATGAAATACATCCGCAAAATATTAACTTTCAGCATATCGGAGATCCTATTCAAATACCTAAGAGTGTAGAAATAAATATCTTTAGAATAATACAAGAATTAGTAACCAATAGCTTAAACCATGCCCAAGCAAATGAAATACATGTACAGATGAGTTGTAGAAGAAATAGTATTCATCTCACTGTTGAAGATAATGGTAAGGGCTTTGATACAGATCAAGTTAAAACCAATAGCGGGATTGGTTTAGAAAATGTTAAATCCAGAATAGAGTGTTTACACGCAACAATGGATTTAATATCAAATAACCAAGGAACATCTTATACTATAGAAATAGATACAGACAAATTCGATGATAACTAAAATTGCAATAACAGACGATCACGTTATGGTACTTAATGGTATTGTGTCTATGCTTGAAACGACACCAGAAATTGAAATAACAGGAGTCTATGAGAATGCCGAAATAACAATAACTAACTTAGCATTACAGCTACCAGATGTACTATTGTTAGATATTAATTTACCAGATATTAATGGGATTGATTTAAGTAAACAACTTCTTAAAAGCTATCCTGAATTAAAAATTATTGCACTTACAAATTTTGAAGATATTACCTTTGTGAAACGTATGCTTAAAAATGGTGTACATGGCTATTTACTAAAAAACACTGATAAATTAGAGCTTATTAGTGCGATAAAAACAGTTCTTTCTGGAGAATTATATTTACAAAAAGATATCCATAGTAAACTACTAAAACAATCCATAAAGAGTAAAAATTGTAATGGATTAAAGCCAAATTTAACCAGAAGAGAAAAAGATGTTCTTATTGCAATTTATGAAGAATTGACTACTCAACAAATTTCTGAAAAATTATTTATTAGTGTAAAGACAGTTGAAACTCATCGAATGAATTTGATGAGTAAACTTGGTGCCAAAAATAGTGTTGGTATTATTAAAATTGCTATAGAAAAACAATTGTTATAAGTAGTTATTTTAAATGTACGCTTTCTTGTTATGAATATTGTGTTGTCTTAACTCATTACTATCAATTAGCTTTAAACAATTTAATTACATGACTCTAATACTTTTTTAAGAAGGTTATTTTAAAACTATCATTTTTCTTTAAGTTTATATATCATATAAATAAATGCTATAAAAACCATAAATGCACACGCATACATAATTAGTGGGATTTTAGAAATTACATCTTGATAATACCATCCAGAAAAGAAAGCTCCCAAACCGATACCTGCTTCTAGAGCAATGTACATTGTTGCCATTGCTTTTCCTCTATGATTAGGGTTACTCATATCTACAGTCCAAGCGTTTAATGTCGGAGACAGCACCCCCATTGCTAATCCGTAGAAAACTGCTGCTATAAGCAAGCCATTAGTAGTATCTAGAAAACCGATGAGAATTAATGCCAAAAACAAAACGATAAGACTTATAATAATTATAATTTTTCGCCCATAATTATCTGATACTTTCCTCGTCATAAATCGAATACATAGAGAAGAAATAGTAAAAACAATAAAGAATGTTCCTTTATTCATGATTCCCAAATGATCACTCCAATCAGGAATTAAGGTTAAAATAACTCCAAAAGCGATATAACATAAAAAAGTTATAATTGCCGATGGCATAACTTCTATAGCGATAATGTCATTTCTCGAAATCCTGAGAGTAGATTTATTAAAGTGCTGTTTGTTTTTTAGCGTTTCTTTTGCATTAACTATTAACGCGAAGGCTATGAAAGCAACTAGCGAAGAGCTATAGAATAGTACATCAAAAGAATAGTACATTTTAATAAAGCTCCCCAGAGCTGGCCCCAAAGCCAAGCCTGTTCCAAAGCATAAACCTTGTATCCCGAAAGCTTCTCCCCAACGTTCTTTGGGAACAATATCTGCTATGTACGCAGAAATTGCTGTCGGACTGAAGCCCGTAGAGAAGCCATGTAATAGTCTTAAAAAAAGAAAACCAGAAATAGTAGTTAATACAGGGTATAAAAAACCACATATTAAGCATACAATTACACCAATAGTCATTACTGGTTTGCGCCCGATTGTATCTGTAATTTTACCACTAAAAGGCCTTGATAACCCTGCTGTAAGTGTAAATAAAGAAATGATTAACCCTTTATACTCTGCCCCACCAAGATTACTTAAATATGCAGGTAATTCTGGGATTAACATATTATAGCTTGCAGAAAAGAATAAGGAACTTAAACAAATCAATACAAAATTAACCGTATAGATAGAATATTTCTGATTAATCATCCAATACAGTTTTATAATGTTTATTAATTAATGCTTCAGAATATCTCCATAAACGAGTAGATCCTTTATCTATGATCTTTGTTTTTTCATGAACTTTTTGATATTCAACATCAAAATCATACCATGTACCACCATTATTAGAGTCATTTTGAAGAGTAGGCTCAAATCTATCCAATGCCTTGGCAAATTTAGCTTCATTAGTTTTTCCTTCTTCAAACTCCAGCCAAATCTCCATAAGTTCCTTTGATTGTTCCTCTGGGAGTATTCCGAATATTCGTTTAGCCGATTTTAGTTCTTCTTCAGTATTTGTATGATTTTTTAAGGTATCATAAATAAAAACATCTCCTGTATCTATTTCAACAATATCATGAATCAATACCATTTTTAAAATTTTAAGAATATTAATAGGTGCATTAGAATGTTCTGCTAAAACAAGTGCCATCATAGCCAAATGCCAACTATGTTCTGCATCATTTTCGCGTCTGTCACTATTAAATAATTTGGTTTGACGTTGGATGTATTTAATTTTATCGATTTCTTTAATAAATTCTATTTGTTTTAATAATCTTTCCATTTGCAATATTTTATCCCTTTTTATTGTATAATTTTACTGGGTTCAAAGAAATAATTTGTAGAATTAAATAAAAAGGACAAATGTCCAAGTACAAAAGAAATGATAAGAACAGACCAGGAATTATTGGATTATATTGATATTCTTTGTCGTTTGGATATGAACTATTTTATTGAAGAAAGATTTCTGCCAAAACAAAAAATAATAGAACAAGATAAAAGATATTCTTCTGTTTTTATTATTAAAGAGGGCATCACAAAGTGTTATTTGTCTGATGAGAATGGAAAAGATTTTATTCAGGAGTTCCTGGGTAAAGGAATGAAGTTTGGAGAATTAGAGGTTTTTAGTGGTAAATTAAGCTTTTGTAGTATTGAAGCCATCACGAGGTTGGAGGTTTATAAAATCTCTTATACCCATTTTAATTATTTGCTAGAGCAAGACAAAAGATTTAATAGACTGGTTATGAAAGCTATGGCGATTAAAATTGGTTATAAAGCTCCTAGGCATTCTTACCAGCAATCCTATACCATAGAAGATAATATTTTAAAGCTTAAAGAGGCTTTCCCTGAGCTTACCAAAATAATTTCTAAAAAAGATATCGCTAATTATATGGGGATTACTTTAAGAAGTTTAAATAGAGTATTAGTGAAGTTAGACGATAAAAATAATAAATAAACTAAGTAAGCGTGCATCCCAATAACATTCATAACAAACCATATGATTTTACAATACTAATTAATGTGCATGAGGCATTAGAAGCTTTTGTATTTATCAATACATTTGGGAACAGCACCATAGATTTCTCTAACCAAAAAGCAGTTTTAGAACTAAACAAAGCTATTTTAAAACATCATTATGGATTAAAGGATTGGAATATCCCAGAAGGTTACCTCTGCCCTCCTATTCCTGGGAGAGTGGATTACATACATCATTTAGCCGATGTTCTGGTAAAACAAGGAGTTACTACCAAAATAAAAGGTTTGGATATTGGCATGGGTGCCAACTGCATTTATCCCATTTTAGGGGCACAGGTATATGATTGGTATATGGTAGGAGCAGATATTGATGAAAAAGCGGTGATATCTGCAAAAAATAATATTAAAATAAATCAGCAGCTGAGTGATTCTATTGAAATAAGACACCAGACTAACAACGCTAATATATTTGAAGGAGTTATAAAAAATGAGGAATACTTTGATTTCACCATGTGTAACCCTCCATTTCATGCCTCAAAAGAAGAAGCTTCTAAAGGAACACTTAGAAAGGTAAAGAATTTAGGTATTGCAGAACATCTTGAACTCAATTTTGGAGGCCAGGCCAACGAGCTCTGGTGCAATGGTGGTGAAGCTTTATTCTTAAAACGAATGATCAAACAAAGTGTTACTTTTGCCCGGCAAGTGGGCTTTTTTACAAGTCTGGTTTCTAAAAAAGAACACTTACCCAAATTAAAGAAACAATTAGATAAATTAAAAGCGACACATACTACCATTGCAATGGAACAGGGTAATAAAAAAAGCCGCTTTATTGTTTGGAAATTTTAGATAACTAATCTTCTGGCGGTCTACCATGAATTTCTTCAAATAAAGTATCAAAATTATCTCGTAAATATGTACTTAGCTTCTTTCGATAATCATCTTTTAACCAGGTTAAAAAATTATGGGTGCTCTTACTAATACACTTGGCATAAGCTTGGATTCTATAATTAATATCCTCTCCCAGCATTTTAGCTAATCCTAATGCATCATAAATATCTTCGCTATTTTCGATACATATCTTGGCATGTTGAGCTATCGACTGCTCTAATACGACTTTAGACGATTGGCCATTTTTTACAGATTGTATATATGTCTCTTTGATATCAAAATATACTTCTTCAGAATTAGCAAATTCTGCTCTTAATTCTTCTGGCATCTCATGCCTAAATTTACCTTCAATCTCCTCATCATTAAGGAGTTTATCCATATAATAATTTGGGGAATTAAATATTTTTTGCCAATCCAAATCTGCACCCCAAGGTCCAAAACGATATAGGTTATTCCCCAGATCAATTACAGAAAACTTAGATTTATTTTTAAGAATACGAGAACCACGACCAATCATTTGATAATATAAAGTCAAAGATTTGGTAGCTCTATTCAAAATAATTGTATCTACCGTAGGTTCATCAAACCCCGTAGTCAAGATACTTACCGATGTTAAAATAGCGTTAGGTGTTTCTTTAAACCATTTTAGGATTTGACTTCTCTGTTTTTTTGTGGCCGTATTATCTAAATGTGCAATGGGAAATCCTGCTGCTCTAAATGTATCAAAAACATGTAATGAAGTATTAATTCCATTATTAAAAATTAGCGTTTTCTTACCTAGAGAATGTTTTTTATATGCATCTAATAATTTACCCAGCATATCCTGGTTTGTGTACAGGTCTTCTGATGATTTTACAGTATAATCCCCATTAGATCCAACTTCTAAAGAAGTTAACCCCATATTATAAGCAAAGACTTCTGCTCGGGCAAGAAATTCGTTTTCGATTAGGGATTCTATTGTTTCACCAACGATCAGTTCGTTATAGTTATCCTTCATCGGCAATTTCATGTTCGAACTCAACGGTGTAGCTGTAACTCCCAAAATAAAAGATTTTTCGAAAAACTTAAATAATTTGGTAAAAGAGTTATAATGCGCTTCATCAATAATGACTAAACCTATGTCTGAGATATCAAGTTTATCTTCATTTAGTCTATTGTTTAAAGTTTCTACCATAGCTACAAAACAACTATACTCCTCTTGATCATCCAGATTTGCCTTGCTGTCTACTACTTTATTTACTACTCCAAACCCAGTAAGCATTTTAGATGTTTGTTTACACAACTCTATACGATGTGTCATCACCAATACTTTTTTGTTATGATGTTTAAGGTATTGTCTTACTATTTCAGAAAAAATCACTGTCTTACCACCACCGGTTGGTAGTTGATATAATAAGTGATAGTCTTCGGGAGCATCTTCAAAACTTTTAAAAATCTTATTGATTGCTCCTTTTTGGTAACTATATAGTTCTTTTCCGGTTTTTCTTTCTTCTGACTCTGTAGTCATCTCAGACATAACTTTCTATTTTTTTAGGCCTGTAAAATTAATGTCTTTCGGGAGTTTTAAAAGGATTTTATCTTAAAAAATAATAAACTTTATAAGAAATGTTCTTTCAGCGTATTATAAAGAAAGAGACCTATCAGAATTGATAGGTCTCTTAATACAAAATTTAAGCGTATATGTTTAGATAACTTTTACGTTTACTGCATTCAATCCTTTGTTACCTTCTTTAAGGTCGTACTCTACTTCATCACCTTCACGAATTTCATCTACTAATCCAGAAATATGCACAAAATGCTCTTTGTTTGAACCTTCTTCTTTAATAAAACCGAAACCTTTGGCATCGTTGAAGAATTTTACTGTTCCTTTACTCATTGTAATATAATTTAATTTTAATAATTACTTTATGCATTTCAAATATGGTGCCATAAATTTATAGGCTATGAAACTGTATTCCTTTTTTATATACTAGTTACTCTAATTTTCTTTTTCTTTAATCTACTGTTATTCAATGCTGCAACTAGTTCATCGGCTATAGAAACAGGCACAGCAACAAACGTACAATCTTGTTTTAACTCTATAACTCCCAATTGGTCTTTATTAATTTTACCTTGTTTAAAGAATAGACCGGCTATATCTCCTTTTGAGATTTTATCCTTTCTACCTCCTGAGATAAATAAAGTTTGCCAATATTGAGGTTTTCGTATAGAGTGCTTAGTAATCGTTTCTATTTCAGAATTTTCGATAAAATCTGGTAAATTTTCTTTCTCCCATTTCAATACATATGCGGTTCCTTTAGCATTTACCCTGGCTGTTCTACCATTTCGATGTGTAAATTCTTCTCTTTTTAACGGAAGCTGGTAATGAACAATATATTTAATCTCTGGGATATCGATTCCTCTTGCTGCCAAATCGGTAGCAATAATAATCTGATGGGTACCGTTTCTAAATTTGATTAAAGAACGTTCTCTATCTTTCTGTTCCATTCCTCCATAAAAACAACCGTGATTAATATTATTTTTACCCAGGAAGTGACTTACCTCGCTTATAGTATCTTTTAGATTACAAAATATAATTCCGGGTTGATTACCTAATTGATGTAATAATGCAACAAGAGTATCTAACTTATTTTTTGAAGGAGACACTACAGTCTTTATCGTCAGATTAGAAACACCATCCCCCAAGTAATCAATAATAGTTGGATTTATTAATTTGACAAAATCAGGAATGTCTATTTCTTGTGTTGCAGAGGTTAATATTCTTCTATTTATTCCTGGTAATTCATTTATAATGCCTCTCATTTCATATTCAAAACCAACTTCTAATGATTTATCAAATTCATCCAGCACCAATGTTTTTATACTTTCTTTAGAAAAACGTTCTCTACTGAAATGATCTGCTATTCTGCCAGGTGTACCAATAAGAATTGCCGGAGTATGCTTTAGTTCTATTTTATCTTTAGAAATAGAGCGACCACCATATACAGCATTTACTTTATATCCTGATCCCATTTCTCTAACTACTTGTTCTATTTGAATAGCTAATTCTCTTGATGGCACCAAAACTAAAGCTTGTACCTCTGTGCTTTCAGGATCTAAAGTAGCAATAATAGGCAATAAAAATGCTAGAGTTTTACCTGTTCCGGTAGGAGAAAGTATAATCGTATTTTCGGTTTCTTCAATAGCAACAAGAGCATCTTCCTGCATTGGATTCAAACACTTAATATTTAATTTATCAAGAATATGCTGTTGCTTTTTAATGATATTTGCCATACGTTTTATTTCTTTTTCTTCTTAGGTATTTCTGTTTTTATATGTTGCGCAAGGTAATTTGCTAACAGTTTCTCTATCAATTCCTCTTTGGTAAGGTGATGAAAAACTGTTTTAATCTTATCTTTAAATTCGTTAGAAACTGTATGATTGGGTTTGGTTTTAAATATTTTCTTTGCCCATAAAAGCCCATTATTTTCTTCGATACTTTGTTCATCAGCTTTTTTGAATTCTTTAAAAGCTATACTTAGAACAGATTCAAATTCTGCCAAATCTTCTACTTCGTCTTGTTGTAATACTGTTAAAGATAATCCCTTTGCTCCTGCTCTAGCAGTTCTTCCACTTCGGTGTACATAGGTATCGTAAACATCTGGCAAATGATAATTGACTACATATGATATTTCTTTGATATCAATTCCTCTAGCTGCCAAATCTGTAGCGACAAGAATATCTATATGTCCTTCTCTAAATTGTCCCATAATTCTATCACGAATAGGCTGTGATAAGCTACCGTGTAGTGCCCCAGAAGAAAATTTATTAATTGCAAGATTCTTTGCCAGCTTATTTACTGCCGCTTTTGTTTTACAAAAAATAATACCTCGCTCTCCTTCTTTTGAGTTAAGAAAATGCATTAAAACTTCTAACTTCTCTATAGGTTCTACAACAACATACCGGTGATCTATACCTTGATGCCCAACGGTTTCCATATCTGCACTTACTTGAATAATGTGCTTAGACATATAATTTTGCACCATCTGTTTTATGGTTCCTGGCATCGTAGCAGTAAACAGAATGGTTCTTCTGTTTTTTGGTAGCACTGCAACTATTTTATCCAAATCTTCTTTTAATGAGTTTACCATTTCATCTGCCTCATCCAGAACTAAATAGTTAGCTTTTTTAATATCAATAGCATTACGATTAATTAAATCAATTAAACGTCCAGGAGTTGCAATAACGATATGGGTTGTATTCGTTAAACGTTCTATTTGGGGTTTGATAGGAATCCCTCCACACACTGATGCAATAGAAATATCTGGTAAATACTTAATAAAAGATGTTAAATCGCTATGAATCTGATGTCCTAATTCTCTGGTCGGAGCTAATATTACGGCCTGAATGCTTGGACTACTTGCATCAATCATTTGCAACAACGGTAATCCGAATGCAGCTGTTTTTCCTGTTCCGGTTTTGGCTAAACCAACAAAATCATCCTTTTTCTGTAATAAAATAGGAATTGATTTTTCCTGAATATCGGTTGGTGTAGAAAAATTTAGATCTACTAAACTTTTTTGTAATGGAACTAAAACTCCTAAATCAGAAAACTGTCTTGACATAAAATAATTTTTGGCAAAGATAGAAGTATAAATAGAGTATTCTGTACAGTTTTAAAAAAGCTAGCGAATAAATGGCTTTACATGGTATATTTATTATTTTCATCAAGATCTTTGCTCTATGGTTATAAGATCTATGATATTTTGTCTTCAGCTGCCGCATAAGAATAGGAAATCAAAATTAAAAGTACTAACCACTTTTTACACTTTACCCTACTCTTATGCTCTTTTGCTGAATATTTATTAAAGATTATATCTTTCTCAAAATTCTTTACTATTATCGTCGATTACTCTTTCTATTAATAATCGTTTTGGATCGATTACAGCTTTTGCAGGAATGGTATCAACCTCAAAAGAGAAATTCATTTTCTCATCGACAAAAAGGACTCTTTTTGAGTACATCAAGTGCTTTTCATCTGTGTCTCTATATACTCCTATATCTACCCAATCACGTTGATTCACCTTGTTTTCGACCCCTAAACTATCGACTTTTATTTTATATGCTTCAATATCTATGGAAACTTCATATTTCCCATTTTCTTTCCTTTTATACGTAGCATCTTTTAAACGATAATCATATAAGGTGATTTCTTTTATCCAGTCAGTTATCAAGTAATTTAATGAATCGGGAACTTGCGGTTTCAGATGTCTTAGAAAATCATGAGTTGTTGGATAGGGTGATTCCTTATATTTATATTCATCTAAAAAGTTTTTTAAAGCAGTATTCATTTTATCTTCTCCTATATAATCTTGTAAAGCATACAGGACAACACTTCCCTTACCATAATGAATATACCCTTGATCTTCTACTTTATACAGCGGCAATTCTTTTTCGGCTTCAGCACTTCTACCTTTTAGATATTTTTCAAAATCATAGTTCAGATACTGTCTCATTTTACTATCATCCTTTATCCTGTTTTTCATTACCATTAATGCAGCATACTCTGAAAAACTTTCAGATAACATAGTAGCTCCTTGCATATTTGCCCCTACTACCTGATGTGCCCAATATTGGTGTGCCATTTCATGCGCTATAATAGCTTCAATAATATTGTTATCATTTTTGTTTGAAAGATCAGTTGTAAATCCACCACCTTCGGTATAAGGCATTGTACCAGGAAATGCCTGCGCAAAGTTATAATACCTTGGTATCTCGATGATTCTGGCCTGGTTATGAACATAAGGCCCAAAGTTTTTGGTATAATATTTTAATGATTCTTCTATAGCATCCAACATCATATCAATATTATAATCATGATCTTTATGATAATATACTTCGATATCTATACCATTCCACTTTTTGCGAGATACCTCATACTCTGCAGACATAAAATTGACAAAATTTAAAGAGCTATGGTCATTTTTATACTTAAAATATGAACGTCCATTAGCTTTCCATTCTTTTATTAATGTTCCAGGAGCAATAGCAATTTGATTGCTTGATGTTGAAATAATTGTTTCAACATTTACCCAATCAGATTCTCCTTCGGTAAAATAATTTTGTTTAGTACTAATATTATCATTAGTACGTAATTGCGCCATTTGTTTTCTTACTGGAAGATTATATTTCTTTCTGTCATTTTGATCCATGAGTTCATTATTTTCATCATACCCAATTGTAGGTAATATGTAAGCTTCCTGAATAAAAGTTCCATTTTTTGCGACGCGTAAATTTGAAACACTGTTCTCGAACCCTTGACTTTTATACACAGCATCAATAACAATATTCATTTTAGAGCCGGGTTGTAACGGAGTATCTAATTTATATATTAGATATCCTAATTCTTTATCTTCAAAAACTAATTTTGCATCCGGAATCTCTAAAGTAATGTCCCATTTCTCTGTTGCATAGTAACGTAAAATAGAGTAATGCAAAACATCTATTGCCACATTTGTCTTGTTTAACAAGGTAATATGAGTTTTAGCAAGCAAATTACGTTCTTCGGGATATATATCTACCTCATAGGTAACATCACCAAATTTGGGTTGCGGGATATTTTCAAATTTTTTGTACATCTTCTCATAAGAAACCTGCATAAATTCTATTTCATTGGCAGACTTATAAGAGTTTACTACTTGTGTATTGTAGTAAACAAAACATGAAGTAAGGAAAAACAAACAAAAAATTGTAATTAAAGTCAATGCTTGTTTCTTTGTAAAATGTTTTTTTGCAGACTTAATTCTATCTTTTATTCCCTTTATAGAACCTCGCATCCATAACAAACTTCCTATACTAACAAGTAATAATCCAAACAATATCCAATATAGACTAAACCAGTTTTTTGAAACTAGTGCTGCACCAAAACCGTTCATATCAGAATATTGATAATTTGGAGTGAAACCTAGATTTAACATAAATGATTCTATTCCTAAAGCATCTACAATAACAAATTCAAATAAAAAAAGTAATAGTATTGAAATGAAATAGCTTATATATTTATGGTTTATAATAATTTGTATAAAGACTAGAATACAAGACCAGGCTATATACATTGATAATCCAGAGTAAATAAAATCTAATAAATACACATCGATATTTGGACTGGTATATCCACTAGACAATTGATAACTAATAGAAACCAAAATAAGGAACACATCGAATATAACATTAATCGCTATTAATGAAGTAATTTTGGCAAGAAGCAAAACGATTGAACTGTGTGGTGATCCATCTATAACTCCGCTAATATTGCTTGATCGTTCTCTCCACACCAATTCTCCACTAAAAAAAACTAACATGATCATTCCAAAAATCGTACTTACAGGCCGATTAAAATCCAACATTTTATAAGTAACAGGATATGATTTAACTCCATAAAAATCAAACCCATTTAGTAATTTATTAACTAGAAGTAAAGCACCAACAATAAGCATTATTTTAAAAGTGTTACTTTTTAAAATAGTATAAAAGTTTATTTTAAAAAAACTAATAAACTGCTTTTTTGAAGTCATAAAATTAAAACTACTTTGCACTTTTGGAAGGCTGTAAATTTTTATAGTCGTATCTTTTTTACTGGCTTCTTTTTCTTTTTCTACTTTTTTATTCTTCTGAATAAATGAAAAAGACAGATATGAACTAATGATGATAACAAGCCCAATAATTACCCAAAGGATTCTATTTATAATTAACCACCCACTTGCAGATATAACATTTGTGTTTTTTTCAACACTTGTAAAGTATTTAGAATCTATTTGATATGCCCTAACCCCCAAAATATCTGTGAGTGCGGCTAAGTATTCGGTGCTAATATCGGTTAAGAACGTTCCTGCCACCAGATATCCAATAATAATGATGATCGTTGCGATAAAAGATATGATTGTATTTTTCCATTTTAGAGCTACGGCATAAATAATAGCTCCCGAAACGAACATATTGGGTAACACATATAAAAAATAATTATTTATAAAAAAGCTTAATTGAAGGTCTCCTATTCTATTAGCATTTATCATTCCCGATTCGGAACCAATATCAGACCCAATTAAAAACCCCAAAAGCACACCTAATAGTGGGATCGTAGACAAAAAAAGTGCTCCGAAAAAACGACCAAAAAAATAACTAGCTTTATCAATGGGTGTACTAAAAAGAATTTCATCGAAATGATTTTGATAATCTCTCAAAGCCGCATTGTTAAAATATGCCGTAGCGATTAACAATCCAAAAATTGACATATTCGCTACATACATTGTGATAACATGAGGAGCATTTTTTAATACGTTTCCTATAGCTCCTCCAAATACGATATTATCATTGATAACCCCGATAGTTGCAATTATTGTAAATATGAAAAAGAATATATATATCATGGGCCTTTTTATACCCATAGCAATCTCTTTAAAAAGGAATGATTTAAACATAATATTTCGCTTTAAGTTGGTTAATACAATTTTAAATTACTTCTCTGGTGGTATTAATTTTAGAAAAAAACACATCTTCCAGAGTTGGTGGAACAAGAGTAAATCCTACTCCCGGTTTTATATCACTTAAAACATGAATCAATGGTTTACCTCCAACCATTTTATTAGAGATAATCATATGCTGATTACTGTAATCCTCGAGTTCATTTCGTTCAATTAACTTCTGCCATACTTTATCATTTAATTCATCGATTACATCTTGTGGTCTACCTTTACAAATTAGTTTCCCTTGATTCATGATTGCCATGTTTTGGCATAATTCTCTCACATCTTCTACAATGTGCGTAGAAAGAATAATAATAACATCTTCTGCGACATCTGCGAGAAGGTTATGAAACCTGTTTCTTTCTCCGGGATCTAATCCCGCAGTAGGTTCATCAACAATAATTAGTTTTGGGTTACCAATTAAGGCTTGAGCAATACCAATTCTTTGTTTCATCCCACCAGAAAAACCTTTTACACTTTTGTTCCTTTTTTCATATAGATTTACTTTTTGCAATAAAAAATTCACTAATTCTATTCTTTCTTTGTTATTGGTTATTCCTTTTAATATTGCTAAATGATCTAGTAATTGCTTTGCTGTAATTTTTGGGTATACTCCAAATTCTTGTGGTAAATACCCTAATACTTTTCGCAATTCAATTGGATTTTCGAGAATATTGATATCATCTAAATATAGTGTACCACTATCTGCCTCCTGTAAAGTGGATAACGTTCTCATAAGCGATGATTTCCCAGCTCCATTCGGGCCCAACAAACCAAACATTCCGTTAGAAATTTCGAGGGAAAGATTATCTAATGCTTTTACTCCGTTTGAATATGTTTTGCATAAATTTTTGATTACTAATTCCATAAGCTATTGATTTAAAGTCAGGAACAAAAAGAAGGCAAGAGAAAGAAAAAATCAATTTTTTTTAACCAACTCCTCGATATAAATAGTTAAAAGGTCTATCACTATTAATGAATGCTGTTCGTTGATAAAAAACATAGTTTCATTGATGAAAATATGGTATTCATTAATTAGAATAGTCAAACTCCAATAGTTTTAATATTTTTATTTCCAAGAATACATTACTATGAAAATCCAAACACTAGATACCCCCAAAAAAAACATTCTTATACATGTTTTAGTATTGTCTAGTATCATTTTATTAGTTGTACTAGGTTTTGTTATTTCTGATAAAAATGCATTTACTCTATCTTCCTTAACCAATTATTTTCTTCAAGCTGCTACGAGTATCCTTTTATTAATAGCTCCTCCTATTTATTTTAATGTATATTGGATTATACCCAGGTATTTAGTAAAAAAACGATATTTCATTTATGTTATATTACTTCTTATCGTAATCATTGGTTGGGGGTATATAATAGGATATGGCGAACCCTTAATGGATCACTATTGGTTTAATCAACCATACCAGGAAATGGAACCAGAAAAAGGTATCACTGGCATGATTGTTATTATACTGATTTCTACATTATTAAACCTATCTTATCGATGGTTTATTCAACTCTCTAAAATAAACCAAATCGAAAATGATCGTCTTCATTTAGAATTGTCATTACTAAAAAATCAAATCAATCCGCATTTCTTCTTTAATACATTAAATAACTTGTATGCGCTTTCACTTGAAAAATCTGATAAAACAGCATCGTTAATTTTGAAATTGTCTGAAATAATGCGTTATACAATTTATGATTGCAAAGAACCCAAAGTTTCTATTGGAGGAGAAGTAACATATTTAGAAAATTTTATTGAATTGCAAAAAATGCGGCATCATAATCGTGGAATTATTACTTTAGAAAAAAAGATCGATGATGCATCAAAACAAATTGCACCTATGATCTTAATTGTATTTTTAGAAAACGCATTTAAACACGGTTTTGATCATATGGAAAAAAATGCATTTATAAACTTTAAACTACAGGCCACAGAAAAGATATTGCACCTACATATTGAAAACAATTTTAGTGACACCGAAAATGAAAATGATGGTGGAATCGGTCTTAAAAATGTGAAAAGAAGATTATCTTTAATTTATCCGAATGCACATGAACTTAAGATTGCTAAAAAGGACACTGTTTTTACTATTGATTTAAAATTAAATTTATAATGAACTGCATTACAATTGATGACGAACCTTTGGCACATAAAGTGATAAAAAACTATTGCGCTAATCTTTCATTTTTAAATGTTGTGAAAGAATGCCATTCGGCATTTGAAGCTATGAATTATTTAAATGAAAATCAGGTAGATTTAATTTTTTTAGATATCAATATGCCCAAGCTTAAAGGATTGGATTTCTTACGTACCCTAAGTAATCCTCCTTTAATTATTGTAACTACAGCGTATCAAGAATATGCTATTGAAGGTTATGAACTAAATATTCTGGATTACCTCTTAAAACCATTTAGCTTCGAACGGTTTTTAAAAGCTATAAATAAAGCTCAAAGTCAAAAGAAAATGATGGATAGCATACAAAAGGGAGCGCAAAACCAAGCTTTATCAAACACTAAGAATACTATAAACCAAAATGATAGCATATTTGTAAAAGGAGACAAAAAAATGCATCAAATTCAATTAGATAGTATTTTATATCTAGAAAGTTTAGGAAGTTATGTCAAAATACATCTCGAGAATGAGACCATTACATCATTAGACAGGTTAACTAATTTTGAAAACACTTTGCCAAAAAATCAATTTTTAAGAATACACCGTTCCTATATAATTGCTCTTAAAAAAATACAAACGATTGAAGGTAATCGCTTAAAAATAACAGGAATTGATATTCCCATTGGTAATGTATATAAACATAACTTAACCAATGCTATTAAAAAATAGTGTTAGTATTAAAAGATGATGTTTCTTTTTCCTATCTCTATTTAATTGTATTAATAACACTACCGCAAGTTAGCATTGCATCACCAAAATAAGGATTACGAATTTCTTTTTCCTTACTTATCCAAATAGCTCCTTTATTGGTATTGGCCATTGGGCATTTTTGTACATATATTGCTGTATTTAATTCAGTGAAGTTGGATACTAATGCTACTATATTTTCATTCAATGAAACAAAATAGGTTCTTTGTTTTTCTAATTCTTCAGTATTTGCAAGATGATCTAACGTGTTAATACTATTTGTAAGATGAGTTTTTTCTATGATACTCAAATTTGAAGTTTTAATTGCTTTTAAGAGTTTATTTGTCGCTTTAGCAAAAGTAGAAACCTGAGAAGCATTAGAATCTACAAATGCATCTTTCATTTGTAAGTATGGTATAAAGGCTGGTAAAAAATCTTTCTGCAATGACTTTGATACTTCCATTTGCATTCCCATATGCCCTTCATGACCAGTCATAGTCTTTCCTCCTTCTTTATTCATCATTGATTTTTTACCTTGTAATTGTGCAGCTGCATCAACAGTAAATGCTCCATTAGTTACGATCTCATCACCATTATCAAGTCCATTTAGAATTGTATATGTATTTCCTGTAGCATTTCCCAATACTACTTCTCTCATTTCAAAAATGGGCTCGTTAGCACTTGTTTTTATATATACCACAGAGCGCTCACCTGTCCATAACACAGCACTTGCCGGAACAATAAGTTGTTCTGTAGTCTTATTTTTACTTGCAACACTACCGGTTACAAACATTCCTGGTTTAAAAAGATGATCACGGTTATTAAGATTAGTTCTTATAGTAACGGTTCGCGTTTTAGTATTTAAAGTCGGGTCTATAAAAGAAATTGTGCCTTCAAATTTTTTATCGGGATAGGCTGTAGTAGTAATATTAATTTGCTGTCCTTTTTTAAATTGTGCAATTTGGTTTTCATACACATCAAATTCTGCCCATACTGTACTAAGGTTGCTTACTCTTAAAATAGGCTGCCCTTGTTTTACATAATCTCCTTCTGCACTCATTACTTCTGAAACGGTACCCGAAACGGTTGCATAAACGGGAAAGTTTTCCTGAACTTTACCAGAAGACTCTATTGCATTGATTTGGTTATCTGAAAGTTTCCATAACTTTAATTTATTACGAACAGCTTTATATAGTATTGGTTGGGATTCTTTAAGCGATACTGCGGTAATAAGTTCTTGTTGTGCTGCGACAAGGTTTGGTGCATAAATAGTTGCTAATTTTTGTCCTTTTCTAACTTCTTGTCCTTTATAATTAACATTCAACCGTTCAATTCTACCATCAAAATAACTGGCTTGTACAGCATTTGCCTCTTCATTTTCCATTATTTTCCCAGATAACGTAATTCTGTTTTTATCACTTGTTGTTAGGTCACCAATACTAGTAGTTTGGATATTTGCTAATGCCATAGCATTCTCGGTCATTTTAAATTGATCGGCAGATAGACCATCTGTTTTGGTTCCTGCCGGAATTAGATCCATACCACATATCGGACAATCACCAGGTTCTGCCTGCATGATTTGTGGGTGCATCGAGCAAGTCCACATTTGATCCTTTATAGCTTCTTCCTGATGATTATTGTGATTATGTTTTGTAGAATCGTTACTACCAAAAATAAAGTAACCTCCTAATAATCCCACAAGAACTGCTATACCTATATAAATGATGTTCCTATTCATGACGTTTATTTTTTTTTATTTTTCTAATGGTTGGCGAGGATACAAACCATAAAGTGAATCCACTTAGTACTGTTATTAATCCTAATAGAGAGAAAGTTCTAAGAATGATTGTATTAAAATTGTCTCTTCCTTCATAGTCCATGGTATGAGTCATCCAAAGGAAATCAAACCAACGCCACGATCGATGTCTTACTCTTTGGAAACTTCCATCTTTTACCGAGATATATGCTTTTACTTTTTGAGAGTGCTCATATGAAATAACATAGGCTGGTAGTGGTCTTTCACGATATTCATGATGATTGCCTACTTTTTCTATTTTTTCTATACTTATTACTTTTAATTCTGGTGACATATTCTTTTCTGCAACTTTTAAAGCTTCAGAAGTAGTAATTTCAGGTTTTGGCGCTCCGGTAGTTGCATTAAAAAGCTGCTTCTCATTTATCCAATAATATGGTTGCCCGGCTATTTCTCTAAGCTCTAATGATTGGATAGCTTCCTTTGTCTCTATTCGAGAAGGTTTTATCAAGTCATTAAAGGATATAACATCAATAGTTTCGTTTTTAAATTGATCTCCATGAATATCATCAATATCTGTCCAGCTAAAATATAAACCACTAACCGTCCATAGCAAAAACTGAATTCCTAAAAAGAGGCCTAAGTACCTATGTACTTTTCTAATTTTTATTGCTGTTTGTCTTTTAACCATATCTAATTAATATGTATTGTTTTTAATCGTAAAGCATTAGTTATTACGGATACAGAACTAAAACTCATTGCCAGAGCTGCAATCATAGGAGATAACAGAATTCCGAAAAAAGGAAAAAGTACTCCGGCAGCTATAGGTACTCCTAATGCGTTGTAAATAAGTGCGAAGAAAAGATTTTGTTTGATATTCTTCATTACTTTATCACTTAATTTTTTTGCTTTTACAATACCTTGTAAATCTCCTTTTACCAAAGTAATAGTTGCACTCTCTATTGCTACATCGGTACCTGTACCCATTGCGATACCAACATCACTTTTTGCAAGAGCAGGAGCATCATTAATACCATCTCCAGCCATTGCAACCACCCTACCTCTATGCTGTAACTTTTCGACCTCACCCAATTTATCTTCTGGTAACATTTCTGCCTTAAAGTTTGTGAGATGAAGCTCATTAGCTACTGCATGGGCTGTATTATAATTGTCACCAGTAAGCATAATAACTTCAATTCCTTTATCCTGTAATTGTTTAATAGCTTTACTACTGGATTCTTTGATTTTATCTCCTATAACGATATAACCAGCTATATCTTGGTCAATAGATAAATACGACACTGTTTTTCCTTTCTTCTGATAAGATTCAGCTTGTTTTTTAAATTCATCTGAAATGGACACATTGGCATGTTCTAACATTTTTTCATTACCCAATATCACTTTTAGGTTTGCAATACTCCCTTCTACTCCTTTTCCTGTTACTGCTTTAAATTCACTTACATCTAACAATTTAATATGCTGTTCTTTTCCATACTTCACAGTTGCCTGAGCTAATGGATGTTCGCTTAAATTATTAAGAGAAATGATGTATTGAAGAATTTCTTCTTTACCAAATCGATCTCCAAAAGGCACTACGTCTTCGACAGTAGGTTTTCCTTCAGTTATGGTTCCTGTTTTGTCTACAATAAGGGTATCAACTTTGTTCATGGTTTCGAGTGCTTCTGCCTTTTTAATAAGCACACCGTTTTGGGCTCCTTTTCCAACTCCGACCATTACAGACATAGGTGTAGCCAATCCTAAGGCACACGGACAGGCAATGATGAGTACAGCAATCGCATTTACAAATGCATAAACATAAGCGGGATCGGGGCCATAAAATACCCAAACGGCAAATGTAATTAGCGCTATAATAACCACTATAGGAACAAAATATCCCGAAACAATATCTGCCAGTTTTTGAATAGGTGCACGACTACGGCTTGCATCATTTACCATTTGTATAATCTTTGACAAAAGCGTTTCGGATCCCACTTTTTCTGCTTTCAATAAAAAAGAATGATTTCCATTAATGGTTCCACTACTTACCTGATCGCCTTCAATCTTATCTACTGGTATTGGTTCGCCCGTAATCATTGATTCGTCTACAGATGTTTGCCCCTGAAAGATTGATCCATCTACAGGTATTTTATCTCCAGGTTTTACACGTAGGATATCATTTAATTCTATCTGATCAATAGAAATTTCTTCTTCTTCACCTTCTTTAACACGTATTGCTTTGTTAGGTACAAGTTTTAATAACTCCTTAATTGCAGAATTTGTTTTGCTATGTGCTCGTGACTCTAATACTTGCCCCATAAGTACGAGCGTTAAGATAACAGTAGTTGCTTCAAAATAAACGTGTACTGTTCCTGATTCTGTTTTAAACTGATCTGGAAAAAAATTGGGAAAAAGTATAGCTAAAACACTAAACAACCATGCAACACCTGCCCCAACACCAATAAGGGTAAACATATTGAGGTTCCAGATTTTTATAGAACGTACGGCACGTTCAAAAAACATCCAGGTAGCATAAAACACTACAGGAACAGAAAGTACAAATTGAATCCAGTTCCAGTATTTTAACTCTAAAATATCATTAAGTGGATTACTCGAAAACATATCTGACATCGCTATTATAAAAATAGGGACCGTAAATAGTACAGCTATCCAGAATTTCTTTAGTAATTTTTTATAATTCTTCTCTTCTTCAGAAATATCTGGTTGTAATACTACTAGATCCATACCACAAATAGAACAGGATCCCGGAGCATCTTTAATTACTTCTGGATGCATTGGACAGGTATACTGTTCTACAGCAATTGTATGTAATGTTATTTCTTCAACTAAATCCATCCCACATACAGGACAATCCTGTAACGCATTGTATGTTTTGTCTCCTTCGCAATGCATTGGGCAATAAAAAACTCCTGTACCTTTTCCTTTAGGTTTAATCTGTTTGGGTTTATCGTCCAGATCCTGTGTCCCAGGAAGGTGAATTCCATAACGTCCCCCTTCTCTTGCTAATCTTTCTTGAAAAACAGTTAAAGAAATGTGTTCTTCTGTCTCAATAATTGCTTCTGCTTTCTCAAGATCAACAGACACACTGATCACACCATCCACAGTATCGAGTATATGCTCTACATGACCCCGACAGCCATTACAAGTCATTCCAGATATTTTATATATGTGTTTCATCTGCTATATTTATTGTTGTTTGATCTCCAAAATTATTGAGTTCACATCTCTTTTTATTTGATAATTATGGTTTCTTCTTATACAATTTGGTCTAGTGGTTGGCGATCCCACAATTGTAGGTTTTTAAAGTTACTCATAGACATCCCTGTAATTGTTTTAAACTGTTTTGCCAGATGACTTCCGCTTTTATAATTCAATGTATATGCTATTTCAGAAAAACTTAAATTTCCCATTTGAATATATTCCTTCGCTTTTTCAATTTTAAGACGAATAAAATATTTTTCTATAGTCAAACCTTCATTACTACTAAACAATTTACTTATCACAGAATAGTCCTTATGCATATATTTTGAAATAAGGTCAGATAGATTTTCATTTACTATGTTTTCTTTTGACAATTCGCTTATCAAATAGGATTTCACTTGTTCTACAATGAGATCTACTTCATCATTTATGATCTCGAAACCATTACGGGTAATGATCTCATTTACTTTTTTAAAAATCGAGCTATCGATACTGCTAAAAACGATCTCTCCCAATTCTATTGTTTCAACCGGAATTTTGGCATTTTCAAACTCCTGTTGTAGTACAGTTTTACACCGATTGCAAACCATATTTTTAATTAAAATTTTCTTCATCTGTTAACATTATTGTTTTAGAGATCAGATCGAATAGCCAGTATACTTATTTTATAGTTTTGGCAACACTACCACATTTTAACATACGATCTCCAAAATATGGGTTTCTAATTTCTTTTTCTTTAGACAACCAATATGCGCCTGTATTATCAAATGCCATTGGACAATATTGCTTATAAACTTCTCCCGATGATAATGCTCCGTTAAGTAAGGTTTCCATTTGAGTAGTAACTTCTGTAAACGCTTTTCTTTGTGCCTCGATGTCATCTGTATTGAATATTGACTCAGCTGCCAATTTAAACACTTCGTTCTCTGTTACTTTGGCAAGCATTTGAGCTCCTGTTTTTGCTTCATTAACATCGGTGTTTACCAAAGCAGTCTTAATATGGATATAATGCTGAAAAGCTTCTGCTGTCTTAGCATCTGTAAACTGAACCTCTGTTGTTTGTTCTACATCATGACTACTATGATCTTCGTTATGCCCCACCTCAGAATGATGATCTTGTTTCTCTTCTGTTTTAGATGTATCATTCTCTTTGCAAGATAGTATTGTTAATGCTAGTATTGCTCCCAAAATTATTCTAATATCATAATTTTTTAAGTTTCTCATTTGTTTATTTTTTTAAAGATTATTGTTTTTTAATTTGTTAAGTAATTGATTATTGCAGCTTCTATATAGTATAACTGTATGCTCTCTATTTGATTTAGCTGAAATTTAAGTTGTAGTTCCTGGATGTCTAACACATCATTAAAATCTATAGTCCCTGTTTCATAGCTTTTTATTAATATTTCTTCTGCATTTTTAGCCTGTTTTAAATTTTCTTTCTGGGTATTGTATTTGATTCTTGCAGTATTTCTACTAGAAATAGCCTTTCCTAAAATCGTTTCCATTCGATTTAACCGTTCTTCTTTTTGTGCTGTAATTTCTTGCTGACGTAATTCGTTTTGACGAGTTCGGGAATCATGACGTTTATTAAATATTGGTATAGAAAAAGATACCATAGGCATTATAATATCCTTACCATTATCACTTATAGTAACATCATTTCTCTCTGATACTGGTATGTAGTCAAGTCCAAAGCCAATTTGTGGTGCCTTTTCTTTTCGATTAAGTAATTCTGATTGTTTTATGCTTTCATATATTTTATCATATTTAAGTAATTCTGGGTTAAGTTGTAAGTTTTCATTGTTGGTAATAGGGTCTTCTACTGGTATATTCATTTCACTGGGAGCAACTATTTCAATATCAGAATCCCGATTGAGTAAAGCATTAAAAACTATTTGTTCTGCCAGAAAACTTTCTTTAAGTACCGCTTTATGTTGTTCTAATTCATTTTGACGAATTTGTAGCCTTAATACATCAACTGCAGAGGCTTTACCAACTTCTACAGATGTTAATGCCAGCTTCTCGTATGTTTGCAATAGTAGAATATTATCTTCGAGGATTTTTTGTTTGTTTTGTATTGCAAATAATTTATAATACGATTGAGAAATCGAAAGTGCTAATTTTCTTTTCATAATTACAATATCCACATATTCTGCCTCTGCCATAGCAGTAGAATAATTCTCTCTTGCTGTGATTGTTCCAAACCAAGGTAGCTTTTGTTGGATCGAAAATTTTGCACGCTGCGCTCCTGTACGTGTTTCAGGTTCGCTTACAAAATACCCTACACCAAACTGTGTGTTAGGTATCGTGTTTACTTCTTTTATTTTTTCTTTTGCAACAGCATAACGCAACTCAAAAGACTGAATTTTAGCACTATTACGCCATCCCTCTTGAATATAAGATTCAAGTTGTTGAGCGTGTGTTAAATGAAAAGTGAAAAGTGAAAAACCAAAAATGAGAAATGAAAAATGAAACGCTGCCCCATGAAAGGTTTTTAAGACTTCTAACTTAATGAAGGTTTCTTTGTTAAATATACCTGATCTAATCATAGCCTTGATTTAGTTGTTTTAATACTACTAACAAGCATAGCTACTAACTCTTTAGCATTAGAAGATAATTGCTTATGTATAGTGATATCAATATATCCTGTGTCCTTAATTAAATCTATCCAATAAAAAGTTTCATTCGCTTCTTTTAATGAGATACTCATTTTACTAATAAAATCTTTTTTACTTTGTGCAAATTCTGCTTCTCTAATTAATGCTCCAATAGCAGTACCGCTTCGTAATAGTTGCTTACTAATTACATACTCTTTTTTATTAGAAACGAGAACCTGAGTCAGTTTTACAATTTCTACTGCAAATGCATAACTCTTATCTTTTAATATATTTTTACTCATAATTTTAATTCAATAATCAAACACTCCTCAAAATTTTACATTTTTCGTTTTACATTTTTCATTTCTATTTCTTTTTTCCAACCAAATAATACTGGTACTACAAATAGTGTTATAAGTGCAATCCCCATCCCTCCAAAGGAAGGAATTGCCATGGGTATCATAATATCACTCCCACGACCGGTAGATGTTAATATTGGTAATAGTGCAAGAATTGTAGTTGCGGTAGTCATGAGGCATGGACGAATTCTTTGCTCTCCTGCTTCGATTACAGATGTTCTAATATCATCAAGGGATTTTGGTTTATTTTTATCAAACGTCTGTTTAAGATAAGTAGCCATTACTACTCCATCATCTGTAGCAATACCAAAAAGTGCTATGAAACCAACCCATACGGCAACACTGAGGTTGATTGTATGAACCTGAAACAGATCTCGCAAGTTTTCGTCAAAGAAACTAATGTTTAAAAACCAATCCTGACCATATAGCCAGATCATTAAAAACCCGCCAGAAAAAGCTACTGCAATACCTGTAAATACTATGAAAGAAGTAGTTATTGAGCGAAATTGGAAATAGAGGATCAAAAAGATAATAACCAAAGCTAATGGTACTACAATCGATAATGTCTTTTCTGCTCTCAATTGGTTTTCATAAGTACCCGTAAATTGATAGGTGATTCCTTTTGGAACAATCAGTTCGTTATTATCAATCTTAGTTTTTATTAGATTTTGCGCGCTTTTAACCACATTTACTTCTGCAAAACCATCTTTTTTATCAAATAAAACATAACCCACTAGAAATGTATCTTCACTTTTTATCACTTGTGGTCCCTGTTCATAACGAATATCTACCAATTCACTTAGCGGTATCGAACTTTCTTTTTTTAAGGGAACATAAATAGTTGCAAGATCTGTTGGGTTAGCCCGAAGTTCTCTAGGATAGCGTACTCTTACTCCGTAACGCTCTCTGCCTTCAACCGTTTGTGTAAGAGATATCCCTCCTACTGCGACTTCCATAATTTGCTGAACCTGTTCAACAGATACTCCATAACGAACCAGTTGTTCTCGATCAATATCTATAATTAAGTAAGGTTTCCCAACAATACGGTCGGCAAAAACAGCTTCATCTTTTACACCATCTACCTCTTTTAATATCTCTTCTAATTGAATTCCAAAAGCTTCAATTTGTTTTAAGTTTTGCCCTTTTACTTTAATCCCCATTGGTGCACGCATTCCTGTTTGGAGCATAATCAATCGGGTTTCTATCGGTTGTAATTTTGGAGCAGAAGTCACTCCTGGTAATTTTGTGACGTTTATGATTTCACTCCAAATATCATCTGGACTCTTGATTTCTGGTCTCCAGTTGCGGTAGAATTCACCGTTATTATCAGGAATAAGACTTTCTCTATTAATCGAGAAATATTTCTTTTTTGATACTTTACTGGTTTTATCAGGATTAACATCATAGTTTTTATTGTCAATCAAATTACCATCTTTACTTATAAATAAGCCGTCCTCATTAACCTTATATCGTTGTCTCTTCCCATTTTCATTAAGCATATACTCGGGCTTATACAAAATAATGTTCTCATACATTGATAATGGAGCTGGGTCAAGAGAAGATTCTGTTCTTCCGGCTTTACCAACAACAGTTTTAATTTCGGGAATACTTGCTACCGCCATATCCAATTGCTGTAATATCCTTTTATTTTCTGTCACTCCAGCATGTGATAATGTGGTCGGCATCAATAGGAAAGATCCCTCATTTAATGAAGGCATAAATTCTTTCCCAATATTTTTCATGATTAAAAAACCAAAAACAACGATAATGGTGGGTAGAGATAAGAATAGTAATTTATTGTTCAACGCCCATCGTAATATTCTGGTATAGTATTTTCTAAACAGCGTAAAAGTACCTAACAACCCAAAGCAAATGATTGCTACAAAAATGAGGTTTACAAACATACTTTTATCAACTCCAAGAGGCCTCCAATACTCTGATAGTAAAAACACTATAGTTATTACTGCTATACTAATATTTGTCAAATTAATATGCTTTTGTGAAACCACACCTCTTAAGCCAAGTATAGCTGTTATTGCGAAAGCTATCAAAATGATACCTAACCATATACCATTAAAAATTACTGTACCTCCTAATACAATTAAAACACCATTGATTATATAACTCATTGAGGTTTTTATATTTTTCTTTTTGAATAGAAAAGCAGCAAATGGAGGGATGAGGAACAAGGCTACTATGATTGATGCTGCAAGTGCCATTGTTTTGGTAAATGCTAATGGTCTAAATAGTTTTCCTTCTGCACCGATCATCGTAAATACAGGAATAAAACTGATTATGGTGGTTAGTACTGCTGTTAATATCGCTCCAGAAATTTCTGCAGTAGCATTATACACTACTGTATTCACTGGTAAGTGATTTTTATTATCATCCAAATGCCTTATAATGTTTTCTGAAAGTATCACTCCCATATCTACCATAGTACCAATGGCAATGGCAATACCTGATAAAGCAACGATATTGGCATCAACGCCAAACAATTTCATTGCTATAAAAACCATTAAAATGGCTACTGGTAAGAGTCCTGAAATAAGAATTGAAGCTCTAAGATTAAATACCATAATAATGACAACAAGAAAGGTTATCAAAATCTCTAAGGTAAGAGCGTCGTTAAGTGTACCTATTGTTTCATGAATAAGTTCGGTTCGATCATAAAAAGGAACTATGGTTAATTGTGAGGTACGACCATCTTTTAATTGTTTGGATGGTAATCCGGTACTAAGTTCGTTAATTTTATCTTTCACATTATTGATAACCTCTAATGGGTTTGCTCCATAACGTGCAACAACAACGCCTCCTACTACTTCTGCACCTTCTTTATCCAGAATACCTCTTCTTGCTTCTGGCCCTAAACTAACGCTGGCAATATCTTTAATACGTATTGAGGTAAACTCCTCTGATGTCACTACGGCGTTTTCTATATCGGCGATAGATTTTATGTATCCTAAACCACGAATAAGGTATTCTGCTTGATTAATTTCTAAGGTCTGCGCACCAATATCTCGATTTGATTGTTTAACTGCATTAACAATTTGCTGTAAACTAATGTTATACTGGCGCATTAACTCTGGATGTACATCTACTTGATATTCTTGTACGTACCCACCAATAGAAGCTACCTCTGATACTCCGCCTGCAGATGATAATGCATATTTTACATAATAATCCTGGATACTTCTTAGTTCTTGTAAATCCCAACCACCAGTTACATTACCGTTTTCGTCCCGTCCTTCTAAAGTATACCAAAAAATCTGACCTAAACCAGTTGCATCGGGTCCCAAACCAGGGCTTACTCCATTTGGTAATAACCCTGATGGTAGAGAGTTTAGTTTTTCCAGAATACGACTCCTACTCCAATAGAATTCTACATCTTCTTCAAAAATGATATAAATACTAGAAAATCCAAACATCGAAGAGCTACGAATGGTCTTTACTCCAGGAACTCCTAAAAGTGAAGTAGTTAAGGGATATGTAATCTGATTCTCGATATCTTGCGGTGACCGTCCTTGCCATTTTGTAAATACAATTTGCTGGTTTTCGCCAATATCTGGTATGGCATCAACCGCTACAGGGTCGCTAGGTAATATTCCGGTTTGCCACCCAAATGGTGCATTTACTACGCCCCACCCTACAAAAAGAGCTACCATAAGGACTGCAACCAATTTATTCTCGATAAGAAATTTGATGCTTTTGTTTAGCATATACTTTGATTATTTGATAATTAGAAGAAGACGTTATCTGTAAAGTACAAACAACAGTTCTAGCCCAAATGGATCATCACCGGGCATAATTTTAATACTCTAATGTATCAAATAAGAAAGGTTTCGTTAAGCACATGAATATCCTTGACTAAAAAAGGAGGTGGATACTCTTTAAAAGGGATGATATTATTCTCAAGTCCTTCGAAAAGGTTGATATATGAATAATAAAAGATAGCAACAAAAGCCTGTTGCTCTAAAGTGATTTTATCAAATGAATTTTGAAGCTCATCCTGTCCATCAAAAGTGAGTTGCTTATCTGTACAACAACTTTTTTTGGCCATTATCGAACATGTGATGGGATTAGAAACTTGTTGGTCCATTCCACAAGTTTTTGCCTCTTTAAACAAAGCAACATCTACTAAAGTATTTCCACAATAATGCATATCTATTGTAAACGATATGGTAGATACGAATACTACCATCGCCATTAAAACAGCTAATATTTTATGGGTTAACTTTTTCATTTATATAGCAAATCTACAAAAAATAGGTCTAACGAATTTTGTTTAACAGAAGTTTAATCTTTTAGTTTTAAAAAATAGGGCTATAAATATCTAACACATCAAAAGCACTTTTACATAATAAATTAGGTCGATTATTTCACCTTTTATTGTTTTGTAACTGTATTTTTTAATCCCTGAATAGCTTTCATCTTATTTTTTAATAATAGTAAAAAAAGATGTTCTATATGTCTTTCCTATAGGGATAGCTTCTTTTTCTATGTGCACAAGGTTCCCTTCTATTCTATCAATTTTTCTAAAATTAATGAGGTATGATCTATGAATCCTTATAAAACCATCATCTTTAAGTTTGTGTTCCCAGTTGCTCAAACTATCCTGAACTAACAATTTCTTTTCACTATAATGTATATATACGTAATCGGCTTCTGATTTAATATAATTAATATCGGTTTTGATTATTTTATAAAAGGTTTTATCTGTATATACAAATAGTTCTTTTTCATTATGAATCGTATTTTTATCTGTAAGGGTATTTTGTATTCGCATTACAGATTTTAAAAATCTATGATAAGAAAAAGGTTTGAGTAGATAATCTTCTACAGCTTCTTCAAAAGCATCAATTGCATAATCTCTATAGGCAGTTGTAATAATAACTTTTGGTTTTATTTCTAAACTTTTTAAGAAATCTAAACCATTAGCTCCTGGCAATTGTATATCTAATAATATGAAATCTACTTCGTTAAGGACATATAAAGGTAATTCTGAAACTGACTCAAAAACACCAATGCATTCGATATCTGAAGACTGCTCTATATATTTGATCAATAATTGCTGTGCGGGCAGTTCATCTTCTATAATGATACATCTCATTTTAGATCAATTTTTAAATTCACTTTAAAAGTACCTTCTAATGACTCGATTGTAAGCGTATGTTTATTTGGATACAATAAAGCTAATCTCTTTTTTACATTTTCGATACCAATCCCACTATCTTTCCATACTTCTGATTGTTTTGAAGAATATCTGGAATCATATCGATTTTCTACCCATAAATTGAGTACATCATTTGCTAGTTTTACATCAATACAAAGCGGTATTTTCTTCCCTTCTACCATACTTGAATACTTAAATGCATTTTCAATAAAAGGAATCATTAACAATGGCGGTATATCCTGTTTCGGATTGTCCAGAGTATTAGAAAATTTAATATCTATTTTTTTTCCTAGTCGGGCTTTTTGTAATTCTATATATCCATTAATAAATTCTATTTCTTGCAACAAAGGTACATTTGGTTTTTCTCCTTCATGCATTAAATAATGAAGGCTATCAGAGAGTTTTAGAATTTTATCTGCCAAAACTTCATCCTTAAGGATTGCATTAGAGTACAACATGTTTAAGGTATTGAATAAAAAATGAGGATTTAACTGTGCTTTAAGACTCTTTAACTCTGCCTGAACTCGTTCTTGTTCTGTTCTTTCTAATATTTGGTTACTAATGATATTCTTCTTAATCGTAAATATGGCCAGAAAAAAAGCATTTATCAATAAGTATTCTACCGTTTTATTAATAAAACAAAGCCTAAAATTGCATTGACAAGTTTTACCATTTAGGTAACAGTTTAAATATACTATACAAAGAAAGATCACTAAAAATACGATCAACGCTTTTATGCCTTTGTAATTTTTTACTAAGAAAAAATGAGCAATATATACAGAAACTCCAATAAAAACAGTATTCAAAACTGCTTCGGTGAAATCAAAAGAAAACCTGTTACGATCACCAAACTTAATGATAGGATAGGTAAAGTATAATATCCAAAATAGGATATGTAATCCTATTTCAAAATATTTTATTTCAAACACTTTTTTCATACGCTTATCGTAAATTTAATATTAATCAATGAGACCACTATTGTAGCGTCTTGATTTTTTATTTCGCTGTTTCACAGTTCCCCCATTTATGCGATAAGAAAACGCCAAATGTACAACCCTGGAAATAGGTTTATATGCATAGTCTTGTAAAAACCCAGTGCCAGAATTGATACCTTCAAAACGTTGCGTATTAAAAAGGTCTGTTACCCGTAAATTTAGACTTCCCATATTTTTTAAGATTTTATGCCTGATTCCTAAATCTATTTTTTGGGTAGTCTCCTGGGTATAAAAAAATCCTTTTGAAGGACCATTATAACGCCAGGATACCACCATGTTCGTTTTTTGAGATATTTTGAATTGATTTTTTAGAGTTAGGTTATAGCTTCTATTAAAATTACGGGTAAAGCCAATTTGATCATTTTTAAATTCTTCATAATTCCAATTAAAGTTTAAATCAGTATTTAACCAATTATAGGGTTTTATGTGTATCGCCATTTCTATTCCATAAGCATTCGTTGCGCCATTATTTACAGAAGTATATACATTAATACCATCATCATTTACATAATTATTGGTTGTAATAACATTCTCTTTAAGACGATAGGCAAAAGCTGGTGTTATTTTTAGACTTTTCTTTTTGAATTGATAAGAAACATCAAAATTATTTGAAAACTCTGGCTCCAAAGCTGGATTTCCCTGACTAATTGAAAACTCATTAATCTGAAAAGCTATAGGGTTTACTTGGCTTAAGGTAGGTCTGGATGTTCTTCTATTGTATCCAAAAATAAATGTTTGATCTTCTCGTACTGTATAACTTAAATGCAAAGAGGGAAATAAGTTCGTAAAATCACTTTCTATACTGGTGTTATCTGTTTTAAGATTTGCTTTTCTCACAAATAGCTCTCCCCTCACTCCTGCCTGAATGTTTATCCCTTTTAGGTTATATTTGATTAATGTGTATGCAGCATATGTCGATTGTGTATTTTCAAAACTTTCTTGTGATATAGTAATATTGTCTTCATTAAAAAAAGAACGTGAATTATCAAGGTTTTGTCGATTCCAAAATGTTCCAGCTTCAATCTTGAACTTCTCACTTAGTGCTCCTGAATAATCCATTGCCAGACTTGTAATAAAAACGTCGTTATCGGTAGCATTATCTGTGATTCCCAGATTTGGTCTAAAATCACTTTTTAGAATATTTGCATTATCGGATAACTGAATATCTATTTCAAGAAAATTTTCTCTCTCCTTAAAATAACGCCTATAATTACCATTGGCATTAAATGTTTTATGAGAATGACTACCCAAAATGTTTTGAAAAGTAGTAATATCATTCTGAAATATATTGGCTTTATTATCTAAAACATGTCCATTATCTGTATAGTCTAAACCTAAAGAAAATTCATTATCATCATTTGGAAACCAGTCTATACCTCCATTAACTTTATACACATCTCCATCAAATTTAAAATCGCTTAACTGTGTAAATGGTTGAGTTCCTGATCGATTTTGGGTATTTTCATTTTCAAAGATATTCTTCTTGTAAGAACCACCAAATCTATAACTAGTTTTAGATCTTCCATAATTAATTGCACCATTTGCACCGTGGCTTCCCAAGGAATTACCATTTAAACTTGTAGTTATGACAATCCCTTTACGTACTTTTTTATGGGTAATGATATTAATAATTCCGGTAAGGCCATTAGCTTGATATTTTGCAGATGGTGATGTTATTATTTCAATTTTATTGATTTCATCAGAAGGAATTTGTTGCAATAGTTCTGTTGTACTTAATGGCGAAGGTTTCCCATTAACTAATACATTTACATTTTGACTTCCTCTTAGACTAATATTTCCATTTTGATCTGCCTGTACCTCGGATAATTGACTTAATACGGTTGCTGCATCGCCCCCGCCAGATAATAAATCTTTTCCTACATGTACTACTTTTTTATCGATTAATTGTTTTACTGTGGTTTCTTCTGCGACAAGTGTTACTTCATCCAGCGTTGTTGCTTCTGTTCTCATCGTAATATCCAAAGTGGTATTTTTATCGATTACTACAGAGGATACATACGTTTCGTATCCTATAAAACTTGCTTCTACAGTATATTTACCATCTTGATAATCAATATTATAAATACCATTATCATTAGTTGTTACACCTTCTAAAAACTCTCCTTTTTGGTTTTTTAAAATTACAGTTGCATATGGTATTGGTTTATTGGTATCTATATCAATAATTTCACCTTTCAAAGATTGAGAGAAAGAGTTGAGAAAAGACAATAATAGAATAATAATGATTGTAATTAATCGAGCCATTACTTTTGTTTTTGTTATGACTCAAAACTACAATCGAATACTAGCACCAGTAATTAATATCTATGAATGGCTTTAGTTTATCTATGAATGTCATTTAAAGAATATTTGTTTTCTAATTATAAAAACGGGAAGTTCGTACGTTCTTCCCGTAGTATAAAATTTAGATATTAGAATCATTTCAAGCTAACCATCATTCTAGTTGGCTTCATTTATATAGATGAACTAAAATGATATCTCTTGATAGCTAAAACTAAACACTCCAAAAAAACCTAATGCTTTTCTATCTGTTGTTGTATTTCTAATATTCCCTATTAAATTTATAGGAGGTTTTGAAAATATTAAAAAAGGCTCTGTGGTTTCTGGATCTCCAAAATCTACCTGATTTTCGTATTGTTCATGAGCAGCTACATAATACTCATAGGTGTGAAAATTTAAATTTAAAAGACTCACTGTTAAAATATCTCCTCCACTAGTCAGAGTTTCTATAAATGCATTTTCATTTCCATTAAAAAGAACATCATTAGATAATTCGAATACTTCGGAAATAAGGTTTCCATTATTATAAAAGGAAAAGTGAACCTGATAAAAATTGGTTTCATTTCCTGGATCACTAAAAATTACTCTTGGATAACCATTTACTTTACTTATAGTTTTGATTTGCACAGGTTCTTTTAATGGCTCGTGAACAGACTCATACGTAGTTCCGTCGGCAAGTATCACTTCAATCCAATACTTGTTTCCAATAAGGCCAATCACTGCATCAGTACTTAAATATACTCCTTCAGACACCTGAAAATCATCAGTAACAAGTCTAACCGTACCATCAGGGTCTTCGGTGTATAAAAATACAGAGGCATCATTAATAGGATCCAAGGTGGTATTATTAACCGGAACTGTTTTTTGAATGGTGATTTTTATGTTATCTGTATTATTGATAAGGTATCCATAGATAAAAACCTGTGGTTCAAACTCTGCATCTAACGGTGTTTCTTTAAGGCAACTTAATATAGGGATAAAACAAAGGATGATTACTATAATTCGATATAATGATTTCATAGTCTTAAAATTTAAAATTGTACGTGATAAAGGGTACAGGTGCACCAATTAGATAAAAATCATATGATCTTAATCGATTATTTTTAAATATCGAAAAAGATGAAAAAGCATTTTTACGTGCATACAGATTATAGAGTCCAAAAGACCAACTACCTTTCCACTTTTTATTAGGCTTTTTTGGAGTATATGTAAATGAAATATCCATTCTATGTGTACTGCGCAATCTATATGCATTTCTATCTGAATAGGTTAAATACGGATTGTTATCAAAAATCAATCGTCCTGTAGGTTTTGTTATAGGTCTTCCTGATTGATATGTAAAAAATAGTCCAACATTCCACTTTGACCCTATTGTATAATCGGTAGTAATATTAAAAACATGTGGTCGATCATAATTTGATGGGTAATATCTACTATCATTAATATTATCTGAAGAAAAAATACTGGTCGTTTTTCTTTTGGTAACAGAATAGGTATAATTAATACTTCCTCTTAATTTTCCTGTATTTTTATAAACTCCAAATTCTGTTCCGTAAGAATACCCTTTTGCGGGTAACAATTGTGTTTCTATATTTTCATTTAATAATAAGTTCGCACCATTTTTATACTCTACTATGTTTTTGAAGGTTTTATAATACCCTTCGACAGTAAAATTATAGTGTTTATTTTGTGTATCATATGCGTACCCGGCAGAAATCTGATGTACTTCTAAAGGTTTTATATGTACTCCCGATAGTTTCCATACATCGAAAGGAAAAGCTGCAGTTGTATTTGATATGTAATGAATGTATTGAAACATCCTATTGTACCCTAACTTTAATGCTTTATTATTTTTTAAATTATACTTAAGCGAAACTCGAGGCTCAAAACCAGTATAGCTTTTAATAAGTTTTCCTTTCTTATACTCACGAGTATCTACAATGGTAGTTACATTTTGCGGAACCCCGGGGCTGTACACCGCAACTTTGTTATATCCAAAATTACCAAACCAGGAATACCGTAATCCGGTACTAAATGAAAATCTGCTCCATTTTTTCTCATATTCTATATAAGGAGCAATCTCTATTCCTTTTTCTTTTTCGAGATTTATAGTATTGATACCAATATCATCACTGGAAGCCTTTGCTGGTGTAAACCGGTATGACGTACCATTTACTCCAAATCTCATTTTTGTACTAGGATTGAGATAATAAGTAAAATCTGGTTTTACGATAAAGTTTTCTATAGAAGACTTCCATTTTATACTACTATAGGTATCTAGAGGCCCTCCATCTGTACTTTTTAATTTATAATTGTATTGGCTATATATTCCCGAAATATTCATAAAGAGCTTGTTAGAGAATATGTGATTCCAACGTAATGTAGCTGTAGCATTTTTCCAGCTAAAATCTGTTTTGTCATCCGGCTCTTTACCTTCTGGAATAACTTCTCCTTCAAAAAGTAGTTTCATGACATCGGCTCCAAAATAGCCTGACAAAAACAAGGTATTGTTTTTATTAATCTTCCAGCTAAGTTTAGAACTCAAGTCATAAAAGAAAACTTTTTGATCTTTTACTTGTCCTCCTATAATTGGAAAAAACACATCAAAGTAAGATCTGCGACCAGAAATCAAAAAGCTTAGTTTTTCCTTTTTTATTGGTCCTTCTAGTGTAAGCCTCGAAAACAATAGTCCTAATCCTCCTTCTCCTTTAAAAGTTTTAGTATTTCCGTCACGTTGTCTAATTTCTAAAACAGAAGATGCTCTACCTCCAAATCGTGCAGGAATCCCTCCTTTATATAATTTCATTTCTTTAATCGCATCTGTATTAAACCCTGAAAATAAACCAAATACATGAGTCGGATTATAAATTGGTGCTTCATCTAATAGCACTAGATTTTGATCTATATTACCTCCTCTAACATTAATTCCCGAAGCGCCTTCTCCAATCGTATTTACACCAGGAAGTGTTAATAATGCTCTCATGATATCCGGCTCTCCCAAAAAAGCTGGTAATCGTTTAATTTCCGAACCTTTTAAAGTAGAAACACCAGATGCAATCGTATTAACCTGACTTTTATTTTCATTATTAGCAGTAATTGTTACTTCATCTAATTCATTAGAAGCTGGTTCTAGCTGTATATCGAGTTTTATATTCTTGGTTAATTCAATTTTTATCTCTTTTAGATTATATCCTAAATATGAAATTTGGAAACTATAATTACCTTCAGGAAGTGTAATAGAATAAAAACCATATTCGTTGGTAGTAACTCCTTTATCGCCATCTTTTACATAGACACTAGCTCCAGGTAACGTTTCACCAGTTGCAGCATCTTTCACTGTTCCACTTAGGGTATATTTATTTTTTTGTTGAGGGCGATTAGAAAGTATAATAAAACTATTCTTTACCAGATATTTGATCGAAGTAGTTTGCAATAATTCATTAAGTGCTTTAGCTACATCTTTGTCAACTATCTTAATATCAAATCTTTGTAACACATTGATTTCATCATTATTATAAATGAAACTATAAGAAGTTTGTTTCTCAATTTGTTTTAATATGGTTTCTAATTGAGTGTTTTCAAGATTTAATGTAACCTTATCCTGAGAAAAGCCATTGATAGCCATAAGTTGTAAACAACCCAGTAGATAAAGAGAAAATGATAATTTCATTAATAGAATACTTTTTTTGCCAGGGTTTTTTACCTGCCAAGACAGAACGAACTGTTTTATTTTCATAAATTTGAATGTTGTTAATTATTACTGATTTCGCGATTAGAATACTATTGACACATCGGTGGGAAAATGGCAGTTTTCCCACTTTTTTATTTTATTATCCACTCATTTGCTTTTGTATTATATTCATACTTAAAATCTTTTGAAGCTTTTAATACTTCCAGAATGTCATTAATTGGTAAATCTTGATCAAAGGATCCGGTAAATTTTGAATTGGATATTTGTGCGTTTTCAAAACGTATATTCACATTATGTTGAATTTTTAAATCATTAGCTATTTCCAAAAATGGTTTATTATTGAATTGTATTTTACCTGCTCTCCAGGCAATACTACTAACAGCATTATTGGATTTTGAAGTAAGTACGCGTCCATCATTCTTAAAAATTTTTACTTTATCATTTGGAAGCATTATGATGCTATTTTTTAAATACTCCTTAGAGCTCATTTCGACTTTACCGGTTAATAATACGGTTTCTGTAAATGTATTTTTTGCATACGATTTTACATTAAAACTTGTTCCCAAAGCTTTTACGATAACATGATCTGGCGTCTCTACAGTAAAAGGGTGTTCTTTGTCTTTTGCTACCTCAAAAAAAGCTTCACCATCTAAAAATAGTGTTCTTGGAGATTTTGGATTGTAAGACAGCTTACTTGAAGAATTTAACCAAACTACAGAACCATCAGGAAGATGTATTTGTTCATGATCACTATACGCAGTCTCAATGCTTATAATATCATTTGGTATTATTTGATAGGTATATACGGCAGTTGATACCAAAATCGCTGCCATAGCTGCATATTTTATGATCTTTTTCCAACTAGAGTTTTTCCTTTCTTTATTTTCTATTGAATTAAAAAACTTTTGTTTGGCAACATTTGTTTCTAAATCACTATGCTTTGGGATTTTTTCGCCAGTGGCATTGTAAATATTCTGTATTTTATTAAATAGATTTTCATTGAAATCATCAGAATTCATCCACTCTTCTACCCTTTCATTTGTAGCTATATCTGCACTTTTCGAGATATATCCCCAAATGTCTACTTCTGTTATTTGATCCTGTTCCATAATAAGGTATTTTACTATAAGACGTTGGTCGCATAGTTACACCCTATCAAAAATTATAAATAATCTTGTAACCCTTGTCTAAATGCTGTTAAAGCCTTGGAAATATGAAGTTCTACTGTTTTTACAGAAATATTTTTTTGTAGAGCAATCTCCTGATAAGTAAATCCCTGGTCTCTTGATAATCTAAATATTTCTATCGTTTTGGGAGGAAGTGAAGCATAAATACTATCTATTTTTTGTGACAGCTCCCATTTATTATCTATGTTTTCTTGTATATCCCGGTTTAGTGAATATAAATTGGTATGTTTTTCCCGGGTTTTATGCTTTCTGCTATGATCAATTATCTTATTCTTCAAAGTGACAATAAGAAATGATTCTATCGAACGATCATTTGATTGAATTTGCTCTATTTTTTCCCAAAGTTTAATAAATGTTTCTTGTACTAATTCTTGAGAAAGATCTCTTTCTTTAACCACCTTAAAAGAATAATTGAAGAGTTTTTTGTAATGTTTATCAAATAAAATTGAAAATCTCTTTTTCTTTGATGATCTCATTAATTTATCTTCCTCCTGGTATTTAGATCGTTAATAATATACATCTTCAGTATCAAAAAACTACACTTTGATAGATAGAGGCTAATATATAAATAATACCTAATTACTTACCTATACTCATTTTTATTGAGGGCATTATATCATTAAACAGCTTTATTTCAAAACAATACAACATCATATAATCATAAAACTATGTCTCTTTCTATTGATTTTTCATCAACACTTAAAGGACGTTCATCAAAATAAATAGCAAGATTTGGATGCTATAAGTAGGTTCGTACCATCAATTAAAACGAATCCTATGAATACTTTAAAAATTGAAAATCTATCTAAAACGTATCCCAACGGAGTAAAAGCATTACAGGATATCAACCTAACGATTACCAATGGTATGTTCGGGTTATTGGGTCCGAATGGAGCAGGAAAATCTTCACTAATACGTACTTTAGCTACACTACAAGAGCCTACTCAAGGAAACATATTATTTAATGATACACATAGTAATAAGGAACCACAAATTATTCGAAATCAATTAGGATATCTACCTCAAGAATTTGGGGTATATCCCAAAATATCAGCAATTCGATTATTAGATCATATCGCGGTACTAAAAGGCATCCTAAATAGCAAAGAACGTAAAGAACAGATAGAAGGGTTATTACATCAAACGAATCTATATGCAGTACGCAAAAAATCTGTAAAGACCTTCTCTGGTGGTATGCGTCAGCGATTTGGCATTGCACAAGCATTGCTAGGCAATCCCAAACTTATTATTGTAGACGAACCCACTGCAGGCTTAGATCCAGAGGAACGTAATCGTTTTCATAATTTACTAAGTGAAATAGGAGAACATAGAATTATCATTCTTTCTACCCACATTGTTGAAGACATTAAAAATCTATGCGCTCATATGGCAATTATGGGAGAAGGAAAAATACTAAAACAAGGTATTCCTTCAGAACTTATTACTCACTTAGAAGGTAAAATATGGCATAAGGTTGTCGCCAAAGAAAATGTTTTGGCTTTCAAAAATGCCTTTAATGTCTTATCAACTCGATTATTTGGTGGTAAAATAGAACTTCGCGTATTAGCAGATCATCGGCCAGAACAAGGATTTGAAGCTTCTAAACCAGATTTAGAAGATGTCTATTTTTCTACAATTAATAAACAATCAATACTATAATATAATTATGACTATGAAATTACTTCAGTTCGAATGGCGATATCATACTCGTCAAACTTCCTTCATACTATTTCTAGTACTGTTTATAGGATATGGTGTTCTTGCCATTACACAAGCTTTTCAATATTTAGAATTTAGCAACATGTATAACGATGCTTATAACTTAAGTTTTCTATCAGGCATTATTAGTATAGGTGTTGTATTTGCCAGTATATTTTTTTGTGTGAATGGATTACTTCGGGATACAACTTTTCATACGAAAGAAATTATTTTTAGTACAGGAATACAAAAACATAGCTTTTTAATCAATCGCTTTCTAGGTCTCTTTTTGATATCTCTTCTCATTGGTAGCAGTGCGTTATTAGGGGTCTTTATTGGAACAAACATTGCCAATCAAAATCCAGAGGCATTACACCATTTTGACATAAGTCATTATCTATGGCCCTGGTTAACAATTATAGTGTCTAATGCTTTTATCTGTACTACTTTTCTATTCTCGGCAACACTCCTATCTCAAAAAGCAATAGTGACATATATCATCGGGCTCTTGCTTATTGCTATTCATTGGATTTCGGGGTTCTATATTAATTCTCCTCTTGTTGGTGGCTCTATACTTTCTGATCCAGAGGTTTTAGAAATTGCGTCTTTAGTAGATCCAATAGGGTTAAGTGCTTTTTTTGAACAAACTCAGTTCTTAACACCAATAGAAAAAAACGAAACTCTTATTTCACTATCAGGACATTTTGTATGGAACAGAATTATTTGGATGTTTTTTGGCCTTGCATCTATACTAATATCTTATCGATTATTCTATTTCAGGAAACTAGATCAAAAAATAAAAAAACAAGCTATATCTATAGAAGATACAACTAGTAATTCTACTTACACACCTGTAACTACTGTTTCAGATACATTAGCAGCTAGAATAGCACGCATTAGATCGATTGTAATATTAGATACAAAAATGATAATTACAGGAATTCCTTTTCTGGTCATTATGCTATTATGGATTGCTATGATTGTACTGGCATTTAATAATAGCGTACGTAGTTTTGGGATTTACGGAAATCGTTACCCTACTACAGACCTGTTTATAGGTTTGATTCATGAAATTTTACCAATAATGGGATTGTTACTCATTGTTTTTTATACTGGTGAGGTAGTATGGAAATCAAGATCTAACAAGTTTCATGAGATTATTGAGGCAACCCCTATAAAAAATAGTACATTTTTTATTTCTAAGTATATTACAATAGCTATAATCCCCATACTACTTATTTTAATATCAATATTTGTTGCAATAACATTTCAGCTTTCAAATGGTTATTACGATTTAGGATTAACTCATTATTTTTCGATGTTGTACTTCGGAGGGCTTCAGGTTTTATTATACACAATTTTTGCATTATTAATTCAAAATATAGTTTCTAACAAGTATTTAGGAATGGTCATTTCCGGAGGTATTATGTTATTATTTGGTCCCTTAAGCAATAGCATAGGATTAGAACATCCTTTGGTTCTTTTCAACAACCTACCCAGTATGGCCAGAGCATATTCTGATTTTAATGCATACGGACAATATGTTGTAAAATTTAACTGGTTATCCTTGTATTGGATCACTTTTGCAGGAGTAACGGCCCTATTCGGTTTTAAATTATGGAAAAGAGGAACCATTTCTACTATCAAAACATACACTAAAAGGATATGGAATAAAAAAGAAAGAGTACTATTGATAAGCTTTGTTTTTCTATTCGTAACTATCGGTAGCTATATCTACTATAATACCAACATCATCAATGAATATGAAATAGCAGATGAAGCATATGATTTTAATGAGAAATATGAACGTGCTTATAAAAAATATGATCATCTGGTAATACCAAAATTAGTTTCAGTACAAACAGCAGTAGATATTTTTCCAAATAAACATAAATATGAAGTAAAAGCTTCCTGTTTGATAACGAATACAAACACTCAACCTATAAGAGAAATCTTTATTACTGCACCTATACCATTAAAAAAGCTATCTATAGAAAATAGCACACAGGTTTTTCATGATTCCATCATAGGAACCTACTTATTTAAACTTCATACTCCATTGCAACAGGGTTCGATCCTAAAAATGGAATATAATTTAACCAAAAGTTCTTCTGGATTTGATATCGACCATAGTATTACAAGTAATGGATCTTATATTAAAAGTCATCAATTTAGTCCTCATTTGGGCTATGTAAGAGAATACGAGATTAATCATGTTTATGAACGGGAAAAACGAGGATTACCTGTAAAAGAAAAACCAGTAGTTAATGACAATTATTTGCAAATCGGAGGGAAATTTAATTTTGAAAATATAGATTTTGAAGCCGTAGTATCTACATCAAAGGATCAGTCTGTACTATGTTCTGGGGATTTAATAAAACACTGGAAATCGAATGATAGAAATTATTATCATTATAAATCTAAAGGTAAAATTAACAGTATGGTGGCATATCATTCGGCACGCTATAAAATTGAAAAAACAAACCATAAGGGCATTCAAATTGAATTGTACTACCTCCCAGAGCATTATAGAAATATCCCAGAAATGATAAAAGTAACTAAAGCAACTATTGATTATGCAACCGATAATTTTGGAAAATATCCTCATAAACACCTTCGTATCGGCGAAATGTCAATATTTGGAGGTGGCGGAGCCAATGGCCAGGCAATGCCGGGTGTAATTAGTATTAATGAAAAAGTTTTTAAAAGAGATGTTTCAAACCCACAAAACTTTAATGTAATTGCCAGAGTGATCATTCATGAAATAGCACATCAATGGTGGGGAGGGCTACTTACACCAAAGCGAATTAATGGATTCATGGTACTATCAGAATCTCTAGCCAAATACTCTGAAACCGTAATTATGGAAAAATTATATGGTAAAACTATGGTTAGACAACTATCAGAACATACGGTAAAAAGGTATTTTAGTGGTCGTTCTCGTGCCACCGAAATAGAGCCTTCATTATACTTAAGTCAGTTACAACAATATTTAGGATATAGTAAAGGGGCTATTGTTATGTCTGCAATAAAAGATATTATAGGAGAATCTAATGTAAATACGGCACTACAAAATATGATACATAAATACAGTGATAAACCGACTGCAACAACACTTGATTTTCTTGAAGAGCTGTATCTGGTTACTCCCATCAAATATCATAACCTAATTGATGATTGGATGAAACGTGTAATCACTTATGATTTAGGAATTAAGAGTACTTCCCATAAAAAACTTAAGAATGGTAATTACGAAATTACGGTAGATATAAAAGCACAACGATTTGAGACAAATACCGATGGAAAAGAAATCACGATCAATATTAACGAACCTATTAAAATTGGAATATTTAAAAAACATCCGGAAACTATCGATAATGATAAAAATATTCTCTATTTAAAGCCTCACCAAATCAATAAAAAAGAAATGGTTTTTAAAATCATTACCAAGAAAATTCCGGCCTATATTGGTATAGATCCATATTACACCAGATTAGATAGAAATATGGCTGATAACATAGTTTCTGTGAATCTTTAATATATTTGAATGATGACATTAAAAAAGAGATTTTATATTACGATCATTCTTGCTGTAATTCTGGCTACATTAAGCTTGATATTTAAAGATAGTAATAGTGAACTACATATCTTTTTAAACTTTCTTACTGGTTTAGTGATTTCCTTTATGTTATTATTTTATCTCTTCAAAACAGGTAAATTAAAAACAAATTGGCCTAATTCTACTATAAAAATAATTATATATATAGCTATAATCGGGCTGTTGATTTTCGGAATGAATATGGCCAATAGAATAGATGATGATCAAGAAAGTTTTTGGGTAGTTAATCATAATATATGGCTTACAGATCTATTTGGGATATTACTAGCACTATTGATTTTTTATACCATTTTTTCATGGGCATTTGAACAGTGGGCAAAAATACAGACCCTTAAAAATGATAAAGTCAAAGCAGAATTAGAACTTTTAAAAACTCAAATAAACCCTCATTTTTTCTTTAATACACTTAATAATTTATACTCATTAATTAAAAAAGACCCTGATACCGCACAAGAATATGTGCTTAAACTATCAGATATGATGCGATTTACTATTTATGATGGAAAAGAAGAAGCTGTTCATCTTGAAGAAGAAATTAAATATTTAACCAATTTTATTGAGCTACAAACAGCCAGGTATCATAAAACAATCGATATTGATTTTAAGCATAGTATTATTAATAAGGACTACCCTATCCCTCCGTTATTGTTTATTATCTTGTTAGAGAATTCCTTTAAACATGGGGTAGAAAAACTTGTAAATCAATCTTTTATACACATTGAGCTACTAGAAAACGACAGCCAAATACTATTTACCATCAAAAATAATTATGATCCCGATACACACGTAAAGTCTGGAGGTATTGGTTTAGAAAACTTACAAGATCGCCTTAATTTACTTTACCCAAATGGTAAACATAAATTAACGATTAGCAATCAAAATCAAATATATTTTGTGAAATTAGAATTATACAAATCATGATCACCTACATCATAATAGACGACGAAACCGCTTCACACGATATTATTGAAGATTATAGCAGTAATTTACCCTATTTATCGCTTCAAAAGCATTGTTATAATGCTTTTGAGGCTATAGAGTACCTAAATCAGCATCAGGTAGATTTAGTATTTTTAGATATTAATATGCCTAAGCTTACAGGTTTTGATTTTTTAAAAACATTATCAAATCCTCCTAAGATTATCGTAACTACTGCTTATAAAGAGTTTGCATTAGAAGGTTATGAACTTAATATTGATGATTATTTATTAAAACCATTTAGTTTTCAGCGATTTGTTACAGCAATACAAAAAGTGCAGGGAACGTTGTCATTACATTCGCAAAACGTAAAAAACATAGATGATTCCAGTATCTTTTTAAAAGACAACAAAAAGCATTATCAGGTAAAACTAAAAGATCTTTTATTCTTAGAAGCTTATGGAAATTATGTAAAGGTATATTTAGAACATCAAATGATCATTACGCATCAAACCTTATCTTCTTTTGAAGAGATGCTTTCTAAAAAAGATTTTATAAAGGTGCACAAATCATTTATTATTGCAAAGACTAAAATAGAACTAATTGAAGGCAACCGAATAACAATTAAGGATCATAAAATTCCTGTGGGGAAAATATATAAGCCAAACATTAATAACTTACTTAGCTAAATTTTAATTATTATCCGGTCGCATCATCTCTATCAAAGATTCACAATTATAATTTTCATTACTAGATTGCTTTATTGTATTTTAATCCCATTTTGATCAGGAAATTTCCCTGTTACTAACCAGCCTCCAAAATCTTCAGAAACGGCCAATAGAAGTGTGTTTTCTCCTTTTTTAAGATTTAGATATATTGCATCAAACAATCCTACAGTACCCAAATATCTATAATCTCTAGAACGCCACCTATTTGTTCCTTTATAAATAGGCTTGCCGTTTAAAATAGCTACTACTCTATCGCTGTATCCAAATTCAAAAAGCTTTATTTGATCTTTGTTTGATGTAATTTTAATTTTTGCAAAAACAGTATTTCCGGGAGTTCCGTCAACCAAAACTACTTCTCTCGCAATGTTTGCAGCAGTACCTTCTTCTACCTGGATTGTTTTTCCCCATTTTCTAGATTGAATTACTTCATTTAGCTTCAATGGATTATTTACTAATTTTTCTTCAAACATATCAGACACTTGCCATTCTGAAATTAATCCTTCAATAGGTTTTCTTTTTATAGGCTTAAAATCTACTATTTCATATTTACTTTTATCAATTTTGAAATTCGCATAATGCATGGCCGCGGGACCCCCGCCTCCTATTGCAATCTGTCCTTCTTTGGGATCATGAACCAGATTCCACGATAGGTTTGGAGTTTCAGAATAGTCCAGGTATATCTGTGCTCTACGACCATTCACTACTATTTTTACATGGGTCCAATCATCATAATTATAGTCATATGCAAAAGAATATTTAGGTCCAAAATAAAGTTGCCACGGTGTTATACCATTAATAACAGGAGCAGCTTGATTGGCATCGGGTTTACCCGAAAGATGGGCTCGCAGGTAAAAAGATTCCATATTATTTCTATCAGAAGCTCTAAAACGAACACCAGGGAACCCTTGTCGGTTAGTAAGATATACATCAAACTCAATAGTACCATTCAAGAATTTAGTATCTTTTAAAAATGCTAAGCCACGCTGAATATAAATTGCATCTTTTCCTTTATAATTTTCTAAAACATAAGATTGGGCATTTATTTCCCAATGAATCGTATCTAAAGGAATTATATTTTGAGAATTCCCTTCTTGAATAAAAAAAATACTTACTATAGAGAATATAATATATCTAATCATGAGTTTCGTTTTTTGATTTCATTCAAAGTTCTAATGTATAGTATATAAAGTGTAAACAAGTTGGTGCAAATTGGTTCAATGTTGTTCAAGTCGTAATTTTTGATGACTTTTGTTTGATATTATGAATACGTATCCAGAACATAAATTAGTACAAAAGTGTTTGCTCGAAATCGAGGAGAAACTCGAGTGGGGAAACTCTGATCAATGGCATAATGATGTATTTATCGAACTGAGTGATAGTATTCAGCAAAGCACAGGTATTCTCTTAAGTCCAACAACTCTAAAACGTGTTTGGGGTAAAGTAAATTATAAGAGTGCTCCTAGTATTAGTACATTAAACACACTTTCACAATTTGCTGGATATGCAAATTGGAGAGATTTCAAGAATAAAAAAGATGTCAAAAAACCGTCTTGGGTAGAGAAAAAAATAACTCAGAATCTAGGCGTTATTATGGTTTCTGCCTCGATTATGACTATTGTGTTTATTTCGTTTTATTCTATGATTGGAGCTAAAAAAGAGGAAGTAACCAATATTGATTCCTCAAAAATCACTTTTAGTAGTAGACCAATAACCGAAGGGTTACCAAATTCTGTAGTTTTTGATTTTGATTTAAATACAATTAAGTCCGATAGTATATACATTCAACAATTCTGGGATGTTACAAAAACTATTAAAATAAAACCAGGACAAAAGAAAGCTACTGGTATTTATTATTTTCCAGGGTATTTTGGTGCCAAACTTCTGGTTGATGGGCAAATCATAAAAGAGCATGATTTGTTTATTACATCAAATAGTTGGGTGGGCACGATAGATTATAAACCTATCCCAAAATATGTCTCAAATACAGATATATTTCGAGATACGCTATCTTTTTCAAATACTATCATTAATGAAATTAAGTCTACTACAGAACCTGTAGTCTCTACTTTTCATTTGGTAAAAGATTTTGGAGATGTATCTGGAGATAATATTAAAATCAAGACCTCTGTTCGTAATCTGTATAGAGAAAAATGGGCGGTTTGTCAAAAACTAAGGATAGTTATATTAGGTACGAATGGAGCTTTAATAGTACCCTTCTCTATTCCGGGATGTGTTTCAGATATCAATGTAATGCTTAATGATGTGTACTTAAGAGGTAAAGAACATGACCTTTCTGCTTTTGGGGTTGATTTTTCTGATTTCAGAGCTATCGATATCAATATCAAAGAAAAAAAAGTGGCTGTTTTTATTGATGATAAGGAAATCTACTCGAGACGATACAATAAATCTATAGGGAAATTTGTAGGTATTCGTTACCGATTTTTGGGTGCGGGAGAAGTTCGTCATTTAAACATTATTGAAGGCCCTGATGAAAAAACAATTATAAATCATGATTTCAATGCGAAAAAATAGATATTGCATATCAATGTTTTTTAAAGAACAGGGATTTAACTGTTCCCAATCAGTCTTTTAACTCTTTTATCTCAAAGCCTTCCATTGTATATTTGGTCATAATAAATTTATAAAGTTATGGCACAATCATCTTTTCAAGTAAAAACATATTCATATTACAATTGGTCATCCCGAAGCTTAGGAAAAACCAATCTAATTTTAAAGGGAGTTGGTGGAGAAACCTGTTCGGTTTGGTTTAGAGAAGATCCTAATGCTGTACTCCCCGTAGCAACCGTTTCTGGATCATATTATAGCTTTTATTATCACCATGATCAATTACAACATTTAATAGATATGCTAAGAAATGAAAGTCCAATCTATGTTTATTTCAATAATGATAACGGATTCAATAATTCTAGGATTTCTACTGCTAATGAACCTGTTGGTGAAGGTGAAATGAGTTAAATATCAGATAAAATTAAATACGTTGTAGGATCACCATATCGTAGTAGTTTATCAATAAACTGTTGTAAGTGTAATTGATCAATTAATTTCACTTTCATAGAAATATTGTGTGCCCCTGTAACACGGTGTGCTTCAACAATTTCTGGAAATTTATCTAATTCACTACAAAACACATTCAGGTTTCCACTAAATAATTTGAGCATAATAAGAACTTCAATACCAAAACCTAGTTTTTTATTATCCAATTCAACCCTATACCCTTTTATAATTCCAAGATCCTCTAATTTTTGGATACGCTCTCTAACCGAGGATGGAGAAAGTCCTATTTGTCGACCTATTTCAACGTAAGACGCTCTCGAATTATCTTTAAGTCTATTGATAATTTTATGATCTATATTATCCAACATAAATACAATACTATAATTGAGGATGTATTAATCCTTTAACCAACCCCAGGGAGCATCAGGATTTTCTACCGATTTTGTGATATCCATTACAACTTTAAAAACGCGTGGAGTCCCTAAACGTCTTAAGTTATAGGTAAAAGTTGTATCATCAACCGTAATCCACCAAACATTAGTAGAGGCTGCGGGAATCATTTTTTTGGTTTCCTCATCTGCAGGAAATACTTGTATCCCTTTTTGCCCTAGATTTGTCGTACTACCACCATATTGAGTAATTTTATCCTCAGAGCCATCTTCATGCCTATGATCATGTTTTAAAGTAATACGATCATTTTTATACGTTAATACCCAGGTTCTGGATTTATCATCCCCAACAAAAAAAGGTATTTTTATAACGGTATCACTACAATAACGTACATGCATCACTAATCGTTTGCCACCAAATTGCTCATCTTTTACGGGTAGTTCCAGAGTACCTTCAAATGATTTTCCGCATAAATTCTGTAATGAGTTCCAAAATTGATGAGTTTCATTTACATCCTGAGAGAAAGATGCTGTAAAACAACCTAACAAAAAAATAAGGAAGTGTATTTTTTTCATAAATTCAGTATAATAGAATTTTGAAAGTTATGAATTCTTTTTTTACACTCCCATTATTTTTCGCCATATCATAAATTAATCATTTAAATACCTATGGGTTTCTTAGTATTATCAATAGTATTTGCATCCAAACGGGTACCAAAAGGATCAATTGAGATATATTGTGGAATCTCATCTACAATAAGTTTAATCTGCATTTGATCTGTATTGATCTGATGAGGCTTTAAATATAGTATAGCATCTTGATGATCTATCGTACTTGGGTCTTTTGAAAACATCCCAATTTGAATAGGTTCATCTATTGAAATTGCTATCGCTTCTCCATTTTCTTTGGTTTCAAAACGTTTTGCCGAAATGTCTATAGTAACTTCGTATTTACCGGTGTCGAGTACAGTAACCTTTGCATTTTCAATTTGTAAATCATATGTAATAATACGTTTAAACCAATCATCTATCAAAATATGGTACTTCTCTGGGGTAACCGAATAAAACTCGTTTAATAATTCTGTTGATGTAATTTTAGATTCCTTTTCATCTTTATATTTGATTGCCAATTTTCTAAGAGCTTCGTTCATATTCTGTTCTCCTATCAAATCTCTAAGTGCTAACAGGGACACATAGCTTTTTCCATAAAGCAAATAAGATTGTCCTTCTCCAATGTATAAAGGAGGTTCTGGATCGGTAGCATAAGAACGACCGGTAAAATATCTAGTATTAGCAGATTTACTTAATTGCCAAATTGCTTTTTTACCATAGTATTTTTCCATAATAACTGCTTCGGTATATTTGGTTAACCCTTCTGTGATTAACCCTCCTCCATCTACATTTTTAGGAGTAAGCATATGGCCCCACCATTGGTGTGCAACTTCATGAATAGTTCGTTTGGCTACAAGATCAAAATTGTCTGTATTACGATTATCTGTAAGGTATAATCGATTCTCAACCATTGCAATAGTTCCTGGTTGTGCTTGTCCTCCAAATCGCCAATGTCCCGGTATTTCTGCAATTCGTATATGATCAAACTTATAATCTGTAAAGTGTTTTTGACAATAGTCTAAAGTTTGTTTAGTACTTTCTGAAATAGTATTGATATTATACTCATGTCCAGGATGATAATATTGTTCGATTTCTACTCCCTTATAGTTTTCTTTTTCGATCTTATAGGCTCCCGAATAGTAAGCTAAAAAGGGAATAATATCATGAGACGATTTATAATGGTAAAAGTTTCTGTCGTTTTCTTCCCAGGTTTTTATTAATTCTCCTGTTGCTATAGCGGTCTGATCTTTTTGTGTAGACACAACAGTTTCATATGGTAATTTAACATGTGAAACATCAACAGCACTAAAATGGCTAGCATTGTTTTCATCCTCTATTTGTTTTGGTAACCCACGTTTTTCTCTTTCGAACGAATCTGTGATTTCAAAACTCGTAGTGTACCCCAAAATTGGTTCAAAATTACTATGCTGTATAAATGATCCGTTATTAACCAAAATAGTACTGGTTTCAAACCCTTTTTTTTGATAAGTTAATTCATAGGTATATTTTATTTGTTCTCCCGGAGCCAGAGGTTCTTCGAATTTAAAAATTCGAATATTATAAACACTATCGTGTTTTTCTAATATTGCATTTTCTATAGACATATTAGTAACCGGAACCCTCTCTGAAATAAAGATTTCTCGTAAAATTTTTTCCCCTCTATTTTCGAGAATATAATCGGCCTTAATAGTATAGAAATTCTTATCTGGATATATATCCATTTTGGTTTTCATCGCTACAGGAATAAGCTGTCGGGGGACATCATATTTCTTATATTTTTTTTCATATGTTTCACGAAAATCTAAATTATCGCTTACTGTAACATATTCATTTACCACATTTTTATTATAATAAATAGTTGCTCCTGAGGCCATAAAAAGTATTCCAAAAAAGACAAGTGTAGCAAGTTCCCATTTTTTCCAATGATATCGAAGTTGTTTTAATCTGAAAACAAACTTATGTATTGTACCTCGTTGCCATAATTTAAAAGATAATACTGTAAGTACTAAACCTAATGCAGTCCAATAAACAGCATAATAATGAAAAGGTTTAGTATAATCCCCATAACCTGTCATATTTGTATATTTTGTAGCAGGCAAACTCCCTATTCGAAGTAATGAATGTTCAATTCCTATAAATGAAGCAAGAGAGCTTCCAAAAAAGATAATAATCAATCCCGTAATTGCCATCCCTGCATATTTATTGGGAGATAAACTTTGAATAAATAAGGCTAATAAAATGTAAAAGAGAAAACTCATTCCCAAGTAATAAAACATAGAGAAGTATTGCCAAATTTCAAAAATATAATACCCTTTTGTTATTTGAATTCCAATAGCGATAAGAATACTTATTGTGATTAATATAACTGGTAGTAGAATAAGTGTTATGGCTTTTGATAAAAAAAATACCATATTCGAAGCTGGGGTAGCATCAATTATACCGTCAAATTGCAAGCTACGTTCGCGCCAAACTAATTCGCCACTATAAAATACAATTAGCAATAATCCTAAAAATGGTAACGGATCTTTAATTAACCAAATAAGTAAATCTGTTGTTGGATATAAACTATCATTATATGCCCCACCTTGATTAACTCTTGTATAAATTTCGGTAACAACAATAACAATCCAAATTAGTATAATAGCTATAAAGGGTAAACTCTTAAATACATTGATAAGTTCGATTCTTAATAAAGATTTAAAACTTGCTATATGTGTTCTTACCGTAGTTGTTATAGTAGTAATGGGGTAATATGCTTTTTTTACTATTTCTTTTTCTTCTATAATTGCTACTCTTTTACTTTTTTGTTTTAATTTCTTAAATGAAAAATAGGTGTACGTTATTTTTAAAACTAGTAGTGATATTGAAATCCAGAGCACTCTGTTCCATAGAAAATTACCAGAAAGAGAAAGTAATCGTGTATTTTTTTCAAAAGGAGTCCAGTATTGAGTTTGCTCAAAAAAGGCAGAAAGTCCAAACGGATCTGCCAATGCAGCTATAATCAAATTTTCTGGAGAAGCAGGTGTTGCATTGGCCAACAAGGGAGAGTTGAAAAAGATAGAGCAAATCCAGTATAGTGCATATATTAGAATTGCACTAATATATGTAGCAATATTATTTTTGCTAAATGCACTAACCGAAAAGACAAATGCAGTACAAATAAAAACATTTGGCAAAACGATGAGTAACCATGTCCATAAATAATGAGTCACCTGAAAAGATCCCAGTCGTTCTGGATCCAGGTTAGGCATAAATGTTCCCAAAGCAAAACCGACTAAAGTCATCGAAAAAACAAGTAAACTAAATACAAATACTCCAAGAAATCGACTAAGAAAAAAATGAGGTTTCTTTATTGGTGTGCTATAGATTATGGCTTCCATTCGATATTGCTTATCTCTTAGCATTCCACTAATGGCAAAAAACATAATAGCGAACATACATCCCAGTGATAATATGGCAATATTGTAACTAATCTGGTATCCAGAATTAAAATTTACTTTAGCCAAAGAAGAACCCTGACTTCCCAACATAAATCCAAAAAGAAGGAAAATAATGATGAAACCAATAAATGCCTTTTGTTTGAGTTGGTAGCTGGCTTCAAAACGTAATAAAGAAGATATCATAGCTTAGCTGTTTATAGGTTGATTATTAAATAATGTAGAGAAGTACACGCTTTCCAGATCTGGTTGCATAGTTTCAAATCCGTTTTCGGGAATGGTCTCGGCAAAAACCTGAATCTGTGTTTTCCCCGAAACTAGTCGTGTGGAGATTATATTAAACTGCTCTTTATAAAATTGAAGTTCTTCCTTTGTAATGGTTTTTGTCCAGACATTTCCGGCCAAGGCTTTGGTAAGCTCTATGGGATTGCCTTGTTTTATAATTTTTCCTTCTCCCATAATAGCCATATTTGCACATAAATCGCGAACATCTTCTACAATATGAGTCGATAGAATAACAATCACATTCTCTCCTATCTCGCTTAATAAATTCAAAAATCGGTTACGTTCCTCGGGATCTAATCCTGCAGTAGGCTCGTCTACAATAATGAGTTGTGGGTTACCCAATAACGCTTGAGCTACTCCAAAACGTTGCCGCATACCACCAGAAAATGTATGTACAGCTTTTTTACGATGTTGATATAAGTTTGTTTGTTGTAATAGCGCTTCTACCTGATCTTTACATTCGCTTTTATTAGATATTCCTTTTAAAATAGCAATATGATGAAGTAGATTTTGAGCACTAATCTTAGGATACACTCCAAACTCTTGAGGTAAATACCCTAAATGATTTCTAATTTCCTGAGGGTGGTTAACAATATCTTTGTCATTAAAGGTTATTTTACCCGATGTAGGTTCCTGTAATGAAGCAATTGTTCTCATTAAAGATGATTTTCCTGCTCCATTGGGTCCTAATAAGCCAAACATACCATTGGTAATGGTAAGAGAAACATTATCCAGGGCTTTTACTCCATTAGGATACGTTTTAGATAAATTTTGAATATGTAATCTGTTCATGGTTTGATTAATTAATGATTTCTAATACGAACCTATCCGGAAATGAGATCACTAACCAACTTTTATGACCACTACACTAAAAAAATCGATACAAACACCTATAATAGATACAAAGTAGGATTGATATAAAAAAGAAAGGTGTATATGCAAAAAAAAGTATCGTTCATCAAATTTATTGTCAAGACACTATAACATCTGTATTTTTGTGGATATGATTACATTTCTAAAAAAATATAAAGCTTTTGTAATTGGTTTTTTTGTGGTCTTCTTTACAATACTGTATTTAGAGCATATAGAGTTCATCAAAATTCCAGAAGATAGTCATATAGAGGTCATTGTTATTTTTACATTTTGGTGGCTTGTTGCCTCACTTCCTATTTATAAATTCAGGTATTTCAAAAAAAATAAAATTGTAGTATATAAAATACTTGGACTAATACTTTTACTCATAGTAGCCATTACAGTAGATAGTTATTGGAAAATCCCAGATAACCCTATTGTTATATTTCTAATTACATTGTTCTGGCTAGGTGTTTTTTATGTATTATTTTCTTCATTTTTTAAAAAGTATAAGCTGTTCATTCTAGTAATCTATACCATCGCAATATCCTATTTCTTTTATGTTCGCTTGTTTTCTAAAAACTTAGACACTTATCTAAATGATGAAAAAGATATTGCATTCATTATTCTTACATTACCTATACCTATTCTAATTATGCTTTGGTTATTTGAGCAATGGAAATGGCTAAAGACATTGAAAGCAGAAAAAGGAAAAGCCGAGTTGGCTTTATTAAAAAGCCAGGTAAATCCACATTTCTTTTTTAATACATTAAATAATTTATACGGCTTAACAGTCGAAAAATCAGATAGTGCTCCAGAAGTAGTTCTAAAACTATCTGATATGATGCGATATACTATTTATGAAGGTAAGCAAGATACTGTATTATTAAAAGATGAAATCAAATATTTAGAGAACTATATAGAATTACATAAAATACGGTATCAAAAAAAAGTGGTTATAACATTTGATTATACTTATGATGAAGATGATAAGGTTGCACCTTTGTTATTTATCATTTTGCTAGAAAATGCGTTTAAGCATGGCGTAGAACGATTAACAAAAGATGCTTATATTCATATTAATTTAACAACAGAAAACGATACCATTAAATTTTGTATCGAGAATAATTATGAAGAACCAAAAGAAACCGGTCAACATGGGATTGGATTGGATAATTTAAAAGACAGATTAAAACTTATTTATCCAAAAAAACATAAACTACTTATCAAAAAAGATAAAACTATTTACAAAACAACCCTAGAGATAGACATACAATGATACGATATATTATTATAGACGACGAACCTATTGCACATCGTATTATCGAGGGGTATTGCAATAATCTACCGCATTTAGAAAAAGCAGGTAATTGTTATGATGCTTTCGAGGCTATGCAAATGCTTAATAAAAAACAAGTAGATCTTATGTTTTTGGATGTTAATATGCCAAAATTATCGGGTTTTGAATTCTTAAAAACACTATCTAATCCCCCAAAAATTATTGTTACAACAGCATATAAAGAGTTTGCTATCGAAGGGTATGAACTTGATATCACAGATTATTTATTAAAACCTTTTTCTTTTGAACGGTTTGTAAAAGCTATTAATAAAACGATTAATACTGTTGTAAAAAATAACACAACCACTACGCCGCCATCCTCTATTGCAAAACAAAGCCGTTTCTTTATTAAGGGCGATAAAAAATACCACCAAATAGCTACAGAAACAATTTTGTTTATTGAAGCATATGGAAATTATACCAAACTCTACCTTAATGATGATGATATGATTGTGAGTCATGAAAAAATATCATCTTTAGAAGAACTTTTGTTAAAAGACAATTTTATACGAGTTCATAAATCTTTTATTGTTGCTATAGATAAAATAAAAACTATCGAAGGAAATAGAATCTTAATCAATACGCATAAAATACCTGTAGGTCAAACATATAAGAGTAGAATTTATAAACTCTATAGTTCTAATGGATAGAAATGTATTGTTTTTTTGAAATATGATTAGAGTATAATATGTATTACACTAAAAAACTAATGGTATTTAGTTTTTGCAATTATAAATAAAAGCTGGTGGAATATTTTTAATACAAAGTGTTGTGCTTGTGTCTGTAAAATTATTTTTTAAGAACTCTAAATCTTTTTTAGAATATTGATACTGAATTAGGCTTCCGCTATCTTTAAGTATAAATTTTACATCTTCGATCAATTGTTTTTTAAATGTGCGTTCAATATTAGCTAAAGGCAAACAAGACACTACAAAATCTACTTTATTTTCAGAAAAAATAGTGGCCAAATTAGATACACATGTATTATGTATTGTTAAACGTTCATCATTTATATTCTCTAATATAGGTACAAATGAAAGGTTTATTTCAAAGGAATGTAAATAAGAATTCACCCCTATTTTGCTTAAAATTTGCTTCGTAATAATTCCATCACCAGCACCTAACTCAATTACTACCAAATCTTTATTATTATCCAAAGGTTCAACAAGTTTATTTGCTAATGTTCTAGAACTTCGAAATAAGCTTCCTGTTTGTTTTAGGTTTTTTAAAGCAGTAATTGTGAAAAAGTTTGACATGATTTTTTGATTATGATTGATTTCTAATTGATGATGAATGTGCTTCCAAAGATATAAATTGAACATAAAACTAATTCTCCTAATAAAATAGAAGCAATAAATACAGGGATTTTAATTTTAATTGCACCAGATAGATAACAAATTAAATCTGTAGGTACTACCGGTATAAAAGACCAAAGGATAATATATAAATAACCATTTTTACCCAATAACTTATTCTCTATAACATTAAACTTGGTATTATTTCTTTCAAATACTTTAGAAAAGCCTAATGTATTCGAAAAAAAGTAGATTAATAATGATGATGCAAGAATTCCTATTAAAGAAATAATGAGTACCCAAACTAAATCATTGGGAAATAATAACACACCCGCAAAAATTAAAGGTGTACTGGGTAACAAAATGAAACCTCTTATCACATGTATTAAAAAATAAGCCATCCAAGCGTATTTATGAAACTGCCCTACAAAAGAAGCAATTTTTTCTTTTGTAAACAGGGCTGGATAAATAAAATATATCAACAAACATAAGGCAACAAGACCAATCCAGGTATACTTTATGATGTGTTGAAGTTTTGATGACATTTTGGTCGTTTAAAATATGACGAATATGTTCAAAAATAGTTACACATTAAATCACTTCTGTATAAAAAAATCTTATTCTGTGTTGCTTATACAGGCATATTGTAAAGTTCATAAAAAAAGAAGCCACGCAATGTGGCTTCTTTTTTTATCAAAATAGGTAAGTTCAGGGGTTACTGATTAATTCTTAATCACCTGCTAAGAGCACATAAGAACTCGTTACAGGAGAGATACTGTATTCTTTTACATTTTTTATATTCTTTAAGTGCTTATCTGCTTCTTCAAAAGCAGTTTGTAATGCACTTAGATGTGAATTTTCACTTACAACAATCGTCTTCGATATCGTATTACCATTAACATATTCAATCGTCATTTTCCATTTTTTCAGAGAGTGAACATTTTTGTTCAGCGATGTTTTCTTTTCGACTTCTTTCTTACGTTCTGTTTTCTCTTTTTTATCAGTATCAGGCCCTGTTTTAGAAGGAGCTGCATTTCCTATAGATACGCAAAATAGTACTGTTGCAAATAAAAGTTTCATAGTTCGATGATTTGAATTTGTATGCTACGAATATACAAACATTTTTTTAATAATCAAATATTTCTTTAATAAAAACTTATTTGATTAATCAAATGTTATATGTATATTTGCTTTTATGATTAATAAGAAATTAAAAAGGCTCCTTAAAAAAAGTAAAGGAGCTAAAACGGTATACGGTATATCTAAAGCTTTAGGAGTTAGTCCACAGGCAGGAGATTATGTGGTTAAGCGAAAAGATCTGGTAAAAGATTTTGAGCGGCTAAAGAAAATTGCCGATTATATGGGAGTAGAAATAAGAGATATTATTGACTATAAAGAGAAATAATTTCATTTTTTCTTCTCTTCTATATTGGTAAACCCATACTTAAAATTTAATTAAGTGCTGGATGCAACGTCTGGTTTGGATATAAAAAATGCCAAATAAGCTCTAAAAATAGTAGAGCTTATTTGGCATTTTGTTAGTGATTTTAGTAGTACACTATAAAATCACATATATTATTTCATATACCTATTGCGACTTAATTCTTTTTAGCATTCCTCTTGCATTTTCTCCTACTCCTCCTTTTGGATCCATTTCAATTGCTTTCTCATAATATTCAATTGCTTTTTCTTTGTTTTCTAGCCCCAAATAACTTTCAGCGAGACTATCCCATGCATTTGCAGAATCTGGAAATAACTGAGTATTAGATTCAAAAATAATTAAAGCTGTTTGTGGATTATTGTTTTGTAAATAATAATACCCCATTGCATTAATTTCACTTTCATTTATCATACCAGTATGGGTTAATAAAACAAGTTGTTTGTAAATGTCATTTTTAGACTCTTGGCTTGTTGTCTTATTTTTCTCTATAACTGTAAGAGTTTTTTCTAAGGGTTCAAAAAATGAATCTCTATATGTTACAGCTTGTGCTGATGCTAGTTTTTTTGCTTTTTCTAAAGCTTTACTTGCAGATATTTTTATATCAGGTTGCACCCCAACACCTTCCCAATTGGTCTTAGTAACCGGATTTATTGTTCTTGCAAAAGGGATTGCAATCCTAAACCCATTTGGTAGAGAGAAACCTCTGGTTGGATGTGCTCCCCCTCCCGTAACTTCTCCTATTACAGTGGCTCTACCTCTACTTTGCATAGTGTATGAAAAATCTTCGGCACCAGAAAATGTATAATCACTGGTAAGTATATAAACAGGTACTTTAGGCCTTTTTATCCCTTTCACATCTGCCACCCATAATTCTTCGGTATGATCATTGGCACGAGAATAAATAGTATTTAACAATAACTTCTCATTAAAGAAGTAACTCGATAAATAATTTACCGTAGTTGGGCTTCCGCCACCATTTCTTCTCATATCTATAATTATAGCATCTGCAACAAGCATATCATTCATTACCTGATCTATTTTTGCCAAATGTTCCTCAGAACCACCAAAAAAAGCAAGGTCGATATATCCAATATTAGATTTCATAAGTTTAAATCCCCTTAGCATAGGAGGTCTATATCTAGATAGGTTCTGTATGAAAGAAGCTTTTGTATCTTTTTTTGATTGTTCTGGTGGTCTGGGAGATAAAAACCGTAGATGCTTGTCTTTTGTGATTTTTCGTAATTCCTGGGTAAGTGTTTTGGCAAAATCTTTGGGAGATTGATTATCAAAAAAACCTTTTTCCATCAATGCATCCAAATGAGCATTGATTTCTTTTGCTTTATCTAAGAAGATATAGTTTTTTTCTAATAATTTTTGCGCTTCTTTGATGATTTCATTATTAGATTGAGCAAAAAAAGATGTTGTAATGAAAAGAAATGCGATTACTATTTTACTTTTCTGTAATACTGTTTGTTTCATGAAAGTTGAATTATTAATTATTGGCAAGTGATTTTTACCTAGTGTAAATTAATAAAGAAAAATCCATGAAAAATAGAATGAAATTAACCTCAAGAGCACATTTCTCTATATTCGCCTAAATTCATTGGGTTTGAACCCTGTACAAAGTTTAAAAGTTTTAGAAAAGTGACTTTGGTCAGAAAAACCACAGAGGAATGTAATTTCGGTAAGCGATTTGTTTGTATGTTTTAAAAACAAAATTGCCTTTTCTATTTTAATCCTACGCATATACTCTCCCAACGTACAATTAAAATATTTTGAAAAGTATCTGGAAATTGTAACCGGATGTATCTGTACTTTTTCTGATAACTCTTTTAGGGTAATAAATTCATCCCATCTATCGCATAACAATTCTCGAATAGTATCGACCCATATAGGTTTATAATCGGTCATTTTATTATATCCAGAAAATAATGTAAGTAATGACGAATGAATCGAATCTGAAGAAGATGCATCATCGATCTTTAATTCCTTATATATTTTTAGTAGTTGAAACTGAACTACAGTATCTTTAAGAATCGAAGTCCTAAAATCCGAAGTTGACAGTTCATTTTTCATAAAAAAAGAATCATCGATTTCTATATTTAAATTCTCAGAAGGAAATGCAGTATGCCTATTACGATGCACCTCTAGCTTATCATACAACACAATGCTTCCTGGAAAAATTTGAATATCCTTTCCCTTTCGAGATTCTAAGTTACCGCCTTGCAAAACCAAAGAAAGGTGATATTTTTCATGAGAATGCCAATCTTCTGAAACCGGTTTATGGTATTTTACCATAGAAATATCATAATTTCCAAAAGAAAATTGTTCTGTTGTTTTTCCCAAAAACTCCTTACTTCTTAATGCAATCATATTGTACCACTCTAAAAAAAGAATCTTTCTTTCTAAAAGATCAAAGTTCCTAAATTGTATAAAAACAAAAATAATGCCATTAAAGTAGTTTAAAAAATTACAATTCATATTGGCATTTCTTTAACTGTAGGCATAGTACTTTTTTCCTACATTTAGGAACTTTGATCATTCTATAAATCAATCATTATGAAAACATTAATAACGTTCGTTCTTTTATTGATCCTTTCTTTTTTAGAAAATCCTATCTTTGCTAATTCTTCTTTAAAAGTTGATTTTAAAACCGGTGATCCCGGTATTTCTTCTATCAATTCGATGACCTTTGGACCAGAAGGTATTTTGTTTATTGGTGATAGTAAATCTGCACAAATTGTTGCAATAGACCTAAGTACTCATCCAAAAGTTGATAATAGCGCAGTGAAGATTGATTTTCTTGATAAATTAATTGCCGATATGTTGGGCTCTGCTATCGATCAAATACAAATCACAGATATGGCAGTTAATCCAGAAAATGATAATATTTACCTCTCTGTTCATCATAGTTCGGGTAATGTGGTATTGTTTCGTGTAGAGCATAATACATTAAAAAAAGTTTCTCTAGATAATATATCTCATAGCAAAACTTCATTAATCGATCCTGTAAATAAAGAAGCGAAGGATAAACGAGGTCGAAAACTTCGTAAGTGGGCAGTTGCAGATATCAAATATACTTCTGGTAAAGTATTGCTTTCTGGTTTAAGTAATAAAGAATTTGCTTCTACTTTTAGATCGGTTGATTTTCCTTTTACAGATAAACAAGATTATGGTTCATTAGAGATTTATCATGCTGCGCACGGTCAATATGAAACTCATGCTCCTATAAAAGCATTTATCCCCACCAAAATAAAAGGTAGCTCCCATATCATCGCTGGCTATACCTGTACTCCTCTTGTTATTTTTCCTATGAATAACATTAAACCCGGAGAACATAATAAAGGTAGAACCATTGCAGAATTAGGAAGTGGTAACAGTCCTGTAGATATGGTAGAAATCAAAAATGGTGGACAACGATACTTACTTATAGCCAATAATAACAGACCTCTTATGAAAATGGAATTTACTGACCTTGAGTCCTACAATGGTTCTCTTACTACTCCCGTCGTTAAAAAAGGAGCTGCAGAAGGAGTAAGTTATGTAAACCTGCCTTATGTTAATGTACAACAGTTAGACAAATTTGGAGGCACTGGTTTTCTTATCGTTCAAAGAGAATCTAGTGGAAACCTTACTCTAAAAAAAGGAAATAGCTGGTGGCTCGAGAAATAATAGCACTGCTATGGTTTATATTATCTGTTAGTAAAGTGAAAAACTCGATACTTTTCGTTTTAATAATATTCTTTACTGTTCTGGAGATCTATTCTCAAACATCTCCAGAATTTACTTTTAATAAAGAATATATTACTGTAAAAAAAGATGTAAAAACATCGGGAAATTTACATATCTATAGAGGTGAGGTTCCTAAAGACGAGCTTTCTAATGTAAATCCGGTGTTGGGTAAACTCATCGAGGAAAAAACATTGCTACATTTTACTCCGTTAATACCCTTTGGATGGAATCAAAAATATACATTAGTATATGGTGATACGGTAGAATATTTCACACTTGATATTCCTGAAGAATACAAATATCTTTCTGTAACGTCGATTTACCCTTCAGCAAAAACTCTTCCTTCCAACCTTTTAAAATGGTATATTCAATTCTCTCATCCTATCAACGAAACTCATATTTATGATCATATTCGATTCATAAATACTACAGGAGATACATTACCCAGAGCTGCTTTATCGTTAGAGAATGCGCTCATTAGTGATCAGGGAAAACTACTAACCATTTGGATAGAACCTGGGCGTCAAAAACGAGATTTAATCCCCAATAGGCAATTAGGTCCGGTTTTTAAAAATGAAAACGCATATAAACTCGTAGTTTTAAAAAAGTTGAAGGACAAAAATGGAATATCTATGCAGGACAATTTTACACACTCATTTCAAATTACTAATGACGATCGTGTAAAACCCGATGTTAACTCATGGAAAATACAGTCCCCAAAAGTAAATTCTAAATCACATGTATTAATTTCATGTCATGAGTCTTTAGATTATGGTAGTACGCAAAACAGTATTATCGTTGTAAATGCAAAAGGGGGAAAAATTGATGGAAATTGGCAACTTATTAATCATGAATCAACCTTGTCTTTTACACCATTATATCCTTGGGAAAAAGGAAGTTATAATATTTTATTCGACAATCATATTGAAGATTTAGCAGGAAACAATTTAGACAGGTTATTCGACAGTGAAATTACCGATACTATATCTCACCGTTTGCCTAAAACGCATAAAATAAAGTTTAGTATTAAATAATTATTCTACATCCCATCTATTTTGTCTAAAACCAATTTTCGATAGGATTTACCAATAGGTAAAGTAGTAGCATTATTAAGTATTAACTGGTTCCCTTCTATTAGTTTTAATTCATTAAAATTAATAACATACGATTTATGAATTCTTATAAAGTCTTCTTTAGGAAGTTTATCAAAAAAATCTGATAACGTATTGGGTGTTAAAATCATAGTGTCGGTAAAAACTTTAATATAGTTACCATAAGCTTCTATGTATTGAATATCTTTAAAAAGTACCTTAATTAATTTCTTATCGCTTTTTACAAAAACCGAAGTTGTTATCTCTTCTTTTTCTGAAAGGTGTATTCCTACAGTATCTGTTATATTTTTTTTCTGAATTTTTGTAACCGCCTGGATAAAACGTTCTAATGAAAAAGGTTTTAATAAATAATCAGTTACCGACAATTCAAATCCTTCAATAGCGTACTCTGGATACGCAGTTGTAATAATCACATCTGGTCGTTTCTGCATTGTTTTTAACAAACTTAAACCTGATAATTTTGGCATATTAATATCTAAAAAAAGAATATCGGCAGATTGATTTTGAAGAATTTTCATAACCTCAAAAGCATCTTTGCAAGATGCTAATACTTCTAAATTAGGGATTTGCTCAATATAATTTTCTAATATCTGACGAGCAATAGGCTCATCATCGGCAATAATGCATTTTAAAATCTCCATTTATAGTTTTAAGGTTAATTGAACTTCGAACTCTTCTTCTTTTTTATTAATATTCAAGGTATGTCTGTCTGGATATATCAGCGTCAATCGTTTTTTTGCATTTTGCAAACCAATACCACTTTTCCCTTTTTCAAGATCAGATTCATTATGACTTTTATAATCAGCTGTATTTACACAACTAAACCATAATTCGTCTTCGATTATCTGAGTAGTAATTACTACTCTACTCTCTCCTTTTTTAGATACTCCCAAATGTTTAAAAGCATTTTCTACAAACACAATCAGAAGCATTGGAGCGATATTTAAAGTACTCATTTCACCAGAAGTACTTAACACTATCTCTGTTTTATCTTCTAAGCGTATACGTTCTAAAGACACATAATTTTGTAAATATTGAATTTCCTTTTGCAAAGGCACTAATTGTTCTTTAGTATCATATAAGCTATATCGTAGTAAATCTGAAAGCTTTAACATTAAATCTGGTAATTTATCAGAATTCACAACAGATAAACCGTATAAATTGTTTAATGTATTAAACAGAAAGTGTGGATTTAATTGTGCTTTTAACAATTTTAGTTCGGCATCCTTTATTTCTTGCCTACGAGTAAAACTATCTTTTGCAATCTTTATCGCAGAGCTAAATAATAAGGCCAAAATCATTACAGAAAAAAGATTGTACAACATCGACCATTCGAATTTCTGAAACTGTTTACTCATAAAAAAGACAGCAATACTACTAAACAAAAAAGCATTTAGACAAAAAAGTCCAATTCCCAAAAGTTTATTTTTCCTGTTAAATAGTGGTAGTATTTTCAGGTTGTTTATATACACAGGGACAATAAGATATAGTGTTGCCCATACAGCAGTAAGAAGTCTGTTTTCTGACTGAATAGACATCGTGAGAATTAATGTAGTAAAAAGCCATACTACAAGATTCTGTACAAAACGATTATCTATCCATCGATCTAATTTGGACATATTTTTTCTTTAAATGTCCTCAAAAATACTAGAAAATGCTTCTAAAACACAGATATTAATGATCAAAGGAGTTCTTTTGATTGTAAACATCTTCAATATGCTGATGAAGGGAACAAACTCACCTTTTGTACTATTGATCATTAAATCCTGTACATTGATCATTCTTTCTTTTTAATCTATTGACTTACCCTCACTTTTGAAGTGTTAATTCAAAAATCAATCAACATGGAATCAATTGTAAACTTATGCCTTCTTATTGTACTATTTATTATTAGCATGATAAAAACTTTTGTTGCAATCTAAAAAGGTGAATCATAAAAAATATATCAAAACCACTAAAACGATAATAAAATGAAACTAGATATACAAAACGTATCCAAAAAATACAACAGCAATAAATATGGTCTAAAAGAATATACCTTAAATATCGAGAATGGTATTTTGGGATTACTTGGTCCTAATGGTGCAGGAAAATCTACACTATTAAAAATGATCGCTACGATTAGTAAGCCATCAAATGGAAGTATTTTACTCAACAAGAACAATGTTGTAAAAGATCCAAATTATATGCGAAAACAACTAGGGTATCTACCTCAAGATTTTGGTGTATATCCCAACTTGAATGCTTATGAATTCTTAGAATATATGGCCGCACTAAAAGGTATCGGAGGAACACAATTAAAACAAAGAATCGCATTTCTTCTAGAAGGATTAAACTTAACCGAAGTAGCCCAAAAACCTATAGGTAATTATTCTGGCGGAATGAAACAACGTATCGGAATTGCCCAGGCATTACTTAATCATCCAAAAATATTATTATTTGATGAACCAACTGTTGGTTTGGATCCGGAAGAACGTGTACGTTTTCGCAATCTAATTTCAGAATTAGCCAATGATTGTATTGTTATTTTGTCTTCACATATTGTTTCTGATATTGATACCATAGCGGATCAGGTAGCTATAATGAAAGAAGGCCAGCTATTATGCCAGGGAAATCAAAAAACTATTATCGATACAGTAAAAAACAAAGTATTTGAAATAACAATGAACAAAGAGGAAGTATCCGACTTCAAAAATCATCATAGTATATTAAATACTATTCGTAAAAAAGAGGCCGTTATCGTACGATACATCTCTGACACCTTAATAGAATCAGCAACACCATGTGAAGCAACCTTAGAGGATGCTTATCTGTATACTACTAAAAAATAACATAATCGACTTATGAAAAATTTTATAACGATAATAAAATCAGATTATTTACAACGTACTCGTAGCTATGCTTTTTTAATTACACTATGCATTAGTCTTGCTGTAGCGTATTCATTTATCCCAGCTCCGGGTGCGAGTTACTCCACTATTCGAATCGGAGATTACCTAGGTTTTTATAACTCCTCCTGGATAGGTTATGTAACAGCTCTTATGACTAGTATTTTTCTTTCTTTAGTTGGTTTTTACCTGGTTAACGGTACAATTAAAAATGATATCAATAGTAAAGTAGGTCAGATCATAGCTACTACAAGGGTTTCAAATTTTGGATACCTACTATCTAAAACAATTAGTAACTTTTTAGTCTTATGTACTATAGCATTTATTATATTTATAATGAGCATTGTACTATTCTTTTTATACAATGATGGGTTTTCTTTTGAAATACTTCAATTCATCACTCCATACAGTATCATTGTCATTCCATCGTTGTTTTTCATTTCGGTACTGGCCGTACTATTTGAAGTTTTTTTGATTCAAAAATCTATACTTCAGAATATTCTTTTTTTCTTTCTTTTTTCAATAATGGCTTTGCATAAGCCTGGTGATACTTCAAAGAATTTTTATTTGGATGCATTTGGCACTAAGATAATCACATCTCAAATGGAAGAAACAGTAAGAAATACTACAACTCATGAAGATTTAGGTGGATTAAACATTGGATTCGTATTAGGAAATGTATCTGAAGCTAATCATTTTCTTTTTGATGGAGTAGATTTTCCCATAGGTTATATTTTAAGTCGTATGGGATGGATCATTTTCGGAATTCTTTTACTTGGCCTTGCCTCTCTGTTTTTTCATAGATTTAAAGTTAAAGAACGTTTTCAATTAAAAAATAAAAAAACACTCTTACAAACCAAAATTGATAATGATATTGATATTTCCAATCTTCCAAAAGTTTCTCTCTCATTTAAAATATTGCCTCTTATAAAAACTGAGTTTGTATTACTCATACGAAGTGGGCATAAATGGTTATGGATATTAAATATTGCAGGTATGTTGGCGTTATGTTTTGCTCCTCTATCTATTGCCCATCAAATGATATTGCCCATACTATGGTTCTTACAAGTAAGCAGATGGTCTTCATTAGTAACCAAAGAGCGAATGTTTAGTACACACTTCTTTACTTTTGCTTCATATCAACCGCTTAAAAGACTCTTGTTGTCTCAAATACTATCTGGGATACTATTGGCTCTTTTACTTGCTTTACCATTATTATTAAGGTATATGATACAGCTTGATTTTATGTATGTTACTTCTATTATACTAGGTGGGGTTTTTATTGTTTCGCTTGCTGTTCTAACTGGGATTTTGACCAAAGGAAAGAAATTATTTGAAATCTTATTCTTTATGATCACCTATGCCAATATTAATGCAGTACCATTTACAGACTATTTTGGTGGCTTACATCGCCAATATAGCTATCTCGCTGGCATTGCTATTCTGGTAGCGATATTGCTAACCATTAGCTATAGTATTAGAAATATTGAATTGAAAAGAATATAAATACAATCAATACTTCAATCAAAAAACCAAACAGGTTGAATCAAAAAAGCTTCCGGAAATAAATTTTCCGGAAGCTTTTATTATCTAGATAAAAATTACTTAGTTATGATAAACTTTTTGGTAATCGTTTTGTTACCCATATTCACCTCTAAAAAGTACATTCCGTCAGATAAACGTGCTACATTGATTTTATCTTGCGATAATTGATCTTGCATTACTGTTTGCCCCATATAATTGACGATTCTAAAGGATACATTTTTTTGATTTATATTTTTTACAAATAACACTCCATCTTTTATCGGATTTGGATACAATACCAAATCATTTACCAAAAAAGGTTCATCTCCTTTAGAAAGTAAAGTAGTGCTAATATTTACGGTATAATCTTCTACTTCTCCATAGGTAAAGGTATCACATGGTCCAGATGCTGTACTGTATTTCATAGATACCCGCATTCTTGTATTACCTGCCACAGCTGTAGTAGGAACATCAAAATTAAAAGATTGATTAGCACTACTATTGGATAAATTTGATACAATCTGCTCAGCAGCATCAAAAGTCCCATTTTGATTATAATCAATCCATATACTCCAATATTCTCTATATGCCGTATTTGCAAAACCGGCACTTACTACAATTGTATTTGTTCCTGTTCCGATATTTGCAATTAAATTGGTAAAATCTCCATACCCTGCATTTGCAGCTGTCGTATTTGTAATACCACCTAGCCCCACATAATCGATATATTCATAACTTACATTGTTTCCTTTAGAATCACAATATGTAATTGAAGTATCAGATGTAGTTGCACTAGCTGTATTACTAGATGAAGAAATATTTCCTGCCGCATCTTTAGCCTTTACAGAAAAAGTATAGCTAGTATTAGGTGTCAATCCAGTAACAGTATAACTGGTGCTTGTCGCCGTTGTAACCAAAGTAGCTCCCTGATATACTTCATATCCCGATACTCCTATATTATCTGTCGAAGCATTCCAGGATAACCCAATAGTAGTCGAAGTAACCGACGATGTTGTGAGTCCAGTTGGTACAGAAGGAGCTTCTGTATCGGGAGCAGAAGATTTTATACTAATATTATCTATTGCCATATCACTTCTAAAACTTGTTCCTGTAGTACCTTTAAACTGTAGTTTTATGACCGATCCGGCGTATGCAGTAAGATCTATTGTTGCTTGGTTCCAAGTATTACCCAGATCCCCGCTCTTTGTCCATAATGATGTGTAATTAGCTCCATCATCTGTACTCACTAAGACTTCCATACTTCCCATATTAGATCCATACATATGATATCCAAATTCTAAAGAAATACCAGAAAGAGTTGCCAAATCAATACAAGGGCTATTAAGAAGTGCTGTTTTATTTGGGCTTCCTGGTGGTGTAACATTTGTAGATGCCTCGGTATATAAATAGAAAGTACCATCTTGAGCCGATGACGGTCCTGTTGACGATGAGGAAGTTCCTCCAGAATCTCGTGTCCAATTAATATCATCTCCGGTTGCATTAGTCCAAAGGCCCAAACCAGTTTCAAAACTTTCTGTATATGGGAAACTATTTACCCCTGTGCAAGCTTGAGTATCTGTAGTTGTAAAGTTTATTAAAGTACTATAAGGAGAACTTGCTCCTCCTGCGCAATTACTTCTTACCTGAGCTTCATATTGAGTTGTAGCAGTTAACCCGGTTATGTTAATTGTATTTGTATTGGAAGACAAAGTAGTCCAATTCGAACTTCCAGTAGCACGATATCTTACATCATATGTAGCTCCAGAATTAGCATTCCAGTTCAATGTTGCTGTTGTAGGTTGTATATTTGATGCTGCTAATCCTGTTGGGGCTACTCCACCAATAGGTGTTAATTGAACATTTTTAACCACTGCAGCATAGTCTGCTACTGTTACCCCGGTTAAAGTAAGTGATTCATAACATTCTGCTTCGTATAAAATATCATAAGTTCCTGCTTTTATAGGTCTGTAATAATCTCCTTCTGGTAATTCTGTGGGTGTCCAGGAGTCATAACTCTCACGACCTACAACAGTTACTTTGGCTTGTATTGGCTGGCTGGTTGATGCATCGGTTACTACTCCGCGAATACCATAATTTATTTGTTTCAAAAATGCCAGAAGTGCTTCTCTATTATAGTTCCAATAATTTACCAATTGATTAGCAGGGGGAGTTTTATTGTTTGACAGTTCAACAGTAACTTCCCTTCCTTTCTGATTATATATTTGGTAATCCTGTCTACCTCCTTGTACCTCATACCATGCATACCCGTTTGTAATACCATTATTTTGTCCGGTAAAATATCCTGAAGGACTATTCGCCTGACAGTGATCTCTGTATTCTTTAGATACATAAATGAAGTAATCCTCATCGGGATGTGCTCCTGCGTATGTATCCCATGGGTAGTTGATTAATTCTATTCCGCCATGAAAATTAGCAGACAATACAAAATGTTTGGTATCAGCAAAATTCATAAAAGCAACAGTTTCTGTCTGATAACTGTTACCATCTGGATGTGCCCCATCATCTGGATCGGGGTAATTTCTATTTAAATCTACATTATTAGCATTTCCTCGGGTAGCATTAGCAACAGATGTGTTATTTGCACTATTGCGATATGTACCATCAGGATTTGCCAGTGGATTAATCCATACCTCATTATTATCCAAAAGGGTTTTGATCTCAGCGTGTTTTGGATGACTTGTATTCTTATAAGCTCCTAGTAAATAATCAATAAGATTAAGCATCATAGGGTATCCTGCGATCTCATCACCATGCATAGAAGAAGTATACATTACTCGAGGTTCTTGCTCGTTTTGGTTTACATTATCTGATAATTTCACAAATAATATCGATTTATCTCCTTCTCCTGTAGCTCCGATATTTTCTACTTTACATAAAGATGGATTATTAGTGGCAAAATCATTCATCATTGTTACATAATCAGCATATGTTGGGTATGCAGTAAGTGGAAATGTAGCGGCTTTTATCGCCAGATCAGAAGTCATAGTTCTATACCCAATGATATTATCTTCTGAAGTTAGGGTAAAAGGAACATTCTTTTGTAGGAAAGAAGAAAATTGGCTTTTATTAGCCATTACTTTAACACTATTGGTATTTTCATCAAAATGAACAATAGCTAATTCTTTGGTAATAGTACTTAATTCTGCTTTGTTATTGATTGTGAAGCTAAAAATCACTTCACCTTTTAGGTTCAGATATTCGTTGGCGAGCTCTTTATTACTTTTTTGCGCAAAAAGAGAAATGCTTATGGTGCAATACACCAACAGCATTAACATGATGTTTTTTTTCATTGGTTTTAAGAGTAATTTAAATTGAGTTAATATTTAGGTTTTAATGATATCGTGTAATAAATATCAAACCTAAAGGTACTAAATTCGTGAGAATTAAGTAGAAACGTTATTTTCTTTGTTTTTAGAGAAGGCTCCTATTAATCCTTTCTTGTAGAAAACAATATAAAAAAACGACACAAAATAATTACTACAAATACACTATATAGCCTCTTTTTTTACTATATCACCATCCAGTTTGTTGTAGAGGTTTCGGGAGTAATTTCGACTTCATAATCTCCCAAATCTCCTATTTTTTCTGGTAATTTTCCTTGAGAAAGAGCATTAAACATAGGTGTAGGGTCGGCATCGAATGTAACTACCCTAAGAGTTTCATCCATTAGAGTATCAAGTACAGCAACTTCATAGTTAAGTAATCGATCTAACCAAGGAAGTTTATAGTCTTTATGCATTAGATAAGCAGCAAAATTCTTAGCTTCTTTATGACTTAGTTGTTCGGGAGGGTAATGTTTCCAAAAATCATTAAGAATGGCAGCAAATACTTCCATCCCTAACACCAACATCATATATCGTGTTGTAAGTTTAAAAATTCGAGCTACCATAGAAGCTCTAAATTCTTTTATTAACTTTTGATAAATTTTAATTCTTTCTTCATTCTCTAGCACATTATGTTCATCTACTCGGCCAATAACATGATTACCTAGCATGTTTTCCCATGCGATAGGATCAAATTCCTGATTAAGTTTTTGAATATTACATACCGTCTTAGGCAATTTTTCTTCTTCAGAAATATGATATTGCTCTTTTCTGTTTTCCCAAAGTTCTCTTACTTTTTCCATTTCAGAAATAATAAGAGCATCACCAACTACAGGAATATAAGAATCAAATATTTCATAAGTAACAGCCTTTAAATTAGTAAGATCTGGTAAAATTTCTTTTGTTATAGCAAGTAACCTTTTATCTATAGGTCCAGAATGAGAATCCATCCATAAATTATTTAATTCGGTTCCTCCTGCAATATGCATTTCTACTACATGCTCTAGTGGTATTTCTTTTAAGAAGTTTGTAATACTTTGACGACCATTTAATTGATTAGCAAAAATATTGTGAATATCTAATAATATTCCACATCCCGTTTCTCTACATAATTCTGCAACAAAACTTCCATCATTCATTTCATGACTATTGGGTTTTAGATAATTTACCCCGGTTTCAATAGCTATTGGTTTTCCTATTTTATCTTGAAGATACTTTATGTTTCGTATGGCTAATTCCAACCCTTTTTTTGTTTGGCAAGGCGGAAGAAAAAAACCAGTATTAAATTCGGTAGTGGCGTTAAAACTAAGATGTTCTGTTACCCAGGGGCTCTCAAAAAGAGTTGTAGCATATTTAATTAATGCTAACTGATCATTTTTGGGCAGTAAGCTTCCTCCTACAGGCGCTCCTATGCTATGTACTAATTTATGATATGGTAGTTTATGTATTTCTTCAAAAACTTCTGTTGGTACCTTCAAGTTGTCATTTTCATCTCTGATGCACAATGTTTGAGGTTCTATTTCAAACGTATCAATTAGCCCATTAGGGAAATTAATATTGGCCACTGTAGGCGAGTAAATAATGCCTACCCCTAATTGTGGTAGGCATTCTAATTCTAGCGTTTTTTCAATTACACCCATGATTTGTTTTAAAAATTAAAATCAAACTGGTTTTGAAAGAATATATCATTCCCAGAACAACATGCCAGGCATCCTATTTCTTCAAAAATACTTTTTATAGCTTCATCAATCTTACCAATATCATAAGATACTGCCGGGGACACCCCAACATTTAGAGTTTTTGTTGCTATTAATTTACTAGGTTGTGGAGAAGGATCTCTAAAAGCCAGTGATCGTGAAACTACATTTTCTCTCGGGTCTAAAACGTAATCTCTAATCGTCTGAAAATAACAATCTACCCCAGAGAAACATTTTGGACATCCCAATTCATCTAACAGCTCATGAATACTATTTTGAAAGGCTTTTGCATCATACGCAACTTTTGCTGGGATTGATAATCTTACTGCCCCTCTTCCCACTCTTTGATTACTTTTCATCTTTTTTTGTGTTTTAATTATTAATCACATAAAAATACTAACACAATCAGTTGTAAAACAGAGTTTTACAACTATAAAACATAAGGTAAACACCCCATAAATATATGGGTGTTATACTCCTTAAAAATCTACAATAATATTAACAGTGTTTGCTAAAGTAATATGATCAAAATGCCGTATATTTAAGGATAGATCTCTTCTTGTCAACACATTACACATGTAGACAATACACACACATTTTATTACTTAAAAACCTTTAAATCTAAAATTATGAGTATCTCACAAGCATCCCCTAAAAGTAAAATGGAAAGACCAAACTTTAAGGACCAATATGATAATTATATTGGAGGAAAATGGACCTCACCAGTAAAAGGCCTATATTTTGAAAACATCTCTCCGGTTGACGGAGTTAGCTTTACCAAAGTGGCTCGTTCTACCAGTGAAGATATAGAACTTGCAATTGACGCTGCATGGGCTGCTGCACCAGAGTGGAACAATTCTTCTGCCACATATCGTAGTAACTGTTTATTAAAAATTGCAACGGTATTAGAAGAAAATCTAGAAGTATTAGCCCGGGCAGAAACCTGGGATAATGGAAAAGCATTACGCGAAACTCTTGCTGCAGATCTTCCATTAGCGATTGATCATTTTAGATATTTTGCAGGAGTAATTCGTGCAGAAGAAGGCTCGGTTAGTGAACTCGACGCCAATACGGTATCTATAAATGTACCAGAACCTCTGGGAGTTGTTGGGCAAATTATCCCATGGAATTTCCCTTTATTAATGGCCACTTGGAAAATTGCCCCAGCACTGGCAGCAGGAAACTGTGTTATTTTAAAACCAGCAGAACAAACTCCTGTTGGGATTATGATCTTAATGGAACTTATCGAAGGTATACTTCCTGCTGGTGTTCTTAATGTAGTAAATGGTTTTGGAGTTGAAGCAGGTAAACCGTTAGCATCAAGTCCACGTATTAATAAAATAGCCTTTACCGGAGAAACTACTACAGGGCAGCTTATCATGCAATATGCATCAAAAAATATCATTCCGGTAACTCTGGAACTTGGAGGGAAATCACCAAATATCTTTTTTGAAAGTATCATGGAGGCTGATGATGAGTTTTTTGATAAGTCTTTAGAAGGAGCAGTAATGTTTGCTCTCAATCAGGGAGAAGTATGTACTTGCCCTTCCAGAATTTTAATTCAGGAAAGTATATATGACCAATTTATAGAACGTGTTATTGAGCGTACAGAAGCTATTAAATTAGGGCATCCATTAGACCCCGAAACGATGATGGGAGCTCAGGCTTCTAATGATCAATATGAAAAAATACTAAACTATCTTTCTATTGGAAAAGAAGAAGGATGCGAAGTATTAACAGGAGGAGAATCTGCCTATATCGAAGGGCTCGAAAATGGTTACTATATAAAACCTACACTTCTAAAAGGGAATAACAAAATGCGCGTATTTCAGGAAGAAATCTTTGGTCCTGTGGCATGTGTTACTACGTTTAAAGATGAGGCAGAAGCTATTGAGATAGCTAACGATACATTATATGGATTAGGTGCCGGAGTATGGACTCGTGATACTCATCAGGCTTATCAGGTTTCGAGAGCAGTACAGGCAGGTCGTGTTTGGGTAAATTGCTATCATACCTATCCAGCACATGCTCCTTTTGGAGGGTATAAAAAATCTGGAATTGGTAGAGAAACCCACAAAATGATGCTTAATCACTACCGCCAAACTAAAAACATGCTCATATCTTACGATAAAAAAGCGATGGGCTTCTTCTAAAAAATGAAAAAATGATATCACGTATTAAGATTACCGATGCAGCAAAAGCTGTAATCGATACCCTTACTGCAAAACACGGGGAGTTGATGTTTCATCAAAGTGGAGGATGCTGTGATGGCTCCTCCCCGATGTGTTTTCAAAAAGGAGAATTAATGATTAATGAAACAGATATCTGGCTGGGCAATATTCATGGTTGTGATTTTTATATGTCTGAAGACCAATTCGAATATTGGAAACATACACAATTAACTATAGATATTGTAAAAGGTAGGGGATCTAGTTTTTCACTCGAAATCCCTATGGGAATTCGTTTTATCATCAAATCAAGAATATATACCGAACAAGAAATGAAAGAGCTAAGTGCTATCCACGTTGGTGAAATATAGATGATCAAACAGCAAGTGATATCTACTATTCGATATAACATGATAGTAACATTAATTATTTATATTAGTCTATATTAAAAATGAGAGCAATCTCTTGTAAAAAGATTAATAAAAAAATGAATGAATGACCTTAGTTGTGGATTTTATTTTAGTAGTTGGTATTACTATTACTGTTTTAATTCTATTTTTATTAATAAAATCAAAAGAAAAGCAATTACCTAAGTATATTCTTATTGTTCTATTTGTTTTTCTATTATTTGTTTCTATATTTTTTTACGCCGATTTACACGACATCCATGTATTACAGTGGATAAGTTTTGTTCCTTTCGATATTACTCAGTGGTTAATAGGTCCATTATTATTTTTATACATTAAATCTTTGTTTCATAAAAAGGAAAAATTGATAAGGAACACCATAGTACACTTTATTCCTTTCTGTACTTATCTTGTGTTTATTTCAATTCCTGAACTAATATCAGATATCATTAAAAAACCAGTATTTAATTATTTAGATTTTTATTTCGAACATTCGGTTATAGAAGCAGAGCTCTCTAATTTGTATACTCTTTTCTACCTTTTCTTATCTTTTAAATTATTTTCCCGCTATAGAAAAGCCATGAAATCTAATTATTCTAATCTTACCGAGAAAGATGCTGGGTGGATTAAACATTTATTATTAGGTAGTGGGATAGTTATTAGTATTGATTTACTAATATTGCTCTATCAGCATATTTTTGATTATCCAGATACAGATCATGGCTATATCACGGTTATAGCAATGATACTTCTCATTTCGTACTTAGGATACTATGGTATAAATCAATCAAAAGTATTGTTACCAGATTTTTTAATCCTTGAAGATACTCCCGAAACTACCAAAAAAGAACGTATTCATCACTTATCAAATTCGACTGATGCAGAACTTTCTGAACTAAGATTAAAGCTAGAACAGGTACTAAAAAATGAAAAACCATATCTGGATGAAGAACTTACTCTTATAAAATTAGCTCAACTCATCCCCACTACAGATAAAAAACTTTCTGCTCTTTTAAACCAGTATATGAATGTCTCTTTCTACGATATTATTAATACCTATCGAGTAAACGCTGTAAAAGAAAAAATAAATTCTGCTAAATACGAAAACTATACACTTTTAGGAATCGCTTATGAATGTGGCTTCAGTTCTAAAACCAGTTTTTACAGGATATTTAAAAAAGAAACGGGGGTTTCTCCTTCAGAATATAAAAATAGGCTTTAATCATTCTTTATTTTTATAAAAATTGGTTCCAATGTATCCATTGGAACGCTTGATACTTATTTTATTTTTTGATTTGTGGTAGAAAATATTCTAATACATGATAAAGATAATTCTAATAATAGCCCTGTTTGCGCTAAATCAGATATATTCACAGGATAATGATAATGAAGAGCATATTAACTCTTTGACCTGCGAATTAAAAATGTTACAAAAACAAGGGTATATTAATGGTTTTTCTGTTGCTATTGTAAATAAAGATGCTGTTTTATATAAAAAAGGGTTTGGGTATGCAGATGTGTCAAAGAAAAAGGAATATACACCTCATACCATACAAAATATTGCTTCGGTTTCTAAAACATTAATCGGTATTGCTTTAATGAAAGCTCAGGAACAAGGAAAACTTAATCTTGATGATCCTGTAAACATACATTTACCTTTTAATGTGATCAATCCTCACTACCCACAAACACCAATAACAATTAGGCATTTAGCTACGCATACATCAACAATACTAGACACCAAATACTATGACAAATCTTATATTCTGAAAAATAATAAAGGGACAGATAAAGGTATACTCATGAAAAAATATCGAATTTTTAATGATCCCGAAGAAACTATTGCTCTACCGATTTTTTTGAGAAACTTACTTTCTATAGATGGAGAATGGTACAAAAAGAGAAACTATCTCAAAAATAAACCTGGATCTATTTTTAAATATAGCAATATAGGAGCTACTTTGGCTGCTTATATTATAGAGCGTGTAACGGGGATTCCGTATGATGAGTATACTATTGCACATATCTTAAAACCATTAGGTATGGATGCGTCGGGTTGGTCATTTGATACCATAGATATGGATAACCACTCTATACTTTATTCAAGTAGTAATGATAGTTTACCAAAATATTCTCTTATTACATATCCCGATGGAGGTTTATTAACAGATATAACTGATTTCAGCAAGTATCTTATCGAACTCATTAAAGGATATTACGGAACTGGTACTTTATTGGATAAAAATAGTTATACAAAACTATTTAAAGAGCAACTTTCTTCTAAAAACTTACCAAACAGAAATACTAAAAACCCATACAATGAAGAATATAATAGTGGTCTTTTTATGGGGATAACTCCTGTTGGCTATATAGGACATACTGGTAGTGATCCTGGAACAGAGACCTATATGTTTTTTAACCCCAAAACTGGAACAGGTAAGATATTAGTGATAAATACGGCTATTGTTACAAAAGAAGATTACAGGCATTACAAATCTATAATGAGTGTTTTGGACAAGTACGAACGTCTTCTAACATACGAATCAAAGATATAACCGATAAAGCTACTTGTTTTTAGTTCCTACCAAAATCCAAATCGTTTTATCTGTTTCATTTTTCCATTTTCCAAAATCCTTAATTTCTTTAGTGATCAAAAATCCTGCTTTTTGTAATTCTTTCTTCACATATTTTAAAGACAACGTATGTGCTTCGGTCTGCTCTGCTCTAGATGTATTGAGCATATGTTTTTTAAATTTCTCAATGATTACAATCCTTCCTCCTTGTTTTAGTGCATTTTTTATATGATCCAGAATTTTCATATAATCATCCATCTCATGATATGTATCCATTACAACAACTACATCTAATGCTTCATTTGGTAATTTAGGGTTATCATAATCTCCAACTACAGTTTTTATATTTCGAAGTTTACGATCTTTAATATACTTATTTAATTTTTCGATCCTATCTTCTCGTACATCTACCGCATAGACTTTTCCTGATTCTCCTACTTTTTGAGCCAGATGCATCGTAAAATACCCTTCGTGACAACCAACATCTGCAACTGCATTACCTTGCTCTACTTCTGCAAGTTTAAAGATTTCTGGTACATTCATCCAGGTATCTCTTTCTTCCCAATCTGTTTTTTTGTATTGGGCATAACTCATCTCTATTATCAATATCAAAATTGATAAAACCAAAAACTGTACTCGTTGTTGTCGCATATTAAATATTTTTACAACTGCTTTAGTTTTCAAAATACTTTTAAATTGAATACAGTAGACCTACTTTATGAAAATTTTGTGTTTTAAACACATCGATATTACTCTATAAACACTCGATCTTCTCCTTTAAATTCGGGAGTTTGTACAGAAATTACTTTCAACGGTATTTTGGATAAAACTTTTACAGCATGTATAGTTTGTTCTGGTATAGTAACCCAATCCCCTTTTTGTACTATAATTTCTTTATCATTTAATTGTACACTTGCTTTACCTTCTAAAACTAATACTTGTTCGGTATGTTTTATATGTTTATGAGGTTTGACATTCTTTTTAATCCATATTACAAAAGTCGAAGTATGTGTATCGGTATACACTTTCTTAACTAGTATATTATCATAGTCCCGATCGGGCTCAAAATCCAGAATTGCATTTTTAGTTTGTGCAAAAAGCCCTGTTGAAATGATAAAACAACAAATAATGGATATAACGTTCATGAATTTCTATTTTAGCGAATTAGATTACGATTTTTCGGATTCAAACTTTGCTCCTGTAGGTGCACGATATCCTGAAAAAGGGAGTTTTAATAATTTACCCACATTTGCATTTGAATCCACATCTGGATAGGTATCTACCCCATATATCAAATCCTCATTTCGTATTTTGGCAAAAGTGCCAAAAATTCTATCCCAGATAGAAAAGATATTCCCATAATTTGTATCTGTATATGGTAATACATAATGATGGTGTACTTTATGCATATCTGGAGAAACTATAATCCAACTTATCATATCATCTACCTTTTTTGGTAAAGATATATTGGCATGATTAAATTGAGATAATACTACAGATAAAGATTGATACAACATGATTATACCTATAGGAGCTCCCACAATAAATACGGCCAGAGTAGTAAACAAAAATCGAATAATACTTTCTCCCGGATGGTGTCTATTAGCTGTTGTGGTATCTACATGATTATCGGTATGATGTACAAGATGAAACATCCATAATGGTTTTATGATATGTTGAACATAATGTGCCAACCAGGCTCCTATTAGATCCAGTAAAGCAATACCTAATATTATTGTAGCCCATAACGGTAATGCTAACCATTGTAATACTCCAAATTGGTTAACTACTGTCCAATCACTGGTTTTAAGTAATATGAAAGCCAATACAAAATTGATAACTATAGTTGTTAGTGTAAAAAATATATTGGGCCATGCATGTCTAAACTTTTTATAATTGAATTTAAACAAAGGCATAGCATATTCTATACCCCAGAAAAAAGTAATCCCTCCTACCAAAATTAAACTACGATGAGATGATGGTATCGTTTCAAAATAATTAATTATACTTTCCATACACACAAAATATTCTATTTTTAATAATTAGACAATTGTTTTTCTATAAATATGATTGATATAATGGTGGTTCACTTTTTTAAGCAACCAAAAAGTTGCATATTAAATATATTTATTTATATTTGCAACCATATAGTTGCATATTAATCTAAAAACTTAATACATATGAAAGATGTAATAATCAAAGAGAAAATACTTAATCACCCTATCGATAAAGTATGGAACGCTATAACCGATGCCAAAGAGATTTCGACCTGGTTTATAGAAGCAGATTTTAAAGCCGAAAAAGGATATCAATATATCTTTAACGCTTCTGGAGGAGATTGCTCTCCTATAAAAGGCGAAGTAAAACAAGCAAATCCCTATACTTTAGTATATTCGTGGATTGTAACAGAAAAACCAATAGAAACTACTGTTAAATGGGTATTAGAAGAAACCGAAGGAGGAACTAAACTATACCTAGAGCATTCTGGTATTTCTGGTTACAAAGGAGAAACTGCTGTTGAAATGTTTAATAGTTTTAATGGTGGATGGGATAATTGTATTTCGGGATTAACCGATTACCTTAAACAAATGGTTCATGCAGGATAGAATCACCACAATATTAAAAGCTGTTGCAGATCCCACCAGACGTGAAATTTTTCACGCTTTGGTGGTTGCAGCTACTGCCCTACCTATAACTCAGATATCAAGTCAATTCGATATTAGTCGCCAGGGTATTACCAAACATCTAAAAACCCTAGAAGGAGCAGGTTTGATTAATATAGATACTAAAGGAAGAGAACGTTTTTGCCAGGCCAATGCCAATCCTTTGAAAGAAGTAAATCAATGGTTAAAGTTTTACGAACAATTCTGGGATGGCGCTCTAGAAGATTTAAGTAATTATTTAGACACCATGTCTTAATATTATAATGTATTGAATATTAAGTACTAGAATCGTTTTTTAATTGTTCTGTAACCCACTTAATTGCTTCTTCAATATTCTCGAAAGACACGATACCTTCTTGGTAAAACATATTTTCTATTCTTATACTTGTCTTCTGAGTTTCGTTGTACGTAACTGCAGCAAAAGCCTTTATATTAGGAAATACATCCTTTATTTTCATATAATCTGTAGCTTCTAGTGAATATGAATTTATTCTATGAGAGATATAACCAAAAGAGCGATTACCAAAATGTAAATTTGTTAATAGAGATAATGTCTTTGCTTTTTCATAATCAAAACAAACACCTTCTGCCACTTCAATGATCAGATAATTTACATAGAAAAAAACTTTACCTAGCTCAAGATTATATTGTTTAATAAGTTTGTCATTCTTTATAGGATCTGACATATTTAATATTCAGGTTTTAGAGTAAAAAATCAGAATATAAACGTTTCTACTTTTTTAATGAGCTTTAGAAATTACTTAGTTTTTCGTTTTCTTCTGATTAAAACTTGTTAATTCTATATATTTCAACTTATAAAACCAAGCAACCCTATACTAAAAGTACTAATAATTATCGGTATTTTGTAGTTACTAGAATTATATCAATTCATATGAAAAGGTATCTCTTTCATCTATTGTGCTTTAAAAAATTAGCATCTATAAAACTCTTAATTTGTATTTCATTGAGTTTCTAATTACATTGTTACAGCAAAACAACTTAATATCAATAGATTATGGAAACAAAAACAAAAACACCCGTATGGTTTTGGATTATTAGCGTCTTAGCACTTTTATGGAATATTATGGGGGTAATGGCATATATTGGTCAAGCTTTTATGACAGATGAAGTATTGGCCACCTTGCCAGAAGGAGAGCAAAATTTTTATAACAATACGCCAGCTTGGGTAACTGCTGCTTTTGCTATAGCAGTATTTGCAGGAACTTTAGGCTGCCTTGCGTTACTCCTTAGAAAAAAATGGGCTTCTCCTCTCCTACTTCTTTCACTCATTGCCGTTATTGCACAAGCAACATACAATTTCTTTTTACAGGATTATGTGGCATTATCAGGCAATCGAGTTATAATGCCAATTATAGTTATCGTCGTTGCTATCTTTTTAGTTTGGTTTTCGAGAAATTCTATAGCTAAAGGGCTGATTTCGTAATAAATAACATTTTACTATATACTATATTATTGCCTGAATCACGATTGTTGATTCAGGTTTTTTTATGAATTTATTTTTATATACAGAGTAAAATCATATCAGATCGATTTCATCAAATATTCGAGTCGTGTCATTAATTTTAAGAAAGTTTAACGGTTTTTTTAACTCCATCTTAAAGACTAATTAGATGTGTCACCAGTTTAAACAATGTGCACAGATTAACGAAAATCATAAACTCAAAATTAAACTTAATGAAAACAAAAACCGTATTAAACCGATTTAAAATCGGAGCCTTGGCAGTTGCTTTATCTTTTGCATCTTGTCAAAAAAATGAAGATTTTGATCAAAATCCAGACACTATTGAAGGACAAGATCAATTTATCGAAAAGTATTTCTTGGGAGACCGTGTTCTTGTAAAAAAGGAAGATGATGGAACTTATAGTCTACAAGGAACTGATGCCAGGTTATTTGAAGATCAATTAACCGATACAGAAGTTCCTCTTTCTGATAAACTAGAGCCAGATGCAGGAATAAATGCAAAGTTAGGACTTGGTGGAGGTGTTCGTAAATGGACAAATAATACTATAGTCTATGTAATTAATGGACTTAGCCAATCTGTGAGAAGTGAACTTCAAAAATCGATGGATGAATGGACAAGTAAAACTAATGTTCGTTTTAAAGAACGTACTAATGAATCAAATTATGTTACCATTAGTAGTAATGGAGATAACTGTAATTGTGGTGTCGCGACTCTGGGGATGAATGGATCTAGAGGATTTATTCGTTTAGGTACCCGTACAACGGCTGTTGTGATTATTCACGAAATCGGACATACTTTAGGGTATATTCATGAGCAAAACCGTTCGGATAGAGATAATCATATTATTATCAATTTTGACAATATCCAGAATGGAGCTAAGGATCAGTTTTACAAAAGTAATTCGGCTACTTTGCTAACCAGGGATTTTGATATTAAATCTACAATGATGTATGGTAGTTATACATTTAGTAAAAACGGAAAACCTACTATAACAGACCTTAACGGAAATGTTTTACCAAGAAGACAAGCCGCACTTTCTGCTCTTGATATCGAAGGAACAAACAAAGCATATTCGTCTGATGGTAACCCTCCTGTAGGAACCAACCCTTGTAAAGGTGTTGCAGAATGGGTAAGCGGACAAAGCTATTCTGTAGGAGATAAAGTAACGTACCGTGGATTCTTATACGAAAGAGATTTTACAAGATGGAACCGAATCGCAGAATGTAAAGACACTACTCCAAGTGCAGATATTTGCGAAGGAGTTAACGAATATAGTAGAAATAATAGCTATACAGCCGGAGATAAAGTAACCTATAACGGGTTTTTATACACACTAGGAACCAATGGAAGATGGAGCAACAGTGGACGTTGTAGTTCATGAACATTTTTTTGCCTTAAATTAAAAGAGAAAAGGGCTGTTGTTAGACAGCCCTTTTATAATATAGTATGCTTAGATATTCACTTCTTTATGATACATCAACATCTTTAAGTTCCTTAAATAATGCCTCTGCAGAATTCATATTGTTATTATAACACTTGGCCACCCATTTTGAAAAGGTAATAAAGACTATAATGGCGATCGGTATCGATATTACAAATGGCCAAATAGATTTGGTACCAGAAAACAAATCTTTATTATTAAGAATCTTTGTAGCTACTGGCAGGATAGCAAACATTAAAAAGAAACCTAGATAGAGCCCTATTTTGGTAACTGTTTGAAATCGTTTTTTACCTTTACTATACTCCAGTAATGTTTCCTTATAATTATTTACAGCAATATTTACTTTTTTCATTTGATAAATTGATCTTAACGATAACACTGGTAAAACTAATAGAATAACTGTAGATACTATTCCTGATAACAAAGTGTACCAGTTATCTAACTTGTTAACATTAATTAATATCAATATTGCCGTACCATAACATATAATAGCTCCTATCATCTCTGGATATGCTATTTTATTTAATTTTTGCCTGTATTGTTCTTGTGTCATCATAATGATCATTTTATCGGTTAACTTTTTTTGTTTTTCTATCTGGTCACTCATCTGAGACCAAACTGTTTGCATTTCTTCCAATTCCATCTCTCTTATTTTTTTACAATTTGCGTTTTCAATTTTTGCTTAATCCTAGAAATTTTAGTTCCAACATTTGTTGGAGATAAGCCCGTTATCACCGCTATTTCTTCATATTTCTTACCTTCTAAAAGCAGTAAAATCAACCCTTTATCTAATTCATTTAGGTTATGTATATGGGCATATAATTTTTTCAATCGCTCTTCAAATTCTGTGTCATACTGTTCGGTTTGCCGCATGATCACATCATATATTTCTATTTGATTTCCTCTTCGTTTTTCTTTTTTTAATCTTGTAATAGCAGTATTAAGACCTACACGATACATCCAGGTACTAATTTTAGAATCTCCCTTAAAACTATCGTATGATTTCCATAATTGGTAAACAATTTCCTGGTAGAGATCTTTTTGATCCTCGTAATTATCAGTATAAATGGTAGTTATCTTAAAAATAACTCCTTCATTTTCCTTAATAATTCGAGTAAACTCGTATTCTTTACTCATATAGGCCTACATTTTCCTTATTAGTATGAGACATATCAAAAAAATCACAGAATATCCTATACATATTTTATGAACTTTTAAATTATACTCTTAAAATTTACTAAAATAAGCTATCATAGATAATAATGAGTAGCTCTAAAAAAGGTAAGTATTTTAATCTTTTACCACAATCAATGTAGCTTTAACACCAGTGGTAAGATTCCATTCGCTACTTGTAAGTAGGTTGCCTTTGTCATCATAAAGATGAAATTCTGCAGTATTAGGCCCAGATTCCCCTTGATTTAATGCCTGTATGTCTATTTTATTAAATCCTTTAGCAAGATCAACCGAGATTCCTTTAAAATCTCCAGTAAGAAATATTTTTGAAACAATAACGGCATCATTAAGATAAATTCTAACCACATCACCATCTACAAACTGATGATCTCTATACATCAATCTTACAAATTCTCCGTCACTTTTAAAATCACCCAGATATTGATCACTTTTATATTCGTCTTTGATTTCATTATCTTTTTTAAACCATTTTGGAACAGCATCTGCTTTGGGTTTAAAAAAACCATCATTACCAGTCATATCAAAAGTTGGCTTATTACGAGCATACTCAGATAATGCTTCTGGAGTTTTATATAAAGATGAATCACTATTAAAATTAGGGTTTAAACCTTTAGATAGACTATACTTATTTGTATTAAGATCACTTTTAGCATCAATTCGCAAAGAAGTAGAATTTTCTATTTGAGCATGCATTACCATTCCCATACATAATAAAAAAATTATACAAAAATTAGCTTTCATCTCTTTTATGCTGCGCATTAATTTTAAGTAAAGATAAATATTATAGGTCTTTTATGACTGTTAATTCACTATAAAATCTTATTTCCTATCCATAATTTATACCAATAAAGACGTTATAAATCTGTAATAATTACAATTACTAACAGTATTAGTCATCCCTATCAATAACCAATTGATCATATTTGAAGGTACTTTTATGTTGATTTTGAAGAATACCCCCTTTAAAACACTACGTACTTTGATGTCTAAACCACTGAATTTGTTATTATTGCTCTAATAATTTTACGGTAAACCATAAATTATTAGAAATATGTAAAAAAATACACCTACAAACTTGTAAGATAAACCTTATATTTATTATTTTGTTACTAAAAATAGGTATGATCTATTATGCTATCGGGGGAGTACTTCTGGTTATGCTCCTTTTTCTGTATCTACAGTACAGAAAAGTTACCAAAAAACTTAAAAAAAAGACTATAGAATTAAAATCTTTAAGCAAGGAAACAGAAAAACAGTTTCAATTGCAACAAAATCTTATTTCTATTCTTAGTCAAGAGTTAAGAACACCTTTGTATGGAATAATGGGACTTACTAATCTCCTAGAAGAAGAATATCCTGATCTTAAAAATGATAAAAACCTGAAATCATTAAAATTTTCTGGAGATTATCTTTTTACACTTATTAATAATGTTCTACATGTTAATTTTTTAGATTCTGAAGAAATTACGGTACAAAATGTATTATTTGATATAAAAGAGGTTACTCAAAATCTTACACATTCCTTTAGCTATGCTACAGAAAACAGTGATAACATATTACATTTTGAGTTTGACCCAGAAATTGATCAAATGATTTATGGGGATCCTGGTATCCTTTCTCAAATACTGATGAATTTGATAAGTAATGCCTTACGTTTTACCAAAAATGGAAATGTATATTTCTCGGTAATTTTAATTAAGAAAAAAGAAAATATATCTACTATTTCTTTTAAAATTAATCACGATGGGGATGAGCTTTCAAAAGAAGACAAAAAATCTATCTACCAAGAGTTTATTAATGTCGGAAATGCAAAAAAAACATACCTGGGTACAGGAATTAATTCAAAAATAATAAATAGACTTGCTTCGGCACTAGATGGCGAAATTATTATCCAAAATAATTCTCATGCAGGATCTGAGTATGCATTAGTTATTGATTTTAAGTCACAAGTTAATAAAGAAAGTATAAACCACAACACTTCTTTTAACAATTCTAATACTTCAAAACTTAAAGTATTAATTGTAGATGACAATAAATTAAATCTCCTGGTTGCAGACAAAATTCTATCTAAAGAAAACTTTGACTGTACAACTATAGATAATGGTTTTGATGCTATAGAATTAGTTAGAGAAAATGAGTATAATGTAATACTTATGGATATTAATATGCCAAAACTAAATGGAATTGGCACTACAAAGAGGATACGTGAGTTTGATACAAAAACACCAATCATTGCTTTAACCGCAGTAGATGTTACCCAATTAAACAGACAGATAGTACAGGCAGGGTTAAACGATTATATACTAAAACCTTACAACAAAAATCATTTATTAGAAATGATTCACAGACATATAGATAACCCAATACATACCCACTAATTTAGTTTATAATTATTTGTTGCCCAATTTTTAGCACCGAATTATATTTTAGCGAATTGGTTTTACATATTTCAGCAACTGCCAATCCATACTTATTGGCTATTCGATGAAGAGTATCTCCTTTACGTACCGTATAAATCTTTTTTTGTTCTTCTTTAATCCTAGCGATATCCTCTATAGTTTTATGAATAACAATTTTACTCATACGAGTCGATCTATGATATCTAGGTGTCATCCATTTCTTCGTTACAAAAAGAGTATCTGATCGAATTTTTGTATCACTGGCAAACTCGAATAAATACTCTGGATTAATACTTTTACCATGATATCGTACTTCTAAGTGTAAATGGCTTCCTCTTGCATTTCCTGTTACTCCTCCTGTGCCTATAATTTGTCCTTTTTTCACCTCATCGTTCTCTTTTACCAACGACTTAGAAAGATGGGCATATACAGTCTCTAATCCATTATAGTGCCGTACCACTACTGTATTTCCGTGTCCGCCATGATATCCAACATATCGAATTTTACCTTCTAATATTGATTTTACACTATCACCCACCTGAAGATCAATATCTATACCTTGATGTGGGCGCCCTCTTCTCCAACCATAACGAGATGTAATTACCATTTTACGATCAACCGGTGGTGAAAAATCTTCATCCTGAAATGCTAACTGAAAGGGAAATGTAAGATTCTCATTCCAATATGGATTAAACTGTTGGTTATCCCATTTTGTATTATAGGCTTCTAAATTTTCTGACAAATCATTTTCTTCAGGAAAATAATTATTATTCTTTTTGGGATAAATGGGTAGACAGATGATCTCACCCTGTACGACTAACTTTTTATGATCAACTGGAATATTTTCTGTTTGCTTCAAAGTTTCCTGTGCGACTATCATCAGGAATGGCGAAAATATCAGGAAGTAAAATACAAGTCTTTTTTTAATTAAAAACATCAATTATTGTTATACTTTTTTTAGTAATTAAAGTAGACCTGGGTAGTGGGGTTTATTTTCTACAATATAACTGTAAAAATAATACGTTATTACAATAAGTCAATAATTTATTTTTTAACATCTTCTATGTTTTTTTCGACAATCTCCCTAGGATTTTGATAATCAACATGTTACGGAACATAAGCTATACAGGCTTTCCGTAGGTATTTTACGGGATAATATGTATTCAAAAAACTATTAACACTTTTTAAGAAATTGATATGAAAACATTAGTAATTAGTACAACAATAAATGGCCGTAGTAGTAGTTTAAATAACACTAATTATTAATTAAATAACCATGAAAAGATCATTCACATTTATTGCTTTGTCAGGGGCATTAATCATGACATCGTGTGTGTCAAAGAAGAAATATGTTGCATTAGAGCAAGAATTGCAAGACACTCGTAGTACGTTACAAAAGACTGCAGTAGAAAAAGATGAATTGGAAGGCAAATTTGCTAAAATTGAAGCTAGAGTAGCAGATTATAATGCTAAGATCAATTCTTTAAAAGACTCTAATGATGAAAAAATGGTAATGGTAGAAGATGTTGCAGCAATATCTAACAAGACCAAAGAGAAAATGAAAGAAACCTTAGCCAAGGTTGATCAACAAAAACTTCAGGGAGCTAAATCCTTAAAAGATTCGATGAATTTGGCAGTATCTCATAATTTAAAAAATTCTTTATCAGATGATATAAAACAAGATGAAGATATTTCTATAGATATCGATAATACAGTAGTTATGATATCTATTTCTGATAAAATGTTATTCAAAAGCGGTAGTTACAGAATAAGTAATAAAGCTGATGAAATATTAAAAAAATTAGCAGATGTAATTAATTCTGAGTCAAGTATTGAAGTAATGGTAGAAGGTCATACTGATCCAAGAACCATTAGCAATGCAGTGGTGCAAGATAACTGGGACTTAAGCGTAAAAAGAGCAACATCTATTATTAGAAAACTACAATCTAACTACAATGTTGACCCTGCTAAGTTAATCGCTTCTGGAAGAAGTAGTTACAAGCCTCTTGTTGAGAATGACAGTGAAGAAAATATGGCAATCAACAGACGTACAAGAATCGTATTATTGCCAAATATGGATAAGTTTTTTGCTATGTTGTCTTCTAACTAATCATACCTTTTAAATAACAACTACGTTATTTTTTAAAAACGAGATGGATCATCATATCCATCTCGTTTTTAATTTTATAAAAAATACGGATTAAACCTTTTTATGTTTAAAATGTCTTAGTAATAAATCAAAACATTTAAAAACTATGAATAATATAACACTACAAAAAATCCCTGCTTTTTTATTCTTACTAATAACACTACTAATAACAAGTAGTTTTACCTCTACTACAAATAGTTGGGAACATCTTGGTTCAAGAACAGTAAATTATAGATTAGATAAAGATGTTATAAAGGTAACAGCAAGAAAAGGAGGATTCAAAAAACTCAAAGTTAAGGTTACAGGAGGCTCTTTAAACATGCACAAAATGGTTATCCAATATGGTAATGGGAAAAAAGATGTAATCCAATTAAAACATAATTTTTCTCGTAAAAGCGAAACAAGAATAATAGATCTTAAAGGTGGAAAACGTATAATTAGAGATATTACCTTTTTTTATGATACTAAAAATTTATCTCGAAAAAAAGCAAAGGTTCATGTCTTTGGGAGGCATTAAAAAATAATATAATACCAGGTTTCTAAATAAACCTGGTATTTTTTAATCTAGTCTATAATATCCGCATTTAAGATAAGCTCCCTCAGGAAAGGAAATGGGATGATCAATATCATGATTGGTTTTTTCTAATACACTAAACCTTCTTCCAGATTTAAGAATACTCTCTTCAGAAATTTTAAAAAAATCTTCGGCCAAAACTCTCGAAGAACAAGAAGCCAAAACCAAAATCCCGTTAGAGGATACCAAATGCGATCCCAATTCTGCTAATCGAGCATAACTAATCATAGCTTTATGAATTTCACTTGCTCTTTTCGCAAAAGAAGGAGGATCTATAACTACAATGTCAAATACAGTTTTATGATCTATTAATTTCTGTAATCCATCAAAAGCATCGGCTACAATAACATCATGTTTTCCATGATGTACGTTTAAAGCAACATTCTCTTTAGCCATATCCAAAGCTTGTTTACTAATATCCAAACTTACAACTTTCTTTGCGCCGCCTTTTAAAGCATGAACCGAAAACCCACCAGCATAAGAAAACACATCCAAAAGAGTTTTATCATAGGCAAGCTCCCCTACTCTTTTTCTATTATGACGGTGATCAAGAAAATATCCTGTTTTATGACCTTTAATTACATTTGCAGAAAATAAAACTCCATGTTCTCTAAAAACCACAACCTCGTTTTTCAGAGTTCCATAAATTACCTGACCATCTTTTAGATCATATACTTCACCTTTAGATTGTAACAATCTACTTAACCTAAGCACAACACAGTTGCAACCTGACACAGCAACCAGATGTTCAATAATCCAATTTAGATAAGGAAACCAAATATGTGAATATAGCTTAATTACCAAAACCTGGTCATACACATCAGCAATACATCCGGGAAGATGATCATTTTCTCCAAATAACAATCGGTAGCTATTTGTATCTGTTTCTAATAAAGGAGTCCTTTTTTTGTACGCCTCAGAAATTTTTTCAGCAAACCAGGTTTTATTAATCTGTGCTGTTTTCCTAAATTGAATTAATTTGATACGTATAGGAGAATATGGGTCATATAAACCACAAGCTAAAAAGGTATTCTTTTTAGTATCATAAACGATCACCAAATCACCTGCTTTTCCTTCTACATTTTGCTTTATAATACTATCTTCAAAAACCCAGGGATGTCTTTGCTTTATTATCTTTTCTGCCGAAGGCCTTACCTTAACAGCAAGCCTTTTAGTTGTTATTTCCGGAACAATATTCATCGTATGCAAGAATAGTGATTATTTTGTTTTCTTAAAATAATTATCTCAAATGAATTAAGGTTTTGTTAAATAAAAACCATGGAAATATTGATATGTTTAAATTGTAGAAATAAAAATCAATCTATATGAAACGCATACTCACACTTATCACTATTGTAATATATCTTTCTTGTTTTGTCACATCGGCGCAGAATAAAGATCCATTAATTGAAAAAATTATTAATGAAGCCACAGAAAATTCTCAATTAAAAGAACTAGCACATGAACTTATGGATGGTATTGGACCTAGATTGGTTGGTACTCCACAAATGCAACAAGCTCATGATTGGGCTGTTGCTAAATATAAAACCTGGGGAATTGATGCCAGAAATGAAAAATGGGGAGAATGGCGTGGATGGCAACGAGGAATTACTCACATTGATATGGTATCTCCTTGGGTAAAATCTCTTGAAGGTACACAATTAGCTTGGAGTCCTGGCACCGATAATGCTGGTGTCGTTGCCGAGTTAATTGTAATTCCGAAGGTAAAAGATTCAATTGCTTTTCAGAAATGGTTACCAAATGTAAAAGGTAAAATTGTAATGACATCTATGAATCAACCCACAGGGAGACCTGACTATAATTGGGAAGAATTTGCTACAGAAGAATCTTTCAAAAAGATGAAAGAACAAAGAAGTGAGCAAACAAAAGCATGGAGAGAAAATATTAAAAAAACTGGATATAATCGTCGAACTCTTGCTCCTGCGCTAGAACAAGCTGGTGCCGTAGGAATAGCACAAAGTAATTGGTCTAGAGGGTTTGGAGTTAACAAAATATTTAGTGCCCGAACAAAAAAAATACCCACAGTAGATCTGTCATTAGAAGATTATGGAATGTTATATCGCCTTGTAGAACATGGTTCTAAACCAAAAATAAAGATCGTATCAGAATCTAAAGAACTAGGAATGATGCCTACATTCAATACGATTGCAGAAATAAAAGGAACCGAAAAGCCTGACGAGTATATTATTCTTTCTGCACATTTCGATTCTTGGGACGGAGGTACTGGAGCTACGGATAATGGAACCGGAACCATAACCATGATGGAAGCCGCACGAATTCTTAAAAAAATATACCCAAACCCGAAACGTACCATACTTATTGGGCTTTGGGGAAGCGAAGAACAAGGTTTAAATGGATCACGAGCTTTTGTTGAAGACCATCCTAAAATTGTAGGAGGTGTACAAGCGTTATTTAATCAGGATAACGGTACAGGACGTGTGGTTCGTTTATCAGGACAAGGATTCTTGCATTCTTATGATTATTTAGGAAAGTGGTTAGAAGCTGTTCCCGAAAACATTACTAAGCATATAGAAACTACTTTTCCAGGAACTCCTGGTGGAGGTGGTTCTGACTATGCTTCTTTTGTATCAGCCGGAGCTCCTGCATTTTCATTAAGTTCACTTAATTGGTCTTACTGGAATTATACTTGGCACACAAATCGGGATACCTACGATAAAATTATATTTGATGATGTACTTAATAATGTAATTCTAACTGCAATTCTAGCATATAAAGCTAGTGAAGATCCTAAAAAAACTTCGAGAGAAAAAAGTGTATTACCTATAAATAAACGTACCAAAAAACAACGTACCTGGCCAGAATTAAGAAGCCCAAACAGAAAAGGAGGGCAAAACTAATTATAACAGAAACAAAAAACGAGACTGTAATGAAACAGTCTCGTTTTTAAACTTCTTTTTCGAGTAATGATCAATACCAGAGACAACCTCCAGATCCACCAATACCTGTACAGATACCAGCATCACAGAATGGACCTCCAGGAGCAAGTTCGCAGCACATTCTACCTCTTTGAGTACAAGCATAACGTCTTGCTCCAGAGATTTTGCTTTGCTCATCTTTACTTAGAGTTTTTACGCCATCCAAGTCTAAGATAATTTTCATTTGTGTAAATATTTGTGGTTAATTGAGATTTCATATTATTTATTTGATTAGTCTTCAGTTGATCAATAGAATATAGTTTTAATAACAAGTTCTAAATACATAGAATACTAATCTCAGTAAAAGTAATATAATTACGCAGTATCCGGATACAGGAAAAACTCAAAAAAAGTACTGTTTAATTATCAGAATGGCCATAAAAAAAGCATCCATCCCAAGATGTATCAGGATAAACGCTCTTATTTATATTATTTGAATCAAGAATTCTTTTAAGTACAGAAACTCAATTCTATGATTGGTTTAAAGCAAATAAACCTTTTTTTAAAGCACTCATCTCAAGATATATCAAGATACGCGCCCTATAGGTATCGTTAAAACTAATTTGCTTATTTTCAAGAAATTATTCATTTCTTTACTGCCTATACTTACTAGACGAACATTCCCCTGTTTTGTTACACAATAAAATCATATTATTTCATAAGATACTTATTTACAACAGTTTACACTGAAAAATATTAGATATTTAATATAAATAAATAGTATAACAAGATTTTTATCATATTTATAAAATTAAATATGTATATTTGTTGCATGAATAATGCAAGAATACTTGAAATAAATAAAGCTTTATCAAATGTAACACGTTTAGATATACTTAAATGGTTAAAAGATCCAGAGGCCAATTTCCCTCCCCATGAAGAACTTGGGCATTTTAACGATGGTGTATGCGGACAACACATCAAAAATAAATCAGGATTATCACAACCTACTATATCACATTATCTAACCGGTATGCATAAAGCTGGATTGTTAATTACCACTAGACATGGGAAATGGACATATTTTAAAAGGAATGAATCTGTAATTAAAGAGTTTTTAGAAACCATAAATAAAGAGTTATAAAAAATTTGGATATACATATTTATAAAATTAAATATATAATTATAATAATATTAGAATGAACATAGAAAAAGTAAACATCGACGACAAGTTCTCTCTCTTTTCTGATCATTGGAATCCAAGAATTGTTGGAGAACTTAATGGACAACATGTAAAATTAGTAAAGTTTAAAGGTGAATTTGTATGGCATAAACATGATAACGAAGATGAAATGTTTTATGTTGTAAATGGTGAATTTAAAATGGAGTTTCGCGATCGAGTTGTACATTTAAAAGCCAATGAGTTTTTGGTTATTCCAAAAGGAACAGAGCATAGACCAGTGGCGGATCAAGAAGTTTCTGTAATGCTATTCGAACCAAACACTACAATCAATACCGGGAACACTCCTGGAAATTTAACGCGAGATAAATTAGAAACCATCTAAAAAGAAAACGTATGAAAATCTTAGTTATTGGAGCTACCGGTACAATAGGTAGTGCAATTTATAATACCCTTAAAAATGAATATGATGATGTATTCGGTGCTCACCGTACTAGCAAATCCTACCCTATCGACATTACAGATAAAGAATCTATAAAAGCGTTGTTTAAAAAACTACCAAAAATAGACGCAGTAATTAATGCTGCGGGTACTGCTTCCTGGAAACCTTTATCAGAATTAACAGAAGATGATTATTATATAGGGATACATAGTAAATTAATGGGACAAGTTAACCTTGTGCATATAGCAAAAGATTATATAAATGACAATGCCTCAATAACCTTAACAACTGGTATTCTGGCAGAACATTATGAACCTAATGCTGTTGGGTTATCACTTGTAAATGGTGCTCTACACAGTTTTGTTAATGCAGCATCAAAAGAATTAGATCGTGGGATTCGGTTAAATGTTGTGGCTCCTGGTGCTATTGCAGGAGATTTTCCAGAAGATCAAAAATTTGCTGGATACTACCCTGTTAATATTGCAGATGTAGTAGATAGCTACAAACAACTATTTAATAACAATAACACAGGTACAATTTGTAAAAAATATTAAAAACAAAACACATAAAATCATGAAAATTTCAATGTATCAGATCGATGCTTTTACCAAAACACTATTTGGGGGTAATCCTGCCGCAATATGTCATTTACCACATTGGTTAGAGGACCAAACTCTACAGAACATTGCAGTAGAAAACAATTTGGCAGAAACCGGTTTTTTTGTAAAAAAAGATGACATCTATGAAATAAGATGGTTTATGCCTCATGCAGAAATTGACTTATGTGGTCATGCTACACTTGCATCGGCATATGTAATTTTCAACTATCTTGACGATTCTATCAACGAAATTACGTTTTCTTCAAAAAGCGGAATTCTAAAAGCCCAAAAAGAGAATAACGGAACAATCACATTAGATTTTCCTTCGAGACCACCAGAACCTATTGAAATTCCATCCGAAATTTATCAGGCTCTGAACGCAAAACCTATTGCTACTTTTGCTGCTCGTGATTTGGTAATCACACTTTCGTCTGAAGAAGAAGTATTAAATGAGAATCCTAAACTCGATTTACTTAAAGACCTACCCTATTTATGTATTGTAATCACTGCCGAAGGAAAACATGCAGATTTTGTTTCTCGTGTATTTGATGCAAATGGGATTATTCAACCCGAAGACCCGGTTACAGGCTCTGCTCATACCTCTCTGGTCCCATTTTGGGCTAAAAAACTAGGGAAAAATAATCTTAAAGCTCAGCAATTGTCTGCTCGTAGAGGAGAATTAGATTGCAAATTAGATGGAAACCGTGTTTTCCTTAGCGGACATTCGGTTCCATACCTTATTGGAGAAATAGAAATATAATTTGTAGAAAGTGTAATTTTGTAATACCAAATAGTAGTATTTGGTATTACAAAATTAACACAGTATACTATCATATTATTAATACATATTATGACAACATTAAGAAACAGGCAATGGATTTATACTAAAAGACCTGAGAAATTAGTAGACAATAGTCATTATACCATACAAGAAGCGACCATTTCTAAGTTATATCTTAAACCTGGTGAAGCATTGATAAAATCAGAATATTTTAGTATAGACCCATATATGCGCATTCAGCAATCCAGTAAAAACACCTGGGAAAGTCCTCATCCTTTAAATACTATTCAAGGCGGAGCAGTAGTTGGTCAAATAATAGCTATAAACGGTTCTAACACTTCTCTTAAAACTGGTGATTGGGTATTATCATACACTGGTTGGCAAGAATATGCAATTACTGAAGCTAATAATCTTCGGAAATTAGACCCAAACCAAACTCCTGTAACTACCGCATTAGGAGTATTAGGAATGCCTGCGCGTATTGCATATTTTGGGTTAATTGAAGTTGGAAAACCTAAAACAGGAGAAACTATTGTCGTGTCTGGTGCCTCTGGAGCGGTTGGGCAAATTGTTGTACAGATAGCAAAATTAAAAGGATGTAAAGTGGTAGGTATTGCTGGATCAGATAAAAAGACCAAATATCTACAAGATGAGCTGAAAGTAGATGCTATAATCAACTATAAAAAACACCCCTCTGCTATAGAAATGAAAAATGAACTTTCTAGAATATGCCCAGAAGGAATAGATATATATTATGATAATGTAGGAGGTTTTATCACCGATGCTATATTCGAATTAATAAATACTAATGCAAGGATCATAATTTGCGGTCAAATTTCTCAGTATTCAGGAGGGTTGGATAATCCAGAATTGGGCCCTCGGTTTTTACATAAATTACTATATAAGAGAGCAACAATACAAGGAGTATTAGCAAGAGATTATAATCATAAAATGGATGAAATGCTTAAAGAAATGACTCCATGGGTTATCGATAAGTCAATAAAATACAAAGAAACAATTATTGAAGGGTTTGAAAACCTGCCCAATGCTCTAAATATGCTTTTCTACGGGAAAAATATGGGGAAATTAATTGTAAAAGTATAATTACTATTAATCATCCATGAATAGCTGATTGATTTTAGATCTCAATTTTCGTTTATAATCTTCTTCTAACCAATCTCTGTAGTTTTTAGTGCTTTTACTAATACAATAAGAATATCTACGTACACGATATTCTATGTCCTGATCCAAAAGTTTACTTAGGATTCGTGCATCAAAAACATCTTCACTATTTTGCACGCACATTACAGCATGCTGCTCTATAGATTTTTCAAGAACCGTTAAACTTCTATGCCCATAACGTTTTGTTTTTGCATATTCGGCTTCGATATCAAAATCAATATCTTCAGATTTTAAAAACTCTTTTCTTAACTCTTCTGGTAGTACATACCTAAAATTACGTTCTATCTCCTCATCCCCTACCAGATTATCATAATAGAAATCTGGCGACCTAAAAATAGATTGCCAGTCAACATCAGAATTCCACAATCCAAATCTTGCCGTATTGTTTCCTAAATCGATTATTGAAAATTCTGGCTTAGTAGGTAATATACGAGATCCCCTACCAATCATCTGAAAATATAATGTAAGTGATTTTGTCGCTCTATTAAGAATAATACTCTCTACTGTGGGTTCATCAAATCCTGTGGTAAGAATACTCACAGAAGTAAGTATTGCATCACTTGTACTTTTAAACCATACCAAAATATCTTCTCTTTCTTGCTTACTATTTGTATTATCAAGGTGACGAATGGGATATCCGGCTTTTTTAAAAGTTTCATAAACATAAATAGAAGTATTGATTCCGTTATTAAAAATCAATGTTTTTTTACCTTTTGATCTTTCCTCATAAGCATGCAATAGCTTATCCTGCATTAACATGTTGGTATACAGGTCTTCTGAAGATTTTACAGTATAATCTCCATTCATCCCTATTTTCAATGATCCTAATCCAACATCATAGGTATAAATTACAGGTTTAGCTAAAAACCCGCTATTAATTAATGAACTAATTGTATCACCAACAATCAATTCATTATAATTATCCTTCATCGGGAGTTTCATATTAGAACTAAGTGGTGTAGCAGTAACCCCAAGGATAAAACAATTGTTAAAAAATTTAAAAAGCTTTCTAAACGAATTATAGTGAGCTTCATCGATAATAACCATTCCTACATTATAAAGTTCTAAATGATCATCATTAAGCCTGTTATTAAGGGTTTCTACCATTGCAACAAAACACATATATTCGTTTTGATCATCGAGTTCCTTAACAGAGCTATTTATGATTTTATTCTTTACCCCAAACTCAGTCAGCATTTTTGAGGTTTGACCACAAAGTTCAATTCGATGTGTAAGAACAACGACTTTTTTTCGAGTGGATTCTATATATCTTCTAACAATTTCAGAAAAAATAACCGTCTTTCCTCCTCCGGTAGGAAGTTGATACAACAGATTATATTTTTGAGAAAATTCTTTAAGGCGACTAAATATCTTATCTATATCCCGTTTCTGATAATCGTAAAGTACTTTTTGCTCTTTTTTATCTACCCTTTTGGGTTGTAATCCCATGTAACTCCTATTAAAAAATAAACTACAAAATTAAACACTTTTAAAGGTTATATGAAAGAATTGAGAAGATATATTTAATCTATTTACATTTTATTTTTACTATCTTATCAGAATTCATATAAGTCCTAATATGTATGTAAAAACTAGACATTTTTTGTTTCTTTACGTTTTTTTGTATACTATTAATTTATCATCATTGTATATTTCAAGAACAGTTGTTATTTAACTTTTATCCTTTCAATAAACACCTATTTAATGGCTAAAGCAGACAAAGACCTAATCCCTGTACAGGCACTTCTAATTCCTAAATCTATTGTATATACTGCAAAAATATTGAATTGGATATCCCCTCTTCTGGCTTCAAGATTTGCTGCCAGAATATTCTTAACTCCTTTTGGTTATAAAATGCCCGATAGAGAGAAAGAAATGTATGAAAAAAGTAAAAAAGAAAGAATTCGAATTAAAAAAATTAACCGAGAGGTTATCGTATATAATTATGGGAATTCTGATAAAAAAATTCTTTTAGCTCACGGTTGGTCTGGAAGTGGGACACAACTTTCAAAAATTGCAGATCAATTATTAGAATGTGGATATAGCACTGTAAGTTTTGATGCTCCAGCACATGGTCATGCTCCGGGAAAAAGAAGTATGCTGCCCTTTTTTATCGAAACAATTTACCAATTAGAAAAAACTCACGGTCCATTTGAAGCTGCAATAGGGCATTCATTAGGTGGAATGTCATTATTAAGAACTACTCGTTTCGGATTACAAATCAAATCCTTGGTTATTATTGGTACAGCCAATAGTATTACTGCAATCACTAAAAATTTTGCAAAAAACTTACAATTAAACCAAAAAGTGGGGCGTTTATTAAAAACATACTTTGATAAAAGGTATGGAGAAGATCTTGACAATTACTCTGGAGCAACCTCTGCTACCGGAGTTAACATACCTACTCTAGTAGTACATGATAAAAATGATGTTGATGTACATTATAGTGCAGCTCATGAAATCATTAATAATCTAGAAAACGGACAACTACTTCTTACCGAACAATTAGGCCACCGAAAAATTTTGGGAGATCCAAAAGTAATATCTAAAATCATAGAATTTATTTTGGAATAGTTATTGATTAGTTATTCTAAGCCAGTTTATACGACTACTTAGGTATAACTATAATTAAAATTAGAAAAACTATGAAACGTTTTATTGTATTATGTATTAGTATTCTGGCAATAAGTTGTACAAGTACAGCGCAAAAAGAGGATAAAAAAGAGAGTAAAGTATATGCAGTTTCTAAAACGGATGCCGAATGGAAAAAGATTCTAACATCCGAACAATACTATATTCTTAGACAAGCCGGGACAGAGAGACCATTTTCTAGCCCTTTAAACAAATTATATACTCATGGTACATTTTATTGCGCTGCATGTAATACTCCGCTATACGAAAGTAAATACAAATTTGATAGCGGAACAGGTTGGCCAAGTTTTGATCGCGCAATAGAAGGAAGCATTGATAACGATATAGATCATAAATTAGGATATGCTAGATCCGAGCTACTATGTGGAACATGTGGTGGACATTTAGGCCATGTATTTAGTGATGGGCCCAAAGAAACAACAGGAATGAGACATTGCATTAATGGTGATGCTCTAGTGTTTAAATCTAATGAGTAAAAAAATGAGCAAGTATCCGATACAAAAATCTGAAGCTGAATGGAAAAAGAAGCTAACAGAAGAACAATATAGAGTATTGAGACAAAAAGGAACCGAAAGACCATTTACCGGAGAATATAATATGCATTTTGAAGATGGAGCATATACCTGCATGGCTTGTGATACACCTTTATTTAAAAGTGTTTCTAAATTTGATTCGGGATGTGGCTGGCCAAGTTTTGATGAATCAATAGAAGGAAGAGTAGAATATATAAAAGATACATCGCACAGTATGATACGTACAGAAATATTATGTGCAAACTGCGGTAGTCACTTAGGTCATGTATTTAATGATGGCCCAACAACTACAGGTCAACGTTATTGTGTAAACTCTGTTAGTATAGACTTTAATAAAAAATAAATCGATAATAAATAAAATTTAGAATTCATGAGAAAAATTTTCGCACTACTATGTCTAGCCACATTTATATTTACATCTTGTTCTAACGATGATGATACAGATTTTGATACTATAGGACAAACATTCGAGATCGACAATGTAGACTTCATTGCTCCTGAATATGCTGTTAATATCCCTTTTCCTTCTGGTATAGAAGTTTTTGAAGCAGATGTAGTTTTAGTATATAGGTTGGAAAATGTTGTTGATGGTCGCGACGTATGGGAACCGGTTCCAACTCCTCTGATTGAATTAGACAACGGAGGTAAATTGACATATAGATTTAATTTTACTCTAAATGATGTAGATATTCTATTAGATACTCCAGATATTAATCTTATCGGAACAAACTTTACAGATGATCAAGTATTTAGAATAGTAATAGTACCATCGACCTTTGCAAACAATTCAAAAATAGATTTCTCTGATTTTAAAGCCGTACAATCAGCTCTTAAATTAGATTTTTAAAGAAATACATAATTCAATTATATTTTATAATACGTACTAATTATAATAAAAACCACTAAAAATTAACACCATGTTCATATAACGTGGTGTTTTTTTGTCCTTTTTAATGAAAATCTTATTCTTAGGAATACTTAAATCCTTTTTTGGTTAGCCGAATTATCCTTAAATTCGTGACTTCAAAAAATCGACATTTATGAACACATATGATATCATCGTTTTAGGAAGTGGTCCTGGGGGTTATGTAGCTGCAATTAGAGCTTCGCAATTAGGGTTTAAAACCGCAGTAATTGAAAAAGAAAGTTTAGGCGGAGTATGCTTAAACTGGGGATGTATCCCTACAAAAGCACTATTAAAAAGTGCTCAGGTATTTGAATACTTAAAACATGCTTCTGATTATGGTCTTACTGTAGATAAATTTGATAAAGATTTTGATGCAGTTGTAAAACGTAGTCGTGGTGTAGCAGAAGGAATGAGCAAAGGAGTTCAGTTTCTTATGAAGAAAAATAAAATCGATGTTCTTGAAGGTTTTGGAAAATTAAAAGCCAGTAATAAAATAACAGTAACAGATGCAGATGGAAAAGCAACTGATTATGAAGCAAAACATATTATTGTAGCAACAGGAGCTAGATCTAGAGAGCTACCTAACTTACCCCAAGATGGTAAAAAAGTAATTGGATACAGACAGGCAATGACCTTAGAATCTCAACCAAAGAAAATGATTGTGGTGGGATCGGGAGCAATTGGAGTCGAATTTGCGCATTTCTATAATGCAATGGGTACAGAAGTTACTATCGTAGAATTTTTACCTAACCTCGTTCCTCTTGAAGATGAAGAAGTATCAAAACAGTTTGAACGTAATTTCAAAAAAGCAGGAATTAAGGTAATGACCAATTCTTCTGTAGAAAGTGTTGATACAAGTGGTGATGGCGTAAAAGCAACGGTAAAAACTAAAAAAGGAGAAGAAATTCTCGAAGCAGATATTGTATTATCTGCAGTAGGTATTAAAACCAATATAGAAAATATCGGCTTAGAAGAATTAGGTATCGCTACAGACAGAGATAAAATTGTAGTAAACGATTGGTATCAAACCAATATCCCGGGAATTTATGCAATTGGAGATGTAGTCTCTGGCCCTGCCCTGGCTCATGTTGCCTCTGCAGAAGGAATTACCTGTGTTGAGAAAATTGCAGGAATGCATGTAGAACCAATCGATTATGGAAATATTCCTGGTTGTACATATGCTTCTCCAGAAATTGCAAGTGTAGGAATGACCGAAAAGCAAGCCAAAGAAGCTGGTTACGAATTAAAAGTTGGAAAATTCCCTTTTTCTGCCTCAGGTAAAGCTAGTGCAGCAGGAACCAAGGATGGTTTTGTAAAGGTGATTTTTGATGCAAAATATGGTGAGTGGCTAGGTTGTCATATGATTGGTGCCGGAGTTACCGATATGATTGCAGAAGCTGTATTAGGTAGAAAATTAGAAACTACTGGTCACGAAGTATTAAAAGCTATCCACCCTCACCCTACAATGAGTGAAGCTGTAATGGAAGCAGTAGCAGATGCATACGATGAAGTAATTCATCTATAAATAAGTTATATATCTTAAAAAATGCCTTATTATCTTGGATAATAAGGCATTTTTATATTAATTATTTTAAAAACAGGTGTTTTTATTCTCAACTATTTTTTAGAAAAACTTTGTATTGCCAGTATATAGCTTTGTAAACCAAACCCAAGAATAACACCTTTTGCATTTGGTGATATATAAGATTGATGTCTAAACTCTTCTCTGCCAAAAGTATTTGATATATGTACTTCTACAACAGGAATTGATATTGCCTTTATAGCATCTCCTATACCAATAGAAGTATGAGTATACGCGCCCGCATTAAGGATAACTCCATCACACCAATCATCTGCTTCCTGTATTTTAGTGATCAACTCCCCTTCTATATTAGATTGATAGTAAGATAATTCTAGTGTAGAAAAGTCAGATTGTAATTGAGTAAAGAATTCATCAAAAGTTTGATTTCCATATACTTCTGGCTCTCTTTTACCTAGGAGATTTAGATTAGGGCCATTTAAGATTAGTAATTTCACACGTTTAATTTTTTAGTAGTTTAACTCATAACAAACAATTATGTATTATATGCTTATTATTCATTAATAGGATCCTGTCGTCTTCGGTTATTCTTAGTTTTAAACAAATACCCAACCGATAATTGCGCTACAGAATGTTTAAAATCTATATCTAAGGCATCAATATCATTAATATTTGTTAGGCCCAGATTATATCGTAATTGAAAAAACAAACCAGACTCTGTCTTATATCCAGCTCCAAATCCCCAACTAAAATCAAAACTATTAAAAGAATCAAAGAACTCATCAGGAGTATTCTCTGCAGATTCTGTTGCATTTGCCAATATAGCCAGTTGTGGTCCTGTCTCCAAACTAAATTTATTTGTAAAATAATATTTAGCAATAATAGGCAATGTTAAATAATTTAAGCTGATTTTGTTTTCTTCTCCATTATCATCAACTTTATATCCTTGTGCTGTATACAATACTTCTGCCTGTACAAAAAACCGTTGAGATACAGGAAATTCTATGACAGCCCCCAGGTGCATTCGCACTCGCGCATCTGTATTTTTTATATCTCCGGTTATATTTGCATAATTAAGCCCAAATTTAAATCCTGCACGAGTATATAATTCTTCACTCTCTTGTTGAGCAGTTAAAGATGTGATCATCATTAGGGCAGAAACAATAAGAAAAAATTTCTTCATCATATAATAAATACTATTACTACTCAAAAGTAGTTTTATTTTTTAAAAAACCTGAATCTACACACAAAAAATGCACTTCAATATTTTAGAATACTCTTAGATGTTATTATTAATATGGTTTTAGAATTTATGTTCTACCATAAATTGATACTTTTTATTCTTTACCAAAAGAATAAAAAATACACTTTCAAAATTAGTATCTAAAATATTAATAACTAATTAACTTTTTGTATTGGCAAATTAAATAGTTTAGCAACCAATTTTAAAACCAATAATAGAGTATGAAAAAAATGATATTACCTGTTTTAGCAGTAATAAGTTTTGTCTTTGCAAATGCTCAAAACAATGGTCAAACTATTAAAGGAAAATGGCTAATCGAAGCTAATACAAATTTTGGAGCAGCAAGTGCTTCTAATACGGGTATTCAATTTACAAGTTTTTCTGATAATGGGGGATCAACCTTTAATATCGGTACCGAAGTAGGTTATTTTATTATGGATGATTTATCTCTAAAAGTAGGTTTAGGCTATGGATCTGTAGATAAAGGTGGAGACTCTGAATCATTTGACTCTTTTTCATATAAAATAGGTGCCAAATATTATATTATTGGAGTAATCCCTGTACAAATCGATTATAATGGTGCCAGTACAGATCTAAATCAAGATCCATCCTATTTTGGTGTTCAGGGAGGGTATGCATTTTTTCTAGGAGATATGGTAAGTATTGAACCAGGGTTACGATACAATTTTAGCTTAGATGACCGATTTCATAAAGATGCTTTCCAGTTCAACATAGGATTTGTCATACATCTATAAGAACATTGATTTATTATTTCTAAACCATCTATAAGTAAATTGGGATGGTTTTCTTTTATATTATATCTTAGTAGTAATGAAATGGGATCACGCGATAAAAGACTACAAACATTACCTGAAAATTGAAAGAGGATTGTCTGAAAACTCAATTATTAACTACACTCTTGATATTCAGCGATTATTAAAATTTCTAGAACATCAAGACATAGCAACTACTCCCCTTTCTATTGAAAAAGAAATACTTCAACAATTTATTTTTGAAATAGCAAAACTGGTTAATCCTCGTTCGCAATCAAGAATTATTTCTGGATTAAAAAGTTTCTTTAATTATCTTGTTTTTGAAGATTATAGAGAATCTAATCCAATGGAACTTATAGAATCTCCAAAAATAGGTAGAAAACTACCTGATACACTATCTGTTGAAGAAATAGATCTCATTATTGCTCAAATCGATCTTGGTAAACCAGAAGGAGAACGTAATCGTGCAATTATTGAAACTCTTTATGGATGCGGTTTACGAGTAAGCGAACTTATCACCTTAAAAAAATCCAGTCTTTTTTTTGATGAAGGGTACATTAGTGTTACCGGAAAAGGTGATAAACAACGTTTTGTACCCATAGGAGAAACCACTCAAAAATATATCAATATTTACACTTCCGAAATTCGTAATCATATTGATATTAAAAAAGGGCATGAAGACACCTTATTTTTAAACAGAAGAGGTAGACAACTTACCAGGGCAATGATTTTTACGATCATAAAACGATTGGTAGAAAAAGCAGGAATCCATAAACAGGTTAGCCCACATACTTTTAGACACTCCTTCGCTACTCATCTTTTAGAAAATGGTGCTGATTTAAGAGCTATTCAATTAATGTTGGGTCATGAAAGCATTACGACTACAGAAATATATATGCATATCGACCGAAGTCATTTAAGTGAAGTTATACATAGTTTTCATCCAAGGAGATAATATCTATAACTTGTTTTTTAAAATTCAAAAAAAAGGTTGTTTGAAAAGTAATTTTTCAAACAACCTTTTTACTATACTACATCTATTTAAAAATACTAATTTGGCCTCTTTACAATTCCTGAAGGAACAATAGTATTAGACAACATAGTAATAGGATTCCCAGATCCCGTTGTAATTCCTGCAGTTGCGCTAAGAGGTTCTATAAAAAATGGAGCCGGATCACCATCCCCAACAGGCTCGACTGTAATAAACACTCTTTTACTTGTTACGGCAGCAGGAAGTGTAATTCCTGTAATCGGAACTTGAGTCGGTAAAACTAGAAAATCTTCTCCAGGAAACTCGGGAACAGTTCCTCCTGATCCTTTAAAGAAATTTCCATCATCAACACCACTAACATTAGAAAAAGTACCTGTAGATAAAGTTTGAGTTCCAAAATCTACCCAGCCTTCATATTTCCATCCGCTAGACAGAGTAGGAAGAGATAAACCAGGAGTAGTAGCACCATTCATAAACCATACACCAAACTCATCATTACCATTATCTACACCTCCGGCATTATCTGTAGGAGTTGCTAAGAAAAACTGACCAGATGTATTAGAAAGATCAGCAACTACTGGTAGAAAACTAAGCTGTGCAGAATTACTATTAAAATTACCCGTCAAAATTTTTGTATCAGAAGGATTGTTATCAGCATCTCCCACTGGTTCTACTGTCAATATAAACTGAGTTGCACTTGCAAGGTCAGAAGCAAATACTTCTAAGCGAACAACTCCTGTAGGGTTAGTAAACTTAGCAGTACCAACAGGTTGCCCATTAACAATAATCCATCCCTGATAAGAGGTTCCTCCTGTAAGAGCTTTTAATCCGATCGTCTCTAATTCTATTATGGCAACTGCTGGGCCATCATCATCATTAGAACACGAATTCAATAGCACCCCAAAAAGTAGAGTAGCTATTAATAATTTTGTTTTTGTCATCATTTTGCTTTTTAATTATCTTTCAAAATGTAATTAGATTACACTAAAATTAACTCCAAAACACTTACAAAATTGTATGCAAAAACATATTCTTCCTATGCATAAATGTATTCTTTATTTCTCTTGTTGCCCTTCATTATTAGGAGTTTTAAATAACGCTATAAAAGCAGGACCTATATGAGATAAGATTTCACTAGCGATCAATCCTTCAAAACCAGTTTTTTGAACAGCTATGTCTCCCGAACTTCCATGTAGATAGACTCCAAAAACAGCAGCATGCAGAGGATCATAACCTTGAGACAATAAACTAGTAATCATTCCCGTAAGTACATCACCACTTCCTGCAGTTGCCATTCCGGGGTTCCCCGTATTATTCACATACAATTGATCTTCAAATACAGTTATAGAGTTGGCTCCTTTAATTAGTACAATACAATCATGTTGTTTTGAAAATGCCTTTGTTTTTTTAATTTTATCAAAATCACCTTTCCATTTACCTACTAATCGTTCTAACTCCTTAGGATGTGGTGTTAAAATAGTTTTCTTCGGAAGTTTCTCAAGGAACTCAGGTTTTTTTGCCAGGATATTGATCCCATCGGCATCTATCACAAGAGGAGATGTATTTTCTTTTAAAAACTCTTCAAATGCACTAATGGTTTTTTCACCAGTTCCGAGACCAATTCCAATTCCTATAGCAGCAGGTTTAAAATCCAGGGTGATTTCTTCTAATTCATCATCACTATCTGCAATTACCATAGCTTCTGGAACAGCAGTCTGAAGTACTTCATATCCGCATTCTGGAATATATGCAGTAACCAAACCAGCCCCTGTCGTTAAGGCTGCTTTAGTAGCTAAGACTACACTTCCCATCTTACCGTAACTTCCTCCTATCACTACACAATGACCATAAGTACCTTTATGACTAAATTTATGTCTTGGTCGATATAATGGTAATACTTCGTTTTTATTAATTAAGACGCCGACACCAGAGTTTTGCATTAAAAAATTGCGATCTAATCCAATATCAATCACCTCCAGATCTTGTGTATACATTCCCGTTTCTGGTAAAAAGAAAACAAGCTTTGGCAATTGAAACGTAACCGTAACATTTGCAAAAATAACTCCTTCGGGGTTATCTGGTGCTTTATCAGAATACAAGCCCGATGGAATATCTATCGAAAGTTTAAAACACCTTGAAGTATTAAGATGTTTGATCAAAGAAACTACCCAAGGCACCAATGGCCTGTTAAGTCCAATACCAAAAATGGCATCAATAATCATATCCTCACGTTTAAGTTGAGGAAAATCCTCTTCACATTTAAGCTGGATAGGCCAATCCTTTGCTATTTCTTTTAATCGATCATAGTTAGATAGAAATTCCTTTGATCTGTTATCGCTAAAATTTACAATATAAGTTCTTACATTATACCCATGTTCTAGCAATAATCTCGAAACCACTAATCCATCTCCTCCATTATTTCCTATACCACAAAAAACATGGATCATAATTGGAGACCCTTGTAGCCTGCTATGAATCAAATTAAAAATTTGTGTTGCAGCACGTTCCATCAATTCTAATGATGTGATCTTAGCCGAAACCATTGTAGCTTCATCTGCCATACGCATTTGTTGCGCAGAAAATATTTTCATTTATCTATATGTATTAATATGTATTCTATTAGTTCATGCTTTTATATTAGAAACTCTATGTTAAGAGTTTTTAATAAATTAAATAATCCTTTCTCAAAATCAATAAATACAATTTTAATCTACTCTGTTTCATCCTTTTTTTATGAATTACATAATGAAATAAGCTATTAATTATTGAATTAGTAAAAGTTTAAGAATGCCGTTAATTTAATTTTCTTTAAAAGTAAAAAATTATACATTTGAACACGCAAAGTAAAGCAAACAAATGTTTAGTACCATTTTCTTATTGGCTTTATTATTTACCTTAGGAACGATTATCGTATCTGAGGCTTCTTCTATTACAACAGGTACTATTACTATTATTACCCTTAGGGGTTAGTTCATTTATATATTACCACCGGACCACGTATGTAATTCACAAAAAAGAATTACCAACAAAACTTTTATTAATAATTTCAACTTAAAAAATACAATATATCATATGAACGTTCTAAAATTTGGAGGTTCTTCTGTTGCTAATGCATCGACCATAGAAAGTGTAATAGAAATCATAAAACAACAATCACAAAATCAATCCTTATATGTAGTCGTTTCTGCAATGGGTGGCATTACCGATTTGTTGTTACAAGCCGGAGAGGAAGCTTCTGCTAATAATGAAAATTATAAAAACACACTGGCAGAAATTGAAAAAAGACATTTTGAGGCTGTAAAAGCTCTTATTCCTGTCGTATCCCAAAGTGCAATAATAAGTAAGGTTAAAGCAGAGCTTAATGCCTTAGAATCATTGTGCGAAGGAGTATATTTACTAAGTGAATTATCCCCAAAAACTGCTGCGGTAATTGCAAGTTTTGGAGAGATGCTCTCTTCTTATATTATCTCTGAAGCTGCCAAAATAAAAGGCTTAGATATCGTTTTAAAAGATTCTAGAGAGCTCATTGTTAAAACCATTAACTCTAAAGTTGTAATAGATTATAAAGAAACCAATGCCAGAATTAAAGAATTTGCAAATAACAGTACCCACAAAGTAAGTCTTTTCCCCGGTTTTGTTGCAAGAACGCAGGATGGTGAACCCACAACATTAGGAAGAGGTGGATCTGATTTTACTGCTGCCATTCTAGCTGCAGCTATCGATGCCAATGAATTACAAATCTGGACAGATGTAAGTGGGCTATATACTGCCAATCCAAAATTAGTAAAACAAGCGAAACCAGTATATCATATTTCATATCAGGAAGCTATGGAGCTTTCTCATTTTGGAGCTAAAGTAATATACCCTCCTACTATACATCCTGTATTAGAAAAGAATATTCCTATAGTGATTAAAAACACTTTTAAACCTAAGGATCAAGGAACTTTTATTACTCGAAAGGTAGAAGAACGAAAAAAACCAGTAACCGGAATTAGTCATATAGATAGTATCTCGATCATTTCTCTGGAAGGAAGTGGCATGGTTGGCATTCCCGGATTTTCAAAACGTTTATTTGAAGCTTTATTTTTAGAAAATATAAATGTAATCCTTATTACACAAGCTTCGTCTGAGCATTCTATATGTCTTGCTGTCGAAGCTTCTGAAGCAGAGAAAGCCAAAACTATTTTGGATGCTACATTCGAATTTGAGATTTCTAAACATAAACTAGATCCCGTTAAAATAGAAAATGATGTAGCTATTGTTGCATTGGTTGGTGATAATATGTATCATCACCAAGGATTGAGTGGTAAAATGTTTAGTACATTGGGTAAAAACAATGTAAATATAAGAGCTATCGCGCAAGGTGCTTCAGAAAAAAATATCTCTGTAGTAATTGCAAAAAAAGACATCAAAAAAGCCTTAAACATATTACATGAACGATTTTTTGAAGTAAAAACGAAACAGCTCAATTTATTTATCACTGGTGTAGGAAACGTAGGAAGTAAATTACTTGAACAGCTTCAGCAACAAAATAAATATCTTAAAGATAAATTACGTTTAAAAATTCGTGTGGTCGGGATGTCAAACTCCAAAACAATGGCCTTTAATGAAAACGGAATTGATCTTGATAAATGGCAAGAAACCCTTGCACAGGGAGAAAAAGCCAATGCAGAATCATTTTTCGCGAAAGTAAAAGAAATGAATCTACGTAATTCTATCTTCGTAGACAATACTGCAAACCCTAATATTGCCAAGATTTATAAACACTATTTGGCAGAAAGCATGGCTGTAGTAACTTGTAATAAAATTGCATGTGCCGATGAATATTCTAATTATGAAGAATTGCAAGATCTCTCTAGAAAATTTAATGCTCCGTTTTTATACGAAACTAATGTTGGAGCAGGTTTACCAATAATAGACACACTTAATAACTTAATTGCCTCTGGAGATAATATTCATAAAATACAAGCTGTATTATCAGGCAGTCTTAATTTTGTATTTAATAATTATACCGAAGAAGTTACTTTTCATGATATCGTAAAACAGGCTCAGCAAGAAGGATACACAGAACCTGATCCTAAGATAGACCTAAGCGGAGTTGATGTAGCTCGAAAAATCTTGATCCTTGCTCGTGAGAGTGAAAAAGTTATGGAGTTGGATAATATCGAGAATGAAGCATTTCTTCCCCAGGAAAGTTTAGAAACCAAAAGTGTAGACGAGTTCCTTAATTCACTAGCCCAAAACGAAGATCATTTTAAAGAAATCCTGGCAGAGGCCAACAAAAAACAATGTCGATTAAAATATGTAGCACAATATGAAGCAGAAAATGCAAAAGTAGGGTTGCAGCACATACCAGTTGATCATCCCTTTTATAATCTCGAAGGAAGTGATAATATTGTACTTTTTTATACCGATAGATATCCTAAACAACCTCTAATTGTTAAAGGAGCGGGTGCCGGAGCCGAAGTTACTGCTTCTGGTATCTTTGCAGATATTATAAGAATTGGTAAAAGTAAGTAGTATAAAATGTCGGTCTGACAAATAAAACGTACTAAAAAAACAACAAATGAAAAGTATCAAAATATTTGCTCCTGCTACGGTTGCTAATCTTTCTTGCGGATTTGACGTATTAGGATGCTGCTTGGATAATGTTGGTGACGAAATGATAATTTCTATCACAGCAGATCCTGGTGTAAAAATAACAAAGATTGAAGGAGCTAATCTTCCTATGGAGACTCACAAAAATGTTGCTGGTGTTGCTGTTGAAGCTTTTCTTAATGCATATGGGAAGAATATTGGAGTCGCTATTGAAATTTACAAAAAGATAAAAGCAGGTAGCGGAATAGGAAGTAGCGCCGCCAGTAGCGCTGGTGCTGTTTGGGCTATAAATCATTTATTAGGCAATCCATTTACCACACACGAATTGGTAAAATTTGCAATGGAAGGAGAAAAATTAGCAAGCGGTAACGCACATGCAGATAATGTTGCCCCTGCCCTTCTTGGTGGATTTACTTTGGTACGTAGTTATGATCCATTAGATATTATAAAACTACATTCTCCAAAAGACCTGGTAATGACAGTTATTCATCCGCAAATAGAAGTAAAAACATCAGATTCCCGATCTGTAATCAAACACAAGGTAACCTTAAAAAAAGCAATTCACCAATGGGGAAATGTAGGAGGGTTTGTTGCTGGATTGTTTACAGAAGATTATGATTTAATCGGTAGAAGTTTAGATGATGTAATTATCGAGCCATTACGATCCATTTTAATTCCTGAATTTAACAGTGTAAAAAATGCTGCTATTGCAAAAGGTGCTTTGGGATCAGGGATATCTGGTTCGGGTCCTTCAATTTTTGCACTTAGTAAAGGTATAAAGATTGCAAACGATGTAGCAGATGTGATACAAGACATTTACAACAAAACAGGAATTGATTTTGATATACACATTTCAAAAATTAATAGCAAAGGAATTAAGATAATAGAAGAAACCGAATACAGAAAATAAAAAATAATGCAATACTATAGCTTAAATAATAATGCTCCTAAAGTATCTTTTTCTGAAGCTGTCATAAAAGGTTTAGCTCCAGATAGAGGATTATACTTTCCAGAAAATATAACTCCGTTACCCAGTTCGTTTTTTGAAAACATAGAAGATCTGGATAACATTGAAATTGCCTATCAGGCTATACAACAATTCGTTGGGGATGAAATTCCTGAACCAGAACTACGCGATATTCTGACTGATGTTTTAAGTTTTGATTTTCCGGTAGTAGAAGTCGAAAATAATATAGGAACCTTAGAGCTATTTCATGGTCCAACTATGGCTTTTAAAGATGTTGGAGCCCGTTTTATGGCGCGATGCTTAGGGTATTTTAATAAAAATAACGAAAACCAGGTTACTGTTTTGGTTGCTACTTCTGGGGATACAGGTGGTGCAGTCGCAAATGGATTTTTAGGAGTAAAAGGTGTAAATGTAGTTATTCTCTATCCAACTGGAAAAGTAAGTGAAATACAAGAGAAACAATTAACTACACTAGGGCAAAATATAACAGCTTTAGAAGTAGACGGAGTATTTGATGACTGCCAGGAAATGGTAAAAACTGCATTTCTGGATGCAAGTATTACTGATCATAAACAATTAACGTCGGCAAATTCTATCAATGTAGCCAGATGGCTCCCACAATTATTTTATTTCTTATTTGCTTACAAACAGGTTAAACATAAGAAAAAAGATATTATATTTTCTGTCCCTAGTGGTAATTTTGGAAATATTTGCGCTGGAATTGTTGCTCAAAAATTAGGGCTTCCTGTTAAACAATTTGTAGCCTCGACCAATATAAATGATACTGTTGTTAGGTATTTAGAAACTTCAGAATATCAACCAAAACCATCAAAAGCTACAATTTCTAATGCGATGGATGTAGGTAATCCAAGTAATTTTATTAGAATACAACAGCTTTTTAATCATAGTTTTGCTGAGCTTAAGAATAATTTCTCTGCATATAGTTTTAATGATGATCAAACCAGAGAAACTATGAAAATGATTTATAACGAAACAGGATATATTGCTGATCCGCATGGTGCTGTTGGATATTTAGGTCTTAAAAAACAGGAACTTACTAATAATGAATATGGTATATTTCTAGAAACTGCACACCCCGTGAAATTTCTAAATATAGTCGAAGAAACTTTGGACACTACTATAGAAATTCCTAGTCAGATCCAAAAAGTAATGGATAAGGAAAAACACAGCATAATGGTAAATAGTTATGAAAAATTAAAAGAGTTCTTACTTCAGTAAGAACTCTTTTAAAAGTATAGTTTTTATTTTTTTAATCCGTAGCTAAGGATTTCATTACTCCATGAACGATATCCGTAGTAGATGCCAGGTATTTAAAATTTACCGTTGTATACTTATCTTCACTCTGGCGTACAAAAGGTGAATTATCTGCATTTTTCAATTCTGCAGTAAGTGTCACAGTTTCAAAACCAAAATTAGCGAAAAATCTACTCTCTGGTGTAGCCACTTCTCTCTTATATATAGGCACGGGAGATTCAAGACGATATAATGATTCTAAGCTAAGGCTAGATGCTAGCATTTCTATAGCTCTATCTTCATCATTATCCCAACCCATATAATCAGATCGGTGCATGGAATGAATTTTATATTCTTCGTCTTTCAATTTTTTGGTAAACATTCTTGTACCTACCATATTACTTTTCCAGTGGTCAAAAAATACAACCATGAAATTTATTTTACGTTCCTTTAATTCTGTTAATTTCAATGCGACATAGTATGCAATCGCAACACCTGTAGCATTATGAACCGCACCAGGGCTGTCCTTAACAGTATCATAATGTGCTGCTATCACAACGTATTCATCACTACCATTGGTAGCCGGAATCTCTGCAAAGATATTTGCGCCATTAAATAAATTTCCTTTCTTATCCTTTACATTATAAGTATGCTTTTCAGGTTTAAGCCCTATATCTTTTAAAGAACTAAATAAAAAATCGGCAGTAGTTTTCCTTTCGGAAGCACTCGATCTGCTTTTTAATTTTTTTCTTCCTCTAATAGGTTCATGGCCTGTGAGCTTGGCAACAATTCCCTTTTGGACATTAATAATCTCTGCTTCTTTTCGATCTTGTTCAGTCTGAGCTGGGGCCATCTGAATTGCGAAAATAAATAATAGTAAAAATTCTCTATAATAATTCATTTTGTAGGTTTTGTATTCTATTCCCTTTAACACAAATTTATGAAAAATCTGTAATTAAACAATTTTGTATTTTTATTGCATAAAATAACACTTTAATATGTCTTTTGCAAAAACCATACCTTTTATTATAATAACGATATTATTTGTTCAATGTGGCAATGATTCAAATACTAAAAATTTATTAAGTGCTTCAGAAAATTGGAGGAGCGAAGTTATTGAATTTCCTTTAGAATTTGCCACTTCTATACAATATTCGGGTATAGAATATGTTCGTTTTGCTCCTGGATGGGGAAAAGAAGGTGCTTCTGACTATTTTTCATATGCATTTTTATGGGATTTAAATGACGATCCACGACTATCTACCAAAAAAATTGAATCTGAAATGGAAGCTTATTTTGATGGTTTAATGCATTTGGTATCCAAAATGGATTCTATACAAAAGAACAAAATACCTAAATCTAAAGCTTTTTTTGAAAAAGTAAATGATTCTGTATATGTAGGAAAAATACTTACTTATGATGCTTTTACTACAAAAAAAGAGTTGGATTTAAATATTACAGTAAATTATAGTAGGTGTGAATTACAAAATAAGCACCTTGTATTGTTTAATTTATCTCCTCAGCCTCTTGAACATCAAATCTGGAAGAAATTAAAAAAGGTCACCGTTACTACCAATTGTAAATAACAATTTCTTTTTCAATTCATAAACTCGATGATATTTTTCTTATTAAGAAATAGAACTTGAAAATGATACGCTAACTTGATTATTCTGCCTGAAATTATTTTGTTTTGCCGACTACTGATCACTCATTTCGTATAATTCTACAGACTCTATATTTTTAATATATGTCATGTATTCTTCTTCTTTGGTTTCTTCTGTATCTATTGGAAAAATAGTCTCTTCACATCTTTTAAAAATCACTCTCGCATCCTCTTCTTTGTAATTAAATTCTTTTACCTGAGTAATAAAAGGTACATAATTCTTTGATTTTAACGTGATCGTTATCTTGTCATCAAAGGTTTTAAAGAGCACTAATTCTGTTCCTATTTCGCTATTAATAGACATATTATTATTTTAACTATAAACATATGTCAAAATACAATAAAATAGTTGTATTCTAAAAATAGTTTAAAGCCGGGTTATTTTAAACCATTGTAGTGCTATAATGGTTTTTGCATCGTTTATCTTTCCGGATATTAATAAATCATCTATTTCTGAGATATGGTACTTACATAGCTCTATATCTTCTTCCTCCTCCTTTAGTCCCCCACCTTTATGTATTTTGTCTTTCTCAAAAACTTCGGCATAATACAGATACATTCTTTCAGAAGAACCGCCAGGTGTAGCATAAAATGTAGTGATATGTCTTAAATCATTTACTTGATATCCCGTCTCTTCTTCGGTTTCGCGAATAGCGCATGCAACAGGATCTTCATTTTCTTCTAATCCTCCTGCCGGAATTTCAATAAGCCAACCATTACCATTTTTTGTGGTAGGATAACGAAATTGATTGATCAAGATTAGATGATTAGTGTCTTTCTCATATAATAAAACTGCAACAGAATCTCCTCGATCTACCATTTCTCGGGAATATGTGACCGGAGTACTTTTATGAAATCGATCATGAGTAACTATGGCTTTTTTAATTTTTAAAAAACCATCATAAATCAAATTTTCATCAAGAATCTTATAGTTCATCCATTCAAAATTAGACGTACAAAATATTACATTTTATTACTGCCAAGATATGGATTTTTAAATGGAAATATACTGATCAAACGGGCCTTTATATTAAATGAGCTCGACTAATTTTTAATATTAATCGAGCCCATTACCAATGACTAACTCAAATCTTGATCCTTCTTTATATTTTAATATCCTGGGTTTTGTTGATTAGCTATATTTGGATTTACATTAATCTCATCGATAGGTATAGGCATAATTGTTCTGTTCTCTGGAGCAGAAATTACAATAGGGTTTCCATCTTGAAGAAATTTACTAAATGTTATTCTATATCTGCTAAGATCATAAAGTCTAAACCCTTCAAAAGCTAATTCTTTACGTCTTTCTAAAACAATTTTATCTATTAATGCCTGTCCAGTTTCTGTAGATGCAACTACTAATGGATCGGCTCTCTGTATAATAGCGTCCAAAGTTTGTTGAGCGTCTATATCTTCATTTAATTGAGCATGAGCCTCTGCTTTGATTAAATACATTTCTGATAACCTTAATATTTGTATGTTATCATCTTGAGCCGCTACTTTGGGAAATTTCGTAACCAAATTCACACCATCATCAACCGGGTATAATTCTTTTCTAACATCTGTATTACTCAAAATATTCACAAAATCGTCTGTGGCGAAAGCATCTTTATAAGTAAGATAAAAATAACCGATGGAATTTGTTCCAGAATTATCAGTTTCATTATTTACCAATGTAAATAAAGTCTCACTATTATCATCTAAAGCCCAACTTGCGATGTATTCTTGATTCTCTAATAGTTTATTTCCACTATTATCAATTACATCGGTAGCCATATCTCTTGCTTTTCCCCAATCTTCCATATGTAAATACACTCGGGCGAGTAATGCTTTTGCTGCATAAACATCCATTCTAGAAGGAGATGACTGCTTCCTCATAAGGTTAGTTGCTTTTATTAAATCTCTTTCAATTTGAGCATAAACTTGGGCCGTTGTACTCCTTCCTGGTTCTTGAATAGTACCACCATCTCCCAAAGTTTCAAAATCAGGAATAGGTACTCCAAAATGAGAAGCATCTGATGTAAAATTATAAGGTTGTGCAAATAATAATTGAAGATTATGAAATGCCAATGCCCTCAATGCATACATTTCTCCTATATATTGCTCTGCATCTTCTTGCTCTGACTCAGGAAAAGATAACAACTCTGCCCTTTTTATAATTATTGAAGTAGAAGCAATAATACGTGTAAGATTCTCCCAGGCTGGAGTTATAAATCTATTATTAGAGTTTACTGTATATAAATCAAAATCCAAATATCTCCCTGTATTATCAAATGCATCTATAAAAGCATTATCAGATAAAATTTCGGGAAGCAACATCACAGTACGGTTATACACATCTGTATCTGCAAACAAGCTATAAGAACCATTTGCTGCTAAATTTAAAGAATTAAGATCTACAATGGCATTAGAAACCTCTACATTATCAGAAAATTCTTGCTCCAATGTGTCCTCACAAGCACTTAATATCAAAACAAATGCTGCAAGGGTATATAATATTTTATTTTTCATGATGCTATAAATTAAAATGTTAAATCTAAACCTAAGAACAGTGCTCTCGAAATCGGGATCTCCTGGTTTAACCTTCCATCAGATCCGGACTCAGGGTCTCTCTCCAACCGATCATCTTTTATATAAGTATATAAATTATTTCCTTTGATATAAATTCTGGCAGAAGAAAGTCCAATTGTTTCAATACTTTTAGCTGGTAATGAATATGCAAGAGTCACATCTCGTAATCGTATAAAAGATCCATCATATACAAATCTGCTTGATGGTTTAGACGATTGACCAGTTTGTCTATTACCATAAACAAAAGCTGGTACGTCTGTTATATCTCCTGGTTGTTGCCATCTTCTTTCATATGTGCCTCGAGTTACATTACCCGTACTAGAAAGTCTTCGGGAACCATCACTAAGTGTAAATCTGTTCCAGGTATCATATACCAACCCACCCCAAGCACTATACAACTGAAAATCTAACGAGATTCCTTTATATGAAAATGTATTTCTTAGTCCTGCATAAAAATCTGGAGTAGCATTCCCTATAATTACCTGATCTGCATCACCATAATTATTAGTAGTAGCATCTGATTCATCATTAATAAACCATAAAGCTTCTCCATTTTCAGGATCTACACCTGCATATCGAACCAAATAAAATGTTTCAAAATCTTCTCCTACTGCTGTAATACGAGTACGATCTATAATTGGTTCTCCACCATCAGATAGTTTTGTGACTTTATTTTTATTTGTAGTATAATTAAAACTTGTCGTCCAACTAAAACCATTATTACTGCTCACAATATTACGGGTAGTGATTTCAAACTCTATTCCTGTATTTTCCATTGCACCAATATTTTGTACAATATCTACGTCTCCATTTGTAGATGAAATAGGTCTTGCTCTAATAAGGTCTGTAGTTTCTCTTTTATACCAATCAAAACTTCCTTGTATTCTATTATTAAATAAAGAATAATCAAGTCCAATATTTAAAGGTTTGTTAACCTCCCATTTTAAATTAGGATTTCCTAAATCAGAGAAGAACAATCCTGGACTACCATCATAATCATTAATAGAAAAAAGATCAAATACTGCATAAGGATTATCATTTACACTATTGGAATTTTCATTACCAGCAATAGGATCGTTTCCATTCTCTCCATAACTCGCTCTTAATTTGAAGTCATTTATAAAACTTAATGAACTCATAAACTCTTCGTTGGCTATATTCCAACCAATACCAACAGACCAGAAAACACCATACTGGTTATCATCCTTAAATGTAGAACTACCATCACGTCTAAGCGACCCACTAATCAAATACTTCTCATTATAAGAATATTCTGCGTTAAGAAATATAGAATTTAATCCACTTTGTCTTCTGTTTGTAGAAGCTTCTGTAGGCAAACTACCTGCATTTAAGTCTACAAAACCATCGGGTATGTTTTCTACCTGTATATCTGTAAATTTATTTCTGGTTTTTTGTAATTCATACCCCCCAAAAGCTGACATATTATGATTTCTCCAACTCATATTATATCTCAACATGTTTCTAAATAGCCAAGTGAATAAAAAATCGGAGTCTTGATTTCCTCTTCCTGTTGGTCTGCCATCTCCAAAACCAGCAGGTAGTCGTATATAATCATCTCTAAATCCTTGATTCATATTAATTGATGATTCAAACGAAAGTCCATCCAGTATTTTATAAGATAGATCTGCCCCGGCCAGAATTCTATGCGTAATATTTCTTCTTGTCTCAGTTTCAGCTTGGGCCACTGGATTATGAGTACTGTTAAAACCAAAATTATAAGTCCCATCTTCATTATATGGAGAAATGTCTGGTCGTATTCGATATATGGATCTTACAGGGTTTGCAAAAGCACCTCCATCTGGTCTTATATCAAAAATATTTTTGTTATACGATATATTGGCACTAAAATTAATTCTATCATTTATTCTTTGGTCTAATTTGATTCTTGAGTTCATTCTTTCAAATTGAGACCCAACAATAACTCCTTCTTGATTAAAGTATCCTCCTGAAATATAATACTTTGTGTTTTCATTTCCTCCTCTTAGAGATAGATCGTGTTGTTGGTAAAAACCATCTTGAGTTAACAAATCAAACCAATTAGTATTCACATCTGGATTAAATCCTCTATCTGTTATATAAGCCAAAGCATCGTTATCATTATCTCTGATTCCTGCATTTTGTATCCCTTCTACCAATAACTCTTTTAATTCTGAAGTATTAAGAGGTTTAAAGCGATTTGCAACTGTTGGAGAAGATAATCCTGCCTGTGTACTATATGAAATAATCATCTTACCTTGTTCTCCTGATTTTGTTTGTATCACAATGACACCATTAGCTCCTCTAGTCCCATAAATCGATGTGGCAGCAGCATCTTTTAAAACAGAAATTGTTTTAATATCTCCTGGATTAAGAGAAGTAATTATAGAGGCATCTCTCGTCTGTATACCGTCAATGACGTATAGTGGAAATGAAGCTGTGAAAGATCCAACACCTCTTATTCTTACGTTTGGTGTAGATCCAGGTTGACCACTATCAGAAGTTACCAATACTCCAGGAACGTTACCTTGAATACTTTCTTGGATAGCTGCTCTTGGTGTAGCATTAATTGCTTCCAATTTTACATTTATTGCTGAACCTGTAAGCCTGGATTTTCGCTGAACCGCATACCCCGTTACAACTACTTCCTCGAGATTACTAATATCTTCTTTTAGGACTACATCTATAACATTCTTAGTTACTACAATTTCCTGGGTTTCAAAACCTACATAAGAAAACACCAGGGCATCACCTTGATTAACTTCTAGTTTATAATTACCATCAAAATCTGTTAATGTTCCTTTGTTTGTACCTTTAATAATTACATTAACTCCTGGTAAAGGGTAGCCTTCTTCACTTTGTATTGTACCGCTTACAAAATTTTGCTGTGTATTGGTTTCATTACCAATCGTATTTTTATTGGTTTGCTCTATTGACTTTTCTTCTATATAATCTAATAGATTTCTAAGAGCTAGTCCTGATGTTTTTACATTTCTTGGAAATAAAACAATTTGATTTTTATAAATCTTGAAATTTATATTAGTATCATCAAATAGCCCGTATAACACTTTTTTTACTCGCTCATTAGTCGCTACAAGAGATACTTTTCTTGAAATATCGACCAAATTGTTATTATAAAAGAAACGAAATTCGCTTTTTTGTTCAATCTCCTCAATGGCCATTTGCAATGTAACCTCTTCAAGAGAGATTGATATATTTTGAGAATATGTATTAAATGAAAATAGTTTTGAAATGGTAATACATATAAGTAAAGAATAAATTTTCATAATTCTTATAAGATGTTTTCTGGATAAGAAAACTCCGGAAAGGTTTTTTTTCATAATTTTGTGTGATTTTAATTATTCTAATTCTGAGTCTAGTTAAATGATTAACAGAAGAGGATGTTACCGCATCCTCTTCTCTATTTATTATATTATTCTGAATTGAGCATGACTTTGTTGTTTACATATTTATAATTAATGGGTGAAGACATTTTGATGAGTTCCAACACCTCTTTTAGCGTAAGGTTATCAAACTCTCCTGTATATTTGTATTGTAGAAGTGAATCAGATTTAATTGTAAACTCTACATTATATTTTCTGTTTAGATCTAATACAACTTGTTTTAATGGGGTCTTGTCAAAAATTAATTTACCTTCTTGCCAGGCAACTATATTTTTAGAATCCACTTTATCCACTTTGATATTACTTTTTTCTTTATCAAAAATTGCCCTTTGCGATGGTTCCAAAACGATGGGTCCTTCTTTTTGTTGTTGAAAAACTTCAACTTTTCCTGTTACCAATGTAGTTTCAATTTTTTCGTCTTTTGGATAGGATTTCACATTAAATGATGTACCCAAAACTCTAATATTGATATGGTCTGTAGTTACTATAAAAGGTTTGGTTACATCCCTTTTTATATCAAAAAATGCTTCTCCTATCAAAGTAACTTTTCTAATACTATCTGTAAATGTATTGGGATAAGTAAGACTACTATTGGCATTTAATACAATCGTAGAACCATCTGGTAACACTACTGTTTTGTACCCTCCATGACTCGTAGCTACATGCTTAGTATTAGAATTAAGAATTTCTGTAGTATCAACAATCGAATTGTTATTAGGAAAAGGTGTAAATATATACCACATCATAAAAGGGATTACTATCGATGCTGCAATAGCTGTGTAATAGTATCTTTTCTTCTTAGTTCTCTTTGAAGAAAAACTTTGGTACTGAGCATTAACATCCATATTACTTAGTGAATCCAACGTAGAAGCAACATATTTTGCCTTAAGTAAATTGAACTGTTTTTGATGCTCACTATCTTTTTTAATCCATTCGATTACTATTTTCTTTTCATCAGGACTAGCATCTCCCTTTATAAACTTTATAAGGTCTTTTTCTTGCATTAATTATAATCTTATATTTATACAGACGTACAAATATGGATTACCCCCTAATAACTTTTGGTTTTTTTAAAAAAAAGATAAGAATTCTCGTAAATGTAGTCTCATATGTTTTATTGCTTTAGACATATGATTCTCTACAGTTTTAATCGAAATATCTAATTCATCAGATATTTCCCTATTCTTTAAACCTTCAATTCGGCTTTTAACAAAAACTTTTTTACATTTCTTAGGAAGTAATTCAATACCTGTCTGTATTCTTTGTTCTAATTCTTTCTCTAATATAGAAGAAGCATCCTTATCTGCAAGTGCATTATGGTTTATAAAAGCTTCAAGTTGTACTATATTATTTGAGCTATTAAGCTTATATTTTTTGGATCGTAGATAATCTAGGCAGGAATTTTTGGTACTCTTAAATAGGTACCCATTAATATTAGTAGTAATATTTTTTTTGTTTTTCCAGATTTTCACAAATACATCCTGTACTATCTCTTCTGCTTCTTCTTTATTAGAAACATAGCTTCGAGCTACATATAATAACTTACTATAATAAAGTTCAAAAAGAATCTTGAAGGCTTCTTCATTTCCTTCATTTATATTCTTAATGAAAAAGCTTTGTGTTATTTGTGATTCCTTTTTCACTAGTACAATAATTCATGATAAAGGTAAATATTTTTTTTTAACGATACTACAACAAATAATTAACACTAAAAATTTCATTATCACAAAATAAACTGCAAACCCTTGATATATATACATATATCCAAGGATCTTATTCATTTATTATTTGGATATAAAAACTTCAAAAATAGATATATCAAGAAATTATTACCTCATTAATTTCTATCCTTGATTCTGTATACAAATTTTAATCCACTCCAATCTTTATCTATTGCAGCCACTTTTACATCGACTAATCCTATACTAATTAGATAATTTCTTATAAGATCTCTTTTAAGGTCCGTAGGAATAGATGAGCTTCCTTTTGGCCAGCTTACCCATAACATTCCGTTCTTTTTTAAAGCAATCTTATGTTTGACTGCTACTTCCTGCAATTCTATAAAAGTGGTACAAAAAATATGAATAAAATCTACACTTTCATTTTTAGGTTGTTGTACTTCTCTAATTCTTTTTGGTATATCTGAAAAAAGACTATAATAATAATTTGGCTGTTTATATAGCATTAGCGTATCATCATCTTTAATTCCTAATTTTTTGGCTAGAGGTGTACCCGAATATCCTGTTGGCATAATTAAAATGTGTTTACAATACATTAATAACACTATTCAAAGTTACTAAATACCATGAACAGAAATGCTCTTAGAATTATTTTGTACCTTTTATTTATTCAAATTTTTAATCATCATTATAATGTCTAATCAATAATTTATTAGGATTATACAAAAAAGCATTGGATACCTACACAAAGTTTTTTACATTCGGCGTCTATTTGATAACCATAAATCATCTATTATGCAAAATACTGCTTTGACAGAAATTCATACTGCCTTGGGAGCTAAAATGGTTCCTTTTGCTGGTTATAATATGCCCGTATCTTACGAAGGTGTAAATATAGAACACGAAACAGTACGTAAAAGTGTTGGAGTTTTTGATGTATCTCATATGGGAGAGTTTCTTATTACAGGTCCCAATGCATTAGATCTTATCCAAAAAGTAACTTCTAATGATGCTTCTAAGTTAGTAGATGGAAAAGCTCAATATAGTTACTTACCAAATGATAAAGGTGGAATTGTAGATGATTTAATTGTATATAGAATTGCTGATCAAAAGTATCTTATGGTGGTCAACGCATCTAATATCAAAAAAGACTGGGATTGGATAAGCAGTCATAACACAATGAATGCTGACATGCGTGACCTATCTGATGACTATTCTTTATTAGCTATTCAAGGACCAAAAGCTGCCATAGCTATGCAATCTTTAACCTCTGTTGATCTTGAAGCAATGAAATTTTACACTTTTGAAGTGTCTGATTTTGCAGGGATCGAACATGTTATTATTTCTGCTACAGGATATACTGGTAGTGGTGGTTTTGAAATCTACTGTAAAAATTCTGAAGTAGAACAAATCTGGAGTAAAGTATTAGAAGCTGGGGCAGATTATGATATTAAACCTATTGGTCTTGCTGCCAGAGATACATTAAGATTAGAAATGGGATATTGCCTTTATGGTAATGATATTAATGATACCACCTCTCCTATTGAAGCTGGATTAGGTTGGGTTACTAAATTCTCAAAAGATTTTATTAATGCAGAAGCCTTAGCCAAGGAAAAAGAACATGGTGCAGAACGAAAATTAATTGGTTTTGAGTTAGATGAACGCGGTATTCCTCGTCATGATTATGATATTGTAGACGGAAATGGAAATAGTATTGGGATAGTAACGTCTGGTACTATGTCTCCTTCTTTAGGAAAAGGTATTGGTCTTGGATATGTTCCTTCGATTTTTGCAAAACCAGGAAGTAAAATCAATATCCAGGTACGTAAAAATGCAATTCCTGCAACAGTAATAAAATTACCTTTCTACAAAGGGTAGTTTTACAATAAAAATAGTATAGTTAAGTTTCAAAGTTACAATAGTAATATTTGGAACTTAATTTTTTTTACACATCACTAACATTGAAGAAAGTTTTAATCATAGGAGCCAGTGGTTTTATAGGAAATGCATTATATAAAGAGCTTAATTCCTATTTTGATACTTACGGTACATACCATACCGATAATTCTTTTTTTGAAAAAAATCAAAAGTTCTTTCAGTATGATATGGAAATGGAAGATATCTCTATTTTACTGGATAATCTTAAACCAACTACTATTATTACTACTCTTAGAGGTAACTTTAATTCACAATTAGACGCGCATCAACGTATCATACAATGGATTCAAAAACATAAATGCCGACTTATTTTTATCTCCAGTGCTAATGTATTTGATTCGTTTAGCAATTACCCATCTTATGAATATGACAAAACACTTAGTGATAGCGTTTTTGGCAGATTCAAAATAAAAATTGAAAATGCACTATTACGATTGCCTGCTCATAAATACGTAATAGCTCGGGTGCCTATGATTTTTGGTTCTACTACTCCAAGAGTACAAGAGCTTAAAACTCTTCACGACCTTAGAGCACCTATAGAAGTTTTTCCTAATGTAATTATTAATGCAACTTCTATATCAAAATTAACACAACAAATACATTATATCATTAATCGCAATAAGAAAGGAGTTTTTCACCTTGGAAGTACTGATCTTATTTATCATCTCGATCTAATTAAAGAAATCTGTGATGCCTTACAATTAGATGAACCGGTTTTCAAGCAAGTCTATGATTCTAATAATGATCGCTATCTTGCTGTTTTACCAAAAGATAATAAACTTCCTAAAAATCTTCAGATTACGACACAACAGGTTATTGATTCTGTAATTGCGAAATAATTCTTAATATATTGATAATTGGTTATTAATACTACATATTCCTATTATCTTTGTACTATGATTGAAGATGGAAAAAAGATTATATTATTTGATGGCGTTTGCAATTTATGCAACACTGCAGTCTTATTTACTATTAAACGAGATAAAAATGATGTATTTCGCTATGCTCCATTACAAAGTAAAATTGGTAAAAGATTAATCGCAGAGAGAAATATTGATTCTACAAAATTAGACTCTATACTATTAATTGACCCTGATATTGCTTACTATTATAAGTCAACAGCCGCTCTACATATTGCAAAACAACTCTCTGGTATGTATCCTTTACTTTCTGTTTTTCTTATTTTACCTAAATTCTTTAGAGATTGGATTTACGATATTATTGCCAAAAACAGATATAAATGGTTTGGTAAAAAAGAAAGTTGTATGATTCCAACTCCAGAACTCAACGCTCTTTTTATAGATCAAAAGTAATTGAATCATTATCTATATTCCTTCATTTGGTTTCTGGTATATTAACCGAAGAATCATTTGTTCTATGTTTTACAGTATGCTCTGTTTGATGTTTTTTTCTTAGTTCATTTGATTGAGCATCTAACTTATTAATATTATCAATATGTACAATACTGAGACATATTACAGCAAAAGTAATAAGCACTATGGGTAGTAAAAGCCGTTTCATCTTTATGAGTGTTTATGTGATACTTCAAATGTATTGATAAGAACGATACGGCGTAAGGGGATTATAACTAAGAATGCTTAGGGGGTTTTTCCCCTATTAAAAATATAAACAAACAAATTTAAAAAGAAGCGTTACCTAAATCAAAAGGGTAATTCACTCAATTAGGGTTTTAATAAAAAAAGTAACAATATACATTCGCTTTGTAATCAAAACCGTACTACTATGAGAATCTATACATTATTATTTTTGTTTTTTTCATTTATGATAACAGCTGGTGCTGAAAAAAAAACCGAAACCACAATAGAAGAGGTAACTGTATATCTTGAAGGAGCACAAATAAAACGAACAGCCTCTGTGAATCTAACTTCGGGTACCAATGAGATCACATTATCAGATCTATCTCCTAATATCGAAGAAAACAGTATTCAAATATCTGGATTAAACAATACATCCATTCTTGCCATAAATTTCGCAATTAATTATCTGGAAAAGAAAAAAGATTCTGAAGAGTTAGCATCTTTAAAAAAACAACTAAAGTTAATATTACAGCAAAAAAATAATTTTAATAATAATGTATCGGGTCTTCAACAAGAACAAAAACTTTTAAATAACAATCAACGTATTGGAAGTGATGCTACCCCTATTTCCTTAGAAAAAGTAAAAGAAATTTCTGCTTATTATCGAGAAAGATCAACAGCAATAGAAAACGAAATATACACACTCACTCAAAAGGTAAATGATCTAAATAATCAAATTCAAGATCTTAAAAATGAAATCAATAAACTTGAAGACCATACCAAAGAAGAACGAGGTGAGATCAAATTGAAACTAGACTCCCCTATTGCCTCTAATTTAATTTTAGAAATACGATATAATGTTGCTAATGCTGGATGGTTTCCTTTATATGATATTAAATCAAATAGCACAGAGTCACCACTTAATATAACTTATAAAGCAAATGTATATCAACAAACGGGTACAGATTGGAAAAATGCAAATATCATCCTATCTACCGGAGACCCTAATACTAATAACCTAAAACCAGATCTAAATCCAAAATATTTAAATTTTACGTATCGAGGATATAGAAAAGGATATACCATAAATAAATATTCTTATAAATACAATCCAACCATAAGAAGAGTATCTGGGATCATTACAGATAAACAAGGGATGCCTCTTCCCGGGGTTAATGTAATAGAAAAAGGAACAACTAATGGAATACAAACTGGTTTTGACGGGAGATACACTATAAATATCCAGGGTGGCCGAGAGCTTTCTTTCTCTTATCTTGGGTTTAATAATAAAACGATTCCTATCCATTCTTCATCCATAGATGTAAAATTAGATGAAAGTTTAAAATCATTGGAAGAAGTAGTTGTTACTTCTAAATTACGAGGAAAAATTCGTGGTATTTCTTCCACCGAAAGAAAAGAAGAAAAAAAAGAGTACAACCAAATCGTCGAAACCAAAGAATCGGGAATAACCAGTACCCGATTTAAAATCAAAAAGAAATACACCATTAATTCTAATGCCGATATTACCGTAATTGTTATTGACAAATTTGATATGAAAGCCGATTATCAATACTATACCGCACCAGAACTTAATGAAAACGTATTTCTTACCGCAAAACTAGGAAACTGGGAACAATTTAATCTCTTAGCAGGAGAAGCGAATATCTATTTTGAAGGGAGTTTTGCTGGTAAAACAAATATTGATCCTCTGGCCACAACAGATAGTTTAACCATTTCTCTAGGTGTAGATCCAAATATTGTTGTAAAAAGAGAACTGCTCGATAATTTCAAAAGCAAATCTTTTACAGGAAATAATAGAATCATAAATCGTGGGTACAAAATAAGCATCAAGAACAACAAACAAAATAAAATCTTTATTACTCTAGAAGATCGTATGCCAGTTTCACAAAATAAAGAGATCAAACTGGATAATATAAATTCTAGTAATGCAAAGTATGATACCAAAACCGGTATTATGACCTGGAAACTAGACATTTCTTCTAAGCAAAAGGTAGAAAAGCAATTTTCTTATCAAGTTAAATATCCAAAAAACAAACAGATTACCCTTTAACGCCGAAATGTATAACGAAAACCATCTTTAAACTGTTCGTCAACGACAAATTCATTAGTTGTAATCTCAAAATTACCTAAGTTTCTTTCATTGACGATCAGTTCTTTATTACCATTTATAGTAATAATAGAAAAAGTATAAATTCCTGTTGGAAATAAATCTTCGGTAGAAGAATTAGCAGCGTTATTATTAGTTACTTCTACTCTTTTTTTAGTATCATCAAAGTCCCAAACTATAACTCCTTTATTAAAATCATCATTTATACCTGCAAACCCACCTGTAACATTTACTAAATTCCAAATCCCTGTTAAACCAGATGGATTAGAAGGCGGATTAACTGGGGCACCATCATCATCCCCACTACAACCTATTATTGTAAATAAGAATATTACATAAACAAAATGTTTCATCTCTATTATTTTTGGTTACTATTATATAACAGTAGATGAATTACGTTTAGTATACGTTGCGTTAACAAATGTTAAATATCAAAATCTAATTACAACAAAGTTTCTGCAATATGTTCTATTTCATCCAAAAGAGCTCTTAGATCATCTTCTTGGGTTAATGGGTTCATAATCGTAGTTCTTAAATAGCGATGCTCTCCTATTGTTGTCTGAACAATATAAAACTTACCAGATTTCACTAACCATTGGCGAATAGTATTATTAAGAGTATTAAGATCCTCGCTATCTGTTTTGAAATATCTGAAATTAATAATATTAGCTTCTGGCTCAAGAGCTAGTTCGAAAGAAGGTCGCTCTCTTACCATTTTGGCAAAGACCGAACTCAGATCATAAAGTTTATCAATATTCTTTTCGAATATTTCTTCTCCATATGTCTTAAGGATGGTATACACCTTAATAGACATCATTAATTTTGTACACTCAAAAGTTCGTTTTCCCGAATTGTACCATTCTCTGGTATGTTGAGAATCCCAAAGGTATTGAGCTTTTTGGGCAAATGTTTGATAAGCATTTTCTTCTTTCTTAAAAATTAATGCTGTGTTTAAAGCGGGAGTCATTAACATTTTATGAAAATCTATAACTACAGAATCAGCACGAGATATTCCATTAGTTAGATGTTGATATTTTTTTGAAAACACCACTCCGCCACCATGTGCTCCATCAATATGAAACCACAGGTTATTTAGTTCTGCAAAATCTGCTAATGCTTCTAAATCATCATATGACCCTGTAGCAGTAGAACACGCACAACCGATAAGTGCAATCACATGAAACCCATCAGATTTAGCTTTATCCAAATGCTTACTTAGCACACTTGTATCTATTTTAAAATCTATATCTACAGGTACTTTAATAATTCCTTCGCTTCCTAAACCAAGAATTCTGGCTGCTCTATCAATACAATAATGAGCTTCTTCAGAAACCATAACTGCCAATTTTTCTTGATGTCCCTGTTCCCAAATAGCGGATGGAGCTTTAGCTTTACGTGCTGCTAATAAAGCAGTAAGATTAGCCAAAGTACCTCCCGAAGTAAGAAAACCAGAAGTTTCTGCAGTATATCCAATTCTTTGCGCTACAAAATCAGTAACGATCTTTTCAATTGCATTAGCCGCCATTCCCATTTCATATACACCAGTACCGTTATTTAATAAATCAGACATCAATCCAGCCAAAGTTGAAACTAATGCAGGAACTGCAACTTGATGACCAATATATCTTGGGTGATGTACCTGAACTGAGTGATCTAAAATACTTTTAAATACATCTAATGTCCCCGAATCTGATGCAAAATCTTGTTTCCAGTAAGATAGTTCCTCTTCTGGATTGCGAAAAGGCAGTACAGGATGTTCTCGATCGGTCTGAACCTTTTCTAAATGATCTGCAAGTAAATCAATAACTTGATGTCCCATCTTTCTGAAATCTGAAGGATCATAAGCTTTCTCTAATATATCTGTTTTTGGTATTGTATTCTGCATGTTTCGTATTAGAATTAGGTTTTTAATAGCACATATATAAAATCAGTAATCTGGGAAAAATCAGCCTGTATAACAAGCAGTTAAAGTATTAACTACATTAAGACAATCTACCAGAATAGCAGGCTGACAAGTTCTGATCAGTAATTCTCCAATATGCGCAATGGATTAAACAAACATTTAAACATTTCAAAATTAGCTATCTATATTTATAATAAAAAATACTTAATTTTGATAAACTAATAACAAAAAGTAATAAATGACACTTCAGCAAATAAAAAGTGCAGTTACATTATCAGAGAAATTAAATTTCACGAGAGCGGCAGAAGAACTAAATATTGTTCAACCGGCTTTAAGCAGGCAAATTAAGCAGTTAGAAGAACAGATTGGGGCTATTCTATTTATAAGAGATAAACGTAATGTAAATCTTACTCCTGCTGGGCTACATTTTATAAAAGAAGTAAAAAAACAACTTGCTCAATTAGAAAGATTAAAAAAGCAAACTGTTAATATTCACAATGGGCATGCCGGAGAGATTAATATAGGGTTTACACATTCTATAATGCAAACAATCTTGCCTGAGGTTCTAAAAAAAATTAATTGTCAAATACCTGGTATAAAAGCAGTTTTAAAAGAAATGAATAACCGTGATCAATATTTGGCATTACAACAAAACGAATTAGATATTGGTTTTGCGACCAACCCGATGGTTCCTTTTAATTTGAAAAGTAAAGTGCTTCGTATTGATAATTTTTTAATATTACTACCCGAAGACCATCCTGTTGATAAACATAATTATACCGATTTTTCTATTTTTTCTAATGAGGAGTTTATATTTCCATCTGTAGCAGATGGTCCAAATTATGTTCATATCCTGGAGTCTATCTGTATTGATGCCGGTTTTGTCCCAAAAATTATTCACGAAACAGATTCTGCAAGTACTAGTTTCAGGCTTGTTGAAGCTGGATTGGGAATTTCTTTCGAACCTGTATCTTCATTACAGGGGCATGAATTTCCTATAAAAATTATTGAATTAAAAGATATAAAACAGAAGGCACAACTCACCATGATGTGGAATCCCGAAAGAGAAACAGAATATCCACTATTATTTGAATTACTTAAAAACTGGAAGGTTAGTTAAATAAAATAGTAAATCAAGTTTGATTTAATTTACCCTTGATAATCATCGTCCCATTCTTTTACATTGGGTTCGCCTAATTTCCCAACTGATTTTGCTACAATCATAGACACAGTAGCATCTCCAGTAACATTAACTGTTGTTCTTAACATGTCTAAAGGTCTGTCTACGGCAAAGATTAACGCTAAACCAATTGGTAATTTGTCCGACGGAAAACCAATTGCTTCTAACACAATAACCAACATTACCATTCCTGCTCCGGGAACAGCTGCCGATCCTATTGAAGCCAACAAAGCAGTTAGTACAATAGTAATTTGATTACCAAAAGTTAATCCTTCTGGCCAAAGCACTTGCATAATAAATACTGAAGCTACTGCCTGATACAAACTGGTACCATCCATATTTATAGTGGCACCAACTGGTAATACGAAACTAGATACTTCTTTATCTACACCAATATGCTCTTCTACTCTTTCCATAGTAACAGGAAGCGTAGCTGCACTAGAACTTGTCGAAAACGCTAATAGTTGTGCAGGGCTGATCTCCTTTAAAAACCATAATGGAGATTTCTTAGTAATAACAGCAACTAATGTACAATAGAACACGATCATTAACGCTAATCCAAATATTACAACACCAACATATTTCAATAATGCTAACAATATATCAGGATCATCAGAAGTAACCACTACATTAGCTAATAATGCAAAAACAGCATATGGAGCTGTAAGCATAATCAAATCAACCATCTTTAACACTACATCATTTAAACTATCAAAGAATTTTTTAAGAGGTTCTGACTGCGCAGGTTTTATTAATAGCATACTAATACCCAAGAAAATCGCAAAGAATATCACCTGCAACATCATTTTATTGTTACTCATTGCTTTAAAAGCATTTTCAGGTACCATATCAACAATAAACTGTAAAGGACCACTTTGTTTTTGCTTACCAGCCTCAGCGATACGCTCAGATATTTTAGCATTACCAGCGTATTCTGTACTTAGTTTTTCTATAGTCTCGGGAGTAATTCCATTTCCTGGTTTAAAAGTATTGACCAGTAGTAAACCAATAGTTATTGCAATCACCGTAGTTAAGATATAAATAACGATGGTTCTTCCTCCTATCAATTTAAATTTAGAAATATCTTTTAGATCAGAGATTCCTTTGATCAAAGAGGCTAAAATTAAGGGAACCGCAATTAGTTTCAACAGATTTACAAATATGGTCCCCAAAGGGGCAATCCAATCTCCTGTAAATCCTTTTCCCCATGAAAGTGTTGTCATTAAAAACCCGAATAATATACCCAATATCATTCCGATCATAATTTTCCAATGCAGTGCAATTTTTTTCATGTGAAGAATTTAATTTTTAAGCCAAAACAGCGACCAATATATAAATTTAAAATAATAAAAGGGGATAGAAATTGCGAAATACGAAATAAAAGGCCAGTTTTTTTAGTATATAAGTGTTTTACAGGCCAGTAATTCTAATTTGTGTCCAAACATTAAAACTACACTATTCTATATTAATTTATTTCTTAATTGTTCTATTCATTAACCAATAGTCGACAAGTACCAAAGCAGCCATAGCCTCTACGATAGGTACTGCTCTGGGGACTACACAAGGGTCATGTCTCCCTTTTCCTTGCATAGTAACAATATTACCTTCTTTATCGATAGTTTCCTGATCCTGCATAATTGTAGCTACTGGCTTAAAAGCTACATTAAAATAGATATCCATTCCATTAGAAATCCCTCCTTGTATACCTCCAGATAGATTCGTTTGTGTAGTACCATCGGTATTAAAAAGATCATTATGCTCACTTCCTTTTAGTTCTGATCCGGCAAAACCACTTCCGTATTCAAATCCTTTAACTGCATTAATAGATAGCATAGCTTTCCCTAATTCGGCATGTAGCTTATCAAAAGCTGGCTCTCCTAATCCCACAGGTGCACCAGAAATAACACAACTTACAATTCCGCCAACGGTATCTCCTTCTTTTCTAATTTGTTTGATGTAGTGTTCCATTTCCGAAGCTAACTTAGGATCCGGGCATCGTACAATATTACTTTCTGTTAGTGATAAATCAAGTTCGGTATGATTTTTTTCTAATTTGATGGAACCAACACCACTCACATAGGCCTGAAATTTTATATCAGACAATACTTGTTTAGCGATTGCTCCTGCTACTACTCTACTTGCTGTTTCACGAGCAGAAGAGCGTCCTCCTCCTCTATAATCTCTAATACCATATTTCTGATCATAGGTATAATCGGCATGAGACGGTCGATAAGAATCTTTAATATGAGAATAATCTTTAGATTTTTGATTTGCATTTTTGATAGCAAAACCTATCGGAGTTCCTGTTGTAACACCTTCAAAAATACCAGAATAAAACTCAACAGTATCTGGTTCTTTACGTTGTGTAACAATAGCCGACTGACCAGGTTTACGGCGATCAAGTTCTTGTTGAATAGCGTCTAAGTCAAGTGTTACACCAGCGGGGCAACCATCAATGACTCCACCAATTGCTACTCCGTGCGATTCTCCAAAAGTAGTAACCTTAAATAGGTTACCAAATGTATTTCCTGCCATGCATACAATTTTTAGCAAATGTAATTTTTAATCTTCAAAAATACAGTAGTATTATGATATAAAAAAGCCAAACTCTAGATTGTTAATCCAAGAATTTGGCTTTTTATTTTTACTATAAAACGAACTAATTATAGTGTTAAGTTAAGCATACTTTAATCTAATCAAACCCTTATTTCTTTGTATTCATTGAAACAAAGATAGTTACGACTTATCCGATACAATACCTAAACCTGACAGTAATATAAAAAATTAATAGTAACAATAATAATCAGGTACTAACACAATATCCCTATCATTTGTTTCTTGTACAGGTCTAAAATTATCTGAATACAGTCTTGTAAAAGCTTTTATTTGATTTCTAGACATTCTAATTTTTCTGGTTAAAACATTCCAATTAACCCCCTCAGAACAAGGTGGGGTTGTTAACGAACCTGAATAGTTGTATCTTGACTTGTTTCTGGGTAAAAGATGTGCTAAATTTATTGGTCGTGTTACTTCTAAAATAGAATTCCCCTCTTTAGGGAAGTTAGAACTTTTCCAGAAACCATTATATCTCCTATTAAACCTTCCTCTTTCAACTAATAAACCCAACACTAAAAGATCTTTATCGTTTTCTGAATTCGTATGAACAAAGTGAATCTCTAAAGGTGAAAATCTACCATCAATAGTATGTTCACTAGATGCATGCACATGAAACTGAGCAAGGTTATAACGGACTCCTTTAAGTTTTACATAACTTCCAGGCTTAGGACTGAACTGGATGGTATGAGTATTATTTAGTACATTTAAAGTAGATTTCTTATAAAAAAAATGTAAGCCATCTCCATCATCAAAATAATCTCCATAACCATTACTAGTTCTACAATTGGATGAAATATCAATTGGAGATTGACTAGCTCCTTCTGCACATAAAACAAAATCTGGTGATAAGTTTCCCCAAAATTCTGGTCCAGTAGCTCCATTATAAGACCATTTTACTGTCGATTTTTTAGCGTTACTATACTCTTCTTTATAATTTGACAAATAACTATTATAGGTTTCATACTCCCAAGGGTATAAATTTTTGCTTTGTTGATTGCTACTATTTTGAAGTTTACTATCTGTTTTTTTCTCTATTTCATCTTTGCTACATGAAGTTAAGAACGAAGAAGCTATAAAAAAAGAAGCATACACAAATAAGCGTGTAATAATTGTGTGATTTTTCATGTTAATTTAAGCTAATGGTTAATATAATCACATCAACGTATTAACTATGCTAATTATTATCAAAATAGTTCTAAGTGGAGGCAAATTAATTAAAGCTTCTAAAATTCTTATTACAAGTTAGAAAAAGAGCAGATTTTTAATATTCTGGTAACAAATCATTTTAATGATTAAATTCAGATAACAATAAACTCATCATTAGATAATTATTAAAAAAACGAATTTATTTAATTTGTGGCATTATTATGTTTATATGAAAAAACGTATTGTAGAGCTTGTTGTAATTTCGGATATCCATCTTGGTACTTATGGCTGTCATGCAAAAGAGCTTCTCAACTACCTAAACAGTATCAAACCAAAAACTCTTATTCTTAATGGTGATATTATAGATATCTGGCAATTTAGAAAACGATATTTTCCAAAATCTCACCTTAAAGTTATCAAAAAGATTATTTCGTTTGCATCAAAAGGAACAGAAGTTATCTATATCACAGGCAATCACGATGAGATGCTTCGCAAGTTTAGTGATGCTCAAATGGGAAATTTTAAATTAGTTGATAAACTCGTTCTAGAATTAGATGGTAAAAAAGCATGGTTCTTTCATGGTGATGTTTTTGATGCCTCAATTCAAAACGCAAAATGGTTAGCTAAATTAGGCAGTTGGGGATATGATATGCTAATTCTTTTTAATCAAGCTATTAATTGGTTTTTGCTACGTATAGGAAAAGAAAAGTTTTCTCTTTCTAAGAAAATCAAAAATAGTGTAAAAAAAGCAGTAAAATATATTAATGATTTTGAAGATGTTGCTGCAGAGTTAGCTGTTAAAAACAAATATAGCTATGTAGTATGTGGTCATATCCATCAACCTCAAATGCGTAAATACGAGGATAAAAACGGGTCCTGCATTTATTTAAATTCTGGAGATTGGATAGAAAATCTAACTTCATTAGAATATCATGATGCAGCATGGAAACTAGTACATTATGAGAATGAATCAATGAAAGCTTATGAAGAATCTGTTGAAGAGATAGAAAGCTTAGAAATTGATCCCGAGACCCTGCAAGCCTCTTTTATGGTAAACGAAGTAATCACATCTCTCAAGAAATTATAATCTGTCTTACTCCCGCTTTACTGTTATTACTTTTTCAATACCCCTGAAAACAGTGACTTTTTCTTAAAAACCTCGCAGCATATTTGTGATGTCCCAATAAAACCTGTTGTTGTTACTCCTAAACTTTTTTATGATATACAAAAGACATGTTTTAATTTTTGCTGTTTTAGTATTGGCTATAAATACTACTCAATCACAAGAGTTTTCTAGACACACCCTAGGGGTTCGACCAGAGTTTCTTATTAGTAATCATGATAATTATAACGATCCTAATATTGCAGGTATTGGTATTTCTTATCAACTTCGTATCAACAGTAAAAATAGATTAGAATTTGATACGGGATTACGCGTTTATGGGAGTGAATTCATACCTACTGTTGGTCTAATGGCTACAGGGATATATCAAAGAGTATTTCCTATTTACAATAATTTTAATTGGTATCTGGGTATTGGCGGAGGAGCATTATTTAATGCTAATTTAGGAATAATAGCTGATGGAGGTATTGAATACAGTCCTAATAAGTCCCCAATACAAATTTCTTTAAATATAAGGCCAGAAATATTTTTTTCTACCGATAATAAAAGTACTGATTCAACATATTTTTATACAGGATTTGGATTAGGGATTCGTTATCAATTCTAATATTTCTCTCTTAAAAATTCTATCTATGCCAAAATGAGGCGTTACACCTCATTTTGTATCTCCTCATCTTTTATTTGATGCCAGCAATTTATATGTATATATAAATATTTTGAAAAATGATATATTAAGTTGTTAGAATCATTGAAATAAAAATCGCAAAACGTATCTTTGACAATACTATATATCTCTTAAAACAATACAAATATGCTTGGTTTAAAACTGGCAACAGATCCACGTTGGGCAGCTCTTGCGGAAACAAATATTGAAGAAATCTTAACAGATCACGCATGGTGCGAACAAAAAGCAGCCACAAATGCCATTACCATAATTACGTTAAATTCTGAACATACTGATTTGGTTACCGATTTATTAACTTTGGCACAAGAAGAATTACAGCACTTTGAAATGGTTCATGAAATTATTAAAAAGCGTGGTTATAAATTGGGTCGAGAACGAAAGGATAGCTATGTAAATGAATTGTTTAAATTTGGTATTACAGGTGGTAGTCGTAAGCAAAGTTTAGTTAATCGGTTATTATTTTCGGCAATGATCGAAGCCAGAAGTTGCGAACGATTTAAGCTTCTTTCAAAAAAAATAAAAGACCCTGAGCTATCAAAATTCTATCACGATTTAATGATTAGTGAAGCTGGTCATTACACCACATTTATTGGTTTTGCACGTAAATACGGAGAAGGTATTGATGTAGATAAACAATGGGAAGATTTATTAAAATTTGAAGGAGAACTTATTCAGAACTATGGCACTTCTGAAACTATACATGGATAACATTTTAGTATAATTTTAAATCCAACATTTACTTGAAATTCCTGGTCTTAAAACCTTATCTATACTAAAGCATTTTTGAGAATACTAATAGGATGTGATGCTTCTCGTTGCGTTCCATCTTTTATTTGATGTCTGCAGCTGGTTCCTACAGCCACAATAATAGTATCCTTAGGTGTTTTTCTAACCGATGGAAATAAGGTCTGCTCCCCTATTTGCATACTAACATCATAATGCTCTTTCTCATATCCAAAAGATCCTGCCATACCACAACACCCTGATGGGATAATCGTAACATTAAAGTTTTTGGGTAAATTTAGAATCGAAAATGTATTGTGTATACCAGATAAAGCTTTTTGATGGCAGTGACCATGTATTTTAATTGTTTTAGTATCTGCGGTAAACAAATCAGCATTTATATTCCCTTTCCCTATCTCTACATGTAAGAATTCATCAATCAAAAAAGTATGTGTTGCCACTGCTGTTGCATTTTCTTTATCGTCAGCCAATCTCAGATACTCATCTCTAAAAGTGAGTATGGCAGAAGGTTCTAATCCAATTAAAGGAGTTTCTGCAGTAATATGACTATTAAACGCTTTAATATTAAGATTTGCCAGAATTTTGGCTTGTTTCAATAATCCTTTTGATATAAAAGTCCGTCCACTTTCTTTATGATCAATTATTTTTACTTTATAATTTAATTTGGTGAGTAGTTCGATAGCATCTATCCCGATTTCAGCATCCAGATGATTCGTAAATTCATCTATAAAAAAGTATACTGTTTTTATAGGTTGCTCTGGTTGTATTCTTTTTATATTTTGCTTACACCAACTTCTTAAGGATTGTTTGCTTAACAAAGGTAAATTTCGTTGTTTGGCAATACCTAAAGTAGATTTTAAAACACTAGATGTTAATGCATTGGAAAAGAAAAAATTTGTTAAACCAGGCGCGATTCTCCCTATAGCATTCAATCTATTATTGTGGGCAAAAAGCTTTGTACGTAACGATACTCCATTTTCTTTTTGATATTGATATTCGAATTCTGCTTTCAGCGCAGCTACATCAACATTAGAAGGACATTCACTAGCACATCCTTTGCAACTTAAACAGAGATCAAAAACTTCTTTTAATTCTCTATTATCAAATTTATTAACCTTCTCACTATTGGTTAAAAATTCTCTTAGTGTATTTGCTCTGCCTCGGGTAGTATCTTTTTCGTTTTTTGTAGCCCGATAACTGGGGCACATGGTTCCTCCTGCTTCTACAGACTTACGGCAATCACCACTACCATTACATTTTTCTGCAGCCCTTAGAATTCCCATCGAATCGGTAAAATCAAAAATAGTATCTATCTCTGGTTCTTTTCTATCTATCTGATATCGTAGTTTTTGATCCATGGGATAGGCATCAATAATCTTACCCGGATTAAAAATAGAATTAGGATCAAATGTACTTTTAATACGTTCTAAAATCTTATAATTACCCTCACCAATCATAAAAGGTATGTATCCAGCCCTTACAATACCATCACCATGCTCACCACTCATAGAACCTTGATATCTCTTTACCAAAGATGCTACATCGTCTGTTATTTTTTTAAACAGGATTACGTCTTTACTTTTTTTCAGATCCAGAATCGGTCGAAGATGAATCTCTCCTGCACCAGCATGTGCATAATACACAGCTTGTTGGTCGTAAGATTTCATTAAATCTGTGAATTCTGATATGTAATCTGCCAAATCAGGAATAGCAACTGCCGTATCTTCTATACAAGCAACTGCTTTTTTATCGCCAACAATATTACCCAACAATCCTAATCCTGCTTTTCTTAACTCTAAAGCCCTATCTATTTCTTCCTTACGTAAAATTGGATTGGCATAGCTTAATTTTGAATCATCAAGAGTTTCTAATAGCTTATCCTTTTGCTGTTCTAAATGATTAGCATCGTTTGCTCTAAGTTCTAGCATGAGGATTGCTTCAGGATCATCGACAATAAAAAAACGATTCTTTAATTGCTCGATATTATTTTTTGTGCAATCCAAAATGGTTTTATCCATCATTTCGCAAGTGAATAGCGAATGTTGCATTACAGGCGCTACTGCTCTCATACAATCATCGATAGTCTTAAAATGCGCCGCAACCATTAAGGTTTCTTCTGGAGGGAGTTCATCTAACTGTAACGTAATTTGTGTTGTAAAAGTTAATGTACCTTCGCTTCCTGTGAGGAGTTTACACATATTAAAATGTGTATTCGCTGTAGAAAACACCTCAGAATCAATCAGTTCATCAATAGCATAACCTGTGTTACGTCTATGAATTTCTCGTTTCGGGAAATGAGTCGTAATTTGTTGTTGAATCTCCTTAGAAGAAAGTTCGGTATAAATCTGGTCGTAGATTTTTCCTTCAAGGGTATCCAAATTTCGTTTCTCCTCAAAATCATTTGATGATATTTCAGAAAAAGTAACCTCACTACCATCAGACAATACTGTTTGTAACTCTAAGACTTTATCTCTTGTAACCCCATATTGAATCGATGTAGTACCACTACTATTATTTCCGACCATTCCTCCAATCATACAACGATTAGATGTCGATGTATTAGGTCCGAAAAACAATCCATACGGTTTCAAAAAACGATTAAGATCATCCCGTATCACTCCTGGTTGAACAGTCACTGTTTTTTTGGTTTTATCAACAGCAATTATTTTAGTAAAATATTTAGAAACATCTACCACAATACCATCTCCCACACATTGTCCTGCAAGCGAAGTTCCTGCTGTTCTGGGAATAATACCAATATCATGTTGAGATGCAAAAGCAACTATTTTTTTTACATCTTGTATTGATTTTGGAAATGCTACTCCCAGGGGAATTCTACGATACACCGAAGCATCTGTAGCATATAAAGCAGTAATTAAAGTATCAAATTGTAGTTGACCTTCTAGCTGGTTTTGTAAAGATGTCAATATACTTTTATCAATCATACGAAATATTCTTTCCTAAAGAATTTAAAGAAACCTGCCTTCTAAAATTGGTATCAAAACAAATAAAACTATCTGTTCCTGCGACACCATCAATCTGATGTACCTGTTCATACAGAATCTTACGTAAATGATGGTTATCAAATGCAAAAATAAGAATGAAAATAGCATAATGACCCGAAACATAATTACATTCTAATATTTCCGGAATTTCTTTTAAACCATCAACTACTTGTTTTGCATATCTAGCTTCTCTTAGACGAATACCAACATAAGATTTCGTTTTAAAACCAATCTGTTTTTCATCTACAACAAACTCGGCTTTCTTTATTACACCACGTTGCTTAAGTTTTTTAATTCTTTGATGCACCAGAGAATTAGAAATTTTTAAATTCTCTGCTATTTGAGAGAAAGGCTTTCTGGCATCTTCACGTATCTGCAATAAAATCTGCTGATCTATATAATCAAAATGATTCATACTCCTAAAAAATTTAAAACACTTACAGTCAAAATTGATAATAAAAACAAAACATTATTCTCAATTTGACACAAAATTTACACAATTGAAACTAAAAACAATATATATACACGCAATAATAGTCAAAAATAATAATTTTGCTTCAAATAAAAACATATTAAGATGGATTTGACTTATTTTTTTGAAGAACTCTGGAAACAATACACTGTAAAAACTCCTTCAGCACAAAAAATTAAATCTTTATTTGAAGCAGAAGGCAATACCGTTTTTAACGATCATATTGCAATACGCACTTTTAATGATCCAAGAGTTAATATTGATATTTTGGCAAAACCTTTTATTGCTATGGGGTATGAACCCAAAGGAGAATACCATTTTAAGGCCAAAAAATTACGTGCAAAACATTTTGAGCACAAAAGTGATGGTAATGCACCAAAAATCTTTATTAGCGAATTGCTTCTTGAAGAATTTTCTGTTGAGCTCAACAGTATTATTCAAAACACTATAAATCAAATAGACCATACAGTTTTACAACAAGAAGATCTTATCCTAAAAGGCAGGGTTTGGGCTAAACCGTCTTTTGAGATTTACAAAAGACTTCTTTCGGTATCAGAATATGCGGCCTGGGTATATGTTAATGGCTTTTGCTCTAATCATTTCACAGTAGATGTTAATAAACTGCAAACATTTAAAAATCTATCCAAGATAAATGAATTCCTCAAAGAGAATGGTTTCAAAATGAATACTTCTGGAGGTGAAATAAAAGGTTCTCCGTCTCAATTATTAGAGCAATCCAGTATTTTGGCTGATGTAGTCGAGGTAGAATTTGAAGAAAACGTTAAAGAAATCACATCCTGTTATTATGAATTTTCATATCGTTACAAAAATAATCAAGATGTTATTTTTAATGGTTTCATTGCTGATTCTGCAGATAAGATTTTTGAGAGTACCGATATGCAGTTACAAAGTAGTTAATTCAATCTTAACAAAGATTTAAGACTTATCCTTACAGAATAGAAGATTTATGACGTTATAGTCGGAAAGTAGGAAATTACTATTTACGATTATGACGAAGAATATATTTTTTATACTTCCTTTTCTATTTCTTTGTGTGGGTAATATACAGTCTCAGGAAATTTCTAAACATACTATTGGTTTACGGCTAAGTGAAGCAAAAGGTTTTTGGGCTGAAGCCTCATATCAAAATGCTTTAAGTTCTAAGACAAGAATAGAGGTAGGACTTGGAGTACAAGGTAAAAGAAGCTACAATGCTCTAAAACTTACAGGGATGTATCAGTGGGTTTTTAATATTAACGGAGGTCTAAACTGGTATATTGGCCCAGGAATTGGAGGTGGATTAGTCGATTTTGATTCTGATATCGTTCGTGACGATGATTTAACCACTTTTGGCTTCGTAACGGGAGATGTTGGTATTGAGTACAATTTTGATTTTCCGCTATTAATCTCTTTAGATTTTAGACCAGAAATATACTTCGATAGTTATACTAATGACGATATCATTTTTAACTTTGGCTTAAGTGCCAGATACAAATTTGATTAATACTCTCAATACACTGGTTTTACAAACAATACGTTAAGATACACTAACCATTTTTATAATAATCAATTAAAACTTTTAAAAATTTAAATCATGAAAAAACTTTTTTTTGTACTATCAATCATTATCTCGGTTTCACAACTGCAAGCTCAAGATATTCCTGAAAACGCTATAGGAATTCGGTTATCAGAAGGAGTTATTGGAGATGAAGGCTTTGGCCCCGAAATTACATACCAACGACAAATGATAAGTGAACATAATAGAATTGATGCCAATTTAGGCTTTAAAACAAATTCTTTTATCTCTACATATCGTGGTGGAGTATTTTTTCATTGGACATATAATATTTGGGATAAACTAAATTGGTTTGCAGGTCCTGGTGTCGGTGCAGGGTATATAGATTTTAAAACTAGATATCTTGGTTTTAATGTTGCAAGCGTAGATAGAGATAGTGAATTTTTTCCGTACATCGGAGCAGATTTTGGAGTTGATTATCGTTTTGATTTCCCGCTTCAGGTAGCATTTAGTATTCGTCCCACATTTGATATCCATGATATCGATCGACCAAACGGGTTTAGAGATGTAGACAATACAGGAGTAAATGTTGGTATTTCTGCCAGATATACATTTTAGACATACTATTTAGAATAAAATAATAACTAAAACACCGTTGTCATTTACATGACAACGGTGTTTTTAATTTTATCAATAAATGATATTATACTGCTGATAAAGCACTCTCATACATTTTTATATATAGCGGGATAATGTTACTTATATCAAATTTCATTGCCTCTTTATATGCATTTTCTTTAAAGGTTTCTAATCTGCCATCATTTTCCAGAATTTTGATCGAATTTTCTGACATATCTTTTACATCTCCTATATCACTCATATAACCAGAAACACCATGGTTATTAACCTCTGGAATCCCTCCTGCATTACTCGATATTACAGGTACCTTATTTACCATCGCTTCTAATGCCGCCAGACCAAAGCTTTCTCGTTCTGATGGAAGTAAAAACAAATCAGAAAAACACAATATCTTATCTATTTCATTACTATTACCAAAGAAAACCACTTTATCTTTTATACCAAGCTCTTTACATCTTTCTTCGGCTGGCTTACGTTCTGGGCCTTCCCCAACCATTAATAACTTTGCAGGCATCTTTTTTTGAATATTATAAAAAATATCTACAACATCAGTGATACGTTTTACAGCTCTAAAATTACTAATATGAGTAACTATACGTTCTTCTGGAGTTGCCATGAGTTCTCGCTGGCAATCTGTAAAACTGGTTTTTCTCTGACTTGCATCAATAAAATTAGGGACTACCTCAATATCATTTTTGATATCAAACAGACGTAATGTGTCGTCTTTAAGGCTTTGAGATACAGAAGTAACCATATCACTTTTATTGATACTAAATGTTACTGCCGGTTTATAAAAAGGATGGTTTCCTACCAGGGTAATATCGGTACCATGCAATGTAGTTACCATTGGCACATAAATTCCTTCTTCTTCAAGCATTTTTTTTGCCATATATCCCGCATATGCATGCGGAATTGCATAATGAACATGAAGCACATCAATTTTATACTTTTTAATCGTATCAACTAATTTACTAGATAATGCCAATTCGTATGGTTGATAATGAAAAAGAGGGTATGTAGGTACGTTTACTTCATGAAAATGAATATTCGGATTCAACAGATTTAGCCTAACAGGCTGTTTATAGGTAATAAAATGTACTTCGTGGTTTAGTTTTGCCAAAGCAATTCCTAATTCTGTGGCTACCACTCCACTACCTCCAAAGGTAGGATAACAGACTATAGCAATTTTCATTCAAATAATTTTTCTTGTGGTACAAGGTACAAGAAAATTGATATTGGATATTGTTAAAAGAGTTGTAAAAAAAAGCAGATCATAAGCCGGATTCTGTTTCCCGATACATCGAGATCCTTATCATTTATCTAGACTAATAATTACTTACCAGTTCAAACCGCCTACCCTCCAACATTGGGCGCACAACCCTCAAAAGCTGGTTTACATGGCGTTGCACCGCATAGAGTTTACCTGGTTTCACTACAGCATTACCTGTACATACTTTCTGCTGCACTTGTCCTCGCCTCACGACGGACGGGCGTTACCCGCTATACTGTGCTATGGTGTCCGGACTTTCCTCTCCCGAATAATCGAGAGCGATAAGGTGATCTGCTTTGTGCAAAAGTATTATAATTCTGAACTTAGAATTCAGAATTCAGCATTATTTTTTGACTGTTAATAACTAAAAATAAAAACCGATAGCTATAATTTATTTTTTGTAAGCAATTTTTAACTTTGTAGCGATGGAGCATTTTATAGTATCAGCACGTAAATACAGACCCCAAACATTTAAGGATGTTGTAGGGCAACAAGCAATTACCAATACACTGCTTAATGCTATAGAAAACAATCATCTTGCACAAGCTTTATTATTCACCGGACCAAGAGGAGTAGGAAAAACTTCGTGTGCCAGAATTCTTGCAAAAACAATTAATCAGGATGGAAATGAGCACCCTGATGAAGATTTTGCTTTTAATATTTTTGAGCTCGATGCAGCCTCAAACAATTCTGTTGATGATATTAGAAGCCTTATCGATCAAGTTCGCATCCCTCCACAGGTTGGAAACTATAAAGTATATATTATTGATGAGGTACATATGCTTTCTCAAGCGGCCTTTAATGCTTTTTTAAAAACATTAGAAGAACCTCCTAAACATGCAATTTTTATCCTGGCTACGACAGAAAAGCATAAAATCATACCTACAATTTTATCGCGATGTCAAATATTCGACTTTAAACGCATTACTGTAACTGATGCAAAAAATCACTTAATGCAAGTAGCAGTGCAAGAAGGGGTTACTGCAGATGAAGACGCTTTGCAAATTATCGCTCAAAAAGCAGATGGGGCAATGCGAGATGCGCTATCAATCTTTGATAGAGTTGTTAGTTTTAGTGGAAAAAATTTAACCAGACAGGCAGTAACTGAAAACCTGAATGTATTAGATTATGAAACGTATTTTAAAACTACTGATTTAATACTTGAGAACAATATCCCACAACTTCTTATAGAATTTAACGAAATTCTTGCTCAGGGTTTTGATGGGCATCATTTTGTATCTGGGCTTGCATCGCACTTTAGAGATTTATTAGTATGTAAAAACCAAGCTACTATCAATCTTCTCGAAGTGGGACAACAAACGAAGGCTAAGTATTTAGAACAATCACAAAAAGCCCCCCATGGATTTCTTATTAAAGGTATTGAGCTTGCTAATGATTGTGATCTAAAATATAAGACTAGTCGCAATCAAAGATTGCTGGTCGAGTTATGCCTAATGCAACTTGCCTCTATCCTTGTGGATGGAGAAAAAAAAAATGACAAACCCTACATAATTCCTCCTTCTTACTTTAAAGAAAAAGGAATTAAGCCTGTTAAAATTTCAACTGAAGTAAAAGAAAAGACTTTAGAAAAAACTGAAACCGAAAAACAAAACAGCATACTTCCTCAAGTAGAAGAAAAAACAGAACCTTCAACCACTGTCGTATCTGAGATTACACAAAACAAAGACGTAAATCCTGATATTCAAGAGGATAATTCTGAAGGTACAATTACAGCCGAAACTCCTGCAGTATTAGAGAAAAAACCTGTTTTAATACATAAGGAACGTAGAACTTCTGGCTTATCACTAAGTAGCATTAAAAGGAAGAAAGAACATGAAGAAAGTAAAGAAGAACAGGTAATTGATCCCAAAAATTTACCAAAAGAAGAATTTACAGAATCACAAATGCAAGAAGGCTGGATAGAATATGGTAAAATGCAAGATAAAAAAGGAGAGCGTATTATCGGATCTATGTTTGCTATGAATATTCCAACCCTTGACGAAGGTTCTATTTTATTAGAATTACCTAATCAGTCGATGAAAGTTGATATGGAAGCTGCACAATCCGGACTATTACAGTTTCTATTCAAAAAATTAAAAAATTACAGTATTGAAATGAAGATTACTGTAAACGAAGAAGCTTCTAAAAAATATGCATTCACTCCCCAGGATAAGTATGAAAAATTAAGAGAAAAAAACCCTCTTATTGATAAGCTACGCTCCTCTTTTGATTTAGATATTTAGTTCTATCTTGTCATCAAATTATTATAGTTTTCCTTAATACTCATAAAGTATCTGATCGCCTGAGTTCTTTATATTAAGCAGCACTCTGTTACCTTCTACTTTTAACCCAAGAATATTAAACGATATTTCTTTAGTAATATATGCATCGCATAACTCTTCATTTTTTAGAGACAACCTCAAATTTCTTTGTGGCGGGTTGGTTTCCAAAATCTCTTCAGAATCAATAAGTTTTAACTCCCAGGTATCTCCACTACATCCACTAGAGCCAAAACTGATTTTCAAACAATTTTCATTTATTTTTAAACTACTTATTGTTAGATTATGATCTGGTTCATCAACATATTGTTTTGAGCTAATTACAGTTAATTGATCGCAACTATCTGTATTATTATTGTCATCATCACTGTTACAGGCCAAAATTCCGAATACTACGATTAGACCAATCAGTTTTTTTGTATTCATGCTATCTACTTTTTAATAAGATGAATAAAAATCTATAAGGTTGCTTCGAGTAAGGATAAATGAAAAATTTAATATTTTCTTTCGAATCTTAGTTCTATAATGAGTTACTTCATAAATTTGTAATTATTATAAAAAAACTACCAGAACCATGTTAGGCTTAAAACTTCCCACAGACCCAAGATGGGTAAATATTGTAGAAAAAAATATTGAAGAGATTCTTACAGATCATGCATACTGCGAACAAAAAGCTACTTCTACAGCAATATCGCTTATTGTGAGTTTTCCAGAATACACAGAATTAGTGCAAGAGATGATAAAACTGGTAAAAGAAGAAATGAGTCATTTTAAAATGGTTCATGATAAAATCCTTGAACGGGGCTGGATTCTCGGTAGAGATCGAAAGGATGACTACGTGATCCAATTGATAACTTTTTTCCCAAAAGGAGGAAGTAGAACAACCCAACTTGTGCATCGCTTACTATATGCTGCTTTGATTGAGGCTAGAAGTTGTGAGCGTTTTAAATTACTTTCTGAAGAATTAGAAGATCAAGAATTAGCTGACTTTTATAGAAGCCTGATGGTAAGTGAAGCTAATCATTATACTATGTTTTTAAATTTTGCACGCCAATATGGAAATCGTGAAGAAGTCAACAAAAAATGGCAGGAATTACTAGTTTTTGAAGCAGAAATAATGAAATCTCTGGGAAATAAAGAAACGATTCATGGATAAATAAGATTAGTTAATTTAGTTACATCTAAATGATTGATAATCATATTGACTTATACAAACGCGATAATTCTTGAGAAGTAAATCATCATAACTCGGAAGCAAAAGACTAGATTGCATTGACTTTAAGTCTTGAAAACAACTTTATGGTTTATATAGCCTAAGGATAAGAACCATACTCAAATAGTAAAAAAAGAGACTGCCTTTTTAGACAGTCTCTTTATAAATAGGGTCAAATTTTATTATTATTTAAAAATTATTTTACAAAAATCTTTTGAGTAAGCGTTCTACTACTAGTAGTAATTTGCACAAAATAGATACCAGTAGATAACTTACTAATATCTACTGTTTTTCTCACTACATTTCCTCCAGGAGGTGTTTTAAGATCTATGATCTCTAATGTTCTTCCATTCATATCCTTGATACTGATCTGAGAAGAAGCGGATTTCACATTATTAATTTCCAGGTTTAAAAGATCTTTTGCTGGATTAGGGAATGCTTTAAATTGTAATGCTCCTGCTGGTCCATCTCCTTTGAAAGCAGAAAATGCACCTCCACAGGTACCTAAGTTAGTCCACCCAGTAGCAGTTCTTTCATATAAAGATCCATTGTAGGTTACTCTATCTCCTACATTATAAACTGTACCTGAAGAATATGGTGCTACTCCTGCACAAGGATCAGTTGTTGTAGTACATGGCCCTAAATTAGTCCATCCGTTAAAAGTTCTTTCATATAAAGATCCATTATAGGTTACTCTATCTCCTACATTATAAACTGTACCTGGAGAATATGGCGCTACACCATCACAGTTACCACCACCACTACTACAATTTCCTGAAGAGTTATAGGTTGTTTGGCCACAAGCAATAGTAAAATTATCTACAGTATCTCCCGAAGCTTTTTTGGCTTGCCACGCACTTCCTATAGTAGTATTCGCATTATACGAGCCTCCTGCATTGGCAGATCCCTGTAAAGAATTGTTCTGGAAATACTCTAAAGTACAATCTGTATTATTGGTAAATGTTACCGATATAGCATCTCCTGTATTACACCCTCCACCGTCACAAGTCTGTATACAATTTGATCTCGAAATATGATTACGGATCACATTAGCAGGTTGAGAGCCGAATCCTAGGCTAAAATCCACCCCAACACTAGTTTGTGGGCAATAGCTCATAATGGTTCCTCCTCCTGCAGGATTCCCTGGTAATCTACAGTTTCCTTCTACACGGCCAGCACAACCATCTATAGCTGTATTATTACCGTTCCATACACATGCATGTGTATGACGTGATCCTACATTATGTCCTGTTTCATGAGAAATTAAGAATACATCGAAAGAATAAGTAGGTACATTACTAAAACTACCTTTAATACCAGAAACTGCATAATTCTTAGAACCACACAAACCTCCAATAGAAGCAGCTAATCCTCCATTAAATGAATAATTAACCAGATGTGCTAAATCTGCTCCATTAAGGCCATTATTTCTCCTATATCTACCATAGCTATCAAGATTAGAATTCTGGAATGGTTCATTAGAACTCCAAGCTTTGGTACCTGATAATTTAAGAGTTATCTGATCATTGGCATATAGGGCAGCTACCTGATTAAATAAAGTTTCCATATAATTAGTAGCCTGTTGTTCTCCTCCTTTATCCCTAACAATATCTGCGGCTATATCGAAGAACATTTTTACACACTTTGCTGCTGATTTACTCTGTGGATTATAAGACAATTCTTCAAGAGTGTATCCTTTTTCCATATTGTCTTCTACGTGGCAAGAAAAATCATTTATATAACTAAGTTCCTTGTCCTTATAGATAATATGGTTCTTGCTATTACTTAAAGCACCTAATACTATACTTCCTTGGCCATTCGGACTAATAAAGCCAGATACATTATCTTTATAAAAACTGATAGCTACTAGAGAATTAGACTGTCCGCTTACCACACCTCTATAATGTGCTATACCAGAGGAAGGCAACACATTACCCTGTGTACCTTTAGCCAGAAAATCATCTGTTTTAATATTCACTTTTACAAGATCAACCGACATTGCTGATTTCTGCCCGGGAATACTCAAATTCATAGTATTTGGGTAACTCCCTTGAAAAGATTTCATCTTATTTTGATCTAATGAGAATAACACATAATCATGAAGTCCTTTAGGAAGTTTTAGGTTACTTTTTTGTTTATTTATAATTTTGAAAAGTTGAATTTTTTCAAAAGCCGAACCAGATTTTTTTTGCTGAGATACTAGATCACTAGCCTTTTGTGGTTGAGTTTGCGCAAAGCACATTACCGTAAAAAAGGCAATGGCGATTGTTAATATACGTTTCATTTTTTTTAGTTTTGAGATTTGAATCTTTAATTGATAATGGCTGACCCCAAACCATTAACTCTAAAAATTTTATATTAATTAATTCTAATAAAACTATAAAGTTGACATACTACATTAATGTGTTAAATTCTAAAATAACACACTAATTATGTAACATAAGTAGAGTTTATCTAAAATAGAAAATGATGCTACACATTAAAACTTTAAGAGTTTTAATAGTAATTTGTATTAGTCAAAAAATTTAGTTTAAATGCAAAAGAAGTGATCGTAGAATTATTTACGAGACTATTTATATCTCACTGTTAGAAAAATCATATCCAATAATAGTAATTGAATGAATGAGCTCTCTGATTGAGGTAATTTTGCACTGATTATTGGGAAATAACTAAATAGCAGTTATTCTAACTGTGAATACTGCCAAAAGCCTTGTGGATTGTAATAGTAACATTTTAGTCAAATTTGTGTTAATTAAGTTACTGCTAAGTTGATAAAATAAATAAATATAATCTATTAATACATGTCTCAAAACATGAAAAAAGACATCTTGATTCATGTATTAATACAATACAAGTTACTTAAAATCAAATAATTATTTTTTTAATAATATTCAAGTCAAAGATTTCGTAAGACCTGTTTTGGAGCTCTCTTTGACTTGATTTTTTCTACTAATTTGCTACTTCGCTTACCTTTATTATATCTAAAATATTTGCCTCTAAATTTTAATATTTTGGAACATATCGCTTATTATATGCAGCTTTGATTGGAGCCAGAAGTTGTGAGTGTTTTAAATTACTATCTAAAGAATTAGAAGATCAAGAACTAGCTAACTTTTATAGAAGTCTGATGGTAAGTGAAGCTAATCATTATACTATGTTTTTAAATTTTACACGCCAATATGGAAATCGTGAAGAAGTCGACAAAAAGTGGCAGGAATTACTAGTTTTTGAAGCAGAAATAATGAAATCTCTGGGAAATAAAGAAACGATTCATGGATAAATACGATGGATTAAAAATAGAATAAAGCTATCTCTCGATAGCTTTATTCATTACATCACAAGTAAAGATAATATAACAATCTGAACTGTGAAAACGGACTTTTAATCCTTACCGCATGAATTGGTATACGGATTAACACTTATCCTCTTAAAATGGTATAAAAGCAGATACTTTATAAAATTCGTCCGATGCTCCTACATCTGTAACCAGGTTAGCTCCCGCAGAAAACCTAAATGCCATACCATTATCAAGTTTTAATTTTACAGAACCTCCTAAATAACGATATACTTGTATATTCTTATTAACATCGTCATTTTCTAGGTTCATAAAGGCTAATTCTTCAAAGAAACCACCTAGCACTAAACGATCACTTACATTAATTCCGGGTGCTGCCCAAAAAAGAAGTAGATCTTTGGTTGAGATATCTTCTCTATCTCTTAATGATTTATAATAAGCTAAATATGCTTCTATATCAAAAATAGAGTTATGAAACGCTACAAAAGTATTAGGGATTACGGCCTCTCCTATCTTTGTACCGGCAACATCTGAAAAGAATTTACCGTGGGCAAACCCAACTCCTGGGTTAAGAAATAATTTTCCATCCATTAGTTTAAACCCTAATCCAATACCTGTTTCTAATAATTGATCACTACCAGATTCTGGGGTTCCGAAAGAAGGATTCGTCCAGAACATACTATAAAAAGTAATATCGAAATTTTTATTAGTTTCAAAACCTCCTAAAAATAAGGTCGAAAATCCCGCAACACTGTTTTGGATCACTTTTACAGCTAATGTTGCTTTTTTCTTTTTCTCTTCTTGTCCTTGTATTGTTGAATACTGAAAACCTATTACAATTAATATTATTATGAGTTTTTTCATGATTTAGTTTCTTTAATTATGTGTTTAATGATTAGTGAGCTTGAATGATTTGTTTTTGATTAGGTATAGAAAAGTCAGCTTTTCTTTTTTCTACAAAAGCCTGCATACCTTCTTTTTGGTGCTCTGTAGCAAATAATGCATGAAAAGCTCTTCTTTCATAGAGTACTCCTTCACGAAGGCCTAACTCCATAGCTCTGTCTATAGTTTCTCTCGCAACCATAGCTGTTGTTTTACTATAAGAAGCAATAATTGTTGCAGCTTCTACAGATTCTTCTAATAAGGTTTCTATTGGTATTATACGAGATACCAGGCCTGCTCGTTCTGCTTCTTCTGCATTCATTAAACGTCCGGTAAGAATCAAATCCATAGCTTTTGTTTTTCCTACCATTTTTGTTAAGCGTTGGGTTCCACCAATACCTGGGATCACTCCCAGTTTTATTTCTGGTTGCCCAAATTTTGCTGTATTAGATGCATAAATAATGTCACACATCATGGCTAATTCACATCCCCCACCTAAAGCATACCCAGATACGGCTGCAATTTTTGGGGTTCTAATTGCTGTAAAAGCTTCCCAGGCAGCAAAATAATTTTCATGAAACATATCCATATAGGATTTATTTTCCATTTCTTTTATGTCTGCTCCTGCTGCAAACGCTTTTTTAGATCCTGTGATTACAAAGCACCCTACACTAGGGTCCTTATCTAGTTTCTGCATAACAGAAACCATTTCTTGCATCAATGCGCTATTTAGTGCATTTAATGCTTTTGGGCGATTTAAGGTTATAATCACTACCCGTTTTCTTTGTTCGATTTTTATATTCATAGTTTTAATTTTTACATAGCATCTCCTAAAGACCATTCATTTTTTAAGATGTCTTTATTAAAATTGCTGGTTTCAGCTATGTGTTGTTGTATAAAAAAGTTGAGTTTGTGTTAGTACATATTTAAGTTTAAGAATCCCAAATTGCACCATATGCCGGTATCCCTCTACTTTCCATTCCGTAGACTACTTTCCAAGTAAGTTTTTTGTTAGAAATACATATTACTGCTTCTGCATCAAAATCTTTATATGCTTTGTATGCGAGTTTCACCATATCGGGTTTTCCATGGGCATCTGTATCCCATATGATAGCTTCTGGTTGTGATTCGAGAATTTCTTCTACCAATTCATCTCCATACGTTTTTCTTGGATTTCGTGTTGCCCATATTAAACGAGCGGGAGTTTCTCTAGAAAAAAGATGTGGTAAACATGGGCCAATACCACTACCTGTCGCTACCCAAATGACTTTTTTAAATAGCTTATCAACATTTCCCACTCCTGCGGTAGTTATTCCTTTAACCCATAAGTATTTTGGCATATCATCAATAAGCTCGCCTGTCCAATCCCCTGCCCTGGAGATGGTTAATCGAAATCCATCTCTACCTGGCTCTGGTACATTTGCAAAGGAATGCCACTCCATTAAAGGGTCTCTACTAATTGCTGTAGAGGAGCCGGCAAAAGGGGTTTCTCCATAATTGAATCGTGCCAGAATAACATGGTTTGATGGTCTTGTAATATCGACTTTTACTTTTTTCAATCTCAACCATGGCAATACTATACTAACCGTTATTACTGTTAATGCCCAAAAATTGAAAGAATAGAATATGGTTTCTAAAAAAGGTTGTTCTGAACCATTTTCGCTTAATATAAGCATTGTTTGTACCCAAAATAAGACTAGTGCTGTCCATCCACCAAATCGATGTGTTTTTTCAAAATTATTATGAAATTTTGCTCTTAATTTTGGCAAAGCCATAATAATCATAAAAACTAAAATTCCTGTAAGTATTGTAGTTACCCATAACAATGTAATGTCCTTAGAAGTTTCATTTTGAGGATTAAAAAAATCATAATATAAGGATCCCATAAACACTATAAACCAAAGGGTTCCACTTATTGTCCCACCGATATGAATTCCTCCAAAATGATATATTTTCCCTGCTCTTCTTCTTATCGACAAAGGCCAACTTGTAGGAATACTAGTCGCAACCCAAAACAAGAAATTAATAATATATTGTTGTCTAATAAGGATCCCTATTGTAAAGTTAATTAGTGTGATTTTAGAGATAATATCCAAACGCATTTCTTGCTGAGACCACCAATTACCTTCTGTTGCTCCATAGATCATTATTCCAATATTTGCTATTAAAAGCAGTGCAAACAAGCGGTAATAATGCATTAGTTTTTCTCCCTTCCATATCCTGCTAAAAGATTTTTTTTGAGGAGGCAACTGTACGATCTCTAAATTGGGTATTTCATCATTTTCTATAGGTTTTTGATCTATTTTTACACTTGTTGTTTTTTCTTCCTGTTCTTGTTTAAGAGGGATCAGATTCATTAATTTCGTTTTATCTATTTTACCACGGTCTGTCATTGGAAGTTCCGGCATAGCGACCACTATTGCAGGAACACAGTAGTATGGGAGTACTTCTTCTACCTGTTTTTTAACCTTTTCCTGATCAATATCTTCTGGGCTTACAAAGGATATTAAAGTTCTATTATCTATTTTTAAAGTAGCTGCTCTTTTACTTTCTGGCATTTTCTCTATAATAGAGGATACAGAATCTAATTCTACTCTAAAACCACATATCTTTACCTGATCATCGGTTCTCCCTAAATGTTCTAATTCACCATCCAAAGTCCATCTTCCCAAATCTCGGGTTCTGAACATTTTTTTACCTTGGCCCAGAAATGGGTCATCTACATATCTTTCATTTGTTAACTCTTTATTATTGATATATCCATGAGTTACACAAAGACCTCCTGCCCACATTTCTCCTGCTTCACCTATGCTACAGGGTTTTAAGTTTTCATCTAAAACATATACTGTATTATTGGGTGTAGGTTTTCCTATGGTAAGTAATTCATCTGTTGGAAAAAACCGCTTTACGGTATTGATAATTGTAGTTTCGGTAGGTCCGCAAGAGTTATGGAAAGCACAAAACGAAGACCATTTTTCTGCTAAAACCCTAGGACAAGGCTCACCTGCAACTATAGCCACGCGAACATTCTGGCAACATGTAACATCTAAAGAACTAAGAATCGTTGGTGTAGAAATCACCACATCTACCTCACTTACTGTTTCTTGAATATTTTTTCCGCGTATAACCAAGGTAGCTCCGTTTGCTAAACTCCCCAGAATTTCCCAAACAGACATATCAAAAGCAATGCTTAAAATTTGTCCTACTTTTAATCCAGGTCTCATTCCTAAATTACCAGGCGACGTAAGGAGTATATTACACGTATTTCCATGACTAACCTGGACTCCATTAGGATCTCCGGTTGTTCCTGATGTAAAAATTATGTAGCAAATATCATTTTCGGTGACAGGTACACTTGGTAGTATAATTTCCTCATTATTATTTGCATTTGATTTTAAAAAATCATCTATTATAATAAGTTTATTATCGTCTATTACGGGTACTAAATCTTTAAACTCTGATAATGTGAGTACTAAATTTATACTTGCCGACTTGACAACATACCTTAATTGCTCGTCTTTGGCTAGTCCGATATGCTGAGGAACATAAGCACCTCCCGCTTTTAAGATAGCTAATATCCCTACCAACATTGGTATTGATCGTTGAACAAATAATCCAACATTATCACCTTTTTGAACTCCATTTTTTATGAGTTCTAAAGCCAGTAGATTTGCCTGATAGTCTAATTCTTTATATGTGACTACCTCACCTAAATAACTAGCAGCAACAGCGTTAGGATTTACCTTGGCATGAGCCTCAAATGCATGGTGTATACATCTATACGGAACTCTGGTTATTGGTCCTTGACCGAACCGTTGAAAAAGATACTGATCTGATAATGATAAATTCGCTATTGTAGATTTTATAAAAGTATCGCCCGGTACTAAGGGTATATGCCCAAAAGTGTCACGTACTTCTGCTTCAGAAGTAGCATGAGAAACTGTAGTTTCCATAATAAAAATACCTTTCTAGTTTAATCTACCAAATAAAATTATCTGATATAGGTTTCTGGAACTACTGTTTTTACAGAGATTGTATATACCTCTATATGTTGAGTTTGTGCGCTTCATGAGTTTGTGCAAATTAGGAGTTAATATTTGTTGCATCGAAATTAGAAACGCATCGAAATTATTGATATAAAAATTCTAACATTTAATCTTTTTTATTTTGGTTATGATTGGTGTGATATTACATTTTTAGCGTAAAAAGAATGCGTATAAGTCACAATAAAAAACTTAATTATCTGTTAACAATTCAATTTTTTAACATTTATTTAATGAAGGTCAGTAAATAATTCAATTTCTAAAAATAACCCCTATGTGCTTTGAATTATTAAACATTTTAGTAAAAAACAATCAATATAAGTGTAACATTTATTATCAAAATGAGATTATAAAAAGTACAGGGGCATGCTCTAAAAAAATCTATCTTATTAAGAATGGAGTTATGAAAATTGGTTGTTTCACTGACCACGGAGAAGAGGTAGTTCTCATTATATTGACAAAAAATCAAGTTTTTGGCGCAAGTTCTATTTTTATAGATTTTTGTTCATATTGTATGTACGAATCTCTTAGTGAAGAAACAAAAGTGTATGAGTTTGATAAAAACATCATACAAAAGACTATAAAAAAAAATCCTAATCTTTATAAAGATTTTTTATCAATACTAGGTAAGGAATATCAAGAGTATGAAAACAGAATAAAAACACTTCAAATTCAATCTGCAGAATTACGGTTGATAAAAGTGCTCTTTGAATTTAAAGAAAAATTTGGGTGTCCTTACAATTCTGAAAAAATTATTATAGACTCTCCTCTTAATCAAAATGAGCTGTCTAATTACATTAGGGTTTCCAGAGTAACAACCAACAAAATCATTAATAAATTTAATAGTAATCTTTTGTTAGAATACAGTAACAAAAGTATTATCATAAAGAAGTCTTTCTTTGATAACTATAAGCAATATGATGTATAATATTTCTACCCTATTATTATAACTTATAACCAAAAGAGAGTTGAATATTCCTATTACTTCCTTTTGCTCCTCCAGGAATATCTTCATCATCTATAATATTAGAGACGCCAAAACCATATCGTAAATCAGCAAAGAAATTCTCTGTAATATGTACTCCAATACCAGCAACTGCAGATAAGTTAAATGTATTAAAATTGGTTTCTCCTGTCGAATTATCTTCCCATTCCCAAATTTTAAGCCCTACTTGAGGCCCAATATGAACATTAAACAATTCAGAAAAATTATATTTAAGCACTATTGGTAATTGAAGATAGTCTACTCTTAGAGATTCGTCATCATTACCTAAAGAAGAATATTGAAACTCAGGTTGAATACTCCATTTTTGGTTAATAGGAACTTCTGCTAAGAACCCTGCTACTATACCAAATCTGCTATCTTTAAGATCTTCGGGAATATCATCAGAACTAATAGAACTTAGATTAGCTCCAAGTCTTATTCCATATGCAATCTCTTGAGCTTGAGATTTTAAAACAACAAACATTAATAAAATCACAGTGAATAGTACTGTTTTTTTCATAATATAAATATTAGGTTACGGTTCAATTTAATACAAAATAATGGATTTTCATTAACATTTTAGAGCTCTATACAGATTATTACCCTTAAAAAATCGATAAAACGTATTACTTATGAATTTCAACGATTATTTAGTTTTTCATTATATAATGATTTTATAATCCCGTCTGATAGGCCAATTTTTGGAACAAAGATTTCTCTAGAACCACTCCATTTCATTGCCGAAAGATATATTCGAGTAGCTGGAATAATTACATCTGCTCTATCTTGATTTAAATTAAGTTGCCAAATTCTTTCTTCGTAGGTTAAAGAATTAAGTAATTTATAATATGAACTTAGATATAAAAAAGATAGTGGTTTACCCATTCTTTTACCACTATTCTTAAAAATATTATTAATGTTTCCTCCAGATCCAATTAATGAAACTTTACGGTAGCCTACAATACTTTCCTTAATCCAATCTTCTACATTTTTCCATACTTCATCAGAAACCAAATTATTAAGAAGTCTTACTGTTCCTAATTTAAATGATCTAGATGTAATAGTATTTCCATTATGGTATAGTGTAAACTCTGTACTACCACCCCCAACATCTACATATAGATATGTTGCATCTGTATTTACCAACTCGTGTAAATCGGTCATTGCAATTATAGCGGCTTCATCTTTACCATCTATAATATCTATTTGAATACCAGTTTTCTCTTTAATAAGGCGAGCTACTTCTTCTCCATTCTCAGCTTCGCGCATAGCAGATGTTGCACAAGCTTTATATCTAATCACTTTATGCGTTTTCATTAATAGCTGATATGCTTGCATAGCGTCTATCATTCTAGTAATATTTTCCTGAGAAACCCGTCCAGATTTAAAAACATCTTCTCCTAATCGTATGGGTACTCTAACGAGGCTTGTTTTTTTAAATCTAGTAGTTTTTCCTTTCTCTTCGTGAATACTACTTATTAATAATCGTACCGCATTGGAACCTATATCTATGGCTCCATATTTTTCTATAGTTAACAAAATAATTAATTTCCTAGTTTTTTTAAATAATAGTCGTATGTTGCTTTTTGTGATCTTACTTTCTCATTATCGTTTTTAATGTACACATTATCTTGCTCTTTAGAAAGTCTTCTGGCTTTAACATTATCGTTCCAGCAAATATCAAAAGTATCCATTAACTCTAATTTGATATCCTCATCATAGATGGGACAAGAAATCTCTACTCTTCTATCTAAGTTACGTGTCATCCAATCTGCCGATGATATATATACTTTTGGCTCTTCTCCATTTTGAAATATGTATAATCGTGTGTGTTCTAAAAACTTATCTATTACACTTATTGCTCGTATATTTTCACTCATTCCCGGGATACCAGGTATCAGACAACAGATACCTCTAATAATTAAATCTATTTTCACTCCCGCTCTACTTGCTTCATATAGCTTATCTATCATATCATAATCACTTAAGCTATTTAATTTCAGTTTAATTCCTGCTGGTTTGCCTTCTTTTACATTTCTAATCTCTTTTTCTATTAGTTTCACCAGAGAAGATCTTGTATAATGCGGGGATACCAACAAATGTTTATAGCGGTTTATTTTATAATTTATTTCAAAAAATTTAAATACTCTATTGGTTTCCTTCAGAATAGATTCATTGGTTGTAAACAAAGTATAATCGGTATAGATTTTTGCTGTAGATTCGTTAAAATTTCCAGTACTTATAAAACCATATCGTTTAAGTTTTCCTTTTTCTTCTCGTTCGATTACACATGCTTTACAATGTACTTTAAGCCCGGTAACTCCAAAAATCAAATGTATACCTTCTCTTTGCATTTGCTCTGCATAACGAATATTTGCAGCTTCATCGAAACGAGCTTGTAATTCTATTTGTACAGTAACGTTTTTACCATTTTTGGCAGCATTTATAAGAGAACTGGCAATATGAGATATATTTGCCAATCTGTATATAGTAATTTTAATACTTTTTACTTTTGGGTCAATTGCAGATTCTCTTAAAAACTTTACCGTATATGAGAACGTATGATAAGGTGTGTATTGCAGAAAATCTTTTTTGGCTATCTTATCTAATAAGCTTCCTTGCAAAACAAGACCAGGTATAGCTAAAGGTTTAATGGGTTGGTATACCAAATTAATAGCGCCCAAATCTGGAAAATTCATATAATCTCTGCGATTATGATATCTTCCTCCAGGAATAATACTATCTGTATTTTCAACTCCCATTTTTTCCATTAAAAAATCAAGGGTATCTCTTTCGATAGTTTTATCATATACAAATCGAACTGGTTCTCCGTCACGGCGAGATCGTACACTACTTGATATTTTTTGGATAAAACTTTTACTTAGATCATTATCAAAATCCAACTGGGCGTCCCGGGTTATTTTAATCATATGGGCTGATGCCCGATCATAATTAAATATACTAAAGTTAATATGCATACAATACCTGATCAAATCATCTAAAATGATAATGAATTGTTTTCCATCCTTTTCGGGAAGTACAACAAATCGATCTGTATTTTTTGGTATCTCGATTAGTGCATATATTTTTTCTTTGGTGGTTTGTTGTAATATTTTGGAGATTCGCCCTTCTTTAGGAACTTTATCCTTTAGTACCAGTTTTACTGCTAAATACGCTACACTATCTTTTAGGTGTGGAAATTTTTCTAGATCATTTAGTATATAAGTAACTAAAGCCGGACTAACTTTACTTACAAAATAGTTACGAATAAAAGCATCTTGATCTGGTGTAACCTGATTTTCATCAATAATAAAAATATTATGATTTTCAAGTTCAATTTTAATATTATCAATGGTTTTAAGACTTTCTGCTTGTTGCTTGATAACTATATTTGTAATCTTTTCTAGTAGTTCGTTTGCCGTAGTGCCTTTAAGTACATTTTTCCCATCCTTTCCAGCCTGGTCTATTCGTTTAATGGTAGCATACCTCACCTTAAAAAACTCATCCAGATTATTAGAAAATATACCTATAAAACGTAACCTTTCTAATAGTGGAACTGTATCATCTGAAGCTTCTTGTAGTACTCTTGCATTAAACTGAAGCCAACTTAATTCTCTATTAATATATTGATTTTTAATATTTTCTGTCATTATCTCAAAGATTTGGGAAAAATTGTTAATAAGTTTTTTCCTACAGAAATATTTTGCCACATATCTACTTCAAATTCTATAGCAACTACTCCGGCAGTCGGGAGATTATCTATATGTTGATCTCCAAAAAGGTTAGCGATCGAAGTAAAAGCATGATTATGCCCAAATATCATTAAAGTATTAATATCATTGTGACAATTTTTTATCACATCAATAACCTGGGTTCCCTCAAAATCATAAAGTTTTGGTTCTAAAGAAAATATGTTTTCTGGAATATCTAAATGACTTACAATAATTTTTGCAGTACTATACGCCCTTTTAGCAGGGCTACATAAAACTTTATCGATCGGTTTTACCAGTGTTTTCAAATGTTCACCTACCAATCCGGCATCTCTTACTCCTCTATCATTAAGAGGTCTTTTATCATCCGATACATCAAATTCCCAAGAAGATTTTGCGTGTCTTATTATATATAAAGTTTTCATGAATCTGATACTATTTTAGCAAAAATGAAGTTATTTAATACAAGTTTAAGGATTCGTTTTTACAAATCTTAAATATAAGAATATAAAAAATCAATTTTTATGTAATTATAAGTAAGATTGGTTTTCATATTTATGCTACTATACTTATCAAATAATTAATATAAAATTAACAGAGAAAACAGCTAAAATAATGAAAATGAACATAATAAACGTTTGATTTTAATCGATAAAAATGACATTTACATCGAAAACATGTTTTTTTTCGTATATAATTAAATGTTAAAATATAAATTTACATACGGTTTTCCCTTAAATCAGAGTGTTTCCTCCAAACATTATGAGCACAAATTTATCATAATATCAGTAGGGTAATAAAAAACAAAAAAAGGTGGAAAAAGTGATTACTATAAAAAGAAATCTTAAATGGTTTCAAAATATGTTCCTACTTATATTCATATGCAGTATTGGTTCTACAATTGCATATGGACAGGTAGAGGTGCCTCTTAAGAAACGTACAGAATTAACACTTAAGGGGGATTTTAAGTTTGTATCTAATACTGTTTTGGGTAAAGTTAGTAATGATGATGGGTCTGATGTATTTGATCCTAATAAAAGCTACAATGATGGTGGATTAAACAATCTGTTTAAGATGGGCTTTATCGATATTGATAATGACCTAACTACTTTTAATTCTAGTAGTGCAGATTTAGATATTGATTCTAGCTGTAATACTATTAAACATGTTGGTTTATATTGGACAGCTGCTTATGCAGATGACAACAGACAACATGATATTACTTCTATAAAAATAAAATATCCTGGACAACAGTCTTATTCGACCATTAGTAATGGACAAATAATTCATGATTACTATAATGATGGTGAATCTATGTTCAAACAATATTCTTGCTATAAAGATATCACTGCAGATATTTTAGAATTAGAAAATCCATTAGGAACATATACTGTTGCAAACATCCCAGCTACTACTAGTGCGGTAAATGATGATGACACTTTAGGTAATGGCCTTGCCGGCGGATGGACAATGGTTGTAATTTATGAGGATGACACCAAACCCAGAAAAAGATTTTATGTATATGATGGTTTTGTAAATATTGACTCAAAAGCAAAACCTGTAGCTTTTTCTTTTAACAATTTTCAAACTATTCCTAATGGAGCAGTTCACGGAAAAATAGGTGTAATTGCTTATGAAGGAGACAAAGGAATTATAGGAGATCGTTTTCAGGTAATGTCTAATGAAACTAATAGATATAAAAGTCTTGCAGATGGCATCAATCCTATGAACAACTTCTTTAATGCCAATATCACTGAAAATGGAAAAAATGTAAAAACCAGAGTCCCTGCAAGCCAAAATACATTGGGATATGATGCTGATTTATTTGATATAAAAAATGTAAGAAATAGTATTATAGGTAACAATCAAACAGAAGCTAAATTTAGATTATCAACTAATAATGATGGGTATTCTGTCATGGCAGTTGCATTTAGTGTAGAAATATACGAGCCTGCAATTCATATTGTAAAAAGATCAAAATATACCGCTAATGATCAATACATTCATCCAAATGATGTTTTAGCTCCAAAACAAGAAATAACATATAACCTTACCATATATAATGATGGTAATGATGATGCAAAAAATACTACCATAAAAGATGTTTTACCAAAAAATGTAATCCTTTCTGAAAAAACTATGATTTTACCCTCCAAAAGAATAAAGGTAAAATACGACAAAGCATCTCGAACATTAAACTTCATAGTACCTAATAAAATGGTAAGAACAGATAGTGAACCATTTAAAATTAGTTATAATGTGATTGTAGACACCGAATGCGAGTCAATTAACACAATTGATGATATTCTTGTAGTGGACCAACCAGTGATGGCCGAGTTTAATGGAACCCTAAATGAAACCGTAAAATATTCTAAAGGATATAATCATATCAACTCTTGTGAACTACCAGATTTCTATCAATTTAAATTAGCTATAGATATTAGTGAATTAAACTGTCCTAATGCCAGCCGTCTTGTTTCTATTCCTAAAAAGAAAATGAATAGCCAATTTGCTGCGGTAATACCTGGGGAGATGGATGAAGTAACTAAATCTAATAACACAAAAAGCGGCGGTATTGCTTCTGGGGATATTGTGAAGTCTAGTGGTACACCTGAATCACCTTTAAAATCAGATTTAAAATTGACCAAAACCATAAATGATCTGATAAACTTGAATGAAATTTATTTTGATTTTGATAAATGGGATATCACCGAAAAGGCAGAAATTGAGCTTGATAAAGTGGTAGAAATTATGAATAATGACTACCCAAATATGGTAATCAAAATAGAAACTCATTCTGATAGTCGTGGTGAAGAAAATTATAACCTAACCCTTTCTCAAAAAAGAGCAGAATCCATTTATAATTATTTGATAAGTAAAAATATCTCTAAAAACAGAATTCTCTCTTATGTTGGATTTGGAGAAACCAGACCTGTTAATAACTGTAAAGATGGAGAAGACTGTTCTGAAGACCAATACCAAAAGAACAGACGTTCTAGTTTTGTAATTATGTAATTTTTTTCACGGAGATAATCTTTCTATCTCCCAATTCTTTTTTTGATTAGCATAACGAATTCGATCATGCAATCGATTAGCTCTACCTTGCCAAAATTCGAACTCAATAGGTGCTATACAATACCCTCCCCAAAATTTAGGCATAGGTATATCGATATCTTTATATTCCTTTTCTAAAGATTGTAATCGCTTTTCTAACGCTTCTCTTGATTTAATCACTTCGCTTTGATCAGATGCCAAAGCTCCTAATTGACTTCCTCTTGGGCGAGATAAAAAATAACGAGTGCTTTCTTCTTCTTTTGTTTTTTGTGCTGTACCTTTAATAATTACCTGTCGTTCTAAATTAGGCCAAAAAAAGGAAATACATACTTTATTATTAGCAGCAATAGCTTTACCTTTTTCTGAAGAATAATTAGTATAAAACACAAAACCGTCTTCATCAAAATGTTTTAACAATACTATTCTTGCTTTTGGAAATCCGTCTAATCCTGTAGTAGTTATTGTCATTGCATTAGCCTCATCAACTCCGCCAGCCTCTTCTACTTCTGCAAACCAATCAGAAAAAAGCTTAAAAGGAGAATCCGGGAGATTCTCTTCCTCTAAACAACTTTTTTCGTATGACTTTCTGTATGCTGTTAGATCTCTATTCATTATCTCAAATTATTATGCAATTTACCTATTTTTAAAATATAGAAAACAATAATAAGTAGATAATTTTTACCATATCAATACTCAAACACTTTACCATCATCAGCTATTTCTACATCATCAAAAACAGTTTTTGCTTCTTCCCTAAAAAGTTCAATATTTTCATACCTGGTAGAATAATGGCCTAAAATTAAGGATCCAACATTTGCCTTTTTGGCAATAGTAGCAGCTTCAATAGCCGAACTGTGACCAGTTTTTGCACACAAATGTTTATGGCTTTCTAAAAAAGTAGATTCGTGATACAATACAGTAACGTCTTTGATTAAAGGAATTTTTTCTTCATTATACTTAGTATCACTACAAAATGCATAGCTCTTACCGGGTTTAGGAGGATCGGTCAGCTCTTCATTAGAAATCACGGTACCATTGTCTAAAACAACATCTTTTCCCTTTTTTATCGCACGATAATATGCCTTATCAATATCATAATCAGATACCTTGTCTATTAACAAGGTTCGGTCACCTGGTTTTTCCTGAAATAAAAACCCATTACAATATACCCTATGTTGTAAAGGTATTGTACGTACAATTACTTTTTCGTCTTCAAAAACAATCTCTGATTCTGTATTGGTAAGTTCATGAAAGTATAATGGGTAATCTGTCCACGAATTAGAAAGTTTTAACTGTAATGTAATAACTTCTTTTATTCCCTTAGGACCATGAATATGTAATGGTATATCTCTACCAAGTAATCTAAAAGTAGATACTAATCCAATTAGTCCGAAAAAGTGATCTCCATGAAGATGTGAAATAAAAATATGTTTGATTCTTGAAAACTTGATTTTATTTCGTCTTAATTCTACCTGGGTTCCTTCACCACAATCAATTAAAAAGATATGGTTGTTTATTTCTAAGACCTGAGAAGTTGGGTTTGTAAATGTTCGGGGAGTTGCAGAATAGCAACCTAAAATCGTAAGTTTCAAAATTATTTTTCCTATTTGTTAAACAGGCTGTGAATATAATCTAATCTTATTTATAAATCAATCTAACGACCAAAAGAATCAAACGATGTTAATAATGATATATATCCTTTGGCATCAAGATTTCTTCTATACCCTGTTACTCCTAATACTTTTCCTTCCTTATCCAAAACTAGAATAACAGGAAAAACCCATTTTCTATTATATTTTTGAGCAAGTATCTCATTTTTCTTTTGTTGAGTTAAAGAAAGTTTATTTTTTTTCCGCTTAGGGAAATCCGCCTTTACCCAAATAAATTTTTGATCAGCAAATTCTATAAACTCCTGATTAGAAAAAATATTTCTTTCTAATTTAATACAGGGAGGGCACCAATCTGATCCGGTAAAAAACAATACAATATTTTGATCTTTTTCTTTTGCTAGTGACTTTGCTTCATCAAAATCATATTTCCAGTCCTGAGCAATAACGTCATGACCAAAACACACAAAAAAGAGTATACTTACAATTGGGGCAAATCTGTTCATAACCTATCAGACGAAAAGCAGCATAAATAATTACAAAAAGTTCAGTTTTTTAAAAACCTAGATCTCTTTCTATTTCTTCCATTTCTACCAAATCATACGCTTCCTGTAGCGTAGGAACAATTGTTATTTCACTTAAGACTTCATCATAGGATATCTTATTTGTAACAATCACGAATGAATGCTTAGCAGCTTTATGCTGATTAGAAATCCTTAAAAATTCATTAACATCATCTACAGAGATTTGTTCTAATGAAAACAAGTTAACAATTATATTATCATTTTCGAGAGAAGCATACTTGTCTTCAAGACCTTTAACAAACTCAATAATTGTAGTTTTTTCTTGTGTGATTATAGTAGTAGAACCTTCTTTATTAAAAATCATAAATTATCGTTTAATTTTTGAAGCTAAAAGATATATTACAGCCATTCGCACTGCAACCCCATTCTGTACCTGATCCAATATTATGGCTTGATTAGAATCAGCAACATCACTCGTGATTTCTACTCCACGATTGATTGGTCCTGGGTGCATGATTACAATTTCCTTATTCAGACTATCCAATAACTTTTTATTTACTCCAAATTGTTGAGTATATTCTCGTGTTGATGGAAAATAACTAATCTCCATTCTTTCATTTTGTACACGCAACATATTGGCGACATCGCACCAGTCTAGTGCTTTTCTTAGATCTGTTTCTACCTGAACTCCTAATTTCTCAATATATTTAGGAATCAGAGTTTTGGGGCCACAAACTTTTACTTCGGCTCCTTGTAATTTTAAAGCAAAGATATTAGAAAGCGCAACTCTAGAGTGCAAAATATCTCCTACAATCACAACCTTCTTTCCTCCTACCTCTCCTAATCGTTCGCGTATAGAATAAGAATCCAACAAAGCTTGTGTAGGATGCTCATGCGCTCCATCTCCTGCATTAACAATACTTGCATCTACATGTTTAGAAAGAAAAACTCCTGCCCCCGGATTAGGATGCCTCATGACTACCATATCTACTTTCATCGAAAGAATATTATTAACAGTATCAATAAGTGTTTCTCCTTTCTTTACAGAAGAAGATGCTGCAGAAAAATTAATTACATCTGCAGAAAGTCGTTTTTCTGCTAATTCAAAAGATAATCTTGTTCTTGTACTATTTTCGAAGAAAAGATTTGCAATCGTTATATCTCTAAGCGAAGGAACTTTTTTAATTGGTCGATTAATAACTTCTTTAAAGTGATCAGCAGTCTCAAAGATTAAATCAATATCTTCTTTATTTAGATATTTTATTCCCAATAAGTGATGTACACTTAATTCGCTCATTCGTCTTAATTTATAATTTTAAATAAAACAATCTTATTTAGAGATCTTAATTTTCTATTAAATACACGGCATCTTTGCCATCATTTTCTATCCAATCTACTTTTACTTTTTCTTGATTTATAGCATCTACCTGGCGACCTCTATAATTAGGCTGTATAGGTAAATGTCTACTAAAACGCCTATCAATTAATGTTAGTAGTTCGATTTCTTGTGGTCTTCCAAAGGATTGTACAGCTGTTAAAGCTGCTCTAATACTTCTCCCAGTATACAACACATCATCAATAAATACAATTCGTTTATCTTCTACTACAAAATCAATATGAGTTTTATTAGCTTCAAGAATTTTTTCTCCTCTCCTAAAATCATCTCGATAGAATGTAATATCAAGGTAACCTAATTTGACGTCTGTTACCATATAATCATCAACCAAAATTTTCTTAATACGATCTGCTAAAAAAGCTCCTCTTGGCTGAATACCAATTAAAACAGTATCTCTAAAATGCGTGTGATTTTCAATTAATTGACAAGCCAAACGGTGCAGAATTATATCAATCTCTTTCGCACTAAGTAGTAATTTTTGACTCATAATCTCCAAATGGATATCTGGAATACAAAAGTAGTGAAATTTTAGAACAATACAATTCAATTTCTAAATAACATACTATAGAAAATCTACTTTGCTAAAAACACATTAATGTGAATTAGTCGTTCTAAATTCATAGTAGCTAAAAAAGAGATAAATTCAATAGTATTAGCTATAAAAAAAGGCGTAATTGTCGTATTACGCCTTTATAAAATAATCCTTTATACTATATCCCACCAGCTAATAATACAAACGAATTTTTGGATACTGGAGAAACTTCATAATTCTTTATATTATCAATAGTCTCCATGTATTTTTCAGCCTCTAAAAATGCTGTTTCCAAAGCACTTAAATCTGAGCTTTCTTGTACCATAATAGTTTTAGACATAATACCGCCATCTGTATATTCTATCGTTATTTTCCATTTTTTGATAGAATGAAAACTTTTATTCTCAATTGCTTTTTTTGTTTTTTTACTTTTTGGTTCTGTATCTGTATTCTTTTTTACAGATGTTATGATCGTTTTATCATTTGCTACAACTGCCAACCTATTTGTTTCTTTGGCATTTGCCTGAATGATGATTAAGAAATTTAATACAAATATGATTACCCTGTTTACATTTTTCATTTTAAAAAACATTTATGATTTTTTACAATGCAAATATCAGGAAGCTTCACCCTTGTTACTATACCACTAATAGTGAAAATGCCTTCCCATTTTTCAGGGATATAAAACGTTACAATTCAACCACACCAATACATTATCACATAGTAATATCATTATATTATGACTCAATAACCGTGTTATTTCTTTTCTCAATATATATCAAAAACCCAGGTATAATCACGATTACGGTATATTTTAAAAAAGCAGAGTTGTAATTTTACATAGAGTAAGCTCAAAATAGACGGGAGTCACAACAACCCTGAATACAGTGTATTTTTAAAAACAAAAAGGCCGTTCGTAAGAACGGCCTTTACTATATTAAAAAGTGTTGAAAACACTAGTTCCCTCCTTTTTCCATCTTAGCTTTAAGATCTGCTAATGCATCGATATCACCAAGCGTTGTTTTTTCTGCTGAACCTGTAGCAGCTTTCTTCGCAGCTTGTTTAACGATTTTAGCTTCTTCTTCCTTGAATAAAGCTGTATGAGAAGCAACCACTCTCTTGAATTCTTTATTGAACTCAATAATTTGGAATTCTGCTTCATCACCTTTCTTAAGCTTACTTCCATCTTCTTTTTCAAGATGACGAGAAGGTACAAAAGCAACAACATCTTCGTTGAAATCTATAGTAGCACCTTTGTCTACAATTTCACCGATGGTTGCAGTATGCTTAGTTCCTAAAGCAAATTCTCCTTCATATTTATCCCAAGGATTATCTTCTGTTTGCTTATGACCAAGACTTAACTTACGTCCTTCTACATCTAGTTCAAGAACAATTACATCAAGTTTATCACCTACATTAGTAAAGTCTGATGGATGCTTAATTTTCTTAGTCCACGAAAGATCTGAGATATAAATTAAACCATCGATACCTTCTTCTAATTCTACGAATACACCAAAATTAGTGAAGTTACGAACAATACCATTATGCTTAGATCCAACAGGGTACTTAGTAGTAATATCTGTCCATGGATCTGGAGTTAATTGCTTGATACCAAGAGACATTTTACGCTCTTCTCTATCTAAGGTAAGAATTACCGCTTCTACCTGATCACCTACTTTTACGAAATCTTGTGCAGAACGTAAATGTGTAGACCAAGACATTTCTGAAACGTGAATTAATCCTTCTACTCCTTCTTCAACTTCAATAAAAGCACCGTAATCAGCAATTACAACAACTTTACCTTTAACCTTATCACCTACTTTAAGTTCTTTATCAAGAGCTTCCCATGGGTGTGGTTTTAATTGTTTAAGACCTAATTGAATACGAGTCTTAGCCTCATCAAAGTCTAAGATAACTACATTCAATTTCTGATCAAGTTCAACGATCTCATTTGGATGATTGATTCTAGACCAAGAAAGATCTGTAATATGAACTAATCCATCAACTCCTCCAAGATCAACAAATACACCGTAAGAAGTAACATTCTTAACCGTACCTTCTAATACTTGACCTTTTTCTAATTGACCAATAATTTCTTTTTTCTGCTCTTCGATATCTGCTTCGATAAGTGCTTTATGCGATACAACAACGTTTTTGAATTCGTGGTTTATTTTTACCACTTTAAATTCCATTGTTTTTCCTACATACGCATCATAATCACGAATTGGCTTCACATCGATCTGAGAACCTGGTAAGAATGCTTCGATACCAAATACATCTACGATCATACCACCTTTGGTTCTACATTTTACAAAACCATTTACGATTTCACCTGTATCATGAGCACCATTTACTCTATCCCATGCTTTAATTACACGAGCTTTACGGTGAGATAAAATTAATTGACCTGTTGCATCTTCACGCACATCAATTAAAACCTCTACCTTGTCTCCTACTTTAAGATCTGGGTTATAACGAAATTCGTTTAATGAGATAACACCTTCACTTTTGGCATTGATATCAATAATAGCATCACGATCAGTGATGTTAATTACTGTTCCATCTACTACCTCATCATTTAGGGTATCTACAAAATTCTCGGCAACTAACTTTTCAAACTCTTCAAGTTTCGAATCAGCGATAGGATCTATCCCTTCTTCATAGTTATGCCAATTAAAATCTTTTAGGAATTGTTCAGGGTTTGCTTGTTGTGGAGTTTCAGCTACTGCTTTCTTCTCTACTTCCTGAACGTCTGTGTTTTTTGTTTCTTCAGACATTGAAGATAAAATTTGTATCCTGTATATTATTGAGAATCAAGACGAAAATTATACAGAAGTATTAATTAAATTACACTATGTCCTTTTTAATCCTCTTATTCGTTAAAAAGGAGTGCAAAAGTACAATTTAATTTATTAGAAAACAAAAGATTATAATGTGTTTCAGCAAATTACTAATACCTAACAATTTCGAATTCACTTCTTCGATTGGTTTGATGATCTTCTTCTGTACACACTTTACTATCACAATCAATTAAAGGTTGAGATTCTCCAAATCCAACAAACTGCATTCTCCTTGCATTTACATACCCTACCAAAGCTAGGTAATTACGAGTAGATTCTGCTCTTTTGGCTGATAATACCTGATTATATGAATCTGTACCTCTACTATCTGTATGAGAACTTATATTAATATAAACGGTTTTATATCGCTCTAACTTTACTGCAAGTTTATCCAATACTTTTTTAGAATCAGCCCGTATATTCCATTTATCATAATCAAAATAAATTGGAGGCATATCAAAATATAGTTTTCCATTCCTTTCGATAACCGGAGGGCCATCTTTGTCTGCAAGAAGAATTTCTCTTAGTCTGGTTTTGGTAATTTCTTCTTTCCTACGTTCTGTATTAGATTCACTGATTCGGGTACGCTCATTAATATTAGTGCTATCGTTGATCTGTATCCTATTTTTATCATCGCTCTCATCTGTTACAACGGCATCTTTTGCTCTATCCAAATAGATGATATAGGTCTCTTCTTCTTTTTCTTTAACCACCAACGGCTTCGTCCTCGTTTTATATTTATCTGCAGAAGCTTTAAAATTATATCTCCCGGGAAATATCTTAATATCAAAAGCTGCAATAGAATCTAATTGACTCTCATACATCTTTACATTATCATTATTATATAAAACAACATCTGGATTGGCTATATAATTATCGGTTGCATAATCCCGAACTTCAAAACGTGCTCTATACTCTCGCGGAAAAATATCTCCAATTTGAGAAAAGGTATAAATATCATCTCCAGCCTTTTTTCGATTTGAAGCAAAGAAACCATCTGTTTCATTGTAATAAGTTATAGAAAAATCATCGTAGCTAGAATTAATTGGCGCTCCCAAGTTAATAGGTTTTATAAATTCTCCTCTTCTTAATTCTGAAACAAATATGTCCATCATACCTAATCCTAAATGCCCATTTGAAGAAAAGAATAGATTTCCTTTTTCTGAAATAAAAGGAAACTGTTCTCGATTCTCGGTATTAATAGTTGGTCCTACATTAGTTGGCTTACCATAAGTACCATCCTGATTTACTGTAACAAAATAAATATCAAAATCTCCATATCCTCCAGGCATATTGGAGCTAAAATACAATGTATCTCCCACTGCACTTAAAGATGGGTGCTCAATAGAATAATTTACATTATTAAATTCTAATTTCTCTGGCGCACCCCATTTACCATCAACTTTAATAGCCTTATATAAATGAATAGCATTATTATTAATACTATCAAATTTCTTTTTTCCTTTTTCAGAATTACTTTTAGATAGGTAGATTGTATTTCCATCAGCCGTAAAACAGAAATTACCTTCATGAAGTTTTGAATTAATTTCTTTGGAAATCGTTTCAATTTCGGAAACAGGTTTATTATCCTTGTCTACTCTCACCTTATAAATATCCAAAAACGGACGATGTGTCCATCTATAATTCTTATCCAAAGGACTATAAGGACGTCTATCTGTAGTAAAGTAAAGAATACTATCTCTCCTAATAGCTCCAAACTCTGAGGCTTCAGAGTTAAAAATAGCACTTGCTATAGTATAATCGTCATCTTTCAATTTAAAATCTTCTATTGTAGAAATCGCATCAGAGGCACTAAAATCTCTCACGGTATTATTTGATTTATACAAAGAGAGGTATTCTACAGATTTTTCATATTCTCCTAAAGCAGACAGTACCTGGTACATCATAAAGTTATACCGATTATCGTATGTTTTATCCTTATCATAAAACTTACCAGAAGTCAATACCCTTAAATATCGATACGCCTGTCTAAATTGAAAAGTATTATAGTATGAGGTGGTAATATTTTTAAGGATATGTTTGGTATATCCTTCCTGGTTTAACTCATCTTCGTATTGCCGTGCTGCGTTTATATAATCTCCTTTTTCAAAAAAACGATCTGCTCTGCTTTTTTGTTGGGAAAAGGCAAACTGAGTAATCAGTATAGTTAATATCAATAATATCTTAGCTTTTATCATCTAGAAAAATCTTGGAGAGGAATATTTATTACTAAACTTAAGAAGGTCAAAATTAAACAGTATTACAATTTCATGACTTCCATTATTATAACCGCTTAAGTCACTTACACTAAAATCATAAGAATATCCAACTTTTAGGTTTTTTGTAATATTAAACCCTGCCAAAGCAATAAAAGAGTCTGTATATCGATAAGATATTCCTAATTCAAACTTATCATAAATCAAAGAGTTTAGCGAAAGATCAAAAGTTAAAGGAGAATCTAAAACTTGCTTAATAACCATCGAAGGTTTTAATTTCACTTCATCAACAAAGTCAAAAACATAGCCAGCAATACCATATATATGTGTCTTTGTTTGTGCAACACCAATACCATCGATATCTATATCACTAGGAAGTAAATTGGGCGAGGATATACCTGCATAAAAATTATTAGTAAACAAATACAAACCTGCTCCTATATTTAATTGCGTGGTAGATGTATTATCTGCAAAAGCAGGATCGTTAGCGACATCAGAACCAGAAGGATCAATTTTGAAATTATTGATACCTGCTTTCAATCCGTATGATAATCGAGTCTGATCAGAAATCTTTGTGATATACGCAAAATCAACGTTGATATAATCATTATTAACAGGGATAGCGTCTCCTATCCTATCATTTACATAATTTACACTTAGCTCAATTTTTTCACTCATAGGGATATTAGCAAATATATTGGCTGTCTGCGGAGCCCCTTCAATGCCTGTCCATTGTCTTCTGTATAATAACCCGGTCGAAATCAAACCATTTTGACCTGTAGCATATGCGGGATTAACCGTACTCATATTATACATATATTGAGAATATTGTGGTTCCTGCTGGGCATAGATCATCGAGCAGAAAATTATTGACATTACAAAAACTAACTTCAATTTCATTGGTTTATCTGCTTAAGTAAAAACTTCCTTGTATTGGTAAATTATTTTCAAAATTTGGAACAAAAACATAAAAGTATGTTCCCGAAGGAAGATCGTCTCCTAACTGTACTGACACATTGCTTTCTCCTCTAAATTCTTCTGTATTAATATTTCCTTCATAGACAAGACTGCCATATCTATTATATATTTTCAAATCAAAATCAGGAAATGCTTCGGGAATATTATACACTTCTTCTATCAACAAATCAAAAGTATCATTCTGACTATCACCATTTGGTGATACTCCATCCTGAAAATCAAGAGTACACAATTCTCCGTTTGCAAATCTCTCCCCGGTATTTAGTATATTTATCGGAACTTCAAGACGTTCGGATTCACAATTATTTGCATCAATTGCAGCAATATAATATACCTGATTATCAAAAAGTAAAGGGTTATCAATAATAGGAATTTCACTTTCTAAAGTAGTGTACCAGTTATAATTTAGAACATCAACTTCAATATCTTCTAATCTGGCGGCATCAAGAATACAAAATTCCTGAGGAGGTACGTTAGGGATTGGTAAATCCACAATTTGTATGGCTACATTTAAAGAAGACTGGTCACAAGGCAGTGTATTTGCTATTACATATCTAAAATTATAAATATTGTTTGTTAATGTCTCAAACTCTACTACTCCATCTACGTTTAACGCACCTGTATTATCGGTATCTTCAAAAACTCCAGTACGTGGAGTATCTCTATCTAAAAGTGAATATAAATTAACCCTACCATCGATTTTACAGAAAGTTTCACTTCGATCATTACCAATATCAACTGGTTCTACAATAGTAATAGTTACTGTAGATTGATCTGATGCAGAACACCCAGCATTACCCGGAACTACATATATATATTCTCCTGCTCCCAAAACCGGTAGCAAAACATTACTAGAATCAAAAACACCTAAATGATCTGGTGATGTATACCCAAAAGGGCCTGCCCAGGTTCCTGTTGTACTTGGGTTACCTCCCAAAAGATCAAAAAGGGTTATCGTTAAATCATCTGAGCATAGTGTTGCACTTGCATCTTCTCCTGCATTAGATAATTTGTTAATTGTAAATGTTAAATCTGCACTATCAACACATCCATTTACTGTATTTGTTGAGTAGGTAAATGTAAATGTTTGTGAACTGCTGCTATTCGGAAAAATAAACGTATTATCAATTACATCTCCTGCTGTATTTATCCAAACTCCTGTAGTTGCTATTGTATTACCATTAGTTCTTAATAAGCTTCTAAGATCTACCTGCCCTTGAGATTCGCACAGGTTAATATCTTTTGTATCTTCTCCCGCATAGTCAAATCCAAATATTTGAACTTCTACTCTGGCCGTCATAATATCGCAAGGGTGTTCACAATAAAAATCTGCCATTATATCGGTCTCATAGGGATCACAAAAACCACCGGGATCACTATTTATATTAGGGCTCACCGCATATTCAAAAATATAAGTACCAGGATCTGCTCCAAAAGTATTTACTGTTCCTCTGTGTGTATAAGGTTTTAATGGGTCAGGAGGTGATAAAACATGTAACCCTAAATCAGAGGGACCTGAAACCAAACGCCAATTCGTACTTCTATCACTAAAATATTCGAATGGTATGCCGTTTTCTGTAGTAAATTCTAACAAATCATATAAATCTATTGTTCCAGGAATATTAGTACATATTTGAAAAGGAGGATCCTTTTGGTTAAATGGCCTTAGCTGTTCATAGAACACAAAACTAACTTTTGTAGTTTTATCATCACACACCGCAGAACGCTGCTCTACACCGTAAATGAAATCAAATTGTTCTCTTCCAAATCGTAAGTTATTACCGCTAATAAGGTTGTCATAAATCACTCTCAAATTAACCATAGAGTCCTGCGAATTATCAATTTGCCCTGTAGGTTCTGGCAACCAGACCCCTTCAATATCTTCTCCTAATAAATATAGGTCATTAGTTAAATCTATATCGGCATCATATACTCCTGCCAAAAGATCGTCTTCACAAATATGAGTAGGCTCGGATTCTCCCGAATCTACTTGTCTAACCATAGCTACCCGAACGGTAGTTTGTTGTGGAGGAGAACATCCCGCAATACCAGAAACGGTATAGGTCAATTCGAAAACTTCTTGATCTACTAAAGGCAACCCAGGCTGATAAGGTATTTCAACCATAAGAAAACCATCATTACCAACACTTATAAAACTACTACTCGAACCATTGTATGTCCATTCTCCATTCAAATGTGGAGAGGGCGTATTACTATCTAATGCAAACGCACTAAATAAATCAAAACCAATAAGGTCACAACCTTGAGCATTTACATTATTTGGACCAGATGGTGGTAGTGCAACTCCAGAAAATGGACCTAAAATTAACCGTGCAGTTCTAACCGGATCTGTACCACAGGTGGCAGCATTCATTAATTCGAAAAAGTAATCATTTTGAGTTACTGCTGTAGTTGCTCTTTTTAATGCCCATGTAGATAAATTACCGGTTACTTCATCAAAAGCCGATTTAAATCTTGGATCTATACGCCATGTACCATCTGCAGGTGTAGTACCTGTCTCAGTATATATATTAATAATCCCATCGGGTCCGTTAATCCCGTCGAAGTCTATATTTTCCATACCACATTTTTCTATAGTGGTAAGACCCAAATTACATTGAGAATATGAAGAAAAAGACACCAAAAGAAAAAATGTGTAGAAGAGTAGTTTTTTAATCATAAGTAATAATAATATTTATATATGTAACAGCAAGAAACATAAGGTTTTAAAAGGTTATTAATCAAAGAAATCCTGATACAATAATATTCTGCAATTTTATCAAAAAAAAGAAAGAAAAACACTCCCTGTTTTCAGTGATATTTTTTTATCATAAATTAACTTCTAGATTTTAAAACCTTTACAATATCTTTTAACTCATATCCTTTTGCTTGTAAAAGTATCAAATAATGAAATAATAAGTCTGCACTTTCGTTTAAAAATAGCTCTTCATTATCATCTTTAGCTTCTATAACCACTTCTACAGCTTCCTCTCCTACCTTTTGCGCCACTTTATTAATTCCTTTCCTAAATAACGATGCTACATATGATGTTGAATCATTCTGATTTTCTTTTCGATTTCTAATCACATCTTCAAGCTCTGACAAAAATCCGTAAGATTGTTTATTATCTTCGTTCCAACATGTATCTGATCCTTTATGACAAGTTGGGCCTATTGGATTCACTGTAATCAAAAGAGAATCATTATCGCAATCATTCTTTATGTCTACTAGATTCAAAATGTTACCACTTTCTTCTCCTTTTGTCCATAATCTATTTTTGGTACGACTAAAAAAAGTTACTTTTTTTGTTTCTACAGTTGTATTGTACGCCTCTTGATTCATGTATCCAAGCATTAATACATTCTTAGTTATTGCATCTTGTATAATAGCAGGAACAAGTCCGTCATTATTTTTATTGAAATTTATTTCCATAATATCAAACACTTCGAAAAATTTACTATGATATTAAAATTTATATCATTTGTTTTTGCTCATCGAAGATTCTTTTTTTTATAATCGTACAGGAATTTTATTATCCTGTAATTTCTTTTTTAAATCTTTAATTTCTATTTCTTTAAAGTGAAAAACACTTGCTGCCAGTGCAGCATCTGCTCTACCTTTTTTAAATGTATCTACAAAATGTTGAATATTTCCTGCTCCACCAGAAGCAATTATGGGGATATTTAACTCTTCTGACAATATAGACAATGCCTCATTCGCAAACCCTTCTTTGGTACCATCATGATCCATGGATGTAAACAATATCTCTCCGGCTCCTCGTGCTTCAACTTCTTTCGCCCAGTCAAACAAATCTAGCTCTGTAGGTACTTTACCTCCTACTAAGTGTACTATCCATTTACCATCGATTTGTTTTGCATCTATAGCCACAGTAATACATTGTGATCCAAATTTTCCTGCCAGATCATTAACCAATTGAGGGTTCTTTACTGCAGATGAATTTATAGATACTTTATCGGCTCCATTTTGCAATAAAACGTCTACATCTTCAATAGATGAAATTCCTCCACCTACAGTAAAAGGGATATTTACTTTTTCTGCTACTTTAAGCACTAATTCTGCTAATGTTTTACGACGTTCTTCTGTTGCAGAAATATCCAAAAACACTAATTCATCGGCACCTGCTTTTGAATACGCATCAGCAAGTTCTACAGGATCACCTGCATCTCGTAGATCTACAAAATTGACTCCTTTTACGGTACGCCCATTTTTGATATCTAAACATGGTATAATTCTCTTTGTTAACATAATTCTTTTTTACTCAGTTCTTTTACAGTGCAATCTCTAATTACTTCTTGAGCTATATGTACTATAGACTTCAGTTTTTCAAAAAGTTGCTTTTTCAGCAGATTTATTTTCAGAAGAAACAGCAAGTTTTTGATCCATTTTTTTATGTTTTTAACAGGATATATTCTTCTAATTGTTTCAAGCTTATTTTATGTTCATAAATCGCTTTTCCAATAATAGTTCCTTCACAACCAATTTCTGCTAGTTTTGGCAATTCATCAAAGGTAGAGATTCCTCCTGATGCTATTAACTTAAGATTGTCTGTTTGGTTTAAAATCCTTTGATACAGCTCAAACGAAGGTCCTTGTAGCATCCCGTCCTTACTAATATCGGTACAAATCACATACGTTATTCCTTCTTTCTGATACTCTTGAATAAATGGAATCAATTCTTTATCACTTTCTTCTAACCATCCACTTACTGCAATTTTTTCATGATGCGCATCTGCTCCTAAAATAATTTTATCTGTTCCAAACTTTTGTAACCACGATGCAAAAATTTCGGGATCTTTTACGGCAATACTTCCTCCTGTAATTTGATTTGCTCCACTTTCAAAAGCGATTCTAAGATCATCATCGGTCTTAAGACCTCCTCCAAAATCAATTTTCAAGCTTGTCCTTGATGCGATTTGCTCTAGTACTCTATGATTGACTATATGTTTAGATTTTGCTCCGTCTAAATCCACTAAATGTAAATATTCGATTCCATGGGCTTCAAATTCCTTAGCTACTTCTAATGGGTTTTCATTATATATCTTTTTTGTGTTATAATCTCCTTTCGAAAGACGAACACATTTTCCGTCGATAATATCTATAGCTGGTATTATTCTCATAGTTTTACGGTATTATGTCTTAAGTATTATGCTATAAGATTTCTTCCAAACATTTAGGTTCTCAAATTTATTCATACTATAACTTAACACTTTGTACTTATTACTTTATTTTTATAGTTTCAAAAAATTCATTAATATCTTCTCACCAACAACGCTACTTTTCTCTGGGTGAAACTGGGTTCCGTAGAAATTACCTTTTTGCAAAGCTGTACTGTACGTAATTCCATAATGAGTCTTTGCCACTGTATTTTTGGTAACTGGTGCATAGTAACTATGTACTAAATAGATATGCTCTTTTTCTAAGATCCCTTCAAACAAAGGTGAATCAAGAGATTCTATCTGGTTCCAGCCTATCTGTGGTACTTTTACCTGATTATCGAATCGTATAACATCAACATCGAAAATTCCTAACCCCTTGGTATTTCCTTCTTCGGTATAGTTACACATTAATTGCATCCCCAGGCAAATTCCCAAAACCGGTTGTTTTAATTCTGGGATCAAGTGATCTAATCCAGAATCTCTAAGCTTATGCATTGCACTACTCGCCTCGCCTACTCCAGGAAAGATAATTTTATCTGCTGCTTTGATTTCTTCGGGATCATTACTTAATATCGCTTCATACCCCAGTCTTTGTATTGCAAATTTTATAGATTGGATATTTCCTGCTCCGTAATTGATAATTACAATTTTCACTTTATATTTCAGATTTATGATTTCAGATTTACAATTCTTCAATCTTAATTCGTAACTAAATTATAGCACTCCTTTGGTACTGGGTAAAATCATTTTACCAGAATCACGTTGTACTGCAACTTTAATAGCTTTTGCAAAAGCTTTAAAAATGGCTTCAATTTTATGATGTTCGTTGGTCCCTTCTGCTTTTACATTAAGATTTGCCTTAGCCCCATCGGTAAATGATTTAAAAAAATGGAAAAACATTTCTGTTGGCATTTTACCAATCATTTCGCGATTAAATTCTGCTTCCCATACCAACCAATTACGTCCTCCAAAATCAATAGCTACCTGTGCCAGGCAATCATCCATTGGTAAACAAAAGCCATAACGTTCGATTCCCAATTTATCACCCAGAGCCTTACTAAATACTTCTCCTAATGCTATTGCTGTATCCTCGATAGTGTGGTGTTCATCGACTTCTAAATCTCCTTTTACTTTGATATCTAAATCCATTTGACCATGACGAGCAATTTGGTCTAACATATGATCAAAAAAATCTAACCCTGTATTAATATTACCTTTACCAGTACCATCAAGATTTAGTTTGATATAAATATCGGTTTCATTGGTTTTTCGTGAAATTTCTGCAACGCGATCTTTTAGTTTAAGAAATTCATATATTTTTTGCCAATCATTACTCTCCAGAGCAATATGATTGTTTAACTCTTCCCTTTTTATTGTAATTTCTCCTGTTCCCAGATTGGTATTATCATTAATAAAAATTCCTTTTGCTCCCAGATTTTTAGCCAATTCCATATCGGTTAAACGATCACCGATCACAAAAGAATTTATCAAATCATATTCTTCAGAAAAATATTCGGTTAACAAGCCTGTTCCTGGTTTTCTGGTATTTGCATTTTCATGAGGAAAAGTTCTATCAAGAAATACTTTATCAAATACGACTCCTTCATTTTCAAAAGATTTCATAATAAAATTATGCACAGGCCAAAATGTATCCTCAGGAAATACATCGGTACCCAAGCCATCTTGATTGGTAATCATTACCAATTCATAGTTTAATTCCTGAGCAATTTTACCTAAATATGTAAATGCCTTTGGATAGAATATCATCTTCTCGAATGCGTCTATCTGCTCATCTGCAGTTTCTTTGATAATCGTACCATCACGATCTATAAATAATACTTTCTTTTTCATCTGTTTATATATTTATTGTTTTTTAATGGTCAGATGGAATCGCCATAAAATCATTTCAGCTGGATATCAACTTAATTGTTATGGCTTATTTCATACTGTAATATTGTCTCTAATTTTACTTTTATTTAAAAAATTTATGAAATGGGTTCACGATTTCGAAATTGAAGTAAGTACCCGTATTAGTTTTTCATTTTCTTCTTTAGTACCTACTGTAAACCGAAGTGTATTTTTGCATAAAGGTTGTGTACTTCTATTGCGAACCACAATACCTTCTTTAATTAACTGATCGTATCGCTTATTAGCGTCATCTACTCTTACCAAAATAAAGTTGGCATCACTTTTAAATATTTCCTCTACAAAATTTATGGTAGATAAAGCTTCTTCCAAAAGGGTACGTCCTTCTATTATCGCGGATACTTCGGCTAGAATTTGATCTTCCTCGATAACACGTTGCAAAGCTCGCTGTTGTGTTAATTCGTTCACATTATAAGGTGGTTTTATTTTATTTAGAACAGCTATTATTTCTTCGGAAGCATAACAAATTCCTAATCGTATGCCTGCCAAACCATACGCTTTGGATAACGTCTGCGTTACTATAAGGTTTGGATATTTATCTATACTCCCTACCCAACTTTCTCTATCTGTAAAATCGATATAGGCTTCATCAATAATTACCAATCCTCTAAAACACTCAAGAAGTTCTTCTATTCTTTTTTGTTCAATCAAATTTCCTGAAGGGTTATTAGGAGAACAAATAAAAAGTAATTTAGAATAACTATTCGCTGTAGCGAATATCGCTTCGACATCTGGTTGAAAATCTTTTTCTAACCACACTTGTTGTTCTTCTATATTATTGATATCTGCTAACACCTTATACATCCCGTATGTAGGAGGCATTGTAATAATATTATCAATACCAGGTTCGCAAAATGCTCTAAATATCAGATCTAATACTTCATCACTACCATTACCAAGAAGTAAATTGGTTTCTGAAACTTTTCTTTGACTTGCTATTATCTTTTTTAAGCTTTTCTGTTGCGGATCAGGATATCGATTGACTCCATTTTCGTAAGGGTTTTCATTGGCATCTAAAAAAACCATATTCTGGTCAAAATCTGTAAACTCGTCTCTGGCCGAACTATACGGTTTTAGGTATTGTATGTTCTTGCGAACTAATTGTTTTATGTTGAATTGAATTTTATTCATTTTTAGTTTATTGCTGTTGGTTAAAACCTCATTAATGATTACTAGCTACTTATGCCAATCAATTAACAACTATTTCAAACTCTCTAATCGTAGTGTTACTGCATTCTTATGCGCTTGTAAACCTTCTGCTTCGGCCATAAGTTCAATTGCTTTACCTATGTTCTGGATGCCTTGTTTTGATATTTTCTGAAATGTCATTGACTTCATAAAACTATCCAGGTTTACACCGCTATATTGTTTTGCATATCCATTGGTCGGTAGCGTATGATTAGTCCCCGAGGCATAATCCCCCGCACTTTCTGGTGTATAATTACCAATAAACACAGAGCCTGCATTGGTTATATTATCTACAAAAAAATCCTCATTTTTTGTACATACTATAAAATGCTCGGGGCCATACTCATTGATCAATTCTATAGCCTGCTGATCATCTTCAACACAGATTAATTTTGAATTGGATATAGCTCCTTCGGCAATTTCTTTTCTTGGCAAAACCGCTAGTTGTTTAACTACCTCTTCTTCTACTTCATCCATCATTTTTTTAGATGTAGATACTAAAATCACCTGGCTATCTTTACCGTGTTCTGCCTGGCTTAACAAATCAGAAGCAATAAAGGATGCATTAGCAGTATCATCTGCAACCACAAGCAATTCACTTGGTCCTGCTGGCATATCTATAGCGACTCCAAACTTCGTTGCCAGCTGTTTTGCCACCGTTACAAATTGATTACCCGGACCAAATATTTTGTATACAGGCGGAATAGTTTCTGTTCCAAAAGTCATTCCTGCAATAGCTTGAATTCCTCCTACTTTACAGATTTTTGTTACCCCACAAAGATTAGCGGCATACAAAATAGCCGGGTGAATTTTTCCTTCCTTATTCGGGGGGGAACATAATACGATTTCTTTGCATCCTGCAAGATTAGCAGGAACGGTTAACATCAAAATTGTAGAAAACAAAGGAGCTGTTCCTCCTGGGATGTATAATCCTACCTTTTGAATTGGTCTTTTCTCCTGCCAGCATTTCACTCCGATTGTTGTTTCGACAGAAACTTTATCCGTTTTTTGTGCCGCATGAAACCTTTCAATATTAGATTTAGCTAATTGTATTGCATCCTTTAAATCCTGATTTACCTGTTTTTTTGCTTCTTCTATTTCTTCAGAATCTACAAGAATTGCATCAAGATCTACCTTATCAAATTTTTTAGTATATCGTTGTACCGCCCGATCACCCTCTGTTTTAACTTCATTAAAAACAGTCAACACTTTTTCTTCAATATCAGCTACAGTTTGTGTTGGTCTTTTTAATATCTCTGGCCAATTATTTTTATTGGGATTGTATATTTTTTGCATCTCTTCTTCATTTCTGTGGTAACAGAAACACATTAAATTATTTATAAAACCATCTTTTCTATTGGACAAACCAAAATTCCTTCTGCTCCTTCTGCTTTTAACTCATCAAGAATATCCCAAAATTTGTTTTTCTCTACAACAGTATGAATAGAACTCCAGCCTTCTTCTGCGAGTGGCAATACTGTTGGGCTTCGCATACCTGGCAGTATTTTAACAATATCTTCAATTTTATGGTTAGGAGCATTAAGCAGGACATATTTAGAATTTCTAGCTTTTAAAACGGCTTTGATTCTAAATTGTAATTTTTCAAGAAGTTTTTTATTATCGTCTGATATTTTTGGAGACACTGCAAGTACGGCTTCAGAAGCGAGCATTACTTCTACTTCTTTAAGGTTATTTTTAAATAATGTACTACCACTAGATACAATATCACAAATTGCATCTGCCAAACCAATATTCGGTGCGATCTCTACCGATCCAGATATTTGGTGCAATTCTGCCGAGATTCCCTGTTTTTCTAGATATTCATTAACTGTGTTGGGGTATGATGTAGCAATTCTTTTTCCGTCAAGATCTTTAATCGAATTGTACTCAAAATCTTTTGGGACTGCTAGAGAAACTTTACATTTTGAAAAATTAAGTCGTTCTGTAATCGAAATATCTTTCCCCTTTTCTATAAGTACATTCTCTCCTATAATAGCGATATCAACAATACCATCCCTAAGATATTGAGGTATATCTCCATTTCGTAAAAACATAACTTCCATAGGAAAATTACGGGTTTGGGCTTTTAGTTGATCTTTACCATTATCAATCGAAATACCGCAGTCTTTCAGTATTTTTACTGAATCCTCATTAAGGCGCCCGCTTTTTTGAATTGCAATTTTAATTTTTGACATTTTTTTGTTGTTGTGCTTGAGCAATTCAAAAACGAGTTTTGCAGAAACAAAAAACCCGTTTGAATTACTCAAACGGGTTTTCATATTATTGTGTTATACACATATCATACCTACCACGCCTGAGCGAAAATGTAAGAATGATGATGATGTACAAATATATTATTCATTGTTTTTTCTAAATACCCTGCGAATTTATAAAAAATTATTTTCACTCAAACGCATTTCAGCTTATTTTTTTGCGATTCATCTTTTTTCTATGATTAAATCCTTAGAATTTAAGGCCTGCAATAGGTTGATTATAAACATTTTTATAACTTTAAAAAACCAATACTAATCAACAACACATGAAAAATTTCTCCTCTTTTCTTATTTTTTTACTTTTTGCCTGGCTGGCAATATGGTGGTATTACTCTTGTGATTGGTGTACAAAAAGCACTAATGAAAGTATACCTGTAGTAGAACAAAAACCTGATCCCGAATTAGAAGCATTAGCAAAAAAAGCATATGAAGACAGCATCGCAGCAGCAAATAGAAGTGTTGGATTATTTGCAAAAGGCCCCCACGGGCAAGATGTATTTAGATATGTTGAAAATCTAAAGATTAACAATACCAATGGAGATGTATTTATCCCCAATTCTCTAAAAGGTTTTAGCCAACAAGTAGCTGATTACTTAGGACAACACCAAGATCAGGAACTTATCATTTATGGTTATGAGAATTCTTCTGAAAATAGTGATAGTACACAATTAGGTAGTTCTAGAGCTAACTTTATTAAAGATATTTTGGTTAAAGCAGGAATTAATGCAGATCGTATTGCAACCAAAACGCAATTAAATAATTACACCTACTCTGATAATGGAGAATATCCTGGCGGAATACTATTAAATTTCAGCACATTAAATGAAGCTAGATTAGTCGAAGTTGAAAAAAGTATAACTACCCGAACATTGCATTCTAATTTTGGTCAAAAAACATTTCAACCAGATGCCACTTTATCTAATTATGCATTAGAACTTAAAAATTACATTAATAAATATCCTGATAAATCGGTTGTAATCACTGGACATACAGATGATGTTGGCGAGGAAGAAGCAAATCTCTGGTTTGGACAACAAAGAGCAAATAATGTACGAGAATATCTTATTTCGCAAGGTATAGCTAAAGATAAGATTATAGCCTTATCTAAGGGAGAATCAAACCCTATCGTTCCGAATGATAGTGAGGAAAACAAAGCAAAAAACAGAAGAATAGAAATAACCGTAAACTAAAAATATTACAACTATGTTAGATTTTTTAAACGAAGCAAATTGGTGGTGCTTATTATTGCTATTATTCCTGGCATTTTTGTTAGGAAGGTTTTTATCGAAAAGAGCGCTCAAAAAAAAATACAAAAAGGCATTAGATGAGTGTGAAAGAGAAAATGCGATGCTTAAAAATGCAAGTAACGAAAAAGCAAATTCAACCTTTTCTAATCCCGAAAATGGAATTAAAGCATTTAAGACGCGGGATCACGGAGGAGTTGCGGTTACTAATGGTGGAGAAATGCCTACATTAAATTTTGATAGTTTTGGTAAAGCAAATGCCTCTCAAAAGGATGATTTAAAGCTAATTAGCGGTATTGGTTCTTTTATTGAAGAAAAATTAAACAGTATTGGTATCTATACTTTTGATCAAATTAGTAAATTTACCGCAGAAGATATTGATACCGTAACTACTCTTATTCAATTCTTTCCTGGTAGGATTGAAAGAGATAAATGGACAAAGCAAGCTAAGAAACTTAAAGATAAGTAGTAACCACTAACCATTTTACTATTTAGTAAGGCCTTCATAATTTATATTATGGAGGCTTTTTTACTTATAAGCATAAACAGAGGTATTCAAAAAAAAAAGAAGACTGCCCTTTCAGACAGCCTTCTAAACAAATCACTGTTATAAAAATTATTATTTTTTCACGAATTGTTTAATCATTATATCATTTTCTGATTTTAATTTCAGTATATATATTCCTTTATTTAAGTTTTGAACATCTACCCTGTTATTATTAATAACTCCCTGAGCAACAATTTGTCCAGCAGCATTCATTATCATATAATTTATTTCTGATATATCTGTTGTAGCAACATACATATCATTTTCTACAGGATTAGGATAAAAGCTAAGTGGCATCGGAGTTATTGGAGGCCCTGTAAGATCAGTACTTTGAGTCGAATTGACAGATGCAATAGCAGCAGCAACTCCACATGGTCCAAGATTAGCCCACGTAGTAGCGGTTCTCTCATATAGATTTCCTAAATATGTTACTCTACTCCCTACCGGGTATGCCTGCCCATTAACATAGGCAGCTACTCCTGCACAAGGGTCAACTGGTGCTGGAGCTAATGTATTAACATTAACTTCATTACTAAATCCAGATTCGTTTCCTGCAGCATCCTTAGCTTTAATTCTAAATTGATAAGGAGTATTAGCTGTTAACGAATTAATATTAGTACTTGTTCCTGCTGTAGATCCTATTCTAGTATTTCCTTGGTACACATCATATTCTGTAACGCCGACATTATCATTAGATGCAGTCCAGGATAATGTTAGTGTAGTTTCTGCAACATTAGATACTACAAGATTCGTTGGTGCTGTAGGTACTTGAGTATCTCCTGGAACTCCACATGCTCCAAGATTAATCCACGTTGTAGCAGTTCTCTCATACAAATCTCCTGAGAATGTCACCCTGCTTCCTACTGGATATGCCTGACCATTAACATAGGCAGCTACTCCTGCACAAGGATCAACCGGTGCTGGAGCTAATGTAGTAACATCAAGAGTATTACTAAAACCAGATTCGTTTCCAGCAGCATCCTTAGCTCTGATTCTGAATTGATAAGAGGTATTAGCTGTTAGCGAATTAATATTAGTACTTGTTCCTGCTGTAGACCCTATTCTTGTATTTCCTTGATATACATCATACTCAGTAGCGCCGATATTATCATTAGATGCAGTCCAGGATAATGTTAATGTAGTCTCTGCAACATTAGATGCGATAAGGTTTGTTGGCGCCGTTGGCGCTTCATTATCTTGCACTCCATTAGCAGTAAATGAACCTGTAAAAATGCCTCGTCCATAAGTAGAAGCTATAATCGTATTATTATTTTGATCTCCGTTTATTTCCCAATAATCGAAAGAGGTTACACTAGCATCACTCATTCCATTTTGTGATCTAACCCAATTTGGATTTGCTGCATCAAAATTAGTAGTCACCCATACTCCAAGTTGTGTTGCTACAATAACTTCTGTTCTATCTAATGGATTTTGTAAAATATCTCTAACAGGGATATCAGGAAGATCTCCTTCTTTATTTGACCAATTAACTCCTGCATCAGAAGAGTACCATACACTAGTAACACCATAGTTATGAATCGTAACCATGATATCATTTGCTGTTGCTCCTAATCTAACAGAGGAAACAGATCCAACAAAAGGCGTATTTATTTCCGCCCAATTAGCTGCTCCAAAACCTACATTTGTTAATCTTAATAAACCACCAGAGGCAGTTCCTACATACCATGTATTATTAGCAAAAGAGGAAGCAATAAAAGCCGTTGGTTTACTTGTTAATAATGCATTTGTAATGGTATCATTTCTATTTCCTGCCACATCAATTGTTCTTATAACATAGTTCCAAGTCTCTGTAGCTGCATCATAAGAAGAGGAATTTGATAATAAATAATTAGCATCACTATCGTATCCCATTTGATTTACAAAATCACCTGTTCCATCATCATTTACAAGCGTTGTGGCTCCTCCTTGTATTCTACTACGTCCATCCCATGGTAAATTAAATCTATAAATTACATTATTTGTATATGTAGCAATCATATATTCACCATCTTTATCTATAAAAGTGTAGAAACCATCTCCTCCTGTTAATGGTTCAGATCCATTTATTCCTGCTACTACATTTCTAAATGCCTGAGATCCATTATCCTGGGATCCTGCAGAAAAAATACCTGCTACATCACCAGCTCCATTAGGTCCTATACCTGCCTTTACATACTGGGTTACATTATAATTATTATTTCTTGCTCCAAATACATTATTATTTGCAGCCGTAGACAGGCTATTTGCATAAAATACCCCTCCATCATTACCAAAAATTGCCTGATTTGAATTCCCTGGTCGAAATGCCATAGCATGCTGATCTGCATGAACAATAGAAGCTCCTAATCCAGCTAAATTATTATTGTTAGACCATTTTGAAATTTGGCTCCATGCATCACCACTATTTGTTGATCTAAAAAGATCAATTCCTCCTACATATACTATATCATCATTATTGGGATCTGATTCTATCATTAAATCATAAAAAGATTGTCCTCTGGTAAAATCATTTGCAGGAATACCATTATCTACATCATTTGGCAATGCTGTTGCGGTTGGAGCAGTTGCAAAACCATCTGTACTTCGATAAACATGAACTGGGTCTATTACTCTATTATTAGCATCTCTGGCAACTCCTTGAGTTAGTGCATATATCTTATTAGCATCGGTTGCAGATGTTTCTAACTCTACTCTATTAGAATCATTAAGCGGGGAAGCGGCTGCTTCTGTCCATGTTGCACCATCATTAGAGCTAAATACACGCCCTCCTCCATTTCCTAATGGTGAATTAATGGTACCAACCCATAATCTATTATCGGCTCCTACTTCAAAATCGTTAGGTATATAGTAATAATTTACATCATTTCTTTGGTATTGCATATTAGCCGATTCTATTCTATTCCAGTTCGCTCCACCATCTATTGATCGGTAAATTCCTGCAGACTGAATTCCTAGCCAGTTAGAGGGACTAGATGCATCTCCATATCTATGTGCTCCTACTCCAACGAATAATTCAGTACGATTTTGTGCTGTATTATTCCATGCTACAATATCATTTACATAATAAATCCCTGAAAGGAAAAGGTTTGTAGCGTTAAAATTAATATTTCCGCCTCCAGCAGCAGGGATATTGACAGCTTGCCAAGTATTACCACCATCTGTAGAACGGTATACTCCACTACCAACAACTGCTCCTGCTGTATATTGCTCTCCTGTACCTACATACCATGTGTTGTTATTTCTGGGATCTACAGTTATAGAAGTTACCGAAAGGTTTCCGGGAACATTCTGCACTCGACTCCATTGTGAAGCGGCAGATGTAATATCGTTATTAACCCATAATCCTCCACTTACACCACCGGCATAAACTCTTCTATTATTAGCATCATTGGGGTCAAATAAAATAGCTCGTGTACGTCCTCCAATATCATTAGGACCTCTTTCTACCCAAGGGTTATCTTGAGCATCTCCCGGAGCTCTTTTTGCTGTATTTGCTAATTGTTTTTGAACTGCATAAATCTTCTCTGGTTCTGTTTTACCAGTTGTAGGATTCATAGTTAATTCCCACATTTGCTCAAAATATCTATTTGGCGGAAGTCCTTTGGCTTTTCTCTCAGACTTTGTTAATTGTAAAGTCTCTTTGTAGGGGCTGTTTTTTAAATAGGTATTGTGTTGTTTTCGTAGATTATCGATTTCAGTTTCGTTCGTACTTTGTTCTAAATTGTCTTTCTTTATAGAAATAATTACGATTACTGATAGGGCGACTAATCCCAAGCCCAGTAGAACCGAGCGGATCATTCTTTTTTTCATATAAGCATTAGTTGAGTTTAAGGTTTAAAAGTAATATAATTACGGTAAAAAACCAAATTTAACACAATAAAAGTTAAATTTAACATAATTTAACTTTTATATATTTAATGCTAACTATGCTCTATTTTTCATCACTCCAAGCAACAGAAGACATTTTCCAATCAAGACCAACTTTGATGAATTGAATAGTCTTCATTCCCCGAGACTCAAAATACACCCCGTTTAATTTACCCGATTTTTCATAAAAACTAAATCGTTGTGCTACATTACCGTATATTTCTGTTTTATGTGAAATTTCGCTTTCTCTAAAATCTTTAAGTGTCCCGTCACTTAACATTTTTTTTCTTGGAGTTATAAACTCATTAATATCATAGATTTCCGGAACACCATGAGTATTACTTATTATAATGCCATTAGTAATAAAGATATTCTCAATTTCTTCAACATTAGGGCTTTTTCCCTCTGCATTGGTAAACAAGCTAAAAAATCTAGTTGTTAATTGGTTTAGTTCATTTTCTTCTTTAAAATCTGTAGGAGTAGAAAAAAATAGAACTGTATCCTTTTCTGGTAATTCTATCGTTTTCACAAAACGTAATCCTATTTTGTTTAACAACTTAATTGAAGCAATGTTATTAGGATTTGTTATTCCAACAATTTTATCAAGATCTAAGGTGTTTTTAGCATAGTTCATTGTTGCATTGGCTATTTCATACCCATACCCCAATCCTAAATATTCTGGAAGCATTGCAAATCCGATATCAATATCCTCTAGTGTATCTCTATTTACTAATCCACACATTCCTATAGAAGTACTGGTTTCTTTCAATACAACTACCCATAAACCGAACCCATTTTCTTTATAGCTTTGTATTAGACTATTTTCTAAAAATCCCTTTGCTTCAGCTTGCGTTCTAACATTTCTATCTCCAATAAATTCTATCCACTTTGGAGAGTTTACCAATTTTAAAACAAAATCAGAGTCTTCTAGATTAAATTCACGAAGAGATAATCTTTCAGTTTCTAATATTTTTCTCATTTGTATTCTAATGTTCTATTAATTATTCTTCATTTATAATACTATCAAACATATCTTTATCTGTTGCGCCTTCGGTACTTATAAAAAGAATATTAGTGGTTTCATTTATACGAAGCGTTTCTTTTATCGGTTCATATTCTTGTTCTTTCATGATCGCAATAAAACCTGCTAAACCACTAGCACCAGATTCTCCAGAAACTATTTTTGTATCCGAACCTCTAGAGAAATAAAGCTCCCGAATTGCTTCTCTAGAATATTTATCATCAATTTTGATCGAGATATCACTTCCATTTTTTATTAAATCCCATGCTCCTAGAGAAGGTGTTCCGCAATTAAGTCCCGCCATTATTGTTTCACTATTCCCTAACGAAGTCGTTATTTTTCCTTTTTTAAACGAAGCAAGAATTGCATCTGCTTCTGTTGGTTCTACAATGATAATCTTAGGACGGTTTACTCCATACCTTTCTATGTAATATCTAATTCCTGTTCCCGCAAAACTCCCTACACCAGCTTGAAGAAAAACAAGATCAATTTTTGGGTTTTGTGCAAGATGAAGGCTATCTTCCATTTCCTGAAAGAGCGTTAAATATCCACCCATAATATATGCCGGTATTTCTTCATAATTTTTCCAAGCAGTATCCTGTACTAGCTCCCATCCATTTTTTTCACTTACTGCTTTAGCATAAGCACAGGTTTTATCATAATTACCATCTACTTGTTCAACTATAGCTCCTTCTTTTTCAATAGCTTTTATGCGTTGATCTGTAGTACCTTTTGGGACAAAAACCACTGCTTTTTTATTAAAAAAATTAGCCGACCATGCCACGGCTCTTCCATGGTTACCATCTGTAGCGGTACAAAAAGTTTCTATCTGTGGTTTCTTTTTAAGAACCTGATGTATAGCATATGAAGCCCCTAACCCTTTAAACGCATTTAAACCAAAACGAAATGATTCATCTTTAATATAAATATTACCAACATTATACTTTTTGGATAAGTTAGGTAAAGGAATTAAAGGTGTTGGTTTATATCCTGGTAAAGATGAATGAAATGCCTTTATATCATTACATTTCTCCAGAATAGCAGTAGTTACATTATCTACAAATGTATTATCCGGATTATTTATGTAAAACGAAGAATCCTCCTTATTTTTTATCTCCATTTGAATGATTTTTTGTGTTTACGATCTTCATAGTATAGCATCTGCTATAATTCTTTACCGTTTATGATTACTAAGAGGTTTTATACGTATTTAAATTTATAAAAAATACAGGCACTCTAGAGTGCCTGTAAACCTAATCATACGATCCTGTTTTTCTATTGGTTACCAAGAATTATTGGCATTCCATCTTTTCCTGACCCTACAACTACTACCTTGGCATTAGGTGATTTGGCTAGTTGTAATGTAGCTTCTATTCCTTTTTCCTTAAGAATTTTATCTGTTAACGAAGCGCTTAAAATTTGATTAGCTACCGCTTTACCTTCTGCATCAATTTTTTGTCTTTCAGCTTCCTTTTTGGCTTTTTCCAATCTAAATTCATATTCTAACGATTCTTGCTCTTGTTTTAGCTTACGCTCGATTGCCTCTTTAATTGTTGGTGGTAATGTTACATCACGTACCAATACTTCATTAAGTTGGATGTATTGATTACTTACAATTTTCTTTGTCTCTTCAAAAATCTCTTTTTGAATCGCATCTCTTTTACTAGAATACAATTGCTCTGGAGTATACCTTCCTACTACACTACGGGCTGCAGATCGTATTGTCGGCAATAAAACTCTTGCCACATAATTTTCTCCTTTTTGTTGGTGTAATAACCCTAATTTTTCATAATCTGGTTGAAACCATGCAGAAGCATCTAATTTAATTTCTAATCCGTTAGAAGAAAGTACTTGCATTTTTTCAAAAACTTCTTGCTGTCGTACTTCGTAAACGATTACTTTATTCCAGGGAGCAACTAAATGAAACCCTTCTCCCAGAGGTGGACTATCTGTAACCACACCTCCTCCAAATGTTTTATAAAGCACACCGGCTTCTCCAGAACCAATAGTTTCTGTTGATTTTGAAATAAAGACGATTACTAATACTAATAGAATTAGAATAGGCAATCCTATTTTTGGTAATTTTTCCATAATAATTTTGAGTTTTTAGTTTTAAATAAGTCCGTTATATTTTCGTGCAAACCATTCTATAGTAAGTAACAAAATAACTATTGCTAAAAGATATTTCCAGTCTATTAAAGATACTACATTTTCCTTATTTTTTTGTATCGTTTGATATCTTTGATCTTCTAGTAATTCTTTTATAAGCGTGTCTTTTTGGTCCAAATAATATGACTTACCATTAGTATTAGTAGCTATTTGCTTCAGTTTTGTTACATCTGCGTTAAGAAATTGTTGTTCTACATCATATTCCAGAATTGCAAAACTTCCAGAACGTGCTATATTCTCACCTAATACTGTTACTGTATAGTCATAATTTCCTGCATCAAGATTACTCAAATCCACTTCATATGAATTATTTTTCAATAACATAGGTATAGTCTGGGTAGCTTCAGTTTCTTTATTTTTAATTGAAATTCTTAAATTTCCTCTCCTGTCAAATTCGTAATTCTTTGTAAAATACTCTGCTTTAATAATAACACTGGCATTACCATAATAAAATGACTCTGAGATAGTATTTAACCTACTCTTTCTTTTATTAGAAGCCAGATACTGGATCAGTTTACCAAAAAACTCATCAAAATCTTCAAATTTTTGAGTATCTAAATAATTTTGAGCTCTCCATCTCCATATTCCCTCTCCAAACAAAACGGCTTCTCTTATTCCTCCTTGTTCTATGGTTGCAAGTAACATTTCGTCTGTATCAATGTTACTTATTGTCCTATATAATAAAGGGTCATGGTTCGAATTCATTCTAATTTCTCCAAAAGTACCTATTAAAGGAGGGTAACCTTGAAAACCAATATCTTCTTGAAGAAATGCTCCATAATTATTGTTATACCTGGGAACATAATATTCATTCTGCCGTGTAATTTCCTGGGTATATTTATTTTGTATCCTATTAAGAAAAACCCAATCTGTTTTTGAGCCAGTAATCGTAAAATAATTTTTTTTCAGGGTATTTAATTTTTCATAAACTCCTCTATATCTGGTGTTGGGTTGATATAGTATAACTAACTGATAATCGTTTAAATCCCTCTTTTCATTAGGTTTACTAATCGTAATACTTCGTCTTTCATTGCTTTCAACACTTTTCTTTATAGCTCCAAGGTCTGGATGTACTATATCACTAATCAACAACACATTGGTTTTTTGATCAATTACCTCTACTGCAAAAGTTTTTGAATTATTTATTGTGTTTTTTTCTATATCCAAAGGTGTCAATGCGGCAACATATTGATTTACACCTACTCTATTAGCCGGAAGCGTAAAATTAACTACTGTAGAGTTATTTGTTCCTGAGAAAGAAACGGGCTGAGAAAAAATTGTGCTATTTCCCGATTTTACTTGAAATGTAGTCGTAATTTCTTCATTACCAGAATATGTAAGAATTACCTCGACGGGAAATTTATTTTTTAAATATGCATAACGATTAACATTAAGTTGCTGTATTTTGGTATCCAGTACCTTAATTGTATCCCCAGAAATAATCGGATACACCGCTTGCTTATACCCTATGCTACTAAATTGATAATCTTTACCATAAGTTTGATTTCCATCAGTGATCACAATTGTAGGAGCAATTGTATTTTTATGAATTTGCTCAAGTTCTTCTAACGCTTTTGATATATTAGTCTGTTTTTGATCAAAAGAAAAGCGTAGAGAATCATTTAATTTATCAGAAAATGAATAATAAGTAATATCAAATCTTTCATTGAGTTCTTCATTATCAGCAATTTGGTTTGCAAACTGAGTAACTTTCTGATCTTGTTTAAGATATTTTATTGAAGAAGAATTATCCACTGCAACTACCAAAGCAGGTTTCTCTACATAATAAGTATTCTGTTTGAAAGTAGGATTAATTAACAGCAATAGCAGTGCAAAAACACTAAGGAAGCGTAAAAAAGCAAAAAACAGGATGTTTTTTTTCCTGTTTTTTGTTTTATACCAGTATTGAAACAATGCAACAATTAATGCTGTTATAAAAGCCGCTATCATCAATAAGATTGTTTCTGTTTGCATTCTATTAATTACGATATACGATAGTTGAGTTACGAATTACAATTTATTTAAGAGTGTTAAGTGCAACTCTTTTCATTCAAGTTGAAATTTAATGACTTTTAGCATCAAAAAATATTAAAATATTCAAAAAAATGATTCTTAAATCGTTAATCGTAATTCTACAATCAAGTAAGCATTCCTCCATCCACATTAAGTACTTGCCCTGTAATATATGCACTTAAATCACTTGCTAGAAATAGGCATGTATTTGCAATATCTTCGGGACTACCTCCTCGTTTTAGTGGAATTGCATTACGCCATCCTTCTACAACTTTCTCGTCAAGTTTTTCTGTCATTTCGGTTTCAATAAAACCAGGGGCAACTACATTACTTCTAATATTTCTAGAGCCAAGTTCTAGCGCAACAGATTTTGAAAAACCAATAATCCCTGCTTTTGAAGCTGCATAATTAGCTTGACCTGCATTACCTTTTACCCCAACAACCGAACTCATATTTATTATACTTCCTTTACGTTGCTTAAGCATAGTTCTTTGAACAGCTTTTGTCATATTAAATACGCTTTTCAGGTTTACCTCGATAACTTTATCAAAGTCTTCCTCGCTCATGCGCATTAAAAGGTTATCTTTAGTAATACCAGCATTATTCACTAAAATATCAATACTACCAAATGTTTCTAATACATCTGCAGCTAATTCCTGTGCCTGATCGTAACTTGCTGCATTACTTTGATATCCTTTAGCTTTTATTCCTAATCCGTTTAATTCTTTTTCTAATGTTTTAGCAGCTTCAACAGAAGAACTATAAGTGAAAGCAATATTTGCTCCTTGTTGTGCAAAAATTTCTGCTATTCCTTTGCCAATACCACGAGTAGCTCCAGTGATAATAGCTGTTTTACCTTGTAAAAGATTCATTCGTTATGTTCTAATTTTTGTGGTATCTAAACCATTTATAATTTGCAATGTGAATTCAAATATAAGAATTACAAACAGGTCAACAGCAATAAACCCTGTGATTTCTCACAGGGTTTATAAATTAATAATCGTTTATCTGATTTTACAGTTTTATATCTTCATTTTTCTTCTCATAATTGAAAAGATAATCAATATCCATTTCTTTAACTACACCTAATTTGGATAACGCCTCCATATTTACATCTTTTTTATTACCAACTACAAGTACGTTATAGGTTTCTCCTTTTATATTTTCATTAAAGAAAGATTTAAGATCATCTAGAGTCATATCTTTAATAGTATTATACATCTCTTCTCGGTTATCATTATCGATTCCTCTTTTCTTTAACCCCTCATAAGTCCAGAAAATATTAGATTTGGTTATACGCTGAGCAGCAATTTTCTTTAATGTTGCTTCTTTTGCGGCGTTAAACTGTTCTTCTGCCTCTGGCATATTAGTCATTAAATCCATCATTGCATCTACCGCCTGAGGCATTTTATTTGCCTGGGTACCTATGTATGCATATACATAATTAGAATCTCCTTTTTCTGATGCTGTTGAATATGCCGAAAATGCAGAATATGCCAGTGATTTTGACTCTCTTATTTCTTGAAATACTATAGACGATAAGCCACTCCCAAAGTATGTATTAAACAATCTTGAAGCTGCCATTTTACCAGAATCAAACTCTGATCCTTTTGCCAAAAATATCATTTCACTCTGTACCATATCATAATCAACAAAGTACACATTACCTCCGGTTTCTTTTTGGACGTATTTAACTTCTTCTGGATAGTCTAACAATTCACCTTGAATCTTATGATTTTTGTTTATAGAGGCTATTGCTGCATCTACATCTTTACCATAATAAAATATACGTTGTTTAAAATTACGAAGCTCTTTAATTTTATCTACTAATTCCTGTGGATTAACAGCCTGTAACTCTCCTATTGTATAGATATTACGTAAAGGAGAATTATCACCATACATACCATAACTCATCAATCCATTCCACAAAATGTTTCCTTTTTGCGTTTTCGCATCCTGACGTCCTTTTGCGATCTGATCTACGTATTTTGCATATGTTTCCTGGTTAGGAACCGCATTAGTCCATAAATGTTCTAATAAAGCCAAGCCTGCATCAAGGTTTTCTTTTAATCCAGAAATACCAACATACGTTTTATCAGAACCTGCATTTACATAATAATCAATCCCTAATTTATAGAACTCTTTCTTTAACTCTTCGGGAGAGTATTTATCTGTACCTAAATAATCCAGATATCCTGTTGCCAGAGAAACTTTACGATCATTATCTCTTCCCATATCAAAAATGATACTAAGATTAAATAAATCATTATTAGGATTATCAATATAAGATACTTTTAATTCGCTATCGGTTTTAGTTTCTTTAATTGCCGATTTATAATCAATATACTTAGGTGTTAAAGCAGGAGTTTCTTGCTGAGTAAATGCCTTGATAAATTCTGATTGTTTATCTCTGTTTAACTCTACAGGTGTAATACCAGGATTTTCTACTTTGGTAATATTTTTATCTTCTCCTTTACGCTTATATACGACTACATAATTATCCTTGTAAAAAGAATTTGCAAAATCTACTAATTCTTGTTTAGAAACTTTTTTAAGTTCATTTAAGAATTCTACTTTATCTTTCCAATCCTCTCTATGAATAAATGCATTATAATATGCCGAAGCTAATGCAGTATTATTTTCATATTCTCTTGTTTGGCTAAGTTTTAAATCATTAACTACGGCAGAGATCATCCAATCATCAAACTCTCCTTTTTTCAATTTATCAATTTGAGAAAGCAATAAATCTTTCACTTCATCCAGAGTCTGATCTGCTTTTGGTGATCCATAAAATTGGTGGTACCCGTAATCATTTAAAAATGTAGGTGAACAACCTGCATTTTGAACTACTTGTTTTTGATTTAAGTTCAAATCAATTAGGCCCGCATTACCATTAGCCAATAACATATCTGCTAATGTGAGTAGTTTTTCTTCTTTTGTACCAATAGCAGCAGAACGAAATGCCACAGAGACAGATTCTGCAGTAGGTCCAAATACTTCTTTAATCACCGGACTGGTTATTGGGTCTTCTTTTGGTAGTACAGGGTGAACGACTTCTTTCTTCTCAAAACCACCAAAAGCTTTGTTTACTTTCTGTATAGTTTGATCAAAATCAATATCTCCAACCAATACCATAGCCATATTATTAGGAACATAATACTTGTCAAAATAATTATGTATCGCTACCATTGAAGGGTTCTTAAGATGCTCAGAGGTTCCTATTGTTTTTTGTTGCCCATATGGGTGATTGGGAAACAACCCTTCTAGCATTGCAGCATATGATTTCCACCCATCGCTATCCTGTCCTCTATTAAATTCTTCATAAACAGCTTCTAGCTCTGTATGAAACAAACGCAATACCAGTTGACTAAATCGCTCACTTTCTACATTAAGCCATTTATCTAGTTCATTAGCCGGGATTTTGTTTTTATATACAGTCTCTTCAAACCATGTATGCGCATTGGTTCCTTCTGCTCCTAAAGAACTAATCATTTTATCATATTCATTAGATATAGATATTTTTGAGGCTTCGAAAGAAACTTCATCAATCTTCTTGTATATCTCCTTCTTTTTATCTGCATCTGTTTCTGCCTTATGTTGTTCATATAAATCAGAAATCTGTTGTAGTAATACTTTTTCTTTTTCAAAATCCTGAGTACCTATCTCATCAGTACCTTTAAAAACCATATGCTCTAAATAATGAGCAAGCCCTGTAGCTTCTTTAGGGTCATAATTTGAACCAGCTCGTACAGCTATAAAGGTTTGAATTTTTGGTTCTTCTTCATTTTTAGCTAAATATACTTTTAAGCCATTCTCCAAGGTATATAATCTTAACCCTGTTGGATCGTTAGTAACAGTTTCATAGTTGAAGCCTGCTGTGTCGGTATGTTGTTCGACTTTAATTTCTTGCGAAACATTCGTTTCTGATGATGATTTTTTACAATTGCTAAGACAAATGACTGACAGCAATAACAAAACCGTTTTAATTAATTTCATATGTTATTTTAATTGTTTTATGGTGTTTTGTAACACACCAGAGTTGATTATATGAGTTAGTTTATAATTAATGTACTATAATACGTGTAGTTATTATCAATGTTACAAATATTAAGAATATTTTAACAGGAATAGAATTATATAAGAAGAGTAAATTATAGGTAGTAAACTGCCTTGATACAAGTATACCAAGTATTCAATAAAAGAAAGGTTTTTCAAAAGGCTTCTGCAGTTCAATTAGATTACATTGTAGGATTTTAAAAAAAGGAAATACTGGTATTGAAGATATATGTAATGCAAGGAAGAGAAAAATCGTTAAATAGATTTTTCACAATTCTTTTATTTTTAAATATTCAAGAAAAAAATCTGCTGGATAATAAGATAAGTATTCTTCATTGGTTATTAACCTTTCGTAACCTTTTAATTTTTTACTAATAGGTTTTACCTGAAATTTTTTATCATTAGCATAAAGTAAAACATTGAGAACGAATTCTGAGCAATACAACCCTAGGTCTGTTTTAGAGTTAAAATCAAAAGAGATTTTTTCGTTTTCTAGCTTGCGTATGTATGTTTTTGCTTTTTTGAAATCTTCCTTACTAACTGGTAATGACCATATTCTATTATCTTCTTTATTTGGAGAAGACCAAAAAAGATCTAACTTTTCTTTTATTAATGAAGAACCAAAACTATTAATACTATCATAACTAACATTATACACATATGCATCAACACCTTTACTTAGTGCAATACCAATGTGTGAAATATTATTAGAAGTAGAATTATATTTTAAAACTAAATCTCCTTCTTTACTTTTTGAATTTCGTGATACTATATATATACACCCATCATAACTTATATTATCGCAACTAAATAACATAAAAGTAATTAGAAAAAAAGCAGATATATTAATTAAAGAAAACTTCATATTTATTTATAAATACAAATTAAAATTATCGCGGTTTGTTTTACTATATTTAAATTTTTAATATAGAAGTGATTTAAACTTTTTTCAAATGGTTTCAAAAAGTTTAAATCACTTCATAGCATGAGTTTTATTTATAAATAATTTTTGAAAACCATTAATTTTCACAATTCGAACTCACGCTATACTAAAATGAGGTCATGTCATTACCAACAAAACCAAAACTCTTTATTTATTTCTTGGATTCGTTAAGTTATAAGCAGTAGTACTTGCTGATGCTCCCGTTGTCACAGCAGTAGCTGGTCCTCCCGCACTACCAGCGATAGCACCTCCGACATCTGCAACACCAACTATAAGCCACTGCCACCATTTTCTTTTCTTTGTAATAGAATTATCAGCTACTTTTATAGCACCATAATAATTATACCAATAACACGTAGAATATCTTGCTGTAGAAATGGCCGATAAAATTGTTCTTTTTTCCAATTCATCGAAACCTTTGTTACTTAGGATATCATTTTCGAATTTTATTAAATTTTTCTGAACATCTTCTAGATTAGGTTCTCTACTTGAATATGCTTTATCGAATAGATAATCAACTACAATTTTTAATTTATCTTTTGCTTGTGAAGACAAATCCAGGGAATTTATGACGGTGTGAAAATTATTTTCAAAATCATTAGCCCCTTTTAATATAACTGATGAGTCTACAGGAGTATACTCTTCATCTTTAATTCTTAAAAAGTTCTGATTAGTATTCGCCAAATTTTCTACAACAGCAACAATTTCATCAACGTCTAGTTTTTCATTAGAATGATTTATAACAAATGCGTTAACTATTTCATTATGTATTTCGCCTATATAATTGTATGGATTTTTTGAATCTTCTAATCCGTTACAATATTTCAAAGCATCTTTAGAGCTATCCAAAACATTCTCTATTTCATTTTTTTGTAAGTCTGTATTATTTTCTTCTGTACAAGAAAACAGTAAAAAACCTAAAAGTAACGTTATTATAATTTTTGATTTGTGTAACATATTTATTATAATTTTAATTGTATTAACACTATAAACATTTAAAGACACTTATAGTTTATGTCTATTCTTCGCGAAAGAATTTTTATGATGTAATTAAAAAAGAAAAGTGACACTCTTTTAGTAATTACGCTGTCCTGTGACCATAATCGGTATTTTGTTACCCAAAGAAATTGTTTTTTTATAAAAAAAACTATAACTCACTGATTTACAGCAACAAAATACATTGATTATAAACCGAACAGGAATAGAGTTTTTCTAAAGGATGTAAGCATAGAATATAAAAACAGCCACTGGATTGAATGGCTGTTTTTATTCATTATTTTCAATAGTATCTGATCTAATGGTATGAAGTTATAGAAAACAATACCAATTTATTATTACTTACCAATCGAATAATTGTTCAATGGTATGTTATTTATGGCTGAACGTTAGAACAAACTTTGACCCCTCCTAATACCCCCGTATGATGTATCGATATTGTTTCTCCATTCGAGAAATGCTCTGCTTGAGAAGCAACAGCATCTTCGACACAATCTTGTGACCAACATGTGTCAACAAGATCTTGACCACCAGGGCAACTAAAGGCTTCGTCCATTGCCGTCCACTCACCATTTTTATCAGCTATAGTAGTAACAATTTCAAAATTAGAAATTTTTATTTTATCGTTGTTAAACACTATTTGGTACTTTACTGATTTGAAATTGTTCTCTTCAATAAACACCTGTACATCACCCACATAATCTTTAACAATTTGAGAAACACTTAATTTTGATTGACTTAAATCAACCTCTTTATCATAAATATTTAAATCAGAAGTTTTCATCTTATAGTTTTGTTCATTAGAAATATCTTCTTGTTGCTCACAAGAAATAAATCCAATTGAAAATACTAAGGCTAACAAACTTATTTTTTTTACTTTATTATAATTCATTTTAATTTTGATTTTAATTAACTACAAATATTTAAAGACACTCACAGTATATGTCTATTCTTCGCGAAAGAATTTTTATTATATAATTAGAAAAGAAAAAAAGATCCTCTTTTAATAATTATGCTGTCCTGTGACCATAATCATTAGTTTGTTACCCAAAAAAATTATCTTTTTTTAATAAAAAACAGTAAAACACTGATTATCAATACTGAAGAAAGGAATAAAATCACCCCATAGAAGAGATTATTGAATGGAAATAATCTGGTTTCTGAATCACCAATTAACACAAATGTTGCCCAATAATGTGGAGAGGCGTCTGATAAAGAAGTGGAGTTTATATACTTAATTTTGGCATTATGCAAAGCTTTAGATTTAGTTTGCCCCTTATCTAAATTACTATAAAAGCTTTCCATTATCTGAGCTGTAGATTTATCATTAGCATTCCATAGAGATGAAATCACTGTATTAGTCCCTGCATAGAAAAACCCTCTAGCCAAACTCATAACCCCCTCTCCTTTAGCTATTTTTCCTAAAGACGTATTACAAGCACTTAACACCACTAATTCTGCTTGATTTCTGGACGTGTATAACTCATGATATTCTAAACTAGTATCATTAAATGCTATTTGAAGGTTATCCGAAAAATTAGCATGCGTAGCCAGGTGGATTATTTTATGGTTCTCTATTTTGGATAAAAAGTTTTGTTTAGATGCTTTCTTTTCTGTGTAACTACTTAAGGATATATAATCATCTATAGCATTAATCTCATTGATGCTATTGGTAATATCACCTAAATCACTATGTGCAAAAGTTACTGGGGCAAAGGCTACTAAATCCATAGATGGCTTTCTCTTTACCGTAGCATTATGCTGTAAAAAAGACATAGAATATGCATAACTTATTTCGTTGTCTTCTATAAGATATCGATTTGTATTCTTATCAACTACTAAAGATTCAAAAGGAATATATTGTAGAGTACCATCAGGAATTATAATGAGGTGTTTTTTATTTAAAGACATTGAGATTTTACCTTTTGGAATCAATAAAGTATATAATTCGGAAGCTATTTCCTGAAATCTTAATCTATCTTCTTCTGTCTCAAAAGGTTTAGATAATTGATTTCTGTATATTCTAATCAGTTTTTCTACAGCTTTTAATTCGCTTATTCTTATTATTTCTGTTTTGGTATTAGAAACCAAAACAGCATACAATTCACTAAAAGAATCATCATCATCATCCATATTACTAACATAAGATATGATAACGCTGTCTTTATCTAAAGTTTCTTGAATTTTCTTTAAATCAATTATGCTAGTCGTTTCTTTCTCTTTGTAATAATCTGGAAATACTATTTGTAAAGAGTCTTCTTGTTTCTGATATTGTTGTTTTAATTCAAAACGCTTATACTCTAATTTCTTAATACTGTCTCTATTTTTCTGAGAAGAAATTAAATTTTCTAGATCTAGAATCTGCTTTTTAAGCTCATTTTCTAGTTCTAATACTTCACCTGGTAATTGCCATTTATCAGTATTCTTAAGGATATCTTCTGTTAAAAGTAATGCTTTCTTTTTTTCTGAAAAGTAAAAGGCTTTTTCTTTTTCATCAAGAATTTCACAAACAAGTATTCCCTTTAGATAAATTTCTGAAGCTTTTTTTCGCCAGTTTAATCTTGATTTTTCTTCCTTGCTAACATCGAGTAAAATATCCACTAATTTATCTGCTGATAACAAATTGGAAAGAGCAAGTTCAATATGCTTACTATTATTTTCTTTCTCATATAATTTTATAAGAATCGTTGCTTTCTGAATCAAGGCTAATAAAATATTATACTTATTATCAGAAATTGTTAAATTATTAAACTTGGGTAATGCTTTAATGTCTCCATCTAAATGAGTACTAGCGATTAGAGATTTTTGGATATTATCAAGTGCATTTTGATACTTTTTATTTTCTAAAAAATAATTACTGAATTGATGATATACTATAGATTTCTCTTTTCTTCCTCGGGAATATTTTAATCCATTATTTAAAAAGAATAGAACGCTGTCCTTTTGTTTTTGATCCTTAGCATCTGTATACAAAATTCCCAGATTAGTATATGATGCATATATAAAAGTAGAATCATTGTTTTGTATGGCTTTATTTAAATTTCTAGAACAATAATATCGGGCTTTATAAAAATCTAATCTTTCTTCGGTATTGTAATAATTTACGTAATCATTATTTATGGTATTATAATCCTTTAATGAATAATTAGAAATTAGGCTAAAAAGTTGATTGGCTTTATTTAGTACTTCTAACATTCGGTCTAGACTATTTTTAGTCCGCATTTCATATAAAACATGAGAATAATCAATATACTTTTTAATCAAAAGTTTTTTTTTATCAAATTTTTCTAACTCCGAAAGCCCACGAGAATAGTAGTCGTTTGATCTAAAAAAATCTCCTTTTTTAAAATAATATTTTCCTAATTCACAAAAGGCTTTAGCGGTAGTATATTCATCTACATCAATAGTTACTACTTCTTGATAACACAATATGGATTTTTCAAAATTCCCTATAAAAGCATAAAAAAGCCCTAAGTTATATAGAGCTTTTGCATACTTACTATTTTTTAAATGTATCTTTCTGTATAACGATATTTCATATTCTACATACTTAATTCCTTTTTCATATAAGTCTTCTTTATAAAGTTTTTTCGAAAATTCGTGAGCAATTCTAATGCTGTTCAAAATTTCTCCTTTAGTTTCATAAATCTTTATAATACTATCGACTTCTTTTTGTGCACCAGAAATAGTGATATCATTACGACTCCATAAGGATTCATAGTATCTATACAGATCCTGAGCATTACTATTTACCGTTATACACAAGAAACCAATCCAAAGAAATTTATACGATGATTTCAATGTTAATCCTCTTTATAATCTTTACAATTAGCATTTTCTATCAATCTTTCCATATCTTCCTTATCACTATCAGTAATTGGTGCAGGGTCCTTTGCATAATAGATTTCGGGATTCACTATCCAAACCTCTACATTTTCATTATCCTTTATTTCACATTCTTCCCAACTTAATAACAGACCGGTACGGATGTAATTGCCACGAATTTTTTCTTTATTATATTCCGAAATTCCTTTTCTATATTCAATTAAAACTTCCATAGTTCTAACTGCACGTACCTGCTTAACATCTGTTTCTTTAGTAACATTATAAGGAATATCAGTATCGTATGTACAACTTATTACAGACAAAAGTGCACATATAATCAATACTATATTTAAAAAAAAACTTCTTTTCATCTCTATAATTTTATAAATTAATTTAATTTCACCTTATCAGTTACCAAAACATCAATTTTGTTACCCAAACGAAGATAAAAAAATTATTTTCGCATAATAGATTCACTATTTTTTGATGACGGAAAAAACACAACACCTTACCAGTTTACTTAATAATGATTCTAAAGGAATCATGAACATCTATAACCTGGTATTTCCTAGAGTTAGAAAATTTATTCTACAAAATAAAGGACAACAACAAGATGCCGAAGATATTTTTCAAAAGGCTTTGTTGCAGATTACCGTTCGATACCGTAAAGAAAGATTTGAAATCAAGAGTAGTTTTGAAGCCTATTTATTTACCTCTTGTAAAAATTTATGGCGTAGAGAATTAAAAATTTCAAAAAACAGGGTAACAAATAGTGAGATTATTGAACTAGTACCTGCCGAACGTAATCTCGCATTATCAATTCTAGAACAAAAAAGATGGGAATTATTCACCGAAAAGTTGAATTTAATCTCAGATAATTGTAAAAAAATATTAACCCTGTTTTTTAATAATACTTCTTATGAAGATATTGTAAAAACAATGGGGTATAATTCTGAAACCGTTGCCAGACAGCGTGTTTTTAAATGTAAAGCAAAATTATCTGAAGTAATCAAAAACGATGACCGTTATAATTCTCTAAAAAAACTATGAGTATAGATGAACAAATATTAATTCAGGATTTTCTAAATAACAAACTTACAGAAAAAGAAAGAGATCTGGTTTTGTCAAGAATGGAAAGTGATAAAGATTTTCTTGAAAAAGTTAATTTTGAGAAACAACTCATTCTTAATTTGAATGATTCTGAATGGAGTATTAGTAGCAATACCAACCATTCTGAAATTGATGAGTATGAAGTATTATTTAGAAGTGAATCAACCCAAACATTAAAAGATACATTACATATAGTAAATTCTGAATATCAGCTACAACAAAAGAAAAGAAACCAATCTTGGCTTTTATACACAGGTATCGCAGTTATTTTGGTTATTATTGGTCTTACCCTTTTTTCTCCTTTTAAAACTTCTCCTAATGAACTATATGCATATTATTTAGATTTATCAGAACTACCTTCTTTAGTAGATCGGGGTAATAGTGAACAAAAATTACTAATCAAAGCGCAAAAATTATTTGAAGCTAAAGAATATGAGCAATCGTTGGATATTTTAGAAAAAGAGCTTTCTAATGCTCAAGAGAATAGAGCAACCATATATCTTTATACTGGAATTTCTCAAATGGAACTAAGACAATTTGACAAGGCAGAAATTAGTTTTAATACACTAATAGAAAACAAGTTTATAGACAGTCCTAAAGGTAAATGGTATAAAGCTTTATTATTTCTTAAAAAGAATGACATATCAAAAGCAAAGAATATATTACTCCAAATTACAAAGTCTTCAAGTAATTATAAATTTAAAGAAGCATCAGAGCTTTTAAGTAAGTTATAAAAAAAACTTATAATGAAAATTCATTATAAGTTTTTTTATAAGCAATAAGTTAATCTCATTTTTTGAGATTAATCATATAATTTCTAACCGAGTACTTCGGCAACTTTTTTACCTATTTCTGCAGGAGAATCTACTACATGAATTCCACATTCTCTCATAATTGCTTTTTTGGCAGCGGCAGTATCTTCACTACCTCCAACAATAGCTCCGGCGTGTCCCATGGTACGTCCAGCAGGTGCAGTTTCACCAGCAATAAAACCTACAACAGGCTTAGAGGTTCCACTTTCTTTTATCCATTTTGCAGCATCTGCTTCTAATTGACCTCCAATTTCACCAATCATAACCACACAATCTGTTTCCGAATCATTGATCAATAGTTCAACTGCTTCTTTTGTAGTGGTACCAATAATTGGGTCACCACCTATTCCTATAGCAGTAGTTATCCCAAGTCCTTGTTTTACAACTTGATCTGCTGCTTCATAGGTTAACGTACCTGATTTTGATACAATACCTACATTACCTTTTTTAAATACAAAACCTGGCATAATACCAACTTTTGCTTCTCCCGGAGTAATTACCCCTGGGCAATTTGGACCAATAAGTCTACATCCTTTATCGCTAATATAGTTTGAAGCGGTAATCATATCTGCAACGGGAATACCTTCTGTAATTGTAATAATTACTTTTATTCCTGCATCTGCAGCTTCCATAATTGCATCTGCGGCGAAAGCTGGTGGTACAAAAATAATTGTAGTATCTGCACCTACTTCTCTAACTGCATCTTCTACGGTATTAAAAACGGGTTTATCTAAATGAGTTTGCCCTCCTTTTCCGGGAGTAACTCCTCCTACAACATTTGTTCCGTACTCGATCATTTGACCTGCATGAAAAGTACCTTCACTACCTGTAAACCCTTGTACAATAATTTTTGAATCTTTATTAACTAAAACACTCATTGCGTTATGATTTTTTATTTTTTTTAGAGCTCCAAAAGTAAGCTTTTGAAAATTATGGTTGAAATGAAAAACTAATTATTTTGAAATAAATGACATTATACTTTCTGGAGCATTATCTCCTTGCTGACTTATTTGATATCCTCTATATAATTTATCATTCTTAAGTTCCCAAATTGTAATAAAATGAGCTATAGGCTCTTCTTTATCTGGTGCTTCGATAGTTTGAACAAAATATGTATATCGTATAGTCACTGTATTTTCTTCGGCTATTAGGTGACTAATTTCACATCTCAGAGCTTCAAAAGACAATGCCATTTCATTAAACATGGTCTTAATATCATTAAAATTTTTCTTGTTAAACCCAAAACTGCTATTCCAATACAATTCAATTTCGGGATGTAAATACTCAGAAAAGGCTTCAGTATTATGAATAAGATCTGTTTGGTAAAAAGATCGTACTATATCCTTAACTGTTTTACTCATTTTTTTTCAATTTATCTATTAAATCAGGGATTTGTCGTATTGACGCAATCTCCTTATATTTTTTTCTAAATTCATCTGCAGGAGTACCAAAATAACTCTTATTAGCCTCTAATGACTTACTCACTCCTGATTGTGCAGAAATAATGGCTTTACTACCAATAGTAATAGCGCTGGTAATACCAACCTGTCCCCAGATCGTTACTTCATCTTCAATAACAACACAACCCGAAATTCCTACTTGAGAGGCAATCAAGCATTTTTTCCCTATTACAGTATCATGACCAACATGTACCTGGTTATCTATTTTGGTCCCTTCTTTTATAATAGTATCCCCGGTAACTCCCTTATCTATTGTACAGGACGACCCTAAATCTACATCATCCTCTATCACTACACGTCCTCCAGAAATTAATTTATCAAATCCGTGAGGTCTTTTCTGATAATAGAAAGCATCGGTTCCTAAGATAGTACCTGCATGTATAGTAACATTATTACCAATACTAGTATTATCATAAATACTTACATTGGCATGAATAATACAATTATCACCAATACTCACATTATTTCCAACAAAACTACCTGGTTGTATAATTGTATTCTTACCAATTTTAGCGGTTTCTGAAATTAAGGAATCTGCTTTTTTAAAGGGTTTAAAATATGTTGTAAGTATGTTGAAATCTCTAAAAGGATCATCAGAAATAAGGAGCGCCTTACCTTCTGGGCATTCTACTTCTTTATTAATCAAAATTACTGTTGCAGCACTTTGTAATGCTTTATCGTAATACTTTGGGTGATCAACAAAAACTATATCTCCTGGAGAAACTACATGAATTTCATTCATCCCTAAAACCGGGAAATTAGAGTCCCCTACATACTCTGACGATATAATAGTAGCTATTTGCTGTAAGGTATGCGTTTGTGGAAATTTCATTATAAAATTTGGGATATAAAATGTTATTCTTTTATTCTTTCTTTATACGTCCCTTTTTCTGTTTCAACTTTAATTTTATCTCCTTCATTGATAAAAAGAGGTACCATTACCTCTGCTCCGGTTTCTACAGTAGCTGGTTTAGTAGCATTGGTAGCTGTATTCCCTTTAACACCAGGTTCTGTAGCTGTTACTTCAAGAATAACGCTTGCAGGCATTTCTACAGAAAGAGGCATTTGATCTTCAGAATTAATAATAATAGTAACCACTTCTCCTTCTTTTAATAGACCAGGAGCATCCAAACTAGATTTTTGTAATGTAATTTGATTGTAATCCTCGGTATTCATAAAATGAAAAGTATCACCTTCGGCATATAAATACTGAAACTTATGTGTTTCTACTCGTACATCATCAATTTTATGACCTGCAGAGAATGTATTATCGATCACTTTTCCTGTAGTCACGCTTTTTAGTTTTGTTCTTACAAACGCGGGGCCTTTACCAGGTTTTACGTGTAAAAATTCAATAATCTTATAGATATCGTGATTGTATTTGATACACAATCCATTTCTGATGTCACTAGTACTTGCCATTATTCTTTAATTTCTTATGATTATTATCTGTATCGAATTACTTAATTAGAAAAATATCCCTTCATGATTCCTCTCTGAGAGTTTTTAATAAACTCCAAAACCTCATCACGTTCTGGTGTTGCTTCCATTTCTGCTTCGATAATTGCAACTGCCTGAGTGTTGTTATAGTTCTGCTGATATAAAATTCGATATATATTCTGTACTTCTCTTATTTTTTCTGTTGTAAATCCTCTTCGGCGCAGACCTATAGAATTAATCCCAACATATGATAGAGGTTCTCTGGCAGCTTTAACAAACGGAGGTACATCTTTACGTACTAATGATCCTCCTGTTACAAATGCATGATTACCAATACTACAAAACTGTTGTACCGCAGCCATACCAGCCAAAACAACATAATCGCCAACATTAATATGGCCAGCCAATGTACTATTATTAGAAAATATACAATTATCACCTACAATACAATCATGGGCGATATGGCAATACGCCATAATCCAGCAATTTTTTCCAATTTTGGTTTTCATTCTATCGGTCGTCCCTCTATTGATTGTAACACACTCTCGAATCGTTGTATTATCTCCAATTTCGGTTATGGTATCTTCATCATTAAATTTTTTATCCTGAGGAGTAGCAGAAATAACAGCTCCTGGAAAAATACTACAGTTTTTTCCTATGCGTGCTCCTTCCATAATAGTAACATTAGAACCTATCCAGGTTCCTTCTCCTATCACCACATTATTATGTATGGTTGTAAAAGGTTCTATTACAACATTTTTTGCAATTTTTGCTCCTGGATGAACGTATGCTAATGGTTGATTCATCTATTTTATTGATTATTTTGATTTTACAATTTGCGCCATAAGTTCTGCTTCGGTAACTAATTTGCCATTAGCATAGGCAAAAGCCTGCATATGACAAATACCACGACGAATAGGTGTGATAAGTTCTAATTTAAATATCAAGGTATCGCCTGGTAATACTTGCTGTTTGAATTTCACTTTATCTATTTTCATAAAATAGGTAAGGTAATTTTCTGGATCGGGTACAGTACTCAATGCTAAAATACCACCTGTCTGAGCCATCGCTTCAATCTGAAGTACTCCTGGCATTACTGGTGCACCCGGAAAATGTCCTACAAAAAATGGTTCATTCATAGTTACATTTTTAAGGCCGACCACATGTTTATCAGACATTTCTAAAATTCTGTCTATTAACAGGAAAGGAGGTCTATGCGGAAGCATACCCATTATCTTATTAATATCCATTAAAGGCTCTTTAGAAAGATCAAATTGAGGAACTTTATTACGTTTTTCAATTTTTATAATCTTCGAAAGCTTTTTAGCAAACTGGGTATTCACATAATGCCCAGGTTTATTAGCTATGATTTTTCCTCTAATCCTTGTTCCTATTAATGCAATATCTCCTATAACATCTAATAATTTATGGCGTGCAGCCTCGTTTGGATAATGTAATGTTAAATTATCCAAAATACCATTAGGTTTTATAGCGATAGATTCTTTTCCAAATGCTACTTTAAGTTTCTCCATCGTACTTGGACTTAATTCTTTATCCACATACACTATAGCATTATTTAAATCTCCTCCTTTAATCAAGCCATGTTCTAACAGCATTTCTAATTCGTGTAGAAAGCTAAAGGTTCTAGCATCTGCTATTTCCTTTTTAAAATCCGACAGACGTTTTAAAGAAGCATTTTGAGTTCCTAATACTTTGGTTCCAAAATCAACCATTGTAGTCACCTGATATTCATCAGATGGCATTACAATAATTTCACTACCAGATTCTTCGTCTACATAAGAAATTACATCTTTTACGATATACTCTTCTCTTTCTGATTCTTGTTCTACAATACCAGCTTGCTCCAGAGCTTCAATAAAAAACTTGCTAGAACCATCCATAATCGGAGGTTCTGATGCGTTTAATTCTATCAAAAGATTATCGATTTCTAATCCAACACAAGCTGCAAGCACATGTTCTGATGTCTGAATGCTAACCCCGTTTTTCTCTAAATTCGTCCCTCGTTGTGTATTTACAACATAGTTAGCATCAGCTTCAATAATAGGATTGCCTTCAAGATCAATTCTGCAAAATGCATAGCCATGATTCTCTGGTGCCGGTTTAAAAGTTAACGTTACTTCTTTTCCAGTGTGTAAGCCTACACCTGTAAGCTTTATTTCCTTTTTAATGGTTCTTTGTTTTCCTACGACAATATCACTCATTATTGTTTATCTTTTTCTCTAGTTTGTATACTCTATCCACAATTTTGGGAAGATTTTTAAAATGTACATAAGATTTATTAAAGTCAGAGTATCCTAAAGCAGGGGACCCCTGAATAGCTTCTCCGTCTTTTATATTTCTTCCTATACCTGATTGTGCTTGTATTTTCACATTATTACCTATAACAAGATGTCCTGCAATACCAACTTGCCCACCAATAAGACAATGTTTACCTATTTTGGTAGATCCTGCAATTCCTGTCTGAGCTGCAATTGCTGTATGCTCTCCTATTTCTACATTATGAGCAATTTGTATTTGATTATCTAGTTTTACTCCTGTACGTATGATTGTAGATCCTAGTGTAGCTCTATCAATAGTTGTACCTGCTCCTACATCAACATTATTTTCTATTATAACATTACCGGTTTGAGGTACTTTACTATATTCTCCTTTTTCGTTAGGTGTAAATCCAAAACCGTCTGCTCCTACTATTGCTCCACTATGAATTACACAATTATTTCCGATTATGGTCTCTGAATATATTTTTGCACCGGCAAAAACAATTACATTATCACCAATAGTTACATTATCTCCTATATATACATTAGGAAAAATTTTAGCATTTTCACCAATTTTCACATTATCTCCTATGTACGAAAATGCTCCGAAATAAATATTTTCTCCAAAAGATGCTGTTTCAGAAATAAAACTCGGTTGTTCTATCCCTGCTTTATTCATCTTTACCATATTATAATACTCTAGCAGTTGGGAAAAAGCTTTATATGCATCATCTACTCTAATAAGAGTTGTTTTAATTGTCGACTCTGCCTCAAAGTTTTTATCTACTATAGTTATTGATGCATCAGTAGAATAGATATATTGGGTGTATTTAGGATTTGACAAAAAGGTCAATGAACCTTTAGTTCCTTCTTCAATTTTAGCTAGTTTAGATACTTCGACGGTTTCATCTCCCTCGATTTCCCCGTTCAAAATACCCGCAATTTGTGTGGCTGTAAAAATCATTCTAGCAAAAGTATAAAAAATGTGTTAATGTTTGTGCTTTGGATAGCACATAAAATATTTGGTTACCGGTTTTGATAGGGCTTCAAGATTAAACTCATCTGTAGCTTTAACTACATCTACAATTTTTCTTGATTTATATAAAATATTTATATTCTGCTTATTAAGGTGGTAGGCCTGGTTAGAAATAGTCCCTTCAAAAATAAAATAACGGGCTTCTTCATCAGAAATTTTATATTGTTTCTTAAATTTTTCGATATGATTTTCTTTTTTATGACTCTGAAAAGGTTTCTTTTTAATTTTTATTTTTAAAAGATCTCTATCAATAATCATTGAAGACAGCATGCTTAAAACAAAATCTTCTGAACGAGACCATTCTTTCATTGCTGAAATAATATCATAATCGTCTAATCTAGAAAATGTTTCTAAAACTTCTGTAGTAAAATTTTCTGCTGTTATCTTATTTTCAAGAAAAAATGTTAATGCTTCACTAGCTTTTAGTTCTGTCCCCTTCTCTACCAAATCTTTAGCTCTTTTCAATACTCTAATCAATAAATTCTCTGCTACCAAACTTGTTTTATGAAGATACACCTGCCAATACATCAAACGCCTGGCCAGTAAAAACTTTTCTACAGAATAAATCCCTTTTTCTTCTACTACCAATTCATCATTAACAACAGTAAGCATGGTAATTAGACGTTCACTATTGATATTTCCTTCGGCCACACCGGTATAAAAACTATCGCGTTTCAGATAGTCCAAACGATCCATATCTAATTGACTCGAAATTAACTGATGTAAAAAATTACGATGATATTCTCCTTTAAAAATCTGAATTGCCAGCGTTAAACTACCGTTAAATTCTTCATTAATTTTCTCCATAAACATGAGAGAAATAGACTCATGATTTACCTCATTTACGATGCTATGTTCCATCGCATGAGAAAAAGGACCATGGCCAATATCATGTAACAAGATTGCTACATAAAGAGCTTCTTCCTCCTCTTCAGAAATGCTAATCCCCTTAAAACTAAGAACTCTCACGGCTTTTTGCATAAGATGCATACATCCCAAAGCATGATGAAATCTAGTATGATGTGCTCCCGGATATACCAAATATGAGAGTCCCATCTGAGATATACGACGCAACCTCTGGAAATACTTATGTTCGATAAGATCGAAAATTAGTTCATTAGGTATCGTAATAAAACCGTAAATTGGATCGTTTAATATTTTAAGCTTATTTCTTTTTTTCAAGTTCATCTTACATTTACGGAGGCAAATATACATATATGCTAGGCATATAAAACATTTCAAAAAGAATTTAAATTATTAAAGTTTTCTTAGTAAAGTGAATAAATAGGCTATATATTAAATATATAAATAAAATAAAATAAAATTTTGATGAGTAAAATAAAGATACTTTGGGTAGATGATGAAATTGATTTGCTTAAACCGCATATATTATTTTTGGAACAAAAAAACTATGACGTAACCAAGTGTCAAAGTGGAACTGAAGCATTAGACATAATAGATGATAATAATTTTGATATCATTTTTTTGGATGAAAACATGCCAGGTCTTTCTGGAATAGAAACATTATCAGAAATTAAGGAAAAAGAAGATAGTATTCCTGTAGTAATGATTACCAAAAGTGAAGAGGAATATATCATGGAAGAAGCAATTGGTAGTAAGATCGCCGATTATTTAATTAAGCCTGTTAATCCTAATCAAATACTTTTAAGTTTAAAGAAAAACTTAGACAATTCTCGTTTGGTTTCAGAAAAAACTACAGCCAACTACCAACAAGAGTTTAGAAAAATAGCTATGGATATGGCTATGGTAAATTCATACGAAGAATGGTCTGATTTATATCAAAGACTAATTTACTGGGAATTACAACTAGAGAATATTGAAGATACCGGGATGTTTGAGATTTTAGAATCACAAAAAGTAGAGGCAAATTCTCAATTCTGTAAATTTATCGACAAAAATTATCCCAATTGGTTTGATAAAAACAGAGAAGCTCCGGTAATGTCTCACACTTTATTTAGAGATAAAGTAGTACCTGAAATTAGTAAAAATCAACCTACTCTTTTAGTAGTAATTGATAATCTGCGATACGATCAATGGAAAGCTTTTGAACCTACCATAAATAACTATTACAAAAAAGAACAAGAAGTTTCATATTGTAGTATTCTTCCAACGGCAACGCAATATGCCAGGAATTCAATTTTTTCTGGACTTATGCCTTCTGAAATGAAAAAAATGCATCCGGATCTCTGGTTAGACGACACAGATGAAGGAGGGAAAAACATGAATGAAAATGAATTTCTAACCGCACAATTAAAGCGATTAGGGATGGATATCAAACATGAATATTATAAAATCACTAACGAAAAATCTGGAAAAACCTTAGCTGCAAATTTCAAAGGACTAAAAGACAACGATTTAACAGTTGTGGTATATAATTTTGTGGATATGCTTTCTCATAGCAAGACAGAAATGGAAGTAATCAAGGAACTTGCCTCAAATGACAAATCATACAGGTCATTGACTCAAAGTTGGTTCAAAAATTCTCCTTTACTAGAAATGATTCAGCAAGCACAACAACTTGGATTTAAACTACTGTTAACTACAGATCACGGTACAATAAATGTAAAAAATCCTTCTAAAGTGATAGGCGATAAAAACACCAGTCTTAATCTACGGTATAAGACAGGAAAAAGTCTTACTTATGAAAGAAAGGAAGTTTTGGAAGCAACAAACCCAAAAGCGGTACATTTGCCATCAATAAATATGAGCAGTTCTTTTATTTTTGCAAAAGGAGATTATTTCTTTGCCTATCCTAATAACTATAATCATTATGTTAGTTATTATAGAAATACATACCAACATGGTGGAGTATCTTTAGAAGAAATGATCATTCCTTTTATAGTATTAAATCCTAGATAGCTTCAAAAATTATGTAGTATTCTGGTTTTAGAATATAGAATTATTAAAATGACAATAGAATATACCTTGCAGGATCTTCCTGATGTGGCAGAAAAAATAATCTCGAATGCAACGAGTAAAATAATTCTCTTTAATGCCGAGATGGGGGTTGGTAAAACTACGCTAATAAAAGAAATATGTAAACATTTAGGGGTAGAAGATATCATTTCTAGCCCTACATACTCTTTGGTAAACGAATATGAAAGTAATGATGGAGTAATATATCATTTTGATTTTTATAGAATAAAAGAAGAAGGTGAAGCGTATCAAATAGGATTTGAAGAATATTTGGACTCTGATGCGTGGATATTTATAGAATGGCCCGAAAAAGTTTCAGGATTATTACCCGAAAATAGTATTAGTATTAGTATTAATTTACTTGATAATGAAAAGCGTATTCTTTCATTTTAGAAATGCTGATAATCAAAGCTATACCATCAAATAATTAATCCTATTTGTTTTCTTGGCATTTTTATTCGTAATTTGAGATACAGAATTTCACACAAATGAGTACACCAAAATCTCCTTTTACCAAAGAGCAGCTGCTACCGCAGGAAGAAATGATAGAAGTAGCCCGCAAAAAAGGAAAACTTTTTATTGGTATCCCTAAAGAAACCCATTATCAAGAGAAGCGAGTATGTCTTACACCAGATGCTGTAGCTGCATTAACAGCGCATGGCCATCGAGTTTTATTAGAAACCAATGCCGGTATCGGAGCAAGTTTTACCGATAGAGATTATAGCGAGGCAGGTGCAGAGATCACTAATGATAAGAGAAAAGTTTTTGGGTGTCCAATTATTTTAAAAGTAGAACCACCTTCGCTAGAGGAGCTCGAATATATAAATCCACAAACTGTATTAATTTCTGCTCTACAGCTTAAGACACAGTCCAAAGAATATTTTCAGGGACTTGCCAAAAAAAGAATCACCGCTCTTGGCTTTGAGTTTATTCGAGATATGGATGGTGCTTATCCCGCGGTAAGAGCACTTAGCGAGATTGCAGGAACAGCGGCCGTACTCATTGCTTCAGAATTGATGAGTAGTGCTACAACTATGGGTTCGGGATTAATGATGGGTAATATTAGTGGTGTCCCCCCTGTAGAAGTTGTTATTCTTGGTGCTGGTACTGTTGGTGAGTTTGCTGCACGTTCGGCTATTGGATTAGGTGCAAATGTAAAGGTTTTTGACAATTCTATCACCAAACTTCGTTGTATACAAACCAATGTGGGACGCCCTTTATACACATCTACTATTCAGCCAAAAAATTTATTAAAAGCTCTACGTCGTTGTGATGTAGTAATTGGTGCCATAAGAGGAAAAAATCGCGCTCCGATTATAGTTACCGAAACTATGGTAGAACGTATGAAATCTGGCGCAGTAATTATTGATGTAAGTATAGATATGGGAGGATGTTTTGAAACAAGCGAAGTTACTTCTCACGACCACCCAACTTTTGAAAAACATGGAATTATACATTATTGTGTACCTAACATCCCTTCTCGATATGCCAGAACATCTTCTTTATCGATAAGTAATATCTTTACGCCTTATCTATTACAAATTGGTGATGAAGGAGGAATAGAAAATGCTGTACGTTTTGATCGTGGACTTAAGAATGGGTTGTATTTTTATCATGGGATTTTGACCAGCAAACCTATTGCAGATTGGTTTGACCTTTCTTATAGAGATATAAACTTACTAATTTTATAATAGTATTGCATTACTCTTTTTATAATAAACTTTGCAACGCTAAGCGTATGATTTTTTAAAACTTTGCTTACTTTTGGCGTCATAATATTGCATTCTGTTTATGAAATTAGCACAACGATTATTTTATTACTTAGGTGGATTTGCCATCGGCCTTATTCTTTTATTTTTCTTTCTTGGCGGAAAAAAAGCTTCTTGTGATTATGGCCCTTCTGCCAGGGTACTAAAAAATATTAGAATAAAGAAAAAAGCTTTTTCTGAACAAGCATCAAACAATATGATAAAATATGAAATAGATACTGCAGATGTTTCTTTTTTATTAACAAATGGGGATGTGATTTTTTCTAAAAGCAATACTAAACTAGATTCTTGCAAAATCTATTTTATTGAAGGAGCTATTAAAGAAAAAAATGTTAATATGCTTATCGAAAATTGTGATTCTATTGCTAAAATTAACGCACTGAATCTTATTCAATAAACTAATTATACTTATTTACCCTATTGGGAGCTCTACACAAACTATTGTACCAATACCATAGTTAGAATCTATTTTTATAAGTCCGCTGTTATCCGATATTCTTTGTTTTATACTTCTTAACCCTACTCCAGAGTTGGCTTTTTTAGTATTAAAACCATTGCCATTATCTTCTACCATCATATTCACGACATTAATTTCTTCATGAATCGTTATATTTATCGATACTTCGGTTGCCTGAGCGTGCTTATTTATATTAGTTATCAATTCTTGAATAATTCTATAAATTGTTAATTGCAAACTCTCTGATATATTATTTATTTTTTTTTCTGGATGAATATAATATTTGTACTCTATATCTTTACTGGTAGAAAAACCCACAAGTTCTTTCATTAAATCTGTAAAATACAAGTGGTTAATTTTTTTTGGCATTAGATCATGAGAAATAGATCGAATCTCATTATAAGTAGAATCCACACTAGTAATTATAGGTTCTAACTCTGATGGTAATTTATTTTTTATACGATTCAATCTCATTTTGATAGCAGCCAAATTCCCTCCAATACCATCATGTAAGTCTTTAGAAACTCTTTCCCGTTCTTTATTCTGGCCATCGACATAAGCCTTAATTTTTTGTAGTTTATGTGTATCTAATAGATTACTAACCTTTTCTTCATTTAATTCTTTCTGATTCGCATATAACAGTTTTTGACTCTTCAAACGTTGTATATACATAAATAATATTATGCTTAATAATAGAACCAGCACTACAGCAATAACAATATGTGTTCTCTGTGTAAGCACCAACTCTTTTTGACGTGCTATTTCTAGTTCTTTTTTTGAAGTTTCATATTCAGCCTCTATTTCAAATATTTTTTGATTACGTTTAAAATTATGTAAACTATCAATTGCGTTACGATATCTAACTATATATCTCCTAACCATTTTAATATCGGATTGCAAGGCATACACAAGTATCATATTATTTGCAATTGAAGAAAGTGATTGATAATTACCGGTTTCTTTTGCCAATTCTTCGGCTTTTTTTAAATAAACTAGTTCCTTTTCATAATCTTTTTCTTTATGATATATCACAGATAGATTAATCAAAACCATACTATATAAATTTATATAGCCGAATTCTTTAGTCAATTTACTTGCTTCAATTAAGTATTCTTTAGATTTTTCAAGCTTTTTTAATTTGTAATGCATCGCCCCTAGATTTATTAAAATCTTACAAATATTATGGTTATCTTTCTGGTTCTTATACAACTCCATACTTCTCAAAAGGTTAGCTTTTCCTTTATCATACTCTTTATTACTGTATTGAATCAATCCCAAAGAGTTATATGCCGCCGCTAATAAATAATCTAATTCTGTTTCTTTAATAATGAGCTGTAGATAATCCTCTGCTTTTTCAAAACTTCCTAGTTCTCTATGTACCTCAGAAAGCTTATAGTACAACTCATGCTTTTGTTTTGGGTTTTGGTTATTTTCTATTTTTTTTAATGCTTCAAAAATTAACACTACAATTTTTTCCTGATCCCCACGTATACTATTTAATTGACTCATCCTTATCACCGCAAAAGCAAACAAGGTATCACTATCAACAGATCTACTAATATCAAGAGCTTTGTCATAAAATACAACAGCAGAATCAGACTTCGCTAAATTTTCGTAAGCAGTAGCTAATTTCACATAACTACTAACTAAGTAGGTTTTGTTTTTAGAATCTATACTATAATTTATCATCTTTTGAGCATGTAGCAATGCTTTATCAGATGATTCGTTCTCAATACTATCAAATTGCCTCTCAAGAGTTCTAAAGGAATTCTGCTGACTATATACATGAAAAGCGAAAAGAGCAAAAATTAGGGCAAGAATATGGCTATGAATATAATTCATGACACAAAAATAAAGTTAGGTTTATTCACATTGCAGTTACACTCAAAAAAAAGAAATCAATGAGTTAGGTGGTAATATACTAATTGTTTATGTATAAAAATAATTCGGATAAAAATATCCGAGAAAAAATGAATTTTTACAGATTTATATCCGGATTTTGAGTAAAATCATAAAAATGTAGAAGGTAAAAGTTGTAAAAAGCTAATTAACCTGAAATAAAAGAAAAGCTTTCAAATAACTAATGCTCCTTACTTTCATTAAATAGAACAATATGTATTTCGATCTTTAAATTGAATTAAGTAATAAGGATAACTTCATGGTATACACCCAATACTTTTTTCCTAATCGTTCAATTTCTTTCATTTTTTTAAATCCTATTTTCTCATACATAATTCGAGCAGGATTCATAAATTCTGATGTGTGCAGAGCAATAGTTTTTTCTCCACTCTTTTTTGCATACCTCAAACAAAAGTTAACCAGTTCTTTTCCTATCCCAAAGCCTCGATATTTTGGATCAACTCCTAAAAATCGTATATAACACCAATCAGATTCGTACAACTCTGTTGGATTTCCTTTCGGAATAAAATAAATCATCCCAATTATATCTGAATCGATTTCACAAATAAAAATTTTACTAATTTTTATAAAGTTTAATACATTTTCTTCGCTTTCTAAAATAACACTTAATGTGTTCCAGTGCTCTGGACTTAATACATCTGAAAACTCTGCGTATGAAATTTTCCCTAATTGCCGTAGTCCTTCCTTATCATCAGCATTAGCTTCTCTATATTTCAAACCTTTATTCATGTAGAGTTATTTCAGTTTAGTTTGCATTGCCCAAAACTCAAACGTTTCATCACCAATAGTAAAGTTATGTTCTCCGGCAATTTGGTAGCCTTTCTTTTTATAAAAAGCAACGGCCTGTTTTTTTAGTTTTAAGTTAGACAACCATATGTAATTATTTTTGTTATCAACAGCTGCCTTTACGATACATTGATGCAACTTCCCTCCTATACCTCTTGCTTCATACCCTTGCAGCAAATATATACGCTGAAGCTTACAAATATGCTCTTCATCTATAAACTCTGAAGGGGAATTTAATTTCAATTTGGCATACCCTATAGGTAATGAGTTATATGTATCGGTAACCAACCAATATAAGTTCTCGGGTTTTGTTAAACTATTTTTGATTTTATCAATAGAAAAAGCCCAATCCAAGTAATTGATCAGGTTGCTTTTATTATTAAAAAATCCCCCATAAGATTCGTCAAAAGTTTTTCTTCCTAAAGATGAAATCTTTTCTGCATCCTCTATAGTTGCTCTTCTTATATCAACCATTATATTGCTTATCTTTTTCGTGGTTCTATGTTGTTAAATTCTTTCAAAATCTCTTTAAAAGCATTTTCATCAATAGGTTTATATATTATTCTTGTACCAATAGGGTGTTTTTCTATGCAATTACCCGTCAGGCAATTTACCGGTCGAGTTGGTCTTTTTTCAAAACCGCCTCCGCAATTAGGACACACATTATGTAAAACATTATCTACACAGCTAGTGCAGAAAGTACATTCATAAGAACAAATCATTGCCTCATCACTATCATTAGGTAGTGCTTTATTACAATGTTCACAATTAGGTCTTATTTCTAGCATATCCTTTGTTTTTTTATGGTTTGTACTGTTTTAGTGCACTTTGTATTTGCTGTTTTTCGGTTGTTTCTGGATATAAAATATATTTTGGGGCTATTATTCGTTTTACATCTTTAACAATAATATTTGTGATTGTTGCAAATGGAAACTTACCTCCGGTTAATTGCAACAAAGGAGCCTGCATAGCAGCATATTCGGGATCATTTTTTGCTACAATCTTAGCCACTCCTTTTAACTGAAACCCTTTTTGAACAAAAACATCTATAAAGCTAACACATACATTATTATTCTCTTTAATATTTTTTACGGTTTGCGGAGAAGCAATATTGGCAATAATAATAGTAGTATCGCTATAATATGTAAAAACTTCTTTGGGCGATACATTAGGAATATGATCTAATGAAGATGTGGCTAACCAACATAAAACACTTTTATCAATATACTTCTTTATTTCTGGAGTGAGCATTTCTACTATTATTTTTTATTGTTCGTCACATAATTTAATACTGCATTTGGTACTTTAATATCCTTTTGCAGATCATTATCCGAAATAGCATCAAAAGCTACTTGTTTAATAGGGACTACTCCTGCCCATATTGGCAGATCAAGATCGCCAGGTTCATCATTTACCCCTTCTGCCCTTACTTTTGCCGAAGCTGTTTCTATACTAATTTCAAGAACTAAAGTTCCTTTAAATTCTTTTTCGTTTGGCTGTCTTACATTATCCCAATGACCAGGAACCATATGATTAAGTATATACTCCAGGGCTTCCATTTTTTCTTGAGGGTCTTCTACTTTTTTTACCTTCCCAAATACATTTACCGATCTATAATTCGCAGAATGATGAAAAGCCGATCTTGCTAATACTAATCCATCAAGATGTGTTACCGATATACTCGCCTCTCCTGCTTCTAATAAACTTAACATCATTCTATTTTTAAGTGATCCATGTAAATAGATCTTATCATCCTTTCTGGCATACGCCATAGGAATCACAATAGCCTGGTTTTTATACACATATCCAACATGACACAAAAATGCATCATCTAATATGGTATTAATAGTATCTACATCGTAATTTGCTCTTTTTGGTCCGCGAACTACCTTATTAAGTGCGGAAGTTGAATATTCTGCCATAATTTATTTTATTTCTTACTCAAAAATAATAGTTTTATGGTGTGCTAAAGCAATCCAGTTTATAAATAATAAGTAGTCCAGTTTTGTTTCCATTTAAAAATAATATAGTTCTTGTTAGAAATAGTAATCGTAATCTATATCTTCAGTTATGTGATCAAATTATTGGTTTCATAAAATCTGGAAAGCTACCGCCTTCTACCAAATTACCGGGATCCCGAAAATTAGCTGAAGCTCTTAATGTTCATCGCAAAACAGTAATTTCGGCATATGAAGAACTTATCTCCCAGGGATGGGTCGAAACCATTCCTACAAAAGGCACCTTTGTTACCAGTTCTTTACCAATCATTAACCCTAAAAATTTTGTTCGGCCAGTTCTAAAAAACAACATGAAAGAGAAAAGTGGTTTCTCTTTTCTAACCCGATCGCATTTAGTACGTAAACCTAAGCATAAGGCCAACAAAAAAATGCTCGTTGTTGATGACGGTTGCCCTGATCACAGATTAGCACCAATAGAAGAAATTGCAAAGGTATACCGAAATATTACTAAAAAAAGTTACCATGAAAATTTACTTACCTATGGTTCTACATATGGAAATTTAGAACTTAGAAAAGCTTTGGTTACTTATCTTAATCAAACCAGAGGATTGCATATTACTATTGATAATATTTTAATTACCCGTGGGAGCCAGATGGGAATCTATTTAAATGGCCAGCTACTACTTTCTGCAAAAAATAAAATTATTGTTGTTGGCAATACCAATTATATGACTGCTGATAACACGTTTAAAGAGGCAGGTGCACATATAGAGCAAGTACCTGTAGATAACCAAGGATTGGACACTTATGCTATCGAAAAGCTTTGTAAAACCAAACAAATTAGTGCTGTTTATGCTACTTCTCACCACCATCACCCAACTACCGTAACGCTTTCTGCAGAACGACGTATGCATTTATTGCAATTAGCTCAATATCATAATTTTGCAATTATAGAAGATGATTATGACTATGATTTTCATTATAGTAATGCTCCAATTTTACCCTTAGCCAGTAATGATAACCACGGAAATGTAATCTATATCGGAGGGTTCACCAAAATTATTGCCCCTGCTATTCGAATTGGATATTTAGTTGCTCCAAAAGATTTTGTTGACGAAGCTGCCAGGTTAAGGCGGATTATCGATCGGCAAGGTGATGCTTTACTAGAACAAACCTTAGCTCAAATGATTAGTGCAGGAGATGTACAAAGACATTGTAACAAGGTTCTTAAAATTTATAAAACACGAAGAGATCTGTTTTGTTCTTTATTGAAAGAAAAATTAGGTGATTATTTTGATTTTGAAATCCCTAAAGGTGGAATGGCAATATGGGTAAAGTTAAACAAAGCATATAATTGGGATATCATATGTAATGAAGCCGAAAAACTAGATATAGAACTTAATCCGGATTGGCGTCGTTATGATAATGATAATTCAAGACACAACGGAATCAGAATGGGGTTTGCTTCATTAAATGAAGAAGAGATTCTTGAAGTTATCGAGCGACTAGTAAAAGTATTCGAATTCGTCAAACAAAACAAACTGATAATCTGACAAAAACTACACAAAATCACTCTATCGTCAAATCATATTTTGTTAACAGCCCTATAAGTCCTGATGTACTAAATTTTGCTTTCTTTAATTTGTTGATTTCTGGATCTATTATAAAATTTTTGGCAGTTCTAAAATCAACTTTCTCTGCAATAGTTCTTTCAAAAATTGCTCCAGATAAATTACAATTAGACAAGGCCGAACCTGTAAGGTTAGCATCTGTAAAATCTGCTTCTTTTAAACTACAATCGTTAAACGTAGTATTTTTCATAGAAAAGCCATAAAAAGATACATAATCAAGGTTACAATGATTAAATTCTACTTCAAACAGAAAATCATTGCATGTACTAAAATCTAATCCCAGCATTTTACAAGCATCGAAAACAACTTCCTGAAAAGAAGTCTCTTTCATCATTATTGTATTAAAATTACAGGTATCAAATCTACATTCTAAAAAAGTAACCACAGACATATCTGTCTTAGAAAAATTACAGTTTACAAATGTGCAATTATCATATTCTTTTGATGGTAATTTTTGATTAGAAAAATCCTGGTTTTCAAAAGTTTTATCGATGATTGGATGACTCATAAAAATAGATATCAATACGTTAGTTTATTCTCCAGGGTGGATTTTTTCTATTATCTCCTGCAAAATATAAAATGATTAGGTTTCCATCGGGATCTTTAAGCCTTGCCTCCCTCCATAACCAGCGTTGATCTGTAGGCAATAGATCAAATTGCAGCCCTTCGTTAATAAGGCGTTCTACTTCTTTATCTAATTTTTCAGTTTCAAAATATACATGCACACCATTATTTTTTGGCAATACATCAACCAGGTGAATAGAAAAAGTAGCATCACCTTCTACACATTCAAAACGTGCGTACTGTGGTAATGATTCAACAATAAGATGTAATCCTAGTTTCTTATAAAAAGAAATAGAGGTAGAAACATCAAGAGATGGTATGGTAACCTGGTTTAGATTCATTTTATATTCTTTAAATTATAAAACTTACACTATAATGCTATACCCTATTCTATCGCATGTTTCAAAACTTCTAAGGATATCCTATAGTCTTCTTCTTTTCTTTTCTTGAGAAAGTAGATTCAATTCTCTACTGGTTTGTCCGGCAACCGAAGTATTTTCTTCTGCTCTACGAATTAGATATGGCATTACATCCCGTACAGGACCAAAAGGCAAATATTTTGCCACATTATATCCCTCTGCAGCCTGATTAAAACTTATATGATCACTCATTCCATACAATTGACCAAACCAAACTCTAAAATCATCTTTAGCAATATTAAGTTCTGCCATTAACTTCATCGCCAGGTAACTACTATCTTCATTATGCGTTCCTATAAAAACAGAGATATCGTCTATGTTTTCAAAAATATATTTCATAGTAGTATCAAAATTCTGATCTGTATGTTGTTTATCTTTACAAATAGGAGTTGGATATCCTTTTTCCTTAGCACGCTCGTTTTCCTTTTCCATATACGCGCCGCGTACAATTTTTACACCAATCTTAAAATCATATACCCGTGCTTCTTCGTGTAATTTTTGTAAATACTCCAGGCGATCGTGTCTATAGAGTTGCAACGTATTATATACTATCGCTTTTTCTTTATTGTACTTTCTCATCATTTTTGCCACCAATTCATCAGCAGCGTCCTGCATCCAGCTTTCTTCTCCATCAATCAGTAAAGCTACATCGCAATCATAGGCTTTTTTACACACCATATCAAAACGTTCTTCGATACGCTTCCATTCTTTTTCCTCTTCTGCATTTAAAGGAATGCCTTCGGTTTTCTTTTGCCAAACCAAAAACCGACCAAACCCTGTAGGTTTAAATACTCCAAAGGGCATTGCATCTTTTTGATCAGCAAACTCAAGAAGTTTCATTGTTTTTTCTAATACTGCATCAAATTGTGCTTCTTCTTCTTTTCCTTCTACAGAATAGTCTAATACAGAACATACCTTCTTGCCATACATATTATCTACTACCGATAAACAATCTTCTTCACTAACTCCTCCACAAAAATGGTCAAAAACAGTAGCTCTTATTAATCCTTGAACTGGTAAATGTGCTTTTATAGCAAAATTAGTAACCGCAGTTCCTATTCTAACCAAAGGTTCATTAGAAATCATTTTAAACAGAAAGTACGCTCTTTCTAGCTCTGAGTCGCTTTTTAAGCTAAATGCAGTCTCAGTATTATCAAACAAATTGTTTTGGTTCATCAAAAGTTAATTTTAAAAATATGCACATAGAAATACGATTAATTCTTATGCATACATTGCACTTATTTTAAGATATCTGCAAATATAGAACTTGCGAGTTTATTTTATTATAAATTCTGCTTAATTTCGCTCCCTATAATTTAATACTATATGAAGCCCATAGTTTCAAAAGACTCTGTTGTATATTTTGGTGAAGAATGCTATACAGCATTGAACGCATATCTCGAAAAAGCCAACCATTCAAAAATATGTATCCTCGTGGATGATAATACCCATGAGCACTGTTTATCTTTATTAATGAGCAAGATTGAAAAAGAATATGATATCGAAGTGATTGAAATAGAGAGTGGCGAAATCCATAAAAATATCGAAACATGTAGTGGTATCTGGAATGCGCTCTCAGAATTAGGTATGGATCGAAAAAGCCTAATGATTAATCTGGGAGGTGGTGTTATTACAGATCTGGGTGGTTTTATAGCTTGTACTTATAAAAGAGGAATTAACTATATAAATATCCCAACTTCACTACTGGCAATGGTAGACGCCTCTGTAGGAGGAAAAACCGGTGTTGATTTGGGTAACTTAAAAAATATGGTAGGTGTGATCAGTGAATCAGAAATGGTTCTTGTTGACACAGAATACCTGGCTACTTTACCGGTAAATCAAATGTGTAGTGGCTTTGCCGAAATGCTAAAACACGGACTCATTCAAGATCGGGGGTATTGGAAAAAAATAAGTGACCTTTCTCAACTTAATTTTGAAGATTTGGATCAAATGATTTATGACTCTGTAGTGATCAAAAACAAAATTGTTTCTGAAGACCCTACCGAGCAAAATATTCGTAAGTATCTTAATTATGGCCATACGCTAGGTCATGCTATCGAATCTTTTTATCTAACTCATCTAGAAAAACCTACATTACTTCATGGTGAAGCTATTGCAATAGGGATGATTATGGAAGCTTATATATCTAAAGAATTGCTTTCTTTAACCAAAGAAGATTTGGAACATATTAGCGCTGTAATATTGGCTACATTTCCAAAAATAGATATTGATGCAGGAGATTATAAAAAAATTATGGAACTTCTTATTCATGATAAAAAGAATGAGAATGGAAATATTTACTTTGTTCTGTTAAATACTATTGGTGAAGCAAAATACAACTGTATTGTATCGGATGAATTGATTCTTACATCTTTTGAGTATTATGCTTCTTTATGATATAGGGTATTAAGGTGTAATGGTTTTATATTTTATGATTAACTAGAGAGGCAACACGAACTATTCTTTTTCTTTAAACGGGAATCTCTATTTCTGTAATAGATGGCTATTAATCATAATATTGAGAAGCTACCTTCTTAGTATTTCACTACATTAGCAAAAGACAACACTTATTAAAAATCACAACCTCTTGAGAAAAAAAGGTATAAAGCTTTTTAAAATACTACTACTAAGCATACTCACTATGGTAGTTATTACGGTTGCGACCTTGTATTTTGCTTTACATGAAAAACTTCCTGAAGGAAAACCTGGCCCTGAAGCCGATAAATTTGCATTAAAAATACTAGGTGCTGTTAAGCATGATAACTATCTAAATACCGATTATTTGCAATGGACTTTTAGAAATAAAAACCATTATCTCTGGGATAAAAAATCAAATACTGTAACTGTAAAAGTAGATGATCACTCAGTGCTTTTACATTTGGATTCTCCAGAAAAAAACCGAGTACTTAGTACAATGCATCTTGGTGATCACAAAAAGAAAAAAATAATAGAAAAAGCATTGGTGAACTTTAACAATGACTCTTTTTGGTTGATTGCTCCTCATAAGCTTTTTGACAAAGGAACAATTCGTAAATTAGTAACCTTAGAAAACGACACTAAAGAATTGTTGGTTACCTATCAATCTGGAGGAACTACTCCCGGAGATTCGTACCTCTGGAAAGTTGACAAGAACTACAGACCTACAAGTTATAAAATGTGGGTATCTATCATTCCAATTGGAGGGCTTGAAGCTACCTGGGAAAACTGGATAACTACAAAAACAGGAGCCCACCTCTCTCAACATCATAAATTACTCGGTTTCGGAATCCCAATTAGTAATCTTAAAACCTGGAACGACTAAAAAGACATAAAAAAAGGGTGAAACATAAAGTTTCACCCCCTAATAGCCCAAATATTAAATTCTAATTATTTTATAGATATTTTTTTGGTAACTGTCTTTTTAGAATCTGTTACCTGAACAAAATACATTCCCGGAGAGAATGTACTAATATCTATAGTATGACGATCTTTTCCTCCAGGAGGAGTATCTAAACCAACAACTTTTAGCACTCTACCATTAATATCTTTAATAGATAATGTAGAAGAAGTATTTAATACATTACTAACTTCAATGGTAAGAACTTCATCTGCTGGATTAGGATATGCTTTAATACTTAGCTCACCAGAAATTCCACCTCTTTGTAGAGAAGCTTGAGTAGCAGAACCACAACGTCCAAGGTTTCTCCAACCAGTAGATGTTCTTTCGTATAAACTTCCTTGATACGTCACCTTATCTCCTACAGAATATGTTGTACCACTAGAATAGGGCTGTACTCCTGCACATGGGTCATTTGGATTAGTTGGACATACTCCCAGGTTTTTCCAACCAGTAGATGTTCTCTCATATAAACTTCCTTGATAGGTTACACGATCTCCTACAGAATATACAGTACCACTAGAATAAGGTTGTACTCCTTCACAGGTGATTCCACCATCCGTACAGTTACCAGTAGAAGCATAACTATTCTGGCTACATTGAACCGTAAAAGAATCTACAGTAGCATTAGATGAATTTTTAGCTTCCCAGCTTGCTCCTCTAGTAGTTGAAACCTGTCTGGTTTGACCAGAACTAATTGAAAACTGAGAACTATTATTTGTAAAATACTCTAAAGTACAATCTGTATTATTGTTAAACGTTACAGTTGCAGAATCACCAGTATTACACCCGGTAGTACCACATGCCTGAAGGCAACTTGAAGAACTGATCTTGTTACGAATTACATTACCCGGTTGTGGGCCAAATCCTTTGGTGAAGTTAATTCCTGCACTAGTAAGGTGACAGTAACTCATAATAGTCCCTCCATCTGATGGGATCGCTGGTTTAGAACAACTTCCTTCTACATTATAACAACCATCAATTGCAGTATTATTGCCATTCCAAACACAAGCCTGAGTATGATTTGAACCTAAGTTATGTCCCATCTCGTGTGCTATTACCATTACAGAAAATGAATAGGTAGGAACATTATTAAAAGTTTTGTTAATACCAGAAACTCCATATCTATAATTTGGCTGACAAACAGTACCTAAATATGCTACACCACCAGAGAAATTATAAGTAACAAAATGTCCAAGATCTGCTCCATTAAGACCATTTTGCTCTCTATAACTTGAATAATCAGATAACCCGCTAAAAGGATTTTGAGACGTCCACGCATTTATCTGCGATATTTTTACAGTCATATTATCATTTGAATATAATATAGCTACCTGATTAAATATAGATTGTAAATAATCAGAAGCCTGTTGACTTCCTCCTTTATCTGTTACAACATCATTTCCTATATCAAAGTATACTTTAACACACTTTTCTGCTGCTTTACTGGTAGAAGGATTGTCTGAAAGTTCTTCTTCTGTATAACCTTCATAATTTGCTTCGGTATTACAAGTAAAATCTTGTAAATGAAGTAAATTATTATCCTCATACATAATATGTTCTGAACTGTTTTCTAATCGTCCCATAACAAGGTTGCCGTTTTCGCCACCTATACTTATAACACCCGAGACTTCGCCATCTAATAAACTAATGGCCGCAATAGAGTTTGTTTTACCTCTTACTACTCCTCTATAATGAGAAACAGTTTTATCCGATTTAACAACTTTACCAGAAGGCATTTCTACAACTTTAAAATCATCTGTAGCGATGTCAACTTTAACCAATTCTAGTACCATAGAAGATTTTTGCCCTGGGATTTCCAAATTCATAGTTTTGGGAGCATTAGACTTCATAGAGGCCATTTTTTTAGCATCTAAAGAAAATAAAGTATAATCTTTAACCTCTTTTGGTAGCTGAACATTTGCTTTTTGTTTAGCAGTCATTAAACTAAATAAATTAACGTCTTGAAAATCGGAACCCTGTGTTTTTTGTTGTTTTACCAACTCACTAGGTGTATGCTGCGACTGTTGAGCCTGCATAAAATTTATTACCATAAAAAAGGTAATTGCAATTTTGAACATGTTTTTCATCGTGATTAGTTTTAATTTTGAAGAATTCCTCTATTGACTACATTGGGCTATTTATACGATCAATAGTAAAAACTTCAAAGAGTTTGTGAATAATTAAGTTACTAATTCTACATACCGATTTAAAAAAGTTCACAGGTAGTTCTAAAAAATACAAATCATTCAATATTTTAGTTAAAAAACTAAAAAAACATCATTAATAAAATCATTTTAATCAAAAAAAGTCTTAAAAAAGAACATTTTGTTAGATATATTTATTTTTAAAAATTGGTCTTAAATTCAAATAAATGTCTAATAATCTGTAATATATTTTTTTTAAAATGCTGGTATCCATAATTTCATAAAACTTCTTACTTGTAAAAAAAAAATTCTTACATGAATTTTATATTGAAAGAAAATTAATACGCTGATTTTATGCTTTACACATATACAAAATACTGTTTTTCAGTTAATTAAAAACATTTTTACAAAATACAAAACGTATATCTATAACAAAAATGTTGATTTAACATGACTGAAACTTTTCCAATTTCACAAAACGCTGTCAAATAACTACATTTGCAATCTTGGTTTAAAATTTATGGTTACATCAGAAGAAAATATTGAGGTTTTAGGAGCACGTGTTCACAACTTGAAAAATATCGACGTTACCATACCTCGTGAAAAATTAGTAGTGATTACAGGTTTATCGGGATCTGGTAAATCTTCTTTGGCCTTTGACACCATTTATGCAGAAGGGCAACGACGTTATATAGAAACTTTTTCTGCCTATGCAAGACAATTTTTAGGAGGATTAGAGCGACCAGATGTCGATAAGATTGATGGACTCTCTCCTGTTATTGCAATCGAGCAAAAAACAACCAGTAAAAGTCCACGTAGTACGGTTGGAACCATTACCGAAATTTATGACTTTCTCAGATTATTATTCTCAAGAGGAAGTGATGCTTATAGCTTTAATACCGGAGAAAAAATGGTAAGCTATAGCGATGAGCAGATCAAGGATCTAATTTTAAAAGATTTTGCCGAAAAAAAGATAAGCATTCTGGCTCCTATTGTTCGTTCTAGAAAAGGGCATTATCGAGAGCTATTTGAGCAAATTGCAAAACAAGGTTTTGTAAAAGTGCGTACTAATGGAGAGATTAAAGATATCACCAAAGGTATGAAGCTCGATCGTTATAAAACTCATGATATCGAAATCGTTATTGATCGATTAAAGGTCTCCAAAGACCAGGATAATTCAAAACGTCTAATGGAGACGATAAATACTGCAATGTATCACGGTAATGATGTATTGATGGTGATTGAGCAAGAATCTCAGGAAGTACGCTTCTTTAGTCGAAATTTAATGTGCCCATCTAGTGGTATTTCTTATCCCAACCCAGAACCCAATAACTTTTCATTTAACTCTCCAAAAGGAGCCTGCCCTAAATGTAATGGTATAGGAAACCTATATGAAGTAAATCTAAAAAAGATCATCCCAGATGATGCTATATCGATAAAAAATGGAGGCTTAGCTCCACAAGGACCTCAAAAAAACAATTGGATTTTTAAACAATTAGAATTAATCGCACAACGCTATGATTTTAAATTAAGTGACCCTATAAAAAAAATCCCCGAAGAAGCCATGCAAATTATCCTTCATGGCGGAAAAGAAAAGTTTACTGTAAATAGCAAATCTCTTGGAGTTACCAGAGACTATAAAATTGATTTTGAAGGCGTAGCTTCGTTTATCGATAATACATATAAAAATAATGATTCGACATCATTGCGAAGATGGGCCAAAGATTTTATGGATAATATTCAATGTCCATCATGCAAAGGATCAAGACTACGTAAAGAATCTTTATATTTCAAAGTAAATACAAAGAATATTGCCGAATTATCTGCAATGGATATTAGTGAGCTTTCTGAATGGTTTAAATCTCTTCCCGAGCATTTAAGCGAGAAACAAAATAAGATTTCCGGAGAAATATTAAAGGAAATTAATGCCAGACTTCAATTTTTGGTAGATGTAGGGCTTACCTATTTATCTTTAAACCGAAGTAGTAAATCGCTCTCTGGTGGCGAAGCACAACGTATACGATTAGCTACTCAAATTGGTTCGCAACTGGTAGGAGTTTTATACATTCTCGACGAACCCAGTATCGGTTTACATCAGAGAGATAATCAGAAACTAATCAATTCACTAATCCAGTTACGGGATATAGGTAATTCTGTTATCGTTGTAGAACACGATAAGGATATGATAGAACGCGCCGATCATGTTATCGATATTGGCCCTTTGGCCGGGAAACACGGTGGAGAAATTATTAGCGAAGGTACTCCAGAAGAATTACAACAACACGATACACTTACAGCAGATTATTTAAGTGGAAGAAGGCAAATTGAAACCCCTGCCAAACGTAGGAAAGGGAACGGAAAAACCATTTCACTAAAGGGAGCTACAGGAAATAACCTAAAAAACGTATCTATTGATATTCCTTTAGGTAAAATGATTGCTGTTACCGGAGTTTCGGGTAGTGGAAAATCTACACTTATTAACGAGACACTCTACCCTATTTTAAATGCATATTATTTTAATGGCGTAAAAAAACCAATGCCATATAAAAGCATCAAAGGTCTCGAACACTCAGATAAAGTAATTGATATTAATCAATCTCCTATAGGTCGTACACCAAGATCAAACCCTGCAACATATACAGGTGTTTTTTCTGAAATAAGAAGCTTATTTGCCAAAACTCCCGAAGCTATGATTCGTGGATATAAACCGGGACGTTTTAGCTTTAATGTTCAAGGAGGAAGATGTGAAACCTGTAAAGGTGGTGGATTAAGGGTAATAGAAATGAATTTCTTACCCGATGTATATGTAGAATGCGAAACCTGCCAGGGGAAACGATTCAATAGAGAAACTTTAGAGATTCGATATAAAGGAAAATCTATTTCTGATGTCTTAGAAATGACAATCAATGAATCCTGTGTATTCTTTGAACATATCCCTAAGATTTCAAGAAAATTGAAAACTATTCAAAATGTTGGTTTAGGATATATTACTCTAGGGCAACAATCAACTACACTATCCGGCGGTGAAGCACAACGTATTAAACTAGCAACAGAATTATCAAAAAGAGATACCGGTAATACTTTTTATATTCTAGATGAACCTACAACAGGGCTACATTTTGAAGATATTCGTGTTTTGATGGAAGTACTAAATGAATTGGTAAATAAAGGAAATACGGTTCTAATTATTGAACATAATCTGGATGTAATCAAAATGGCTGACTATATTGTTGATATCGGATATGAAGGAGGAAAAAATGGAGGAAAAATTGTAGCTACAGGTACACCAGAAGAAATTATAAAAGATAAAAAAAGCTATACTGCTCAGTTTTTAAAGAATGAGCTGTAAGCAACAATATTTAAAAGATAAATTATGAGAAAAGAGCAACACCATAAAGGCTGGAATGAAATAAAGACAAATGATTCATGGGCAATCTTCAAGATTATGGGAGAATTTGTTAATGGGTTTGAAAAAATGAGTAAAATAGGCCCCTGTGTATCTATTTTTGGATCTGCTCGTACAAAAACAGATGATAAATACTACCAATTAGCTGTAGATGTTGCCAAAGAAATTGTGGATCAGGGTTACGGAGTTATTACTGGCGGTGGTCCCGGTATAATGGAAGCAGGAAATAAAGGAGCACATCTGGGAGGAGGAACCTCTGTAGGGCTTAATATAGATTTGCCTTTTGAACAACATGACAATCCGTACATCGACAGTGATAAAAGCCTGGATTTTGACTATTTTTTTGTACGTAAAGTAATGTTCGTAAAATATTCTCAGGGATTTGTAGTTATGCCAGGAGGGTTCGGAACTTTGGATGAATTATTCGAAGCAATAACATTAATACAAACCAAAAAAATTGCAAAATTCCCAATTATACTGGTAAGTACAGAGTTTTGGGGAGGACTAATCGATTGGGTAAAAAGTACATTACTCCAAAAATTCGGAAATATAAGCCCCGGGGATTTAGACCTAATACATATTGTAGACACCCCAGGTGAAGTATTAGATATTTTAGATAAATTTTATACTCAGTATAATTTAAGTCCGAATTTCTAATTCATTTTGTTATCAAATCAATTATTAATATAAAATCGGTTTTGAAGAGTATCATAGTAAGGCTATGCCTATAGTTAATAAAGTTTTAATAGATAAGACCAAATAGGTAACAATATTCCTTTTTGATTTATATCTTAAAAAACACCTTTTAATTACATATAAAAGTTGAATATTTTAAAAATATATAGTTTTATAATTATCTTTTTTGCGCTCACCGCAGGGTCTGCACAGCATAATATCATTATAAATGCTAATCTAGACGCCAAAAAAAAGATAATAACTATAGAGCAGGAAGTTACCTATACGAATTTATCAAAAGATACACTTACACAAGTATTCTTTCATGATTGGGCCAATAGCTTCTCTGATAAGACCACTCCCCTTGGCAAAAGATTTGCAGAAGATTTTATAAAACGTTTTTACTTTGCCAAAGACGAAGAACGAGGAGGAACTATAATCCAAAATGTCAGTGATAAAGAATCACAACCTCTACAGTGGGGACGACACGATGGAATCCAGGATATATTATGGGTAAAATCTTCTAAACCTATTTATCCAGGAGAAAACCAAACCTTTCTTTTAAAATATCAAATTAAAATTGCAAGCAGCAAATTTACCAGGTACGGATATCACCCTAACGGAAATTTTAGCTTAAAATATTGGTATATCCTTCCAGCCGTATATGATACAAAATGGAATATCTATAGCCATAAAAACCTGGATGACCTATATGCTCCTATTGTAGATTATCAAATTCATTTCACTTTGCCTTCTGCCTATGAAATAGTTAGTGATCTAAAACAAAAAAATAGCATTCTATCAAAGGATGAAACAACCAAAACCATACAACTCGAAGGCAACAAAAGAAATGAAGCAAACTTGTACTTAGAAAAAACATCTTCTTTCTATAGTTTCCCTTCTGATGGTATTCAGTTTATAAGCAATATAGATGACAACGATTTAATGCCAGAAATGAAATCGGTAGCAACCGATAGAATTATTGGGTTTTTACAAAAGAAATTAGGCCCATATCCTTTTGACAAGATTGTAATTTCTGAAAATGATTACAAAAATAATCCTGTATATGGACTAAATCAATTACCCGATATATTAAGACCTTTTCCCGACGGTTTTCAGTTTGAAATCAAACAACTTAAGACAATTACCGAAAATTATCTTGAAAGAACTATTATTATAAACCCCAGATACGATGCCTGGATAAAAGATGCGATACACATCTACTTAATGATGGCATACACAGAACAGTATTATCCCGAAATGAAAATTATCGGTAAACTAAGTAAAGTAATCGGTATACGGTGGTTTCATGTTGCCGATCTGGACTTTAATGATCAATATTTCTTAGCTTATAAAAACATGGCTCGATTGTTTTTAGATCAGCCTTTATTACAGCCACAAGATGAATTAGTAAAATTTAATAAAAATATTGCAAATGCATATAAGGCAGGTGTAGGTTTTAAATATTTGGAAGATTACCTGGGTGATGATAACATTGTCGACCAGAGTATTAAAGATTTTTACACTCAAAATGTATTAAAATATACAAATTCTGAAAAGTATAAAAAAGCACTTATCAATATAGCTCCTCTTGATATAGAATGGTTTTTTGAGGATTATGTACAAACCAATGAAAAGCTTGATTTTAAAATTAAATCTGTAAAAAAAGGAAAAGATTCAATTGAAGTTACAATTAAGAATAATGGTAATAATACAATGCCGGTTTCTCTTTATGGTTTTAGAAAAAAAGATATAGTTTCTAAAACCTGGCTTATGGGGATCACTGGGACCAAAAAAGTGAAAATTGCGAATGACGATATTAGTAAACTGGTATTGGATTATGATCAGAACATCCCAGAAGTAAACAGACGTAATAATTATAGAAACCTAAAATGGATATTTAACAAACCACTACAGTTTAGGTTTTTACAGGATATAGAAGATCCAAGGTATACTCAAGTATTTTTTATTCCCGAAGTAGAGTTTAATGTATACGATGGTTTTTTGTTAGCTTCAAAATTTTATAACAAGACTTTCATAAAAAGAAATTTTCAGTACAACCTCTCCCCTGCTTATGGTTTCAAATCCAATAAATTATTGGGATCAGCATCTATCTCCTATAGACAACAACTGTCTGATTATGGATTATATAAAGTACAATATGGGGTAAATGGTAGTATGTTTAGTTATGCTCCCGATTTATTATTTAAACGATTTTCATCATCTGTAAGTTTTTATTTTAGGCCCGAAGATCTTAGATCCAATAAAAAACAAAGGCTTCTCCTTAGAAATATTAATGTTTTTAGAGATCGAGATAAAGAAAACCCTGTTGTTACTCCTGATTATAACGTATTTAATGTAAGATATCGATATTCTGATTTTAATCTTATCAATTTTCTAGGATATACTATTGATTATCAAATATCAAAAAACTTTAGTAAACTATCGGCTACCGTAAATTACAGGAAGCTGTTTCTTAATAATCGGCAATTAAATTTACGTCTATTTGCAGGGTCTTTTCTTTTTAACGACACAGAAAAAGATGGTGATTTCTTTAGTTTTGCACTAGACAGACCTACAGATTATTTGTTCGATTATAATTATCTTGGACGTAGTGAAGATACTGGTTTGGTAAGCCAGCAGATTATTTTGGCAGAAGGAGGGTTTAAATCACAACTCGAATACCCTTTTGCCAATCAATGGATTACCACCTTTAATGCAAATACCAATTTATGGAAATGGATTTATGCATATGGAGATGTAGGACTGGTAAAAAATAAAAACATCTCTCCAAAATTTGTCTATGATGCAGGAGTTAGGCTTAGTTTAGTAGCTGATTACTTCGAAGTCTTTTTTCCTGTAGTATCTAATAAGGGATGGGAAATATCACAGCCAAATTATGAAGAGCAAATTCGATTTATCATAACATTAAGTCCAGAAACATTAATAGGCCTTTTTACCAGAGAATGGTATTAATGTTCTTACAAAAAGTTATATTGAAAAATAAATGTGAAAATTTTGAGCATTTGTTAACCAATCCTTAAAATACTGCCCAAAAACTATAATTCATCAATAAAAATACAGTTTTAATGAATTATATTCAAAAAAATTAAGAGTTTCGACCTTGCAAATGGCTAGGATTTTAGCTAAATTTGCAAAACATTAAAAACACCGTTCACATGCAGCCTGAAACCATTACTTCATCTAATATTTCATTCGAAGAATATAGAGATCAAATACTTAGAGACTACAAAATAGCATTAATTAGTAGAGAATGTAGTTTACTGGGAAGACGAGAAGTATTGACAGGTAAATCTAAGTTTGGAATTTTTGGAGGAGGAAAAGAGTTACCACAACTTGCGATGGCCAGAGTTTTTCGTGATGGTGACTTTAGATCGGGATACTACAGAGATCAAACATTTATGATGGCTATTGATCAATATACGGTAGAACAATTCTTTGCCGGATTATACGCCCATACAGATATCAATAAAGAACCTTTTGCTGCAGGAAGACAAATGGGAGGTCATTTTTCTACTCACAGTCTTAATGAAGATGGCACATGGAAAAACCTGATGCAACAAAAGAACTCGAGTGCAGATATTTCACCTACCGCTGGTCAAATGCCAAGATTACTAGGTCTTGCTCAGGCATCAAAGGTGTATCGAAATGAAAAAAGCATTACTAATCATTCTAATTTCTCGAGTAAAGGAAACGAAGTAGCATGGGGAACTATTGGTAATGCAAGTACTAGTGAAGGTTTGTTTTGGGAAACTATTAATGCAGGAGGTGTACTACAGGTACCAATGGTGGTTAGTGTCTGGGATGATGAATACGGTATCTCTGTTCATGCAAAGCATCAAACAACCAAAGAAGATATTTCTCTAATTCTAGAAGGCTTTAGACGTGATGAAAATCACGAAGGTTATGAAATCATAAAAGTTAATGGCTGGGACTACCCTGCACTAATGGATGCTTATGAAAAAGCCGAAAAATTAGCACGCGAAAAACATATTCCTGTTATTATTCATGTTAAAGAATTAACGCAACCACAAGGACACTCTACTTCTGGATCTCACGAAAGATACAAAAGTGAAGAGCGATTAAATTGGGAACGCGAATATGATTGCAACAAAAAGTTTAAAGAATGGATTATTGAACATAATATTGCAACAGTAGAAGAGCTTCTGGATTTTGAAAAAGCTGCGAAAAAAGAAGTAAGAAAAGGAAAAACCGAAGCTTGGAATGCTTATTTGTCAGAAATTAAATCAGAACAAAAAGAAGCATTAGAAATTCTTAAATCTGTCGAAAACAAAAGTGCTAATAAAAACTTCATTTCTCCTCTGGTTAATATTTTAGCTTCAAAAGAAGAACCGATACGCAGAGATATTCTTGAAGCTACAAGAAAAACACTACAATACATTACAAAAGAAAATTTTGTAGAAAAATCTAAACTTCAGGAATGGATAAATAATTACATTTCTCGTATTCAACCAAAATATAGTAGCCATTTATATAATGAAAATGACTCTAGTGCTATTCATGTAGAGGAAGTAAAAGCTCAATACGACACCAATACACCACAAGTTGATGGTAGAGTTATTTTAAGAGATAACTTCGAAAAGCTGTTTAGCAGAATTCCCGAAGCTCTTATTTTTGGAGAAGATAGCGGTAAAATTGGTGATGTAAATCAAGGGCTTGAAGGGCTTCAGGAAAAGTTTGGAGAAACCAGAGTATCTGATACCGGTATTAGAGAAGCTACAATAATAGGGCAAGGAATTGGGATGGCTATGCGAGGACTTAGACCCATTGCAGAAATTCAATATTTAGATTATATTTTATATTGTATACAAGGATTAAGTGATGATCTTGCTACACTGCGATATAGAACTTTTGCAAAACAAAAAGCCCCTCTAATTATAAGAACCCGAGGACATAGACTAGAAGGAATATGGCATTCTGGCTCTCAAATGGGTGGCCTTATTCATTTACTAAGAGGTATTCATATTCTTGTACCTCGAAATATGACCAAAGCCGCAGGTTTTTATAACACATTAATGGATAGTGATGAACCTGCCCTGGTTGTAGAATGCCTTAATGGATATCGCTTAAAAGAAAAGATGCCTTCTAATTTATCTGAAATAAGAACACCAATTGGTATTGTTGAAACGGTTAAAGAAGGAACAGACATCACTTTGGTATCATACGGTTCTACATTGCGATTGGTTGAGCAAGCTGCAAAAGAACTACTAACCGTAGGAATTAATGCCGAAATAATTGATGTACAATCTTTACTTCCTTTTGATCTAAATCATGATATTGTTAAAAGTGTTGCCAAGACCAACCGATTATTGATTATTGATGAAGATGTACCTGGTGGCGCTACCGGATATATTTTACACAAATTAATTGATGAACAAAATGTGTATCAATACCTAGACAGCAAGCCACAGACTTTAAGCGCACAACCGCATAGACCTGCTTTTGGAACTGATGGAGATTATTTTAGTAAGCCTTCTACAGAAGATATTTTCGAAAAAGTGTATGAAATTATAAATGAAGCAGATCCAGTTAATTTTCCAAAATTAAGATAATTAGCTACTGAAATTCTTCTATTTTTAATCGTTTTCCGTCTTTATAGGATATTACAAATATTCTTTTATCAAACCCGGAAGCTATAAGTGTTTTTCTAAAATCCTGGGCTTCGCTCAAGGTTTCAAAAATACCTAAACTCATTTTATAGAAAGAAGTATCGCTATAAATAAGTGCATTTGTAAATTTCTCAGAAATAGCTGGTGTGTTTTTTGCGCTAAATGCTTTTAACTGTACTGAATACACGGTATCCTTTTTAATCAAACTTCTATACAGATATAGATCTTTGATTTCTTTTAGGTTAATTTTTTCTTTTTTTAATGTTTCTAACTCCTTCTTAGCAGAAGCTAGTTCTTTCTTTATTACAGAAAGCTCATTATTTTCTGCTTTACCACTTTTTGATTGTGATTTGCTAAAATAAAAAGCATTAGCTACAAGAAAAATGGTCAGTAAAAATAGAACTAATGAGAATGACCCAAATAGCCTATTAGATTTCTTACTTTTTTTCAGCTTATCAGACTCTTCGTCCAGAAGGTCTTCGAGCTTTTTCTGTTTAATTTCGGCTTTTTCTATCTGGTAATGTAAAGATAGAAGATCCTCATCTTTCATAACTTTCATTGTGGGGGATAGCTTCAAAAGTTTAGTTAGTTATTCTAAAGATATTTCTTAAACAATGCTTAAGGGAGTTTCTGCTCGGTTATTTTATATACTATTCCATTACTAATTTCCAAAATTAAAACAGGCCTATCTGTTATTACTTTCTGGAAAGCCTTTAATGGAAAACCGGAAGAAATCTGATTAATATTTTCAATCTTCACCCTCGCCTTATCGTCAAGCTCCAATATTTTCGACTTAGAACTCTGGTTATGAATATAATAATAATTATATAAAAAATACAATGTATCTCCATTTTTATCCAAATCATACTCAGCTTTGCCTAATTCTTTAGCTTTTTTAACTGCTTTTCTACCCTGATAATACTCTATAATATCTGCTTCTATAAAAACAACATCATTGCTTTTATACACCTTATTTATGTAACAATATTTCCTTTCAAATTTTAATTTAGACTTACCATCTTTAGTACCCTCTTCTTCTTTCTTTGCATCTCCAATACCAACCGAAAGAGAAGTTGTCGAATTTGACTTATTTGATAGTTCTTCATTTTGATACTTAGAAATATCAGTTTTAAGTTTATTCACTTCCTTTTGTAAAGAATCATTTTCAAATACAAGTTGCTGAACATCCACTTCTCCCTCTAAAGAATCAATTTTGGTAATATTTTCCTTTTTCCCGAGGATCACATAGAAACTCCCTGCAGTTAGCAACAACATCAAAACAAGAATAAATATAAAATAAAAATTACGTCTTCTTTTACTTCTCTTTAAATCTTCAGAAATAGAGATAAGTCGATCCTCCAGCCGTTGCTGTTTGATATCAGTTTTTTCCATCTGATAATGCATCGATATAATCTCCTCTTCTTTCTTATCCATTGTATAGCTAAGGTAATTCTTATTTTAGGAAAGATTGATAATTACATAAACTAAGGCATCCATTTAATGTTTTTAAAATCTGGTTTTCTTTTTTCAAGAAACGCATCTCTTCCTTCTTTGGCTTCATCTGTCATATATGCTAGTCGTGTTGCTTCTCCTGCAAATACCTGTTGCCCTACCATACCATCATCTGTAAGATTCATTGCGAATTTTAACATTTTGATAGATGTTGGTGATTTCTCAAGTATTTCTTGCGCCCATTCATATGCCGTATTTTCAAGGTCATCATGAGGAATCACTGCATTTACCATTCCCATTTCATAAGCATCTTGCGCCGAGTAATTTCTTCCTAAAAAGAAAATTTCACGTGCTTTTTTTTGACCAACCATCTTTGCCAGATATGCAGAACCGTATCCACCATCAAAACTTGTAACATCTGCATCGGTTTGTTTAAAAACAGCATGTTCTTTACTTGCCAGAGTAAGATCACAAACTACATGAAGGCTATGCCCTCCTCCTACAGCCCATCCTGGTACAACTGCAATAACAACTTTTGGCATGAATCTAATAAGCCTTTGTACTTCTAAGATATTTAACCTGTGTCTACCATCATCTCCCACATATCCCTGGTGACCTCTAGATTTTTGATCTCCTCCACTACAAAAACTATATACTCCGTCTTTTGTCGAAGGTCCTTCTGCAGAAAGCAAAACCACACCTATAGATGTATCTTCTTGTACATCATAAAAAGCTTCATAAAGTTCACTTGTTGTATTTGGCCTAAAAGCATTACGTACATTTGGTCTGTTAAATGCTATTCTTGCAACACCTCCCGATTTTTTATAGGTAATATCTTTGTATTCCTTTACAGTTTTCCAATCTATTGAACTCATTAATATGTTTTTTTGTATCCTCAAAAATACTACAATATACTATATCTCACTGCATCAATTACAGGGTAAATCCCCTAATTTTTAATTTTATTTCAAATAAAAAATAGATTTTAGTATAGTTTTTGATGGTTTTATTCTGAATTGATAATATATTTACCATTATGAAAGTTTTTTTAGTACTACTTATCGGAAGCATCAGCTTTTTATCATACGGACAAGAGGATGCCATACAAACTATAGCCATAGAATGGGAACAACTAAGTGCTCCACTGGTAATCCATAAAAAAGAGGTTGAAACTCAAAAATATCAATTACAGGAAGTAGATTTGACCATAGATCTAAGACAGCAAGCTTTTAAAAAAAGTTATACGATGTATATTGATACTCCAAAATATAAAAATATTTCATCAAAATATAATGTTGCAATCCCACAGCCTAAAACATCTGGTTTTAGGGTATACGGTAACGGTTACAACCCTAACACTAATAAAGGAGGTATAAAAAACACGGCATATAAAGATGCTAGTTTGTACAGTGGTGCTTTCTGCCCTATCACAGGTTTAGCATACTAATTTATCTTTCTAAAAAAATCTGAAACCCTTATTTATTTTGGTTTAAAATCTTTTTATGCGGTTATTTACCAACGGGAATTCTTTCGTCGATGAATTGAAGTGGCATATCTCCTGATAAATCAAACATATCTAAAATATCTTTGATAGTTTCTTCTTCCTCTAGCTGTTCTTCTACAAACCACATCAAAAAGTTCTCTGTACCAAAATCATTTACCTGTCTGCATTTTGCAACAATTTTGTATATAGATTGTGTGATAGATATCTCATGATTAAGCGTCATTTCAAAAACTTCTCGAAGTGAAGAAAATTCATGAGTAATATTAGAGACATTAGGAGAATAAGCAGACCCGCCTGTATCATTAATGAATTTAAAAATTTTCATCATATGCTCTCTTTCCTCTTCTGCTTGTTTATAAAAAAAGGAAGCACTATTTACAAGCGTTTTCTGATCACACCATGAAGCCATTGCTAAATAAAGTGACGAGGCCTTTTGTTCTTTCTCAATTTGCTTATTAAGCATATCCATTACCTCTAGGTTAATGCTTATTTCTTGTCGTGTTAGATTTTCCATTTTCCAATATTTTTAATAAAAGTATAGAAAATCCAGATGTAAAACTTAATCGATACTTAATTTATAGTAAGTCTAAATCTAATATCAAAATATCATGATACCAGCATAGCATTTAATTCTATCATTGCGAATGTTCCTTTCATAAGATCTACAAAATCCAACACCATTAATGTGTCTAATAAAATTAAATGTTCTTTATCACATAGCGATAATAACACAGTGTCATTATGATTAAGCAAATCATCTATATAATCAAATGTAGACATTTGTTTTGCCTTATATCTTAGGCTAAGTAATTGACAGAAAGAAATTTTAACCATTTTATGGCCAAAATCAATATAATAACATCGTTCTGTTGATGATTGATAAGAGGCGTAGTATGTTGAAGAAAAAATACAATCCATAATTAACGGTCGCTAAAATACTTTTTATTTAGATTTAATCCAAATAAAACAAGCAAAAAGTAACTTCTCCTTTAACTATAACTATGGATTGTATTTTTGATCTACTCTACCAGACGTATTCCTTCTTTCTCGATAATAATTTTTCTTTCTTTATACAGTGATCCGATAGCTTTTTTAAAACTTTTCTTACTCAATTGAAAAACTTCTTTAATATCTTCTGGATCCGATTTATCATTTAGATCAATAAAACCGCCATTAGATTTTAACTCTTTTAAAATCTGCTCTGCATTTGGTTCTATTCCTCTAAACCCATGTCGTTGTAATGTAAGGTCTATCTTGCCATCAGGGCGAACTTTTTTCACAAACCCTTTAAGCTGATCTCCCGGTGTAATCTTTTGAAAAATTTCATCACTATATACTAACCCCAGATATTTTTGATTTACAATCATATTCCAACCTTGTGGTGAAGGATGAGAAGCCATAAGATCAACTTCATCATATGAAGACAGTAAAACTAAAGAATTATCTAAAAAAGCGTTGGTCTTACTTGATGCAACAAGTCGATTGGTTTCTTCATCAAGGTATACATAAACAAGGTACCAGCTACCTACTCTCATTTTTGAAGATTGTTCTCTAAACGGAACAAAAAGATCTTTTTCTAATCCCCAATCCAGAAAAGCACCAATTTCAGATACGTTTGTACATTTTAAATAGGCAAAAGATTTTACAGTTGTAAAAGGTTCTAAGGTAGTAGCAACAATACGTTCTGAGCTATCCAAATACACAAACACCTTTAAAACATCTCTTATTTGAAATTGTTCTGGCACATACTTATTAGGTAATAAAACCTCGTCCCCTTCTTCGTCACAAAGGTAAATCCCTTGATCTCTTTCTCTAACAATCTCTAACATATTGTATTCCCCAAGCTTAAGCATGTCTCTATTTTTTTTGCGCAAAGATAATTCTTTAATCCTCTCTGTTTATCTAAATTCAACAAAAAAAGGTGTCCATGATTATGAACACCTTTTTTTGTAATAGAAAATCGTATACTATTTATAAACAGATTCTTTTCCGAAATGTTTTGTCAAAAGATAATAAACAACCGCTCTATATTTATTACGGTTTGATTTACCATAAGCTTCAATTACAGAAGCAATACCTTCATCTAGCTTTGGTCCATCAGAAAGACCAAGTTTATTGATTAAAAAGTTTTTCTTTACGGTATCTAATTCACTTTGATCCGAACCAGATACTGTAGCAGCATCTGCATTATAAATTGAAGGACCACATCCAATAGTAACCTTGGTTAAAAGATCCATATCTGGAGTCTGACCAATTTTATCTTTGATATCTGCGGCGTATTTTGTGATTAATTCATCTCTTTTACTCATAGGATAAATGTGTTTTTAGGTTTTTAGTTCATTTTTTTTCCAGATCAAATATAGATGAATTATTCATTAATAATTCACCAACAAAGCATATTAAAACAAGGAAATTAGACAAAATGCCTAAAATAATCGACTAAAGTACTATCATTTTCTTTTCGAGGCGTAAAAACTTCAAGCAGTTGAGGCATATGATCATTTTCATATACTTTTTTAGATTCATGAACTAATTCTTCAAGAGTATGCGCGGTATGATATTCAAAACCAAACATTTTACATAAATGTATTGCCGTAAGATGATGTGTCGTTTCAAAATATGTTTCAAAATTAACACTTTCCTCTTTTCCTGGTAAAATTCTGAATATCCCTCCTCCTTCATTATTAATAACAATAATTTTGAAATTCGTAGGAATATATTCATTCCATAACCCATTACTATCATAAAAGAAACTCAGATCTCCCGTTATCAAAGTCGTAGGTACTCCCGAAGCCAGAGCTGCCCCAATGGCAGTAGATGTACTTCCATCGATACCACTTGTTCCTCTATTACAGAACACCTGAAAAGTTGGATTTAGTGTAAATAGTTGCGCATAACGAACAGTAGAACTATTACTTAACTGTATCATTTGCCCATCTGTAATACTATCAAAAATAACTTCAAACGCTTTAAGATCGGTAAAAGGGGTTTTATCAAGATATGCTGCATGTTTCAATCTGCGATGATCTCTAATAGAAACCCAAAAAGGTTTATAAGTACTGTCGACACTCTTCATTTTGTAAAAAAAACGCGAGAAAAACACATTGGGTTGCAGTTTTATGTGTTCTGTAAGGCAAAAATAGGTGTCGTATGCTTTTTTCGAATCAATATGCCAGTGCGATTTTGGCTGATATTGTCGCAAAAATGCTTTGATTCGCTTAGAAACAACCATGCCTCCAATAGTTAAAAGAATATCTGGCTGCAATGCTTTAAATTCGTTCTCATTCAAAGTAGAAATCAATTGATCAATACAATTAATATGAGACTCATGATGAATATTAGACGTTGTTTCTGTTAGTACCAAGACCGAAGGATCATTGGCAAAATATTCTATCCATTTTTGCTCAACTGTACCTGGCGAATTAACACCTATCAATACCATTTTACGTTTTGCCAGGTTCCACTCTTCACGCATTTCTGATTGTAAATCTTCAGAAAACTGATGATGTGGCTTTTCTACTGGGATATTTCTGGAAACAATAGTAGGATGCTCTAGTTTATCATATAAAGGCTCATAAAAAGGTACATTAATATGCACTGGGCCCTTTCGTTCTATTGCTTTATTTAGCGCCAGATTGATTTCTCTTTCATTATGTTTTTGAGCTTCATGGTGTTTTTGGCGTACTTTGGGATCATCAATTTTTGTTTCTGCAACAACTTCAGAATATAAATTGGCCGAGTACAAAATATGGTTTTCAAATACATTTTTTTGACGAATCGTTTGTCCGTCTCCAATATCAATTCTTTCAATAGGGCGATCTGCACTTAGGACCACTAATGGTATATCACTATAAAATGCTTCTGAAATTGCAGGATAATAGTTTAACAACGCGCTACCCGAAGAACAGACCAAAGCAACTGGTTTTTGGATTTGTTGTGCAATACCTAATGCAAAAAATGCAGCACATCGTTCATCTACGATACTATAACATTGCATATCTGGATGTTCACTAAAACCAATTATTAGTGGTGCATTACGAGATCCCGGCGAAATAACAATATGGGTAATTCCTTTTGCTTCGCATAAGGTAACAATAGATTGTGCTAAAGGAATTTTTGAATATAAGCGTTTCTTCATTCGAATCGCTAAATTACAATATCGAACTAATTTACACCAGAATTTTAAGTAATTTAACCCTGATTACAACAAAACTCTTTTCATTGTCTCTGTTTTCTTCACAGTTTCCTCCCATTCTTTCTCTGGATCAGAATCTTTTGTGATTCCTCCTCCCACATAAAGAATAGCTTTACCATTACTCAACTCCATACAACGAAGGTTTACAAACAAATTTGATTTAATAATACCATCTTCATTCATATTTAGTTCTCCCATAAAACCAGTATAATACTTACGATTATATCCTTCTGTAGCTAGAATAAAAGATTTAGCCTCGTCTTTAGGAAGCCCACAAACCGCCGGAGTGGGATGCAATACTTCGATTATTTTTTCAATTCTTGAATTTTCATTATCCAAAACCCCACTAATATCGGTACGCAGATGCAAAAGTGTACCAGCTTTATGTGTATAAGTTTTAGAGTGTTGTATATCATTAATAATTGAAGATAATTTGCTCGTAACAAAAGAAGTAACCATTTTCTGTTCTACTAATTCTTTAGTTCCCCAATCGACATCTATAGTATTTATATAAGGCTGGGTGCCCGCCAGAGCCATAGTAAAAAAATTATTACTTTTTACTCGAATCAAGGTTTCTGGAGTCGCTCCCATCCATGTACCAATTTTTGGATGGTACCATAGGTACACAAAAGCTTTTGGATAAAAATGTATTAGGTTTTTAAATATATGTAGACTACTAAAAGAATCTGGTATCGAAACCTCCTCTTTTCGAGATAATACTACTTTTTTAAAACGATCAGATTGTATTGCCTCAATGCCCTTTTTTACAAGCCCAATATGTTTTTTTTGGGCTTCAGATTCTACCAAAAGAACATTACCTATTGTTCCTGAAGTTCTTTTTTCGTTACTTACAGTTTGTGATAAAATGGTAGCAGTGCAATAGTCACTTTTTTCTGAAGGAATAATAACGGCTTTATGAGCATTATCAAAAGGAGCAAAAACAAATCCCGAAACAGTATAATCTTCTATTTCATATATCTGGTTATTTTCTTGAAAAACAGCATGTAGTGTCATAGAATCAGCTTTTCTATATACCACAAAAGGTAGATTTTGACCTAACTGCTCTTCAATTTTAGCATAAACATCCCCTATGTCCATACTATTTGGTTTTAGGAAGCGCAATAGTGGTCAACTTAACTATCGAAACCAAGTTACCGTCTTCATCCTTTATCTTTATATCCCATAACTGAGTAGTACGGCCTTGATGTAATATTTCTGCTTTTGCAAACACATAACCCTGCTTAACACTCTTTACATGATTTGCTGAAATCTCTATTCCTCTTATATAAAAATCTTTAGCATTAAGAAAAATAAATGATGCAGCACTGCCCACACTCTCTGCTAATGCCACCATAGCTCCCCCATGTAAAACACCATCCGGCTGATGCACTCTGGGAGTCACCGGCATTTTAGCAACCAAATAATCTTTGCCAACTTCACAGAAAGAAATCTCTAAAGTTTCCATTAAAGTGTTTTTACACATCTTAGCGCATTGTTCCAGCACTTCTGTCTGTGTCAAATTCATAAGCTTAATAATTTAAACCAAAAATATACAATGCTATTTAATAATTCTAACTATATTTGATTATTATTTTAACGAACGTTCAATAAAATGCCAAAAGTAAAAACGTCCAAAGAAGAAGTTCTGAAAAAGATAATCCCTATCCTGCGCTCTCGCGGAGTTCAAAACAGTAGTATGAGTGAGCTTTCTAAAGCCTGTGGTATACAGAAGTCTCATTTTTATTATTATTTCAGCAATAAGGAAGATCTAATTAGAGAAGTTCTTGCAACTGTTCACAGTTATTTTAATTACAATCTATTTAGGATTATTGAAAGCAATACTTTAACTCTTAACGAAAAAGTGTTAAAAATGAAGCTACTTCTAGACAAATTATTCAGAGCTTCAGATGGCGGATGTATTATGGCAAATACAGCATTAGAAACCATTCATCTCGACCCTATATATAAAAAAGAAATACAATCATTTTTTAAGGATTTTATTTTAGGTCTACAACAACTGTTTGAAGTACATCACTCAACAGAAAAAGCATTACTACTGGCAGAACAAATGGTACAGGATATTGAAGGAGGTATCTTATTAACGCAGATTTATAACGATCCAAAATACCTTAACAACGCTATGAAAAGAACAGAAACGGCAATATTAAATCAGTAAAACATGGAATCATACACTATTCGTTCTTTTGACGGCTATCCTATTTCGGTACATGAATTTGTTCCTAAATCTCCTAATCATAAAACAATAGTTTTTGCTCCTGCAGTGGCAGTTCCTCAAAAAATTTATTACCCACTTGCAGAATATCTCGCTACCAAAGGGTGTAATGTATTTACTTTTGATTACCGAGGAATAGGAGATTCTCTCTCTCAGAGCATCCAATCCTTAAAAGAACATGGTTTTGCATTCTGGGCACAGGATTTTAAATCAGTTTCTAAACATGCAAAAGAAGAATTTCCTGAAAACGAACAGTATATGATCGGCCATAGTTATGGTGGCAATAGTGTCGGCTTTAGCGATGCGTATCAATATTATGACAAATACTTTACTGTAGCTTCTCAATTTGGATTCTACAAGCATTTCACTTTAAAAATGAGAATACTCATCTATCTTAATTTTAAGTTTTTTGTACCGCTTACCACATCGCTTTTAGAGTACTACCCTTCTGGCTGGTTTGGATTAGGAAAACCCTTAACCACCAGAGTAGCCAAAGATTGGGCTATTTTTTTACTGCACCCGGATTCGATGTTGTATTTTACCCAAAAAGATACTAGCACATATTATAAAGAAATCAAAGAACCTATGCTTTTATTAAGCATTGATGATGACTTGTTTGCTCCTAAAAAATCAGTAGATATTTTGGGTGAACGCGTATACAAAAATGCTAAAGTGACTAGAAAACATCTAAAACCAAGTGATTTTAAACTAAAAAATATTGGCCATTTTGATTTTTTTAGGACAAAAAATCGGGATATCTTGTGGCCGATTGTTGATGATTGGTTTCATCTTAATTAAATACAAAAGATCTATTATCATATATCATATGAGTGCTATCGAAAAAGAAACTTCTTACACTACTACAAACACATATTCTACACTTAATAATCTACACCCTGATACTAAAAATGTTTGGTTAGTTTTTCATGGGATCGGATACTTAAGTAGATATTTTATACGGTTGTTTGAAAGCCTTGATAAAGAAGATAATTATTTTATTGCACCGCAGGCTCCTTCTAAATATTATAAAGGTAATAATTACAGAAGTATTGGTTCTAGTTGGTTAACCAAAGAAAACACCCTGGCAGAGACCAAAAATGTATTACGATATGTAGATGCAATACTAACATCTGAAGAGCTGCCTGAGCATGCAAAGTTAATTGTTTTAGGGTACTCTCAAGGAGTAAGTATTGCTAGTCGGTGGGTTGCCAGCCGTAAAATTAATTGTGATGCCCTAGTTATGATTTCTGGCGGTTTTCCTAAAGAATTATCCAGAGAAGATTTTTCTTTTCTAACTGATCAGACAAAAATCACTCATATCCTGGGAGAAAAAGATCCCCTTTTTGAAATCGAAAAAGTTGAAGCCGAGAAAGTACGGGTGCAGCAAATATTACCTCAGATTGAATTTAGAACTCATCCAGGAGGACACGAGCTAGATCCAAAAACTCTAATCAACTTATTATAAACCTATTGCACTACTTTTTTAACGCTTCTATTGCTGACCTACTATGAACGGTATCATAAATAATAGTAAGTTTTTGAATCTCATTTTCTGAATTGAGCACTATAATATCTACTACTTTAAACACCACTCTTTTTCCGTCTTTTAATTCCCAGTCAAAATCAAAGAGCAGTGAAATTCTATTGGAGTTTTTTTCAAAAAACAAACCATCAAATTTTAATTTTGAAGTAGTGGTATCATCTGCCAAAGCCTTATAAAATTTACTGGCTGGCATTGTTCCATACAATGGAGATTCAACAATTCCGTTGTCGGCAAATAAACTAACAACTTTATCTACTTCGTTTTTTTCTAAAAACGAGAGGTAATTCTGGGCAACTTCTTCTTTTGTCATACTTATAAATATCTTTTTTTTATAACCTCAAAATGATGTTTTTGATGTCCTATTAATATATATCCTGCAGCTCTTGAACTCATAGGGCTACCACTCGCCTCTCCTATTCTGGTTAACATTTCACCAGTGAAGCTTTTGAATAATGAAATAGAGTTAGCTCTTGCAGACTGAAAATCTGAAATCAATTCTTCTTTACTATAATTATTCGCATTTGAATACGGAACATAATCATCTTGTTCAAACCCCATAATTGGTGTTTTATCATTCCTTGCAAAACGCAAAGCACGATATGCAAAAATACGTTCTCCATCAATTACATGTTGTAACACCTCTGCTACAGTCCACTTATCCTCTGCATAGGCATGAGTAAGTTTTTCCTCAGGAATAGATTGCACAAAATCAACAAATTCTTTTTGGCCGTTTTCTAGTCCCTTTACAATATCAGGCGACTCTGCTTTAGCAATATATGTTTCATAATACGGATTAAATTCCCCTTCTTTTAACTGTGATACCATAGTGTATTAGATATAGATTAAATTCCAATTTATTTGTAATAGCATGTAAACTCACATTACACTATAAAGCTTTGTCATGAAGTATAATATGAGTTAAAAAATGAAGCTGAAATTTAATCATTCCAGCTTCATAATATAATATCCTTAACAGTACTTTATTAAAAAATTATGCCGAATTACGGCTCGCATTAATATTCCCAAACAAAGAACGAGTTACCATTTTCTCATAAATTGCAACATCTTCTGGGTTTGCATCTTTATTTCTATTTAAATCCTGAATTTTCTTCAATGCATATTGTTGTATCGTGAGCAGAGGCAATACGATATTTTCTCTAATATCGATAGATGCTTTTCCTGCAGGTTCGTTTTGCATTAACTCTGAGTATCCCGTTAACTTAAATAACAATCGTTTGGTTAACAAGTATTCGTCATGAATGATATCCCAAAATGCGCCATACTCCTCATCTTCTTTCATATAAGAAGTTAATTCAAAAAAGGACTTCGTAAGACTCATCATGCTATTACCGATCAACGTTCTAAAAAATGGTGATTCCTTATACAAAGACATTACTTTATCAAATTCTCCTTTTTCTTCAAATACTTTTAGAGCTGTTCCTACTCCATAAAAGCCAGGGACATTTTGTTTTAACTGGCTCCAACTTCCTACAAAAGGTATTGCTCTTAAATCACCAAAATCTAAGGTTGCACTTTTACTTCTCTTAGAAGGTCGACTACCAATATTTGCTTTCCCATAGTATTTTAATGTACTCATATGCTCCAGGTACGGAAGAAATTTAGGGTGATTTTTAAAATCAACATAAGTTTGATAACTTATATCTGCAAGCTTTTGCATAGTCTGCTTATTCTCTACAGAGAAAAGATTACCCTCGTTACTTGTTAATTCATTTTCTACTCCGGCTCCTAATAATTGTTCTAAATTATACTGACAAGAATCCAGTGTCCCAAAATTAGAACTAATGGTCTGTCCTTGAACAGTTAATTGAATTTCCTCATCTTCGATTGTTGGGCCAAGAGATGCATAAAATTGGTTTGTATTTCCTCCTCCTCTTGCAGGTGGCCCACCTCTACCATCAAAAAATATAACTTTTACATTATATTTTCTGGAAATTTCAGTTAATGCTTCTTTTGCTTTAAAGATTCCCCAATTCGCCATAAGATATCCTCCATCCTTGGTTCCATCAGAAAAACCAAGCATAATAGTTTGTTTCATTCCACGACGTTTCAGATGCTCCATATATTCTGGATTAGTATATAAAGACTCCATTACCTGGTGCGAAACCTGTAAATCAGGAACTGTTTCAAAAAGAGGAATTACATCTACCGTAGGGAACTCCCAATCACAAAGCCTTATTAACGCAAATGTCTCTACTATATTAAGTTCACTTCCATTATTACTAATAATATAACGATTCGCTGCTCGTTCTCCATTATTTTGCTGTATCGTTTTTATCGCATAAATAGATTCTATTGTTGCTCTTGTTATATCATCATCAAAAACAGAAGGGTCTAATTTTCCTTTAATAGTAAAAAGCGCACTAACCTGTTCTTTTTCAGAAAGAGATTCATACTGTTTGGGAAAAATATCTAATCCCAATTCATTCGTCTTCTGTACAACTTCTGTAAGCACTTTATGATGAATTCTTGAATCTTGTCGAACATCAAGTGTACCGAAATGAAAACCAAAAATTTTCACCTTATTAATTAGATCTTGCAGGTCTTCTAAAAATAAAGATTGATGCTCTTTTATTAATTCTTCTCTAATCTCGAGCAATCCATTCATTAATGTTTCTATCGATAATGGTTCTGCGGTTTTTGCATAATAAAAGTTATCATACAGTGCATTTTCTAAGACCGCTATTTTATCCTGAAGGTTACCAAAAGTAATTCTTCGTTTTAATACTCGAATATCACGATAATAATTGATCAAAATTGTTTTTCGTAATCGTTTTGCTACTTTTAAAGTAATTTCTGTCGTTACGAATGGGTTTCCGTCTCTATCTCCTCCGGGCCAGAATCCTAAATTAATTAAATCATTTTCGAGATCTTCTCCTTCAAATATATTTTGCTGGATATAATTATATATGGTTCCTGCAGAATGATAAAATACATTTTCTAAATACCAGATCAAGCTTACTGCTTCATCATAAGGTGTTGGTTTTTCTTTCTTAAAAAAAGCAGTTTTACCTAGCTGAGCTAGTAGTTTTTTTATTCTGGGAGAATCATTATTACGAATTGCATCGTCTAAATCATGAATAATCCCGAGCACTGTTCCTGGGTAAAACTGTGTAGGATGAGCTGTTAAGGTTGGACGAATTTTAAATCTCCTTAGATAATCTTTTAACTCTTCTAATTTACCTTTTGCCTGGGCTTCTTCTTTAATACTTCTTAAAGTCCCTCGGCCATCCATATTGTTTACTACAGGAAAGGCAGCATCTTCTATTGCATCAAACAATACAACTTGACGTTCGATATACTGAATAAACCTAAATAGCAAATCATGCTTTTCTTTTGACTCAGGATTATCCTGGTATAATAAAAAAAAGTCTTCTACGATTTCTGTAGGGTTCTTGTGCTGATCATAGCCTTTTTCGCACACTTCTTTAAAAAGTGGTAATAACACCCCTGTGTTACTTATAGTATCAAAAGGTAATGTTATAAATATACTATTGTATATCTGGTACTTAGCAAGAACGTTTTCATTAAAACGTTCAATTTTTGGTTTTCTAGCCATTGGTGTGGTGGTACTTGTTTATGGTTAATATGTATTCTTTTTAATGATATAGCAGAGAAAATTTATTTAACACATCTCGCCATATGTAATTACAAAAGTTTTTTAACTAATAAGCCCTTTAAGTTTTTCTTAAAGGGCTTATTCTATATTTGTTTAGTTATTCCCTTTATAAATCCTGAAAAATAGAGTGCATTAATCGTTTCTTATCATTAATACTCTCTTCTAATGAAATCATAGTTTCGGTACGATATACGCCATCAATATCATCTAGTTTAAAAATAATCTCCTTAGCATGATTCGTGTCTTTAGCTCTTACTTTACAGAAAATATTAAACTTTCCAGTTGTAATATGAGCAACCGTTACAAATGGTATTTCATTAATCCTTTCTAAGACGAATTTGGTTTGCGAAGTATTCTGAAGATAAATTCCTACATATGCTATAAATGAATATCCCAATTTCTTATAGTCTAATGTTAAAGAAGATCCTTCAATAATACCTGCTTCTTCCATTTTTTTAACTCGCACATGTACTGTACCCGCAGAAATCAACAATTTTTTTGCGATATCTGTAAATGGTGTACGAGTATTCTCGATCAACATGTCTAGAATTTGGTGGTCAACTTCGTCTAATTTAAACTTTGCCATATTGTTTTTTTATTATTTTTCCCGATTATTTACATTGCAAATTTAGCAGAAAAATACAGTTTCCATACATTTTATTTTAACTTTTTGTTGATTCTATTAAGAATAATTCAGAGTTTAGGTGAAATTTTAACAGCATAGCCTCTGGAACTATCTCTACTGTAACGTTTTCGTTATATATTGTCCTTTTTTTGCCAATAATCTCTCTATGACCGTAAAATTTTTGAAGATCGCCAATTTTAACAATTTTTGGTATAAATTTCACACTCTTTTTGACTAATTCTTCGCTGTATTGAACGGCTATATCTACATTTTCTCCCTTTAACATGACATCTCTTATAATGATATCATAGAAACATTTTCTATTTTCTGGTATTGAAAAATAATCTTTATATCTATCTCCTGTGATTTGAGTAGTCGTTATACATTCTATTGAGGTTATAAGAGAATAAAATATGTATTCTCTGGTTATTTCACGATCATAATCATTAGAGTAGTGCCCCGCTTCAAACAATATAGTAGGTATTCCCATACTCGCTAAAGTATCCCCTACACAATTTAAATTAAAACCATCATCATACCGCCCTACTTGATTCGGAATAAATTGTTGGAGCACCATATTCATCTTAGCAATGATTTCCATAGCTATTTTACGACTTGGAGTTATTGATCGTTCCAAATCACTTGCTGGAGATAAAAAAGATACCGTAGCAGGATATTCAGTTTCTCCTGCACTAAAAATAGTGCGTTGCCCATGAAGATTAAACGCAAAATCTGGTTGAATACGTTTGACCAGTTTACTAAACACTACGCTTTCCTTTTGTGTTTTTTGCTGGGCATCTCTATTAAGATCTACCTGGTTAAAATTAAGCCTGGTATATGCCTTTGCTCCATCAGGACTTAAAATAGGTATTATATAAATTGTACACTCTTCTAAAATAGTTTTTGCCAAATCATTTGAAACGTCTGTAACGAAGTTTAAGAGATCAAATACAGCTTTTGTAGTTGTACTTTCATTACCATGCATCTGCGACCAAAACAAAAGTTTTTTAGATCCACTACCTAATTTAATAAGATGTATAGATGCATTATTCTCAGAAAACCCTATCTGTTCAATTTCGGTTTTTAAAGATAAAAGATCTAATAAAGGAGAAATATGATCCAGAGTAATATAACGCCCAAATAAAGAAACTTCTTTATAGGTATCGAACCAGTTCTGTAATGTATGCGTATCCATTAATTTGTTTTAGAAGGTTACGAAATTACTATAGTTTACCGAAGATTCATAACAAATCAGATTAATATTTACACTTGTAAACTAGAGTACTGTTTACAAGTGTAACAACAATCTATTTACATTTGTAAACACTCAAAATCGATCTATTTGTTTACATCGTTAAACAGTAATACTTACTATGTTTCCAAATGTATTCTAGTTATTAACAGAAAAAATAATAACAACAATATATATTACATATAATTTTAACAATCAGATTATTAAAGGTATTTAAGTAAATTAATGATTTAACACTCTCTGCTACTAGTTTACAATTGTAAACCAGTGTTTTCAACAAATTTGTTTACCTTTGTAACCAATATTTACTCTTAAACTAGTTTACAATGGTAAACAATAAAGATTTTGGTAAAAGAATCCAAAAAATAATGGATTATCATGCTGTATCTGCCTCATCCTTTGCAGATTACATGGGTGTAGGTCGTTCTTCTATTTCTCATATTCTTAGCGGACGTAACAAACCTAGTCTTGATTTTGTAATGAAGATTGTTGATGCATATACCGATGTAGATTTACAATGGTTGTTATATGGAAAAGGAACATTTCCTAAATCTGAGAATGTTTCTATTGAGAAAAAAAATCCTTTGCCAGACACCTCTACTATTTCTCAATCTACACCTCCTCCAATTACAGTTTCTAAACAAGATTTATTTTCACAGTCATCCCCAGAAGAAAAAATAGCTGATCCAAATACTCCTCCTCTAGAAAAAATTTCTCGAGTAATTTCTACAGAAAATGAAATAGATAGAATTGTTATTTTTTATACCGATGGTACCTTTAGTTCATATCACATGAAAAAATCTTAACAACTTTTTTCTTCCTTTCTATTAACTTTCTGGAAATAGAATTATTTTCGTTTTTCATTTATAACAATTATGAAGCGATTTGCTTTACTATTTTTCTCTACACTACTTATGAGTAGTTGTTACCAACAAGAACGCAACTGTACAGATTTTCATACAGGGACTTTTGAATTTGAAACTTTTCTGGATGGTGAATTGGTTACAACCACTTTTATTCGAAATGATACTATAGAAATTGATTATTTCAGAGGTAAGGTTGACACAGCCAGTATTCGATGGATTAATGACTGTGAATATATTGTACAAAAATTGTCTCCCAAAAATATGGCAGAGAAAAAAGCTATACATATGAAAATCTTAACAACCGATAAAAACATCTACACTTTTGAATACGGATTAGTAGATGCAACTAATAAACAACGTGGAACCGCAAAAAAAATAAAATAATGTTCGAAATTTTCACATCTGCAGATGCTTGGGTCGCCCTATTAACACTTACATTTTTAGAAATTGTTCTTGGTATTGACAATATCATCTTTATTTCATTGGCTTCTAACAAATTACCAGATCAACAACGAAAAAAGGCAACTAATATTGGATTACTATTAGCCATGGTTATGCGTGTCGTTCTATTATTTGGTATATCACTATTAGTTGCCATGGAAGCTCCTTTTTGGCATATCAATCTTCCCTGGATAGAAGCTGGTATTAGTGGTCAGGCTTTAATCCTATTTGCCGGTGGAATTTTCCTACTATATAAGAGTGTTCATGAAATTCATGAAAAGGTCGATGAGAAAGGTGAAGAAGAAAAAGAAATTGAAGCCAAAAGTTCTTCTTCTCTTTCTAATGCAATTGTACAAATCACCTTAATTAATGTTGTCTTTTCTTTTGATTCTATCCTTACAGCAGTAGGAATGACAAACGGATTAAGTGATAATCCTAATGATGCTCTAATAATAATGATTATTGCCGTAGTAGTATCTGTATTAATTATGATGCTGTTTGCAACTCCTGTAGGACGTTTTGTAAACAAACACCCTTCAATTCAGATACTTGGACTTTCATTTTTAATTCTTATTGGATTTATGCTTATCGCAGAAGCTGCACATTTAGCACATCTTCAGATATTCGAAAGCGAAGTTGGTACCATACCAAAAGGATACCTCTATTTTACCATTGCGTTCTCTCTATTAATAGAGTTTCTAAACTTTAAACTACGAAAAAAGCAAAAAACAGCTAAACAAAAAGTATAAATATAATCTGTAATAGTATAAACATTCAAAAGGTAAATGGTCTGAAGGTCTCAAAAATAAAACAACAGAATTACTTTGAGAAAGAGCAAATTTGTATTTCACTAAAAGTGAATTGAAAAATGTAGAAATTGATTATCTGGAATACTTAAAAATGAAACCAAGTCATTTTCTAAGTATGCTTTTTTAGGTTGGTTATATGAAAAAAATAAAAATTATAGCCAAGCAATTGAACTTTATAAAATTATCTTAAATGCAACCAAAAAACAAGAAATAGTCTTGTTTATAGAAATTGCCACAAGAAAATCAAAATGATGAATATCTCTAAACATCTTACAATAAACTTCAATACAATTTTTAACGCTAAGGTTAATAATTTCTTAAATAAAAGTGTATGGAAATACCTGATTTCAAGCGCATTAATAGCTTTTGTAAAACCAGAAATATTTGGTTCAACTTTTAAAACTACAATGGGTATTTTTGCTATTATAACATTAATAGTAATAGTATTAATCATAGTTAGTAGCAAAATTCTAGCCAATAAAACTGAGTTCGATGCTATGATACGATTTACTGAAAATGAAATTATCATAAACCATATCGATCCAAAGAAAGATACTGAATATAAGGATTGGACATGGATCAAAACTATTAAAGAGAATCACAAGGAATTTTGGTTACGGGCAAACCAGTGGCCTCCATTATTAATAAATTTAGATAAAAAATTATTGACCTCTTCAGAAATAGAATTCTTTAAGATGAAAATGAATATCTGATACCACTCATAAAACTATACATTTCCTTGAAGGGATTGTAACAAGTGTAACAACTTACCGATTGATTCGTCTTCTGAGAAATGTATAGATAATGAGCCAATTAATAGTCCAAACAGAAAAGCTTAACTTCTCATATTCGAAATCTAAAAAAGATATCGATAGTTTAGACTTAGAAGTTCCTAAAGGAAGTATATATGGTTTTTTAGGTCCAAACGGTTCAGGAAAAACAACTACCATAAGACTTCTCTTAGGTTTACTCAATAAAAATTCGGGAAATATTAGAGTTTTTGAAAAACCTTTCGCAAACCATAGAATTGATACACTATCAAAAATTGGGGCATTAATAGAAAATCCTTCTCTTTACAACCATTTAAGTGCAAAACAAAATTTGCGTATTGCCTCTACATATCGGGAAAATATCAAGAAAGATCGAATAGATGAAGTTTTAGAAACAGTCAATCTTTTACATGTAAAAAACAAAAAGGTAAAAACTTTTTCTCTAGGAATGAAACAACGTTTAGGGTTAGCAATAGCACTACTTTCAAAACCAGAGTTATTGATATTAGATGAGCCAACAAATGGATTGGACCCAAAGGGAATTATCGAAATGAGGGAATTAATAAAAAAATTGAACAAAAATGGTATCACCATTTTTATATCAAGTCATTTATTAAGTGAAATTGAAAAAACATGTACTCATGTTGGGATTATTAGAGAAGGAAAAATGCTTTTTCAAGATACTGTTAAGGCTTTAACCGATTCACAATCAGACCAATTACAGATTGAACTTGAAACAGACGATAAGTATCGCACATATGATCAACTGATTCAAATGGGGTTCGAAATAAAAAAGATAGAACATGAAGAACACCTTCTTTCTGTTTCAGTAAAAGAAAAGTCCCAAATCCCTGTATTGGTAGATTCGCTTCAAAAAAATAACATTGGTATTTATCAGGTAACGATTAAAAATAACCTGGAAGAATTGTTTCTTAATCTCACCGAAAATTAATAAAAATGACAACTACTACGTTCTATTTCAATAGCTTAAGAAACGAAACACTAAAATTAAAACATACGTTTGCCTTATGGCTAACAGCTATTTGTGCACTACTTATCCCTTTATTATTTTTTATAGTATATATGGTAAAGTGGGAAAAACTGATTCCTGCCGAAGGAATTAACCCCTGGAATAAATTCGCAAATGAGCAAATTATGAACAGCCTCCCTGCATTGGTTCCTTTATTTATTGTCCTTATTACAAGTTTAATCATTCAGGTTGAACATAAAGCTACGGCTATTAAACATTTGTTTGCCTTACCAATCCCAAAATGGAGTGTTTATTTTGGTAAACTAAGCATAATTATTGCTGCTGTATTTGCTACATATGCTATGTATTATGGTTTAATTTTGCTAAATGGAAATGTATTAGGTGGCATGCGCCCACAATTAAATTTTTCAGAATTTTCTCCAGAATATGTATTTCATATAAAAATACTATTTCGCTCTTTTGTTTCTGTTTTAGGTATTTTGGCCATTCAATTCTGGTTAAGTTTTAGATTTAAAAATTTTATTATTCCTTTAGGCATTGGTATGGTATTGGTAATTGTAGGTTTAATCGCTGCAAGAGCACCCGAATCTATTTATTTTCCGTATTCCTATTCTATGATAAGCATGAACCCATTAGATGAAAAAACTTCAGATCTTAGTCTCTTTTGGTGGTTCCCTACGGTATCATGGTATAGTTTAGGATATTTTCTTGTTTTTGCGATTGCAGGCTTCTTTGATATTAAAAGAATGAATGTAAAGTAAAAAAGAACATTCATTATAAAAACAATCACATTTATAAATAATTATACTAACAAATAATTCTGGATCAGATCCCATTCTGCTCCTTAATTATAATCAACACAAATTATTAATATTTGAAAATGTTTTTCACAAGTATAATATTAGAATCAAAATAATTTGGTTAATATTATACTCCTAAAAAATATTTTTCACATGAATGATTTAGAAATAGCAAAACAGATACAGCTTAAGCACATAAGTACTATTGCCGAAAAACTAGGATTAAATTCTGACAATATCGAAATGTATGGTAAGTATAAAGCCAAATTACCACATTCGGTTATTGATAAAAATAAGGTGAATAAAAGTAACTTAATTCTTGTTACTGCTATTTCTCCAACACCTGCAGGTGAAGGAAAAACCACAATGTCTATCGGTCTGTCTGAAGGTCTAAACCAATTAGGGAAACAAACCACAGTGGTTTTAAGAGAACCTTCATTAGGTCCTGTTTTTGGGATTAAAGGTGGAGCTACAGGTGGTGGTTACTCACAAGTACTTCCGATGGAGGATATTAACCTGCATTTTACTGGTGATTTTTCTGCTATAGAAAAAGCTCATAATTTACTATCGGCTGTTATTGATAATAATATACAAAGTAAAACAAATTCATTGGGTATAGATGCCAGAACTGTTACCTGGAAAAGGGTAATGGATATGAATGACAGAGCCCTTCGACATATTGTTGTAGGCTTGGGAGGGACAACCTCTGGTGTCCCAAGAGAAACAGGTTTTGATATTACGGCAGCATCAGAAATTATGGCAATCTTATGCTTGGCAGATGATTTAGAAAACCTAAAAGAACGATTAGGGAACATCTTTATTGGATATACTTTTGGTAAAAAACCAGTATATGCCAAAGATCTAAAAGTCGAAGGAGCTATGGCAGCACTTCTTAAAGATGCAGTCAAACCAAACCTGGTACAAACTATAGAAGGTAACCCGGCAATTATTCATGGCGGACCTTTTGCTAATATAGCACAAGGTACCAATTCTGTAATTGCAACACGAATGGGAATGTCTCTTTCTGATTATACCGTAACAGAAGCAGGTTTTGGTGCAGATTTGGGCGCAGAGAAGTTTTTGGATATAAAATGCCAAAGCGCTGGGATTTCACCAAAAGCAATCGTAATCACTACTACAATACGAGCATTAAAATATCATGGAGGAGCAGATTTAAAGTCATTGACGGATCCAAATGTAGAAGCACTTAAAAACGGAATACCAAATCTTGAAAAGCACTTAGAAAATGTAAAGCAGTTTGGAATCACTCCTGTTATTGCTATCAATAGATTTGTATCTGATAGTGATGAAGAAATTGCAGCTATTCAAGAGTTTGCAAAAAATAATAATGTAAGAGTTGCTTTAGCCGAAGTTTGGGCTAAAGGAGGAAAAGGGGCCATAGAGCTTGCAAAACACGTAGTAGAGATTGTAGAATCTGGTGATTCAAACTTTTCTCCACTATACAATTGGGAAGCAGATGTAACCGAAAAAATTGAAACTATTGCTACCAAAATATATGGTGCAAATCGAGTGGATTATACTGCAAAAGCAAAGAAAAATCTAAGAACAATTGCAGCATTAGGATTAGAGAATCTTCCGGTTTGTATTGCCAAAACTCAAAAATCATTATCTGATAACCCCAAATTAATAGGTCGCCCTAAAGATTTTACTATAACTATTAGAGAAATAGAAATAGCTGCAGGTGCAGGGTTTTTGGTGCCAATTACCGGAGATATGATGAGAATGCCAGGTCTTCCTGCGCATCCGGCATCAGAAAACATCAATATTGATAATGACGGAAATATTACAGGCTTATTTTAGAAGTTAATATCAATAAATACGCCCTTTTGCATTATAGTTAATGTTTAACATAATACAATTATTTCTATTAACTTTGTGTAAATGGCTCTTTATTAATTTAATAGTTCTTATGGCGATTAGAAATTATGAAGGCAAGAAATATGAAGTAGATTCAGTGAATAAAACATTAGATTCACTTACTATTGAAGAAGCATTGCAAATAAATATCAACAATAAACCCTTTACGGTGTCTATGAGGACTCCGGGAGAAGATATTAGCCTAATTCGAGGGATGCTTCATTCTGAAGATATTATTAAAAACATAAATTTTCTGCCCGATATCGTCTTGAAAAAAGAGAATGATGATGGTATTGTAACCATAGTAAATCTTACTATTCCTGAAGAAGAACTAGGTGATGGATATTCTAACAGCAGAAGTTTATTATCTGTCTCTTCTTGTGGCATTTGTGGCCGAACAGAACTTGGAGATTTATCCTTCCTAGGAAAAACCATAGATGATACCGAAATAATTGATGTTAATCTTATTCATCAATTATTTACAAAAATGAGTGCTTTACAGCATAATTTTAACCAATCTGGTGGTGCACATGCAGCAGCAGCGTTTACTAATACCGGAGAATTGCTATGCTCGATGGAAGATATTGGTCGTCATAATGCCGTAGATAAAGTTATTGGTAAACTAATTTTATTAAACAAACTGGATCAAGCAAAAATAATTACTGTGAGTGGACGTGTTTCTTATGAAATCGTTGTTAAATGTTTTAAAGCAAAAATTCCGTTTTTAGCGGCGGTTTCTGCACCATCTTCTTTAGCTGTTGATTACTCTAAAGAACTAGGGATTACACTATTAGCATTTTGTCGTAATCAGAGAGCAACCTGTTACTCTAATCCTTATCGAACTAAAACAACTAAACAATTTCGAGACATCGATACAAAAGCAAGTTAAAAAGAATATATGTCAGATAATTTAAGTGAATTATTAGGTAGAAAAAAAGTAGATCAAAGCCTTTTCAATAAAATGGGAGAGCTGGCAAAACCTGCAGGTACACCAAGTGATGAAGAGTTAGCAAAATTAGCTGATGAATTTTTAATTGGAAAAGCCAATGCCTATGGTACAGCTAGTTTCTATGATTTTTTAAAGCCCGAAAACAAAGGTAAGAAAGTATATGTATGTAATGGGACTGCATGTGTTTGTGCCGGTACGCAAGATACTGTAGGCAATTCACTTAAAGATCATTTCAAGGAAGATGAAATTGGGCATATGACATGCCTTGGGAGATGTCATGAGAATAACGCATTTCATTATAATGGAAAAAATTATTCTGGTGATGCACTTCATAATCTTGATCAAATTATCAATTCAAAAAATGAGCTAAATCAAGATAACTATACTATAAAAGCTAGCGGAAAAGCAATACTTACCCAATCATTCACTACTATTTCTGATTTTTATAAGCCGCTTATAAATGCGCTCAAAAAAGATTCTGCAGAAATATTGGAAGAAATCAAAACCTCAAATGTTCGAGGCCGTGGTGGTGCTGGTTTCCCCATGGGACTAAAATTAGAGTTTTGCAGAAATGTAGAAAATACTACAAAATTTATTATTTGTAATGCCGATGAAGGAGACCCCGGTGCTTTTTCTGATCGATATTTATTAGAACATCAACCCCATTCGGTATTATTCGGGATGCTTATTTCTGGATATGTTACACATGCAAGTTATGGGATCGTGTATATACGTGCAGAATATCCTGAAGCTGCAAAAATTGTACAGGATGCTATCGATGATCTTCGAAATGAAGGATTGATCGGGGATAATATTCAAGACAGTGGGTTTAATTTTGATTTCAAAATCATACAGGCACAAGGGTCATATATTTGTGGAGAAGAAACGGCGCTTATCAACTCTATAGAAGGGCAACGACCAGAAGTTCGTGTTCGCCCACCCTACCCAGCTCAAAAAGGCTTATTTAATAAGCCAACTGTAGTCAATAATGTGGAAACATTAGCCGCCTTACATTATATTATAAGTAACGGAGGAAATGCCTGGAAACAAATTGGAACTGAACGTTCTTCTGGAACAAAACTAGTCTCCTTAGATAGCTTTTTTAATCGACCTGGCCTCTATGAAGTAGAAATGGGAACTCCTCTTTCTGTAGTTATTAATGATTTGGGTGGTGGATTTAAATCTGATGTTAAAGCGCTTCAGATTGGTGGCCCTCTTGGAGGAGTAGTCCCCGTCTCAAAAATTGATGATTTAACAATAGATTTTGAATCATTTTCAAAAGAAGGTTTCTTACTGGGTCACGCATCAATTATTTGTATTCCTTCAAGTTTTCCAATGATGAAATTTATAGAACATCTTTTTGATTTTGCTTCTTATGAAAGCTGCGGAAAATGTTTTCCATGTAGATTAGGAACAAAACGTGGCCATGAGCTTTCTAGCAATGCATTACATTCTGGCCATAAAATAGATCAAAAATTGTTCTCAGACCTTTTAACTACCCTCGAACAAGGGTCGTTATGTGCACACGGAGGAGGTATTCCACTACCTATCCGAAATACGTTACACTATTTTGAAGATGAAATGAAAACGTACTTCAACTAAACATTTAATATCATGAAAACAGCTTATATAGACAATCAGGCATTCGAAATAGTTGAAGGAGAAACCATGCTCTCTTTTATAAGAAGGTATAAAGAAAGAAATCTTGTTCCAACCTTATGTGATGCACCAAACTTAGATCCTTTCGGTTCTTGCCGTGTGTGTAGTGTAGAAGTAGCCTTAGAAGAAAACGGAGCTGTTAAGACCTTGGCTTCTTGCCATACCCCAGTTTCAGAAGGACAATATATTTACACAAATTCTGAATCGGTAAAAGAACTACGAAAAAATATCGTTGAGTTGGTACTAACAGACCATCCTCTTGATTGTTTAACCTGTGAGGTAAATGGAAATTGTGAGCTACAAACGGTTGCTGCCCAGGTAGGAATTAGAGAAGTTCGCTATCCAGAGGGAGACAATCATCTTCATAAAACAAAAGATTTAAGTCATCCTTATATGACTTCAGATTTATCTAAATGTATTAATTGTTATCGATGTGTACGTGCATGTGATGAAGTGCAAGGACAATTTGTATTAAGTATGTCTGGAAGAGGGTTTGATTCTTCTATTATCAAAGGATTAGATCAATCTTTTATGGATTCTGATTGCGTAAGCTGTGGTGCTTGTTCTCAAGCATGCCCAACTTCTGCTATTTCGGATGTTTTTCAGTCAAAAGCTATTAAAGCAACCGATACAACAAGAACTATTTGTACCTATTGCGGTGTAGGGTGTAATCTTGAAATTGCAACCAGTAATGGAGAAATATTAAGTATTCAAGCTCCTTATGATGCCGAGGTAAACCAGGGACATACCTGCTTAAAAGGTCGTTATGCATTTAAGTTTTACGATCACCCAGAGCGTTTAAATTCTCCGATGATTAAAAGAAATGGGGCATTCGAAAAGGTTAGCTGGGATGAAGTATATGAATATATCGCTTCAAAATTAACTGCTTATAAAAATGAATTTGGCTCGGATTCTATGGCAGGGATTTCGTCTTCACGATGTACCAATGAAGAGAATTATTTAATGCAAAAATTCTTTAGAGCTGTAATCCAGACTAACAATATAGACGGCTGTGCACGAGTATGCCACTCGCCTACTGCTTTAGGAATGCAACGCACATACGGTACCGGGGCAGCTACAAACTCTATCGATGACTTAAAAGATACAAACTGTATTATGGTAATTGGGGCTAACCCAACCGATGCACACCCCGTAACAGGAGCCAAATTAAAGCAGTTTGCGATGAAGAGTGATAATGTATCTATTGTTATTGATCCAAGACGTACCGAATTGGCTAAATATGCGACACACCACTTAGCATTACGACCAGGAACTAATGTAGCTGTTCTTAATATGATGATGTATTATATCATCACCGAAGGATTAGCAGACACTTCTTTTATCGAAAGCAGGACTGAAGGGTTCGAAGATTATAAAAAAGAAATTCTTTCTATAAATATAGACAAACTAGAAGCCGTTTCTGGTGTAGATCGTAACCAGGTGCGTGAAGCAGCTATTGCCTATGCTTCTGCTGCAAATGCTATGTCTTTTCATGGATTAGGGGTAACAGAACATTCTCAAGGAACATTTACTGTAATGCAAATTGCAGATTTGGCTTTGCTTACAGGTAATATTGGTAGACGCGGTGTTGGTGTAAATCCGCTACGTGGGCAAAATAATGTACAAGGTTCTGCAGATATGGGAGTACAACCGCATCAGGGAGCAGGATATCTGGATGTTACAAACGATCAGGTAAATAAACAGTATAATGAATTTTACGGTGTAAATGTACCTATGAACATAGGATACAAAATACCTGAAATGTTTGATGCTGCTCTGGCGGGAGATCTAAAAGCTATTTGGATTATAGGAGAAGATGTAGTGCAAACAGATCCTAACACACAAAAAGTTATTAAAGCACTTCAGGCAACCGATCTTGTAATTGTTCAGGAATTATTCATGACTGAAACTGCAAAATATGCAGACGTTATTTTACCAGGTGCATCATTCCTTGAAAAAAGCGGAACATTTACCAATGGAGAAAGACGTGTGCAAGCAGTTCATAAAGTTGTTGAGCCTATTGAAGGATCTAAACCAGATGGACAAATTATTGTAGATATTATGAATAAAATGGGATATACTCAACCAGATTATACTCCCGATGGGATGTTGGAAGAAATATCTCAAATCGTTCCTTTCTTTGCCGGAATTAAATGGGATAGATTAGGTGTAAATGGATTACAATGGCCTGTTGCAAAAGATGGTACAGATACGCAAATTCTTCATAAAACAGATTTTAAACGAGGAAAAGGGTTATTTGAGTTTAATTCTTGGGAAGAAACCAAAGAATTAACTTCACATGCCAAAGATTATCCATATATTTTAACAACAAACAGGGAATTAGAGCATTATAATTGTGGAGCTATGACTCGTAGAACGGCTAATGAACAAATACTATCTGATGATTATTTAATGATTCATCCAGAAGACGCTCAGAAAAACTTAGTTAATGAAGGTGATTATGTCTGTCTAGAATCTCCTAGAGGGAAAGTAGATGTAAAAGCCAGAATTACAGATGAAGTAAAAAAAGGTGTATTAAGTACTACTTTTCATTTCCCCGAAATTATGATTAATAATTTAACCGGTGATATTCATGATTCTGAAGCAATGTGTCCAGAATATAAGGTTGTCGCTGTTCGAATACGAAAAAGTAAAGGAAAATTTAAACCACAGTTAAGTTAGTTAAGAGACTTTTAATTAATCAGATAATTTTGCCCCTATAAAGACAAGGGACTACTTAGTAGTGTAAAATATTTTCAAATTGCCAGACAAACCTTGTGTTTTGAGCTATACAGTATATAATATTTTGGTTTGTTTTTTCTGAACGTATACTTTCGCAATACCGGTCAAAAAATAATCGGGTTTTAGATGTACTATTGTAGTGTTCAAAAAGCAAATTATGTCTGAAAACATAAAAGATTCATACCAATATAGGATTTCTAATGCAATTACTTTTATAGAAGAAAATCTAAAAAACGTACTTACACTGGATCGTATTGCACAGGAAGCTTGTTACTCTAAATATCATTTTATTCGTCTTTTTGCGGCTGTTACCGGAGAAACAGTGGTAGACTATGTAAGAAAACGAAGAGTTTCTGAATCTGCACATGAGTTAATTCTTACCCAAGAACCTATTGTAGTTATTGCAGAACGTTATCAGTTTGATTCTCAACAAGCATATACACGAGCTTTTCAATCTGTTTTTAAGACAAGTCCTGGAAAATATCGAAAAAAAGGGCATCGATTTGTAGCTTTTGAACGATATACTTTATCACCAACAGATATCAATACACTACAAAACGATTTTGTTTCTATGGAGCCAAAAATTATTACGATTACAGACAGAAAATTAATAGGGATGCGAATAAAGACCTCTCTAGCAAATGATACAACTTCACAAATGTGGCAACAATTTATGCCCAGAAGATTTGAAATTAAAAACAATAAAAACACAGGGTATTATTCTGTACAGACTTTTGATGAAGACATCACTTTTGATACTTTTACAGAAGATGTGGTGTTCGAAAAATGGGCCGCCGTTGAAGTCACAGATTTTGATCATATTCCAGAAGACATGACATCTTATGTACTGCCTGGTGGTAAATATGCTATATTTATTCATAAAGGCCCTGTAGATACTTTTAATAAGACAATGAATTATATACACGGAAAATGGCTTCCTAATTCTGGGTATGAATTAGATCAAAGAAATCATTTTGCCATTATGGGAGATAAATATCATGGCCCGCATCATCCAAAATCTGAAGAAGAAATCTGGGTCCCCATTCAATAATACATATAAGCTGAAATTTTAATATGTGAATGAATAGAGTGTTTATATTTTCTCGAGGAAAGGAAATACCTTATCTCTGTAACTAACACCTATAGGAATCTCTACAGTATCGATATCAATATCATTTGCTGTAAAAGCGGTTACTTTTTTTAGATTAATAATATAAGATCGGTGTGTTCTTAAGAATTCTTTATCTGCTAATTCGAGCTCTATATCACCGATTTTATACTTCGCCACAATACATTTCTTATTGGTATGTATTTTTATATAATCTTTTAGACTTTCAATATATAAAATGGTATTTAAATGTATTTTGTGATGTTTATTACCTGATTTGATAACAATATAGGGATTTTCGCTTGTTAACGCGTTAGCAGGTGCTTCTGCGTCTCTCTGTATTCCGCTTTTTATTCTGAAATAACGCTCTACCGCTTTAAAAAACCGATCAAAAGTTACAACAAGGCAAAACTACAATTTAGTTTCCTCTACGATTAGAAGTGGTAGAAGGGTTACTGCAACGCTCACATACCGATTTAATCGTAAAAAATCTGATCGTGACCGCTTACCAGATTAATCAATGTGTAGGTATTAAAATTTCGACAATAAAGGCCTATTATATTTTTGAATTCTAATGGGTCTTTATTATTGTCTGTCATCATCAATAAATAGGGTATCTGCTATTTCATAATTATAAATTTTAATGCACTTTTGCAGTATTAAACAATCTACACAATAAACGTATCATTATAATGAGTCTAGAAAGAGAATTACACAAGCGTAGCGGATCTGTATGTGAATTATCAGGAGTAACTGAAAATTTGAAAGTCTATGAAGTGCCTAAATCTCCTGGGACAGGTCTGGACTCACATATTCTTATTTCCCAAGTATGTTTAGAACAAATAGAAGATCCTGAGAAAGTAGATGTAAATCACTGGCGTTGTCTTAATGATAGTATGTGGAGTGAAGTTCCTGCAGTACAAGTAATGGCTTGGAGAATGTTACATCGATTAAAATCTGAAGGTTGGCCACAAGACTTATTAGATATGCTTTATCTGGATGAAGATATGACAGCATGGGCAAATGCCTCAGGAGATGGAGATGATAAAGAAAATGCAATTAAACATTTAGATGCAAATGGCGCTATTTTACAAGCTGGAGACTCTGTTGTTTTAATAAAAGATCTGGATGTAAAAGGTGCTAATTTTACTGCTAAACGAGGTACTCATGTTAGAAACATTTCATTAGTTCATGATAACTCAGAACATATCGAAGGTCGTGCAAATGGGCAACATATAGTTATTCTTACAAAGTTTGTAAAGAAATCTTAAGATAAATAGCTCTATATTTTATCGGTAGTGGTGTTTATGTATTCGTTTTCAAGCATCGACATGATTATTAAGTTTTTAAATTCACCATTAACCCATATACTATCTCTTAATATTCCTTCCTCTTTAAACCCTTCAGATTGATATAAATATCTGGCTCTTTCATTCGTTTCGAATACATCTAACCACAAGCGATGACAATCTAATTTTTTAAAACAATACTGTTTTAGTTCTTTGATTGCCGTTCTACCATAACCTTTTCCTTTTGAGTTTATAACGATTCTTCGAAATTCAATACTCCTGTTGTTATTTTGCAATCCTGCCAATATTACAAAACCAATTGTTATATTATTTTCAGATTTCAATATCAAATGTTCTATATCACTATCCCTTATCAGGTGTAAATGTTCTTCTCTGGAGTTAGGTAATATGAACTGTGAGTTTTCAGTATCGGCTTCTATCGATACTACAGTCTCGATATCTATTTCTTGAGTTTTACAGAATAACAAATTAAAGTATTTTTTCTTCTATCATTTCTGAAGAAGTTAGTTTCTCTATTAAGTTTATTAATATGGACCACTACATATTAATACTTTTTAATCAATATCTAAAAAAGACTAGCTTGTTCTCCTTCTTCACCAGTATCGGCGGTGGCGTCTGAAGATTTTGCTGAAGTTTTATTGTCGGTTGCTTCAGGGGATACATTCTCTTCTTCTATCACTTCTATTTCTTCAGCAGGAAGTGATTCTTGTTCTTCATACGGTAATGGATCCAGTAGATTGATCTGTTTTACTTTATGTGTAGTTAATTGATTTCCCAAAGCTTTTGATCCTTTGATCGATATAAACTCTTCGAGGTTTATTTCTTCATTCGGTCGTTGATCTTTGCCTCTAAGTTTCGTAAATATTATTTCTGCTATCGGTCTATAATCTGTAGAGACAACTTCTAAGAAAGATTTTTGATGTTCTGTAATAAAAGCCTCTTCGCGCTCTGGGTGTTCAATTAAAAACCGTTTTACATAATATTTTTCTTTCTCCCCATCCCAATATATTGCAGATATTGGTTTTTTGGGTTTCCATTTTTCTAAAACAATCATATCCGAACTAAAATGCAATGTCATTTCGGGAATTATTGTTTTTGCATTACCTTTTTGGGTAATAATCAAAAGACGATCCTCTCCTCTAAATTCACCTAATAATTCTCCTCTTCCATCTACATTAAGGCGTTGTACCGAATCATCAAACCAAATTCTTCGTGGTTTTAGAGTAGATACTCCTTGTTCTTTCAATTCAACACGTTTAATATTATATTTAGTAACAATATTTCCTTTTACCCCTCTACCTTTGATTAACAAATCGGCAAAGTCAAGGTCGAATTTTAATTTTTTAATACTTCCTGCTTGTCGCAAGAAAATAGTAATTACTTCGGCCTCTCCATTTGGGTTAGCAGAGAAATACGTGACTTTTGATCCTTTTTTTCCTTGTGCAAGATCATATTCTTTATCCCTGGTGACCCCGGTAACGGCAAAACGCTTAACATATGAAGCTCCTCCTCTACCGTCCTGATAAATCAAATTATAGATGGTACGTTTATCTTTTTTCTTAAAGACAGCAACATGAATTATATTTTTACCTATAAAAGTCTTTGATCCAACTTTGGTGATCATTAACTTTCCTTCTCCTGTAAAACATATAATATCGTCAATATCAGAACAATCTGCTACATATTCATCTCTACGAAGTGAAGTCCCTATAAATCCTTCTTCTCGATTTACATATAATTTTGTATTTCTAATTACTACTTTGGTTGCTTCAATATCATCAAAAATCTTGATTTCGGTCTTACGTTCTTTTCCTTTACCATATGTAGTTTTTAGCCTTTTAAAGTAATCTATTGCAAACTCTATAAGGTGCTCAAGATTATGTTTTACCTGAGCTATATCTTCTTCAAGGGCATCTATTTTTTGCTGTGCTTTATCTATATCAAATTTAGAAATACGTTTAATTCGAATTTCTGTTAGACGTACAATATCTTCCTCGGTAATCGCTCGTTTTAGATGTTTAATATGAGGTTGTAATCCTTTATCAATAGCTTCAATCACCCCCGGCCATGTTTCTACTTCTTCTATATCCCGATAAATCCGGTTTTCGATAAATATTCTTTCTAATGATGCAAAATGCCATTGTTCCTGTAATTCTTCTAACTGAATCTCGAGCTCTTTCTTTAGTAATTCTACTGTATTATCGGTAGAACGGCGTAACATTTCTGAAACACCAATAAAGTTTGGCTTATTGTCTTCTATAACACATCCTAATGGTGATATAGACACTTCGCAATTCGTAAATGCATAAAGTGCATCGATCGTTTTATCAGGGGAGATACCAGAAGGAAGATGTATTAATATTTCTACTTTTGCTGCGGTATTATCCTCTATTTTCTTAATCTTTATCTTTCCTTTTTCATTAGCTTTAAGAATAGAATCTATTAAAGATGTAGTTGTAGTAGAAAATGGTATCTCATTTATAACTAAAGTGTTCTTCTCATATTGAGATATTTCGGCACGCACCCTAACTTTACCACCACGATTACCATCATTATAGTTTGTAAAATCTGCTATTCCAGATGTAGGAAAATCAGGGAAAATAGTAAATCGTTTACCTTGTAAATGTTTAATGGATGCATCGATCAATTCGATAAAATTGTGTGGTAAAATCTTAGTACTTAATCCAACGGCTATTCCTTCTGCTCCTTGTGCCAGTAATAAAGGAAATTTTACTGGGAGATTAATAGGTTCTTTCTTTCTACCATCATAGGATAATTGCCAGTCGGTAACTTTGGGGTTGTATACTACATCTAATGCAAACTTAGACAGGCGGGCTTCAATATATCTCGATGCGGCTGCTCTATCTCCTGTAAGGATGTTACCCCAGTTACCTTGCATATCAATCAGCAATTCTTTTTGCCCAACTTGTACCATCGCATCAGCAATACTGGCATCACCATGAGGGTGATACTGCATCGTATGCCCAACAATATTGGCCACTTTATTATATCGACCATCATCAAGATCCTTCATAGAATGAAGAATACGACGTTGTACGGGTTTTAAACCATCTTCAATTGCCGGTACTGCTCGTTCTAAGATTACATAAGATGCATAATCCAAAAACCAGTCTTTATACATTCCTGTAACCTTAGTGATCACCTCTTGTGGTTGATGATCTTCGGGGGTAGAATCGTGATGTAGTTCTTCGTTTTCGTTTTCCAAATCCATATATAATTTCTGGGGCTTCTAATAATTATAATTCTTCCTCTATTGTATCCAGTTCTACTTTTAGATTATCTATGATAAATTCTTGTCGTTGCGGTGTGTTTTTTCCCATATAAAAAGACAATAATTCTTCAATCGATTTTTCTTTATCCAGCATTACAGGATCTAAACGTATATCATCCCCTATAAAGTGCACAAATTCATCTGGAGAAATCTCACCTAATCCCTTAAATCGTGTGATTTCTGGTTTACCCGATAATTTTGCAATAGCGTCTCTTCTTTCCTGCTCAGAATAACAATAGACTGTTTCTTTTTTGTTCCGAACTCTAAACAACGGAGTCTGCAATATATATAAATGTCCTTCTTTTATTACTTCGGGAAAGAACTGTAAGAAAAAGGTGATTAACAACAATCGTATATGCATTCCATCTACATCGGCATCTGTTGCGATTACAATATTGTTATATCTTAAATCTTCTAATGATTCTTCTATATTTAATGCTGCTTGTAATAGATTGAATTCTTCATTTTCGTACACAATCTTTTTACTCATGTTATAGCTATTCAACGGTTTTCCACGTAAGCTAAAAACTGCCTGAGTATTTACATCCCTAGATTTGGTTATAGATCCACTTGCAGAATCTCCCTCGGTAATAAACAGAGTACTTTCGAGATTACGATCTTTCTTACTATCGGTAAGATGAACACGACAATCTCTTAATTTCTTATTATGTAGACTGGCTTTTTTTGCTCTTTCTTTTGCTAGTTTTCGAATTCCGGATAAATCTTTACGCTCGCGCTCTGCCTGTAATATTTTTCGCTGTAAGCTTTCTGCAGTAATAGAATTTTTATGAAGAAAGTTATCTAATTTAGTTTTTACAAAATCATTAATATAGGTTCGAACCGTTGGTAAATCTCCTCCCATTTCTGTAGAACCTAATTTGGTCTTGGTCTGACTTTCAAAAACGGGTTCCATCACTTTGATGCTTATCGCAGATACAATCGATTTACGAATATCACTGGCTTCATAATTTTTACCATAAAACTCTCTAATTGTTTTTACTACAGCCTCTCGAAATGCTGCCTGATGTGTCCCTCCTTGGGTGGTATGCTGACCATTTACAAAAGAATGGTACTCTTCACTATATTGTGTTTTACTATGTGTAATAGCAATTTCTATATCATCACCCTTGAGATGAACAATATCATATAATCTATCCTCTTCTTTTATATTGTCGGACAAAAGATCTCTTAATCCATTTTCTGAAAAATATTTCTCTCCATTAAAGATAATGGTTAAACCAGGATTAAGGTACACATAGTTTTTAAGCATTTTGGCTACATACTCAGCACGATACTTGTAATGCTTAAATATGGTACTATCTGGCACAAAGGACACTTTGGTTCCTCTTCTTCGAGAAGTTTCTTCTAATGTTTCCTGATTGGTGAGATTTCCTTTTTCGAATTCTGCCGAAGCTGATTTACCGTCACGCGTAGACTCTACTCTAAAGAATGTAGATAATGCATTAACTGCTTTTGTACCTACACCATTTAGTCCTACAGATTTTTTAAATGCTCTAGAATCATATTTACCTCCAGTATTCATTTTAGAAACTACGTCTACCACTTTGCCTAGCGGAATCCCACGTCCATAATCTCGAACAACTACTTTTTCTCCTTGAATAGAGATTTCAATCGTCTTGCCCGCTCCCATTACATACTCATCAATCGAATTGTCGAGTACCTCTTTTACTAAAATATAGATACCATCATCTGCAGAAGAACCATCACCTAGTTTCCCGATATACATTCCGGGTCGCATACGTATATGTTCTTTCCAGTCGAGGGATCGTATATTATCTTCGGTATATTTGGTTTCTTTGCTCATAAATATAGGGTAGAATGCCTGCTAATATAAGGTTTCACTTACAAAATTAAAACAGCCTTTCTACAAAGTAATTAACAAATCGACAGTGAATTTTGTTGATTATTTGGTATGCAGCCATTTGAAGCATTTAATTAGACCGTTTTTAAATAAAAAACGGAAATCACATCCCCAGAAACTCCTCCTTAAAACTCGAAATAAAATCATTAATATATTTTTTATGTACATCTTCTTTTCTAACAGCCAGATAATGGGTTCTTTTTACCCCATGCTTCCCAATGCTTTTAAATATTAAATCTCTAGGCATTTTGAGTGATTTTAATGCCCATTTTGGCATGCATATGATTCCCATATTGGCATTCACCATTTCTAAAGAAACTTCGGTAAGCGGGATAGCAGAAATTTTTATAGGGGTTATACTATTGGGTTTTAAGAATTGCTCATAAACAGATACTGTTTCTAAAGGGAAAGAATGAATGATCAAATGAACATTTGCAAAGTCACTAGCACTTAAATATTCGGCTTTACCATACCTATGTTCTTTGTGCATAACAGCATACGTTTCATCTTCAAACAATGTAATACTTGATAATCGATCATTTGCAGGTATAGAAGTTACCAAAGCAATATCAATTTCGTTTGATAATAGTTTTGAAATCGGTTGATGTGTGGCTTCAAGAATAAGATCTACATCAATTTGAGGGTATAGCATTCTCATTTTTTGAATGAATCCCGGTAATCCCTGATAAAAAGAATAACACTCTGTACTTACTTTAATATTTCCTTTAGATCCCGTTTTTATTTGTTGGATCGTATTAAATCCTTGCTCAATAGTTTCGAGTACTTCATTAGCCACTCTATACAATTCCCGGCCTTCTTCTGTTAGTTTCCATTTATTTCTGGTTCTATGAAATACTTTAAAACCTAATCTTCCTTCTAATTCTTTTAATTGATGACTTAATGCCGATTGCGTTAAAAACAATCGCTCTGATGAGTTAGCAATATTACCCTCTTCTGTAATAGTTTTTATAAGTCTGAAATACTTAATATCCATACCAACAAAACTACAATAATACTATGGTACCGAATGTGAAAATATTTCAATTACAGTATCGAATCATTCATCTATAAACATAGGAAAAAGCAATGAATTGATATTACATTTGACAAAATAAAAGCGCAGAACTATGGAAAATCAAATTAAATTTTACGAAAACAAATTAGCTTATGAAATGGATCCTTCTGACTTATTTAATGCCCTCGAAAAAGAAGAAAATATCGTAGTGGTCGATGCCAGACAATCTTTTGGGTATAAAAAAGAACATATCCCAACTGCTATTAACCTACCTCATCAGGAAATGACAGTAGAAAACACGGCTCATCTTGATAAAACAAAAACTTATATTTGTTATTGTGATGGTATAGGTTGTAATGCTTCGACCAAAGGAGCATTACGTATGGCCAGACTTGGGTTTAAAGTAAAAGAATTAATAGGGGGTATTGAATGGTGGAAATTTGATGGATACGCCACACAGGGAACCAAACCCTCTGAAGGTTCCTTAATTCGATGTGCATGTTAAAAACAAAAATATGATTATTAGATTTGCAAAAGAAGGAGATATTAAACAAATTGTTTTACTGTGTAAAGCTCATGCTATATATGAAAAAACAACATTTGATTCTAATAAGAAAGCAATGTTACTTTTGCAATATCTTTTCGGGTCAGAGAATGCCCTAAAGTGTGTTGTTGTAGAACAAAATAACGAGCTTTTGGGGTATGCAACTTTTATGAAACAGTTCTCGACCTGGGATGCTGATTTTTATATCTATCTCGATTGTTTATATCTTAAAGAAGAAACGCGAGGAAAAGGAATTGGCACAAAAATAATGGCTATGGTAAAAGAATTTGCTATATCAGAAGGCTGTACTATTATTCAGTGGCAAACTCCGGATTTTAATACAGATGCCATCAACTTTTATAAAAAAACAGGAGCAAAATCAAAAGCCAAAGAAAGGTTTTTCTGGAAAGTGTAACCGGAAAAACAATATAAATATACTCTTCAAGTTTTTTATGCTAAAGAATTGTTACTATAGTTCGATAAAATTCATTTTATTTTTACCTTTAATCACTACTTACAGAATAATAAATTATAAACTTTATGTTTACACTTGAAGAGTTAAATCAAGTCAAAAAACGGAAACATTTGATCAGTCTTGCAGATCAAAAAAACATCAATATCAAAAAAATATTACAGAAACTTCGATATGAAGAAGAATTACGTTCCCTACAAGGAGAATTGGTAAACCTTCAACAATGGATTGCAAAAAAGAAGTTGCGTGTTGCAGTAATTTTTGAAGGCAGAGATGCTGCCGGTAAAGGAGGATCTATAAAACGTTTCACAGAGCATCTTAATCCTCGTTCTATGCGTATTGTTGCGTTGTCAAAACCTACCGAAGTCGAAAAAGGACAGTGGTATTTTAGAAGGTACATTAAAGAATTGCCTAATCCGGGAGAGATTGTTTTTTTTGATCGTAGCTGGTATAATCGTGCTGTTGTAGAACCTGTTATGGGGTTTTGCTCCAATAAACAATATAAAAATTTTATGGTGCAGGTTCCCGAATTTGAACATATGCTATATGAAGATGGGATTATAGTAATCAAGTTTTGGTTCTCGATATCGAAAGAAGAGCAGAAAAAACGTTTTGATGCAAGACTACAAAACCCATTAAAAGTATGGAAATTTAGCCCTGTAGATATGAAAGGGCAACAACTCTGGAATAAATACACTAAATACAAAGAACAAATGTTCTCAAAAACCCATACAACATTTAGCCCTTGGGTTATTGTAAAAACCAATAGTAAGAAAACTGCTCGTTTAGAAAGCATGAGGTATGTATTATCGAGATTTGACTATACAGGTAAATCAAAGGCAAAAACTACATTACTTCCTGATCCTAACGTGATTCTAAGGTACTATAGATATATTGAACAAATAGATATTTGATGAATGAAGACAACTCAAAAAACAAAACATATTAACCTTTCTAAAGAAGATTTGGAAATCCTAAACTCTCCCATTGGTTTAAAATATCTGTTTATGGATAAAAAGACTGATGTTGAAAAAGTATTGAGGATGGTTAAATATGAGATACAATTAAAAGAGCTCCAGGCCGAACTTATCAAATTACAAAACTGGAGCATAAAAAATGAGAAAAAAATAGTAATTATTTTTGAAGGCCGTGATGCTGCAGGAAAAGGCGGGGCAATACGCCGAATTACTTCTCATATAAACCCCAGGCATTTTCGAATTGTAGCATTGCCAAAACCTACTAGTGAAGAAGAAGGGCAATGGTATTTTCAGCGTTATGTAAATCAATTGCCTACACCAGGAGAAATGGTTCTTTTTGATCGTAGCTGGTATAATCGGGCGGTTGTAGAACCTGTTAATGGGTTTTGTACCGAAAATCAGTATACAACATTTATGGGGCAGGTAAACGATTTTGAAAGAATGATATTAGAATCTGACACTTATCTCATTAAGTTTTATTTTTCTATCACCAAAGAAGAACAAGCTGCTCGTTTTAAAGATATCAAATCAAGTCCTTTAAAAAAATGGAAAATGACCCCTGTAGATGAAAAGGCTCAAGAACTCTGGGAAGAATATACTAAGTATAAGGTTAAAATGTTTGAAAAAACGAATACCGAGCTTTCTCCCTGGGTTATTATCGAGGCTGATCGTAAAACCGAAGCGCGAATTAAAGCTATACAATATGTTTTAAATACAATTCCTTACAAAGATGAAGAAGTTATTTAAAACTAAAAAAGGCCCTTGTATAGGGCCTTTTTTAGTTTTGTTTTATAAATATCTATCCTTTTAACCAAGCTTTTCTAAGCTCTGATTGCTCTTTTGTAGAATTATCAATTGCTTTAAGTTTTTTCCCTTTGGTAAAAGATTTAGTTACCTTAGTTTTAATAACAACTTCTTCTCCTGCCCTATTAAGTTTAACTTCAATATCATCTCCTTCTTGCCATTGAAAAGTCGCACCTAGTATATTATTAGCATTCTGCAATGTCAATTTAGTACCATTTACTTCTACAATATCATCGTTTGGTTTCGCTCCATTTTCTGCCCAGAAACTATTATCAGAAACTAAATCTGTAAAAAAGATAGTTCCTTTTTCCTGATTTCCAGCTACAATTAAAACTCCAGAATTTTGGATATAATTTGTTTCTACTCTTTCTGATTCTACTGATAACCCAACTTTTTTAAAGAATTCTTCATAGTTAATAGGAGTTTTTCCTACAACATGAGTTTTCAAAAATTCACCAATAGCTGGATAAGTCATTGCCGTAATCTCTTCTATAATTTTATCATCGTTAAAAGGTTTGTTTTTACCATATTTAAGAGATAACTCTTTCATCAAAGACAGGATTCCTCGATTCCCATTACTTTCTTCACGCATTAGAATATCAATACACATGCCTATTAATGCTCCTTTTTCATATACATTAACATAGTTAGCAGCATAAGGTTGATCCAATATATTTTCACTCATTACCGTAAAACTCATTGTATCATCAAATCCACTTGCACTCTGAATTTTACCCATAATTTTATCATAAAACTCCTGCTCTTCTACCAATCCCTGATGAACCTGAAATAAGGTTGCAAAATATTCGGTTACTCCTTCATACATCCATAAATGTTTTGAAAAAGTAGGTTTGTCATAATCGAAGTAATGTACATCTTCAGAATGCACACTAAGAGGGGTTACAATATGGAAGAATTCATGAGAAACTACATCAATCATTGCAGATGCCAATGCTTCATCAGGCATTTGCTCTGGTAATACTACGACTGTAGATGTATGATGCTCTAATGCTCCAAATCCTGTCGGAGCAGTTTCTGTGCTGGGTGCTAAATATAAATATATATCATAACGAGGCGTACTATTGATATCTCCAAGGTATGCCTTTTGCCCTTTCATCATTTTAAATACCGTTTCTTTTATCTTAGCCGCTGTATGTACTTTATTCGGAGAATATATACTGAGCACAATTTTGATATCCCCAACCATAAATTCTTCGACATCAAGATTTCCATACATCATTGGGTTATCTGTAATTTCAAAATACCGTGTTGCCAAATATTTATCTGTAGTAACTGCTTTATCCTCATTAACTATTGATCCTGCATTAGGCAAAGCAGAGGTTCTCTTCATTTCCGATGGCGCTTTTACCTCTAATGCATACTGATTATTTTTCAGCACATCAAAATATCCTATAAATCCATGAAGATTTAACACATAATTGTCTGGCTCTATATTGGTTCCAGAAGGAGAGAAAGGTGTGCCGACATCTGTGTTTTCTATATCATAAGTATCATTGACCAGATAGCTAATTTTATCAAGCTGCTTGGCATTTGCAATCAACCATGTATTGGTGTCTTCTTTTTCTGTTTTAATTTCGTTTCCCTGATAATCAAAAGCTTTAAAATCATCTACAAATTTCCCAAAATCACTTACAGCATAAGTTCCCTGCACCACTTTGGGAATACGATATTTTACGGTGTCCTGAATAAAGCGTCCTGGATTTATAGTAACTGGAACTTTATCGTCTTTTACCTGAGTTAAATCTATGGCTGTTGCTATAGGTACATTTGTTGCTATATCATTTGTAGGAGTATTGGTTCCACAACCAATTAATAATACACCAATGGAAATCTTGGCTAATGTTTTTTTCATTGTATTGGATTAACTATTTACTTTAGCTAGACTTAAAAAAATGTCTAGTGTGTCAATTTTGATGATGCAAAATATACAATTTGCATAGACTTTAGCTTATTTTTAGCACTTTTTATAACAAAACCACTATTTTGGATTTAATAATTGATAAACAGCGATTACAATTCTCTAAAAGCCCTGAGTTACTAGCTCCAGAAAAGGTAACCGTTATTTTTTTACATGATTCTTTAGGGTGTATTGAATTATGGAAAGATTTCCCCAAACAAATAGCAAAAAAAGCAGGTTGCAATATTCTTTCGTATGATCGCCAGGGGTATGGTAAATCTGCTCCTTTTATTACTTCTAAAAGAAATAATGATTACTTAAAAGAAGAGGCTTATATTCTAGGAAAAATAATACAGAATTTAGAGGTAAGAAATGTGGTATTATTTGGCCATAGTGATGGTGGTAGTATTGCCTTATTAACCGCAGCTTTGTTTCCAGAAAAAATTACAGGTATTATTACAGAAGGGGCCCATGTATTTGTAGAGCAAGAAACCATTAACGGTATTAAAGCGGCAGTCCTTGCGTATCAAAATACTTCTCTTAAAGAAAAACTATATAAATACCATGGAAATAAAACTGAAGCTGTTTTTAAAATGTGGACAGAGACATGGCTTTCTGAATCTTATCAATCCTGGAATATTGAAGAATATTTACCTAAGATTAAATGTCCTTCTCTAATAATTCAGGGTGAAAAAGATGAGTATGGAACACTGGGTCAGGTAAATTCTATTGTAAAAAACACATCGGGTTACTCTGAAGATTTACTAATTCCTGATATTGGGCATACACCACATAAGGAGAGTACAGAAATTGTGGTTAAAAACGTCATTTCATTTATTAATAAGATATATCCTTCTCATTAAAAACTAAGGCAACAAATGCTTTGCTATAATGTTTTTAAGGTCATTCTTATTTAATGGTTTATTAATAATATCATTCATTCCTATTTCCATACATTCTTCTTGCACTTCACTTAACTCTGCAGCTGTAAGAGCAATAATGGGTGTGATCTCATTAAATTCTCGTATACGTCTGGTAGCTTCTGTTCCATTAAGATAAGGCATATTTAAATCCATCAGAATAAGATCAAAATCTTCTTTTTTAACCATTTGCAAAGCATTAAAGCCATTCTCTACAATAGTACAGTCATACCCTATTATATTTAAAAGGTTTTTGGTAACAATTTGATTTATTTTATTATCCTCTGCCACCAATATTCGTCTATAAACAGTATTGATGTTATTACTATTCGAGTCTATTTCTTTCTCTTCCTTTTCATCTATAATTTCTAATTGTAAATCAAAATGAAACTTGGTTCCTCTCCCTTCTTTACTGTCCAAATAAATTTTGCTATCCATCATCTCTAAAAGATTTTTAACAATAGATAAACCTAATCCTGTTCCTTCAGACTTATTAAACTCTCTACCTACCTGGGAAAACTTCTCGAATACAAACTCTTTTTTATCTTCTGGGATTCCTACACCATTATCCTCTACTTCATATCTAATAGTAATCATCTCATTCTCGATAGAGAGGATTTTTATTCTAAGCCATATTTTTCCATTTTCAGTAAACTTTGATGAATTTCCGATCAGATTAATTAGAACTTCCGATATTTTAAGAGAATCTACATTTAGTACATCTGGTAGTTCATTAGGTATTTCTAAAATAAGCTCGTTATTTTTATTTTTTGCCTGGTACTCAAAAGAATATAATAAGTTCTGAGAAAGCTGAAGTAGGTTTGTAGGAGTCTTTGTAAGTTTTTCATTATTAGACTCAATCTTACTTATTTTCAATACTTTATTTATTAAATCCAAAAGGTAGTCTCCAGAAAATTTTAATGAACTAAGTAATTTTTTGTGCTTTGGCGAAATATCTTTTTCTTCCAACAATAATGTGGTAATCCCTACCACTCCATAAAGAGGAGTTCTTAGTTCATGACTCACTGTAGAAATAAATTGAGATTTTGTATTGGTAAGTTTTTCTGCTTCTGCCTTTGCTTCGATAAGCTGCTCATTTTTTTCTTTTAAAGCATCGCTATTTTTTTTTCTCACTCTATATTTCCTATACAATAAAAACAAGATGATTAATAATAAAACAAGACTCACCAACAGTATATTAATAATAGCATTTTTTCTGGCTATCTCTTCTAAATACGCTTCTTGTTTATTGTTTTCAAGCTCTCTTTGATATATATCTTCATCAAAGTTTACCTTTTTAACCTCTACCGGTTTTATTATACCTCTACTGGATGTCTCTAGTGATGCTACTTTGCTGTCATCAGTATTATCGTTTATTCGTCCATAACCAACAATACTAATAAATACAAAGCAGTACAGTACTACTATCCTTAACCCCCCTTTACTCATAAATATTACAAATCTAATTTACTTATCCAATCTTTTCTTTGGAAAGCAATCCCCATCAACGTAAGTAAACACTTACTAATTAGAGTGTTAAATTAATGAAAAAACATTAAAAAATACTCAAAAATAACATTGAAACTTTTTATAGGCGAATAGATTTTCCCTTATTTTATTTTTTCTTTGAGATTACATATACTCCAAGAATCACTATTGTAGCACCAATTATCTGAATTATTGACAAGTTTTCTCCCAAAAGGAAATAAGCCAATAAAATTGTAGATACAGGTCCCAAACTTGCTATAATCGAAAAATTAGAAGCTCCCAATTTAGCAATAGCTGCAGATACCAAATAAGAAGGTATAATTGTAGAAAAGACTGCCATGATAATACAAATAAAATATACTTCTAAGGGATAGTTCATTATATTTTGCCTATCAAAAATCAAATATTGAATAATTATACATAGAGATGAAACTATCATTGCATATGAAGTAAAAGTTACTACACCAAACTTAGGAATTAACCATCCGCTCCCTACGAGATAAATAGCATAGGTTAATGCACTTAAGAAAACCAAAGTACCACCTAGAATGACATGCGTAGTTTCAATTCGAAGCTCTCCCCAAAATGTAACGATCACACCTATATATGTTAGTAAAATAGCTAATAGTTGTCGCTTCGTTATTATATTCTTCAAAAAAATACGTGAAATAATAATAACCAGTGTTGGATAAATAAAAAGAATTATTCGTTCTAACCCTGCCTTAATGTATTGCAATCCAAGGAAATCAAAATAACTAGCTAAATAATACCCAACGAACCCAAAAAATAAAATCCACAAGTAATCTATTCTTCTAATTTTATTTTTCTCTACTGGTTTTTTATACAAGGCCAGTACAATGTATATAGGTAAAGAAAACAACATTCTAAACAATAATAGATGTTCTGAGCTTATTTCAAATTTATACGCTAATTTGACTAATACTGCTTTTGCAGAGAATAAAACGATACCAACAATTGCCAATGCAATTCCGTACGAGGATAACTTACTATTTTGCATTTTTCAAAAATAGTAGTATTGTTATTTTTGAAAAATCTAAAAACTTTCTAATTACGATACCCAACAAAAAGCCCTTTCTAGCATTACCAGAAAGGGCTTTATAAATCAACAAGATATTTTTATACATTAAATAAGAAATGCATTACATCTCCGTCATTTACGACATATGCCTTTCCTTCTACTCCAAGCTTTCCGGCTTCTCTCACCTTGGATTCGCTACCATACTTTACAAAATCATCATACTTAATAACTTCTGCTCGTATAAAACCTTTCTCAAAATCGGTATGAATCACTCCTGCTGCTTGTGGTGCAGTAGCTCCTATATTAACCGTCCATGCTCTTACTTCTTTCTCGCCAGCAGTAAAATACGTTTGCTGGTTTAATAATTTATATGCTGCGCGAATTAATACTGATGCTCCTGCTTCTTTTAATCCCATATCCTGCAAAAATAATTGGCGCTCTTCATAATCATCTAACTCGGTAATATCAGCTTCGGTACCTACTGCTAACACTATTACTTCTGCTCTTTCTGATGCAACAGTTTCTTTTACTTTTTTCACATAATCATTTCCATCGACTGCAGCCCCTTCGTCAACATTGCAAACATAAAGTACTGGTTTATCTGTTATAAACTGCAATGGTCTAACATATGCGGTATGATCATCTTCAGAGATGTCGATTGCTCTAACCGATATTCCTGCTTCTAGCCCTTCTCTAAGTTTTAGTAAAATTGCTTCTTCCTTTTGTGCTTCTTTATTACCGGTTTTGGCTGCCCTTTTTACTTTATCCAGTTTTTTCTCTACGCTTTCCAGATCTTTAAGCTGTAATTCTATATCGATAGTTTCTTTATCTCTAATTGGGTCTACCGAGCCATCTACATGAACAATATTATCATTATCAAAACAACGTAATACATGTATTATAGCATCTGTTTCTCTAATATTTCCTAAAAACTGATTCCCTAATCCTTCTCCTTTACTCGCTCCTTTTACTAAACCTGCAATATCCACAATTTCTACCGTTGCGGGGATTACCCGTTCGGGTACTACTAACTCCTCTAGCTTCTCCAGCCTATGGTCTGGTACATTCACCACCCCAATATTGGGTTCTATGGTACAAAAAGGAAAATTAGCACTCTGTGCTTTTGCATTAGATAAACAATTAAACAATGTTGATTTTCCAACATTTGGTAACCCTACGATTCCTGCTTTCATGGTACGTATATTAATAATGGTTGGGATATATTCTATAGTTCGCTCCCAATTTTTAAGAGTGCAAAGATAATGCTATTCATCTATAGTAAACAAGTACAGATTCATAAGATTATTTAATAAATAAATTACAGCAAAAATTTCCAATTAAAGTCTTTAGATTTTAGCATATTTTAGTTTTTTTGTAGTTTTATATCTAATAAATACACAAATGAAAACTTTAAAAACTCTAATCACAGTAGTATTTATGATATGTACTACTGTTAACCACGCACAATCAGACGAAAAAAAAGATCAACAAAACTCTTCACAAGAAACAGTAACTAAAACTATTCGTATTAAAGGACCTAATGGTGAAGAAAAAGTTATTAAAAAGCAAGAAGTCATTACTAAAAAAGGTAAAATAAAGTTTAGTCCAGATGGTGAAGATCAAATTAATCAATCTGCAATTTATGAAGATGAAGAAGTAGTTGTACAAAAGTTTGAAACAACTTCGGATATGATGGGTTATACTAAAGTAGCTGATGAAAAAGGTTTTATCGTAACTTTTTTAAATAAATCAGGAGATAAAATTGCTAAAGTAAGACCTCTAAGAAAAGGGCTCTATATTGTAAACTCTGGGGGTAATGATAATTGTTTAGGGTATTTCGATGAAAATAAAAATTTTATCCTAGAAATGTATGATTCTAAAATAGATGAAGTAACTACAATTGTATATAAATATCAAGAAAACTAAATATTTAGACAATATTAATTAATAATTAAAAACCGGATCTCTAATAGGGTTCGGGTTTTTTTATGTTGTTTATCATATAAATCTTTCTATGTAAACCTCTATTTATAAATAATTTATGATAAATAATTGGCGCAGCTTTATTTGAAAAACCTAAATTTAGGTGATGATTTAAAATCATAGTATAAATCTTAAAACCAAAAATTATGTTACAAACAATTTTAAATTTTAAAGGAGTCCAGAAACTTAACAGAAAACAACTTCAGGTTATTAAGGGTTCTGGATGGCCGAGAAACGAACAAGATTGTCTAGCTTGTGGTGGTGAATGGAGTGCTCCCTTATGCGCACTGCCATGGAATTCTCCTTGTGTATAATTAGTGAAAGTAATTAAATATCTCGAAACTTAAGGGTGTAAAATATTAACGTAAATCCTTACACCCTTAAGTTATAAATAATGTTCATCTTTTTTGGTTTTATAAGCAATTTTGATACTTCTTTTTTTTAACTGCAATCGTCAATGAAACCAGGGATTCAATTAAAAAACATGTGAGAGTTTATGCTAAATACCAACCTTTTAGATATATTTAAGGACACAATCACCTTAAATAAACATTTTTTATGAAAAAAATCACACTCATTTTATTTTGCTTATTCACCAGTTGGTGTTTTAGCCAACAAGTAATAACAGGAACAGTTACTGACTCTTCAGGATCTCCAATACCTTATGTAAATATTATAGAAAAAGGATCTGCAAAAGGTACGACAACAGATAATCAAGGAAACTATTCAATTGCTGTAGATGCAAATGCTATTCTTATATATAGCTATATCGGTTTTGAGACACAAGAAATAGAAGTAGGAACACAAGAAAAAATAGATGTCACTCTCCTCGAAGGAGAAGCATTAAGTACTATTATTGTGGTTGGATCCAGAAGTCCAAAAAGAACTGCAACCGATACTCCTGTAGCAATTGACATTATCGATATGCAAGATGTTATTACCAAAAGTGGTAAAATAGAAATTAATGAACTCTTGCAGTATGCGGCTCCTTCTTTTAATGCTAATAAGCAATCTGGATCAGATGGTGCAGATCATATCGACCCGGCAACTTTACGTGGTCTTGGGCCCGATCAAACTTTGGTTTTAATAAATGGAAAAAGAAGACATTCTTCTTCTTTAATTAATGTTTTTGGAACTCGTGGAAGAGGGAACTCTGGAACAGATCTCAATGCTATTCCTGCGTCTGCTATAAAAAGAATTGAAGTTTTAAGAGATGGCGCTGCAGCACAGTATGGATCTGATGCTATTGCTGGTGTTATTAATATTGTTCTAAAAGATAATGTAAATAAATTAACAGGAAGTATTAGTTACGGTGCTTATAATGCGAATGCAAAAGGAGATTTTCCTGTGGGAACTCCTAATACCGAAGGAAATCGACTCGATACCGAAAATGATGGGAACATCATTGCTGATGATAAAAGTTTTGATGGAGGATCTGTAAAAATAACCGCTAACTATGGAGTAGAAATCGGAGAAGATGGTTACGCAAACTTTACTACAGAATATATTAGCAAAAACAAAACACTACGTCCTGGTTTTGATTTCAGGAGAGGTTTTGGAGAGGCTGCTATAGATGGTTTTAATTTCTTTGCTAATGCTGCAATCCCAATATCTGAAAAAACTGAGATATATGCTTTTGGAGGAAGAAATTATCGTGATACAGACGCTTTTGCATTTACACGTAATGATGGAGAACGTGTTGTACCTTCTATTTATTCAAACGGTTTTACCCCAAGGATAACATCAAATATCATCGACAATTCTGTTTCTGCTGGTGTTAGAACAGAAACTAAAGGCGGTTGGAAAATTGATATTAATAATACCTGGGGTAAAAATAATTTTCATTATTTCATAAAAGGAACTTTAAACGCCTCGTTACAAGGCTCTTCACCAACAGATTTTGATGCTGGTGGACATAGCCTAAGTCAAAACACAACCAGTCTTGACCTTTCTAAATATTATCCAAACATTCTTAAAGGATTAAACATCGCTTTTGGTACAGAATACAGAATTGAAAATTTCGAAATTTTTGCTGGCGAAGAAGGGTCTTATGCAACATATGATGTTAATGGCTTACCTATTACAGATCCAGGAAGTCAAACACAGCCTACCGATCCACTTTCTGGAGAATTGAGACCTGGTGGGTCACAGGGATTCCCTGGGTATAGTCCTGCAAACGAAGTAGATCGTTCAAGATCTAACCTTTCAATATATGCAGATGCAGAATTAGATATTTCTGATAGTTTTTTATTAGGCGTTGCAGGTAGGTTTGAAGAATATAGTGATTTTGGAAGTACTACTAATGGTAAATTAGCTTTTAGAATTAAAGCTACAGAAGGTGTTAATATTCGTGGATCTGTAAGTACAGGTTTTAGAGCTCCTTCTCTGGCTCAGATATACTACAACCTTAGATTTACTGATTTCCAGGGTGGAGTCGCAACAGAAACCTTATTATCTGCTAATAATAGTCCTGTAACTGCTTCTTTTGGGATTCAACAACTCGACGAAGAAACAGCATTAAACGGAGCCTTAGGAGCAACAGCCACTTTTGGTGGTTTTACAGCTACAGTAGATGGGTATTATATTAATGTTAAAGATAGAATTGTATTAACAGGAACATTTGCTGCTCCTCAAATACCAAATGTGGCAGAAGCACAATTCTTTGCTAATGGTGTAGATACAGAAACTATTGGGCTAGATTTAATACTATCCTGGAAAGGAAACTTTGATTTTGGTAATATATCAGCAACACTAGCCGGAAACATTAATAATATGACCATTGAGAATATAAACAATGGAAGTTTAGACCAAGCTACCTTCTTTGGAGAAAGAGAAAAAGCATTTTTATTGGCTTCTGCTCCAGAAAGTAAGTTTTCTTTTAATGCCAATTACAGCAAAAATAAATTTAATGCCGGGGTTGGTTTAACACATTTTAGTGAGATTGTTCTTATCGATTTCACAGATGCAGAAGATGTATACGGTGCTAAAATTACTGCAGACCTAAATGTAGGATATAAGCTTACCGATAACCTAAAGTTTACTATCGGAGGAAACAATATTTTTAATGAATATCCCGATCAACAAAATGATGGTGAAACAGAAGCTGGTGGATACTGGGATGCTGTTCAAATGGGATTTGGTGGAGCTTATTACTATGCTAGATTAGATTTTAATTTCTAAAAAATACCAAACATATATTAGAAGACCGCCTAAATATTTAGGCGGTCTTTTTATTTTTAAAATAATAAGAAATATTGATATTTCTTATTTCCATATTTATAATTTTTTCACTTTTAAACATAAAAAAAAAAGCTTTACTAAATACATTATAATTTTATCTTCTTCATAACGATCATGTACTATTTCCTTATATCGATTCATCGTTTTGGTATCCAAAATGCAACAATAAAATTTGGTTACTAGCCCTCTAAAAACAGCCACTATTACTACATATTTTAAGTGCCAATTTTTAAGGTTTTCAAAGTAAAAAAAACACATTTTTTTATGAGTTTTTCACATATTTTTTGAAAAATTCATAATACTTTATGTTAAATACTAGCATTTTTAAATATATTTAGCCGACAATCATTTTAAACCAACATCATTTAAACACAAATTATTACATGAAAAAACTCGCATTTATTTTAATCGTACTATCCACAAGTCTGTGCTTTTCGCAACAGATAGTAACTGGAGTCGTCTCGGATGCAGATGGTTCTCCTTTACCTGGAGTAAATATTATTGAAAAAGGAACCAGTAATGGTTCTACAACCGATTTTGATGGTAAATACAGCATCGAAGTTAACCCCGAAGGTATTCTGGTTTTTAGTTATGTAGGCTTTAATTCTAAAGAAGTACCTGTAAATTCTCAAACAACCATTAATATCTCATTAAGTGGTGGAGCACAACTTGAAGAGATTATTTTAGTTGGATCCAGAGCACTACCAAGAAGTAATACTACTTCTTCGCTCCCTGTTGATGTATTGCCGGCAAAAGAATTAACTTCTACTGGTCAAATTACATTCGATAAAGCATTACAATATAAAATACCATCATTTAATACTGTACAGACACCAGTTAATGATGCTACTTCATTATTAGATCCTTATGAGATTAGAAATATGGGACCTAGTAGAACCCTAATTCTTATTAATGGAAAACGTAAAAACCTAAGTGCTTTATTGTATACTCAAACCTCTCCGGGAAGAGGTGAAACTGGTTCTGATATTTCTGCAATACCAACAGATGCCATAAAACGAGTAGAAATATTAAGAGATGGTGCATCTGCGCAATACGGTTCTGATGCCATTGCAGGTGTAATGAATATTATTCTAAAAGACAATCCAGAAGAAGGCTCTGTGACTATTAGATCAGGAATTACATCTGAAGGAGACGGAGAAACGATTGGAATTAGTTTAAATAATGGTAGCTCTATAGGAGAAGACAAAGGGTTCTTTAACTATACCGTAGACTTCTCTAAGGTAAGTCTTGCTAACAGGCCAGGAACTGTAGATGCACAGGGAGAATTTGATGATTTCGTTTTTACAAATCCTGATAGCTATAGTAGCTATTTAGATGCTGGAGGGCAAGCTTTAAACGGAGGAGCTACGCTAACAGGTCTTACAGCCGAACAAGCTCAGCAAGAATTTATTGACAACTACGTAGGTACTCCTAATCATACTACCAGACTTGCAGAAATCAATGCTGCAAATACACAAGGAAGAGCAGATGTTGATCAATTTTTGGCTCTCAAACCTGATGCCGGAAATATTAATGGGTCACCAGAAACATCTGCAGCAAAATTTTTGGTAAATGGTGGATATGATATAAATAAACATACACAGATCTATCTAAATGCAGCATATGTCTATAAAAAAATAAATAGCTTCGCTAATTACAGAACTCCATATTGGAGAACGGAAGCTGCTTTTCCTTACTTAGCTGATTTTTTCCCTGATGGACCAAATGGCCAGTATATTGGATATGTCCCTACTTTTGAAGGAGATCTAAATGATTATAATGCTACTATTGGTTTTAAAACTATAAAGAATGGTTGGAATTATGATTTAAGTTATACTACTGGTGGAAACACACAAACCTATAAAGTAAATAATTCGCACAATCGTAATACGGTATATTCTCCGTCTACATGGATTGACTCAAATGACAATGGTACTGTAGATCCTGGTGAACTCACACAAGGTTCTGAATTGTATAGAGAAAATAGCCCTATATCATTTGATCCCGGAGGAACAGGATTCAGACATAGTGTAGGAAATATTGATATTGCAAAATTAGTTACCGATAAAATCAGTATTGGTTTTGGAGCAGAATTTAGAACAGAAACTTTTGAAATTATTGAAGGAGATCTTGCCTCGTATGATGGTGGTGGTGCCGATTCATTTGCCGGGAATAGTCCCGAAAACTCAGGAACTTTTAACCGTTATAATTTTGGGGGATATTTGGATATAGCGTATGATATTACAGAAGATTTTCTGGTTAACGGTACCGTTAGATTAGAAGATTATAGTGATTTTGGTGATGCTTTTGTGTGGAAACTAAGTTCGCGCTATAAATTCTTAGAAGATAGATTAACATTAAGAGCCTCTATCTCTACAGGGTTTAGAGCACCAACACTTCATCAAATTTATACTCAAAAAGCGCAGTATAGTTTTGTTCCAGGAGCAGGAATTCAAGTTGGTGGATTAATAAATAATGTTTCTCCTCAAGCAAAATTATTAGATATTCCACAATTAGATGCAGAAGAATCTACAAATATAACTGTAGGTATCGGAGCTAAGGTTAACAGTAATATAAACTTCACTATTGATTATTATAATATTCAGGTTGAAGATAGGATTGTATTAAGTACCGAAATTGGAAAAACTGCTACCGATGCTGTTGGTAATAGTATTGGTAACACAAGCCTAGATCAATTGCTAAATGACAATAACTTAAATGATTTAAGCTTTTTTGTTAATGCACTAGATACCAGAACTTCTGGTATAGATGTAGTTGCTAATTATAAAAATATAAATCTTGCTGGTGGTAATCTTGGATTTAGTTTATCAGGTAATTATACAATAGAAAATGAAAGAGATGGAGATGTTAAAAACCCAGCAATTGTTGCAAGTGCTGGACAATCTGTAGTTAATCTAACTCAGGAAGCTTTATTCTTTACCTCTAGACCTAAGACCAAATGGATTTTAGGAGCAAATTATGAAATAGGTAAATTCGATTTCTCTATAAATAACACATATTTCGGAAAAACAGAATTCAGACAACAAGGTCTGGGGCCTAATTTAAAAACTGAGTTTATCCCAAAAATTGTTACAGATTTAGGTATTAATTATAATGCAACAGATAAATTTACAATTGCCGTAAATGTTAATAACCTATTAAACGTTTTGCCAGAATGGGAGTTTAAATCTCTTAACGCAGCTGGGGATGCACTTATGAATGATCCTGCAGAATTAAAAACTCGTTCTAATTTGATCACTTTTAATCAAAGGTATTCTCAAATGACTTATAATGGTTTTCATTTTAGTCAATTAGGAACTATGTTTAATGTATCATTAAACTATAAATTATAGTAAAATGGATTGTTTAAATAACATCTAAAAAAACATTCATTCTGTCATATTAAAGCAGGGTCGAAATATACCTAGAGTAAAAGATGATTGTCTATCGACTCTGCTTTATATGGCAAAAAATAAACTTTTCAAGTTTCCTTACTTCTATGATGCATTAGTCCTTTTTTGTTTATCAATAGAAAACCCTGTTTGTTAACAAAAAAACGCTCAATACACACCTATAAACTCTTCTTTATAGTCTAATTTATCCATCGAAAGAACTATACTCTTTAACTACCTTTCGTGAAATTTTTAATTAAAAAAACACGAATCAAATGAAAAACAAAAACCTATTGAACCTCTGTATAGGGGTAATGGTATTATTTTTTGCGATTTCCTGTACCAAAGATCAGGTTATAGGAGATACAGAATTAGAAGAAACCACACTATCAGATTCTTTCTCTTTCGAAGATGCAAAACAAACATTAGCTAAGGACGGTTATGATGTTAGTGATCTTTATGCAAGAACTTTCAAAAATATTGTTACTGATGTAGAAGAAAAATTTTTCGTATTACAAGGAGATGTAGGTTTTACAGAACAACAACTAAAAGAGATGGTAAGTCAACATGGCGAAAATCCGAACGCCAAGCATTTTCGAACAAATAATACGGTTACAGGACTACCTAGAACGCTCAGTATTTATGGAATGGTAAAACCAGGAGATGACAGGTCGTTAAATCCAATGTTTCAGAAGGCTGTGCAACATGCAGTAAATGTCTATAACTCACTTAATCTTACTCTAAAGTTTAGTGTAGAATTTGGATCTAATGTAAAATCTGCTTCAGCGGATATAAAAATAGTCGCTGATGAAACACTTAGTAAACTCAGAGGTTTTGCTGAATACCCTGATATGAACGGGAATCCAGGGGATCTAGTACGTCTTAATCCTTTTCCTAATGGGATACCTGCTAGCAACGAAACTATAGCTTATCTTGTAGTTTTCCATGAATTAGGACATGCTATAGGTCTTAGGCATACTGATTATTTTAATAGGAGATTTTCCTGCAATGATGGACCAGCTGACGAAGATCAATTCGATGGGGCAATACCTATTGATGGAACAACATCCTTTACAGATATTGATCCTCTTTCTATTTATCTGTCATGTCTTCGTAATCCAGGAACAGGTCCTACCGCTATGGATAAAATAGCATTACAAGCATTATATGGTCCAAGGCTAGAATTTCCTGATTTAGCAGATTGGCCTTTTGTTCGTTCTGGATATGTAGGTGGTATTTCCAAGCCAGGACATATAAAATCTAATACAAATTGGAGAATTGTTCCTAGTTCTTTTTGGTTTTCTCCTATACCTAGCAGCGGTCGAGGAGATGGAGAGTTTGTTATTCAAATACAACGTTATGATGCGCCTCCTTGTGAACAAAGAAAAGGGTATTTTACCATCATCGGTGAAGGGGTCAAAAAAGAAATTGAAATAGATGTTATACAAATTTCTCGACTACTTGGGCCAAATGAAGAATGTCCATAATACAAAATAACATCCATTTTTAGTTTAACGCACGAGAGGGGTCATGAATGATTTTCTCGTGTATTTTTTATATTCAATAAATATTAGGAATCTTGCTAAATTAAAAAATTAACAACAATATGGGGCGATGATTGTCTATCGACTCTGCTTTATATGGCAAAAAAATAAACTTTTCTAACCTTCTTATTTGCTCTATATCTTTTTAAAAAGTTAAATCTTTCATTTTATGTATTGTATCAAAAGCTAGAATCCTATTTTTGCATGAATTTTAGTACCAGATATTCATGAAAGATTTAACCCGTTACTTCTACAACCTTTTGGTTTCAAAAGGTATTTCAGAACATACAGCAGAATACTTAAACCTTCTTATTGGGATATGTATCCTGGTAGTTGTTCTTTTTGTATTGGATTTTGTAATGAAAAAAGTTATTGTAACGATCTTTAAAAGCTATGCTTCAAAATCTAAAAATACCTTCGACGATTATTTGGTTAAAAATAAAACCTTTGATTACCTGGCACATATAGTACCATTATCGCTAACAATATGGATTGTTCCTATGTTATTTATTGCTTTTCCGACAGCAGAAAAATACCTGGAAACCCTATTTAACATTATGGTTATTGTATTAACGATATGGATTTTAAGAAGTATCCTTAGAACGTTTAGAGATTTTTTAAAATCTTTAGACTCCTTTAAAGATAAACCTATTGACAGTTATGTACAGGTGTTTATGATATTTGTATGGTTTATAGGAGCTATTCTGGTATTCTCATCGATGACAGGAAAATCAATATGGACATTCTTAACGGCACTTGGAGCTATGTCTGCCGTTATTCTTCTAATTTTTAAAGATACTATTCTGGGATTTGTTGCAAGTATACAAGTAGCAGTAAATGACACCGTGAGAATTGGGGATTGGATCACTATGCAAAAATATGGAGCCGATGGAGATGTGATCGAGATTAACCTATCTTCGGTAAAAGTCCAGAATTTTGATAAAACGATCACTACAATCCCAACATATTATCTTACATCACAGTCCTTTAAAAACTGGCGAGGTATGATGAATTCTGGTGGAAGAAGAATTAAAAGAGCATTGTTAATCAAAACATCGAGTATTTCATTTTTATCTGAAGATGATCTCAATAAATTAAAAAAAATTGAACTTATTGAAGGGTATCTTACTGCAACTCAACAAAAAATAGACTCTTACAATCAACAATCTAAGATTGATAAAAGTATATTGATGAATGGAAGAAACCTGACTAACATGGGTGTTTTTAGAATGTATGTAGAGTTATATCTAGAAAACCACCCGTTTATCAATAAGGAAATGACAATTATGAGTCGTCAATTACCACCTTCTGCACAAGGAACACCTTTAGAAATATATGCCTTTAGTAATAACAAAGTTTGGAAAAACTATGAACAGATAATGGCAGATATTTTTGATCATTTACTATCAGCAATACCCTATTTTAATCTAGAGGTATTCGAACTAAATTATACTCCAGAAAAATAACGTAACACCAATAATTTTATGATTTCAAGCTTTAGACTAATTAGCTATCTTGAGGGTATTTCATACCTACTCATTCTCTTTGTAACCATGCCTTTAAAATATATTTTCGAATCTCCGGAGCCTAATAAAATAATAGGAATGGCTCATGGGTTTCTTTTTCTAATTTATATTGTATTTGCATTTCTTGTGAAACCAGAAAAACAATGGAACACCAAAACACTTATGATTGTTTTAGTTTGCTCTATTATCCCTTTTGGAACTTTTTGGATGGATCAAAAATACCTAAAGAAGACTGAGTAATTGAAGAGTGAAACTTCAGTAATCACTACATACATAATCAATATTCATATCTAATGATTACTCTGGATACTCTATCCTAAGGTGGTAAATATTGGTTAGTTTACGTTTAAAGACTTTTTTGATCTGTTGGATTTCTTTAAAAGTAATATTGGCATTGAGAAACTGGTTATCTTCCATTTGTTTGCTTACTATTTTTTCTACAAAAGAATCGATTAAACTACTTGTAGGGTTTTTAAGACTTTTTGAAGCAGCTTCTACACTATCACTCATCATCAAAATGGCAGTTTCTTTAGAGAAAGGTCTTGGTCCGGGATACCTGAAATCTTCAATATTTACATTTTCATTCGCTTCTTTTTCTTTGCTATAAAAATAGTAAACGGTGCTAGTTCCATGGTGAGTTCTAATAAAATCGATAACACGATCAGGTAAGTTATTTTTTTTGGCAATCTCTATACCTCTTATCACATGGTCAATAATAATTTTTGCACTCTCTTTTGGGGATAATATATCATGTGCATTACCAGAAGTAGATTGATTTTCGGTAAAATATGTAGGGTTTGCCATCTTACCAATATCGTGATACAATGCTCCTACTCTTACCAGCATTGCATTAGCCCCGATTTCATTAGCAGCAGCCTCTGCAATATTAGCCACATTAAGAGAATGATGAAATGTTCCTGGTGCTTTATTAGATAATTCCTTAAGTAAAACCGAATTTGTATCACTAAGTTCTAATAATGAAACATCAGAAATTAATCCAAAAACCTTTTCATAAGCATAGATTAAAGGGTGTACTATAAGAGTTGCAAATCCACTTATCACAAACAACCCAACTGTTACCCAGTCGATATTACTTATACTTCCTTCATGAATAATATGAAATGCAATATATGCCAGGATATAAATTAATGTGATTTGGCCTACAGAAATAAACAAATTAGCCCTCTTAAAAGATTCTGAAATTGTTAATATCGTTACAATTCCTGCAATAATCTGCAAAAAAGTATACTCGTAACTATTAGGAACAACAAACCCTAATATAAGCACTGTAATTACATGAGTAAACAACCCCAATCTCGAATCAAAAAATGCTTTAAGAACCAAAGGAAGAATACATAGAGGAACAACATAGATATAATCTGATCGGTATTTAACTACTAAGGTAGTTATCAATACCAGAAAAAGAACATTAAAGAAAATAAAAGTTACTTGAGTATTGTTTTCATATATATCTGCTCTATATTTTTTTATAAACAAAAGGAGCATCATAAGTGCTAATGAAACCAACAAACAATACCCTAATACGATCCAATAGAAGTTTTTATCGCTCCATACCTGGGATTCATATTCTGCTTTTAACGAATTTAATATTTGTAATTTATCTCCTTCTACTACCTCTCCTTTGGCTATAATCCTACTCCCCCTGGATACTCCTCCTCTAGTAGTTAGGACCTTTTCTAATTCAATTTCCAAAGTACTCTCTGTTAGCCTTTTGTTTAGCCTAACATTTGGTTTTATTAAATCATAAAACAAGGCAACGTAATCGCTTTTAAACTTCGTATATTCACTTTTATCGATACGGGAATTAATAGTTTTAGTTAAGACATCAGAGGTTAGAATTTGACCATATGTTATTGCTTCTGCAGTATTTCCTTTATTTAAAAAAATTTGTCTGTCACTGTCATAAGAGTATTTTTCTTGCAGCACTCCATGTCTATATATATCATTTAACAATATTCTACCAAAAAGCTTTGCTTCATCCCTACTACTGCTTTGATCAAGTGATTTTAAGTAATTAGAAAATGCAGTATTATAAGATTCTTTAGCAGAATTAGCAATTATAGTGTCGTACTCAAAATAAGGAATTACATTATCATTAATTCGCTTTTTCTCTTCCTCTATTTCTGCTTCGGTTTTTGCAATTGCAAAATCAAAAGGAGCGTATAAATTTTCATATTGCCAGGGTTTACCTTTTGTAAATTCATATTTAAATATCCCTCCTTTAGGAAATAAATATACAATGAGTGCTGTGGTGCATATAAAAAGAAAAATCCTATATATAGAGGATTGTCTTTTATATAATTTGTTCAAAAAACTTTTCATATTTTAGAAATTACTCAAAAATACTAAAAGAACTTATCTTGAGTAATCCTTTTTTCTTCAAAATTTATCTTCTTCAGTGATATTTATATGAAATGGTTAAAACGAGTTCTTTGATGTGATTATAATTATAACCCGAAAGATATTAAGATATAAAGCAAAAAACGATGATCTGGGATCATCGTTTTTTGTTTTAATATGATGTTTACATTATACTTACAAAGAACAATTACTAGAATATACTGCTGTATCATCTTTAGACCAATTATAGTTTGCAGTAGGATCATCAACCTCTACACATGTAAGAGAGGGGTTATTGCGAAAACTAGCTGTTAAATTCGCATTGTTACCATTCTTCAAATTTAGAGAGGATAGGTTGGCACCATTACAGGCTAGATTAGTCAATGCAACATTATTACTTAGATCTAAGGTGTTTATAGTACTTCCTAGAAAATCCAGGTGAGTTAGCGCTGTATTATTACTTAAATCCAGAGTTGTCATATTACTAAAAAGAAAAGCTAGTCTAGTTAGTTCGGTATTATTGCTCAAATCTATAGAGGTTAAGTCGGTATATCCAATAAATAAAGTAGACAACTTTGTATTTTTACTTATATCTAAAGTAGTTAATGAGCTATTTTCATCGCCATAACCTAACGTTTCTAATACTATGTTTTTACTTATATCCAAATCTATTAATGGGTTTTGAGAAGTATTCAAAAAATTTAGTTTTATATTTTTACTCACATCAATAGAGGTTAGATTATTGCCATTACAATTTAGTTTAGTTAATTCAATGTTTTTGCTTACATCTAAGGTAGTTATGTCGTTACTACTACAATCCAGTTCCGTCAATGCTATATTTTTACTTAAATCTAGAGTAGTCAAATTATTATTTGTGCTACAATCTAGTGTAGTCAATGCTGTAAAATATTCAATTCCAGAAAGATCAATAATACTTTTTAGTTTTACATCTAACGCTGTAACAACTTTGGCTTCATCTTCGGTTATTTGTCCATCACCATTAGTGTCAATTATAGGATCGGTATGTTCTAATAGAGCCTTTTCAAAATTGGGGTCAACAAAACTAATATCTCCAGCTATATCGTTCAGGTTTATTTTGATCGTTGCTTCTTTACTTGTTTCACCATTTATTACCAGTACTGTAGCGGTAAGTTGATTTCTAGCTTCATAATCAAACAAAGCAGCATCTTTTACCTGTATATGAACTCCTGTTACTCCTTCTGTTCCGTTATCTTTTTCTAGCATGAATGCCCCTTCGGGATTCTCATTTTTCAATATATAAGTTAGTTCTCCTTGATCGGTGGTTGCTTCAATAAACCCCAGATATTCCTGTTCATTAGGATTCTCATTAATGGTAACTTCCAGATTTTTCACAGTAATAGTTGCAACACCATTAATATCATTAAGATATACAGTTATTTTTGCCTCTTCACTTTCTTCTCCACTCTTAATCAACACTATAGCCGTAAGTTGATCTCTGGTTTCATAATCAAAAAGAGTAGCTTCTTTTACAGTTAGTTTTCCTGTTTTATTATCAATAGCAAAAGCGCCTGTGGGTTCTTCAGTTTTGATAGTATATGTTAATTCTCCTTCATCTGTAGTTGCTTCTATAGTACCCAGTTCTTTTCCTTGATCTGGGTTCTCGTCTATAGTAGTTTCAAAATCTTTTGTTGTTATGGTTGCTTTAACAATATTAATTAGATCAACTGTTACCTTTGCTTCTCTACTTTCTCCTCCACTCTTAATCAACACTATAGCTGTAAGTTTAGGGTTCATTTCATAATCAAACAGGGTAGCATCTTTTACAGTTAGTTTTCCTGTTTTACTATCAATAGCAAAAGCACCTGTAGGATCTTCTGATTTAATACTGTAATCTAATGTTCCTAGATTGGTATTCGCCTCTATAATACCCAATTCTTGATCAACAACCGGATTCTCTTTTATAACTGTTTCAAAATCTTTTACTGTAATTATAGTTGCTACAATATCATCATCATTAGAGCATGCTATAGTTAGAATACTCATAAACAAAGCAAAAATATATTTTAGATTTTCCATTACTTTTTTTATGCAAAAATATGCTCTAAAAAAGTTATACCTCCCCCTGAAAACAGTGAAATCACTTATAAACCTGGTAGCAATAGAATCGTTTTGTAATTCGAAATCATCACTCAATATAGCATAAAAAATAAGTCAGTACCCCATTATAACTCTTGTTAGTAACTTCACTATGCATATCCTTTAAAAATCACTAAATTCGCAAAAAACAATACACACATTTTTAAAACATAAATAATGAGTAAAGAAGTAGTAATCGTATCTGCAGTACGTACACCAATAGGAAGTTTTATGGGAAGTTTATCTACTGTTCCGGCTACCCAATTAGGAGCTACTGCAATCAAAGGTGCATTAGATAAAATAAACCTGGATCCTTCACTAGTTCAGGAGGTATATATGGGTAATGCTGTTCAGGCCGGAAATGGGCAAGCTCCTGCCAGGCAAGCTGCATTAGGAGCTGGTATCAACGATACTGTTCCTTGTACGACAGTAAATAAAGTATGTTCGAGTGGTATGAAAGCTGTTATGCATGCTGCACAAACCATTGCTTTGGGTGATGCAGATATTGTAGTTGCCGGAGGGATGGAAAATATGAGTTTAATACCTCATTATGTGCGATTAAGAGCAGGGCATAAATTTGGACCTCAGACTATGGATGATGGTATGCAAAAAGATGGATTAGTAGATGCTTATGACCATAATGCAATGGGAGTTTGTGCAGATCTTTGTGCTACAGAACATAATTTTAGCAGAGAAGATCAGGATGCCTTTGCTATCCAATCTTACGAGCGTTCTGCAAAAGCTTGGGCAGATGGTAAATTTAATAATGAAGTAGTACCTGTAGCAGTACCACAACGTCGTGGAGAGCCTATTATGATTATAGAAGACGAAGAGTATAAAAACGTAAAAATGGAAAAAATACCTGCTTTACGCCCTGCTTTTTCTAAAGAAGGAACAGTTACTGCTGCAAATGCTTCTACAATTAATGACGGTGCAGGAGCTGTTGTTGTTATGAGCGCCGAAAAAGCTCAAGAACTGGGGTTAGAGCCTCTTGTAAGAATAAAAAGTTATGCAGATGCTGCGCAAGAGCCGAAATGGTTTACTACTGCACCAGCAAAAGCATTACCAAAAGCAATAGAAAAAGCAGGAATCTCTCTTGATGATGTAGATTTCTTTGAATTTAACGAAGCTTTCTCTGTTGTTGGACTAGCAAATCAAAAAATTCTGGGACTTAATGACACCAATACCAATGTAAATGGTGGTGCTGTTTCTCTAGGACATCCACTAGGATGCTCTGGTGTAAGAATATTAATTACCTTAATTAACGTATTAGAACAAAACAACGCCAAGATCGGTGCTGCAGCTATCTGTAATGGTGGTGGTGGTGCATCGGCCATGGTAATCGAAAGAGTATAGTTGTACATTAGAAAATCGAAGTTAAAGGGAATAGTTTTCGGTCCTTAACTTCGATTTTCTAAATTTCAATCTAATCATTTAATAATCTGACGTTTATTCGTCTTTTTCCTATAAAAAATTCATGCAATACGGTATTTGTAATTTAAGTATTGTCCCGTTACGTTTTGAACCTCAAGACCCTAGTGAAATGGTTTCCCAAGTATTATATGGTGAACATTTTAAAGTGTTAGAAAAACGTAAAAAATGGAGTAAAATTCGATTGGCTTTTGATCGTTATGAAGGCTGGATTGATAACAAACAATATGTAGAAATCACCGAAGAAGAATATACTAATTTCGATAAAAAACCGCTTTGCATGGTGGGAGATATGGTCGAATTTGTAAGCTGTGATGAGAACCAACTAATGCCTATTCCTCTTGGATCTTCTTTGAAAGCATTAGACTTTTTTAAGCATCACTATGAAGGGGCCCGAATTACAGAAAAACAACCTAAAGATAATATCGTAAATACCGCTTTTCTATTTCTTAATGCACCGTACCTATGGGGCGGAAAAACAAATTTTGGTATTGATTGTAGTGGGTTTTCTCAAATGGTATATAAACTTAATGGGTATAAATTATTACGAGACGCGTCTCAACAAGCAACACAAGGAGATCCACTAAGTTTTATTGAAGAAAGTGAACCCGGAGATCTGGCATTTTTTGATAATGAAGAAGGTGCAATTACCCATGTAGGTATTATGATGAAAGACAACTACATCATTCATGCGCATGGTAAAGTACGTGTAGATCGTATCGATCACACCGGGATTTATAATGCCGAGAAACGCACACACACTCATAAATTAAGAGTAATCAAACGTATTATCTAGTTTAAAAAAACCGAAGTGATAAATCCACTTCGGTCTTTTAATACTGTTAATTAATCTTCACAGTCACAATCTTTATTTTCTAAGTTTTTAAAGCTAGTATAATGGTATTTATTTTATAGACGGTAAATAAATAACGTCCAGAAATAATATTTCCTGAACGTTATTTTTATCAATGCATTATCAATAGCATCTTTCTTACTCAACAAATCAATTAAATTAATGATTTATAATTGGTCAATATAGCCTAGCGAACAATTAACCTCTTAACCTGAGATAACATTCCATCTTTTATTTTCACATAGTACATTCCACTATGCAAATTACTTGTATTATATCTTATAGTATTACTTTTTAGGGTCATACTAAGGTTCTTTACAACAACACCATTAAGATTATAAATTGTTACAGAAACAGGTTTATCTGTCTTATTGGTATAGTGAATAGAAACATCATTACCTCTTTGTACCGAATTAGGAAATATCTTTATTGATTCGGTAAAGTTGTTAGTAGCAAATGAAGGCAGATTAGCTGTATAAGAACGACTCCAATCACTAGTTGCAGATCCATTTCTAGAACGCAATCGATATTCATATGAGGTTCTGTTTCCTTTTTTGCCAACCCAAAAATAATATGTATTGGAGGTTCCTTCGGTAGTCCATGTTCCATTAGTTTTAAGCTGAATTTCATATTGATTCGCTTCTGATATTGTATTCCATACTATATAAAATCCAGAACTATAGTTATCACTTCGGATACCTGTCGGTAAAGGCAATGTATCACCACCTCCTCCTGAGAGTTCTACAGTTCTATAATTAGAGTAAGAACTACTTCCCTCTCTATTATTTGCTCTTACTCTCCACCATTGTGTACTATTTGTTCGAAAACCACTAAAGCTATAAGAAGTTCGAGATGTATTCCCTTGAGTTTCCCAAGATCCAGAATTTCCATTTCCTTCTATCCATAATTGAATATCGTATGAAGTAGCAGAAGACACACTATTCCATTGCGCAGTAAATGATGTAGAAGTAACATTAGATTCGCTTAATCCTGCAGGAGTAGCCGGTAAGTCTCCTCCTCCTCCTCCTGAGAGTTCTACTGTCCTATAATCAGAATAAGAGCTACTTCCTTCACTATTATTCGCTCTTACTCGCCACCATTGTGTACTATTGGCCGGAAATCTTGAAAAATCATAAGAGGTCTGAGATGTATTTCCTTGTGTTTCCCAATATCCCTCGTCAGCATTTCCATTTTCTTCAATCCATAACTGGATATCATATGAAGTAGCAGTAGATACGCTATTCCACAATGCGGTAAATGAAGTAGATGTAACATTAGATTCTCTTAACCCTACAGGTATTGCAGGTAAGTCCCCTCCTCCTCCGTCAATTACACCTGTAGCTATCAGGTTGGATCTTTGCCACAATGGTTTTCTGGCAGAATGTTGTAAAGCTGCAAGCATTCTGCTTATCTGTCCTTCTGTGTACATTTTGTAGCATCCAGACGCTCCATTATACCCCATGTAATTTTCATAATTGATATATCTACCACAATCAGATGTCTCACTACATCCACCTCCATTAGATTGAGTATCTTGTGGAGTATCACTCACACGGTCGGTTCCATTACATCCACCTTCATGTGTATGAATCAGGTTTAGCCAATGTCCAAACTCATGAGTTAATACTGCTGCAAATTCTTCATTAGTATTTCCATAAAGGTAACGTCCATTATATACTACTCTAGCAGTATTATTGTTTGACATACCGGTATTAGGATACCAGGCAACCCCAGAGTTAGTATATGTTCCATCATTATATAAATCAGATTGAATATAAACATTCATGTATTTATAATTATCCCAAGCAAATTGTCTTATCTGAGAATCATATGTGTCATCGTTTCCAAACCCACTTCGGGCTCCGTGAAATTTTACTCCTGTAGTGGCATTACCACTAGGGTCTTTTTTGGCAAGTCTAAATTCAATATCTAATTTACCTCGAATAGATCTAAATCTAGAGTCTACTGTGTTAAAATCATCATTTCGTCCTTGAAACTCCTTATTTAATTCATCTAAAGCCCTCTCTATTTTTGATCGATTTACTGTTGTTCCACTAAAATCAGTTCCGAACACGTGAAATACAACCGGGATAATGTAAGTAACTGCTCTTGACTTTGATACTTTTTCAGAAGAAATAAATTCTTTGGTAAAATTCTCGAATTGTAGATATTCTGCTTTAGCCTTCTTCGATTTGTTAATCATCTTTTCATTCATTTCTGAAGCTTTACATTCAACAATTTTTTGAGAAAAAGCCTCTTTTGAAATAAATAGAATTAGTACTGTGAGTACTACAAATTTTAGATTTTTCATAATGGTTTGTGTTAGATTTTAAAAGTTAAACTAAAGTTAAATGATTTAATAATCAGCAACTTATACATTATTACCACATCCTTATATTAAATTATCCAACTATTCAAAAACTGCCTTTCTAAATCAAATGTATTATAGAAGGTGGGCGGTTTTTTTGTTTATTAAAAACTAAGAGGTTTAGTCAGTATTATATCCTTTTTGAGTAATATTAACCATAAGTGCAAATGCATGAAAAATAAAAATGTTTTTTTTCATCTAAAAAATATTTATATTTAATAGTAATTCATTGTCAAAATGATATTAAAAGAAGTTCTAATCAAACCAGTGCAACCAGAAGATAACCGTAAGTTATTGGATATTGGCCGTCAAACATTTTATGATGCCTTTGGGCCTCCTCATAACACAGAAGAGAATATCAATGAATACCTAAATGAAAAATTCATTTTAGATAATATTACAGAAGAGCTACATAATCCAAACTCTGAGTTTTACTTTGCATGGATACATAATCAAATAGCTGGATATATTAAAATAAACTCGGGTAATGCTCAGACAGAACCTGTAGAAGGTAATACTCTGGAAATAGAACGAATATATGTCGTAAAAGAGCATCAGGGAAAAAAAATTGGGCAATTGCTATTTCAAAAAATCTTACAAATAGCAAAAGAAAAATCTATAGAGTTTATCTGGTTAGGTGTCTGGGAGAAAAATCCCGGAGCTATCAAGTTTTATAAAAGAAATGGTTTTAAAATCTTTGATACTCATAAATTTATGTTAGGTACAGACCTTCAAACAGACATGATGATGAAACTCATTTTATAAACTTTATGATTTTTATAACAATACACATTGCCAATTTTAATTATTTTTGAAACGATCATTTCATATTAAGCATGCCAAAAGTAGAAACATTTAACAGAAACACAGTGTTGCAAAAAGCTACCGAAGTATTTCATAAAAAAGGATACAATGGTACTTCTATGCAAGATTTGGTAGATGCTACCGATTTAAATCGATCGAGTATTTACAACTCTTTTGGAAGTAAATTAAATATGTTTCTCGAAGTTCTTTCGCATTATCAGTCTACATATGGAAACAGTTTTAGCCAAAAGTTAGCACAATCTTATAATGCAAGCGAGGCTATTGAAGCTATTTTTGATTTATATATCCATGAAATTATTAATGATAATGATCGTAAAGGTTGTTTGGTTATTAATTGTAAATCAGAAATGACAAACCAGGAGCCTTTGATTAAATCCTTTATGGAAAAAAATCAAGATCGAATGATTGCGATGCTCGAAGATATTGTGACCAAAGGGCAAATGGAAAAGATATTTAATCAGCATCAGACGGCTGGTCAATATGCATTATACCTCTTTTCGTCTATACAAGGACTTAGAATGACAGGAATACTAAATAAAAATGAAAATGATTTAAGAAATCTCACTCGTACTGTACTCAAAGTGCTATACTAATTTTTTTTAACTTATTTTGAAACGATTGTTTCAAATAAACTATTTATAAATATAAAAATAATACAATGAAAAAGTTACAAAACAAAGTTGCAGTTATTACCGGGGCCAATAGCGGAATAGGATTGGCAACAGCAAAGCTATATTTACAGGAAGGAGCCAAAGTGGTGCTTTCGGGAAGGCGTCAAGAAGCACTAGACGAAGTTGCAGAAGCACTTGAAGGTGATTTTATTACCGTAAAAGCAGATGTAGCCAAAGCAGAAGATAACAAAAGACTAATTGAAGAAGCAACCTCTAAATATGGAAAAATTGATGTCTTATTTCTAAATGCTGGCATTGCACCGGTAGCTCCTACTCATGAAATAACAGAAGAGCATTACGATACTTTATTTAATACCAATGTAAAAGGACCAATATTAGCTACCAAAGAAGCATTGCCACATATCAATGACGGTGGGGCTATATTATTTACAAACTCTATTGTTTCTCAAAAAGGGTTTGATGGATTAGGTGTTTATTCTGCAACCAAAGGGGCATTACGAGCTTATCAACGTGTTTTAACTTCTGAGGTAAAGTCTAGAGGTATTCGTGTTAATTCTATTGCGCCAGGACCTATCGAAACACCTCTTTATGGTAAAATGGGATTACCAGAAGATGTTGTTGAAGAAATGGGTAAAGGTTTTGCTCAACAAGTACCATTAGGTCGTTTTGGGACTTCTGAAGAAGTTGCAAAATCGGCTTTATTTCTAGCCTCAGAAGATGCATCTTTTATTAATGGTGTGGATTTAGAAATTGATGGTGGGCTAAGTCAAATATAAAATACTTCTCTGTAAAAAAGGCTGATTTTGATAGAAATCGGCCTTTTTAAATGTGTCTCAATTCTTTCATCATTCTTTTTAATATCAAAATTCTATAAAACTCAAAATACCAGGTTTTGCATAACACATTGATTATTTGTATATTATCATCCGAAAATTAATTATACGTATAAAAAAAACCTACTTTTTTTGCGTAATTTCCAGACAAATCCCATCTGGTATATACTTCTTAAAACCACTATACTATGGGAGAAAAAAATGATACTCACAAATGGTCCTGTCAAACAGAATTATATAGAGATTTCTTCAAAAAAATAATACCTGTTACTACCAATAGACATCGCTATACTTATCATAAAACAATAGCGTTTCAGAATGACAAGTCAACCCCAGATATATTCCTTTCGGGATATCGTTTATTCTTCAATTCTAAAAATTTCTTAACACACACACATCATTCTAATGATATACATCATGTATATCACTACGATGATGATTTCTACCGCATATTCAATAAAAATAATTCTATTTCTACTTCCCCAGTAGAAACCCTATAAGGAATTATTGGATTGTCATATGTATCGTTTAGCATATTCGAAATAATTGCCTCAAGTAAAATTTATTAACAAAAAATCAATTAAGATGAAAAAACTGCACAACAAAGTAGCCGTTATTACAGGAGCAAACAGCGGAATCGGATTAGCAACGGCCAAACTGTATTTACAAGAAGGTGCCAAAGTGGTACTCTCAGGAAGACGCCAGGAAGCATTGGATGAAGTTTCAGAAACACTTGTAGGGGATTTTATAACTGTTACAGCAGATGTAGCCAAACCAGAAGATAATAAAAGATTGATTAAAGAAGCCATAAATAAATATGGTAAAATTGATATTCTATTCCTTAATGCTGGCGTTGTTTTACGCCCTACTCCAACCCATGAAATCACAGAAGCACATTATGAAGAGATTTTTAATATTAATGTAAAAGGACCAATATTAGCTGTTAAAGAAGCATTACCATATATTAATGATCAAGGAACAATCCTTTTTAATAATTCTGTAGTAACACATCGAGCCTTTGATGGTCTAGCGATATATTCTGCTACTAAGGGCGCATTACGTGCCTATCAAAGGGTTTTAACATCAGAAGTAAAGTCCAGAAGTATTCGCGTTAATTCTATTTCTCCAGGGCCTATTACAACTCCAATTTTTAGTAAAATGGGGCTCCCAAAAGATGTTTCAGAAGAAATGGGAAAAGGTTTTGCCAGACAAGTACCCTTGGGTCGTTTTGGGACTCCAGAAGAAATAGCTAAATCTGCTTTATTTCTGGCATCTGATGATGCATCCTATATCAATGGTATAGAATTAGAAGTTGATGGAGGAATGACTCAGGTTTAATTTCCTTTATCTATCCTATCACAACATAAACTACATCAAATCAAGATCGAAGAGTTTGTTGTTTACTGGTCAATATATCTGTGAGGTTTTATTAATAAATCATTTTAAGTTTAAAAGACCTCACAGAATTTTCCAATGTTAGTAATATAATTTTTAAAACATCAAACTTAGGCGGTCCTGATTAGATAATTGTTTCCATTGCTTACATAACTCATCAAAACTTGATTTAATTTTTTTAACATCGGATAACTTCATTTTTGGAGGTTGAATTGACATCGTATTTGTTTCCCAAATAACCAAAGAAATAAATTCTTCTATTGTACTAGAACCCGAACCTAATGCTTGAAGATTTCTAGCCAAAATCTCAGCAAGCCAGGATTCTTTTCCTAAGGTTTTAATAATTTCTTTATTAGAAAGGTCTTCTATGGTCATCCCTGATTTTATCATTCCATAAAACCCTTGTTTTAAACCAAAATAAGATTCTACAACAAAATGTGCCATATCATGATTAGGAAGATCAGGGCCTAAACCAATACTGGTTATACTACCATCTTCTCTAATACAAGACAATATATTTCTTCTATTATCTTTTATGATTCGTATTTCCATTATTCTTTACTCAATTAAAGAAACACCATTAAGATCTGTAGTAAGCACATCACTCATATAATCAAAAAACGGTCTTAGTAATTCATAATGGTATACTACTTTATCCAGAAAATCAGGCGCAAAAACCTCTGTATCTGTAAAATTATGTGCTACAAAAAATGATTTATTTTTGATTAAATCAATATTAGGATGATCTTTACTAAATCCTTTTGGAGCAGTTTTTACCTGGTTTGAAGAGTCAAAACCATTAAATGCTTTCTTAAAATCTGCATTTGATAATATTTCACGAATCTCTTGATCATCCATTTCAAATTCTTTCCTAACCCGTAATAAATCTGCTGGTTCTGGGCTAAAAAAACCTCCTGCCATAAGTGAATTACCTGGTTCTAATCGCAAATAATACCCTCCTCTCCTATGTGCTCCTGCCCTGCTAAAACTTGCACTGCGATGTACATTATACGGTGTTTTATTTTTACTAAAACGAACATCTCTATTAATTCTAAATACTTTAGTTTTTTCGATCTCATCTTTCTCATTTAATCGTTCTGCGACAGATGCATAAAACGCTTTGAGTATTTTTTCATTACTCTGATACTGTTTCTTATTTTCTGTCATCCAATCTCGATGATTGTTTTCTTTTAGATCTTTTAAAAATTCAAATATTGTTTTTGGTATGGTACTCATATAATATACTTTGATCTTAAAAATACTAAAATCTGTTTTCTCTATAGAAGTTTAACTAAATTTTATGGAATACGGTAGATCAAACTTTACTTTATTTCAACAAAAAAAGAGAAGCACGTTACTTCCCTTTTTTGCATTTTCTAAAAACCGAGTTATTAGAATTGATCTAATAAATAATTTATCAAATCTGTTGTGGTTACTATACCTACCAGTTTATCATTATCTACTACAGGTAATGCATGAAATTCTTTTTTCGACAATATTTCTGCAACTTCCTTGATTGTAGTACTAGAGCTTACACTTACCAGGTTTTTTGCCATTACCTGTTCTATAGTAAACATTTCGTAAACTACCGTGTCAACATCTTGCTCTTCTATTTCTACAGCATCGGCAAAACTTATACGTAGTAAATCTGTATAACTTAACATACCAATAATAGCATCGCCACTAACTACAGGAATATGACGGATATTATTTTCTTTAAATAGCTTTTCCGCTGTTTCTAAACCATTAGTGTGATTTAAGGTAATTACATCGGAAGTCATAATTTTGGAAACAGGTGTTCTTTTTTTCATTCTATTAGGTTTAAATTCTATACTAAAGATAGGATCAAACTCATAAAATAATTATGACAAATATCAGTTCATGTATTCAAAATTTGTGTCAATTTTTCAATACAGTATTCATATCTCTTGCAGATCGATTTACAATTGCAAAACAACGACATCATTAAATCATTAAAACAATGATAACCAATGCTATAGCATAACCTATTATAATAGATTGCCAAAAAGTATGTGCTTTTTTTAAGTCCATAAAATAAAACGATACGCCAATAAATTTTAATGCAGACAACAGTAAAATGATAAAAGAAATATTTTTATTTATTGCACCTGATATTATTCCCGAAATAACGGTTAATACTATTAAAAACACGTAGGTAATAGTTATACTTTTTTTCATGGGATATCTTTTAAAATTAATGTACATCACTTAAAACAGACATGTCTTTTTTTATCAAAAAAATAAATAAATGATAGGAAAGATAAATAACCATATCAAATCACACATATGCCAAAATGAAGCACTTGCTTCAACATCTTCTATATTTGTTTTCTTATTTCTTAGTCCAAAGTAAACAGAGCCTAATATTACCAAGCCAACAATAACATGTATAACATGAAATAAAGTGAGTAACCAATAAAATGTAAAAAACAAATTATTATTAATATCAAGGCCCAGATTTATTTTTTCGTTGTATTCAAAGGTTTTTATTATTAAAAATAACACCCCAAACAGCATTGTTGCTAATAATAGTATTTTAGATTTTTGTGGGATACTAATTTTTAAATAATGAACCGAAATTGCCATACAAAAACCGCTGGTAAGCAAAAGAATAGTATTAATAATTCCATAAACTGGATTTAACAGCATCCTTGATTGATGAAAAAGATCAGGCTCTTGTTTACCACAGTATACCATTGCTATTATTGCCATTCCAAAAGTTATTAATTCTAAAGAAATTATAATCCACATAAGAATTCCTCCTGGCGGGTAGTATATATTGCTATAGTTAATAGGTGTTTGTTTCATTTATCTTCTTTAATCCCAATCTAACAATCGTTTTTCTCCATTCAGTTTTTGAATTTCGGTTACATCCTGAGACATTTCGATAACTCCTTTATAATTTTTGTGTTTATCTCTAATGGCAAAGTATCTGATATGAATTACCTGACCTCTGTAATTAAACCAGAATTCTGCTACATCTTTTGTTCCTGCTCTAAATTCATCTACTATACGTAGTACCATATCTACACTTTTGGGAGGGTGACAAAAACGAACTTCTCTTCCTATAATTCCTTTGCTTCTGGGAAAAACACGATCTTCTCCCCGATTATAAAAAATGACTTTGTCGTTTTCATCTACATAAGTAATATCAACCGGTAAATAGCGAAGCAATAGGTTTACCTGATTTGGGGTCATGTAGCCTTCATCATAATGAAAGGTATCTTCTAAAGAAAATGGTAAATCACGTTCGGTAAAATCTTCGCTTGGGTGAATATATGCTGTTTCTATTGCGGGATATGGTTTAGGTTTCTGGGATAACATCCATCCCATTTCTTCGTCTCCTTCATAAAATTCTTTCCAGTCTTCTTCACTAAGTATTTGCATAGCAATAGGAAACAATCTCATATCTTCAATAGTGAGAAGGCGCTTTATTCCTTCTATCAAATACGGAAGGTTTTCTATGATTTTAGTAGTATTTCTCTCTGCATTATGTGTATTTAGCAGCCTAATCTGGTCTCTTAAATTGTCATGAAAAGACCACATTCCCCGGCTGGGACCGTTCCAACCATGTTTCTCTAAATATGGAAATAGCTGGTTCTCTTTTCGAGCAAATCGTTTTTCTATAGTTGTTAACTGATTAAATATATTGAAGTACTGTTGAAAGTCTACTATCGCGTCTGCTTCATATAATTCTGATAGTAATTCCTGGATGAGTTCACTTTCCTGATAATACACTTTTACCGGGTGTCCCTCTGGTAATTTTTCTACTTCTGGCAAAAAAGAATTCATTTAATTTTGGTGTTTAATTTTCTCGTAGAGTTTTACTAATGATTGTAATAGCTCTACTGGTGTTGTTAAAATTTGATAATGGTTTTGCCCAAACATTTGTGGTAAATAATATTTTGCCTGTGCTTCAATTGCCAAGGCATACGAATTTATTTGACGTTCATTGAGTTCTCGTAAGGCTTGTTTTATATCATTGATACCATATTTTCCTTCATATCTATCATAATCATTTGGTTTTCCATCAGAAATAAGAATAATCCATTTATTCTTAGTATTTCTTTTATCCAACAATGCCCCCGAATGTCGAAGTGCGGGTCCAATACGAGTATATCCTCCAGGTTCTACGGCTCCTATTTTAAATTTTGCTTTACTCCAGTGATCATCAAAACCTTTAATCGTTATGTAACTAGAATGATTTCTGGTTTTAGAATAGAAACAATTGATCGAGAAATCAATATTAAATTCATCTAATATTTCACCAAAAAGAATGGAAACTTGTTTTTCTACATCGATAACTCGATTACCTGCAGCATAACCATCGCTAGATAAGCTAATGTCTAACAACAGTAAAATAGATAGATCTTTTTCTTTTTTTTGTTTTGATAAATATATTTTCTCTGATGGGGTTATACCAGAATGTACATCGACAAACAAATCGGTTATAGCATCTAAATCAAACTCCTCTCCTTGTGTCTGTCTGCGTTGTTGTTGATATTTATTATTAACTGTTGTCAACATTTTTCTTAGTCCAAGCAGTGTAGATCCATTTTTCGATATTGTTTTTTTATAATATCCAACATCAGTTTTTAGGATGGTTTTGGGATATACTTTACAAAAATTGTCTTTATAAGTACGCTTTGCATAATTCCATTCATCATAAGGGATAAAATACCCTTTTTCATTTCTTTCGGCACTTTCTGCTATAGTTGTATTTTCAATGAAATCTGCCTGATAAACAGAATGTGCTGTGTCATCAACTCGCACAGTGTACTTCATATTTAAATCTTCTAAAGCATTAGCATGATCATCCAGCTCATCATCTCCATCCATGTCTTTGAAATTTCCTCCAAATTCATCTGCCGTTTCCACCTTTTCAAACTGATGTTGCAAAACAGCATCTTCTACTTGCTTTTCATCTACTTGAATCGAAATTATTTCTTCTACAGCATTGGCTTTCAAAGTTGTTTTTGGCTGCTCTGGGTTGGCAGTTTTTATTTTTTCAGTAAAATTATTCAAAGTTTCATTAAGCATTTCTTCAGGAATATTGCGCATCCACTTTCCATAAATAAATGAATAATCTATTTGTATGTTTTTTTTAGTTTTCCCAGCATAATACGCTACGAATTTTTGGAAATAATTCTCGGTGATCGGGAATTCTTCAAATAAATGTTTTAACACTTTTGATGAAGTATCCGAGGCTAGTATTCGGGATTCTTCTACTGAATGTTCTAAAGTATCATTCCAATTCAAATCCAGGTTTTTTTGAGTAGCCAGGTATAATACTCTAAATAGATAAAAAGAAATATTTTCTTCGATTGTTAAAAATTCAGCATATTTTGAAGGTAGAAAGAAGTTATTATTTTTATAACCACCTTCTCTTTCTGCTTCATAAATTTCTATAGGCTTACCTGTAATAGCTCTTGCAAAAATGGTCAAACGAGGTTTTATATCGTTTAACTTTACTGCGTAAGTTAAATTTGCTTCTTTTTTCTTTCTGCGACGCTTGAAATAATGGGCAAATTTGGTAAAGATGTATTCATCTGGTTCAAACTCAAACATGATTTTAGTATTGATATGTTACATTTTGGTTTAGAGTAGCTAAACACTCATTACCAAATATTCTGCATTTTAAATTATATCATCAAATCACACAGATCTTTTAAAGCACTTATCACCTCTAGATCATCTGTGAGAGGTTCTACAATAGCTACATGTACTGCAAGACGTTTTGGTAATCCAGAATGAATTAATTTTGCTGCATCAACCAGCAATCGTGTCGAAACAGTTTCGGTTAGACCTAACTCGGTTAAGTTTCTTATTTTGTTTGCAATGTTTACCAATTTCTTGGCTTCTGCCGGAAGAACATCTGTTTCATTTATCAAAATATCGGTTTCAATTTTGGCCTCTGGGTAATCAAAAGATACAGCTACAAAACGTTGCCTGGTTGAAGGTTTTAATTCTTTAAACCCTCTTTGATACCCGGGGTTAAAAGAAGCGACTAACATAAAATCGGGATGTGCTTTTATGGTTTCTCCTAACTTATCAACGAACAACTCTCTTCTATGATCTGTAAGTGAATGAATGGCAACAATTACATCTGGTCTTGCTTCTGCAATTTCGTCCAAATAAAGAATTGCTCCTTTTTTAACTGCTGTGGTTAGTGGGCCATCCAGCCAGATGGTCTCGGCTCCTTTGATAATATACCTTCCGATTAAATCGGTAGAAGAGGTTTCTTCATGGCAACTAACTGTAATTAGGGGCTTACCCAATTGATATGTCATATACTCGATAAATCTAGATTTACCGGTACCTGTAGGCCCTTTTAATAAAAATGGGATTTTGCTTTTATAAGAATGTTCAAAAACTTCTATCTCTTTGGCAATGGGTTTATAAAAAGGGGGACTAAGTGGTACTTCAGTAGTCATTTTGGATAGTGCTGTTTTGTTTCCGTTGGGAGCAATATGGTCCATAATGTTATTATTTTTAAATTGAAAAAGGCCTAAAAAGTTATGAGTAGTAATAAATGAAGTCTTGTAAATCACTTTATCACTGTAACATCAATCGTACATCTACAATATATGGGGGAAAGGTAGATACATAAACGCAACATGTCTTTTTAGACCTTATCTTGAAAAAAGAAAACTATATTTTATATCAATTAGACTTCTCGAACTTCCATAGCTTCGTCATTAGGGCGACCATGTTTTATAAAATCAATTATATATAATATGATTCCGATAGTGAATAATGATGCACAGAGAATCAATACAACGAAGTGAATGCTAATTTCTTTTTGTACAGCCATAAATTCCATTTTAAACTTACGTTCTAAATATACCTGAGCAACACCAGCGACACCAAAAGCAACGGTCATACCTATCATACCAATATTTGATGTCCAGAATGAAGTTCTTCCTCTTACACTATTGTACAATTTTCTCCCTGTTAGATTTGGTAAAGAATAACTAATAATTGCAAGTACAATCATTGCATATGCTCCCCAAAAAGCAAGGTGGCCATGCATGGCAGTAACCAGAGTACCATGCGTATATAAATTGGTCTGAGGTAATGTGTGAGCGAAACCTAATAGTCCTGCTCCTACAAAGGACACAATTGCCGACCCTATAGTCCAGAATAATGCTATGGTATTAGGATGTTTTTTCTCTCCTTTTCGATACATATTTACTGCAAAAAGGGCCATTGCTAAAAAAGCCAGAGGCTCTAGAGCAGAAAATATACCTCCTACAATTAACCATATTTTATTAACTCCTATATAATAATAATGATGACCAGTACCTAATACTCCTGATAAAAAAGTTAACCCCACAATAACATACAACCATTTCTCTATAACCTCTCTATCAACTCCGGTAAGCTTAATTAACAAGAAAGAAAGTATACCTCCCATAATAAGCTCCCATACTCCTTCTACCCATAAATGTACAACCCACCAACGAAAAAATGAATCAGTCACCTGGCTATCGAATGGTAGCATCCCAGGCAGATACAATAAAGCAGCAAACAATAGTCCCATAGATAGTACTAATGATGTAGTAGTTCTGCGTTTTCCTTTAAAGAGAGTCACGAGTATCAATCCTAAAAAGAGTAGTACATTAATAACAACCAAAAAATCTAATTGTCTTGGTATTTCTAAAAACTTACGTCCCTCCCACCAATTAAAGTGGTATCCAACGATAGCGGTAACACCAACCAACGCAAGTGAAATTAATTGTACATAAGCCAATTTTACATTTACAAGTTCACGTTGAGCTTCTTCGGGAATAATATAATATGCAGCCCCCATAAAGCCAGATAACAACCAGACTACTAATAAATTTGTATGTACGGCTCTAGCTGTATTAAAGGGAATAAAATCATGTAACCCATCCATACCAATACGGGCAAAGCCCATAATAAATCCATAGGTAATTTGTAAGACCAATAGTAACATGGATAAGGCAAAGAACCAGTATGCTACTTTTTGAGATTTGTATTTCATCTATTTATATTTTTAAGTTATTTAGTTTTCATCTTTTGCTAATGGAGACACAACTCTATCAAAACCATTTAGATCAATATCATCAATCCAATCAAAAAAGGCGATCAGATCTTTTGCTTCTTCTTCAGAGAAACCATAAGCTACCATCTTTCTGCCATTTGGTGCCCAGGGGACAGGAGTCATTAATACTGCTTTTACATACCCTTCTCCTCTTCTATCGAGAACCTTGGTTAGTTCTGGAGCATAATATCCTCCCTCTCCCAGAAGAGTATGACATCCCATACAATTGTTGGTTTCCCATAAGTGTTTTCCACGCACCACTTGTTCTGTTATATTGGTATAGTTAGATTGATCTTGTTCTTCACTAAAAGAATAGATCGTTAACCCAATAAATGCCAAAAAAGTGACCAATGTTCCTCCCAGAAAGAAATTTCGCGCTTGTTTTTTAGATAACATAGTGATAATTAGTTTAATTTATTATAAAAAGATCTTTTTATCTTTTATTGATGTAAAAATAGATAAACACGATGCTCTCAAATATGATTTAAATCATAAACCGATCAATAATGATTCATTATCCACATACCCTATCCTGATGAAAGTTTAACTAAAAATTACAGAATACAAGCAATTATTCCCTCCTAATGTTATTATTATTTTAAAAATGTAAGTATTTATGGTTTAAAAAGACTTTTATACCTTTTATTCTATATATTTACTAGAGTTTTCAAATAAACTACAATGACTAAAGAAAGAGATCAAATTATCGATGAGATAAAAGAGCTGAAAAAGAATCCAAATCTTAAACTTGAGCTAAAGGAAAAAACCGAATATTTTACGAAATTACTTTTCTATACATTATTCGATACAGATACAGAAGTAGCTAAGAATATAGATCGTCTTGAAAAAACTTTCGAAACGCTTGTTGATCTTGCGTGTTGGGAAACCGATAAACCATGTAGTAAACTTTGGCAATCCTATCTAGAGAAGTTACCTGGCATACTAGAAAAACTAAATCTGGATGCTCAGGCCTTTATGAAAAGTGATCCGGCAGCAAATTCTATAGAAGAAATATATATGGCCTACCCTGGGTTTTATGCTATAGCAATCTATAGGTTAAGTCACGAGCTTCTTAAATTTGGTTTACCCCTTGTCCCTCGATTAATGACAGAATATTCGCATCGATTAACAGGTACCGACATTAACCCGGGAGCAGAAATCGGAGAATCGTTTTTTATTGATCATGCAACTGGTATTGTTATCGGAGAAACGGTAATCATAAAAGACAATGTTAAGATATATCAAGGCGTAACTCTTGGCGGATTATATGTAGACAGAAAACTTCGTAATGTAAAACGTCACCCAACTGTAGAAAACAATGTAACCATCTATGCTAATGCAACAATACTAGGCGGAAGTACTGTTATTGGAGCCAATAGTACCATTGGTGGTAATGCATGGATTACCTCTTCGGTTCCCGAAAATTCAATTATTTCAAATACAGCAGAAATTAAGATCAAAAAAGTTATCTAATGTCACATCGTATTTTAGACCTTATAGGAAATACCCCTTTGGTAAAGGCTACTTCCCTAATAGACAATCCCAATATTACATTATATCTAAAACTAGAAGGGCATAATCCAGGAGGAAGCGTTAAAGATCGTGCCGCTTATAATATGATTAAATCTGCACTGGATCGTGGTGATATTAATCAAAATACTAAGCTTATCGAAGCAACAAGTGGTAACACAGGAATTGCTTTGGCGATGATTGCAGGAATTTTTAAACTGGATATTGAATTAGTAATGCCCGAAAATTCTACCAAAGAACGAGTACAGACTATGCGTGCTTTTGGTGCAAAAGTAACACTTACCTCATCAGATATAGGAATAGAAGGTTCTAGAGACTATGCCGAAGATAAAGTTAATAAAGAAGGGTATGTTATGCTAAATCAATTTGCTAACGATGATAATTGGCGTGCTCATTATAAAACTACCGGACCAGAAATCTGGAAAGATACACAAGGTAAAATTACACATTTCGTATCCTCTATGGGAACTACAGGAACGATTATGGGAACATCGACTTATCTCAAAGAACAATCAAAAGATATACAAATTGTTGGAGTACAACCTACCGACGAATCCAGAATTCCCGGAATACGTAAATGGCCAAAAGAATATCTTCCTAAAATCTTTAATCCAAATAAAGTAGACCAGGTTATCGAAGTAAGCCAGAAAGAAGCCACTGATATGGCAAAACGATTAGCAAAAGAAGAAGGCGTTTTCTCTGGCATGAGTAGTGGTGGAGCTGTTACTGCTGCTATAAAATTAGCAAAAACACTAAAAAGTGGTGTGCTTGTTGCTATTATCTGTGATCGTGGAGATAGGTACCTAAGTTCTGATTTATTTGAGTAATACCTGTTTTTTCTTATCATATACTTTATAATTTCTTTTATGTAAGTTTTTTCTAGTTTAGATGCATATCATCCCCAATTTCTTTAGTTTTTATAAATAAGAAATACGGTTCAAAAAATTAGAATTTTGACATACTACATATACTTCTCTTTATTATCTTAGATTACCCTTAGGATACAATATTAAGAATGGATACTATTGATATTTATAATTTCAAAAATTCAAATTATTTATGGATGATCGTTTAGAATTGTTCTTGAGTGAATTAAAAGAGAGGTGTTCTGATAATAATAGTAGTGAATTTGAATATTTTTGGGAAATGTGGGGCGTGTTGTGGATGCCATGGTTTATTGAAGTAAATGGAGAATCAATGTATTTTACTGCAAACGATATTTCTCAAAATGATTTAGATCGATTGTGTAAAGATGGCTTTATTGAACTTTTGAAAGTATATGATCAAAATGAAATGAAAGATGAATTTGACAGAAAAAGATATCGATTAATAGAAAAGTAAGTAATCTTCATCGTGAATAGTTTTTTTATTTCAAAAATCTATTTTCAATACATTTCTTCTAAAGTTGCCCCTTCTAATCGACGAATTTTAAAATGTAAAAATAGAGTAAGTAATACTTTGCATCAAATATATCGCTACTCATGAACACAATAAAGTAAAAAAATGAAGATTGATTTAAACAATAAAAAATTCAAGACACAATCTAATACCAATAATGGAGAAGTATCAGATGAAACTATTTTTAGATATAACCAAAATGAAAACATCATTTGGGCTAATTATGACGGCGGGCAAATTATAAAAGGGCATTTGGTAGGAAAATGGGTTAATGATCACTTAGAATTTGTATATCAACACATAAACAAAGAGCATGAATTAATGACCGGAAAATGTAAATCATACATTGAATATATGGAAGAGGGAAAAATAAAATTAAACGAATTTTGGCAATGGACTTGTAACGATTTTAGTTCTGGAGAATCTACCATAATCGAGATTTGAAATGAAAGTATTCTTCATGTACTTCTAAAAAGAAAAAATGGATAGATACCAGGAAACATTTAAAACTTGGGATAAAATAGCTCAGGTTTATGAAGATAAATTCATGAATCTGGATTTGTACAATGATACCTATGACATATTCTGCGAATTAATTCCTAAAATTAATCCTAATATTCTCGAAATTGGTTGTGGCCCGGGGAATATTACCCAGTATCTTCTAACTAAAAATCCTAATTTTAGAATAACAGCCATAGATAATTCGGAGAATATGATTAAACTGGCTAGAAAAAACAATCCAACCGCAGAAGTACTGGTGATGGATAGTCGGGAAATACATACTATCCCTAATAAATTTGATGCTATTATTTGCGGTTTTTGTATCCCCTACTTATCACAATCAGATTGTACGAAAATGATAATGGATTGCAATAAATTACTTAATGACTCAGGAATATTTTATATAAGTTTTATTGCCGGAAACCCAAGTGACTCAGGATATCTATCAGGAAGTAGTGGAGATAGAGTATATTTTTATTATCATGATTTAACAACTATTAAAAAAGATCTAATAACAGCATCTTTAGAGATCAAAGAATCATTTCAAAAAAAATATAAAAAAGCAGATGATGTTGAAGAAATTCATACTATACTTATCGTAGAAAAAATAAACAAATAACACTGTAGAATACTAGTACAAATAAAATTAGATGGAAATAAAAATCTCTGAAACAAAAAATATTGAGTTAAGACAAATCATCGATTTATATAAAGCTAATAAATGGAGTTCTGCAGATAGACCTATAGAATTACATAATGCCTTATTGAATTCTCATTCATTAGTTTCTGCCTGGAGCGGAGATCATCTGGTTGGACTGGGTAATGCAATTTCTGATGGATATTTGGTTGTGTATTATCCTCATTTACTTATCCATCCTGATTATCAGGGAAAAGGTATTGGAAAAATGATAGTAGATAAAATGCAGGAAAAATATGGCCATTTTCATATGCAAATGTTAACAGCAGATGGTAAAGCAATTGATTTTTATCAAAAAGTAGGATTCGTTAGAGCCGGTGAAACCGAACCTATGTGGATTTATAAAGGCGACGAGCATTGATGGAAAAACTAACCAATTATATTAAGAGTTATGTATGCATTACAGAAAAAGAATTAGAAATAATACTCTCCTTTTTCAAACAGAGGCATATATCAAAAGGACAATTTGTTTTAAAAAAAGAACAATTGGTAACAGATTACTATTTTGTAGATTCTGGAGGCCTCATCATATATGATATAAAAAATGATGTGCAATCAACAAGATATTTTGCTTTTGAAAATGAACTTATTACCGATATTTCAAAAATAAAATCCAAGGCACGATCTGATTCATATATTCGAGCTATAGAAGATACTATTATATATACAATTACATATCAAAAGATGGAAGATCTCTACGAGCGTTTTCCTGTTTGGCAAAAATTCGGAAGACTCGTTTGGGAGGATTCTTTTGCCAGTGTACTCTATGGTATTCATAATTTTCAATCCCTCACTGCCAAAGAACGATATCTAGATCTCCTAAAAAGATCAGACCTTATTAATAGAGTCCCTCTTAAAGATTTATCTTTGTTTTTGGGTGTTACTCCTTCTTCCCTTAGTAGAATTAGAAAAGAAATCTGTAGATAAACTCATATCTGTTATACTTTGTAGACACATTATTGTCATTTGGTAATTTCTTGTACTTTGATAACAGATAGCTTTGTAATAAATTTAAAAATATACAATGTATGATTACAAAGAGTTTATTTTTCGCTGTAAGCCTATTTCTAGGAATTCTAAGTATTAATAGTACTGGTCAAATTCTGGTAAAAGTTAAAGGGATTAAAAATTACAAAGGGTATATCCAGGTGGATATATACAAAACAAATAAGGGTTTCCCTACCTCAGAAGAATTTGCATTTAAAAAACTGCGATTTAAAGTACAAAAAGGAGAAAATGACTTAATCATAAACAATTTACAACACGGTACATATGCTATTGCAATATATCATGATGAAAATTCTAACGAAAAATTAGACACTAATTTTATTGGAATTCCTAAAGAAAAAACAGGCGTATCTAATAATCCAAACTCAAGGTCTATCCCTTCGTTTAGCGATGCTAGATTTGATTTTTTTAGTTCAAAAAAAGTATTAGAAATAAATATCAAATAGTTTAGACCAATAACATGTTACCCATTTATAAAGCATAGTAAGGTTCTTCCTTTTCTATGCTTTTTTATTTATACCATTTCATCATAAGTATTAAAATCATTTATTGTCATTTGGCAATTTTAAGAGTGTATATACAGTCGACCTTTGTATAAATTGTAAACCCAAAATAATGATTAAAAAAATATTGATACTATCGCTACTGTTAATATTCAAAATGAATGGTCAGGTAAATGGAGAGGTATTTGTTTTAGATGAAGATAGAGATATTTTTTATCTATATTACACTCCTTCGATTATAGAAGATGACCTATTCGAATATCAAAAGGCCAACATGAAATTAGGCCTCCCTCCTATCAAAATGAATAGGCTAACAATATATAACACTATTGGAGCCGATTACCACCATTATAAATATCAATCGAGTGTACCTGTATTTTCAAAAAACATAGAACAGTTTTATAATATAAATTATAGCCTATTATTAAATTATAAAATCTCAAAAAACTGGTCTTTTAATGTGTTGGCAATGCCCCATATAATATCAAATTTAGAAGGAAATATGGAAGCAGATGATTTTAATATTAACGGTATTGTTTTTATCGAAAAAAAATTCGGAAAAAAGAATGCTACAGGGTATTACAAATTAACTTTTGGAGCCGGATATCTTACAATGGCAGGTAAAACGAGAATTAACCCTACCATAAATCTTATGGCAAAAGTAAATGATAAACTATCTTTTGTTTTAGGAGTTCCAAATACATATATAAAGTACAATCTTAATGATAGACATTCTATAAAACTTCTGGGAGATCTAAATGATTTCTCTGCCAACCTAAACACTCCTATTCATCTAAGAAATACTGAAATTGATCGGGCAATATATACATCCGTTTCTGCTGGTTTAGAATATAATTACTGGATGACCAATAATTTAGGGATAATGGTACGAGCATTGTACTCTGTGTATGATAATTATGATTTACAAGATCCTAATGAGAATACTGTTTATGATTTTAATCCAAAGTCAAAATCTTCTATTGCTATCGGAATCAAATTTAATCCTTTTCGCTAATTCAAAGCTCTAATCTACAAAGAACTACTTATGCATATTATAATGAAAGATAACCTTCATAAGTCAACTAATTTTAATACCAAAGCATTTCTCTTAGCCAGTATTCCATCATATATATTTCCAGCAGCTATGTCCTGGATCTCGGGATGGTTTATGAATAATTCTGAAGTAATGCAAGCAAGTTATACAACAATCGCTTTTCCTTCCCTTATTTCTTCTATACTGAGTTATATACTATTGTGGTATATGGAAAAACTTCAATTTTTCCCTACAAATAAATTTATAAGAACCATATTGCTAGTCATCATTATGGTATGCTTGGCTTTAACTACAATAGAATTAACTTATCTAAAACCTGAAACATTTAATATTCTTTTTTCAACTACCCTTGGAACTACTATCACAACTTGGCGACAACCAATATTTAAAATCAAAAAATAATCATGAATACAATAAAACCAACCATTGTTGTTTTTGGATGTACAGGAGCTGTAGGATCAGAAGTAATGCGTCAATTAAACAATCAGGGCTATATTGTTCGAGGAGTACTACGAAATCCTGATCGGGAATATCCCATCAAACTAAATAAACAATGTACAAATGTGAGCTACATTAGTGCCGATTTAAAATCAAAATCACAACTTAAACACGCCTGTAAAAAAGCAGATATTCTTTTTTTACTGACAGGAACTTCTCCCGATCAGGTTGAAAACGAAGTCAATATAATCAATATGGCTATAGAAACTGGCATTACCCGAATTGTTAAATTATCAGCACCAGTAATTCCTTCTGATATAAAGGTCGAAGTTAGTAACTGGCATCGTGAAATTGAAGAAAGGCTTGCCAAAAGCTCAATAGATTACTGTTGTTTAAGACCACATTCATTTATGCAAAATTGGGAACGAAATACTTTTACTATCAAACGATTTGGTAAAATTTTTGGTGCCATGGGTAATGCTTCAAGAAATTATATTGATTGTCGCGATATTGCAGAAATTGCTGTACATTATTTAATATCAAATCGACCTCTACATAAAAAATCAGTTATTCTTTCTGGCCCCGAAGCTATTACAAACTATGATATGGCAGAACGGTTATCGTTTGTAACTAACAGCAAAATTGAATATATAAATATCAGTTCAGAAGAATTCTATCATACCTTAACAACACGAGCAAAATTACCTAAATGGTTAGCACGCCACATCGTAGAGCTTGACGAATTAGCAATTAATGTTACCGAACCCACAACTGATACAGTCGAAAAAATATTAAACCGCAAACCTCGGATAATGAATACTTACTTACAAGAATCCCGTCATCTATATACTAAAAAGCCTATTTGGGGTTTCTGGAACAAATAAAAGTTTTATTTTATTTATAATTAAATAATTGCAACCAACACAAGAATTACAAATAAAACAAATTCATTTTCACATGCTATTTTCTTTTCTTTGTAGTTATGCCAGATCAACAACTCATTTCACATACCTTAAAAGAATATTTTGGGTATGATAGCTTTCGTCCATTACAACTAGATGTCATTACCTCTGTTTTTGCCGGAGATGATAACCTTGTTATTATGCCAACAGGAGGTGGTAAATCTATATGTTACCAGCTACCAGCGCTATTATTACCTGGGGTGACTTTGGTTATTTCTCCTTTAATTGCTTTAATGAAAGATCAGGTAGATGGCTTATTGGCAAACGGTATTAAAGCAGCTTTTATCAATAGTAGCCAAACTGAAACCGAGCAGCAGGAAATTTATCAACAATTATCGGATAAAGAAATCAAGTTATTATATATCGCTCCAGAGAGTTTATCTTTTTTAGATGTAATATTCTCACAAATAGAAATTAGCTTAATTGCAATAGATGAAGCGCATTGTATTTCTGCCTGGGGTCATGATTTTAGACCTGCATATACACAACTGGGGTATCTTAAAAACAGATTTCCTAAAACTCCGATTATTGCACTAACTGCTACAGCAGATAAAGCGACACGTCAAGATATTTGTGACCAGTTAAACATTTCGAATGCCAAACAACATCTTGCTTCTTTTGATCGTAAAAATCTTAGCCTCGAAGTACGACCAGGAAACAAAAGAATTGAGCAAATCATTGACTTTCTAAAAGATAAACCTAATGATAGTGGAATTATCTACTGCTTAAGTAGAAAAACTACTGAAATGCTATCAGAAAAACTGCAAAACCAGGGATTTAGTGCAGAAGCATATCATGCAGGGGTAGATCATCAAAAGCGATCTCATGTACAGGAAGGTTTTATTAATGATACAGTTCAAATTGTTTGTGCTACCATCGCTTTTGGTATGGGTATAGACAAATCTAATGTACGCTGGGTGATTCATTATAATTTACCAAAAAATATCGAAGGGTATTATCAGGAAATCGGACGTGCCGGTCGAGATAGTTTACCTTCTTCTACTCTACTCTTTCATAGCTATGCAGATGTAGTACAATTGCAAAAATTTGCTAACATGTCTGGTAATCAAGAAGTACAATTAGCTAAACTGGATCGCATGAAACAATATGCCGATTCGCTAAGTTGCCGGCGTAAAATTTTACTTAGTTATTTCGGAGAATTAATCGAAGAAAATTGCGGTAATTGTGATGTATGTAAGAATCCTCCAACTTTTATAGATGGAACTATTATTTCCCAAAAGGCATTATCTACAGTAACCCGAATCAAAGAACAAGAACCTATCGGTACTGTGATTGATATATTACGAGGGGCGCAAAATACGGCTGTATATGATAAAGAATATCAAAATTTAAAAACATATGGTATTGGTAAGGATTTAGCGTGGAGAGATTGGCAACAATATATTATACAATTAATCAATCAAGGATATCTGGAAATTGCTTTTCATCAAAACAACAAATTAAAACTTACTTCGCTTTCTAAAAAAGTACTATTTGAAGGAGAAAAAGTAAGTCTGGCACATTTAAAAGAGTTTGAAAAAGCAAAACAAGCGGCTATTGTAAAGCAGGTAGATCAGGGAGCCGCACCTAACCTATTTGAGAAATTACGCCAACTACGGTTAGAATTAGCAAAAGAAGCTGGTATTCCTGCCTACCAGATTTTTAGTGATGCAACTCTTAAAGAAATGGAGAAATTTCGCCCAATGAGTGATGAAGAATTTATGCAGATTAATGGGGTTGGACGACAAAAGATGCAAAACTACGGATACCAATTTATTAAAGCTATTATTGATTTTTCTGCCGAAAAAACAAAAAAGAAAAAAAAGAAAAGCACTAAAAAAGGAAATACGCATTTAGAAACTTTAAGCTTGTACCAGCAAGGACTTTCTATAGAAGAAATAGCACTGCAACGTCAATTGGCACAATCTACTATCTTCTCGCATATAATGAAGCTCTATGAAAATGGTGAGAGTATTGATTTAAAACAATTTGTAAATAAAGAAGATATTAATGCCGTAAAAAATGCTAAAAAAGAATTAGATAATCCAGAAACCTTAAAGCCATATTTTGAACATTTTGAAGGAGCTATAGCCTACAATACTATTAAATTAGTACTAACAATTTTGGAAGAAGAAAACTCAAAATCTTAATGTTATTCTGGAGATCGCATAGTATTATGAAATAAATCTGCTAATCGTATCTCTAAATAATGAATTACTTCTTTTTGCGAAGTTTTATTTTTGTACATCTCGAATGTCTCTGCAATGTTACGATCTTTTAATATCTTAAAGTCATCAGTAGAGTTTTGAAAATCTTCTAGTTTTAAGTTCCAATCCAAGAGTGTTTTTAATAGTGCTTTATGAGATGTATATTTTTTTTCTAAAATTGCTAGTTTTTCTACATCTACAGAATCTTTAACGGTACTGCTATTGATTCTCCCATATACAGTATTATATTCTTCTTCTATCGAACGATCAAGTTGTCTTGCTTCTATTACCAATTTTAAATATGCATCGTACAATCTTTCATTATAAAATTCTACAAATTTTAAATGATTATCAATTTGCACAAGGTAGTCTATCGCTATATCTTTATATACTTTACCACCAATATCTTCTCTGCTTATTAACTTTTCTTCTAATATTTCTAATGTTGCTTCCTGTTGTTGTATCAACCTGTCAAAACCTTCTCTTTTGGGTAGCGTTACTATTTGGCTCGTGACTTCTTGTGGTAACCCAATAAAATAATACCTTCTATATTTAATTTCGATAGAATCACTTTCTGTTTCTTTCTTTACGCTCTTCTTTATTTTTTTATTTTTTTCCTTTGGCTTTTTTCCAGGAGATTTTTCTTTCTTTACCGTTATAGAATCTTCTTTTTTTGAGACACTTGGTTTTATTTTAACTTTATGTACCCCTGTAATTATATAATCATCATTAAGTATATATCTTAAAAAGGTATCATCATTTGTTTTTTCTGCATAATTATTCGTTAGCCTAACACCACGAACATATTTATCTTCTAAAAGTTTATCATCACTACTACAGGATAGAAAAATAGTATAGACCAAAATTAATATGTAAAAGCCCCTTTTCAAAAGTACTGAGTTTGTGTTATTATTTTTTATAGTCTATTATATAATCATTACAAAAATAGAAACACTGTAATGCACCATAATTAAGACTCTTGAAATAGTTAAACTAAAATATTAACAATATAGAGCGATCTCTATTATAAAATTTTGGGGCGTTAATAAAAACTTAATTTTTTAAGAATCAACCTTATAGTAACTAAAATTTTATGAATTAATTGTGTTTTACTGTGTAAAAAAATATTGAAGGGTATTATCAAGAAATTAGACGTGCCTGTCGGGATAGTTTACACCATCTTCTACTCTACTCTTTCATAGCTATGCAGATGTAGTATGATTATAAAAGTTTGCTAACATGTCTGGTAATCAAGAAGTACAATTAGCTAAACTGGATCGCATGAAACAATGTGCTGATTCTCTGAGTTGTCGACGTAAAATTTTACTTAGCTACTTCGGAGAATTAATCGAAGAAGATTGTGGGAATTGTGATGTATGTAAGAATCCTCCAACTTTTATAGATGGGACTATTAGTGCTCAAAAAGCATTATCTACAAGTAAACCAAATCAAAGAACAAGAACCTATTGGCACTGTGATTGATATATTACGAGGGGCACAAAATGCTGCTGTATATGATAAAAGAATATCAAAACGTAAAAACATATGGTATTGGTAGTGATATGGTATGGAGAAATTGGCAACAATACATTATACAATTAATCAATCAAGGATATTTGGAGATTGCTTTTCATCAAAACAATAAACTAAAACTTACTTCGCTTTCTCAAAAGGTACTATTTGAAGGAGAAAAAGTGAGTCTTGCTCATTTACAGGAGTTTGAAAAAGCAAAACAAGTTGCTGCTGTAAAGCAAGTGGATAAAGGAGTAGCGCCTAATCTATTTGAGAAATTACGTCAACTGCAATTAGAATTAGCAAAAGAAGCTGGTATTCCTGCTTATCAGATTTTTAGTGATGCAACTCTTAAAGAAATGGAGAAATTTCGTCCAATGAGTGATGAAAAATTTATGCAGATTAATGGGGTTGGACGACAAAAGATGCAAAACTACGGATATCAATTTATTAAAGCTATTATTGACTTTTCTGCAAAAAAACAAAAAAGAAAAAAAAGAAAAGCACTAAAAAAGGAAATACGCATTTAGAAACTTTAAGCTTGTACCAGCAAGGACTTTCTATAGAAGAAATAGCACTGCAACGTCAATTGGCACAATCTACTATCTTCTCGCATATAATGAAGCTCTATGAAAATGGTGAGAGTATTGATTTAAAACAATTTGTAAATAAAGAAGATATTAATGCCGTAAAAAATGCTAAAAAAGAATTAGATAATCCAGAAACCTTAAAACCATATTTTGAACATTTTGAACAAGCACTTGATTATAATACTATTAAAATAGCATTAACAGTTATAGATACCTTAGATACACAAACTCTATTGTATAAAAGAAAAAGTTTCTAAATTAATTTCAAAACATTCTATCCTATGATTCCTAAATAGATTAGTTAGTAACAACAATTTATTATATTCTTCTGTATACTATAAATCACTGTTTTCTGGTATAAATATGTAAACCTATACATCTAAATTTGCCATAGTGTATACAATCAATACCTTACGAAACTTTTAAATTTTCAAAAGGATTAAAAAAATAACAATGTCCTTTCTATAATAGAAAAACCAGATGAATAAAACGATTTTTAATTCAAAATTTTATCACGTACACTAATAAACCTTATGATACAGAAAATATTACTATTATTATTTACATTTTTCGCACTTCAAGTTAATGCTCAAAATATTAATGAAAAAATAGAAAAGTTTTTGAAATTAAACGGAACTATTGGCCAAATGGAAAAAACAATAACTAAAATAATTGAACAAGAAGCACAATATTATTATGAAGTTTTTGACAATAATGAAGAATTGGTTAAAAAAAAAATTACGAAAAAACTTCTCACTAAATTTAAGTCAATCATTATACCAATATATTCTAAAACCTATACAGAATCTGATATAGACAACTATATAACTTTTTACAGTTCTGAAGCCGGGAAAGCAATTACAGAAAAAACATTAATGATATCGGAACAACTGGATGCTGCCAAAATGCAAATGGTAAGAAATTTAGAGTTTCATATTACCAAGGAAATAAAAAATTTAAAAAAAGAAAAGTTTGAAGAAAAGAAGAATGAAGTCATAAAGGATTTTTCTAATTTTAAATCTTATGAATTAACAGATTTAATTCCTTTTAGAATTAAAGATTATTGGGGATATATTGATCGTAAAACCAATAATATTGTAATACCTGCTAAATATGGAAATTTAGAGTTTTTTCATCCCAACATGACAGGACATTACAAAAGAGAAGTAGGTTTTGATATAAATAGACATGGAGATATTAGCTTTTTTGAATATCAAGAAATTGTTGACATTCCTTTCGCAAAGATATGTCGTGCAAAAATTATTTCTTCACACAACAAAGACTATAAAGGGTTTAAAGTTGATGAAGAAGGTTCCTTATCCGAATATTCAGATATATATAAAGAAGTAAAACCATTTAAAAAAGGTAACAAATACTATGCAATTGCAATACTTAAAACAAACGGACAATATGGAATCATAACAACCTCAGGCAAAAGTGTTAAAGGGTTTGATTTTACTCAAAAAAAAATACTGCTTAATAAAGATGCAAATGACGAAAAAAATGTTTGGTTTTTTGTTCAGAACGATTATGACCTATGGAGTTTAAAAAATTTTAATGGTAAAATAAAATTTAAAGATGAAATTCTTTCAAGTCCAAGTCCTACTACTACTTTTGGATTATCGATAATGAGAAAAGACGAAGTATTTGCAATATTTGATTGTTATAAAATGGAATGGGTAGTAAAACCTCAAATAGAAAAAATAGAAAAAATTACCTATACCAGTGAAGCAGAGTTAAACAAGTTTAAATATGGATATTCTCATTCAGATAGAGAATATGCTACTATTTATTATTCAATAGAAGAAAATGATCTAACATATTTTGTTGATTTAAAAGGTAATAAATATAAGCCAGTAGAATAATACTATGATACTACAGATAGCAAATTGTTGTCTAATCTAAAGATGTAAAATTAATTAATCAAGAAACTGCACCTGATTTTCATGTATCTATAAATAAACCGAACCTTCTCCAATAATTATATTTTCAATTTTTCGAATTTTCAAGAGGCCGATGCTGAAATGGTTATTTCAAATTTTTCATATCCAGAACTAAAATCAAACCCGGTATGCAATTTATGTGCAGGAACGCTGGCAGGATAAAAAGTAATGGGTTCTATACAAACCATATTTGTTACTTCGCTCCATAGCATGATATGTCTAAAACCATTTGTTTTTACATTAACAGCAAGACTACCATTGTTGGTGATAGATATTTCTTTACAATCTTCTAATAAAAAAGCAGAGGCTCCAGCTTTTAAAATAGTATCTAAAGAAATATGTTGATCTGAAGTTTTCAATATGATATTCGGGCTATAAATCTTAAATGCAGGATGAAACCCTAACATCAATGGCATATTTTTTTCTGATTTTACCTCAAAAATAATTTTTAAAGCTTCATTCGATAATTCAAAAGTTTTAATAAACTCAAAATCGTATGGCCAGTTAAGCCATTGTTGTGTAGATTTATTAGGAAATTTATGATTAGACAACTGGGTATTCGCTACGTATTTTTTATGAAAACAAGCACTACTTTTCTCAATTGCTAAAGGAAGATAGTCCATAACTCTTAAAATCCCGTGCTGATCCAGTTTTGCTTCTCCTCTTGGAGTTTGTACCGAAAATTGATTTTCTTTAGTCGAGCCAATCGTAGGAAACATTTCAATTTCTGTATTTCCCCATCCTAAATCTCCTTTTTGGTGCATTACTTCTATACCATCAACCTGGTAACTTATTAACTCACCATTATCAATAGTAACTATAGTTTTTTCATCAGGACTATGCAATCTTGTCTTATCTGGCATATGCTAGTACGCTTTTATTTTTTTTCTAAAATATTTTTTATCACTATCAGAAACCAAAGTATCACTAAGTGCTTTTTTAGCAAGCTCTAAGTGTGTGTTTTCATCATAATGAAATAATAATGTATTTAATTCGGCAATAGATATTCCGTCATCATTTTCTTTTGTTAGCTGTAATTCATCACCAACAGCAACAGATCCCGGGTGGATTATTCTTACATATACTCCAGAAAGCAGTGAATCTATCATTTGTTTTAACACTGCTTGATTACCAAAACGAATACCTAATTTGTAACAAGGTTGCCTGGGGCGTGAAATCTGTATTGTAGCGCTTCCAAGTTGATAAACAGATCCTATTTTTATATTTTTTTCGTCAAACCCTTCTACCGTAACATTCTCACCAAACATTCCGTAATTCCATTCTAAATCGGGATATTTTGTTTTCCAATAGGGATAATGATCTACCGAATATAAATAACAAGCTTTATCAACACCACCATGATATTTTCTATCGATAACATGATCATTTCGAACATCTTCTTTCTCTAAATATATTGGATCTTCTACCGGAAGTTTATAAATTCCCGTTTTTTCTTCTCTTCCTTTCCAAAGTATACTACGTGGTGTTGCAATATTAGTAGATAAAACTTTCATAGTTTATGTTTTAAATTCAACAGAGTTTAATATTAATCCGGAACCAGGAACTATATGCTCTAATATAATTTCTTCTGATTCAGGATCCAGGGTTTGTCTAATGAAATCAAGATTTATTTTTCCTTTTCCTAAATCCAATAATGCTCCCATCATTAAGCGAATTTGGTTTCTTTTAAACCCTTCACCTTTTACTCGTAAAAGATAACTTTCTTTAGGGAAAAAACTAGCAGTATACACTTCATTTTTTTCAATTTCGCAATGTGTTACCTCACCTTCTAAAATCGTATTTCTTGTAGGCCTGTGACAATACGACCTAAAATTATGTTTTCCTACAAATAACGCAGCCGCTTCTTGCATTAAATTTATATTGAGCTCTTCTGCAATATTGTACATAAACGGAGCACAAAAAGGATGAAATTTCTCTCCAAAGGAGAATAAATACAAATATTCTTTATTCTTTGGGGATTGAATAATATTAAACTGCTCATTAGTTTCTTCAATACCCAAAGCCCTAATATCTTGAGGAAGGTTTTGATTCAATAAAGGATAAAAAACTTCAATATCCAAAGGTTGATGGTCTACAAATAGTTCAATATAGGTTTGATTAGCCGATACTTTGGCATCTGTTCTTCCTGTAGCCAAAACCTTAAAGTCTTTATGTTCGAGAACAAAAGCAATTGTTCGTTCTACCATTCGCTGAAGAGTATTTACTGTAGGTTGTTTCTGCCAACCATGATATCTGAAACCAAGGTATTGCAACTGAATGATATAATAATAACGTTTACGGAACATTGAATATAGTATTAAAAGTGTCCGGATATAGATAAATTATGCATTTCAACGATAATTGATCAATTTTTAATCCTAAAATTATGTGAACACCATTCTATTATTTGTTATATTTGGGTAAAGCTAATTAATAATTTAAAATCAACTTAGTTATGGTGAAGTCAAAATATCAAAGTGTTCTGGATTTAGGACAAGAATTAAACATCCAGGATGGTGATGTATCTGAAGAAAATGGAACTCTTAAGATAAAAGGTACTGCAAAAACGCAGTATGAAAAAAACCAACTTTGGGATAAAATAAAAGAAATAGGTGGTAATTCTCCTTCTGATATTATGGCGGATATTAAAGTTGCTGATACTTCTGTATATCATAGACATACAGTAAAAAGTGGTGAATCATTAAGCAAAATTGCAAAGCACTATTATGGTGATGCAATGAAATACAAGGCTATTTTTGAAGCAAATACAAATATTCTTAAAAACCCTGACGTTATTCACCCAGATCAGGAGCTTGTTATTCCTAATTTATAATATTATACATATTTAAAATAAAAAAGGACTACTTATTATAGTGGTCTTTTTTTATTCCCTTTTTATACCCTACTTCTCTAAAAAATTCTCCTTCTTAAATTAATCTTTCTAAATTTTGCGTACTAGAAGTCTATTACAGAATCGCATTTATTGTAAAATTCTTCACTAAAACCGTTATTAAATTACGTAAAAACCATAAATAACAACAAAATACCAACAATTCATCAAACATTTAGCAAAAAATTAGATAATATTTCTACTTTTGCCGCCTAACTCAAACTCAACTTATATGAAAACGCGATTATTTTTATTCGTGGGCTTATTTATTGTAGGCCACGTATTCGCACAAGGTAATAATCCTTGGCAAAGAACTAATTCTTCAAAAAGTCTTAATGTTATAAAGACAAAGACCGATTTACCATCAAACACTCTTTTTGATCTTAATATCGAAGCTCTGAAAAAAGCACTTCAGGACTCTCAGTTGCGAGGAAAATCATCCAATGGCTCTGCTGTTGTTATGCAGTTTCCAAATGCGCAAGGTACTATGGAATCTTTTAGAATAGTAGAAGCTCCTGTAATGCACCCTGATCTTGCAGCCAAATATCCCGAGATTAAATCGTATGCTGGTCAGGGAATTGACGATCCAACAGCTACAATCAGATTTAGTGTTGCTCCTTCTGGGTTACAAAGTATGCGTCTATCTGGTAATTCTAAAACTGTATTTATAGAGCCTTATACAACCAGTGGTTCTGTATATACTATTTACTCTAGAGATCAGAGATCAGGTACTGTTGATAGGTTAAATTGTTCTGTTGATAAGGATACGCCTAATTTTTCTGGTGGTGCAATCAATCAAAAAAATGCTGATGACGGTGTTTTAAGAACGTATCGATTAGCTGTTTCGACTACTGGGGAGTATGCTCAATTTCACGGTGGTACTAAGGCAGGAGCCATGGCAGCAATTAATGCTACTATGACTCGTGTAAACGGGATATATGAAACCGATTTCGGAGTTACAATGGTTCTTATTTCAAACAATGATGATGTTGTATACACCAACGCAAATACAGATCCATATACAGGAAGTTACAACAGCCAGTTACAATCTACATTAACGAGTGTAATTGGAGAAGCTAATTATGATATTGGTCATGTATTTGTTCTTGCTCCAAAAAATGGTAATGCAGGATGTATCGGATGTGTATGTGTAGATGGAAAAAAAGGAAGTGGTTTTTCTTCTAGAAATACACCACAGGGAGATATTTATGATGTAGACTATGTAGCACACGAAATGGGACATCAATTTGGTGGAAATCATACGTTTACATTTACCGGCGATGCTAATAGCAATATTCAGGTAGAGCCAGGAAGTGGAACTACAATTATGGGATATGCAGGAATTACAGGTGCTAACACAGATGTACAACAGAATAGTGACCCTTATTTTCATGCAGTAACTATCCAGCAGATTACCAATTATGTAAAATCAACTAGTTGTCAGACCAATACCAATACAGGTAATGCTATTCCTACTGCAAATGCAGGTGCTGATTATACCGTTCCAAAAGGAACTCCATTTGTATTAACTGGCCAAGGTACTGATGCTAATAGTGGAGATGCACTTACCTATTGCTGGGAACAAACGGATAGTCGTGTTGGAACAATACCAAGTACTACAGCTACTTCTGGTGTTGCCTTCAGGTCTTATACTCCTACTGCATCTAATCAAAGATATTTTCCAAGATTAGAAACTATTAAAACTGGTGCTACCTCATGGAAATGGGAAGCTGTACCAGATGTAACGAGAGCCTTAAATTTTAGATTAACAGTTAGAGACAATAAAGCTGGTGGTGGAGCAAATAATAGTGATAACATGAAAGTTAATGTTACTGCTTCTGCTGGGCCTTTTGTAGTTAACACTCCTAATACTAATGTTAGTTGGTCTGCTGGTTCTACGCAAACTGTAACCTGGGATGTTGCTGGTACAACAGGAAATGGGATTAATACTGCCAATGTCGATATTTTACTATCTACAGATGGGGGAAATACTTATCCAACGGTTATCGCTACAGCGGTACCAAATGATGGTTCTCATAGTATAACGGTTCCAAATTCTCAAGGAACACAAAACAGAATTATGGTAAGAGGATCTGGAAACATATTCTTTGATATCTCTAATGCTAACTTTGAAATTACTGGAGGAACAGGTGGAGACACACAGGCACCTACAACTCCTGCAAGTTTAGCTACCTCTAATGCAACACAAACTACTATTGATCTATCCTGGAGCGCTTCTACAGATAATGTTGGAGTAAGTGGATACGATGTTTATCAAGGTAATACAGTTATAGGAACAGCTACAACTACAACTTATCAAGCTACTGGGTTATCTGCTAATACATCATATTCTTTTAGAGTAAAAGCTAAAGATGCTGCAGGAAACCAATCTGGTTTTAGTAATACTGCAACTGCAACTACACTACCAGGAAATACTGGTGGAGGATGTACAGGAGAGATTTCTTCTTTCCCATATACTGAAGGATTCGAAAATACGCTCGGAGCATGGTCTCAAGCCACTGGTGATGATATTAACTGGACTATAGATTCTAATGGAACTCCATCAAGAAATACCGGGCCATCAAGTGCTGCAGAAGGTACATATTATGTATATACAGAAGCTTCTGGAAATGGTGCAGGATTCCCTAACAAAAGAGCAATACTAAACTCTCCTTGTTTTGATCTTAGTACTGCATCGCAAGCAACATTTACTTTTCAATATCATATGTATGGTACCAGTATAGGAACATTAACACTAGAGGCGAGTACAGATAATGGAACTAATTGGACTTCTTTATGGACTAAATCTGGTAATCAAGGTAATTCTTGGAAATCAGCCAGTGTTGATTTAGCATCATATACCGGAGCTACAGTTAAATTAAGATTTAATGGAATTACCAGTACATCCTGGAGTGGTGATATGGCTTTTGATGATGTTAAACTAACGACAGGAACGGTTAACCCTTCTTGTACCGATGTAAACTTATCTATTACATTTGATGACTACCCAGAAGAGACAAGCTGGCAAATTACTAATAGTAGTAATCAAGTTGTAGCCTCTGGAGGAACATATGGTTCTCAAGCAGATGGTTCTACACTAACTCTTACAGAGTGTTTAGCTGCTGGTTCTTATACATTTACAATAAGTGATGTTTATGGAGATGGTATTTGCTGCCAATATGGTAACGGATCTTACTCACTAACAGCAGGTAGTACAACACTAGCATCTGGTGGTTCTTTTGGTAGTTCAGAAAATACTTCATTTACAGTAGGTGGTACTGCTAGAGGTGTAACAGTAGAGAGTTTTAATACGACAAAAGCTTCTCAGGTTTCAATAGCACCAAATCCAGTAGTAAGTGGTACTAACACAATGCTTAGAGTTACTGCTCCTACAGATAATATTTCGGTTATCATTTTCGATCTATTTGGAAGAAGTGTATACAAAAATGATAATGTAAGTAATAAATCATTTAACCCAGGTAATCTTGCGAATGGTGCATATCTGGTTAAGTTAAAAACTGATCATAAAACATCTGTTCATAAACTAATTATGAACTAGTTATGAATTGATTTCAGTAATAAAACAAGAATAAAAAAGCTATTAAAAAATATTTTTTAATAGCTTTTTTTCCATTTTAAGTTAGTTAAAAGGTAAAAATCGTGTATTTCATCGAAAAAACAACGATCTAAACACTACAAAACCTTGTTATTTTACGGTTTTACCGTATTTTTGCTTTCCGAATCTATAGAATATTTATATGAAAAAATTATTACTTTTAGTTTTCTTATTTATTTCACTACATAATTACGCACAGTCCTTATCCAAAACAAGGATTATATATGAGCATAAGGATCAAATAGTAATGAATAACGGAAAACAATATAAAATCCTGGTTAACAAACCATTTTATTCAGTTTCTGACACTACGATAAAAAAATACAAGCAATACGCTAATCATCATCTTTTACGATTAAATCGTGTCCTTATTCTTAGTAATGATGAAGAATATATACAATTAATCGAATGGGTAAAAGAAGAAATGAAATTATACGAATCTCGTGAGCTTTCTGATTTTAATTTAGACGAAAATAATATCTCAGATTCTCTTGTTGCTCCAAAAAATTAAGTTGCAGTAATAACAGAAGTTTTAGCAAGTTGTAAAATTTGCTCAAATTGTTCTTTTAAGGTAAGATTAGAATTATCTATCTTGATAGCATCTTCTGCTTTCTTAAGCGGCGAATCTTTTCTTGTACTATCTATGTGATCTCTATTTACTACATTTTTTAAAACATCTTCATAAGTTACATCTTCTCCCCTTTCTCTAAGCTCTAGAAATCTACGTTCTGCGCGATCCTTAGCAGTTGCAGTCATGAATAGTTTAAGTTCGGCATTTGGAAAAACAACAGTTCCTATATCTCTTCCATCCATAACAATCCCTTTATCCATCCCCATTTTTTGTTGTTGTTCTACTAATTTTTTACGAACACTCGAGATTGCAGCAATTTTACTTACATATTTAGAAACGGTAAGCGTCCTGATTTTTTTTTCTACATTTTCTCCATTAAGTAAGATTTCTGCCAGGCCAGTTTCTGGGTTTATCCTAAATCTAAGGTCTATTTCAGAAAGGTCCTTTTCTAATGCTTCCTGATCAAAATGAAACTCGTCAATAATTTTTTTCCTCATAGCATATAAAGAAACCGCTCGATACATAGCTCCAGTATCTACATAAATATATCCTAATGCTTTGGCTAATTGTTTCGCGACGGTACTTTTTCCTGTAGAGGAATGTCCATCTATAGCTATTATTATCTTATTGTCTTCCAATTTATGAGAAATGCTATTTGTATTAAAAACCAAAAATAAACCAAACTATTTGGAAAATACAGATTATGTAAAAAAAGTTATTATCAATGAAATAATTACATCTAATAAATCACTTACCAAAATATAGAGATCACTTCACTACAACAAAGGCGTCCAATCATTTGACGTTACAAGAAATGATGCTAAAACTTGTTTAGAAACACAATAATTACGTTTTATCGAAGTTATCTACCTTTAGACCCCTACTGCATGAATATAAGCTACTTTATTACACCTTAAATCAACACACATTAACCTAAGTACACACAAATCATGGGCTTTTTTGATTTTTTAAACGAAAAAATAGCAATAGATCTTGGCACCTCAAATACGCTTATTACCTATAAAGGAAAAATAGCAGTAAACAACTCTTCTATCATATCAATTCATCAAATTACCGGGAAAATTATTGCAGTAGGTAAAGAAGCAGGTATGATGCGTGGCAAAATTAACAAGAATATAAAAACAATATCTCCATTTAATAATGGTGTTATTTCTAATTTTGATGCAGCAGAGAAAATGCTAAAGACATTTATCAAAAAGTTATCAGTTTTTAATACTTCAGCTTTTGCAACTTCTTACAATATGATTATTGCTATCCCTTGCGGAAGTACTGAAGTTGAAATGCGAGCGGTACAAGAATCTGCAAAACGACTCAATGCAAAAAATATATTTCTAATACCAGAACCTATAGCAGCAGCAATAGGTGGCGGGATAGATGTTCTAGAACCTAAAGGAAATATGGTTGTAGATATAGGTGGAGGAACTACAGAAATTGCTGTGATCTCTTTGGGGAGAATAATTAGTGGCCAATCTGTAAAAATTGCTGGAAACGTTTTTAATGAAGATATTACTCAATATGTGAGAGAATCTCGAAATCTACATATAGGAGAGTCTATGGCAGAGAAAATAAAAATAAAAATTGGTTCTGCAATCGACACCTTAGCATCACCTCCAGAAAAAATGATGGTAGAAGGAAGAGATATTCTAACAGGAAAACCTAAACAAATACAATTATCACATAAAGAGATTAAAAAAAGTTTAGATAAGTCTATTATACAAATAGAAAATGCAATTATGGAAACACTTTCTGAAATTCCTCCAGAACTCTCTGCTGATATCTATAATTCTGGTATTTATTTAACAGGTGGTGGATCAATGCTAAGAGGGCTTGATGATCGATTATCCATAGCTACAGAACTTCCTGTACATCTAGGAGATCAACCATTAGAAACTGTTGTAAAAGGAAGCGACATTGTTTTAAAAAACCTCGAATTATATAAAGATGTCTTAATTAAAAAGAGAAGATTATAAAATCATAAAAAACAAAAAGCAGCATTTTTAAACGCTGCTTTTTGTTTTTACAATATACTCTTATAATTTCTTTGCATTCTTAACCTTGGTATTGGTAATTGCAAGTTTTAGTACATCTTCCATATCCTTTACATAATGAAATTTAAGCCCTTTTAAATATTCGGATTTAATTTCATTAATATCTCTCCTGTTATCTTCGCAAAGTAATATCTCTTTTATATGTGCTCTTTTTGCAGCAAGGATTTTTTCTTTAATACCACCGACAGGTAATACTTTTCCTCGCAATGTAATCTCTCCTGTCATGGCAAGACTTTTCTTAACCTTACGTTGCGTAAATAAAGAAACCAGAGATGTCAGCATTGTAACTCCTGCACTAGGACCATCTTTTGGCGTAGCCCCTTCTGGTACGTGTATATGTACATTATAGGTTTCAAAAATATCTGGATTAATACCTAATTCTGCAGCATTGGCCTTGATATATTCCATAGCAATGGTAGCAGATTCTTTCATCACTTTCCCTAAGTTTCCGGTAATAGTCAGACTACCTTTTCCTTTAGACAAAATAGATTCTATAAATAGAATATCTCCACCTACACTTGTCCATGCAAGTCCTGTTACTACACCTGCGACATCATTATTTTCATACTTATCACGTTCTAACTTTGGTGCTCCAAGAACCTCAATAATATCTTCATTACTAATTTTTACATTATACTCCTCTTCCATTGCAATATTCTTCGCTGCATAACGTACCATTTTAGCAATTTGTTTTTCCAGGCCTCGTACTCCAGATTCTCTGGTATATCCTTCAACTATTTTTTCTAGTTGCTGTTTTCCTATCTTAATATGAGACTTGTCTAACCCGTGCTCTTCTAACTGTTTTGGCAACAAATGTTGCTTGGCGATCTCTATTTTTTCTTCAATTGTATACCCTGTAACATTAATGATCTCCATACGATCTCTAAGTGCAGGCTGAATTGTTCCCAGGCTGTTAGAGGTAGCAATAAACATTACTTTAGAGAGGTCAAATCCCATCTCAAGAAAATTATCATGAAATTCTGAATTCTGCTCAGGATCTAAAACTTCTAATAAAGCAGATGATGGATCGCCTTGATTACCTACAGATAATTTATCTATTTCGTCTAATACAAATACAGGGTTACTGGTTCCTGCTTTTTTAAGACTTTGGATAATTCTACCTGGCATTGCTCCTATATATGTTTTTCGATGCCCTCTTATTTCTGCTTCATCACGCAATCCTCCTAATGATATCCTTACGTATTCTCTTCCCAGAGCTTCTGCAATAGATTTTCCTAATGAAGTTTTACCTACACCAGGAGGGCCATATAGACATAGTATCGGGGATTTCATATCATTACGCAGTTTTAATACTGCGAGGTATTCTATAATTCTGCGCTTTACTTCATCTAAACCATAATGATCTCTATCCAAAATCTTCATAGCTCGTTTTAGATCAAATTTATCTGTACTAAACTCATTCCAGGGTAAATCTAGAAATAGATCTAAATAATTACGTTGTATAGAGTATTCTGCAACCTGTGGATTCATACGTTGCATTTTGGATAGCTCTTTATCAAAGTGTTTTTTTACTTTATCATCCCATTTCTTATCCTTGCTTCGTACACGCATTTCTTCGATTTCATCTTCATGTGAAACGCCACCAAGTTCTTCTTGTATAGTTTTCATCTGTTGATGTAAGAAATATTCTCGCTGTTGCTGACTCATGTCATGCTGAACCTTACTTTGAATGACATTTTTGAGTTCCAGTTTCTGAAACTCTACATTCATATATTTTAGAGTAGCTAAAGCTCTTTTCTTAAGGTCATTAATCTCTAGTAATTTCTGTTTCTCCTCTACAGGAAGATTTAAATTAGAAGACACAAAATTGATAAGAAAAGAATTACTCTCTATATTCTTTATAGCAAACGAAGCTTCAGAAGGTATTGTTGGGCTTTCCTTTATAATTTCTAGAGCCAAATCTTTGATCGAATCGATTATAGCACTAAATTCTTTATTCTCTTTTGCTGGCCTGGCTTCAGGAACTTCTCTAACCTTAGCTTTAATATAAGGTACTTCTTCTACAACTTCGTCTATATGAAATCGTTTTTTTCCTTGTAATATTACTGTAGTATTACCATCTGGCATTTTTAAGACTCTTAGAATACGAGCTACCACACCTACTCTATTAATATCTTTTAAGGATGGGTTTTCTATTCCCTCTTCTTTCTGAGAAACTACACCAATTGTTTTATTACCATTATTAGCTTCGTTAAGAAGTTTAATAGATTTATCTCTTCCTGCAGTAATAGGAATAACAACTCCAGGAAATAGTACAGTATTTCTTAAAGGTAATATTGGTAATATTTCGGGTAAATCTTCTTTGTCTATTTCTTCTTCATCTTCTGGCGTCATTAAAGGAATTAATTCTGCATCTTCATCTATCCCTTGAAATGACAAACTGTCAAGTGTCGTAAATTTGGTTTTAGCCATAAGTATATATCAAAGTCATTTTGTCATCACGGCAAAGCAACATTTTTTTTAGAATTTAATGAAATTAATTAAAAACCTTATAAAGCCCATTAAAACATGGCCTTCATTATAGATTCATTATTTACATTTCAATTGTTATGCCACAAGTTTTAAAAAAAAAATTAAAAAACTGTAACAAAGCAATGCAATATATATCTTTATGTTAAAGTAAATTATATTTTTTGTCACTAACCCAACTAAATACAGAGCAATTAATTGCGAAATGTCGCGAGCAAGATCAAAATGCGCAGCTCGAAACATACAATCGTTATTATAAGGCAATGTACAATACAGCATTGAGAATCATAAAGGACACAGCAGAAGCTGAAGACATTATGCAAGAAGCTTTTTTAACAGCTTTTACAAAACTATCGATGCTAGAAGATAATAATATGTTTGGGGCCTGGTTAAAAAGGATTGTTATTAATGCCAGTTTAACCGCTACACGTAAAAAAGATGTTCATCGTGAGGTAGCCCTAGAAACTGTTGAGTATGCTCTTACAGATAGCAACGGAATTGTAGAAGAAGATCTTGCTTCTGTAAAAGTAAATACAGTACTAAATACACTAACTCAACTTAAAGACAGCTATAGTACTGCATTATCATTACACCTTATAGAAGGTTATGATTATGAAGAAATCTGTCAGATTATGAATATATCATATTCTAATTGTCGTACGCTTATTTCGCGCGCAAAAGAAAGCTTACGAAAAAAATTACAATTTGTATGAGTACCGATAAAATAGAAAAGTTATTTAAACGTATGCAAGATCAATTAGACATACATGAACCTTCTGCTAATCACCAAATGAGGTTTTTAGAAAAGTTGCAGCAACAAAACAAAGTTGTACAATTGCAATCTAAAAAGGTAAATTGGTATAAACCACTTGCAATAGCTGCTTCGATTGCTATAGTATTTGGAATGGCAGCAATGACTTTTATGTTTAGTCCAAAAGAAGAAGTAGATCTGGCAAATGTTTCTCCTCAAATGGAGGAAACTCAAAGCTTTTTTACCTCTGCTATTCAATTGCAACTCGAAGAAATCGATAAAGCTTCTTCTATAGAAACCAAAGAATTGGTTTTGGATGCAATGAATCAATTAGAAAAACTGGAATCTGATTATGAAACACTTAAAAAAGATCTTTTTCATAGTGGAAATGATAAACGTGTAATTAGCGCTATGATTAAGAACTTTCAGAAACGTGCAAATTTATTAGACGAAGTACTTCAAAAAATTAACAGCATTAACGAATTTAAATTATCAGAAAATGAAAACTTTATACTATAATATAATCCTCTTATTGATGATTCCTGCTTTGGCATTAGCCAATAATGGAGATCTGAAAGGGAAATACACCAAAGAAAAAACATTAAAAAAAGACTTCTCTGTTAACGCAGATGCGTTATTAAAAATTAGTAATGATTATGGTAACCTGGATATTACTTCCTGGAATGAAAATCGAATTGTTATGGAGATTACCATTAAAGTAAGTGGAAACAATGAAGAAAAAGTGATCAAAAAACTAGAATCTATCGATGTCGAGTTTGATTCTTCTTCTCAAATGGTTAGCGCCAAAACAACTTTTAATAAAAATAATAGCTCTTGGTGGGATAAATGGACTAGCGGATGGAACAACAATATGAATATGAAAATCAATTATACCGTAAAAGTTCCTGTAACTAATAGTGTAGATTTTAATAATGATTACGGAAGCATCACTCTGGATAAGATAAAAGGTAATGCTAAAATTAACTGCGATTATGGTCAAATTATTATTGGAGAGTTACTAGGAGATAACAATTATATCAACATAGATTATACTAATAACAGTACTATTTCTTACATGAAAAATGGAAAAATCAATGCAGACTATTCTGATTTTGAAGTTGGCAACGGTGATAAGATTGATCTTAATGCAGATTATACACAATCAAAGTTTAAATCTATAAAAAACTTAAACTACAACTGCGATTATGGCGGGATTCGAATAGAAAATGGGGGGAAAATAATAGGCGCTTCAGATTATGTGAATACCAAATTTGGAAGTATTTCTGAAGAACTAAGTATTGATTCTGATTATGGATCTATCGAAGTTCGTTCGCTACAACCGACTTTCAAAAGTGTAAGAATCAAAACAGATTATACGAGTGTTAATATCGGATATGAGGATGGGTGTACTTTTGATTTTGCAATCAAAACTTCGTATGGAGGCATTAAACTAGATGACAATATAAATGTGCAAAAGAAATACGTTAAGGATTCTAAAAAAGATTATCAAGGATATAATGGTCAAGCTAATAGCGGGAAAACAATTAATATAACCTCTAGCTATGGTGGAATCAAATTAAGAAAAAACTAATATATACAAAACATTAATACATCAATACAATGAGAACAGCAGCATTTATTATAGGACTTACACTATGCAGTATAACTTCTTTACAAGCACAATGGTGGGGAAATGGGAAAAAAATTAATGGTAATGGCAATTCTGTTACCAAAAACAGATCGACATCAGACTATGATCAAGTAAAAGTAAAAGGAAGTTTGGATGTATCCTTAATATCGGGTACAGAAGGAAAAATCACAATCAAAGGAGAAAGTAACCTTATTGATTATATAGTAACCGAGATCCAAGGAGATGCTCTTAGAATTTATGTAAAAAAAGGGTTTTATCTAAAACCTTCTGTAGGAAAAAAACTAATTATTACTGTTCCTTTTAAAGATCTAACTCAAGTTACATTATCAGGATCGGGCGATGTGTATAGTTCTGATACAATTAAAGCTTCTGATTTTAAAACCGGAGTATCTGGATCTGGTGATGTTCAACTTGTTGTAGATGCCGAAAATATATGGGGGCAAGTATCTGGTTCTGGTGATTTGGCTTTAAAGGGAAGTGCCGGTAGTTTTAACGGGAACGTATCTGGTTCTGGTGATCTTTCTGCTTATGACTTAAATGCAAAAAATGTAACAGCAACCGTATCTGGATCTGGTGATATTGAAGTAATGGCTACCACCTACTTAAAGGCTCGTGTATCAGGATCTGGTGATATATTTTATAAAGGAGACCCTCAAAAAGAAGATAAAAAGGTATCTGGATCAGGAGATATTACAAAAAGATAGTATTAAGATAACTATTAATTATATTAAACTGTTTAAGAATCTCTATTCTTAAACAGTTTTTTATGTATAATAAATCTATATTTTTACATTTTATTTGCTATAATGCACTAATAATGTTATTATAACAGATATATTTATTTTACGTTCACCCCAAAACAAAAATCAAATTGCGATTCTTATCAAAAAAAGATGTTCCTTTTAAAGAAGTTGTACCCGATGGTTACATTGATATTCATTCACATTTGCTTCCGGGTATTGATGATGGAGTAAAGACAATTTATCAATCGGGATATATCCTGGAACAATTTGAAAATTTTGGTTTTAAAAAAGTCATTACTACTCCTCATATAATGCAAGATATATGGCCAAATTCTTCGCAAACTATAACTGGTACTTTTAAAAAACTTAAAGAAGTTCTTATTCCTTTGGGAATATCAAAAATCGAATTACAGGCAAGTGCAGAATATATGATGGACGATTTGTTTTATGAACGTATAAAAAATAATGACATCTTACCATTACACCAAAATTATATCCTGGTCGAAATGTCTACTTTTGCCCCTCCTATTAATCTAAACGAAATCTTATTCGAAATTAAATTAGCGGGATACACTCCTATTTTGGCACATCCAGAGCGATATACTTTTTATCAAGATGATCTAAAAAAATATGATGAGTTAAAAGCATCAGGGTTTCTATTTCAGGTTAACCTATTATCAATATCAGGGTATTATGGTGACCAAATAAAATCCTTTGCCAAAAAAATGATAGATCAAGGATATATAGACTTTACAGGTACAGATGTACACAATTATCATCAATTGGAAGTCTTAGAAAAAGGATTTGATTTTAAAATTGCTAAAAAGATTACTTCATTAATGAAAAATAATATCGAATTTTCTTAATTCTTTTTCCCATAACCATATCCATAGTTATAACCAGTCTTATTACCAGCTGCATTAAGTAAAACTGCAATATTTGGTAAACGTTTTTCTCTATAGAAATTTTCTGGAACCTGTAATACTCTTTTATCAGAGTAATTTTCTCTTACTATATAAATACTTAAATCTGCATGTTTTGCTATTAAAAGCGTATCGGTTACAAGACTAACAGGAGCAGTATCTACAATAATATAATCGTAGTGTTCTTCTAGATACTTAAACATTACATTTACTCTTTCCTGCATTAAAAGTTCTGCAGGGTTAGGTGGTATTGCTCCAGATGGCACAATATCAAATGCATCTTCTTTTTTATATTTATATATGATATCTTCTGGAGTTAACTCATCATTCATTATAAAATTAGTAAGTCCTTTAGAATCTTTCCCGTTAGGTAGATCAAAAAACTTATGAAATTTAGGATCTCTTAAATCCGTACCCAAAAAGGCTACTTTTTTTCCTGAAATGGCTAAAGTTTTAGCCAAGTTTGAAGAGATTAAAGTCTTTCCTTCCCCAGAAATAGTAGATGTAACAAAAATAACTTTCCCTTTAGTTTTGTTAATTCCTGCCATTAAGAAGTCTAAATTTGTTCTTAAGATCCTAAATGCTTCTGCTATTCCCGATCTATCATTTTGCGAAATCATTATTTTATTTTTGGATTTCACCTTTGGTATAGACCCAATAATTGGCATAGAAAGTACTTTTTCAAGGTCTTCTCTAGAACTTACTTTTACATTTAACAAATCTGAAGTATAAATAATAAGAAAAGGCAATATCAAACCAAGAAAGAAAGCTCCTGCATATATTGTTTTCTTATTTGGAGATACTGGATATGACCCTAATGTAGATGCTTTATCGATTACTCTGGCATTAGAAAGTGTAATATGACTCTTTATCTCTGCTTCTTCTCTTTTTTGAAGTAAATAAAGATATAATTGTTCTTTTATGGTCTGTTCCCGCTCTATAGCTCTAATATCTTTCTGTCGTGTTGGTGCGCTATATATTTGACCTCCAAAATATTGATTCTGGGTATTTAAGCTTCGTAATTGTCCGTTAATAGAGTTTTTTAAACTATTTAAACTCCCAATCAAAACTTGTCTTAATCCGCCAATTTGTTGGTCTATATTTACGACAACAGGATTCTTTTCACTCGAAGTTTTTAACAATCGTTGTCTCTGAAGAATTAACCTATTATATCTTGATATCGTATTGGCAACTGTTGGATCACTAAACCCTGAATTAGATTGTGGTACAAGATCGAACTTACCATCTTGGCTAAGCACAAACTTTCGCATCGATTCTATAAAATATAGCTGTGTGTTTAGCCGCGCTATTTCTTGAGAGTTTTTTGTATCTAAATCTGAAAATTGCTGCGCTTGAACTGCCACATCACTACTAGTTAATCCTCTACTGGATTGATACGTCGCTGCTTGATCATCTACCTGGGTCAAATCTCCTGAAATAAGTTCTAAACGATCATTTATAAAATCTGCTGTTCTTGCCGAAGCTTGTTTTTTATTCTCTATAGTTGCCTTGTTGTATTCTTCTACAAGGTTATTAATAATATCTTTTGCTTTTTCCTTGACCGGGTCGTTTAACGACAATCTAACAATACCAGAATTTTTAACCGAAATAATGGATAACCTATTTCTATATGACTCGGCAACAAACTTTACTGGCGTTACTACAATTTTGATAATTTTACCAATACTAGCATTCATAGTATCCATACTTGGAGTAATAATAATATCACCAATACTAGTGTTAATAGTATTTCCAAAGGAATGGTTACTTACTTTTTGTTTTTTTTCATCTAGAAAAGAGAAAGAGGTGTCAGAATCAATTTGCACATGAAAAACTTTTGATTTTTTATGTACAATAGAATCATCTGATAAAAAATTGATTTCAATAAGCGATTTTGGATAATTCTCTACTTCCAGAATTCTTCCTTCACTAAAATATCGAACATTAAGTTTTAAATTATTAACTACATTAGTTAATAGTGTTCTTGATTTTAAAATCTGAATCTCATTTTCAATTTTATTCTGCCCGTCATCTAATAAACCAAGATCTTTAAATGCCGACAACTCTGATTCACCCATACTTTCATCCTGAGAGATCACAATACTAGAAGACACATTATATTGGGGAATTGTATACCTTACTTTAAGATACGCTAAACCAACAAAAATAAAGACACTTAATACAAACCAATACCAACGTTTAAGGTATTTTAAAATTTGATCTCTAAGATTAAAACTAAATCCAGAAGACGAATCAAAATTAGTATTCTTCGTAGGGGTATTATTAGTATTAGAAATCATATACTTATTATCTTACAACTAGAGTTACTACAGATATAATTACACCAACAATACTAATAATGACACCTAGGGTGTTATTACGTGTTTTGGATTCTTTTATTCTTGAGTTATTTGGCTCAACATAAACAACGTCATTTTGTGCCAGATAATATACAGGGGATTCAAAAATTGATTTAGAAGTAAGATCTACACGATGATATGTATTTACTCCTTCATTTTCTCTAATCACCATTAGGTTTTCTCTTCTTCCTTTAATAGTCATATCTCCTGCTAAACCAAGGGCTTCAATAATAGTAATTCTTTCATTGGGTATTGTATAAGAACCAGGTCTTGATACTTCTCCCATAACGGTAATCTTAAAATTTTTAAGCCGTACACTTACTATAGGATCATTGATATAAATTTTTAGTTTTTCTTTAATCATTTCCTTAACCTCGATTCGAGTTAGGCCAGCAATTTTTAGCTCTCCCAAAACAGGAAAATCAACATTTCCTTCTTCGTTTATTAGGTACGTAGGTTCACCTGATCCTGCAGAAATTGCTGTATTTCCTCCTCCACCTTCTCCTAGTGATGCAGAAGAACTTTGCATTAAATTAAATGGTCTTGCTGCATCCATATCTGCTGCAGAAACCAGTATCCCAACGATATCATCAACTTTAAAAACAGAGGTGAAAGAATTTGTAGAAGAAATCTTCTCCAAATTTGCAGAATTTTGAAAATAAACCACATTTTCAGGTACTTTACAGGAAAAAACTGATATTAATACCACAAATAATAACAAAAATCTACATCGCATATTTTAATACTTTATAAGTAAGCCTATTAATAGAGTTACAAAAATATAACTTTATTTAGTTTAGCAATAAGATTTTGCTTTATCTATACTATTTTCCTTTCACGCGTTCTAAAAGAACACCATAAAACATTTAGGCAAGTTTATTCCCCTAAACAAGCCTATCTCTTCTTACTAAAATGTTTTGAAGGTATTTTTTCCCTTACTATATAATACCTACTATTTTGTTACATCAAGCTCTATGCAAGAACTTCTCGCTTACCTTGAATACTTTTTTTATTAATTTTGTCAATACTTTCGAAAGTAGAATTATTGGAGATAAATTCTGGAACTATCTCTTTTAATTTTCCTACAATTTGATGATCCTGACTTAGTAAATTCATAATACAAAGGTCATCAATTTTATCTTTTACCAATACACAATCATTATCATCAAATCTACTTATCATTATTTTCTTGTGATACGTTGGCAACGTATTTTCTGTATCAGCCAGGAGTTCTTCATACAATTTCTCTCCAGGTCTAAGGCCTGTTATTTTTATATCTATATCTTCTGGATATCTAAGGCCAGATAATCGTATCATTTTCTTGGCAAGGTCAAAAATCTTTACAGATTCTCCCATATCAAAGATAAATATTTCGCCTCCATTACCCATTGTTCCTGCTTCTATAACCAATTGAGAAGCTTCTGGTATGGTCATAAAAAAGCGAGTTACATCTTTATGAGTAACTGTTAATGGTCCTCCTTTTTGGATTTGTTTTTTAAATAATGGAATAACAGATCCATTCGATCCCAGTACATTTCCGAATCTAGTGGTAATAAACTTAGTATTACTGGTTCCGTTAATACATTTTATATACATTTCGGCAACTCTCTTGGTTGCTCCCATCACATTGGTAGGATTCACTGCTTTATCTGTAGATACAAAAACAAACTTATCTACACCAAACTCAGATGACAAATCTGCAAGTTTCCTGGTTCCAAGTACATTAATTTTAATTGCCTCACAAGGATTATTCTCCATTAGAGGCACATGCTTATATGCTGCTGCATGAAAAACCATATTAGGTCTATATTTTTCAAATATAGTTTCTACTCTTTGATGATCTCTTATATCAGCAACAATAGGCGTAAAATTGGTTACTCCTTTACTTAAAAGTTCTTGTTGTAAATCATATAACGGAGATTCTGCCTGATCAACCAAAACAAGATGTCTATAGCTATAATATGAAGCTTGTCTTACTATTTCACTTCCTATTGATCCAGCTGCTCCTGTTATCAAAATCACTTTATCATTAAGTTCTTGTGTGATATTCTGATTATCCATACTAATAGGAGCTCTTTCTAATAAGTCTTCTATTTGAATTTCTTTAATTTGAGAAACCTTTAATTTACCATCAATCCAATCATTTACTGCAGGTATTATTTTAACGGTAACTTTTAGCTTAAGCAAGTTATCAGAAATTTCTGAGAGTCTTTTTTTACTTATATGCGGAATAGATACAACGATCTCCTTAATATTGTTCTTTGTAATAAAGCTTTGATTAATCATTCCCGAAGAATATACTTTAATTCCATTAATTGTCTTACCAATTTTTTGAGAATTATCATCAACAAAACCAACTACAGATAAGGATCTGTTAGAATCATTAGTAACCGCTGCAAGGGTTATTAATCCAGAATCTCCTGCCCCATAAATCAATATTCTAGAAGTTTCTCCTATTTTTGACTTCACATAGTAGTAGCAATATTTAAATATCAAACGACTTGTAGTAAGTGTTATAATATTTAATAAATAGTGCACGCAAATTATAGACACAGGAATATTTAACAATTCTGGCAATAGTGCTAATCTACTGGATGCCATAAAAAATCCCATTAAACTAATTAAGATAGTTACAGCAACAAACAGGTTATAAGCATCTCTCATTCCTGTATGTCTAACCACTCCTTTATAGGATCCTATCATTAAAAAGCTTAAGGTAGATAAACCCGCTATGATTGGTAATTGGTATATTAAATTAGTGGTATCAAAATTTAACGTGATTCCAAATCTAATTACGTACGCCAAAAAGAAATTAAAGATCGTAATTAACACATCAATAGATAAAACTAGCCATTTAGATGCGTGTTTATGCGAATTATTTATAAGGTAGCTCTTTATCATCTCAATACATTTTTAATTACTGATACAATTCTATATAAATCATCTTCTTCAAGATTAGACCCGCTGGGTAAGCAAAGGCCTCGATCAAATAGGTCATCAGAAATTCCATTGAGGTAAGCATCACAATCTGCAAATACAGCTTGTTGATGCATGGGCTTCCATAACGGTCTTGATTCTATGTTTTCTTCTGCCAGTGATAACCGTATTCCTTCTCTTAACTTATAAGAGCTTGTTTCTATACAGGTTAACCATCTATTAGAATGATATCCAGAAGGTTCTTCTAAAAACTTTATTTCAGAGGAATCTTCTAGATTCTTTTTGTAAAATTCAAAATTACTACGTCTATTATCAACATGGGCATCTAAAACTTCCATCTGCCCTCTTCCTATGCCTGCAGTAATATTGCTCATTCTGTAATTATATCCTATTTCAGAATGTTCATAATGAGGTGCATTGTCTCTGGCTTGAGTTGCCAAGAAAATGGCTTTATCTTTATGTTCTTGTTTTTTGGAAACAAGTGATCCACCTCCAGAGGTGGTAATAATCTTATTCCCATTAAAAGAAAGGATAGCAATATCTCCAAAAGTTCCACAGTTAATTCCTTGATAAGAACTTCCTAAGGCTTCTGCACTATCTTCTAATATAGGGATTTTGTATTCTGAAGCAATGTTATGAATAGCCTCTACATTATATGGCATTCCATATAAATGCACAGCAATAATTGCTTTAGGCTTTTTGCCTTTTGCAATTCTGTCTTTTATTGCTATTTCTAGTTGATCTGGACATAGATTCCAGGTACTTCTTTCGCTATCTATAAATACAGGTTTAGCACCAAGATATACTATTGGATTGGCCGAAGCAGCAAATGTCATACTTTGGCATAATACTTCATCACCTACCGTAACACCAAGTAGTTTTAACCCAAGGTGTAATGCAGCTGTACCAGAACTTAATGCTGCAGCATAAACATCTTCTCCAAGATAACTTTCAATATCACTCTCAAATCCATTAACGTTTGGACCCAAAGGTGCTACCCAGTTTGTGTCGAATGCTTCTTTTACGAATTTTTGCTCTGATCCACCCATATGCGGTGAAGAAAGCCATATTTTTTTTGAATCAATTATATTCATAATTTTCCCATTAATAATGAACAATAAATTCCTATTGACATAACAATTATGCGACATGCATAACAATTAGTCAAATCTTTTTGATGACAATCTAAAAAACGCTGGAAGAAGGGGGGTAGAACTTCCTTTTTTGAACTTACTCTAAATTTGTTTTCCAAAGCTAAAATAGTCTAGTTAAATCAATTAACAATTCAAAATTTAATTTTTTAGACAGAATACTTAAAAAAAACGTTCAATGACTCACGTTTGCCTAAATATTGTCTTACAATACGGAAATCCCGTAAGAAAAGTATTATAGATACTCCATAAAACTACTTGTAATAAAAAACGAATTCATACCTAAAATCATAATTTACAGCAAAATTAAACATAATGCATCACCAAAATTCATTTTTTGTATTACTTTTTTGTAAACTATTTTGGGTGGTACAAGTATAGCTTAATAATAAATTAATTTCATGGGGATAACACCTATTTCTGAACAGGGGCATTTCCCCCACTTATCATCATTTTTTTATAGCAAAACCTAGTATTTAGTATCAAATAAAAAATAACCTCCTAAATATTTGATTTATAAAATTAAATACACAAAATTTATGCCCTTCAATAGCAATGAGATATTTTCGCTATATTTCTTTGCGTAACCCTTCTCCGAATTTTATAATTATATACGGTATAGATGTTATTCAATTCTTTAGATTTTTTTATATTCCTGCCAGTCGTTTTTGTTCTTTACTGGTTTATTTTCTATAAAAAAATTCAAATTCAGAATTTATTTATACTTATCGCCAGTTATATCTTTTATGGATTATGGGATTGGAGATTTCTATTTCTTATACTCGCAAGTACAGTTGTTGATTTTTTTATTGGTCAAACTATTCATGCCAATGATTCTGCTTCAAAAAGAAAAGCCTGGTTATGGGTAAGTGTAATTTTTAACATCGGTCTTTTAGGCTTCTTTAAATACTACAATTTCTTTATAGGGTCCTGGGTAGATTTTCTTTCTGTGTTCGGATACGAACTTAAAAGCACATGGACATTACAGATTATTTTACCTGTAGGGATATCTTTTTATACGTTTCAGACCATGTCGTATTCATTAGATATTTATTACAAAAGATTAACGCCTACCAAGAATTTTATTGCATTTGCTACTTTTGTTAGTTTTTTCCCTCAATTGGTTGCTGGCCCTATAGAGAGAGCTTCTAATCTCTTATCACAAATCACCACCAAAAGAATTTTTAATTACGTACAATGCACAGAAGGTCTAAGGCTTATACTTTGGGGGTTATTTAAAAAAGTAGTTATTGCAGATTCTATTGCACCTATTGTTGATGATATCTTTCTTAATTATAATGATTATTCTGCTTCTACTTTAATTCTTGGCGTATCGCTTTTTAGTTTTCAGGTCTATGGAGATTTTAGCGGGTATTCTGATATTGCTATAGGAACAGCCAAACTATTTGGAATAGAACTAATGTCTAACTTTAAGTTTCCAACATTTTCTAGAAATGTTGCCGAATATTGGCAGCGATGGCACGTTTCTTTATCCACCTGGTTTAGACATTACGTATACATCCCTCTTGGCGGAAGCAGAGTAAGTAAACTTAAATCGGTTAGAAATATTATTATTATTTTCTTGGTGAGTGGTTTTTGGCATGGTGCAAACTGGACTTTTATTGTATGGGGAGCAATTCATGCTGCTTTATACATTCCTGTTTTTTTAATGGGGCGAAATCGTATTTATATGAATACTGTAGTAGCAGAAAATCGTTGGTTCCCCTCTTTAACAGAAATCTCACAAATTTTACTCACTTTTTTATTAGTCACATTTTCTAGAGTATTCTTTAGATCTGAGTCCATCACAGATGCTTTTGGTTTTTTAGAACAGATATATGTCAATTTTTCTTATGAAACCTATCAACATCCTTTAGGATATCGTATGATAGATTATTTTATCTTGTTAGGTCTTTTTATTTTATATGAATTTAGAATTAGAAGAGACGAGCGTGCTCCTTTTAAATTTAAGTCTAGAATCGTGAGATTTGTTGCATATACTTTAGTAATTTTAGGAATGTTACTGTTCTTTGATGACAACATAGACAGATCATTTATCTATTTCCAATTCTAATTAAAAATAGATAATGACAATAAAAAAAGCATTATGACATAATTTTAAAGTCACATGAAAAAACTTATAATCAAAAGTATCTTATATGTTTTTTTAATACTCATCGTATTAGAAGGCTTAGTGCGTGTTTTTCATTTAGGAAAAGACACTCCTACCCGATTTCTCGACGAATACAAAGTAGAAAAATGGAAACCAAACCAAAATGGTTTTTCGGTTACCGGAAACAGAAGGCAAAATTTTTCAGAATATCATATTAATACGACAGGATATAATTCTTATAGAGAATTTATCCCAACAAAAGATAAAATCGAAGTAGCATTGGTTGGGGATTCATTTATAGAAGGGTTTCATCAAAATTACTACAACTCTATTGGTAAAAAGATTGAAAATGCTATTCCTGAAATTGAAGTATATGAATATGGCTATGCCGGTTATGATTTTGCAGACCAACTACACCTTATACATTCGTATGCATCTCAATTCGATCTTATTGACCACGTCATTTTGGGTATAAAATTCTCTAACGATTTAACTCGTGCAGAATATCGGGTTGTTAATAGTCGATTAGCTTTAGAGTCTCCCATGAACAAAATGCTTAAAAAAAGTAAACTAATAGTATACTGTAAAAGCATTGGGATTTTAGATCCTCCTCAGGAACTAATGTATCGATTCCTTAATATGCTTAAACCTAAAAAAAAGACAGTTTCGATAGATGATGCCGAAATTTTGAGAATTAAAAAAGAAAATGAAGAGAAATACCTGGCCAACTTCAAAAGTTTGATTTCTAAATATGGATATGATAAAAAACGATTTACGCTTCTTTTAGACTCCAGAATAACAAGTCCTCTATTTTTATCGTATTTAGAAAAAAATAAATTTAATTACATCGATTTCTCTGCTTCTTTTGAAACTTCTGATCGTTCTACTACTTTAATCTATGACAGACACTGGAACAATCATGGTAGAGATATCATAGCAAAGAATATTACCCAATATTTAGGAGATATCAACCTTGTAAAAAACTAATATCTTTCTGGTGCTTTTATTGATTTATCATAAAAATGATGATCATAATTTTTTGTTACAAAATAGTTAGAAGGCTTTTCTTCGGTAAAAAACTGAAATTCGTTGATAAAATGGCTTTGATCGTAATAGCCATGATCTAATGCAGTAGACAAATACCCAGGATTTCTGTTTAATAGTATTTTTTTTACCGTAGCTTCAAACCGTATAATTCGTTGAATTTTCTTTGGTGTAATCCCAAATTGAGATTTAAAATTTCTTTCAAACTGGCGATAACTCAAATTAGTATAAGTAGCTAATTCTTTTAAAGAAATTGAATTATACTGCTTATACAAAGAATGCATAATAGTATCCCATTTGTCATTTTGTTTATTATGATAATCATACAAACATTTAAGCAAAAAGGACTCTATACATTTTATTTTGTCATTAATAGTATGGTGCTCATTTAGTTTCTCTAAAAAATCTTTACCCTTAACCCCCCAAATATCTTCGACAGAAGCAAACTGATTGTTTAGCTCTATAAATGGAATTGAAGAAAAGTGACGAAAAGCCCCACTTTTAAATCGAACCGATATAAAAGAAACATCACTAAACTCATCTATATGTAATATTGAATTTCTTGGACAAATAATATGGCCATTATCACATTTATGATTATTTATTAGCAATGGTTCATGAGTATGAAACAACAATTCTAAACCAGTGCCAGGCAAAATCGCAGGCAATTTAAATGCTCCCGAATGTTTTAGCACATAAATTCGGTCAACATACGTTGCCAAACTTTTATTAGGTTTATATGACGTTTTATTGATTAACAATTAAAAGACTTCTATTATTGGTTCTGATGTAAGTATTGGGGATACCAGCGAAATAAACTCTTTAAAATGATTCGAAGAATTATGAGCATCCACTGCATTCATATTTGTATATTCTTCATAAAAAATAAATTCTGTATCAGCATCTATTTCTTGATATAAACGATAGGTTATACAAGCTTCTTCTAAATTACTTTCCCGAACCATCTTTTTTGCATGTATCAAAAATTGTTCGGCACTTTCTTTCTGTACACTTAATCGTGCTATAATTGTTTTTTTCATATCACAAATATATATCAACATACAATGCCTGGATTGTAAAAAAACGACATCATTTAGGAGAGATGCGAACTGGTTTCAAAAACAATTTTTTGCATCTTAGATTTCCCAATAATCAAATAAGTATTTTCTTCTTCCAAAACTTTTAATACGCTAACATCTGATACTTTTTCAATACTAGTATACAAAAAGTCAAACACAATTTTTCTTAAAAAATTATACTCGGTACTATTATAATCTATTATAGGGTATTGTTTTTCATACTGTGCCTCTATTATAGGTAATGCCTGATATTTTGGCTCCTGTAAGACAACAGTGCTCTTTTTTCGTTTTGCTTTATATTTTTTATATCGAACATAAGCCATTTTAAAAACAAACTCTTTAAAACTTACTTTCAAATATTCGATAGCGGCAGTAAGAGCAGCAGAAATAGATTTTTTGGGATAGATTATTTGGTGTTCAAAATTATAGATATGATTGCACCATTCTCGTTTGTAAGTAAGATCTCCCATCCCCATCTCATAAGACTTATGATTATTTGCGATACACCAATCTAATTTCTTATAAATCTCTACACTCCCTAAACTAAATTTTCGGTAATCAATATCATATGATGATATTGCACTAAATAATTGTCCGTGAAAATGATTATTAAGTGATATAACTATTGGATTATCATTATCATAAACAACAAACAATGATGCTTTTTTTTGATTGATCAAAGAAAAATATATGCTTTTATAGTGATCCCATCGAATAAGACTTTGACTCACATCATTACGCTGTTTAAATCTTCTGATCAACATTTTTTCTAAACAATCCATCAATAGATCGTATTCCTCCTCTTCTATTGCGCCATAATATGTTTTATATGAAATCTGAAAACATGATTCGAGTCGTTTTATTCTCCTTCTTATTCCTTTTGCATTACTTCGGAAACGATATTTTACATAAGCATCTGCACTAGCAAAACCATCCAGTAAAATTGCGTAACCCTTAAAAAACTGATTAATTTTTTTTAGATTAAACACTCTTTTATTAAGTTCTGGCTTCAGATAATCAGCTATAAAGAAAACCGAGTAAACCGTATCGGGATTGTTTATTAGTTTTTCATCATAATCTGGATTAATTAATCCTTCTTCACTTTCTAAAGTACCAATCTTAGGAAATATTTTTGGTATCAATCCTTTTTCAAAAAGTTCAAAAAAATAATCTATCTGGACCTTTTTCATATACTTAATCTATAAAAAGGAAAAAAATAATCTTTTACATTCTCTTTATGAACATGAGAATATTCTGGATTGGCAGAGCGACATAGCTCATCGTAAATTTTTTCATTAATAATTTTTCTTCCGGTATGAAAAACTACATCTTCATCTTTTGGAAAAAGTGATTTTTTATGTCTGTACAATCCATCACCATCTTTCATACCTCCTCCTAAAACATAACATTTGATATTATTTTTGATCGCCCATTCTATAATTTTTACTCTAAGAAAATCATTAGGTCTATAACTAAAATACTCTGCATTTGTTCCCCCTAGAAATGCAAAAATAGTATCCTTATAACCAATGATAAGTTCGATAGAAATTGGGATACCTTCATAATACGCAATAGCAATAGAAAAATTATCTAAATTTGATAATATCAGGTTTTCAAAATAAGTATTGGAGAAAAAATAAATACGATCTGCATTATTGCGATTCATCGTATTCACATAGATATCATTAAAGATTTTAATGATATCTTTTGTTATTTCATGCTTATGAAATATTTTAAATACTAAATTGTGATTTACTGCCTTTCTGTAGTTATTTCTAACTTTAGGTAAAAATGCCACCCATTGATCGTCAAAATTATCTAAAAGATGCCCTCTAACATTTGATAATGTATTAGTTAAACATCCTGAATATTTTTTGTGGTTTCCATTTAAACTAAATCGAATAAATTCTGTTATTACATTATGATCCATATACCATTGATCAACATTGCCCCAAAATTGAGCAATATCTTCTTCTGTAACAGTATCATTAAATAAAGGCCCACTATAGCCATACGGGCTTGTAACATCAAAATACGGATGCTTCTTATCTTTTATTTTTATTTCTCTAAAAACAAAAGGCATTAGAATAACAGGCTCATTTTCTTTTTCAAACAAAAAGTATTTTAGCGTATCAGAATCCTTCTCAAAATGTAACAAATGCTCAGCCGAATAATATACATTATTGTTCCATTTTTTTTGAAGGAGCGTCTTATATTCTATGATGTCTGATTTTTCATCAAGGTTTTTAATTAACAGTTTGTAATTTTGCTCCAATTGTAAAAATATTAGTTAGGTATGGTTGTTTATTAGTACTATATAGGTTTTTCTTTTAATTCAGTTTTTTTTAAAAAGTAATCATTCATTTTTTCAGATAACACTTGTGATAGCCATATAATTCTACCACAATGTTCTACATGCCACACAGCTTTCCCATCAAATACGTTTCCTGCTAGTAGTGGACCGACAATATGTAAATTATCAGAAGCTTCTAATTGCTCATTAACTTCGAATCCTATCTTAGAATCGTTAGGTTTGCAATATCCTTTCTCTATTAATTTCTTTAATAATTCTGGGATATTTTGTTTGGTTAGATTTGTACTACCTACACAATTAATCACTATACCTACAGAATCTTCATGGGTCTTATTTTTCCCAGATTTTGTATCTAAATATTCTAAAGAATATTCTCCTGTAGTTTCATTATTAATATCTCTAAATCGTCCTGCTATATGATCAAAACGATTCTCCTCCTTCAATTCATCAACGGTTTTAGAATAATGAAAACCGGCACATCGTTGTCTTCTTCCTATTTCATTACCATAATGGCAAGCAAACTTTTTTAGTTCTTCTGGGTCTAACTTATTTAATAAAGTGCCAAAAGCTTTTGATATAATATCTACTGTAGACGCTGCTCCCAGATGAATCTGATCGGCATAATCCAAATCTTTAAATGTTGCTTCTGCTATAATTTCTGCAGTTATATTTTTTTCTTTGGTTAATGCCTGTAAGTTAAAAGGCGTGTATTCTTTTTTTCGTTTTTCATCGATAACAGCATCTGGCAATAATCCTTGAGTAGAAAGAATAATGAATTTATTAATTCTAGACTTTATTTTTTCGACATCATTTAATTTATAAAGCAACTCTAATCCACTTGCATTGGCTCCTACTATAAGCACATTAGTTTTCTTTTCTGATTGTTTTTCAAGAAAGCTATCGATTTTCTCTAAAGTTGTCTTTAACTCAGAACTGTAAGGATCATTTACAAAAAGTAAATTATCCTCTTCTATTATATCTTCATTTTTCCAAAGGTGATTAACAGGTAGAGAACCAACAGATAAGATTACTTTTTCAGAATAAACAGTGTCTTGGTTATCTAGAGACAATTCATATGTATTTTCTGATTTTTCTATATCAATCACTTCTGCATTGATGTAATTAACATCAATAGCACCTTTGATTTTAAATTCTTCTAATCTGTTTTTTACTTTTTCATTGATATACCATCCAAAAAAGCGGCGAGGGATAAAAAGATCTTCCCACTCATTATTTTTAATTTTATCCTCATGTTTGGTAATCCATTCAGAGGATAATGTACCTCCGTCTTTTTTTAATTCGTCTAATAACCAATTCTTATTATTATTAAGCCATTTAATAAATTTTCCCAATTCTGGTTCTGGCAAAAAGTTTTTTAAAGACGTTATAAGATGTACCGAAAAACCAGATCTTGAACCGTATGGTATCCCAGAGTGAAATTCTCTATATTTATCAATTATATTGATATTGATCTTTCTTTTTGTTTTATGGCTTTCTATAAGATCTAAAAAATGTAAAATCGTAAAGGATGATGAAATTCCTGAACCAATAAAAGTGATATCTGATGATTTTGGTTTGTTATTAAGCTTCAAGTTTGAGAGTTTTGTTTTTATGATTTTACCGGGATTACCAACAACTGTAGAATAATCAGGAACGTCTTTTAAAACTACGGTTCCTGCGCCAATGGTACACCATTTTCCTATTTTAACTTTTGGTATTACAACAGCACCAACTCCAACATGTGAACCTTCTCCAACCTCAACATGACCACATAAAGCAGCTTTTGGTGAGATGTGTGCAAAATTTCCTATAATATTATCATGGTCTATGCTTGCTGCTGTATTTATAATTACATGCTCTCCAATAACCGTATTGGGTTGAATTATCGCTCCCGCAAAAACAACGGTACCTTCTCCTATTTTTGCTGTTGGGGCTATAATCGCCGAATGATGTATTGCCTTTTCAAAATCACTTTTTAGAAAACCAGCTATTTCTGCTCTTTCTGCATTTATACCTACAGCTACAATTACAGGATATCCTTTATGTGGAAATTCTTTTAGATTTTTTCTTGCCCCAGAAGTTACATTCTTAGACGCATAATGACGTCCAGATGGTTTATCATCAAAAGTTTCGGTTACTTCATAACCGTTCTCTTCTAGTACTTCTCGTATGACTTGAGAATGCCCGCCAGCTCCATAAATCCTTATTTTTTTAGGGTCGTCAGTTATTTTCATTTTACTCATTACTAAATTTAAGTTGATTTGTTGGTTGTGTGAATTATAGTGTTCTATAAGAACTTTTATAAAAGTTTTTTTATTAGTTATTTCCTTTCCAAGCAGGCATAATGGTATTTTGATCGATGTTTACACCTTCTTTCTTAATTACTTTCTTTATGGTTAAAAATAAAATTTTTATATCTAACATAAAACTTAGGTTTTCTACGTACCATACATCATATTCAAATTTCTGACTCCAGGATATTGTATTTCTACCTTTTACCTGCGCCCATCCTGTTATACCTGGTCTTACATCATGTCTTTTCTTTTGCGTTTCATTATACAAAGGTAAATATTCGACCAAAAGAGGTCTTGGCCCCATTAAACTCATATCTCCTTTTAAAACATTAATAAGCTGCAAAATCTCATCTAACGAGTACTTTCTAATAAATGCTCCTGCTTTGGTTATACGAGAAACATTGTGTACATCATCTTTATCTACTAATCTTAAATCAGACATTGTTTTAAATTTAATGATTTTAAAAAGTCGACCATTTTTTCCCGGTCTCAACTGCAAAAAAAATGGCTTACCGCTATTAACCACAATTAATATTAGAACCAGCACTAGTATAATGGGAGATAACATTACTAAACCTAAGAAGGAAAGCACAAAATCTAATAATCGTTTTACATATGGGTTGTACATATATTTTTTATCGCTTTTATAAATTTAATTAACAACGCTTTATATCCGTAAGCTTACCATTATTTCTAAAATTATAGTCTCTATTCTTAGGACTTAGACAAATAGTTTTCTCCTTTTACAACAGTTCTTATTTCTTTTCCAGGGACACCATATACCAGTTTAAAATCACCTACATCGTTTAGAAGTAAAGCCCCTGCTCCAATAATACTATGTTTCCCAACAGTTATACCTTGAATGATATTTGCGCCCAGTGATATTGCAGTACATGTACCTATACTAACATTTCCTCCAACAGTAACTCCTGGTGCTAAACTAGAAAAGTCCTGTATATCGCTATCATGATCAAAATTAGCATCGGTATTCATGATACAAAAATCTCCAATCCTTGCATGCGCATTAATAGTAACCGAAGCTAATATTATACTTCCCTTGCCTATCACAACACTTGGGCTAATTATTGCAGACGGATGAATTACTGTAATAAACTCAAAATCCGGAGATATTTTTTTTATTCTCTCTTGCATTAAAAACCTAGTCCAGTTATCTCCTATTGCTATAATTCCTTTATTAATCCCTTTTTCTACAAGATCTTTAATATAATCTTCTGCACCAAGGACTTCATAATCAAGTAGCTTTTCACCTTTTGGTTTAAACGTATCTATAAGACCATGAATTTGATAATTTGCATTCAACTCAATAGTTTCTATAATCACCTTAGCGTGACCCGAAGCACCAATTATCAAAACTTTATCCATCCACGTTTTTTTTTACAAATTATTTCTTGGTATACCTACAAATGTACTTTATATACTTATAATTCTGATTCTATGGTTCTTATTAAATCCCCAACATTATTCATATTCATTAAATCCATTAGTTTAAATTTAATACCAAAAGATTTTTCGACTTCAGAAATAATCATCATATGCGTTACAGATTCCCACCCATCAACATCATCTGCTGTGGTTTCATCAGCAAGCTGAAAATTATCATGCTCTAATACAGATACAAAAGCTTCTTTTACTTTTGATAAAATCTCTTCTTTACTCATTATTGATTATTTAATTTATGTCAAAATATGTTCTTAATTCTTTTCTGTCAATTTTTCCGTTGATACTGTGCGGAAACTCTTTTATAAATCGTATATGTCCCGGAATCATATAATCCGGCATTTTAGCTTTCATATAATTGAATATCTCTTCAGTATCAAATTCTTCGGATTCTATAGCTAAGCCTAACTCTGCATTACCTAATGCATTGGTAATATCTAAAGCAACCATATTCACTTTTCTCTCTGATTTTGCTTTGGCATGAAATTCTACTTCTGCCAGTTCTACCCGATATCCTCTAATTTTTACCTGAAAATCTGCTCTACCTACATATAAAAAATCCCCTTCTTCATCTTTAAAACAAAGATCTCCGGTTTTATAGTAACGTTGTTTTTTTCCATTTTCTTCTTTCACAAAAAAACTTTGCGCATTTCGCTCTTCATTTTTCCAATATCCAGGAGTTATCTGTGGGCCTCCAAGGGACAGTTCTCCTGTTACATTTACTGGCACTTCTTCATTATCTTCATTCACCACAAGATACAATGTATCTTCTTGTGGTGTTCCTATGGCTATTATTCCATTATGGGCTTTTTGATGAGTTTCTTTATGATATGGATAAAAGCCACTATAAACAGTAAACTCTGTAGGACCATAATAATTAAATATTTTACAATTAGGAAGGCATTCACTCCATTCTTTGGCAATATCACTATGTAATGCTCCTCCTCCAAAACTACAATACCGCACATCGGGAGCGTTAATTTCTGGGAAATATGGCCTTAGATAATTTATGATCGAAGGCACCATAGTAAGAACTGTAAGTTTTTGTTCTTTAATAAGTTTAAAAATATAAAAGTACTTGATTGCCCCTTTTGGTATCGTATAAATACAAGAACCTGATAAGAAAGGAAATAAGTAGGTGACTACAGAAAAATCAAAAGTAAGTTCGAACATTTGTAAACATCGATCTGAAGGAACCAGATTAAATTCTGGTTCAACATCAATCGCATTTACCAGTGCATTAACATTATCAAAAGTAATAGGAACTCCTTTAGGAAGCCCTGTAGTACCCGAGGTAAATAATATATATGCTAATTGATCACCAGAAACATGTTTAGGCTTCAGATTAATATCTGTAGTATCTAATGCTCCTGAAGCAATAACGTTATAATCTTGATAAATTGAAGTTTCAGAAGAATCAATAACATATCGTGTTTCTGTTAATTCAAAAACTTTATGATTACGCTCAATTGGTGTTGATGGATTTACAGGAACGTATGCTTTCCCTTCGAGCCAAAGTGCAAGGATACTTGCATAGGTCTGAAGATCATCATTGGTTACTAAACCAATTAGTTTTTCAGAATCTTCTACAGTATTTGCTATAGCATCTCTTATTTTAGATATTTCAATAGCGAAATCATGATATGTATAAAATGTATTGTTTATACATAAAGCATTACAATCAGAATGGCTTTCTATCGAATCTTGTAGTTTTTTTACAAATTTCACACGTTTAAATTTTGGATTTAATAAAAATGTCCATCTCTATTCAACATATTTGAGTTTTCAAAATCGAGTTTGGTTTCATTATGAGCCAGTCCCTTTTTTGTCACCTTATGTGTAAAAACAGTACTATATCGTTTTGTTATACAATCTGATAATTGAGTATCATCTGTAAAAATAAACTTAGTTCTCTTTTGGATAAAATTCTCTATAAGAGCATCTACACACAAATTATAATTTTCTTCTTCTTTTACCAAAAAGTATTTAACATTAAACTCATTATAATTTATCACATAAGATAAAAAACCAATAATTTCATTTTCTTTTATAATTTTAAGGTTATGAATGTAAATATTATTACTGGTTCCTGTTTGTAATGATGTATATGGATGTTTTGTTGCTATTGGGGTTTGCATATACTGCATCCCATTAATCTGCCAGTTTATATATTCTTTTGTTTTATAGATCAGGTCATTTTTGCAAAGCGGATCTATAAATTCCCAGGTTTCATCATCCATCTGGTTGATATAATCATAAGAAAGAGTTTCTGTTCTTTTTCTAGCTTTAGGTCTATTTAGTAACCTAATACTTGATGCTACCGTATTATCAATTCTATCCAGAACAAACTTAATTGATTTTAAAAACCGAAACCTTCCTATAAGCATCGATGCATCGAGACTAAAGAAGATGGTATGTCTTAATCTTGATGCGATTACGGTAAAAGGTTGTTTTTCGTAAAATGTAGTTACATTTTCTGCATACGATTTTATGAGAATTTGTTTCCCTGTTAGATTCACAGCTTCATTATAAATATAGGTTCCCAGAACTGTATCTTTATAATCTTTATGCACCCACCAGGAGATCATCCAATATACTTTTGATGGTTCTCTGTTTCCATTATTAAGCAGATCGGGAAACATAAAAACAAAAGAGATCATTTTTTCGTCTTCATAACCAATAACTCCACAATAGTCCTCCTCTTCTATTCTCGAATTCGAAACTAACCATAATGCTTTACTTTTTGGTAATGGGGTAAGGTTTCCTTTCCAATAGGTATTTTTTTCTATACCTTCTCTAAGCATTTTTTTGGTTAAGGCTACTATGTTTAAATTTTTACTCATCTATTCTTCCTAAGAAATATAACTAGTTTGTACCGTCAAAATATTCTGATGTCAAGTCATTTGATAGATTCACATCTTCTTTTTGTATTACCTTTTTTAATGTTAATCCGATTATTTTTAGATCTAACAAAAAACTATAGTTTTCTACGTACCATACATCATATTCGAACTTTTTTTTCCAGGTAATAGAATTTCTTCCATTAACCTGAGCCCATCCGGTAATACCTGGCCTTACATCATGTCTCTTTTTTTGAACATCATTATACACAGGTAAATATTCTATTATCAAAGGACGAGGCCCTATCAAGGACATTTCTCCTATTAATACATTAATCAATTGTGGAATTTCGTCTAAAGAAGTTTTTCTGACAAATGCTCCTACTTTGGTTATTCTATCCTTATCTGGTAATAGATTTCCTTGTGCATCTTTTCTATCGTTCATTGTCTTAAACTTTATAATGCTAAAAATCTTTTCATTTTTACCTGGTCTTCTTTGAACAAAAAAAGGTTTACCCTGATTTGCAATAGCCAGAAAAAGAATCAATAGTATAAATACAGGTGAAATAAAGATCAGTAATAGTAGTGATACACTAAAATCAAGACTTCTTTTTATAAAAAACTTATACACCTTTTTAAAGTTTAGACGGCCATAAAAGGGACTCTATTATTTAATCCAACAAATGTATAAACCATTTGTTAAAAAGTGAAATAAAAGAATTATTATCTCCTTTACAATCATTAATATTAACAACCAAATGATATGATCCTAAGATTTAACCAGGACTATCATATAACACTAAAAATTGGGGGAATAAACAGACAAATATTATTTATACTACCAGGGAATGAAGTTAATAATTTGTCTATGATTCTATATCTAAAAATCGAGAGTAAATATACAATCAATATTTCGGTTTTCACCTCATTAAATTAACTTTTTTTAACAAGGAATTGTTATTAAAAATTATGTGCAAAAACAGATACAAACACACATTAAAAAAGTGTATCTGTTGCCATAACTACAACGCGCGATACTCTTTTAACAGCGCTTCCCAAACTACTTTTCGTTCATACCGACTAGTGATCGATTTTCGTGCATTACCGGCCAAGGTATCTCGTTGCGCCTTATCCTCTACCAATATTTTTAAATTCTGAAATAACAGTTCTGCATCTTTTACCGGGATGATTTTGCCATTTATACCCTCTGTTATAATCTCATTACACCCATTAATATCAGTAACAACACTAGCTAATCCCATAGATGCTGCTTGCATCACTACATTAGGAAACCCTTCGCGATAGCTAGGAAATGCCAATACATCTGAAATTGCAAAATAAGGCCGTACATCATTCTGCCAGCCTACAGTAATAATATTTGGATTGGTATTGATTTCTTCTTCTGCATCTGGGGATAATGGATCCAAATCCTTTTCATAGGTACCTACTAATAGTAATTTTGCAGTAGCAGATGCTGTATTCAATTTCTTAAACGCATCAATAAGCTCATGTATACCTTTATCTTTTACTAGTCTGCCAACATATATAATTACAGTATCTGTAGATTTAATACCAAGACTATCAGATAATTTCAGATTTTCTTCTTCAGTATAAAGTCCCGGGTCAAAGAACGAAGTATCTATTCCGTTAGAACTCCCATTGGCAATAACTTTTAATTTTTTTGGTGACGTGTATTTATTCGCTATAATAATATCATTAAGCCCGGATGAGTTTGGGTAAATCCTGGTAGCACAGGCATAGGTTGCTTTTTCTACTGTATCCAATAGTACTCTCTTTGCTCCTGTAGCTTCAAGTAGTGGTAATCCGGCAATCGTATGTAAACGATGAGGCACGCCTGCCAGTTTTGCAGCCAACATAGACAATGTTCCTGCCTTAGGGGTATGACTATGTACTATTTGCGGTTTTTCTTTTCTAAAAACTTTATATAAGTTGTAGACTGCTTTTAAATCTTTGATCGGAGTAATCTTACGGGTCATCTCTACCGGGATTACACGTACTTCTTCGTTCTGTGACACTACATCTAACTGCCCTTCTCCTTCTCCCGATACCCCAATGATATCATAATATTGAGACATAAATTTTAATTGCCCCTGTAATAATTTCCCTAATGATATAGGTACAGTAGTAACCCTAATTATTTTTTGCATTTTCCCCAGACTTAAAAAGTATAACTAGTAAACTCATCATCTATTTTTGTTTACAATAATAATGAGTTGATTCTAAAATATTTTCGGATACAAATATAGTTATATGCGAGTGTTTGAAAACTTTAAATTATAGTTTCTTTTATTTTTTAATCGCCAGTCAAAATGACTAGTGAAAATGTTGCTATTTTCTGCGGAAAATCAACAAAAAAAGTAAGGTTTGCCCTAGTAAAATCAAGTATTTACGTTTTTTGAATAAAATTTAACATTTCCAAATAAAATTTACACAATTAATTTCCCAATCTTACGTTAGTGCACTTAATAACTAACTCAAAAAAGTAACAACAAACTCAAAAAACATGGTAAATAACTCAAATCAGAATAATAATTAACCCAAATAAATATCCCCCCAATGAAAAAGTTACCTTATTACCTACTTATTTTTATGAGCTGTATTGCTATTTCCTGTAGCAAAGAAAATGTTGATCAAGTTACTCCGCCAGATACCGAAGGAGAAGTTCCTGTTATTGATCCAATAGCAGATACGCCACCAAATGTAGTGACTACTCCTTGTGATTTTGATTTATCTACTGTTGATCCCAATTCTACAATTATATTTAATTGTGTTTTAGATCTTAAAGGAGAAACGATTACACTACCTGCTAATGTTAAATTTGAATTTGATGGTGGTGATGTTAAAAATGGAAAATTAATTTTTGCCGGCGGTACTATCGCTGGTGAACTTTTAAGTTCTGAATTAGAAATCGAAGGAGATGTACAACTTAAAGAACCTACCTTTAAATTTTTTGCTTCGCGATGGAAAGGTATTGTCGAAGGAACTACTACTTCTGACATTGCCCAAGAAAATACTTTTGAGTTAGAACGATTATTTGAGTATACAAAAGGCTATGGAGCTAAAACTTTTCAGATTGGTAAGTTTGATGCTTTTTTCCAGATACACAATCCGACACCTCCATATTCTACAGTTCATCATAAAGGTATTGAAGCCGTAAATGTGCCTTCTGATTTTAACCTGGTCATGTCTGATAATACCAACCTACGTGTTTTTCCTGGTACTGCAGAACATGAAAGAGGAGCCCTGTTAGCTGTGCGAGATGCAGAAAACATTACTATATCTGGAGGAGTTTTATATGGTGATAGAGATCTAAGAGCTTATCCTCCTGGTGAATTAGCAGGACAGTATGGTTCACATACTTTGTTAATCCGTTCTGGAAGAAATGTTACCATAGATGGTGTTCGATTTGTTGACGGATCTAGTGGTTCTCTTAATATTAACTCTATTGGTTTTTCTTTTAATCCAGACACCTATAATCCTACAACCAATGTAACTGTACAAAACTGTAAATTCGAGAATAGTAGAAGAATGAGTATCGCTTTGACAGAAGGTAGAGATATCAAAATATTAAATAATACATTTACCAATACTGGTAACCCTTCTACAAATTCTGATGGTGGTGAAGTTGGATATGGCATCAATATTGAACCTACAAGGAGAAGAGATCCTGATACAGGAGAGCTTAAAGAATTCGAAAGAGTCTTTGATGTACTCATCAAAGGAAATACAGAAACTGGTAGTAGAGGCGGATGTGTTTCTATAACTATTGGTCAAACTGTAACGGTTGAAGATAATAATTTTGAAACCCAGTTAGTATTTACACATACCAATGGGACCAGGATAATCAATAATACGTTTAAAGCACTATCACCAGAAGCTAAAGAGCGCTTTGCCATATTTGCGGCAGATGGTGGTGAAACTGCTTTCAACAATATAATTTCTGGTAACACCATATCTGGATATGATTTGGGTATTGCTACCAATGCAGATGATACCGATATCACTAATAATACCATAACAGATTGTGCAATAGGATTACAGATAGGAAAATCTAAGAATTCAGAATTCAATGACAATACCATTACCACAACTGGTAATGCTATAAGTGCTACGAATTCCTTTGTACAAAATATATCTCTAAAACGTAATACAGTTAATGGAGGTCGTTTTCACGTATATTTTGCACAGCTTAATAATAAACCAGAATATGCAGATTATAGAGTAACACTAGAAAATAATACTTTTATTACTTCTAAAGCTATAAGTTTCTCTAAAGCAAATGGTGTCATATTTAAAAATAATAAGGTAGATGGTGGTTTACAAATTGGAGATGCTTCTAATATAGAAGTTTCTGGAAATACTAAAATTAGCCCTACAGAGAGTGATGGAATTCGATTATTCGGAGATAACTCATCAGTAACGTTGCTTAATAATACCATCTTTGAACCAACTGGTGCAGCGAGATTTGTATGTATAAATAACAATTCTACTAATCCAGGTGCGGTAACCGATACAGGTAATACATGTAACTAATTAGTCTAAAATATTCTATAAAAAACCAGAGTTGATATACTCTGGTTTTTTTATTTTATAACCTATTTTAATACTGTCATGATAGTATTAAACGTGAAATCGATATAAGATTTTAGTTTTAAAAAGGCGTCTCACTATAAAAAGTCACTCTGACTAATATAATAACGTCGAACTCACATTATTTAAATTTTTTAATCTGGTCTGCCAATTTTTTGGTAAATAGCTTTGCACCGTCATTATTTAAATGTGATGGATCATGAAACAATGTTGGTTTACCCATAAATTGTTGATCATTAAAAAAATCTACAAAAGGAATATTTTCTTTTTCGGCTATTGCCTTAATCCTATTAAAAGAAGTATTCATAGAATGATCTACAGTAAAATAAGTTGGGGAAGTAACAAAAACCAAATCTATATTATGATCCTTAGCAGTTGCAATAAACATATGGAGCGCGGCTACAAAATTTTGATCTATATCCTCTGCTCCTTTTTCAATTTTTGATTGAGCTTCTTCGTTTATATGTTTAGAAGGTTTAACTTTTCCAAATAATGGTCTGTATCCTTTATAATCCAGCTGGGGTGATGCATAATAACGAATAACATGCATAATTGTTGAATTGGTTTGGTATCCTTTGAAAAATAATTTAAAGTCTACCAACTTAGATTGCAATCCTAATATAGGTTTTAAATCATCTCTATAATCCGAATAATAGGGATGCAGATCACTAAGCCTATCATATGCTTCTTTAGTATGATATAAAAAATCTTCATCGATATTTAAGATCATCAACTCTGGTTGCATTCGTTTAATAATCATTTTTTGAAGCGCCACATGATATAATAATTGCTGTCCCTCTGCCCCTGCATTATAACAAGACTTTTGCATTTCTGTTTCTATAACCTCGGGTACATAATGTCGGTGGGCATGAGAGCTCCCGAATATTAATACTTTTGCATTTGTTTCTTGTATGGCATAAGTAGATCTGGCATATTTTCCGGTTTCCTGACTAAAAAACAATTGCTTAGAAATCATTCCTAAAGTAAAATCAACTATGAGAAAAATCACAAGAAATTTTCCAAGCTTGATTAATGATGTCTTATATTCTTTTCTAATCATATTTTAAAACTGAAAATAAATAAACTGACTTTTACCAAATACTCCAAAATACATAATTATATAAATCAGAACAGCATATCCTGTTAATCGTACAAATTCATACTTATGATTAGAAATCGAAAACATAGTATTGAAGTATTCTTTTTTCAATTCTACTACGACCAGAATAGCAATTGCCAAGGTTGCATATAATGAGGCAGTAATATCATCTCCACTCCCAATGTATAATCTTCCTGGCACCGTACAGATTTTTTTTATAATAAAAAAAGCATCTTCAATACTATTTGCTCTAAAGAACACCCAGGCAAAATTGATTAATATAAATGTGAGCAATACATTAAATACTCCTTTTCTTCTTTTTTTGAATACAAGAACTTCTAAAATGAGATAGAGTCCGTTTAAAGCTCCCCAAACCACAAAAGTCCAATTTGCTCCATGCCATAGCCCACTAATTAAAAACGTGATAAAAAGATTAAATAGCCATCTTGGTTTTGCTACTCGATTTCCTCCTAATGGTATGTATAGATAATCCCTAAACCATGTTGATAACGAAATATGCCATCTGGTCCAAAACTCACTTACTGATGCCGAAAAATACGGCCGCCTAAAGTTGGTCATCAAATCAAAACCAAAAAGTTTGGATGTTCCTATAGCAATTAATGAATACCCAGCAAAATCCCCATAGATCTGAAAAGCGAATAATACTGTGGCTGCAATAAAACTTAAGCCATCATGATTTTCTGTATTGTTATATACCGCATTTACATAAATAGCTGCTCTGTCTGCTACAACCAATTTCAGAAAGAACCCCCAAATCATTAATTTTATTCCGTAAGAAAAAGTTTGGTATGTAAATGTTCTTTTCTTTAAAAACTGTGGTACCAGATTGGTCGCTCTTTCTATAGGTCCTGCCACTAACTGCGGAAAGAAAGCTACAAATGCAGCAAAAGCTATAAAATCCTTAGTGGGTTGTAGTTTTTCTCTATAAATATCTATCGAGTATGACAAGGTCTGAAAAGTGTAAAACGAAATACCAACAGGTAGAATAATCTGTAATGTCCATGTACTTTGAAGTTCGTAACCTACAGAAGCAAAAAGATCAATCCAGGAATCTATAAAAAAGTTATAGTATTTAAAAAAACCCAACATCCCTAAATTAAACACAATACTTACCCAAAGCCATCTCTTTTTCACCGAAACTTCTTTAGACTCATATATTCGAGACCCTGCTGTATAATCAATAATCGTACTTAATGCTATCAAAGACAAAAAACGCCAATCCCACCAACCATAAAACACATAGCTAGCAACAAGTAATAGTACATTTTGTATCCTTAGATTTTTATACGTAACAAACCAATAGCCTATGAAAACTAAAGAAAGAAATACGAAAAAATCTATCGAATTAAAAAGCATATACTTATATTGATTTTAGCATAAGAATTAATGGTTTATTTGTTGAAGGTAAAATTCTTCAATTCGTTTTGTATTCGAAATAATATCATATCCTCCATTAACGACTTGAGGTTTATTATTTATTCTGGTATATGACATTGCTTTTACCACTTTATTTGCCCAAAACTCTGCTGTGTCTTTAATTGACAAAAATTCGATATCATTGGTTAAACTTACTTCAGTTGTGATAGTATCTGAAGCAAAAATCTTAAGTCCGGCTGCCTGTGCTTCGATAAGCGTTACCGGTAGTCCTTCATAAAACGAAGGAAATACAAAAGAATCAAATGCTTGTAATAATTCTGGAATATCTGATCGAACTCCTAAAATCATAATATCATCCTCTACGCCAAGACGTTTGGCTTCAGCAGCAATTTTCTCTCTCAAAGGCCCCTCTCCCACTAGCATCAGCTTGGCATTAGGGTGTTTTTCTATAATACGAGCAAATATCTGTATTAAGAATACATGATTTTTTTGAGTATCTAATCTTCCGACATGGCCGATCACAAATTGATCTTCAACTCCCATTTCTTTTCTGTATTCTTTTCTTGTTATTGGATCAAAAACAAATTTTTCGGTATCAATAGCATTATTCATGGTTAAAAACTCCGTGTTTTTACCAAAAAGCCATTGACCCGCTTTATCTCCACACGAAAAATAATGAGTAGCATCCTTACGGTTTTTGTTTTTCAATCGAAATTTTATCAGTTTTTTAACCGTATCGATAAGATTTTCTTTACTAGGGATTAGATCCGAAAATTTAATTTTTTCAATTGCAATATGTGCATGAACAATCCTAATTGGAATACTAAACTCTTTAGCTATTTTAATCGGAAAACAACTAAATGTATTGAGGTGAGAGTGAATAATAGTGTACTCTGTATGGGTTTTAAAAAACGCTCTTAATTCTTCATAGTATTTTCCCGGAAATATTGGATTTATTGGTGACAATCTATAAATTTTTCCTCCAAGGCTTTCAATTTCATCATCAAAATCACATTTCTCTTTTCTATGTACCAGAAAATCAAACTGAATTTTTTCTCTATCTATCTTCCTATAATAGTTCATAATCATAGATTCTGAACCTCCCCTATCCATCATAGTAAAAACCTGTAAAACTTTGATCATTTTATAATAATTATTTGTTACCGCAACAACACTACATTTTTGCTAACTATCAAATTAGATACTAATTTCTTCTTTGATGTTATTTTTTATCAATCTATATTTTCCACTTTTCTCTACTGGTATTTCGGCAACATGTTTTAGTTCAATAGCAATACTAGACCCAACACGATCTCTTAAGTTTTTTAAAAACACTTTTTCATACTCAGATGAGTATATCTGATCATCTTTTTCTATTAAAACCAAAAGGCTATCAATTACATTTTGCTGAATTTGGAATTTAATAATTCCTTTAACTCCTTTTAAACAATTAGAGATATTACCAAGATTAATCTTACCAATTTCTTCAGAGTATATATAATCTGAGATACGTCCCAAAACCTCTTTAACTAATGGATTATTATTCCCGCAATCACATGTATCATTACGATCTCCTAATTCAATTTGATCTCCTATATCATATCGTATTAACGGAGTACCATGAGTTGTAAAAGAAGTTACTACAAGTCTTCCTTTTTTACTAGGCTCATTATTTTCATTCAAAACTTCAAAAACTCCACTTTTTAAATCCATGTGTAGCTTTTTATTTTTGCATTCAAAAATAAACGGAGCTCCTTCAGAAGATGCATATTGATTGTATAGATTTGTTTTAAAATACCCTTCAAGAACATCTCTAATATCTTCTGTGATGGTTTCTGCTGTTGGAAATATTGCTGTTATAATATTTGCAGGAAAGTCTATATTGTGAGCCATTCCGTATTTTGCAATTTCATACATTGTTGAAGGAAAACCAACCATATATTGAGGCTTATACGAAATTAGATCGTTAATATAATGTTTTAGGTATTTTCCATGAATATGAAACGTAGAGTAATATCTCACTTTATGAATATGATCCGTCTTCCAGAATCTGTTTTTTTTCAGATCTCTTTTGCTTAAAAGGTTTTTACCACTAAACCATGCCGTTTTCTTACCGAGTTTGTATCCAAATTCATTTCTAAAATCATCAAGCAATGCAAATCGTTCCTGTATATCATCATGAGTATATACTACTTCTAAAGATTTCCCGGTTGTACCCCCTGTTTTAGAAAGTATACCTTCGCTTTTTTCAACTGTATAAATATCTGACAGATTATTTCTTAAGGTCTCTTTATCAATTATTGGCAGTTGTTTTATATTAGCCAAATCTTCGGGGGACTCTATCTTAGAGAAAATATTTCTATAATACTCAGAATGATTTTTTGTATGCAATATAAGTTCTTTATATTTTTCAATTTGCAGCTCTTTCAGTTCGTCTAATGACAAATTTCTTTTTTGTAAATACGCTTTCAGGAAATATTTATATTTCCCAGAATACCTTTTTTTATATGCTAAAAGATTATAGATAGAAACAATCCAATTTTGTATTAAATGTGGAGATTGTTCATAAATCTTGTCCTGCATATTTCCCATAACTATTTATTATTTAGATAAAAGTTTTGTATTTTTTCTGTATTAGATCCGATATCATAACCTGCTTTTGCAATTTTATCGCTGTTATCTTGTTTTTTATATGGTAAAATATCGAATATCTTATGTACCCAAAAACTAGTCGGTTTTTGAATCGAAACAAATTCGATATCATCGGTTAGCTTTACTTCTTGAGTAATGGTATCGGATGCCAAAATCTTAAGTCCTGCAGCTTGAGCTTCAATTAAAGTAACAGGAAGGCCTTCATAAAATGAAGGAAAAACAAAAATATCCATCATCTGAAGCAATTCTGAAATATCAGACCTAACCCCTAACATTTTAACCTGATCCTGGATTCCCAAATCATCAATTTCTTGCTCTATAGCCTGTTGTAATTCTCCATTTCCTACAAGTACTAAGATACAGTCTGGTCTTTCTTCCAGAATATTGGCAAATATTCGAAGTAGATAGGAATGATTTTTTGCATTATTAAGACGTCCTACATGTCCTATTAATACTTTACCTTCCAGATTCAATTCTTTTCTATATTTCTGATCTGTTTCTGGCTTATAGACAAATTTTTTGGTGTCTATAGCATTATTCATGGTATAAAAATCATTGTTTTTACCAAAAAGCCATTGTCCTGCTTTATCTCCACAAGAAAAACGATGCGTTGCATAGGTACTCACCTTTTTTCTTAATCTAAATTTTATGAGTTTTTTTACCGTTTCTGTGACGTTTTCTTTGTTAGGCACAAAATTTCTAAGTTTAATATTTTCAAACGCAGTATGTGCATGGGCAATTCTACAAGGGATATTAAACTCTTTTGCTATTTTTAGAGGAAAACTACTAAATGTATTTAAATGAGAATGTACTATTGGATACCCTTTATGTTCATTAAAAAACGCTCTGAGTCTATGGTAATATTCTTTTGGAAAAAAAGGATTAATTGGGTCCATGATATAGATATTTCCTCCTAAACTTTTGATTTCATCATCGAAAGCCGCTTTTCCTTTTCTATGCACCAAAAAGTCAAACTGAACTTTATCTCTATCTATATTACGATAATAGTTCATGATCATGGATTCTGCTCCTCCCCGATTCATAATAGTAAAAATCTGTAATACTCTAATTGGCCCCATTAAATTCCTTCTTTAGTTTTATATCTTATATATAGATTTAGTACTATTCCGAAAGGAATTGCGAGAATCGTGGTTATTTTTTTTGGAGATTCTTTTAAAAATGAACCATTCTTAATAAACAATGAGCTTGATACATAATGAATTGCATTTTTAAATTTATCCTTAAAGTTTGTTGCCAATTGCATTCTGCTCTTTCTTGAAAATGCAAAACCTCTGGGGTGTCGTCGATATTGTTTTAACATGTTCATACTAGAACCATCAACCATATATTCTACAACACAAAAAACTTCGTTAACTGGTAATAGCTTATAATCCTGATCGATCAATTGATATAAATATCCCAGCGGGACAAAACGTTCTCCTTCAAAAATTGGATATGGAGGGTATTTTTTGACTACTTCGGTTCTATATACCAGCTTTTTATCCCCCAATACTTTATGAGTATTATACAATTCGTACAGTGTTGTCTCTTTGACTCCTTCAGGAATTTTGGTTCCGATAATAGTTCCACTTTCGTCTGCATCTAATCCAACCAAACCTGCATATTCTGGTTTATCTTTAATAGTTTCCCAAGAATCCAATATTTTTTGAATCGCTTCTTCTCCTACAAAATCATCACTATCAATACAAACATTAAGTGTAGTTTCAATACGTCTATAGGCCGCATTATGCCCCCCGTGCATTCCCAGATTTTTTTGATAATGATACTGTATATCTATCTTATTTTCATTAATCCAGGACGCTACCAATTCTTTGGTATCATCAGAAGAGCCGTCATCAATAATTAGCCATACAAAATCTTGATTTGATTGTTTTATAAGGCTTTCATAGCACTTATGTAAGCAATATGCTCTGTTATATGTAGGAGTAAATACTGTAATTGTTTTCATCTGTTCTTTTTTATTGTTTATTAGTTGTCAGATAGAATTCACCATTGAACATTTTGGTTGGTATCAACATTGATTATCATGGCTCATTTCATACTTTTTATTGGTTAATTTGTTATCCAGAATATACGTAATACATAGCATAGGTAAACATAAAATAAACAAGTGTTATTTTTCCTATCATAAAATGGTGATCTTTAAAAAATCGTTGTTTAAGAAATGGGTAAATGACAACTAATCCCATCATAAACCATGATAAATAAGCAAATCTATTAGAGTAATTTGCTTTGATTACCAGAATCCAAAATCCATTACAAATTAGATAAGTATTTAGAAGTCTAAAATAAAAGGGGTCTTCAAAGTTTTTCTTATAAATAACATACCATCCAGCAAAAACTGCAAATGCGCTATGAAACAAAAAATCCCAGCGAAAACCGGTACTCGCAAAAGTACCTTCTTCTGCTTGAGCTGTTAAATAATCAGATAGTCTATCATCAAATCCCAGACTACTAAAAATAGACACCCAAAAACCTCCCATTGCTAATGAAAGCGGAATACAGGCTAACCATCCTTTTAGAAACACTTTGGGATCATTATAGAATCTTGTTATGGTAAAAGCTATTATAGGTAGTGACATCGTTTTATGAAAAGAAACCGATAACAAAAAGCAAAGTATCATAACTATCGTATTTTTTCTAAAACTTATTCCTAATAAAAATAAAGATGTAGCAGCTCCATTTCTAATACCATTTACTCCATACGTATAAAAAGAGAAAGAAACCGCAAACATTAAAAACGCGTAATACCAATATTCCTTAAAAAGTTGCTTAGAAATTCTATATAAGGGTAATACATATATTGCTGCTGTGACAGTAAAAAATGTACGAGAAGAAGCCACATAAGACAGACTTTTCATATATAGGTGAAAAAGCACATCGGTATCCGATGTTACTACTCCTCCTAATCTATAGTAATTAAAATACCTGGTATACGTTCTCATATCACCAAAAAACTTACCGCTTAATGGTCTTTGCCCCATATATAAAATTATATATGCCATTAACACGAAACCAGCTATATTAATAAATCCCAGATTTTTGGGATCATCCATTTTTAATAGACGAGTATGTAAAAGAGTAAATAGAACCAGAAAAAGAAATAAATTTATATATACCGGAAAATATTGCTCTACTGGAATAAAATCAAACATACTCTCTTATTTTATTGTTTGTTTCATAACTTCTTACTTCTTATCCAGTATTCTAGCAGGATTACCCACTGCCGTACAGTTATCAGGTATACTCTTGGTAACAACGCTACCAGCTCCAATAACACAGTTATCTCCTATAGTAATATCCCCTATTACAATTGCTCCTGTGTAAATAGATACATTATTACCTATTGTAGGCCTTTTCCCTTTTTCCTCTCCGATGGTTACCAAATGATTTACATAGAAATTATCCCCTATCGCATCGGCGTTTAGGATTGTACAATATGGATGTCCTGTAATAACTCCTCCTCCCAGTTTGGTAGTAATATCAATAATAAAATTTTTCTGTTTTCTACAATATAGGTTAAGAATATGTGACACCAAACTTCTCGTTCTAAAATAAAATATAGTTCTAAAATCGGGTGAATTTGCCAAAAAATCAAGAAGTAGGGCATTTTTACTCATATTCATTCCTTTTACAGAGGCCCACCGCTCTATATCCATATCAATCTTATTTCTATTTTTACTCAATTTGTATACAAATATGTGTGGAATAAGAAATATTTTATAAATGGCTATAAGTATTGATTTCATATACTATCTTATTTTACAGTGTTTGCACTTCTTATTATAGAATCACAAAGTATATTAGTAAACTCTAAACCTCCATGCTTATCCAGATGGTGACCGTCATAGGTTTTAAAATTTGTATGTGTACTCGATACATTAAAATTAAAGTACTCTATTTGATTAGATATTGCTACGGTACTCATATCCTTATCAAAGTTTTTATAAAACGAATTCTCTACAGCTACAAAATCAAGATCAATAGGCATACGTACCATATAAACATTACCGTGTTTCTTTAACTTTTTAATTAAAACATCCAAACTGTTTAATCGCAAAGAAGAAACTTCATAATTTCTTATCATTTTATCAAATAATCTTCCTTGTCTTTTCTTCCATTCATCAAAAACTTTTGGATTTGTGGGTAAGTTATTTTCTTCAAGCCACCCGTCTTTATGCATTGTTGATGTTTTTCTAAAAAGCGCTTTAAAATGAAAATAAGTTAAATTTTTAAAAAGGTATTCATAATTAGGATTCATGTTAACAAATCTCATATTATGAGGTGGTCTATCTGCTTCTCTAAATTCTCCATTAGTATTATCATTATCCTTATCAGACCCAAACATCCACGGTGTAACCGAAATAATAAAAACTCCATTTTCTGAAGTTTCATCTAATTTCTTTTCTATACTTTTATTATATAAAGGGCCAATCGGAGTTTCTGCAATTGTCAAACTATAATTAAAAATGGGTAATTCATATTTTAATTCTTTCAGCCTTTTGTTTATCACTCTTGGTTGTATACCCTGCATACTTCTAGAATCTCCTATCACCATAGATACAGCTTTTGGAGTAGTAAATTTTTGATAAAAATAATCTACATTCCCTCCATATTGTACTAACACAAAAGTGGTTATTGCCAGACAGCAAATAAAGAAAAGACACAACTTTAAAAGTAATCGTTTCATAATCATTTAAAATTGAAAGTATATAAATGTTTCAGCACTTTTTCCAAAAATTAATATCAAAACAAAAATGGATATATAAGAAATCCATCTAAGATAAATATTATAATTACCTACCTCAAAATCATGTTTCTTTTCTCTGTTTACCCATTCTATCAACATAAAAAAACCAACTAATACAATAGTAATTAATGTAGTAGACGTAAATAGGACAGAAGGCAAATCAATAATACTTAAAGAAAAAATCCCTTGCAGATATTCAAATCCTACAGAAACACTTTCTACCCTAAAGAAAACATCGGTAAGCATAATTAAAACAAACAAAAGGATCATTTTAATAATTTCTTTTACAGAAGGAAGCATTTTTCCTTTTGCCACAATTTCTGATGTATTCATTTTACCCGAAAACACTAATGGTACAAAATAAATACCGTGTAATAATCCGTAAACAACAAATGTCCAATTAGCACCATGCCAAAAACCAACTAAAACAAACGTGGTAATTATAGATATGATCAATCCCTTTTTTTGATGCCTTCTTAAGGTAAACGATAATGGAGTAAACACATAATCCATCATCCATGTTGTTAATGACATATGCCATTTTCTCCAAAAATCACTAATATTCGTCGAAAAAAACGGAGTAGAAAAATTACGCATTAATTGTATTCCGAATAGCTTAGAAACACCTATCGCCATATTAGAGTACCCAGAAAAATCGGCATATAACTGTATCGCATAGAAAAAAGTTCCTAACAGTAATGTGCTACCAGACTCATTTTCGTAATTATTAAAAATCGGATTGGCTATTAATGCACAATTTTCTGCGACAACAATTTTAGCGAATAAACCCCATAATATTTGACGTAATCCATCTACTGAAACTTGATATGATATAACTCTTTTTTCTTGAATTTGCGGAATTAAACTCGACGCTCTTTCTATAGGACCAGAAAGAATTTTAGGAAAAAATGTTACAAATACAGAAAACTCTAAAAGATTTTCACTTGGTTCTATCTCTTCATTATAAACATCTATTAGATATCCAAGAGTTTGAAATGTAAAGAAACTAATCCCTAATGGCAGTAATATTACCAGAGAGTTATATGTCGATTCACTTCCAAAAACATTTAGAATTTCATAAAACCCTTCATAGAAAAAATTAAAATATTTAAAGTATAGCAAAAGCCCAACATTAAATACTAAACCGATATATAAGAAAATGCTTTTTTTACGATCTTCGGGAGTGCGAAAGATTTTTAATCCCAAATAATAATTAATAAGTGTGCTACCTATTAATAGGACCAAAAACCTCCAATCTGCCCAGGTATAAAAAAACAAACTTGCTCCTAACAAAAAAATGTTCTGATATACTTTGGATCTATTAAAAACCAGCCAGTACAATAAAAATACTGGAATTATAAAGACAACAAAATCTAATGAATTAAAAACCACTTTTTATAACTTAAATTTTATTTTGAATTACCGAAACCAGTGAACCCAAATTTTTTAGTTTATTAAGATCTCTTAGCTTAAACCGAATACTAAATTCTTCTTCGATTTTGGTGATAATCATCATATGCGATAGAGAATCCCAACCATCTACATCTTTTGCTGTTAACTCATCATGCAACTCAAAGTTATCATGTTCTAATATAGACACCAATGCATCACTTATTTTACTCTTTATTACATCTACTTCCATAATAATATAATTAGCTCTCTAATGTTAGCTGAATAGTTTATTTAATTTTTTTCTATCTGTCTTTCCATTTGTATTTAAAGGAAAGCTATCAATAAATTTGATCTGCGTAGGAACCATATACTGCGGAAGTTTAGTTTTTAAATCATCCAACAGTTGTTTTGTTTCAAATTCTGTAGTCTCTATCACCAATCCAATTTCTGTATTCTGAATACTATTTGTAAAAGCAATGGCTACGACATTTAATCTATCTAAAGCTGCTTTAGCGTGAAATTCAATTTCTGACAATTCTACTCTAAACCCCTGAATCTTAGCTTGAAAATCAACTCTTCCCAAATATAGTATATCTCCATCATTATCTATAGTACACAAATCTCCTGTTCTATAAAACCTTGTTTTTTCTCCGCGATATTCTTTGGTAAAAAAAACTTCTTTATTCTTTTGTTCGTTTTTCCAATACCCAGGAGTTAGTTGTATACCACTTAAGCATAACTCTCCGTTTTCTCCTTCACTAACTTCGTTATTATTGTCATCGACAATAATAGTTTTGGTATTCTTCATATCCTTACCAATCGTCAAAACACCATTATGTGTTTTGTTATCCCCATTTCTTATATAGGTATAATCGGTACAAAATATAGTACATTCTGTAGGACCATATACATTAGCAATTGTAGCATTTGGGACACATGTACTCCACTCTTCGGTGACATCTAAGGGTAAAGCTTCTCCGCAAAAAAGACTGTATTTCATTGCCGGGCAATCAATTTCATCAAAATAAGGTCTTAAATAATGAAGTATAGAAGGAACCATTAATGCAAAAGTTAGCTCATGGTCTTCCATTAACTCAAATATATAGCTGTACTTAATTTCGTCTTTTGGTATTGTATATATACAGGCACCTTTAAGTATTGGGGCTAAATATGATACTACCGACAAATCAAATGTCAACTCAAACATTTGTAAGCACCTATCTGTATCTGTTATGGTATAATCTAATTCCCAGAATGCATCCATAAAACCAGATAGATTCTCAAAAGTAATGGGAACTCCTTTTGGGGTTCCTGTTGTACCAGAAGTAAAGAATATATACCCAAGATCTTCCTTAGTCACTTCTACAGGTGTTAAGTCAATTTCAGAAGTATTACATTTTTGGGTAAGAATAACATTAAAATCGGTAAAGACTTTGGTCTCTGAAGAATCAAGAATAGTCTTAATATCTGCTTGATCGATAACCGCATTATTTCTGCTAATAGGAAATTCTGGATTTAGTGGCACATAGGCTTTACCTTCCATCCATAAAGCGATTATTGAAGCATAGGTTTGAACATCATCATTAGTAATTAGCCCAATGTTAATTTCGTTCTCTTTTATTGAGGATTGAATCTCTTTTCTTATATCTGATATTACCTGAGCAAAATCTTTATAACTATAATAAGTATCACCAAAGTAAAAAGCGTTATTATTATAATTATTTTCTATAGATTTTTGTATGTCAAAAACTAAATTCATTTCAATTTATTATTAGGTTAATAATAACATCACAGTGGCTCTGTTATACTGCTGTTGTCTTAACTCAAATACTCGTTAGCTACTCTTTCTAAATTAAATTTTATTAGTAATTCATTTTTATTAGCTTCTATATTTTGTTTGTATTTAGGAGATTTTAGTACTAATTCTATCGCTTCTGCAAGTACATATTCCTCATCGATAAACTCATCTGTCAAAGGAATTCCAAGTTTATCTTTATATAGGTTTGGGGTAATTATTCCGGCTTCTACTTCTACCATTTTATCTTCAATTTTTTGAGCATGAAGACTCATCAATTCTACAATGCCATACGTGCAACAAGAAGAAACAACCGGAGTAGCTAAACACATTGCTTCTACAATTACATTAGGAGTACCTTCATAATGAGAAGCCAACGCTAACATTTTTGCATTAGCCAAATATTTATATGGATTCTTTTTTCTTCCTAAAAAACTTATATGCTCATTTATACCAAGGTTATCAATTAGGCCCTCAAGGTGTTTTAACACTCCTGCATCTCCATCCCCAATAAAAATGAGTTTTGCATCTGGTAAATTTTTTATCACCAAAGAAAATGCTTTTATCAAGTGCCACGGAGATTTTTGCGTAGATAATCTTCCAATAAAAAGCACAGAATTTGATGCTAATAATGCTCCTTCATTTTCTTCTGTAATATCTTCTAACGATCGTTTTTGTATTTCATCGACGTCATGAGGATTATATATAACCGTTAATTTGTTGGCAAATTTAAAATCACATTTTTCGATTAAATCTTCTTTAATCGCATTACTAATACAAACTACTTTATCTAAATTCCTATAGGTATACTTATAACCAAATCTGGTCATTTTACTTAGCAAAGAATTGTTACTAAGCTCTACACTTTTTAATGCGTGAATACTGGCTACCTTATAATCTTTGGTAAAAGTTAATGAACTATAGACATTAGGCATAGCACCAAATGCAATCGAATGTGTGATTTTATGTTTTTTGATTACTTTTCTAAGTTTATAAGGAATCGAAACATAGAATTTTAATCGTTCGGCTTTTGACATCTCGCTAAAATCACGATCTGAAAAACACAACTCGTCTTCATCAAAATTAATGATATCATTTTGGAGTTTTATAAATTTCACCGCTTTTACAAAATGCCCTTCTTTTTTATAAAAGTTATAAAAAGAAAATGCTAATCTTTCCATCCCTCCAACACCGCCATACGGTATGATTAGTAAAATATTTTTCATTAATTCTTACGCGTTAGATTAACAAACAATTGATCCCATTCGTTTACAACAGATTCTGGGAGATATCGTTTTACTGAATTTCGGGCTTTATCGCCCATTCTTTTTCTATCTTCTTCATTATGTATCAAAAACATAATACCTTCTGCAAAATTCTCGATATTATCTTTTTCAATCAAAATACCATTTTCTTTATCAGAAATAATATCTGATGGCCCATGAGGACAATCAAATGAGACACAGGGAACACCATATGCCATTGCTTCGGTTAATACCATTCCAAAACCTTCATACCTAGAAGACATTACATAAATTGAAGCTTCCTGATATTTGTCGGCTATATTTCTTACGGGTTCGTAAAAATTTATTTTTTCTGTTATTTTTAGATCACTGGCTATTTTATCTAACCCTTCGCTTGCATTAATGGTTCCATAAATATCTAATGTCCAATCGGGATATGTATCTGTAACCAATTTCCAGCTTTGCAATAATCTATCGTATCCTTTTTGGTAACTCTGTTTGCCTACAGCTAATACTTTTTTATTATTTAATGTACTTTGTCCTTCGGGATAGAACGACAATGGATTAGGAATTACTTTAAGGTTTTTAAAATTCCATTCTTTTAAATTTCCATTGGTTAATACTACAAAATGATCATATCTTTTTCCTCCAAAATTCATAAGTCCGAATTTCAGTTTTGTAAACATCCTACTTTTTAAGGATGGGGTAACACTTTTAATCTCGATATTTTTAGACACATGTCTTTCATAAATCATCGAACATGGTTTCCCAATCAATAATGGTACTAAAAACCCTTTTAAACCATCGTCACATACAGAGATTACATCGGGATTAATCTCTTTTACAACTTTTCTAAGTCCTTTTACATAGCTTCGCAAAAATCGAATCGGATTGCTACTAGTAACAATATCATGATGAATGATATTTGGACTAAAGTCATAAAACATTTCTTCATCTTCCTGATCTAATGTTACGATATGCACTTCATAATCTAAATGATCAGCCAGATAGCTGGCTTTAATAGATAATACACGTTCTAAACCTCCCGGGCCGAATGTTTTATTAGTTATGTAGAGTAGTTTAATCATTTATCTACTTCCTGTTAAAAGGGCATATACTTTTGGTGTTGTTTTTTGAAGCAACTTTGCACACCATACGCAAGCCAAGGTTGCTAATACAGAACTTATAAAAAATAATCCCAATAAAATAATATCATTCTCTCCAATGTATTTTACATATATCTTAGTAAAATAGGTTAATGCTACACCATGGGCTGCATATATAAAAAAACGATATCCATAAAGTGGCTTATTTGTAAGTTCATACCTTTTATTAATAAAATCATACATTGTCCAAACTGTAAAAAACCCAACAAACATGGTTATTCGTTTACAGAGTATAGCAATCATATCTGTTTCTTCATAAGCATCACGAACATAAAAATTAAGGAAAATACATATACCCCAGATGACTACCGACAGTATATGTGTTGATGTCTTAAAATTTGATATTATGTTAAGTTTTGTAATAGAAGTATATGCACCGCAGGTAAATGAAAATAATCCCAGGTATTGAAATAAATAAACATTATTAGCATAAAATAAGCTAGGTTGTTCTAAAAAGAGTAAGGCACATAAAAAAATTAAAAAATAAAACTTTAAATATTTTATTCCCAGATAAATAAGTGGAGTTACCCAAATATAAAATATGAGTTCTCTAATAAACCAAAACGTATAATTTATAGGATCAACAAATGCCAGCCACGCTTGTCTCCATAAAGGCATTTGATGCAATGGTTCTTCAAAAAAATGAGACAGCATGGGGATAAATTGGATAGCATATACAATTAAAAACCACAATCCACACCACAAAAAATAAGGAATCACCAGTGTTTTAAATCTATTTTTAATCTTTCTTTTAAATGTAAATACCGATAGGTCATGATTTCTAAAAAAAAGAAAACCCGAGATAAAAAAGAACATCGGTATAAAGATGTTCGATAACTCTAAAGCAAATAAGTACTCAATATAATAAACTACCTCTCTATTGGTTTCGATGCTCAAATTCGTTAAATTATAAGCATGGCAAACCACTACCATAAAAATAGAATAGAAAGAAAGAATACGTATCTTATTACTAACACTTTTGTCCATAGCCCCTTTGGAAAATTTATTTATTTAATTGGTTTCTTACCTTTTCTTTTAATGCATTAGCTAACTCATGATGTTTTTCAAGGTTCTGCACTGAAGTATTTTTATCTATTTTTCCTTCTAAATTAAAATTGGTTGTAAACTCTCCTGTTTTACTATTGATATCAATTCTATTAAAGAGTTCTAAAATCCCATCAAATCGGCAAGAATCTACAAAACTATCAAAACCATTTACAAAAATCACAGGAGTACCTAAGGCTAAGCATGGTAATGCACAGTGAATTCTAGAAGTAATAACCAATTTAGCTTTTGCATATTTACGTAAAAGTGCTTCTGCCATTTCGAACTTTTCTTCATCAGAATATTGATTAGAAGGTGGTTCCTGATTAATGAATTCTGCTTTGTCTAAAACATCCTTACTGATAAAATTCTTAAGATGTTTATTCTTTTTATTTAACTGAAAAGCAGTACCATTAAGGATATTTTTTATAGTATGCTTAGCACTATAAAAAACTTTTTCAGGCCTGGGGTAGCTATATAAAGGATCTACAATATAGATATCCTCTCCGCGCTCACTATCATCGACCTTATAAGAATCTAAGGTTAAGGTTAAGCAACCTGTAAAATAGGCATCAATTCCTTTAGCTTTTAATGTATCGGCAGTAAACTGATCTCTACATCCAATGGGTTCGTGTTTTTTTAGGTAAGCAATTCCTTTTTCGCTAAGCATTGCAGGTGCAGCTGTATTGTTCATATGAAAAGAAACAAATACTGGATCAATATCTTCTGAAGGGACCCAATTATGAGTATTATGAGTAAACCAACCATTCATGATAAGTTTTACCGGCTCTCCTTTATAATCACCTAATTTCTCTCTATTTAGAAAAATATCGATGTTTGGTAAAAATTGTTTTGCGGCCAAACTTTGAATATTGTCTCCAACATTAAAAAACCGCTTATTCTCAACATATGTCAGTAGTCCGTATTTCATACGTTTAAATTTTGTTTTGTTTAGTATCTTATTTTTCTATATAACTTTTGTAACCAGGGAAATTTATTTCTTATAATAAACCTAATCCTTTGTTTTCCTTTGTTAGAGGTATTTATTTTTTGCTCTAAAAGTTGATCAATCTTACCATCTCTAATTTTATTGATTTGAGAAGTTTCTGCTTCTTTATCCTTAAAGACATAAAACTGATCTGTATTTTTTGCTTTCTCCATGAGTTCCCACCAAAAGTATTTTACTCCTTTGCTTCCTGAACCGATTTCTAATACTTGATAAAATTTGTCATATACAGTCTCATCGACATTAAAACCATAATCGTTAGGATTTTTTCCATTTAAAATAAGTCCTAAGATTGTTCTAAAACATTTTTCGCAATTGCTACAATTAAACTCTGTTCTTAGTTCAGAATAGCATACTCTAAGTTTAAACTTATTATCAGTATTCGAAGCAAACTGTGCTATCAAATCTACTTTATCTTGCCTTTTTAGTTCATATCCGTCATGAAATACTTTTACTCCTCCTGCCCATGTAATTTTTTCATCTATTTCTGGAGTAGACCCCCAATCAATATCAATATGATCTGTATATGATGATGCAATGTAGATAGAAGAATATTTGTAGATAAAAGACAATGGTGCCAATGAACCAATTAGAGCAAGACCGTGTTGCACTTTGCCCCACCACCCTATATCTTTAAGTAGGAGTTCTACCTGATAGGTATAAAATTCTCTAAGATTTGTTTCTATATATTCTTGATTATTTTTTTCTAATAGCTTCTCTGTTTCAATAAAATTGGTAAAATCTTCCCATTGAGAATGGTCATCTATCTCAATATCGGCCCCATGAATTGTTATCAAATCAGGTTTCTTTTCAAAAATCCTTATGTACGTAGCATAAGCATCTACTCCGCCACTAAACAACATAGATGATTTATCTCCTATGATTTTGTTTTTAACCAGTTTTTTAGCTTCTAGTTTACCTTTTACTGTATCTAACGAATCTCTCTTTAGAAACTCTTTGTGTACTAATTCTAAGGCTTTATAAAAATCTTCATCAACTTCTTCTACCTCAACTGTAAATCCTGCATACCATGCAATAGGCATGATATTAGACAAAAACGGGATTACTGCTATACTATCTGGCACACTACTTACATCAATACCATATGTAGAGTAAAGCGGTTTATCTTGCACCAAATATTTCTGGACATTAACCTCGGCAGAATAATCATAAACAATTTTTTTACCTTCGTCAGCATATGATATTGTATGAAGTGTTAGTTTTCCCATTACAATTTATTTTCGTTTTAGTACTGCGGCTATTGGTTTTGAAAATAATTCTCTCTCATAGTTAAGCATTCCTACAAAATACATAAGTATCCCAAAAATCACAGTATATATACTTCCTTTTATCACAAAATTCAACCAGCCATCTCCAGGAATATAATTAATAAAATAACCGATAAAAATTACAACAAATACGACCAATAATGTTTTATGAAATAGCTCTTTAAAAAACCGAAAGATATTTAAGCCTATTTTTCTATGATAATAAAAATTCATCACATTTTGTACGACTAACCATCCTGCGACCAACCCAGAGATCATTCCTAATGCACTATATTTTATTGCCAGAAATCCCCCCAGCACAGCACCTAAAATCATAAACACAAGATATAGAATTGCTTTAAAAGACAATTTGTTTTTTGCTTCGAGAATAGAATTCCCAAATGCCTGCAGTAATGGCAAAGTATATCCTATCATGATGATCAATGCAATACTATATATCTCTCGACATTCTTGTGTATTATATTTACCATCGGTTTCTAACTCTCCTCCTACCCATAAATTAATAAATTGTTCTCCATACAATATAAAGGCACTAAGCACATACATTAGTACAATAAAAGATAACCTACCTAACTTGATCATCATATCGGTTAACTCTTCTCCTGTTGCATTTCTTACTGTCATTTGTGTTGCTCTAGGTAAAAAAACACTGGATATTGCAGTAGAAAAAGCTCCGTAATACGTTCCAAGGGCGATTCCAATACCATAAATACCTAAAACTTTTGGTACACTCATAGCCCCCAACACCCAACTACCAGATTTCCACTGTAGCATTCCTACAATAGAAAACACAAAAATCCAACTAGAATATTTTAATATTTGTTTGATAAATGCTTTAGAGAGCTTATGCAATTTAAATCGTACATTAAGTTTTTTAATCACGTAATAAGCAGATACCGAAATGGTAAGAATATTAAATACCGAATCGACTATTACCAACGATATGGCACGACCTCCTAAAAAAAGCACAGCTACTACTGTCACCGACCTTAGAAGATACCTGATAACACTAACCGATTCTGGAAATACAAATGCTTCATATCCTTTACAGATTCCTGTAAAGATCATTCCGGGAAGTTGAATTGCCAGATTAAAAATCAAAATAACAAACATTACTTTGGCTATTCTGAGTTCTTCGGCACTAAACTTGGTAAAGTATGAGTCTATAAAGAAATAGAAAATAATTCCGAGAATAATAACGAGTAAAGAAATAACAAAGTATAATATTCCTATTGTAGCTAAAAAGTTTTCTTCTCCTTTTCTATCTTTCTCTGCTCTATATTTAGCTATAAACCGAACAACTGTATTGGTAAGACCAAAATCCAAAAGAGCAATGGTACCTATTAATGCTCCAATTGCATTAAATATACCATATTCATCTTTTCCCAAATAACTAACGATCAAAGGTGTAATCACAATACCTATAACATTAGTAAGGAAAATCTTTAGATACGTTAGTAATGCCCCTTTTTTTAATTGGCTCAAAATAATTGGTCTTAAATTGTTATTTTGTTATGCTACCAGTTGATTATTCTATTATAATCTTCCGTGTACCTTTTCTTTCAGTATCCCTTTAACATCATATAGAATACCGTTTGGTGAAAGCATAGATTTTAAATTTATATCTAAAAATTCTTTATGCGCAACTGTTAATACTACTGCGTCATATTTTTCTTTTGGTAAATCAATTGTTGTTTCCAGATTGTATTCATGCATTACTTCTGCAGGATTTGCCCATGGGTCATATACAGTAACATCGGTTCCAAAATCGCCTAATTGTCTAATAACATCAACTGCTCTTGTATTACGCACATCGGGGCAATTTTCTTTAAACGTCACACCAAGCACCAATACTTTAGCGCCTTTTATATGAATATCGTGTTTCACCATAAGCTTAATCACTTCTGATGATACATACTGTCCCATACTGTCATTTAATCTACGTCCTGCTAAGATTATTTCTGGATGATATCCAAATTCTTGTGCACGTTGAGCCAAATAATATGGATCGACACCAATACAATGACCACCTACAAGTCCTGGTTTAAAAGGAAGGAAATTCCATTTGGTTCCAGCTGCTTCTAGCACATCATTAGTATCTATATCCATTAGGTTAAAGATTTTAGCTAACTCATTAACAAAAGCGATATTAATATCCCTTTGTGAGTTTTCGATAACTTTTGCTGCTTCTGCCACTTTTATGGTTGGTGCAAGGTGAGTCCCTGCAGTAATAATAGAGGCGTATAAATCATCTACTTTTTTTCCAATCTCTGGAGTAGATCCCGCTGTAACTTTCAGGATTTTCTCTACTGTATGTTTTTTATCTCCTGGATTGATTCGTTCTGGTGAGTATCCTGCATAAAAGTCTTCATTAAATTTCAGTCCACTTATTTGCTCCAGTACAGGAACACATTCTTCTTCGGTAACTCCTGGATAAACGGTAGATTCATAAATAACAATATCTCCTTTTTTTAATACCTTACCAACAGCTTCACTAGACTTATACAAAGGTGTAAGATCTGGCCTATTATTTTTATCTACCGGAGTAGGTACTGTAATCACATAATAATTACAACCTTTTATATCTTCTATATCAAAAGAACAATAGAGTCCGTTTTTATCCAAATTATTATTATCCTTTAATACTGATTTTAATAACTCATCTTCTACTTCTAAGGTAGAATCGGTTCCTGAACGTAATTCTTTGATTCTTTTTTCATTGATATCAAAACCTATTACCGGATATTTGGTTGCAAATAATCTGGCTAAAGGTAACCCTACATATCCTAATCCAATGATGGCAATCTTAATATTTTGCATAGTTATTCTTTATTTACTAGAAATTTGGAGTCTATTTTAAATGCTTCCAATACCATTTTACGGCTTCTTTTAATCCTGATTTAATATCAAATTTTGGAGCATACCCCAAAAGTGTTTTTGCTTTATCTACAGATGCTAAAGAATGTGGTATATCACCCTTACGTTCTGGCCCATACTCAATCTCTACATCTGCAATAGCAGCATCATATGTAGACAAGTATTCTTTTAATAAAATCGTTAATTCATTTAACGTTGTTCTTTCTCCGTAAGCTGTATTATAAACATTATTTATAGCTTCTTTATTATCAGAAACTATCGCCAGTAAGTTCATTTGGATTACATTATCTATATAGGTAAAGTCTCTTGAGAATAAGCCATCTCCATTAATTACCGGGGATTCATATTTCATAAACTGCATTACAAATTTTGGAATAACCGCAGCATATGCCCCATTAGGATCTTGTTTACGACCAAATACATTAAAGTATCGTAACCCTACTGTATCTAAATCATATGTTCTTTTAAAATTATCGGCATACAACTCATTAACATATTTAGTTATAGCATAGGGTGACAATGGTTTCCCTATTTTTTCTTCTACCTTAGGTAAAGCTTCAGAATCACCGTATGTCGAAGAGCTTGCAGCATAGATAAAACGTTTTACCCCTGCATCTCTTGAGGCTACCAACATATTAAGAAATCCTCCGACATTAACATCGTTAGTCGTAATAGGATCATTGATTGATCGTGGCACAGAACCTAATGCGGCTTGATGCAATACAAAATCAACCCCATTACATGCTTTATGGCAATCGTCAAGATTTCTAATATCTGCTTCAATAAAAGTAAAGTTAGAATTCTTTAAAAGTGGGTCGATATTTTTTTGATGTCCCGTTGCAAAATTGTCTAATCCTATTACTGTGCTTCCAATTTCTAAAAGTGCTTCGCAAAGATTAGACCCTATAAATCCTGCTGCACCAGTCACTAGTATTGTTGAAGAACGAAGATGTTCTAGTTGTTTTGCGTTCATGAATTATATTTTAACCCCCTGTTTTTTAGTCTAAAAGACTATGCATTTGCTTAGTCAGCGCGAAATTAAGATTTACTTATAGAACATACAACATATGTTAAAGGGGATTTTGCCCCTATTTAAAATTTATAATATTTTGTTAACCTTAAAAATCACTAACCAATGCAACAACCACACACAACTATCTAAAAAACAACATTTTAAAAACAAAAAACCATTATAAAAATTTAGTAACTAAAATTTTACAATGGTTAAAAAAAATAAAATATAAGATTCTACACAGTATCTTTCTAATGTCTATTGCTAAAAACAGCTTATATCAAAACTAGAATTCTAATAGCAATAGCAATTCTTCTTCAAATCTGTTTTTACCTAAATATTGGGCTTCAAGATTCGTATCAAATGGAATCGGAGTCTGTAAACTTGCTACTCGTTTTACCGGTGCATCAAGAAATGTGAAGCAATTTTCCATAATTAATGCCGAAATATCAGAAGCTATACCTCCAAAAAGTGAGTCTTCTTGCAAAATAATAACTCTACCAGTTTTTTTCACCGATTGGTATATAGTATCTGTATCCAGAGGTTGTAATGTTCTTAGGTCGATAAGATCTGCATTGATTTGTGTATGTTTTTCTAACACATCTAATGCCCAATGCACGCCTGCTCCATAACTTATAACAGTAATATCTTTTCCTTCCTTTAATACAGAAGCTTTACCTAATGGTAAATTATAATATCCTTCGGGAACTTCTTGGCGGATACTTCTATATAGTGCTTTATGCTCAAAAAACAATACTGGATTAGGGTCCTCTATTGCTGTAACCAACAAACCTTTTGCATCATAAGGAAATGCTGGATAGACAACTTTAAGTCCTGGTGTTTTGGTAAACCATGCTTCATTAGTCTGACTATGAAATGGCCCTGCCGCAACACCTGCACCACAAGGCATTCTAATTACAACATCTGCCGATTGACTCCATCGATAATTTGATTTTGCTAATAGATTAACAATTGGATTAAATCCCGAAGACACAAAATCGGCAAATTGCATTTCGACGACAGCCTTATAATCATTAATAGACAGACCATACCCTGCAGAAACAATTCCTGATTCACAAATTGGAGTATTGCGTACTCGTTCTTTTCCGAATGCATCTAAAAAGCCTTCGGTAATTTTAAAAACTCCTCCATATTCTGCGATATCCTGCCCCATAATCACAAGCTTATCATACCGATGCATACTTTCTTTTAGGCCATCAGAAATAGCATCGATCAACCTTTGTTCTTTTGTATCGGTACCGGGTTTTATTTCTTTATAATCAAACGATGTATACACATCATTTAACTCTTTATCTAAATTAACATCAATAGCTTCTTCAGTATTTGCACGTTCCCAATTGGATTCTATTTCCTTTTTTAGAATGGATTTTTTTTCACGATCATCTTCATCAGAAATTATTCCCTGATCAATCAGATAGTTCTTATAATTTTTAATAGGATCTTTAACACTCCAATGCTCCATTAACTCCTTAGGCACATATTTGGTTCCACTTGCTTCTTCATGCCCTCGCATTCTAAACGTTTTAAATTCTAATAAAACCGGTCGTGGATTAACCCTAATACTTTTGGCTAACTTGCTTACCTTATCATATACTTCTAATATATTATTTCCATCAATAATATGAGATTCCATACCATATCCTAAGCCTCGATCTGCAAGATGCTTACAATTGTATTGTTCGCTGGCTGGAGTAGATAACCCATAACCATTATTTTCTATACAAAATAGTACTGGTAAGCTCCATACCGAAGCGACATTAAGTGCTTCATGAAAATCTCCTTCACTGGTTCCTCCTTCTCCTGTAAAAACCGCAGTAACTTTGTTGTTCTTTTTTAAAAGATTCCCCATAGCAATACCACACGCTATACCCATTTGCGGTCCCAGGTGAGAAATCATACCTACAATATTATAATCTTGTGTTCCGAAATGAAAAGAACGATCACGCCCTTTGGTAAACCCATTTGCTTTTCCTTGCCATTGACTAAACAATTGATATAAGGGAATGTCTCTTGTTGTAAATACTCCCAAATTACGATGCATTGGCAATATGTATTCTTCGTTTTCTAAAGCAGCTGTTATCCCTACAGATATTGCTTCTTGCCCAATACCACTAAACCATTTAGATATTTTTCCTTGTCGTAATAACACAAGCATTTTCTCTTCAATAAGCCTGGGTTTAAGCATTTTGAGGTATAATGAGATCAGCTGATCATCTTTGTATTCTTTTCGGTCAAAATGTAGTTCTATTTTTTCCTTTGAAATGTGCTCCATAGCAGAAAATTTGTTAGGTAAAAATACTTATTTTTACTTCACAACTCGCATCCCAATTACAATATTATTAAGTAGTTGTTAATTTACCCTAAACAATTCTATGAATTAGTTAAATTTACCATGAATTAAGGATTAGAAGTCCATAATTAACAAATTTGACCGATATTTTGCAGCTATAAATAAATTTGAAGTCCTATTAGGAGTTTTCGGTCAAATACACCTATTTTAGTTCTTCAATACACAAATGAATACACAAATGAATAATATACCAAGCGTAGATTTGGCAGATTTTTTATCAAATGACCCTTCACGAAAACAAAAATTTGTCAACGAAATAGGAAAAGCATATGAAGAGATAGGCTTTGTAGCATTGAAAAATCATTTTTTGAGTGACAAACTTGTAGAAAATTTATATAAGGAAATTAAAGATTTTTTCGCATTACCTACAACTACTAAAGAAAAGTATGAAATCGAAGGATTAGGTGGGCAAAGAGGCTACACTTCTTTTGGTAAAGAACATGCCAAGGGTAAAAAAGAAGGAGACCTTAAAGAGTTTTGGCATTTTGGACAAGAACCGGATGCAGATGCTAACTTAATTGAAGAATATCCAGATAATGTTATTGTTGACGAATTGAAAGACTTTAACACTACAGGAATGGAAGCTTATAAAATGTTAGAAAAGACAGGAATATATGTTCTTAGAGCATTAGCTATACATATAGGTCTTGATGAACATTATTTTGATCATTGGGCAAGTAATGGTAATAGTATCCTACGCCCTATTCACTATCCACCTATTAAAGAAGAACCTAAAGGTGCAGTTAGAGCAGGAGCACATGGAGACATTAACCTTATTACATTGTTAATGGGAGCTTCTACAGGAGGACTACAAGTGCAACATAGAGACGGACAATGGATTGACGCGCTCCCAGAAGAGGATGAACTGGTTATTAATGTTGGGGATATGCTAGAACGACATACTAATAATAAACTTCGATCTACAATACATCGAGTAATAAATCCTCCTAAAGATCAATGGGGAAAACCTAGATATTCTATTCCTTTCTTTATGCACCCAAGAAGTGATATGAAGCTAAATTGCTTAGAAGAGTGTATTACAGAGGATAATCCTAAGCACTATGAGGATACTACCGCTGGAGAATTCTTACATCAAAGACTTGTGGAAATTGGATTAATAAAAAAATAGATTTCTTTATGGATTTACAAGATCAATTAAAAAATTTATTTCCTGATCATCAACCAGAAGAGACAGAAGAAAATGTACAAGATGATCAAGATCAAATATGGATGCAGGATGATCCTATAGTTTGCAAATATGAAAAGCGAAAAGGAAAACCCATCACTATACTAGAGGGGTACACTGGTTCTGATGAAGATTTTAAAAAACTTGCTAAAGAATTGAAAACTCGTTTAAGTGTTGGTGGGAGTTTTAAAAATGATGCTATAATCATACAAGGTGATTATAGAAATCAAATTATGGAAATTCTTAAAGAAAAAGGGTTTAAAGTAAAACGTGTTGGAGGATAATAATCAATAGCTATTTTGGGGAAAAACATATTACATATTACGAATGGAGATAGTCTAACTCAAAGAATGAAAGAGTTAGATCTTGTTACCGGAGAATTTATGACCTGGCGTGAAATGCTTTGCGAAGGGCCTACAGAAATTGAAGTAGAAGCAGAAGATTCTATTAAAAAGCGAGAAGCTTTTCTAAAAAAATACTACAGAATCGATTCTTCTGATTATGAAGAAAAATTTGTTTCACAACTCAAGAAAATAGATAACCTTACAAACTATACCGAAATCATATTATGGTTCGAATATGATTTATTCTGTCATATTAATATGATTGCAGCTATTAGTTTACTACTTCGTAAAGGTATTAAAGACATTCCCGTTTATTTGGTTTGTAGCGGTAGAATTGAGCACGAGAAAAAACTATTTGGACTTTGTGAATTATCCGACAATCAATTAAAAGAACATTATAAAAACAAAGTTTTATTAACAACAGATGATCTTGAATTTGCTTCTCATATCTGGACATTATACTGCGAATCAAAGCCTCAGAAAATGGCAGGGCAGATTAAAAGAGATTCTTCTTTCGAATATATGTCTATATGCCTAAGAGCACATTTGCAGCGTTTTCCTAACATGCTAACCGGACTTAATATTCTAGAACATAATATTCTTGAAATGGTAGATAATTATCACATCAAGAATATCAAACAACTTATGGGATACGCTCTAGAGTATCAAGGATATTATGGATATGGCGACATGCAAATGAAACGTGTGCTTGCAAGACTTTTTCAGTTTTTAGATCAAACAAAAGATAGACTTGTATTATCCGAAAGAGGAAAACTGGCGTTACAACACAAAAAAAACTTTTATAATACTCAAATATTAGATTGGTATTATGGAGGTGTCAAGAAATACGATTACTTGTATAATAATGAAACACACACACTATTAAAATTGTAATATGGCTATAGCCGAATCTGAACTTATTCTTAACAAAGATGGAAGTATTTATCATCTAAACCTTAAACCAGAACATCTTGCCCAAACTATAATAACTGTTGGGGATCCTGATCGGGTTGACCAGGTAACACAATATTTTGACACTATAGAGTGTAAAATTCGTAAACGAGAGTTTCATACCCAAACAGGAACTTATAAAGGACACAGAATCACTGTAATTTCTACAGGTATCGGTACAGACAACATAGACATTGTCTGTAATGAACTAGATGCCTTAGTAAATATTGATCTTATCGCGCGTAAAAACAAAACAGAGCATACCACATTACATATTATTCGCATAGGAACTTCTGGGTCCATACAACCAGATATTCCTATAGATAGTTTTGTGGTTTCAGAAATTGCCACTGGTTTTGATAGCCTTTTACATTTCTATAAAAGTCACCATGTACAATTACCCGAAATTTCAAAGGCTTTGGCAAAACATATAGATCTGGATCAAAATAAATCAAAGCCATATACAGTAGCATATGATAAAAAATTAGGAGAGCATATGTTAAGTAGTATTGTTCAAAAAGGACATACAGTGACCAATGTAGGTTTTTATGGTCCACAAGGAAGAGTATTAAGGTTACCATTACAAGATAATGAGCTCAATACAAAAATAGCCTCTTTTACTTATGAGAATAAAAAAATAACAAATTTAGAAATGGAAACTGCTGGTATATACGGATTGGCAAAATTACTAGGGCATAAAGCTGTATCCATGAACGCCATTGTAGCTAATCGTGCTACCGGGGAGTTTAGTCAAAACCCAAAAGAAACTGTGGAAAAACTTATCAAATACACTTTAGGCAAAATAGCAAATTATCACCCGTAAATAGTTTATATAAAATAAAAAAGAATGAGTAGTAGGTCCTCATTCTTTTTTTATTATTTGATTAATAATTAGCTATTTCTAAACATATTAACCAAATAATATTTTAAGACTAATTAATAAATTAGTAATCAACAATACTGCAATAAAGACTACGATACCATTCTCTAGAGAATTATTTTTTAACTTCGCAACCTTTACATATGTATTTTTATTTTTTAAAAAATTCTTTTTCATAGCAATATTGTTTTTATTTGGGGTTAAAACTTTTTAAATATAAAATTCTTTAAAATAGTAATGGTTCAAATATACAAAAATCATTTATTTTTATCGTTAAAAAACATAAATAATCGATGAAATACACATTTATTAATTTCAGATAGCATGCATACTATAAAAATAGGTGGTGTTCCTGAGCACTTCAATCTACCCTGGCATTTAACTATTGAAGACGGAAGCTATCTAAAAAACAATATACAGTTAGAGTGGACAGAATATCCAGGTGGTACAGGAGCAATGTGCGAGGCGTTAAGAAACCAGGATATCGACATGGCAATAATCCTTACAGAAGGAATCGTAAAAGATATTATCGCCGGTAATCCTAGTAAAATTGTACAAACATATATTCAAACACCTCTTATATGGGGGATTCATGTAAGTGTTCATTCTAACTATACTGATCTTTCTGAGCTTCAAAACACAAAAGCTGCTATTAGTAGATATGGATCTGGTTCACATTTAATGGCTTATGTTAATGCCCAAAACCAAAATTGGGATACCTCTCACCTACAATTTGAAGTTGTAAAAAACCTGAATGGAGCAGTTAAAGCATTAACTAATGGGAAAGCTGATTATTTTATGTGGGAACATTTTACTACAAAACCATTGGTCGATAATGGAGTTTTTAGACGAGTTGTAGACTGTCCTACCCCCTGGCCTTGTTTTGTTATAGCTGTAAGAGAAGATATACTCAATACCAAAAAAGAAGAAATAAAAGCTATTCTAGATATTATAAACACTACCACTACAGATTTTAAACATATCCCTAGTATAGATAGAACTCTTGCTTATAGGTATGATCAACAATTAGAAGATATACAGAAATGGTTACAACATACAGAATGGAGCCAATCTCTTATTAAAAAAGAAACACTTATAGAGGTTCAGGATTATTTATTTAACCTACAAATCATTAACAAAAAAATAGCTCCCGAAAAACTAATTTATGACATCTAAAATCTGCATGTCCCATAATAAATTAAAAAAAGTAAAAATATAAGGTAGGGATATCTTAATCTAAAGCGTTACTTCATAAAGGATATTTTAAAAAATTAAGGTCAAAAATATAATATATAAAATGCACAGAGGAAACTCTTAGCAAATACTTAATTCTTAAATATCTCTATAGCAAGCGTCTGTACAAATAAAAAAATTTGTACATTTGCCGAGCCTACCCCCAATAAAATGAACTAATTATTAGCGCATACGCAACCTTTTTAAGTGCATTGCATCTAATGATTAACTAACAAATCTATTATGGTAACTTTTCTAATAATTCTCGCAAGTCTTATTGTCTTCAATTTTGTTTTGCTTAAATTAAGCATGCAGTCGGTTGATACAGACAAAAAGAAATCAAAAACACAAAAAGTTCAGATTAACTCGGTATCTGATCAGTCTTCAGATAAGTCGAAATCTTCTGAGATACCTAACGCGGCATAAGTATATTTACCAATTTATTTCGGTTTGATTCGTTTCAAGTAAGTATGAATTAGTCTTACTAAAATGCATATTCCCAAACCAATACCCTCTGTTAGCACTTAGTGGAGAAGGATGCCCACTAGTTAAAACATGATGGTTTGATCTATCAATCTTAGCTCCTTTTTTCTTAGCATAACCACCCCACAACAAAAAAACAACATTCTTTTTTGTATCTGATATCGTTTGGATAACTGCATCCGTAAATTGTTCCCATCCTTTATTTTGATGAGATCCAGCTTGATGCGCTCTAACAGTAAGTGTAGCATTCAATAATAAAACACCTTGTTTTGCCCAACGTTCTAAATTTCCATTTGAAGGAAAAGGTAATTTTAAGTCTGTTTCAATTTCCTTAAAAATATTTATCAATGATGGAGGCATATCAATACCATTATTAACAGAAAAACACAAACCATTGGCTTGCCCAACTCCATGATAGGGATCCTGACCAATCACAACTACTTTAACATCATCAAAGCTACAATGATCAAAAGCAGAAAATATGTCATTTCCTTTTGGATAACATGTGTTATTTTTATATTCTGTTTTCACAAAATCTACTAATGAAGCAAAATATGGCTTGTCAAATTCCTCTTTAAGTTGCTGATTCCAAGAAGGTTCAATATTTACATTCATATAGATGTCAAAAAATTATAGCAATTGTGTACTTTTGCCCTGTTCTAAAACTGACCGAATATAACCCAAAAATAGGGTAAAAAAAAGTATGATTCGTATTTCTAAAAAAACACTAGACGATCTAGAATTTGATACTGTGCAGAAACATATTGCAGAACAGTGCAATACAGATTTTGGTAAGTTGAAAGCATTACAAATTGCTCCCTTCGATACCGAAGAGCAACTTCATATTGCCTTACAAGAAGTATTCGAATATAAATCTTCACTATTCAATGATGCTCGTATACCCAATCATGGATTCGATAGTATTAATAAAGAAATTCAATTATTGAATATTGAAAACACATTTTTAGAAGCTTCAAATTTAAAACGATTGATTTCTATTAGTACTACTACTAATGATTTACTCTACTTTTTTAGAAAAAATGCAGAGCTATACCCTACATTACATCAAACATCTTCTAGAGTAACATGTACCAAAGAGGTTATTCATCTAATCGAAATGGTAATTGATAAATTCGGAGAGGTTAAAGACAATGCTTCTCCTATGCTACAACGTCTTCGAAAAGATATTCATAGTGTACAGGGAAAACTAAATGGAAGTTTCGGAAAAGATTTATCTCGATATAACAGTTTGGGCTACCTGGATGAAATTAAAGAAAGTGTCGTAGATAACCGAAGAGTTCTGGCAGTAACAGCCATGTACCGACGTAAAGTAAAAGGTGCTATTATGGGTAATTCTAAGACCGGAAGTATTGTTTATATAGAACCCGAAGCTACTTTACAATTTAGTCGTGAGCTCAGTAACCTTCAATACGAAGAACGAGAAGAAGTCGTAAAAATACTAAAAGCACTCACTAACAAATTACGTCCGTTTACCGAATTATTTGAGCACTATCAAGAATACTTAAGTGATGTTGATGTTGTTTCTGCAAAATCAAAATACGCAGGTCAACTTAATGCTGTGTTACCAAAAATCACTACAGACAGAGAGCTAACACTTAAAGATGCATATCACCCATTATTATATCATACGAATAAAATAAAAGGAGAGAAAACCTTCCCCCAAACCATAACATTAAACGAGAAGAATCAAATTATTGTTATATCAGGCCCTAATGCCGGTGGAAAAAGTATTACCTTAAAAACTATTGGACTACTACAGATAATGTTGCAAAGCGGAATGCTTATTCCGGTACACGAGTACAGTAGAATGTGTCTATTCGATGTTATTCTAACCGATATCGGTGATAATCAATCTATAGAAAACCACTTAAGTACATACAGTTATCGTTTGAAAAACATGAATTATTTCTTACGAAAATGTAATAACAAAACACTATTTCTAATTGATGAGTTTGGAACAGGTAGTGATCCCGAACTTGGTGGGGCTCTAGCCGAAGCCTTTCTGGAGGTGTTCTATGAAAGAGAATCTTTTGGGATTATCACAACACATTATGCTAATTTAAAAATGTTGGCTAATGAGTTACCTAATATGAGTAATGCCAATATGCTATTCGATTCAAAAACACTAGAACCTCTATTTAAATTACACTTAGGTGAAGCAGGAAGTTCTTTTACTTTTGAAGTAGCTCAAAAAAACGGGATCCCGTATAGCCTTATCAATAAAGCAAAGAAAAAAGTAGAACGCGGTAAAATTCGTTTTGATAAAAGTATTGCTAATCTTCAAAAAGAAAGATCAAAACTACAAAAAACTACTGCTGGACTCAAAACCAAAGAGCAAAAAGCAGAAGAAGAAAAAGAACGCTTAGAAAAGACAAATCAGCGTATTCAGCGTAAGCTCGAAAGCTACCAGGAGTTATATGACAGCAATCAAAGAATGATCTATCTGGGTCAAAAAATTGATGATCTTAGCGAAAAATACTTTAACAACAAGAAAAAAAGAGAGCTAATCAATGAATTCATAAAAATCGTTGAGGTAGAAAATTCCAAACGAAAAAAACAAAGTCCTAAGCAACGAAAAGTAGAAAAAGCCAAAGAGAAAAAAGTCGTAAAAGAAGTTATAGAAAAAGTACAGGTAATTCGTAAAAAGAAAAAGGAAGAAAAAAAGAAAGAAGAAAAGATCGAGGCAGCAAAACCAAAAGTAACGTTAAAAATTGGTGATCGAGTACGAATGATTGATGGAAAATCTATAGGTACTATAGACACCATAGAAAAAGGGAAAGCTATTGTTAATTACGGAGTTTTTACCACTAATGTAAGTATTGATCAATTAGAATTTGTAGAAAGAAAAAAATAAACTCCGTATGGAAATCTATCTTTACCTAAGTACTTACATCATCTTAATCATTGGTTTGTCGATCTATATATCCAGATCATCATCAAGTGAAGATTTTCTTATCGGAGGAAGGAACAAAAGTGCTTACGCCATTCTATTCTCTAAATTTGCAGGTGCAATTGGAGTCAGTACTTTAATTACATATACAGGTTATGCCTATAAATTTGGCTGGGGACTTTTTGCTATGTCGCTGGGATCGGTAATTGGTTATTTTTTATTTGCATTTTGGGCTGCACCAAAAATAAAAAGGTTATCTAAACAAGGTAAGTTCTATACACAAGGAGATCTACCCGCTTTTGTGACAAGTAATAAAAATACAGCTACTGTTACCAATTTTATAACTATAGCGGTTCAGTTTTTCTGGATACTATTATCCCTGGCAGGTGGTGCAAAGATCATTGCATTCTTCGAAATTCTTCCTTATGAAACTGCACTATTAATTACAGCAATTGTAGTTATGGTATATGTTTTATTTTCTGGTTTTAAAGCTGTAATTGTTACCGATATTTTTCAGGCAGTAATAATAATAGTATTTCTCTGCATATTAATTTATGGTATGTTTGATAGTAATGATTTTGGTATGATCCTTAGTAGTACTACAGATAAAAATGTGACTATTGGTAGCGTTATAGGTTTAGTTTTATATGGAGGGTTATCTGTTTTTGGATTAGCAGATCGATACCAGCTTTGCTATGCCGCTAAAGATGAAAAATCATTAAAAAGAGGGTTGAGTCTTGCTATCATTCCTGTTTTATGTATTGTCTTTTTATTACTTCTAATTGGATTATACACCTATATTCAAAACCCAAATTTAGATCCTGATACCGTATTTGTTTATGCTATGCAGAATTTTATAGCACAATCATGGTTACCGCTTTTACTAGTCCTTTTTTTTGCAGGTTTAATGAGTACTGCAGACACCTCTGTTTTTGCCGTGGCTTCTCATATTGTTTCTACTACTAAAAAAGAACAAAAAGTAAAATCTTTACGATATGCTACTGTTATTACAGTTATTGCTGCTTTTATAGTAGCTTTGTTTTGGAGAAGTATTGTAGATATAACTATTGTTGGAGCTGCATTACGAATGACACTTTCTATAGCAATGATCTATGTTATCCAACAAAAAAGAAATAGCGGAAGATTTTTGGGCAGTGCCTTAGGAGGTCTTTTAGGGTTAATAGCTGGTATACTAGTCTTTGGCCCCACCCCTACCATTGCCATAACTGTGCTTTTGGGGTCGTTATTAGGGCTAATTTATAGATCCAAAACCCCAAAAGAAGTGTAGTTATATAAAATTGTCTACCCAAAAGATAATTGATAAGGACTTCCTGTTAAAGTATCCTTAAACCACAATTCTGAGAATTTTATCTTTTTATATTTGAAGAAACTCAATTAAAAATTGCACCGAGAAATTATGCGAAAATTATTTTTTATAGCCTGTATTGGTATACTATTTCCATATGTTATACAAGGACAACAACCTAATAAACCCAATGCAGCAGAAATTCATCAAGCTATAAAAAAACTTAATTTTTTAGGATCTGTATTGTATGTTGCAGCTCATCCTGATGATGAAAATACCCGACTTATATCCTATATGTCTAATCAGGTAAAAGCTAGAACAGCATATTTATCCCTTACCCGGGGAGATGGTGGGCAAAATTTGATAGGCCCCGAGATTCGAGAATTATTAGGCGTAATCAGAACTCAGGAATTATTAGCCGCTCGTAGAACTGATGGAGGAGAACAACTGTTTACACGTGCTAATGACTTTGGATATTCTAAACATCCCAACGAAACACTTTCTATCTGGGATAAAAAAGAAGTACTGGGCGATGTGGTTTGGGCAATACGAAATTTTAAACCAGATGTAATCATCAATCGTTTTAATCATAGAACTCCCGGTAGTACTCATGGTCATCATACTTCTTCGGCAATGTTAAGCGTAGAAGCTTTTGATATAACGGGAGATAAAACGGTATACCCAGATCAGCTTAACTATATAGAAACCTGGCAACCTAAAAGACTATTCTTTAATACTTCTTGGTGGTTTTATGGTAGTCGAGAAAATTTTGCAAAAGCAGATAAAACCAATTTATTAGCGTTTGATACAGGAATATATTATCCCTCTTTAGGGCTTTCTAATACAGAAATAGCATCATTAAGTCGTAGCCAGCACAAATCCCAGGGATTTGGTAGTACAGGTAGTCGTGGACAACAAAGTGAATATATAGAACTCATAAAAGGGGATTTACCAAAGGATAAAACGAATATTTTTGAAGGAATTGACACTTCATGGAATCGTGTTAAAGGAGGTAAAGCTATTGGTGATATCTTATATCAGGTAGAAAAAGATTTTGATTTCAAGAACCCATCTGCTAGTATTCCTCGATTAGTAAAAGCATACCAACTAATTCAACAATTAGAAAATAAACATTGGAAAGCAGTTAAAACTAAAGAGGTTCAGGAAATTATTACTGCTGCTTCTGGTCTTTACCTAGAAGCTGTTGCAATCGAAGCAAATACTACTAAAGGAAGTGAAATTACACTAAAAGTAGAAGCAATCAATAGAAGTACAAGTGCTATGACTCTGCAATCTATCAAAATTGCTGCAGTTAATATTAATGATGTTTCTGAAAAAGTTCTAAAAAATAATATTCGAAATAATTTCGAATTTAAAGGTAGTATCCCATCTAATTTTGATTTTACCAATCCTTATTGGCTTACCAATAAAGGAACACTGGGAATGTATAATGTTAGTGATCAAAAACTAATCGGAAAACCAGAAACAGATCATAAAATCAAAGCTTTGTTTACCGTAGTAATCGATGGAGTTTCTATCCCTTTTTCTAAAGATGTTGTCTACAAGACAAACGATCCAGTTAAAGGAGAAGTATATAAACCATTCGAGATCATTCCTACTATTTCTGCAAGTATTAAGGATAAAGTAATTATCTACGCTAATGGTGCTTCAAAACAAATTCCTGTTACTATAAAAGCCGGAAAAGCAAATTTAAATGGAAAAGTTACACTAACACATCCAGAAGGTTGGCAGGTAACTCCCGCTACTATTAATTTTAATCTCTCTCAAAAAGGAGAAGAAAAAACAATCATTTTTACCCTTACATCACCCCAGACTCAAAGTGAAGGTTACATTTCACCAAAAATAGAAATCAATGGAAATCTATACTCAAAAGAAGTCATTACTATTGATTATGACCATATTCCTTACCAAACTGTAGTATTACCGTCTGAGACCAAAGTTGTGCGTTTGGATATTAAAAAGAAAGGGGAAAACATAGGATATATAGAAGGTGCCGGAGATGTAGTGCCAGAAAGTTTACAGCAAATTGGGTATAAAGTAACCACAATTGATCCAGAATCTATTTCTACAGAAAACTTACGACCTTTTGATGCAATTGTAGTAGGAATTAGGGCTTATAACACTGTAGAACAGCTAAAATTTAAACAACAATACTTATTAGAGTATGTAAAAAACGGAGGGAACCTTATCATTCAATACAATACCAGTCATAGATTAAAAGTGACTGATAACTTAGGCCCATATCCCCTTAAATTATCCAGAGATCGGGTAACCGATGAAAATGCAAAAATTACCTTTTTGGCTCCAGAGCATCAGGTACTAAATTCACCCAATAAAATCACAGCTAATGATTTTAAAGGATGGGTACAGGAAAGAGGATTATATTTCCCTAATGAATGGTCAAAAGAGTACACCCCTATTTTGGCTGCCAATGATAAAGGAGAATCTGAAAAAAAAGGCCCCTTATTAATTGCCAAATATGGTAAAGGACATTATGTATATACCGGACTTAGTTTTTTTAGAGAGTTTCCGGCGGGAGTATCAGGTGCATATCGACTTTTTGCTAATATGCTTTCCTTAGGAAAATAAATACCAAATATATCTAATCTAGCAATTTTTATTATGGAAAAGAAAGACGAAAAAAGAGAGTGGAAAAAATTATATAGTGCAGTATTAATCGCTAATGCAGTTTATATACTACTGTTTTATTTTATCACTAATTCTTATTCATAATTCTTCTGTACAGAAAACAACCTCAACCATCAATCAATCAATAAACTAATTTAATCAATCAACTTATGCAAACCATAGATTGGATCGTACTACTAGGAACCTTACTATTTATAGTACTATATGGTGCCTGGAAAACCAAAGGCAGTAAAAATGTAAAAGATTATATTCGAGGAGGAAACGATGCACATTGGTGGACCATTGGTTTATCGGTAATGGCAACACAAGCAAGTGCTATCACTTTTCTTTCTGCACCAGGGCAAGCCTTTCATGACGGAATGGGCTTTGTGCAATTTTATTTTGGAGTTCCTATTGCTATGGTAGTTATTTGCATGGTATTTATCCCAATGTATCATAAGCTAAATGTCTATACAGCTTATGAATATCTCGAAAGTCGATTCGATCTCAAAACCAGAAGTTTAACCGCCATTCTATTTTTGGTTCAAAGAGGATTAGCTGCAGGGATTACCATTTTTGCACCAGCTATAATATTATCATCTGTACTAGGTTGGGATCTAATTACCTTAAACATTATCATAGGTATACTAGTAATTATATACACTGTTTCTGGAGGAACAAAAGCAGTTAATATTACCCAGAAACAACAGATGGGTATTATTTTTATTGGGATGTTGGTTGCCTTTTTTATTATCATAAGTTACCTCCCAGAGGGAATTACTTTTTCTAAAGCATTGGATATTGCAGGTGCCAGCGGAAAAATGGAAATCCTTGACTTCTCGTTTGATCTCGATAATCGGTATACGTTCTGGAGTGGAATCATTGGAGGAACATTTTTGGCCCTCTCCTACTTTGGTACAGATCAAAGCCAGGTACAACGGTATTTAACCGGTAAATCTATAAAAGAAAGTCAACTAGGACTTTTGTTTAATGGATTACTCAAAGTACCTATGCAGTTTTTTATTCTCTTAGTTGGGGTGATGGTATTTGTTTTTTATCAATTTAATGCATCTCCTTTAAATTTTAATCCAAAAGGAAAAGAAGCTGTACTTAATACAGAATATGCAGCGCAATATACAGCATTAGAAAACGAACTTGCAGAAATTCATAGCTCAAAAGATGCTGTAATTAAAGGATATCTGACCGAACACAAACCAGAAAATAAAAATCGAATTCAGGAACTAAACAAAAAAGAAAAAGAAATCCGCGAAACCGCAAAAATAGTAATCAAAAAAGCAGATACCACAGTAGAGACAAATGATAAGGATTATGTATTTATCCATTTCATTTTAAATAATCTACCCAGAGGGCTTATCGGCCTACTTCTCGCTGTTATTTTATCTGCCGCCATGTCTTCTACAGCTTCAGAACTAAATGCCTTAGCATCAACTACAGCAATTGATTTATACAAACGAAATGTAGCCGAAGAAAAAAGTGATCGACATTATGTATCAGCTTCCAAATTTTTCACTCTGGGATGGGGTATTTTAGCAATCATAGTAGCATGCTTTGCCGATTTATTCGACAATCTTATTCAATTGGTAAACATCATTGGTTCTATTTTTTACGGAAATGTGCTAGGCATATTCTTATTAGCGTTCTTTGTAAAATTTGTACATAGCAACGCTACCTTTGTAGCAGCACTTATTACTCAGGTAATTGTTATTCTTGGCTGGTATTATGACTGGATGCCATATCTATGGCTCAATTTATTTGGATGTGTTCTGGTAATGACTATCGCGATATTTATACAACCATTAATGGGATCTAAACCCAAAATAACAACCTAATGCGTGTTGAAAAAATCATAAAATGGGGAATCATTGGTTGTGGCAAAATAGCACATAAATTTGCTAATGACTTAAAATCGGTTCCTAATGCAAAACTCTATGCCGTTGCAAGCAGGAGTCTGAAAAAAGCTCAGGAGTTTGGGAAGGAGCATCACGCCTCGAGCTGTTATGACAACTATGAAACCTTAAGTCTGGATCCCAATATTGATGTTATATATATTGCAACGCCACATGTATTTCATTATGAAAATACGTTGATGTGCCTTACCCATAAGAAAGCAGTTCTTTGCGAAAAACCGTTTGCTATGGATACTGCTCAGGTCGAAGAAATGATCGCGGTAGCAAAAAAGAACAAAGTATTCTTAATGGAAGCACTTTGGACGTATTTTCTTCCACATTACACCTATGTTTTAGATGTTGTTAAATCTAATGCGCTTGGGAAAGTAAAAACACTGAAAGCTGATTTTGGCTTCACAACCCCTTTTGATCCCGATGGAAGGGTATTTAACAAAAAACTGGGAGGTGGCAGCCTGCTGGATGTAGGTATATACCCGTTGTTTGCTGCATTAAGTATTTTAGGATATCCAGAAAAAGTGAATGCTCGGGCTACTATAGGAAAAACAGGAGTCGATGAAGATTGTACGATACAACTTGAGTACAAAAATGGCGCTACGGCTTCCCTATTTAGTGCCGTTACCCAAGAAACCAATACAACCGCTACTCTCGAATTTGAAAAAGGAATCATCATCATCAATAGTCGTTTTCATGAGCCCTCTTCTATTACTATTCAAAAAGAAGGAAAATCAGAACATATAGAATTTAACGTTACTACAAACGGTTATAACTATGAAGCTATTCATGTACAGGAAATGTTGCTACAAAACCGTACAGAAAGTACACTCATGAGTTTCGAAAAAAGCATCCAGTTAATCAACCTGTTAGATACGGTTAGAGAAAAAATAGGTTTGCATTACGATTGAATTGAATTTCTTGCTTTTTTTACTTTTCGACTTCAAAAATTTAGAAATAGGGCCTTAGCATCGCAATTTTATATCAGAAAAAGTGATAGCTCAGCTAATCTTGTGTCACAATATACTCAACATTAAATACCTCTTAATTAAAAAAAGAAGAACTTTTTGTTAAACTTGATTTCCAAAAAAAGACCTTTCAAATTAATGAAAGGCCTTCTTGAAATTTAGCAAATTGTTTGTTTTCTAACATAGAATTCAGCCTCTTTTACTTTTATAAAAAATAAATATTACTATTAATCCTATTGTTTTAGAACTTGTAGTATTACATCATTTCCTATACTTGTTGTTATTTTAACAAAATACATTTCAGAAGACAAAAGTGAACTTCCTAAAGTTATACTCCCCGGGTTTTTAGAAAAATTCTTGTTTATAAGAAGTTGCCCTATGACATTATATACTTTTACAGAGATATTACCTTTACCAAGTTTAGAGGTGTTAAGGGTAAAGGTATCAAAGAAAGGATTAGGGGTTGCATTAGCATTTTCGGTATTTAAGTCATTTTTGGTTATTGAGTTTGATGAACGTGTATGAATAATCTCATTAGCATTTTTATTATATGCATAGTCTAGTATGGTATATGATTTTCCATCATTTGCTACAGATATATGGAACCATCCATAATGCTTCTTTTTATTGACTTCGAAAGTAAAACCTATAAACCCTGTTTTTCCGTTCCAGTTTGTGTATGATGGTGAACTTAATGTGTGACTGCTTGAATTTGATACAAAGTTGTTTGAACCATCTATTCCTTTTCCTTCTCCTATTAGGGATATATTACTAGTAGTTCCTTCGCACACCAAATCTTTATCGTAAGTTACTAATCGGCAAGAATCATTAGAGAACCAAGCACCAAAATCGCTATTATCTCCTATTTCTATTCGAAAAAACTTCCAAGTGTCAGATGAGTTTACAGTAATATCATCATTATCTACATAAACGATATTTCCTGCGGTAGTACAAGGAGAACAAGACCCTCCGCAATCTATTCCAGTTTCGTTTCCATTCTGGATACCATCATTACAAGTAGGATTGCCATTTGTTCCTGATTTTATCAATACAGTATAATCTTCTATTTCTCCATAAGCAAGTGTTCCGCACGCTGAAGGTACTTTGTTATACTCCATGGATACTCGCATTCTTGTGTTACCTTCTTTTGCATTATTAGGAACAGTAAAACTTCCTTTTACAGGATTGTCTTTTGATGGATCTTTTTTCCATATTTGTTCTCCAGAATCATTAAAATCACCATCCTGATTATAATCAATCCATACACTATATCCTTCTGAATATTCGTTTGATGACCACTTAGGAGTAATAGTAATCATGTTAGAAGAGCCTTTGGATAGGTTAGTGGATTCTGATGTATAATCACTGTATCCATTAGTTCCAGCATTAGAACTTTTGTCAATACTTCCTAATTGTACTCGACCAATATATTCATCGTTACTATTTTTGCTAGTCGCTGTACAATACGTATTCCCACCACCATTAGTGGTTTTAACATCTACGGTATTACTATATCCTGATGTATTACCTGCAACATCTTTGGCTTTTATTTTGAATCGGTATGTTGTATTAGCTGTCAATCCTGTTACAGTAGTCGTTGTAGTTGTTACAGAAGTTACCATAGAATTATCTTGGTAAATATCATATTTGGATACTCCTATATTATCAGTCGACGCAGCCCAAGATAATGATACCGACGTTTTAGTTATATTAGAGGCGGTTAGGTTGGTTGGAGCAGTAGGTGCTTCTGAGTCTCCTCCAGAAGACCCTGAGTATAAGGGAGCTTCCCATAATCCACGACCATAGGTTGCCGCTCTAATTTTACCAACTCCTTTATGAATATCTAATTCACTTACTATAACATTAGGCATTCCGGTAAAATATGGATCAAAATCAGACATTGTATTGTCTCTATAAAATACACCAGAGTCCATACCAATGTATAGCCCATCTTTTGTTTTATCCCATACTGCGCAGTTGGCAGGTAAATTAGGTAATGAGCCAGAATAATTTGTCCAGCTACTACCGTAATCTTCTGAAACATATACTTTTTCTCCCTGGGTATATCCTGATAGCGTTACTGCTACTTTATTGGCTTTGGTAGGATGTACTGCAATATATTTAATTCCGAGACCAGTAGGTAATCCATTACTGATTTTTGTCCAGCTAGAACCACCATTTTTAGATACACGAATGTCAATATCCCAAGTTTCACTGGCATATATTACATTAGAGTCATTAAAACAAACACCTAGTGCTCCAATTCTAAAGTTAGATCCAGAACCATTGTCCCATCCCCATCCGAATGAAGATAGTTTATCCCAGGATTGCATTCCATCAGTTGATCGATACACATCTCCTGCTCCAAGAAATATAGTGTTGTCAGAGGTGTTTGTAAGCGGAGTAACAAATGCGCCTCCGTTACGGTTTGGATTGGTAACAGATACATTACCGTTATTATAACCACCATTTATGGATTTATGTAAATCACCTGCATTTTGTTCGCATCCATACATGATTTTCTCATTATTTACATCAATCAAAGGATCACTTCCATCAGCACCTAACCATTCGTGCCAATCTCCGTCTGTGTATACAGTAGTTCCGTTATCCTGGGAACCTAAAGCGATAACATTACCATTAGTACGGCTAACCGCTAATTTATTAAATTGTCTATTGCCAATTCCTTCTGTTATATTAGTCCAGGAATCTCCATCATCTTGGCTAGTACATATTAATCCATCTGTTCCTACATAAAAAGTGTCACCTATATATTTCATAACATGAAAATCTGGATGTGTATATCCAATATTATTACCGTACTGCCATTCTGTAGTTTTTACAAAGCTACTACCACCATTAGTTGATCGATATGAATTTTGTTCTCCTACATGTATGAGTTCGGCATTAGTTTGAGAGGCAGCAACAGCATACATATAATATGTTCCGGTACCCTTAGCAGGATAAGATCCTCTTCTACTAAAAGACTCTCCGCTATCTGTAGATCTATATATACCTTTTGTTGTCATGCAATATATATAGTTAGGGTTTGCTTCTGTTACGGCTAGCAGCATTCTTGAGTCAGAAGGTAATCCTACTGATTTTTCTGTAAAACTACTTCCTCCATTGGTTGATTTATAGAATTTGTTGCTTCCATAACTTACGGCATATACAGTATTAGGGTTTCCGGGTTTAAACTCGATATCATCTATTTTCTCATGCCAGCCAGAATCTAAAACTTTTGTCCAAGTAGTTCCTCCATCGGTTGTTTTTTGTATTCCATGACTAAAACCAACAAAAATAGTGTTAGAGTCCGTAGGGTGCATAACCATACTTCTGATATGTGTTCCCTCGGATCTGGTAAAACTTAAACCTGTAGTGTTCCAGGAACTTCCTCCATCTGTTGATTTTAGGACACCTATAGAATTTGTTTTATTATCATCTTTATCTCCTATACCGATATAAATAACATTTGGGTTGTTCCAATCTATTGCCATTCCTGCAATGCCAATAACAGATATACCATCTGTTAAACATTGCCAGTTAGCTCCTCCATCGGTAGTTTTCCATAACCCTCCTGTTGGTGCACCTATAAAAATTTGGTTTTTGTTATTAGGATTTACTTCAATAACATCTATTCGCCCAATACCAGGAGCCCAGTGTCCTGTAACATTAGCACTTGATCGAGGTCCCATTTCTGTCCACGAAGCAGCAGATTTTGAAGCAAATTTTGATGTTTTTTTAGCAGTATACTCGCGCATAGTCTTGTTCATGTCAACAGGCTTATATTCTCCATTGATATTTGCTCGAGAACGTTTAAAACCATATAACCTCATAATTCTACCCGGTATAGAAGTATTTCCATTTTCTTTACTGGCATACTTCATATTATAAGCTTTTATAGCTTTATCTACTTCTAGAAGGTTGTCATTTCGTAAAAGCATTTCATGAATTTTTTCAGCATCTATTGCCTCTGGTGTTCTTTTATCTTCTTGAGCAGACAGAGACAAACTACCACTTAGAGACAAAGATAAAAATGCACTGATAAGAATTTTTTTTCTCATAATTGTATATTTTAGAATGTTTGTGTTCGAATAATGATCTAATTTTAGAATTGTTTGTTTGGTTAAGTAGGCTTACTGTATTTTTGGTTTAGAGTTTAATTGTATTTATGTGTTATTTTTAAATTCTTTTCTCGCAAAAAATGACTTGATTTTATCGACTAAATCAAGCATTCTTAGCCAGATTTCTATCATATTACATAAATCAAAAATGATTTATGTAATGATAAAACCATATAAGAAAATAATGCCCCTATAAAAGAGCCAGAAGTTGTAAAAATGATTACACTATTGTTCGGAAATTGGTAACCTGATATACCTTAGTATTTACTATGGTTATATATTAAGGCGTTACTTAAATAAAGGTGTAATGTTTCTGATTTTGATATCTTAATATCTGGGTGTAAGATATTATAGAAGAAGTTGGTTGTTTTCATTGTTAAGCTTGAGTTAGAGTTAGAGGTTAAAGTTAAATATTATAGGAAAAAAGAAATGGTGTCATATTACCATATAATATGTAAATATTACCTTCTTTTGCTTCAAAATAAAGGGTTTTAGCTTACTATAAATCTCAAGCCGATTTAGCCAAAAAAGGAGGTAGCAGGCAAACGATTAATGCTATGGAAAAGGTATAAATATATCCCATCAACAGTTCTTGCCTTAAAAATTGCCCAGCTTTTCAAAAAACATGTAGAAGATATTTTCTTTATGGAGGAGGAAGATTAGAAAACAAAAAAGCGTTCCAAATGGAACGCTTTTATGATTTGTGTGTGAAAAAGAGTGTTTATTTGGCTCCCCACTCTGCAAGGGAATCTTTATTCATTTTAACATAGTCGGCATTTCCTGCCTTCTCTGCTAACTCTAACGAAGTTTTTGCTGCTTTTATTGCCCCATCTTTATCTCCGGCCAAAGAATAAATCAAAGATTGTTGTCTATGGTACCAAAAAGCAGGCTCTTTACGTAGTGATATCGCTTTATCAATATGTTCTTTTGCTTTTGCAAAATCACCAGAATCTTTGTAAAAAGTAGCTGCCAGGTAGTGATCTCTATCGGTAGGACCTGCCATAGTTTTTTCGATACTGGCAATAGTTTGTGATTTTGCTGCAGTTGTTATCGTAACTGCAGCTTCTGTGTTTGCCCAAATAAAATTCATAACTGCAGAATCCATTTTAAAATCACTAAACATGATTGTAAATGTCTCTACATTCATAGGGATTGTATTTGATTTTACAGTTGCAGTAGCTGCTACTTTGGTATCATCCCATTTTTGTGGAGTACCCCAATTGTTTGCATCACTATAAAAAATTACTTCCCAATTTTCTTTACCTGGTTTTGTGAAAATTGCATATGTTCCTTTTTTTAACTCTTTACCAGCAACTTTTACATCATCGCTAAATGTAATTTGAGTATTTTTATTAGCTCCTGTTCTCCATAGCTTATCATAAGGCACTAAATTTCCAAAAATAGCTCTTCCTCGCATACTAGGGCGAGAATATTCAACAGAAACATCTGTCAACCCAATAACCTGTTCTATTTTAGAAGCAGGACTTGGTTGTGGTGCTTTTACCTGAGCTTCAATTCCTAAAGAAAATAAAGCCATAGAAAGAAATAAGATGATCTTTTTCATTGTAGTTAGTTTAGTTTGGTTTAAATTACTTAATGACGAAAATAAGGATTACAACATACATTAAAGGTTAACAAAAACTTAAAATAACTAATAGTATATTTGCGATCATTATAAAAAAGTAATGAGAAAATATATATCCGAAAGTATAGGAACCTTTAGTATGGTATTTTGTGGTACCGGTGCCATGACTATTAATGAAGTCACTGGTGGAGATGTCACTCACGTTGGTGTTGCAATTACCTGGGGGCTTATTGTAATGGCAATGATTTATGCCTTTGGAGAAATATCCGGAGCACATTTTAACCCTGCAGTTACTATTGCATTTGCATATGCCAAAAAATTTGAATGGAAAGAAGTACCTAAGTATATTGCTGCTCAATGTATTGGTGCCATAGTGGCTAGTAGTATTCTACTCTTTTTATTTCCTGAAAGTGAATTTCTTGGCGGTACTCTACCAGCATTCGATGATCTAAGAGCATTCGTTCTAGAGGCATTACTCACTTATTTTCTTATGGTTGTTATCATCAATGTTTCTACAGGCTCTAAAGAAACGGGTACTATGGCCGGAATAGCAATTGGAGGAGTTGTACTACTCGAAGCTATGTTTGCTGGCCCGATGACTAATGCGTCAATGAACCCCGCCAGATCACTGGGGCCCGCTTTATTATCAGGTCATTGGGAGCATCAATGGCTATATTTTATTGCTCCTGTTCTAGGTGCATTATTGGCTGTTTTAACCTGTAAGCTGGTAAAACCCGATAATTGCTGTACAGATTGTTAAACAATAGTAAGCTTAAAATCTAAGCCTATTTAAGTTATAGTACCCATTACTTTATTCACATAAACTGCTTTTTTGGTATTACACCATATAAAAATCATTCTTTTTAACATATATTTACAATTAATAAACAATACCCATATCCCCCAATGGAGCATTTTTCTAATGAATTTTGTAAAATAGACCTATACGATCAATATGCTATACTTACTATTAATGAAAATGTAGAATTTTCACTTAATAAAGCTTCAATATTAAGAGGTAAACTTAAAAAGCATTATGAAACAAAGAATTTTATAATGATTAGCCATCGTAAGTATGAGCACAAAGTCTCTCCAGATATATATAAACAAGGTTTATTAGACAACATGAAAGGATTGGCAATTGTATCTAGTAACGATAAAGAAAGAGACAAAGCTATTCTAGAACAGCCATTATACGGTAAATCCTTTGCGTTTTTTAGTACGCTAGAAGAAGCAAAATCCTGGGCGAAAAGTTTTTTCTGATAAAGCTTATCCTTATTTTGTTTAACAAAAATCACTATAAGTTAAACAAAAAATTCATACATTTGTTGGTATACTTTCGTAAGCTATGAAAATCTATACATTAAAAACAAAACAACACCTTCCTATATCTATAGAAAAAGCCTGGGAATTTCTTTCGGATCCGAAAAACCTAAAAACCATAACGCCAGAATATATGAAATTTCAGGTTTTATCAGGTGCTGATCGTAAAATGTACCCTGGTCAGATCATACAATATATTGTTACTCCAATCGCAGGAATCAAAAACAAATGGGTTACAGAAATAACACACGTAAAGAACAAGGAATATTTTGTAGACGAACAACGATTTGGTCCCTACTCGCTATGGCATCATAAACACTTCATTAAAGAAATTCCTGGTGGTATTGAAATGGAAGATATTATAGATTATAAAATACCGTTCGGGATATTAGGTCAATTAATTCACCCTATGATTGTAAAACCAAGATTAAAGGAAGTGTTTGAATATCGCAAAAAGAAATTAATCGAATTATTCGGAACATTAGAATCCAAAGCAAATAATGAAATTATATTTGTGTAAAACTTAAATAATGAGAAAAAATATTCTTCTTATAGGTGGAAGTCACGGAATTGGTTTTGAAATTGCTCTTAAACTATATAATGAGCATACTATTTTTATTGCCTCAAGAACTTCAGAGAATCTGGGAAATCTAGAAGTAACCCATATTCCTTATGATGCATCGAAGGATGAAATCGACACTTCTGTTCTTCCTGATAGAATCGATGGCTTTGTATATTGTCCGGGTAGTATTAATCTCAAGCCTTTCAACATGTTAACTCCAAAAGTATTTGAAGAAGACATGCAGATCAATTTTATGTTTTTGGTCAAAATCATACACGCCCTACTTCCTAAATTAAAAAATTCTGAACAAGCAAGTTTAGTATTTTTTAGTACCGTAGCCGTAAAGGTCGGAATGCCTTTTCATACCAGTATTGCCGCTGCAAAAGGTGCTATAGAAGGATTTGCAAAAGCATTAGCTGCAGAATATGCTCCAAAATTTAGAGTAAATGTTATCGCACCATCATTAACCAATACTCCTCTTGCAAAAGGATTATTAAGTAATGAAAAAAAGAAAGAACTTATGGATAATCGTCATCCTATGAAACGTGTAGGACAAGCAGAAGATGTCGCAAATATTGCACGTTTTTTGTTAAGTGATGATAGTAGCTGGATTACAGGTCAGGTTATAGGTGTAGATGGTGGTATGTCTACTCTTAATGTAAACTAATATGAGAAAGAAAGTCGCTGTATTCTGGTTTAGAAGAGATCTTAGATTAGATGACAATACAGGGTTTCTCGAAGCACTAAAAGGAAAGTATCCAGTCTTACCCATTTTTATTTTTGATACACACATTTTAGATCATCTACCAAAAAATGATGCCCGGGTAACTTTTATTTTTGAAACGCTGCAAAAAATGAGGTTAGCACTTCAACATCAATACAAAAGTTCTTTATCGCTCTATTACGGCACTCCTAAAACAGTTTTTGAAACCCTAATTTCTCAATACGAAATACAACAGGTATACACCAATCATGATTACGAACCCTATGCAAAAGAGAGAGATACTCTAGTCAAAAAACTTTTACAAACGCATAGCGTTCAATTACATACATTTAAAGATCAAGTGATATTTGAAAAAGATGAAATTGTAAAAAAAGATGGCAATCCATATGTGGTATACACCCCCTATAAAAACAAATGGAAAGAAATATTTGACCCCACCTTATTAAAAATTCATTCTACAAAGTTATATCTGGATAATTTGGTTAAGAATACCGATCTTGCTAATGTAACATTACAGGAAATGGGATTTATAACCTCATCTATCAAAATTCCGGATTATGATATTTCACCTCACCTTATTCAAAACTATGAGGCTACCCGAAATTTCCCGTCAAAAGAAAACGGAACTTCAAAAATAGGTCCTCATCTACGTTTTGGAACAGTAGGAATTCGATCGATTATCAAAAAAGCTATTGCCGAAGATAATCAGGTATTTTGGTCAGAGCTTATCTGGAGAGAGTTTTTTATGCAAATCCTATGGCATTATCCGTATACAAAGGACTCTTCTTTTAAACCGAAATATGATAGCATCGAATGGAGAAATAACGAACAAGAATTCGAAAAATGGATGAATGGTCAAACAGGGTATCCATTAGTAGATGCAGGGATGCGTCAACTTAATCAAACAGGCTATATGCATAATCGTGTACGCATGGTGGTTGCTAGTTTTCTATGCAAGCATTTATTGATCGACTGGCGGTGGGGTGAGGCTTATTTTGCAGAAAAACTAGTAGACTATGATATGTCTGCTAATGTAGGCAACTGGCAATGGGCAGCCGGTTCTGGTGTTGATGCAGCTCCTTATTTTAGAATCTTTAATCCTACTACACAAATCACCAAATTCGATAAACAACTTTCCTATATCCATACCTGGGTAAAAGATAGTAATGAGCTTACCTATCCACAACCTATGGTAGAACATAAAATGGCACGAGAACGTTGTCTTACAGTTTATAAGAAAGCCGTTGGTTAGGTAAAAAAATTATAACATTTTTTTAAAATTACCGATGCCGTTTTTTTTGTATTTTACACATATCACAAGTTATTCATAAACCAATAATTTTAACATCATGAACACACAAGAAGTGGCCAAACGTCTAGTAGAACTCTGTCGCCAGGGAGAAAATATGCAAGCTCTTAAAGAATTATACGCTCAGAATATAGTAAGTAAAGAAATGCCAGGGACACCTAATGAAGTAACTTCGGGTATTGATGCCGTGATTAAAAAAAGTGAGGATTGGTTTGCTTCTGTCGAAGAGTATCATGGTGGAGAAATATCTGAACCCGTAGTTGCAGAAAATCATTTTAGCTGTGCCATGAAAATGGATTGTACCTTCAAAGAGCAAGGTCGTATGCAAATAGAAGAAGTTTGTGTCTATCAAGTAAATGATGGTAAAATTACTGAAGAGCAGTTCTTCTATTCTATGCCAAACGAATAAATATATATAAACTTATAGAGAGGTTAGGTGTATATTACATGTGGTCTTTTATTATAAGAATTTCAAAATTTGCTGTAGTGCAGGGTTTCGATTGTCTTTTTTCCAAATAACAGAAAGTATTGCTTTTTGAGGTATTTTTGGGATCTCTAAAAACTTTACGCCCAGATCAAAACCCTGTTGTAATGATGTAGGAACAATAGCAACTCCTAACCCACTCTCTACCAATTTAAAAATAGTCTGTGCATGTACCGACTTATGTGTCACCTTGGGGGTAAATCCTTTATCCTCGCAGATACTCATAATTTTATCATAATACAAAGAACTATAATCTGATGAAAACAAAATAAAATGCTCATCAGATACTTGTGCAATACTTTTAAAAGTTTTTGAGGTAAGCTGATGCTCTAATGGTACTACCAAAGAAAATGAATCTGTATGAACTGTTTTCTTTTGTATACCTTCGGGCACACGTGCTAATCGTACAAAACCAAGATCTAGCTGATCTTTTTCTACAGCTTCTACCTGCAGATGATTAGACATTTCTTCTAAACTAAATTGTATATCGGGGAGTTCTTTATTAACCATAACCAATAGTTCTGGAATAACCGTTTGCATAGCAGATCCCAAAAAACCAATTCTAATCTCCCCATTACTCCCCTGATCAATCAAACGGGTTTGTCGTATCGTAAAATCAATATGGTTAAAAATATAATCTAACTCCTTCTTAAGATACACCCCTGCAGCCGTTAATGTTACCTTTCTTTTATTTCTCACAAAAAGAGCAACACCTATTATTTCTTCCATTTGCTTGATTTGCCTACTTAATCCCGGTTGAGAAATAAACAATCGATCTGCAGCTTTTCTGAAATGTAACTCCTCGGCTACTGCCATAAAATAGGTGAAGTGTCGAAGTTCTATTTGATAACTCATAGTTATTAATTAATGATCAAATTAGTATTTCTAATTATCAAAAATAGGTATTATTTTAGTAAAAAAATAGAAATACGCATATGTCAACGATAACAAACCATTTTTCATTTGGAGAAGATTACCTAACTGCAGGTATAGCAATACAAATTGCTCGTGGAGAAACCACCGGAGTTATCTCTGAAACTTCTCGCGATAGCGTAAAAAAAAGTCAGCAGGTAGTAGAAAATATTGTAGAAAAAGGAGCGCCTGTATATGGTATTAATACAGGTTTTGGACCACTTTGTACTACAAAAATATCTAAAGAAGAAACCAATATTTTACAAAGTAACATCTTACAAAGTCATAGTGTAGGTGTTGGCGAACCCATAGATACCGAGATTGCTAAGCTCATGCTCATTCTCAAAATTCAATCTTTGGCAAAAGGATATTCTGGTATTGCAGAAAAAACATTAGACAGAATTCTGTGGCATATTAATAATGATGCCATACCTATTGTTCCCAGCCAGGGATCTGTTGGAGCATCCGGAGACTTGGCCCCGCTCTCTCACCTGTTTTTACCTTTACTGGGATTAGGGAAAGTCGAATATCAAAATAAAGTAATCACCACAAAAGAGTTGTTTGACATCACAGGCTTAAAACCTCTTGATCTTGGTCCAAAAGAAGGATTAGCTTTAATCAACGGAACTCAATTTATTGCAGCACATGCAGTACAGGTAGTTGCAAAATTACATAGCTGTCTTACACAAGCAGATATTATTGGAGCAATGATGATCGAGGGATTGCAAGGTTCTGTAAAACCATTTTTTAAAGAACTACATCAATTACGCCCCTATAAAGGTAATATTCATGTTGCTTCAAGAATAAAATCTCTATTAAAAGGTTCTGAAATTATGGAAGACCATATCGATTGTGATCGGGTTCAGGATCCGTATTCTTTACGCTGTATGCCACAAGTGCATGGTTCATCTAGAAATGCATGGTTACATTTAAAAGAACTTCTCGAAGTAGAGCTAAATTCGGTAACCGACAATCCAATAATAATCAACGAAGAGTTAACTATTAGCGGGGGTAGTTTTCATGGGCAACCGCTAGCTATGGCTATTGATTATGCATGTTTAGCAGCTTCAGAACTAGGTAATATTTCTGATAGAAGAATTTACCTGGCATTAGAAGGTAATTCTCCTGGAGTTCCTAAATTATTAATGCAAGATACAGGTATCAATTCTGGATATATGATACTACAATATACTACTGCTGCTTTAGCAAGTGAAAACAAAGGATTATGTTTTCCATCCAGTGCAGATAGTATTCCTACCTCTCTTGGCCAGGAAGATCATGTAAGTATGGGATCAATCGGTGGTAGAAAAGCACTAAGAGTAATCGAAAATCTGGAAAAAATCCTAGCTATAGAGTTATTAACTGCCGCTCAGGCATTCGAATACAGAAAACCTTTAAAATCAGGGGTTATTCTAGATGAAATTCATAAAAAAGTACGAGAAGCCGTATCTTTTGCAGATAAAGACAGGGTATTTGCAGACGATATTGAGAAAGGAATCAAAATCATCCAAAACAAAACTATAATTACTACTGCTAATCAAGTATCCTTAAAAGAACACGTATCTCTGGAAACACAGTTTTCTAGTGAATTTGAACAGTATTAGTCCAAAAATTAAGTAGTTCCCTTAGCTTGATGTAAAGGAAAAAAATATAATATGACAACATATACATTAATAGGCCCGATCACGCAGCTTATACCGCTACAAAAAACGGGTAATAAAGGCACGATAAAAGATCAGGATCTCGAAATTATTGAGAATGCTGGTATTCTTATTGAAGGTGAAAACATTCATACCATTGGAGTGTTCTCTGATTTAAAAGAAAAGGCCCATGCGTTACATGCAGAAATCATAGAATTGCATACCGATCACGTATGTACTCCCGGATTTATAGATGCTCATACGCATATCTGTTTTTCTGGATCCAGGGCTAATGATTATGCCATGCGAAATGCAGGAAGATCCTATTTAGAAATAGCCGAAGCTGGTGGAGGTATCTGGGATACTGTTACCCAAACCAGAAAAGCAGAACAACAGATACTTACCGATGGAGTTATACAACGAGCTAACACCTTATTAAAAAGAGGAATCACAACTGCAGAAGTAAAAAGCGGATATGGGCTTTCGGTTACAGAAGAGCTTAAAATGCTACGCGCTATAAAAACTGCAAATATCAGTACAGCAGCAGATTTAGTCTCTACCTGTCTTGCAGGGCATATATTGCCGAAGGATTTTAACGGAGATCACAAAGCATACCTCGAAGAGATGAGCACTACCCTTTTTCCTATATTAAAAGAAGAACAGCTCACCAACCGAATTGATGCTTTTGTTGAGCAAGGCGCATTTCTCCCTTCTGATATCTATCCCTATTTTGAAAAAGCAAAACAGATGGGATTCGATATTACGGTACATGCAGATCAGTTTAATACCGGAGGTAGCGAAGTAGCTGTAAAAGTAGGAGCTATTAGTGCAGATCATTTAGAAGCCAGTACCGAGAATGAAATACAAATGCTAGCCCAAAGTAATGTGATTTCGGTTGCGTTACCCGGTGCTTCAATAGGCTTAGGATGTGATTTTACTCCTGCCCGAAAAATTTTGGATGCTGGAGGAGCATTAGCTATTGCCAGTGACTGGAATCCTGGTTCGGCACCAATGGGTGATTTACTAACCCAGGCATCTATTCTGGGAACATTTCAAAAACTAAGTAATGCCGAAGTTCTTGCCGGAATTACCTGTAGAGCGGCAGCAGCACTTAACCTAGACGACAGAGGAAGATTAATTTCTGGAATGCTTGCAGATTTTAACCTGTTTGAAACAGGGCATGTACATGAAATCTTTTATCACCAGGGAAAACTCCTTCCTTCCCAGGTATGGAAACGTGGAAAGTTAGTATAACTACAAATGGTATAAAATCAAATTTCAATGGCTTGTATCGAATTCGATTCTGTAACAACCATGAAACTAAAAAAAAATAAATATGAATTTCAAAGAACAAATACTTCAAGGGATTCCTAAAACAATGCCTCCAAAGAGATCTTTGGATTCTAAAATTAGCCGTGCCCCAAAAAGAAAACAAATTCTTTCTAACGAAGAAAAAAAACTCGCGCTTAAAAACGCATTACGCTATTTTCCGAAAGACTGGCATAAAGAACTTGCCAGTGAGTTTTTAGATGAACTAAATACATTCGGTCGTATCTATATGTATCGTTTTATGCCAGAATATACGATGTATGCTCGTCCTATCGATGAATATCCTGCAAAAACAAAACAAGCAGCAGGAATCATGCTTATGATTCAGAATAACCTTGATCATGCGGTCGCACAGCACCCGTACGAACTAATTACTTATGGAGGTAACGGTGCTGTATTTCAAAATTGGGCGCAGTATATACTCACGATGCAGTATCTGGCTACAATGACCGAAACACAAACGTTGCATATGTACTCGGGGCATCCCATGGGATTATTTCCTTCTTCAAAAGATGCGCCCAGAGTGGTTGTAACCAACGGAATGATGATTCCTAATTATTCAAAACCCGATGATTGGGAAAAATACAATGCCCTGGGGGTAACACAATATGGGCAAATGACCGCAGGGAGCTATATGTATATTGGTCCTCAAGGTATTGTGCACGGTACTACTATTACCGTAATGAACGCTTTTAGAAAAACATTGAAACCCGAAGAAACTCCTGCTGGTAAAATCTTTTTAACTTCTGGGTTAGGAGGAATGAGTGGTGCACAACCAAAAGCCGGAAATATTGCAGGATGTATTACCATATGTGCAGAAGTAAACCCAAAAGCTGCCCAAAAACGCCATGAGCAAGGCTGGGTAGATGAAATCCTTGATGATTTAAATGATTTGGTAACCAGGGTTCAAAAAGCGATGGAGCAAGAAGAAACTGTTTCTATTGCCTATCAAGGTAATGTTGTAGATATCTGGGAACGTTTTTATGATGAAAATATCTACATTCAATTAGGATCTGATCAAACATCATTGCATAACCCCTGGTCTGGAGGGTATTATCCCGCGGGACTAAATTATGAAGAAGCCAATACCCTGATTAGCAATGATCCCGAAGCATTTAAAAACAAAGTTCAGGAATCGCTTCGCAGGCATGCTAATGCCATTAATAAACATACGGCAAGAGGTACCTATTTCTTTGATTACGGAAACGCGTTCTTACTCGAAGCTTCTCGTGCAGGAGCAGATATTATGGCAAAAAATGGTATTGATTTTAAATACCCCTCTTATGTACAGGATATTTTGGGACCTATGTGTTTTGATTATGGATTTGGACCTTTTAGATGGGTATGTACTTCTGGGAAACCAGAAGATCTGGACACTACAGATCAGATTGCTCTAGAAGTAATGGAAGCTATCAAGAAAGTTTCTCCAAAAGAAATTCAACAGCAGATGCAGGATAATATTACCTGGATTAGAGAAGCCAAGCAAAACAAACTTGTGGTTGGTTCTCAAGCTCGTATTTTATATGCCGATGCCGAAGGAAGAATCAAAATTGCTGAAGCCTTTAACAAAGCAATTGAAAGTGGAAAAATCTCGGCTCCGGTAGTTCTGGGGAGAGATCACCACGATGTGAGTGGTACCGATTCTCCTTATCGTGAAACCAGTAATATTTATGACGGTAGTAAATTTACTGCAGATATGGCAATTCATAATGTGATCGGAGATAGTTTTAGAGGAGCTACCTGGGTATCTATCCACAATGGTGGTGGTGTTGGCTGGGGAGAAGTAATCAACGGTGGATTCGGGATGTTACTTGATGGAACCGCAGAAGCTTCAGAAAAACTGGAACGTATGCTATTTTATGATGTAAATAATGGAATCTCAAGAAGAAGTTGGGCTCGAAATGAAGAAGCACTGTTTGCTATAAAACGTGAAATGGAAAGAACTCCACAACTTAAAGTAACATTACCTAATTTGGTAGATGAAGAATTCTTAGAAGGTTTTATATAAGTTCATCGTATATGGAAATTACTGTCATAACAGCAGATACATTTAAAACCAATACCTGGTCGGGAGGTACAACCACACAATTTTTTATGCATCCGCCAACGGCAAATTACAAGGAATTAAATTTTGATTTCAGGTTAAGTATGGCAACTGTTGCAGTAGAAAAATCTGTTTTTACTTCGCTTCCCGGGGTATCGAGAACATTATTGGTTTTGGACGGAGAAATAACATTACAGCACGAAAACCAATATACGAAACAACTTTCTAAATTAGATAGTGATATATTTGAAGGCGGTTGGAAAACATCCTCTATAGGAAAATGTACAGATTTTAATCTGATGACCACAGGTAATACGGTTGGTACACTAAATGCTCGTAATGTTACCCAAAATGAGAACACCTCATACCCTATTCAAAATAAGCGAGATTGGGTGTTTATCTATACGTATTCTGGAGAAGTTACCATCGATATCAATGATAAAGCATATACGATTAGTCAATCTGATGTATTGATGATACGCCAGCCAATAGCAACGATTATGCATATTAATGCCATAAAAGATAGTACCTTAGTTTTTTCTGAAATAACAACTAATGATAAAAATGTAAACGTGTGAATCTATTTAAGATTACAGAAGCCAAAGCACCTATAGTTCCTATAATTATAAGTGTACCGCATTCGGGAACAAAGTTTCCTGCAGCAATAAAAAAACAGTATAAAAAAAGAATGCGTAAGCACCTTGATGATACCGATTGGTTTGTGCATCGACTGTATGAATTTGCACCGGCTATGGGTATCACTGTAATTAAGGCAAATCTAAGCCGATGGGTCATCGATCTTAATAGAGACCCCAAAAGTGTGCCCTTATATAATGATAATAGGCTTATTACCAGTAATACACCTGTTACAGATTTCTATGGTAATAAAATTTATAAATCTCAAGAATTCGAACCCGATCAAACCGAAATTAAAAGAAGATTAGAGACCTATTACTGGCCCTACTACGAGCAAGTTAAGACTCTGATAGAAGATAGAAAAAAGCAGTTTGGCAAGGTTTTACTTTGGGATGCACATTCTATTCGCCATAAAGTAAGTACTATTCAAAAAGATCCTTTTCCCGATATGATTTTAGGGAATAACGATGAGAAAACCGCATCGCCAGAACTCATTACGGCTGCGTTAAACGGATTAAAATCGGGAGCTTTTGAAGTTAATCACAACTCCCCTTTTAAAGGAGGGCATATTACCCGTTACTTCGGAAATCCGGAAAACGACATTCATACGCTTCAGCTCGAAATGAATAAGATTTTATATATGGACGATAATGAAATTACGTATAATGAAGATCGTGCAAAAGAGGTACAATACGTATTACAAAACACCATGGAGCGTTTAATTGAAACGTTGAATGCATAATCAGAAAAATCAGAGGTTGGAGGTTAGACAAGTTTTTGTCAATCAAACATCAAGCTTCCGACACTCGACCTCAGGCATCGAGCTTCAAACTGAAACTTTGATCTAATAAACAACAAACTTAAACAAATGAAAACCTATCATTTTAAGGGAATACTACAAAATACCGGTTGGAAAGAACATACAGGGGTTACGGTGAATAATGAAGGTATCATTACCGATATCTCTTCTTTTGATCCACAACATACATCCAATAAAGTTATTGATGGCTTTGCAATTCCCGGGTTTCAAAATGCACATTCCCATGCCTTTCAATATGCAATGGCTGGTTTGGCAGAAAGACATGAAAACACTACTTCTACCCCGGATGATTTCTGGGGATGGCGAGAAGCGATGTACCAATTGGCATTAACGATGAACCCAGAGCAAATGGAAGCCATAGCAACTATGCTCTATGCAGAAATGGCTCGTCATGGATATACGAATGTAGCCGAGTTTCATTATGTACATCACGATAAAAATGGTGTTTCCTACGCTAACCTTTCAGAAATGGGAAATAGCCTTATTTCAGCAGCAAAAAATGCAGGTATTGGGATTACCTTAATTCCTATTTTTTATCAAAAAGGTGGTTTTGGAAAAGAACCAAACGATAGACAACGAAGGTTTATCTCTCCTACGATTGATAAGTATCTTACCTTATTAGAATCGAGTAAAGCAGCTTGTAAACACTACCAGCACGCTAATATTGCTATTGGTATTCATTCTATGAGAGGAGTTGAACCGTCTGATATTGCCGAGATTGCAAAATCCGGTCCTCAGGATATTCCATTTCACATTCATGTTTCAGAACAACTAAAAGAGATCGAAGATTCTGTAAAGTACCTGGGAAAACGCCCCGTAGAATGGTTATTAGATCATGTAGATATGAATGATAGGTTTCATCTGGTACACGCAACACACCTATCAGATAACGAAATCGAGGGTATTGCAAAAAGCAAAGCCAATGTAGTACTCTGCCCCAGTACAGAAGGTAATTTGGGTGATGGATTATTTCCTTTAAGAAAATACCAGGAAAATGGAGGAAAATGGAGTATTGGCACCGATAGTCATATAGGGCTTAATCCCTTAGAAGAACTTCGTATTTTGGATTATGGGCAGCGTTTAATTTCTCATAAAAGAAATACGTACTCTTCTCATCAACAAGGAGATTCTGGAATGTATGCAATAGAAATGGCAACAAAAACAGGGAGAAAAGCGATGAATAATTTTACTGCAGATTTCTTTAAGGTCGGAGAACCACTAAACGCCTGTATTATTGATGCTTCGTCACCATTATTAGCCACTACCGCTACACAAAACCTGGCATCGACTATTGTATATGCTACAGATTCAAACATGCAACTAGGGACTATTGCTTATGGAGAAATGATTGTAGCAAACCAAAATCATACAAAGTATAAGGAAATAAAAGAAAAGTTTGCAACAACTATCGATGCATTAAAAAACAGGTAATATTTCTGATTAGCGTAACCTGTTGTGCGGTATTGAAAGTAGCTTTTTTCACCATAATGCGTCAATTCGAGTGCTGCGCATTTGAGGGTGGTGTATCGAGAATAGGATTATGGCAAAAAACATTTAAATGCACAACAGCCTAACATATATACTTCACATATAAAACCCTCTAAGGTTTCACTAGAGGGTTTTACACATTTAACCACTTAAATTACAATCATATAAACTCAACTTAGTATAAAGATACTGTACTAAATAATGCGATTCTTACGGGTTTCCGCAATAGGTGTAATTAATGCTTAAAAAGTATGATTTTAACACTTCATTGAATAACTATCGAGAATAGTTTTTTAAGATCAGATGAGTATGGCAAAACTCTCGAATTGACAAATTTTTGTTAAATAATTATTTATGAATACAACTAGAACACTGAGTATCAAACCATGAGTATTTCTATATAGCTCACATCAAAATTATAGGCTATAAATACATGATTGGGTAATGTCATGTTGGTCAAAAATAAGTTAGATTTGTGAATGATCCTATATAGAAATAATATAATAACAAATGCTATTATATCTTTGTTGGTGACAATTTTCAAAGACAAAATATAAAATAAAGAATGAATAGAATATTCCAATTAACAGCTTTACTATTATTGCATTTAACAAGTTGTACGACATCAAAAAGCAAAAGTGATTTGTTACGAAAAGAAAATAAGCAAATCGTATTGGACAAGATACCAAACAGCAAAACTGAACCGTTACGCAAAACTATTGAACAAATCGTATCGGATAAAAATGCGGTAGTTGGCGTTTCAATAATCGGAAATAATGGAACAGATACTCTTTCGCTAAACGGAGACAAACGATTTCCAATGCAAAGTGTGTTTAAGTTCCATATTGCATTAGCCGTATTGGCAGAGGTTGATAAGGGGACATTGTCATTGGACCAAACAGTAGAAATAGGTAAAGATGAACTTTTGCCAGAGGACTTTTGGAGCCCACTTAGAGATGAAAACCCGAATGGAGGCAGCTTTACAATTAAAAGGTTAATTCAGTACAATGTATCTCATAGCGACAACACAGCCTGTGACATTTTAATACGACTTATCGGAACACCTAAAACAGTTGAAGAGTACATAAAAAAGAGTGGTATAGAAGATATACAGATTACTTTCAATGAAGAAGGATTACAAGCAAAGTGGGAAAATATATTCCAAAATTGGACAACACCGAATGCAGCAAGTGAAACACTAAAACTATTCTTTGAAAATAATAATAACTTACTTTCAAAAAGCAGTTATGATTTCTTTTGGGAAACTAATATAGATACAAAAACAGGAAAAAATAGAATAAGAGGACAATTGCCAAAGGAAATAATTGTAGCCAATAAGACAGGTTGGTCAGGTACTAACAAAGAAACAGGAATTACTGCTGCAGTAAACGATATTGGGATTGTCTTTTTGCCAAATGGGAATTACTTTGTTGTCAGTGTTTTTGTAACAGATTCACAAGAAGATTTTAAAACAAATGCAAAAATCATAGCGGATATTGCAAAAGCTACGTATGACTTTTATACTACACAAACGATATAATAAATTGCCACCAACAATGTGTAAAAATCATAGCGGTTTAAGTGATAAAACGAAAGGTTTTTGAGTGAAAATCCGCTACTACTCATACACACTACGTTAATTTTGAAAAAAGGAAGTTAAAAATATGAATATCTTACTTATTGGAGTAGTAATAGTTTTTGGGTTGATTGCCATTCTACTGTTAATAGGATTTATTAAAAAATTATGGCAAGAAAGGTTAGGTTGGAATGTCTATAGAAGTGGAAGGAATGAAATTACTTATACCCAAAAAGTTGATAGAAAATGGAAGCGCATAGAGGTTGATGGAGAAATGTTACTTGGAAAAGTGAGTCATGTTATCTATTTCAAAACCGAAAATGAATGGACTGAATATCCTCAGTGGGCTCAAAATCGGATGGAAATAATAAATCGCATTAAGTTAAAATATCCCACAAATCAGACAGAATACGAGAACGTATAAAAATAGTAATCCTTAAAAATCAAATCTATAATTCATTTTAAAAGCTACGCCCCAATTGTTGCGTATAATATCTTGATTATAATTATCTGAAATCACCAAATAGATATACGACAAGGGTTTGTACTCCCATTGCAAACGGCTATTGATATTAAAATTATCAAACTGAGTGTTGTACTGTATGTAGGTAGTCCAGTTTAACCGATTAGAAAAGAAAATTTCACCTGTAAAGCGTGCTAAATGAAATGTCTCTGTTCCTAATGCTTTTAAATCTATACCATTTCGTTCATATCTCACTTGTAAACGCGCTAAAGGCATTAATCTATATTGAGCATTAATACTAACCTGGTTCTTATGTCCACTATAGTAGCTACCGTAACTAACATTACCTCCATATTGAAACTTTTTATTGTCGGCAGAAGCATATCCCAAACCAGCATCTAGATACCTATATTTATCTGCTATAATAGGATTCCCGTTATTTAATGGGTCAAACGCATATTTCAGGTTCACATATTCATATCGCAATCCACCATATAACAATGATTGGTTTTTAAATACTAAATCATTATTTACTCCTATGGTCGCTTGTGTAACATCGCCCTGATCGTCCCAATAGGTTTGATTATACATATTTAAATAGCGGTGATTATCGATGGTTTTAGAATCTTTATAAAATTTAGTGAAAGTAATACGACCACTAGCTTGCCTGTACCCTTCTCGTATAGTGCTTTCTAAAATCGCATCGTAATTATATAAACGTGGTACAAAACCAATATCTGTACTATAGTTTTTTTCTACTTTTCTAATCCCTGCATAACCAGATACATTTATGGTATTGTACCAAATTCCCAAATTATAAAAATTAGTATCTCCCGAAGTATCATTGGTATTACTACCCGCAAAATTTGCAAGCCCTGTCCATTTATTATTTTTTGATTGATAATTTAAGTTGATTCCTGCTACTCTATTATAATCATCTTTAAAAGAAAAATCATCTGTTTCCTGTCTATTGATAAGAAACCCTGTTGTTGTAAAAGATTTGGATAATTGTTGTTGCACCACCAGGGCTCCATAATTCTGGGCAGGAGTATCATCTTTGGCTTTTGTTGCCACATTAAGTACCCCCAATCGTGTTTTTTTAGCGATGTTTCCAGATAATTTTAATCCGAAGGATATTTCGCTATCTGCCCCTATTCGTCTAGAATAAAAAGGATTTACTCCACTTACTCCCAAACCCGTAAAAAGGTCGCTATTCTCTAAAAAGAAATTACGTCGTTCGGGAAAAAACACCGAAAAGCGACTTAAATTAGTTACTTGTCTATCTACATCTATTTGTGAAAAATCGGGGTTTATCGTGGCATCTAATTTTAAAGAAGAACTTACATTAAATTGTACATCTACACTTGGTTTTACCTTGGTCTTTTCGGTATCATTAGCAACATCTTCTGAATGATTCATAGTAACCGATGGCGTTACAGCAAATCGAGACGATTTATTTTCTGACAGATTTTCTACATCAAAGGTTTTAGCAAATCGTAAATCGAATTGGCTATAATTACGATCTATAGGTGTACTGGTTGTCCACTCATTTAATTTAATATTTCTGGTGTGAAACATAACTCCCCATTCTGGAGTATCTGCCTTATAGCCCAGTGCCTTTAACGGGATTTCTACTTCGTATGTTTTTAAATTCCCTTTTGCAGAAGTCCTGGCGTTCCACACTGTATTCCAACTCGTACTTATTCTAAAACCATCTCTACGCCTGGCCACTAATGCGTCTATTAATGCACCCCCCATATTAACAATAAAGAAATAACCAGATTGTTGTTGGTTATAGGTATCTATAATGATAGCAAACGAATCACTTTCTGCTCCAGAAGTTCCGATATCATCTCGTTTTAAAGATCCTATTTGAACATCGGGAACTGTATCATGATACACGGCACTTATGTACAATTTTTTTCCATTATGAAACATTTTTACTTCAGTTGTATTAGACGCCAAATCTCCATTATTGGGTATATAATTAAGGAATCCTCCTTCAGGAACCAGAGTACTCCATACAGATTCGTTTAGCTCTCCATCTAATTGAATACTACTGTCGCTAAAAATTATTTTCCCCTTCCCTAACTCAGACTGAGACTGAGCCTGAACATGAAACATCACAAACACTGATATTAAAAGAATTACAATTCTCTTCATTTACTTAAATTAAAAAGTTTAACAAGGTGTTTATATTTCAAAACACATTTAAGAAGTAAAGCTATCCGAAGTATGTATTCGTATTTTAAAAAGTAGACTAAGAGGTAATTTTCACGTCTGGAAAGTTGTATTTGAAAGAAACAAAGTTTAGTCTATTATATTTCTACTTTTAGCTACAAAAAGCCAGTTTTAAGCTACTTTTAATTCTCATCCTCATTAAAATTGTACTTTAGTGCGTATATGAGTAGCTTAAAAAAGACATCGACATTTTTTAATATTCCGATAGTCAAACATTTTTTGTTTTGGCTTGGTATTTACGCTTATTTTGTTGGCACTGTAAACATGTCTTATTACAGTGGCTATAAAGAAGTTATTGAGCATTACGCCATTTATATCGTATGCCAGGTTATTGTAGCATACACATGTCTGTATTTTTTAATCCCACGTTTCTTAATACCCAAAAAGAATATTCGGTTTGCAATAAGCTTATTGTTGTTATTAGCTGGTGTATTTATCATTTTTGTAGGGTTTCATGAATATTATCATATCCCTAGATATTTTAAGTCTGGTGATAATGCTATATATGATTCTAATACCATATTTTGGGAGAAATTATTGAATCCTCGTATCTTTTTTGGTAAGTCTACAATAATTTTAACACCAACAATATTATTAGTCGTCGCAAATTTTTATAAAGAAAAGCAGGATTATCTACAGCTCAAAGAGCAAAAAATAGCTACAGAATTATCGGTATTAAAACATCAGTTAAATCCACACTTCTTGTTTAATACCTTAAACAATTTATATGCTTTATCTATAGACAAATCTGACAAAGCTCCCGAGGTCATTGCTAAACTATCTGAGATCTTAGATTATATACTGTATGGGTGTAATGACAAATATGTATCCTTGAAAAAGGAAATTGAACTCATAGAAAACTACCTCGATTTAGAAAAAGTGAGATATGATGACCGGGTAGCTATTAGTTTTAATAATAATGTAGAAACCGATGTTAACATTGCGCCGCTAATTTTGTTAACTTTTATAGAAAATACTTTTAAACATGGGGTTGCGCATGAACTTAAGAAAGCATATATCCAGATAACGATAGCTGTAGAAGGAAAGTTTATACGATTTGACATTACAAACTCTATAGCAAAAAATGTGGTTTCTGCGAATAAAGAAACCATTGGATTAACGAACGTAAAAAAACAGCTTGAATTATTATATTTTGATGATTATTCATTAGATATTAACAAAGAAAACAATTGCTTTAATGTACGTTTAAAATTGCCTGTAAAATGACATACAAATGTTTAATAATTGATGATGAAAAGTTGGCTAGAGGGCTTATAAAAACACATTTGTCTCAATTAGAGGATTTCGAATTGGTGGCTTCTTGTGGTAGTGCCATTGAGGCTAGTATGATACTACAAAAGGAAACCATAGATTTATTGTTTTTAGATATCGAGATGCCTGTTTTAAAGGGCACTGATTTTTTTAAAAACCTGGTACACAAACCCAAAGTTATTTTTACCACGGCCTATAGAGACTATGCTGTTGAAGGGTTTGAGTTAAATGCCGTTGATTATATTCTAAAACCTATAACTTTTCAACGTTTCTTTAATGCTATAGAAAAATTTAGAACGTTACAAAGAGTCAGTAGTTCTGATCCAACCCCTACCCCAGAAAACAAAGATGCTTTTATCTATATACGAAAAGACAGAAAACAGGTAAAAGTGTACTTAGATGCTATTTTATATATAGAAAGTTTAAAAGATTATGTCAAAATACATTTAGAGAAAGAAAATCACATTACCAAGTCTAGTATATCTGCTTTTGAAGAAAAGTTAGACGAACGGTTTATAAGAGTACATCGCTCATATATCATTAATAAAGATAAAATTGCGGCCTACACAAAAAATGATATTGAAATTGGTAACATCGAAATCCCTATTGGTGAAAATTTCAGGAACAATCTTGCTTCTTTTTTAACATGACAAGAGTTAATAAAGTAATAGTTTTTGGTAACAACACGCCCTATGTAAACCTCTTTCCCGGGTCTTAAAGCAAGAGTCTATGGTTAGTTATTCTGAATTGATCAAAAATCACTTAGATTTGTATCTGATCGTATTGCTTAGGAAGTATATAATAGCAATTACTATTATAGCTTTGTTGTACATAAGCTAAATAATCCAAAAAGATAGATTCAAGTTTTCAATGGAAATAATTATTAACTTTTTTAAAAATAAAAAAATAAATTTTTGGGTTAGAAACGGCTTTATAATTGTAGTACTTTCTATTTTGATTAACCACCTTACTGAGCCAGAAAATTTTCCACTAAATAAATCCTACAAATTCCCTTGGTTTCCTATTGTTGCTTCAATTATTGTAGGAGGTATAGTACTTATTATCGCTAGTTTTAATTTTAAATATTTCAGAAACAAATACTTCACTAAAAAAATTAACACACAAATATTATTACGTTTCCTATTTTCAACTTTAGGTTATATTACCATACTATATATCCCTTTATATTATGGTTTAAATGGTTTGATTAATGGCATTGAATCATACAGTATTTATCATCTACTAACGGGATTTTCAATCTCCCTGCTAATGTGCACTCTTGGAATTGCTCTTTTATTTTCAAAAGATATTTATAAACTTCACAAACTTGCCTCTATAGAAGGTACACTTAAAGTTCGGCAAGGAGGTAAAATAACCTTGGTTAAGTATCCTGAAATTGCCTTTATATATAGTGAAAACAAAATAGTATATATTGTAAAAACTGATGGAACTACAATTAGTACAGATTTTACTTTAAATGAAGTTGAAAGTAAAATTAGCGAACAGAGTTTTTTTAGAGCGAATAGACAAATAATTCTTCATGCTCGTTCTATAGAACAAGTACAATCAATAGAAAATGGAAAACTATCTATACTACTCAAATCTATTTTTTCAGATAAAAAAACTTCTCAAATAACTATAAGTAGATATAAGAGACAAGCGTTTATGGATTGGTTTAATAAGAAATTATAAATTAAGGTTGATTATTCAGGTACTTTTTTGATACCATTCAGTAAAAGTTGCTGTTTTTCAGGAGTTTTTCTTACTTGATCATTGTTACTTCGTTTAAAATTTAAAAACGAAAAAAAATGAACAAAACTTCTTTAAAAACAAATTTGACTCCTATAATCACTATAATTCTTTTCTGCCTTTTATACTTGTCTGGCTATTTTCAAATGATTACAGCAGCTTTTTTAGTATTAATTGCAAGTGCAATAGAATACAAAAAAGACCTCTTTAAATCATTAGGTTTTCAACGAAAAAGGTTAAATATAAAAAGCCTCTTAGTTATAGCACCTCTATTGGGTACAACTTTTTTTCTATTTTATTACTACATCATGGTGCCAAGTGTTACTTATATTACAGGGCAACCTATAGACTTTTCTGTATTCGAACCCTATAAAGGAAATCTACCTGGCATATTGAATTTACTTGTTTTTATGTGGGCAGCAGCAGCATTCGGTGAAGAAATTGTGTTTAGGGGGTATTTAATGAGACAGTTTACCAAGTTTTTTGGCTCAAGCAACATAAGTCTTGTTATTAATATTTTATTATTTGGGTTTATTTTTGGTTGGGTACACGCATATCAAGGTATAACTGGTCAAATCGTAGCAGGTATAACTGGTATGCTTTTAGCAATTATTTTTCATAATCGTAAGAACGATTTGTGGTTTAATGTTGCTGTTCACGGATTTATTGACACTGTTGCTTTTCTATTTATATATTATGGATGGCTTTAATAGTTTACTATGTATAAAGCTTATGTATAAGAAAACATAAGGCTTTTGCGCTTAATAAAAAAGTCTAGTTCATTTACAAAGTCAATAAATACAAAATTTACATTTCTAAAAAGATAAAAGTAAAATACTATATTTGGCTTAGTATCAATCCGAAACATATTTGCTTATCACATGCTTTATTTTTCTTATACCAGAACATTATACCCAATTACCAAAATAATAAGTTATATGAAACAATCACTTTATCTTTTCCTGTTTTTGTCACTATGCTATTCTTGTACTTCAAATGTTAAAAAGCAACAGAAAAACACAAAAGAAAAAAACTCTATTGAACAGTTATTTTCAGAAATAGAAAACGGGAAATACCCTGCAACTAATGCCATTCTTATTTCCCAAAATGATAGTCTTCTTTTTGAAAAGTACTTTAATGGCTATGGAAAAGATAGCCTGCAAGATGTTCGATCAACCACCAAATCAATAACAGCCCTATTAACAGGAATTGCTGTAGATAAAGGAATCCTGAAAGTAGACGAGCCTATTTTTACCTATCTTTCGCAGTATAACAAAGATAATCTCGACAATTGGGACGATAGAAAATCTTTGATAACCGTTGAAGATTTACTGACTATGCGAACCGGAATTGGTTGTGAGCAGTTTTTTGGAGATATGGGATTTCCGGATTGTGAAGATAAAATGTTTGACCAAAAAGACTGGGTTAAATACGGACTTGATCAAAAGATGGCTTTTTCTCCAAAAGAAAAATGGTTATATACAGGAACGGCTCCAATGATTATGGGAGCTGTAATTAGTGATGCATCTCATGTTAATATTGCAGAATTTGCATCAGACTATTTATTTACTCCTTTAGATATTACAAACCATTATCGATGGGCAAAGAATAAAATGACAGGAAGATATTTTACTGCCGGTAATCTAAGAATATCACCAAGAAATATGCTTACTATAGGTCATATGGTTATCAATAAAGGAAAATATAACGGAAAGCAGGTGATTTCGGAGAAAATGATCAACGAAATTTTAAGCGAAAAGGTAGAATTACCACAAAACTATTCTTTTTTTAATACAGCTGGCAATTCCTGGGAAGGGCAAGATCCTGCTACTTATGGTTATTATTGGTACACTGAAAAAGCAAAAATAAAAGACCGGGAAATTACATTAAAATTCACTTTCGGAAACGGAGGTAACTATATTGTACTTGTTCCTGAATTAGATAATTTGGTCATTGTTTTTACAGGAAGTAATTATGGTAAACCTATCATAAACAAGCAACCTTTTGATATGATGTACACCTATGTGTTACCACATTTCCTGAAATAGGAGAATAAATGATAGAAGAGCAGAAAGTAAATGCAGGAATAAGAATTGTTTCGATGCTCTTTGATGATATCGTAATGACATTTATCGATGTTCTTTTTTATTCCAGGGATGATTTTAGGGTTTTCTACAGCTTTTGAAATAAGTCGTGAACCGGCCACCATCGAAATTTTTGGTTTTAATTACATTACACTTATTGGGTTTGCTCTTTATTTCTGTAAAGATTGTATACAAGGACGAAGCATTGCAAAAAGAGTACTAAAACCTCAAGTCGTCGAAAACTCAAGCGGTAAAGTGGCTTCGCCAATTAGATGTTTTATTAGAAATATATTTTGTATCTTTTGGTGTATAGAAGTGATCGTGACCCTGGTAAATCCTAATAGGAGAATCGGTGATCTGGTAGTAGGAACAAAAGTAGTTCTGTTTCATCCTGAGCACAAACAACCCAAAATTAATATCATGCAAATAGCATTTTCTATGCTTCTTGCCTATGGAATGATGACGCTTATGATGCTACCTCTTGAAGCCTGGAGATCAAGAATAAAAAGCAATCAAGTAACTTATGTAGCCAGTTCGTTAAATGAACAAGCAGCAAATGAAACCGAACAACTTTTTGCAGATAGCCTGGGTACATACTTAACTTCTGATGTACGTGTTTATGACCAACTCGAACAACATAAAGATTTGAAATATGTTTCTGTTATACTTAGGCTTAATCAAAACTACTTAGAGAATGACAACAATTACGAAGAAATCAAATCGGTAACTGTTCCCCTAATTTTGGAGAAGTTCCCAGAAGGAACTTTTGTGGGACAGATTCAATATGTCTATCAACAACACCATAGCACACATACACGTACATTGACACTGGATTGGAGAAAAAAGGAATAAAAAACCTAGTACATGGAAACTGTTCAAAAAAAACACGAATACCAACTCGATAAATATACGTTTCAACAACCGGACGAAACCGTAACAGTAGTCGATAGAGCTGTTTTGGATATCATATCGTATAATTATGATACTAATGTTACTACTAACAGCAGTTATCTGGAAAAAGTACAGCTAATTCTGAGTTTCTTAAAGATCGAGAATATCTTTGAAACCGTTTTGATACACGAAAATACTCGTGAAAGCGCTTATACCGAAATTCGGGAGAAAAGTGGCTATGCCGTATTGGAAAGGTTTTTACGAATTGAGTTAGTTTCTAATCATACCGACAAATATCAGATCTATGAAGGGTATAAGAAATTTAACGAGTATGTTTCTAGTTTTGATGAGGACCTTAAGACAAGATATGAATCACAAAACAAAGAGGTCGCCAGAAAATGGAAAAAGAAACAGGAACAACTAGAGGAAGAAGAATATAAAGGAGGTATGGCTTTTCTAATAGTGATTGCCATTATAGTTTTGGCTACACTATTTGGGATCGTTAACTGTTTTGGAGGGTAGTATTCATTCTTTTTTAAAACGATACAAGAAGCTATATCTATAAAAAACACTCTCTTGATCAACTTCTAATCAAAAACGCTAAAAAATACTACAAAAACACCTATACGCATCGAGTATTTTGATCCCGAAATATAGGTTTATTTTTATACTATACACACAGGGATATTTCCCGTTTAATTAAATGCATTTTTTTGACACGTTTTCTTCTTAAGCTATAGTGTTTATTACGGTTTTCCGTAAAAACAGCATAAAAATCATACTCTACTTTATGTGATTAAACAGCAATTATATCATGAATTTTGATGTGGGTAGGAATAATAAAAACCACAGCAAAAACCAAACCAGAATTACGGGAAATCATCACTGTTTTCACCCCTAAAAACGTAACTATTTAATTCACCGAACTTTAAATCCAATAATAGTTCGAATTTTAACACAAAACCGTAATTTCAAGGGAAGTAAATTTTGCGGTTTTACCGTAACCAGTTTTCTTATTGCTTTAGTAATTTGGGTTTTAACAAAAATATAATGGATATAATTACCAAAGTAATTATATATCGTAAATATTGCGGGTATAGTTACTTTGGTAATTATATTCAATTGTTATGTAGCATTTAAACCAACAGTTAAAAACATTGAAAAACGTACTATTTAATAATTCAATTATTAAAGATTCATTCCTCGGAATGACAATCAAACTGACAGCTGAACAAGAGTCTGAAATATTAGCAGGATTATTTGAGCAACTTTTACTTTTTGACAAGATTGTGTTGAGTACAGACAAAAACAATCAAACTTTAGTTTTTCTTATCTCAAAACTTGGACTTGAAACGGTAGAAAGATTAATTAGAAGCGGATATATTCTCTTTTCAATAAAGTCGGCTGCAATATTCACAGGAACTGGCAGACAAAGAGAAGATGGGACAACCGACGAATCTGTAATTTATGAACAACCACCAATTGTTGGCGGAAGTTTAAACGGAGATGACATTGACCCAAGTGCAAATATTTATAGAGCATTAGTGCGTTTTGGGCTTAGCAAAAAAGAGAGGAATAGACTTATCAAAAAAATAGCACCTAGGTACATTGTAAATGATGGACTAGAAATAAGCAGTAAAGCTGCTAAAGTTGTTACGGACGCATATGTAAATAATAACTTAGAAAATTTAGGGCTTCCTTTTGAAAAAGACCCTTTCGATTTAAACTTGGAGGAAAGAAAAATTCTTTTTGATTTAGGTCATACTGTATTAGATACGTCGCTTTTAACTAAAAATGGATACAATAGCTACAACAATTATGAACATTTAGAAATCTCAAAAAAGAACCTTGAAAACATCGGAAAGGCCTATAATATTTCAGAAAATGTATCAGAAATTCTAAAAATAGAAAATACGCTTGACCTTAAAGCTATGTTTTACCAAGGAGGTTTCGAAATCAGTGATATTTTCAAATTGCGTCATTTGTCAAGTGCAAAATATTTTAGAAAGTGGATTAACGAAGTTGGAGAAAATTCGGATTCGAGTGAAATAACAGAAGCTTATATAAATGAAGTTGCAGGAGCAAAGAAGTTTTTTGAGACAACAAAAGGAAAATTAATCAAAAACACATTTCTTTTTGGAGCTATGTCTGGTTTAGGCACTCTAATTGCTGGACCAATTGGAGGTGCGGTCGGTGCCGCAGCAAAACCCGTAGTTGAACCTGCCGTAGATTATGGTTTAGGATTACTGGAAGAATTCGTCTTAGATGGAATCATTGAGGGAAAAAACCCGAAAAGTTATATTGATAAATTAAAAAAAGAAGTAAATAAAAACGCTACATAACAATGGCTATAAGTAATTGCTTGTTCTCGACTACTTTTGAAAATCCTTGCGGATTTTCAGTTTGGTGTGTACTTGCAAAGTTAAGTGCTAATCCACTCAACTACTCATAGCCGAGACCGTTAGGTATAATATGAAGAAATGGACGAAACTGAACAAATAAATCCTGATAATACCCAATCTGAAAGTTCAGAAAACAAAACAATAGATTTTGAACAAATAAAAAAGGAACTTAAAATTCAGTTGATTGAGGAATTAAAAAACAAGCCAAATAAAGAAAGTCTACTAACCATTATTTGGAAACTTACACCAATAGCTACTTTAGTATTTTTAATCCTATCGTACTTTTATTCTGTTAAACCTGTATTTGATAAGTATGATGAATTGAAATCTAAGCAAAATACAATCGACAATTTGACAAAGCAAATTGGAATTAAAGAAACAGATTTAAAAGATTTCACAAAGACAAATCAGGTTCTAAAAAACGAGAATTCACTACTTGAAGAAAAAATTGAAAGCCAGAGCAAATTAATGGAACAATATGCCATAAAAATATCTGAATTTGAAAATAAGATATCTGAAAATTCTAAGAATCTCAAACAAGCAGAGAATAGTGCTGTATTAGTTCATTTAAAAAAGTTTGCTCAGGAGATATTTCTTGTTGAATTTAAAGATGAGAAAAATAAAAGTCTAGATATAAGAAAATACGCAATTGAATACGGGAAAAACGAGAAAGAAAAATTAAAGGATGATAAGTATGGGCTTGAAGCCATTAACGTACTGAATGATTTTACAAAGTTTGAAAACCCAAATAACATTGATAATTCAATTTTCTTTTTATCCTATTATTATCAATTTCATTATCAAAAAAAGAAATAAAAACTATGCCTAACAACGTATCCTATGTAAAGCCCTTTCCCAAGTCTTAGATTAAACATGTGGTTTTCCACAATAAATATGGGTGCAAACTTATTAATTTGGATTATTGAATGACAAAAGGCAATTGTCCATTACAAATCTGTAACTACAATACAAAAATGATTGAACTTAAAATAGAATGGCAAAAATTCGCTGAACGGATAAAAGTACTTTATGAATATGGAGAAACCATTTTAAATACAAACCCAAAAGGAAAACAAGAGGAAGAAAAATTTGTAGACAAATATAACTTATGGAGAAAAAAAGTTTTGAATGAACTAAACATTGCATTTGAAGAAAATAATCAATATTCATATGAGTTCAAGTCTCTCAATAATAATGAATTTAAAATACCAGGGCAGTCAAGTAATAATCAAGAAATTAATGTAAGAAGTCTTAAACAAAAAATAAGAAATGAATTATCATATCTTTATATAAATAAAAACCTTTGGAGAGTTTCAGACTTAATTATCAAACCTTTGGAAATTGACTTAAACCAACGATCCAATTATACTTCCGAAGAAATTATAGATTTAATACTAGATAAGTTATACGACTTGTATGATGATAATTTCTATGCTATATTACCAATTCTAGAAGGAAATGGGATTATCCTTAAAAAAAGAAGGGAAGAGTTTGACTACGTAAACACTTTAATGAACACAGGATATATTAACAGCCAAGGTATTGCTAGACAAGCTGATGCACAATTAACATTAGAAGGTAAACTCTATATAGAACAGAAAAGGAAGCTTGTAACTCCTATTTATGACTCTATAAGTGATAATAAGGAAGATATTAATCGAAAGCTTGATGAAATAATTAAAGAACTTCAAAAACTTGGTTTTGGACAACAAATAATTTTTGAAGAGATTGAAGAGTTGAGAGATTTATATTCTAATTTAAATAAGAAAAACTGGGGTCAACTTGTAAAAGGGAAACTTTTAGATTTAGTGCTTAACCAAGTAATAAATAAAGATATAATGCTAACAACATATAATCACATTACAGGTGATAATTTACAAATTCCATAAAATCATAGCAATTAGCTAATCTTTTAAACCTTATCCTTAATCTCAGGTTAAAAATACGTAGTTCATTAATTTCAAATTGATCAAAAATGAGTTAGATTTGTGAATAACCATGGATGAACAAGATTAAATATTCTATATAATACATCACCCTATCTATATCAAATACAAAAGATAATTTAAGCAATACAATCAAATGTCAAGACCTATAATTTTCGGAGAAATCCCAGGTATTAAAGAAGGACATTGGTTCGAAGGCCGAAAAGAAATGATGCCATCTAGTTTTCACAGAAACTGGGGATCTGGGATCGATGGTAATGGAAAAGAAGGGACAGCAGCAATAGTTCTTTCCGGAGGTTATGAAGATGATTATGATCTTGGAGATGAAATTCTCTATACTGGTGCTGGAGGAAATAAGAATGGAAAGCAAATCGCTGATCAAACATGGGAGAATAGTGGAAATGCCGGTTTACTTAAAAGCATGGATGAAGGTTTACCTGTAAGAGTTATTAGAGGTCATAAACATAAATCAGATTTCTCTCCAAAAAGTGGTTATCAATATGCAGGACTATATAGTGTTATTGAAGCATTTGAAAAGGTAGGAACAAACGGTTATAAGATATGCCTCTTTAAACTAATTTATTCGGGCACCAATCCATCCAAAAAATTACCAGAAGAGATAGAATTGGATCACAGTGTTAGAGATAAAAAAAGAAAAAAAGGAACAGTCCTAAGAATTGTTAGAGACTCCAAAATTGCATTAAGCATAAAAAAGCTATACAACTTTCGATGTCAAGTCTGCGGAACTGCTATAAAAACCAAGAATGGGTTTTATGCTGAAGGAGCACATATTCGTCCTTTGGGAAGACCTCATGATGGAGATGACAGTACGACAAATTTACTATGTTTGTGTCCTAATCATCATGTAATGCTTGATAAGGGTACTTTTTCTATATCTGATGAATACCTTTTTTTGGGAGAAGAAAAAGGAAAACTATTTGTACATGATAAACATCAAATCGGTTTAGACAATTTTAAACATCATAGAGAAAGTCATGGATACGATTAAAGTTGTTTGTGGAATCATTTACAATGATAATAAGATTCTTATATGTAGAAGAAAACCTGAAAAATCTCTTGGAGGATATTGGGAATTTCCGGGTGGCAAAGTTGAAGAAAATGAAAGTAATGAAGAGTCACTCATTAGAGAGCTTAAAGAAGAACTAGAAATGGAAGTTAACATTGAGAGCTTCTTCAAATCTTCTGAGCACACGTATGAAAATTTCACCATTGAATTAATCGCTTACATATGTAATTTTGTGAGTTCGAGCTTCAAACTCACTGATCATGACAGATATGAATGGATTGAACCAAATGAATTGTTAGATTGGAAGCTTGCTCCTGCAGATATTCCAATAGCTCAAGAATTAATAATTAAACTAACGCAGTGAATAATTTTTCCCAATATTAATGAAGATATTTCAAATTATATCTAAAATCTTAGCTTTCTATGTAGCCGGGTATTTTCTTTTTATGGTTACTTTAAGAGATTATCAATTGTAGAAGGCTGGAAAGTTTAATGATATGAATTATATAGATCTATCACTTATTTTATTAGCTACAGTACTTTTATTAATTTATTGTTTATTTCAAATATGGCGTGGAGTCAGTCACAAAATGGGAAAAAGATTAGTTGACAAAGTATTGCACATTTTCAGTCTTTTTATGAGTCTATTATTAATGATAGGTATAAGTATTGTTATAATTAATGGGTATGAAAAAGTAGCACGATTATTTAACTTTAATAGCATTCTAATTTTAATTTCGATTATAACTTATGAGATATTCTGGTTAATTCAAAAAAGAAAAGAAAAATCAATTCAGAATTAATATCTTTATAGTCTGTTATACTAATTCGACATATGATCTGAGTCTTTATAAAAAGACATTCTCTATACAACGAGAAATTAATGCATAAAAATTCTTCTGATTTTTTAATGCACAGATAAGCATATCCAATTATTTTATCAAATTTTAATACTAGTAATCGATTATAAATCAATTGCTTTATCACTATGCTATGCATGCTGCATTTCGAAAGGTGATGATAATACAGTGATTAAAAATGAATAGTAAACAGTTAATAAGCAGAAACATAGAACTCTTTTATAATACAGCATCCGAAGAAACCAGGCTTAACAAAGGAATGGGTGTTTTTGAATTTGAAAGAACCAAATCACTCATAGAAAAATATATTACTACCTCACCATCAAAAATAATTGACATTGGTGGTGGGACAGGAAAATACTCGGAATGGCTTGCTAACAAAGGACACCAGGTACATTTGGTCGAACCTATTCCCAAACATATAAAAATAGCTCAAGACAGAGCCGATAAATTAAAAAACAGGTTTTCCGTTCATTGGGGAGAATCCCGAAAACTCGAATTTCCTAATAATTTTGCCGATCTAATACTGCTACATGGCCCTTTGTATCATCTTCAAAAAAAAGAAGATAGAGCGTTAAGTATCCGCGAAGCAAAACGTGTTTTGAAGAATAACGGAATCATTTTGGGTTTTGCCATCAATTATACCGCATCTACTCTGGTAGGCCTTTTAAATGGGCTTATTCATAAAAAATCGTTTTTTGAAATGTGTAAAAACGAATTAACAAATGGAATACACAATCCCCCAGATGATTTCCCATGGCTTTTGGCAGAAGCATATTATCATACACCAGAACAGCTTAAAAACGAATTTATAAGTCAAGAATTAACGTATCTTACTACTTATGCAGTTGAGGGAATGGCCTGGTTAGACAAAAATTATTTTACTAATATGCTAAATGACAAAAAGAAAGAAACATTATTAAAACTTACAAAGATTACAGAAAACGACAGCTATCTTTTACCTTTTAGCCCGCATATGATGATAGCGGTAAAAAAACAAATAACGTATGGAAAATAAAGAAAAATATTATAACGCATTAATTGAAAACAATGGCCGGTTAAACGAAATCGACCTTGGAGAAAAACTCGGATTTGATGAAAAGGAAACAAGAGAAATCATTGTTCGACTGTTATCTGAACATAAAATTGAATATTTAGAGAATGGAGCTTGCGATTATAGTCGTATGAAAATAGCGAAAAGGAAAAATAAAAAAACATAACATCATAATATATATTCATAACAACTAAGTTTTAATCGAACGACTCTTATATTTTTGGTAAAAAACAATACTTATGATAAAAAAGTTAACAATCAATGTGAGAAAAACCAAAAAGCAAGGTAACAATTTGCGCTACTTCGATACTTACTTATAATGTTGTGAGTAATGTAGAAATTCTAAAAACATAAAATCATATGCAAAAAATTGTTTATTACGTAGCAAGTTCTCTCGACGGATTTATAGCAGGAAAGAACGACGACATAAGTCAATTCATACTTGAAGGGAAGGGAGTTGAAAAATATCAGGCTGAGCTTTTAAAATTTGAAACTGTACTAATGGGAAGACGAACGTATGAGTTTGGTTTTCAATACGGTCTTCAGCCAGGACAAGCTGCTTATCCAAATATGGAGCATTACATTTTTTCGGATTCAATGAAAATTGAAAACCTGGCAAACTCTGTTCATATTGAAAAAAGATCAATTCATCGGGTAAAAGAAATTAAAGCAAATTCGAAAACAGACATTTACTTATGTGGTGGTGGAGACTTTGCTGGCTGGCTTTTAGATAATGATTTGATTGATCAGCTCAAGCTAAAACTTAATCCAATAATTATTGGAGATGGAATTCGTTTATTTGGTAATTCTATAACAAACAAAAAATGGAAGTTAATCGAAAAAGAATCTTTTGATGATGGACTTCAGATCTTAACGTATGAAAAAGAATAATATAAAATAACGAATCATAATAAAATACAGAAAACACATCAGCTGATATATGCATCAATTAAACAATAAACATAAAGAATATAAAAACAAATCTGCTAAAGAATTATGGTCTTCTGAATTTGGAGATCTAAGGTTTAAAGAATCTAAATTGGTTTCGGCAACAGATAGTCTTTTTAAAGTAAAATAGTTTCAATTCCAAAATCATGTTTCTTGCGCTTATAAATTTATCTATCTCATTTATCTAAATTTCCCTTACACTTATAAACTATCTTCTATAAGGTCGCTTAATAACTATACTTTAGAAGTATGTTTAACTTTTAAATCATATTATGAAAAGTACTCTTAAAGATCTCAAAAAATTTAAATTATCTAACCTATCGGCTATTAATGCCGGAAACATGAGTTCAACCCTTGATCCTGAACCTACAAGTTGGACTTGTGAAAAAACTGTTAATGGAAGGACTTTGGAACAGGATGTTAAAAATGCTGACTTTCTTATAAATCACGGATGGGAATGTTACCCGGTTTACGGATAGTTCTATGTAAACATACTCATCCTATTTTTAGCTAAACTTAAAAATAGGGTGAGTTCATAGATTAGTTTTGATCTTAGATTAAAAGCATGTAACCTAGTGATAAAAGAATATAATCAAAACCTATTAGAAGTGTATTCTATCAAAAACGCATACTATTATTTAAGAGAGTTTTAAGTAGTAATCTTCTCATTTACCTTACCTCTTATATATACATTTCAGTATCAAACATAAAAAAAGGGATTACCAAAAAATAATCCCTCTCATAGATTTAAAAAACAAATGCCCAAAATTTGTTATATCTCTATTACTTACGAATTGCATAACTAGAAGCCTTAGGGAGTTCTCTTAAAAAATTTACAATACTCTTAAAATTCAACCCAAAAGTGGAATAAAAATGATTCATGATTGTGTGATTTAAGGTTAATTACCTGTAATATAATAAGTTATTAACAATAAACCAAATTATTTGTTGATTTATTGTTAATAATTTGTTTAAAAATATAATAACTTCGATATAATACATTATTTATTAAAATTTACTAATAATTAACACGTAAAAACCTACTTTTATTGTTAATAACTATGTTAATAACTTTGGGAGGCCCTATATACCAACGGCATACATATCAAACAGTTATCAAAAAAAGTGCAAAAACATAAAGTCACACGGTATAAAAGGATCAAAGTATCGATATACCATTGTTATAAGTTAAAAATGAGTTAGCCGGTTAGAAACTATTGTTTTATTTAAATTGCATACAGGAAATGTATCACCATAAAACAAGCACTACCTATAGATGAAAACTGCTACCGTAAAAGAACTAAAAACCGAATTAACAGATCGTTCGCACCAGGAGCTTATAGAACTATGTCTTCGTCTATCCCGATTTAAAAAAGAAAACAAAGAATTACTTACCTATTTATTATTCGAATCGACCCATGAAGAAGAATATATCATAAGCATACAGAGAGAAATTGATGAGCAATTCGAAATGATCAACACCGCATCATATTATTATATTAAAAAAAGTATTCGAAAAATTTTGCGTACGATAAAGAAATATATTCGATATTCGAAAAACAAAGAAACTGAAATAGAATTGCTTCTTTATTTTTGCAAAAAGTTAAAAAACTTCACTCCTTCTATACAAAATAATACTGTTCTCAAAAACATCTATCATCGCGAAACATCGGCTATCAATAAGAAGATTACAGTACTGCACGAAGATTTACAATATGATTATACATTAGAATTACAAAAACTATATTTTTAAGTAATTATATAATATCTAATCATCTATATTTCATAATTACACCTACTATAGGAATCACCAATAATTGATAAATTAACAATTTTATACCTATATTAGCAATAAACACTTAAAATTTGTGTTAACAAGTAAAGTAAAAAACATCTTGATGATGATCATTTAGATATTTGGCGTTATCTTTGATTTTTATTAACTAATTTAAATTTTAACAATGAATAAAGGAACAGTAAAATTTTTCAACGATGCCAAAGGATTTGGATTCATCACTGAAGAAGATTCTAACAAAGAACATTTCGTACACATCTCTGGGCTAATCGATGAAATTCGAGAAGGTGATGCAGTAGAATTTGATTTGCAAGAAGGCAAAAAAGGATTAAACGCAGTAAATGTAAAAGTAATTTAATATATACTACTTAATTTTTTAAAGCACTACAACCTGTCAAAAATGACAGGTTTTTTTTATCTATACCATAACCTAAATTCTATTTTAAGTACTTTATAAGCATATCTTCTCATTAAAAAAAAATCAAAATAAACGTAACTGAAGTAAAAACAAACTGTAAATCAACATAATACACATCTAAACTCCTTTTTTTTGCGTAATCACAAGTAATAATTACTAATTAAAAATCGTTTTTTAAGGGATTATATATCTAATGTTTTAACAATTGTTCGTAGCTTTAAGGGGCTTAAAAATTATATGTTATACACAAATAGGTTAACCAAAGAATCTAAAAACGCCTATTAAATGTAGCATTAGACTCTTATGGACACACTAATTTTCTATCAAATCTTAATTTTTCTTTTTCAAGGATTTGTTGTTGCCTTCCTAATATTACTACTATTTCGTTTGCGAACGATAATAGGCTTAGGAGTGCTATTCGCTTCTTTGGGATTGTTTCAGTTTGTGCAGGTTTTTATGGCCAGTACACTTTATTTCAAAATATCTGATGCTATCGTGGTTTCTCCAGGTTCATCTGTTTTATTTTCTGCTACACTTTTTGCCATACTTCTAATATACATCAAAGAAGATGCAACTACAGCTCGAAAACTAATTTACGCATTAGTTATAGCCAATATTGTATTATGCTTTCTTTTACTTGCTTTTAGAATGAATATGGAAGGAGCATATAGCTATAATCCTTTCGAAATTTCTACAGATTTCTTCTACACAAATGTACTGGTACTATTTGTAGGAACCGGAGTACTTTATCTGGATGCAATATTGATCATATTTTTATACGAATTTATCTCAAAACATACTTCTAGCTTATTTCTTAGAGTAATGTTTACTATGGTACTAGTTCTTAGTTTTGATGCCATCTTTTTTACACTAGGCTCGTTTTGGTATTTTGAAAACATACCAAAACTCTTGTTATCAGGATTATTATCAAAGGGGTCTATGGCTATTTTTTATAGTGCTATATTTACGTTATATCTAAAGTATTTTGAAAAAGAAACCTACCATGTTAACTATCTTACTTTTAAAGATATTTTTCATTCCCTAACGTACAAGCAAAAATATGAAGTAGCCGAAAAAGCAGCTCAATTCACCAAAGGCAGATATCAAACATTAACCAATCTGATACCGGTAGGTGTATTTATGACTCAAAGCGATGGAAAGACCATATTTGTTAATCCAAAATGGTGTTCTATCTCGGGATTATCACAAGAAGAAGCCCTAAATGATGGATGGCTTAATGCAGTACATCCAGAGGATAGAAAAAGACTAAAACAAGGATGGTATTCAGCTACAGGTAAAAAAGAAACCTCTGATGCCGAATACCGATTTCTTAAACCCGACGGTACGGTAACCTGGGTATTAGGTCGTGCTATACCCGAGTACAATGATAAACATCAAATTATTGGGTATGTTGGTACTCTAACAGATATCACAGATATTAAGTTATACGAAATTGAACTAAGTCGATTAAAGGAAAAAGCCGAAGAAAGTGATCGCCTTAAATCTGCTTTTCTTGCCAATATGAGTCACGAAATAAGAACCCCTATGAATGGTATTCTTGGTCTTGCAGAGCTTTTAAACGAACCAAAACTTACTGGTGACGAACAACAACTGTATCTGGATCTTATTAAAGAAAGTGGAGCACGCATGCTTAATATTATCAGGGATATTATTGATATCTCCAGAATAGCCGCAGATCAGGTAAAAGTCAATATCGAAGAGGTTGATATCAATAAACAAACCAAGTATTTATTTGACCTCTTTAAACCGCAAACGGATAAAAAGGATATTGTACTATCATTATCAATTGATTTGTCGACAGAAGATGCAATCATCAAAACCGATAAAGAAAAATTTAATGCAATCCTTTCTAACTTAATAAAAAATGCTATTAAGTACACGAATGAAGGAGGAATTGAGTTTGGATATCTAAGGGATAAAGATATTCTTCAATTTTATGTAAAAGATACTGGTATGGGGATCGCAAAAGATCGTCAGAAAGCTATTTTTGAACGATTTGTACAGGCAGATCTCGAAGATCGCTATGCACTAGAAGGTGCAGGTATTGGATTATCTATTGCCAAAGCTTATGTCGAAATGCTAACAGGAAAAATTTGGTTAGAAAGTAAAAAAGGTAAAGGATCTACATTCTATTTTACTATTCCATATACCAAAGTATCTCAAACAACGGTCTAATTCTTAGCATTAAAAACAATACATTTCTAAAATACAATTCAAAGAAATAAAAATACTAAAACTCTTTTTTTGGCCTTTATGCAATCTTATAAACCATAAGAGATGGCATATGAAGAAGGGCCTATGCAGCTAGTTATCTAATCTCTTGCGTCAAAAATATGTATCTATTACGCCTTAAACCCTAATAATCTTAGCTCCTATTGCTCTAAGGCGTTCATCAATATTTTCATATCCACGATCAATTTGTTCGATATTATGAATAGTTGATGTTCCTTTAGCACTCAATGCTGCGATTAATAATGATATTCCGGCTCTAATATCAGGAGATACCATTGTAGTTGCTTTTAATGTAGATTGAAAATCATGGCCTATAATTGTAGCTCTATGTGGATCACATAAAATAATCTTAGCTCCCATATCAATAAGCTTATCTACAAAGAATAAACGACTCTCGAACATCTTTTGGTGCACCATTACTTCTCCTCTGGCTTGTGTAGCTATAACCAAAACGATACTCAATAAATCGGGGGTAAATCCAGGCCATGGAGCATCGGCAATGGTCATAAATGAACCATCAATATAACTTTCTATCTGGTATCCATTCGTATGTGCAGGGATATAAATATCATCTCCTACCCGCTCCAGGGCAATCCCTAATTTTCTAAACGTATTTGGGATCAATCCCAGGTTTTCCCAGCTTACATTTTTAATAGTAATTTCACTTTTTGTCATAGCAGCTAGTCCTATCCATGATCCAATCTCGATCATATCGGGTAGTACACGGTGTTCACATCCGCCTAAAGCTTTAACCCCATCAATCACTAACAAATTAGAGCCCACTCCAGAGATTTTTGCTCCCATAGCATTAAGCATCTTACATAACTGCTGTAAATAAGGTTCACAAGCTGCATTATAAATTGTAGTTGTGCCTTTGGCGAGTACAGCCGCCATTACAATATTTGCAGTACCGGTTACCGAAGCTTCATCAAGTAACATATAGGTACCTGTTAAACCTTCTGGTGCCTCTACACCATAAAAACGTTCTTCTTTATTATATCTAAATTCTGCCCCAAGGTTAATAAACCCTTCAAAGTGGGTATCCAAACGTCTTCTTCCAATTTTATCACCTCCTGGACGCGGAATATACCCTTTACCAAATCTTGCTAATAAGGGCCCAACAATCATAATAGATCCCCTAAGACCACTTCCTTCTTTCTTAAACTGTTCACTCTCCATATATTCTAAATTGAGTTCATCACTCTTAAAAGAATATTTTCCTTTTCCTAATTTTTGGACTTTTACACCCAAATTCCTAAGAATATCTATTAATTTATTTACATCTCGTATATCAGGAATATTAGAAATTATAACTTCTTCTGGTGTCAATAATACTGCGCAAAGAATTTGTAAGGCTTCATTTTTGGCGCCCTGAGGCGTGATTTCCCCTTTGAGCTGATGCCCTCCTTCTATCTGAAAAGTACCCATGTAATCGTTAGTTCGTTAGCGGTTAGTAATTTGGTAGTTGATTAATTTTAATAGCGTTTTTTACCACGGTTATTTCGGTAATTCTTTTTACCACTATTATTACTATTTGTTGTCGTATGCTTTTTCTTTTTTCCTCTCATCAAGTTTGAAGAATCTGTAAGATTTTCATTACTTCCTTTAAGATCTATTTTACCATCACTTAGTTCAAAAAGATGATTAAATATCGCACTATCCTCTACCGTATCTTTATTCCAGTTCAAATAGCACTTTTTCATATGATTTGCAATTGTTAAAGTAAGTGCATTTTTTAAATCGCCATCTTCCCAACCATTTGCAACATCTATCATTCGTTTAATATTATTTCCGTAAAAACGATATTTTGGGAAATTCTGAGGGTATTCAAGAGGTTCTGGTCTTTCCTGTAATTTTTCTTTAGTCAATACAGGAAAAGGAGTATCTACATCTAATTTAAAATCACTCATTATAAACAGCTGATCCCATAATTTATGCTGAAACTCAGGCACATCTCGTAAATGCGGCTGCAGATTACCCATTACTGCTATAATCGACTTTGCAACCTTATTACGTTCTTCACGATCTTCGATAGTAACCGTATGGTTTATCATTTTCTGCATATGACGACCATATTCTGGGATAATGAGCTTTTCGCGCTCGGTATTGTATTCTATATTATATATATCCATAAAATGTATGTGAAAATTGTGTAGAGATAGCCTAAAAAATCAATATGTAAGTTGTTGTGAATATAAGTTCTTGAAAACTATTTATAAGTAATTATGTATAACCTCTTTAGATTCAGTTTGACAATTGATTACTTTTTGGACTATTCTATAATTCGTTTCGCAAAATACTAAAATAAAATAAGTAAGCTACTGTCATTACTATATTTTATTTATTAATCAATGGTATTTAATAAAGAAAACAGGTAATAAAGTCATCTCAACTTTTATGCTCACCTATAAATTGGCTGTTTTACCTCTTTGCGATATCTGGTACAACCTAAATACTATAATGAAATTACTCCCTCTACTTTTTCGGCAACTTCTTTATATTTAGCAATCACCTGATCTGGATTTTTCATTCTAACATTGATAGATACACTAGTATATTTACCATTTTTAGATTGTTTAGTCTGAATTACCGAACCCAGGTTATCAAAAATTGATTCGATTTGTTCAATCTTTTCTGTATTTGTAGGTACAATAAATTTATATAAATATGAAGTTGGCCATAGTGATGTATCTGCCAACTGCTCTTTTAATTTTTCATAAAACTCTTCAGGGTCTTTCATAGTAACATGTATCAGATCAAAATTTAGGCCAAAGATACATCTTATGATTTATAAAAACGAAGTTACACAGAAACTCCTTTTGCTTTTTTAAGAAGAAAAATTGCTTTTTATTATAGCATGATATTGTGCTATCGTATCAATATCTACTCCTTTATCAAGAGCATCAATTGTATGGATATGATCTATATGCTTTTTAATAATGTATCGGGCACCAAAATCTGCCTGTAACTGCACTAATTCGCAGAAATATTGAGATGGGATAATTGCAGGAACCCCAACGCCAGAACCTAAACCTGTAGCAGTAATAACACCTGGTTCTTTACTAAATTGAGTAATTAATGCATTAAAATGAACTGTATCTAATAGTGGTTGATCTACCAGTGAAATTAGCACTCCGTCATACGACAATTTGTCTTGTTGTATAGCCTTAATTCCAGAACGTATTGTAGATCCCATCCCCGATTGCCATTCTGCATTTCTGAGTATGGTAACAGGAAAATGACAAATCTCCTCATATACAGTGTCGTAATGCGCTCCCAAAACCACATAGATTGAGGTTTCTTTTATTAGTAGTGCCCTCTCTATAGCGTGACCAATTAATGTTGTATTACGCCATGGCAACACCTGTTTTGGTTCTCTCATTCTACTAGAAGAACCTGCTGCAAGGATAAGTTGTGCTATTTTAGGTTTTGGTGGGAATGGCATTTATTTTTTTCCTTTTAGGATCATCATGAATCGCTCCTTTCTTCTCCTGCAATGGTATCGGGTTTTGACCTCTAATCACGGACAATATTTCAGCAATTATAGAAATTGCAATTTCCTGAGGAGTTTCTGCTCCCAGATTTAGACCGACAGGACCATGAATAGCATCGAGAAATCTATCGGTAACCTCGGGAAAATACTCTATAAAAGCAGACAATAGCTTTTCTCTACGCTGCGCGGGTCCTAATAATCCGATATACACCGGGCTGGTTTCTTTTAACGCCTGAAGATATAACAAATCTTTAGCAAAATTATGAGACATTAGAATGATAGCTGTCTGATCATCTATATGATCTATATTCAAATCTTCTGGAGCACTACGAATTATCTCTTTTGCCCCCGGAAAATCTTCTAGTTTTTTAGAATGCTGTGGTGGACTTACGATATCAACTTCCCAGCCAGTAGCTGATGCCAGTTTACATAACTGCGCTGCATCGTGCTCGGTACCAATAATTATTAATCTGAAACAAGGTTGCATTTCCCTCACAAAACTCTCTAAACAATCATCTGGCCTGGTATTTTGCGAAAAACAAAATGCCTGATCTCCTTTAAATTGAACAATAGATCCCATAGTAGAGATTTCTTGTTCTGTTTTTGAGTACCATGATTTAATTTCAAACGGTACTCTGGATTTTAAGTGTCTTTGTATTGTTGCAATCTCAATAGTACTAATATCAAAAGTTTCAATCAAAATATACAATAGTCCTTCGCATCCCAGCCTATATTTACCATCGTAGGTCATCATTTTGGGTTCTCCGGAAACGAAAACAGATTGCGCTTGTCGTAACACTTCTTTTTCAACACATCCCCCACTTACAGCACCTGTCATTTTTTCATTTTGGAGAATGAGCATACCCACTCCTGGTCTTCTATAAGAAGACCCTTCTACATCTACTACTGTAGCCATAACAGCAGGTATCCCCTGCTGTTTGGCTTTATGATAAGATTCTATTATTTCTTTGAATTCGTGTGTCATAAGCGTACTATCCCAATGGCGCTTTGGAATTCATATTTTTAATAAAAGGTTGCTTATACAATCGTATTCCTTTTGCTGCCTTAATTGCATTTGCTACAGCTGCTCCTGCAGGAGGTAATGTGGGTTCTCCTAGTCCTGTTGGGGCAATATCACTTTCTATAAAATGTGTTTCGACCACAGGAGTTTCATTAATACGAATTAAACGATAGGTGTTAAAATTCTTGTCTTGTGGCACTCCATCTTTAAATGAAAAATCACCATACATCGCATGGCCTACACCATCAATAACTCCACCCTCGATCTGGTTTTTTGCTCCGAGTGGGTTCACTACGATTCCGCAATCTACAACACAAGTAACTTTTTTTACCACAGGTATATCATTCTCTAATACTACATCTGCTACTTCTGCTACATGAGTATTATGACAATAATATGCACTAAATCCCTGGTAAGTTCCATCTTTTGCTTTTCCCCATCCAGATTTATCTACAGCTACTTTTATTACTTTCTCTAATCGTTCTGGAGAATACTGGATTCTCTCATCTGTAGTTCCCTTTACTTTCTGTAGTAAGTCTAAACGAAGTTGAATACGATCAATTTCTAGTAGCTCTGCCAATTCATCAAAGAAGCTTTGTTCTGCAAAAGACAAGAAATTAGTATATGGAGCTCTCCAGGCTCCTGTTGTAATTTTACTATTATAATTGGCAACATCAACCTGGTAATTTTCAATAGCTCCAGCCGGAAAAAAATTAGGGATCAACCCATACATATTCGAATTTACAGAGGCTTCTTTAAGGTGATATCCACTAATTTTACCATCTTTAATTGAGGCACTGATTTTATATTTTATTGCCGGACGATATATCCCTGCAGACATATCATCTTCTCTGGAATAGACTACTTTGACTGGTTTTTGGGCAATTTTTGATATTTCTGCTGCTTCCAAAGCAAAATCACCATAGAGTCGTCTTCCAAAACCGCCTCCCATTCTGGTCATTTCTACAGAAACATCTTCTGGGTCGCGCTCTAACAAATTAGCAACTCTACGTGCAGTACCTGCTGGTGTTTGTATAGGGCCGACCAAACGAATTTTTTCTGGAGTAACATCTGCAAAGAAGTTCATGGGTTCCATACAATTATGAGGTAAGAATGGTGACTCATAAGTTCTCTCGATCACCTTGTCTGCCTGAGCAAATGCTTTTTTAACATCTCCATCGGCACGTAGTGTATTAAACTCCTTTCCATTAAGAAGATCCATCAGTATTTTATCATGATCTTCTGTATTTTCTAATTTTGAATCCGAAGTCCAATTCGCTTTCAATGCCTTTTTTCCTTTCATTGCTGTCCAGGTATCTTTTGCCAGGACTGCAATTTTATCACCAAACTTAACTACATCATGTACTCCCGAAATAGCTCTAACTGCAGTATCATCAAAATCAACCAGTTTTTTACCAAAAGCAGGAGGTCTTAATACCGACACATATGCCATCCCTTCCTCCTTATAATCCATTCCGTAAAGAGATTTTCCGATGATAATCTTATCTACATCTACATTAGAAATATTTTTTCCTATGATTTTAAAATCTTTAGGGTCTTTTAGTGTTATATTTTCTGGCACTTCAAGCGCTGATGCTTCTTTAACTACGTCTCCGTATCCAAGTTTATCACCATTGGCATTGATAATTACTCCGTTTTCTGTTTTACATTCTGAAGCATCCACTCCCCATTTGGCTGCTGCAGCGTTAATTAACATTTGTCTGGCTGTAGCTCCCGTTTGGCGTAAGGGTTCCCACCCTTGCCTTAAGGATTGGCTTCCTCCGGCTACTTGTCGTGTGAAATTTTTGGTATCTAATGCCCCTTGCGCTACATGAACATTATCCCATGATACATCAAGTTCTTCTGCAATAAGCATAGGCATAGATGTCTTAACCCCTTGGCCTATTTCTGGATTTGGAGAGAAGATAGTTACCATACCGTTATCGGCTATTTTGATAAAGGCATTAAAATCGTTGAAGTTTAATTGAGAAATATCAATAGGTATATCAACAGGTGGTTTCGCTTCAGGTTTACATGCCTGAAATAAATTAAACCCAATTAACATTCCGCCACCAGCCAATGCCGATGTTTTTATAAATGACCTTCTACCGAATGAAGGTGATGCATTATTTTTCATCTGTTCTTTTTTATTGTTTTTTTAGTTGTCAGATGGAATTCGCCATTGAACATCTCGATTGGTATTCACTCAATTGTTATGGCTCATTTCATACGTTTAAAATTTAAAAGGGTTAACTCATTTTACTGGCAGCAACTTCTACAGCTTCTTCTATTCTGTTGTACGAAGCACATCTACATATATTACCGCTCATTGCATCCCTGATTTCTGATTTATTCGGGTTTGCATTTTGCTGTAAGAAAGCAGCAGCAGACATCATTTGCCCTGCCTGGCAGTATCCGCATTGTGGTACATCTACTTCTTTCCAGGCTTGTTGAACAGGATGTGAAGCATCTTCAGATAAGCCTTCGATCGTAGTAATTTCCATATTTTCTACCATAGAAACCTGAAGTAAGCAACTTCTGGTAGCAGAGCCGTCTAGATGTATCGTACATGCACCGCATTGGCCTATACCACAGCCAAATTTGGTACCAACCATATCAAGATGATCTCTTAACACCCATAAAAGAGGGGTATCCTGGTCTGCCTCGACACTATGAGATTGACCATTAATTTTTAAATTATAAACAGGCATGAGTTTTAATTTTTAAAGATTTGTATTTAACTAGTCTAAATAAAGCAAATGCGTATCAATTGCTATTGAAGTTACTAAAAATTCACTATGTTGATTCAACTTTAACAGATCATTACAAATAATTATGATTCCTGAAAATCGAATTAAATAGATTATATCTGCTTTTATTAATATCTTATATACTGTCTTTTTGTTCATACAAAACTTAGTTGTAGTAAAATCCATTTATTTTCATCCCGATACTTATTACACTATCTAAAATAACCTTATCGGTTTAGTTTTCTAACTCCTGGTTTTCTTATGCAGAAAACTAACAAGTAATACAATAAAGCAAATAATAGCACCCAGAAAATGAAAATTACACAATAAGCCAAAACAGTAGCTTCATATCTTGTATGTAATCGTTTTAGCATAAAGTAAAACAAGCAACAAATAATTAATGTATTAATAACGTTTAGAACTATTTTTTCAATCCTACTTTTCTGTTTTGATCGAGACTTCCTTTTTAAAGAGATATAGATCCCAGAAAGTATTAATATTGAGATAATTAACCCAAAAACAAACCAAATTATTTTGGTTGTTATTCCACCCCAATATCCAAAGTGTAAAGGATCTACTATATCATTAATCCACATAATAGTACTGCTCTTTGCTGCACTTTGAATATGTTCTATTTTATAGTTATATGGATTAATATATACGCGGTTAGCCCTTTGCCTAACTAATGGAACATTACTATTTCCCATTACATATATTGTTTCTGTAGAATCAATCGCAGGAGAAATGTTTTTTACTTTAAAATGAGGAATAGCTTTTTCTGCAATCTTAACTGCTTTATTATAGTCTATATTAAAAGGAAACAAACTCTTCTTCTCATTTTGATAATTAAGTATGTCTAATTTTATATGCTTAGGATTTACCATTGGTTTAATACCGGCAATATTTGCGCGTTCTGCAAAATACCAGCTATTAATGATCACAATAAGAAAAATAAAAGGAATAGCCCATAAGCCAACTAACCTGTGTAAACTTCTACTAAACTTGTTCCCCCCTTTTTTTACATCGAGCACAAAAAATTTCTTCCACCAGGATTTATAAAAATAAAGAGCAGAGACTACAGAAACAAGGATAAGAAATCCAAAAAATAAAACGATGTAATTCCCAATTTGAAAAGGTATAAAGAGGTAATAATGTAAATCTCTTAGATAGAGTTGAGCCGTAAGACTTGTCTCTCCCTGAATTTCTCCTGTATAAGGGTTTGCAAATACAAACGAAAGTTTCTCATCCTCTTCTTTATACAACAAATCACATAGGTAAGGCTCATCATGCCGTATCCAATAGGTAATTTTAGCTTTTGGATATGTCTTTGCAAAATTATTTGAAATGACATTTCTCGAGACGTAAGTAGATTGTGGTGTGGCTCTATAGTTTGATTGAATTAACCAATCTAACTCATGACTAACAGTTGAGATTGTTCCAGAAAAACATACTACAAAAAAAAGTAGGCCTAGTTGTGTCCCAATCCATCCATGTATTAAAAATAACTTCTTTTTCACTTTGTATAATATACATGTTTAACATTAAAGTAAGACAATCATATTCTCTATATAAAATCTTTTTGCTGAATAGTTCGATTACTCCTTCCAATTGAATATCCATCTCGATATCCCGTGAAAAACTGAATATTTGTGTTTCATCGAGACGTAGATGTCATTCAGAGCGTATAATGATCCGTTTTGCCCTAATACATAGAAAATATAATTTTTTATATCTAATTTCTGCAATTACCTTACTATACATCAAACTGTTTCGGTTTGTTAGAATAGAAAACTTTAAACAACTTCTTTTCAAAATCCTTTTATAATTCCGAAATTTGCATCAAAATTATTCCTTTGACAAAGAAAAGAATTGTAATTACCGGAGCACCGGGAACAGGTAAAACCTCAGTTATCCATAAACTTGAAGAAGCAAAATTTTTCTGTTTTCATGAGATTATACGAAGTATGACTCAGGAAGCATTAAAAAGTAATGACTCTAAGTCTATTGTTTCTAATCCCATAATTTCTGTCTCTGACCCCTATCAATTTAATACACAAATTCTTAACGGAAGGGTTGATCAATTTAAAGAGGCCGTATCCCAAAAAGAAGATCTTACATTTTATGATAGAGGTATCCCAGATGTTTTGGCGTATATGAACTATTTTAACCAATCCTACGACGACAGTTTTATTAATGCTTGTAAGAATCATACGTATGATCAGGTTTTTTTACTGCCACCATGGGAAGACATCTATGTATCAGACAATGAGCGCTATGAAAGCTTCGAACAAGCAAAAGAAATCCATCATCATCTGTTTGAAACGTATAGTCAATTAGGCTATGATTGTATCGAAGTACCTTTTGGATCTGTGCATGAACGTTATGATTTTATTCTCAAAAACATAAAATAATTTGCTAAAATCTCCTCTTAAAATATTACAACAATATTGGAAACACAATAGTTTTAAGCCATTGCAGGAAGAGATTATAGCTTCGGTACTGGAAGGAGAAGATACTTTTGCATTACTCCCTACTGGCGGGGGAAAATCAATTTGTTTTCAGGTGCCAGCTCTAATAATGGAAGGTATTTGTATTGTTATTTCTCCATTAATTGCATTAATGCAAGATCAGGTACTACACCTTCAGCAAAAAAACATAAAAGCAATTGCACTGCCTAGTGGTATTAGATATTCAGAATTAGATACTTTGCTCGATAATTGTATTTATGGTAATTATAAATTCCTTTATCTTTCTCCAGAACGTCTTCAACAAGACATTGTACAGGAACGATTAAAGCAAATGAATATTAATCTTATTGCAGTAGATGAGGCACACTGTATTTCGCAATGGGGAAATGACTTTAGGCCCTCTTATAAAAAAATAGAAGTGCTAAGAAAAATACATCCTGCTGTACCTGTTATTGCACTAACCGCTTCTGCCACCAAAGAAGTAGTAGATGATATTGTGACAGAACTCGATCTTTTTCAACCCAAAATACTTAAACAATCCTTTTTTAGGCCTAATCTGGGGTATAGGGTAGAAAATGTAATCGACAAAAAGTATAAACTTACTCAGATTTTAGATAAATACCCGGGAACTTCGATCGTTTATGTTCGAAATAGAAAATCTGCAGTTGAATTGAGTGATTTTCTTAATGCAAGTGGCTATTTGGCGACATATTATCATGGTGGTGTAGATGCTCAAGAAAAAACCAAACGATTTAACCAATGGTTAAAAGAAGAGATTAGAGTAATGGTTGCTACAAATGCCTTTGGCATGGGAATAGATAAGCCTAATGTACGCACGGTAATTCATTATACGATTCCAGAAAGTATAGAAAGCTATTTTCAGGAAGCAGGCAGAGCCGGTCGTGATGGAGAACCATCTTTTGCCTATCTTTTAAAAAACACAAATGATAATCAGAGATTACACAATCAATTTATAAAAGTATTGCCGGATATAGATGAAGTAAAACTAGTCTATAGAAAGCTATGTAACTATTTTCAAATATCATATGGTGAAGGTGAACAGACCGTTCATAATTTTGAATTCAATACATTTTGTAAAACGTATGAGTTAAATACACTTATTACCTATAATACATTACAATTTTTAGATCGTTGCGGTGTCATTAGATTTATGCAACGATATACCAAAAAAAGTAGTGTTCATATTCTTACAACCGGAAATCATCTTTTAGAATTCCTAGAAAACAATAAAGAATACCAGCTAATTACCAAGGCTATCCTAAGAACATATGGCGGTATTTTTGACGAAAAAGTCACAATTAATCTGCCTTTGATTGCTTCTAAGGTAGGAAAACCCGAAACAGAAGTTGTTACTGTATTACATAAACTACACGAAGCCGAATTAGTAGAATTTATATACAAAATTTCTGATGCAGAAATCATCTTCTTATTGCCACGTGAGGATGATCATACCATCAATAGGATTAAACATCATCTTATAAAGCAAAATACTTCAAAAATAAAGAAGGTAGAAGCAATATTAAGATTTACAGAAAATAATACAAAATGCAAAAGCAGACAGTTACTTCATTATTTTGGAGAAAAAGAAACCACAGATTGTGGTATATGTAGTTTTTGTATCACCAAAAAAAACAAGACCACACCAATAGATCTTAATAAAATACAAGACGATATTATAAGGCTTTTAGAAAGAAAAAACTTATCTTCAAGAGATTTACTGGCACAGTTAGCATATCCCGAAAAATTAGCCTTACAAGTATTACGGGAAATGAACGAACATCAAATTATAAGGATCAATCACGATAATCACTATCAATTAGCACAAAAATAATGAGAGACTTACGAATCCTGTTTATGGGGACACCGGATTTTGCCGTTGAAACCCTAAAAACCATAATAGAAAACAAGTATCATGTCGTTGGTGTTATTACTGCTCCCGATAGGCCAGCGGGAAGAGGTAGAAAACTTAAAGCATCTGCTGTTAAAGAATATGCACTATCCAAAAATCTAAAAGTTCTTCAGCCAACAAATCTAAAAGATGAGGGTTTTATTGAAGAGTTAAGAGCTTTGGGCGCTAATCTTAATATAGTTGTTGCTTTTAGAATGCTCCCAAAAGTAGTTTGGGATATGCCAGAGTATGGCACTTTTAATTTACATGCATCTCTGCTTCCGGATTATAGAGGTGCAGCACCAATTAATTGGGCTGTTATTAATGGAGAGCAAAAAACCGGAATCACGACTTTCTTCATTGACGAAAAAATAGATACTGGTCATCTTATTTTTCAGAAAGAAGTTGAAATAAAAAATGATGATACTGCGGGGATACTACATGATAAGCTAATGAAAAAAGGTGCTGATTTGGTAGTAGATACCATAAAAGCAATAGAAAATGATTCGGTAACGGTAAACCCCCAACCCAAAGACAGTACTTTTAAAACCGCATATAAGCTAAATCGTGAGAACACCAAAATTAACTGGAAAGATGATCTACATACTATTCATAACCTGATTAGAGGACTAAGCCCTTATCCTGCTGCCTGGTGTGAATTGTATAATAAAGGAGTGTCTGAAAATATAAAGGTATACGATGCTCAACCAATAGAAGAAGCTCATACTTTTGATATAGGTAAAATTATTATTGAAGATTCTACAATCAAAGTAGCTGTAAAAAATGGGTACATTATATTGAAAAAACTTCAACTCCCAGGTAAAAAAGCAATGGAGTCACAAGCATTGTTGAATGGTTATGTATTTTACAGAGATGCAAAAATGTGTTAGCCCCTATGTAGTATAGGGTTTAAAAATCTATCTAAAACAACATTGGTTATTAACAATCGCATTGAGTTATCAACAAATCCCTGTATTTACTGGGCCAATCCTTGCATGAATCATAAATCCGTATAAATTTGTAAAGCGTTTAACATAAAAGATTGGTTTAACCAACAATTAATTTAAAAACAGAATTATGAACAAAACAGAATTAATCGATGCAATGGCAGCTGACGCTGGAATTACTAAAGCAGCGGCTAAAAAAGCCTTAGAATCTTTCTTAGGAAACGTTGAAGGTACTCTTAAAAAAGGAGGACGTGTTTCTTTAGTAGGATTTGGATCTTGGTCAGTTTCTAGAAGAGCTGCAAGAGAAGGTAGAAATCCACAAACTGGTAAGACTATTAAAATCGCTGCTAAAAACGTTGTTAAGTTTAAGGCTGGTGCTGATTTATCAAGTTCGGTAAACTAATCAGTTCGTTTTCGATATTATTTAAAAGCTCCCAAAATTGGGAGTTTTTTTTATGATTTTTTGGCAAAAAACACCTAACTCCTTTGATTATTAGAAATAATTATTTAGATTTAAGATAAGTAAAATTGTTAGTATGATATCACTACAACCATCAAAAGGACATTTATTAATCGCTGAGCCATCTATTATAGGAGATGTGTCTTTTAATCGTTCGGTTGTTCTTTTGGCGGATCATAGTGAGCAAGGGTCTATTGGTTTTATAATGAACAAACCTCTTGAGTATTTCCTTGCTGATCTGGTTCCTGAAATTGAAATGGAATTTAAGATTTATAATGGTGGCCCGGTTGAACAAGATAACCTGTATTTTATACACAAAGTTCCTGATCTAATTCCTAACAGTGTAGAAATATCTGGTGGTATTTATTGGGGAGGAGATTTTTCTATTGTCTCTAGACTTATTGTTGAAGATAAAATCACTCCAAATGAAATTAGATTTTTCCTAGGATATTCTGGGTGGGACTCTAAGCAACTTAACCAGGAACTTGAAGCCAACTCATGGGTAATTGTCGAAAACAGTTACAAAAAGAATATTTTCGGAAAATCCTGTGATACTTTCTGGAAAGAAAAAATGATAGAACTAGGAGGAGAATACGTCCTTTGGTCTAACGCTCCAGAGAATCCTACTTACAATTAATTTCCTAACCTTATCCTGGTATTTAATATTCCTAATAATCTCTTACTTGTCTTAGAAGTATACTCCTTTTTTCTAAACTTGGTAATTGGTAAAATTCCCGTAATTACATTCGTAACAAATAATTCATCTGCTTTTTGTAACTCAAAAGGAGAAATAGAAGCTTCCTCTAATTGATATTCTGGTAATTTTTCAAGAATTCTTAACAATTGAGTTCTTAATATACCTTTTAGACACCCATCTGTTATTGGAGGCGTTTTTATCGTATTGCCCTTTACAAGAAATAAGTTGCCATTTAAAGCTTCAATAATCATTTTGTTAGAATTGATCAGCAAACAATTATCAAAACCATTTTCTCTAGCAAAAATCCCACCAAGAACATTGACCAGTTTATTTGTTGATTTTAGAGTAGACAGCATATCTGTACTTACATAATGATCTTTAAAAAGAGTAACTTCATACTTCTGATCAGAAATCGTATAAAAGCTAGATTGTAATTGAGAAACCAATATATTGTATTCTATATCACTAGAAGCGGGCGTATATAGCCCGCCCGCTACCCTATTTACCATTAATTTTATCCTTACTGAAGCATTCATTAACTCATTTGCAGTGATAAGATCTATGATTTCCTTTTCCAAAAATTCTGGGGTAAACGACATAGGAATTTGCATTCTAAGAATACGCATCGAGGCCATTAACCGAAAATAATGATCTTCCCAAAATAAAATAGTTCCAGAATTAACTCTGATAGTTTCAAATAAAGCATCTCCGTATGCATATCCTCTATTATCAATAGCCAATACTGCTTTATGATCTTCTAGTAAATTTCCGTTGATATTAACCATAAAAAATTCCCATAAATTTTAATGTTTATGGGGTATAAAGATTTGTATTATAAAAAGAAGAATTATGCCGAACCTAATACATGTTTTAGATTTCCAATCATATTATCCCATAGCATTTTATTTTCATCCATTTCATCATCTTCAGAATAATCGGTAACCATAAGAGAAACATCCTTGGTTATTTCATCAACCTGAATACGCATTTCAAAGAAGTAATCTTTTCCATCATCTTCATCTTCTACCCATCTAAACTTTACCCGTTCACCACTTTTTTTACTTAAAAGTTTTGCATCTTCTTCAGAATCATCCCAGATAAATGTAAACAACTCTCCTCTTGAGTTTACATTATCTGCAAACCACTCTGAGAGTCCCGAAGGTGTAGATATATATTGATATAATAGTTGCGGTGATGACTGTACCACAAATTCAAGTTCATATTTAGTTTTTTCAGACATATCATTAATTGTTGGTAAGCCAATATATAGATTAATTATCGACTTTAAAAGTACATTGAAAAAAAAATTAATTATGCATTATTGTTTGTGTCATTCTATTTTGTTTTTATATTTGCACCCTCCTTAGCAGTACTGTAAAAAGTATTCTAATATATCAGACCTTTTTTAATGGTTTGATTGTATAGAAATAAAGGAAAATGGCGAGGTAGCTCAGTTGGTTAGAGCGTCGGATTCATAACCCGGAGGTCGGGGGATCGTGCCCCCCTCTCGCTACAACACCCCACTTAACTAATTAACATTCAATTAGTTAAGTGGGTTTTCACAAATCTACCGTGTTAAATACGATCAATAAGGATTAACAATTTTGCATCTCAATTAAGTTTTGAGGTAAAAAAAAATGTCCATTTCCAAAAAAATTACAAAGGCATCAATGTTTATAGATTATGTGCCTGCTGAACTTCGAGAAAATAAGACCTGGGAGATTGTTTATTACTGTAAGAATCCTTTTACAGATAAATTACAAATCAAAAGGAATAGAGTTAGACCCTTAAAAAGTATTGTTGAAAGGAGAAAACTTGCCAAGAGAATGGTTGCTACGATCAATAATAAACTACAGAAAGGTTGGACTCCTTGGATCACTGAAAAAAATGCAAAGTCCTTTCATAAAGTGACGGACATTTTAAAGCAATATCTTTCAAAAACACAGAAAGAAGTGAATAAAAATCAAAAAAGCGAAGACACCCTAAGAACTTATCGATCCTACGTGAAAATAATTAATGAATATCTTCAAATGATTGATAAGCCAAGTCTATTTGCCATTAAATTTGATATAGAATTGGTTACAGATTTCATTGATTATGTATACCATGATCGTGATAATTCAGCAAGAACTCGCAACAATTATCTTGGTTTCCTAAAAAATATTACTACTTATATGGTGGATCGAAGATATATAAAGCAAGATCCATGTCTACATTTAAAAAACATTCCAGTAGAACCAAAAAAACGCGTATACATAAAGGAGAACTATCGTAACACTATATTCGAATATTTCAATGAGAATAATAAAAACTTTTATACACTATGTATGAGTTGCTATTACTGCCTAATTCGTAGAACAGAATTAACCAAACTAAGGGTTGGTGATGTGATGCTAATTAACAATGTTATATATATAGAGAGTAGTGTCGCCAAAAATAACAAAAGCCAACCGGTTACCATACCTGATATATTAGTACCACATTTAGCAAAACATCTTTCCAAGGCTAATAATTCACAATACTTATTTTCAGCAGATAATTTTGCGCCAGGTGATACACAATTAAAACCAAAAAAAATTAGTGATACATGGGCTAAAATGAGAAGAGAAGCCAACTTACCTCCTTCCATCCAATGGTATTCGCTTAAAGATAGTGGTATTACCGATTTGCTATTAAATGGAGTTGAATTATTAAGAGTTCGGGATCAAGCTAGGCATCACAGTATATCCCAAACCGAAGATTACATACCAAAAGAACTTCTAAGAGCTGATAAAAAAATTAAAAATCTAGGGTTAAAATTTAATAATTAACGCTTTCAAGTTCGAGTGTTGTTGCTAACAAACCAGAGCTATCTTCTTTGTATTTAGTTTTTTTAACCAGGAATAATTGTCTATTGACATATATTTTTTTTCTTTTCGTTATGTTGGCTATCTCAGTTGCTGAAAATGGTTTTTCTGCAGTAATAGAAATAGAATTCAATTTAAATAATAGCCACTCTTTCCAGTTTACCTGAAATATTCCCCCAGTACCAACAATTTCAATAGTCCTGCCAAATACCATAGGACTTGTATATGGACCATTTGCAGGATTGTATATCATAAGCGCTACTCCTTCTAAATCATCTAATGCTTTATTAAACCCTGCCGTCCGCCCATAAGTAGGTGCTTTAAAAGCAGTAACATACTCCTTCGTGCTATCATCCTTAACACCATTAAGAACTGTTCCTTCTTTAGTAATTTTGTTATACGCATAAATCCCATCAGCATGCCTAACGATATAACTTTCGTGTTTTGAAAGCTTGGGACTGATATTTTGAAAGCTTCCATCAATATGTTCAGGCGTATCGTTTAATAAATAATCGGTATTGTAGTATAACAAAATACTTTTAGCAACATCATCTATCGTAATTCCCAAATTGAAACTATTTTTTAAATTAGTTAAATATTCGGTAACTGTCCATTCAGGAAGATGTCTGGTAAAGTCAATAGTTGGATGAAAATCCTTGTACTCGAAAGGATCCGAATTAAACAGGATTTGTATAGAATATGATAAAGGATCTTTTCTATCAATGCTGTGATATATGAAATGTAAGGTTTGACCTTCTTGAATATCAAATTCAAAATAGTGCTTATACCTACCAGCTCTCACATTATACCATTCTCCAATTAGGGTACCATCAACGAAAGCCTGCAAACCAAAATATGCTTGAGAAAACGAAGCATCCTCCATTACAAAATCGTAGTTTATTCTATAACTTCCATCTAACAGAGTTCCATTAGAAGCACTTACAATACTTTTTCTCTTTACAAATGTTCCCCAGTAACCAAAAACATTAATATTACCACCTGGTCCAGGAGTAATCAATATATGTTCGAAACCAACATCTAAAAAAAAGGTAGTCGAAACTGGACTAACAGGAACAGTGACCATATTGTCATTTTTAGAAAACATCAGGACCATTTTATAAAACGGATCTTCTGCAAATGAACCTTTAACCCTATATCCGATGCTATTGAAAATTTTAAAAAGAGGGGCTAATAGAAAAACCTGAGGAGCTACAGAATTGATATTTTTTAAATTTACTACACTAGTTTCTTGGTCATATTCATTCTTTCTCAAATTCATAGTATTATCCCTGCTATTTATCTCTTCAACAAAACTATAAAACTCTTCCTCTCTATATTTTTCGGGATAGTAAATGACCGGTAATTGCCAATCTACTTGGGGAAATATTTTGTTTACTCTATTTTTTGCTTCTTGATTCCATGCATCATAAGCATTATACTGTGTTTCGCTCTCTTCAAAATATGGTTGTGAGTTAGGATCATTACCCAATACATTATATTTTGGAAAAAAATTAGCTATCTTTTTATCCTTTACTTTCAAAATATCTGAACCAAATCTAACATCACATTTGCGGAATCCTGGTAAAGGGGAAAGTTGAATCAATTGTGCCTTATAGACCGAAGCTCCAACATAAATCACACAAGAAATAGTCCTTTTTTTGGATGCTGTAACAATAGAAAGATTTCCTAATGCTTTTTGAGTATTATCATTTTCAATTATTCTGATTGGGTATGTATTATGAGGTACCTTAAATTCATCAGAAAACGAGTTGTTTTCATCATTGATTATTAAGTCTTTTTTTACAAAATCAATTTCTATGTCATTAACTACAATTCTTATATTACTCATGGAGATATATTTATAATATCATTACTTGGACTAATAAACATGCCGGATGAAGGGTTTGAAATTTTTACTTTTAGATTAACACCATCAAAAGGCGGTATTGCTTGCCTTGAATCAGTCATCTCGATAATTAATTTGATTTTTCCTGAGTTATCAAATGTTATTGTAGATGATTCATTTTCTAGACCTGAATACATAGCTATGGTAATCGATGATGCCGTATCACGTATACTAACAAACTGATCAAACCCTGGAAGAACTGCTATAAAATCAAAATCAATTATACCATTAGGAATGCCATTAGATAAAATAATTTCATATAGTCTGATGTTTGAAGCAGAGGCATTCTTCTCTTCTACTGTAAAATCTATAATCTTACTGGCCGCTTTAATATTAACGGTATATTCATTAAATAATCCTCTACTATCCTCTACTCTCAGTATAACATAAAATTCATCTTCATCATTTGAATTAATTATTGATATAATACCAGATGTCTCAGAAGTATTAGATAATCCTACTTTTGGATCGTTCTCAGACCAAGTTACTGTAGTCGGAAAACCATCTGGATTAACTACTGTAATAGGCACTTGCACCTGCCCACTTCCACTTCCATCTACCACTATGGTATATTGAGTTACAAGGTTTAAAGATGGTGCGATTCTGGAATCGATTACTTCCGAAATATTGAACTTCATCCTTGCTGAATTACTGTTATAAGAACCGTCACTTAGTTTAAACTCGATATCATCTAAAGGAGACCCAAATCTTTCAGTAATCGGTGTGTATTTAAAAGATACAATATCGGAAGCATTGATTGTCGTTGGAACATACAACAGTGGATTGTCTGTGTTTCCATTAAATATGGTGATAAACTGGCCATTTGGTTTAGTATATCCAAACCAACCATTAACCGTTGGATTATAAAAAGTAATACTTTGTAATGTTCCATCATCCTGGAATGCCTCAAGTATTTTAGAAACTCCGAATTGAATGGATTCATTTTCCAATCCTGACAATATAATATCTGTAGCTTTAGGTATTTGATTAAACACTCCGTTATTATTGAAATTAGGCGTATCTATCTTTGAAAATTTTAAAGTATCCTCATAGATGAATTTGTTATCTTCATACTTAAGGATTTTTTTTGTTTTTGCTGACATCCTTTCCCAAACAGAATCAATTATTATTCTAACATCAATACTCTTTGCAATAAGTTGAGCTAATTTATTTGAATACCCAAAACCAGTATTTATATCTACCATTATTTTGTTTTCGACATCATATGTTATAGCGTTACCATCTTCCTGGATATATTCTTTTGGCTTTAATCTATTCTCTTCCTCTAATTTTCCCATTAGGTAAGAACATAAATACATCCCGAAATTGTTTAGGTGAAAAACTTGTTTGATCGGGTAAATTGACTCTCTTACAATAATTGCAATTTTATTAATGGTGATGGTCCCACAAGTCATTGTAATTTTAAGATACCGCACATCAGCACCAATTGATAATAGTGATAGCGGTAGATTATATCTCATTATTTTAGTAGTTGATGCATTATACGATTGGGAAAATAATTCATTATCCTGATCATCACGAACTGTTACCTCTATAGGATTAGCACCATTACTATATATTGGAAAAATTATAAGTCCTTCTACAGGCACATTAATTTGATCAACATCGTAATCCAACAGAATCAAATCTTCACTATCAGTAAAAGGATATGGCCTTCTGTTTTTTATAATAAAAAACTCTGGTACATCAGTGGTCTCAACTATCGCTCCTGTTAGAATCTCAATTTCCTGAATATCTATTTTAACCCTTTGATATAAATTGGGCTTATATTCAAAACCTATAGTAGATGGGATAGAGAATTCATTATTAAAGTAAGAATAGTACAACAACTTTAGATTAAATCTAGAAGTCCCTGTCTCATCCTTACTCCAACTTTGTTCAAATATTAGTTCTCCTCCTACCGATATTTTGATTTTAAAATAATATTTAGGTCCTCTTAGTGATTTGACTATAACTTCTGCATCATTGCCATCTGCTAAAACTCTATTTATTGCCGGAGTTTGAATAACCTCTATCATGATAATGTACCGTTTTGTTCACTTTCTCTTCTTTCCTTGTTTAGATCATCGATAGCTTCTGCCTCAGGATATCCAAAAATTAGATTAGGCTTTATTGGATTATTCAATCGATTTAATACGCTACTCATAACTTGTAACATCATTTCGTCTTTTATGGATTGTTGCTCTTGCTGCTCTGTTGTCTCATTAGTATTTGTCGTTGTTTGGTTTTCTACAGGGAAAAGACCATTTTCATATCCTTTAACTCCTTTATGTACATATTGGATATGCTCCACTACTTGCGGATCCAATCTTCTAAATGTAGGTGCATCAATTACCATTTCTGGACCGTTCTCACCAGCTATATAATCATCACTAAAATAAGTGGGAGTCTTAACAATTTGAGTAGATGTAGCTCCTCCATTTTTCGCATTAAATCTTCGACCATCGGTTCTGGTCACATCTATATTATCTGGATACAACCCTGATTCTCGACCTTTTATTTTTTGTTTTTTAGGCTTATCAATTTTCTTGATATCAGTATTTGCAATATTTTGAACTTGTTTAATACCAGAGGCAACAGCAAATCCTGCAGCAGCTATTCCTAACGCTATACCGACCGGACCAGGAATTGCCTGAGTCATCCCCGAAAAAGCATTAACAGCAGATTGGTATGTAGCAATTGTAGTTTCGGCAATCTTAGCTGCTTTCCAAGCTGCAGAACCTTCATTAAACGCGTCTGCTGCACCAGCTAAAGCATTCATTGTAAAATTCAACTTTTGCTGTTCGGTCATCTCAGTCCACTTGACATCCTGCTTCTTGACATTATTAGACTGAATATGAAAAGTCTGCTCCATACCTTGCCTTTGCAAAGCGTGCTTTCGTTTTATCGCAGTAATTTCTTCTTCAGTTGCACCGGCCAACCTTAGTCTCTCAAGCTCTTTAGCTTGCTCAATTCTCAATTCTAAATCTGCAAGAAGCTGAGCACGTTCTAATAGAATTAATGCACGCTCTTCATCAGTTTCGGCTTGCATAGCTTCTCGCTCTAATCTTAAAGCCTCTTGCTCAACCCAGTTTTCTTCCTCAAGTATTCGTAACCGTTCATTTAATTCTGTCTGACGTTGGACCTTTAAATCGTTACGTTCAGTCTCTTGGCTTTCTTCAAGTTCTTTTATATAAGCTTCACGTTCTAGTATCTGTTTTTCTGATAAAAACTTTCTTTCCTCCTCAGTAAGTAGGAACTTTTCCTTCTCTTTTTTATGTTTTATATCTAGTAGCGCGAGTTCCTTTTCAATTCCTTTTAAATCATTAGCCTCCTTCTCTGCTCTTTGATCTGCTAAAAACTGTTGAAAATCTGCTGATTCTTTAATGAAGTTTTCTAATACCTTTTTCTGTCTTCTTTCTGCTTCCTTTAAAGCTTTTTCAGCTAACTCTCCTTCTTTTAACCTATTCGCTTCCAGAATAGCTAAACGCCTTTCTTCATTGGAAATCAATTGTCTTAATTCCTCTGCAGAAGTATCTTTATTAAAATCTAATTCAAGTGCAGAAGCCCTTTTTCTTAGCTCTTCCAATGTCATCCTGGTTTTTTCTCTTTCTCTTTCTGCATATTGGTCCAGATAATCCCCGGAAAGTTCATTTAGAGAAGCTTCAACCCCAATTCTTTTAGTTTGATATTCCTGTAGTTGTTGTTGTAACTTTTGAATTTCCCCTCCTGAAAGCTTTTCCTCAGAAATAGTTACTTTATCCGTTTTAGAAATAGTTACTTTTTTTCTCGATATATCCCCTTCTTCATCTCTTCTACTAAGCGTGCTTTGTATTTTAGCAATGGCAGATTCGTACTCTTTTAGTTGATCTGTTTGCTCTTTGATAGCTTCCTGGTTTCTAAATAGTAATAGTGCTTTTTGAGTTTCAATAAAATTTTTGGCCTTATCGGAAGATATATCCATAGCATTACCGTATTCATCGAATGCTGTTATTGCAGTAGGAGTAATTTTAGCAATTTGGCCAATTACCACTTTCATTCTATCCTGCTCTTCTTTACTTAATTTTGTTTTTGATTTAAGAGTATCATACTCTTCTACAAGTGGAACGAGTTTCTTTTCTAACTCGACTACCTTCTTACCTTGGTTTTCATATGATTCGACGGCCGTCTCAGAAGCCTGAACCATATTGAGAACCGCACCAGCAACATTATTAAAGAATTTTTGTAAACCACTGCCTGTAAATCGATTCGCGATTGCATTTCCTATTTTATCTAAAGTTGCAGCTAGGTTTTGATTTTTTTTATTGAATTCGTCGGTAAGAGATGTTCCTTCTTCCAAGGCTCTACTCGCAATAAGTTGTTTGGATCTTACATTATCGATATTAGAAGCTAAAGAAGTAAGCACCCCTACACTCCTCGCTCCTTCTAAACCAAGATCATCCATTTTTTTTGTCATGATGGATAACCCTTCATTATTACCCTGTAGTCCTTTTAAAAATAGAAGAAAAGCTTCGTTCGCATCCTTACTTAAAAGATCAGTGAATTCTTCTGTAGATACTTTAGCCACTTTTGCAAAGGTCTCAGTGTCTTTAAACATATTGGTAATAATAGTACTCATTGTGGTACCAGATACTTCAACTGATTGCCCTGCTTCATCTAGAGCTGCTGCGAATCCTAATTGATCTTCTGCGGATATTCTTGCCTGACTCGATATACCTGAAAGCCTTTTTAGATAATCAACAAGAAAGCCAGCTTGATTGGAACCGGACGCAGATACCTCATTTACTGCTGATCCAATTTTCTCCATCGAAGTACCAAATGAATCTCCTGTTTTTTCTCCTACTTTATATTGCTTAGCTAATTTTCCTATTACATTGATATTCTCATTAACATCACCTTTTAAATCATCCCCAAGTGCAACTCGTATTTTATCAGCAGTTTTTACAAATTCCTCTATATCTTCTACACTGTCCTTTCCTAGTCTACCGGCTTCTACAGCTAATTCCAGTAAAGCTTTTACTGGTGTTCTGGTATCAAATCTTTTTAAGCTACTCGTAAGTTGGTTTATTTCATCATTGGTTAACCCTGTAGTTTTTGCAACGTCTGCCTGCACATCAGAAAGTTCTGCATTGGATGACACTAGTTTTTTCATTCCCTGCAATAAAGCAACTAAACTTAACCCACCAGTTAATACTGTAAACAGGCTACCAAATTCAGATTTCATTTTTGAAATCACCCCAGATACACCACGCATTCTGGCTCTGACTTTTCCTAATTGCTTGTTTACTTTTTGAAGTTCATCATTATATTTTTTCCATTGAGGAGTATTAGGAGAAAAACCCGACATGATTGATTGAAGCCTTCGTTGTTCTTGTGTAAGCTGTCTAGTGGTTAAACCTGTTAATCCTATCTGTTGTCTTAAATTAGCCTGCTCCTCACTGTTTTTTTTGATTGCAGTGTTGTTTTCACGTATAGCCTTGGTTATACGACGATACTCTTCGCTTTCCTTTTTTCCTTGCTTTATGAGTTTAACTTTTTCCTTTCGAAGATCTACATTTGCTTTTCTAAGCTTTCGCTGGGCTTCCTGCAAGTTACCAAGTTGAGCTTGAGCCTTATTGCCATTAATAATGACATTGAAGTTTAACGTTTCATCACTAATTCTATCTGCCATCACATATCGATATTAAACTTGCCGGCTATACTGTTACGAATATCTTGTGTGAATCCATATCTAAGTTTGCCAACAATGACATTAAACTGTGACCAGATGATTTGGTTATGTACTTCTAACGATTTTTGGGATTTGCCTTTGATACGTTTCATATCTACAAATCGCTCTCGTAGTGCGTGGGTAAGTGTTAATGTACCCGATGATATTGTGTATGACCTAAGATCGAGAAGATCCTGGTAGTTAGAATTTGCATTGGTGATAACTCTCGATTGCTGATCATGGATTTCTTCTGCTGCAGACTCTAATACCTCATGGATGTAATGATCTGTAATAATATTAGCATTGGATCTATTTTGTAGTGTATCAATACCATTCATACTACAAGTATAGCGAGTGGCACTGGTTGATATATGGACATAAAAAATCCCTCGAATTTGAGGGATTGAATATTTACATAATTATTGATTCGTTATTTTAATTTATCTATTGCTTTAGCAAGTAAATTCGATAACTGAAGGTTTTGTTCGTTATCAAGTTTCATTTTTTCTAGTTGGATCGTTGATTGATCTTTATCTAATTTAAAATTTCTATCTATACTAATAAAACTATTTATTATCTGATCATGCATAGTTTTATCCTCCAGCGTTTCTGCAATTTTTATCGCCAGTATTCTGAAATCGATGTTAGTTTTCTCATTATTATAATACTTAATATCTTCAAGGTTTGACTTATATTGTTTCAAAAAAAAGAAAGCAAAAAGCTCTATAAAAAGTACTAACGATAATCTTGGTATAAAATTCATCAAAAACTTATCATAGTACACATCTTGAATTTCCTGCGTTAGAATTACATACCCAAGACTTATTACTGCAACAACAGTAGCAGCGATACCAATTCCTAAATTCAGATTTGCGTTTCTTCTCAAATTACTTATTTCATAAAATATCCTTTCTTCCAAATCTTCAATATGAATTTTAATTGGATCGGTTGAAAGTTTTCCGATAAGAATTTCTTTAATATCGTCTAATCTTTTTTTTACACCACTTATATCTTCATCAGGAATCACTGTTTCATCCATATCGTTCAATTCATCTAATATTGTTTCATCCAGAAATTCATGAGTTCTTTGTTTTCTAACTAAATCCTTATCAAAACCTCTATTCAAATATGAAATGATGATCATTACAACCCAAATTAATCCCAATACACCAACGGTTATAAAATAACTTGTACTATAAAAAAAATCAGGGTAACTAGGTCCAAGTATTAAAAGATTAATAATTGATATTGTCATTAACCAAAAAGTAATTCTTTTTAAGGAATTAAACTTAATTAACTTTTTAATAATTTCTATTTGATATTTTTCTTTCAATTGTAAAACTATTATATGGTATGGAAAATCGCAATAGAATACCGTGATAACTTTTTTAAATTTATTATATACTAAGTTTAATTTTAATAAAACAACCCCTGCATCTAAAATTTTAATTTAGGTGTAGGGGTTGTTTTGAGTTATAAATATAACAAATTATCTTTTAGTTTAATGAAATCAAATTCAGACTTCCATATTTTAAAATTAAAATAATTCTAAAATTTCTTTTGGATTAGATAGGTCATAATTTGCGGTGAACATTTCAATTTTTTTCTTTCCAGGCTTCCCTGTTTTGTTTGCAACACTTACCTTTTGCTCTATTGATTTATTGAACCAATTATGTTGTTTAGTATATTTATTCAAAATTTCGCTGGGGTAGCTGCTCATGAGAAATTTTCCCTTTACTTCTGCTAAAGTTTTTAGAAGGTTTTCAAAATCTTCAATAGAATATCCATCATAATGACCACAATCGCTATTATAATAGGGAGGATCACAGTATATGAAAGCCTCAGAATAGTCACGGCTTTTTATTATTCTCAATGCATCTGTACATTCTATTTGAACATTTTGAATTCGTATCGAATATTCTATTGTGAAGGAGTTTCTCTTATTTGTTATTTTCTGAGAGGTGGTTTCTTTTATTTTATCATAGCCCCAAGTACCATCTAACATCGAACTGAATGATTGTGCAGCCAAGACCCAAACAGCCCATGCCCTTTTAATTCTTGAGAACATATGAGGATTGTTATAAATGACTGTTGCATCATTATGTAGAGATCTTGAGTGCAAACTTATTCGAATCATTTTCTCTAATTCTACAAATTCGTTTTGTATAATTTCATAGAAGTTAATTAATTCTCGATTAGTATCATTAATTATTTCTACATCGCTCTTTGGTTTAGTCCAAAATATTGCGCCTCCACCAACAAAAGGTTCTATGTAAGTTTTATGATCCGGTAGCATTGGTAAAATTGTACTTACAAGGTTTTGTTTGCCTCCATAGTACGAAACGGGAGTTTTCATAGTTTTCATAATGATAGATAATAATTCATTTATATATTTGTATATCTCACCACATTAAAAAAGCCAACAGCACTAAAAGACATATTGTCCTCCAGTAGCCGTTGGCTCTTTGTTTAAAATGTGGTGAGATACTTTTAAAGCTGGAGGACATTTTTTTGCCATCCAACCACATACATGATCATTTTTTAGTTTCAACAATCACACTCAAATCCCACCCATTAGTTTGATGATAGTTTTCTACTGGCATTATCGATATGGTCGATAAATCAACATCAGAAAACTGGCATTTGCTATTCACATCTCCTTTGATTCTTCTTAAGCGTTCTTCTAATTTTAAAATTATAGGTTGAGTAATATCAAACGTACTCATGTAATGATCATCTCCTTCACGTTCATTAAAACGTGTAATTATCAAAAAGGCGAGACTATTTTTTTTAGTACGATTATCCTCGTTATTGAGTTTATTCTTTGCGCTCGGTAAAAGCCCTATCAAATAAATATCTTCTTTTTTTATCTCCGTAACTATTCGAGCGAATCTAGGTTCGCTCGATAGCATTTTTACATTTGTGATTTCTGGAATTTCTTCCTTCGTTTCATCCAGGAACTTTTGTAGACTTCTTACGCTTAGCATCTCTTTTCATTTTTTCGACTTCGTTATGTTTTTGTACCATATAGACCAATACATCGTATAAGTTTTGATCTGCGGTTTTATCCATAGTTCCAAACACTCCGGATTCGGCAATAGTATACAATGCACTTAGCATACCTATACCTTTGGGAGCTAATGGATCCTTTGGTTTATTTGATTTGAATAATACGGTAAGATCAACAGTATTCCCTCCTCCAATACTTAGTTCTTTATTAGTAACAATCCATTCCTGGCATGCAGCAAAGAAAAGATACACCCCATATTTCACACCTATTGCCGTATTTACATGAACTTCTGGCCTATCATCAATAGATTCATTACTAAATTCATCTCCTATCGGTCTATACAATGTATCTACCAATGTATTAAGATGATGTTCTTCTTTGGTATTATAAAAATCATGTAGTGCGTTTAATGCTTGGATATATTGACCAAAAGAACAACTGGTTAACGCATCTTTTGGTCCATAATACTTGGTTCCCGAAATCGAAAAGAATGGAATATGATTAACTACATCATCCAACTTGATTATTTTATACTTTTTTTTGTCTTTAATCTCAGTTCTGAAGAAGCTTTCCATTAATTCTGATATCCTGTATACATTCTCAGCAACCCGATCTGTTTTTTCAGACGCTTCGGTCATATCCACTTTGCGTTCCAGATTCAACAAAATATATGTAAGTTGCACTTTAAACTCTCCATAGCTAATCTGTTGAGTAGCGAACTTAAACGCCAAATCAGAAAACAGGATATATTGATTGGTATTCATTTCAGAAATAGATTCGGGAAACTCAATACTCTTGTTTTTATGTGGAATTTCGATCTTATGCATCTTGTATAACCAGGGTTTTATCTTGAATCTTTAACTTATTATCCTTTAGCTCTTTTGCATGCTTATTCTCCACTACTTTTTTAAGTTTATGATTCGTTGTTTTGGGTTTGGTTATTGATTTTCTTCCGTTGTATCCTATTATCTTTTTTTGTTCCAAAATACTCCCTGCAGTAAGTTGCATATTAAGTTTGGCTTCTTTCTTTCGATCTTCTAGATGCACGTTGATGTTTTTCAGTCCTTCTGCGAAAAACTTTTCTTTTCGACCCTTTGCTGTGAGGTGTAGATAGCACCATTCTTTTAATTGTCTCCAATAGTATTTTAAATAAAATTTCATTTTTAGTTGTTATAGTGATACATGATTGTTTTCAGTACTTAATCCTTGCATAGGATCACGTTCTACTCTTGTGCTAGTCATTTTACCATAATGCTTTTCTAGATCCAGTAAATATTGTTCTGCGTCTTTTCTTAATTTCAACATCACTTCTGCTCTAGCTCTGGATCTCATAGTGGTGTTTTCCTGATAGTTTATCTTATCAGGGAACATTTCTATAGGAAATACATTGTAAGCCTTTTCTAAAGTGAAATATGCTACTGCATTTCGAATTAATTTTAATAGCCTGATTTCGTTTAAATCGGTTAATGTTTCTTGAGATGCAATGCCATTCTTAATCGATTCCCATTTCTCTTTTTGAAGTATCGGATATACCTTTTCGATCTCAATATCCTCCATAAACGGGACCAAACGATAATACAGTTGCCCACTCATATTAATTGGATAGATATCATCAAATATTCTAGTATTATAAATAAATAATGATTTTGATTTTTTATAAGCATCGGATTCTAGCCATGTAGTAATTTCAGACTCATCTAAAATAGAAATCAATTGATCGAGAGCTTGATACGCTTTTTTCATTTGAGCAGCATTATCCTTATTGATTTGCCACTCCCAAGGTGTAACTTGGTGTTCGGTACGATTCACTTTACGACCTGAATTGGTATGTAACAAATCATTACTTTGTTCATATTGATGATTGGCCATTATAAGGATGTACGTTTGTATCAATTTAATGATACGCTTCATTTGTTCCTCCTGAACTGCTGATAAAACAGGTATTGTATATGTTGAAGGCTTTAACCCATCGTCGTATATGTAGAGAGCAAGTTCGTAAGTTTCTTTACCTATATAATCAATTAAATATGGGGTTTGAAGCTCGATATCAGTTATTAGATTTTTGAATGTAAAATCAGCATCAATGAAACCTAAAATTTCTTTTACTTCAATTCCTCCGTCTGCTTCTGAATTAAATATAATATCCATTACAATGGTGTTTGTTCGATTACTCTGTTACTACCTGTGATATCCTGCTCTCGTTCTGGATTTATATGATAAAAGCCTATTTTAATAGGTTTATTGAACTTGAATTTGATTACATCATTAAATGCTTTAGTGATATAATATTCGGCCAGAGGTACACCTGTGAGTTGATGAATCTTTAAGGCATATAATTGTTCGCTCCCTGAATCACTCTTACCATCAGCACCAACATTGGCAAGTGCTGAATGAAGACCTAATGCAGCTAATACGGAGAAATCTGATTTTACAGCGATGTCCAGTTGTGATTTCACATAGTCTTTTACTTTTTGCTCTATTGGAGTGATTTTCCAACCTAACTCCACTGGAGAACCTCCGATAATGGTAGTTACCGTTTCATTATGCCAAAACTTACCAACATTTTCAACACCAGATAGTAATTCGCTTAATTTCTTTAATATTTGCTCTTTTAGGTCGTCAAGGAGTTTTTCTGTGTAGTTTTCTCCATCTGGTAAATTATCCTGGATTAATTTTCGTTTTTGATCCCAATACTCTTTTGGCGAAGTGATATGCCATTTTATATTAAGTGAATTATTGGTGAGTGCCTCAATTACCTTTGGAATTGCCGTTGATCGTCTTATCCAAGGTAAAGCTCCATATATTTCAGGCATTGAATAATAATTAACACCAAAGGATCTTCTTGCATAGTAATGAATAGAAACAGGATATTTTGTAGGTTCTAATCGATCAAATAAGGGATAAACTTCATACTCATCTTCCTTTCCGTTCTTAAAATCACCTATTACAACATGAGTTGGTATTTTGGTTTTTGAGCTTTCTTTATATGCTAATCGGCAATTATGCGTGCTTAATACCTCGATTTGAGCTAACGATGACGAAGAACCAATTAATCCAGCTCTATCTCTAAATATCTTGGTAAAAGTAACATTGGTATTATAATATTGAGAGGCTGTAAAGTGAAGTTTCTCCTCATAATCGATCGATTCTAACCATTCTGTAATTGCTGGTTCTGTAACGGGTTTACGTTTGTATTTCTCCCCATCTACCTCAGTCTCGTATAAATAAGGTCCTTGCTCTGCAACCAATTCTACCTTACGATTTTGAATACGTGGTGCCAAATGATTTGGATATAGCGTATCTATGATCTTATCTGGGATATCATTCTCCTCTCCAAAAGGTATAACCTTATAGTTACCAATGTTCAGTGTGTTTTCACCCCAATCAGAGAATGACTCTTTATTCTCATCCTTACCACTATTAGCACCACGCCCTGATATCTCGAAGTAATTAACCGTATTCTCATGAATACTGAGATGATTACCATTATCTAACCTAATTACACTCATCGTTTTAGCCTTATTTTTTTATCGTTTACAGCCATGAGTAATGGTATATAGAAGGACCTATATTCGTCGGTGGCTATGTTAGTATATTGGAGTCTATACTTAGCGTTGATACCCGTACCTGACATACCCCTGAGTGTAGCCTTTTCAACCCTTGCGATACTGCCTGATAACTTCATGAAGGTTAGAGAGAAGGGAATACCAGCACTAGTATGCTGGCGCATGGTATTGATGGGATCCTCGTAGTTATGATAGCACTCATTACTCATATAACAATGATACTACTATCAATGAGGTAATAAATGGACATCATAATGCATTGCCTGACTGAAAAAAGGCGAAAAAATTAATTTTTTTAAAAACTTTTTACCCGTCATATATCTAAAAAATAGCAAAATCGTGCAATTGCAAATTACAGATAGAGCGTGGCGCCATGTTTTTTTTGTGAATTAAATTAATTTTTGAAGTTACTTAGGTTTGTTTGCTGATTTTCAAAATATTACAAATCAAACTTTTGTACAGTTGTTCTAAATTCTAACCAAATGAACATACATTCTGCCAAAAAAATATCCTTATCGGTTGATAAGGATATAAAATCATACAATTGATATCTAATGTATCCCTGGAGTGACACTAAAAAGGTTACTTGAGCCTTTAAGCATATCTAAAAAGACTCTTCTACATAATAAGTACTTCATAGCATCAGACATATTGGTAGAAAACAATGGGAGTAATTCATCTGCCAGTTGTTCTGAACTTTTATTTTTATGTATGGTTTTCTTGCCGTGTCGGTCTTCCTTAATAATTACTTCAGCACGTTCTATTGAACTCTTTAAAACGCTACAGGCAAATTTATCAATGAGCACCATTGGTAAATCTTTATGCTTTCCTTTGAACATCTCAAGCATTAATTCATATTCTTCTTGTTGGTAAATTGTAGCCTGATTTCTATTCATTAATTCAACCGTCCAACCAGTAGATTTACCTTCTGAATCATATTCAATAGCCTTCTTTAACTTTGAAGCATGATCTTCTCCAACACTCTGCATTTTGTTAGCTGCTCGATCGTGGTATAGTTGTAAATGTTTCTTTTTATGATGTTTAAAATATTCTCTGAATTTCTGCCCCAACTGTGGAATAAACTCAGGAGGAATAGTATGGAAATCTTTTAAGATTCTATATATTTCTTTGCTTTCTGGTTGACCAATTGCTAAAGAACACATCTTACCAGAATCAAAGCCTGCTTCCAATGTTTGGTTCAAATTAAGATATCTAAGGTCTAAACAATTACCTTCTACTTTGTCTCCCCTATTTTCTTTATCATATCGATCATATCGGAAACCATCACTGTAGAAGTTACTTTTAGATAGATTAGGATAAAACATTTGCCCTCTCTCTAGTGTTGGAGGTATGGAAAGAATGGAGGTCATAACTTCCCTGAAGTTCATTGTCTCTAAAATATCTTTAAAAAACCCTTCTCTCAGGATATCAGCGTTTGCATAACTACTGGCTATATGGAAGAATGTACTATCTTTTCTTACAATAGACAGCCTTTCTTCCCAAACCTTTAATAATTTTTTATGTTTTCTAATATCACGATCATTACCGTGTAATTCAGCGTTCATCAGCTCGATTTTTATTTCATTGACAACCAATGAAGTTTGTAAAATCAATTTGATCTGATCCATATCCATGTTCTTCTCCATACGCATTACCCAATCATGCTCTCCATGATTAGGATTTGGCATATCGGATGTGAATGTTCTTCCTCCATAATAATGTGAGTGACCAAAACGTGTGTATTCACCACGAATAGCTGGAGTTAATTTGTTTATTTTTTTCTCAGACTGATATTTAATTTCATCACCTATGATGTGCTGATATGAATCTCCTGCTCCAGTTGATGGTCGATCTTGTGAGATTATCTTAAAATGCGTGCCAGTAAAAGCCGTAATTGTATGTTTCCAACTTATTGGCGGTTTATAAGGTTTTTTAAAATGTTTGGGAGGACGTTGACCTACCACAAAATGAATCCCTTCTATCCACCCATTTCGTTCCCAACCTTCAATTAACGAAGGAATAACATTTTTTAAGGCATTCATATAGGTATCTGATGAAATGGCCACATATGCACCTTGCATGTCGTAACAGATATCTTGAGCACGTTGCGCTAATATATCTGTAGTTTTACCAGTACCACGACCAAGAATAGCATATAAATTTTTGGGAGCAATTAGCGCAATTAGAATTGATAACCAATTACCATATCGAAGTTCAACGTTTTCTGCAGTCTTATCAATCTTCTTTTTTCTGCTCATGGAAGGTAAATATTTTACGAGGCTCTAATCCTGCATCTTGTTTAATCTTAATAGCTTGTTCCTCGGTTATATTCATAGCTTCAATTTGTCGGGCTAGTTCATTTCTGTTCGCTGCAGGTAATCCAAGGTCTTCTGGATTCATTGTGTATACTTTGTTAGGTTTATCAAACAACTCTTTTGGAAGTTTATCCTGTTCCTTTTCATATACTCCTCTGATTCTGGCTGCTTCGGTTATTGCTTTGACTGCTTTACTATAATCATCGGAATTCTCTGCGCTTCGAATAATAGCTGTGGCAATATTATCTAGTTTGTTTGCATAGATATTGGCATAGGCTTCTTTTTTTACATGATTATCCAAATAGAAGAAGTTAATAGCGTCGTAGAATCGATTTCTAGCTTTTATGCGGTCAAGGTCTGGATAATTAGCTAATAACCTTTTAATGATCTGTTCTTCGGTCATTAAAGAATTATACCACCCACGTGCTTTATCCAATTGATCGAGATATTCCAAAATCTCTTCCGGCATTTCATCTTTGGATCCTCGCTCTATCCATTGAGTAAGTAAATCTAAATGCAAATCTTCAAAGATTGCGTCTCCATTATTGAGTTTGGTAACTTTATGTTTCTTCTTCATAGATCAAAAACATCATTTTTAATATTATCAAACCAACGTTTGTGAGCTAAATTGTTATGCTCTTGAATCGCTGTAATATTACCTTCTAATATTTTTTGCTCAAGCATTTCAGATTTGGAAATTTCAATTTCTATTCTCCCCCTTCTGTAGGCTTTATAGATAGGTGACTCTTTATTTTTCCATGAAAGATTAAAGCTTCTTACATCTACATTTAGTGAATCAGCAATATCCTTAAGTGAACAATTCTGTGCAGCGAGTTCCTTGATGATTTCAAAATCGTCAAGGTTTAACTCACTTGCATGTCTCTGGGGAACATCCATGACTAACTATCGTTTCTCCAATTCACTTAAAGCGACTTCTAACTCTGATTCTTGTTTTTTTAATAACTCTAAAGACAGTTCTTTATCCTTATCGCTCCGTTTTGGATCTGTAGACTTTTGTTTGTTTCTGGAAATGTTACTACGTAGGTTATTGATCTTTTTATTTAGGTCTGAAGTAGAAAGTTCCTTAATGCTTTTTTCTACCTCCATTTTCAAGAACATAGCATGTTTACCAAGTGGAGATTTGTTCTCCTGGTAGTATTCCAACTCCTCCCAGATATCTTTATTCTCAATAAAATTATTTTTTACAGTAGCAGCTATCTTTGCAAGTTCTTCCAGAGTAGCTTTGCTAAACAATAAAGGCTGTTCTTCAGTATAAATTGTATAAGCCGTTATCATATCGTTAACCAATATTTTGTATACATCTGGGCAATCTTTATCTCTAAGGAATGGGAATTGCTCGTACAACTTTAAAGTTTGTTTTACCTCAATAGGACTTTCATTCAACTTTTTTGAAATCAAGGAATCACGATAGTCTAAAAGAGTTTTTATAGCCTCTGTACTCGTCTTTTCTGTAGCCTGAGTTTTGTACAGTTCTATTTCTTGTAGTAAATCTTTCTTCTTCTTCTTAACCGGAACTATTCCATTTTCGTTTAGAAATGCTATCATTTCCTTATTTCCAGGTAATCCTTTCGAAAATTTTGGAATTATAGGAAGCTCTATTTTAGAAACCTCATTTAGATCTATTGCTTCTTGTACTAATTCTTCTCTGCTAGCATTAGGATCAATCATTAAAACTCTTTCTTCTAATGTGTAGATTGGTATAATTTCTTTTTCTTTAGTTTCGGCTTTAACTATTGGTTTTGAGGTGTATATTTTTATTTCACGTTCTGTGATTCCGACTAATTTTCCAATCTCATAATACATTATCGCTTTGTTCTGAGTCGTATCAGTCATTCGATTAAACCCATTTTGAATGGCCAAGGAGCGGCCAATCATTTTATTATATAAATTCTTACCACCAGTAAGAGTACGATCACTTTTTAGGTACGTAATTACATCTTGTTTGTTAGGTGCTTTCATAATAGCATGCTTTACTGTTTTTGTTTACAGCAATATACCGTGCAATTGCACCCTTTATAAGGACAAAAAAGTATCAATAAATTAATACTGGATATAAAAACTATATATGTTGTCAAAAGCGTGCAAAAAATCGTGCTTTTGTGCTTAACCGTGTAAATAACTGATTTACAAATAATTACCAAGCACAACTTAATTGTGCTATTTTGTGCTATTAGCACGATTTAACAGTATTTTAAGAATATTTATTGAAAATTGCATCAAAAAAAATGCTGTTGCAAGATTACAACAGCATTTTTAAAACTAACTAAATCAATCAAATATAAATCACACTCTTGATCGTTCTACAAATATAAAATCACCGCCTGCCTGTTCAATAGCTTCAAAAGTGATTGAAGTACCAGCCAAACCTTGCCAATCTACCGCTCCTGCTAATAAGAAATTAGCGTTAGTAGATATAATTGTAGCTGGATTGGTACCACCACTACCTAATAAGGTATAACTGATTCCATCCGTTGCATTCGTAATGTCTGCAATCGCTGTAGCTACAGTGTTATCTTGTAACTGATATCTACCAGATCCTGCAGTAACATCTATCGTTGTTTCATCGGCTGCTACGTTATTTACAGTCGCAAAGGTTACCGTACCGTAATATCTTCCTGGTACTGTTCTACTTTTCTGGAACTGTTGAAACTTTACTAAATTCGTGGTTGATTCATTATTATTAACACCCTCAATCATTAACGATAGCGGTGTACACGGGGTTCCATAAAACCTATAATAAGGTTGGTCTCCATCACAAGCACCAATTCGGAATCCTAATATTAGGTTTTTGTTAGTTGCCCAGGTAATAAACTCATCAAATTCTAATGAGCTGCCAGGATGACTAAATTCTGGTAAAGAAGTGAATGAAACAGCATCTTCTTCTCCTTCACTTGTGATAGGTAAACTTATCGTACTTGCTGTTGCTTCTATTATCGTTGCGTACTTTCCTGGCTTCATAACTATGTCACCAACCATACGTACTCCCTTATCATCTCTGTTTGGCCAGTAAGCTACATCTGCCACATCAATGACAACAACTTCCTGACTTTTAGATTGAGGAGCTCCACCACCAGAGGCTTTCTTTATATCTACTCTTACATATCCCATTTTATTATTTTTTTAAAGATTAATAAAACAGATCCTGCAGTAGTCCTACAGGAATCTATTTTTACCCACGGGCTACTTCTATGAATTTACCGTTGCTATACACTACTGTAATAAATACACCATCATTAAGGGTTATTGCAGCACTCAAGAAGAAGTTTCCGCTACTTGCAATAGTAGTAGCATTCGTATCGCTACCCCCAGTTATCGTGTATTCTTCATCTTCTACAGCATTAGAAATATTTGTTAATGCAGTTGGTGCAGCGTTTTCAGAAGTGATGAAGTTTCTACCTTCTAATGCATCTGCTGTAGTCGCTCCATCAGCCAATACCACCTGTACCACTTCCTCATCTGTAGTTACTGTCTTTCGTTCCACTTCGATAAATTTCCCTCCAGGTAAGGCATTAAGAACTAATAAATTCCCATTATTTAAAACAAAATCACCATCAGCCAATATGATGTTAGTGTTATTCTTTACGGTAGATGGATTTGTATCTGTATCACCTAATAAGTATACTTTCTTTCCTGGAATTGCATCATCAAGGTTAGTAATATTGGTTGCTGAAGTATTATTCGATCCAATTACTAGAGAATGATGAATTTCCAAAGAAGGAGTTGCGTCGTTTGCTGCGGTTGGGATATATGTATCTACAACTAGTGCTACATCATTAGAGAAGAACATTTGGTTGCCGTATCCAGTAGTACCATCAATTTGTTTACGACCAAACATCGCTATAAAGGTGCCTAACTTATAATCTCCAAAAGCTTTTATATTACGTGTGTCTTTTTCGAATTGAATAAAACCGTCCTCTCCTGGTTTATCAGTTAACGCATATTCATTATCCTTGGTTGTGATATACATGAAATCCATAGACTCAAGCTGGTCATATGTTACTAATTCTATATTTGGGAAATCATCTACAAAATCTGTATCTCCATTATAGTTAGTATTCACACCTTTTTTACGCTCTCTTGCATCGTTATATTTACGCTTCCAGTAAGGAGAAAGAACGAACTGTAAATCTGGTAGTATTCTAATTTCATAAGGCAGTTTCTCACACATATTATTGATGTAATCATCAATGTTTGTTTCGGTTGGTCTACCTAGTTTAAAAGTTTTGTATTTTCCTTCATCTCTTGCTCGATCGATCAATTTAAGAAATCCATCAAAATTATTCATGAATGAACCCGGCACACCTCTCTCTGGATCATTAAAATATACTCCACGTCCCATTACAATTTTATCCTCTTTACGAGCACGTTTCATAATTTCATTAACCACATAGCGCACAAACACTTCTTTGTATGGGTTTGAGTCTTTAATGCCAAGATTAGCGAAATTCTTTAGATATGATTTTTCAAGTTTTTTAAGTTCATAGCCTTCAAACAGCATATCTATTTGAATGTCACGTACTTTTCCTTTTTCCGCTTCAAATTTTACTTTGTTCTTAGGTAGATATTGTCTTTTTAAACTTTGGGTGATTTCCCCTGTTGCTACGGTTCCCCAAATTAATTCATCACTGACACCACTAATCATGGTAACATATCTCTTCATTTGTAAACCATCTAAAAGTGTAGGTTTTAATTGCTGACGGTCTCTTCTGAAGTAATCCTGTATGTCCTGATTCAGTTTTTCAATGTTCGCAGTTTGGTTCCAATTTGTTTCGGCTGTAATTTTTTGCCCAAGACTAGCCTGTTTTGCTGCCTGATTCCATGGTCTACCCTCGAACTCATTATAGCTTGCATCTATTCCAAATAAATGTGTTGCAGAATGTTTAATGTTTCCTTTGTTCATATTTCCCTTAATTATCTCCGGATCATCTGCTTCAGGTAGTATTTTTAGTTTCTTTACATCAGCTGCTAATTTTTTGTTATCAGCTTTTAATTTTTTACTGTCTTTAATTACCGCATTCAGTTTATCATCCAAAGAAGCATCCACATTCGGCAAAACTGTTGCTGGGTTCTTTCCTTCATCTTCGTCTCCTTCGCTTGCAGTTGTAGGTCCAGGACTTATTCCCTGTTCCTTCATAAATGCATCGATAGCCTCATTAGCTCCATCCAGATCTAACTTGGCATTGTACTCCTTCATAAACTTATCGGCAAAACCATCTTTTTTGGTTGCTTCGTCTATGGTTTTTTTCTCTTCGGCGGTAAATTCCAATGGACCTTCTTTAAAAGCACTTAATCCCAGTGCTCCCAAAACAGCCGCCATTACTTGTTTCCACATAACTTTTGTTTTAAAATTTAAATTATTACTTAACTATTCATAAAGCTCTGCACTGAGGCTAGTTCTTTAACTTTTTCAATAGCAGCATCAAGGTTACCAATTGAATCTGCTAATCCATATTCTATTGCCGGTTCTGAATAAAACATTCTACCGGTTAAAATGCCTTCAATGGATTCATTGAGTTTTCCTGCTCTATTTTTCTTTATAGTATCTTGAAATTTTTTTGCAAGTGGATTCAGAGTAAGTTCTCTTAATAATTTATAATTACTCTGGAGAGCTTCTTCAAAATCTCTGTTCTTATCTGATGATTGATCCGCATACACGGTATGCTCCTTAATTCCTAAATCTTCAAAGTATTTTATATAGCTCATAAATGAAGCCATAACTCCTATACTACCGAATGCAGAACTGATATCATTTTCGGCCATAATATAATCAGTGCCTGAAGCCACCCATTTAGCAGCACTGGCACAAAAATCACACAAAGCAACAACAGGTTTCTTTTTGTTTTTTAAAAAGTCCAAATATGGAGCTACAGCCCCCACAGAACCACCTCCGGAATCAATTTTCCATATCTGCCCTGTTATATTAGGGTTATTATCAAAAGACCTAGCAAAAGACACCAGTTCATCAGCTCCCCAGCAATAATAATTCCCATACTTAATCATATTACCCGTAATGGAAACAATACCTATACTCCCAGCAGGAATTTGTTCCTGACCATTATTAGCCAATGGAATACCATCTTCGTTTACTACCTCTCGAATAGCAGATTGGATTTTTTGTTCTTTGGATTTTACATTACCGGAAAGGATATCATTGGCAAGTTTGAGATTATATAATCCCGTAATAGGATCTATCGCCCATAAGCCTCTTCTAATTTCGCTCGCTGTTTTGCTGAATAGCATTTCATATCATTTAATGATCTACATTACAATAATAGCCTAGTGAGCGATTTTATAAATGGACATTATAATTAGTAGTAAAGGAAATTGAATTCGTAAAAAAGTTTAGAAAAAAGGAGAATGGGAAAAATAATAGGATTTTAAGACCTTGATTTTAACATTTATAAGGACAAATTAACGGGATAAATCACAAAGCATTGTAAATCAAGTCTTTATGATTGGTTTTATATCTTTGACATCTCTTTTTCCATGCTTCAAGATTCTTATCGGAGTATAATACGTGATTATTATGACAAAATCGTTTGATTGCTTTTGTCCTAACTCTAGAAGTTTCTGCAGTCTTTCTTTTGGATGGAAAAGATTTTAATGTGTCCTCATGCTGAGATTCTGCACCAGCAACATATGCTAATAATTCTCTTTCAAACGCAGCCTTAAATCGTAATGTAATTTCATTAATTGCCTGATCAGTAAATTCCATTAGAGCATAACGTCCTTCAACAACTTCTGCAAAATTACTACCTGCTGTAAGACTAACTTCAATAAAGAAGGTCATCCCTTTTTCTAATACAGTAGGTTTATTAGCTTTAGATAATTTAGTGCAGACAAAACGGCCAAACGACGAACTCATATCAACGTGAAAAGGTTTTACCAAAGATCCATTTGTTAACAGATGTGTTTTAGTATTTAATTTATTCCCGAAATAAGTAGCCAGGTATTCGGGTAAAGGAAATGGTATGATTTGTTTTTTACTCATTAATGTTCAGTTCCTCTAAATTAAAAAACCCTGTGGATTTCCGCAAGGTTAATTCGATTATTAGTTAACATACTGATGTTGATATATTTCAAAGGTTTATACAAACCATGAAATTATCCATTTTCGTTTTGTGAATACATAGTACACTGCTGCTGCAGCTAGAAACAACCATATCCAATCCCAAAAATTAAAAGAATAATCACGATCAACATTTACCGTCTTATTGTCTTCTTTTTTGTCGGTCTTAATGGTTGAATTATCAGAAGTTTCAACGACCTTTTCTTTCTTAATTTTTGTAGAATCAATTTCTTTAATTGCCTCTTTTTCAATTTCGGTATTGATAAATTTTTTACCATCCAATATCATAGGTTTTTTGATATCTACTGGTCGATAAATTATCTTGTCAGTTTCTCGAATAATAAAAGCATTGGTTTCTATTTTTTCAGTTTCATTCTTTACAACATCTCTTTTCTCAATTTTTAAAGTTTGAACCCGAGTTCTCTCCATAGTTCGTTTTCTGGTACCACAACTCCAGCAACATAATATTAAGATAAAAATTAATAGTCTCATTTTGCTTTTCTAAGTTCGTGATGTGGCATGTCTTGGAAGGATTGATCTTTTTTAATAACACCATCATTATCCCAATTACCACCCCATCTAATCAAATGTGTGATTTCTCCATTCTTTAACAGTTCTTCTGCACAAGCATCTATAACTCCAGCAACATAAGCTAAGTGAACTTCGTCATAGTCTATCTCTTTCCTCATCTTTTTATTTGGGTGATAGATGTATATATCTGCTGCCAAAGATGGTTCATAATTATGTTTCCCTTTATCGGTATAACCATCTTTAGTAGTAGCTCCTTGTAAATACAATCTATATTGACGTTCTATAGGGCGATGACCTTCGCTAATACCAAAGTCAACCTTGCTATATGTTATAGCCAGGTTCAATACTTTTTGCAAGTCGATATGGCAACTTTCTAATTCAACTTTGCTCCTTTGACCAAATGAATAACCCATAATTTACTTTTTTTTGTTACGATTTAATACATACTTCTTCCAAAAATGGGTTGCCGTAGCTGCTACTAATAGAGTTCCTGTGGACGCTGCAGTTCCAATAATCCATTCTTCAAAAAAATTTCCAAAGAGAAGGGCAATAGTATAAAGTAATAGGAGCTTTGTTTCTAATATTTCATTCATTTGCTTTACCATTTTGACCCAATTTTTGTTTTGCTGCTTTCACTAATGTGGCAGGAGCTGCTATCAACAATACCCCAACTACAAATGCGATTCCGTTTAATACTGAATACTCCAGAGTATTAAATAAAAAGTCATAGGTAAGTTTACCCAGGACTAACAATCCAATTACAAAGAGCACGTACTCCCAAACTCCGTATTTTTGTAATAAATTTCTCATATTTTCTTTTCTTTTAGTTTATACTTATTAATCAAAAAATGCCATTATCCAGGTATTTGCAGCCACCTTGGTTATTTTACCACTTCTTCTTGTGGGGCCCAATGTTAAGCCATTCCCAGAATCTAATATTGTTATACCCGTATCAGGGTTAATTGCTACTGTACCTGAAGCACTACTACTCGATAACCATACGGTATCCCCTATATTAGCTGCGGTATCTACCGTAGTTGATAATAACCATGTATTGGATGCTGCTCCTGTATAATTTCTGGAGTTATTTATGTCGGATGTAAAGAAGTTTTGTGAAGCCGAATAATTAGTGATCGTAGGTATTGTTGCATAGGCCGTATTATCAACTGATCCGTTGGCTTTTAAAAATTGAGATGATGTGCCTCCTTCAACTTTAAAATTAGCAGCAGTAATATCACCGCTAAACCAACCATTCACAAATCTTGTGCTGGAGGTTCCTAAAGAAAATGTATTTCCCGTTGCTCGAATAGCTGTATTACTAAACACTAATCCTGTAGTAAAGGGTGTAGTTAAATTTGCTAGCTGCAACGTCATAACATCATTGGTTATAAAAAGACTTCCTCTAATATTATCTGCACCAGATAACCCATTTAATCTAATTTGAGGCGGTGATCCAACACCATCATCTAATGTCAAATTTTGCGCTATCGTTCCTCCATCAAATGAGGCACCTGCTACTTTCCAATCTGTATTGCCTAATTGAGTATCTAATGCCGATTCAATTTCTGCACCCGTTTGATCCGCAGTTGCACCAGTTTCTATTCCTTCTAATTTAGTGACTTGAGCAGATGTAGCTAAACCATTTACACTATTCGTGGCACTTGGGATAGTAGCATCCGTTCCTGTATCACTTTGAATAACTCCATTACTATACGTTAGGTTTGTAGCTCCTCCTGAACTAGGTAAGTTCGCTATCTGAATTTTCTTTTTGTTATTACTATCGGCACTATCTTCTATAACTAAAACATCTGCGCCTATAGGCGTTACCTTCTCTGTTAGAGAGTTGACTTCATTTGAAACATTACTATGAATTGCATTAACGTCTGTAGCGTTACCACCATAACTTATAAGTCCTGTATCACTACCTCTATAGACAAAAGAAATATTATTAGTGGTTGGATTAATATTCGTAATATTCCCAGTATTAGGTCCTCGATACACACCTATTGTTTTAGCTGCACCTCCTGTAGTGAAATCAATAGTTTGAGGGCTAGGGCTACTAAAAGTACAATTATCAAGAATAGTAGTACCTCTATGACCTAAATACAGAAACAATCCTGTAGTAGTATCCTCTGTTTTAAACGTACAATTTTCAAAAGCTAAGTTTACATTTTTGTCCTGCGTAACCCTCACTAAATTTTGCAACTGTGTTCCTCCAAAATTAGAATTATTTAAAAATCCTTCATTTGCACTAATATTAGCAGGAACGTCTATTATTAAATCTTTTACTGTTATTGTTTCAAAATCTCCAACTCCATCAGTTGCGTATTGTTCTAAATCTAACCATAACCAACCCTCTACTTTACCTCCATCAATAATGAATGATTTAGGATAACCGCTTTCTATTTTGAGACTCGTTCCAATATTAATGTCTGAAATCGGTGCAGCGTACATTGTCCAACCAACATAGTGTCTTTGTGAAGCTATTGCTTGTATCCCTTCAACAATTTCACGTCTTGTACTTCCTGTATAAGGTTCTCCCTGCGGGATAGTTCTTTGGGAGCGCATGTAATTCTCAGAAGTACCTTGTAACTCTACTGTCCTTAAAGTTTCTTCATTTAATGGTGCATGTTGAGTAGCTTTATGATTAAAAAGAAATTTATTATTATCCCTTCTTAATGTATTATCTTCATCGATAAATGAAGCGTTTCCCCACCCTTTACTAATATAAAAAGTATTATTAGTTACATAAGAATGTCCTGACATTAACCCTTCAGTTATAACACCTCCTGGAGCACCACTTCGTATTCTTGAATTAATAAATATATTATCGGTAACTACAGCACCTCCAGATCTAACATCAATTTGACTATTCGTTAAAGTATTACCTCTAAAATCAGTAGATAAATCTACATTACTGGATTTATCTACGAAAAAATTATTTGTAATTTTTGCTTTTCTACAAAAAGAAGTAAGAATAGCTACTGTTTTAGAATTATAAGAACCGTTAAAATCTTGTATACCCCCTTCAAACCAATTATTATTAATAATAACTCTATCTGGACCTTTTATACTTAAATTAAAGAAATTAGATTCTGAAAATCTGTTACCTTCAATAATATAATTATTAGATTTTTTCCCATAATCTTCAATATTAAGATCTCCACTAGGCAGTACTCCTGTATTTTTATAAAAATTATTATATAGTATTTTAGCCCCTATAGCAGGATTTGTAATACCATGTCTTCTATTTTCTCTAAGTACATTATTTTCAATTATAGCCCTAAAAGGATAACTAGGTGATGTAACAAACCATCTAAAATCAGTGATGTTTGTACCATTATCATCTACTAATATTCTATATTTTTTGTAGTTGTCTGGATATTCATAAACAGTATATGGCGTGAGCGTAGAGGATTTTTCTATAAAAACATCGTTTTCATCATAAAAAATCATCCAATATCTAAAATGAGTTAAGTAAACACTTGTAGAAGCTCCGGGGAAAAAAGTAAACCATAAATGAGGAGTTGGCATATCTCTGGTTAGAGTCATGTATTGATAACTTCCACCTGCCGTAATTGTACCATTTTCGTCTATAAAACCATTGGTTAAATGATCATCTGTTATATTAAAATTTCCGTTGGTCTGATCTCTTCTTGCAATACCATCACCGTGAAACTGTTCTATAACATTATTCCTAACTATACAATCAATTGCATTAGAACCGTATACAACACCATGACCCCATTCGTATAAGTCTGTTATATCTACAGATACTCCTGCTCCAGATGTTTCATCTGTAAAAATCACAGTAGAATATTGCCCAGGTTGCCCTCTTAGCTCTATCTCATTTCCCGTAGGGTTTGTTGCTGTCCAATCAGCGAAATCAGGATCCGTGTTTATATAATTAACTATTTCGGTAACATTGGTAGCAATATTACTTAGCGTTAGAGGTATTAATTCGTTAATTTCTTTTTCGGTTACATCATCTTTAAATTGAGGATGTTCTATTATTCTTAATCTTACATTTCCTGCTGAAGTTGCAGCACTGGTAAGTTCAATTGTTTTATCATAAAAATGTTCAAATCGATCTCCGGTTAAATGGTTTCCTTCTATAATAGAACCTTTAGTGTCATAAAATCCATAAATAGAAGATCTTCTTAAAGCGCTAGGATTGGATTTAACTTTAGCACCTCCTTTGGATGTAACTTTAACATAATCACCGCCATTACCTACTAACCATAAATTATCATTACCCGGCCCATTTGTAAAAAAAGGTGATCCATAGTCATCTATATACTGATCTCTATGATATACACCATCAGTTACTTTATTCCATATTAAAGTACCTGAATTCTGATTAACCATATAAAGCAATTGCTTTCCTACATTGAAATTGTTAATCGTATTTGAATCAGTATCATTTGCTCCAAAATTAGAAGCATAGACTTCGCTAACAATAAAAGTTCCAGATAAGGTGGCATCAAAAAGATCTATTCCCAAATCTTCATTGATGAATTCAAACGAAGTATTGTTACCAACAAAATTGCCTACATTTAGTATCTCTCCTCCTTTAAAAGATAAAGTGACATTCGCTGGTGGACTGAAGTTACCTCCTGCTAAATCTATGGTACTTTGGATTTCCCATATTTTATTTGCATTGGAAGCACTTGGAGTAGTGAAATCTGTCGCTAAAGTTGGTACAAAGATATTTGCATTCGTACTTCCTCCACCTCCTGAAATTGCAATATTACCAGATCCTAATAAGGATTGATTATTAATTGTTTTGATATTGGTACCGCTAACCAGGTTATCCTGTTTATCCGATATATCTATACTCCCTCCATCTTCCAGTGTGATAGTATTTCCTGACCTACTTATTTGTTGGTCATCAGTTCCAGAGCCTCCTCCTGATAATGAGGATAAATCGATAGTCTTAACTGTATCATTAGATAATTGAAGTGTAATTATATTTGTTGTTGGATTAAAAGAGAAAGTTTGAATTGTTTGATCCATAGGTAATATCGGTGTTAGATCAACACTCCCCCCTCTTTCTAATGTAAGCGTATTACCACTTAATGATAGTTGTTGATTATCTGTTGCTCCTCCAGTAATTGCATCGTTTATCCATCCGGCAAATGTAGATAACGGAGCATGTGTGATTCTTTTATCACTATTCCTCCACATTAATATACTGTCGTTCTTAGTAGCGGCTGGTAGTTTTGAATAATTCTGTGCATTCCCCAATACACAAAAAAGCATTCCAATTACAATAAGTACTTTCTTCATTTTTAATTAATTTAAGGGTTATAGGTACTAACAACATCTTTATAAGAACTGACTTCGTTTGCAGGACCACTAACATAAACACCATACCCTATAAAAGAGCCATCTGACATGATACTACTAAAGGCTACATTATCCGGTTGTATTTTATTTGGATCAAATTCACCACTAGCTTTATGAAACAGAACTCCTAGTTCCTGACCTACATCCGATAAGCCACTTCCTGAAAACTCATTTACTATTACATTTACATCGATTCCCATTAGATTGCACTTTTATTAATTTTAATTTCAAATATCATTTGCCGATTACCGTTACCATATCCATCGATCTCAACACATACTTTTTTTTTACGTTTTAATCTATTCCAATCGATCTTAAAGCGTAACCACTCCCCTCTTTTTTCTATTCCTTCTCCTAGCACTAATGTCTGTCGTACCGTTTTTTTTCTTTGATCTTCTGATACAATAATTTTAATATTATCATTGAATGGACATTCTTTCCTTCGAATTTCAAAGATTGGATTACTGGATCTTGATATTTCAAAAACTTTTATTGTCGGATCATCTATTTTATAGGTTGTTTCCATATTAATTTATAGATCAATTACCGTATAAACAACATTCACTTTAATAGTACCAACGCCACCTGTGGCAGAAGCACCAAAAAAAGATAAGTTCAATGCTGAATTACCAACCGTATCGGCAACAGTATTCCCATCGCCTGCATCACCATCATAATCCGTAATATTTAGTTTATGAAAAATGATCCCAGGAAAATTCCATCTCATTTCACTATTTGCTACACTATATTCTGATACAACCCCATTTCCCATATAAATTCTATATCCAACATCATTGTTATATGCAGTTGTTAAATTTTTAGATATCGAAATAGAAATGATGTCATACACTTTGTCAATACCTGGGCTAGGTAAAATCTGTATGTTAGGTCCAGAAACGATAACATGATCTGTCAAAGTTTCTGTATGTTTTTGTATTACACTAGATCCCCCACCATAATTGGCATCTGCATAACCTTTCGGTATTAAAACATCATCCGTTGCTGAATCAACTTCTGAATTTGTCATAGAAGGTGCCTTAATAACCCCGTCTAATCCTATCTCTAAATTATTGCTATTAACGGCACCAGTAGAGCTATCAAACACGATATTAGATTCACTAAACGTTACATTATGTCTAGACCCTGTTCCTATGGACCTAATTTTTACATTATCTTCTGTGAGTAATATACTTTGTGAGTCATCACCTCCATTTGATTCATTAGATATAGATAAATTCGTATCATTAATAGATATAGAATTAGTAACACCAGTTGCATTATTAATTATGTAATGATTATAATTACTAGAATTAACAAGCCCACCATACTCATTGGTACCTACAACAGAAGAATAAGTAAGATTAAAAGCACCTAAATTTAAAGCTGTGTTTTTAGTAATGCCCCCGCCCCAATCAAAAGTACCTGAATTATTAACTATTCCTGATCCTGCTATGATTGGAGCACCAACTACAATCCATTGCGAACCATTATACTTATACAAATTATCATCATCGCCATAATACACCCACCCTTTTTGAGGGTTTACTGGTGCACCGGTTAAAGGATTATATCGCGTGACATCTATTTTTATTTTTTGAGCAATAGAAGCTGTCGAAATCAATAAAATAATAAGTACTACTAGTTTTTTCATTTTTCTGTATCTATATAGAATTCTAAATTAGCATCGTCTGTATAAGGCATTCCAGTCACGTCTGCTACTATAAATCGAGTTGCAGAACGTTTGCCATGTATCTCATCGCCAATCTCAATGGCGTTATAATCTGGATTGGTTTTCTTATCTACACGGTATCCATCGATCACAGTCCAGGTGCCAATTCGTCCTGTAACTGTATTTAAAACATTAGCATCACCCTGGTCTACATAATTGGTACTGGCAAATACTCCTATTTCTCTTATGTTAATCAGGACTGCATTAATAGAAGTGGTATAAATATCATTGTAATCGGTTGCTATAGTTTGAGTATTTCCGGTACCTATCACACCAGCATTACCAGTGTATAGGTATACATTTTCAATGCCCGAAATAGTTGCCTGAAAAAATCGATCTCCCTGAATTCCATACGGACCATTGGCATTGATGTAATCTTCAATGGTCTGAACACCGATATCTCCTAAATCCTGAAAGCCATTGATGGCATCCTTTTTTATAAATTTAAGTGCCGTTTTATTGATATCCTGAGCCTGTAAAGCAGTGCCAGACTGGCCATATGTACCTTTTCCTTTTACAATTTCGTAATCAATACGGTATATTCCTTTTTCAATAGATCCCTGGTATATATAAAATAATGCAGTCTCATCCTCCTGGACTACAAAATTTGGGAGGTTGTTTATTTGATCTGCTATAACCGCATACTCATTAATATTAGTTAACGGGTTAACTAAGATCATTCTGTTTTGGATAGTTTTATTATCCTGTTCTGTTGCTATATCCTTAGTTATCCATACTCCAGTTGTACTCCTGTATTCGGTACCATCTATCAACAATGCACTAGCTCCAATCTTTGGGTTAGGATGAGCTACAATTAATGCATTATAATTAGGGTGTACTCCATGAAACAAAGCATTTTTATTATGCTTTTCTACAATTTGATTGAGTTCATCCGCAGAGAATTGTGTTATAGGGTCTGTAAAGGCTACCGCATTACTTTTTTGTGGTATTGATATAACTTCTGGAAACGGCATTATGATAAACCAAAACTTAACACGTAAGCAAAACCATAGTCATTTGCTAAATCTTGACTGATATATTCTATAGGTAAAAAATCTTCATTTTGTAATGTTATCACAGACTCTCTGGTTCTGAACCTGTTTTTAGAAATCATTGGATTTTTAGATCCTGACAACCTATAATGATCTCCATAATTTGTTTTTACAACAACCTCATAATGGCCTTTTAATAGTTGGTCCAGCTCTGTGAAAATTTCTTCTGATAATCCTCTATACACAAGCCTAAGACTATTTTTATACCGAAGACCTGCCTTTGTCGTAGTTGCATTACTACTCCATCTGATTTTTGAAAGACTTGTATGCGTTTCTGATAATAAAGGAAAAGCCTTACCGTGCACCGATTTTAAGTACACTTTACAGATATTAGAAATAAGGTTATCGTTTCGCTGCAGAATCATACTCAATAATAGTATGAACACCAGATATTTATGTGGACATTACTTACTTGAATATTAAATCGTGCGAATCGTGCTAAAATCGTGCTAAAATCGTGCTTTATAAATAATTGATTTTTAAATAGTTAACATCGAAAGCACAAAAGCACGATTTTCTTTACTTATTTTATTAATTAATTAAAGTAAAAGAAAGATATAGTATATATAGGTTTTTGCCTTTTTTTAGTCGTTTCCAGAAAGGATTTACCAACTTTTGCATGAAAGCACTATTTATTATTACTCTTTTAATTGGGGGTGTGGGGGAAAATAGAAAAAACAAGTAATGTAAGAAAGGTAAATAATCCTGAAGAGCTTTACCCTGGTTTACTCAAATAGTGTACAATCGTGCTATATGGTAATTCTCCAATATCAACCATACTCAATTTACGGTAAAACCGTAAATTATTAGGATTATTTCCTATATTTGGGAAAATTTCCGAATGTCATTATCTAACAACATAATCGAAATAGATGAAGAGTTTATCGAAAAAAAGATAAACCGGGCCTATTGTGGGCTTTCCTCTATCAAAGTAATGAATGATGGCATATACTACGCTCATCTTAAAAATAAAATATATTCTTATCGTGGCATTGGTGGAGATTATTCTGGGAAAAGAAGTTTAAGAGCTAGTATCTCAATATTTACTGGGTTAATAGATCGATATAAAAACTTTGAATGTGATGACATTCGATATTATTTTAATGATCATAAAGGAATCTGGTTGTGGCAAGAGGTTCGTTAAATAGTTAACCCAGGATAATCAACCGGTTCTTTTATATCTTTTCTATTACTATCAATAGATCGTGAAAACAGATCTCGACTTACTGGATGTGCTGACAATAAGCTATCATCATATTTTACATTAAATAACTCCTTGATATGATTCTCATTTAAATCATCTCTAAGCCATTCTTTTTCGAGTTCTTTATCCAGTAGTACAATTTGTCTTTTATCACCAGATTTGTTGTGAATTTTAGCAAACCAAGGGCTTGCCTGCTTGGTAAAAATAGTGAAACTTACTGTACCATCGTTACCTACTGAATATATACCGGCTACAGATAAAACATCATCATCTTTGGCACTAAAAAAACATGGATAAGAAACTCCGTTAAACTTATGTGGTTCAAAGAATCCTGATAATGGAATGATACATCTTCTCTCAAAAATACTCCACTTATAGATAAAATGATCAAATGCACTTTCACTTCTGGCATTTAACCCACCGCCTTTAGGAGCAATTTTTTTATAGTAATCGTTTTGATACGCTCCATGTTGTGTGTGTGGCATGATTCCCCAAAGTCCTGGTATCAACTCTTCTTTGCTCTCCTGCGGAATGAATAACATATCTGGATGAGCATAGCCGTTAAAATGGTAAGCACTAAAATCGTTATCTCTAATATCGAATAATTCTGTTCTTTTTACTCTGTACCTTTTCTCCAGTAGACGGACGTTTCTTTCTTGTGCAGCATGGTAACACATATATTTAGTAGTTATAGTTTTCCCAATTCCTAATTTACGATATTTTTTTTAAGGAGTGTATTGGGAAAGATCCACGCATTTCATCACCACGTATATTTGTCCAAGAGCAAAAGGCATAACCATTTGTATCAACCCCAAGGACAGTCATCTTTGGGCTATCGATTTCTAGTTGTACGGTATCGTCTTTGGTTATATTATCGATGATTTTTAAATTAATATCCTTTAGACATATCTACTTTATTTGCATAAACATATTCGCTTTTATCTAGATTACTAATTTTATATGGAAAGTTATTATATCTATTGGTCATTTCTATATTGATTCTATCATCTTCTAGCCACCCCTTAACAATAGTCTGATCATCAGTATCTGTATAAAATCCCTGTGCTACATCTTTCAATATAATTTGATACTTACTATTTATATATCCAATCTTGTGCATAATAATATTATTTAATTTTATGCAATTTACAACAGAAAATGATACAAAAACATAACAGAAATAATATTAGATCTATTAGTAAAAAATCTATAAATAAACCTCAATTTGCATAAAATGGCTATATATGTAAAAATTTGGAAAATGGAGGCTTATATATTATATTAGAAAAGCTTCAGAAATAAATAATGAAAATTACTTCAAATAATCTCATAAACTGGACAACCAAATACTCCTAAAATTTATATATATAGTCAATAACTTTAATAATTTTAGTTAATAATTCTGAATAACTATTTAAATTATCAAGAGTGAATTTATTTATCTTTGGTCTAGTTTTATGCATTTAAGGAATAATTCCTTAATACAATTATAGCTTTGCTAAATTGGGGGCATAAAAAAAACTAGAAGTACCATTTCTAGTTTTTTTATAATTGTTAATCTCCCTTACATATCAGAAATGGAGTTAGAACTATTTCTAATGTTACTAATACTGGTAGTATTAAAGAGCGATTAATTTCGTTTGTATTGAAAAAGGCGAATAATAGTACCGTTTTTCATTTTGATAGCCGTCCATTAGCACTGGACGGTTTTCTTTAATATTATTTTAAATAATACGACAAATGTACAAAATTTTTTGGATGATGTAAAAAATTTTACTATTTCAATATATAATTTATAAGATACTATTATCAAATCTTTTGTTTTAAAGAAATTAGGATAGAGATTAAAGCCAATAAAAAAGAAAGTGTAGAAAATATCCAAAACATTCTCTGTAGGCGTTTATTTATAGTGTTACGTTTATATTCTCCAACAAAACCTCCATCCATTAATTTTACAATGCCTGCATATCTTATTTTTCCTGCAGAGTTACTCCCATGCTGCTTATAAACGATTAATTTTTCTTCATGTAAAAATGTAAAAGCAGCTCTTAAGATATATTCTAATTTAGATTCCACTAATTTATTTTCGGTTTTTGAATGATTCGTAATAAACTTTTTTACCATTTTCTTCAATAGCTTTTGGTTAAGTAATTTTTCAGGTAGAACAATGTCTGATTCTGTTATATTTTTTGAACTATACAATTTTTCTAAAATTCTATCCAAAATTTCATATTCTAAAGGTATTCTCATCATTTTATTCTAATTATTTTTTGATTAATTGTGAATACATTAAACAATTATCTGTATTATATGACTGGATCTCTCCTAATACAGATCCTCCGTTCTTTAGTTCATATTTAACTTTATCTTCTAATAGATTTAACTTACTCGATTGCAGTAATATGTATTTCATATTTTTATAAATTTATTATCTAAAGTTAGATAGGATTAACTCTAGAAACAACTTTTTTCTTAATCTTTATCCGTCTTTACAGTAAAACAAAAACCCTCCGGTTAGCTACACCAAAGGGTTTCCTGTCCAATTTTAAATACATAAAATCAATGATTGGGGAATCTATATTTTACGTCCGCAATTGAGGCAATGTTTACTATCAGGAGTAAGTAATTTCTTAGGGTTGCATATGCATAAGTTGTGCTTTCTCGTCATGTACTTATACCTTTGAAATTCATATATTTTTTTTAACCACTTTAGCATCATCCAAAAGTATTATATCATGATTGTACTACCATGTGGTTTTCCACAGGCTACATTTCTTACTATTACTTTTTTCTTTCATAGTTCTAATTATTAAGTGTTTTATTTAAGATTTTATATCTACTCCTATATCCTCATTAATCCAGCTTTGATCTTGAATCAATCTATAAGTATTTACTAAGGCATAATTGGTGATTTTAAAATACTGAAAGCATAACCCATACTTTTTTTCTTTCAATTTTTCGATTACATAATTCTCCATTATTTCTAAGTCCAATGATTCCGCACTTAACCTGATAACATGCTCATTTAAATAGCTCATACATAAATTAGAAATTGTAGTCTGCGGATGATACAACGTACCGTATAGATTTTCGATATCGGTTATTTTATATCCAATTGCGCCATTTAGAGTAATTGTTTTATTGTCTCTAGTAGTTAATGTTTGCATTGGTAAAGAACATACTCGTAAACGCTTTTCTTGCTTGTAAACGCTATCAAAATATGGTATTCTAAAATATATTCCTTTCTCTAGTTTTTTAATGTGTTTACCAAACCTAACTCGTAATCCCGTTTCCCACGGCTGTATGATAATCCATATCTTAATTGCATTAAAAATATATTCTAAAAACTCTTTTACCTGATTCATATCTGTTTAGTATTTTTCTTTTTTGCTAGTGACTTTAATCCTGATTCTATTTCGCATAAGTGTATATGCTTATATGTATCTTGTAGAGCCTTGGCTTTACTTCTCTCTTGTTTTATAAAATCGATTGCCATGACAATTGATTTTCTTTCCTGTTTGTTGATATACGTATCTGACATCGTTTCTCATTTAAGTTGTTTTATTAATCATAATCTTCATCATCAATACGCCAATTATTAAGTGTATCCTTAACATAATGCAAATCTGGATCGCATAGTTTTAAAGCTTCCTCCTTGCTTATATATTCGTAATCTGAAGAACCTCGGTAAAGCATGTATTTTATTTCGCTTTTACCGTTATCGTAATCGTATTTGATTTTTTCGAGTTCTCCCCTATCTGTTGGACAGAATCCTAAATTTTCAGTATTGATAATAATTAATGGTTTTGGTCTACGCGATTCAATAATTAGAAAGGTGGAACCTCCTACTATTAGACCTAAAATGATTGTTATGATTAAGTGTTTTGTTTTCATGATTAGCTTAGTTTTATATCTTCTTTAAATAATCTATGTATATACTCTGCGTGCAACTCCACCTGATCGATACTTTCTGCACAGTGAAAAAGCAAGTGAATGATTCCATAGTCTCCTAGAGAATCCTGATACTCATGCTGTTCTTTGTTTTTCACCCATAACACAAAGCAGCATAAATGACCGATCTCGCCTAACGATTCTTTTTCTAGTAAACATTCTTTGAATTTCTCTAAATCCATTAGAGCATATTCATTGTATTTACGCTTACAAAAATTATAATCGAAGGTGTGTTTGAAGGTTGCTAGTTTTCTATTTTGTATTTCGTAATTGATTCCGCTCATTTTTATTATTCTATTTTACTCGAGTTATTAAATCATCTATTTGCATTTCGGCACATTCAACGTCTTGTGTTATTTCTGTAAAACTTTCTGGATTGTACAGAAACTCTTTATTGAGTTTAACCTGAGCGTTGATTAGTTCTTGTCTTGTAAAGGTTTTCTCCATGATTTCAATTTGATGTATTGGTTTTTTCATCGTTTAGGTTTTAAGGGTTGATATTTTGTTTTTATGGTTTTTCGGTATATCTGTTAGGATGAAATTGGCATGTTGTATTCCTTATCTCCTGACCAAACAGTGTAAGACATCGATTGGCGTGAATACAATCACTGCAGGTTTTACCATCCGGTAGTAGCATGTTGAATTGATGCTCCCAATCCTTTGTTCCTTTTTGGTAGAGTCTATTTACTCTATCTGGGTTTTTAATAGTTTTCATTTTCATGTTGGAGGTATTTAGTGATTGCTGAATAATTCCGGTTCTGTATATTCTAATCCACTATTTAGAAGATCAAAAACTTTAAAGGAAGTATCCTTTTTATAACCTCTAACCAATTCTATAATTACTGTTTGAACTCTTGCGTATTGAAACGTTTTTCTTGGTAAAGCTGTTAGTGATTTTAATCCATATTTTTTTAAAGATTTTAATCTGATATCAGAATCAGAAATCGTAAACCAGGGCATTAGGGCTATAACATTATCTGTCATTTGCATACATTCAAATAAGATCTGATATCCCATTTTCATTCCTTTATTAATTCTTTCTAAAGGAGCATTTTCAATGTTGGTATATTTCAATGCAAATGGTGGATTCATGATGATAGTATCCCATCTTTGTTTTTCTAATAAAAAATAATCTTCTGGGGCGGTTACATTGTATTCTTTTAACAACTTAACCAGCGTTCCTAATCCTGGAGTTGGTTCTAATACTGTTCTAGATTCATTTGGGATTAAAGAAACCATATATCTAGCCACATTAATTGGGGTTTGAAAATCGTTCTTGAAGTTTTCATGTTCCGTTTTCATTATTGAAATACTTTTCTGATTATTTTATTCGCTATTTTAATTTTGAGCTTTGTTAGCTCTCGTTTCTTATTTTCACTAGTGATTACAGGATCCTTTTCTTTATCAAAAACATGTGCTCCTTTAGGAATCACTATTGCTTTTGGATCGATAGAAAAAAGATTCTCTACCCCATGATCATCAACAATTGTTGTGACTGTGATACCAAAATGCGCTAGTATTTTATTCCACGGTTTCATTATCTTCATCAAATGGATTATCTTCTTCTGCCTGCCTTCTGGCTTCGTCCTCAAGCTTTATGTATAGCTCGGTAGGCACATGTATTTCTATATATTCTTTACCACTAGACTTTATATCCTTTCCGTTTGTACTTGGATTATAATCCCAACCTTTAAAACTTGCATATTTTCTTAGTTTCTCTTTGAATTTGGTCATGTTAGTCCACTTGGTTTCAGTTGGATACACATTACCAAAACCATTCCCATGGGTACGGTGTGAAGGGGATCCCTGATCCACTCTATACATATCAAATTTTAATACTCTGGTGTTTACATTATTGGGATTAGAGAAATAAGAGTTTGCCCAATCGATAAAACTTTCTCCTAGATCCTGCCGTATTTTACGTTGATTAAGCTCGTCTTGTGGAGCTTCGATAATCCCATGCTTAAAATATAAGTGGAGACATAAGGCAGCCATGTTGTAGCAAAGGTTATGTTGATCCGTATCCCATTCATCAAAGAACAAAACTCCAAAATCATCTACCGGTTCATACTTTTCATTATACCAATCACTAAAGCCCAATAATATTTGTCTACTTCTAAATGACCCTCCTTCCCCTTTTAAAGCATGATTAGTTGTGATATAAAACTTTTGAGGTAAATGTGCCGGTAAGGTTTGTTTACCCAGACCTTTTTTCTCTACCGTGAATTTTCCGGTGATAGATGGAAATAAAGCTTCTATATCGAAGTTCATTCGAACATCATCTATAAACACACATTCCGTTCGTTCATCTACTTCTTCAAAAATAAATCGGTCCTCCAGTAAATCTCGTTTTTTCCCAGGTATGGTTACTGTAGGAATAAGATGTTCTAATAACATCCCTATGATCGACTTACCACTACGGCCGTTAGATGCTCCTACCTCACTCATTTTTGCATCCATGCCTACAACTGCTTTAAGAATCTTAGCATTTCGATAGCGATGCAACATATACCCAATTGCCGTTAATTTTGCTAGAAAATGTCGGGAGGTATGAAACCATTCGTCTAAATCATAATCCTTGATTGGTTTACGGGTAAATCGACAAGTGTTCATAATAAATTGAAGCATATGACATCGATCACCATCTTCAGTAAATTCTATGGTATACTCTCCGATGTATTGCTTTAACCTATCATTATCTTTTGCATCCTCTGCGGTAATTTTGTGCACTTCTTTAAGGAGTAATGGTAATTTGGTAGGCTCAAAATCTCTTAATTTATCCTTCCATACATCACCCTGAATTTCTTTTAGTGGGGTTTGCTCAAAACCTTCATCTGTCACTTTCCAATAACAATTCTTAAAATACAGATATTGGATACCTTTTCCTGGTAAATGCAGATTGAGATAAGAGAATTCTAAATTCCCCATACTATCAGGACCCAGATATCGATTACCACCAGAATACAGCATATTCTCTACCGCTTCATTATTAATGGCCTGTTTGGTAAAGTCTAATATGTAATCCTTGATTTGGTAATTATCAACTTCGCGAACAATATTATCCTCTTTATGAATCCATATCCATTTTCGTGGTGCTACTTCATATCTTGAAAAGCCTCTATTTTGTAGAAATACATAGCACCTTTTGTAATTGAAAGAATAATTAGTTTTATTTTTTGCTTTTTCTTCGTTCCAGTACTGCTCATGATCTAGTAGTGGTTGTGCTAGTTCTATCTCTTTGTTTACTATCCTATATTTTACCTTACCAAATTTAAATTCTGGTAACTGCTCTAATTGGTCAAAGTACTTTTCTACAAAACTATCTTTGTTTTGGAGTCCCCAATAATCAAGTAATTTGTAATGACTCTCCGTAGTAATATCTCTAAACGTGATCCACTTATGATCCTCTGATGGATCTAGCATGTTTTTATTACAAATATCTACCAGCGAATTTTCCTTACCTCGAAGTGAATTAGTAAGCAAATCGTCTATACCCTTATCACCTTCTTCGTTGGTATTGATATGTGCAAAATATATATTGAGGTGAATATCGCTGTTGGTAAAAGCATAAAAGTGGTTACGAAAATTGAGAACCGCCTTGTAGAAATTCTTTGGCCTCATATCTGCAGCATTACTGCTATCGATCTTTCTACTCAAGCGGTCCCAATCTTCATCCAACACAAAGACAACGTTCTCTACCTTACATTTTTTAATAATGAGTTCGAATTCTAGAGGTAATTTTTTGTTATAGGCAATGTTATGAATTCCCATAACTCCTACACTCATCATTTTATGCTTGGTAGCTTTTTCAGCTTTTAATTCACCTTCCTGAATGTATAAGGTTTTGATAATCGCTCCTCGTTTGTACTTGTTACGAATAGCCTGTGGAATATATATTTTACTATCACTCCCATAAGGTGACATATATTTAATCGGGCGACCATTTTTATCTTTATGAAGCTCTGGATATTGAAAACGAATTCTGCGGAAAAGTAAACGACTACCTGTAGACTGGCCACTTTTATCTTTACGATAATAATACATCGGCTTACCTTCAAGATCATAATAACTAATAATGATATCATCGCCTGTTATAATCTCCCAACGTTCATCCTTGGTACCACTTCTGAAGGTTGGGATTTCTTTTGTGGTTTCACCATCTACATAAACATTCGCCTTTACATCATCTGTGGTTAAACCGCTACCGTGAAGTTTATTGGCACAAAAGGAATGATCACCTTCTTCCATCGCTTTTTTGCTTCTTACCCCTTTTGGTTTGGATTTTGGTTTCTCTGCTTCTAGTGATATACTCTCTATTCTTGCTAGTTCTTCTAACGACTCTGGGTAGCTAAGTCCATGAAACTGCATTAAATAATCTACTGGAAACTTAACCCTAATACCACAAGGAAAACATGATACAATATCCTTAGACTTACTATACTGTAATTTTTCCTGTTTTTTACAAACTGGGCAATCATATGCAAGTTGAGCACCTTTCTTTTTTGGCGCAGGATGATAAGCATTAAGTGTATTCTCTAAAGTAGATTTATCGAGAATTTCTTTCTTTTTGTCGTCGTTTATGTATGGCATTGTTGGTAATCGTGTGTGTTGTTATTCTTGTTGTGATACTACTGCAGAAACTTCTTTTATCTTTTGCCCTTCTTTATTGAAGAACAACATCATGTTTTGTATATCTGCCTGTAGTAATGATCTGCTGGATATTGTGAGTAATATTCGTTCGGTACCAATCTTATTTTTCTTTACCGTATGTCCCTCGGATTCGAGTTGGTTTTTTATGATATCAATGAGCTTCATGATTCGTGTTTATATTTTTCGATTTCTAATTTAATCTTGGCAGCAGTCCTGTAGTCCTCTTTATCAATTGCTTCTTTTAATCGCATTTGATAAACAGATGAAAATAATTTGGCTTTTGCCCTGCCTATTAAAGCCTTCATCTCGATATCCTCTTCTCTTTTTTTTCTCAACAATTGTAGTCCTTCTTGTACGTCCTTTATAAAGTGTATGATCTTTTTCATAATCCTCTGTTTGATAGTTTCTCTTTTGTTTTGTTTAAGTCATCAAGTGCAAATTGTGCTGCGTAGATAGCCGGTATTAACCATGGCCAACTACCACAGCAGGGCCAATATATTTTTAGGAATGATTTACTATCCAGATACGTTTCTTCTGGTAGTTCATCTTGTAAAAGCAAGCTTTTTTTAGTGAAACTCACTTCAAAATAGGTGGCGATCATTGACGCAATTACTCCTGATATGTAAAAAATAAATAGCTCCATTACTCTTGATTTTTTAAATATTGATCGTAATATGATTTAACCGTTAGCTTTGGTTTAACCTCAATTTTCTCTACACATTCCTCTAGCATTTCATAGATCTTACGTTGTAGAGCAGCTGTCTTTTTTAGATATTCCTGAAGGTGTTCCTGCTTTTTTAGATTCTCCAACCTGTGTTGGATCATTGACTTCGATTTGCTTAATTGCTTCTGTGAGTTCATCTTCTAATTTTTTTAAAGTTTCCTTGTATTTCGGTATCAGTACTGCTCGATCAGCATCTGTAAAATGATCTTTTTGAAAAGCTTTTATCTGTCCTTTGGCTCTGTTGATTTCTGATTGGATTTGCTTAGTAGATCTCATATTTTCGAGGATGTTTTGAATAATGTTTCCATATCAAAAAAATTAATAGCATCATCTATAAACATTACATATGTATCTTCATTTAACTTTATAAACTCTGGACGATTTTCACTTCTATTTGATCTATTACTCATATCATTGGTATATTTTCGTCCATTGCCTTTTTGATCAGGCCGACTTTGGATTGCACATTAATTTTTCTGAAAAGCTTTGCTTTGTGAGTGTTTAGGGTAGGTATGCCAATTCCTAAATGATCAGCGATAAGTTTATCGGGGTAGTCTTGCGCTACTAAATCTATGATTTGTAGCTCACGTGCAGTGATAGGTTTATTATCGATAGTAATTTTTTTACTATCAAATTTTAGAGAGATACATTCTTTCTGGTGTCTAAAATTCTCTGCAGGTTGTAAAATGTTATCAATAATATCTGGAGTATGATCCAAGGCACCGTATGTAAAGTATGTATATAACTCTACTTGTTTTTTGATACTGTCACGGGCTTGTTTGCGAATAAAATGTATGGCAAACTTATCTTTCATATATGCATTGTGAAGTAATGTATAATGCCCTGGATCCAGTTGATCAAATTTGTAAACATGACCGTTGCGTAAAAAACGAACTTCTTGTGTTCTTTTGATCCCGAAAAATTCTATAGAATTATCATTAGAAATCAGTTGCCCGATTAGGGTTTCTGCTGGGGTATTCTTAACTTTGGTATTCATAATAATTAGTAGATTAAATGATTAATTATTGTGTTAACCCGTAGTGACCGCTACGGGTTTTTAATTTCTATATCATTAGGATCAATGGATGACGAAGCGAATAACAAAAAGAGGTAATAACACAACACGAATATGTTTAATACTATCACGATAAAAAATTGTATCGCCATCCTGTTATTGATCCAAAATTTTTGCATCACGCAACATTTTTTCTAGTGAGTTTTAGAAAATCTTCGCGGTATTTTTTCTCTTCTAAATTTTGGTAATACGTATCGTAAGCAAGCTTAAAAATCAAAGACTCGATATGTGAGTGTTCTCTTTCTCCTGATAGAATCTTATAAATGTAACTTCTGGAATATGGCACTCCTTCTTCTTTCTCCATATTGTTCTCTGATAGAAAGGAAAGAATCTTTGATAAATGGTTTTTGCCCAGTGTATTAATAATCTCCGTTTTTTGTTCTGTAGTTATCATACTTAACTATGAGTTTATTGGCAAAACGAGTGTATATGTGTACATTTGTTTTACTAATCGTTTACTAATTGTGTACTAATCTCATACAATAGTACGTACAATTATACATAAAACCAAATTATTTACATACAATTATACGTAAATATGAAAAAACCAATAGATAGAATCGAAGAATACATTAATTATAAAGGGCTAAGCCTTAACGCTTTTGATATAAGCATAGGTAAATCTGGTGGTTATACTGGAAAGCAGATTAAGAACAAAGCGTCTATAGGTGTAGACGTTTTACATACAATTGTATCAATATACGAAGAACTTAATGCGGATTGGGTTGTTACTGGCAAAGGCAATATGATACGCGAAGAATTCGCGAAACCTAAAACCATTGATGAACTTATTGAAGAAAAGATAGAAGCCAAATTACGAGGTGTTACTATAGAAGATCTTAAAACCCTAATGATGGTAAAAGAATTCTCTGAGGCTCAAAAACTAGAAGCCAAAAAGGCGATGGAGAAAGAACAGGCAAAACAAAAGTGATTAGTAAGAAATCGATGGATATGAAAATATTACTCTTAATAGTAGACCCTACAAAAATAACCAGACCTGGACCATTAGAAAATATAAGTTTTGAGTGGTGGTATCTGATATTTATCCCCATCTGGTTATTCGGATTATGGTTCATCGATTACGTGAGGAAGAATAAGTATAAAGGTTTGAAGTAAAAATGAATACTCAGGAGAAAACAGATCAGGAGGAAACAGATCAGGAGAAAACAAAAGTGTGGCTGTGGTTTGCCTGTTCAATTGTTTTGGTTTTAATAATATTTATAGGGTACTGGCAAATAAATAGATATTGGCATGATATCCCTCCAACAGCAGCGGAATTTGGGGATAGTTTTGGTGGGGCAAATGCAATTTTTTCTGCACTAGCATTTGCTTTTTTAATAGTTACCTCGTTATTACAAAGAAAAGAGCTTGAATTACAACGAAATGAACTTATTAGATCTTCTAAGGCACAAGTAAAATCTGAAAAGTGGTTAAACCTCCAGACTAGTTTGACTGCCAAACAAGCATTGTTAAATTCCTATCAGTTTTTATACGAGGAGAATTTAAAACTATCTAAGGATCACCCAAATTCTACAAAACGATCGGAATATAGAAACGCAGCAAACAGTTATATAGCTAGGTTGGAGAGTATAACACAAGACCTAGAGAAAGAACAAAAGTTATTTCAGGACATCATTACTGAAATAAGTGAAACTTATGGTAATTACAGTCCAATGCATGATAGTAATCCATCAATACATGATAATGATTTTTAAACCTCAAAAACTAAACAAAACTAATCTCCTTTAATAATTTCTGTAATTGTAATTTTTCTTTATCACTAAGTGCCACAACAGAATCCCCAAAAAGGATATCATCTACTTCTGCCTGCAGATCTTCCCATTCTTTATATAATTGCTCTGGAGTGTATAAATGTTTATTATGCGTAAGTTGATACATACGCTGTAAAATGTTTGAAGTTACTTTACTCATGAGGCTCGCCGTTTTTGTTTAATCTCCTCCATTTCTATAGAGATTTGTTCCCTTATATCCAGAAGTCTTGATTCCTTGTTTAATTTAATAGATACCAATATCATCCCTATCAATATTGGTAATAGCATAGGTACTACACTCCAAAAATTAAAATCTTCTGTATACTTAATATTTTGATTAATAACACCAGTGGTTTGGAAAAAGAATAATCCAAACGGTATTAATATCGAGAATCGCCACCAATGTTTTGAAGTAAAAAACCATATGGTTGTAAAGATTAAAAACATTAGTTTGGTCATAAGTGCATGAACAAAAACTTTGACTGTAGAGAATCCTCCATTATCGAGTATCATAAAACCTAAATCCCAAGTATCTGCTTTTGGTGCTAGTCTATATAAATAAAACAAAAAAGGGGTACTAATCAGTATGATACTAATCAATGCCCCTTGTATAAACCTTTTATATCGATTACCCGTTGTCTGGGATTTCGTATTCGTCTTTTTCAATCCCGTTAGGGGGGATTTCATATTCATCTTTCTCAATTTGCCGTAGATTCTCATTTTCTTTAAGTGTTTCGTCAGAACAACTAACAGCAAACAGACCTACTACACATATCATTAATAAATACCTCATATACTTTGATTATTGGTTATAATACAAAGATACGTAGGCACTGTACTAATAAATGTACAATACAAACCTATTTAGCCAATGGTAGTCATTCGCTAGTAAATAATTGATGACGCAGGGTAGAATGTCACTTTATTACATTAAGACAGTGCAAGTTATATACTAATTTTTAAAATATTGTTACGGGAAAACCGTAAATCGATGAAATGCACATCATAGTTTTATATGACTGGTTTATAAGGGCTAATTGCTTATATTTGTGTACAAGTCGCACACTAACCCTGTACAAATTATATACAAATGGATAAAATTACGGGAAAACCGCAACAACCTGAAGATGATAATTCTAAGGAAATTAATAACCTTTTGGACGCCACATTTACCCAGGAAGAAAAAGAAAAATTGCAGAAACCTAATAAAAGCAAGGATTAACAGCGTTTGAAGCGTGTTAAATTCTTGCAGTATTATAAGATATTAAGTATAAATCACAGATGTAAATCATTGATAATCAACATTGATTAAAAGTATAAAATAACATTGAGAGCCCCCCTCTCGCTACAATAAAAAAGGTTGTCTTATATAAGACAACCTTTTTTATTTAATTCAGAAAATGTATTTTTATATTGTGGGGATATTTACCGATCATAATGCAGATCTTGTTCAGATCATAAGCCTTCCATTAGAGTTGATCGGGTTTGCTCTGGCATTTATTGAAGTGCGTAAGCCATCTCTAGCAGATCGTATTGAGAAAGGGATCGATATTTTAATTGATTGGTTATTCAATATCATTAAAAAGCGTAGCCCCAAAGATGGCACATCGTTACCTCTTGCTGTTTTGATGCATCTTTCTATCGCTGTAGCATTATTAGGCTGTTTTTGGGTTTGCTGGAAATATGTCCCTATCCTATATGAACGCCCTAAAGATCATTTTTTTAATTACTTTGACTATTTCGCTTGGTTTGTTGGATGGCTTGGTATCATATTTTCGAGTATAGGTATTTTAATGTTTAGCTCTTTTATAGTGATAACAATTCTATTAATTATTTTAAAAATTATTGCCAGTATTTTAAATTACTTAGATCGATATGCTCATGGTAGAGCTTTGGGTGCATTCGGTTTGATACTAGCTTTGTTCGGGGTTATCGGTGAAATCTTTCAGGTTACGGTAATGATGATTAGTTGATGGCATATACAGTAATTAATTTCTTTTTGCTTATTTCAGAAAACACATACTATTAATCATTTATGTTGTTCTCTAAATGATTTTGGAGAAATTGATACATATTTCTTAAAAAACTTCCAGAAATAAGCCGAATCTTCAAAGTGTAACTTAAAAGCAATCTCAGATATACTTAGTTTACTAAAAATCAAAAGTCGTTTGGCCTCTAAAATGACACGTTCTCTAATTAGTGTTCCTGCTGTTTTCCCTGTTGATTTTTTTACTGTATCGTTTAGATAAGTCGGTGTAATATGTAGTAACGAAGCATAATAGCTAACACTTCTTTCTTTTTTATACTCTTGTTCTATTAACGCTCTAAAAGATTTCACAATCATATTACTAGATGTCCCATCTCCAAACCCCTGATCATTATGCATTTGTCGCTGGATATAGATCATCAAAACATTAAGATTATTTTTAATAATTTGATCTTTCTCTACATAGTCATTAGTAAATTCTTTCCATAGCTCTGTAATACTATTGTTAATTGCTTTTTCTTCTTCATTAATTCGTACTCCTAAAAATGTATTATGTATGGTTGTATTTATAATTTCAAAACTGGTGTTGGCTCCTATTTGTGATAACAAAACATCTGGGGAGAAATGTAATACAAATCCTTTAAAATCGTTAGAATTTTCACAGGCATGAACTACCCCTGGGTGAATATAAAATAGTGTCCCCTTCTCCATTTCATACATTTTTTCGTCTATCATAATGTTTCCACGGCCATGGGTTACCCATATGATTTGAAAGAGATTAAAATGTCGATGAGGATGATGCACTACATTATTAAGGCCATCAGATAATTCTTCTAAGCGTCTCATATTAAAAAAAGAGGCAACTTCTCCTTCTATCGTATTACCATACAAATGGTAATTTGGTATCTTTTCTACTGATTTTACAGGCCTCATATATTTTGATTCATTGCTTTATTCTCTCATCAATATAAACATAAAATCATAAATTTAAATTTCTTCACCTAAACTATTAAAAATCTTTTTAAAATTAAAAGCTTCAGAAGTTGGTCCATATTTTTCTATATGTTTCAATTTAGAAATGGCTTCTTCTGTTGTTGGTATATGATCGTGATCTACCCACCATAATACCACATGTGGACTTTTCATTCTTTCAAACCATTTTCTACCATCCCTCACAAAATAGCTATGTACAGTATCATAAGCAAAATTTTTAAGAGATGTAAGATCTTTCCAAACAGACATATTAATAAGCATCATATCATCTTCTAAAGGAGATTCTATATTTGCAGCAGAACTACCATCATCATCTTTTAATCTCCACACAAATCCTGAGCTTTCATCGGCTAGTTTATTAATCGGTTCTAGAAAATCTACGAATTCTTTTAATAAAGGAGAATCCAGCGGGGCCTTCATTTTGGCAATATTAATTTCTGCAATATACTTTTTACTCATAATTTGATTTTTACTGTATTATCAGTATCAATATTCAAAATTAGAGATAGGTAGTTTATGTATTTATATAGAGATCACGGTTGTTTCTGTACTTTTTACAGAATTCTTTCTTTAAATCATAAAATAAAACCTAAATAGTGGTATATATTAATTTCCTTCTTTTAATAGTTTATGAAATACATCTGCCAATCGTATTTCGATAAACTTTACGATATCTCTTTCTGGTTTCTCATTCTGATACATAGAGAACACTTTTGAGGCATTCCCTCTTTTTAGTGCTTTAATATCTCCTTCTGGATATTCGATATCTTCTGGTTTTAAATTCCACTGTAATAAGGACTGCAACAGTTCGGTATGGGATTCATATCGCTTCTCTAATACTTTCTGTCTATCCAGGTCTTCCTGGTTTTTTTCCTCGGCACTATTGATTCTTGCGCTTAACAAAGTAAACTCGTCCCTGATTTGGCGATCAATATCCTGTGCTTCACGAACCAGTTTTAAATAGGATTCATATATTTTTTCATTATAAAACGCTGCAAAGTCAAAATAAAGATTCATTGCTTTAAGATAACTTAAGGCAACCTCCTTGTATACTCTTTTATCTTTTTGTTCGGTTTCTACAAGTTGTTTTCCAAGATCACTTAATCTTCCTCGTTTATCTTTAATAAGATGGGCAAAACCTTCTTTCTCTGGTAGTGCTAATAACTCTGGAGTGATATCTGTTGGGAGTCCTTCATAGCGATATTTTCTATACTGAATTTTGATAGAGTCATTAACTTCTTTTGCCTTTTTGGGTTTCTTCGGCTTTTTATTGAAATTGATTTTAGGCTTCTTTAGTCCAAACGCATAATTATAACTAAAAGTAGCCGTAAATTCACTTAATTGTCCATTATTGCCACCACTTCTAAATAACTGTACGGCATTGAGGTTAAAATTATGTCTCTCCTTTAAGGTATATGTCACCGCCCCTCGTAGATTGGTAACACTGGTAGTAGATGTAGTACTAGTAGAACTATTATATCCTGCTGATAGTCGGGTGTTGAGTGTTTTTTTAAAATATCGCTTACCGACACTTATTGTTGGCCCCCAAGTCGTTGCTTCTTCTCTACCAATGGTATTATAAGTCCCATTAACCGATGTACTTATATTTAGGTTCCTTTCTGAAAAATCTATCGTATGACCCAAATTCATATTATGAAATGTAGAAGCATCACCAAGTCTTACCACTCCTCCCTGTTCATTTGAAACATCATTAAGTGCATAATTCATCGTGAGATTCTGGCGAGAGGTCTTTTTTCCTGAAAGCACATAGTTGATCGTTAAAGTAGCCGTTTGCGATAATTGCTTGTAATCTAACTCTTCTATCTGTTCATCCAAAAGATCGGCATCATTAATCTCATCAAACTGATTGGGCTTGATATTAGTAAACGTACTAAAGTTAGAATACATACCAGAAATATTCAGCCGGTCGGATACAGAAAGGGTGGCATTTAATGATCCAACCGTACGATTGGTGTTATTGGCCTTCAAATTATCCAGATCATCTCTTTGATATCCTATATTAAGAGCTAAACTTAACCTATCTTTAAAAAACGTATTAGAAGCATCTAAAGTTATGTTTTCGAAATCGTTATTAAAATAATAGGCCCCCAGAGTTTCATATCCCGGATCAATACGTTCGTAGCCCAAACCAAGATTTACTCGTCCTACACCATAACCCAAACGGGTTTTTATTGCAGTATAATATTCTGTAGATGCACGGTTATTAAAAATAGTAGCAATCGGAGATATTTCCGAATTATCAACCTCCTCGGCTCGGGTATCTTTGGTAATCGCTGTAGATGCATATTCGGCCTGAAGACTAAAACTTTTACCTAATTTAACTTCTCCTTCTATACTTACCACCAGATTCTCCTGCGGTAATACGCCTTTGGCTTCGGGAATAGAATCGATAGAAGTTGGATCATCTTTGGCATAAAAACCTATAACACCGATCTTATATCGCTCCTTCTCTAAACTTGTTTTTAACCCATACCCCATACGGTTATACGAAGGAACCGTTCTGGCATCTGCATTATCCTCTACAGCCTTTAGTAAACGGCCACTCATAGCACTGATTTTAAAGGCTCCCGGTGGAGTAAGATCTATACCACCACCTGTAAACTGATGACCACTTAAGGTATAAGGAGAAAAGGTCATACTTATATTACCGATATGGCCCGTAACCCATTTATATTTGGGATGCAAACTAATACGATTAAAATCAAAGGGTAATTGATAGCCTAAATTCTCTCCCTGATTCGAAAAACTATACGAAATCGGAATAGAAAAACTATATATATTAATATTAAGGGCTCCTTGCAAAAAATAAGTAAAGGGGTCTCGGTTAGCATTTTGATTAGAACTGTAATACACGCCACTGGCAGAAACCTGACCACTTACTTTTAAAGGCTTACTCTGAGTAATTGTTTCATAATCCAGTGTTTGTGCAATAGATAAAAAAGGGAATACCAAAAAAGCTAATAAACCCCATGAACGCTTTCTATGACTAAAATTATACAAAACCAATTTTGACTTACCCACTCTCATAACCCTTTTATAATCAACGAAGTTTAACATAAGGCCTTAACAGAGAGTAACCCAGTTAAAAAAATGTACTTTATTTTGCTTTCCAGAGAAATCATTTTATGTAGCATTACCAAATCTCTAATTTTATGGATTCACAATCCATAGCATTCATATCCTTACTAGAAAAATATCTATTGGCAACAGCCTGTATTTCTTTTAGGTAATTCTCATCATATATTCCTGATTTCATATACTTCATTTTAATATTTTCTATCTCTTTATACATTTCCTTATTTTTTAATAGAAAAGAAAGCCCTATAATGGCTGTTTCTGCCATATAATCATATCCATTTCCATGAGAATTATATACTTTATCGCTACTCCTGCAAAACTTATAATAGTGTTGTAAAGACTCTTTAGTACAGATATATGCCAGATTTTCTAATCTATTTCTGAAGCTATTAAAATTCAGATTTTCTGAATACGAATTTTTTTTGACCATCTCTATATGATAAGGTTCAATAGTATAATGAGCCAAAGCTAGTTGAGCTTCATAATTATAATAATACGCTGTATCGGTTGCCAATGTTTTTAAATACGGTATAAAACGTTTATCTTTTAGATATCCCGCCAGTAGGGCAATATCTCTAGGAGTTTTTTGATTAATGATGAGTTTTTTGTATGCTTTTGATCTTTTATCAAGCATTTGCCCCCATACTTTGTCTATAGGAATACTATCCCGTTTGGCAATTCTTTTTGCTCTTTTGTAAAAACTGTTCCTTGAGTTTAATGTATCTAATTCATAGGCTAGTTTTATGGTTAGATGTGACTCAATTTCTTCTTCTGTCCAGGTATTTTTGAGTAATTCTAGTAGCCTTAATTTTGCTTCTTCAGTAAAAAAATTATATTGATAAGGCTTAGGAATTCTTATGTATTCATTTTTTTCATAAAAATCATAAAAGCGACTATTCTTCAAATTGTATTCTACAGCATTTTGTATCTTTTTTAAAGGTGGATTAGGATGGTTCACTAAAGAAAAAACATCTATCTGAGCCATAGAAGTGATACGTATCATCATACCAAATAGTAGAAATACCACTTTTTTTGTGAAAACAAAACGATATGCTTCTTCATCTGTACTGTTATTTATCATATCTAGAAGTGAAGTGTTATTATTTCGTTTTTTGTTAATCTCTTCTATTAATTTCCTCCATCTGATACGTAAAAAACATATTCCGAGTATCCTTAGAATCTTCGTATTCTTTTTGATAATCCATAAAATTATATTTTGCAGAATACTTTGGCATTCCCCTGTTTTTATTAATTATGATTTCCTTACAATTTTTTCGAAAACTTTCTGTATCAGAACAAAATATATGAGGTAGTCCTAATTGATGGCCCTGTTCATGTATGATATGCTTTACTGTAGATTCTTTTAACATTAAAGTGATATTCCTTTTTGATCTATTCTCTCCATCTATTCGACCAGTTTTGTCTACATGATTTGAATAATTAGACAAAAATAAAATTGAGTACTTTTGAGATCCCAACACAACTTTTCTATACCATCCATAAGCCTTGGCTATATATTCAATATTACTCTTCATTTCTTCTTTTATCTTTTTCTTTTTTTCTCTCTTATCAACCTTTAAGTATTCCTCTATTAATTTCTTAATCGAGATTGTTTCTTTTCCTTCAAAAATCCACTTTCTAAATAATTGATTATGCCCTTTTGTATTCAATGCCGAAAGTATTTTATCTTCAGACATATTTTTAATGTGTTTTTTCTCATCTGAGATAAAAACAACTTTTAATTTTTCTTTTTTCATTGGTTTACACACAATTTTGAGTTTACCAATAAGTTCTTCACTTTGATCATAGACATTTATATATTCATCTTCTTTCAAAATTCCTTTTACTGTAATATCGACTATAGAATTACTTGTAATCTCATGAATATTATCACCGTTTATTTTTATTTTTGAAGGTTTTGTCGATCTCAGCTCTATCTCAAAATCAGGATCTTTTTGGTTTACTCCAGACAGGTTGATCTTAAGGCTAACTGTCTGATCTTTTTTGACGCCCAGTACAGGAGCATGGTATTTCTTATTCCCTAAAGCATACTTTTTATGAAAAATTTCTTTTCCTATTTCTGTATAATCTCCTGCTCTTTGCAATATTTTTTTACTAGCATCATCAAACAAAAATTCTCCTTTAAAATCATCCTTATTCGTCGCTAGTTCGAAAGTAGCTATGGGTTTTTCATAAATTATTACTCTAAATTGAAATTCATTTTCTGGATTTTTTCTATCTCTAATTACTATTTTTGCCTTTCTCTTTAATTCTTTCCGATCAAAAGAAACTATTTTTCCTTCTCCTATTTCTTTTTTATCTATAAACCAAACCGGATCAGAGAAAGAAGCTGCACCTTCAATGGTATTTATAGAAAGTTGCATGGGTTCTCTTTGCCGTACTGAAAAAACTGTCTCATTAAATTTATATTTTTTAGCACTCTTTGGATCACCTTCTCCTGCACGAGAGAAACTTCTGTTCTTATTCGTACTATTTTTTACTTCTGTAACATAATAAGGGGTCTCTTTAATTTCTACTTCTTCTTCTATGAATGTATCGATAAGGTTTTCCTTTATTTCTTCGTCATAAACTCCATTAGCTATATCTTCTCTTATTTTTTTGATATTTTCTTTTATATCGGCTTTAAAGGTTTCCATCACTTCTCGTTGCTCATCGGTCAGGTCCATTTCATCAATCCACCCCTGGATCATCTCTTGAGCTAACCCTGTTTGCATGGCAAGATCTATTTCTTCTTTTACCATCACAATCAAGGCATTTAATTTATCTGATAATACTGAAGTTATTTCTTTGATCACTTCTATCTCATCCCCAATATCATCAACATTGCTCCAGGTTACATCGTAGGTAGTCTCTACCATTCCTTTGATTAACTCATAATCGGTATTAATAGCAATTCCTTTAAAAACTACGCCTACACTAATATCATTTAAATATGGAATTTTAATCCATCCCATCCCAGTAAAATTGCCTTTGCTACCAGATACCTCATGAACCAACACAGGAAAATCTCCTGCTGTAAACGTATCTCCTGATACTAAATCTGGTAAGGGGTTCTGGTTTTCGATTTTGATCTCTGGTGTGATCCCACAATTATAAGTGTTCTCCCCATCTTCTATCTGGGTTGTAAATTCATAAATCTGTGAATAGGTATATGGACCATTTTCCTGGCATTGCCCTCCTACTCTAAACTCATACGTAGTACCAGGGGTTAGTTTATAAATCGTCGTTTCTTCTTCTAAAATGGGTCTTTCACTACCAAACCATACCGCATTTTCTACATCTTTCTTACGATATTCTACAATATATTGCTTGTGTTGTACACCCTGCCAGGTAATTTTTTCCTGAACAGGGCTTACTCCTTTGGCCATTATAAATTGCGGATCTACACAATCACCTGCATAAGTAAAATGAAAAATCTCACTATACCCATCATTTTTAAAAACTGCACTTTTAGTAATCCCATCACTTACAATAGCTCGAACCCGCCATCCATACTTCTTATCGGGTAGTAGCATCGTCTCACCAGGACCATATAGTAAGGTCGTTGCATAGGTAGTGGTTTGATAAATAGGACGACTTGCTAAAAAAGCAGCCTGCGGATTCATACCGTTATCCCATAATTCTGATAAAACAAACTCATACTCTACATTGGTAGCGTTAAAATGACGAGGAGTCCACTGAAAAATGATATTTTGTGGGTTGCGAATCACTACCTGTTCGTCTCGTTTGGGGAGATTTAAAAAAGGAGGATCATTAAGTAACAGATATGCAGCAACACAACTTTTGCGAGAAAGTTGTTGGCCTGATTTTATATCGTATACTTCAAAACAGAAACGGTATAAACCTTCTGGCAAAGGGGTATCATATTGTTGTGGAGTAACCCCTCTTAGATTCTGAAGAGAAAAATAAGGACGTAAATCTAGATTGCTTAATCGTAATGATACTCCACCATCCAAAAAAATAGGAGGCGCTCCTAGTACCACATCACTACTTTGGATCGATAATCCTGCATTATTCTCTATAAATAATTTTAAACGAACCTGCCGATTAAACGTGTTAATATCGGTAAGGTGTAGGTTTACTATTAGTTTTTCTGTAGTAATCGCTTCATAGTCTGATAATCTAAAATTATAAGGGGGAATCAATTGGGGAGTAACTTCTACGGGTAATTGTTGTGAGTATACTATATTACATAGTAACACTCCTAAAAACAAGTGTAACAGATGATGGTCTCTAAAATTCATTATGAGCTTATTTTTCATTGAGCTTTATCACTATTCTTTTGTGTTAAGTACTATATTCCTTATTCATTGTTTTTTGTCATCCCAGTATACACAATGTTCTTTTTTCTCCTTGGTTTCAGAATCGCAACTAAATCGTACCTTGCTATACTCGACACCCGATTATTGTCTAGGATTCATTATTACTATTTTAGATATATCAACTCCTCTTAAAGTAATTTCTTCTACCAAATCTTTTAAAGAATCTATACTACAATCATAATGCTTTCCTTTTACATTTATGATTAACATCCCCCCTATATTATCATACTCAAATTGTCCTGCAGTTACCACATCTTTACTATGTAAAAAACTAGACTGATGTAAAATACCCTTTTCATATTTTCCTGCATAAATTTTACCATTTGCATCCATTACAAAAATGAGAGGTGCACTATACGATTCTGTATAACTAGACAACCTTCCTATTTCTTGATTATACAATTCTCCGTCTTTTACATGTATTTCATAGGGTTTTCGGGCTTTCTTATCCAATAACTTTAAATTAAGGTGATTAAAATCAGATTCTACCAGAGTGTTTGAATATTTGGTTATATACTTTTTTCCCGAAAACCACATTTCCTTACCTTCTATAGTTTTGTCTGATCCAAATATTCTTGCCAGTTTTTCCGTATTGTTCTCTTCGGCTATTTGTTCTGCCAGATTGATACAGATTTTGTTCTCTGATATGGATTCTTTACTCTCACGACGAAAGTTTTCTAACCTATCCATTACGGTTTGTTTTAACACATCATTTCCTTGTTTATTTTTTGTGAATTTCAAAGTAAGTTTTAGGTCTACACCTCCTTTTAAAAAATTCTCAAGATGTTTTTGATTAATCTCGACATCTGTATATCCTAGTTTTTTTGCCCACTGTCCTATTATCAAAGAAAAAGCAGCTTCTTTTGCAGATTCATTATGCTTTTTTAGGCGTTTTATAAATTCATTTGTGTTTTCTATAGTACTGGGCGTATAATTTTTATGCAACGTCGATATAATGTTAGTAACCTCTTCGGTTTTATTTAATCTAGCTAACCCATCTTTAAAAATTGAAAAATCAAGATCGTTACCTTTCATCCTTGATATGTCAAATTCAAAATTGCCTTCTTGATTATAGAAAGTAGCATATGACGATTCATAGTTTTGATCTAGATAATAACTAAGAAATCGTATATCATTATTTTGATCTAGTATGTCCACTTTTTTTCCATTAATGATTTTACGGATATAAACCTTACCATTTACATTTATAATACCTCCATCTGATTCCTCAAGTTGTTCTTTTAGTCTTTTTCTAAATTTATCCCATCCACCCGCTTTATCTATTTCTTTGGTAATTTCACTCGTACTTTTACCGCTTTCTAAATAATATTGTTGTACATCTATCAGAGAGTTATTTTCTCCTTGTCGGGCATTAATACTTTGCTCTTTAAGATCTGCTATTATTTTCCAGATGTATACAAGTCTAGGGTCTTCCTCTATATAACTACGAAGTGTACTGCTTTTGTTTAGATCATCATTCAATAAAATTCGATGATGTTTCCTGTATAACATCTCATTATAAAAACCCTCTTTGAACACTTGTTTTTGAAAAGAAAGTACTATTGTTTCTTCGTCTATTTTTTTTAGCAGCACCAAAGGGAATTCTCGAATGGGGTCCCATTTTCCGGTATTAGTTTTTTGTAGTGCTTCGTGTAAAGTGGACTGTTGGCCCAATGCCTGTTTAAACAGATCGTAATCCGGATCTGTTTTTTTAGACCATAAAAACTGTATTTTCTCTATAACCCCTTCATTACGTAACTCTTTATAGGCTTCTTCAAAAACACTTTGGTCTACTTTATGTTTACGCAGGTTTGCAGATATATTTTTAAAATCTGTAATCATGGTATTCTCTTCAAGATAACATACCATAAAAGGAGTATCAGGTGATCCTTGTGTATTCATAACAGCGTATGAAATACTTTTTTTATAGGTATTCCCAGATAAAATCCGTTTGTAAATTAATGAATTCCTACTTCCATGTTCTTCTACTATATATTCTTTTCCATTAATTATTTTTATTCTAGTTTGTTGTTTTTTCCATTGATCAAATCCACCTGCAATTTTTATTTGTTCTGCAATGTCTTCAGGAGTTATAGTTATTCCTGAATTTTTTTTCATGAATTCATCGATAAAAACCAACGTTTTTTTATCAAGACCTATTGCTTTATCAATTCCCGCTATTTCAGTAATTTTCCAGGATAAAGCCAAACTATAATTTTCAAGAATAATTTCGGCAAATTCATTTTCTCTCAAAAAGTCTATCTTAAAAGCTTCCATATATTCTTCTCTAATAATGTTAGCTACCTTCTGTAAAGGGCCAATAGTACTATTATCAAATTTTTCTGTTATAAACTCAATAATTTTATCATTCATTTTATGGATATCAAATGGTGATATTTTAACCTCAAAATTGCCTGTGTAAATCCCCATTTTTTTGGAAACTTCTAGAAAAAAGTATATTTGATTATATAAAGATTTATCGACCTTATTAAAATGTACTTTTTCAATAGGAATTACTAATTGCCCCAGTTGTTCTAGAGCCATTAAATGATCATGACCACTAATCACTAATAAAGTTTTATCTGGTAATTCAATAACATTTATAGTACCTTCTGATAAATCGTATCCATCTTTTAAAAAGATGTTTTTGAGTTCTTCAATATTATCTTTTCCTCCCTTTATAGGAACCTTGTATGCTGGTGTAAGGCTGGACAATAAGATAGGTTCTTTCCCTACATCTTTATATGGCCCCCAGACTCTTTTTACTTTTATATGAGATTCAAGAACATCTGATCTCAACCTTAACTCTGGAAAATCATACAGTAGTTTCCATGCATATGCTAATTTCACACGCTTATCCCGACCTGCAGCATCAAAGAGATCTTTTAGTTTTTTATTATGATTAATTTCATCTTTAAATTCTTTTATCAATATCTCATCCCAATCGCCATACAATTCATCCTCAAAATTTACTTTTTTCCATTTTTTCCATCCTCCTTCTTCACCTTTGATTTCCTTAACAATATTCTTAGAATTTTTATTAGGATAATGTTTTATATGTTTTTGAATAATTTTTAAATTATCAATATTGGTAAGGATGTTATCTGTACGTTCTTCTACCCGAAGTGCATAATATAAAATGGCATATAGATTAAAGCTATATTTTTCTTCAATTATAAAACTTTTAAACTCACTACTAATATCTTCATTCTCTAGCTTAGTATTTAAATCTGTAAACCAGCAATCAGAATTACTGTTGATATTACCCCAACTACAATGCATTGATAGGAGTATGAGTATTCCTTTTATTATGAGGTTAACCTTTTTTTTCATTTTATAAGTCAAATAAATCCTTAACACATCCTATTTTTTCTTCACAAACTCTACAATAATATGCTTCCTTATTCCACCTTTTACTTCTTGTGCTTCTTTTGGATTTACTTTTGCTTCAAACCCCAGTGCATCCGCCCACCTACCTGTATGAGTAGCATTGGCTGCATCATTTGGAGTCATTTTCTTATTTTTCAGGTTTTTTTTAAATAGATGAAAATTATCTTCTCGTATCATATCTTTATCCTCTATTTTCCAATTAGCTTCTATTATATTGATATCAGTACTTTTTTTAAACTCATTAAAAGCATCTGTAAAAATTCCATAACCTATTCCTTTACCTCTTAAGTATTCAGGAACAAATATATTGCCACTAAATGCCCCCTCATCAACTGAAAATGTAGTTGTAACTGAAGCAGAAAAATCACCATCTACATAATAAAATAATATATCGCCATCTAAAGATCTATATACTTCAGTATTTTCTTTTCCAAATTTTTTGAGTGTAAATCCTGCCGAATCAGTAAGCCATTTTTTCCATCCTTTTTCTTCAATACTTTTGGAGATTTCTAAAAGATCAATTGATAAATTTTCTTTTATATAGATATGAATCATTTCTAATTCTCCCTTTTTGTTTAATCTTATCTCCTGAGACAAACCAGCATCATAAGCCACTCTCCAGGGTTTCATAAGATTATATTCTCTTTTTATTTCCTCGCCTAATTTTGCATACACACTAATATCTGATTGCAATGCTGTTTTTTGAGTTTCGTTTAAAAAGTTTTTTTTCACTACTGCTACTATAGGTTGCTTAAGTTCTAGCATAGCCATTAACCTATAATAGCTACGCTCACTGGCAACCTGTAAATGGTCATTTATCCCTTCGATCACATAAATCGGTTCTCCTATATTAAAACCAAACAACTTTATAAAATCCTGCTGTTTTTTAATTTTATTAGGATTATCTAGAAACCCCTGAGTAGATATGTCATCAATACGCATTGGTTGTACGTCATCACTATATTTTCCTATTCGGGTAATCTTACTATGGGCATCTAAGATTTTACTATCCTTGCAGAATTCTGGATGATCTTTTAACATTAACCACGATTGAGCCAGTTTTTTTCGCTCTAAATCATTATCCGCTGTTCTAAATAAATCTCCTATATCAGGGTTCTTATCCACAAAATTCACGAATTTATCATTTACTTCTTTAGTCCAACCCTCAATATCTTTTGTAAACTTCCAAACAGGGTTTTCCAATTCTATACCCATATTCTTTCTGGCAATATCTATTAACTCATCAATAACATTATAATTGTTCGCCATATTTACTTCTATAAACTCTGGAGAAGAAACATTAAAAAATAGGATCGGATCTGCGATAACAACTGTTCCATTTTTGGCTATTAAAAATTGTAAATCTGTAATTACAAATTCTTTTTCATCTATTTTTTCTCGAATTGTTTGTAACTCCTCTATACTACTAGCATTAAGCGCATTAGATTCATTTAATTTAAGAACATGATCGCTAGACTCCTCATAACGTTTCATCACTATAGCAGGCTGACTATTATGTATTGTTTTTTGTAAGATTTCTACTGTGGGATATCCTTTCTCTGATAATATTTTTAGTGCTTCTATTTCTTTATTTAAAATAGCAATAGACGTTCCTTTTTTGAGAATCACAATAACCTTATCCTCTTCTCCTAGAATCGGAAATACTTCTTTATGTTCTCCATGTCCAATTCTATCAAGGAGTTTTACATCTTTATATGACTTCTCTCCTGATTTTAGTTTAGAAACCTTCCACAAAGATCCTGTAGTAGAATTACTTTCTAATGAGGCTACCCATGTCTCCCAACTACCTTTTTGATAAATATCATTTGAAATCCAATTCCATTTTTTATCGGGATTTTGTTCGCTATAATTTTGTAGAAAATCCAGATTGTCTTTGGTACATTCGATTTTTAAATCATGCAACACCTTCCACCCTTCAAGCACTTCGTTATCAACAAAATAACCAGGAAACTTTTCTATATCTTCCCTTAATGATTCCAGATATTCTGGTCTTACTGATTCTACAGCAGTTTTCACAAATTCTGGTTTAACAACAATTAAATCGGTAGATGAAGAATTCTTGATTTTATCAACAATACTAGGATCTATTTTCACAAATGGGTATTTATCTTTTACCCATTTACCTGTATAGGTTGCCAGTGCTGCTTGTTCTGGTGTTAAATTATCTGACAAGCCCTCTTGAAAATGATCAAAATTGTCAGAAAGTTTGCGATTAATAAACTTATCAGGGATTCGATCAATCGTATTGGTTCCTCCCAGCCTGTCAAAAGCATAGTGAAACATCCCTTTACCAATTCCTTGATTTTTTAATTTAAATTTATCTTCAATATTTACGAATTGAATAAGTCTTCCATTTCTTAGTTCGAAACTGGCTATTTCATGAATCTCATTTTCAAAATCTATTGAAAATGTAATTATATTTTTTGCAGAATCATCAATAATAATAGGGGTATTATTTTTTCCTAATTTTAGGATATTCTTATAATCGTCATCTGCTACTGCTGTTAGATTTTTTTTCCATGCATCATACCCTCCAGCTTCTTTGATTTCTGCAATAATTTCATCTGGTTTTTTGGGGTACGTATCTACATATTTTTCTATAAATTGTAATTCGTCAACATCCAGAAGCAGTGTATTGGTATGATTTTCTACAGGAGTAGATTCAAATCGAACTTGATAGGCAACCCAACTCGTTTCTTCGGCAATCATATAGTCCTGAAAACGATCCAAGGGTTTTCCCGAGGCTGTTTCTGTCTTTAATTTAGCAAATAGATCTTCAATCCAGCACTGAGCGGTACTTGTATAAACAGTTGTTATAAAAATGATACATGTTACTATATATTTTATCTTTTTGATCGAAAAAACCTTTACCTCTCTTTTTTTGTTCTGCATTCCATCCTTCGATTTTGATTCTTCTAAAGGTCCTGTACCTTCATTATCTTTAAATTGTTTTTTCCATACATCATATCCTCCTATATCGACAATCTCTCTTATAATCTGATTTGAGGTTTTACTGCTATATATGTTAGCATAATCATCAATAAAGTTGAGTTCATTAATATCCATAAGCACCTTATCATCGTTTCGTCTATTAGCAGGAGTGGTTTCCCATCTTATTTTATAGGCATTCCAACCATTTGTTCTGTTTTTTATGTAGGTCTGAAAAGAATAGAGGCGACTTTCTGGTTCGGCTTCTCTTTTTAATTTAGCCACTAAATCATTAGACCAGCATCGGGTATTGTTTTGACGCCTCAATACTGTAAAAAGTAACCTTGTAAAAATGTTCTTTATGATTTTACTCATTTTTTATATATCACTATTCTTATTATTTTATCTTAATTTTCTATGAAAAAAATATGGGTACCTGTTATACCGGTTCTCACATGACCTCTAATCACAAACTTCTCCTCCTTTTTTTATAAAGTCTATAAAAGAATGTAGTATTCTTATATTCTTACCTTCTTTTGGGACTTCATAAAGTTTGTAGCGTATCCATCCTTTTTTAAAATTTTCCTTCATTTCATCTGTTGGTAACTCACTATATATTTTATATACTTCATAATTCTCCAACTGTTTTATAAATTCTGTTTCAGTAACTCCACTATTAAAACCTATTGTATTTTCTTTTCGCAAAATGTTACCCCCGTCTTCTGTTTGTTTTACTATCGTTCCTCCTTCTATTATTCTTTTTTCTAGAAATCTCCCATTGTCTACATAACAAATCTGTCCCGCCTGATCATAAACACTAACATAATATTTGTTACTACCTTTCCTGATGAATGTAAATGTAATATCAACTCCCTTAAATTGAGATTTATCAAAAATAGTGTGAACCTGTTCTAAGTTTTTCAATAAAGGAATCACCCGAGTTTTTTTGTTTTGTATAGCCTTCTGAAATCCATCTAACCCTTTTATATCACTATAAACAAATCGGTCTTTTGATACCAGCATTATCTTAAGATATTTTGCCAATCTAATAGGAATCTTAACTTTATTCTCCTTCAGCATTTTCCATAAACGAACCAGTTTTATCTTTTCTGCATCATTTGCACCTGTAAATAGTTTTACAAGGTCTGGATTCCTGAGTGTCTTTTTTAACTCAATAATATCGATATCTCTCCATTTTTTGATATCTTCAAGAAAATCCAATGAGATATCATCGGTAGAGTTGCCTGTGACAATAGATTTCCAAGCGCCCCAGCCTCCATCTTTTTTGATTTCCTTGTAAATTTGTTCGGAGGTTTTTTCAGGAAGTTTCTGCATATAATCTTTCAAAAATTTCAATTCTCCATTTTTTCCTCTTCTGATCGCATGTACTACATTAAGTTTCTTAAATATTATCCATTGTTCGATCAAACCTTGATCTTTTTTTAGAACTTCTGCAAATACCTTGTCTACTTTCAAGTCGATTGTCAATTCTAATTTATACTTTTCATTATCGCCTACCAATGGTAACAATTCATCTATATAAGTATGTGTTTTCCAATTCGGAAAATAAGCATCCATATATGCTATGGCTTCATCCTTAATCTTGTCATATTCTAAAAAATTCACGGCTGACACCCCTGTGAATTCACCTGTATAATTACCTGTCAATTTTGATATCAAAATTGTTTTTACATCCTCTTTTGATGAAGTATTGAAATCATGTATTGCTACAGGTATTATTCTTTGCTTGAATTCTGTGGTGAGTACATGAAATATATGATGACTTTCATCATCTTTGACAAGTAATTTATCTTCAAATTTAATCACCCTCACAGGTTTACTAAGATCATATCCATTGGATATTGCTGCTTTTTTGATCTCATCCATTTTCTGAAGTCTATTGGTATTTGTTAATTCTCGCGGATTATAGGCTCTTACCAATTGAGTCACTTCTATAGGATGCACCCCTTTCATGTATTTTCCTTTTCTTTTTAATAGAACATAAGATTTCAAAAGCCCTTCTTTTTGGCATAACCCAGGGAATCTATTTAGCCTTTGCCAAGCATAAGCAATCTTTTTTTGCTCAGGCGGGTTCAATTCAAGTAAAAGGGTTTCTATATGTTGATTTTTGCTAATAAAATCTTTGAAGAACAGTTCTAGTGGAGTACCCCACCCTGCTATTTCACCTATAAACTTATTTAATTTGTTTTTTAATTGAGTTTTCACCCAAACATCCCATCCATCTTTTTTAATACTCTTTGCAATGTCATTTGGTAGTATTTTGGGATTATTTTTCTGATAGGTTTCTAATAGAGTATATGCTTCACTTTCGCCTTTTCGTATAGCAGGATCAACTTTTGCATTTTTTAAGATTCTCCAGAATTTTGCTATTTCATACCGTTGTAGATTATCTATATCACGTGTAAAAAACCACTCCTTTAATTTCTCTGATGCTTCGAGATCGGTTAAAAAATTATTTTTTTCTTTTCTTGTCCAGTTTTCTAAAGTATTCTCAAATTCTGCCCAGTCATAATCTCCTTTTTCAAAACCTATTCTGTCTCCTTTTTTCAGGATTTTATCATTCTTAGTTCCCAGTACTACTTCTCCATCTTCGAGTGTTATTTTATCATAAAATTTTCCTTTTTTTGAGTAACAAATCTGCCCATGTTTATAAAGAACATTAGTATGATATGTTCCTTCTATTTTTGTAAAGCTAAAAGTGATATCAACTCCTTTTAATTTTGTAAGATCAAAAAAAGTATTCGCTCTTTTTAATTCTACCAGTAAGTCTCTTGATATTTTTATATTTTTAAAAGCATGTTTATATCCATCCAATCCTTTTATACCATCATACACAAAACGATTTTTTGTATTCATCATCGTATTAAAATTACCTTCTGATGTAATTATTTTACGATAGGGTTTTAGCATCAACCAGATTTTTAGCACATCATTAGTATCATTGGCATTATTCTCTAATGCTTTATTGAATACTTTTCTTACTCTTTTATTCTCTTCTAAAAATGAATACAAATCCTTTTCATAGGTAGTATTCCAGTCAGGAGCCTTCTCTATACCTGTAATAAAATCGATCCAGGATTGTTCTCTAAAACCAAGTTCCTTTCCTGTTTGTACTATACTATAGTTTTCATAAACCCCTATTACATCATCCCCATTAAGTAGTTGTTTTTTACGGGATAACGATTCTCCTTTTTTCGAAAATTCACATACAATATCGTTTTTCCCGTCATGTATCCTAAAAACTATGCCTTTGTAACTATAAGAAGCTATATCTATTGATCCAAAAATTTTATCTGCATTTTTTAAACTTGAAAAGAAATCCTGTACATGTAATTTATTAGGTCTTAAGAATATTTCTTTAAGGGTTTCTTCTAGATTTATCCCTCCGTTTTCAAACTTAGTCTTTGCTCTGGTGATTAATGCAATATGATCTGCCGTTATATGATTTGGATGGTTGCTAAGCATTTTCCAGGATAGGGCAAGTTTTATCTTTTCTGCATCGTCGTCTGCATCTGCTAATAGTTTTGCAAGGTCTAGATCGCTGAGTGCTTCCGTGAAGCCTTTTGTGTCCTTATCCTCCCAGTTTTTGATCCCTATAAGAAAATCTAATGAGATATCATCAATAGAGTCACCATTAAATGTTGCTTTCCAGGCATCCCAACCGCCGGCGTTTTTAAGTTCTAATACAAACTCATCAATAGTATCATCACCTATGTTGGCTTTGATTAGTTTTAAGTTTTCGATATTGGTAACAAAAGCATCATCTCCCGCCATATCAATTCTATGAGCGGTTTTAAATACCTTTATATTTTCGCTAGAGGCATCTATAAAATCTTTAAACTTCTTGTTAGTATTATCTGATTCTAATAGTTCGCTCAACCTTTTTAATCCACAATCATTCTCTAAATAATCAACTCTTGTGTAAGAGGTAGCACTAGCTATACATATTGTAAAAAATACAAACAGTCCTAAAAAAATATGTTTTATGTTATGTTTTGTCATGTTTTTTTATGATCAGAAAGAAGGCTACCTCTTTTTAAGATAGATTTAATCTATTTATACATATTACAAATGTCTCCCTCTGGGAATTTTTCCCTAAACTCTTTCCATTCGTCAAAGAATCTTTTAACGTTAACAAAAGCTCCTTCATACTCTTCAAGATCTGTTTTAAATATCTCTTTTAGTTCTGGTGATAATTGGTTATACTGCTCGAGTAATTCTTTGTTAGAAGATTTTTTTAACATATCCACAAATTTTGCTTCTATAGCAGCGTCATCCATTTTTACCCAAGTATGCTCATTTCCCTCTTTTATATATTTATAGTTATAGTTATCAACCCATTGGTTTCCATAGGTTTTGGCAATATCTGAATCTGTATCTATAAATTTTATTTTGTCGACAGTATCACTACCTCCTAATCGAACTATAGCATCGGTATACATGGCTTTGCCTATATTTTGTATGCCTAGATCCGATTGGATGGTAATTGCCAGATTTTTGTCTAATCGATCAAATTGTATGGTTTCTGTAAATTTATCTCCTGCTTTTTTACCATAGATGATCTGATTCGCATCTTTTGAGGTGTGGATATACAGTTCTTCTCCTGCGATGTCTCTGGCTATATATTTTTTGCCATCAATAGTAATCCCGCTCAGGTTTTCTCTCCAGGCTTCAAAATTGCCAACATCTTTGATTTCTTTTTCTATAGTTCCCCACTTTCTTGGTTCGTTTATATTATCGCCCATTTCATCGAAACGTTTTTGTAAAAATGCCAACTCTCCATCCTGATTCAGACATGCTTTACGCTGGTTCAAAACGTCTAGTAAGTACCATCCGTTATAGAAAGATTTTGGGTTTGATTTTAACGTTTCGACCAAACTTTGTGAGGTATCCAAATCGTTTATAAATCGAGTAAGTCTAGCATCATCTCCTCCAAGAATACGTAATACACTTTTGTTCTTACAAATTTGAGCGTACTTGTCTTTAAGGGCTACCCAAACTTTTAGATATTCTTTTGCATTTTTCTTTTCTGCAGTAGTTTTAATTGTAGTAAATAATGCTGTAACATCTGGATTATCATTTTTAAATCTGAGGAATTCCTCTTGTAATGCTTCATCCCCCTTCCATGGTTTTCCTAATTCGTCAAAAAATGCTTTAAACTGTTTGTCTGTGATGAGAAGACCTCCATTGATCCATGTGTCATACCCTTGGTCTTGTATTGCTCTTTGCACCTGCCCTATGTCTAATCCATCTTTTTCCATTTTATGGATAATGGCGGTATACTCTTCATTGTTGTTGAGTCGTTCGTCTCCTTTTTTCAGGATTTTCCATAGCTGTGTTGCTCTGGTATCTGTTTCAAAAAACCTGACTAATTCATCTGCATTATCAAAATCTGTAAGGAGTTGGGTAAGATCTTCTCCTTTGACATCTAATATCGTTGGGTTTTTGATACATACATCGGGATAGTCATGATCTATAATCAATTTCTTCAAGGTATTGGCACGTTGTTTCTGAAGGTCTATCGCTACAGATCCTGAAAACATTTGGTTTACACTTTTATGATCTGCGATAAAATTTCCAATTTTTTCTCTTAACTCTTTATTTGTCCAATCTTCTCCTAACTGATCAAATAGCTGATCAAAACTGTTTCCTTCCTCCAGATAGAAATCTCCATTTTTAAATCCAATACTATTATTATTTTTCAGGATTGTATGATCTGCTGTTGTTATCAACTCTTCTCCGTCTTGTATCCCTCGTTTATAAGTAGGTAATCCTTCTTTATAATAACAGATCTGCCCTGTCTGATCGATAACATTAGGGTAATATGTATAATCTACTTCTGTAATACTAAACTCTACCTGAGTTCCTTTTAATTTTGAAGGGTCAAAAAGCTGATTTGCACGTTCAAGTCCTTTAAAAACTCCCGACTGCTCTAGTATATCTCTCTTTTTAAATGCTTTTTCAAATCCGGCGATTCCTTTTTCTCCATCATATATGAACCGTTCTTTGGTTTTTAGAATAGTATTAAAATTAACAGCAGATTTGACTGCTGTAGGGTTGCTCTTTAATACAATCCATATTTTTAATACGTCATTAAGCTCTTCAGTATTGCTTAAAGCTTTGTCAAATAAAACTTTAACCTTTTCGTTATCCTCTAAAAATGCCCTTAACTCATCTTCATAATTATTGTCCCAATCACGTGTTTCCTGCATGCTTGCAAAGAAATTTTTCCAGGATGGCTTCCTAAATCCAAGTTCATTAGTTTTATTTTTTACTATCTGATATCCATCATGAGCGCCAACTACTTCGAGTTCTTTATCATATAATTCTTTTTTACCTTTTGCTAATACCAACCCATTACTGATTTTACAAACGGGTTTTTTTGGATCATCTGAAGCGTCTAGTACTTTTATCATTTGTGGCATTGACACATCATAAAAAGCAATCCATTGACCATCTGCTCCTTTTATCTTTCCAAAAATCTGATCGGCCGTATTCAAACTTTTTAAAAATTCTGCGATCTCTAATTTTCCAACCTTTTTGATTGCTGCTTCGAGTGCTTCTCTTCCTTTTGTTGTCTTGGTTTTGACCTGATCAGTAGCTCTGGACAGGAGTGTGACATGATCTGGTGTCACTTGATCTGGGAATTTGCTTAACATCTTAAAGGATTCCGCTAGTTTTATCTTTTCTACATCCTCTGCCTCGGCAAATAGTTTTGCGATTGATGGATCATTCTTTAGGGTTTCTTTTAATCCTTCGGTATCAGCATCGTTCCAGTTTTTGACATCTGCAAGAAAATCGAATGAAAGATCGTCGGTGGAGTTTCCAGAACGACCTTTCCATCCTACAGTTCCTTCATCACTTTTCATGATATCAAAGATTCGCTCTCCTAATGGTTTTTCTTCTCCGGTATTCATTTTTACTCGTACCTGATACCCATCAGGAGTAGTTACGACTGCATCGGGAGCAAAGGTGTTGTCTATTTCTTTCCAGATTTCTTTTCCGATCAGGATAATTTTTTTGGCTGTAATATCGATTTGCATCAACAGGGTGTTTCCCCAGTATACGAGACCATCTTTGGTAACCCTATATCCTTTTTGAAGAAGAGTTATCAAGTTTGACCTAAAACTATTAGGTAATTGAGTCATATCAAGGATATCTTCCCCATCTATCTTTTCAAAAGCCTTCACAATAGCTTGTGTTTGATCTCTGAGTTTTTTGGCATCTTTACGAGCCTCTACTGCTGCTGATGCCAGATTATCGATTGCCATTTCTTGTGATGCCAGTAGCTCTCTTGCCTGTTTATAACGAGAGGCAAATTCATCGGGAGATTCTGCTTTCAACCCTCTTAGAGAGGGTAGCAACAGATCTCCATTATAAGTAATCTTGTGTCCTTTGAAGGATTTCATTCCTTCTACAGCCATTTTGAACCCGGCTGTACCTGATTTTGCAATAATCTTTCCTCCTTTTGTAGCGAGTGTAAATAACTCTGGCAATGCTGCCGGAATTTGCGAGAGTTCGTATAACAAAATAATAGTTTGTACTCCTTGTACAAAATCGGCTCCAAAAGCATTTTTCATTCCTTCTTCATCGATTTCTACCATCAGGTTAACGGATGCAAAAACAATTTCGACTCCTTCTCCCAATAAGGGTGCTAATGCTCCCCCTGTAGATGCAATAACCACTCCCCCAACAACTATAGCGGCTGTTTCTCCTATGATAGCGGCCAATTTTTCATTTTTGGCTCCATCTATAAGATTATCCATCCATGCCAGATACATAGCAGGCACCATAATAATGGTTCCTTTTTTATAAGATACCTGATCACTAATACTCGTATCATCCAAAAACTGAACGGTTACCCAACTCATAGGGTCTATTTTTTTGGCATCGATAATAGTTTTTTCATTTTGACCATATGCATCTTTGATCCTAAGGTTTACTGTCACATAAGCCGATTCGGTAGTAAAATCGATATTGGATTCGAGTTTGAAATAATTATAATTGTATGTTCCTCCTGTCGAGTTTCCGAGAAGATTGGTTTTGAGCATAGGCGCAAATTTATATTGCTCCATATCAATCACGGGAATACTACTGATATCTGGTGTATTAAGATAATCTATCTTATCCATAAGAAATTGATCTACATGCCTGGTATCAGGAATGGGGTTTACCATTTTTATGATATCAGATAATTGTTTTACAAAATTGGTGGCATACTCATTATCAGTATTCCATATCTCGGTAATTCCTGAATCGTGCAATACATTCCAAATACGACCAAAAAGTTGATTGTTATTGGCTTTTAATTCTTTTGATATAAGCCCTGCATCTGTTATACTCAGATTATCAAACAAGTGAGAAATTAATCCTTCGCTATCGCTGAAGAAAATACTTTCGCCTCTGTCTAGTGCATATTCTAGTATGTTTATACGATCTTGTACATCGCCAATACCATCATTTAATAATTTTGTGTAATTGGTGATAAACTGCCCTTCGAGTTCATTAGAATTAAGTAATTTTAGACAGCTTTTTAAGAGTTGATAGTTTTTTATTTCTACTTTCACATCTCTCAAATACGTCAAAAAATTATAAATAATTTCTTTTTCTTCTTTGGTTTTTTCATCTATGTTATTGAAAATATTGGCAACCAAATATTCGTGGCTATTATCTAATACAATATCATTATGTAATGCCCATTGTATCAAAGTCAGATATACCTGTTGATCTTTTTTTAGGCTAATGATTTTATCTAATCCTTTATAAAAATTTGTAGCATATGAATCACGAACATATCCAGAGGTTATTACTTTTTTTAAGATTTCCATGGTAAAATCTTGTCCAACCAAATAAAAATACATTTTTGCATCTTCGGGAACATGAGCGAAGATATCCAGTACAAAATGAGCTACACGTTCTTCTCTTTTCGGATCTATGTTTGATGTAAGTTTTTTACTCCCGAAAGCTGTTTCTAAGAGTTCTATAAATACTTCATGATTATCTCTTTTATTAAGAAATGGTCCCAGAGTATTTGCTAGTTCTTTTAAATATTCTTCGTTGTAAATGGTATCCCATGTTAAAAACCGTAGGATATTTCTTAGGTTTTTATATTCATCATTGGTAAGATACTTTTCAAAAGATTCATCATCTGATGGTATATTAAATGATGCTATTTGAGTAATTGCTTTGGCGATGGGGTTTTTGTCCCAATTGAATTCTTTTTCTGCTTCAAAAACTGTGTTTAATAAGTATGCCCGTTCTTTTTTAAGGTATTCTCCATCATTTTGATGTCCTATGTACAAAAGGGCACCCAGAAATGAGGTGTAATGTTTTTCATCAAAAGGATTGATAGACATATCATCCATTTCTGTAAGTAAAGTACGTAGCAGTTTATTATTATCATTTTTGAGATCGTCAAACAGTGCTGCATAATGGGTATTGGGGATGGTATGCAAATAATATAAAATGACCGCTTCGCCATCTTCTTTCATATCTCCCTTGGCAATAGTGTGTATGGCATTACTTATATAGGTATAGTCTATAGTACGCAATACATCAGAACACAGGTTTTCTGTTGCCTTGATGATTTGTTGAGCATCTTCTGTAGTTACTGATTTTATAAAAATTTCTTTCTGGCGAACTGCTTCGGCATTTTCTATACTTACACAAGAACTCTTACCTAATAGATCAACCAGCATGTCTTGTAGCAGTTTTGAATCTGGTAATGATACTCCCATCAAATAATTGTACCATCCATTAATACGTTTTAGGTTTTTATCCCCTACCGTACTTGATAGCATTTTTATTTGGTTATTTAGCTCTTTCTTATTTATAGGGTTTGTTTCAAAATAACTACCCTTATGATCATATTTTGAAACTGAATACCATTTGATTGCCCCACTTTGACCACTTATACCAGATTCCTTCTTTAACGCGAAATAGTATTTTGACAAAGCTACCACCCCGTTATCAGAAGCTTTCGCTATTGTTTTTTGTATTAGTGTTGTTAATGAAGCTCTTATTTCCTTATCAAAAAAATGAGTTAGTTTTTTAAGAACTTGTTGCAATGCTTCTTTCTCTGGTTCTTTTTCTTCTATAAGATCAGCATAATAAGATTTTACCGATTCTGTCTTTCCTTTAGGAGGAAAGTAAGGTACCAGGATTGCTGTCTTTTTATTTGAAACTCCATAATAAATCAAAGGTTTCCCTGCTTCTCTTAATTTTGTATTATATCCTTCCAGAGCTTCATTAAGTTCTTCTATATTATCTATAGGGGTATTCTCTATTCCGATATCAGTAAGATCAAACTGGTTTTCTACAAATGCATCACCATCTCCTGACATCGTTTTAGGATTAAATGTATCATCCCCTACCACATACACGTACCATTTTTTTCCTTGTTTCTGTGTTTCATTATAACCAATCAAATACTCTAATTGATTAGCGATTCCTGTTTGTACTTCTTCTAATGTTTTATACGTTACACCTTCCGTAAGCGGAATTTTATCTATAGCATAAGCTGTACTTTGAATACTTATCACTACTAGTATTGCCAAAAGGATTACCTTTTTTTGTATTTCTCTTAAAAACATAATGTTTTTTATTTCTTTAAAAATTGTACACTTTGGTATTTTGAAACCCTATTGTTTTCATAGTAAAAACCAAATATTGAACCTATAACATCTATCTTCATATGCCTACATTATCTCATATAAATACTTAGTTTAAGTATTTATATTTTTCTTCATCTATAACTGTTTGTAAAGCGTTCTTTGCTTCAACCGCTAGCTTATCAACGATATCAACATCAGAGTCACCATTATCCTGATATTGTTTAAGTAGATTAAGAAGGTTTATCTTGTCTTTTATTTTATTTACAAAACTTAGCAGTAAGTCTTTATTTTCTGATAAAACTTTTGAAAGGAAATATAAATGGTATTTTTCCTGAACTCCGAATTCTTCTTTCTTTTCATCTACAATTTGGTCTATCACTATTTCTCCCTCGAATTCGAACTCAAAATCTAAACTTGCAGTCTCTGTATCTGCCGCTGTTATTTCCTGAGGAAAAATCACGTTATAAGCGGCAACTAAACCTTCTTCTTGTGATTTGTTCTGGTTATAATATTTTCCTATGGCATTTACAATTAAATCTTCTACCTCTTTTTGAGTTTCATCAAGAATCTCTGCCAGCTCCTCATTCAATTCTTTGATTTGTTCTTTTATTTCTTCTTTTTCTTTCTCTGTTGTTGCATTGGCCAAATCTTCTTCTAAGTCTTTAATTTCTTTAATTTTATCTGTAACTTCTTTAATTTTATCGTTGGGTAAATCATCTTTTAATTTATCAACCAGTGCATCAAGGTCTTTACCTGTAAGTTTTCCATCTTTTATTTTATCAATCAAGGCATTCAGTTTATCTGATAATACTGAAGTTATTTCTTTGATCATTTCTATCTCATCTCCAATATCGTCAACATTGCTCCAGGTTACATCGTAGGTAGTCTCTACCATTCCTTTGATTAACTCATAATCAGTATTAATAGAAATTCCTTTAAAAACTACACCTACACTGATATCATTTAAATATGGGATTTTGATCCAACCCATCCCCGTAAAATTGCCTTTACTGCCAGATACCTCATGAACCAGTACAGGAAAATCTCCTGCCGTAAACGTATCTCCTGATGCTAACCCTGGTAATAAGTCCTGATTTTCGATTTTGATCTCTGGTGTGATCCCGCAATTATAAGTACTCTCCCCATCTTCTATCTGGGTTGTAAATTCGTAAACCTGTGAATAGATATAAGGACCATTTTCCAGACATTGCCCTCCTACTCTAAACTCATAAGTAGTACCAGGGGTTAGTTTATAAATCGTGGTTTCTTCTTCTAAGATGGGTCTCTCACTACCAAACCATACCGCATTTTCTACATCTTTCTTACGATATTCTACTATATATTGCTTGTGTTGTACACCTTGCCAGGTAATTTTTTCCTGAACAGGGCTTACTCCTTTGGCCATTATAAATTGAGGGTCTACACAATCCCCAGCATAAGTAAAATGAAAAATCTCACTATACCCATCATTTTTAAAAACTGCACTTTTAGTAATCCCATCACTTACAATAGCTCGAACCCGCCATCCATATTTCTTATCGGGTAGTAGCATCGTCTCACCAGGGCCATATAGTAAAGTTGTTGCATAGGTAGTGGTTTGGTAAATAGGGCGACTTGCTAAAAAAGCAGCCTGAGGATTCATACCATTATCCCATAATTCTGCTAGTATAAACTCATACTCTACATTAGTAGCGTTAAGATGACGAGGAGTCCACTGAAAAATGATATTTTGTGGATCCCGAATCACTACTTGTTCGTCTCGTTTGGGGAGATTTAAAAAAGGTGGATCATTAAGTAACAGATATGCTGCAACACAGCTCTTGCGAGAAAGCTGTTGCCCTGATTTTATATCATACACTTCAAAACAGAAACGGTATAAACCTTCTGGCAAAGGGGTATTATATTGTTGCGGAGTAATTCCTCTTAGATTTTGAAGGGAAAAATAGGGACGTAAATCAAGGTTACTTAATCGTAAAGATACTCCTCCATCCAAAAAAATAGGAGGTGCTCCTAGTACCACATCACTACTTTGGATCGATAATCCCGCATTATTTTCTATGTGTAATTTTAAACGAACCTGCCGATTAAATGTGTTAATATCGGTAAGGTATAAGTTAACTATTAGCTTTTCTGTAGGGGTTGTTTCGTATTCTGATAACCTAAGACTATAAGGAGGAATCAATTGAGATGTAACCTGCACAGGTTTTTGTTGTGAAACTGCACTCCATGACACTACAAGAAATACTAGTAAATACCCAAATTCATTGCTCATTTTTAATATTATTTTTTTCATAAACTTTTGTATCCCTCTTTTTCTAACCTCAACTAATTTTCTCTTTACTGATCTAAGTATTACTGTGCTTCTTTCTGTACTTTTATATCAATTAAAATGTAAGATTCCTGTCCTGCTTCTACGTATTTTTTGATTTTTATAGCTCCTTTCTTTCCTTCTTGTGTTTGGAACAAAACAATCCTTGGTACAGTACTATTATCAAAATCTTTTAATCCATCAGGGGTTTCGTCTACTATTAAATTTTGAAATAAGGTATCGTCTTCCATAGTATCAAATTGTAACGCTGTAAGCGATGCATTACAATTACAAGATTCTTGCGAATTAATAAATTTTGTTTTTTTTGCGTTCTCGATATCAGGAAATGTAGTATCAGAAAGATCGTCAGGGCTAGTAAATCGATTGGTACTAAAACTATTACTAAACCCATAATAGACTAAATCAATTGTAAGGGCTGTTTTATCATCAATCTCATTCGCAGTATACACTCTTCGGTCTGCTATACTATAAAAACTACCTATAGTATGGTTAAGGTGTGCTGTATTAATTCCTAGTTTAATATTTGAAAAAGTTCTAAGGTTTGTATTCTTAAAGACTTCTATTTTTTTAGTTATTGTTTTTACCTCTTTACCATTTGAAGCTGTTACCGCAATAGTATATGTTCCTGATGTCGTATATACTACTTCTTCTGGGTTTTCCTGATTAGAAGTTGATGGTATTGCTCCCGGGAAATCCCATTGGTATATAGTAGCACTAATTGCTGTTTTTTCTATACTTACATGTACTGGTACCTGATAATCATCATCGTTATATGCTACGGTATACGTAAAATCAACATCAAGGTATGGAGATACTTTTATTGTTTTTTCGAAATTATAACTTTCCCGATCACTACTGGCTTCTAGTTTAACCTTATGTTCTCCTGGTGTTTTAAATAGTATTTGTCCTGGATCTTCTTTTGTAGAGTTTTCTGGCACTCCCCCTTCAAAAGTCCAGTAAAATTGATTTGCCCCTGTGGTAGTATTTTTAAAAGTATAGGCCGCCGGTGAAAAATTGTTTTCAAGATTGGTTGCTTCAAAACCAATATAAATAGGTTCATCTACCTGTATTGGGATGCTTTTAGTATCACTAGAACCATCTTGATTAGTGGCAGTGAGCTCTATGACATATTCTCCTTTATTAGTATAACTAATCACTCCTGGATTACGAGAATTTGAAGAAGATGGTTCCCCTCCTTCAAAATGCCATTCGTACAATTCGGCACCCTCTGTCTTATTGTTAATTAAAACTTTTACAGGTACAGAATAATCGTCTTTTGCTACTTCAAAATCAAAATTAACAGTAACAGGAATAGCAGTCTCCTTAGCGCAACTTATCAATACTAATCCAACACTATATAGCAGTATTTTCTTTATCATACCAATCATTTTGAGTTAGAGTTTGATTTTCTTTTACTCGACCACTAATTTTCTGGTTTCTGATCCATGAGAAGTTTCTAATACAACCAAATATATTCCTGGAGCTATACTTAAACTGTGTTTCAATTCGTAATTATCTGCTCCTTTTGCTTCTTGCTGGTCTATTATTGTAGATATAAGATTCATTATTTTTACACGTATATCTGATGGTTCTGCCAGATTAACCTTAATAGAGAAGTCTCCATTATTTGCATTAGGGAATATTAAGAATTCTTCTATGAATTTTTCATTTCCGAGATCATCAAAAAAGCCTTCTCCGGGTTCTATTATGATAGGTTTGGTTAAGGATATAGAACATTCCTCATTTTTATTATAGGAAGTCAATGTGGTATAATATGTTTTAGGAGTATCAGACTCTTCAAAACTTAAAATAATTTTCTCTTTAGTTTCTTCAACAATATTTGCTCCTTCAGAAACGGTCCACTCAATACGTTCTCCGATAGGATTACTTGTATTTATTACTTCTACCTGCTGGTCTGAAAATGAATACGTAGAATACAAAAAGTCTGCATCTATTGGATTATCTGATACTGTGATTACAACCTCATCTGTGCCTATACACCCTATTCCTGTGGTTACTCTAGCGGTATATGTTCCCGAATCTATTAGTTCTACAGTAGGTGTATTATTACTATACCCTGTATCAGAAACCCATGAATAGGTTGCATTGGGATCATCGATAGTGATATCAAATGCTACAGATTGCCCCCTGCAAATTGAAAGGTCATTACCCAAGACAACCTTAACAACTTCGGGGGCAATCAATGTCTCTTCGTACACTTTTGTGCATCCTATAACATCATTTACTTCTACTACATATGTTCCTGATGGTAACCCGCTAATATCTGCTGAAGTCGCAATGACTTCAGACGTTCCTTTTTTGGTCCACTTATAGGTATATGGTTCTGTTCCTCCTTTGGGTAATACTGTTATCGAACCATCTTTACTAACCGCACATAGAGGGTCTACATGAGAAATAACATCTATCTCAATCCCGCTAATTTCTTCAATGATCACTTTTCCTGTAGTAGTACAATAATTAGAATCTGTTACCACTACAAAATATTTACCAGCTCGAACATTGGTTATCTCCTGGGTAGTTGCCCCTGTACTCCACTCATATGTATATGGTCCTGTAGCACCAGACATGATTACTTTTGCTGCACCATTGGGTTCATCACATGTTCCTGGTGTGGTTTCAAAACGTTCTACAGCAATAGGATCGGGTTCTTGTATGATAGTACTACCTTCTACAATACAATTGTTTTTATCTTTTACACTTACGGTATATTCTCCATAAGGTAAATTCTCAATTTTTGGTGTGGTAGCTCCAGTGCTCCAGAGATATGTATATGGAGCTGTATCTCCAGACATGACCACTTCTGCAGTACCTATTGCGCCTCCACAATTGGTTCTCATAGTCTCAATACGCTCTATGGTAATTGGATCTGGTTCTTGTATCACAACTGTATCTGTTATTTTACAATTTTTAGCATCTGTAACTGTTACTGTATATGTATCTGCTTTTAAGCCTTCTATTTTCTTAGTAGTTTCTCCTGTGCTCCATAAATAGGTATATCCTGCTGTCCCGCCATTTACCTGTGCTGTCGCAGAACCATCTGATCCACCACAAGTAGCTCTTGTAGTATCAAATGTGACACTTAATATTTGGGGTTCGATAATATCTACTATATCTTCTAGAGTACATCCATTTGCGTCTGTAACAGTTATTGTATAGTTTCCTGCAGATAAATTTGTTATAGTTGCCTGGTTGGATATGGGTATACCATCACTATTTTTCCATGTATAAGTATATCCCCCTGTTCCTCCTGTTACTTTTTCTACTGCGGCAGAACCATCAGTACCTTCAAAACAACGTATTGGTTTTGTAACAATAGCTAGCTCTAATGGTTTTGGCTCTAATAATTCTACCTCCTGATCTCTGAAATTCTTTATTATATAATTTGTAGTCACCGGTGTAAGAATCGCTTCATATTCTGCTATAAAAATCCCATTCTTATCTTTAACATTCAAGGAATAAGTACCACTCTTCAAACTTCTAAGTGTGTTTCCTGTATTACTGGGAAAAGATTTCCAGGTATTATCATCCAATTTTTCTTTCCAGTAGTAAAAGTAGGGTAACAGATTACCTTCTGCATCTTCTGGATATATAGTCGTATCAGGGCTAACTGTATTAAAAGGAACTCCTCCGGTAACAGTAGCTTTCAAAATACCATCAGAAGCTCCCGAACAGGAAATCGCTTCTTCAACTTCAAAAACGATTGTCAAAGGATCTGGCTGATATGTGATATCAAAAGTTGCAGTCACAGGTGCGCAGGTATGAGCATCTCTAACAGTAATGGTATATTTCCCTACTCCAATACTATGTAGTTTTACAAGGTAACCTTGACCTGCATTATAGCTACCACTAGAAGTCGTCAATTCTGTGTTGTTTGAGTTATCTATCCATGTATAGGTATAATGTTTCCCATCAATAGGAGTACCTCCATTAATAGTAGCCATGATCTTCGCATTTTTAAAACCATTGGCAGTAGGAGATTCCAAAAGCTCTACATTCACTGATATAGGTTCAGGTCTTGTTATTGTGGCTTCCCGTGTAATCACTTCGCCTAATTCTATTTTTCCACCAACTAATATCTGTTCTCGTGCCAAACAACCATTACTATCCCGTATTTGAATCTCATAAGTACCTGCATCAAGGTCTTCTACTCCATTTGAATAATCTAACCATGAACTCCAGGCTCCACCATCTTTATTCCTATAATGAAATTGATAACTTCCAGAACCTCCGGATAATAACAATGTAACCGAACCGTTACTGGTATCATCAAAACATTTGATATGAGTAACCGCTATTTCCTCTCCAAACACTACAGGATCAGGACGATCTATACTAAAAAGTATGTCGTGAGCCTTTGACCCTGCATACGTATTATAATCACCGTAAAAGCCTAAAACTCCTATTTTATATTTACCGACAGGAACATCTTCCAATGTATAGCTATTTTTATTTGCTCCTTGAAAAACTACTATGTTTTCAGTCTGCGAACTCGTTGTAAGATTATCTGTATACTCTTCTTCTCCTGCATCAGGGTCTTTTTTCAGTATTGATATTTTCTCGTTGAGATATAAGGGTCTCGAAAAAATAAATTCTACCTGTCCTTTACCATCATAACAAACCGCTTTAGTCTCTACTTTGGTTGTAAAAGTTGGTGCAGAGGGCACTACCCGATAAATAACTTCGGGAGTATATCTATCACCACAATATTTAATTCTGAATCTTACATTTTCTCCCAGAAAATTCTGGGCACTGGGAAAAAGATCTAATGCACTAGCTCCATTTTCGTCTTCACCCAAAATATATCGCCCATTGTGAGTAGTTTTAATAGTAGCCCAGTTACTATCTTCCAACTTATATTCCCAATTATATACATCAGAAGAGAACCCTTCTGGTGCTTTTATGATTACTTTCTGATCAAGAGGTAAAAAATATTCATTATCATCTGGAGGAAGAATTTTGATTTCAGGACGAATATTGATATCCAGTCGAGCATATCCTCCAATTCCGTTACCTAAATCTTTTAGAGGTATCGTAAGATTGGTAGCCTGATAACAACTAGAAATTTTTAATGTTCCCTCTGCAGAACCAGGTTTCCCTGTACCATCAAAAGTTCCTTGCCAGCTAAGGAAAATGTATATCTCATCTGCAGACGCTTCTATTTCTTTGTTTTGTACATCTACCTCAATTGATATTCCTCCTGATATACTATTGGTAGCTATTGTTTTACCTCCCATAGTAATTCTATAGTATAGTCCCACATTATCATTATTCCCTCCCAAATGCCCTGTTATGGTAGCTATATGCTTTTGTCCATAGGACATCGAAGTCATTAATATCGCAAGTATTACTATTACGTTTTTCATGAGTTAATATGTTATATTCACAGTTTCCAGGGTACTGTATCCCTTTTTGAGTATTGCTTTTAACAAGTATGTATATTCTGTATTGGGGCTCACATGGGTATCTGTAATCCTGGTGATACTGGTGGGTAATTGTTTCCAAAGAACAGGCATACTACTTTTTACATTTTTATAAATCCAGACCTCAGAGACTTGTTCGCCTGTAATTTTCCATGATAGATCGATCTTCTCTACCAATCTATCGACTACCCCCTTAAAATTTTTTACCACTTGTTGTGGAGCATTACGTTGCATAGTTATCGTTAATGGAGTAGATGGGGATGATTGTAACCCTGATTCATCTATGGCAAATATGGCGTATTGATAGTGTTCTCCTGATTTGGCATTAGCATCGGTATAGGAGGTTATGGTATCGGTTTTAAAAATCAACTTCCAGCCCTTATTTGCTTCTGCGATATGCTTGCGATATAATCGATGACCAGATACATCATTACTACTGCTATTGATCCAGTATAGATATACACCGTCTTCTTTTACTTCATAAGTCGAAAAAATAGGGGACGAAGGAGGTACTATGTCTGGCTTCTTTAGTGTTATCTTTTCTGAATACTTAGACATATTATATCGTCTATCTACGGCAGTTACCTGATAAAACACTTTTTTATTTAAAGATTTTACCTGTACGGTATCTGTGTATGTTGTTTTTAAGACGGGAGATACTGTGATCTGTACCAATTCTTCTTTTTCAAGATTTCCTTTAAATATTCGATATCCTAATATATCTCGTTCTGTATTGGCTGTCCATTGCAATTTTACGACCCCCAACGTATCTACAGTTCCTCTCAATCCCACAGGACTAAGAGGCGGAATACTATCTATGGTTTGTGCGAATGCAGCAAAAGAAGTAGTTTTTTGATTATTTTTACCTATAGCCGATATTGTAAAGTAGTTAGATGGATCTACTTCATTGAAAGTAGTTTGCCTATCATGAGGCTGTATATTCTTTTTGACCACAGTATATGGTCCTTTTTCCTGCGATGCCCAATTGAGTTCAAATCCTGTAATTTCGGGTTCTGCTGCTTTTTCAAAATCCCAATATACCTGTATCGCTCCAGAAGCATCAAATTCTGTTTTAGAGATATGAGGAGTTACCTCTAGTTTTTTGATTCCCTGACCAGTAACAATTTCTGAAGGAGGGCTTTGTTTTCCAAAAGGAGAAATCCCGACTACTCTATAGTGATAGGTTTTATTGTTTTGAGAAAGAGTATCCGCATAATACATCCTCCTGGGAGTTCCTGGCTTTCCATTCATATTTACTAATGGAGTATCCCCTAGTCTTTTAAAATCGGTTCCATCATCAGACCGTTCCACAAAATAGGAAGTGAATACTGTTTTAAACATTTCATATTCCCAGGTTAATAAAATACTTTTCTCTTGTCCAACTGCAATAAGATCAATAGGTGTAGGCAATTCACTTTTCTTTGAAAAATCTGCATATACTGTACCTGACTCAACAACAAGTATTCCTTCAGGAATCGCAGTTTTCACACTATAAAAATATACTTCTCCTTCATTGACTGTAGTATCTTCAAAACCCAAACCTGCTTTTTTAGCGATTTCAAAGTCCATATCTGCAGCTAGTAGAGCAAAAGCAAAACGTTGTTCAATTTCTTTAGCTTTATTTACAATGCGTGCAAAATTTCCTTCCTGCATATTGCCTGCCTCAAAATCTTCTCCATAAAGTGCCTGTGCAATAATCGCAGCATAATCATTAGTTTCTATAAAACTTTCCCAGGTTTCCAGAGGATTTGGCAATATAGGAGTTGATGTTAGTATCTTTTTTTCTGGGTGAGGTAATTTCACTCCATTTCTCTTTATGGTAAAGCGTTCTATGGTATACCCATATGCATTGGCTTTTTGCCAGGTCTGAGGATTTGAGGCAGCCCACCTTAGCATAATCTTATCATCATCAATACGGGAGATCACTTTTACTGAAGGGATAGAATCCTGAGCATACACCCAAGTATTCATCAAACCAATACCAAGAAATAAAAGAATGGATATCTTGCGCATTACATCCTATATTTTAATGGGTTCTTGAAATCAATTTTAGCTTGTGATCCTTGAATTCCTCCGGGGAGCATATATTTTAATATAACTTCATATTTTCCATATCGCATAAAAAGATATTCGCCTTCTGTTATTCGCATTGCCGGATGGTTAGCGTCTATTTTGCCATCAGTATAATCTCTAAGTGCCTGAGTTCTCAGGTCTACAAAATCCTGTTTATATATTCGTGGCAGATCATATCTAAATGGAAAATGAGTTTGTATCAGGTTCTTATTTACATTATACTCCAAACTTGTCAAATACTTACTTTCTATCGGCAATGCTCTTTTGGGAGGTGTTCCTAATAATATTGCATCTCTATTTTTCATAGCATATGCTCCTGCAACAGGGTAATTCATATAGACCAAAGGATTGATATCAGTCTTAAAATAGGTATCTGTCAACGTAGCTTCATAAGATACTAGTGGCACATTCCCTGTATATGAATTTCCAATCAACTCTGCCAGGTCAAACCCTTCGTTGGTATTCACATCATTATATAAATAGATTACATCAGAGCTTACTTTTCCAGCATTAGTTTTTGTTACTGATATTGCCTTTATTTTATCTGCAAACTTCTTATATTTACTAGTTTTAAATTCATAGGTAATTCTTTCTATTTCTCCTTCTTTCAATACATTTGCTGCCGAATTTTTCTTGACCTCCATTGTATTGTCTTCATCATAATTCGTGGTTTCTGTAACTTCAGTAGTTTCCGAAGATCCTCCCGAAGTACTAGAGGTACTAACAATAGACATTGTGTATGTAGCTTCCTTATCTATTTTAGGTAATGTATATATCACCTTATTTTCGGCAGTATTATAGTTGAATTTTGCTAGTGATAATTTTCCATTTTGATCTATAAATTTCACGGTACTTTGCCATTGTGAATTATCAAAAAGATAGTCCTGTCCTTTTTGTAATTGTATATACCCACTGGTAGATTCTCCTTTATAAAATTGCTTTTGGTTCACAACAGGATAAGCATACTCAATGTTATTTAATGGTATATAATCTGGTGCAGTCGCAGTGGTAAAATTTCTTTCTAACGTTTCCAGTGCTTTTTTTCCATTTAGCATAACATCACGATATACTCCACTTATTTTTTCCTGGAAACTGATTTCTACTATTGCTTTTAATCTGGTTTCCGGAGGTAAAATATCATCTGGCATAAAGGTTACCCGATCTTTGGTATGTGCCCATTCAAGTTTTCCAGCTATTGCTTTCCCAGATTCATCGGTCACCATAAATTTATCCAGTAGTATCTTATACGTTTTATCTCCTCCATTTTCTGAGATGGTAATGGGTTCTCCTACTTTCATTACAAACGTTGCCTGTGGCGCCATAAATACATCAACATTTTGATCGTTATCACCTGGAGTAAGATCACTGATCATTTTGATATCTCCCACTGGAGTATCATCCTGAAATTCGCACATCTCACCTACTTCTACCTTAAACCTATAGGCTCCTTTTACGGCTCCTCCCAAGAGGTCATAATATCCGGCAGCATATCCGCGCATCCAGAATGGATTTGGTCCTTTTGCTTGCATAAGAATAGCAGCGCCTCCTTGAATAATAGGTACTTTTTTACTGACTGCAAATAGTTTTACTTTAATTCCCAATTCTCCCTGTAGATAGGCATAGGCCTGCCCGTTAGCATACCACCCGTTAATTCCTACCTGATCTCCTGTATTTACACACATAGCTTGTTGATAGTCTTTTAGCATGATATCAAACCCCAAACCTGCGCGAAAACGTGCATACAGCAATAAAAAACTAATGTCTCCGGTATCAATTTTAAAATCTGACCCAAACGCAAGTCCTTTACCTGATTTTAATGAGTTTTCATCTCTCATATAATCTAACTTATCTACATCTACACCTAGCATTGCTGCGACTTCTGATGGCGGTGGCGGGCTTCCTGGCAAACCGTCCCCCATCATAAAATATCCACCACTTTCTACAAAAACAGGGCCTACTCCCATTTTTAGCCCCAAACGGTCAGTAGGCGTTCCCATATGTACATACCACTCATCTGGTGCAATATGAATTACTCCCCATCCTGCACGACCTTTAGAAGCTCTTCCCTGAACAAGACCTCCTGCCACATTAACATATAAATCCATATCCGCATGAAAAGTGTTATTGGTAAAATCATATTGCATTCCTACTTTGGCATTAACTCCTGCTTGTCCTGTTATTTCAGAAGGGTATTCAGAATCTGCTTTTTCAGAAAACGTTTTTACAACTTTACTCCCAAGAGATTCACTGTTTGCTAATCCCTGAAGTTTTCCTGTTATTTTACCTATTGGATTTGGAAAATCAAAAGCTTTCATTGCCTGAACTTCGCCAAAGAACCCTAGTCTATTAACACCATAATTTTTATTGAAATCAATTTCGAACCCTGCACTAACACTCATCGCTTTTTCATCAGGCATTGCACCAAACACCATTGCTTTAACTCCTAAAAGTGTTTTATTATCAGGGATATAGGTAAGTCCTGATGGTGAGAATTCTGAAATACTCCCTTCTAGTTTTCTAGACATTTTATAAAATGCACCTCCTGCAAACCCTGTTATATTAAGGCCTGGAAATACGGGAATCTTCAACCCTGTAACTGCTGCGTCTATATACCAATACCTATATCCTTCTGTAGTTACTGTTTCTTTAGTTCCTGTTTCCTCATTATTAACTTCAACATTTTGTTTAGTTCTTGTTTTACCAAAAATTGCAGCGCAAGAGATTCCTTTATCACTACCTTCGCTACCTTCTTTTTTAAAAAATGTTGCTTTTACTTTGGCCTGAAACCCATCACCATATACGGGATCATTATCCATAAGATCAAGGGCGCCTTCAAAAGCTATGGCTCCCATATTAGCCTTTACAATCATTCTGGATAATTCTAAGCGGTCATATTGCCATCGTTGCTTATATCGGTAGTCTTCTTTACTATTTTCTGAACCTGAAGAAGCTTGTTTCTGCTTTGCAAAAATCCCGACCCCTCCTTTTGCTGCAAATGCATCTTTCATTAGCGATACACCTATATCAAACTTAATCCCAATCTCCTGGTCTTGTGCTACAACCCCAATTCTATCTATAGACACAGGAAATCCTGCTACTTTAACCTGATCTTCGTAACCAAAATATTTAACACTAATGAGCGGGCTTTCGGTTTGCAAAACCAAGTTTTCAAAAGTAATTCCCTTAAATTTCACAATATCATCATCGACTTTCTTTCCTTCATCTAGTATGGATTGTTTTTGACTGGCAGAAATGGCCATTCTTCCATTAAGTCTGGCCTGCATAAAAAATTCCTTCTTATTATTTGTTGTAGCTCCCTCTGTTTCGGTATCATTTCCTTGATCGTCACTGTTTTTTACTCTCATTAATACTCCAGAATTTGGAAGTAACTGCACTTTGGCCTGAAGAATATCAAAACTTACGGTTTCTACGGGAGATACTGCCATCATATACTCTTCATCAGTAATAATACCTTTGTATTGCAATCCTTTGTCTTTGACACCAGAAGTGGGTAGTCTTATGCTTCCTGCAAACTTTGCACCCATGAAATTGTTTGCTGCATAGACTACCCCCAATTCATCTACAGAATATGCCCAGGCATTTTGTGAAGAAGTAATTCCGGTTTCTAACGGAATTATATTTTTTATCGAAAATTCTCCAGAAACTCCATGACTATCAATAATAAGATTAGCTGCTTCAAAAGTCACTCTCTTATTTTTAGAAACACTATTTGTTGTTTTAAATGCTTCTGGCATCCCTACCTCTATAGATTCTATATATACTCCCCGCCATGATTCTCTGTTAGGTAATAACAATCCATTTTCATGATAATACCCAGGGAAAGAAACATCTGGAGTTCTTAGATCACTAAAATCAAGAATAGCTTTACTAACAGAAAACATAAATCCATCTTCTTGATTTGCTAAGACAAAAGGGGTAATTCCTACTCCTACAACAAGATCATTCCAGTTTGAAGCAACTGCTTTAAAATCTCCTCGTACCCGATTAGGTACCATTGATGTTTTATTACCATTGGGCCAGGGTCTTGTTTTTGGTAAAGTTTCTCCATTCTCTCCTACTGGTAGTAAAAGATTTCTCGAAAACTCAATACCTCCTTCGATTCCCATTTCCTTAACTCCATCACAATTAATTGTGGCAAAAGTTTTGTTTTGAACATTTCCTGTTTTAAAATCTAAACCTCCTTTCAAAAAAAGCATCCAATTACCTCCATTAAAAGGAATAAATATATCTCCTAGTAATACTAAATTAGCGTCCCCTATGATTCCTCCTTCATGAGAAAGTTTTACATTATCTGCTCCAAAAAAAAGTTCTATAGGATCACCTTTATCATCAGATTGTGGCAAGACTACTTTTACAAATACAGTAAGTTCTGTATATTCTTTATAGAATTTTGCTTTTACAAACCCCAGTTGATATTCAATTTCACTTATTGTATGCTTGACTCCAACTGGTAAAGCATCCAAGTGGGTATTCGAAAAGGAAGAAATCCACTTGTCTTCTGTCTCTATTTTCTCAAAACTAGCCTTGGCTTTTAATCTGTTATCATTAACCCAGGCATTTGGAGTCCCGTATTCGCTCTGAATACTCTCTGTAGTAAATTCTGGCGCAGAAGAAATAGTAATGGATTTTGTGACAGGAAAGTTTTTATCGAGTTCAGGAAATTGATAAAACTTTGAAACTGGTTGATCTTCTAGTATTGAATTCTCTTTTTTAACTGAGAGAGAATCTTTTTCATTATTATGTGCATAAAATAGTATTGGAGTTATCCATAATAATAAGACCGAGGGCAATTTCATAAATTATAATTTAAGCGAGTTATTGGGACTCTAATAAAAAATCAGTATTAACTAATTCACGCAAAAACTATAGTTTAAAAACATTTAAGTACTTTCATTGATTATACTAGTTCACAATACATACTTGGGTGTATATTATTTGTGAACTAGTAATTTAAGAATACTCCAATGCATGAGGTAAAGTCTCTATATATATTTTAATTAAAGAAATTAGTATCTCACAAAAAATACTATACATCACCAGTAAATTGACTATGTGTTATCAGTAAATTAATTATAGTTTATGAGTACAAACTTATCTTCAGTCGTAGAGAAAATGAAGAGTAATTTACATTTTGTGACGAATACCTTTAAATTAGTGACGGTTTTTTAAACTTAGAAATGTATTTCAGTTATATTCTAAATATATTTTATAAAAATGAGCAATTGTTATCTAATTACAAGGAAATTTCAATACGAGATTAAGACTAGAAGAAAACTATTCTTCTTTTAATAGTTTATGAAATACATCTGCCAATCGTATTTCGATAAACTTTACGATATCTCTTTCTGGTTTCTCATTCTGATACATAGAGAACACTTTTGAGGCATTCCCTCTTTTTAGTACTTTAATATCCCCTTCTGGATATTCGATATCTTCTGGTTTTAAATTCCACTGTAATAAGGACTGCAACAGTTCGGTATGGGATTCATATCGCTTCTCTAATACTTTCTGTCTATCCAGGTCTTCCTGGTTTTTTTCCTCGGCACTATTGATTCTTGCGCTTAACAAAGTAAACTCGTCCCTGATTTGGCGATCAATATCCTGTGCTTCACGAACCAGTTTTAAATAGGATTCATATATTTTTTCATTATAAAACGCTGCAAAGTCAAAATAAAGGTTCATTGCTTTAAGGTAACTTAAGGCGACCTCCTTGTATACTCTTTTATCTTTTTGTTCGGTTTCTACAAGTTGCTTTCCAAGATCACTTAATCTTCCTCGTTTATCTTTAATAAGATGGGCAAAACCTTCTTTCTCTGGTAGTGCTAATAACTCTGGAGTGATATCTGTTGGGAGTCCTTCATAACGATATTTTCTATACTGAATTTTGATAGAGTCATTAACTTCTTTTGCCTTTTTGGGTTTCTTCGGCTTTTTATTGAAATTGATTTTAGGCTTCTTTAGTCCAAATGCATAATTATAACTAAAAGTAGCCGTAAATTCACTTAATTGTCCATTATTACCGCCACTTCTAAACAATTGCACAGCATTAAGATTAAAATTATGTCTCTCTTTTAAGGTATACGTCACTGCTCCTCGTAGATTGGTAACACTGGTAGTAGATGTAGTACTAGTAGAACTATTATATCCTGCAGAAAGTCGGGTGTTCAATGTTTTTTTAAAATATCGCTTACCAACACTTACCGTAGGACCCCAGGTGGTTGCTTCTTCTCTGCCAATGGTATTATAAGTCCCATTAACCGATGTACTTATATTTAGGTTCCTTTCTGAAAAATCTATCGTATGACCCAAATTCATATTATGAAATGTAGAAGCATCTCCCAATCTAACTACTCCTCCTTGTTCATTTGAAACATCATTAAGTGCATAATTCATTGTGAGATTCTGGCGGGAGGTTTTTTTTCCTGAAAGCACATAGTTGATCGTTAAAGTAGCCGTTTGCGATAATTGCTTGTAATCCAACTCTTCTATCTGTTCATCCAAAAGATCGGCATCATTAATCTCATCAAACTGATTGGGCTTGATATTAGTAAACGTACTAAAGTTAGAATACATACCAGAAATATTCAGCCGGTCTGATACAGAAAGGGTGGCATTTAAGGAACCCACCATACGATTGGTATTATTGGCCTTCAAATTATCCAGATCATCTCTTTGATATCCTATATTAAGAGCTAAACTTAACCTATCTTTAAAAAAGGTATTAGAAGCATCTAAGGTGATGTTTTCGAAATCGTTATTAAAATAATAGGCACCCAGAGTTTCATATCCCGGTTCGATACGTTCGTATCCCAAACCAAGATTCACTCTTCCTATACCATAGCCCAAACGGGTTTTTATTGCACTATAATATTCTGTAGATGCCCGGTTATTAAAAATAGTAGCAATCGGAGAGATGTCCGAATTATCAACCTCTTCGGCTCGGGTATCTTTGGTAATCGCTGTAGATGCATATTCGGCCTGAAGACTAAAACTTTTACCTAATTTAACTTCTCCTTCTATACTTACTACCAGGTTTTCCTGGGGTAATACGCCTTTGGCTTCGGGAATAGAATCGATAGAAGTTGGATCATCTTTGGCATAAAAACCTATAACACCTATTTTATAACGCTCTTTTTCAAAACTTGTTTTTAACCCATACCCCATACGGTTATACGAAGGAACCGTTCTGGCATCTGCATTATCCTCTACAGCCTTTAGTAAACGGCCACTCATAGCACTGATTTTAAAGGCTCCTGGGGGAGTAAGATCTATACCACCACCTGTAAACTGATGACCACTTAAAGTATAGGGAGAAAAAGTCATACTTATATTACCAATATGGCCCGTAACCCATTTATATTTGGGATGCAAACTAATACGATTAAAATCAAAAGGAAGCTGATATCCCAGATTCTCTCCCTGATTAGAAAAACTATACGAGATCGGAATAGAAAAACTATAAATATTAATATTAAGTGCTCCTTGCAAAAAATAAGTAAAGGGCTCTCTGTTATTATTTTGGTTAGAGCTATAATACACTCCACTGGCAGAAATCTGGCCACTTACTTTTAATGGCTTACTTTGAGTGATCGATTCGTAATCAAGTGTTTGCGCAATAGATAAAAAAGGAAGTGCTAAAAAGAAAAATAGTAATCCTCTTAATAGCTTTCCATTAACTAGTATGCTTAAAAATGATTTTATATTAAATTCCCTCACAATTCTCTTATAACAAAAAGAAGATTATTTTCTTTTTCTTAACCACTGGTTTTTGAATTTTTCTGCAATGTCAGGAGACAACACTACAGAATCTAGATAGATGTATCAGCAAGATCTTCAAAGATTACAGGTACACTTGTATCTTTTGATTCACTCATTATTCTTAATGCCAAACTTTTTTTATCTTCTGTAGTTATAGTTTCCTTATCAAAAGGGGGCTCCCATTTCTTTATGGAATCAAAATCTGCATAAAACTCAGGCGTCATTGTCAGTTCTCCATGAATAACAATCTCTTTGCCTTTTTCTATTTCTACTCTTATATATGATCTTCCTCCTTTTATTTTCATCTTATAAATATTACTGTTTCAACAAGGGTTTCAGGGTCTATACTAATAATCTTAGTAACATTATTATTACTTTTTAATCTATCTAATTCTACATTTTCCCAAATATTTCCAGGTCGTAATTTATTACCTACTACTGCTTTAACTTCGCCTGAGGCTTGATTAGCATAAGCAGCAGATACATCCTCCCACATTTTAATTACTTTAGGATTATTGCTATCCCATTCGGGCATACTTATCTTTTTTGATTCTATCATTCCTTCAAGTGTTGTTCCTCCTTTTGACTTAGCAACTTCTAAAGCCCTTTCGGCTCCTCCTATTTTATTTGATTTGCCAGACCAGAAAAAAGCTGTATTAGGTTTGGTTTTCAATAGGTGCTTTATTTCATTAATGAAACCATCACCAATTTTAAACCCAATCTCTTTTCCTTTTCTTAAGATTACATCTTCTTTATATTTACCAGCAACTTCTGCTCCATCTGCCTCATCAAGAAATTTTTTCTTAATCAGGTTTCCATCAGTAGCAATACGGGCTACTTCTGTGTTTTTTCCATCTATTACGGCTATTACTTTTACTTCTCCATCTTTAATACCTGAAAACTTAATTGGTAAGCCCAACTTCGAGTCAAACATCTTATCTGCTTCTTCAAGTCCATTGATTAGTTTTTGTTTACTGGCAGGTGAACCATCAACCATCAATTTTTTAAATCCTAGAAATGAATCATCAGAACCATAGATAAAGCGACTATGCGTCTTGGCGAGAATTTCTAAGTTTTTGCCATCGTTTGCAAAACGTATATTCCTAAAAGGTTCTAATATTTCCCATGATTTCTCAAGACTTGCCTTTTTATCTGGTGATGCATTGTCATACAGTCGTTTAATATTTTGATGTTTATTCTCGGGTAAATCAGATAAAACAGTTTTAAGCTTAGAAATTCTAGTACCTTCTGCAACCTCAAGTCCTTCAACTAATCTTTTCTTTTCTGCTGGCTTATCCTGAAGAAATTTTGGATCATTTTTTATTTTACCTAACAAGACACTTGTTTGCTGCTTCAGTTTTGATCCCAGGTCTTTTGCTTTTATTCCTTGTTGAATAAAACCTAAATATAATTTTATCGCTTTACATGTTTCATCTGCATCACATTTTTCTGAATGCTTTAGCAAAACGTCAATCGTAGATAATCCCAGTTTTACATTCTCAAAATCATAAAGTATCGCTCTTAGTGTACCATTAGTATAAATCTTCTTAAGGTCACTTAAATTTACAGTATCACCAAGCTCACTAACGATTTGCTTTAGCCCTTTAAGAATTCTTGCTCTATCTGCTCCATTTTCAATTAACTTAGGGTTTTCTACTATTTTCTTTTCTAGTTTACGGGATAACTCAGCTATTTGGGTACTTCTCGTTGCCAAATCACCTAATCCGGTTCCTAACCCTAATACATCACCAAGAGCCCCCAACATCTCGCAATATGTCATTTCCTTTTTATCGCCAGGTTGAGTGACCGTAGTTGGATTAGGTTTAGCACAAGCATCAGAATATTTAAGTATTAGATTGGTTGTACTTAATATGGTTTCTGCTCCTTTTAATCCATCCAGAAGATTTTTAAGCTTACCAAGATCTTTAAGATGTCTTAGCTTGGTGATATTACCAATACCAGAAGCTGTTAATGCAACTTCAAAAGCGAGGTTTGCTCCTTGATCAATGTTATTAGTATTATAGTTTTCATCAATCGCTTTAAGTATAAATAGTGGTAGTATTTCTGATCTAATATTAAAACCTGGTTTTGCAATGTTTTCATACTTTGTTAACCGAATAGGAGTATAGATATGATGTGTTCCTATATGAATAGAAATATCAATAAAACTGTATGGTACATCGATCTTTTTAGTTAATTTAATCGAGTTTTTTTCTACAAGGTCAATATCATAAGGGCTTCTATAAAAAACCCCTACTTTATCACTTGTATATGTTATATCTTGTACAGGTTGCGAAGTAAATTCTGATTTTTTCCATATGTTATAAAAAACATTAATCAGCTTTGTGAAATTATCTTCTCCGCCCCAATTATCGAGTTTACTATACAATTTTCTAAATACATTCTTTTTATCAAACTCTTGGGTATCTATATTTTTAAGAAAGGTAGTTTCATCTCCTTTACCAAGAGCTTCTATAATATTGATTATAGCATCCTCTTCAGAAACTCCTTTATCATTAACCGAACAACTTAACAGTACTTTTAATGCTATCCATAGCTTATCTTTATCAAGAGATGTAACATCGTGTTTATAGGATAAATAAGTCGTTGGTATTTCAGAAAAAAACGTATCTATTTTATTGCAATCGGTGTTTTCAGAAATTCCGCCAGAAGGAAAATATTCTTTAATGAGATAATCTATTATTTGTTTAGAATACTTTGATTCATATGGTAAAGGGTAGCTTTTTTGTCTTTCAACTTTTAAAACATTGCAAAAATTTTCTACCTCATCGTGATGATCAAACTCAAAAACATAATCCTCTTCTTTTGTCTTTAAGTTTAATTCGTAATAAACGCCTCCTGTGATGTTCTTTTTTATTTCGAAAACCTCAGTTATATCATTTCGTATTACAGACTTATCTTTTGGAAACAGGTATTCTTTTAGCTTTTTTAACTCTACCGGCTCAACTACAGCTGTAGGTCTATATGTGGGAATAATCGTAAAAATTTCTACATTTTTATACTGTAGACTATTACGTTCGCTTTTTCTATTTTTACTATCAAGTTCTTTAACATACTTTGGAATCGAAGTAGAAGTTCCTTCAAATTGTCCCTTATTTATTGATACATTTAGATCATGACCTTTCCAAGTTCCTTTAAAGGTTCCGGTTTTTCCAAAAACAGAGGTATCTATACTTAGGTAATCTCCTTCTGAATTCATATACGCATATCGTATAATTTGGAATACTTTATTTACAAATTCATCGTCAGAAAAAAACAACTCTCCCTCTTCATCATCCTGAAATGGATATAATTTAAAATCAGGGTTATGAATTTGCGCCCAATCTAAATGTGATAATTCTACTCCATTACCATAATCCATAAGCCAATTTGTGGCTCCTTTTGATGTTTTCAACTGTGTAAATGGATGTTCTAATCCAAAAACACCGTGACCAAGTTCGTGAGAAATGGTCGCTGTCAAATTATCTTTACCTTCTTCCTCTTTAGAAAGGTTACCATTAAATATAAATCCAAATTGTCGTTTAATCGGCATAAAACCAGCAACATCACTTCGGCTAGGTTGTATAGTATTTCCAAAAACAAAAAGATAGTATGATGTAATAGATGTAGTTTCTTTTGCTTTATAAGCATTGATAATAGAGCTTTGATCTTCTGTATAATTTGTAAAGAAACCACTATCTCCCATCTGTACGGTATCGCCCCCGTAAAGAGATTTATCTACTTTAAAATCATCAGCAATAGTAAGCTTAATATTAACCGATGCCTTACCATAGATAGCATTGATTTTTGATGTAAGTTCTGATGCACTTGGTAATGATACTCCACCAACCGGTATAATGGTTACATTAACATCCTTTTTGGATAAGTGCCATAGTGAAAATACTCCTGCTATAGTTTGTTTTTTACTATTATCCTTTGGTTGTATAGTAGCATAGATATTTTCATGCTCAAATGCATAATATCCATTAAGTTTTAACGTAATCTCATTACTTCCGGATACTTCGTACTTAACATTTTCACCATTAGCTGTTTTAATAACGAGATCATTAATAGATACGTTACTATCGGTAATCGTTACTTTTCCTTTTATTTTATCTGAAGCTCCATTTCCTACTGCTTTATTGATAATAGTATATGGTTTCCCTTTTGCATCTTTTATTTGCTTGTAATAACTCTCTAATTGTTTTTCCTGTCCGTCTGGTATTGCATCAAAACCATAGTTATACGTATTATCAGCTATAAACTCTACTTTTATTCCTTCTGCAGAAAGTTGAGATACATTTCCGTTCTCATCAACTCCAGGTGTATTTTCCGAATCGACACCACCTCCATCTGCCAAGGGTTCTCCTTGTCTAATATTGCCATCTTCATCAACATGGTATACATCGCCATTACGATCAATGATAACTACATCATCTCCGCCAGGGTACTTGGATATAGCTCCTGTAACGGGATCTGTAATAGTTATGGTACCATCATCATTTACTCTAATGTCATTAATCGTTATATCATAATCGAGCTGTACCGCTTCTAGATCATTATCTCCTTCAAAAACCTCTGTCACATCATTAACAGATTCTATTCCTTCCCAATTTTCATCATAATCTGTAACTACAATTCCCTCTAAAAGTTGATAATCTGTATTAATACTAATATTATCAAAACTTACTTTTAGCTTGGTATCCTGTAAATACGGAACAACAATATATCCCCATCCTGAAAAAGAACCATTAGTCCCTTTGACCTCTTTTACCGTTACCGGAAAATCTCCTGCCGTAAATACTTCGTTTGTAACTAATCTTTCTAAAGGATCCTGATTGGTAATAACAATCTCGGGTGTAATGCCACAGTTATAAGTTGATTCTTTATCATCTGCTAGTATGGTAGTAAACTCATAGATTTGAGAATAGGTATATGGGCCTTTTTCCAGGCATTGTCCTCCAACTCTAAACTCATAGGTTGTTCCTGGTTCCAGATTATAAATAGTTGTATATTCATTAAGAGTACCACCTTCAAACCAAATTGCGTTTTCTGCATCCTTCTTACGGTATTGTACGTTATATCGCAGATGATCTACTCCCTGCCAAAAGATTTTTTCGCTAGTTGTATTTTTTGCTTCGGCTAATATATATTCTGGCTCTGCACATTTACCGGTATAGGTAAAGTAATAAATTTCACTATACCCATCATTTTTAAACACCGATGTTTCACTAATCCCATCGCTTACCATGGCACGTACTCTCCACCCATAGGTCTTATCTGGTAATAACGAAGTTTCTGCAGGACCATATAACAAAGTAGTAGCAAGAGTATTGGTTTGATACAATGGACGACTAGCTAAAAATGCAGCTTGTGGATCCATTTGATTATCCCATATCTCTGCTAATGTAAACTCATATTCTACATTTGTTGCATTAAGGTGGCGCGGAGTCCACTGAAAAATAATATTTTGAGGTTCTCTCATTAATACCTGTTCTCCTCTATTGGGTAGATTTAAAAATGGAGGATCATTAAGAACTAAATAAACCGTAGCACAACTTTTACGAGAAATCTGCTGCCCAGATTGTGCATCATATACTTCAAAACAAAAGCGATACAAGCCTTCTGGTAAAGGCACACTATATTGTTGGGGGTTAATTCCTCTTAAATTCTGAAGTGCAAAATAAGGCTGTAGATCTATATTGGTTAATCGCAATGGTACTCCACCGTCCAGGAAAATCGGATTTGCTCCAATCACTACATCATTACTTTGGATAGACAAACCTGCATTATTTTCTACAAAGAATTTTAAACGTACTTGTCTATTCGATTCTGTAATATCGGTTAGTAGTAAATTAAGTATTAATTTATCTGATGAAGCTGTATTATACTCTGATAGTTTTAAACTATATGGGGGTATTATTTGAGGAGTAACATTTACCGGAAAAACCTGTGCTTGTAATGCACAAGAAAACAGAAACATTACTAGTAAAATATAATATGTACGTGTTTTAAGCATAGCTGAATCCTTTATCCTATTTATTATACTTATACTCATTTTAATTACTCTTTTTGAACCTTAATATCCACCAGTATGTAAGAATTCTGTCCATCCTCTACAAAGCTCTTAATCTTAATAGCTCCTTTCTTTCCTTCCTCAGTTTGAAAAAGAACAATTCTTGGTACAGTTGTATTATCAAAATCTTGTAACCCTCCCGGAGTTTCAGTTATCACCAGGTTTTTTAACAATGTATCATCCTGCATAGCATCAAACTGTGATGGTGTTAATGAAGCAGAACAATTGCACAGTTCTTGAGAATTAATAAAAATGGTGTTTTTAGGGCCTTGTAATTCATCAAAAGTAGTTCCTGATAATTGATCAGGGCTTACAAATCGATTACGATTAAAAGTGTTGCTTAAACCAAAGAAAACCAAATCAATATCTTGTTCAACACCTGGTGTTATCTCATTAGCAGTAAATAGTGTACGCTTTGCTATGGTATAAAAACTCCCTCTTGTATTCGCCGTATGTGCTGTATTAATCCCAAACCTAATATCACTTAATTCTCTAAGATTTGTGTTTTTAAAAAATTCAATCTGTTTGGTGATAGTCTTTGTTTCTTTTCCGTTAAAGGCTGTTAAACTAATAGTTTGAATCCCTTCTTGAGTAAATGTTATCTCTGGGTTTTCTTCTGCGGAAGAAGAAGAAACAGTTCCTTCAAAAGTCCATTGATATGAGGTAGCGCTAATTGAATTATTCTGAAATTGTACACGAGCCGGTATTTGATAATCATCGTCATCAAAAGCTATCTGATACTCGAAATCTGATACCAAAAACGGAGCAACGGTAATCGTTTTTTGTAAATCATATGTTTCTCGCCCGTTACCAATTTCTAATTTAATCACATGATCTCCGGGCTCTGTGAATACTATTTCTCCCGGATCACGGTTGGTAGAGCTTGCCGGAGTTCCTCCTTCAAAAGCCCAGGAAAAACTATCTGCTCCAGAAGAGTTATTTTGTATTGTATAACTAGCCGGAGAGAAATTATCTATCAGATTTGTGATTTCAAAATCAACAACCACCGGATCATCAATTTGTATTTCTAAAGTCTTTGTGCCTTGGGATCCATCCTGATTCGTTGCGGTAAGCTCAATAGTATACACTCCTTTCGCATCATACTGTATAACTCCCGGATTTCGATTTACCGACCTGGAAGGTACTCCTCCTTCAAAAGTCCACTCATAATCTTCCCCGCCTTTTGTTCTATTAAAAAAAACAACCTGAACTGGAATTGAAAAATCATCATTAAAAACTTCAAATTCGAAATCAGCAATGACAGGTATTGCCTCTTCTTTGGCGCAACCAAAAAGGCAAAGTATAGATAGTATGTATATTATTCTATTCATATTATAAAAACATATCAAAAGACTCTTTATACTAAAAAAGACTTACTCAAACACTAGTTTACGGGTTTCTGATCCCTTAGGAGTTTCTAATAACATCAAATACACTCCTGTGGGTAGTGTAAGAGAATAGTCTAGTAGGAAATCAAGATTATTTTTTTCTACACGTTCGTGCATTGTAGCACCCGACATCAGGTTTACTATTTTTAAAGTGATATTAGATTCTTCTGCCAAACTGATCTTTGTTTTAAAAGAGCCTCCGTTAGGGTTAGGGTACACAATAAATTCTTCTATAAATTCTCCTTGAGAAGCAAATTGTTCTGGAGCTTCTATAGCTGGTTGAACCAAAATAGTTTTTGTAAAATTCTGATAGCAATCCATTTGATACGATCTTAAATTAATATCATATGGACCTTCTTTCTCAAACTTGAGTATTAATTTTTCTTTGCTTTCTAAAACAACTTCTACTCCTTCAGGAATTGTCCATTCTACAGTTTCGCCTATAGGTTCACTCACATTAACCAATATTACTTCTTCATCGGTATATGCTTGTGTTGTAATTAAGAAATCAGAATCTATTGGGGTATCAAAAACCTCAACTTCTATAGCTCCTATTCCTACACATCCCAAACTACTGGTAATTGTAGCAACATATCTTCCTGCTTTGGTAAGCTCTACAGTACTTTCTGAACTTGTAAATCCATTTTCGCTAAACCATGAATAGGTTGCTCCCAAGTCATCGATCGCAATATCCAGGATAAGCGATTGATCCTTACAAAGTGAACGTTTTTCTTCTAAATTCACTATAATAGGATCGGGATCTACTAGCTTTTCCTCATAAAATGCCTTACATCCTTTATTATCTGTTACCTCTATTCTATATGTTCCAGAGGATAATCCATTAATAAGTGTAGAAGTACTACCTGTACTCCAGGTATAATTATATGGTGGATTCCCTCCTTTAATCTCTACCTCGATTTGCCCATCATTACCTTCAAAACATGTTGGAGATATTACTGATACAGGGTTTATTTCAAGTCCGCCAGGCTGATCGATTTTTACACTTCCTTCTATTTGACAGCCTTTAGCGTCTGTAACAAAAATCAAATATGTTCCTGCTATAAGATTTGATATGGTTTTAGTAGTTTCTCCATTACTCCACTCATATGTATATGGTGGTGTTCCTCCAACAACAAAAGTCGTTGCTTCTGCATCATTTCCGTTAGCACAAGTGACAACTGTATTGGTAAAAGAAATTCCAAGTTTATCGGGTTGTGGTAAATATTTTGTACTATCAATCGCCTGAACTAATCTATATTGTCTGGTACCATCTACATCTGTATATGCCTCATAAGTTCCTAGTACAATACCATTTTTATCTTCTACATTTAGTGCATACATACCTACACTCTGATTCTCTATAATACTATCATTCACAGCAATATTTTGCCAAACTCCTCCTACATTCTTTTTCCAACGATAACAATACGGCATAAAATTAGCCCTACATTCCCCAGGATTGGCAATAGTATTATCAAATTTCACGCCTCCCTTTGCATGCACCACTAATGCTCCATCCTGAAATTGATCAGGAATTCCCAAAGGAATATCAAAATCAATACCATCGCTATATTCGTTATCAATATTACACGAAATAGGATTGTAAATTTCTATGGTTACTTCGAGTGGTTCGGGTTGTTCCAGATTATATTCAATATTGGTAAAGAAACATCCATCTTTGTAAGTGGCATCATTATAGTTGGCATCTCTTGCACTTAAATTATAGACTCCCTCACCAATGGAATGTAATATTACCTGATACCCCTGGTTTCCTGGCAATACACTTGTTATCGTAGTAGTTAGTATATTTCCAGATTCATTTTTCCATTCAAAAGTATAACTATCATCATTTAAGGCGGTTCCTCCAAAAATTCGAACTTTAAAAAACCCATCTAAAAAGCCGTAGGCAGTTGGCTCTTTATATTCTAACAATTCTACCTGTAATGGTTCAGCTGGTTCTTCTATGATTTCGGATTCTATGATATCGTCTCCCAGTCTAATTTCTCCTGCTACATTTATTTGTTCTCGAGCAACACAATATACATTTCCTCCTCTAACTCTTTTACGCACCTGCACTTCATAAGTAACCGGATTTAAACCTGTAATGATATGAGTACTAGCATTTGCAAAAGGTAGCCACGTTAGAGAGGACGTTCCTGCTTCTTTTATAGCAAATTCATAATTACCGGTACCACCTCCTGCTGCACTTAGATGTATTTCTCCATCGGTATTATTATTAATGTCTGTATCTCCATCATTACACCATACATCTACGATTTCTGTAACTTCAAAAGAAACCGGGGTAGGTTTACCTATATTTACAACAGCGGTATGGCTTGCATCTCCTGTGTAATACACAAATCCGTTATACCCTCCTATCATATCTAATTTAAAACCGGCAGTACTGGGTGGAAGCCCGGTTAAAGTATAGCTGTTAGATCCATCAAACGAAATATTAGAATATGATTCTACGGCAGCATAAATTGTATTACCATCTGGATCTGTTCCTATTGGTCTTGACATATCGCTTACAGATATCCCAAAATTATCTCCAGGCTCTAATGCTCTGTCAAAAGTTACTCTTACTTCACCATCGATACTATCATAACAACTAACATCTGTAGTTGTAGGAGGAGAAACAATATGAGGTGCAGATCTTCGTAATCTAAAACTAATAATATTCTCTGATGGTTTATCTACACAAGGTAAAATCCTAAAATAGATATTCTGCCCTATTGCTGATTTTGGTAAAAAATCCTGTGGTATTGCTCTAAATACATTAGGTGTTGCGGGTAATGGAATATTTTGCCATGAACCATTAGGATTAACAGCTCCAGGAGATAATTGGTATTGCCATTTATAAACTCCGGTATTAAATCCTGCAGTTGCAGTTACTTCAAACGAGTCTTCATATCCAATAATATCAGAAACTGCAGAAGTATTTAATGTAATAATGGGTCTTACATTTATGATAGCATTTCCTGGTACAGCAGATGGGGTGGGTAAAAACTCGCTAAAATTATAATCTCTATAATAACACCCTGTAATATTTATATCTCCATTTCTTCGTTTAGATTTACAGTTACCTATCGAGTTTCTTCTTCTTTTATTGGTATGAAAACGTAGGTGTACAATTTTATTACTCTCATTAAATATAACCGGAGTCATTACAAGAGGTTTATTCTCATACACTCCCGGCTCAAAAATTCTTGTTGTCGTCCCGTTTTGGTATGTTGCTTCTATATATTGTAATCCTTTAGAACCAGAACCACAACTTGTTCCGGGGCTACCATCTCCTACATACCCACCTATTGTAAGTTCATAACTTTGAGCTATACCCGAGGTTCCTAATAATAAGAAAAAGGTCATAAAAAATAAATAAGCTATCTTTTTCATCTCTTAATATTTTATTTTAATTGTTTCCATAGAAGCATAGCCTCCTGCTTTTAGGAAAGGTTTTATATGATATACATATGTATTGTTAGGAGAAATATTAGTGTCTATCAAATTTGTTTTTGATGACAAAAGTTGCTTCCACAATACTGGTGTCTCATTCTCTTTTGATTTATAAATCAATACTTCCTGTACTTCTTTGGTAGTTACGCGCCATGACAAATTAATTTTTTTACTTACCCTATCTACTGTTCCCGAAAATCCTTTAATAACTTTATCTAAATCAACATTCTTAACAATAACAGTAATCGGTACAGAAGGTGCCGATACTAACCCACTATCATCTTGAGCGAAAATAGCATATCGGTATTTTTGATTGGATTCTAACTTGGTATCGGTATATGAGTTTATGGTATCTGTTTCAAATAATAACTGCCATCCTTTATCAGCTTCCTTTGTATTTTGGCGATACAATTGATGATGGCTAACATCATCACTAGAACTATTGATCCATTTTACAAATACTCCTTTATCGATTATTTTATATTCTTCGAATACCGGGGAAGATGGAGGGACAACATCTGGTTTTTTCAGAGTAAGTTTTTCTGAATACTCAGACATATTAAAACGTTGATCTACAGCAACAACCTGATAATACACTTTTTTATTTAACGACTTTACCTGAACTGTATCCCGAAACGATGTGCTCTCTATAGGAGAAATTGTTATTTGGGTTACTTCTTCATTTTTCAAGTTTCCTCTAAATATACGATACCCCAACATGTCCTTTTCTGTATTTGCCTGCCACTTTATTTGCACTACTCCCAAACTATCTACTGTACCTACCAATCCAATAGGTGCAGATGGAGGAATACTATCTATAGTCTGAACAAATGCACTTAATGACGTGCTTTTTTGGTTATTCTGACCATGAGCTGTAATCTTAAAATAATTTGAAGGTTCTGGTTGTTTGAATGTAGTTTTACGAGCACTTGGACTAATGTTAGATAGTACCGCTTTATACGGACCAGCTTCCTGAGCTGCCCAATTCAATTCAAAACTTGTAATCTCATGTTCTGCTTCTTTTAAAAAATCCCATGTTAAAACTATATTTCCCTCTGCATCAAACTCATGTCTTAAAATATGTGGAGTTGCAGCTAATTTTTTAACTCCTTTAGCCGAAACAATTTTGGATGCCGGACTTTCTTCTCCAAATGGTGAAATCCCAATTACCCGATAGTGATATCTTTTATTATTTTGTGATATGGTATCCACATAAAACATTCGTTTTGCAGGATGATCAGGTTTATCGTTAAGGTTAACCAAGGGTATATCTCCAAGCCTATTAAAATCTGAACCATTTTCTGAGCGCTCTACAAAATAAGAAGTAAAAACACTCTTAAACATCTCATATTCCCAGGTTAATAAAATACTTTTATCATCAGGAACAGCAATAAGATCTATTGGGGATGGTAAAGGTTCTGAGTGTACTGTATTAGCAATAACCGAGCTTGATATCTCTTTACTATTTTTTGTTTTCGGAATTCTACTTTTTATACGATATAAATATTCTTCTCCTGCAGTTATTGTCTCATCAACATACCCTAAAGCTGCCATTCGAGCGCCTTCAAAATTCATATCTGCAGCATATAATGAAAATGAATATCGCTGTTCTATCTCTGCAGATTTATTAATGATCTGAGCTACTCCTCCCTCTTGCATGTCTTCTACCTGAAAACCTTCTCCATATATAGCCTGAGCAATGATAGCTGCATAGTCATTTTTATGAACTATATCTTCCCATTCTTCTATTGGTTTGGGACGAATAGAGTCTTGCAAAACAACTCTTTCATATGGCGGTGATAAAAGTTTACCTTGTTTTTTGACTGTAAATCTCTCTAAAAGATACCCGTATGTATTACCTTTTAACCATACTCCAGCTGTAGTTGGAGCCCATCGTAATAAAACTTTATTCTTTTGAAATCTGGCAATAATTTGAACTTCATTTTGAGAAGTATCCTCATTTCCCTGGCTATAACCCAAGCAGGTTATTCCAAAAAAGACTACTATGTATAAAAACCTTTTCATTAACGTATTTTCATTGGGTTTTTAAATTTATAATATGCACTACTTCCTGTTATTCCACCAGGAAGCATATAAGTAAGTTTTACATTATAATTTCCATATCTCATAAATAGATATTCGCTATCCAATATTTGTAGTGCAGGATCATTAGCAGGAATAACTCCATCTACATAATCATTCATCACTTTATTTCTTACATCTAAATAATCAACTTTATATACTTCTGGTAAATTATATCGATATGGGAAATTAATCGCTCTCCAATTTAGATCCACCCCGTGTTCTAGGCTAGTAATATAATTTGAACTAATGGGTAGAGCTCTTTTGGGTATAAACCCTAAAATCGAAGGATCTCTACTAATCGTATACTTTTTACTTATTCCATAATATCGATATAATATGGGATCTATATCTTCTATCAAATACTCATCTTTTAGTGTAGATTCTACTACTACCAAAGATTTCTTTTCTGAATATTTATTTCCTCTAAGTTCTACGATATCAAAACCTTCATGATTTTTTATCTTAGACGTTAAGTATACGACATCAGAAGTAATTTTTCCCCAATCATTATCTGTAACACTTATATCTTTCACTTTTGCGGCAAAGGTTTTATACTCACTTGACTTAAATTCGTAACTCAGCCTTTCTATTTCACCTTCTTTTATAACATTTTGAGCATTATTTTTTCGAATTTCGAGAGTATTACTTTCACCCAAATCTTTGGTCTCTGTACTGGTTTTATCTTGATTCGGATCTTTTGAAGATTTGGTAGTACTTACTATGGTCATTAAATACTTAGTCTCTTTACTGGTTTTTGGTATAGTATAGCTTACCTTATTTCCAGAATTATTATAGTTAAAAGCAGACTCTTCTATTCTTCCGTTATCATCTATATATTTTACTATACTTTGCCATTGTGTGTTATCAAAGAGATAATCTTGTCCTCGTTGTAATTGTATATATCCGGTATTATATTCTCCAGAATAGAATAATTGTTGATCTACTACGGGATAGGAATATTGTATATTATGTAAAGGAATATGGTCTGGAGCTGTACCTGTTGTAAAATTTCTCTCTTCAATCTCAATCACTTTCTGACCATCTTCTAAAATAGTTTGAAAGACTCCATCTATTTTTTCCTGAAAGCTTACTTCTACAGTAGCTTTTAGTTTAGTTGCCGGAGGCAAAATATCATCAGAGATAAATGTTGCTCTATCATTCATATACCCCCACTCTAATCCTCCTATAATCTCTTTTTCGGTTTCATCTACAACGGTAAACCTTTCTAGAATAACTTTGTATGTTTTATCGCCATCATCCTCAGGAATTACAATAGGTTGATTTACTTTCATTGCAAATGTTGCTTGTGGAGCTGCAAAAACATCGACATCATTATCCCCATCTTTAGGAGTAAGATCTGTAATCATTTTTATACCTCCTAATGGTGCTGCATCTTCAAACTCACATTCTTTACCTAATGTAATTTTAAATCGATAGCTTCCTTTTACCAGCCCTCCGAGTAAATCAAAATACCCTCCTGCATATCCACGCATCCAAAACGGATTTGGACCTTTGGCTTGCATTAGTATTGCTGTTCCTCCTTTTATAATCGGAATCTTTTTCTTTATAAAAAATAATTTGATTCGAATCCCGAGTTCTCCTTGTAAATATGCATATGCTTGTCCGTTAGCATACCATCCGTTAATCCCAACTTCATCACCTGTATTTACACAGCGAGCGTCTCCATAATCCTTAAGCATGATATCGAATCCTAAACCAGCCTGAAAACGTGCGTAAAAAATAAGGAATCGTAGATCTCCAGTATCTAGTTTAAAATCACTTCCAAAGGCAAAACCTCTACCATCTCCCAATGCATTTTCGTCTCGCATATAGTCCAAAACTTCTGCTTCTACTCCAAGTATCTGGGCTACTTCGGGTGGCGGAGGTGGGCTACCTGGTATTCGATCTCCTGTCATAAAGTATCCTCCTGTTTCCATAGAAAGAGGGCCAATTCCCATTTTTAGACCTAATCTATCTGTTGGTGTCCCCATATGAACATACCATTCATCTGGAGATATATGTACAACCCCCCATCCGGCTCGACCTCTGGATGCTCTTCCTACAATAACACTACCTACATTAACATATAGATCCAGTGTAGCATGAAATGACTTGTTAACAAAATCAAGTTCCATGGCTAATTTTGCACTAATTGCTACTTCTCCTACAATTTCTTCAGGATATTCTTCTGTTGCTTTATCCATGAATGTTTTGCCTGCTTTGGTATCCATAATGCCATTTACCATTTCATTATCTACCATTCCACTAAGTTTTTCTGAAAGTTTTGCTACAGGATTTTCAAAACTAAATGCTTTCATAGCCTGTGCTTCTCCATAAAACCCAAGTCTATTTACACCTCCGCTTTTATTAAATTCTATTTCAAAACCGGCACTTACTGCAATTGCGCTTTCATCTCCGATTGCTGCAAAAACAGCTGCTTTTACCCCCAATCGTGTAGATTCATCAGGAATATAAGAAAGCCCAGAAGGTGAAAAATCAGGACCTGCATTAGGTCTTCTACTCATTCTATAGAAAGCACCACCGGCAAACCCATTTATTTGAAACGGTCCGGCTTGTATTTTTAAACCTTTTATCGCAGCATCAACATACCAATATCTGAATTCATTTTTCCCAAAAATCGCTTTACAGCTCAGTGGTCCAAAACTACCAAACGTACCCGTGATTTCTGCAGAAAAACCATCTCCATACACCGGATCATTATCCATTAGCAGTAAAGAACCTTCTAATTGTATAGCCCCCATATCTGCTACAAGATGAATTTCAGAAATGTCTAACCTGTCATATTTCCATCTTTGCTTATACTCTTCTTCTTCAAACTTTCCAAAAATTCCTAAACGAGCATCGGCAGCAAACCCTTTCCCCATCAGATTTACCTTTAGATCAAATTCAATTCCTGCTTCATACTCATTTGAAGTAAAAGCAATATCAGCTATCGATACAGGAAAACTGCTTAGCTTCACTTCATCTTTATATCCAAAATAATCTACTTTTATAATTGGTGATGTGGTCTGAAGTACCAAATTTTGAAATTCGATTCCTTTAAATTGAACAGTTGCATCATCATCTGTTTTTTTCCCTTCATTAGCCAATGATTCTTTTTGACTAGCAGAAATAGCCATTCTTCCATTAAGGATAGCTTTGGGCAAAAAAGAGCCATCTTCAACCTTTAATTCTACGGCAGAATTAGGTAATAATTCTGCTTTGGCCTGAAATACATCAAATTGTAATGTATCTAAAGTAGAAACGACAAGACCATATTCTTCTTCTGATATAATTCCTTTATATCCCAATCCCATTTTCTCATCACTATTCTGTTCTTTTCCTTTATCAGAAATAGGGAGTAAGATACGGCCACTAAAATCTGCTCCTATTAATCTATTCGAAGCCAGCTCGATACCAATCTTATCAACAGAGAAAGCCCATGCCTTAGATTCTGATGTTCTTCCTGATTCTAAAGGGATTATATTTTCGGCAGCAAATTGACCAGAAACCCCGTAACTATCGATTAGTAAGTTAGCAGCTTCAAAACGTACTCTCTCGTTTTTAGAAATACTTTCCTTTGTTTTAAACTCTTTTGGAAGTACTACTTCTAGTGACTCTACAAATACTCCTCTCCATGCTTCTTCACTGGGTAATAAAAGTCCTTTTTCGTAATAGTGCTTTGGAAAAGTAACATTTTCTGTTCTTAGATCACTAAAATCAAATACTGCTTTGTTTAGCGAAAACATAAATTTGTCTTTCTGATTGGTCAGAACAAATGGTGTAATTCCGATCTCTACGATCAGATCATTCCAATTTGACGCTACTGCTTTAAAATTTCCGCGTACTCTATTAGGTATCTGCCTAATTTTATTATCTGCACCAGTATAAGATCTGGTTTCTTCTAAAAGCTTTCCTTTATTATCTACCGGAAGTAACATATTACGAGAAAATTGAACTTCTCCATCCAATCTCATTTCTTTTACCCCGTCGCAATTAATCGTTACAAATGTTTTGTTTTGGGTATCTCCGGTTTTAAAATCAAACCCTCCTTTTAATGACAGTAGCCAATTACCACCATTAAAAGGTATAAACACATCTCCAAGTAATACCAAATTGGCATCTCCCATTAGTCCTCCCTGGTGTGAAAGTTTTACATTATTAGCTCCAAAAAAAATCTCTATAGGATCTCCTTTTTCGTCTGTCTGAGGAAGAATAACCCTAACAAAAACAGTGAGTTCTGTATATTCTTTATTAAATCTGGCTTTAGTAAAACCGAGCTGGTATTCGACTTCGTTTGCTATATATTTTACTCCGACTGGTAATGTTTGTATATCTTCATTACTAAATGATGTTACCCATTTCCCTTCTTTATCTATTTCTTCAAAACCAACTTTAGCTTCTTCTTTCCCTTGATTAACTAATTCCCCTGGAGCATTATATTCTTTCTTGATATTACTAAATGTAAATTCCGGAGCATAGGAGATGTCTATCGTATTTTTTAGAGGGAATTTTTTATCCAGTTCGGGGAATTTAACAAACTTAGAAATTGCTGTATTTTCTGTTACTACTTTTTCTCTTTTATCTGTTTTAACGGTAAGTGAATCTTTTCCATTACTAAAAGGATATAGTAGTGTAGGGACTATCCAAGATAAGATTAGAAGTACTTTTATTTTCATAAGAATAATAAAAAGTGGTGATACAATAATTATATACTTAAAATCTCTAAAACCACTATAGTATTGCTATCTATATTGGCATTTAAAAGTTTTAAAGAGTTAACATTCGGTGCAAATATATACATCTCAATAACAAAAAAATTCACTGAATTCAGTGAAAAAAAGCACATTATTTAGTGTATTAGTTGTTTTTTAGGAATTAAAATCAAAAGCACACGACATAAACAATATTGTTAAGATTGAATATAAAAACCAAGCACAAAAGCAGGTGTAAAGAATTAAAAAAACTCAATACACCTAGCATTTTTGGTGTCTTAAATAGGTCGGTATTATGAATCAAAAGAGAAATGGACGATTACTTATTCCCTTTTGAAAACACTGAATCTAAGAAGTTACATTTTAGAAGATAATTCTGCAAGTTGTTCTGATTTAACTTGCATATATTCACTGAGTTTTTGTATTTCCTCTCCCGGAAGTATATTCATAAGACGGTTATATTGCTTACTAAGATCACTACTTGCATCACTTAATTTAAGAAAAGAATCCATATCATTTGCTTCTACAGCTTTCTTATAGTTTTCCACATAGCGTTCATAATCTTTTATATATTTTTTAGAATAAGAGTTATCTGTAGTATCAAAAATTCCTGGTATGTGTAGTGTATTATCATCTTCTGTAGCCTTTTTATCTTTAGTTGTTTTTTTCTTCTTTTTAACTACAGGTTTCTTTTCTTTTTCAGTTTCTTCGATAAAATTAGAGGTATCACCTCTAGGGATTTCTACAGGATCTACGGTATCTGTTTTAGGATCTTTTTTGCAAGAAACTACAGATAATAGTATCAGGCAAAGGAAAATGGATAAAATAGGGGTTTTCATAATTCTAGTTTTAAGACAATATATAGTTAAATTAATGTTATAATTAGTAACGTTAATTTAGTATTTTATTTCTTAAAAATAAGAAAAAAATTATCGTAAAAGCTCTTTTAATTCCTTTAAATCCATTTCTTTTTGAGTTCCGGATTGCATATCCTTGACCGTAAATGTATTATTATTCATCTCAGAAGATCCCGCAAGTACGACATAAGGTATCGCTCTTTTATTTGCATACCCCATTTGTTTTTTCATTTTGGCATTATCGGGATATAGCTCAGCAATTATGTTATCATTTCTAAGCATATTAACTGTTTTTAAGCAATAAAATGCTTCTTCTTCTCCAAAATTTATGAATAACGCTTTGGTCGAAGGTGCAACAGTTTCTGGAAACAATCCTAATTCTTCAAGAACAAGATAAATTCTATCCAAACCAAAAGAAATTCCTACACCACTAATATTTTTTAATCCAAAAATTCCCGTTAGATCATCGTATCGACCTCCACCGCCAATAGATCCCATTTTTACAGTATCTGGTGCCGATACTTCAAAAATAGCTCCTGTATAATAGTTTAATCCTCTCGCTAGTGTAACATCAAGGTCCAAAGTTGCAGTCTCCAAAGGAATCTCCTTAAAAGCATTAATTATAAATTGTAATTCTTCTACTCCCTGCATTCCTTCTTCAGAAGAAGCTAACATATTTCGCAATTTATCAAGCTTTTCTGAAGTTGTCCCTGTAAAGTTGAAAAGTGGTTTTACACTTTCTATAGCAGCTTCAGAAATCCCTTTATTTAACATCTCTTTTTTTACTCCATCTTCACCAATTTTATCTAATTTATCCAGGGCAACTGTAAAATCAATTAGTTTATCGCTCGCTCCTATTACCTCTGCAATACCAGATAGGATTTTACGATTATTAATTTTAATGGTTACTCCTTCAAGTTTTAATTTGGCAAAAACCGAATCATATAGTTTAACAAAATCAACTTCTTGCCATAAAGAAGTACTTCCTACCACATCTGCATCACATTGATAAAATTCTCTAAAACGTCCTTTTTGTGGCCTATCTGCCCTCCATACGGGCTGCATTTGATATCTCTTAAACGGAAAATCAATTTCATTCTGATGTTGTACAACATAACGTGCAAACGGTACGGTAAGATCATAACGAAGTGCTTTTTCGCTGATCTTGGTAGTTATTTTAGTACTATTCTTAGATGAATATAAAGCTTCATCCACTTTATTTAGATAATCACCACTATTTAATATTTTAAAAATCAATCGATCTCCTTCTTCTCCATATTTGCCCATCAAGGTATCACTATTCTCAAAACTAGGAGTTTCGATAGGATGAAAACCAAATAATTGAAACTGTGATTTGATAACATTCATAATATAACTTCTCTTAGCCACTTCTATAGGCGAAAAGTCACGTGTTCCTTTTGGTATTGATGGTTTTTGTGCCATTATCTAGTTTTTATTAAGAGCCGATAGAAGATATATCACCATGTTTATCAAATTTGTAAAGCATGCAAATATACTATTCTATACAGTACTCATATGTCATTTTAATCTGTATACAAACAGCGATTAGATAGTTAAGGATCAGCACCATAGCTACAAACCATTAACTACTCCCTAATATCTACCTGCTATTTCGAGCTGCAAATATCTAAAAAAAGTATAAAGACGTGGATCAATACTTATAAAAAATCTGGTTTTTTGAGTAACTTTAAACACGTTTTGTAGTCCTATATAAAGAACTCACTATTAAAAACTATTATGTTTTCACTTTTTAGAGAAAATATCAGAATCGCAATGGACTCGATAAAAGGGCAAGTTCTACGAACTGTTCTTACTATATTAATCATTGCAATTGGTATTACATCATTGGTTGGAATACTTACTTTGGTTGGTGCTTTAGAAAATACAATTTCTGGAGATTTTGCTTCAATGGGTGCTAATACTTTTAATATCCAGCGTTACGAATTTAACACAAGAAATAGTCGGGATCGAGACAAAATCAATCCTATTATTAGTTATCGTAATGTAAAAGAATTTAAAGATAAGTTTAGTTATCCTTTCTCTAAAACCTCTATTCACTTCACTGGCACACGTAATGCCGAAGTAAAATATGAAAGTAAAAAAACCGATCCAGAAGTATCTGTAGTAGGCATTAATGAAAATTATCTTGAAAACACAGGAACTGAAATAGACAATGGTAGAAATTTTACTTTTTTTGATGTAGAAAATAATAATCATGTGTGTCTCATCGGATCTGATTTCAAAAAGAATTTATTTAAGGATACAAATCCTTTGGGAAAAACCATAAGTATTCGAGGAGTAAAATTTAAAGTAATTGGACTTCTGGAGAGTAAAGGAGCCACATTTAGAAATAATCAGGATTTACGAGTCCTTATTCCTTTGCAGATAGCGAGATCTATTTTTACACTCCCTAATATTAATTATGGTATTAGCGTAAAGGTAGATGATAAACAATTTCTAGAAGGCGCTCAAGATGAAGCCATTCTCACTTTTAGAAACATAAGAAAATTAAATCCAATTGAAGAAAATAATTTTGGACTTGAACGCAGTGATGACTTATTAAACCGAATAGCTAGTATTACTGTTTATCTGTATTATGCTGCCTGGATTATTAGTATTATTACCATATTTGGTTCTTCAATTGCCTTAATGAATATTATGTTGGTTTCTGTAACCGAACGAACCCGGGAAATTGGGGTAAGAAAAGCGTTGGGAGCTAAAAAACATACTATTGCAGGTCAGTTTTTTATGGAAACCATTATTATCGGTCAAATTGGTGGCCTTGTGGGTATTATTCTGGGAATCCTGATTGGCGGAGGGATTTCGGCTGCTGCTAATTTTTCCTTTAGCACTCCCTGGCTCGCCATATTTGCGGCCACTACTATTTCTTTTGTTATTGCAGTTGTTTCTGGATTGTACCCTGCAGTAAAAGCAGCAAAACAAGACCCTATAGAATCTTTGAGATACGAATAACAAATCAATTACATATCACCTTTAAAAAAAAGATAATAACACATTTCTTATGATATCTTGTTTTATTGTTCCTTATTTTGAATCAACTGAGAGAAAAAACCAAATAACTCTCCTTTAGTAATATTTGCTCCTTTTTGGATTAGTGTAAATTTATCCAGGTTTTTATCATCACTATATTGCTTAGACGCATTATAAAATACCACTTCGTCATTTAGTAAATTACCTTGCAACCATTGATATCCTTCTTGTGTAGTAATATCAATAGCGTCATTATTTACCTTTACCGCTATAAGACACATCTCATCATCCTGCAATTCGAACAAATGTATCTGATCTTTCGAAAAATGTTCCAGATATTGTGCATTAGTAAGTACTTTTTCCCATACCAAATCACTAAAAATATCAATCTCTTCTTCGGCAATCTGGGGTTTATTTTCTTTAATATCACTCCACTCTTCTGCTGTAATGGATTGTGTTGCCAAAAAGTTAATGAATTCTACATGTAATTCTTCTAATTGTTCCTTACTTAATCTTTGATATTTCATTGTAAAAAAATTGACTGCAAAAGTAATTATAAAAAGATGATTTTAAAACAATAAATACTGTCTTCTAATCTCTATTTTCCCCTTCACCCAAAAATATAAAACCTATAACTCCTAAAGTCCTTATATTTATCATTCAACAAATAACATCACACAACATGAATACTTTTTTCACTACACGTATACCACATCTCTTTTTATTTCTTTTCATAACACTAACTATGAACGCTCAAAAACTTTCTAAAACAGAAAAAAAAATCATTAATTCGATAGAAGCTAATCATGAATCAGCGATTCAGTTTTTAGAAAAGGTTGTAAATATTAATAGCGGAACAATGCATCATGCAGGTGTAAAAGAGGTTGGCATGGTGTTTAAAGAGCAATTTGATGCAATTGATTTTAATACTCGATGGATTGATATGCCTGCAGAAGTAAATCGAGCCGGACATTTGTTTGCCGAAACTTCTGGAAGTAAAGGAAAAAAAATATTACTCATTGGACACCTGGACACAGTATTTGAAAAAGATAGTCCTTTTCAGAAATTTAAGAAGGATGGTGATATTGCATATGGCCCCGGGACTAATGATATGAAAGGCGGAAATGTTGTTGTATTATATGCTTTAAAAGCCTTACACGAAAATAAATTACTTAATAATGCACAAATCATAGTTGCTTTTACCGGAGATGAAGAAAGTACAGGTCAACCATTAGATATTAGTAGAAAAGATTTAATTGATGCAGCAAAAAAAAGCGAAGTTGCTCTGGGTTTTGAAACCTCTACAGGGTTTAATTATGCCACTGTTGCCCGTAGAGGATCTTCTGGATGGAAACTAGAAGTTAAGGGAAAAAGAGCACATTCATCTGGTGTTTTTAATGAACGTGTAGGTGCAGGTGCTATTTTTGAAGCTTCCAGAATTTTAAACGCCTTTTATACCAATGTTAAAGGAGAAGAATTTTTAACCTTTAATCCTGGAGTAATTCTGGGAGGAACAGAAGTTAAGTTTGATAGCTCAATAAGCGAAGGAGAAGCCTTCGGAAAAAGTAATGTTGTACCACAAACCGTTATGGTAAAAGGAGGATTGCGTTTTATCTCTGAAGAACAAAAAGAAAGAGCCCGTTCAAAAATGAAAAAAATTACTAAAGAAAACTTACCTCATACCAGTGCGACTATCACTTTTACTGATAGCTATCCGGCAATGCAACCAACTGAAGGCAACCACAAATTATTAACATTACTAAATGAAGTAAGTAAAACTCTGGATCAAGGAGTAGTTGAAGCCTATGACCCGGGTAAACGTGGAGCTGCAGACACTTCTTTTGTAGCAGAGCATGTAGATTGTCTGGATGGATTAGGAACTATGGGTACCGGAGCACATACTCCAAAAGAAACATTAGATCTAACGACTTTTGAAGCGTTAACCAAGCGTACTGCAATACTTATCTATCGATTAATCAATCAATAGTTTCTAAAATATAAAAAAGCCTTCATTTAGAAGGCTTTTTTATGCTTTAAAAGAAGAATAAATTCTTTTTTTAGAATATATATCGTAGCCCTACCTGAGCCTGCCATCTTGATTGAAGACTAGAGTCATATCCAAAAGTATCAACCAAATTTGAATCAAAAGAATAGGTAGGTGTATTTGTAGCCGTATCTACATTAACTCCTAAAACCTGTACATTATTTGGTTGTTGCACTAATCCCCAATCCGAATTGATTAAATTACCTAAGTTTAAAACATCTAAACTCAACTGTATCGTATTTGTTCTTTCTCCAACATTAATATTAAAATCCTGAAGTAATTTAAAATCAACCTTATTTCTCCAAGGAGCAATAGCTCCATATCGTTCTGCATAACTTCCTCTATTTTCACTTAAATAATCGTCTTGTCTGATATATGCTTCAAAAGCAGCTCTTTGCGCTTCTCTTTCATTAAATGAAGCACCACTAAATGCATATGTTGCCAATTCGGTCTGTGTAGGGATATAAATTAAATCATTCAAAGAAGATCCGTCTCCATTAATATCACCTGCATATGTATAATTAAACCTGCCCCCTTGTGCAAACTCTGCAAAAGCAGAAATAGTAGTAGCAAATTTCTCGTTACCATATGTCCATTTTTTAGAAGCAATAGCAATAATTCTGTGTCGATCTCCATATTTAGAGTATGATAGGACATCATTATTTGCATTCCCTAAAGCAGGATTACCCGCAAATGCATCTCCGGTAATTTCTGCTTCAATAGAATTTACATCTTTAGCATCCAAATAACTATAGGCTATACTAGCATACAGGTTATTGTCAAAATTCTTAGCTGCCTTAAAAGAGGCATTTATAATTCTTCCTTTGTTAGAATTAGTTAGTACAAAAGCATTATTAGCTCCCCTATCTGTAGCACCATATATTTGTCTATTGTCAACTCCCGACAGTGTCTGTGTAGGTTCGCGTAATCCCCAATTCTGAACATGAATTCCATTAATATCTTCTGTATACGCAAAATCACCTGTAAGGATTACACCATTACTTAATCGATAATCAACTCCTAAGCTAGATCTCCACACCTGCGGAAACTGAAAATCCGGATCTACAATTTGAAAGAAACCATCATCTGCCCCACTCACCTGATTCCCTATCCATACAAATGGCAATCTACCAGTAAATATACCTGTACCTCCTCGTAGTTGGAAAGTTTTATCTCCTCTTACATCATAATTAAACCCTAATCTTGGTGATATCAAAAGTCTATCTGTGGGTAAAGTAGTTGAGTTTAAAGATACTTCCCCTTCATTAGGCTTAAAATATACAATACTTTCATCTCTGCTAGCTCCATTATCTGTATCTATATATTCCTGAATACGTTCATCGGTATCAAAATATAATGGTTTATCAAACCTAATCCCATAACTAAACTTAAATCGTTCTGTAATATTCCATTCTTCCTGAATATAAAAAGCCAATTGCCCCACATTTAATTCTGCTAGTTTCCATCCTCCATCATTACCATCTCCTGCAGCGTTTAGTGCTGTAAAACGATCTTGAGCAAATTGTAGATTAGCAGCGACTACACCATTATTTGCATCATCTAAAAAAGAACTTACCGAACCATAGGGTGAAAATAATCCTCGATATGTTGATCCAAAATTAGCAAAGTCTTCATATGCCGTTAAATTAAACGAATTCTTAAACCTAAACATCTCGAAAGATGCTCCAACCGTAACTGTATGATCTCCTAAGAAGATATTAAGATTATTAGTTGCCTGAATTACTTTTTGATCTAATTTATTATTGATAGAAAATGGTTCGTGACCAGCAATGATATAATTTGATCCAGCACCATCCTGAATTGTAATTACAGGTGCCGGTGTTGATAATGGATTTCTAAAATCATCAAAATGGGTGTAACCCGCCTGAAATTTATTAGCAAACTTACTAGAGAATGTAGAATTGACTTCTAACTGGAAAGAATTTATATTATTATTAATCTCATAACCCGAATTTTCAAACTGTAATGTAGAAGCACTAGGCCCTCGAATTCCTAATGCTGTTGGGTGTGCAGGTTTTTCTTTAGAAGCTCTTAAAAAATTATAAATAATAGCTGCTCTATGTTTATCATTAATATTCCAATCCAATTTAAGAATTCCTTTGGTAGATTCAGAATCATACGTAAACCCCTGGTATGCACCAGTGGTATATCCTAAATTTGCGAGTGCATTACTAACTGCAATCATATCAGACTCTAATACACGAGATTCATTTATTGCACCACTACCTGTATTAGGTAACCAGGATGAACCTAAATCGGTGCGTTGATCTCTCTCTGCATTCGCAAAAAAGAATAGTTTATTTTCTATGATAGGTCCGCCAATACTAAATCCGTATTGTGTTTGCTCGAGATCAGACTTAAACACATCTTCTCCCTTTACTTTTCCTCCGGTAAGGCTTTCATTTCTAAAGAATCCATAAGCAGTTCCCTTAAAAGTATTGGTTCCACTTTTTGTAACTGCATTAACAGATGCTCCTGTAAACCCTGACAATGTTACATCATAAGGAGCTGTAGACACCTGAATCTGATCGATAGCATCTAATGAGATTGGTTGTGCATCGGTCTGTCCCCCGGGAGTTGCTGCATCTAATCCAAAAGGATTATTAAATACAGCACCGTCTAAGCTAAAATTATTAAACTGATCATTCCTTCCTCCAAAAGAATTTCCGCTTGCGGTAGGTTCCAGCCTTGTAAAATCGGCTGCAGAACGTGATATGGTAGGTAATGTTCGTAATTCTCTTCTACCTACACTGGTTTCTGCACCAGTGCGATCACTACTAAATGTAGAATTCTTAGTTGTCGTAATTACAACTTCTTCTAATTGATTATTATCCTCGACCAATGTTATATTAAGGTTGAAGGTTTGCCCTAATTGTAAAAACACTTCATCAATAAGTTGTTTTTTAAAACCTACATAACTTATTGTTATTCTATATGGCCCTCCTACACGTAAATTGTTTAGATTAAAACGTCCGTCAAAATCAGTCACTCCACCATACGAAGTACCTGTAGGCCCATGCACTGCGGTAACATTAGCCCCTGGTAGTAATTGATTTTCGCTATCACGTACTATCCCCGAAATATTAGAAGTAGTAACCTGAGCATTGATCGTACCCCCTATCAATACCAAAATTAATAGAATAATTTTTTTCATGTAATAATAACTTTTAATTAATTGATTAAGAATAAAAATAAAATAAAAAAATCGCTCATAAGAGCGATTTTTTATAATATTATAAAACAGTTATCAACTGTTATTTATCTATTTAGCTTGAGTGATTACTTCAAAAGCAATAGGAACAATCACTTCTCTATGAAGGCGAACAGAAGCTTCATACTGACCTAGACGTTTAATGGTTCCGCCTGGTACAGTAATAAATTTCTTTTCTAATTCAACTCCTTCTTTAGCAAATGCTTCTGCAACATCAGCATTAGATACAGAACCAAATAACTTGTCTCCAGCTCCAGCTTTTGCTAAAATTTTGATCTCTAATCCACCAAGTTTCTTCCCTACTTTTTCTGCATCTTCGATCTCTTTCTTTTCTTTAAAAGCACGTTGCTTTAATGTTTCGGCAAGCACTTTTTTTGCAGAAGGAGTTGCTAATAATGCAAGTCCATTAGGAATTAAATAGTTACGACCATAACCATTCTTAACTTCTACTACATCGTCTGCGAATCCTAGATTCTCAACGTCTTTCTTTAATATAAGTTCCATAATATGTTATGACGAGTTTTATTTTAATAAATCACCAACGTATGGCATTAAAGCTAGATGTCTTGCTCTTTTTACAGCAACACTTACTTTACGTTGATATTTTAATGAAGTTCCTGTAAGACGACGAGGCAATAACTTACCTTGTTCATTTACAAATGCCATTAAGAAATCTGGATCTTTATAATCAATATACTTAATACCAGATTTTTTGAAACGACAATATTTCTTCGTTTTTGATGTATCTATATTAAGCGGAGTAAGATATCTGATCTCTCCGTCTTTTTTTCCTTTCGCTTGTTGTTCTATAGATGACATAATTAAGCTTTTTGTTTGTTTCTATTTCTTCTTTTCTCTGCCCAAGCAATTGCATGCTTATCAAGGCGTACAGTAAGGTAACGCATTACTCGTTCATCTCTTCTGTACTCAACTTCTAAAGCATTGATAGCTTCACCAGGTACCTGGTATTCGAATAAGTGGTAAAATCCACTTTTTTTGTGTTGGATTGCATAAGCAAGCTTTTTAAGCCCCCAATCCTCTTTTGATATCATCTTGGCACCATTAGAAACAAGAATGTCTTCGTATTTCTTAACTGTTTCCTTTATCTGATCTTCAGATAAAACGGGATTCAAGATGAAAACAGTTTCGTATTGATTCATAAAAATCTATATTTAAATTAAAATTGGGTGCAAAAGTAAGACTATTTTTTGAATTTTCAAACCCTAATGTCATTTCGACGAAACACTATTTTTATCGATAAAAAGCCGAAATTGTTTGTGCAAATAAGATATATTCATTAATATTGTATTGGAATATATAACACTAAACAAGTGGAGCAATCTCAATTAAAATGTGCGGTAGTAGATGATTCCCGCCTCCAAAGACTAGCTATTGTAAAGCTAATAGACGAACATTCTTCACTAGAATTAGTGGCTGAGTGGAATAATGCTATTGAGACAAAAAATGGTTTACTCGACACTCAAGTTGACTTATTATTCTTAGATATTGAAATGCCAATTCTTACTGGCTTTGATCTTTTGGATGATTTAGAGAATAAACCTCATATTATTTTTGTCACAGGAAAAACAAAATATGCATTTAAAGCTTTCGACTATGATGCAATAGATTATTTAAGAAAACCATTAAAAAAAGATCGTTTTAACGCTGCTGTTGATAAAGCTTTGAGTATGTCTCGTATAGGAGGAGAAAATACTACTGTAGAAGATGACGATTATATTTTTGTAAAGAGTAATCTGAAAAAAAGAAAAATTTTCCTTAATCAATTAAAGTATGTAGAAGCTTTAGGAGATTATGTGAAACTTATAATGGAAGAAGGTGATCCCATTGTTGTATTAGCTACAATGAAATCTTTTGAAGCCCAGTTACCTAGTGATCGCTTTTTAAGAATTCACAAATCTTATATTGTGAATCTGGATAAAGTAGAGCGTTACAATAGTCGTAATATAGAAATAGCGGATGAAAAAATACCACTTAGCAGGCATAAAAAACATTCTCTGATAGAAGCTTTAAATAATTAGTAGTTATCTACATTAATTATAACTCTTACCCCCGAAAATTCTTTAATACTCTTAAAAGAAGTGTTGATTTTTTTTATCACCTCTTTTGTTTTATTTAAAGACTGACCTTGCGGTATTTTTATTACTATATTTTTATGATATTGATTTCGTATTCTTGAAATTGGAGGAAACTCTGGTCCTAAAACATTTTCATTAAATACGTTTCTAAATGATTTAGCTAACCAATTTGTAGCTTCATTTACTCTATTATAATCTTTATGTTTACCAGTAATCTTTATTATTTTATAAAAAGGAGGGTATTTATATTGATGCCTTTCCTCAATTTGATCGGTAAACATTCCCGTATAATCATTAACAGATACCTGTTGTAAAATCTGATGAAAAGGATTGTAAGTTTGAATAAGAACTTTACCTCTTTTTTTGGTTCTACCTGCCCTACCCGCTACCTGCTGCATTAATTGAAAACTACGTTCATGCGCTCTAAAATCCGGAAAATTAAGTAAGTTATCAGCATTCATTATACCAACCAGACTCACATTTCTAAAATCTAATCCCTTAGAGAGCATTTGTGTACCCACCATAATATCAATATCACCTTCTTCAAACCGACTTATAATCTTTTCATATCCATGTTTCCCTCTGGTTGTATCCTGATCCATTCTTCCAATATTATGATCAGGAAAAAGCTCTTGTAACTCTTTCTCTATTTGCTCTGTTCCGAAACCTTTTGTCGTTAAATCAACACTATCACAAGCCATACACTTTTGAGGCATTGCTATATGATACCCACAGTAATGGCATCGTAATTGATTTCTAAAGCTATGAAAGGTAAGACTAACATCACAATTTGGACATTGGGGAGAGTGCCCACAAGTGTTACATTCTACCACAGGAGAATATCCTCTTCTGTTTTGAAAAAGAATAACTTGCTCTCCTTCTTTTAAAGCGTTGTGAATACCTGTTAACAAGGTGTCACTAAAATGACCTGTCATTTCTTTTTTTCGATATTTTGTCTTTATATCTACTAAACTAATATCTGGCATTAGTACATCCCCATATCTTCTGGTCAATTGTACAAATCCGTACTTTTTTTGTCGGGCATTATAGTACGTTTCAAGAGCTGGAGTCGCAGAACCCAGCACCACTTTGGCGTAAAACATTTTTGCTAAGACGATTGCTGTATCTCTGGCATGATATCTAGGCGCAGGGTCATATTGCTTGAAGGTATTCTCGTGTTCTTCATCTACAATAATTAATCCCAAATTGGCAAACGGCAAAAATATGGCCGACCTCGCACCAATAACTACCTGCGCTTTTGATTTTTTGGCCTTTACATTGTTCCACGCCTCTACTCTTTCATTAACAGAATACTTAGAATGATATACTGTGAGTTTTTCTCCGAAATATTCCTGTAATCGAGTAATAAGTTGTGTTGTTAGAGCAATTTCTGGTAGTAAATACAATACCTGCTCTTCTTTCTGGATAGCTTGCTCTATAAGTTTTACATATACTTCTGTTTTGCCAGATGAAGTAACCCCATGAAAAAGGCATACATCTTTATTTTCAAAAGAATCTTTTATTTCTTCATAAGCCTTATGTTGATACTCATTAAGCTGTTTGGTATTTCCTGTCGTTTCTCCTGTATATTGAACACGATCTGTTTGCAAATGGTATTCATCTAAGATATTCTTATCTACTAATGCTCGTATTACAGCTGCAGAACTATTAGAAGTTTTTACAAGCTCATTTACTTTAATTGGCTTAGTAGCTTGTGCCTGTAACGTAAATAAATGCATCAACACCTCTCGTTGTTTAGGTGCTCTGGTCATTGTATCTAGTAAATCCCGTAGTGCTTCTTCTTTAGTATATGTTGTGTTTAATCGAATATACCGAACTATTTTGGGTTTATATTGCTCATAAATTTCTTCCTGAACCGTAATAACTTCTTTTTCTATTAGTCGTTTTATGACGGGGAGTACATTTTTCTTACCTACAATATTCATCACTTCTTGTATGCGAAGTAAGCTCTGATATTGTAATGCTTCATAAATCAAAAACTCATCATCTTTTAACAAGGATTCATCAAAAAGAGATTTTTCATTTTTCAGAATTATAGTTTCACTTTCTAGTAAGAAGGCTCCGGGAAGTGCTGCTCGCATTACTTCTCCTTTTGTACACATATAATAGTTAGAAATCCAGGACCATAGTTCTAATTGATGTTGAGTAACTATTGGTGATTCATCAAGAATATGTTCTATTTCTTTTGCTTCATATACCAAAGGTGGGTTTTGATGCACCTTGGTTACCAAAGCAGCATATACCTTACTTTTTCCGAATTGAACAGCCACGCGCATTCCTGGTTGCAAAAATGCAGCTTCAGTTTTATTAATACTATAGGTAAACTCTTTATCAAGAGGTATAGGAAGAATTACATTTATAAAGTATGACATTACCAATTATAACAAAATTCGGAATAGTTTAGTGTAAAACAACAAAAATACAAGTTTAACCCATAGAATAAAGTTTAATTTTTAAGAATAAAAAAAGTCCGATTTAAATAATAAATCGGACTCGCTTATATAAATTTGTATTCCTTACTTACTCAACCCTAACATTCCTCCTTTAATAAGTTTGCAAGCAGGTTCATTTCCTAACCAGATCTTAAACAGGGCATATTTAAAATCTCGACCTTTTATAAAACCAAGCTCTTCACCATTTTTATAGGTTTTGACTCCCTTTCCTTTGATGTATACCAAATCAAAGTAATCATTGATCTGCATTGGCGAAGAAAATAATTTTAAAAATTTTTCTATTCTTACATCTAAGGTTTGGGTATTACCAAACATTGCATCATCAAAGCCTTTTCTAAAAACTTTAATCATTCGTTTATTTGTTACTTTCTTAGATACTATATTTAAACGAATAGACATACTCTCATCAGAATCCAAGACTACTCCCGGATCATTATATTTTTTCTTGGTATATAGACCTCCCGAATAGGTGTCAAATCCAAGTATACTTCTCATTCCAGCTCCATTTAAAGACAGTTCTTCTCCCTCAAAACTAACTTTATAAGGTAATACGATATCCCCTACTCTTACCTGAGCCATGCCGAAGGTAGAGATAAGGACTACAATTGTTAATGTAATTATTTTTTTCATGGTTTAGATTTTTAAAATTTCAAGGAGTTAGTCCTAAATCTTTTAAAACCTAACCAAAAGAATTGTTAAAATTTATAATCCTTTAAATTTCAAGAAAGAAATATGTTGTGATTATTATACTCGAATCCACTTTTGTGTTCTATATAAAAAAGCTATATACCCTCTTACATTAAGCACATTTGGGTTATCCTCATCAATCCAGATTTTACATCGATATACTTTGCCATTCTCGGGATCCATAATAGTACCATCTTCGTATTGATTCCCATCTTTTTCAAGTTCTTTAATAATTACCATTCCTTCTATAGGTTTATTATAGTCATTGCCTTTACATTCGATGCATAACTTATTTCTCTCTGCTTCATCTAATACCTGTAAAATCTTCCCAAACAGTTTGTTTCCTTTCTTATAAATTTCAACAATAGATCGTGGTTCGCCAGTAGTATCATCAATAGTTTTCCATTGTCCTACTATTTGTTGTTGAGCACTTATTGTTACAGACACTAATACTATTGCTACAAAAAGGATATTACGAAAATTCATAATTTTCATGATAATTTGTGTTTATACATTCTAAGATAAAAAAATATGGTAAAAACAAAAAGCTACCGAGTAAAACCGATAGCTTTTTGCGTATTATATTAATGATATTAGGTTATTGTATACCTAACATTCCATTTTTAATTTCTTCACTTGCTGGTTCATCTCCAAGCCAAATTTTGAATAATGCATATTTAAAATCACGCCCCTTGATTACTCCAAGTTCTTTTTCATTTTTAAAAGCAGCCACTCCTTTACCTTTAATATATACAATATCAAAGATGTCATTCTTTACTATAGGCTCTGAGAAAAATTTGATAAATTTATTTATTCTCTCATCTAAAGCTTTAGTATTACCAAAAGTAGCTCTGTCAAAGCCATCTTTTACCGCTTTTATCATTTTCTTTTGGGTAACAAAACCAGAAACAATATTTAGTTTTATAGCCATAGTTTCATCTGCATCAAGGATTTCTTTAGGATCTTTGCTTTTTTTTGTTAAATAAAGTCCTCCTGCATACATATCAATCCAAAGCACTTTTCTCATTCCGGCACCATTCAATTTCAAATCGGTATCACCAAAATTCTCTTCATAAGGCAAAATAGCTTTACCAACTCTAATTTGCGCAGTAGCAGTAGATAGGGAAATTAGGGCTACCAGTACTAAAGTAATTTTTTTCATTATAACTAAAGGTATTTGGGGTATTAATATTTGTTTAAACTTAATTTTTAAAGCGCACAAATATAAAAAATATTATGCATGCACAACATTTTGAAATACATTTACTTAATTTTTTAACAAAAATACAATTATATCTTATTGATTACTAAAGACCTAACATTTCTTTTTTGAGTCCTTTGTCTGCTGGTTTATTACCCAACCAGATATTAAAAAGTGCTGTTTTAAAATCCAACCCTGTTACGTATCCTTTTTCTTTGCCATCTTTATAAATCACACTTCCTTTTCCTTTTTCATACACCATATCATAGATTTGACCAACCTCTATTTCATTATTAATAAAGCCTATAAATTTTTCTATTCTTTCGTTATAAGGCTTCATATTTCCTTTAGTTGATTTTTCAAAACCTTCACGCAACGCATTAGCCATTTTACTTCTAGACATCATTCCAGAAAGGATATGTAATTTAATTGCCATAGTTTCGTCTGCTTTGGCAATTGCGCTGGCATTAGTACTTTTTTTCTTAAGATACAGGGCTCCTGCATAAATATCAAAAAAGAATTTTTCTCTAAGGCCTCCTCCGTTAATCGTTAAATCTTCTCCATTAAATTTTACCATATTGGGTAATGTAGCATCACCAATTTTGGTTTGAGATTGAACAGATACAATAGTTAAAAGCGCTATAAATAATATACTTAGTTTTTTCATTTTAAAAAATTATTAGAAATCTATGTTAGTAAAATTATGTATTAAAATTTTTTCTTAATTGATTTAATGATGCATTAAGTTCAAAACCCAGCAATAACAAATTAGCATTAAGCCATATATATAGCATTAATATCAACATTGCTCCAATAGAACCGTACAATTGATTATAATTAGAGAAATTATCTATATAAACTCCAAATAGATATGTTGTAATAATAATCAAAAAAGTGGTCATAAATGCACCTGGTGAAAAGAATTTATTTTGTTTTCCTTCTGAGGTACCGAAATAAAATAAAGTAGCAATAATTACAAATATCATAAAGACAAATAGGCCATATTTACCTAATGTTAACCAAAAAACAGTATCATCAACAACACCCATTTTATTTAAATCATCTACCAAATACGAAAAGTATAAAGTTCCTATAACTGTAATTAACAATAACGATGCCACGATAATAGACACCCCTAATGCTACTACATACTGTCGTACAAAATTTCTATTAAGCGTTACATGATACGAATATTCAAAACCAGAGAAAACTGCATTGATCCCATTAGTCATAAAAAGTATAGATAGTACAAAAACAGTTGATAGTAATCCGCCTCGAGGATTAGATGCAATATCTTCGAATATCCCGGAGAAAAAATCTGAAGATTGCTTAGGTAATGCTCCGTTAACAAATTCAAAAAAATTCTCCTCAAACCCATCTATCGGCACGTAAGGAATCAAATTAAGAAGAAATAATAAGAATGGAAATAGAGAAAGAAAAAAACTCCATGATATCGCACTGGCTCTAGCCGAAAAAGTACCTTTTATAATTCCGATTACATAAATCTCTATTAGGTCGTATATCGACAGTCCTTCAAAACCAGGAAGAATAAGTTTCTTCCCTATTTTGACCAATATATTGATCACAGGAATCTTATTAAGCCTATCTTCTACGGGTTTCGACATATATTATACGGCTTTCAAACTCAAATCCAGATTATATACAGAATGTGTTAGCGCACCGCTACTAATATAATCTACACCACATTCTGCATAGTTGCGTACGGTTTCTTCATTAATTCCTCCACTGGATTCTGTAAGACACGAATCACCAATTAATTTTACAGCTTCTCGAGTATCTTCATAATTAAAATTATCAATTAATATTCGATATACTCCTGGTGTTTGAAGTATTTCTTTTATCTCATTAAGGTCTCGAGCTTCAACAATAATTTTAAGATCAAGGTTTTGATTAGAAAGGTATTGTTTAGTTTTTTCTATAGCTTTAGTAATTCCCCCGGCAAAATCGATATGGTTATCTTTTAGCATTACCATATCATATAATGCAAATCTATGGTTCTCTCCTCCTCCAATCTTTACCGCCCATTTTTCTAATGCTCGTATTCCCGGAGTTGTTTTACGGGTATCTAAAATCTTAGTCCCTGTTCCTTCTAAAAGAGTCACAAAATGATTTGTTTTGGTAGCAATTGCACTCATTCTTTGCATAGCATTAAGCACTAATCGCTCTGCTTTAAGAATAGATTGTGAGCTTCCTGAAACATAAAAAGCTATATCTCCATATTTCACCCTGGATCCATCTTCTAATAATACTTCGACCTTCATATTTGGGTCTACATAATTAAATACTCTTTTTGCAAATTCTACTCCCGCCAGGATCCCTTCATCCTTTACTAAAAGTTTTGCTTTTCCAGTGATTGATTCTGGGATACAAGCTAATGAACTATGATCGCCATCTCCTACATCTTCGCGTATGGCATTGGTAATTATCAAATCAATTTCTTTATTGAATTGGGTTTCGCTAATCATATTGAATGGTTATTTTTGCTAATGTAAAAAAAGAAGTCGGAAGTACGAAGTGAGAAGCACATCGTATTTTTATTTACTTTACATCACAAATCTATGTTTTATCTGGTTTTTGAGTAAAACTATTATAATATTAAATACACATGAATATCAAATTACTTGCTGTTGGCAAAACAGATGACAAGCAGCTCAATGACCTTATCAACAACTATATCAAAAGGTTACAGTTTTATATTAAATTTAGTTTTGAAATCATTCCGGATATTAAAAATGCCAAAAACTTAAGCGAAGCTCAACAAAAGGAAAAAGAAGGGAAATTAATCCTTAATCACGTAGAAAATTCTGATGTATTGATATTGCTCGATGAAAATGGAAAGCAATATGATTCTGTACTATTTTCTGAAGTATTACAAAAACATATGAATAGCGGAATCAAACAGTTGATTTTTGTGATAGGAGGACCCTATGGGTTTAGCCCCGAAGTATACAGCCGGGCTAATAGCAAACTATCGTTATCCAAAATGACATTTTCGCATCAGATGATACGTTTATTTTTTGTAGAACAATTATATCGTGGATTCACCATCTTAAGAAACGAGCCTTACCATCACAGATAAAATTTAACAGATATATATTCTTCTATAACATCTTTAAGATTACTAAACATATCGAAGAATAGACAATCAGAATTACCTAAAAACATACTACAAAAGTCAATCATAGATTGAAAAGCATATCTAGTCTATATATCCCCATAAAATTATCGTTTTCTCTTTGTACTATATCTTTTTAATAACTTCAGAATACTATTATGTAATATGAAATGTTATTAATTTGATACAAAAGTGTGATTTACCGATTGAATCAAAAAAGTCAAGATCAGTTTTAATAAAAAAATGATCGTTTTTACTATATTTGAAGAAGTTTTTGAATCCCCCCATCATTAAAACTTAAAACCGAAATCCTATACATTAGTTATTATTTACTTAGCCCTGTTTAGAGTTTCAAAATAGAAATGGTGGCATTTAGAGTATACTATCATCTGACTTATTAAAATAAATTCATGCAAACATTAGAGTATCTACTTTCAAAAGAGGCTAAAAATACTATTCATATAGCACAATCAATTGCTAAAGAATATCATAATAATCAATATAATGCTGCACATTTATTAAAGGCTCTTTTACATAAAGACATTGGATTAAAAGATTTTTTTAATCAGATAAATGGAGATATTTACTATTTTGAAGAGTGGTCTGAGGTTAGAATAGAGGTTTTGCCCAGAACAACTAACATTCCTGATAAAATTGAAGGCGATAAAACCATTGAAGCAATTTTTAACGAAGCGGATAGCATTAAACTAAAATTAGGAGAAGATGAAATTACGCCACTCTCTTTATTGGTTTCTATTTGTACACCTGGTGTAGGGTTTTCATATGAACAACTAAAAACTTTACCTCTCAAAGCTGATGATATTTTAATAGCAGCTAATACAGGAGGCACATCGTCTTTAAAAAATAAAAATAGTATTTCTAAAAAAAATATTTCTAATACTACTAATAAAGTTGATTCCAAAATTTTACAAGAATATTGTATAGATAAAACTTTTGAAGCAAAAAACAAGGCTTTAAAAGATATTTCGGGAAGAGATGCTACAATAAAAATGATTATGGAGATATTGGGAAGGCATTCAAAACCCAATGTACTCATTACAGGAGAGCCTGGTGTTGGAAAATCAGTATTACTAGATGGTTTTTCTGAAACAATGATAAATGGTACTATACCAGATGCTTTAAAAAATGCCCAGATCTATGAGTTGGATTTTATCCATTTAGTTTCGGGTGCTAGTTATAAAAGTGAGGTAGAAGATAGATTCAAAAAAATCATTACCGCTCTAAAAGAATTTGAAAAACCAGTTTTATTAATAGATGAGCTCAATAACCTTACCGATAAAGATAGTGGAAATCAAGGTTTGGTAAATATTCTAAAATCAGAACTGGTTAAAGGAGAGATTACTTTTATTGGAACCACAACCAATGATGCTTTTAGAAAACATATTGAGGTTGATGAAGGATTGTCTAGAAGATTTGAGATTATAACTTTAGAAGAACCCACAGAAGAGGATGCTTTAACTATGATTTCTAATACTATCGATAAGTATAAGAAACACCACAATCTGGATATAGACAATGATACTATAGAAGAGGCAATTCGGCTCTCTAAGAGATTTAATAAAGAAAGAAGTTTACCAGATTCAGCTATCGATCTTATAGATAGAACAATGTCTGCCACTCGTTATATGCTAGAAACTACAATTGCTAAAGTTGAAAATGTAAGAAAAGACATTAAAGCTATTAAAAACACTGAGAAAGAGGAAGTCGAAAAAATATCAGATCTCAAATGGCAATGGGAAAATCTAAAACAAATTTTTAGTTATTTATTATTTGCAGATCTTGGTGATGATGATAATTTTGTTGGTATCGAAAAAACAGAAAATGCTATTAAAAAAATAGAAAATGTTCTTGAAATATTTTTAAACAAAGCCAGTATAAAGAAAGAAATCATTGACAAAAATGATGTTTCTTCTACCATTGCTAATAAAACTGGTATTCCCGTAGGTAAACTTCAGGCAGATGAGAAAGAGCGTTTACTTACTATGGAAGATCATTTAAAAAAGCGAGTTATCGGCCAAGATCATGCTATTCAAACTATAACAGGGGCTATTCTCGAATCTCGATCTGGATTAAGTAAACCTGGTCTGCCAATTGGTTCATTCTTTTTTACAGGCCCTACTGGAACAGGGAAAACAGAATTAGCAAAATCTTTGGCAGAATTTTTATTTCAGACAGAAGAAGCTATTATTAGGTTTGATATGTCTGAGTTTAAAGAAGAACATTCTGCTGCATTATTATATGGAGCACCTCCAGGTTACGTTGGGTATGAAGAAGGTGGATTATTAGTCAATAAAATTAGACAAAAACCGTACTCTATTGTTCTTTTTGATGAAATAGAAAAAGCTCATCCATCTGTTTTTGACATTTTTCTACAAATTCTCGATGAAGGAAAATTAAATGATCGTCTAGGTAAAACCGGGGATTTTTCTAATGCTGTAGTTTTATTTACCTCTAATATAGGTAGTGAGCACGTTATAAAATCTTTTTCAGCAGGAGAAATTCCTAAATCTACAGATCTTCTTGAAATAATGTCAAGACATTTTAGACCAGAATTTCTTGGAAGACTTACAGAAATTATTCCTTTTTCTCCAATAACAAAAAATAATGTAGTTAAGATATTTGAGATTCAGATGAAAGATCTGTACAAAGCCCTTAATAAACAAGAGATAACTTTAGAGCTTACCGAAAAAGCCAAAGAATTCCTTGCTCATAAAGGGTTTACTCCAAAATATGGAGCAAGACCTTTAAGAGGAATTATACGAACAGAACTAAGATCATCATTATCAAAAAAAATAATTACAGGTAAGATTAGTAAAGGAAGTCTAGTACAATTAGACGTAAAAGAAGAAAAATTGATATGGAATTATAGTTAATTCTATAACCTGTGACAAAATTTAGTATATTTATAATTTATCAAACATAAATACGTATTTACATGGACAATACATACGGATTAGGAGGAACAGAAGTAAAAACTGACGCTAATGAAGCGATTCTCGAAATTGGGCAGAATAAAACATTGCTCATTCAAAAATTAACACAAGACCAATCTTTAAAACCTCAGATAGTAACTGGGCTAAAATCGATTGATGATGTTTTTGAAAATTACAACCCTGAAATAGAAGTCGAATTCGAAGATGCTGAAGGAATAGAGACAAAAGAAACACTGAAATTTAGCCATTTAGGAAATTTTGGTAAAAAAGGAATTATTGATCAAAGTAAATATTTAAATGATTTAGATACAGAAAAAGATCAATATCTTAAAATAATCAAACAACTGAAATCCAATAAAATCTTAAAAAGTGCATTGGCAGATCCTGAAGCTAAAGAAGCTCTTTTAAAATCTATTCAATCATTAATCGCAGAACTACAACAAGGCTAAAAAAAAAATACATGGCATTATTAGGAAAGAAAGCAGATAAAAATGTTAAAATAGAGAATCCAGCTCAGGAGCTTAAAATAAACGAAGAAAAGCTTATAAAATACGGCGGGTTTGACCTATTGGAAGCATGTATTGATGATGTGCAAAACATGAATCCTGATCGTAAAGCAAGAAAAAAAATATTTCTTACAGAATCTTCAAAAAAACTAGAAAGGCAAAAATTAGAGAAGACACTCGAAATATGGAATGAAATACTCTCATCTTCTGATGATTTATCAGAAATGGTTGGAGAATCAGAAAAAAAATCTGAGGTAGCAGCAGAGTCCCTTAAAAAAAATCTAGGCACTGCTTTAGAACAAACCAGAGAGCTCGAACAATCCTATAGATCTGTAGCATTATTCTTTAAAAACACAGAGTCTCAAAAAGTAAAAAATATAAATATCCTGAATGCAGAACTAGAACAACTTAAAGATCTTGATAACACAAGGTTTATTGATGCTGTACAAGAAGAATTGGTTCAAGGCTATGATCGTTTAGATCTAAGAGACAATTATGGGCTTTTAATTGTTCCTGGGTACTTAGGTTCTAATAAAGTTATAGAGAAATGGGCAAAAATTGCCCATGAAAACAAAGTAATGATGGTTACTGATTTTGAACATCTTGATGAACCTGATGATGTTATGGAACTGTTTGAAGCTGCTAATCTTACAGGAGGAGACAAATATCGTTCTAATATTATCATGGCATGTAATTGGCTTGTTGGTAGAGGCAAACACGATGAAGTAGGTGAAGATGAAGATTTATTTGTGCCACCGTCTAGTGCTCTAGGAGGTAAAATATACAAAACACTAATGTCTCAAGTTACCGCTGGTAAAAAGTTTGGTGGAATGAATGAGGTAGATGGTGTGCGTTTTGATCTTAAAAAAGGAGAAATTGCTCAACTAGAAAAATTAGGTCTGGTACCTATGGTAAATGAATATGGAAAAGTAATGGCATTTTCTGCCAAAACTTTATTTAATGGAGATAATCTTGGATTACAAACCTATTCTGTTGTTCGTGTATTTGATTATGTTACCAAAGTATTAATGGATTTCCTAAACAGAAGAGCTTTTGAGAACTTTAATGCCAGAACACGTAAAGAACTCATGGGTCAAATTGTAAAATTTCTTGATGGGATTACTGGACCAGATAAGCTTATAGAAGACTTTTCTATCAAACGTTTTGAGCAGGATCCTTTACAAAAAGATCAAATACATCTGGATATACATATGAGACCATATTTTCCTGCCAAGAATTTTATGATAAAAATGGATGGGCAAAAAGGAGATGATGGGTCAGAATGGAATTCTGAATATGAACAACAATAAACTACTAACTACTTTTAGTAAGAAAAAAGACTGCCAACAACAAGCAGTCTTTTTTCATTTTCTTGTTTAAAAAACGAATCATTATGTCAGCACCCTCCTATAACATGAATTTTATTATCAAACACAGTCGATGTATGGTTTGTTCTTTTGGCATAGAGTTTTGAGTCATCCAAATGCACCCAATCTATCCCATTGGTTGAACACCAAAAATCATTCAGATACTCAAAATTATTGTTTTTTGTTCCACCAATGACCCATAATTTATCATCAAAAATGGTAGATGAATGACTTCTCCGTTTTGCAAACGCTGGGTTTTCAATTTCCAGCTTCCAGTTTATCCCATCCTCACTAGACCATATACTATTCAGCAAAAGACCATTGTATCCCCCTATAATCCAAATTTTATCATCATACACAACAGTTGCATGCCCTCTTCTGGCTCCAAAAACGGCTTTATTGGTTACTTCTTCCCAATGTATTCCATCACTGCTCACCCAAATATCATCTTGTATTTTATTCTTATCCTGCCCGCCTATTATCCATAGCTTATCCCGAAAAAAAGTTACCGTATGATGCCCTCTTTTTGAAAACCCAGGGCTATCATTAAGAATTTTCCAGTCTTTTCCGTTATCACTATACCATACAGAATTACAAAAATCATCACCACATCCCCCTATAAGTAAAATTTTATTATTGAATACAACACATGAGTGATCGTGTATATCCCCAAAAGGCGCTTTTTCTACTACAGACTCCCATCGTCTACCATCTTTACTACATACTACATCACCATGGTCATCATTCATAGATATACCACCTATAATCCATAAAGAATCATTATAAACGATACATGAATGACCAAACCTATCATTGAACATTATATTATCAATTTCTGAAACCACCGCTAGCTCTTCTATCATTTTATACTTTTTATTAGATTTCTATTTCTTTATTCAGTTTTGAGTGAGTAAACTTAATCATCATAAAAAATAAAATATCCTGATTATTTGATTTTCAAGAAATCAGGACATAATCAAACTATTATTTTTTCTGATGATTTAACTCTTATTTTTTATCATGATAAAAATAGATACAATCCTTATTGGAGATACAGCATTATTTGGATTTTGTGATGAATACCGTATAATTAGGGATGAATTATTTTGGTTTCTGAATATCATTGATTTTGTATGCTATATACTTCTTTTTTCCCCTCCACAATACAACAAGATATCCTGTTCTGATAATGAGATAAAACTGTCAATAAAAAATTATCTTCAAAACCTTGTCTTCTACAGAAATAACTACCCGTTGTAAAGAAATACAAGCTTAATCTACAGAAATGGTTTCTATTTCTAAACCATACATTCACTGATAAAAGAGAAAAAAAAATATTTGAGGAGTTAGCTAAAACTATTCTACATTTTAAAGGAAATGGTCGTTTTTCGTTTATTTATGATGGCGAAAATCAAGAAATTAAAAGAAATATTAAAGATCTCGAGAATTCTATTTGGCGTATAATAAAAGGAGAAAATTTAATTTCTTTAGAAAAGAAACAGTTATTAACCATTATGCCTGTTGATTTTGAGGAAAAAATAACATTTGGACTTATCCAAGGGATAAAGTTTCAAGTACTGAAGACTCAAAATGAAAAAGTCATTTTTTTACCAATAGAAGGGAATACACAACAAAATATTGTTGCCAAACAAAAGGTTGATTCTATTTTTAAACAAGTTAAAGTTGATGATGGGTATCTTAAAAATATCATTATTTCAGAATATCCCGTTTTAGAAGATTGTCAGGAAAGAAAAGATAGTAGTTACTTAAGAAACTGTATGAATAATACTATTCAGAAAAGTATTGTAGATAAACTTGAGTTAAAAAAGTATAAATCATTAGTTGAACATCAAAGAATTAAGATTTTTTTGAATTTTGTAATTGACGTTGATGGAATTATCAAAAATATAGATGTAAAATCTCAAGATATGACGTTGTCTTATGATCTAAAATTAATTATTAATAATATTAAGACAATTGCTCCTGCATTGGATGAGAATAGTCAACCTATATTGAGTGCATATACAATTCCCATAACATTATTGAATCAATGATATTAGATTTGCACTTAGTTTTAACCCATTGAAAAAACCTATTTCAATAGAAAAAAGTCATTTAACATCTACCAACCACCAATAGCCATTCGTTCTTTTTGTTGTTCTTTTGTTGCTTCTGGTGTAGCAATACCTGGATATAAAGGGCGTGGGAACCCCTCTGCCTTACGGCGCTCATAATCTTGTTGGCGAAACTCATCAAATGCATCTCCTGGAGGTAAAGGCCTATTTTTGTCCATATACCAACAGATTAAGGACATAGAATCATAACAATCGGCTGAGATCATAAAATCGTCATATGAATTTAGTCGACTTTTGGTAGGTCGAATGGCTTGTAACATAAAAGCTCCTGTACCATCTCCCCCCCCTGTAGTATACGCAAATAAACAATCTTTAAAAGGCATGGTAATGTTTTTTTGCCAATAAAACCCTGTCATAGTAATTAACCCATCCCTTCGATTTAGTATCTGTTCTTTTTTAGGTTTAGTAAAATAATATATGGCAAAAAAAAATGTTAAAATGCAGGATAAACTAAAGATAAATAATTCAAACCATTCTAACTTTTCTCCTGAAAAAAAACTATCCACAAAAATTAAAGCTAATATTAGAGATATACCTCCACCTAAAAGAGGAGTTATAGAACCTTTGGTATGAAACATAATAAATTGATCAGTGGTATATCGGTATTTTTCTTCCTCCCTTTTACTAAGTTTATCCATTCCATGAGGTAACTTAAATATTTGTTTTTCTACCCGATGATAGTATTTTTTGAGTTGTTTTTCGAACTTATATCCCGTATGGGTAATTTCTCTTTTAAAATCTACCATATTTCTGGGTTTTTAAGGTGGCGTAAAGGGGCGATGCTCACTGCTTTGTTTTGTTTTAAACTACTAATATATAACCCAGTACTTAGACTTTTAACTCGTATTTTAGCTCCTAAAAATAAGTTTGCAGCAAATGATGCAATATCTAAAGCATCAATAATGAGTCCCCAAGGCTTAAATTTACTCCCTAATGCTAATACACATCAAGCTTTTTACACTATTATTTTATTTGTTTACTAATAGTATACAGAACTCCAAGGCATACCATCCCAAAAAACAATTGAATTACAGGGAAAACCCACATGTATAGAAACCCTGCCTCAATCCCATCTTTGGGATTTTTTTCTAAATACAAAATTCTTCGGGTAGTACTGATTGATTTTAAATTACTTGATGATTTTGATTGAATAGTATATGAGATATTCTTTATGTCTGAATACATAATAATCGGCTGATAATAATAAGTATTTTCATCCTCATCCCAAATTTCTATATATTCTATAATCTTTCCTCTAGTTTCTATACCGTAAATCTCATAATAAATTCCTTTTATAATTGTGTTACTTCCTAAATAGGTTAAATACCCTCCTAATAACACTAAAAAAAATATTAACCCATAAGAAAGACATCCCATACTTGAATTAGACATAGTGATTATCTATATATTCTTATTTTAAGTATTTAATAAAAAACACTCTCACATTAACAACTAACAATCAATTAATTAAGCACGCATTCATTATTTTTTGTCATGTACTTAGATAAATAATACTAGCCAAACTCTTTTAATTCCTATAGTTTATTTCTCGAGAACTATAGGTATAGGGTGTTTTCATTTCATTATAAAAATCTAAAAACTTAATGCAATTTATCCAATTACCTCTTTCATCATACTCATAAACTATTTTAGTTTTACTACTATTAAAAACCTCACCATCTGAGTATGACTTCCAAGTATCACTAACAAAACTTCCTTGCTTATCGTAAGTAAATATTCTTAATTCTTTTAAAATATTATTTTTATCAGTTTTTCTAATTTCTATCAAATTATTATTTAAGTCGTAAGTAAAAGTTTCGTAGGACTCTGAGAGTCCATTGAAAATGTATTTATGTTTCACTAATCCCAATTGGTTGTATGTTTCAGAAATGTACATACTTAATTCATCATTTTTATCAATAAGATAAGTTTCTTTTTTTTTATCTTTTGTTGAAGTGATATTCTTTTCTGATAGTACATTATCTCGAAATGTTTTCTTAATAATTGAGTCTCCTTGATTAAAATATTCAAACTTTTCTATAATCATAAGGTCTACTACATCTTTATCATAGAATATAGTACTATTACTTTTAAGAATAGAATCATTGAGGTATATATTCTCAATCTTAGACATCAAAACATTATTCTTTAATGTTTTCCATGATGTTTCTTTCTTATATTTATTATAAAAAATTTTGTTAATTATTGTATCATTGTTTTCATAACTTATAGATCTTTCTTTAAGACCATCTTTGTTATATTTTATTATTGTTTCAGATACTGGGGAATCACTATTAGCATAGAGTATTCTTTTTACTAATTTATTATTACTATCATAGATCCATGTAAATTCTTTACCAATTTCCTCTCCTTTTTTTATTTGTTTACTTTCTGCATCTACAATTGGATCATATTTTATTATTGTAAAATCATTTATGTTCCCAATTAGGTTTTTATAAGAGCAATCACATTGCTCTGGGCCATTAGTATTATCTATCTGACCATACAATTTGCATGTCAATAAAAACATATAGATCAATAAGATAATAGACTTTACAAAATCACATTTTTGTAAAGTGCAATTATTATTTTGAAGTATCATAAATATCATAATCAATTATTGCTCTAATAGGTTCTAAGGTATTTTTATCTTTAGGCATATATAAAAGAATATAATCATCATAAAGCTTATTTTTCTCTTCCCATATTGCCATTAAAGCACTTCTACCAAAAAAGATTTTATTAATATCGTTTCTTTCTAAAGTTACCAATTTGCCATTACCATAAATTTTCATAGTATAATTTTCTAGCGGCAACATTTTACCTTTCTGATTACCAATGGTTTCTCTAATGTTTTCGTTGTATTCAGACCATCCTTTTTGATAATAATTGGCAATAACAAACTCTTCAAAATTCTTTTTATTTTCTTCCATAAATTGATCAACATCCCCATTATTCAACAGTCTACGGAAATGTTGAAATTTATCTATGACCATTTCTCCTAATTCTTTTTCATCCATTTTGGTCAGGTCTTTCCCATTTTTCCACCCTTCAAGGTTAAAAGGTACTTTAGCTTCAAAAGTCCATGTTTTTTCAAAAACATAAGGATTGGGTGTTGGGATATCTGGAAAATCTAATTCTTTTACTTTCTGAATATTTTCTTCATTTTCATCAGAAGTATAAATATCCATACTCATTTTGTCAAAAATCTTGTCAGGTAATGGTCTACTCTCATGACCCAAATTTTTATCAACAAGTCGTATCGTTTGTGTTCCAGAGTTCAAGATAAACTCATTTAAATATTCCATTCCTGAAACAGAGCCCATTCTTCGGTTACTCGTAATTTTTATATCGTTTAAATAAATTTCATAATGCATAATTAGATTAAAATCTAAATAATATGCTAACTTAAGAATCGTATTATCGTACATGTCTAATGTTTCTATATTCATTTGTTTATTTTGCCCTTTACAACCATGGAATAAGATTGCTAAATAAAACAATTTCTTATTTTCATTTATATTCTCCTTTATTTTTTAATACGTCAAAAGATTTTTCAAAATCTGGAATTACTTTTAAAGTTTTAGCTTCATCTTTTTCTTTTTTTCTACCACCTTTTAATTTGATAAACACAGTAACACCAGAAAAATAAAAATCTGAAGTGAAGTTATCTCTTTCACCAAAGTTTTTACCTAAAGTCAAAGCTACTTCAGAATCCGCACCTGCTTCAATACCTGCTCCTGCAACTTCTTTCATTTTTTGATTTTCTTCTTCACCAACTTCAGGTCTTGCCACTTTTACTTTAGCTTTTAACTTTATACCAAACTTAAATATGATTTCTCCTTTTAACCTTCCTTGTAATGCAATATTTCCTGCATATTTCTTGCTGGCAAAATTATAGGTTAACTCTGCTGGTTTATTATTTCCATCCTTACTTCCTGCACCTACCAATAGTATTTCGGCAGTAAATTTGACCAAAATCTGATATTCAAGCTCTACCTTGCCACCAGAACAAAACTCAGCCAACCAAGCTGCAATATCCAGAGCATCAATAATAGCTCCCCAAGGCTTAATTTTACTACCCAAAGCCAACACATCCAAAGTAACATTGGCTCCAATAATGGGGTTCATTAATATTCTTCCCTCTAGTTCATAACTCTGTGTTCACCATACCCAATACCAATACCTACACCAATATTGGGAGCGGTAAATTCAAAAAATTATCAGGTTACCATGTAATATACTACAAGTAAAAGGTTATGATTTATTAATCCTCATCAAATTTATCTTCACGCTAATAAACTTCTAATTCTCCATCAGAATTTTTAATGAGCATTAATCCATAAGTTTTTATATTACCATTATTATCCTCAGAATATAAAGGAGTTTTTCCTATAGAATTCTCTAGAGTTATTATTTTTCCATTGGGATGAATTTTTAATTCATAATCTTTTATAGGTTGCATAAAACCTGCACTAGATTCGACTCTTTGGACAATTGAAGTTAGATATTTAGAAATTTCAGGTTTGGATAAACCCATTGAGATTATCTCTCTATCATGAGATTTTTTATACAAGGATAAAAAATCATCAGTTTTTGCATTATTTACTATAGCATGAACTTTTTTATAAAATTGTAATACATCTTTTATAATCTCAATAGAATCTTCGCTTGATATTTTTTTTGCATTTTGAAGAGTTCTTATATTATATGAAACATCTGAGTTAAAAACCCATGAATGAGAAATAGAATCTATACTTTTATTTGTTATTTCAGGAAATACACATTTTTTAATTAATTTAAAAGGAGGCTCTTGACCCGTTTCACTCATAAAAATCTCTAATGATACATCTTTCAATAGCTTTGCAGAAAAATTTTCTTTGAGTTTTGATTTTTTATAATTTATGGAAATAATTTGCTCTCCTGAAGAACTAATTAACGGATTCAAATATCTAAAACCATTAGAAACACCAGATTCATAATTTCTTGTAACACTAATTCCATTAAAAAATATCTCATAGTAACCTTCAAAATCATAATTTAAAAAATACACATTATTTTTCATTTTATCTTTCTTTATATTATTTTGAGAGGTTTCCTCCTGATTAATTTTTTGCACGTTTTTCTTTTTACATCCAGTAAAACAAATTAAAATAATCAATATTGAAGTTATTTTCATCATTTCGCCTCTCCAAATTTAATGGTTTTTTTTGTTTCAAGTTTAGGAAGAATAGTTTTTGCTATTTTTGATTTTCTATCTGAAATTATTATAATTACCAGTAGAAATATCCTTTGATAAATAAAAATAAGAATGTTCTAATTTACTTCTTTTTGCATTTATATACTTCTCATTCAAAAATTTTCTATTCTTATCTTGAAAAACGCTTCACTAATCTTTTTCCAATGGCTTCAATTTGACCATTTGGGTAATCAATCTTCTCATCTGTTTTGAAAAAATAAAGTAAAATGGTATGTCCCTTTTCAGAACCTTCTGCCGATGTAAGCCCTCCAATAGTCGTTTCTGAAAATTGTGATATAATCAATGAATGATTATTGCTGTAATTCTTCCAAAACCAATTTTTCCGATCCTTTTATGAAAAAGTCAATAGACTTGTAGTATGCAACTGAAAATTATTCAAATTTCATACCTATGCAATCAGCATCTTGTGCTTTAAAAAACTAATTGTAAATAGGTTAAATCAAAAACCGAGATTCTTTTTTAGGAGCTGTATATGGTTTTATCTCTCCATAACCTGAAGATGTTGCCAAACCTATGGCCTCTTTTACTTGGGGTATTGGTAGTATTGTAAATGGATAACTATCACTATTAATATCAATAACCACTACTTGTAAATCAAAGAGAATTAATTTCTCGTTTATTGTAGGAATAAACTCTTCTATATCCTCGATATCTTCTTCTGTTTCTATAGAGGATAGTTCTTTAAATATGATATCGAACTTTGGATAACTTTCTAATAAGGTCGTGCATATTACTATAACTTCTTCTGGATCAGATTTCCAATCTAGTTCTTTTAGTAAATTTCTACGATACAACCCATCTACCAATGCTATCCAAGGTATACTATCAACGTCTTCACGAATACCTCGTTTTAGCAAATCCTTTTGAAAACGTTCTATATATTTTTTTGGGGTTGTTATTGCCAATTCGATTTCTTTTTGCAAAGTTTTATCTTTGCAAAATAGTTTGGATAACACAAGTATAAGTTCTGGATCTTTCATACTAGTTATGTTTTACACTAATTCTTCTTTATAATGTACCATATCATAAGGGTAATACTGTTGTTCTTTTAAGCTACTATCATCTAATCCTAATATTTTGACCAAAGCACCTGCCTCCCAACACCAGTAACCAGAATAGGTATCATGTTTACTTTTATGATTATCTACCCAGCCTACTCCTAGAGCTTTATGACCTTGATACCATTTTTTATCCAGATATAACTTTAAGTTTTCAATTGCTTTTTCCTTATCTGTTTCGTTTATTACCGATTCTAGATTCTTATAAGGAGTATTAAATTTGAAGCCTGTTGCTTTTATATTCCAATCTTTAGACTGCGAATTAATCAAAAAATCTACTAATATGTCATTTGGATTGTCTTTTTTTAAAACTTCAACAATTTCTTCAAATTCAGTATCCTTAATATCTAATAAAATGCTTAAAGATAGTATCCAAATCATATCTACATACCCACTTACTGAAGTCCAGTATTTAGATATCTTAGGAATCAATTTCACAAAATCTTCTTTAATTTCTGAGATCTCATTTCCATAAGAATATTTGGCATTTATAAGCCCATTTTGTATATTAAATATCTTTTTTTTTACAGAAATTACCCTATCTTCTTTAATTTCATTTTTATCTAATTTATCTTGAAATTTATTTATTCTTTCTCTTTCCCTTTGAATAAATATATTAAAATATTCTGTTGTCTTAATACTGTCTCTTATCACTTTCTTGATTTTTTTATTATTTGTTTTTTAAAAATACTTATTTTAAGGCCACAATCCACCAATATTTCCTGCTGAATCTATGCTATTAGTTGTCACGTTTCCGGCTTCGTCTATATGAACTAAGACTCTTTCATAACCTTCTGCTAAAATATCATCAGCTTTTTCCACACCAACTGCATTTTCTAAACGTCCACTACCCTCGATCCAATCATCACTCATTTGAGGCCCATCTGCTGGATTACCAAGCTTGGATGTGTTATACTTAGCTTCTGCAATCACATATTGAGGAGGAGGTGTAGCATTTTCATACACACCATCTATACCCTTTGCAATAGTTTGATCTAAACTTTCTACAGCATCATCACTTATTCTGGTAAGATTTGCAGGGTTACCATTTATATCTGTAACACTTTCTAAATGACGATCCATTTTCATCTCGCCATAATTACCTTTTCTTTTATTAGTACCGAGTGCTTCTATACCTTCTTCTACATCATCAATTACCCTTTGTTGATTTGCTGCCGCCTCAGAAAGTTCATCTCCAGCCCTAAGCGCATCATCAGCCACTTCTACCACCTCATCGGCAGCTCTAGCAGCTTTCCAGGCTCTAAATCCTTTTGCAATCGCGGCACCAGCTCCTAAGAACAGATAGCCTAGTGCTACATCTTTAAACAACGCCCACTCATCACCATCTTGCGAATAATCGTAGAGGGCTTTTGCTCCCATTGCCATACCTGCTACTTCTGCGACCAGTACTACACTGCTTATCACAACACCGGTAGTGGTGGTTGCTGCGGCTATGGCGCCTACTGCTGCTATGGCTGCTCCACCAGATACTACAATAAGGGCTACGGCTGCTACGACCAGTACGGCTGCTCCTACAACCTCCCAAAAGCTCCAGCCTTCTTCTTCACAGGCAGCCTGCGCATCTTCTAGCGAGTAATGTATTTCTATTTTACCCCCTACACCACAGGGCAGTATACTATCTTCTAATAAAGGATTAAAGTTACCGATAAATATCCCATCTTCAAAACCCTGCCAGGCTACTGGTGCCGGCGCACATGGATTACCATTCATTAAAGAACAGCTACCAAAAGGCATTACATTTACCATAGGTGCCATATCCCCGGTATTGGCAACAGGGTTCTCGAACAAAAAAGTCTTGTTGTTGTTAGTAATCTTAAATTCTGTGGGGGTGGTACCCTTATCACAGGCAAGATATACTCCTTCTGGCACATATTTTTTATTACTCATATTGATCGATTTGAGATATGGTCTGCTCACTTTCTGTCATATAAAATCCAGGGATTTTTACTTTTACCTGCTGCATGGCTTTATCCAACCAGTGGTGGGAATCAAATTCAAAACGTTCTTTGTAAGATACTTGTAGTTCTACTTTTAGGTTAATTTTATCTTTTAAGGCACGTATTAGTTTGTTTAACGTTTCTTTATCCAATCTATCCTCGTCTAATTCTCCAACACCTTCGATCACCATAGCATTAGTACGTTTATTATGTTCTACAATAGTATAGGTTATCAAAAGAGGTAAAGGTTGCGTTACCAAAAATTTTGATAAATCTTTTTGCATCACTTTTCCTTCTTTTTTGGGATAGGCACCGTATAATCCAGAAAATAAAAAGTGTAATGCTCCTTGATTAGTCACATCGGTATCAAAATTATCTTGTACTATATTATGGTCTATAGTTGCAATAGTTCTAAGCACTTGTTCTCTATCTTCTTTGGTGGTTTCTTTTTTCCATCGTTTTTTTAGATCACCCCACTTATCTAACACTTCATGCTTATTGGTTATTTTTATTACTTTGCCCGTTTGATCAGTAATAACCCCGATATCATTAATCAGAGAATTCATGTCTTTGGTAATCTTTAAAGTAGCATTCTCTTTACCATAGTTTTCTGAATGAGTCTTAACATGAAAGATATTACCATTTTTTAATGGATTTTGTCGCACATAGGTTTGTTCTAATATGGCTTCTGATGAGTTTTTCATCATCATTTTTTCTGTAGCTACAATAGATTTCGATTCGTGCTTATACAGTTTACCTTCTACGGCATAAGTTTCTAGCTCCAAAGTTTTATCCATTTTACCCTTTGTTTACATGTACTTCTCCTCCTGTTAATTTGCTAGTAGATTTACCATGCATAGCTAGTTCATTACCAGAAATAATATCTATTTTTTGATCTCCTACAACATTAGTTGTTGTTTTAGCCTTTACAGTAACTTCTGCTTCATGGCTACGCATATCTACATTTTGTTTACCACTTACTTTTACAGTAGCATCTGCACTATGCATACCTATATCTTGCTTGGCATCGATAGCAATAGTTGCTTCTTCGGACTTGATAGTAAGCGCATTTTTGGCTTTTATATCAATGGTATCAGCTGTAAGAGAAAGATTAGCAGGAGCAGTTATACTCATGCTTGAACCTTTTACATCCAGATGTATTTTGTTACCACTCTTGTCTGATATCGTAATAGTTTCTTCTCCATCGGCATCATTAAGCTCTATTAAATGTCCTCCTCTTGTTTTAATTGCTTTAACATCATTATTTTGGGATTGCCAGTTCTGCGCATTTTTACCTCCGTTATACAAAGCTCCCATTACATAAGGGCGTTCTGCATTACCTCCTTCAAAACCAACCAGTACCTCTTCTCCTATCTCAGGAATAAAATGAAAACCTTTCTCCCCTCCAGAATGTGGAGTGATCATACGAAGCCAGGGGGTCATCTCTCCATCTGGTCTTTGCCACGGAAATTGTACTTTTATTCGACTCAATCCATCAGGATCCGAATTTTCTGTTACAATAGCTACTTGAGATTCACTTTTGGGAAATGCCATCGTATTTGTATTTGGGTACACATCGATATCAGCTGTAACCCCTTCAAAACGATTTACATAATTACCATTTTCTGTGGCAGTATGCATCACTTTGGTAATTCGATAGCTTCCCTGAGCGCCAGACGCTTCCTTTATCTTTATTACTTGTCCAAGATAAACTCCCGGGTTATCACTAACTCCCTTAATAAGAACTTGTTTTAGTTCTTGTGTTTTCTTTTGCTGTTCTACATGTTTATCAAAACGTTGTTTTAACTCTGGATCATTATATGAATTAAGGTAAACACTAGTCTCCTTTGCATAAATCTCTTCACTTTTATTACTTGTAAAGCTATTATATCCATTTACACCAGAATTTACTCCCGTAGTCGTCTTCTCATGCAATCCATCAGTAAGATAATCATTGGTAAAGTACTTGAAGTTATTTGGAGTTGGGTTAAGTTCTAAAGTGAATTTTTTAAGATCATGGCCATATGTCAAAATTACTTCTTCGCTATCTTTTGGTTTCCCAAAGATCAGAGCCTTTCCATCATAATAGAACCACTCACTATATTGCGCAGCTAATCTACTTGCATATTGATAAGCACTATCATTATGCTGAACACTGTAGTGTATATTAGAAGTAATTGTTGGATTAAAACTAGTTTCTAATTTGGATTGATCATATCCTTGAAATGTTTTGTTTAATATTTCTGTCAACCCTACATCATTATGAGAAGCAAAATGAGGGCCATCATCTGCAATAATACTAGCACTTTGGGCTTTTATTTCTACAGTATCCTCTCCTCCATTATCAAAACCTTTGGTGTTATTTACTTTGGTCACTACTCCTTTAAACTCTAGTTCTCCATAACCCGAAAAACCCTGAGAAGAGGAAACTTGTAAAGTAATAATTTCTCCCAGAAAATTTTTACTCTCTGAGGCCATCTCCTGACCAAGTTTTTCTAGTACATCCATACGACATACCAACTCTAGTATATGATGTGAATCTAGATCTTGTCGGAGCATTAATCTTTTATAAGTAGGAATGAGAGCTCCTCCTATAAATATCTGAATATTGGATTGTAATGCCATAATTTTTTATTTTGTGTTCAGATTATTTTTATTCTATACCCATAGAAAACATACCATTTTTATAAGATAAAGTAATTATTCTACCCGTAGGTTTCATAAAACCACTTTTTTCATCTTCTATATATTCGGGGTATGTAAGAGACATACGTTCTGGATTATATATAATACTATCTTTATTTCCTCTGGTTTTTCTCAATACCAATATGTTTTTTCCATTAAAACAGGCATTGCAATCACTAAAGGTTTCTTTTTTAAACGATAAAGATCGTGCAGTATAGAACTCTTGTCCACCTCCATAAGTTCCATATCCCAAAACAAGATAATTATTCTTTTCTATAGTATAAATTTCGAAATAACCGACATTAACATCTGTTACTTCTGGGTTTTTATGAGTATTTACCAGATCACGAACATATACTTTATTGCCATCATTATATCTAAAAGCAGAGTTGTAATCTCTTCGATTCATCCCATTAGATTCGTTCCAACTAAAAATCATAAGTCGCTTATCCTCTGAAGATGCTATTTTTATTTTTTGTTCTAAATTATCAAACTTAAAATTTGAACTTTCTGTCTCTTCTAAGATTTGATATAATTTATGTTTGAATTCTTTAATAACTTTTCTGCTAATCGTAAAATCATCGTTATATAGACTATCCCTAAACTTCTCATATAAACCAACCAATTCTGCATCATAGTCTGATTTAGAGTTCTCTTTGGTTTGAGCATTACAGGACAAACTAAGTATCGATAGTAAACTATAAAAAATGAATTTTCTCATTGTGAAAATATATTATAGTGTTGTACATATCTCCAAGCTGCCACTCTTTCTAAAGCTTTTACATGTATTGCCGATCTAGAAGTAGCTTTATCCTTAAAGATATCAAATTCTCCTCTGGATTGCAATGCACGTCGAGCATCTCCTTCTGCCTGATAGTAGTAATAGGTCCAATATGCGATCTGATCTTCATCTGGGTTAGTATACCCATATTGTTTGTAATGTCTTACAAATAACTCCTGACGATGTTTGATCACAGCAGCAAAACCATATATTGCACTTTCTAAATCTTTAAAATTAGCACTAGGAACTTGTTCTACTCCATACCTCTCATTACGATCCTCCATCACAGCAGTATACTCATCTCCTTCATTATAACCAGTCGGAAGGTATTTCTTAAACCTTGGTAATTCTCTTGGAGAGCTAAAAAAATCAAGCCCTAAATGTTGAAATCCACTAATCGTATTATCTGTTACAAGCTTTCCTTTTTCATAATTAGTATCCAAATCTATATATAAATCCCCCAATCCTTCTCCCATAATTATAGTATGCAAATAAGATGGTATCATATCTACATGAAGTGCTACTTTTTCTATGATATCAACTAACGGGCGTTCTTTTTCTTCATCTGCATAACCGCCATATGCGTTCATATAAACACCATATTGCTTGCCTAGCTCCTTTTTTCTTTGAAGTTTAGATTTCTTTTTTTCTTGCTTTCCCATAGCTTGTTTTTAAGCTTTGAGGGGCCAGTTATTGGTAAATGTAGTTCCTCTCATCACCAATTCTTTTGCAGAAAGCACTAAAAACACTCGCAAAGGCTCAGAATCTACTGCATTAAAACGTTCTCTGTACTCTACACAATAGGCATCTCTAAATTCTGCTTTTTTAAGAGATGACACATTATCTCTTCTATAAAAAACGATTTCTCCTGATTTCATTGCAGATCCCGAAATTGCCCAATCAAAAAAATCGATTTTCAAGTTTGATTCAATCAAAAGGTGTATTTGTCCTCCTTTGGGTTTAGCACTGGGTCTTCCAGTTTCATCCATATTTTGTTTGATCCCAAAATCACACTCTAGTACATTAAATTCTTCTCCGTCAATATTCAATTTTGCTAAAAAAGACATAATAAATAAGTTTAATTTGATGAATTTATTAATGAAAATGCTGTATAAATCTCATAAAAAAATTAGATAACAAAGGGAGTGAAAAACACTCCCTTTGGAAATTTATACTAAAAATGTTGAGATATTAAAATTATACCCACTCATTCACATGCTCTCCATTACCAATCTTAAGTACCCTTGAAGAAATCGTAATCATTTCTGTCATAGGAGTTTTATCACCTGCATCAAAGTTTTCTTTATACTTTACTGCATATGCATCAATAAACTCTACTTCTTTTGATGTTGCATCTGTATCTCTTTTTAGAAAAACGATAGATCCGCTTCTCATTTCAAAGTTATTGAACATCCAATCAGAAAGACTTGTATCTCCTGTAGATTCTACTTTGATTTGAATCATACCTCCCCTGGCTACAGAAGATGGACGACCAGTTGGATCTACTTCTTGTAAAAGCTGATAACTACAATCTAATACGTTATACTCTTTACCTCCAACTTTAAATTTTGCTTTAAAAGACATAATAATAAAATTTTAAATTAATAATAATAAATGATTATAATAAATGTGACTTGCACATTATAAATGTACTCAAAAAATTAGAACTATCTGGTAAACAAAAAACATGAAATCGTTCAAAATCAACCTAAAGAAAGAAAAGTATTACATATTGGTAATTAAAACCCGTACTGCTTTTAATTTAACCCCATAAAAAAAGGATTTTAACCTAAAAATTAAAATCCTTTTTTTTGAAAAATTTAACTTTTTATTAAACTCTCTTGCAAATAATAACATCATTTTCTTTTATATTATTGGCTTCTACGGTTTTAGCGTAGTTGATAAACCTTTGAACACCAAACCAATTTGGTCTTGTATAGAAAATCCATCCTGCTGGGTTATTAGTTTCATCTACATAAATAATCTCCCCCCCAGGATGTCGCTCATTATAATCATTAATAAAAAAGTAAAATAATTTACCGAATTCCATTCGCTCAGGAGCCTTCAGCCTAAAATTACTAATCTCCTCAATTGCATTCCCTTTATTAAATTCAAATGATATTACAAGAGGGTTTACCAATTCTTCGTCTTTGGGATCCTTTATCTTTTTATCTACTGGGTAATACCATTTTTTATAAATCGGAACAGGCACAGATACTGCATATTCGTATAATTTTACTACCATAAAAGGAATCAAAAACGTGATAGCAGATACCAGAAAGATATATGTATATTCTGGTCTATAAATTCCAACCACAAACATGAATGAAATTAATCCTACGCATGTTACCGCGATAGTATATAGAAACTCTGACCAAAACATTGTTGGAGTTTCTGACAAATCAGGAAAAAATTTACGTAATGCCAAAATATGCAAAACACCAAGTAGCAAAAACACAACCTGAAAACTTATAAAATTATTAAGAGGTATGTTATTAAGTACATTCTCATTGCTTAACAAAGCTGTAGCTGCAAAAAGCAACAATGCAACCAATATGTATAAAAAGAATTTCTTCTTATTTTTAAAGAATAGCTTTTTCAACCCAGTTACAAACCCCATTAAAACAACGGTAATCACCAGCATTAATATACCTACCTTAAACATGCCTGCACTAAAACCTGCAATCAAAACCATATTCATCTATATCATTGTTGTTAAACCTAATCTTGGACTATCCGACTCATCTAAAACAAATGCACTTTCCTTTTCTGAATACGTAATCATTAGCTTAGTTTCTATTTCTATTGGAATAAAATAGTCACAAAAGGTACTAATAATTTTTATTGCCTCCCCATTTTGCAAAAATTTACTCATATTTTTTCTTGATACCTGATCAATTCTTATTTCAAAAACAGGGTATGAGACATGAGAATCATTTAACGCCAATACGAAATCTAACCCTAATTTATTATTACTATCCACCTCATTACTATGATAAGGTTCAAATGTTTTTTTTATACTGACTTTCTCTTCAAGAATTTTTTCTAGACTTAAAGCCGTAAGCTCAGGGTCACCCGATATCTTATATGCAAAAGGCAATAATTTTAATAATTTCATGCAATATTCTTCGGGAATTTCATCATCCAATCCCCAAAAATCAAGAAGAAAACTATTTTTAAGATTTACAAACTCATCTAATAAATTTCTTTCATTTTGTTCTACTCGTACTTTCTGAACAAAAAGCTCATTCTCTATAGGTGTGAAAAAAAACCTAGCATCTTTTTCTTCTTGTTTATGTTTTTGTCGTATCTCTTTGTATGAAGATTGACTCGTTTTTACTTGTTCATGAAAAATTCCTTCTGGGAGTAGATCATAAATCCCATTGCGAGCCAAATTAAACTGAAGTTTATCTTTTGTTCCTGAATACGTATCTAAAGTAAAATCGATAACATCTCTACGATATGACCTAGAAAATGTACTTTTATTTAAAATGTCGATATCACTCAATTTAATACCTGAAGATTCGAGAATTTCAGCCACAAAAACTTCCGCTTTCAAATTTTTGTAAGCTGATATCAACTCTTCATATATTTTTTGTATTTCGGTATCTTGCATATTTAAACCAACAGAATATCTGAAAAGCTTATTTTTACTTCTGACTTAATTCACCATTTGCGTTTTTTGGTTTTCTTCCTGCGGCTACAAACATTCGCTGCCAATAACTATCTGTAAAATTACTTATTTGAACTCCATTGATTCCTGAGCCACTTAATTTTGATGTAGAGTGCACAAAATGATTATTATCCAAATAGATACCTACATGAGTTATAGGATGATGCTGAGAGCCTCTTTCATTAAAAAACAAAAGATCTCCTTGTTTTAAAAACTCCTGCCCAATAAATTTATCTGTACTGGGAGCCATATATTGTTTTTCTGCTGTTCTCTCTATCAAATTATTATACACATCATGATAAAGAAATTGAGTAAAAAAAGAACAATCAATACCTTTTTTGGTTTCACCTCCCATCCTGTAGGGCGTTTCTATCCAACTATCTATAAAGGTATAAAGAGGTATATTTTTTATTTCTTTTGGAGACACTCCTATTACAGCAGCGTACTTTTTTTGAATAGGAGAAACCTCTTTTTCCTGCCCTTCTTTTTGTTTCATATAAGCAATTGGATCTGTACCTTTACATCCTATGACCCCAATAAAAGCTATTAATAAGACCATTAATATTTTACAAAATAGTTTCATACCCCATGATTATTTATACAAATATAAAAACTTCTATTCTTTTTTATAGATTATTAAGTTAGGTTATTAAAAAATATTAATAAAAAATAGATTCGTGTTTATCATTTAACTTACCTCTAGTATGTAAAAACTTTATTAAATTGCGATGATTTACAAAACTTCTTAGCCTTTACTCTATGATGAAATCGTATTATAGCTTACCCATACAAACTAAAAAAATTGTTAGTAACAAAGAGGCTAAACAATGTAACATTACACAATCAATTGTTAATTTCATACATCTGATAACAACTACTCATTTTGGAGAATGTGTTTTTGATGAGTCTTTTGGGTGCTCAATATGGAATGTAGATTTTGACAACTTAACAACAACCAACAAACTTAGAGATATCATAACAGAGTCTCTTTCAGAAAGTATCACCAGTAAAGAAAAAAGATTGAAAAACGTAAGTTTAAAGGTTACTATACAACAAGATGAGTTTAGAAATATTTCTAACTTAAACAGAGTAAAAAAACGTGTAGATATAAAAGTAAATGGAACTATTTGTTTAACCAATGAGCCTTTTTCTTGTTTAGAAAAATTTTATATCGCTCCTCTTTCATATTAATTATGGCTCAAGAAAATAAAACCCAGATTAAAAATAGGATGATAAAAAAGGCTGCTTCGCTTTGGGGGGTTCCTCCTAATGAGATAGAAACCTCTTTTGATCCTATTGTAACGCTTCTGATTGATGCCTGCGCTTCTGAGATTGCAAAAATCTCTGGAGAAATCAACAATTCACAAACAAGAGCAACTGAGCAACTTATACAATTAATGACTCCAGAAACCTTATATGGTGCTCGTCCTGCTCATGCTATTGCTTATGCCGAACCTATATCGCCAGAAAGCGTCATTACTCCAGAAAATTTATTCTATTATAATAAAAGAATAAAAAATACAGGTGCAGATCGTACCATAAAAAACATATTCTTTTCTCCGGTTCAGGAAAATAAATTAATAAATGCTAACATCACTCATATCCTTTGCGGAAAAGATGCATATGAAATTGAAGAAAAATCAAGATCCAACATAGTACTTACATATAAAGACAAAGTCTCTTTACCTTCTTCTACTCTGTATTTGGGTATCAAATCTGATCACGAAAATATTCATTTAAAAAACGCTTCTCTGTTTTTTGAAATATTAGATATACAAGACAGAGAGTTATTTTATCATTATCTACAACAAGCAAAATTTTATTACAACGGTACGTTGGTTGATGTAACTTCGGGATATATGAATAGTCATAATTCTGAACGCTTGGATTTAGAATCTATATTTTCTCATATTCCTAATAAAACGAGAAATATTGAAAATGATGTAAAAAAAAACTACGAAAAGCATTTTATAACAATTAACTCTGATATTTCATTACAGAGAACTATAAAAATTCCCAAAGAAATTACTAACTTTATACATTATGATGATACTGAAGATTTTCAGAATGTAAATTGGATTAAAATAGTTTTCCCCAAGGTAATCAGCAATACCATCTTAACAAACCTGTTTTGCTCATTTAATGCTTTTCCTGTATTAAATCGTAAATTAGAGAGTGTTTCTTATCAACTAAAAGATTATATAGATATTGCTCCTTTAAGTACAATGGATTTATTTCTGGATGTTAAAACCGTAAGTAATACTTCGGGACAGATATACAACCTAAGAGAAAATGATGCTGATAAAGATCTAAAAGGAACCTTTGTAATACGAAGAGACAATGTAAGTAAACTTGATTCTCGGAAAGCCAAAGAATATCTTTTACATCTTATAGATTTACTAAAAGATGAAAGTGCTGCTTTTTCTATTTATGGAAACGATTTTTTACAATCTAATGCCAATATGCTAAATCAAAATATAGCTACATTAGAAAAAAAAGTTTTAGATATGACAAAAACAGTAGCAGAAACAAATTATGTTTCTGTTAAACCTTTTAAGAAAAAAGATACACTTTTGATAGAATATTGGACAACAAATGGACAAGAAGCTAATCAAATAAAATCTGGAAGCTCTCTGAATATTTATAAAGGAAGTGAGCTAAAGCAAAAAAAAGGAAGGTTTCTTACTCCTAGTTTTCAAGGAAAAGATAACCTTACAATGGAAGAACGACTTTATGCATACCGTAAAGCGTTACTCTCTAGAAATAGGATTGTTACCAAAGAAGACATTAAAGCACTGTGTTATGAAATATGTAGTAATAAAATTGAAAAAGTGGTTATAAGAAAAATATTCAAAACCAGTATTGAAACTAACAAAGGATTGGTTCCATCTATTGAAATAATGCTTTATCCTAATCCTACCGTGCAAGTTTCTGATTTTGAATGGAACTCTATAACAATAGATATTTTATCTATATTAGAAAAACAATCACTAAATGTTTTTCCTTATTATATTACATTAATGAATTAATCAAAATTTTACACAAAAATGAAACTATCAAATACACAAGGAAATACTTATATGGATCGAAGTATTGTTTTGTTTTTCGTCATTACATTTTTTGTTACAGCCGCTGTTTTTGCATTTAAATATGTTAACTATGTTCCCTGTGAAATTATAGATTTTGATATCAATGCCAAAAACTATAGGGTTGGTGAGATTATTAGATTTAAAGATAAAACCAAAGGTGCATTCAAAAGAGAATGGGATTTCGGAGATAGCTCTAAAATACGTTCTGGTTTATCTCCTTTTCATACTTTTGAAAGCCCCGGACAATACAATATTAAGTTAAAAATTAATGGACAATGTGAAGGAATAAAAATGATTACCATAAAAGAGAAAGTTTTTATTCTAGATTCAACTAAACTGGCAAATTTTAAAGCCCCGGCTTCAATAAAAGTTGGTGAAGTATTACGACTTAAAGATAACACCAAAGGTGCTCATAAATGGGAATGGAGGTTTGGAGAAACAGCAAAAGTAAATTCTATCAAAAAAAACCCACAATATATTTATGAGTCTCCTGGTTTAAAAACTATTACGCTAATTGTAAATGATGATAATAGATATGCTACAAGAAAAAAAATAAAAGTTTTACCTAATAATAAAAAAGTTAATACTCCTAAAAAGAGAATTAAAAGGCCTAAAGAATCTTCCTCAACAATTAAATATGCACCAAAGGATGCTATAAAAAATGAACCAAAGACAGAATTTAGAGCTCCTGATATTAAGGATAGTAATTTTGCATCAAAAATAATGGCTGTTTCTAATAAAAAAGCAAGTGCAAAAGATTTCAGCAAGTACTTATGTGATAATTTGCAATTACAAATGACCGCAAGAGGAAAAAGAACAACGTTTATTGAATTTTGTGAAAAAATAAAAGGTAAACGAATCAAAATAAAAGAGCTTGAAATATTTAGAAATAAGAAAAATAATTGCATAGAATATATTACAATACAATATTCAAAAACTGGTTTATTTTAAAAAAATGAAAAAAGAAGATAATAATTACTATAGGGTTAACTGGGTTGATGGAATGAAAATCAATAAAAATCGTTTTATTGATATGGAAAATGCCCTTTTCCAATTTTCTAAGGTAATTAGTGCACGAGGATTAAACACTAATAATTATGGTTTGTTACCAGATTTAGGATCAGAAGAAGCTGTAAAGATGATTTTTTCTATGGATGGTCAGGAAACTATCAAAATACAACTTGTTAAGTGCAGAGCAATTACATCTGGTGGACATCTTATATATATTACTCCAGAAATATCATCATTTCTTGAAAACGAAGGGAGCCTTATTACTACAAATTTCCCTATTGGTGGTGTTGAAGAGGAATGCTATGTAGTTTTAAGTGTTAATCCATATGTAAGAATACCAATAGGCGACTCTGATCCTAAAGAAGAACCTCCTCGCCACCCTTATGTATTACCCGAATACAAACTTGGTATTGTAGAAAAAAGCGAAGTTAATGCTGAGGAATTTGGCGATTATCATATCACTATAGGTAAAATAATGTTTGAAGAAGGATCCACTCCTTATCTTGCAGAAGATTTTATACCGCCCTGCACATCTATTCTTAGCCATCAAGATCTTTTATACACCTACTCTGAGATTGGTACTTTTTTTAATGCAATAGAAAAGTACTCAATGAATATAATACAAAAAATCTATCAGAAAAAACAATCCAATGATCTTGCAAAAATGGTATTAACGCTTTGTCAAAACACTCTTCAATATTTAGGAGGTATATTACCAGAGTACCGTATTAATGACAAACAAGCACCTCCAATATCGATGATCTGTAAGCTTATTTCTATGGCAAGAGTCATTAAAAATAATCTGGATATCTATGCAGGTACAGGAAAAGAAGAGCTATTGAATTATTTATCAGATTGGTGCGACCTCAATCAAGGAGCTTTTGAAAATACTTTGATAGAAATGATCGAGTTACAATACACACATACAGATATCAATACATCATTAAATCATGTTTCAAACTATACAAAATTGATGTTATCTCTTTTCAAAAAATTAAACGAATTAGATTACATAGGTAAAAAAACAGATTCAAATATCTTTGTAAAAGAAGAAGTTCTTGCCAAACAAGATGTTAAAAACAGAAGAAGTTTTCTACTTGATTAAAAATAACAACTTATAAAAACATAAAATGAAACCAAAAAACAGTAAAGAAAGAAGAAATAGTATATTAAAATTTTCGTTGTTATTTATTTTTACCGTAACTCTAATTGTACTTGCTTTCTTTTTTGATTTTGACAGAGTTCCCTTAAAAGAAAATTCTGTACTAAGAGAACAATCCAAGGCTATAAAAACAGAAATGCAGTTTCAAGAGGAGTTTTCTAGTGAGATGTTTGCAATACGATCACTATTGGATTCTTTAGACACTCCAGGACAAAATATACAGTACATTAATGCACTTATAAACTCTAAAATTGTGGATTTGCAAAAATCTATTCCTGAAGAGGATTCAACATACAGATATAATATGTATAATAGTATTGTGAAGTCTTTTGTAGACTTGCAAGGACTAAAAACAAAACTAAAAGAGTTTGAAGATGTTGATGCTCAATTAGAAGAATACGAGGAAGAATTAGAACGGGTAAATCAAGAACTTGAGAAAGCAAACCGATATCTAGATGCGTTAAGACGATAACTAAAAAAAGCTTCAGAATAGCACGATTACTATTCTGAAGTTTTTTTGTATATCTTATAGAAAAATACTAGCTACTACTCAGCACCCAGCCAATCTTTACGTCTTTGTAATGCTTTTTCGTTAGGTTTAGAATATTCTGTAAGTATTACTTTAGGGTCTTCTCCTATTTTCACATAGGTAGATCGATCTTTTCCGTTTCTTTTAAATTTTAGAATTACTTTTTTACTGGATTTATTTTTGTTAACCACTTCATGATATTGTTCTAAATCAGAAAAAGATTTATTACCTATAGAAATGATAATATCTTCTTTCTCCAAACCTGCTTCATACGCTGGTGTACCTTGTTTGGTATATTCTGATATTCTTGCCAAACCATTTTTTGTGAATTCGATTTCTGCTCCTATATAAGGATCTTTTTCAGATTTAAGATAAATTGCAACAGAGCCCAATAATTTTTTAAAGTCTGGTACTTCACTACCATTAATATATCTAGAGAAAAATTTATCTGCAAATGATGTTCCTGCATATTCTCTTAAAGTAATAAATAGATTATCTGTTGTATAAGGGATTTCAGTTTTACCGTACTTTGTCCAAAATAACTTCATAAAATCATCCAGATTAAGATCATTTTTCTCATCTCTTAAGGCTAAATCCAGTGCCAGTCCTAACATATTACCATAAGAATAGTAAGAAACATAGGTGTTTTCTCTATGAACAGGATCTACAGTAGTAGCAGCATCTACAAAAGGGGCCTTACGGCTCATTTCTCTAGGGTTATAGTATTTCAGCGCTGGTGAATTCCAAACTTCATTATAAGTTTTGGTTAAACGTGTTATATATTCTTCCTGACTAATAATACCTGATCGACATAAGGATAAATTTGTATAATAACTTGTGACTCCTTCTGCAAACCACAATTCATCACAAAGATTAGCTTTATCAAAATCAAAAGGCTCTAAAGCCAAAGGACGTATGCGTTCTACATTCCATGCATGAAAAAACTCGTGAGCAAATGTGCTAATATTATCCTTCATGCCTCCATTTGCAATACTTTTAGGATTTGTTATAACAGTAGAATTTCGATGTTCCATCCCATCTCTGGATACCTGCGGCATAAAACAAGCTAAAAATGTATATTCGTTATTTTCAAAACTAGGGTAATCACCAAATACTTTCTTTTCTTCTTCTACAATCTTTTTGACCTGATCAAAAAAAACATTAGCTTCTTGATCGGTACCATTATGCTGTAAAGCCATTTTAATAAGATACTCTTTATTCCCAGAACCAACTTTATATTCTTTTACAACATGATTGCTTAACAAAGCTGGACTGTCCATAAAAAATTGCAAGTTAGGCGCAAGAAAACTATTACTTCCCTGAGGGCTTAATTGAGTTGCTATTTTCCAACCGAGATCTTCTCTAGTTACATATAAAACCTCAACAGGTCGTTCTTTTAAACTAGAAACATACATGAAAGTAGCTGGATTATTGATTAAAGCATGAGTTTCATCAATTTGAGAATATGTACCATCACCCCTATCTGCAAATAAAGTATAATACACATGTATAGTCCCATCATGTCCCGTAACATCCCATTGATGTAAATTAGGCCTGGTAACCGTTACATTTTTACCTTTGCTATCAGTAATTTTCACATTGTAAACATTTTTAGCAAATTCATGTAACGCGTATCTCCCTGGTGACGTTCTGCTCATCTTCAAAGAAATAGTACCACTCTGTAAACTTGTAAAGGTTGCAGTTACATTTGCTTCATGATGTTCTGCATTATCGAATGAAATCGAGTATTTGTTTCTTATTTGTGTAAACCCGGATTGTATTGTTAAAAACAAGAGGATGATTAGTGAAAAATATCTCATTTGTATATATTTATATTTGGTAAATTAAGTTGTAATATATTTTTATAGTCCTGGTGAAATGTTCAAAAATACAATTATCTGGTAACTATACAAACATAGATTTCATGAATAATCGTTGTCAACCATATCTATAGTAACATCAGTTATATTTTTTTCTATCAATCCAATATCACTCGATATCCTCTTAGTATTTTTTATATTCTAATGCCGAAATATTTCAGCTTTGTAAGACGCATTATAAAAAAATGTAGTGTCATTTATTTCTTCAAGCTTAATGCATCCTTTTTGCAATTTCTTGAACTTTATAAACCTCCTGTTCACATTGTCTATTTTTTTATTTTGAAGTGATTTAGACTTTTTTGATTCTGGCAAAAAATAGCTGTTTTTTTGATCAATTGAAGTGTTTTTTTTGTAGAACAATTATATCGTGGATTCACCATATTAAGAAATGAACCTTACCATCACAGATAAGGTTCATTATAATATTACTCAAGGTATTCTTTTAGATATTGATCAAATGACTTGTTCTCTAAAAAAATATCTTCTTGATACTTTATTTTTAATTTTTCCAGAACTCGAGTTAAATTAAATCCTAAAGAATAATAATATCCTCCTCCTAAGTTATACATCCACTCGTCTTGTTTTAAATTATAACCTTTAAATCGATTAGCAACATATTTTTTGTCTATTTCGGATAAGGTATGATTATTAGAACTCGTCGATAACGCTAATTTGGTACAGTATTCAATATACCTGGCGGTGCCTTCTGATTTAGACAAGCTAGCTTCTAATGCAGATATATCAATTCTGAATTCATCCTTAATCTTAGCATACCTTTGCTCTTTACTTTTTAAATATTCTGAAATGTAATTCTTAACACTATCATTATTATCTTCTTGTATTATCTTAAGAAGAAATTGATTTTCGTTTTTAACCGTTGTATTAAACCAACTTTCGTTTTTAAAGAAATAATTTAATGTATCTCTATCAAAATCTCTTTGGCTCGACATCTGTTTTTCTCGAAACTTTTTGAATTTTTTTTGATATTGATGAAATATTTCATGAATAACCATTGTCATCCATTCTTCTGTATCTTTAACATCGGTGATGAATTTTTCTGTTAATTCTACATCACTAAACATTCCTAATGTATTTTTATACTCTAATGCCGATGTGTTTTTATCTTCATAAGACACATTCATATAAAAATTTGTGGTGTCAATTATGGGAGTAAACCCTACAGATATATTAGAATCATCACAGTTATATGCTACTAGGTTTATTTTTTCTTTTAATGCTTCATTAGCATCTATTGCAAAAAGACCATCTTTTGTATAATATAACATAGGACCAAAAAGTAACTGCTTATCAAAATCTTTCCAATATTTTTTTGCCACATTACTTTTTGTATCTACCAGATAATTGATTCTTTCACAGATTAAATCAGAATCGTTTTTTTTACAACTCACTAGTCCTAACAAAACAATTGTAAATACTATAATCTTTTTCATATACAACTTGTTACCACAGATCTAGTTATTCTTTTACGATATCTTTAAGATCGCTAAACATATCTATCAAATCTTCTACTAAGTCGGCAGATACAAATTCTTTATCCATAAAAACATTTAACTTTCCTTTTTTCAGTTTTACAACGTATCCTGTTTCTCCTTTGGCATTATATTTCCAGGTAGATGTCGTTCCGTTTTTAGTCATTTTTGGAGTTAAATGATCTTTTAAGAATTGTTTTAATTTTCCTGTTTTAGATGATGGAAAACTAGCTTTTAAGGTATACATATCTTCTGTATTAGAGATAGAAATATTAACTCTATACTTACCTTCTCCTGGTTCATCACTAGAATAACTAATAGATACTTTAGAGTTTGAAGTTGAAGTTGTTTGAGCATTGCTCAAAGAAAGAGCAAATACAAGACTTAATGTACAAATAATTGTTTTCATAATTTCTGTTTTTTGATTGATGATTGATTTAATTTTCGTTTTTTGATGTAATTGATTTTAATTCTTTGCCGATTCGTTCAAATTTCTTAATCAATTTATTCGAGGCCAGTTCTTTATCTACATTGATTCTTAATTTATTGTCTTTGAGCCGCACTTCATATAATTCATCATCTTCTATTTCTTTTCTCCACAGATAGGCTTCATCGTCGATAATCATATTTTCTTTTCCAAATTGATCGATCAGATAAGACTTTACATCGCCCTTCATATATTTCATAAATCTTATTTTGATCCTAAAACTCTCTTCCATATCAATGATCGCAAAGGATCTAGAATAACTTTTCTCTCCAGAATCATCACTAATACTTATGGTTACTTGTGATGATGATTTAGAAGAACTTGTAGAACTTGTTTGTGCATTCATGGTTAGTAATCCTATTAGCAGGTTTACCAAAATGGTGATTAATGTTTTCATACTATTCGTTTTTTGATTGATGATTTAAGCTATACTAAATGTGAGGCCAACCCCACGTACACTTTCTATATTTACATTGTTGTCTTCTTTAAAATATTTTCTTAATCGACTTATGAATACATCCATACTTCGACCAGAGAAGAAATCATCATTACCCCAAACATCTTTTAACACATCTTCTCTTTTAATCATTCTATTTCTATGTTCCCATAAATATTGAATAAGTAATGTTTCTTTTTCGGTTAATCGTTGTGATTCTCCATTCAATTTTAATTGATGATTAACAATATCAAACTCATACTTTCCAATTTTTACCACCTCGTCTTTTAAGGATTCTATTTTCTGTGTTCGCTTTAAAATATTCTGAAGTTTAAGGACTAGAATGTCTGCTTCAAATGGTTTCACGATGTAATCATCTGCACCTAATTTTAATCCTCTTATTTTATCTTCTTTCATTTTCTTAGCAGTAAGGAAAACGAATGGAATTTCGGGATCTATTTCTACTACTTGCTCTGCTAATGTAAACCCATCCATTTTTGGCATCATCACATCAAAGACACATATATCAAATTTTCCTTCAGAAAATATCGATAGCGCTTCTTTACCGTCTTTTGCCCAGGTCACCTTATAATTATGTATTTCGAGATATTGCTTTAATATACTTCCAAAATCAAAATCATCTTCTGCGAGTAGTATATGCTTCATAACTATTAAATTATTGGTATGGTTATTTTAAAATTTGTTCCTTCTTCGGGTTTACTTTCAATATTAATTTCTCCCTGGTGTGCTTTAATGATTTGATTGGTATAGAACAATCCCAGACCTAATCCCTTTACATCATGTACGTTTCCTGTTGTTACTCTATAAAATTTTTCAAAAATCTTATGCTGTTCTTTTTCAGAAATCCCAATCCCATTATCACGAATCGAAATTGTATACGTATCGTTTTTACGTTCTGTTCGTATTCTAATTTCGACTTTTTCTTTCCCGTATTTCACAGCATTTTCTAATACATTAAATAATGCTGTGGTAAATAGAAATTTATCGATATAAAGATTTACATCTCTAAATTCTATCTTCATATTTACGTCGACTTGCTTATCTTTAACCGATACCTTAAAATCCTCTACAACTTCTTTAAAATACTTAGTATCCAGAACCTGTTCTTTATTCAAAACGATTTCTTCAGATCCTAAAGTATTATTCATTACCTGATCAATTAGTTTCTGCAATCGGTTATTTTGTCGATCTAATATATCTAATGCACTAGAGAATATTTTTGGTGAATTTTGGGTCTCTTTACTCCTTAAACTTTTCGAAGCAATACCTAAAGTTGCCAAAGGAGTTTTAAGCTCATGAGTAATGTTATTTATAAAATCATTACGCACATCGGCTATTTTTTTTTGTCTAATTACAGTTTTAATCGAATAAAAAAGTAAGACAACTACAAATAGTAACAATATAACAGAGAATAAAAACAGACTTGCCATTTGCCCAAAAACTATTCTCTTCCATCCGATAATACTGACCGCATCTACTGTTCGAATTTCGAGATTAAGCTGGGTTTTTATAATTTCACTACCGCTATCATCCTCTATATCTTGTTCTGTAAACCATCTACCACTACTTATTACATTACCTTCTTTATCAGGAAAATCTTCTCCGAACAAAAAGTAACTATCCTCTTCTTTTGCTTTAAAAACGGTATCTAAAAGGTTATTATCATGAATAATAATACTCTTTATTGTTTTCTTATATTTTAACTCATATCCCAGATTAACTTTTCCCATTTCTTTTTCATAGTATTCATTAAATGTATCATTTAACGAATCTGTAAAAGGCTTGAAACGTTCTATAGTTTCATTTTTAAGAAGATTATTCTTTCTATACTCTATTAGATTCTTTGTTAGCTGATTATACCAAAGCTCTGCTATAGAATCCATTTCTTTGGTATTATCGATACTCGAGACAGCTTTCTTGGTTTCTTTAATAAACACATCCTTTTTAAGCTGATACGTGTTATAAATCAAATACCCCTGAATACCAGACAATGCCAATAAGGTTAAAATAGATGTAATAATGAGTATGTTTATCTTTTTCTTCATTGTAGTGATATACAGCTTATTTGTTTTTTTAACACTTATTCGTTTTTTGATTGATGATGATTCCAAAAGTATAGCAAACATCCTTTTATTCAATAGAATCAGCCTCCATTAACCCTCTATTAACGTTAATACACCTCTTCATTACTATAAATACAAGGCTTTTAAGTATCTATGTTAATAGGGCAAAAATTGGTATTAATTATTACATTTGCTGACTAATTAACCAATCACCTCTATGCTATCTTATCTGAAGCTTATAAAATTTGATAACTTACTTATAATTGCCTTTGCACAATTATGTCTTAAATATGGTCTTTTTGAACCCTTTAATATTGCTATTACCCTAAATGGCTTGGGTATTGCTATTTTAATGGTAGCTACATTTTGTATTGCTGCTGCAGGAAACATAATTATCGAAATTTACAATCAAGAAGATACCGGTGTAAAAGGTGTATTATATGATTCTATAACCGAAAAATCGGCCAATCGATTATTTATTATTCTTAATATAATCGGTGTTCTTATTGGATTTTACTTAGCTAACCTTATTAACAGACCAGGTTTTGCCGCATTATTTATAGTAATTTCTGGAGTGTTTTATATCTACGCATCTTATTTAAAAGAAATCATTGTTCTTAAAAATTTTATTCCTGCATTGCTTGCTTCATTGAGTTTAATTGTCGTTGGGATTTTTGATCTTCTTCCTGCTATCACCGAAAAGAATAGAGCATCACAAACCGTTATTTTTTCTATTATTTTAGATTATTCAATATTTGCATTCACGATTATACTCTTAAGAGAAATTGTAAAAGATTGTCTGCATATAGATAGAGATCATAATATAGGAATTAGAACCGTCCCAATAGTTCTAGGAAAAAATCGAACAACAAAATTAATCGGAGCATTAACATTCCTTCCAATTATATCTGTAATTTATTACATCTACACTTATCTTTTTTCGAACAGTAAAGCTGTTATTTTTGTACTGATCCTTATTGTTGCTCCTTTACTCTATTTTATGATCAAAAGCTTTAGTGCCGAATCAGATAAACAGTTTAAAAGGTTAGCATTGCTTTTAAAGATAATTTTATTTGGTGCATCTATTTCATTGTTATTTTATCAATTTGTTTTAGTATAACATATGTTAAAAAATATATTAAAAGATAAAAATATAATTCTTGCATCTGGTTCTCCCAGAAGACAACAATTTTTTAAGGATCTGGACCTGGATTTTACAATACAAATAAAAGAGGTCGACGAGGTTTATCCTGATCATCTTAAAGCCGAAGAAATTTCGGATTATCTCGCTAAACTTAAAGCAAATGCTTTTACAGATTTACATCCAAAAGATATTTTAATCACCAGCGATACCATTGTTTGGCATAATAATAACGCCTTAGGTAAGCCTAAAAACCTGATAGAAGCTTCAGAAATGATTAATTCTCTATCCGGAGATACGCATGAGGTTATTACTTCGGTGTGTTTTAAGACAATCAATCAGACCATTGTAGTGCATCAAACCACCAAGGTTACTTTTAAGGAGTTATCTCCAGAAGAAATCGAATACTATGTACAAACTTATAAGCCTCTGGATAAAGCCGGAGCTTATGGTATACAAGAATGGATAGGTTTTATTGGTATATCCAATATAGAAGGGAGTCATTTTAATGTAATGGGGCTCCCCACACATCTTGTCTACGAAACATTAAGACAGCTAGCCTAAAAATACCATCTCAATAAATTTAGCGCATAGAATATATTAATTTTTTAATTAATATTTCTTATCGTAACAAAATGTTAAATGAGGTTTTTCCGTAATTACCTGGTTTTTATTTTGTTTATATTTCTTTAATTATTTTTAAAACTTAATATTATGCTAAAGAATCTCTTAAACCTGGATGGTATCAAAACACTTAACAAAACAGAACAAAAATCTCTAAAAGGAGGTTGGACCTATGTTATGTGTCACTCTTGTGATCAATATTTACCTCCAGGATACGTGTGTATGAATCAGGTTTTTTGTGGGCCTAACTAATACCATATCAAAAATAAAAACGGGATCTCAATATCCCGTTTTCTGTTTTTAAATTGTGAGGTATTTCCTAAGTTGTCTCTATTAACTTTTGTCTGTTCTCTCTTTTATTCTTATACATAAATTTCTCTCTATACCAAAAAACATTCTTAACTACTCATTACATTAGATAATTTCTCATTCATTTGTCAATTATAAAGGTTAGATAGTTACTGAAACGTTAACAGTACTTGTCAAATCCAAGGTTTATTGTAATTTGCTATATAAAAACGTTATCATGAAAAAGTCAATACTACTGTTCGCTTTATTAGGCGTATTAGTCTTTATTGCTTGTAGCAATATTAAGGCAGACGAAGTGAGCAAAGCCTCTACAACAGAAGAGGTTATTAAAGAAAAGATACCACCTGCAAAAACGCTCTCTGAAGATTTTAAGAAATACTGGTATGCTGGTGAAGCAGAAATATCATCATATCAACTAGAACAAGCTCGATATGGTGAAATAAGAAAAGGAACTGCGGTTCTTATTTATGTTACTGAGGATTTTTTACCCAAAAAACAGGTAAAAGCAGATCGCCAAAATACAAGTAACATACCCGTTCTAAAACTTAATGCTACCAAAAAATTTAATACAGGAATCTATCCATATTCTGTGATGCAGAGTACATTTTATCCCGTAGCAGATAATCGACATGCTATTAAAGTATCTAATTCGATGCAGGAATGGTGTGGTCATGTATATGCGCAATTAAATAACAGAAAACAATTCGAGATTACCTCGCATTCCTATTTTGAAAATGAATCAGATCAGGATTTTAAATTAGACAAAGCTATTTTAGAAAATGAACTTTGGACAAAAATCAGAATTAATCCTGATGCATTGCCGCAAGGAGATCTACAAATCATCCCTTCTTTTGAGTATTCTAGATTAAGGCACAAAGAAATCAAAGCATACTCTGCTAAAGCATCTATACAAAAAGATACTGATACTAATACATATACTCTAGAATACCCAGAACTCGATAGAAGTATCAGTATTACTTTTAATGCCTCTTTTCCGTATGAAATTGAGTATTGGACAGAAACCTATAAAAGTGGGTTTGGGCCAAATGCAAAGAAGCTTACTACAAAAGCAACTAAAATCAAAAGCATTAAATCTGCTTATTGGGGTAAAAACAGTAATAAAGACGAAGTCTTGCGTGAAGAATTAGGGCTTACAAATCAAAAATAAACATCAATTAATTTACAACTAACTAATACTATACTAATGGTAAAATTATCAGAATCTGACATAAAAGAAAAACTAAACACTATTGATGGTTGGGAATACCATGATAATGCCCTTCATACCACTTTTGAATTTAACGATTTTAAAGATGCTTTCTCTGTAATGACTCGTATTGCTTTTGAAGCCGAGGCACAACAACATCATCCCGACTGGTCTAATGTTTATAACAAATTACACATTAGCCTTTCTACCCATGATGCTGGCGGTATAACCGAAAACGATTTTAATCTTGCAAAAACCATAGATAACATTATCGAAGGAGAATAGTTATTGAACTCATTTTAAATCAAAAAACAAATATCAAATTCTAAGGTCAAAACTTCTTGTTTTACTTTTTGAATTTTGGTACTTTAGGCGTAATCAAAATTGATCATATACAAACATTTGTCAAAAACTTGGTTTCTACTTATGTTTGTATTTAGATTTTAAAATTAGCATATGGGAAGAGCTTTTGAATTTAGAAAAGCACGTAAGATGAAACGCTGGTCGGCAATGGCAAAAGCGTTTACTCGAATTGGTAAAGATATTGTAATGGCAGTAAAAGAAGGTGGGCCTGACCCAGCTTCTAACTCTCGTCTAAGAGCAGTGATCCAGAATGCCAAATCTGTGAACATGCCAAAAGATAATATCGAAAGAGCAATTAAAAAGGCATCTGATAAAGATCAAGGTGACTATAAAGAAGTTCTTTTTGAAGGGTATGCTCCTCACGGAATTGCAATTTTGGTAGAAACTGCAACAGATAACAATAACAGAACGGTTGCCAATATTAGATCCTATTTTAATAAATGCGATGGTAACCTGGGAACATCTGGTTCTGTAGAGTTTATGTTTGATCATACTTGCAATTTTAGAATCAATGGTGAAGGATTAGATCCAGAAGAGCTCGAACTAGAATTTATTGATTTTGGAGCAGAAGAAGTTTTTCAAGATGACGATGGAATATTGATCTATGCTCCTTTTGGAAGTTTTGGAACGATACAAAAGGAATTAGAAAGCCGTGAAATCGAAATTCTATCCTCTGGATTTGAACGTATACCACAGGTTACTAAAAAAATAACCCCAGAGCAAGCTGCAGATGTAGAAAAATTACTAGAAAAAATAGAAGAAGATGATGACGTGCAGAACGTTTATCATACTATGGAAGAATCTTCTTCTGAAGGATAAAGATATTTCAATATTATTATAAAAAAAGAGATAAAAGTAATCCCCTTCTATGGTAGTTCAGAAGGGGATAATTATTTTTTAAATTCAGAAACCACCTATTCCTCCTCCTCCACTACCGCAAACCGGTGGAGAAAAATTAGTGGTTCTAGTTCTTACAACAGAGCTTGATCCTGATGAAGCTGTTACTGAAACTGTAACACTTTTAACCCTATCTGTACAATACACTGGAATTAATATTTGAGGGTAACCATTAGGGTTTTGGTATCCAATAAAATTAGATACATTATTAGACTGATAAGTTACTGAAAAGGAACTGCTAGTTATTGACCATCCTGAACTTAATGTTGGAATAGTAAAAAATGCTACTTCATCAGCCTGATTACCATTAAGTTCTCCTACATCACTAATACCTAATCCACATATATTACCGGGTGAACTTACAACCAAATTAAAATTACATCCATCACCATTTCTCAGTCGAATCTCTCCACATGTAAAAGATGGTCCAATTTGAACAAATAATTCATTAATATTACCTCCAGGTCTAATCGCCCAATCACTACTATTACCAATAATAGGATGAAGAGATATTGAAGCTCCTACACTGGTGTCACGTATTATATCAAATTTCACTAACGTCCCTGGTGTTACAATTGTAGGACCAGTAATAGAACAACCCGAAGATGAACTTTTGTTCACAATATCTGAAATACCATCAATAGTAATAGAGGTTAAATTTTGATCAGTCGAATTTTCATCTGGGCTATCTTTTTCACAAGAAATAAATAGCGACATAGCTACTAATAAATAAAGAAGTTTTTTCATTTTTTAGGTTTTAAGTTTATTATTAATGTCCCAACTAATGAAAATGTTACTATATTTTACCTATTTCGATAATATTATGTTTAAAAAAACAAAAAGATTGGTATATATTACATCATTTTACTTCTATATACCATAGAATTCCATGCTCTAATTTCGAGAGCATAAATTATATTCATTAGTTTTTATTGTTATAGCTTCATTATCCAAAATTGCTTCTACAGTTAAATCCATCTTCCCGTCTTTTTAACTTTAAGTTTTTTTATTTTTGTTTTTGAACTCGTTAGATATACTGGTAGTTTCTTTTCGTATTATGGTCTCAATCAAACTTTTTTGATTCTCTAACATTCATTCTGCCGAACCGTGATAAACTTTTTTTTGTTATGTTTACTATAATACCCCGACTATAGATAAAATATAAGCTATGAAAAGATTAGCCATACTTCTTCTATTTTCCTTTGCAGGTATAGTACATGCTCAACATATGGATAATACCAAACTAGAGTTAATAATCAAAAAAAATGCAGATACTCTAGATGGTATTCCCGGTAACTGGAAATTTATATACAAAGACACTCCTATGCTTTGTGTTACTGATGAAACCAATAATCGAATGAGAATTATCTCTCCTATTACAGCATCAGATCGTCTTGATAAAGATATATTACTTGATGCAATGACTGCCAATTTTCATTCTGCTCTTGATGTAAAATATGCTATCACCAATAAAATTTTATGGTCGGTTTATATCCATCCTTTAAAAGAACTTACGAATGAGCAGGTAAACAGTGCCATATCACAAGTATATTATGCCGCAAAAACTTTTGGTACTACTTTTTCTAGTACAGAGCTTATTTTTGGAGCCGGAAGCATAAAGGAAAAAACTAAAGATGCTACCCCAGAAGAAAAAATTCATAAATTTTAAGTCCCGTCAAAGCTGTTTTCGGGGACTTTACCTTTAACACCTTTAAAGAAACGATACATATATTCGAAATCCTTTTTAATATCCTCGGTAGGATAATAAGGATCAGAGACCATACATTGTTTTTTTCCAAAATCAAAAGCAACCATAATAATAGGAATATTTGCAGCTTTGGCGATATGGTAAAACCCTGTTTTCCACTCTTTAACTTTTTTTCTTGTTCCTTCGGGGGCAACAGTTAAACGCAATTCATCCTTTTTTTCAAATAACTCTGCAATAGCTTCAACCTTATTCTGACCAGGAGTTCTATCCAGAGAAATCCCCCCTACTCTTTTAAGGTACCAACCTAATGGCCATTTAAAAAGTTCTTTTTTAGCCAAAAAACTTATCTTAATTCCGGCTACTTGTCGTACCAAAAGGCCAATGTAAAAATCGTGCCAGCTCGTATGAGGCACTACAATAACAATACATTTTTTTACAGTATCGGCACTGAAATCACCGATAAACTTCCACCCTATAATTTTATGATATATGAAGGAAGAAAAGTATCGCATGAAAATAAAAGATTGAAAAACAATTTACAAAGAACGATAAAGTTCTTTCAACATATCTGCATTTATTTTAGATTTCCAATCGCATCCCAGGGCATTTTCCCAAAGCGGTTCTAAACTTAGTGCAACCTTAGTCATTACATCTAATTGCTCTTCGGTTACATTAGCACAAACTCCTGTGGGTAAATTGATGTTATGAAATTCTTTCATTTTTTTAAACACAGCTACACCTTCGGGATAGTATTTTTCTAATTTATCAAATACGATGCAGTTACCTATCCCATGCTTTGTACCTAACACATATGCCAGCCCATAACTCATCGCATGAGCAACACCAACCTGAGAGTATGCAATACTCATCCCGCCATGCCAGGAAGCCATCATTAGCTTTGCATCTATCTCTTCTTTGCTTAGATTATTTTCGAGAAAAATCTCTTTGCATAAGTCTAAGGCTTTTTCGCCATAACTCTGGCTAAATGCATTTAAATACGTCCCATCTAGCGATTCAATACAGTGAATATAACAATCCATACCTGTATAAAACCATTGGTCTTTAGGAACATCTTTTATTAATTCTGGATCTAATACAACCTGATCAAAGGGTGTAAAATCAGAATTGATTCCTAATTTACGTTCGGGTCCTGTTAGTACAGTAGTACGAGACACTTCTGCTCCTGTTCCTGAGATTGTTGGAATCCCAACATGGAATACAGCTTTATTCTTTACCAGATCCCATCCCTGGTAATCTGCAGCACTTCCCGGGTTGGTAAGCATGATCGCTACAGCCTTGGACAAATCTAATATAGAGCCCCCACCTATTCCGATAATTCCACTGGGAACATACTGATAATCATTTCTTATTTTAGTGACTATATCATCTACCTGTGATGTTTTAGGTTCTTCAACAGTTGATACATAAATTATCTCATCGGTATAAGATAATGGTATTCTATCCTCTATAAACGAGGTATTGTTCTTAAAAACGTCATCTACCAAAAAGATAAAAGGAGCAACACCATTTCGTTCGGGCGAAATAATATCACAAATCTGATTAAAAGCTCCTTTCCCAAATACTACTTTTGGTACCATTGGGAAATTTTTATGCGTAGAAGTAGATTCTTCTGGAGTAATTATAGATTTTGGATTCAATAGATTTTCTTTATTTATTATTCTTTTTGCTCTTTCTAAATCTTCCGGGGTATCAATTTCTACACCTTCGTGGTGCGTTTCAACCATTTTAATATTTTTACCATATTCGAGATATCGAATACATTCTATTTTCTCTGAAGCTTCCAAAGAACGCATTGGTAAACGGTAAAAATCTAAAATAGCTTGTTTCTTAAACGCATAAACACCTTTGTGTTTATGGTAAACGTGGTTTATTTCTTTATCTCTTGGGTATGGTATAGGTGCACGAGAAAAATATAATGCATAATTATTTTCATCTACAATAACCTTTACACTATTAGGATTCATGATATCATCCCAGTCATCCATAGGAGTCATTAGACTAGCTAGGTCTATGCGATCAGAATCTTCCTGATAAAATACGCTTAGCACTTTTTCTAAGCTTTCTCTATCGGTAAAAGGTTCATCTCCCTGGACATTTACTACAATATCAACATCCATATCTTCGACTGCTTCGGCTATTCGATCACTACCGCAGCTATGTTCCTTCTTACTCATTATAGCTACGCCACCATGAGAAGTAATTTCTTTATATATAACATCGCTATCGGTAACTACATATACGGCATCAAAAAGTCCTGAATTTAGGGTCGCTTCATACGTTCTTCTTATAACGCTTTTCCCTTCTAGATCCTGCATTAGCTTGCCAGGAAAACGCGTGGCAGCATACCTCGCAGGTATCATTGCGATAGTTTTTAGAGTATTTTTGTTCAAAATTTGTTGCTTTTCTAGAGTTGCAAAAATAACTTTTTTAAATCAATTTTCGGGCCAACCTTTATATTTAGTTTCATAATTTATTTAAAAAAAACTAAACTACAATATACATATGTTATGCAAATTTTAGTTTTCAATAAAAAAATCATCTTTAAATCCTATTAAATATAACTTTTTCTTAGCTCTGGTAACAGCAGTATACAGCCATCTCAAATAATCTTTATTGATCCCATCGGGAAGATAAGGTTGCTCTATAAAAACATTATCCCATTGCCCTCCTTGTGACTTATGACATGTAATGGCATAAGAGAATTTGACCTGCAAACTATTAAAAAACTTATTATTCTTTACTCCCATAAACCGTTTGTACTTCGATTTCTCATCTTCAAAATCTTTTAGGACTTCCTGATACAATTTATTTGATTCTTCGTAAGATAAAGATGGAGTTTCTGATGTTAATGTATCTAATAACAAGACCGTTTCAAAAGGTTTTTGATTTGGATAATCAACCATACTAACATTAACTATCGCAAACCGAAATCCATACAATTCTTTTATAGAAAAAATCTCTAAAATTTTAATTATATCTCCATTAGCAATAAAACCAGCTTCGCTTTTGTTATCCAGCCAAAAATAATTATTCTTAACCACCATTAAATAATCACCGGGTGACAGTTCTTCTTCCTGAAAAAGTATCCTTGAGCGAATCTGCTGATTATAAATATTAGCTCTTTTATTAGAACGAAGTATAATCACTGATTCCTCGTGCCCCACACTAGCATATGCTTCATTTAATGCGTCCATAATCTCATGGCCATCAAAAAACCTAACTACATCTGGATACCCTGACACCTGAAACCGAAAAGAGTCATAAAATCCATCATTAATTGTTTCTCTTAGCTGGGTAGCATTCATTAAAATGCCACTATTCTCTGCTTGCCGTACTACTTCGTCTAACTCTATCTGGGTAACCTCTTTATTAAATCCCATTGCAAGGTTATTAGGATCAAGTGCTGGGCTTACTTCTAGTTTTACTGGTGGCAATTGTGCAGTATCCCCGATAAAAAGGATTTTACAATTAAATCCAGAATACACATACATCATTAGATCATCTAGTAAAGATCCGTTTTCGAACAATTTACTATCACTGGGTGTGTCTGGTATCATAGAAGCTTCATCTACAATAAAAATAGTATTACGGCTTTTATTTTGTTTTAATTGAAAAGCTAATCCCCCACTTTTATCCTTTTTGGGATAATAAATATTCCTATGTATGGTTTGAGCCTGCTTTCCCGAAAAATTACTAATCACTTTAGCCGCACGACCAGTGGGGGCAAGTAAAACAGCATTTAATTTAGCTTTCCAGAGGTTTTTCACTAAAGACCCTATTAAAGTAGTTTTTCCTGTACCTGCATATCCCTTTAATAGAAAAAGTGATTCTTTTGCCCCTGATAATACAAAATAAGATAGTTTTTGTAGAACAATATCTTGTTTTATAGTAGGTTCAAAAGGAAAATCTTCTTTTAATAATTCATAAAATTCTTTTTCCTTCATTAAAAAAACTTGTCCATATGGTTCATATCGCTATTAATAAATCAAAGATAGGGATGATTTTTTGGCAATAAACTTTTACGATTAAAAAAAAATTGTAGATTTGCGTATACACTAATGTTTAAAGCTAAATCATAAAATGAAAATTGTTGTTCAATTAGTTCTGTGGGTTATTATAGGAGTTTTAGGATACTTGGTATTCAATTCTGTTAATGGTCCTGTAAAGTTCAATAAAATAAAGCAAGCTAGATATGCAAAAGCTGTTGAAAATTTAAGAGATATTCGTACAGCTCAATTGGCATACAGATCAGTAACTGGAAAATTTGCTAAAGATCCTGTTAAATTAGTTGCTTTTATAGATACTGCTAAATTTACACTAACCCAAAGAAGAGATTCTAGTTATATTGCATTTAATAAGATACTTAAAATTGATGAGCCAAGAGATACAGTTATTGTTGATACCCTTGGATATGCATCGGTAAAAGATTCTTTATTTAAAACAGGAAATCATAAAAATATGATTAAAATACCGATCGAAGGTGTTGAATCTAATTTTGAAATGGATGCAGGTTTTATTAACAAAAATGATCTACGAATTCCGGTTTTTGAAGCTAAAGTAGCTAAAGATATACTACTACACGATCAAGATAAAGATTTATTAGCTCAAGAGAAAGAAGTACGTTCTGTTGATGAAGTTAATGGAGGATTCCTTTCGGTAGGATCAATGACAGAAGTAATGACTTCTGGTAACTGGCCAAGAACTTATGGTGCAAACGATCAATAATACAATTGATAATACATCAAAAACATTGTCCATTCAGGTAAGCTTGAATGGACTTTCTTTTTGCACCGTAAATACTAATAATCAAATAACATCAATAGCGCATGAATCCTTTGGTATACAATTAACTCCCACACAAGTACTTGATAAAATCAAATATACTTTTGATCACAATCATAATCTAAAAGGGACTTTCGATACCATCGAAGTAATTCATCAAAATGACTTATATACTGTTGTTCCTAAAGCTCTATTTAACGAAGATTCATTAAAGGAGTACCTTAAATTTAACACCAAAGTGCTTCAAAATGATTTTATTGCCTATGATGAATTACACCCTCATAATATAGCAACAGTCTACATTCCTTACACCAACATCAATAATTTCTTTTTTGATACATTTGGATCTTTTACTTATAAGCATTCTAGTACCATTTTAATAAATTCTTTACTTACTCAAGAAAAAAACAGTGAATCTATCACCGTTTTTGCGAATATAAATGATGCTTCTTTCGATATTATAGTAATCAATAAAGGGAATTTGATATTAAGTAACACCTATAAATATCAAACTAAAGAAGATTTTTTGTATTATCTATTGTACACAACAGAACAACTACAACTAAATCCAGAAGAATTTAGTTTAGTGTTTTTGGGAGATATTTCTAAGGATAGTGAGTTTTTCAATATTGCATATACTTATATTCGTCATATACGTTTCGGAAGCCTTCTTAAGAAACCACAAATAACAGAAGATATAACATCTTTTGAGCCTCATAAACATTTTGTATTACTTAGCCATTTTTAAATATGCGTATTATTTCAGGAAAATATAAAGGAAAAAGACTTACAGCACCTAAAAAACTGCCTGTACGCCCTACTACCGATATGGCAAAAGAAGCATTGTTTAATATCATAAGAAATCAATATAACTTCTCTCAGATATCAATTCTAGATCTTTTTGCAGGTACAGGAAACATAAGCTATGAATTCTTATCCAGAGGAACAGAGGATATAACTGCAGTAGATGCTCACTATGCCTGTCTTGGGTATATCAAAAGCGTAGCAAAAGAACTAGATGCTCCTATTGAGACTATAAAAAGTGATGTGTACAGTTACCTCGAAAAAGTAAAACGAAAAGTAGATATTATTTTTGCTGATCCCCCATATGATTTTACAACAGATCAGTTTCACAAAATTGCAACATTAGTTTTTGAAAATGAATTACTAAATGAACACGGGGTCTTGATTATTGAGCACTCTAAGCATACCTCTCTCGAAGAATCACCATATTTTAGTAATTCGAGAAAATATGGAGGATCTGTTTTTAGCTTTTTTGAAATATAAATCTACGTAAAAACCCGCATACTACGCATTAAGTCTCATTCATTACCGAAGTTCGTATTGAAAATTCATCAATAGTGGTAAGGTTGCTTAAAGAATGAATTTGATGAGCAGCATTACTAATAATATCTTCATAAAAAGCCAAAACTTTTACATCAAAACCAGGAGTATCTTCTGCCGTGATTTTAAATATATCCATTTGATAAATAAAATTATTTAGGATATGATGACTAGAAGAAAGCATAGCTTTATAAATATTTAGTTTAGCGTTTTCCATCTTTACTTTTTTAGCATTTTGTTGTGTATCTATAAATAGAAATACAAAAAACACTATTAATGGAATTATCATTTCGTCAAACTCAAATTGCTCTATACTCTCCAATAATGCGATAGCTTTTTCAAACAATTCTAATTCTAAAACAATAGTTGTTACATAAATAAAAACAGACAACACTAATCCGATACATGTTAGTTTATACTTATTCATTAGTTTAAGGTTAGGGGGTTAGGGGAATAACGATTTGTGAAGAATTTAAATGTTACGGTTTACAAATTTTACATAAAATTGTAAATAAACGTTCGATTTTCAATATTAAATATATAGTAAAAAACAGCAACATGCAGTAATTTACAAGTATTTTAACATTATGTATAGACCCAATTAACGTGCTCTCATCTGTATGTAAAGCAAAGAAACTGGCAACCAATTACATATACTTTGATACATATTCTATAGCCAACACAGTCTTCTTCTAAGCTACTTCTTTCCCTGTAGAAGCTTCCCAAATCATAAACCATTCTTCATCTGTAATATCAATAGCTAAAGCATCTATTGCAGATTTAATACGATTTATTTTGGTTGAACCGATAATTGGAAGAATACCAGAAGGGTGTTTTATGATCCAGGATATTAGAATCTGGTCGGGGGCAACATTATATTTTTCTGCCAATACATTTACCACCTTATTAATCCTCATAACTCTATCTTTTGGCTGTTTGGCAAAGAATTTTCCTCCTGCTAATGTAGAATATCCCATAGGCATAATATGCTTGGTAATACACTGATCTAAAGTACCATCTACAAAAGGATCCAGATGAAGAGGAGATACTTCTATCTGATTTGCTACCAGAGGTATAAACTTATGTAACATTTCAAATTGATGTATCGTAAAGTTTGATACTCCAAAATGCAATACCTTACCATCATTTTTAAGTTGGGTAAAAGCCTCTGCAATCTCTTCAGGATTCATTAACGGGCTTGGTCTATGAATCAAAAACAGGTCTATATAATCTGTATTTAGATTCTGTAAAGATTGTTCTGCAGAACTTATGATATATTCTTTACTAGTATTATATGACTTAATAGCAGTATTAGGGCGATTAGGTGTTACTAGTTTAATACCACATTTGGTAACAAGTTGCATTTTTTCTCGAAGAGAAGGTCGTTTTTTAAGCGCATTACCAAATAATGTTTCTGTGGTATAATACCCATAGATATCTGCATGATCAAAAGTAGTAACATTTATAGCAAGACAATCTTCTATCAATTCCTGAGCCTGATTTATGGTTAAATTAGCTCCCCATTCTCCCCAATTCATACACCCGGCTATTATACGCGAGCATATAGCATCTTGATTTGAAACCCTGATACTCATGTTTTTAACTTTTAAAAATTATTCTTCTTCCTAGATACAATCAATAATCTATTGCCTCATAGATCAGCTTTTGTATCTCTGAGCGAATATCATGTGATATGAGTTTTCTATTTGCGGCATTAGGAAAAGTACGGTTACTTAAAAAGACATATATCATTTCCTGTTCTGGATCTGCCCACGTAAAGGTTCCTGTAAATCCACTATGCCCAAAACTAGTCATTGATATACACCCGCAAGTCGGGCCTATATCTCCTAGTTGTGGTTTATCAAACCCTATTCCCCTTCGTACATTTCGATGACAATAATGACATGTATTAAACACATCTAATGTTTCTTCTCTAAAATATTGCTTACCTCCATAATACCCCTTATTGAGATACATTTGCATGATCTTGGCAACATCATTAGCATTAGCAAATAGTCCTGCATGCCCAGCGATTCCTCCTAACATAGCAGCTCCCTGATCATGAACATACCCATGAACAACTTCGTCTCTAAAGATCTTATCATACTCTGTAGGAACTATTCTTTTTTTTCTGAAACGTGTTAGAGGTAAATACGAGGTATTATTAGCTCCCAATGGCTTATAAAAATGTTGTTGGGTTAACTTATGCAATGTATTACTATAATGGCTTTCTATATATGCTTTTAAAAGATAGTACGGTAAATCACTATACTTATACTTTAACCTATCTCTCAATTCACTATCTCTAATTCTTAGCAGTAAAGAATCCTTCATATCACTTCTGAAATAAAGGTTATTAGTAACTTCTATATTAAAATCTTTAGAGCGACTATTTCGATAATACTTCTTATCCGGTTTTCGGGTAATAGAATCCATTGTTTGCAAATAAAAAGGAATCCAAGCCTTTAATCTTGCATAATGCGACAGCATTGATCTTATAGTAATATGCTCTTTATTAGAACCTTTAAAGGAAGGCAACATCTTTCCTACCTTTGTATTTAAGGAGATTATCCCCTTATCCTTTAATTCTATAGTAAGTGGTAAAGTAGCTAATATTTTGGTTAAAGATGCCAAATCATAAACATCAGATCCTTTAACTTTTCTAAATTTACTATAGGTATGGTACCCATAATTTTTATTAAATACTACTTTTCCTTTTCTTGCAACAATGAGTTGCACACCAGGTGCCATTTTTTCTTTTAGTGCAAAATCCACTATAGAATCAATTCTATTAAGTTTATAAGAATTCATCCCAACACTTTCGGGTAACCCATAAGATAATCTATTTAAGATCCTGGTATGATGCCCTGTACCAGCAGGAAACTCTTCTCCGATGCTTACAGGAAGTTTTCCTTTGGCTTCTAACGCTCCAAAAAGTAATTGTGCTGTTTTTTCCTGAGCCACTTTACTATTTTGATAAGACATCACTATACCTTCAAAATTCGTAGTGGTTAACATATCCAACATAGCATAAGGTCTTGCAAATACACTAAGAACCGTAGTATTTAATCTGGCAATCTCGTATAACCAAACTAATTCTTTATCCTTAAACTTATATTCTGCCCAGGGTGAATCGTTTGATTTATGAAAACCTACAATAACATAATTATAGTTTTTCAATTGTTCTACCATTTCACCCAATTGATTGGCTTTCACCCATTCGACCTGAGTATATTTACTTAATTCTTCATAAAAAGCTTCTCCAGAGTCATCACCAAGAGAAACATAAGCAATTTTTTTCAGGTCAAGATTTTTAATTGGCAGTGTTGCTCTTTCATTCTTTATAACGGTCAAAGAATTTTCGACTAAATCATGAAGTAGCACTTTATTTTTAACACTATTTAGTTCCTCATAAAGAAAACCTGTTTCTACAGGTTGATAGGTATTAAGGCCTGCTTTATATTTGGCAAATAAGATCTTTCTAACAGAATAAGACAAACGCTCTTCTGTTAGAGCTCCAGAGTAATATGCAGATACTATTTTCTGAGATGCCAACGGTACATCTTCAGACATTAAAAGAATATCATTTCCTGCTAAAAAAGCTGCCAAATCAATATCTCCAGGCGCTTTAAAATCAGAAGCTCCTTTCATATTAAGAGCATCTGTAAAAATTAAACCTTCAAACTTTAAGCTATCTTTTAATACTCCAGAAACTACTTTTTTAGAAATAGAAGATGGATAGTCTGATCTATATTCTAAACTAGGAATATTAAGATGAGCAACCATAATACTAGATAACCCTTCATTAATAAGCTTTTTATATGGGTATAATTCGATACTATCAATTCTTTTGGCATCAAAATTAATAGTTGGCAATGTATTATGCGAATCAGTATCGGTATCGCCATGGCCAGGAAAATGCTTAGCAGCAGCCAGAATCCCTTCTCTTTGCATACCTTTCATAAAAGCCAGTGCTTTTTGAGCTACCTTTTCTTTATCCTCTCCAAAAGAACGGTTACCAATTATCGGGTTTTTGGGGTTTGTATTAATATCTACCACGGGTGCAAAATTAATATGGACTCCCATTCGTTTACAATGCCGTGCTACCTGTCTTCCGGTTTCTTCTATTAAATGATCATCTTGTATTGCTCCAAGAGTCATATTCCAAGGGAAAGCTTGTGTCGAATCTAATCGCATACCAAGTCCCCACTCTGCATCAATACCTATTAACAATGGTATTTTGGATAACTTCTGATATTCATTATTTAGTTTAACCTGTCGCTTAGGTCCTCCTTTAGAAAAAATAACGCCTCCGATCATAAACTCTTCGATGAGTCGTTTTATTTTATCTGTTTCTTTTTGGGGATCAGAAGAAGATACATTTACCATAAACAACTGCCCCACTTTTTCCTTAAGGGTCATTCTATTATAAATACTATCTACCCATCTTCTTTGGGTCTCAACATCTTCTACTAATAAAGGATTTTCTGATTGAGCATCAACGCCAAAAGTTATTAGAAAAAATATAAAATAAAAATACTTTTTTATGATCTGCCGCACGTAAATTTTAATTTAAAAAACGGTTATGCCAACTATCTTTTGCAGGGATTTCCCAATTGATTCGATATTCGGCAATATTAGTAACCAGGTTATTGAAAACGATAGTATTTGGGGATACTGATCTATTTTTAGCCATTTTCTTAAAATCTGCAAGAGGTTTATAGGCTACAAATTCTCCTTGTTTAAAAGACACGTTCATCTTATCCATTAAATCTACATTATATGCTTGTTCTAATTCCTGAATAAAACGAACAGAAGCATCTATAGAGCATCCAGTTGCCTGATTCACTCCTTGATCTAGTCCAATGGTTATAAATCGTTTATACTTTATTTCATAACCCGCTTTTAGATCAGCACCGTGGGCTGTCCACTGAGTTATAAATTCTTTTATTTTTTTCTCGATCTCTTCCAGTTCATCCAAAGTGAATGACCGATTTGCCTGATAAATCCACACTCGAGATGTTTCCGGAAGGTCATTAAAATCTACCAACATGAGCTATTTTTTACTAAAGTAACAAAAACTATTGCTATTTACGATTATAGAAAAGAGTTAATATGAAAAAACATATTAACTCTAATAAAATTGTGTATAATTAAGAAAAAAATTACAAATCCTGAGCGTTGGCAATAAGTTCGGCCACATCCATCACTTGTATACTTTCTTCTTTTTCTTTACTTTTTACCCCATCTGTCATCATTGTATTACAAAAAGGACATCCAGCGGCAATAATATCTGGTTTGGTTTCTAAGGCATCTTCTGTTCTTTCGACATTAATATCCTTATTTCCAGGTTCTGGTTCTTTAAACATCTGTGCACCACCAGCTCCACAACATAAGCCATTTCGCTTACAGCGTTTCATTTCTACAAGTTCTACTTCTAATTTTCTAAGTAAATCTCTTGGTGCCTCGTATACATTATTTGCTCTACCGAGATAGCAGGGATCGTGAAATGTAATTCGTTTGCCTTTAAATTTTCCTCCTTCAACTTTTAATCTACCTTCATCAAGAAGGGATTTTAAGAATTGCGTATGGTGCATTACTTCATAATCTCCTCCTAGTACAGGATATTCATTTTTTAAAGTATTAAAACAGTGAGGACATGCGGTAACTACTTTTTTAATTTCGTAAGCATTCATTACCTCTATATTTGTAACGGCCTGCATTTGAAACAAGAATTCATTACCTGCTCTTTTTGCTGGATCTCCCGTACAGCTTTCTTCGGTACCTAATACAGCAAAATCTACATTTGCATTATGAAGTAATTTCACAAAAGCTTTTGTAATTTTTTTAGCTCTGTCATCAAAGCTACCAGCACAACCCACCCAAAATAAAACTTCTGGTTTTTTGCCTTCTGCCATATATTCTGCCATTGTTGGCACCTTTACTGTCTCACTCATATTATACTATTTAAAGTTTAGAAGTTTACCCAGAGGTTAACATCCTAAAACTCATATTTAATCATGTTTTCCATCATCAAAAACTTCGATCGTCACAACTCTTTCTACCAGTTCTGTAAATTTACCTGTATATCGTGTTGCTTTTACCAGGTGATTATCAATCCAATGATAGTTTCCTCCTCTTGGTTTTCCCATCAAAAGACTGTGATACTTAAAGCCACATTTTCTTAACCATGTCTCGGTCACATCTCTGTGTTCTTCGGTTCTTGAAGTAAAGAAGCATATAACATGTCCTTGGTCATACCATTTATTTAATGTAATTAATGCATCAGGAAAAGGCTCACAAGTAACCATTCGTTCTGGTTCTTCATTAGGTACATCTTCGGTTATAGTCCCATCAATATCAATAAGGTAATTCTTGACACCTTCTGGCAAGACCGGACTTACATGCTCTCCTTCTTCTATTTTATCATGCAATAATTTTTCTACTTCTTCTTTTTTCATAATTTCTATTAATTTGTGGTTTAATTGGTTAAAAGTTTTGGTTAAAATTTAATGTATTCTAATTGGTTATTTAATAAAAATTATTCATTGCTCCAGTTTAATCTATCCATTTGGTTAAATGGCCATGGAGCTCCATTATTTTCTATATTGGTCATCATATTATTTAGATCAGATGGTGCTGCACTTTGCTCCATTACCAAATAACGTCTCATATCAATAATAATAGACAACGGACTAATACTTACCGGGCAAGTTTCTACACAAGCATTACAACTAGTACAAGCCCACAATTCTTCGGGAGTGATGTAGTCATTCAGCAATTGCTTTCCATCATCTACAAAACTACCATTCTTATCAATATTGTCTCCTACTTCTTTTAAACGATCTCTGGTATCCATCATAATTTTACGCGGAGATAGTTTTTTTCCTGTTTGATTTGCAGGACATTCGCTTGTACAACGCCCACACTCGGTACATGTGTATGCGTTTAGTAACTGAACCCAGTTTAGATCTACAACATCTGATGCTCCAAATTTCTCGGGTTCCCCTTCTTGTTGATCATCTGCAGGAGCAGCAAAAGGATCTGCACTTGGATCCATCATTAATTGCACTTCTTTGGTAACAGCTTCGAGATTATCAAGCTCTCCTTTAGGGTTTAAGTCTCCATAATATGTATTCGGAAATGCCAACAGGATATGTAAATGTTTTGAAAAATATAAATAATTTAAGAACACTAATATTCCTATAATATGCACCCACCAGCATGCTCTTTCTAATACTATTAGAGCTGTTTCTGACATCCCGTTAAAAAGTGGGGATATATACTGACTTATTGGGTACGCCCCAGCCTTGACATAATGCTCTGCTCCTAACGCTTGTAATTGAAGATCTGATGCATTCATTACCAAGAACAAAGTCATCAAAACCATCTCAAAATACAAGATTAAGTTCCCATCATTTTTCGGCCATCCTTTCATCTCTGGGTTCCAGAAACGTTTTAATTTAATCACATTACGACGAATCCAAAATAAAACCACCCCTACAAATACAAGGAATGCCAAAATCTCGAACGAACCAATTAAGAAATCATACAATCCTCCTAAAAAGGCAAAAATCCTATGCGTACCAAAAATACCATCGATGACAATTTCTAATACTTCTATATTGATGATAATAAATCCCAGATATACAACAATATGCAATATCCCAGCTACAGGTCGTCGTACCATTTTGGACTGTCCTAATGCTATCCTAGCCATATTTTTAAATCGCTCTCCTTTATTATCAGAACGATCTACGTCTTTTCCTAATCGGATATTACGAATGACTTTACGGACATTTTTTGTAAAATATCCAATACCCGCTACCAAAACAAGTATAAATAGGATATTAGGTATGTATTGCATAATTTTTTAATTTATTGAATCTGTTGGTTTTTCGTAAGGCGCATTTTTCTTTCCAAAAACCGAAATATGAACATATCGTTTTGGATTTAATCGTAAATCCTGTATCAGTAATTCTAGTTGTTTACTGGTTTTTTCTAAATTATCATATAATTTATCATCTTTCAGTAATTTTCCAACTGTTCCTCTTCCCGAATTAATGTCTTTTGAAATCTTCTCAAAATTAGCTAGTACCTTTTCCAGGTCTTTTCCTAGTTTGGCTACATTTATCTGAGCCAGGGAATCTGAAACCTTATTAAGATTAGTCGACATTTTATCCAGATTGGTAAATGTATTGTTTAGCTTTTCCTCATTACCCGAAAGAATCGTATTTAAAGAGTTTGAAGCTCCTTTAAAATTCTTAACTGTTATGCTTAAATCTTTAAAAATAGAATTCAGATTATTTTTATTATCTACATTAAGAATTCCATTAACCGAGTTTAGAAGTGTATCTGCATCTGTAATTGCGGCTTCAAGTTTTTCTTGCAAAGGCGCGAGCTTATCATTTACCAACTCTAGAAGACCTGCTTCTATTCTACCGGGTAGTGTGTCTTTATCTTTTGCTTCGAGGCCTTGTTCATATATAGGCATTATAGCAAGGGATTTACCACCTATCAAGCCACCTCCATATACTTTGGCCAGGCTATTCTTTGAAAACGAAAAATCGCTATCTACATTAAACTCTACAACAAGGTTACCCTTGGTATCTGCAAAACCTATAGAAACCACCTGCCCTACAACCATACCATTTATGGTTACGGGAGAAGAAGGTATTAACCCTTCTACATTATCATAAACAGCATAAAAGGTTCTATCATTTTCTAAGAGATTTTTTCCCTTCAGGAAACTATAGCCAAAGATTAAAAGTGCTATTGCGCAGATTGCTAATATTCCTGTTTTGACTTCTCGAGTAAATTTCAAAATAGATTACATTTTAGGACACAAATTTAGAATAAAAATACATTTCTACTGGTAATTTCCTAAGGAATTATCAGTATTTATTTAGATTAATTCGAAGATGTATCAGCTTTTAAAGCTTCGGTTAAAGGAATCGATTCACTATTACGAAAAGCAACGATAAAGCTAGAATCAAATCCTTTACCAACTGCAATTTCTCTTAATTCCTGTATTAAAGTATAATTAGACGTACTTCCGAAGTAATACTTATAGAGGTCTCCTGTTTTACTTTTAGACAGTTGATCCAAGCCATTAAAATTAAACGATTGTAATTCTATATCACTGGATCCAGCTGCTATTTGCACCTTAAACGTAATATCATCATACACACGATCCCCATCCATTTTGGCAGTTACTTTTGTTACTTCGGGAGTTTTAGGCGGATCTACTTTATAGATAGCATCAAGGCTCTCTTTATAATCTACAATCGAGGTAGTGATAGATTTTGCCATCTCTCCTTGTCCTTTTTTAGAGTTAAGATATTTCCCTTCACTATTGTTAGTTAGAAAACCTAATTCGATAAGAACACTGGGCATATAGGTTTGATGTAAAACGACAAAACCAGCTTGCTTTACTCCTCTACTCTTTCTGTCTAATGCTTTTTTAAATCTATTCTGCACAAAACTAGCCAGTGTAAGGCTCTGATCCAGATATTCTTCCTGCATTAAAGTAAGTCCGATAATTGATTCTGGAGAATTAGGATCAAACCCATCATAATTAGCTTCGTAATTATCTTCAAGAAGAATTACCGAGTTTTCGTTTTTTGCTACATTAAAATTTTCATTGTTAGCATGTAGTCCTAAAACAAAGGTTTCTGTACCAAAAGCCTGAGAGCGGTGCGAATTGCAATGTACAGATACAAAAAGATTTGCTCCCGCCTTATTGGCAATACTTCCTCTCTCATGTAATTCTATAAAGGTATCTGTTTTTCGGGTATACACTACTTTAAACCTATCATCATCTTCTAAAGCCGCGCCTACGGCCAAAACTACATCTAGTGCAATTTCTTTTTCTTTATAGCCATTTCCTCGGTTGCCGGGATCATGACCACCATGTCCAGCATCCAAAACAACAACAAACTTTTCTTTTTCCTGGGCAACCACATCTGCGTTAAAGACAGATACAATAAAAATAAAGACCAATAAAAAAACACTACATACTATACTTCGTCTCATCAACTACAATAATTTTACTACTAATTTTGAAACATTTCTGTTATGTTTCAGTATTTAATATAACAAGTTAAAAATCTTAAGATTGTGATTTATATAATAAACCTATATCTTCTATGTTTATACAGCTTAGAAGGTATGCTTTTGACATAATTTTTTATTTTTTTCTGAATTACAATCTAAGCATAAAAAATATATGTAATTTTGGCACTTCAAAAACTGAGCCATAGTTATACAAAAATAGGATTTAAACCATTGCAAACAACGGTACGTTACATACTTTATTCACTAAGTTTTTCACTGCTTTGTATTTGTCAAATTACAGCACAGGAAATAAACGAAACTAAGGAGGTGCCCATTCCTGCTAATCAGGACACTATAAAACCTCTTGAAATCAATCCAGAGGAATTACTTAACGAAAAAGCTCAGGATACGGTTAAAAAAGACACACTCGCAGAACCACAGCTATTAACAGACAAAGTGGTCTATAAAGCTACTGATTATATGAGATTGAGCCGTAAAGAGAACAAAATGTATCTTTATGATAATGCTGAAATCGTATATGGAGAGATGCAGATTAATGCGGGGTTTATTGTAGTAGACAATAGCAAAAATGAAGTATATGCTTATGGAATTAAAGATTCTCTGGGCGAATATGTACAAACTCCTGTTTTTAAACAGGCACAAAATGTAGTAGAGCCAGATTCTATTCGTTTTAATTTTGATACCGAAAAAGCACTGATATACAATTCCAGAACAGAACAGAACGGGTTTAGAATTAAAAATGAGATTTCAAAACGGGAGAATGACTCCGTGATTTACATGAAAAATGTAAAATTTACTACTTCAGAAAATATCGAAGACCCCGAATACTATTTCTATGCTCGTAGAATTAAGTTTGTACCTAAAAAGAAAATCGTAACGGGGCTTGTGAATATGTTTATTGCCGATGTCCCTACACCATTAGGATTACCCTTTGGGTATTTTCCTTTAACAGAGGATAGGACTTCAGGATTTATTATTCCCAGTCCGGGAGAAGAGAATAACCGTGGGTATTTTCTTCAAAATGGTGGGTATTATTTTGCCATTAGCGATTATGTAGACCTAACTCTTATGGGGGATTATTATACCAATGGTAGTTATACTTTTGCTGCAGAATCGGCCTATGCCTTACGCTATAAATACAGGGGGAGTCTTAGGTTTAGGTATGAAAACAACCTGCGTAGCGAAAGAGGGTTTCCCGATTTTGCCAAAACCACTACATACAATATCCAATGGACACATAGCCAGGATGCAAAAGCTAATCCAAACTCCAGGTTCTCGGCCTCTGTAAATTTTGGTAGTAGTGACTTTTTTCAGCAATCTACCAACCAGCTTAATACGGGTAATTTCCTGAATAATCAAATTAGTTCTAATATATCCTATTCAAAGACATTTCAGGGAGACCCACAAGTTAATGTTAATCTTGCTGCTACTCATAACTCTAATACCAATACCGGAACTGTAAATTTATCGCTTCCTAATATGAATGTGAGCGTATCAAGGGTATTTCCGTTCGCTCCAAAAGTAGGTGCAAAAAAAGGAATCATACAGAATATAAATACGCAATATAATTTTAAAGGAGAAAACAGAATACAAACGACCGATGATGATTTATTCTCGTCTGATATGTTTAAAGGTGCTAAATTAGGAATGCAACATACCATTCCTTTATCAACAAATTTTAAGTTGTTTAAATATCTTAGTGCTACTGCGGGAACAAATTTTCAGGAAAACTGGGTATTTGAAACGATAAAGCAAAGTTATGATTCTAGTGCCAATGATGGTGCTGGCGAAGTAGTACGGGATACTATAAAAGGTTTTGATGCTTTTCGTACATATAATTTTTCAACAAGTCTGGGGACCACTATTTATGGTACTTTCAAGTTTAAGAAAGGCAAAAAAATAGAAGCGATTCGCCATACCATGAGACCGTCAATTAGTTACAGCATTAACCCTGCATTTAGTGAGTTTTATGATAGCTATACGGTTACCGATGATCCCAATACGACTACTATTGATGAAACAGAAGTTGTAGAATATTCTAGATTTGAAGGAGGCTATTTTGGAGCACCCAGTAATACATTTTCTAGCAGTATTGGATTTTCTCTTAGTAACAATGTAGAAATGAAGGTAAAAAGTAAGGACAGTACGGCTACAGAAGCTAAAAAAGTAACTTTATTAAACAACCTTAATTTTAGTACATCTTATAATGTAGCTGGAGACTCTTTAAAGCTAAGTCCGCTATCTATTACCGGTAATATCCCGATAATCCAAAATAAGCTGGATATTAACTTTAATGCACAATTAGACCCTTATGCTTTAGATAATAATAATCGTAAAATCGATGTGTGGAATATCGATAATGGAGGTAGCCTTTTTCGTTTAACCAGAGCTAGTGCTAATTTTGGGTATTCGTTTTCGAGTAAAGATTTTGAAAAAGGAAAAGTTAATGAAGATCCATTAGATAATCAAAACTTTAGAAATGAAGGTCGGCCTGATAATCTATTTGGTGGGGTTACCGATTTTGGAGAGGATCGTTCTTTTGATAAAAACAAAAGTAAAGATGCCGATAAAGACATAAAAAACTATAATTATAAAATACCCTGGACTCTGCGATTGTCATACAATGTTAATTATAGCAATAGCGCCAGGCAAAATGAAATATCATCGCACTCTATCATGTTTTCTGGTGATGTAGAACTTGCACCGCGATGGTCGGTCGGAGTATCTTCGGGATATGATCTAAAGAATCCCGGGTTTACCTATACTAATTTAAGGTTTCAACGGGACCTGGAAAGTTGGGTGATGAATTTTAATTGGATTCCTTTTAGTGAAAGAACATCATGGAACTTCTTTATAGGTATCAAATCATCGATGCTTAGCGATATTAAATGGGACAAAAGACGTGAACCAGACAGACAACTATAAGTTCTTGGTTTAGAGTCAAGTTTCTGGTTTTCAAATTTTCAGATTAGCAATAAAATTATAAATTAATATTATATCCTATCACATGAAAAAAATCATAACTACGACCAAAGCCCCTGCTCCTATTGGTCCTTATAGTCAGGCTATTTTAACCGGAAATACATTATATACATCAGGTCAGATTGCAATTAATCCAGAAACAGGAGCATTAGTTCTGGATGATATTACTACTGAAGCCAAACTGGTAATGCAGAATCTAAAAGCTGTGTTGGATGAAGCCGGAATGACATTCGAAAATGTGATTAAAACCACTATTTTTTTAAGTGATATGAATAATTTTGCCGAAGTAAATGCTGTATATGGCAGTTATTTTAATGAAGCTACTGCACCTGCAAGAGAAACTGTAGCGGTATTAACGCTACCTAAATCTGTGAATGTAGAAATCTCTGTAATTGCTGTAAAGTAATATTTACCCTATACCATTATTAGAGACCCCGTCTGGGGTCTCTTTTTTTTAGGTGATCGTATGTATTCTTATCTAAGTATGATCTTTCTACTTGTCTTTATGTTTCCAGCTTCAATAACCACCACATAATTTCCTTTTTTAATATTGCTTACATCAAAAGCCAGGTTATAAATCCCTTTGACCACTTGTTGATTTTGTAGTTGTTGTATTCGCTTTCCGTTTATATCATAAAGAGAAATGAGTAGTTTGGTAGTTGGTTTATTGACCAAATAATGAATATTCCCTTCATTCTCCATTGGATTTGGGTACACTCCTATTACTATAAAATCTTCTTTAGGGGTTTCTATCATAGGTTCTTTGGTGTTAGATAGTTCCTGGTCTACACTTCTGGTTGTTGCTACAGCTGCGTTTGAAGCTTCTTGTATCCTACAATCATTAGTACTTACATACCAGCTTCTTGATCTTTTTTCACCGATAACAGGTTTTGACAAATCATCGATATCAAACCAATCTGCCTGCACCTTATTTTCTGTCACATCCAGCACAAAATATCCATGGTTATCCATATCTACATCTTTGATATGTTTATTCAGTAATTTTGTATAGAACTCTACTACTCCAGAGGCAAATCCTCCTAAAAAATCTAAGTTCTGTGATGTAATACTAGGAACTACAAACTCACACATTTCACATTCGCCTTTATATCTAATTTCTCCGGCAAAAGTACTGTGGATATCTCCTGTAAGAACCACTACATTAGTTATAGCATTTGTTTTTACATAGTTTAATAACCGATCTCTTTCTTCTGCATATCCGTCCCAAGCATCATTAGAAGGTACCCCATTCCATGGCATCACCATTACCTGGTTCCCAATAATTCTCCATTTTGCAGTAGAAATTGACAACTGATCTGTTAGCCAATCAAATTGTTCTGATCCAAGTATCGATTTATAGGTAACTTTATTTTCTTTACTATTAAATTGCTCATCATACATCACGCCTTTTCTTAACAATGTTTCTAATTCTGTTTGCTGTTTGCTTTCTATACCGATAGTTTTTTTCTCGACAATAAAATCGGCAAAACTATGCACGACGGTCTTAAATTCTTCTTTAGATAATCCAACCTGATTTTTCTTTGAATCATTTGATATTGTAAGTATCATCGGAAGCACAGTAGTCAAAATTTCTTTTACATCTTCCTTATTCGTAAGGTCTTTTTTAGCAATAACATTTTTAGCATATTGCTTAAATTCTCTATTAGAAGCCGCCGCACTGATCAGGTTTTTTGAACTATTTACCTGGGTATCTCTACCTTCAATACGAGTATCCAACATAATAAGATCCATAAGTTTACCATAAGATATGGTACGATATAACCTGTATTGTTCTATTGTATTGGCACGAACAGGCATCCATTCGAAATAGGCTTTATGGGCATTATTTTTTCTTACTTCCCAGCTACCTTCTGTTTCAGGACTGTGATTTTGTGCTCCATATTTATTAGCATCATTTGCAAACTCATGGTCGTCCCAAATATTAATAAAAGGATGTTGTTGATGAGCATTGCGAAGCATTGGATCTAATCGATAATAAGAGTAGCGCACACGATAATCGTCTAGCGTAATAATTTCATTTTTAGGAAGGTGTCCTCGCCCTATTTCGTCGCTATATCCATATCCTCCGGACTCATACTCATAAATATAATCTCCAAGATGAATGACGGCATCGATATCATTACGACTTGCGATTTGATTATATGCATTAAAATATCCATTTTGATAATTAGAGCAGGATACTACAGCAAATCTTAGATTATTTACAAGATCTTCTTTTGCCGGAGCAGTTCTCGTTTTACCAATAATTGATTTTATTCCCAGCGCTTCAAACTGGTAATAATACGTTGTAAAAGCATCCAGATTTTTTACATCAATCTTAACTGTATAATCTTTATTCTGATTAGTAATTACCTGGCCTTGTTTTACAATTTGAGTCATTGTTGCATCCGTTGCTATTGTCCAACGTACAGGTACCGAAGCATCGTTTGTTGTAACTCTTGTCCAGATAATAACAGCATCTTCTAATGGATCTCCAGATGCAACTCCATGATAAAAAGGAGCAAGGTTGGCATCAAAATAATCATCGATAGCTTTGTTATTGGTGGTACGATCAATTTTTATTAACCTGGTTTCTATATGTTGAGCATAGAAACATTGTGTTGTAAAAAATAACACCATTAGCTTTTGTGAGAATAATTTCATGTGAGTTTTGTTTAAGTTAGTATTAGATAGTTTCTCACGAAATTATAGGAATGATCAAACAAAAAACAGAAGCAATTTTCTATTTAATAGAATCTTAATTTGGGTAACAATGTGTTGGAGATTTCAAAAAGAAAAATTAACCATTTACTAATCGATTAATCCTGTTAATTTATTATGCATGCATAATTTATAGCTTTAGAAACGATTATAAAATTTGGATGTTCACATCTAGCAATTAAAGAAAGTTGAACGGTCAATCCCCTCCTATAATTTCTATTTGCATCGTATCAATATGTTCGTCTAAAAGAATTTGGCAGGCCAATCTGCTATTGGGATAATAATCTAATTGATTTTTTAGTATGTTGTTCTCTAGTCCTTCAAAAAATTGCATTGAAGTATTAGATGAATATACCCGGATATGGCAGGTACCACATAACCCTCTGCCTTTACAATCTCCTATTTCATCATGTAGTCTGTTTACTAATAACTCCATAAGGTTGCGATACTCAAATTTTTTAAACTCTAAAACATGAGCATCTCCAATAGTATCTATAACATTTATCGTATACATTACATCTAATTATGCCTGCAAATTACGATTAGGAATTTACTTCACCTTATGATTTAGCTCATAAAACAAGGAGAAGAATATCTTTAGTTTTGTTGTATAAAAACAATTACTATGCAATTAACCTCATTAGTCAAGGATCTTACTTACGGAGATACAAAACCGGTAATCACCAAATTAATAGAAAATGATGCTACCAAAGAAATTAGAATCGTTTTCAAAAAAGGGCAGGAAATGAAAAATCATAAGACCCCATTCCCTATTACTGTTTCTATCTTTGAAGGTGAGATTAATTTTGGAGTCGACACTACCGAACATATTCTTAAAAAAGGAGACCTTATTTCTCTGGAGCCTAGTATCATGCATAATTTAGTCGCATTAGAAGATAGTATTGTTCGGCTTTCGCTTTCTAAAAACGATTCTGTAGAAAGAGTACAAAAAGTGAGTGAACAATAAACCTCTACTCTAGATAAGTTCAGAAATAAAAATAAAAAAACAGTCACATTGTAGTGACTGTTTTCTTCTTTTGTTAAGTCTCACAACTTATAATCTGAGTTAGAAACGTTATTAAATTATGCCTTATTGCAGTTCTAAAATTGCACGCTCCAGGACTTCATCTGTTGTCAAATCACTCCAATCTATCAAGGCTTCAATATCTGGTGGAACTCCATTTTCGTAATCAGGGTTCTTATCCAATGTTAATGCTTGTGTAATCGAGAACCTGTAGGTCCAACCATTAGGCAATTGTCCTCCATTAGGTAGGCCAAGTCCCCCGCCTGTAGTATCCCCGATAAGTGTAATGTTTGGAAGCGCTTTGGTTGCAAGTGAGAAAAATGAACCTGCACTGTATGTTCCTCGATCTACTAATACGACAATCTTATTTTTATACCGTATTCCACTATACGGAGAGACATATACCGGCTCTGCTTCAGAAAATTCATTTCGCCCCGGGCCACTTTTTATTCTAGAATAGTTAACCAGTGTTTTACGCTCTACAAAACGGCTTAAAATTGCAAAAATATCGGTTACAGCTCCGCCTCCGTTTTCTCTCATGTCTAAGATTAGTCCTTTTGTATTTTTATATCTGTTTAGAACAAAATTCAGGTTATCGGCATCTACAGTACCAGGAAAAGAAGGAAAACGTACATATCCTATTTCTTTATTATCAAGAAAATTATGCAAAAACGGCCCTGTAATGTAATAGTCCCTATTTAAATAGTGGTCCTCTATGATACGCCAGTCAAAATTATCTTGTCCTAAGTAATCTACTCTAAATGTAGAGATATTAAAATTCGATATTAGATTGGTATGATCATCTCTTAATTCTGTTAACATCCCTCCCAATACTTTAAATAGGGAATCTTGACTCATTCCATCATAAATTTTGGCAGAATATTCAGATTTCACAACATCCCAATCAATATTTTTTACATCAAAGTAGGAGTATTTTTCATTGCATTCGTTCCATAGATATTCAAAATTATCTTTTGGTTTTGTAGAGGCCAGGTCGTTTTCAAAAAGTGCTTTCTCACAAGAGATAAGAGATAGACTTATTATTACTATACTATATAACTTTCTCATTACTTATTATTGGTATTAAATAGAAAAGTGAGTTTTAAAAGATGGGCAGACATTTCGAATTTATCAAAATCTCCTCCGGTTTTATACGCATCCCATACATACGAAAATCGTAGTGCATTTTTGTTCTGAAGGGAAATAGTATAGTCTAAAGAACTATTCACCCTAAACCCAGAAAATATATCGAACTCATACTCATCAAATATATTTGCTTCGTTTAACAAACCTGATTGCCCATTATACACATATCCATTTCGAAACGAGCTATTGACCAATCCAACATTTAGTCTAAATGCTAAATTTCTTGTTCTTTTCTTTAGTTTATATTTAATAAATAAGAATTTTTTACTCTTTTCTTCTTTACGACTTATATCTTTTTCGATTTTGACAGAGCCAAAAAGAGTTGGAATAATTTCTACTCCCACTCCGTTATTACCAAATCCTTCATTAGTTCTAAAATTAGTAGTGGCATTAAATAATCCACCCACTTTTACATTTAACTTAGGAGAACTAAGCATGTTTAACTGGTATAACCTGGAATAGTACAAGGATACACTATGTAGTTTACTACTTTGAGAATGCCTGTTAAAGTTATTATGAAACTGCCCAAAAAGGTAGGATGCTCCAATTTCGGATTCTCGTTCTATATCAGCTTTGGTATATGATAGCGCTATGTTTCTTGGCGTGCCCTTATAAAAAAGTGGAGAGGTGGCAAAATCTCTAAAAGATGATTTCCCTAGTCCTGCTGTAAACCCTATATAAGCAGGTCTGTTTTTTCTTTTTTCTTTCTTAGAAAGCTCTGGGTTTTCTGTTTGCGAAATACCTGCTACCGATATAAACAGTAACAGCATAATGACAATTCTATTTTTTCTTATCATTTAGGCGTTAGTTTTAATTTGTTATGATGTAATGATATGAATGTATGTTGTTCATCTAATGACAACCGAAAAAACAATAGGTTGCATCTTTTTCTAAATCTTTTCTTACATCTGTCTTTATTTTGATATTAGATAAGAGTACATAGTGCTATATATTTAATAAAGAGAAGGACTGGCTGGTAACCCATATCAACGATATTTTCAATACATCTTTTTTTGTTTTGAGATTTTTAATATACTCGGGATTGATGCAAAAACTGCACTTATACTCAGAATTATTCCATAATTAATTGCATTATGATGCATACTAAGTATTCCATCATCACAAGTCGTGCATGCTATTATTTTGAAATTGGCATTAATTGCACAAATGATGACCAATGTGATGGTAAATATTCCTATCCATATCAACACATTTTTTAGTATCAACTTAAAATTCAATGTTAGATTAGTCATACCTAGCACTACTATTGAAATTGTAAAACTTATGTAATATATAGTACTTAAAAAAAGATAAAAACCTTTTCCAAAATATTGAATCCTATCATTAGTTGTTAATTGAAACAATAACTGAATCTGGTTTCTAAAAAATGAAGTCAAAAAAAGAGCAATCACCATACCTAGTAAAGAAAAAACGATCCCAAAACCTATTTTTTTTATCATAATTACAACTAATAAATTATTAGTATCATTTCACCTATTTTTATCTAACCCTATTTAAATAATCAAAGTCGTTTATTTATACTCCGAGCAATCGGGGTTTGCAAATCTGTGTCATCGAGAAACACCTTATCATTTCGAAAATAAGAAAAGTTCTAAGTTTTGAAGTTTTGCATTAGATAATGGCTTAATTTGATCAAAATACTTCCGTTTAAACAAATTTTCAACACTTCTAATTATTAACTCTTTTTTAACTTCTTCTACTATTATCATATTGGGTTCTGAGGAGAAAACACCGTAAACTTCTATTTCTGTTTCAAAATCTTGTTTTAAACGTATTATATCATAAAAGTTCAAGTTAAAATATTCTTCTTTAACTTTGACATAAATATCTCCTCTAAAACCTCTATGTATTGAATCAATTTCTCTGGACTCAGTATCATCTAAACAAAAAACCTCTAGCTTTTTCATATTTAATTTTTCTTTATTAAAAAATGAACACGATGGTACGGATTTGCAATCCGTGTTTTTAAAACTTCAAAATAAATTTAAAACAACAATTTCTATATACCTCTATTTAAATGATCAAACTTGTTTATTTATACTTCTATTACTTTTGTTTTAGACAGTGTATCATGCCAGCCCGAACCGTCACCCAAAAACGAAAACGCATTAAAAGGAATATGCCTGCATAGACTACGTACTAATATGGTTTGTATATCAGGATTATTTCCATACTCATCAACGACTTTTGTTCCTGTAATCAACTTGCCAATGGTTCTACCTGTAGTTATTTCAAAAAAAGAATAATAAATCATTCCTAATATAAAGCCTAACCCGTAGTCTATAATTCGGCTATCTGTTTCTAAAATCGATAGTATAGATGGAAAAATAAAGGCTACGACAATACCAAACACAAAACCAAATACCAAAATACATATAGAATCTATAATATAGTTGGTAAATCTTTTTCCCTGGCTCGCTTCTTTACCCACTACTGTTCTTGGTATCGCAAGTTGCTTTTCTTTTTCTGCAAGTATCGGGTCTTCTTCAAATGTAGTGCAGGTATCTTCAAAATTTGCAATTGCATCAGTTAATCTGCAAACTATCCCTTGTTTTGAGTCAAATTTTTGATTTGTACAGATTTTACAAAATTGTAAATATTCTTGTCTGGTCATAATGGTATCTAATTATTGTTTGATCCTACAATAATACATCCCGCCAGTTTCATTTTTCGGAACTGGGAAATTTTTAACCTATTAAAAATGATTACTCGTGTTCTACATACAAATGTTACCGTAAACTTTGCCTATACGCCGTTGGTGTAACCCCTGTATGTTTTTTAAAAACGTTATAAAATGTACTTACATGATTAAATCCTACCTCATACCCAATCGCAGAGATTTTGTATTTATCAAAATCTGGATTGCTTAGTAATGTTTTGGCTTCTTTTACCCGATATGTATTAATAAAATCTGTAAACCTTTGTTGTGACACCTGGTTTATTACCCCAGAAAGTGTAGTTCTGTTTGTTTTTAGTTTTTTGGCTAATACATCCAGGGTTAGTTTTTGTTTTCTGTAGATCTGTTCTTTTTCTATTAAATCTTTACATCTCTTAAATACCGGATGATCCTCTGTATACTCATCTACTATAGTAGAGTTTGTTTTTTTATATCCATTCTGAAATGAAATTTCATCCAGCAGTATCGCTTTTACCAGCTTACACCTATATACCTTCCCCTCCCAATAGAAGATCGTAATATTAGCGTCTTCATTTTTCATTTTCGTTTAAATTTCTTCAAATATAGGCAAATCTATTCTTTTGCGTCTTATCGTCCGCAAAATTTATTATAACAACCTATTTCTTTGTTGTCATATGTCAGATATCAACAAAAGAATTTGTAATTATATTGCTAAAGAATGGGTAGCTAAGGCCAAATCAAATAGAGCTTTTGCTACCGATCATAATCTTGATGAAAAAACTGTACGGAAACTTCTGCGACCAGAAGGCTATAGGATTCCTGTAAAAACTCTAGAGAAAATATGTGAAGCCAGAGAGATTAAGATTTCTGATTTTTTCAGTTTGATAGGATTATAATTAATCTCTTTATCTACAAAATCATTAAATAGTTTGTAGCTTTTCTATATAAAAAAACCAGCTATATCACTATAACCAGTTTTATCATTTATTTACTCTTATCGCTTACTCATGCCTGCACAGAAAACATTTCTGCGCTATCATATCCGAGCGATCGGGTCACAATTTCAGAAGAGCGATAAGATCGATGCTCGATTACTATGTAGAGAGCTAAAAGATGGTCGCTTGCGAGGGATTCATGTTCTGGATATTGAGCGGGAACACTTACTGATTTTTGGTACGAAAGTGAAAACCACACTATGGATGGTTACAGGTTTAAGCAGTTTTAAGTAGTGTAAAGAACATAAATAAGCCTCAATAAAGAGGCTTATTTGTTTTATAAATTATTGATAATCAATATCAAAAATACACTCTTTCTTAAAAGCACCAGTTTGACCCATTACCCAACAGGAGCTTTTTTAATAATCCATACATCTAAAATCTCTTCTTTATAATTTTCATCGGTTTTTATAAAAAATTCTTCTCTTATATTTGTCATTTCAGGAAAATCAGCAGCTACTTCTGATGTAATTTCAGATAAAGATTCAATCTCATCTTCTGAAGGTCTTTCCTCAAAATATACTCTTAATATAAATTCATCATTTTTATATGCTATTGTGATAGCGCTCATATTGTTTGTTAGACAGCCAAGCAAAGCTCTTTGTACTGAAATAACATAGTTTGATTGTTTATACATTATAAATTTGGTCTTGAAGGAACTATATGCGCTCCTTTTTTACTATTATGGATTATTCCGTTTGTTGTCGATGTAGCTTCTCCTGTCTCTGGATTAATATAATTACCTATCTTTTTTCCAAAATTAACTCTTGTTTTAGTATCATTAATTGCACTAGAGCTTTCTACACTTCCGTTATGAAAATCATCTAATAAAGATTGTGGATCTTCAGTGATTGTACTTTTACCTTCTTGATAATTATTATGTCCCTCAACATGTTTACCTTGTTTCCCATTATGTATATCTTTAGAAACACTACTTTCTCCTGACGAATTATTATTACCTGAAGAAGAATTACTATTTCCATTCTGGGCATCTTCCTGCATGTTACTAATGGTATTTGCCATCATAACGCCACCAACAGTAAGTTCTACAGCGCCTTTAGCAAGTAATCCTCCACTAGCTGCAGCACCAATTCCTCCTACAGGAGCACCTACACCTGTAGATGCCGCAGCACCTGAAGCAATTAATCCACCTCCACCAGCGGTAGTACTTACTGCACCATCAACTAATAAAATTGTAGCAATTGCTAACGAAGCTCCATTTGCTTGCTTAACTCCTGTTTGAAACTTTTGAGTATTTCCTCCACTTCTTAGATTAGTTCCAAAAGTATTATCTATCATTCCTGCTAAAAAACCTTGTAGCTTCTCACAACACATTTCTACCTGATTCCCATCAGGATCTATATAAAGTATTGGATTGTTAAGCGCATAATTATATGGTGAAGTAGAATAATATTTTTCTGCCAGAGCATCAGGAGTGAACCATCGACCTACTCCAGGGTCATAAAACCTTGCTCCATAATCAAGTGTATTAAAATCTAACTCGTCTTGCTCTTCTTTTCCATTATATCCATAGTTATGATTTCTACCACGTAGCGTTTCATTAATCCCACGCATTTGTAATCCAAAAGGATAATAATTCTTCTCTTGTATGATCTCAGAAGTACTGATACTACCGTCTTTATCAGCATCTTTATAGGATAGTCTGATATTCCCTAAATGGTCTTTAAACTGATAGACATACTTATACCCATCGGCTTCAAATTCTACAATACCTTCTGCATGGTTAAAGAATTCTAATGTACCATTCTTATACACATAATTACCGGCATATTCTGTTGTCGATGAACTTCCCTCTGTTGTAATCTTTTTTAATTTTACCCCAGTGGCATCGTAAATATAGGTAATATTTCACTTGTTTAGTTAGCAAATATAACCAAGCACCAATTTGACCCACGTAGCAATACAAAACCCTTATTTAATAGGTTCTAAGCAATTTTAAGTAGTACAAACAACATAAATAAGCCTCAATAAAGAGGCTTATTTGTTTTATAAATTATTGATAATCAATATCAAAAATACACTTTTTCTCAAAAGCACCAGTTTGACCCATTACCTAACTATTGGATACAAATATATCTTTTATTTACATTTGCAACAAAACTATTAGATACTTATTTCACTTTTAATTACGTATTTTTGCCTTAAAGCGTTACTATTGTTGCTTTTTGTAACATTTAAACATATTCATGGATACAGGTAAGATCATAGAAGAACTTCGTAAAAAACATAATTTATCACAAACAGACTTAGCCAATAAGACTAATGTATCCCGTGTGATGATTGGTAAATACGAACGTAATGAAGCAATACCATCTATTGAAGCTGCTAAAAGTATTGCAGATGCTTTTGGGGTGTCTCTTGATTATTTGGTAGGTGAAGGTGTTAACGCTTCTTTTGATAAAAAAACAGTACAACGGTTGCAAGATATACAGAATCTAGACGAAGAGACGCAAAATATGTTGTTTAGATTAATTGATACCATCATTAGAGATACTAAAGCTAAAAAAGCGTACTCATAAAAAAACCACCCGAAGGTGGCTTTTTACTTATTCTGTTTTGACTTTTACTTTCTGTTCTTGGTCATCCCAATACAAAAGATGTTTATTCTCTTTATACCAGTCTTGCCAGTCATTTAAATTCTTAATGGTAGGAGTTTTTATATCTTCATATCCATCTCCTATATCAGATTTAATATTTGTTAGCTGTTCTAAGAACGTAATTGCTTCATCTAATCCATTGCCTTTAATTGTTTCTTCATTAAAATATCTTTTTAAAATATGAAGTTTAGATTCAAATTTATCAATGGCTTCTTTCTCTTGAGAAAGCCCTGTATTACAAGATAGAGTAACAATTAAAAGAATTAAAAAATAATATACTGTTTTCATAAATTATTGTTTTTTTCTTGGAACTACGTTCCCTTTTCTCACTTTATAACTTTCTGTTACTGTTTTACTTCCTTTTGTAAATTTAATAGAAGAATCATAAGAACGTTGATAATAAGTACTTGTTCCATATCTTTCTCTTTTCACAACTTTTGTTGCACTCCTATTAGAATATGTTTGTTCTCCTCTAGTATATCCCGTAATATTTTCTTCAGTCTTAAAAGATTTTTGATGAGCTCCCGTTCCTTCTTTATTTGTTCTTTCTGTATTGTCTAAAATTTGTTTTTCGTGTTGTTCGTTAATTTCGTGACCTAAAATAGAATTTTGATTTAGAGCTTCTCCTTCACCTATTGCATTAATGTCATCTATATCAATAGTCTCTTTAGTAAAATCCCCAAAAGTGATTTTATCAGAACTTTCAGTAACATTAATCTCGACAACTCCTTCAGCATCTACACTTTCCTTTATTGTATCGTAAAAGGCTTTTTGTTCATCTGTCTCCAAATCATCTCTTGATCCATTTAGGGTTACAAATCCATCTTCTCCAACAGTTGCGACACCTGCACCTAAACCAGCGTCTAGGTTGGATTGCACTTTATTTCTAGCTGATTCTGTATCAGTATTAAACTTTAGATCAAATACGCCTCGCCCATCAGGATCAACATAAATAATAGGATTGTTTAGAGTGTAATTATATGTAGAAACACTATAGTAGTATTCTGCCAAAGGGTCAATATTCATCCATCTACCTAAAGAGGCATCATAATTCCTAGCTCCATAATCCATCCAATCTAATCCTAGTTCTGATTGTTCTTCCTTACCATTATATCCATAGTTATGATTTCTACCACGTAGTGTATTATTATACCCAGAATGAGTCATACCGAAGGGGTAGTAGTTCTTCTCCTGCACGATCTCACTTTCCGTTATAGCACCATTCTTATCCGCATCTTTGTATGATAATCTGATATTCCCTAAATGGTCTTTGTACTGGTATACATACTTATACCCATCGGCCTCATGTTCTACAATCCCTTCTGCATGATTAAAGAACTCTAGCATACCATTCTTATACACATAATTACCGGCATATTCTGTTGTCGATGAACTTCCCTCTGTTGTAATCTTTTTTAATTTTACCCCAGTGGCATCGTAAATATAGGTAATATTTCCATTATGAGAAGCATTATTTACCGTTACTGTTTTAGGTAAGTTTAAATGGTTATAGGTAATCCCTGTAATCCCCTTGTTTTGATCCATAGTCATATTACCATTGGCATCATAGGTATAATCATCATTGGTATTGGTACCATCTTCAAACCCACTGGCTCCATCAATTTGTTCTTCTACAGTTAAGAGTTTATTCCCTGTATCATAAGTATAGGATAGGTAATCTAATGCCACATTTTCCTTTTTATGTCTTTTTAATGTTTTTAAATTACCGTTCTTATCATAAGTAATCCCAAAAACCCTAAACCAATCCTGTTCACTATTATCCTGATTATTATAATTTGCATCGGTAATTCGGTTTAAGGCATCATAACTGTATTTGTAATGTCGCGCTACATTATCATTTGCAGTTTTCCAAGTGGTTTCAGAGATATTACCATTAAACAACGCAGTAGCCCCATATTGTGGTGTATTATAATTGATCTTAAAAGCAAAAAGCTTGTTGCCAAGAGCAGTATTTGGATCGTTGATCTTAGTAAGCCAACCTCGTACATTATAGGTATAATCCACTTCTTGTAATCCTCCTCCAACTGTTTTAGAAGTTAACTGTCCTAGCTTATCATAAGTATTAGATACAATCAATTCTCCCGGGAATTCCTCATTCTGAATCTTAGCAAAGAAAGAAGTACTAGCCGTGGCTGCAAAATGAAACCCATTAGATAAGGTAATAGTATTACCCGCTACAGTAGTTGTAGTCTGGGTGATCGGTTGTGATAAGGTTACTGCTGGTGTAACCCCAGTATTATCCGTACAATTTACCCCAGAGGTGTCTTCTATACATTGTCTCTGGGTGAGCATTCTACCCATATCATCATACGTAAACGTATCTATCGTTACAATAGCAGCATTGCTGTCTTTGATGTGAGTAGTTTTGGTTTGTTTTACTTTGCCCGTAAAATCAAGATCACTTTCTACAATATCGGTAGTATTTAAATATTCATTTTTGCGAGCTACATAGATAGGTCTTGATTTTTTATCATAATAGGTAACTGTAGTTGTCCAATATGAGGTATCTAATATTTTTACTAAACTTCCGGTTGCCAATGTTTTGGTTTGATCTGAAACTGCTTCTCCATAAATAGTATTCGGTTTTATAAAAGTTTGCTGTGGAGTAGTTCCCAAAAATGCATAGTTATCATAGTAATTAATTGTTAATACCTCACCTGCAAGGACTTTTGGATAACCGCCATCAGTATAGTACATATCTACTCCTCCGATGCTAACCTTAGCTCCTCTAGTTACCCATAGCTCATCTACATGGCCATTTGCCTCGGTTTGTAATTGTTTACGATCTTTTCCTGTAATACTGATTTTACCGGTGTAGGCTACTCTTCCAAAAATATCATATTTGGTAAAGAGCCAGGCATTATCTGCTTTTAGGTTGGCATCCTGAGTTAGGATGGGTTGATCTAATTTGTTATAGACAATATACTCCCAATCCTTACCAGGGATTTTCTTTTCGATAAGTCTATTACGATTGTCATATCGGTATTGATAACAGAGTTCTGCAAGCTCACTCTGGCTTACCCCATCACTAGCCGCTACTTTAGGAGGGATTACATAGGTTAAATTCCCAAATCTATCATACACATAATAGGTATCATGCGCCTCGACTACGCTCGGCGCCCCAACATTGGCAAACGTTCTTTTTAAGATCACTCTACCCTGCTTATCCTTGTATTCTTTGGTCGTATGGTTATGACCATCTGCCGCAGTCCAGTTCTCATCTTTGGTGATGGTAACATACAACTGATTGGCAGGGTAAAAACCATCTTGTACTAAGGCCGGGGTTTCTGTATCACCAGGATTGGCAAAATTTACCTTAAAAGCAACCACTTCATTAGCCATATTGGTATCCCAATTAAATTTAATCGTATGATCTGTGTCACTATCTTTATTAGCTTTCCAATCCTTACCCGGAGCTCCCTGTTCTACTACTCTGTTAAGAGGAGAAGCTTCAAACACACTCTCTGAATAGGCATTAAAATCCTCATGCTCTTTTGCTACTCCAATAAAATCATCGGCGTATTTAGTTTCATAATACTGGTTAATATCATTAACAATATCAACATCTTTATAACTGCCAACGCTAGTATTCGACTCAAAAGGCAGGTATTGTTTGTCTTGCCTGCCATACTCATCATACCCGATATGGGTTACAATATCTTTACCATCGGGTGAAGCTTTGATCGCTATTTGCTGTTTTGTTCTGCCCAATCCATCAAAATAAGTAACACTCTCTATCACATCTTTATTATAATGTAGCTCATCTGGTGAGGTCATGGGCTTTTGATACACCCGGGTAAACACATAATTCTCATTAGAGAGATGAAGCTGGTGAGGAATAAAAATACAGCCTTGTTGGGGGCCTGATTTTTCTGGACATTGATCATTATTATTCAATACATACCCCGCAGGTTGGATACACTGTTGTTTTAAAACATTAGGATCCCCAAAACCATCGCCATCGGTATCGGCATACCAAACCGTATTAGGGTGGATAGCAGCACTACCATCATCACAATCTCCCAGGGGTTTTACCGTTAAACTATAGCCGCTACCTGGGTGAGCACATTGGGTTTTGGTCGTACTGGCAAAACCATCACCATCACTATTCTTATACCAAACTGTATTCGGATGGATTGCAGCATTACTATCATCACAATCCCCTAAGGGTTTTACCGTTAAACTATATCCAGTTCCGGGATTGGTACATTGGGTTTTGGTCGTACTGGCAAAACCATCCCCATCACTATTCTTATACCAAACCGTATTAGGATGGATAGCTGCATTATTATCATCACAATCTCCCAGTGGTAATTCTTCATAGGTATACTCTGCTCCCGGATTGATGCATTGCACCTTAGAGGTACTGGCAAAACCATCACCATCACTATTTTTATACCAAACGGTTTCGGGGTGGATATTAATGTTATGATCATTACAATCTCCTACCTTTTGTGTATAGCCGGTTGGTTGGCTACATTGTCTCTTTACCGCTCCCAAATCAGAGGCCGTTCCCCAGCCATCACTATCACCATCAGGATACCAAATCGTATTGGGGTTTAAATCACTATCGCCATCATGACAATCGGTAACCGGTAGTACTGTACGGGTATATCCTGCTCCGGGGCTACTACATTGCTTTTTTGTTGCAATCGCAAAACCATCCCCATCACTATCCTTATACCATACTGTATTAGGGTGTATGGCACTGCTGCCATCATTACAATCACTACTATTGGTTACATATCCAGAGGGTTGTACACTGCGATAGGTGCTTATACCAGGATGACCATATCCATCGCCATCGGCATCTCTATAAAAATGTCGAGGAGCAATATTGGTAATCAGACTGGTACTGTCATCACGATCACTATTATTGGTCACATAACCAGAAGGCTGTACACTACGATAGGTTACTATATTGGGATTACCCCAACCATCTCCATCGGCATCTCTATAAAAGTTCTTGGGTGGGATATTGGTAATCCATTGATTATTATCATTAATATCTCCGTATTTAGAAACATATCCACTGGGAATAGTAAGCTGACAGGTTTTGTTGTTATAATCTCCCCAACCATCACCATCGGCATCACGGTAGGAAGTAATACCACAATCTCCCAGAACAGGATCTCCACCCCCAAACTGGGAGAACATCATTGTACTGCTCATCATTACAATAAGCATTATTATATACTGTTGTATTTTAGTATTTCTCATTGTTTTTCTTATTTTTTATACCCGTATTTGTTCTCTGAAATCAGCTTTCCGGCATCATCCTTTACATATTCCAATCTATTGAAGGTATCATAGCTATAATGCATAGTATATCCTTTGGGATCGGTAACAGAGGTTACCCCTATCAGTGGGTCATAGGTATAGGAAGTGATCTGTGCACCTGCAAAATAAGGATGTGCCCGAAGCTGAACCACCAGATCTCGCATGTTTTGCTCTTTTGCGGTAGTATCTTCACTGTTTGAAACCGTTTTTAACTGATCAATCAAACTCGTTACTGCTGCTGGCATACCCGTATAACTGGACTTTACAACCTTGGCAATAGGAAAACTATCCTGATACCCCCAGATATAAATAAGGTGACTCCCTTCTGATTGTTTTACCTCTAAGGGATTCCCTTTGGCATCATAAGAGAGGTATTCGATACGATCTTCCAGAGCCCCTCCCGATTTAGAGGCTTGAATCGCCTTGGGTAAGGTCATACCATTCCAAACCTTATATGTAGTACGTTGTACACTTACTTGTTGACCCCCTACCCAGGTTTCTTGCTGGATAGGCGCTCCTATACGATAACCACTACTCTTTTTAAGAGTACCAATTGCGGTGTACTCCTCGGCAGTAAGAGGTGCTCCCAGAGCAGTAGCAGAGGTTACATCATCTGCAAAAAAGCGTTTAGAGGTTATGGTCTCTCCAAAGCTATTGGTAGTGGTAGTTGCTATAGGGATGGTTCTCCCCTGATACCCTATATCATAACTATACTGAGTCGTCGTTTTTACATCTCCCGATGGGTAATATATTGTCTTTTCTGTACCAGAGGGTAAATACCGTTCACTGATGTTATCATATCTTGCATGTTCATTAAGATCTCCAACCTTACCCATCATCAGGTTTTGCGTTCGTAAATCATCGGTAGGGCTATAGATCGTTTTTGTGGCTTCAGCTATGGTAAACTTACTTGTTGATTTCTCATATCGATACTGTTTCTCTTCTAATAACTGCCCTCTACGGTGTGAATAATCTGTTGCAGGAACCATCAAATGGCCAATACCATCAAATACATTAGTAGCATTAATACTCCCATCTGCACTGTAGCTATAGATGTATTGGGTTTTTCCATTTTCCTGCCCCTGAGTATACTCGGTAACATTAGTATAATTTACATGAGAACCACCCTGACCATTGAGTGGAAAAATTGCATTTGACCGTAAAACATCCTGGCTACAGTCACTAAAAGGGATCCTACGCGATACAAAAACTGGAGGGTTTAAAGACCTACCACTAGATACTGTAGCATCATCAAACTTTTGATAGTCATATTTTTTGCTGTTAATCATGGCATTATCATGATCCATAAACTGGATTTCTTTTATCCGTAAGCCTCCAACTATTGCCTCATTAGCCTGGCTTGCATTAATGGCTATTTTTTGAGTAAAAGCAATACTCACAGTATTCCCCGTTTGAAATGGACCATTTTCAATTTTTATAGTATAGCTACCAGCAGATAAACGCTCAATACCGGTCTCATTGGCGGTATTAAAAGTCGTTATAATAGCATCGTCTTTATATAAACGTATCGCCGGGCAATCGTTGTTACTGTATTGACAGGAGGTTTCTGCCTCTACACTATAATGTGCATCAGTAGATTCACTAAGGGTAAAGGTGGTAGAAAAAGTAGCCCCGGATTGTGAAGCGTCGTTATGCAACTGGGCTCCTGGGATTTGTTGGTCTACCATTTTGGTTCCTATAAAAAAATCTTGATTCCCTGATAAGGTATTGGATTCAAAAATAAACTTGCTTTTTCCTCCTGTAGGATAAACGATCTCTTCTAACAATAAGGCCTTGGTATGCAATTCGCTTACTGTTCTATCTGCTCCTTCTACCTCTACAGCAGAAGTATAAGGAACATATACAATACCAGGGTATAGTTTAGCATTATTTGCTCCATTATAATACCCCCATAAATCCTGTGAAAACGAAAAACGCTCTGGTAATTGATGAGCCTGGTTATAGGTAAAACGATGAATTTTATTGTCTGTACTACCTTTTTGTTGGGTGATCGTTTTAAGATAAAGGCGCTTGGTACGCTGATCTGTATCCCCATAATTCAATAAATGCTCCATACCACCAGCAGAAGTAAAATAGCCTTGTTCCAACACATATCGATCAATAGTAACATTGTTGCTATCTAACAGTTTGACCCCGGTAAGCGCTTTGTCATTTTTAAGATCTATACGAGTATCATTATATTCTAAAACAATACTGCCTTGAGTAGTCGTGATAGACGATAAATAGGTAGGGGTATACTTATCTTCTGTCAAAGAAACAGGCTCTGCAGTACTGCTACTACACGATGATCCAACCCCTATTAAATTTTTACTTTGCCCCGTTATATTCCAATAGGTAATCTGCTGAGTCCCCCTGGTATAGTTAAAATTAATTTGATTCCCACGATAATCAGAAATCTGAGTTAAGTACCATCCCGTAGTATGTACACTAATTTTTGAAGGTAAATTAGTCGCTTGCGAAAAAAAACGGGTCTCCTTGATTTCAGCTACCTGTTGAGTAGTTCCCGGAATGACTCCAAAACTATAGAGCACTCCTTCTGGGGTGGTCACCTGCCATCCTGAAATGGTAATCCCATCCCGAAGCGCCACAACCTTTAAATCACTCTTTTGATGCATAACGATAGTACCGTTCTGATTAAAAAAGAACTTGCCTGACAACCCGGCTACATTGATATGGTAGACATCTGATTCAAAGTCCTGGTTGTCTGATAAGGTGGATTGAAATAATTGTGCTCGCCCATTGGCATCCTGGGCAAAATAATGATCTATTGTGTTACTGGTATTAATAAAGCCTTCGGTGTGATCATCGGCAATACCGCGAACCTGGCGGGAGATCATACCGCCGCCATGAAGTGACCAGCCCAATCCCACTCGGGAGGCCATCTCACCTACTCTAATCCCTGAAGCATGATAACTCACAGAAACCGAAGCACTCAGCATTCCCTCGGAGATACTGGCCAGCGGAATCGAAATATTAGGAGTACCTGTAAAAAGACTCACAGGCACATCTAGATACTTACCCATAGCGGCTACCTCTGGGGTAGGAGGAGCCAGATCTGGTAACTCCTGACCCGCCATCAAAGCACTCAGCATAAAAACAAAGAATAAAAGTTGTTTTTTCATAAAAATAATTTTTGTAAGGATTGAATTGTTCAATTACTTACCCCTGGTAAACTCCTAACTAACTATGAAAACAAACCAGAAACTCTATACTGGTAAAGTCATCTTTAGTAAGCGTCTAAAAACACAGGTAAAGCATTATAAATGAACTTGTTTTTTGTTTTTTTAATCGTATTCCCAATGCAATAGTAAAGCATCCCAGTTTCGTTTTTCGGGACTGAGAATGTAAGAATTGTTAAAATTATGTTAAATAAAATTAGAAGGGTTTTCTGCACCAAGTATCTGGTTTCAGGTATCAGGTGTCAGGTTTGGGTTAATCGTTCTCTTAGCTACCCTATAAAAGGATTAAGAATATTCGTTTTTCGATCTTTTGTATAGAACCCAAAAGTAAAATCAACGAGCTCAGCGTATACAAAACTTTGTACTGTGATGTCGTACTCAATAGGAGCATTTAAACTTTTCATTGTATTAATAATGCGGTATAGTTTGGTTTTTGAGATTCCTAATTTAGAGGACAATTCTTCTGGTGATCCTGTTGCTTGCAATCGAATAAGCTGATCAATACGTTCTATAAGCTCGATCTGTTTGATAATACTATTCATAATGAGTTGCAGATTAAACCCAGATAATGCATTAGAACTTTGATATCAATGCTAAAAATGTAAGGAAAGATGTTTTCTAAACATCGACATAACCTCAATATGCTTTTTCTAAAAGCATATTGACATGTTATATTTTGCTATACGTTCAACACAGCATGCATTTCCTAATACATTATCTAAGGTAAAGTAATGAGAATATTAGTCATTGTTTAATGCAATTATGGGGTAGTTTACATTGAACTCATCTTGAGTATTGCTTTTGCTTACAAAATTCACATTTTCTACCCTAATTTTGCTATTTTTTTCAACGTAGCTAAGGCTATGCTGAAAAAAATTAACTTCATTATGGCACAAAAGCCAAACTTTTCGGCTTAAAACCACTACTCAAGATAAATTCATTAGGTACGTAATGGAGCTAAAAAAGGTATTTTGTTATATACATCCTTTTAGGATATTTGCTATAAATCTGTTTCTTTTGGTATCCTTTGTAATGGTTCATCTTACTATTTTTTTGTTTCCTCAAATGTACGGTTACGACCTAATCAAAAACAAGAAAAGTAAGTCGACATTTATCAAATACGACTTACTTCACCATACTTAAAATACTGATTTAAATATACTTAAATACAAATCTTATTTAAAGACTGATATTTTAAGAAAAGTATAAATTCGAGAGATTTTCATGATAAAATAAGAAAAAAATGATGCTAATGCATCATTTTTTTTAAAGTCACATGCTACAATTTTAATTGTAGTTCAGGTAAAATTTATATTTTGAAAGTGGGATAAAAATTTTAAGTAGAAAGAATATCAGAAATGCGAAGTAATTCTTTATTAATTTCGTGGCCTTCTTTTAGGCCAACATCAAAACTGGTTGCCGTAATTTCATTATTAATAATCCCTACCATTACATTTTTCTCTCCGTCAAGAAGTAATTCTACTGCTTTAACGCATAATCGGCTAGCGAGTGTTCTATCAAAACATGATGGGGAGCCACCGCGCTGCATATGCCCTAAGACAGTGACTCTTACTTCGTAATCTGGTAGGTTTTCTGTCACATAGTCTGCCAGTTCATATACATTTTTTCCTGTTTTATCGCCTTCACTTACCACAACTATACTCGACGATTTACCCGATCGCTTACTGCGTTTTAGTGACTCTAATAATCGATCAAGCCCTAAATCTTCTTCGGGAATTAAAATTTCTTCTGCTCCTGCTCCTACTCCACTATTTAGAGCAATAAACCCAGCATCACGCCCCATTACCTCAACAAAAAACAATCGATTATGTGAACTGGCCGTATCTCTTATTTTATCTATCGCATTGATCACTGTATTTAAAGCAGTATCATAGCCAATCGTATAGTTTGTTCCTGCAATATCATTATCTATAGTACCGGGAACACCAATAACAGGAATATCATATTCTTCGCTAAAAATCTGTCCTCCTCTAAACGTCCCATCACCGCCAATAAGAACCATAGCCTCTACTCCTATTTTTTTAAGCTGATCTGCTGCTTTTTTTCTTCCTTCGGAAGTTTTAAAATCTACAGAACGGGCAGATTTAAGTATTGTTCCTCCTCTACTAATAATATTGCGAACGCTTCTGGCATTCATTACGGTATAATCTCCTTCTATCATCCCCTGGTATCCTCGATAAAACCCTATGCATTTCACATTATAATAAGCGCATGCTCTCGCAACAGCACGTATTGCCGCATTCATTCCGGGAGCATCTCCTCCCGAAGTCATAACACCAATGGTTCTTATCTCTTTTGCCATAATTAGATATTTAGTCGATAAATTGATCTGTAGTTGAAACAAAATCTTTGCTCAACAGATTAGTTGTTTTTCTCGGTAAAGTTAATAAAATTCGGAGTTTCAATTTTAGTCGTATCCTTAGGTTTTGCAATAGAATCTTTCGCTTTTTTATTTTTAAAAATCTTAGTCCATAACTCATTAAAATTATCAAAATCAACCGAGTATGAAAGTCCAATCCCTTGTTCATATCCCTGATTTCCCGAGCCGACAAATTGAATTGTATTTTCTCTATTAAAAATCTTTCCTCTCAGCGATCCGTCTTCATTAAAAAGGTATTCTACCTCAACATCTCCAACAACACTAGATTCGTTAACTCCTCCGATAGGAACTCCTACTCGTCCGTTAATCAGAATTCTATTACTAATCTGGGTAGAAAGCGTTAGTCCAAACTGATCTGCATCTTCCTGATCTAAGCTTTTAACACCCTGAACGTAATTTAACCCTACCTGAAACTTATCATCCTTATCAGAGAAAACATTATTAAAAAGGTTGGATGCTCTTTCTGCCACCAAACCACCAGTAAGCGCATTGGCATCAAGGGTTCCGTTATAAAACTGCCCAGAAGAGACCAAAGAGAGTGCTTGTAATTCTTTATTAGACTGATCACTTAGTTTATAATCCAACTCACTTTTTATCACAGAGCTTAAGTTCGGGAATTCTATATTAAAATTAACATTGGGTTGAATTAATTCTCCCTGAAGATCTATAACTACTTCTACCGGGATTTTACGATTTATAGAAGAGTTTTCTAACAATATTGCAGGGTTTGCTTCTGTCTTGTATACTGCACTAAGATCCAAAAGCGCTCTTGTAGGACTCCCATCCCAGTTAATTGTTCCTCCTTCTCTAACAGTAAACAGTTTTTCTACAAAGGCTCCATATCTAAAATTATATGTTCCCTCATAAGCTACAAAATCACCCCACATATTAAATTTACCATTGGTATTAATCTCAATAAGTAATGTCCCGGCTCCGCGTCCTTTTAACGAACTCCCTGTACTTTTATCTACAACGACCTCTACTTCGGCATTATTATTTACATCAAGTTCAAAATTAAGCTCTAGTCCTTTTATTTCGTCTAGTATAATTTCTTTTCCTTCTAATCGGGCTCGTTTCTCCTCTGGGCTTAAAAAATGGATATATGAATTATCTCCTATAGATTCTGTTTCGTTTAACGGGATTTTAAAAATAGTGCCTCTTTCGGTCGTTGCATTAACATCAATAACCAGTTCATCGGTTGGTCCTTTAATAGTTGCTTCGCCACTAATAAAGCCGGTACCATAATACAAGGATTCTTCGTCTTCTTCGGTATCCAAAACCAGGAGTCTTTCATTAGCCAATACTTCTAATCCAAGTTCCCATTTAGAAAATCTTCGATGTGCAATATATCCTCCCAGAATACCTTTGGTTTTATATTTTGTATCTGTAATATCAACATTATCAAAGTTAAAACGTTGTTCTTTTAAAATAACTTTAGAATTATCGTCTAAATCGAGATCAATATTGAGATAGGGTACTGTAAGTCCGACCTGATCTAATGTTAATACTCCATCCATAGAAGGGTTTTTATAGCTGCCCGATATTTTTGCTTCTCCCGAAACAAATCCCCGTATATTGGTAAGCACGATTCCCCCGAGTGCACTAAATTCTGAAATATCGAAATCATCTAATTCTAGATCTACATCTATTGATGGATTCGTTTTTGAAACATTAATTCCTCCTATGGCTGATAATGTTTTTTGTTTTTGATTGTTAATCAACCTCGTATTCACGTTATATTGAGTAAGATCTTCGTTTCCGGAAACATTAAATCTTAATTCTCCCAGCAGTGTCTTATTAACTTCTAAATCCCGAATTACTACAGTAGATGTTGGAAAATAGCCGCCGTTTTCCTGAAGAACCGATAATTCTCCATCTACTCTACCCTTAAAATTTAAACTATCAATCCTGGGTGTTATTTTATTGAGATCTACATTTTCAAAGGTTGCTTTTAGATCTTTATAATCTTTACCTCTGGTAACTCCATTAAGTTTGATCTCTTCATCCAGGTAACTAAAGATTACCGATCGTATATCTATATTCTTAAAATCATTATCAAAAATAATCTTATTGTTTGATTTACTCTTTTCTCTATTGGCATACCAGGTATGGCCTTTATATGTAAAATCAGATTTTTTTATCCCTACTACAGAGTTATTATCTTCGTTTATAGTGTGGTAGAACTCCAGGTTAAAATTGTCCTTATTGTTTTCTCCTCCCTTAAATTCTGAGTGCATAAATAAGGTGTCTTTTAAGGTTACATTAATCAAACTAAACTCAGAAACATCATAATATTTTGAATCAATACTATCAATAGCGATATAGGTATTAAATAATGGGTTTTTATTATCTATCTGGATATCGACATTCTCCATAAAATTATCAAAAGCCTGAATCAATGGTGATTTAAACGTAAGTTTAAACTCTGATTCATTACTCTCTACTTTTCCTTTAATACTGGTATTTGGTGCAAATTGAACTTCTGGAAAGAATACATCAACTATTTTATTATAAATATTGAAATTAAACTCCATAAACTCATCATCGGTAATCTCTGTGGCTTCAAAATTGGTATACAGGCTTCCTATAGAATTTCTAAACAGGTCATATACATTTTCGAACCTAAAAATTCCTTTTACATTACCCTCTACAATATCTGGGCTATTGATTGTAATGGTACGTATATTCTTATCATCAAAACTTGAAGCGATCTCAAAATCTTCAAAATAAAATCCTGCATCCTGATTGGTATACAGTGTTTTTTCAAAAGCAATAGTACCAAAAGCATCATTGATCCCCGTTCCTTTCATATTCATGTATACATCGCCATTAAAAACAGAAATACTATCTCGGGTGAATAAGTTTAGTTTATTAAGATCCATATGATCTACATAAGCCTTAAAATTGTAATTGTGTATTTCTTGTGATAAATCAGCTACCCCATTAAAACTAAATCTTATGTTAGGATCTCTAGAATTAAGATTACCGTCAAATACACGGTCTTTAAGGTTTCCTTGAGCTTTTAAATCTGTATATGTATACCCATTAAAGTCAAGTTTACTAATATCTCCTTCTATCTTAGTATCCAGGCTTTTTAAAGTAAAACCTGTTCCGTCTACATGAATATCAAAAACAGAATTTCCTATTGATTTTCTACCTAATAGCTGACCTACATTAAAATTATTAGAAATAATATTTCCGTTATAGGATGCTCGTTCTATATCATTAAGGTTTTCTAGCAAAACAAAAGCATTAATCTTCCCTAATTGTGAAAACAGATCCATATCTATATCTACAGCTTTTGTAGTTACAATAGCATTTCCAACGGCGCGTACACTACCAAATTGATATAATTGCCGTGGTAAAGAGGTGCCTAGCACATCTGGTAATAAATTCACCAGATCATAATAATTACTGGTTAAGTTTTTAAAATCTCCTTCGAGCTCAAATTTTGTGGCGTCACTTACTGCATTTTTAATTCTTATATTTCCTTGTATTATAGATCTATCTAATCCCGATATGTTGGCATTAACTATTTTAAAATCATTAAGCACTCCTCTAACCGATGTATTTTGCATTCTAAGCATTTGGTTTTTTCCAAATTCGCGGTAAAAAGGAATCAAATCATTGGTAGAAATAGTCGCCTTATCAAAATCTGCAGTAATATTTACCTTATTTTCAAAATCGTTTAACCCTCCAACATCATAAGAGAATAGAATTTCACCTTTGATCTTAGAATCTTTAGTCTCTATAACCAATTCCTGAAACTTCATATCTGTAGAAGTTATCGTAAAACAGGTTTGAAGTTTGGAGACATCTAATCCTCTAAAATCTTTAAATGATAGGGCATCAATAGTAATATATACATCATCGCCGTCTACCAAAAGGCTCTCTGCATCAAGAACAATATCGGTATACTCTACGGCTTTCGGGTTTCTTAAATTCTCATTGGTAAAACTATATTTTCCTCGCTGCAGGTCTATATTTTTTGTTGAAAGGATAAATTTTTCTCCAGAAGGTGGTTTTTTCCCTGTATTGAATTTTCTAACAAACGTCATCAGGTTATCACTACTTTCATCTTTATATATTTTCATATCAAAGACCAGATCTTCTATAGAAACTTGTCCCAACTCGGGTCTGCCTTTGGTTATTTGTGTAATACTTCCTATCGAAGTTTTTATACTCCCGGCATATATTAATGTATCCTGATGATGGTCTCTGACTAAGATTTCCTCGAGATATACATTACCTGCATAAGTCAATCCTATTCGGTCAATATGAATATCAACACCATAGGTTTCATTAAGATAATTGGTAACTTTTTCTGCAAAATATGTTTGAACTGCAGGAATAGAAAACAACACTACCAAAAATGCAAATAGCGACAAAAGGACAAGAAATGTCCTTAACAATATTTTCCTAAATTTCCTGATACGTTTTATTGTTTTAACTTTGTTGACAATATTAACAATTTCTATGCCCTTTTCCTCATAATGAATCCACAAAAAATATACATCCTCGGTATTGAGTCTTCATGCGATGATACTTCTGCTGCTGTATTATGTAATGGACAGGTTTTATCCAACGTTGTTGCATCGCAAAAAATACATGAGTTATATGGTGGTGTTGTGCCCGAATTAGCCTCTAGAGCACATCAGCAAAATATTGTTCCAGTAATCGATCAGGCAATTAAACAAGCAAATATAAAGAAAGAAGATTTACATGCTATTGCTTTTACCCGAGGTCCCGGGTTAATGGGATCTCTATTAGTGGGTACTTCATTTGCCAAGTCATTAGCCCTGGCTCTGGATATCCCATTAATAGATGTTAATCATATGCAAGCACATATTTTGGCTCATTTTATTGAAGAAGATGAATTTGATATCCCAGAATTTCCTTTTTTGGCAATGACAATAAGTGGCGGACATACACAGATTGTTAAAGTTAATGCACATTTTGATATGGAAATTATTGGTGAAACTATCGATGATGCTGTTGGAGAAGCTTTTGACAAAAGCGCAAAGATATTTGGATTACCATATCCTGGCGGACCATTAATTGATAAATATGCACAGATGGGAAATCCAAAAGCGTTTCCTTTTCCTAAGCCAAAAGTTGGTGATCTCAATTTTAGCTTTAGTGGGCTTAAGACTTCTGTTCTCTATTTTGTTCAGAAAAAAATAAAAGAAAACCCTGATTTTGTAGCCGAAAATCTTAATGACATATGTGCCTCTCTACAGTATACAATTATTAATATCCTAATCGATAAACTTAAAAAAGCTTCTAAACAAACCGGTATTAAAAGTATTGCAATCGGTGGCGGTGTTTCGGCAAATTCTGGAATTAGAAAAGCACTAAAAGAAGGAGAACAAAAGTATGGATGGAAAACTTTTGTTCCCAAATTCGAATATACTACAGATAATGCTGCAATGATCGGGATTGTAGGTTATTTAAAATACCTGAAGAAAGATTTTACTGATATGAGTGTCGTAGCCAAAGCTCGAATACAATTCTAATCTATAGCATTATATAAATATATAACCTGATTTTTGACCATAAAATATAAAATGCAATTATTCTATAACCATACTTTAACAACATCTAGTAGTGAAATAAAATTTTCGAGAGAAGAAAGCAAACATATTGCTAAAGTATTACGAAAAAAGGAAGGAGATCAATTGCATATTACCAATGGTTGTGGTTTTTTATTTATTGCTCGCATCACATTTTCTAATCCATCTCAATGTATTGCCAAAATTGAAAGCTATAAGCAACAACAGCATAGAAAGTATAAAGTACATCTGGCTGTAGCTCCTACTAAAATGAATGATCGATACGAATGGTTTTTGGAAAAAGCTACTGAAATTGGTATCGATGAGATTACTCCTGTTATTTGTGATCACAGTGAGCGAAAAATCGTCAAGGCAGAACGATTCGAACGTATCCTACAAAGTGCGATGAAACAATCGCTGCAATGTTATTTACCAAAGCTAAACCCTGCTATTACATTTTCTGAGTTTATAAAACAGGAAAATGAAGATCAGTTATTAATCGCACATTGCGAAGAAACCAAAAAGCAATCTTTAAAAAGTGTTCTTCTGCCAGAAGTAAATACCACCATTCTTATCGGTCCCGAAGGAGATTTTTCGACAAAAGAAATTGATATAGCATTAAGTTCGGGATACACACCGGTTACATTGGGAGAAACCCGATTACGTACCGAGACTGCAGCAATCGTTGCAGTACATAGCATAGCTTTTATAAATAACTAAATGAGCTACCTCAAGATAATAGAAGCAGCTCATTTTTAATTATTTAATTACAGTACTAAATACTTTTATTTTTTAAGGAATTTCATCATACGAGTTTCTCCATTTTGAGTTCGTAGCTTAACGATATACATTCCTGGTTGCAGGCCTTCTGTGGCTAGTACTATTTTGCCTTTTTGACCTGGCTCTGCATTTTGAATAACCATCTTACCATGCACATCAAAAACCTCAACTTTGGTTACCGCAAATGTTTTTTCAACATCTAATGTAAGGAGATTATTTACCGGATTAGGGAATAGAACTACATCTGTTTCTAATGGCTTAGCCTCTTCTGTTGTAAGTCCAACTTTACTTTTTTTGCAGAGATCTTCTTTGTATTCTACTCTAATCGCAGGATGCTCTATTCTTCTATATTCATCTACAAAGATTTGTTGCGCGCTTTTAGCAATACAAGGTTCGTGCTTTATTTCTTTTAGATCTATTTCTTTTTCACAAATTGTACCCGTCTTGCCTGTATCTGTGGTTTCTACTAAGTAAATTTCTGTAGCCCCGGCTCCAAAAGAAGTTGTATATCCTGTAAAGGCAAATCCTTTATCATAAGTATCGGTTACCATTTCCATTCCTCCTTCTTGTTTATCATAACCATACTCACGTGCCCATTGTAACGTACCCCCAGCATCTGTCTGAAACAGCATAGCTTTACGTGATGAAATAACCTGTTGACCAACTACAGTAAACCGTTGGTTTCCTGCACTATCAAAAGTTTCTTCTAAACTAAATCCTAGCTCTGTTCTCTCTGTTCCATATGTTTTCATACCTAAGAAATTACCTCCCCCATCCAGGTATAGTAAAAATGCATCATAAGAATTATTAATCCCAAAACTATTGGTATACCCGGTAAGAACGTAATTACCATTTCTATCTTGTTTTACACAAGTAGCTACATTTCTATATCCCATTGTAGGGTCTAGTTCATTAGGATATCCTAATATTCTGTTCCACTCTATGGTAAGGTCAGGTTTTAGTTTTATCACAAAAAGATCTGTAGGCGGGTTGGCCAATGTAGTACTAACACCACACCAATAATTTGTAGTCGATCCTGCGATGATGTATCCTCCATCTCTTGTTTGTTCTATCCACATACCTCGTTGATCTCCTTTACCTCCTATTACTGTAGCTCTTATTAGGTTTCCTTGTAAATCTGTTTTAACAACATACACATTAGCTCCCGGGAATGCTGTATAGCTTCTGGTTTCACCAACAAGGATATACCCCGGTTTTCCTGTTACTTCTCTATTATTTTGCACACAGTGAGCAGCATCATATTGTTGCCCTCCATATACCGCAGAAAAAACGAGAGCACCATTGGTATCGGCTCCCATGAGATATGCGTCTCCGCCTCCAAAACCAAAACTACGAGTAATTCCTGCAGCCACATAAGCTGTTCTATTGTTAGGACTAAAAAAGGTGGATTGTCTTACTGAATTAAAATATTCATAATCTTGCCCTCCGTATACTCTAGACCATATTTGATTACCGTTAAGATCTGTTTTGACCAAGGTTGCTTCAAGACTACCAATAAAGTTTTTTGAAGTATATCCTGCTATCAAATATCCCCTTTCAACTTGCTGTAGTTGAGTAAGAGATCTACCCATCTCTGATTTTTCTGTTCCGAACGTGTGTTGAAATTGTGAAAAGCCCATACTTGTAATAAAGCAAAAGGCTACACTACATAAAATTGTTTTCATGATGATTTATATTTAAATTGGTTAAAAACATATTCTTCTATACTTACAACATAGTTATGGGTCTGCACAATCAGCTTTCTCTAACCATTGATTTTTCTGAGTACCTGCTAACGAGAAATCAAAGATCTTTCATGGTGTTTCCCTACACCAACCCATCACTACTAATTTACAAAACAACCCAATGACTATCAAGTGGTTACACCCCATAAATACAAAGGTAAAAGCCTGTTTTATTTTGTATATTTACTAGTAGATTACAAGACACTATTTGTAAGTTTATAGCGGTACTTTTCATTACAAATTGATATCTTTATCGCTTAATGCAGTTCATTATGGTACAGGTAGTAAAAAAAGTATTTTTGATCGTTTTGATATGTTGGTGTTGTTCTTCGAGTACAAGTGATACGTCACCAGTAACAGACGATGAACCTACGCCAATACTCCCTGTAAATGAACAAAATACAATTAGTGCACTTGAGTATATCGATGAATCTGTACTTGCAGATCAGGAAATTGATGGTGTTCCTATCGGAGGATTTTCTGGAATCGATTATCAAAATGGTAAGTGGTATATCATCTGTGATACTTCTACCCCGCCCATACGATATTATGAGGCAGATATAACATATACCAAAGATGGATTTACTTCGGTTGGTATTAATACCATGATAGAAATTAAAGATGATACAGGTACTCCTTTGGAACAGGGAGTTGTTGATCCCGAAGCTATACGCTTTGATATCGGTACAGGTACGATTGTATATACCAGTGAGGGCTCTATTACCAATGGTGTGGATCCTGCTTTGATCGAAATAGCTCCCGAAGGAAATCAAATCAAACGTTTTACGCTACCTGATAACTTTAAAGCCAATACGGTGGATCCCTCTTCTGGGCCAAGACATAACGGAGTCCTAGAAGGCCTTTCATTGGATTTTGAGAATAAAGGATACTGGATCTCTTTTGAGTTACCTCTTATTGAAGATGGCCCTGAACCCACCACTACAGATACACAATCTCCCGTAAGAATCACTTATATAAACAAAACATCGGGAATTGCTGAACGACAATTTGCCTATGAGCTAGACCCTGTAGCACGTGAGGCCACACTAGGCACTACATTTGAAGTGAATGGTTTGGTAGAAATCCTGGAATACAACACTAACAAATTTTTGGCATTAGAACGTTCTTTCTCTTCTGGATATATAGATGGAGGAAATACAGTAAAAATATATAAGGTAGATGCTACAAATGCTACAAATACGTTGTCTACAGAGGCATTAGCAACTACCTCCTATACTGCAGCAACAAAAACTTTGCTTTTTACTTTTGATAATATTCGAAGTCAACTCACTAATAACACTGTAGATAACCTTGAAGGTTTTTCGTTTGGACCAAAATTAAAAGATGGTAGTCGAACGATTGTTGTAATTTCTGACAATAACTTTAATTCCTTTTTTCCACAGCTTAATCAATTCATTGTTTTAAAAGTGGTACCGTAGCGATACTCTGTTATAATGCTAAGTATTTAGTTGTATTAAAAACCTTTCGATTTGTCTTCTGTGTCTTAAAATATGTACAATCGCGTGTTCTAATAATTGCTCTATATTATACCGTTGTCCCCATGCTACTACTATTTTTTTATCAGGATCTTTTTCTTCAAGATGTAAATCAGGGTAATCTTCAAACAATTGTTCATTGTACATAAACATTTCTTGTAAACCTGTTTGATATTCTTTTACACTACTTAATGTTTTGCGCTCTACAAAATCAATCTGCTCGCCTAATGATTTTCTTATTTCAATAACATAACAATATCCTGCTCTTATAACATGGGTCAAAATAGTTTGTATTGATCTACAATCCGGATCTTTGGTTTTGTCATCCACAATAGTGGTCAATTTCTTATTACTAACATTAGACAAAACAGTGATAACTTCTGTTAATACTTTTTCATATTCATCTAATAGTGCTCCTACTGCACCTTGATCTCGATACTGCTTCATCTTTTTTGATTTTTGATCCTACTCTACTTCTTAGCAATTAGAATGGTTCCGTTTTTATATACATCTAATGCCTGATTTAAAATTAACTTGATTGTCGTTACAGGTAAATCTTTGTTTGGGTCTATTCTAAAAATTTTCATTCTTGCCCGATCACCTGTTTCTAATTGAGGATGATCAAGATATTTTCCTTCTACCATAAGAAAATAGGGTTCGTCGGTTTTTTTATCAACCCATAAGTAACAGAACATTTTCCCTTTATAACAAAAACACGGCATCCCATATTTACGTGTTTCGGTAATATCTTCATCTTGATTAAGAATAATACTACGCATGGTCAACAAACAGCTTTTGTTGGGTTCGTGCTTATCTAAATAAAATTGATCGTTAGTATTCATCATTTTCTTATCGATTATTTCAGAAAAAACCATCCATGACTACCTGCCACTGCTCCTGCGGTGGTAATCAAACTTAACACCAGTAAAATCCAATGCATACGATGCATAAATCTGAACGTTTTTGCGGGATTATCCTCTGCATATTTTTTAAACAATTTATGCAATACGAGTGGTTCTAAAACATACAGAATTAGTGAGAATAATATCCAAACCAGTGTCATTGCATGAATCCACCAAAATCTATAATCAAAATATCTATCCCACGCATCAAGTACATATAGCATGTAAAATCCTGTTATACCCGTTATTAGTGTTGTGATTTTGGCTTGCAACGCAAATTTACCTTCGATCTGCTCAAAGGTTTTTATCTGATCCTCCTTAGATTTTAGTTTTTTAACTGCAGGAATAATTACAGTTGTTACCATAGCAACTCCTCCTATCCATAAAATTACAGCCAAAACGTGTAATACTCGTGCCAATGTGAAGTATTCCATTTTTTTATTTTATTAATTGTGTAATTTTTCTATTTGATGTAAATGATGTTCCATATGATTTACATAGTCTTTAATTAAAAACTTAAAATCAGATTTTTCTCCTTTACTAATTTCAATTTGATATGCCAAAGTATACTCATCTTGCAATTCGATTACTTTTTTTATGCGTTCATTAATAGCTAACCAAAAACTTATTATTTCACCTGTATTAGCTTCGTTATAATGATTTACATTAACGAGTTCATTCTGATTATATTTTCGAATTTTATAGGGTTTGGTTTCAAATTGAATTTCTGTAAATCTTTGTAGATTATGTATTCCAGAATCTATCAGATGACCTAAAATTTCTTTTTTCGACCATTTATCGGGTAAAGGTTTGAACTTAAGTTCGTTTTCACTACTGTTTTTCATTAGTTCTTTTCCTCTTTCTAGTAAATGATCGAGTTGCTGTATTATTTCAGGTATTTCCATTTTTGAGTATGTATTGTATATAATTAGACCATCGTATCAAAGTTACGAAAGGCAATTGTACTTATATGCATTCATAAATGTTTATGTAATACCATTTGCACTTTAAACCTACTGGAATAAAATGTTCTTTTTTCATCTCAGTTTCAGAATAAAAATAAACCGTAGCCCTGCTATGCTTGATTTTTCTTCTTTACTGAAACAAAAAAATCTTAATTTTCTTTGCCAGTAAATTCAAAATACAAATGGTATAATCATTATTTTAAGTTGAATGATAACGTTATTTCACTTGGCAACACTCCTTAAAAACTCGTTTAAAAGGAAACAGTAACTGTCGTATGTAGTTTTCTTTTTTTGGATATACCATATGGTTTTCTATGACTCCAACATCGTCGACTTCGCCTTTACGATTATAATAAGTTCCGAAAACCAAATCCCAATAGGGTATAATATTCCCGTAGTTTTTAGCTTCATGCAGTAGTTTACTATGATGAAAATGATGTACTTGTGGCGTAACGATCAAATAATCCAAAAAGCCCGTATTGGTTTTGATATTGGCATGAGAAATATAGGCTATTACCACATGTGCTACTCCTACCAAAAAGATCATATCTTCATTAAATCCTAATAGCAAAAGAGGTATCATTTTAAACACCGTATTTAAAAAAATATTAATCGGGTGTATCCAGTTTGTTTTAAACCAATTTAACGAAGTTGGTAAATGATGAATCGAATGTATTTTCCATAGCAATAAACTTAGGATAGAATTACGGTTTCCGATATGGCTAATTCTATGGTAGAAATAAGGTAGAAATTCTCCTATTATATTTGCCACCACAAAGGTTAATATGAGAGGAACATCGTCCCATATTTCTGATGCTATAAATAAATTTTGTTGAAGATATAATACAAAAGACAACGATACTGTTTTTCCTAACGCATCAAAAAGTGCCGCCGAAAATATAAAGTGCTTTATATCTGACCAAAGATTACTTTTTTTAGTTTTCCAATCGGTTTTTAAAGGGATAATTTGCTCGAATGTTAAAATATAAATTGCCGTAAAAAGAAAGATAACATAAGACGATATTTCAAAACTCCAACGCTTACTAATCGTTAAGGATGCAATTATGCCAGTTATTAACAGTAGAGCAGGAACGGTTAAAACAGATAAAATTTTATTTTGCTTCATAATTCTATTTTAACCTATAGTCGTACAAATAGAACAAAAAGATGCAGTTTATATCGTTAAATTTAATTTATCTATCTCGGTTACCAGTTCTCGTGGTAATTCGCAGTCATCTTTAAGCACAAACCCTGTTATCTGCCCTTTATTATTGTATGATATCTCTATACAATCGGTCACTAATTCCTTTAGTTTTTTTCGTCCTCTTTGTATTCTTGATTTAGTAGCTGTTAAGCTTAAGTCTAAAATTTTTGCAATCTCTTTTTGAGGCTTTTGTTCGATATCACTTAGATAAAGTGCTTCTGCATATTGTTTCGGAAGATAATTTTGAATAACAAATCCCGATAGATCACATACACAAGCACCTGACATTGATGTTTCGGCAATCTCTGGCTGATCTTTTATACTAGTAGTCGGTATTTTATTTTTTCTATAATAATCTGCAATCGTATTTCTTGCTACTTGAAAAAGCCAGGATTTGTAATTATTGATTTCTTGATTTTTGTATACGGCAGTATGTAGTTTTATGCCCACATCTTGTACTATATCCTCGCTAATATTGTTATCATTAACTTTTGTCTTAATGAAGTTTAATAACGGTTTTTTATGCTCTTCCCAGATATTCTCGAATTTCATACGGTTACCTTTTTTGTATTACTTCTTCTGAGGTTAATCCAAATATAGGCGGAGTCTTTATCTCTAATAGTGCCAGATACGTGTATAGTACTCCTCTGTGGTGGATTTCATGTTCTACCATAGCTCTTAGTAATTTCCATACTGTTATTTTATGGCCTCCTGGTGTTTCACATTTTTCAAGTAAATCTTCGGGTGTAAACTGCGAAAGAATTGTTACTGATTCGAGATGTAGTTCATTATACAAACTAATTGTCTTTTGATATCCTTTTGCATAGCTTTCTCCACAACCGGTATATAAACTAGGCCTTAGTCGAACGTTTTCAACATACATAAACCTTTCTGTAAGTGCCAGATGACGTATGATATCACCAATAGTAAATTTTCCCTTACTAGTGGTCCATTCTATTTTTTCTGTTGGAATATGTTCAAATAATCTTCTGGTACGATCTTTTATCCTGGTATAATACTTAAGAAAACTATGTATATCCTTTATTTCCATAACTTCATTGATCTAGGTATAATCTTTACTAAAAGTTAAGATTAAAACGCATTCACCCAAAGTTACTATAATGATTTTGAATAGTATTAAACTTATAAAAAGTTCTAAATATACTATACCCAAACAATTACCTAAGAAGCGCCAATTTTGTAGCTCCTGTAATTTTTAAAGTCTTATCTTGTGTATATGCGATTACAGATAGCTCATCATTTTCTGAAACCCAATCAGGAATGGTCATCGAGATACTCCCCAATTCTTCTTGTTTAACCACTCGATTCGCCACAATATTGATGTTTTTTAATGTTCTATCTCTGTTTTCTCCTCTCGATATATTAGTAATACGCTCAGAAACTACCAAGGCTAGTGTAATCGTATTGAATGGCTCACCATCTACCCTATAATTAAAAATAATCTTAGAAGGTTCTTGTTGTATGTCCTTTATCAAAATAGTAGAATTAACACTAGTTTTTGAATATTTTTTTAAAGCTATATTTGCCTTATACCGATCTGATCCGGTAAAATGTTCACTTCCGTTAACCACTAATTGCGGAGTATAAATAGATCTGCTGTTAAATTGTTGTGCATACGCTCTTTGATAGTCACTAAATCCTGCTGAACTAAATGGGTCTTTCCACCCCAATCTATTCCAGTAATCTACATGATAGGATAGCACAACTACATTTTGATCTTTGTGTTTTTTCTTAATATTCTCGAGTAATTCATCTGCCGGCGGACAGCTACTACACCCTTGTGAGGTAAATAATTCTAATACTATTGCTGATTCATTGCTTTTCTGAGCATTTGTAGGTATCGAAACAATAAGCGTTAATAGCATCATAAGCTTCTGTAACATCTGCATAATTTTAGTACTTTTAGGCTTTATTTTAGACGAGCATGATGATAAAACTTACTGGATATATCTTCTTTTTTTTGGTAACCATATCAATTTATGGGCAAGATATTGCCATTTTACAATATAAAGGAGGTGGTGATTGGTATAGTAATCCTACGGCTCTTCCTAATCTTATTACATTTTGTAATCAAAATATTAATACTGCAATACCTGCCAAGCCAAAAACAGTTAAGCCAGAAAGTGTTGATATATTTCAGTACCCATACATTCATATGACAGGACATGGTAATGTTTTTTTTACAGATGTAGATGCCCAAAACCTAAGAAATTACCTCTTAAGCGGTGGTTTTCTACATATTGATGATAACTATGGTATGGAACCATACATTCGAAAAGAACTCGTTAAGGTTTTTCCTGATAAGGAACTGGTAGAATTACCGATAACACACCCTATTTTTTCATCAAAATATAATTTCCCGCAAGGATTACCCAAAATCCATGAACATGATGGAAAACGACCACAAGCTCTTGGGATTATTCATGAAAATCGCCTGATACTTCTCTTTACTTTCGAAAGTGACCTGGGTGATGGTTGGGAAAATCCAGAGGTACATAATGACCCAGAAGAAGTAAGATCCAAAGCACTAAAAATGGGAGCTAATATTATTAAATACGCTTTTGAGAATTAATGTCAGAGCAATTACATCATCATCATAATCGGTTTGTAAAAAATCGATTTCCGATAACGCTTATCTGTGATCGGGTGAATTCGCCCGCAAATATTGGAAGTATATTTAGAATCGCAGATAGTTTTGGTATCGAACAAATCTATTTTTGCGGAGAAGATATTACTGTGATTAGTAAACGTATGCAACGTACAGCAAGAGCTACATATGAGATCGTACCTTATCATCAAACCGAAGATAGTATACGTACCGTACAGCAATTTAAATCTAATGGGTATACCATTCTGGCATTAGAAATTACCGATACAAGTATTCCTGTTGCAGATTATAAACCATCTCCCCAGGAAAAAATAGCACTTGTGATCGGTGAAGAAAATTTTGGAGTATCTAATGAAGTTTTGGCTTTAACAAAACACAGTGTACACATCAATATGTATGGTAATAATAGTAGTATGAATGTTGCAACAGCAACGGGAATTGCTCTATATGAGATTACAAAACAAATATTGAACAGTAAAAAATAATACTCCAAAGGATAGCAATAAAGGACAAATCAAAACTTTGTAACTTTGAATCTTCGAAATTTTAAAATATGAATTCAAAAACAATTGCATACGGAATCTTAAGAGCAGTAGCTATTATTATCGGCGTTCTGGGATTACTCTGGTTTCTATATAAAATACAGTCTGTTCTTATATACATTGCCTTTGCTTCTATAATTTCTCTAATGGGTAGACCTTTGGTCCTATTTCTTAAAAAGAAACTGAAATTTAAAAATTCGTTGGCAGTGATCACCACACTACTAATTGTTATTGGGTTATTTCTTAGTATTTTCATGTTATTTGTTCCTATTATTAGTGAACAAGGACAATTAATTGGTGAAATTGATATCAATAAATTAGGTGATGATATCAATAGGTTTAATCAGGAGGTTAGTGCTTATTTTAAAATAGAAAAACTAAATTTTGTAGAACTGATCAAACAAACCGATCTAATGCAGTTTTTTGATTTAAAAGTTATCCCCAATGCTATAAACTCATTTTTAAGTGGTTTCGGAGCGGTTTTAATTGGGTTATTCTCGGTTTTATTTATTTCTTTCTTTTTATTGAAAGACAGTCTCCTTCTCGAAAATAGCTTATTAGTGCTTGCAAAAAAAGAAGATGAGAACAGATTTATGAGAGCCTTTACCAAAATTAAAGATTTACTCTCACGCTACTTTGTTGGGCTGCTATTACAGGTAATTATTCTCTTTATCTTATACACAATACTCTTATTGATATTTGGGGTTCATAATGCCATTGCAGTCGCTTTAATTGCAGCAATTTGTAACCTAATTCCATACGTGGGCCCATTATTTGGTGGAGTATTTGTGATTATACTAGCGATCACCAGTAACTTAGGATTTGATTTTCAGACTGTGATTTTGCCCAAAATAACTTATATTCTGATTGGTTATCTGATCATTCAATTGATTGATAATTTCTTAAATCAGCCCTTGATTTTTGGAAACAGTGTAAAATCCCATCCTTTAGAGATCTTTTTGGCTATTCTTATTTTTGGATTACTTTTTGGGATCGGTGGGCTTATCGTTGCGGTACCTTTTTATACAGCGATTAAAGTAATTGCTAAAGAATTTCTTTCGGAATATAAAATTGTAAAAACACTTACCAAAGATCTCTAATTGAATTCTTTACTACTACATAAAAAGGTCCAGGAGTTTATTACTGAAAAATCTGAGAGTACGCTCGAAATAAGTACCCTGATTTTAAGTGGAAGCCCTTTTGAAGGGATCTCTAGCAAAGAGTTAGCGCAACAAATCCAGGGAAAACGTAAAGCAAAAAGAAAGTTACCCACCTGGTATGCTAAAAACAAAATCTATTACCCGCCAACGCTTAATCTAGAGCAGACTTCTTCTGAAGTAACAGCTTTGTATAAAAGTAAGCTTGTTTCGGGAGCATCTTTAATCGATCTAACCGGTGGCTTCGGAATTGATGATTATTTTTTTGCAAAACATATCTCAACAGTAATTCATTGTGAATTAAACGCATCATTAAGCGAAATTGCTTCACATAATTTTGAAATACTCGGGCAGAAAAATATCCAAACTATTATCGGAGATGGGTTAGACATTTTGAAAGATCACAATACTCTGGATTGGATTTACATCGATCCCTCTAGAAGACATGATAGCAAAGGAAAAGTATTCTTTCTAGAAGACTGTTTACCCGATGTTCCTTCTAATTTAGATTTACTTTTTAGGAAAAGTAACAATATCTTAATCAAAACTTCTCCTTTACTAGATATTCAAATGGGGAGCAAAACATTGCAAAACATAAAAGAAATTCATGTTGTAGCTGTAGAAAATGAAGTTAAAGAATTGATATGGATTCTTGATAAAACCTATACCGAAGATATCAAAATTGTGACTGCCAACATTCAAAAAACGGTACATCAGGAGTTTTCTTTTTTCCTAAAAGATGAAGCCAGGCAATCTGCAAATACGGGATTACCTATGACCTACCTTTATGAACCCAATGCCGCAATCCTAAAAAGTGGAAGTTTTCAACGTATTGCTATTGCTTTTAAGGTAACAAAACTTCATATTAATTCGCATTTATATACTTCTGATCATAAAATTGATTTCCCCGGAAGAAGGTTTGAAATCATAGCAGTATATCCTTATCAAAAAAAGATATTGTCTAAAATAGGGATCACCAAAGCAAATATTACAATACGTAACTTTCAGGAATCAGTCGCTACTCTAAGAAAAAAGTTTAAAATCAAAGAAGGAGGCGATGATTATCTCTTTTTCACAACGGGTTATGACAACAAAAAAGTAGTAATTCATTGTAAAAAACTTAGTTCTTAAAACAATGGGGCATTTAATTACTTAATCAGAAAAAATAGCAGACTGTGCTATAAAATTTTCTATATATAGCTTTAGCTCTTTATCTTCAACCTTATCGATATTATCAAATATATAATCTTTATCTTCTTCTAAATTTTTATAATAATCCGCAATTTTAGGAGTATTGGTTTGAATGCTTAGTCTGATCATCCTCAACTCTATATTATCTGGTTCAGACAATATGGCTTCATCTATCATCTTCTTTGCTTTGTTGAAATACGATATTTTACTAAATGGGTTCCAGGAAAATGAAGCTTTTAATGCGAGTGCTGCACCATGATATGCCTGATAAATTGCCCCTTTATTTTGCAACCCATTTTGTGTAAGTTCATAGAATTGTTCTGCTTTTTCTTTAGATTCATTACACGTCTTATACGCATCTCGTATATCTTCAATACGAACAGTATCACCTACGAAGAAAAAAAAAGTTAATATGGTTAATAAAACCTTCATTACTTTTCTATCGTAAAAAAAGCCGATTTATTATTTGGCTAATGATATTTTAAGCAACAGGTTATTCTTTTTACCATCATAAGCTTCCATAATCATACTTTTATTAGGTAACATTGCAGCTTTAGTAAGTTCTAAAACATCTAAACGTGCATTCCTGATGTCACTTCCGGTAAGAATTGCTTCTTTAGTAACCTCTCCTGTAGCATTATCGATAACATAGGATGTAAGGTATATAAACTCCTTTTTACCATCAAAATATCGTGTAGGAGTCTCGTCAAATGATCGTTTAAGATTAGTAAAGTCATCTATATAAAACAAATATAATTTACCACCATTTTCAAAATTCAGATAAGACATACTGCGTTTACTTTTTGTTCCCATCTGATACTTTGGAAGTTTATGCATCCATATCATTGTATTATCTGATCCTAACTTTAAAACAAAAATATCTCTGTAATAATACTTATATGTTGTTCTGGATCCCGAAGAGCTAGAGGTAGTAAATGATTCTACAAAACGTTGTTCTGCCAGAAAAGTCGTACTACCATCACTATTAAATATGATATCATTTATTTTAAGTCTTTCTAGGTCTTTTAGATCGTTTTCTTTTTGTGTTCCTTCATTAACCCGTTCTTCTCTTTTTAAAGCAAGACTTTGTAATGTTTCTAAAGGAATATCACTTTTTATTGTAGAGCTTACTATACCACTATCAGACAAGGTAGCAGAAAAGACTCCTGAGACCTCTTCTTTATTGTTTGAATTCGCATAAAAACCAGATACTTTTACTTTTCCTGCTCCATCAACTTCAATAACAGCATCGGTAATTGATCTGCCAGAGATATCGATCTTACTTTTTATAATTTCACTGCCGCTTTCTTCGGTAATTTTAAAAACTTCAGTGTGGTATGTATTTTCTAATTTATTTTTGTCCTTTGATTCTGAATTAAAAATAGAGGCTGTCATATAAAAATGACCGTCATTACCAATCGCAAAATCTTCATTCTGAATTCTTTCAGACGAATATGGTAACGTTACTTTTCTTTTCCACAGAAGGCTTAGATCATCCTTATACACTGCTATTCCGATTTTATCTCCTTTTCCCGAACTTGTCTCTATGCGATATAAAATCAATAGCTTTTTTTGATCTGCAGACTTTTTAAATACAAATTTGTTAATTCTTCCTCCTGCATCAAATCCGTAGGTACTCTTAAAACCAAAATCTCTATTCACATTTTCTCTATCATTAACCAGCTGAATAGGTTTTTCTACCACTATACCTGTAAGAGACACTTTTTGTGCGTATGCTTTATCATTTATAGAATAAAACACCACTGCTTTTCCTCCTAGTTTCATGACAGTTTCAAAATTTCCTTTATCATCTACAACTTGCCGTTTCTTTACATCTTCTTTAAGGTCATCTAGAGAATACCGCTGTATAGTCATAGAATTGCGGCCTTTCTTAATAGAAACAAGTCGATTTCCTGAAGCTACCTGATACGTGTTTATATTTCGTATTCGTTTATATTTTTCTCCTATTTTAAAAGAAAAATCTTCAAGCAAGATAGGTTTTTGTGCAAATGTATAGCCAGAGATAAGTAAGGCAAAAACTAAAAGGTATCTACTATTCATTTTTTTATTGTTTTTATAAATCTTCATAACATACTATAATAGGTCAATAGTATACAAATATATAAAAGAAGTATTTAAGGATTCTGTAGCATATTGGTCAAAATTCAGGCCAATTTATGTTTAAAGAAAAAACTGATTTTCAAGTTTTTAAAAAGAAGGTTGAGTTAAATAAAAAATAATGGTAAAAAAATGTTGCATCATAGACTCATAAAACCTACATTTGCATCCGCATTTGAAATATTAAATGCGACGTTCATAACAAAAAATGTATAGGAGAGGTGCCAGAGTGGTAATGGAGCAGATTGCTAATCTGTCAACGCGCAAGTGTTGCCTGGGTTCGAATCCCAGTCTCTCCGCTTTATTTTTTATGATTCGGGGTGTAGCGTAGCCCGGTTATCGCGCCGCGTTTGGGACGCGGAGGTCGCAGGTTCGAATCCTGCCACCCCGACTTTTTAGAGTTACGGGCTCGTAGCTCAGCTGGATAGAGCACCTCCCTTCTAAGGAGGCGGTCATAGGTTCGAATCCTATCGGGCTCACAAAAAGCCATACTTTTATTAGTATGGCTTTTTTGTTTTACAACTCTTTCTAAATATGTTTATCGTTTATATTCTTTTTAGTGAATCCCCTAAAGAGAAATTCTTTAAAAACCATCCTATTCTTATTAGCAAAACTACTTTAAAACAAGAATAGCATAAAACTGTATTAAAAAACTACATCTTTTTTCTTTATCAAACTCTTTTACTAAGAATGAGCGTACTTTAAGAGAAACCTGATTTCATTGCAAAAATCAAAAAAAACATTTAATTCACCGGATAAAACATCGATTTTACGAACATATAGCAATATGACTATACTCAGAATGTGATTACATTTAAAATTCTTTTTAACCAGTATCACTCAAACTTAAACAATAGTGTATAACATAAGAAAACACAAACAATCATGCGCCTTACGGAGGTACAATAAAGTATTTTAAAAAATTAAAGTTTCCCCCTGGATTTTTATAGAATAGAATTGTATTAATGTAAACTAAAATATAATGAAATTTATTTTTCGAAGTGGTATCATATTAATGACACTACATCTTACTATGTTATTTCTTTTTGAGAATAACACAGCATCAAATAAAATACCATATCTTGATTTACCTACAGTAAATACTATTTTTGATTATGGTCAAATACATCATAAAACTTCAAGCAATTTTCCTAAACCTGCTCTCTGGGATGATGATTCAGAAATATTAACCAATACCCTACTTTCTACTGAATCTTATGTTACTACCTGCGGTGAATTTCCTGTTACCATAGAAGGAAGTTTTCCAGAAGCTATTACTTATACATGGGCAAGAGCAGATATTGGTACAACTAATTTTATAGACATTCCTGATCTTCAAAATATATTTCCTCTTTTAGATGCTAATTCAGAAGGAATTTATCAGTTAAGAGGATATGATAATACAGGTGCAGAAGTTTCGGGGTCTCCTTATGACTTAGTAGTGTATGATGTTTCTAATGCTATTATCTCTGTCGGATATGGTATTGAGGAAGAATCTTTTTCGGGTAGATACACCATTAGTTCAGAAATAGTTGCTTCTACAACTATTGAAGCTATAGGGCTCGATACTATTGAATATAGGCTAAACAGGGTTTTAAATAATCAAATACTAGAAGAATATAAGCCTTTTCAATCTTCGCCAGTTTTTTCAGATATTCCTCCTGGGGATTATTACATTACAGCAAGATATACAGATTGTCCAGATAGTGAAATTATATCTAATCTTATTATGATTTTAGGATATCCAAAATATTTTACGCCAAATGGAGACGGTTTTCATGATACCTGGAGTCTTATTAATATCGAGAATCAACCCTCTGCTTTAATCTATATATTTGACAGGTATGGTAAATTATTAATTCAATTAAGAGCTGGTGGCCCTGGTTGGGATGGTACTTATAATGGAAAAAACATGCCTTCTTCTGATTACTGGTTTAAAGTAGAGTTTAATGAACCCAGAGATCCAAATATGCGTAATAGAGTGTTTGCTGGTAACTTTTCATTAATACGATAATATCTTTATAAAAAATTAAACTAAACCGCGTAATAACATACCGAGTGTATTTGCCTGCTAAGCTAATCCTCTGTAAAAATCAAAAAAAACACTTAATTCATTGGTTAAAATACATTTATTCTACCTATTTGGCAATATATATATAATTAGGTTGTAACTAAATTTGTTATCCTTTTATTAACCAATAATGTATAAACTTAAATAATAATATATATAAGAAAAGCACAAAGTCAATAGATACTTTACATATATATAATTAAGATATTTTAAAAAACTAAAGTTTCCCCCTGGATTTTTATAGAATAGAATTGTATTAATGTAAACTAAGAATATAAATGAAACCTATTTTCCGCAGTGTCATTGTATTAATGATGCTTAGCTTCAACATATCATTTGCTCAAAGTAATCCTAGTGCTATACCATTTGATTATCATGTTGTAAAAGATAAAATGCAATATTTTGATTTATCTGCACTAAGTGATCTTTTTGATTACCACCAAATGAACGGTGGAAACGTAACAAATTACGTTAGAGAAATTCCTTGGCGTAATGGCCCCAATGGATCTCGTTCTAGTAGATCTGCTTTTTCTAGGTGGGTAATAGAATCACTCCCAACAAATGGAAAAATTTATCAAGATGGAGTTGAAATAACTTCTCCAGCCAGTTTAAGAAAATCAACTGGGTTTATATATGTCCCAAATTCTGGTTATACTGGTATTGATGAAATTAGTTATCATGCTGTAGAAACAACAGGCAAACCAAGTTCGAGTGCTAAAATTACATTTCATGTAAATGCTCCTAGTAGTTATAAAATGCCTCTTGGGTTTCCTAGAACCCAGTGGGGATTATTTATTGAACCACCAGCTGATCCACCAGAGTGGCCCAATGCCGAATCTCCTATTCATTGGTATATCGATCCAGATTGTAGTCCTTGTAGTACAGGAAAAGGGTATCCTGCTGCTCCCAGACGTAACCTACCTGGAAACAGAGCTAATATCCAAGCCGGAGCAAAAATAGTACTGGCAGGAACAAAAAGTAAATACCCAACCCGTAACAATGGTAGTAGCCATATTATCAACCTTAATGGAACAGCAAGCAAGCCTGTTTTTATAGTAGGAAAAGACAATGCCGCTATACAACCAACGATTGTTAATACTCCCTCCAGAAGTACTGCACGTCTAGAATTTAATGGTTCATATTTTGTAATTTCAGGAGTGCGTTTTGAAAATTTAAAAGTATCCCATCATAAGGATACTCCCTCAACCAATATTGTTGTTCGACACTCTGAAGTGTTTGGCCTTAGAACAATAAACGGACAGGCGATACGCATGGATGGCGGAAGAGGGTTATCAAGGGATATAGCTTTGTTTGCAGTCTCAATACATGATAATGGCTTTCGCGATGCTGCTGATGAAAATGATTTGCATGGTACGGGATTTGCGAAATGTGAGAATGGTATGATTCTCGATGCCTTATTCTCTGGAAACGCCGGGGATTCCTATCAGGGTCTTCAGCACAACCGTAATGGCTTAATTCGTATAGGGAGATTAAAAGGTCATAGTGAAGGTGAAAACTGTGTTGATATAAAAGCACATAAGGGAACATGGGTTGTTGATTGTGGTTGTTGGGATCAACGGGCCTCGGCTGGCGGTAATGGTCAACTATTTTTTCAAAATGATGATGATGCTAGTGAACAAGATCCAAATGGTAAGATTATCTTTCTTAACAACAGAGGCTGGGATACCAGTGGTGATGCAATGCAATCTGCAATACAAGGAGGTAGTCATTATATCGTAGGGAATCGATTATTTGGTTTACGTAGAGGTACAGGAGTCAATGTCGAAAACGGAGCAAGAGGTCGTACCCATATCTATTTTAATACCATATCTGACGTAAGATTTGGGATTAGAGTAATAAGACCCAATGGTGATTTTACACAAGTGGTAGGCAATGTAATTGATAAAGCTGATGTCAATGTTAAAATGGCTAAAAATGAAGTCAATCTTTTTGATTATAATTACTACACAGGAGATCCTGCAACCTTAAGATTTCAATGCTGTGGTAATGCCAGTCCCCAGGAACGTATCGGTATAGATGCCTGGAGAAGAACCTATGGGCATGACACTAATGGAGAAGCCGGAGTAATCCCTGATTTTAATTTAGCCAGTGTAGAGGATTTCTCATTACAACCTACTTCAGAATTGATTGATATCCTCACCCAGGACCAAGTAGACAGATTCATGCCCGGCATTAATGAAATGTTATCAGAAATGGGAATAGCCTTCCAAGATTGGAAAGGGGTAAATAGACCCTTCAATAGCAAATATGATATTGGTGCTGCAGAGTTTGGCACTCCTACTCCTCCTGATTCTTTCCCGATAGCTCAAAATGACCTTATTACTATTGATCCCGGTAGCGGACCTACCAACATAATGGTATTGTTAGATAATGGTAATGGACCTGATAGTTTTGGAGGAGATGGCCCCAATACAGGAAGTATTGTTTTTGGTTCAACCTCACCAACAGGAGGGGTAGCAATTATTAACGACAATGGCACCCCTACCGACCCTACAGATGACTTTATTACTTATACCCCAAATCCAGGGTTCGGTGGTATTGATACCTTTACATATATTATTACAGATGCAGATGGAGATATTGATGAAGCTACTGTTGTTATAACAGTAGATGATGATAAACCAGAAGCACAAGACGATGATATAACTATCCCGCAAGATAGTCCTGCTACAGATATTTTCATCTTAAATGATAATGGTAATGGCCCAGATAGTTTTGGGAAAAATGGCCCGAATTCGGCACCTATTATTTTGGGAGCAATACTCCCTGCTAATGGAACAGTAACCCATAATGATAATGGTACCCCTACTGACCCTACCGATGATTATTTTGAATACACTCCAAATGTCGGATTTAATGGGCCAGATCGGTTTAATTATATAATTACAGATAGTGATGGAGATACCGATACTGGTACCGTAACTATAAATGTTACTGCAACAATAAGAGTGTTGGATGCTATAGATGATACTTTTATTGTAGATGAAGATAATCCAGGAGTTACTCTCAATGTATTGGCTAATGACGATTTTGGAAGCAATGGCCCTAATACCGGAAGTATTATAGTGATTACTACACCAACAAATGGATCTGCTATTGTAGATAATGGTGGTACTCTCAATGACCCTACAGACGATCAGATTAACTATATACCCACTCCTAATTTTAATGGTACGGATAGTTTCACCTATCAAATCACAGATGCTCTCGGAAATACAGATATAGCAACTGTAACAATAACGGTAACTCCTGTGAATGATCTACCCGATGCTGTTGATGATATTGTTACTATAGATGAAGACAGTGGAGCAACTACTATAAATGTATTAGCTAATGATACCTTTGGAGGAGATGGGCCAGATATTGGACCCATTGATTTTGGTGCTATAGATCCTAAGAATGGAACAGCAGCCATCAATGATAATGCCACTCCGGATGACCCTACAGATGATACCGTTACCTATACTCCTTCTCCAAATTTTAATGGTACAGATAGATTTAGCTATAGTATTACTGATGCTAGTGGGGATATTGATGAAGCAATAGTAACAATAATAGTTACTCCTGTTAATGATCTACCCGATGCTGTAAATGATAGTGTTACTATAGATGAAGACAGTGGAACAACTACAATAAATGTACTGGTCAATGATAGTTTTGGAGGAGATGGGCCTGGTACTGTTCCTATTGCTCTGGTAATTTCACCTACAAATGGTACCGCTACTGTAAATGACAATAGCACCCCAGATAACCCTACAGATGACACTATTACCTATACCCCTTCTCCAGATTTTAATGGTACAGATACTTTTACCTATCAAATCACAGATGCTGATGGAGATACAGATATAGCAACAGTAACTATAACAGTTGCCCCTATTAATGACCTGCCTAATGCTGTAGATGATATTATTTTTATAGATGAAAACAGTGAAACAACTACAATAGATGTATTAATCAATGATAGTTTTGGTGGGGATGGGCCCGGCACTGTTCCAATTTCCCTAGTAACCCCAGCAACAAATGGGACCGCTATTGTAAATGATAACGGTACCCCCGACCCAACTGATGATACTATCGAATACACTCCTTTACCAAATTTTGCTGGTTTAGATAGTTTTATCTATCAAATCATAGATGCTAGTGGAGATGCTGACACAGCAACGGTAATCATAAATATAACTCGGGTAAATAGTAATCCTATAGCACAAAATGATGTTGTGATTTTTGAAATGAATAGTGGCCCTCAAATGATTAATGTACTGCAAGATAATGGTTATGGTAAAGATGATTTTGGAGATGTTGGCCCCAGTGATGAAGGGATTACCTTGGGAAGTACACTTCCTCTTAAAGGAGTTGCAATTCTTAATGACAATAATACCACGACTCCATTTGATGATTTTGTTATGTACACTTCATTTCCTGAAGCTTTTGGTGATGACATTTTTGACTATACCATTACCAACGCTATGGGAGAGATCGATAAAGCTGTAGTATATGTAAATATTACTAAAGAAACTTCTTTTCCTGTTGCTGTCATCACACCAAATCCTACTTCGGGTATAACACATATAGATTTTAGAGTAGAACGATCAGGAACATATCGTGTCTATGATTCAAAAGGAGCTAAAATTTATAACCTAAGAACTTTCACGAATCAACAACTAATAGAAATTGATCTTAGCGCACTAGCCAATGGAACCTATTATATCAATCTTCGTTTGGACTCGGGAGCAGCACCTACTTTTAAAGTGGTCAAAGAATAATCATTTAGATATATAAAGTAAGAAAATAGCTTTTTACAATTTTCTAGGCTATATCAATACAGGCACTTACTCCAAAACGTAAAAACCTTCAATTATGTATACACAATTTTTAAAAACTTTATTTATTCCGTTGCTTATTGGGATAAGTACCTTTACTATAAAAGTTCCTATTAATGAACAGTTAGAAGGGAGCAATCGAGATACTATCTGTGAAACAGCTACAGATGATATATGCCAAACAAGCACAATCAAAGCAAGTCGAAGCAGTATAAGAGCTGATAGAGAACTACCAATAGGTATCCCCACTCCTACTTTTGGGTGGAATTTTGACTCTAATGTCTCCCCAACCATTTATGTAGACAATACAAATCCAAATTGTAGTAATAGTGATGGCTCTGCTGCTCGACCTTTGTGTGACTTATTTAAAGGTCGAAGAACAGTTACTTTCAACGCAGGAGACGTGGTCGAAATTTCTGGTGGCCCTTATGATATCCCTAATAATGCTGTTATTAAATTAGAAGGAACCGCAAGTAACCCGGTAATCATAAAAGGATTAGGACAGATTCTTTTTGATGGTAGAGGTAATCGAAGAGATATCACTTGGGAAGGACAATATGCTATTGTTGAAAACTTGAAATTTTTTCATAAATCCCGCCACTCTATTACAGCAAATTTTTTCTCTTTTAGAAATGTAGAAGTATCCAACCCAATAAATGCGTTTATCGATTTTAACCCGGTAGTATCCATCTCTGGTCATGATGTACTTATACAGGATAGTAAGGTATATAACAATATCCGCAACAATGATAAAGATTCTCATGCATTTCAAGCTAGTTCTGGATCACATCATGTATGGATATTATATAATGAAACTTATAATAATAATGGAGACTCATTTCAAGCTTGTCACAAGTGTAATACCAATCCTCCTCATCATGTATACATAGGAGGAAACAAAATGCATAATGATCGCGAAAACGCTGTAGATCTGAAATCGGTTAGAGATGTGGTCGTTTCGCAAAATGTTTTCTATGGGTATCAATCTTCAGCTACATCAAATGGTGATGCTTGCGTTGTTGGTAGTACTGGTTTTAATGACGCCACCAATGAAGGCCCCAGAAACATCTATTTTTTGTATAATGAATTTCGTGATAGTACTACAGGTCTTCGTTGCGAAGGAACACAAGATGTATGGTTAATAGGCAACATTTTTAAAGATTTAGATGTGGGTGTACAAATTGACGCCAAAGAGCATCGTATTATCTCTATCATAAGCAATACATTTACAAGAATAAATAATGTAGGTATCAGAGCCTGGGGATGCGAACCTGATAACCTTTCGGTCATCAATAACTTATTTAAAGACGTTGGAGGAAGACAAGTTGATCTCACGGGTTGCGGTCCTTCTGTATTAACAGTGAACAACAATTTTGTAGAAGGAAGTCTTTCTATGCGCTTCGATGGTACACGATATGACAGTGCCAATGAGTTAAATCAAGATCCATTTGCTAAGGACAACCTAGAAGGAGATGCCAAACTTAATGTAAATCTAATGCCTCTAGATGGTTCTCCTGTAATTGATGCCGGGGCTCTCTTAACAAGTATCTATGATAAGTTTCGAGCAGATTTTGGAGAGGATATTGCAAAAGATTTTATAGGTACTTCCCGGCCTAGTGGAGTGGCAGAAGATATTGGTGCTTTCGAATTTAATGATGGGACACCTCCTAACAGTTCTCCAATTGCAAGAAACGATACCACAACCGTAGAACAAGACAGTAACGACAATCCTATCAATGTACTAAAAAATGACAATTTTGGTACAGATGGACCTAGTTCTGGAGCTATAACTTTGGTAAGTAACCCAACCAATGGCACTGCAACTGTTAATAACAATGGTACTCCAGACAATCCTACAGACGATACTATAAATTATACTCCCAAACCAGGGTTTAGTGGCTCAGATACGTTCTCTTATGAGATCATGGATGTGGATGGAGATAAAGACACCGCAAAAGTCACTATAACCGTAAACAGCACTCCTGTTGATGACATGCCTATAGCAAGAGATGATAATTTTGCTGTACAAAAAGACAGTAATGATAATGTTCTTAATGTAGTATCCAACGATAGTTTTGGGGCCAATGGGCACAACTCTAAACCAATAGTTATTGTTAGTGATCCCGCCAACGGTATTGCAACCGTTAATACCAATGGTACTAACACCCCTGAAGATGATACCATAAGATATACCCCTAATCCAGGATATACCGGTACAGATGGCTTAACCTATGAGATTACAGATAAGGATGGTGATAAAGATCAGGCAACAATAACCATAAAAGTGAGTATAGACCCACAACCCAATATCAAGGTAAGCGATATACAAATACAAATACAAAATGCTACTTGTCCCAGCGTAGCCAATGGTAGTTTTGAGATGACTATCGATCAAAATGTTTCTTATAATTTCAACCTTACCGTTACCGGAAGCTCTTTGAGTATACCAATACACACAACCATAAATAAAAACACTCCTTTTTCATTAGAAAAACTCGTAAAAAACTCTTATCAGGCATGCTTAACGATAGATAGCTACCCTGATTATGAGCAATGTTATGAGATAACTATCGCTGCTTATGAAGACCTTGTCGTAAAAGCACAAGGAATAAAAAATGAGACCAAAACTGTAGCCTACCAAGTCGCAGGAAGTAAGTCATATGAGGCCATAGTTAATAGAAAATCATACTTCTTTCTATTTGAAACTACAGCACCTCAAAATATTCAAATCCCATTACAGACAGGTATTAATCAAATACAAATAATGGGTAAATCAGATTGCCAGGGAATCTTTAAAGAAAGTATTGTTTTTGCTCCTATTGTTGCCTATCCTACCCTTGTAACTGATCAAATGTATGTTGAAGGATTATTGGGTACAACCCCTGTAACTGTGAGAATACTAAATCCAGCTGGGTTACTTGTGAAAAAAGTTACTTTACCTATACATAATGGAAAAGCAGAGGTCAGTTTTAACAATATCCCCAGTGGATTGTACTTTGTTTCTATTATAGCACCCAATAACCCAATAACAACTTTTAAAACAATTAAAAAATAAAAAATGAGATATCTAAATAAATTTTTAACCTTAATAGCTGTTTTAGTCTTTTTTTCATGCTCTGATGATGATGATGCTCCACCTCCGGTAGAGCCTATAGCAGTTGACCTAATCTTTCCGAATAATAATCAAATATGCCAGGAAGGAGAAATTGTAGGTTCTGATATGATTACTATTCCTTTTGAGTGGTCTGAAGATCTAAATGCTACCAGTTATAAACTAATAGTTACTAAACAGTCTTCTGGAGAAACCATAGAAACTGTAACAACAGATACTCTAACCTCTCTAGGGTTATCTCTTGGCACTCAATATAATTGGGCTGTATCATCTATTATAGATGGCAAAGAAGCTACTAGTGAAGTCTGGAATTTTTATACTCAGGGAAAAGTGATAACCACTCATGTTCCTTTTCCTGCAGAGATAACCATAAAAGATAATAATGATGGTTCTATTGATTTATCCTGGAACGCTGTAGATCTGGATGGAGATATAACACATTATGATATTTATTTATTAGATAAAAACCCGCCTGCTCTATATAAAGAAAATGAAACAGGAACCAGTATTAAAGCTATACCACTTATCTCTGGTAAATTGTACTATGTAGAAGTAGATGTTATAGATAGTGCTGGTAATAAGGCAAAATCAAAAACTAGCTTTACGGTAAAGTAAATAAATGAAAAAGAAGGTAGTGAATTTTTCAAGAACATAAGATTACTCCAACAAATGTGCTATTAAGGCTCTGATCAATTAATTGATCAGAGCCTTAATTTTTTGATCTAAATAATATCAATTGCGCTCAATGTGTCACACTGAGCCCCTGTCGAAGCAGGGCAAACACATTTAAGATTAATACATGTTAAAAAGAGGGCTTTTAATTATTCTTTGTGGGGTTTTGTCATTCCAACGTAGGCTCACTACTGTCCGGAATAAATCTACCAACTAAAATTCAATTGTTTTTTTATTAATAGTTGATCCTCTTTTTTCTGGCTGTGTTCATCATTTTTGATCAATGTAACGGGGACGAATAACAAAGCAGATAGCTTTTCTAAAAACAAGTAAAAAGGCATAGTATTTTCTTTGAGTTTTTGCAACTTTAAAGACAGTAAGTACGTTATTATAGCTGTATAAACTTGTGTTTTCACTGCGTTTAGGCTTGTTCCAATAAACCTTTTGATTTTTAAGTTTTGCTTTATCCACTTGAAAAACAATTCGATATCCCATCTTTTTTTGTAAAGGGAAGCAATCTCACCGGCGCTTTTGTTAAAATCATTGGTAGCTATGACCAAAGGTGTATTCTTATTATCTCTTTTAATTGTTATTTTCCTCAATGGAGCCGTGTATTGATTAATTTTCCCTCCCCGTGGAGTTTTATTTTTAAAAATAACTTTCTGATCAGCTAAAACAAGCTGCGTATCTGATTTGTTTATGGGAAGTTCTTCAATGATATGAGTAGCTGCATTCTTTTTAAACCTTGTGACAAAAAATGATTGTTTTTTATAGATTGAAAACCACCAATTATAATCGGTATAACCTTTATCAAAAACATATGTGGCATTGAGTTGTATAGGTAGCTCTCTCCCTATATTGATATCATTGATATTGGAAGCTGTTATATCAATATAAGTAGGGGTTGTTGTATGGGTATCATATAACATGTGAAGTTTTAAACACATTATCCTGTAATGATCTTTTACTAACAGAACTAAATCTTAGTACTAATAGTGCTTTAGAAAAGCTGATTGCTTAAGGCAATCGGTTAACTTTTTTAAATCTTAAAAATGGTGCTACTGCCAATTTAGAAAAGAATAATGTACTTATACAAAATAATGCGTCTACATTATGTATACAAGTAGATGACCCTTCTGCGTCTTATATTAACGACTGGACCAAAGATCCTGGAGCTCAATTTAAAAGTGTATGTGATTAAATTAAAAGGAAGTAGTCAAATGACTGACTTCATAGATACAAACTTTGAGGTAAAGCTAATTCATATAGCTAAGTAAATATTATTAAGCTTTCACAAAAAAGCGTTAAAACTGAGTCATTTTAACGCTTTTTTCTACTTTAAATGAATAGACTTAATACTATTTACACAAAAAGTACAATAGATTTTATTCGTTCATAAATCCATCGTTTATATTTTAAAAAACATTCAATTAAACGGCTATTAGTTGTTTTTTCAGGACATTAAACTTAGACATTATAGAGTCCTATGACTACCTTGCCCCATCTATTTTTTTCATCCCATCTATTTCAAACGATTATAATTTAGCACTCGGGACTATGAGAAGCCTCGTCGAGATAAATATATAGATACAGAAAGAAATTAATAGTAACAAATAGCTTCTAATATATAACCAAAAAGTACCAAGTATTACACATAAATTAAATAGAATTAAAAATCAAATTATGAAAAAAATATTATTAATAACATTTGTTACATTACTAGCGATATCTTGTGGATCAAAATCTAATGATGAAGCTATAAAAGGAAAGTGGGTTGCAAGTGATATCGAATATCAAATGGAAGGAGCTGATAAAGAAATGAAAGAGTTTGCTGATGTTATGAAAGAAGCACTTATAGGAAAAATGTCTTTCGAGTTCAAAGAAGATAAAACTTTTGTAGCTCTTATGCCTATGGGGAAAAAGGAAACAAAAGGAACTTGGAGTATCTCTGAAGATGGAAAAACACTCACCACAACAGATGAAAAGAAAAGTGAAGACATGACCATTGTGAATTTAGATAGCAGTAAATTGATTCTATCTAAAAAAGATCCGGAGGGGACTAGTACTATCACTTTCAAAAAAGAATAAGTTACAGGTAGTTTAGAAGCTATAGTATTATAGAATGATTTCCGTCAAATATTGATATTGGCGGAAATTTTTTTATCCTTCTGCTAAATCACTTTTAATCTTTTTTAATGAATTTTGAAGAATGAGTTGTAACCAATCATGGTTTTTTCTGCAGAAGTAAACGTACACTTGTATTAAAACCATACCACATACTTCTGGTAAACACCATTTAGAAATAGGTATTACGGGGATAATTCCAGTATAAAAACTAACATTATAATACTCCTTAGATGCTATAACAAAATATCTATATCAGTGCTTTTTTCTTTATACTGTTATAGAATAATTAATTATAAAAAACAGGTAACTCGTTTGGTTATATTAGCTTTTTTATAGCAAAATGTAAATTAATTGAGCTACTATATTTATCATTTTTGTATTCAAACCGAAATCCATCGTTTATATTCAAAAAAAAACTTGATTCAACGGCTAAAATCATTTTTTTTAGGGTATTTCACTTAGACATACCAGCACTATATAACTATTTTAGTACAGAATATATATGTTCGCTTCATGATATATTCAAATTGTATATCCGTTTAGATACTTAACTATTGTTTTTATAATCTTTTAAGTGGAAACAGTTTTCTGAAAGCATATTTTATAAACTAACAAGGGGTTAAAAATAGAGAACTTGCTTACCAGAGAGCTAAAACGGATATGCACATTTATTAAATTAAACCCGTTGTATATAAAATAATTGTTTCGAACAGTATTGATGTTTTTTATCAAAAAAATCTTTTGTGCTAGGTAGATGTCAAGAACAGTGTTTCTAGTAAGTTCTTTATTATCTAAACTTGATAACATTCATTAAGCTAACGAATTTTAATTAAAATGCACAACGGGTTATATGTATATAATAATAAAAAAGTTAGCTTTTGATAACTTCTTTTGTTTTGGTCGATGAAAAATAGTACTTTCAATAATCAATTGTTTATGAATAGAATGCAACCTACAGAACTTATTATAGCTTTGCAACATAAAAACCAAGCAGCTTTTAAAAGTATTTATGATATGTATTCTGAAAATGTCTTTGGTATTATTCATAATATATTAAGAGACCAAGTGTTATCTGAAGAAGTGTTACAGGATGTGTTTATAAAAATATGGAATAATGCAAATTCTTACTCTGAGAAAAAAGGACGGTTTTTTACCTGGATTCTTAATATAGCCCGTAATGCTGCCATTGATAAAACCCGTTCTAAAAATTTCAAGAACGCTTCGCAAAACCTTACTGCCGATTATTTCGTAGATATACTAGAAGACAAGACTAATTTTACCAGTAAAATAGATAGTATAGGAATTAAAAAATATATAGCCGCGTTAGAACCTCTTTGTATAAAAGTAATAGACTTGTTATTTTTTAAAGGATTTACACAAAAAGAGACTGCAGAAAAACTTGATATCCCTTTGGGAACAGTTAAAACGAGAAATAGAATTTGTATCAATAAACTAAAACAGGTATTAGAAGTATAGTACTACATGGATATTAAAGCATACATAACATCAGGTATTTTAGAACTATACGTTTATGGTTCGCTCTCTGAAAAAGAGAATACCGAAGTATATAAGATACTACAAAAATACCCTGAAGCAGTAAAAGAGGTAGATCGTATAGAAAAAGCTTTACATCAACTTTCTAGTGCAGCCGCTCCTACTTCTACAATACCAACATATACTAAAATTAAAAATCAAATTGAATCTGAGAATACCAGCGATGTAATCCCAATTACTCGAAAACGCAATAACATACCTACATATATCGGTTGGGCAGCATCTGTAGCTTTATTAATTGGATTATTTGTTCAGTTTAATAAGAACAGAACATTACAACAACAACTTGTAATCAATCAAACAGAAAAAATACTTTTAGAAGGAAAAATAAATGTTGCCGAAGAAGATCTTTCTAAAACTAAATCTTTATTAAGTGTATTGAGAAATAAAGATATTATACAAATTCCATTACGGGCACAACAGATTGATCCTACTGCTTATGCTGCTGTATATTGGGATAAAGATAAACAAACCGCTTATATCGATGTAGCGGGTCTACCAACTCCCCCACCAGGAAAAGTATATCAAGTATGGTCACTAAAACTTGATCCGTTAACACCTACTAGTATGGGGATATTGGATGAATTTAACAAAGATGATACTAAAATTTTCATGTTAAACAATCCTAACAAATCCGAAGCCTTTGGAATAACTCTAGAACCTGAAGGTGGTAGCGAATCTCCTACTATGGAGCAATTATACACATTGGGGACTGTAGCATCGTAATTCTAAGGCACTGATGTAAATCAACTAGTAAAAATTATAATTAGAGATATTTTCATTTATTATAATACTACCTATAGAAATCATACATTCAAAACCAAGAAAGGCACAATACTTTATACTTTGGTTTTGTATATTACAAAAAATATACTTCAGAAATCAAGTTTCTATGAATACAGATTGTACCGTACAATTTTAAGAAAAGAAGCTATATTAAAATGATGACTTCAAACAAAAATCATACACATAACCGTATCGAGAAAAAAACCACTAAAATCTAATGAACTGGCATTTATATATTTTATCCTTCATCTTCGGTATTGCCGGAGTTTTTCATCTAATTCGTCCTAAGGCATTCATGAGAATTATGCCTTTGTATATTCCTTATCATAAACTTTTGGTTTATGTAAGTGGTATTGCTGAAATTCTTGTGAGTTGCGGTTTATTATTTACAACAACCAAGACAGTTTCTGCCTGGAGTATAATTTTTATGCTCATTCTATTTTTTCCGGTTCATATACATATGCTTATACATAAAAAAGCGAGTTTAAATCTACCAAAATTTGTTTTAGTTACTAGATTATTACTACAATTTGGTTTGATTTATTGGGCCAATCTTTACCTTTAGTTTTTTGTTTATTTCAAATTAATGTAATGAAAAAGGCAAGGCAAACACATTTAAAAAAACTACTTTTACTTTAAGGGTAAAAGTTCAATTTGTATAGGTTTGATACCGTTTTTTTGATTGAAAATAGATTCCAGCCTACGCTGGAATGACAAAACCCTACAAAAAACAATTAAAAATCCTCTTTTTAATATGTATTGATCTTAAATATGCTTACCCTGCTTGAATAGAGCAATAAATGCTTCAACAAAAAATATTACAATACATTCCAATTGTTAATGGTATTAGCTCAACTAATATTCTGGTTAAGTACTCACTACAAAAAAAACCTAAATAAGAAAAGCCCGTTTGCGCCCCTGCAAACAAGCTTTTCTACACATCAAAAAACAAACAACAATTAATAAATTGAGGTTATTTTATAATTAATATCACTTATCACAATATTAATTTTCATACTTAAAAACTATATGTTATTCCTACCTTAGCAAAAAAAGGTGTACCGGGAGTAAAGTGTATTTCTTCTATGGGTTCAGATTCATTAAACAATCTGGATTCGGTAGCAAATTGTGTTTCGTTCCACTCACTGTTAAATAGGTTCTCTATAGTAAGTCCGATATTGAAATCATTCCATGTATAATTAACATTTGCATCAAAGATGGTGTAGCCCTTTGCTACAATACTATTGTCTTCATTTGCAGCTCGATCTCCTAAATATCGGTATCTAAGTCCACCAGAAAAGTTGTGTATCTTATCAAAACTAATTCCTCCTGCAGCTGTAAATTTTGGTGCTAATGGGATATGATCTCCTCCTTTAGGTGCATCCAAACTTCTGGATTTTGTATACGTAATATCTGTATCAAAATACAACCAATCCTTAATTTGATACCTAGCACTTAGATCTAGTCCTAATCTTCTTGTTTTACCACTCGGTTCTACAACACCTTCATCCCCGACATACACAAATTCCTGATCTAGTTTTAAGTACCAAAATGCCGTATTAAAAAATAGTCTTGAAAATGGTTTCCAGTTTAGCCCAACATCCATCGAATAAGCTTTAGGTAATATTTTTTCTCCTTGCTGTGCTACTACTACCCTAGTATCATTACCATGAAAACCAATTCCTGATTTTAAGAAAACATTCAGGTTATCTGTAGGGACATATGAAAATTGGAGTTTTGGAGTAAGAATGCTTTTTGTATTGGATTGAGTCTCATAATTCGATAAAAGTGCATCTTCATATATATATTTAAAATAATCTAATCGAAGCGCTGGTGTTATCTTTAGTTTTCCGAAGTCAAAAGCAGTTTCTACAAAGCCATATGCATTAGTTTCATTCACATTTCCTAAACTTATATTTTGCAGTATCTGGGTTCTATTACTCGTTCGGGACAATTCATTATCAGCAATAGCATCATTGCGAACCCCTATTCCTGCATTAATGTCAATATTAATATCATTCCACGAGAAAAATGATTTTAATTTGCTATTGAACCCAAAAATGTTACGCTCCTCTCTTTGTCTGATCTGGTCACCATTAATTGGGTCATTAAGAAAAAAAGTGAAATTAGAATACAATTCAAAATCATAATGAGTATAATAGGCATTGGTTTTGAGTGTTGTATTATCAGATATAAATTTGTTATAATTGATATTAAAATTTGTTCTTGATGTCTTACCTCCCTCGGTATCATCTATTGCGCCAAATCTGGTAATTAAACCCGACTCTACTGCTCTGGTTGGAACTTGTCCCGACGCATCCCACCTACTGGTAAAATGAGACCCTGATAAGGATATCTTATTGTTATCAGAAAGTTGCGTTGTATATTTTGTAGCTAGATTAATCCTGTTAAAATTCTGTTCAGACTCAAAAGGGCCATCACTTTCGAGATATTCTAGTGCCAAAATCATATCTTCTTTTGCCGAGGCTTCAAAAAGATTAAATAAACCAACCGTTCTAAAGGTATTGAAATCACCAGCCTCTATCTTGATTTGATTGCTCTTAAATCTTTCTTTAGTATAGAAAGAAACATATCCTGCAGTATTAAAGTTACCTTGATCTGCATAGTAAGAACCTTTACCCAAATCCACCTTACCTATAGTTTCGGGAATTACAAAATGAAGGTCTGCATATCCTTGGCCGTGGGCATGAGAAACCATATTTACCGGCATCCCGTCTACAGAAATGGCTATATCGGTACCATGATCTACATCAAAGCCCCTAAGAAATATTTGTTCTGCTTTTCCTCCTCCGGCATGTTGTCCTATAAATAAACCAGGTACCCTGCGAAGTACTTCCTGAGAAGAATTAACAGGATTTGTCTTCATATCCAGTCTAGTAATCAACTGTAATGGGTTTATTTCTTGTTTTACTATTAATTCGTCTAACTGAAATATCTTATCTTTTAATGTAATAGTCTGTTCTTTAGTAAAATCTTCTGCTCTAACCACTAATTGTTGGGTTTCGAACCCCAATAAACGAATGGTTAGTGTATCCCCAACAGAAACATTGTCTAAAAGAAACTTTCCGTTTTCGAGGGTATGTGTATGATTCTCTGATGTTGTGTTCAAAACATATACTCCATCCAGAGGATTAGTAAAAGTGTCTTGAATCTTACCTTTTATAGTTTGGCTTTGTACATAACCAAAACAAAAGATCATTAGTATATAAATATAGTACTTCATGGGTTTTGATTATAGTTCTTTTATACTTTTAGATAATACGGGGCCTAATTCATAACTACTCTCCAGTAGTTCTTCTTTTATAGATTTTACTTTGTCCAGTAAACCATTGGCTTTATAAATCTCTGCGATATGATAATTAGCTTCTGGTTCAAAAGTTTTATCAATGATATGCTCTTGTGCGATTTCTAATGCTTGTTTATAGTCTCCCTTAAGCGTAAGGATATATGCTTTTAAATCATAGGTTTCTGGCGTTGGTCGATTAGCAATCTCTCTTTCTGCAATCTGTAAAGCTTTATCAAATTCTTGGTGTTCTTCTGCCAGAAGTAATGCATTGTAGGCATTATACATATCGCCATACCTATGATCATCAACAGCCTCTTGATAGGCAGCAATATTTTGGTGTTTGTTTTTTTTGTTATTCTGAAATTCGGCAATTTCAGCTTTTAATAAGTAGTAATCTGGACTTTGATGGGTCTCTATCACGGCATCCATAATTCTTAACGCTTCTTCTGGGTTCTGCTCGTATGAATAGGCAATCCATGCAATTCCTTTTTTAGCATATCCATTTGAAGGATCTATTTCTAATGCTTTTAAATAATGGTTATATGAATCCTTGATTCTACCGGCATGACCATAATAATCTGCAATATTTGTGTACGACCACAGGATTAGATTTTGGTTTTTACTACTTTCTGCAATCGATTTTGCCTTTTCCATATAGCGTATTGTAGCATCCAGATTACCTTTATAATCATTCCATTTTGCCAATCGAATTAAAAAATTGTAATCACTTGTATTTGCAACACTCTCTAAATGCTTTTTTGCATCGTCATACTCTCCTAATTCCATAGTTACATCAAACAATACTAATCTTGATGCTCTATTAGGGTTTAATATAAAGGCGCCTTGTGCCGCTTTTTTTGCTTCATTAAATCGATGTTGAGAAATAAAATTTTGCGCTAATGCCAATAGGTAGCCTTCTTTTTTTATAGCAGCTACAGCTACAGATTTGAGAAGTAGCTGCTCTGCCTTTTTAAGCTGTTGTATATCTGCTGTATATTGAAATAGCTGTGAACAGACTCCTGCTGCACGAGACATAGCAAGAATTTGTGTACTATCTTCTGTTATTCTGTTATTCCAGAACTGTAGTTCTTTTATAGCCTGTTGAGCTTTTGGGTTTTCTTTTTTCTGAATATACGCTTCATAATCCTGAGGGCTGGTAATGATGTTTTTTGATTTCTGGCATGAAACAACAATGCATACCATAACCATTACATATATTATGTTTATTAATTTCATCTTTTTTGTTTTTTGAAGTTTTTGTATTCGAGGCAATTTTAGGATTGTCATAAAGAACGAAGTCGATGATACTTGGAATATAATACGGGGTAATTTCTCGACTTCGTTCGATTATGACTAGATAAGTAGGGGTTCTATTTTACATATGAGGCGCTTCTAAGTATGGGAATGAAGCCAAAGGAGTTTCTCCTGATGCATCTACTCCATCAGAAACCAAAATAGGAAGAAAACCTCCCGAACCATCAGGTTGACCATTAAACCGATCTCCATTATTTCCTCCAAATAAAAGGATCAAGGAAATATCTACAACATCATCTCTTAACTTTCGACCAGTAAGTACTACTGGATTATTAGGATCACTACCGTCAAAATATGTAGTTGGCCCATCTGGTGCTACTTGCAATACATCAGCAGCCAGAATAGTAGTTAATGTAACTGCATCCAGACCTAATATATTATTTTCATAAGCCACTCCAAAAGCTGAGTGCAATGCTACAGCGCGATCCAAAAACTTAGGCTGAAATTTTGATACCATCTCAGAAGGAATCGTAACATTAAAATCATTTTTATCACTAGAGTCTCCATTCAATACTGTGTTGATAGCGGCTCTTCCCATTTGATCTTCCTGAACAAATGTCCCAGAAAAATCCAACTGTACTGGTGGTGGGATTACTACTCCACCATCATCATCCTTATTACAACTACTTACTCCAATGGCGATTACAAGAGTGGCTACTATATATTTTATATTATTTAATTTCATCATGTTTGTATTTTTTAAAAAATTATCTTCTTATTATTGTTTTCTTTTTGCTTCTACCCAGGTGTTGAATACTTGTACTCCTGTTCCTGCAGGATGGTCAAAAGTTCCTCCTAACAATGTATTAGATACTTCTACTACAATGGATAATACATTGGTATTATCAAATGCATCTACCCCTGGATTGTTAAATCCACCTCCTGGTGCAGTAGATGTTCCTCCGATAACTGCATTAAATTGAGCAAAATCAAAGAAGAACGCATCTTCTCTTAAACCTGCAAAATAAGAGATCCCATTAGCAGTTGCCGTAGTTGCGTTTGCTCCTGTACTAATCTCTACCTGACCTAAATACTGAGTTTTGTCATCAATAGTACTGTTTAATCCTGTCGTACCTGGAGCATAAGGCCCAAAGAAATACATAATACCATCTCTAGGTATTGCTTGTATCACTAAATCTTCTACTAGATCTCCAGTATTATCAATGTTGAACTCTACTAACACATTTTCATCGAATTGTGCTGTAGCTCCCGGTGTTAAAAGCCCTTGCACATTTGCTACAAAAACGGTGTTGTCTGGGTTTGCTCCTTCAAAAGCATAAACATCTGTGATGTCTGCAGTACCCCCAGCAACAGCTGTAGCATCTAAATGATCAGCAGCCATTAATACTATTCCTATTGAAAGGAGGCCGCCAATGATAAACAAGTTTGTTTTTTTAATAATGTTCATTTTTTTTATTTTAAAAGTTTACAGCCATACTTACGAAGGTGATTAGCGTATGGTTTTTTCAGAAACGTTAAAAAATTGTTAAAATTAAATCATAAAGTATACACACTACTTACTGAAGTGGTTTAAACTTTTTTGGTTTAAGTGAAAAATAGTGGTTTTGTGTTCAGATGAAGTAATTTTTTAGTTGCATAGCAGAGCTACGGAAGTCAAAAATTGTGAAATATAGGCGCAAAAAGACATTTTTTTAGCAAATTGAAAAAAGTTTAAACCACTTCACTATATAAAGTAATAGGAAAACACGATTTCATCGAAAAAAACACTACTCCAAAGTTTATCCTTACTCTGTTTTCACTTCATTTCTAAAAATCCGTGGTTTTTTAACAAAAAAACGCATGGTATGCCTCTCTTCTTAGCTGTTTTTGGGATACTTTATTTAGATATAAATGAGCTGTTTAGCTACCTTTAGAAAAATAGAAACTATTCGTTTTACACTTCTCTGGATTAGACCTGTGTATCTCGTATTATAAAAATATTAATCTAAATATATTTCACAATGATTAAAAACATTTTAAACCTCAGAAACACTAAAGTTTTAAAAAAAGAAGAACAAAAACACATTAACGGTGGTTTTTCAAGTATTTGTCCAGAAATTAGAGAATGCATGTATGATCATGAATGTGAGCACTGTAATGCTACTTGTGGTGTAATAATTAATGGCACCCATGTACAAATCTGTACTTTCTAATATTGGATGGATTCAAAATTAACCCTGTTTTTAGTTTGATAAAAGCCTTGAGGTTTCCAAAATTTCTTCTTAATCACTGACACAAGCATCTCAGAATTTTAATTGATTAATTTCATGTGTTGTTTGAGTTTACTGAAAAAAACTTAAATGATGAAAATTTGGAAACCCTTAACACAAGAGATTATCGCTTATGGCCTTTTTGGAAATCGTACAAAACTACTTATCCAAATCATAGTTTTACCTTACCTCTTAAAAGTAAGCCAACATTAATACATTAACTTTTTAAATATTTACACAATGATTAAAAACATTTTAAACGTAGAAAAAATTAAAATTTTAAAAAAAGAAGAACAAAAATCTGTTAATGCCGGATCTTTTGCTTCTGATTGTTTGCCCGAAATTCGCCCATGCCGAAGCAATGAAGATTGCTGTACTACCTGTAATACAACTGGTATATTTAAAGGTTTATGTGCTTTTTAGTTAGTGAACTTATAGAACTAAACCAGTATCCATCTAACTATTAGCTACTATTCTTATGTCTACTGGTAGTTGAAAAGAATAATAAATTAACCTTCAAATATTCATACAATGATTAACAACATTTTAAACGTAGAAAAAATTAAAGTTTTAAAAAAAGAAGAGCAAAAATCTGTTAATGCCGGATCTTTATCATTTGATTGCATACCACAGATTATACCTTGTGATAGGCATAGTGATTGCTGCTCAGGAAAATGTCATCTTCACTGGGGCATATGTGCCTTTTAATGTAGAATAGTTCCCATTAAGAGAAATCATTTACAATGCATGAGTTTCTCTTAATGGTCTATTATTTTATACAAATCATTATTGAAGTGGTTTAAGAGAAAAGTAATCTTAACTAACAAAGTAATATTCTTCTCAAAAAAATCTAAGAAAATATTATATTATACTATGAAAACAGATAGCGTAACACAAGAGATTATATAGACACATACATTGTTTTTCAAATCACTATTATTTATGTCATTATAGCCTTAATTTTTACTAAAAATATAAAATCAACTTCGTGAAATAACCTTTCTGTAACTACTTTACCAGTCCAAGCAAAAACCATTTCAAAAAAGCTTGATTTTCCTGAAAAATTGCTGTTTTTCAGGAAACTACTCTTCATTATTTTCAAAACATAACCATAAATTTACAACAGAAAACACATCTCATTATTTTCATGATGTGATTCGAAATTATTATAACCAACTTAGAACATTAATGACAGATCTAGAAAATTGTTTTGTAAAGGCAAAAGAAAAAATTAACAAGTCAGAAATACTTTTTTACCATTTAGAAGAATACATAGAAGATAACAAAAAAGAGTATTCTCTAATCAGAGTTAAAGTATTTGACAATTGGAAAAGAGAAAAGTATCATAACGGTAGATGGTATCCAATTCAATATTTTAAAAGCTATTATCGCAATCAATGTCCCGGCATATTTATCAACGAAAAAGAAGCAGTAGAAATAATGATATTAATTGATCATCAAAAGCAAAAACAACTTTACAATAAAAAATGAAATGTTAGGAGCTAAAATTAGAAACAGAATTTTAATTACTTGAAGGTGTAAAATTCTCTGAACCCACAAAATACATTCTTCCTTATTATTCAAAACCTATATTGCCAAAAATAAAGCTTAAATACAACAAGCCAGGTATAAGGAATATTGTTGCTATTTATCAATCGCCTTAAAAATCCTTGAAAAAACACCTTAAAAAACTTAATTCAGCGGTTAAAAATCTATTTTTCAGTGATTTACCCCTTTTAAAACTTATAATATAATCATAAATTTATTGTATAAATACACTTTTATTATTTTCATGATGTGATCAAAAGCTTTCAAAAACTTATTTAGAATACTACAGATAAAACTATTATTTGCGATGAAAGAGGGAATTAACAAATTAGAAATACTTTTTTATCATTTAGAAGAATACTTTGTTGATGGTAAAAAAAAGTATTCATTGATTAGAGTAATTATAACCGATTCATGGAAAAAAGAAGAGTATCGTGCAGGTAAATGGCATCAATTTTATGGTACCACTAGTCACTATCCTGAATCACACCCTGGAGTTTTTATCGATGAAAAAAGAGCACTAGAAATAATAAGGTTAATTGATCTACAAGAACAAGAAGACAATACTACAAAAAAGACACCATTAAAATGATTATTTGTTTAAACTTCATTTTTTCATATATGCCATCTATTTATAATTAAAACATGCTCTAAGTTTAATGATGTATTTGAAATAGTTATCACAAAAAACCTAAATATTTTCTCAAATAAAAAACCAAAACAATTTATAGCTATTTAATAGCTTTCTACGATTTGGACAGGATATTTTATGTGCCTTTTATTAAATTATTCAAATTCTCGGTTTATTAACAAAAAAAACTTTAATTCATTGGTTTATAGCCATGTTTTTAGAGCTTCCTATTTAGAAGTAAGTACACTCTTTGACTAGTTTAGTATAGAGAATAAAGCTTTTTTATTTTCTACACATATTTATTAACACAAACACAGATCAAATGAAAAACACGAATGTATTACACCTCTATATAGGGGTACTCGTATTATTTTTTATGGTTTCTTGTACCAAAGATGAGGTTACAGAAACTACAGAGACAGAGCTAGAAGAAACTATGGTTGACCCTCTGGCAGATACGAAGCAAAAATTTACACAATTGGGCTATGATGCTCGTGATCTTTCTATTACAACTATTGCCAATCCCATTACTCGAGAGACAGAAAAATTGTATTTTTTGCAGAATGATTTAGCGTTCTCAATTGAGGGTTTAAAAATCCTCTTGGGCAATCAGGCTTCCAACCTTAACACAAAACAATTTTCAACAAACAGACTAGTTAAGGCACCTAGAAGGATTACAATTTTTGCTATGGATGCCCCGAACGATGATCGTTCTCTAGATCAAGATATGAGAGTTGCCCTAAATATTGCAGTAGGTGAATATAATAAACTTAATCTTTCTTTATCATTTACAATTAGATCTGGGTCCGACATAGATACTGCTACTGAAGATATAAAGGTGTTTGTTAACACGAATCTTCGTAACACTGATACTAGAGCATTTGTAACTAACCCAACTCCTGTTAACGGAAAGCCAGCTGATAATATAAATTTAAACCCAGATCTTTCTCAAACAAGCGTTTTGTTTACGGCTAAGATCATTATGCATGAAATAGGTCATACAATAGGTATAAGACATACCGATTGGTTTGATAGTTCAATCTCATGCCCCAAAGATAATGGAGAAACGGCATTACCCTTGGGAGCCAATATAATCCCAGGAACTTCTGGTTTTGACAATGTCGACTTAAATTCTATTTTTTTAAGCTGCTCAGTTGATGAAAGTGATACTAGATTTTTTAGTGATCTAGATAAGATAGCTTTACGAGAACTATATGGAAAACCCTTAATTGTTGTAGATCCAGCGTGCCCTACTATTGAAGCGGGCAGTGGAGGATTGCTGTCTGGCCATCATGTTTCTATTATATCTTCAGGTTATACTTGGACCTCCAAAATGATATTTGATAGACATGTGTTTCCATGGGCATTCTCAAAAGATGAAAATCACTCCAGGCTTGGTGGTTTAAAAGTATCTATTAATCCTTGGAGAAATTGTGGCACTGCCGGACCAAGATCAGCAACGTTAAAATTAACATTTACTTCTAACTATGACCCAAACGATGTACAAATTCGTAGTGTACCTATAACCCAATCTTGCGATATAGGTGGCCCTGGTCACAATTAATCAATGAAACACATCATTCTTTATAGTATTCTATAGGATACTCCAATTTTTTGTTTAGTTAAGGATACGATTTTAAAATTCCATGTCACATTGAGCCCTTCGATAGACTCAGGACAAGGACAGGCTTGTTGAAATGCTTTTTCAAATGTCTTCGACAGGTTTATCCTAAGTTTCTATCGAAGGGCTCAGGCTAACAATTATAAGCTTAACTAAATGAGATTGATGATATCCTCACAGGTCTTAAGGATTTGTGAGGTTTCTTTACTAGTTTTTTCGACTCCCTTCAAACCCCTTGTTTATTAACACAAAAAAACTTTAATTCATTGGTTTACGCCCCTGTTTTCAGAGTTTCTTATTTAGAAGTAAGTACACTCTTTGACTAGTTTAGTATAGAGAATAAAGCTTTTTTATTTTCTACACATATTTATAAACATAAACACAAATCAAATGAAAAAAATGAATGTATTACACCTCTATATAGGGGTACTAGTATTATTTTTTATGGTTTCTTGTAGTAAAGATGATACTATAGAAACAGAAACCATAGAATTAGAACAAACCACAACAGTAGATGCTAAGGCTGCATTTACCTATGAATTAAAAACAGATGAAATCGTAGTAAAAGAAGAAACAGAGTTATCTCTTGTATTTGGCTCATTACGAGATTTTAAGGTATTTACTGGGGAAAGTAGAGATCCTAATTTCGAGTCTCTTAGAATTGTAAATGATCCTGTTGCTCCATGGGCAGAAGGCTTTCAAACACAAAGTAACAAAAAATCTTTTACTCTAAGGATAGCTAGGTATAGTGGATCAAATCTACCACGGAAGATAACTCTTATAGCTCAATATCTCGGTGCCAGTAGCGAGTTACTTCATAGTAAGTTAATTCATATAACGCAATTACCTCCACCACAATTTAGTGTATCTCCAGATTGCCCTACTATAGAGGCAGGTAGTGGGGGATTAGTACCTGGTCATCGAGTTCTTATTACGTCTATAGGTTATACATGGACCTCTAAAATTATATTTAAAAGAAATGTATCTCCATGGGCATTCACAAACGATGAAGTTCACTCCAAATTTGGAAGTTTAAGAGTACTTATCAATCCTTGGAGGAATTGCGCTAGAGAAGGAGCAAGATCAGCAAGATTAGAAGTACGAGGTGTTAATAATAATAATCCAAACGATGTACAAATTCGCAGTATACCTATAACTCAATCTTGCGATACAGGTGGCCCTGGTCACAATTAATCAATTAAGCACGTGAATCTTTATAGTATTCTATAGGATTCCCTAATTTTTTGTTTAGTTAAGGATAAGGTTTAAAATTTCATATCACATTGAGCCCTTCGATAGACTCAGGACAAGGACAGGCTTGTTGAAATGCTTTTTCAAATGTCTTCGACAGGTTTATCCTAAGTTTCTATCGAAGGGCTCAGGCTAACAATTATAAGCTTAACTAAATGAGATTGATGATATCCTCACAGGTCTTAAGGATTTGTGAGGTTTCTTTACTTGTTTTTTCGACTTCCTTCAAAACCCGCGTTTATTAACACAAAAAACTTTAATCCATTGATTTATAACCATGTTTTTAGAGCTTCGTATTTAGAAGTAATTGCACTATATTCTAAATCAAAATATTATTTTTGTAATCTCCCTTTCTTATAACAAGTATAAAGTACTCCATAACATATAATACCATCTAGAGAATGAATCTACATATAAAAAAAGCTGAATTAAAAAACAAAGACGAGCTGTTACAGCTCTACAAAAAAACAGCAGAGGTTGATGATGGGATTATTCGTAATACAAATGAAATTAATCTAGAGTATATTTCTCAGTTTTTAGAAAATTCTATCAACAATGGGCATATTTTAATTGCGCTTATGCATCACAAGATTGTTGGCGAAATTCATGCATATACGCCTAGTATTTATGCTTTTCAGCACATATTAACAGATGTAACCATAGTAGTTGACCCAAATCATCAGGGAAAAGGAATTGGACGAAAATTATTTGAACAATTTTTAGAGGATGTAAAAACAGACCTAACTCATATCTTTCGGGTCGAATTATATACCAGAGAACACAATGATCGAAATGTAAGATTTTATAAAAGTCTTGGTTTTATTAATGAAGGAAGACAAAAGGATAAAATATTTATTTCGAACTCAAAATTTGAAACTCCACTACACATGGCTTGGTTCAATCCTAATTATAAATAGAAAACTATGAAACAAAAAAAAGTATTGATCTTAGATTATTCTGTTGATCAAAGTGAAATACCTGTAATCAAACAATGCTTACCCACAGCTATTGAAGTTTCCTCATTATATATTGATACAGAAGCATCTTTTCCTGATGATTTAATCAAAACAGCATTCACACACGTGATTCATACAGGATCTGCACTATCTATTACAGAAACGGCTCCATTTACAAAAAAAGCAATAGATTATATTCAAAAAATAAATGCAAAAGGGGTTTGGCAAATGGGGATTTGTTATGGGCATCAACTCATATGCAAGGCATTAGTAGGAGATCATGTTGTGCGCTCTTCTCCCAATGGTTTTGAGGTTGGATGGGAACAAGTTTCTTTTACCGATACCGCAACAGATCTATTTAATGTTAGGAAACAAGAAACTGTATGGCAGCATCATTTTGATGAAGTTGTAGAATTGCCAAAAGGTTCAGAAATTCTTGCTACCAATACGCATACCAAAATCCAAGCCTATATCAACTATGAACGAAAGCTTCTCGGAATCCAATTTCACCCTGAGTTTAACAGAGAATCCGGCAACGATTATTTTCTAAAAGACAGGAAGTTTTTGGAAAAAAACCATAAAAATGTTGATGCAATTATAAACGAGGGACCTTCCTTTGATTCTGGAAATATCTTTTTTGATTTTTTCTTGAATCAATTTCTTTATACCGATGATGAGTTATAACCACTATCTTTTCCTCCAAAGTCTATCATAAATAATTAGAATACACACCTAATTTCCTAAATTTTTTCTGCACTACTTCAAAACCTTGTTTATTAACAAAAAAACATTTAATCTACACAATAAACCCTTTTATTTCGGGATATTATACTTATAAAAAACATTCTTTCATGTTAACTTTAGTAGAGAAAATAATCTTTTAAAACTTTTATTATGAAATCAAAATTATTAAACTTAGGTAATCAATTAAGTAAACACCAACAACAATACATTAAAGGAGGTGGTCCAATGTTTTGTGACAATAATGGTAATTGTCCTTCTCGCTATGTTTGTTGTGATTGGTTATACTGCAAATTCTATTGTTAATTTATAGTATTAACAGTATGCTGTTTTTTACATATAAACTGATATAAACTTTCATCAGTTTATATCAGTTTTTTTATTGCAATACATTACGATTACATCATGTGATGTAATCGTACCATAGTATCTTATTTATTAGTAATCTCAAAAGTCTCAATGCTTTCTTTTTTCTTGATCGTATTAATTCCTTTTTTGCTTAAAAAATCAAGAATATCTGATACCTCGGCAGTTTTTAATGTTTTATAGTTCATACCTTTATTATATACTAACATATCTTGTAAAGATGTATCGATAATAAAATACTCCCCGGTTTTATTTTCTAATTGAGTCACGATATATCTCATTGGCGTATACGCTTTTTGAGCTCCATCTTCTATATCCTCTGGTTTTATTATATCATCATTCTTTTTTTCAATGATCAACTTATTTACTTCCTGTATACTTTTAACAGTTTTAAGCTCCATAGACAATCCATCTAACAAATCTTTTTCAATTTTTTTATAGGCTTCTTTTAGATTCTCTTCCCTGGTTAAATTCTTTTCTGATTTTTTATAATATATGATATCATAACTAATGGTATCGGTCGTTTTATTCTTTACCCAAATAGGAGAAGATAGATTATTCATATACTGAAATAAATTTATCAATTTATGTCCATCATAAGTAATTCCTACATAGCCACTTTTATTGACCCCATAGGCATAACCAATACTTTTTTTATTAAGAGAAGGGCGAATAATATATTGAGTTATTGATTTGGGTACTTTTATGTCATTTTCTTTAGTATTCATAAAATCAAAAACTCCAGTATACATAGGGTCGGCTCCTGGATAAAAACCACCATATTTAAATTCTCTTAAACACTCGTCTTTTTCTGGGGTTGCTATGGTATTAGTTGCCAACACTTCTTCAATCATAGCCTCAGTAACCGAAGAACCTCTATACGCTATTTTTCCGTCTCTATTAATAATAATCATTGTAGGTCGAAAAATAATTTCGTAATTTTTAAAATCTTGTTTATCGTCATCTCTACCTACCCAAAAATCAATCTCAACTTTTTCAAAAAAATTACTCAACTTCTCTTTTGGGTCATCTGTAATTCCTATAAACTGTACTCCTTTATCCTTATACTTGGCACTTAGTTTATTATATCTAGGAAATGCAGCTACACAGGGACCACACCATATCGCCCAAAAATCGAGAATCACAATTTTGCCTTCTAGAGACTTCAAGTTAGGAATTTTGTGATCTGATTTGTTATAGATTCCTTCTAAAGTAAACTCAATAGCTTTAGGCATTTTATTTTCTTCCTGGATAGCCTGTAAAGCTGTATTCTTTTTATCTGAACAGCTAACAATGATAAGGCTTACTATGATGACAGAGCTCAATACTATTTTTCTCATTTAGAATTATTATTTAAGTTTCAGATAACAAAACTAAGCCTAGCATGGTATTAAGATGTCTTTGAGAAGTATGAAAACAGATGTAGTCCCGTATGAAAATAGAGCTATTAGTCCTATTTTAAAATATGTCCAAATCTTTTTTTGGCATGAGTTCTGTCTTTTACCTTTAATTTTTGATACATTTTAGAAAGGTGTGTTTTTATGGTAGAAATTTCTAAATGTAATTCTGTAGCTATTTCTTTATTTTGGTATTCCTTTATGATAAGTTCTAATATTTGTTTTTCCCGTTTATTTAATTGTTCAATTAATATTTTAGAATTGGCCACTCCTCTTCTTTCTTTATAACTATTAACTTTTATTGCTATAGAACTTTTTTTCAAATACAATATATACCCAATAAGAGCTACAACAATGATTGCAAGAATACCAGTAATGATCATGTAATGTATAACCTCTGGATTCGTTTTTTGCATGTTATTCTTCAATTTAATAATAGCGAGTTCTTCCTCAAAAGAATTAATATATGGTGATGGTCCCTCTTTACTTTGTTTCATTTTTTGAAGAAGACTTTCATAAAAAACAGGGTTCTTCAAATACTCTTTCTCCAAATTTGTGTTTTCCATCGCCAGAAAATCAACCAAAGGATAGTTATTGGATAAACAAAAATTTCTAATGTCCTGGTTTCTTTTAAACGATAGTAATTCTTTACCATATCCTGTTTTTGAATAATTTTCATTTCTTAAGGTATTAATGTTAGAAAGTAACACTTCTAATTCTTTTATTTTTTCATTTTGATCAGAAAAATCTCCAGAAACATTATATTTTAAGGGGGCACTACTAAAATCTCGAGCTTCAACATATATCTTTGATTGATTATTAAGAATCATATGTATATGATTTATAGGTCTCATGGATAAGGTATACTTCGATTTTTCACTTCCTAAATGCAACCGAACAATACTGTTATGATCTGGTAAACTATTTCCCTTGATCTTAAAATTTCCTTGCTCATCTAAAATGTCCGAATTAATAATTTGATCTTCAGACATCATGTTATAACCATAACCATCGGGAGCAAAATAGGATAAATAGATTTCATTAGTCCATAAGCTATCATAATTCGATAGTTTTCCTGATATTTCATATTGTGCAAGTAACCATTGACCGGTAAGGAAAAATAGTACAATGATTATTTTGTTATAGAATGTTTTCATTTAAATTAGTTATAGTTTCAATATATAATAGAAAAGTAATCTATATTTATAACCAAAATCATAAAAATATATCTAATATCCTATACATAGGGTACATAATTGACTAGTCTTTTCTTTTAAAACTTGATTTGATTGTTTAGCATTTAAAAAAAGGTTAATTCATTGGTCAATGGTTATTTTTTCGCAGTATTAATATGTCACCTATCACTAAGTTGTAATTATATTCGCTATGTATTTTTGAAAGGTCATTCGGCACTAACCTAAGTTTAAATTATGGGTATTCATATTACATAGTTTTTTTATGAATTAAAAGGTATTATCTAAAATATCTTCATACCACTCCTTATTAAAAACATAATAAATATTAAAACTCTTAAACATGAAAACGATCACATTTGTTATAATGCTAATATTAAGTGGTATTACTACTATTGCATAAACAACCATTACAGGAAAAATTGTAGATGACAATGAAAAACAAGCAATTGTAACTCACTTATCCACGAATGCTAAACTAGCTACAGTAAAACTGCAAGAATTTATGTCAAGGCTATAACAACTTAGAGTATGAGAAATTAAGATGAATTTTATTTCTTAAAAAAAAAATTAAACTTTTTCAATGAGGTTATTGAAAAAGTTTAATTTACTTCAGAATGATATCATTTATACTATCTAAAAACAATTTATATGTGATGCTTTCCAATATTTTTTTTTATAACAATCCCTTCTTTTACAATATCAGACAAAATAAGAGAAGTTGAAGGTATTCCATATTGGGATATGGTGTCAATAAAATCTTCTAGATGATGATGATCATAGACAATTACTTTCATAATAAGAGAAGTATCTCCAGTGACTCTGCTACACTCTAGTATTTCTGAAAAATCCCCTATTAACTTCACGAAGTGAAAAAACTTATCAGCAGTTTTAAAACGCATAGAAATATAAGTAGATAAAGTGTATCCGAGTTTTTCGTAGTTTATTACTGTGGTGTAAAATTCGATTACGTCTGTTTCTTCTAACCTCTGAATTCTCTCTCCTACTGCAGATGATGAGAGCCCTATTTCTCGCCCAATCTGAGCATAAGAAAACCTCGAATTACCTTTAAGTAATTTGATTATTTTATGATCTAATTTGTCTTTTATCATGATTCGTTTGAGTTTTAAGAACCACTAACACTAAATTAGTTTAGTGAAGTTTTTTAGGTTATTTAAATAAGAATAACCCAGGTTAATGATGGTTGTTTTTTATTCTTATTCTTCGAGTAATTTGTGAAACAAATCTGCCAGTCTAATTTCAATGAAATTAACTATTTGTTCGTCTGATTTTTTATTTTGATACATAGAGAATACGTTTACTGCATTACGTTTTTTGAGTATCATAATATCTCCATCTGAATTTTCTATATCTTCAGGTTTTAAATTCCATTGTAATAAAGATTGTAACAGTTCGGTATGAGATTCATATCTTTTCTCTAGTACATTTTGTCGTTTTAAATCTTCTGGGTCTTTTTCTTTTGCACTATTTATTTTACCGGTTAAGATTGTATATTCATCACGTATTTCACGATCAACATCCTGAGCCTCGCGAACCAATTTTAAATAGGATTCATAGATTTTTTCATTATAGAATTCTATAAAATCAAAATATAGGTTCATTGCTTTAAGATAATTTACTCCTATCTCTTTGTATACTTTTTTATCCTTATCTTGTGTTTCTACTAGCTGTTCTCCCAATATTACCAACTTTCCTTTTTTATCTTCAATAAGATTTGCAAAACCTTCTTTTTCTGGAAGTGCTAGTAATTGTGGTGTAATATCCTTAGGTAGACCTTCATAACGATACTTTCTATATTGTATATTGATTGTATCGTTCTGTTCTTTTGGTTTTTTAGGTTTTAAGTTGAAGTTAATTTTAGGTTTTTTAAGCCCAAAAGTATAGTTGTATCCAAAAGTCGCTGTAAACTCGCTTAGGTTACCATTACTACTACCATTTCTAAATAATTGTATGAGATTAAGATTAAAATTATGTTTCTCCTTAAGTACATACGTTATTCCTCCTCTAAGATTTATTATATTGGTTTTCGAAGTACTATTGTTAGTGGTATTATATCCAGCAGAAAGTCTTGTTTGTAGCGTCTTTTTAAAATACTTTTTGATTACACTCATGTTAGGCCCCCAGGTAGTGGCATCTTCTCTCCCGATAGTATTATAGGTTCCATTAAGAGAAGTTGTAACACTCAGGTTTCTTTCAGAAAAACCTATGGTATGTCCTAAATTTAAATTATGAAAAGTAGAAGCATCACCTAGTCTTACTACCCCACCCTGTTCATTAGAGACATCATTTAATGTATAGTTCATGGTTAGATTTTGCCGTGCTGATTTTTTACCAGAAAGCATATAATTTATTCCTAAAGTGGCTGTTTGTGATAATTGTTTATAATCTAACTCTTCAACCTGTTCGTCTAGAAGATCTCCATCATTAATATCATCAAATTGGTTTGGTTTGATATTGGTAAACGTACTAAAATTAGAGTATGACCCCGAAACATTAAATCTATCAGATAGATTAAAATTTGCATTTAATGATCCTACAGTACGATTTGTATTACTGTTCTTTAAACTGTTTAAATCATCTCTTTGATAACCTATATTAAATGCTAATGCTAATCGATCACCAAAAAACGTATTGGATATATCTAAGGTTATATTCTCAAAATCATTATTAAAATAATAGGCCCCCAGAGTTTCATATCCCGGATCTATACGCTCATACCCCAATCCAAAGTTTATTTTTCCTACTACATATCCCAACCGGGTACTAATAGCTTTATAATATTCTGTAGATGCGCGATTATTAAAAAGTATTCCTATTGGAGAAGATCCATTATTTTCTATTTCTTCTGCCCTAAGGTCTTTGGTGATGGCAGAGGTTGCGTATTCTCCCTGGATAGTAAAATTATTTCCTAACTTAACTTCGGCTTCTATACTTACTACCAGGTTTTCCTGAGGTAATACTTGTTTTTCTTCGGGAACAGAATCAATAGAATTTTCATCATCTTTGGCATAAAAACCAATCACTGCTATTTTATATTTTTCTTTTTCAAAACCGGTTTTTATACCATATCCCATACGATTATAAGAAGGGACTGTTCTTGGATCACCATCATCATTTACTGCTTTAAGCAATCTACCTGCCATAGCACTTATTTTTAGCGAACCAGATGGCGTAAGATCAATTCCTCCCCCCATAAACTGATGCCCATTTAAGGTAAAAGGAGAAAAACTCATGTTTACATTTCCTATATGCCCAGTTGCCCATTTATATTTTGGATGCAAGCTTATGCGGTTAAAATCAAAAGGTAACTGGTATCCTAAATTCTCTCCTTGATTAGAAAAACTATAAGAAACAGGGATTGAAAAGCTATAAATATTTATAGTAAGGGCTCCTTGCAAAAAATAAGTAAACTGTTCTCGATTCATATTCTTATTGGATTCATAATACACTCCATTGGCAGAAATACGCCCAGTGATTTTAAAAGGATTACTGTTTTTTATATTATCATAATCAATTGTTTGACTCATCGATAGCATAGGCAATACTAGTATTGCCAGTAATTTATATATCTGTTTTACATTGATGGGGCTATTAGTATTCACGTATTAAAAATCAAAATAATTTTTCATCTGTTTTAATCATATACTTCTATAGGTATGTACGAGAAAAACAAAAAAATGGTTCTCTCCTTTTCTGATTTCTATATTTGATTTTCATTCTATTGTTTATCTGATTGATTGCAGAAACTCTAATAATCAATAATTATAAGGTTAGATGTATCTAATGAATAGTAGTAATCACACAAAGTGGTGCTAAAAACGCATCCCCGATGTGTTTTTTATATCTCATTAACGATAAAAGAAAGAATATTCTTCAACAAGAAAATGTAGATAATATCTTCGTATCTATTATAAACTATCATCTAAATATTTACCCAAACCATCACTATTATTATTTATTATTTCTAATAATTTTTCAGTATCTATGATTTGGTTATCATCTTTTAATAACGGTTTAAGTTTGTTTATTTCTGAATACTCAGGATCATTAGATTCACTTTTAATAGCTTTATAAAAGTCAAGATTGATCATTTTAAAAATTTCGTAAAGGAGTTTTACATTCTTGGTAGGGGTATCTACTATCTTGAATATACCCTTTTCAAAAACGAGTAGCTTTGTAATTATTTTTGTTTCTAATTCATCTCCTACTGTTTTATATTTAAAAATGGAATATTGTTTATTACTACTATAAAAAACATATTTAAAAACTGGTTTTACCTTGTCTTTGTCAATACCCAAAACACCAATGATTGACATAAACTTATCATCTGATTTAGCATTGGTATATATACTATCTTTATAAGTATACATTACCTGATCATATATTTCTTTTAGATAGTCAACTTTAATAAGTGTTCCTTTATCAAACTGACTGTAATCTGTTCCTTGAGAAAACATATGAAATGTAATAAATAGGGGGATTATATATTTCATGTATTTAATTATTTAATGTGTTTACTTTTATTAATTCATACCAAAATATTGTTGAATCATTAATGGATCTAAAACTTTTTTTAATTCTTCTTGAGTCATTCCAGAATTTTCAGAATGTATCGCTTTGGAGAAATCTAATATCCCTGATGCATACATTTCTGCTATTTGGCTGTCTAGTGACTTCATATTTGTTTTTTTATTCATGAAAATTGCATCTATAGAATCAGAAGACAGGTAATTAAACATCATATATACCTTAGCCATGGTTCTTGTAGCTACATAAACAAACCACTGATCGTTCTTTTTTTTTAATGTAATACATGCAGGAGTTTTTTTATTATTTGTTTTAAAATGATACTTTATAATTGCAAACTCATGACCGTTTGCCTTAAAAGTAACCTTGTTTAATAGTTCTGCATATAATTCTTCTTTACCGTGTTTATTTTTTTTCTCATACTCGCCAGAATCATTTTTTATTTTATACTCATAATTATTTTGATTCCATTCATAATTTTTACTTGATAAAATAGATTGTAGTGTACTTTCAGGGTATTTATTTTTACATGTTTCGACAGAATTACAATCTGCATAAACTTTAAAGCCTTCTGGGTATTTTGTATAATAGAAAACATTATTTGTAACCGAAAAACCAAGTGTAGGAATGCTTGCCATATACTTTTCTTGTCCAAACATGCTTTGTGATAGAAAAAACAAAATTATAATCCATCCATTTTTCATAATACTCACCATTTAGTTTATACCTTCTTCTTCAAAAAGTTCTTTAATATTAAATTTATAAATTTCAAATTCTGATTGTACATCTAATTGAAATAGATGATGTCTATATGATGAACCTGAAGTTGCACCATCGCCATCTAAAGCAACATACCCATAAATATCTGAAATATAAGCAGTTAAAGCCAATACATTAGGATCTCCTTTATATGGATATATAAATCTTATCCCAGAATTAGCATCTATATTTGCTGATACTTCTTTTGACAATACTTTAGTTTTCAATTTAATAGCTGGGTTAATATATCCGCCTCCTGAAACTGAACTATTATTAAAGTATTTAACTCCTGTCTCGGCTTCTTTCTCATATTTGATGTCTACAGTTCCTCGCAAACCAGCCTTAATTTCAAACTTAAATTCAACCTCAGGATCAGGAATAAATGGAATTGGCACCTTAAATTTAGGGCCACATGCAAGTTTTACCACATCAAAACCACTTGCCATTATCCTAAACTGCCAAACATCATTATAAAATCTACTTTCTTTACTTTCCTCTTTATAAGTTTCTCCAATAAACTTAAGCTCGCTCTTTTTTATCAAATCTTTATAGTTTTCAAAAAATGATAGCTCACATGGAAAACCTTTATTTTTTAATATCTCGGATAACTTATTAAACTTGTCGAATGAGCTTAACACGGGTTTAAACTTTTTTGTCCAATCTCTACGAATTCTATTTTCTCGAATCCATCGTACTTCAACACTCTTTTCTGTATTTTCAGGATACCCTGCACTAACGGTAGTCATTACCGGTTCAGAAACCATATCACCGTTTATTTCTTTTAAAGATTCGTTAAATTTCAATTTTCTAGTAATACTTTTTCTATCCTTAAATAAATTTTGTTCATCAAAAGACCAAGTAATATCATTATAATATTCGTTTGATTTGGGGTCTGGATCAAGATCAGCTTCATACTTAATTTCTTTATTCCCAAGACCTTTAAGAATACTCCAATCATTAACAACATAGAGGGTTTCACCAGATTTTGCCGTTCTCTTCTCATTATGAGTAGCAGTTAACTCTACAAAATCAAAGCTTTTCTTAGTTATATTTAGATTAACTTCTATTTGTTTATCGTCATAGGTAATTCTCAATCTCATTGACCCACTCCTTTTTTTGAGATCTAAACTAAATGTATCCTGATCTGCATTAATACCTTGTCCTATAATAAAATTAACCGTTTGATCTTCTTTTCCTTCAAAAATTTGCCATTTAAATTCTTTTGTTTCCTCGGGGTAGTTCTCTAATTGAAATACAACTGGTAATTCTTCATAATTGAATTGAATATCAATAGTTTCTCCATCACTATACAATGTATTATCTGATTCAAATAAGATTTTTGCATTGATATTATCATCCGAAATATTAGTATCATCTCCTCCAGGACTTCCTCCTGTAGTAGTGTTGTTTTCTTCGGGGTTATTAACTGTCACATCATCATTATCTAAATCAGGATCATCATCAATATTCGTAGGATTATCTATAGGAAGAGTATTAGTTCCATTATCAACTACAGGGGTATTATTATTATCATTGCCTGTAACCGGGCTATCAACTACAACGGTGGGTTCTATTTCATTAACAGGCTCATTATTATTATTTGGAATCGAATACGGGTCTTCGGGATCATATTCACCAGAATCATCATTACTTGCTGTATCATTATCACCCTTATCGTCATTTAAAATATCATCTATAGTAACAATACCTCCACTATTCTCATCATAAACAGTTTCTACAATACCTTCTATTAATTGATAATCTGTATTTATACCAATATCATCAAACTTTACTTTAACACTTAGATTAGAGAGGTAAGGAACAATGATATATCCCTCTCCAGAAAATGTTCCTCCACTCTGTCTTATCTCTTCTACAACTACCGGAAAATCTCCTGCGGTAAATACATCTTCTTTTATTAATGCCTGTAACTTATCCTGATTGGTGATTTCAATTTCTGGAGTAATACCACAATTATATGTAATAGCATCATTAGAGGCAATTGTTGTTGTAAATTCATAAATTTGAGAATAGGTATATGCTCCATTTTCCATACATTGCCCACCAACTCTAAACTCGTATGTAGTACCGGGCTCGAGGTTATATATGCTTATGTTTTGATTTACAGCATTTCCCTCAAACCATATTGCATTTTCAACATCTTTTTTACGATATTGCACATTGTATTTTAAGTGATTTACTCCCTGCCAATAGATTTTTTCTGAAGTTGTATTTTTTGCTTCTGCTAGTATATATGCTGGCTCAGCACAATCTCCAGAATACGTGAAATTATAAACTTCACTATATCCATCATTTTTAAAAACAGAAGATTCACTTATTCCATCTCTTACCATGGCACGCACTCGCCATGCATAACTTTTATTTGGTAACAATCCAGTCTCAGAAGGGCCATATAGCAAAGTAGTTGCAAAAGTATTAGTTTGATATATCGGTTGGCTTGCCAAAAACAAAGCTTGAGGATCCATTTTGCTATCCCAAAGTTCTGTAAGTGTAAATTCATATTCTACATTAGTGGCATTAAGATGTCTGGGAGTCCACTGAAATATAATGTTTTGTGGATCTCTCATAACAACTTGCTCGCCTTGATTAGGGAGATTTAAAAATGGAGGGTCATTAAGTACCAAATAGGCCATCGCACAACTCTTACGAGAAATTTGTTTGCCAGATATAACTTCATAAGCTTCAAAACAAAAACGATACATACCTTCTGGTAGGCTTGTGCCATACTTTTGAGGAGTTATTCCTGTTAAGTTTTGAAGAGCAAAATAAGACTGAAGATCAATATTGCTTAAGCGCAAAGGTACTCCACCATCTAAAAAAATAGGAGTTGCCCCAATTACCACATCGGTACTCTGTATAGACAATCCTGCATTATTTTCTATAAAGAGTTTTAACCGAATTTCTAAGTTAGATCTTGTGATATCCGTAAGCAATAGGTTTACCAATAATTTCTCTGAAGTAGAAGTTCTATATTCTGACAATTGTAAACTATAAGGTGGTATTACTTGCGGAGTAATATTTACCGGAAATACTTGTGCTCTTACAATAGATATAAAAAATAGGGTAAACGCTAAAAGATAATATTTATATTTTTTTTGCATAATTATATAATTTCTAAAAACTGTTCTTGTCTTTGAAGACATGGCACATTTATCTGTTTTCTTTTTGGATTTTGATATCCGTAAGTATGTAGGAATTTTGTCCATCCCTAACAAAATCTTTAACTTTAATAGCTCCGTTTTTACCTTCTTGAGTCTTAAAAAGAATAATTCTTGGGACCACTGTATCATCAAAGTCCTGTAACCCTCCCGGGGTCTCTTCTATAATTAAACTTTCAAGTAGTATATCATCATTCATAGTATCAAACTCTGTCACTGTTAATGAAGCAGAGCAACTACATAGTTCTTGAGAATTAATAAAAATGGTTTTTTTAGGGTTTATCAATTCATCAAATGTGGTTCCTGATAATGCATCAGGGCTCACAAACCTATTACGGTTAAACATATCACTCAAACCAAAAAAGACAAGGTCAGTACGTTTCTCGATATCAGCAGTGATCTCCTCTGCTGTATATATTTTTCGATCTTCAATACTGTAAAAACTTCCTACAGCATTAGTAGTATGAGCTGTATTAATACCAAACCTAACATCTTTTAGCTCTCTGAGGTTGGTGTTTTTAAAAAACTCGATTTGTTTACTAACTGTCTTTGTTTCTTTTCCATTAGAAACCGTTAGACTAATCGTTTGAACTCCTTCCTGGGTAAATATCACTTCTGGGTTTTCTTCTGTTGACATAGAGGTTGAAACTCCCTCAAAACTCCATTGATATGATGTATCGCTAATCGAGTTATTTTTAAATTGTATACGTGCTGGGATTTGAAAATCATCATCTTCAAAAGCTACTTCAAAATCAAAATCTGATACCAAAAATGGAGCTACAGTAATTGTTTTTTGCTGCTCATATGTCTCTCTTCCATTACTCACTTGTAATGTAACTATATGATCTCCAGGCTCTGTGAAAATGACTTCTTCCGGATTTTGGTCTGTAGATGTTGTAGGAGTACCTCCTTCAAAATTCCATAAAAAAGTATCTGCTCCAAATGATTTATTTTGTAAAGTATATGTAGCTGGAGAGAAATTATCTATACTATTATTAATCTCAAAATCTACAATTACAGCATCATCTATTTGTATCTCCTCTATTCTAGTATCTCTGGACCCATCTTCATTAGTTGCGGTAAGTTCTATTGTATATACTCCTTTTTGATCATACTGTATGACTCCGGGGTTACGGTTAACAGATCTAGAGGGCGTCCCTCCTTCAAAAGTCCATTCATACTCCTCTCCTCCTTCTGTTTTATTAAAAAACACAACTTGTACAGGAATAGAAAAGTCATTATTAAAAACTTCAAAATCAAAATCAACAATAACAGGGATGGCCTCTTCTTTGGCACAACCAAAAAGAGAAAGTACTGATATGATATATATTATTTTTTTCATAGTATAAAAAAGGTTTCAACAAAAACGAAAGTCTTATTCAAACACTAGCTTACGGGTTTCTGAACCTCTAGGAGTTTCCAATAGCATCAAATACACTCCAGAAGGTAGAGAAAGAGAATAGTCTATTAAAAAATCAATATTACTACTTTCGACACGCTCATCTACTATTGTTCCCGACATCAGGCTTATGATCTTTAGTGTTACATTAGCTTCTTCCGCCAGACCAATCTTAGTCTGAAAGTTTCCGTTGTTAGGATTAGGAAATACAATAAACTCTTCTATAAAATCATTTTCAGAATTAGAAACTGCTGGGCCTACTATGGCTGGTTGGACTAAAACAGTTCTTGTGAAATCCTGATAACAGTCTCCTTGAGTTGACCTCAGGGTAACATCATACGATCCTTCTTCATCGAATACGAGAACTATTTGATCCTCTGTTTCAGAAACTACTTCTACTCCTTCAGGGATTGTCCATTCTATTGTTTCTCCAATTGGCTCACTAATATTGACCAGTATAACCTCCTGATTAGTATATGCCTGAGTAGTAATCAAAAAATCTGAATCTATAGGAGTGTCTAAAGCTTCTACTTGTATTTCTCCGATTCCTACACATCCAATACTATTTGTAATAGTAGCTATATATTTACCTGATTGGTTAAGTTCTACTTCACTATCCGAACTCGTAAATCCATTATCACCTGACCATGAATAAGTCGCTCCAGGATCATCAATTGTAATATCAAGATTAAAGGATTGATCTTTACAAAGAGTTCTTTTATTTTCTAAGCGAACAACAATAGGATCTGGATCTTTTAATATTTCTTCATAAACAGCTTTACACCCTTTACTATCGGTTACTTCTATTCTATACACCCCAGAAGGTACTCCATTAATACTGGTCGATGTGTTTCCCGTATTCCAGAGGTAACGATAAGGAGGGCTGCCTCCTGATATATCAACACTTATGCTTCCATCATTCCCGCCAAAACATGTGGGTGAAATCACCGAAACCGTATTCACTTCAAGTCCATTTGGTTGTTCAATCTTTACTCTTCCTTCTACCTGACATCCTTTAGCATCAGATATAAAAACAAGATATGTACCGGCTATAAGATTACTTATTGTCGATGTCGTCTCTCCATTACTCCATTGATAGGTGTATGGCTCAGTTCCTCCTGTAACGATAGCTTCTGCCTTTGCATTACTACCACTAGCACAAGTTACTTCTGTATTTTGAAAGGAAACTTCTAGTTTATCAGGTTGTGCTAAATATTTTGTATTATCAACAGCCTGAATTAATCTATATTCTCTAGAGCCATCAATATCGGTGTACGCTTCATAAGTTCCTAAAACAATTCCATTTGCGTCTTCTACATTTAATGCATAAGTGCCTACACTCAATTCCTCAATAATCTCATCATTATCAGCAATGTCTTGCCAAACTCCTCCTACATTTTTTTTCCAACGATAACAATATGAGCTAAAATTTTCTCTACATTCTCCTGCTTTAGCAAGAGTAGTATCATCAAAAGGAACCCCTCCTGTTACAGTTGCTATTAACGCTCCATCCTGAAACTGATCTGCAATCCCAATAGGATTTATAAAATCAATCCCATCGTTGTATTCGTTTTCGATATGACAAGAAATAGGGTTAAAAACCTCTATGGTAACTTGTAACGGTTCTGGTTGCTGTAAATTAAACTGAACATTGGTTACAAAACATCCTTTTTTATCAGTAGCCGGATTAAAATTAGCATCAAATACATCTAGAGTATACACTCCTGCCCCAACTGAATGCAGTATGGTTTGATATCCCTGATCACCTGAAAGCACAGTATTTATAGTTGTACTGAGTACATCTCCTCTTTCATTTTTCCATACAAACGTATACGTACCATCTGTAAAAGGAGTTCCGTTAAAAATTCTGGCACTTATTCTTCCGTCTTCAAAACCAAAAGCTCTTGGTTGGTTAATAAGTTCTACATCTACATCTACTGGGGTATCAGGTTTATCTATAGTTACCTGCTTGACCATATCATTATTTGAAGCATCTACGGCAATACAACCATTTCTATCCCTCAACTTTATATAATACGTATCAACCCCTAATCCTGTAATAGAATGTGTTGTTGCCGAAGGAAATGACATCCAATTGGTTCCAAAAGTGTCTCCTTCTTTTCTTAAAAGATATTGATATCCACCAACACCACCTGTAGCTGTTAATAAAATCTCACCATCAGCCCCATCAAAACACCAAACATCTGTTTTGTCATCGGCTGGTTCCCTTGCAAAAGCAACTGCATCTGGTTCGCTTACGGTAAATTCTAATGTATGGAATTCTCCATCTGTATAAAAATTCTGAAGAACCCCACCTCGTATATACTTTCCTATAAGGTTATCGAATTTATAATCCCCTGCCGGGAGATTAGAAAACGTCATACTGGATACTGTTCCTGTAGGGGTTATATTTGAATACGCTACACCAGTATCATAAATACCACTGGTGAGTTTTTTATGTAGTGTGAAATTTAATTGATCACCAGACTTAAATGGAGTAAAATTAACGGTTACTTCACCATCACTACCTCCTTTACAAGTTACAGGTGTATTCCTTGCAATTTGAAAATAGGGTGCTGACCTAACGATCCTAAATGATGTAAAATTATGATGTACGGTATGACTATCACATCCATTTCTTGCAAATGCTCCTATGATAATGGTTTTATCCAAAAAGGCATCTTCATTACCGGGTCCTCCTAAAAAATCACTTGGTCTTAAATCAAAAGCTGGCCCATTTGGAGCACCAGGTATATCGATCCATTGATAATTGGTTTTATTAACAAAACCAAGATTACCATTAGCAAAATCTCCTTGTCTGAAAGCGTTTGCTATTGGCTGTATGTTTGACCCTCCTTCTCCTTCTATTCTATATTTCCAATGGTATGCATTGGGGTGATTAGAACCAGTGGCATTGACCCTCATTGGGTCATTGAAACCGGCAATATTAACACCAGAGCCTCCTCTTGTTATACCTGGTAAAGGAATTACTCTAAACCTAAAATTAATACTTTGGGGGTTGATATCACGTCCTACAGGAAAGCTGCCATTAACAACTCCCGTATTGATCGTTTGTGGTTGACATGGATCTACCCCACCAACAGGAAAAGAATATACTTCCTCATGTCTATCACTACTGTTCTTTTTTCTTCTATAATTAAAATGAATACGAATTTCTTTTACTTTATGCTCAAAGTAATATTCTCGTTGCAAATATTGTTCAAAAGGAGCCACCAGTGATTGATTATGACCAATAGACTTTTGAACACCCTCATTAAAATCGCCAAACGATATATAATCTTTTTGTAACGGATTATTCGGTGCTGTATTAAAGGGATATTTAAAAACGTCATAATAGAAAAATTTACTCCAAAAAATAAACTGTTGGCCATTTGTTGCAGGCTTGCCTCCAAAGTCAGGTATAACATATCCTTTAGTAGGATCTTCGTACACAGCAAAAACACTTATTTGATCTGTACGAGGATCAAATCCCAGTCCACGAATAAATTCCTCTACTACTATTTTTGTTTTCTCTGTTGTAGTATCACCAGCCTGAGCAAATATACCAGCACACATCATTACAAAAACTAACATTGACATGATACTCTTATAGTTAATAATTAGGGGCATTTTATATACATTGGTCATAGTTTCATTCTTTTTTACATCATTCATTGTTACAATTTTGTATAGCAGAATAAGGTTTATATTCTCAAAACTTTACTTCCTTTTTTTTCAATTTAGAGTGATTTCCTTTATTGGAAATAGCTTTTATTTGATATACATACGTATTATTTGGAGAAACGGATTCATCGGCCAATTTATTAATTGAACCCGGTAGCTGTTTCCATAGTGTAGGTTTCTCTTCTTTCTTTGATTTATAAATTAAAATTTCTGTAATCATAGCAGACGTTTTCCTCCAGTTTAATACGATTTTATTATTAGTCCTATCCGGTATCACCGTGAATCCCTTAACAAAATCTTCATCGACAGATATCCTACTTGTAACAGTAATTGGAGTAGATGAAACTGATTGAATTCCTGCTTCGTTTTCTGCATATATCGCATAACGATATTTGATTCCAGGATTAATTTGAGCATCTGTATATGTCGATACGGTATCAGTTTTAAAAAGTAACTTCCATTCTGATTTTTCTACATTTTTTCTATACAGTAGATGATTTTTAATGTTAGCACTAGTGCTATTTATCCATGTAAGGGAAATAGCACTGTTATTAACCTTATATCCTGAAAATACAGGTGATGATGGTGGTACTACATTTGGTTTTTTAAGCTCAAGAAGGTCTGAGTATCCCGACATATTATAACGTTTATCTACAGCTACTACCTGATAAAAAACTTTGTCATTCAACGATTTTACCTGAACTGTATCTACAAAACTATTGTTAACAATTGGGGCTATGGTTATCTGCGATAGTTCATCATTTTTAAGGTTACCCCTAAAGACTCTATACCCTAACATATCATTTTCTAAATTCGCTGTCCAATTTAATTTTACGATTCCTAATGTATCGATAACTCCTTGTAAACCTACAGGAGGTGCTGGCGGAAGTGAATCTACAGTTTGCACAAAAGCGGTTAATGAACTCGTACTTTGGTTATTTTTTCCTATTGCCACTACCCTAAAATAATTAGATTCTTCAGGTTGTGTATATACCGAAGTTCGACTGTTAGGGGGTAGATCAGATTTTACAACTTTATAGGGGCCTTTTTCTTTTGGTGCCCAATTAAGTTCGAACCTACTAATCTCATTTTCGGCTTCTTTTTTAAAATCCCATGAAATGATAATATTACCAGAATCATCAATTTTATGCTTTGATATATAAGGAATTGCCGTAAGCTCTTTTACTCCTTCTGCAGCGACTACCTTTGAAGAGCCACTTTGTTCACCAAAGGGAGATATCCCCAATACCCTATAGTAATATTTTTTATTGTTTTGGGATAATGTATCAATATAAAACATCCTTTTTGCAGGATTCTCTGGAGAGTCGTTCAAATTTACTAAAGGGGTATCTCCTCCCAATCTTTTAAAATTTGTACCATCTTCTGATCGTTCTATATAGTATGATGTATAGATAGACCTGAAAAGATCGTACTCCCAAGTAAGCATAATGCTTCTGTCTCTGGGTACGGCAATTAAATCTACAGGAGGAGGTAAAGGCTCAATACCTGAGGTTTTTACCGATACTTTTCCTTCCTTTATTTTTAAAAGTGATTCAGGAACTGCTGTTTGTATTATATACAGGTATTCTTCTCCTGCAACGATATCCTTGTCTTCATACCCCAATGCCGCTAGTTTTGCGGCTTCAAAGCTCATATCAGCAGCAAATAGCCCAAAAGAAAAACGTTGTTCGATTTCTCTAGATTTGTTAACAATCGACGCTAAACCGCCTTGTTGCATTTCTTCTACTTCAAAACTTTCTCCGTATAAAGCCTGTGCAAGAATGGCAGCATAGTCATTAGTCTCGGAAATTTTTTCCCAATCTTCAACAGGACTGGGAAGCAATGGATTTGGTGTAATAACTTTTTTTATTGGTGGATTTACTAATTGACCTTTTTTTAAGATCGTATAACGTTCTATAACATACCCATATCTATTAGCTTTAAGCCATGCTGATGACGTAGTAACCCCCCATCTAAGTAGAATTTTACCTGTATTGGCTCTCGCTACAATTTTTACCTCATCTTTTTGGTTTTCTTGAGAAAAACTTACCAAAAAAGCCATAAAAAACAACAGGCGGATCGATTTCCTATATATACATATATCACTTTTCACTATCGGCATCATCAACTTATTTAATAGGGTTAGTATATTTATAGGTTGCAGAAGTTCCTTTTATTCCTCCAGGCAAAGTATATTGTAGGTTTATGGTATATTTACCATATGATATGAACTTAAAGTATTCAGAAAGAATGCTTAACTCCTGAGGAGTAGTCCCTAAACCTCTAACATAAGATAACCTTACTGCATCCTGAATATTTTCAAAATCCTGATAGTATACCTGGGCCAAATTGTACCTAAATGGAAAACTGGTTGCCCTAGAGTCTATATCTATATTATTTTCGAGACTCGTTAGATAACTTCCTATTATCGGAACTGCTTTTTTAGGTACATATCCATATATAGAATAATCCCTCTTAACACTAGAGCTAAACTTACTTCCCTCTGGGTATTTTTGATATAACACTGGATTTATATCTCTATTAAAATAGGGGTCTTTTAAATCCGATTCTACAACTACAAGAGGTTTATTTTGAGAAAACTTATTTCCTTGTAACTCGACCAAATCAAACCCCTCATGTGTATCTATTCTGGAGACAAGATTAATGACCAGGGAGTTTATTTTTTCATAACTGTTATTATTAATATCAATACTATTTACTTTGTTTTTAAAAGTTTTGTAAGTACTGGTTTTAAAATCATAGGTTAACCTATCTATTTCCCCCTCTTGAAACACATTTTGGGCAGTGTTACTGGTAATACTCAATGTGTTTTGATCATCAAAATTGGTTGTCTGAGTCACTTCCTTATCATTAGTATTATTTTTTGCTCCCCTAGAAGTACTAACAATAGACATTTGATACTTGGTGTCTTTACTTACTTTGGGCAGCTTATAGGTAATCTTATTATCAGCATTTGAATATGTAAAATTAAACTCTTCCTGAGTGCCATTTTCATCTACATATCGCAATGAACTTTTCCATTGTTTATCATCAAAAAGGTAATCCTGCCCTCTTCTTAACTGCACATATCCATTACCATATTCACCAGAATACAACAATTGTTGGTCTACCACAGGGTATGAATATGAAATATTAGACAGTGGAATATTATTGGGTGCAGTTCCTGTAACGAAAGTTCTCTCTTCAGATTCGATAGCTTTTTTCCCATCTTCAAGTATAGTTTGGAATACACCATTTATTTTTTCTTGAAAACTTACCTGTACTGAAGCTTTTAATTTGGTTTGAGGTGGCAAAATATCATCTGAAATAAAGGTTACCCTATCATTATAAAGTCCCCATTCTAGTTTACCTACGATCTCAGTTCCTGATTCATCTGTAAGTGTGAATTTTTCTAGGATAATTTTATAGGTCTTATCTCCATCGTCTTCAGGTAAAACTATTGGCTGGTTCACTCTTAAGGCAAAGGTTGCTTGAGGTGCTGCAAATACATCAACATCATTTCCTCCATCTTTTGGGGTTAGATCGGTAATCATTTTAAGCCCTCCTATAGGAGATGTATTATCAAGTTCACATTCTTCTCCAATAGTAATCTTAAACCTGTATTTCCCTTTGATTAGTCCTCCTAGCAAACTGTATTTTCCTCCGGCATATCCTTTAAACCAATATGGGTTAGGTCCTTTACCTTGCATCAGGATTGCAGCACTACCTTTGATAATTGGTATTTTTTTCTTTTTAAAGAATAGTTTAATCCTAATCCCAAGTTCACCTTGTAAATATGCATAAGCTTGTCCGGTAGCATACCATCCATTGATCCCTACCTCATCACCAGTATTTACACAACGTGCATTGCCATAGTCTTTGAGCATTAGATCAAAGCCAACTCCTGCCTGGAAACGAGCATATAATATCAGGAACCTCAAATCCCCGGTATCTACCTGAAGATCTGCTCCAAATGCAAACCCTCTACCTTGGCCCAAAGAGCCTTCATCTCTTCCATAATCAAGGCTATTTGCATCTACACCAAGTATACTAGCTACTATAGGAGGGGGAGGGGGACTTGAAGGAATATTATCTCCCATCATAAAATACCCTCCTGTTTCTAATGATATAGGGCCTACATTCATTTTTAAACCAAGCCTATCTGTGGGTGTTCCCATGTGTACATACCACTCATCAGGAGAAATATGTATCACTCCATAACCAGCCCTACCGTTTGATGCTCTTCCTTTTATAGCCCCTCCTGCAACATCTACATAAAGATCTAGCTCTGCATGAAACGAATCATTCACAAAATCAAAATCCATCCCCAATTTTGCGCTTATGGCTGCTTTACCAATATATTCAAAATCATATTGTTCTGATGCCTTTTGTAAAAATGTCTTACCTGATTTGGTTTCCAAAGCACCTTTTACCAATTCATTATTAGCCAATTGGCCAAGTTTTTGCTTTAATTTATTTACGGGATTAGAAAAATCAAATGGTTTCATTATTTGTGCTTCTCCAAAGAATCCAAGTCTGTTCACTCCTGCATTGCCATTGAATTCTATTTCAAACCCTGCAGAAACAGGCATTGTCCTTTCATCTCCAATAGCACCAAGTATCATAGCCTTAACGCCCAGATTAGCATCTTCGTTAGGTATATAAGAAAGCCCAGATGGAGAAAAAGAAGAGCCTATATCGGATGTTCTACTCATCTTATAAAAAGCCCCTCCTGCAAAGCCATTTATCTGTAATGGCCCTGTTTGTATTTTTAACCCATGCACTGCTGCATCTACATACCAGTATCTAAAATCTTTCTTTCCAAAAAATGCCTTACTGGTTATAGGACCAAAACTACCAAAAGTACCTTCTAAGTATGCTGAAAAACCATCGCCATACTCGGGATCATCTTCTATAAGTTCTAATGCTCCTTTAAATTTGATCGCACCTAAATTGGCATCTAAATTAATTTTAGATAATTCTATACGATCATATTCCCATTGTTGTTTATATCCTTCTTCCTTATATTTCCCATAGACCCCTAGACGTGTATCCGCCGAAAAACCTTTACTATTCTTCCCCATTAAGTTAACCTTAAGGTCAAATTCGATACCGGCTTCCTGTTCATTAGATCTAAACGCTATATTATCTATAGAAACGGGGAAATTTGCCAGTGCTACTGATCCTTTATATCCTAAATAATCAACCTGAATAATTGGAGAAACAGTTTGAAGAACAAGATTTTGAAATTCTATTCCTTTAAAATCTACTGTTTTACTATTACTACCTGCCTTCGAATTGTTTAATGAGGTTTTCTGATTTGCAGTTATTGACATACTTCCATTCAGGATTGCTTTGGGCCTAAAAGAGCCTTCTACGACCTTTAATTCTACCGAAGAGTTGGGCAATAATTCTGCTTTTGCACTAAAAATATCGAAATCTAAGGTGTCAATTGCAGATACCGTTAATGAGTATTCATCTTCAGAAATAATCCCAACATATGTTAATCCATTTTGATCAGTATTATTTTTCTTAATAGAAGATATTGGAAGTTGTAGTTGTCCTTTAAAATCTGCCCCTATAAATTTACTTGTGGCGATATCAATACTGATTTCTTCTATAGAATATGCCCAGGATTTTGATGTTGATGTACGTCCAGAATCAATAGTAAAAAGATTTTTCGCAGTAAAATATCCTGAAACACCGTAGCTATCTATTAACAAATTTGCAGCTTCAAATTGAACCCTACTATTTGCAGAAATACTTTGTTTGGTTTTAAATTCTTTGGGTAGGCCTACCTTTAGAGAAGCTATATATATACCTCTCCAGGATTCTATATCAGGAAGCAATAAGCCTTCATCAAAGTAATATTGGGGGAAATTAACATTTTCTGTCCTTAAATCACTAAAATCAAAAACAGCCTGGTTTGCAGAAAAGACAAATTTATCGGGTTGACTTGCCAATACAAATGGCGAAAGATTAATATCTACAATAAGGTCATTCCAGTCTGAAGCTGTTGTTTTAAAAGTACCAGTTACTCGATTGGGTATTTGAGTAGTTTTATTGTTCGCTCCAATATATGTTCGGGTATCTGGTAAAGAATTTCCTTTTTCATCTACAGGCAGGATTAAATTTCTAGAAAACTGTACTTCTCCTACTATTCCCATTTCCTTTACTCCATCACAATCAATAGCTACAAATGTTTTATTATTAATAGCAATAGCACCTGTAGTATAATCTAATCCTCCTTTAAGAGTAAGTAACCAATTTCCTGCATTAAAAGGGATAAACATATCCCCTAATAGTACAAGCTTGGCTTCTCCTATAATACCTCCTTGATGAGATAGTTTAATATTGTCAGCTCCAAAATAGAGATCAATTGGATTTCCTTTTTCATCGGTTTGAGGTAATATAACTCTTGCAAAAACTGTAAGTTCTGTATAATCCTTGGTAAATTTAGCTTTAATAAAACCCAATTGATATTCTACTCCATTTATTTCTTTTTTAATACCTACAGGTAGTGCTTGACTATTACTAGTAGCGAAAGAGGATATCCAAGTTCCTAATTTTTCTATTTTCTCAAACCATTTTTTTGCTGTTGCTCTAGAGGTATTGACACTTGGAGGAGTTTCCAAAAATTCATTTTCTATAGTATCAAAATCAAATTCTGGAGATGCTTTCTGCATTAGGTTTTGGATTGGGAATTTTTTATCTAATTCCTTTAAATAAGTAAATTCATCATTAATTTTTTCTTTTTTAATTCTATCTTTTTTACTTATTGACAAAGAATCTTTTTCATTAGCTATAACAAAAAATGAATTTAATGCAACACAAAACAGGACTAAATATAATTTTACTTTCATAGAAACATTTAAGATTTGGGTAAAAAATAGTATCCTCTTTAATCGATATACTAAGATTTAATTTTCATGATTTTTCAATACATACCGTTTACTTCCTTTACAGATATAATCGGAAACAATAGTATCTACGTAAAATCATAAGAAAAGGTTTTTGCATAATAAAAAACTTCTTAATTAGTAATACCAAGTAGGGACAATAGGCTAAAAAGTAACAAAATAGAAAGTAAAATTATATAACTTATACAAGTCTAAAAAACTCATTTCATTGAAAAAACAAGCCTTTAAGCTTTAAATCAAGTGTTTATTAACAAAAATACCTTTGATCTGTATTTTGGTGATAATTGTAAGCAGAGTAGGGTTTATTTTTTTGGATAGATTGTTTTTAGAATTCAGGTTCAAATGAATTGGGCGAGCTTTAAAGTTTTAAAGAGTGTACAGTAAATTTCTCTTTTTTTGCAAGATTTTCTTTACTCCCCCTAAAAGGAAGTGAGTAAAGAAAATTTGTAGCACACCTTATATGAATAAACCGATAGTCATAAATACAATATGACGGTATATAGCTACTTTTAGTTTGCAACATGCACATCTATACTCGCGTACCCTCCATCATTATAGGCATTTAAAAAATCATAATACCCATCTCCATTAAAATCACCAACCCTCCATTGTTGAGAAGGCCAATAGCCCCATTGTTGGGTAGCTCTCCTCTGGGGGAAACCAAAATCTGAACCACTTGATTCATACACGCTTAAATTGGCCTTTCCTGAAGAATCTTCAGCTACAAAAATATCGTCAAACTTGTCTCCATTAAAATCACCTGCCCCCCATTTTTGAGAATCCTTATTAGTATAGCTACCATATCTGGTAGCCCATCTATGATTAGAAAAACTAGAACCATTAGATATACGCACATTAATAGTCGCACGATGTGCATCGTTATAAATCTGTCCAATATCCTCCTTACCATCTCCATTAAAATCACCAACCACCCATTTTTGATATAGGGCATTCCAATACGGTCCTACTTTAGTTGCCCACCTTTGTGAAGAAAAATTAGAGCCATTAGATACACGTACATCAATACTTGTACCATTTTCTTGGTTAAAAATATGTGCAATATCATACTTGCCATCTCCATTAAAGTCACCACTCAACCAGTGTTGATATTGAGCATCCCAATACCCTCCTATCCTGGTAGCCCATCTTTGTAAAGTAAAACCAGAGCCATTAGATACATGTACATTAATAGTCGAATGATTTTCCTCATTATAGATTTGTGCAATATCAAATTTACCATCTCCATTAAAATCACCGCTCACCCATTGTTGATATAGAGCATTCCAATACGGCCCTTGCTTAATTGCCCATGTTTGTAAATAAAAACCAGAACCATTAGATATATGTACATTAATACTTGTACGATGATCATGGTTAAAAACATGTGCAAAATCCTCCTTACCATCGCCATTAAAATCACCGGTTAACCATTGTTGATATTCAGGATCCCAAAATCCTCCTTGTTTAGTTGCCCATCTTTGTGCAGTAAATCTACTCACAGCAGGGTACATCCTTGCAATTCCTTGCATATCTCCTCTTGACAAACCATTTCGTTGCAAATAAAAAATTCTTCCATCTTTTTTTCTGGTCATGGTAGGTTTGTTATTTTTTGAAAAAGCATACGAATCGTACAACATAATACTTCCAAAATCTAATGCTTGGGTATATTCATCTCCATCAAACCCTTGCTCTATATACGTTTGAAAATTATTTGCTCTACCTCGTTCTATATTTTCATAATGAACTGTGACGTATTGGTCTCTGTCTACTCTGCTTTGCTCATGCCATAATCCTACGGCATGACCGATTTCGTGAATAACAACCCCCATTGTACAATCGGAAGCCAATATAATATCTTGTCGACCTCCAACACGACCTATATTAGATGAGCATCCACTACCTTTCTTAAAATGAACATAATCTGATTGATGCGTTCGGGGTATAAATTTTAGAGAAGTATTAGCTTCCCAGTGTGCTATTGCATACGTTACTCGTTCTTTATTAGGCAAATCTCTATCTATCGTATAATATACCGTATTATTTGGCCATCGTGCTTGAGTTCTTCCTGTACTTTTTTGATGTTTTCTTTTAACCATAGCATCAGGAATCACCCGTATGTCTCCATCAAAAATATAATCTTCCTCTATTTTTTCTGCCATTACCGATTGTCCATTCAATTGAATCTCTACCCATTCTCCTCTCGCATTGGGATATGCTTGCTCGACAGAAACATCGGTATTCACCAAAATATTTTCTACGCCTTCGTCTATAGTCTCAGGTGTTTCTTTTTCGCAAGAAATAAGAAATAAACTTAATACCATTGTGTACATGGTAAACCTTTTAATTTTAAAATCATTTTTCATTAATAATTAATTTAAATTAGTTAAGGGTGTACGACAAATTTTCCTTTTAACATAAAATGTACAGTTTTGTGTATATAATTGTACCTGTCCCACCTCTCTTAAAAGGAGGAATATTTATTCCCCTATTGAGGTCTAGGGGAATATTAAGGGAGTAAGGAAAATGTAGTGCTCCTTGATTATATTAATAAATCGATAAATATGATGGTATATAGCTACTTTTCGGTTGAGAGATGTACATCTATAGTTGCAAATCCTCCATCATGAAAGGCTTTTAAGAAATCATAGTATCCATCTCCATTAAAATCACCAACCCTCCATTGTTGAGAAGGCCAATAGCCACCCTGTTGGGTGCCTTTACGATAGGGTAAACCAAAATCTGAACCACTCGATTTGTACACGCTTAAATTGGCATTTCCTAAAAAATCTTCAGCTACAAAAATATCGTCAGCCCCATCTCCATCAAAATCACCTGCTCCCCATTTTTGAGAACCCTCTTTAGTATAACTACCATATCTGGTAGCCCATCTATGATTAGAAAAACTAGAGCCATTAGATATACGTACATTAATAGTCGCGCGATGCGCATCGTTATAAATTTGTCCAATATCATCCTTACCATTCCCATCAAAATCACCAACCACCCATTTTTGATATAGGGCATTCCAATATGGTCCTACTCTAGTTGCCCATCTCCGTGAAAAGAAATTAGAACCATTAGATACACGTACATCAATACTTGCACCATTTTCATGGTTAAAAACATGGGCAATATCACAAAATCCATCTCCATTAAAGTCACCACTCAACCAGTGTTGATATTGAGCATCCCAGTACCCTCCTATCTTAGTGGCCCATCTTTTTAAAGTGAAACCAGAACCATTAGATACATGCACATTAATAGTCGAATAATTTTCTTCGTTATAAATTTGTGCAATATCATCCTTACCATCTCCATTAAAATCACCGCTTACCCATTGTTGATACAGAGCATTCCAATATGGCCCCTGCTTAGTTGCCCATGTTTGTAAATAAAAACCAGAACCATTAGATATATGTACATTAATACTTGTACGATGATCATGGTTAAAAACATGTGCAAAATCCTCCTTACCATCTCCATTAAAATCACCACTCAACCATTGTTGATATTCAGGATCCCAAAATCCTCCTTGCCTAGTTGCCCATCTTTTTTGGGTAAACTCTCTAAGACCAGGATACATTTTTTTAATCCCTTCGATATCACCAGTACTTAAAAAACTTCTATTAGAGGCAAAAGGGGTTCCATTGAGATAGGTCATAGTAGGTTTTCTGAGGCTTTTTGTGAAAGCATACGAATCATACATCATAATACTATTAAAATCTAATGAAGAAGTAAATTCATTTCCGTCAGCCCCCAGTTCTTCATATTTCAAAAAATTAGATTCCCTGCCTGATTCTATATTCTTATAATGAATTTTGACGTATTGGTCTCGATCTTTTCTACTGTGCTCATGATAGAGTCCTACGGCATGGCCAATTTCATGAATAATATTTCCTCGAGTACAATAAGTACCTTCACCTATAATAATCTCTTGCCGGCCTCCAACACGACCTACATAAGATGAACATCCATTACCTTTCTTAAAAAACACATAATCTGATTGACTAGATCCATTCTCTCGTCGTACAAATTTTAAGGGAGTATGAGTTTCCCAGTGTGCTATCGCACTTTTTATAGACTCTTTTTTATCTTTAGGTATACTGCTTTGTATCGCATAATAAACGGTTTTATTTGGCCATCGGGTGTCAAGTCGTGTTCTCCCGACACTTTTTTGATTTTTTTGTTTAACCATGTTATCAGGAGTTACTAACATATCCCCTTCCAGGATATAATTTTCTCCTATTTTTTCTACCATTACCTTTTCTCCATATAATTGAATCTCTACCCATTCTCCTCTTGTATCGGGATATGCTTGCTCGACAGAAACATCGGTATTTACCAAAACATGTTCTACGCTTTCTTCTTCTATAGCCTCTGGTATTTCTTTTTCGCAAGAAATAAAAAATGAACTTAATGCTATTGTATAAATGGCAAGTCTTTTAATTTTAAAATGATTTTTCATTAATAATTAATTTAAATTGATTGTTTAGTATTGAATTCATCTCGACTTTTTTATAGCATAAAAGATTTTAAATCCCTTATATGCTAACTTTATCAAGAAGAGGTTTTATCATCATTAGGAGCTTCTTAAAAAGCTTCCTAGGTTAAAAAAATAATAAGAGGGTGGACAAAATTATACTATATAGATAAATACAAAAAACTCATTTTCTTCTAAAAAATAGGCTTATAACCACTGAATGAAGTGTTTATTAACAAAAATACCTTTGATCTGTATTTTGGTGATAATTGTAAGCAGAGTACACTTCATTTTTTTGGATATGTTGTTTTTAGAATTCAGGTTAAAATGAGTTTATAAAAAAAGCTGTCTTTTATGACAGCCTCTTTTTCTTCTAAAAAATCAATGTACTTATCATTTGTTAGTGATAAGAATCTTTCAATTTTATTTCTCTATTTCTATGAAAAAAGTAAACACCAACCATTTTCATCTAATGTTTGTAGATTTTATTTCAACTTATAGAAAAGGGAGAGTTGGAAAGTTCGATTCTGAAATTTCAAATTTCCATCTCTAGGAGTTCCATTTTCATCATTCCTCAAAACTACATCTTTAAGTACAGAAGAAATACCATGAGTATATCGAATTCCAATCATCCAGTTTTCCATAACAGAATAAGCTAAACCAGCGGATAAACCAAAATCCAGATCGTTATCCCATATGTTCTTAACATCAATTGTTTCTGTTCCAAATTTTGATTTGGCAGATAACAAATAACCAAGCTCAGGCCCTAATTCAAATATCAATTTGTCAAAAATATTGTACCCAAATAATATTGGTAAGTTCAGATAATTAAGATGTAAATTTCCACTACCTGAAGGCTGGGCATTAGCATTACGAAGGCCTTCAAATTTATATCCCTTATTTGAGAAAAGTAATTCGGTATTAAGTAAGAATTTATCTGTAAATTTTATCCTTACAAATATTCCAGCATGGTAACCGAAACGATACTCATTATCTGATCCATTAATTCCTATTTTGTCATTTACTAATACATTGTTGACATAATTGACACCTGCTTTAAGTCCAACTTCAGTTTGCGCTTGTGTTCTTATAAACGTGCCACTTATTATTATAAATAAAAGTAAGGCCCTGGTTTTAATCATTTGATTCGTCTTTATTTGAGTAATCCCATTTAGACTTTTAATTGGGTAAATTGAAAGTCTAAATGAGGTTACATGAAAACATCCTATATCATATCTCCTTATTTGATCACCTTCTTCAAAGAGATTCTACCATCTTTTGTGGTTATCTTCATGACATATAATTTATTTTCAGGAAGGTTACTAACATCCAGCACAACTTTTGATGTATTTACAAAAGGTTCTTCTACTAAACGGTTTCCAAAAAGATCGAATATAGTCACCTTACCAGATTCTATAATAGGTAACTGCACTTGCATAGAATTAGTTATCGGAACTGGTGAGATAACAATTTGTGAAGAATTAACTTCTGCAACCCTAGACGGCTCGGTATAGCTTCCTACAAGTGTTAATCCTGCAATAGGACCACCCGAAGGGTTTACTAATACATGATAAACTCCTGGTTCTACTGGATCCGGGATGACACACTCTTCATTACTTGTATTACCCGCAGATGCACAAATATTTTCTTTAAATGTTGCTGGTTCACCAAGATTTACATATAGATCAGCATCTCCTGGGCGTATCTTAGGATCTCTGCTCAATGCAAATAATAAATCTGTTGCTCCGGCTGGTACTACCATTGTATACCGAAGTTCATCATCATCTTCTCCACGAATATCAGTAACCGGTACACCGTTTTGTAATACATTTGCTGGTACTGTATAACTAGCCGTAAGTGTTAAATTCTCAATAGCCCCTCTATACGGGTTTACAAATACAAAATATGTTCCTGCTTGTACAGGATCAGTAATTTGACATCGCTCATTAGTAGGTAAAGCATTACTCTCTGATTTACAAGTATTATCGGTAAATGTTGGTAATGTTCCTAATTTTACATATAAATCTCCATTTCCAGAACCTCCGTCAGGAGTTGTTAACGCAAATACCAAATCTTCTGCTCCCGCTGGGACTTCTATGCTATAATAAAATTTTGCTTCATCAGGACCTGTGATACCCGTTACCGGCACTCCGTTTTCTAATACAACCGGGGTTATGTTTTCAGGGATTACCGTTACACTTACTATTGCAGTGCTTGTAGCATTATTTGGGTCTGTAAGCGTATAGGTAAATGAATCAGAACCATTAAATCCTGCATTGGGGGTATATGCAATGGTATTGTTTGTAGTATTAACAGACGCAGTACCATTGGCTGGTGCAGTTGCTATTGCAATACTATCCTCATCTGGGTTAAAATTCTCATCATTTGTCAATACGTTGATCGTGTTGGCATCACTATCTTGTACAACACTTACTGCATCATCATTGGCTACAGGTGGTGTCGCAATAACACCTACTGTTATGTCTACCCTTGCTGTACTGGTATCGCCAGTACTATCTTCTATTTGGTAGACTAAAGAGTCTGGACCATTATATTCTGGATCTGGGGTATATACTATACTGTCATCCCCTTGTGAATTTGTTCCTTTATCATCCACAGTAGCTGTACCATTAGTTGGTGAGGTAGTTATTATAACAGCGGTTTCTGTACTAGCTCCATCTCCTCTATAGTTATCATTATCAAGTACTCTGAGGTCATTATTACTGCTATCTACATCTACCGACACTACATCATTATTGGCAATAGGACGAGTATTAACAGGATCTCCCGAACCAAACTCAAACGCTCCTGCATCATAAGGACTTACTCTTTTTACTCCATTACCATCTCTCCACTCTCCCAAGCCAAAAAGATTTACAAAATCAAAGAATCCTGGGGCTATTTGATTGATAAGTGCTTCATCCACAGTGTCGATTAATTCTGATGTGGATTTCAAAGATAAATCTGGGTTTAAATCCATTTGTACCCCTGCAACAGCGTTTTGATCTTTACCAGAAACTTGCTGCCAAGTTGCTAGTCCTTCATAAAAACGACGATTACTGTTGCTACAACATGAAAATATAATATCATCCTCGTTTTCGCTATAAAAATTATAATCATAAGTGGTATAATCACGCCTGTTTAACAACCAGCCATTAACCTGTGCTTCGCTATGCGCATTGGCGAATATATAAGTTTTTGTACTGCCACCATGAGGTCTGGTATGTATAGCATCAAATGCATTACTCGTAGTGTTAAAAGCTACATATACCTCAGAAGTTTGTGAGTTTTCCAGATTAATTCCTGTTCTGGCAACATCTTCTATACGGTTTCCTATAAGGTAATGCCTTCCTCCACCTGCAGAACATTCTATAACTGGGCCGTTAGTATCCCATCCTCTATTATTGTAAAAAAGCACATCTCCTACTTGTTGGCTTGCATCATCATCATTTGTAAAGTAACATTGTGCATTACCACCAGAGCCGCCAACCCATCGTATTGATCGTAAATCCCAACAATCAGAATTTACTACAGCAACTCCGTTTTGAGCTTTGATATCCACGCAGTTTTCTCCTTCACCATGGCCTTTAAGCCTTCCTATATTGATCTGGCCATTTGCATTTTTCTGAAGGTTTTGGTAGGAATCGCCTCCATTACCACTAGAAATTATATCAAGAATCATACAATCAGTGCAGCTAAAGAACCCTATACCATGTATATCCATTTCTTCAAATTTATCATCTCGAAACCCGTTATCTCGTATCGAACAAGAAAATATACTGATATCTGTAGATGCCCTACGTCCTTGTGGACTAAGAGCAGAACCATTGGTTTGTGCTGAATATGCGACCTGACAGTGACGCACAACAACATTATTGTTAGATGCATCCTTTGCTCCTCCTACTTTTACATTCCAGAACCTAAGACCACTAATCACCAAATTATTAGCATCCATAGCCAATAGTGTAGTAGAGGTGCGACCATCTGATGTACTTATGATGGGTTGGTTAGGATTGTTATCTACCCCTACCATAAAAACAGGATTAGCAGCTGTACCATTAAAAGTATAGTTATGTTGTCCTGAATTATTTAAATAATAAGGAGTTTCTGAAGGAATTATCTTAATAAAAGTTCCTGGTCCAAAAACTGTTCTGTGTGGAGGTAACGTAGCTCGAGGTAGGTTAGGAGTTCCCTTTCCTGAAGTAGCACAAGGGTTACATCTGTTATTGATATACCATGCATTAGGTGCTTCTCTATCTGGCCATTCTGCTGGTTCACTGGGGGTTGGTATAAATAACCCCCATTGATTCTCTGGAAAACCTGCTGGCATTACATACTCCTCTGGGCTATTTACCACAAATGTAATCTCTCCAGGAGATGTAGAGCTTCCTGTAGTTTCTACTGCATGATACCTCAGAGTATCTTCACCAGTAAAATCAGAATTTGGCACATACACCAACCCTCTAGAACTGGGGATACTGCCTGTTGATGTGATTAGCGTTTCCTCATAATACAGTTTTCCATTAGTAGGTAACTCATCGATCACCCAATCACTAAAAGCAGATTTTCCTATGGTTTTGGCATTTTTTCCTGTACCAATACGCATAGGGATTTCTCTCACATAGTCTGCCGCAGTTTCTTTGGTTAAGGTGCCGTAACTAAAAAGTGGACTGGTTGCAGATAAGTCTAAGTACTGCATTTTATTTTGTTGTACGTGATACGTAATATCACGAGCTTTTCTAGGCATTATAATGGGATCAGGCCTGGAGACAGTATCTTGAGCCATCGCAAAATTGAGGGGTAATACCATGACTATCATCATGATAGATTTAAATACATTTTTTTTCATTTTAGATTTGATTTGTGTTAAGGCATTAAATTTTGGTTCTTTTTTAGAAGTATTCTGAAAACATAAATAAGTAGAGAAAATGATACTGTCCTCAAACTTTTAAATATTACAACACAGCAAATGGTTATCTTTTTATTAGTATTTAAAGTACCATATTTGGCCCAGATATTTATTTAACCATCCTGTATATAAAGGATCAAGGTGAAGAGGGTTTACTCATACCTCTTCATCCTAAACCCCTTTCTCCTTATTATTCATTACACAACAATGTATTGTAGGGAGAAAACTCAAAACCAGACTAAAACTCAACTATATCCATTAACTTAGGGTCATTTAATAACTATAGCCTAATTTTGAGAGAAAACTAAGTAAGTTTTTTGTATAAATTTTCATCGCTTCAGTAAGAAAACAGAACTTCTAAAATCCATAGTACTCTTTGTATGCTTGACTAACATGTAACTAGTATTACATTAGTTATGAAAAGAGTGAGAAAAAAATCAATTTGTTCTTCTTAAAAAATAATTTGATTTTATAATTGTATATCCGTTTTAGCTTCATTCAGCATTTTTTACATTTTGAAATCGCAAATCTGCTTATAAACTCGCCAAAAAAAACTTTTTCAACCTTTTATAAAAAATATATTAAGTTTCAAAACGGACATACAATATCATAAATACAAGTGTCAATTCTTAAAAACTAAAATTGGTTTACTCTCTTTTTCAAAATTACCTAAACATCAAGTTTCTATCTAAATGAACTGACCTGAAAAAACAATCATTATCCGATGAATTAAGTTTTTTTTAGCCAACAAACCAAGAATTTAAAACGTACAATAAAAAGCTCAGGAAATATCTTATACAAATAGAAGGAAATCGTTTAATGACAATACATTATTTTGTTTTTTATTTAAGAAAATGTTTAGAATTTTTATGATAATTATAACTAAGAATATTACAAATTCATGATTAAGTTTATGCAGTAAATAAACAGCCATAATTCATTTTTAATAAAATTTAGCCTAATTCTTTATTAATTATATACTAAATTTTCAAAACCCCACCAATAATGATAAAAGACAATCTAGATTTAAAAATAATTCAATTACTAAAAAAAAATTCAAGATTTTCATATGCTCAAATAGGGCGAGAAATTGGGCTTTCTTCATCTGCAGTAGGTGAACGAATCCTAAGGTTAGAAGATACAGGTGTAATATTATCTTATACCAGTGAATTAAATTATGAAAAACTAGGATACTCTTTATCTTCCTATATTTCTATGAGTTTTAAAGACAACCAGTTTTATCCCTTTTTAGAATTAGTTGGTAATTTTTCTGAAATCCTGGAGTGTAGTAGAATAACAGGAGTTCATTGTCTTATTATGAAAGTTGTAGTACGGGATAATTATCATTTAGAACAGTTTATCGATATTTTATCTCAATATGGAACTCCTTCAACTTCTGTTATCCTATCTGATATTGTGACCGGAGGAAAAATCACAAATAATAAATGTGTACAACTCTAATAATAAATAAAAACTGAGGTAGAATTCTCAAGATATCCAATAAAAATAATAAGGGAAGAAGTAAATCTACTAAAAGAGGGACTCCCTTGAGATTATTATATTTAGAAAGCAATAAAACAAAAGCTGAAGCATATCAGATGGAATCAAATAATGGTTAATAGATTTTTTATATTTACTTAAAAAATACATAAACGTATTTAATAAGCCATTACCAGCGATTCATGCAAATCAGATTATTATCAAATATTAGAAAAAACAACTACAAATGGATAGTTACAATCCTGTCGGGATTTTTCATTTTTCTGGTATTGTTTGTTTATAGAGCTTACCATATTGATAAAATACCAGCCATAACCGGACACAGCATGTTTGCTAGATCGCTATCACACGCAATTATAACCTCTCTTTCTTTTTATTTAGTTGAATTTCATTTAAGTCCATGGTTGACTATTGATAAAAAGGTTAAACCATTTGTAACTGCATTAATGGCTACGTTTATTGGACTTAACCTTTCATTTCTTGCATTCAATTATTTTTATCAGTGGACAGAATTATACTGGACAAGTTATTGGCCTTTTCTCTATGAATACCCTCTTATTATCGCATTTCCTATTACTTTAAGTATTTTAATTGACCACTTTTTAAGTCATTTTCACAATTCACCGAGTTCATTAATTGTGATTGTATCCAGTAATCAAAGGCAACGGTTTCAAATCAGTATAGAAAATTTACTTTATATTAAATCAGCAGATAATTACATCGAAATATTCTACTTGTCGAACCAACAGGTTAATATGCATCTAATGCGTAAAAGTTTAAAAGATATTGAAGATGAGTTTGGTTTAAATCAATCTTTAATAAGGTGTCATCGAAGTTATATCATTAATTCTAATAACATTGATCATGTAAATCGACTAAACAATAAAATAGAAGTATGTATTGCTGGTGAAGTTATTCCTGTATCTAAAAAATATGCCAGATCACTTGCTAAGAAGTTTCCCAAATTATTCGCCACACATTAAGAAATTTCGTACCAAAACCCCTAAATTAATTGAGAAAGTCTATCCAGAGGTATTCTTTTGTACAAAGCAACTAAATAGAAATATGCAAAGATATATTGTAATTGCCACATGCATTGTTCTTATTTCATTATCCTGCTCTAAACAAAAGAGCGTAAATACTAGTTTCCTAACAAGCAAGTTGGATAGTCTATTTGAAATTGAACATCGTAAAAATCGGTTTGATGGTACTGTTGTGATAGGCACTAAGGATACAATAATCTATAAAAAATCGATAGGCATATCCAATAGAATCTGGAATATCCCAATGCAAATAGATCATCGTTTTGACATTTGTTCTATCAATAAATCATTTATCGCAGCACTAATTCTTATAGCGGTAGAAGAAGGTAAATTATCTCTTAATGATCATCTTACCGATCATATTAATACATATTCATACTCTGGAGAGTTTAATCATAATATCACAATTCATAACTTGCTGAGCCACACTTCTGGTTTACCCGATTATGGTCAGGTACATCCAAATCTTTCAAAAAATAAACACTTAAAATTTAAGCGCAAACACTTTGATAATACAGAGTATATTGATTTCATTAGTAAGATTCCTGCAGTAAGTGATCCAAACCAGCAGTTTTATTACAGCAATTTTGCTTATCACTTGCTTATTATCATTCTGGAAGACCTTTATCAACTTCCTTTTTCTAAACTTTTAGAGCAAAAAATTACTAAACCTCTTAAGCTAGAACATACTTTTAGTACTTCTGACAATCGTATTGTTTTTGAGCATGTAGTAGAAGGATATAATTATAACGAAGCAACTAACGACTGGATGCGAAATCAATTTATTGATCTAACCCTTGGTAGAAGAATATTTTCTTCGGCTGAAGATCTCTATCGTTGGGGAAAAGAAATGAGTTCTCCTGTTCTTTTTAATGACAAACAGATAGAGCTTATGCAAACCAATCACTTATCAGAGATTAATCTCGAAATCTCTTATGGTTACGGTTGGGTGGTATTTGATGGAGAAAAGCAATATCGTATAGGAGATATCGGTATCGATAAAAAATACATCATACATGGGGGAGCTACCGAAGGGTATAAATCTATGCTTATAAATATCGAAAATGGTGAGTATATTATCGCTTTTCTTGCCAATACAGGCGATCAAACAAATGAACTTGATCTTGCTAAAAAAATTACAGCACTACTATATACTACAGAAAATGAAAACTAGATTACTATTTCTAAGCATTACCTTGTTTGTTTCAGGCATCATAAATGCGCAATCTATAACAGGGTTATGGGCCGTAGATCAAGTAAGCGTAGGTGACAAAAAAATGACTCCAATCGCTAAATGGTTTAAATACAATACTGATCACTCTTATCAGGCTGGTAATGGATGGTTACAAAATGACGAAGGTTGCTGGACATACAATAAAAAAGAAAAGCAATTTCTTCCTGAAAGTAAAAATGGTAAAGATGAGTACGGAGCCTTTAAAGTAGAATTTTCTAACAACAAAATGAAATGGGCACGTATAGAAGATGGAATGAAAGTAATAGTTTCTTTATCCAGAATCTCTAATGTACCTAAATCCCCCAAAGATAAAGCTGTCGGAAACTGGCAACTGATATCTGTATACAAGAATCAAGAAAACATTACAAAATCTCACAATCCAGAAGGTAAAGAAGCTATTTTTATTCGCTGGACAGGAACGTACCGCAAAACACATCCGGATACTTCAAGATCAAACGGATATTGGTATATGAATGCACACAAACCCGAACTACACTTAATTGACTATAATCGCGCTATAGATGTTCAGGTATTTATAGTTTCGTTTCAGGGCAACCTGATGACAATGAAACCTAAGAATAACAAAAACATCACATTTACATACAAAAGAAAATAAAAGAGACTACAAATAATATACTTCTATCATACCTCCTCCTCTTTTTCTAGATGAATCTATCTTTTGTCTAAGACTCCAGTACATCACAAAAAAGTGACACTTCGTACCAATCGCCTTTCTTTAAGCGATATATAAAGGTTTCAAAAATACTTTTGCTGGAATTAGAAATTTAAAAAATAAGAATCATTATGAAAAAAATTATTCAGAACTCTATGAGTTTTCTGTGTTTAATCATTGGCATATTGGGCCTAAACAGTTGCGAGAAAGACAACCTTTCTTCAATAAAAAACAATCACCCCTTTGCGATTACATCGGATCACACAAATACTACATATAGTATTAATATTTTGTATCCTCGGGCTTATGATCCTTCAAATAGCTATCATACAATTTATATGTTAGATGGAGATGACTATTTCAAAGAAGCAGCAGATATCGTTGCAGAATCTGGTAGAGAGGATATTATTCTTATCGGAGTGGGATATGCCAATAAAAACCAGAGAGGAAGAGATTACTCTTATCCCGAAGACAGAGATTTTCCCGGAACTTCGGGAGGTGCAAAAGAATTTATCAATTTTGTAAATAACGAACTTATTCCTCATATCGAAAATGAACTTGAAATTGAAAGTGTCGACAGGACATTATTTGGTCATTCTCTAGGTGGATATCTTGCTTTGTATATATTATTTCAGCAAGATCAACCCAATTCTTTTGATAATATTATTGCTGCAAGTTCAAATTTCATGTGGTATAATGCATATCTATTTGATTTAGAACAGCACTATTTTGATACACACGATTCATTAGATAAAAATCTTTATATAACTGTTGGTGATTTAGAAGGAGCTTCGATCAATCTTTTTTATAATGCCTTTAAGGAAAAAATGGATAAACGGTCTTATACTGGTTTAATTCTACATCATGAGAGGTTAAAGAATACTTCGCATAGAAACAGCCCAATAATCACCTTTAAAAAAGGATTATCTATAATTCTATAAATACAACATCATGAAAAACTATGTAGTAGTCCTTTTGTTTTTTCTTGCATTACCGGTTTTGGCTCAGGGACAAAAAGGAAACAAAGAATCAGGTCAAAAACGATGGAAATTAGAGCTTTTATACACTCAGGATATATTAAATACCAGTTATGGAAAAAACTATGGGTATATATTTAAAGGAAAATTAAAGTTCCTAGACAACAAACATTTTACGTTATCCTATGGTGCAGCTCATCAAAATAGTTACATAGCCGAAACAGATAATTTGTTTACCGATTATGTAGAAGGATATACAAGAGATATAGGATTGTATTCTATTTTTGATGTTACTTATTACCCATTTAACAAGAAAAAATTCTACCTATCGCTAGAACCTTTTATAGGAGCAACACATTTAAAATCAAAAGGAACTTTAAGAATCCCACAATATTCGGTATACGAAAAGTACAAAAATGAATATGTGTATTTTAATTATGGGGTTTCTCAATCTCTAGGTTACAATATTAATAATTTTAGTGTTAGTGCATTTGCATGGGTTTCTTTAAAAGGGTTTTTAGATAAAGGAAGAAACAGACCCGCAGATTTTGATTCCCGATTTTTCTTAGGATTAGGCCTTGGGTATACTTTGTAGAAAACATATATAATAATTACAATTTTTAAAAGTGTAATCTTTGATAAGATTACACTTTTTTAATAGTAAAGGCATCTTTAAATGCCTGAAATTTATTTCTTGACACAGGAACTTCATGAGGAACTCCTTCAAAACTAATGCGGTAATTTCTGGCGTTGCCAGAGGTCGTATTAATGTTTCTTATATTAATGACATACGATCGATGTGTACTAATAATAAATGCATAACTATTAAGTTCTTCCTCTAGCTTTTGAATCGTAAGTCGATATGGTTTACAATGTACTTTACCAGACGTTTTGGTAAAAACATCTATATAATTTCCTTCAGATTTAGCGAATAAGAAGGAACCAATATCTAGCTCCAGAACCTCATTTTTATTACTAGTTCGGATACTTATAATATCGGATACTTCACTCTTTGTAAATGTAATTCTAGATTCAAGTTGTTCATTGTATAAGGAGACTTTTTTTAAATTTTCCTTTAAAAGAATGGTATAATTGATCCATACAAGAAGAAAAGCCGGAACAATACCAAGTAGAACAACATATAGTGAAGAGTTTAAAAAATGTAATATGATATTATCAGAAGGTTCTTTACTAATTACAAGAGACAGGGTATTATTAAAAATAGTAATTACAAAAAGAAGTGAAACAATTAAAAGACATTCTTTTCCTATAGTCCAATTTTCTTTTAAATCAGGTTTAAAAAATACCCGGGGTATAACTTCGAGTACCAAGAGAATACTAAAAAATGTCATTAACCCTGCAAGTATACAGAGGAGCGGTTTTGAAAACACAAAGTTTGCATTCACATAACTTTCGTCTACTGCTAATACATTAATAATGTAGATCAACATTCCCAGTACGAGAGCAATTATTAAATTTCTTTTGAAATAAAATAGGTAAGGATAAGGTTTATGTATGATTTTGGTAATGTAATGTCGAGACATTAAGAACTATTTTTTAACCAAAAGTAATATTTTTAAGAGGTTTGAATCGTTTTTTTAATCCATATAATCTTTTCTTTTTTTAATTTCTGCAAGAAATTTTTCTTTATCCTGCTTATTAAATTTCTTTAGAATTTTCTTCATAAAAAAAGACCAAATGAAATATTTTTCAAATGAAGGGTTCATACAATAAATCAATAGATTAGTATATAAGTGATATATGTTTCTGTAGTTTCCTTTAGTTTGCCAAGAATTTGATCAGCTTGTTTTTTTGTTTCTTAATGCTAGTACATTTCCAAAAATAATAAGTCCAATTCCTAGAAAAGCGTATACATCAGGTTTGTATCCTTCAAAAACGGTAGAAATCGTTAAAGCAATTACTGGTATCACTACAATAACATAAGCTGCTTTACTTGCTCCAATTTTGCCTATTAAAGTGAGATAAGAAGTAAATGCGATAATAGATCCAAAAATGGTCAAATATGCTAGTGACGAAATATAGGAAAATGAAGTGTCGAAATGTATAGATTTTCCGGTAAACAAGGCTATTAATAACATAGCAGTTGCGCCATATAGCATTCCGAAACCATTGGTTTGGATAACGGGTAGTTTAAATCTACGTTGATTATTTGAAGAAGTAATATTTCCCAAAGAAGCAAAAATGATAGAGCAAATACAAAACATCAATCCTTTAAGTTGATCATTGGTTAAATCTATTCTTCTAAACTCGGCCTGGTATATCAGAACTGTTCCTAAAAGCCCGAAGACAGCTCCTATTATGATTTGTTTTTTTATTTTATCTCCTAAAAATATCGCTCCAAAAACTATATTCATAAAAATTAATGTAGAAAATGCTACAGCCACCAGCCCACTACTTAGGTATTGTTCTGATAAGTATACTAACCAATAATTTGTTCCAAATAGTAGAATTCCCTGTAAGGCAATAAAAAAGTGTTGCTGCTTTGTAAATGATAATGGAAGTTTTCTAATCTTAGAATATCCCAATAGTATAATCCCACCTAATCCAAACCGATAGGCAACAGAAACTATTGGATCTACAGTTCCCAATTGGTATTTAATGATATACCATGTAGATCCCCATATTAATGCTGGAATTATAAACAATAAGTAATTAGATTTTAGCATAGTTAAATAAATTTATTCTTTAAAACTAGATCATGATCTTCTCTAAGAAACCTCTTTTGTTAATTTATATGTATGGGTATACCGCCTGGCACACAGCATAAATAATAGTAATGAAAAAAGAATGAATCCAATTAAAGTAAAAAGAAAATTAGACCATCCCCATTTTGATACTATATGCCCTGTCGAACTTCCGATACCACCTGCTCCCATGTACTGGCATATTAAGTATAAGCAATTTGCTGTGCTTTTTCCTTCAATAGCATACTGAGATATTATCTTGTTTACTACAGTCTGGATGCCTAATAAACTAAACGTAAGTAAACTTAAACCCAATACTAATAACCACAACTCTTCTACAAATAGCCCTAATGTTCCTATTAGAAATAGTACTAACAGAATTTTAAGCATACGAAAAGAGTGAATTCGATGAGTTAGTGCTCCAATTGTTATTGTCCCTCCTACTCCCGTGATATAAATTAGAAATAACAGGGAAATAACATAATGCGGAAGTGAAAAAGGAGGCATTTCTAGCCTAAAACTTAAATAATTATAAATGCTCACAAAAGTCCCCATCATTAAGATCATCAAAATATAAACTCCCAAAAATAAAGGGTTTTTTAGGAAGTTTTTCATGTATATTAGCTTTTGAGATATTTGGATTTTTTGTGGATTAAAGTTTAAGGATTGTGGTAAAAGTCTCATAAAGAAAGTACTTAATACTATTCCTATGCCTCCAATACATAATGTAGCTATTCTCCAATCATACCAACTAGAAATTAAACCTGCTACCACACGCCCCCACATACCACCTAATACATTTCCGGCCAAATATATCCCAATCACAATCCCAACATATTTTACCTCAACTTCTTCAGAAATATAAACAATAGCAACCGCGATCACTCCCGATAACAAAAACCCTTTTATAAAACCAAAAACGACCAATACATTAAAATTCCATGAGATTGCCGATAGCATTGTGATTAATGAAGATAGAAATAAAGCAATCAACATTAATTTTTTGCGGTGTAGTATATCTGCATAAAACGCAAACATAAAAAGGCCTAAAGCAATACCAATCATAGAGGATGAAACAACCAGGCTACTGACAGCCGGAGATACCAAAAAACTTTCGCTTAATGATGGTAATAATGGCTGAAACATATAAAACTGTGAAAAAGCAGCTAAACCAGGGATAAAGATCGCTTTTCGGATCTCTTTATAACGTCTTGTATTTCTTTCTGCTTTTGTTTTCATTACTGTAGTGGCATCCTCTTTTATTATAAGTTAGAAAGGAATTGAAGTACAAAGTTTAAAATTATTTTTACATTAGTAAAACATTATTTTCTTATCATATACATTAGTAAAACTTATTAATATAATTATTAAACATTCAAAAAAATAATAGCACAGTCAATGTTAAATGGGGTTAGCATAAGCCTATCAAAAAAATTGAAAAGTTCCTCGAATATAAAAAAGAAAAGATTCTTCTTTCCTAATAAACAAAAGCAAAGAACTATGATCATAGTTCTTTGCTTTTGTTTAAAATGTAAACTATAAGGGCAATTAAAAATTAAACTTCCCATTTTCATTTTGCCACTCTGATTCGGGAAGAATAGGCTCCATAACATCCCAATGTTCTGCTATTTTACCATTTTCAATTCTAAACAAATCATAATACGAGGTTGGTTCACCTGCAAATGTTCCTTCACTAATGGATAATACAAAATTACCTTCTCCAAATACGATATGGTTTTTTGAATATACCATAGATATCCCTTGTGCTGCCATTTCTTCTAATGCTTCTCCCAATCCTGATAATCCATCTCCAATAGCAGGGTTGTGCTGTATATAATTATCACCATCAAAATAGTTTACTAGTTTATCTAGCTCTCCCTTCATTAAAATGGTTGAAACAAAATCTTTTACAAGGTTTTTATTTGCTTCTGTTTTATCAAGGTCTTTAACCTCTGTTGGTCCATCTGTCTGTGTATGTCCACTAGGATTAGGGGCTTTTTTCTCTAAAAGGTTATCCCAATGTTCTACAATTAAGCCATTTTCAAATCGAAATACATCAAAACCAACTTTGTCTCCAAAAAAATCATATTCGGTATGTGTAAACACATAATCACCATCTTGATATGTTCTAACTACTTTTGCTTTAAATCCTCCTTCTGGAGCATTTTGCAAAAGCGCACCAAACCCTTCTAACCCATCTGCTACAGCTAAATTATGTTGGATATATTTATTTGGATTAATATAACTCACAGGTTTTTGATCTCCTGTCTCCAGACTTGTTAATAGTGCTACTACTTTTTCTTTGTTTGATAATTCTATTGGGGCTTCATCATTTTTGGAACACGATATCAACATCAAACTCACCAATAATATCGACAATAATCTCTTTTTCATAATCTCTAGTATTAAAAGTTAAACTTCCCATTTTTATTTTGCCACTCTGATTCGGGAAGAATAGGCTCCATAACATCCCAATGTTCTGCTATTTTACCATTTTCAATTCTAAACAAATCATAATACGAGGTTGGTTCACCTGCAAATGTTCCTTCACTAATAGATAATACAAAATTACCTTCTCCAAATACGATATGGTTTTTTGAATATACCATAGATATCCCTTGTGCTGCCATTTCTTCTAATGCTTCTCCCAATCCTGATAATCCATCTCCAATAGCGGGGTTGTGCTGTATATAATTATCACCATCAAAATAGTTTACTAGTTTATCTAGCTCTCCCTTCATTAAAATGGTTGAAACAAAATCTTTTACAAGGTTTTTATTTGCTTCTGTTTTATCAAGGTCTTTAACCTCTGTTGGTCCATCTGTCTGTGTATGTCCACTAGGATTAGGGGCTTTTTTCTCTAAAAGGTTATCCCAATGTTCTACAATTAAGCCATTTTCAAATCGAAATACATCAAAACCAACTTTGTCTCCAAAAAAATCATATTCGGTATGTGTAAACACATAATCACCATCTTGATATGTTCTAACTACTTTTGCTTTAAATCCTCCTTCTGGAGCATTTTGCAAAAGCGCACCAAACCCTTCTAACCCGTCTGCTACAGCTAAATTGTGTTGGATATATTTATTTGGATTAATATAACTCACAGGTTTTTGATCTCCTGTCTCCAGACTTGTTAATAGTGCTACTACTTTTTCTTTGTTTGATAATTGCGTTTTTGTTTCCATTATTTCTTCTTTTTCAGTGTTATTTCTCTTTTCTCTAGAATTACAAGAAAGTAATACTCCAGATAAGGTTAACATTATAATTATTCGTTTCATTATACCTGATTAAATTATAACACAAAATTAAAGCAAAAGGAAAGGTATGAATAGGTAGTATTTGAAATAAAAATGGTAAAAAACAAACCAAAAATCATATGAAAATGCTATAAAAGCAATTTTAAAGGTTAATTTAATACTTTTTAATATTCTTTGTTTTTTAAGATTTATCAAAAAATGTAATAAAATTACCGTAAGACACTTTAGTAAAAACCGAGCTGTAAGAGTTAGAAATTAAATAAAGAAGAAAAAAACTAATTTACGATTTAGTGTAAAAAAACTAAGTAGTACACAGGTTAAATTTATAAAAATTGAGTTTTGAAATTATTAGGAGTCAAGCCTGTATATTTTTTAAAAAACTTTACAAAATTAGACGGTTCTTCGAAGCCCATTAAAAAAGATAATTCTGTACTCTTGATAGAAGAATTAATTAATTTTCTTTTTGCTTCTAAAATAATAAACTCATTTATAAAACTTTTTGCAGTACTACTTGTTATTTCTTTACAGATAACATTTAGATGTTTATAAGTAATATTAAGTTTTTGAGCATAAAAATCTGCTTTTCTGCTTTTTACATATTCCTCTTCCAAAAGTGTTTTAAACCTTAAGAATAGAATTAATTTGTCTGATTCTTTTAGATACTCTGTTTGGTCTTTTTTAATTTGTTCGGCCTTTGATAATATAATAGTATGCAAAGCATCAATAATAGCATTCTTATTGAAGTCATTTTTTCCTATATGGTATTCATTATATATAAGTTCAATATAGCCCCTTAAATTTGAATTTTCTTTTACTTGGACAATAGGCTTAAACAACTGTGGTATAAATAATCGTTTTACCGCATCATTGGGTAGGTTTTTTAATTGTTTATCAAAATAATCTTTAGTAAAAAGTAGAATAAACCCTTTTAAATCTTTTTTGAATTTAAATGCATTCACTTGCCCTTTTGCCAAGTACACCAATGAGTATTTTTTTACTTTATGCCATACAAAATCTACAAGATGTTCTGTCTCTCCTTGTGTATAAAAGGCTATTAGGTAAAAATCTAATTGGTGTGGTTTTTCGGGAAAATGATCTAAGTTTTCACTTCTTTTTATTAGATTTTCAATTAAAATGACCTCTACTCCTTTTATTTTTGAATGATCAGAGTTGTATACTATATTTGGTATTTCCTTTGTCATGGTATATGGATAATACGTAATTGTTCAAACATACAAATAAATGTATCACAACCAATATGCTTTTTATCATATTAAAGCAAAAACTTAAGTATTGACAACCTTCGTAGGATTTTTTTTATGGTAAGCGTATTTTATCGACGGATTGCTGAACTTCTTCTGGGGCATTATCAAAAAATTTTGATACTACAAACATTGTGATAAAGCTTAAAGGAATACCTAATAGACCTATACCTTGAGGGGAAATATTGAACCAATAATTTTCTGGAGCTCCTCCTAAAAATTTAAAATATATAATATAACTTACAGAAAACACTAAACCAACAATCATTGCCGAAATAGCTCCTTCTTTATTCATTTTCTTGCTAAATATTCCCATAAAAATTACAGGAAACAAAGCAGAAGCGCCAATTCCAAATGCTAAAGAAATAGTTTCCATTACAAATCCTGGAGGATTTATGCCAAAATATATTCCTACAGAAATAGCAAATACAGACGCTAACCTAGCGATGGTTAATTCTTTTTTATCACTGGTTTTTTTATTTATCAAACTTTTATATAAATCTCTGGAAATAGAAGTTGATAATACTAAAATCAATCCCGCAGCAGTTGATAGAGCCGCTGCTAAACCTCCAGCGGCTACTAAAGCAACCACCCAATTTGGTAGGTTAGCTACTTCGGGGCTCATTAAAAACATAATATCTTTATCTACCGTCAATTCATTAACCATTGTATCTTTTGTATAATGAATAACCCCATCCATATTTAAATCATTAAAAGTGATTAATCCAATATTCTCCCAGGTTTTAAACCAGGAGGGTACTTCTGAATAAGCAATTCCTTGTAAGCTTTCTATGAATATAGTTCTTGTGAAAGCTCCTACTGCCGGAATAGAAATAAATAAAATAACAATAAAGAACAAAGCATAACCAACAGATTTTCTAGCATCTTTAACTTTTGGAACGGTAAAAAATCTAACAATTACATGGGGCATTCCTGCTGTACCAATCATTAAGGTTATTGCAATTGCGAACAAATTAGTCATACTCATAGCATGATCTGTGAATTTTGCAAACCCAAGTTCGTTATTTAAGCCATCTAGTTTATCCAATAAAAATACTTCAGACTCTACTACTTTAGACCCTAATCCCAAAAATGGTATGGGATTATTTGTGAGTTGTATAGACAAAAATATAATAGGAACCATAAAAGCAAATATCAAAATACAGTATTGTGCTACTTGCGTATATGTTATCCCTTTCATACCTCCCAATACTGCATATACAAATACAATTATTGCGCCTATTACAACACCTGTATTAATTTCAACTTCAAGGAACCGTGAAAAAACAACACCAACCCCTCTCATCTGTCCTGCTAAATAGGTAAATGTTATAAAAACTGTACATATAATTGCTGCTATTCTGGCGGCGTCGGAATAATACCTATCTCCAATAAAATCTGGTATTGTAAATTTACCAAACTTCCTTAAATAAGGTGCTATGAGCATTGCTAAAAGGACAAAGCCTCCGGAGCCTCCTAATAAATAAACTGATCCATCATATCCCATAAAAGATACTATACCAGGTAGTGAAATAAATGTTGCTGCCGACATCCAATCGGCTGCTGTTGCCATTGCATTTGCCAAAGGATGTACATTACCTCCTGCTACATAAAAATCATGAGTATTTTTAGCTTTATTACGTATTGCTATTATAGTATATATTAAGAAAGTAATTCCTACAAAAACTGCAGTGATAAGTTGTTGATTATTCATTGAAAAGGTTATTTATCTATATCATATTTATTGTCTAATCTGTTCATTAAATAGACATAAATAAAAATTAATATTACAAATGAAATTTGTGTTCCTTGCATACCGAACCAAAATCCTAGAGGAAAACCTGCTAATTTATATGCATTTAAATTATCTACAATTAGGACTGGAAAGACCAAGCCCAAAACAAACCAGAAAGAAAGTAAAATCACTAAATACTTAAGATTTGTCTTCCAATATTTTTCATTTTTTTCCATTGTGTCCCTGATTAAATTCTATATTTATAACATTTATCATTTATTGAATTTATGACCTTAGCAGATAGTTCTATTGCTGCTGTTCGAAGCGTATTTTCTAATTCAATACAAGAGTTTATTTTGGTAGTTTTATACATTTTACTATAAAAATTAAATAAACTCTTGTATGATCAATTGCCTAATTCAAAATTAAATTATTACAATCCTAAATCCCACCGAACACCTAGCGTGTAAAGCGCCCCAACTTCTGGTCCGCCATATACCGTTTTATATTCATTCTTCGTTATATTAGATCCAGCAATAGTTAAGTTAAATTGTTTTATTTTATAAAAAAGAGATGCATCCATAGTTACAAAACTATCTATAAATCCTTTTCCCATTGGAGAGATAAAATCATATTCATCTACCCATCTAAAAGCAAAATCGAAGCCAAGTCCACCATCTCTATTAGACTTTGAAATTCCCAAGTTAATTCTATTAGGTGGGGTATTAAAAGCTGGAACCACAAATCCATTTGTAGTGGTATTGGATTTCTGTTCAAAATCCATCCATTGATAATTAAAATAAGTTCTATAATTGCCAGATAAGCTATATTCTAGATTAACTCCAAATCCTCGTGAAACGACATCATCCTGTATATTTGCATATATTGCATGTGTTTTTGTTGGTCCACCTGGAACTGTTACACTGAGGTTAGCTCTTTCAATGAATTTTTTATAGGTAGTAGTATAATAATTAGCATCTACCAAAAGCCTCTTGTTGAAAAATAGCCCTCTATATCCAAAATCAAAAGTGGTATTTGTTTCGGGGTCTAGCCCCTTATGATCATACCCTAATTGATCTCTAAGCAATGTTTTTAAATCGTCTCCCGTGATACCATAAAATTCGTCAGTGTAATGATCCAAATTATCATCGGTTCCTCCAAGAATAACGAATACCGGAGATACTAAAAAATTGATGTATTGTTCTTGTAAACCCGGATTTCTAACTCCTGTCTGGAAAGAAGCTCTTAAATTATGATTTCTAGCCTCTCCTAATGAATATACTGCAGAAGCTTGTGGTGTAATATTTCCATCAAAATTTGTATTCTTATTAAATCTCGCTGCTAATGAAAGTTTTAACCTTTCTTTTAGCATTTTTTTAGAAACCTGGCCAAAGACGCCAAAATCACTATTTGTGATATCTCCTTTAAATCCATTTGGAGTATCCCTATTATCATTAAAAAATGCTCCATCCGAATTAATATTATATTGCCTATAATTTGCTCCAAAGATTGCCTCCCATGTATCATCTTTGATAAGAGTTTCATTAAAATTATATATTAAATCACTATGCCAAAACGAGCTTTTTTCTACTAATCTAGACCCTATTACGTCTCCTGGGTTTTGTGGAAAAGTTGTGGAAGTTGCTAATGATCGATCTCTTGCTTCGTTCCATTCTTGAGAACCCGGTAATGCCATTGGTGCATCTGCATAATTTCTTGCTGCTGCACCATCATTAGCAGGAATACCACTTACCGACCCCAGATATGCTTCTGCATACCGTTGTCCCCATTCTTGATTGGATAACAACTGAGTCTGTATTGAAGCCGCTAAAAAAGTAGTTGTCCATGAATTTTTTGCTTCTTGATCAGAATAATACCATCTCGCGGTAAGTCCATCTCCTCTAAGTTCAACTTTATGATGTTGCAAAGTGAAATCTCTATGAGGATATGATGTTGTATGTCGTACAATTAAATCTTGGGTCCCATATTTATACAAATATTCTAATCTCCAATCATCACTTATTTTATATTGTAAAGTTGTATTCAAACGGTAATTAGACACATCATTATTAAACAATTCAGATTCTTTATATCCTGTTCTAGAAACTGTACCACCATTCCAAGTAGTAGGAGTTCCGGCAATGGTAAGTGAAGTTCCATCTGTTAACGCACGAGTAAACCCTCCTGCATCTGCATCTCCCCATATATTCACAGCATCATAACTTCCTGAAGAGGGTGAATATAATTCTGGATTTTGATCTGCCGGAATATTAGGATCATTATTTCTAACTCTTAATGAATAATCATTTGCTACCCAATCTGATGCCAAAAGCATTTCAAAATCAACCTTTATGGCAAATTTATCTCCAAAAGCTTTAGCTGCTCTAAGGTTTAAATTGGTATATGGATTATTACCAGATTCTTTCTGGCTTGAAAACCCTGATTTCAAATTAATACTAATTCCTTGATAAATAAACGGATCCTTGGTTTTTAAAAGCATAATTCCATTAAATGCATTTGCACCATACAAAGCAGATGCAGAACCAGGTATTATCTCTACAGAGCTTATATCTAATGAAGACACTCCACCGATATTTGCAAATACTCCAAATCCAGGAGTAGTTACATCCATCCCATCTAAATGCTGTAAAAAACGTATGTTATTGTTGTTTGAAAATCCACGAGTATTAATTGAAGGGCCAGAAAGACTTCCTTTCATAACCTGTACCCCTTTTAGGTTTGATAATGTTTCAAATACACCTTCTGCCGAAGAGACTTCTAATGTCTTAGCATCAATCTTTTGAATAGAAACGGGAGCTTCAATAAATCGTTCCTTATGCCTGGATGCCCCAACTACGATAGCATCGAGCTGAAAAGCTCCTTCATCAAGAGTAATACTAAGGTTTTGGTTATTATCCTTTGTAACAGTTACTTCTTTGGTACTAAATCCTAAGTATGACACTTCTAAAACAACAGGAAATTCACTTTCTGTTTCTAATGTAAATTGACCCAAATCATTAGTGATAGTTCCAATATTCTGTTCTTTTATCAGAACGTTTACTCCCCAAAGTAGGGTATTACCATCATTTACAGTACCTGTTATTACTGTTTTGGTTTGTGCACAAACTAAAGTAGTAATAAATAACAGTACAGTAAAAATTATTGTATTTACTCTTTTCATATTTTTATTAATTAATGTTAATTCATAAAAAACTAATACTCATTAGTCAAATTAATGTAAAATAATTGGATTATGCAAAAAAACATGACATATATCATACTTTTTGTCATAATATTTTACGAATAAACAATAGCTAGAATATAAAAACAGTACTATTTTGTAGTCTCTTTACTGTTTATATAATAGGAGTTAAAGAATTATTATACGAACTGCATTTTTTTCAGCAATACAAAAATCACTGTAGTCCATATTATCAAAAATAAACCTGCAAAATATATAATATCATGCAGGTAAAAGAAAAATTTAATCCAATTTATATTTCTGAGTCAATACCTTTAAACACAAAATTTAAAATATTACGTTCGAGTTCAACAACATTGACATCTATAATATTTAAGTATACATTTTTATCATAAACCCAACGCAAAGAAGATAAAATACAGTTCAAAACTATTAATGGGTTAATATCTTTCAGCTCACCAGAAGTTACCCCTCTATTAACAACCTCTTTTAACACCTCTATATAAACTCTCCTTTTTTCAACAAATTCTGAATAATAAGGTTCTTTTAAATGTTTCCAGTCTCTTAAAATTAAAGAAGAAATATTCTGGTGTTCAATAACGACCCTGATATGCATTTTGATAATCTCCTTTAATTTTTCCTTATTAGGATAAGAAGAATTTTTTATATCAATAATTCCTGAATAAAATTTCTTAGAGATAGACAGTAAAAGAACTCCCAAAATTTCTTGTTTGGATTGTATATGGTTATATAAACTTGCAGCCTCGACTCCCAAGGCATTAGCTATATCTTTCATCGAAGTAGCTGTATACCCTTTTTCTGAAAATAACTTAGCCGATTCTTCTAAAATTAATTCTCTTTTGCCTTTTTTGGATTTCATTAAATGTAATAATTTCAATTCTTACTTATGATTTCGCAAATTACATTATTCATTATGATTTTTACCGCTTTTTATTTTTTTTTGCGGGACGTATTGAAACCATAGCAACTTTTTATCCATCAAATGACTAAAATACTAATTAACCAATTTCACATCACTTTCCTGGTTTTTAGCTTGATTCATTAATACAATCCATTCTTCAATATCATCAATTTTATCCATTAATAATAATATTAATTTGGCATTCATTTTTACACTTTCTTCCTCTGTTAATCCAGTGTGGGACTTTATTAAAATTTTATACATTTCGTCTCTAACATATAGAGGGGTTTTATCTTTAATATTGGTTTCTTTTGTATTTTTCATAGCATTAGTTGCTTTTAATAAAGCATTATTAATGTTTTTTTCATTTGCCTTTTTACCTCTTGCTGCAATATAATGATCAGGCCTTATTAAATACCAACTGGTTTCGTTTACGTCGTATTTTTGTTTAAAATTATTATCAAAATCTACTAACTCGTTCATTTCATTCTTAGCATTTACATAAACTGTTTTGACATCAAATTTTGTATTAAATTGAATTAAATTGTTAGCATTTGATCCATAAATCAAAAGCGTAAAATCATTACCCAATTCATCTATCAAATACGTAGTCTTACCGTTCTTTAACAATAGTACATCACTTATGGCATATCCAGGCTGAACGTCACCATGCCATTCTTCTATATCTTCTGTTGTAAGAGATGAGTTTAAATATTTAAAAGAATGTGATAATCGACCACTATTCACTATTTTCTGAGCAAATAGGTAATTCTTTGCAAGGTCTAAAATAGCATTTCTATATATCGTACTCATTCTTGATTTAGGAGAAATAAAATCGGTAGCATTAGAGGAATGATAAATATTTTCATCTGTCGCAGGGCTTCGTTCTTTATCATAAGTTTCTAAAATAGATTTAGGGGCTTTTCCTTGTATTAGGTAAGCCAGTTTCCAGATAAGATTATCCGTATCCTGAATACCACTATTAGCTCCTCTAGCACCAAATGGAGAGACCTGATGTGCACTATCTCCTGCGAAAATGATTCTATTATGTACAAATTTTTCCATCCGCATACATCTAAAATTATATATACTTGTCCATTCTAATTCGAACTCACAATCTTCTCCCAGCATTTTTCTCAGTCTTTCTTTAATCCTATCTGGGTTCAATTCTTTATCTTTATCAATATTCCAACCCAACTGCAAGTCGATACGCCAAACACCATCTGGTTCTTTATGTAGCAATGCAGAATTACCTTTGTTAAATGGAGGATCAAACCAAAACCATCTTTCTGTCGGAAAATCATTTTCCATTATTATATCTGCAATCAAAAAATTCTCTTCAAACAATTCTCCATCAAAACTCAAATTCAATGCATTACGCGTAGGACTATGAACTCCATCACATGCCAATACATATTCACTTTCTACATTATAGTTTCCTTCTTGGGTATGTATATCAAGAGTTACTTTTTCATCATCTTGTTGTACAAAATGTGCATAGCTTTGCCAACGAACATCGATTAAAGGGTTTTTATGAGCTTCGTCTACCAAGTATTCCTCGAAGTAATATTGCTGTAGATTTATAAAAGCAGGAATTTTATGGCCTTCTTCTGGTAAAAGGTTAAATTTATACACTTCTTCCTCTCTGTAAAAAACCTTACCTAAATTCCAGGTCACCCCTTTGTTTACCATTTTACTGGCAGTATCAGGGTTAATTCTATTGATAATTTCGAGGCATTTTTTCGAAAAACACAATGCTCTACTACCAATACTAACTGTTTTTTCTTTGCTAAAGACAACACTAGAGATTCCTCTTTTTGCTAAATCCAAAGCTGCAGCTAATCCAACAGGGCCAGCTCCTATAATTATCACTTTATGTCTAACCGGAGTTTTAGCAAACTGATCTGGTGTTTGTCTAAACGGATATATCGGGTTTTTATATGTTTTTGGTAATATCCACTTCATCTTCTTATGAATTTAATTCGTTCCACATTTCAATATCTCGTTTATCTGTCCAGATTCTAGGGTGAGAAATCCCACTAGCTTCATCATATGCCCTAGTGACGTTAAAAGGCATACAATGCTCAAAAATTACCCAATCACCAAAACGAGGGGTCATTGATTTCATTAGTGCATTGTAGCATTTTTTTAATGATTCTCCTCTAGTCACACTTAACAGTGCTTGTTGATATAACATGGTTACATAATCCGAAGTCATTAATATAGCCTCCTGACACTCTACGGGATTAGTTAAAGCTTCTCCTCTTCCAGGGACCATAGCCTTTGGTTTCATATCACTTAGTCTTTGCAAAGTTATTGGCCAATTTTTTAGCTGAGCATCTCCGCAATAAGGGGTAGCGCCATATTCTACCAAATCTCCTGCAAATAATACTTTTTCATCCGGAACCCATATCACACTATCTCCTCTGGTATGACCTTCGCCAGCATGTATAATTTCTACTTTTTTATTTCCTAAATCTAAAGTCAGTTTATCTTCAAAAACAATAGTGGGGTGGGTTAATCCAGGAATACTTTCATGTCCTCTAAATAATCTTGGAAAACGTTCAAACTCGCTGTCCCAATCCTGCTTTCCTCTCTCTTCAACCATCTCATTGGTTTTTCTAGACATTATAATTTCTTCTGCATTATACTCACTAGCACCTAATACTCTTACTGCATGATAATGTGTTAATACTAAATATTTAATGGGTTTGTCGGTTACTGTTCTAATTTTTTTTATAACATCTTTGGCCATTTTTGGAGTTGCCTGTGCCTCAATCACCATTACATAATCATCCCCTATAATTACACCACTATTAGGGTCTCCTTCTGCGGTATAACCATAACAACCTTCTCCTAGTTTTACAAATGATATTTTTTTTTCTCCTAAATCAGCTTTTGATGCAAATTCTTTTGCCATTTTTTATTTTTTTATTAATTACTAACAACGATATTGATTATAATTTTCTAACACCACCAATATATTTATGCAATACTTGGTAGTAATTTGGTATTCACTACTCCAAAACCAATTCTAACTCCCTCTTTCTCACAATATCCTTTAATTATTATAGTATCGTGATCCTCAACAAATGTACGCTGTACTCCTTCGTCTAATTGTAACGGTCTTTGACCTGACCATGTTAATTCAAGCATAGAACCATAGCTATCTGGTGATTTACCACTAATAGTCCCTGATCCCATTATATCACCAACACTTAAATTACAACCATTCATGGTATGATGAGAAATTTGCTGAGCCATATTCCAATACATGTATTTAAAATTAGAATTACTAATAATCTTTTCTTCTTTGTTTTGTGGTTTTAATGAAACTTGTAATTTGATATCATAATTTTTTTCACCTTTATATTTTAAATAAGGTAAAACCTCTGGTGTTTGTTCTGGTCCGGTTACTCTAAAAGGTTCTAATGCTTCCATAGTTACAACCCAAGGAGAAATAGATGACGCAAAGTTTTTAGATAAAAAAGGGCCTAATGGTATGTATTCCCATTTTTGGACATCCCTAGCGGACCAATCATTAAATAAAACTTTACCAAAAATATATTCTTCTGCTTCATCAATTTTTATGGTATCTCCTAATGATGTATTTTTCCCTATAATGTACCCCATTTCTAACTCAAAATCTATTTTTTTAGATTTGGAATACACTGGATTTTTAGAATCGGGGAGTAGAATTTGTCCCATTGGCCTATGAATATTTGTACCACTTACCACAATAGACGATGCTCTCCCATGATATCCTACAGGAATATGTTTCCAGTTTGGTAATAATGCATTCTCAGGATCTCTAAACATTTTACCAACATTTGTTGCATGTTCTATACTTGAGTAAAAATCAGTATAATCTCGAACAAAAACAGGCATATACATCATTACACTTTCTTGTTTTACAAGAAGAGTAGGTTTTTCTCGTAATAATGAATTCGTATTAAGTAATTCCCTTTGAATTAGTACCCTCACCCTATTGGTTTTTTCTTTTCCTAATGCAATAAAATCATTAAGAAATTGATTTTCAAATACTTCTTTAGGTATCGATAAGGGTTTAAAAAGACCTAGCTCCCATACTTCTACCAAATCAACTATTTCATCTCCTATAGCAATACCAATTCTAGGTGATTTATTACCTGTTGAGAAAATTCCAAAGGGTATATTATGTATTGAAAAATCAGAATCAGATTTTATGTGTACCCAGCTATCTTTATTTCTCATAAGTTTTAAAATACGTTGAAATTTCCTTTTATTTTTCCAGCCATGATTTATGATAATCTTCGTCTGCTATTTTCATTGCCTCTTCAGTAATCATAAGAGGTTTAAATGTATCTACCATTACAGCTAATTCTTCTGTTTGAGTTTGCCCAATACTACGCTCTACAGCTCCGGGATGCGGGCCATGAGGAATACCAGCCGGGTGCAAAGAAATATGTCCTTCTTCAATATCATTTCGACTCATAAAATCTCCATCTACATAATATAATACCTCATCACTATCAATATTACTGTGATTATACGGTGCTGGTATAGCTTCTGGGTGATAATCATACAACCTTGGGCAGAATGAACATACTACAAATGCATCTGTTTCAAAGTTCTGATGTACTGGTGGCGGTTGGTGAATACGTCCGGTTATGGGTTCAAAATCATGAATTGAAAAAGCATAAGGGTAATTAAAACCATCATACCCAACTACATCAAATGGATGTGTAGCATACACCATTTCAATGATTTCGTTTTTCTTTTTTACTCTTATTAAAAATTCTCCAACTTCATCATGAGTTTCAAGGGCCTCTGGTTTTCTAATATCTCGTTCACAAAAAGGAGAATGCTCTAATAATTGTCCAAACCAGTTCCGATATCGCTTTGGAGTATAAATTGGCCGATAGGATTCTACAATAAATAATCGATTATCTATAGTATCAAAATCAATCTGGTAAATAATTCCTCTTGGAATTAATAAATAATCACCGTACTTAAAATCAATATTACCTACCAGGGTTCTTAATTTACCAGATCCTTTGTGAATAAAAATTAACTCATCTGCATCTGTGTTCTTATAAAAATAATCTCTAAATGAGTTCTTGGGTGCTGATAAAATAATATTACAATCGGTATTAGTTAAAATTACTTTCCTACTTTCTAAATAGTCTTCTATGACAGGAACCTGAAGTCCCTTTAAAAGATAGGATTGCATATTGTTATCCTTTACAATTTTTGGAGCAACAGAATATTGTTTCCTTATTTCTTTTACCTGTGTAGGCCTGTGAATATGGTATAACAAAGAAGACATTCCATCAAAACCAATAGTTCCAAATAACTGTTCATAGTACAGTTTGCCATTACTATTTTTAAATACTGTGTGCCTTTTTTTAGGAATTTCACCAAGCTTGTGATAAATAGACATATTGATTATAATTAACGTTTGTTCATGTAAATATATACAATAATTCACAACTCCTACAAAATTTTCTTTATTTTGTGTGAAATTTTATATAAGAATCGTTCGATTATGAAAGAAAAGGCCAAAAAGGAAATTTTTTTTGAAGAATCCTTAAAACTGTTTTATGAAAAAGGGTTTAAAGCCACTACCATGCGAGACATCGCTAGAAAAATGAATTTTGAAGTGGCAAACATCTATAATTATATTGATTCTAAATCTTCTTTACTTGAAGAATACTTGTTTGACATATCAGAAAAATTTCATTCTTCTATTGATGACATTATTGCTTCATCGTATACACCAGAAGAAAAATTAAGGTTAATAATTTCAACACATGTTCGGTTAACTGCTAAAAGACCTTATGAAATAGCGTTGTTGGTTAATGAGTGGAGAAACTTAAAAGAGCCAAAACTAAACGAGTTTGTAACTAAACGAAATATATATGAAGAAAAGGTAAAGTCTGTGATCAAATCAGGAATTGAACATAACCAATTTAGAATTGTTAACCCAGATATAATAACCGATTTAGTACTGTCAACTCTTAGGTGGTTATATGATAAATATACAGATAATAATGTAAAAGTGAACTCTGTGGAGCTAGAAAAAGAAATCGCCGATTTTATTATGTCTGGATTATGTATAAAGTAAAATAGTATCCTAATTTATCACCATTTTTTAATTCGTTTAAAACGTTTCTTTCTATCTAATTTTAAGCTTAACCCATCTAAAAGATCACCAATCATAGAGGATGAAACAACCAGGCTACTGACAGCCGGAGATACCAAAAAACTTTCGCTTAATGATGGTAATAATGGCTGAAACATATAAAACTGTGAAAAAGCAGCTAAACCAGGGATAAAGATCGCTTTTCGGATCTCTTTATAACGTCTTGTATTTCTTTCTGCTTTTGTTTTCATTACTGTAGTGGCATCCTCTTTTATTATAAGTTAGAAAGGAATTGAAGTACAAAGTTTAAAATTATTTTTACATTAGTAAAACATTATTTTCTTATCATATACATTAGTAAAACTTATTAATTATGGAGTTACGCCAGTTAAACTATTTTGTTAAAGCGGCAGAGTGTTTAAATTTTACTGAAGCTTCTCACAAAGTATTCATAACACAAAGTGCGCTTTCACAGCAAATAAAGCTTTTGGAACAGGAATTAGGAGTTCCTCTTTTTGATAGAATCGGAAAGAGAATACAACTTACAGAAGCTGGTTCATTATTTTTGACCCGTGCGAGGCATACGCTTAAAAATGCCGAAAACGCCAAACAATTGATAGAAGATTTACAAAATCTACAATCCGGGACTTTACATATTGGGGTAACCTATGGTTTAACCAACTTGTTTACAGAAACATTGATATCCTTTTCTACAAAATTTCCTTTAATACAGGTTAAGGCTTTCTTTGGTACTTCTGATGAACTAATGGAAAAACTCAAATCGGGTATGTTGGATTTTATTTTATCTTTTAATAAAGCAACAGATGATCAGATGATTACTACTATTCCTTTATTTCAATCTTATTTAATGTTGGTAGTACATGAATCCCATCCATTTGCCAGCAAAAAACAAATCAATATCGAAGAGCTTAATACAATAGATTTAGCTGTACCCGCAGAAGGGTTTACGACCAGAAAAGTTCTGGATAAAGCGTTTAGAACAAACGAACTTCCTTATCAATATCAAATAGAATTAAATCATATCCCTACCTTAATTCGACTCATTGAAACCGGAAAATGGGCGACCGTTCTTACAAAATCGACCACACAGTATTTACCTACTCTTAAGAGTATTCCTATAAACAAAAAGAAGCTTAAATTACGATCAGCGATACGATACCTTAAGGGTAACTATCAAAAAAAAGCTTCTAAAATTTTCTTTCAAATGATTTTAGAACACTATAAGCAGAATACAGATTTAAATTAGTTTAAGAATCGGTAGTAGGGTCAAAATTAACAACAACACCCTTATCTTTAACGACCTCATCTCCCCAATCCGATAACATTTTTAATAACGGGATCAGGGATTCTCCAAATTGAGTTAGAGAATATTCAACTTTCATAGGTGGTTTCTTTGTATATACCTTACGGTTTATAATACCATCTTCTTCAAGTTGCTTTAACTGCAAACTTAATGTACGTTCTGTTACCACAGTTAATTTTTTTCTTAATTCGCCATAGCGAAGAGGAGAAATAGCTAAATACCACAATATTACTGTTTTCCATTTCCCTCCAATATATGCCATTGTAACACTGGTGCTACAAGGATACAATTTTCCGTTTAGTTTATATAGTTCCATAAAATACTCAATGCTTTTATACTATCGTTTTAGATAGTTATTGCAAATCTATAAAACTATACTTAATATTGCTACTATAATTTTTATAGTATTAATTTTATTAGTTATGTATAGTTTTTTGAATGATTATAGTGAAGGAGGACATCCTAACATATTAAAAGCGCTAAGTAAAACCAACTTAGAACAACATATACCTTATGGTGATGATAGTTATTCTAATACCGCAAAAGAATTGATCAAAAACAAAATTAATAACCCAAATTCTGATGTATTTTTTGTTTCTGGAGGCACACAAGCAAATCTTATCATAATCGCTTCTGCATTAAGATCTCACGAATCTGTAATTTCAGCTAATATTGGTCACATTACTATTCGTGAAGCGGGAGCTATTGAAGCTACAGGCCATAAAATTAATACTATAGAAAAAAAAGATGGAAAACTTACTCAGCAAGACATATCAAACATTCTTGAAGAGCATGATTTTGGTCCACATGTTGTAAAACCCAAAATGGTATATATCTCTAATTCTACAGAGATAGGGACTATTTATAAAAAACAAGAATTAGAAGAACTTTCTTTATACTGTAAAAAAATGGGATTACTTCTATTTTTGGATGGTGCCAGACTTGGTTCGGCATTAATGGCAGAAAATAATGATTTAACGTTATCAGATATTAGTAGGCTAACAGACATATTTACTATTGGTGGAACAAAAAATGGGGCTTTAATAGGTGAAGCAATAGTCATTAATACGAATAAACTTAAAAATGACTTTACTTTTCATATAAAGCAAAGAGGAGCCATGCTATCCAAAGGAAGACTTCTAGGAATACAATTTTTAGAGTTATTTAGGGATGATTTATTTTTTGATCTTGCAAAACATGCTAATACAATGGCAATGAAAATATCTAAAGCAATTAAGGCTAATAATTTCTCAATGCTTACAGAATCTACATCAAATCAAATATTTCCTATTCTTCCCGATGTATTAATCAAGGAATTAAAAAACAAGTACAATTTCTATGTATGGAAAAAAATAGATAGAAAAAATTCTGTAGTAAGGCTTGTAACATCCTGGGGCACAAAAGAGAATATGGTAAATGAATTTATAAATGATATTAAGAAAATCAACAATAACTTAGATCAAAAAAAAGAAATGCAAACTAAACAAATAACACTATGATCACATGTTATATAAGATATACGATAGATCCTTATAAATTTAAAGAATTTGAAATCTATGCAAAAAAATGGATTCCTCTGGTCAATAAATTTGGAGGTACCCATCATGGATATTTTTTACCTTACGAGGGAGCAAATAATATAGCTATAACTTTATTTAGTTTTCCTTCTTTGACGACTTATGAAACGTATAGAAAGGATAGTTTTAAAGATCCGGAATGTATTGAAGCTTTTGATTATGGGACCAAAACCAAATGTATTATTAATTATGAACGCAGCTTTATGAGGCCTGTTTTTAAATAACCACCAGAGATTTTTTATTAATCAATTAAATATACTGTATCATGAAAGAAATTAAGTATGTAACCAATCTTGACATCAAATTTGATCATTTAGAACGTATCGATATCTCAAAAATGGTAGAAGCATGTAAAGATCAATGGTATAATCAATCATTAACCAAAGTAAATAATAGCGTTGTTCGACTTGGTATAATAGAAGGCGAATATCATTGGCACAAACATGATAACGAAGATGAGTTTTTCTACGTTATTAGTGGTCAACTAGTATTGGACCTAAAGGACCGCACTATTGAGTTAAATCCTAACCAGGGAATTACAGTCCCAAAAGGTATCATACACCGCACAAGAGCTCCCAAAAAAACAGTAATGTTAATGGTAGAGACTAGTGAGATACTTCCTACCGGAGATAAGTAGTATTAAAAATTAGGTATGTACTTCTGTAACGAGAAAAAATTAACTTTAAATAATTACAGAAAGACACTACATTAATAATATCATAACAAAGTGAATTAATGAGTATCATTATTGATAGACAAAATATTGAAAAAATAATAGCCAATATTTCTGTAAATGAAATGATTGATGATATGGAACATGCTTTCGTTTCTTATTCTAAAGGAAATGCAATAGTTCCTCCTGTAGGCGAATTATTGTTTGAAAATCCTAAAGGAGAAACACATATCAAATATGGATATATCAAAAACGATACGACATACTGTATCAAAATAGCTTCTGGGTTTCATGAAAATTCGGCATTAGGCATTCCCTCTTCGCAAGGTATGATGCTGTTATATAGTCAAAAAACAGGAGAGCCACTAGCGATATTGTTAGACGACGGATTACTTACCAATATTCGCACTGCAGCTGCGGGTGCTTTGACTGCCAAATATTTTGCGCCAAAACGAATTAAAGGGATAGGTATTATTGGTACAGGAATACAGGCAAAATTACAATTGCAATTTCTCTGTAAAAATTATCCTTATAGTATGGTTTGGGTATGGGGTAGAACCATTGAAAACATGCAAAAGTTTAAATCAGAGTTAGCTTCGGATTTTGATATTTACATCGCAGCAACCCCATCAGAAGTTGTTAATAATTGTAATCTGATTGTAACTACTACTCCATCAGAAACTCCTATATTATATGCGCATGATATTAAACCAGGAACACATATTACAGCCATAGGATCAGATACTCCAACCAAACAAGAATTAGATTGTGAAATTTTAAAAAAAGCAGATATCGTAATTTCTGACAGTATTTCACAAAGTAAAAGTAGAGGAGAAATCTTTCAAGCTGTAAAAACGGCGGTTATACCTCCTGATAAGGTTACCGAACTAGGGAATGCAATCCAAAATATCTCCTTTCAACGCACAAATGAAAATCAAATTAGTGTTGTTGATCTTACTGGTGTAGCCGTACAAGATATAATGATTGCTAATGCTATTTATTTAAAATACAAACAATTAAAAAACTAAATTGTATGATTCAGTACGTAAGTAATAAAGGTAATGGTGCCTCAGTAGATTTTGAAACTGCAATATTAGCTGGTCGAGCTCCTGATGGTGGATTATATGTACCTACATCACTCCCCAGGATATCAAAAACACAATTACAATCCTGGAAAAACCTAAGTTATACTGATTTAGCTTTCGAAGTCTTATCTCTATTTATCGATGAAACAACAATATCATCAATTGAGTTGCATAAAATCATAGAAAATAGTTTTGATACATTCTACCATCCAGAAAAAATTCCTTTCCATTCCCTTACATCCAGAAAGAATATTATCATCCAGGAATTATTTCATGGACCTACATTATCCTTCAAAGATATTGCTATGGGATTTGTTGTTAATCTACTCGATTTTTTTCTAAAAAGAAGAAAAGAAAAAATGTCTATCATGGTAGCTACTTCTGGAGATACAGGGCCTGCAGCAGCATTTGCTACCATAGGAAAAGAAACTATTAACACCTGGGCTTTGTATCCTCAAGGATACATCACAGAGGAACAAGAACGCCAGATGACAACCATTACTGCACCGAATGTACATTCGGTAAGAGTAACAAATTGCCCAAATGGATCAGACGATCTCGATGAACTGATTTCGAGTTTATTTGCTAATACATCATTTAAACAAGAATTAAATCTATCTAGTGTAAATTCTATCAACTGGGGAAGAATTATGATGCAAACTGTTCATTATTTTTATGGGTATTTAAAAACCGTAGATACTATCGGGGAGTTATTAAATTTTGCAGTACCATCGGGCGCCTTTGGTAATTTGTGCGCTGGCTCTTTAGCAAGAGAAATGGGTTTGCCTGTCGGAAAATTTATCTTGTCAAACAATCAAAATAACTGCCTGCAACGTATTTTTAATGAAGGAATTTATGTAAAAGAAAAAGTCATCAATTGTGCTTCTTCTGCAATAGACATTTCTCTTCCTATTAATTTTTGGCGTTATTTATATTTTGCAATTGATCAAAATCCAGAAAAGATAAAACTATGGATGGAAGAGTCTGAGAAAAATAATCGAGTAGAGTTTGATAAAAATACTCATAAACAATTTAGCAAAGGATTTTTAACAGCTTCTATTTCAGATAAACTAACACTAAACACCATACAAGAGGTATTCGAAACAGAGGGATATCTTCTTGATCCTCACGCAGCAGTGGCTGTTGCTGCGGCAAATACTGTAAAAGCTGAATTCCCTAATGATTCTAAAATATTATGCTTAGCTACTGCACATCCTTCAAAATTTTCTGATGTTATAAAAGAGTCTCTAAATGTCAATGCTTTGCCAGCTGAAGCTATACATCACTCCATAGAAAATGCTAAAGAATATTGTCAAAAAATATATGAATGTAATTATGAAAATATGTATCAAACAATACCTAAGACGATGCAAGTAATTAGTAACAAATAAGTAAAAAAATCTAAAAAAAAGTAACGTTTAATATAGTTGTTCTAATGGCTTTATATACTCATCTTCACAAAAGAGATATTTTCAAAATAGTACAGGGTTTTGATATAAGCCCTCTCACTCAATACTACCCATTGGATGGAGGATTTGCAAATACCAATTATTATTTGGAAACAGAAACCAATACATATGTACTATCAATTTGTGATAGTAAATCTTTTGAAGAAATTGATAAGTTGGCTAATTTGTTAATTCATTTTGAAAATCATCACTATACAACTACAAAAATTATCCCTAACAAAAACGGTAGCGTTGTAAGCACTTACGATAATAAACCTTTACTTTTAAAAGAATATATTTCGGGAACAGTATTAACCCAATTTAGTGATGACATATTAATAAAACTAGGAGTTTCTTTAGGGCAATTACATCAACTCCCGTCTCCACCATACATTGCAAATAAATATCCTTATGGAGAACAAACATTTTATGAGCTTAATGAAAGTTCAACAGAACATCCTTTCATTATATGGCTCTCTGATATGCATAACTATATTAAAGACAATTTACATCCTGATCTACCCAAAAGCCTAATTCATGGGGATTTATTTTATAGTAATGTGATAATAGATTCAAATGGAGAACCCATTATTATAGATTTTGAAGAGGCATGTTTTTATTATAGAATTTTTGATCTGGGTATGGCAATTGTTGGACTATGCTGTGAAGATGGTAAAATTATTTTCTCAAAAATTCACATATTGCTTAAAGGTTATCAAAGCATAACCTCATTGACCTCTTTAGAAAAAGAAAAACTTAAGGCTTTTGTAATCTATGCTGCTACAGCTACAGCATTTTGGAGATTTCGTCAATTTAATATCATTTTCCCCACAGAGAACTTAAAAAACAGTTTTGAAGAGATGCAAAATATTGTAGATCAATTATATAAAATATCTGATGAGAAAATATTTAATTAAGCTAATTTTAATCAATGAATGATCATACTTCAATACAAAAAATAAGAATAGTCCTTGTAGGTTTAGGTACCGTAAACATTGGTGTACTTAAAATTTTGATAGAGAAAAAGGCTATAATCACAAAAAGTCACAACCTAGAAATACACATTATTGGTGTGGCTGACTCTTCTGGAATTGCCATCAAAAAAAATGGATACACCTACGAAGAATTAATTCATTTAAAATCAAATGGAAATAAAGTAAACCAGTTAGCAGGATATCTCTCGGGTATAGCCATAGAGCAAATCACAAATCATGTAAACGCTGATGTATTGATCGATGGATCACCGGTTAATCTTAAAACGGGAAATCCGGGATTACAAGCAATACGAAACGCTCTTAGTAAAGGATGGACTGTAGTTAGTGCCAATAAGGCTCCTTTGGTATTAGCCTATGATGAGTTGCATCAACTGGCCAAAAAGCATGGTGGTAAACTAGCATATAGCGCAACAGTTTGTGGAGGATTACCTGTGATCAATATTTTACAACGTGATTTGCAAGCGACAAACCTTATTGGTTTTAAAGGGATTTTTAATGCCACCACTAATTTTATTTTAGAAACATTAGAAAAAGACGGATCTTTTGATGAAGCTGTTAAAGAAGCACAAAGATTAGGTGCAGCAGAAGCTGATCCATCCCTGGATATTGACGGATATGATACCGCAAATAAACTGTATATCATCATGAAATCTTTTACAGAATTCTCTGGCAGTATCTCCGACATACAAATAGAAGGTATCAGAGCTATTACTTCTGAAGACATTAAACAGGCAACGATACAAAATAAAAGAATAAAATTATTAGCTGTAGCAGAAAAAAAAGCAGATACCTGGAGTTTATCGGTTCGCCCCACAAAGGTAGAAGCCAGTTCTTTTATAGGGAATTGTGATGGTTGGGAAATGGGTATTCAATTACAAACCGATTATTATGAAGAACTATCTATGAAAATATATGAAGAAGATCCCATGACTACCTCTGCAGCTGTAGTAAGGGATATTATTAACCTTTCAAAAAACTCTTTCTAATATGAAATCTCACGAAATATGTATTCGACCTGCAAACAAAAGTGATTTTGAAGCAATATGGAGTCTGTGGAAAGTAGTCGTAAATCAAAAAGTCTATTTCCCTTATGACGATAGTTTTTCACGAGAACAGATTGAAAGCAGTTGGATAAATCTAAATAATAACTGTTTTGTGGCAGAATTAGAAAAAGAAATTGTAGGAGCTTACATTTTGAAGCCTAATCAGCCCGGATATGGAAGTCATATTGCTAATGCTTCATATATGGTTAACAGTCAAAAAAGAGGAATGGGCCTTGGACATAAGCTTTGTGCGCATTCTATCGATGCAGCAAAAGAATTAGGGTATTATGCGATGCAGTTTAACCTGGTCGTTAGTACCAATGCTGCTGCTATAAAAGTATGGTTGGCAAATGGTTTTGAAATTATAGGAACCATACCTGGAGGTTTTAAGCATTTTGAAAAAGGATATGTAGATGCTCATATTTTTTATCGGAAATTATAATTTGTATACATTTCAGAAAAAATGATATAGGCTTTATGTGGTAAAATAATTGCAAACCTATATAAATTCTTTCCTATACTTTGTGGGACTAATTCCTTTATTCTTTTTAAAAAATTTATTAAGGTGACTAACATCTGTAAATCCTAATTCATCAGTAATTTCGGTTATGCGCATATCACTATATTGAAGTCTGTTTTCTATTAATCTAACCCTGTAATTCGTAATATATTGCTGTAATGTTTCTCTAGTATGTTTTTTAAAATAACGACCAAGGTATGTTTTAGAAATACCAAACCGATCACAAATTTCTTCAGTTCTCAATTTGCTAGGGTCGTATATATTCTCTTGTATATATTGTAATATATTCATCGCTTTTTCTTCTGTTCCTGCATCTACCTCATCAGGAAGGTATTTTGCAATATTTCTCGCCACAATAACGATTAATGTATTTACCAACTGCTGTATAATTTCTTTATTATATAAATCCCGGTTAACATATTCGCGTATCATAGCTTCGACCATAGGTTTGACCAATGTTTTGTCTGTTAGGTTTCTTAAAATACAGCCCGGTTGATGATTTGCATTTTTTAGAATAAATTCTAATCGTTGAATATTATCAGCACTTATTTTCCCTGATTTAATATAAATATCATTAAATCTCAAAAAGAAAAATTGTGTGGTTGTATTAATTTCTATAGAAGATATGTCTGTAGGGGTTAATAAAAGCATATGTCCGGGATGATATTGAAATTCGTTCTTATTTACACGTTGAATTCCTGTACCCGATAAAATATAAACCAATTCAAAAAAACTGTTTTTATGCTCATGTACCGGAGATTGATCTAATGTTTCAAAAGCAATCGAAAAAGGTTCATATAAATTCTTTTTATTCATAATTACACATTTTTACATTTAAAACGAAAACATATACTATTAAAAAACATGTACAAAGGTATAAATTTGCTCTAAATTATTAAAACATATTTTTATGAAAGCAATAGGAATCAAAACATCATTACCCATAAGTGAAGAAAATAGTTTAATTCAGTTCGAAACAGATCGGCCTGTACCAAAAGGACATGATTTATTAATAAAAATCAAGGTAGTGGGTATGAATCCTGTGGATTATAAAGTTCGCCAAAAAAGTGCGCTAAATCAAGAATTAGATTCTCCAAAAATATTAGGTTGGGATGCTGTAGGTATTGTTGAAGCTGTAGGTGACAAAGTAACCTTATTTAAAACAGGAGACGAAGTGTTTTATGCAGGAGATATTACACGTCCCGGATCTAATGCCGAATATCAATTAGTGGATGAGCGCATAGTAGGTAAAAAACCGAATACTATTTCTGATGCCGAAGCGGCTGTGATGCCTTTAACTTCGTTAACCGCATGGGAGACGTTGTTTGACAGACTTAAGTTAACCCCAGGAGAAGGAAAAGAAAAAACGATACTAATTATTAGTGGTGCAGGTGGTGTTGGCTCTATTGCAACTCAATTAGCCAAAAAACTAACCGATTTAACCGTTATAGCTACTGCTTCTCGTGTCGAAAGTCGTTTATGGTGCCAGAATATGGGAGCAGATCATGTTGTAAATCATCATAATCTTATTGAAGAAGTACATGCTTTAGGGATCAACACCGTAAACTACATTCTAAATTTTTCGGGAACTTCTGATCATTGGGAAAATATAATCGAGTTAATTGATCCACAAGGGCATATATGCACTATTGCAGAATCTCCGGATAACCAAATCAATATAGGATCTTTTAAATCTAAGAGCATCACCCTATCCTATGAGTTAATGTATACACGATCTATGTATAAAACAGAAGATATGATTGAACAACATCATATCTTAAACAAAATAGCTGCATTGCTTGATAACAATAAAATTAAATCAACACTCAATAGTACCCTTAATGGTTTTACTACTGAGAACTTTAAAGAAGCTCATCAAAAATTAGAATCAGGCAAAACCATAGGAAAAATTGCAATTACATTTTAAAGACACTGTTTAAGAATAGAGGATTAATAGACAAGATCAGAGCTCTTATATGAATTATTTAAGTATCGAGCGAACTTGTAGTTGTAACTGTGGTATAACCTCTTTTTTATACCATTCATTTTTTGCTTGCCAAATATTATTTCTTGGCGAAGGATGTGGCAATACAAAATAATCTGGCAAATATTCTTTATAATTCTTTACCGTATCTGTTAACGTTCTTTTTAATCGATCACCCAAATAATACTCTTGAGCATATTTCCCAATGAGTAAAACAAGTTCTACATTTTCTATTTTAGTTAATAGTTTTTGATGCCACAAAGGAGCACATTTTTTTATAGGGGGGAGATCTCCGGATTTCCCTTTTCCCGGGTAGCAAAACCCCATAGGTACAAGTGCTATTTTTTCGGGATTATAGAACGTTTCATCATCTATCCCCATCCAGGCTCTTAAATTTTGCCCGCTCTTATCATCCCATGGAATTCCCGATTTATGAACGATACTTCCGGGAGCTTGCCCTATGATTACTATTCTACTATACGCATGTGCCGAAACTATTGGTCTTGGTCCTAGTTCTAATTGCGCTGCACACTCACTACATTTTGAAATCAAAGACAATAATTTTTGCATAATAGATACTGCGTTTTATAAACTGATTAGTAAATTATAAAATAATATGGTTTTACTTAACTTATTTAAGATTTGTTTCATCCTTTATCCTATTCATCAAAGAACACCCTAACCAATGAGCTAAGGTGCTCTACAAAAGAAAAACTAAACACCGGTTAGAACTTTTCTACTAGACTAAAGAAAAGTATCAAAACCTTTAATTATATGTATTACGAAGTTTCTCCCAATTACTATTAGCCTTTGCCACTAATTTTTTGTGATTGTTTTCTGCAAGCCATAATTGTTGTGCATCTAACTCTATATTATACAAAAACAAAAAGTACTTCCCATCTTTTACTACAAACTTATTCGGATCGGGTCTAAATTTAGCGCCAGCATATACACCAAATGCACAGAATCCTCCATATTGTGGTAAGTATTGTTTAGGGTTCTTATCAAATTTAGACTTCTGCTCTTTAGAGGTAAAATAATACACAACCTTCTCATGTTCAGATTTATATTCTTTATTTCCTCGTTGTGCAATACCAAGATCCAGATAAGATACAGGACTATATCCCTGTAGCGCTATATTGCTGTTATCAATATTATTTCCTTTCTTATCCTGCGCAATAGTAGTCATGGTTGTCATTATCATTACTACTAGTACTATTTTTATATTTTTTAAAGTTTTCATTTTCTTTGTTTTAAGCGTTAAAATATTCTTCTTGTATAACTAATCCGTCATTGTTCCATATTCGCCTGATGATTTCATGCCAATAAATTGTACTATTATCGGTCATCTCGAAATCAAATGTAAATTCTGAAGCCGAAACATTACCATCTACTATCGTATGGTGGTGAGTTATACTATTTACTTTTTTAATAGAATTGGCAAAACCCTCCATCTTTTCTACCATTTGAGCTTTATTTTTGGTAGTAAGGTTATTATAATCAGAGGTTGTAGCATCCTCAGCAAAAAATTGTTTTACTGCATCTACTATTGCTCCTTGTGTAACAATACTATCCATTTCTGTAGCTAATGCTTTAATATCCATTGTTTTATTTTTAAATGATTAAACAAATATTGTTTTGTAATTACACTACAAATTTCTGGATATGTCGAGGAAAGAGGGCTACAAAAAAAGTACTAGTTCTTGTACTTTTTATTTTTGAAATGTGCTTTTGAAATGTGATGGAGATTCTCCTGTATAATGCTTAAAAAAGTTAGAAAAATGGTTAGGTTCTTCAAAACCTAATTCTATCGAAATCTCTTTAATTGTAAGGTTTTTAACCAAAAGAGACTTTGATGTATTAACCATCTCAGATCTAATAAGTTTCCCCAAAGAAGTTTGCATTTTATCTTTCACTTTTCTGGATAGTACTTTTGGAGAAAGGTTCATTTCTGAAGCATAAAAGTCAAGTGTTCTTTCTTTGGTATGATATTGCTGAAGAAGTTCGAGGATATTCTGAGAGAAAAGATCTCTATTTTGATAGTCAAAATCTTCTCTAAATTCTAACGGATTTCTACCCACATTATTTTTAAAAACTCTGGTAAAATACGCCGGATCATTGTATCCCAAATCATAAGATATTTCCTTAATACTTTTATCGGTAAAAGCAATCTCCTTTTTACTTTCTAATAGTTTTTTACCAGATAACAGAGATTTTAGAGAAATTCCTATTTTATTTTTAATTAAAGATTGGATATTATATCCATTTTTATCAATCAAAGCGGTGAGTTCTCTATTGTTAATATTACTAGAATATTGCATATCAATGATATCCTTCGTATCAAAAATAACACGGTACTCTTCCTTATTTGCCTGAAACGGATTTTGGTAATACCATTGTTCTGCAGAAGCATCTATGATACGATCTACTTCTATATCATATTCTATTTGATTTGTTATTTTTTGAAAATCCCCAGATCCATCAAAATTAATATACCCAAGAGAGATAAGATGTTTAAATAACACTCTAAACTCTTTATTTCTAATCACCGTTTCATCAGGAAATTCTATTTTTCGGATCAGGAAGTTATCTGAAAGAAATTTTATATACTGTCCTTTTTCGAGGTAAATAGCTTTATTTTGCCAATCGAAGTAGTTCTTAAAATCAACCTGAATACTACCACTACCCGATAAAATCTGGAAAAAAGTATATTGACCTATAAAGTATACTTTATTTATTTCTGGTGTAAATTCTATAAACACAATAATCGCTTGATTGGTGTATAGTATGTCGAAATTTTTATCAAAAGATAACACCTCAACAGTATATTAATCACTAAAACCAATAGAAGTTTTTCTTAAAGAGCTTAAGAATATACTTTTTAGAATATATAGTGCAAGATGATGAAGTGGTATATTTTCTAAATTACAGAAAATATTCTGGGTATAATTTAATAGTATACCCAGTTTATTATTTACTTTTTAATACGGTTTTACTTTCTCTGCTTCTTTTTATAATTATAGAATCTCTAAATATTTTTTTTACCGAAATATCTTCTAGCATATCCCCTTCTCTAATCTTATAAAATTTATTGTTCATTCTAATTAAGATTAGTTCCGAAGTACTTTTAGATCCTTTTACATAACCATGATAACTTAATTTAGGCCATGGTTTCTTAACGCTATTAGGAGTAACATTTGTTTTCTTAGACTTGTTATTCGATACTAGTTTCGTATTTTTTTTACGCTTTTTAGCTCTAAAAACAACATATTTTCCTAAGAATGGGTCTCTTTCAACTTTTCTAAGATCAAAAGTATCTTTCGAAAAATTCATTCTGGGATCCACAATAGTAATTGGATTAACCGATACGTTGCTCTCTTCCAAATTGTTTCCAAAAAAATTAAAAATTTTACTAAAAACAATTGCCCAGATGACAAGCATAAAAAAAATCAGAACGCTATTTAAAATCTTTTTATTCACTAGCCTAAAAATTACAATTCGTTAGGTTTTATTTACTCAACCGTTATTTTTCTAACTTCACTATAAATACTCTTATTACCCGCTTGATCTAAGATTCTCACTCTCCAATAGTAATCTCCCAAATTAGAAAATGTTATTTCCTGAGAGTTCGAACTAGTCGGAACAGTTTCAATTATGGTGGCAAAACCACTATCTGTTGCTACCTCTATAACGCTGGATAGTGTAGATTGTATTTCTCCGGTATCACTAGGTATATTCCAGGTAAAAGTAATAGGAGATGATCCTTTTGCATCGTTATTAGGAGATGCTAAGGTGGGTTGATTAGGTGCCTGGGTATCTAGAAAAATCTTTCTCGTTGAGAATTTGGTTTCACTATTATCATTTACACCTTTTACTTTCCAGGTATATATTGCATCTTCACTCAAGACGGTAGAACTAAGTGTAAAGTTATTATTAGTTAAATCAGGAGTCTGGATTTCGGTAGCTGTATTTCCTTGAATGGTCTTATCAACCACTACAGTATATGAAGTTGCTGCCTGAATTCTATCCCAGGTTAATATTAAAGCATCTTTATTCGTATAAAAATTCTCTGATGGTGATGTTAGAAACACAGTTTGGTTTGTTAAATCGTCTGATACAGAAAGTGTAAAAGAAATAGGAAAACTATAAGCAGTTGTATATGCAAAATTTTCTCCTCGTATCCTCCAGCTATATTCACCAGGATTAAGTCCATATGTAAAGTTATTCCCTTTAACTAATGAATCTAACACACTTCTTTGTGTAGCCTCTTCTACTACCTGTATTCTATAATCATCTGCATCTCCTAATTCATCCCATCTAAACTGAACCGAATTACCATCGAGATTACTTTTATCTTTTGGTGCTACCGTTGTTACCAAATCATCTGTAATATCTTCTTCGAGGACATCATCGCACGCTATCAACAGAAACAAACTGCTAAAAACTATACCTATATTAACTATTTTTTTCATAATTCTGAAATATTATCTTTACTCTTAATTTATTTTTTCGTGTTTGGAATTCTTTTTCTTTTACAAATGAAATACTAACAATATTTGAAAACTTAAACTCTTTCTCAAATGCATACACTATTTCTAATAGTCCGTTAAAATCTCCTTCCAGTGTTAATTGATTACTAATTACATTAAAACCATTACTTTCTGCTATATGGATTTCATCTAAGTTAAAAACATATACATTATCATAAGTAGATACAAAATCCAGTATTTGTTGTTGTATTTCTTCAGGTTCTACTCCCTGTTTTCCTATTATTTTATCATAAAACTTTAATTCTGCCTGTGTTTGAGTAACATCGGTTGTTGATGAGTTTACATATGCTAACTTATCTTCTAACTGTCGAACCTGATCATAGGCATGTCGAGTGATTTTAAAAGATCTCTTATTCGCTGCCATGAATAGCAATATTCCAATTGCTATAAGTCCAATTAATTTTTGTTTATATGTTAGATTTGCAAACACTATTTTACAACGATTTTTAAAGTGAATTCACTTTTTTTATTTCTACTCTTACTAAAATCCAAAATCTCTATTTTGGAAATCCATTTTTCCTTCTTTAATTCTTTAACCCAAGAATTAATTGGCATACTCGAACTAGAATTACCATTAATAATAATGGTATTTGTTTCAAATATTATCTTTTCAAAATTCTTGATCTTTTTCTGTGTAGGGTTAACCTTCAAGCTATTAAGCCCTACGTTATCAGGAATTGAGTTTACAATACGATACATATAAAAAGAAAGAAAGTTCTGATTTAAAATACCCGATTCCTGAAGTATTTTTTTTTTGTTCTCTTTTTCGCTTTCTATTTTTTTTACCTGATTATAAGTATCATTAAGGTTATATAATTGAGATTCATAACTTACATACTTATCATTATAGTAATTCAATAACAAATAGCTAATCAATAATGCAGACAGGAAAAAAATCCCCAATACTGTAGCTACGGTATTAAATGCCTTTTTAAGTACATTTTCTTTTTTATTCTCTATTAAAAATTCTGTATCGTAGCTAAAATCATCTGATGGATATAAATAATGAAGTAGTGTAGAAAATAAAGGAACCTGAGTATTGTTAATCTTCTCCTCCCCCAAGATATATTCCTTGGTAATAGTATCCAGTTTTTGGGTTTCTGTTAGGTAATCATCTTCAAAACTTAATTCATAATCGGCAGAAATAATTGATGATGTATTAGATAGCCCATTAAATAGTACTCCTACAAAAGGGCCAATACTATAATCTACAACCAAATATTTATTTTCTAAAAACAATGTAAAGAATTTTTCTAAGACATCTTTTCTTACAATTGAAATAAAATTTTGTTGATTTTGGTGTAGTTCATAAATATAAAAATCATCAATAGAAGCGTTAAACAATACTTCTTTTAAATAGTTTCCTTTTGCAGAAACTTGTTTATTTATAATTCCTTTTCCATAAAAATTAAGAAGTAAAGGAACCGATGTATTCACTTTATCTTTAACAACGTTAAAATCCTCTGTAGAAAAAGAAGTTTCTACAGACAAAGCATCAGATTTCTTATCTACTATAAGCACATTGTATATTGGAGTATTCCCCAATATTACACCTACAATAGCGTATTTTTTTTCCTGAAAAGGCTTTAAAATATTATTTTTTATCTGTTCTAACATTAGTAAACAACGGTCGGTTTTATAAACACGTGTAACTTTGATTTATTTTTTCTCTTGATCTTACTACTAAAAAACCATTTTAGTATTGGTATTCTAGATAAAACAGGTGTTCCTGTTCCAGAGTTTTCTTTTTCTAATTCATCCAGTCCTCCCAGAAGTATCATTTCACCATTTCGTACTCGAACCAAAGACTCAAACTGCTGGGTTGATTTTCCTGGTGGAGCGTTCTCTCCTGCTCTTCCTAAAAAGGCGCTCTTTTCTACGACAATAGTAAGTGTTATTTGCTCATCTTTAGAGACAAAAGGTTTTATATTAACACTTAAATTTGCATCTGTAGCTTTCCATTGACCTGATTGTAAAATATCACTACTGACTCCATTATTAATCAACCTATTATTTTGTTCGAAGTAATAATTAGTTTCTCCGATAGAAATTTTTGCTTCATGGCCACTTAGTGTAGAAATCTTGGGAGTCGATTGCAATCGGATTATAGAATTATTTTCTAGAGCTTTTAAACTAAGATAGAAGTCTTTTGCAACTTTACCCAGGTTAAAAATACCAAACCCATTAAAGGCATCGATCAACTTATTTACAGAAGATGAATTTATAGTAACTTCAGATTGTGGAAATAAAACTCCAGAAGTAACTCTCTCTTTTTTATCTATCCCGGCTTTAATCCCGGTTTGAATGTCGTACCCTTTTTGATATTGTACTATCAACACCTCTATAAGGATCATGGGTACTACTTTATCAATTTGTTTTATATATTCTTTTAGCTCTAATATTCTTGGTCTTGAACCAGAAACCACGAATCCATTAAGTTCTATAAATTCCTTAAGTTCTACGTTTTCTATTAAGTTCTTAGGCAATGTTTCTAAAACAGTTTCTATTGTTCTATTTTCTAGTTGTATAAGTTCTGTACTCCTTAGTCCTTCTCCATTTTGATCTCCGATAAGATAAAAATCATCTGTTTTTTTATAGGTACTGTTTTTGCCCATAAAAACATGATCCAAAAGCTCATCAAAAGTAATTTCATTTACTACCAATGTTGTTGTAGCTCCTGCAGGTTTATCATACATGAAATAGTTTACATTGAGCTTTTCTGCTGCTTCTAATATCAACGAAGTAACATCGGCATCAAATGCCTGAACACTCAAAAACCCACTTGGAAGAACCGTTATTTCTGCTGATGATTCTGGACTCCTGGTTTTCTTACCTTTCCTCGATGATCTAGTAGCTGTACCCGCTGCTGGCGCTTGATCTTTTTCTACATAGTAAAACCCATTATCATCTTTGGTCACTATTAATTTATTAGATTTAGCCATCATCTCCATTACCTGATCAAATGGTCTATTTAAGATATAAGCAGAAACTTTTTCATTTTTCACATTAGGTCCTAAGATTACATTTTTACCCGATACATCGGTGATCTTTTTAGCTACGCGAGACAGAGAATCATTTTTAAGTTTAATTGCTAAGAAATCATTTTGGCTATTATAAGTGACATCGATTTCTTTAAGTACTTTTGGTTTTGGAAGTTCTTTTGGTTTTATAGTTTTCTTAAAAACAATAATTTTGTTTATAAACTCTATACTTAGATTATATTTCTTGATTACAAAAAGAAACACATCTTTAACAGGTACATTAAAAAAACTACTGGAAACAATCTGGTTAAGATCCGGATCTGCACTTATATTGAGCTTGTGCTCTATCGCAACAGAGGTTAGAAAATCATATAGTGTAAGTCCCGAAACATCAATCTGTATCGTTTCATTAAGTTCGGGAGTTTCTTCTGCATATGCATTAATTTGTTCCTCGATCTTTTGCATGTCTTGCTGTCCATACGAAAGTGGAATTACACAAACTAATACTATATAATATAAAAATTTCTTCATAATTAAGCTTTGATTAGCAGCGAATAAATTTCTTCGAGAGAAGTTTCCCCTTCTTCTAATAAATTAAAAGCTTTATCCGCGAGGCTTTGGTATTTATAACTTATATTTTGTTCTAGATTATGACTATTATTTTTAATAGCATTCACTACATCATCTGTGATCGATACAATTTCATAAATTGCTCTTCTACCCTTATACCCGGTATAGTAACATTCTGTGCATCCTACTGGCATATGATGTGTAGATAAGGCCCTAGGAAGTTTGTAATTTCTAGGAAGTTCTTCTTCATTAAAAGGAGTCTCTTTTTTACAATGTGGACATAACTTTCTAACCAATCGCTGTGCTACAGATAGGTTTAAGGTCTCTGCAATATAAAATGCAGGAACTCCCATATCAACTAATCTGGATATGGTTCCCAGTGCAGAATTAGTATGTATTGTAGACAATACTAAATGTCCCGTTAATGAAGCTCTGATAGCCATTTTAGCTGTCTCGGCATCCCTGATTTCCCCTAACATGATTATATCTGGATCTTGTCGTAAAAATGACCGTAATGCAGAAGAAAAAGTAAGTCCGATGTCTTCTTTAAGTTGTACTTGATTAATTCCCTTTAATGTATATTCAATCGGATCTTCTACAGTTACTATATTTCTTTTTACATCATTAAGAAGTTTTAGCGTAGCATATAGTGTTGTTGTTTTACCAGATCCGGTAGGCCCGCTAATTAGTACAATACCATTATTCTTTTTTACAGCTTCAAGATATTTTTCTTTTTCTTCTGACTCTAACCCCAGATCTTCTAATCTAATATTAGAAGCATCTTTTCCTAACAGACGCATCACCACTTTTTCACCATGTAAGGTGGGTAATATAGAAACCCTAATATCAAAATCTTTATAATCAATCCTTCCGTCTTGTGGTAATCTTTTTTCTGTGATATCTAGATTAGATTCTATTTTGATCTTATTTACTAATTCTAAATAACTCTCTTTAGGAATTTTATATTTTTCAACTAAAACGCCATCAATACGCAGTCTTGCTCTTGCTTCTTCTTCATACACTTCGAAATGAATATCACTACTACCAATAGATTTAGCTTCAAAAATCAAAGTATCCAAAAAGCTACTTTCTACAGTAGATATACTTTGTGTTGCTTCCTGATCTCTATTATTCTTTCTGTAATAGACAAACAATGCTTTATTTAGTCTCTCTGACGAAATCTCATCAAACTTTAATGGTTTTCCCAAATACAATTCTAATTCTTCCTTGACCTGAGAATTTACTTTTTCTGCATCAATATAGAGTTCCATTACATCTTCGGTATTGTTCTTAGGAATAATACTATAATGATGTGCTAAATCAGCATTAATAAGCTGTTTTAGTTCTACAGATATTTGTATGTTGGTATCAGTGCTCAAATGATAAAGTCGTAAAAAATGTTAGTTGATAAAAATAGATTAGGAATCATCAAACCAATGATATATAGTGATAAATATCCTGCTAATGGTATTGTTTTCTGTTCGCTTTTATTCTGAAATATCGCATACAATACTAAAGACAATATCATCCCAGAAATAAAGAACAGCATATAATTTCTAAAGGAAAAGAGAGGGGTTACAGCGATTAAAAACACCAAATCTCCTATACCAATATATTGTTGAAATGGGTTTTGAAATTTTGATTTTTTAATGGAAAAATATGCTACAATTGAAATGAAATTAATTCCGATAAATGCCAATGATTTCAAACCATCAAAAAGAACTATGATATCTTTATTCATATACATACTCACCACAAACACCAAAATAGGTAGCCCAATATGTATATGCCTATACCTGACATCTTGATATAGCATTATCCCCAAAGAGATGAATAAAATAGATACTAATACGTATGTCATTAGTCCTTTACCGTTTCTTTTAATAACTTATTATGATCAATCTCCCAGGTATTAAAAGTACCATCGCCATCAAAATCAGATAGAGAAACCGCTCTGGCTCTAAAAGAATTAGTAGACGCCTCTGTGATCTCAATTCTATACACAGCCTGTCCTCCTTCACTAATAGATAGTGCAGGTTCAAAGCCTAGAGCTTCAAAATCGGCTGTATACTTAGAGTTTCGATAAAAATAGCTTTTCTCTAATCCGTACAAATGATTTAGCATACTCTGAGCTTCAATAGCTTTTGCTTGTGATACTACAGAAGTTTGGTTTGGTAATACCAATAGTATTAAAATCCCGATAATACACAATACAATTACCAATTCTGACATCGAATATGCCTTTACATAAACCTTTTTACTGGTGTTTTTATTTATCTTCATTTTCCTTTTTTAAGAAGGTTGAATAATTTTACTTAAATCAAACATAGGTGAATACATTGCAATTAACACAGTACCTACAACCAAACCTATGATTACAATTATTAATGGTTCCATAATAACACCAATCATCTTAGTTTGGTGCTGCACTTCTTCATCATATTGTTTAGCCAATCGCTCAAACATATCATCTAATTTATTTACTTGCTCGGCTACGCTAACAAGTGAAACCAATTTAAAATCGTATATAGAATGTTTGGCTAACGCTTTTGAAAAAAGAGTTCCTTTTGTCACCTCTTTTTTGATCATATCTAAACTTGATTCTAATGGATAAAAGGATATCATACGCTGCACCAAATCCAAAGAAGTTACTAATGGAGTTTTTGCAGATAATAATAAACTTAACGATTGACAAAAACGAGTGATGTATATTTTTCTTACCAGTTTACCAAAAAACGGGAGGCGTATAATTACATTGGATATTGCTTTTCTGTAAAAAGTATGATTTTTAAAGTAAAAGTGAAAAGCTATTATTGAAATCAAAACAATACCAAAAACTATACTTATGGTCGAAAAATGCTCTGAAACATAAATAATCTTTTTAGTTAAGTCTGGTAAATCTTTTCCAAACTGTTTAAATACAGTAGCGAACATAGGTACGACATACTTCATCATAAAATAGAGCACTCCAAAAGTTAACAGCAATACAAACGAAGGATATGTAAAAACCGATAACAACTGCCTTCTCATTTTTACTTTTCTATCGAAGTACTGAAATAGCTCTAGTAATACTTCGTCTAATTTTCTGGTTTCTTCCCCTATTTTAACACTGAAGTATTCATACGGAGAGAATTTCCCAGAGTCTCGTAACGCCTCGAATAAGGCTTTACCTTGTACCACTTCTTTTGTTATTGCTTGTATCAGATCTTTATGTTTCTCTTTCTTTTGCTGGTCTTTTAATATTTCGAGTGCCTTTCTAAAATCTACCCCAGAGTTTAATAAAACGGAAAGTTCTTTATAGAAATCCATTTTATCTTTATCAGAAAAACGATTACCAAAACTCACTTCTTTAGAGAAAAAACTATCGTTTTTCTTCTTTGCCTTAGTGACTTTCTTTGTTTTATATGTTGAAATATTAATACTCATCCAGCAAATAATTATTCATTCTCGACGCAAGAGAAACTTCTTTAGATTCAAAAAAGTCAAAACTTGCTCCCAGTACCTCAATCTTTAATTTTATAAGTTGATATTTTTCCTCAATTTTTTCATTTTGGTCAAACTGTACCTCTAGAACTTTTATATTAAAAGTATCTACAGCTTCTGCTTTTCTGATTATCTTTTCTGTTTTGAAAAAATAATGAACTTCATTATTAGAAACCTCTAATACAATATGTTTATCATCATCTATAGCTATAGATGTACTAAGTTGAACATCTTTTGAAAAAAGGTTTTGAAACTGGTTATATGTCATTAAATCATCTTGTTGATCTGCATAAACCACGACTTGTCTGGATAAATTATCATAAATAACATATACCATTGTAATGACCAATGATGATATCACCATGCCAATAACGAGTTCTAACATCGTAAATGCTTGTAATCGTGTATATTTTTTATTCTCTAACAATGTATTGATATGTTTCTTTTTTTGATTGCACCTTTATCGTGAATACAACTTTATATCCTGTGTTATTTTCTAATTTCTCTACTTTTTTTACTACAGTAAAAGATTCAAAATCATAATCTTCATCTATAAATTGTTTTTCACTTTTTGTTTCCCAAAACAATTCTTTTACTTTTTGCCGAGCCTGGTAATGAGCAATACTATTATCAGAGCCCAACACTCTACTATAAATTATAAGCGCCATAGACAAACAAATTGCAATGATGGTCATGGCAATTACCGATTCTATAACAGACCCTGCTTTTACATTATATTTGTTTAATAACTGCATAGGGTTTAAAGTATTTACTTTTATTTTTAAATAGCGGTATCCTTACAAATTCATCAGGAAGGCTTTTCCTATCAATTGTTCCGTTTAAAATATAATTATCATAAGCAGAAGCTTCTGTCCTAAGGTAAAAGTTACTGGTATAAACTGTACCTATTATATTTCCCTTAAGTTGTAACTTACCACTACAGTAGATATCACCAATTACTTCGGCGTCTTCCTCTACAGTAACGATTTTATCTAACCCTCTATTTATATCATTGATCACAACTCCTCCCAGGATCTTGCTTTTCTTCCCTATAATAACCTCTCTTTTATCTACATTACCTGTATTCATCAAAATACCCGATGGGTATTTTAAAACTACATTTTCTTCAAGTCCAACTACTTTTTCTGCCAACACCTGTACATTACCAATAAAACCAGATTCAAAAGCTACTTTTGGAGCATCTATGATAATATCTTCTAATACATTATTCTTCTTGATATAAACAGAATCTTTAGATTTTATAACAATATTCCCCGAAAGCTTTTTATTATTTATAATTATAGTATCGCTTTCTATAACCAGTGTTTGCTTACTAAAACTATTATATAAAAGAACATCGTCTTTTATATCATTTAATCTAATCTGGCGTGCGTTATTAATATCATATGCAAAATCTACATGATCGATCTTTGGTAAACTCGTTTTTGAGTTACGTTTTGTACCTATCAAAAATTTTGTATCTCGGTATGCATTAGAAGTGATATATCCAGCTTTTATACCTGATTTTGGTAAAAACACATTTCCTGTTATTTTGGCTTTTTCTACCATAAACAAAGGTTTAGAAGCATCTGAAAGATATAGTGCCAATGCATCTTCTTTCTGCCACTGCCCTATCAAAGCAGCTCTTTTTATGGTATCTTTCTTAAAAACTGAGGTGGTCAATAATACTTTATAAAATCCCCATGGTTTTATACTACCTGATGAAACCATACCATTATCAAAAACATCTATAGTAAGTTCCTTCTCTTCGATATCCTCTATTTTTGCAAGAAAATACTCTTGTGCTGATTCATTGTTAGATACTAGTTCGGCATGAGCATCAAGCATTCCCTGGTGTATTTTAGAATATCCACTCATCAATAACAGCGAATAACAAAATATCCCTACTACAATACAAATTAGTATCGCATACGCTATAGAACCGGCTTTTATCACGTATTATCTTTCTCTTTTTTACCAAATAATCGTTGAAAGAAATTTGGTTTATCGTTAGCTGTCTTTTTTTGTTTTGCTTTTTTAGCTCCCTTTTTAGTATTCCCTTTTACCTTTGGGTTATTATTTTTTGTCCTTTTAGAAGTTGCTTTATTTTTATCTTTTTTAGAAAAAAGTCTTTTAAAGAACCCTGGTTTTTTCTCCTGAGGAGCTACTGAATCTTTTGCTTTCTTTTTAAATAGTCTACCAAAAAATCCCGGTTGTAGTGTATCTTTTTCTTTACGTACTTTCTTACTATAATCTATAGTGTCACCTTTTTGCACGAAAATCCATTTCCCAGATCGTTTACCACTAGTATATTTACCTTTTGATATAACATTACCAATACTATCATAGAATACGCATTTGCCATTTAGTACTCCTTTGTTCCAGTTTTCTGTAGTTGCTAATTGACCATTTTTATACCAGGATTTCCAGATACCAATCTTTTTTCCTTTATTAAAATTGCCTTTCTCTGCCAATTCATTAGAGTAATAATACTTGGTATATAATCCATCCAATAATTCTCCTGCATAATCACTTTGTGTAGCCTGTACTTTTCTGGATTTAAACCAATAGTATTTTACTCCTGATTTTGGTTTTGGCTCATCCTCTGTAATATGAAAACTTTCTTTATACTCAGTAGTACTAATATTTTTCTTATTAAACAGTTCCTGTGAAGTTTTACAACTCAACAGGCAGGTGAATATGATACTTATATATATTATTTTTTGCATTCCTTTACAATACTTTTCCAACCATTGTGGTTATTATTTTTTTGGGCAAATTTATTGTTATACAGTTATAGTATTTTGATTCTTAAAATGTAATTTATCGTATAGTACATTATACTTAATAGTTACATTAACAATCACTATAAAAAATCTAAAAACCCATCTCGCACACATATTTAATTCACTAATAATCAATACTTTAAATTCATTTTAACAAAACATTTATAGACACAACACTTTGTATGCTTTTAAAAAATGAAGTCGCAAATATATTCATTTTTAAGTTGTTAAAAAGTTAAGGTTTAACTTTACTTTAAGAAGTTAGTTTATCTTAAAAAAAGCTAGCTCTCTATATATTTTTCACATCTTACATTACATACAATCAAACATATCAAATCACTTGTTATCATGCTTTTATCTTAACCTAGATCTCATAAAAAATTATGTTTAATATTACATTATGTTGTTTTTCACAGTACAAGAATACGAGTCCTGAGTTTCATTTTTCGGGACTGGGAATTATTTTTTTTATTTTTTTTAATCTTTAACATTATCATAGCATAAATCTGTTTTTATTTTGATGGTACCTAAAGACCAATAATTCTTATTTAAAAATGAATATCCTCTACTCTTAAAAAAATGTATATAGATGTTATAAAAGCAGCAAAATTATTGTTGATTTTAACAACAAATGGTTATTTTCGTTCTCATAAAAATTGCCAAAGTTCTTTTAAATACTGATGTAAACAAGATTTTGATTACTATCCGTTTGGGATGCTACAACCTAATCGTCATAAAGACTCCAAATCCTATAGATATGGATTCCAGGGACAAGAAAAAGACGATGAAATCAAAGGCGAAGGGAATTCTGTAAACTATAAGTATAGAATGCACGATCCTAGATTGGGAAGGTTTTTTACTGTCGATCCGCTTGAGGGGTATTATCCTTACAATAGCCCGTTTGCCTTTTCTGAAAATAGAGTAATTGATGCAATCGAACTAGAAGGAGCTGAACAATACAATTATCTATTGACTCTTAGTGATGGAAGCCCCCATCTAGAACTTGTTTCTGTCGAAGATGATTTTATAGATGTTTATCTCCAAGATAAGGCTATGAATATTTCTTATAAGGGCAAAACCTTTACTTTTAAAGAAAATTCAGCATACGGAGGGTATTTTAATTTCTTTGTGAATGAAGGGGGGTATAGAGCATTACCAAGATTCTTATCTGACCCGGATTCTTTTGTAAACCAAGATGATAGAGAAACAGAAGTTTTTAATAAGCAGTTACTTTTAAATTCTGCAGTAGCGGTTGCTCAAGAAACAATTAGTAGAACTCCAATAGTTTTTAGACCGGCTATCAAATCTCTCAAAGTAAGAGATAAGACTTTTAAATCGGAAAAAAAGTTTTGGACTGAAGAAAACACAATACATTTTGAAGCATCTAATGGTTTAGAAGGTAAGGTTTATATGAGGAATGATGTATTTGATCCAGACTTTATAGGATTGGATGGAAGAAGTAATCTAAAGAGAATGTCTGATGGTGATTCTCCTGTTGTTAGGGTAGGAAATGAAGATATTCCAGTAGATTTACATCATATGATACAACATAGAAATGGACCTTTTGCGGAAGTAGATGGAACTTTTCACAAAAAATATCATGGAATATTACATATTTGGAGAGGTGGTAAAGGAGGTAAAAAACCAAGTGAATTCCAATTTAGTAGATCGGAGTTTAATAAATTTAGAAAAGAATATTGGGAATTTAGGGCAACGAAGATTAAAAATGATAGAACCAATAATAATAATGGTGGATAATTAACTATAAATTTTTTATGAAAGAATTGTTAAATGAAATAGTTTCAAAACCCGAAGGTAATAGATCTAATGGTGAGGTCAGCATAGAAATTATTAATGAAATAGAAAAGCATCTTGATATTGTTTTTCCAGAGAAGTATAAAGAATTTTTAATTGAATATGGTTCGGGAATTATTGGATATATTGATTTTTTTGGGGTTAAAAAAGGGTTAGATATATTTTTAAAAACACCTCCTAATATTATTTACTTTAATGAAAATCTAAGAAAATATGGTTTAAGAAAAGATATAATTGCTATTTCCTATGCAGGAGATCAAGAGTATTTTGTTTTAAACTGCGATTTGAATCATCAAAATTATGGAAGTGTATATGTTTGGAACCCTTCATTGGCTAATGAGCTTATTGAAGAACTAGAATATATTAGTGATGATATTATTGATTTTGTTAAAAAAGCGTTTTTTGAAGAATTATAACCCCAGCCGTTCTAGTATGCGTTAGTGCTAGTTTGCAACTAGTACCGTACCAGCTTGGTGGGTTAGAGTAAGAAACAATTATTATACAAAAGCTGTCTAGAAATGGGTAGCTTTTGTCTTTATATCAAACAGAGTTTAATCGATATAAAATGTGTTTTATATCGATTAATATCAAAAAAAATAAAAAAATATTCCCCAGTCCCGAAAAGTGGGACTCCACATTTGTATTCTTGTACTAGAATAAGTAATGTAGTGAGGCAAGAATATAAATAAATGAAAAAAACAGTTGATTTAATACCTCTTTTTAAACAGTTTATTCGGGATTCTGAAACAGGAAAACGATTAAAAAAAAATGGAAATAGAATTACCTCGGGCACTATCGATAATTATCGATATGTATTACATAATTTGATTGAATTTTCTAGCTCTTGTGATTTTGATTTAAGAATTTGTGATGTACAAAAACTGACAAAGCGAGAATTTGAATCTGAAAAGAATTATTGGAAAAAATTCTATCGTAAGTTCTCTGATTTCATGTATAAAAAAGGATGTTATGATAATTATGTAGGTAGTAATATGAAACAGATACGTACCTTTTTTAATTACCTAAAAAACGAAAAACATTTTAATACTGGCGATTTTCATAAGCTTTTATATGTTCGTAAAGAAGAAGTAGATATCTTAGTGATATCTCCAGAACAATTAAAGTTCTTGATTCATAACAAAGAATTTGAAACTATACTTACTCCTCCCGAAAAGCGTATCAAAGATATTTTTGTATTTGGCTGTACTACAGGTTTGCGTTTTTCGGATATTTTTTTGTTAACTACCAAAAATTTTGAAATGCAAAACGGAGATTGGTATTTAAAGGTTAAAAGTAAAAAAACAAAAGCTTACAGTTCGATAAAATTGCCAGGATATGCAGTGAACATTTACCAGAAGTATAAATCTAAGAGTGCAAAAATTACTTTGTTTACTCCAATAACATTATATACTTTTAATAAGACGCTAAAAAGTATCGGAGAAAAAGCAAATTTTACTGCTCCTATAGAGTTTTCCAGGGAACGACAGGGTAAAACCTATACTGTCTATAAAAATACTCTGAAAAAGCCAGAACGTTTTTGTGATAAAATGAGCTCTCATATGATGAGACGTACAGCTATTACCACCTTACTAATTTTAGGGATGCCAGAACATTTGGTACGCACCATAAGTGGTCATAGTGCAAATAGTAACTCCTTTTATAGATATGTACATTTTGCTCAATCCTATGTAGATAAAGAAATAGAAAAAATACATGATAAACTAGAAACATATGATTAGTAGTTTTTCTACTGAAAAAATAGCTTAAATCATAAAATGACAAAAACTACCCATTTCTAGGCAGCTTTGCTTTTATAATATTTCTTTACTCTTGATTACCTTATCTGGTATTGTATGAGCTAGACATTTGCACTAATATAAATTATAATATTTTCTAGTAACCGGCACGGATTACAAATCCGCGCTATCCGGGTTCGTTCCGCCTTTTTCTCTCTTTTCCCAAGGTAACGGAGGTATTTTGGGCAACTGAGAATCATCAAAAAACTCTTCATACAAACCTTTCTTTAAAATAAATCCCCCTTCAGATTTTATTTGAAAATCAGATTTAACATCATTAATTTCAGTAATACCATTATTTTCTGAGATTCTTAATTCAGATTCTGACCGATAAAACTTTCCTCTAAAATACTTGCAATTATTAAAATTTATAAAAACAATATATTCACAATCACTAGATTCTATCATTATTTTGATTACATTAAATGTACTACTATATGACTGCACATGTAAATTAAACCCATAGAATTCTTCCAGAATAACGTTGGCTTGTTTAACATCATTTCTAATTATTTTCATCTGTTTTTTATTGTCTTTCAAATGTAAAATGAAATCGTCAATAGTCACTCTTCTTTACTCCAAAAGTTTTATTATAGTACATTTCATCTTTTCACAAATTATTAAGTTAAGGTTGTTTTATTTTTTCTAGAGCCTTACCATTATATCGATATTCCACTCCATCACGTATAAAAATGGTTTTTTCATAAAGTTTTTTATCCCGAGTAATTATACTAAACTCTCTCCTTGTCATTGGGTTTTTATTACTTCTAAAACTCGATAATTCAAACCTTATACCGTCAGCATTTCTAGCTGCTTGAATAAAAGCTGTAAAAAATAGATTTTGATTATCAAGATCTACACTGTAATCTACATCCGTAAGACCAGCTTCAAACCACTTCCCATTTTTATAATCCGCAGCTTTGCCTCTATGTCTAAATAGATCACTATCTATACCTAAACCTATTATTTTTTTACCTTTAAACCCAAACAACTTAGGATCAACTCCTCCACTTACCTTAACATTAAATACCTTACCTGCTTTAAGAAATTTAAGGAGCCCACCAATATCAATACTATTTGATATTACATCCTCAAAATCTTCGGTATCAAAGTTTTTAACGTTAGATTTAAAGGACGTTAAGAACATTTTTGCTCGATGCGCTTTTTGACCATCTTCAGAATAAAACTGATCTATCTCATTCAAATAGCTCATTACAGCTGAACCGTCAGTCCTTATCTTATCCCTTCCATACTGCAAGTTAAAATAATCTCCTTCTGGGGTTAGGTCTCCTGCATAATTCCATATTCCAATAATCCCATTTAATGCTTTTGCTCCTATATTACTTGCTACTTTACCTGCATAAATAGCTTTATTATCATCCTTTTTATGGTTAAAAATAGGTACTTCTGGTATAATAAATTCTAACCCTTCTAGCTCTAAACCATCAACAACCCTATTTTCGCTAAAGGCGTAAGGGGAGTTCCAAGAATACCTTCCTGCCAACGGATCCACCGCAAAGAACCTCCCTAATCTAGGATCGTGCATTCTATACTTATAGTTTACAGAATTCCCTTCGCCTTTGATTTCATCGTCTTTTTCTTGTCCCTGGAATCCATATCTATAGGATTTGGAGTCTTTATGACGATTAGGTTGTAGCATCCCAAACGGATAGTAACCATTATAACTTTCTACCTTAGCCGTTAAGTCTCCTGTAGCAGGATCCAGATTTTTACGATCGTTAACCACTACACGTACATTACCAAGGTGATCCTTGATCTCATAATACTTATTACCCAGATCACGATATACCAACCCACTGGTCGCTTCATCTTCTGTAGTAAGAATAGTATACGGTTGATACGGTTGGTATCCAGTTACTCCACCTGTAGCAGCAGGTAAATTATTTAACGCTGTACTAGTTTGAGTATCGAGATTCCATTCCTGTCCGCTATTCGTTGTACCTACAAACTGATAGAGTTTATTATCCTTATTTACTCTAAGATCCCCTAAGGCGTTAGTAGCTACTACCTGATTATCTGAGGCTCGTTTTACGACCTTGGTATCTGCATTGGTTGTTACCTCTTGCGTATACTGTGTATAGTAGATATCATCTCCTGTGTTTATCAAAGAACCTTTACCAATATTACCGTTGGTTACTGCAATAGTCGATACACTTGCTACTACCGGTAGTTTCGTATCCGGATCGAGCTGCCAGGTGCGAATTTCTGCGTCTGTAGCTGCGGTCCACTGTGCGGGTAAGGAAGTATTATGATACACACTTATTGCGGTACCATCGGTTGCGATCTGCAACTCTCCATTACCTGCTGCATCGAAACTATCAAAGTATGCTGGTAGCAATGTACCATCAAAACTTACAGCTCCTGTTTCACCAATTGTAAAACGAACCAGGTTGGTTCCTGGTGGCGTTGTTACTGTACCATCTGCTGCAACAGTACCTTCGGTATGCATGGTGGCATAAAGATACGCCTTTTTTTGTTGTTCATCCTGGATCACTGCCATATGACGCCCATAATTACTATAGGCAAAGTTTTGATGACCCGTAATCGATACTCCGCCACTATTACGTAAGGTTGCACAATGTAACCCAGAAGCTGTATCTCTATAAAATATCAAATATTCACTAGGATTAGATGGATGTTTTACCACTACTGTTTTTGCCTGTGGATCAATTGATGTAGCTGTATCAACATTAATAGTTTCTAATCCTGATACCAGATTACCCAATGCATCATAGATTAATAATACCGAACGATCGGGATCAGTACTAAAGTAATTAGTCGCTACTGCACCGTAGCTTATTACTTCACCCTGTGTATTCTCGATTAAGAAGACATTATTATCAGTTACAATAGGCACTATGGCTTCATTTTCTTGTTGTAAAGCTTCATATTCTAATGCATTAAACGTTCGATCTGCTTTAGCTTTCGCCATCTTGGTTCCAGGAACCTGCACTACAACACCGTTTGTATCTGTTAACTCTTTACTATCATTTTGTACTAAGAATACATTGTCTAGTGCGTTTGTGATGTTACTCATAAACTGTACTGCTACCTCTTCATAGTTTTCTATAGTATCAAATCCATAGGTGCGTGTATAGATCACTTCGCTAAAGACATCCTGCCCAACACGATCACTACCATAGATAGGTCGCTCTGAGATACTAAATGTTGCTGTATACGTATTATCGGTTGCATCATTTGGATTTACCTTAACATCCTCGCGTTTATAGATTCCCATTACATTACCAGAGGCGTCACAAGTATAATAGGTTGTTTCTACTGCTGCCGGATTATGAATTTGCGGACCTTCTCCAGTCGCATTATATGGCATACGGTTCACTTGCTTCATCGCACGCATCCCCATACCATCATAAGTAAATGACATGTGTACTTTTTGCGTATCAGGATTAGCTGTATTATCCGGGATAATTTCTGATACTTTACCAGCGGCTGTCCATACGTAACGTAACCCTTCACTATTATCACGAATTAACTGCCCCGTTTCATCGTATTCATAGTTTCCTACATTTTGATCAGGTAAATCATTGATTACCGTGCTTACTTGTCCTGCAGCATCATCTACATATGTCAAACGATTAGATAAGTTTGGATCTTCCAGATTGTAGTGATACGTTAGATCATCTATTAACTGTCCATCATCCTTATGACGTTTTAATCGTTGTAGATTACCATTTTTATCATACTCGTAAGATGTTTTAAAGGCATTGGCACTGCCTCCTATAGCACCATAGGTTTGATTGGTATCACTATACAATTGTGTAGTTGATGATTTGATTCGGTTTAACTGGTCATAATGGTAGCTATTTCCGGTAAGGTAACTTGCTCTGTTTTTCTCTTTTGCTTCTTCTGCAACCTGAGAAGTCCAGGTACTAATATTACCATTATATAGGTTCTGTTGTACGCCGTTTACTGCATTTTCCAGATTAAACGGATTGGCTGCTGTAAGTCCAGAATTTAATACTCCATCACGAGTAAAATCTCCACGATAATAGCCTAATGCCATACCAAATTCATCTTTGGCATGTTTTGTTGAGGCATCACCACGTTTATTATTTGCATCTGGGTTATACCCATTCTGTGCAAGGTCTGGTGTATTGATACCTTTTAACCATCCATGAATGGTATAGGTAAAATCTAATCCTTGTACCTTATCTTCACCTAGTTCGGTTCTTGCTAATGGGCCATGTAGATAATAATCATATCGAGCATCTTCATCCCAGACATAACCATCTTTAGACGTTTCTACAGATACAATTCTATTATCTTCATCATAGGTATATTTATGACGATATTCATCTACTCGTCCTCTGTTGAAATGAACTTCGTTTACATTACCCGATACTAAGTCATATGTATAGGCAACAGTTGTTCTTCCGATCCCGGGAAGTTCCTGTATGCACCACTCTACATTACCATGTGGATCATAGCTATAATATGTTTTAGTAAGCTTACCATTTTTATCTTTATTATTAATAAAACTTACGTTATTACGTAAAAAACGTTGTTTTTGATCTCGGTAAGAAATTTCTTCTACTCTATCATTATAAGTGGTTTGAATGTATTCAGTTTTATCAATCATTGGTAAATCGATCGCCACTTGTGGATTCGCTTGATTATTAATCAAGAAATCGGCAGGGAATATTTTTCCATTTAATTTGGCTTCTCCACCTTCACGCACTCTCCCCAGTTCATCATATACCACATAGGAGAATACACCTTCTCGTTGCTGGCGTTCGTTTTGAGAATACCATAATTGACCAATATCATTATATACAAATTGTGAAGTTCCTCCATCTGGTGTGTTTTGACTGGCTAATTGTGAAATACTATTATAGTCATACCCCGTAACATATGTATGTGCAGTTGCACTACGATCGCTAACCGTGCGAACTCCTTCTGGTGGTACAGTACGTACCAGGTTACCAGCACGATCATAATAATATAAAGTAAAGTGATATGTATCGCTTGTTCCCTGAGTATACTTTAACGTTACCTCATCGTCTAGTCCACCTGTATTATAAAGAACCTCATTTACATTAGCCTCTAACTTATCTACATTTTCAACAACACAAAGCTCTACTTTTGATGCAATCGCTTGATTAAATGTAGATGGTCCTATAGGTTTAACCGTACGCGTAGTATCTGGTTCTGTATCATTTCTTTCTTTTTGAGTCGGAGATACCCAACTTAAACATATATTATAATTACGTCTTACGGGGGGTTGTGTTACTGCTGTAACTACTGTTTCTGCAGTACAACCATTGGCATCTGTTACGATAACCTTATAATTACCTGGTGTAATACCGGGATAACTAGATGTACCACCTTCCTGAACAATTTCTTGATATTTTAATTCTTCTACCAATTCAATAACGGGATCTCCGTCTGGAGGAAGAACTTCTTCTTCGGTTACCAAATACCATGTAAATGTATAGGGTGCGGTACCTGATGTATATCCAGATACTGTGCCTCCCGTTGTTCCTGATCCTGAAACTGCATCACAACTGGTTTGGATATCTTCTATTATTGGAGTTTCTAAAGGTGTTGGATCTTCTAAGATTACTTTAATAGGATCTGTTGCTCCACATCCACTCTCATCTGCTACTACTACACTATATTCACCAGCTATAAGTCCCGTAGCAATATATCCTACTGAAACCACTTCTCCTGCTGTATTTGTCCATTCATAACTAACAGCACCAGAATTTCCTGTTACCACAACTTCTGCACTACCCGAATCTTCTCCCGCACATTGTGGATTATTCGCTATCGTATCTACAGATAAGTTAGAAAGCGCCTTTATATTAAAATAACTAGATTCTCCACAAACTCCAAGATCTCCACTATAGGATGAAACCGCACTTGGTTGTACAAAAATTTTATAATTACCGGGACCAACATTCTGTAATTGAAATGGTGTAGGATCACTTCCTAATGAAGGAATATCATTAAACACTTCTGGTGTTCCTACGAATTCACCTTCATCATCTACTCCTCCAAAGAATACAGTATACCCTGAAACAGCATAAATTGAACAGCCGTTCCCATTATTTCTTAATTCAAAGTTTACATCTAACGTGTCATTGGCAAAACAAACTTCTAGATCTCGATTATTATCATCAATTTTTATGCTTGCTCCAATAGTCTTTGGTACAAAAGAAGTCCTAAATACACAGCCATTAGTTGCAGTAAGTTCGATAGAATAAAAATCACCAACAATTGCATTTATAAGTTCGTGACTTTGTGTATCAGGAAATGTTCCCGTATAGGTTACAATATCTTCAGACGTACCTCCAGTAATTTTATATATTCTTCCTGTATAATTTGTCCCTGTAAGAGATGGATGAACATCTAAAGTACTAAATGATACCATTACATTACCACTTGTGACATCACAAGGTAATAACGAAACACATAATTCATCTATAGGTTTAGCTACAACACCAATTGCTATTGATTTTTCAAATTGACACCCATAATTATCTTTGAATGTAATGCTAAAGTTTCCTTCGGGTATATTTTCTATAGTTAATTCCTGCCCATTTATTAATTGTTGACCAATAGTAACCAGGTTAGGATATGTAGAATTTACAATTTCGAAAGGTTCTTGCTCTAAATACCCGGTTCCTTGTTCTCCTGTTATGCTAACCGTAACTTTACCATCAGACTTACCAGAACAACTTATACCATCTACCAAAGTAAGGTTTATCTCTGCACTTGGATATACTTCTACATCTACAGTTGCAGTACCGCTACAATTAGGTGCAGGGTTTGTTGCAGATTGTACAGTAACTTGTAATGATGTTGAGTTTAGTGGTCTAAAAGTAAACTGATTTCCATTAGAAGATATAGGTTGTACATTCCAGGTATAGGTATAACTTCCTCCTGCTAAAGCTCCAGAAAGTACAACTTCTACCACCACATCTTCACCTTCGCACACAGGAGAACTGCTTAATGTATTGATTGTTATCCCCGGAAACGGAGAGTTTACCACTTCTACAGTATCACTTGCTGTAGTAACCTCAAGGTCACAAACCTGATTGTTTGAAATACAAGTAGCTTGCCCGTTTTGTATAGTTTCTGCCTGATACTCAAAACTGGTTCCCGATAGATTGGTTAAACGGGTGTTTATTTTAAAAGTTTGATTTTTATTAGTATCTAAATCTGCTAGACTCCAGGTTACTGTGGTTGCCGTAGTACTTGTCGGTGCAGGGAAACCACTTACCTCATTTGCATAAGTAACCCCGGTTGGTAATGTAACTACCAATTGCTGTTGAGCAATTGGGTTAACACTTGCATTTACTACTGCTATGGTTACTTCATTACTGTCATTACAAACTAAAAAGTTACTACCCGTAATATCTACTGTTATATCCGGAGTAGTTAATCCTTTAAGCGGAATAAAACGATCAAACTGAAGATTGATATTTTCTGAACAGTTGGTAGTTCCTTCTAAGAAAAATTGAACTGGTTTTCCCGGGTTATAGTTACAATCTGAATTCAGACTTATTCTAAAACTAATTTCATTTTTACCAGGCAAACGAATTCCTGGGATAGTACTTTCTGTTGCATCGGTAAGATCTCCTGATGCGACAAGTAAAGAAGTTACTAAGTCTGATGCTTTGATTATTAGATCTTGAGTACCTGATACATTTTGCTGAATAAAAGAAACTGGTACTGTAGCTGAAGCTCCATTATAGGTATAGGTTATCGTACTTACATCTGAAACCGAAGCCCCAATTGGTAAATCTACAGTAACATTAGTATCATATACATTAGCAAACTTAGAGCTTACTACTTTTACATCAAAAGCAATATCCTCACAAAGATCTACTTCATTTACCAAACGATTTACTTCCCAATCAATTCCTCCGGTTTTATAACGTAAGGTTACTATATCTTGTTTTACTTCGAATTGACAAGTAAGCCCTCCATCATTTATAATAGAATTTACTGCAGTCAACTCAGCTTCGGTATCAAAAGCTTCTCCAGATAATGGCCAAGAATCACAAGACCAACTGGATATCAAATCAATATCTTGCTCTACGTCATTCTCACAAACTCGATATTCTGCTATAGGGTATACAATCAAGCAATTACCTCTTGAAATTCTTGATCCTTTCAATTGAATCAACATATTTCTAGGCTTACCAGAACGAGGATTTATAGGACCATAAAATATTATATCTTCAGCCGGTATAACATTATTATTTTGATCTTTTGCTCCTATTAGTATTGTACTCTCATCCCCTTCTTTTAATTCTAAACTTATCCAAGGATTATTAATAACAGTACCTGTAGAACTTGATGTTGACCTATTACAAAATTGCACAGACCAATCTGTGGTCCTCTCAAATCCTTCCTGAACTATATTTGGAGATATCTCGAAAGGGATATTATACCTTTCTATTGATACTTTTTCTATTGATGCCCCAGTAGATACCGAGTGTTTAACTATTTCTGCTGGGTTTTCTAAATAATCTATATAATTAACATCAAAACTGTATGGTTTACGATTTCCATTTCGAGGAATTTCATACGATGGATCACTACAATTTGGTTCATAGAAAACACCGACACCAACTCCATCTCTATTTTTCGAATCATTTAGCACTATCATTTCTCCCATATCTATGATATTAATTTGGGGAGCGCTCAGAAAATTATGAGGAATCAGGGTTTTTATCCCAGAATGTGAATAAAATAATTCTTTTACAATATAATCTTCTGGTATTTTATACTCTATACTTTTATTCAACAAAAGTGGTCTATATTCATTCACAAAATCATCGCCTCCTGTTGCTGAAAATGAATTATACCCCATTAAATAATCTCCTAAATTACAGGTAATATTTCGCCCAGTAGAAACATTTAATGTGGCACTAGGTATATATAGGCTTAAAGTACTTCCTTTAGATTTTCCACAACTCTCTTCGTTTATTGAATTTTTACCTAAAAACTTACCTCTAAATACAGACAAATTATAAGCTCCTTTAGATAAAGAAACATCCGACATTTTTGCTACTTGAAGCTGTAAGTTTTTTACTTCTAATGAAATTCCAGATCCTGAAACTGAAGCTATTGATACAGTATATTTATATTTTATTCTATTATTATCTATAGTCACTATAGGATTTGTTAAAACATAACTAGTTCCATTAACTAATAATGTTCCATCATCACTATGTGATACTATTTCTGTACTAATACCTTCAGGAAGATTAAATGCCATTTCAAAAGAAATTTCATTATAAGATTCTCCTTGATCAGTTTTAAGGCTTCCTAAACTATTTACAAGAATTTTATCAGAAGGATATACAGCTTCTAAGTTTATCTCCGGAGTATCTTTATTTACCCTAGGGACTGTATTTAACTGATTAAAAGTATAATAACTTAACCCATTATGATTGTCTACATAGCCAAATGTATTTCTTTTCACTTCAAATACCTCTGTTTCAAAATCACAGGTATTCCCTCCTCCTCCGGGGCCTCCGGGATCTGTAGTACATCGCTCAAAAACAGTAAAAATAGATGATGAAGTATGTGCAATTTTAATAAGTTCTAAGGTATTGTAATCGTTACAAACATCTGCATACATATCCCAGTTAATATCCTCAATAGTTTCTACTAAACTATCGCTACAAGCCACTTTAACAGTTACTTCGTATTTCCCTTCTTTACCTCCACCTCTTACTTCATATGTATTATTTCCTATACTACTTGCAGGAACCTGAATTGGATTAAAACCTCTATCGAACCAATCAACTTTAACAATCTCATATCCTTCGGGTAGTGTAAATCTAGAAACATAATTATTTGCTATTGTGATTCCACCATCAAAATCAAGTAGTAACCTACTATAATCAACATTAAATTCTAATATAGCTGTTTGATCAGTTGCTAATTCATTTGGTACTTTATCTGAAGCAGAATTTCTCTCTAAGGTATTTAACCTTGTTAGATTAGCCGCACTATAAATACCTGAATTACAAGAATTTGACCTACCTCTAAGAGCTAAATATGCAATATATGAGTTGATGTTTTCAAAAAAAGATGAAGCGAAGTCCAAATTTAGTTCTACATCAATAGTTAAAGTTGCTCCAACTGGTAAATCATCATAAAAACCATCCTTATCTACGTCATCTAACCCTATTCCTACACCATCAGGATCACTTCTAAAAATGTTCTCATTCAAATAATAATAATATTGATTTCCCAAATGAACCTCATCATGAATCAATAAATTTCCATTAATACTGAAGTTATTAGTTCCCATATGGTGAAATATATCTGAAAGACTTACAAAAGATATATCTATAGCAGTATCAGCAGATGCTTCTACTGAATTATTTCCAATGTTTGTATATTCATACTTTACACGAATGGGATCACCACATAAATCTCCCGATTTTTCCACTATTCGTTTTGTTGTAAACTTTGGAGTCCCAGTAACAAAACTCAAATAATTTACAGAAGTCGAGTCTTTATCATCTATAGCTTCACAAAATGTACTATAACAACCATATACTGCTGTATAGTTCGTTGGCATTGAAGAATGACAATCAGTAGAATCTAATGATACCTGATCAATAAAAACTAGTTTTTCATTTTGTTCAAATAGATTATTTCCATTACCAACACTAGAAAAATTAGTTATTACATAAGTTAATCGTTGTAACCCTGCGCCAAGTGGTGAAGTTACTGCAGCTCCCACAGGTGAGACTATCTGTCCCGTAGATAATTTAAGTTCTTTAAAATCAATATTGGCATCGTAATCTACATATAACCTAAATTCACTCACGGCCCCAATACCACTATTTATAACTTCTACTTCTCTATTAAATATAGAACCATCGGTATCTTTTTCTAATACACCTACCTGTATATTAACATCCTGATCTTTTACCTTTACAAATAATTCTGGAAAATTAACATTATACGATTCTGAAGTACCTGTTACTGTTTGTTCTGCTCCCGCGTTTACTCTATAAGCGACTGAATTTGTATTTCTTACAACAAATGTTTCATTAGTTTGTGTTGCGGCATCAAACTCAGTTAGTAACGTACAGTTTCCTTTTGCCGTATAGGTGAAATTGGTAATTCCATTAGCCGGGATATCTGGTATTAAAAACTTTATCTGACTAGCTGTATTACCATTAGGATATTGCGAGTTTACCAAAGTAATTCCATTCGGTAACGTAGAATTATATATAATACCGGATAAAACAGCATTGCTTCTATTAGTCAACTTAATGGTAAAAGTTACTTCATCTCCACAAACTACCAATGCAGCATTGGTAGATGTTTCTATCAACAAATCAGCATTGGATTGTGCATATCCTATTACATTAAGTAACAGAAAAAGTACAGTATATATTTTTTTCATTTTGTGTGTATTCGAGTTGGTTATCTGATTTGTTTACGGTTCTTGGTGATTAGCTGAAATTCGTTATTTAAAAGTCGAACTTCCAGAGCTATAGATTTCGGTTTTGCTTTACCCCATTTCTTTTCTATGATCATTTTTAGATCATCTAAATAGACTAAGGTTTCTTCTTGATTATAAAACAAATAGAAGTTATTATCTGATTTTCTATTCAATATTGCTTCTTGGTTATCTAGCACATGTCCATCTTCAATTAAATCTATCTGAATGAACTTTACATTTACAGCTTCATAAAACTGAAGTGAGATTTCAAATACATTTTTTTCTTTTTCATAAACCTCAAAGTCAAATGTATTTTGTTGCGCATAAAAAAGTGTCGTACAAAACATCCCAAAAATCAGGATCATACTATGTTTGATTCTATTTTTCATCGTTGCTATAGGTTTAGTTATTAGGATCAATGACTACATTTATTCCAGTTTTTGGTGACTCTACCGGATCAAAATCGGGATCAGAAGGAGAAAATGGTTTTTTGGTGGTCTTGATATATTTATCTCTATCTACAAAAGTATCTCCAGGCCCATCTAGATTTTGACGAGTAATATAATCTGCCTGATCTGTACATATCCCAAAGGATTGTAGTTCCCATTTTTTGCTTTCTCTATTATAAACATATACGGGTTCAACAGGTAGGTTATTTGTATCATATGTCAAATCCGGATTATAATTTCCTTTGTTATCACATTTACTAGGAATATCTAATTTTACTGTCCATTCTAATGCCTGTTTCGATCTGGTAGATTGCGCATAGGTAAGCGATTGTCTAATATCCCAAATCGTTACAAAAGGATATGCCGATGTGTTATATGAGTACTTAACCAATCCGCTAGGGAGGTTTTCTTCTATAGGAGATTCGTTTGTTTGAGTTGTTATCCCGGTTAACGGATCAAAATATTTTAATTTCTGTTCTTCTCTGGTAGACAACCCAGCGACTACAGGTCCGGACACTCCTAACTCTGGAAAACTAAGATCTATAGTATATTTAGAAATAGCGTTAGGATCTGATCTATCTACTCTGGTAGGTGCTCCCAAAAGCCTGCATGTTTCATCAATACAAGCATAAGTATCTATCTCGCATTGTTTTTTACATTGTTGTACAATTTGTTCTACTAGTGCTTCAATATCTTCTTCGGGAACTATATTGTCATTGGGATCGATTTTACATTTGCCGATTACATAGCATCTATCTTCAAACAGTTGTATTAAGTTTTGCCTAAAAAAATCTCGTTTGTCATCACAATTTTCATTACATTCCTTCATCAATAATGAAACTTCATTTTCAATCATACTAACTCCGGTAGCTTGCGGTTCACCTGCCAGATCAATAAACCATCTATCTTGAGGAATCGGTGGCATATCTGCAAAACTATTAGTGATATACCCTCCGTTTTCTGCAAATAAATCTGCTGATAAAAATTCTAATCCAGATAATGTTCCCGGTAACACATCTGCACTGGTAAAAGTTAATATGAAACCTGTTTCTTTCTCAAAATCTGGATTTAACACATAACTTGTTGCTTCAAAATAATTTTCGCAATTAACAGGTACTACATCGGGCACCACTTCTTCTTTAAAGTCTTTCACCAGGTTATAAAAGGTAAGACGTTGATCACAATTCCAATCTTTTGATGTTTGTTCACACTGTATATATCCTACATCACAAAAGTTACAGGGGATGGGCGTTCCATCGGGATATTCACCACAACAACCGAACTCTTTTTCTTCAATTTCTCCTGTTGTTTCATTAACTACCTCTTCTATACAAATATTAGGATCTCTAAAACAGGTTTCTGCTTCAAGAATAGGGAATGTTCCTTCTTTATATTCAAAATACTTAAAAGCATACACAGGATCTTTAATATTATAATAATGTTCTCTTGTTTCCGCATCAAAAAGGTCTAACCATTCCCCTATAAGGCCCGTTAGTCTTTTTCGATCATATTTTGTATATTTTAGATTGGTTTTTGAATTCACCAACGTATCGAAATCGGGTTGAAATACTGCAAAATTAGCTTTGGGAGCTCTGTCTTTAGGTACTTCGTTTATGATATCTCCAAATTTGTAACCAGTACATTCAAAAAACTTATGTACTACACTACCTAGTTCTGCCTCTGCCTTATCCTGAGCAACACCATTGGTACTTACATTTTGCCTTCTTATTCTTCTTACTAGTTTACGCTTTGCGATCCATCGTACAATAAAGTTTTTTATATTTTTTCTTAAATGCCTTTTACTATCGCCACCTCTTGTGTCATAACTTTCTGCTACATTATTTTCTTCATTTGAGTCCAAATCATAATCACCAACACATAATTTATTTACCAGTTCTATTACGATAGGTTCCCAGCATTCTGCCAGTTCTTGTGCAGAATACTGCGATCCTGGCAATATCACTTTAGGTTTTGGGTAATCACAAGATTCATAGTTTCCATTTGGAACCGGATGATTAGGGATATCTTCTTCTTCTTTAGGGCAATCCTGATCACCATATTGATCTGTAGCCATATGATAGACCATTTGATTAAATACCCCAGGTCTTTGCCATCCTACTAATTGCGCATAAATTTCTTCTGCTGCTTTTTCTCTTGTATATCCAGTATTAACTGCACTTTTACATTCGTAAAGCATAGAGATAGCGTACCCTTCAAAATCAATAGGATAAGCATCAGTATTCTTAAGTGTTACCGAACCATCGCTTAGTTTTTCATAAGTGAAGTTGTTTTCTGTATCTAATAAGAAATTTGGGTTTGGATTTATATGGTTATCTGGGTTTGGAGTGGTTAATGGAGTTGCTCCTGTCCCAAAGTAGGAGATAGATTCTACCACCTGATCATCTAACTGTTTATTATTTCGATATGCTTCTAAAGCTGTTGGAATCGGAGTACGAAAAGGTGGTGTAAATAATATAGGTACCTGAAACTGACAACATGGTGTTTCAAATCCAACTTTTACAGGTCTTCTCCCTGCAATCGAAGTATCAGTAGTATAATCAAATGCCTTTAAATCACCACTAGGGTCAAAATAATATACTGTGATTTTATATTGATCTTCTTTACCAATATAATAGTCTAAAAATTCGTCATCTGCTTCAGGGTCATTAGGATCTTTACTTGTAAAACTTACTTTTTCATCAGAGCATCCTACGCAATCAAAATTAACAGTAGCGATTCTTCTTCCTGTAGTAGCATCGGTAACGATATTTGCTGCGAGTTGCTTATTATACACTAGTTTACCGAAATGAAAAATATCATTATATAAATATTCCATTTCTTCTTCACAATCTATTTCATTCGAAAAATCAATAATCCAATCAAAAAATGGTTTTATGAGTTTATTAATACTATCCTCTGCATTAACTAAATCAAGCTTTATAGTATCGCTAGGCACTAATGTTTTTTGAATATAATATGTACCTGTATTTAAAATTACATTTCCGAAATCTACAGTAACATTATCTATACCGTCATTTGTTGTATCTGTTAAATCTTTTAAGGTTGGTTGTTCAAAATTATGTACTACATTTCCTGTACCTACATCAAAAACTTCAATTTTTAGACTGTAGTCCAAATCTAATTCTAAATTATGGCATAACCCATCTAATACAGGTCTTGTAATGGTATAACTTATATTTACATCTGTTCCGTCTTCTAAAATGGTAACACGTTTAGATGCTAAAAAACCTGTTGATGTTTTAATATTATTAGTAATTCTATCGGTTACCCCTTTAACTGTGTTATCCGGATTTGTATCTTTTACACTATCTAACACAGTATCATCTTCGCTAAAAGTAAGCCCTGTAGCGATTGTATTTCCTTCTTTAGTAATATAAGAAACCGATCTTGTGCTATTAGGGTCGACGGTTATAATTTTTGCAACATCCTGATGATTAGGTGCTTCATCCCCAAATAACTTTACCAATTCATCCTCTGTAGGTGTAGAATATAAAGTTCTTGTAGTTCTTGTTTTTCCATCTGCTATATTACCTATCATGTGTGTTTTTCCAACACCTGATTGTTCAACAACACGATCAGTACCATCGTTACTAAAAATAACTCTGGTAAAGGGATATCCTTCTGCATCTGGTATTCTTTTATCTGCATTGGCACCAGAATAGTATTCAAAAGCACCGGTAGCATCTATCATTGCCGGAGCACTATAATTATCTTCTTCATCAAAATCCTTAGCTTTGTATAGACTTTTATTCGTCTGCACAAAACCTTCTTTATAATTACTTATCTTTTCTCCAACAATTGGTACCGGTAATGTATTTATGGTAGGCCTTCCTGAATTATCCAGAATGGTCTGTGTAATTACCTTATAATCTTTTGAGGGTATATATCGTTGTGTTTGTTTTACTTGATTTAAAGAAGTAGCATAGGTCACTTGCTCACTTACTTTATTATTTTCGGTAAAAACTCTACTGTATTGGTAATTTTTTTGATCGTCGACATCTGTAAAAAAGAATACCTGATTAGAGCTTGTTGAAGGTGTAAATACACACGAAGTACATTCTGTATAATCTAGAGCATTCCAACTCCCCCAGTTTTTATTATTACCAATTCCATTTTCGTAATACGTTCCTATTGGTCTAACTCGCCATGCATAATATCCTTGTCCTTCTCCCATCGTGAGATCGATAGAAGTTGTTGCTCCATCGACATGTAATGATAATGCCTTATCCCAATCAATAGTTGTAGTTATTGTTCTTTGATCAGATGATGTTGCCGGATCTGTATTATACAATCTAATAATCTGAAATTCGTACCCCGGAGCATTACAACTATCTGCCCAATTAAACACTATTGCTTTGCTATTGGCTACGGCTGTTTTTGTTAAATTACTTACCGTGTTTGCACTTACATCAATACCATAATTCATTTCATAGTTTAGTCCAACATTTAACGCTGTTCCTGTATTAATTGTAACTGCAGTATTTGTAAGGTTACTAATGGTAGCTCTAACTCCATTAATTTTATTTCCGAGATAAGAAAGTCCTGTACTATTATTAGCAGTATCTATATATTGGTTAAGGTCGAGAAAAATGACACTTTCTGGTTTGTTATTATTCAATTCAACTTTAAATGATATTGCCGGATCAATACTCGGGTTGTCTGTGAGGACTTTTATTTCGAGATCCATTCCTATTTCAAACGGAACTCCGAAATTATCATATCCAAATTCGTAATTTTCTCCCAGGTCAATTTTGACCCATACTTTTCCTTCATTAACATTAAAAGTAGAACACGGAGTAATAAAACTTAAATTACCCGAAGTTGATTCTCCTGCACCAGGAATACTTAACATAACATTATCTAAGTATACCCCTTTATCTTGCGAAAACAATGTACCGCTAGCTAGAAAAAGTAAAAAGATGATTCTTGTGAGTGACCAATTAATTTTCATCTGTAAATTTTATTTTTAAAGTTGTCCGATAGGATTGATATACTAAAAAATAACATTTCATTTCGGTGATTTTTTAGTGTACAAAACATCATTTATTTTTTCTGTTATCTATAATTTCAAAATTCTTGTAAGCTCCTTTTAATTCTGTTCCATTAAAAATGTACTCCAAAGGTTTTTTGATTTTTTTAGAGCTCTTGTAGTCAATAATCTCATAGTGTACGATCTGCTTTTTGATCTTACTTTTTTCATTAAATCGATTTTCGACTTTTGTAACTCGTTTTTGATTCACATCATATTCTAAAACCTGTCGTACTAATCCTGATTTTTTTTCAAAATCTCTATTGGGTATTATAGTAATATGCTGTTTATTACCATTAGTTGCACAATCAATCGTACTTATTGATTTTAAAAGTGCTCTCTCTATTTCTAAAAATTTTTGTTGTGCATTATTATCTGTAAATAACCTTGGATCAGAATCATTCCAGTATATCTTTCCAATTTTAGGCAAGACCACAAACATTTCCTTATCATCTCCATATATTTTCATGTTTTCATCATCCATAAAGATTTTATACTCTGCGATAAGCATTTCACTTTTGGTAGAAGAAACAGGAAGGTTATACTTTTTAAAAAAAGTTGTATTGGTACTATATTTCATATAATACACCTGTCCTTTCTTTGGAGATATTACTTCCTGCATACCATCCAGATATTCTAAAATTCTATCTCTGCATTTACTTGAGGTTTCATTTTGAGCATATCCACTAAAATAAAAACAACAATATGCAATCAGGGCTATTACTTTAAATTCTTTCACGGCTTTCTTTTGGTAAATTATATTGTGTTTCTGTTATTATCTTTAATCCTTTTTCTGTCTCGATTAGTTTACGAATCAATTGTCCTTCTCCATTATACTGATAGTACAATCCAAAATGTTGATCGTCAAATAAGGTTAATAATCGAAGTGATTTTACATCATATACATAGCATGTTGTTTGCGCTTCTTTAGGATTAAATTTGATATCATCTATATATACTTGTGAGTTTTCAAAACTTAGACTTACTGAAACTACCTGGCCAGAAACAAAAGATTGTGGCGTTATGTAAGTTCTGTATAAGGACCACTCTCCTGTTTTTGCCATAAACTCTGGAGTCAATGTATTACCATTGATTTGAATCTGTGGATTAATCAGTTTTTCATCAGATTTTGTCCAAAATTTTAACCAACCCCCAGTAGTTGATAATAAGTTTCCGGCGGTAACATTTTTTAGTAAACTCTCGCCAGATACAATTTGTTTTGAATATATTCCTGAATGTGCTATATCTGTTACCAAACCTGTTTCGACACCTACTTTATCTTCAAAATGCTCAAAATACATTTCCTCATAGGTTGAGTTTTTAGCAATCATAGTAGGAAGCGTAAAGTTATATCCGTACTTAGAAGCACTATAAATTCCTAGAACATCTTGTTCTTCTAATGCTGCTCCATTAGGAGAATACTTGGTAATTTCTGTGAGTTTTACCCATTTTTCGTCTTGTGAATTTGCATTATAATTAAACGGGGTAAAGTTTTCTACAATACCACCTTCATAGATTTTTCCAGAATTTGTATTACGATCTGAAGATTTCTTTACGTTTCCTTTAAATGCATAATTTTCATGCATTCTATATACTGATGGATTTCCTAAGGATCCATATTCAGTATTTACACTTTGATTATTTGTCCACTCAGAAACTCCGGCCAATACATTATAAGTACTTGCTCCCGCAGATATAATTTTATTCGACTTAATACTCCAAGTACCATTGTCATTAATTGGGTTAGCATCTGCTCCATACGTTACGAACTGTCCTGAGCTAGCTAGTAATTGATTGGTATTACTTGATATATTGGACTTCTGCCCCATTTTATCGTAATTCCAATGTGCAGGAATATTTAGGTTATAAATAGATCCATCGTGCTTTTGGTTTGCACCAGTTAAATCAATACCATGATATGCATCATATGTTTTTGTTAAAACAGAGCGTCCTGTAGCATAATCAAATGCAAGGTTTTCTGTGGTAGATGCGATATTATCTGTATATGAAACTATCCTTTTTTGAATCGCTGGATATTTTATAACCTTTGATGTAGCATATTTGGAAAGCAATTGTTCTTTGTATCTAAATACCAGAGCAAATGACACAAATATAGGTGGCGGTAGCGTTAGCCCAACACTTACATCAATTTCAAATTCAAAGTCTAAGTCTTGGTTTTCTATACTATACCCTTCTTGGGTAACATCCATTTCTTTGCCCGGTACGTCCCACACATAAGTACCTGAATCTTGTCCATCAAACCCTGTTAACAGTTTTACTTTCTCCCCTGGCTCATAGTAATAAAAATCCTGCCCCGAAGAGATATAACTTGTATTACCAGTTTTATAATTACCTCCATACGTTCTTACAGATTTAGGAACACCATGCATCCCATTTTGTATAAATCTAAATCCTTGAGAAGCCCAGGCTTTATCATAACCATAAGAAAAAGAAGGGGTAGGAAGGTTAAATTTATCATGATGCATATTATCCTGAAGTACAGAATAAGAGACGCCACGTTCTGGATATTCATTAGCAAAGTCAAATTTTCTTTCATTTCCTTCATATATTTTATAATCATATAACTTATCATATGGATAATCTTTACATGTATAAAATTCATGAACAGTATGCCCAGTACCTGTCTTACCAGTATGGATACTTTCTACAACCACTCTTGAGTGGCTAACAGAAGCAGCTGGGAGCAATGATTCTCCTATTGGTCCTTCGGTTTGTTCTTTATCTTTACCGACTATTAATCTATTAATCCAGGATTGGTTCTTTTTAGGAAGAAACCCTACCAGAGGATTTTCTTCTCTCATTTCTTGTGGTTCATTGGTAGCAACACCACTTGATCTTCCATCTTCTAGTTCATATTTATAAATTTGACCATAGGTAGCTTCATCTCCAGATTCTATACCTTTATCATACATCAAAACCTTTTTAACCCGAACTCCTCCTCCACGTTTTGCTTTATTAATAGGTATTTTAAGATAAGATAAACCAGGATTTAATTTTTTACAAGTTTCACTTCTATCAGGAAATGAAACGTTGATCCCTCTGTTTGCTAATTTTTCTATTCCTTTCTGTGCATATTTTAATGTTTTGATAGCTTTTCCTAAACCTGTACTACCAATATCTCCATTGCAGTCTAAAAGCCTGGCTGCAATTGCATCTTCATATTCTTTTTCTATTTTACCTTCGCAACCTGCAGAATATTTACCCCATCTTTGTGTGACATAATAATCATGACAAGCTTGTCTGGGTGACAGTCTATAGTCTGGATCTTCCTTAGATTCTTCTGTAAATGTATCTCCTCCATATTTTGTATGATTCTTTCTATTTTTAGATTTTACTGTAATAGAAATTGAGCTACCGTTACAGGTGACTTTTGAGATCTTTGCATATCCTGTTATATACTCTGATTGGCATCCTAACAAATCGGGATTATTATCTTCTAATGCATATAATAGTTTAAAATATATCCTTTTACGAACATCAATTTCACCACCACCGTCAGGTTTTCCTTCTAGAAAATATTCATTAATTTTTTCACATAACCCATCAGAATACCCTCCTATATCAGATAAATCTAAAGTATATGTAGGGTCATCATATGTGTTTGAAGCGCTTGACAAGCGTACCATTGCCATAGCATCTCTATCTTGAACATACGAATAATCTTTACTTTCATATTCTACCAGAATTTCTCCTCCAGATGGTAGTACTATCTGTTTTAACTGCCATGCTGCAGGGTCAAATTGTTTTTGTGGAATATCTCCCTGATATGGCCATGTAATTAAATTAAGATGTCTGTTTTCTGCACTATTTGCATTACCTCTTACATTAAATTGGTTATATCCCCATGCATCTAAAAGATGTGGACCATAATCTGGATTTTGAGCAGATAATGAATATTGAACATCCATTTGATGATTAGATGTATATTGATATCCAAATTTATATGAGCTGATTCTGGAGTCTACGACTCCTTCAAATTCTGACCATACTTTTTTAAGTGTCAATTTCCCACTATTTACAGAGATTTTGTTATTAGGATAATTTCCATTTTTATTATTTGGTAAGTTTTGAACTAATGAATAATCATACTGAAAATTAGTTACCTGCAATGGCACATCTGGTCTGGCTTTAGAAAACAGTACTATTTTTTCAAGATATTCTAATTCATCTGTTCCTTTTGCTTTTGCACTTTTAGAAGAAGGGTCTTCATTTGTTGTTAAATCTTGTGCTGCCAAACCATCTAACCTCGAGGTTTGTGATCCTCGTAAATAACTTGCTCCTGATCCGGTAACTCCAAATCTAGCAGCGTTAGATGTATTGGTAACAAAATAGGCCACATGGGTTTTTGTTTCCACTTTTTTAAGAAAAAACACTTCTTTCTCTCCTGTAGTCACAAAACCCGCATCGTCTTTAACATCAGAGATCGAATTTTTATTATAGAAAAGACCATTGTAAGGGGTTCTCCAGCGATACCATTTTCCTTTCTCACTCGCCTCTCCGTACTTTTTATGATACTCAAATGAAGTCCATCCTCCAAAATCACTATCATCTACCCCTGCAGTACCAAGATCAATATAATCTGGAGTCGTAATGACTTTTAATAACGAGATATTTTCATGTGGCAGAGCTCTTACCTCACCGGTTACCCGATCTTGTTCACAAACATCTACTTTGTAATTACCAGACAAATAGGTAGTTGTATATGCTAAATGATTTTTTTCTATGTTATCATTTTCATCAATCCCAAAAGAAAGATTTGATGTATTTCTAACCATTACCGGTTGTGAATACTCGTATTTAGTTCCTCCTTCATTAAATATCTCGTATCCTCCTGTGCTTAATTTTTCGATATGTGATGATGTATTGATTTTTGAGTCAATAGCAGAATCTAAAAATGCCTTTCCTCCATCCTTAACAGCGTCACTTACCCCTTTTACTCCTGAGAAATTAGGATTTGCACCCAATTCTACATTTGCAATATCATTATTAGCAAAATTTACCTTACCTCCCATATCTCCATAAAATCTGTATTTTAGATTACTATGTGATCCAGTTCCTGGAAAATAGTTCATTTCAGATTTACTTCTCCCAAAAGAAAGATTTACCCCTACTCCAACATTGGCACCTATCATTCCTTCTATACCTACACCATATGTTTTCATTCTATTCTTTACATTTTCATCATTACTAAAGGTTCTTGGACCATCTGCAAATGCACGAAACCCGCCAGATAAACCTTCTCCAGATAGAAAATGATTATCGGGTGTACTAAAAGGAACGCCAATAAAGAAATCACGTCTATCAAAAGGTTGAGCCTTTTCTGTAAAATAATCTGATCTTGCATTTGAACCTTTCATATATCCCGAAGCATTCAAGATGCGATGTGCTATAGAATGGTTTATAGAAAATGAACCAATATATCCTCCCTCAAATCCAACAGGTGCAGTACTTATATTAACTTGTCCTCCATAACTTAAATTCACATTCATTCCTTTAAGCTTTGTTAAAGAAACCGACTGTCCTACATCTGTAAACGTTTGTAATCCAAAAGCAGATCCTACATCAAAAGATCCTCCTCCTTTAATTGAAGCCTTAAATCCACTTTTATATGACTTTGTTTTTGTAGGGTCATTTTTATCTGCTTTCTTTATAGTTTTTGATTTTTCATAAGATAAATCAGGAACTCCGTTACCTAAAAGAGCATAAGGGTTAATTGCTGCACTATAGGTGACTCCCGTAGCCGATCTATTAAGAGATAAGCTAGCAAAACTTTTAGACAATCCTATAGATGTAGTTCTCGAAACTCCCTGATAATTATTATATCGCACATAATCAGAAACTCCTATTTTTAAACCTGCACTGAAAATCTCAATATTTCCTTTTACAACACCTGACATTGTCCAATTTGGCCTTGTTTTGTTATACACATCTACAGGTGCATTGTTATACTCATCGGGATAGCCTCGAACACTTGTGTTTATTGCTCCTGGGTTTAAAGTCCAACCATGTCCAACCCATGAAGATTCTTCTTCTGATGAAGTTCCGCTGTGATAAGATAATGACATTGCATATCCTCCGCCATCAGGTCCAGGAATTTGAATTACAGGTAAGTTATACGTAAAATTACCCGACAATGGATCCACCAGATTTGTAGTTGCCACGGGTTCAAAACTCGAAAATTCTGGTGAACCAGGTCCTGATGTTAAAGCATATAATGAACCTACTGATGGTACAAAAATTCCAATCAACATATCACATAACAAAAAGTATGTAATGATCTTAATATTTTTCTTACGTATTGAAATCATAAGTGCTCTTAATTAAAAGTTTAAATTTGGTAGATTATTTATTTTTTCGTTTTCAAAAACAAAATGACTTATTCCTGTATCCAAAAAAGTATCCTGAAATACAATGTCTAGTTGTTCTGAATTCAATATTTCTTTTTGATCGTCTGAAAACACCATATAAATTGACTTTTTATTAGCTATTTCATATGCATTTTCCATAGTGGTTAAAACAGGATTATATTTTTTACCAGAGTTTGTCTTTAAAACCAATACTTCTTTTATATTGAAACTTAAATCCCTTATCCTTTGCCCGTATTCACTAAGGTTAGCAACATCATAGTTGCTCACATTTACTGTTTCTTCATCATGGCTTATGGTCAACAAAAAAGTTTTAGAATTTTTAAACTTATCTACATATATCTGAAAATCCTTCATATCAGTTTTGTTGTCTTTTTTCATCTCATTAAGCGCTAGATACTCTGCTGGTAAATATTTCATTGATAATAAAAACCCATTTGCTTTTGTTTTTTTTATAAATCCATGATCTGGGTCTCCTAACCACTTTAAAAGCTCTTTTTCATTATTAATTGAAGAGCTACAACCCATAGCAATCAACAGAAAAATGTATATACTATTCTTTAATCCCTTCAACATATTCTTTATTTAGTCCTTCTATAATGTCTTGTGTTATATCTATGGCATCAGATGCATACATTATATTTCCAGAATTTGTTATTCCTTCTATCAAATCAATATCATGAGTTTCTGCATAGCGTTTAACAAAATCATTAATCTTATTATATACGCCTTGTAGCAATTCTTCTTCCTGAGCTATCACTTTCTGTTCGATTGCCTTACCTAACTGAACCGTTTTGGCTTTAAGAACCTCTAGTTCTCCTTTCTTTACAATCCTTTCCTGATTAGATAATTTATCAGAAATAATCTCGAGTTCATTAGATTTGGATTCATACATACTTTTTTGTTTTTCGAACGTATCTTGCATCTCCTTGGTTTTGATCTCGAACAAGTCCTGAGCCTCTTTAAAACCCTGATAGTTTTCTAAAACTGTCTGAGCATTTACGATTACGGTTTTTTTTGCATTATACTGCTGAAAGCATAAATAAGCGATGACCAGCAACATAAGTAGTGTTATCAAAAAGTGTATTTTATTATTTATTTTCACCTTATTTAATTTTATAAGTAATTATGAATTATTGTTTTTTAAAATGAACCATTTCCTGTTTGACCAGATCCGGCTACCAGAAAATGTCCTTTAAAGGATTTATTCTGAATTTTCATGATAAACGTATAGGATCCTGCTTCTGTTAATGTTGTATCTAAGATAAAACCATTAATACTAGCACTTGGCTGAACAACTATATTAGCATTTGAGGGAGAAAAAATCTCTACAGTCGCTCCGGTAAGATCAATACTGTTATTAACATTGATGGTTAATGGTACCGAAGAATCGTACTGTACTCCATTAATTAGATTTATAGTAAACGGTACAACCAGAGCAGTTTTTTTATTCATGAAATATATTGTACTCCCTTCTATACGATAAAACTCGGGTGAGAAATCCAGCCAATTACCTCCACTGGATACCTGTACATTCGAGATACCGCTAGTATTTGCTATAAATCTTAGATGAAGTGCTCCTGTATTTTGAGAAGGTTTTACATTAATAAGAACCGTTTTATTCTCTCCGGTATTGGCTCCAAGATTAACAAGTGTTTCGCTATCCGCATTCCCACTTATTACACCTGGTATTGTTGTACTACCCGATACAATATCAAATTCAGAATTTGGAAGATCTTTCGTATTTATCGTAACCTCAAGTTCATTTACCGCCGTTGTAATCTCTAGAGTAATCGGGTTACGGGTTAATGTAAGATCTGTTATTACACTATTAGTAGCTGTAAAATGGTATACCCCAGCATCTGCATCTGTAGCATTAGAGATAATCAAATCTTTACTGGTAGCTCCTGTAATTGCTGTACCATCCTTATACCACTGATAGCTGTTATTTGTACTTGTTAATACTGTACTAGATAATGTAATACTACCATTGGCAGCTACAGATAAAGTCTCTGTTTGATCTACTTTGTCCTGGGGAGAGAATATATAATTTGTAAGTTTTGATTTGTATGCAAGATGCTCTGTTTCAAAACTATTAAATACAAAACCATTACCTTTAAATCTAAAGTGAAGAAGATTTGCAAAATTAGATATTTGACTAGGGATTGTACCTGTAAAACTATTATTAGAAATCTCTAAGGTTTGTAGGTTTATTAGATTACTTATTTCTACAGGAATTTCTCCTTCTAGCTTATTATTACTTAAATATAAATATGTAAGCTCAGATAAGTTTCCTAAACTTGATGGTATCTGGCCTTGAAACTGATTAAGACCAATATGAATAACCTTCAAATTCGACAAACTACCTAACTCTGAAGGAATTGTACCGCTCAATCTATTTAAAAATAAAGAAAGATTGGTTAATTTCGATAAACCAGAAATAGATGCAGGAATTGTACCTGTTAACTTATTATTGTCGATAGATAAATTCGTTAAGTTTACCAATCCTCCTATTGTATTAGGAATACTTCCTGAAATAGTGTTCTTATTTAAGGACAAAGATTTCAAATTTGATAAATCAGATATGGAGTTTGGAATGGTACCTATCAAATTATTATTATCAAGTTCTAATTCTGTCACTTTACCTTCGGTTACAGTAACCCCGTACCAATCGCATACTTTAGAAGCTGGATCAGTAACCAGCCAAGGTTTATTATTTGCTGTTATATTCGTCCAATTAGCACCATCGGTACTATTATACAAATCTATCAAGGCCTGACGCTCGGCTGCAGATACTCCACATATGTCTCCAGTACCAATTGATAAAGTGATCGGATTACGTGTTAATGTTAAATCTGTAACGATACTATTAGTAGCTGTAAAATGATATACCCCTGCATCGGCATCTGTAGCATTAGAGATAACCAAATCTTTACTGGTAGCTCCCGTAATTGCTACTCCATCTTTATACCATTGATAACTGTTATTTGCACTGGTTAATGCTATACTCGATAAAGTAATACTACCGTTGGCAGCTACAGATAAAGCCTCTGTTTGATCTACTTTACCTTGTGTGAGATAAGCAAAACCTGTTATATTATTTTTATACGTAGTAAAATCTGATTCGAAATCACTAAAAACAAAATTATTAGTACTAAAACCAAAGCTGTTCAATATATCATTGGTTGCTAATACTGCTAAACCAGAAGGTACTACTCCCGACAATTGATTGCGCAAAAGCTCTAGAGTTTTTAATCCTGCCAAACTACCAATACTTGAAGGAATAGAGCCCGTAATTTGATTAGTAGACAAATACAGCTTTTCCAGTTTTAATAAATTACCTAAAGCAGATGGTATCTCTCCTGTGATTTTATTGTCTTCTATAGATAAAAATGTCAAATTCGATAATTGCCCTAATGATACAGGGATTGAACCACTAAGACTATTTCTGAATAGATTAAGGCCTGTTAATTTAGAAAGATTACCTAATTCTGAAGGAATCGAGCCAGTGAGGTTATTCGCATTTAAAGATAATCCTGTTAAATTACTTAACCCTCCTAAAGAAGAAGGAATACTACCACTAAGGCCATTTCTTGCTAGGTTTAATGTTTCTAGTTTGCTTAGATTACCTAATTCTACAGGGATAGCTCCAGTTAAAGAATTCTGGAAAAAATTTAACGTCTTTAAATTTAATAAGTTTGACAATGATACAGGAATTGAACCGGTTAATCCATTTTCTGCTAATGTTAAATGGACTAAGTTTGGCAAACCACCTAATGAAGGTGGAATTGTACCACTAAGGGTATTCCTAAATAAGTTAATATTTTCTAAGGCTGATAAAGTCCCCAATTCTGTAGGGATTGGGCCGGTAAGCTTATTTGCATTAAAGTCTATCTGTTTAATATTGGTCCAATTACCAATTGTTGTCGGAATACGACCTGTTAAGCGTCCATGTCTTGTAATTGATATTGAAGTAAGGTGAACTAAATCTCCTATAGAGGCTGGTAGCTCTCCGTTAAGTGCATTGTCAAATATATATAGACCAGTAACTTTTCCATCGGTAACTGTAACTCCTGTCCAGTCACAAACAGGAGTATCAGTTACCCAATTGGCATTATTACGCCAATTAGCACCATCGGTACTATTATATAAATCTACCAAAGCCTGTCTTTCTGATGCAGATACTCCACATGTATCTCCAGTACCAATTGATAAGGTTATCGGATTACGTGTTAATGTTAAATCTGTAACAATACTATTAGTGGCTGTAAAATGATATACCCCTGCATCGGCATCTGTAGTATTAGAGATAACCAAATCCTTATTGGTAGCTCCTGTAATTGCTACTCCATCTTTATACCATTGATAACTGTTATTCGTACTGGTTAATGCTGTACTCGATAAAGTAATACTACCATTAGCAGCTACAGATAAAGTCTCTGCCTGATCTACTTTACCTTGTGTGAGATAAGTAAACGTGGTTAAATTACTCTTATAGGTAGTAAAATCTGATTCAAAATCACTAAAAACAAAATTATTACTCTCAAAACTTAATGAATTTAAAATATCTGAAGATGTCAAACTTGATAATCCTGATGGAATACTTCCTGAAAACTCATTTATACCTAATCCCAAATTCGTTAAACCAGGTAACTGACCTATAGAAGCCGGAATTGCTCCAGTAAGTAAATTTCTGGTAAAACTTAAAACTTCTATCTTCGTTAGATTACCTAATTCTAAAGGAATTTCACCTTCTAATTTATTCCAGAAAAGATATAGTTTTGTCAAATTAGATAAATTACCTAATTCTTTTGGGATACTACCACTTAATGAGTTGTTACCAAGATTTAAGTATTGTAGAGATGATAAATTTCCAAAAGATACTGGAATTGAACCAGTGATAGTATTACGCTCAAAATGGAGTTCTTCTAAACTCAATAAATTACCCAATTCTGAAGGCATTGGTCCTTCTAAGCGGTTAATATATAACATCAACTTCTTTAGCTTAGACAAATTACCAATAGAAGCTGGAATTACTCCTGTAAGTTGATTGCTAAACAAATTAAGATATTCCAGATTAGATAAATTTCCTAACTCGGCTGGAATCGAACCGGTAAGAGTATTTCGAAATAAACTTAATGCTGTTAAGTTCGTAAGATTTTGTAATGACACAGGGATTCCTCCAGAAAATTGGTTAGAGCCCAGGTTTAAAATCTTCAATGCAACCATACTACCAATAGATGTAGGAATAGTGCCCGTCATAGCATTACGCTCAACAGTAAATGTTTCTACATTTACCAAACTACTTATTGAATCTGGTAAAGAGCCTGATAATTTATTAATAGTAAGGTTAACAAAAGTTAAATGTGTTAAGTTTCCAAAAGATGCAGGAATTGTCCCCTTCAATCCGTTATATGATAAAGACAATTTTGTTACTTTTCCATTGGTAACTGTAACACCTGCCCAGTCACAAACAGGAGAGTTAGGATCATTAACCAACCATGGTCTGTTATTGGCCTGTGTATTTGTCCAATTAGCACCATCGGTACTATTATATAAATCTACCAAAGCCTGTCTTTCTGATGCAGAAACCTCGCAAGCATTATCTGCTGCCTGAGTTACCGATAATGTTATGTTATTACGATAGATACTAAGTCCTGTTACCACACTGTTTTTAACAAGCAGTTTGTAAACTCCTGCATCAGTTTCGCTTACATTTGCAATTGTATACTCTTTATTAGTTGCTCCAGGAATAATGGTAGTTCCCTTATACCACTGATATGTATTATTAGAATTTGTAAATACGTTTGATGTTAATGTAACGCTCCCTCCTATAGATGCGCTAAGTGTTTCTTCGACATCCGCATTTTTCTGGTTATTATAAGTAAAACTAGATAAGTTTGCTTGGTATGCAGCGAACTCAGGTTGGAAATCAGAAAACACAAATTGATTACCCGAAATCCCAAAATTACTTAGCTTGGGTAACGTACTTATTTCTGTTGGAATTTTGCCAGAAAGGCTATTATTATAAAGGTATAATGCTTTTAAATTAACCAATTGTTTAAATGATATAGGAATCGAACCGGTTAAGTCATTATTATGAAAGTGAATATGCTCTATTTTTGTTAATTGACCTAGTTCTGATGGTATGTTACCGCTAATTTTATTACTGGACAAGCCAATTCTCACCACATTAGACAATAATCCCATTTCTGAAGGAATGCTACCGGTAAGTTGATTCTTTCCTAATTGCAAATTTTCTAATTTTGACATCTGCCCAAAACTAGAAGGTACACCACCAGATATTTGATTATCAGAAACATAAAGACGTTTCATATTTACTAATTGTCCTAGTTCTGATGGTAATGTCCCGGTTAAATTATTATTGTTTAGACTTAGAGCATATAATTTTGATAACTGCCCTAATTGTGGAGGAATAGTTCCTGTAAGTTGGTTACCACCTAGTGATAGAGATCCCAGGTTGGTTAATAAAGCTAGACTTTCAGGAATAACTCCTGTAAGTTCATTACTTGCCAAGGAAAGTTTTTGAAGACTAGCTAATTGTCCTAATTCTTGTGGTATAGTCCCTGTAAGTTTATTATTTGATAAGTATAAAGATCCTAATTTTGAAAGCTGTGCCAGTTCAACCGGAATCGTTCCTGTTAACTGATTATAGCTCATATTAATAAACGTAAGATTTGCTAGTTGCCCCAATTGAGGTGGAATCGTACCTGAAAAATTATTACCATCAAAATATAAACGTGACAAACCTGGTGCATTTAATAATGCTGCTATTGGTATTGCACCAGAAAATTCATTGCCACTCAAATGAAGTGATTGTAACCCTGTCATTTGCCCCAAGCTTGCAGGTAATTCCCCTCCAATATCATTACCACTAAGTATTAATTGATTTATAGAAGATAAATCTCCTATTGAGTTTGGCAGAGTACCAGTTAGATTATTTTTAAAAAAACTTAATTTGGTAACTTTATCATTAAGTATTGTAACACCATACCAATCACTTACTAAAGAATTAGGGTCATTAATCAACCAAGGTTGATTTCCCTCTATCGTATTTTTCCAATTATTTCCATTAGTGGCATTATAAAAATCTATTAATGCCTGGCGTTCTGTTGAAGAAACTTGAGCCAGTAAAGGAAATGTTAAAACAAGAGTTAAAAATACTGTTAAGACAAATGCAATAGAATCACCAAGGCGTGCTTTTATCTGCTTCATTTATTTTTTATTTTTAGTCAGTTAGTTACTTTTTATTAATGTCAAAAACGGTTTTAAAATAAGCCAAATATCTCCCTACCCAACAACTTAACGCTATCAGCAAAAATCAAGACAAACCACTTAAAAACAAGCACTTAAGCATATATTTCTAAGCAATATTCTTTTTAATATTTATGAAATTATTTGTAGGACTAGCATTAAAATTAATGGGGTTTTATATTAATCTTATTGCTCGGGCAAACATACTATTTTTTCAAATCAAAATAAAACAATTTATGGTTAACTTATCTTTAACAGAATTGATGTTTTTAAGTAAAAAACAGTAAAATAATTGAATGTTAAACACTTAAAAAAATACTTCATCTCTTAAAATTTTATTTAAATCTATTAAGTAATAATAATCTAACATCACTACATAAAAACTATACCTGTTATCTAAAATTTCTTTGCATTAGTGAAAGAGTTATTACATTAGTTTTAGATACTACAATATCAAAGTCTAATCTAAATAAAGAAGTTCTGAATGTGCTACTTTATAAAATGTATCGCTTTCTTCAAAATTGCTTCTCCTATACCAGGTAATACTCTCTAATTATTTATTACAGTACAAGAATACGAGTAATGAGTCCCATTTTTCGGGACTGAGGAATATTTTTTTTATTTTTTTTTAAGATGGTCTTAAATAAAACATAAAAACTGTAGTAAACACTGCGTTTAACCTCATAATCCTTCTTAAAATTATTTTCAATAATCGCAAAAAGAATATGTAAATCTATCTTTTAATATAAAATCATAAGATGATTATCAAGATATCACAGAAATGAATTTTAGAAACTTTATAAAATAAAGAATATGATTATTTTTCTGTAGAAATTGCTTTTTTAGTTTTCTTATAATGTACTTTGTTTCTCCAATATGAAGCTATGCCTAGTAGAGCTAAAAAGGCAATAGAATAGTAGACTGCATTGGGTGTAATTACTTTATCTCCACTAGCATATGAATGCAACCCTTTGAGGTAAAAATTAACTCCAAAATATGTCATCAAAATACTATAGACAGCAATAACTGAAGCCAGATTAAACCACCATCTTCCTCTTAGACCAGGAACTAATCGCATATGTATTATAAAAGCATATACCATAATACTTATCAAAGCCCATGTTTCTTTTGGATCCCAACCCCAGTAACGTCCCCAACTCTCATTAGCCCACATTCCGCCCAGGAAATTACCAATAGTAAGCATTACTAATCCAATAGTAAGTGCCATCTCATTGATAATGGTTATCTCTTTAATATTAAGATCCATTCGTTTCTTATTAGATTCTGTTGTCAATATCATTAATAACAATGATAGGATTCCTAAAATTGCTCCGACAAAGAATGGACCATAGCTACCTACAATAATAGATACATGAATTAATACCCAATATGAATCTAATACAGGTTGTAAATTTGCAATTGCAGGATCTGTCCAGTTTTCATGAGCAAAAAACAAGATGATTGCCGCCACAAAGGTGGTAGCTGCAATAGTAAGGTTACTTCTTTTTCCAAAAGCGAGGCCAATTGCCAGGGTTGTCCATCCAACATAAATCATAGATTCATACGCATCACTCCATGGTGCATGTCCCGAAACATACCAACGTATTATCAATCCCGCAGTATGTAGAATAAAAAGAAGAATTACGATACCAATTGCACTATTTATTAAAGTTCTTACAATTTTAGAATCCTTAAATATTCTAACAACTACAAAGATCATTAGCAGTAGGCCTATTACTCCATAGTATCGATATAGTGTTCTAAAAATATCATATTTATTCAGTGCAATTTCTGCTTCGATTTTTTTATCCGTTGGTAATACTTCGTTTCCAAATTTTTTCTGAAAACTTTTAATACTTTCAATATATTGATCAGGTTTGCTATAATCCCCTGTTTTTCTTGCTTCTCGTAAAGACTGGCGATAAATCGGAATAATTTGTCTGGTGTATACCGAATCCATCCCGCTAAATTTAAATTCATTTAACTCTGGCATAGAAACCCATTTGTTTCCTTCATCACCCGGAACCGGAAAAACTCTTAAAATCCCTCCTCCTAAAGCCTGATTTAACAAATAAAACTTTTCATGAGTTTTAAGAAAATCTTTTTCAAAACTACTAGGTGTATTGGTACTACTAGCTTTTTCTAAATAAGGAGTTAATTTATAAGATCCATCGGGTTCTACAAGATCTATTAAAGATACTCTTCTTTCACTTTTTGGAACCCCTAATATCTTACGTATACTATCATTTTCTCTTTGAATTTCTATAATTGGCATACTGTACCAGATAAATGGATTTTCTACCATCGATACAAACACCTGGTCTGCACTCAAACCTTTATAGGTATCTTTTTTGCTAAGTTTACGCAATAATTCTGAGGAAAAAGTATTTACCGGTTTCATTCTCCCTCTTTCGTCCTGTATCACTATACTTCCAAATTTAGCTGCATGAGCAGCAGGAACAACATTAGCCAAAATAACCGAGTCTAATTGTGCTTTAGTTGGCAACGATGGTAAGTGATTTGCATGATCAGGCTGAGATTGGTCTTGCGCAAAAGAAAAAGTAGATACTATTAATGCCAAAAATATGGTCAATGTTTTTTTCTTTTTCTTTATTTTACTCAATTTATCTTCTATTTCCTTAAAACGTGATCCTTTGGTAAAAAGAATTAACATTAACCCTAAATATAATAACATATACCCAGTATAAGTAATCCAGGTACCCCAACGATCATGATTTACAGAAAGCACAGTTCCCTTTTCATCTGGATCAAAAGAAGCCTGAAAAAATCTATATCCTTTATGATCTAGTACATGATTCATATAAATATCATATGGTTGAGAAGAATTTCCTTCTACAATATCTACCTTACTCTTAAAAGATTTATAAACATTCTTTGTACCAGGAAATTTTTCGGCGATAAAGTCATTCAATTTTAATGCAAAAGGCAATTCCATTTGTTTAGAGCCATAGTTAAAATACATATCCAAACCTCCTAACGAGATTTTGGTCATATCATTATTATATCCTTTTCCTCCCAATAACTTAACTTCTTTGGTTTCTCCATTGGTAGAGATATTTAATACCAAGGCATCTTCTTGTCCTTTATCTTTAACTTCTATAGGAACTACATCATACTTACCGGTAATTACAGGATCAGGAATTACAAATTGCATTCCGGCGGTTTGATATAGTGATCTAAGCATTAAAGGTTGAAGACTATCTTTAAATACTAATCCTTGCATCTGATCTGCCATTCTTAAAAATGACCCATCAAAAGGAGATTCTATAAAGTAATCATCATTTTTATAGGTAATATTTATTGCTCCTTTGGTTGGTTTATTAAAACTAACCAATATATTATGAATATTAGAAACTTCTCCTTCTCTTAGAAAATGATCATGACGATTACCATCTCCTGCTTCTACTACTTTAAGATAGTTCTCTCCATCTTCTGTCTCAACTAATCCCATTTCTGCTCCCTGGATATAGTTTTGATATGTTATTGTAACAGGTTGCTTATTATAATCGGTATGAATAGTAAAATCATTATTAGTAGCTTCAGCTAACTCTAGTGCTTCTGTAATAATACGTCTTCGGGGTTCTCCATTAATTTCTCCATCCAGAAAAACGGATAAATATGTTTTTTCAGAAAGAAAAGTAGATGTAGTTTCACCTTCTCTTATGGGCATAACGCCTTCATAGCTTATATATCGAGTAACAAAAGCTCCTATGATAATTAAAATAAAAGATAAATGAAGTAATAACGTTGCCCATTTATCTTTCTTATATAATTTGTAGCGTACAATATTTCCGCAGAAATTAATAACAAAAAACACCATAATAGCTTCAAACCACCATGTATTATACACCCAAATTCTAGAGGCTGTGGTTCCGTGTGCGTCTTCTAAAAACGTTCCTACTCCCATAGAAAACGCAAAAACAATAAATAAAACTGCCATTAATCGTGTGGAGAACAAAATACTCGCTAGCTTATCTTGCATAGTAACCTTTCTTTTTTTGCTGGGCAAATTTACTATTTTTAGAAGGATAATGTACCATGATCGCCTTTTGATTTTATGGTTTTAACAGAAGTATAAGTATAACCGATATTACTTTTTCAATTTTTATAGAAAGATGTCATACTCTATATACTTTTAATGCTAACCACTTCTGAAAAAAATATCAAAAAAATAAGGCCAAAACTCGTTATGAATATAGAATTTGGCCTTTTTATTTCTTTTATAGCGCTTTTAGATATTCGACCAGGTCATCTTGTTCCTGATTTGATAACTCTAGACTAAAATGATCGTTATAATGTATGACCACATCATTAAGAGTAGCAAATCGCCCATCATGAAAAAATCCATTACCATTAGATTTAACAAATACTCCTCTTAATGGTGGTGTTCTGTACATTTCTGTGGGAGATCTCTTTGCTTCAAAGTCATCAATCCCAATTTCTTCTGGAGTATGTAATATATTGTCTGCAAAAGCACGCCCCGAATGGCAAGAAATACAATTTGCTTTGCCTTCAAACAGTATTTTACCACGAATTGCCGAAGTCTCATCATAACTATCTGGATCTGGAGTTGGGGCTAGTATTGATAATTGATATTCTCGTAAGCCTTCCAGTTTCGAATCTACCATATCTACGGGTACACTTACATCAAACAATCCTCTTTCTACCGCAAGTGGAAATTTTTCGGGATCATTTAATCTTTGATCAGAAAAATTCCCTTGTCCTCCCATGACCAAAACACCAATAAATCTATTCCAATAGGATACTTCACCCCAACCAGTATATGTTTCATGGGTTATTCCCTGTAACCCATAAGCCGGAGGTATTACCAATGTTGCTAGTTCTCCGTTAGGTTTTGTTACTTTTCCGTCCATTAATAATGTAGGAGCAAATCTTCCCGGGCCCCATGCATTAACAACACTATTAAAAGTTTCGACATCAACACTTAGAATATCTGCGAGAGGAGCATTTTTAACAAATCCCAAAATAGCTCCCACATTAAGATCTGTATTTGCCCAACCATCTTTTCTATTTCCTATTCCCGAAGTAAATGAATCATCAACTGTAGAATGACATAAGGCACATGTGATTCCAACAGATGTTAATTTTTTGTTTTCATTAAAGCTTCCTTTTACACCAACAACAGCATCCAAATCTAACAAAGCTACTGTGGTCATTGGATCGGTTAAATCAATACTTCCATCTGTAATACCATCTACCACAGCTTGTGGTAATACTTCGGCATCTACTTTAAGTCCTACTGCTAAAGCCGTAGTTGGATCAAGGCCAGGTCCAAATCCACCATTGGCTGCTCCCAAAATAGCTTTATCTAACTCTAATAAATCTGTCCATTGCGCCTCACTTCCAAAAGTATCATGCCTAAAAATTTCTTTTCCCTCGGCAACCAAAGCCGGATCCAAATTAAGTTCTATCGGAGGTGGTATTACCAGTTCATCTGGTATCGGAATTAAATCATCATCCTTACATTGAATAAAAACTGTACTAATACCAAATAGCATCAGAAAGAATATTGTTTTTCTTAGTTTCATAGCGGTCATTTTTATGAGTTATGTGAAAATTTTAATCATTTATGTAGTATTGATTTTTAAGAGTTTTTTACTATTGTATTAACTACAAGAGGATTTATTGTAAACCTTAGATAAGTGCATGTAAGAAAGGTTACAAAATTTTGCGTTTTTTTAAACCATGCCTAATTTTTGAAGAGTAATACTCCCGAAATATTTTATTCTGAATTAATATGAATACCGCCTTTTACTATAGAACTCATTTAAAATAAAAATGAAAAAATGTATTGCTCTGCTTTTTAAGGGAACTTCCTTATTTTAGCCAAATGATTAGAGTTATAATTCTTGGTGCCGGTAATGTGGCCAAACACTTGTATACTGCTTTTTACAATCAAAAATCGGTAGAAGTTGTCCAGTGCTATAATCGTAAAGGATTGTCATTACATCCTGATCAGAGAGAAAATACTATTACACAAGATTTTAGCTCACTAAAAGAAGCTGATATTTATATTTTGGCAGTAAGCGATGATGCTATTGAGGAGGTTTCTAACCAATTACCATTTACGAATAGACTTATCGTTCATACCTCTGGCAGTGTTCCTATGAATGTCCTTACGGATACGAATAAAAGAGGTGTTTTTTACCCATTACAAACATTTAGCAGAGATAAAGCTGTTGACTTTAGCGCTATTCCTTTTTGTTTGGAAGCTGAAAATGAAGCCGATCTTACGCTACTAAAAAAACTAAGCGTTACCCTTTCTAATAAGGTATATGAAATTTCTTCAGAACAGCGTAATATACTCCATGTTTCTGCTGTATTTGTAAATAATTTTACAAATTATTTGTTTTCAACAGCAAACGATATTTGTAATGAACACGATGTTCCTTTTGAAATTTTGCACCCTTTGATTTTGGAGACTGCTCAAAAAATCACAAAAATGAATCCTGATCTGGCCCAAACAGGGCCTGGGATACGTAATGATTCTAAAACGATAAACAGGCATTTAAAAATAATAACAGATACTACACAACAAAAACTATATAAAACCCTTACCAAAGCAATACAATCTAAATATGGAAAAAAGTTATAAAGAATACCTGCAGCATGTTACCACCTTTATTTTTGATGTAGATGGAGTACTTACCGATGGTACTGTCATTATCAATACCGATGGGCAACTTCTAAGAACAATGAATATTAAAGATGGGTACGCTTTGAAAACTGCCATACAACAGGGTTTTAAAGTATGTATTATTTCTGGAGGAAAAAATGAAGGTGTTCGTCAACGCTTAAAAGGCTTAGGAATAACAGATATATATCTTGGGGCGCATCACAAAGTAGAACAACTAAATGAATATCTCGAAACTAATAATATCAACATAAAAAATGTATTATATATGGGTGATGATATTCCTGATTTACCAGTTATGAAAATGGTAGGGTTACCAACTTGCCCTCAAGACGCAGTGGCAGAAGTAAAAGAAGTTTCTAAATATGTATCCTACAAAAAGGGAGGTAAAGGATGTGCAAGAGATGTTATCGAACAAGTACTTAAAGTCCAGGAGAAATGGGTATTAGATTTTGATGCAAAAGCATAACGAGAACATATTTTTTTGAAAACTATACATTAGAAATTAGACCTCTAAATGAAAATCGTATTTGCTACCAATAATCATAATAAAATAAAAGAAGTACAAGCATTACTGCCTCCTACTATTCAAATAGTAGGGCTTAGTGATATAGGTTGCATAGAAGATATTCCCGAAACTTCTACAACTATTGAAGGTAATGCAATGCAAAAAGCTAATTATATCAAAGAGCATTATGGATTTGATTGTTTTGCCGATGATACAGGTCTTGAAGTCGAATCGTTGCATGGTGCTCCCGGAGTATACTCGGCAAGGTATGCTGGTGAAGCCAAAGATGCTAATGCAAATATGGAAAAACTTTTAAAAGAGTTAAAAGAAAAAGAAAATCGCAAGGCACAGTTTAAAACTGTAATCGCTTTGGTATCAAATGGAAAAGTGAAAACATTTACAGGAATATGCTCTGGCTTTATTACCGAAGATAAAAGAGGAAAAGGAGGTTTTGGATATGATCCAGTTTTTTTACCCGATGGGTATACCGAAACATTTGCCGAACTTTCTTTATCAGAAAAAAACAAGATTGGTCATCGTGGAAAAGCAGTACGCCAGCTTATTGAGTATTTTTTGTGATTTATCCGGGGCCAGGAAAGGCTAACATCTCTCCCATACCAACAGTAAATAACCAATTACCATAAATAGCATGTTCTACAGAAACTAAGGTAGTGGATTTTGTTTTTTGGTAAGTATAAGCAAATAACAAACCGCCAACAAAAGTTAATACTTGCACTAAAAAACTATTCAAAAAAAGATGAGCTAAAGAAAAAAGGATTGCGTTTATAAAAATAAACAGCCACTTATTACTAATCAGATTCTCATAACGCTCATAAAAAAAGGTTCTATATATAATCTCCTGTGGCCAAACAGACAAAAATGTATATACAAAAAGAATAATTATCCATAACCCTGGTCTTTTTATAAGTACAGAAAACAACTTATCCGGAGCAATTAGAAAGACATATAGTCCAGTTATTATCGCAATAATCCCAAACTTAACTATAATTTCTTTCCAAAAAGGTTTCCAATATTCTTTAACCGGAAATTTCAACTTCAACAGTCCTTTCTTTTTAAGAAGGACAAGAATATAAATAAACCCCAAAACGGTAGGTATGACTTTAAAAAGAAAGTGAGAATCTAATAAAAAGCTTATCGGTAGTAATACAAAAAAACAAAATAATTCTAAGCCTTTATATGTGTTAGTTTCCATCCTATTAGTTTTCGACTAATTTCAATATAAAAAATGAAACCTACACTATCAAAATCGTATTGAAATTAGAATAACGATTTTTTAACTATAACAATATGCTATATTATTCTATAATAAAAAAAAGCCTCTGGGGTATGAGGCTTATTAGGGTTTGGGGCGAAATTAATTTGGGCAAAAAAGACTAATTCTAGTTCAATGGGCTAATCAATATTTTAATTTCTTTATATTTTTTCTTTTTGATACTTCAAAAGTATGTTGTTATCATCATAATCTTACAAAACAACCTCATTAAAAATAACAAAATATCGATAAAATACCAAAAAACAAGATTAAATACGTATTTCGCTTAACATATAATTATGATTATAGTATAATTAGCTCATTAAATATCGCGTATGAATTAAAATGAAGGTTATAAAATTCAAAGAAATAAGTACATCAATATGATCAAATAAAGCTCATGAATATCTTACATACATAGGTACAAAAAGCAAAAAGCCTCTGGGTATGAGGCTTATTAGGTTTAGTGTTCAAAAATAACTCATCAAGAATTATTTTACTGGGACAAAAAAAGTCACAAAACAATCAAAAAATTCCAATTTTTCTCTTACTCTTCTTCTTTCGTATTACAAAAATAGAATACATCACAAATTTTATGACAAAATCACCATTCGATAAAATCAAAAATACCGACGAAATACACAAAAAAACAGATTAAAAGAATATTTTTATGATTTTAAATGAATATTTTTACCCTTACACCATTTTTATTTAGGTTTGAAAGTAATTAAACTCAATGCAGACGTTGCATAGCTTTTATTAATATCGTAACATTACATCCATAAAATTTCGAATTTAGTATATGGAAAGTCAAAACATCACACCTACCGATCCCCAAAACGAAGATATTATTGAGAATAAAGAATTAAACATCTGGGAAGCCTTGATCCCAATTATAGCATTGGTTATTATGTTATTCTTTAATGTCTATTATATTTATGGAGATGAAGCAATTAGCGGAAGTAATCAATTTGTTTTGCTTATGGGAGCTGCAGTAGCTGCGATAGTAGGGTTTTATAATAAGGTAACTTATAAACAAATGATGGAAGAGGTTGCCAAAAATATAAAATCAACCTCTAGTGCACTAATTATACTATTACTGGTGGGATCATTAGCAGGAACCTGGTTGATTAGCGGTATTATCCCCACCATGATTTATTATGGTTTACAAATTCTTAATCCAACTATCTTCCTGGCCGCCTGTGTAATCATTTGCGCCATCATATCTATTGCAACAGGTAGCTCCTGGACTACCTCTGCAACTGTAGGTATTGCACTTATTGGTATTGGTGATACCTTGGGAATCTCTCTCGGAATGACAGCAGGTGCTGTAATCTCTGGTGCTTATTTTGGAGATAAAATGTCTCCCTTATCCGATACTACTAATTTAGCTCCTGCAATGGCTGGTGGAGAATTATTTTCTCATATAAAATATATGGCATATACAACTATACCAACTATAGTAATCACACTACTGGTTTTTATTGTTATAGGATTTACTATTGATACATCCGGAACTCCGGAAATTAGTGAGCAATTACATGTTATCGATAATGCTTTTAATATTTCTCCCTGGTTATTTATTGTTCCTGTTTTGATTATCGGTTTAATCATCAAAAAAACACCTCCTGTGGTTGCCTTACTTATAGGTACGCTGCTTGGTGCTATTGCTGCCATTATTGCTCAACCAGAAATTGTAACAACCGTTGCCGGTAGTGACGAATTCACATTTAATTCTGCATATAAAGGAGTGATGAATGCAATAACAACAAAAACATCAATACAGACATCTAATGCTGAACTTACTAAGCTCTTTACTTCTAAAGGAATGGTTGGAATGTTAAATACAATTTGGTTAATACTATGTGCAATGGTATTTGGCGGTGTGATGGATGCTATTGGAGCATTAGCCAGAATTAGTAAAGCTTTATTGAATTTATTTGATTCTGTATTCGGGCTTTTTGCAAGTACAGTAGTAAGTTGCCTAGCACTAAATGTAACTGCATCTGATCAATATTTAGCTATCGTAGTACCCGGAAGAATGTATGCTAAAGCTTATAAAGATAAAGGGCTAGCCCCAGAAAATCTTAGTCGTACTCTAGAAGATTCGGGAACTGTTACTTCTGTTTTAATTCCCTGGAATACTTGTGGAGCTTATCAAAGCGGAGTACTTGGTGTACCTGTATTAGATTATTTCTTTTTTGCCATTTTTAACTGGCTTAGTCCATTTATGACACTACTTTTTGCTGCTTTTAGAATTAAAATAAAACAGTTGGCTAAAAACTAACAACTATTAACAACATATAAAAAAAGCGCATTGTTTTCAATGTGCTTTTTTTATTCCCAGATGTTTTAAAAACACATTCATTCAGAACAAATTCGAAATACAAAAACAGTAAAAACCTACTAAACAACACATTACATATCATCACCCCAGTTCATTCACCCCCTAATAAAATTCGAATATCACATTAAAAACCCCTCTTTTTTAGAATTGTTTTCAGATTTTAACAAAAAAACTAAGAATACTATTGTCAAACATATGTATTTATAGATTTTTGAAACCTTAACATAAACTTAATATTATGAAAACAATTCAAAAAATTATTCGCATTAAAATGGTTCTAATCATGTTTGGAATCACAATCTTTTTAAACTCTTGTTCTAAAGAAGAAGTTTCAGAAGAGCTATCAACAGAAAATCCTTCTACAGATATTAGTGCTGCACAAGCGGTTCCTAATAGCTATATTATTGTTTTTAAAGAAGATGAAAAATTAAAAAAGAACAAACAAAAAGTAACCCAAAAAGCATCCGGTATTTTATCTAAGCACAAAATTTCTTCGGATAAAATGAAATTTGTTTACGAAACTGCGATACAGGGATTTAACGTTGATGGTATTTCTACAAAAGAAGTAGAGTTACTTAAAAACGATCCTGACATTCTTGCTGTAGAACCGAATTACATTGAGAGGTTAGACGTTACCGTAGAGCAAGGAGTAATGCCTACTGTAACAACAGGAAAAGACTCTAATAAGGCTGCGGCTACCACTGGTTATTATGAAACCGGAGGAGATTATGTAGACTGGGGGGTTGTAAGAGTTGGGGGATACACCTACTCTACCGGAAAAACGGCATGGGTTCTTGATAGCGGTGTCTATGCACATCCCGATCTTAACATCGATTATAATCGTAGTACCACTTTTGTAGATAACAATTGGGGAGACAGAAATGGGCATGGTACTCACGTTGCAGGAACCATTGGTGCGATGCACAATGGAGATGGTGTTGTTGGAGTTGCTCCGGGAGCTACAATTGTTGCGGTAAAAGTATTAAGTGATAGTGGATCCGGAACACAAGCGCAAATCATTGCAGGAATCAATTATGTTGCTAATAATGCTAGTTATGGTGATGTATGGAACTATAGCATAGGGTTTTCCAGTAGAACAATTAGTGTAGCTTACGAAACTGCTTTCAGAAATTTAGCCAAAACTACATTTGGTGCTATGGCTGCAGGCAATAATAATGATAACGTATATTACTACTCACCACAAAGAGCATATATCGAAGGGTGCTGGGTAGTTGGAAACATGACTAATACAGATGCTGCAGCAGGTGGTTCTAGCTACGGAGACAATGTACATGCATGGGCTCCGGGAACAAGAATCTGGTCTTGCGGTATAGGCGGTAACGAATTTGCACTAAAATCTGGTACTTCAATGGCTTCTCCTCATTTAGCAGGTATATTACTTGTTAATGGAACTGGTAAGATTTATACCGATGGTAATGTTAGTAAAGGAGGATATACTGCTCCTATAGGAGTAGCAAAAAATTAAAACATTCTAATGATATTTTTATTTCAGAAATTGGTTAATTGTAAATAAGCAAACTTGGTTGTTTGTGTATTCTGTAAAAGGCTGTTTAAAATTTTAAACAGCCTTTTCTCTTCATTACTTACAACACATAATAAATTCATCTTTTCAATTTACTGTCCCATATTTTATACACGACAAAAATTTACATGATACAGAGATGAGTTGATGTGTCATTCTATCAAAGAACACAATCTACTCATTAATAGCACAATAGATATTTTATCAAGTATCTAGGTTTTTATATACTAAAAGGCTGTATGAAAAATATCATACAGCCTTTCCTATTTACCACCAAACGGGTAAACTCAAACTAAACTAACTAATTTTTTACCATTGTAGGATTAACTACCAGGCTAGAAATCATTTTCACTTTGTTTGATACAGTAGCATAGTTTGGTGAAAACTGGATAACCTGATCTGCAATTTCTTTAAAATCCTGCTCTGTACCGTTTCCTTCAACAGTAAAACAATATTCTACGGTATCAAACCCTACAGGAGAAGTTTCATTTATACCTAGAAATCCTTGCAAGTCCAAGCTTGATTTTATCTCTAAAGAAACTCCTTCTAATTCGATTCCTTTTATTGAAGCCATAGCTACAAAAGTCACCATCATACAACCCGAAAGCCCTCCTAATAAATAGTCCTGAGGTGTTGGAGAAGAATGCTCTCCTAATAGTTGTTCTGGCTCGTCTATAACAAAAGAAAAACTATGAGGTATCTTCTCATCTCCAAGCTGTAATGCATTGGTTTCAACCCCTACTTTTGTTCCTCCTAACCAAGTTGCTTTAATACCACCAGAATACATTCCATTCTTAGGATCCTGTTCAACTGTATTTTTATAACTCCCTAAAGCCTCTAAATTAATTCCGTTAATCATAATTTTTTAAAGTTTTAATTGTTAATGTATTTAATTTAAGTATCCGTGATCTATTAATTGTTGTTGTACTTCCATATATGTATCTGCATATAATTTATCTACTTCACTTCGGGATAAGAAAGAGCTAGAGAATCCTGGCTTTTCTGGATCTATCATTAATTTTACAGATTGCATAAAGTGTTGTATCAATTCTTTTGGGTTTTCATTACCTACAGATACTCTCATTGTTGTTTTGTGAATACCTGCTTCTAGTAATGCATCTTTATTTAACTCAGAATGAGATGTAAATGCAGGGCACAAAAGTGTAGTATTAATCTGTCCTAAACTTACCTGAAGACCAAATGCAGGAGCTAACGTATCAAAGAACATTTTAAATGACTTATCCGATACTTTTGCTTTTTCAAAATCAATAGTGAATAAAGGCGAAGCTAATTGATACTTACTAATCTTCTTCATAATACCATGATTATGGTTGTTTTCTAATCCGTTACAGTGTACTGTAATACCAGGATTAGAGTCAAAGAATTTAGCCAACACCAAAGTATTTACACATTTTTGAACCATTCTCATGCTTAGTGTTTTCATTCCCGATAACACCTCGAATGCAGTATCAGAATCTAAAAAAGCACCTTTAATATAGTATACATTCCAGAATAAAGTCTCATCCCATTTTATCCCATCTACTTCATCTCCTTTTGGCAAAAACATTAAGTTATTTTTACCTATAATACCTCCTGCTATTGCATTACCAGATCCAGTAATATCTTTGGTATAGCTATGGAATAAGAAATCTGGTCTACATTCTTCATCTTCATGTTGTAATGGCTTGATTAAAAACGGTGTTGCTACAGTACCATCTAACATTACCGTTGCTCCATTTTGCTTAGAAATTTTACAAATTGCAGGCACATCCAGCATATAACCATGAGGGTTACAAGGGGATTCCATATATACATGTAATTTATTACCAGAAGAAAGAATATCCTGATAATCATCTTTCGCTTTTTCTAATACTGGTTTAAAATCTTCAATAGAATATCCATCAAACCAAACCACATTAATGGCAAACTTATTCTTTTTAGCAAAAAAATCTTCGATTAACTGGTAAACCCCTCCGTAGATATTTCTAGAAAGTATAAGAACATCTCCATGGTTTAATACATTACTTAATAACGCATCTACAGCAGCCATACCACTATTAAAATTCCATGCAGTATACTCATCTGCATATTTACCTGCTTCTATATGCACCATATGAGTAGCCAAAGCCATAGAGGTAGGATTCAATAATCTAGAGTATATATGATGTATTGATTCTTTACCATTAAAAGCATCATCAACCCATTCTGTACAAGAGTAATCGTATGTAGAAGTACGTGCGATTACTGGAGTTGCAGAAAATAAGGCTGCAATATTATTAAATAAAGGATGAGGTCCTTTGGCTTGTAAAGATTCGTCTGATTGCCCTAAAGACTGATAGGTTTTGCTTAGCGGGTTTTGTAATGTTTCTAATACTTTTGCTATCTGAAAAGACAAAAAACGTTTAGCATTAAAGTACGCTACTTTTTCTCCCTGATCTAATTTTGCAATTGTATTATTGGTTATTTCCTGTAATTTAGAAATATCTGATTGTGCATGGTAAATATCCATAGCAGCACCTTTCAGGGCTTCTCCATACGCACTATCAATATCTATTTGAAAATGTTCTAACTGCTCGATCGCCAACTCTTCGATAGTTGTGCTTGCTGTAGATTTCCTCCTAGGTGATAACACCTTAGCCATATCCATGTTTCCGTTTTTGGTTATAGCTTCGTCTGATAACGTCTCTACGTTTTCTATACTATTCATATCTATTATTTATTTAAAGGTTAAAACATGCGATTTTAGTTGTGGTCATTTCCCGTATAGCAGATTTTACTCCTTCCCGGCCAATACCACTTTGTTTAATTCCGCCAAAAGGCATCATATCTATTCGGTAATCTGAAGAATCATTAACCATAACTCCACCACACTGTAATTCGTTAACCGCTTTAAATGCGGCTTCGATTGAATTTGTAAAGATTCCTGCATGTAATCCGTAAGGAGAATCATTACTTGCTCTAATACCTTCTTCTAATGAGCTAATTCTGGAAATTGTTGCTACAGGCCCAAAGATTTCTTGTTTACCATTTAGTGGGTGGTCATAGCTTCCTTCTATGAGCGTTGCTTCAAAAGCGTTGTCTACCCGGTTTCCTCCACATAAAACCTGATAACCAGATTTTTTTAAATCAGAAATAGAATTCTCTATGGCATCAATTGCTTCTTGAGTAATAATAGGTCCCATATCGGTATTAGGATCACCTGGGTCTCCCAGTTGTACTGATTTAGCAAGGGCAATTACTTTTTCTTTGAATACATCATAGATAGCATCATGAACATACATACGTTTTACACCTACACAGTTTTGACCTGCTGCCCATATCATACCTCCTATGCAGTTTTCTGCAACGGCATCAATATTAACATCATCCATGACTATTACCGGAGAGCTCGAACCAAGTTCCATTGCTACTTTTTTAATTCCAGCAGTTTTTATGATCGCCTCTCCGGATTTTGTCCCCCCTGTAAAACTTACCATATTAACACGCGGGTCTGTAATTAATGTATTCCCAAAATTACTTACCGGCCCGGTTATGATATTTAGAATATGATGAGGTAAACCTGCCTCTAGAAACAACTCACTTAGTTTTATTGCAGAAATTGGAGTGAAATCTGACGGTTTAAGTATAACCGCATTACCCGAGGCTATTGCAGGGCCTAATTTATGAGCCACCAAATTAAGGGGGTCATTAAAAGGTGTAATTGCAGTAATGATACCTATTGGATCATATACATAATACCCTGTTCTCGAAGCAGCTCCGGCAAATGCACTAAAAGGGACAGTTTCTCCCGTAAGTCTTTTGGCTTCTTCACTACAAAGAGTTAATGTATTGATACACCTGTCTACTTCTTTGGCAGCTTCAATTTTGGTTTTAACTCCCTCGTTTACTATGATTTGAGTAAATTCTTCTTTCCTTTCTTTTAAAAAAACAACTACCCTGGCTATAATTTCACTCCTATCATAAGGTGATAGATTTCTTGATATCTCTTTTCCTAACTCTGCAGATTTTAAAGCCTCCTGTACATGATCTGCATCGGCACAAGAAACAGCATACACCTCTTTTCCTGAATACGGATTTAATACCGGTAATTTTGTTGAGCTTTCTACCCAATTTTCTCCAATCAACATTTTCATGGTATCAATCTTATCTAAAGTGCTTATCATACCTCAACTATTTTTAATTATAGATAATACATCTGAGAATACAGAGTAACCAGTTTCAAGTTTCCCGGCTCCGGGCCCTGTAACCATAAGTTTTCCTAGATATGCAGTAGAGACTTCTATTGCATTAGTAACGCCTCCAATATTTGATAGCGCATCTTCGTTATCCAGAGCTTCTGGCTGTACTCTTGCTTCTATAGCTTTTCCAGTTTTTGTTAAGCTACCTACAAGGCGAATATTTTTCCCTTCCTTTTTTGCAGCATCCAGCTGTTCTTTAGAAATAGTATCTATACCTACAGTAGGTATATTATCTAATCCCAGATCAACACCAAAAACTTTATGAGAAAGTATAGCTACTTTTCCTCTTGCATCATATCCCTTAACATCATTAGTAGGGTCTGCTTCTGCATATCCTTTTTCCTGAGCAACTTCTAACGCATTTTCAAAAGAGTCTCCCTGAGACATTTTTGACAGGATATAATTACTTGTACCATTAAGAATTCCTCGTATGCTTACGATATCATCTCCGGCAAGGCATTCTTCGATTAATGAAAATGTAGGAGTACCACTTAATACTGTACCTTCATATCGTAGCATCACCTTATTATCATTTGCTAACTTATTTAACTCTGTATAATGCAATGCAACTGGCCCTTTATTTGTGGTAACTACATGCTTACCGTTTGTAAGAGCGTCTTTGATAAAAGTATATGCAGGATCTCCTGTTGTATAATCGCTATATGTTGCCTCTACAATAAGATCTACACTATCTATTTCAGAAAGAGAGTCTCCATCTGTTAATGAAGTATCACTTATCTTTTCTCCATTATTTAGTTTATCTAAAAGTTCACTAATATTTATCCCCTGGGGATTATATATGTTTCCTCTTGCAATATCTTTGACAGCTACAACCTTGATATCACTTCCAAATTTTTGAGAAATCCAATCTGTTTTTTGCTCCAGAATTTCTAAAAAACCTCTACTTACGGTACCCAATCCTATTATACCTATATTCATTTTTGAATCTAATTTTATAAGTTCACGAACAAAATTCACTATATTTACAAATTATATGAATTATATTCATATTAAATTTCAGCAAAAACGAAATAAATTCTAAAAAGACTGTAAATATGAAGTTAGATCAGAAGGATATTCAGATTTTGAACCTATTACAAAATAATGCTCGGCTTTCAAATAAAGAGGTAGCTGCAGAGTTAGATATTGCCCCCTCTACTTGTCATGAACGATTAAAAAGATTAACCCGAGAAGGTTTTTTTAAAGCTTTTAATGCTGATCTTAATTTAAAAAAATTAGGAATCAATGTGCAAGTAATAGTAGCTATACGTTTAAAAAAGCATGAAAGAGAAATTATAAATTCTTTTATCAAAAGAATACGAACACTTAAGGGGGTTATTAAGTTTTATCATATGGCAGGAGATACTGACTTTATGATTCATATTGGAGTAAAAGATTCTGATGATCTTAGATCCTTTATTCTTGATAAATTAGCAAATTTCAGTTACATAGACCATATAGAAACGGCTATGATTTTTTATGATGAATGCGTATGCAATCTTTCTATTTTTGAATCTGAAAGTTAAAAATAGTTACCCAAAAAGAACTATTTGTCAACTATAGGAATTGGATTTTTATTATTATCTATAGCCACAAACTTAAAGTGCCCAGTAACTGCTAGTTCTCTATCATAGCTATACATATCTTCTTTGTAAATATCGACTTTTACCAAACAACTGGTTCTACCTACTTCTGCAATTCTTGCTACGAGTTCTACAATGGTTCCTTCGGGTATTGGTTTTTCAAAATCAATTTTATCTGTAGATATGGTAACTACTTTTTTTCTACTAAAACGCGTAGCACAGATAAAAGACACTTCATCCATAAGTTGTAATGCTGTACCACCAAATAAGGTTTCGTAATGATTGGTAGTATTAGGAAACACAGCTTTAAAGATTCTCGTTTCAGATTTATTAATTAATTCATCTATAGCATTCATACAATTGTGATATAGTTTTTTCTTATCATTTTATCTGTCAAAGGTAAATCTTATCATACTATCTTTGTCATATACTTAAAAAAACTTCGAATGGATATTATAGAAAGTTTACATTGGCGTTATGCCACCAAAAAATTCGATACTAAGCAAATTGTTTCTCAGGAAAAAATAGACACACTAACAGAAGCTTTTAACCTTACCGCCACCTCATATGGCTTACAACCTTTAAAATTAGTAGTGATTAAGAATAAAGACTTGCAAAAAGAACTCACCTCACACTCCTGGAATCAACAACAAGTTGCTGATGCGTCTCATGTATTGGTATTTTGTATCGAAAAAACTATTGGAGAACAATACATATCCAAGTATTTTGATACTGTAAAAGAAATAAGAGATACTCCCGAAGAAATATTAAAACCTTTTAAAGAACAACTCGTAGATTCTTTTACTTATAAATCACCCGAAGAGATATCAAACTGGGCTGCAAAACAAGCATATTTGGCACTGGGAAATATACTTACCGTATGTGCTATCGAAAAAATAGATTCTTGCCCTATGGAAGGTTTTATACCAGAAAAATACGATGAACTCCTTAATCTTAATAACTTAGGATTAACATCGGTACTGGTATTACCTATTGGATATCGAGCAGAAGATGATATGTTTTCTGAGTTAAAAAAAGTAAGACGCCCAATTACAGATACTATCATTACCATCTAAGTTTTGGTTTCTTACATTTAAACTAACACTACAAAAAATATTAAGTATCGGTATAATCAAAAAAATCTAGAATAACCACTGTAAAATCAAAACTCTTTTCGGTATTTTTGCTGGAAAGAGTTTTTAATTTAACACTATACTTATGCCAGGATTTGAGTTATTTGGTGCAGAAGAACAAAAAGAAGTTCAGGATGTTTTAGATAATGGAGTTTTAATGCGATATGGATTTGATCCTATGAGAAATGGTCATTATAAAGCATTAGAATTAGAAAGAGATTTAGCAAACAGAATGCAATCCAAATATGCTCAGGTAGTTTCTAGCGGAACCGCAGCTTTAACAGTTGCATTGGCATGTGCCGGTATAGGATCTGGAGATGAGGTAATCATGCCTACATTTACTTTTGTAGCAAGTTTTGAAGCTATATTATCTGTTGGGGCGATCCCAGTACTATGTGATATAGACGACACACTTACCTTAGACCCTAAAGCTGTTGAAGCATCTATCACTCCCAAAACCAAAGCTATTATGCCTGTACACATGTGTGGATCTATGGCAGATCTTGGCGCATTAAAAGCAATTAGTGATAAACATAGCCTTATTCTACTAGAAGATGCTTGCCAGGCTATCGGAGCTACTTATGATGGAAAACCATTAGGGAGTTATGGAGATTTGGGCTGTTTTTCTTTTGATTACGTTAAAACAATTACCTGCGGTGAAGGTGGTGGTATCATTACCAACTCTGAAACATTTGCAGATCGAGCACACAAATACCAGGATCATGGTCACGATCATGTTGGTAATGATCGTGGTGCAGAAACACATCCTTTCTTAGGATATAACTATAGGTTATCTGAACTAAATGCAGCAGTAGGAATTGCACAGTTAAGAAAATTAGATCATACATTAACAATCCAGGAAAAAAACTATACGATACTACGCAATGCTCTGGCAGAGGTTCCCGAAGTTTCTTTTAGAAGAGTACCAGAAACAGGGGTAGAAAATTATTCCTTTCTAAATATATTTTTACCTACAGAAGATGTCGCCAGAAAAGCACATAAAGCCTTGGGAGAAAATGGCGTAGATGCTTGTTTTTATTGGTTCGATAATAACTGGCATTACTATAAAAAATGGGAACACCTTTTAGAACAAAAATCTCTTAGTAAGTTTTCTCAGGAAATACAATCAGGGTTACAAAAAAACAATAGGCCGTTTGATGCGAGCGATCTATGGATGGGTCGCACTATTTCTTGCTTAATCAAGTTAAATTGGTCTGAAACAGAAGTAGCAAACAGAGCCTCAAAAATGGTTGAAGCTTTAAAAGGTGTCCTTGTAAAAAGTGTATTATAAGATATCAGGTATTTATTTAATACCCTACATAGTCTACAATTTCTAATCCGTATCCAATCATTCCAACACGTTTTTGTTGTACCGTATTAGAGACTAATCGTAGTTTATGAATATTAATGTCATGTAAAATTTGTGCTCCAATACCAAAATCTTTGCTATCCATAGCTATTTTTGGTGCTTTTAAGACATCTTTTCCATTTTGAATTTCTTTTAAAGCACTTAAACGCCCTAAAAGATTAAGCGATTGACTTTCTTGATTAATAAAAATTATCGCCCCTTTACCTTCGCTATTAATACGCTGAAACATAGCATCCAGGCGTTTATCGGCATTATTGGTTAGTGTCCCCAGAATATCATTATTAAATAATGTAGAATTGATTCTGGTAAGTACAGGTTCATTTTCTTTCCAAGAACCCAATGTTAAGGCAATATGCACTTGATCATTAGTTGTTTGCTTATACGCCCTAAGTCTATAATTTCCAAAACGCGTAGTAATATCAAAATCTTCTTTTTTCTCGATCAGAGAATCATGCTGCATACGATATGCTACCAGATCTTCTATCGATATTAATTTAAGATCAAATTTCTTGGCAACCTCTACTAATTGAGGTAAACGCGCCATAGTACCATCTTCGTTCAAAATTTCGACCAAAATCCCTGCCGGTTTAAAACCTGCAAGTCTTGCTAAATCTACAGCCGCTTCAGTATGCCCAGTACGTCTTAATACTCCTCCATTTTTCGCCTTAAGCGGGAAAATATGCCCTGGTCTTCCCAGGTCATGAGGTTTTGTATCTTCCTTGATTAATGCATTTATGGTTTTGGCTCTATCGTGCACAGAAATTCCTGTAGTACATCCATGCCCTATTAAATCTACCGATACGGTAAATTGAGTCTCGTGTAATACGGTATTGTTCTGAACCATCATATCGAGATTTAACTCCTCACAACGATCTTTTGTAAGTGGAGCACAAATCAATCCACGACCATGGGTTGCCATAAAATTGATCATCTCTGGAGTTACTTTCTCTGCCGCAGCAATAAAATCTCCTTCATTTTCACGATCTTCATCATCTACCACAATAATTACCTTTCCCTGCCTAATGTCTTCAATGGCTTCTTGAATGGTATTCAGTTTCATTTTGTTTGTGGTATTAGTTGCTTGTGACATAATCATACTCTTAAATTTATTACCGGCAAAGATATTTAAAAAGAAATCTATTTTTTGGTTTTAGAAGATCGTTTTGCAAAGAAATTCTTTATTGGCTGGATAAAAGTGTCCATATTAAAAATTCCCTGATCTGTAGTTGCTCTATAAGTTAGAAATATACTTAACGGAAATATAATACATGTAGAAAGCCATGAGCCCACAAATGGAGGGATTCCTCCTTCTTCGGCACTATTTTTAGCAAAAATTCCTATAAAATGATAGGTCAAAAACAACACTACCCCAATAACTATAGGTAACCCTAACCCTCCTTTACGGATTATGGCCCCCAAAGGAGCTCCTACAAAGAACAATAAGATACACGAAATTCCTAAAGCAAATTTATCATGCAATGACATTTCGTATTTATTTAATGCTCTTTTCCTAAAACTTAGATTTTTTTGAGTAGAATTTAGTTTTCTTATTACTCCATCTGCAGTAGATGAAGCAATCTGATATATCTGTATTTTTTTAAGCGTATTAAAATAATCTCTTATCTGCAATGTATCATTACTTGTTTTTGGAAGAGAATCAACTATTTTAATGTTTCTATTTAACCCTTCAAATCCAATCATTCGATCAATTTCAACCGTCATATTCTTCACATTCTTATTAACCTCAATAGACAATGTATCTATCTGATTCTTTAGCTCATTAACATTAAGCATATTATATCCTTTGCTATATTGTTGTTCATCCATATCTACATTACCCAGAGATGACAAATCTATATTAAGAACATATTTTTTAAAATGTGTTTTGGCAAAAGGTAATCTGTTTCTTTTTTGAGGTGAATTCTGTTGAATCTCATCATAATAATTACCATCATTAAGGATTAAGGTAATTAAATCAGAATTGATATTACCTTTTAACTCTCCTCCTACTGCTTTTATAACAGTAAAATTACCAGGCCTAGCAGCTTTCTTATGAATGATAACATCTCTAAGAAACTCATCATTATCACCATATTTTTCTGCTACTTTTATATTTATATCTCCTAAGTCATTAAACTGATTAGGGGTTATTACCATTGCGGGCTTTACTTTAACTATATTTTTACGAAGATTTATAAATCTTTTCTCCGAGGACGGGATCACTGTATTCGAAAATAAAAATGCACCTATCCCTACAAAAAAGATAAAAACAGATAAAGTTCTCATAGCTCGTTGCAAGGATATCCCCGAAGATTTCATCGCGGCAAATTCATAATTCTCGGCAAAATTACCAAAAATCATAATAGACGTTAACAAAATAGTTAGTGGCAAAACCATGGGAATCAATCTAGGTGTTGCAAACGTCAAAAATTTTAATATTACTGAAAAATCGAGATCTTTTCCTGCCAGTTCTGATATAAACAACCAGATAGTTTGCAATAAAAGGATAAACATAATAATTACAAAGAGCGGGAAAAATGTCTTTACAAAAGTTGTTAAAATATATCGATCTAAAATCTTCACTCGTTTTCTATTTTCTAACCGCTAAAAATATACATTAATTAAAACTAAAGAACGTGTGTAAATTTTTACACCCGTTCTTTTTTATACCTTTATTTCTTTATGCCTTAATTCTTTTCTAATCTAAGCGATTGATATAATAATTTTCATATTTTGATTTATCAAATACAAATAATGTTTCTGAAAGCGGTTGATTCGTTTTAAAACTATTCACCGTAATTGTAACATTAGTACCATTATTTTGTTTCTGAATCATTTTGTAAATATGCTTTGTTTGCTTATCAATACCAAGTAATATTTCTTTTAAATCGCTTTTTGAGTCAATGGGTATCAATTTTACATATTGAATTTTCCTACCTTTTACATCCTGAACAATATCCATTTTATAGGTATATCCATCTTCATAGAAAGTTAACATTTTTGAAGGGGTCACGCTTGTGCCATCATCTTCATCCTGAGAAGAAATATTGATTTCCTCATCTTCCGGAACAATTACATGTAGCTTTTTACCATCATACATACGTTTGGTCCCCATGATATTAAGCAGGTACTTATTCCCTTGTAACGTTACATCTCCTCTGGTTTCCTGAGCAACATGTTCTGCCTTATTATTAATAGCATATTTAAAGTTAATAACAATATTGGTGTAGCTATTTACTTTTTTGGAAACCTCATCCAAAAGATCTTTGGCACTTTGGGCTTGTGCAGTAGTTATACCCAATACAAATAGTAAAAATATAGCCTTTTTTATCATTTTATTTATTCTTCTTTAATTACTAATTACCATACTACGAATCAGCTCGTTACTCATTGTCCAGTAACTGCTGAAGCGAAATTAAATCAGGTACTAAAACCTGTCTTGCTTTACTTCCTTCAAAAGGGCCAACGATTCCTGCAGCTTCTAATTGATCTATTAATCTACCTGCTCGATTGTACCCTAATTTTAATTTCCTTTGTAATAAAGACGCCGATCCTTGTTGAGCTGTTACAATTACTTCTGCAGCTTCAGCAAAAAGTTTATCTCTATCTTTTTTATCTATATCAAGACTTGTGCCACTTTCTTCACCCAGATATTCTGGTAACAGATGTGCATCTGGGTATGCTTTTTGACTACCAATATAATCTGTTATTCGTTCTACTTCTGGAGTATCTACAAAAGCACATTGTATTCTTACAACATCATTTCCTTGTGTATACAACATATCTCCTCTACCAATTAATTGATCTGCTCCCCCTGTATCCAAAATTGTACGAGAATCTATTTTAGAAGTCACTCTAAATGCTATTCTGGCAGGGAAATTAGCTTTGATCATACCCGTTATTACATTTACAGATGGTCGTTGGGTAGCTATAATAAGATGTATCCCAATAGCACGAGCTAATTGAGCCAGTCGGGCTATAGGAGTTTCTACTTCTTTTCCTGCAGTCATAATAAGATCTGCAAATTCATCTACTACAAGCACAATATAGGGTAAAAACTTGTGCCCGTTCTCGGGATTTAATTTTCTTGCTTTAAACTTTACATTATATTCTTTAATATTTCTAACCATTGCCTGCTTTAACAGATCATACCGAGCATCCATCTCAATACATAAAGAATTAAGTGTATTAATTACTTTAGTATTATCTGTAATAATAGCCTCTTCTGTATCAGGCAGTTTGGCCAGATAATGCCGTTCTATCTTATTAAACAATGTAAGTTCTACCTTTTTTGGATCTACTAAAACAAATTTTACTTCTGCAGGATGCTTCTTATAAAGCAACGATGTAAGTATCGCATTAAGTCCAACAGATTTTCCTTGCCCTGTAGCTCCTGCCATAAGAAGGTGAGGCATTTTGGCAAGATCCACTACAAATGTTTCGTTCGAAATCGTTTTACCCAAAGATAATGGCAATTCCATTTCTGCGTTCTGAAATTTTGAAGAAGAGATTGCAGATCGCATCGATACGATAGTGGCTTTTTTATTAGGTACTTCTATACCAATAGTCCCTTTACCAGGTATAGGAGCAATGATACGAATTCCCAGAGCTGCTAATGATAATGCGATATCATCCTCGAGGTTTTTAATTTTAGAAATTCGAATTCCGGCTTCGGGTACAATCTCGTACAATGTTACTGTAGGACCAACGGTAGCTTTAATTTGCGCTATTTCAATTTTGTAATTTTTAAGCGTCTCTACAATACGGTTTTTATTTTCTTCTAATTCTCCCTGGTCAATAGTTATTCCTCCCGATTGTGTGGTATAATCCTTTAATAAAGTAATTGCCGGAAATTTATAGTTCCCTAACTCTAGTTTTGGATCAAACTCACCAAAATCTTTAACCAGCTTAGCACTTAGGTCTCCAACTACTTCTTCCTCTACCATAGTTTCGACTTCCATTGCGATATCCTCGGGATTATCTTCTGATTTTATAATTAGTTTCTCTGGGACCTCATTATCTCGATTATTCGGATCTCCATAAAAATCATTAATTGTAGGGTTTAATGTAATCTCTTCGGTGTCATTATCTTTTTTAATGGTGTCTTCCTTCTCATTTTGCTTTTTATCCTCTTTCTTTTTATTAATATCTTTGGATTTAGCAATGATTGAGTCTATTTTTTCTTTAATACTAGAACTAGAACTAGAGCTATCAGAGGTAGGAGTAGATACAGTTTGTTTATTATTCGTTTCTGGTGTTACTTCATAATCCTTTGCTATAGCTTTTTGGGTATTTTTTAAAGAATCAGATATTTTTTCGGGAGTATATCTTAGACGTACTACAATATACACTATTGCAAAAAAGGCAAGTACAAGAACGGTACCTATAAAACCTATATAGTCTCTTAAAAAATCATTAGTTTCATACCCTATAATACCAGCTAATAACCCACCACCTTTTTCTACAAAGCCCAAAACAACGGATACCCATAGCATGACTAGCCCTCCCCAAAACCAAAACCCAAATAATTTCTTTTTATTGAGGTCAAAGAACAAATACACACCTGTTAATGAGGTTAACACAGGAATGACTAATGCAGAAATTCCAAATCCTTTAAAAATAAAGAAATGACTTACAGTAGCTCCAAATTTACTTAACCAGTTTTTTGGAGATGATGTTCTATTATAAAACTGTGATATTTCACTTTGGTCAATTTTCCAATTAAAGAAAAACGAAACAAAAGCAAAAAATAATCCTATCCCCAAAAAGAATAAGAAGCTACCTAAAACAACTTTCTGTTGTCTTGATAACGTAAATTTTTCTTTTAGTGAAGTCTTAGGTTTTTTTGTTGTTTTCCTTTTTGTACTTACCTTTCTTTTGGCCATTTTTTGGGTATCTTATCGCAAAAATACGAATATCTATATTGGAACGTAAAAATGACTAAAAAATTTTCTAAACTAAATAAGGGATATAAATTAACAATCCAATTATTATAGCTGTAATTGCAGCAATAAAAACAGCTCCCGCGGCTATATCTTTTATAACCCCTATCTTATTATGAAAATCTGGATGAACAAAATCTGCGATTGCTTCGATTGCGGTATTTATCCCTTCAACACTCATTACCAATCCAATAGCAAAAATTTGCAAAATCCATTCGATCAAAGTAATATTGAAATAAAAACCTAATATTGTCATTGCTATTGCAATCCCAACCTGTACTTGTATACTTGGTTCTGTTTTTATCAACAACAGAGCTCCTTTAAAAGCATAACCACAACCTCGCAATCTGCCAACTACAAATTTTAATGCTTTACTCATAAGATACTAAGACAATATTTCGAGTGCAGCAGAATAATCTGGTTCCTGTACTATTTCTGGCACTTGTTCTGTATATAAAACGGTTCCATTCTCATCAAGAACAATAACTGCTCTAGAATGTAACCCTTGTAATGGTCCATCTACAATTTCTAGTCCATAGTTTTTTCCAAACTCTCCGGTTTTAAAATCAGAATGATTGATCACATTTTCTAATCCTTCTGCTCCACAGAAACGACCTTGAGCGAATGGTAAATCACGTGATATACACAATACTTTAGTATTTGATAAATTGCTTGCCTCCTTATTAAATGCTCTTACTGAAGCTGCGCAAATTCCTGTATCTACAGAAGGAAAAACATTTAAAACTACTCTGTTTCCTTTATAATCAGATAATTTTGCAGTAGATAAATCAGCATTCACCATTTCAAAATCTGGTGCGTTTTGTCCTACTTCTGGTAAATTTCCACTAGTGTGAATTGTATTTCCTTTTAATGTTATTGAAGCCATAATAAATGATTGTTGTTTTAAGAGTTATAAAATTAGTAAGATTATATTGTAATATTAATAAAGTTTTTAAAAAATAAAAAAACCTACCATTACATATGATAGGTTTTTTTATTTTTCAGGTATCTATAGACCCAAGGACTCTTTTCATAAAGCTATTTAGAGCTTCTTTTTTTGGAGTACCTTCTTTGATCATTTTATCAACCTCTAGAGCGCCATACATATTAGAGATTAGCTCTCCGATAACATCCAACTCTTCATCTTTTAATGAAGGTACTTCGGTTAAAGCTTCTAGAGTTTCGATAGTCTCTACGATAAAATCTTCATCGTTTTCTTCGATAAAGCTTGTAAGGTGTTTAATTACTGGTAACTTCATCTACCAAATTTTTTAGAATATCAAATTTATTAGTTTGAACCTGGTTTACAAAAGCTCCGCCTTTGAAAGTAGCAAATGTCGGAAGATTATCTACCGTAGCTAGTTTTCTGGATTCAGGATATTTTTCGGCATCAACAACAACAAAAGTTGTATCATTATTTTCTGAAGCCAGTTTTTTAAATTTTGGTTTCATAATCCGACAGTTACCACACCAGGTGGCAGAATATTGTACAATCACAGTATCATTATCTTGTATTAATTGTGAAAGATTATCTGCTGCTAGTTCTTGTACCATAGTATTTGAATTAAAGTTTAGAAAAAATTTCTCTGAGGATTATTGCCCAGAGAAATTTTTAATTAGGATTGTCAATTAATGAGTTGCCAGGTAAGAAGCTACTCCTTTTCTATCTGCATTCATTGCATCTTTTCCTTCTTCCCAGTTTGCAGGACACACTTCTCCATTTTTTTGTACATGTGTATATGCATCGATCAATCTTAAAAACTCAGCTACATTTCGACCAACAGGCATGTGGTTTATTCCTTCATGAAAAACTGTACCTTCTTCATCGATTAAATAAGTAGCTCTATACGTTACATTGTCTCCCTCTACAGTTACAACCCCAGTTTCTTCATTGTAGGTTTCATTTGTAATATCAAGGATACCCAGTGTACTCGCAAGATTACGATTAGAATCTGCAAGAATAGGATAGGTTACTCCTTCTATACCTCCGTTATCTTTAGATGTATTTAACCATGCAAAATGAACTTCTGGAGTATCACAAGAAGCACCAATTACGATTGTATTTCTTTTTTCAAATTCATTTAAAGCCTCTTGAAAAGCATGCAATTCTGTTGGACAAACAAATGTAAAATCCTTAGGGTACCAAAAAAGCAATACTTTTTTATTTTTATTTTTTGCTTCTTCCAAAACATTAAGCTTAAAAGTATCTCCCATATCGTTCATTGTATCAACGTCTAGATTTGGGAATTTTTTACCTACAAATGCCATTTTTTTATTTTTTAAAATTTATAATTGATTAATTTTTGACAATGCAAATATACACCTACTTATAGAACAATAATTACAGTATAATTTTAATTATTTATATTTAAATAGTTTTTTCTAATCATAGAAGAATTTTTCACAAAACGAGTTAAATTCCTACACAAACATCCGTTCACCTACAAAAATTACGGATAAATAGCACTTTTTTTACGGTGAATTACACTACGTTAAATCTATTTTTGTATTTTCGTCAACGTAAATAAACCAAGAATTTATTGAACGTTGAAAAATTTTATTCAACATATAACTATAATATTTTTAGTAAGCTTTACTCTTTCTGTACAATCTCAATCTTCTATAACTTCTGATAGTATTCAAAGTTATATCGAAAAGGCTGAAAAATTACAGGAAGAATACAAGTATGAACAATCTTTGGAAATAGCCCAAGCTGCACTTCATTATGCGCAATACAATAATGATGACAAAAGTCTTGGGTATATAAATAATATTATTGCCAAAAATTATGAAACTAGTGAGGATGATAACGAAGCTAGAAGATATTATAGAAGAGCATTAACCTATGCCCGAAGCTCAAAGAGTGAAGTATTAGAAACAGATCTATATAATAATCTTGCACGAGTATACACTAAGCACAACCTTACACGTAAACAAGGAGTAGGGTATTACAAAAAATCTTATGAGTTTGCTGTTAGGTTAAAAGATACCATAAGGATGATACGTCCATTATTAAATCTTGGAGAATATTATATTTCCAGAAATGATTTTGACAGTTCTTATGAATATCTGGCACCAGCCAGAAAATTGATTCATCAAAAGTCTTCAAATCTGGATAAAACCAAATTGAATAGTCTTTTAGGAAAATATTTCCTTAGTGTACGAAAGTTTAAAAAATCAGAAGAATACACAGATAAAGCAATATCATATGCCATTGGTGAAACTAAAAACAAAGAAAATAACGATGAGTTAATCTCTAGATATTATGAAGAGTTGGCTTCTGCTTACGAAACTAAATCTGGTTTATATGTTAAACAAGATGATTACCGAAAGGCATACAACTATCAGAAAAAGCAATTTCAAAATATATTACAGGCAAACAACCATAAGAAATTGAAAGAGCTTAGACGTGCCAATATTAAGTATGAGGTTGATATTTTTGAAAAAAGAGCAAAAAAAGCAGAATCTGAGAAAAAAGAAAGTGAATCAGAAGTTGTAAAATGGAGGATCAGTATTATTCTGGGGATCATACTAATTCTAATATCATTAGCTTTCTTAATTAGTTCTTACAAGAATAATATACAAAAGAAAAGACTTAACAATGACTTACTTGACAAAAACAAGGAATTAATAAGCGCCAAAGAAACTGCAGAGCAAGTATCTACTTTAAAGTCCCAGTTTATCTCTACTGTGAGTCACGAACTTAGAACACCGTTATATGGCGTAATTGGACTTACGTCTCTATTAATGGAAAATCCTGATAAAAAGAAGACCAACGAATATCTAGAATCCTTAAAATTTTCTGGTGATTACCTTTTGGCTTTAATTAATGATGTTTTACAATTAAGTAAAATAGAAACCAATGAAGTTAAACTCGAAAAGGTATCTTTTGATATTAGAACACTCATAGAAGGAATTGTTAATTCTCTTCATACCAAACAAAAAAGTAACAACAATACGGTTCATATTGATATAGACAAAAAAATAAATACCACTTTACTTGGTGACTCGGTAAGATTATCACAAATTTTAATAAATCTAATCGGTAACGCTCTTAAATTCACCAAAGATGGAAACATTTGGGTTAATGTAAAATGTATCGACAATAAGGAAGATAATTATATTTTACGCTTTATTGTTAGAGATGATGGAATAGGAATACCAAAAAATAAACAACAAACAATTTTTGACAACTTTGCTCAGGTAAAGAACGAAAATCAAGAATATGAAGGTACAGGGTTAGGATTAGCAATTGTTAAAAAACTAATTCATCTTCATAATAGTGAAATTCATATAAAAAGTAAAGAAAATCAGGGGTCTGAATTCTATTTTGATCTATATTATGAAAAAGCTGTAAAAGAACAAGAGATTTCATTAAAAACAGGAGAAAACTTAAGTATCGGAACAAGCAATTTCTATGTTCTTATTGTAGATGACAACAAAATAAATCAAATTGTCACTCAAAATATCCTTAAAAAGAAAGGATACACTTGTAATATTGCAAACAATGGTATGGATGCGATCGAAATGTTAAAAAATGAAAAGTTTGATTTGGTACTAATGGATATAAACATGCCAGAAATGAATGGTCTTGAGGCTACCAAAGTAGTACGAACTTTTAATACCAATATCCCGATTATAGCACTAACAGCTGTTGAAGAAGGAGAAATAAGAAATCAAGCCTTGTCAGTAGGTATGAATGATGTAATCATAAAACCTTATGACACTCAACAATTCTTCCAAACAATAATGAGAAACATCTCAAAAGTAAAAATGATATAGCCCTGTCAAAAAAGGGTGAAACAAAATCTGTTGTATTCGATCATTTAATCTGTTAAATCTTATCTGATTTCTTCTGAAAATCTTAATTTAGATGCGATAACTATAAGTTTTACTGAACTCATTATGGATACAAAAAATATAGGGTTTAATACCATTTGCACTCATCATGGCGAAATCAAGGATGAACAATTTAAAGGAGCTATATCACCAATATACATGTCTACCTCTTATGCTTTTGAAGGTGTAGATGTAAAACGTTACCCCAGATATTTTAACACTCCCAATCAAGAAGCGTTATGTAAAAAAATAGCTAAGCTCGAAAAAGGAGAATCTTCTTTGATTTTTGGTAGCGGTATGGCAGCGATAAGTACTACTCTATTTGCATTTTTACAGAAAGGAGATCATATCGTTTTACAACGTACACTCTATGGAGGAACTGCTAATCTTATTAATGAAGAGTTTAAAAAACATGGCATAGAATTTTCTTATGTAGATTCTCAAACCCCAGAAGGTTTTAAACAAAAAATACAACCCAATACTAAAGTAATCTATATAGAAACACCTTCTAATCCTCTATTAACACTTATTGACATTAAATCTATTGCTGATTTAGCAAAAGAAAATAACATCGTTACCATTATAGATAACACTTTTGCATCTCCTGTAAATCAAAACCCAATTCTATTTGGTATAGATATCGTTATTCACTCTGCTACCAAATACCTGGGAGGTCATAGTGATATTCTGGCAGGGGCTGTTATCTCTACCGAGAAAAATATCGATCAGATCTTTCAGGTTGCAAAAAATTTTGGTGGTAGTTTAAGTGACTTTACAGTATGGATGTTAGAGAGAAGTATAAAAACACTGGGCATTAGAGTACAACGCCAAAATAAGAATGCGTTAAAGCTTGCTAAATGGCTTAAAAAGCATGAAGATATTGCTATGGTCTATTATCCTGGGTTGAAATCACACCCCGACCATGAAATTGCTAAAAAACAAATGACAGGTTATGGTGGTATGTTATCTTTTGAATTAAAAGAAGGCATAGATGCCAGTAAGTTTCAAAAAGAATTAAAGCTAATTAAAAGCTCTATGAGTCTTGCCGGGGTTGAAAGTACTATGCTATCCCCTACCCTTACCTCACATGCGTTACTCACCGAGGAAGAACGAAATTTGCAAGGAATTAAAGATGGGTTATTACGATTAAGTGTAGGAATTGAAGAAAAAGAAGATTTAATGCTAGATATACAACAAGCCATAGAAAAAGTAAAAGTCCCAGAATTAGAACATTAAAATATGAAGTTAGATATTCTAGCCATAGGAGCTCATCCTGATGATGTAGAACTAAGTTGCTCAGGAACCATAGCCAAAGAAGTTAGTAGAGGTAAAAAAGTTGGAATACTGGATCTTACCCGGGGAGAACTGGGAACAAGAGGTACTCCCGAAATTAGAGATCAGGAAGCAAAAAATGCTTCTAAAATCTTAGGGGTTGCTACCCGTGAAAATTTGGGATTTAAAGATGGTTTTTTTACAAATGATCAAGATCATCAATTAGAGGTTATAAAAAAAATAAGAAAATATAAACCCGAGATTGTACTTTGCAATGCAATTACAGATCGCCATATAGATCATGGAAAAGGAAGTAAACTAGCTAGTGACGCTTGTTTTCTGTCTGGATTGAAAAAAATTGAAACTACTCTAGATGGTGTAAATCAAGATCCATGGAGGCCCAAACAAGTATATCACTATATACAATGGGCCAATATTGAACCCGACTTTGTAGTAGATATTAGTAGTTATATAGATATAAAGATAGAAAGCGTTATGGCATATACTTCTCAATTTTACGATGCCGGTAGTAAAGAGCCTGTTACTCCTATCTCAAGTAAAAATTTTATTGAAAGTGTAAAGTATCGTGCTGCCGATTTAGGACGAATAATAGGTGTACATCATGCCGAAGGCTATACCGTAGAACGCTATGTAGCAGTCGATTCTATTTTTGATTTAATTTAATTCAAAAAAATGTTTGTAGATAGGTAGAAATACTTTATTTTTGCACCCGAAATTAAATGGTGGTTGTAGCTCAGTTGGTTAGAGCATTGGTTTGTGGTACCAAGGGTCGCGGGTTCGAATCCCGTCTTCCACCCCTAAAAATAAAAAAGCCCTTTTTCAAGGGCTTTTTTTTATTACAGTTTGTGTTTTTATTTTAGCATCTCATTATTCACCTTCTTTAGCACCATCAACAATAATTCTCTCTGCTCTATTTGCTACCTCCCAGGCAGTATAAAATACTAACTTTGCTCTTTTAGTCATGAGTTCATATTCTATTTTATCTGGCGTATCGGTTGGTTTATGATAATCCTCATGTACTCCATTAAAATAAAATATGATAGGAATATTATGTTTTGCAAAATTGTAATGATCACTTCTAAAATAAAATCGATTTGGATCATTTGCTGCATTATACGTATAGTCTAAGTCCAATTTGGTATGTTCTGTATTTACTTTTTCGCTGATATTGTGTAATTCTGTACTTAACCGATCACTACCGATCAAATACACATAGTTGCTTTTATCTTCTCCTTCATGTTTTTCATCAATTCTTCCTATCATATCGATATTGAGATCCGTTACTGTATTTTCTAAAGGAAAAACCGGGTTCTCTGTATAAAATTTTGATCCATACAGTCCTTTTTCCTCACCTGTAACATGTAAAAACAAAATAGATCTCTTTGGTCCCTTCCCATCTTTCTTTGCTTTCATAAAGGCATCTGCTATTTCTAAGATACTTACTGTTCCAGAACCATCATCATCGGCACCATTATGAATATTACCATCTTTATCGGTTCCTACATGATCATAATGCGCAGAAATCACGACAATCTCATCGGGTTTTTCGGTACCTTCAATAAATGCCAATACATTCTCTGAAGATTTAATGCCTCCTCTAAAATAACTTTCTGGGATTTCCTGATAGTAATCATCCCCTCCTAAAGGAGAAGGGATACCCATTCTTTGGTATTGCTTTTTTAAATATTCTGCGGCTTTTTTCTGACCAGGTTCTCCTGTATCACGTCCTTCGAAATCATCACCTGCAAAAACGTATAAGTATTCTTTTAATTCTTTGGCCGTAATGCTTTCGGCATAAGTAACTGCAGTTAATTCTGTATTCACACTAGTATGTGAATCTATTTTTGGATTAGTAGATGTAGAATTTTGTGAAGTCCCGCAACAACAGACTATAAATGAGCCAACTAGTATTATAGTATTTTTCATGTAACAATTTAATTAATAAAGCACAATATACTTAATTCATCTCATATGATTAAGCGAATACCATCTTTAAAGAAAATATCTCTTAAATTATTTTAAATTTTTCTTTTTAGAATTAAAAAAGGTTTTATATTTGCACCCGCATTCAGGGAATACCTGATGAGACTAAACACTGGAGAATTGGCAGAGTGGTCGAATGCGGCAGTCTTGAAAACTGTTGAGGGTCACACCTCCGGGGGTTCGAATCCCTCATTCTCCGCAAGGAATTTATTGAATTCCAATAAAAGTCCATAAACATATGTTTATGGACTTTTTAATTTTCTATACTCTTTAAAGAAAACTGTCAAGAATTGGATCAAGGTTAAATATTATATGTATAATAAGTATTCTTAATTCTTATGCCCCAATAAAGATTACAACTCGACAGGACAAACTCTACCGGAAGTAGAGGTAGTATTTGATTATCTATCAATATTTTTATAATAGTTCTTTTTAGTACTTGGTAAATGCACTACAAATACGATAATAATACCTAATATAGAATAGATGAAGTGATATATATGGAATTCTTTTATAAATAATAATTGCATATTGATCCACAATATAATCAATACTCCTACATAATATGAAAAGGTCCAGGACCAATGATAATTTTTATAAAGATTTACTTTTTCTAAAACTCTCGATTTATTTTTTCTCACCAACCCATAAAGGACAATCAACGGAAATATTCCTAAAACTAAGAATAGGAACAGGCCCGGAATTAAAAAATTAGAAAAGGGTGAGTACCGAAGTATTTCAATTGGTAGTCCGAGTTTGTTTCCTGATGGATCAATAATCATTAACCATCCTGCCGGGATAGCACTAATCATCTGAAACAGTATCAAAAACATTAAAATATATGTTGTAGTTGCTCTTTTCACTTTTTAATATTCAATATCAGGAGGTAACATTTCTGCACATTCTACAAGCATTTTCATATCATTTAAACCAATATGAGCTGGATAAAACTTTCTTTCTGCATTTAATGCTGTTATTTTTTTATATAATTGGTTGGGATTGGCATTTGCCACTTTTTCTACGGTATCAAAACCTGCTTCATACAAGACATAAGCGAAAGTATGATTCACCCATCGAATTCTGGACAAATCAGTTAATTTGGTTAGTCTCAACATTTCTTCATCACTAATATTTATTTGTTTAGAAAATAAAGCCCTGCCATCTAGAGTAACGATTTTATCAAATAAATGGCGTGTGTGTTTAATTCCAATTTTTTCTAATTTTAATACAACATCTCCCGAGGTTTCAGGAAAATCTTTAATTCTATTGGGTTTTCGAAGATACCCATTGATCATTCTTCGAAGGACATTAAGATACTGTTCTGATAAACCACTTTGTCTCGAAAACTCAAGAAGATGATCTTTTTTCTTCAGTCTTTGCTGCAGTTCTTTCAAGTTACAAATACCATGTTTTTTAATAGTATTAAGGTAATCTATATTCTCTTTCAGTACCTTCCAGCTGGGAATAAGGTATGTGGTTTGTAAGATCTTCTTATAACCATCTATGCTAATTTTATATAAATCAATATCGTATCCCATTGTATAGAATTATTGCTGTTCTTTCTGTATTCATACCTTTGTAAACAATACCATATAATTATGATCTGCCTCTTCTGCACATCGTCTATACGATTTCTTTTTTGGCTACATATGTTTCTAAAAAATTATGATACGCATCTGCTTTTTTTAATCTTGTAAGATCTTCTTTAGTTACTTTATAAGCGCCCTTACTCTCTTGTTCTGGGGTAATGAATGTTCGTGTCTCGAATTCTATTATTACTTTAGGTTCATAGCTCGCCAATTTTTCTAATTGAGCTGCAATCTTTTCTTTTTGTGTATCACGCCCAGAACACAGCGTTATAAATGAATAGTTTTTAAGATCCTCTTTATTTTTTTTGATGAAGGTTTTCATCGGATGCGCTATGATATAGTTCCAGATGGGAGCTATCAAAACGATATGGTGGTATTCATTCCATAAAATATCCAGTTCATTGATCTTAGGAAAACGATTAAATAACATATTCAACATAATCCCGAACATCCCTCGTTTTTTGGGTTCGGTGATTTGCAACAGATCGGCTTCTAGGTCTTTGGCTACATCTTTAGCCAATAATTCATTGTTTCCAGAAAAGGAAAAGTAAACGATTAGAGTTTTCATTACAGTACTATTTTGTATAAGAATTATTTGAAAAAGCAACTTAAATTTTGGAAACTGTAAAAACAGAAAAATAATATCTATCTAATTATAAATCTAATAGTAAAAACCATGACTATTTTAGGCTAATTTTTAATTCTTTCAGCTATTTCTTTTCCAAAATTATTTGCCATTTCTACAGCAATTTTGCTATTTGATCTTTTTGTTTTTGATTCGGTATTGGGTTTCATCAACCAAAATGTTCTTGAATCAATAAGTATGGCTTCTTTTTGTTTGATGGACTCTTCGAGCAAACGTTGAGATCTTTTTGTAGAACCACTACCTAAAGTGATCGCAACTACATGCTTTCCCTGTAAATAATCAATATTTTTTATATGATCACGAATTGCTTTATCAGGAGCCCAATTATAAGTATTCGCACAGAATACATATAAATCAAAAAACTCTTTCTCAAAATTTTTGGCAGCAGCTACTGTAACCACTTTTGATCCCCACCCCTTCTCTAACAGGCCTTCTGCAAATGATTTGCTTACCTTTTCATCAAGATTATAAATCGGATCAGGGTCGTAAACGATAAGTGCCTTCTGATCACTATTAGATGCCCCTACGATAGCAATTTTTTCAGGCCCTTTTTTACCCACAATGACAGTAAGCACTATCCAAACAATCAATGTTAATCCTAGTATTACCAGAATATTCGTCATCATCCTTTTTCTTCTTTTCATTATCAGTACTTACGTTTTTTAAAAAGATTAATACGGAACCAGTTCGTATCCTGCATTCAACAAAAGAATCCCCATTAAAAACAGTAGTACGTATAGCACTTGCACCAATTTTATATTGATAAATTCTAACCATTTGGCGGTTCCTTTCGGAAAGACAAACAGCAACAACCCCATACCTAATGAAATCCAACCTATGGCAGTAATGATAAATTTCCAGTTTGGTTCCCATATATTATGAAAAAGGATATTGAGTAATCCCACAATAATTGCAATAAATGAAGTTATAATTACGAATTTTTGGTCTTTCAAGTCCTCAAAAATCTGTTTAATCCTATTGGGATTAAAGCTCAATATGAAGAAAAACACAATCAAATACCAACCCCAAAATTTTGCTAAAAATATAGATATGTCCATAATAAACTTTTATATGATCCATCTCAAATATAAAGACTACACTTCTCTTTTAATATGACCAATGTCATTAGAGTACTTTTTAAAACTCACTCACAAGTCTGGTATCATGATAGTATTTAAAGATTTCAAAATCTGATAATTATCATTGTGAGATACGATATATGCTATTATTTTTATTTCTCTGAAAAACCACGGTAATGAAATCAGAAATCGTAAAAAAAGAAACTAATTATTTTCAGCAGCTAACGTCTGTAGAAATCAATAATCAAATTTGGTTTATTGTTGATGAAGTAGTGAAAGTGTTGGAGTTAGGAAATCCAGATGAAGTATGGAGTACACTGGATATAGAAGAACGTTTTGCTACCGAAATATTCTATAACGGAACTCAAAAAAATGCGACCCTGATTTCTGAAAGTGGTTTGTATTCTTTAATTTTTAAAAGCACAACAAACAGTGCTAAAAAATTTAGAAAATGGGTTACTAACCAGGTTTTACCACTAATACGAACTAGAGGATATTACACTACAAAGCGGCTAGAAATACCCAATTTTGTAATTCGGTTTAATGACAATTGGGATCGTATATCTTCTGGCTATTTTTCGATATTAAGTGAACTTTTTATTAGGTTATATGGGCGGTTTGAACAGGAAGGTTATATGTTACCCAACAAAGCTTTAGATGGTAAAGAAATAAGGCCCGACATTAGTGTTTCTCTTCATTTTGAAAAATATCTTGAAAAAAAGTTTCCACAATATAATCGTGAATTTAAAACATATCTTCATCGATTACCAAGTGGTAAAGAAATAGAAGTGAAACAATACAGGAATCATTTGCTACCCATATTTATAGATTTTGTCGACAAACATTGGTTACCCGAACATGCATATACTTATTTTAAAAGTCGTGATAAACAAGCTTTAAAATACCTTCCAAAATTAATCAGATCAGAAATTTAATATCAAACTCTTTATTTCAATTTACAAAATAAGAACCTGTACAAATTCTCTAAATTGCTCCAGAGATAGTTTATTAAGATATTTTTTATATCCTAGTTAATTATGGATCGGTTATCTTTTGAAGGGTTATACGTATACTTAAAGGAAGGAGTTTTACGAACGGTCACGTTTTCATCCTATAGAGATGTAGGCCCTTTCCCCAATAATGTTCTTCGATATGGTACGTTTTTAGTCCAAATTTTGCATAAAATTGATATGCAAGCTGCGAAGTCCAAACTTCGATATTATGTATATCTGCGTCTTTGTCTATCTCTTCTAAACAGTGTGAGATAATTTTTCTTCCTACCCCTTTACCTTTGAAATCCGGGTGAATAAAATCCCATGAAAGCCTTGCGGTAATATCATTACTTTTATGATAACCCCCGCAACCAATTACTGTATTTTCATTCTTTGCAAGAAAATATGTAGTACTATGCAATTTTAAATACTCTGTAAAATCGTCCCACTCTTCTTCTGCAAAATACTCAGGGACATTTAGAAAAAAAACATTCTTGATTTCTGATAACTGTTCTTCTTTATATCTAATAATTTCTTCTTCAATCATTTTAGAAAGGATTTAAAATTCTAATTCTTTGTGGCTCCCATTGCTCTACTAATGGAGTGTTCTTTTTATCATAAAAAGGCCATTGACTGTTCGAAATATAAAGATACCCCATTTCTTTATAAAATTTACCGTTAGTAGGTTCTCCTTTATACGGCAATGCATTATCCAAAATTTCGACTTTAGTTACTTTATTAGCATCTGTGGTAAGTTGTATTACTTTTTTAGGGTTAGAATTATTTTGGATAGCAATTAATGTATTATCATCAATATAATTTAAACCGTCTATGCCTTTTAATAAATACGCTTTAGACTCATACCACATTCTATCTGAAAAATCAGCTAAATTCAATTTCATAATCCCTTTTATATAATCGGCTATAAATAGATGCTGGTGTGTATCATCAAGAGTAATCCCTTGTAGGTTAAATGCTTCGTTTACTTCAAAAGAATTTTCGAGTACTCCTTTATTGGCATCTATTACAAATATTTTGGGGGATACAGAATTAGTAGCATATATTTTATTGTTTTTAGCTAAAACCATGCTCCCAATAACAGCTTCTTCTGGTATTTCTATTTTAGCCATTATGTTTCCGCTTTGGGTATTTATCTTATACACAAATGATTTGTTATTTTGCTCTTTGTCATATTTACTATAATTCGGAAACATAGAGGAAGAGACCCAAATAGAGTTTTTATCTACTCCTTTTATAATTGCGAAAGCAGCACCTGCAACAGATAGAAGTTCTTCAGACTTTTTAGTTTTTAGATTATATTTAATAACAAATCCATTTCTTACATCTGTTAAGTAAGCCATACCCTCTATCACCACTACATCTTCAACATGGTATTTGTTGGATATTTTAAAAAAAGTGGAGCTTGATTCTTTTTGAGTTGAAAAAAAGGACGCTTTTTTCTTTAAGTCGTTTGCAAATTTCTTCTCTTCTAATAGAGATTTAAAATCTTCGTCCTCCAATTTTAATTCGGCATTCCAACTTAGTAAACTACTCAAAAGTTCAAAAGCCTGTTTATTCTTACTATTAAGGACATATGAAGCTGCCAAATTAAACAATATGGTAGGCTGTGAAGGATGTAACTCTAAAGCTTCTAAATTAAGTTTTTCGAAAGCTTCAAAATTTTTATTCTTATACGCTTCGATACTTTTTTTATAGAGTTCATTTAAGCTTTGTGTATAGCCAGTTAAAGTTACCAAAAGAAGAATTATGAGTATTTTAAATTTCATGATCGCTATGTTTTTATATGATAGTCTACACATCAAATATGATAAATTATTATGTAAAAAATTGAATGAAAATATCATGAAATAGCTCACAAATATCATTTTTTTGACAATTTGCTAAATGTTTCGTTTACTTACAGTCAGTTCTATACTTCAAAGTGTTTAAAAAATGATTTGATACTATGAATTAAAAGTTTAAATTATAAACGGCTTAATAAAACTACATACTTACCTAGATCCATTATTATGAAAATACTTATTGTTGATGATGAAACTTTGGCCAGAAAGAGGATTTTAAAATTAATTATTGAAGCCAAAGTAACCGATTCTATTTTTGAAGCATCATCTGGTAAGGAAGCCATACAATATATTCGTGAGTTAGAGCCTGATCTTGTTTTCTTAGATATACAAATGACAGATATGACTGGTTTTGATGTACTAAAAAAAGTGCATCCAGAATGTACTCCCACTATTATTTTTGTAACTGCTTTTGATAGTTTTGCGGTAAAAGCATTTGAGGTGCAGGCAATTGATTTTTTATTAAAACCTTTTAAAAAAGATCGGTTTTTTGAAGCTTTACACAGAGGTATCAATCGTATTAAAATAAATGAAAAAGAAATCTTCTCTTCAAAAATGAGTAGCTTGATTCAATTTCTAAAAAATGAAGAAACAAGCATATTAGAGGAGCATAACACCTATTTAGAGCGAATTGTTTTAAAATTAGGAAAGAAGTATTATTTTGTAGAGACCAGCGACGTAAAATATATCATTTCATCTGCGTATTATGCCGAAATTTTCACATATTCGGGTCAAAAGCATGTATATCGTATTTCTATGAGTGATTTTATTAAAAAATTAGATCCAAAAGAATTTATTCGTATAAACAGGTCAACTATCGTTAGATTAAAAGAAATTAAAGAGGTTATTGGAGAAGGTATGGGAGATTATAGTATTACCATGAATGATGAAAAATCGTTCTCTTTAACAAAAACGTACAAAACATCTTTTTTAAAGAAAATTGACATTAAGAATTCTTAAAATGCTAGATAAAAAACTTTTTAGATTTATAGTTCTCTTTTATATTTTAGCATGTCTTTTTGGTCTTGTCAATGCTCTTTTTCAAAAAATAAGCGGAGTTTCATTTAAATCATTTACCTGGATTGGGCTTATCATGAATTATTTATTTAATTATGGTACCAAGTTCATATTTATCATACTATCGATCATATTTACGAGAGTATATATTATGCGTAAATTTTCTCTACCCATTAGTATTATTATTCATACTTTAATTTCAGTTTTATTATCACTCTATAGCTCTGTTTTGCTACTAGGATATGAGAAATATGTTCTTGGATATACCGATGTTATTGATATTAAACTAATTTTATTAAGGTTAGCTTATAGTTCGAACTTTAACTTTTTTGTCTATTTCACGCTAATCACTATTCTATATGCTTATTATTATTTTAAAAAACAAAAAGATCAGGAAATAAGAGAATCCAATTTAAAAACACAATTACTGGATTCAAAAATTAAAGTCTTACAATCACAGTTACAACCACATTTTCTATTTAATGCATTAAATGACATCTCTTCCTTAATGGATATTGATATTGAAAAATCGCAAGATGCGTTAGCCGATTTAAGCGAAATGTTAAGAAAAACACTAAGTATCAAAGATGTAAAACATATTACTTTAGAAGAAGAGTTATCAATTTTAAACAAATATTTAGGTATTGAAAAACTACGATTTGGAGAAAAATTAAATTTTAAGATTGATATTGCCGATTTTATGTTATTCGAAAAAGTACCACCGCTTATCTTACAACCTATTGTAGAAAATTCTATAAAACATGGTTTTTCGTATACTCATGATACCATTACAATTGGTATAAAAATTTTCATGCTCTATGATGATATTGTTTTCGAAATAACTAATAATGGAGTACAATTACAACAAGAAAAAATTGTTTTCGGTAATGGCATCAGTAATGTTTTAGAACGAATAGACACCTTGTATCAAGGTAATTATTCATTTGACATTAGAAATAATGAAAATTCTGGAGTGATCAATTATATAAAAATACCGAGAATCTTTGAACAGGGTAAGCACTCTTAACGTTTTACAATACAAATAACTATTTTACAAACAGTGACTCTACAATCACTTTGGCTGCCACCTTACTACCCGATAAAGAAGGGTGAAATTGATCTGGACTGTAATATGAAAAATCGCTGGTCTTATCAAAATGTTGTTTCCAGATTTTTCCTACAGGGCATAGTATTGCTTTATTTTTGATTGCTGCGTCTGTATAGTTTTTAATAACACCATCAAAAGTATGGTAGTATATTCTTGATGGCCATACCATAAAATAAGCCAGTTTTGCACCATTTGCAATACATAAGTTACTATATTCTTTTCCTGAATTAAGAAGCATCTCTCTCCCATCGGCCTGAGACGAAGGACCTTGCTGTATAATCACAACATCATATTTCTTTGTTTTAATCAGACGTTGAACCTCTTTATCTGCCCAATGATCTACAATAGCATAATTGGGCTTAGCCAACATGGTAGTCGTAATCATTATCCCCTTTCTTTTTGCTTCTTGTGTTACTAATCTGGGCAAATCATTACTATACGTCAAGCTATTACCCACAAATAAGAGGTCATATTCTTTGTCTGATATATCACGGCTATCATCTTGTTGATCAGAATTTTCGACACCTGATTCTTGAGTAATATGACTCGATGAGCAAGATATATATACTATAAATAATCCGATAAATATTATAACTAATCTATTAACCATTGTGTTTTATATAGATACAAATGAGTATCTAAGTTTAAGCAAATATTCCGGTTTTAGAGATGAATGATATTAACGATCCATCTTTTGATAAGAATATACTACAAGTTGATATTCATTATTTTTAAAACCGCCCAATTACTAATATCTCAACCAGTTTATAATAAGTTATAACATAAGATAATACCCCATAACAAATTGCAATAGCCTTTTCACCTATGAGATCTATACATTTGACTTTAACTTAAAAGTGCATTCTAGGAAGTAAATTTGTAGTAATTTTAAATGTTTTTTAAATGCTTCTTTTTTAAGAAACAATTCTCATCCATTGTCAGGAATGTATTATAATAAAATTATGAAGTTATTTTTTTACTATTTTAAAGTCAGATTAGCATACCTGGTAGGGAATAAACAAGGTAAAACGTTATAATAAACACTATCAATAAAGAGGTTTTAATACATTGAAATCAAATTTCATTTTTTCAATACATCTTTTTACTGAAAGAAAAACCGCTTAAGTATAGTCTAATGATCTACAGATTAAAAGTTTTCAAAAAAGTTGCTGATTTTCTTAGTTTTACCAAAGCTTCCAAAATGCTTTTTATCACACAACCAGCAATAACAAAACATATTAACGAATTAGAAAAGCATTTTGGTAAAGCATTATTTAACAGGCACGGCAATAAAATAAGTTTAACTCCCGAAGGAAAATTATTACTGCAATACACTAATAAAATACTTAATCTATATAATCAACTAGAAGATGATTTCTTGGCTTTAAATAGTAAATTCCCCGATAAGATCACTATTGGAGCAAGTACTACAATTTCTCAATACATTTTGCCCAAAATATTATCAAAATTTAAAGCAAAATACAGTACTACCAACATTACTCTTCTCAATAACAATTCTGAACATATAGAATCATCAATTATTAATAAACAGGTAGATATTGGTTTTACAGAAGGAAATACTTCTAATCCACTTTTACATTACGAAACATTTGTTTTAGACGAAATTGTTTTGGTCACCAGTACAGATAACACCGCATTAAAAAAGCAAGAAATTACGCTAAGAGAATTAAAAGAACTACCGTTAATATTGCGAGAAAAAGGTTCTGGTACCAGAAACATTATAAAAGATGCTCTGCAAAATGTAAATGTAGATATTAGCCAATTAGCAATTGAAATGACCTTAGGAAGTACAGAAAGTATCAAAACATATTTAATGCACTCGGGCTCCTACTCTTTTCTATCTATTCATTGTATTACAGATGAGTTAATGAATAATAAATTAAAAATCATTGATATTACTTCTTTTACTATCAAGCGTGTTTTTCATATGGTAAATTTACATGGAGAATATTCGAATACTGTAGAAAAAACAAAACGCTTCTTTGCTGCTCATTATAACCTAATGGAATAAGGGATTACAAATTGTAATGAAATTTATTCTGTAAAAACATTCAAATTTGCATCTACGATCCAGTATTAACAAGACGTAGATGAATATTTTGAAGAAAGAAAAGGCGATTCGGCTGACCAGAATAATTATATTTTCTCTAATTATAATAGCATGTTTATCTTCAGTTATAAATAGTTCTATAGCATTATTATTAGGTTTTATATTTACCAATGTATTCGGGAATCGATTTCTTATATTTAATAACAAAGCCATTAGTTTTTTACTACAACTTGCTATTATAGGAATTGGTTTTAACCTCAATATTCAAGAAACTCTGGTTATTGGCCAAAATGGTTTTATGTATATCATGTTCTTTGTGATTTTTGCTTTATGTATTGGTATTGTATTAGGAAAAACCCTTAAAGTCGAACAAAAAACAGCTCATCTAATTTCATCGGGAACAGCTATCTGCGGTGGGAGTGCTATTGCAGCAATAGCATCTACAATAAATGCCCCAAAAGAAGATATTTCTATTGCTTTAAGTATAGTTTTTATTCTTAATGCAATAGCGCTATTAGTTTTCCCAACTCTAGGGCACATATTTAATTTATCCGAATATCAATTTGGTTTATGGAGCGCTATTGCCATTCATGATACCAGTTCAGTAGTTGGTGCTGCGCAAATCTACGGAGAAGAAGCCTTAAAAATAGCTACAATCATTAAGTTGGTTAAGACGTTGTGGATTGTCCCCGTAGCTATTTTTTCTTCTCTGCTATTTAAGGGTGAATTCTATTCAAAAAAAATACCCTGGTTTATAATAATTTTTGTTTTGGCAATTATCATAAATAGTTATTCGCCTATCTCTAGTACAATTACAAATTTGGTATACACGATTTCAAAATCAGTATTTGTAGTAGTTCTCTTTCTGGTAGGAATGAATTTATCAATTTCTAAAATAAAAGTGGTTGGATGGAAACCCGCAGTTCTAGGAATATCGACATGGTTTATCATATCAGTAATCTCGTTACTTATAGTACTTAATTTATAAATGAATCATAGAACAATAAGAGAATACCTAGGTATAGTACATCTCATACTTTTATTAAAAGCCCTTTTTATGTTACACTTTCCAGATGTACGGCTTCATTATATATACATCTGGAAAGGTATAGTAATAGTACTTAAATCTTCCTCAAAATAAACGGGTTGTTTTACGGTTAGGTACTATTTACTATTTATGTTAAGCCTTCTAAAGCTAATTTTAGAGGGCTTTTCTTTATTTTTCAAGATCAAGGTTCGAATATTTTTGTTTTATATACTTCAAAATATCGGTATCTCCCTTATGAGTTATAAAAACATTAATATTCACATTATCAGAAATATCTGTAATTATTCCTGTATTATATTGAGAAACACTACGAGCAAAGTTTGAGGTATTTCAACTATGATGCAGGGAAAATTATTTTTTTGAAGTCAATTCCAAACAGAGAATTACAAATCATTTTGTAACTTTAAGTAGAATTAACCAGTACGTATGTCTTTAACTTTACAAAAATTTGGAATTTCATCAGAGAAAACATTACTATTTCTTTTTATTCTAAAAAAAGATGGAGAAATAATTTCTTTCAATAATAGGTGCGAACTATTATTTCCTCTTGACAAAAATAAAATTGAAGGAAAATTCATTACCGATTTTATAATCGATAAAGATGTATCTGTATTTTTAAATTCTACATCTGGTTTATCTGATAGTAATCCACTTATCAATGTATCATTAAGTTTTCCTACAGAAAATCAAGGAGTAGTCTCTATAAAATTTGATTTCAAACTACATGATAATTTAATTTATGCAACAGGAATAGACACTACAGAAGAATACAAAGAACATAGAGCATTATTAACCATTTCAAAACTAGCCAAAACAGGTGCCTGGTATTTTAATCCCAAGAATAATGAAATGTATTGGTCAGATGGATGTTACTTAATAAACGAGTTAAGTTCCTGTACTCCTATAACAAGAGAAAAAGAAATTAGTTTTTATACCAAAGATGCCAGAGCGAGAGTAAAAAGTTTCCTCGACAACCTTATCAAAGACAAGGAAACTTATGAATATACAGAAAAAATTATTACCGAAAAAGGAAATGAAAAATGGATTAGAGTTGTAGGGCAGCCTGTTATTTATAAAGATGAAGTTGTATATGTAAACGGAACTATCACAGACGTTACTGATCGGTACAATTACATTGAAAAGTTGAAATACAGTGAAGAAACCAAACATTTGGCTTTAAAAGGAATACAATCTGGATTGTTTGATTATCATGTAAAAAGGAATGAAGTTTTTTATAGTTCGGATTTTAAAAAAATGTTGGGATTACCTCTGGATCAGGATTTTGTAGCAGAAGAAGAGTTTAGAAAAATGATACATCCAGATGATGTAGCAAAAATGCTTACAAGGAGACATGATAACTTTAATCAAGAGGGTAATTACTATTATAATTATTATCGACTTAAGCATATTAATGAAGGATATCGTCATTATGAGGTGTACGGTTTCAAAAGAAAAAACACAAAGGGAGAAATAACCCGAATGATTGGTAATTTGATCGATGTTCATCAAAAAAAGATTAATGAAAGGACTATCGTAGAAAGTAAAAATCGATTACAGGCAATTGTTAATAACGGATTTGCATATACAATTCTGTTAGATACAAAAGGGGTAATCTTAATGACTGATGAAAAATCGGTAAAAATTATAAAAAGAGACTTTAATGTAAATCCAAATCAGGTTTCTTGTCGTTTTATAGATGTTATGCCTCTTAATTTTAAGAATTCTTTTGCTCATGAATTTAATGAAGCTCTAAAAGGAAATATTGTAAAAAAAGAAATAGAGCGCATTACCCATAAGGGTGATTTACAATGGCTAGAAGCCAAATACACTCCTGTTTTTGATCAAGAAAAGAAAGTAAACTCTGTTCTTGTTAGTTTTCTGGATATTACAGAACGAAAACTAGCAGAAATAGCAATTAAAGAATCACATATTAAAGAACAGGAGTTAAATAGTCTTAAATCAAATATATTATCCAATTTTAGCCATGAAATAAGAACTCCGCTAAATGGTATAATGACAGTAAGTAAACTCTTATTAGACGAGGAAAAACCTGATGAAAGAGAAAAACTTCTGGAGTATTTGGAAGAAAGTAAAAATAGACTGCTCGACACTATCAATAACTTATCTAATTTTAGCGAAATCGAAGCTATAAAAAAGAATATAAACGTACAAAAATTAGACATTAACTACACCATAGAAACTTCGTACAGAGAATATAAACATATGGCCGAAGCAAAGGAATTAACGTATCAATTAGAACTCGATAAAACCAGTCCACAGGTTAACATTGATAAAGATTTATTTAGGGCTGCGATAAATAATATTATCCATAATGCTATTAAATACACTAATAAAGGAAGTATAATTATTAAAGTTAATTCAAAAAATTCAAAAAATAATGTTTATATTTCAATAACTGATACTGGTATTGGAATAGATAACGAAAATCTTAAGAAAATTTTTGATCCTTTTATGCAAGAAAGTATTGGTATGAGTCGTAAATATGAAGGAACCGGTATCGGACTAAGCTTATCTAAGCGATATATTGAAATCCTGGAAGGGAAAATAAAAGTTAAAAGTAAAATAGGTAAGGGTACCGAATTTAATATTATAATTCCAAAATGCCTATGAATGTTCTCTACGTAGAAGATAATAAAATAAACGCAATGGTAATGGATAAAATGTTATCCAGAAATGATTCTAATGTTATCATTGCAGAAAATGGTTCACAAGCCCTTAAAGTTGTGAAGGAAGAAGTACTGGATCTTATTCTGGTTGATATTAATCTAGGCCTTAATCAAATGGATGGCTGTGAATTACTTCAAAGATTTCGTAAACTGGATATCCTCAAAAACATTCCTGTTTTTGCAGTAACTGCTTATGCTATGCCTGGTGATGAGCAACGTTTTATTAATATTGGGTTTGATGATTATTTCTCTAAACCTGTAAATTTTGATCAACTTTTATCGGTAATATCAAAAATAGGCACATCGCAAACAACATAATTACAGAATGAATTAATAAGAATCAAAAACTATAATTTTTGATTATCTAACCTGGTTAAATCGTATCCCAAGTTGTTTTTCTAATTCTCTTATGACCTGTACCTCTGATTTGGTTATTAGCGCTAAGGATAAACCTGTTTTTCCTGCTCTGGCTGTTCTACCACTTCTGTGTGTATAATATTCTATCTGATCCGGTAATTGATAATGTACAACAAAAGCGAGGTTAGCAACATCAATACCTCTTGCTGCAACATCTGTAGACACCAGTAATTGTAACGTTTTTTTCCTAAACGCTCTCATTACTTTATCTCTATCTTTTTGTGTCATTTCTCCTTCGAGAAGGCCTACTTCATAATTTTTAGCTTTTAGTTGTTTATGAAGTACACGGGCGGCAGCTTTAGTTTTTGTGAAAATAATTCCCCTACCCCCTTTTTGCGTTTTCAGAAAATACGCAAGCGTATCTAATTTATGAACCTCATCACCTACTACAAATTGATGTTGTATCCCTTTATTAACTGCATCATCTTTATCAATACTTATTTGTACTGCACTTTTACTAACATAAGAATTTATAATTTCGTTTAGAGAAGACGGCATCGTAGCAGAAAAAAGCCAAACATTTCTATTTCCTTTGGTTTTGGATAAAATTGTAGTTAGATCCTTCTTAAAACCCATACTTAACATTTCATCGGCCTCATCCATAACCAACGTCTTTATTTCAGAAATATCGACCGCTTTCCTATTCATCAAATCTATAAGTCTGCCTGGTGTTGCTACAATAATATGTGTAGGTCTTTTTAATCTCGAAAGCTGTCTTTCAATTTTTTCGCCACCATATACCGATTCTGTAAAAATCTTATCTGTATACTTAGTGAACTTAAAAAATTGTTTTGCTATCTGTTGACCCAATTCGCGAGTAGGAGCCAAAACTAAAGCCTGAACATGTTTTTTAGAAGGGTTAATCTGGGATAATAATGGAATTCCAAAAGCTGCAGTTTTTCCGGTTCCAGTTTGAGCTTTCCCAACAAAATCGGTTTGCTGACTCATTAAAACAGGAATTGCCTGTTCTTGAATCTTTGTAGGAATCGTAATTCCCATCTCTTTAAGACCTTTATTAAGATCTTTGGGTACTCCTAACTCTAAAAACGTCATACATATCTGATTTAAGTTGCAAAAGTAATTGAATATCTATTCATAATTCAACTTAATCAAAAAATAACCAGCTTAATTGTTAAATCCTATTAACAAGCAATACTCATAAAATAACCAAAGAGTTGTTTTTTCATGCTTAATCCCTTTTTATGAAAATGAGATTTATTCATGCAAAAACCACCAGAGCAGTTAAAATCAGATCCTTCATCAGAAAATAGAATATCTAACAAGACTACTTCATCAGCATGATCATGATCTAGATGATGATTTTCGGTTTCTACGATATTAAAATCATAAGAAAAAACCTTCTTTTTAGCAAATACATGATTTTGGATTAAAATAGGGTGATCCGTATGAAAAGAAAATATATTTTCCTGTTCGTGATTAGAATGATTGATGGTAGTACTAGATTGAGAATTAGCTAGATTAGCAATTAACAAAAAAACAAATATAAGAGGATAGCGTAAAAGTTTATTCATACAGTTGATATTTAAGGGACCATGAGGTAATCGTACTTAAATTTAAAGTAATAGCATTAAGTAATTTCCTACAACACTATTTTTAAATTCATCGGCAAACTACACATATATTCGCTAAAAAGCAACAAAAACTAAACTTTTAACATTTATAAAAGAAGGTAATACCGTTAAATCGTATGTAAAGCGTATCAAATAGCTCCACATCCCTATGTTAAAACAATTTGAGGTCGTCTGATAAATGGTTTGGTAAACCTAATTGTGTTCCTAAATGATCATTTAATTCTTTAATGAAATACTTAGAAAGTAAGGGGGACTCTACCTCTAAATTTTGATGTACAAAAAAATGTATATGGTTAATCCCTTCATCTTTCCAGGTAGAAAGCCGCTTTACCCAGTCGTCTAACCTTGTATAATCTGTTTTGTGATTTGCTCCAACATATCTCACAAAAGCTTCATCGTTGGTTAGACGCATATGTAATAAATCTCTTCTACCCGCTGTATCTGTAATGATATTCGATATATTATTGCTTTCAAGAAGGCTATATAACTCATCGGCCACCGTTACATCATTAAACCAATCTGTATGTCTAAATTCTACGGCCAAACGTATTTCTTTAGGCCATTTTTCTATAAATCGAATAACTCTGTCAAAATTTTTAGGAGCAAAATTACCATGCATCTGTAAAAATATGGTTCCTAATTTTTCTTTTAAGTGAATTGCATTAGATAAATATTCATCTACATAAGGCGCTACATCTTCATTTAATCTTTTTAGATGGGAAATATTCTGTACAAGTTTTGGAAAAAATTTAAATCCTTCCGGAGTTTTATCATACCATTTTTTAAACTGATCTTCAGGAAAAATCCTATAAAATGTAGCATTCAATTCAATACTATTAAACTGTCTCGAATAATATTCCAGTTCATCCTTAGTTCCTCTGGGGTAAAATCCTTTTAAATCTTGCCTATTCCATTTGGCACAGCCAACATAAGTAGATAAACTTTCTTTAGCTGTAGTATTTAGTACTCTTGCTGTATCCTTATGATCATCTGGTAAGCTAAAATCTATGTTATCAGGATGTTCTACTTTGCCAAATTTCATACAGTTGGTATTTTATATTTATGTGATGAAAATTAATTAAAAAAATAAGATTGTAAACAATTACTTTGCTCTTATTACTATAAAAATATCGAAAAAAGTGTAACAAAAATGTTACTAGATTGACTAATTGTTACAACAACATCATAAAAATCACAACTAATGAATGCTTTAAAATCTATTACAGTAGCTCTTGTACTAGCTATCTCAACATCGTTCTATGCACAAACTGCAGATGAAATAGTTAATAATTACTTCGAAAATACAGGGGGAAAAGAAAATTGGGAAAAACTAGAAGGCATTACTATGAAAGGAGTAATGAAAATGCAAGGGATGGAAATTCCTTTTGAACAGGTTATGATGAAAGATGGACGCCAGTCTACTACAATCGAACTACAAGGAAATAAAATGATCTGGGCTGCATATGACGGAAAAACTTCATGGTCTAGAAATCAGCAAACTATGGAAGCTGAAAAGAGTGACAATGAAGCTACAGAAAATATGAAGAAGCAAATGAAAGATTGGCCTTCTCCATTTTTAAATTATAAAGAAAAAGGATATGCCATAGAACTTATAGGTAATGAAACTGTAGATGGCACCGATACCTTTAAAATAAAGGTAACCAAAGACCCTATTACTGTTAATGGTCAATCACAACCTAATATTTCTCATTACTATTTTGATACCGAAAATTTTGTACCTATCATAATTGAAGAAGAAATTCAGGATGGTCCAATGAAGGGTCAAAAAATAAAAATGTCTATTAGTGATTATCAGGAAGTAGAAGGATTATACTTTCCTTTCTCACAAAGTAGTCAGTTCCAAAGCATGGATTTCAAGGAGTTTGATCTCAATCCAGAAGTAGAAGCTTCATTATTCGCTTTCCCAGAAGGAAAATAAACACAAATTATAATCCCCAAATCAAAAATTTGGGGATTTTTTTATTCTAAATAAACAACCAGTAATTATGAACAAACAATTTATAATTGCAAGCTTGGCTATACTCTTTTCCATACACTTGCAAGCACAGGAAGTTGTTCTAAAAGGCAAAGAACTATTCGGAAACCTTGAAGCACGACAAATCGGACCCGCACTCATGAGCGGTCGGATTATAGATTTAGAAAATCATCCTACCAACGATAGAATACTATATGCCGGTACTGCTGGTGGTGGAGTTTGGAAATCCTCGAATGGAGGAGCAAGCTTCTCCTCTGTATTCGATGATCATGCGCAATCAATAGGAGTGGTAAAAATTGATCCTAATGATCCCGATAATACTATTTGGGTAGGAACCGGTGAAATATGGACCAGAAATAGTGTTTCTATCGGTGATGGGTTATATAAATCTACAGATGGAGGGGCAAACTGGAAAAAAATGGGGTTTGAAAACTCAGAACGAATTGGTAGTATAGAGATTAATCCCAAAAACTCTAATGAAATTTATGTTGGAGTCTTAGGAGCTTTATGGGGAGATAGTGAAGACAGAGGAGTATACAAAACAATAGATGGAGGAAAAACCTGGAATAAGATACTTTATGTTAATGAAAAAACAGGAGTTAATGATCTTATAATGGATCCCAAAGATCCTAATACGCTCTATGCAGCAATGTGGGAGTTTAGAAGAACTGCATGGGGATTTAATTCTGGAGGACCTAGTAGTGCACTGTACAAATCTACAGATGCAGGAAAAACATGGAATAAAATCCATAATGGTTTTCCTAAAGGTGATCTGGGTAGATTTGCATTGGCAATAGCCCCCTCAAACCCCAAAATAGTATATGCCGTTGTAGAAAGCAAAGAGGATAAAGGACTATATCGTTCTGATGATGCAGGAGCCAGTTGGAAATTATTAAATGGAGATTTTGGCTTGGTAGTTAGACCTTTCTATTTCTCTAGAATCGTTGTAGACCCAAAAAATCCAGATATTCTGGTTAAAGGAGGATTGTTTGGATCTATCTCCAGGGACGGAGGAAAAACCTTCAAAAACCTGGGTAGTATGCATCCAGATATACATGATGTTGTTTTTGACATCAACAACTCAGATCGAATGTATGTAGGAACCGATGGTGGAGTATACAGAAGCTGGGATGGTGGATCTACAATGGATATGGTAGATAATTTACCTATTTCTCAGTTCTATCATATTAGTGTAGATAATGAAGAACCTTATAATATCTATGGTGGCCTGCAAGATAATGGTTCCTGGTGGGGTCCATCCTCTTCTCCGGGAGGCATAGAAGCACGTGATTGGAATCGTGTTGGATATGGGGATGGATTTAGAGTATTAAAACACCCGACCAAGAATATTATTTATTCTGAAATGCAAGGAGCACAAAATGTATGGAGATATGATGTAGATAAGAATTACACCAAAAACATTGCTCCGCTACCTATTAAAGGAGAAGCTGATTTACGTTTTAACTGGAATGCTCCAATGGCAGTGAGTAACCATCAACCAGATCGGTTTTATATGGGAAGTCAATTCCTTCATGTAAGTGATGATATGGGCGACAACTGGAAAAAAATATCACCAGATCTTACTACCAATGATCCTGCAAAACAAGATAAAGAATCAGGAGGTATCTCTACAGATAAATCAGGAGCCGAAACGCATACTACAATTTTTACAATTGCAGAATCTCCAATTGACCAAAAGATAATTTGGGTAGGAACCGATGATGGTAATGTACAGGTTACTCAGGATGGCGGAGCGACCTGGACTAATACAGTAGCCAATATTCAAGGGTTACCAAAAAACACTTGGGTATATCACATAGAAGCCAGTTCACATCATAAAGGAACAGCTTATGCTGTGTTTGATGGTCATGCATCTGGAGATATGAATACCTACGTATATAAAACCTCGGATTTTGGAAAAACATGGAAATCCCTGGTGACAGATGAGATTATAGGGTTTGCAAGAAATATTCAGGAAGATTATGTAAATGAAGACTTACTATACTTAGGTACCGAATTTGGGTTGTTTATATCCATAAATGGTGGTAAAAACTGGTCTCGTTTTACCAATAATATGCCCGCTGCTGCAGTGCATTTTATTGATTTACAGAAAAAAACTAATGATCTTGTACTAGGAACCCACGGTAGAGGTGTTATTATTATTGATGATATCTCCCCGCTAAGGCAAATAAACCAAGAAATTCTTGCCAAAGATGTTCACTTTTTTAACCCTAAACCTTCAATAATCAAAGAAGAAGGTGGTTTTGGTGGCGGAAGTACAGAGCTTCAATTTACAGGAGACAACCCTAGCTCTTTTGCAAAAATTATCTATTACCTTAAAAAGAGACATACTTTTGGAAAAATGACGCTATCTGTTCAGGATCAAAACGGCAACGAGATAGTAAGCCTTGTTCCCGGAAAAGCTAAGGGTATCAATATAGTAACCTGGAATTTCAGAAAAAAAGGACCTAAAGTAGCTGCTGGAAAAACATTTACCTTTGGTGGATTTACTGCTCCAAGAGTTTCTGCAGGGACTTATAAAATAGTACTCAAAAAAGGCAAGAAACAATATGAAAGTACCATAACACTACAAAATGATCCTACTTCCTTAATATCAGAAAAAGACAGAATTGCTCATCATAAAACAACGCAAGAGTTATTTAATGATATGGAAGATCTGGCATACCTGGTTCATAAAATTGATCAAAATATAAAGAAAGCCGAAGCTGTATTAAAAAAAGACCCAGCTTCACAAAAAGTTACTACTGCTGCTGTTAAAGAATTAAATGCCTTAAAAGAAACTCTGGTAGTAACTACAGGTGATAATTATGTTGATGAAGCCGAACCTCAACTGAGAGAAAAATTATCTGATTTATATGGCGAAGTGGCAGAACAGTTCGAAAAACCTTCTTTTGCACAATTAGAAAATCAGGAAGTATTAGAAGCTAGATTAAATGAAGCTAAGGCTGCATACGAAAAAATAAATGGTAAGCAGGTAGCAAAATTTAACAAATACCTTGAAAAATCTGGTGAAACTCCTACCAAAATTTTAAGTAAAGAAGAATTCATAAAAAAATAAACAAAAAAACACCTTGTTATACAAAAGCCCTCTATATAGAGGGCTTTTATTATATATAACTTATTGTTAAGGTAATATAACAGAAAAACAAAAAGATTAGATTAGTATAATAAAACACTCCATATGCAACTTTTTTATTGTTTATAAGTCGTTTAAAACTCTAAACATAGTCTTGATTTTTGAGCACAACAAATACTTATTTTTAGTAAACCTTCTTTATTATGGAAAACAGGGAATCAAATTTATTGGCAATACGACCGCAGTTATTAAATGCAAGAGTTTCTGAAAACATGTCTAATGATGAACAATTTCAGAACAAAACGATTAGACCTATTATAAAACTACAGGGAGGTCTATTGATCGAAGTATTTAAAAACTACATTAAAAAAAGAAAGAATACTTTCTATGAGTTATCCTTAGAAAAACGCTTTGATTTTATAGAGAATGCTATCCAAAAGGATATGAAATTCAGAAATAGTTTAAAAGGAATGATTATAGGGCAATTCACTGTAGAAGAATACCAGATCTATATGAAAAACTCTTCTGCGTTAAACAAAAGAATGATGAGTATCGTAAAAGAGCGCTTACAAGATAATATACAATTGTTAGAATATAAGGTGGCTTAACATCTTAACATTCTTAAAAAACTGACTTTCGTAGGATAAGTTTTAATTCATTTTTGATGATAGGCTTGATTTTAATACAAACCATATAAAAAACCTTCAAATCATAGGTTATCAAGTCTTTTTTCAAATCATTGACATGGTTTTTTATTTCAAAAATCAACTACCTTACATTGCATGACATACACCGTATGCCATCATAGTAATTAGGTAATTATTAATCTTAAAAATCCAAAAATCATGTTAACAAACATTTTACATCTCGAAGGAGCTCAACAGTTAAACAGAAAGCAACAATCATCTATTAATGGAGGAGATATAGATCCTGTATGTATGCCACATGACAATGGCGTTTGTTATCGATGTGGCTCTTTTTGCAGAGAATTACAGTGCCAAGAGCCAGATTGTAATGAATAAAGATTAAATTTTGCTAATCCGTAATAAGGACAAAAAGTTAGATGCTAACATCTAACTTTTTGTCTTTAGATAATCAAGTACATTCTCTTCTATCCTTCCTTGTATATCAGAGACATCTTCTTTTATAAAAGATACTCCTGTTATATTTTCATATAATTCGATATATCGCTCAGAGACAGAACTAATATATACATCTGTCATTTCGGGAATCTGTTGGCCTTCTTTACCTTGAAAACCATTACTAATTAACCATTGTCTTACGAATTCTTTAGACAATTGTTTTTGTGATTCTCCATTCTGTTGTCGTTCTTCATATCCTTTAGCATAAAAATAACGAGAAGAATCCGGAGTATGAATTTCATCAATCAATACAATTTGACCATCTTTTGTTTTCCCAAACTCATATTTGGTATCCACAAGGATCAATCCTCTTTTGGCAGCAATCTCTGTTCCTCTTTGAAAAAGTTTACGAGTATAATCTTCAAGAATCAAATAATCTTCTTCAGAAACGATTCCTTTTGACAAAATCTCTTCTCTAGAAATATCCTCATCATGCTCTCCATTATCAGCTTTGGTAGAAGGTGTTATAATAGGTTCTGGAAATTTATCATTCTCTTTCATACCATCGGGCATAGATACACCGCACAATATTCTCTTATCAGCTTTATATTCTCGAGCTGCATGACCAGAAAGATACCCTCTAATCACCATCTCTACTTTAAAAGGTTGACATAAATGTCCAACGGCCACATTAGGATCCGGAGTGGCTATTAACCAATTTGGTACCAAATCTTCAGTTTCTTTCATCATCTTGGTTGCAATTTGATTAAGAATCTGCCCTTTAAAAGGAATTCCTCTTGGCATAACTACATCAAACGCAGATAAACGATCAGTTGCAATCATCACTAAAAGTTCATCATTTATACTATATACTTCTCTTACTTTCCCTTTATATACTGATTTTTGATTAGGAAAATTATAGTTTGTATCTACAATTGTATTCATTACTTAGGTTTCGGGTTTCGGGCTTTAATTTCAATTAGAAACTAAAATCTGAAACTATTTATCCATTTCTATGTTCTATCTCTTTATAAGCTGCAATTACCTTTTTCACCAATTTATGACGAATCACATCTTTGTCATCCAGGTAAATCATACCTATCCCCTGTGTGTTTTTAAGCACTAGTAGAGCTTCTTTAAGCCCAGAAGTAACCCTTCTTGGTAAATCTATCTGTCCTGGGTCACCTGTAATAATAAATTTAGCATTTTTCCCCATACGCGTCAGAAACATTTTCATCTGTGCATGTGTTGTATTTTGTGCCTCATCAAGGATTACAAAAGCATTATCTAATGTCCTACCTCGCATAAATGCCATAGGTGCGATTTGTATAATTCCTTTTTCTATATAACTATCGAGTTTTTCATTAGGAACCATATCGCGTAAAGCATCGTATAGAGGTTGCATATACGGATCTAGTTTCTCTTTAAGATCTCCCGGTAAAAATCCAAGGTTTTCTCCAGCTTCTACTGCAGGACGTGTAAGAATAATACGCCTCACCTCTTTTTCTTTTAGAGCCTTAATCGCTAGGGCAACACTGGTATACGTTTTTCCGGTACCTGCTGGACCAATAGCAAAAACCATATCGTTCTTTTTACAGGTCTCTACCAGCTTACGTTGGTTAGCAGTCTGGGCCTTAATTAATTTCCCTCCTACTCCATGCACTAATGTTTCTCCACTATTAGGCGATGTTTCATAATCTGCCTTACTCACACTGGTAAGCACACGCTCTATTGCATTCTCATCCAGCTTATTGTATTTGCTAAAATGCTCGAGAAGCATATTAAGACGCATATCAAACTCTTTGAGCATGTCATCGTCTCCATACACTTTTATCTTACTGCCTCTTGCTACAATTTTTAACTTCGGGAAGTATTTTTTTAATAATTGAATATTGCTATTCTGAAGTCCGAAAAACTCTCTCGGATTGATTTCTGTAAGTTCTATGATAAGTTCGTTCAAAAGCTATACGAATTTTAGTATGATTTTTTTTTAGGATTGACTAAGTTTGCTAAAGTTGTTCAGGTTTTTGTCGGGAAAACAAAATAGAAATTTAAAACGAAGCAAAATGTTTATATCATCACTATATGAATTAGTGATCAAAAAAACAGTAAATACGATGGTTTTATCATCATTTTGTTGTCCAAAGAAAAACTTTGAATAACTTCAAAACAAATTTACATATTTTTAAGTGCTTACAACTAAAAGATATTAACAATTCTTATACATGCCAATTATCACCTTAACTACAGATTTTGGAATCAAAGATCATTTTGTATCTGCGGTTAAAGGGGCTATTTATACCGAATTGCCAGATGCCAAAGTTGTTGACATATCCCATGAAATCTCACCTTTTCATATAATAGAAGCTGCATATATCATACAAAATGCTTATAAAAGTTTCCCAAAAGGAAGTATTCATATCATAGGGATCGATAGTGAACCAAATCCAGAAAATAAACATATTGCTGTAAAATTAGATGAACATTATTTTATATGTGCTAATAACGGACTGGTAAGTTTAATCACATCAGAATTTAATCCTGAGAAAGTTGTCGAAATAAATATTCATGATGCCATTGTTTCTAATTTTCCTGTGTTAGATGTTTTTGTGGCTGTGGCCTGTCATATTGCCCGAGGTGGTACACTAGAAGTTATTGGAAAAACTATCTCAGAAATCAAAACCATAAAAGGGATTACTCCTATTGTAAATCTTGGAGATAAGCAGATTGTAGGTAGCATCATCTATATCGATAATTATGGTAATTTGGTTACTAACATTACGCGTAAGCTATTTGATGAAATAGGTAAAGGACGTAAATTTAAAATCACAGCACGTACAGCAGTATTTGAAGATGTATATAATAGATATAGTGATGCTATAAATTTTGATATCGAAAAAAGTAAGCGAGAAGAAGATGGTAAAAAATTAGCCGTCTTTAATTCTTCGGGATACTTAGAACTAGCTATTTATAAGAGCAACCCTAAAACTGTAGGAGGAGCCTCTAGTCTCTTTGGATTGTACTATAGAGATACAGTAAGCATTAGTTTTGAATAAATTAATATCTAAAAAGAATCGAGAATAAACTGTAAAACCCTTGTAGGTATACTTTTGAAAATTAAAAAATGATAATACGAATCGTAAAAATGGGATTCTTACCCGATCAAATTGATGCTTTTTTAGAGAACTTTGAGCAAAATAAAGAGAAGATCAGAAATTTTGAAGGATGTAGCCATCTAAAATTAGTAAGAGATGTAAGTCAAACCAATCAATTTTTCACGTATAGTCATTGGGAATCCGAAGAACATCTCAATAACTATAGAAACTCTACGTTATTCAAAGGAGTTTGGGCAAATACCAAAAATAAATTTAGCCAAAGGCCAGAAGCTTGGAGCGTAACCGAAGTCTAAAGTTTATCACATCAGGTTTCAGGTTTTCCTGATACCTCAAACTTAAAAACCTCAATCCTAAAAAACTATGTTTGCATTAATACGAAAAGAAATCAATACCTTTTTCTCCTCTGCCGTAGGGTATTTGGTGATTGCTATATTTTTAATTCTTAACGGACTCTTTTTATGGGTTTTTAAAGGGCAATTTAATATTTTGGATAGTGGGTTTGCCGATCTTTCGCCATTTTTCCAGATTGCACCATGGATATTGCTATTTCTTATCCCCGCCGTAACCATGAGAAGTTTTGCAGAAGAAAAGAAACAGGGAACTTTGGAGGTATTGATTACAAAACCAATTAAGAACTGGCAACTGGTATTAGGAAAGTATCTAGGTAGTTTATCCTTAATCCTAATTGCTTTAATTCCTAGTCTCCTTTATATACTTACTATTTATCAGTTAGGAAACCCAATAGGCAACCTCGATATCGGTAGCACTATAGGATCATACATTGCACTGCTATTACTGGTGGCATCATATACTGCAATGGGTATATTCTCTTCTTCGATTACCAACAATCAGATTGTTGCTTTTTTGATTGCTCTGTTTCTGTGTTTCGTTTTTTATTTTGGTTTTAGCGGACTTGCAAATTACAACTTGCCAGGGGCAATACATACTTTCCTTGAACAACTAGGAATGCAATTGCATTATGAACGTATGAGTCAAGGTATTTTAGATACCCGAGATATCTTTTATTTTTTAAGTAGTATTCTATTATTTGTACTTCTTACTATTATCATTCTTAAAAAAGGTACTACAAAGCAGAAAATCAAACCTATTGGTATTACACTAATCCTTGCCATTGTTTTATTTTTGACAGGAAACTCATTATACAATCGTTTTGATCTTACCCAAGATGGTCGTTTTACACTTTCTGAAGCTACAGAAAGCCTAGTTAAGGAAGCTGCTGCCCCTGTTGTTATCGATGTATTATTAGAAGGAAATTTCCCTTCAGAGTTTAGACGTTTACAATCTGAAACCAAACAAATATTAGAAGAGTTTAATGTCATAAACCCTAATATTCAGCACATTTTTACCAACCCATTAGAAGAAGAAGAAATACGTGCCCAAACCATTACAGAATTACAAAAGTTTGGTCTAACCCCAATGGAGGTTAGCGTACAGCAAAACGGAAAAACCGAAACCGAAACCTTAGTTCCCTGGGCTATTCTAAGCTATCAAAACCGAAGCGTAAAGATTTCTTTAATCAAAAATACTATTGGAGCTACTTCCGAAGAACGAGTAAATAGTTCTATTCAACAATTAGAATATGCTTTTGCAGATGGGTTAACCAAGTTACTACATCCTAAAAAACATAAAATTGCCGTGCTTAAAGGAAATGGGCAATTACCCGATATTAAAATTGCCGATTTTATCAAAACCTTGCAAGATTACTATTTTGTTGGAGCATTTACTCTGGATTCGGTATCGAGCAATCCCACAAAGACATTAAACGAGTTGCAAAAATTTGATATGATTATCAATGCTAAACCTACAAAAGCTTTTTCTGAAAAAGAAAAATATGTATTGGATCAATTTGTAATGAATGGAGGAAAGTCATTGTGGTTATTAGAATCTGTAGCTATGGAAATCGATAGTTTAATGAATCCCGAAGGATCCTCTGTTGCGATTATGCAGGATCTAAGATTAGGGGACGCTTTATTTTCTTACGGACTAAGAGTTAATCCCGTCTTGGTAAACGATTTATATTCTGCACCACTGGTATTAGCTTCTGGACAAGGTAGCAAGACTCAATTTACTCCATATCCCTGGTTTTACGGATCATTAACCAAAAGTACTGGCAACCACCCTATTATTAAAAACACAGAATCTGTAAAATTCGAGTTTTCGAACCAGATTGACACCCTAAAAAATGGTATAAAAAAGACGATTCTACTTAAAAGTTCTGATAAATCTAAAATAGAAGGGGTACCCAAAGAAATACGATTAGAAAATATTATTAGAAAAAAACCAGATATTGCTAGCTATAACGAAGGACCTCAAAACCTAGCGGTTTTACTCGAGGGAAGTTTTAAATCTACCTATAAAGATCGAATAAAGCCATATAAAATACAAGATCACAAAGATAAGAGTGTTTCTACAAAAATGATCGTTATTGCCGATGGTGATATTATTAAAAACCAAACGAGAAAAGGACAACCAATAGAGTTAGGTTTTGATCCTACCATGAATTTAAAATATGGAAATAAAGAGTTTCTGTTAAACGCAGTAAATTACTTGTTAGATGATTCTGGTCTTATCGAAATTAGAAGTAAAGAAGTCAAAATTTCATTTCTGAATGTAGAAAAAGTTGTTGCCAGTAAAACGCTATGGCAAGTTATCAATATATTGGTTCCTTTATTTATCCTTGCCATTTTTGGTTTTTTATTTTCGTTTATCAGAAAGAAAAAGTATAGAAAAATTGTTTAAAATTCTATTCTTTATATTTGATATAGAAAACTTTGAATCCTAAAACCTTAAACCTATTAATCGTGAAGCCCTAAATATCGTTCTTAAAACAGAAGATCTCTCTATTGGTTATCGCACCAAAAAGGAACTTAATGTTATTGCAGCAGATATCAATCTAAAATTGCACGAAGGAGAACTAGTAGGATTGGTAGGTGCCAATGGTATCGGTAAATCTACCTTACTACGCACTCTATCCCGTGTACAACCTGCTCTACATGGTAAAGTCATGTTATCTGATATAGAACTTCAATCCTACAAATCTGTCGAACTGGCTTCGCAGTTAAGTATTGTATTAACAGAACAAATTGCTTCAAAAAACCTAACAGTACAGGAATTAGTGGCCCTGGGTAGACAACCTTATACAAACTGGGTAGGAAAAATGGCAGAAGAAGATATAGAGCAAATACGAAAAGCAATCGAAGTAACACATATTGGTGATTTGGTCGCCAAAAGGTGTTTTGAACTTAGTGACGGGCAGTTACAAAAAGTACTTATCGCCCGTGCTATTGCCCAAGATACTCCTTTTATTATGCTGGATGAACCCACCACTCACTTAGATGTCTATCATAAGGCGTATATATTAAAATTACTCAAGCGTTTAGCTTTTGAGACCAGAAAAACTATTCTTTTTTCAACTCATGAAATCGATTTTGCGATACAATTATGTGATAAAATGATTGTAATGAATCAAGATGGTTTCGAATTCGGAAGACCTAAGGAATTAGTACAATGTCGAGCTTTTTCATCTCTTTTCCCCGAAGACCTGATTCTTTTTGATTCTAAATCCGGGAGATATAAAGTAAGAAGTTAAATTCTTGTAAAGCACCTCTGCTCTCCTACCTCTTTTTGCTTTTAACCCAGATTATGCATTAGAACTTCGTTATGAGACTTGAAAGGATCTTAAAATATAACATTTTCTTAGTTTTAGCATAGCAGTTTACCTTGAGTTTATCGAAGGGCTATGGTTAAACTGAAAAATGTAGTGCAACGGTATATTTTGAAGTAGTTTCAAGGCGTAATAAATTTTCTAATGCATAATCCGGATTTAATTACACTTTATCGAATAAATCTGCTTATCATGGGAAAACTGTAAAAATTTGAAGTTACTAACACCCTACAATTAGTATAGAAAGCTATAATTTTACCCAGAATAATAAATTAAACCTATATGAATACCATGTTAAAACTCAAATCAATTGTAACTTTATTAATCATCGCAACTTTTACATTTAGTTGTAGCTCAGATGATAATGACGATCTTATCCCTACTGATGGTGAAATATTTGATGCAGAACTTATCGTATCAGAATCTGGTGTTGGTGATAATCGCACTGTTAATGTTACTGGAGGCGCTACCAATACAAGTATAAAATCAAAAGTAAAATTTTCTTCTACTACCAAATCGATGAGAAGATTATATATTACTCAAAATATCAATGGTGTAGGCGAAGAGCCATATGTATTTACATCACAAGAAGTTGATGAAAAACCTGATGGATCTTTAGATCTTGTAGGTGGAGACAAAAAAGATTTCGAATTTAAAATCGATCTACCAACGCCAAGTATGGCCAATGGTACTATTGTATATAAATTCTGGGCAACTACAGGAAGAGGTGATTTTAGAGATATTACAAAAAGAAATGCATTAGGAGATAATGTTCTAGGAACAATAACTGTGAAGTATGGTTTAGGTACAAATAGTGGTTCTGGTATTAAATCTTTTACACAAACTATACTGTCTGCTCCTCTGGCAGACGGATCTTCTGAAACATTTATTTCTTTATTCAATGAAACGGTATATAAAATAAACCAAGGAGAAGAATTTGCAGCTTTATGGGATTTTGGATATTATTATGGATTAACAGGAAAAGCATCTTTGGCTTCTTCTAACAATTATCCAACAAATATCATAGATGTACCAACCATTGGAGGTGTTACTGCTGATGAATTAAACAAAGCATATTTTGGACTATCCTCTAAAACCGTAACAGAATTCGAAGCAATAAGTAATAGAAGTGATTTAGATTTTGTTGTTCAACCAGCAAATCAAAGAATTAATAATTTAGCTGTTAACAATATTATTGATTTTGTCGATAATTACGGGAATAAAGGACTTATAAAAGTAGTAGAGATTTCTGGTACTGACGGAACAGGAGATTTCATTAAACTAGACATTAAAATACAAAACTAGAATCTCAATTCATAAAAAAGCCAGCCTTTCTATACCTATGAAAGGCTGGCTTTTTAGTTTATTATTCCTTTTCTTTAATTACATTTTGTAACTTCACTAAACCAGAGCAAAAAATAACTTAGTGATGAACATAGAAGAATACCGGGAACACTGTATTAGCAAAAAAGGAGTAACCGAATCTTTTCCTTTCGGAAGACTTCCTGATGTTTTAGTTTTTAAGGTATTAGGAAAAATGTTTACCGCTACAGATATATCATCTTTTAAGGCTATAAGTGTAAAATGTAATCCTGATCGTGTTGATATCCTTAGAGAAACTTATACCGCCGTAGCACCTCCATCATACATGAGTAAAAAACATTGGAATAAAATAATAATGGATTACTCTATCCCAGATACTCTAATTAAACAATGGATAGACGACTCTTATAATTTGGTAGTCAAAAAATTACCTGTTCGGGAAAGAAATAAATTAAAAGAATCGTAACATCATAAATATTAAAACTTCGGGTACTTCATCCAAATTTTCATTGCTTATCTTTATCTTTGAGTAAACAAAAGATTACATGTTAGAATACACACCGATTATCATTGCCGTTGGGGTAATCATCATATCAATTATTGTAGGTTTTTTTATTGGTAAATATGTAGTTTCATTACAACACAATAGTGAAAAAAGTGCTGCCAATGAAAGAGCAAACTTGCTTCAATCTCAATTCGATGAGCTTAAAAACAATACCGAAAGACAACTTTCTGAATTGACTAAAGAACGTGAAGAGATTCGTAGAGAAAAAGATTTTCTCAATACAGAGCTTACACGTCGTAATGCAGAATATCAAAATCTTCAACTTAAAAATGCGTCACAAAAAGAAGAAGTAGAAAAACTTCAAGAAAAATTCACCAAAGAATTTGAGAACCTTGCCAATAAAATCCTTGAAGAGAAGTCTAATAAATTTACCGAACAGAACAAAGAGAATATTAAAAACATCCTGAATCCATTACAGGAAAAGATCAATACTTTTGAGAAAAAAGTAGAACAAACTCATAAAGAAAGTATTGATTATCACGCTGCGCTGCGCCAGCAAATAGTGGGCCTTAAAGACCTTAATGAACAGATGAGTAAGGAGGCGACCAATCTCACCAAGGCACTTAAAGGCGATAGCAAAATGCAAGGTAATTGGGGAGAATTAGTATTAGAACGTGTATTAGAAAAATCTGGATTAGAGAAAGATAGAGAGTATTTTGTGCAACAAAGTTTTACACTGGATAATGGACAACGAGTGATGCCCGATGTAGTGATTTATCTACCAGACAATAAAAAAATGATTATTGACGCTAAGGTGACACTTACCGCATACGAGCGTTATATCAATGAAGAAAATGAAGAGTTAAGAGCTACTCATCTCAAAGAACACATTACGTCATTAAAACGTCATGTAGATCAGCTTTCAGAAAAAAACTATCAAGATTTGTATGATATCGAATCACCCGATTTTATTTTAATGTTTGTTCCTATAGAGCCTGCTTTCGCAATAGCAATTAATCAGGACAATAAATTATACAATCAGGCTTTCGAGAAAAATATAGTGATTGTTACTCCTTCTACTCTTTTGGCCACCCTACGCACGATTGATACCATGTGGAATAATGAAAAACAACAACGTAACGCTATTGAAATTGCACGACAGGCTGGAGCTTTATATGATAAGTTTGAAGGGCTAGTAAAAGATCTTACCGGTGTAGGCAAAAAGATAGATGATGCCAAAAAAGATTATTCTGCTGCAATGAACAAACTGGTAGAAGGTAAAGGAAATCTGATTACAAGTGTTGAAAAACTCAAAAAAATGGGGGCTAAGGCTAAGAAATCATTACCCGAAGCTGTGATTAAAAGAGCTACCGAAGAAAATGAATAATCTACAAAACATAGATCAATAATTATGGTATCAAGTTCTAACGTATCAGAAATCATACATAGGATCATTGGGGGACTGTTTTACATTCTACCCATCCTGTTATTTATAATACTTACGATTTATTATATAAGCAAAAAAGGAACAACAAAAGAAGGAGTCCTTATACTTATCGGTAACATCCTAATCCTTATTGTAGCAATTTTACATCAATTTATCTATAGGTTTGTAGATTCATGGGGGTTTGACGTATACCTTATTATCAACTCTGGAATAAATACTATTTCATTCGTTGGATCCATACTTTTCTTAATTGGTTTCTATATGATGATCCAGAAAATTATTAAAAATAAGGTTTCTGAATAAAAACAATTATGGAGCTAAGTATTACAGAAATCATTAAGTACATTTTTTTAGGCATTATAACCTCAATACCTCAACTGGTTATAACCATACTATGCATCTATTATATAATTAAAGTGGGATCAAAAACAGAAGGGATATTATTAACTACAGGTAGTATTATATCTTTATTGTGCGGGATTTCGAATACTGTGGGGACTACCTATATTAGCACATTAGGAACAGATACTTATCTAACCTATATATATGTTATACAAGGTTTTTCTTTTTTAGGGTCAATTCTTTTTGTTATTGGCTTTTTCTTATTGATTAAAAAAACAATAAAGTACTTTGTTCAACCCTAAAAGATTGAAACTGGCATTTATAAATAATTAAAAAATGTAAACACATGAAATTTATATTTATAAGAATATATTTCTTTGTAGTTCTTTTCGGAAACGTTTTTCATAGTGCTACTGCGCAACAGGCTTATTTTCCTGAAAGAGGAAACTGGGAGGAAAAAAATCCAACCGAATTTAAAGTAAATGCGCAAAAGCTTCAGGAAGCATTGCAGTTTGCCCAGGATCATGAATATTCGGGATCAAAAGATCTACGCGAAGCTATTGTAAAAGGTTTTGAGCGAGAGCCATATCACAAAATCCTGGGACCTACCAAAAAAAGAGGCGGTCCTGCTGGTCTTATCATTAAAGACGGATACATTATATCAAAATGGGGAGATGTAGACAGGGTGGATATGACATTTAGTGTTACCAAAAGTTATTTATCTACTATGGCTGGGTTAGCTATAGATAATAAATTAATACATTCTGTTGATGATCACACCTATACTACCATATGGGATCATACCTTTGATGGAAAGCATAACAAGAAAATTACCTGGAGACACTTACTTACACAGTCCTCAGATTGGTCAGGACAGCTATGGGGTGGATATGACTGGGCAGATCGCCCCCCAAGAAAGGGTGGTATCGATGAGTGGAAATTTAGAAAGTTCAACGAACCCGGAACTGTCTTTGAGTACAACGATGTTCGCGTTAACGTATTGGCATATTCCTTATTGCATGTATGGAGAACTCCATTACCACAGGTATTAAAAGAAAAAATAATGAACCCTATCGGTGCATCAACCACATGGAGGTGGTATGGGTATGATAATTCCTGGGTTGCTGTTGATGGTATCAATATGCAATCTGTTAGCGGAGGTGGTCATTCTGGTGGTGGATTATTTATCAATACATTAGATCATGCCCGATTCGGATTGCTTTTTCTTAACAACGGAAACTGGAACGGAACACAATTATTATCTGAAGAGTGGATCAAAGAAGCGATCAAACCCTCGCAGGCCAACCCTAACTATGGTTTTATGTGGTGGCTTAACCAAAAAGGATCCAGGCATTGGGAAGGATTACCAGAACATTTGTACTACGCCGCAGGCTTTGGTGGTAATTTTATTGTGATTGACCAAAAACAAAACCTGGTTGTAGTTACGCGATGGCTCGAACCCAATCAGATCGATGAATTTATGACCAAAGTATATAATGCATTCTAAATATGAAAAAAATACTCGCAATACTCATTATTGTAATTTTAGCGCTTTTTGCTGCATGGTATGCATTTATATATTATGCATCTTATAGTGAAGGAACCCGAAGTGGTGAACTCATAAAATTTAGTAATAAAGGCGTGGTTTTTAAAACCTGGGAAGGCGAAATTAGTCAGGGGATCTCTGGAGCACAAATTTTTAGTTTTTCTGTTGAAAGCCAAAAAGAAGATATCATTAAGAAGCTCGAAAAATTTCAGGGTAGATATGTAAAACTAAAATATAAGGAGCGTTTTGCAAAAGTTTCCTGGCTTGGAGATACAAAGTATTTTGTGATCGATGTTATTGAGGAGGACTCCCCTCACTTTAGAAATAAGTAGCATATCATACATTATCAACTAAATGAATAATAGAATGAAAAAGTACAAAACCAATACCGAATCCAGAGTAATTATTTCAGAACTCATGCTTCCCTCTCATTCTAATTTTAGTGGAAAAATACATGGTGGTTATATCTTGTCTTTGATGGATCAAATTGCTTTTGCATGTGCTTCTAAACACTCAGAAACCTATTGTGTTACTGCTAGTGTCGATAAAGTAGATTTTTTAAAACCTATCGAAGTTGGCGAACTTGTAACGCTTAAAGCATCAGTAAATCATGTAGGCAATACTTCTATGGTTGTTGGAGTACGAGTCGAGGCAGAAAACATACAAACCGGTAAAGTAAAACATTGTAATTCGAGTTACTTTACTATGGTAGCTAAAAACGACAAAGGTAAAAGTGTATCTATACCAGGGTTGATTTTAGAAAATAAAACTGCGATACGTCGATTTGTAAGAAGTATTATACGTAAAGAAGATGCGGTTACAAGACGTAATCGTTTTAAAGATTCAGAATTTGAGCTCGAATCCCATCTCGAAATCCTTGACCAATATAACGTAAAGATCGACTTATAATTAAGTCAAGATCATTACACCATACGATCTATTAGTAAAATCTTTGTATATTTCATACAAAAACCCCGTGTTATGGAAAGTATATTTAAAAAAATTTCATTACTGCTTATTGCCTTACTTTGTTTTAACTGTAGCAGTGGTGATGATAGCCCACAACCTAATCCGGATCCGGATCCCGATACAAACCCTAACCCAAATAAAATAACAACATACGATGCAGATGTAAAGACTATTATAGATGCTCAATGTGTACGTTGCCATACCGTTCCTGCTCAAAACGGAGCTCCTTTTCCTATGCGAAATTATACTGAAACTATAGTTGGAGTAAATAGAGATCTTGTTCTTTTAGTTAAATCAACAGGAGCTAATGTAATGCCTCCAGAAGGCAGGTTACCACAAGCAACAATAGATATTATATTAGATTGGGAAGCTGATGGTTTTTTAGAAAAGTAACATCATAATTTTACTTAAAATAAAAAAAAAGAGGCTGGAATCACCCAGCCTCTCTAATACATACTCAAAATATGAAACTACCGTATATTAATTTGTGGTAGCTATAGGAGCCGAGTGGCCACCTTTACTTACAGAACCATCTGTTCCTGTACTGTTACCTCTTAGTAATAATATTCCTGCCACGTGTGGTGACGCCATAGAAGTACCAGAGATTCTATTAAATTGTCCGTTTAACCACGTAGACCATACTTGCGTACCTGGAGCCCAACGATCTACACTTCTTCCGTAATTAGAAGTTCCTGCAGGACCATCATTTCTGGTCATATTACCAACATTCCAAGAGTTTCTAGTTCGTAATCTTTGTGGTGAATAATACTGTGTATCATCATTACTATTACCCGCAGCCATAGCTCCGTAAGTTGTTCTTTCAAGATTTCTAAATGCATTATCTATAGCTACATTAGTTTGACGATTTCTATACCCTACACTATAATTCCAGGTGTCCCCATTACGTGCATTTCTGGCAACATAATCGATACCTCCAAGTATAGCTGCATCACTACCAAAACCTCGAGCATCCAAAACTCTTACAGAAACTACTGTAGCGCCATAAGCCACACCGATAACTCCCGAACCATTATTTTTTGCAGCAACAGTACCGGCTACATGAGTACCATGTCCGTTTTGATCTTGCCATGATCCACCAACAAAACTTCTACTTCGGTTAGTATCAATGTTTAAATCACTATGAGGTGCAATCCCACTATCAATAATCCAGCAAGTTCTACCACTACCATTTGCTCTACCTACTCTATTTATACCCCATGGTAAAAAGTCTCCGCTAGGCAACCAAGAACCTTTGTTTGCTGCTTTATTTTCTACGGTTGCAGGAAGGGTTTTAACTGGTGTTCCCATTTCAACATTTAGTTTTCTAATGTAATTAGGCTGTATATATGCAATTTCAGGATCATTTTTCAGCATATCAGCTTGTTTTACTGATAAGTTTTTCACTGAAAAACCTTGGATAGCATTGCTGTAGACTTGCTTTATATTATTCTCTGCTATCGCATATTTGGATAACGTTTGCTGCGATTTAGCTTTCATACCAGCACTTTTACCAAATAGAGATTTATCTTCTTTATAAATTACGATATATTCCCCAGGTACTGCCTGTTCTGCTCCTGCAGCTTCTGTAGTCTCTATTCCCGTTTCTATATCGGTAACCCCATCGACGTCTTTTTCGCAACTATAAAAGACGAAAGAAAAGACTGTAAGCATACTTAAAATTCTCAGTTGAGTTTTCATTATTGTTTGAATTTTTGTGTTAAACGTTTGATTCTAAGTTTAAATTAAAAGTTGAGCTCTCATTAAAATTTGTTGTTCAAAAGTAGAGATAAATTCAAATAAACAAATACGGCAAACACGTAATAAACAAACAGTTACATTTCATTTACCTAATTTTAAACTGAACAAACAACCCCTTGATTTTCAATAATGCAACACTGTTGCATTATTGAAAATCAAGGGGTTAAACTAAAAATAGGCATGGCTAATTTTGGGGAAATTTCAACAGAAAAACGACATCAAAAACTTAAAGGAATTAAAGATAGTTTAACTCTATTTAACACATAATTAACTTTAAATTAACAAATCTACGAATCTTATTCGGTAGTGATTGGTAATATTTCTATAATATTCTTATCAAAAAACCTATGTTTTTTAGATCAAAATGTGCGTTTTTTCCAAAATTCTAACAAAAAAATTACTTTTTACACAATCCAGATACTTATAAAACAACAAAATCATACATTTCAAAATTCATATTCATTTATTAGAATTTGGTTGGTAGATGTATTTAATAAAAAAGCTATAACAATAATTATATCACCAAAAATCAATCTCTTCAGAATTTTCATCTATAAACCCTCTACTCCTTCTTCTTGTTCCCCCATAATAGAATGTAATTCTTGCTTTTCTATTTTTTTGAAATCTAAATTTTTCATACTATAAAAGTTTTATTTGCGCGATGTTATCTAGACCAAGGAACATGAATAAAAAAAGTAAAACACAAAACCAGACTAAGAAATAGGCCCGAATGTATACGACTCTACAGTTTTAATGTATATGACAAATCAAAAAAAACCAGATTGTAGATATACAATCTGGTTTTTTATAAATTCTATATATAAAATACTATTTACTCAAATACATTTTACGTCTCGAATATAGATCATAAAATTGGTCATCTTTAAGATCATCAATAAACAAAATACTCTCTCCTGTACTTTTCATTTCTGGGCCTAATTTCTTATTAACATTAGGGAATTTATTGAAAGAGAATACGGGTTGCTTAATGGCATATCCATCTAAGTGGGGTTTAAAATCAAAATCTGTCACTTTCTTTTCTCCCAGCATCACTTTGGTTGCATAATTTACGTAAGGTTCTCCGTATGCTTTAGCAATAAAAGGTACTGTTCTCGAAGCTCTTGGATTTGCTTCAATGATATATACTGTATCATCTTTGATAGCAAACTGAATATTTATTAATCCCACAGTATTTAAAGCCAGAGCAATCTTATGTGTATGATCTTTAATCTGTTGCATTACAAATTCTCCCAAATTAAATGGAGGTAAAGTAGCATTAGAATCTCCTGAGTGAATTCCACACGGCTCTATATGCTCCATAATTCCTATGATGTATACATTTTCACCATCACATATTGCATCTGCTTCTGCTTCGATCGCACCATCCAGATAGTGGTCTAATAGTAATTTATTATTAGGGATTTTGCGTAACAAGTCGACAACATGCTCTTCTAATTCCTGCTTATTGATTACGATCTTCATTCCTTGCCCTCCTAATACATAAGATGGTCTCACCAAAATTGGAAAATCCAAACGATCTGCCACTTCAAGTGCTTGATCTGCAGTTTCTGCAATATCAAACTCGGGATATGGAATATTGTTTTCCTGTAATAATTTAGAGAAATGCCCTCTATCTTCAGCAAGGTCAAGTGATTGGTAACTTGTTCCTATAATCTTAATTCCGTAGCGATCTAATTTTTCAGCAAGTTTTAATGCTGTTTGACCACCAAGTTGAACAATTACTCCTTCGGGTTTCTCATGTCTGATAATATCATAAATATGTTCCCAAAATACAGGTTCAAAATATAGTTTGTCGGCAGTATCAAAATCGGTAGATACAGTTTCTGGATTACAATTGATCATTATCGTTTCATATCCACACTCTGCAGATGCCAAAACACCATGCACACAACAATAATCAAATTCTATCCCTTGTCCGATCCTGTTGGGCCCCGAACCTAAAACAACAATTTTCTTTTTATCACTAACGACACTCTCATTAGAAACCGATATTTCTCCTTCTGGTGTTTCTATTTCTGCTTCAAAAGTAGAATAAAAATAAGGGGTTTTAGCTTTAAATTCCGCAGCACATGTGTCTACTAATTTATACACTCTTTTTATCCCTAATTCATCTCTCTTATTGTATACTTCACTTTCATAACACCCTACCATATGAGCTATCTGTCTATCTGCAAAACCTTTTTGTTTTGCTTCTAGTATTAATTCTTTGGTAAGGGATTGAATGGTATATGTTGAAATTTCTTTTTCAAGATTATATAATTCCTCATATTGTTTTAGGAACCACATATCTATTTTTGTGATTTCGTGTATTCTGCTTAATGGGATTCCCATTTGGATAGCATCATAGATTACAAATACACGATCCCAGCTGGCATAGGTAAGTTTATCTATAATTTGATCATAGTCTTTATACCCTTTTCCATCGGCACCAAGTCCGTTTCTTTTAATTTCTAAAGACTGAGTTGCTTTATGCAATGCTTCCTGAAACGATCTACCGATTGCCATTACTTCTCCAACAGATTTCATCTGAAGTCCTAATGTACGATCAGACCCTTCGAACTTATCAAAATTCCATCGTGGTATTTTTACAATTACATAATCTAATGTAGGTTCGAATAAAGCAGAAGTAGATTTGGTAATCTGGTTATCTAATTCATCCAGGTTATATCCAATAGCCAGTTTTGCTGCTATTTTGGCAATCGGATACCCTGTTGCTTTTGATGCTAATGCAGAAGAACGAGAAACTCTAGGGTTAATCTCGATAGCAATAATATCTTCTTTTTCATCGGGACTTACCGCGAACTGTACATTACATCCTCCTGCAAAATCCCCAATACTACGCATCATATGGATTGCCATATCACGCATACGCTGAAAAGTTTTATCACTTAACGTCATTGCCGGAGCAACCGTAATCGAATCTCCGGTATGGATTCCCATAGGGTCCATATTCTCTATTGTACAAATAATAACTACATTATCATTATTATCTCTTAACAATTCTAATTCATATTCTTTCCACCCGATCAGAGCTTTATCGATCATCACCTCGTGAATCGGAGAAACTTCTAGCCCACGAGTAAGTAACGTATCAAAGTCTTCTTCTTTATAAACAAAAGATGCCCCTGCACCACCAAGTGTATATGATGCTCTAATAACAAGAGGAAATCCAAATTCCTGGGCGATCTCTTTTCCTTTTAAATAAGAATTGGCAGTTGCCTGAGGAGCCATCGGAATCCCAATAGAAAGCATTAGTTCTCTAAATTGCTCTCTATCTTCAGTAATATTTATAGCATCAATATCTACTCCTATGATCTCTACATCAAAATCTTTCCATATTCCTTTTTCATCTGCTTCTATACAAAGGTTAAGAGCAGTTTGTCCTCCCATTGTGGGTAGTACAGCATCAATCTGAGGGTGTTCTTTTAAAATCCCTATTATTGATTTTGTATTTAATGGTTTAAGGTATATATGATCAGCCATAGAAGGATCTGTCATAATTGTAGCTGGATTCGAATTGATCAGAATCGTTTCTATCCCATCTTCTCTTAAAGAACGTAGGGCTTGTGTACCAGAATAATCAAACTCACACGCTTGACCAATAACAATTGGTCCCGATCCTATAATAAGTATACTCTTTAGTTTTTCTCTTTTTGGCATGTAATAACGGTATTGCTTTTTCTATAAAATTATGTATTAGATATAAAAAAAGGCGTTACCTATAAAGTAACACCTTCAATATTTTTAATGAACGTTATCATTAGTGCTTATGTCTTAGTTCAGACGAAACAGATATCTTCTTTCTTCCTTTTGCTCTTCTACGAGCCAACACCTTTCTACCATTTGCAGAAGCCATACGCTCTCTGAAACCGTGTTTGTTTTTTCTCTTTCTCTTCGATGGTTGAAACGTTCTTTTCATTGCTATATATCTTTATAAATCTTCTTGAAATATCTAATTCGATCTTTTCTGAGAATTTCTTCCCAAAACTGCGGGCAAATATACAAAGAGTTTTTACTTTGACAAACGTAAATATCAAATATTTTTTATCCAAAAAAATTAGTTTCTTTGCACAAGAAAATCGCAATCCTGTTTTTATGAAAAAACCAATCCTTTTTATACTAGTATCAATACTGTCGATTACTGGTTTTTCGCAAACTACTTTGCAATATAATCTTAATGTTGGAGATTCTTTTGCAATTCGTCAGGATTCTGAACAAATAATTACGCAAGATATTTCTGGAGGGCAACAAATAATTACAAATGATATTAGTGCAGAGATGTCTTTTATAGTGACAAAAGTAGAAAACAGCTTGTTTTATATAGAAATGAAATATCAAACATTAAAAATGAAAACAAGTTCTCCTTCTCTAGGGGTTCTTATGGATATGGATACTTCTATAACGCCAGATTCTACAGATGTACAAGGGCGTATTTTTCAAGGACTTATCAATTCTCCTGTTACCATGGTAATGCAAAAAAATGGTAAAATTAATGCCTTAGAAGGAACAGAAGTCCTTATCGATAATATGATTAAAAACGCTGGTATCACAGATCCTAACACTATAAAACAAGTTCGCATTAGTTTGGATCAACAATGGGGAGACAACCAATTATTAGGTAATTTTGAGCAAATGACGTATATCTATGGTGATAATAATGCTACTGTGGGTGATAATTGGGAAAATGAGTATACCGGTAAAATGAAAAGCAAAAATAAATGGAATATTGCTTCAATTATGGATGAGAGTGCTACAATTGCAGGTACATCAGAAATAGAAATGGAAAATACGAATGCCAGCGCTACTATAATAGTATCGGGTTCTCAAAAAGCAAGGATCACAGTTAACAACAAAACGGGGCTTATGCTAGAAGGAAGCTCAGAAGGTATATGTAATGGAAATACATTAATCTCTACTATGCCAGATACCAAAATACCGACATCAATAAAATTTAAAAATAACTACAAAACAATAAAATAAGGTCAAAAATGTACAATAAAAATATAAAATTAGTAATCGCAGCAATCGTTACCGGAGTAGCAATATGGCAGATAGTAGAAGGATATGTAGGTAATGGAATTATGCTTATTTTATTAGCTGCAATTTTCGTCTTTTTATATTTTAAAAACGAATTAATCCTCCTGGCTTTCTTAAGGTTACGTAAACAAGATTTTGATGGTGCCAGAAAATGGTTAGACAAAATCAAAAACCCAGAAAGCGCTCTTACCACAAAACAACAAGGATATTACAATTATCTTCTTGGTATTATGCTATCTCAGACCAACATCACACAAGCCGAAAAACACCTTAAAAAGGCAATAAAACTGGGGTTATCGATGAATCAAGATCTTGCCGTGGCAAAATTAAATCTTGCGGGTATTGCAATGACAAAACGTCGTAAAAGAGAAGCTCAAATGTTGCTTACAGAAGCCAAAAAATTAGATAAACACAATATGCTTAAGGATCAGATCACTATGATGAAACAGCAAATGAAGAAAATTTAGGCATACTAATTGTATAGAAAATTACGTTTAATGATAGTTTAATACAATCTTTAGAACGTTTTTTAATTAAGTGAACATCAAAAGTTTTACACCTAAAAAATGTTTTTTTTGATGGCATTATATTACATTAGCTACCGTAATCTATTTATAATGAAGAAATTATTAGTATTAGGAATACTCTCTTTATATTTTAGCAATTCCTTTGCTCAAGAAGAAAGACAAATACCATTTTCGGTTGCTATTTCGGCACATATCGTAAAATATAACCAAAAAATTGATCTTGCATATAAAGATAAAGATCTAGAACATGCAGAATTCTTATTTGACTCCCTGGTAACCAACCACCTTAGCGGAACCTATATGGATAACTTTAATGTATATCCACTAAAAGGAGACCCTATTCTTTTAAGAGATTACGAAAAACCAATTTTTCTTATTACATATGCTTCCTGGTGTGTTCCTGGTGTTGGAGAAATTCCTGCACTAAATGATTTAGCCGATAGATTTCATGATCAGATTGATTTTGTAGTACTCTTCTGGGATAATAAAGAGAAATTAAAAGAAAAAGTAAAAGAATACAATAGTAACATTCATTTAGTTCATATTGATGAAAAGACCAATCAAGATTCATATATTATCAATAAACTAAAGCATGCATTAGGTTTTCCTATGATGTATTTTATGGATGGAAATAAAAAAATATTAGATATTAGAAAAATTGTTACTCATCACTCTAGTGAAACACTAAGTAACTCATACAACATTCACTTTAATTCGTTATCTAAAGGCGTTTCTCTTTTAATTGCTGATCTGGATTTAAATACTGAAATAAATAATGCTGAAGCTGAGGCAAAAGAAAATGAAGACGGACGTACAGATGAGGAACGAAATATTGACGAAGAATACGAAAGATATAAGCGAGAGCGAGATTCTATAAGTAACAAAAAAGATAATTAATAACTATCTATTTACCCATTATCATTTTTAAGGCTACTAGTAATAATACACCTCCAAAGATTTTTTTTAGTAATGCCTGGTTTATAGAAATTGCCAGTTTGCTTCCCAAATATCCTCCAATAATAAAGGTTACGGCTATTATAATTGCATATTTCCAATTTACAAACCCTTCCTGGTAATAATTATATGCCGCTAATAAGGTTACAGGAACTGCCAATACGGCAAGACTGGTTCCTTGTGCTTCGTGTTGAGAAAAATTTACCCACAAAATCAAAAGGGGAATCATAATCACACTTCCTCCTATCCCCAATGTACCACTAAAAAACCCGGCTAATAACCCAATTAAGATTAACGAAATAAGTACTGAAGTATTCACACATTTAAATTTTAGTAATCACCTGGTAACTAAGAACGTGTAACTACACAACATTCTCTTATTAAAAGCAGTTTCAAACATGAGTAGAAACTACCTTAAAACAAGTCGCTAACTTAATAAAAAATCTCAAATTTTTATTGCCCTGTTGTCGTTTTATAATATCCTTCTCTTGGTATTTTTATAAGATATTCTTTACCAGAATGATTATTTAAACGGGCTTCTCTAAGCCAGGGATTATGTAGTTTTAGAATCTTATAATTGATATCATATTGCTCAGCAAAGTCAGTAAAATCTGTAATAGGTTCATCTACCAGAACATTAAATGTAGGAATATGAGTATACAAATCTTCATCACTAAAGTTAAAACCATATTTCTTTGGGTTGCTCAATATTTCTTTTACTGCTACAATTCTAAACACATATCTTCCCGTCTCTTCTCCTAACAAAAGATCATAGTACGAAGCCACCTTTTGTTTTTCTAACCTTCTATTAACCCCTGCTCTACCTGCATTATATGCTGCTGCTGCCAAAGTCCATGAGCCAAATTTTTCTTTTGCACTTTTAAGATATCTACAAGCCACTTCTGTAGATTTTTCAATATGATAACGCTCATCTACATTTTCGTTTACCTCTAGTCCATATTCTTTAGCTGTACCTTTTAATATCTGCCAAAAACCTGTTGCTCTTGCAGGAGATACTGCCTGAGTTAAACTACTTTCTATTACTGCCAGGTATTTAAAATCATCAGGAACACCCTGCTCTTTAAGAATCGGTTCTATAATAGGGAAATACTTATTAGCTCTCTTAAAAAGAAGTAAACCATTAGATTGCCAGTAGGTGTTAACCAACAATTCTCTATCCATTCGCTCTCTTATATCCGGATTTTCTATAGGAACTAATTCTCCCGAAAAATTAAGATTATCTGGCATTGCAATAGCATATACATTATAATCATTTACTAATTTTTCTTCCAGAATTTCTTGAGCTAGTGGCTTTTCTGGCTGATGGTCTTGTGTAGCGTTTACTAAAATTCCGAAGGTGAACAGCACACCTAGAAGAACTAAAAATTTCTTAATTGTTTTCATTACTTAAGTAGATTTTGATTTTATTGGGGAATAAAATTTATTGTACAATATAGCGTAAAAAGTTAGATTAACGTAAGTTATCACTAATTATTTCGGGTAAATTTTTATTAAACCACCTTGCTCTATTTACAATCATAACATGAGTTCCCCCATCAACTGTTATACAATTTTTTATATTTGCGATAGGAAAAACGATGTCTTTATTACCATGAATATGAATAAGATCATCAGGTGTTTTTTCCTGATTCCAACATACCATATTTTCTATAGCCCAATCCAAATACCTTTTATCATTTATAGATAAATATTTTTGATACATCGCTGCACGTTTTTTTGCAAAATCACCAAAAGCTAATTTTTCCCAATTATCTATTTTAGAAACTATTGCCGTTGGCAACAATTTATAAGCCCTGGTCTTTCTTGCAATCTTAATTCGCTTGGGTAATTCGAATCTGCTTTTAACACTCGAAATAATGACAAGTTTCTTTAAACTCAAATACTTGCTCATCTCTTGCACCATCACACCTCCAAACGATACTCCGATCAAAATACAGTTCTTATGCTCAATTTCTTCACACATGCGTTTAGCATAATCCTCTATAGATTCATTCTTATTTGGGATTTTCCAAGGTAGGGTTTGTGTTACAAATTTATCCTTGGGAAGCTTAATATATTCGAATATCGAAACATCTGCTGCCATCCCTGGAACAAAGTAAACATGGCTAACTTCCTGCGACATAGGTATTTTAACAGTGGGTATTAAATTTAAAACTCTAATTTTCTTATCTTTGCGTATCAAAATTATAGTATTCCTTTGTTAGAAAAAAGGAAACATTAAGTTAAATTTTTGCAAAAGGGAATTTTAGAACTAACTAATCTTAGTTAGATGAAGCAAGGCAAAACCTTATTTTTATTAGGTTAATAACCTTTATTTCAGATACATATATCTAGAAAGTCTTCTCTAACAAGATGGTTATGATTAGTAAGGTTAGCTCCTTATAAACATTTGATTAAATACCTCATAATTTTAAAAAATATGGAGAACATGAGTGCTGTTGAATTAGAAATTATCGACAATGAATTTCTAAGACAATTCGAAACTACAATTGACGGTCAAAAAGCAAAGATCGAATACGCGCTACAAGAAAGAAAAATATTTCTTACTAAACTTATCATGAGTGAAGAACATCTTGAAAAAGGTTACGAACAAGATTTTATCATTGCAGTATTTAATGTAATTGAAGAACGCAATATTAGATTAGTACCCACTAGCCCTATTATTGCAAAATTTATGCGAAAAAACCGAAGGAAATATAAAGATTTACTTCCTGTTGGGATAAATATATAGTACACTACTCTAGTATAACACACAAAAGCCTGCTATACAGCAGGCTTTTGTGTGTTATATATCGAACTTCGCTTGATTTTTATGCTATAAAATCAAATCTCACCATCCCATCTTCATCAATAGCTCTTAATTCCACCCTATGTAAGGTATTCACATACAATGGATTCCATGGCATTTTTACTTTCACATAATTTTCGGTAAAACCATGTATATATCCTTCTTTATTTTCAGACTCAAACAGCACTGTTCTTTCGGTTCCTAACTGGCTTTCATAAAATGCTCTTCTTTTCTTTACAGATAATCCTCGTAACATTTTACTTCTTTTCTTTCTAACATCCAGAGAAACCACACCATCCAAAGCTGCTGCTACAGTATTATCTCTTTCAGAATAGGTAAATACATGTAAATATGAGATCTCTAATCGAGATAAAAAGTTATAGGTGTCTAAGAAATGATCATCGGTCTCACCAGGAAAACCAACAATAACATCTACTCCAATACATGCATGAGGCATTACTTCTTTAATTTTTTGTACCCTATTAACATATAAATCACTAAGATATCTGCGGCGCATCAGTTTTAATATATCATCATTCCCAGATTGTAAAGGGATATGAAAATGTGGCACAAAAGTCCTGGAACCTGACACAAAATCTATAGTTTCATTTTTAAGTAAATTGGGTTCTATAGACGAAATTCGTAATCGTTCAATACCTTCAACCTCATCCAATGCCTGTACGAGTTCGAAAAAAGTATGTTCATGTTTCTTATTTCCATACTCACCTTTACCATAATCTCCTATATTAACTCCGGTAAGCACAATCTCTTTAATTCCTTTTTCAGAAATTTCTTTAGCATTTTTTAATACATTCTGCAGGGTATCACTTCGTGAAATTCCTCTGGCAAGCGGAATTGTACAATAGGTACATTTATAATCACACCCGTCCTGCACTTTTAAAAATGCACGGGTACGATCTCCTATAGAGTAACTACCCACATAAAAATCTGCTTCTTCGATTTCGCAAGAATGCACTTCTCCAAAATCATTCTTAGAGAGGTCATTAATATAATCGGTAATCTTAAATTTCTCTGTAGCTCCCAAAACCAAATCTACACCATCTACAGAAGCTAGTTCTTCTGGTTTTAACTGGGCATAGCATCCCACAGCAGCTACAAAAGCATCTGGATTTACCTTTTGCGCTTGTTTCACTATGGTTTTAAATCTTTTATCTGCATTTTCGGTAACAGAACATGTATTAATGACATAGATATCTGCATTCTCAGAAAAATCTACACGATCAAAGCCTTCATTTGTAAAATCTCTTGCTATTGTAGAGGTTTCTGAAAAATTCAGTTTACAACCCAAAGTATAAAAAGCAACTTTTTTTCTCATAAAACATAAGTGTCATTTCCGCAGGGGCAGAAATCTCATTATATTTACCCATACCAAAACTCAAAAATATTGAGTCGCTCTAGAATAAATTTTTAGGGTGCAAATATACCAACAATAATTCGTTTACTAAAATTGAAGTGTGTTCATTATTTTTTCATAATTCGCTATTTAACAATAGCTTATATTTTACTTACTCTCGTATCCTGTAAAGATTCTTCTCAGGAAAACAGAGATCATTTGGTATTTCGGTATAATCAATATGAAAACATAAGTTCATTAGATCCTGCATTTGCGAGGGATGTTGCTAATATCTGGTCTACAAATCAGTTATTTAATAGTTTGATACAACTAGACGATTCTTTACATATTAAGCCGGATATTGCAAAAAGGTGGGAAATTTCTGAAGACGCCCTTACCTATACCTTTATACTTCGAGATGATGTAAAGTTTCATAAACATGAACAATTTAAAACCAAGGACAGCACTCGATATGTTGTTGCAGAGGATTTTGTGTATAGTTTTAATAGATTAGTTGATCCCAAAGTAGCATCTCCCGGTAACTGGGTGCTTAAAACAGTAGATGCCTATACAGCTATTAATGATACTATTTTTGAAATTAAACTAAAAAAACCTTTTCCTGCATTTTTAGGATTAATGAGTATGCGATACTGCTCTGTAGTTCCTAAAGAGGTTGTATCATTTTATGGCAGTGAGTTTAGAGCTAATCCTATTGGTACTGGTCCTTTTAAATTTAAATTATGGGAAGAAAACATCAAGCTCGTTTTGCGTAAAAATGAATTGTATTTTGAAAAGGGCAAAAATGGCAAACAACTCCCCTATCTCGAGGCTGTAGCCATTACTTTTTTACCCGACAAGCAAAGTGAATTTTTACAGTTTGCCAAAGGAAATATCGATTTATTAAACAGTTTAGATGCCTCATATAAAGATGAATTATTAACCCCTAGCGGAAAATTAAGAGAGAAATACAGAGAACGTATCAATATTAGCAAAGGTTCTTATCTAAATTCTGAATACCTGGGTTTCTACCTCGATACAGACAAAAAGGAAATACAATCGAAACTACTGAGAAAAGCCATCAATCATGGTTTCGACAGGAAAAAAATGATTACCTATCTAAAGAATGGTATAGGAACCCCTGCAATACACGGTTTTATCCCAAAGGGTATTCCCGGGTTTAATAGAATTCCCGGATATGAGTATGCCCCTGTAAAAGCTCGTAAGTTAGTAGAAACCTATAAAAAGCAAACAGGAAACAACAATCCAACCATACGAATTGCTACAGATGCAAATTATCAGAGCATTTGCGAATTTATACAGCGAGAACTTGAAAAAGTTGGATTAAATATCATAGTAGATGTAATGCCTTCTTCGACGATACGTCAAAAGAAATGGAAGGGAAAATTAGAATCTTTTCGTGCCAGCTGGATTGCAGATTACCCCGATGCCGAAAACTTTCTATCGCCATATTATAGTAAAAACTTTACTCCTCATGGCCCTAACTATACTCATTTCAAAAATGAAACTTTTGATCGCTTATACGAAGAAAGCTTCTTAATAACCGATATCAAAATAAGAGAGCAGCACTATGCAAAAATGGACTCTATTATTATTGCCAATGCTCCTATCGTTCCTCTATATTATGATCAGGTAGTTCGATTTACTCAAAAAAACGTAAAAGGACTCACTAATAATCCACAAAATTTCCTGGTACTAAAACGAGTATGGAAAGAACCTATTAAATAATTAAGGTTTGGCGTATTTATCTTATATGTTACCTAGATCAAAAGGTTTTCTAGTATAATTTGCTTCGACAAGCTCAGCATGACACCACGGTTAAAAACTAACACTCCAGAAAACACGTAGTTTTCTTTTATCGAAATTTATAGTACACAAAAAAATTACTTTTCATAACCCTTTCGCCATTGCCTGGTATCTTCAAAGATCTGCTCAAGAATCTGTTCTTCTTGTTTTGTGAATTCAACTTTTCTTCTCGACATAACTACATTAGCCACTTCAAAAGCTTTTTTGGTTAAGTAAGTGGTAAAACCTGCACTTCCTCCCCAGCTATAGCTAGGCACAAAATTACGTGGAAAACCTGTACCAAAAATATTGGCATTTACCCCCACTACAGTTCCTGTATTAAACATGGTATTGATACCACATTTAGAATGATCTCCCATCATCAAACCACAGAATCGCAATCCTGTTTTTGTAAAACTTTCTGCTTCATAATTCCATAAACGAACTTCGGCATAATTATTTTTAAGATTAGAGGTATTCGTATCTGCTCCCAGGTTACACCATTCTCCTATTACAGAATTCCCCATATATCCGTCATGCCCTTTATTAGAGCATCCAAATAGTACAGAATTATTGATCTCTCCTCCTACTTTAGAATGCACTCCAATAGTAGTACCGCCATAAATCTTTGCTCCCATCTTTACCACAGCACGATCACAAAGCGCAAAAGGCCCTCTAATCATACTGCCTTCCATGATTTCGGTATCTTTCCCTATGTATATTGGTCCTTTACTGGCATTAAGTGTTATAAATTCGAGTGTTGCCCCTTCTTCAATAAAAATATTTTCGGGTGCGATGATATTATTACTTTCAGGAATAGGCTGACTCTCTCTATCCTGTGTTAGTAGCTTAAAATCATCAGCAATCGCTTGTTCATTTTTTGAAAAAATATCCCAAGTATGCTGTACCGTAAACACATCAGTATCATATGCTATTATTTCATAGGCCTCAAAATCTACCTCCTGATCCTCTTTGACGTAAAAAGCGATAGGTTCGTCATCGCAAAAAATGGCCTGTTCTGGTTTCAGGTTTTTGATTGCTGTCACCAAGTTTTCTGATGGTAAGTAAGAAGCATTGATCATTATATTCTCTGCCAACTCTACCATAGGAAATTTTTCGCTTAGGTACTCTTCTGTTACTGTAGAGGTAGTATACCCTAAATATTTCTCCCATTTCTCGCGAATGGTTAATATCCCAATCCTAATCTCGGCAACTGGTCGTGTATAAGTAAATGGTAATAACGCATTACGTGAAGCACCGTCAAAAAGAATATAATTCATGTTTCGATTTCAAAAAATTAGTTAGTTATACGGCTGCAAAAATAAAGACGTTAATATTAAAAATAGTGCTGTTTGGCGAATTTATTTGTAAAATAATATAAATACTATAAGAGCAGAGATGTCACTGCGGGTGAAACTCTGTAAGAATTTAGTATCGAGAAGTACTTTTTAGTTATACATTTTCTTGTTTTCGATACATCAAATCAGAGATTTGGTACTACCATTGACGTATTTCATAATGATTTGTTTTTCATAAACTTATATACTCATAAATTTCATCTAATTTCCTTTGATTTGGCTTTCTGTTCATTTTAGTTCACAAGGTTTTTATTTGATAATATTGAGTTCATGAATCTACGATTTCTTTGCTCGCCCGGCAGCAAACAGAACCAAAAGAAAAGGCTCTCAACCACATCATCTCGCCCACAGCTTACGCTATGTCGTAAGGTATTTTTCAGTTTCACTGAAAACCAGATTTATTGTGCTAAAATCTTTCCAAGGCTTCATAGATGTTGTAAACGCAAAACAAATCTTATACTGGTGAAAAAAGATAATCAAAGCTCTGCTTTGAAACGTCAGCTTAAACACTGGATAAAATTTTATTTGATGTCTCAAACTGACGAAAATTTCTTATCCATTATTCTCATTAAAATAATAAAATGAATTTGTCATAATTTGAGTTCGATCTAAAAAAATCACGTCGATTCGAGTATCACGTTTTTGGGCATAGTGTATCGAACCCTTCGACAGGCCTGTCCTGAGTTTATCGAAGGGCTCAGGATGACAAGGGTTTGGGATCAAAAAAGCTATTCTCGATAGTCCTGCTGAGCTTGTCGAAGTACATTTTGTCTCCATTCCATTACGACAAAACACTCGAATTGACGCTTTTTTAAACATTATAATTTACGTCGAACCCAGATTCTAATTTAATGTGAATTTTTGAGAATGATTTAAATTAGCATAAAAAAAGCCTTTCCGGATTGGAAAGGCTTCTTATTATAGTATACTACTAAATTACTTTTTGAATTTAGCATATTTGTTTTTGAATTTATCAATACGTCCTGCAGTATCGATAAGTTTTGACTTACCGGTATAGAAAGGATGTGATGTTCTTGAAATTTCTAATTTCACTAACGGATACTCTACACCCTCTACCTCTAAAGTTTCTTTAGTATTGGCTGTAGATTTAGTTAAAAAAACTTCATCGTTAGACATATCTTTAAAAGCAACTAATCTATAATTTTCTGGGTGAATATCTTTTCTCATTGTAATATTTCTTTTCTATTTTCGAGGTGCAAATTTACAACTATTTTTTTAAATGCAAAATTATTTCACAAATTAAAGAACTGTAAATTAATTGATCTTGTAAACACCGATTAACTATGTTAGAATACTATAAAATTATTATTCTGCCTCGCAACCACAAAAAAAGTCAATCAAAGCAAGAAGAATCTTATCTGCTGTACCGACAGATCCACCTGTTCCACAACATCCATCTGACTTATTTGAACTTGTTATTACATTTAACCTTAAATACTCAAATTGGCTAGCAATAACATGAAACTCTTCTGGTGTTATATTTAAAGCTACAAGTTGATAATACACATCCAAAAATGCCTGAGTCTGAGCCCCAAGAAATCCCTGAACCATAGCCTCCAATTCAACTGAACTCAATGGTGCTGTTGTTGATTTTTGAGATACATCTTTAATAAATGCCTCATATTTTCCAGTTTTAACAGCACTATTATTAAATTCAATAATGGTTTGTTTGACCAGGTTTTCTTTCTCTGTCAATGAAACTTGTGTAGATTCCTCATCGCGGGAACAAGAAATAACAGTAAGGAAAGAAATTACACATGTAAAAAGTAATAGTTTTCTCATAAATACTAGTTTCGTTAATATATTTTTATACAATTCTAATTGGGGTAAGTAATTCTAAAAAAAGTTTAAAATTTAATAATTCATAAGGTTATCACCACCTAAAACACAAGATATCAACAGATTACTATTTTACAGTCATTTTTGGCGAATCCCCTTATTTTACGCCTGCTAACACCATATCACAACTACGGTAAAACCGTAATAACTTAGTAAATATACGATAAAAATGTGAATTATATCGATAAAGTGTTATTTTTACAATACCAATACCATTTTATTATATTTGCTTACCTAATTATGATTCATAGATATCTGAAAACATTTTTTATATGAAAGAAACTACCATTCCCTCTAAAAAATTTATTTTAAATTATGGTCTGATTTTAGGAATCATATCTATTATATATGGTCTTATTCTTTACGTAACGGACAATGTTGCAAGTAGAAATTGGATTTTTGCAGTTATAAGTGCAGTCATACTTATTAGTATTATTTTTTACGGAATAAACGCTTATAAAATGGCTAATAATGGTTTTCTAAAATTAGGAGGTGCTTTAAAAATAGGTATTGGTATTGCTTTAATTGGGGGAGTAATCTCTATTATTTGGAATGTTATACTAATGAATGTCATAGAACCTGATATGATGAACCAAATATTTGATATACAACGAGAAGAAATGATAAAACGAAATCATAACATGTCTCGAGAACAAATCGATCAAAGTATTGCAATGGCAGAAAAAATTAGCTCTCCATATGTTATGCCAATTTTTTCGTTAATCTGGAATTTATTCTTAGGCTTTATTATTTCTTTAATAGGAGGAGCTATTATGCAGAAAAACAGAGATGTTTTTTAATGTATACACATATTTTATCTACTTATTACTCTAAAGCTTATGTCTATTATATCTAAAAACACGAAGTAGACATTAGTCATCAATCCTATAAATTTATTACGCATCCTGTAACAATTTACTATATTTGTGTACTTATGTTTTATAATAACCAAAACTATAGTATATATGGAAAATGATAAAGCATCTGCCAAGAAAATTATAATCAATTACGGGGTGATCCTGGGAATTCTCTCTGTCCTAATGGGAGTAGTAATCTATGTAATGGATGGATATGCTGAGCAAAACTGGATACATTCTGTTATCGGTTTAGCGATTATGGTCGGTGTTACCGTATACGGGATAAAAGCGTATAAAGCTGCTAACGGTGGATTTCTTAAACTTGGTGAAGCCATAAAAATTGGGCTGGGTATTGCTCTTATTGGTGGTATCATAAGTGTTATTTGGACGATTCTATTAATGAGCGTTATTGAGCCGGATATTGTAAACCAAATGAATGAGGTACAGCGTGAGCAAATGATAGAGCGTTTTCCTGATATGCCAGAAGAGCAACTAAATCAAAGCCTGGAAATGACTAAAAAACTTACCACTCCATACATGATTTCTGCATTTGCGTTAATCTGGAGTTTATTTATAGGATTTATCATTTCCTTATTTGCGGGATTAGCCATGCAAAAGAAACAAGACTTATATTAATATATGAATATATCTGTGGTCATACCACTGCTTAATGAATTATAAAAAAGAATTGGATAGTATTTTACTATCCAATTCTTTTTTATAAAACTAAGTATTCTTTAGTTTCTTTATAAATGAAGAAGGGTAAATCCCTGTTTTTTTATGAAATGCTTTTGCAAAAGACTCACTAGTCTTAAATCCCATTTCTTCGGAAATCCCTTTTATAGAGTATCTTCTAAATTTCTCATCATCTCTTAATCGCTCAATTGCATATCCGATTCTAAGATCATGTAAATAATTAGAAAAATTCTTTTCTTTATAAATATTGATGATTTTTGATAGATAAGTTGAATTTGTTTTTAATTCTTTGGCTAACACACCAAGCGTATATTTTTTATCCAGATATCGTTTACTACTTTCAAAATCTTTTATCCCCCCAAGGATTTTCTGGACAACCTCCTTCGAAATGTTTAAGTCATTAAGATCATTTTCTTTCTTCGTATTAAGTTTTGGTTGAACTTCGGCAACCTTATTAGTATATGAAACAACAGCACGAAAACTTTTTCGATAGCGTTTACGGTCGTTATGAAGATAAATCATGATCCCAACCGAAATAATGAGTAATAATATCACTAAAATTATAATTATTCTATATTTAACAGCACTACTTTCTAGTTTAGAAATTCTGGTATCTTTGTTAGAAACTATTAAAGGTAAAGTATACTCGTTAATTATTTTCTGTAATACATTTGTTGTATTATTACTCTGCAAACTGTAAATTTTAGATTGCCTTTGAAGATACAATGATTCCTTTTTAACATCACCCTGCTCTTTAAAATGATTAATTAGTAATTTATATCCTTCTTGTAGCTCAGGAATAATATCTTCCTGGATTTGAACAACAGAATCCATCTTCATTAAATAATCAGCACTCTTATCTTTTGAATTAATACCAGCATAAGCTTTTCCTAAATAAAAATAAGAGGTTATTAGTCCCTGAAATTCATTACTTTTTTTTAGATATGGTAGTGTTTTAGAGATACTATCAATTGCATTCTTATATGTTTTCTTATGATAATCAGTAATCCCAGAATTAAGAACAAACAAAGTATATACATGCGTATTTCCAATATCCAATGTTCCTCTAATTCCTAGGTTATTATAATAAGCAGCAGAGTCCAGTATTTTTAGTTGATTAAATTCATTAGCTAGATCTAGCATATCTTGAAAGCGATTATCCAATTCTTCTTCTGAAGCATATTGATAACATTCTCGAAAAATCTTTATCGCTTCTTCATGTTTTCCTATTCTACTTTTTAGCCGCCCAATAGATCGATTATACCTGTAAAGCGTCCTTGAGTTAGATTTTTTTGTAATAATCTGGTCCGCTTTTTTATAATTGTTCCAAGCCTCCTGAAGCTGTCCTTTTTTCAAAAAATAATCCCCTTTTAATAAATATCCTCTGGTAAGAAGACCATTGTTTTTTAAACCTTTGGTTAATTCAATAATACTATCTGCATATTTAAGACATATTTCGTTCCCCTCATATAAATGAGAAATTAAAAAGAAGCCGTGTGCAATTACAAGATCTTCATTTTCATTTTTCCCTTTCTCTAAGTATCTATTGGCATATAGACGAGCTTTATCTGGATTCTCCTTATAATTATCAAAAAACAATTCATACAACTCAAAATAAGTTTTTGATTGAATAGAGTCGGGAATTTTAAAATCAACTCCTCTTTCCTGAGCAAGTAGTTTACAGTGAATGATAAAAATTAAAAGTAATATTCTTTTCATCTATTATATATATAGAACCAGATTTATTTCTTAGAAAATATTAAGTTTAAAAATATGACAAAATATTTGGCTAAGCACAAAACTAAATTTTAAACTCTTTGATTCTTTTTATTCAAGCTTTTAAAAGTTAACTTACAAAATCAATGAGATATTTTTAATACATTTACCCACCTTCATCTCTTATAGTATTTTATTATATTTAAACAATCATTTTCTATATAGAAATCAATAATGAGAAGTAACAATATTTCTAGCAAAAATATTATTATCAAATATGGAATAGCTCTTGGAATTATATCCATTATATATAACTTCATTCTATATACAACTGATAATGCAATCTATATAAGTCTAATAGAAGGAATGATAGATTTAATGATACTCATTTGCATAATTACTTCTGGAATATATAGATACAAAGTAACAAATAAAGGCTTTTTAGAATTAGGAAAAGCGATAAAAATTGGTGTTTCTATTGCCATAATTGGCGCTTTAACACTTATTGTTTATATCATTTTATTCAGGAATATAATAGAACCCGAAATGACAAACCAAATAGTTGATGCACAATACAAAAGAATGATTGGCAATAACCCTAATATGTCTCAAGAAGAAATTGGAAAAAACATAGTTTCAATGAAAACAATTAATTCTTACTATATAAATTCTGTGACATCATTAGTTTCAAACTTATTATTTGGATTTGTTATATCCTTGATTGGAGGAGCAATCATGAGAAAAAAAATCATAATGCAACAATCAATAATGAGAAGTAACAATATTTCCACTAAAAAATACATCATCAAATATGGAATAATTATTTGTATTGCATGGATTATATTAAATGTTGTTCGTTATATGACCAGCAATATTTTTAACCTTTCTATATGGGATGGTAGTATAGAATTTCTCATACATAGTATTCCAGTTATTTGTGGAATATACGAATACAAATCTAAAAACAATGGTTTTTTGAAATTGAAGAAAGCTTTAAAAATAGGTATGAGTATTTCCTTAATTGGTGGAATGACATTCTGCATATGGACCTTTTTTTTATTGTATGTAATAGAACCTGGGTTGATGAATCAACGTTTCAATGACTCCAGAGAAAATATTTTTCTAAAAGACCCAAATATATCTCCTGAGGAAGTGCACAAAGTTATGGAGTTTCCTGAAACAGCGCTTTCCCCATATATATACATTCCTACTGTTCTTCTTTTACATTTATCTTTAGGATTTATAATTTCCTTAATCGCAGGAGCTATTATGCACAAAAAGAAAAACTTATAACAGACCATAAATTACAATAACCAATGGAAACCAACGATATTTCTGCTAAAAAACATATCATCAAATATGGAGTAATTCTGGGTTTTATATGGGCTATTTATGGGGTTATTCGTTATTTAACCGATAACGTAAACACTAGTAACTGGAAGCTTTCCTTGTTTGAATTATCTATACATATTGGTATAATCATTTTAGCAATATATGTTTACAAATCTTCAAATAATGGTTTTTTAAAATTAAACGAGGCCATAAAAATAGGTGTTGGAATTGCATTAATAGGGGCGATAATAGCTATCATTTGGAGAATCATTTTAATGAATGTAATTGAACCTGAAATGATGACCGAAATACTTGACACAAATCGAAAAAAGATGATAGATCAAAATCCAGATATGTCTCCAGAAGAAATTCATGAAACTATGATTAGCGCAAAAAAAATCAATTCTATTTACATAACTTCAGCACTTGTATTAATTTGGAGCATACTAGAAGCGTTCGTTATTTCTTTAGTAGGAGGAGCAATTATGCACAAAAAACAAAATTTATAACAAACTATAAATTAGTAACAAATGGAAAACAAAACTATTTCCACTAAAAAATATATCATTAAATATGGAGTAATTTTGGGGATTACATTTGTCATATACAACGTCTTTCTTTACCTGACCAATAATATTACTAGTGAACATTGGATCCATGTAACAATAAATATTGCTATACCCTTTTGCATCATTATTTATGGATTATACAGCTACAAATCAAATAATAATGACTTTTTAAAATTAGGAAAGGCTTTAAAAATAGGTTTAGGTATTTCTCTAATAGGAGGGATAATAACGATCGTATGGAATGTTTTACTATCTAACGTTATAGAACCAAATTTATTCAACCAAATACTCGATACTCAACGAGAGAAGATGATTCTAAATAATCCAGAAATGTCTCCTGAAAAAGTAAACGAAACCATAGAATTTTCGAAAAAATTTAGTTCTCCATATATAGTTAATACAATCGGGTTATTCTGGAGATTGTTATTAGGATTTATAATTTCCCTAATAGGAGGAGCGATCATGCATAAAAAGCAAAACTTATAACAAACCATAAATTACAATAACCAATGGAAACCAACGCTATTTCTACTAAAAAATATATCATTAAATATGGAGTAATTTTTGGTATTCTGTCTATTATACATAATGTCATTCTTTATCTAACTGATAACATAATTGATACACATTGGTCATTTATTATAGTAAGCTTAACAATACTTTTTAGCGTTATTCTTTATGGAATATACGCTTATAAATCTGCTAATAATAGTTTTTTGAAATTGAAGGAAGCTCTAAAATTAGGTATAGGTATTATTTTAATAGGTAGTATGATAACATATATTTGGTATTTTCTCTTAATGAATATAATAGAACCTGATATGCTTAATCAATTAGTAGAAGCTACTCGAGAAAAAATGATTAGGCGTGATCCAGATATTTCTCCAGAGGAAATACATCGAAACATGAAAACATCCGAAAAATTCAGCAGCTCCTATATGATCTCAGCATTTGGATTAATTTCTAATTTATTATTTGGGTTCATTCCCGCTTTAATAGGAGGAGCGATCATGCATAAAAAGCAAAATTTATAAGAAACTATAAATTAGTAACAAATGGAAACCAAAACTATTTCTGCTAGAAAACATATCATCAAATATGGAACAATTCTAGGATTGATATATGTAGCTTATGGCATCATGATGTACTCTACTGATAATACCATAAGCAGAAACTGGGTTCATACTACTCTTGATATAAGTGTTCGATTTGGTATAATAATGTATGGAGTATATAAATATGCTAACAATGGTTTTTTAAAACTAAAAAGCGCTTTAAAAATTGGTATGGGAATAGCCCTAATATCAGCCATTATATCTATAATTTGGTTAGTTATAAAAGAAACAGTGATAGAACCCGATTTAGCCAATAAAATAATGAAAACCGGTCGAGATGGAATAATTAGGCGCAACCCTAGCATAACTCCCGAAGAGCTACATGAAAAACTAGCATTTTCTCAAATGTTTAATTCTATTTATTTTCGAATTACATTTGATTTAATAGACAAGGTATTATTTAACTCTATTTTCGTTTTAATTGCTGGACTCATATTAACTAAGAAAAAAGATTTATAATTAAATTATTTTATATCTATACTAAACTTAATAAAAAGGAATTTCTTTCTAAATTATTATGATTATAGTAAATAAATACTACAACTAACAACATTTCATTATATTTGAACATTCATGCTTTTTGTATAATAGCTAAAGAAACAAGACTTATATTAATATATGAATATATCTGTGGTCATACCACTGCTTAATGAGCAGGAATCACTTAACGAATTATACAATTGGATTGCAAAAGTTATGCAATCCAATTCTTTTTCTTATGAAATTATCTTTATCGATGACGGTAGTACCGATGGATCGTGGGATACCATCTCTGCGTTATCCACAAAAGATTTGAATGTAAAAGGAATTCGTTTCTTAAAAAACTTTGGCAAATCCCAGGCACTACACTCGGGATTCAAAGAAGCACATGGTGATGTAGTGATCACTATGGATGCTGATTTACAGGACAATCCAGAAGAAATCCCAGAATTGTATGATATGATCACCAAAGAAGGATATGATCTTATTTCCGGGTGGAAAAAGAAACGATACGATTCTGTTATTGCCAAAAATCTACCTTCAAAATTATTTAATGCTGCGGCCAGAAAAACATCTGGTGTTAAATTACATGATTTTAACTGTGGACTAAAGGCGTATAAAAATATCGTAATAAAAAATATAGATGTACATGGCGAGATGCACAGATACATCCCTGTACTTGCCAAAAATGCAGGTTTTGCCAAAATCGGTGAGAAAGTAGTGCTACACCAGGCTCGAAAATATGGTAAAACCAAATTTGGGATGAGTCGTTTTATAAACGGTTTCCTAGATTTAATCACCATTTGGTTTATGTCGCGTTTTGGCAAAAGACCCATGCACTTTTTTGGCCTTATCGGTACCTTACTTTTTATTATAGGGTTCTGTTTTTCGTTATACCTGGGAATCGATAAACTTTTTATAGAAACCAAAGGGAGACTCATCGCACAACGCCCCGAGTTTTATGTAGCGTTAACCTCTATGATCCTGGGGACTCAGTTCTTTCTGGCAGGATTCTTAGGCGAAATTATCCTAACCAGTAAACGAAGTAAAGAGCGATATAGCATTGCAGAAAAGATACATCTTTAGAACCCATCTTAACTTTTTCAATTTGCTGAAAAATTGCTGTTTTTAGCCCTGTTTTCGTCTTTTTTTCCTTCCGTAGCCCTGCTATGCAATTCAAAAAAGCCTTCAACAGAACGAAAAACTCCTAATTTTCGCTTAAAATCAAAAAGTCAAGATGAGTTCTTAATATACTCAATTCATCTTGCAGACATAAAAAATCAAGATGAATTACATATCGAAGCAGTTTATGCGTATTTCGAAACTTTTTTACCAAAATTAAATAGTATTTTTGCACTAAAATCACAAGCATGCAAATCACAGATTCTGTTATAAACCTAAGAGTTGACGAATGGTTAACTCCGGTTTTTGATACCGCCACACAAAAAGAAATTAAAAATCTACAGGATAACAATTCAGAAGAATTAAAAGAGAGTTTTTATAAAGACCTCGAATTTGGTACCGGAGGTATGCGTGGTATCATGGGTGTGGGAACCAATCGAATCAATAAATACACCTTAGGAAAAAGCACACAAGGATTAAGTAATTATCTGATTAAGCAATTTGCTGGAGAACAGCCAAAAGCGGTAATCGCTTATGATTGTAGACATAATAGTGATACACTTGCGCAAGTAGTCGCAGATGTATTTTCTGCTAATGGAGTTAAAGTCTATTTATTCTCTAGCCTTCGCCCTACTCCAGAATTATCTTTTGCCGTACGAGAATTAGGATGTCATTGCGGTATTGTACTTACTGCAAGTCATAATCCGCCAGAATATAATGGCTATAAAGTATACTGGCAGGATGGCGGACAATTAGTTCCACCGCAGGATGGTGAGATTATTTCAGAAATAAACGCATTAAAATATTCAGATATTCAATTTGATACCAATCCCAGTCTTATTCAAAAAATAGATCAGGAGATTGATACTGTTTTTATTGAACAAAGTGTAAAAAATGGAAGTTTTGCAGCTACCCGGGAAGCAAAAGACAATACAACAATTGTTTTTACTTCTTTACACGGTACTTCTATTACTGCTGTACCCGAAACTCTCGAAAAAGCAGGATACAAAAATGTACATATTGTACAAGAACAAGCAGAACCCGATGGTAATTTTCCTACTGTAAAATCTCCTAATCCAGAAGAACCAGAAGCCTTAACTATGGCAATGAAGCTCGCTGCACAAGTTGATGCAGATATTGTAATTGGTACTGATCCCGATTGTGATCGATTAGGAATAGCCGTACGTAATGACCAGGGGGAATTACAATTACTTAACGGAAATCAGACCATGATTGTAATGACCTGGTTTTTGTTAGAAAACTATAAAAAACAAGGGTTTACTGGTAATGAATTTATTGCATCTACCATAGTATCTACTCCGATGATGCAAAGTCTGGCTCAAGCCTACGGTGTAGAATACAAAGAAGTATTAACCGGTTTTAAATGGATTGCCAAATTAATCAAAGATTTCCCCGAGCAACACTTTATTGGTGGTGGCGAAGAAAGTTTTGGATTTATGGTTGGTGATTTTGTTAGAGATAAAGATGCAGTAACGTCTACCCTACTCGCTTGTGAGATTGTTGCTTTTGCGAAAGCGAATGGTAGTTCTTTTTATAGTACTTTATTAGATTTATATACGAAACATGGTTTTTATAAGGAGCATTTGGTTTCATTAGTAAAAAAAGGAATCGATGGTGCTGCAGAGATTAAGCAAACTATGGTGGATTTAAGAAATAACCCTCCAGAATCTCTTAATGAAGAAAAAGTAGTACTGATCGAGGACTATCAAACGGGTATTGCCAAAAACGTTCAGGATCATACAGAACACAATATCGATATCCCAAAATCAAATGTTTTAATATTCTATACCGAAGCGGGAAGTAAAATTGCTGCCAGACCAAGTGGTACAGAACCGAAGATAAAATTTTATATCAGTGTACAGGAATCACTTCATACAAGTGCCGACTTTACTGCTGTGCAACAACAATTGGATGGTAAAATTGAAGCCATCAAAAAAGACTTACAATTAACTTAAACAACAGTGATAGCTGTTCAGTATATTTTTAATGAATTATTTTAAACAAATTCTTCGCTTTGCGAAACCCTATAAAGTATATGCTATATTAAATATAATTTCTAATATTTTTTATGCCCTTTTCGGAACACTATCTATGGTGTCTTTATTTCCTATGTTAAAGGTTCTTTTTGACAAAACTGAAAGGATTAGGGTTAAACCAAAATGGGAAGGCATATTAAAAGCTAAGGAATATGGTGAAGATTACCTTAATTACTTTGTAACACAAAAAGCCGATGAAGGTAATGAAGACGTTCTAATTTTTATGGTTGTCCTTGTGATTAGCATGTTCTTTCTTAAGAATATTTTTAATTATCTGGCAATGTATTTTATTACATTCCTAAGAAATGGTGTTTTAAAGGATGTACGTAATGAATTATACAAAAAAACAGTAGAATTACCGCTGTCCTATTTTTCAGAAAAAAGAAAAGGAGATACTATGGCCAGAATATCTACAGATGTTTTAGAAATACAACATTCCTTCTTATCTATATTAGAACTTATCGTAAGAGAGCCTCTGATGATTCTATTTACGATATTGACAATGTTATTGATAAGTCTAAAATTGACAATATTTGTCTTTATTTTTATTCCGATATCGGGGTTTTTGATTTCCTTAATTGGAAAGAAATTAAAAAAACACTCTGATAAAGTACAACAGGAACAAGGATTTTTTCTTTCTATTGTTGAAGAAACTCTTGGTGGCTTAAAAGTAATTAAAGGGTTTAATGCTGAAAAAATATTTGGGAAAAAGTTCCAGGAGTCTACTTCACGTTTCTATAATTTCTCTAATACGCTACTAAACAGGCAAAACCTAGCGTCTCCAACAAGTGAATTTTTGGGTATAACCGTTATTTCTATTTTATTATGGTATGGAGGACAAATGGTACTGGTCGAAAAATCTTTGGATCCAGGTCTTTTTATTGTATATATGGGCCTTGCCTATAATATTCTTACGCCAGCAAAAGCCATTTCTAAGGCGAGTTATGGAGTAAAAAGAGGTAATGCAGCAGCAGAACGTGTACTCGAAATATTAAACACAACCTCTCCTCTACAAGATCACCCTGATGCAAAAGAGAAAAAAGAGTTTACCACTGATATTACTCTAGAGAATATATCTTTTAAATATGAAGATGAGTATGTGCTAAATGATTTTTCGTTACAAGTACCTAAAGGTAGTTCTGTTGCACTGGTTGGTCAGTCTGGTAGTGGTAAATCTACTATCGCCAATCTGGTTACTCGTTTTTATGATGTAAATAAAGGAAACATAAAAATAGACGGTGTAGATATCAAAGACCTCACCAAACACTCCCTAAGAGATTTAATGGGATTGGTTACCCAGGATTCTATTTTATTTAACGAGTCTATAAAAAATAATTTACTGGTTGGAGATCCAACTGCATCTGATGAAGAAATTATAAAAGCCTTAAAAATTGCTAATGCCTGGGAATTTGTAAAAGATTTACCGGCTGGTATTGAAACCAATATAGGAGATAGCGGTAATAAAATTAGTGGCGGACAAAAGCAACGGTTATCTATAGCGCGTGCAGTACTAAAAAATCCTCCGATCATGATTTTGGATGAAGCAACTTCTGCTTTAGATACCGAAAGTGAACGTTTGGTACAATCTGCATTAGAGAACATGATGAGAAATAGAACAAGTATTGTAATTGCTCATAGGCTATCTACAATACAAAATTCAGATTTAATCGTTGTAATGCAAAAAGGAAAAATTGTTGAACTAGGAACACATGATGAGCTTATCTCTAAAGATGGTATTTATCAAAAGTTGGTTAATATGCAATCATTAGAATAGGTAAACCCTCGATAATAGCTACTATATAAATAAAAAAGAGTGCTTTCGCACTCTTTTTCTTCACACAAATCATCTTAATTTAGGGGCTTATTCTAAAATTAAAACTCACTCTTATTAATATCTTCCATCTTGGGGGGGATGGAAAGACTAACTTTCTTAAATTATGATGTAAATATAATACAAAAATCCGGTACACACAAATAAAAATTGAATTTTATCTATAAAAAACACTTTTTATCAGCATAAATTAAAAATTGCAATAGTTTTTTGTAGTATAAAACCTACAATATTATTCATTAAATAAACAACAAATTTCCTTTAAGTAAAGGTTATCGAAAATATGAAACATAAAAAAGAGTGCTTTCGCACTCTTTCTCTTCACACAAATCATCTTAATTTAGGGGCTTATTCTAAAATTAAAACTCACTTTTATAAAAACTTTCATCTTGGGGGAAATGAAAGAACTCAATCATTATTACACTGTAAAGATAGTAATTATTTTTAATCTACCAAATAAAAAATGCATTTTATCTAATAATAGTGCTTTTTAACATTGTTAAATAAACAAATGTGTTAATTTTGTAGTATTTAACCTACATTTGTTAATGTATAACAAAAAATATAAAACAGAAAAAAAGAGTGCTTTCGCACTCTTTCTCTTCACACAAATCATCTTAATTTAGGGGCTTACTCTAAAATTAAAACTCACTTTTATAAAAACTTTCATCTTGGGGGAAATGAAAGAACTCAATCATTATTACACTGTAAAGATAGTAATTATTTTTAATTTACCAAATAAAAAATGTATTTTATCTAATAATTACGCTTTTTAACTTTAAAAAGTTATCAATAATTACATTTTTGTAATCTTTTACTTACAAATATAAATTTTACCTATTTTGAAATAAAAAAGTATAGAACATAAAAAAGAGTGCTTTCGCACTCTTTCTCTTCACACAAATCATCTTAATTTAGGGGCTTACTCTAAAATTAAAACTCACTTTTATAAAAACTTTCATCTTGGGGGAAATGAAAGAACTCAATTATTAATTACACTGTAAAGATAGTAATTATTTTCAGATTACCAAACAAAAAGTGCTTTTTATCCGTAAAAAAAGCAAATAATCATTTATTTTAACATTTATTCCTACAAATTCCTACAAAAATATATAGTATCTCAATTAAACCTTTTTTATGTACATTAGTCATATAGTAGTATGTAAGATCAAATAATTGATCTTTTCAATAAAACTAATTTTACTTTTGAACACTCAGGAAGAACAAGACCTACTCATTGCCTTACAATCAGAAGAGCATATCAATATCGCTTTTGGTAAGCTTGTTGCTATATATCAACAGCGGCTTTATTGGCATATCAGGAATATGGTAAAAAATCATGATGACACAGATGATATATTACAGAATGTGTTTATTAAAGTATATAAGAATATAAAAAAATTTAAAGGAGATAGTAAATTATACTCATGGTTATATCGCATAGCGACAAATGAGTCTATTACTTTTCTTAATCAAAAAGCTAAAAAATATAATATTAGCAATGAAGAGTTAAGTTTACAATTAATTCAGAATCTCGAAGCAGATGTATATTATGAAGGAGATCAGATACAACTAATGTTGCAAAAGGCAATAGCCACCCTACCACAAAAACAACAACAGGTTTTTAATATGAAATATTTTCAGGAACTAAAATATCGGGAGATGTCAGAAATTCTAGAAACCAGTGAAGGAGCATTAAAAGCATCATACCATCTAGCTTCAAAAAAAATTGAAGAATTTTTAAAAAAAGATTAAACCTTTTTATACTAAAAAAGTCTTACTATCAGTGAAAAAAGATAAATCACATAAAAACAATGACGGTTTTAAAGTACCAGAAGGATATTTTGAAAGTTTAGAAAGTAAACTTTTTGAAAAAATAGCTTCTGATACCGATAACCAACTGAGCCCCAAAATGGATTCGGGTTTTAAAGTTCCCGAAGACTATTTTACTACTCTGGAAGATACTATATTGCAAAAAATTGATGATGATAAACCCAAAGGGAAACTTATCTCATTACGAACCAGAAGGAATATTTTATACTTCTCTGGTATTGCCGCAATGATTGCTATTATCATATCTATATCCATACCAAAAGAATCAAAAATAAATTTCGATTCTATTGAAGTTGCAGACATACATGCTTATTTTAATGAAGAAGATGTTGAATTAAGTACTACAGAAATAGCAGCGCTATTAGATGATGATATTACATATTCGGAAACATTCGAAAAAGAAATAATCGATGATGAAACTTTATTAGAATATCTATCAGAAGAGGATTTAGATGATGATATTATATTTACAGAATAAAATAAACACATGAAACCGACTCGATTAAAATAATGATTAAAACATCAATCTATAATTCTTTTAATCGCCAAAGATTCCACGTGACCCCTAAAACAATAAAATAAACACATGAAAAAGATAGTTTTACTTATTTGCTTTACCTGTTTTTCTATAGGTGCTTTTGCTCAACATGGGTCAAGAGAAAAAATAAAGGCATTTAAAATCGCATATATTACTGAAAAATTAGATTTAACCAGTAAAGAAGCACAACAATTCTGGCCCGTTTATAATGCACATGAAGAGACCGTTGGAAAACTTAGACGCCGAGAGCGTAAATTAATTAGGAGTATAAAAGAAGCCAACGATAATCCTAACGGTTTAAGTGATAAACAAGCCGAAGATGCTATAGATAGTTTTATGGAGGTAGAAGAACAGAAATCGCAATCCCGAAAAAAATTAATCGTCGATTTAAAGAAAGTCATGTCGAGTAAGAAAATTCTAAAACTCATAAAAGCAGAAGCAGATTTTCATAAACGTATGTTGGCAAGAATTAAGGAACGAAGAAAAAGGCACTAATACCATTGTAATAAAACAGAAAAAGAGGTTGTTATAAACCTCTTTTTTATTTAAAAACCAGTTTGGCGATTCTTCCTTTACCTGCGGCTATTGCAATACTATCATTTATAAATCTTACCGTATAAAAACCTTCTTTACTTAATTCTTTCCAACTTTTTCCCAGATCATTAGAAATCGATATTCCTGTAAATCCAACAGCTACCATTTCTTTACCACCACCATTAGGTATATATCGTATGCAACTCTTATACCCTGCTCCACTGCCATCTGATACTAATCCCCAGGTTTTTCCTCCATCTTTTGTAATCGCCTTATTTGCCTCATTACCTTCTGGAGCTGTATAATCTCCTCCATAAATGACACCGTTATTCTCGTCATAAAAATCAACAGAATACGCTCCCGTAGTTTCTTTTCCCTGAATCATAGGAGTATCATAAACCTCCCATGTTTTTCCTTTATCAGGAGAGAAAAACACTCTAGACTTCATTCCTCCTGTAGCTATCCACGTCTTATCTCCTACAATTGCAATGTTTCCATTACTAGCAGCAAATGCTGCTTCTCCAACAAAAGTCTCAGGTAGATCATTACAAGAAACTTTTTTCCAGGTGTCTCCCCCATCTCTTGTAATAAGTATAGACAAACACGTATCTGTAGGGTCTCCCATTGCGATTCCTTCGTTAGTATTCCAAAATGCAATTGCATCATAGAACGCTTTTTCGTGCATTTCGGTATATACTATTTTCTCCTTTTTGCTCTTTCTATCTATTTTCCTTAATCGCGCAGGAGAACTTACTCCCAGGCTAAAAAACGACTTATCCGTAAAACCAACAGCACGCTGTTCTGCAATCCAGTTTTTCTTTTTTTCTATAGTATCAGCCTCAGAAAACTCGATAATAGTCCTCTTTTCTGTAGCAAGATTTATAAAACCGTACCCTTTATTATAACCAAAACCGATCAAAGTATCGTTATATATAGCTAAGGCTCGTATACTTACAGAATCTTTCAAAATAGTTTCTATTTCAACTTTAGAAAAATGATGAGCAACCACTTTCTCTTCTGTAGTGCAAAAAACAAAAGTCAAAACAAATAATAAGGTATAGATTAGTTTCATAGGTTCTGATATCAATAATTATAGTCAAATATAATAGTATTTGATCACAAAGGTCTACCTTTGCACACCTTAAAAAATAATACAATGCGTTTACATAGAAATCTTGTCTTTGCTGTTATAGATGGATTACACGAAATATTTAATGAAGGAAGCTATGCAGATAAAGTGGTTCAGAAATTACTGAAACGAGACAAAAGATGGGGATCACGTGATCGTAGTTTTATTGCAGAGACCGTATATGAAATTGTACGATGGAAACGCCTATATATCGAAATAGCTGAAGTAAAAGAACCTTTCTCTAGAGAGAATCTATGGAGGGTTTTTGCGGTATGGGCTACACTAAGAGGGATTTCCTTACCCGATTGGAAACAAATTGCTCCTACACCTACTCGTCGTATCAAAGGACGTTTTGATGAATTAAGTAAAATAAGAAAATTTAAAGAATCTATTCCCGATTGGATGGATCAATTAGGAGAACAGGAACTGGGTAAACTGTGGGATAAAGAAATTAGTGCACTTAATGAGCAGGCTCCTGTAATTCTGCGTGCAAATACTTTAAAAACATCAAGAGAAAAACTTAGAAGTCTGCTAGAAGACGAAAAGATCGATACCGAATTTATTAAAGGATATCCAGACGCACTTAGGCTTACCGAAAGAACCAATGTCTTTACCACAGAAGCATTCAAAAATGGATTATTCGAAGTACAAGATGCTTCTTCTCAGTTGGTAGCCGATTTTCTAGAAGTACAGCCAGGGCAACGTGTTGTAGATACCTGTGCAGGTGCAGGTGGAAAAAGCCTTCATTTAGCAGCATTAATGCAAAATAAAGGACAGGTTATTGCTATGGATATTTATGGTAATAAACTTAAAGAGCTTAAAAGAAGAGCTCGTAGAGATGGTGCGCACAATATCGAAACCCGAGTTATCGAAAGCACAAAAGATATCAAAAAATTACATGGTAAAGCAGATCGCGTTCTTATCGATGCTCCTTGTAGTGGTTTAGGAGTCTTGCGACGAAATCCTGATGCCAAATGGAAATTACAACCAGAATTTTTAGATAAAATCAGACATACACAAGCCGAAATACTTGAGAATTATGCTAAAATGGTAAAACCCGGAGGAAAATTGGTATATGCGACCTGTTCTATTTTACCCTCTGAGAACCAGAAGCAGGTAAAGAATTTCCTTTCTAAAGAAACAGGAAATGATTTCACTTTAATCAAAGATAAGAAAGTACTTTCGCATCAATCCGGATATGACGGGTTTTATATGGCATTGCTTCAGAAAAAATAATTTAACACATTACTACTAAAACTTTTACCACCTCAGAAAACTAGGAAAACTGTTTCACTGAAAACAGTGTAATATTCATATGCTTTGCGCATCATCTTTGCATTATATATACAATGCAAATGAAACCAATCAACCCACTTATGGTTACTGGATTATGTATCCATATTTTTTACACAATTATATTTTGGCTCGATAGCCATTCTATACTTATACTATGGATATGCGTACAATTTCTAGTACTAAACATCATGGGATTACTACTCATTATTACTAATACTCAAAAACTAGGTTGCATATTATTTTTTATAGGATGTATTCCTTTTTTACCTATTGGATTTATAGGAGCTTTTGGCGCACGCAAACATTTAAATACAATAGAAGAAGAAAAATTTCTAAAACAATTAGATCAATAATTTAAAATTATGAAACCTACTACAACATACGATATCAACCCAAAATTAGCCTATCAATTTTTTCTTTTGGCTGCTGTAAAAGTAATCTCATATTTAATTATACCTTATGATTTTTTTCTTGGATCGGCAACATTCTCGGTAATCGCCGGAATCTTACAATACAATTTGCAACCGATAAAATTCTATCCAGAATATTTGGAATTAAAATTTGGACCACTTGGTTCCAAAAAATTCATTAAACACAATCAGATTACCAAATTACAAAAAAACACAAAAAATGTATTTATCTCCTTTACAGATTCTAAAAACGTTGAACAAACTATAAAAATTCCTTTTAGACTGCTTACCAAAGAAGATTTCGGTTTTTTTATTGAAGAATTAAAAGAATATGTAAAACTAAATAGAGCAAAATCATCGTAAGTAGGTTATTATAAAGATGATGTAGAGAATTCTAAACTAGATACAATAATGAAAAAAATAATCATAATTCTGATTGCAACAGTTTTAGCATTATCATCCTGTAATACGCTTGATGAAACAAAACATATTCAAAAAAACAACGAAAAGTATGAAATCATCACCACTCTTAATTATTATAAAGATGGAAGACAAGTTCAAATAACGACAATTAAAGGAATCAATATTGATAATGCTATAAAACATCCTAATATTGATTATGATTCGGTTACTAAAGATATTCAGGTTGTAAAAAAATATCGAGCATCAATAAAGGAAGATAAAAGATAGTAAATAAAGTGAGTTCGATGTAACAAAATTCACCTGATTTATTTTATCATATCATAATTGTTCAAAATTCGGTGAATAACTCAGGGATTCTATCTTAGTTTTTTATCAAATTTTAGTAAGAAAGTAGTAAATTTGCAGCTTAATAAAAATCAACACAAATAATCGAAGTATGATTCATTTCTTCGGAAACCAAAACGAGAAAGTATTTGCAGTTCAAACAGCCAATGAAATCTCCCCTGAAACCATAAAAAAATTAACATGGTTATTTGGCAACCAACCTCAACTATCTGCGGCGTCTATTGACGCTTTTTTTGTTGGTCCTCGTGCCGCAATGATTACTCCGTGGAGTACCAATGCCGTAGAGATCACTCAGAATATGGGTATAGAAGGAATTATACGAATAGAAGAATTTAATAGTGTTACAAAAGATTATGCCGATTTTGATCCTATGCTCTCTCAAAAATACAGCAAATTAGATCAGGATATCTATACCATAGATATAGAACCAGAATCGATTATAGAAATCGATGACATTGCTGCTTATAATATTGCTGAAGGTTTAGCGCTTAGTGATGACGAGGTTGAATACCTCGAAGGAGTGAGTAAAAAAATAGGGAGACAACTTACAGACTCAGAAGTTTTTGGGTTTTCGCAAGTAAATTCTGAACACTGTCGTCATAAAATATTTAACGGGACCTTTGTGATTGATGGAGAAGAACAACCTACTTCACTTTTTAAACTCATCAAAAAAACATCAGAGACACATCCAAACGATATTGTTTCTGCTTATAAAGATAATGTAGCCTTTATAAAAGGGCCAAAAGTTACTCAGTTTGCTCCAAAAACTGCCGATAAGCCTGATTTTTATCAGGAAACCGAATTTAATAGTGTGATTTCGCTTAAAGCAGAAACGCATAATTTCCCTACTACTGTAGAACCATTTAATGGAGCCGCAACAGGATCTGGAGGAGAAATCAGGGATCGTCTTGCCGGAGGAAAAGGATCTTTACCTCTTGCCGGAACTGCAGTATATATGACCTCTTATTCGCGATTACAAGATAATCGCCCATGGGAACATGCCATGAAAGAAAGAGATTGGCTATACCAAACCCCAATGGATATTTTAATAAAAGCTTCTAACGGAGCTTCTGATTTTGGAAATAAATTTGGCCAGCCTCTAATTACAGGGTCTGTACTTACTTTTGAGCATGAAGAACATTTCGACAAGCTCAATATGACACCCCGTAAACTTGGTTTCGACAAAGTAATCATGCAGGCAGGTGGGATTGGATATGGTAAAGCCGAACAAGCTATCAAAGCCACTCCAGAAAAAGGAGATAAAATTGTAATCCTGGGAGGAGAAAATTATCGGATTGGTATGGGAGGTGCAGCCGTATCCTCTGCAGACACAGGAGAATTTAGTAGCGGTATCGAATTAAATGCCATACAACGTTCTAATCCAGAAATGCAAAAACGTGCCTCTAATGCAATTAGAGGTATGGTAGAAAGTGAAGAAAATACAATTGTATCAATACATGATCATGGTGCAGGAGGACACCTTAATTGCCTTTCTGAATTGGTAGAAGAAACCGGAGGAAAAATCGATTTGGATAAATTACCTGTAGGCGATCCTACATTATCTGCAAAAGAAATTATCGGTAATGAATCTCAGGAACGTATGGGATTAGTTATCGGACAACAAAATATAGATACACTACAACGTATTGCCGAGCGTGAACGATCACCCATGTACGAAGTAGGAGATGTTACCGGAGATCACCGTTTTACCTTTCAATCCAAGACCAAAGGAGATACACCAATGGATCTGGCATTAGAAGATATGTTTGGTAGTTCTCCTAAAACCATAATGAACGACAAGACTATTGATCGTAAATATGATAACCTTTCCTATAATAAAGAAAATTTTGAAAACTACCTCGAACAGGTACTACAATTAGAAGCTGTTGCCTGTAAAGACTGGTTAACCAATAAAGTAGATCGCTGTGTAGGAGGAAAAGTTGCAAAACAGCAATGTGCAGGACCATTACAATTGCCTTTAAATAATTGTGGAGTTATGGCTCTTGATTATAATGGTAAAGAAGGTATTGCAACTAGCATTGGGCACTCTCCTATCTCAGGGCTTATTGATCCAGAAGCTGGTAGTAAAAATTCTATTGCAGAAGCATTAACTAATATCATATGGGCACCACTTCATGAAGGTTTGCAATCTATCTCTTTATCTGCAAACTGGATGTGGCCGTGTAAGAATGAAGGAGAAGATGCCAGATTATATAAAGCCGTAAAAGCAATTTCAGATTTTGCAATTGATTTAGGAATCAATGTACCTACGGGTAAAGATTCACTGTCTATGAAGCAAAAATATGCAAATGAAGAAGTTATTGCTCCCGGAACCGTAGTGATATCTGCAGCCGCACATTGTAATGATATTACCAAAGTTATTGAACCTGTTTTACAAAAGAATAGTGGTGCTATCTATTATATTAATCTGTCTAATGATAAACATCAGCTTGGCGGTTCATCATTTGCACAAATATTAAATAAAATTGGTGATGAAGCACCTAATATTAAGGACGCTGCTTGTTTTAAGAAAACCTTTAATGTAATTCAAGATCTTATTAAAGAAAATAAAATTGTAGCAGGTCATGATGTTGCTTCCGGAGGTCTAATTACTACATTATTAGAGTTATGTTTTGCAGATCGTAACCTGGGAGCTGAGCTTGATTTTACCAAAATTGGAGAATCTGATTCTATCAAATTATTGTTTGCAGAAAATTCGGGAATCGTTTTTCAGAGTGCTTCAAATTCAGATATCGAATCTATACTCTCTAAAAACAATATTGAGTTTTTCAAAATCGGTACGGTAAAAGAAGAAGCTTCTTTAAGTATAAAAAATCAAAATGACTCCTTTGATCTTCCTATAGAAGAATTAAGAAATACTTGGTATACAACTTCTTTCTTGTTAGATCAAAAACAAACTGCAAATGATTTAGCAAAAGATCGGCTTGAAAACTATGCAAACCAACCATTACAGTATTCTTTTCCAAAACACTTTGATGGTAAACGACCTGTGATTTCTAGTGAGCTTAAAAGACCAAAAGCAGCTATCATACGTGAAAAAGGAAGTAATTCTGAACGTGAAATGGCAAATGCCATGTATCTAGCTGGTTTTGATGTAAAGGATGTGCATATGACCGATTTGATATCTGGTCGAGAAACATTAGAAAATATTCAGTTTATTGGAGCTGTAGGAGGTTTTTCTAATAGTGATGTTTTGGGATCTGCCAAAGGGTGGGCAGGTGCCTTTTTATATAACGAAAAAGCAAATACAGCCTTAAAAAACTTCTTCAAAAGAGAAGACACTTTATCTGTAGGTATTTGTAACGGTTGCCAGTTATTTATGGAACTAGAGGTTATTAATCCAGAACATAAAAAACATGGTAAACTAACCTATAATGATTCTCATAAGCATGAGAGTAATTTTACTTCTGTAAAAGTACAGGATAATAACTCTGTAATGCTATCTACTTTGGCAGGAAGTACACTAGGAGTATGGATTTCTCATGGCGAAGGAAAATTTGATTTACCTCTATCCGAAGATCAATATAACATTGTAGCAAAATATGGATATGAAGGATATCCCTCTAATCCTAACGGGTCAGATTATAATACTGCTATGATGACAGATAAGACTGGTCGCCATTTGGTTATGATGCCTCATATTGAACGTTCGATCTTTCAATGGAACTGGGCTAACTATCCACAAGATAGACATGACGAAGTGTCCCCATGGATCGAAGCCTTTGTAAATGCCCGAAAATGGTTAGAGAAAAGTGCTTCTGAATGAAAAACAGAAAAGCACTCTTAATAATTGACATGCAAAAGGGATCTTTTACTTCTAAAACTCCACGATATGATACAAAAGGAGTTGTAAGTAGGATTAATATACTTGCGCAACTATTTAGAGCCTCTGATTTTTCAGTATTTTTTATTCAACATGATGGTACAAAAACAAATGAATTTGTACCAAATACAACAGAGTGGGAGTTACTAGACGACTTAAAAGTAAAAGCAACAGACGTTTTTATAGATAAGTATGCAAATGATATATTTTATAAATCAAAGCTACAATCAAAACTAAACGACTTAAATATCGATGAGTTATTTATTACAGGTTGTGCAACTGATTTTTGTGTAGCATCAACTGTTCAATCCGCTTTAACAAAGGACTATAACATAACCGTGATAGAAGATGGTCATACCACAGGAGACAGACCTCACTTAGAAGCCAAAAAAGTAATTGAGCATTATAATTGGGTTTGGCAAAATATGATTCCAACCAATGGAAAAATAGAAGTTAAGAATTTTGAGTGTATAAAAAATGATCTAATGAGGCATTAAATTTGTTCTTCTGTAAATTTTGTTAATACCGTTTTTAAGCCATTAAACAATAAATATTTCATTAAAAACGATAAAATATTGAGGAGTTAACAAATTACAGTTCCTTTTTTTTATATCTTAGAGTTGTGTATTATAAGATTTTTTATAATTTGCGAAACTATGCACGCATAATAGTTCTTTTAAGTTCTTAGGTAATGATGTATTCTAATATGTATATCTGTAAATTTAGTTACCCAATTACCTTAAAGACAACCATCTAAAAAGAGCTTTAGAAGGCTACAAAAATTATTTTTAAACAACTTATGACGAAAATTACGAGATTATTTGATTTCCCACATTATCAATTAGAAAAATTTAATTTAGACAAGGCTTTAATAACTAAATATAATGGTGAATGGATTGCCACTTCTACTAAGGAATATGTAGAAAAAGCAAATCAAATTAGCCGTGGTTTGTTACGATTAGGAGTAAAACCTAATGATAAAATAGCAATTATATCTTCTAATAACAGAACAGAATGGAATATCACTGACATTGGTGTCCTTCAAATTGGAGCACAGGATGTTCCTATTTATCCCACAATTTCTCAAGAAGATTATGAATATGTTTTAAATCATTCTGAAGCAACGTACTGTTTTGTTTCTGACGAAGAAGTATTTCAGAAAGTTAAAAACATTAAGGCAAATGTACCTTCATTAAAAGAAGTTTATTCTTATAATGATATTTCAGGTTGTAAAAGTTGGAATGAAATTCTCGAGTTAGGTAAAGACGATAGTAACCAATCTGAAGTAGAAGAAATTATGGCTTCTGTAAAAGAAGATGATCTTGCTACCTTAATATATACTTCAGGAACCACAGGAAGGCCTAAAGGTGTTATGCTAAGTCATAAAAATGTAGTGAGCAATTCTATAAATAGTTCTACTCGGTTCCCTATCGTAGATGGAGAAACAAAAGCTCTAAGTTTTCTTCCCGTATGTCATATTTACGAAAGAATGTTAATGTATTTATATCAATATCGTGGTGTAGGTATATATTTTGCAGAATCTTTAGAAACTATTAGTGATAATCTAAAGGAAGTTAGACCCGAGGTTATGACTGCAGTACCAAGATTACTAGAAAAAGTATATGACAAAATCATTGCAAAAGGAGCTGATCTCACAGGTATTAAAAAGAAATTATTCTTTTGGGCAGTAGATCTGGGGTTAAAATACGAACCTTACGGAGCAAATGGCTGGTGGTATGAGAAAAAATTAGGTCTCGCCCGAAAACTTATTTTTAGTAAATGGCAAGAAGCTCTGGGAGGTAATTTAAAATTAATTGCTTCTGGTAGTGCTGCACTACAACCAAGACTTGCACGAATATTTAATGCGGCAGGGATGGGAGTTATGGAAGGATATGGTCTTACCGAAACGTCACCAGTAATCTCTGTAAATGAAACAGGAAACAGAGGAATGAAAATAGGCACTGTAGGAAGAATGATCCCTGATACCGAAGTAAAAATAGCAGAAGATGGGGAGATTTTGGTAAAAGGTCCTCAAGTAATGTTAGGATATTATAAAGATGAAGAAAAAACCAAAGAGGTATTAAAAAATGGATATTTCCATACCGGAGATATTGGCGAAGTTGATAGTGATGGTTTTTTGCGTATTACCGATCGTAAAAAAGAAATGTTTAAAACTTCTGGAGGTAAATATGTCGCTCCGCAATTAATAGAAAATGCCATGAAACAATCTCGTTTTATCGAGCAAATAATGGTAATTGGTGAAGGAGAAAAGATGCCTGCAGCATTTATACAACCTAACTTCGAGTTTTTAAAAGAGTGGGCAGAGCGTAAAGGCATACAAATAGGCAACTCTATGTCAGAAGCTCTTAAAAATCAAACAATTATTGATCGTTACCAAGAAGAAGTCGACGAGCATAATAAAAAGTTCGGAAAATGGGAGCGTGTGAAACGATTCGAACTTACAGCAGATGAATGGAGTATTGATGCGGGTCACCTCACTCCTACTATGAAATTAAAAAGAAAAGTAATAAAAGAAAAATACAAAGATCTTTATTCTAAAATTTATGGCTAATTCAATTAACTGATTACAACGCAAAACATATGTAAGCTTTAACTGTTAATCAGTAAACTCCTCATTTTATGGGGAGTTTTTTTATTAATTCAACAAAAAAGTGTAAATTACATCAACTTTTCTCAATTTTTTACTTTATTTATTATGCACGCATAATAAATTTCCTTACCTTTACATTTATAATAATTTTTTTGAATGAGAGAAAAGACAATCGATTATGCACTTAGAGCCACCTGGATGGCGGTCGCTAAGATGTATAATGAAGAAGCCAGTAAAAAAGGAAGTACAATGGCTACTGGATTTGCATTACTAAGCATAGACCCAGAAAGCGGTACACCTTCTACTTCACTAGGTCCCAAAATGGGAATGGAAGCTACAAGTTTATCACGCACTTTGAAAACCATGGAAGAAAAAGGATTGATTTTCAGAAAGAAAAATCCTCAGGACGGACGCGGTGTATTGATCTACCTCACTCCATTTGGCGTAGAAATGAGAAATTTCTCTAAAGAAGTCGTTTTTACTTTTGATACTATGGTAAGAAAACATGTCCCACAAGAGAAGTTAGACATTTTCTTAGAGGTGTTTCAAACCATAAATGATCTGATATCATCTAAAAAAATTTACTCAAAACAAGAATCTGTAAAACCTTAACAACTCGAAGTTAAAAAATGAAAAGAATCATTAAAAAAGTTGCAGTTATCGGTTCAGGAATCATGGGATCCGGTATTGCATGTCATTTCGCTAATATTGGCATCGAAGTACTATTACTAGATATAGTACCTCGAGAACTTAACGACAAAGAAAAAGCGAAAGGCCTTACTCTTGACAACAAAGTGGTGCGTAATCGATTAGTAAATGATTCACTTACTGCTGCTCTTAAATCTAAACCCTCTCCTATATACCATCAAAAATTTGCAAATCGAATCACTACAGGAAATCTGGAAGATGATATCACAAAAGTTGCAGATGTAGATTGGATTATAGAAGTTGTTGTAGAAAGATTAGATATCAAAAAAATAGTTTTTGAGAATCTTGAAAAACACAGAACACCAGGTACATTAATTACTTCTAATACCTCTGGTATTCCTATTCATTTTATGAGTGAAGGAAGAAGTGAAGATTTCCAAAAACATTTCTGCGGAACTCATTTCTTTAATCCTGCTCGTTATCTTAAATTATTCGAAATCATTCCTGGTCCAAATACTTCTCAGGAAGTTTTGGATTTCCTTAATGGTTATGGGGAACAATACCTGGGAAAAACTTCTGTAGTTGCAAAAGACACTCCTGCTTTTATTGGTAATAGAATAGGAATCTTTAGTATTATGAGTTTATTCCATATGGTAAAAGAAATGGGATTAACCATAGAAGAAGTTGATAAACTTACTGGTCCTGTAATCGGTCGTCCAAAATCGGCTACATTCCGTACAGTAGATGTGGTAGGTCTCGATACCTTAGTTCATGTGGCTAATGGTATTGCCGATAATTGCCCAGATGACGAACGTCATGAATTATTCAAACTTCCGGATTTCATCAACTCTATGATGGAAAACAAATGGTTAGGAAGTAAAACCAAACAGGGATTTTATAAAAAGAATGTTGGTGCCGATGGGAAAAGAGAAATCCTGTCTTTGGATTTAGATACTTTAGAATATAGAGAAAAGAAAAGAGCCTCTTTTGCTACTCTTGAAATGACAAAAACTATAGATAAAGTAGTAGATCGTTTTAAAGTATTAATATCTGGTAAAGATAAAGCTGGAGAATTTTATCGTAAAAATTTATCTGCATTATTCGCATATGTATCTAATCGTATTCCTGAAATTACAGACGATTTATATAAAATCGATGATGCAATGAAAGCTGGTTTTGGCTGGGAACATGGTCCTTTTCAGATCTGGGATGCTGTCGGAGTAGAAAAAGGAATCGAAATGATGCGTGCAGAAGGGTATGAACCTGCTTCATGGGTACTGGATATGATCGCATCAGGAAGTACTTCCTTTTATACCGTAAATAACGGAGCTACATTTTTCTATGATATTCCTAAAAAAGAACAGGTAAAAGTACCAGGACAAGATGCATTTATCATTCTGGATAATATTCGTAAATCTTCAGAAGTATTTAAAAATAGCGGAGTCGTAGTAGAAGATCTTGGTGATGGAATCCTAAATGTAGAGTTTCAAAGTAAGATGAACACTATTGGTGGTGATGTGCTAGCCGGACTAAACAAAGCTATCGATATTGCTGAAAAAGATTTCCAGGGATTGGTTGTTGGTAACCAGGCTGCAAATTTCTCTGTAGGTGCAAATATCGGAATGATATTTATGATGGCTGTTGAGCAAGAATATGATGAGCTTAATATGGCAATTAAATACTTCCAGGATTCTATGATGCGCATGCGTTATTCTGCAATCCCAACAATTGCTGCTCCTCATGGTATGACGCTCGGTGGAGGATGTGAGCTTTCTTTGCATGCCGATAAAGTAGTTGCTGCTGCAGAAACATATATAGGACTTGTAGAATTTGGTGTTGGTGTTATCCCCGGTGGTGGTGGATCCAAAGAAATGGCATTAAGAGCCTCAGATACTTTTAAGAAAAATGATGTAGAACTTAATGTACTACAGGAACATTTCTTAACTATAGGTATGGCCAAAGTATCTACTTCTGCTTATGAAGCATATGATACCAACATCCTTCAAAAAGGAAAAGATATTGTAGTCATTAATAAAGATCGCCAGATTGCTACAGCAAAAGCACATGCAAAATTAATGGCAGAACAAGGGTATACACAACCTGTAAAACGTAAGGATGTAAAAGTCTTAGGGAAACAAGCATTAGGTATGTTCTTAGTAGGAACCGATTCTATGGAAGCTAGTAAATATATTTCTGAGCATGATCATAAAATAGCTAATAAGCTAGGATATGTAATGGCTGGTGGAGATTTATCTGAACCAACATTGGTTACAGAACAATACTTATTGGATCTAGAACGTGAAGCTTTCTTGTCACTTTGTACAGAACGTAAGACTCTTGAGCGTATCGAGCATATGCTTAAAAAAGGAAAACCGTTACGTAATTAGTATGGAGAATTTAGTATTGAGTAATTAGATAAATGATGCACAAAGTTGAAGATTTGAAAATATGGAAAAAATCAATTGATTTAGCCAAATCTGTATATCAACTTACCAGTCAGCTTCCATCTAATGAAAAATATGGCTTAGTTTCTCAAATAAAACGTAGTGCTATTTCTGTTTCTTCTAACATTGCTGAAGGTGCTGGAAGAAATTCAAGTAAAGAATTTAAACATTTTTTAAGTATTGCTAATGGTTCGTGCTATGAACTCCATACACAATTAATATTAGTAATAGAATTAAATATAATAAGTAAAGAAAAAGTAGAACATGTTATTGAATTATGTATTGAAATACAGAAAATGAATTATTCTTTTCAAAAAAGATTATAAATCTCAATACTAACATCTCAATACTCAATACTATAAAACAATGAAAACAGCATATATAGTAAAAGCATATAGAACAGCCGTAGGAAAAGCTCCTCGCGGGGTGTTCAGGTTTAAAAGGACAGATGAATTGGCAGCCGAAACCATAGCACATATGATGAAAGAGCTTCCTAACCTTGACAAAGCACGTATCGACGATGTAATTGTTGGTAATGCCATGCCCGAAGGGTCTCAAGGGTTAAATATGGCGCGTTTAATCTCATTAATGGGGTTAAATTCTGTTGATGTTCCCGGAGTAACGGTAAATAGATTTTGTTCATCAGGAATAGAAACTATTGGTATTGCAACAGCCAAAATACAATCTGGAATGGCAGATTGCATTATTGCAGGTGGAGCAGAAAGCATGAGCGCAGTTCCTATGACAGGGTATAAGACAGAACTTAATTATGACTTAGCCAAATCAGGACATGAAGATTATTACTGGGGAATGGGTAATACTGCAGAAGCAGTTGCTCACCAATTCAAAGTATCTCGAGAAGATCAAGATGAATTTGCATACAACTCTCATATGAAGGCCTTAAAAGCACAAGCAGAAGAGCGTTTTCAGGATCAAATAGTTCCTATTAATGTAGAACAAATCTACGTTGATGAAAATGGAAAAAAAGCTACAAAATCATATACTGTATCTAAAGATGAAGGACCTCGTGCAGGAACCAGTAAAGAAGTGCTAGGTAAACTTAGGCCAGTATTCGAAGCTGGAGGAAGTGTAACTGCTGGTAATTCTTCACAAATGAGTGATGGTGCTGCTTTTGTGATGGTAATGAGTGAAGAAATGGTTAAAGAACTAAACCTTGAACCTATTGCAAGACTAGTTAATTATGCCGCTGCCGGTGTAGAACCAAGAATCATGGGTATTGGCCCTGTAAAAGCTATTCCGAAAGCTTTAAAACAAGCCGGATTAAAACAAGATGATGTAGAACTTATAGAACTTAATGAAGCTTTTGCTTCTCAATCTCTTGCAGTAATGAGAGAATTAAGTCTCAATCAGGATATCGTAAATGTTAATGGAGGCGCAATTGCATTAGGACACCCGCTAGGATGTACGGGAGCAAAACTTTCGGTTCAATTATTCGACGAAATGCGTAAACGTGATATGAAAGGTAAATACGGAATGGTAACCATGTGTGTAGGTACAGGGCAAGGTGCCGCAGGTATTTATGAATTTTTAAATTAAAATTAGAATTGAGATCTAAGTATTAAAAAATTACATTTTTAATTGGCCTCAATACTAACTACTAAAACCTTACTAAAAAAATGAGTGATAAAACTATAAATAAAGATATTCTTAGAGGAGGACAATTCCTTGTTAAAGAAACAAATTGTGAAGATGTATTTACTCCAGAAGATTTTTCTGAGGAGCAAAGAATGATGCGTGATAGCGCTAGAGAATTTGTAGATCGTGAGCTATGGGCACATTGGGAGCGATTCGAAAGTAAAGACTATGCATATACAGAAGAGTGTATGCGTAAAGCTGGTGAACTTGGACTTTTAGGAGTTTCTGTACCCGAAGCATATGATGGACTAGGAATGGGATTCGTATCTACCATGTTAGTTTGTGATTATATCTCTGGAGCTACCGGATCGTTTAGTACTGCTTTTGGGGCTCATACCGGTATCGGTACTATGCCAATCACCTTATATGGTAATGAAGAGCAAAAGAAAAAATATGTTCCTAAGCTTGCTACTGGTGAGTGGTTTGGAGCATACTGCTTAACAGAACCAGGTGCGGGATCAGATGCTAATTCTGGTAAAACAAAAGCCGTTCTTTCTGAAGATGGAACGCATTATTTGATTTCTGGACAGAAAATGTGGATATCTAATGCTGGTTTCTGTAGTTTGTTTATTGTTTTTGCTCGTATTGAAGACGATAAAAATATTACAGGATTTATTGTAGAAAATGATCCATCTAATGGAATTTCTCTCGGTGACGAAGAAAAGAAACTAGGTATTCACTCCTCTTCTACTCGCCAGGTATTCTTTAGCGATACCAAAGTACCGGTAGAAAACATGTTATCAGAAAGAGGTAATGGGTTTAAAATTGCAATGAATGCATTAAATGTAGGTCGTATCAAACTTGCTGCTGCCTGTCTTGATGCGCAACGTCGTGTGATTGGTGAGGCAACTAAATATGCTAATGAGCGTATCCAGTTTAAAACACCTATTATGAATTTTGGTGCTATTAAAGCTAAAATTGCTGAAATGGCTACCAATACATATGCCGATGAATCTGCCAGTTACAGAGCAGCAAAAAATATCGAAGATAGAATTGCTATCCGTCAAGCGGAAGGAAATACACATCAGGAAGCAGAACTAAAAGGTGTCGAAGAATATGCGATCGAGTGCTCTATTCTTAAAGTTGCCGTTTCTGAAGACGTACAAAGTTGTACTGATGAAGGTGTGCAGATTTTTGGTGGTATGGGATTCTCTGCTGACACCCCAATGGAATCTGCATGGAGAGATGCTCGTATCTCCCGTATCTATGAAGGTACCAACGAGATCAATCGTATGCTTGCTGTAGGAATGTTAGTAAAGAAAGCGATGAAAGGTCATGTAGACCTTCTTGGACCTGCCATGAAAGTTGCAGATGAACTTACCGGTATTCCATCTTTTGACACTCCTGATTATTCAGTTTTATTTTCTGAAGAAAAAGAAATCATAGCTAAGCTTAAGAAGGTATTCTTAATGGTAGCAGGAGCTGCTGTTCAAAAATTTGGACCGCAACTAGAGGATCATCAACAGTTGTTACTAGCTGCTTCAGATATTTTAATTGAAATTTACATGGCTGAATCTACAATCTTACGTACCGAGAAAAATGCAAAACGTTTTGGTGAAGAAGCTCAGGAGACTCAAATAGCAATGTCTCAATTATATTTATACAATGCGGTAGATATCATTATTAGAAAGGGAAAAGAAGGAATAGTTTCTTTTGCAGAAGGAGATGAACAACGAATGATGCTAATGGGACTTAAGCGTTTTACTAAATATGCGAATCAACCAAATGTAGTTGCATTAAGAATCAAAATTGCTGATAAAATTGCCAAAGAAAACGGGTATTTTATTGGGTAATCAATAGAATAAAAGAACACAAAACATTGTGATGTGTTTAATTTTATCATAAGAAACCGCCTTTTAAATAATAAAAAGGCGGTTTTTATATATCCAGATTTAGTCTTGTTTTCAATTCTAGCTTTCCTTTTCCTGTTATCAAAATCTCTCTAGAATCTTTCTTCCTTCGTATCCAGTCATTTTGCAACATCATCGTAAGAAAAGAAGCCCCCAGTGCACCTGCCAGATGATGTCTACGTTCACTCCAATCTAAGCACAGATGGGCAAAAGATCGTTTTTGTGACATTACATCATCGATATTAATACCAACATCTTGAAACCAACTCTTTCCTATAGAAGTAATTTTATAGGTTCGTTCTACAATTTCTAACATACCATTATCCAGTAAGGCATCAGTGATTTTTACACCTATTTCCCCTGCCAAATGATCATAACAGGTTCTGGCATATGTTATACCATTAAGTTCTGGTTTTTTAGTTCTGGTATATTTATCATTCATAGATACTAGCCCAGCCATAGATTCAATAACTTGAGCCACTTCTGAAGTCGCATACTTATAATAGCGATGTCTTCCTTGTTTTTCTACCTGCAATATATTAGCCTGAATCATTTTTTTTAAATGATTACTTGCTGATTGTGCAGAGATATTGGCACATACAGACAACTCAAGAGCTGTATATGCTCTACCATCAAGTAAACACCATAGCATGACAGATCGAGATTTATCCCCTAATAAAGAGGCAATTTCAGCAAATTTATTTTCAAACTCTTCCATTAACTATTATCACAATATGATCTGGTTTCAATACACAAAACTAATACAATACCATTTGTGCCTTGAATTTACTATAATATAACCGATATCATCATTTTCAATCCCATATTTTAGGTCTTTTTACTCCAAGTGTTCTCAAATAATCAAGCATCTGCCCCATATGCACTGCTTCATGAAACACAATTCTATTGAGATAGTCACCAAGTTTTTTGCTCTGTCCTACTTCTGTTCTTTCTATTCTTATGTTTTCAAGATCTGCCTCTGTTACCCCTTCTATCATATTAAGAAAATTCTTTCTATAACTCTTTGCCATCTCTAGCTCAAACTCCAGATCCTCATATTTCATTCCTTGCCATGGTGAATGATAATCCCCCAGATTTCCTCTATTGTCAATTATTTTATGAAATAAATGTTCGGTTTCTAATACATGTCTAATCATTTCAATAATAGAAAAAGCGTTTTTATCTGGTTTCCAATCAAAATATTCTTCTGGTATTCCTTTCCAAAGTTTAACACTTCGTCTTCTTGTTTCTGAACAGTTTAATAAAATAATATCTATCGAATTCATCATGTGTGTTTTAATATATTTCTCTACTCCAATTCTCTGAAACGACTTTGCCTTTTTCATGATCGTCTACAACTAATATTAACTGATTATCGTGATCACTATATTGTGTTATTATATTAATATTATTTTTTTCCATTAAACGGCAAATTTTCCCTAACTGTCCGGGCACTTCCTGGTCTAATTTCTGAATAAGTACTTTATTGATCGCAAATACTTCAACCCCATAAGATTCTAATGCTTTCTTTCCTTTTTCTGCATCTTCTACCAAAAAATTGGCTACACCTATATTGTTATGCACAAAAACACCTCCTCCTTCAAGGCTTACTCCAGCATTCCCTAATACTTCTCCCATTTCGGCCAAAGCTCCAGGTTTGTTGTCTAACTTGATTGCTAAATTTCTCATACTTGATTTTATATTAGTTTAATTTGAATATTGGCTTTGATAGAGTTTGCGATAAAGCAATTAGAATGTGCTAGATTATGCATTTGCTCTATAGTTTTTATTGAAGGAGAGTTTCCATTAAAAATTACCTTAGGAGATAATGTAATCGTAGTAATTGCTTTTTTCCCTTTTATTTCTTTTAACAGCCCTACAGGGTAATCTTCATAACGCTCTACAACGTATTTTTTCTTCGAAGCAATAGAAAGAAAAAAAAGCATATGACAACTCGAAACGGATGCTAAAAACGCTTCTTCAGGGTCTACCACAGATGCATCAGACATTGGAGTGGGAATTATGTCTGGAGAAGAAGAAGCAAGTACTTCTGCACCTCCATCAAAATGCCAGGCATGTACCCTGCTATATTTCCCATCCTTAAATATTTCATGTTGATTTTTCTTCCAAAATATTCTTGCCGAGTGTTTCATTCTACTTATTGGTTTCTGTGTAACGCAAAAGTAAAGCAGCTATATTTTTTTTATTTCATTCTAAAATGAAGTATGAAATTCTAGAATATTACTCAAAAGACATGTATATCGTCTGTTTTAAAAGAAAATATTTTCTTATTGTATCTTTAGCAAGGTATACACTAATACGATTAAACATGAAAATAGCAATATTTTTTCTTCCTAAACAGTAATAACCAAAAGCTCCTTTTATTATTTAGCACCTAATTTCTGTCTATATATCTCTTATTTCATTCTTTTATTACTTACACAAAACAAAAACATAACCTAGTATTTTATTTTAAAATAAGGTATTAAGCTTTATTGAATGTTTCCTAAAATCAAAACTTAACTTAATACATTTTTTAATATCATATGAATATAAAATATCTATTTCTGGTTATCCCGTAATTTACCGTTAGAAATACAAATGATTATTACTTATTTATATGCTACAACTAATTTTTAAATTTTGTTCACTACATTTATCATGATTATGTCACTAAATCTCATTATGAAAAGAATACTTTTATTATTCATTTTATTATTTATACTAAGCTGTAAAAAAAACCTTCCTAACTCGACTAATGACGAACTGGCAATCCTAGATCAAAAGGATTTACGAAAACAGAACGTTAAAATTGATCATCAAATCAGAAAAGTTAAAAAAGCAGTAATTGTCCCTAAACTAGATGGCATAATGAATGACCCAATATGGAAAGAAGCTACCTGGTATGGTTTTGATCAAAGATGGTTAGGGGCACCTTATACCTTTAATGATTTTTTTGGAAGATATAAAGTGGTCTGGACTCCAGAAGCCTTATATGTATTAGTCGAAATCAAAGATGATGTTTTATTCGATCAAAATAAAGATCCGTTAAGTTTATGGTGGGATGATGATTGTGTAGAAATTTTTATTGACGCAGATAACTCTGGTGGGGATCATCAATATTCTAATAATGCATTTGCATATCATGTAGCATTAGATGGAAATGTGGTGGATTTGGATAAACATAAAAAACCTTTACTATATAACAATCATGTTAGTTCTAAACGTGTTACTAATGGTGATGTATCGGTATGGGAATTTGAGATTATTGTATATGATGATACTTATGAAGAAGGAAAAGTTAATGATCCAATGATCCTAAAAAAAGATCAGAAATTAGGTTTCGCTATTGCTTATAATGATAATGATGGCAGCAAAGAAAGAGAAAATTTTATTGGTTCTGTTTTTATCCCGGGAGAAGAAAAAAACCTGGGATGGATTAATGCCGATATTTTTGGCACAATCATTTTAGAAGAATAACATATTGAAATCAAAATTCTACATACTCCCGGTAATTATCATTTCGCAGTTTTTTTGTACTTCGCTATGGTTTGCTGGTAATGCTGTTATCGATGACCTTGCCTCTCAGTTTAATGCGGGATTTAATATCCTGGGGTATCTTTTATCTTTTGTGCAATTCGGGTTTATTGTAGGAACACTTACATTTGCTTTGTTAACATTAGCCGATCGGTTTTCTCCTTCTCGTATATTTATGATTTGTGCTTTTTTAGGAGGGCTAAGTAATCTATCATTGCTTATTCCTGACATCACAGTTTTTAATTTACTTACAGCAAGGTTTGGTACTGGTTTTTTCCTTGCTGGAATATACCCTATTGGTATGAAAATAGCTTCTGATTATTATAAAGATGGGCTCGGTAAAGCGCTTGGATATCTTGTAGGTGCTTTGGTATTAGGAACAGCTTTTCCTCACTTAATTAATCAATTTTCCTGGAGTAGTGATTATAAAGCAGTAATTATTAGTACATCTATTTTAGCATTTGTTGGAGGATCAGCAATGTGGTTTTTGGTTCCGGATGGTCCATACAGAAAACTTGTTTCTAAGCTTCAGCTTGGGATAGTTACACAACTTTTTAACATCCCCAGTTTTAAAAAAGCTGCTTTTGGATATTTTGGGCATATGTGGGAACTCTATGCATTTTGGGGATTTATCCCTATTATTCTTAAAACGTATTCTCGCTTACAATCTATACAACTACCAGTGCCATTTTGGTCTTTTATCATTATAGGTGTTGGTTTTATTTCTTGTATTCTGGGTGGTTTGATTTCATTAAAAACCGGAAGTAGAAAAGTAGCATATAATTCATTATTAATTTCTGGAATATTTTGCCTTGCTTCTCCCCTGCTTTTCCTATTACCACCCGAATTATTTTTAATTGCTTTATGTATTTGGGGAATGTTAGTCATTTCCGATTCTCCTCAATTCTCAACAATGGTAGCTGCCGCTGTGCCGCCAGAATTAAGAGGTACTGCTCTTACAATTATCAATTGTATTGGATTTGCCATTACTATAATTAGTATTCAGCTATTATCTTTTTTAACAGGAAAATTAGATAACACTATGCTTTATGTATTTTTAAGTATAGGCCCTATTTTCGGAATATATACGTTAAGAAAATAAGTATCTAAGTACGAATGAGTTTGGAAGTATTTTTTTTAAATAAGAAATATTCTAGTCAACAGGCTCTAGGGCTTCTTTAATTCTTGACATAGCTTTTGACATTTGAGCTTCAACGGTTTTTATCGAAATATCTAATTGTTCTGCTACTTCTTTATATTTAAATCCCTGAATTTTATTTAAAACAAATACCTCTTTACATTTTGGAGGAAGTTTTTCGATTTCGGCCTGAACAAGGTTTATTTTATTCTTGATAAAATCAGTATCCTCCTCTACAAAAACATCTAAAGTGTTTTTTTGTATTTGTTCTATATAACTTAACTCTTTTTTATTTTTATTATAAGTATCTATCAATTCATAATAACATGCTTTGTATAAATAACTCTTAATAGAAGTATTAATATTTAATTTTTTTTTATTCTTCCAAATCTTAAGCATTACGTTCTGAACAACGTCTTCTGCCTGTTGTTTATTCCTTGATAAACTATAGACATAGGAGCACAATTCGTTATAGTGCATTTCATACAAATGCCTGTATACAAATTCATTACCTTCCTTAAGTTCCTTTATTTGGGTCTCGTTCTTTATAATACTCTTTTTTAACTCATTTTTAAACCCTCTCACAAAATAATTAACAAAAACTTTACATAAATAATAAAAAAAATAGTTTCAGAAGTAAGGGTTTTTTATTTTTTTCAAGTCTTAACTATAAATAAGCCAATAATTCGCATGAAAAAAAATAAAGATTTGGATATAAATCAAATACATAAATACCTAAATAATGAGATGTCCGAACGAGAACTCACCGAGTTCAAAAAACTATTGAATGATGAAGAAAATTTAAACGAATTTAAAAAATATATTATCACCGATCATTACATCCAATTAGGTAAAAATGATTTTGATAACCAAAAAGCAGCATCATCATTCCAAAAACATATACAAAGTACAAAATCTCGTACTAAAATCCGCAAAAATAGAATCAATAATTATTTAAAATATGCTGCAGTTTTTGTAGGGCTTATAATTGGCAGTACTTTATACTACAACAATACTTTTTTTGATACTGATTCTACGCTAAACGAAGTAACATTACAGTTAAGTGATGGCAGTCTCGAAACCATACAAGAGAATGAGTTATTTAAAGAAATTAAAAATAATGATGGTACTGTAGTAGGGGTTCAGGAAAAAGGTAAAATAATATATCACAACGAAAAAAATAACATCGCAGAAGTTAAACCAAAGATCAATACATTAAAAGTTCCTTATGGAAGGAAGTTTAAGTTAGAATTATCTGATGGTACAACGGTTCATGTTAATGCAGGTTCTACATTAAAATTCCCTGTGCATTTTGTTGCCGGGCATGTTCGTGAAGTAGAATTATCTGGTGAAGCCTATTTTGAAGTTGCTAGAAATGAAGAAGCTCCGTTCATAGTATCTACCAATGGTATTAAAACTGAAGTTTTAGGAACAAAATTTAATGTCTCTTCTTATGCAGATGATTCATTTTCTGAAGTTGTTTTGGTAGAAGGTAGTGTAGGTGTATTTAAAAACAAAGGACGTTTTAATAAAGATACCGATCAAATACTTAAGCCAAATCAAAAGGCTAGTCTTTTAAAAATAGGTCAGAATTTGGATATTTCTACAGTAAAAACAGAAAATTATACCGCTTGGGTTGATGGGATATTACTCTTTAAAAATGAAAGTTTTGAGAATATCATTAAGAAACTTGAAAGGTTTTATGACAAGAAGATAACAATTAATTATCAAAAAATAAAGAAAGAAAAATTTACAGGTCAGTTCGATGTAGAAAATATAGAAGATGTGCTAAAAACGTTTAAAAGCAACACCTTCTTTAATTTCACCATCAAAGAAAATGAAATAATTATTAACCCCTAAAGCAAAAAAAGTATGTTTCCAAAATGACTAGAAAACAAAAAAATCGAGAAATGCTGCAACATCTCCCGATTTAGAGTAAGCGTAATTTAACAATGGTTCAATCATTAAATCATATTAAAAATATGAAAATAATTAGACAAAACCACACAAATGGTGTGGCAAAATTAATATTTAATTTGAAAATGAGGCTAACAATACTATTAATTATATTGTCTCTATTTAGAATAAATGCAAATACGTATTCTCAAAACACCAAGATTTCACTAGATGTGAAAAACTTTACAATTGAGAGAGTATTTGATTTAATACAGCAAAAAACTGAATTTAAAGTATTTTTTAAAGATGCCGAAGTAAATACTAAAAGAAAGGTATCTCTTAAAGCTTCTAACAAAAGAGTAGAATATATTTTAGATAAAATATTTAGAAACACTAATGTTTCTTATAAAATAGTAGATAAGCAAATCGTATTGGTAAAAAAAGAAACTAATTCTAATATACCAACAATCAAAAAACGACAGTCTGCACTTGTTAAACCCCAAAAAGGTTTTGAAATTAGTGGGCAGGTAGTTGATAAAAACGGTCTCCCCATCCCCGGGTCTACTGTATCTATTCAAGGAACTACTCAAGGAGTAGTTACAGACTTTGATGGAAATTTCACAATGCGAGTTTCGGTATCAGATATACTTAAAATCGAAAACATAGGTTTCGAAACTCAAACTATTACGATTACAGATAAGAATACAACAACATTTAATATCGTATTAAAAGAAAACGTTGAAGGTCTCGAAGAAATAGTAATAACTGGTTATCAAAATATTCAGAAGAAATTTTTTACTGGAGCAGCTCAATCTTTGAAAGCCGAAGAAATAAAATTAGAAGGTGTACCAGATATTTCTAGATCTTTAGAGGGACGTGCTGCGGGTGTTACCATACAAAATGTTACTGGAACTTTTGGTGCTACCCCTAGAATAACAATTAGAGGATCTTCATCTATTCTTGGAGACACCAAACCTATTTGGATTATCGATGGTGCTATACAAGAAGAAATAGTAAATGTATCATTAAATGATCTTGTTTCGGGAGACTCAAGTACGTTATTAAGTTCTGCTGTTGCAGGATTAAACGGTTCTGATATTGCTAGTATTGAAATCTTAAAAGATGCTTCTGCAACAGCATTATATGGTGCAAGAGCACTAAATGGTGTAGTAGTAATTACTACAAAATCAGGAAAGAGAAATGAAAAAACAAAGGTTAGCTATTCTGCAGAATATGCTGTAAGATCAAGACCAACCTATTCTCAGTTTGATTTACTTAATTCTCAAGAAACTGTTTCTATCTATAGAGAACTAGAATCTAAAGGATATTTGAGTCTTGCATCAAGTTTACAAGGAAGATTTGGTGGTATTTATAACCAAATGTATAGAGCTATTAATAATTTTAATCCAGAAACTAACTCTTTTCAACTTGCAAATACTCCTGAAGCCAGAGCTCAATTTTTGCAACAATATGAATTAGCCAATACAGATTGGTTTAAAGAATTATTTAGAGAAAGTTTAACTCAGAATCATTCTATAAGTTTTTCTGGAGGTGGTGAAAGTTCTTCTCATTATTCTTCTATAGGATATTTTACTGATCCGGGATGGACAATCGCCGATCGTGTAAGAAGACTTACAGGAAATATCAGAAATACATACTACCTGGGAGACAGATATAAAGTAACTACTTTGATACAAGGGTCTTATAGAGATCAGAATGCACCAGGTGCATTTGACAGGTTGTCTGATGTAGTTAATGGTGGGTTTGACAGAGATTTTGACATTAATCCTTTTAGTTATGCACTTAATACCAGTCGTGCACTTAGACCAAGAGATAATAATGGTGACCTAGAATATTTCAGATATAACTGGGCTCCTTTTAATATTCTAAATGAAATTGAGAACAACACTACAGAATTAACGGTACTTGATTTAAAAGTTCAAGGAGAGCTTGAAGCCAAAATCAATGATAATTTAAAATATAACTTTTTAGGTACGGCAAGATATGCTACTTCTGCAAATGAACATAAAGCAACAGAAAACTCTAACGTTGCTGGAGCATACAGAGCTAATGAAACTACGATTGTTGAAAATGCAAATACTTTTCTATTCCAAGATCCGGATCAACCTAATTCAAGACCACAAGTAGTATTACCATTTGGAGGTATTTATACAAGAAGAGACAATAAGATTATTTCTTATAATTTCAGAAACACATTAGACTACACAAAAAGCATAAGTGAAAGAAGTGATATTAGAGTATATCTAGGCCAGGAATATAGATTTACCAATAGAGAAGAAAGTTTTAGTCGAGGATTTGGATATCAATTCGATAAAGGTGGTACTCCATTCACAGATCCTAATATAATAGATAAAATAATATTAGATGGTGGTAACTATTTTGGTTTAGAACAGACCAGAGAAAGAGGAGCTACTTTCTTTGCTACGGCAACATATTCTTTTGATGATAAGTACGTTTTAAATGTAACAGGTAACTATGAAGGATCAAACAGAGCTGGTAAATCATCTAATGCAAGATGGTTACCAACATATAACATTGGTGCTAAATGGAATATTGATCAAGAGCCCGTTATTCAAAGAATAGATTGGATTTCAAAACTTGCATTGAGACCAAGTTATGGGTTAGTTGGATTACTTGCCGATAATGTAAGTAATAACTTGGCAATTTTCAGAAATGTGGTTACGGATCGTTTAAATCCTAATACACGTGAAAATGCTATAAACATTGCTGCTTTACAAAACACAGAATTAACCTGGGAAAAGACATTCGAACTTAACCTTGGTTTAGAAGCCGGTTTCTTTAATAATAGAATCTCTCTTGTTACAGATGTATATTTTAGAAAAGGAGAAGATCTAATCGATGAAATCAGAACCTCAGGGATTGGTGGACAATCGGTTAAGCTTGCCAATAATGCATCCATGAATACTAACGGTATAGAATTTCAATTAAATACACAAAACATTGTTAGTCCTAATTTTAAATGGGAAACAACAATTAATGTTGCCTATTTTGATCAGGAAATCACCGAATTACAACAAAGACCAAATGTGTTTGACTTAGTATCAAATACAGGAGGTAATGCAATTGGTTTCCCTAGAGGATCTTTATTTTCATTCCAATTTGACAAACTAGATGATAGAGGGTTACCAACTTATGTTTTTAATGACGATAGAGATCCTATTTCTGGTGTTGATTTCCAGGAAGTAGAAAATATTCAGGAATTTCTTAAATTCGAAGGATCTGTAGAACCAAACTTAACAGGTGGATTTGCTAACAATTTTACCTATAAGAACTGGGATTTAAGTTTCTTTCTTACATTCTCTGCAGGAAACAAAATTAGATTAGACCCTTACTACTCATCTTTTTATAGTGACCTATCGGTTTTCCCAACAGAATTTACGAACAGATGGTTATTTCCAGGAGATGAAAACACTACCAATATCCCAGTTATACCATCAAGAAGATTGGTAAATGAGGTTGGAACTAATGAAATCGCAAGAGCGTATAATGCATATAATTTCTCTACAGAAAGAATTGCTGATGGAGATTTCATAAGAATGAAGAATATTTCTTTATCCTATACTTTTCCTAAAGACGCTATTGATAGAATAGGATTATCAAATCTAAAAATGACGTTTCAGTCAACAAATCCTTTCTTAATTTATTCTGATGACGCATTAAACGGTCAGGATCCTGAATTCTTTAGAGCAGGAGGTGTTGCTTACCCAATTGCTAAACAATATACTGTATCATTAAATCTTGGATTTTAAAAAGAAATGATTATGAAAACAAACATCAAATTAATTGGTATAAGTCTATTAACATTATTCATAATGTCTTCTTGTGAGGATTCATTAGATGAAATACCAGATAATAGAACGCAAATTGATACTGCCGAAAAAATTGCAGAATTAATTACACTTGCTTACCCAGCAGGTACCTACGCACCTTTTTTAGCCCCAATGACTGATAATGCAGATGATAAAGGACCTACAGCAAATGAACAAAGAGTAAATACAGAAATGTATTTCTGGAGAGATGTAAATGATAACAATACAGATTTTCCAACTGATTATTGGAATGAGTGTTATGAAGCCATTTCGCAAGCTAATCACGCATTACAAGCTATCGAAGAGTTAGGAGGTGGTAGCGAGTTAGATTATCTAAAAGGAGAAGCTTTAATAGCTAGAGCATATACTCATTTTATGTTAGTGAATATTTGGTCTAAAACCTATGACCCTTCAACTGCAGGATCTGATTTAGGAATTCCTTATGTAACTGAACCAGAAAATATAGTAATTAAGGACTATACACGAGGAACTGTAAAAGAGGTTTATGAAAAAATCGAAGCCGATATCGTAGCAGGATTACCTTTAGTTACTAATTCTTATGATATTCCTAAGTTTCATTTTACTAAAAGTGCAGCAAATGCTTTTGCTTCAAGATTTTATTTATTCAAAGGAGATTGGGAAAAAGTTATACAATATAGTAACGAAGTATTAGGTGATGCTCCTGCAGATCTTTTAAGAGATTGGAATGGTAAATATAGAGGTTTTACTTTTGCACAGATAGGTAATGAATATTCTTCGACAGCAGAGGTTGCAAACCTATTACTTGTATCAGGAAATTCACTATATGCAAGAAATTATGCAGGTTCCAGATATCAATTATCATCAGATTTAGCAACTAGCCTTTTCTTTAATAGTTCTCAGGTTAATGGTAAAGGATGGGGGTATCGAGTATTTGGTAATGATTTATTCTTAAATCTTCCTAAATATGTTGAATATTTCAGAACAACCAATGCAGCTGCAAATATTGGATTTGCTTTTGTAAACTCTGTACTTCTTACTACAGACGAAGTCTTATTAAACAGAGCAGAAGCATATACTATGCTTGGTCAAACTGGTAATGCTGTAAACGATCTTAATGCTTTTTTATCTAAAAAAGTCAGAGATTATGATGCCGCTACCGATGTATTAACAATAGATCAACTTAATACTATACATGCTGTTGCCGAAGGTATCTATACTCCTTTTTACACTATCGATACAGAAAAACTTGCCTTAATAAATGGCATAGTAGAATATAGAAGAAGAGAATTTCAGAATGAAGGACTACGTTGGTTTGACATAAAAAGATTTAATCTATCGGTCATTCATGAAGATTTCTTTGACAACGAAAGCATTCTTACTAAAACGGATAACAGAAAACAGTTACAGATCCCTGTAGATGCGCAAAGTTTTGGTTTGCAACCAAATCCTAGGTAATATTAAATAATTTTAAGAATACATAATTATGAAAAAAATAATAAAATGGATAACCATAGTTGCAATCACAGTAATAGTTATAAATTGCGACAAAGGTGATAGTGTTGGGCCTTCTCAAATCAATACAGAAGCTCCACAGTTATCTAGTCTTGATTCTTGGATAAAAGAAAATTTTGTTTCCCCTTATAACATAAATATCCAATATAAGTGGAATGAAAATGAAGTGGATCTAAATAGATTTTTGTACCCTCCTACAGAAGAAAACGTTCAACCACTATTAGAAGTTGTTAAAGCTGTATGGATAGATCCGTATACACAATTGGGAGGAGAAGACTTTATTAAAAATATTTCTCCAAGACAATTCACTCTCGTTGGTGGTTTCAATTTTAATCAAACGGGAACAATTACTCTAGGTATTGCAGAAGCAGGAACCAAAATTACACTATTTAATGTTGATCAATTAGATTTAACAGATCTTACGCTTACTAGAAGATACTTTAAAACTATCCAGCATGAATATGCACATATTTTAAATCAAACTAAACCATATGACCCTGATTATGGGCAAGTAAACCCTCAGAATTATACAGCTCAATGGTTTAACCGAAGTATAGCAGAAGCCAGAGAATTAGGGTATATAACTGATTACGCTTCAAGTTCGGATACAGAGGATTTTGCAGAAATGGTAGCAACTATGCTAACCACTTCAAAAACTGAATTTGATGCCATTGTTGATGGTATTACAAGTGCAGAAGGCAAAGCTTCTATAAGAACGAAAGAGCAATTTGTTGTTAAATATTTTAGTGATGAATTTAACATTGACTTATATGAGCTGCAAGAATTGGTAAATCAAAATACCTTAGACATTGTTAATTAATAAAATAAAGAAAATGGTTATAAAAGCATTAAATAAAATATGGTTTTGGTCATTACTACTGATTTTTTTCTCTTGTAGCAATGATGACAATGAGGTATTATTCGAAGGAACACCAAGTAGTAGAATTGATCAGCGTGTAACAGAACTTCAAAATTTACTTTTGGCATCTCCTGATGGATATAAAGCTGTTTATTTTACGAAGAATGATGAATATGGTGGATTTACTTTTTATATGAAATTTAATAGTAATGGTACCGTAGAGATGACTTCTGATTTTGATACCGAAACCGCAATTACTTCTAGTAGATATGAAGTTAAGATGGGATCTACTACAGAATTAGTTTTTTCTTCGCGTAATCACATTCATAAGGTATCGGATAGTAATATCCAAGGTCTTATCGGATCTGGATTTGAAGGAAATTCAAATTTCCAGTATATTAAAAATGAAGGTGGAAAAATTACATTTAAAGAACCTCGACACGATGCAATTTTAGTTTTCGAACCTGTAACTGCAACAGAATGGGATAATGTTAATATTTCTTTGGGAAGAAGAGCTAGTCTTTTACCAACAATTACTACTTCAGTTTTTCAGGGGTTAACTATCGAAGATGGTTCTGGTAAAACATTTTATACGTTTAACTATGATAGTTTACGTCTTTTTGCTAATTCTCAAAACCAAGCTGACGATGGTACGGTTACAGAAGTCGCTTACGGTATAGCATATACACCAGAAGGACTTGTTGTTAGCCCTGCAATAGAAATAGGCGGAAATACATACGAGAACTTTGTTTTTGATACTGTATCAGAATCTTATATTTCTGAAGTAGATGGAAATAAAGCGACAATTGGATTTATTAATCAACCTCCATTTATTAATAATGATATTTTTGATATCGGAACTGAATTCACAGATTTTGTATATATTCCAAGAGTATTTCCTCCTGATACTAGAACTTCTCTTGCATTTCAAGCATTGACAGAACAAGTTACTACCAACCTTGCAAATGGTGGTCTCGGTATCTTCATATTTGATCGATTAGAATTGAGATCAACTCGTACCGGTGATGCTAGAGATACTCAAATTTGGATAGGTTTTAGAAGAACAACAGATAATGCTTTATTCTGGGGTATCTACGACTATACATCATCAATAGTAGATAAGAAACTAGTACTGACATTTGTTGGAGTGAACGAGCCTGATACTTTTGGTAACTTTGCGTTCTTCCAACCTTTTGCTCAGCCATTATTAGACTTTTTTGGTAATCCTGAGGGGCTTTATTATGAAACAACTGGTAATTTCCAGAATTTCTCAAATAAAGCAGGAACATTTACCAGCGCGGCAGATCCTACATTAAGAGTGTATACTTTCTGGCGTAATCCATAAAATAAATACTCAACTTACGTTTAGATTCTCCGTGTATGGAATCTAATCTTATCAACAATATACACAATAAACTATTGTTCCCTCAATAGCCTTTCTAACTCAACTTTCGAAAACCCGGAGCATTTGCTCTGGGTTTTTTGATTAATTTTATTTTTTCTAAATACCAAGTATAGATATCATTCTTACATTAAACTCATTCAATTTTTGGGTTTTAAATAAAAAATAAGTCTTTTTTTAGTTCTGTTACCCCGAGCACTCGAGATTAAATTGCATAGCATAACTACAGAAAGAAAAAAGGCAAAAACAGGGCCGAAAACAACATTTTTTTAGCAAATCAAAAAAGTATAAACGAGTTCATTAACATTTACTTAAGAATAACGTCAATATTTCAATGTATTTTAGAAAACAAAAACAATGAAACACGCAATTGTTCTTTTAGTAGTACTCGCTGCAATCCCTACTTTCTCACAAACCGATACCGAGGTATATCTTTTTGATATCATCAAAAAAGGAGAAACAATCAAACTTAACAACCAAAGAAACATATCTAACAACAAAGGATATGATAATCAACCTTCTATCTTTAACGGTAATATGGTTTTGTTTTCCTCTACACGTAATAAACAAACAGATATAGCTGTATATGATAGTAAAAAAGCTAAAGTAGATTGGATTACAGAAACCAAAAATGGTAGTGAATACTCCCCTACTAAAATCCCAGGAAAAAATGAAGTTTCTGCCATTCGCCTTGATCAAGATGGTAAACAACTCCTGTATCGTTATAACTATGAAACTGGAAAGTCTAAAGTTTTATTAGAAGGACTTAAAGTAGGGTATCATACCTGGTTTAATCAGGATATACTGGTTTCATCGGTACTCGAAGATAATGCAATGTCATTGGTCGTATCCAATATAAAAGAGAATACCAATCATACTTTTCAAAAAAAAGTAGGAAGATCGTTGCATAAAATACCAAATTCAAACCTAATTAGCTATATCAGTAAAGAAAACAAAAATTGGGAAATTAGATCGATTGATCCTATAACCGGAGCTACCAAAAAAATCATAAATACAATATCAGGATCCGAAGATCTGTGTTGGTTACCAGATGGTACAATCCTGATGGGAAAACAAAACCAGATTTTTAAGTTTAATCCAAAAACAGATGCCGGCTGGAACATCTTTCATACTTTTATGGATAAAGAAATTGGTAATATTTCAAGAATAGCAACAAATACTACCGGAAACATGCTTGCTGTAGTATCAGATATATCTCCCGAACATATTGTTCAAAAACAATTAGATGCTTACAATGCCAGAGATATAGATGCTTTTTTAGCTACATATAATGACGATGTATTAATTTATGACTATCCAAATACAGTGCGTTATAAGGGCAAGGAAGCTATGCGCCCATATTATGACAAAAAATTTAAGAATCAACCTAATTTATTTTGTGAAATAAAACATCGTATTGTACTTGGTAATAAAGTAATCGACGAAGAATATGTTACTTATAACGATCGAAAAGTAAGAGTTATTTCTATATATGAAATTAAAAACGGAAAGATTGCCAAGGTAACTTTTATTAAACCTCAATATGATAATGATCTCGAAAAAAGTACTTTAAACATTATTGATAAACAACTCGATGCCTATAACACAAGAGATATCGATGCTTTTGTTGCTACATATACCGAAGATATAAAAGTCTACAATTTTCCTTATAAATTCTTATATGAGGGGCATAAGAAAATCAAAGAAGGATATGCCAATTTCTTTAACAACACACCTGATCTTAATTGCAAAATCAAAAACAGGATTGTTATGGGTAATGTCGTTATTGATGAAGAATTTCTAACCATCCATAAACAACATTATAGTGCCATTGCAATTTATGAAGTGAAAAATGATAAAATAGCTAAAGTTGTTTTTATTCAGTGATGTATATCAACATCTTATAAATTTGTTAAGAGATCATCATTACTTGGCTCTTTTCTTTAAATTAGGCGATCAAATTCACACAAATGAAAACATTTTTTACCGCTACCCTACTTCTATTATCTACCATTTTAACTGCACAAACAGATCAACGTATTTATGATATCATCAATGCAGTCTCTGCAGATAGAGTTGAAACCGATATCAAAAAATTAGCAAATTTTGGAACTCGTAATACATTTAGTGATACTATTTCTCAGACACGAGGTATTGGAGCAGCCCGAAGGTGGATCAAAACAGAATTTGAGAAAATCTCTACCGATTGTAAAAACTGTTTAGATGTATTTTATCAAAAAGATTTTGTAACCAAAGATATGGGATCAAGAGTACCTCATGATGCCTGGGTGGTAAATGTAGTAGCTGTACAAAAAGGAACAAAGTATCCTAATCGTTATATTATTATGAGTGGAGATATCGATTCTCGAGCCAGTGATACTATGGATTTTACTACCGATGCTCCCGGTGCAAATGATAATGCTAGCGGGATGGCAGGAACCATTGAAGCTGCAAGGGTATTATCAAAATACACTTTTGAAAACAGTATTATTTATGTTGGATTGTCTGGAGAAGAACAAGGTCTCTTTGGTGGTGGTGGATTAGCAAAATACGCTAAAAACAAAGGCTGGGACATTATAGGAATCCTTAATAATGATATGATTGGAAACATTAAAGGAGTAGACGGAGTTATCGATAATCGAGCTTTTAGAATATTTTCTGAACCTACCAATCTTACCGATGACGAAAAAACGGTAAGACGTAGACGTTTTTATGGTGGAGAAGTCGATGGAATTTCACGTCAATTGGCCCGATATGTGCATAAAAATGTAAAAACCTATATGCCAGAGATGAACCCAATGATGATTTATCGATTAGATCGCTTTGGTCGTGGTGGGCATCACAGACCTTTTAATGATTTAGGCTACGCCGGAATTCGAATTATGGAAGCGCATGAAAATTACACACAACAACATCAAAACATTCGTGAAGAAAACGGAATCAAATACGGAGATGTTGTAGAACATGTTAACTTTGATTATGCTGCAAAACTTACCGCAGTTAATGCTATAAATTTAGCAAGTATTGCCTGGGCTCCTCCTGCCCCATCCGAAGTAAAAATAGGTGGTATTGTAGAGCCATCAGCAAAATTTAAATGGAAAAAAGCCAATGATCCTAATATCAAAGGTTACAAAATATACTGGCGAGATACGACTTCTCCCACCTGGGATCATAGCCGTTTTGTAGGAAATGTAGATAATTTTGTTCTAGATGGCATTGTAATTGACAATTTCTTCTTCGGAATAGCCGCTGTCGGGAAAAACGGTCATGAGAGTCCGGTCGTATTTCCATCAGAAACTTTTAGATAAAGTACAAAAAAGAGTTTGCTAATAATTTCGAAACTAATACAAAATTGATTATTATGCGAATTCTACTGATCTAACAGGTAGATATTAAGTATAATTATCGAGAAATAAACACACCATAGATGAAAACATTCTATACTATAGTCTTTAGCATTTTAAGCTTTACTCTACTATCTGCGCAAGAGTCACAATTTACAAGGCAAGATTCATTACGAGGATCAATAACTCCAGAAAGAGCTTGGTGGGATTTAACCTATTACCATCTTGATATTGCTGTGGATCCAGATAAAAAAACTATTTCAGGAAAAAATACAATTCATTATAAAGTGTTGAAAGAGCATAACGTAATGCAAATCGATCTGCAACCACCTTTAAAAATAGAAAAAGTACTTCAGAATAATAAACCGTTACAAGTAACATCTGAAGGAAATGCTCATTTTATAACACTAGCAACAGCACAAAAAGAAAATAGCAAAAATGCAATAGAAGTATACTATAGTGGTAAACCTCGTGAAGCCGTTCGGGCACCATGGGATGGTGGTATTTCATGGAAAAAAGATCAAAATGGGAAACATTTTGTGGCTTCCTCATGTCAGGGATTAGGAGCCAGCGTTTGGTGGCCTAATAAAGATCATATGTATGATGAAGTAGATAGTTTGCTAATTAGTGTTAATGTACCATCTGCCCTTATGAATGTATCTAATGGCCGATTGCGTAAAACAGAAAGACATGACAATGATACCAAAACATATCATTGGTTCGTAAGTAATCCAATTAATAACTATGGTGTAAATATCAATATCGGAGATTATGTACATTTTGGAGAACAATATGAAGGTGAAAAAGGTAAACTGGATATGGATTATTATGTATTAAGGGACAACCTGGAAAAAGCAAAAAAACAATTTAAAGATGCCCCAAAGATGATGAAAGCCTTTGAGCATTGGTTTGGTCCCTACCCATTTTATGAAGATAGCTTTAAACTGGTAGAAGTACCTTATCTAGGAATGGAACATCAAAGCTCTGTCACTTATGGAAACAAATATATAAATGGATACCTTGGTAATGATCTTTCTGGATCAGGATGGGGATTGAAATTTGACTTTATTATTATTCATGAATCTGGTCACGAATGGTTTGCTAATAATATCACCTATAAGGATGCTGCAGATATGTGGATTCATGAAGGTTTCACAGCATATTCTGAAAGTCTTTTTCTTGATTATCATTATGGAAAAAAGGCCGCTGCAGAATATGTAATAGGTACCAGAAAAAAAATCCAAAATGATTCTCCAATCATAGGTACATATAATGTAAATAATGAAGGGTCAAGTGATATGTATCTTAAGGGATCAAACATGTTACACACACTACGTCAACTTATAGAAGATGATGAAAAATGGAGATCTGTTCTTAGAGGGCTTAATACTACATTTTATCATAAAACAGTGACAACAAAGCAGATCGAAGATTATATTAGCAAAGAAACTGACATCGATTTAACTCAGTTTTTTGATCAATATCTAAGAACCATAAAAGTACCCGTTCTCGAATATAATTTTAAAGACGGTAAATTAAAATATCGTTATAGCAATATCGTAGATAAATTTGATATGCCTGTACGTCTCTTTATAGATGATAATCCAGAATGGATAAAGCCTAATGCTAATTGGCAGACAAAAGATGTTAAAGGAAATAAGCTTACTGTAGATCCTAATTTTTATGTAAATGTAAAAGAACTATAGTATTCTAAAATGACATCTTATCTTATTCCGTTTACCGCTGCTTTTATATTAGGTGTATCTAAATCGGGGCTCAAAGGAATGGGGATTGTGGTCGTAACTCTAATGGCATTGGCACATGGTGCAAAAGCATCTACAGGAATACTACTACCTCTTCTAATTTTTGCAGACGTTTTGGCTGTACTCTATTATAACCGACATGCCCGTTGGAAATATCTCTTCCAATTTCTCCCATGGATGATTGGTGGAGTTCTAATAGCTGTTTTTGTAGGAAAAGATCTTCCTGAATATATATTTAAGAAAGGAATGGCCGTGATTATCATTAGTAGTGTTATTATCATGTTTTTTTGGGAACGATACGATAAGAAAAACATTCCTAATAAGCTTTGGTTTATTGGTAGTACTGGATTTGCAGCAGGTTTTACTACAATGATCGGAAACCTGGCAGGAGCCTTTACCAATATCTTTTTTATGGCAACTCGAATACCGAAAAATGAGTTTATTGGCACTGCAGCCTGGCTTTTTTTTATAATTAACCTATTTAAACTACCTTTTCATATTTTTAGTTGGAATACCATAAATACACAGTCGTTAACCGTGGATTTATATTTAGTTCCGGGAGTTGTATTAGGATTCATTATTGGACTTAAAGTAGTAAAGCAATTTAAAGATCACCAATACCGAAAATTTATTTTAATCATGACAGCAATTGGAGGGTTAGTTATTTTATTCAAATAATTACGAGTGATATTAAATTCTTGAGTATGATTGTTTAAATACTTTAGGTTAAAACTTAGCAAAAATCACTGTTTTATTCAATAGCTACCAAAATGTAATTTCTTTTGAATATTTTTAGCCTTTATAAAAGTTTCAAAAAACGAAATTTACAATGTTTCCAGAACTACAAACCGAAAGATTATTCCTAAGACAATTAAAAGAAAGTGATGATCAAGTGATTCTCTTTTTACGATCTAATGAAATCGTTAATACATTTGTAAAAAGACCTAAAACAAATACAACCGAAGAAGCTATTAATTTCATCAACAAAATTAATAAGGGTATTGATCAGCAAGATTGGTTATTTTGGGGAATAACGGTAAAAGATAATCCAGAACTTATTGGTACTATCTGTCTGTGGAATTTCTCTGAAGACAAAAAAATAGCAGAAGTAGGTTACGATTTACATCCAGATTTTTATAAACAAGGAATCATGAACGAAGCTCTGATAAGTATCCTGGATTATGGATTTAAAACTTTGGAGTTAGATCGTATAGAAGCTTTTACACATAAAAATAATGAAGCTTCAAAGAAACTACTCATAAGAAATGATTTCAATCATATTGAAGATAGAATAGATAGTGACAATCCAGACAATATCATTTTTTCTATTTCCAGAAACAAATAGCACAAAACTATCTCCTTAAAAAATATTTTTTAGTAAAAACCAAAGCCTATCCATATTTTATATCATATATGATGATCAAATACTTTTGACAGGCTTTGGTTACTAATTTAATTAACATCTATTCTTTAAACAGACAGTGTTAGTCTTTGTAAAATATTTTAGAGACGCTTTCTTCTTCAGATAGAGAATATAATTTAATAATATAGGCACCTTTAGACAAATTAGATACATCTATACTATTCCCTTTTCGGTTTTTATATTCACCTACTTTCTTACCATATATATCAAATACCATTATCAAAAATTCTTGTCCAGCAACAGAGCTACGTATCTGTAATTGATTTTTTGCAGGGCTAGGGAATATTTTTATACCCTGTAACTCTCTACTATTTTCATTAGGTAACAATAGGGATTTCGCTCCATTCTGGCAATATGCTGCATTTTGATATGGTGTAATCGCAACGGTTTTATACACAGGAGAATTGCTGTAATACTCACTTATTTTTGCAGCCAACCATCCGTCATCATCTCCATTAGTACCAATAGAACCTATTCCTGTGGTAGATCCCCCACCCCATAAAATTGCAAAAACATTCATATCTGCTAATCTTTGCAGATTTGAGGTTCCCCAATCATAACCATTATCCTTAGCCAAAAGCGCTCCAACCGTATTTGCATCATAATGAGGAAGTGCTGCTAATGATACATTTTTTAAATCTGGATGAATTTTGTTTAGATTTGTTCCTATTCTACTATCTCCAAGAAAATAAGGAGCAGAACCCGAAGAATGATTAGCAATATCGAAATTAACAATATTTTCACCTGTAGTAGGGATATGCCCACCAGGGATTTGCCATAGCATAACAGGTACATTACCTACTCGTTCTGCTATTTCTTTACAAAAGATCAGATATTTATCCCAATGTCTGGCAGTCCATGCATAATTTTGTATTGCAGCCGGCCCAAAACAATCTCTTTCATATCGGTCAAAAGCTATAAAGTCTGGTTTCCAATCTCCTGTATATAGCTCAAGGCTATTCATAAAATCTGCTACTTCTATTGCTTCACTCACAGGGTCATTAAACTCTCCTGCTTTTTCAAACACCCAACGGGCAGAACCAGCAGCCCACACATTTTGCTGGTATCCAAATGGTATTTTACATTCTCCGACGTGATGGATAAGGAAATTAACCGATTGAAAATAACCTTTTAGGTTATCAGAAAAAGAAGGAAGTCCTGTAATACTTAAATTCTCATCTTCAAAAGCTCTTTTGATATCCTGATTAACCTCAACTCTCATCGTTCTGATATTATGATCATTTCCAAAAACGACATCTTGTTGAATAGCACCTATTAGATCTGGACTTATTACAAAAGCTCCGGGATTAGGGTGATCTGTATCTTCATAGCTAAGCATAACTTTAATTTCCTGAATCAAATTTCTATAATGAAAATATAGGTTCTCATTTTCAGACAAATCTTTTATTGCTTCCAAAGACCCTCCTCCACTAGCATTGGCAGTGTAATGCACCATTACAGGAAGTATTTTTCTACCTCCTTGATTACTTTCTAATCTTCGCGCTTGCTCGATGGTGTTCTTTGTAGGAGTCATATCAGGAATTTTACCTCTATCCCCTGCGCCATCTAATCCAGAATATTTAAAAAGAACACTCAAAGGTGAGTTCTTAAAATTATCATCAAAAGAAGCCGCTGCATTTGTTATAGTTCCATGAGATAAGTATTTAGGAAAACCTTTAACAGTAAACTCATGCACAGAAGAAGCGGTAAAAGAAACAGCCAGGGTATTGCTATTTCCTGTACCTATTGTAAGATTTGCAGTGTATTTCGGAGTATAAATTAGGTTATTAGCACTATCGGTATAGGCAGCTATTGTAACACTATAATTTCCTTCGAGAACCTGTGATATGCTAGTACTTCCATTAGCAATCTGCGTATTTTTATCTGCACCGTTTGTATCATTATTCTTAAGTGTAATTGCTGTAGAAACTCCGCTAGGAAGCCCAGATACATTAACCGTTACATTTTCTGTACGAATAGTAGATTTAGTAAACCCTATTGCAATAGCTGTATTTGTTTCAGAAGGAGTGAATGATAAAGGTGATAATTCTGAATATGCACTGGTGTATTGAGTCGTCCCTACAATAAAATTATCTGCCCATACCTGGTATTGCTGATTTACTCTTAACGAAGAAACCTTAGATGTAGTAATTGTTTCTGTGGATTGAGCATTAGAACTCATATTTTTATAGTTAACTACAACGGCATTCGTATCATTTCCTGTTACTGTAGTTGTTACGTCTGTAAATAAAGAAGGAACTCCATCTTCTGTATAAAATCTAACAGAATCGGCAAGATCACTGTATGTTGATGTTACAGTTCTAAAATCAATTCTAAGTTTAAAACTTTCATTAGGAGATAAAATATGATCGACCCAGGATGCTTCAGGAAGCCCTATATTTAAGGTATTAATAAATTGATTTCCATCTTGTAGGTGGGTCATAGTTACAGTTGGGTACGAAATACTTCCGTTAGGTGTAAAATTAACAAAGCTTGGAGTACCATCGGATAAAAACTGAATTTTCGCATTTCTGGCATTAATACCACTGTTTCCTGTATTTTTCACTTCTATATCAAGATAAACATCTCCCCAGGATTGTGGTAAAAATTCCATTTTTAATTGATAAGTTACTGTAGGATTACTATAATCTCTAATAAATGTTTGGGAATACATACATAAAGTAAAGAGTAAGCATATGACGAATAATAATTTGTGTTTCATTGTTTGCGTTTTAAATAAGTTGGGTTAATATATATTGAGATTTCATAAAAGATAGAAATAAGGAAAAGGTCTAAAAAACTAATTAGCTGAATGGCTCTAATTTGTAGACTTTCGGGGTGTTTTTTGAAACAAGAAGCAAATTATGAACTTAAAAAGAAAATAATTTTTAGTACATTAGATAGCATAAGGCGTGGTTAACAATGCATAAAAACTCAAGAAAGATGATCGTCATGATAATAGGTAGTATGGTAATAATTAGTATCGTTACTCTAGTCTTCCTTTTGAGTAAAATTAAGCCAAGCCCAAATTGTATTCTTTATGAAAACTATGTTTTAATAAGAAAATCACCTTATTCTGATGCCTTAAGCAATTATGAAATTATAAAAGAAGAAGATGGTCTTAGATTTAGAACCAAAGAAGGGTATTCTCTATTTATCTTAAAAGTAAATTCTAAAGAAAACCAGGAAGTAAAATTGATAGGGCTTGCCAGTTATGGTGCAAGAAATGTTGAATTTAATCGATACATCTGTAATTTGGTTGATCAAATCAATACTAAAACAAATACTAATTAAGCGTATACTTCGTAACCAGAGTTAATAGATTTTAATTGGATCATCTCTACACCACCAATTTTCGCGATTTTATCTTCAAATAAAAGTACACATACGGTATCTGTACCTTTCGTCCCCTATTATTCTTCATTTCTCAGATGATAGCATATACATTTGTCTTGTAAAAAAATTCATTAATTAAAACTGAAGAACTATATGAAGCTTTTAAAAATCTCGTTATTAACACTTTTCTTGACTGTTAATTTTGCATCCCTGAATGCGCAATCAAAAACAAAATCATACACTCTAAAAAAAGGGCATGTATTTGATATCATATTTCTGAATACCAAACCCGATACTAAACAAAAACTACAGCATTATTTTAAAACTGTATTTCCTGTTGCCGAAAAAATGGGATATCATAATTTACCGGGGATTGCAATAAAAGGAAGCCCGACTCAAGGTAATTATCATCCCGAAAGCATGATCTTGGGATATTGGGATACACATAATGGAAGAGAAAAATTTTTACACGATATTCAGAAAACAATGCCTGATTTTCATGAAGAAAGAAGAAATATCTGGTCTACTTTCAACCTTACTTATTACGAATTAAAACAGGATATTTCTTTTAGCATTAACCCAGAAAAATTTAATATTGTTACCGCATATTGGCATAAAGACAAGTCTTCTTTTCAAAAGTTCAAAAAAGAATGGGTACAAAAAATGAAAAAAGCAGGTGGTCAAATACAAGTGGATTTTGTAGAAGGCGCATCTCCTTTTGGATATAACTATAATCCAGATTATTTCGTTATTACTTCCTGGAAAAACAAAGCCGCTTTTGAACAATTTTATAAAGAAAATCTAAAAATGGATCATAGTTCGGTGAAACATGTGAACCAGTTTCATATTTAGTAACTATTTTAGACCAACAAAAGCAGGTTATTAAATAACCTGCTTAATACACTCTTATGCAAACACTTTTAAATCAACTCGTATATTTCGGTTATTTCCAGAGTCTGTTTTTACTCTGCATTTATCTTTTTTCGCCAAAAAACAGAAAAAACATTAATGGATATGTCGCTTTTTTAGTACTGGTTCTTATGATTGGTTTATCGGGTCGAGTACTTTATATATCTGATATCTTTGGTAAAAACTTTCGGCTGATTGCATTTTCTGAGTTCGCAACACTTCTATTTGGATCTACAATTTACTTGTTTACCAAATCTTCTTTATTAAACAAACGCTTTTCGTACCAGGATTTGTTACACTACCTCCCTGGGGTTTTCTATATCATCTTTGTTATTTTTATGTTTATGCTTCCTACAGACGAAGTCATTGGAGCAAGAATTAAAAGCGGAGAATTATTTCGTACCATAACTATTTTTATAGGCATCGGATTGCTCTTCAATATAACATATTGGGTAATGAGTCTACAATTATTTCTTTCTTTTAGGAAAGGGTTACGCGATGAATTAAGTTATACCGTAAAGACACAGTTTTTCCTTAATTTTCTTATTGCAATTGGTATTTGCTTACTATGCTGGGTTATTGTGTATTTCATTAGTATTTTAGGATTTGAAATGCTAGAAAGGACAGCAAGAGAGGCAATTTGGCTAAGTATCGCTTTAATCATTCTTTTTATCGCTTATTATGGTATGATTTCTCCTGATCTATTTAAAATTATCCCCAGTGGAGTTCAAAAAAAATATACGCAATCCAAGCTATCCAAATCAGATCTAGATCATTTACAAACCAAATTAGATCTGTTAATGGTAGAGAAAAAACCGTATCTCAATAGAAAATTATTAAAAGCAGAACTTGCTGAAATGCTGGGAGTAAGCAGTCCGGAAATAGCTCGATTATTGAACGAAAATATCGGTATGAATTTCTTTGAATATATTAATTATCATCGCATTAAAGAATTTGTAGAATTAGCACAAACAGATAAAGCAAAAAACTTAACTTTTTTTGGGCTGGCGCAGGAAGCAGGTTTTAATTCTAAAACGACATTTAATAAGTCTTTCAAAAAATTGATGGGAACATCTCCAAAAGAATATTTTACTTCTCAGCAATAAAAAATTAATACTTATTGTTCGTTAACATTTAAGAAAACTTTCAAACTTAATTATTAGATATCTTATATTTTTAGAAGTAAAAATAAAAGGTCTTTATCATGAAATATATACTTAAAATTGCTTTAGTATCTAGTATTGGTTTATTGGGGTATAAAACAAATGCACAATCCAAACAAGATTCTCTGGATATTAAACAAGTAGCTTTGGATTACCTAGAAGCACAACACAATGTAAACCCTAAGCAGTTTGAGCGAGCTGCTCATCCTAGAATGGTAAAAAGAACTTTTTGGAAAAACAAAGCTACAAACAAAGAATATCTTCGAGAAACGTTTACAGATTTCATGGTAATTCTCTCAGAGTTTTATAATAGTAACGGAGATAAGTTTCCTAAAAAACCAAAAAAAGAGGTTATTATATTAGATGTTTTTGACAAGACAGCTTCTGTAAAACTTATTGCTGATGAGTGGATTGATTATATGCATATTGTAAAAATAAACGGTACATGGAAAATTGTAAATGTCCTTTGGCAATTTAACGATTCGTCCAAACATTAATCCCTCTTTATATATATACTCTATTCAATAACTCTAATATCCTCTGTACGTTATCAACCAACTATTGACTAAGTTCTAACAGGTCTTTTGTATTTCTTTTTATTTTTTTTATCCCACGTGTAACAATTCACAACTTTCTGCATCAAAGGGGAAAATTAAAATAGAAATACAATAAAAATAAAGACATGAAAACATTTAGAATTACCTTATTAATGCTAATTATTATAAACTTAGGATTTAGTCAAACATCAGCTATCAAAACTGAAATAGTTGGACAAGGAAATCCTGTATTATTTTTACCAGGTTTTACCACTCCCGGATCAATATGGAACGATACTGTTGAACATTTAACTACAAAAAGTGAAGCTCATCTTATTTCCTACGCTGGTTTTAATGGCAACCCGCCTATTGCAATGCCATGGTATGATACCATTAAAAAAGAGTTAATTGTATATATCAAAGATAAAAACCTAACCAATGTAACAATTATAGGGCACAGTATGGGTGGAAATCTAGCTATTGATCTTGCTGCAGCACTACCCGATACAATTACCAGGTTAGTTATTGTAGATTCTATACCGTGTATGCGAGAATTAATGATGCCTGGTGTACCAGAAAGTCAAATACAATACGATAGTCCATATAACAAGCAAATGCTACAGGCAGAAGATACACAGTTTAAACAGACTGCTACCATGATGGCAAAAAACATGACCAATAATAAAGATAAAGTAGATACTCTAATCAATTGGATTATGGAAGCTGATCGCGAAACCTATGTGTATGGATATACCGATTTATTAAAACTGGATTTAAGAAAAATTCTAAACAAGGTAACTGCAAAAACTTTAATTCTGGGAGCATCATTTCCTTCTGTAGAGATTGCAAAATCTAATTACGAAAAACAATATGCTACTTTAGCAAACAAATCTATCAAGATGGCTTCAAACAGCAGACACTTTATTATGTTTGATCAACCCGAATGGTTTTATACAACAGTAAACGCTTTCCTGGCAAATGAGTAAAAAGAATCAACAACTTTTTGAGACCGTATATCGCCAGTGCTATCCTATGGTTCAGCAAATGTGTCTCGGTTTTATGAAAGGAGATATAGATATGGCTAATGATCTTTCGCAAGAAGTATTCATTAATATCTGGAATGCTCTCGATAACTTTAAAGAGCAATCCACTCATAAAACCTGGGTGTATAGAATCACGGTAAATACATGCCTGCAATATATAAGAAAAGAAAAAAAGAAAAAGAGATTATCCTTTGATAAAATAGAACATGTACTGGTCGATGAGTCACAAAGTCAAAAAGATGATCAAGAACAAGGATTGTATATAGCCATAGGCCAATTAGAAGAACTGGATAGATTAATCATTATGATGGTGTTAGAAGGACAGGACTATGAAACTATATCACATGTTTTAGGTATTAAGCCCACCAATGTTAGGGTAAAAATTCACAGAATAAAGAAACGACTTAAAAAAATATTAGATCATGAGTAATGAATTTGACGAATTGCAACGTAAGTGGCAAAAAGGAAAAAAAGATATTGAGAGTAATTCTGGAGTACAAGAAGAGACATTATCGTCTATTACTTCGAAGAAAAAATCTAATATCCGTTTTCACTACGGAAATATCATAATACTATCAATCACATTAATAGGAATATCTGCCTTTTTCTACTATGTAGCTCCGGTAAAAGAAATACTAAGTAGAATTGGAGTAGCACTAATGATAGGAGGATTATTACTAAGAATACTAATCGAATGTATTAGTGTTTTAAAATCAGAAAAGATCGATGTAATAGACGATGTCTTAAAAACAACTAATAATACAATAGCATTTTATAAGTTCAGAAAACGTATTCATGGACCAGTCACGATAACCATCATAGCATTGTACACTATTGGTTTTTATATGATCACTCCAGAATTTAGCTTATACTTTACCACATGGCAAATGGTAATGATCGACGCTTCCTATGTTATCGGTGCTATTATCTTTATTAAATTTGTTAGAAATAGTATTCAAAAAGAGATACGAACCCTTTTAGAAATTATCGAGCTAAAAAATAAAATTATTGAAGAAAACGAGGCGTAAAAACCTTCTCTTTGCCCATTTAATACTCTTTAAAGAATACTATTTATTAGTATTTTAGCTTAAAATCAGATTATCAAAAATATCATTTTTGTCATACCACCCAAAGTTCATTTATTAGACATTAATGGTCCAGCACATATCTTTTATGAAGCCAAAGAATATGGGGCTGGTATCGATCTTCATTTTGTTACCATAAACAATGAAGAGGAAATAGAGAGCAGTGCTGGGCTCTATTTTGCTAAGCTTTCTAATTTTGAGAAATTCGAATTAACAGAGGGTGATTTTATTTTTATCCCAGGGATAGAATTTCAATTACTTTCTGATTCTGAATTTATACAAAAAAGTAAAGCATTTTTGGATTGGTTAAATATTCAATATTCTAATGGGGTCAATATCTGTTCTGTATGTACCGGAAGTTTTTTACTTGCAGAATCAGGATTATTAGATGGGCATAAATGCACAACACACTGGAAATATTTTAAAGAATTCACTAATAAGTTTCACAAAGTTGATCTAGTTAACAACAGATTATTTGTTGTAGATAATCGTCTGTACTCTAGTGCGGGAGTCAGTTCTGGTATTGATCTTTCTTTATTTATTCTCGAGCAATTATATGGCCCTAAGTTTGCTACAGATATAGCCAAAGAAGTAGTTATATATTTTCGTCGTAGCGAATCTGATCCTCAACTGAGTATTTTCTTACAATATCGAAATCATCTGGACACTCGGATTCATGATGCCCAAGATTATATGACAAAACACCTCCATACTTCATTCACACTAGAAAATATGGCTGATTATGTGCATATGAGTAGTCGTAATCTTACACGGCTCTTTAAAAAAACAACGGGAATTACCATTGGTGCCTATCTCGAAAAACTTAGAGTAGATAAAGCCATGCATCTTTTGGCCGATGGTAATAAAGTTAGCTATGTTGCCAACCAATGTGGATTAAAAAGTACAAACCAATTAAGAGCCTTACTTAAAAAACATAAAGATGTACTACCTGTTAACTTCACATATATATAATATATCTGTCCTAATACTGCGCACACTTGTCCTTTTAAGATTCTCAAAAGACATTTAATTTTGAAGAATTAATCATTACTCAAGAAACAATGCAAAAGTTATTAGTATTACTATTACTGATCAATATATCGGTTATATCACAACCTTCAGCAACTTCTAATGAAATTTATGTATGTCCTCCTTGCAATAGTAGTTGCGACACTTTAAAATTTAGTAAACCTGGAATCTGTCACCATTGTAATATGAAACTTACTACAAAAAAGGAACTTAAAAAACTAGCCAACAAAAAAATGACAATTGCCTTCTATTTACAACCTGGTATAGAAGTATTAGATTTTGCTGGTCCTATGGAAGTATTTGCCTATGCAAATTTTGAAGTTTTTACCGTTTCTAAAACCAAAGAACCTATTATCTCTCAGGGAATCCTGAAAATACTCCCGGATTACAGTATAGCTAATAGCCCTAATGCAGATATACTTGCTTTTTTTGGAGGAAACTCTTCCAGTGCTTTTAATGATCCAAAAGTAATTGAATGGATAAAAGCACAACAAAACATCGAATACCATTTCTCTGTATGTACAGGAGTATTTGCACTAGCAAAAGCCGGAATTCTTGATGGTAAATCAGCAACCACTTTTCATAACGCATTGAATGGCTTAGAAACTAATTATCCAAATATAACAGTGATAAAAGACGCCCGATTTGTTGATAATGGACAAGTAATCACCACAGCTGGTATTTCTGCCGGTATTGATGGTGCCTTACATTTGGTAGCAAAACTTCAAGGGTTTAATGAAGCGCGAAGAATAGCGTACCATATGGAGTATGATAAGTGGATACCAGGAGAAGGGGTAATTTTATCAGAAGATGATCCTTATAAAAATTATAGTGACAGAACAATTCTGGAAGCATACACCGGAACTTATGAATATCTGGATGGAGCTAAAGTAAAATTAAAAATCAACCCAAGAGAAAAAGCTCTTTATGCGATAGTAGATGATAGAAACTATCCGATTTTTCATGTACAAAATAATACTTTTATGAACCTGGCTAATCATAAGATCACATTTATAAAGGATAAAAACAAAAAAGTTACAGGATACACATCTTCACAGCATCCAAAAACAATATTTCATAAACTAAGTGATTAATACCAATCTATATAACAGTTCAGTTTAAAACCTCCCTTATTTAACTTTTATTTCAATTTATAACTGCAAAACTGTAACAATCTTTAAACAATAGTATCTTTAAAAAAGATGAGGCTAAAGAGCATCATCTTTTTTAAGGAATATAGCTATTTATTCACATTTTAAATCAATCATTATGGATTTGCGCTTTAATTCTCTTACAGATACCATTCATCATCAATCAAACGAACATCGAAATATTTTAAAAAGAGTAGTGCTATACGCACTACTCTTTTTTGTATTTTTTAATACTGCATATAGTAATTCGATTGACATAAAAACAAAATCAGAAAATTTAATAGAGGTGTCTAATGGTGCTATCGCCTATGCATATCCTGTATCTTCTATAACTATTGATGGGAATCCTCAAGATTGGCCAAAAGACTTTACTCGCTATCCTATCAATAAACTACCGTATGGTGGAGGGCCGAAGAACAAAAATGATTTTGATGCTTATTTTCAGGTGGGATATAACCGCTCTGAAAAAGCACTTTACATTGTTGTTGTAATAACAGACGACTCTCATATTGTAGATACTACCGATGCATCAGAATGGAATACACAAGATACCTTTAATTTCTATATCGACGAGCAACACTCTCCCAATGGTTCTGGTGTAGATTTATATCAGTATAGCGAAAATTATAAAGACACCAATAATCAATCTATAAGCTGGGATCCTACAAAGAAAAATACAAATTGGGATGCTATAGAAATTAAATCCAAGCGAAATAAAAACACCACTATTTATGAATGTAAAGTAAAACTGAATAGTACTATAACTACAGGTAAATCTATTGGAGTCGATCATGTATTTATCGATAAAGATGCCGACGATGATCAAAACTCTAATTCTTTTATTGCCTGGGGAAATAGTGGCGGTAAAAGTAGTGCCCCAGGAAGACTTGGTGATGTGATATTTATGAAAGGAAAAGAAAAAACAGGTACAATCAGTGGAAAATTAAAATGGAAAAATAGCGCTATGAAAGGCTATCCTAACCGAATTCGATTTGCATCTACTCATAATCCTGCCCTTTGGACGCAAACCTCGGTAGATTCAACAGGAAATTACACCTTAGACCTTCCCTCTGGCGAATATATCATTTCACCAGCATCAGGTTTATTTTACGAAGATGAAAGTCAATTTAGAGACGAAAAGCTTTTTAGAATAAATACAAAAGATACCAATATCAAAGTCACAGCAGTGGCAAATAAAAACATCACTGCACCAACATTTGAATTATCTACCATTTCTGATCCAGATATAATCCCAAACAAAGGAATTTTACACGATTTTAATATCAAAGAAGCTTCTATAGTGGATACGTTTATCAAAACATATCAGGAACATTATCAAATCCCCGGAGTATCCCTTGCATTGATTAAAAATGGTAAAGTTGTCTATCATCAAACCTATGGAGTAAAGAACACACTCACAAAAAAGGAAGTAGATCACAATACCTTATTCGAAGCAGCCTCGATTACCAAACCAGTTTTTGGTTTTGCTGTAATGCGATTGGTAGAACGTGGTATTATTGATCTTGATAAACCATTATATGAATATTTGCCATTTGAAGCCATTGCACATGATGATCGCTATAAACTTATAACAGCCCGACATGTAATGTCTCACAAAACAGGGTTCCCAAACTGGGCTTGGATGAACGAAGATGGAAAGATTGATATTAAATTTACACCAGGGACCAAATATCGATATTCTGGTGAAGGTTTTGAATACTTAAAAAGAGTCGTTACCAAAGTAACAGGTAAGGATATCAATACTATACTAAAAGAAGAAGTGCTTACACCATTAGGTTTAGAAAATACCTATTTTTCTAAAAACGAATACCTGGCCAAAGTAGTATCTAATGGTCATTTTGATAACCTGCCATCACAGGCTTCATTACCAGAAAATCCGGGTATGGCCTGGAGTATGCATACAGAAGCTAAAACATTTACCAATTTCTTATTAGGATTACATAATAAAAAAGGGCTAAAACCAGAAACCTATAACGAAATGTTTAAAATACAAACCAGAATTCCTAAAGATAAAGAAGATCCTAGTCCAGAAGGATGGGAAAACTATTTTGGATTAAGTATCCATATGCAAAAAACACCATTTGGTCCTAGTTTTGGGCATGGTGGTAATAATGGCGATTTTAGATGTGAAGCTATACTGTATAATGATCTCAATATGGGATATGTTGTATTTACCAATAGTAATACAGGAGATAATCTTAATACTGCATTATCAGAGTTTTTAATTACTGGTAAACAAAATAAAGAGTAATAGTCGCCTCTCCTATATATTACTAAGGCCAAAAAAACAATCTAGATAGGGAAATTGTTTGTGCATTTTCTTGCCTGCAATTCTCCTAACCATACTCACCAACTTAAAAATTATAATTACATTGGTGTCTATATTTAATTGTTGGTCCTCATCAAAAACTAAAAATTCACATGAATAAGAATATCATCATAATTCTTAGCTGTTTCATAATACTGTCTTGTAGTAAGAAAAATACAGAGTTAATTCTTTTAGGAACCGTTCATCAACCCGTAGAAAATTTTAATTCAGATAGTCTATATAATATTCTGGTCAAAATAAAACCAGATCTCATCCTATATGAATGTGATTCTTCTTTTTTTACAACAGATTTTAAATTCAAAAAGACCTGGGATAGTAATGAGAATATCGCTACGATAAAATACATGAACACTTTTGATGTAAAGGTAAGACCATATGATTTTACAGGGCGAAATGAGTATAGAATCAAAATAGGCTCAAGACCAACAGATAGTAAAGCTTTTAAAATGCTCGATAGTCTATACAAAAATGGAGTCCTTAATTCGCAAGAAGAACAAGTTTACAAAGAATTTCTGGTAGTAAATGATACCTTAAATTCTTTTGCCTATTTGGGTCCAAAAGCATTTAACAGCCTAAAGACAGATAGTGTATCAAATATCAGACAGGATTTTCAATATAAAAAGCTGGGAAAAATAATGGATAATATCCCTGCTTTTAAAACTACATATCATAAAAAAGCAGATGGCGATAGTATTAGCTATCTCGAAGGCTATAAACGAGCATCTGATTTTTGGCAGCTTAGGAATAAAACAATGTCTAAAAACATTCTTCATTTCACAGAAGAATATAAAAATCAAAGAATTATAGTTTTAAATGGTTATTTTCATAGATACTATCTAAATACACTACTTAGACCTAAACAAAAAATAAATGATTTTACGATAAAAGAATTTCATGAATATTAAAACCATATTCATATTATATAAACACATGAGTTTTTTTCATGTTAACATAACATCTCGCAAAAAGAATAAATGAAAAGAATAGGAGTATTAGGTTTAGGGGCAATAGGTTCTGTAATGTCACGGATATTAGTAGCACATCCTGAAAACGAAGTATTCTATTATACCAGAACTCCTAAATCTAAAATCAAAATACAATTTCAAAATAAAAAAATAGAAATACCTATTGAGACTGAAAAAGAAAGATCAGAGGAACTTGATTGGTTACTTATATGCTTAAAAGAATATCATTTTGACGCTGCTAATGATAAATTGGCAAAATTAATCAGGGCGAATACTAAAGTAGCTGTTATAAGAAACGGTATAGAATTAAAAGAACGCATTACGCCTTTTACTACAAAGGAAAATATTTTGGAATGTATGATTGATTGTCCTACTCAACCCATTGAAGATAATTATTACTTACAATTTAGAAAACCGGTACTTAAAGTCGAACAAAGCGAGTTAGCAAAACGATTTACACAGCTTTTTACCAAAAACGATGCACAGATAATAGAAGTATTGGATTACAAAACCGAAAATTGGAAAAAACTAATAGAAAGCTCTGCCCTGGGATCAATACTATGTTTAACCGGAAGAACATGTTCTGTTTTTGAAAATCCAGAAGTAATAGGTTTGTATAAAGATCTCCTAAGAGAAGGAATTGAAGTAGCAAAATCAGACGGAGCAATAATTAAAAGTAGTTTTGAATCTGAAATGATGGAAAAAATATCCACATACTCAAAAACAAAAGGAAGCTCAATGTTATCTGATCGGTTAACTGGAAACATCATAGAAGTTAACGCAAAAAATGGAGCAATCGAAAAGGTGGCAGTACAAAATAAAATTGCAACGCCAATTAACGATACTATTTGTAAATTACTCAGGCAAATAAACCAGAATTAATACCTAAAAATAAATGAGCAAAATTGTCATACAAGGAATACAATTTGATAAAAAGTCCTCTTTTCAGCAAGGTCCGGGACTAGCTCCTCCACTAATTAGAGAGGCATTACACTGTGGTTCGCTTAATTTATTTACCGAAAACGGAATCACAATCGAGGATTCTCGAATAACCGATAAAGGAGATTTTGATATTTTGGACTATTTCGATATTGAAACCATAACTTCGAATCATTTAGCATCTGAAACAAAAGTTTTTACCCTGGGAGGGGATCACTCTATTACATTTCCTATTATTAAGGCTCATCATAAAAAATATCCAAAATTAGACATTTTACATATCGATGCGCATTCTGATTTATATGATAACTTTGAAGGTGATAAATACTCTCACGCCTGTCCTTTTGCAAGAATTATGGAAAACGGATTTGCCGCCAGATTAGTTCAGGTAGGGATTAGAACATTAAATACACATCAGGCAGAGCAGGCAGAAAAGTTTAATGTCGAAATTCATCAAATGAAGAATCTGGATGTAACCAAAATAACTCAATTTGATAATCCTGTATATATCTCATTGGATATGGATGGTTTTGATCCGGCATATGCACCCGGAGTTTCGCATCATGAGCCTGGAGGTCTATCGTCTAGGCAAGTAATCGATTTAATTCAGAATATAAAAGGTGAAGTCATTGGTGCCGATATCGTAGAATACAATCCTAATAGGGATTTTCAGAATATGACAGCTTTTCTGGCGGCCAAAATGATGAAAGAAATTTTAGGAAAGATGTTATAAAAATAATGTTGTAGAAAACAATTCTATGATACCATCGATACGCTATCAACACAAAGATTTCACTGAAAACAAGGTGACACAAATCATTTATGATGCCTATCTTTGGTCGTAAGATATATAGTAAATAATTAACGTGAGAACGTATGAAAAAAATAATTTTAATTCTTTTAGTATTCTTACCATTATTTTCTTTTTCGCAAAACGACTTAGATAAAATTATGGTAGGTAATCACTATCTATCTGTTCAATGGATTTCATGGGATTATTTTGGAACTGCCAAGATCGAAAAAACAGATAACGACAATGTGTATACAATAGAAGGTCACCAAAATAGTAAAGAAAATAGTGATTTCTTAAAAATTAAAGGCACCATTACTCCACGTTCTGCAAAGCACCTCGTATTTAACGGCACTATTGAGACCCAGGTAGATTTTATAAACAACGGAAAACCTTGCAAAAGAGAAGGAGAATTCAATTTTAAAGTAAAGGGAAATAGAAAATACTGGAGGCTCCAGGAGATGAATAATCCTTGTAGTGAGGTTACTGATTACGTAGATATTTATTTTATTCAAAAAAAATGATGTCCTACAAAATTTCACTTATCAAAGTAGATACTCAAAAGCTATAATTCTAATTTGTATACACTTAATTGTTTTTTTTCTATCTTTGTATATGTAGAAATATAGTAACAGTATGTTACACTCTTGTTTTTTAGCTTAAGGAAGAACATCGGGAAGACAAGTGAATTTCTTACGGAAAACCTCCGTATACCTTAATCAACAAAAGTTGGTTTGGTGTACGGAGGTTTTTTTTTATTACATCTAGTATTAATTAACACATTACTATTATGAAAAGAGTCATCATTGCATTTGCAACAATTATCATTATTTCTGTTGCTACCTTGTATTTCTTTCCCCAAATTCTATATACCTCATCTTTTGGGCAAAAGATATTGATGAAAATGGAAGGCGATCAAGTAGCAGAATTCTATTTTAAAGAAAATCAAACTACCAAAGACACCCTATATATGAATGGTGTTATTTATTCTAATACGCTACATGACATTAAAGAAGTTCTGTTCGAAAATCCAAAAGTAACCACGTTGGTAATGGAAGAGGTTTCGGGATCTATAGACGATGAAATAAATCTTCTTGCTTCTCGCGAAATCAGGAAACACCATATAAACACTTACATCCCCGAAAACGGAATGGTAGCTTCTGGAGGAACAGATATGTTTTTGGCAGGAGAAAAACGAAATATTCACGCTACAGCAAAACTAGGAGTGCATTCCTGGTCTGGAGAAGATAGTGTAGCATTAGATTTTCCGAAAGATCATGAAGAGCATAAAAAATATGTAAACTACTATACCGAAATGAATATCCCTACAGCATTTTATTGGTATACCTTAGAAGCTGCACCCGCTGATAGTATTCACTGGATGACAGCTAACGAAATAAAAAAATATGATGTAGTAACGGATTCGGGAATAGAAACAACCGAATTATTAGATATTCAAAAACAAATATCATCAGATGAGTACCTGGGAAGAGGTACAGGAAATAATCAAAAAGCTCAAGATTTTATCAGATCGTATTTTAAAAATATCGGTTTAGAAAAATTAGATACCGATTACGATTCTCACTTTACTTTTAAAGATAGAAAAGCCAAAAAAGAGAGAGCAGGTACCAATTTTATAGGTTATGTAAAAGGAAAAACGTATCCCAAAAAATATATTGTTATTGGGGCGCATTATGATCATCTTGGTATTATAAACGATACGATATACAATGGTGCAGATGATAATGCATCTGGTACTTCTGCCCTATTGATCTTAGCTAAATATTTTTCTAAAAACCAACCTCAGTATTCTATTCTTTTTGCTGCTTTTGATGCCGAAGAATTAGGGCTATTTGGTTCTAAACATTTTATAGATAACCCGCCGGTTTTGTTATCAGATATCAAACTCAATATCAATATGGATATGATTAGCCGCAATCCTAAAAACGAAATATATGTGGTTGGTACTTACCCTTATCCACAGTTTAAACCAATAATCGAAAGTATTGCAAAAGATAGCCCGTTAACCGTTTCTTATGGTCATGATGATCCAGATGACAAAACCAAAGATTATTGGATGTTTTCTTCTGATAATGGTCCTTTTTTCAGGAAAGGAATTCCCAATATCACTTTTAGCGAAGAAGATCACCCAGGGTATCACCAGGCGACCGATGATGTCGAAGAGATACATCCAGAATATTATAAAAACGTAGCAAAATTAATCCAGAAATCTATTGAAGCGATAGATCAAAATTTTCCAAATTCAAAACAATGATACGGGCTACAGATATAATTGATGCTTACAAAATCAGCAAGCCTGATTTGAATAGAACACCTATGGCGTATTCTCCAGAATTAAGTAAAATTTCTGGGGCAAATGTCTTTCTTAAAATGGAATTTTTACAATATACGGGATCGTTTAAAATACGAGGGGTTCTTACCAAAGTACGTAGTTTAGACAAAAGTGTTTTTGACAAAACTTTTGTAGCAGCATCTACCGGGAATCATGCTGCAGCATTTGGGTATGCCTCAGAAAAATTTGGATTTAAAGGTGTTTTATTCCTTCCTAAGAAAACAAGTGACGCAAAAATAAAAGCCCTTGAGCAATATAGGATGAGAGTTATTTTCTATGGCGAAAATAGTCTGGAAACCGAAGAAAAAGCAACAGCTTATGTAAAAGACATCAACGGTGTTTTAATTCACCCCTATAATGATCCTGAAATTATTAAAGGGCAAGGTACTATCGCTGTTGAAATAGAAGAACAAGTACCAGAAGTAGATACTATTTTAACACCTGTTGGCGGTGGTGGATTGGCATCTGGGATAAGCACATATTTTAGTACTAATGATAGTGTTTCAGTCATTGGCTGTCAACCCAAAAATGCTTCAGAAATGTATTTGTCGATACAACAAGATGGTATCGTTCCTCCAAGTACTTTATCCACTATTGCAGATGCATCTGCGGGCGGAATTGAAAATAACGCCATCACCTTTGATATTTGCAAAAAATACTTGTCTGGTTTTGAGGTCATCGAAGAAGAGGATATTAAAAAAGCTCTTGCTTTTATAATGAAGTATCATAAGGTAGAAATTGAACCTACCGCTGCTTTACCTGTAGCAGCATTATTACAAAGCAAAGCATATCATGGCAAAAATGTGGTTCTGGTACTAACAGGGAAAAAAATAGATAATCAATTATTAACCCAAATAATGGTAAAATATGGCGACTATTATTAATCTGAAAGACATTAAAGAAAGTATACAATCATTAGATGTAGTTGCGGCTATGGAAGAAGGTTTTATACACTACAGTAATGGTAAAACGGTGGTTCCTCCTATAGGTGAATTACTATTTGAAGATCCTCCCGGAGATGTACATATTAAATATGGATATATAAAGAATGATGATTTTTATGTTATCAAAATTGCCTCTGGTTTTTATAACAATTCAAAATTAGGAATAGCTTCCAGTCAGGGAATGATGCTCATATTTAGTCAAAAAACAGGGCAGCCCGTAGCCATTTTATTAGACGAGGGGTACCTTACCGATATTCGAACTGCAGCAGCAGGTGCTCTGGCAGCTACATATTTTGCTCCAAAAAAAATAAACGCCATTGGTATTATAGGTACCGGGATACAGGCCAAATTACAGTTGCAATTTCTGCAGAAAAACAATCCTTGTAAAACCGTATGGGTATGGGGAAGAACACTCGAAAATGCAGAGAAGTTTAAAGCAGAATTAAGTACTGATTTTGATATCTACATTGCTAAAACTCCAGCAGATGTAGCAAAAAATAGTACCTTAATTGTTACCACTACTCCTTCTGAAGTTGCACTGCTCGATGCAAGAGATATCTTGCCGGGAACTCATATCACTGCGGTAGGCTCTGATACTTCGGATAAGCAGGAACTTGATAGTGAAGTGCTTCAAAAAGCAGATATCGTTATTGCAGATAGTATTCCGCAAAGTAAAAGTAGAGGCGAAATATATCGTGCCATTAAAGATGGTGCAATTTCCGAAGAAAAAATCATTGAGCTTGGTAGTGCAATTCAGGATCCCGCTTTACAACGCACCGATGATCAACAAATAACAATAGTAGACCTTACAGGAGTTGCAGTACAAGATATAATGATTGCAAAAGCTGTTTATAAAACATACATGAATACTAAAATATAATAGAATGAATATTCCAATTTTTGAGCTCGAAAGAGTACAATCCCTATTTGAAAACACAGTAGATTACAATCTTACCGAAAGTGGTTTTCATCCTTATACGCTTAATGAGCTATTAGAGCAAGATCAGATAGATACACTTACCAATACTGTTTTAGGATATGGGCAAACCAACGGTTCTATCCCATTACGCAAAAGGATTAGTGCAATGTATAACGGGGCTAATGAAGAAAATGTATTAGTAACCAATGGCTCTTCTGAAGCAAATTTTATTGCTTGTCATACTTTATTAGAAAAAGGAGATGAAGTGGTTATGATGGTCCCCAACTATATGCAGATTTGGGGTATTGCCGAAGAAATGGGATGTATTCCCAAGGCATTTCATTTACGTGAAGAAAACAAGTGGAAACCAGATATCGAAGAATTAAAAGCTTTGGTCACTTCAAAAACAAAAATGATTGCAATATGTAATCCCAATAACCCAACAGGATACACACTTTCTTCTGAAGAAATGCAGGAAATTGTAACTATCGCAAAGCGTGTAGATGCCTGGGTATATTGTGATGAAGTATATCGCGGAGCCGAATTAAACGGAGAAATTATCGAAAGTTTTATTGGGATGTATGACAAAGTTATGGTTAATGGTGGGTTATCTAAAGCCTATGCCCTCCCCGGATTACGTTTAGGGTGGTTAATAGGGCCAGAAACACTGATTGCAGATACATGGGCATACCATGATTATACCTCTATTACTGCAGGTATTATGAGTCATTATATTGGTGAGATCGCATTAAGACCCGAAAAACGTAAAGAAATATTAACCCGAAACAGAACCATGCTTAATGAAAACTTAATAGTAGTAAAGCAATGGCTCGATCAATATGGGGATTTATTTGAATATGTACCCCCAAAAAGCGGCGGAATGTTATTTATAAAATACAATTTAGATATTAATTCTACCGAACTGGCAGAATGGTTACGAACAGAAAAAAGTGTATTTATTTTGGCAGGAGATTGTTATGGGATGGACCATCATTTCAGAATAGGGATTGGAGAACGCAAAGAATATATCCTGGCGGGTTTAGAACGCGTTAAACAAGCTCTAAAAGAACGGTTTAATTTATCATAGCAGTCTGCCTGTCATAATTTTAGTATTAAAACAATCAAAACAGGCTGTCTAAAAAGGCAGCCTGTTTAATAGGGTAATTTTTGTTTACATCAAATTTAGACTACTCTTATCTAACAAAGTAGTTTTTAGGTCCACTTGACTGAGTGGTGCATCCATTTTTAGATACAGAAAGGGTAACGGTAGATCCTCCTTTACTTAACAAAACACTTCGTCCTGTTTTATAAGTGGTACGGCCGTTATGAACAACTTTCCACTTATAGGTATACTTCGTATTATAATTCTTGGCATCAAGAACAGAATTAAAAATTTGCTCTATCATTGTATGTCCGCTGCTTGGGCATGAAGCTGTAGGTGGAACCGATGATGGAACTTCTACAAAAGTACGTACAGTACCAGCCTCTCCACTTGGTACTGGATACATATATATCATAGACGAAGCTTTTCTACCAGTTCGAAGAATTCGCACTCTCCTTTTGGTAGGGTCTCCTATAATCTTAAAATCTCCAGTAACTTTCCAATATCCAGGGCCTTCTGCTTCTGCAGTTATATATGTTCCTACGTATACTATGATTTTTCCGTCTATAATCGAATAGGCTTTTCCATTAGGGTTGTCATAGCTTATAATCCTAAAATAAACAGGGTCGGTTTGGGACATTGCTTCGTTGGCATTGTCATTAAGATAACCTTCTGACTGATTTTCTGTTAATAAGCTCTTTGATTCTCCTTCGAGATTATCAAGAGTACCATCATCTGTCTCGCAACTACTAATAAAGGTTGCCAGCATTACAATAGTAATTACTTTAAAAATTGTTTTTTTCATGATTTGTTGTTTTATGAATTAGGTGTGTAATTGTAAATAATTAGAATCCTCAATACAAGAGATAGCAAGCCATGGCTATACTGCATTAGACATACCTAGCTACTAATCAATTATTGAAATAAAAAAGAGGTCTGAAAATAGTATTTTCAATGTCAAGCAGAGCCCTTCGATAAACTCAGACTGACAATTTAGTCTTAGAATTACCTTTTCAGAGGCCTCTTTTTATTTTTTTAAACCGATCTATAGTATTAATTATTAGGATTAGCATCGATAAAAAAGTTTTTTCGAACACTTGTTTGTGTAGCACAATCCTTCTTGGATACCGTAAGGGTTACATCCGAACTTCCAATACGTAATGTAATAGTTCTTCCTGTTTCATAATACGTATTCCCCCTATTAACGATAGTCCACTTGTAGGTATAATATCCCTTATAATTCTCTGCATAAAGGGTTCTTCTTCCTGTTCGTTTCATTTTGGTATGCTCGCTAGTAGGGCATGGAGCTGTAGGGTCTGTAATATCTGGGTAAATAAAAGCATCAAAAGTAAGAACAGAATAGCCACCATTGCTGGTAATAAAAAAAAGCTTGCCTTCGTTCTTATTGATTCTTTTAACCCGTACTGTTCTTTTATTATGGGTATTATCAATAATTTTAAAACCTCCGGTAGCCTCCCAGACTCCATCACAATTTGCCTCGGCAATTGTGATCGTGTTTACATAAGGATATACTTTTCGGGTCCTAAAATCCATCCACATAGGACCTTCATATCTTTTAATACTCCAGTTATGGCAACCATTAGCTGCTTTTGTAGCAGATTTATCTATTGTAGAAGTCTCTACAGGTATATTTTTTGATTCTCCTTCAAGACCATCAAGAGTATTATCATCACTCTCGCAACTACTCATAAAAGTTGCCAGCATTACCATAGTAATTACTTTAAAAATTGTTTTTTTCATGATTTGTATTTTATAAGTTAAATGTGTGATTGTAAATAATTAGGATACTCGATACAAAGCATAGTGAATCATAGTCATACTATATTAGATATACCTATTTTATATACTTAGGATTCAAAGTCGAAGACGAGACTGCTTTTTAATTACCTTCCGATATCCACTTTAAAATTTTGAGTCCTGGTTTGTACAGTACATCCATTGTGAGAAACATTAAGCGTGACATTAAAATTTCCAAAACCTCGCAGTCTTACATTTCGTCCTGTTTCGGTATATTGATTTCCTTTGTGGTTAACAGTCCAGGTAAAGGTGTAGTTTTCATCATAGTTATTAGCACCAACCCATACTTTAAAACTCTTTCTCATTTTGGTATGTTCACTGGTAGGACATGGTGTTGAAGAATGGTCTGGGGGAATAGCAACAAACTTTCTATGACTTGCCATGATACTATTATTTTCCATATATGTATAATAAATATTTCCCTCATTTTTATTGACTCTTTTGATTGTTACCTTTTGTTCTTCGTCAGACCCTACAATTTCAAAACAGCCGTCTACTAACCAAAAAAGAAAATTAGGGTGATATCCTTCTGCAAATATATCAACACCTACTTCCGGAATAGTTTGTCCATTTTCAACAATAACTTTACCTGGTACATATTTCAGAATTTTCCATAATTTAGAAGACTTATTAACTGCATCATTTGTAACTTTATTATTCTCATTTTTTCTATGTGAATCGGTTTCTGAAGGAATTTCCTTCATCTCTTGATCATAAATATCAAGATTGCTATCTTCTTTTTCACAACTACCAATAAAGATGGTTAGCATTAGCATTGAAGCAATTTTAAAAATTCTTTTTTTCATGATTTGTTGTTTTTATAAATTAAATGTGTGATTGTAAATAATTAGGATACTCGATACAAAGCATAGCAAGTCACAGTCATACTACATTAGATATATCTATTCTATATGCTTATGACTCAAAGTCGATGATGAGACTACTTTTTAATTACCTTCCTATATTTACATAAAAGTTTTGGGTTCTGGATTGGGTAGTACAACCATCCTGGGCAATAGCAAGTGTAACATTAAAGTTCCCATAACCTCGCAGTCTAATACTACTTCCTGTTCCGTGGTATGTATTTCCTTTATTTACTACTGTCCAGTTATATGTATATCTCTCGTCATAATTACTGGCTGCAGCATATTTAGAAAAACTTTGTCTCATTTTGGTATGTTCACTGGTAGGGCATGGCGGTGGAGGTGGCGGTGGTGATACTACAGGAATTGCAATAAAATTACGTCCAACACTGTTAAATCCTCCTTCTGCTCTTTTTACATAATGTGTAATTGAACCTTTTTCTTTATTTGTTCTAAGAAATCGTACCCCTACTTGCTTAAAACATCCTGAAGTTTTCCAAAACCCAAAAGGATTCTTTGCCGTTACCCTTACATAAGTCCCTACATGAGGTACATATTCTCCATTAATTACATCATAAGGGCCGTCAAATCCATCGATTTTAAAGAAAGGATCATCAAAAGGTCGCATCTTGGTAGTAGCGTTATCGGTTATCATATCTTTTGATTGCTCCTGGGTAGTATCAAGAGTACCATCGTCGGTTTCGCAACTACTTATAAAGATAGCCAGTATTAAAACAGAAAGAGTTTTAAAAATTGTTTTTTTCATGATTTGTTGTTTTGTGAATTAAATGTGTGATTATAAATAATTTAATGTACCCTATAGTGCATAGCAGCACCTGCTACTATAATTAGAAGCCCGAAATACAAATCAATTATTAGATCCAAAAGTAGAAGTCATACGCTGTTTGCACTACCCTGTTTTCAGTGAAACCGTATTTATTTTGATGTAGTTATCAAGTATTTTTTTTGATCGGTAATAAACTGTTCTTCTTAAAAAGAGATACTACCATTTACATTATGGATATACTGTAAACACCACAACAAATTATGAATATAAATCGTTGTGTATTTAGATATTTTTTTAACTATAATCCGTCAATTTGAATGATTCGATACTTCGATATAGCTCAGTACAGGCTGGAGAAGTGTATCGACCCCTTCAAATACACTCAGGATGACAAGGGTTTTAACTTAGCAAAGCTATTCTCGATAGTTCTGCTGAGCTTGCCGAAGTACATTTTTCTTCATGTCATCTCGAGCCCTTCGATAAACTCAGGGCAGGCTAAAGTCGAGAGGCCATTACGACAAAACACTCGAATTGACACTTTTTTCGTAATAACCTTCCTAAATGCACAACGGGTGAATACAAATTTTATGAATATAAATTTTCGGTATACTTATATACAGAACCCGTATTAAGCAGTACTACCGATTCATTGTCTTTTATCCAATGAGTCTGCTTTAGCTTTTTATATGCAGCCCATACTGCAGAGCCTTCAGGAGAAATAAACAACCCTTCTGTTTTTGCAAATTCCTGCATCCCTTTTTTTATTTCATGATCAGAAATAGAAATGGCTGTTCCGTTACTTTCATATAATGTTTTCATGATTAATCGATCCCCAAACGGCTTTGGCACTCTTAATCCATTCGCTATGGTTGGAGCGGGGTTCTCATGTTTTGGCACATGATCCATTTCTTTGTGAAAAGAAGTAATAATGGGGTTACATCCATCTCCTTGAACAGCTACCATTCGAGTAGGAATACGATCTATCCATTGTAAGGCTTTCATTTCAAGAAAGGCTTTCCAGATTCCTATTAATCCGGTACCTCCCCCTGTAGGGTATAGAATTACATCTGGTAATTCCCACTGTAACTGCTCTGCTATTTCATACCCCATTGTTTTCTTTCCTTCTAGTCTAAAAGGTTCTTGCAATGTAGATACGTCAAACCAGGATCCATCATTTTTTGATCTCATCATACCGGCAGCATCTGCAATATTTCCTTTTACCTTAGTAACATTAGCTCCCATGATTTCACAATCTAGCTGAAACGTTTTAGGGGTTTCTTCGGGCATAAAAATATGAGCTTTGATTCCCGCTTTAGCACAATACGCGCTAAGAGCACTTCCTGCATTTCCGGCAGTAGGAATACACATTGCTGTAATCCCATGTTCTTTTGCTTTACTTACTGCCATACTAATTCCCCGGGCTTTAAAAGAACCTGTGGGATTACCAGATTCGTCCTTAAGCAATAATTGAGATTGGTTATAGGTAGATTCGAGTTTTGATAATGCCAGAAGTGGTGTAAACCCTTCTCCCAGGCTAATGCGGTTCTCTTCTTTTTCTACTGGTAACAGCTCATGGTACCGCCACATAGTTGCTGGCCTATCTTGTAAATCATTTTTAGAGAATAGGTTACGCAAATTATAATGCGCAACCAGGGGTTGGTTATCTTTTAAGCAAAAGCTATGTACTTCGTTCTTATCATAAATTTCTCCGCAGTGATCACATCGAAGATAGGAGTATTCATTAGCGAGCATAATATATCGGTTTTTATCATATAAAAATAGGCTGCAACTGGGATACCTCAAAAAGGATTAATTCCTAAACAGCTATATTTTTCACTTTATACGCGGAATAATCAACAAATAACCATCGAATAAATTGTTCACTAAGAATATTTAAAATTTATCTATGATATAAAGAAAAAGGAGTGCCGGTTTCATCGTAAATTGAGATTTTTTCTCCCCCCTCGTTTTCGATACACAGGTAAATTCCACACATTAAGTTCATTTCTTAATTTAGATTAAGAGTATTCAACTCTTTGCTTTCTAATTTTGCTTCAAATATTGATTAAATAAAAACCAATGGAAACAAATTGTAAAGTAATTTTAAAATCAAAAGTCAAAAATTCTATGGTAAATAATCTCATGAATTTTCTTGAAGAGAATCTACCTAATGTAAGAGGGTTTAATGGATGTTTATCTGTAAAAATACTTTTTAATAAAGAGGCTAATGAAATGGTATTTTATGAGGAATGGCTAAGTAAAAGTCATCATACAGATTATATAGCTTTTATTTCTAACAATGGAATCATGGCAAAGCTCACTGCTTTTTTAATAGAAGCACCAGAGGTTAAATATTATCAAAAACTAATTATATAATAGTGAAATCCAGAAAATATATTGGATCATAGTTGGTATATACAATGGGTTTTGCACCTTTACCAAATACATATTCCTATAGGTGTTATTGAGTTAAGAAACATAATAAAGGCCTAATGTATTCTTACTTATAGAACACCTTGATGTATCAGAAATCTTCTCTTTACTGCAACATTTTTCTATGATAAAAATTGAGTATCTAATTTCTTAACCTGTAAACGGTAAAAGAGATAAGCTTATCGCCAGAAGATTGTTAGACATATGAAAAAACAATGGATACTTAAAACCAAAAGATACTCTTATATATCCATAAATTAATGCGCTCATTAATTGAGGTAAGGTAAGAATCGGAAGCAAAAGAATATTTGTCCAATTTAATTCATACTTTGTAATATGTATCCAGGCAAAACACACGCAAGAGATATAATATATACTTCTAAAATGTGTTCTCCAGAAGTTAGCCAATCTCTCTTTTATTGATGTACTATTAACTACGGGATACAAGAGTATTCCTAATACAATTGCAATACCTACTCGTATCATAAAGCTTTCGTCTATCGCACTTATTTTTGTTTGAAAAACAATTTTGGTCAATACATAGTATGAAAATACACTGGATGATAGTGCAATATAAATGGGTTTAAATTTTAAGGAAAGCCTAAAAGCAACTTCTTCTATAAGAGGGAGAATTATCCCACCAACTACTAATAAAACCAATGGAGAAAAACGTTCTAACATATTTGCCTTTTGTACATTCTCTGGGTCATATACGAGAGCAAAAAACAAAATTACAGGAATCAATAATATGAATTTTAAAAAGTACAGTCCAATGGTATCATATATTTTAAGCTTTACAGGTTTTTCCAGATTTTTTTCATACTTCGGCTTTTTTATAAATCCGATGAATTCTTTAAACAAAGTAAAATAGTATTTGGGCTTAATCAATGGATATCTCATGTTCTTATCTTTAACCAGAAGACGAGAGATATGGTTATTTGTAACATAGAGTAGGTACTACCATTTGTAGTTTAGTTATACGAAATACAATATCCTACTCTTTTGGATACCCTATTAGGTAAATTTTTTCGGACTTTCCTTCTATAATCTCTTTTTTCCAGATATAGGTATCATCCTTAATGCCTTGTAAAAGCTCATCGAGATCTTCTAATCGATATATCCTCCCGCTGGTAATTACTGCATCCCACGCAAAGCACAAAGGAACTATGGGGATGATATACGTAAAAATAATCTGCCTGATTGTTAATGGTCGTACCAATGGCGTGATAAAAAGGCATAAAACGGCACTAAGAGGGATAAAGAGCCACCATAACAGGAGTGGAAATTTTTTATTGATTTCCATAATACAAATTGGTTGCTTTTTGCTTTGTACGGTTGTCAAAATACTTTTGGCCTGGTCTGGTCTCATATGATGAAAACTACCCACCATTGTAAATATCCCTTGTATCGAATCATCAATATGCGTTGCATCGAGAGGAGTGGTTCTATATTGTATATAATCACTACTACTGTTTATTCGTTTAGCAGCTTCTAAATTGGGATACAAGTCTGATAAAACCAATTCGACATCTTTAAGATGATGTTGATTTCTTAATAGTGCTATTGTATCGAGCATGGGTCCCCCACTACCCGAGCATAAATCAATAATTTTTGTAGTCCTGGTACGCTTAATAAGATCAGCAAGCAACATAGCCATATCCTCACTCGTACCAAACTTTTTATGCATTACCACAATTAGCCTGGTCATACAGATTCTAATCCAATTAGGAAACCATTGTAAGTCTTCGAATTCAAATAGGTGTATTCTCTTCATTTTATCAAAAGGATTAGCGAAAATAAGGCAAACAACATATCAGAATGATAGTTCCTTTTTACGATCCGAGAACAAAATTATAGATTTAACGAACACAAAGTTTTGATCCAAATCAAATTTTTACTTCGATGCTCTAATTCTACTTAATGTTTCTTGTGTGATGCCCAAAAAAGAAGCAATATCTCCCAGAGGCACACGAGATTCTATTTTTGGATGTAGATCAATCAAACTATCATAACGTTGTTGCACCGTTCTAAACTGAAGAGAAGCTATTCGTTCTCTAAGCTGATAGATTACTTTGGATAAGGTAAGTCGGTACAGATGTTCAAAGTCGTGATGTTTTTTACATAAAGCTTCTAAATCATCATGGCCTAATACCACCAGGGTACTATCTTCTAATACTTCTATAGTATGAGAGCTGGGTCGACCATATATAGGATCGGTTGTCGATGGGATAAAATCATTTTCTAATGCAAACCAATCGGTTATTTTTTTATCATCAGACCTATAATAGGCTTTGAGTGCTCCTTGTATGATATAATAGAATTTATGTGAATATGCACCTTCTTTTACCAGTATATCTCTTTTCTTATATTCTACAATTTTTATTTTTTCGGACCAATCATAAATAGCTTCGGCACTAATTTCGCCATACTCTTCTGTTATCTTTTTAAATATATCTTCTATCATAAAAATCAATCGTTTTTGAGTAGCATTTGTAGCGGTAAATATGCAAAAACTTGCTTACATAACTTATGGCTTTGGTGCAAATTTTCTAAAAATCTAATCACCTCTACCCCATCGAATTAAACTTTTATCGCACCCTGCGGTTTCCCGTAAAAATATCTAAAAAGGGAATAGTAGTTTAGTGCCTACAATATACCTACGGTATATTGTATAGCTACATCAAGAAAACAAGGGATTAAAAAAATGAACAAATTAAGCCGTAAAATCAGAGAAATTTCTGAAGACAAGAATATCGAACGAGAAAAAATAGTACAAGGATTATTAGAGCATCTCGAAGTAAAATATAACCTTAAAAACCATCACGAAGAAGATCAACAGATTATTAAAGGTATCCAAAGAAAGATTATTAGTGTATTACTACAAGAGCCAAATCAAAAGAAACAATTAAATCAAACGGTAAAATACAATGATATCTTTGATCTGGACAGGATAGAAATGAGTCTACTAAACGATGCCTGGAACGAATTAGAAGCCCGCGATGAGGTATATGCCGAAGCCTACGAGATAGGATTAACCGATAGCGGTATCAGAAAACATCGGCAGGAAATTATAGTGTAAAAGACGTATATTAATAATTATAAATACATACAATCAGGTATATATGTGCTGGTACATATATATTGTTGTTAGCATTGATTAAACCAATCATTAAGTAAAGAATGAAATTTACCGAAGAAAATATTGATAGAATCTCGGAATCTGGTTACCGATTCTCCCTTAGTTATTCTATGATTATCTTAGTGTTTAAATCTCAAACTAATGAAATCCACAATGGAACAGGTGTATTTATACAAACCAAATTAGGGTTTGCATTTGCAACAGCAGGACACGTGATTCAAAAATATTTGGAATTTGGCGATCTTGGAAGAATACAAATAGGTGGAAATGGTTACGTTCTGAAAAGCATTCCTAATGAATCTATTAAAATTAACAAGAAGAATGACTTTGGATTAATCTTCCTGCCAGATGAACATTTTAAAAAAAATAAAGATTGGAATATTTTACCTATTGAAAATATTTCCTTTAATCCCCCTAGAGTAATGGATTTAGTTGTATTTAGCGGTTATCCTGGAACAATGAGAAAAAAACATAACAAATTAATTTCACAAGGGAAATTTAGTTTAATTGGAACAATTGAAAGTGCAGAATATGACCAATTTTCTATAAGAGTTGATAAAAAGAAATATGATTTCGATGATATGAAAGATAATCTAAAAAATGCAGGTGGATTGAGTGGTTCTCCTATTTTTAGCCTTCTATATTTTCAAAACTGGTATGAAAGAAAGCCTTATTTAATAGGTTGGTTAAAAGAAGGGAAATGTTGGGATGATGAAAATCAAAAATATTATGCTACCAATATGGAAGCGTTAGAATCACTATTAAAATAATTCGTTTATGAATAACTCGATGGCGCGGATTTGTAATCCGTGAAACATAAGACAATATCAAAACAGTCACTTATAATGTGATTGTTTTTTTGTTAATATACATTTATGACAATCCAGTTATAGGTAAGATTGTTTTAAATTTGCTTTAAAGTTTTAATAGCACGAATTACAAATCCGCGACATCGGTTAGACACGACACCATACACGGATCCTTAGATAATATTCACATTATGACTCCAATTGCAATAATATCACTCATTCTCTCTATCCTAGGTGCTTTTTTGGGAGCCCTTACATTTTACCTTACTCAAATTCGAAAAGCTAAGATTACCATACTTATCGAAAAAAGAGTTCGAATTGGATATACCGACGGAGGAGGTTTTCAATTTTATATCCCGGCAACTTTCATCAACAAAACTTATCAAACAGGAATCATTCATAAGATACAGTTAATGGTTAATGAAATCAATACACCTGAAAAGACATATAAAATTGATTTAGCACGATTTTCCAAAATTGATGGGCAATCTAACCGATTTCTCGATAATGAATTACCTCATGCAATTACTATAAGTGGAAAATCAAGTGTTAATAAACTCTTACGATTTAGTTGGTGGAATGCTTCTCAGCCAAAGTTAATTATTGATCAACCTTCCTATATTCTCAATTTTAATTTCTGGACAACAAATAAAAGAAAACCAATTCAAATAAAGCATGAGCTAGTTTTGAATGGACAAATAATTGCAAAATTAGAAGAGTTTAGAATACAAAAATCTGCATCTTCAATAGAAGTTCCACTTGACGATGAATCACCTAATAATGAAATAATAGAGAAAGTATAACATTACCTAACAACAATAATCATCACACAAACCTATAATTTGTTATAAAAAGCAACAAAAAAGCTACCCCTACAGATAGCTTTTTAAAAGAATTTTAAAAATCAAAAGCTAAGAAGCTTCTAATTGTTCTAATCCTTGCCATAAGATTTTTAGGTCTAGTAATGCTTGTTTTTCTTCGGTATCAAAACACAAATCGGTGTGATACAATGCAAAGTCATGAATCATTTTTAAGGAATTAATAAGATCATCAACCCCATGATATCTAAGGTAGCTTAAAAGATCTACTTCTTTGGGATGTAAAGATTTGGTGAGTGTTGTCTCATTCGCCTCGTTTGTTGTACAAGGACATTGACCATTCTGTGTTCGCATAAAGAAATGAATTAAAAATTAGTAAAAAAAAGGGAGTCACTGCGAACACATTCCAAGCGGTGCTTAGATAGGTCTCGGGACTTACACCCGTATGCTCCCCAAAAATCTTTTGTTTAAGACGTAGTTGTGATAAATACACCATTAGTACTATAATCTGAAATATGTTCGCAATGCGAAGATACGACTTTTGCTTTATAAAGCACATCTAATGGATTAGATTATCGGCATATTAAAAAAATAAAAAAGCGTCAATTCGAGTGTTTTGTCGTAATGAAATAAAGACAAAATGTACTTCGGCAAGCTCAGCAGAACTATCGAGAATAGTTTTTTTGATCCCTAATTCTATTCTCGAGATGCTTCTACCCCTTAAAGGCATCTTTCGAAGCGTTACCGAAGTCCTTCGAAGGCTCCCTTTATGGCATCGAACCCCAAAAAGGATCACTTTTATCCCTCTTGCCAAGCCCTCTAGGCCATATCATATCAGTTCGAACCCTCATTGTATCCCTTCGAAGCGTTAATGTATCAGCTCGAAGCATTAAAATATCAGCTCGAACCACCTTTTGATGGGGTCACCCCCATGTCGACAAGGGGGTACCCCCTTGTTATAGCACATTTACATCGATTTAGATCATAACATTTATTTAAACATACATGTTCTTTAAAGAATTTTAGTTGAAAAAAATTGATTTTTGTCGTTAATAAATCTATTACTGATTAAAAAGTTTTAAATTACTTAAATGTTAACTACTGGTCTTATCCTAATTCTTGCATCCCTTGGTTTAGCGCAGGGGATTTTTTTAAGTATATATTTAATTACCCTTAAGAATAATCATAGAAAGTCTAATATTTTTCTAGGACTCTTTTTATTAGGTCTTACTATTAGAATTGGTAAATCGGTATTAAATTATTACCTACCATTAGAGAATTGGCAAAATAATATTGGCATTTCTGGTATTCTATTTGCCGCGCCTTCTCTTTGGTTATATGGAATTACTCTTTTTGAGAAGAATAAAGAAATTACCTATACATACTACATCCATTTTACGCCTTTTGTTTTGTTTCTTTTTTTGATTCCATTTATACCCAGAAACGGAAATTTTGAATCGTTCTGGAACTATGGGATTGTGGTTTTTCATTTGCTTTTTTATCTGATACTATCATGGTCATATTTACGAAAAAACAGTTCGAATGCATCCGACAGTATTGTAAAATGGTATCGTAATATATTAATTGGCTCTACACTCATTTGGCTGCACTATGTAGGAAACCTTTTCGATTTTAGAATGTATTATATAAGAGGACCGATATTTTATTCCTTACTAATTTATGCGTTTAGCTATCTTTTTTTAAATAGGCATAAGTTTAATCTCCAAAAATATGATAGTTCGCGTTTAGACAAAAGTAGTTCTAGAGCATTATTTCAAAGTATTAAGAAACTCTTTGAAAAGGAACATGTTTTTTTGGATGATAACATTACACTAAAAATTGTTGCTGAAAAATTAAATGTAAAAGCACGGGAAATTTCACAAGCTATAAACGAAAACACCCAACAAAATTTTTACGAGTTTGTAAATCTGTATCGCATTGAAAAAGCTGAAGTCTTATTAAAAGACGTTGAATACTCTAATGAAAAAATTGCAACTATTGCCTACGAATCTGGTTTTGGTAATGTGACTTCTTTTAATATTGCTTTCAAGAAAAAAACAGGATATACTCCTTCAGCCTATAGAAAGCGGTAAAAATTTCTATTTTTCGTTAACAGGTACATGTATTTTAAAGTATTTCTATCATTTATTACAGAATATTGTATTGAACTCATCTTGAGTAGTGGTTTTAAGCCGAAAAGTTTGGCTTTTGTACCATAGTAAAGTTCATTTTTGTTCAGCATAGCCTTAGCTACGGTGAAAAAAATAGCAAAATGTGAATTTTGCAGGCAAAAGCATTACCCAAGATGAGTTCATTCTATAATATTCAATAAATGAACAGAAAAAAATTTATATATGGATCGCTTTTAGGAATTGGAACCGCTGTTACGATACCTACTTATCTACTTTTAAAAGCACAGAAAAGTAGTTCAAGCCAACAAAAAAAAGAATCTAATCAATTAGATGAAAAATTAGTAAAAGATTTTGTTGTTGCCGGGCATTCAAAATTAGGACTGGTTAAAGAAATGCTTAATGAATATCCAAATCTAATTTACGCCTCTTATGATTGGGGTAATGGTGACTTTGAAGAAGCCATTGAAGGTGCTTCTCATTTAGGTAATAAGGAGATTGTAAACTATTTAATATCTAAAGGTGCAAGAGCTAACCTTTTTGCTCTTACCATGCTAGGGAGAACAGAATTAGTAACCCCAGTTTTGGATGCTTATCCCGAATTGCTTTTTGCAAAAGGACCACACGGACTCACTTTACTACACCATGCTCAAGTTGGAGAATCTTTGGAGTTGGAAGATTATTTTAAAAATAAAGGTTTAACAGAGCGAATAATTAAAATCAGATAATATGTAAACCCGTTAAAAAATGAAAAAAAAATTAATTATCCTGTTTGTTTTACTAGTAAACTGTTCGGTTTCTAATACTAAATTGACACCAGTAGAACGAGATTTTGCAATCAACGAATTAAATAACTCTAAAGGTAATTTATTAGATATATTAAATGGATTAAGTGAAGCACAGCTCAATTTTAAAATTAATAAATCGTCCTGGTCAATACTACAATGCACAGAACACATTACAATTTTAGAAAATGAAGTATTTGAAATACTTAAAGAGTCTTTAGAGCTTCCTTCGGATCCTGAAAGGCGGAAAGACTTAAAATTCACTGATAAAGAATTAATAGCACATGTACACAATCGTACAGAAAAAACAAAAACTCAAAAAGATTTTGAACCCATAGGAAAGTATGGTAATCACAAAACAACTATCGCAGAATTTAAAACAAAAAGAGAACAACACATCAATTATATAAAGACAACAGAAGATGACTTAAGAAACCATTTTGCCAACTTTGGAAGCATAGATCTTTACCAGGTTTTTCTCTACATGTCTTCGCATACCAATCGCCATATTGAGCAAATTAAAGAGATAAAAAACGATAAAAATTTTCCTAAAAACTAAAATACTTCATCATGAAAAAAAAGATAATTATTTATTCACCACTACTACTATTGCTAGTACTTCTTTTAATAACAAGATGTGATACTGAAGCCGAAAAAAACGCAGTAGATTCAAATCCAAGCGAACAATTTGAATCAAATTTGACGCCTTTGGAAATAGTAAATGAAAGAATGAGGTTTTTTAATGCCCATAATTACGATGAATTTATAAAGCTGTACCATAAAAATGTAAAAGTGTTTACTTATCCAGATAAATTAATGGGAACCGGTTCTGATAGGTTAGCATCTATCTTTAAAACAGATTTCGAAAATAAATCGGTGTCGGTTAAAATAGAAAATCAAATCACCAATGGCCCTTATGTTATAAATCATGAAATAGTTACCAATGATGGAAAACCGACTAAATATGTTTCTATTTATAAAATAGAGAAAGGATTAATAACTAACGTAAGTTTTGTTAGAGAGTTTTAATAGTAAGCATTACAAATAGTAACCAAAAAAGCTATCCCTACAGATAGCTTTTTTGGTTACTAAGGTTTTTGGATCCAGGAGTAGCTATTTTTCTTAGGTATCAAAACACAAATCAATATGATACAATGTATAATTCGGGTTTAATGGATTAAGATGAATAAAAAAGAGAGCCCCCCACAAAATTCATCAAAGCAATGACTTAAAGGTCTTCTGGACCTAAACTCGTTCACGTCTCCTGTATTATTATTTAAATCTGGTAAATGATAAAAGTAAAAATATTTATATTTGGCTTAGACTCAACTCAAAACGTATCGCTTATAACTGCCCTACGTTTCTTATACGTGACCTTGCGTCCTATTAAAAAACAGAGTAAAATTGAATGAAATAGTAAATAAAATAGCCTCAAAATATTGTGATCTTGGGAAATCAACAATTTCGGATTGGGAAACTAAAAGTAAAATAATTGAATACAAAAAAGGGGAACGAATAGTACGAGAGGGTCAACAAAGACATAAACTATTTTTCTTGATAAAAGGTTCTTTAAGGGCATATTACACCGATGATGACAAGAGAATTACAGATTGGTTTGCTTTCGAGAATGAATTTATTACTTCAAGTACAAGTTATTTCACCGACGAACCAAGTCTTCATTTTATTGAAACTATAGAAGATTGCGTAATCCTGGAAACTGAAAAAAACAATGTGGAATTACTTTGTAAAAATCATCACGATTTTGAGCATTTATTTCGTGTTATTTTATCAAAAGTTATCGTTCAATTTAGGTATAGAATTGCTTCTATTCAATTTAAAACTGTTAAACAACGATATGATAGTTTAGTAAAACAATATCCACAGATTGAACTAACTGTACCATTGGGAGATATTGCATCTTTTTTAGGAATTACACAAGAAACATTAAGCAGAATTAGAGCATCAAAAGAATAATTTGATATAGGTCAGTTTTTTAGAAATCAAGTATTTTTATTATAAAGAAATAATGCCTGATATACTCTTACTAGATAAAAAGCCAGACAAACATCAAGTATCAACAGCTAAAAAACTTCTAATTGTTCTAATCCTTGTCATAAGGTTTTTAGGTCTAGTAGTGCTTGCTTTTTTTGGATATCAAAATCATAACCCGAAGCGTTATCTGGTGTAATTGTTTTATAGCAGTTATGCTATCTCCCCAAACTAGATCCAGAATCACATATCTTCAAATTAGGTCGCAGATTCATGTTGTGATAAAAAAAGATGTATTAATTTAGATACCATATAAAAGAAAGGCTGTCTAAAAAGTATATTTTAGAAGTAACTGTCACATTGACCAAATCCACAATCGATTGATAATCAATAGAAAACATAGAATAAAGTTAAATTTCTTTGATAATCTTGATAGTATAGATAGCTCTAATTTACCTGAAAAATATAGCAATGAACATTTGGACTTTGATCGGTTAGTAAATCAAGGACAAATTGAATTAGATAAATTCTATGATATAGAAGATCTTGAAGGTTATCATGAGATAATTGAATTACATAAATGTGAAGGAATGCTTGCGATACATGAGGTGTTATTAAAACTGGATACAAGGAAAAAGTTTGAAAGTTTAAATTATAATGTTTTTAATTGATGAACATGATTCTGGAGAGGCTTACCCACCATTTATAAAGAAAAAATAACTAATACCAATACCATTTAAAGTTCATGGTAATCTTAGTTCAAAAATTGAACAATAGTATTTATATTTAACGTCATGATTTTTATAATAGGCGGGGTTTTATCTTCTGGAATCGGAATGGTGTGGTTGATTATCAAAATCTAATAAAAACCCAATCATAAATGAAAAATAAAATTCTTAAAATTAAACAAATTACCTCCTATGAAACTTTACCAATTCGACACAAAGTTATGTGGCCAAATAAGCCGATAGAATACGTAGAATTGCCAAATGATAAACATGCGAGGCATTTTGGTTTATTTGTAAATGGGGAAATAACATCAATAATATCTTTATTTATAGAGAAAAATGAAGTGCAATTTAGAAAATTCGCAACATTAATTGAATTTCAAGGATTAGGATACGGAACAATGCTATTAAAAAATATAATAGACTTAATAAAGAAAGAAGGCATTAAAAAATTATGGTGCAATGCTCGAATAGAAAAATCAAAATTCTATGAGAGATTTGGTTTAAAACCTACAGATAAAAAATTTAAGAAAGGTGGAATTGAATATATAATCATGGAAAAAAAATTGTGAAAAATGCTATACCATAAAGCTTATATTTATTGAAGTGATTTAAAAAAGGACAAACAAGAAATAAATGATCATAAAAAAAGTAGTAATCAGACTATTGGTATCCGGAGTGTTGTTAAGTTGCAATTCGGTTAAAAAAGAAACCATTTCGGATGATACCTATTCTGACATAATAATTGTTGGAGCGATGAAAAATGTGATGTGGAAAGGAGAGTTGAGTAGCAGTATTGACCTTGACACCATTTCGAACAAAAAAGGACTTTACGGACTTGGACCTGAAAGTTATCTCACAGGTGAACTACTGATTAATAACGGACAAAACTATGTTTCTAAAGTAACTTCTGATTCTACTATGGCAGTTGAAAAAAGGTTTAATGTTTCAGCACCTTTCTTTGTTTATGCAAATATAAACGAATGGGATGAAATTGAATTACCTTCAAATATTACGACAACCCAAGACCTAGAGAAGTTTATTGACCAGAGAACAACCGAAAACAAACGACCATTTGCTTTCAAGCTGATTGGAAATGTTTCAAAGGCAATCATTCACGTTCAAAACCTGCCTGAAGGCACAAAAGTTTCTTCACCAGATGAAGCTCACCAAGGACAGACAAATTATGAACTAAAAAACGAAGAGACCGAAATTGTTGGATTTTTCTCGACCAAGCATAAAGGAGTTTTTACACATCACGATTCATATTTACATATGCACTTAATTACGAAAGATAAGAGTAAAATGGGGCATTTAGACGAACTAGAAATTGAAAATATGAAATTGTACCTACCAAAAAAATAAAATACATACTTAAGATGGCTATTAATAATTACTTGTTCTTGTTCTTTCTAAAAATTCTTGAACCCTAATACTACATTTATGAATAAGGAAGAAATCATAGATCTGATTAGCGAGAAGTATTCTCCTTTAACTTCGGCATGTAAATTAGAATTCTCTAATCATTCTAAAATATTAAATCTTAAAAAAGGAGATGCAATAGTAAAGGAAGGACAATATTCTGATAAGGCTTTCTTTATTGTAAACGGTTGTGCCAGGGCTTATTATTTAAACGACGGAAAAGATATTACAGATTGGTTTGCTTTTGAAAAGGATTTTATTTGTGCTATCAATAGTTTTTTTCAAAACATTCCGAGCCCACATTATATAGAAGTACTAGAAGATACTACACTATTAGAAGTCTCTAGAGATAGTACCTTGAAATTATCTGATAAGCATCACGATTTTGAGCGATTAAGTAAAACAGTTGCGACTATGACAATGTTAAAACTTCAGGCACGAATTGTTTCTATACAGTTTCAATCTGCCGAGCAAAAATACCAAAGCCTTTTATCTGCTTATCCAAATATTACCCAAAGGATAGCACTAACACATATCGCATCCTTTCTGGGGATAACTCTTGAAACGTTAAGTAGAATACGAAAATTTAATAGTAAAATTTGATCTATATCAAATGATAACTAATAATTTGAACTGACCTTTGTATACATCTAAGGTGAAACAAATTCATATCATTAGAAGGGCTTGGTAAATTAAAAGAATAGGGTATTTACTGGTAATACAAAATAATGGCAAATAATATATCAATCATTGGAGGAGGAATAGGAGGATTTGTAACAGCGCTATCCTTTGATAAATTAAATATTCCCTATACATTATACGAAAGAGCAGGGTGTTTAAAAGTAGTGGGAGCCGGAATATGGTTATCACCAAATGCACTACAAGTATTAGAATGGATTAATCCTGAGTTATTAAAAGAAATACGAGATTCTGGAAATAGTTTCAACCGAATTTTAGTAGCTGATCACAAATTAAAACCAATATCCAACTCTGATCAGAAGTTTGTTCAAGAAAAATTGGGATACACTACAATGGCAATTCATAGAGGAAAACTACAGCAAATTTTATACAAATACGTAAAGCAGGAAAATATAGAACTCAATAAAACCTTCAAAGAATATTTCCAAAATAGTGACAAATCCCTAAAAGTTAGTTTTACAGACGGGACTTCAATTCAAACCAAGTCCATTATTGGTGCAGACGGTATTAATTCTGGTGTAAGAAAACAATTATTTCCTAATAGTAAAATAAGGTATACCGGGCAAACCTGCTGGAGAGGGGTTTCTGATTATAATTTAAATAGCGAACTACAATCGGTTGGTTTTACGTTATGGGGGCAAAAGTTTCAATTCGGAATATCTAAAATATCTGAAGGAAAAGTATATTGGTTTGCCGTAAAATTAAGCGAACCTAATTTGCAGGATGATAGAGAAAACCTAAAGGACAAATTAACGAATATGTTTTCGGGATATCATCCCCTCGTTAATGACTTGATTAAACATACACCAATCGACAACATTATTAGAGGCGATCTTTCGGATTTAGAGTTGTTACAAAAATGGAATACACAAAATATTTGCCTTATCGGAGACGCAGCGCATAGTATGACTCCTGATTTGGGACAAGGTGGTGCTCAAGCAATCGAAGATGCTTTTTATATAGCTCACTTCATTAAAAAATCTAACAGCTTAGAAACTGCTTACGATGACTTTTATACCTATAGAAAATCGAAAGTCGAAAAATTAGTGAAGCAATCCAGGATTACATCAAAAATTGCAATAACAAATCGATTTAGTGAAATCATTAGAAATTTTATCCTGAAATATACACCAGAAAAGTATATGCAAAAACAGATGGTCGAATTGTATAAACTAGATAAAACAATTATTAACAATAGGTATAGTTCATAGTTTGGTTAGCGCCTACGCAGAAAGGTTACTACATACGAAACGAACAATAGAATTAAGTTCAGGTTTTTGGCCGGTAATACATTTAAGAAACTCCCATTTTTAAAAATTGGCGTATTTCTAATCGCCGGAATTTATCTATTACGCGGTATTTCAGAGTTGGTTTTTTCTATGCAGAATGGTTTTTTTCCTACTATGGGAATTTTGGCAACACTAATAGGGTTTCTATATTTTTTTGGTGGATTAAAAAAATGGAAGGTGAAAAGGGAATAAATAACTCTGAAATAAATGCTGTAACAAATAGTATTATTGAAATACTAATTATGAAGTGATTTAAACTTTTTTCAATTCGCTATAAAAATGCTCTTTTTCACTCAAATATTTTCGCATTATATAGAATTATCTGATCTAGCTATAGGTTCATTTACAGGTATAGGAATACTACTGATCGTACTATTTATTGGTGAATTTATCAGTACACTCTACTTAAAAGGGTTAACAAGAGATGACTTGATCATCTAAAATCAACCAAATTTGTAGATATAAAAAGCCCCCCTAATCAAAAAAAATAAGAGATCATGCTGAAATATAAGATAGATACTGAATAATCAATTGATACAGCTATGTTTTTCTTACTTAAACACATACATTTACATTAGGCTTCATTAAGAAAAAAAGCAAAAATGGAACAGTTAATCGATTTAAATACAGAAAACATATCGACAGAGCATATTTGCTGCGCAATATCTGATAAGAAATGTTCTGATAGTTATCAGGCCAAAAAAGATTGGTTGACTAAAGAATTCAATAACGGATATGTATTTAGGCGAATTAATGAAAGAGCGAAAGTATTTATAGAATATGGCCCTGCCGAAAATGCATGGATTCCAATTAAAGCATCTAATTACCTGAATATTAATTGTTTTTGGGTATCTGGAAAATTCAAAAAGAATGGATACGGAAAAGAACTCTTAAAAACAGCAATTGACGACGCAAAGAGTCAAGGAAAAGATGGATTAGTCACCGTTGTAGGAACCAAGAAGTTTCATTTTATGAGTGATACAAAATGGTTTCTAAAACAAGGATTTGAGGAGGTTGAAAGAATTTCGAGCGGATTTAGTCTTTTAGCAAAAAGAATAAACCCAAAAGCCGAATTACCAAAATTTAATGAATCTGTAAAAAGCGGAGAATGTTTTGAAAAAAACGGAATCGTAGTTTATTATTCTAATCGTTGCCCTTTTGCAGAGTTTCACGCAAAAAACTCTCTGATCGAAACTGCAAAAAAAAGAAAAATTCCATTAAAAATAATTAAATTAGAAACCATGAAACAGGCTCAATCTGCTCCAAGTCCGGCAACCATTTTTAGCCTTTTCTATAATGGGAAATTTATGACAACAGATATTAGTGTTTGTATGGACACACGATATGATAAAGTAATGAGCAAAATTTTAAAATAAAAAACGCTTTGTAACAGTAATCATAATTAATACAGTTTTGGTGATTAATCCTAAGTTTAACGCTTTAAACACTAGACGTCAAATCTTTTGATGTATAATTAATTTTATTTTATGATAAAACTTGAAGAAATAACAACTACTCCAACATTTACAAATCAATTAGAAAATAAGATATTATACGCTAAGCACTATGATGATATTTCTATATCATATGCCTCTACTTATTCTTTAAAGTATGTTATCGAAGGAACTAAATACTATAATTTCGACAATCAAGACATTAAGATTACAAAAAATCAATATCTAATTATAAATAATAATAGTTGCATTACTACCAAAGCAAAAAAAGGAACAAAAGGATTATCTTTCTTTTTATCTCCAAAACTAATTAGTGAAATATACAAATACCACACTAGTGATACATCACAACTTGAATTTCTTGAAGTGACTCAGAAAAAATCAAACAATGAAGTAGGGTTTTTATTGGATAAAATCACTAATCTCTATGAGCATAATCTACTCGATTTTAATCGACAAATGGAGAATTTATTCATTCGTATCTCTGAGGCAATTGTACAAGAACAAGCTAATATTGATACCGGGTTTGCAACATTAAAAATAGTAAAACACAATACAAAAAAAGAACTGTTTAAATTAATTTCGGTAACCAAAGAATATTTAAATGATAATATTGGTGAAGATATCTCGCTAGAGAGTATGAGTAGAGATATTGGTATCAGCAAGTATTATTTACACCGATTATTCACCGAAATTAACGGGACTACACCTTTAGGATATTTAACTACTATTCGTTTAGCAAAAGCAAAGCATAAATTACGATATTCTAAAGATTCTATTTTTGAAATTGCCATCGAATGTGGTTTTGATAATACGTCTTACTTCTCTAACCTATTTAAAAAGCACACAGGCTCTACTCCTACTCAATACAGGAAAAAATTATAAAATCTGCAAGATTTTATAAATCCATCATACAGTGCATATCTATTTTTGTTCTTATTAAAACAAAAGTTTATGTATGAAAAAATAGCACATATAACCGATTTGCATTTAGATGAAGAATATCCATTAAAAAATGGCATACTGGCTAGAAAACAGTTCGACAGTATTGTAAAGGATATAGAAGATAAAAAGATTACCAGGATTGTTTGTACAGGAGACATTGGCGAAAACAAAGGAATCTCATATTTCTTCGAACAACTTAAAACTAAGGCCTTATCAATTACTCTGGGGAATCATGATACGTTTTCTGAAATTTCAAAATATTATAACAAAGGTGCAGATTATAATTCAGGAAAATTATACAGTAGTACTATAAAAGAGTATTACAAATTCATATACTTAGATTCTTCAGAAGGAATAATTGATGAGAAACAACTGCTTTGGCTTGAAAAAGAACTTATTTCGGTAACCCCGATTATCATTTTTGTACATCACCCCATTATTGGTCTAAACCTAAAAGTTGATGAAATTGGAAAACTAAAAAACCGAGAAGATATAATCTCCCTTTTAGAAGATAGCCTCAATGAGATTACTATTTTTTGTGGACATTATCATATAGAGAGTACTTTAATTCACAAAAACATTACTCAACATATTACCCCCGCAGTTTCTTATCAAATTGAGAAAAACTTAAATACCATAGAAATAAACACTTCTGTCTTTGGGTACAGAATTATTGAAATAGATCAAAATAATACAACTTCAACAATTCAGCTATTACCCAATGCAAACTAAAAAACAATCCTTCATAGAAAGTCTAGCTAATGTAAGTATTGGTTTTTGTATCACCATGATTTCATTGCATATCATATTTCCAATATTGGGCATAGAAAACAATTCTAGTAAAAATATAATCCTAACCATTTACTTAACTGTTTTAAGTATTTTAAGGAATTATATCTTAAGACGATATTTTAATCGAAAACAAACGCACCGTTAAACCTAAGGCTACTCCTCCATTCGTAAAAGCATAATAGAAAACCCAGCAAATGTAATAGTATGATAGCATCGTTATTGACAATTATCAAGTAGATTTTATTCTATATACTATTTCTTTGTATACTTGTATAAACAGGTTACACCTTATACACTGGCATCTAATCTAAATACGACAAGAAAACTATGGTTTTTCGACAGGTTATCAATAAAATGGTCGTGCATCCTAAACGGCTTTTTCTAATCGATGGTTTAGGAGCACTACTTTCTGCTTTTTTATTAGGAGTTGTTTTGGTAAAACTCGAAAGCATTTTCGGGATTCCTGCAAAAGCTCTTTATATTCTTGCTTTTTTTCCTTGCATTTTTGCGCTCTATGACTTGTATTGCTATCTAAGGGTTAAGAAAAACCAGAGGTATTTCTTAACTGCTATTGCTTTGATGAATCTTATATATTGCTTTATTTCAATAGGTGTAGCATTTCAACATTACCAGAAAATAACTGCTTTTGGTTGGGGATATATTATAGTAGAAATCATTATTTTAATTGTACTAATAAATATTGAATTAAAAACAGTATCTAAACTAACTTCTACGTAGCACTCTTTACTACATATCCAATCGGTTTAAATAATTTTTGGCAACAATGTCTTTTAACATCTGTGGTAATTAAGCAACACTTTCTGTTTCTACTTTCTTATTTCGCAGTCCCATAATCAATAACCATAAGCATAATGACATCTCACCCAGATCTGCAGGTATAGTTATGTTCTGTAATACTACCGACTCGCTATCCGGGAAAAGAAAATATCGGATAACATCGATCTGATCACCAATACATCCAAGTATCAACAACACCCCAATAATCTTTGGAGCAAGACCAGATTTAAAAATCATATACCCAAGTGGAAACAAATACAACCCATAAAATACCTGTGAGATAACATAACCATTGGTATGTAGTTTTAGAAAGAACGTAACCAAACCGTTTATCTGATCGGTAGTAAACCCAGCCATATAATCAGTTCCACTAGTTAGTAACAAAGGTGCTATCATTGCAAGCATTGTAACAGATAATATCGCAACAGAGATCATAACCGACAACACCATAAGCCTGGATAGATTTTTATTAACGTGCTTAAACACTCTATCTAAAACTAATGGGTAGAAGAAAAATGCAAGAATCATCACCAAATCACTAACAATTCCTAGTCGATATAACCACCCATTATTAGCGATATTAGCTGCAGTTGCAACAGGGTCATCGGTTACAAAAATCTTTTGGCGAACAAAAAATTCTGCAAACACCCCAGCTCCAATAATGATAAGGAATACTACCCCTGCAATTCTTCCAATTTTTTGATTTGAATTCATTTCGATTCGTTTTTTGATGTATTAGTGTCGACGATTCATTACGGGTTTTGTTACAATAGCATCTCGAAATATACTGTGACACAGGGTTTTGATAAGTTCAAAGCAGAGCTATCGAAGTACTTTTTTTTATATGCTACGCTTCAAAAAAGTGCTTGATACAATAATTACACTTATAATAAAAGAAAGATAAGTTTAAGATATTTTTATAGCCGTTACACATATTGCTTTGCTATAATCTTTATTATTTTTGATCAGCTATAAGAAACCATACCTGCATTCACTACAAAATACAAATGATCATGATCCAAAAAACAATATTGGCCGTTTTAGTAACTCTTTTTAGTTATACTGCATTTGCTATCCCTACCAAAGTCATGGTAAGAGCAAAAGCAAAAGATGCAAAATTTATAGGTAACTCTATCGGGGGTGCTTATATCATTATACGTAATCAGCTTACAGGTGAAATTCTTTCACAAGGTAAAACCAGTGGTGGTACAGGAAACACAACTCTGATTATGAAAACACCACGAAAACGAAATGTAAGAATTACAGACGATAAGACCTCTGGATTTCTAGCAGAATTAGATATATCAGAACCTGTTTTTGTAACCATAGAGGTATTTGCTCCTGTAAATAAAAAGCAAGCTACAGTAAACGCATCAACAGCGTTATGGATAATTCCTGGAAAAGATATTTTGGGGGATGGAATTGTAATCGAGATTCCAGGTTTTGTAGTTGACATTTTGACTCCAAGAACACATCAGTTTATCTCATTAAAAGCTCTTGATACAAAAAGTTTTCCCGTGCAATCTAATATTGTAATGATGTGTGGTTGTACTATTAGTGATGGTGGTCTTTGGGATGCCAATCTAATAGAAGTAAAAGGAATCCTAAAAAAAGACGGTGCCAAAATTGATGAAATAGATCTTATGGTCAATTCACCCAACCTTTTTGAAGGTACAATCAATATAGACACTACAGGAAGTTATGAGCTTGTCGTATATGCCTATCACCCAGTTACCGGAAACACAGGGGTTGATAAAGTAAATTATATTATAACTCCATAATGTATCCCTAGGCTTTTTAATTTTGAATGTGATACTTTGTGTTTTATATAAATTATTTTGAAACTACTTTAAATCGTAAAACTGTTTTTAGTTTTTCGGCGGGTACTTTTCTAAAATCGGATAGGTAAATTTCTCTATGCACTTTAGACAGTCTATAAAGATGTTCTTTTTCAGCAAATTCTTCCATCACTTTAAAACTTTTGGGTTCGTCGTCATAACTTCCCAAATGCATCATTTGTATACATTTGCCTTCTGTTATTTTCTCAAATCTTACTTTTTCTAATAGCACATGAGGTTTCTTTTTCTTGGTTTGATCTATCATATGTTTCGCTAATTCATCATCGATAAAGTCAGGTTGCCTAATCATTAATTTAAAAACCAGGTCATCTTTATTAATAGTACCTTCATATGCTTTCTTTGCTGCTTCATTAATATCCCAAACCCCTTCTAGCGGATAAACAGTATAATCAAAATATCCTTTGGGTACAGTTCCTTTTTTTAATCCCATTTTTATCCCATATGAAACCGCATACAGAACACCAATATATTCTGAAAAGAATTCATTATTAGGATTGCCTTCTCCCTCGATAGTAAGAAAATTGTATTCGGGAATCTCAATGATTTCGGGAGAGTTTTTGGGTATATACACTCCTTTTTCCTTTTTTCTCCATTCGTGTTTCATCATGTACTCTCTTTTAGTATACCATTTACAAATTAAACTAATCGTATAAAACAAAAATAAAACGCAATGATGACAACCCTATGTCAACAGTATTTATGTATGATCGTATTTTATGTATTCTCTTCTCTAGCTTTTTCAAGAACAGATTCAATAAATTCCTTTGCCATAGTCTCCTTCAGTTTGGCATATACTTTTTTATCTTGGTTTGCTTTTTTGGCGATTTCGAGTTTAATTTTTTGGTATGCTTCTCTTTCGTTTGTGTTCTTTATCAAATAATCTCTAAACAGTATATGTCTATGCAATTCTCTGCTATGAACCGGACAAACATAAAGGTGATGTATGATACAATCTAATACGGTATGCTTCGTATCTGATTTTTTTCGCTTAAAAGCTTCTCTTTCTTTTATTCCCTGATCCCCATTGTGATAATACCCCAGTTTTTCTAACCCTCTTTGTATTGTTTCAAAAGACACGTTTTTACCGTAGACAATATCGATATCAATAATAGGTTTTGCCGCTAAGTCTTTAACCGCAGTACTGCCAACATGTTCGATAGTAATTTCTGTATCCCAAAGCGCCTCTTTAATCACTTCTTTAATACTATTAAAATCTTGTGTCCAACCTGGTTGATAGTTTTGTATCAGCATTTCTTTTGTATTGTTCATACTACACCGCTAAAATACTGAAACAAGATGCTATCGAATTCATAAAAAATACTTATTCCTTTTTGTCTGAAACAAATAATACTCTAAACGGTTTTCGCTTTAGCCATTTTTCTGCTCCTTTTTTCACATCTTCCCTGGTTAGTTGTAATTGCTCTTCGAGTCTTTTAACATAAAATCCCGGGTCTGCTGTAAACAAAAAACTTTCTCCCAATAGTTCTGTCCTACTCCATTGAAAACCTAATCGTTGTTGCATTTCTTTTATGTCACTAATTTCACTTTGTTTGGCATTTATTAGTTCTGCTTCTGTAACTCCAGTTTCTATAAATTCGTTTACTTTATCCAAAACAAGGTGTTCTATTTGTGTGCTATCTTTTACAGCAGCAAAAGTAGTACGTATTGCGAACTGTCCTGCAAACTCATACATATCTGTAGACACCGTATTTTTTATAAATGATTTTGGAAAACGACTTTTGTCATTAAGACGAGTATCGAGTATAGTTGCAATAAGTTTTAAAGTACTATCATCACGAGATCCCCATTTGGGTACTGCCCACGAAAACACCATTGTTTGTATAGTGTCATTGGGATGAGGGGCTTTCATTGTTATATTGGCTTCTACATGCTCTGTAGGTTTAATGATCTTGTGATCTCTTACTTTTGACGGAAGGTTTTTGAAATAGGTATCTATTTGTTTTTTAGCATCTTCTATATCAAAATTACCCACCAGAAAAAGCACTGTGTTATCTGCATATACAATTTCGTTATAGCGTTCTTTAAACTCTTTTAGTTTAAAATTCTTGTTATTTTCGATTACCCCATACCCACTACTGCCATAAGGGTGGTTTTTACCAAAGGTACCTGTATAAATCGCCATTCCTCCTGGTGCGCTCCATTGTGGATTTCTGGCATTTCTATCAATTTCAGACAGTACTCTTTTTCTTTGAAATTCTACTCGTTTTTCTGTAATACGATCAGTCCCTGCTTTTAATCGTCCGGCTGTCATTTCTAAAGCTAGACCTACTCCTTTTGGTTTTACTTTTACATAAAATCGGGTATAATCCTTTTTAACCTGTGCATTGCTCCCTGTTCGATAGGTTTTCAATTTGGCACGTTTAAGACTATCCATTATACCAAACGGCATAACGTGTTCAAAAAAATGAGCAAAACCATACTGACTAGGTTTATCCATGCTAATTCCCTTACGAAGCCAAAACTCTACAGAAACATCTTCGACATTCGGATCGGGTTGTAATATAACATCAAGTCCGTTTTTTAAGGTATACTGTTCGTAATTTAATAACAGTGAATCAGTCTGACCATATGAACTTAAGGTAGTCACGACATGAAAAAGCAATGCGCAAAAAAATACTTTAGATCGTTTATTTGACATAATTGAAAGTTTTATATATAGATTAAAAACTTTCAATTATGTTACACCAAACAGGACAGTGGTTTAATACCACTGCCCTACTACTTTCGAAATTTCAGTTTTTGCATTTGAAATAATGGTATCTACTTTTTCTGGATATTGAGCTACTCCAAAAGCAGAAATCTGTTCAGAAGGGATCCCGATAAATTCAAAATTCCTTTTAATAGTTGGAGAAAAATATTCCTGGACCGTTTCTTCTGAGTAATCACCCCCAGCCACTGCTAATATCAATGCTTTTTTTCCTTCACAAAGCCCTTTAAAACTACCATCTTCGGTAATTTCAAATGTTTTATCAGTAACTACTACAGTATCTACCCAGGCTTTTACTGTAGCTGGTAAAGAGAAATTATACATAGGAGAAGCCAATACAATATGATCTGCATCTAATACGTGTTGTATTAATTGAAAATGATTAGAAAGTCTTTTCTTTTCTTCAGCTGTATATTCTGGTTGCCCTCCATAAAGGATTAAATTTAGATTATCATCAAGCAATAAATCTGGTGGTGACGCTACTAAATCTAAAAATGTAATTTCTGTTTTACCATCGGCTAGTTTAATAAATTCATCCACCAATTGCTTTGTATAAGATCCCTTTCTTGGCGCGTAGCTTACTACTAATGTTTTTTTCATTGTATATTTTTTTATATCATGTTTATTTATCAGTCCAAACTGCTAGTTTATTTCCGCTAGGGTCAATAAATTCAAATCGACTCCCACCAGGAAAGGAAAATACTTCCTTAGATATTTTTCCGCCATTTTTTTGTACATTTTCTAAAGCATGTGATAAGTCATCATGATATAAAACGACTAGAGTACCTCCTGTACTAATTTTTTCAACTTTGGCAAACCCTCCATCAATCCCCGCTTGGTGGAAGTCACAATACTGATCTCCATAATCTGTAAACGTCCAACCAAAAGTGTTGCCATAGAATTTTTTGATTTCATCTAAATCTAATGCCTGTAATTCTATAAAGTTGATTTTATTATTTTTCATTTCTACTTTTATTTATTTTGAAGTAAAAATAAAGTGAAGGAATGACAACCCTATGTCAGTATACTTTCTGATATGGAAATTTTCTCAGTACATGACAAAAAATAACTATTCTTGATCCAATTAAGTATATCGTTAATTTATTATCAAAACCTCACAGGTTTTAAAAACCTGTGAGGTCTAATAAAACGTATAATTTTAAATATTTGTTGGTTTGTTTTTTATCGTGTACTAAAGAAAGTTTTATTAGGTTACTTAAAAATGTTCTTTTTAGATCTTAAAAATCGTTCAGGATAAAAAACAAGTTGTATCAAATTGTATTCTAATTGATTAAAATTAAATTTTTTCCCATCTACCTCGAATGAAGAGAGAGGATACCAACGTAAATTTGTTCTTAAAATTAAATACTCTTCAGATTTCCCGGGAACGATATCCCATCCGATAGTGATACCGGGTTCAATTTTATTAAATGTTAGTTTTTTGTTTCCTTCATCTGTAATTTCTGAATATTCGATATGATCATAGGCTACATTTAAACCGATAAAGGGGGCAAAACCAGTATAGTCGGTTAAAAATTTGGCTGTTTCTAATGCTACAGAAGTTTTTTTAATAGTTTGCCTGGTTTCATACGCTTGTTGTTGAAATTTTGGATTTCTAAACGATACTGCGGTAAACATATTAGCAGTATTAAACTGATATCCCAAAGCAATATCAAAATACCCACCAGATGCCTGCTTTTTATTTAGATAAGGATATTCGCTATTGTTGTATTCAGATTCTGCAAGAGAAAAGGAAACAGAGGGTCCAACAGCAGCAAAAAAATCACCAAAACTTGAAGCATTATAGCCCAGGCTTGAGACTTCGGGATAGCTGTTCCATCTTTTATTAATAGTAGGGTCTCCATTATCTTTGGTAAGATCCATGGCATAGAGTAGCCCTAGTTGTAAGCTAAAATTGGGAGTTTTAATTTTCTGGAATTCGGTTTTGGATATGGGATAATTCCATACGTTATCAGGATAATAGTTGACTCCTAATCTAGCCGTAAAATTTTTGTATCCATACAATACTCCGGCATCAGCAGTCCATGCAAAGTTTTTTTCAAGTTTAGGTTGATCTTCATGTGGCTTTACAATCTGTTTAAAATCTAACGCAGACCAACCAACACCAACATAAGGTCTGAGTCTCTTTTCTCGATATGCCCAAGGCAAAAATCGGACACCGGTAACGGTATAGTGTGTAAATTCTACATCTGTTTCTTCATTCGATTTAAGATTAAACTGTTTTAAAGGAAAGGATACGTAGAATTCTGCATGCCCCCAGAAATGGAAGCCACCCCAATATAAGGTTGTATTTAGAGTTTCTGAGTGTTTAAAACTAATAAGTTCATTTCCCGAGAGTCGTTTCCCTGTAAATGATGGGAACAAGTTTCCACTCAATTCAAAATAGGTTTTGGCAAAATCTAATCTTTTTTTATCTGTAGTAGGTGGTATATCTCCTTGCGCCAATACATTAAATGAATAGAACAGAACGAAAGTCATTAGAAAAATTTGTCTCATGTTTTGGTATTATGTTTATGAAAATAATACCGCAAAAATGGATAACAAACGATATTGCGACAATAGTGAATTTGTACTAAATAGCAGGTTATTCTAAATATCATACAAAAGTATGATACCCGTATTAGAGACAAAAAACAAGAGTAATCAATTAGATAACAACGAAATAAGCTCTATTCTGTTATTTATTTTACATTTTCTGTAAATATTAGAAACATGTGTTTTTACAGTAGGAATTGATATAAATAGCTGTTCTGATATATGCTTATATGTATTTCCCTTAATAAGAAGTAAAGCGATTTCTTTTTCTCTATTGGTCAAGGAGTAATTAATTAGGTTTTGCTCTTTCACCGTATTTTTGGGTTTAAAAAGAGACAGGCGTTCTATATCACTCCATAATTTGCTTCCTGCAAGTACAATAAAAATCAATGGAAGTGTAAATCCTATTTTCGTGTTTATCCCATTTAGGTCTACGGCATAATTGGTTAATAAAGAAAGTGGAATCATAATTAGGACGGCAATAGCAATATACCGTTCCATTTTTTCACGATGTGCTATGTTTACTTTTGGTTTGGTCGTTCTTATCAGAATCATAGATAAAATAACAGAAATCCCTAAAAATAGTGCTACTACATACTGTAAAACATTTAATATTTTAATAAAATGCCCCGCAATAACAAGTATGGTTAGCACTCCAGAAAAGGCTATTAGTACTTTTCTAAAAATAGGTTTTATGGTGTGACGTCTCTCTTCTAGAATATGTAAAGGAGTAGTAAGCGCAACCAATATCATCGCCAATAAAATAAAAATATTAGTATTATCGGAATGGTTGAAAGGTTTAAAAAAATAGGTGACCGTTAGTGCAACAATTAGTAAAAGCAATGAAATCGTAAAGTATATAGTTTCAAGCGTTTCAATATTTTTTGTATAGCAAATAACTTCCAAAAATAATGCAATGATAATTAGGGAATATGCCAAAATCAATAATATGATTTCTAATACTTCCATTCGCCATATATTTTATACATCGATACTCTTATCATTCAAAAAAAACTAACCTTCTCTGATTAGATTCAGATTATTGGTCTACAAATCTAACGGATTTTTTGATAGATCGTATATTATTTATAGCGCCTTGATGAGTGATGTATTGGTTTTTCAAAGTAATAACAGTCGTACCGTTATGATTTAAGATCAATTTCTTTTAGGTTTTCAATCTTGTTTCTCGAAAGAAAATCATCTATGGTTTCAAAATGCTCAATTACTCTTTTGTCTTTAAACTCAAATACCTTTTGTGATAGCCCTTGTAAAAAGTCACGATCATGAGAAACCAAAATTAAAGTACCATCAAAATTTAATAAAGCTTCTTTTAGTACATCTTTTGATTTTAAATCCAGGTGATTGGTAGGTTCATCGAGAATTAAAAGATTAACAGGTTCTAAAAGTAACTTAACCATCGCCAGTCGTGTTCGTTCTCCTCCCGAAAGAACACTTACTTTTTTATCGATATCATCACCTCCAAACATAAATTGCCCCAAAATATTTTTAATCTGTGTTCGTACTTCTCCTTCTGCTACCTCATCAACTGTCTGAAATACGGTAAGGTTCTGGTCTAATAATGCTGCTTGATTTTGAGCAAAATATCCTACTTTAACATTATGCCCCAGGTCACAAGTTCCTTCGTATTCAATCTCTCCCATAATCGCTTTGATCATTGTAGATTTACCTTCACCATTACGTCCTACAAATGATACTTTTTCTCCTCTCGAAATCGATAAATTTGCGTTTTTAAACACAACATGCTCATCATAACTTTTTGATAAATCTTTTGCTATTACAGGATAATCTCCTGATCGAACTGATGCTGGGAATCTAAGTTTTAAAGATGAAGTATCGATCTCATCAATTTCGATAATCTGTAACTTCTCTAACATACGTTCCCGTGAGTTTACCTGATTGGTTTTGGAGTAAGTTCCTTTAAACCGTTCGATAAATGTTTTGGTATCTGCAATAAATTTTTGTTGCTCCTGGTATGCTTTTATTTGATTCGCTCTTCTTTCTTCCCGTAGTTGCAGATAATGTGAATAATTTGCCTTATAGTCATAGATTCTTCCCATTGTCACCTCAATAGTTCTATTAGTGATCGTATCGATAAACGTTTTATCATGAGAGATCACAATAACTGCCTTGGCTTTATTAATCAAAAAGTCCTCTAGCCAGATCACAGATTCTATATCTACATGGTTGGTAGGTTCATCCAAAAGGATTAGGTCTGGCTTCTGTAATAAGATTTTGGCAAGCTCTATACGCATTCTCCATCCACCACTAAACTCACTGGTTGGTCGTGTAAAATCTTCTCTCTTAAACCCGAGTCCTTTTAGCGCCTTCTCTACTTCGGCATCATAATTCACCTCTTCTACCGCATAAAACTTCTCTCCCAGATCAGTTACTTTTTCGATAATTGCCATATACTCGCTGGATTCATAATCAGTACGAGTTTCGAGTTCTTTATTTAATCTATCCATCTCTTCCTGCATTCCCAAAATATCGCCAAAAGCTTTTAATGCTTCTTCAAATACAGTACAGTCATCATCTGTTAATAGATGTTGTGGTAAATATGCTATCACTGCCTCTTTGGGACACCTAACATGCCCTCTGTTTGCCTTCTGCACTCCAGCAATAATTTTCATCATAGTGGATTTACCTGCACCATTCTTACCCATTAGGGCAATTTTATCATTTTCATTAATAACAAAAGAAACATTACTAAATAATGTTTCGCCACTAAACTCTACAGCAATTCCGTCTACAGAAATCATATCTTTCTAATTTAAAAATGCAAAACTAAAAAAAAGCAGGGCATCATAAAGGAATCTGATTATATTTTGAATATATATTGTATTCCAAAAAATTATTACCTTGAAAACATAATTTTATCAAGGTCTTTTTTTATGTCTGACAAACCCGAATTATACTTTAAAAATGATCAGGAATGGCGTTTCTGGCTTCATGAAAATCACCATCAATCCCAGGGAGTATATCTTATACTTTATAAAGTAGAAAGCAAACAACCCAGTATGCGATGGGAAGAAGCTGTAAAAGTAGCATTATGTTATGGTTGGATAGATTCTACAGTAAAAAGACTGGATGATCAACGTCGCAGGCAATATTTCTGCCCTCGTAAGCCCAAAAGTGTTTGGAGCAAAGTAAATAAAACCTACATCATAGATCTTATCAAAAATGATTTGATGCATCAAAGTGGTTTGATAAGTATCGAAGTAGCCAAAAAGAACGGTTCATGGATTGCTCTGGATGATGTAGAAAATGGTATCATTCCCAAAGACTTACAACATGCCTTTGATCAAAATCCTTTGGCTTTTGAAAACTACCAAAACTTTGCACAAAGCTACCGTAAAAGTTACCTCTACTGGATTAATCAAGCCAAACGACAAGAAACCCGTGATAAACGTATTGTAGAAATTATTAAATGCTGTGAAGCGAATATAAAATCCCGGGATAATTGGTAGCAAAATTTTATAAATAGTGCAAAAATCACTTCACTAAATAAAAAGAAAAAAACTATCTATAAGTAATAAATTACTCAACATCAATATATTCCAAAATTAACATCTATTTCCCTTAACATCACTTTAAGATATTTTGTATGATAAATCCTTATTTTCGGATCATATAAATCACTCATCATGCACAAACATATTGTCACTACCCTGGTTATCGGGATATTTTTAATCTTCAATACTCAAGCTCAAAAAGATAAAAAAAACAAAAAAGAAGAAGAAAAATGGGATGTTTCTAATCCCAAAGGGGAATTTAATTATAAAGATCATACGTTTACTACAGATCAGGGTACCTGGATGAATCTGGATGTTAGTCCCGATGGTAATACTATTGTTTTTGACCTTTTGGGAGATATCTATAGTATCCCTATTTCTGGTGGAAAAGCAAAAGTATTACGTACAGGAATCCCTTTTGAGGTACAACCTCGTTTTAGTCCTGATGGCAAAAAGATCTCTTTTACCAGTGATGCCGGTGGAGGCGATAATATTTGGGTGATGAATAGTGATGGTAGTAAGCCTAAACAAATTACCAAAGAAAAGTTTAGATTACTAAACAATGCTGTCTGGATGTCAGATGGCAATTATCTGGTAGCAAGAAAACACTTTACTTCTCAGCGTTCTCTGGGTGCAGGTGAAATGTGGCAGTATCATATTACGGGAGGTTCTGGATTACAGTTAACCAAAAGAAAAAATGATCAACAGGATGTTAATGAACCTCATATTTCTCCTGATGGTAAATATATGTACTATGCAGAGGATATGTATCCTGGTGGCTTTTTTCAGTATAATAAAGATCCAAACAAACAGATTTATGCTATTAAGAGATATGAATTCGAAACGGGAAAAACAATTACTGTTACTGGTGGACCAGGAGGTGCAGCACGACCACAAGTATCCAGAGATGGCAAAAAACTTGCTTTTGTAAAAAGAGTTCGTACCAAAACGGTATTGTATATTCATAATCTCGAAACTGGTGAAGAATGGCCAATCTATGATAAACTAAACAAAGATCAACAGGAGGCTTGGGCGATTTTTGGAATATACCCTAATTTTAGTTGGATGCCTAACAACAAAGAAATCATATTCTGGGCTGGTGGAAAAATCAATAAAATTAATGTAGAGGATCAACAAGTGACTAATATTCCGTTTACGGTAGATGCTACTATCAAAATTGCCGAAACTTTGCATTTTAACACTCCGGTTTCTCCCGAAAAGTTTACCTCCAAAGTAATTCGTAATGTAGTTACTTCTCCAGATGGTAAAACAGTAGTATTTAGTGCTCTTGGACATTTATGGAGAAAAAATCTACCCAAAGGGAAACCACAACGCCTTACTACTCAATCTGTCGATTTTGAGTTTGAGCCTAGTTTCTCTAGAGATGGCCAACATATCGTATATGTCTCCTGGAATGATGAAAACCTGGGAGCAATACATAAAATTCCTGCTTCAGGTGGTACTTCTACCAAATTAACCACAAAAAAAGGAATTTATAGAACCCCAGTATTTAATGCTGCAAATAATTTGATTACTTTCAGAAAAGAAGATGGAAACAGTGATCAAGGTCTAAGTTTTACCAAAAATACTGGTATTTATACCATGTCTTCTTCTGGTAGCAATGCTAAACTAATAACAGAAGAAGGCGAATACCCTATGTTTTCTAAAGACGGAAAGCGTATCTTTTATCAAACCGGAGGTACATATTTTGGAAATCTAACCAAAGAGTTAAAATCTGTTGACCTTAATGGAAAAGATAAAAAAACACATATAAAATCTAAATATGCCAACCGATTAGTACCTAGTCCCGATAATAAATGGATTGCTTTTACCAATCTGCAAAAAGCATATATTGCTCCACTCCTACTTAATGGTAAAGAAATAGACCTGGATAATAACTCTAAAGCTGTACCGGTATCTCAGATTTCTAAAGACGCAGGGGTTAATCTTCATTGGTCCAGAGATAGTAAAAAAGTAATATGGACTCTTGGGGATGAATACTTCTCTAATGAGGTTAAAGATCGCTTTACATTTTTGCCTAACTCTCCAGAGAAAGTAGGAAAAGTAACTGTAACAGGGATCAAAATCGGTTTAGAGGCAAAAACAGATGTGCCACAAGGTAGAATTGCATTTACCAATGCCCGAATAATCACAATGGAAGGTGACCAGATCATCGAAGATGGAACTATTATTATTAAAGATAACCGTATTGAAAAAATTGGAACTACTTCTGAAGTACCCGTACCAGGCGACGCAAAAGTATATGATGTAAAAGGTAAAACAATTATGCCCGGTATTGTAGATGCACACGCACATGTGGGAGGGTTTAGATACGGTCTAACGACTCAAAAACATTGGCAATTGTATGCCAATCTAGCTTTTGGAGTAACCACATCTCATGATCCCTCTGCCAATACAGAGTCAATTTTCACCATGTCTGAGATGATTAAAAGTGGAGAAATGGTAGGGCCTCGCCTCTACTCTACAGGAATTATCCTATACGGGGCAGATGGAGATTTTAAAGCAGTGATCAATAAACTGGAAGATGCGCGATCTTCTATAAGAAGAACTAAAGCGTTTGGCGCTAAATCTGTGAAGAGTTATAATCAACCACGTAGAGATCAGCGGCAACAAGTGATACAGGCAGCAAGAGAACTTCAAATTAATGTAGTGCCCGAAGGAGGATCAACTTTTTATCATAATATGAGTATGATCATGGATGGCCATACAGGAGTTGAACATAATATTCCCGTTGCTCCGGTTTATAAAGATGTAAATGAACTTTGGAAAACCAGTAATACAGGATACACCCCTACATTAATCGTAAATTATGGAGGGATGAATGGAGAGTACTATTTCTACCAAAAAGATAAGGTTTGGGAAAATGAAAAACTGCTTAAATATACCCCGAGAGCTATTATCGATGCTCGTGCAAGACATAGAACTATGGTTCCTGATGAAGAATATGAAAATGGACATATCTTGGTCTCGAAAACATGTAAAGCATTAACCGATGCAGGAGTTAAAGTAAATCTGGGAGCACATGGACAATTACAAGGTCTGGGAGCGCATTGGGAGTTATGGTTACTTCAGCAAGGAGGAATGACTAATATGGAAGCACTAAGAGCTGCAACCTTAAATGGCGCAGAATATATTGGTGCAGGAAATGATATTGGTTCATTAAAAGAAGGAAAACTAGCCGATCTTATCGTTCTTGATAAAAATCCTTTAGAAAATATCAGAAACACAGAAACTGTAAAATATACTATGGTAAACGGACGCTTATATGATACCAATACCATGAATGAGATTGGTAATACAACCAAAACACGAACTAAATTCTGGTGGGAGAATGCTAATTATAGTCAAGCTTTCCCATGGCATAAAGAAGCACAAAGCTTCATGAAACCAGGATGTGGATGTCATTTAGGACATAATTAGATCTATGGCCCTGGTAAGGGTTAAAATAGATCAGCAACTAAAATTTAAAACTCATGTGATGAGAACATATCTTTTCATACTACTTACAGCACTGGTAACATCTTGTGCTCAACCCCAAAAACAAGTGAGTAAAACTGCTATCTTGATTACATATGCTAATATTGTAGATGTAAGTAACGGTACTATTATCGAAAAACAACAGATTGTAATCGATTCTGGAAAAATAAAAAGAGTTACTAATACTATAGAAAACCCAGAAGGATATACTACAAAGATCAATGCCAAAGGAAAATACATCATTCCTGGATTAGCAGAAATGCATGCACATATCCCACAACCTTCGACTTCAAAAGAACGTATCGAAGAGGTTTTGTTTTTATACCTTTCTAATGGGATAACAACAATACGAGGTATGCTTGGTCATCCTTATCACCTAAAATTAAGACAACGTGCAGAGACAGGTGATATCTTGAGTCCCAGAATTTTTACCTCTAGCCCATCTCTTAACGGAAATTCGGTAAAGACAAAAGAAGAAGTCATTGCCAAAGTAACGGCTTATCAAAAAGAAGGATATGATTTCTTAAAAATCCATCCTGGTATTACGATAGAAGTGTTTGATCAATTGGTAAAAACTGCCAACGAAGTTGGTATTCCTTTTTCTGGACATGTTCCTGTTGATGTTGGTATACGACATGCAATACAAAGTAAATATGCCTCTATTGATCACATCGATGGTTTTTTAGAAGGACTGGTTCCCGAATCTGAAAATGTAAACCCGGGAGATAACGGCTTTTTTGGATACAATTTCACCCCGCTGGCAGATGAGTCCAAAATTGATGAATTGGTACAACTTGCAAAAGACAATAATACCTGGATTGTTCCTACTCAAAGTTTATTCGAAAGATGGTTTGCTCCTGTAACTGCCGATGAATTATTGAAAGGTCACGAAATGAAATATATGCCCGCTTCTACATTGCAAAACTGGAAACAAAGAAAAAGTCAATATACCGAAGAGAATCCCAATTTTAATAAAGAACAATGGCAACAATTTAATACGATAAGAAGAACATTACTAAAAAAACTACATGATAGTGGACATCAAATATTATTAGGCTCTGATGCTCCGCAATTATTTAATGTTCCTGGATTCTCAATTCATCACGAAATCGACGGAATGATAGCAGCAGGATTAACGCCACTAGATGTGCTGCAATCAGGGACAATGAATCCTGCCTTATTTTTTGGTAAAGAAGATACATTTGGGCAAATCAAAGAAGGATTAGATGCCGATATTGTTATACTTGATGCAAATCCACTAGAAAATAGTAAAGCCTTAAAGCAGGTTTCTGGTGTATTGATTAGAGGGCATTGGTTGCCCAAAGAAACCATAGATCAAAAATTGCAGGAAATTGCTCAGAATGCTAGTAAAAATTAAAAATATTATACCATAAAAATGAAAAACATATTTTCTTTATTCATTACAATGTTTGTTATTTCGCTTTACGCGGAAGCACAAAACGTTAAAGTTCCTATTGATACCACTATAGTAACAAATCATACAACTACGATAAAAGGAAAGGCTGTTGCATACAAAGCAACAGTAGGATTTCAACCAGTTTGGGATAAAACAGGAGCACCTATAGCCTCTTTATGTTATACCTATTACAAAAGATCTGATATCAAAAATGATGAAAACCGACCTTTACTCATTTCATTTAATGGTGGTCCCGGATCGGCTTCAGTTTGGATGCATATTGCCTATACGGGACCCCGTATTCTTAAGATCGATAATGAAGGGTTTCCTGTACAACCTTATGGAATCAAAACCAATCCTAATTCGGTGTTGGATGTAGCAGATATTGTTTTTGTAAATCCTGTAAACACAGGGTATTCTAGAATGATCCCAGGAAAAGATGGAAAAATGCCTGATAAAGAGTTATTCTTTGGGGTAAAAGCAGATGTAAAATACCTGGCTGATTGGATCAATACATTTGTAACTCGAAATAATCGTTGGCGATCTCCAAAATACCTTATCGGAGAAAGCTATGGAACCACACGAGTTTCTGGTCTGGCTCTCGAGCTTCAAAATCGCCAGTGGATGTATCTTAACGGAGTAATATTAGTCTCCCCTACCGAAATAGGTTTTAAATTTGATGGCCCTGTAGAAGTAGCAAACCGATTACCCTATTTTGCAGCAGCAGCATGGTATCATAAGATGTTACCTCCAGAACTTCAGAACAAAGATTTACTCGAAGTACTTCCAGAAGTTGAAAACTATACCATTAATGAACTGCTTCCGGCAATTGTAAAAAGTGGATATCTGGATGCTACCAAAAAAGAAGAAGTTATTAATAAAATGGCTTACTACTCTGGACTTTCTAAGAAAACAATACGACAGCATAATCTCGAAGTACCAAAATCATATTTCTGGAAAGATCTTTTACGAGATAAAGAAGGATATACGATTGGCCGATTGGATTCTCGATATAAAGGGATGGATATAAAGGATGCAGGAGATAATCCTGATTATAATAGCGAACTAACTTCCTGGCTTCATTCATTTACACCAGCTATCAATTATTACTATAGCCAGGAATTAAAATTTAAAACCGACTTAAAATACAATATGTTTGGTCCGGTAAGACCCTGGGATAGAACCAAAGGTAATAATACAGGTGAAAACTTAAGAAGAGCTATGGCCATGAATGCTAACCTTCATACGATGATCCAATCGGGTTATTATGATGGTGCTACTACTTATTTTAATGCTAAATATGTAATGTGGCAGCTTAATGCAAATGGGAAACTGAAAGATCGTCTAAGTTTTAAAGGATATCGCAGTGGTCACATGATGTACCTTCGTAATGAAGATTTGGTTAAAGCGAATGATGATATTAGAGCGTTTATCACCAAATCATCTGTTAATATAAATAAGGGATCAAAATATTAACTTATAAAGATTACTAATTTTCGCCTTAGCTAAGAAAATTCGAAACAAAATAGAGGGTATATGGTTTTTCATACACCCTCTTTTTGTTTTATACTATTTATAATAGAATACACCCTCCTCGTCTGTCACAACGACCAGGGATACATAAACTTTGATTATTATCCATAGTACAACCATCTCCACTTGAGCAACATTTAATAGTTGGTGGTAACGATGGCCCCGAACCTTTAATATGTAACTGTTGATTTTTACTTAGTTTTCGAACTCCTGCTAAATTTAAAATGTTTTTCATTGTATAAAATATTTAATAATTAATAAATCGAATATTGGTTTTTGTAACTCGAACTATAGCCAGCTTATCTAATAGTTTTGTCTCAAAGTATCTTCGATTAAGTCTATAGACAAATCTATTTATGGTATAGTTGAAAATGTTTTTCTTTTATTTCGGGTAATATTCTAACAAATTTTATATCGTGGATAGTATCCTAAAGACCATTATTATCATTGGATTTACAGCTACTTATAATATCAATTATTTAGATCAAACATATCTAGTATAGATTTCAACTACTACCCTGTTTTCAGTGAAACAAAAAAAATCAACCTGATCTTTAACTAAAAATGTTTACTTATACTTATGGAGTGTATTAAAGAATGTTTGAATTTTCATTTTAAAATATCTAACTCCACAAAACAATTCTAAAAATCAAAATGCGTATTGAAAGTTTTACTATTAAACAGTATCTTTAAAATAAAGAATCCCTAATCAAAAAAACGATAGTTCTACGACTTATTTTAGTGTTAATTATGTAATGTGGCAGCTTAACGCCAATGGAAAAGTGAAAGATCATCTAAGTTTTAAAAGGATATCGTAGTAATCGTATAATGTACCTTCGTAATGAAGATCTGTTTAAAGCGACTGATGATATTAGAACATGTATTACTGAATCATTTGTTAATATAAATAAAGGACTAAAATAGTAAGCTTATGGCTGCAATTATTAAAATCAAACCGTTAGGCTTCCCGTGGGAAACCAGTGACCCATTTTTATTCTGTGCGTATCACGAGGATCAATATCCAAAAGGAAACAGAGAATTAGGCCCCGATGCGTCGTTAGAAGGGCGTAATATCGGCCAGGATTTTACGCTTAAAGATGGGTGGCGAATGTATCATGGCACCAAAATCCCTGGTTTTCCAGCACATCCGCATCGAGGTTTTGAAACGGTTACAATTGTTCAAAAAGGATTGGTGGATCACTCTGATTCACTTGGCGCTGCAGGACGTTTTGGTAACGGTGATGTACAATGGATGACAGCTGGTAAAGGCGTACAACATTCTGAAATGTTCCCTTTGTTGCATACCGAAAAAGAAAATCCTTTTTTATTATTTCAGATTTGGCTCAACCTTCCGAGAGATAAGAAAATGGTAGAACCACATTTTAAAATGTTATGGAGTGAAGAAGTTCCTAAAATAAAGAAACAGGATGAGTTCGGGCATGATACCGAGATTACCTTAATTGCCGGAAAATTAGATGATACAACAGCTCCCTCTTCTGCTCCTGATTCCTGGGCAGCAGATCCTCTTAATGAAATAGCAATATGGACTATCAAAATGGATACTAATGCAACATTTAACTTTCCTACAGCTTCTAAGGGTGTAAACAGATCGTTATATTTTTTTAAAGGAACCGAAGTTACCAGTGAAGGGTATACTATTCCTGTACACCATGAAATCATTCTAAACGCAGATCAGGAATTTACTTTAAAAAACGGTAATACAGAAGCTCATATATTACTATTACAAGGAAAGCCTATCAATGAACCTGTAGTAAAACATGGCCCATTTGTTATGAATAGCCAGATAGAAATTAGGGAAGCTATACAAGAGTATCAACAAACAGAATTTGGAGGTTGGCCATGGGATAGTCATGATCATGTGCATTCCCCTTCTAAAGGCAGGTTCGCTTTATATCCCGACGGTACAGAAATAAAAAAGTAACATATCTTATCTTAATAGTTGGGTAAATAATGCTTATCTTTAATTCTAACATATGTTAACAATATCATTATCATCACCTTAGAAGATTTGATTTAAATGCGTAATCGAAAAACATTTCTTTTACCCCTTCTGTTTTTTCTGTGTTCAATTTTATTTTTTTCTTGCTCAAAAGAAAAAATAGTAACGAACGCTGAAGCGGATTGGTTAAAACAAAATGATTCTATTACAATTGCTTTATTTCCGTACTACCCTCCGTATCAATTTATAAACAATAATACTGCTATTGAAGGTATTTTTATTGAATATTTTAACCTGATTGAAGATAAAATAGGCCATAAATTTAAAAGAAGATATTATTCTAATTGGTCACAACTGGTAAAGGATGCCAAGAATAAAAAGATTGATATGATTCTGGAAGCTCAACAAACCTGGGATCGTAGTCAATATCTAAATTTTTATACTGAATTCTTTAACACTCCTTTTGTTCTTGTAGCTTCAAAAGATACTCCCGATGGACTTACTTTAAAGGATTTTAGCACTAAAACTATAACGGTTCCTCTTGGGTATTCTTCAGAAGAATATTTAAGAAAAAAGCATCCAGAAATTAAACTCAAAACCTATCTCAACGAAAGTATGGCACTACAAATGGTGCAGACAGGAAAACACGATGCATATTTTGGTCCAAAAACTGTAGCTAATTTTTTAATAAAGTCTAAAAACTTCGACAATCTTAAAATCATAGTCGAGACCAAATATTCCTATATTCCTAGTATTGCTGTAGACAAAGACAATACTGTTTTAAATAAAATTATTCAAAAGACAATTAACAATATTTCTGATCGCGAAAAACAAAATATTGTAGAAAACTGGCTTTACACTAAAACAAAACCATTTTATAAAAATCCTAATTTTTTGATTCCTTTTGTCTTTTTTATATTACTAGGTTTACTCATTGTTTTAGGGATCAATTTTTATTTGGGTTATACTGTAAAACACAGGACAAAAGCGCTTAGAATAGCGAAAGATAATGCAGAAAAGGATAATCAATTAAAAACAGCATTTATTCATAATATATCTCATGAAATTCGGACACCAATGAATGGTATTATTGGTTTTTCGAGACTTCTTAAAGAATCTAGCACGACAGATAACCAAAAAGCAAAATACACCGAAATTATAGTTAAAAGCAGTAAACAATTAATTGATAGTATGGATAACATACTCGAAATTTCTAAACTACAAACTAAACAGGTTATTCTTACTCAGGAAGAGACTGATCTATACGAAGTATTTGATATTGTTTTTTCAACTTTCGAAATAATAGCAAAGAAAAAAGGGATTTCCCTTATACTTAATAATAACCTGTTAGACGATCAACGTTATGTGCATATTGATAAATCTAAGCTTATCAAAATTATAACTAGTCTAGTTAAAAATGCGGTTAAATACACTCAAAGAGGAGCGGTACTTATTTCGGTTATGTTACATGCAGATCTTTTGGTCATTAATGTACGAGACTCTGGAATAGGAATTGATCCTAAGAATCAACAGCTTATATTTAAGAGTTTTGCTCAATCAGAAAATCAAATATCAAGAAAATATGGAGGATTAGGGTTGGGACTTACTATAGCCAAAGAGTATACTAACCTGATGAAAGGTGAGTTATCTTTTTCTTCTATTCCTGACAAAGGATCTACATTTCGAGTCGAGTTGCCCTATCGCCCTATTACCTTTTCTAATCCTCTTAATACAATATCCCCTATATTATATAAGGACACAAAAACCAGACAACATACCATCCTGATTGCAGAAGATGGTGACGTTAATTTTTTGGTTCTCAAAACAATCTTACTAAAAATAGAAAATTATCACTTTACTATTCATCGTGCCAAAAATGGAAAAGAAGCCGTAACATTTTGTAAAGAAAACAATGCTATTAGCCTGGTGTTTATGGATATGAAAATGCCAGAAATGGATGGTTATGATGCTACAAAACTGATAAAAAAATTACATCCAGAACTTCCTGTAATTGCGCAAACAGCCTATGCTAATAAAGAAGATATACTTAACGTTTTTACTGCTGGATGCGATGATTTTATAGCAAAACCTGTTGATCCAGAAATTTTAAAAAAAGTTATCCATAAATATTTATCTGTATATTCTTTCTAAAAGAAATACAATGCCTTAGAGTATAAAAGTTTATGATTTTCGAATCTATATTAATTCACTTTGTTCTACAAATAAGCCTGGTGTTTCTTGAAAGTGTTACTATTAAATAGTATCTTTATTAATAAGGAGCAAGAAAAGTAAGGGATAACTAGTAAAAAGCTATGGCAAAAAAATTACTATATATTTTCTGTTCCTTTAGTATATGGATAGGATTTTTTTCTTGTTCGAAATCTACAGTCCTAAGTGACAAAGAGAAAGATTGGCTACAAAACAATGATAGTATTTCTGTTGGGCTTTTTCCATATTATGCCCCATATCAATTCATTAATGAAAATGAAGAAATAGATGGTATCTTAATCGATTATCTCTCACTTATCGAAAAGAAAATAGATCGCAAATTTCAGCGAAAACTATATACAAATTGGGAACAACTTCTAAATGATGCAAAAAATAATAAAATTGAAATCATTTTAGAAATTCAACAAACCAATAAAAGAGATGCTTACTTTAATTTCTACTCACAACTCTTTGAGTCTAGTCATACTATTGTAGCTCAAAAAGGTGTCGATTATGGTGCACGTCTAACAGATTATAACGACAAAATAATTACGGTTCCTAAAGATTATGCGATATATGAGATTCTAAAAGAGTATGAAAAAGATCTCAACATTTCTACAGAAATAGATGATTTAAGTTGTTTAAAAAAAGTTAGTTCTGGAAAATACCATGCTTATATAGGACCGAAAGCAGTAGCCAATTATCTTATAAAAACTGAAAACCTAGATAATCTTAAAATTGTTTCAGAAACTCAATATACATACGCTCCAAGTCTTGCGGTTCAAAAAAGTAATACCATGCTTAGTGAGATTATTGCTAAGACGACTAATAGTATTACTGATCGCGAAAAGGAAATCATTTTTGACAATTGGCTATATAATGCCGTCGTTCCTTTTTATAAAAAAGCAAGCTTCTGGATTACACTTACCGGGATTATTCTATTGTCGTTAATTGTTATTCTTCTTCTTAACAGATATCTTAAATATTTAATCAAACAAAAAACAAAAGAATTAAAAATTGCTAAAGAACGAGCCGAAGAGAGTAATAAATTAAAAACTGCATTTATTCATAATATTTCTCATGAAGTACGTACACCTATGAATGGTATTATTGGTTTTTCTGAATTACTTAATGATCCACAAATTACATCGGATCAACAAAAAGAATATTCAAAAATTATTATAAATAGTAGTAATCAATTAATCAACATTATCGATGACATTATTGAAATTTCAAAATTAGAAACTAATCAGGTCGAAGTTCGTTTTGAAGAAATAAATATTAATGAGACGTTGCAAAAACTATTTTCCGATTTTCAGAGTAAAGCGATTAGCAAAAACATTGCAATATACCTCAATAATAAATTAACAGATGATCAGGGAATCATACTTATGGATAAACTAAAAATCCACAAGATTTTACAAAACCTTATTGATAATGCAATTAAATTTACAACCAAAGGTATGATAGAAATTTCTTGCGAAATTGAAAATAGTTCTTTGGTGATTACCATAATAGATACGGGAATCGGTATTAAACCCGAAGACCAGGAACTAATATTTAGAAACTTCTCACAATCTGAAAAAGAAGCTACAAAAAGCTATGATGGTCTTGGATTGGGTTTATCAATTGCCCAGAAAAATGCCAATTTAATCGGTGGTAATGTTACTTTTGTTTCAATGGTTAATAAAGGTTCCATATTTACATTAACCGTACCATACCATCCCATTGTTAATTCTGTGATATCTGATACTCCTTTGGAGAAAGAAAAGGCTCCGGATATTCCTATAAAACAAGTTATTTTAATTGTAGAGGACGGAGATGTAAATTTTTTATTCCTTAAAACGATATTACTTAAAATGAAAGGATATAAATTTGTAATTCATCGTGCAGAAAATGGTAAGAAAGCAGTAGAGATTTGCAAAAAAAATGAACATATAGATTTAATTCTCATGGATATAAGAATGCCTGTAATGGATGGGTATACAGCTACAAGAAAGATAAAGAAAATGAGACCCGGATTACCTATTGTAGCACAAACGGCTTATTCTACAGAAGAAGATATCCAAAAAGCATTAGATGCAGGATGCGATGATTTTGTTTCTAAACCCGTAGATAGAAAAATACTGAAACCTATCATTAATAAATACTTTTCAGTTTTTTCAAAATCAAAATTTACCTAAAGTCTAAATGTCAATCAAAAATGAATATCTAGGGTTTTTAAATAGTAAACCCTTATGGACCGACAAAACTCTTTTGGGATTATCTCCTTTTAATATCGAAGAAATACTAGAAAACGATGCTTTACCCGATGAAACAGAAATTAATATTCGGGATAATGAAGTATTAGGTAAGCGTATAGAGTTTTTTTTTGAATATGGTATTACCAATACTGACCAGTACGAGATTATAGCAAAGAATATTCAGGTATACCAGAATAAAATAACAATCGGAGAATTAGATTTTCTAGTAAAAGATCATAGAAATAATAACACTTTACATATTGAAGTTGTATACAAATTTTATCTGTATGACCCATTAATTGAAGGGGAACTTCAGCAATGGATTGGCCCAAATCGCAAAGATACTTTACTTCAAAAAATAGAAAAACTAAAGACAAAACAATTGCCTTTACTCTATAGAGAAGAAACCTTATCTATTCTTGAAGACTTACATATAAATTCAAAAAGTATTCATCAACAAGTATATTATATGGCAAATCTTTTTGTTCCTGTATCTATGAAAAAAGAGCTGTACCCTATTGTAAACAATCAATGTATAATAGGTTTTTGGATATCATTAAAGGATTTTACTTCAGAACAATATGATAGCTTTCATTTTAATATTCCGAAGAAAAAAGATTGGGTTATCGATCCAAAATATAGTGACGCCTGGTTTTCTTTTGAAGATATAAAAGAGCAGGTACAGATATCATTATCACAAAAAAAATCTCCATTACTCTGGATGAGAAGTAATGAAGATTCTTATGACCGTTTTTTTGTCGTTTGGTGGTAATTAATTGTAGTAGGATTCTATATTCAAATATTCCTCACTTTTGTCTAATTATCCTAAAAATGTAGATGTTATTTATAATATTGGTTATTTTGTTTCTATAACAATAGAGCCAGCGGCAAAATCATGAATTGCTTTTCTTTTTTTATTCCCAGTAACTGTTATCAATGAGATCCACCCTAATAAGAATTTTATTAAGAATCGTATAAGTGCTTTATGAAGGGAAATATTTTTATTATGATCTTCTTCTCTTTTCACTACAATATTGCTAAAAGAATGCCCTACAGTACCTCCATACCTAGCCGTCAATATTGGATCGTATAGAACAAAAATAAAAATGAAAGCTATAATTCTAAAAAAAACAGGAACCTCATCAAACAAAGCAAAGATTTCTGTTATAACAAACATTAGTGCAACTAAGACTATTCCATCTATTACAACAGCTTTTATTCTGTCTGGTAAAATTGCATATTTTTTTTCCATAATCTAAATGATATTTGTTAATACTATTAAGTACATGTCATGACCTACCAATATGTTACTCAACTATCACTAATGTGTATTTGTTTCTATACTTTCATTTTAATTTTTTTGTACAAATCTCTATATTTACAAACTATAGCCCACTTATATAACTCCCATAAAGATCATTAAAATGAAATCCTTCTGATAATCTATGTTTACTTAGTTTCTTAAATTCTACCAATCCCCATAATAAGAATTCCATCATAAAATAAGTTTCTTCTGTATTCATTTCGGGATGATATTCATTAATCAGGTTTTTAAGTGGTGTAATGGCATCTAGTTTTTCTTTATATTCTTTATCTGATATATCATCTAGTAATTCAAACCCACTCTCTTCAAAAAACCAATTTATCAGGTTTTGATATGGGCTTTCATAATCTTCTTTCTCTAGTTTTTCGATTTTCGGAAAGTATTCGGAAAATAAAGTCTTGATAGCATCAGCAATTAAGGAATTTGCTACAGAAGCAGCTCCCTCCTGCTCTCCTTCATATACCAGTTCTACTTTGCCGGTAATAGCAGGAATAATCCCTGTAAAATCACTTAATCGCAATACTGTTTGATCATCACCAGATCGCAATGCCCGGTATTCTGCCATACTTAACAAATTTTCATAAGCAGTAATACTCATCCTGGCACTTATACCACTTTTATGATCAATAAACTCACTTTCCCTAGCCTGAAAACTAATTTGTTCTAATAAGTCTTTTGCTATCTCTGGTACATAAACCAAATCGGCTTGCCTTGAATCTAATTTAGCCTCTTGCTGGGTAATCGTTTTTGCTATTGCTACAGTTTTGGGATAGTGAGTAAGAATCTGTGATCCTATTCTATCTTTTAAAGGGGTTACAATGCTTCCTCGATTCGTATAATCCTCTGGGTTTGCTGTAAATACAAACTGTATATCTAATGGTAATCGAAGTTTAAATCCTCTAATCTGGATATCTCCTTCTTGTAAAATATTAAATAATGCCACTTGTATACGGGCCTGTAAATCTGGCAATTCATTAATTACAAAAATACTTCGGTTTGCCCTTGGGATCATCCCAAAATGAATCACACGGTCATCTGCGTAGCTTAATTTTAGATTAGCAGCTTTAATTGGATCTACATCTCCTATAATATCTGCCACAGTAACATCTGGAGTTGCTAATTTTTCTGCAAAACGTTCTGATCGATATAACCAGCTAATAGGTGTGTTGTCTCCTTTTTCTTCTATCAAGTTAGTAGCATATCTAGAAATAGGATGAAACGGATCATCATTAATTTCTGACCCCTCTACCACAGGAACCCATTCATCCAGTAGGTTTATCATTTGCCTTGCCAAACGGGTTTTTGCCTGCCCCCTTAACCCTAATAAATTAATATTATGCCTAGAAAGAATTGCTCTTTCTAATTCGGGAATCACCGTATTTTCATACCCATGAATACCAGTAAAAGTATCTTCGTTATTACTAATCTTAGTTCTTAGATTATTTCTTAATTCATCTTTTATCGATATACTTTTATATCCCGATTTTTTTAATTGGCCTAATGTCTTTATATCTAAAATTTTCATCTTTTCTTTTTCGTTCTTACAATTACTTTTAAATTCAAAACGAGTTTATCCTCGTATCCTTTTTTTTCTATTCGTTTCATAATCTTCAAAAATCATTTCACCTAAACCATTAAGACCGGTATAAAATGCTTTTCCTTGATTTGCATAGGTAAACTCTCTTACAAATTGCATTAAATAAGGGTCTTGTGCAATCATAAAAGTCGTTATGGGGATATGTAATTTCCTGGCTTGTTGAGCCATCATATAACATTTACTTACGATATACCTGTCTAATCCATTACTATTTTTATAGTATTGTCCATCTGGCATTCTTAAACAACTGGGTTTACCATCGGTAATCATAAAAATCTGCTTGTTTGTATTACGTTTTCTTCGCAACATATCCATAGCCAACTGTAAACCTGCTACGGTATTCGTATGATATGGTCCTACCTGTAAGTAAGGTAAATCTTTGATCGCAATTGGCCATGCATCATTACCAAAAACCAATATATCCAATGTGTCTTTAGGGTATTTGGTAATAATAAGCTCTGCAAGTGCCATTGCAACTTTCTTGGCGGGAGTTATACGATCCTCACCATATAGAATCATACTGTGACTAATATCAATCATTAGTACTGTACTCATTTGTGCTTTATACTGGGTTTCTTCGACTACAAGGTCATCTTCGGTAAGATTTAAATCACCAATACCATGATTGATTTGTGCATTTTTAAGGCTCTCTGTTATTGATATTTGCTCTAACGAATCTCCGTATTGATAATTGCGAAACTCTCCAGAGTGTTCATCTCCTTTACCAATATAACTTGTTCTGTGATTACCTGCTCCGCTTCGTTTTAACTTTCCAAAAATTTGATCCAATGCCCTTTTGCGAATTGCCTGTTCGGTTTTGGCTGTAATAGACATCCCTCCTTTACCATCTGGTTTTATCTCTTCTCGAATGTATCCCTTCTTTTTTAAATCCTCTACAAAATCATCCAGCGTGTAATTCTCATCGGTAAGCTGATATTCTTTATCTAATTCCCTCATCCAGTCCAAAGCCTCATCAAGATCTCCTGAAGTATGAGTGATAACTTCTTGAAAAATATCAAAAAGCTTATCAAACAGAGATTGTTCTGGTGCCTCAAAGATTTTGAATGCAAAGCCTTTTCTAAATACTTTTTTTTCTTTTTTCATTAGATAAAGTTAGTATAATTTATAAAAGATAAGAACTTATTATCTATCGAAGAAATGAGAATTAACATTTGTTTTTGACAATATTTATTAGAAAACAACTTCGTGTATTATAACAAAGTACAAACAATTGTTATCTTTGAAAAGAAGGTAGCTATACTATACCATTAATTTGATCACACAATTATATCATTCTCAATCATGAAAAAATCTATTATACTCTCGTTACTTTTTCTTTTTACCATCTCTATTTCGGCACAGGATGATGTCGAAAAAGTAAAATCTACTGTTTCTAAAAGCGAAATCGAAGGGCATATTTACTTTCTGGCTTCAGATGAACTAAAAGGTAGGCAAACCGGAAGTCCTGAAAACAAAATTGCAGCGCAATATCTTGCTAATATGCTACGAGGATATGGAGTAAAACCAATTCCCAAAACAACTAGTTATCTTCAAAATGTAGAGCTGGAGAAAACGTCTGGAGCTACAAAGACCGAATTTAAAACAGGAGCTTTAGTGCTTAATAAAATAGCTACAGTAGCATCGGGAAATATCAATTATAAAGGAAAAGCTGTTTTCCTAAATCACGGTCTGGAAGAAGATTATAATACTATTGATGTAAAAGGGAAATATGTAATTACTATTATAGGAACTAAAGACAATAAAAATATCAGACCAGCTTTTTCTACAGCAAAAGAAAAGAATACCCTCGCTAAACAAAAAGGTGCCATAGGTATTATTGAGGTTTCTAATCTTGATGACCCAACGTGGATGAGATTAGAGCACTATTTAAATGGTGAAAAAATGATTGTTGCAGATCAAAAAGAAGATACAGACAGCTTTTCTCATACATGGATAAATGACAAAAATGAAAACATTAGTAAACTATTTGCGACAAATAAAGAGATTGATATCGAATTTACTATTGAAGGAATTAAAAAAAGTGCGGTTACCTCGCAAAACGTCGTTGGTTATGTAGAAGGTACTGATCCCAAACTTAAAAATGAATACATCATTTATTCTGCTCATTACGATCATGTGGGTATCGGTAAAGCCGTTGAAAATGATTCGATATATAACGGAGCAAGAGATAATGCTGTAGGTACGGTTACTGTACTTTCTGCGGCAGAAAATATTGCAAAATATCCAACCAAAAGATCGGCGCTTTTTATCCTATTTACAGGAGAAGAGAAAGGGCTATTAGGAAGTAAGTGGTATGTAGACCACCCTGTAATTCCTTTACACCAAATGGTATATTGTTTTAATAGTGATAATGGAGGTTATAATGATACAACACTGGCAACGATTATTGGTTTAAGCAGAACAACTGCACAAAAGGATATTGAAGACGCTGCTACCAAATTTGGACTAAAAGCCATTGATGATCCTGCTCCCGAACAAGGATTATTTGATCGGTCTGATAATGTACACTTTGCTGCAAAAGGGATTCCTGCACCTACTTTTAGTATGGGATTCACAGCTTTTGACGAAGAAATCACAAAGTACTACCACCAGGTTACCGATAATCCTGATACCTTGGATTATGACTATTTATTTAAGTTTTTTCAATCTTATGTTTTAGCGTGCAGAAATATTGCTAACAATGAAACAACTCCTTTTTGGATAGAAGGGGATAAATATTATGAGGCTGGTAAAAAACTATATAAGAAATGAGAATAAAGTAATCACCGTATTAAAATTACGGAAATTGATTTTTTATAACAATAAAAGATAGAAAAGCAAAATTTTAAGAGAAATTATCATTTTTTTAACATAACAATATCATAAAAAAGGTATTTAAGCGTTAATTTTACAATACCCCTTTTTAAGATAATTGTTAAGCACTATACAAATACCTATGACAATACACGTAAACCCAACGTAATTGCATATTATTCAGTGATATAGTATGTAATTCACAAAATCGTTAGATTATGAAAAATTACATACTCTCTTTTTTAGTATTTTTCTCTTTTTTAGTATTTCCTAATAGTAGTATTGAAGCATCTTCATACCAAATTACTATTGATCAAAGTCAAAACCCTCGTGATCGTAAACTTTCTACAGAAGAAGTTAAAGAAAGAGGACTTGATCTTTTGGCGAATCAAATTGTCGAAAACATTGATGAAATTGATTTACGGAAAACAGCTAGATCTGCGATTTTTGAAACATCTTATGGTTTTAGATGGAAGATGGTTAATTTACATACCGGTAAAATAATTATTGTAAAAGTTGATAAAAACTTTCATCTTATTTCTGCACGAAATAGTGACAAATCTAAGGTTATGATACCTTAACAAAACCCAATTATACAATATATCTTTTTTCTTTCTGCCGTATCTTTTTTATAGAATTTATGGAGACCACCCTAACTATTACCCTATACTCCCGAAGTAATATTTCTATGCTTTGGGGTAAAGATTTAATTCTTTTATCTATACTTTTATCAATCATTTACTAAATCTATGATTTCTTAACAACAGTATCGCATGAATGTAAGTATTAAAAAAATAGGAGCCATATCTGGCCCTGCAATTTTTTTTCTTGTACTATTTTTTTTTCACCCCGAGGGTTTAAGTAAAGAAGCCAATGCGATACTAGCTAGTACTTTATGGATTGCTATATGGTGGATTACCGAGGCTATTCCTATTGCAGCCACTTCACTGTTGCCCATTGTTTTATTTCCGTTATCTGGTGGTTTAGATATTAAAACGACAACTGCAGCATTCGGCAATCATAATATTTTCTTATATGCAGGCGGGTTTATTTTGGCTATTGGGATAGAGAGGTGGAATCTACATAAACGTATCGCATTAAGCATTATAAATATTATCGGTACCAATGTTAAAACCATGATTCTTGGTTTTATGATTGCTACAGCATTTTTATCGATGTGGATTTCTAACACTGCGACATCTGTAATGATGTTACCTATTGGTATAGCAATAATTACTCAACTTACCGATAATCCAAACACTATCGAAGATGAAAATAAAATCTTCGGAAAAGCGCTAATGCTTGCTATAGCATATAGTGCATCTATTGGAGGAGTTGCTTCACTTATAGGAACTCCTACTAATCTTATTCTAGCTGGGATTGTTAAAGAAATTTATGGTTTTGAGATCACATTTACCAATTGGATTGTTATAGGTTTGCCTATCTCACTAGTAATGTTATTCATCTGTTGGCGTTATTTGGTTCAAATCGCATTTTCTTTTAAACAAAAAGAATTTCCTGGAGGGAAAAATGAGGTAAAAAGACAACTGAAAGAATTAGGCAAGATATCTTTTGAAGAAAAACTGGTACTTGCTGTATTTATATGCACCGCTTTTGCCTGGATCACAAGATCCTTTTTGTTACAGCCTATTTTTTCGGCTATAGACGATACCATAATTGCCGTTACTGCAGCGTTACTTCTTTTTCTTCTACCCAGTCGAGAAAAAGGAAAACCATTAATGAACTGGCAATCGGCAGTAAAGTTACCATGGGGCGTACTTTTACTATTTGGTGGTGGTCTTGCTTTGGCATCTGGTTTTAAAGAATCGGGATTAGCGCTTTGGATCGGTACGCAAATGACATTATTGCAAGGAGTTTATTTGATTACTCTTTTGGCCTTTATTGTTACTGCTGTAAATTTCTTAACCGAAATCACTTCAAATGTTGCTACTACTTCAATGTTATTACCCGTTTTGGCATCAATGGCGCTATCACTTGATGTACATCCATTTATTCTTATGGTAGGCGCTACAATCGCAGCATCATGTGCATTCATGCTTCCTGTAGCTACTCCGCCTAACGCAGTGGTATTTGGGTCGGGCTATTTAACCATTCCCGATATGATGAAAAAAGGATTTTGGTTAAACATTATATCTATTATCTTAATTATAGTAATCACTTACTATCTACTTCCCTATTTCTGGGATTTTGAACCTTCTTCTTTTCCAAAGGAATTTAAAAAAATATAGCAATCATTTTATGATACAAGCATCTTTTTTATAGTTTCATAATCCTCCACATATTCCCAGTATATAACTCTATCATATGCATATTTTATTAAAATATACTTTTCGCTGATCGATAAAATTCTCTTAACTGCTACTAATTTTTTTGAAGCCTCTTCTACTTCTACTACTTCTGTAACTTCTCGATTTCTAGCATCAAAGCCATGAAGGATTGTATGATTCTTAAGTGTGAGTTCTATAAACTTCATCTTTCTCTAATTTTTCTTTTGTAAATGTAATCATGTTTTACTTTACGCTTCTAAAAAAACAGTTGTTTTTCACTATACATGATCTAAAATTAATTATAATAATTTATATATATTTCTTATTAAATAAACATTAAAAAAACATCAACAAACCAACACAATAATCTATATATCAATCAATTAAACATCAATACTAATTCTAATTATCACAAAAATCATCCCTTCAAATTCAAATTCAAATCAGGTCAAAATCGTTCATCACTAATTTGAACTCGTTCATCACAAAAGTGGAAAGCTCCTTTATTTTTAATATCTCTAAAAATAAGTTTGCAGTCATATACTAACAATAAATATTTATATTATGACAACAAGAATCAAATCATCAATCATTACAATAAGCTTATGTACATTATTTACAATAATGAGCTGTGAAAAAGAAGAGACTGATACTTTTTTTACTAAAGAAAACAAAGAAAATCTATCAGTCGAATCTCAGTTTATCAATCAGAAAGAAATTCCTATTTCCTCTTTTACAGAAATACAACCGTCTTCTAGTAAAGGAAATTGTACTATGGGAAGCGATATTTCTTGCGGATCAGATGCCATAAGAAAAATAAAACAATACATTACAAGTGGTTGTATCAATTACAGCCAAGGGCAGAGTATTCAACATCAAACAGAATTCACTTATAGTTACACATATTATGTTGATAGTGATGGTGATATAAATCTTGATAAATACAAATATAAGTTTCAAAATCATATTGGAGGAATTCAAGGTAGATTGATGCGTTTATATGGGTTTAGAGAGCAAATTGTAAATATTGGTGTTAAGAACATCACAAACCCATGCCCCCGTCTTTACGGTTATAAAACAGGAAAAATAACTTATACTATTGTATCTGGATCGTCACGCTAATTAGCTAGTTATTCTTTAGGAACTCACCTTAAGTAATTTCATATACAAAAATGCACAGTTCTTATATAGATTAGAATTGTGCATTTTTTTATTTAACTTCCTTTTTTATTCTACCATCGTTTTAAATAATTATATCTTTTATCTAGTACTACACAAAATATCTTAAAATAGTTAGGATTACATTTACTATTAATAGGTTTTTAATCTTTCAAAATTACCCATTTTACCTTAACACGGCTTTAAGACTTTGGCATATTCATTTTATTTACTTTAGACTTTTCAAAACCAACCCATTAGAACGTGTTAAAAATATTCTTCTTTCTCTCTGGTATTCTTTACAGTATTCCTGGTATTTCACAAGAAAATATAACACTTACCTATACAGGTAATATGGGGGTTCTTATATCTGATCATCAATCTTCTGTACTAATTGATGGTCTGCACACAAAATATGGAGATGATTATCTATTTCCTTCTAAGGAAGTAGTTCATAAAATCAATACCACATTTAAACCTAATGCCATTTTATTTACCCACTATCATGGGGATCATTTTAGTGCATCGTTATCCCGGGAGTATCTAGCCTTAAACAAAAAAGCTGTTCTTTTTGGAGCAAATCAAATTACAAAAAGTTTCTCTGATTTTGAAGGTAGAGTATTTACAATCACTACAAAAGACTATACCAAACAAACTATAGATATTGGTAAAGTAAAGGTTACTGGGCTTAAAATAAATCATGCCGGCAAAAGACATGTTGCTGTACAAAATGTAGGATACATTATTAAAATAAACAATAAGAAATTTCTGCATGTAGGAGATACCAACTGGCTCGAAGAAATTAAATTATTTAGTAAACTACAATTGCATGATGCTAATATCGACGTTGCTATTCTGCCGTATTGGATGCTTTTACAAGATGATGCATCAATATTGATCAAAAAATATATCAACCCAAAAAAGGTAATCGCTACCCATATTTCGCCAAAAATAAAAGAGAGCGAGCTTCTAGATTTAAAAAACAGATATCCCGATATATATTTTCTCACAACATTAGAACAACAAATACAACTATAATTAATTCACAACCAAAAAATGAAAAAACGAATATTTTTACTGTTACTACTAGGTGTGATTTCTACATTATCTGCTCAGAAATTCACCATGGACCTTATTAAAGATAATACTCCACGTAATATAGGTCCAGGGGGAATGAGTGGTCGTGTCACTGCTATAGATGTGGTAACTACCAATCCTGATATTATATATGCAGGGACCGCTTCTGGTGGACTCTGGAAATCTACTTCTGGAGGAATCAAATGGGCTCCAATTTTTAATAATGAAGCTACTGCTTCTATTGGTGCGGTGGCAATCCAACAATCAAATCCATCGGTAATCTGGGTAGGTACAGGAGAAGGAAATCCTAGAAATAGCCTTAATGGTGGATATGGTATCTATAGATCGCTGGATGGAGGAAAAAACTGGAAACTTATGGGGTTAGAGAAAACCCGTCACATACATAAAGTAATCATTGATCCTACTAATCCTGATATCGTTTATGTTGCAGCAATTGGATCTCCCTGGGGAGAACATCCAGAAAGAGGAGTTTTTAAAACTACCGATGGTGGTGCTACCTGGACCAAAATTCTATTCAATAATAATAAAACCGGAGCTGCAGACCTTGTCATGGATCCTACAAATCCTAACAAGTTAATAGTTGCCATGTGGGAACATAAGCGCGACCCCTGGTTTTTTAATTCGGGAGGAGAAGGTTCTGGTCTTTATATTACTCATGATGGAGGAAAAAACTGGGAAGAACGCACTGATAAAGACGGGCTTCCAAAAGGTAATTTAGGTAGAATAGGATTAGCAATAGCATCGAATAAACCTAATATTGTTTATGCATTGGTCGAAGCCAAAAAGAATGCACTATACAAATCAACAGACGGAGGGTTTAAATGGAAAAAAATTAATGATAAAAAAGATATCGGTAATCGTCCTTTTTATTACTCTGATATATTTGTAGATCCACAAAATGAGAATCGAGTATATTCTGTATTTACCTATGTAAATGTTTCTGAAGATGGTGGTAAAAACTTTACACAGTTAATGCCAGCTTATGGTGTTGATAATGGAGTACACCCAGATCATCATGCATGGTGGATTCACCCTAATGATGGGAGTTATATGATTGATGGTAATGATGGGGGACTAAACATCACGCGAGATGGAGGCAAATCCTGGCGTTTTATAGGAAATCTTCCTGTCGCACAATTTTATCATATTAATGTAGACAATGAATTCCCCTATAATGTATATGGAGGTATGCAGGATAATGGTAGCTGGAGAGGCCCTGCTTATGTGTGGAAAGCACAAGGAATCAGAAACTCATACTGGCAGGAAATATCGTTTGGTGATGGGTTTGATGTTGTACCCGATAAAGATGACTCTAGATATGGATGGACGATGAGTCAGCAAGGATACGTAAGTCGATATGACTGGATGACGGGTAACAATTATACGGTGCGCCCTACTCATCCCGATCCAAAAGTAAAATTGCGTTTTAACTGGAATGCAGCAATCAATATTGATCCATTCGATAATAATACAGTCTATTTCGGAAGTCAGTTTGTACACAAGAGTACAGATAAGGGGCTTACCTGGAAAATAATATCTCCTGATCTTTCGACAAACGATCCCGAAAAACTAAAACAAGCAGAAAGTGGTGGATTAACGATGGATGCTACAGGCGCAGAAAATCACTGTACTGTTTTGGTTGTTGAGCCTTCGCCGCTAGAGCAAAATATGCTTTGGGCAGGTACTGATGACGGGCGAGTGCATATCACTCAAAACGGAGGAACCAACTGGACCGATGTATCTAGTAACATAAAAGAATTACCGAAAGGAAGCTGGATTGTACAAATCAAGGCTTCAAACAAAAAGAAAGGAGAAGCCCTTTTGGTCGCTAATGATTACAGAAGATTTAACTATACACCATACGCATTTAGAACCACTGATTATGGTAAGACCTGGAAACGTATTGTTAATCAGAATAACGTAAAAAGCTATACGCTTAGTATTGTTGAAGATCCTATAGAAAAAAATCTATTATTCCTGGGTACAGATGATGGGTTGTACATTTCTCTTAATGCAGGAAACAGTTGGACAAAATGGACCAAAGGTTTTCCTACCGTATCGGTAAAAGATTTGGTAATACAACCCAGAGAACATGATTTGGTTATTGGTACTTTTGGTAGAGCTGCGTGGGTATTAGATGATATACGACCACTAAGAGCATTGGCAAAAAACAGTACTATTTTAAGTCAGAAATTACATCTTTTTGAGCCTCCAATCGCATATCAGGCCGCTTATCAACAACCTACAGGTAGTCGTTTTGGAGGAGATGCCTTATATAATGGTGAGAATCGTGACTATGGAGCTCTTATTTCATATTATCTTAAAGTAGAAGAAAAGAAAAAAGAAGAACCTAGCAAAGAAGAAGATAAAAAGGAAAGTGACGAAGATAAGTCTGATAATGAGAAAGAAGAAGCCAAGGTAAAGTGGGATTCTATTCATCTTAAAATCTATGATGGCGATCGTTTGATTAGGACTTTAAAAGAAAAGACCCCGGATTCTACAGGGTTTCATAAAACAAAATGGTTTATGAATGAAAAAGGTGTTGATCGACCCTCGCGAAAAATCCAAAAACAAGATAAAGAACCTGGTGGTGTTAGTGTAAAACCTGGTACATATAAACTGGTACTAGAATATGGTGATCAAAAATCTGAAACCATAATCGAGGTTAAATCTGATCCCAGATTGCAAGTATCTCAGAAGAATATCAATGAAATTTATGCGGCTTCAAAAAACATGGAAAAAATGAGGCAGTCTGCAGCAGATGCTGTAAAACAATTGGTAGAGAGTAAGGATATAGCCTCAAAATACCAGAAAGAGCTTAAAAAGTTAGATAAAAAGAAATATAAAGATCAGATTAAATTATCTAAAGATATTTCTAAAAAAATCGATAGTGTAATTGCTATCTATCTTGGTAAGGAAGATAAGCGTCAAGGAATTACTCGTAATCCAGAAGTAACGGTGATGCAACGTATGGGCACAGCAGGATGGTACGTGGGTAGCCGCCAAAACGGACTAACTTCTACAGAAAACACCTTGGTAAAACAAGCTAAAGATGCGTTACAAGATGCACTGGTAAAGACCAACGAATTTTTTATAAACGATTGGAAACCCTATCGCGAAGCTATTGAGAAGTTAGAAGCCTCTCCTTTTAAAGAAATAAAGAATTTTAGTTTAGAGAATAATAACAGATAAATAAAACACTCATGAAAAAACTACTCACACTTAGTATGGGTCTACTCCTCTTCTACTCTTGTAAGCAAGAAAAAAAAGAGGAAATCGCTCAGCCTATCAAAATCGACCAGTATTCGATAGAACAATTTATGGATAATGAAAATGCATTTTCGAATGGATTTTCTGCAGATAAATCCAAGGTGCTTATGACCAGTAACCGTTCTGGGATTTATAATATGTATACGGTTGCTACCAATGGTGGCAAACTTATGCCTGTAACCAAATCTGATAGTGCATCGATTTTTGGGTTATCATATTTCCCCGAGGATGATAGAATCTTATTCAGAATGGATGGTAATGGTGATGAAATACATAAACTCTTTATCAAAGACAGTTCGGGTATCAAACGTCTGACTCCCGAAAAGAATGTAAGAGCCTCGTTTAGAGGATGGGCCAAAGATGGCAAAAGTTTCTTTTATGCCACTAACGAGCGAGATCCTAAATATATGGATCACTATGAGATGGATATTGCTGATTTTACATCCAAGTTAATTTATCAGAATACCGATGGGATGGATTTTGGCGGAATGTCTGAAGATAGAAAGTATATAGCACTTTCTAAGTCTATCAATACTAATGATAATGATCTTTATCTATTGAATACCGAAACCAAAGAAAAAGTTAAGATTAACGATAACTTAAGTGGAAACTCACCAGAGGATTTTTCTCCAGATGGTAAATCATTCTATTATACTACCGATGATAATGCAGAATTTAGTTACTTAATGAAGTATAATCTTGAAGATGGTAGTAAAGAAAAGGTTTTAGAAAAAAACTGGGATATTTCTGGTTTTTACTTCACCCAAAACGGAAAATACCAGGTAATGTTTACCAATGAAGATGCTAAGACGGTTATGGAGGTAAAAGAAGTAGCAACAGGTACTATTGTTGATTTCCCTTCTATTGAAAACCAACAAATTAATAGTGCACGTTTTTCGAGAGATGAATCTATGGCTTTACTTAGTGTTGGAGGGTCAAATACGCCTACCAATTCATACTCTTATGATCTTGCAACCAAAAAATATCATAAGCTAACAGATGTTTTAAATAAAGATATCAATCCAGATCATTTGGTTACTTCAGAAGTAGTTCGTTTTAAATCTTTTGATGGATTAGATATTCCTGCTATATATTATAAGCCTAAACAAGCAACTGTTGATCATAAAGTTCCTGCATTAGTTTGGGTTCATGGTGGCCCTGGAGGACAATCGAGACAAGGGTTTAGTTCTGTAATTCAATACCTCGTAAATCACGGATATGCCGTATTAGCTGTTAATAACAGAGGTAGTAGTGGTTATGGTAAAACTTTTTACAAAATGGATGACCGAAATCACGGGGATAAGGATTTAAAAGATTGTGTTGCAGGAAAAGACTGGCTGGCAAAACAAGATATCGTAGACGCCGATAAAATAGGAATCATTGGTGGTTCTTATGGAGGGTATATGACTATGGCAGCCCTTACTTATACTCCAGAAGAGTTTAAGGTTGGTGTAAATATTTTTGGAGTTACAAATTGGTTAAGAACATTAAAAAGTATTCCGCCATGGTGGGAATCTTTTAAAGAAGCGTTGTACACAGAAATGGGAGATCCAAATACTGCTGATTCTGTTCGTTTACGACAAATTTCTCCACTTTTTCACACTGAAAAAGTTACAAAACCATTGATTGTTCTTCAAGGAGCCAAAGATCCCAGAGTTTTAAAAGTAGAATCTGATGAAATTGTAGAAGGAGTTAAGAAAAGTGGTGTTCCTGTAGAATATGTATTATTTGAAGATGAAGGACATGGATTTGTAAAAAAAGAAAATCAAATCGAAGCCTATGGTAGAATTTTGAAGTTCTTAGATAAATATTTAAAAAGCGCAGGTACCGAAATGATTAATGACGGTAAAACCGAATCTACCAAGATTGATTCTGAGTCCTAAAAAAAGAGTTTAAAATTTTATATCATAAAGAGGCTGAATCCTAAGTTAAAAACTTAACATTCAGCCTCTTTTATTATTCTTGATAGTCATGGTAACAATAGCGTTATAAACTATCTTTTATCTTTTGTAACTCTGGATGATTTTGATCGATCTCTATTCCTTTCAAATAAAACTTTTCTGCATTTTCTCTATCACCGTTATCTAAGTAATAACGGCTCAAAATAGCAAAGTTTACTACCGATTCTTCTATTTGGATACAATCCTTCATAATTTCTATTGCTTTTTCCAGGTTCCCTCTACTAGCAAGTATACCACTATATCCTCGCATTCCGTTAGTATATTCTGGATCTACTAGATAAGATAATTGAAAAAAAGCTTCACCCCTATCTAAATAGTTGTTGGTTGCCTGCGAAATCATTCCTATATTATTGTAAGGGTTAGGGTTTGTATAATCTGCTTGTATTGCCTTACAAAAATTTTGGACAGCTGCATCAAAGTTACCTTCACCAAAAAAGCTATTCCCTTCTTGTTTTAATTGTTCTGAAAGTTGACGATTAGTTTCACTTTTGATAATCTCTAAAGCTTCAAAATTATCGGCAATTGTGGTAAGTTTAACATTATCTTTTTCTACATTGAGTACTACAATCGACATCTGATCAAATTCTTTGGTATTCGTTGTATTCAAAAACAAAACACCTTCGTGTTCGCCAAAAGGGCCTTTTTCTGCTCCTTTTCCGATATACGCAAACGGAATTAATCCATTATCATCCCAAAACCAGAATGAAGACACATCTTCTTTAAGAAGTTCATCTTGCCCATCTACCCAGATAATATCTAATGAACCTGGATTATATCCACAAAGTTCGCAGGTGTGAGTAGATAACTGATACCTCAGCGTTTTACTCATAGACAGGTAATCAAAAACAAAAATTGGAATCTCTCCTTCTAATTTTGAAGAAACATTGCAACCCGAAAGGTTAATCTGATGTGCCCCAATATGCTCACGTATCGTTTTCATTTTATAGTTTATTTTAAGGTTAAATGATATTACTTTATATACTTGTATTGCAAATTATTTTTTACCAATCTGGAGTTCCTGTTAATCCTTCTACTTTTACAATTGAATAGTCATCAACAAACCTATTGGTTTTTGATGTTTATCACTACCCGTTTTTCAGGGGTATTTTATAATTATTTTTAGTATCATATTATTTCTCGAAAATAAATCACAAAAAAAGGCTGCCCATATAGGCAGCCTTTAATTAGGGCCAATTTTTTATTACTATTTAAAAATTATTTCACAAAAATCTTTTGAGTAAGCGTTCTACTACTAGTAGTAACCTGCACAAAATAGATACCGGTAGATAACTTACTTATATCTACTGTTTTTCTTACTACATTTCCTCCCGGAGGTGTTTTAAGATCCATCATCTCTAATGTTCTTCCGTTTATATCCTTGATACTGATTTGAGAAGAAGATTTCACATTACTAATTTCAAGATTTAAAAGATCTTTTGCTGGATTAGGGAATGCTTTTAATTGCAATCCTCCTGCTGGTCCTTCTCCTTTGAAAGCAGAACTAAATGATCCTCCACAAGCACCTAAGTTGGTCCATCCTGTAGCGGTTCTTTCATATAAATACCCGTTATACGTTACACGGTCACCCACATTATATACAGTACCAGAAGAATATGGTGCTACTCCTGCACAAGGATCGGTTGTTGTAGTACATGGTCCTAAATTAGTCCATCCTGTAGCTGTTCTTTCATACAAAGATCCATTATAGGTTACTCGATCCCCAACACTATAGTTAACATTTGGAGACCAAGGCGCTACGCCATCACAATTACCGCCACCACTACTACAATTTCCTGAAGAATTATAGGTCGTTTGACCACAAGCAATTGTAAAGTTATCCACTACATCTCCCGAAGCTTTTTTGGCTTGCCATGCACTTCCTATAGTAGTATTTGCATTATACGAGCCTCCGGCATTAGCAGATCCCTGCAAAGAATTGTTCTGGAAATACTGTAAGGTACAATCTGTATTATTGGTAAATGTAACAGATGCTGCATCTCCTGTATTACATCCGGTACCATCACAAGTTTGTAAACAACTTGATCCTGCAATATAATTACGGATTACATTTGCTGGCTGTGATCCAAATCCTTTGTTGAAATTTACCCCGACACTAGTATTAGGGCAATAGCTCATAATGGTTCCTCCTCCCGAAGGATTTCCGGGTATCGAGCAACTTCCTTCTGTAAAACCTGCACAACCATCTATTGCGGTATTATTACCATTCCATACACATGCATGTGTATGTCGTGATCCTACATTATGTCCTACCTCATGAGATATTAAGAATACATCAAAAGAATAGGTAGGTATATTTTGATAACTACCTTTGATACCAGAAACTGCAGCTTTTCTTGATGAGTTACACAGTGTTCCGATTCCTCCTGCTAGTCCGCCTCCAAAACTATAATTCACCATATGCGCTAAATCTCCATTAATACCATTTTGGTTTTTATAGCTGATATAACTATCAAGACTATTGTTGGTAAACGGTTGATTAGAAGTCCAGGCTTTGGTTCCCGATAATTTAAGAGATATCTGATCATTGGCATATAGCGCAGCTACTTGATTAAATACAGCTTCGATATAATTAGAAGCTGCTTGAGCTCCTCCTTTATCACTTACAATATCTGTACATATATCAAAGAATATTTTTACGCACTTTGCTGCTGCTTTACTTTGTGGGTTATCAGCTAATTCTTCAATAGTGTATCCTCCTTTTTCGATATCGTCCTCTACCTGGCAGGAATAATCATATAAATAACTAATTTCCTTATCCTTATAGAGAATATGACTCTTACTATTCTTCACTGGTCCAACTACCATATTACCGTCCTGGCCATCGATACTAATAAAACCAGATACTTTATCTTCATAAAAGCTAATAGCCACCAGAGAGTTAGTCTGGCCTTTTACTACACCTCTGTAGTGCGCTATGTTATCACGAGAAAGCACCTTACCCGAAGGCATATCTATAGCCGAAAAGTCATCGGTTCTAATGCTCACTTTAACAAGGTCGAGTGACATTGCTGATTTCTGCCCCGGAATACTTAAGTTCATCGTATTCGGGAAATTACCTTGTAAAGATTTCATCTTACTTTGATCTAAAGAAAGCAATACATAATCCTTAAGTTGTTTCGGAATTTGTAAATTACTTTTTTTAGCAGTTGCGGTAAAAAGTTCGGTGGTTTCAAAATTTGAGCCCGATGATTTTTGCTGGGCTACTAGTTCACTGGGTTTTTGTGGTTGAGTTTGTGCAAAGCTCATTACCGTAAAAAAGGCAATGGCGATTGTTAATATACGTTTCATTTTTTTGGTTTTAAGATTTTGAACCTTTACTTAGTTATGATTCTGGCCCCATAAACCGTCCTCAGCAAAAATTCAAAATAGTTTGTGTGTCACTAAGTTACAAACTTAAAACCACCCCAAAAAGGTTACGAAGCATTATTTACAAATTGCGTTAACATATTATATTTTATACCTTCTTTGCTTATGGTAAAGCCTTTGCACAGTATATTATTTTTTAAAATACAGTAATGTATTGATATCATAATACTCCCAATCTGCTCTATCTTTAATAAGGTCAACCAGGATATCTTTATGGCCTGCACCATAAATGACTAAAACTCTATCCTTAGGAGTAACAATTCTATTAAGATTAGTAAAGATCTTTAAATTTCTAAAGTACCATTTTGCAACCACATCGGTACCTATATAATTACCTTCTTTACCAAAAGAAACCAGATGCTTCAGATAAAATGTTTGATTGTAATTTTTATCAAATTCATCAGAATTTGCAAACTTTATAATATCTAAAACAGAACCTTCGGATATGGATTTCATATCATTTTGCATACTACTAATCAACTCTTTAAACTCTGCTAATTGTACATTCTGATTATTTTGTTTTGCGTAAGCATAAACAGGGGCTGTATCAAATTCTGTATGTGCATCTATGGGATATAGTTTATCATGCCCCATTTGTTTTGCCAAAGGGTAAGATACCTGAACAGTTTCGCTAGACATTCTCCACTTATCTTCTTCACTTATTTCTTTTTCTAATACTCCATTTAGATACTTGGTATAATAGGTCTCGCTCCACAAGGTATCACCCAATGTTGCTTCGATAGCAATTTTGGTGGGTTTAAACCTGACCACTAAATCAATGAGTTGTTTTAATTCTGCTTGTCTTTTATCAGAATGAATATTACCTATATCCATATTTACTTCATCGGCTCCCGGGTTATGCAAATGCATCATACCCAAAACACTAATAACAGGTTTTTGATCCTGAGCTTTACAGGATAAACATAAAGTGAATACAGTAATAAAAATCAAAATGAGGTTACGCATAATAGTATCGTTTTTTTAAATTATTGAATAGGTGTGTTGTACTAGTTTTTGTTTGGGGTTACTCTTTTGTCGATAGGCAGAATGAGTTGATAATCATAGCCATCAATCAAACTCTTCATCTTATGATAATCACCGTTTACTGGTAGCGTTATTCGCCCTTCTTGGATGTCACTACGTATAGCTTCTAAATCAATGATAGTCCATTGATCCCGTTTTGCCAAGCTCATAAAATCTCGTAGACGTTTATAGTAAGAAGCGTATTTTTCTAAGTAATCAATTTCTTCTCCTTTTTCATTATTGTAATAACGGTGCCATGTGTTTATGATAGTGGCTTTACTACCTCGTTCTTTGGCAAGTTGAGTAACTAGACTTCCCAGGTCATAACAACCATTGGTTAAAATTTTTGAAGCGTGCAGATTTCCGAATTTCAGGAATACTTTAGGATTTGATTCTGCTTGTAATGCTTTTTTATAATGTGTTAAAAAGTTATTACGCATATAGCTTATTCGATCTGCATGCGAATCTTCTCTCCAACGGGTATAAATATCCCAACTAATTTCTAAGTCTTTAATTATCTTTTTGGTGTTCTCATTTCCACGAAAGCGATTTAAATACTGTTGCACAGCAGGTTCTTTTTGAATTTCCTCAAAAAGCTTAATTTCTGCACCTGGTACATTATCTTTTGCATACCAGGAGGCAATGATTTTAAAAGCTTGTTCTTTTTCTGATTTGATGATGGCATAGTCTGGAGTATCGGTAACAAAAGTGAGTAGCTCATCCATAAAATATAATGTAGATGAAAAGTACTCCTGATCAAGCCCCCAGATGTTCATATTACGCTCGCGAATTGCCTGAAGAAAATAAGCATCTTCGAGACCATCAAAGAAAGGAATCGGAATCTCATGATCTTCTTCGAGAGCATATTGTGTGGTAAACTGTTTAAGGTTTTCTACTGTAGCCGATGGTGGTGTACTAAGAGTTACTAGTTTTTTTGCCGAGTACGGACCTACTTCGAAAGCGGTATGATTAAATCCCGCTTCGTGTAACATTGGGATGAGTTTTGTAATCAATTGCGAGGTAGCTTTTGATCCGTGGCGTTCTCCAAACATCACAAACTGTGATTTAGAAATAATACGCTCTAGCATTGCACGGCCTTCTCCTACAATAGCAGTATCTGCAACTGTAAAATACGCTGTCTTTGTAGCGATATACGATGCATCTATAACGGGTGCCGGACTTATTTTCTCTACTTTGATCGCAACAGCATCCTCTGGCTCCTCTTTACAAGAAAAAAATAGTAATAGTATAATAGTACCAAGTGTAATAAGTGATTTCATTGTTCTTCGATTTTAAAGCAAAAAAAGACGATACTGACATAACAGATCACAGGTTTACACTTCTCTGGATATCTACCGGACAAAAGCGGGATAACAGAACTATTTAATATTTGGTTGTATGGTTTACCGGTTTTGTATAAAGAAAAAGGCCATTGTAACCAGAAACGTATAGATTACCTATTCAAAATACTATTTTTGAATCATGATCGTATTTAAATACCGTTGGAGATACCATATGCTGCTTGGCATACTAATTATTATAATGGATATCTATGGAGATTATATCTACAAGCAGAAAACGAGTTGGGCAGACTATTTTGAATATCCCATATTCTTATTCGGCATCACAATGTACATTACTTTTTTTAGCATTTATGTGATTAATTATAAAGTATTATGCCCGCTTATGCTTTCGCGAAAACGTATTGTACAATACTGCCTTGGCGTTGTTCTACTGGTGTTTCTATATGCAGGCATTCGTTATTTGTTAGAAGAAGTGATACTCTATTCTATTACGGGATTACATAATTATGGAGACAACTTTCGTCACTTTGGGTATTATGTATTTGACAACTCATACTATGCCTCAAAAAGTTTGTTGTTTAGTACGGCTATATACCTTTTCTTTCGATTTGTAGATCATAAAGAAGCAATCCATCGATTAAAAATCGAAAACAAAAAGGCCGAGTTAAGGTTACTTAAATCGCAATTAGGGCCGCATTTCCTTTTTAATACACTCAACAGCTTTTACTCAGAATTACTGATAGAAAGTCAACCAAAAATTGCAGCAGATATTCACAGACTTTCAGATTTGTTACGATTTGTGACCTATGAGACCCAACAGGATAAAATACTATTGAAAAAGGATCTTAAGTTTATTGCAGATTATATTTATTTTTTTCAAAAGCGTTATGAAGATAATCTGGCAGTAGATTACCAGGTAAATGGTACTATAACAGATCAAGAAATACCTGCCATGTTATTGATTCATTTTATTGAGAATGTTTTTAAACACGGGATTGTTAATGATACCTCTGCCAGGGCAAATATTACCATTACCATTCATCCTAATGCTATTGAAATCAGTACTAAAAACAAAATTGCTACTTCAGAAAAATATGTAGCCCAAGGAATAGGATATGCAAGTATTCATAAGAGGTTAACTGCTCTTTTCAAAAATGATTTCATAGTATACCGTAAAGAAGAAAAGCCTTATTTTGAGGCCTATTTAAAAATACCATTATGAATACATCATTACGTTGCCTTATTGTAGATGATGAACCGCCTGCGATACGTTTGTTAGAGAATTATGTAGAAAAAGTATCTTTTTTAGAGTGTATTGCTAGTACTACAAAAGCTCTCGAGGTACTAAAACATATCGAAAGTGATGCTATTGATTTAGTTTTTCTAGACATTCAGATGCCAGATTTATCTGGTATTCAATTATCAAAAATCATCAAAGATAAAGTACAGATTATTTTTACTACGGCCTATCCGCAATTTGCTGTAGAAGGCTATGACTTAAATGCCGTGGATTATTTATTAAAACCTTTCGAATTTGATCGTTTTTACCAGGCCGTTCTTAAGGTGAAACAAAAAGAAGAGTTTTCTCATACTACTACAGCTACAAAAGAATATGTATTTATCAAAACAGACGGTAAAAACAATTATGAAAAGGTGTATCTAGACGACATCCTATATATAGAAGGGTTAAAAAACTATGTAGCAATTCATTTATTAAATAATCAAATTATTACCTATAGCACTTTAAAACATATAGAAAGCACCCTCCCTTCTACTACCTTTATTAAGGTACATAAATCCTACATCGTTTCGATTAATCACATTATCAAGACAGATTCTCTTCATGTTTATATTCATAATAAAACATTACCGATAAGTGATACCTATCGCAAAGCTTTTTTTGAAATGATTAGCAAAAGAAAGTTATAAAGGATAATAGTTTATTTTAAATTTGTGCCAGTTTTCACATTAAATTAGATTTTCAACAGAATTACTTTATTAATTTTGGAAAAAACTCAAAAACGTATTCTACATTATGAACACAAAGACCTTATTTCTCTTTCTATTAGTATTTGCAACATTTAATTTTTCTAATGCCCAGGACAATGGCGAAAATGAGTTGGGAGCCTGGTACATGTATTTTGGGACAAATCGTGTAAGTGATAAACTTAGTATTCATTCTGAAGCGCAGTTTCGATTTTATGAAGTTGCTTCAAGTTTTAATCAATTACTACTAAGAACAGGATTAAATTACCATATGAGCGATAAAGCAATAGCCACTCTGGGATACGGTTTTATTAGCACCGATGGTACATTTGAAGATACTCCTGGTGAAGAAAACACAAATGAACATCGAATCTTCGAACAGTTTATTTTGAAGAATACTGTAGGGAAATTTAAATTCGAACATCGATACCGCCTAGAGCAACGATTTATAAGCACACAGAATGATGATTTTACCGAGCATAGAGCACGATATCGTTTACAACTCACTTATCCAATTAATCAAAAATGGTTTCTAAATGTTTATGACGAAGTATTTATCAATCTACAAGAGCCCATTTTTGGTCAAAATAGATTATACGGTGCTGTAGGATATAATGTGAAATCTAATTTTAGTATACAGCTGGGATATCTCAAAAATCATTTTACCGGCGTTAATTATGATCGATTACAGTTAGGAGTAATCTATAATACTGACTTTAGAAAAAAGGAAAAAAACTAATGCAGATTTCAAAAGATAATACTCCGGCATTATTATTAATCGATATTCAGAAAGGATTTGAAGACATCGCTTATTGGGGTGGAGAGCGTAACAACCTTGATGCCGAAACCAATATGGAAAAGCTACTGGTATTTTGGAGAACACATAATCTTCCTGTATTTCACATAAAACACTGCTCTACTACTCCTGCTTCTCCCCTGACCAAAGGTAATGTAGGTAATGAATTTATGGATTTTAATACTCCGCTAACCCATGAACCTATTATCGAAAAGGATGTGAATAGTGCTTTTATAGGAACTGATCTTAAAGAACAATTAGAACATAAAAATATAGATGCTCTGGTTATTATAGGGTTAACTACAGATCATTGTGTATCTACCACTACCAGAATGGCTGGTAATTTTGGATTTAAAACCTATTTGATAGAAGATGCTGTTGCTACTTTTAATAAGATAGGTGCTAATGGGCAAGAGTATAGTGCGCAATTAATACATGATACGGCAATAGCAAGTCTAAAAGATGAATTTGCTACAATTGTATCTACAGAAACACTTCTTAATACTCTAAGTTAAGCCAAAAACCTGGGTGATGTCTAAATACAATTATGAAAATAAGCTTGCAATACTACAGGCAATCCCGTCTGCAAACATTAAGATTGCCAATATCCCCATAGATGTGTACCTTCAGGAAGCCGAAGATCTATATCTATGGGTACAGGAGGATAAAAAGGATTTTCTTAACATCAACTTTGATTGGCAACGTTATGTAGATGATCTCACAAAACGTACAGGGGCGTTACGATATGCACAATCTTTATGGATAAGAAGAAAAAACGGCCAGGAAGAATCTCAGACAGAATGGAAACAAAAGCTCCCGATCGCATATGAGTTACGTAAAGAGCTATTAGCCGATTTTAGGTATGCATTTCGTAATCATAAAGAACTTATAAGTGCTATTAGAGATATTGCTAAAGGAAAAAGCTATGCAGATTTGATACAGGACCTTAGTAGTCTTAGTGTTTTGGGAAAATCTAATGTCGCTAAACTAAAAAACATAAATTTTGATCTACAGAAATTAGATCATGCCGAACAGCTTTCTAAAGAGATGGCACAACTACTCGCCCAAGTAAATAGTGCCATAAAACAGAGTGGTGAGGTTGTAAAAACAAGGAACCAGTCGTATACGCATTTAAAAGAAGCTGTAGACGAAATACGTAATGCCGGCAAGTATATTTTTAAAAACAATCCAAATCGATTTAAAGGGTACATTAGCACATACAGAAAATCTTAACATGCTATTATTATAGGTCCCCGCGCTTTATATAATAATCCCCATAATACATTTTGGAGCCACCATATATAAATAAATGACCACCATACAGGATACAAAAACCAACATTATGGTGATTACAAAATATTATGTAATTTTCATTAAATACATGTCGGTGATTATAAAATGATCTATGGTGTATATAACATGTAGTAAACCTATTTAACATGGAAAACGTATAATTCTTGATGAATTTATTGAATTGTATTAATAAAATTTTATTGCCATTACATTTAGTTGTTTTAAATGTATTTGATTAATCACAAAAAAACAATAATCATGAAAAAAGTAAAAACAATATTAATAACAATAATCGTTATGAGTATAACACTACAATCTTATAGTTCTAACAATGATGAACCTATTGAAAATACAAGTAGCTATGTTGACTATAAATTAAATAGCACTTTAATAGAGGATTCAAATATATCTTTATTTTTTAACAACTCAATTACACTAATTGAGATAAAGAACATAAATAATTCAATTAGATTATGGCTTCCAGTTGAATTAACAGCAGGTACTTACACAGTTATTAGTGGAGAAGCTGATAATTATACTGTAAATTTAATAGATAATATTAATAGTTTTACTTCAGAAAATGAATCTGGAACAATAACTCTTTCGAATGTAACGGAAAACAAAATTGTAGGTACGTTTTCATTCACTGGAACTTTAAATAGTGTAGCATTTTCTATATCTGAGGGGAGATTTAGTGTTTCATCATTAAACTAATTTATTAATCCGATAGCACGGATTGCAAATCCGTGAAACATACCAAAATATCAAAACAGTCACTTATATGAGGCTGTTTTTTTGTTGTAGTACATTCACAACAATCGAGTTATAGATACGATTGTTTTAAATCCAAAGGATTATATTTTTAGTTCTGCTAGAAATTATTCAGATTTAGATCATGAATTAGAAATTGTTGTTTTAAATTTATTTTAAAGTTTTAATCGCATAGATTGCAAATCTGTGCTATCGGAATAGAAATAGTTGTATAGTGTACACAAAAAATAATAAAAACACGTACTGAAAAGACATGGAAGCTATTATTACAGTTGTTGGTTTTTTGGGAGCAGGAAAAACCACATTATTAAAACACTTGATGATCGGTTATATTGACAAAGGTTGGAAGCCTTTTATTATTCTTAATGATTATGAAAATGCAAATCTTGATGCCCAACAATTTATCGAGCAAATAGAGCCCAAACAAGTCAAGGCACTTAGTGGCAGTTGTATTTGTTGTAGTGGTATAAATGAACTTAGAGATTTTGTCAATAGAATTCCTAAGCGAACTAATGGAATTACGCTTATTGAAGCTAACGGTACTTCTGATGCCTGTTCACTCATGAGCTTTCTTGGAGTTGGTCTCAACGATCGGTTTCTACCACCTGTTCAAATATCGGTTGTTGATGTTAAAAATTGGCAAAAAAGAGGAGAACATAATGAACTTGAAGCAAATCAGATTCAGGTATCTTCTTTGATTGTATTAACGCATATTGAAAATATACCATTAGACAGGTTAACCTTTGTAGTTAAAGAATTACATAAACTCAACCCATTAGCAGAAATCATAAACATGGATAAGATTGATGTTTCACTTATTCCTAAACTCTCCCCATCTAAAAACAATGCTCAAAAGTTTGAACATCTTAAAACGCATTGGTCTTCCTGCTCTACTGATCTGCCCAGTTTACCGAATTCAAATTGCATTTATGATATTTGTAATGCACTTCCAAAGAGTGTCCTACGTGTGAAAGGCTGTACTCAAATTGGAAATGAAGAAGGGTATACTTATTTTGAACGAACTCCAAATGGTGAGGTACATGTTAGACCGTTTAATGGAGTACCAATAACAGGATCAAAACTTCTAACTATAGGCCCCAGGAGTGAACCTAAACTGCTTGAAAAAGCAATCAAAATGAGCCTATTACAACAAAATGAAAATGAATTTAAACACGCTACAACAAAATATAAACCCTATTAAAAAAGGTTTATACAAGTCGTTAGCTTTACCAATAATTATAAACAAAGAAGCTTATAGTAAAGATATGTTGAAAACCAAAATAGGAATTATAACAGTTAGCGATAGAGCTAGTGCTGGGGTTTATGAAGATGAGAGTGGAAAAGCAATTATAGATACTCTAAATGAATATTTGAGTTCTGAATGGACAGATTTGCACGAAATTATTCCGGATGAACAAGATTTGATAGAAAAAACAATCATTGATATGGTTGATAATCAAAATTGCTGTTTAGTAATTACGACAGGAGGTACAGGTCCTTCTAAAAGAGATGTCACACCAGAAGCTACTGAAGCCGTATGTGATCGTATGATGCCTGGATTTGGAGAGCTTATGAGATCAGAATCATTAAAATATGTACCTACTGCTATCCTCTCAAGACAAACTGCCGGCCTAAGAAAATCAAGTTTAATAATTAATCTTCCTGGAAAACCAAAATCAATAAGAGAGTGTTTGAGTGCCGTTTTTCCAGCTATTCCATATTGTATAGATTTAATGGATGGACCATTTTTAGAATGTAATGAAGATATTATAAAGCCATTTAGACCAAAGAATAAGATAAAAACCAACAGCTAACACTAAACGCAATGCCTTTTTAGTGTTTTAAGGAAAGGTTATTTTTAAAGTGATTCAAAAGTTGACAAAATAAACTGAAGTTAAACCTAAAAAAAATGTCAAAGTACTTACTTAATTGCTTTTTACTTGTATTGCCCTTATTTATATGGAATATAGCTCTTTATAAATATCTACCTAAAGGCTATACATCTAAAGATATTTGGGATGATATTCCATTTTGGCTAAATATAACTGAAAATATTCTAAGAATAATTATCTTCCTTCTCCCACTATTAATGGTACTTTCTTTTCAAACTAAAACTCAAAAAACAGGATTAGTAGTTTACTTAGGTGCTCTTCTAATTTATTTTTTATCTTGGATTTTACAGATTTACTTTAGTGACAGTTTATGGAGTAGAAGTTTAATAGGATTTATGGCTCCTGCATATACAACCATCTTTATTTTTATTGGAATTGCAATGATTGGTACACAATCAATTATTCCTATTCCAAAGATAAGTTTGATTTATATTTTAGCATCTATACTTTTTGCTTCAATTCATACGTACCATTCATATTTAGCATACATAAATCTACAACAGCATATTTAGTGATTGTTGTTTTACATTTATTTTGAATTTTAAAAGCACGGATTGCAAATCCGTGCTATCCATGTATAACAACGCAATCCTATTACAACCCGATGACTAAGAATTATACCTTAGAACTAGAATAAACTATATTATAATTTTGATGAAATTTTCAATTTTTCAAAAACAATAACCTTATACGTAGCACTCACAGGGACTTTATTATTTTCAATTAATAAATATGTTCTGGTTGCCTTTGTAACTCTATCCAAATTAGAAATATATGATTTATGTGTGCGTTGGAAATTCTCAGATAATAAGGTAGTGATATTAGTAAGTGTTTCAGAGATCAGGTACATTCTTGAATCTGTAAAGATTTTCAAATAATTTCCAAAACTTTGAATGTACAGAATTGATTTAAATGAAATATTAACAGGCATTCCATCATGTTTTATTTGAAGTTCTTCACTTCCACTATTTTTTTTAGGTTGTATTATTTTTGAAGCTGAAACTTTGTTTATTGCTTTCAAAAAGCGTTCAATTTTTACAGGTTTCAATAAGTAATCAACAACACCATAATTATAACTTTCTAACGCATACTCAGAATAAGCAGTAGTTAAAATAACTTTTGGTGGGTTTATCATAGAACGCAAAATTTCCATGCCATTAAGTTCTGGCATTTCTATATCAAGAAAAATGAGATCAACTTCATTTTGCTGAGTGAAATTGACAAATTCAAGTGGATTTCCTGTACTTAATACTAATTCAAAATTATCAATTTTAGCACAATAATCTTCTAACACTTTACGTGCAAGTATTTCATCATCTATGATACCAATTTTAATCATTAACTATTTTTTTACTATTGAAGCTGTTAAATCAATAGATAAATTTACACGATATAGTTTTTCCATATCATTAATTTCTAATGCATGAGAATTAGGATATAATAGATTTAAACGTCTTCTCACATTTTCAAGACCCATTCCTTCTCTTTTGGATGCAGGAACCATACGAGGCTTTGAATTAACTACACAAAAATAGAGGGTGGTGTTTTTTATAGAGACAGAAACATCAATTGTACTCTGTTCATTCGTACTTTGTGCGCCATGTTTCACCGCATTTTCAACAAATGGGATGAGTAGCATTGGAGCAATCCTTAACTCTAATAAATTTCCGCTAATTAAAAATTCAATAGTACAACGTTTACTTAGTCTTTTTTCTTCAAGTAACAAATAATTTTCTATAAACTCCAACTCTTCTTTTAATAAAACGGTGTTTTTTTTAGAACTTTCTAATTGATACCTCATTAATTCTGAAAGCTGCATTACAACATCAGGAGTTTCAGGCGATTGCTGTCTAGCTAGTGAATAAATACTATTTAGGGAGTTAAACAAAAAATGAGGATTTACCTGCTCTTTTAAATAGGTAAGCTCCATTTCTTTTTGCAATTTTTCTTTCTCCTCATTTTCTTTTTGGATGATCGTGTTTCTTCTTAAGAAAAAAACAGCCATACCAGCTCCTGTTGTATAAAGAAGAAAGAAGAATATTTTAGAAGTGCCAGACCAACTATTTGTTCTTAAGTAGGAAAAAATAAGTAAACTCCCTATTAGTAGTATTCCATATATAAAATATCTTTTCTTATCTAGGAAAAAAGGAATAAGAATAAAATGATTTACCCAAATGAAACCCATAATCATAAAAGTATAATTAAGTCCATGTGTGTAAAATAAATAACTAGTCTCAAAATTATCCTTAAAAAACAAATTACTCAATGTTTCAAGCATAAAAACCAGCAAGAAAGCTCCTATATTAATGAGTATGGTATTCTTTATGGATCTATTAAACATATATGTTTTTCTTAAATGGGTATAAAGATACTATCTATACCTAGCAGTTACTATAATTTCTTACAAAAGCTATATATCAATGATGAAATGATTTTGTCATTTAACTTTTGCGTTTATCATATTTATGTTGTTAAACATAAGTTATACGATAATTTAGTATAGCAAGTAATAAAAATAAAGCAAATATGAAAATTACTAAATTATTAATATTAATATGTACTATAGCGTTAAATACTGTCTTTGCTCAAGAAAAGGCAGAAAACGATCCTGATAAACCAGTAGTTACCTTAGGCGAAATATCTTCACTTCAGTCAAAAGTGTTAAACAAAACCATTCCACTATCAATCCATTTACCTGAGAACTACGATAGCTCCAGGAAAACCTATCCCGTGCTGTATATGTTGGGTTCAGATTACCGAGCTCGGTTCGCTATGTTAGCTTCTACACTAGACTACATGGGCGAGGGACAAATTCCTGAGATGATACTTATTGGAATAGATTTACCCGAAGGAAATAGTATTTTGTTGCCAACAAGGAAAAATCAAGACACAAAAATTCCGGATAATTATATTAACTTTTTTGAGACAGAGCTGATACCGCACGTTGATAATAACTACCGGACTGCTCCGTTCAAAGTCCTTTTTGGCGGTTCTAACAGTGGTTTTTTCACTGTTTACACGCTGCTCAATAAGCCCCATCTGTTTAATGCCTACTTCGCAAGCAGTCCATCCCTTATGCACATACCAACAATGCTTCAACAAAAAATAAAAACTGGTCCGTTAAAAAAGCTTGCGGAAAACAGATCTCTACACATCATTTATAGCGATGATGAGGGGTTAACAGATATTGTTTCTGAATTCACTCGTGTTATAGAGGATCATAAACCAGAAAGTTTTACCTATAAAGTGGATGAATTGGTAAACCAGGGTCATGTGCCTGCGGTAGATTTCACAATGTTTCTTCTAGCGCTATACTCAGACTTTAATCCCCTCGAAAACCTGGACACACTGGATAAAGTAGTACAACATTTCGATATGTTATCAAAACGATACGGGTATGAAATCCTGCCACCTATATCGGTCTTAATGGACCTTGGTTTTGACATGATAATAAGTAAGAATTTAGTTGTCGCAGAAGAAATATATCAATATTCTTTAGAAGTGTATCCTGAAGGTAAGCTATTATATGTCGGAATGGGTATTGTACGAAGAAATCAAGGTCAGCTAGAAAGTGCTAAGGTCATGTTCGAAAAAGCATTGACAATTGACCCTGATTTTTCACTTGCTAAAAGGTGGCTAAAAAGAGTCGAGAAATGAAATCTGGCTTTACTTATCAAAGATCTACCGGGTGAGCACTCAGATTTTTGAGCACCTAAGATCCGAAGAATATCTATAGAAGCATCAAACTCCTTAACGACTGAACATAAATGAAATCAAAAGAAGAATTTCTTAAAAAAGTATTAGTAATAAAAAAAAATGTCACAATCTTCCTACTCATCATTCTTTTTCAATCATGTACGGAAAAATCAAATACTGATACTACCATTGATTTAATTAAAAAAGTAGAAACTGGTCTCACAACTCGGGTACACATAGCTGGTGATTCAACATGGTCTATAGAAGAACGCATGAAACACTATGGCATTCCGGGTGTGAGTATTGCAGTAATACATAATGGTAAAGTTGCCTGGGCAAAAGGATATGGTGTAATGGATACCAAAAGTAAAGTTCCTGTGACTGATAAAACACTTTTCCAAGTATCAACAATTGGTATGTCTTTAACTGCGTATGGTGCATTACGTCTTGTAGACCAAAATAAAGTAACTTTAAGTGAAGACATTAACAGTTATTTAAAATCCTGGAAATTGCCTGATAGTGAATTTACCAAAGAAAAAAAAGTCACTATAAAAAACCTTTTGAGCCATTCTGCTGGAATAAATGTGCACGATTTTCAAGGATATAGTACAGATGTACCTGTACCCACGCTTATAGAGATATTAAATGGAACCTCTCCCGCCAATTCGAATCCAATCATCGTAGATAAAGCAATTAATGAAAATCTTTGGATTTCAGCTGGTGGCTATACGATCATTCAACAAATGATGATGGATATTGAAGGTAAAAAATTCCCAGAGCTAATGAACGAATTAGTGCTCCAACCTCTAGAAATGAACAACAGTAGGTTTAATCAATCGCTTACAACAGAGCAATTAAAGACAGCAGCAACTGGTTATTTACGAGATGGTTCTATGGTAAAAGGTAAAAGACATATTTATCCAGAATTGGCTTCAAACGGATTATGGGCAACTGCAGAGGATCTTGCAAAATTTGTAATCAACATACAACAAACCCTAAAAGATAAGAGTAACAAAGGATTATCGAAAGATATGACGGAATTAATGCTTACACCATCTTCAAAAAATCGTTATGGACAATATGGGCTAGGGTTTTCAATTTATAATAAGAAAGATGAAGTCTACTTTGAACACCACGGATGGAGTACAGGGTTTTATAGTAGAATGACGGCTCATAGAGACAAAGGCTATGGTGTGGTTGTGTTAACCAATACCCCTCTTCCATCTTTTGTTTTTGAAGTGTTTCGTTCTGTTGCTCTTGCTTATGAATGGGATAATTATTTCCCGGTACATAAAAAAATAGAAATTGAACAGTCTTTAGTTGATAAAATTACTGGTAGATATCTGGCCAATGGCAGGATTGTAGAAGTTTTTCAAAAGGACAATCAACTGCTCTATAAAAATATCCTTGACTTAGAAGCAGAAGAACTAGTCAAAGTCTCAGATAGTAGTTTTGTTAGAAGAAATTCTAGTCGTCTTATGCAATTCAAGCCAAATTCTGAAAATGAAACGCTCAATTTACTTTATATTAATAGTAATGATGGAACAATAGCTTCAACTTTTGTTAAGATGGATACTGATAAAAAGGAACCGGTAGAATTCCTTCTTGAAGGTGACTTTGACAAAGCACTTAATGCATATAGAACCTTAAAAGAACATGACTCTATTTACCCTACAGCTACCGAAGACTATTTAAATGATCTGGGATATAGTTTTTTACGTGAGGATAGAATGAAATTATCACAAGATGTTTTCAAAATGAATATGATGCTCTACCCAGATAGTTTCAAAGTATACGAAAGTTATGCAGAAGCCTGTGTGAAAATTGGAGAAATTGATCTGGCAATTTTAAATTATACTAAATCACTTGAATTAAACCCTCAAAATAACGGTACCAGACATAAGCTTAACGAATTACAAAAAAGTGAATGAAACCAACTTTAATCTAATTTAATAGTGATTTACGGCTGGTGTTAAACATGGATTATGCTATAGTTTTATCCAACATTTGATTTATGTAAAGCCAAAAGCCACTTAGTAATCAATCTTTCAATAAAAAAATTATTAATATGAAAAACAGTATCTCAGTTCTCTTCATACTAATTCTTTTTCAATCATGTGCAGAAGAATCAAATACTGATACTACCATTGATGTAATTAAAAAGGTAGAAACTGGTCTCACAACTCGGGTATATATAGCCGGTGATTCAACATGGTTTATAGAAGAACGTATGGAACACTATGGCATTCCGGGTGTGAGTATTGCAATCATACATAATGGTGAAATTGCATGGACAAAAGGGTACGGTGTGATGGATAAGGAAAGTCAAACCCCGGTAACGACACAAACACTTTTCCAAGCATCAGCATTGAGTATTCCTGTAACGGCATATGGCGTATTACGTCTTGTAGAACAAGACAAAGTAACATTAGATGAGAACATTAACAGCTACTTAAAATCCTGGAAAGTACCGGAAAATGAATTTACTAAAGAAAAGAAAGTAACAATAAGAAATCTTTTAAATCATTCTGCGGGAATATATCCTCGTAGAATAGGAGGACATAGATATAGTATAAATGAAAAAATCCCAACACTTGTAGAGATACTAAATGGAATTTATCCAGCTAAAAACGAGCCAATTACCGTAAATAAAGAGCCTGGTGAAAGTATTCGTTTTGAATATGAACACTATGTGCCTATTCAACAAATGATGCTGGATGTTGAGAGGAAAACATTCCCAGAGATCATGCATGAACTCGTGTTACAGCCCTTAGAAATGAAAAACAGTACGTTTAACCAATCGCTTACCACAGAGCAGTTAACGAAGGTAGCAACAGGTTATTTGCAAGATGGTTCTATGGTAAAAGGTAGAAGAAATATCTATCCTGCAATGGCTTCATTTGGATTATTGACAACTCCCGAGGACTATGCAAAATTTATAACCAACATACAGCAAACCCTAAAAGGTAAGAATACTAAAGGATTATCAAAAGAACTGACAGCATTAATGGGGACACCATATGGAGTGCTTAATTCTGGTTGGTCATTTACATGGGGGTTAGGGTTTCAACTTCTTAATAAAAACGATGAAATCTACTTAAGGCATCACGGATGGAATAGGGGTTTTTATGCTGAGATAGTGGCTCATAGAGACAAAGGTTATGGCGTGGTAGTGTTCACTAATTCCACCTTTCCAGCGTTTAATGCTGAAGTGATTCGCTCTGTAGCCCTGGCGTATGATTGGGATAATTATGTTCCGGTACATAAAAAAATAGAAATTGAACAATCTTTAGCTGATAAAATTACTGGTAGATATCTAGCCAATGGCAGGATTGTAGAAGTTTTTCAAAAGGATAATCAACTTTTCTATAAAAATATCCTTGACGTAGAAGCAGAAGAACTAGTCAAAATCTCGGATAGTAGTTTTATTAAAAGAAATTCTAGTCGACTTATGCAATTCAAGCCAAATTCTGAAAACGAAACGCTCAATTTACTTTATATTAATAGTAATGATGGAACCATAGCTTCAACTTTTGTTAAGATGGATACTGATAAAAAAGAACCCGTAGAATTCCTTCTTGAAGGTGACTTTGACAAAGCACTTAATGCATATATGACCTTAAAAGAACATGACCCAACTTATCCTACAGTTACTGAAGACTATTTAAATGATCTAGGCTATGATTTTTTCCATGAGGATAGAATGAAATTATCACAAGATGTTTTCAAAGTGAATATGATGCTCTATCCCGATAGTCATAAAGTATACGATAGTTATGCAGAAGCCTGTGTGAAAATTGGAGAAATTGATCTGGCAATTTTAAATTACACGAAATCACTTGAATTAAATCCTCAAAATAACCATGCCCGGCATAAGCTTAATGAACTACAAAAAAGTGAATGAAGCCAACTTTAATTTAATACATATACTATCTACACCTACAAATCTTCATAATTTTTGTACAAAAGCGGTATATCAATGACGAAACGGTTTTATCATTTAATTGTTGTGTTTATCCAATTTAAGGTGTTAAACATGGATTATGCTATATTTTTATTCAACATATAATTAAAGTAAAGCCTTTTAATAATCAATCATTCAATAAAAAAATCATTATATGAAAAATATGATCTCGGTTCTTTTAACCATAATTCTTTTTCAATCCTGTGCAGAAGAATCAAATAATAATACTACAATTGATGTAATTAAAAAGGTAGAAACTGGTCTCACAACTTGGGTACACATAGCCGGCGATTCAACATGGTCTATAGAAGAACGAATGAAACACTATGGAATACCAGGTGTGAGTATTGCGGTCATACATAATGGTGAAATTGCTTGGGCAAAAGGGTACGGTGTCGTGGATAAAGAAAGTCAAACCCCAGTAACGACACAAACACTTTTCCAGGCAGCGGCAACTAGTATGCCAGTAACAGCCTATGGTGCATTACGTCTTGTAGAAGAAAATAAATTAGACTTAGATGAAGATGTTAACAGTTATTTAAAATCCTGGAAAGTACCAGAAAATGAATTTACCAAAGACAAGAAAGTTACTATAAAAAACCTTTTAAATCACTCTGCCGGAATACATCCTCGCGGAACAGGATCATATAGTATAGATGAAAAAATCCCAACACTTATAGAGACATTAAATGGAACTTCTCCAGCTACTAACGAGCCAATTACCGTCAATAAAGAGCCTAGTGAAAGTGTCCGTTTTGCATACGCTAGCTATGTGCCTATTCAACAAATGATGCTGGATGTAGAGAGGAAAACATTCCCAGAGATTATGAATGAACTCGTGTTGCAGCCCTTAGAAATGAACAACAGTACATTTAACTTATCACTTACTACGGAGCAATTAACTAAGGTAGCAACAGGTTATTTAAAAGATGGTTCTAAGGTAAAAGGAGGAAGAAAGATTGATCCTGTATTGGCTTCAACTGGATTATGGACAACTGCCGAGGACTATGCAAAATTTATAGCCAACGTACAGCAAACCCTAAACGGTAAGAGTACTAAAGGATTATCAAAAGGTCTGACAGCATTAATGGGCACACCATATGGGGTGAGTAATAATTCTGGTTGGTCATTTACACTAGGCTTAGGTTTTCAGCTTTTTAATAGAAATGATGAAATCTACTTAAGGCATCACGGATGGAATACAGGATTCTATGCTGAAATAATGGCTCATAGAGACAAAGGTTATGGTGTGGTTGTGATGACCAATTCCACGTTTCCAGCTTTTAATGCCGAAGTGATTCGCGCTGTTGCTATGGCTTATGAGTGGGATAAGTTTGTTCCAATACATAAAAAAATAGAAGTTGAACAGTCTTTAGTCGATGAAATTACTGGTAGATATATCGCCAATGGTAGGATTGTTGAAGTTTTTCAAAAGGACAATCAACTGCTCTATAAAAATATCCTTGACGTAGAAGCAGAAGAACTAGTTAAAGTCTCGGATAGTAGTTTTGTTAGAAGAAATTCTAGCCGACTTATGCAATTCAAGCCAAATTCTGAAAACGAAACGCTCAATTTACTTTACCTGAATAGAAACGATGGAACAATAGCTTCAACTTTTGTTAAGATGAATACTGATAAAAAAGAACCTATAGAATTCCTTCTTGAAGGTGACTTTGACAAAGCACTTAATGCATATAAGGCCTTAAAAGAACATGACTCAACTTATCTTACCGTTACTGAAGACTATCTAAATGATCTAGGCTATGATTTTTTCCATGAGGATAGAATGAAATTATCACAAGATGTTTTCAAAGTGAATATGATGCTCTATCCAGATAGTTATAAAGTATACGATAGTTATGCAGAAGCCTGTGTGAAAATTGGAGAAATTGATCTGGCAATTTTAAATTACACGAAATCACTTGAATTAAATCCTCAAAATAACCATGCCCGGCATAAGCTTAATGAACTACAAAAAAGTGAATGAAACTATTAAAAAGGAAGGGAAAAATGAAAACTAATACTTTGAAACAAGTAAAAGCTATAAAAAAAACAACAGGGCTACTACTTTTAATTCTTCTTGTATTAACACAAAATAGCTTTACTCAACAAATTGATAGTCAAGCACCAGAGGCTACAGCAGCAGAAGCCACGCTCTCATTCAGAGATATTCCTGAACTCAAAAAAGCCTTTATCGATGTAACGCCAACCGATAGAAAAGACGGTATCCTCGTAGGCGAATTAGGTATCGATGGTGGCAATAAAGCAATGGTTCTTAAGTTGGCGCAGGAGATAGCTGACAACAAATATGGTAACTTCGACAGCTTTCTTATTGCCCATAAAGGTAAACTCCTCTTTGAATCCTATTATTCACGTGGTCGTATCAATCTACCGCACCCACAAGCATCAGCGACTAAAGCCTACACCAGTTTGGCGCTCGGTCGTGCTATCCAGTTGGGGTATCTGTCCATGGCCGATTTAGACAAACCATTGGTTGGCTTTCTAAAAGACCTGGACCCAACAAATTTTGTTGAGGGTGCAGAAAAAATCACGCTGCACAAGGCATTGACTATGCGTTCCGGTATCCGCATCAGTAAAGAACAGAGAGAGGAATTCGAGAAAACCCCCGCTCTGTTAAAAGGCCAGGGGCAAATTCAGGCTTACCTCGAGCATAGTGCGCCTATTACTGTAGAGTCTCAAAGTTTTAAATATCAATTCGATCCAATATTGGTGATGCAAGTCATTGACGCCGTAGTACCAGGCACTGCTAAAGATTTTATCAAAAATGAACTTCTCGATAAAATGGGCATCACGAATTATGACTGGAAGACCGATGTTAGTGGCCTGCCAAGCTCGGGAAGTCGCTCGAGCATGACATCGCGCGATATGGTCAAATGGGGCACCTTGGCCATCAACAAGGGTAAATGGAATAACGAGCAGCTCGTACCAGCAGCCTTCGTTGCCAAAGCAACTAGTAAAATTGTGGATCAAAGAGAAGAATATGACGACAACGCCAAAGGTGTTTCAGGCACGGCTTATGGCTATTTCTGGTGGCAGGCCGATTTTTCCACAGGCGATAAAAGCTACCTCAGTAAATCAGCTAGGGGCGGCAGTGGACAAAATATCTATGTAATCGAAGCGCTTGATCTGGTTGTCGTGACTACTACTCATCGTCCTGTTGATAGCTCAGTATCACTAACAGCGGCAAGAGTTTTACCAGCTTTTATTAAAAAATAGTAACATGATAAAAATCTAAACAATGAGAAAAAGAAGGATTATTGTATTTCTACTAATAGGATTTATTTTTTCAGGAGTATATGCTCAAAAAATAGAATGGAAGGAAAAAGCAAAGCTTCCACAACCTATGAGAGGAGCAGCAGTAAGCTGCAATAATAATATCTATTTTATGGAGGCACATTCTAAAGTTTCAGGAGTTTATGAATATAATGTCGTTGAGGATACATGGAAGAAAACAACAAATATGATTACTCGGGGATGGAATGTAAATTTAGTAGAAATAGATGGATTAATTTATGCTATTGGAGGAGCAGGAGGAGCAGGAAAACCTCTAGACAGACTAGAAGCCTATAATCCTTTAAACAATACGTGGAATGTATTGGCGCCAATGCCAACAGGAAGACAACACAACACTTCATGCGTAGTTAATGATAAAATCTATGTTATGGGTGGAATAGCTAAGTCTAGCAGGACAAATAAAATCGTAAAAACCGAAAATAACGAAGTTTATAATCCAAACTCAAATTCATGGCAAACCTTATCCCCTCTACCTACGCCTTGTGGGGATCCAATAATTTCTGCTGTCGGGAACAATATTTATGTGCTTTGTGGTGATATTTTATGGAAGTATGATACACTTTCTGATACATGGGAAACGAAAAAGAATTGCCCTGTTTGGATTTCTATTTTGCTTGGTAGTGCGGTAATAAATGATAAAATTATTTTTCCTGGTGGGCAAAACAAAGACGAAAAAGCCGTTTCAAGTGTATATATTTATGATACAACAAACGATACATGGATTAAATCAACCAATTTACCCAAACCAATACAGATAGGAGGTATTGCTACACTCAATGGTAAGATATATATGATTGGAGGGAATGATACTGATTTTAACAAATATGATACCGTATATGAAGGAACATTGGCCGATTAAGAGCCAGCAACTGACAAAGAACTCTGTTAAAAAATAGATGAAATTTTGATAATCAATTAAATAAAAGAATTTGAAAATATAGCAGTTATCAATGGGGTGCAGTATACGATGATGGCGATTTTTATAAAGATACACATGGAGTAAGAGTAAGGCCTTTATATATCACCTACGAAAGATTTGATTATTGCATTTTACGGTACTGCCAATACTGATTTTCAAAGGAATCAACTTAATGTCATTTCTCGACAGTTTTCCAAATTTGGACTGTTTGATCTTGAGTGAAATGACCTACAAAGGAGATAGTACATGAAATATCTAGGCCTTAGCAAACATGATAAAAATCTAAACAATGAGAAATTACAACTCTATACTTTTAATACTTGTATTTGCTTTATTTTTAAATGCTTGTAATACCAAAAATCAGAAAGCAAAAGACAATGATACACAACCCCTTGTAGAAGATTCCTATTTTGGTTATAAAACACCTGGTTTAACACCTGAAATTTTTATTCCCAATTCCCTCTCCAAAAATGGCTGGGAGCTTGGCGGCGGGTTTGCCGAAGACACAGGTGAGTTTTATTTCGTCAACTCTGCAAATACACCTTTTGACCCCACCGTTATCGTCTTCCGTAAGGAAGGAAATACCTGGGAGAAACACAATTTCCACTCGGCGTTGAGCGGAGACAGTAATATTCTTTACGACGAAGAGAAATATATAGAAAAAACCAACTCTGGTTGGTCAGAGATAAAAAGCCTTGGCCCCATGTTTGACAGGGAAGACTGGGGTATTATGCGATTGTCGGCATCTGCCAAGGGTACCTTTGTTTTTGACGATTATAAAAACAATGACGTCATCCGCATGTCGAAAATTAAGGATGGTAAGCGTGAAAAACCCAAACTTCTCGGGAAGGAGATCAACACAGGCAAATGGACAGCTCACCCTTTTATCGCGGCAGATGAGTCCTATTTAATTTGGGATAGTGAGAGAGAAGATGGACATGGTGGTGCTGACATCTATATTAGTTTTCGACAGAAAGATGGTTCTTGGGGAGTAGCAATCAACATGGGAGATAAGATAAACACTGCACTCTGGGAGAATGGCGCAATGGTGACATCTGATGGGAAATATTTATTTTTTGGGAGGTCAGAAGAAAAGGTTAGAGAAGATGGAAGTACGTATTGGGTAAGTAAAAGATATTGGGTAGGTGCTCAGGTTATTGAGAATCTTAGACCCAAAGAATGATCCATAAGAAAAAAAGAAAATATGAAAACAATGAAATTATTAATACTGGCATTGGCTATATCGCTTCATACTGCATTTGCTCAAGAAAATATGGAAAACGATCCTAGTCCACTCTTAGAGGGGCCCTATCTTGGGCAAAAGCCACCTGGTTTAACACCTGAAGTGTTTGCTCCTGGAATTGTTTCGACAGAGCATCGTGACCTTAGTGCTTTCTTCACACCCGACATGAAAGAGTTTTATTTTACTAGGAAAGATATCAAAAGTAAAAAATGGTCGTTAATTGTTTTTAAATCCAAAAATAACCGATGGCACGAGTCTGTGGTGGGCCCCAGGGTAGGTCGACCCATCTTTGCTCCCGATGGCAAAACCATGCACTTGGGTAGCAAATATATGGAACGTACCGAGACTGGTTGGTCAGAGATAAAAAGTCTTGGCCCCATGTTTGACAGGGAAGACTGGGGTATTATGCGCTTGTCGGCATCCACCAAAGGCACCTATGTTTTTGACGATTATAAAAGTAACGATGTAATCCGTATGTCGACAATTAAGGATGGTAAGCGTGAAGAACCCAAACTTCTCGGTAAGGAGATTAACATAGGTAAATGGACTGCCCATCCCTTCATTGCGCCAGATGAGTCCTATTTAATCTGGGATAGTGAAAAAGACAATGGATATGGTGATTCTGACCTGTATATCAGTTTTCGACAGCAAGACGGTTCATGGGGTGTTGCCATTAATATGGGAGATAAAATTAATACTAGTTCTTGGGAATCTGGAGGATACGTAACTCCGGACGGAAAATATTTTTTCTTTAATAAAGCAGACTCAGATGGGAACATATTCTGGGTAGATGCTCAGGTTATTGAAAACCTTAGACCTAAATAGGGCGGAACGTATAGAAAAGGTCTAGTAGACCTTTTTAGTGAACGAGCCAACTGGCGGGTTGAAATTATAAATAACAAACACAAAGAAAGAAAACATGAAAACAATGCAATTATTAATATTAACATTAGTTATATCGCTTCATACTGCCTTTGCTCAAGGTAATAAGGAAAACGTTTCTAGCTTTCCGGTATTTGAAGATCGTTATTTTGGACAAAAGCCACCAGGTTTAATTCCTGAACTTTTTGCTCCTGATATTCTTTCTCCAGAAGGAAGTTTTGAAGGGGGTAGGTTTTCGCAAGATATGAGAGAATTCTATTTCACTAGGAAAAATGGGAAATATGAAAAACGCACATTTTTTGTTATTCGATATGAAAATAATAGTTGGGGTCAGGAATCTGAGACCAATATAAAATGGCCAAGATTCTCTGAGGATGGCAATACGATGTACGTTGGTAAGGAGTATAGAAAATGGACAGACACTGGTTGGTCAGAGCCCAAAAGTACAGGCGAATTTTTAAAAGACCAAGCACATGGTTGGTCTATTTCATCCAATGGAACTTATTATTATGCTGTTTATAAAAAAGAAGACATGAACATAAACGGCTCTCTTTATTATTGTCCATTTGTAGACGGCAAGTATGAAAATCCAGTAAGAATGAATGCCGATATTAATACAGGGGAATACATAGCTCATCCCTTTATTGCGCCAGACGAATCTTATTTAATTTGGGATGTTAGACGAGAAGGTGGATATGGGCAAGCAGATCTCTATATCAGTTTTAAACAAAAAGATAAAGAGGACTCTTGGTTACCTCCAATAAATATGGGGCAAGCGATTAATAGTGAAATGCAAGAAAGCTCACCCATGGTGACACAAGATGGGAAATACTTATTTTTTACTAGAGGAGAATGGATAGAAAAGGAAGATGGAAGAACTTATTATGTGGGTAAAAAACATTGGGTATCTACTCAGGTTATTGAGAATTTTAGACCCAAAGAGTAACCCATAATAAAAGAAGAAAAGATGATACACAAAGGGTAGAAAACTCTTATTTAAAATTGCCTCGAATACAGGTGATTCCCATCAAAGAGACTATGACCGGGAAACTATATGAACTATATGAACTGTATAAAAACAAAAAAAAACGTGCGACAACACCATTTATATGATCACAACAGTTAAGCGATAACTCAAAGGTTCTTGTATATTTGCTATGGCACAAAGATTTGTTGATGGCAAAGTAACATTTTGCTCTGCTACGACACATATATCTAACGTTAGCAACAAGCAAAAAAAATATGGTAAAAAAAAGACCTATAACATTCTTAATCTTTTTAATCATTTTCACGCAAGGATATTCGCAAGAGATTGAAACCTTAAGGCAGGAAATTGAGAACATTATAAATTCCAAAAACGCAGTTGTAGGAGTTGCAATCAATGGCATGGAAACTACAGACACGTTGAGTATCAATGGACAAAGGCACTTTCCTATGCAAAGCGTATTCAAGTTTCCTATTGCATTGACTATTTTATCTGAAATAGATAAAGGCAATCTTTCTCTTGAGCAAAAAATTGACATCAAAAAAAGTGAGTTATTGCCTGGGCTATGGAGTCCTATACGAAAAAAATATCCAGAAGGAGGTACACTTACCGTAGCAGAAATTATGAAATATACAGTTGCTTTAAGTGATAATGTAGGTTGTGATGTACTCCTAAAACTTCTTGGAGAACCTCAAACTGTTGAAAATTATTTTTCTAACCTGGGTTTTAAAGATTTTTCTGTTAAAATAAATGAAGAAACCATGCAAAATAATTGGGATCTACAGTTTTTAAATTGGACAACTCCAAAAGAAACTAACAAGATTTTAGCAACATTTTATAAAAACAGTAACGGTTTGCTTTCCAAAGAAAGTCACGAATTTGTGTGGAGTGTAATGAAAGGAACCAAAACAGGTAAGAACAGGTTAAGAGGGCAATTGCCTAAAGAAACCATAGTAGCGCATAAAACAGGCTGGTCGGGAGCACATAAAGAAACAGGGATAACCGCCGCAGTAAACAACATCGGAATTGTTTTTCTACCTAATGGAAAATACTTTACCATAAGTGTTTTTATCACAGAATCGGTAGAAAGTTTTGAAACTAATGAGAAAATGATATCCGATATTTCGAAAGTAACCTGGGATTATTTTATAAACAAATAACTATAGATTACCTTAATCGAATATTTGTAGCAATGCACGCAAATAAATAATAGCTTGCTCTCCCCTACTTCTGAAAAATTCTCAAGGATTTTCGGTTTGGTGTATACTTGTAAAATTAAGTGTTAACCCACGCAACATCATATATGTGATCATAGCAGCAATACAATAAAATGAAAAAAACAACAGATAAGATTGCAATTATTGGTGGAGGAATCGGAGGCTTAACAATGGCTCTGACTTTAAAAAAGAATAACCAGGATTTTAAACTCTTTGAGAAATCTAATGAATTTAAAGAAGTTGGAGCTGGTATCGGACTCGCTTCTAATGCCTTAAAAATATTTGACAAACTTAATATAGGTGAAGAATTAAGAACAAAAGGGCACTTACTAAAAAGAACAATACTTGCTACCGAAAAATTAAAAATTCTAAAAACGGTTCCTTTCCCAGAAGAGGTTTATTGCATTCATAGAGCTTCAATCATAGATGTTATTTCTAGCAAATTAGATAAAAACTCGTATGAGTTAGGTAAAGAAGTTAAAAGTATTGAAAACGAAGAAAGTGTAAAAATTACGTTTAACGATCATACGGTTAGAGAATTTGATACTTTAATTGCTTCTGATGGAATTAACTCTACCGTTAGAAAGTCTATTTTTCCCGAAATTAGAATAAGACATACTCATCAAATAATTTGGAGAGGAATTACTGAGTTTGATATTAACTCTGATCTAAAACACACGTATTATGAGCTTTTTGAAGGAACATTACGGTTCTTATTCTTACCGTTAAACGATACCAAAATATTCTGGTTAGCTGTACAGGAAAAAAAGAATTTCAATAAGGATGTGTCGACATCTTTAAAATCATACTTACTAGAAGCCTATCAAAATTTTGCTCCTATAGTGTTGGATATGTTAAATAAAACAACCGAAAGTGATATCCTTCAAAATGAACTGGCAGATATAAATCCTAGTTATAAAGATTGGTTTAAAAACAATACTGTTTTTATTGGTGATGCTATTCATGCTACTACACCTAATCTTGCACAGGGAGCTTGCCAAGCTATCGAAGATGCATACACTTTGGGACTTTGTTTAAAAAACAATACCGATAATGCTTTTTCTGAATATCAAAACATAAGGTCTAAAAAAGTTAAATACATTGTGAAGCAATCCTGGAAAATTGGTAAAATGTCAATGACAAATACTAGTTTTCAAAAAAAACTACTCCTTTTATTATTGAGATTTCTTCCCAAAAAGCAATATCAAAAAAGATTTAATCGCATAATTAACATTGAATATTTAAATACATTAGAGCATATTGCCACATGCAATACCAAATCTATCGAAGAGATTTAAAAATACAATAGAAGTACACCGATAGCATTACTACACGCTCTGATCATAATTTTATAGCTCTACCCCATTAAAATCATCACTTTTTTATAGCTATTCGTCACAAACCAGAGGTATATCATGACGCATATATTTTTATTCTGCATATTTGGCGGTATCTTTATTGTATAGCATCACACTAAAACAAATATTTACAAACGTTTATAAATAAGTACAAATGGGTATATATGCACTATTGCGTATATAACATTGTTAGCGTGCATTAGAAGAAACAATGAGAATTCAAATAACAATATTTTTTTTAATTGGTATTATCCAATCCATTTCTGCACAAATCGGAAATGAAAAAGACTTGATTGTCAAAAACAAAGTAAAGGAATCTTTTGAAAAGCATTGTTTTACAGGTTCAAACTCTAGCTGTTCGGCTATTTGGGAAAAGTATGATAGAAATGGAAATTCCATTGAATGGAATATGGGACGATTGGGAACCATTTACAGAAACGTTTATGACAAAAATGATAACAAAATCTTCACTCTTTGGGTTGACAAAATAGATACAACTGAAATAGATACTATTCCTTATGTGTATGATAAAAACAATCAATTAATTCAAGATGGCACAGAAACTTTTAAAAATATTTACAACTCAAAAGAGCAACTAATAAAACAATTAAGTGAAAGTAAAAACAATGAAGAAAATATAGTTCGAAAAACTAAAACAATAGATTGGACAAGTTCTGGAAAGATAAAAACTGAAATAATCAAAACTGAAATAATTGAGAATACGAAACCAACAGAATATGAAAAACTAAATGTATATTGTAAAGAATACGAATATGATACAAGCAATAATTTATCTAAAGAAATTCATTATCAAGATGATGTTGAAACAAACACAATTGTTTATAATTATGATTCGTCAAATAGGTTAACAGAAAAAAGAGATAAAAACATTTCGAGAATCGAAAGTATTAATAGTATGAAATTTGGTAGTCGTTCAGATATTACGGAATTATTAACAAGAATCACATATAATAAGAATGGTTCTATAAAAGATAAATATACTTATTTCAGTGACCCTTGTATGAGTCTAGATAATCACTACCTGTACAAGCACTTTTATCTTGACAATGGATTATTGGAACGAGCTGATGTTTATGAAGAAGATAATTTAGTGTTTTCCATAAGTTATGAGTATGAATATTATAAAAAATAACGCACGCTAACAATGGCTATAATTAATACGGGGTTTTGTACTAAATCCAAAGTTTAAAGCTTTTAACCAAGTCCGCCAAATCTTTTTGATTTGGCTTTATAAATGAAAAGATAAAACAAAATAAAAAGTTTTGGCTAAGTGCTTAATCGAAAGTTCAATACTTTTAATTCCCGCACTAATTATAGCCGAGACGTTGTACACAAGCTAAAAAATATTATGGAAGGATTCAAATATCTATTTTTATTTATAATTCTGATCACCATAAATATATTTGGACTATATATTTCAATTAAAGGGATAGTCAAAAAAGACAACAAGTTAAAATATTGGAGTATTCCTTTTATAGGAATCCCAATAATTATTGTTTTATATAGTTTATTTCCAAACGTTCTGACTAAAAAACCAACTGAAAAAGAATTGATTGGTATTTATAAAATTGTGAGTGCCAAAAATGGAATTCCTAAATCTGAATTTGATAAGCATACTCTAAATTTAAAAGAAGATGGAACTTTCGAATTCACAGAAACCTCTGGAATTAATCTCTGTAAAAACGGAAATTATGATCTTGATTATGGAACGAAAGGTAATGAACTTTCTTTTCAATGTGGACTTGGTTGGACTTCAGCTCATATAAAAAGAAAAATTATCGGATTTGAAATAGAGTTTTTAAATGAAGTCCGTTTGAAAAAAATTGAATAAAAAGCCAGTATACAACACGATATATGTGATCATAGCCGATTAGTAATTAATCGATCGGTTCTTGTATATTTATAATGGCGCAGTGATTTTAAATATGGATAATGTATAAAATCTGCGCAGAAGTGTCCAAGGTTCAGTAACATTTTGCTCTGCTACGACACATATATTAAACGCAGCATACATAAATAATATGACGGAAAACCCATTTAAAATTGAGCAGTATATCTTAATACGATCAGATTCTAAAAAAGAATTTTCAATAAAAGAACTAGTTCAGGCATTTAAAATTGCTGGATTAAGGCATGGTGATGGAGATTTATTTTGGATGTATTCGGATGGCTTAACACAATTAGAGGAGATGTCAGATGAATTATTTTGCGCTGAACCATTTAGTCAATTAGGGTATTTCCATCCTTTAGACTGGAATAATGAAAATGACACACTTCCAGACGTTTCATTACATTTTAGAATTTCTGATTTTAAAAACCCTATGGAAATATTAAAAATAATGTATGAAGCAGCTCAAAAAATAGCCAAACAGCTCAATGTGGAACCCTTAAACTTAAATGGGCAAAAAATTGACTTGCTAAAGGAAATGGAAAAGACTAAAACGATACACAATGAAATTCTCTTAAGAAGGGTCTTTGGAGAACATTGACTTTGAAAAGATAAAATAACGCATGCTAACAAAACCTAAACAGCATTAAAACACAGTTTAGCCAAACGTTATGTGCACCCTCATAGCTCTCAAAACCCTTTAGTACTATGCTAACGTAGATTGAGAAAAATGAGTGGAAAACAAAAAAATAAATAGCTAATTTTCAACATCAAAAATTGACGCTAGTCAGAATCAATTAGAATAAGTAAGAACATTTTATCTACTTTTAAATAAACTTGAAGTTTTAAGGTAAAATAATTAGATATAACAGAATAATATGGCTCTTAAATTTTATGAAAATCTAGAAATTAAACTCTACAAAGCAAAAAAGAACAATCTCTTAGAACTTGGTTTCAGATATATGATCCCAATGGAAAAGAAATCTCTTCTTAGCCGATTATCTATGTTTGATAAAAGTTTTCAGGAAATGTATAATGAAACTAATGGTTTAGAAATAAACTGGAAAGCCAATAATATTGAACAAGCTTATGGAAATCTTGAATTTATTGATTTTGAAACTATTGTCGGAAGTTGGGAAGGACAAGTCTTTGAACGAGACGATTTAGAATTTAATGAGCTCTTGGAGTTTTATCATCCATTTGACAATGTTTCACCTGAATTTAGTTGTGGATTCATTATTGACAATGAAACAGGAACTTGGGAGTCAATTTATACCCATACTTGGGGAGAACGATCAACCAAAAGTTTGGATATAAATTTTGAGGGATATATCACAATGTTATATGAATCAAGAGCCTACAAAAACTGGCCATTGATTTTACTGGATATTCAAGATGAAAGTTTTGAAAGTGATTTGATTAAGGATTTTAAATCTCATATGTCTCAATTATTTTCTGATTTTGATTGGAATAACTATCTGGAAAAATATGACTCATTAAGATTATCTAAAAATAAATAAAAAGCACATAACAAAGTGTCCAAAATAATTACTTGATTATAGACTACTTACGAGCAAAACCCCCGCAACTAACCATACACAAACACGTTGTGTGCAATACGAGAAACTCTCGAACAAAATGAATAAAATGACATACTTAATCATTGGAATTATAGTAATCGGAGTGATTTTCTTCTTGACAAGAAAAACAAAATCTGAACCAAATCAAGATGAATTCTTCATATCTACTGCATCTCAAAGTGCAGACAGAATTGAAAAGCTAGGTCTTAATAAATCTTCTGAAGATATGTCTCACATATTGGACGAAAAACAACTTCAAATTCCTGAAATTGAAAATAAAGAAGAGGAAGTCGAGTATAAAGCTGATTCGAGTAGAGAATGGATTATTGACCTAGTAATACCAAGTGGAAAAATAATCAAACAGGAGAAATTATATGAGTTATTTGATTTAGAATGGCGAACAAATTTTTCTTCAACAATATTCGGACATTCTCCAGAAGATAACAGATGGACTTATGCTCTTGCAGGAGGAACACCAGAAACATATGACCAAATTCAAATCGCAATTAGTCTTCTTGACGTTTTCAATGAAGAAAACCCGAATTACAACCATAAAAAATTAGAAAAATATGTTCATGAATTAAAGAAAAGACTTGAAAAGCACTCATTGGATTTTGAGATTAAGGAAACAGAATCCAAAGAATCAGCAATTGAAAAAAGTAAGCAATTAATAAAACTAAATGGTTTATTTGACAAAGACATTCTTATTGGACTGCAAAACCAAAGCACGTATGATGGTAGAGAAGTTTGGGATGTTTTACAAAGTTTAGGTCTTAATTGGGGAGATGGAGACTTATTTCACTGGAATAATAGTTCAGAATATGCGTCTGATCAACACTTTAGCGTTTGGACTTCAACCGAACCTGGTTACTTCCTTCCTGAACAAATAAAAAACGGAAAGATGAATCCTACTAATTTAGTATTTGGTTTTTCTATTCCGAGAAGTGCTGACCCAATGAATGTTTATAGAGTTTTAATTAATTCAATAAAATACTGTCAAACAAGATTAGGTGGACAAATCATAAATAGAAACGGAGAACCTTTTAATGAACAATTAGAATTAATACAATTGGCTGAATTAATAAAAAAAATGACTGATAACGGAATAATTCCGGGTTCTGACAATTCACTAACGCTGTATTAAGGAAATAAGTACTGCACACAACACAGTGCCCTATAATTAATACAAAATCTTGTGCTTAATCGAGAATTCCCTTAACTTTATGCAGTTCGTAAAGTTTTTAATGTATAACTGATTCAATTTTGTGGTTCCAGTCTTTAAGTGAGCTTTAAAAATGAATATAATACCAAAATAACTCATAAACAATTTCAACATAAATGAACAGCCTGTATTCTGATTTAGCTAAAGTTTATGAAGCAATGTATGCTACTTTTATTGATTATAAAGGTGAATATGAGTTTTATAGTGAAGTACTTAAGAAATATAACAAAAAAAGCCTTTTAGAAATAGGTAGCGGAACTGGGAACCTGACAACATATTTTAAAAAAAATGGATTTGAATATTTGGGCTTTGATTTAAATGAAGAAATGCTGGAGATAGCCAAAATAAAAAACCCTGATTGTATATATATAAAAGGAGATATGCGTTCTTTTAAACTTGAAAAACCAGTGGAAAGCATAATAATGACAGGAAGGACTATTAGTTATCTACTCAGCAATCAAGATGTAGATTCTACCTTAAAAAGCATTCATAATAATTTAGAAAAAGGAGGGGTATTTTGTTTTGATTTCATTGATGCTAATAAATTCATACCAGAAATTTCTGAAGGAAAAGAAATAACACACGAAGCAAGTTATGATAACATACACTATTTTCGAAAAAGTAAATGGAACCTAAATTTAAAACAAGGAATGGATTTTATTTGGGAATCAAATTATTATAAAAAAGAAGGAAAGAAATTAATTAAAATCGGAAAAGACAATTCGATAATACGAACTTTTACCATAAATGAAATTGAAATATTTCTTCAAATAAATAATTTTGAAATCAGAAAAATTATTAAGAAAAAATCATATGCTTTTCCGACTTATGCTATTATTGCTCATAAAAAATAGAGTTTCCTATTTATTTTCCTTTCAAAAAAGAATTACAGGCAACAAAATGTTGAATAGAATAGTGTAACTACACCCATAGAATGTATCATCCTAATTATCAACATTAAACCCATCGAAGAAATTTAAAAATACAATAGAAGTACTTCGACAGGCTTAGTGTGACAAGAAATATTTTAATTTAATTTAATTAAAGAATCAAATAAAGAAAAAAATAATGCTGTAGATGATTACTTCGAATTCCATTTTATTTACCATTATATCTGTTTTTGCTCTTCAGGCCATAGTATTAAGTGTGCTCATTTTTATAAAACGTCCCAGAACTTTAGCCCACAAGTTTTTAGCAATGTTAACTTTTTTCTACGCTATAATGGCGTTAAACATAGTTCTGGTAAACATTTTAAAAGATAATGACATGCTCGGTTTTTTTAGGTATATTCAACTAGAAATGCTATACGGCATTGGTCCTGCTCTATATTTTTACACTAAAAGCGTAACTACCCCATCTTTTAAATTCTCTAGAAAAGATGCTATTCATTTTCTACCACTTATATTAGAATTTATCTTTTATAGAACATCTATATACAGAAATGGCGCAGATGGATTGTATTCTACTCCTATGCCAACTGTTAGTTATGCATATTTGACAGAGCAATGGATAGGAGTCATTTCTATTATTAGTTACAGTATTATCTCTTTAAGATTACTTTATAAACATCAAAATTTACTAAAGGAATATTATTCTAAGCTAGATAAGCGTTCACACAATTGGTTAAAAACTCCAATAATTATTTATGCTTCCTTTTTTATTTTATGGAATATAATTACAGAAATAGATCGATTTATTTTTGATAGAAATTTAAGAGAGTATTACTTTCTTCCCACATTTGTAGGATTAGCAATAATATGTAGCTGGATAGGTTTTAAGGGGTATTTAAGAAAATATAAATCTTCTTTGGATTTAGAAGTAATAAAAAAAATACCAAATAAACAATTAGTTGAAAAAGACCAACAGTTTATACAAAAACTAGAGGAGTTAATGCAACATGAAAAACCTTATTTAAATCCTGACTTAAATTTAGCTAAGCTCTCTGAATTGTTACAAATGAAACCCAAGCAAGTTTCATTAAAAATTAATCAAAACTGTTCTCAAAATTTTTACGATTTGGTTAACTCTTATCGTATTGCTGCATTTAAAGAACGTTTAAAATCTTCAGATCAAAATAAACTATCGTTATTAGGACTTGCTTATGAATGTGGTTTTAATTCAAAATCTACTTTTAACCTTGTTTTCAAGAAAACAACTCAACTAACTCCAAGTCAATATTTTAAAAAATTAAAAAATGAGTCCGAAAAGAAGCATTAGGACGATTAGAGTTTTTTTGAGCCTTAGTTTTGTAGCTTGAATTAGTAATACATTCGTAAAATTAAGATTTTTGATTCCTCCCATACAAGGAGAAATTTAAAATCTTTCTAAAAAGCTTTTAAATACAAAACTAAATGAAATCAATTTATCTAATCGTTCTTTTTTCGCTGTACTCTTTTACTGTTTTTGGTCAAACTAAATTCTCGAAAAATCAAGTTGTAGAAGATCTAAGAGTATTAAAAAAATCTTTAGAAGGCACCCATTTTAACCTATATGCTTACACAACTAAAAAAGATTTTGAGGTAACATATAACAATGTTAAGAACAAAATTAAGAAAGACTCTTTAAACTTTTTAGAAGTTACAAATTTGTTTCAACAAGTTGTTTCAAAAATCAATAACGGACATACAAGAATACCATTTCCGGTTCAATCATATATGGAACATGCTAAATCCGGCGGAACAATTTTTCCTCTTGAAATCGCTTTTGAAAATGGAAGGACATTAGTTAGAAAAAATTGGTCAGTAAATAAAACTATTAAAATTGGTGCAGAGTTATTAAGTATTAATGGTCTTAAAATAGAAGAGGTATTAGAAAAGATTTATCCACAAATTTCGGCAGAGCGATCTTATTTTAAAAACGCTCAAATTGAATTCTTTACATTACCCAGGTACTATTGGCGAGTTTTTGGGGAAGTCGATAAATTTGAAATCAAAATTCGTCAAAATGGCCGTATTGAAAATCATACACTTAAATCCATAAAAACCATTGATGATTTTGAGATGAAAAGAGAAGACATCATAATCCGCAAAAGGTCGTTTAGATTCATGCCTAATGTTTCTTATATCAATCCGGGAAACTTTGGTGGCAATGAAGACAAATATCGTCGGTTTATCGATTCGGCCTTTGTTGAAATCAATGCAAAGCAATCTAAAAATCTCATTATAGATTTAAGAAACAACCCAGGTGGAGATGATTCATTTAGTGACTATTTGGTGTCCTATATTGCAGACAAACCTTTCAAATGGTCTTCTCGCTTTCAGCTTAAAACCAGTAAATTACTAAAAGAACACGTGCAACAGACCAAAGACACCACTAAAGCTTTTTGGAAATCGGTGTTTCAACACAAAAATGGTGAAATTTACGATTATGATTTTGATCTATATGAGCCTCAACCTAAGTCAAAAAGGTTTAAGGGTAATATTTATGTGTTAGTAAATCGGCAATCCTATTCGCAATCTACCGTTACAGCCGCTCAAATACAAGATTATGGCTTTGGAACAATTGTAGGTGAAGAAACAGGAGAATATGCTAATCTCTACGCCTCAATTTTTAGTTATAAACTACCTAAAACCGGTATAAAAGTAGATGTATCCAAAGGTCGAATTGAACGTGTTAATGGCGAAAATAAAGACCAAGGGGTGATACCAGAAATCAAAATTAAAGACCATTTATTGGATGAAGAAGACGAAATATTAGAAGAATTGTTAAAAATAATCGATAAAAATTAAAACAAAGAAGAAATCAAAAGGTAACATTATTTATAGTAATTGAAGGGATTAGTATTTAATCGAAATTTTATCTTTTTATACATTACATTTTATTTATAGAACTGTTAAGCTATTAATTATCAATCCAAACCTATCAAAGACATTTAAAAATCTTCGACAGGCTTGGTATGACAAAAAAGGTGGCTAGAAAAGAATATTACATTCTTATCGTATTCCTTCTATTCTTAATTCTCCTTTTGCATTAGGGACAACATCAAATAGAATCTGTTCTACTCCATTCTTGGTTTTAACACCAAGAGCTACTTCATTTTCTTTTACCATGACTTGCACGATCTTTCCTCCTTTAAGATCTTCATGCAATTGTTTAAACATTGCTACATGTTTCTCTATAGAAAAAGAATTTTTAAACATTGGAGTCATTCTGTTTTCTATAAAAGTTTTCCAGATATTTTGGTTATTTTGATTCATTATCTTCATAAATTCATATACTAATTGATCTGCCATTTCTCCGATTATCATTCCCTTTGATTGTTCATTAACAGTAGGTTTGAAATCAGGTTTTAAAAGTATTCCTGCTATTTGAGAAGTAATATTTTCGAATTTTCGGTCTACCGCATTGGTCATTATAATAATAGTAATCTCCTCATCGAGATAACGCCACATATCGGCAAAGAAAATTCCATTACCTCCATTATGAGCAATCAATTCGGTATTACGAGGTGTAGGGAAAATAGCCCATCCATATCCGTAATATGACCCTGCCCCCTCTCCTTCTTCAATATGTTTACCATAGTACTTGGTTTTTGCTGTAGCGTCCAGAATTTTATCTCCTAGCAATGCCTGGTGCCATTTATACATATCTTGTGTGGTAGATAGTACTCCTCCATTTGCTTTTAAGTGCCAGTATGGCCCATCTACGCCCCATTTTTTATCTGTAGGCTTTCCCCAATGTTTATTCTTGCGATATCCAACTGCTATATCTTTAAACAAAGGTTTTCTATACCCGGTTTGATACATCCCAGAGGGTTTCCACAGATGTTTCATCAAATACTCTTCATAAGACATTCCTGAAACTTTTTCTATAATAATACCTAAGAAACTGTATCCCACATTAGAATATGTAAACTTTGTTCCTGGTCTGAATACTAATTTTCTTTTAAAAGCTTCTTCAATAAACTCTTGAGTAGAAATATCTTCATAATCATCTCCTATTGCTGATTGAAATCCAGAAGAATGCGTAAGTAGATGATGTAAAGTGATATCTTTTTTATCATCGGGTACGTTAGCTATATATTTAGAAAGGTTATCTTCTACAGAAAGTTTACCCTGCATTTCTAATTTTAAAATAGCAGCTCCCGTAAATTGCTTAGTGATCGAACCAATATCGAAAACTGTTTCGGGGGTACTTTTGATTTTGCTTTCTCGATTAGAATACCCATATCCTTGTTCCAGCAGTACTTTTCCTTTCTGAGCAACCAAAACACTTCCAGAAAATCCTGATTTTTCTAATTCATTAAGATAGTCTGATAATTTATCTTTATTGGTTACAGTAGCACTACTAACTACCTCCTGTGCTACTGTTGGTTCTTGTTTACAAGATAGTAGAAAACTTATCAGTACTATCATCTTAAATACATGTTTCATCTGTTCCTTTTTTTTATGATTTTGAATGACAATATTAAAAGGGTTATCAGCGGTTTACAACAAAATGTTACCTAGGTAAAAACTAAGTTATATATATCAAAACTCAGGTTATCAAACGTATTCCTACCTTATTTTTTTGTTTTGTACCATAAATTAAGAGTATATCACTTTTACAGAATTGGTTCAACAATTATCTATACTTTTGAATTGTGAGCATACGACAAATAACTTTACAACGATGGATCGAGGTCTTCCTGAATATTCTATTTTGGATTGCCTCTATTGCTATTTTACTATTGACAACCGAGGTAGGAATAGTTGAAAACACCGTAGAAGATATAGATGGAGTCGTTATACAGGAAACCATAGAAATGGGGATCTTTATTCTTCCAAATTTTATAGGAATGATAAGTATTATTCCTTTCTTTTATATCGTTACTTTTTACTTAACTCCAAGATACTATTCGTCTAAAAAGTATTTGATTTTTTCTGGCTTACTCCTTTTAGGTTTAGCCGATCTTCTGTTAATTGAGTTGGGAGTTGTATATCTTCAAAATACGACGTTTCATCCTATCATAATACGATTTTTTATATTTTATAACCTCTTTTTTATTATTGCTGCAGTGGTTTATGGAATGATAAGACATCAACTAAAAATGGAAACGCATCAACAAGCTTTAGAAAAAGAAAAGATAAGTGCCGAATTACAATTGATGCAATCACAGATCAATCCACACTTTATGTTTAATGCATTAAACAATTTATTAGCGATATCAGAACGGTCAGAAAATGCAGAAACTTCTTCGGGGATAACAAAACTGTCGGATCTGTTGCGATTTATGATTTATGATACTCAAGCAGAACAAGTATCACTTTCTAAAGAAATTGAATTTATAGAAAACTACATTGCTCTTCAAAAATTAAAATATAGTACAGAAGATCCTTTTGAAATTTCATTGATTACAGCAACAAATGATGAAGATCCAAAAATCGCACCTACATTATTAATTCCATTTGTCGAGAATGCGTTTAAACATGGTCTTGATATCCAGACCAAATCTTTTATTCATATCAAACTCGAGTTTAAAGATAACCTACTACATTTTGAAGTTAAAAACTCAAAACATCACCTTAAAAAGACCGAATTCGAAAAAAAATACTCCGGTATCGGCTTAGAAAATGTAAAAAAACGCTTGAACCTAATCTATCCAAATCAATATAATTTGGATATCAAAGAAGATGAGCATATCTTTTATGTACTATTAAAAATTAATCTTACTATATGATTACCACTGTAATTATAGATGATGAGCCTAATGCTATAGAGCTATTACAAGGTTATATCAAAAAGTTATCTTTTGTAGAATGCATTCGTAGTTTTAGAAATCCTATCGAAGCATTGGTGTTTTTAAAAGAATGTGATGTAGATTTAATATTTCTAGATATCAATATGCCTCAATTATCGGGCATATCTTTTATAAAAACATTAGAAAACCCTCCTAAAATTATATTAACAACAGCATATTCTGAATATGCAGTAGAGAGTTATGAATATCAGGTTGCTGATTATTTATTAAAACCCATTTCGTTTGAACGTTTTCTGAAAGCCATACTTAAAATTAAAGATACTATTGAAGAACCAAAATCAGAAGAAGTAGCCAATGGTATCATCTATATAAAAAGTGGTCAACAACAATTTAAAACTAATATCGATGATATTTTATATCTTCAAAAAGATGGTAATTATATAAGTTACATTACTAAAGATAAAAATATTCTAGCCAGGCAATCGATTAAAAATGCTCTGGATGAACTAGGGAAAGGGTTTATACAGATTCATAAATCAACTATTATTAATGTAAGTCATATTTCCGCTTTTGATTCTAATTCGGTAACAATTAATGGTACTAAATTATCAATCGGACAATCCTATAAAGTAGCCTTTCAAAACTATATAAAGTCTACTTAGATATATAATCATCATTGATATTGCTTCATTTCTCTTTTTAATAATTCAAGATCTTTGATAGAAGTTTCTTTAGTTTAAAACTATAAAAGAGATATAGAATTTCTTTATTATATAAAATAAGATAAGAGATACCGCTAAATTCTTACTTTTGAACATAAGAACTATACCCTAAAGACGTGGAAAAAATTATATCTAGTATAAAAAGTATGTATGCAGTAAGCGATGCTTCTATAGCATCTTTAACCAGTAAGATGACAGAACTACATCTTCCTAAAAAGCATGTACTCATTAAAAGCGGGGTTGTAGACAAGAATTACTATTTCATAGAAAAAGGGTTGACTCGTTCTTATTGTATTATTGATGGAGAAGAGGCTACTACCTGGTTTAGTAAAGAAGGAGAATTAGCCTTTTCTATGTTAAGTTGTTACGAAAATAAACCGGGATTCGAATGTGTGGATTTATTAGAAGATTCTATTATATATGCTATTCCAGTACATGAATTAAACTTATTATACAAAACCAATATTGAAATTGCGAATTGGTCCAGAATAGCACATCAAAAAGCATTTCTTGATCTCGAGTTACGTCATATTGCATTGGCTACACAGTCTGCCAAAGAACGTTATGATACTTTTACCAAAGAGAAATTTGATTTATTTAAACGAGTAAAGCTAGGCTATATCGCTTCTTTTTTGGGAGTTACTCAAGTTACTTTAAGTAGATTAAGAGCTAAACAACATTTTTTAACATAGGTAAAAAATATTCTTCCTAAACAAAGCTAATTTTGTACGGTCGTTATTTAATTTAAGAAAACACGCATATGACCGAAAAAGAAAAAATGCTGGCTGGTGAGTCCTATGATACCAGGGATCCCGAATTAATCAAAATGTATCATAAAGCTAGAAAATTAATGCAGGTATATAATACTCTGGATTCTACAGATATTGAAGGTAAAAAACAAACGCTATCAGATTTATTAGGCCGTATTGGAGATGGTGCATGGATCGAACCCCCTTTTTTTTGTGATTATGGAGTACATATTTCTGTGGGAGAAAACACAGTAATAAATACCAATTGCATGTTTATCGATGATAATACAATAACCATTGGAAAAAATGGATTAATTGCGCCTTTTGTTCAGATATATACAGCAAAGCATCCTGTAAAAGCCTCTGACAGAGTACAAAAATCGGGTAATGCTCCCTTTACAACATTAACAAGCCCTGTACATATAGGAGATAATGTATGGATAGGTGGAAACAGTGTTATATTACCCGGAGTTACTATCGGTAATAATGTTACCATAGGAGCAGGTTCTGTAGTAACCAAAGACATTCCTGATAACACCTTAGCTTTCGGAAACCCTTGTGCAATTATAAAAACCATATAAAATGAACTTTTTGCAATCTATACCAGAATCAATATTTGAAATTATCGGTTTTTCTATTGGTTTTTTTGTTTGCGTTATAACTGCTATTCAAATCATTAAAGAATATAAATCAAAACAATCTAGTAGTCTTTCACCTGGTTATGTTATGGGTTGGTTATTTGTGTATTCCTTTTGGGCTATCTATGGACTTCGGTTTGAAGCAATCGCTTTATGGACAACCAATAGTCTTGCATTATTCCTACAAATAGGTTTATGTATCATAGTTTTTAAGAAAAATAAAAAAAATAAGTATGTCTAAAATAAAGATAGGAATCATAGGCTACGGCAACTGGGTTAAAGATGCTTATATACCCGCTCTTACATATGATGGCAGGGTTGATATTGTTGCTATCTCTGCAAAAAGTGATGCTACCATCGCGGCTATCAAATCACAATTTGGAAATACCATAGATATATATAATAATTACGAGGATTTACTACATTCACCTTCGATTGATGCTGTAATGATTGCTGTACCGGATGCCTTGCATGGTAAAATTGTAATGGAAGCACTAGATTCTGGCAAAGCTATCTTTTATGAACCTCCTATTGGTCATACCAGAGATTTGATACCTAAAGTGTTGAAAAAGTTAGTAAATGCTTCACAAATCACACATGCCGATTTAGAACTAGGGCTTATTCCAGTTATAACAAAAGCTGCAGAACTCATAAAAAATGAAACTATTGGAAAAATCCAAACTGCAACTATTGATTTAAGATCTAATTGGGGACCAGAACCTGATCAGGATACAACAAATATCAATCGTTTATCACTCTGGTATGTTCATGTCCTTAACATATTACTAAATGCCACTCCAGACCGGGTTCTCATTATGGATGGTCATGGAACTAGTGGACGAAGACAAAGCCGAAGTTCTGGTTTTTTTGATTATAACGGTATTTGGGGTGAACTAAAAGTTAATATAGATAGTGTAGATGAGCTGGTCATTACTGTAGAGGTTATTGGCAGTAAAGGAGAGATTCTAATCGATATTTTAACAGGTGAATTGAAATTAAGAACTAAAGAAAAATCTTTAACAGAACATTTCCCTGCACTGCAACCATATGCAGACTGGCCCGGAATGAGAGAATCGATTACTCATTTTTTAGACGCAGTAGAAAGTGGAAATCCAAGTTTTGCTAATGCACATCTGGTTGCAGAATTACAAGCCATAGGAATGGCTTCTGAAGAATCTAAAGATACAGGAAACTGGGTGGTAGTAAAAAGCATGGTACCCTAGTGGTATTTATATTCTCTTTTACTTTTCTGAAATCACTAATAATTAACTTATAGCAGTATTTTATTTAAAAATCTTTATCTAGGTATTCCGTTGGCGTCATCGAAGTTACTTTTTTAAACGCTCTGTAAAAACTGGTTTTACTACTAAATCCGCACTCTTCTCCAATAGCTTGAACTGATATTTTCTGTAGTGCCCCCGATTGCAACATTTTTTTAGCCTTTTTAATGCGATGATGATTGATAATTTCATAAAAATTAGAATTCATTTTCTCACTCAATACTTGTGAGATATGGTGAGATGGTACATCAATAGTCTTTGACAAATCTGCAATTTTGAAGTTAGGTATTACATACCAGTCTTCATTTTCAAAAAAAGCCTGTATTTGTTGTTGTATTTCCTGTGATCGCATTTCAGACAATGGTGATGTTTTATATTTTTTTCCTTCCAATACCGGAAGAATTTGCTTTATATCCACGATCCAATACCCTAATAATAATATGGTTATCGACATTAGTCCAGAAAGAATAATCTCTGCCATTATTGCAGAAGCACCTGTAAGTAAAAAACCCGTTTGTAATATGATTTCGGTAAAAGCTAAAATCGCCAGCAATACACCAAATCGTTTTAGTAAAATACTATTCTTTTTGTCCTTTTTATATATCATTACTAAGGTTACTACCGAATATATCAACAATAAAATCAAATGTAAACTTGCCTGCAACCAATCAGAAAAGGCTACTGCACCACCAGGTAAAATATCGTAATAATATTGTATGATTTCCTGTTTTTCTTCTGAACTTCCTAAATACCTGGGGAAAAGAAGTATCAACATTATTAAAAAAGGTAAAATATGAATCACGTCTATTTTCTTTAGCTTAAAAGAAGAATCTGCATAACTCTTCACAAATAGATAAAAACAGGGGCCTACCAAAAATAACAATGGATATCCAACCCCTAACATATGTGGCCATTGCCTGATCAATTGAGTAGTAAACAATAAGTAAGTAAATAAGTGCTGTATGAGACCAAAAAGAGTTATGGCCAGAAAATATCTCGATTGTTTAAGTGATGTACTTTTTAGAATTACCAAAATAACAAAACCACCAACGACAATAACCCCTCCTAGCAGAAAAGTAACCATAAATGCAAAAGACTCAATACTATTCATAGTATAAAAATAGTACTACTTAATTAAATGAAAAACCGAATCACGCAGAATATATAACGAATGAGTTTCAATTAATTGAGTGCACCCTATTTTCAAGGCTTTCCATGATTTTCTTAGGTACTTTTAAAGTGCAAAAACAATTAAAAAAATAGATATGATACGTAAAATTTTAAAAGGAATAGCTTTATTTCTGGTACTTGATATTGTTATTATACTGGTATATGGTTTTGTTCAATATCCAAAGGCCAAAGGTGTACAGCACTTTACTGCCGAGCGAGTCATTAACGCTCCCAAAGATCAAGTTTGGGAAATAATTTCTGATGTAGGTAACTACCACGAAGTAACGGCTCCTAATATTAATCATGTAGAGATTGTTGAAGGAGAAGGTTTAGGGATGAAACGTGTTTGTAGTGCACCCGATGGAAGTAGTTGGGAAGAAACCTGTACATTATGGAATCCTGGTAAAGAGTTTCAGTTTGTTGTGAATACTCAAAAAGAAGATTACCCTTTTCCTCTAAAATCATTATCCGGTTCCTGGAAATTAGAAGCTATAAGTTCTAAGCAAACCCGTCTTTTTCTGGATTTTGCCTACGAATTCAAAAGCCCTTTTCTAAGTGGGTATTTTTTATCAATGGGAACAGAGCAAGCCGAAAAAGACACCGAATTTTTATTAAACAACTGGCAGAAATTAGCTGAAAAATAAAATCAAAAAGCAATATGATGAAAACATATATAACAATACTTATATTTTTAATCTCTACACACACGATATTTTCTCAACAAAAAATCCCTGATTGGTTTCTTGAAAATATGGAACAATCAATTGGTAGCTGGGTTACAGATAATAAAACATATAAAAGTAAAAATGAACCCTTTGATCAATTCGGTATGGATTGGAAATGGGGAATCGGAAAACAAAGTATCACAGGTAAACTCTACGGATTAATTAAAGGAAAAAAACAAGGAACTTTTTGGGAGTTTCGTCAATATTGGGATTTTACCAAAAACCAGGGTATTGTTGTTCAATATGGAAGTGATGGTACAGTAGGAATCGGCCCTATGACTCTAAAAGAAGAAAATCAAACCGAAATGATTCAGGAATTTACAAATCCTAATGGTAATAAAAATATTCACAAGCATCTTTCCAGTTTGAGAGAAGGTGAACTTATCACCACCTCATTCGACATTCAACCCAACAAAACATGGAAAAAAAGAAGATCGTACATTTGGCATATAACCAAAAACAAAAAAATCATGGATCTCGGTATTTTTTCAATTTCATTAGCAGTAAAGGATATTAAAATTTCTAAAGACTTTTATGAAAAACTGGGCTTTACAATGATCGATGGCAATTTGGATCAAAAATGGGCTATCCTTAAAAACGGAGCATCGAAAATTGGTTTGTTTCAGGGAATGTTTCCTAAAAACACGCTTACTTTTAATTCAGAAAATGCTCGTGACATTCATAAAAAGGTAAATGGAGAAGGAATTACAGTTACAATGCCTAATGGTACAGATAAGAACGAGGGACCTGCATCTTTTATGATTACCGACCCTGATGGAAATCCTATTTTAGTTGATCAACATTAAAAAAGTATAAATCAAAAAGCCTGTCAGTCTACGAATTCCTGACAGGTTTAAATTATTAGTACTTAAAATGTTATTTTAAAGCAAAAAGTTCGACCTTTAGTACAAACTATCATTAATATGAGTCTTTCTAAAGTTACTTTTACCAATCCCGAAGGTCAAGTACTATCTGGGCGTTTAGAACTTCCTGCAGATCAACATCCCCATAATTTTGCGCTATTTGCGCATTGTTTTACTTGTAATAAAAACTTGGGTGCGGTACGAAATATAAGTCGAGGACTTACTTCTAAAGGGTTTGGTGTATTGAGATTTGATTTTACCGGACTTGGAGAAAGCGAAGGTGATTTTGAGGATACTAACTTTTCTGGTAATGTTGAAGATCTTGTAGCTGCAGCACATTTTTTAGCAAAAGAGTATAAAGCTCCTTCCCTGCTTGTCGGGCATTCTCTTGGTGGTGCCGCTTCAATATTTGCAGCAGCAAAAATAGATAGTATCAAAGCGGTAACAACTATTGGCGCTCCTTCTAACCCAAAGCATGTCGCCCATCTATTAAAAAGCGGTTTAGAAGAAATTCAAATAAACGGAAAAGCCACAATTAATCTAAGCGGAAGAGATTTCACAATAAAAAAACAATTTTTGGATGACCTGGAAACCAAATCGCTTCCTAATGTTGCGAAGAATTTAAATAAAGCCCTTTTGGTTATGCATTCTCCGCAGGATACTACAGTAAGCATAAAAAATGCCGAAGAAATTTATCATGCAGCAAGACATCCAAAAAGTTTTGTAACACTAGATGGAGCAGATCACTTACTGATGCGAAAAGAAGATTCTGTATATGCAGGAAATGTTATTGCCGAATGGTCATCACGATACATTGAGATTCCTGAAGAACCAAAACTTAAAAGCCAACATCATGTAGTTGCCAGTTTAGGAAATGCTGAAGGATATACTACACAAATGAAAGTGGGTAATCATTATATGATTGCAGATGAGCCAGAAAGTGTAGGAGGCCATGATTTTGGACCATCACCCTATGAGTATGTATCAGCCGGATTATCGGCTTGTACAGCTATGACTATAAAAATGTATGTTGCCAGAAAAGGATGGGATTTGCAACATGTAGAAGTTCATACCAGCTATAGTAAATCTCATATAGCAGACTGTGAAAACTGTGAAGATCCAACAGCAAAAATCGATACTTTCGAAAGAGAAATAAAGATAGAAGGAAATCTTGACGAAAAACAAATTACCAGAATCTTACAAATCGCAGATAAATGCCCGATTCATAAGACATTGCATAGCGAAACACAGGTCATTACCACTTTGATTTAAAAACTACAACAGAAAGAGCCACTAATTTATTATGAAATTAGTGACTCTTATCAATATATATTTAATCTTTTTTTAGATTATATCATTGTTTTATTAATCGTTGTGTTTTTACAATCTCACTGTTTTGATTCTTTATTGAAAGTAGGTAAATCCCAGAATCAATGCTCTTTGGAGTTATTGTTATCGTTTTATTTGATGCTGTTGTTAAAATTTTCTCCTTGTAAATTATTTTTCCTTCCAGGTTATAAATGACAGCTGTATAAGATGTATTCTTTTCTGGTAAAGATGTAGAAATATTAATTGTTGTAGTAAAGGGGTTAGGATGCACCATAAAAGATTCTTTTTGTGCAATTACAATAGCTTCAGAAGATCTGGCACTAACAGTTGTATATTCTACTATTAATCTAGCTGCTTTGGCAGCACCTCCTTCATATGAATCTGCTACTCTCTTTGCTGATGTACTGGTTAAACTACTTCCCTTCCCTCTAATGATAAAGCTTACATTGTTACCAGATGACCAATTGTTTTTATTGACCAAACTTTGCACCATATTTTTCAGGTCAGGAGAACGCTGCGCATTTCCACTTTGATTACGGGACCAGGATTGTGGACTCCAGGTAACTTTATTTGAAAACACTACTCTTCCTGAAACATTATTAGATGATGAAAATGCGGGTGAATTACTACTATCATGAAGTGATATTTCTAATGTAGCTCCCGCACTATGACTTTCGTCTGCCGTAAACTGTAGATAAGCATTGGTTATGGTTGCATTTTTGGGTATTCCTATCGATCTGAATCGTAACCCAATAACCTGGTAACTAGAATTATTACTGCTATCATAAACCAATTCTAAATCACTACTATTTGTATATAAACTTCCGTTTTTGTCCTCTTCTACATCATCACTACCGTTGCTAATAGCAACTTCTATAGTTTGCGTCCCTCCTGTAGAGGTTTCGCTAAAAGTAGCAGTAATATTTTTATTAGCATTCATAGTAATGGTGGCAGGGTTTGTGTTTCCTGCAAGTGCTCCACTCCATCCATCAAACTGCCATCCAGATGCTGCAGTTGCAGTAACAGTAGCCAAACTCCCATCATTATAATTTCCTCCTCCACTTATAGTGCCTTGTCCTACTGTACTTGTAGTTAAGGTATAGGTCGTAGAAGATTGATTACGCATATAGTTTGCATACACCGAGTATCTGTAATTACTTTGAGATCCACTACCATAACTTGATGGCATATTGTTACCGTTTGCAGACCAACTTGATCCAGTAGCCTGATATCTTCCCGGGCTTCCAGATACATAAGCGATACCAGGATTGTTAGAGAATATCCAGGCCAACCATATCGTATCTCCATTATTTACAGTAACCGGGCTTTGTAAAGAAACGGTTTGCCACCCCTTGGTTGACCTTACTACAGTAACATTGGTTTGCCCCAGCTTATTGCCAGGTACTCCATTGTTATCTGCATATACACCTAATTGCACATCTCCGGTTCCACCTGCAATATGCATTGTAATACTTTGCAAAATACCATCTTCACTCATTGTATATGGCATAGCTCTTCGGGTAGCATGTTTTGAATCACTGGTTCCAATAGTTGTTATCCCTAGTGTATAAAGTGTAGCAGATCCATCTAATGTAGTAATACTTTTTGTTGTACTAAATCCTGAAACATTTCCTGCTGCATCTTTTGCTTTAATTTTGAAAGAGTAAGTAGAATTTGGAGATAATCCGTTTACAGCATATCCTGTAGAGGCTGTAGTAGCTATTACAGTATTATTTTGATATACATCGTATCCTGAAACCGCTATATTATCGGTTGATGCGTTCCAGCTTAAAGATACCGAAGTTGCAGTTATATTAGATGATGTTAAGTTTGTTGGTGCTGAAGGTGCCTCATTATCTGGTACATTTGTATTGTTTATAGTTATCACAGAGCCATTAGAAGGATTCCATATGTCTAGATTTGAAGGTATTTGAAATACATTATTGTTTGAAACTTCTCCAACTTGAGACGCATTATCCACCTTAATTGTTCTTGTTTCAATTTTATTTTCGTCTACAAAGATCCATTTAAATTGATTAAACATTGCAGAATTACGAGTCCAGGTTTTGTTATCATTATTAGAACGTAACGGAGCTCCCCAACAACCTTCTCCTGCGTATACAGTTCCGTTTTGATCATCTCTTACAAATCCTTCGTCATTACCAGATCCGGTAGATGGGCGAACGGGCCAGGTAGTTTTTACGGTGTGAGCATCACATTCTACCACTAATTTTACACCTTTATCATAAAAAAGTTGTGCCCAGTTACTGTATTGGCTATTTCCTTCTCTTTTAGAAGAAACGTGAGGTCGCATGGGTTTATGATATTGTGCCATTTTCCAGATTACATTGGGATTGGCATTTAGATCACTTTGCAACCATGTGGTTTGGCTTCCTGAAATAGAAATTTCTGTATTAAGTGTATATGTTCTTACCAAATTATTCCCAAAAGTTAGCGCATAATATACGCTTGATGACGGTACATCAAAAAGATTATAAATACTGTTGTTACTATCTTCATGATTTCCTCGAGTAGCTATAATAGGAAACATTCTGTTATCATTCGCAATTGTTAGTTGCCAGTCATTAAACCAATCAATCCATTCAGAATTACTATCTCCATTAGTCATGTCTCCACCAAATAATACTGCATGGGGTTTTAGTTTTGCGACTAAGCGATTTGCATTTTTTCTTGGCGTACGATTGTTACGAGAATCACCTCCGGCAATGAAAGATAATCGACTATTATCTGCCGGAGCAGTTTTAAACCAAAAACGCTCACTGGTTCCCTGGCTATCTCTAATTACAAAATAATATGCTGTGTTAGGAGATAATCCTGTAAGACGAGCAAAATTATTATTCATTCCTTTATAAGAAACTGTTCTGTCTGGAGCTTGTGAATTTGGGTAACTACTATAATTTGTTCCATAATCAGTAGTTCCATAATAAACAACAGGACTATTTCCCGATGTCTGATCCCACCCAATTACTATTGAAGTGGCCGGATTATCCCGTAAAGTTAGGCGGTATTTCCCATTAGAAGCTTGAGTTTGTAATCCCAAAAGAATTACAATAAGAAAAATAAGTTTTTTCATTATTTGTGTGTTAGGGTTAGTGTATTAAGAAATCAAAAGTACTTTATTATGAATACGTTAAACACATCATGATTTACTATTAATTGAGAATTAAATTTGGTAACATAAACTTTAAAAAATCATAACAAACAAGAAGAGGTTAATTAACATAGGTAACTAAGCGTCACCTTCATTTTCTATATGTATACTATTTTTTGACTACCCTTTTAGTCATTAAAGAATATCCGTTTTTATCTATCACCTGAATAACATATATTCCTTTATCCAGAATTTCGGGACGAATACTTACTGTATTATTTTTGATTTGTGTTTTCTTAGAAAATACAAGTTTTCCATGAGTACTATAAATTTCAATATATATTACATCTTGTGCTATAGGAATCGTGATATTTAACGCTTCATCAAATGGATTAGGATATACTTTAATTTTATGTAATTCGGTATCTAATGATGTCGTAGTTATAGTGCTAATTTTATCTTCTTTACGCTCTGCGACTCTCGAATTTCTGCCAAAAGTATAATTCACTATCAATTTAGCCGCTTTATCCGAACCACTTTCATAAGCGCTTGCTACTCTTTTATATTGAGTTCTCCAGGAGCTTTTTCCTTTTCCACGAATAATAAAACTCATATTATTACCGAGATTCCATCCTCCTTTATCTACTATTTGTTGTACCATCCCTTTAAGGTTTGGAGTTCGTTGAGCACTACCACTTTGCCCAGCAATCCATGGGTTAGGTTTCCATCGTACTTTATGAGATACAACATTTCTACCTGATACATTATTTTCATTAGAAAACAGAGGTGAATTATCACTATTATGTAAGGAAAACTCTAGTTCTGCTTGTTTATGATGACTTTCATCGGCTGTGAACTGGATATATGCACTATTAATAGTTGCACCTCGTGGTATTACAATATTCTGAAAGCGAATACCTACTTTTTGAAAACTTATAAGATTTGTAGCGTCATATACCAATTCTAGATCACTGCTATCTATATAAAGCTGACCCACAAAATTTTCTTCTACATCATCATATCCATCTGATACGGGTACAGTAAGATTTCCTGAAAACTGCCCGACATTGACTGTTATTTCCTTTTCACTACATAGATCATGATCATCATATGCTATTGCTTTAATATTATGAATGCCATTAGTTAAATTTTTCAGGATGCTATACGGAGCAGTAGTATCCACATCAGCCAAATTTTCATCTATATAAAATTCTACTCTATCAATTTCTCCATCACTATCTATTGCATTTACTTCGATCGTTGTATTTCCCACAGGAATATGCTGCCCCTCTTGTAATGTAGTAAAAGAAATTTGAGGTGCGTTAAATGCTTTATTTATAATCTTAATTACACTTCCGTTTGAGGGATTCCATATATCAAGATTATCGGGGATTTCGAATACATCATGGTTAGAAACTTCTCCTACTTGTATTGCGTTATCAACTTTTATAGTTCGTGTTTCAATTTTTGCTTCATCAATAAAAATCCATTTAAATTGATTAAATTTACCAGAATCTCTTGTCCAACTTTTGATATCATCATTATCTCGTAATGGTGCTCCCCAACCTCCTTCTCCTACATAGACTGTCCCATCCTCATCTCTTACAAATCCACCTTCATTACCAGAATTCGTAGAAGGCCGTAATGGCCATGTGCTTTTTACTGTATGTGCATCACATTCTATTACCAATTTTACATCTTTATCATAAAATAACTGAGCCCAATTTGCATATTCTATAAGGTTATCAATCTTAGAAGATACATGAGGAAGCATCGGAAAATGATACTGTGCAATTTTCCAGATAATATCCTGATTGGCATTAAGATCATTCTTTAACCAGTTTGTTTGATCTCCAGAAATGGCTGTAAGAGAATTTAATGTATAGGTGCGTACCAGGTTACGCCCAAAAGTAATTGCGTAATGTACTCCAGAAGAAGGTACATCGAATAGATTAATAATCGTACTATTACTTTTTTCATGATTTCCTCTAGCTGCAAGAATAGGAAACATTCTTCCATCGTTGGCAATAGTTAACTGCCAATCATCAAACCACGTTCTCCACTGCGAATCACTATCATTATCGGTCATATCTCCCCCAAAAAGTACCGCATGCGGTTTTAGTTTTGCTACCAGACGGTTTGCGTTTAATCTGGGAGTTCTATTATTTCTAGAATCTCCGCCAGCAATAAAGGAAAATCTGCTATTCTCTTGTGGAGCGGTTTTAAACCAAAATCGTTTACTCACTCCTTCACTATCTTTAATCACAAAATAGTATGCTGTATCTGGAGTTAATCCTGATAAACGAACAAAATGATTATTCATCCCACGATAATAAACCATACGATCTGGAGATTTCGAATAGTTATAATTGGTATAATTGGTACCGTGGTCTACTGTATCAAAATATACCATAGGGTTATTTCCTGAAATCTGATCCCACCCAATAACTATAGAAGTGGCTGGGTTATCGCGTAGGGTTAAACGATATTTATCATTAGAAGCATAAGTCTGCAGCCCAATAAGGGCTACAATAAGTAGATAGATTTTTTTCATGGCTGTGTAATATTTGGTTAATGAATTACAAAATTAAACTAATGATAAGCTGCAAATTAAACCTGCTTTAATCTTAATTAAGAATTAAATCAGGTAACAAAAGCTTTCACAAAACATAACAATGAGTTTAGATCCTATTAACATTGATTACTATTAATTTGTATCATGAAAAATCCTAAAGCATTACGTATTCTTAAAATATCAGTTTTTCTGATTTTCATTGGCAGAACATGGCAGCATTTGTTCTGGGATGCTCCATATCGGTCTTTCTTTTGGGATGAAGCTCTTTTAAAACCTGTGATCGAGGGTTTTTTTAATATTTCATGGAAAGATTATGTGACAAGTAGCACGACAGATAATACAATTCAAGCTATTATTAGAAGTAATGGTATACTCTATCTAATAGCTGCATTTTGCACATTAGGTTTTACTATAAGTAATAAAAAATGGGTGCGTTTTCCTATACTGGCAGGAGGAGTTTCTTTAACAATTCTGGCCGTTCTTCTCACTAAAGAAAAGTTTTATCATACGGCTCAATTTTTTGAACATAGCATCCAATTTGGTTTACCTTTTGTTTTACTCTATACCTATACTGATAATTTTACTTCTAAAAGGTTTATCCTTACTCTAAAAATATTAATTGCAGTTACTTTTTTTTCGCATGGACTATACGCTTTTGGGTTTTATCCTGTTCCCGGAAAATTTGTAGATATGGTTATTCAAATTATTGGGTGCTCAGAATCTGCGGCTATCACCTTTTTATACATCGCCGGTATTCTGGATTTTGTAATTGCTGCTTTAATTTTTGTTCCAAAAACGGCTATATATACTTTGTGGTATGCACTAATATGGGGTTTGGCTACCGCATTTGCCAGAATTATCGCTAATTTTTATATTGATTTTCCTTTGCAATCTGTTCATCAAAACCTTTATGAAGTATTATATCGTCTTCCTCATGGTATAGTGCCATTTATTACCATATTAGTTTTAAAAGACAAAACAATATTTAATACATCTCTAACAAAAAAGACCGTTCTTTCGAACGGTCTTTAGTATTACTCTACAAATCAGTTATTCAATAATAAAACGCTTTATTGTATCTTTTTCTTTCTTTTCAGAATTTTGGATTCTAAGTATATACATACCAGCGCCCAAGCGATCAAGATTGATAAAACCATTATTATTAAGCCTTCCTTCTCCAACTACTTGTCCCATAATATTTATAACAGAATACGATGTATTTGATATTTCTTTACTAGGAACAAACACTCGAAGTAAGTTTCCTTTCTTCAATGGGTTTGGTGCGATTCTAATGGTTGATACATCACCTTCATCTTCATCACCTAAAATTGGAGTCATACTTCCAAATGCTGCAAGTGTTTCTGCTACTAGCGATCCACCACAAGATCCTTCGTAAATCTTCACATTAGAGAATATTGAGTTATTTCCGCTTCCTGCGTCATTATCATTGATAAATACTAAACGATCCATACTACCTGTATAAAAATCACCCACAGGAATAACATATTTTTTGGTTCCGCTAGCATAATTATCAAAGTTAGTTACTCCATAATTTTGAGTACCATGAACTTTAAAATACCTAGAAGACGTTAATGAATTATCATTTTCAAAACCAACTGCGTGGATTTCACCTTGAGAAGTACTGCTAAAATCAAACTCTATTACTGTATTTGCTGTAACAGTATAGTTAAGGCTAATATATTTCCAGGTATTATTCTGCATCGATAATCCAGCTCCACCACTTACGATTGAGAAATTACCTGCACTATCTTGATTAGAGAATGCTGTAATTGTAAAATCATTAAAATTCAATGCATCACACACTGGAGGATTTGTTGTACCATTTTGAATACTCACAGCATCTATCGCAATATCACTTTGCCAACCACTAGTACCACTACCTGTAACTACATTAAATCGTAATTGTACACTTGCGTTACCTGCATATGCCGATAGGTCTACATCTGCTGTATTCCAACCCGTACCCTGAGCACCTGTCTTAGAGAATACACTTGTCCAGTTTCCTGTATTATTGGTTCTCGCTTCGACTACCAAAGTATTTATGGCGCTTCCTACCATATGGTATTGGAATGCAAGTTTAGGAGTTGTTAAACTACTAAAGTTTAAACAAGGAGAATTTAAAATAGCTCTTTTATTAGGATATCCTGTTCCGTTTCCAGAGGCTTCAACATACAGGTAGAATGTACCATCTGCAGCACTACTTGGTCCTGTTCCTGTAGAAGGAGTAGTTCCAGAATTTCTTGTCCAGTTTAAGTCATCTCCAGATGTTGCCTGTGCCCATTCTCCTAAATTAGTTTCGAAACTTTCTGAGAACGGGAATGAAGTCACATCACCAGAACAATTACCAGGCCCTGGACCTGGGTCATCACAAGGATTCACAAAAGAAACCGTTTGATCTGAATTAGTATTAGAACCACCGTTATTATTTTCGTTAGCATCTTGCCCTACTCCACGTGCTGCAAATGCTTTCCAAATCAAACACTTATATTTTTCGTTATACAGATCTTTATCTGCCTGAAGAATTCCATCTCTACCCGAAACAAATCCTGGGTTATTAGCTGTATTCTTTAATCCTTCAATAACAAGGGCCATAGCAATATTATTCCCACCAGTTCCATTATAAAAATCGGCATCAAAGCCTTCCTGATCAATTAAAGCCCAGGTCATATCCCAAAGAATTGTTGCAAATGCATAACCAACTCCATGAGGTACTCGAAGATTATTTATATCTCCATAGTCTGTACTATTAATAGATGTATCTGTAGAATATCGGGTTGGTCGAATTCCGTTTCCAGAAGTTGGTTGACCCAGCGCATAAGTCCCAACACCTCTTCCATCTGTCCCTACATCACCTGCTTTCATGGTCAATATTAACCCAAAAAAGTCAGACCATCCTTCACCCATTTGTTCAGATCCTCCTAAAACATTAGAAGAAGGTCCTCCTACCAATCGAGTAGAAATACCATGTCCATACTCATGAGCTATAATCCCGTTATCAAAATCTCCATCTCTCTTAGGGTTTGTTTTATTCCACAAGAACATTTGCATTCTTGGGTTACTTCCATCTGGTGGAGTACCAAAATTTGCATTATTGATACAATTAGTTCTTGGATCATTACAAGTAACACTACCATCTTGAGCATCGGCATTTACAGAATCGCTTCCTGCTCCTCCTTTACCATAGTTATTTTCCTGAAAATTTCCACTAGCTTCATTAAAACCATATTGGTAAAATACATCATGTATGATATTATTCCAGTAAAATAAATTGGTTATAGCTGCATCTCTATAATTACTTGGATCCTGATTAAGATTTAATGGAAAATCAAAGTCAAGACTTGATCCTCCATTAGGAGAAGAACCTGTACCATTATTTCCGTTAATATCATCCTGTGCCCATACATTATTACCTCTTGTAATGGTGTGTTCGGCTCCATTACTTCCGTTAGTATCATGCCATCCGAAAGGAGATGCTGTAGCATTTGCCGGATTTGTAACTATAGAACGACTACCATGTATTGGACTTTCTACCGGCATTGCAAGTACATTATATGAATCCGGTGCCAAAGCTGCCGTTGGTGCTTCTGCAGCTGTTACTAGTGGTTTAGTTTCAAAAAGTACAGATTCATCATTATGTGATTTATGATCAGCTCCTTCGAAAGTACATTTTACTACCCAGTTATCTTCATAAATAATTTCGCCTGTTTTAGTATCTACATAACTACTCCACCAGTTATGGCCATTTTTTTCATATAAATTCACATTCCAGCAAAGGCGTAATTCATTATTGTGTAGTTTATAGACTTTGCTAACTTTTATAGGTTCATTATCCGCTGTAATTCCAGAATCTGTGAACTGTGAGACATCATTTCCGTTAGATTTACTTACGGTCTTAGATAATCTTTTGGCAGAAGGTAGGTTATGTGCTCGTATAACCGCATGTATTGCCGAAATTTCTGTAGAAGATGCTTTGGTAGAAGTTACTTTTGATTTTACTCCTTTAATAAATTGATCAATTTCATAAGTAATTTTACCATTATTAACCGTTAACTTATATGCTCCATCTACAATAGGAATCCCATTATAAAGTTGATTAACATATACATGTGTAATACCTGGTTTTAATGAAGGAACCTCATCTGTTATTCTCCATTCTGAAAAATCAGTATTGAATGTTTTTGAAGATTCATTTTTAGCAATATCACTAAAGTGATTTCGAACGAGAGCATTCGAGTTCTGTGCAAGAATTGTTTGTCCTATTAATAATAATAGAATGACAAACGAGTAACCTTTTTTCATAAAATAAAATTTTGAGTTTGTGTCCTATAAAATTAACAAAAATTAAAGCATCTATAAAAACAAATGAGAATACCTCATCAAACACCCAAAATTTAACAATTATATTGAAATATGTTTAACATCTATAGTATAGTACTTTTTGCTATTCATAATACTTTGCTTAGCTATTATAAATACACGTTCTATGATTAAAATATTTTTTACCAGAAAAATTACCTAAAAAAAGAGAAGGACATGAATCCCTTTTCGGTATTACGGAAAAAGCGTCGAATTTAGTATCATTTTTTTCTAAAACTAACGTTAGTTATCTTTACTAAATATCAAATTTGATTAACACTATTACAAAAACATTAAACAAGATATTCTTAAAATAAAACAAATTTTGTTTTATTTTTTTGGTAAATTTAAAAGCAATGAAAACTCATATTTTTAAAACTTCACTCTATTCTAGTCATAGCATTATTATACCCAATAAAATTGCACAATACCTTATAGAAGAAGGGCATAAAAGGGTGATTGTAGAAATTACTTTTAATACGGTGTCGGTACGATATCATGCGGCTTTACAAAAATGGAAAAATAATTACCATATTACTTTTAACAAACAAAATCAAAAAAAAACGGGAGTTTTTCCTACAGATTTTTTTGAAGTTACATTGCACGAAGACACTACCAAATACGGAGTAGAAATGCCAGAAGAATTTGATGCTGTTTTACAAAGTGACCTGGAAGCTTTTGAGATCTTCGAATCTTTAACCGATGGAAAAAAGCGAAGCTTAATTTACTATATTCTAAAAATAAAAAACTCTCAATCCCGAATTGATAAAGCTCTAATTATTACCGAAAATCTAAAACGAGGTATACGCGATAATAAAGAACTCGTAAAAAGAATATAATTTACTTATTTTATAATGCTAGGGGATTTCTTATTTATTTTTTTGTCATAAACTAAAACTGCATTATATTACGTTTGTAAACGACATACAAATCATAAAATTATGAAAACTTTAAAATTGGTAGTCTTAGCTTTCTTATCAATAGCTGTATTTGGTTGTAAAGGAGAAAAGAAAGAAGCTACAGATCAGGAGAATACTAAAGAAAATGTAGATACTATTACGGACCAGGAAAAAGAAGAAGAGAATATCACAAAGACTATAGAGTTTGCTCTAGAACCAAAAAGTGATAGTAAGGTTTCGGGTAAAGTTATTTTTACCGAATCTGAAGGTATGGTAAATATGGTAGCAGAATTAACGGGGCTAGATGAAGGAGAGCATGCTATCCATATTCATGAAAAAGCAGATTGTACATCGGCTGATGGTAAATCTACAGGAGGACATTGGAATCCAACTATGGAATCACATGGAAAATGGGGTGCAAAAGAAGGATACCATAAGGGAGATATAGGAAATTTTAAAGCTGATGCAAGTGGTAATGGTAATATCACTTTTGCTACTAATGAATGGTGTATTGGTTGTGATGATGATAAAAAGAATATTGTGGGTAAAGCAATTATCGTACATCAAGGTATAGATGATTTTACTTCTCAACCTTCTGGTGCTGCTGGTAGCAGAGTGAGTTGTGGAGGTATTATCCAATAAAATTTTATCTTATAAAACAAAAAGAGGCTATTATGTAATAGCCTCTTTTTGTTTTATATATCTTTTTCAATTATGGTTCTAAAAGTTAAATTAATCCGTGGGGTGCTTATCATTTTTGTTGGGGGCAAACGATGCAGCCAATTAGTCTGTGTTGTATCTTTCATTATTAACAAGCTCCCATTTTCTAAAACCAATGCTCTTTTTTCTTTTGTAATTTTATGCTTAAAGGCAAATTTTCGTTCTGCTCCAAAACTTAATGATGCAATTGCTCCATTCTTTTTAAGATCCTTTTCGGCATCACTATGCCAAGCCATTCCTTCGCTACCTGTATGATACAAATTAAGCAAACAAGAATTAAATGTTTCATTAGTTTTTTGTTCGATAAGCTCTTTTAACTCTAACAATTCTGATATCCAGGGTAATGCCAATTTTGTAGTATTTGAGTATGTATATTCAAATGGTTTTTCTCCATACCAGGCCACTTTACGTTTGGTTATGATTCGTTTACCATAAATAATAGCCTCATCATTTTTCCATTCTATATTTTCTAGTAAGCGATTAAAATAATGATAGGCTTGCTGTGATGACATCAATTTCCCATAATAATTTACAATTCCATCATAAGGCAATATATTTTTTTCATGATCTATAATATGACTAAATAAATCCATTCTTCCATTTTTTATATTCATTTTTCATACAATGTCCGCAGGGTCTGTATCCATGGCTCTTTGCTTCATTTTCTGACCCAAAAAACACTCGGTTTTCTCGTTTCATTCTCTTTCCCGATCGGCATTTCAAAGTTCCATAAATTTTAAGTTTTCGGTTACCGCCAAAGCAAATTTCTTTTTGCTTTATTTTTTTTCGTAAGTCTATACTCCCTATTTCCTTGTGTTGTATCATTTTCTAACTAACAGCATCATGAAAAATTACTCCTAAGGTATACCTCTTACCACTATGTAACTCGCTCACTCCATGTTTCATATTTACCCTATAATACCCTTTTGTTCCTTTTACAGGTCTAAAATTAGTTGTAAAAATAAGCATATCTCCTTTTTTAGGTTTTAAAACAATAGCTTTAGACTGGGCTCTTGGAGTTTGTTGTGTTATTACAAATTCTCCCCCTGTATAATCTTCATCTGGTTCGTTTAAAAACAAAACAGTTTGGAGAGGAAAATACACGTCTCCATACATATCCTGATGTAGCGTATTAAATCCTCCTATTCCATATTTCAAAATCAACGGAGTCGGTTTTACCTGATCATTCGAATGGCATAATGCCCGTAATTCCCGAAGTGTTTTAGGAAAGATCTTATCTATTTTTAATACTTTCATCCATAAATTAGCAATTGGAGCAAGCTTTGGATATATATTTTCTCTTATAGCCTGTACGAGTTCTGGTAATGGGTAAGCAAAATATTTGTACTCTCCCAAACCAAATCTGTATCGTTCCATCACTACTGTTTTACGATAACCTTTCGGATTATCGTATAGGTCTATCATTTCACTGCATTGATTTTCTGAAAGAAATTCTGGGATAATGGCATATCCTTTTTTATGCATTTCATCGGTTATTATTTGCCAATCTATAGTTTCTATTTTACGTTGCATTTCTTTCACCGTTTTTGTGCCTCTACATGTTTTTATTCATACTTTTCTCTGAAATCGTAAAACTCCTATAATTATCAGGTTCTTAAAACCCGTTTCTTGCGTTGTTATTAATATAAATGTTCTGCTGTAACTTAATAATCTTGTATTCTAATACAATTTTACTATCTTTTGATATGCTACATAAGACTTGTTCCTGTACCATTATAGCATTATAGAAATTTCATTTTTCTTTATACATTTTAATGACTTTTCAAAATAGCATTTCATCAAAATAAAATTAACTTTGTAACAAATCATTAATCAATGAATCCTTCAACTTCGGGTTGGATAGAAAAATTTTTACGAGATCTCGATAGTGACCCTAATTTACCTCAATGGTCATTTGATGAGCTGTATCTCGATTTAAGACGAATAGGTTTTATCTATGGTACCTCTATAGATACTATTATAGTTAATGATTCTGATATTGTTTATTCTGAAGAAGAAAAGACAAAGATCAATTTATTCGCTGCATTAGTAATTACCTACTATGATACAATCGAAAATGCCGATAAAAATGATTGTGTTGATGCACTTGTGCAGTTCTATGATTTTTTAGATACCAAAAAATCTATTTTTTCTTTGGGGAATATACTTCCTGGGAATAAAAATGAAAAACTCGAAAAAATTATACATGCCCGTATACAAACCAATGAGTCTGTTTTTAAGAAAAACTTTAGTCATCTATTAACAAATGCATTATTATTTATTGATGTGTTAGCTTTTGAGTATTTTCTTATACATGATAAGGATCCTTTTGGGTATGCTGCCAAACTAGAAGAAACTCTAACAAATACTGTTTTTCTTGCGCTAAATTCTAAAAAAGAGCAGGACGAATACGACAAACTTTTAGTTAAGTTATTTTCATCTTCTGTACGATATACTAATATTTCTACAGAAGAAGAAGCTAGTTTTGATTATATAGAATTAGATCCATATACCGATGAAATTGAAAAAAAATATATCCTGGATCTTACCAGTTTAGCTGTTTGGAATGACAGAGAAGTAGATACAGGAGAACAGAGTTTTATGCTCGCTCTAGGGACAGAGCTTGAGCTACCTCGTACGGTAATAGCAGAATCGATTAATTTGGTACAATCGTTTATTAATGAACATAAAGAAGATATTTCATTTTTTAATTACTCGAATCCTGCATTACATTTTTACCAGCAGACCTCTCGAACAGTAAGTATATTGATATTAAGGAATAAAAAAAGGCTTATTAAAGAAATCTCAGAAAGTAAAGATCTAATGATTTTATTAGGGCAATCTACTATGCGAGATTTATCTAAGGAAGAAAAACAACAAGTAAAAAAACAACTCCTTGATATCTGTAAAACGATACCTTCTTTGGCTATTTTTATTTTACCAGGTGGAAGTTTATTATTGCCCTTACTAGTCAAGTTTATTCCTCAGCTGTTACCTTCTGCATTTAATGAGAATAAATAACTATATCTCAAGTTTTTTAAGTTCTCCATAATTCCTTTTCAACCTTCGGGTAAAAATCCCATAAATAACTCTATAGAATAATGCTATTATTCCTATAAATACTGAAGTAACTAATAAAGTAACTACTACAATTAACCATACTGGCAATTGGTTTTCGGCAGAGCTATTCTGAAATGTTTCTGTGAATATAAGCGCATAACTCATAGTAGCAATCATTGCTAATGCAAAAAAGCTAATATTTACCCAGATATATCGTTTTACCGTTCTTCTGGTTTTTATAATATTTTCCATTAATACTTTAGCAGAATCGGTAACCTTTATTTTCTTATAGTTGATATAAAAACGAGTAATAAAGTATAACAAAATACCGTAAGAAACAATCGAAGCTATTAGGGAGAATGACCCCATATCTACCTTTTCTACCTTCGAATACATTCCGTTTAGTCTAAATATGACATCCAAAGAAGCCCATAATAGAAATTCTAAAATACTAATGATAAAAATCCATCTTACAATAGAAGAAGATTTCTTTAGGATCATTTTATATATTTCTGTATAAGACAATCTGGGAAGCACATCTTCTTGCTTCTTCCAGTCTTTCTTTAATAGCTCTAATTCATCCATGGGGTTACGGATTTAATATTTTTTTCAACTTCGTTTTTACTCTATTCATCTTTACTCGGGCATTTACCTCGCTAATACCCATGGTATCAGCTATTTCTTTATATGATTTATCTTCAAGATATAAGAAAACCAAAGCTTTCTCTATATCATTTAATTGTTTTACTGCTGCATACATTAGTTTAAGTTGTTGCTCTACCTCGTCATCATATTCTTCAGCTTTTATCTTAAAATTCATCGTATCAAGATCTGCGGTCTTAATACTTCTTTTAGATCTTCTGTATAATGTAATTGCAGTATTTAATGCAACTCTATACATCCAGGTACTAAATTTTGCATCTCCTCTAAACTTAGGATATGCTTTCCATAGCTGAATCGTTATTTCCTGAAACAAGTCATTATGCGAATCTGGATCACTGGTATATATTCTACATACCTTGTGCACAATATTCTGATTTTGCTCAAGATTGGTTACAAAACTATGTTCTAATTCTTTATTCACTTTGGTCGGTTACTTCTTATATGTAGTCAAGAAAACGTTTATGTTACAAATAAAAATAAAAGTATGATAATTTTAGTCATAAATACAAGTATTCTGTAGGGTATATAATTTTATCACTTTATCTTTGTGATACAACATATATCTTATGAATATTCCACATACCAATTTACCCAGATTAGTCGTAATTGGCGGGGGTTTTGCCGGAGTTGCACTAGCAAGAAAAATGGTTAAAGAAGATGTACAACTGGTCTTATTAGACAGACATAATTACCACACTTTCCAACCGCTTCTTTATCAAGTATCTACATCATCATTAGAACCAGATTCTATTGCATATCCGCTTCGTAAAATTGTAAAAAGAGGTAAAAATACTTTTTTTAGAATGGCCGAAGTAACAACTATTGATCCGGATATTCAAAATATACATACCAATATCGGTAGCATTTCTTATGATTACCTTGTTATTGCTACCGGTGCGCGAACCAATTTTTTTGGAAATACTACTATAGAAAATAATGCGATGCGAATGAAAAATCTACCGCAAGCATTAAATTTACGTAGTTTAATGCTTGAGAATCTTGAGCAGGCAGTAATTACCACAGATCCAGAAGAAAGGAAAGAATTGCTGCGCTTTGTTCTTGCAGGTGCTGGTCCAACAGGTGTTGAACTAGCGGGAGGAATTGCAGAATTAAAATTAAATGTGCTTCCCAGAGATTATCCCGATATGAATTTTGATGATATGGAAATTCATTTAATAGAAGGTGCCCCTCGTGTACTCCCTCCTATGAGCGAACATGCATCGGAAAAAGCAGCTAAATTCTTAAAAAAACTAGGAGTACATATTCATACCAACACACAGGTACAACATTATGAAAATAATATAGTAAGTACTAATACTGATTTATCTCTTAAAACTGCTACTTTTATATGGTCTGCTGGTGTGACTGGGGCTCCTGTATCTGGAATAGATGCAAAATCTCTAATACCAAGAGCCAATCGATATAAAGTAAATGAATTTAATCAGATCGATGGGTATGAAAATATTTTTGCTATCGGTGATATCTCTGTAATGGAAACTAAAAAATATCCCAAAGGGCATCCCATGGTTGCACAACCGGCAATACAGCAAGGAAGCCATCTTGCCAAAAACTTAAAACGCTACCTTAGAGGTAAAGACATGGTCCCTTTTAAATATTTTGATAAAGGATCTATGGCTACTATTGGTCGTAATAAAGCTGTAGTCGACATCGGAAAATTTAAATTCGGAGGGTTCTTTGCCTGGTTTATATGGATGTTTATTCATTTATGGTTCCTGGTAGGTTTTAGAAATCGATTTGTTACTTTTTTTAATTGGGTATATAATTATATTAATTATGATAAGGCAGCACGATTAATTGTTAGACCTTTTAAGAATAAGGAAAATACTATAGAACGAGTGTAATCTATAATGAAATCACTTTTTTCAAGGTTTTGATTTAAATCTAAAGTTTTTATTACAGATAACCCTCCCTTTTTTCTGGTTTCGAACTCATATGAAATCATCATATTAAACCTTGTGACAGATCAAGACCTATTATCAAATAGTACTTAAGAATACATTTTAATTTACACCACAACCAATATAACTCTTTGCAAAAATTAAAATTTTGATAAACGAGATAGACTCATAGTATTTTTCTAGTGTTTTTATATTCTTCTATAATTTTCTACTGTCAACAAATACCAAATAAATAAGTAGCATAATTCTTACCTTTATTCAAGCATAAAATGTTATAACTTCTAATGTACAAACACAGTACAGCACATACACTCTTTAAAAAATATCTATATTAAATAAACGGTAATACTGTATAGATATAATATTAACCTAAACCTATATAATATTATCACAACACATAATCTTAAAACCTAATAATTATGAAAACTAAAGTTTTAGTAGTCCTATTTGGATTGCTCACAATGTATCTTTCTTATGGTCAAAATTCATTTTCGAAAGCCGGTATAAAAAAAGGAAGTATTCGAGTAAAATTCGATAAAAATCAACAAAACACCCTTGAAAAGCACACTAAGTCAGTTAAACAGTTACGTATCAATAATCCAGGATTCGAAGGTATCGTTCCAACAGGAATTACCAGTTTTGATGAGATATGTAAGAAATTCGGGGCTACAAAAATGAGAAGAGTCTTTCGTCATGGAGGAAAACATGAAGCCAAACATCAAAAATATGGATTACATCTCTGGTATGAAGTAGAATTTAATAAAAATACCGACTTAGAGGGTTTAGTGAAGAAGGTTTCTTCTTTATCCGAAATTAATACAACTTCCTATATCCATAAAGCAACTTTATCTGGGTCGTCTTCAACAAAAAATGGAGATGGAGACAAAAAAAAATTCACTCCTAATGACCCTAAGTTTGGGGAGCAATGGCATTATAATAACACTGGCCAGAATGGTGGTACTTCGGGAGCAGACATAAAACTACCCGATGCATGGGAACTGGTAACAGGAAACCCCAATGTAGTTGTAGCGATCACTGACTTAGGTGTTGATTATAACCATGAGGATCTAAAAAACAATATGTGGATTAATGAAGGCGAAATTCGTGGTAATAATATAGATGATGATAATAATGGTTATGTAGATGACTACTATGGATACAATTTCAATCAGGACAAAGGTGAAATTTCTCCTGGTGAGCATGGTACCCACGTAGCTGGTACTGTAGGAGCAGAAACCAATAATAACATAGGTGTCTCTGGTGTAGCTGGAGGTAGTGGAAAAGGAGATGGTGTAAAACTAATGGTTTGCCAAGTATTATTATCCAATATAGGAGAAGTTAACCCAGAAGCATTTGTATACGCTGCAGATAATGGTGCTGTCATTTCTCAAAACAGTTGGGGATTAGATGGTTCAAGTTTTCCTGCAGATTTCAAAGATGCCATTGATTATTTTACAGACAAAGCTGGAGGTACTGGGTCTGCTATGCAAGGTGGACTAGCAATCTTTGCCTCTGGTAATGCTAATAAAGATGGTGATTTTTACCCTGGAAAATACGAACGTTGTTTGGCTGTTTCTGCACTTGACAAAAATAATAAGAGAGCTTCTTATTCTAACTTTGGCAGCTGGATAGATGTTTCTGCTCCTGGAGGAGGAGGTTCGCCAGGTGTACTAAGTACTCTTCCTAATAATAAATACGGCCACTTGTCAGGTACCTCGATGGCTTGTCCCCATGTTTCAGGAGTAGCTGCTCTAGTATTATCACGGGCCTATGGTATCCTTACCAACGAAGATCTAAGAACCTTGCTCACGCAAGCTACTGATCCTATAGATCAACTCAACCCTGGCTATGAAGGTAAACTAGGCACAGGTACTATCAACGCATTAAAAGCAGTATCAGCGGCCTCTAATGAGCCGCCTCCGGCTCCACAAAATTTCAAAGCTTCTAATATAGAACCTGCCAGAATCACTCTAGTATGGGACAAAGTAAATACTGCTGTATATTACGACGTACAAATTAGAAAAATTAATGGCGACTGGACGACTTATGAAAACTCCACTAAGACGACTATAACAGTAGAAGCAGATGCCACTACAGAGTATGAGATTCGTATCAAAGCAGAAAATTTTGCCGGAGAAAGCGATTACACAACACCTATCAGGGTTACTACCCAAGATTGGCCTAACTTATCAACTGCTCCAGAAAATATCAAGGCTCCTATTTTACGTTTTAATCTTATCAAATTCACTTGGGATCATGTATATGGATCCAAAGAATATGATGTACAGGTCAGAGAAAAAGGAAAAGATTGGAACACCACCACTGGCATTAAAAGTAATGAGTTTGAAACAGCAACTTCTCAATTAACTGATTATGAATTTAGGATAAAAGCCAGAAACCCAATAAGTGAGACTAGTTATAGCGCTATATTTTCGGTTACTACTCCAGATATTTTATATTGTGATCCTACAGGAAGTAATACTGCATTTAGCCATACGAGTTTAGTAAAACTAGGAAGTATCAATAACACTTCTGGCAGTGATGGTGGATATGGGGATTATACCCATCTTTCCACCGATGTTCAAAAAGGAAGCACCTATACTATTAATGCAGCCACAGGTGGTGGATTTTTTGGTGGAAGTAACAACAGGCTCAGAGCCTGGATAGATTTCAACCAAGATGGCAACTTCTCTGATAACGAAATCGTTCTAGAAGGAATAACTAATGGCAATGCTCCTATATCACAATCCTTTACCGTACCTACCAATGTAAAAAATGGAATTACAGGACTGAGAGTATCTCATGTATTTGGTGGTTTTACTTATCCAGATCCATGTACTCCTCCATTTTTTGGAGAAGTAGAAGACTATAAGGTACATATTAAAGGTAATCGTATTTCTACTATAGCTAATGAGAATATTCAAACTCCTACAGGTAATGATCTTCTTAGTGTTGTTAATTTTCCAAACCCTGCACATGGTATGTTCAAGGCAGAAATTAATATTCCAGAAAAAGGAAGTTATACCATTAAGCTAATCAATAATATGGGTTACATAGTAACAAAAAGTCAAATAAATACTAATAAAGGTAAATTACTGAAAGAGTTTGATACTAGCAATTTACCACAAGGTTTATATCACTTGATCATTACCGATAGTAAAGATAAAAGTATTACAAAACAAGTAATGATATTTTAATGAGAGGAGTTTTTATTCTCTAAATTAATTAAAAAATTAAGGGCTGTTTGTTACAAACGGCCCTTATTCTTTCTATAAGCCTAATCAATTCCTTAGTACTTTCTCTATATTTATCAGTTTATCATCATTTTTCTACAGTTCGGTAAAATTCAATTTCAGTTTTTATATAGATAGCCCATTTTTGACCTCACAATCAAAAAATTATTATATACATGAAATTAGCACTAACCTTTGCCTTTATCACAATTCTATTATCAACAAACGCCCAAACTACTATTACAGGAAATGTGACTGACGCATCAGGAATTCCGATCGAAGGAGCAAATGTCTATCTAGACGGAACTTATGATGGAGGATCCTCTGATACAAACGGAGCTTTTTCTTTCTCCACTTCAGAAACAGGGCCTCAAACCTTACTCGTTTCTTTTCTTTCTTTTGAGACATATACGATATTAACCGATGTCTCTGCAATGAACAACTTAAAAATTACACTAAGAGAAGATGTAAATTCTCTAGGTAGCGTCGTTCTTAATGCTGGAACATTTTCTGCCGGGGATAACAGTAAGGCTTCTGTACTCTCTCCTTTAGACATTGTTACTACAGCAGGTGCTGCAGGGGATTACATTGGTGCTTTTCAGACATTACCAGGAACATCTACAGTTGCCGAAGACGGTAGACTTTTTGTACGTGGTGGAGATGCTAATGAAACTAATATCTATATCGATGGGCTTAGAGTTTTTCAGCCCTTTGCTGCAACCACAAATAATATTCCTACTCGTGGGAGGTTTTCGCCTTTTCTTTTTAAAGGTACTAACTTTTCTACCGGAGGATATTCTGCAGAATATGGCGATGCTTTATCAAGTGTTTTATTATTAAATACTATCGATGAACCCGATCAGGAAAAAACAGACTTATCATTTATTAGTGTTGGTCTTGGTGTAGGAAATACACAAAAGTGGAAAAAGAACTCGCTAAGTATTAATGCTTTTTACCTCAACCTAAAACCCTATCAGGAAATTATATCACAACGAGTAGATTGGAAAAAACCATACGAATCGTTATCAGGAGAAGCAGTATACCGCCATACATTTGAAAAAGGACTTTTAAAAGTATACGGAGGTTTAAACTATGCCGAATTTGATCTTGTTCAGGAAGATATCAATACACCAGAAGGAGTTAATTTTGGGCTTAAAAACAGGAATTTATACCTCAATACCTCGTATAAAGGAAGCTTGGGTAACGATTGGACTATCACAACTGGTACTAGTTTTGCAAATGATCATAACGATATTAAAATTGTAAATACCAATGTTGATAATAATGAGAATAGCTTTCATTTTAAATTGAAATTAAGAAAGAGATTTAGCAATCGTTTTAAATTAAATTTTGGTGCAGAACAATATGTAACTACATTTTCAGAAAATGTTTCTGTTCCTGATGCCGACACTTTTAAAAGTTCATTTGATAATAATAGTACTGCAGCTTTTACCGAAGCTAATGTGTTTTTCAGTAAAAAACTAGCAATGCAAATAGGAGTTCGCGGAGTTCATAATACTTTATTAGATTATACCAAGATCTCACCTAGAGCTTCTTTAGCGTATAAAACGTCATCAAAATCTCAGATATCATTAGCATATGGTGATTTTTATCAGGCACCACAACAAGATGTTTTAAAATATAATGAAACCCTGGAGCCCGAAAAATCATCACATTATATTTTTAATTACCTATATCAAAATAATCGAAGAACTTTTAGAGCCGAAGCCTATTACAAATCTTATGAAGAACTCGTTAAATTTGACACAGATCGCCCAGAGTTTACCAGTTTGTATACTAACAATGGAAGTGGTTATGCTGCTGGACTAGATATCTTCTGGCGAGATAACAAATCTATCAAGAATCTCGAGTATTGGGCCAGTTACTCTTATCTCGATACTAAAAGAGATTACAGAAATTATCCTAATAAAGCGACTCCAAATTTTGCAGCAAAACACAACCTTTCTCTGGTTACAAAATATTGGATTGAAGATTGGAAGTCATTAATGAGTGCTACCTATAATTTTGCTTCTGGCAGACCCTATAACGATCCTAATCAATCTGTATTTCAAAATGAAAAGACAAAAACTTATAATTCAATCAATTTGAGTTGGGCATACCTTATTAGTCAACAAAAGATCCTATACTTCTCGGTTTCTAATGTATTGGGGTTTGATAATGTTTTTAACTATCAGTATGCAAATACACCCAATGTCGATGGAAACTTCTCCAGACGTGCTATAAGACCTAATGCAGATCGCTTTTTTATCGTTGGTTTTTTCTGGACCATCAGTGATAATAAAACCGATAATCAATTAGATAATCTTTAAAACTTGGTAAAACTATACTCTATACTATTATGAAAACTTTAAAATTTACCGTTATTCTATTGCTTATGTTATGTACAAAAACAAATATTGCTCAAGAATCAGAACATTCTCTTACTGTTATTGTCACTAATATCGAATCTAACCAGGGTACGATACAGGTAGGGCTCTATAATTCTAAAGATAATTTCCTGAATAAAACATACCAATCTATCAGTACTAAAGCCAAAACCGGAAGTGTTGAAGTTGTTTTCAAAAATGTCCCTAAAGGCGAATACGCAATTTCATTATATCATGATACTGATAATAACCAGAAACTTAATACTTTTCTTAGCATCCCCACAGAACCATATGGGACCAGTAATAATGCAAAAGGAAAGTTTGGACCGCCACAATGGGAAGATGCTAAGTTCTTAATTTCTGATAAAGCAATCGTACAATCTATCAAATTGTAATGGTATCTACATTTCATCCATTAAAAAATACACTTCGGTCATAATTACTTTAAAAAGATCAGTTTACTAATGATCTTTACACTATAAATTAAAAATTAAACCATCATGAAAACAATAGTTATTATACTTGCTTTTTTTACCATTACTGCAACCAATGCCCAATCATCATATGAAAAAGGAATGACTAAAGCTTTTGAATTATGGGGAGATAAAAACCCAGACGAGGCTATTAACCTTTTTGAACGTATTGCGAAAGCTGAAAAAGAAAACTGGCTACCGTATTACTATGCTGCCCAAGTTCATATTATTACAACTTTTACTATAAAAGATGCAGAAGCTATAGAATCCAGATTAAAAAAAGCCCAGGATTATCTTAATGAAGCAAAAACATATGCGAGTGACAATGCCGAAATATTAATCATGGAAGCATTACTTAACACAGCATATGTTGCATATAATCCTTCGGTATATGGGATGACATTGTCTGCCAAAGTTGAACAATTATATCAAAAAGCAAAGGTATTAGAACCCAAAAATCCCAGAGCAACTTTATACCATGCCGAATGGAAAATGGGAGGTGCAAAATTCTTCGGTAAAGACCCAAAAGTCTTTTGTCCTGAGATAGAAAAAGCTATCTTGTATTTTGAAAACGAATCACATGATATTCCATTTTACCCAAAATGGGGCAAAGATCAGGTAAAACGTGTTCAGGAAAACTGTAAAGGATAATTTTAAAATCAAAAATTAGCCCTTGATCATATTAAAATAAAAAGAGGTATATGAATGATTTAAAAAAAATAGCCATTGTTTCACTAGTAGTTTCTGCAATAGTTGCATTAGTAACTTTATTAGTAAATGGATTTAATTTTGACCGAATCCTTACTGTAAAATGGTGGACCATTGCCTATATGTATTGTTTCATTCTAACCTATCTAAACTCTCTTTATTTTAGCATTTTAAATAATAAATTCGAATGGAAAAACAAGGGGTTACAAAGGGTTCTAATTGGAGCCGGAGGTTCTATCATTATAACAATGGTGGGATATGCAATATGCCAGTTTGTTGTTGCTGTAGTCATACTTAAAACCCAAACAAGCTCAGAATTTATTATTGATCAGTCTTTTAAAGATTACCTGTTTCCATTATTACTAACAGTTATCATTTCTCTATTCTTTCATACGGTATATTTCTATAAAGCATTACAAGAGAATAAAGTTACCGAGCAAAAGATTATAGCAGGAACTGTTTCTGCAAAATTTGCAGCATTAAAGAATCAATTAGATCCTCATTTTTTGTTTAACAGCCTTAATGTATTAACCTCTCTAATTGAGGAAAATCCAAAAATGGCACAAAAATTTACAACATCATTATCAAAAGTATATCGATATGTTTTAGAGCAAAAAGATAAAGAATTAGTCACTGTGGATGAAGAATTAAAATTTGCTCGAACGTATATGACCTTAATACAATTACGCTTTGAAGACAGTATTATTTTTGAGATTCCTGAGCAAGCATTAAACCCTGAAGCCAGAGTAGTACCATTATCATTACAAATCTTACTTGAGAATACTGTAAAGCATAATATAGTGATGCCAGAGAACCCTCTGCATATTAAAATATACGAAAAAGATAATTTTCTAATCGTTGAAAATAATCTTCAACCTAAAGAAGTCATAAAACAAAGCAGTGGCGTAGGCTTAGGAAATGTACAACAACGATACGCGCTATTAACGAAAAGAAAATTTTCGGTGTATAAAACGGAAGATGCATTTATTGCAGAGCTTCCAATATTAACAAAACAAATAAAATCAGCAGATATGACAATTTCAGAAAATATAGAACACACAAAAAGCATAAAATATAAAAGAGCAAAAGAACGTGTACAAAAGATCAAAGAATTTTATGGTAATCTGATTTCTTATGTAATCGTTATCCCTTGCCTGGCTGTACTAAATTACAAAACAACAGGATTTGGTATTCCCTGGGTTATATTTCCTATTGTGGGTTGGGGTATCGGACTCATCTTTCATTATTCAGAAGCTTATGGATATCACCCTGTATTAGGAAAGGATTGGGAGGAGAAAAAAATCAGAAAATATATGAACGAATCAAATGACAGCTATCATGAATGATTATAACGAAGAAAAAGCTTACGAAAAAGCAAAGAAAAGACTTGAAGAAGAAAAAGGTTTCTATTCTCACCTTGCCGTGTATATTGTAATCAATATTGCTCTACTGTTTTTTATGTCTAAACTAACAGTATTTATTGGAGCAGATCCTAATGATTCTGGTTTTAAAAACTGGAGATTCTGGAATACCTTTTTAACTCCTGTAGTATGGGGAGTTGTATTACTAGGTCATGGATTATGGGTATTTAGAGAAAGGTTCTTTCTAAAAAAATTCTTTAAAAAATCTATTTTCAGCAAAGATTGGGAAGAACGTAAAATCAAAGAATTTATGGACAAGGATAAATTTTAATTCTTTAAAAAAACATCAAGAACTTTAAAATTAGTGATTATGAAAGATTTTGAAAAAGTAAAAAGATATGAACGAGCAAAAGAACGAGTAGAAGGATTAAAAAAGTTCTATACCAAACTATCCGTTTACATCATCGTCATAAGTTTTCTAGCAGGATTAAATTATTACGAAAATGAATGGAGACATGCGTGGTTTTTATGGGTAGCATTTGGTTGGGGAATCGGTTTAATCATTCATGCTATAAAAACATACGGAATAAACCCTTTATATAATAAAGATTGGGAAGAACGTAAGATCAAAGAGTTTATGCATAATGAGAATTTTTAAATCTTTTTAAATAAAACCATCATGAAAGATTTTGAAAGACAAAACATATTTAATCTAGCCAAAATAAAGGCACAAAAAGAGAAAAGGTTTTATTATCATCTATCGATTTTTGTAGTTGTTAATATCGCACTATTATTCTTAAAAGGAGAATATCTGGTTTTTAGTAGTACGGTTACTACAGAGAATCAAGAAATCATAAAAAGTTGGTTTGATAGGATCATGCTTATCATCCCAGTACTTTGGGGGATAATTTTACTGCTTCATGGATTGCTAATTCTTGGTGAATCTCTGCTTTTAGGTAAAAATGATGATTAGGAAGGTTAAAAAATATGGTATCAAACTATAAAACGAATACATTATGAAAGATTTCAATAAAGAAAAAAGATATGAACGAGCAAAAGAACGAGTAGAAGAATTAAAAAAATTCTATAATAATCTATTCTCTTATGTTATCGTTATTGGATTTTTAGCCGGATTAAATTATTATCAAAATGAATGGCATTATGCTTGGTTTTTATGGGCTGCATTCGGTTGGGGAATTGGTTTAGCTTTTCATGCAGTCAAAGCCTATAGAATAAATCCTATGTTTGATAAAGACTGGGAAGAACGTAAGATTAGAGAATACATGGACGAGGAACAAAATCAGGAACAACAACGTTGGGAATAAAAATCATACTATCAAAGTGTGAAATTAGGAGTGCTATACACTAAGGATACATTCTTTACCTCTTTAAAACTAACTAACTAACTATAAAAGAATGAACATTATAATTATTGAAGATGAAAAACCTGCTGCCAGACGTCTAAACAGAATGCTTGGTGAACTAAATATAAAAGTACATACCATGTTACATTCTGTGCGAGAATCTATAGAGTGGTTTAGTACAAATGAACATCCCGATCTAATTTTTCTGGATATTCAACTTAGTGATGGGTTATCTTTTGAAATATTTGATGCAATTACCATAAAAAGTTCCATCATATTTACGACTGCTTATGATGAATATGCACTCAAAGCTTTTAAGCTAAATAGTATCGATTACCTGTTAAAACCAATAGATGATGAAGAGTTAGAAGTTGCTGTACAAAAATACAAGGAACAATTACCACAAAAACAACAGCTTCAGATAGATTTTGAAGATATTAAAAAACTGCTCATAAATCCTATGGATCGCACGTATAAAAAGCGATTTACCACCAAGGTTGGACAGCATTTAAAAATATTTTCGGTAGAAGATATCGAATGCTTTTATTCTGAAAATAAAGGAACATATCTGCATACAACAGATAATAGAAATTATCTGATCGATACAACTCTAGAATCTCTTGAAGACGAATTAAATCCACAGCAATTTTTTAGAGCAAGCAGAAAGTTTTACATCAATATAAATGCGATACAAGATATTATATCGTATACCAATTCGAGATTACAAATCAAACTTAATCATTTTAACGAACAAGAAATTATTGTAGCGAGAGAGCGAGTAAAGGATTTTAAATTGTGGTTAGAATGATAGAGACTAAGAGTAGTATTTACTCTTGGTTTAACTATTGTTTGTCATCAGAAACTCACAAATTGATCCATTAATTTGTTCTGGCAAAGGTATCCCTATCCATATCTGTTTCACCAGGAGAACACTTCACTTTTAAGTATTTTATAAAATAAAAGGCAATCCTCTAAACTATTTCTTGGTCGATTGAAGAAGCAACTGCAATATATTCTATATCTCCTTTTCATTTTTCACCATTATGAGCATGTGATATAAATATTCTGGAAAAATAAAAGTATTACTTACTTTTGATAACACACATTCTATCATAATGACAATCCACTATAAACCTTTATTAGGCAAATACCTTATTTTACCTTTATATATTCTTGTATTCAACTCCTTTAGTATTTCTGCTCAAGAAAATGATAGTCAAGATGCTATAGCATATATTAAACAAGCTGGGTTACTTTACGACAACGAAGATTATGGAAAAAGCATGTTTTATTATGACAAGGCCGAACAAATAGCTAAAAAATCACATCACGATTCTTTATTATCTATTATATATGCTAGAAAAGGTCATATACATCTTAGAGATGGAAAAAACAAAGATGCACTTGATGCCTATTCAAAAGCATTAGATATTACAGAATTAACAGGGCATAAAGAAATTGAAATTAAGGCTAATTCGGGGCTCATTGTTATTCTCAAAAGAATGAATAGATTAGACAAAGCTTTAAAAATTGCCCGTCACTCACTCAAGTTAATTCCGAATACTAATCTTCATAAAAAAGGAGCTCACGCTAGTATTTTGATTCTTACAAGTGAGGTGTATCTAGATAGAGAACAATATGATTCTACATTATATTATATAGAAAAAGGGCTAGATATAAGCAAAGAACTGGGATATAAAGAAGCCATTTTAGACTTATACATAAAAAAAGGAATGGTATATTATTACCAAAAAAAATATGATACATCCTTAGATTTTTTATTTAAAGCAAAAGATATTCTATCTCAACAAGAAATTAACAACAAGACCTATCCCATAATCAATACCAATTATTTCATTGCAAGTTGTTATTATCAGCAAGAATTTTATGATAAAGCAATTAGCGTATTAACGAATAGTATAAACAACTTTGCAGAAAATGATTCCCTAAAACCTCCCGCGATTAGATCTCATTTACTACTAGCTCATTGTTACAATGAAAAAAAAGAACATGAAAAAGCAAATCTGTGGAGTAACAAATATGTTAAGCTAAATGAATCTTATCAAAAAGATAAGGATCAAACGGTAGATATTATTCACGAAAAAGAAACGAATAGACTTCAAAAAGAAATAGCAACTCTTAAGGCAAAGCAAACCAAAGATAAGCAAGCGAAAAACCTAATATTCTGGATTCTTTTAATCACGTTAACGACGCTAACTTGTATCGTTTTTATATATATCAAAAAACAACGATCCAATAAAGTTTTGTTTAATAAATTAATGAAAGAAATTAATGATCTAGAATCTAATAAACAAACTACAGTTAACAGGAAAGAGTCGTCTAAAGAAATCATTATTGACGATCAGAAAATCAATGAGATCATTAAAGGCCTAGAAAAATTAGAAGTTCAAGAATACTTTTTAAAGTTAGAATGTAATTTACGGTCCATGGCAAAAAAGTTAAAAACCAATACCACATATTTATCCAAAATAATAAACATTCACAAAGAAAAAAACTTTACCGATTACATCAATGACCTTAGAATTGAATATGTGCTAAAAAGATTAAAAGATGATAAAAAATTCAGGTCATTTTCTATTCAATCCATTGCTGCAGAAATTGGATATAAAAGTAGTTACTCGCTGGTGAAACATTTTAAAGCAAAAACAGGGATCAATCCGTCCTATTATATTAAGAGTTTGGATAAACAGTATTTAGACCCAGAAATTAGTATATAACTCATGGCTATTTTAAACAATTTAGCCATAAGTAATTGTTATAAACCCTTAGAATAAAATATATTTCTAACGAAATACATTTTTCTTAACTCTTATATACTTAAGAAAAAAGCTTATAACTAACCAAATCATCTTAAAAATGAAAAAAGACAAAACACAAAAAATCAATCTCAAAAAGTTAACAATAGCAAGGATCTCTGTAGATTCTATGAAAAAAATAGAAGGTGGAACTAGTGTTTTAACAAGTGAGATTGCAGAAGTAAACGGAGTGATTATCGATTATTGTTATCACGAAAAGTAAATAGTATTTTTCAAAATATGTATTACCCAGCCAATGTGCAGGTTTTTTTATGGCTATTTTGTTTAAAATGGCCATACTTCATTTTTAATACCCCTAATTGCTACATACTTTAGTTTCAGAATCAAAATATCCGCAGTGATTAATTTTGATAAAGGGGCAGCCGAAAACCTTATCTAACAGAGTAGGTAATTAAAACTTATCATCATGTTTAATAACATTTTAGATTTAAAAGGAGCAACTCAATTAAGCAAAAACGAACAACAAACAATCAAAGCTGGTACATACTATGGCGATCAATGTCTTAGACTTTGTAGTGGTCATTGTTCTTTTGGACGTTGTTTTGAGCAGTTAGACTAAATATCACTTCCCCTAAGGTTAATCCTTAGGGTTTTTTTGTTGTATTTCTAATTTAAAACACTAAAAATGATTCTTAAAATTTTAAAAGTAAACGGAGTTACGATACTTAAAAAACAGCATCAGAAATCGATTCATGGTGGTACTTCTGGATGTCAAAATGTAGCAAGAAAATGTACAGAGGATAGTGATTGCTGTTCAGGAAGTTGTGGAGTAGAAAGAATAATAAACGGAAACATAGTTACACTTTCTATATGTTCATTTACCTAAATATCTGGTTCTATTTTTTGAACAACCAGTAAAGATTAAAAAAACAAGAAGTTATCAGGATAATAGACAGAAAACTGCAACTGTCTTAAAATGTTTGCTACTATAAAACAACTAATTTTTAATAAAATGAAAAAAATAATGCAATTAAAAGGGGCTCAAGTTTTAAATAAAAAAGAGCAAAAATCTATTAATGGAGGTAACACAGGTATGCGTTGTTATAATCATGCTGACTGTAATGTTTTAAATTCGATACCTGGTTTTGAGCACGAAGAATTCTTTTGTTTTTGGGGAATGTGCCAAATAGCCTAGTAGATTTCTTCATACATATTGAATTAACAAAAAGTCAAAAGGTCGAATGATCTCTTGGCTTTTTTTGAGGCAAGGAACGTAATAAACTACTAAAAAGATTAGTATTCCCACTGTCTTTTCTTATTAAGTTCTTCCTCGGCTTCTAATTCTTCCTTCGGAATTACTTTAAGAAAAGATGGATGTTGTTCTATAGCAAACTCTAATTTACTTACGATATCATCGATAGAATCATTTTCATAATCAATATCCAGTGGTTTTTTTATCACCATAGATTGTAATATTCCTCGTTTTTTAATACGAATACCTTTTTTATCAAAAGATCTTCTAAAACCGTCTATTACAATAGGAATTACTATGGGTTTATATTTCCGAATAATATGAGCAGTTCCTTTACGAATAGGCTTAAAAGGTTTTGTAGTTCCCTGCGGAAATGTAATCACCCACCCATCATCTAATGCTCTAGAAATATTAGTAATGTCACTCATTTTTACCTGGCGATTCACATCTTTTCCTTTCTCTCTCCAGGTACGCTCTACAGTTATAGCTCCGGCATACGCAAGAATTCTTGCTAATAATCCGGCTCTCATCGTTTCTTTTGCAGCTACATAATAAAGATTAAGCTTAGGTTGCCATAAATACCCTACATTCTTAATAGAGTCTGTACGACCACTTAGACTTGCATTAAAAACATGAAACATTGCTACTACATCAGCAAAATAAGTTTGATGATTAGAAACAAATAACACATTATTATCAGGAAGGTTTTTAAAAATTTCGCTTCCTTCAATTTGTAATTCATTAAAACCTCTATAACGACTATGCGTTAACCCACCCATAATACGGATAAGCCATTTTTTAAAAAATAATATATGTCCAAATGGATTTCTTTTAAATAATCCCATATGTAGAAAACCGGTTGTATTAGGAATGCCAAATATACAAAATCATAATGCTATTGACGTCTTTAAAAGCATTTTAAGCTCACTTAACATCATTGCAGTTGCTCCCCAAACTACGTAACCATTTAGTTCAAAGGAAGGTACCTCTATATTCTGTGCATAAGAAGTAGTTAATTTTTTAAAAACAACATTATCTTCGTTAAGAAGTTCTGTTAGCGGAACCTCGATAACTTTTGCAACTTCTTCTTTCTGGCGAATAAAATTGGGTCTTCTCTCAGAAAACCCTAAAAACGGATGTACCCAAAAATTAGAAGGAGGGATATATACTTTGGTGAGGGATTTAATAATAGTAACAGTATTAGGCTGTACTCCTACCTCTTCATGAGTTTCTCGTAGTGCTGTCTCTGTATAATTTATATCATACATCTCTACTTTTCCTCCTGGTAATGCAATCTGTCCCGAATGTACTCCTTCGTATTCGGGTCGTAAAATCAGTACAAGATGAGTTATGCTATCCTTTGGATAAAAAAACATCATCACCGCTGCATTTCTAGGGCTTCTCTCTTCAATTTTAAGATGATTCAATGCTTTCATACGAGCTTCTGGAGCCATAATAAAATGGGAAGATTCTCCCGGTACTGACATTTTTTCTATTTTTGGGATTAAATTCTTAAATGTTTCAAATGTCATTTACCAAATCAATTTTATGCTTTTGCGTATCTATTTTCATATTCTCTAGTTGTGAAGATACACATTCTAAGAAAAATAAACAGGATGTAAAAACAAATACAGATTCAATTTCTGTAAATGACAAAAAGGGAAAAGAAGATACCACAGCAGCGCAGAATGAAAAGAAATCTAATAACGAAAATAAAGATACTGAAGAAGAGCCATTTAGACTCACTAATAATAATCTAGAGGAATTCCTGACTACTTATGGTAAAGAAAATCCAGAGACATTAGTTAATATAAAAACTATACATGGAGATATTCATATCAAATTATACAAAAAGACGCCTATTCATAGAGCAAATTTTATTTACCTGGTAAAACAGAAATATTTTGATGAAACTTTTTTCTATCGTGTTGCCAAAGGTTTTGTGATCCAGGGAGGTAATAGTGATCGCCAACAAATGGCAAACAAACGTCATGAAATTGGAGACTATACCATTCCGCAGGAACCTGTAAAAGGTTTAAGACACACCAGAGGAGTCGTTGCTTTATCCAAACAATGGGTAGATAATCCATCAAATCGTTCAACTCCATTCGAATTCTTTATTGTAATTGCCAAAAATGGAGCTTTTCATCTGGATGGAGAGCATACGATTTTCGGAAAAGTTGTAAAAGGAATGGATGTGGCCGATAAAATCTCTAATGTTCCTACAGATGGCAGCGAATGGCCAAAAGAAAATATTTTTATAAAAGCTGAAGTGATTAAGTAAATAGTATACTAGCAATGAAGTTCTTACTTCGTAGCGCTGCTATGAAGCACAAAAAACACTTGAATTGATCAAAAAATTACTATTTTTCGCCAGAATCAAAAAAGTCTAAACCACTTCAATACAAAAAGAAAAAAGCGGACCTAAGTCCGCTTTTAAAAATTTAGCACGGTGCAGCAATAGTTTCGCATTGACATGTGTTATGTGTTCCCACGGCCCACTTTACACGTTCCTTATACGGCCCCATAGGATGTGCCAACCCACCTTTTACCTGTGCAATAGTTTTCTTGTTTAATTCTAATTTTTTAAAATTCATTTTTTTCATGTTATAAAAGTTTTATGATTTATACCATCATATCAACAAGGAAAAAAATTGTTACCCAAAAAAAGAAACTATTTTTATAAAAACCGAAGAGAAGGAATAAAACAAAGAAGAAAGTGGTTTTGCTGTATTTAGGATTATTTAAAACCTATAAGATTTATCTACATCTATTTCTTGTTATTGAAAAGAAAAAAGCCCTTTGAAAGGGCTTTTTAAAGTAAATTTTAAATACTTCTCTTATGATTATAGCCGTTGGCATTATCATCTTAGAAAGCAGGGCCACAGCCACTATAATTCAGGCATTTTACAAACTTCTCATCATTCGTAGGATGTTGTTCATCGCACGCACCAAATATTATACTACAATCTGTTCTCATTCTTCCACCTGATATATTTTTTAGGCTACCTCTAGTTAGTGATTTGACACCATTAATTTCTAAAATAGATTTTAACATGATTATTGTTTTAAGAATTAATTTGTTGGTAGTTTTTTAAAGTCGCTTACAACTTTTACGACTATTTTCGCGAAAATATTTTATAATATCATAACATGTTATTTGTCATAAAGATAAGGTAATGGTATACTGTATTGAAAGGTGTGGTACTAAGCATTTATAAATCTTAACTTATCAATTTATAAATCTTAACTTCTATTTTTATTACATTCTTATTGGTAATTCAAGGCAAAAATTGAAGGATAAAGAACTAGTACAATATACTCTAAAAGTTTTATTGCTTATATCTACTACCAAAAACTACAACTTCTGCGTATAATAATTATAATCTGCGATTACCCGATCTACGAATTGTAATGGTTTTTCTTGCGGAGTAACATCCATTAAAGCACTTACTTTTTTAGAAAGTTCGAGAATGATATTATGATCTGCATCTCGTCTTGCTTCGGTATAAATAGTTTTTATTTTACGCATCTCTGCATCACTAAAAACAGTAACCTGGGGATACACGGCCACATAGTCTTCGGGAATATCGACTAATATGGTTTGGTTAAATCGTACACGTTGCCGCTCACTAATCACAGTAGTACCTGCTGCCATATCTCCCAGGCGTTGTCCTTTGCCGTTTAATAAAATAGAAACAACCGCAACACCGCCAAATGCCAAAGTAATATCTAATAAACGAAGTAGCCATCGCACCAGGTAATTCGAAAAAGCAGGTCTTGCTCCATCCATACGGGCCACTTTTATTTTCATCGTTGCTTTACCGGGAGTTTTACCATCCCAAAATGTTTCCCATAATATAAAGTATAAAAACGGTGGTAAACTTAAAATTAACCAGAAAGCCCACTCGTCTCCAAAATCGAGACTCAATGCCCCAATCATAAATATAGTTATGATAAAATAAGCTATGATAATCAAAAGATCAATGAGATACGCTAGAATACGCTCTCCTATTCCGGCAGCATTTTGCTGTATACTAACATTTTGAGCAGTTTCTATTTGAAAATTATCCATTAATTATGTTTCTTTGAGCCTCTTAATCTTCGATACATGCGTGAGGCGGCTTTTGTGAGGCAAAATAAAGATAAATGGTTAAAATTTGAAAGTGTTCTGGTTAATAATGCTCAAATAACTCCAGATGAGCTTTCTAATTTATATATAGAGATAACTGATCACCTTAGTTATGCTCAGACATTTTATCCTAATAGTCAAACTCTTAATTATTTAAATGGTTTGGCATCTAGTGCTCACCAAAAAATCTATAAAACAAAAAAAGAGAAAAAAAATCGATTGTATTCTTTTTGGGTTAAAGAATTTCCTTTAGAATTCTATCAATATCAAAAGCACTTACTTATCGCATTTCTCATTTCTGCTTTATTTACGGCTATTGGAGCATATTCTTCTGCGACGGACGGGGCATTTGTAAGGTCGATTTTAGGTGATGCTTATGTAAATATGACACTAGAAAATATTGCTAACGAAGACCCCATGGCAGTATACAAACAAATGGGAGAAACCAATATGTTTTTAGGTATCACCATAAATAATATTAGAGTAGCTCTTAATTGCTTTATTTTAGGAGTGATGTTTGGGATAGGTACCGTATATATGCTTATGCAAAATTTTATAATGCTAGGCTCTTTTCAGTATTTTTTCTACGAGAAAGGATTGCTTTGGGAAAGTGCTCGCACCATATGGATTCATGGTACGATTGAAATCTCTGTGATTATTATTGCAGGATGTGCAGGTCTGGTTGTAGGAAACTCTATTTTGTTTCCAAAAACGTATACTCGACTTACTTCTTTTGTTAAAGGAATTAAAGCTGGGTTAAAAATTGTGATTAGCACAGTTCCCTTTTTTATATTAGCAGGGTTTTTAGAAGGCTTTGTCACCAGACATACAGAAATGCCTGATTGGCTGGCTATTTTAATCATATCTGGGTCGCTAGCTCTAATCTTGTTTTATTATGTAATTTACCCCAGACAACTTTATAACAGACTAAAAAATGAATAACGACTACATAGAATTTAAGAAAAAAAGAGAATTAGGAGATATCCTAACAGATACTTTTGCTTTTATACGACAAAATGGTAAATCATTACTATCTGTTTTGTTAAAAACTTCGGGAATCCCTTTTATATTACTCTTGCTTGCTTCTGCTTATTATACGCATTCTTCTGCGAATATTTTTGATCCGGTGAGTATTAGAAATGGTGGGATGTATAATTCGGGAACCCTTATTATTGCTCTTTTTGCAATGTTGGCAACCTTACTCGTATTTTATGCATTACTATTTGGTACTGTTTTACACTATATTAAAAACTATATAGATAACAAAGGTAATGTCGACCTTGAAGTTGTATTGCATGGCGTAAAAAAAGATTTTGGAAATATTATCGGATTAGGAATTCTTTCGGGATTAATTACCTTTTTTGGTTTCATGCTTTGCCTTATTCCTGGTATCTATTTGTATGTCCCTATGAGCTTGGTTTTTTCAATTCTGGTATTTCGGGGTACTAGTATTTCTGATGCGATCAATGATAGTTTCCTACTCATAAAAAACGAATGGTGGATTACCTTTGCCACACTTTTTGTTATTGCTATCATTATAGGAGTAATAGGCTTTGTATTTTCTATTCCAGCATTAATCTATACCTTTACAAAAACATTTACTGCAGCTTCAGAAGGATCTTTGGCTGATCCATCTACTATGGTTGATTGGGTTTTTATCGCCTTAAACACCTTATCATCAGCAGCTCAATATATACTATATATTATCACCGCAATTTCTACTGCATTTATATATTATAATTTAAATGAAAGAAAACACGCTACAGGCGCTTTAGAACAAATTGATCTTTTAGGTAAATCAGAATAAATTGAAAATTCTTTACTACGTCCTATTTTTTGTACCGCTCTTCTTATCAGCAAGAGTTCAGGATAGTACTGCTATATCTGATTCCCAGGAGTTAGTTTATGATCTCGACTCTCAGCAAAAAGCACCACAGTTTGATCATCAAAAAATAGAGGAGTTTAAAACACAAGATGATTTTGATTATACTGAATATCAAGAGCCTGATAATTGGTGGACACAATTTAAAAACTGGGTAACTCAACTCTGGAATCGATTTATCTCGTGGTTGTTCGGTACAAAAGAAGTAACCGGATTCTGGGCAGTAGTTTTTAGACTACTCCCCTACCTTTTAATTATAGGTGTGTTGTTCTTATTAGGTTGGTTGTTTATGAAAGTAAATCCATCGGATATGCTTCTTGAAAAACAACTTCCTCCGCAGATAAAACTTACAGAAGATGAAGATATTATTCAAAATCAAGATATTCAACAATTGATTGATCAGGCCCTACAGCATAAAAATTATAGATTGGCAATTCGGTATTATTACCTGTTCGTACTAAAAAAGTTATCTGATGTAGAACTAATTCAATGGGAAGCTCAAAAAACTAATACGGATTATATCAAGGAGTTAGCAGACGATTCGGTACAACTCCAATTTAAATCTATTACCAAATTATACGATTTTATCTGGTACGGCAGCTTTGAAGTTAATGAAAAATTATACCTGAAAGCTGAAAAAGAGTTTACTTCAATAACCCATCTTATCCAACGTTAATGTGATGACCAAAAGTTCTAAAATATTAATCATCATCATTATAGGAGCCATTGGTTTACTCACCTATATTGAAGCTAGTGAACCCGAACCTGTAAACTGGTATCCCAGTTATGCAAAGACAGATAAAATTCCTTTGGGTTCCTTTGTATCCTATAATTTAATAAAGGAATCTTTTGATATCCAAGGGTTACAAGATATAAACCAACCTCCTTATGAGTTTCTTAATGATAATGATTCTATATCCGGAACCTACTTTTTTGTTAATGGATCGATCAACTTTGATAAAAATGAGCTAAATACCCTATTAAAATGGGTTGAAAACGGAAACACATTATTTGTATCGGCAAAAACTATAGAAAATCGATTATTAGACACTCTTAATATTGAGACCGATAATCTTATATCTATAGATAACATATCTACTAAGCCTCTTGTTGAGTTGGTTAATAAAAACCTTAAAACACCGTCTCCTTTTTTATATGATAAAGATATTTATAATCCGTATTTTAATGAATTAGATACGATAAATGCTACTATTTTAGGAGTTACACAATTATATAATGATACATTAAAGGTCAAAGACCCAAAAGTAAACTATATACAACAATCTTTTGGTAAAGGGAAAATCTTATTACATACTTTTCCCGAGGCCTTTGGGAATTATTTTATGCTAACAGACAAGAATTATCAATATACTCAAAACCTTTTGGCCTATATAAATCCCAATCAAAAAATACTGTGGGATAATTATTATAAATCGGGAAAAACATTTTATACCTCTCCACTTTTCTTGCTTTTAAATAATCGCTACCTCAAATGGGCATACTACTTTGTGCTTATTGGAGTAGTCCTTTTTATAATTTTTGAAGGAAAACGAAAACAACGTAGTATTCCGATTATAGAACCTTTAAAAAATCAGACTTTATCTTTTACAAAGACGATTAGCGGAATGTATTTTGAAAAAAGGAAACATAAAGAAATTGCTGCTAAGCAAAACCTGTTATTTTTGGATTATGTACGTAACGTGCTTAGAATCCCGACAAATGAACTCAATGAAAAAACAATAATAGATATTGCTGCCAGAAGCAATAATAGTATAGAGGATACCAAAATATTATTTAAATATTTTGATGAACTGAATAAAAAAGTGAAAATCGAAAAAGAAGATGTATTAAAGCTTTATGAGTTAATAAGCATATTCAAAAGTCGATCTTAAAAACGATATATCATTTAAACGAATCATAAATGGAAAACGAAGAAATTAAAAACAACACAAACCCGGAGCAAGCTCCTGAGACAGCCTCTCAAGAGCAAAACCTAAGTTTTCAGAACAGGATAGATCTTAGTGAATTACAACAATCTGTAGAAAAACTAAAGGTAGAATTAGCAAAGGTAATTGTGGGACAGCAGGATTTTATCGAGTTATTAATTGTATCCCTGTTATCTAATGGTCATGTTTTAATCGAAGGAGTACCTGGGGTTGCAAAAACGGTAACTGCCAAATTATTTGCAAAAACATTAAAAACTGATTTTAATCGAATTCAATTCACTCCAGATCTTATGCCAAGCGATGTATTAGGAACTTCTGTACTTAATATGAAAACAAGTGACTTTGAATTTAAAAAAGGGCCTATTTTTTCTAATATGGTTCTTATTGATGAAATTAATCGTGCTCCCGCCAAAACCCAGGCAGCTTTGTTTGAAGTAATGGAAGAAAGACAAGTAACTATAGATGGTATTCGATATCCTATGGATCCTCCTTTTATGGTATTAGCAACTCAAAACCCCGTAGAACAAGAAGGAACTTATGCCTTACCAGAAGCACAATTAGATCGATTTTTATTTAAAATCAAGGTAGATTACCCTACTTTTGAAGACGAGGTAAATATCTTAAAAACTCATCATGAGAGAAAAACAGCAAAGCCTTTAGAGATGGTTGATCCGGTAATTACTCCGAAGCAATTACTAGAATTTAAAGCAAAAACACAAGATGTAATCATCGAAGAAAAAATCCTGGGATATATTGCCGAAATTGTAACCAAAACCAGAACTCATCCGCATTTATATTTAGGAGGTTCCCCACGGGCATCAATTGCTGTTATGAATGCCTCAAAAGCTTTTGCTGCAATTAACGGGAGAGATTTTGTTACCCCAGAGGATATAAAAAAATCTCTTTTCCCTGTGTTACGTCATCGTTTGATCTTATCGCCAGAGCGTGAAATGGAAGGGATGACAACAGAAAATGTTATAGAAATGATCCTGCAATCTGTAGAAATACCACGCTAGTTTTGATTCAATTTTTAAAATCACTATATCTAAGTTCCAGAGTATTTTATATACTCACGCTAATATCAGTATTGTTTTTATTATCATACTGGTTTACTCCAATATATCCAATTGTCTGGTTATTGGTATGGGGATTAATAATTGTTTTTCTGTTTGATATTGTGGCTTTATATAATACTAGAAATGGAATTCATGCCAATAGGATTTTACCAAATAAATTTTCTAATAGTGATTTTAATGCTGTTCCCGTACGAATAAAAAGTAATTATAAATTTACGACCCATGTAGAGGTTATCGATGAGATCCCTGTGCAATTTCAAAAACGTGATTTCCTAAAAAAAGGAAGTATTTCTCCTAAGTCTATTTTAGATTTTGAATACTCATTACGCCCTGTAAAACGAGGAGAGTATGTTTTTGGAAACCTATATGTGTATGCCATGACCAGAATAGGTTTTGCAAAACGTCGTTATAGTTTTGATAAAGCTGCAATGGTAAAAGTATATCCTTCTTTTATCCAGATGAAAAAATATGATTTTTTGGCTATTGATAATAAGTTAACTCAAATTGGACTTAAAAAAATACGACGTATTGGGCATACGATGGAGTTTGAGCAAATCAAAGAATATGTAATCGGTGATGATGTTCGTACTATTAACTGGAAAGCTTCTGCAAAACACGGTAACTTAATGATTAATCAATTTCAGGATGAAAAATCTCAACCTATATATTCTATCATTGATGCTAGTCGTGTTATGAAAATGCCTTTTAAAGAATTAAGTCTTCTGGATTATGCTGTTAATAGTACACTGGCTTTTTCTAATATTGCCTTAAAAAAACATGATAAAGTCGGGATGCTATCTTTTTCTAATACAGTAAATGATTTTTTGCCGTCTAGCGGAAAAAAAACATACATTAATACGATTTCTGAAACACTTTATAATGTTAAGACCCAATTTCTTGATTCTGATTATGGATTGCTATATACGCATGTTAAACGACAAATAAACCACAGAAGTTTACTCCTATTATATACTAATTTTGAACATCTATCATCTTTAAAAAGGCAACTTCCGTATTTACGGGCTTTAGCCAAAAAACATGTATTGGTAGTGATCTTCTTTCAGAATACAGAACTTGATCATCTTATTCAACAAAATGCAGAGGATCTACAAACCATTTATGATCAAACTATTGCACAGCAATTTGCATATGACAAAAAAGTAATGGTAAAAGAGTTACAAAAACATGGGATACAAACGGTATTAACTACCCCAGAAAACCTTACGGTTAACACTATTAATAAATACCTTGAGATCAAAGCGCGAGGGCTTTTGTGAGTAAAACTTGTTTACAACTTTTGTTTCCATAAAATCACTATTTTCTGTTTTCTATTTTTATAGAATATTCATACCACTAAGAGATATACATTCTTTGTGACAATCTTAGAAAAAAAACTATATTTACCATGTAAGCAACACTATTTTACTTGTTAAATCACACATACTAAAAATGATGATTTTTTGTTTTAAAAATTAAGTGAATTAAATAGTGTAACTTCAAAAATTTAAAAGAAACTTATTAGAATTAACTCATCTAAAAAACACAAACATGACAATTAAAAAATCAATGATCACAGCCGTTTTGGCTTTAGCAATCTTAGGAGCTTGTACAGAGAAAAAGGAGAAAAAAGAAGAAAATACAGATCCTGCTAAAGTAGAAGCTACTCAAGAATCAACACCAGAAGTTAAGATTGATGAAGCTGAAAAAGCAAGATTAGATAGTATCCGACAAGTAAAAGAACACGGACACGCACATTAATCTATATGGCAAAGATGTTTAAAAACACTACAACATTCTTTATATTTCTCGCCTTTGTACTGGTTTCAATAACCGCAAACGCGGCGCATGGTGTCGATGATGAGACGCAGTCTTTCTTATTAGGAAATAAAGGAATTGCTTTTGGTCCGTTTCTATACATTGGCGCAAAACATATGATAACAGGATATGACCACCTACTTTTTCTGGTAGGGGTCATTTTCTTTTTGTATAGAACAAAAGAAATACTATTATATGTAAGTTTTTTTACGATCGGTCATAGTCTTACCCTATTACTTGGTGTAATGGCAGATATTAATGTAAATGCTTTTTTAATAGATGCTATTATCGCGTTATCGATTGTATATAAGGGGTTTGATAACCTGGGAGGGTTTAAACAATTTTTTAAGAAACAACCCAATACCAAAATAGCAGTATTAATTTTTGGATTGTTTCATGGTTTTGGACTAGCAACCAAATTACAAGAATTTAAGTTTGATAAAGAAGGATTATTTGTAAATCTAATCGGTTTTAATATTGGGGTAGAAATAGGACAGTTTTTAGCTTTAGGGCTAGTTCTTATACTCTTAGGGGTTTGGAGAAGATATAACAGCTACGTTAAATTCTCTAATCTTACCAATATAATTCTCATGGCTGCAGGTTTTTTATTGTTTGGATTTCAAATGACAGGATATTTTATGACATAACACTAAATTATGACAACAAGCAATACCCACATAATGAATAAAAAACAACTTATAAAATCAATTTTTATAGCCTTGCTTATTGGTCTTACCGTGCTTATAACCGCAGTTTTACCTGCAGAATACAACATAGACCCATTAGGTACGGGAAAGCTTTTTGGTTTTAGTAGATTGTATGTAGACGATACTGAAAAAATAGAGACAATCGATACAGAATCAGTATCTCAATTAAATTTCAAGAAATTGAAATTAGAAAAATTAGGTTCTGCGCCAAACGTACCCAAACCCATAGAAGCAAACAATCCACCACCATCAGAACAATTTACAGAACAAAATGATACTATTAATGTGACTGTTCCTGCAGGAAAAGGTATAGAATACAAGTTTAAAGCATTAAAGTATGGGAGTATAAAATATGAATGGAGCACTGCTAATGATGCTATTGTTTATATAGATTTTCATGGAGAAGTAAAACAAGAAAAACCTCCCAAAAATGTATTTTATGAGAGTTATACTTTGGCATATTCTAACAATATGGCAGGAACATTTACGGCTCCTTTTGAAGGTAAACACGGTTGGTATTTCAGAAACAACAACAAAGAAGACATTACCATAACAATACGATTAAAAGGGCAATACAAACTATTTAATAAGTAAAACTCCATATAAAATTTCGGATTCCTAACTATCAGCTTCAACCCACAAAGTATATAACTTCACAACTCTTTATCCCACATAGTTATTTTAAAACTACATTTCATCCTATAAAAATGACAACTGAGAAATTTCTTATTGTACTCAAACAAAGATTTATAGATTTTTGACTCATCAAAACAAATAACTATAAAACTTTATTATATGAAAACTCTAGCATTATTAGCCGCCCTTTTAGTTTCTAGCTTTCTTCTTCATGCTCAAGATAATACAGAAGGAGTAACCATTACAGTAACCGTTCCCAATATAACAAGTTCTGAAGGAGAAGTTATTTTTGGGCTTTATGATGAAAATACTTTTATGAAAGCTGCCCCAATCAAAGGTGAAAAAAGTACAATTGTAGATGGTGTAGCAAAAATTACTTTTTCTAATGTTCCCGAAGGAGTATTTGCCATTACATGTTTTCATGATATAAATGGAAATAATCGAATGGATTTTGAACCTGGTGGAATGCCAAAAGAAGATTATGGTGTGTCTAATAACAACATGAGTTATGGTCCGCCATTATGGGGTGAAGCCAAATTCGAAGTAAACTCAGAAAACCTGGAACTAGAAATCAGAATGTAATTAAAAATCTATATTCATCAATCAATCAACATCTGACCAACTGGTAAACCAAAAAAGGAACTGCATTTTATAGGTAGTTCCTTTTTTCATTCTAAACACAATAGATAAAACAAATTTTTAATAATTATTTAATAAATAATATCAATAGCTTTTATATTTTTGTTCCCCAAAACACAGACCATGACCATTACACAATTAAAATATGTTTTAGCGGTAGCAGAACACAAAAACTTTACGAAGGCTGCAGAAAAAACTTTTGTGACTCAACCTACACTAAGTATGCAAATTCAAAAGCTTGAAGAAGAGTTAGATATTCTCATCTTTGATCGTAGTAAAAAACCTATAGAACTTACAGAAGTTGGCAACAAGCTTGTTCAACAAGCAAAAAATATTGTAAATGAAAGTGAACGAATTCAGGATATTGTAGATCAACAAAAAGGCTTCATTGGTGGTGAATTCAAATTAGGGGTTATTCCTACTGTAATGCCTACTCTTTTACCTATGTTTTTAAACAATTTTATAAAAAAATATCCAAAGGTAAAATTAAAAATAGAGGAGTTGCATACAGAAGCTATAATTGAACGCCTTCTCGATGGTCATCTGGATGCTGCTATTGCAGCAACTCCTTTAGAAAACGAAAACATAAAAGAACGTGTTTTATACTACGAACCATTTGTAGGATATATTCCTTCTACTCATAGACTTAATCAGAAGAAAAAAATTGATATTACTGACCTTGATATCGATGATATGCTTCTTCTTGAGGACGGTCATTGTTTTAGAGATGGAATTGTTAACCTCTGTAAGACTAAGAAAAGTTATGAAGAAGATCATTTTCAGTTAGAAAGCGGTAGTTTTGAGACTCTTATAAAGCTGGCTAACGAAGGTCTGGGAATGACACTTCTACCCTATTTACATACTTTAGATATAAAGAATGGTGAAAAAAGTAATCTTCATTACTTTAACGAGCCTTCTCCTGCAAGAGAAGTAAGTTTAATTTTTAATAAAAGTGAACTAAAAATGCAAATTATTGATGCTTTGCATTCTACTATTGCTGGTGTTGTAAAAGGAGCTATTACTTTTCAAAACGTAAAAATCATTAGCCCTATGGCAAAAATAAAAAGCGACTAGAAAGTCGCTTTTTTTTTATGATTTTAAATAGATTAAACAAGATTGTAATTCTGGTTGTTTCACTGTTAATGATTGAATCCAGATTTTTAATTCTTCAATCTCGTGAGGAAGTAGTCTGTTTAGTGCTTTTAAAACTTCCTTAGTAAAAAGATTAACATCAAAACTTACTTTTTTAAGCACAGTTTTTGTGTAATCAAACATTGCTCTAGCCATAAATTAATAGGGGTTTAAAAAATGTTAGGTTTAAACAAGTAATTGTAGGAATAATCTTATAGTTTTTAAAGTTGTTCTAGCTAATATATGTAAATAAAACTAAAAAAACAGTCTTTTAGCGCTTATTTAACACTGTTAAAAACTGTTATCGCCATCTAAAAGATCTCCCAAACCACCTAGAATACTACCTTCGCCTTTACTTTTCCCTCCCCCTCTGGGGGCCAATGCTAATACTCTATTAGCAAGTCTGCTAAATGGTAAAGATTGTATATACACAACTCCAGGACCAGTTAATGTAGCAAAAAACAATCCTTCTCCTCCAAAAATAGTATTCTTAATCCCTCCTACAAATTCTATATCATATTGTATTCCCTTAGAAAATCCAATAATACAACCTGTATCTACTTTTAGTTTTTCGCCAGACTGTAGTTCTTTTCTAGATGTAGTCCCACCTGCATGAACAAAGGCCATACCATCACCCTCTAATTTTTGCATAATAAAACCTTCGCCACCAAATAGTCCTCTACCTAATTTTCTGGAAAACTCTATTCCTACAGAAACTCCTTTGGCCGCACATAAAAACGCATCTTTTTGACAAATAAATTTTCCTCCATAATTAGTTAGATCTACAGGTATAATCTTTCCCGGGTATGGAGAGGCAAAACTTACCTTCTTCTTTCCTCCTACCTGATTATAAAAAGCGGTCATAAACAAGCTTTCCCCTGTTAGTAATCGTTTACCAGCTCCAAATATTTTGCCCAGAACTCCAGTATCTTTTGCAGAACCATCACCAAAAATCGTGTCCATCTTTATGCCATCATCCATCATCATAAAACTTCCTGCTTCTGCAATCACCCCTTCTTGTGGATCTAACTCTATCTCTACATATTGCATTTCTTCACCAATAATTTCGTAGTCGATTTCGTGTGCTGTCATATTTTTTAATGTTTATAATATATTGATTAATGAATAGTTTCTTTATAAGTAAACGAATTTCATAAAGTGTTACAGTCTACTTATTTTTTTCGCTATACTATTTTACTTTTCATTCTTCACTTTAACTGTCCATTCAAAATTAAATGTAGAAACTTCAATCCCATCTTGATTAGTTCCTATTGATTTCATCCATACCGTTTGTCCTTCACCGGTTTCAATAGTTTTTCTAATGGCATCAGCTACCAAATCTCCTTCGGTACACACAAAAGTAATTCTACCAACAGCCTTTTTGGTATATGTTGCATTATTGCTTGCCACCAGCATTGATATCTTTTTTCCACTGTCTCTTATATATCCTGTTACCAAGGCCCCAGTAGTTAATTCTGCCGCCATTCCTTGCACTGCCCAAAACATAGATTTAAAAGGGTTTTGGTTTATCCATCGATGTTTTACACTAACAGTACAGCTTATTCTATCTATATTTTTAACCCTTACACCACATAACCAGGCAGAGGGTAACTTAAATAGTAAGAATGCATTAAGTTTTCTAGGAGTAATATCCATGAGTTTTATTTTTAGTTCTCACAATATAGGCAAAAGAAATAGTCAAGAAAAGGGTCTTAAATCTTAAATTTATGTTAAAATATGGTACTATGTTTTGCATAATACCTTTTTTTAACCATATATTTGCATAAGAAACTATTATATACTTTTACAATGTCAATCAAAAATCACAAAAATATCGCAACGTTTATGCATCTAGGTGCGTTCTCAAAATACTTTATTCCTTTTGGAAATTACATAGTTCCAATATTATTATGGTCTACCAATAAGGATAAGTCAGATTTTATAGATGATCATGGTAAGGAAGCCATCAATTTTCAATTAAGTATTCTATTATATACTGTAATATTAGGAATATTTTCTTTTCCATTTTTCATTTTTCATGTCTTTGGAGATGCTACAATTACAGATTTGTTTCATTTTAATGATATATCAATCAACTTTTCTGATGCAGGAGGATTTAGAACTCTTATAGGAGCATCATTTATTGGAATTATAGCACTAATCGGTTTTTTTCTGGAAATAATTTTTGTTATCACTGCCGCTTTAAAAGCGAATAAAGGCGAAAGTTACAGATACCCATTATCTATACGATTTATAAAATAATATAATGAAACAAACAATTAACATAAAATATATTTTGATAACCGCTCTTGCTGTTCTGTTGTCCTTCTTTTTTCATGAATTGGCACATTTACTTACAGGAAAGTTATTAGGATATCCAATGAAGATGACACTTAATTCGGCTTTCTTAGCAGAAGGAGAATATACATCGGTATGGCACGAATATTTGGTAAGCGCAGCAGGACCTATTTTTACTATACTAACAGCATTTGTGTTTTTTTATGTGATCAGAAATACAAAAAACACATATTGGTATCCATTTTTATTCTTTGCATTTTCATTCAGGTTAATGGCCATGATTGTATCAATTTTTAACCCTAATGATGAAGCTAGAATAAGCCAATGGCTTGGACTTGGGCAATGGATATTACCGTTAATTGTATGTTTTACTTTATTTTTTCTTGTTATAAAAACGTCAAAAGAACAGGGATATAGTTTAAAATTTAACCTAATCAATTATATTTTAACCTCTGTTTTTATTACCGGTGTAGTACTATCTGATCAATATTTTTTAAAATAATCATCAATCATCAAATACCAAACATCAATCAAAAAATGAACAGTTTAACTTTTAAAAATTAGTTTTATGAAGATCGAAAACACAAAAGCGCAAATGCGCAAAGGTGTTCTGGAATATTGCATACTTTCTATCCTTAAGGACGATGATGCCTATGTAGCTGAAATTTTAGAGACCCTTAAAGACGCAAAGATGCTTGTGGTAGAAGGCACGATATATCCCCTATTAACTAGACTCAAAAACGCTGGATTACTGAGTTATCGCTGGGAAGAATCTACATCGGGGCCACCACGAAAATATTACGGACTCACAGAAACAGGAAAATTGTTTCTTAGCGAATTAAATACCACTTGGGACGAATTACGGAATGCTGTAAATCTGGTAACCAAACAAAAAAAGAAGTAAAATGAATAAGACAGTTAATATAAATTTAGCAGGCATATTTTTTCATATAGACGAAAACGCTTACTTAAAACTGCAACGCTATCTCAGCGCTATAAAACGCTCATTTACCGATTCGCAAGGGAGAGATGAGATTATATCTGATATAGAAGCCAGAATAGCAGAATTGTTCAGTGAAAAAATAAAGGATGAACGACAGGTTATCGGAAACAAAGAAGTAGAAGAAGTAATTGCTGTAATGGGGCAACCAGAAGATTATAGATTAGATGAAGAAATCTTTGAGGATGAACCAAACACATCATATCAAAAAACGAAAACATCAAGACAGTTATTTAGAGATACTACAAGCTCTTATGTTGGAGGAGTAAGCTCTGGCTTAAGTCACTATCTGGGGATTGAACCAATTTGGATTAGATTAGCCTGGGTATTGTTTACTATTTTTTCTAGTGGAGCATTTGTTCTAATCTATATCGCATTTTGGATTTTTGTACCAGAAGCAAAAACAACAGCTGATTTTTTGGCAATGAAAGGTGAAGCCGTTAATATTAGTAACATAGAAAAGAAAATTAAAGAAGGATTTGATGGTGTAGCCGATACTGTAAAAAATGTAGATTATCAAAAATATAGCAGCAAAGTAAAAAGCAGTTCTACTACTTTTTTTGAAGCTTTAGGTGATGTATTACTATTCTTCTTAAAGATTTTTGTGAAATTTATAGGTGTGATTCTTATTATAGTGGCCGGAGTTACTCTTATTAGTTTATTTGTTGGTCTGTTTACGATAGGAACATTTGGATTTATGGATGCTCCCTGGGTAGAATATATTGAAGTAGGCAGTCATCCCGAAGTTCCACTATGGTTAGTATCATTAGTAACATTTTTTGCCGTAGGAATACCTTTTTTCTTCCTGTTCATTCTTGGCCTAAAAATTCTGATAAAAAACCTAAAATCTATCGGAACACCAGCCAAATTAGGTTTATTGGGTGTATGGATATTTTCTCTTATCGGATTAGGAATTCTTGGAGTTAGACAAGCTACACTCGAAGCATATGACGCAGAAGTGATTATGGAACAAAAAGTACTTCCTATCACAAGCAACGATACGCTAACCATAAAAATGGAAGGAAATAACAGATATACCAAACATCTATATCATAGAAATGATTATAAAATAAAAAGAGATGACCAAGGAAATCGAGTAATCGTTATCCAGGATATAGAAGTATATTTAAAAGCTTCTAAAAGAGATTCGACAGTACGAATTACTATAGAAAAAAATGCAGAAGGAAGATCGTATGAAGAAGCTTCTAAAAGAGCCGAAGAACTCAAATATGGGTATGAAGTACATGGCAATACACTCTTATTAGACGGATACGCAATTACTGATTATGCCAACAAATACAGAGATCAGGAAATAAAAGTAACTCTAACATTACCAGAAGGAATTACTGTATATGCAAATGATAACACTTCTGGATTTAATAACTCATGGAAATATGATGATTATATCTCTATTGATGGTAAAGAAGGAGAATATATCAAATTAGTTGATGGAAAATTCGAATGTGAAGAATGCCCAGAAAACGAGAACGATTGGGAATATAACGAATGGAATGATGATGATGGAGTAAACATAAATATAAATTCTGAAGATAAAGACTTTAAACTAAAAATAGGAGAAGATGGGGTAGAATTAAATAATGAACCCGTAAAAGTAAAAATAGACGAGAACGGAATAGAAATAAAAACCGAAAATTAAATCAATCTGCTTCTGGCAGACTAATCAAAAAACGAACAGTTAAACATATCAAAACAAACAATTATGACCACACTAGCCAAAATTATCATAACCTTTTGCTTATCAGCTTTATGCTGCTCTTGTAATGTTGTCTTTAACGGGGTTAAAGGCCAGGGAGAAGTAATTAGAAAAGAAAGAACCATCAACGAAGACTTTAACGCAATAAAAGCAAGTAGAGGTTTAGATGTTATTCTTGTAGACGATTCTGATCAAAAAGTAATCGTAGAAGCCAATAAAAACTTACACGATCATATCGAAGTATATGTAGAAGGCAATACGCTATACGTTACTTCTGATGAAAACATATACTTTGCTGACGAAAAAAATGTATTTGTGTCTTATGACAAGATCAATAAAGTTCATGTTAATAGTGGTGCGAGTGTCTCTTCTAGTGAACCTGTAGTTCAAAAAGAACTTGATCTTAGTGCTACTAGTGGTGCAGACATTAAATTAAAAGTAAAAGCAGAAACAATAACGACTTCTGTTACCAGTGGAGCCATGATGAATTTAACCGGAAAAGTAAACAATCATAAAGCAAATGCTACCAGTGGTGCAGATATTCGCGCAGAAGATTTGTTAAGTTTAGTATCCGAAGCAAAAGCAACAAGTGGTGCTTCTATTAAAATTCATGCAAAAAATGAGTTTACCGGGAAAGCAACAAGTGGTGCAGATGTTGTTTACTACGGAAATCCAGAAAAAGTATCTGAAACAGATAACTCTGGCGGAGATGTTAGAGGCCATTAAGAGCTAACAACCCAATCAATAATCAACCAAAACTAAGCTGTCTGAGAAAGCAACACTAACCAACCAATGCTTTTCAGGCAGTTTTTTTATGCCCTCTGTTTCTTTTAAATCTAGTTAAAAATACTTCCTCTCTTCTTATAGAGTATAAAAATACAAGAAAGTGTCCTGATTTTTTGATTTTCAAAAAATCAGGACACTTCATAATTTGACAGTATTAAGTTTGCTTCCAATATTAACAAACTTAAAAATCACAAAAATGAAGCATTTAAATGTTACAAAAATCATACTTATTGTATGTTTCACACTTGTTATTGTTTCCTGTCAAGAAGATATGGATATCCAAGAGGATACTATAACAAATGAAATCTCAGAAATTGAAGAAATTGATTTGGCAACCTTCAATTTCTCTAACGGAATTAGTTTAACCATGAGTAAAGGATATGAAGAATCAGACCCATATATCGCTACTTTAGAATCTGGTCCTAATGACACCAAGATGTTTATTGATTTTAAAAATAACTCTATGCTCAAGGTATACTTATCTCTTACTCCCGAAGGTACTCCTGTCCCTAAAGCACTAATAGATTTTGCTAATGCTGATGAAAAAGCAAAACTATCAAGCGATAGACCAGTAGTAGAAAAATTAGATCACTCGGTTTTTTCTATTACAAAATTCCCTACAAAGTTAATGACTACAAATCCTAATTTAGAGACCAAAGCCTTCTGTCATAATTTTCCAGGTGCAGAACAATGTTATAATAGTCAAAAGACCAGTAGACGTTATCAATCCTCTGCTACATGGAAATATATACAAATGTATACATCGGTTTTTCATAATAGTAATGGGGCTGTAACCGCCCACCTTACCTGGGGTAAAAATAAGCATAAACACAAAGAACATACTATACAACCGGGATGGTGGGCAGTAAAAGGAGCATCAAGTACCTTTGGAAAAAGAAGAGGTTCATATCGCGCCGCTCCTTTTGGAGAACATTGGAAAGGGTATACCGATGTTCATAATTAATTACTTCGGGTAAAAAATCAGATATTTTAAAAGGTTGCTATATAGCAACCTTTTTTAGTAATAACAAAATATTTCATAAACATATAATACCAAAGAATGACGCTCTATTATTTTTTAATCTGAAATAATTTAAACCAATTCTCTATTTATATTTGTAACAAGTTTTATACAGAACTATACTTAAAGGCAAAAAAAACTGTTTATTAGTATATAAATTTCACACAAATATGAGAGCACTATTGTTAGTATTGGCACTTCTGGTATTGGGAAACACCTATGGACAAAAAGAAAAAATTAAAGGCAATAAAATTGTTAGTACAGAACAACTAGACGTTGAAGACTTCCATACCATTGAAATTTATGAAGGCTTCGAAGTTACACTAGATGAAAGTAGTGATAATCAAGTAAAGATCGAAGCAGATAGTAATCTGCAAGAAGTTATACAAGTAGAAGTTGTAGATAGTATTTTAACAATCAAGTCTGATCGGGATATGCGACGTGCAAAAGCATTAAATCTTGATATTTCTTATGCTTCAGAATTAAAGAAAATTATACTATATGACAAGGTAAATATTAAATCATTGTCCCCTATAAACACTACTAAACTGATCGTAAATGCAAATGATAATGCCGAAGTATTTCTTACCGCAGATGCCAATCAAGTAGATTGCATAACCAATGGAAAATCGGTAGTAGAGTTACATGTTACTGCTCGAGAAGTTACTTATCAAATAAATGAAAATTCAGAAGTAAAAGGAATTCTTACAACCGATAGTCTTAAAGTAGATTTATACCAAAAAGGATATGCTAAACTTGAAGGGGAAGCAAAATCAATGCTGGTTAGAGCAGATAATGACACTGATTTTTATGGTGAAAAATTAAGTGTTGCCAAGACTACACTAATCGCAGAAGGTGCCAGTGATTGTTATATTTTAACTAATGAAGAAATTAGTATTGAAGCTAAGGATAAAACTGAAATTTACTTACTTGGTGAACCAAAGGTAATTATGAACACCTTTGCCAATGAAGCTATTTTGTATAAAAAAAATATAGATTATGTTCCTAGTAGGTTTAGGTTAAATTAAAAAAAACATCTCGCTAAGCGAGATGTTTTTTTAATGCTATATTTTTTTCGGCTTAAGCTGAAACTTCATTATTTGTTTCTACTGTTGCCAGATATCGCTCTGCATCTAATGCTGCCATACATCCTGTTCCTGCAGCAGTAACAGCTTGTCTGTACTCTTTATCCTGAACATCTCCTGAGGCAAATACTCCCGGGATATTTGTCTTTGTAGATTTACCTTCGGTAATCAAATACCCTGTGTCATCCATATCCAATTGTCCTTTAAAGATATCAGTATTTGGTTTATGACCAATAGCTATAAACAAACCAGTAATCTCGATCTCTTCTTTATTACCTGTCTGATTATTTACCATTCGTAATCCTTCTACCACCTGATCTCCTAATACCTCATCAACTTCGGTATTATACATCACCTTAATATTGGATGTGTTATTTACTCGATGTTGCATTGCTTTAGAAGCTCTCATGTGATCTTTACGAACCAACATCGTTACATTAGAACATATATTAGCCAGATAGGTAGCTTCTTCTGCAGCAGTATCCCCTGCTCCTACAATTGCTACATCTTGCCCTTTGTAAAAGAACCCATCGCATACCGCACATGCCGATACTCCACCGCCACGTAATTTTTGTTCACTAGGTAGTCCCAGGTATTTTGCCGTAGCTCCCGTAGAGATAATAACGGTTTCTGCTTCAATTTGCGTTGAGTTATCTACAGTTACTTTATGGATTCCTCCAACTTCTTTACTAAAATCAACAGCAGTTACCATCCCAATACGTACTTCTGTACCAAAACGCTCTGCTTGTTGTTGTAATTGTACCATCATTGTTGGCCCATCTATTCCTTCTGGGTATCCGGGGAAATTATCTACTTCTGTTGTAGTTGTTAATTGCCCACCTGGTTCCATACCGGTGTACATAATGGGTTTAAGATCTGCTCTTGCTGCATATATTGCTGCAGTATATCCTGCAGGACCCGAACCTATAATAAGACACTTTATTCTTTCTATTGTATCAGACATATTCTCATCATTTTATATGATGTAAAAGTAGCAATTTGATCATAAACCTTACAGTAAAGTTATTAAGAATTGTTATATCTATATAGACATCTTATATCTATATACTATATATATTGAATTTATTACAGTTACCAATTACAACTATTACTTTTACATTATTATATCAACATAAAAAGCATAAATATTTTCATTATAAACAACAAAGAGGCAGACGATTATTACGTCTGCCTCTGGTTATCCATTTCAATCGCTCTAGAAAAAGTTTTATCTTCTAAAAACAAATTCAAATCAGGGTAGGATTATCAATTATAAAAACCATTACAGTTATCTTTAATTTACATTTACCGTTGTACCACAACTTTGATTTGCTGTAACAATCAAAGTCCCGTTACTTGCAGATGAATTCCCATCAAAACTATAGTATTGGTTTTTCTTACAATTAAAAGTACCTCTTCCATTTGCTGAAACTCGTGATCCATTGCTAGAGCCTTCTGCATAAATATAAATGTCCTTTCCTGTATTATTGCTAATAGTCACTTCGCTTTCGAGACTGCTTTGTCTTGCAGATGCATTTCTTTCTTTAATACGCTTATACTCTACAGAATTATACCAGTCATCTCTTTGCTTATTAATCGCTCCTATTATAAATTTTCTAATCTGATCTATATTTTCAATAAGTGCTGCATTTTTAGGAGTCTGTATCCATTTTGCATATACTTCTTGTTGTTTATTATATGCATTATCCAAATATTCCTGAAGGGTTTTATGAGGTTGCATTGCCTTCATTTTTTTAGGAGATTTCATCACTTCCTTCATCTTTTTTAATCCTCCCATTTTTTTAGCTTGATACTCTAATACAGCTTTAAGCTCATAATTATCCTTATCAACCCAATCTTCAATCATAAAGATTTTACCATCAATAAAAACTATTCGATTTCCATCAGACAGTCTATTAATTCTAGGAGAATATCCTATCTCTTTTTGCATTGCCGGGCTTCCTTCATAAACTTTTTGAACATAGGTTATCGGAAATGCTTCATTATCTGGTAAAAACATGGTTTCTTTATGATCATCAGGACGATCAGGATCTTCTCCGAACAACATATATACCTCCTTATGAACACCAGGTTGAACTGTATACTCTTTAAAATTGGTAATTTTATATAGCAATACATCCAAGCCTCCTTCATAGGTACCACTACTGCTTTGCTGTGTTAAATACGCGGTATAATTTCCTGCCTGTATAGATTCTAATTGTTGGGTTTGATGTTTTATCTCTCCTTGCGCATTTAGGTTATAGCTAAAAAATAATATGCATAATCCTAAGATTGTGATTTTTTTCATTTTAGTTTTTTTATAGTAATTACTGTATTAAAAATTATAGGTAACATAGTAACACCATCCCAAATCTTAGAACTTGAGATGGTGCTTGATTCATCTATTTTTAACGATTATTAGAAATAACAATTTTACGAATACGGCTACTTCCATTATCGGTTACATAAAAAATTCCTGAACCGGCAGAAGCGATCCCATATGCTGAATTAAATGTTGCAACTGTCCCATCACCATCTGTAGAACCTGTAGATCCATTACCTGCAATAGTAGTAACTACTTTAGCAGGAGTAATTTTACGAACTCTACGATTACCAAAATCTGTCACATACAAATTATCATTGGCATCTACGGTGATATCTCTAGGGTAGCTAAATCTTGCAGAAGTACCTGTATTATCAAGAAAACCTGCGGTACCATTCCCTACAATAGTAGCTACTGTTCCTGCTGGAGTAATTTTACGAACGCGATGATTAGCATTATCACATACGTATATATCTCCGTTACTGTTTACTGTTAATCCAGATGGGTGATTAAACCTTGCATTAAGTCCTGTACCATCTGCAAAACCTGGAGACCCTCCTGCAAGATTTGTTACTACTCCCGTTGGAGTAACTTTACGAATACGATGATTACCATAGTCTGAAACATAGACATTTCCTGAAGCGTCAACTGCAACCCCTCTAGGGCCATTAAATCTTGCTGCTGTACCTGTACCATTTGCTGAACCGGATATCCCAGAACCTGCAAGCGTGGTTACTACTCCAGCCGGAGTAATTTTGCGAATACGATTATTATTAGAATCTGCAATATAAAGGTTATCATTTGCATCTATAGCAATATCATATGGAGCATTAAATTTTGCTGCAGCACCTGTACCATCGGCATATCCAAAAGTACTCCCTGCAAAGGTAGTAACGACTCCTGCTGGGGTAATTTTACGAATACGTTGATTAGATACATCTGCGACAAAGAGATTACCATGACTATCTATTGCACACCCCGAAGGAAGAGCAAATCTTGCCGCGGTACCTGTAGCATCTACATACCCAGAAAAGCTCCCAGCAAAAGTACTCACTGTTACGGTACTTGTTTCTACTACATCAGTAACATTAATAGTAATCTGTGCAGATGCTGTAAGTGTTCCATCACTTGCGGTAATGGTTACAACATGACTAGTTGTAGTTTCAAAATCTAACGACTCTCCTTGGGATAGTTTTATCTTATCATCTTCAATAATAAATGCCGTTGTAGGATTATCTGGGTTAGTAAGTGTATAAGTCAAATTATCGCCATCTGGATCAGTTGCTACAATAGTACCTATTACATCTGTTCCATTTATATTTTCTGCCACACTAAATGTTTGATCTGCAATAACAGGTGGCATATTTTCATCTACATCAACAACAGTAATCGTTATTTTTGCAGCTGCTTTGGCCTTTCCATCGGTTACCTCAACAGTAATTTCATGCGTAGTTTTCGTTTCAAAATCTAGTGCTTTTCCAGCTACTAGGCTTAGTGCTCCTGTTTTAGTGATCTCGAATAAACCATCACTATTTGCAGTAATGCTATAGCTTAACTCCTCTTTATCTGCATCGGTAGCTTCTACAGTACCTAATACATCTGTATCTGTTACCGACTCTGAAGCATTAAAAGATTGTGCTTTGATCTCTGGGGCATTATTAACCGGTGTAATAGCAGGGTCATCATCTTTACTACACGATAGTAGTATTATTGCTGTACATAGCAACAGTAGTTTTATAGTTTTCATAATATCATCTTATTTAAGTTGAATAGGGTTTACTGTAAAACTTTTACAGTAAACCCTATTTGTGTTATTATTTATTGAACAAATATTTTTCGGATATAATCATTTTGATAATCGGTGACATAAATAGTTCCCGAACCATCTATACACAGATTAATCGGCTCATTAAATTGAGCAACATTAGCATTACCATTGGCAAAGTCTATAGTACCAGAACCCGCATAGGTAGACACGACTCCTGCTGGAGTAATTTTACGAATACGATGATTATCTTTATCTGCTACATATATATTACCGCTGGTATCTCGGGTAACTCCATACGGAGAACTAAACTGCGCTGTCGCACCAGCACCATCTGCATACCCCTGTGAAGACCCTGCAAGAGTGAGCACTGATCCCGTATCGGTAATCTGGCGAATTACATGATTCGAAGCATCTGCTATATATAGGTTTGTGGATAGACCAATAACTACATCAATAGGTTCATTAAACTGGGCTGTGGTAGTGTTCCCATTAATCAAACCACTGATACCAGTACCTGCATACGTAGATACTACACCGGCAGGAGTAATATGTCGAATACTATGATTGCCTGTATCTGCTACATATAGATCACCATTTGCATGCACATCTATCCCATACGGAGAATCAAACTGAGCCGCGGTACCTGTACCATTTACAAAACCGCTAATACCCGACCCTGCAATAGTAGATACTACTCCGGTAGGAGTAATTTTTCTAATTCGATGATTACCAGTATCAGCAACATAAATGTTTCCTGCTGTATCTATTGTCAAACCATTAGGGTTATCAAACTGAGCGGTTATACCGCTACCATCTGCAAACCCGGCAACTCCTGATCCTGCAATAGTCGTAGTTCCTCCAGAAGAAAGATATTTAAGAATACGGTGTTTTCTAGTGTCTGCTACATATATATTTCCCGAAGCATCTACCACTATTCCCGTTTGCAGTTTATTAAGAGCTAAAATGCTCCCTACATTTACATCAGAAACGTTAGTAATATTTATGGTTACTGTAACGGGGGTCGCGCTTAACGTTCCGTCACTTACATGAGCTTGAAACGAGTAACTTGTTCTGGTTTCAAAATCTAAACTCCCTCTGGATTTTAGGCTTATTTCACCAGTATTCACATCAATTTCAAAATTATCACTGTGTACATTATTAGCCAACCTATAGCTAACCGCATCAGCCTCTGGATCTGTTGCACTCAAAGTACCTATAACAACAGTTTCTGCTATATTTTCGGCAGCAGTAAATGTAGTAGAGCTATTCCCAAAAACAGGCGCTTCATTTACATTTGTAACTGTAATAGTAACCTGCGCAGATGTTGTAAATGTACCATCGTTTACTGTAACTGTTGCGGTATGACTGGTAAGCGTTTCATAATCCAAGAATCCTGATTTTAGTTTGATCTCATTGCCCGTCATTTCAAATTCGGCTACAGCACCTGCAAGATTAGTCATGGTATATGTAAGGTTATCATTATCAGGATCACTAGCCACTACACTACCTACAATTGTATTAAAAGAGCTATTCTCTGCAATGGTAAAACTTTGTGCCGCAATTACCGGTGGCATGTTTTCGTCTACATCAATAACAGTAATCGTTATTTTTGCAGATGCTTTGGCTTTACCATCGGTTACTTCTACCGTAATTTCATGAGTAGTTTTGGTTTCAAAATCCAATGTTTTTCCTGCTACCAGGCTTAGTGCTCCTGCTTTAGTAATTTCAAATAAGTCATCGCTATTTGCAGTAATACTATAACTTAACTCATCTTTGTCTGCATCGGTAGCTCTTACCATACCAAATACATCTGTATTGGCTGCAGTTTCTGATACGTTAAAGGATTGTGCTTTAATTTCTGGAGCGATATTTTTGGGAGGCTCTACAGGAGTTGTTGCCTCATCATCTTTGCTACATGATAGTGCCAATATTGCTACAAAAAGCAACAGTAGTTTTATTGTTTTCATACTCTGTTTTTAATTATTTGAAAAAGGTTCTATTTTACGAACACTGTGATTTGATTCATCTGTTACATAAAAAACTCCGGATGCATTTACTGTAATCCCTGCGGGTTGTCTGAATCGCGCTGTTGCTCCGGTACCATTTACAAAACCAAAATCATTCGATCCAGCAAGAATACTTACAACACCAGTAGATGTAATCTTACGGATACAGTGATTACTTCTATCGGTTACATATAGATTTCCTGAATTATCAATAGCTATACCTTCTGGAGTATTAAATCTCGCTTGCGTACCTGTACCGTCTGCAAAACCTTGATTAGTTCCTGCAAACGTAGTAACTACACCTGCCGGAGTGATTTTACGAATACGGTGATTAAAACCATCTGTTACATATACGTTATCATTATTATCTACTGCAACATCATGTGGAGCTTTAAACATGGCTGCGGTACCTGTGCCATCTGCAAAGCCGCTAGAGCTTCCTGCAAGGGTAGTCACTACACCAGCGGGAGTAATTTTACGAATACGATTATTTCCATAGTCTGCTACATAAACATTACCATTACTATCTACATCTAGTCCATAAGGCTCATTAAACTGTGCAGCTGTACCCGTACCATCAGCAGAACCTACAACACCAGAACCTGCAAGTGTAGTCACCACACCTGCTGGAGTAATTTTACGAATGCGATGATTTATATAATCTCCTACATATATGTTATCATTTGCATCTATAGCAATACCATATGGAGCATGAAACTTTGCAGCAGTACCCGTGCCATCTGCGTATCCAAAAGTACTTCCTGCAAAAGTGCTCACTACCCCTGCCGGAGTAATTTTGCGAATAACATTATTGTTTCGATCTGCTACATAGATATTACCATTACTATCTATATCTACTCCTATTGGAGTTGAAAACTGTGCTGATGTACCTGTACCGTTTGTAAAACCAAACGTGCCATTACCTGCTAGAGTACGAACTCTAAATGCTTCATCCCCAGACTCTAAAACATCGGTTATATTAATATATATTCTAGCCGAACTTTCTCCTCCATTTCCATCAGAAACTGTTATCGTAATTGCATAGTTAGTCCTTGATTCGTAATCCAAAACTTTATTAGGAGCAAGACTTAGTATCCCATCTCCTGCAACATCAAATAGGTTATCATCATTATCTTTAATTCTATAGGTTAATGTATCTCCTTCTGGATCTGTTGCTGTTACGACATCAATAACAGAATTTGTAACATCTTCGGCTACTGTAAATGTTTGATCATCAATTACTGGTGATTGATTTTCGTTTACATCTGTCACGGTAATTGTTATTTTTGCAGATGCTTTGGCTTTACCATCAGTTACTTCTACAGTGATTTCATGTGTAGTTTTAGTTTCAAAATCTAATGTTTTTCCTGCTACCAAACTTAGTGCTCCTGCTTTTGTGATCTCGAATAGATCATCACTGTTTGCGGTAATACTATAGCTTAATGCATCTTTGTCTGTATCGGTTGCTTTTACGGTACCAAATACATCTGTATCTGTCGCTGATTCTGATACGGTAAAGGATTGCGCCTTGATCTCTGGCGCTTTATTAACTGGTGGTGTAGCATCATCATCTTTACTACATGATAGTGCCAGTATTGCTCCAAAAAGTAAAAGTAGTTTAATTGTTTTCATAGTACAGTTTCTCATTATGGGTTACTTTTTTTGATTTTTGTTTTCGATGTATACTTGAGAGTGTTAGAAAAGGAAGGGATTCCTTCTAATTGTTTTTTAAGAATGTTTTGTTTCTAGATAGTTACCAATTACTAAAACAGCGATATAGCTATGTTTTGGTTTAGAAAAATGCAATACATTCTGATATAAATATTTAAATAGGAGTAGTTGTTTTACCATATTTTAATTTTTTGAATTACTAATCATTGGCAAGAATACAGACAACTATGCAGAAGCAAACAAATGAGTTTGTGAAACGCTATTTGAGTTTGTGAATGGAAATAATCTATTGTAAAACGAGGTAATCTACTGATAACATGAGATGTAAAATATCACATCGAATACCCTAATTATTTATATTACTGAGAAGTCCATCAAAAATTATAAAGGCGAGTTTATAGTCTACTATCTGATTAATCTCTTCTGTAATATCTCTTTTACGATATGTAATAATTTGCAGTTATCATCTTTATGCAACTAGATTACTCTATAATCTCTCTTTACATAAAATAGCACTAATACTCTTTTTGATATGGCATTCTGATTTCTACTCTGGTACCCATAGCCAATTGATCATTATATAAATCAAATATCTGGTACCCCACATCTGTACCATACTGATCTTTTAGGATTTCTAATCGCTGTTCTATAGCATTTAGTGCAAAAGATTCATGGTGATTACCTTGTCGCTTCTGGATTTTCTTTGCTTCTTTTCTACCAATACCATTATCGATAATAGTACATAACAAGTGATCTGTAAAAGTAAAATCTATAGTAAGTTGTTTTTTACCTGCTTTATGTAGCAAGCCGTGTAGTAATGCATTTTCTATAAAGGGCTGTACTATTAAAGAGAGTACAGATAAGCCCTCTGTATTTATGCTTTGTATAGTGTATGTAAAATCATCTTCGAATCTCAATTTCTCTAGTTGAAGATATACATCTAAGAACTCTAGTTCTTTTTCTATTGCTATAAAATTTTTACTAGAATAGTTTAAGGTGTTTCTAACCAACTGCGCAAACAAAACGATATAATCATAAGAAGAATCTGTATTTTGCTGAAGGATTAAATCCTGAATAGAATTGAGTGAATTAAATATAAAATGAGGATTCATTTGAGATTTCAAAGCTTTTAATTCGCTTTCTTTATACTGCTTTTCTATCTCTAGTCTTTTTTGAGTTTCTTGAAATTCTAAGGTTATTAATTCTGTTTTCTTTCTGGCACGTAACCTCCCTATTAAAAACACTGCGCTCATTAGTATTAAAATTGCAATAATAATGGCTCCAATAAAGTAATTTTCATTTTGTCTTGATGTAGCTTCAGCAAGTTTGGTTTTGGCTTCTGCAGCATCTTTTTGGGCTGCTATTTTATCTGTTTCGTAAGCTACCTTTAGTTTTTCGGTAAGTTCTTTACGTTCATTGGAATCTATAGAATCTTTTAATTTCTTATATGCCCTATTAAACTCTGTAGCCTTTTCCTGATCTTGTAATATACTATAGGCTATAAATAAATTTTGAAAGATTTGCTTTTTAAAGTGTAAACTAGCTCCCGAATCTTCATAATTTTGTAGTGCTTTTAAATATATAGGTACAGATTCTTCATGTTTTCCTTGCAAAGATTTGATTTGTGCCATCTGCATATAAGCACTACCTATACGTACAGTCTGTTTTGTTTTTATATAATATGCTAAGGGTTCATTAATAAACTCCAAAGCCTTCTCATATCTTTTTTGCCTTTTATATAAGTTACTTAAAGACATTTTCATTACCATTCCCCCAGGTTTGAACCCTACTTCACTGCACATTAGAATACCTTTGGTATAATATTGCTCGGTTAGATCTAATTTTTTAAGTTTTAAATAGAGATTCCCAATATCAAAATATGTTCTGGCTCTTGCAGGAGAAGGAGGATCTTTCTCGGTTAATGTTAAATTTTCTAAAGCTAATTCTACACTTTTTTTATCATCTCCAGAATTTGCATATACAATTTGCAAACCACTGTTTGCTACTAGTTTTTGCTGTTTTGTACCAAAAGTATCTGCATCTTTTTTAGCGATAATAGCTTGTTTCATCGCATCATCCCATATTCCCTTAGCTCTATAATATCGGGCCATTTCATTTTGTATGCTTACTCTATGATATTTGGCATCTATAGCCTTAGATATTGTAAGAGCTTCCTGAAGATAAGGCGGCACTTTCTCCATATCTCTATCTATATAATAATAGGCTATTTTGATCAAAGAATTGACCCGTATAGTATCTTGATTAACGTTATTATTTAGAACGGTAATGAGGCTATCAATCGATTTTTCTTGAGAAAAAATATTGAACGAAATTAGGATCGCCAGAAGGAAGCTATTTTTTTTGAGCATTGTTGGATGAATAATCATCAACAAGAATACAGATGACTATATAGAAGAGTACAAATGAGTTTGTGAAACTCAATTTGGGTTTGTGAACAGGATTAATATTTCTTTTTGTATGGCATTCTGATTTCAACTTTTGTACCTGTAGCGAGCTTATTATCATATAAATCTTGTACATGGTATCCTACCTCCGTACCATATTGCTCTTTTAAGATTTCTAATCGTTGTTGTATAGCTTCCAGGGCAAAAGATTCATGATGTCCTCCTTGTCGCTCCTGGATTTTCTTTGCTTCTTTTCTACCAATACCATTATCGGTTATAATACATAAAAGATGATCTGTAAATATAAAATCTATGGTAAGTTGTTTTTTACCTTCTTTATGTAAAAGTCCGTGTATTAATGCATTTTCTATAAAAGGTTGTACGATTAGTGAAGGAACCAATAAACCTCCTGTATTGGTATGTTGAATAGTGTATGTAAAATCATCTTCGAATCTTAATTTCTCTAATTGAAGATATATTTCTAAGAATTCGAGTTCTTTATCAATAGCAATAAAGTTTTTATTAGAGTAGTTTAAAGTATTTCTAACCAGTTGTGAGAACAATACCACATAATCATAAGAAGAATCTGTATTTTGTTGCAGGATTAAATCCTGAATAGAATTAAGCGAATTAAATATGAAATGAGGATTCATTTGAGATTTTAAAGACTTCAATTGTAAAAATGCCAACTCATTCTTTTTACTTAGCTCTAATTCTTTATAAGCTGCTTCAAGGTCTTGTTTGTTCTTTTTTAATTCAATTTCCTTTTTCCTATTTAAAGATTGCGAATAATTTAATATAACATAACTCGCAACAAAAATGGACAATATTAAAATAGGGTTCATCGTTTTCTCTGGATACAGATCTGTAGTTATTACAAAAGGGACGTAATATAACCCCCAACAAAGTACCATAATTAGTAATGTTATCCACTTATTATCAATTAACACAAGGGCTATCAAGGGACATAAGAAGTAAAAATTCTCCATCAAAATAGAAGACTCAACAAAGTTTGCAAAAACGAATATGACAAAAATGAGCACCAAGATAAATAAGATACGTGCTAATAAAAGTTTTTTATGCTTTTGCAAAAAAACTATACTTACTATTGTAATAAAAGAAAAGAAACGCACCTTTAATCCTTCTATTAAAGTTTCTGCAAAAAAATAGTCAAAAGCTGTAAAAAAAATAAGAAACACAAACCATGTTAAACAAAAAGCATTTAATAATCGTATTCTTTTGTGCTCTATCTTATTATCTTGATAGATACCTGTATTTATAAGTTGTTTATATAGTTTTTTTATTTTAGTCAATTTATACATGATTATAAAACCTCATCAATATCTCTTTTGAAAAGGCATTCTGATTTCTACTTTTGTACCTGTAGCTTGTCCGTTATCATATAAATCAAATACCTGATATCCTACCCCTGCACCATATTGCTCTTTTAAGATTTCTAATCGTTGTTGTATGGCTTCTAGCGCAAAAGATTCATGACGATCTCCTTGTCGTTCCTGGATTTTCTTTACTTCTTTTCTACCTATACCATTATCGGTAACCGTACATAACAAATCCTCTGTAAATGTAAAATCTATAGTAAGTTGTTTTTTACCTTCTTTATGTAAAAGTCCGTGTATTAATGCATTTTCTATAAAAGGTTGTACGATTAGTGAAGGAACCAATAAACCTTCTGTATTGGTATGTTGGATAGTGTATGTAAAATCATCTTCGAACCTTAATTTCTCTAACTGAAGATATATTTCTAAAAACTCTAATTCTTTATCAATAGCAATAAAGTTTTTATTAGAGTAGTTTAAGGTATTTCTAACCAGTTGTGAGAACAATACTACATAATCGTATGATGAATCTGTATTTTGCTGAAGGATTAAATCCTGAATAGAATTAAGAGAATTAAATATGAAATGAGGATTCATCTGCGACCTTAGCGATTTTAATTGTAGTAGAGCCAATTCTGTTTTTTTAGACTCTTTTAATTCTTTATAAGCTAACTCCAACTTTTTCTCATTACGGATATTAAGTTTTTTAAAATAATTAACTATTGCATAAATACAATAAAATAAAATTATGACCACTACACCATTTATCCTGTTCGGGTGATCTTTAGAGTATATATCAAGATAATAATAAGGAATAAAAAAACAAGCTATACTTACCAATGTAAATATTATTGGTAAAGTTTTTTTTTGATAAATCGATAAACTAATTCCCGGAATTAGAAGGAAGTAATACTCTGTATAAATCCCAGGGTTAACCATTATAGTAGATAAATTTATAAAAATGAATAAATATAAAATCCACAACATTTTTGCGAACCCAAAAAAACCTTTCTTATTACATATCAATACAGAAATTAAATAAAATTGGGATATATAACTTATGATATGCGAACTTAGAGGTTTTTGAATAAAAATTAAATCTCCTATATAAAAAAGTATACTGGTATGTAAAGCAATCAGTATATAAATATTTACCAGTCTTGTATGCTTATTTTGTATCGCACTAAATTCATCGTGGATACCAATAGCTATTATTTTTTTGTACCAGACTGTTATTCTTTTTATCATCCTTTATCCCTTTATAAAATCAAATATCCCTATTAATCAGTATTTTTTCTGAAAAGGCATTCTGATTTCAACTTTTGTCCCTGTAGCATACCCATTATCATATAAATCAAATACCTGGTATCCTACTGCTTTACCATATTGTTCTTTTAAGATTTCTAATCTCTGTTGTATAGCTTCTAACGCAAAGGATTCATGGCTACCCCCTTGTCGCGCCTGAATTTTCTTTGCCTCTTTTCTACCAATACCATTATCGGTAACCGTGCATAGTAGATGATCGGTAAATGTAAAATCTATTGTGAGTTGCTTTTTACCCGCTTTGTGTAGTAAACCATGTATCAGAGCATTTTCTATAAAAGGTTGTACGATTAGTGAAGGAACAGACAAACCTTCTGTATTAGTATGTTCGATAGTATATGTAAAATCATCTTCGAACCTTAATTTCTCTAACTGAAGATATATTTCTAAAAATTCTAATTCTTTGTCAATAGCAATAAAGTCTTTATTAGAATAGTTTAATGTATTTCTAACCAATTGTGCGAATAAAACGATATAATCATAAGAGGCATCTGTATTTTGTTGAAGAATTAAATCCTGAATAGAATTAAGCGAATTAAAGATAAAATGAGGGTTCATTTGAGATTTTAAAGACTTAAGCTGTAAAAATGCCAACTCATTCTTTTTGCTTACTTCTAATTCTGAATACGCCTTTTCTAACAGTAGTTTTTGCGTTTCTATAATACTATTTTGTTTCTGTAATTTATTATTATTCTCTTTTAATGCTAGTTCATTCTTTATGTTTAGGTTTTTAAAGAGATTTACAATTAAAAACACTCCTATGAAAATAAATGCATAATTAAGGTAACCAAAATATTTTTCGGGGTAATTGTGATAAAAATAATTGGGGAGGTAAAACACTATAATAGAAAGTATCAGTACCGTATAATTGATGTGTTTTTTGTCAAAAAATAATAAAGATAGCATCGGTATTATTACATATTGATACTCTCCATAAAACCCTCGAAATGCATAGTTAGCATTAAAAAAAATTAATGCCATTATCGCCGTTATAAAAACTCCTCTTGAAAGAAGTAGTTTCCTCATTTTTTGCAAGTACAATATTCCACAGTAAATTAATACCTGTGTAATCACAACTATAAGTCTATAGAAAGTCAAATCCTGAGTTATAGTATCAACACACAAAAAGAACAGTGCATTAAACAATATAATTAGAACGCTCACATTAAGAACTTTAGAACGTTTTATCTCTAATGGAGTACTATTTTCAGTTATCCCAAGATTAATTAATTGTAGTAATATATTCATAAAGTCTATCGTATGGTATTCTCAAAAGAACTAAAACGGGTTCTTGATATTTTGGCAGTTATATTTTGTGCCAATGTTATTGTTAAGCTAGATTTATTAATAACTTCAATATACTTTAAATTTATCATCCAGGTTCTGTGAGAGCGAAAAAAAGAGGTGTCTTCGGGTAATAGATTTTCAAAGTATTTCAGATTCTTACTCGTAGTTACCGGTTTGTTTTCTGTTGTATAAATTTTGCTATACGATCCATCTGCTTCAATAGCAATTATAGTATTAATAGCGATAATACGTCTATTGCCTAATTCGGGAAGTATAATTTGTTTAAACTCTTTTTCTTTTATGGTGTTTAGTAAAACTTGATAATCTTCTATCTTTTTTTGTTTTTCTATTTTGCTTTGTAGTTTTTCTACGGCTTCTATTAATCGTTTTCTATCTATAGGTTTTACCAGGTAATCTATAGCCGATAACTCAAAAGCTTTTATAGCATACTCATCAAAAGCAGTTACAAAAATGATATCAAAATTCATTTCTTCAAAGAAATTTGCGATCTCATATCCAGCATAGTTAGGCATTTGTACATCTAAAAATACAACATCAGGTTGTAGTTTTCTAATCTCTTCGACAGCATCTTCAAGGCAACTGCACTGAGCAAGAATATCTATATTCAGATTACAACGCTTTATCAAATTAGATAAAACATTTCTAGCTCTTTGCTCATCATCTACCAGTATTGCCTTAATTACATTCATGTAACAAAAATAGGTAGTTTAGAATTAGTGATCATAAAGCAGTTTGTGAATCACAATTTGGGTTTATAAGTCTTATATAGTTTAGTTAACATAGGTACACTCTAAAACATTCTGTCCTCGAACAATACCTTCTGTAAAAACCTTTTGATACCCACTACCATTATATTGTTGCGCAAATGTCGCATACTGAAAACTGCATTTACCATCCTTACGTTTCATAACAATAACACCCGATATTCGTCTGCCAAGCTGCATGCCTGTTAGTGTATTCCTGTAAATACTCCAGTCGTTACCAGCAAAGTATGCCTTGGTAATAGTTTCTTCCCAACCATATTGATTTGCCCAGGATTTTGCTGCTAGTGTCGCTTGTTTTTCTAATACCGAGTTGCTAAATCCTTTTGCAGGCAAACGCCTGTTTTTTATAGCTTCGGCTTCCTTTGCGGCATATGTCTTTTCTGTGTATTCCTTTGCCTTTAATGACCAATCTGCCAGTTTTGCATCTATTTTATCCTGAATTTCTTTACTAACCAGTACGTTTCTTATTGCTTTTTGATCTTTATGGAAATAGTTGAATTTTTCATAGGTACCCCATGTAGATTTCCCTAAATCATTTCCCGAACTGTATTTTGCCCATATAACCGAAAGCGGACTTTCTACAAACATATACTCTCGTCTATTACCTCCAACATCGTAAATATCAACTTCTAAAACCTTACTCAATTCTGCCATATAGTTATAACGTTCACCATGGTCATTAGGGAAATTAAGACGTATCTCTTTTCCTTTTGTAATGTCTATAGTAACAGAATTAAACGACTCTGCATTGTGTAATTCTTTTGCAGCTGGATAATAAAGGTTACTTTCACTATCCACAGCTTGTGCACCAACTCCTCCTGTCATAATCTGTTTTGAAAAGTTTATCGCCCAAGCTTCTACCTTATTTTTAGTCATACCAGCAACTTTAGCCTTATCTGAGCTAAAAAAATTAGCGTATAAAAAAGTCTCCCAAATACCTTCTCCTATAGCCACCGCTGGCGTTTTGGGAGCTACAGATACATAACTATTATCATCATAAGGTATCACATAGATACCCGAGGTACCATAAATAGTTTTCCCCGATGCTTTACTAGCCTCTGGATTATGAGTATAAACGGCTGGTATACATTGTTTACAAGAAGCCATTGCTAATAACTTTTCCCCATTGTTTTCTCCAATTTGCAAAATTTGTTGCTTTTTCCCATCTCGCGAAGGTTCTAATAAATGAACCATTTGATCTTGCGCATAGAGCTGATTAAAAAAAGAAAGGTTGAGTACCAAAACTAATATGTATAAGTGGTTTTTCATTTTCATAATAAACAGTTTAAATAAGCTATGTAGTATGTTATTCTTTTATGATTTTTTTTCTTAATGTTTTACTTTTTGTATCTATTACAAGCCAATATATTCCTCTATTCATCTCAGAAATATCTAATTCAGGAGTATTTTGTTTCTCTAAAACTTGCTCCCCAACAAACGTATACAAAGTAAGTTTCTTTATTTTTTCTTCAGATCGAATATTAACAAAGTTATTTGCCGGGTTTGGATATACGATGATATCATTACTTACTTTCTTACCTGATTCTGGAACCTCATCAGAAAGAGGCCCCAGATCTATCAATCCTCCTGTGCTACTTTGTACGCATATATCACTATAAGCAGCCGTTGCATCTTTTCTCCAATGCCAATTTGTAGGAGGTGTAAACCCTCGATCTATATTAATACAGGTTAGTTTAGGATTGTTTTCTGCCCAACAAAAAAAGTTACTTCCGTAATTATTTCCATTTGCTATATCCAATGTTTTAAGATCTGGATTATTGCGACAATCCACTAAACTTAAAACAGGATACTTACTTACATCTATATCGACTAACTCATTAAATGAACAATACAGTGCTTCTAAAACAATATTGTTACCTAAATTCATTTTACTTATTCTATTATCATCTACCTGAACTACTCTTATATTTAAGTTACTGCTTAGATCCAATTCGGTTATTAAATTACTTCTCATGAACAGACCGGATATATTTACAAAAAATTCAATTCCTTTTAGATCAGATATATCCTGTCCGCCACCAATAAAAAGATCTCCATGATAATTTTGTGCTTCTGTAACATCAATCTCTCCATCGTTATTTGTATCTATCGAAGGAGAATGATGTATCAAATCATTTTTAAAGTTAGAGTCAGGAAAATTGATACTTTGACTGTAATTATTTAATGCTATAAAAAATAGAACTAGAGCAAGTAATTTTTCTTTCATTTTTATCGTGTTTTAAGTTTTGTTTAATAAAAATAATAGTTAACACTTCATACCAATAAAACGATTTGTGAAGAGTAATTTGAGTTTGTGAAGAGTTTAGGTAATTACTCGCTTTTCAAACAACATAAAATTTTAATGTTTTAAAATCAGACAAGATATATTACATTTAACCACAAAATAAACGAGATGACAATTTTTAATATCTTAGATATTTTAGGAACCATTGCATTCGTAATATCAGGTTCATTAAGCGCAATGCACCGAAAATTAGATCTCTTTGGGATTTTTATCATTGCATTTGTCACTTCTATTGGTGGGGGTACTATTCGAGATATTCTTATAGGTAATACCCCAGTTTCCTGGATGCAAAATACGACTACCATGTATTTGATAGGCGGAGTTACTGTATTTTCTATCATTTTTAGAAATAAGCTCGATTATCTTAAAGGATCAATTTTTTTATTTGACACGATTGGATTGGGAGTTTTTACGATAATAGGGGTCGAAACAGGAATTAATGCAGGATTAGAGCCTATTGTTTCGGTTGCTCTGGGAGCTACAACAGGTTGTTTTGGAGGTGTAATACGAGATATTTTATGTAATGAAATACCAGTACTCTTCAGAAAAGAAATATATGCTACAGCTTCTATCGCTGGTGGAGTTTGTTTTATGGTACTATATTCATTTGATTTGGATCAAAATATCACATATATCTCTACTGCCATGTTAATCATTATAATTCGATTACTGGTCGTAAAATATAAAATATCATTACCATTATTCACTACAGCAAACAAAGATCTTACGAATTGATTTTTCTAGATAATTAGTCTCTTATTAGGCATAATTTTGTTACTTTTCACATAGAATGAAATTCGAGCCTAAATCAGATACGTATAAGAAAAAAGTTAAAGAAAGCTTTGAACGTCAACAGTTCATGAAGCTAATCAATGCACAATTGATAGACGTTCAACCGGGATATTGTGAGATTCATGTACCTTATCATTCGAGTTTAACACAGCAACATGGTTTTTTTCATGCTGGCATCATTAGTACAATTGCCGATAATGCAGCTGGATATGCTGGATTTTCATTGATGGAAGAAAATTCCTCTGTTCTAACTGTAGAGTTTAAAATCAATTTAATGGCACCCGGAGACGGAGAACTGTTAATAGGAAAATCAAGCGTATTAAAAAATGGAAGAACATTAACCATCTGTAAATCTGAAGTGTTTATCATTAAAAATGGTGTAGAAAAACTGTGTGCTGCAGCGCAACTAACACTAATTGAGCTTAAAAATAGTAGTGATCAGAAAAGTAGTAATCCTGATAAGAAGTAGATTAAATTGTTATACCTCTTTTTTTAAATCCAAAAATGACAGAAGAACAACTCAAAAACATAGCCCAACAATTACGAAAACCCGAAGGAGATTGGGGAATAGAAATGGGAGAAAAGATGAATGTCGGTAATAAATTTATCAACCTTCATACCATTGATGTATTGAACCCAAAGGCAAATGATGTTATATTAGAAATCGGTATGGGAAATGGTTTTTTTGTGAAAGATATTTTTAAACTAGAAAATACAATTCAATATAAAGGTTGTGATTATTCTAAGGAAATGGTGAGCAAGGCAACCGCATTGAATGAAAAACTAATAAAAGAGAAAAAGGTTGATTTTTTTATAGCCAATGCTGATAAAATCCCTTGTGAAGACGCAGAGTTTAACACAATTTTCACCATTAACACTATTTATTTCTGGGAGGACCCTAAACGTGTTTTAAAGGAGATTAGAAGGGTTTTAAAACCTAAAGGAAAACTGATCATTTCTTTAAGGCCAAAGTCAAGTATGGCAGCATACCCCTTTGTAAAATATGGGTTTGATATGTTTAACAAATCAGAAGTTTTCCAATTATTACACAATAATAACTTCGTAGTTACGGAACATATTGAAAAAGAAGAACCAGAACAAGAAATTAATGGAAAAACAATGAAAGTGGAAACCTTGATTATTTGTGCTCAAAAAAACTAATAAATAGTATAATAAGTATCATTCAATCCATAGAATTATTCATCGCAATACATCTGGGAATAGTAGGTTTCTTTTAATAAAATAAATAAATTATCGTAGAGATTTAGAATTATCCATAAACCAATTACTTAAGTCAATGATTTTATCTGATAATTCAAAACCAAATTTGGTGAGAGAATATTCTACTTTGGGAGGAATCTCTGGATAAACTTTGCGTTCTACAATATCATATCCTTCTAATTTCTTCAAGGTAACGGCTAACATTCTTGAGGAAATTCCATCTATATTTTTTTTTAATTCATTAAACCTAAGAACTTCATAATACCCCAAATTAAAAACACATAACAAGCTCCACTTATCTAAGGTAGTTGCTAGCAGGTTTTTTGTCGGGCAAAACCCTTCTTTTAAGTATGGAGCAGTAGAAACAAAATATTTTTCAATTTTTTTCTTCAATCTAACCTGTTGTTTATCAGTATTAGTTATCATAATGTTACTTAATTACTAATCCGTAAGTTATTGTTTATCAGTGTATTTTAAATTATTTTTGGTTACTTAAAGTAACTTAAAATGTAAATATATGAAAAATTTAGACATAGATTTTAAATGGATTGGCGCTTCGACATGGATATTAAAAGTTGGAGATCTAAAAATTGCTTGCGACCCTATTCTTTGCGACATAAATACTATAATTGATTTGAAGTTTTTTAAAGCTAAAAGACGAACAAAACCTCAATTTGTAAATTCGGATTTTGAGAATATTGATATTTGGTTATTAACTCATAATCACTCAGATCACATTGATGAATTGGGAATGTCTAAAATATCGTCGAGCTCAAAAGTATATTCGCATAAAAACATAAAGCCTTGGTTTACCAATAGGTCTTTAGAAAATGTTTCGTTCATGAACTGGGCAGATAAAACACATACTGATAGTAAAGGTTATGAGATTGAAATTGAAGCAATAACTTGTGTTCATGGATCTAACTATATATCATCTATATTATGTGGAGGAGTAAACGGTTATTGGATAAAAATCAGGAAAGATGGTCTATCGTTAGAGATTTATGTAACAGGAGACACTATTAATCATTCTAAAATGAAAAAACATATTAAAGGACGTAATGCAGATATCTTGATCCCTAATATGGGTGGAGGCGGCTTAGATAAATTTGGTGGTCCTTTTTCATATACTGCTAATCTTCTAAAAGATACCGTAACAATCACCAAACCAACTATTATTTTACCTGTACACCATACATCATTCTCACTATTTAAGGAACCTATTGAAGAGCTATATAAATGGAATGATGATAGAATCATAGAATTTGGTGAAGGGCAAACTATAAATCTTCAAGAGTATCTATTCAAAAACAATACAGGTTTTACTTCCAAAATATAAGATAGTATTACTTTTATAAAAGGATAATTATATGAGCCAGAGTGTTCAGCATATACACATACTATGAATTTTAGAAAAGCAACCCAACAAGATGTTCCTTTAATCGTACAAATGATTGCTAATGATGAACTAGGAAAAACCAGGGAAAACTATCAAATTCCTCTCCCAAAAGAATATTTTGAAGCCTTTACAGCTATTAATGCTGATCCAAACCAGGAATTGATCGTAGTAGAGAATAATGATTTTGAAATTATTGGCACCTTACAATTATCTTTCATACAATACTTAACGTATCAAGGAGGAATACGAGCACAAATTGAGGCTGTACGAATTCGAGAAGATCAAAGAGGTAAAGGAATAGGGCAACAAATGTTTGAGTGGGCTATAGCGCGAGCAAAACAAAAAAAAGCACATGTACTACAACTTACTACAGATAAAAAGCGCCCCGAATCCATACGATTTTATGAGAAACTAGGATTTATAGCCTCTCATGAAGGTATGAAACTTCATTTTTAAGTTTAATATCTATATAGCTTATAATAAAGGCTGCCTTTTCAGACAGCCTTTTATAATAACAAACCTAATTTATACCTTAAACTAATATTTAAGGATTTGTAATGTTTCTATTTTTGTATCTGTCATTATTTTCACAAAATAACTTCCAGACATTTTGATCTGTTCACCCAGAGTTATTTGTCCAGGATTTTTTCCATATTTTTTATCGATCAACAATTTTCCTTGTAGGTCATAAACTTTTACTACTAAATCCCTCTTATCCAATGTTGATGTATTGATCACAAAATTCTCGGTAAATGGATTAGGAGAAATAGTGATGGTTTTACCTAAGCTATACTCATTACGATTTTTAACTCCCATTACTTTGGTAGTAATCGTCTGATTTGGATTCGTCTGATATGCATAATCCAAAATAGTGTAAGATAAGCCATCATTAGCTACAGATATATGAAACCACCCATAATGTGTATTACCGCTAATTTTAAAAGTAAACCCTACAAAGCCAGATTTTCCCTTCCAATCGGTATAATCTGAAGAACTTATAATGTAGCTATTAGATTCTGCTCTAAAATTACTGGCACTATCAATTCCTACCCCCTCACCTATTAATGTCACATTTTTACTAGCACCTACACAAACAAGGTCTTTATCATAAGTAACCAATCTCACAGAATTACTAGTGTACCAGGCACCATAATCTTTATTATCTCCAGTTTCTATTCTAAAAAATTCCCAGGTATTTGATGAGGTAACGGTTATATCATTAATATCTACATAGACCACTCCTGTATCTGTAGTACAAGGAGTACATGAACCACCACAATCTACTCCGGTTTCATCTCCATTCTGGATACCATCATTACAAGTAGGAGTAGAACCTGTTCCTATAGAGATGGTATAATCCTCAACTTCTCCGTAATCAAAGGAACCACATGGTGATGGGGCTGCATTGTATCTCATTGATACTCTCATTCTGGTATTTCCATTTTTTGCACCATCAGGAATTGTGAAACTTCCACTCACAGAAGTATCTTTTGATGCCGCTTTGCTCCAAACTTGTTCATTAGGGTCTTCAAAATCCCCATCCTGATTATAATCAATCCATACGCTATACGCTTCAGAGTAAACTGTACTGGCCCATTTTGGTGTTATAGTGATAGTATGTGCAGTTCCTTTAGACAAGGCTGTAGATACAGAAGTAAAATCATTATACCCTCCACTTCCTGCTGCAGAAATTTTATCAATAGCTCCTAATTGAACTCGACCAATATGTTCTGCAGATGGGTCATTACCATTAGCCGCACAGTAAGTCAAAGTAGCACAAGGAGTACATGAACCACCACAATCTACACCAGTTTCATCTCCGTTTTGAATACCATCATTACAGGTAGGTGTTGTCTGGCAAGGAGTACATGAACCCCCACAATCTACACCGGTTTCATCTCCATTTTGGATACCATCATTACAAGTGGGTGCTGTGCTATTTCCAACATACACCGTATAATCTTCTACTTCACCCAAATACGTATCATTTCCGCAAGGGTTTATTTTATCTTTAGATCCATACCCCATTCGCACTCTCATTCGTAATGGAGTCCCTGTTAAGGCAGAAGAAGGCACCGTTACTGTACCATTATAGGGTCCAGGGCCGTAAAGAGAAAATACTTCTTCATCTGTATCTATAAAATCCCCATCCTGATTCCAATCGATCCAAGCCCCAATTGCATTATATGACCAATGTTCATTTATAGTCTTTATTGTTAATGCAATTTGCTCCCCTTTTTGAACAACTGTAGATAAATTGGTATGATCCGAATAGGGATTATGAGCTGTACTATTATTGATATCACCAAAAATCACCTGAGTAATGTGTAACTTACTATCTTCATTAGATGCGTCACAAAAGGTTATCGGAGCTTTTTCTATATTTATCGTTACCGATTTAGAATCTGTTGCACCATCATTATCATATGCTGTGATCGTTAATTCATGTTGTCCCGGAGACAGAAAATTTAATTTATTGATATGAGTCCATTGATAAGGAGCTACATAATCTGTAGAAATTAATTCTCCATCTACTTTTAATTCTGCTTTTTCGACTTTTTCATCATCTTTTATAACAGTTTCTACAGCTATATTTTCTTTTTGAACAAAATTCTGTCCGTTAGAAGGTTTCAGTAATGTTATTGTAGGAGGAGTATTAACAGGAGCTGGATCATTTGTTACTATAATTGAATAATCTTCAATTTCTCCAATACTGTTTTGCGTTCCGCAAGGAGTTATATTATCTTCTGCTCCATAACTCATTCGTACCCTCATTCGGGTTGTGCCTAATTTTGCACCAGACGGAGGAGTGATTTGTTGATTATATGGTCCCGCAGCATATTTATGAAAGACTTCTTCTCCAGCATCTACAAAATCTCCATCTTGATTCCAATCAATCCACACTCCTAATGCATTATAACTCCAATGTTCGTTTTGTACTGTAATATCTAATGTAGTACTTTGATTGGTTCGTATTATTGCTGCCAACGAGGTATAATCTACATAAGATGTTGTATATCCCGAAGTATTCTCAAAATCACCTAATTGAATTTTAGTGATATGTACATCATCTCCTCCTTCTTTATTGGTGGCGCTACAATATGTATTCGTACCAGAAGGGTATACTTTAATATAATTCTGAATCGTCTTTGTATCACTGCTTCCTGCAGTTCCTTTTGCCGTTAAAGTAACATTATACTCTCCTGGAGAATTATATGTTATCTGTGGCGTTTGTTGATCGGTTACACTAGAAGGAGATCCAGAAGGAAAAGACCAGTCAAGACCTGTAATATGCCCCGTAGATTCGTTTACAAAATCTATTTTCCCTCCTGCAATAGTAGTCACATTTGTAGCCGAAAACTCTGCTACCGGATTATCACTAATATCGGCATCCTTAAGTGGCCCTGTGATTATAAAATCGGCAGAACGGCTACCTGATGAATTTAAATTTTTAAAATACCCTACAGTATATTTAAAATTATTTACAAGTTCATTTTCTCTTAGCTTCAATATAACATTGTCTAGCTGTTTAGCAATATCTTTAGGAGCTGCTCCTGCACCAGACCCCGTTATTTTACCTTCTATTTTAAAACGTCTATACGATTTTTCGGCATCCATCGCAACCGAAATATTACTGGTATTGGGTAGGTTTCCTATTTCATTTTGAATTGCAGAAGGGTTTCCTATACTAATTTGATTATCATCAGACCAGTTGGTCGTTGGTTGCCATCCTGTAACTTCTTCATTTTTTACCTTATTTAAGAAATTATTATACGAAGTTTCTCCATTATTTCTAAGTTCACTTACAAAATTATCAAATCCAGAAATGTCATTATTTCGAGTATACTCAAAAAAACGTTTTAAATAGTCAAAATTGTTAAGATACCAATTGTACCAGGCCGCGTTTCCGTAGGTGTAATGATAAAAATTTCCACTCGTATAGCTCGAGTTAAAAACAGTATTAAGAGAAGGCCAACCCGACCCTTTATTGATAATAGCTCTGGTATTTTGTGCTAACATTTGTACTCCATTGGTATCTGTAGATCCAGCAAAAAAATCGGCCATACCTTCTTCATACCAAACTAATCTACTATTGTTATATATATCTGATGATCCCCAATTACCTGGTACCAAATATCTACCTTGCAGATAATGACAATATTCATGTCTAAATAACGATTCCAGAGATAACGAGCTTTCTACTCCCACAGTTCGATCCCAGGTATAAAAAGTCGCAATCCCTTCTAGATACATTCCTCCGTTATCGGTACGAATCCCAAATAACAATGGCGCATAATCATCGTATTGTTGTTTAGATCCAAAAACAATCATGTTAATGGTAGTATTGGTATCTCCTGCAACCGGTTCATCTGTTTGTACCAATCTAAAAAACTGACTTTGTACTTGTTTAGCAGCATGATACAGATTTTGTATTTTTTCATCACTAAGAGGAGTACGAATGATCATTTTATCATCATCATAAGATACTGTCTTTGGAAACAAATACTCTTCTACTTCTTGCCGTATAGATAATGGATGTTGACAAAGGTTATACGCACTACAATCTCCATATTGATTCAAAGCCATTTTTGCCTTTGCCCAACTAGGAGATAATTTGGGGAAATAATTGGTTATAGCAGCCAGGTGCCCCTGTATATCTCCAATAAGTTTATCTGATTTTGCTAGTATAGCCAATGCACCGGTCGCATTTTGCCATAAATATTGAAAATCTCCTCCTTTATTAATTAATGCACTATTCACTGCTGCCTTTCCTAACAGGTCAATAGATTGTTTGTCACTAACCAGTCCGTTTACAAAATCATCAGTTACACTATTGTAAAAAGCATTATAAACCGTATTCATCCCTTTAGTATACGCTTTTTCTATATCTGGATCTGTAATAGATTTCCAGGTTTCGTTAACCGCAAAATCTCGTAACACTCTTTCAAAAAGATTAATAGAAGCTGCTTTATGACGTGATTTTAAATCTCCTGCCACTATAAGTATTTCCTGTAATACATCCATAGCATATACACTATGCTTAAGAAGTGACGAGTTACTTCCCAAACCGGCGATTGCCTCATGTATTGTACTATAAGTATCTGGTGTTAAATCAATCGACGTTTGATTAAAATCCAGATAAATAGCAATATGCAGGTAAATTGTTAATCCATATATCCCTGTACTATTGGTTCCATTATAAGAGGATGCCAGACCTCTTACTTCATTAGCTACAGCTTTTACTTTGGCATTAGAAAAAATACTAGCTGAATAGGAACTATAGTCAAATAAATCCCTGTAACAATCATAATCATGAGTTTGTCTCATAGCACTAATTAGTGCAGAAGTAGACAAACTCCCCCATTCTGCATTGGTACTATATTGGCATGCTGCTTTTTTAGCGATTCCAAAAGTATTGTCTTTGGCTTTAACACTAGGAATATGGCCGTCATTTTCATGCGAAACTCTCGAGCAATGATCAGATGAATGATTTGACGACTTGGGTATCGGTTTGTGGTGTTGAGCAAATGATAATTGGATTATCATTATAAGGCCAAAAAGTAGCCACATTGTTTTTTTCTCAAATAGAGAATACTGTAAAGATTTCATAAGATTTGTGTAAATAAAATATCCCTCGATCTTTTATATAGGTTTATCGATCAGGATATATAAGTTAAGTTTTAAATAAATAAGTATTTCTCGAGAGTAAAGGATATTCTTTATACTCGAAAATAAATGATAAGCCCTTTATGAGGTCGTTTATAGATAATACAACACCATAAATCAGTAGTCTTTCTACCTCTAATATAAACGGATATGCTATTTACCGTTTACTAGATGTATCTTTGCCTTTTTGTTATATGCAAAAACCAAAGTGTGTGTGTGTTTAAAAATAAATCACGCCCAAACAATTATGCTGAGCCAGTATCTTCATAAACACCTTGAAGTGTAGGAATAATTTCGTTCTTATGTTCCGAAAACGAATGTAGTTGATTGTTTTTCATTGTTTTAAAGTTTGTGTTTCTTAGTTGATATAAAATTAGTTGATTTAAAAAATGATTATCAATAGTATATTATCCAAAGTTGATTTAATGTTAACCTTAATTTGATCGTTTATCTTTTTTAATAGCGCAAATAGTATTTCATAAATCAAACAAGCTTATAATCAGGAGAAGTTCGATCAAAGAAAAACATTTATTTTACGAGCTTAGAACAGCTTATTTGTTTTTTAGAATAAAAGAACCATCCAAATTTGTATTTTTGCACGAAATTTTATGCATACTGATGAGAATTCTATTCTCCATATTGTTATTTTTTTCTTTTGCCATACGCCCCGCTATGGAAATCAGTACTGTACTCTACTACCAACTTAATATCGATATTATTGTAGAAAAATATTGTGTAAATAAAGAACGCCCTCGTCTTAATTGTAATGGTAAATGTTATTTGATGAGTCAAATGAAGGCAAAAACACAATCATCAAAAGAAAATTCTGACATTACTATTATAACGGAAGCTTTTATTCCGTTATTTTTTCAGGAAAACACAATACAAATAAAAAACACAAGTCCGTTTGTTGCTGAACATACTCAGAACTGGAAATTAAAAAACTGTTATCTAAAAACGATTTCCAAAGATATTGACCACCCTCCCGAGTATATCTTTTCTTAATTACATACCATATTTTGAATTTAATTTTTGAATAGATCGTTTGTTCTTATTCAAACATTACTATTACAAAAAATTCAACATTTTTTAATATTTAAAAGACGATACTTTCTGGTATCAGTACTAAGATTTTTAGTTGAATAAACACATAGTAAAATTCAAAAATCATCGACCTATGTACCTCGACAAAGAAAAAGTTAGGCTCTTTGTTTGGTTCTGTATGAAAAGGTTTTTGAGTTCAGACTATTTGTTTTCGACTTACTACGCCTAAAAGCGTGGTGTTTTTAATGGTATCCTAATAATTAGGAAAGAATCGTCATTGCAACTCATTATATACAATGAAAAACATATTAGTTTATGCAGTTACCCTATGTTTAGGAGTATACGGCTATACACAACAATCATATAAAGGAAAAATAGTAGATCATACTAACAATCCATTATCAGGGGCAACTATTATTGAATCTAATAGTTCCACTAATGGAGTAATGAGTAACTCGGAAGGAGTTTTTAAAATTACATTAGAAAACTCTACAGAAGTCACTATTAGTTTTCTGGGATATATCCCCAAAAAAGTAAATTTAACAAATGTATTTAATACCATTAGATTAGCAGAAGATAATGTAGCCTTAGAAGAAGTTTTGGTAACCTCTGCCAGTAGAGAAATTCAAAAACGTTCTGAAGTACCGGGATCTATTGCTTCAATACATACACAGGCAATTGCCGAAACCAAAGCCTTCGGCATCGATCAATTGGTAAATCAGGTGCCTGGAGTATTTATGTCTACTTCACGATCAGCAAGTAATGAACAACATTTTATGGCTGTTCGTACTCCTATTTCTACAAAAGCGTTGTTCTTATATCTGGAAGATGGTATGCAAATTCGACCTACTTCGGTATTTAATCATAACGCATTATTAGAGATGAACAATACCTCTTTTGGTCGTGTTGAAGTATTAAAAGGTCCTGCTTCAAGTATTTATGGTAGCGAAGCTATCGGAGGTAGTTTTAATTTTATTACCAAAAACCCAACAGAAAAACTTAGTGGCGGTATTGGTTTTCAAATTAATGACTTAGGGCTAACACGATATGAGTTTGAAATTTCTGATCAAACCAGTGAAAACTTCGGTTTTTATTTGGGTAGCCACCATGTAAATCGAAAAGATGGTCCTATAGAGCATAGCGATTATGAAAAGTTGGCTGTTACTTTTAAAACAGTGTATGATATTACCGAAACTGCGAGATGGACAACTGTTTTTGATCTTGTAGATTATCGATCTGACATGTCTGGTTCTCTAAGTGAAACCGATTACAATGAAGGAAATTATGAAAGTGATCAAACGTTTACTGAAAGAGAAGCAATTACATTTAGAGTCAGAGCTACACTAGACAAATTTTGGAGCAATACTAGTAAGACTTCATTCAATTTTATGGTTAGAAATAATCGAATGGATCAAATTCCTTCCTATAGAATACGTCAATTTAGAAATCAGGGGCAATTAACAGGATTAGGCTCGGGAGAAGTAAACTCTAATCAGTTTAAAAGCTTTGTAGGGTTAATTCAGCATAAGTTAGATTTCAACTTTGCCAATTCTTCATTAATCATTGGTACTACTGCAGATTACTCACCACAAGATTATGTAGCAGAGACCATACAAGTCGTTGTGGATCCCGAAACAGGAAGAAACTTGGAGTATGCTGTTAATTCTAGAGATTTTATCCTTAATTATAAAGCTAACATCTTTAATTATGCAGGTTTTTTTCAATATGAGATATCACCTGTAGAAGCCTTAAAAGTTACTGCAGCACTACGTTATGATGGTTTTGAATACGATTATGACAATCAAGTCGAAACCGTAGGCGTAAATGATGCTGTCGATAATTTTAATAATCTAACTCCAAAGTTAGGTGTCAATTATAACTTTAATACAAAAACCGGGGTGTATGCAAACTATTCACAAGGATTTGCACCTCCTCAGGTTTCTACATTGTATCGCAATCGAAATGAACTATTAGGTATAAAACCAAGTCGTTATCATAATTACGAACTTGGAGGTTATTTTACTATTCCTTCAAAATTAAAATTAGATGCTGCTATTTATCTTCTCGAAGGGCAAAACACCTTAATCACCTTAAGAGATCAGGATGATAACTTTTTTAGCACCAATGCTGGTAAAACCCAATCATATGGTATTGAGTACGGTATAACCTGGATCCCTATAGAAGGGTTATCGATAACTCATAATGGTAGTTATGCACAGCATCGTTATGTAGAGTTTTATGATAGAGGAATTGACTATTCTGATACCGACAGAGAAACAGCTCCCAATCTATTGGGAACTTCTTTAATTACCTATCGTAAGAATTACAAAAACAATTTTGGATTTAGTATAACGGCAGAACACGAATTGGTAGGTAAATACAATACCAGTTTTGAAAATCAGATAGACAACGAAGATGGCACTTTTGATACTGCAACCTATGATGGACATTCTGTTTTTAACCTTAGAGCTACCATTCATTATAAAAGTTTCGAAATATGGGGTCATGCACTTAATGTTTTTGATGAGTTGTATGCAGCCAGAGCCTCATTTAATAGATTTAGAGGAGAAAATAGTTTTACGATTGGGAATCCAAGAGCTTTTCACCTTGGAGTGAAGTATACCTTCTAATAACCAGTCCTCGCAGATTTTAAAAACCTGCGAGGACTAAATTTAGTTAAGAAATGAAAAAAAATCAAAAATTAAATCAATGGCTTTGGAAATGGCACTTCATTGCTGGATTAATATCTCTTCCGTTTATCATTATACTTTCTATAACTGGAGGAATATATTTATTTAAAGCAGATTATGAAGCTTCGAAACATAAAGACATTAAAGAAGTCGTTGTACAAGGGGCTCCTATTTCTCTTCAAAAACAGTGGGAAATCGCAAACAAAAATGCTATAAAGAAACCCAATACAATGGTTCTAACTTCTACTGCGAACCAGGCCACTGAGTTTATATCAGGACGTTTTGGTGGTAAAAGCAGTTTGTATGTAAATCCATATTCGGGAGATGTTTCTGGAGAAATCATCACCAGAGACACTAACATGTTTAAAATCAGAAAACTGCACGGTGAATTGCTCGTGGGTAAATTTGGAACCAAAATCGTTGAACTTATTGCTAGTTGGATGGTGGTTCTAATACTCACCGGATTATACGTTTGGTGGCCCGATCGCGGTCGCAAAATAAAAGGTGTTTTTATACCCAGAACAAACGAGGGAAAGAGAACATTTTATAGAGATATACATGCAATTACAGGATTTTGGATTTCTGGATTATTACTCCTTATTCTGGCCGGTGGTTTTCCCTGGACAGATGTAGTTGGTGAAAATTTTAAAAATCTTCAGAAAATAACCAATACAGGCTACCCAATTACATGGAAAGGACATCAATTACAATCAAAAGATAAAGGAGATGCGTTAACATTAGATCAGATGGCAGCCAAAGCAGAGGCACTACACCTTCCTGGAACAATATTCGTTCATTTTCCAAAAGACCCTAAAAGTGTTTTTAGCGTGTCTAATACAAATCCATCGGATCTGAATACTCAAAAAAAGGTTCATTTTGATCAATATTCTGGCAAGCAAATTCTATCTAATAATTGGGATGACGTAGGGGTTTTAATGCGTGGTCGAATGTGGGTTATGGCATTTCATCAAGGAGAGTTTGGAGCCTGGAGCTGGTGGTTGATGTTACTAACTGCGATAGCATTAACTATAATGAGCATCTCGGCATTGGTTTCTTATATATTACGAAAACGTAAAGGAAATTGGGGAGTCCCAAAAGTACCTGTAACCTTCAAAATCGGGTATGGAATCATAATATCGATAGGAATTTTGGCCATTGTATTTCCTCTATTCGGAATAAGTCTTCTTTTGATCATTAGCACAGAATATCTAAGAAATAAAATCAAAAAGTCTTAATCTAATGTATATGTTAACTTTCATTCTAATTACAGCAATTTCATTTTGCCTCCTTTTGATTATTATGCAAATGCATAAAATGAATAAAATCGGACAGCAATACAAAGCGGCTAAACTTCATAAGAAAAAGGAAAAACAATATCTTTGAAACGTTTAGACTAGCAACAAAACAAAAACTTAAAAAATTACAATTATGAAATTATCATTTTTATACACAACTTCACTACTACTATTAGTATTTATATCCTGTAATCAACTTTCTAAAGAAGAACAAGAATTTGATGTTCTCATGCAAAAAGTAATTGACGTGCATGATGAAGTTATGCCAAAAATGGGCGAAATGAGTAGCCTTATAAAAGATCTAGAAACTAAAATTGACACCACTGCTCAAGGGAAATCATATGCACAAGCACAACAAGAAGTAAAAGATGCCTATGATTTTATGATGACCTGGATGAGTGATTTTAGTGATAAATTTCCTCATGAAGAAGAAGGCAGCAAAACAGATCCTGAAAAAGTATCTTCACAAATAAAACTGCTTAAGGAAGAAGAAGTTAAAGTAAATTTATTAAAGGACCAAATCAATTCTAGTATTAAAAATGCAAAGCAACTATTAGAAAAGTCATAACGACCAGTTGCCATGTTATTTATAAAAATGTTTTACTTTAGCAATTGCAACAAATCATATTAAAGATCGATGAAAAAAATTATTTTATTTGTTTGTGTATTGTCTATTTCGACTTTGTCTATTCATGCACAGAAAAAAAAGGACCTTCTTGAAGAAATAAATAAGCTAAGAAAGGAATTAAAAACTACCGAAGCTGAGTTAAATGATTCTCGTAAAAAAGAAAAAGCAACATTAACTCAGGTTGAAACAATGGAGATACAAGTAAAAGATCTAAAAGAGACCAATGCTTCTCTTTTGACCAATATGAGTAGTTTTACCCAATTATCTAATCAGAAAGCTAAAAACTTAGAAACTTCTCTTGAAAGTCTTCAGGAAAAAGATAAACAGATTAAGGCTATAAACGATGCTATTGGTAAAACCGATTCTACCAAACTGGCAACGTTAACAGTTTTAAAAAATACACTTGGTAGTGATGCTAATATTGCCGTACAAAATGGCGCTGTGTTAATTACTTTGGCCAATACATTACTGTTTGGTGAAGATGATAATAATTGTGTTATTGAAGATAAAGCAAAAGGTGTCTTGGAAAAAATAGCAAATGCTTTAAATGCGAAACCCGATTTAAAAATCATTGTCGAGGGAAATAGCAATGCAATTAATTTTAAAGACAAAAGTATTAGCGATAATTGGGATCTTAGTACAAAGCAAGCTGCATCGGTAGTAAGGACTCTACAAAATGATTTTAAAGTGGACCCAAAAAGAATGGATGTTCTGGGAAAAAGCGAATATGGTTCGCAAAGTATAGAAACTGCTACCAGAATTATAATTGATCCAAAATTTGATGAGTTCTATGGACTTGTTAAAGAAAACATGAAAAACGGATCCAAAAAGTAAAAAACATTACTGTTTTATAAAGAGAGACCCGGTTCATGTATGTGACCGGGTTCTTTTATGAAATAATCCAACACATAAACTACAAACAAAATATAAGGTTTCAAATTGCTTTGTAGTCCTTTACCCCTATCACAATATCTTCGGAAAAATGAATTCATTTTGAAAAAAGAAAGTAAATTATTATATTTACGTAACTGATTACGTAATTAATTATGCAAATGAATTTTTTTGACAATATTGGTATAATAGCAATTGGCACCAGGCTTAGAATGTTAAGCGAAAAGATGACAGAAGATGCTACGAAAATTTATGAAATGTATGATGTGGATTTAAAGCCAAAATGGTTTCCTGTGTTTTATGTTCTATCTCAGAATAGTGAGAAATCTATTACTGCAATAGCCAATGAAATTGGTCACTCTCATCCCTCTGTAAGCAAAATTGTTCGGGAAATGGTTAAAGCACAAATTTTATGCGAAAAGAAAGATAAAAACGACGGGAGAAAAAATAATATCGAACTGGCTCCCAAAGGACGGCAGATAGCAAATCATATTAAAGATCAATATACCGATGTACAAAAAGCTGTAGAAGTTACCTTAAATCAAAGCAGACACAATATGTGGCATGCTATTGAAGAGTTTGAATTTCTTTTGGATCAAAAATCAATGTTTCACCGCGTAAAAGAAGAAAAGAAACTTAGAGAAATAAAAAAAGTTGAAATCGTTCCTTACGAAGACAAATATAGAATCCCATTCAAGAACCTCAATGAAGAATGGATCACTACCTTTTTTAAGATGGAAGAAACGGATCGTAAATCTCTGGACCAGCCAAAAGAATACATTTTGGATAAAGGGGGTAAAATATTAGTTGCATTATACGAGAAAGAACCTGTTGGTGTATGTGCCTTGATAAAAATGGATGATCCTCATTACGATTTTGAGCTTGCCAAAATGGCTGTTTCTCCACAAGCAAAAGGTAAAGGTATAGGTTGGTTATTAGGAAAAGCTATAATTAAAAAAGCACAATCATTAAATGCGCAAAAAATATATTTAGAAAGTAATACCGTACTAAAGCCTGCAATTAACCTGTATCACAAACTAGGGTTTAATAAAGTAGCGGGGCACTCAACTCCATACGAGCGATGTAATATCCAAATGGAATTGATATTAGACTAAAATATGGCTATAATCTCGGCGTTGGCAGGAGTTGAATCTAAAATCCTTTCATAATGGATTTGTTTACATGTTTTACCTCAGCTCCTCCACGCCGAATCATAGCCTGATATTTCTTTAGGATATTCAATTCAGGTCTTAAAAATAATAATTTGAATCTATATTCTCATTCAGAAATTAAAGATTTGAATAAACCGAATACATAATACAAGTAAGAAAAACAATAATTACAAAACTATTCTTTCCTAAAAAGAAACGTCAATTTCTTTGGAAAACCAATGTATTTCATAAATATCGAAAGAAATAAAACCAACTACCTGATCATATATAGATTACTTAAAATCAATATTTTAACAACACTACAAAAGCAAATCAAGTTCTTTTTATCTCGCCTTTTTTTCGTAACTTAATAAGATACTCACTTTAAACCTCTCAATCATGAAAACCTTAGTACTGATTCTATTAGGGGTGTGCTTTTTTTCTACTGTTACACGGCAGAATAAAACTACCGATATTGAGCCTTATAACCTTGAAGGTGTTTGGGAACTTAAACATCAATTTCTTTATGAAGATAACCAAATAAGTGATACTATTTTAAATCAAAATGGATATCGCCAGGTAAAAATGTATAGCAAAGAAAAAGTGATGTGGACCCGCTTTGATCCAAAAGACAATAACGAATGGTTTGGTTATGGCACCTACTCAATTAAAGATGGTGTGCTCGAAGAACGCTTAGAATATGCTTCGGGGCCAATGATGAAAATCGTAGACACTATTCAAGTTTTTAGATTTGAACTAATGATGGATTCTAACTCTTATCAACAAATTAATATCGATAAAAACGGGCAATATACACTTGCCGAAAACTACAGTAGAATTGAGTAAATCCTTTTTAAGAAAATTAAGTCAAAAACAATGGAGTCCAGATATCTGGACTCCATTTTAAATAATACACTTAGAAAATTAAAATAAATTACTCTCTAATTATTTTACCTGTTGTCTTGTTTTTGGAAACTGAAATCGTATAAAAATACATTCCCGATTCTAGTTCACCGATATCAAAACTCTTAACACTTTCTCCTCTTTGAAGTCTGTCATTTTCAAAACTATAAACTTCAATTCCATTAGTGTTAAATATCTGGAATCTGAAATAATCAGAACCTGATTTAGAAATAGCGCTATCTAAGGCAACATTAATTATATTTCCAGAAATAGGATTAGGAAATACTTTTCCTATACTATTTTGTGCATTAGCAGCTCTGGCACCTAATCCGTCTAAATATGCCCTATGACTTGAAGAAAAAGTAGAATTATTTACCAAATCCCAATTAATAGACCAAGTCATTAAACCTCTAAAACTAGGATACGTAGAACTGGTAGTATACGTTCTTCCTGGATAAGAGGTTCCTTTAATCAAATAATCCAGTGCTTGTTGTACAACAGCTTCAGAAGTATATCCGCTTCCTGCTGCTTGAGTAGTAGCAGGTAATCCAATAGCAACCTGATCTGCTCTAAGTCCGGGAAATGTAAGTCCAGTTTGTGCAACTGGGAAACCAGTAATTAACATTTCTGCCATAGCCACATGAAAATCTGCAGTGGCTGGCTGGTATATTTTCCCATCTCTACCAAACATAGAACCTGTATTATAATGTTGAACATGGATATAATCCATTTCATTACGTAATGCATGAATTACAGGCAAATATGCTCCAAAAATTCCAGAATAATTTCCATAAGCTCCTTGTACATACGCTGTTTCCGGAGCCATACTTAATATAAATCTATTTGCACCTATATTGGTTCTAATAGCTTTTGTAGCAGCAATAAGATTTTTGATCTTTGCTGTAGTTGGATTCCTGAAATCAGAATCTCCGCTATCCAGTGAAAGAGAGCTTCCTTCTAAATCTATATCCAATCCATTAAAGCCATATGTATTGATAATATTGGTCATAGAACTTATAAATAAATTCTTTTCAGCTTCATTATTCAATTCTACTCTTGCATTAGCTCCTCCGATAGAAATTAGTACCTTTTGTCCTCTACTCTTTACAGTAGCAACATCATCTATAAAAGCCTGAGTATTTCCATTATAAATACTATACGGACTAAATTGCATATCGGCTGTACTTCCTGCTTTAGGTTCTGCAAATGCAACACAAATCACATCCCAATCTCTGGATACTTCACTCAGTCTTGGAGTAGTAGAGCCATTATCAAAATTATGCCAGTACCCAACCAATATTTTTCCTGGTAAATTATTATTTCCTCCTCCTGTACTACTTCTAATTACAACTGGATCAGAAGTGGTTTGATTATTCTCATTATCGGTTGCTACTGCAGTTAAAGAATAGCTACCAGATTGTGCATTGGTAATTGTATAAGAATACGGATTAGTAGTATCTTCTCCTAGTTTTGTAGTACCATTAAAGAACTCTACTTTAGTAACGGTTCCGTCATCGGTTGCAGTTGCATTAACAACAACAGAACTACCAGCAGTATATGTTGCTCCATTTGAAGGAGATGTGATATTTACTACAGGAGCACCTCCTGTTCCTCCTCCACAATCACCTGTCTTTGACCAAGCATCTTGCCAATGAGCTCCAGTACCTGGTGCATATGCCCATGCTGCTGCAGAAGAACACCACCCAGGAATATTACATGTAAACTTCTCTCCTTCGTTTTGTACCTCCTGATCTTTACTATATGAAGTTCCTGCAACATATTGTGGTAATCCATCACAATTACCACTTCCTACTGTAGTCACCGAAATTGATCTCGCAGAAGAAGTTGAAGTAGCTCCACCATTATCAGTAGCTTTAGCTGTTAATGTATAATTTCCTGCAGATGCGTTAGAAATTGTATATGTATAAGGACTACTAGTATCCTCTCCCAGTTTTGTGGCTCCATTAAAGAACTCTACTTTAGTAATAGTTCCATCACTATCAGAAGCATTTGCAGTAACAGAGATTGAAGTCCCTTCGTTAAAAGAGTCATTATTATTTGGCGAAGTAATCGTAACTGTTGGAGGAGTATTATTAACTCCATTAACGGTAATATTTATTACAGAAGATGTGGTCGATGCTCCCTGGTTATCGGTTGCTTTGGTAGTTATTCCATAGTTTCCTGCAGAGATATTTTGCCAAACATATTCGTAAGGACTAGAAACATCTTCTCCTAGTTTTGTATTACCATTATAAAATTCAACTTTAGATACTGTACCATCTGCATCTGATGCATTAGCAGATATTGTTACAGATGCTCCTTCTTGAAACGAACTATTGTTATTTGGAGAAGTAATACTTACGGTAGGACTCATATTAGGAGTACCTCCGGTACAATCTCCTGTTTTTGACCATGCATCTTGCCAGTGGGCGCCAGTACCAGGTGCATATGCCCAAGCCGCAGCAGAAGAACACCATCCCGGAATATTACATGTAAATTTCTCTCCTTCGTTTTGTACTTCCTGATCTTTACTATATGAAGTACCTGCAACATATTGTGGTATTCCTGTACAGTTTCCTCCTCCGGTATCAGGAAGTGTAGTTGTAGTTGTAGTATTACTAAAATCAGATTGATTATTTGCAGCATCCTTTGCTTTTATTCTAAAAGAATACGAGGTGTTTGCTGTTAATCCAGTTACTTGATGAGAAGTACCAGTTGCGGTAGCAACAATAGTATTTCCCTGGTATATATCATATCCCGTTACAGCTACATTATCGGTAGCAGCACTCCAGGCAAGATCTACTGTAGTTTGTGTAGCATTTGATGCACCTAGACCAGTAGGAACAGAAGGTGCCTGTGTATCAGTACCTCCTCCATCAAAATTGATGTCACTAGTCGAATAAAATGCCTCTGGACTGTCTGATCTTTGCCAAACACTATAAATAACATGTTTACCTGTCCTAACAGGAAGTGTTACCGGAATATTAACAATCCTTTCTGCTCCACTTGGAGGTGTTCGTACTAAACGTTCAAGGCTATCCCACGTTAATGGCTGATCGGGTGTCCAGCTTGCTTTGGTTATATAAACTTCATAATAAGCAGTTGCATGAGGAGCATGATTTGTCCAAGTTACTGTAAATGGTCCTGGAGAAACTTTTGTCGACACCCAATCGGATCTAACTTGATCCATGCCTCCATATTTTTCAGGCCTGCCACCGCTAGCCAGATTTCCATCCATCACATATTGCTGATGATTACCATTAGCATTCGCTTGATTAATTTCACTCCAATCATATAATGGCTGTGTGCCATGAGAGGCTACTGCTGCAATACAAGCTGCAGAATCTGGACTTTCAGGATCTTCCTGAAAACAATTCCAAACACGGCTTGGGGGATATGTTACTGTGCCATGGGGGAAAACAGATAGAAATACTGTTAGAAATAAGGTCGTACAAACTAACTGCCGCCATGAGCAATTAATTCTAATAAAATTTACTGAGTTTGTGTTCTTTTTAAACATGGTTTTACTGGTATTTAAGTGTTATATCGAAATATAGAAGCACTCGAATTGACGAATTTTGAGATTCAAAAACATCAATACGCACAACGGGTTGATAAATAGTATTCTATTCACCCCATCAAAAGATCTGTAATCGTAATTTATATAATAAGATTCTTAATAGTAACCATAAAAGAGTAGAAGAAATACCCTTTTATGGTTACAAAAACTATTTTAAATTAATTTGATACTTTCATCTTACCATATTCCTTTTCTTTTCCTATAGTAATCGTATATAAGTACAAACCAGTTTTTAGAGAACTAATATTAAATGTCTTACCATTCTTCCCATTCATCACATTATTTTCAAAATCTAATAATTTAGTTCCACTAAGGGAATGTACTTCAAATCTAAATTTAGAGTTAGACTTTCCAGAATTTATCATCACATTTATGATACCATTTTCAGTAGGATTCGGAAATACGCTAACCGCAGAATTTCTTACTGTACAGTCTCCTGTTTTAGACCAAGCTAATTGCCAATGAGCTCCTGTACCAGGTGCATAAGCCCATCCTGCTGCTGAAGAGCACCATCCTGGAACATTACATTTAAACTTTTCGCCTTCATTTTGTACTTCCTGATCTTTGCTATATGAAGTACCCGCAGTATATTGTGGTAATCCTCCACAATTACCATTTCCAACTGCAGTTACCGAAATTGATATCGCAGAAGAAGTTGAAGTAGCTCCACCATTATCAGTAGCCTTGGCAGTCAACGTATAATTTCCTACAGATGCGTTAGAAATTGTATATGCATAAGGACTACTAGTATCTTCTCCCAGTTTTGTAGCTCCATTATAAAATTCAACTTTAGAAATAGTTCCATCACTATCAGAAGCATTTGCCGTAACAGAGATTGAAGTCCCTTCAGCAAAAGAATCATTATTATTTGGAGAAGTAATTGCAACCGTTGGAGGAGTGTTATTAACCCCATTAACTGTAATGTTTATTACAGAAGATGTGGTCGATGCTCCTTGGTTATCGGTTGCTTTGGTAGTTAGCACATAATTTCCTGCAGAAACATTTTGCCAAACATATTCGTAAGGGCTAGAAGTATCTTCTCCTAGTTTTGTACTACCGTTATAGAATTCAACTTTGGATACTGTACCATCTGCATCTGCTGCATTAGCAGTTATTGTTACAGACGCTCCTTCTTGAAATGAGCTATTATCGCTTGGTGAAGTAATACTTACTGTAGGACTCGCATTAGGAGTACCGCCACCACAATCACCTGTTTTTGACCATGCATCTTGCCAATGAGCTCCTGTACCAGGCGCATATGCCCAAGCTGCTGCAGAAGAACACCATCCCGGAACATTACATTTAAATTTTCCGCCTTCGTTTTGTACTTCCTGATCTTTGCTATATGAAGTACCCGCAGTATATTGTGGTATATTGGTACATCCACCTGTATCACTAGTAACTGTTATAGAAATAGTAGTAGAAGTTGTCGTTGCATTCTCATTATCTGTTGCTTTGGCAGTTAATGTATAATCACCTGCTAATGCATTAGAAATTGTATACCCATAAGGGCTGCTGGTATCTTCTCCTAATTTTGTGGTTCCGTTATAAAACTCGACTTTAGAGATCGTTCCATCACTATCTGATGCACTAGCTGTTATAGCTATTGACACTCCAGCTGTAAAAGAATCATTATTATTTGGAGAAGTAATATTTACCGTTGGTGGCGTATTTGTACTATTACCAACTGATACTGAAACGGCAGAAGAAGTCGTGGTGGCATTACCATTATCTGTTGCTTTGGCCGTTATTGTATAGTTACCTGCAGGAACACTCGACCACGAATATTCGTATGGTGATGTTGTGTCTTCTCCTAATTTTGTACTACCATTATAGAATTCAACTTTAGAGATCGTTCCATCACTATCAGATGCATTAGCCGTTATAGCTATTGTTGCGCCTTCGGCAAAAGTAGAATTATTTGCTGGTGCTGTAATAATAACAGTAGGGGAAACATTTCCTCCTGTACCTCCATTGGCAAATACTTCATTTATTTTGTTAACTAATGGAGATTTCACATCCGACCATCTTTTAAGTTTTCTACCAAAAGAAGTAGCTGTACCTCCAAGTTCCAAGTCGCCATAAACTGTCCATACTATAGTTCCGGCAAGCCCATTATCATTAATAAATTGCGCTTTAATAGCAATAGACTCTTCATCATCATAGCTTAAAAAGTATTTACCATTTACCAAATAAGGAACCTTAGCTTCGTTATCCCATTTTCTGGTCCAACCACTATTAGGAGATAAGGCTTTTTGTTTGATAAAAAAGTAATTAGGAGTACCATCATACACTTCTTTTGGCCAATTTGTATAATCTGCAGCGGTTTGTATGGGTCCATCGGGTTGTACAGTTTCTGATCGTTTTACTGTTGTTGCATTAAGATCAGCTGTTCCTTCTGTTACTACACCTCTACCGTAGAACGGAGCTCCAAAACATATTTTGTTTTTAGGAACCCCTACTTCAACAAGTTTTTCTAATGTAGATTGCCAGTTAAAGAAAGGTACTTCTGCTCCTGTATACGGATATACTGGTGCATTATGTCCTGCTTTATTAGACCAACCACCATTATAATCATAAGTCATCATGTTAAAATAATCCATATTAGCAGCTACTCCAGACCAATTAAATCCATCCAGTTTTCTTGGATCTGCAGCCATAGCAGATGTAATTAATTTTGTAGGCCCTATAGCATTACGAATTTCTTGTAGTAAAGATTCAAAATTTGCAAAATCTGCCTGACTACCTGTAAAATTCATTCCTGAAAATGGTCCAGGATATTCCCAGTCTAAATCAATTCCGTCGAAACCAATATTGATTAATCTTTTACAGTCTTCAATAAATTTTGCTCTTTTTACAGGATCTGCAGCCATTTCTGGGAAATGTTTACACATACTCCATCCACCTATAGATGCCATTACTTTTACTCCTTTTTGGTGGGCAAGATCTAATAACCCTAATGCCCCATTTTCTTTTTTAAGAGGTAATGGCAATCCGCCACTTAATCCCCAGACAGGATGTGTCCAGGTACTAGCCCCAACTTCTACTTGAAAGCCTTGAGCTTCTGCGCGTGCTTTTATATCAGCATTTACATAGTTTACATATTCTAACTCCCCGAATAAGAGGTGTAAATCCCAACTACTATATAAATCTGTAAAAAACAGATCTGCTGGTGCTTGTGTTACTCCATCCTGATAAATATTTTTATTTCTGTGATCTCCACTATGTAATGAACCATCTCTGGCTACTCCAAAAAATGAATAGTTAAGAATAGTGTATTTAGAATAATCAATATTAAGATGAGTTAAAGCTCCCGGAGCAGGAACTCCTGCTGTGGTGGTTTTCCATGCATCCCAGTTAGTTATATAGCCAATAACTTGTTTCTGATGATTAGAAGTCGTAGCGCTCCCTCCTGTGTTCACTTGTGCAAAAGCAATGCTTGAAACGCACATAAAAATGAAAAGCAAAGATGTTTTCAGATACAAATCTCGAAAACACCAAGCCTTAAAAGTTTGGTTTAATTTTTTCATAATTTTTTACCTTAAGTTATAAATGGTTTGTGTTATTATTTACGAAAACGTTGTAGTTTTCAATGAAAAAATAGAAAGAACTCGGGGTTTAAAAAAACTAATTAGCTGAATGACTTAAAACTGTAGATTTTCAGAAGAAAAACAGGAATAAGATGCATTTTACTCATATTCTATAATTTCTATAGGAAAAAGAGATTATCTTAAAAAAACCTTTTAAAAAGAAAACAATAAAAAAGAATAAATCTGGTTACATACCCAGATAGGAAGTAAGATTTATTCATAAAAAAAAGAGTAAATAACTACTATTTATTTATAGAATAATCCCTAAAAGACTATAGAATGAAAGTAAGATGTTTACTTGTAGACAATGACCCGTTAGCTATCAGTGCTTTAAAAAAACACTTGACACATTTTGAACATTTCGAGGTAGTTTTTGTTTGTAATAATGCTGTTGATGCTTTTAATTTTATTTGTGAAAATTCGATTGATTTAGTTTTTATAGATATTTATACGCCTATGGTTAATGGATTAGAATTTATTAAAAACATACACAACCCTCCTCTTATTATTATAATTTCTTCTGATGAAGATTATGCTGTACAAGGATTTGAGTTAGGAGCTATAGATTATTTAATAAAACCAATCTCTTTGAAGAGACTCGTAAAATCTTTACACAAAATATCCAGGACATTAAATACGGTAAACAGATTGCCATATACATCTTCATTAGAAGATCACATTTTTATTAAAGTAGATAAAAAAATGATAAAAATATATTTTGAAGATATTTTATATATAAAAAGCCTTAAAGATTATGTTATCATAAAAACAGATCATAAAGATTATGTAACGCATTACAATTTATCTGCAATTACCAGGCTACTACCAGAGTATCTTTTTATAAGAATCCACAGATCATATACTATCGCCATTAATAAAATTAAGGCAATTGATAAAAATTGTATCGAAATCGATGATAAATTACTTCCTATGGGAAGAAATTATATAAAAAAGGTTAAAGGTAAAATCATAAATGGGGTTACCGTTTAAATCAAAAAAAGATCCGGGTATATCCCGGATCTTTAGTATGTATAAATGACTAGCATCTATTCACAACATAACAAACAAAATTTTAATCGGTATATTGTTTAGCACCGTATTTTCTAACTAAACCTTCATTTTTGTTGCCTATCAATTCTGCAATAAACCGAATTGTTGTTTTCATATCAATGAAATTGTAGAGTTTATATTACTGTCAATGAATCTGCCAAATCAGGGTCTTAGAATACACTGATAAAAAAATCGTTGAGCTTGTGTTAGCGAATCAATGCGTCCTAGACCCATTATTTGGCAATTTTCTATTATTCAATATATTTCTGAAAGTTTTAAACGTTTTTTTGATTTATTTTTTAATTACTTTTTTGGTAATTACTTCTCCACCTATATTAATTTTATAGATATAAATTCCGCTTTTAAGAGTCGATAAATCTTGTGTAAAATCTCTACTTCCCGTATATTCTCTTAAAGATTTTGTATGCATTAATTTACCATAGATATCATACACATCAATTTTTACCCATGATACTTCAGAAACTGTTATCTGATATTTTATAACATCATCTACCAATGTTTGAAATGCAACAGAAGACATATTTGGATTACTCTGAACACAGTCTGAAACAAACTCCCACACAGAACTACTACCAGGAGTCTCACCTTCTGTCCACCATTTGGCTTTATAGATTTTTTGGCTATGATATACCTGATCTCCACTATTATAAGCAATTGATGCTATCCACTGTGAGTATCCACAAAAATCTCCACTACCAGAACCACCATCACAACTAGAAACAAATTCCCATACAGAGCTACTTCCCGGAGTCTCTCCTTTCGTCCACCATTTATTGGTATAGAGATTACCGTTATAACTTACTTTTTGTCCTGCTGTCGCATATATCTTATCAGCTTGCCATTCTGCTATTCCATCACAACTTCCTCCCACTACTTTTTCTTTCACGGTAAACATAACAACCGTCTCTGTAGATAGTCCTTCATTATCTGTAGCCATAATTTTATAAGATACTTCACCAAAAGCACCAGGAGTCCAATCTGTAGTATATTGAGTACCATTTGCAGATGGAGTAATTTCAATATTGTTTACAATAAATTTAACAGAGCTTACCTGGGTATCATCTGTCACCGTAGCTTTTAACTGAATTGATGACAATGCTGTTTGTTCTATAACATCCGAATCTTTTGGTTCGATTAGAGTTATAGATGGAGGCGTATTACCTCCCACTAATTTCTCTTTTACTGTGAAAACAATTGTCTTTTCTGAAGTTGCATTTTTATTATCTGTAGCAGAAGCAATGAGCGTTACTTCACCAAATGCTGCAGGAGTAAAACTGGCTGTATAGCTACTTCCATTTGCTGTAGCACTAATGTTAGTCGTATTATGCTTAAACATAAAAGATTGAATGGTGCCATCGGAATCTGTAGCACTGGCTTTCAATGCTATCGGAGACAATTCTGTTAATTCGATAACTTGTCCATTTGTGGGAGCTTCCCACACTACTGTTGGTGAATTGTTTATAGGATCGGTGTTTCCTGCAGCCTCATTTACTGCTTTAAGAATACTTGAAGACGAATTATAATCGGTATCTTGTGTAAGTTCCCATATAATTAACCCCTGATGCCCATACTGCTTAGAATATTTTATTTTTTCTCCAGCTAATTTTGGTGTGTTATAATATATTTTTTTTCCATTTTCTCCTACGTATCCTCTTAACTTTTTAGGATCCTTAGGGTCATAACTTGTTGCTGCATTAGCAAAATCTTTTATGATATCCTTATAAGGAACAAATTTGGCTCCATTTCCTCCATTAGGCTTCTTTTCAGAAAAATCGTAACCATACACAGGTAGTCCGAAAGCTAATTTGGCTTTTGGCACATTAAAACCTCCTGCATGATTCCAGGCTGGTGGAGCAAATCCCATCCAATATTCTAATGCATCTTGCGCAGAATAAATTGGATTATCTGCTGTTTGTCCTTGATAAGTCCCTGGTTCTACTTTATAAAGAGAAGAATGAGGTCCTTCTGGAGATTTATCCCATGATCCTGTAAAATCATAAGACATAAGACCAATCCAATCCATATGGTCCGCCATACCATCATCATAGTTATTTCCATACCAAGATGTTCCGAATACAGCTGCTGTAATTAATTTATTAGGTATTTTAGCTCTTAGTTTCTGACTTAATTTTGTTAATCCAATACCTGCAGGGTGAGGGCCTTTATCTGCATCTCCCCATTTGCTTCCTCTCACTCTTCCTCCCTGATCTGAAGTCCCACTAATGGCTGGATCTGCCCACCAACATTCCATATCCAAATCAACACCGTCCAAATCATTCTGAGTAACATAATTAGCAATCAATGTTGCAATTTCATCTAGTTTACTATCGTTGTTTTGATATTTGGTCATTAACCATAAGAACGCATAATCGGTAGCTCCTCCTAATGCAACAGATACTTTTACTCCTTTGGCTTTAGCTTTTTGAAGAACTCCCAAATCGTTAAGAACAGAATCTACTTTTCTAGATTGAAACTCATCAAAAGATATAGAAGCAAAGTTTGAACTATTATAATCGTTATTATTTTGCTTAAACATCAAAAAAGAAATATTAAGATGTGTTACTACCTCTGGATTAAATTTATTTTTGATATCATAATCAGCAACCCAGGTAGGCAAATACCCTATGATTCGTTGTTTACCAGAATAATCAGGGCCTAATCCACCATCTCCACATGGTCCTATTAGTTCCCAGGAGCCGGCTCCCGGAGCATCATTAGTATAGTATTTACACTTATAATTAATATTATTATAAGAAACTTCTTGCCCTTGTTTATAAGGGACTTTACTTGCATCCCACTCTGCTGAGCAGGTAGGAAAATTGTATTGTGCATGCATCAATAGCGCACAAAAAAACATAAACAAAAATGTATAAAAATTTTTCATGATTAGTGTGATTAATTAATTCGAGTTTTTATATGTATAATCGGGTAGTTAAATCAGTAATAAAAACTACCCGAAATAGTTCCTTAGCAGTTAATTTTTAAGGATTTTCTCAAAATAAACATCGTCATTTATATATATTTTAAATACATAAAGACCATTTTTGAGATTTGACAGATCGTGTGTAAATGATTTTAGTGTCTTTGCCTGGACTCCATTAAATGATTGTGTACTTATCAATTTTCCAGAAAGATGATATAGGTTGATCTTAACCCATGATGTATTATCTGTTTTTATTCTAAAGTTCACAATATCCTGAGTTACAGTAGGAAAAACAGAGTAGTTATTTGAAGTTATTTCAGAATCACTTTTACCACAAGCTCCGATTTTTGTCCAGGCTGTTTGCCAATGCGCTCCTGTACCGGGGGCATATGCCCATGCTGCTGCAGATGAACACCATCCCGGAATATCACAACTAAATTTTTCTCCTTCATTTATTACCTCATCATTTAATCCATAAGAAGTACCTGCAACATACTGTTGTATGTTCGCACAATTTCCATTTCCTCCACCACTAGTTACTGTAATTGCTATTGCTGCAGAGGTTGAAAATGCCCCTTTATTGTCTGTTGCTTTTGCCGTTAACGAGTAATTTCCTACTATAACGTTTTCGAATGTATAACTAAAAGGGCTAGCGCTACTTTCTCCTATTTTACTATTATTATTAAAGAATTCTACTTTCGCGATGGTGCCGTCGCTATCAGATGCATTTACCGTGATAGGAATCGAAGTGCCTTCTTCAAAAGAGGCATTATCTCCCGGAGAAGTAATACTAACAACGGGAGGTTTATTATTTCCTCCTGTTGTTTTTTCTTTGACAGTAAAAGAAATTGCTTTTTCTGAGGTATTATTTTGATCATCTGTGGCAGATGCTGTAATCGTAATTTCTCCAAACGCAGTTGGCGTAAAACTAGCGGTATAGTTACTTCCTGAAGAGGCAGGAGTAATACTAGTATTATTATACTTAAAAATAAAAGATTGAACAGTTCCATCGGTATCGGTAGCACTGGCTTTTAAAGTAATCGGGGCAAGCTCTTTTTGTTCTATGACCTGCCCATTATCTGGTGATTCCCATGTTATTACAGGACTACTCCCATTAGAAACACCGCATTCTTTTACAAATTCCCATACGGTATCACTTCCAGGGACATTACTGCTATCTGCATACCATTTGTTTTTATAGACGTTATTATTATATTTTACATAGTTATTCTTGTCTTTATAAATCCTCGATGCATTCCATTCGGGCACTTCCTGGCAGTCAAGATTTATTCCATCCCAAATAATAACCTTAATTCCTGATGTTGCCGTAGTACCATTTTCGAATACCGCATTAGCACTTAAAACATGATTCGTATAGCTAGACGGTGTCCAACTGAAGGTTACTCCATCAAAAGTTTGATTTCCTACAGTTGTAGTAACACTTACTAGTTTTGTATTTTTTTCATCTATAGATAAGCTTACGGAAATTGGAGAAAATGTAGATTGCTCAAACATTTGGTTATTTCTGGGAGTTGTAAATGTTACCTGAGGTTTTTGTGCACAAGGTTCTGCTGTAAGGTCGGCAGCATCGCCACCATACCTAGCCATATCTTTACATCCACAATCAGAAAGATCATGAACCCCATCCATATCTGTTCCTATTTGATAGATGTCTGTAAATCTTTCATAGTACCCTATTCTATCTAACACCTGAGGCTTTTCTGTACCTTGTCCACATTCTACGCCCCCATTAATGATATTTACAGTCATCCCAAGTCCCGGAATTCTATTTTTGGTTTTGTCTAGCTCATTAGGAGTCCATTTGTTCACCATTACATCATGAGCAGATGGTTTGGGGTATTGAGGCGTCATCCAAAACCAAATAGCAGTCTGAAAAGCCAAAGCAGCATCTTCTATTACTTTTTCTGGATGATCCAAAAGTATTTGTTTGTCTCCAAATATGAATTCACTGGCAGGACCGTAATTATAATTGTAAGATAACTGTATAGGGCCTCTTCCCTTATATGATTTTCCCGGAGTTGGAGGATAATTTGTGTCCGGAGAAGCATAAGAAGCATTCGTAGGCTCTTCACGAAAGTGTAGCCCCCAAGAAAATTGTCCTCCGGGAGCAGTTGACCACCCTCCGGTAGTCTCATGAGAGATATTAGCAAAAAAAGCTGTGATTTCTCTTTTTCTGGTTTCAAGGCTTCCTTCACCTAAAAAAGATCCATAATCTACTTTTTTGGTAACAATTTCTTTATCAGCATTTCTTGGTGCATCAAAATCTACATCGGTTCGAATCACTTTTGATACACCTGTAGTCTTATCAGTACGTGTAACTCTATAAGCGTTCGTACCACATCTTCTTTCAAAGGTCACTTCGATTTTGCTCATTCTATTAATGGCCTCGATAAAAGATTCGAAAGTATAAAAATCATCTTTTGGGTCTAGTACCCAAACACCACCTCCTGTGTCTTTGGCACCAAAACGATACGGAAACAAAGTGTTCCATAAATCTTTATTTATCAAATCATTAACTTGATATAGTGGGTTTACAGGTAAAGACTTATCCAGAGAGAAAGAATCAACTATTTTTGATATCCCGGGATATGTATTATCATCGTTAGAAAAGGTTAGGTGAATAGTAAAAAGTAATATAGTAAAAATCATTATCCATGATTTCCTGCATAAAACCTGTTGGTTTTTTGGAGTAGTGAGTTTGTGTGTCATTGTTAAAACAATTTTGTGTTAAGTCGCTGGTTATCTTAAAGTTATTAAAAACCCTGATCTCAAAATACCACTTTTGCGTCCTCTTGGAGAAATAAATTATACGAGTGACACTTTTTAGCACACAAAAACCATCATATTGACAATAAGTGAAATAAAATTACCCCGATTTGGTATTAAAAAACCAAATCGGGGTAGTTAAAGTTTATTATCGTTATTTAAACTTTAATAAATATTTTTTTCTTGTATAAAAAATATGCCAGAAGAGTGTAGAAACCAACAACAACCAATGCATAAAAAAAAGAGGACAACGGTTTATCAATCGATGGGTGTACAAAAAATGTTTCAAAAAGAAACTGATGCACCGAAGTTTGAGAATCGATTTTAATCAAATAAAAAGATTTAGCAAGTATCATAGAAGAAAAATAGATAATAATTGCATTGGCTCCTACATATTTCACAAGGTTGCCAAAATCATGTTTTTTATGATCCATAAAATAATGAAACAGTACTAAAAACATAGTAGCATAGCCCGATGTAACCAATACAAAACTACTGCTCCACAACACTTTATTAATCGGAAAAAAGATATTCCACAAATATCCTATGATCATAAAGCTTCCTCCCATTATAGCTAACAAAACAAGTTTTCGTTTTGCTGTACTTACCAAAACCTCTCCAACAAAAATCCCGGTAATTGTTGTCACTATAGCCGGTAATGTACTAAGTATACCTTCTGGATCATAATCTGGTTTCCAAATATGCCCTTTAAGCAATACGTAATCCAGATAATTAGCCCAGTTATTTGATCCCCTTTCTAGTGTAGGAGAAATCCCATCAGGTAATGGAATGTATGCCAACCATATCCAATACCCAACAAGAATAGTAACTGCAATAAAAATCAGTTGTTTTCGATTACAATTCAAATACAATATCGAGGCTATGCAAAATATAATTCCTATTCGCTGTAGTACTCCAGGTAGACGTATAGATTCTGTTTCTATGAAAGGAAAATAAGGCAAAAATACATTGATAAATAGGCCTAGTGCAATCAATTTTAGGCTACGTATTAAGATTTTTTTATATATAGTGCTATCCGCTTTTTTATGTTTGTATACAAACGATATAGATATCCCTACAATAAATAAGAAGAAAGGAAACACAAAATCTGCCAAGGTAAGGCCATTCCATTCTGCATGTAACAATGGTGTATACACATAAGACCAATCCCCTGGTGTATTTACCAGAATCATAAGCATAATAGTAAGTCCTCTTAAAAAATCAACAGATTGTACTCTTTGTTTCTTTATCATGAAACTAAATTTTTACCTAGTCGTCTCCAGACTTTTGCAAGTAAAAACCCTGCCAATATAGATAAAGTAGTAAGAATAATGGCCTGTGTTATGTTTCCATAAATCCAACTACCCATAGAAAACAAAACACCATAAACCAAGGCACACCCGAGTAGCATCGCCAGTATTCCCGAAGGTACCATCCATTTTTCTTGTTTTTCAGATATCTCAATGTTTTCTTTTTTTGCTTTTTTCAATATGTGCCTCCACCCAGGTCCACCTGGTTGAATTCTAGAATAAAACTTAAAAAGAATATCGTCATCATCTGGTTTGGTTAAGAAAGTAACAGCAACCCATATGATCGTAGTTATTAATACTACTAATGGAAACTGAAACCATGAAGGAAAGATACCATCTACAGCATCAGAACCAAACAGAACTCCATTTATATATGGAACACTAATTAGAATCGAAATGATACCAGAAGAAAACATAGCAGAAATTTCACTCCACGCATTGATTCTCCACCAGAACCATCTTAGAATAAAAATTAATCCAGTTCCTGCTCCAAACATTAAGATATATTTAAATATTTGAACCGCATTGGTAAGTGCCAAGGCAAGTAAAGTACTTAATGCCATCAGTATAACTGTTGCAATTCGCCCCATATTAACCTGGGCCTTTTCTGTAGCATCTTTATTCACAAATTGTTTATATACATCATTAACTATATAGGATGCTCCCCAATTTAGATGTGTTGAAATCGTAGACATATAAGCCGAAATCAAAGACGCCACTACAATTCCTAAAAGTCCGCTGGGTAATTTTGTAAGCATTGCAGAATACGCCAGGTCATGTCCTAATTTATCTTGAGTAACATCGGGAAAAGCCTCTTGAATGCTGGCAAGATCAGGAAACACAACTAAAGATGCAAGCGCCACAATGATCCAAGGCCATGGTCTGATTGCATAATGCATTATATTAAAAAAGAAAGTAGCACCGATTGCATGATTTTCATTTTTTGAAGCGAGCATTCGTTGGGCTATATATCCACCTCCTCCTGGTTCTGCACCAGGATACCAAGAACTCCACCATTGTATCGCCAGTGGAATAACCAGTAAAGAAATTAGTGCTTCTTTATTATCAAAATCTGGTACCAAAGAAAGCTTATCTTTTACATTGGGATGAGCAACCAAGTTTTCTAACCCATTTACTTCTGGTAGATTAACACAATAATAGGCTGCACCTACTGCACCGGCCATGGCTACAAAAAACAATAAAAAATCAGAATAAACAACTCCTTTAAATCCTCCTAAAGCACTAAAAATAACAGTTACCACAGCAGCATAACCTACCGTTTCTATAGCAGACAACCCAAGCATTACCTGCCCGATTTTGATAGCCGCTAATGTTACTCCAGACATTGCCAAAATATTAAAAATAACACCTAGATATACCGAGCGAAATATTCTAAGAAAACGCGCTGGTTTACCAGAGTATCTAAGCTCATAGAACTCCATATCTGTATTTACATTTGATCGTCGCCATAATCTGGCATAGATAAATACAGTCAATAGTCCTGTTAATAAAAAAGCCCACCATACCCAATTTCCTGCAACACCGTCTTGTCTTACAATATCGGTTACCAAATTAGGAGTGTCTGTAGAAAAAGTGGTAGCAACCATAGAAAAACCTAATAGCCACCACGGCATGCTTCGTCCTGATAAAAAATATTCTGATGCGCTTTTACCAGACCTTTTCGAAACTATAATACCAATAAGCAAAGTAGTTAAAAAGAAAAATATAATGATTGAATAATCTAAGGTACTAAGTTCCATTCCTGAGTTTTATTTTAATAAATTTGATTTGTTTTTTAATATTCGTTGTTTGGCATGAGCCGCGTAATTCCTCCCTATAGGAATTCTTTTTTCTCCCACCTCGACAAGGTTTCCTTCTATAGATTTAACTTTATCTATAGCTATGGTATACGATTTATGAATCCTTATAAAATTTTCTGAAGGAAGTTCTTCACTAATACTTGTTAAAGATTTATGAGACATAAACGTATCTTCGAGTGTACTTACCCGGATATAATCTTTAAGACTTTCTATAAAAAGGATATCGGTTAATAAAATTTTCACCAATTTCTTATCTACTTTTAAGAAAATATGAGCTGGTTGAACCAAATCCATAGAAGGTTCATGTTTCTTTATGGCTATAAGTCTTGCCGTTAATTTATTTATAGATTTCAGAAATCGATTAAAAGAAATAGGTTTTACCAGATAATCGAGAACTTCTAGCTCATAACTTTCTAATGCATATTCTTTATATGCAGTGGTAATAATAATCTGGGGATACTCCTGCAAGCTTTTTAAAAATTCTAAGCCATTCATTCTAGGCATGTTAATATCTAAAAATACAGCGTCAATATCTCCTTGTTCTAATATAGATAATGCCTCTATCGGATTTTTAAAAGTATCAACGATCTGAATGTTCTTAAATTCTTTTAAAAAAGATTCAATAACTTCAATTGCCAGGGGCTCATCATCAATTATGATACATTTAATAATCATTATATAGGGATTTTAAGCAAAATCGAATACTCATTATTTTTTTGTGCTATGTTTAATGTATATTTTTTTGGGTAAAGTATTTCTAATCTTCTTTTTACATTTTTTATTCCAATTCCATTAAGTCTTTTAGTTTCGGATTCATCTTCATAATTATTTTTGGATATAAATATCAGTTCATTTTCAAATCTTTCAAAAGAGATTAATAACTCCATTCTATCATTATTCCTAAGTCCATGCTTAAAAGCATTCTCAATAAATGGCAAAAACAGCATGGGAACTACTTTAACATCATCGATATTACCATTTATATCAACTCTAGAATCAACTCGATCACCATAACGCATTTTTTCGAGTTCTATATAATTATCGATATGATCAATCTCTTGCAAAAGAGGGAGTTTTTTTTTACTGGTATCATAAATCACATATCTCATAAAGTTAGATAGTTTTAATACAAGATTAGGTGCTAAATCCGATTTTTTTATTGTTAATGCATATAAACTATTAAGTGTATTAAAAAAGAAATGAGGTTGTATCTGTGCTTTTAAATATTTTAACTCTGTTTTATATTGCAACTCACTTAGGTCTCTATTTTTATTTTGCATAATCAAAAAATCGACCGTATACTTTATTGCAGAGGTTAGTCCTACAACATACAATTCTCCTATAGCTACTGCTACAATATGATTAAACCCAAATGGATCCAGTCGTCCTTCTACTTCGGGCCAGATATCTTCGGTAACCAATAATAGGTTTAAACCTGATCTTAATATATAATGAACTCCAAGAGACATGCATAAGAAAAGTACATAATGCACATACTTTTTTTTGAATATGAACTTAGGGACCAAATAATATATATTAAAATAAACTAATATGATGTGTAGTGGAAATTCTACAAGGTTTGATTTTAATGAATACCAATAATCATTAAAATAACTCCCCCATCGAATTACATTAAATAAAAAATAAATAATCCAAAAATACAAATGGTATTTTCGTTTAATAGTCCTTTGCACGTTATCCCTCCTTTTTTAAAAAAATCACTAAATAATACCCGTTAAAATCACTTTTTTAACATAAATTTTTGAAAAATGTAAGGCTATTTATAGAGAAAAGCAAAAAAAATGAGAATATCAAATTTCAAAAAAACCGTTATCTATCAATGTATGTCGATTGTTATTAAAACCATGTCGTTGGTCTAAAAAAAATTTTGTTAAAAAATTAAAATACTACTTTGAGATCATTCAAAAAACACATATTAATATGAAACAAAAGATTTTAACCCTAACCACTCTATTATTTTTTTCTTTTCTGAGTTTTGGGCAGGGAACCCAAATAACGGGGACAGTAACGGGAGCTTCAGATGGTGTACCACTACCTGGAGTTAATATTATTGTAAAGGGAACTACAAATGGAGTACAGACCGATTTTGACGGAAATTACACAATCACTGCAGCGACAGGAGATGTAATTCAATTTTCTTATTTAGGAATGTCAGATAAAGAAATTACTGTAGGTAGTGAAACAGTAATAAATGTTCAATTACAAGAAGATGCTGAACAATTAGAAGATGTAGTAGTAACTGCACTGGGGATTCAGAAAACCAGGAAATCACTTACTTATGCAGCTCAGGATATTAAATCTGATGAGCTAACAAAAATCAAAGATGCCAACCCTATCAACAGTCTTTCGGGTAAAGTATCTGGTCTTGTTGTAAACAGAAGTGCTTCTGGTGTTGGTGGATCGGTAAAAGTAACTTTACGAGGTAATACTTCTACCAGAAATAACCAACCATTATACGTTGTAGATGGTATTCCTTTATTAAATAATTCTGCTATTCAACCTAATAGTACATTTGGTGATATAGAAAATGCAGGAAATAGAGATGGTGGGGATGCTCTATCCTTGATCAATCCAGATGATATTGCAAGTATTAGTGTTCTAAAAGGAGCTTCGGCTTCGGCTTTATATGGTAGCCAGGGATCTAATGGTGTGATATTAATTACGACTAAGAAAGGTAAATCAGGAAGCTTTAGAACAAATGTATCTTCTAGTTTCACAGTAGATAACGCTGCTTATTTACTTGATTATAATGATCGTACAGAAAAAAACATAGATGACTTTTTAGAAACAGGAACAACTGCAATTAATTCATTGTCAGTATCGGGAGGAACAGAAACTGCTCAAACTTATTTCTCTTATGCAAATACACAAGCTTCAGGAGTACTTCCTACTCATAATGTAAAAAAGCATACACTTAATATTAGAGAAACAGCTAAACTATTTGATAACAAGTTAACTGTTGATGCAAACATCTTGCTTTCAACTCAAAAAATACACAATAAGCCTGTTTCTGGTTTATATTATAATCCATTAGTAGGAGCAACAGCATTTAATTCGGATACAGAAACTTTAAGTAGCTATAGAGTCTTTGAAGAATTTAATGTAGACAGAAACTTAATGGCGCAACGTTGGTTTAGAGGAACTTCTGATATCGAACAAAACCCATATTGGATACTCAACAGAAATGCCAGTGATGATCAAAATCAAAAAGTTTTGGCATCTGTTTCTTTAAAATACAGGTTTAATGATTGGTTAACTGTTCAAACCAGAGGAAGTTATGATAAAAACTTTTATAAATTTGAAAGAAGAATTCATGCAACCACCGATGGAACGTTATCTGCATCAAATGGTCGTTATTTATTAAATGATGTAGAGGATACTCAGATCTATAGTGATATCATAGCTACAATTAATACTCCTCTTTCAGACAGTTTTAATTTAACTGCTAATATCGGTACTAGTATCAGAAAATCAGATTTAGGCGAAAGCACCTTATTAGATTCTGGTGTAGGAGGTAATTTAAAAATACCAAACATCTTTACGCTTTCTAATTTTGTAGTTGGTACAGTAGGAGTTAATCCAATATTAAAAGAAACTCAAGCAGAGCAAAAAGAAGTACAATCTCTATTTGCTAGTACTACACTAGGTTTCAAAGATATGTTATACTTAGATGTAACAGCTAGAAACGACTGGTCTTCAACTGTTTCAGACTCTTTCTTCTATCCATCTTTTGGTATTACGGGAGTTGTTTCTGAAATGTTTGAATTACCTGAAGTAATTTCTTTTGCAAAAGTAAGAGCTTCTTATGCAGAGGTAGGTAATGACATACAAAGTTTCGCCAATAATCCAATAAATACTATTGGTACTGGTCCTGGCGGGTTAAACCGTCCTACGGTAAGACCACTTACAGAGCTAAAACCAGAAACTCAAAGATCTTTTGAAATCGGTACAGAATGGCAATTCTTTAATAACCGTTTAGGGTTTGAAATTGGATATTACAAAACCAATACTATAGATCAATTTATGACAATCCAGTCTGCTAGTGGTCAAACAAATGCTAATGGTCAAACAGCAGATCAATTTGCTATCAACGCAGGAGATTTTGAAAATAAAGGTATTGAAGTTTCTATTACTGCAGACCCAATACAAACTGAGAATTTTTCCTGGAATACAACTGTAAATCTAGCTAGTAATAAAAATACTATTAAGGAATTAGACTCTAGATTAGATAGAGATTTTCTAGAACTAACTCCAATAAGTGTTAACTCTTATGCTTTATTAATTGCAGAAGGTGGATCTTTTGGTGACATTTACGGTAAACGACTTAACAGAAATGCAAATGGATTGCCAATTCGAAATGCAGATGGTAACTTTACTCAGGCGGCACCCGATGCAAACACCAGAGGAGGTTTTGATTTATTAGGAAATGCCAACCCTGATTTTTCTTTAGGATGGAATAATTCTTTTACTTATAAAAATGTAACATTATCCTTTTTAGTTGATGGAAAATTTGGTGGAGAAGTAATGAGTCTTACTGAAGCTATCGTTGATGGTTTCGGAACATTAGACAGAACAGGTAGCGTGCGAATTTTTGATGAAGCTACTGGTTCAGAAACTACAATACCAGCTACAGAATACCATCAGGCAATTGGAGGAAGAGATAAATTTAGTGGTGAATATCTATATGATGCTACTAATATCCGATTAGCAGAGTTATCTATAGGATATAATTTTAATCTTGGAGAGAATAGTTTCTTTAATTCGATCAATACTTCTTTAGTAGGTAGAAATTTATTTTTCTTTTATAAAGACGCTCCATATGACCCCAATATATCTTTAAGTACAGGAAACGGACTTCAGGGTGTTGATGTATTCGGATCGCCATCTACCAGAAGTATCGGTTTGAATGTTGGCTTATCATTTTAATTAAAAGGAATAGAATATCATGAAAAATATATTTAAAAAAATAATCATTACTGCTTTTATCTCGGTATTTGTACTCTCATGTACAGACGATTTCGAAGCATTAAATACAGATCCTAATGGATTAACGGATGCACAAAGTGAAGCCGATTTTATTAATGTAGGTGGACCATTTAATCCTATCTTTTTAAACCTATACAGGTATGATCCTGCATGGCATACACAGTTACAACATAATCTAAATGCAGATACCTTTAGTGGATATATGGCCCCACCAAGACCATTTGCAGGAGGTGTAAACACAACGAATTATGGTTTTATTGATTTTTGGGATCGATGGGCCTGGGACATCCCATATTCTTCTACAGGAGTTATGCAAAATGCTTCGTTAGTTAAAGAACGTGGAGAAGAAAAATTTCCATTAATCTATGCTATTGCAAAAATACTAAGAGTTGAAGGTATGCATAGAGTAACAGATGTATATGGCCCGATTGTATATTCAAAATTTGGAGTACCCGGAGCATCTTTTCCAGAATATGATACTCAACAAGAAGTATACAACCAATTTTTTATCGAACTTGACGAAGCAATCGCCACTTTATCTACAGATCCAACCAATGAACAATTCACTAACTTTGATCTTGTATATGGTGGAAATTATGCACAATGGATAAAATTTGCTAATACACTTCGATTACGTTTAGCTATTAGAATTTCGAAAGCAGATGCTGCTAAGGCAAAAACTGAAGGAGAAAAATCACTAGCGCTTGGTGCAGGGCTTTTAGAAACTAATGCTGATAATTTTATTATTAAAGGAGGAGCAAAACATCCATTAACTGTTTTTAATTCTGAGTGGAATGACGTTCGTATGAACGCTTCTATGGAGTCTATACTAGTTGGTTATAATGATGCCAGAGGTCCTGTTTTATTTGAAGAATCTACTGTAACACCTGGATCTCTAAAAGGATTAAGAAGTGGATTACCATTATTAGATGGATATACAGATGATATTGATCAAAAAGACGATTATGTTGGTTTTTCTAGATTAGGAAATTCTTATATAATTGATAAAACTCCAACTACAGATATCCAATTAATGACTGCTGCAGAAGCATATTTCTTAAAGGCAGAAGCTGCCTTAAGAGGATGGGCTGGTGCCGGTGATGCGCAATCAAATTATGAAATGGGAATCACAACTTCTTTTGAGCAACACGGCGCTGCTGGAGCATCGACCTACATTGCTGATAATGCCTCTACACCTATTGATTATGTTGACCCTGTTGGTTCTCATAGTACTCCTGCATTAAGTACGATTACTATAGCCTGGGATGGCGGAGCAACAAATGAAGAAAAACTAGAGCGAATTATTACTCAAAAATGGATCGCTATGTTCCCTGATGGACAAGAAGCATGGAGTGAGTTTAGAAGAACAGGATATCCAAAAATATTCCCTTCGGTAGCTAATAATAGTGGAGGTACGGTAGATACTGATATTCAGGTAAGAAGATTACCTTTCCCAGATAGTCAACGAAGTACTAACCCCCAAGGAGTAGCGCAAGCAGTAACACTTCTTAGTGGTCCTGATAATGGAGGAACCCGACTATGGTGGGATGTTCCTGGCGGAAATTTTTAATTTGAGTTAGCCAAATAATTACTGATGAAAGAGATGGATAGAGTATACTCTCTCGACTCCATCTCTTTTCATCAAAAGCCTTGAAATAAATAAAAACAATAAAAATATCAAACTCTTGAGGAAAAATGATCCAGGAAATTGAATATAAACAGGTAGGACAGTTTGAAAAAACGAAGTTTGAGAAGATTCATAATGAAATATTCCCCGATTCTTCGACAGCTTCAAAACTTGTTGCCCACGAAATTGCAACACTAATTAAACAAAAACAAGAAGAAGGAAAACCTTGTGTACTCGGTCTGGCTACAGGTTCTTCACCTATAAAAGTATATGAAGAATTGGTGAGCCTACATCGTTCTGGAGAGTTAAGCTTTTCAAATGTAGTTACTTTTAATCTGGATGAATATTATCCTATGGATACGGGTCACCAACAAAGTTATTATCATTTTATGCATCAACACTTATTTGATCATATAGATATTAACCCAGAAAACATCAATATCCCCGATGGCACCATTCCTGTTACAGAAATGGATCAGTACTGCATTGATTATGAAATGAAGATCAAAAAGTATGGTGGATTAGATTTTCAACTCTTAGGAATTGGTAGAACAGGACACATCGGCTTTAACGAGCCTGGATCGCATCCCAATTCGGGAACACGAATCATTACATTAGATCACATCACCAGAACTGATGCTTCTTCTGATTTTAATGGTTTAGAAAATGTTCCTAAAAAAGCGGTTACTATGGGAATAAGTACCATAATGAAATCCAGAAGGGTGTTACTATTAGCCTGGGGACATAAAAAGGCTACAGTAGTAAAACAAACCATAGAAGGTGAAATAACATCCAACATCCCCGCATCTTTTTTACAAGAACATAAAAATACTACGATCATCCTTGATTCTGAAGCAGCTTCTGAACTTACACGAATCAAAACACCATGGCTTGTAGATCAATGTATCTGGAAAGAACAATTAAAGTTTAAAGCGGTAACCTGGTTGAGTCAAGAACTTAATAAACCTGTCTTAAAACTTACAGATAAAGATTATAATGATAATGGAATGTCTGGTCTTTTGGCAGTCGAAGGGTCGTCTTATGATTTAAACATTAAGATTTTTAATAAACTTCAGCATACCATTACAGGTTGGCCAGGAGGAAAACCAAATGCAGATGATACCAACAGGCCCGAGAGAGCTCTACCTGCAAAAAAGAGGGTTTTAATTTTTAGCCCTCACCCAGATGATGATGTTATATCAATGGGAGGAACATTCTTAAGATTAATCGATCAAGGGCATGATGTACATGTTGCTTATCAGACTTCGGGTAATATAGCCGTTACAGATGATGAAGCCTTAAAATTTTCTGAGGTAGCCAATAGTGTTCATCCTGGTAAAGATGAAGATACTTTTAGGAAGGTTATTGCATTTCTTAAATCAAAAAATCAAGGTGATATTGATATCCCAGAAGTTCGTTTAATTAAAGGATTAATTCGAAGAATGGAATCTTTGGGAGCTACTCGTTATTTTGGATTAGATGATGATAAAGTTCATTTTCTCGATCTTCCTTTTTATGAAACCGGAAGAATTAGAAAAAATCCTCTAGGAGAAAAAGATGTAGCCCTTACAGCAGATATTATCGAAAAAATAAAACCGCATCAAATATATGCAGCAGGTGATCTTGCCGATCCTCATGGAACTCATAAAGTTTGTCTAGATGCTATTTTTGAGGCTGTTGACAACCTAAAAAGTAAAAGCTTCATGAATGATTGTTGGGTATGGTTATATAGAGGTGCCTGGCAAGAATGGGATGTTTCTGAAATTGAAATGGCTGTACCTCTAAGTCCACACGAAGTATCCAAAAAAACTAATGCCATTTTATATCACCAATCTCAAAAAGACAGGGTGATGTTTCAAGGAGAGGATTCTAGAGAGTTTTGGTTAAGAGCTCGTGAAAGAAATAGAAATACAGCGATATTATATGATAAGCTTGGTCTCGCAGATTATGAGGCTATAGAAGCTTTTAAGAGATATTTATTTTAAAAATTAATGCTTTGTTTGTTAGATAAATTTTTGCAAAAAAACAACCTTCCCTCATGTATTGAGGGAAAGTTGCTTTTAAAAAGAATCTCTTCGCTATGCACCAACAATAAGACAATACATAAATGATAAATAAACTAATGACTAATGATATTATTTGCAGATAGTGGTTCTACTAAATGTGATTGGGTTCTTGTTAAAAATGATGGGGAACTCGTTCATAAAACTAAAACCGATGGTATAAACCCTCTTTTACTTTCTGACGATGCTATCATAAATATTGTTCAAAAAGCAGATACAATACTACAAAAAAGAGATCTTATTCATAAGATTTACTTTTATGGAGCAGGGTGCGGCGAGGCTGATGCTAAGAAAAAAATAGCTCTCGTACTACAATCTATGTTCAAAAATGCAACATCTATTGTTATAGAAGAAGATATTATTGGAGCTGTAAAAGCTACTACAGAAAAACCAAGTGTAGTATGCATTTTGGGAACAGGAGCAAATTGCTGCTATTTTGATGGAATAAACGTTATTCAAAAATCTCCTGCTTTAGGATACCTGTTAGCAGATGAAGGAAGTGGTAACTATTTGGGAAAAAAATTAATTAAAGATTATTTTCTAGGCAAAATGCCATCAGATACGGCCTCATTATTTAAGAATGATTATACTACCGAGCTTAATCAAATTCTTGATGAGTTATATTGTGCTGATCACCCAAATAAGTATTTAGCCTCTTATGCTAAGTTCATTTTTAGAAATCGGGGAAATGTTTATCTAGAAGAAATTTTACATCATGGTATTTCAAAATTTATAAGTACTTACCTTTTCCAGTATAAAGAAGAATTATCCAAATACCCTATACACTTTGTAGGTTCGGTAGCCTACTACTCGCAAGACATTATAAAAAAATTATTAGATGACCGTGGTTATCGGGTTAAGGGTTTTGTAAAAAAGCCTATAGACCATTTAGTTAATCGCATGATCACACAAAGAATTTCTCAAAAAACAAGTCAGTAATGAGTTTACGAATTATACCCATCTTTTTTTTAATTTTCATGGCCTGTAAAAGTCCTGATTCATCATTTCCTGTTAATCGATCTTTGAGTATTACCCCCATACCTTTCAAAGTAGAAACAAAACAAGGATACTTCGAGATCAACAAAAAAACTACTTTTCAATGTAATGACACATCTTCAGAGGTTATTGCCAGTTTTTTTATCGAAAAAATCAAAGCTTTTACAGGTCATTCTTTTTCAATACGTAGTGAGAGCAGCACCAAAAACAATATTCAATTAATCAAAGAAAGTACTCTAGATTTTGGTGAAGAAGAATATCGTTTATCTATATCAAAAGATGAAGTAAAAATAAAAGCTAAAACTGATCAAGGATTGTATTATGGCATGCAGACTTTTATGCAACTTCTTCCGTTATATGATGCTAATCTCAAAAATCAAATGCACCTCCCTATTAAAATCCAGGCTCTAAATATAGAAGACAAACCTCGTTTCGGTTGGCGAGGGATGCATCTGGATGTTTCAAGGCATTTTTTCTCTATCGACTTTATCAAAAAACAACTTGATGTATTATCACTTTTCAAAATCAACAAATTTCATTGGCATCTCACTGATGATCAGGGGTGGAGAATTGAAATCAAAAAATATCCTAAGCTTACAGAGATTGGCTCTAAAAGAAAAAATGCAGATGGTTCGTTTCATCAAGGATTTTATACCCAGGAAGAAATAAAAGAAGTTGTACAATATGCCAAAGAAAGGTTTATTGATGTAATTCCAGAATTTGACACACCGGGACATGCTATAGCCATTTTAGCTGGATACCCCGAACTTTCTTGTAGTAAAGAAAAATATGAAGTAAGAAATCTATGGGGTGTAGAATCCAGTATTCTTTGTGCAGGAAAAGAAGAAACTTACACTTTTATAGAAGATGTAATCCAGGAACTAGCGACCCTCTTTCCTTATGAATATTATCATATGGGAGGAGATGAAGTGCCTAAAGATCAATGGAAAAACTCTTTAGAATGCCGAGAGTTGAAAAAACGCGAAGGCTTAAAAGATGAAAAAGAGATCCAAAGCTATTTTATGGCTCGTGTAGAAAAAATCTTATCAAAATTTGATAAAAAAATGATTGGCTGGGATGAAATCCTGGAAGGTGGCATTACTCCTACGACCAATATTATGTCATGGCAGGGAGAAGAAGGAGGAATCAAAGCTGCTAACAAAGGACATGATGTCATCATGACTCCTGCAAAATATTGTTATTTTAACTTTTATCAGGGTGACTTTAAAGCAGAACCATTAGCCTTTGGGGGGTATATCCCACTAGAAAAAGTATATCACTACGATCCAATACCAAAAGAAATTAAAGACGATAAAAAGAAACATATTTTGGGTGCACAGGGAAATGTATGGACAGAATATGCTTATGAAGACAAAACAATTGAATACCTGTTATACCCACGTATTATAGCATTGGCTGAAACTACATGGTCGCAAAAAGAAAATAAAAAATTCGATGATTTCTTAAATAGATTGAATACTGTTTATGATGTACTAGAATATCATCATGCCAATTATCATATTCCTCTTCCTGAGGGGCCTACTTCAAATAAAATTGCATTTATTGATAGTGTAAGCATTCCTTTTACCACCACACATCCGGTTAAAATGGTATACACTACAGATGGAACAGATCCAAATGCATCTAGTACAGCATATACCGAACCCTTGCATTTTAAGGAAAATGCAGAACTACGAATTGCCTCCATATTGAAAAATGGAAAAATGAGTAGTATTCGAAAATTGAACATCACAAAAGAAAATCCTATTGCTGCTTCTAATACAGCAAAACTATCTCAAGGGCTTATCATGAAAGAGATAAAAGGGGATTTTAAAAGTATCAATGATATTAAGGATACTACAAAAGTGCATACTTCTGTAGTTCAAAAAATTAAAGATGCTAATACCACTTACCATTGGGGTCATGAAGTGAATAAGAATAACTTCAAAGCTGTTTTTCTTGATGGTTATGTTGATATCCCAGAAGACGGAGTATATTATTTTTCTAGTACTCAGGATCAGGTTTGGATAGGAAATCAACTTGTTATTGATTATAAAACTCCATTAAAAAAACACCCTAAAGAAAGTTCGATCGCATTACAAAAGGGAAAGCATAAATTAAAAATAGTGTATCTAAACAATATAGCAAAAGGTTGGGCTACAGATTGGAATACTGTAGAACTTAAATACAGAAAAGCTTCTGAGGTTGATTATAAAGAAATAAACGAAAACATGATTTTTCATTAGCTGTATAATAACCTCTAAATATTCACAAACTCTTAATTTAATACACAATGAAATTACTTAAAAGATTATCAGTCGTCTTACTCATACAGGTATTCTTATTTTCCTGTACGAATGAAAATTTTTTAGAAGAAGGGGCCGCAGAGGTTCAAAATTCTGAAGCAAATCTAACAGACAAAACAGCACTCACAGAACCTATTGTCTTAGGGTATTTCCCTTCCTGGTCCGAAAGCTGGGCTGGGCCTGGGCAAGGATCTAAACTAAGAGATATTCCAGAGCACATCACTCACGTTTTTTTGGCTTTTGCAAAGCCTAATCTTCGGTATCAAAAAGGTTCTTTAGATATTACCAATACAGGTATTCAAACTCCTTATGGAGGGGATACTTTAAAAGAATCTGTTGCAGCGCTAAAATCAAAAGGAATCAAAGTTATTCTATCTGTAGGTGGAGAAACGTACTGGGGTACAGATGCAGCCTATGACATCAATTATCAACAGATCAAAGATCTTGTAGATGATATGGGATTCGAAGGTATTGATTGGGATTTTGAACCTAATGGTAGTTTTGCTACTATAGGTGATCCTATAAATGTACAACGCTTTATCGATTTCTTTACAAATTCGAGAGCCATTATGCCAAAAGGACAATACCTATTAGCTTGTGCTCCTGCTGGTGTTGGAGCCTTAGGTGGCGCAAATAATGATGATCCCTCCTCTCCTTTTGCTTATAGTAAAAGAAACACAGTAACAGGAGAGTCTGATACCAACCTATTTAATGCAACTTCTCCTAATCAAGCCATTAGCTTATTTGGTTTTGCTACTACCGGGCATATGATCCCTGTAATGGAGGCTGTTGGTGATAAAATCGATCTTATTGCATATCAAGGATATAATACAGGAGCTGCCAGTAACAGAAAAATCATGTATGATGCCTATAAACATTATTCAAGCCAGTATGGGTTTTCTATTGCAGCCGGAGTTCATTATCCTAATGAGCCTTGGGGACCGTATTATGAATATACTTATCAAAACGTAGCAGAACTATCTAATCATATTGCTGTAAATAATACCTCTAATGATGGAGTTATGATATGGCAATTATTACTGGGTAATACGACTTCATCGGCATATGGATATCTTCATGTTGCAAGCCAGGTACTAAATGGTACATCACAATCTCAGGCTATAGCAAATGCAGAAAACTATCCAGAATCTCCATACACTGGCGATGGCGGCGGAGGCGGTGGATCAGGCTGTGAATCTGCTCCCTGGAATGCCTCTGCTACTTATAACACGGGACAGGAGGTTGTCTATAACAATAAATTATATCGTGCAAAATGGTGGACCAAAAATGATAATCCATCATCAAATGCAGGAGATGGACTACCATGGGAATTCGTTCAGGATTGTAATGGTAACGGGGGAGGAAACAATCAATCTCCATCTGTATCTATTACATCTCCTACAAATAATCAATCTGTAACCGAAGGACAATCTATCAATATTACAGCAAATGCTTCTGATACTGATGGAACAATTACGAAGGTTGAATTCTTTCAAGGAACTACTAAGCTCGGAGAAGACACAACAAGCCCTTATAGCTATTCCTGGAATAATGCTTCTGTAGGAAATTATACCCTAAGTGCTATTGCTACAGATAATGCTAATGCAACAACTACATCGGCTTCAGTATCTATTACGATTACTTCTTCTGGTGGTGGTAATGGTGGTTCTTGTAGTGGTATTGCAAATTGGGAAGCATATCCAACAGTATATAATGTGGGAGACAAAGTAGTATATCAAGGTACATTATACGAAGCTCAATCGGGACCAATATGGGTAACCCCAGGTAGTGGAGAACACTGGTGGAAAACCATAGGTACCTGTAACTAAAAATAGTTTTTGATTGTTAAAGTCCTCCGACACATTGGATCAGTGAAGGAGGACTTTTTTATATCTGTATTTTTCATTTTATAAGTTGAATTAATATCCCGATTACTCCAATTACCAGGCATAATGGAGAAAATATTTTTGAATCTGCTTTCGAGAATTCGGTATTCTTTATTCTCTTGAAAAAGCCAACATACTTAAACTCTCCTATGGCCCGTAAGATAAAAACAGAAGGAATAAACCAGTATCCATAAATTGTTATCCAATTTGAGATCATAATATTTATAAGTCCGGATTTTATCAGATAAGCCACCCCAAATAAAACTAATATAAGTCCTACTAGTAAGGTTGCAAATTTAGGAATCGCCAGCATATTTTTTTCATTGTCTTTTGTAGGAATAACTTTTTTTAATCCCCATACACCTCCAAAAAGCCAGTAGAAATGAAAGCCTCCTAGTACTATAAAGATTAAACACAAAATTATAGATAGTATCATAATCATAAGTTTGGGATTTGAAAGATGTGTTCAGATTGTTTTCTATTGAATGAAGAAGGTGTCATTCTCATCAATTGGTTTCGAATTCCGATTAAAATTGGATTTGATAAATGTGCAATTTTCCCGAGCATCCAACTTGCCTTTACTACTTGATGTGCTTTAGGAAGTCTTAACTTTTGAAAGGTTGCAAAAGCTTGATCCACTTCATATTTATGTAAACACTCTGATAGAATATAAGCATCTTCTATTGCCTGGCATGCTCCTTGTCCCATATTTGGAGTCATTGCATGCGCTGCATCACCAATAAGACAAACCTTTTCCTTATACCAAAAACTAGTCGGTTTTAAATCTGATATTTCTGCTGTATTTATTTGTTCTTTTTTAGTTGAAGAAATTATACTTTTAATAACCGAATTGTACTTATCAAAGTACTTTTCAATATCATGTACAGAAAATTCATTTTTGTCATTTTTGAATGATTTCAAGGCATACCAATACACTTTATGCTCTGCTATTTGAACAAATCCGAATCGATCTGTTTTTCCCCAAGCTTCATTTAGTTCGTTTTTGTATGTATTAGGAAGTTTAAAGTCTGTTACTCCTCTCCAGCAAATTTGCTTAGCATTTCTTATTATAGTATCTGGAAACAAATGTTGTCGCACAACTGATTTTAGTCCGTCTGCACCAATGAGTGTAGCAGATTGAATTTGCTTTCCATTTTCAAACGTTAGTGAATATCCATTATCATTTGATTTTACCCTTTTTAGACAATGATTTAAATTTACATCATTAGATTTTAATTCATTAATTAAAATTTGTTGTAATGTACCTCGATGAATTGCAATATTCTTTACTTTATGTTTTTTCTCGAAAAAGGATAAATCAACTTTAGAAATAGGATTTAGATTTGTCTTAGTAATGTTCATTGTAGAAATGTAATTTCCATTATCTTCAATTACTTTTCTTAATCCTAATTTTTCATACACTTGCATTGCATTATTGGCTAGAATAATCCCCGCTCCGACAGGTTTTATATTCTCAGCTTGCTCAAAAATTCTTGTTTCAATACCTTTCTGTTGAAGTGCAATTGCAGTAGTTAATCCTCCTATTCCTGCTCCAATAATATCTATAGTCATAAAAAAACAATTGTTAATATAGTACAAATGTACTAAAAATAATCAACCTAGTACGTATGTACTAAAAAATGATATCTTTGTATAGATGAATGCAACAAAACAAAAGATTTTAATAAAATCCCTGAATCTCTTTAATGATTCTGGTATTTCAAATGTATCCTTAAGAGCCATTGCTGATAAGGCAGGGATTAGTGTTGGTAATCTGCAATATCATTTTAAAAAAAGAGAAGATATAATTGAAGCGCTCTATTTTCAGTTAGTTGAAAAAATCGACAGTATTCTTTTTATAAAAACCGATGATTTACTGCAATCATTTTTAAACATCTCGATAGAAATTTTTACCATACTTTACGAGTATCATTTCTTTTTATTGGATTTTATAACTATTACAAGGAAAAATCAGAAGATAAAAAGGCATTATTCTGAGCTTTCAAAACGAAGAGAAATAGAATTTATAAACATTGTGGATGTTCTTATTAAAAATGGGGTATTTCGTGAAGAATTGTTAAAAAATGAATATCACAGTTTATTTAAAAGGATAGAGGTTATTAGTAATTTTTGGTTTTCTTCTATTTTGATTCAAGCCGATGTTTTGTCAAAGGAATCTATTGAGCAATACTCATTATTGATCAGCCAAAGTATTTATCCATATTTAACTGATAAAGCAAAAAAACAGTATAGCACTATTTTCCCGCATCAGTTGGTTTAATTGATAGTAACATTTCTTGTATATAGTGTGGTGGTGTTTATCGTACATAGATATTATGCACTCTTCTGTGTATGGTTTTCATTCGCTTTTATTAAGCAATTTTAAAACTTCTTCTGCAACAAATTTTCCACTTGTAGAAAATGATGCGGTTATCAATCTGTTTTTCGAATCAACAACTTCGTAATTCACTTTCTTTTCGTGATCATATATTTTTAGATCAGCCCCTCTTTTTTGCATTTCAATTTCCATATCATAAGGTAATAAAGCACCAAAATTCGATTGTTTCATAATATTTTTCTCATTCCAGGAAGGAAAACTTGTCATGGTTTTGTTGCTTACCAAATATGCTCCTGATTTCAATTTTACATCAATGAGCATTGCTGTTCCGTGACCGATTGTCCCGATTACTCCATTTGATTCATAGATTTCGGCAATAATTTTCTGAACTTCTTTATTTTTGTGAGTATCCCAAAACTGTCCATATCCTCCGGGAATAAAAACAGCTAAATATTCTTCTGGATTAATGTCTTTGGGCTTAAGGCTGTTTTTGGTCTTGTCGTTAAATACATCTGATTTTATGATTGATTTTACTATTTCAGTTGTATCTCCGCTATGATACATTGGGATTTCACCTCCTTTTGGCGACATAATATCAATCTGATACTGCTTTTTAGAAAATTCATTAAATGGAATTGCTAATTCAATCAAATAAGTTCCATTTGGTTTACCTCCCATCTTGTTAACGCTAGTGGTTATAAACAATATCTTGTTTTTTTCTACTCTCTTATTACAAGAAATCATTAAAAAGACGAATAGCAATAGTGTACAATATTTTTTCATTTCATTTTTTGCTTATGATGAGTATACAAGGCCTTGTAGTACTATTCTTTACAGTGTTGCGCATAGTTTTATTCTGGTTTTGTATATGTAATTAAATCAATACCTATTCCGTTAGGATCTACAATAGCAAAGTGTCTGTCTCCCCATGGTTCATTGCGTAAGTCAATTTCAATGTTTACACCTTTCTTTTTAATTTCAGTATAGATTTTATCTACATCATCAACTTCAATAGTAAGATACATACCATTACCAGCAAAGGGTTTTTGAAATATAGGTTTTTGTGTTGGATGATTAGGTAGTAAAAAACTAATTTCAGCTTGACGATTAGGAGTGTGCATTAACAGATAAAATTCATTTTCAAATGTAACTCCAAAATCGAGTACTTTTGTGTAAAACTCTTTAGTTTCGGTTAGTTTTTCGGTGATAATTCCTGCATTTAGTTTCATAGTTTTTAAATTTTGATTTGTCTGAGAAAATACTTGCGTGGCAGCGAATAGAATAAATGTAATTTTAAAAATTTGTTTCATCTGTTCTTTTTTTATTGTTTTTTAATTGTCAGATGGAATTCGCCATTGATCATATCGGTTGGTATTAACCTAATTATTATGGCTCATTTCATCATTTTAAGTTTTTATTTACTCTTCAAAACTATAGCGTTAACACAATTAAATATTGTAAAAAACGGACATATTACTGAGTTCTCTTAAAAGCTTTATTTGGAGTGACGCCATAAAAATTTTTAAAATCTTTAATGAAATGAGATTGGTCATAATAGCCAATATCATAAAAAAGTTTGTTTTGTTTAAGACTTTGATTAGATGGTTTTGCTTTTAATATATTTTGAAACTGAACAACTTTACTGAATGTTTTGGGAGAGTCACCAATATAGAATTGAAAAAGCCTTCGTAATTGTCTATTACTAATTCCTACATCAACATCTTTTTCTATATTTAATACTCCATAATTTTTTAGAATTGTATCTATGGCATTGTAAAGTCTGTTGTCATAATCAAAAACAGTATGATTTAAAATATTGGTAAAGTAAATGTCAAATTTTAATTTAATCTCTTCAATATTTAGCTTAGGGTGAAAATGACTAGCTATAAATTTTGATGTTTGCGGTACAAAATCTTCTAAATTTTGAAACTTGTTACTTAGTTCGCTTGCATTAACCTTAAAGATCTGAGGAAATATCGTTGGTAAAAATCTAACACCAATGTAGTTGAATTCTGGTTGTAATACGTATTCTGTGTATTTTTTACAAAAACCAGCAACAAAATTATCTTTAGGATTATTTATTTCAAATAGAATATCAATACAACCATCAGAAACTACTTTATAGCTAAAAGCGCCATTTAGTTTTTCGGTTGTTTTTAATTGCCAGTAGCAATAAATGTAAGGTTGTAATTTTGTTGTTGGTAAAAACTCAATATAATTTACATTTTCTTTAGTTTGCTGTATGGTGGGTTGAATGGGTTGAAACAGCCCTCGAATATGTCTTGTTAAATTCATATTACTTAATCATGGCTATAAAAATAGTATGAGTTTTTTCATGATTTAATTTTGTGTTTTGGTCAGCTTGCATGCAACGATATGGCTGTGACAAGTACAGAAATAAAAGTAGTAACTTTCTAGTGACTATTTAGAAATTTCTTGCTTTTTTTAGACAATTCTAATCATCTACCCTTGCAGAAAGTGTATTTCTCTCATATTTTTTACCATGCACAATAACAGAATTTATCGCATTATATGCCGATATATTATCTAACGGATCTTGATTCAATAGCAATAAATTTGCTGTTTTACCTTTTTCGATAGTCCCATATTTGTCATTTATATGAAAAGCATTTGCGTTATTAAATGTAGCAGCCATAAATATCTTTTCTAATGAGATTCCCGCTTCAACCCAATGTTTCATCTCTAAAAAACCATTGTATCCAGGAGGATTTGCATGATTGTTCATAGCAGGTGTGTCTGATCCAAATAACAAATTACCATTTTCACCAGATAGATAGTTCGTACTAATATTGATTTTATCTAAAACTAACTGCATCATACCAGCTATTTCTCTATCTGGGGTCTCTGAGTCAAAATAATCTCCACCATAGGTCATAATTCTCTTTTTTTGCCATAATCCTTCGTCGGTTTTTAACCATTTCAGTAGATTAGGAGGCAATACATTTTTTAAATTTGAATCATTTATAAAATTAGAATTAAAGACATCTTTTTGCCCAGCAATTACCCTAAAAGTTGGCTGATACCCAATCTTTTTATCAGCAATAGTCGATAATAATTCTTTATGAGTTTCTGGAAGTTTACTCACATTTAAATACTCTTTTAATAATCCCCAATGCCACATTCCGTGAGCAATAATATCAACATTAGCTTCTGATCCGAATTTTTGCGCAGAAAATGAGTTTGCATGTAGCAATACAGGAATGTTTTCACTTTGTGCCTGATGTACCAAATCTTTCATAATATCTAATGTGGGTAATTCCCATAGCATCTCTTCGGTACCACCAAATCCATCTTCATAAATAGTTTTCATGCAGATTCCACCTTGTTTATTAACGATATCGGAAACTACTTTTTTTACAGAGTGATCATTACTATTTATTGTATCTGGTATACTAACATTTTTGTTGTATTTGTCATGTAAAAAGTTTGGATAGAATTTATATCGATCTTTTGGATGATCCTCGGCCATCATAAAATCATTCATCACTTTTACTTGTTCGCCACATGTATAAATGTCGGGTTTAATCTCCTTATCCTTGATTTGTTTTATAATTCTAGGATTATAGTTATTAGGATCAATTAGCGTAGTGTAACCAAAATATAAATAACTATTTGGAAGCTGCTCATAATAGCTATTTGCCAATTCTGGCAGGTCTCTTACATGTTTGTAATTCATCCCTGCAATAGAGCTTAAATGTACATGTGAATCTATTAAACCAGGAGTTAAGTACTTTCCGGTTCCATCAATTTTTGTATAAACGCCTTTTACATTTGGTTTCTGCTTTCCGCAAAAAAGAATAGTCTTATTATCGATCAACACATTTCCTATATACTTTTTTAGTATACCGTTTTTGTTTGCAGATATTATAGTAACATTATCTATATATAATCCGTTATCTACATCGAAGGTAGGGTTATCATTTTTACATCCTATAATAGTTAGTAATATGCTAAAAATGATTGTTCTTGATAGATCCATTTTTTTATCTTGTTTTAGACAAAACTATCATAGAGAAAACGGGTTGTCGCCTTAAAAGAAGATTTAGGACTCAAAATATTTTTGTAGTCGTCTCAAAAGAAAGATTTAAGATTAGTAGTTATTAGAGTTTTTATATTGTGATGGAGATAATCCGGTAGCTTTTTTGAATGCAAGATTAAAAGTTGATTTAGAATTAAATCCACAATCAAAAGCAATACTTAACATTTTATAATGCTTATACGCTTTGTCATCTAATCTTTTCTTTACTTCTTCAACTCTCCAATTATTAATATAATCATTAAAATTCTTATTACTATGTTCATTGATAACAAAAGATAGGACTTTTGGGTTTACATCTAGTGAATTCGCAAGAGTGATTAGAGAAACATCACCATCTAAAAAAGGTTTTTTATCATTCATAAAAAGAGTTAACTTATCTAATAAATGCTTGCTTTCTCTCTCTTTTAAAATAAAAGTTTTCCTTGTTGGGGTTTCCTTACCGACAAATAAAAATTGTGTATGGATAACAATTTGTAAACTCAAATAATAAAGAATCACAGCTAATAGTACCATTATTGGGTAATAGTATATGAGTTGCATGTTGTAGTCAAAGTAAATCCATTCTGCTAAAACATAAACTATCCAAATAATAAAAAAACCAAAAAACATGAACGTTAGTTGATTTAATAATTGGTATAGTATTTTAGAATAGTAAGACTTATTTTGCTTGTGTAAGTTATAGGTTAGGTATAAATATATTACGAAATAAACGATGCTAAAACTTTCGTTTATTTTTATAACATTTTGCAGATACTTCTGATAATTAACAGCGTCTCTAACCGTAAAATAAAATAATATATACCCAAAATTTATAATGAGAAAAGGCAGGAAATGCTTGCCTTTAAATCTTATAATTTTTGTAGTGTTTGAGCATTCTTTAGTATATAAATAGAATGCAGGAGAAATTAATAAAATGAAATTGAGATTAACCAGAAATGAAGCTTGATTTTCATAAATACCTAATATTAAAACTCTTCCTAATATAGCAGCAAAACCAATTAATATTAGAGCCAAATAAAATTTTTCTTGTTTCGATCTGAAACCTTTTATTAAAAACAATACCCCAATGATAAGACCTTGCAGAGCACCAAAAGAAATAATAAAATTAATTACTTTATACAAACTTTTAATTCGTTAAGTTATTTTTCAGTTCAAATGTTTACAACGTTTATTATATGTATCGCAGTAGCATAAAATGTTACTTAATTCTTGTGATATCAAAGTATCAAATATTGGAATTACCTCTAAATAAGGTTCACCCCAAGAAAATTTCTTTTCTTCCAATCTGCATTTTGGTAATGTTTCATGATCTACCTTCATTTAATATAGCCTATTAACAATTACTTACAACGGTTTGTATTAAATGTGTTTTTATATTTTGTTAGCTACTTTTTATTTTTTTTATACAACTCAATTGCTTTTAAATAATTTATAGCACCGTTCATTGTCATATCATTAATAAAACCATCTAACTCAGGGTGATTTGCGTTAACCCAACTCACCAAAGAATCTACTTTTCTTTGCCAAATTTTCCAATTAGCACCAATACATTCTAAGGATTCAATTTTTGAGATTTTTCCAGAAGTAAAAGAGATTTTATATTGGCATACCAGAGGGTTGTTTTTTAAAAACTCAAAACGAATAGAATTTGAAGTTACAGAGGCAATAATCTGATCATTTTTTTCTACTAATTCGACTATTTTATATGATGTTCTAAATATAGAGTCCCACTTAAATTCTTCATAAAAACTATCATGGGTATAAGGCATAATGTAATCTCCTGCAGTAATTGTAATACTATCATTTATAAATGTTTTTAATTCATTGTAGTTGGCTGTATTTCTGGCATTATAATATTTAGTGACAATCTCTTTATTAGTTAATTTCTGATCGCTGCATCCTATTAAGAAACACAAAAGAAATAGTATGAGAAAAGTGTTTTTCATTAGTCGTTTTTTAAGGTTCTGTAACGTTATAAGTATGTGTCGTAACAGCGTAAAATGTTACTAAGTCACAGTTTTTTATGTACAATGTTATACACTGGTATTTATTTTAATTTTGCACCAAATTCTCCTAGTTTATTAAAAATCTCGTAATATGCGTTAACGCCCTCTTGATCTTCAATATTTGTATTTACTAATAAAATTCTGCCTATTTCATCTTTAGGGTTGAAAAACATTAAAGCTGAGACTCCCGGATCTCCCCTTGTGATTTGTTATCAGTCCAATTACTAACAGAATTATTGGTTTAAAAATCACCGTTTTAGAGCAACTTTATAATTGTTTGCCAAATTCATCAAGGACTTCTAATACAGAAATAAGTTTTTTTCCTTTTTCTGTTAGAGAGTATTCTACTTTTTTGGGATATACTTCATAATCTTTTTTTTGAATGACCCCATCCTCTACCAATTCACCCAGCTGTTTGGTTAATGCTCTTTTAGAAGCTTCTGGATTGTATCTTTCTAAGTCTTTAAGCCTACAACTTCCTCTATTAAGTTCGCATAATAATGCGAGTTTCCATTTTCCCGAAATAACATGTAATGTTCTCTCCATCGGGCAATCAATTTTTAACGGTGTTTTTCTAGTGTAGGTTCCCATGTATAATGTTTCTTAAAATTACAAATAAACATAGTGTGTATCGTTAACGAAAGTATAAAAAATAGTCCTTTTACCAGGCAGCACTTGTGTTTGTAGTTCTCCTCCCCTTATTTCATTATGTATACTTCAGCTCTCAGATTACTACAGAAGGTTAAAAATAGGCAATCCTAAGAAATTAAGAACTCTTCCCTTACGAAGTAATTATGAGTAGCTATTCACTATTTTATTACATTGTGCAATATGCCTCTGGTTATGATAAATAAGTACCCTAAACGTATCTCCTAATTTTAATGTTATCCATTTCGAAATACTGATCGATGTTTTAATTTTACTTAGATCTTTATTTCTTGCTATATCTAATAATTCTAATGTCTTGTGTTGTTGTGCAATAAACCGGTCAATACATTTTTCATCCAGATCACTGTTAATCGGATTTTTATCTTTGAATGTTTTCATGGTATTCAGTTTTTCTCTGGGAAGCATCATTTTTGCAAAATAATTTCCCAAAAGACCTGATGTGAAAACAGGTACATTTTTTCTTTTTGATGTTAGCATTCTATTTTCAATCTCGGGAAGATAAAAGTCCCCATACAAATTTAGGTGTTCCAGGCACTCTAAAATACTCCAACTCTCTGGTGTATTTCTCCAATTCAGTTGTTCTATGGGCAACTGATTATATTTTTCTGCTTCATTTATATTTTTTCGTGTTCTTTCTACCAAATCCTGTAGTAATTCTTTTGATGCTATCTTCATTTGTTTTTTTTATACAAAACTCTATGATTTGAAGTTTTAAAACATTGATCGAAATTAAGATTTTTTGATTCTCGAAAGTGTTTCGGGAGTCATTCGCAGGTAGGATGCAATATATTTATTGGGTATTTCCTGAAATAGCTGAGGGCTACGTTTTAAAACCCTGTTATACCTTTCTACAGGAGAAGTAGTTAAAATATCTCTTTCTCTTTCCATTTGTTGTAAAACAAAATTTTCAAAAATCAGATACCACGTTTTAGTGTGCGCCGCAGAAGACCATATAAAGTTCATAAGATTTGCTTTTTTAATCACTTTTAAAGTTGTTTTCTTTAAAGCTTGAATATAAAAATCAGATGGTTTTTCGTTTATAAATGAATCGAGAGCTGCAATAAAATTGTTTTTATATCCAAACCTAATGGTATGTTCTTCAAACTCGTCTATCACAAAAATTCTTAAACTACCGTCTACAACCAGGTAGGCATTGGTGTCAATACTTCCTTTTACTTTTAAATATTCATTTCTATCCAGTTTCAATTCTTTATCCCATAAATTTTGACTGTTTATCTCTTCTAATAGGGTTGAAATTGGGTTCATATTTTTGCGTGCTGGTGTTCGTCTTTATACAACAAAATCACTTTTTAGTACAGGGTTTTGTTGATCTTATACTAAAATAGCAAAAAGAAGTAAACTTATGGTTTGGCATCGAGAATTTCTAAAAAAGAAATCAGATGTTATAACTATCTATGTAGTGCTATTCGGGTTTATATTTTTTTCCGTTTATAAATATTTCTCCGCCAAGTTCTTCTATTTCATATAAGATACCTCATCAAAACATCTATGCTATACCCCTTATTTTAGACACAAGGCACTTATTCCTTATTTCGTTTCCCATTTGATACTAAAGTCGTTCTGGATCCAACGGCAAGGCTCTCTATCTTTTTATCCTCATTTATGGTAAAGTCAATCCACCAATCGGGATCGGATTTAAAAATAAATTTGTGTTCACTAATCGGTACAATTACAAACTTTCTTCCCTGATCTCGCTGCGAATTAAGCTGTCCGTTTTCTAATGTGATGTTACGAATGGTTCCATCTTCATGAGTATAGGCTCCCGTAAATTTCTTTAACACACTTTCATCAAAGGATTTAACCTGTTCTAGATTAGGTGAAATCCCTAGAACATCTGAAGCTAACTGTACAGCAAGCCCTGCCGGATGACTTCTATTTAGGTTTGATAACACGATAATCTGTAAGTCCTCTTCAAGAATCCATAGCGAGTAACATTCGGTACCATGTATGTTTCCTCCATGCTCAACCGTAGTATACTCACCTAAAGTTGTAGTCCACCAACCTAACCCATATTTAGTTTTTCTACCATCTTGCAGGCTTTGAGAAGTGAACGCAATCTGTTTTTGTTTCTCGGATATCAATGTATTGTTTTTTAAAGCGTCGTACCAAATAGTCATATCATCGATAGTAGAAATAATGCCGCCATCTGCAAGTGTTCCTGGTTTTACAGCTTTTGCATGAACAATTTTATGAGGTTTTTCCTCAGCTATTTCGTATCCCTTAGACAATTGCGGAACGATTTCATAAAAATCATAGAAACTTGATTGTTTCATGTTTAACGCATCAAAAATATGCTCTTGAACATAAGCTCTAAACTCCTGTTTGGAAACGTTTTCAACAATTTTGCCTAATAAAACATACCCAGAGTTCGAATATTTCCAGTCGGTTCCCGGTTTAAAATCAAGTGAAACAGTATTGATTACATTTACAATAGTGTCCATCGTTACCCGATCTGTACCATGATGATCATAAGAAGGTTTCACATCTGTGTATTCTGGAATTCCTGCAGTATGCCCTAATAACTGTCGAATCGTAATGCTATGATCATGTGATTGTTTATATTCGGGGATATACTCTTTAATATCACTATCCAGAGATAACTTCCCTTGTTCTTCTAACATTAAAATACAAACAGCAGTAAATTGTTTTGTAATAGAGGCGATACGGAATTTCATATCGGTTTGGGCCGCTACCTGGTGTTCTATATTTATGTTTCCGAATGCTTTTTTGAGCAATGTTTTTCCGCCTTTACGGATTAAAACCACTGCTCCTGCTCCATCGGCCGGATAATGAAGATTAATTTTCTCCTCTAATAACTGGTTTAGTGTAGCTTTTTCTTTAGTTTTTGGAGCATCGGGTTTTCTTTCGGTTGCACATGCCATAAAAAATAAAATTGACACTACTATAATACTAAGGAGCACAAAGCTTTTTGGTCGAAACAAGTTCATATAGATATATTTTGTACTTAAGACCTTCGTTTTTTTAAAAGGTTACATTGAACTATCTATTTTATTAGATCATAATGGGCCGTATGTCTCTAACAATTAACAACGAATTGATTGTCTCCTGTTATGCCTTTTTGTTTTTAGTGTAGAGTGTTCGTTATCGAGTAACTTAAGTTATCTAAGTATCAATTCGATAATCATATTTTTTGATTTTTATAATTTGTGATACTACAAGTTTATTTGAAACTAAATTGCTCTGATCTCATGTATAACGTGGTAAACAGTTTTTTTAATTTATCATCTAAATCAGGGAACATATACTTATTCTTTTTTACATCATACTTAAATTGATATTCTGGCAAGTCAAATCCAAAATGCTCAGATGCCCAAAATGCTATTCCGTAAAACATGCCTTCAACTTGATAGTCACAATGATTTAGCTCTATCTTATTTAGAGTTATTGTGGTTGGCGTATCAATTTTCTTTTCAATTATGGTACTTACCCAGGTAAGACCTTCTTTTAATAGTTCAATTTCAACATCTGTTAAATGTGTAGTATTAGCTTTGTATTCAAAATACAGGTTATCAGATATTTTGTCTCCCTGACTGCAATTTTTAACACCAGCCGAAATTTGTACCCAAATACCCCAACTTGTTTTTCGAATTCTATAAAGAGATGTAGATGATTTCTGCATATTATTACGTGCTTATGTCTACTATTTATAGGTATATGTCCTAACATGATAAAATGTTACTTAGTCTGCTGAATTAATCTGCATTTATTTTAAAAGAATATCTCATTTTTCAGTTTAACACAGGATCTAACCTCATCGTACTACTTTTAATCAAAAGTAAGTATATCAGGGGCTAGAAATTCTGTTTTTGCTTTTTCAGAATTAAAAATATCAAAACTATAATGGTTATCGATGAGTTGCTTAAAATTGGTTTTTAACTGCGGAAACTCAACTATAAAATCTTTAAAATTATCAGATTTTGATTGATTCATGAAGTGATTCACCGCTTTGGTTGCAACAATAGTTAGTGTTTTGTTGTATTTGTCTTTTGCTCCTACAAATTCTACAAAATGCTGTAGCTGTGCATGTATCTTTTTTTCGGCTTGTTTAATACCATGATCATTAATCATAATCCACGCCAATCGTAAATGTGCTTCGTGACTAAAAATTTCGGGATTAAGTGTACACTGTGTAAATTGATTTTTAAACACTTTGTCTGTGAGTTCAAAATGCTTTTCCATATTGTTTCTCTTTTATACTATTTCTTGATACAAAGGAACGAATACGTTATTTTTTTCTCATTTACATTTGTCGATAAATTGTTTTCGTGCTCTACTTAACTGTGTTGGTGTAATGCCTAAATAGTTTGCAATGTAATAATGTGGAATTCGATTGATCAAACTGGGATATTCTCTTAAAAAGAGTGTATACTTTTCTACAGAGTTCAAATTTAACAAAGACACTAATCTTGATTGTAACTGTTTATTAAGTTTTTGAAACTCGTTTGTCACTATTTCGGTAATATTTTTGTCTTTATTAACCCAAGACATCACTTCTGAGTAATTTGCTACAGAAATTTCGCATTTCTCTAAAGCTTCAACAGACATGACTACATTTGTATTGGGAATATAACTACCAATAATCATATCTCCTTCTTGATAAAAATGAGTAGTGATTTCATTGCCGTCGTTATCATACACAAATCCTCTCATTACGCCTTTAATCAACATACCAATTTCTATACAAGGTTTGCCATATTGAAGAAAAAAATCACCTTTTTCTAATGATATCGTCTTGTGTATCGACTCGTTGATTGTTTTCTTTTGAGACATTTTGAGTTTCAATTACGCACCGCGTTACTTGCTTTTTCTTAATTCATCGATAATTTTAGTACTTACCCAGTAAATATCTTGATTACTTGTATAGAAGAAATATTTACCATCTTTTGATACAAAAGGACAAAGTTCATGGTTTTTTGTATTGATTTTTTCTCCCATATTAATAGATTTTGTCCACGTCCCATCGGTATTCTTAAAACTAATATAAAGATCTCCTCTACCTAGTCCTTCTGGTCGTCTTGCACAAAAAATAATGTACGTTTCTTTTGGGTCAACAAAAACATCGGCTTCGTAATTTGAGGTATTAATCGAATCTCCCAGTGTAATCGCTTTCTGAAATTCTCCGTTAATACTTTTAGAGGCATATATATCAAAGTCGCTTTGCTTTTTCTCTGCAGTTATTTTGTTGGATGAAAAATACATCGTTCCGGTTGCTGTAAACGAAATATAATATTCATTTCTATTAGAGTTGATATTGGGCCCGGCATTTATAGGTTCTGACCACTCGCTACCTTTTTTTTCTACATACCATATATCGTGATCTTGTTTGGCTCCCATACCATCTAATGTTCTTTCTGAGATAAAATATAATCTGTTTTCATCTGGAGAAAGAAATGGATCATTAAACCCGTACTTATCATGGGATAAAATAGTTCTAGGTTTGCTCCATTTGTTTTCTATAAGTTCTGAATATCTTATTTCGGTTCTTCCGTTTATATCTACCCCATAGAAAAATTGTGTTGCTTCGGTATTAAAAACCGAACCAAATTCTGATTCAGTATTTTTAGAAATAAGACCGGGTGCGAATATCTCTGGGTTTACAGATGGAGGTTTTTGTTCAAGATATTTAAGACGGTCATCTATTTTCTGACTGCTACATATTAGCGGAGTTAATAAACACCATAAAAAACAATTAATTAGTAAACGCATATGTTTTTAAGTTTATTTATTGAAGGTAATGTTTTCTTATATATATTGCCATTCGCTAGCTTTATTTTTTAGTATAAAGCTCCATTGCCATATCAAATATGCTATGAATCTTTTCTATCGGAATATCTTTATTCGGGTCAATCATTAATAATTTTGTAAACGTTCTTTTTCCCTGAATTAAGTCTGGATGGTTAATTTTTACACCTTTTCCAATTGCTATATAAGGGAATTGTGTTTTTTTATCTACCCATAAATAACAAAAAATTTGATTTTTATACATAAAACAAGGTAGGCGGTAATACCACCTCGATTCAAATTCCGAATTATAATCGGTTATTATAGTTTTTAACACCAAAAGGCAACTTTTAATTGGTTCTTCTTTATCATAATAAAAATTGTCTATTGCCTTCATACAAATTATTTAATAGCTTATACCACCTATATCAGATTCTATAAATGTATTAAAAAAGCGCAAACTTTTATGATTTGCGCTTCATCAACTATTTTATATGTGATTGGTAATTATCTTATTCGTAATTACTTAATTCTATCAAATTTTGATCAGGGTTCCTTACTCTTTAGTTCTTTGATAGTACATCACTATACTCGCTTTAGCTATAGTATTATTCCAAAGATAATACCCTACAACTGCAGGATTGGAGTTTTCGTTAAGCCCTAGTTTATCTGTTTTTAAAGCATAAACGGTAATAATATATTGATGTATCCCGTGTCCTTCGGGAGGGCAAGGTCCTCCATATCCCCCTACTCCAAAATCTGTAATACTTTGTATGGCTTCTTTTGGGACCAAATTTGATTTTATATTACCAGCATTCGATACTAATTCTTTTATATTCTCGGGGATATCAAATACAATCCAATGCCACCATCCACTACCTGTTGGTGCATCTGGATCATACATCGTTATTGCAAAACTTTTTGTGCCTTTTGGTGCATTCTTCCACGAGAGCTGCGGAGATTCATTGTTTCCGGTACAACCAAATCCGTTAAATTCTTCATTAATAGTGGCTTCTCCACCTATAGAAGTACTCATTAATGTAAACGTCTTTTGCGCAAATGAAGATATTGATATGGTAAGCAGTATGCTTAAAATAAAAATTGATTTTTTCATAATGGTTTATATTTAATTATGCATACAAAATTATGAGTTATTGAGGAAGAAACTATATTTAATTTAGGTCAAAAAGTAGTGCTAAAAGTTCAATCTAGTTGATACTGTTTTGGGGTAACACCAAATTTTGTTTTAAATGCGTGTATAAAATTCGAAAGGTTTTCATAACCAATTTCCTGATAGATTTCTGATGGTCGCTTAGCATTATTCTTTAACATAAAAGCCGAGTGTTCTAACCTCTTATCTAAAAACCATTTACTGGGTGATTGATGAAAGTGTTTTTCAAATTCTCGTTTAAACGTGGATACACTCATATTTGATAAAAAGGCCAACTCCTTCAATGTCATTTTTCTTAGTTTATTATTTTCGACCACACTAAGGAAATTTTGAAAGGAGTTGCTTTGATGAGTCATCATTGAATTTATAAAACCTGTCCCTTTAGTTTCTACTAAATAGATCATAATCTCTTCAAATTTTGTCTGAATCATCTTTTTTTGAATACTCTGCGACAGTCTCGAAATATCAACTAAACTATTTACGTAGTTTTTTATAAATTGATCATATTGAAATGAGTATGCTGATTGTGGCACACTACTATTAGACGTTTTGATATCGAATTTCTGAATGAATTGTAGTATTTCTTCATTCGAGAAAAACAACAATACACTTTTATAACTTTTATGTAAAGGCGAGAGTTTTTCTGTCATTAAACAATGCCCCGATTTCATTAATAGGAAACTAGAATTCTCGATTAAGAAAGATGAATTATTTGTAAAAACTTCCTTTTGGCCATCAATCAAAAAGCTAAAGACATTTTTTGTGAGTTTGATTTGTTGTTTATCGTGTTCTCTAGTGGATTGATAATAGTATAGGTTAGTACATGTATGTTCATCAGGAGTTAATTCAATAGGGAGTGTTATTGTTTTCATAGGAGTTCTTAATTTAAGAAATTCCATTGTTCTGGGCGGTACTTTTTCTAACTTTTGTCAAAAACGCTCTAATGTAACAGATCATTATTATACCAGAACATGCATACGATGTCTACTTATTTTTTAATTCCAGATAGAATTTCCTGTTCGTAGTTTCCATATGGTATTATTGTCTACAAATTTTAGAGAAGAACTGTTTATGATTTCAAAAATAATATCATTTTGAAATTCTATTATCTGCGATGATGAATATATTATTATTTTATTATTTCCGACTTTATAATTTGCAGAGTATTTTATGTCGGTAAATAGTATTTCGACATTCTCATCATCGATAAAACTTAATTCCTGATGGCAGTTTATAAAAAAATTGGGATCAGTTTGAGCATCTATGCATTCTTGTTCGGTTTCAAAAAAAAGATAGTCAAACGTTTTTCCTACAAATTCGTTATTTTGGGAATCATCATCGTTTGAACAGCTTAAAAGCACTATTGCTACCATTAACAATAAAAAATATTTTCCCATTTTCGTTTTTTAAATAGATCCCTTTTTAAAGAAAAGGTTGCGTTTGTATCTAATGTATGGCTATGATCTTCTGTATTGTACATTGTATCTTATGCTAACTTTTTTATGAGTACTTATTCATACAAATGGATAACATCAATTTTGACAGATTCTTTTTTCATTGTATTTAAGATTTTCTCATTATACTGTGTTCCATCAATATGTACCCAATCAATTGAATTTGATTTTTTGAGTATTTTTATCAAGCTGTTAAAATCATTAAACTGCGTATTGAATTGTAGGTTTATCGACAATAACGAAGGCATTTCGGAAACACATAACGGTATTGTCTCAAATTTTGTTGAGTGTAAATCTAATATCCTTAATGACTTTAAGTTACATATATCGTCTGGAAAAAAATGTAAAGTACCTCCACTAATACTTAATTCTTCTAAATTCGTGAGGTTTTTAAAGCCACTGGGTAAAGATTGAAAATAAGGAGACCCAAAACTCAATTTTTTAAGGGAGCGTATCTCAAATATTTCTTTTGGAAATCCGGGTGCTCCTCCCCAATTAAACTCTTCAAGTTTACACAAACCGTCTAATGTATCTGGGAAAACTAAATTGTATCTACTAGAAATACTCAAATACTTTAAGTTACTTAATTTATTTAGGTCGTTTGGTAAAGCTTCTAATTTTGAACAATGAATACTTAAACGTTCCAGTTGATGTAGCTGTCCAATTCCAAAAGGTATTGATGTTAATTTATCAGAGGTAATATCGAGTAGTTTTAATTGTTGTATTCTAAATATCCTGAATGGAAAATTAGATCTATCTCCCAGATGCAGATATACATATTGCAGACTTGGGAGTTTAAGGATTACTTCGGGTATTGCTCTATTAGTTTCAAAACGAATACTTAATTCTTTTAAGTTCTTTAGTTTCACAATTCTATTATCAATACAATCAGAACTATCATCTTTGAAAACCAAACTTAAACTTTCGACTTTCTCGGCATTTTCTATAGCCTTTTCATAGTCTTTATATGTTTGCCCAACAGTTTTACTACTTACCGATAAGAAAAGTAATATAAATAATATTTTGTTCATTTCAAGAAATAAGGTAAAATACAATTGTACATTTATACCAAAAGATTATTTGTTTAAAATGGAGTTGCCGTAATTATTTCCTGAATAATGTTTTTAAGTACTTCCATTTACAAATTTCATTCGCTTATAATGATGTAACAACAATTTAAATAAACTAACTCTTTAATGGTATTTATTTGGAACATTCAGGGAGTTGACCTACTTTATCCATAAGCATTTCATCAATACTATAAAATAACCCATCTCGAAAATGATCAAATCATATATGCCTATTCAAACCATTATGATAATCATTCAAAAAATCAACTAATTCATTATGTTCCTTATCTATTGCGATCTCAAGTGGAGTTTCTCCACTGTTATCTGTGACATTAATATTCGCGTTTTTATTGATTAAAATTTTAGCGATCTCTACCTTACCATGCCATGCAGCATAATGTAATGGTGACCAGCCATCTTTACTTTTTTCATTAACAACATTAGGTTTTTTTAGAATTAAATCTTTCACTAACCAGACCAAACCATTCATGCAAGCTCCGTGAAAAACAGACATGTCCTTATTATTTTTTATCCAGGGATCAGCATCAAGCTCGTATAGTAGTTTTGCCATTTCAGAATTTTCTGTTGCATGGAGTAAAGGATGCCAACCCTCATCGTCACATTCATTTATGTCAAGGCCTATTTCGATCATTTTTTTTACAAGATCACAATTCCCTCCTTGTATTGCATTTATTAAGGGAGTATAACCTTGCGTATCCACTATTGTCGTATCGACACCAGTGTCTAAAAATGCTTCAACTATTTCTATATTGGCTTTTCTAATTGCCTGTGGAAATTCCTTTTCAAGGATTTGAGAATCTAAGTTACTTTTCAATATCAGCTTTACAACATTTTCCATATCATTAAATATGGCCCAATAAAGTGTAGAATATTTATTCGAAATAAGATTTACATCAGCTCCTTGATGTACTAAATATTCTGCCAGACGGTCATGACTGCCTATTAATGCTTCTATTAAAGGAGTATGACCTCTCGAATCTTCAGCATTAATTTCAAAATTTAATGTAATTAAAGTTTTAACAATTTCAAGATGCCCATGGGATGCAGCTATGTGTAGCAACGTTTGGTTATAACAGGGGCAAACCATTGAATTGATAACTTGTTCACTGAATGTACTTAATTTTCTTACATTACCAGACCTAACAGCCTCATAAAGGATAAACTCATCATCAGTTAGTCCTCGGGCTTTATAAATTAATTCTCTTAATTCGGTGTTGTTAATACTTGCTGCTATATCACGAAACCTGGTGATTAAATCTTGATATGGATCAGAACCACTATGCAGTAATAGTTCTATAATTTCAAAATTATTAGAGTTAACTGCAACGCACAAGGGTGTTTCATCTTCGTATCCATCTCTAACATCAATTTTTACACCATTATCTAATAATAGCCTCACCATAGCCGTGTTCCCACCAAAAACAGCATAATATAATGCCGTCATACCGGCATAATCCTGATAATTAGGGTCAACTCCTTCTACTAGGAGGGTTTTTGCGATGTCAATATTCCCAGTTCTAGCAGCTTTAAAAAGTGGTGATTGCCAATATTCATCTTTTGGTTTCAATTCAACACCACTTCCTATTATTTTTATTACTTCTTCAATGTTGTCCTGTGAAATCGCCTGATTTAATTTTTTCAGCATTTTTTAACTCATAATAATTAATAAAATTCATTCAACTGTAATGCGAAACAATAATCATATAAAAGTCATGTCTCCATGTATACTTTTGTTTATAGATGTATATTAAATACTTAATATACTATTTTTAATCTAAAATACTATACCGACCTTAATTTACCCAAAAAGCATTACATATATTTCACTCATAATATATCCAACAGCGTACTCTTATTGATATAAAAGCAAAAAGCTACCAGATAGGTAGCTTTTTGTATTATGATAAGAATCAGAATCTTATTCTCACATCGATAAAATATCTATATGATCAAAGTATATTGATTACCGTTTTTTAAATATTAGATTGAGCAAGAACAGAATGATTATCGCTCCGATAGCCCCAGTAAGTATTGCACCGATCCAACCGGTACCCAAGTGAATTCCTAATCTTCCCAAAAGCCAGTATCCTACATAACTCCCGACGATTCCAACTATAATATTTCCGATGAGACCTAAGCCACCACCTTTGTAAATGGTACCTCCAAGCCAACCTGCTACTGCTCCAATAATAATGGTTACAATTATTTCCATATTGTTAGTTTTAAATTATTAATAAAGTGTTAATATATTAAAAAAATACGAACTTATTAAGATGTGGTTAACATTTCAACACTATCATATGGTCGACTTTTTCGTATTGACACACTTTGTTCTATGTACCATTTCATTACCTTTCACATCAAAGATTATCAATAACTTAGGGGCGTAAAAACGATTCGCAACACTACAAAATTATAGTTATGCAGGTGTCTTAACAGTATAGCTCTTTAGTGTTCTGTCGGTTATAAACCCTATTTTAGAATAGATTCGCTCACCAGATGTAGATGCTACCAAAAGAACGATATCACTTTGATTTTGGTAAGCTTCAAACAATAGTTTATTGGTCATAATCTTACCTAATCCCATTCCTCTATATTTTGGTAGTGTTCCTATCATATGTATCCCAGAATATCCATTTTTATCATGATATATAATTCCACAACTTACATATTCATCATTATGTTTACCTAAAAAAAGATGTATATTTTTTTGGTGTTCGACTAATGAAATTATGGTCTCTGGGAGTATTTGATATCCAAATGAGTTTGATGAAACTCTTGCAAATATTATCGCCTTTTTATCATTATCAACGGGCACTATCGTAGAAAAATCATCTGCGGGCATCGTAGTTTTAGAGGTCTCTAAAAACATTGCTTTTACCATTGATTGCTGCTCAAAATTGTGCTGTAGTAGTCGTTTTTCTACATTTTCGTTTTCAGTTACTCCTAATGATTTTGGTAAAGCTCCATTCTTCATTTGTTCATAAAGTTGCTCCAGGTTTACTATCTCTGGATCTATCTCAAAAACTTTATTGGGCCAGGAGCTTTTTTCGGGCTTGGTATAGACATACCCCTCTCCTCTATTAAAAAAGCCTCCTTGTGTTCCTATGTATTCCCAGAACTCGAAAAGGTGGTTTATTATGATCTTGTTCATAAAATTTAGTTTTGTGAAGTTTTTACAAAAGCTGCCGAGTCTTCATAAAATCTATATTCTTTAATTTTTCCATCTTCAATTATGCTTACCTGAGCCCAGTCGCTCATGAATAATTTACCAGTTGCTTTTACTTCGTGTGAAAATTTTCCATTTGCAAAAACGACATTTCCTTCGGCGATTACCCTTTCTACACTAAACTCTTTGGTTGTAAAAGAATTAACTATGTTAGCAATAAACTGCTTTGCTTCTTCTTTGGTTCTGTATGTACCATGAAGCTGATCTTTTTTACGTTCTTCGTCACGTACACTTATGATCAGGCAATTTTCGTGAAACAAATCTAATACTTTATCCATATTGCCATTTTGAAAGGCGTTAAAATAATTGTGTACTATTGTACTACTGTTTTCTGAATTTTTCATTTTTTTCGTTTTTATAGAGTGAATATTTATTGCATTAATGTAGTAATCGCTTTATCTAGTTTTGTGTTCTCTGATGGGTCCAGGATAGACGAATTGCTTATATCAAACTTGTTATTAAAATCTCCCAGAGAATACATGCCACATATGTTCCCACCCCATCTTGGAAAGAGTTTTTCTAAAACCTGAAGATGAGATGCTCCTCCTGTTACTCCGGGAGAAGTGCTCATTAAGACTACAGGTTTGTCTCCAAAAAATCGTTGATCGATTCTCGAAAGCCAGTCTATTATGTTTTTAAAGAAGGACGAAGGAAGCCCGTTGTGCTCTGGCGAAGCAATCATAAATCCATCTGCTTCTGTAAACAGTTGAAAAAGTTCTTTTATAGCTTTCGGAATGCCCTTCTCCTCAATAACCGGGCTATATATAGGAGCTATATATTCTGATAATTGTATGAGATGTACATCATTATGCTCATCGATTTTATTGATTGCAGCAAGCAATAATTGTTGATTGATCGACTTAGGATTGTTACTTCCTGAAAAAGCAAGGATTTTTTTCATTTGTACCACTTTTAAAATTATTATGGTACAAACTAACTGCTATTTGATATTAAAAATCTTAAGGTATCTTAAGAAACACTTATGTTGTCGTTTTTTTTCTTAGTGCGCTTAAAAACTCGGGAGTCATTCCTAAATAGGAAGCAATCATATATTGTGGCACACGCTGTTCGATATCTCTATATTTTGAACGAAACTCAAAATATCGTTCTTCTGCCGTTTTACTTAAAGTATTGAGTGTACGATCTTGTATAGCAACATATGCATTTTCAAACTTAAACCTAAAAAAACGTTCTATTGCTGGTACCTGATCATATAATTGATTTAATGTATCCCGATGAATCTGAAGTACTACACTATGTTCTAATGCCTGAATAAATTGTTTGGCCGGAGTTTTGGTAAGGTAACTATACAGATCATTAACCCACCAACCTTCTATTCCGAACTGAATGATATGTTCTCGTGCTTCCTCATCCATATAGTAACTTCTTAGGCATCCCTCTGCAATAAATCTCATATGCAAAGAAACCTCTCCTGTATGCAATAGAACTTCTTTCTTTTTTAAAGCTACTACATGAAAACATTCACCAACGCAACGTGCATCGTGATCTGTGAGGACAATACGCTCTCTAAAATGTTGTATTAATGTATCAATTGGATCCATGTTTGCACTATAGGTTTACAACACCGATTTTTTCATATCAAAAGCGAGCCCAATATAAGTATTGTTATTAAATTCGAACTCGTCTATTATTTTCCAACCTAATTTCTTAGTATGTGCTTTTTCAGAAATAACATTTACTTTATTGATGAATGTTATACTAATCGGATATTTTTTCACAAATTCGACTCTCATTTCTTCAAAAATCAAATTTAACAATCCTTTGCCTCGATACTCCTTATCGATACAAACCGGCCCGTATTGAAAGCTGTTTTCTGTTGAAATTTGACGTCTATCAAATGATAATTTCGGAAAACGGGAGGTCATCACATTAAAAATCTCCCACTGCTCAAAATATTTCCAATTTCCTGCAAAAGCATACGCTACAACTACATTATCATCATTTTCTGCAATAAAAATTCCGTTTTGTTTTATGATTTCTTCAATTTGATTAGTGGTAAATGGGGTGGTTACAAAACCTGTTTCTCGTTCTTTTTCGTTTAAATTACTAAACAAGTTCTTTTCCTGAAGGGAAAGAATTCCTTTGATATCGGTTACTGCCCCTATACGTGTTCTCATCATTTCTATACTATTTTACTAAAGAATACTACATCATTATTTAGGTATGCTTACCTTGGTAAGTATATTTCTTATCCAGATAACTAAGGTAGGTAATCTTTTATGTTTACAACATAAAATGAATCTAGATTTGAATGCTAAATCACTCCATCAAATTTTGCAGGTATGGTAAGTGTTTGGTATGATATCAGAGTTTAAAAATCTATCGGTAATAATTTTAATCCTGTATTTTTACATTGCATAAGAACATATTTTTTGTCACCGATCTTTATACGTTCTGCAGCTTTTATTTCTAGCCCGTGGAGTGCTGGTAATGTTGCAGAAAAACTTAGAGTTTTTTCCTGGTTTCTATGCAAGAAATATCCTTTATTAGCATCATAGCGTATCGTTTCTACTTCGGCTTCATATAAAGAGCCTACTCCAAAAATGTCATTTACTCCGTCCTTATTGAAATCTTCGACGACAAAATCTGTAGTTGGTCCAAATTGAGCTTGTACTGGTAATGATGTTATGTTAAAATTTCCTTGTCCATCATTAATCAGGATTACAGTAGTAAACTCCTTAGCCATGTAATGAGTTGCTTCTTTCAAGTCCTGATCTCCATAAATATCAGACAGTGATGCATTTGCAAACTCTCCATAGGTTTTAAACTTATTCTTTAACATGGGTAATTGCTCAGAGGAGCACTGTTTCCCCCTTACGGGTAATAGTAATCCTGTTTTGGATTCTTTACTCAATATAATATCCAGGCTTTGGTTTTGATCAAAATCTTTGGTGTAAATGTGTAGCGGTTTGTTTTTTGTAGGATGAAACTTAGTATTCTGTCCCATATTTCCTATTAAATAATCTACATCCCCATCACTATCAATATCTGTAGGGTGTATCGTAAAATACCATCCAGAAGTATGTTGTAATTCGTCTATATCTTTTTTAATCAATATTCCTTTATCATTATCAAAAATGGTAATTGGCATCCACTCTCCGATTACCAAAAGATCTTCGTCTCCATCCTTATCATAATCAGAAAAAACAGCACCATTTACCATGTTTAGCTGTTCTTGTCCTTTGATCATTTTATGGGTTACCTTCACAAAATTTCCTCGATCATTTCTTAATATATATGAAGGTGATGACATAGGGTATTTACCCGGGATTACTCCGCCGCCAATAAAAAGGTCGAGATCCCCATCCTGATCAATATCGGATACCGCTATGGCAGAAGATATCGACTTGATCTTAGGAAAGGTAGTATCTCTGGTAAAATTACCTTTTCCATCATTTGTATATATTCTATCGATAAGCCAATCGCTATTTTCCTGATCCTCATAACTTCCACTTGCTACATATAAATCCTGATCTCCATCATTATCTATATCAAAAAATAATGCCTGATTGTCTTCAAATTCTTTATCATTCTGAAAAACAGAAATACTAGAAGCTCTAAAAGTTCCATCTTCTTTCTGAATATACATAGCAGCAGGGGCTCCCTTGGCATTTCCAACAAAGAAATCCTCTTTTCCATCATTATTTACATCACCAACAGTAAGGGCTCTCCCTTTTTCACTTTGTTTTTGCGGTAATAATAGTTGAAGTTTATAATCATCAAAATTGCGCTCGATATTCTTATACTGAATCCCAAATTGAGAAGCATCAATTACAGCAGAGACATGTACGGGTTGCTTTTTAGATTTCTCTACAGTTAACGCTGTATCTTTTTGATTGATCGCGAGCAATTGATTGCCATTTATATTTTGAAGCGTAGTAGATGTCCCTTGAGGCCATTGTACCTGTATGCTATCTACTATGGTTATATCTCCTAATCCAAAATGTATTCGTTGACTTACAGAAGATTGAAACCCTCTCACGGGATAGTGTATTTTTGATTGTTGCAGATCTTTGGTATAGATATTAACTTTTGCACCAATACCATTGGGGTTTTTATCACTACCAGAAAGTGCAACCGATATATAATTATTATCCTGATTATTTTTATAGATACTGGCAGTTTCCATCTGATTGTTAAGGATGAGATCGAGATCTCCATCATTATCAAGATCGGCATAGGCAACTCCGTTAGAATTCACTTTTTCCTGTAATCCCCATTCTTTGGTAACAGGTAAAAACGTTAAATCCTTATTATTAAGAAACATTTTGTTACTCAATTTGGTAGAAGGCATCATACCAATTGCTTCATCCAATGTTACTTTTTTTCGATTACGAATATTGGTCTTCATTCGATTTCTAAAATCCTGGTTAGACAAATCATGAAGGATACCATTAGTTACAAAAAGGTCATTAAATCCATCATTGTCAAAATCTGCCAATACTGGAGCCCAGCTCCAATCTGTATTAGAAATCCCAGACAGCTGCCCTATTTCACTAAATACGCCATTCCCCAGGTTGAGTTGTAATGCATTAGACATATATTGATGATGATACCCCGCATTAACCAACTCATTGAAATTTTCGGTGCTCATCGATGCCATATTTTCTTTACCTCTCTTATGGTCATCAGACAACATATCTAAAACCACCAGATCTGGTTTTAGATCATTATTAATATCAGCAAAATCAGATCCCATACTATTTGCAGTGATATGATCAAACGTACTAAGAATGGTATTGGTAAATGTGCCATCGTGGTTATTGATATAAAGAAAATCAGATTCTAAAAAGTCATTTGCTACATAAATATCTGGCCAGTCGTCTTCATTAAAATCACCAATAGATGCACTAAGCCCCCAAGCTTTATTTAACAAACCTGATTTTTGAGTAATATCGGTAAATCTTCCGTTGTTATTTTCAAATAACTGATCGCTACTTTCGGGATGATAATTAAATTGAATTCTTGGATCTATCGTTACATTATTATTAAAATCTGGCCTATGATTTAACAAGTATATATCTAAGTCTCCATCTTTATCAAAATCCAAATAATAAGCCTGAGTCGAAAAAGCACTGGAAGCCAAACCATATTGATCGGCCTGCTCTATAAAAGTTCCATTTTTCTGATTGATATAGAGTTTGTTCTTTCTCTTTTCTTTATGCTGCAATGCGCCCGATTTACATACATAAATATCTAACCAGCCATCAGCATTAATATCTATCATAGAAACTCCGGTAGACCAACCTTCCTGATCGGTAACCCCTGCATTCTTTGTAATATCATCAAAGACAAAATTACCTGTATTAAGGTAAAGTTTATTAGTTCCCTGATTAGAACTAAAATATATGTCTTCTAATCCATCATTATTGATATCACCAACAGCTACTCCACCACCATTATAGATATATGAATAATTAAGAAAATTAAAATATAATGTTTCTTCGATCTTATTCTTAAAATCTATAGTACTATGAGTTTCTGAAACTTTTTCAAATAGTGTTGTATTCTGTTTTTTTTCTACTACAGTATTATTTTCTTTCTGATCTTTTGAACAACCCGAAAAAATCAAAACCAGTACTATGAGGTAAACTATATTCTGCATCATATTCTAAAAAATTAGATCTTCCTTTTTTGAGGAAATTTGAAAATAAGGAACATTTTTTTTTATTGTAAACTTATCCTCTAAACAGCATGTTTTTATAGACAAACGACTTGAATTAATTTATCAAATAACAGCCTTACACTATACATTTCTTAGTATAAATAAACCTCTGAGCATCGTATTTAGGGATATTATACAAATTATTGTACTTTGCTTTAAATATACCTTTTTGTAACGAAATGTTAAATACTTCTCGAATTCTAAAGTTTATTTTTTTTATTGTACTACTGGTTATTTTTAGTTGTAAGGATACTCCATCAAAAAGTGACCATGCATATACCAATAGCTTGATTAATGAAACAAGTCCTTATTTATTACAACATGCACATAATCCTGTAGATTGGCAACCCTGGAGTGATAATGCTCTTGAAGAGGCTGTAAAAACCAATAAATTATTGATTGTAAGTATCGGGTATTCTTCTTGCCATTGGTGTCATGTCATGGAAAAAGAAACCTTTGCAGATGAAAATATCGCTCGGATAATGAATGAGCGTTTTATAAATATTAAAGTAGATAGAGAAGAACGTCCGGATCTGGATCATGTTTATATGACTGCTGTACAATTAATGCAAGGTAATGGTGGATGGCCTCTTAATGTTATTCTTCTTCCGAATGGGAAACCAGTATATGGCGGAACCTATCATACCAATGAACAATGGAAAGAAGTGCTGAATAAAATCACCGATTTATATCAAACTGATCCTCAAAAACTAACAGGTTATGCCGATAAAATTTCGTCGGGCATACATGCGACCAATGTAATCGAACCCAAAAATGATAATACCCATTTAACCAAAGATGCTCTTGACCTAAGTGTGAACAATTGGCAAAAAAATTGGGATCTTAAATGGGGAGGGGATCTCGGAAATCAAAAATTTATCAAACCGCATAGTTTGGATTTTCTTATGGATTATGCCAAACTAACACATAATGACACTGTTAAAAGACATGTTGAAAATTCTTTAGACAACATCGCTTCTGGTGGCATTTATGATCATGTTGGAGGAGGTTTTTTTAGATATAGTACCGATCCCTATTGGAAAGTTCCTCATTTTGAAAAAATGCTCTACACCAATGCACAACTAATTAGCCTCTATTCTAAAGCATATAAGGTTTATAAAAAAGTACAGTATAAAACCATAGTAGAAGAGACTATTGCTTTTTTAGAACGTGAAATGAAAAGTCAAAATGGAGGATATTACTCGGCGATAGATGCTGATAGCGAAGGAAAAGAAGGGGGTTATTATCAATGGAAAGAAGAAGAGTTACAACATACTTTAAAAGAAGAGTATTCTCTTTTTTCTACATATTATGATTTAGGAACTTCTGAAGGTTCGGAAAAAGAAGCTTCTTTTAGTATACAACAATCTTCTAATGATAGTATATTCGGTGCTCAAAATGATATCTTACCAGAGAAGTTAGTACTCCTAAAAGCTAAATGGCAAGAATTGCTCTTTAATGAAAGACAAAAAAGAGTATCCCCTGCTATTGATGATAAAGTGATTACTTCATGGAATGCCCTACTGATTAATGGATTTATTGATGCATACAAAGCTTTTGGGAATAAAGAATACCTTACCAAAGCTATCGCACTTTACAATGTTATTGATACCCATAATACCAACAACAATTTTCTGGTTCATACTTATAAAAAAGGTGATAAGCAGCAAGAAGGTTTTATAGAAGATTATGCTTTACTTATTGATGCTACCATCAATTTATATAGTGTGACCCTGGAAACAAAATACCTGGATCGTGCAAATGCTCTGCATGCTATCGCTACAACACATTATACAGATTCGGCGACTAAGATGTATAAGTATACCAAAGAAAGTAAATTGATCTCTACATTAATTAAAGTTGATGATGGAGTAATACCATCACCAAATGCTGTTATGGGGCATAATCTAAAAAAACTTGGTATTCTAAATTATGATAACCAGCTTACAGAAAAATCGAAGCAAATGTTATCTTCTATGGCAGATTATTTAACCGATAACGCAAAAGATTTTTCTAAATGGAGCGCTTTACAGCTTCACACTGTTTATCCTTTTTATGAGATCGTAATCGTAGGAGAAAAAGCAGATTCTATAGCAGATACTTTTAATTCATATTACATCCCAAATGCTATTGTTGTAGGGAGTACCCAAGAAAGCACACTGCCTGTATTTAAAAACAAATATATAGAAGATGCAACTTTTATATATGTCTGCCAACAAGGAGCATGCAAACTTCCTGTTCAGAGTATAGAGCAGGCTCTCAAACAATTATAACATAAAAAAAGAGACCCTTTATCAGAACCTCTTTTGGTGTCGGGATGACAGGATTTGAACCTGCGACCACACGGCCCCCAGCCGTGTACGCTAACCGGACTGCGCCACATCCCGAAAAATTAAGAGTGCAAATATAACTTTTTATTCTAATTTTTGGGAATCGATTATAAACTAAAATGCAAAACTTTTTATGACGATTTCACTTTACCTCCAAACATATTTAATCTTATACTTAAACTCTTTTTAAAGGGATATTTGTAACAAAAAAATAAAAAAGGCTATCAAGTTATTTTGATAGCCTTTGTGAAATTATCTTATTTCAATGAGATCCAGACAGACAAGTTTTGCCGTACATGCTTTCATATCAATATGCCAGTTACATCCTGGTGGTGGCGGTGCTAACGGAAATATGCAATCATCAATATTACCAATTGGAATTCTTGCTGCTCCTCCTTTTATTTCCTTTTGTTGAGTCTTGCTCAAAGGTTTTCCTAATTTTTGTAAATCTTTCATAGTCGAAAATTTTAGATCCAAGTATACACAATACTAGTTATGTATATCATCGGTAGTTCCCGTTAACGTCCCCAATTTCTTAATCGCTTCCATTTGTCTTGCTATCTCAGCCAAAGCCGCAGCTAAACCATCTATTCCTCCGTTAGTTTCTCTTAATTCCTTACCTGTTAAATTTCTCATTTGTTGATCGAATTTTAATTAAACATTATTTTTTTGAGTTGCTTCCTATTTGAAAACTTTGGTAAAACTAATGTGTGATGATCTCAAATTATGAGACGCCAAAAAATAATTCCTGAAAAGCTAGAATTCACGAACCTATTTTAGGTTCATTATACCAAGAAAAACCTATATTTTAGGGTAAGAAATCGGTATAGAAATACAAGAAGTAATTTAGATAGAATACTTTTCTAAAAATTGTTGGACTATATATACGTATTAATCTCTTTCGAGAATTTTGATCATTTTAAATGATTTTAACAAATGAAATAATCCTGGTAAAATAACTGTCCCACCAATAATAAGAGATATCCCTAAGACGTTAATAACGCTATCAGGAGCTATGTTTTCTATTAAACTAACGCTTCCTGTTTGTGTAATTATTATATCTGGATAATGAGAAATTAAAACCGCCGATAAAATTAAAAACACCTGCAATCCTGCAAAAAACCTACTCCACACTGTATTCCCTTTTTTAATAGTTTTCCATAACGGAAATAACAGAAATGCAGATAGCACAACAGAAATTATTGTAATAGGGTTTTTCATAAATTCCTGTACAAATACATTCTCGACAATGTATCCATACCCAAAAGTTAACAGCCCTACAACAAAAACAATAATTGTAGCAATAGCCGATTTTCTAATATAGATATTTTCACTTCCTTCTTTGGACTCCCCTATTAGCAATACTGAAGATAAAAATGCACAAAGTGCTGCAAAAAATAATCCAACCAATATGCTAAATACATTAAACCAAGGCTTTACAAATGCTTCATAAAATGTTAAAGAACTAATATCATCTACTATACGTATTTCGCCACTAATCAATGCCCCGAATACCATTCCTAAAAATATGGGGGTTATCAAACTAGAGATTTTAAACATATTATCATATAACTTCTGAGAATTATCAATAATAGCATCATAATGTCTAAATACAAAAGCTACTCCTCTTAGTGTAACTCCTAATAATATTATGGTAAGTGGAATATGCAAACTCACTACCAAGATATTATAATACACTGGAAATGCTATCCATAGAATCACAATCAAAATAATAATCCAAATATGGTTAGCTTCCCAAACGGGTCCCATGACACGATAAATAGTTTTTTTGGTAATCTTCTGATTTTCTTCTGATGAAAAAAGCTCTACTATCCCAGCTCCATAATCTGCTCCACCTAAAACTACATAGAGATACAGGGAAAAAATCAAAAAGAATAATACAACATACAGCATATTTAGTGATTTGAATTATTTAAAACTTTTATTTGTCTAAGCATCAACCAGGTAACAGCAATCGATAAGGTAAGATATACAACAACATAGGTATAGAAGCTAAACACAATACCCGGCATAGGAGTTACTGCATCTTTGGTTCTCATGATTTTATGAATTATCCAAGGTTGTCTTCCTACTTCTGTAACGATCCACCCTGCTTCTAATGCAATAAATCCCATTGGGGCCAATAGCACAAATAGTAACCAATACTTATGATTAGCAAACCATTTTTTCCTTTTTAATGATATAAAATATAGAATTCCTGCAAAAAGCAAAAGGGTACCAATTCCTACCATGATCTGAAATGCATAATGCACCATAGGTACATTAGGCCATTCATCTTTGGGAAAATCATTTAACCCTTTAACTTTGGCATCAAAATCAGAAAAAGCGAGAAATGATAACATTCCCGGGAGTGCTATTTTATAGTTTACTTCTTGTTTTTCTGTATCTACTATTCCACCGATATATAAAGGAGCTCCTTTTTCGGTATTATAGTGTGCTTCCATCGCTGCAAGCTTTACAGGTTGTCGTTCTGCAATATCTTTAGCAGAAATGTCACCACTAATCGGCTGTAATATTGCTGCTATTGCTCCAAATGTTATCGCTATTTTAAATGCTTTTTTATGTAATTCTACTTTCCTTTTTCGGTATACCTGGTATGCATGAACTCCTGCAACAGCAAAACCTGTAGCTGTAAAAGCTGCTAATGTCATATGTAAAGCTTGTGTAAACCAGGCGGGGTTTAACATGGCCTGAACCGGGTCTATATTTAGAAATTTCCCATCTATGTAGTCAAACCCCGTTGGAGCATTCATCCACCCATTAGCAGCAACTACCAAAATTCCTGATGCTACTCCCGATAAACCAATAATAACTCCGGTTATCCAATGAAATCTTTCTGGTAGTTTACCCCATCCATATAAATAAAAACCCAAGGCTATGGCTTCTACAAAAAAGGCTGCTCCTTCTAATGAAAAAGGCATCCCGATAATGGGTCCAGCATGTTTCATAAACTCGGGCCAAAGTAATCCTAGTTCAAAAGATAATGCTGTGCCCGAAACAGCACCTGTAACAAAAAATATTGCCACTCCTTTTTGCCACGATTTGGTTAAGGTTAAATATACCTGATCACGTGTTTTAAGCCACTTATAGTGAGATACCACCATAAAAAAAGGCATGACCATACCAATACAAGCAAAAACAATATGAAATATTAGAGTAAATGCCATTTGGAGTCTTGCCGCATCAAGATTTTCCATAAGATCTGTTTTTTTTAAATCTTTGAGTTTTACAAAGATACTTTTCAGCATAATAATAGTCTGTAACACGAGTTACAAATATGAAAAAAAGATGATTTCCCCGTAAGCTTATTTTGGCCTATAAAGATACGATCTAGCTCTGATTTAATCATTAAATAAAGTCTTTATTTTTTTATGAAAAATAAAAAAATCACACATATAAAAGCACCCCAATACCAACACATGTATACCCTATTTTTTTCTAAGAAATTTTGATACGTAATCACCGTTTCTAATTCGATTACATCATAAATGTTCTTCCCGGGAAAAATTGACAAGAGTTAAGGGAAAAACTACATTTTAAGACAACAATCATCATCGCATCTTTACACCATCAAATAATAAACAATAATTAATCTAAAAAAATAAAGCAAACATGGAAAATACAATTGAAAAAAATCTTAAACACGTTCACGAATTATTGTCAAAAGGAGCTTTTATTGAAGCTATGGATACTTATTTACATGATGATGTAGAATTAAAGGAAGCCAATGATACCCCAAAAAAAGGAAAAGCATTTAATCTTAAGTTTGAGCAGGATTTTATAGATAATCAACTTTCTGAGTTTATTAGATATGATGTTAACAATTATGCCATTAATGGAAATCATTCTTTTTATGATGCTGTAATGGAATTAAAATTAAAAGATGGTAGTACCATGCTTTCGGAACAGACTGTTGTTACAGAGTGGAAAGATGGAAAAATTTACAGAGAACGATATTATCACGCATAATAGTGTATCCCCCACACCTACACTAAGCCCTTTTTATATCTAGACATAAAAAGGGCTTTTATTAGTATTTAAAACAATGATAAAAAAATCTTTACTTTATACTATAATTTGGTTTTATTTTAAATGATTTGTCTATATTTGCACCCTCAAAAGGGAAATATACACCTCGGGGTGTAGCGTAGCCCGGTTATCGCGCCGCGTTTGGGACGCGGAGGTCGCAGGTTCGAATCCTGCCACCCCGACAAATTATAGTATCAATCTATAAAAAAAACCTGTTAATCGTATGATTTTCAGGTTTTTCTTTTTTGGTCTTATTTGAATTCATTTAAAATCAAATAAAAGGTGTGCAATTCGGTGAACACTTTTAGCAAATGATTCTGTTAATTTTATTTTTCTTTTTTGCTTGTCAAAAAAAGAAAAATAAAAGAACATCTTCCAGTATAAATTTTTCCTTGAGAGAAAACCGAGAATAAAGTTGTTGATTTTTGGTTGTTTTTTATTTAGCTCTCTTTAAGAAGTGTTTTTTGCTCGCTTTGAAAATTTTAACTTTCTTAATTTTCTATTCTACTTAAAGAGTTTTCCTGCTTTTCAGGAATTGACAAGCTCTGGAGTTGATGGCTTTTTTACCCAATCCATTTTCTAAATTCGCTTGTTGCAGATGCGCTTGTAATTAAATGCTGTTTGTAGTTTTTGATTGAAATTGCCAATCTGTCTCCAAAGTAAGGCTCAATTTTTTCGATGAAATTGATATTTACGATTTCACCACGATTAATTTGAAAAAACTCTTTTGGGTTTAACTCTTTTATTAAATCAGATAATTTGGAACGAAATTCATTTTCTTTTCCATTTTCATCAATCGCGATGCATTTTCCTGAATTAGATAAAATTGCTCCCGTATTTTTTGTGCTTAAAATTTTTATTTCTGTTTTGGTTTTTATGATGATGCGTTCTTTGTAATTGTTGTTTAATTCGTGAATGGTTTCTGATATTTTCTTCCAATCAATCTCTTTCTTTTGTAGGCTTTCAAACTTTCCCATTGCTTTACAAAACTTGGTATAGCTAATGGGTTTTAGTAAATAAGCTATTCCGCTTACATCGAAAGCATCTTGGTAAAAAGTGTTGTAGGCGGTTGTAAAAATAATTGGGGATTTTATAATGTTGGTTTTCAATAGAGAAAACACATTTCCGTCTAACAATTCAATATCAGAAAACACTAAATCTACTTGTTCATTGGTTTGATACCATTTTTCAACTTCTTCTTTGCTTTGTAACGAAGTTACAATTTCGATGTTGCCATTGTATCGAAGTATATGGTCTGAAATGATTTCAATATTTATGGCTTCGTCTTCTATGATTAGTACTTTCATATTTCAAAAATTAGCGGGATTTCAGCAATAAATTCAGTATCAGTTTCTGTAAAAATAACGGCTTTGTTAAAATTGATTTGATATTGACGTTTTAAATAATCATTTCCCGTTCCTGTTCCGAGTGTAAAATCTACTTTATTTAGTTTGTTTTTTATCACAATTGTATCCTCTTTCCGCGAAAGCGAAATTAACAGCGGATTTTTTTCACTCCCTTTATTGTGTTTTATCGCATTTTCTATGCATAGTTGTAGAGAACACGGAATGATAAAACCATCAGTATTTTCGATACCATTTTCAATTTGATAGGCATTCCCGAAGCGTTTTTCCATTAAATTCATATAATTTTTCAAGAATGAAAGTTCATCTTTCAACTCGACCAATTGTTTTTTTCCATGTTTCAAATAGTAGCGATATACATCAGAAAAATCATCGATAAAACTTTCTATTTGCTCCGGTTGCTTTCTTGCTAATCCTGATAAAACACTCAAATTATTGAATAAAAAATGAGGTTCTAAATTCTTTTGTAGCATTTGCGATTGTAACGTTGCTTTTTCTTTTTCGGTTTGCTCTAATTCTAATGTGGTTTTTTGAGATTGTCTAAAATATAAAAATGCTGAAGTAAGCGCAAAAATATCAACAAGTATAAAAGCAACTGACATCGTGTTTATAAATCTAATCATAAAATCATATTTATTATGGTTCATTATAATACCCAAAAGAACATAATCAATAATAACACCTGCGATAACAAATAATAAAAAAGACAAAATATAAACCTTTACAAATTTTAGAATTGTATTTGTCGTGTCTATTCTATTAATGACTTTCCAAGAAACTAGTACTGATATTACCGAAACTGCAGAGAATAGAAAAACAGAAACGTGGTCGAAATAGTCATAAAAATCAATGTCACTTTTAGTTCGCACGTTATGTAAAAGATAAATTTTACCAGCATTCCCTAGTAACAATAGTGCAATGACTATTAAAACTTGTTTTAGATTTATTTTTTGATTGAAAACCTTCACTTCTTTGTAATTTTAGATGTACAAAATACATTTTTAGTTTAAAGAAAAGCTGTTTAAAGTGTCTAATCCTTTAAACAGCTTTATTTTCGATTAATTAGTTTTTGCTCTGTTTTGTTCTTCTTCGTTTCCAGAATTACGTTGCTTAACTTTTATTTTTTTGTTACCAAAGCTATAGTTTAGACCAATCTTCACACTTCGGGTATCGAAATAATTATAGTATGTTTGGTCTATTCCGTTAGTTTTGGTGTTTACACTCGTTGCCTTACGCTTTAAAATATCGTTTACGGCTACTGTACAATTTAGTTTTTTGTCTAGTAACGAAAATTTTAATCCCAGGTCTAGACTCACCATTTCAGATATTGAAAAATACATCAATTTTTGTGGCGAGGCATAAATAAGTGTGGTTTCTGCTTGTATTGTTTTTGCTTCGTTTAAATGGAATGTATTTCTGTTATACAATTGAAAATTCCATCCACTTACTAATTCAGCGTCTAAATTAAATCCGTCTTTGTAGCGTGTATCCATTCTTGATACGGTTGCTTGGGTTGTTGTATTCCACCATTTTGTTGGATTGTATATAAAAGTTTCAGTTAACCCATAATTATAGGCTGTATAAAAATTGTCAAATGTTACTACTATTCTTTGTTGCGCTCCATCTTCTGCTTTAATAATGTTGAAATATCCATTATCTACATAACTTACAAATGCTTTACTGATCAGTTTTCCTTTGTAAATGTGCTTTAATTCTAAATTTTCAGAAATTTGTGGTTTTAAAAACGGGTTTCCTTCTTGATACGAAATAGGGTTAATATAAAAACGAAACGGATTTAAACGCTCAAAACTAGGACGTTGAATTCTTCTACTATAACTCAAATTAAACATATTTTTTCTACTAGGATTATACCCTAAAAATACTGATGGAAATAGTTTGTTATACGAATTGATATCGGTTTGATTGTTTGTTTTTGAAACTCCTTTTGTTCGAGTGTTTTCAAAACGAAGTCCGATTTTTGCTTGCCATTTTTCGCCTAATGGTTTAGACATATCTGCATATATTGCATTAATATTTTCAGAATACATAAACTCATTACTTTGTGTTGGATCAAAAATTGGGGTACCTGTAGTGTTGTTGTAAAATGCTACATCACTGTCTGTTTTTGTAATTGTGGTTTTAACTCCGTAAGAAAAATTAGCCCATTTGCTTGGGTGTTCAACATCTATTCTTCCGCTATAGTTTTTAATGTTTTGATTGGTGCTATTTTTCGCCTCAAAATAGCTTTGGTTTGTAATAAATTGTTCACTACTAAAACTCCTATTAGAAGAATTGTTGAAATTAAAGTAATCAACATCAATAGATAATTTTCTACCCAGCGTATCTAATTTTTGAATGTAATGAGCATTTATTGAGTGGTTTTTGTTTGTTGTCTCGGCGTTACCTTCATTAATAGTGTACGTTCCATTACCATCATTTGTAAGTGTTCTTCCTCCATCGTTTATACCTTTATCGTCAAACGAACTTGTGTATAAAATTCCGACAGTAGCGTTATTTGTTAAATTGTAATCTAAACCTAACCTGCCTGAAATCATATTTTCTTTATTTTTCATATCAAGATTTGATACGGTTGAAGCAGATGGGTAAATAATATCAAATTGATTAAATTGTGCTGTATGTCCTTTAGTTCCATTTAACGAAGCAATTAAACTTACTTTGTTTTTATTGTAGTTAAATGTGTTTCCAAAATTAAATAACGGATATGTTGCTTGGGTGTAAGAAGTTCTTAGTTGATTATTCCAGCTATTTTCTTTTGATTTTTTTAGAACAATATTAATAAGTCCACTATTGCCTTCTGCATCATATTTCGATGGAGGTGTTGTAATAACTTCAACATCTTTAATATCATCGGATGCAATGCTGTTTAAATAAGCCGTTAGTTCATTACCTGATAATTGTACAATTCTATCATTAACCATTACTCGTACATTTCCTTTCCCTACAATGGCTAATTTATCAGTATCTACATTTACACTTGGTGTAGCTTTTAGTGCATCAAGCGCGGTTCCTCCAGTACCAGCAACTGTATTTTCTACGTTAAAAACTAATCTATCTACTTTTTGTTGAATGAGTTTTTTACGTGCTGTAACTACGACTTCTTGTAGTTGTTGTCCTTCTTCTTCTAAAACGATTGTTCCCATATTAGATTGAGTAGGACTTATTTTTCGAGTGGTAAATCCAACAAAACTAATTTCTATATATATATTTTCTTTCTTTGGTTCGATAGAAAACTCTCCTTTTTCATCAGAAATCACCCCATTAATTAGTGCATTATCAGTTGCACTTTTTGCAACCACATTGGCAAATAGAATAGGTTGGTTTTGTTTGTCGATTATTTTTCCTGTAAAAGTCTGTCCAAAACTAATTGAACAAATAAAAGCGATTAAAAATGTAGTTATGATTTTCATAGGGTATAATATTTCAAGATTAATAATACCCCAAAAGTATTTTGAGAATGCAGTTTTTGAAATAGCTATGCAATGAATTGAGGAAAAAATGAAATGAATTAGGGGAAATAAAAAAGGTAAGTAGTCAATAGCCAGTGATTGATTTTGTTAAATAACAAACCCAAAGTCAAGATTAATAAGATCTATAGATCTGAAGAAGTATCACCCTGGAGTAAGAGATTTAGAACCTATCACTATTTAATAGATTTGATACAGCCACTAATAACTGGAAAGATCTTGACTATCTAACATGTATGATTATATGAATTAAAAATTCAAAAATAAAGAAAAATGCAAAGTTTAAACCACTTCATTAATACTATTGAAAAAACACTAAAAGTATACTGTTTCCCCCTAAAACAAAAAGTAAAATTGTACCGTGATACTAACTAAAAATAGTAATTTTATCTACCCAATTATCACACCATTTTTAATACAAAAAAAATCATTATGGACTTAACATCATTGGTAGGTAAACTTGAAATGTCCTACATGCCTGTCCTTTTTACAATAATTATTATAGACTTCCTTTTTTTACTTTTTAAAGGTCTAGCAAAAAGAAAAAAAGAAAGTGCAATGAATGTAGCAAACTACTTATTGGGAGTGATTCCTTATTTTGCTATTTTTTTTGTACTACAGTTCAAAGTCATCTTCTGGGTATATGAAAACCTTCGGATTTGGGAATTACCTAATACCTGGTACGTATTCATCTTAGCATTTGTCGTTTACGATTTATCTTGGTGGTTTATACATTATCTGGGTCATAATGTAAGGTTTTTTTGGTGCATTCACGGAGTTCATCATACTCCTGAAGATATGAATATGAGTGTATCGATTAGAGGATCTTTTTTTGATTTTATTTCCTCTCCACACATTATTATCTGGTTGCCTGTTTTCGGTTTTCATCCTTTGTTAATTTATATCGTTGACATGATTGCGAGGATATATGGAGTATTTACACATGCCAATGACAAATACTTCAAACATACTCCACTGATGGATAAAATATTTATTACTCCACATTTACATAGAGTGCATCATTCTAGAAATCATTTATATCTAGACACTAATTATTCAAACATGTTTTCTTTTTGGGATAGATTATTTAGAACCTATCAAGAAGAAATCCCACAAGAAAAACCTGTATATGGTGTTATGGACAGAGATATTGACAGTCAAAATCTAGTATCAACGCAGTTAAAAATGTGGGTTGATTTATATCATGATATGAAATCTGCTCCTAACTGGATAGATAAGGTCAAATATCTATACAAGCCACCAGGGTGGAACCATCTTGACACTGGAGAAATGGCAGTAGATTTGAGAAAAGAAGCTATAAAAAAACACAAAATTTAATATTCTCGTATTTCTAAAAAGTTAAACATTAATAGCCAAGTATTTAATAAAGTTTTAAAAAATAAGGGAATACTTCTTTCTGAGATTATTTACAATTATAGGATTAATCATTTTTTAAGCAAATTACAGTCTAACCAAGATGAGACTCATACACATACTTTTTTGGTAGAAGATAATGGATTTAAATCTCGGGCAACATTTTATAGAATATTTAAAAAGAATATGAACATGTCACCTACAAAATATAAAGAACAGATTATAAAAAATTCTTGAATTATTATCTATTCTAAATAAAAGCTTTATCGCGTGTTTCAGTTCCTATAATAAATATACGTTTGTTTAAATATTTGATAAACTCGTTATTTTACTTATGCGTTAGTTTCCACTCTTCAGAATCCATACAGAATGAGGTATTTTTAAAATTAGGAAAGCCTTGTTCTTTCTCATACTTTTTCATATCCCAGGTTTTTGTAAATACTACTTTGATCATAAATCGTATCGCTTTTAACTTGTTCTTAAAAGTCTGTTTAGCTTCTGGCATGGTCGAAAGGTATTTTTGTGCTATCGTTAGAAAATCATCTGCTTCTTTACCCGTAATATTCTTGACAATGCTATTGGGAGCATTAAAACCAAAAGTTCCTTTATGTGCCTCTTCGACATAATATGCAACTACTTGCGAAGCATCTCGCTGTGGATAACCGTAAGCCCGTAGTACTTTATACATCATAGTATTAGACATCTTTATAGCTTTTACCTTTCTACCTACTACCGTACCGATAATATTTGCCATTTGTTGAGCATTCAATACTGCTTTTCCTGTCACTCGATAGGTTTTATTTATATGCGCCGAGGGGTCTTTGAGAATGTGTGCAGCGACCAGACCTATATCTTCATTAGAGGGTGGTGCATTTTCTCCAAAGTCTGGTAACATACCAAATTGAGTAAGCGGAGCTGGTGTCATAAAATACACAAAAGCAAACAAGCCAGGATTTAATACTGTTAATTTTGTATGTTTTAATCTGCCAAATATTTGATCTACTAACCAATGTTCTTTGGTATAGATTGAAGGATGTCTATTTGATGAAGTCCATTGTGTTAAAAGAACTACATGCTCGATTTCTAATTCTTCTAAAACCGTTGCAAATGTGGCTCCTTGAAATAATACATTAGGATAGGTAGGTACAAAATATGCGCGTCGAATTCCACTCAAAGCTCTTCTAACATCTCTTATATCTTCTATGTCTCCGACAAAGATTTCTGCTCCCATTTTTTTAAGTTCTTGAACTTTCTCACTATTTGGATTTCTTACAAATGCTCTAACCTCGACACCTAAGTTCAATACTTCTTTTGCTGTTGTAAATCCCGTGTGGCCGTTTGCGGCCGTTACTAATATTTTCATTTACCTAAAGTTGTATATACAAGTTAATTATTAAAAAAAAGGATTACTTAAACCCTTTTTCAAAAGCAGAGAATGCTTTTACAGATTTTTCTCCTAACATTTCATGTACTTCATCCATAGCATTCTCCCAATTGGGTAATACTTCTTTCACCTTTTTTACTCCTAATTTTGTTAAAGCGATTGATGGGCGGTTTACTGCTCCTGTTTTTATAACATATTTTTGATTCATTAGCCTGACTAAAATTCGAGTTAATGATGAAGTCTCAAAATTTAATATACCAGCAATTACATGTTGTTCTGATTCTCCCATCTTATACAATGCCAACATTATACTTAACTGACTTTGTGTAACTCCCTTATCCTTTAAATGCTTACGGTAAATGTTATCTATTCTTCGAGAAAGACCATTTATTCTTGCTCCTAAGCATTGTTCTATTTCGTACTTCATATCTACAAATATATAAATTTGAATTGTATATACAAGTTGTAAAATAATTATGCCTTGATATTTTAAATTTGAATACATGAATTCTCTAATTTCTGTAGATAAATGTATTAAGTTTATTGTTTGTAATTTTCATAATCACTTATGTCCTTATTTTGCCATAAAAGATTAATAATATTCCATTCATTATTTGTTTTTACAAGATGAAGGTATTCGACCCAATTATCCGAAATCAATTTAACGTTTGCAATTTGGTTATAGATATCCAGGATGATTGCTTTATTGTTTGGTTTTGGAGGAAATCTGGTACCTGATTTATTCCAGGACTTGGCAAATTCGATCATTTGCTTATAAGTAGTCTCGTGTATGATTTCCTTTTTGTTTTCTGAATTGAATCCAAAACTTCTTTTAGCTAAATCAGGGTGAAATACCTTTTTCATCAGTTTTGGTTTTAGTTCTTGCAATGCTATTAAATAGCCTAATGATATATTTTTGATTTCTAATGAATCTTTTTGAGTTACAGGGGCGGCTAAATTAATATCATCTCTAGAAGGAAATTTAATCTTAGCTATTGATTTATTGGCATTATCATATACGTTTAGAGTGATTAAGTTTCCTTTTTCGTCGTATTCTTTTTTTCCGACCGCAAAATCAGAACTATTGTTGATCAATTCTCCTTTGGCATTATGGTATGAGAACTCTATATGGTTTCCGTTTTTATCGTATGCATCTCTATATGATGCAATACCAGAAGAGTTTTCTTTAACCATAAGGTTACCATCTAAATTAAAAGTTTCATTTGGAAAATTGTTGTTATCATATAAAATACCTGTAACTCCGAAATCAAAATAAGGAGCAATATTAACCAATGAATCATTTAAATTATATCGTTTTTCAATAACTAACTTTTCATTTTTTTCCCAAGAATATCTAGTTACTTTACAATTTGATTCCATAGGTTCGTTTTTCAGATCGAAAAAATGAAGTGCATATTTAAATCCATTTTTATTATAATGAAATACTTCTTTATATACATCTCTGTCGTTTACTGTGCGATTACCGATTTTATCAAAATAGATACAAGTCTGCATATTGTTTTCATACTCAAAAATAGTTTTATAGGCTCCTATGGTGTTTAAAAAATGATCTTCATGAAAACTATAATCATGGTTTATAATTTCTATAAGTTGTTTAGCATCATTATACTTAAAAATGTAATGAGCAGTATTTTTTGCTTCGGCAGAACTTATTTCATGTATACCCATATATGGGATATGTGGCGAAACATGATTGTACCTTAATTGCCTATAATACTTTTCGGTTACCGCATTTTGAGCAACAACAGTTAAGGTGACAAATAAGCATAATAATGTATTTATTGATCTCATAATTTCTATGTTTTACAAATCTTTTATCTTACTATAAGATAGACATTTACCTTTTATGCAATTTTAATTTATGATTAAATTTCTAGACAAAAATTGAAGCTTCTATTGATGATGTATATCATTGTTGTGCTTTATTAAAAAACTCCTTAATTGAGCAATAGACCAAATCGGGAGCTTCTATTTGAGGGTAGTGACCAATGTTCGCTAATTCAACTACTTTGGCATTACGTATTCTTTCTATATATTTTTTAACTACAGGTAATCCAGAAACAGGATCGGCAATGCCATTAATTAATTTTTGTGGAATAATTGTTTTTTCGAGCATATCGACCCAATGCTTTCCATACTGTTTACGCTCAGAAATATAATGTAAAAGTTTACCCATAATTTGTTTTCCATTATTGTAATTAATTAATATCCAGAGTTCTTTTATTTCTTCTTTAGTAGGTTTTGTGTTTTTACCAAAAAGAATTGAAAAATTCTTTTCAAACTTTTTCTCATTAAATAATCTAAGTACTAGCACGCTAAGAGGTGATACTAATATTTTCTGAATTGAAGTTGGTTTATGAAGTTCTGGAAAAAGAGCACTATTTAACCAAATAATTTTCTCTACAGTAAAACCGAGTATACCCATATTTGCATGAACCAATACCTCTTGACCTACAATAGCTCCATAATTATGAGCAATCATCTTTATGTTCTTTATTTCTAATTCTGTTAACAAGCAATTTATCATTTCGGTTTGGTCAGCAATTTTATAATCATAGTTTCGAGGTTTATCAGAAAACCCAAATCCTAAAAAATCGGGACTTATAAGTCTATACTTATAGCTAAGTTGTTCCCAAATTTTGTGGTAATCATAAGAAGATGTCGGGTAGCCATGTAGCAATAGAACTACATCTTTTTCACTCTCTTTGGTATCCTTATAGAAGATTTTATTCCCTTTGTAAGTAAAATAATTTCCCTCACTTTTCCATTTTGATAAGTTCCCAGGTAAAACCATATCTTATAATTTCTAAATTCTTCTAAACTCTTTTTTTGATACTTATCGATATTCTATTTCTATTCTCTAAATGCTTAAAATAACTGAGTACTTTTTACATGATGTACCTTCTATTTGCAGCAACAAATACCATTGGGGGAAGCAAAAAATATTTATCAGATTGATATAATGCTTTTTACGAATATACAAATTCAACTTGTATATACAATTAAAATAAATCTAATTATAAATTCTTTAACTTTATTATGAACAAGTATTAGCATACCATAAAAAAATTATCAGTTCTATAATCCAATTAAATTTTTAAATCAAATAAAGGTTATAAAGAGCTTATCTTAAGAAGTTATTTATGGTTTTGTAAAGTAACTATACTCATTTTTAGAACCAGATCTCTATTGTGCTATTTCTAACCTTCCAAATAATTTAGAATTCTTTAACATTTTATATACATATTATTTGGTAGGTTTGTCTGTTATGAAAATTGGGGATTTAAAAAATTACATTACCTATATTTTTATTGTCATTTTCCTTTCTCTGAAAGTGGCAGGCTTGCATGTACTTACTCATAATGATGATGGTATAGAACATTGTGAAGTTTGTGATCTCGTTTCAATAACCAATTTTACTCCGGCTGCTGTTAATGACACCAACCAAAACTATGTAAGTAGCACTTTTGAGTTCTATACTCAAAAAAATGTAATAAGTCACTACAACTTCATTTATAGTAGTGATGTAAGTATTACAAATCTATTTTCGAGACCTCCTCCTTTTTTAGCATAGTTATTATACTCTATTTTCATTTTTAACGATTAAACTCTTTCTTTTAAGCGATTACTCATCAGGTTTTATGCTTGCGAAATTTTCTTAAATCAATGAAATGGCGTTACCTATAAATGCCAATTCTCATAGCCTTAAAAGATAATTCGGTTTATGTTTTCATAAGCTTTGACTTTCTTCTGTTACTCATGTTTTTAGGATCTAAAACTTAACGACTTTCAATTTTAAGTACTCTAATTTAGGCTGTAATCACATATAACCACAAGGTTATAAATATTTTGATATAAGGAATGGTTATTCTCTTATTTAAAATCTCAGTTTAATTACTACTACTTAAAATTATACCTCTATTAATTAATGTGATCTCTTTTTAGAGATACAATAATACTTTAAACACAATGCTTAGAGCAAAAAACTTGTCAAAAACCTATAACGGAAAAAAAGCAGTAAACAATGTTTCTTTTCAAGTAGAACAAGGTTCTATATTCTGCCTCCTTGGTCAAAATGGAGCAGGAAAAACCACAACTATTAATCTATTTCTTGGTTTTATAAAACCCGATAGTGGGCAAATTTTAATCGATAATGAAGAGATTGAATCCAATACTACTTCTATAAAGAAAAAAACAGCCTATATCCCAGAGACAGTTCAGCTATATGGGAACTTATCAGGAATAGAAAATTTAGATTTTTTCAGTCGCTTGGCTGGGTATAAATATCCACAAGAAAAACTACAGGAATTTTTAGCTAAGGCTGGATTACAGGAAGAAGCGCATCTACAACATCTCTCTACTTATTCTAAAGGAATGCGTCAAAAAGTGGGTATTGCGGTTGCCATTGCCAAAAATGCTGATGTAATTTTTATGGACGAACCCACATCTGGTCTTGATCCTAAAGCATCGGCCGAATTTACTACAACTTGCAAAGAACTCGCTAAAGAAGGTAAAACCATATTCATGGCCACACATGATATATTCAACGCGGTACATGTAGGTACTACTATTGGAATCATGAAAGAAGGTTCCCTTGTTCAACAGATTAAAACAAGTGGTATTGATGCCAACCAACTAAAAGAACTCTATTTAGAAACCATTTAAAAATTACCCCATGAAAAAAGAAGTTTTAATTATTTTATTTGCCATTATTTGTCAGCAAAGTTTTTCTCAAATCAATATTAAAGGCAAAATTATTGACGAAAAACAAAATATCATTCCCGGTGCTACTATTTCCTTTGATATTGAAGAAAAAAAAGAAGGAACTATTTCTAATGAAAACGGAGAATTCAACTTTATTTTGCAAAAAACAGGAACTTATGAAGTTAAGATAAGTTATGTTGGTTTTTATGCGATCACCAAGACCTATGATTTTCTAGAAAACAAAGAGTATGATCTTGGCACAATAACGCTAAAAGAAGATGTACTACAACTTCAAACCGTAGAAGTAGTAGGGCGTACAAAACGAGATTACAATAGTGACTATTCTTTTTCTGCGACCAAAATGGCTATTGCAAACAAAGAGCTACCACAGGCTATAGCTTCGGTAACCAAGGAGTTAATTGCCGACAGGCAGGCCTTTCACTTAGCAGATGCCGTAAAAGTTGTTAGTGGTGTTAGTCCATCTAGTTTTTATAATCAGTACAATATAAGAGGTATAAGCCAAAACGAAGAGGGACAGATCATTAATGGTATGCGTACTCGGCAATATTATTTCTTACAGCCACTTACTTCTAACATAGAAAGAGTAGAAGTTATAAAAGGACCTGCCAGTGCAACTTTTGCCAGTGTTGACCCAGGTGGAAGTATTAATATGGTTACTAAAAAACCTTTATCGGTAGATAGAAAAGAAGTGAGCTTGAGTGTGGGTAGTTTTAGTACTATGAGAGGGACCTTAGATTTTACCGGGCCACTTAACGAGTCAAAAACATTGCTATATCGTATTAACGGAGCCTACCAAACAGCGCAATCTTACCGTGATTTAGTAAGTAATAAATCTATCTTAATATCGCCATCCTTCAGTTATATCCCTAACAAAAAAACTGCTATCAATGCAGAGTTTATTTTCAATAACATGAATGGTAATCTAGACCGTGGCCAACCTATTTTTGGTGCTGTAGCTGGTCAAACCAATCTTAATAGCACACCGATAAGCCTTAATTTAGGAGCTTCCAGCGATTTCTTCAAATCAAAAGAAGTAATCATTATGGGGAACCTTTCTCATAAATTTAGTCCTAATATTACTTTTAACACCTCTTATATGAAACAAACCTGGACAGAAGATTTACAGGAGCATCGTACTACAAATACATTTGCTGTAGATATTGCGAACGAGCCTATTCCTAGTTTGGTCGCTATGCGATTTGTACAACGAAAGCAATTTTGGAGTATTGATAATGTGAACAGTTATTTCAATTTTGATTTCAAAACAGGATCAATAGATCACAAATTATTGGTTGGGTATGATTTGCACTACTGGAAAAAACTTAAAGGAGGTGGTCAAAACTCGGCAAGAGGTTATGTGCGGAATGATGGTAGTATTACCAGGTCTTTTGAACTAGAAAATGCATCAGATTATCAAACCATTACTATTGGGGGGAATACATTGCCCAAACCCAATGTCAATCATTTTGACTTAGCAAATCCTTCATACACCATACAAAACATTCAAGATTATACCATTAACTCACGTATTGCGGTTCCTTCTGCATTAACCATGAGTAATGCCGTATATATTCAGGAGCAGTTAAAATGGAATAAGTTCTCTCTATTATTGAGTTTAAGAAATGAGTGGTTTGAGGACATAACTCATTATAAAGCAACCAATGAATCTTCTTTCACAAACCAAAGACTTCTTCCTAGAATAGGTATAACCTATTCTGTAAATGATAATATTAACGTATATGGGACGTATCTAGAGGGTTTCCAACCTCAATCTAACACTGTTACCCTACTGCCAAGTACAGGTCAGTTTTTTTGGGCCGATGAATCGGCTTCACGATTCAAGCCTTTGATTTCTGATTTAAAAGAAGTAGGAATGAAAGCTGATTTATTTAATAAAAAGATAACAATGAACATGGCTTTCTACGAAATTAATCAGGAAAACATTCTAATGAGTGCCAATGATCCTTCGCAACCTGATTTGTTGGTACAACGTGGAGCCGACCGAAGTAGAGGATTTGAATGGGATATGGCGGGCTACTTACTTCCCAATTGGCAAATAAATGCTTCTTACAGTTATATCGATGCCGTTATCGTAACCGATGCTGATGCCACTTTGAACGGTGCCAGAAAAGAGAACGTACCAAAACATAGTGCAAATCTGTGGACACGTTACAACTTCAACAATGGTTCTATATTAAGAGATTTGGGCATTGGGTTTGGCGTACAACATCAAGGAAGTAAAGTACCCTGGTTTACACGTGATTTTGAAGTACCTGCCTTTACCATTTTTGATGCAGCACTGTATTATACTCCTACAAAAAGTAATCTACAGGTAGCTGTAAATGTGGGTAATTTATTCGATGAAACATATTGGTTGGGCGCACAAACATATACGCGTTTGTTTCCTGGAGCTCCTAGAAATATAACGCTTACAACAACTTATAAATTTTAAATCTATGAGAAGGTCAGTAATCATATTATTCGCCAAACAATTATGGCAAACCACCTTTAGATCCAAAGTATTGCATATTACTATGGTTTTGGTGATTGTTTTAATTGCATTTGCTGCTTATAGCGGGTGGGATAATTACAATACTCAAAACCGTATTCGTAATTTTTATCAGGAAGAAGCCAGGCATAGCTGGGAGAGTAACCCAGATAAGCACCCACATCGTATGGCGCACTACGGATCCTTTGCTTTTCGTTTAAAACACAAACTAAGTCTGTTTGATTTTGGAATGGAAAATTATACAGGGAATGCTGTTTTTTTAGAAGCTCATAAACAAAATACAATAAATTTCTCTGAAGCAAGCCTTTCTACAGGCTTGCTTCGCTTTGGAGAAGTAAGTTTGGCTATGTTGTTAAAAATCATTTTTCCATTACTTATTTTTTATTTAGGATTTGGAGCTTTAGCTAGTGAAAGGGAAAATAATACCCTAAAAATAATGATTAATCAAGGAGCAACCTGGTCAGAAATATTTTTTGGTAAATCTCTTGGGTTAATGAGTCTTGCCATGTTTTTCTTTATTCCTGTAATTATAATTACTCTGTTATTCATGTTTTTGGCAGAAGGCAATCCGATAACATCTTCTGAATTACTACGGTATTTTATATTGATATTGAGTTATGTACTGTTTTTTGGTATTATTAGTGGTATTACCATTCTAATTTCTGCGATGAGTAAAACTGCTAAAGATTCTTTGATAAAACTCTTAGGAATCTGGCTCTTCTTTATCATTATACTTCCTAAAACACTTCAAGCTTTTGGACATTACCTTTACCCTACTCCTTCAAAAATAGAATTCGAATCTATTGTAGAAAATGATTTGATAAAAGAAGGAGATAGTCACAATCCAGATGATATTCATTATAAAGCTATTAAAGATTCTGTACTCCTGGCAAATAATGTTGAATCTGTAGACCAATTACCTTTTAACTATGGAGGTTTTATTATGAGTCAAAGTGAAAAAATTAGTGCTTCAATTTACAGTCAGCATTTAAATAATTTATTGATTACATATAAAAGACAAAATGCCATCGAAAGGTTCTCTGCTTTACTCAACCCATATACAGCAATAAAACATATTTCTATGGCTTTTTCGGGAACTGATTTTGCTTCCTATATTAATTTCCAGCATCAGGCAGAACGCTATCGTTATCAACTTGCGCAAGAAATGAATTCGTTACAAATGAAATTCATTCCAAACAAAAAAACAGATACCCCAAGTATTATAGACAAGAGTCATTGGGAAGCGTTTCCTGATTTCAAATATGATCATTTACCTGTATTATCTATTCTGAAAAACGAGGCGCTATCCATTTTCTCTTTAATTCTTTGGAGTATTCTTTCAGTTATAATCATAAAAAAAATATCTAAAAAAACAAAAGTCTTATAACTATGTATTCCATATTATTTAAATCTTTTATTAGAACCAAAATAGCGGCTATTTCTCTTGTACTTCTTCTGGGAGTAGGTATAATAAGTGTTTTTATTGGAAAACAGTTTAACATAAAGCAAGAAAAAGCAATTATTGAAGCCGAATCGTTTCAAGAAGAGAGTATCAAACGAAATGTAAAATATCATAATGATGACTTGGGTCTGTTACTTTATTATTTACGTTTTTCTCTAGTTAAGGAATCAAATAGCTTAACGGGGCTTTCTATTGGTCAACGAGATGTAAATCCCTCGATATTAGCAGTAACTATACGTGGTCTTGAAGGGCAAAAATATGATACCGATTTTGAGAATCCATCCCTTTTACTATCAGGTAATTTAGATCTTGGATTTGTAATCATTTACTTGTTTCCGTTGGTGCTTATTACGCTAACATTCAATTTGTATTCTGAGGAAAAAGAAGGAAAAACCTGGCGATTAATAGCCACTCAAACCTCCTCTCCTCTCAGCTTTTTATTTAAAAAGCTATCTATAAGAGTATTTTTTTTATATATAGTACTAGCTATACTTTTTTTATTGGCTATTCTTATTTTACAACTACCAATTAATGAAGCTCTTCTGGCTTTTATAACTGTGAGTGTTTTGTATTTGGCTTTTTGGACTTCTTTATGTTTTATCATTATTTCTTTTCGAAAAAATTCGAGTTTTAATGCATTGACATTACTTTCTTTATGGATCGTACTAACCATATTACTTCCTGCTTCGGTAAACAATTTTGTCGTTAATACATATCCTGTACCAGAAACATTAAAAACTATGGTAGAACAACGAGATGGATATCATAAAAAATGGGATATGGCAAAAGAGGTTACTATGGACAAATTTTTTGCTCATTATCCGCAGTATAAAAAATACCCTGTTCCTAAAGATAAATTTAGTTGGCTCTGGTATTACGGAATGCAACAAATGGGTGATGATGAATCTCTAGAATCCAGTAAAACAATGAAGGAAAAAATAAAATTAAGAGAAAAAGTAAGTGAAGTAATATCTTTGGCAATACCTACTATGCATACTCAATTAACCTTTAATCAAATTGCGCAATCCGACTTAAATAATCATCTACTCTTTTTAGATCATCTAGATAAGTATCATGAAGAATTAAGGCTGTATTTCTATCCCAAAATATTCGAAAATTATCCAGTTAGAAATGAAAATTGGAAGGAATTTAAACCAAAATATGCGTCTATTGCACATACCGTTAATTGGACCAATTCTATACTTCCGTTAGTATTAATCACAATAATTATTTCATTAATCAGCTTTTTTAATTTGAGAAAGATCTAATATATATAGAGGAATTGTACATATAAAGACTCTATAATAGTAATCAGTTTTTCTTCGGGGGCAAAGAGGTTCAATCACAAATGTGATTGAACCTCTTTATTTATTTATATTTTCTAAAAACTTAGATAAATAGCCAATACCTTATACTTACCTTAGTGTATATAAATATCTAATAACCATATTAATTAGCATAAAAAATAGATCATCTGTGATTTTTTATAATTCTAAACGAATAATAGAGTAAACAACAGTTAATATGCTTTTGAATGAAGAAACATTTACTAAAATCTTAAGAAGCAATAAAGGCATTCTCTATAAGGTTGCAAATTCATATTGTAAGAATGTCAATGACAGAGAAGATCTTATTCAGGAAATAATCATACAATTATGGAAAGCATGGCCAAAATATGATGATACCTATAAAGTATCAACCTGGATGTATCGAATAGCCTTAAATGTAGCAATTTCATTTTATCGTAAATCCAATTACCAAAGAAATAAATATGACACGTTTAATGAAAATTTGGTTTCTACAGTGCATAAAGAAAGTTCTGATAGCACAGAAAACATAGAACAACTCTACCATTTTATTGCTCAGTTAAGCGAGTTAAACAAAGCACTAATTCTTCTTTATTTAGAAAAATATAGTTATGAAGAAATAGGTACAACCCTGGGTATATCTACTACTAATGTTGCTACCAAAATATCAAGGATAAAAAAACAATTAAAAGAAAAATTTAATAACAACTAAAATGAATTTAGATAACATACAAGAAGAATGGGGTAATCATTATAACACGTCAATTGAAGGTGAAAATTTAGTGATTCAATTATTTAAAGAATCTAAGTATAAAAAAATTGATTCTAATGTAAAACGAATGAAAACACAAAGTGTGTTATATATGATTTTTAATTTGTTAGTCATCATTTATGCCTGGATTGTTTTGGTAATACACTTCAAAAGTATTGGTATTTCTGTTTCGGCAGCATTATTAATACTACTGTCTAAGGTTGTATTCTATAAAAATGTATCTCAATTAAATTTGATGTCGAAAATTAAGTATACCGAACCTATTGTAAAACTTCAAAAAATTATTGAACATCTTAAGTTAGAAAGACTAAAACACAATCAGTTTATCTTTATTCTCTCTAATATCTATTTCTGGTTATTAATGATTGTCTTTTTTTCTATGAATCCATTAGTTTTGATTCCAGAAATCTGGAAAAAAGCAGCTATTGTTATTATTATACATGTTGGGTTTTCTATACTATGGTTTCCATTATCTTTTTGGATCTTAAGTAAATATGGTGCTCTAGCGCAAAGCTCTACTTTTTGGACTCGTTTAGGTAAAAACTCTTTACTTACCGATGAATCTGCAAATTCTTCTTTGAATAGAACATTATCTTTTTTAGTTGAAATAAAGAATTTTGAAAAGCAATAAGTAATACATTTATAAAGTGCTATAACTTTATCTGCTGATTTTAAGGTGAAATGCTATAAGATAGATGAATGATTTCTTGCCTTTTGTCAAGAAGAATGAATTCAAAACAAAATAAGTTTGAAATTGGTCACTAATCCAAAATCAATAGTTGAAAAATATATGTCGATAAACCTATTATTAGATCAGAAATCTTGAAGAAAATCACCAAACTATCGATTCTAATATTTGCAATAATGGTTCTCTGCCCTTTCCTCATGCAGATTGCAATAGAGAAAGGCAACTATTCATTAATATCATACGTCTATACTAGTAGTACCTTTCTTAGCATAGGAATTTCATTGAATTCGAAGCCAAACAAAAAAAACTATAGTGATAAACTTAAAAGATAGAAAATGAGTATCGAGAAAAAAAATGCAAGAATTGCTGGATTATTATATATAATTTCAACATTTCCTATGGCGTTTACAGAGTTGTATGTTCGTTCTAAACTTATTGTATGGGAAGACGCAGCTGCCACAGCCAATAACATCATTAATTCTAAATCGTTATACAGTATAGGTTTTGTATGTGATGTAGTGGGTTCTACTCTGTTTTTACTGGTGCCTTTGGCCCTGTACAAATTATTAAAACATGTTAATAAAGAGTATGCAACACTTATGGTAATACTGGCATTAATTAGTGTACCAATGATGGCCATAAACATGATTAATCATGCAACTGTCTTAGAATTATTAAGGGATGTCGATTATCTTAATGCTTTTAAACCCGATCAATTGCATGCACTTATGATGATTTCTCTAGATGCTCATGGTACTGGTTATCTTATTGCTCAGATATTTTTTGGGTTATGGTTACTCCCTCTTGGGCTATTAGTATATAAATCAAAAGTTATTCCCAGAATTCTGGGTATCTTGTTAGTAGCTGCGTCGGTATGCTACCTCATACAATTTGTTACGATATTTATTTTCCCAAACTATGGTTCTATTATTAACCCAATCGTAAATACAGTTGTAGGTATAGCAGAATTGGGACTTATGTTTTGGCTAGTTATAATAGGAGTTAAGAATAGAAAAGTTAATCTACACGATTTAAACTAAAGTAAGTATTAATTTTAATCATAAATGATTTTATAACATGAACAGTTTAGTAGCATTTATACAGCACATCATTCCCGCTACCGAAGCAGAGGCTATAGATATAGCCCGATCTTTTGAATATAAAGAATTAAAAAAAGGAGATTTTATTGTGCAAGAAGGTAAAATTAGTAATGATTACTACTTTTTTGAAAAAGGACTATTACGAACGTATCTATATGATATCGAAGGTAACGAGGTTACTACCGATTTTTACACCTCTAATTCTATTGTTTTTGAGGTTACTTCTTTTTTTCAAAGAGTGCCTTCGCAAGTGAATATACAGGCAATTACCGATTGCCAAGGATATCGATTTTCATACCAACAATTAAACACTCTTTTTCATAACAAACCAGCATTTAGAGATTTTGGAAGGGCTATCCTGGTTAAAGAATTTATTGCTTCAAAAAAAAGAACCATCTCGATGATAAATCAAACAGCAGAACAACGATATAAGGCTCTTTTACAATCAAATTCAGAAATTATTATGAATGCTCCCTTAAAACATATTGCATCCTATTTAGGAATAACAGATAGTACTTTAAGTCGTATTAGGAAGGATTTTGCTAAAAAATAGGTATCGCAATTACTTTATGTATTTCATCTTTTTTAAGAATGCTTCTTTATATGTTTTTCCGATAGGGATTTTTTCATCTGCGATATACACCAAATTCCCCGATACTTTTTCTATTTTCTCAAAATTTACAATATAAGAACGGTGAGTTCTTACAAAATTATGGTCATGTAGTTTTTTTTCCCAATTATGTAAACTATCTAATAGTAAAATAGATTTTTCTTGAGTAACCACTTTTACATAATCTACTTCGGCTTTTAAATATAAAATATCACCAATCATAATTTTATAAATGGTTTTATCTGCATATAAAAAAAGCTGTTTTTCGGCTTCGTTATTTGTAATCTGTATTTGATTTCTAGCCCGGGTAATTGCTTTAAAAAAACGTTCATAAGAAAATGGTTTTACCAGGTAATCCAATACATCTTCTTCAAAAGCATCTACCGCATAATCAGGATAAGCGGTAGTTACAATTACTTTTGGAGGGTTGATAAGTGTTTTTAAGAATGATAATCCATTTAACTCAGGCAGCTGAATATCTAAAAACATAAAATCTACCTTTTTTAACTCTTCAAACCTAATATCCAATCCACTTTCATATACTCCTAAACAGTTCACAAATGGAGTTCTATCAATGTAGTTTTGCAATACTTCTTGCGCACCGTGTTCGTCTTCTATAATCAAACAATTTATCATAATGAGATGGTGAGTATTACTTTAAATACATTATTTTCTTTCTTAATCTGTAATTGATATCGGTCTGGATATAATAATTGTAATCTCCTTTGAGTGTTTTTTATCCCAATACCACTTTCTTGCCAATTTGCATCAATCTCTGGTTTTTTATTTTCATTATACGGGTTTTCACAGTAAAAAGAGAATTGATCTCTTTTTAATACTGCCCTAATTCGTATCTGATGGTTTTTACCTTTTAAGATACTGGTATATTTAAATGCATTTTCTACAAAAGGAATTAAGAGTAACGGAGCTATTTCTGTTTTTGGATTATCAATATCTTCAAAAAAATCAGCTTGTATTTTGGTAGATAATCGTTCCTCTTGTAAACTAATATAATCTTTCACATGAGTAATCTCATGAGATAAGGTTACTTTTTCTTTTTGGCCTTCATGTAATACATATCTAAAACTGCTGGATAGCTTTAAAATCAGATCCGGAGTTTTTTCATCTTTTTTTAAAGCATTTGCATAAATATTATTTAGTGTATTAAATAAGAAGTGTGGATTTATTTGCGCTTTTAATGCACTGAGTTCTGCTTGTTGTTTTTCTTGTTTTGTAGTATCTAATTCAAGCTGTTTAGCATATAATTTTTTAATAGAATACAACGCAAAAAAAGCTAAGCTAAAGGAGAAATATGTCACGAAGCTAGAAACTACATATTTCCAGCGATGATCTTGATGATCTTTATGATCTGCTCCCATGTGAAAAAAATTATCTGCATAATAGTGGATTAAAGCGTTGCTACTAAAAACAAACAATACCCAAAAAACATACTTCTTCTTATTTTTTAAAGGAAAAAACCACAGATACATAATATATGTGGGTATCATATTAAATACCAATGCAACCAACTCATGCATAAAACTCATAGGGTATCCTCCTTCTCTTCCCAGATACTTTATATATGGAAAAAAAAGTACCATTCCCCAAAAAAGCAGATGCAATACAGGTTCTGCTTTTTTTAGTTTTGAATACATAGTGTTATTATTCACACGTTCTTTTGTTAAACCTTACTAAGGTATTACTTTTATTGATGATAAATCATCAAATCCTTTATAGATGCCTTTGCTAGAATGGTTTCTTCTTGAGTAGAAGCACCACTTATTCTGAAAAGGATATGCCCTCCCAGAAGTGGGTTATAATCTGCACGTTCGAAAATAATACTATCATTAAGAGAAAACCACACTTTATTTTCCTTTATACCAATTTCTACACTAACCCATTGGTTGTGATTCATTATGTTTTCTTGTTTCCGAAGATGAAAATCGCGCTCTAAGGAAGAAACATTTTTGTAAAAGAATGGAGTATAACCGTGAGACTTATTATTAAACGTTACATTATAATGATTCATTTTTCTTCGCCATTCCCAAATATCTTCGGCAGTAGCATTCTTTTCGGGTAAGGTTAACTGTATAGTTTCTTTGGTATCAGAAGCAGAAAATAACACTATTAATACCGATGCTTTTGACAACGCCTTTATTTTATACTGTATTACCATATCCCCCTGGTAACTTTTAGGACTTACCAAAAAGAAACCATCAGAGCTATCAATTTCTTCGAAAACAAATTCATGATCCTTAATCGAGGTTTTACCTTTTCCTATTGTTTTCCATTCGGAAAGTTCTTGAGATGAGATTTTCTCTTCAACAAAATCATTTGGTTTACAAGCTGTTATTGTTAAAATAAAAATCAATATCACTGTTGACAAAAAAGAATGTATCTGCATTACGTATAGTTTTATTTGTTTTACTTTTTTTAATTGCTAGAATGATTATGTCTATATTCTCGCTCTTTTCTATTTCTTGCTCTATCCTCGCTTTTAAAGAGTGTATATTTTAGACTAAATAGAAATCCCAGTGTTTGTGATTGAAACTTCCAAACGGTACGTTGGCTAAACTCGGGGGTACGTGTATTTCGTTTCATCAAATTATTATCTAATACATCTATTACTCTTAAGTTGGCCGTTAATTTATTATTCAAAAATTTTGCTCTTACCGCCCAATCAACTCTATGTCTTGGTTCTATATAATTAAAAGCATTTTGTCTCTTGGGTGTATGTCGATATGTTATATCTGTACTCACCTTTTTAGTGATTTTAAATGTATTTTTTAATTGTAGATTAGACGAGTATAACTCATCCCAGGTAACTAGATTGTTCTGATCTGTCATTGTGTAATAATAATTTCCTGTAAGCACTGTATTCCAATACTTTGCAAACCTGTATTTTAAAGTTGTTTCGATACCTAAGGAATGATTTATCCCAATATTTTGAAATGAGATCACCTGTACATTATTATCTTCTATAGTATTCACCCAAAGAATAACATCTTTTCTGTAACGATAAAATGTAGCAACAGACCAATTTAATTTTCTCTTATTATTTTGGTAGTTAAGTTCAATATTATCACTCGATTCTGGTTTTAACCCTGGATTACCATCAAATCTAAAAAAGGGATTTCCTAGCTGAAATGGGTTAATATGATGTAAATTAGGTCTAGAAATTCGTTTACTATACCCCAACCCCAGTGTATTATCTTCACTAAAGGTATAGGTTACATGTATTGATGGAAAAAGATTAGAAAAATGTAGATTTGTTGTCGACAAATTTAATGTATTTTGAGATTTCGACGAGAAATATTCATACCGCAACCCAACTTGCCAATCCAACTTTTGAAGCCTAAATTTTGTAAGTCCGTAGATCCCTAACAGCTCTTCTTTATAATCAAATATATCTAATGTAGATACTGTATTATTTGATCTAAAAAATTGTTGGTTTTTTGTATCACTCTTATTCCAGGATGCTCCTATTTCTATTGTAATTTTTTCTGAAACAGGTAATGCATAGTCTAATGATATCGCATGGATTGTATTATCTTCTTCTATTATTTGATCAAACAAAAAAACATCATCTTCAAAATCAGAAGCTGGATACTCATTTTTATTATCATTAAGATTATAGTCAATCTCTAAAAAATGTCCTTCTTTATTAAATCTTCTACGATAATTAGCATTAAAAACAGAAGTAAAATGCGAATGTGCTGAGTTACGGGTATATATAAAATCATCACGATTAGTCACATCAAAATATTGAGAATTATTGTAGAAACTGTGATAATCATCGGTATAATCAAACCCCAGAGAAAATTCATTATGTTCATCTATAAAAAAATCTAATCCGATTATTCCTCTTTTTATTTTCCCATTAAAATCGTGGGGAGTAAAAATACTTTGAGTATCACCATTTATAAAAGATCTATTAATGGTTTGTTTGCTATCCATTTCTCTTCCAGATTGCGAGGCGTTAAATCTTAAGTTCATAAATGAGAGATTATAGTTTCCATCAATACCATAACTATATCGTTTTGTTCCTAGTGCACTATTAAGATTAAGGTTAAATCCTCTATTTATATTTCTTTTCAAGATTACATTAATAACCCCTGATAATCCATCTGCCTGATATTTTGCTGATGGAGAAGTAATAATTTCTACAGTTTTTATAGAAGATGATGGGATTTGCTCTAATAACTCTACTGCGTCTAAGGAAGAAGGCTTTCCATTGATTAACAATTTCACGTTATCACTACCTCTTAATGAAATATTACCAGTTCCTAAATCAGTTTGTATATCTGTTATTTGATCAAAAGCTTCGAGAGCTGTGGTGCCAGATTGTTGAATATCTGCTCCTATATCGATAATTTTTCTATCAATTTTAAGCTGTGTGGTAGTTCGATCAGCCTCGATAACAATTTCGTCTAGAGTGCTTGCCATCGATTGCAGTCTAATTGAAATATTGGTTGGATCACCAACTTCAGAAAATTGCACCAAGGCAGTCTGGTAACCAATAAAACTAACTTCAAAATATGTAAATATTTTGTCTGTCTCTAGTAGAAATTGCCCCTCATCATTAGTCGAAATACCATCAACTAATTCTCCTTTATTGTTATAAACTGCTACTGTAGCATAAGGAATAATCTCTTGGGTTGTTTGATCTTTTACCGTTCCTTTCAACATTTTTATTTCCTGACCACTCATAATTGAGAATCCTATAAAAAAAAATAGCATAAAACTTATGGTTCGTATCATTCTTTCGATTTTGATATCTCAAAAATGATACGTCTATCTTTTTTAGAAAATTTTAATCTGTGAAAGTTCTCAGTTCATCTGTTAACTGCTTAAAAACAAGTTTACAAAAACAAGAAATCTTTATAAATCATACTATTACTTTTATTTTTTGCTTAAATTAAGGTTTCAAAAATATTTTTTTGAACTCTTTTAAACCTTCACTCATACCCTAAAGATTTGTGTTTTGGATATTTTAATACCATAATACATCACTTTAAAACAAATCATAACAGGAGTACAGCAATCACTTTGAAATAAAGAAATAAAATTAAAAGTGACTTTTTTAGACATACTGTGTCTAAACTATTTAGAGGGATTATATGTAATAAAAATACAGGTTGAAGAAGACAGAACTGGATGAAAATTTGGAGGATAAAGAGCTTGTTTACAAAATAGCCAAAAGTAAGGATACTAAGCTATATGCAATTCTTTATGACAGATATGCAAAAACTATATATAACAAATGCTTGAGTTTTGTAAAATCTAATGAAGAGGCACAAGATTTAACACACGATATTTTTGTTCTTTTATTCGCTAAGCTAAAAACATTTAAAGGAAATTCTAAGTTTTCTACCTGGTTGTATTCATTCACCTATAATTTCTGTGTGAATTATGTACAAAGGGTTCAAAAAAAGAAAAAAGAAAAAATCGTATCTATTGATGATATTATCGTTGAGTACCCATCTGAAGAGATAGACGATGAGGATATGATGAAACTAAAATCCAAAAAGCTAGCAATGGCACTAAAAAAAATTGAACCCGATGATAAAATCATTTTAATGATGAAATATCAGGATGATCTATCTATAAAAGACATTGAAAAAGCTCTAAATATTGGCAGTAGTGCTGTAAAAATGAGACTAAGCCGAGCTAAATCTAGATTAGTGAGCGAGTATAAAACTTTATAACATCTTTTAAACCTAATACCCCAGAAAAAATGAAAAATCCATTTAAAAAAATTATTCAAAATGAAGAATTGCCTGCTTCTCTTAAGAAGAAGGTACTTGATGATGTTGAAATAGTAAAATTATCACTAGATCTGGCTGATTTATTTGCTATAAAATATCCAAATTCTCTTGAAGAACTTTTTAAAATAGTAAGTCGTTCTAACAAAAATTAAGGTTTAACCTCTAAAAATCGTATGGAAAAATTTCTAAATTTTAAATTAATTGAAAATATATTTAATGAACTGTATGAAATTATACCTAATATAATTGGTGCAATTTTGTTCATTTTAGTCGGATGGCTAATTGTAAAACTCATTCTTTTTATCATAAAAAAATCCTTGAAACTAACCAAAATTGATACTTTGGTATCAAAGATTAGTGATAATGGGACTCTTTTTAACTCTACAACCAAAATCGAACCTACTAAAATAATTCTAGCTTTTGTTAAATGGTTTCTAATTCTTGTATTGGTCATTGTTGGTGCTGATATGTTTGGTTTAAATATGGTTTCAAATGGTGCAGGAAGATTAATCGATTATTTACCCAAAATATTCAGTTCGATTGTAATTTTAGGATTAGGATTATACCTGGCATCTTTAGTAAGAAAATCTGTTTATGCCTTGCTAAAATCTCTGGATCTTAATGGATCCAAACTAATAAGTTCTATACTCTTTTTTAGTATCGTAGCCATTGTGGCTATTACTGCTTTAAATCAAGCAGGTATCGATACTAGTATTATAACAAATAACCTTTCTCTTATTCTTGGGGCCTTTTTAGCCACTTTTGTACTTGCTTTAGGTTTGGGTTCCAGAGATATTGTATATAGATTATTACTAGGTTTTTACTCTAAAAAGAATTTTGAAGTAGGGCAAAAAATTAAAATCGAAGATGATGAAGGAGTTATTATTTCTATCGACAATATTTGCATAACAGTAGAAAGAAATGACAATAACAGAATAGTCTACCCTATTAAGCTTATAGCAAATAAAAAAGTCGAAATTATTAGTTAAACACTTCATCAAACATGTCAGTTATCAGGAACAGATACATTGTTATGTAGTATAAACAATAAACGTTTACAAGAGTAGTACACAAAAAATTTCAACATCAAAATATTTATCATATCCTGTTTATAAAAAGTATTCGTGAAAATTATACCCTAAATCATAAAATAAAGAGACTTACAAAGTGACTTTTTATATTCTTATGTGTCAAAACTATATAACAGATAAAATAGAAGTTTCATACTTCTTATAAAAAGAGAGAGATGATTGTATTGATTACTATTCAGATCTTAATACTAATAGTTCTAATTATACTAATAGTTCGTAATTGGTTTGAATACACGAAGGATAAGAGACAACTACATAAAATTAATAAAGAAAAAGGAAAAATTTAGGGGGTCCAAAAATTACATCATGTATGTTTTTTTGGATGATTACGTTTTTTATAGCAGGTCAGTTGATAAGGGGACCATAAAAATCGACTGGCCTCTATAAAGAATGGAGCATTTTTTACCTCGCAGTACAGTTGTATATTTTCTTCGATGTAAGGATTACTACATTTTGATCGTTAAAATATCCTAATATTCATTAACACAATCATGTTTTTTAAAACCAATTGCCTCTAGTTTCCGATATTTGGAAAAAAACAAATCTTGAAAAGAATATTTTTATTTTTAGTACTCGCTTGTCATTTTTCTATATACTCACAATTTGACATTAAAGGAATTGTCATAAATAATTCGAATAAACTTCCGATAGCCAATGTAAGCGTTCTTGATATAGGCAGCAACATTAAAGTTTTTACCGATGCTGATGGTAAGTTCTCTATAAAATCTTTAGAAAAAATAGCCATTTCTAAAGATGGTTATACAGAAGTTACTATAGACATTAACAAACATAATCGTACTAAGGACGGATACATTGTAATAGCGTTAACTCCTATTACAAATTTGGTAGAGGTGGTAATAGAAGATTATTCTCATCCACAAAAACATAGGTATGCAACAGAAGCTATCTCTTCTATCACGACTAGTGATATTAATCGTGGAAACCCAATAGAACTACATCCTATTCTCAATAGAGTTGCTGGTGTTTTTATGCAAAATGGCACTTTAAACACCAATAGAATTACAATTAGAGGAATCGGAGCCAGAAACTTATTTGGTACAGCTAATATAAGAGCCTATTTTGGAGATATTCCATTAACCGATGGAAATGGAGAATCTTCAATAGAGGATTTAGAACTTGGTGCTTTATCTAGTATAGAAATACATAAAGGCCCTTCTTCAAGCAGTTATGGTGTAGGATTAGGAGGAACTATCTTATTTCAACCTCAATTTGCAAATACAAATACTTCTGAGAGTGAATTCACTACATCATTTGGGAGTTATGGATTAAGAAGAATTTTGGCAAAAGCCGCTATATCCAAAGAAAAATCTAATATTGCAGTACTCTATAGTAATAATCATACCGACGGCTATCGTGATAACAATGAATACGATCGAAATACAATAACACTGGCATCTGGTTTTGATATTGGAAAGAAAAACAATTTTTCGGTAATAGGTAGTTATGTTAATCTTAATGCGGGTATCCCCAGCTCATTAGATCAGGAAAATTTTGAAAACAATCCTAGACAAGCTGCATTTACCTGGGGACGTGCGCAGGGCAATGAAGATGTAGATTATGGAATATTAGGAGTAACGTGGAAACATAATTACAATCCAAAAATATCACATAACACCAGTATTTTTAGTTCTTTTAGAAATAATGACGAATCTAGACCTTTTAATATATTGAAAGAAAATGCTACTAGTTTTGGTTTAAGAAATCGAGTTTTAGGTACTCACTTAATTGCTAATCAAGAATTAAATTGGACTTTGGGCGGAGAGTTATTCTTGGATTATTATACCGGTAAGACCTTTGAAAACTTATACCAGGATTTTCCTTCTGGCACAGGTAGTGTACAAGGTAATCAACTTTCTGATCTCGATGAAAAACGATATTATTACAACATTTTTGCCGAAGCAAATTATAAGATTAGTAAGAAATTTAAAGTAAACTTAGGTGTAAATCTCAATCAGACTTTTTTTGATATCGATGATCAATTCTTATCTGATGGAGAAGATAGCTCTGGTAAATTTGATTATGATCCCATAATCTCTCCAAAAATAGGAATAAACTATACTCTAAACCCTCTATTTACCTTTTACGGAAACATTGCTCATGGTTTCTCTACTCCTACTACTTCAGAAACGCTATTACCCGACGGCCTTTTTAATCCCAATATAAAACCTGAAATAGGGTGGAATTATGAAATCGGTACTCGATATAGTTTATTACATGATAAACTCTACGGTTCTGTATCACTATATCGGTTTAGAGTTAAAGATCTCTTGGTTTCAAGAAGAACCATCGACGATAATTTCTTTGCTATTAATGCTGGAAAAACTACACATAATGGCGCCGAATTAGAATTGAATTTCGATATTATAAAAGTAAACTCCGGAGTATTAAAATTCTTTTTCAATGCATCAATATATGATCATAAATTTGATGATTTTACAGATTTGGATAATGATTTTTCGAATAACGATCTTACCGGTGTACCTTCTCAAGTCACCAATTCTGGGATCGAATTTATAGCTCAAAAAGGATTTTATGGTAACCTAAGCTTTCAGACTGTAGGTAAAATACCAGCAAATGATGCGAATACATCATTTAGTAAAAACTATGAATTGCTACATGGCAAAGTAGGTTTTAAAAATAACATTGGATCTCACTTCAGGTATGACTTATTTTTTGGCGCAAATAATATTTTAGATACCAAGTATGCATCTCAATTACAAATCAATGCCCGAGGATTTGGAGGCAATGCACCAAGGTATTTCTATCCTGGTTTGCCATTTAATGTATATGGAGGGATTAACATAAGCTATAGTTTAGTGTCATCTCGTTAAATAAATGAGATGGTTATATAATTAATTAAAAAGCTACGCCTTTATATTAAAGCGTAGCTTTCTGTTTATTATTCAATTAAAATAAAAAGGTTGTTTATCTTTTAATCATGTTTATTTTTTTTCCTTTATGATCATCCAAAATATAATTACCTCTTTTTAAAGATGCTACATTCACTTCATATTTTCCTGATTGAGTAAAAGTTTTGTTTAACACTATAGAACCTGTAGCTACACTATATATCGTTATTTCTGTATGATCTGTTACAACTATATTCAAAACATCTTTTACAGGAACAGGATATACTACAGTTGTCGCCTTTTTTTCAAAACCTTTGATTCTTTCTGTAGACAACTCCATATCTTTAACTGTTATATTATTATCTTCATCAGATTCAGAAATTATGTCTTCAGGATCTACTACAACAATAACATGGTAATTTAATAACTCTCTAAGGGTTTCTTCCAAAGATGGTCCATCGGGTCCATCTGGAGCTTGCCCCACCCAATGATTAGAAAAATTAACTTCGAAAACGTCTCCACTGCCTGACACAGGTACATTAGTATTTAAATAGATTAACCGATCATCTCTATCCAAGTTAATGTCTTGAGAAAGGTAACAGCTAACCATAGCCGGTTTTTCAGTAGTATTTCTCCCTTGGTTTTTAACTTTAAAATGTACATCATATAGTACTCCTTTTGCATGAGGAGCATAATAACCAATACGCGCCAAGGCCTCTACATCGGTACCAACTAAATCGCAAGCGCTTCCGATTTTTATTCTTTTGAAATCCACATTATTGTACTCATTAGATTCTTTTTCCATAAAATTACTATCCGTTTCAAATACAAGATAACGTTCTCCTATTACCCCTCCATCAACTTCATTATCATTAGGAATTGTTAGTATTGCTTCATCTATAATGCGTTCTCCGATACGAACGGATCGAGAATCGAAATCTAATATTTTTATAGATTCATTTGTGATTTTAGGCACTTTAGATAGATAAATCGTAAGTTTTGTAGGAGGAGATACTGCTTTTCCTTGATTTTTTGTAGCCCATCCAACTTTTAGTTGATTACCTTCTGTGGCAAATAATGGTAAATCTGTAGATTCTACTATCAAATCAGATTTCAGATTAGCTACTACCTTTACAACTTCTGCCTTTACATTATCTGTTTCACTCACCTCTTCAATTTCATTATCTGCATCAACATGAAAAAAAACAGTATGATTTCCTAAATTGGTATCAGAAGGAATTCGTACCCAGGTATAATTTATTTTTCCTTCTATCCCTTCTGTTAATTCGGGTACCAAAGAGCTTCCTAAAAATATATCATCTTTGGTAAATTGCTTATCCTTAGAAAGAAAGAATTTAATCTTATTTTCTGGTACTGCTACATTATTCCTGCTTTTTACAGACCATTTTACTAGTGTGTATTCTCCAGGTTTAATGATAGGGTCTACATTAGAGGTCGAAATGGTAACATCGACCTGCTGAGCGAAAAAAAACGTTGTAGAAAAAAGAAATCCTACGACTAAAGCAAATTGTTTTTTCATGATTTTGGTGATTTTTTTAGTGTAAAATAAATTGGTTATTGTCTTCTCGATATAGCAAATAACCTCACTTTAAACTCCAAAATCATTACTAGAATATTAATTAAATTTTATATAAACAATCAAAATCTAACGCCCAGTAAAACACACAAAACACTACTTATCAAATACTTACAAAACAAAGAGTATAATTCATAAAAAATCACCTAATTTATTCTATTGATTTATTTATATAACAATCATCAAAACATCATTTTATAATAAAGTAATGTTTTAAAAAATAACAGATATACCATTATAGAGCTTAAATCTTTTGATTTGTCATTTTTTTAACAAAACTTAGACAGTTACCATTCTATTTTCGCAATTAATTTTGTTTATATTCATTCCTTCTTACTTTTTAAAAGTAAATTGTATGCTTATGAAAAATTTTATTTTCCTTTTAATTTTTCCTTTTATCGCAATTTTGTCCTGCGCTCAAGAAAAGAAAAATGATATTACTCTAGAAAATGATCCTAAAAACTACACAACAAAAATTGTTGTTCCTGATTTGCAAATCCCTTGGGGAATGGTTTGGTTGCCTGATGGTAGTATGCTTATTACAGAAAAAAGTGGAGAATTAATCCATTTTAAGAATGGTAACAAAACCTCTATTGGTAATGTACCAGAAGTATATAACCGCAACCAGGGTGGATTGTTGGATATAGAGCTACATCCTAAATATAAAGAAAACGGGTGGTTATACATCACTTATTCTTCTAAAGAAGGTACAGAAAAAGGTGGTAATACAGCCTTGATTAGAGCCAAACTAAACAACAATAAACTAACCAATATAGAAAAGCTATATAAAGGAACGCCCAATACTACAAAAGGACACCATTTTGGATCGCGAATAGAATTTGACAATGAAGGATACCTTTACTTTTCTATTGGAGATCGTGGCAATAGAGATGTAAATCCTCAAGATATTACCCGGGACGGAGGAAAAATATACCGCCTTAATGATGATGGTTCTATTCCTAAAGACAATCCATTTGTTACCAAAAATGGGGCAAAAAAAGCTGTCTTTTCTTATGGTCATCGCAATCCGCAAGGAATGGCAATACATCCCAATGGTACAATCTGGGTTCATGAGCATGGCCCTAGAGGTGGTGATGAAATTAATCCAATCATAAAAGGTACAAACTATGGGTGGCCTGTAATCACTTATGGTATTAATTATAGTGGTACATCTATTACAGATATCACAAAAAAAGAAGGAATGAAACAGCCTTTATACTATTGGGTACCTTCTATCGCTCCCAGCGGAATGGATTTTATTACAAGTGATATCTACCCCCAATGGAAAAACAACCTATTAGTAGGTTCTTTAATATTTCAATATCTTGAACTAGTAGAATTAACCGATACTAAAGTTACAGGGCGAAAAAAATTACTGGATGGTATAGGACGTGTGCGTAATGTAAGGCAAGGACCTGATGGTTTTATCTATGTAGCTGTAGAAAATAAAGGTATTGTAAAAATAATCCCTAATTAAAGTAAAAACATGTAAACGCATGAAAAAATATTTAAAACGTTTCTTCATTATAGAAATCACCATATTAATCCTAAGCATTTCACTTGTTGCGCAACAAGAAAAATCAGACACCGAATATGTTCTCTATACGGTATCAAAAACTCAGGATGCAAAATTATTAGAAAGTATAGCTCGCGGAAACGAGATTTATACTGATTTTTGTATGCAATGTCATCTTCCTGACGGAAAAGGGTCTCCTAATGTATTTCCACCTTTGGCAGGATCAGATTGGTTGATCAATAAACGAAAAGAAAGCATCTATTCTATCAAATATGGGTTAAATGGTCCTATCAAAGTTAATGGAAAGACTTATAATAGTGCAATGACTTCGTTAGGCCTTGAAGACGAAGAAATTGCTGATGTAATGAATTATATTATGAATAGTTGGGGAAATACCCAGAAAAAAATGGTGACTGTAGAAGAAGTTACTGGGATTAAAAAATAATATTTCTTAAAAGTTTATTCTAGCAATGAAGAATTCATTTAACATGATATAACAATCAGGTTATGTATCACGTTAATAAAAATAACTAACTAACCAAACATGACATATGAAATTCTTAGCATTTATTTCTGTATTTCTAATCATGTATCATGGTAGTGCTCAAAAAAAAAGAGACGCTAATCCCAACACATATAGATTTAGTTATAAATCAGAGCTATATAAAGGTACCAGGTATGAGATAACTACAAAATTAAGAGCGTTAAAGAATAATTCATGGTTTATAAATATCCCCGAAGAAAAACAAGTAGAACTTACAAGTTTGTTCAGAAAAGTAAAAAATCAACCCATACCAAGATTATATAGAAAGGATGCAATTGTATTTCTTAATACACTGTATGCCTATGAAGATTTCTTAACAATATATGATAATGCACTCTATGAGGTGATCCAACACCTGAAACATGATATGCGTCGTCTTGATTTTAAATTCGAAAGGCAATTTACACAAGCCAAAATACAACTAAATCGTACGCAGAAAGAAGCAAAAAATAATATAGAACGAATAGATCTCTTAAAGAAAGATGTTCGTGATAGTCAAATAAAACTAGCAAGCCACAGGTGGATGAAGAAAAAAATGGAAAAGTATATCGGTATGGATGCTGTTAAAAAACCAGATGAATTGATCAAAGAGTTTAAAAAGGTCGAAGCTATGAATGTTTTTACGATGATTGAAGAAAATAAAATTGAAAAAATCAATTCGTATCTTGTGGATCAAATCATTGATTTTTTTTATAAAAAATCACTACCAGAGATAAATCTGGATGCCCTAAAGTTAGATTATATCGATAAAATATAAACTGGGTATTACTAATAATTTATAAGTATCTTACTTTTCTTAATAACAATTCATGATCGAATCTAACAAAGACAAAAATGCCTGGGCCTGGGTGCCTTCACTATATTTTACAGAAGGGTTGCCATATGTGATTATCATCACGTTTTCTGTAATCATGTATAAGAAACTAGGAATTAGCAATGCCGATATTGGCTTGTATACCAGTTGGCTTTACCTCCCCTGGGTTATAAAACCACTATGGAGCCCCTTTGTAGATATTAAAAGTACTAAACGCAATTGGTTTTTAGGTATGCAACTCGGTATTGCCATAGCATTTTTGGGAGTAGGTTTAACGATTCCTACCAATAACTTCTTTATCCTTAGTCTTTCGTGTTTCTGGATCGCTGCATTTGCATCAGCCACAAACGATATTGCCTCTGATGGTTTTTACCTTATTAGCCTTTCACAAAAAAAACAATCTTTTTTTTTAGGAGTACGTAGTACATTTTATCGTTTGGCTATGGTAACCGGTCAAGGGTTAATTGTAGTACTTGCTGGTTTTTTAGAAGAGCATTATGGTAATAATCAAAAAGCATGGTCCTATACCATGATTATCACTGCTATTTTCATGATCATATTAACAGTAATTAATCTTTTTGCAACTCCAAAAGTAGAAAATGAAACTGGAGCTTCTAAAGAAAAACCAATACGTTTCTTTGATGTTTTTAAAACCTTCTTTCAAAAAAAACAAATCGGTATTGTTCTTGCCTTTATCCTTCTTTACAGATTAGGAGAATCCCAATTGGTAAAAATGGCTTCTCCCTTTTTATTAGATCAGAATGATGCTGGTGGATTAGCACTATCTACTACCGAGGTAGGTACTATTTATGGTACGTTCGGAATCATCGCCTTAACTATAGGAGGAATTTTGGGAGGTATTGCTATTTCTGTATATGGATTAAAAAAATGGATGCTTCCTATGATTTTGGCTTTAAACCTACCCAATATATTGTATGTTCTATTAGCTTTCTGGCAACCATCTTCTGTGGTATTTGCTACATTGGTTGTTATTATAGAGCAATTCGGATACGGATTTGGCTTTGCTGCTTATCTCATGTTTTTGATTTATGTAGCAGAAGGTGTTTCTAAAACTTCTCATTATGCAATCGCAACAGGATTTATGGCACTAGGTATGATGTTACCCGGCATGATTAGTGGTTTCATCCAGGAGGTTCTTGGGTATACCGGATTCTTTATATGGGTAGCCATTGCTGCAATTCCTGGTATTATCCTTACCCGATACATCCAATATCCCGCTACCTACGGAAAGAAAGACAAAAATTAAATTAATACGAGTAATGAATCTATCCAGCCTTTCGAAAACCGAAAAAATTGGTCAGTTTTTCTTTCCTGCTGCATTTATTAATGATACGGATCAGGAAATAAAAGAAGTTGAAAAATTAATACTAGACTACAAAGTAGGAGGCCTTACCTTTTTTCATAGTAGAGCTAGTGCTGCTACCAATTTTGAAGGTAAGAAAAAAGTTATTCGAAATGAAAACAGTGCTAAGCGACTTGCAGAACTTATAACACATTATCAAAACATAGCTCCTACTCCACTACTCATTAGTATTGATGCAGAATGGGGTTTAGCTATGCGGGTAGAGAATACTCCTCAATATCCTTATGCTATAACATTAGGAGCAATCCCCGATGATCAATCAAATTTGATTACTGAAATAGGGAAATATATAGGAAATGATCTTAAAAGTATAGGAATTCATCTTAATTTGGCTCCAGTAGCCGATATTAATGTCAATCCTAATAATCCTGTAATTGGTTATCGCTCTTTTGGTGAAAAAAAAGAACAGGTTACTCTTAAATCTTTAGCACTATACAAAGGGCTTAAAGCTTCAGGAGTACTAGGTTGTTTTAAGCATTTTCCGGGACATGGGGATACTGCTGTAGATTCGCATCTCGGACTTCCGGTAATCTCCAAATCTCGACAAGAATTATTTGATGAAGAACTGTATCCATTTATAAAAGCAATAGCATCGGGAATTAATAGTATTTTGATCGGGCATCTGGCCGTACCTTCTTTAACGAACGGAAAAGATATATCAGCTACTTTGTCAAAAGATATTATTAAAGGAGTATTAAGAAATGAATTAGGTTTTGAAGGTGCTGTTATTTCTGACGCCCTTAATATGCATAGTGTTTCTAAGTTATATCCCGAAAAAGGAATGTTAGAGTGGAAAGCATTTGATGCTGGTAATGATATTCTATGTTTTGCAGAACATGTAGCAGAAGGTATTCGTACCATAGAAAAAAATGCAACTGACCAGCAAATTGAAGAAAGTTTTACAAGAGTTCAAAAATTAAAAAAAGATGCATTTAAAAAAAATATCTCGAATCCTACTTTTGATTCTAAAAAAACTACTTCTTTAAATAATAGCATCGCCAAAGCATCCCTTACCCACTATAAATCGGATAAAGAAAGTTTTGAAAAATTTAATATCGAAGATTTTGAAGCTGTAGTTATAGGAAATAGTGAAGATTGTACTTTTTTTGAAGAAATTAGTAGATCAAAACAGTTTACCAAAATGAGGTATACTCTGCCTTTCTCTACTACCATTTCTAGCAATAACATTCTTATAGCATTATTTCCTCCCTCAATAAAACCCATGCATGAGTTTGGTATAGATCCAGAAACGCAGCAAACTATAGAAAAACTAAGTAAGACAAAAAATGTAACTTTATATTTGTTTGGTAACCCATATGTTTTGAGAGTATTACCAACTAAGGATATAAGTAACATAATACTTATATATCAAGATTTTAAAACTTTTCAGGAGATTGCAGCCAAACACTTCCTTAGGCAACATAAAGCAATTGGTTTATCTCCTGTACAACTTTCAATATAAAAAGATATGAATTCGATTAAAAATGAATACACCGTGATCGGTTTAATGTCTGGAACCTCTCTAGATGGATTGGATATTGCCTGTTGTACATTTAAAAAGAAAAATGATACCTGGACATTCTCTATTACTAATACCGATAGCATTGATTATGATATTACGTTTAAAGAACAATTAAAAAATACAGTACATCTCGAACCTACAGCTTTATTAGCTTTTCATAACGAATATGGAAGCTGGCTAGGCAATCAGGTTAAAAAATTTATAATTAAAAATAATATTTATATAGATTTTGTTGCCAGTCATGGTCACACCGTTTTTCATCAACCCGAGATTGGGTTGACATATCAAATAGGATCTGGACAACATCTGGCCAATGCATGTGGGCAAAAAGTAATCTGTGATTTTAGAATCAACGATGTTGCTCTGGGTGGTCAGGGAGCTCCTCTAGTTCCTATAGGCGATCAATTGTTGTTTGGTCAATATGATTTTTGTCTTAATCTTGGTGGGATTAGTAATATCTCTTTTAATAATGATAAAAAAAGAATTGCTTATGATATTTCGCCTGCCAATATGTTACTTAATTTTATCTGTTCGACTATAGATAAAGTATATGATAAAGGTGGAGAAATCGCAAAAACGGGTATTTTAAATCCAACTTTACTAGATACTTTAAATAATCTGTCGTACTATATGCTTCCGTTTCCAAAATCTTTGGGATACGAATGGTTTGTCGAAGAAATGATTCCTATTATAGTTCATAATCAGGATTCTGCAGAAAATCTTTTACATACTGCGGTTCATCATATTACAACTCAAATAGCGGATGCAATTAAAAAAACTAAGCATAAAAACAGTTCTATACTGGTAACTGGTGGTGGTGCAAAAAATGATTTTCTTATCGAACTATTGCAACAAAAATTAGACGGTTTTGCGACAGTAGTTATTCCTTCAGAAGAAATTATTGATTTTAAAGAAGCACTGATCTTTGCATTTATGGGAGTACTTAGAGAAAGAAATGAGGTGAATTGCCTGCAATCTGTTACCGGGGCAAGGAAAAATTCTTCTGCAGGGGTTTCTTACCACCCGTGGTAAAAATCTCTCGTATATTGATATGATCTAACAAAAGGTATATTATAACTTTTACGACTATAAAAGTTTTGATATGCAATTACTCAAAAACAATCTTTAAATTTGTCAAAAAAATCAGAAATGCTAATTATCGGTATCGCCGGAGGAACAGGGTGTGGTAAAACTACTGTTGTCAATCAAATTGTAAATGAATTACCAGAGAATGAAGTATGTGTCATATCACAAGACTCATATTATAAGGATACAAGTCATCTCACTTACGAAGAACGAGTTAAAATAAATTTTGATCATCCACAATCTATAGATTTTGAGCTATTAGGTCAACATCTAACCGCACTTAGAAAAGGAGAAACAATAGCACAACCCGTATACTCTTTTGTAGAGCATAATCGTACGAGTGAAACTGTTAGTACGGCACCAAGTAAAGTAATCATTGTTGAAGGAATTTTGATACTTACCAACCCTAAAATACGGGAGATGTTTGATATCAAAATATATGTACAAACTGATAGTGATGAACGCTTAATACGAAGGTTAAAAAGAGATATCGCAGAACGCGGACGTGACATGGATGAAGTTTTGGATCGATACCAAAACACTTTAAAACCTATGCATCAACAATTCATTGATCCAACCAAAGAATTTGCCGATCTTATTATACCCAACAACAACTATAATAATGTAGCTATTGATATTGTACGTACCATTATCAAAGAACGCTTGAATTAACTTTTGTACCTTTACAACAAATATTATTCTCAATTAGATTGAAGCTAAAACAATATTTTCAAAAACTAAAAAATAAACCGGCGTTGATCCCGATATTTGCCATATTTTTAAATAAATATGTACTCATTATTCTGTTATTTATAGTTTGGATGCTGTTTTTCGATACTAATTCCTGGTTGATTCACAGAGAGTTAGATGAAGAGATCCAGGAGCTTGAAGATAATAAAGAATACTATATGAAGGAGATTGTAAAAGATCAGAAAGATATTAAAGTATTAAAAGACAGTAGCGAGCTTGAAAAATTCGCAAGAGAAGAATATTTCATGAAGCGAGATAATGAAGAAATATACATTATCGAGTATGAAGATAGTGTACCTAAAAACAAAAAAGATGACTAAATCCCTATTCGATAGTTTTGAAACAGTTTCTGCAAAACAATGGAAACAAAAAATTCAATTTGATCTCAAAGGTGCAGATTATAATGAAGCATTGATTTATAAATCTTTAGAAGGTATTGACATAAAGCCTTTTTACAACCAGGAAGATACTATAGAAAACAGTTCTATATCGCATCCTTCTACTTGGAAGAATTGTGTGAAAATAGTAGTCAATTCAGCAATTATTGGTAATCAAAAAGCACTTGAGGCTATTAAAAAAGGTGCCGAAAGTATTCATTTTGTAATCTCAGAAGAAGATATTGATCCAAAAAGCCTTTTACAACATATTACTGCTACTACTTCTGTTTTTATAGAAACTAAATTTCTTTCTCCTTCTTATATTCAGCAACTAAATCATATTGCTAAAGAAGTTAGTCTAAACATCTATATTTTAACCGATATTATTAATAACCTGGCGAGTACCGGAAACTGGTATAAAACGCTACAAGAAGATCATATAGCATTAGAACAAATCATTAAAAATGATCATCTTAAAAATAATATTAGTATCGATGTAGGGTTATATCAAAATGCTGGCGCTACAATGGTACAACAATTAGCGTATGGGTTAGCTCATGCTAATGAATATTTAAATCATTTTGAAAATGCATCAAGTACATGTTTAGAAAAAGCGCCTGTAGTTTTTAAAGTTGCAGTAGGTGGTAATTACTTTTTTGAAATTGCTAAACTAAGAGCACTTAGATTATTATGGAGCACATTGGCACCAACATATAACGCTACAACAGAGTGTCATATTTTAGCATATCCATCATACAGAAACAAAACCATCCTGGATTATAACGTAAACATGCTACGTACTACTACAGAATGTATGAGTGCAGTATTAGGCGGTGCTGATACCATTCAAAATCTACCTTATGATGATATTTATCATCTTGAAAATGATTTTGGAACAAGAATTTCTTTAAATCAACTTTTGGTGCTAAAAAACGAAAGCTACTTTGATTTGGTTACTAATCCCGCTTCGGGATCTTATTATATTGAGAGTTTAACACAACAAATAGCAGATAAGGCATTATCACTATTTAAAAATATAGAAGAAAACGGTGGTTTCTTGAAGCAATTAAAATCTGGAATTATTCAGAAAAAAATAAAAGAAAGTGCCGAAAAAGAGCAAGAGCTATTCGATAATCAAAAAATTATACTAACAGGAACCAATAAATATCAAAACCCCGAAGAACATATTCCTGAATTTCAGAAATCAGTATTTCCAGAAAAAAGAGTTCGAAAAACACTTTTATCCCCTATAATAACAAAAAGATTGTCTCTAGAAATAGAAAGAAAAACCATAAACCCATAGCATAAATCGTTAATTTTTCGTACTTTACAAGTAAGAAACACTTATTATAACTAAATATTAATCTCATGCCCCTAAAGATTAAATATATGGTTTTATTATTTTTTTTAGTTCTATTTATATGTACTACAGGTAATACTCAAACCACTGAACAAAATTTTGACTGCCTCAATATTGACAATCAAGGACTGCTAAAACAATCTTTTAATTCTTTCGAAAAAGATTTATTTCATCACTATAAATTTAACAACGACACCATAAGAACGTATCAAACGTTTCTTAATGAAGTATACAATCTATCTATAAATCTAAGAGAACTCCCTTCTAAGAACTCTATACAATTAGCACGCATATATAAGAAAAAAGCTACCGATAGAAACTCTCTTTGGGTTTTATTAAGTCAATATGATGAAGAAATGGTCGCTTCAAAAAATACTTTTACCCCAAAGACGAGTCAAGAAGAAGAAGTTTTGACATTTAATTATCGTGGTGGATTTATCCAATGCTTAAAAAACAATAGTAATAGCGAAGGGTTTAAGGATATTGTAAATACTTTAGAGCTTGATGGTAATGTAAGTCCTTCTCTAATCGCACAAAGATTGCATGATTTACCAAGAGAAGAATTTAACACCCGTGAGGTAAAAAGTTTCATCGCTTTTGATATCTATTATTCTATTTTGTTAGTAATAGAGAAAGCATTTGGTTAATTACCTAAAGGAAATATAACACCACATACATATAAGTGTTTTTAGAGTGTTATACTCTATTTTACAGCTTCATTGATTTCATAAAAAACAATAACAATAATTTCGGATTTAAGAAAAAAATACAATAAAACGTTAATATTTGCTAACTTATTGTTAACTTCCCGACTGAATTATAAAATTAAGCCTATACATTAACATTACTAAATCTAAATCAATGCCCCTTAAGATTAGATCTAGAATTATAGTCATAACTTTATTGGTATGCATAAAGGTGACTTATTCTCAGTCTGGTTATGACTGCCTTAGTGTAGATGAAACCGGTATCATAAAAAAAGCATATGACTCTTTTGAGAATGACCTATTTACACATTATAAATTTGGTACAGACTCTATAAAAACTTACAGAACTTTCTTAGCCGAAGTTGCTAGTTTATCTCTTGACTTAAGAAAACTTCCCTCTGATAACTCTATTAAACTCGCTCGAGAATTCAAAAAAATTGCCAATAACAAAAACTCTCTTTGGATCAAATTAAGCGAATACGAAAATCAAGAAGCTATAAAAAAATCTACACCTACCACAACTAAAAAAAACGGAGAAGAAATCTTAATTTTCAATTATAGAGGTGGGTTTATTCAATGTCTTAAAAACACAAGTGACAGTGATGACTTTAAAGATATTGTCTCTACCCTCGAGGAGGATGGTAATGTAAGCACATCATTAATCTCGCAAAGAATCTATTATATTCCTGATAAAGAGTTTTGTGCAATAGAAATAAAAAACTTTATAGCCTTTGATGTATACTACTCTATCTTAATGGTTATCGAAAAGGCATTTAAGTAATTTTTACACTATTCTCAAAAAACTTAAACTTGAAACCGTTTTTTTTTAATAAAAATCGTTTTTAAAACCTTAATTTTATAGCCTTGTTAATTTATCATTTTTAAAAATGAGGCTTTGAGTAATGAATAGAAAAGACGTACAGCATATCCAATTACCAAAAGAAGCTATCCCTAATAGACAGCAGCAAATTTCTACATTTACTACTTCAGAAGGAGTTGATATAAAATCTTTTTACGAAAAAGAAGATATTAAAGATCTGGATCATCTTGATTTTTCTGCCGGGATTCCTCCCTATTTAAGGGGCCCATACTCAACAATGTATGTTCGTAGGCCTTGGACAATACGACAATATGCAGGGTTTTCTACGGCAGAAGAAAGTAATGCTTTTTATCGCAGAAACCTTGCAGCAGGGCAAAAAGGACTATCTGTAGCTTTTGATCTGGCTACACACCGTGGATATGACAGTGATCATGAACGTGTTTTTGGTGATGTAGGTATGGCAGGAGTAGCAATCGATACAGTAGAAGACATGAAAGTTTTATTTGATCAAATTCCACTCGATAAAATGTCTGTTTCTATGACTATGAATGGAGCTGTTTTGCCTATTATGGCATTTTATATTGTAGCTGCAGAAGAACAAGGTGTTGATAAAAATTTACTCTCAGGGACCATCCAAAATGATATCTTAAAAGAGTTCATGGTACGTAATACTTATGTATACCCTCCTACTCCATCTATGCGAATTATTGGTGATATTTTTAAATACTGTTCTAAGAATATGCCAAAATTTAATCCTATAAGTATCTCTGGATACCACATGCAGGAAGCAGGTGCTACCTGTGATATAGAATTGGCTTACACATTAGCAGATGGATTAGAGTATATTAGAAAAGGAATCGAAGCTGGTATGGATGTCGATTCATTTGCACCGCGTCTTTCTTTCTTTTGGGCAATTGGCATGAATCATTTTATGGAAATTGCTAAAATGCGTGCTGCACGCATGCTATGGGCCAAATTGATCCAACAGTTTAATCCAAAAAATCCAAAATCTTTAATGCTCCGTACGCATTGTCAAACCAGTGGATGGAGTCTTACCGCTCAAGATCCATTTAATAATGTGGCTCGTACATGCATAGAAGCAAGTGCTGCTGCCTTTGGTGGAACACAAAGTTTACACACCAATGCGCTCGATGAAGCCATTGCATTACCTACAGACTTTTCTGCGAGAATTGCTAGAAATACACAAATATACCTACAAGAAGAAACTCAAATCACCCGCACTGTAGATCCATGGGCAGGAAGTTATTATGTAGAATCTCTAACCAATGATATTGCTGAAAAAGCTTGGAAACTTATTGAAGAAGTAGAAGAACTGGGAGGAATGACCAAGGCTATTGAAGCAGGAATTCCTAAGATGAGAATAGAAGAAGCTGCCGCACGTAAACAAGCCAGAATCGATAGTGAGCAAGATGTAATCATAGGAGTTAATAAATTTAAATTAGAAGAAGAAGAGGCTATTAGTACTTTAAAAGTAGATAATCAAGCTGTGAGAACCCAGCAAATAGAAGGGCTTAACAAAGTAAAAGCTTCGAGAGATGAGCAGGCTGTACAAGATGCGCTAAAAAATTTAACCGTAGCAGCAACTAATGAGCATCAAAATTTGTTAGCTTTAGCCATAGAAGCAGCAAGACTGAGAGCTACTTTAGGAGAAATCAGTGATGCCTTAGAAAAAGAATTCGGAAGATACAAAGCAGAAATCAAATCATTTACAGGAGTGTATGCAAAAGAAATAAAAGATGATGCTTCTTTTAATAAAGCAAGAGAATTAGCAAATCAATATGCAAAATTAGAAGGTAGAAGACCAAGGATTATGATTGCCAAAATGGGGCAAGATGGGCATGATCGTGGCGCAAAAGTAGTTGCAACCAGTTATGCTGATGTAGGTTTTGATGTTGATATTGGTCCGCTATTTCAAACCCCGATTGAAGCCGCAAAACAAGCTGTAGAAAATGATGTACATATTGTAGGAGTATCTTCACTTGCAGGAGGGCACAAAACTCTGGTTCCTCAAATCGTAGAAGAGCTTAAAAAATATGGAAGAGAAGATATAATGGTTATTGTTGGTGGTGTAATACCACCCGATGATTATGATGTTCTCTTTGAAGCTGGAGCAGTTGCCATCTTTGGACCCGGAACAAAAATAAGTGATGCAGCAATCACCATCTTAGAGATTTTGATATCTACTTTTTAGAAAAAATGAACTACCTCAGAGCCATCGAGGTATCAGAAATAAGACCGCTTTGCTGCAAAACCAAGATTCTTTTATCTCGGCTCTTTAATCTTTATACAATATTTATTGATTAAAAATATTATTAATATGTAATCAAACTACTCATCAATTTTAATCACAAAAATAGTGGTCATAAATTCGGTTTAAAATTAAAAAGTTGTATTTTATAGTTGAGTTGGGTAAGTTTAAATACTCTAATTTCTTTGGTTTGATTTTTTCGACCCCAATTTCTGTATACTGTAGCTTTTAAATATGTAGGAGTATATTTTTTATTCCCTAAATAAGTAATATTAATAAGCCAGTCGCCTCCACTCGTATCATAAACAAAAAATTCTTCAGATGAATATCCTTTTGACTTTTGATCTGTAATACGGCTACTATTTTTTTCTAAAGAATTTTCATAAACAGAAGTCATTAATCTTGGATCCACAAATTCTAAATTGAATTCGGCCTCAGAAGTGTTCCATTCAAGAACAATACGAAGGTCACTTTCAGATGTATCTTCATTATCTTTTGGGATAAATGCTTCTTTTATTTCAGCAATTTCTTTTTTCTTCGAATATAAAGAGTGCATTTCACTGTAAACAATTTGTTCTATACCTTTATTTTCAAGTTTATGACCTCTTTTCAAATATCTAATATACATATCCCATCCCTTTCTATACTGTTTATTTTCTACATAAGCGTTGGCAAGATCTCTGAAAGACTGTGTATAAGATGGTCTTAGATGAATAATTTTGTCATAAATATTTACTGCTTTTGATTTTTCTCCCAATTCCTGATAGGTATATGCCAAAGCTTTAAGAGTCTCTGGATTTTTATCAAAGACCTTCTCCATGTCGTCCAAAACTTTTAAAGAAAGTTTCTTTTTTCCTTTTTTAATTCTGAAAAAATCAGAAACATCAAGATAAAAATCTGGTGAATTTTTATGTTTCGATAATAAACCTTTGTAGAGATCGTACAACTCATTGTCCGGTACAACATCTAGCTTTTTCATATATTCTGTATCGAAGAATCTACGTTTATAAGCCATTGCATCATATTCATATAAAGATTTCTTCGCCTCCTTTAATTCTTTTTTCCATCTTTTTTTTCTCGTTGTACTTTTTGTCCTTACAACAATCACACCTCCTGAACCCCTCATTCCATACTTAACAGTAGCAGCTGATGACTTTATTACAGCTATATAATCCACATCGGCAACATCAACATAAATAAGATCTTCTGTAACAAAACCATCGATATCCCATATTGCATAATTTTGGCTATTTATAGTTCTAGGTCTTAACCTAACTCTCTTATTCATTTCTATCCCATCCCATCCCTCACCATAAAAAATCACTCTACCACGCATTGCCTCAATAAGATCTGTAGCACCAAACCAGAGATCTTCCCCTTTTATAATATTAATATTATAAGGTGTGTTCCTTACATCAATATCTCCATTAACAGTTGAAATTTTTGATACTTTCGAAGGCTTTTCTTTTTCAGAAGGCTTTTCTTTTTTATTCCCCTTAACCAAAACCTCACTGAGTGAATTAACCTCTTTAACCATCTTAACATTTAGAAACTTAGTAACATCTTCTACTACTATTTCTATTTGTATCATTCCCACAAATGAAAACTGAATAATCTCTCTTTTGGAAGCTTCAATGAAATAATACCCTTTTTCATCCGTAACAGATTTTCGACTCCCATCTTTCACAGAAACATGAACATTTTGCAAAGGAATTTTATTATGTGTTACATAACCAGAAATCTTCCTTAAAGATGAAGATTGACCAAAAATAAAATTTCCGGCAACTAAAAAAAGTAAAACTGTTAATCTAATACTAGTATTTTTTGACCGCATTTGTTGAATGTTTTAACAAATTAGTGTTCATAGTGTGTCAAAAAAACTTCAAAAACAATACCACATCAATATTTATAACAAGCAATTAACAATAGTTTAAGATCATAATTAATAGTATTTTAGCTAAACATTAAAAAGAAAACAAAAATAAACTATGCATGCATAGTTTATAACTATAACTTGTTATCTTAGCAGAATACTGATACATATTATGAATTATAAAGATAAAATGCTTCGTGATGGAGCGCTAAAAGGAAAAAATATTGTTGTTACCGGCGGAGGTAGTGGATTAGGGAAATCTATGACGAGATATTTCCTAGAACTTGGAGCCAATGTAGCCATTACTTCACGTAATTTAGAAAAATTGCAAAACACAGCCAAAGAATTAGAATCAGAAACAGGTGGTACCTGTCTACCGGTGCAATGTGATGTTAGAGAATACGATCAAGTAGAGGCAATGAGAGATCAGGTTCTTGAAGCTTTTGGTTCGGTAGATGTGTTACTTAATAATGCTGCTGGGAATTTTATTTCTCCTACAGAGCGTTTATCACATCGTGCTTTTGATATCATTATTGATATTGTATTAAAAGGGACTAAAAACTGTACACTTGCTTTCGGAAAACACTGGATTGAAAACAAGTACAAAAATACCGTTGTTTTAAATATCGTAACGACATATGCCTGGACAGGTTCTGCATATGTGGTACCTAGTGCTACGGCAAAAGCAGGAGTTTTAGCAATGACCAGATCATTAGCTGTAGAATGGGCAAAATACGGGATGCGTTTTAATGCGATCGCTCCGGGTCCTTTTCCTACAAAAGGAGCATGGGATCGCCTTTTACCAGGAGATTTAAAAGACAAAATTGATATGGCAAAACAGGTACCTTTGGCTCGTGTAGGAGATCACCAGGAACTTGCCAATCTTGCAGCTTATCTGGTATCAGACTTTTCTGCCTATGTTAATGGTGAAGTCGTTACACTAGATGGTGGTGAATGGCTAAAAGGAGCTGGGCAATTTAATCTTCTTGAACAAATCCCTGAAGAAATGTGGGATCAACTAGAAGCAATGATTAGAGCAAAAAAAAATAAATAAGTATTTATTAACAATAATAGAAGTACGTTAGACCATCCTTAAAGGGGGATGGTCTTTTTTATTTCCTACTGTTAACATTTTTCATTTTTATAATATATAATAAATTGTATTTTTATCGCTATAAATCCAAATCTCCCCTTATGGGTAAAATAATAGCAATTGCAAATCAAAAAGGTGGTGTAGGTAAAACAACCACCTCTGTAAACTTAGCGGCTTCTCTAGGTGTTTTAGAGAAAAAAGTACTCCTGATCGATGCAGATCCACAGGCCAATGCGACTTCTGGACTAGGACTAGATGTTGAAAGTATTGAAAAAGGGACGTATCAAATTCTGGAGCATACTATAAATCCTGAAGATGCTATTTTAGAAACCAATTCTCCTAATGTGCATATTATCCCAGCACATATCGACTTGGTTGCAATAGAAATAGAGCTTGTTGATAAAGATCAACGTGAGTATATGATGAAAAAAGCAATTGAAGGGTTAAAGTCAAAATATGACTATATCCTTATTGATTGTGCACCTTCTCTCGGCTTGTTAACTCTAAATGCGTTAACTGCTGCTGATTCGGTAATGATTCCTATTCAATGTGAGTATTTTGCATTAGAAGGGCTCGGAAAACTTTTAAATACAGTAAAAAGCGTACAAAAAATCCATAATAAAAATTTGGATATCGAAGGGTTATTGTTAACGATGTATGATTCTAGATTAAGATTATCTAATCAAGTGGTAGAAGAAGTTCAAAAACACTTTAATGAAATGGTGTTTAAAACTATCATTCAGAGAAATATCCGTTTAAGTGAGGCGCCAAGTTACGGTGAAAGCATAATTAATTATGATGCTTCTAGTAAAGGTGCCAGTAATTACTTAAGTTTGGCACACGAAATTATTAAGAAAAATAGTTAAGGATTCATGGCGAAGGCAACCAAAAAACAGGCATTAGGAAGAGGATTATCGGCACTATTAAAAGATCCTGATAATGATATACAATCAGTAGAGGACAAAAATGCCGATAAAGTAGTTGGTAATATTATAGAATTGGATCTGGATAGTATAGATGTAAATCCATTTCAGCCTCGTACTAGTTTTAATGATGAAACATTACGAGAACTTGCAACCTCGATAAAAGAAGTTGGCGTTATACAGCCAATCACAGTTCGTAAATTAGATTTTGACAATTATCAGTTAGTAAGTGGAGAACGTCGTTTTCGAGCTTCAAAATTAGCTGGATTAAAGAAAATACCTGCATATATTCGTATTGCCAATGACCAGGAGTCATTAACAATGGCATTGGTAGAGAATATTCAACGACAGGATTTAGACCCTATTGAAATTGCCTTATCCTATCAGCGTCTTATCGATGAGATTAGTTTAACGCAAGAGCAATTAAGTGACAGAGTAGGAAAAAAAAGATCTACTATTGCTAATTATCTAAGATTACTAAAACTAGATCCTATTGTACAAACAGGTATGCGTGATGGTTTTATATCTATGGGACATGGTCGTGCTTTGATAAATATTGAAGATCAGCAACAACAACTGGATATATATGAAACTATTATAGGAAAATCATTATCTGTTCGTGATACCGAAAAAATAGTTAGATCTCTTAATGATAAAACAGGAGATACTCCAAATACCAAGGCTTCTTCTACTAATAATCAATTACCAAAACACATCGCCAAAGGACTTAAAGAATTCTCAGATTATTTTGGCGCAAAAATTGATATAAAAGTTTCTGGTAAAGGAAGTGGAAAACTTATTATACCATTTTCTTCTGAAGAAGATTTTAAACGCTTAAAGAAACTTATAGATAGTGAAGGTTAAATTCTTTTATATTATTTTTTTTGTACTACTTTCTATTCAAAATATTCTTTCTCAAGAAAATGAAGAATTAAAAGTTATTACAGAAGAAGTTCCTGTAAAAAAGAAAAAAAAGGAAAGGAAAGTACGTCCTTATGAGCCTCTGGCTCCAGCCAGGGCGGCATTTTATTCTGCAGTTCTACCAGGATTGGGGCAGGCATACACCAAAAAATATTGGAAAATCCCTATCGTATATGCAGCCTTAGGGACAGGTATTTATTTTTATATAGATAATAACAATAAGTATAATCGTTTTCGAGATATATACAAACGTAGATTGGCAGGTTTTACAGATGATGAGTTTCCAAATATCACAAATGATCAATTAATATCATTACAAGAACGCTTTCGTCGGGATAAAGAGCTATCACTATTAATAACGGTAGGAGTTTATCTTCTAAATATTGTAGATGCAAATGTTACGGCTCACTTACTACAATATAATGTAACCGAAGATCTCTCGTTTAAACCTAAAATAAATTTTAACGAGTTTGATACCAGACCAAATTATGGTGTATCACTCAACTATAGTTTTTAAGAAGTACTAATCCTTAAGAGCTTAGTGAATTAATATCAACCAAAACATGAAAATCGCACTACTAGGATATGGGAAAATGGGTAAAACCATAGAAAAGATTGCAATAGAAAGAGGCCATACCATAGTACTTAAAGTAGATAAAGATGATACCACATATGATCTTTCTGAAGCAGATGTTGCTATAGATTTTAGTATTCCTGGCGCAGCAGTAAATAATATTACCAATTGTTTTAATGCAAATGTTCCTGTAGTCTCCGGAACAACAGGGTGGTTAGATCATTATGATAATATTCTTAAGTTATGTAACGAAAAAAAGGGAAGTTTTATTTATGCTTCGAATTATAGTTTGGGCGTAAATTTATTTTTTGAGCTTAATAAAAAACTTGCCAAGATGATGAATCCTTTAGAAGGATATACTATAGCTATGGAAGAGATTCATCATACCGAAAAACTGGACGCTCCAAGTGGTACTGCGATAACACTCGCTGAAGGAGTTATTCAAAATACTGATAAAAAAGCATGGCAACTGGATCAAGGTGATGAAAACACCATCCCAATTGTTGCAAAAAGAATTGATAAGGTTCCTGGTACCCATACTATAACATACTCTTCTCTTGTTGATGATATAGAAATTAAACATACAGCACATAATCGTAATGGTTTTGCGTTGGGTGCAGTTGTAGCAGCCGAATGGTTAAAAGACAAAACCGGAGTTTATGGTATGAAAGATGTGTTAGGCTTATAAAAAAGTGTAACGCTTTACTAAGAAAAGGTACTTATATTAAAAATATATTTAAAGATGATACTTACAGAGTGGTTTATTTTTTTTCTGATACTACAGGTTATTCATTTTCTGGGAACCTGGAAATTATATGTTAAAGCGGGTAGAAAAGCATGGGAAGCTCTCATCCCCGTATATAATGCTGTAATTTTAATGAAAATTATAAATCGCCCATGGTGGTGGGTGATACTATTATTTATCCCTGTAATTAATGTTATTATGCTACCTGTTATTTGGGTAGAAACGATACGAAGTTTTGGTAAAAACTCTACAACAGATACTATCCTGGTTATCGTTACTCTTGGATTTTATATCTTTTATGTAAACTACATGCTCGATGTAACCTATATTGAAGATCGGGATCTAAAACCAAGAACTGCTACAGGAGAATGGGTTAGTTCGATTCTATTTGCTATTGTTGCCGCAACTATAGTACATACTTATTTTATGCAACCCTATACCATTCCTACTGGTTCTTTAGAAAGAACATTATTGGTAGGAGATTTCTTATTTGTAAGTAAGTTTCATTATGGCGCTCGTACTCCTATGACAGCAGTATCTTTTCCTATGGTTCATGATACAATCCCTTTGGTACGAACCAAATCATATACTAACAAACCGCAATACCCATATTTTAGACTACCTGGTTTTCAAAAAATCAAACGTAATGATATTGTAGTGTTTAGCTGGCCAATAGATACTGTAAATGCTTTTCAGCAATATAGCGATGGAAAATATCATTATAAGCCTATAGATAAAAAATCTAATTATGTAAAACGTTGTGTAGGTATTCCCGGAGATTCTTTGGCTGTAGTAGATGGTTTTGTTCATATTAACGGAAAACAAACTAAATTACCAGAACGAGCACAATTACAGTTTTCATATTCTGGAACTACAAAAGGTAGTAGTTTCAACCTTCAAAATTTATACAACCGCTATAAAATAAAGCAGAACGAGTTTGGATATAACAATTCACAATTTAGTGCTGCAGGAATGACCGAGGAAGCTGCTTCTCGATTTAAAAATCATCAAAACGTAGCAAGTATACAGCGAAATGTGTCTACTATAAAAGATCCTAAAATCTTTCCTAATAATGGTAAGGTGAACTGGAATTCGGATAATTTTGGCGCAATTTATATTCCTGAAGCTGGTAAAACTGTGAAAATGGATCTCAAAAGTTTTTCTCTTTACAGAAGAATTATAGAAGTCTATGAAGGTTCTGAAATGGGAATTGACAATAAACTATCTGTAAATGGTACGCAAGTACTCCTTAATGGACAACCTATAGATAGCTATACTTTTAAACAAGATTATTACTGGATGATGGGAGACAATCGTCATAATAGTGAGGATAGCCGTGTATGGGGCTATGTTCCTGCCAATCATGTTGTAGGAAAGCCTGTTTTTGTATGGTTTAGCTGGGATTCTAATGCTAAAGGACTTTTTAATAAAATACGATGGGAACGTATGTTCACTACTGTTGGAGGAAGTGGAAAACCAGTGTCCTATTTTAAATATTTCCTTATTGTTTTAGCTGGCTGGATTATCTATAACCAATACCGCAAGAGGAAAAAAGGAGCTTAACACTCAGTAGTATAAAATTGAAAGCATCTCTACTCCATCCTACGTATTTTGGATCTATATTACAATATGTAGCTATAGCCCAATCTGATACTGTTGTTTTTGAAAATGAAGATAATTATCAAAAACAAACCTATCGTAATCGTACTTATGTCTATGGAGCAAATGGTAAGCTTTTATTATCTATTCCTATTAAACATAGTCAAAAGCAAGAAAGGAAATTATATAGAGATGTTCGCATAGAGAACGATTTTCAGTGGCAAACACTACATTGGAAATCTCTTGAAACCGCTTACAGAACTTCACCGTTTTTCGAGTATTATGAAGATGAATTTGTTCATTTATTTGAAAAACCCAGAGAATTTCTTCTGGATTTTAATTATGAGTGTATACAGGTTGTATTAGATTGCCTCCAATTAGATATTTCTTTTTCTAAAACCACAACATATGATAAAACCCCCAAAGAAACTACTGATTTGCGAGGTCTGGTGAATGCAAAAAAAGAAAAATCAGACGCTCTTCAGCCATACATTCAGGTTTTTGAAGATAAACATGGTTTTATTCCTAACCTTTCTATTTTGGATTTGATATTTAACGAAGGTACCAATGCCCTAACCTACCTGGAGCATCAATCTATTTTTAATCAATAATACGCGATATCCTATATCCTGTTTTGTATTTATAGTGTCAGATAGATTCGTAAAACGTAAGGGATTCTATACATGATAAGGATAATTACGTTTTTACATGGTATAAAATGAATAATCCTTGCATATGTAATGCAAGGATTTTAATCAGAAGTAACTTTTAGTAATTTCATATAAAACCTCACAGGCCTCTAAGACGACATGTAAGGTTTATCAATATTATTTAGTTGTTTCTACGAACTTTTTATATTCTTTGCTAGTTCCCTCTCCTTTAGCAATCTTTTGGATTTCATTAAAATGAGACATTAGATGATTCATAAAATCTTCTTCTTGTTTTGATAATCCCTCATATAATTCTGGATGTTGAGTCTTGTACCCGCTAATATCATAATAATAATTTCCTTGCCCTATAAGATACCAATATCTTGATAAAAGATTATACACTTTATCCCATCCTAAAAATCCTTTAGAATTAGCATAATATCCTGTATAGAATCCTAATTTCGCGGCAGCTTGTCTTTCTGTTTTTGATCCATGAGAACCGCCTGCAGGGCTACCTATATTATAAAAATTTGTAAATGCATTAGAAGCTTGCGACCAGGTAATTGCCTGCCCTACATCACTAGCTAGCCAGTATCCTGCAAAAAAATCTGCTCCTATTTCTTTATTCTTACCGCTTGCCCAGTACCAATTATTACTGAATTGCAAAATATGACCAAACTCATGTGCAATTATTGATTTTGCAGTATAAGCATCGTAGTTATTAAGCATACTGTTCCACCAGGTTTCTCCTATAAATACTCGCATTGGATTAGAATATGCATACATATTGTTAGTGTTTGCTCCTCGCCAATTATAAACGGTTGGATTTACACCAAAAAACCATTTTAGATTTGTTACCGACCATTCGATAAATTCTTGCCCTTGTGGCATTTTGTAAGTATTGTATGCCCCATAATACCCTGTATTAAATGGTGTTACAGCAGCGGCTCCGATAAGATTTTCATCTTCAAGTTCAAAAGCAATTATATTTTGATCTTCATTAGTAGTAGTTTGATCTTCTTTCTCTTCGCAAGAGATAAAAGTTAAGCCCATGATGGCGCAAAAAATTATTGATTTTAAAATAGTTTTCATGATAAGCTGAGTTTTTAATTTAATCGAAATAAATGTCTTAGCAAATAGTCAATTAAATCATAGTGTTAAAAATGTAATTATTTAATCAATTCGATTACAACATGTTATTTACATCATTAAAATGTTAAATAATCGTAAACAACACAGCCAAACATATAAAATATTATATTTCACAATTATGCTTCTATTTCAAATTTTATCATATTCCGAAGAAGATTCTGACAAACGTTATTTTTGTGTTAATTTCCGAATAAAACACACGTTTTTTCAAATTTCACTTGAGACTACTACGCATTTTATATCAAATTTTACTTATGATTAACACATTAAACAATACATCAATGATAGTATTTTGATGTAATAACGTCTCGATAGAGCCTGTATTAAGCAAAGTTGAAATGCTCGAGATGACAGGAGGCAAAATGTACCACATAAACGTTTTTTTTAAATACATTTAAAAAGCTATTTAATATGCGACTCTAAAAAAAGACTACTCTTAAAGCTATTGTATTTACTATTATATTTTAGAATATAATTACAGTTTTTTTCTACAAGACAAATTATATTTGGTTATTTTAATATCTAGAATTTCTTAATCTATATTTGCCGACCAAAAAACATCAAACTACAATATGAATATAAAATTATGGCTTCAGGAAAAAATCGCTGAAGAGACTGAATTACCTATCAACGAAATATCTTGTGACCTAGAATTTGTTAACTTCAATATGGATTCTCTATCTATTTTAACCTTGGCTTTTGATTTAGAATCAAAACTGAATATAGGAGAAATTGACCCAACCCTTTTTTCTGAATACAATACAATTAACAAACTTGTTACATGGGTCGAGAATCAAAAATAATTTGGAATCCATACACTAAGGGATATTTTGATAATCCATACCCCCACCTAAAGCAATGTAGAGAAGAAAACCCAATTCATAAAGGAGTGCATAACGAATTTATATTTTTCAAGTATAGAGATGTTAGCAAAATTCTTCGTTCAAATGATTTTAGTGTATCTGAGCTTAGTTCATATCTACAAACGAAAGAGCCATACATATTTAAAAACACAAGTACATGTCCATATTTGTCAAAAGGAACTCAAAAATGGCCTATGTATTTAAATGGTGATGAACATAAAAACTTAAGAGCTGTAATGGGTAAATCATTAAAAGAATTTGAGTTAAATCAAGTTATAAAAGAGTCTCTTGCTATCTTAAATGATCATTACAAAAATTCAATTACTATTGATTTGGTAAAGTATTGTGCGTATTTTATTTTTTTAATTACCGAAAAACTTTTTGGCATTAAAGATTTTGAAAGTTTTGAGAACATTAAAAAATACTCAAATATGCTTGCTAGAAGTCAGGATTTATTTATTCCGAAACAAATATATAAAGAAATTAATTCGTGGTTTTTATGGGGTAAAGACATTTTTCATGACTCAAAATACAAAGAGAATATTAGGTTTTTTGCTAATAAATTAGATATAGAATATACAGACGAAGATATCTATTCAATTATGTCTATTTCTGTAATGGCTGCTTTTGAAACCTCAAAAGACAACCTTACTATGGCTTTATTTGAAATAATAAGGGATCAAAAATTAATAAATTATGTATTACATAATGACACTAAAGAGTTAAATCTTTTGATTGAAGAATTATTCAGATTTTCCTCTCCTCTACAATACACCGTAAGAGTAAACAATGAAGTTATAGAATACAATGATATCGTTATCCCCGCTAAATCAAAATTATACCTGTGCTTAGCTAGTGCAAATCGTGATCCAGAAAATTTCACAGACCCAGATAAGGTAACCCCCAATAGAACTCCAAATGAACATTTGGCTTTTGGTGGTGGAAATCACTTTTGTTTGGGAGCGCAGATATCACGACAAGAAATGAGATATTGTCTAAAACCTATGATTAGTTTTTTGAAAGATTTTACAATAGACAATACTCAATCAACAAAGTGGGCAAGGCAAATTTTTATGCGAACTGCAAGTTCTTTATCAATAAAATTGAAATAAGATAAACTATAATATTCTTGTACATATGCAAAACGTAAACATCAAAATATATCCTAATATTTTTAGAAAACACACTAAATGGTAGAGTTTAATTTACTACTAATCATTTTATACATTGCCTGTTCTATAGTTCTTCTAGCTTTATTCAAAAAAGAAAATAAATGGAAAGCTCTTTTGATAACAAGTTTAGTTTTTTACTACATATTAGTTGGTTATAAAATATTGTTTTTAATATTGCTTGCCTATATTATATTTAGATTAGGTTTTGTAATACAACGTAATCTTTCAAAAATCAGATTAGGAGTGCTTTGTATATTAATCCCCTTAATTATATACAAAACAACTGGTACAGGTTTTCATTTTGAAAATTATACTTCTAAAGATTTTCAAATTTTAGAAGTACTTAGATGGTCATCCTTATTTCAAATAATTGGTCTTTCTTATTTCACTTTTAATGGAATAAGTTATTTGATAGACATCAAAAGAAAATACATCAAACCAGAAAAAAACTTTTTTTTAGTCCTGTTATACTTAATCTATTTCCCAACCATATTTTCAGGGCCATTACATAGGGCTAAATATCTAATTCCGCAATTTAAAAACATTTCTATTTCGGATACCTCTATTTCAAAAGGAATGCGATTAATACTCTGGGGTTTGTTTAAAAATATGGTTATTGCTCAAAGAATATTTATTTTAATAAATGTATTATCGAACTCAGAAATTAGTGGTCCTTACTATTTAATTTTAGGATTACTTTTCTTTTTCTATCTCTATTGTAATTTTAGTTCATTTATTGATTTTTTTCAAGGTATCTCTCAAATTTTTGGTATTCAACTTAAAGATAATTTTCGTAATCGTGTATATTTTTCTTCTTCAAGACAGCAATTCTGGAGAGGGTGGCACATCACGCTAAATGAATGGTTTAGAGATTATTTTTTCTTTATACTAGCAAAATATGATAAAAAAAGAAAATACACGTATCTATTACTACTAATCACTTTCATACTAATTGCTTTATGGCACGAATTTACTCTTACCTTATTAATATGGGGGATTTGCAATGGATTATGGATTATACTTGAAAAAAAAGTAAACTTGCAAAGATTACCATATCCCAAAGTAAGAAAAGTCACCGGATATATTTACCACCTATTATTTTCATGCATTCTCGCATTAATATTTATTTCTCCAGATTTGATGTATCTAATTAAGACAATTTTTATAAATTCTGCATCCGTTCCAAAAGAAATCATTTACCGGCAAACAAACAATATAGCAATAATAATCTTTGCTTTCATCATCATGGATTATCATTATAGCAAAGCAGGAAACAAGAGGTTTGATGAGTATTTACAAAGTAAATCTTTATTTAATCGCTGGTTTATTTATATCAAACTTACCCTGATAATTTTAGTTTTTAGCTTAAATGCAGGAGTAGATAATTATTATACCCTTTTTTGATATACATAGTATGAAAACTAAAAAAACCATTATAAAACTAATTGCTTTAGGAACAATAGTATTGTCTACAATACTATTGTTAAAAAAAGACACCTTTTATAGTGATACTAACTATTTTGCCAGTATTGCAAATGAAATATCCAATATCAAGGGAATTTCATATCATTTTATTGGCTCTAGCAGAGTACAACAAAGCATTAACCCAAAAATACTTAAAGAACATTTTGGTAATAGAAATATAAACAATTTAGGAATTAATGGTTCAACTTTTTTAAGCAATTGCATCCTAGCTGATTTCTTGATGAAAGAAAAAACTTCAAAAGTATTATTTATTGAATTATCACCATTAAAGCAAGAATTACCTAGTGGTTTTATTAAATTTTCTAAGGAAGCAAATATTAATATCCTAAAAACCATTGATAAATTGGCTAAAAATGAAAGTTTTCGAAAAAGATTATTACTTAAACTTAATATATTAAATTACCTCTTTTTTAAAAAAATTTCAGTGAAAGAAGATGTAAGAAGGATGCTTAGTCAAAATGATGATGATAAAGGGAATATAAAAGAAATGGGGTTTATTTCTTTAAATGAAAGTAACTTTAATTCAACATCTCCTTTTATCTCTTATGAAGAAATTAATTCTCCTTCAACAAAAAACAAGAATTTAACCTCTTACCAAAATTATATTAATTATTTATTAGAACTAAGTAGTGAGAATAATTCTAAAATAATTTTCTTTTTACCCATTACATATAGAAACGAAAAGGAAAAAAACATTGTAATTCCATTATACCATTCACTGCCAGACAGCTTGAAAATAAAATATTCTAAGTCTTTTTTAGATAGTATGGTTAACTCCAAATATTTATCAGATGAGAATCATTTAAATAGTTTAGGAGCAAAAAAATATACGAACTTACTTTCTCATCTGATAGAAAGTTCTTTTTTTCTAAAAAAACAATAACCTATTTATAAGTAATACCTCATTAAAAGTACTTTTATTAATTTATGGATTTACTTCTCTCTAAATAAGTTAAATTGACTAATATGATTCGACCTATAATACATTACGGCTTTCATCTCATACTCCCTTTACTAATCGCATTACTCTTCTTTCCCAAACAGTGGAAGAAGGTTTATTTTCTGTTTATAGCAGCTATGCTAATCGATATCGATCATATTTTAGCCGATCAAATTTTTGACCCTAATCGGTGTAGTATTGGATTCCATCCTTTACATAGTTATTATGCTATTACGGCATATGGAATTATGTTATTTTTTTCTAAAACGAGAATTATCGGATTAGCTCTACTATGGCATATTCTTACAGATCTGCTTGATTGCTGGATGATGTAAAAAATAGCTTATACATTCCATTTTAGAAAATATTGATTACATTTAGTATAGAACTGGTGCTAATAAACTGCTTTTAATCTATTTTTTTCTATGAACAAATTTCTATTTTTTATCGTAATTGTTAGCTTATTTTCTTGTGGAAAACAAACAAAAGACTCCAATAATAATACTGAGCAACAAGCAACAAAAGAAGATTCTACCATCAAAGTAGAGCTTAAAAGATCTGATTCTATTTCATATGATCCCCAAATTGCCCGTAAGCTTTCCAACAAGGAAATCACATCTACTTTTACCAAAAGAGTAAGAAGACAGTTAGACATTGAATATCCTATTCATCAGGCATATTCATATAAAGATGATTCAGGAGAAAACTATCTGTTATTATCAGAACGTTTCAAAGAAACAGATGAAAAAAATGACTCCTTGTATAATCAGATAAAAGTACTTAACCTCTCTTATAAAAGTAATAAGTTTAAAAAAAGGTCTGCCCTAAAAGATGACATAGACAAAGACTGGGAATCATCGATTGGGTTTTGGAATACATACTCAGAAATATCTGACATAGACAAGGATGGCCTAGCAGATCTTATATTGGTTTATGGCACTATGGGTCAAGATGGATATACAGATGGCAGAGTAAAGATTATTATCTATCATAACAAAAGAAGAGTAACCATTAGACATCAGAATAGTGATTATGATGGAAGATTAACCAAAATCAGTCAAAAATTCTATGGATTGCCGCAACCAATACAACAAGCCGTACAAGAAAAAATGAGGTTAATGATGAACAACAAACATGCAGTTTTCTATAAAGATTGGGAAGCAGAAATGAAGAATTACTCGACTAGTATTGATGGGTTATAGCATCAGACACTTACGTTTTCTATGCTAAAACTTTATTTTTGATAGTATTGGATAATGATCTGAAAGTTCTAGATCAAAACTTTGAAATCCCTGTACTTCAAACTCTTCGGGCACTAAAATAAAATCAATTCTGGCTGGAAATAATTCGAACTTAAAAGTTTTACCAAATCCTTTTCCTGCTTTCTTAAAAGTATCCTGAAGGTTTTCTGATCTAATTTTATCGTACACATATGAATATGCAGTATTATTAAAATCACCCATCACAATATTTCTATACGGAGAAGATTTCATATGCTCGATGAGTTGTTCTGTCTGAGTTTGTTGCCTTTTAAAAGATACTCCAATGCGTTTTAATAATTTTTGAGAATCTGCTTTAGCCAGATCGTCTGTTTTAGAACTAATTCTATGGGATTGTAAATGAATATTATATATCCTAATCGTATCCTTAGGAAATGCCACATCTGCAAAAATCACATTGTTGGCCGTATTCTCAAAATTTAAAGACCCTTTATTAATAAATGGATATTTTGAAAAGATCACCAATGCCAACTCCCGACTATTGTGATTAAAATACTCATACTTATTTGAATATTGACTAAAATCGATATCTGGATTATTATAATACTCCTGAGCGCAAAACACATCTGGATTTTGGTCTTTCACCAGTTTTGAAATATCCTGAGGGATTGTTTCTGAAGTTATCCAAAAAAAACGATTAAAGCTATGCACATTATAACTCATTAATGAAATACCATCCTCGATCTCATCAGCCGATTTTCCTCTTAATTTATATAATGAAGACACATGAGAAATACCAAGAATTAGCGCAACAAGAGAAAGTATTCCTTTTTTATTGAGTTGTACTGCCCAAAATAACAGAAACAATACATTAATCACAATTAGTATGGGTACTGCCAAACTTAGAACCGATAATAGCGGAAACATTTTTGGAGAAACATAAGGCAATAAATAAGATAGTAATAAGGCAAAAGCTGCCATAGCGTTCATCAAAAAGACGATCTTGCTAATTACTTTCCTCATAATTACTCCTTCCCTGCTTTAAACAAAAAATCTTTCTCTTCTTTGGTTAAGCTATCATATCCACTTTTACTAATTTTATCCAAAATAGCATCGATTTGTTTCTGATTAGGGGTTTTGGTTGCAGAAGTCACTGTTTTTTTAGGAGCTCTTTTATGAGTTTTTGATTTATGAACTGTCTTTAACGGGCTTTTCTTTTTAGGAGTAAACATAGCACTTAATCCATCCATTAGTTTTTCGAACCAGGCGCCGATATCATTTCCTTTTTTAAGTTGAATTGCATACATATACCCGAATAAAGCACCACCTAAATGAGCGATCAATCCACCTGCGTTACCAGAGGTAGGGATTTGAATTAGATCAGAAAGTACTACAAACACTCCTATCTGCCATAACTTAACATTAAAAACAAAGATTCGTACTTCAGAATTTGGTGTATATGCTGCAATAAAAATCATAATAGCACGAACTGCTGCCGAGGCACCGATTAGATATGCTAATGTGTTATTTAAAACCGGAAACAGGTTATATGCCAGCACAAATAATAATCCTCCGCAGATAGCACCTAGTACGTAAATCGTGAGAAATCTTTTTTCGGTAAATAAGTTTAAAACATATTGCCCAAACCAGTATAGCACCAGCATATTCCAGAAAATATGCCAAAAATCAAAATGCAAAAAACTATACGTGAGCATACTCCAGGGTTGTATGATCAACGATCCAGGATCAACAGGTAAAACAAACCACTCCATCAAAGCACCTGGGCTGGTTTTAAAAATCCAGGATCCTAGTGTAGCGAATAAAAATAAGGCTACATTAATCACAATAAGCTTAATGATTACATTAGCTGTTTTAAACTGATATGATAGATTATTAGTTGTCATCGATTAATACCACCGTTTATCATTGAACGAATTCTTTTTCCAATACCACATGGTAACAAACCCAATTACAGCACCACCTATATGTGCCCAATGCGCTACATTAGAAGGGCCTAAAATTGCTTGCCCTGTTATTCCACCATAAAGATCTAATAAAAAATAGCCTCCTATCAAATATTTTGCTTTAATAGGAATGGGAATAAAAATTATGTATAATGGTAAATTAGGATATAGTACTGCAAATGCTGCTAATATTCCAAAAATAGCACCCGAAGCTCCTACCATAGGCGTCACATAAGCTCCAATCATCCTCTCAGTAACTTCTTGTGGTATATTAGGGTACACTTTATATTGACCAGACGCAACAGTATCTTGTATAAATTTACCAACTTCTACAGGAGTAAAACCTGCATCTAAATATGCCTGATATCCTGGGGTAAACTGAAAATATGAAAATAAAATTTGAAAACCTACCGCACCAAGACCTGAAAAAAAGTAGATAAAAAGAAATTTTTTCTGGCCAATAGAATTTTCAAGATGGCTTCCGAACATGTACAAAGCGAACATATTAAAAAAGATATGTCCTGCATCTGCATGCATAAACATATGGGAAACAATTTGCCATATCTGAAAATTATCATTTTTAGGAAACCAGAGTGCAAACCATTCAAAAGCATTATTTCCCAGAGATAAAGACCCTACAAAAAAAATGACATTAATAATTAATAACCCTTTTACTGTATCTGTAATTCTCCCCATTTATATATTAAAATTTCTTATCGATTTCATCTACTGTTAACGTGATGAAAGTCTGCTTATTATTTGGTGTTATTGTTGGCTCGGTACATGCAAATAGGCTATTTACCATATACTGCTGTTGTTCTGAAGCCAATTCTACTCCTGCTCGAACTGCAATACTTTTTGAAATGGATCTTGCAAGCAGATCGGTTTGAGAAAAACCACTATCTGGCACCTCTTCTTCGAGATCACTGATAAGTTGCTCTAAAAGTTGAGCAACTTCTTTTTCTGAAGTTACCGATGGTATTCCTGTAATTTCAACTTCTCCGGGGGATAACTCTCCAAAAACAAACCCTGTATTTTCGAGCTGTTCTTTTACAGTTGTAAGAAGTTCGATCTCTTTTTTGGTAAAAGAAAGTGTAAGCGGAAATAACAGTTGTTGGCTTACAGCACTTGCCATAGTAATATTGCGTAATAACTCTTCATACAATATTCTTTGGTGTGCCCGGTGTTGATTCACAATCACCATTCCGCTTTTAATAGTAGTAACAATATATTTTTTTCTGAGTTGATAGGTTGTATGATGCCCAACTTTTTTTTCATCAGACTCAAACAACGACCCTGTAACTTCTGCACTTTCGAATTCTACAGAAGAAAAATCATTTTCTGTGGGCTTGGTAGTTGTCATTTCAGATTCTAAACCCACATACAGGTTTTCCCAGTCTCCGGCAGATTCTTTTTTAAACGATGTATGGCTTTTGCCTGAAAATGAACCACCACCAGAACCAGATACTTTTTCTTCTTTAAATGGATTAAAATTACGATCTACCTCTATTGTAGGTGTCTGAGCAGTTTTACTTTTATACTCATATGGTGTATCCATCGAAGCGTCTCTGTTAAAATCTAACACGGGTGCTACGTTAAATTGTCCCAGACTATGTTTTATCGAAGCTCTTAGCATAGCATACAATGCATGCTCATCCTCGAATTTAATTTCGGTCTTAGTAGGATGAATATTAATATCTATCGATTTGGGATCTACCGTAAGGTAAACAAAATAGCTAGGATGTGCTTTATCTTTTAGTAACCCTTCGAATGCGGCATTAACGGCATGGTTTAAATAACCACTCTTAATATATCTATTATTAACAAAGAAAAATTGCTCACCACGGGTACGTTTGGCATATTCTGGTTTTCCTATAAATCCATTAATAGTCACCAAGTCTGTTTCTTCTTTAACAGGGACAAGTTTTTCATTGGTTTTTCCTCCAAAAATATTTACAATTCGCTGGCGACAATTTGAAATAGGTAAATTAAAAATTTCACTACCATTATGATACATATCAAATTTAATAGAATGATGCGCCATCGTTACCCGGTGAAATTCATCAATAATATGACGTAGTTCTACTGCATTTGATTTTAAAAAATTTCGCCGTGCGGGAATATTATAGAATAAATTTTTGACACTTATAGAGGTTCCTTTGGGTGTCACGCATACTTCTTGAGAAATTACTTCGCTACCTTCGATATTAATCTCTGTACCCACCTCATCTTCTTCTTGTTTCGTTTTTAATTCTACATGAGCAATTGCAGCAATAGAAGCCAGAGCTTCTCCTCTAAAACCTTTGGTGTTTAACTCAAAAAGATCTTCTGCAGCTTTTATTTTTGAAGTAGCATGACGCTCAAAACTCAGTCTGGCATCGGTAACGCTCATTCCTGATCCATTATCGATAACCTGAATAAGAGTTTTACCAGCTTCTTTTATGATTAATTTTATATGTGTAGCCTGAGCATCAATTGCGTTCTCTAACAGCTCTTTCACTACTGAAGCCGGTCGTTGAACCACTTCTCCGGCAGCAATTTGATTAGCTACGTGATCTGGTAATAGTTGAATGATATCAGACATCTATCGTCGTGCAGTAAATATGGATAAATCAAAATCAATTATATACAAAAAGATGAAGATCAGGATTATTGCAATATAAATAACCTTTCTATTAATTTCGCGATTACCTCGATTACGGCTCGATTTACGGGCTTCTGCCCAGTGTGAACCAAAATCTATATCATTTGTAGCATCCCTGTATTTGGTAATTTTGTTCTCAAAATTATAGATATTACCCCCACTTTTACCTTCATAGTACCTTGGTGTGTAATTGAATCTACGGTTTTTTCTTCTTTTTGGGATACTTAACTTCACAATCTGCTCTATCTTTTTGATTATCCAAATATACTTAAAAAGCATTATAATGTAAAGCTTTTAGCATTACAATAACATCAAAATATAAATAACAAAGATTATGCCGCTTAGATTTTAGCCAGAGAATTCTTATTTATAAAAGGTTGCATCTTTACGTAATTGCGCCATCTTGATAGCTGCTATTGCTGCTTCTGTTCCTTTATTACCGTGCTTACCTCCAGAGCGATCAATAGATTGTTGTAGTGTATTATCTGTAAGTACACAAAAGATTACAGGGATATCACTAGCGATATTTAAATCCTTGATTCCTTGCGTAACACCATCACAAACAAAGTCAAAATGCTTGGTTTCTCCTTGTATAACAGACCCTATAGCAATAACTGCATCGAGCATATCAAAGGATTCCTGCATTTTCTTACATCCGTATATCAATTCGAAACTCCCAGGTACATTCCACCGTACAATATTTTCCTTTACTGCTCCACAATCTATAAATGCATCAAATGCACCTTGAAACAGCCCTTCGGTAATTTCTTCATTCCATTCTGAAACAACAATCCCAAACCGAAAATTTTTCGCATTTGGGATAGTTGTTTTATCGTATTGTGATAAATTTTTATTTTCTGTAGCCATATTGATTTTGCGTCTCGGGTTTCAGGTTTCAGTAAAAAAACTAAAAACCGGAACCACAAAACTATTACTTCATTGCCTGAGCTTTACCTAGGTGAACGTCTGCTTGATTAGCTTCTACACTCTTAGGAAATTCTTCTTTAATTCGTTTTAAATATGGAATTGCAACTTCTGGTTTATTAAGAGATATAGCAGTAATTGCTGCTTTTAATAAAAACTTTGGAGTGGTAAAGTCATTAGTCTTTGCTTTAACAGCTTTTTCATAATACCCTAGTGCTTCTTCTGTTTGATCAAGCTGAGAAAATGCATCTCCTATACCACCAAGAGCCAAAGGACCTAATATATCGTCATCGCTCTTAAAACTGTCAAGGTAATTGATAGCTTCCTGATATTTATTCATATTTAGGTAAGAAAATCCAGCGTAGTAATTAGATAGATTAGCTGCATCAGTACTACCATAGTTTTCTATAATTCCTAAAAAACCATATTTCCCTTCTCCTCCGTTAAGAGCTAAAGTATATAATGAATCGCTAAGTTTAGAGTTACCATTAACAGCATTATCAAAATACTGTTGTGCTGTAAACATTTCATTAGCCGCTTCTTCTTCTTTTGGTTCCTGGATAAATTTCTGAAATCCAAGATATCCTAATATCACAACGGCTATCATTCCAACAGCACCTAGTATGTATTTTTGATTAGCTGCAACCCATTCTTCAGTTTTAGAAGCTCCTTCGTCTAAGGTATTAAATACCTCAGCAGTTGTTGAATTATCTTCTATTTGCTCAACCTCTTCAGCTTTGTTTTTTGGTTTGTGTCCACGTTTCTTGTAAGTTGCCATAAGTTTGCTTTAATGAACGGCAAAAATAAAATATTTATTCACAATTAAAAGCACAACTATTTATTATTTTTCAATAATTTGCATCGATTAACTAAGAATTCTATTAAAGTCGATATTCCTTGATGATCACTATTTTATGATTTTAAAATCTCTTTCTTTACTTAATTATAAAAATTTTGAGTCCATCAATTTTGAATTTGATGATAAGATAAACTGCCTTGTCGGAAATAATGGAGTCGGAAAAACAAATATTCTGGATGCTATTTATCATTTGTCATTTGGTAAAAGCTATTTTAATCCAATTACCAGTCAAAACATTAAACATAATACCGATTTTTTTGTCATCGATGGTCTTTACACAAAAGAAGATCGTGATGAAAAAGTTATTATAAGTGCAAAAAGAGGGCAAAAAAAAGTAATCAAACGCAACGCAAAAATTTACGATACTTTTAGCGAGCATATTGGTTTTTTACCTTTGGTAATTATTTCTCCGGCAGATAGAGATTTGATTACAGAAGGGAGTGACACTCGCCGTAAATTTATAGATGGTGTGATTTCTCAGAGTGATCAATCTTATCTAAAAACATTATTAAAATATTCTAAAATTGTATCACAGCGTAATTCTCTACTAAAGTACTTTACCGCTAACAACACTTTTGATCCTACCACATTAGAGGTGTACAACCAGCAAATGCACGAATACGGTAGTATTATCTATGAAAAAAGAGCAGCATTTTTAGAGGTTTTTATTCCTATTTTCGAAAATAGGTACCAAGCCATTAGCTCTGGTAAGGAAAGTGTTACTCTTTCTTATCAAAGTAAGCTATCTGAAACTAATTTACTAACTCTTTTAGAACAGAATCTTTCTAAAGACAGAATGCTACAATATACTAGTGTGGGAGTTCACAAAGATGATTTGTCTTTTGAAATTGAAGGCTATCCTATTAAAAAATTTGGAAGCCAGGGACAACAAAAATCGTATCTTATTGCTTTAAAACTGGCTCAATTCGATTTTATAAAAAAACAAAGTAAAGTGAATCCTATACTTCTACTCGATGATATTTTTGATAAACTCGACGAAAAACGCGTAGAACATATTATAAAATTGGTAGATGATCAAAATTTTGGGCAATTATTTATTAGTGATACCCATGCAGATCGAACAGAAAGTGTGGTGAAAAAAATATCGCAATCATATAAAATCATTAAATTAAAAAGTAACGAATCAGAGAACTAAAATCAATACTCATATCTTCTGATTAATAAAAAAGATAAAAACACTCAGATAAAATATGCGACGAGTTTTACTTTATACACTACTTCTATATATTACTTCTTGTACAACCACAGATCCAAAAGAATATATTCAATATCTAAATGGGTATTGGGAAATTAAAAAGGTAATATTATCTGATGGAAACGAAAAAGAATATACGTTCAATCAGGATATTGACTTTTTTGAAGTTAAAGACTCGATAGGAATACGCAAAAAAGTACGCCCTAAACTAGATGGGAGTTTTATAGTTACCGATAACCAGGAAATTTTTTCTATAACTATTGAAAATGATAGTGTAAGGCTACAATATAAAAACTCGTTAGCAACATGGAAAGAAACCATTATTTCTGCAAAAGAAAACGAGATAATTTTCAAGAATGAAACAGGAAATGTTTACTTTTATCAACGATATCAAAAGCTACAATTATAATGGCAAAACGTCATCAAGAACATCAGAGTATGGAAGAAGTTTTAAAAAGCTTTGTTTCTGACAATAATTTACAAAAAGGGTTAGATAAGGTTGCTGTACGTGATGTTTGGGAAAAAATAATGGGCCCTGCAATAACAAAGTATACTCGAAATATTAAACTTGAAAGAGAAACTGTGTATGTAGAACTTACATCATCTGTATTAAGAGAAGAACTTAGTTATGGCAGACAAAAAATAATAGATAACCTCAATGATGAGTTAGGCAAAGTATTAGTCAAAAAACTAGTTCTGAGGTAGCTCTTTTTTTTCGTGTACAACCTTAGTTTTACCGTGCGGCACTGGTTTTCCATTGACATCAAGATTAACCACAGTTATATTTTCTACCTTAATAATTGTTTTGCGTGTTAATTTATTCCTCACTTCACATTTAAGAATTAGAGAAGTATTTCCAAATTTCACGACATCCATTCCTATTTCAATAATATCACCTTGTACCGCAGAGCTTACAAAATTGATTTCAGACATAAACTTGGTCACTACTCGTCTGTTTTGTAATTGTATAATTGCATACAACGCTGCTTCTTCATCTATCCACTCTAATAATCTACCTCCAAATAATGTCTCATTAGAATTTAAATCACCTGGTTTTACAATTTTTCTGGTGTGATATTTCATAACTTCATTTTGTTTATCGCAAAATTATCAAAAATATCGTGTTCTATACTCGATAAAAGAAAAGGATTTTAAAGCTAAGACATATCACCATTTAACGCTCTGTCATTAACATTATAAAAGGTAGTTAAGGAACAACCACCTCATCACAAAACTGTTGACCATCAGGACAATTTGGAGTTATCACTTTTGCACATACATTATTTACACCTTGATCCAAATCTAATTCTACTATCCCGGCACTTAACAATGAGTTTTCGATAAAAATTTCATTTACAGACCAACCTATAGTAACATCATTACTCACCCCTATAACAGAGGGATTAAATTTATATGTATTTGTACCTGTAACCCGTTCATTAGTAAATGTAACAGCGGGGCAAATAGGCTCTACTACAATTTCTTTGCAAGCAATCGTCCCACTAAGACAGTTAGTAGTAATCACTTTTATACAAGTTTCATATGTTCCCGGAGTAAATTGTCTTGTAAATGGGTTTCCATCAACAACCTGGTCAGCAATTATCTCCCCATTGATTTTAAAAAACAATTGATATCCTTCCATAATCTCAATATCTGGAATAAACCTATACTCATTCTCTTGTAAAGGCTGGATTTCAAATCGTATTGCAGGACATCCAATGCAATTATTTATGATTTCATAAAATTCATAATATGTTGATATCCGTATCGGTTTAAGGTCAGGAGCAACTAATATTGATATTGGAAACTTAAAATCTGGTTGATAATTAGCTCCTTGATCTACAAGAAAACGACTAAAACTTTCTTCACTATCAATATCGACTTCTTTATTGTCTTTATCATTTAAAATAATAGGATATTCAAACTTATAACATTGCCTATATAAATGATTAAAAACGTCTCTGAAAGTTTTTATCTCACATTCTCTAAGCACATTAATCAAAGCATCTTCATTCTCTATAAGAACCGTACTATTGGCTCCCTTAAACATGATCTGAATAGGAAATTGTAGCCCGGTTATATTAAAATTCGCACTTTGTCCAGAAATTACTCCAAGTAACCCTTGATAGTCATCAACTCGTATGGTCGAATCTGTATTATATCCAAATATTAATGGGTATTTAAAAGTAAAACACAGATCTTCTTCGTTTACTATCGAATTTCTTGTTTTTATATCATTAAGGATAGATACTATTGTTGTTGTAGATGTAATCTTAGCATCTATACTATCAGGAAAAAAAGAGTCATCATTTACACAAGAGTATGTAAACATTACCAATGCGAGTATAAAACCTTTGCAATATGTACTTAATTTATTCAATATTAAACTGTTCTAGATATATTTATAACGTTTACAAACTTATTTACCCTACCCCATTTCTCTATTTAATATGGATGAATGTATATAAAATAAAATTAGAATCAAAAGACTATCTAAATACATCTAACATATTTAAAAATAATAAAACAACTCGATAAATTTTAATTTACCTGTATTATTATAAAAAAACATTGGGTCTTAAATCACAATATTCGATATTCATCGTTCTATAAAGTTATAAAGTTTAAAACGGTTTAAAATTTCTTCATAAATAAAAAAAACTATAATTAGTCGTTTTTTTAAATTACCCTTACAGTTTTCCCGTTAATTTTCTGTTAAAAAAACATTATCCTTATTATCCTCTAATTTTTCTTAATAACCTTGCTTACTAACAAAAATTAACATGCAATAATGAAATTATTAACTAAAAACATGCTAATACTTCTAACGGTATTAGTGACGCAATTTTCTGTTGCGCAAGAAACCCCTATTACAGGTAAGGTCACAGACGATGGCGGCATGCCATTACCTGGTGTAAACATTATAGTAAAGGGTAGCAACAGTGGAACTCAAACAGATTTTGACGGAATGTATTCGTTACAAGCTTCTGAAGGTAGTATTCTTCTTTTCAGTTATCTTGGTTTTGCAGATCAAGAGGTAATTGTAGGTGCCCAAAAAACTATTAATGTACAATTAGAAGTCACCGCTTCTCAATTAGAAGAAATAGTAGTTACGGCTCTTGGTATTTCTAGAGATAAAAAATCTTTAGGATATTCTACACAAGAAGTTGATGGAGACGATTTAAACAAAGTGAAGACTGTAAACTTTGTAAACTCTCTTTCTGGTAAAGCTTCTGGTCTTCAAATTAAAAGAAATAATAATTTAGGAGGATCTACCAACGTTGTTATTAGAGGTAATGCTTCTTTAACTGGAAGTAACCAGGCTTTATTCGTTATTGATGGTATTCCTATCAACAACACTAATACCAACTCTGCTGGTCAGGGACAAGCTCAAGGAGGGTATTATGATTATGGTAATGCTGCATCAGATATTAATCCAGATGATATAGAATCTATAAATGTTCTAAAAGGTGCTGCTGCATCTGCCCTTTATGGATCCAGAGCTGCAAATGGTGTGATTATGATTACTACCAAAAAAGGAGGTAAATCCAAAGGTATGGGAATTACAATTAGTTCTGGATTAACATTCGGATCTATTGACAAAAGTACATTTGCCAAATATCAAGATCAATATGGTGGTGGTTACGGACCTTATTATGGACCAGGAGAAGACAGCTATTTAGATTTAGTAGATATTGATGGTGATGGTAACTTAGATTTTGTAACTCCTTTAACAGAAGATGCATCTTATGGAGCTGCCTTTGATTCTAACATTTTAGTGTATCAATGGGATGCTTTTGACCCTGATTCTCCGAATTACAGAACACCTACTCCTTGGGTAAATGCTAAGAATGGTCCTATTACCTTTTTTGAAACTCCGGTTACCATTACAAATTCTGTATCCTTCGATAAAGGATTTGATGCCGGTACTTTTAGATTAAACTACACTCAGTTTGACCAAACTGGCTTATTACCAAACAGTTCTATAAAGAGACATAATTTTTCTATGAGTGGAAGTTATAAGCTTAGTGAGCGATTAACAACTACAGGATATGCCAATTATATCAAAACAGATGGTCTTGGTCGTAACTCAACAGGGTATAATGATAACATTATTGGTAATTTTAAACAATGGTGGCAAACCAATGTTGACATAAGACAACAAGAAGCTATTTATTTTTCTACAGGAAGAAATGTTACCTGGAACCCAGCTAGCAGAGATGCAGGGTCTCTTCCTATCTATTGGGATAACCCATATTGGACAAGATATGAAAACTACCAAAACGATATGAGAAATCGTTTCTTAGGTAATGTTTCTTTAAATTATAAAGTAACCGATTGGTTTGATATTACGGGTAGAGTTGCTACCGACACATACTCTGAATTACAAGAAGAAAGAAGAGCAAATGGTAGTGTACCCACTCGTTTTGGGGTAGACAGAGGAACTGTAAGTTCTGGATATGGAAGAAAGGATATCCGAAATACAGAAACGAATTACGATCTAATGCTTAATTTTCATAAAGATTTAACTGAAGAATTAAACATCAAGGGGATATTAGGTACCAATATTAGAAGAAATCATTTTCAATCGGTTCATGCGTCTACAAGTGGTGGACTTAGTGTTCCTAGATTATATTCATTACAGAACAGTTCTGGACCGCTTCCATTACCTGTAGAAAGAGATGAAAAAATTGGTGTAGATGGTATCTATGTGAGTGCATCATTAGGATACAAACAAACCTATTTCCTTGACGGAACATTGCGAAGAGATCATTCTTCTTCATTACCAAAAGGAAACAGTACTTTCTATTATCCTTCTATTGCAGGTAGTTTTGTCTTTTCTAATCTTATCGACGCCGAATTTATTTCATTCGGTAAATTAAGAGCCAATTACGCAGAAGTGGGTAACAGTGCTCCTTTTGACTTTTTATATGATAGTTATAATGTAAACACTCCAATAGGAAGTGCAAGTACTTCTGTAGGGAACATAAAAAAGAATCCAAATCTAAAACCAGAAACAACAACAAGTATTGAGCTTGGACTGGAGATGAAACTTTTACAAAACAGACTTGGATTTGATATTGCATACTACAAAAACAATTCTATCGATCAGATTTTTGGAGTTCCTGTTAGTCGCGGAACCGGATATACTTCTAAAATATTAAATGCCGGAGAAATTGAAAATAAAGGTGTTGAATTATCTATATACGGAACCCCAGTAGAAACACAAAACTTTACCTGGGATGTGAATGTAAACTGGTCTAAAAATGAAAACAAAGTGGTTTCATTAGAAGATGGGATAGAAAATTTACAATTAGGTTCTTTTCAAGGTGGTATAACAATTAATGCTACTGTAGGGCAACCTTACGGAATAATTCAAGGAACAGATTACACTTACCTAAATGGTCAAAGAGTTGTTGATGATTCTAATGGTCAATATATAAAGACTACTACATCAAACAATAATATTGGTGATACTAATCCAGATTGGCTAATGGGTATTTCTAATAAGTTTAATTATAAAAATATTGCGCTTAGTTTCTTAATTGATATTCAACAAGGAGGAAGCATTTGGTCTCTGGATCAATACTATGGGCAAGCAACAGGTCTATATGAAGAAACTGCCTTTATTAATGACCTAGGAAATCCTGTAAGAAACACCTTAGCAAATGGCGGTGGTTTTATCAATCCTGGAGTTAATCCTAATGGAGCTACCAATACTACAAGAATTAGAGCAGATCGATTTGGTGCCTTTGGATATAGAAGAGGATTACCTGATGCCGCTTTTGTATATGATGCAAGTTTCGTAAAACTAAGAGAAGTTGCTATAACCTATAGTTTCCCTAAAAAATTAATTCAAAAAACATTCTTAAATGATGTTTCTTTTAGTGTAATTGGTTCTAACCTTTGGATTATCGACAAAAACCTTCCACATGCTGATCCAGAAAGTGGATTGAGTTCTGGTAACTTACAAGGGTATTCGGTAGGTTCTTTACCTACTACCAGAGACATAGGTTTCAACTTAAAATTACAATTCTAAAAAAATAAAGATGAAAAAAATATTAATTCTAATTACAGCAGTAATTATAGCATCTTGTTCGGATAACCTCGAGAGTTTGAACGAGAATATTAAAGATCCATCTTCTGTTCCAGGTGAAACTTTATTTACCGGTGCGCAGAAAAATTTGGTTGATCAAATGGTTGACCTAAATGTGAATAATAATAACACAAAACTTTGGGCCCAATATTTACAAGAGACGACCTATACAGACGAAAGTAATTATGACCAGGTAACAAGAACCATTCCTGCTACACACTGGAGCGTTCTTTATAAAGATGTTTTAAAAGATTTAGACGAAGCTTCTAAAATCATAACAGATACCAAATATTCACTTCCTGAGGATATTGAGACTAAAGCTAATAAACTTCAGGTAATAGAAATATTAACAATCTATGCCTATAGCGTATTAGTAGAAACTTTTGGAAATGTTCCTTATACTGAAGCTTTGGATATTGATGATCTATTGCCTGCATATGATGATGGTGAAACAGTTTACAAAGCCTTGGTTGGTAGACTTACAGCTGCTATCGATGCTTTAGACACTAGTAAAGGAAGTTTTGGAGCTGCCGATAATATTTATGGCGGAGATGTATCGCTCTGGAAAAAGTTTGCTGCTTCCTTAAAGCTTAGAATGGGTATCCTATTATCTGATGTAGATAATGCTTTTGCTAAAACTACTGTAGAAGCAGCAGTTACAAGTGGTGTATTTACCAGTAGAGCTGACAATGCTAATTTCACATATTTATCTGCTGCACCAAACACAAATCCTGTTCATGCAAACTTAGTATTAAGTGGAAGAGCCGATTTTGTAGCTGCAGTTACAATCGTAGATATGATGAATACATTAAATGATCCCAGAAGGTCCTTGTATTTTGAAGAAGTACCTGGCACGGGAATGTATATTGGAGGAGATATCGGTAGCACATCAAGTTTCTCTTCGCATTCTCATGTATCTGATTATGTAGAGGCTGCTGCAACTCCTGGTGTAATTTTAGATTATGCAGAAGTTGAGTTTTTATTAGCAGAAGCTGCTGCAAGAACTTTTGCGGTGGGTGGAACAGCAAAAAGTCATTACGATATTGCTGTAGTAGAATCAATAGAAAGTTGGGGAGGATCAAATGCCGATGCAATGACATATCTTGCTCAACCAACAGTAGACTATGATACTGCTTTGGCAGCCAGTACTGCTACTACTCCCTGGAAAGAAGTAATTGGTAATCAAAAATGGATAGCTTTATTTAATAGAGGTATTGAAGCATGGACTTCGATCAGGCTTTTAGATTTCCCAACATTAGCGACACCAGCTGAACCTGTTTCTGGTTTCCCTAATAGATATACATATCCAATTATAGAACAAACCTTAAATGGTACAAACTGGCAAGCTGCCTCTACTGCAATAGGTGGTGATCTTGCAGAAACAAAACTTTTCTGGGATTTGAACTAGTCAATATTTCAGGTAATTATTAACATAATGGATAGGGATGAGATAAAAATCTCATCCCTATTTTTTTACATCTATATTACAATTGCTAAATTGTCTACAACGATATTCCCTCATTTTACATTCTGTGGCTTTCTATTCTTCGATCAAATTAGGTCTTTTTAGAACATTAAATATAAATCTAAAGGAGTTTTCTCTGGATAAAAGAAGATATATCAAAAACGAGTGACTTCGCTCAAAATGGGATGATTTAGAAGACAATATAAAAACTACTCTACTTAATATGTTGTTCTTCCTAATTCTCATGTTAAGCATTGTGATCAATTAGTTATTTTCAGAAACTAAGAGTCATACTACATCTTAATCCTATAAATAAAGATTCCCCGAAAGCATGGCCTCGCTCCCGGGGAATCAACCTAATTAATCTAACCTAACTAACTTATCATATTTTGTATTCTATTCTTTTTATTAGAAGCGAATAGAAAATCAAGCAATTATTCAAATTCTATAACCTTACAGAATGATGTTCCGCCGGGGCATTCTGGAGTTTCTATCATTAAGCACACTTCATATCTCCCTGGCCCATCAAATTCATGATAAAATGGGTTGTTATGGGGGAATTCTGGTGATTTACCCACATATTTTCCGTCAACAGACCACTCTAGAGTAACGTCATCGATTCCTTCGAATGCACGAGGATAAAAATAATATGCAGCTTTATCGCCATCTCGCTCTGGTTCAAAGAACAGATCCGGACAATCCCCTACTCTTATCTCTTTACAATATTTTACTCCCTCTGGGCAATCTGGTGTAATCACTTTTAGGCACACTTCATGAACCCCAGAATTAAATTGATATACAAGAGTTCTACTACCTACTTGTGGGTCATTTTTTGGTGATTCAACAACCTTTCCGTCTACATACCATAGTATTTGACTTACCTCATCTACACCTTCTATCTTAGCTCCAAAAGTATACGTCCCCACCGTTCCCGGTTCTATTTCTTTTGTAAAAGAAACTTCTGGGCAAACCAAATTTGATTCTTCTACTTCTATAACTTTACAATAAGAAACTCCTTCTGGGCAATTTGGCGTTTCTGTTTTGATACACACCTCATATCTTCCCGGCTCCTCAAAATTCCATATCAAATAATTATCTTCATCGGGTGAAGAATCTTCTACCAATCTATCATTAATATACCATCCGTAAGACACTTCATTAATTCCTCTAAAATTTGCATAAAACTTATAAGTAGATCGTCCTTGATAATGCTTACTTCTAAAAAACAAATCGGGACAAGGATTATTTTCGTCTACCTCAACCTCTATATCAGTGCAGGCTTCTATTGTTCTTTGTTCGGTTATAATTCTAACACAAATAGTATGTTTACCAGGCTCAAACAGGTAATCTAAGATCTGATTAATAATATTTTCTTCATCTTCTCCTTCAATATCATTTCCATCTACAGACCAAATCGTCTGTGCACCATTGTCAATCCCGCTTGTCTTAGCTTCAAAACTATAAACCGCACTTCCTTCTTTGTTATCAATAACAATCTCGACCTCTGGATCACTATTAAAATCTTCAGTTTCACAAGAGGTAAATCCTAATACAAGTGTAAGTATTAACGTATACCAAATACCAAGTTTTTTCATCGTAAATAATTTTAGGGGTTACTAAATTTTCTTCAGAAGCTTTTTAAACCTCTCTTAAAGTGAAACGGCTTAAAAAAAAATTACCCTACCCCCATACTTTCATTTTTTATTCTTTGATAGCTTGAAAAAAAAATCTAGATTTGAAAATATATTTTTATTCCCCTAAATGTCTGACAACAATAATTCTACATGTAACGAGCAAGTCTTTGACAAGTTTTTCAAGAGTAATTCTAAACTTTTGAGGAATTATATTTATTACAAATTTGGAGATCTCGAACAGGCAGAAGATATTGTTCAGGATGCATTTATTAAACTCTGGAATAATTGTTCTAAAGTATCGATAGATAAGGCCAAAAGTTATGTTTATACTATCGCGACCAATCTTGGTATTAGCATTACACGACATCAAAAAGTAAAGTTCAAATACAGAGATTATATTACACAACGTAAAACAGATGTCAACCACGAGTCGCCAGAATTTATCGCTCTTGAGAAAGAGTATATGGAAAAATTAAAAAGTGCAATTGCCGATTTACCAGAACGCCAAAGAGAAGTGTTCTTGCTAAGTCGAATAGATAAAAAAACATATAAAGAAATTGCAGAGCTATCGAATGTTTCTGTAAAAGCTATAGAAAAATTGATGCATAAAGCATTATTAACATTAAGAGGAAAAATAGGAAATATTTAAAGGAAATCTAGTTAACCTAAAAAACTTTTTAATACAAAGAGGTAGGGTAATTTAAAAATAAAACGTTCACATATTATATGCCGAAGTTATGTTAGACGATAAAAAAGATGATATATTCTTATCCAGGTGGATTAGCGGAGAGCTTTCTGAAGAGGAACTTCGTGAGTTTAAATCCCACCCTGAGTATGAGTATTATGTAAAAATAATGGCTGGCGCTGATGCTTTGAATCTAAAAGATTATGATGTAGAAAAACAACTTTCTGCTTTAAAATCAAAATCGAGTTATACAGCAAAAGAAAAATCTAATTCGGTTATAAAATTATGGCCTTATATTGCGGCTGCCGCTTCGATTGCAATTATTCTGGGGGTCTTTTTATTTAATCCCAATGAGTCGTTCAGCACTAATTTTGGAGAACAATTATCTGTAACATTACCAGATGGATCAGAAATGATCCTTAACGCTAAATCTTTAGCGAGTTTTGATAAAGAAAACTGGAAAGAAAACAGAATGGTAACCTTAGAAGGAGAAGCCTTTTTTAAAGTAAAAAAAGGAAGTAAATTCACTGTTACTACCAAAAACGGAGAAGTTTCTGTGTTAGGAACCCAATTTAATGTACAATCCCAAAATTCTTTTTTTGAAGTTACTTGTTATGAAGGTAAAGTTAGTGTTACTAATAAAGAAAATAAAAAAATTCTAACAGTAGGAAAAGGATATAGAAATCTTGAAAATACCGAGCCAGAAAGCTGGGTTTTTGATATCAAAGAGCCTTCTTGGCTTAGTAATACAAGCTCGTTTAGAAGTACACCTATCAAATACGTATTTAAGGAGCTTGAAGAGCAATATGATTTAAAAATTAAAACAACAGAGATAAATCTCGAAACTATATATACAGGAACTTTCCCTAATAACAATAAGGAAGTTGCTCTTAGAACAGTTTTTAGTACCTTAGGCATGAAGTATAGCGTATCGAAAGATAGCAAGACTGTGGTATTAGAAAAATAGTAGAATGATAAGACTTCTATGTGTATGTATTTTCTTATGTAGCATATCTGTTTCTTCCCAGGAAGAAGCAAAAGCTGTTACTATCAATAATAAACCACTCCCCGAAGTAATCCCTATAATTGAAGCATTTTATAGTCTTAAGTTTTCTTACATCGATACTTTTATAAAGGATAAAAATATTTCTATAACGCTAAATCCTCAACTCTCTCTAGAAGATTTAATAAAAAAACTACAACAACAAACGAAACTACAGTTTAAAATCACCGGAGAAAACTTCGTTACCATTAGTGTCTTAAATAAAAGAGACACTATTTCTGTTTGTGGATATATTTTAGACGAAGATCAAAAGCCTCTTAAAGATATAGGAGTTTTTTTTAAAGCCAATCGCACTAATGTAACTACCGATAATAAGGGTTATTTTGAAAGTAATCAGGTACCATACAACTCGGTTATTTTAATTAGCGCTCCGGGATTTCGCCAAAGGGTTTTGAATTCTAAATCGTTTTTAACCGACGAGTGTATTAAAATATATCTTACCAATGCACATGAAGAAATTTTGGACGAAGTTTTTATTCAGGAGTATTTAGCCAAAGGAATTACCCAAAACAAAGAAGTAATTCATATTGATTTAAATAATGTAGAAATTCTTCCTGGACGTACAGAACCAGATATTTTACAAACCATACAACTTACACCAGGTGTTAACAACCCATTCGAGACTGCTTCTGGGTTATTTGTAAGAGGAAGCGCTCCCAATCAAAACCTGGTACTGTGGAATGGTATAAAAACGTACCACCAAGGACACTTATTTGGTATGCTATCAGCATTTAATCCATATGTCGCCAAAGAAGTGAATTTTTCTAAAAGTGGAGTCAGCGCCAAATATGGGGATCGAATTGCAGGTGTAATCGATATTAAGTCCGAAAACCAAATTGCAGAACGTTTTTCTGGTGGAGCTGGTTTTAATATGATCAACGCAGATATGGTTGCACATATCCCTATCATACGAGATAAAGTATCTCTTCAGGTATCAGGAAGAAGATCATATACCGATGTTTTAGAAACATTTACCTATAAACAACTCTCTGATCGTGTTTTTCAGAATACTAAAATTGCCGAGACTGTTGCCCTTAATAATGAGAGCAATGATTTTTTCTATATAGATTATAATGCAAATTTAATTCTACAGCCTTCAGATAGTGACAAAATTGAAATTAACACGATTTATAGTAAAAATGACTTAGATTTTAGAAGAAGTGATGCTAGCGAGTCCTTTAATGATGACCTTACTACAGAAAATGAAGGGTATAATTTTAAATGGAGTCACACATACAGTAAAACTTTTAACACCAAAGTAAGTGGGTATTACACCAAATACCTTTTAAATTATCAATTCATTACCAGAAATCTTGGAGCAATCACCGAAATCGAAAGTAAAAAAAACACTGTGGGAGATTATGGGGCAGAACTTGGGTTAAATTATAAACTATCAAAATATCAAAACATTTCTGGTGGTTATCAATTATCCAACAATACGATTAGATATGCCTTTGTTACTGCAACTCCGAGTTATGAGTTAATTCTGGATGAAGATGATCGTTTTTTAAACACACATGCAGCATATGCAGAATACACATTCGATAATCCAAAAAACTTTTATGTTTCTGCTGGATTACGTTTCAATTTTTATGCAGAGCTCGACAAAACGTATATCGAACCTCGGGTGTTTGCTCAAAAATATATTACCGAAAACTGGGAAATCAATACTAGTCTAGAATACAGAAGTCAATCAACCAGCCAGATACAAGAATCTGTCGTGAGTGATTTATCTCTTGAAAATCAAGTCTGGACATTGGCAAACAATGAGCAATTTCCCGTGATTAGCAGTTATCAGTTTACATTGGGAAGCAGTTTTAGAAAAAACAAATGGTACCTGGATATCGATGGGTATTATAAACAAATCGAAGATATTACTACATTAACCGCAGGTTTTATTAACCCCATAGACAATGTTCACCATGTAGGAGAAAGTAGAATTTTCGGGGTCGATCTTTTTCTAAAAAAAAGGTTTAAAAACTACAAAACCTGGGTTAGTTATTCTTATATCAATACCCGTAATACATTTGAAGACATTAATAACAATGAATCTTTTCCTGGTAATTGGAATATTGAACATACCGTAAAATGGTCTCAATTTTATAAAATTAATAATTTTCAGTTCTCCCTAGGATGGATTTGGCATACAGGTAAAGCCTATACTAATGTATCTGGAGTAGATGAAAGTGGTGAAATCGTAATCTTAGAATTTGATGAGATTAACAGTACTAATCTTCCAGAATATCACAGGTTAGATTTCTCTGCTATTTATAATTTTAAAATAGGTTACAACCCCAATATAAAATATCGTATTGGGCTCTCTGTTCTAAACATATACAACAAAAAGAATTTACTAAACCGAGAGTTTAGAACAACAAATTCTCTTAGCAACCAATTTATCACTTCTGACATATTATCACTAGGGATTACTCCCAATATTAGTTTTAGAATTTTTTGGTAATAACTGCTTTATTTTTTTAAGTTGAGTTTTCCTTTTTTATCTATTTTCTTGTACCTTCATCGCCTACAAATCATATAACTAAAATGAAAAAACTCTTTTTTATTAATTGCATGTTTCTATTTTTATCTATAGGATATGCGCAAGAAACACATCCCGATTATAGTATCACAGATCAAATATCTCTTCAATGTAACCCTGTTATTAGTCAAGGAAAAACAGGTACATGCTGGAGTTTTTCTACCACCTCTTATATCGAGTCAGAGATTGCTCGACTAGGACACGGAGTTCACGATTTATCAGAATTATTTCAGGTTAGAAATACATACACCGATAAAGCCAGAAATTATATACTAAGACAAGGTAAAGCTCAATTTAGTGAAGGAGCACTTGCTCATGATGTTATAAAATCTATTCGTAAACACGGAATTATCCCTAATCAAATGTATACAGGTTTTGCTGGAAGTATTGCAGACCGTCACGATCACAGTGAATTAATAAAATTATTAACCAATATGGTTGATAACGCAGTGAAACACAAAATTCTTTCAAAAAACTGGTGGAAAAGTTATGAAGCTATGTTAGATATCTATCTTGGAGAAAGACCTGATACTTTTACATATAATAACAAAACCTATACTCCTATTGAGTTTGCCAAGGAACTTGGGATTGATGCAAATAACTACATCACACTAACCTCTTTTACCCATCATCCCATGAATAGTGATTTTATTCTGGAAATCCCAGATAATTTCTCTAATGGGATATATCATAATATATCGCTTGATGAGTTACAACAAGTTGTTGATCACGCTTTAAAAGAAGGGTACACTGTAGCTTGGGACGGAGATGTAAGTGAAATAGGGTTTTCTCAAAAAAGTGGCTTGGCAATTCTAACTCATAAGAAAGAACGTAAAGATGCATTTAAAGAATATATCGAAGAAGAAAAAGTAACTCCCGAATCTCGACAAAAAGAATTCGAAAATTACAATACTACAGATGATCACTTAATGCATTTAGTAGGCAAAGGCGTTGATAAAAAAGGAAAAACGTATTATAAGATCAAAAATTCATGGGGAATTAAAGGAGCTCAACATGGGTATCTTTATATGTCTGAAGCATATTTTAGAATGAAAACCGTAGGGGTTTTACTTCATAAAGATGGTATTCCTAAAAAAATAAAAGAAAAAGTATAATCTATAAAACACAAAAAAGCTGTCTGTATATACAGACAGCTTTTTTTATAATAAGAAATATATCTTTTTAGAATTGCTCTCTTCCTGCAAAATGAAAAGCTCCTTCAATAGCAGCATTTTCATCACTATCACTACCGTGTACAGCGTTTTCACTAATAGAAGTAGCATACTTTTTACGAATAGTACCTTCTGCAGCCTCTTCTGGATTTGTTGCACCTATTAAAGTTCTGAAATCTTCTACAGCATTTTCCTTTTCTAAAATAGCCGCTACAATCGGACCACTTGTCATATACTCTACTAATTCTCCATAAAAAGGACGCTCTTTATGAACTGCATAAAATGCTGCAGCATCATCTGTAGTAAGCTGAGTTAATTTCATTGCTACAATTCTAAATCCTGAAGCAGTAATTTGCTCAATAATTCCTCCAATGTATCCTTTTCTTACCGCATCCGGTTTAAGCATTGTAAAAGTTCTGTTTGTTGCCATTGTATGTTTTTGTTATCTAATACCTCTTATAATCAGAAGTATTTCAAATTATTACTTAGGTATATAAAACCCGATTTTTAAAATTTTTGTGCAAAAATATATATAAAAGCATCAAAAACAAGAATTATTATATGAAATCACGTTAGAATCCGAAACTTTATAAAGAATATAGTTTCTAAAACTACAAAATATTGATTTCTAACAATTTACAATTACAAAAAACTAATATATCCGAAAAAATATCTTTTCCTAACATTACGAGTTTTAAAAATAAAAATGTGTTAAAAATCAATGTTTTAATTGAATTTCAAATTCGAACTCATATTACAATCAAGTGTTTTTGAAATATAATTCAATTAAAGCAATTGAAATTGACATCTAAATCAAAACAAAAAGGTTTTTCATATATAGAATAAGTACTAATTTTAATCCTTTTATGGTAAGAATACTGAAACAAATTTGCCAATAAAATTTCTCCTGATATACTAATAATTAACTAGATAATCTCAATAAAAACATGAAGCAATTCAATATTATATTAAAAAAGCGTAAGGTTAAATTCATTCTTCATCTGATTGTTGGACTTTTTTTGACCCTCATTTTATCAGTTATTACTCCTGGGATTATAGAAGAACCTTCTTGGTTTGCAGCTATATTTGGAGGAGCAATGCTTATAGTATATATAATCCTTTTAAAAAGAGTAATAGAGTATTTTACTTATGGAGAAGTTAAACTTATTTTAGAATCAGATGGAAATACAATTAAGTTCTATAATATAACTGGGAAAGGGAAAATATTTAATCGAACTGAAGAGTTTGATTTATCAAAAATTAAGAGGTTTTATATTGTAAAAAAAAATACGAGATATTTTATGAAAAATTATGCTTACGCATTTGAAGAAGGAGAATCAAAATTATCTAGTTTTTTTAAAGTAGATATTAATGTTTTTCCTTCACTTTTTGAGGCAACTCCTAATGATAGGAATGCTGTTTTAGATTTTTTAAAAGAAATTTCTCCTGAAATTGAATTAGGTTATGAAAATATATATCAGAAGTTGACAAAAAAATAAATATGTAATAAGTTTAATAAAAAGGGGATTTTACCCTAAACTCTCTTAATTCATACAAATTTTGTAAACTTAATTATATTCTATTCGAACTTATCTGTACAAAATTTATCACCCCAAGATTTAGCACAATATATTCAAGTATTTTTTGGAGTATAACTTGATTACAACAATTGAAATGCACAGTAAACAAATTAATTTCTATCTAATAGAAAATGCATGTACTCAATTTGACTGATTTTTTAAGAAATTACAGAATGTTATCAAAATCCATTTAATAAAAAATAATGGCGAAAAAATGAAGATCTATTTTTTAGGATATTGTCGTTTAAACTCTTGTAATACGATATTATTTTTACCTCTAATCTGCATCGTTACAGCATAAGAATCAAGATCAAATTTTAGCATTCCAAAACTTGGAGTCGAGATTACCCGACCGATTCTGTACTTATTAGATTCTCCTTTATATTCGGCATATGAATGTGTTAAACCACTAGATGTAAAATCAATTAATGGATACTTAAGTCCCTTTACACGGATCATCGAAAACTCAGAAATATGTCGATCTCCACTAAGTATTATAGCATTTCTTACTCCATTACGTATTAGCATATCATTTAATCGTTTTACCTCATGAGGAAAATTACCCCAAGTTTCGAAACCATGTTCTGACGACAAAAATTGAATACTACTCACAATAAGAACAAAATCAGAATAATTTGATGCCAGCTCTTTTTCAAACCATTTCCATTGCGCCTCTCCTAATACAGTACCTTCATTATTTTCATATGGTTCATAACGTCTTCCTTCTTCTGAACTTTTTCTTAAAGCAGATCTAAAATATCGGGTATCTAAAACAATCACTTTAACACTTCCCTTTTCAATTTCAAAAACCCTAGATGTATATATCCCATCCTGATCTCTTAGAGGGTCTTCATTTGAAACTTCTAAAAAATCCAAAAATAACTGTTGACTCTCTACTTTTTTATTCCACTCTACTCCAGCGTCATTTTTACCATAATCATGATCATCCCAGGTAGCCATTACAGGGACCACTTTTTTTAGTTTTTGATAATCGGGATTACTGTTTTGCAGTGCATAATCACTTTCTATTTTAGACATATCGTCAGAATCGGCATAGATATTGTCTCCTCCCCAGATAAATAAATCAGGGGTATTCTTCAAAATTTCATTCCAAAATGGCTGAGGACTGTTCTGCTTATTACAGCTTCCGAAAGCTATAACAAAATCTGAAGATGATGATGTCTTATCTTGTGCAAATGATAATTGAAGTACACAAAAAAACATAATTAGAAAACTAGCGATATATCTCATGGCTATCAAATTTAGTGACTCAACAAAATTAATTGTTCTAATATTACTAAAATATTATTTATTGTATCTTCGCTGACCTATGAATACTATTGAAATAAACAAGATAAGAGGACTTCTTTCTTCTTCAAAAAACATTGTAATTGTAACCCATAAAAATCCAGATGGTGATGCCATAGGTTCTAGTTTAGCATTATATCACTATCTTATTTCTTTAGGGCATAAGGCTACGGTTATTACACCAAATGATTACCCTCTTTTTTTAAAGTGGATGCCTGGTGAAAATACGATTCTTAAGTATGATAGTGATACCCAAACTGCTTTATCAAAAATCGAAAACGCAGATCTTATTTTTACTTTAGATTTTAATCACTTTTCTAGAAGTGGTGACATGGAAAACGTTTTGGCAAAAGCCAAAACTAGTTTCGTTATGATTGATCATCATCAACAACCTGCCGATTACGCAGAATTTACTTACAGTGACCCTGGTATGAGTTCTACCTGCCAGATGATATATCATTTTATAGAAAAATTAAATGATCTGGATAAAATTACCTCAGAAGCTGCTACCTGTATTTATGTTGGAATAATGACAGATACTGGATCTTTTAGATATAGATCTACAACGAGTACTACTCATAAAGTAATAGCAGATTTAATCGATCGAGGAGCAGATAATACACAAATACACGAAAATATCTATGATACCAATACACTATCCAAAATTCAATTAAAAGGTGTTGCTCTAAATAATCTAAGAGTACTCCCAGAATATAAAACAGCATACATTACTTTATCTCAAAAAGAATTGGATCAACATAATTTCAAAAAAGGAGATACCGAGGGTTTTGTTAATTTCGGACTTTCTATAAAAGGAATTAAATTTGCCGCTATCTTTATAGAGAATAAAGGAGAAGAAATTATTAAGATCTCTCTACGTTCTAAGGGTGATTTCTCGGTAAACGAATTCTCTAGAAATCATTTTGAAGGAGGAGGGCATAATAATGCTGCTGGCGGAAGAAGTAATCTCTCATTATCTAATACTGTTGAAAAATTTATTAGTATCTTACCAACTTATAAAAAAGTCCTAAATCAATGAGATTAGCCCTTCACACGCTTTGTCTTCTTTTTTTATTTTCTTCTTGTAAAACACCTGAAGCCCGGAGACCAGTAAGTATTAAATCTGGTTCTTTTATAAATGAATCTATTAATCGAAATAAGGAACTTGCAGCAAGAGAAGAAGCCAGAATTCAAAAAATTATTAATGAAGATTCTACTCATTCTTATATAACCTCAGAAACAGGATTCTGGTATTTCTATACTAAAAAAGATACGGTGTCTACTATCACACCAAAATTTGGAGATATTGTAACCTTCGATTATAATGTAAAAGATTTAAGGGGTACAGTAATTTATTCACAGCAAGAATTAAATACAATTACATATCGCATTGATAAAGAAGAACTTTTTTTAGGTCTTAGAGAAGGATTAAAGCTTATGAAGCAAGGTGAAATGGTCACATTTCTATTTCCTTCTTATCAAGCATATGGATATTATGGGGATGATAATAAGATTGGCACAAATATTCCGTTAATAGCAGAAGTAACACTTAACACAATTACAAAAGAATCAACAACAGAAAATTAATTACCAACAAAAATGAAAAAATTAAATTTATTATTCTTAGCTATTATTGCATTAGCGTTTAACAGTTGTAATGAAAAATATCCAGATTTACAAGAAGGTGTTTATGCCGAAATCGTTACAAACAAAGGTACTGCGGTAGCAAAATTACATTATGACCTTACTCCAATGACGGTTGCTAACTTTATTTCTCTGGCAGAAGGCACCAATACTATGGTCGATAGTACTTATAAAGGCAAAAAATATTATAATGGAATTATATTTCACCGAGTAATCAAAGATTTCATGATTCAAACCGGAGATCCTTTAGGAACAGGTACAGGAGATCCAGGATATAAATTTCCTGATGAGATTGTAGATTCACTTTCTCATAAATCAAAAGGAATCTTATCAATGGCTAATTCTGGCCCAAATACCAATGGTAGTCAGTTTTTTATTACACTAAAAGAAACTCCATGGTTAAATGGAAAACATACTGTTTTTGGAGAAATTGTTTTAGGACAAGACATTATTGATAGTATTGGTGTTGTAAAAACAGGTGCTGGAGATAAGCCAGAAGCGGAAGTAAAAATGATGGAAGTAAACATCATTCGTAAAGGTTCGGATGCTAAAGCTTTTAATACAGAAACTGCGTTTACAGACAAGATAAAAGTTCTTGAAGAAGAAAAAGCCGAAAAAGAACGATTAGAAAAAGAACGTAATGAAGCTATTGCTGCAAAGTTTACTGAACTAAAAAGTACAGCAACAAAACTAGAAAGCGGTCTTGAAATTATACATACAAAGCAAGGGGACGGACAACAACCTAAGCCAGGAGAAATGGTAGGGGTAAATTATGCAGGGTATTTTACAGATGGAAGAGTTTTTGATACTAATATTTTAGAAAAGGCAAAAGAACTTGGGGTTTTTAATGAGCGTAGAGCTGAAGATCCAAGAGGATATGCCCCTGCTCCAATGCCATATTCTGCAGAAGCAAAAATGATTGCTGGTTTTAGAGAAGGTATACTACAACTAAAAAATGTTGGTTCCAAAGCTATACTTTTTATTCCTTCTCATCTTGCTTATGGAGAAAGAGGTAATCGAGGAATTCCACCAAATACCGATCTTATTTTCGAGGTAGAATTAGCTAATATACAAGGCCAGACAGAAGAAAAAAAATAATTCTATAGCACCACAATAGTTAAAACAAAAAAGACATCCCGACTAATTCGGGATGTCTTTTTTGTTTTTGTATACTCTATAATCGGTTCGCAAGCATTTCTTCTCCACTCTCTATAAGAGTTAAACTTTCTACTTTTCCATCATCATTTTTATTAAATCTAATATTGGCATTTATTTTTTCTAGAAAGAATTTCTCATTTGATTCTGCAAACATTGGCATCATATCTCGACCGGTTGGCCGAACAATTAACTTACCGTTTTTATAAGTTATTGTTAGTACAAACCCTGGCTTAAGCTCATATTTTCCTACATAACTTTTTAGAATCGAATGATCAACAACAACTTCTTTTTTTGCTTTCACTTCAACCTTGATACCAAGTTCCGCTAATGATTTAATTGATGCAGTAAGTGAAGGATCAAGTTCATATGCTTTTTGATATGCCTTAATTGCTTCTTCTTTATCTCCTTTTTTCTTATATCCATCACCAAGAGAGTCCCAAAGATTACCATTATTCGAAAATAATTGAACATTTAACCTAAATAACTCTATGGCCCAATCAGGATTCTCCTCTTGTCTTAATATCACATACCCCATATCATTAAGAGCATCTCCATTTCTTAAATCAGAGCTATACTCTTTCTTGATCATTGCTGTTAAAACATTTGACTGGTTTATTTCATTTTTCTTAATGAAATCGAATATAAAAAAGCTAAGGTTCTTTTTAATTGGTTTTGGCTGATAATCTGCATCAAAAATCATTTTTTCTATAGGCCATGCTAGTTCTACTTCTCTACTGGTTGCATTTGTAAAAAATATAATTACCACATCTTCTTTGGGAAGCCATATAAAATCATGGAAAAATATACGATTTCCCCCATTATGGCTTACAATTTTTGTATTTCTATCTGAATTAAAAATTGCCCATCCATAAGCATAATGACTTGATCTGCTTTCCTGCTCTGGAGTATACGGTGTAGTTAATATTTTTGTTAGTGATTTTGATAAAATCGTATTCGATTTTAGAGCCAAATACCATTTATACATATCTTCGGGGGTAGAGTGTATTCCTCCATTTCCTTTTAGAGTCCATGATACTTTATTACCTGCTTTATGAAACCGTTCAACCATTGTTCCTACAGGTATAATAGTATTCATATAACCACTTGCAATCATCTTTTTGTCCCAGTCAGGGATAAAATACCCTGTTTGTTTCATCCCTGCAGGTTTAAACAAATACTCATTTAAAAAACGCTCATACTCCTGTCCCGAAACCAATTCGATAATTCGTGCCAGTATACTATAACCTGCATTAGAATACCTGTATTTTAAACCAGGTTTCTGAATTAGTTCTGTTTCAAATAATGTCTTAAAAAACCGTTCTCTAGGTATATAATCAAAATCCCCCTCACCAATTACATCGATTAGTCCCGAAGTATGTGTTAATAGTTGATGAATCGTAATGTTTTTTTTATCATTTGGCAGCTCAGTAAAAAACATACTAAGAGGATCGGTTACCTTTACTTTATTAGACTCTACCAATTTTAATATAGCAGTTGCTGTAAATTGTTTTGTTGTAGACCCTATTGTAGCAACTGTATTAGGTGAATACAAAATATCATCTTCTCTATTTGCCAAACCATACCCTTTATTAAGAATAATTTTTCCTTGTTTTGCTATCAAAACTGCTCCCGAAAACCCATTTGAAATATTTTCATTTAAATAGTTATCTATTTTTTTAATGATAAATTCATCTTTCTCTGTTTTTTGTGCACATGAAGTCGTTCCTCCAGATAATATAATGAGACTGATTAGGGTTAAAAATGCTCTTTTCATAATTGTATTATTTTTTTCTATGGTTACTATTAGGACGTATTTATCCAAGCCCCTTTTTGAGGGCTACATATAAACTTGCCATTTTTTTGATTTTAGTTTCTAAAAAGTATTACTTATCAAATCGCTTTAAATACCAGAAGTAGAGTAAAAAGCTTATCGAAATGCAGATCGCCATGATAGCAAAAGAATGTATCCCTAAAGGCAGTGTATAATTAACAATGAATAGTCCAATTCCTACACTCATTAAAATGGCAAACCATTTAATATTGATATGATGATCATCTGATTTTTTTTGTAGAATAGAAGAGACAATATTTTCAGATATTCCTTTATCTATAATTTTATTTTTTAGTTTATGCTCTAGTATTTTTCTTATAATTAATAACGCAAACAGCATTACCAAAACAATGATAAAAATAAATACACCCATTTTAATAAAATCCGGATCTATATATTGAGTAGGAGTAATAAATATTGAGTTCATAATCTGTATCTTTTTTATGTTTATATGGAATTAGACAACTACCCTTCTTAAATGTTGCAATCCTTTTGTTAATACTTCAACATATTTATTTTTTTATAGTATGATCTGTACATATCAAAGCCAAGAAACAATGAAATAATGGTCGTTATACTAACGATAAAATAGTTTGAAATCGTAATATTGGCACTAAACATATTACTGAATACATCTCTAAAAATATAAATGGTGAAAAAAGTAATTCCTATACTCATTATGATTATAAAAGAGAGCATGTAGTTATAGATTGACTCTTTTTTAGAGAAGGTTAATTGATCTAAGATCAATTCTGATAAATCAAATTCTAATACAGGTTCTGGTTGAGATTTAAGCTCTTTAGACAATAACAAATAACTTTCAGAAACTTTTTTACATACTTCACATGAGTTAATATGTTCAATAATATCACTACTGCAATTTGATGTATCAAAAATATATTCCTGAATATCTTTATCACACGGGTGTTGTGTTTTCATAGCTCTTCTTTTTTATAGTTAAGTGATAGATTTTCTTTTAGTTTTTTTCTAGCTCTATACAAATAATTCTTTACGGTTCCTTCTGGTAAACCTGTAATATCTGTAATTTCTGAATAACTTAATTCTTCATTATGATAAAGCGTAATCAGGGTTTTGTATAAAGGAGGTAGTTTCTCTATTGCTAAGGTCAATATTTGAGAACGTTCTTTTTTAAAAATGTATGCTTCTGTTTGATTATCAGAATAACAGAACGTATTAATGCTTATCTTTTCCCAAAGTTCTTTTTCCTCATTTCTGTCTATATCCAGAATTGGTATTTTTTTCTTTTTCAGATAATTTAAGCAAGTATTATATGTTATGGTTGCAATCCAGGTAGATAACTTAGAATTAAATTTAAACCCGTCTAACTTATCATAAACTTTTAAATATACTTCTTGTGCCAGATCTTTTCTGTCCTCATGGTTCCTAACCATTTTATAAATGATCTGGATAACCAATCCTTTAGTATTGGAAATAATAGCTTCAAAAGCACTAGAATCACCATCTAACACCTTTTTAATCAAGCCTCTATCTATTGTCCCTTTTTGTTTCATATAGTCCAATATCAAGATTAGACAGTCTATGTAAAAAAAGGTTGCACATTATCATGTGTTTTTTACGATGCTTCAAATATTATAAGAAGTTATAGTCATTATTACTTCATTAATGACTTGCCAAAATGCTCTTTTATGTCTATATCGGTCATGGGCTGTAAAACTCCATATACTATTTCTTTATAAATTTTATTGGTTAAAGAATTGGGAGATAAAAATTTTGATCCCATAATATATCGTACTTCGTTAACAATTTCTTCAGAAAAATGTGTCGAGAAATACTTTGCTGCTACAGATGTTTCAAATATTTTTTCTAATGATGTCTTATTTCCTTTTTCAAAATTTGCTATAGTAGTTCCTGCATTCTCACATAGCATATATCCCGTTTTATATTTTATCATTAACTCTCCAAGGTTATCAAGAAAATTATCTGACTCGCATAATTTTTTATCATTCTTGATTTTTTTTTGACTAAAAGCTTTTAAGTGCAAAATTACACAGAATGCCGCTCCAAGATAAGGACCTGGCACCAATGCTTGAAACCATGATCTCTGATAAACTAAAAGTTCACACCTCTCTTCATCTGTGCTATCCAGTTTAATAACATTGGCGCTACTCACTATTAATTTTTTGAAAATAACTGATTTTGTAAACGATCCTTTCATAGTATCCCCAAATGCTGCATCCTCGAATTCGATTTTATTATCATTTGCAGGTAGAAAAAAAACTGCTTTAGTACCTTTGGTTAATGTTGCTGTGAATACCAAATAATCTGCCACACCAGATAATGACATGTATGGCGCCCGGCCATTTATTATATAAAAACCTCTTTCTTTTTGTGCCACTATTCCTTTGTTACCAGAAGCCTCTTTAAAAGTGCGTACCGATCCGGTATTGGCAATCAATATTTGTTCTTTTTCTATTTTTTTTTGCAAAGCTTCTCTTTTCCAATATTGTATGCTTTTTTTTGAAAAAGGAAAAGAAGATAATGATGCCAAAATGTAATAATGCATTGACAACGCAACAGACACGGGAATTGATATTTCACCAATCTTATGCAAAATTCTGAAACATTCTTGATAAACTGTTTCTGTATTTTTCTCATGACAAGGAATAAAGAGTAGTCTTGTTGTTTTTATAAACGCATAGAATTCTTTATAGTTTTTGGTCTTCTCAACTTCATAGAGTTTATCACATACTTTTTCCAGTTCGGTTTTTTTATTGACTTCTTGATTATCTATTATCATGTTCCGATTCTTCATTTCTAAATATTCATTAGTAATTACAGATGTACTTTAAATGCGAGGAAGCCACATGCTCATCGTTGCAGCAAAAATCCCAATGCCAGTTATAATAGTTAGAAAAAAAAGAAAAGTTGTCATCGCTATTTTACCCGAAGTGCCGCTTCGATCCTGTACTCTCAGGTAGAGTTCAAGAATGGCTAATGGTACTAGAAATTGACCAAAATCCAGGAATACAAGAAATGGTCCCCGAAATGTCTCTGGATCAAAACCAACTGGGCCGCCATTAACAAAAAGCCAAAACATTAATCCAATACGAAAAAACCAAACGCCATTAGATGCCAAAAACAATCTAAGTGCCCATCGCCTGTGTTTATTAAAATCACGAGCAACTGCTGTGCGCCAGGACATGACAGCAAAAAACATAATCAAAAAGGCATTAATACTAATACTAATTTGACCAACAAGCCCTCCTATATTACCGCGGGTCCAAATCATATAAAGTCCATCAACACCAATCAATAGTGCAGTGAAGATATATATACGGCCATTCCATCGATGAAAAGCGCGGGCATAGGTACGAATCTGAGGGATAAACTGAAGTGGACCACCTACCATGATAATAATTGCCAATACAATATGTAGAGCAACCGCCAAATTACCCATGGTTTCACCAGGAATATATCCATGAGGAAGAACTTCATTCCATTTTTCAAAATCTCCTTTTACTGCAGCACTACCGTAAAAGAAAGTTACATAATACACAAATATCCATTGACCAATAACAGCTATTAGGAACCAAAATGCCACCGTGGCACTCAAAGCTTTATCTGCTCTCACAGTTTTAGGTTGTGCAATATTTACACTATTATTTTCTGATTTCATTGTATTTGTTTTTTGATTGATGATGGTTGATGATAAGCGTCAGGTTTCTAACTTCTTATAAAAAGAAGTTAGAAACTAACACCAATAGAGGTATATTAAAAAAAGGTGGGATTTAGATTATCTAAATCTAAAAAGTTCTTTTATGTAGTTTTTAAACACATATCCCCAGGGAATAACAATCAGATCAATAGGGATTGCTGTAAGAAATGGTTTAAGAAATTCTTCTGAGGTCGAATCTAATTGCCCCGAAGACCATAAAGGATATGCAATACCTACCGCCCAGACCGACTTATAAAATAATTGTAGTAATAGTAAAGGCAACATTTTTAAAGGATATCGTATTCCTAACCCCATCAAAGTAGCATATGCAGCCCAAAAACTATAGGTAACCCCATCATAAGGCCCCCAAACCTCACTGGGATTTATAATTTCTGACCACGTGCTATATCCTAAACTCAAAAAAGTAAGGAGGTAAATAGCCCGCATGGTATACAAATAGAACTTTGGTACTTTTTTAGTGCTCACAGAATCGTTTTCTAACGTGTCTGTGATATCGTTTTTTGATTTCATAATTGTTCGTTTTTTGATTGATGATGATGATTGATGATACTATAAGCAACTCTCTTTTACAATTGCTTTAATGTTGTCTTCGATTTATATATCCTGATTATACAGATTTAGAAAACGTTGTAGATGAATTAAATCCTTTGATCGTTAACCAGCATGAAAGAAATAGCAGATGTATGCCATTTTGACCATAAAAAATAAAATTCACACTATAGTCAAAAATCTGTAACCATGATACTATAAAAACTATTGAAACTGCCAGAAAACTCCAAACAGATAAGAATCGAGGAATTAGTCTTGTTTTAAACAGAGTATAGTAAAACAATAACGCTCCTGAACTAAAAATAATTAGAATCAAAAAATGAGTCCAATAATATTCTTCTACCTTTAAAATCCCTAAAGTCTCAAAATAGCCTACATCTGGCGCTCCTACTTTTATAAATTCCTGACTTAATGATACTAGAGACAAATGAGAAATATTACTTACAATTGTAAGTATAAATCCAGTAATCCATAAGCCAAAATACCAATAGCCAATACTTTTATTGTATTGTTTTAGAATCGGAAACAATACAATTGCTATCCCAACTCCTATTGCATTTGCAACCAAATCTAAAAGCATAGCTATTTTCATTTGTATTGAATTTTCAAAAACCTCGTTTAAGAAATTTTGAGACTCTATAAGAGAAGTTGATAATCCTCTTAGGTGGTTACCTATAGCGCCAGTTACAAATAGTACTAAAAATAATATTCCAACGATTTGACCAGTCTTTTTGATTGAATCCATAATGTTCGTTTTTTGATTGATGATGATGATGATTTTTTTTAACTTAAAATGCTTAGGTTTTAAACATTTTTTCTAGATATTTTATACAGATATATGTATTCTAACTATTAGTTATGTATGTTGATTTATTCTTTTTGTGCCCATGATTAGTAACCACAGGCAAGAACCTATTTCTCCTATACTGGCAGGAAGCATAACAAAAGAGGGGACTTTGTAATGAGGAAAAAGTAGTCCTGCACATACAGTTATCAAATAGCTAAAACAACCAATCATTAACAAAATACCCAACGCTTTAGGAAGAAAGCCTGATTTAAAAACCAGATATCCAAAAGGAAAGAGCCAAAGTCCCCAAAATACCTCAACAATAAGAATTCCATTATGATACGACTCCAAAAGCAACATTACCTGTGCTTGTAACTGTTCTGCGGTATACACTTTAAGATATTCGGCATGACCAATTAATGAAAGAACATCGACTTTGTTTTGTATATTGAGATAAGAAATAGGAACACTAATGATAGCAAATACTACCATTAATATTGCAGAATTTTTATGAACTGGTTTAAGCAATTTGTATAAAACAATAGGCAACATTATATAGCATACATAGCTAATCAATCCACTTAAAATCCCCATTCGAAATAACATTTCTGATGTCGATATATTGTTAAATGTAATCGAGGCATCATCCCATACTATAAGTTTTGAGGGTACATACACTAGATTAAAGATTCCAGTTAGTACAACACATAAATAAATTAGTCCTGCTATTCTTGCGGTCCTATTTTGTACCTGGTAATCTTCGTTTTTGATTAAATTCATAATTGTTCGTTTTTTGATTGATGGTAATTTAATTTTCTTCTCTATTGATTAGTTAGAGAAATCGATTTGATTTGTATTTCCTTTTAATTTCACATTAGATCCAGGAGTGGCAGAGCATTTAACCGACTCATATGACAATTCGAGATTCCCATTACTGTCATCTGTAAATTTTAATACTAAATCTTTTCCAGAAACTGTGCCTTTTGTTTCAAAGTATGATTCTGAGGCTACTTGTAGTGAATCCAACTGGTGATTAGAAACAAATATTCTCACGGTATCCCCTTTTTCTTCCCTTTTTGTTTTTTCGATGATTAATTTATTATGCTTCACTTCGGTTTTGATATAGGTCATCAAATTTTCTGAGGCCTCTACTTTTACTTCTGCTACGCTATCTTGTTTAAAAAAGACTTCAATACCATGAGTAACTGATATCTTGTTAAATGCAGAAACATTTCTTGTTTCGGATATCATATTCCCTGTATATTGAATTGCATTTTCTCGTAACTCTCCTTCCCTAACTTTATCATGCATAGAAAACTGAAAAGCCAGAAAAAAAAGAATAACAACTCCTAATGCACCTATTACAATCCAATTACTTGTTTTCATGATCTATATTATTTAGATATTGGTTAAATGAGTCTTTTACTTCTTCAAATTTTATATCCAGTAATCTCATTTTTTTAAATATATCAGGAAGAAGATCTTCCATAAATTCTTTTCTTTTAATATCGAGGACCTTGTTATACCCATTTTCTGAAACAAAATACCCTATCCCTCTTTTATTATAGATTACTTCTTGTTCTTGCAAATAGGTAAAAGCTCTTATCGCGGTGTTAGGGTTTACCTCTACCATAACAGCAATCTCTCTTACAGAAGGTATTCTTTCGCCCTCCTGCCATTTTTTTACAAGTATATTCTCGTAGAAAACATCTACGATTTGTAAATAAATAGGTTTGCTGTTATCAAAATCCATTCTTAAACTTCCTTTTCTACTATCTTAAAATAACTTGCCAATAGCATTAATGGGGCAAAAATGCCCATAAAAAATCCTTTTCCTATTCCAGAGAAATCTTGCCCGGTTTTATCAAATGCGTCTGAAGCCAGTCTTTCTCCAGAAAACACATCATAATCGTAATTGAGCATCCCGAAAAGCATCATATTCAGTAATATCAACCCAATAACAAATAACACAACAACAAGCAATGTTTTCCCCACTCTATTTTTATTAAATGCAATAGCGCCATAGAGAAATACCGGCTGTATAACAAAATACACCTTAACCAACTGCCAGTAGCTTTCTGAAAATATTGGCAACAAATGGAAATTTGTTTCAGAAAACATACTACCTAGTATAATTGTTATTTGTCCTACTAAAAAACCAAGAATTGAAAACACAAGAGTATATATCACAAAAGTACTAAGCCAGGCCGCTGCAATTCTTTCATAAGATGAAACCGGTAATGAAAAATACAAATGATTCGATTTTTGGTTATGTGCTTCTTTAAAAACCGAGAAAATAAATAGTACTCCTAATGCTACGTAAAACTTACCGAATATGCTCATAAACTCACCACTCGTAATCTGATGATCCCCTCGTAAACTAAACAAAAAGACAATAAAAAAAATAGCACTTACAACAGATAAAGTAGTAAGTATTGCTCCCTTAAGAAGTATGACATCTCTATATATAAAACTGCCTATTCTCTTAACATTAAATTGTTCCATCATGAAATGTATTTAAGGCATTATTAATTTTATTAGATTCGCTTAAAACAGCATTAAATAATAATTCGAGATCTACTTCTGTCTCATCTCTATCTTCTCTAAAAAGCATAGCTTTTCCTCCAAAAGATGTTTCAGAATAAATAATAGACTCCTTTTCATCCCGCATAGGTTTTCCAAACCATAAATATTCAGAAATATTAGAAAGCGGCTGATTAAATGCTACTTTCGATTGATCCAGTATCACTACATGATTTATCAAACTATGTAAATCCCTAACCTGATGAGTAGAAATAATAATACATTTTCCTTCATCGACTGCCAGAGCCATAATCTTTCTAAACTGACTTTTTGATGGAATATCTAACCCATTTGTAGGTTCATCCATAAGTAAGAGTTTCGTATTTGTTGCTATTCCAAAGGCAATAAGTACTTTCTTTTTATTACCAAAAGAAAGAGTTGATATATTTTCATCGGCAGAAAGCTTAAACTCTTCTATTAGTTTATAAAATTGATCTCGGGAAAACTTGGGATAAAAAGGAGAATTTACTTGTTCATAGGTAGAAATCTTAAGTCTCGGTAACTCAAAATCTTCTGGTACCATAAAAATCTCCTGAAGACATTTTACATTTCTTCCTGAAATATCTTTACCCAAAACCCTATAATAACCTGCTTTTGGAAATAACAATCCGGCCATTATCTTCATTAATGTACTCTTTCCTTCACCATTCTTACCAAAAAGTCCATAAATGTTTCCCGGAGCAAAATCTAAAGTGATATTATCAAGGATTATTTTGCTTTTTGGATAATAGAACCGTAAGTCTTTAATTTGAATCATGGTTAGTGTATTAGTTATCTAGTACACTGTAAATGTACTTAAATTATTCTTTAAAACAAATTTTTCATGTTTTTTTTGAAGTATTTAAAAAACATCATCCATACTTACACCTCTATATATAAGCACTTTACACAGGAGCATAAATACTACTATTTGGATAGAACACACATTGTTTTTTTGAAATTGACTACTATTCTTTATTTTATCCAAACAGCATATAGTATCATTAGAATTCATGATATTAAGCTCTTAAATATGTTCAAATAAATTATCATATACTTGTAATATTATTGCTGTTTTTAAGTGTAAATATGTCACACCTTTTTTTATGAAATTCAAAACTCATCAACTTGATATTAACAGAAAATATAATAAAGGAATCGTTGTTGATATGCTTTCTCATGATAACCCTTATGATGCTAATCAAATTCACAGGCATAATTATTATGAAATTCTTTTCTTTTTTAATGCAAATGGTGGGGAGCAAAAAATAGATTTCAAAGATTATAGAATCAAGGGGAAGACAATGTATACTATAGCACCCGGGCAGATACATTTATTAAAAAGAAATCCAGATGAAAATGGGATTTCAATTCAGTTTTCAAAAGAATTTTTATTATTAAATTTTTCATCTATTCATTTAGAATGGATGAATTTACTTCAAAATTATACAGAATTAATTCTCACAAATTCAAAATATGAAGAACTGTTTGTATTGACTCAAAAATTGCTTGTTGTTTTCGAAAGTGGAAATGAATTATCTTTTCAGAAAGTTCTCAATTATGTTAGTTTGATATTAATTGAGACACATGAGTTTATTAATCAAGAATACCAAGACGATGTAAATCACCAGAACAACATTGTATTACAGTTTACATCTCTTGTGCAAAAGCATTTTAGAAATAAAAGAATGGTAAAAGAATATGCTGTATTAATGAATATTTCTACTAATAAACTCACTAAGGAAATTGGAAATTGCCTTGGGAAATCTCCTAAAGAAATTATTCAGGAATATCTACTATTAGAAATAAAACGTCTTTTGGCTGTAAATGAACTGTCTCATAAAGAGATATCTTATCAGCTAAACTTTGATAGTCAAAATTCATATAATCGTTTTATAAATAACTATACAAAACTGACTCCATCTGAATTAAAAAAGAAACTGGTTGAGATTCATAAATAATAGAGTGATATAGCTAACTCTTCAGATTTCATTTCGTGGTATCATTGTCATACTATAAAATATAATCTTATGAATAACAAAACGTATTCTTTATCAATTATTGAATTTGTTTCTCTTATGGCTACCATGATGGCCTTAGTAGCTTTAGCTATAGATGCATTACTACCAGCTTTAGATGAGATTGCAAATACTTTAACTACAAAGAGCACTAACAATACTCAATTAATTATTTCGATCCTCTTTCTTGGCCTTGCTATTGGCCAACTAATTTTTGGAACGTTATCCGATTTTATTGGTCGAAAACCTTCAATATGCCTTGGAATTTTGATTTTCATTATTGGATGTTTAGTTTCTTTTTTTTCTACAAACTTAGAGTATATGCTTTTTGGTAGATTATTTCAGGGAATAGGGTTATCTGGTCCAAAAATAATCAGTATAGCACTAATTCGTGATCAATACGAAGGTCCAGCCATGGCCAGAATTATGTCTTTTGTAATGTCTATATTTATAATTGTTCCAGCTATTGCTCCAGCATTAGGCCAAGGGATTTTACTATTTGCGAACTGGAGGTATATTTTTCTAATGCTAACCATAGTTGCATTGGTGGTTCTATTATGGTTTATGGTTAGGCAACCTGAGACGCTACCCATTGGGCAACGAAAGCCATTTTCGGTAATTAGAGTTGTTACAATTATTTCTAAAATTTGTACCAACAGAGTTTCTTTAGGATATACAATAATGGCTGGGTTGGTTTCTGGTATTTTTCTAGGTTTTTTAAGTTCAGTTCAACAAATTTTTAAATCGTATAATTATGATCATCTATTTGTTGGTTGTTTTGCTATTCTTGCTCTTTTTATAGGAAGTGCCTCTATAGTAAACGCAAAAGTAGTACTACGCTATGGTGCGCAACATATGGTACGATTAGCATTAGTGATTCTTTGCTTGACTTCGATTATCTTCTTATTATCAAGTATATATCATTCCTTGAATTTTTTGAGTATCATGATATTTTTTATAATTTCTTTATTCGCTATTGGTATTTTGTTTGGCAACCTGAGCGCACTAGCTATGGAACCTTTGGGAGCTGTTGCTGGCATTGGAAGCTCTATAGTTGGCTCATTATCAACACTTATCTCTGTTCCTTTTGGAATCCTAATTGGTTTTAGTTACGACGGTTCGGCTATCCCACTAATCATAGGTTTTTTTATTCTTAGTTCACTCTCGTTAGGAATAATATACTGGGTAGAGAAGAAAAAAGACACACTGACAAACAGTTAAAAAAAGATTTATGACACCTGTTTACCTTCATTTCTCTTTTCTAAGAACAACAATTCTTTTTCCATTTTCATAAATATCTTTTTCATAAAATATCGATGAAACGGTTTTACCAAAAAGAAATATATTTTCCCTAAGGTATTATGAATTTTTACTATGGTAGCTAGTTCCATTATCTTGTCATCCCCTTCTTCATAACTAATAAAAGATAGTTTAAAATCCAGATGTTTATCTGTCTGTCCTGTTAATAATTCTATATCATTCTTGTCCAGCACATCAAATATTGCAATACTATCCCCTATATTGCCTTCAAACTCGTTCAAATATGTTTCTCTTTCTACTTGAGTTAGTTTAGTTGCCGTTTTCAGCCCTAATTTTTTGGCTATTTTCTCTCTAGAGAGTAATAGTTTTGTAAAGAACGGAGAGAATGCTTTAAAGAATGCTATCATACAATCTTTTGGTTTGGGCACTTCTTTTAGCGATGTTGTTCTTAATTGAAAAACATCAGAGTAACTTATATCCTTACTTTGTTTAGTAATCAGGTATTCTTTATTGAGTTCAATCTCTGTTATTTTCATTTTTCAAAATCTAAAATCACACTTTTTTATCCATTGCGTATTGCAATAATTTCTACTATATCTTTTTATTTAAGATATAATATCTATGTTCATTCCAAATTTTACCATTCTTAACAATTGCTTTTTGGAATATTCCTTCTTTTTTAAATCCGCTTTTTTCGAGGACATTCATCGAAGCTGTATTATATTCAATAACTCCTGCGTATATTCTGATCAGGTTTAATTTTTCAAATCCATATTTGGTTATCTGGTCTACTGCCTTTGTAGTAATCCCTTTACCCCAATAGGGTTCTCCTAACCAATACCCAATTTCTGCCGATTTTCTATACATATCATCTTGTAGTATCAGTGATATAACTCCACAAAGTTCTCCTCTATATTCTATCCCAAAGCTTACTGTAGGGTCCTGTTGCATTGTCATCTTAATAAAGGATTTAGCATCCTCTTCGTTATAAGGATTTGGAAAATAATCTCTTAAGTTGTTTGATATATTATTATTGTTGGCAAGTTTTGCTAATTGTGATTTATCTGATTCTACAAGCTGCCTTATTTTAATTTCTTTGTTATCCATAATTCATTAAGATATTAATAAACCTAAGTAATGACTTGGTTATCTCTGGGAATAGGGTTTTGTTGTACATCTATTTTTTCGGCATCAAGTATTCTTTTAAACTACTTTTGATAAAGTACTCCCAACCCCCTACACAACTCTCTCTTGTAAATTCTGGAATGTTTGATGGAAAACTGTGTATTATTTCGGTGGTCAACTTAAGTTTAACATGACTCTTGTTTTCAAACAATTCGAATGTTACACATGAATCTCCGTTATATTCTTTATATCTCCAATTGTATTTTATCTTTTGATTTGGTATAACTTCTGTTATCTTCCAGAGGTGAGTAAATTTTCGGTTTTCGACCTCGACAACAAATTGTGTTTCAAATCCTTCTTTAGCTTCGAACGATTCAATTTGTTCAAAAAACCATTTTTTCATTTGGTCTAATTCTGTTATGGCTTTCCAAACATTTTCTAGGGTCGTCATATAAGTTTCTTCTACTACAATTGGTGCGTCTGTATCTTTCATATGACAAAATATTTTGATTGTGTTTTTTATTTTCTATCGAGGAGTTTTTATTTTTCGTTTCATTTTCTAATAAAATAAAGCATACCTATTAAAAGGTTAATTACATCTAGATTCTTTAACTGTAGTCCCGGTACATACCCATTGATCCTCATAGATCGATTCGTAACATATTTTCATTTCAAAATTACTTTTGTTTACTTTTGCATAAAGAAGTTCTGCCCATATTGGGTCAACAACTTTTATCATATTTATTGATTCTCCTGCAGGTAAGACTCGATTTTGAACTTCTGCTGTCAGATGCGGAAATTGAGTGGTTCCGAGAAGTTTAGAAAATAAGGAATCTAACACTGGAACAGATTTATTATTCAATTTTATAGCTGCTTTGTTAATTATTGCAGGACCAACGCCATTATTACGAACTTTTAACACTACCCCATCATCCTGGTTATAAATAATTCTCCATTCTAAATAAGGCCATACCGAAGCATGTTGTTCTTTTTGCATTAGATTTGTTTGGTAGATATAAACTGCAACTGTAATAATATTAATAGTAATAGCTATAAGTCCTACTTTTACGCCACTACTTATTTTTTTATTTTTTTTCATACTATCTTTTCGTCTAGTGCATTATGATTTGTAGTTTTTATGATTTTCTTGTCTTCATAAATACGTACCTATGACAGGTTGTTATCATTTTTAAACATCCTACTTTTCTATTAATGTTGAAAAATTATCAAGATCTATATCCGATAGTTTACCATTACAATTCTTTATTATTTTTCCAAGTAAATAAGGGCCGGTTTCTTTTTCGTATCCAAGTCGAATATACGTATAACAATCACTTTCTCTTAGCTCAGAAAATTCTGTTACAAAATAACTAACTCCGGTTTTCTCACTTTCATCAGATTCGTCACCAAAATAGAAACTCGAAGCTATGTCGGCTTTTCCTTTTTGGCTATGATTTGATTTACCAAATTCTGTTATCTCAATTCTATAATCGACTGTAGTATAATTAAATCGTTTAATTGTAACCGCAATAGTAAGATTACCCTTTTTACCTGTTAATGTTATTCGACGATTTATTTTTGGAGTTTCTGGAAAATAAATTGTATCTGTATCATTTAAAATCAACAGATTATCTGAAAGTGTAATTTTCTTCTCTCCTAATTTTTTGAGTCCTTCAATGAAATTTTCTGAATAATCAGACTTATTTTTAATACTAATTTCAGTTTTCCTTTCATCGATGTTATGTCGCTTATCATTAGAAAGGTTTACTTTTTTATTAGGATATGAGTTATTTATAGCTATTATTTTTGTTGTATCTACAAGAACCGAATGTGCTTTTTTATTGGTTTGTGAGTTACCACACCCCGACATACTCATTATAATTAGAACTACTACTATTTTTTTTATCATTATTATTTTAAGGTAACGCACAGCTATTTTATGCTAATTATATAATTAAAAAAAGACTAGAGTCGATTTCTACTGTAGTTTAAAAGTAATTAATTCAAGTGAATATGATAAGAAAATTCTACAACAATGAATTAAAGGGTTATTATAGAATGCTTTTAATGTATACTTCTATAAACCGAAAGACCTACCTTACTTATACGAGATATCATATTCTGGTATAAGTAAGATAGGTCTATATACTATCAATTTTTTAATTAACAGTTATAGTCAAAAGGTGACTACTATTTCTTTGGAGTTTCTTTTAAGATTTCTTTTACGAATTTCCAATATTTCTGTACCGATGAGATGCTTGTTCTTTCATCTGGTGAATGTGCTCCTAAGATTGTTGGGCCAAATGATATCATATCCATATCTGGATAATTCTGCCCCAGGATACCACACTCTAATCCTGCATGACAGGCAGCTACATGTGCTTTTTCACCATTAAGGTTTTGATACAATTCGTCCATTACTTTTAAAATTGGAGAATTCATATTAGGCGCCCAACCAGGATAATCACCACTAGTAATTACTTCACATCCTATTAACTCAAAAGTAGCTCTTAACTTGTTTGCAAGATCTAGCTTAGAAGATTCTACACTACTACGGGTTAGACATTCGATAGTGATATCTCCTTGTCCTATTGTTATTTTAGCAATATTATTAGAAGTTTCTACCAGATCAGGGATTGAAGCACTCATGGTATACACTCCGTTATGTGCAGCATATAACGCCTTTATTACCCCTTCCTGAACACCTAACTCCATTACCTGCGCTGGTAAATCAGTAGTATTAATTTCTATGGTAAGATCAGGATCAGCAATAGAAAGCTCATTCTGGATTGTTTTTGACAACTCACCTATTTCGAATTCAAAAGCTTTTGCCTGTACTGCATCTACTACAACTATCGCAAAGCTCTCTCTCGGGATTGCGTTGCGTAGGCTTCCTCCTTTTACTTCACTAATTTGTAAACCAAAATTCTCAAAACCATCAAACAATAGTCTATTCATTATTTTATTAGCATTCCCTAATCCTTTATGAATATCCATGCCAGAATGCCCACCACTAAGTCCTGTAATAGCAATTGTATATCCTACTTTACCCTCTGCAACTGGTTCTTCTTTGTAATTTCTTTTTGCTGTAACATCAATTCCGCCGGCACAACCAACTCCTATTTCATCATCTTCTTCGGTATCCAGGTTTAGTAATATATCTCCTTGTAACCATCCTCCTTCTAATCCCATAGCACCTGTCATCCCAGTTTCTTCATCTATGGTAAGTAATGCCTCGATAGCAGGATGTGCTATATCTGTAGATTCTAGAACTGCCATAATAGTAGCTACTCCTAATCCATTATCGGCACCAAGAGTTGTTCCTTTGGCTCTAACCCAATCTTCATCGATATACATTTCTATACCTTGGGTATCAAAATCAAAATCGGTATCTGCATTTTTTTGATGTACCATATCCAGATGGGACTGCATCACCACTACTTTTCGATCTTCCATTCCCGGAGTAGCTGGTTTTCTTATTAGAACATTACCAACCTTATCTATTTCGGTAGTTAACCCTAATGATTCTCCAAAATTTTTCATAAACGCAATGACACGTTCTTCTTTTTTTGAAGGTCTGGGGACTGCATTAAGATCTGCAAATTTATTCCATATCACTTTAGGCTCAAGGCTTCTTATTTCTGAATTCATAATTGATGTTTAAATATTGACAGCTTTATATTATAGATATGCAGCAAAATTCTAAATTTTAAATCAAGTATCAAAGCATAGTGCTATCAAAGTCTCAAAGTTTCTAGAATCAAACGAATAGATACTAAAAAACTCTTAATTCTTCATTCTAAATTGAGAATTGTAAATATCTTTATCCCATGCAATCTAAGACAAAACTTTATCTCACCATATTACTTCCCGTTCAAATCATTCTGATTCAAATTCTTTCTTTTTTCCCCGAAGTTATAGAACGATTTTATAGTAACGGCTTGTTTGTTTATATCTCTAAGGCTTTGCGATATGTATTTGGATGGCTTCCATTTTCTTTTGGTGACATTTTATATTGTGTTTTGATTATTATGCTAATACGTTTTTTATTTAAAAAAGTATTTAAGAAGCGTTTGTTGTGGAAAGAAGTAGTATTGGATATTGGTGCTACTTTATCTATTGTGTATGCTTGTTTTCATATTCTTTGGGGAATGAATTACTATAGATTACCCCTACATGAGATATTAGAATTAGATGACGAATATACTGAAGAAGAACTAATTACCGTTTCAGAAAAATTAATAATTCAAGCCAATTCTTTGCATTTGCAACTAGAATCTAACGATTCTCTACCGATACACATCCCCTATTCTAAAGAAGAAATATTTCAAAAAACAGTTCCTGCATACGATCAGTTACATCAAATATTTCCTATATTACAATATCACCCTAAAAGTATTAAAACGTCTATATTAAGTCTTCCTCTTACCTATATGGGTTTTAGCGGGTATTTAAATCCTATTACCAATGAAGCGCAGGTAAATGGACTAATACTCAATTACAAGGCACCTACTACTAGTTGTCACGAAGAAGCACATCAATTAGGGTTTGCCAAAGAAAATGAAGCCAATTTTATAGCGGCATTGACTACAATGAATTATGATGATGTATATTTTAATTATAGTGGGGCTACCTTTGCCTTAAAATTTTGCCTAAACGATCTTTATCTTCGTAATGAAGAAAAAGCAATCTGTCTTATCGAAAAGTTAAGACCTGGTATTAGAAGAAATTATATCGAAGTAAATGAGTTCTGGGAATCTTTTGAAAATCCCCTGGAACCCATTTTTAAAAGTACTTACGATAGTTATTTAAAAGCTAATAACCAACCTGATGGTATGGAGACCTATAGTTATGTTGTAGCTTTATTAGTTAATTATTATAAGACAAAGTTGTAATTATAACAATGTATTATAGTAATTTATAATTTTAACTAAATCTGCTTCTTTTTTAAATTTCAATTTCTTTGAAGCAGCAAACTTTTCAAGTTCTTCTTTTTTATCTTTTAAGATACCTAAAACATCTTTCTTTTTAAGTTTTATCCTTGTTAAATCCCCTGCTCTATTTTTTATAAAATACTTATAATCTTTAATAAAACTTGGAGGAACATAATTTCCAAAACCTGATTTAGGTTCAACCGCTTCTTTGATTTTCTTTTTTGCCTTTAGGACCAGAGAAGTTTCTTTATTTTTATTGAAAATTATAAAATAACCAGTATTCCCTTTTTGATCTAACCTCTGATATTCATAGTCCTTTAAAATAGTCTTAATACCTTCTCCTTTTGACAATACATATTTTTTATCGTTTGCTGCAACCTCTATTTCATCAGAATATGCGTCATACCTAACAGCACATTTATGAATTTTTTTATTATCAAGATATACTTCAGCAATCATATACTCTTCTTCGTGGTATTTACTTCCCGTAATAGATTCTTCAGAATAATTTGTTACAATAGGTTTCGCATATGCACTTAAGACGGTAGAAGTACCATCAGAATTTAATTCAGTATTAACCTGAACTTCTTGACTAAAAAGAAAAAGATGAAAAAATAAACCAAGAACAACAACATTTTTTTTCATAAGAAACATAATTTTAATTCAATTAGATAAAGTAAATATTAAGTCTACAAGAAAAAAAACTTACCTGTTAAATAAACCTTAATTAACAACCTTTGCTATATCAATTGTTGCTTTGCAAATGATACCTCTATTAAATTGAGGTTTCTGAATGTATTTATTCTGTTTCTATTGGAAGTTAAAATAGAAAGGATAGTAGAAATTATATTTTTATCTTAAAATTAGTGCAAGACAAGACTCTAAAATAGCACTACAATGTATTGTAGTAATCTATAATCTTAATTACATCTGATTCTTTTTTAAACTTCAATTTCTTTGAAGAGGCAAATTTTTCAACTGCTTCTTTTTTATCTTTCAAAGCAGTAAGAATGTTATTCTTTTTTAGTCTTACTTTCTTTAAATCACCTGAATTGTTTTTTATAAAATAAGAATAATCTCTATAAAAAGCCGGTGGTTTATATTTCTCAAAACCTGATTGAGGTTTTTTGGCATCCTCAATTTTTTTTCTTGCTTTTAATACTAATGAAGTTTCTTTGTTCTTATTAAAAATAATAAAATACTCTTCTACTCCTTTTTTATTTAATAATACCCCATATTCATAGCCTTTCAAAACCACCCGGATTTTATTTTCTTTAGAAAGCACAAATTTTTTATCATTTTCTATAACCTCAATTTGATCATGATAGGCATCATAACGAATAGCATATTTATGAATCATCCTATCATCAACATAAATCTCTGCTATTTTATACTCCTCATCATAATATTTATGTCCCTTTATCGATTTTTCGGTATAGCTATTTCCAGTAGGGCTACTATATACGTTAAGTACTTTTGTAGTATCATATGCCAAGTTATTACTAGAATTAAAGTCGTTGTTTATATTAGTTTGACCAATCATCAAAGTATTACCAATCCATAAAAAAAGAATAAAAAAACTTTTCATTATTATACATTCTATTGTTAATCAACATAGTTATAACTCTAAAAATACAAATTTAATAGGGTAATAGCTAATGTTAAAACAATCTTAATTAACAACCTCTTTTTATTTCAACCATTATCTTTAAATCTGATTCAATTTACTTTTACACTACATTTATGAAAAAACTTCTATTATCACTTACGGTGATATTCGGAATTTTAAATTCTTACTCTCAAGATTATTTTCCAAAAAATGATGGGGTTAACACTACCAATTCTAATTACACCGTATTTAAAAACGCAACGATTCACACAACACCTGATACCGAGATCAAAAATGGAACTCTAGTTATCCAAAAGGGTAAGATTATACAGGTAGGGAATGCCATTGCAGCCCCTGCGAATAGTGTGATAATTGACCTAAAGGGGAAGCATATCTATGCTTCTTTTATTGATCTGTTTACCAATTTTGGTATCAAAAAACCTAAACGAAAAGGAGGAAGTCCTTTTAGTGGTAATCCTCAATACGAAGCTTCCCGAGAAGGGTACTACTGGAACGATCACATTCGTCCCGAAACGAATGCTTTAACATCATTTAAATATGACGCCAAAAAAGCAACAGAATATGTAAAAGAAGGGTTCGGAGTACTTAATACACACATGCCCGACGGCATTGTAAGAGGAACAGGGCTATTGGTGGCTCTAAATAATGAAGGTACAGAAGGGGATCGATTATTAAGTGATCGTTCATCACAATTCTTATCTTTTTCTAAGAGTAATAAAAGTAAACAAATATACCCTACATCACTTATGGGGGCTATGGCACTTCTAAGACAAATGTATCACGATGCCGATTGGTATGCTGGTGGTAATGCAACCAACAAAGATCTATCACTAGAAGCCTTAAACAGAAATAAAAACCTTCCTCAAATTTTTGAAGCTGAAAGCCGAATAAACGGGTTTAGAGCTGATAAGGTTGGGGATCAATTTAAGACACAATATATACTTGTTGGCGGTGGAGATGAATATGCCAGAATCGACAAAGTAAAAGCTACTAATGCCAAGTATATCATTCCTCTGGATTTTCCTGAAGCCTATGATGTTTCAGATCCTTTTATGGCTAATTTGGTAAGCCTTGGAGATATGAGACATTGGAACCAGGCCCCGACAAACCCTTCGGTATTATCAAAAAATGGGATTACCTTTTCTTTGACTACACATAAACTAAAAAAGATAGCAGATCTTAAAGATAGAATCATAAAAGCTATTGAGTATGGTCTGGATACAAAAACTGCCATTGCTGCTCTAACAACAGTACCTGCGCAGATTTTAGGAAAGAGTAATCTTTTAGGAAGTATAAAAAAAGGAAGTTATGCCAACTTTCTAATCACTAAAAGCGAATTATTTTCAAAAGACAATATCATTTATGAAAACTGGGTACAGGGTCGTAAAAATATAGTGAATGATATGAATGTTACCGATATTAACGGTAACTATACGCTAACCGTTGCCGGAAAGACCTATGATATGTCTATTTCTGGAAAACCTACAAAACCTAAAACCGAAATAAAACTTGGAGAAACAAAATTAGGATCCAAAATAAACTATAAAAATGATTGGGTAACTATCACTTTTACTGATACCGACACTACTAAGACGCAATATACAAGGATTGTATCCAGTATTGCTGGTGCTCCTAATTTTTGGAGCGGTAAAGCTATTCTTCCTAATGGAGCACAAACTTCTTTTTCTGTAAAAAAGAAACCTGAAGAGTCTTCAGAAAAAAAGGATAAAAAATCAACCGACAAAAAAGAAAAACCCGAAGTTCTTCCTGTGGTGTACCCTAATATAGCATATGGAAACTCTCAATTACCAAAGTCAGAGTCGTTACTATTTAAAAATGCAACAGTTTGGACTAATGAAACCGACGGAATTTTAACAGAGACCGATGTATTAGTCAAAAATGGTAAAATCACTGCTATTGGTAAAAACCTTAATGATAGTAGCGCCAAAATAATAGATGCTACAGGAAAACATCTTACTTCTGGTATTGTTGACGAGCATTCTCATATCGCTGCGGCAGCAATTAATGAAGCTGGACATAATTCTTCTGCCGAAGTAACTATCGAAGATGTTGTTTCTCCAGATGATATCGATATTTATAGAAATCTGGCCGGTGGTGTAACCTCAATTCAGATACTTCACGGTTCTGCTAATCCAATCGGAGGACGTTCTGCAATCATAAAATTAAAATGGGGAGAGAGTGCTCATAATCTTATCTATCCAAATTCACCCAAATTTATCAAATTCGCATTAGGCGAGAATGTAAAACAAAGTAACTGGCAAAGTTTTAGCCGTTTCCCACAATCAAGAATGGGAGTCGAACAATTGTATATAGATTACTTTTCTCGTGCAAAAGAATATCATAAACGTAAGACCAGTGGTAAACCCTATCGCAAGGATACCGAAATGGAAACCCTGGCAGAGATCATAAACGGTCAACGTTATATCAGCTGTCATTCTTATGTTCAAAGTGAGATCAATATGCTAATGAAGGTTGCCGAAAAATTTAATTTTAGAATTAACACTTTTACTCATATCCTAGAAGGATATAAATTAGCAGATAAAATGGTAGCACATGGTGTTGGAGGGTCTACCTTTTCTGATTGGTGGGCGTACAAATACGAAGTTAATGATGCGATCCCATACAATGCTGCAATTATGCATAAACAAGGGGTAGTTACTGCAATTAATAGTGATGACGGAGAAATGTCTCGCCGTCTTAATCAGGAAGCTGCAAAATCTGTTAAGTACGGTGGTGTAAGCGAAGAAGACGCTTTGAAATTTGTAACTCTTAATCCTGCTAAACTTTTACATATCGATGACAAGATAGGAAGTATTAAAATAGGTAAAGATGCAGATTTGGTACTGTGGACAGATCATCCATTATCTATATATGCTAAAGCAGAAAAAACTATAATCGAAGGAGCCGTGTATTTTGATCTTGAAAAAGATAAGGCTATGAGAAAATCTATTGCAGCAGAAAGAAATAAACTTTCTACTATGCTTTTAAAGGCAAAAAACAGCGGTCTTAAAACACAGCCTGCCAAGAAGAAGGAAAAGCAACATTTCGAGTGCGAAACTTTAGAAACTATTAATTAAACAAAATATAGATCAGACTAAGCTTGTCGAAGTCTAAAATCATAAAGAATATGAAAAAAATAGTATTCATAATAGCACTGTGTATTATTTCCTTTGGAAAAGTAACAGCGCAGCAAACCCCAGCAAAAGCTCAAAGCAAAGCAATAACGATTACAGGTGCTACGGCACATATTGGTAATGGAGAAGTTATTGAAAACAGCATTATCATTTTTGAAAAAGGAAAGATAACAGCAATAGGTACTAATGAAAGTGCTTCTGCGAAAGGAACCGTAATCGATGCTTCTGGTAAACATATCTATCCTGGTTTTATAGCTCCAAATTCTACATTAGGATTAGTAGAAATAGGTGCTGTTCGTGCTACAGATGACGATAGTGAAATTGGAAATTACAACCCACATATTCGGAGTATTATTGCCTACAACGCAGAAAGTAAAATTGTTGAAAGCATGCGCCCTAATGGTGTTTTAATAGCCCAGATCACCCCTCGTGGTGGTAGAATTTCGGGAACATCATCAATTGTACAATTAGATGCCTGGAACTGGGAAGATGCAACTATAAAAGTAGATGATGGCATCCATATTAATTGGCCAAGTTCCTTTACAAGAGGTCGTTGGTGGCTTGGTGAAGAACCAGGGTATAAACCCAATAAAAAATATGTAGAACAAATAACAGAATTGGTAGATTTTATTCATCAATCCAAAGCTTCTATTAAATCAAATACAACAACAGGAAACCTTCCTCATCTTGCAATGAAAGGCATTTTTGACGGATCAAAGACTTTGTTTATACATGTAAATACCGAAAAAGAAATTTTGGATGTACTTAATTTTTCTAAAGAAAATAATATCAAGAAAATAGTTTTAGTAGGTGCCTATGAAGCTTATAAAGTTGCAGCACAGCTAAAACAAAACAATATCCCTGTATTAACTACAAGAACACACTCTACTCCCAGACAAGAAGATGAAGATTATGATTTACCCTATAAAAATGCAAAATTATTGATGGATGCTGGAGTGCTGGTTGCATTACAGAATAGCGGGCAAATGGAGCGCGCTAATGCCCGTAATTTACCATTTCAGGCAGGGACTGTTGCTGCACATGGGTTAGATAAAGAAAAGGCTTTACAGCTCATTACTGGTAATAGTGCTAAAATTTTAGGTATAGATAATAACACCGGAACTCTTGAAGTTGGTAAAGATGCTACTTTATTTATAAGTATAGGCGATGCCCTGGATATGCGCACAAATCAATTAGAGAAAGCTTTTATCCAAGGGCGCGATATTAGCTTAGAAAGCCATCAGACTAAGTTATGGAAACGGTATAGTGAAAAATACACTAAATAATAGTTTTAAATAATCCTTTTAAAGAAGTAACGCCTTTTTAGTTAAAAAGGCGTTACTTCTTTAAAAAAACCTGCACCCTATATAGGCTAAAAATACAATTGTCATTAAGGTAATATTACTTTATAAATCAATTTGGGCAATATTTATCAATAATTGCTATCGATTCTATATCCCCTAATTTTACCAACTTTTTAATGTCTTCACAGAAATCTGTATCTCCTTTAGCCATTTTTGCTCCTACTCTTGTTTTTAAAGCTTTTACATAGTCAGGAAAAAGCATTATTGCTTCAGAAGTATAAAAAATTGCTTTGTCATAGTTCCTTTTCTTATAATATATATCTCCCAAATTATTATATGCCATATATGAACCTTTGTTAATTTCTATACATTTTTCGTAATATATTATTGCCTTATCGTAGTCTTTTTTATCACTATATAAATTACCAAATCGAAAGAAAGCGAGACTCCAATTTGGGTACAATTTTAGAGCCATATCCAAATCTTCTTTTGCAGCATCAAAATTTTTAAGTTTTGTATAAATCTGGGCTCTATCTAACCAAGCCATTTTAAAATCTGGTCTTAGTTCGATAACTTTTGAAAAATCATCTCTCGATCCTTCTAAATCATCTAATCTTTCTTTCACACCCCCTCTAATATAATATGAAATCATTACATTAGGGTTAAACTCAATTGATTTATCCAAATCTGATAATGCTGATTTCCACTCATGCATTACTGCTTTATATTTACCTCTTTTATAATAATGCTCGGCATCAGGCCATCTCTTGATAAAACGGGTCTCCATTTTAATTTGCCTCCTCACAGATTCCCAAGATGAAGTATCAGGTAATTTGGCCGTATTTGGTATTTCCTGTGCCTGAACAAAATTATTTGTACCAAAAGTTAAAACTAAAATTATAGTAATGAACCTGAAATGTAATGTCATATTCTCTTAATCTTATTTGATTTTTAAAACTTATTTTCAATTAAGTTTTCTGGCATTACAACATACATTATCTACAAAGTCTTACTTTCTTCAATAACAGTTTTTTTGAATAATGAACCAGAAACTTTTTTCTTATTTATTTTAGCATTTACAAAATTTATTTCGCTTTTAACCTCTCCTACTACACCATCTTTATACGCTCTCCATTTAAGAGTTGCAGGAAGTAATATTCCATTTACATCATTCCAGGTAGTATATTCTATCAGACTTATTTTTTCGCTGGATTCTTTACTAAAAAATGTAACCGTATACCCCAGGAATTTCATCTTTCCAGATACTTTATCATAATAAAGGAAATAATTGTCTTTAGGTGAATCTCCTACACCATCTCCGTAAGATATTTTATAACCAGCGTACGAAACGTCATCTACGTTAAGATCATCTACCTTTTGATATGAAATTCCGTCATCACCCAAAACAAAAGGCATTGCATAAAAATAGAACATCAAATTATGGTAGAAACGAGGATTTCCTTTAAAATAAGTAGAATCTTGTTCTAACCAGGCTTCTTTACCATCAAACCCCAAAACAAATTTGTCTGTTTCTACTCGTGCATGTCGAGTTTTTAGATCTATAGTATGTTTCTCATTTCCTTCAGGTTTAGCTATCTCAAAAGTCATACTATTCATTTGATCAAACGTGTTAATACCTCCATGAGCTTTAAAAACAGTAGTAATATCTTCGGGGAAATCTCCTGATCTATCTGGTATAATCTCTTCTTTTTGTTCTTCGCGAACCTTGATTTCTTTTTCTGGTTTTACTTCTTGTTTACAGGAAATAATAGTTGTAATCAAAAGTGATACTAGGATAAGATTTTTCATGAGTTCAATTTGTTAAATAAGTTAATTCTAGACAATGTAGTCGTTGTACTTAAATTACCTTACACTACTGTATCACCAGCTTTTTGATTTTTTTAAAATTTCTCCCGATTCATAAATATGATTTTTGTCTGAAAAAGTATAGTTTCTACTATTATATCTAAAAGTTTTAGGATCTGCACCTTTAACAATTTCTCCAAGAAAAAAAACATGATTGATATCTTTTGTGTATCCATATTCGACTTCTTCAAAAGTATCGGCATCTGCTTCTTTTAAGGGTGTTGTTTCATAATAGATCGTATTATCTATTTTGATTATTTTATTATTGTTGAAAAACGTTATTCTTTCAGCATTCTCAAAAGGAATACTAACTACCTCATCAACGCTTTCTCCATTTCTTCTACTGGTATGAAGGTATACATATTTATCATCACGAATACAATATTGATTTAATACAGTTACTTCTGATAGATTCGTTTCAATTTTGCGCAAGGGTTCATGATATAAGTAATAGTACACCCCTTTGTTATCCTTACAAAACTCTTCATTAAGTATTTCAAAAGATGAATAGTCTACTTCTGTTAGCTTTTCATTATCCCTAAATATGTAATTCTTGTCTTTTGCAAAACTAAAATTTAACTGTACATACGTAGCCGGGTCTGCATCTTCTAAAATTTTAAAACCTCCTCCATCTTCTAAATCATATCGATCATACAAAATGTATACATGGTTTTTATCCATTGGAATATTGTAATCAAACTTAACAGTAAAAGAAGGAATATCGATATCAAAATCAAGGGGTTTTGCTTCATAATATGCATAGTTTTGATCTTTTGCATATGCTCTTCCTAAAACTTGAAAAGTATCAAAATCGACATTCATTTCGGTCTTACCTAATGAAAACCAATTTCCCATGGGACTGTGTATAATTTTATCACCATCTCGTGTATAAAAGTAAGATTCTGATTTCTCTTTATTTACTAATTCCCCAAATGGATTTAAAAAACGATACACTCCATAAATACCCAGTGTAATTAGTAATAGAATAATCGCGGCTAATATCATTAATACTTTTTTTATCATTTTATTTATGTCTGCTTCATCTTATCATGAATCAAAAACAAAATTATAAAAAGTAATATGTAAATTTATCCCTGTAAACCGTGATTAGGAGTACAATATTGCTATTAAGTTTTCTGCTTTTTCTTTTTTGCAGCCGGAAAGAGTACGTTGTTTAGAATTAGTCGATATCCTGGTGAGTTAGGATGTAGTTCTAGCTCTGTCTTTGGGTCACCCACCCTATGTGTATAATCTTCGGGATCGTGCCCTCCGTAAAATGTAAAGAATCCTTTTCCTTTAATCCCATGTATATAACGAGCTTCTGAATTGGTTTTATTTTCACCCAACACTAATACATTAGACTTAATTTCATTAGGATTATATGCTGTAGTTTGTCCCATAAATCCTTTAACCAAAGCTGTATGATTTTGACAAAGCATAGTTGGGATAGGATCCCATTTTGCAGAGAAATCCATCAGGGTAAAATAATCTGTTGTTTTAGGGATACGACGCTTTCTGGTCATATCGATTGAAGAAAACTCATATACATTTGGGCTACGTTCTAATGTAAAGTTTTTAAACGCAAAAGTTTTATTATAGTCTATTTTGGACTGGTATCCTGGTTCACTAGGGTCTCCATCAAACATAGGTTCGCAAATATCAACTCCTTCTGCTGCTATGGCAATCTCAAAACTATCAGTAGCACTGCACATAGCAAACATAAATCCTCCACCAACAACATAGTCTCTAATTTTTAAGGCCACCGCCAGTTTCTCTTGTGAAACTTTTGAGTACCCAAGTTCATTAGCTAGTTTTTCTGCAGCGGCTTTTTCTCTAATATACCATGGAGCAGCTCTATACGAAGCATAAAATTTACCATATTGTCCTGTAAAATCTTCGTGATGCAAATGCAGCCAATCATATAAGATCAGGTTATCTTCAAGAACTTCTTTATCATAAATGGTTTTATAAGGAATTTCTGCAAATGTTAATACCATTGTAACCGCATCATCCCAAGGTTGATTCCCTTTAGGAGAATATACTGCTATTTTTGGTGCTTTTTCTAACACTACGGCTTCCATATTCTGTGAAGGACTACTAATTTCTTCTAAAATCTCATTAGTTTCTGCATCGCTAAGTACCTCGTACGAAACCCCTCTAATGGTGCATTCTTTTCTAATATATTCTGTATCTGGTAATAAAAAAGATCCTCCTCTGTAGTTTAACAGCCATTTTACTTTTAGATCTTTACTTAATGTCCAGTATGTAATCCCATAGGCTTTCAGGTGATTTTGCTGGCCATCTGCATCCATCGGAATTAACACATAAGATGCATAAGATTGAAATGCAAATAAAAAAACCAACATAACTATACCAGATCGAAACCATCTTTGATGTAGTAAGAAAGATTTCAATATCTGTATTATTTTAGAAAGGTACTTCATCATCATCGCTAGAGTCATTTATGCTACTCCCAAAGGCTTCATCTGCACTAGGAAGATGACTTGTACTAAGCGGTTCATCTTCACTACCATCATTCATTTTAGAATGAAATTCAAAAGGAGTGCTAAAATCATCTAAGTTATCAAATTTACCTAAGTGACCAATAAATTTTAACCTAATATTTTCTAAACCACCATTACGGTGCTTTGCAACTATGAATTCTCCTTGTCCTTGAGTAGGTGATCTTTCTTCATCATCCCACTCATCAATCTTATAATATTCTGGTCTGTAGATAAAAGATACAATATCTGCATCCTGCTCTATTGCTCCAGATTCACGAAGGTCACTAAGCAGTGGTCTTTTACTTCCTCCACGAGTTTCTACCGCCCTTGATAACTGCGATAATGCAATTACTGGTACACTTAATTCTTTTGCCAGAGCTTTCAGGTTACGAGAAATTGTAGAAATTTCTTGTTCCCTATTTCCGTTTTTCCCGGTACCTCCTGCGGTCATTAGCTGCAAATAATCAATAACGATCATTTTTATACCATGCTGAGATGAAAGACGACGTGCTTTTGCCCTAAGGTCAAAAATTGAAAGAGATGGAGTATCATCGATAAACAATGGTGCTTTTTCAAGATCTTTTACTTTTACATTAAGCTGTTCCCATTCGTGTTTTTCTAACTTACCGGTACGTAATTTTTCTGAAGAGAGACCAGTTTCAGAAGATATTAAACGTGTAATGAGCTGTACCGAAGACATCTCTAATGAGAAGAATGCTACGGGAATATTCTGTCCTACAGCCATATTTCTGGCCATAGAAAGGGTTAATGCTGTTTTTCCCATACCCGGACGGGCAGCCACAATGATTAAATCACTTGGCTGCCAACCCGAAGTTAATTTATCTAGCTTATCAAAGCCAGACGGGATTCCACTTAATCCTTCTTTGTTTGAAATTTCCTGTATTTTTTTCTTTGCCTGTATAACCAGATTTTGTGCGGTCTCTGTAGAACGTTTTATATTTCCTTGTGTTACCTCATACAATCTGGATTCTGCCATATCGAGAAGGTCAAAAACGTCTGTAGTCTCATCGTAAGATTCTTCAATAATTTCATTCGAAATTTTAATCAAACTTCGCTGTATATATTTCTGAAGAATTATTCTGGCGTGAAACTCAATATGTGCAGAGGAGGCTACTTTTTGGGTTAATTGTACCAAATAATAATCCCCTCCGGCTAATTCTAATTTCGAATCCTTCTTTAATTGGCTAGAAACCGTTAATAAGTCTATTGGCTCAGAGTTTTCGAATAGCTTGTATATTGCTTCAAAGATGTATTGATGTGCTTCTTTATAAAAAACATCGGGATTTAGTATATCTATAATTTCGTCGACCCCTTTCTTATCAATCATCATTGCCCCAAGAACAACTTCCTCTAAATCAAGTGCTTGAGGAGGTATTTTTCCTTTTTCAAGCGAAATTACGTTCCCCCGATCGTAATTTATTTGCTTAGCTTGCTGTACTTTTTCCATGACTACGAATGTAAAAAAATTGTAAAAAGATGTACCTAAATACAAAGATACGAATGTCCACTAGTCTTCAACAAATGAACTGTTAATAACTTAAATTTATTGTTAATAAGCATAAAAAAATCTGAAGCTTACAACTTCAGATTCAGGTAGTAAGTGATTCCTTTAGGGATTAGTCTTTGAAGACTCCCATATTTGCATATTTTTCCATTCGCTTTTCAACCAATTCTTCTGGTGATAAGTTTTTTAATTCTTCAAAAGATGCTAATATTTTATCCCGTACTGTTTTAAAGGTTGTTTCTCGATCACTATGTGCACCACCAAGTGGTTCTTTAATGATTTCATCAACCACCTTAAGTTTAACACTATCTTTGGCTGTAAGCTTTAAAGCTTCTGCAGCTTGTTCTTTCTGATCCCAGCTTCTCCATAAAATAGAAGAGCAATTTTCTGGAGAAATTACAGAATACCATGCGTTTTCGAGCATCAACACTTTATTTCCTACTCCTATTCCTAATGCTCCTCCACTGGCTCCTTCTCCTATAATCACTACAATAACTGGTACTTTAAGACGAGTCATTTCTAGTATATTACGAGCAATTGCCTCTCCTTGGCCACGTTCTTCTGCTTCTAATCCAGGATAAGCACCAGGAGTATCAATAAAAGTAACCACCGGAATATTAAATTTTTCTGCACTTTTCATTAAACGTAGTGCTTTACGATACCCTTCTGGATTTGCCATTCCAAAATTACGGTATTGTCGGGTCTTGGTATTGTATCCTTTTTGTTGACCAACAAACATAAAACTCTGGTCTCCAATTTTTCCTAAACCACCAATCATGGCTTTATCATCCTTTACATTTCGATCACCATGTAGTTCTAAAAAGGATTCACCACAGATGGCATCTATATAATCTAATGTATATGGCCTAGAAGGGTGCCTTGACAGCTGAACTCGTTGCCACGGCGTAAGGTTTTTATATATTTCTTTTTTAGTTTCTTTTAGTTTTTTTTCAATTTGCTTACACGTATCAGTAACATCAACTTCGCTCTCTTCACCGATGGCGCAAGCCTTCTCAAATTGTTCTTCGAGTTCCTTAATGGGGAGTTCAAATTCTAAATATTCCATATCAAGAATATATTTTATATTAACTAGGGTTAGCCGACAAATATAAAAACTTTACTTCGTAATGTTATGCAAAGTTCCCTCTCTTTTTCTTTTTTTAGCATTTTTAAATATTCCATTTAAAACAACTGTACCCAGAATAATCGCCGCACCGTAGTAGAATTGGGGATTCATCTTTTCTGCTTCTCCAAAAATTAAGAACGCTAATAGTATCCCATATACAGGTTCTAAGTTTGTTGTTAACATTACTGTATACGGAGTTAAATATTTCATTACCTGTACAGAGCCTATAAAAGCATAAGCTGTACACACCGACGCTAATAACAACATAAACATCCAATCCGAGGTTGATAATTGAAAAAACGAAACTGTAAATCCTTCGGTTGTTGCACCAAATATTGTTATTCCTAATAAATATACAGTTACAACCCCCACACCACTTAATAGTTCATAAAAAGAAATTACCGATGGGTTGTATTGCTGTGCTACTTTTCCATTTATTAGAGAAAAAACCGAAGATAAAAAAGCAGAACACAATGCATAAACAATACCTATAAAGTAATCTCCTTCAACTTTAAAAATAATATACAATCCTGTAATGACTAAAAGTCCGAAAAGAATTTCATACCATATTACCTTTCTTTTATAAAAAATAGGCTCTAAAATTGAAGTAAAAAAAGCTCCTGTAGACATCATGGATAGTGTTATAGATACGTTAGAAACTTTGATTGCTGCAAAAAAAGTAATCCAGTGTAATGCTATGACAATTCCCGCTAAAAAAAGTGTAAAAAATAATTTTCTGGAAACCGTTAATGGTAATTTTTTGAAATAAATGTAAACATAAATAAACACCGAAGCCAGAAGCATCCTATACCAAACCAGTGGTAGTGCTTCGATAGATATCAATTCTCCAAGAATAGCTGTAAACCCCCATATAAATACTATAAAATGTAAATGAAGGTAATTAAAAAGTTTAGCGTTTGGCATTATATAAAAGATAAATGGCTAAGATTCCAAAAGATATATTAGGAAACCATACAGCAACAATTGGTGGAAAATCAGATTGATTGGCCAATGTACCTAATACTTTATCAAAAAAGATAAAAACAAATGCTAATGAAATACCAACAGCCAGATTAACCCCCATCCCTCCTCTTCTTTTCATAGAAGAAACGGCTACGCCAATAATGGTAAGAATAAATGCAGATACTGGTATACTCCACCTTTTATACGCTACAACTTTATATCTATTGATATCAGATGACCCTCTTTTACTTTCTTTTTTGATAAACTTACTTAACTCTGTATAGTTAAGAGTTTCTGCCACATACGTAACCGGGGTAAATTCATCTATATTAAAAGGCAAGACAGTATCCTTAGTTGTAGCTTTTTCAATGATATCTTTATTTTCTAATACAGTTCGTTTTACATAATCTCTCAATTCATAAATACTATCTTTAAATACAATTCTTCTTGCAGATATTTTTATCTTTAATCTATTACCGTCAAAATATTCTATTGTAAAATTAGTAGCAGATTTCTCTAAAGGTTTAAAGTTATTTGCGTACAAAAACATACTATCATTAAGTTGTCGGTATACGTTTTTAGTTTCTTGTACTTTTTTACCTTTTTTAAGGTAAGAGTATTTAAATTCATTAAATCCTTGACTAGCTTTTGGAGCCAAAAACAATCCCATAGCTAATGCACCGAAACAAATGATAACCGCACCTATCATATAGGGTCTAAGAAATCTCCAGAATGAAACCCCAGAGCTTAAAAAAGCTATAATTTCTGTTTTATTAGCAAGCTTAGAGGTAAACCAAATCACAGATAAGAATACAAAAAGAGGAAATAGTAAATTGGCAAAATAAACAGTAAAGTCGAGGTAATATCCAACAACAGCATCAAGAGGAACCTGATGTTCTAGCATATTATCAATTTTTTCTGAAAGATCTACTATTATTCCTATAGGGATAAAAAGCAGAATCATTGTAAAAAATGTCCCCAGATATCTTTTAAGTATGTACCAGTCTAGTATTTTCAATCTATAATCTTTTATCCATTTGTTTAACCATTATATTTTTCCAGGAATTAAAATCACCGGCTAAGATATGTTTTCTAGCTTCGCGAACCAACCACAAATAAAAACCTAAATTATGTATTGTTGCTATTTGTTTTCCTAATAATTCATTTACCGAAAAAAGATGTCTTAAATACGCCTTAGAATACTCGGTATCTACAAAAGTGATAGCCATTTCATCTATTGGTGAAAAATCATCTTCCCATTTCTTATTTTTTATATTAATAGTTCCATGTGCTGTAAACAACATCCCATTACGTGCATTACGTGTAGGCATTACACAATCAAACATATCTACACCAAGGGCAATATTTTCTAAAATATTAATAGGTGTTCCTACTCCCATTAAATATCTTGGTTTATCTTCTGGCAAAATATCTGTTACTACTTCTGTCATCGCATACATTTCTTCTGCCGGTTCTCCTACAGACAATCCTCCAATTGCATTACCAACAGCTCCAGCATTCGCAATATATTCTGCCGATTGTTTTCTAAGATCCTTATAGGTACTTCCTTGTACTATTGGAAAAAAAGCCTGATCATATCCATATTTAACCGGAATTTTTTCTAAATGTTGCATACAACGATCTAACCATCTGTGAGTCATATGCATACTTCTTTTTGCATATCGATAATCACAAGGATAAGGTGTACACTCATCAAATGCCATTATGATATCGGCTCCAATGGTTCGTTGGATCTCCATCACATTCTCTGGGGTAAACACATGATATGATCCATCGATATGAGATTTAAACTTTACGCCTTCTTCTTTTATTTTACGATTAGCAGATAAAGAATACACCTGGTAACCTCCACTATCGGTAAGGATATTTCGGTCCCAGTTCATAAATTTATGTAACCCTCCTGCTTTTTCTAAAATAGGAGTCTGAGGCCTTAGATATAAATGGTATGTATTTCCTAAAATAATATCGGGATTAATATCATTTTTTAATTCTCTTTGGTGTACTCCTTTTACGGTAGCAACTGTTCCTACCGGCATAAAAATCGGAGTTTTTATAACACCGTGATCTGTACTTATTTTACCTGCTCTCGCTTTACTTAGAGAGTCTTTGGACAAAAGGTCAAATTGCATAATTCCTGTTTGGTGGAGCGCAAAGATAGCTAACTAAAATCACATTGATCAATTTAGGTTTTCTAAAACTTTTTGTTATTAACATTAGTTTCTTAATTAAAAGCAGTCTATACATTTTGTCACCGCATACAAAACCAGTACTTTTGAAGCTTTATTATCAAGAAATCAGCAATATAATGCCAAAAACAAAACAATTAGAGGATTTTGCAACACAAGTACGTAGAGATATTTTACGACAAGTACACAAAGTAAATTCTGGTCATCCAGGAGGATCTTTGGGCTGTACAGAATTTTTTGTTGCCCTGTTTCAAGAAGTTTTAGATCGAAAAGATGATTTTGATATGGATGGTATCGATGAAGATATCTTCTTCTTATCTAATGGTCATATTTCGCCAGTCTATTATAGTGTATTAGCGCGAAGTGGGTATTTCCCTGTAGAAGAGCTAAACACCTTTAGGCTAATTAACAGTAGATTGCAAGGACACCCAACAACTCATGAAGGGCTTCCTGGTATTCGTATTGCTTCTGGATCATTGGGACAAGGGATGTCTGTAGCCTTGGGTGCTGCACAAGCAAAAAAGTTAAATAATGATTCTCACCTGGTATACAGTCTTCATGGTGATGGAGAGCTTCAGGAAGGACAAATTTGGGAAGCAGCTATGTATGCTTCCGGAAAAAAAGTAGATAATCTTATTGCTACCATCGATTATAATGGTAAACAAATAGATGGTGCTACAGATGATGTTCTTCCACTAGGAGACCTAAAAGCAAAATTTGAAGCTTTTGGCTGGGATGTTATGGAAATTAAGGACGGCAACAATATTTCTGCAGTTATTGAAGGCTTAAAAGAAGCAAAAAGCAGAACAGGTAAAGGAAAACCCGTATGTATACTAATGCATACTGTAATGGGTAATGGAGTCGATTTTATGATGCATACACATGCATGGCACGGTAAAGCTCCTAACGATGAACAACTAGAAATTGGATTAGCACAAAATCCTGAGACTCTGGGAGATTATTAAAGATCATAAAATGAAAATAGTTAAACTAGCATTCTTTGTATTCTTTGTATCAACATCTGTTTCTTCTTTTAGCCAAAAAATAGTAATCGATTATTTTGTTGATTATGAAATTGAAACTAAAAATAAGAAAGATACTATTACTATAGGATTTAGTAAAAATGGTGATTATTTGTACACCGACTCTGATGCTCTGGTAGAAAGTTTTCAAAGGTCAGTATTTAGAAATCGAAATACCGATATTAAAAATTCTGAAATGCATATTGTTTTTGATACCCAAAAACAGTTTGTCTATTTTCTAATGACTTTTGATAAAAATGAATTCTTTATGAAAATGAATGTTAATGATTTTATCCCTTCTGTAAAAGATAAATCTCCATTTGATGGTACAACACAATTTATTTTTGAAAAAACAGAAGATTACATTCAAATTGAAAATAAAGATTACAATATTCACCAATTGTATCCTGATAATGAACCAGAGGAAAAAATTAAAATTGTCTGTTCAAAAGATATGAAATTTAACAATTCTATACTTTTGAATTCAATTTACAAAATGATGTCGGGTTCTAACATATCAGAAGATATTAAAACACCAAAAATAAATGGGGTTATATTATATCTTGCCAATAAAAATAAAACTTTGATTAAGGCAGTAAAAACAGATAATAATCCCAAAACTTTAGATATTAACTTTAGTTATAAAATAACAGAATGAAAAAATATATAGACACAGGAAAAAAAGATACTCGTTCTGGTTTTGGAGCCGGTTTAGAAGAATTAGGTAAGACTAATGAAAATGTAGTGGCATTATGTGCTGATTTGATCGGTTCTTTAAAAATGGATGCTTTTATTGCGAATCATCCAGAGCGTTTTTTCCAGATTGGTATTGCTGAAGCAAATATGATGGGAATCGCTGCAGGATTAACTATCGGCGGTAAAATCCCTTTTACAGGAACGTTTGCGAATTTCTCTACAGGACGTGTTTATGATCAAATTCGTCAATCTATAGCGTATAGTGATAAAAATGTGAAAATTTGTGCTTCACATGCTGGTTTAACACTAGGAGAAGATGGAGCAACACACCAAATTCTGGAAGATATTGGTCTTATGAAAATGCTACCAGGAATGACAGTAATCAATACATGTGATTACAATCAAACTAAAGCTGCTACCATAGCAATTGCAGATTACCAAGGCCCTGTTTATTTAAGATTTGGAAGACCAAAAGTTGCCAATTTCACCCCAGAAGATCAAAACTTCGAAATCGGAAAAGCAGTGTTACTACAAGAAGGAACTGATGTTACCATAGTTGCTACCGGCCATTTGGTATGGGAAGCTTTACAAGCAGCAGAATCACTACACCAACAAGGAATCAGCGCAGAAGTCATTAATATACATACGATAAAACCTCTTGATGACGAAGCAATCCTAAATTCGGTAAAGAAAACAGGGTGTCTTGTTACTGCTGAAGAACATAATTTTTTAGGTGGTTTAGGAGAAAGCGTTTCAAGAGTTTTAACACAACACAATCCTGTTCCTCAAGAATTTATTGCAACAAATGATACTTTTGGAGAAAGTGGAACACCAGATCAGTTAATGGAAAAATATGGCTTAAATGCAGAAGCTATAAACAAAGCCGTGTTAAAAGTCATAAAAAGAAAATAATAGTATTTTTTAAATATTAAGAAAACCTTCTGATTTATTTCAGAAGGTTTTTTGTTTCTACAAAAAATAAAACATAAAGACATTCGTTCTTTATAGACTAGCCTTTATACCAAAATCACTCAAATTATTTATTAATCTTTAAATCTGGATTATATAATAGATCATCTATTACAGTTTGAAGTAGCTTTAAATCCTGATGACATTATGCTATGTTTTTTAGTGTAAACGTAGTGAGTACCTTGCAAAAACTATAAAAACATCAGGTTGTATTGCATTTTGAACCTTGGTAATGAAACTCTATTAAATATCCTGATTGAAGCAAAAATTATTTTATAATGAAAAATGTGTTTATTTTTTTTATGCTATTTACTTCTTGTGCCATACTTGCCCAGGAAAAAAGAGTAACTTTTGGAGTAAAAGGAGGGCTTAATTATGGAGATAATGGCAAAATTGAAATTACCGATGTTACAAGAACAACAGCAGATGATCGGGTTGGGTATCATCTAGGGGTGTTTTTAAGAGGAAAACTAACTGATAATATTTATCTCAAACCAGAATTACAATACACCGTGAACAACAGTTCCTACAAGCTTACAAATACAGAGCTTGATTACACGATAAAAAAATTAGATTTACCTATTCTTTTGGGGATTTCTGTTTTGGGACCAATACATGTTTTTGGAGGCCCGGCATTGCAGTACATTGTAGAAACAGACCTAGAGGATGTACGACTTGGTGATGTTAAAAATGAGTTTACTGTTGGGATACAATTTGGAGCAGGCATACAATTTGGCAGACTTACAGCAGATATACGCTATGAACGTGGGCTTAGTAAAAACACTGCAGAATCTATAGATAAGAGTATACGAGTAGATTCTAGACCGAATCAGCTCATTATAGGTCTTTCTCTGGACTTATAGATTTAAACCCAGATATGCGGTAGAACTTTGTTATAAAAAAACTCCGATTGAAAAATCGGAGTTTTTTTTATTCGTTTTTTAAATCCCTATCATCGGCATCCAAATGATTTTTTATGCCATCACCATCATCATCATAAAATGTAATTTCATCCAAGGTAATAAACCCATCATTATTACTATCATTAACAGTTATCTCATCTTTAGTTAATGTACCGTCTCCATCATCATCATTATCTACATAATTTGGTGCATTATTTCCATCTGTATTATCATCTGCATCTAATACCAAGCGATCACCATCTATATCTTCTAAATAAGATGGCAAACCATCTCTATCATGATCAGCTTGATTTACCTTATACAATTGAATATTAAAAATTAATGGAGAATATGCAGGAATATCACCCCTTTTTTCATTAAAATAAGCTAAACCAGAGGGCATGAACACAACCAGGTCTCCATAACCTGTATACGTAACTGTACCATCACTATTCTCAACAAAACTCGAGGCTCCTTTATAATCCACCAATGATTCTCTAAAACCCTCTACAACAGACACTAAATCAAACCATACAGGATTTAGTGCACTATCAAATACTTTATCATCGGTATCTAATAATTTCACTCTATAGGTTACCAGAGTAGAATCTGCAAAAGTTGGCTGATGTGTACCCTCTCCTTTGTTAAAGTTTAAAATATACAATGTATATTCAACATCGTTTCTCGTAATTTTTTTAGTTGCTAAAAGAGGAGAATCCAAAATTGATTGTTCATTCTCATTAGGTGTAGCTATGGTATCAAAGTTTACTACTTGATACTCGACAGTAGTATCATCATTTATAAGCACATCCTCCATAGTATAAAAATGTGTTCTTAAATAATCCTGAAGCGCAGCATCATCTATTATTTGTTGCTCCCCTCTATCCTTAGGAGGAGTGACAGTGCCACCATTATCATCATCGTCTTTTTTACAAGCATATAAAACCACCAAAGCCAGCACAATGGCACAACTATATTTTATTACATTCATGTATTTACTTTTTTGAAGGCGCAAGATACGATTTTCTTGTACTTTTGTTTCACAATTATTTAATATAAAAACGCATTTTAATTATTTTTTATGCGAGTTGACAAATATTTATGGTGTATTCGATACTTTAAAACTCGAAGTATTGCTACAAAAGCGTGCAAAGATGGTAAAATTCGTGTTAACGGAGATATCATCAAACCTTCTAGAGATGTCTATCCTATGGATAAAATAACTGTTCGTAAAAATCAAATTAATTATGAACTTGTGGTACTCGATACACCAGATAATCGAATTGGAGCCAAACTCGTCGATATCTATCGTAAAGACACCACTCCAAAGGAATCGTTGCAAAAATTAGATCTTTTAAAATATTCTAAAGATTATTACCGAAAAAAAGGTGCCGGAAGACCTACCAAAAAAGATCGAAGAGATATCGATAATTGGTATTCTGATGGTGAAGTAAATGATAGTGAAGAATGATCTCGGATAAAGAATATTGGAAATATCGCTATCAAAATAAACAAACAGGATGGGATATTGGTTTTGCATCTCCTCCTATCATCAATTATTTTGATCAGTTAACCGATCGTGATCTTAAAATACTTATTCCAGGTTGTGGCAATGCCTACGAAGCAGAATACTTATTTAATCAAGGGTTTAAGAATATTTATATATTAGATCTTGTTGAAGATGTACTACAAAGTTTTAAACGACGACTACCCAAGTTTCCTTCAGAAAAATTAATATGTGGCGATTTTTTCAGTTATCAGGACAAATTTGATTTGATTATAGAACAAACTTTTTTTTGCGCATTACCACCTAAACGACGCCAGGACTATATTAATAAGGTCTCAAGCCTTCTTTCTAAAAAAGGAAAACTTGTAGGACTCCTATTTGATAAAGAATTTGAACATGATGGACCTCCCTTCGGAGGGAATAAAAAAGAGTATGAACTCTTATTTTCTCAATCTTTTACTATAAAAACATTAGAAAACTGTTATAATTCTATAGAACCACGTATGGGTAACGAACTCTTTTTTATATTTGAAAACCCATTATAAATTTTTATAAAACTCTATTTATAATTAAGAAAATCATTAGTAATAGTTTATTTATACCATTATAAATAGCAATCAACAATTCTGAAGTATGCAAACCGACAACAATATAATTCTTACTCACGAACAAATACAACACAAAATAAAACGTATTGCTTATCAGATTTATGAATCTAATGTTGATGAAAAAGAGATTGTAATTGCAGGAATAGCAGAAAACGGATATATATTTGCCCAACGGTTAAAAGTTATATTAGAAAGCATCTCTAACCTAAAAGTGACGTTATGTGAGGTTACCATGAATAAAAAATCCCCTCACAATACCGTTAAAACTTCGATAGAAGCGACTGAGTATCAAAACAAGCCTATAATTCTTGCAGATGATGTACTTAATTCGGGTACTGCTCTTATTTATGGTGTAAAACATTTTCTTGATGTTCCTCTTACCAGATTTAAGACTGCAGTTTTGGTTAATCGAAATCATAAGAAATACCCAATTAAGGCTGATTTTAAAGGAATCTCTTTATCTACCTCTTTACATGAGCATATCATTGTTAAATTTGGGGATGAGGATCTCGCTATTCTAAAATAAAAAAGTTTTAATTTCTTTACTTATTTGATTCTCACTTTTTTGATCAGTGATTACTTTGTAATCAGCTTGATTATAGTAAAACGATCGCTCAAACAAATGTTTACGAACAAAATCTTTAAGTTCGTTTGATGAAGTAATATGAGAAATCAATGGTCGTTTGTCTCGTTCTGCAAATAACCTTTTTGTTAATTCATCTAATGAAGTTTGTAGATATATACTTTTTGTATTTTCATTATTTGCTATAGTTTCCAGATTACCTGCAAAACAAGGCGTACCTCCTCCAAGAGAAATAATGGTGTTTTTATAAGTCTCTAACACCTCTTTAAGGTATAAAGATTCTTTTTTTCTAAAATATATTTCCCCCTGATCGTCAAAAATCTTTCTAATTGATTTTTTTTCTTGATTTTCTATAAAGTCATCCAAATCCAGATAATTCAATTTCATTTTAGCCGCCAAATCTCTGCCTACCAGGGATTTTCCGCTTCCCATATATCCTATTAAAACTATATTCATACCGTAAAAATTAAATAGATATTGCTCAAAAAAAACATCATTTTAAATAAAACGCAAATTTATATGAATTTCTTCTTGAAAAATAAATTAATGATAGTATATTTGCACCCGCATTCAAGGAAAAAAGAATGTATGACCTGGTAGCTCAGTTGGTAGAGCATCTCCCTTTTAAGGAGAGGGTCCTGGGTTCGAGCCCCAGCCCGGTCACAATAAATAAATAGTAATTATAGAATAGCTATTGTTTATTTAAAAAATTAGAAGTGATGTTGGCGAGAAGTATATCCTGAGCCTAGTCGAAGGAAGCCCCAGCCCGGTCACAGTAAATAAATAGTAAATTATTATTTATTCAGTTCTTAAAAATATTTGATAATAAAATTATCAATGACCTGGTAGCTCAGTTGGTAGAGCATCTCCCTTTTAAGGAGAGGGTCCTGGGTTCGAGCCCCAGCCCGGTCACTAAAAAGTATCGTAATTTTTACGATACTTTTTTAGTTTTATGTTATATTGTAGTATTCATACTGCCCAGGTGCTGGAACTGGTAGACAGGCATGGTTGAGGGCCATGTGTCCATTAGGGCGTGCGGGTTCGACTCCCGCTCTGGGCACAATTAATTGTATAACGTGTGTCTGTAAAGATGGCACACACACGATATTCTTCCTTTCTTAGAAAATCACATTCTTCAAAATTACCCATACTCTTTTTTTCAACTGATCAAAATATCCAATCCCAAGAAAATCTTTCTTTTTAGTTTACACACTTCAATAAAAAATTACGTATTTCCACGTATTTGGAAAGATAATAACTCTAATTACCTTTGAATCATAAAGTTATGATTTAAACTCATAACAATAACCAATTAAATATTCAACACTAAAAAAATATATTATGAATCCTTTTAAAACCAAAATCAGATTTAACATTAGAGTAGTTCTTAATTTTTTATCAAGTCTTCCCGGAGCCTGTAGTCACGCCATTCATAGATAAAGATGTGCTACACTTATAAAAAAATAGTTTTTCCACATTTCATTTGTACAACCCTTAAAACCGACCAACCATGAGAACTAATATAAAGATCAATGATTATTTTTTCGCAAAACTCTGTTTATTATTTAGTGCAGCCTCACTTATTGCAGTTATAATGATGATTTAAAAAAAACAGGCAAGGATAAATAGATTTTTATCAATTTTAAATTAGATCATAATACAAACTCAACTATACGCTAAAATCGATCCTTGTAAAGTAAGAATCTTATGGTACATTCAAATTGTGATGTTCTTCTGAAACACGCCAATTAATTTCTGGTAATTACGAATTTCTATCTTAATATTAGTGTAATAAGTATTCTAAACATCTTATAACTCCTAGTTTTTCCCTTGTTACATGTAGTTTTCAGGACTTTATTACTATAAAAATAGTAATAAAACTATAATTTTAGTAATATTACTAAAATTATAGTTACATTTGCTATATGAGAGATTTAACAAAAGCAGAAGAGCAAATAATGCAATACCTCTGGAAACTGGAAAAAGCATTCCTAAAAGATATAGTTGAGGAGTTTCCTGAACCTAAACCAGCCTATACAACGATATCAACTGTTATAAGAACTTTGGTCACAAAAAAATTTATAAACTTTAATTCATATGGCAGAGTTCGTGAATATTTCCCTTTGGTGTCGAAAGAGGTATATTTTAAGAATCATTTTAAGCACGTAGTTGGTAACTTTTTTAGTGGCTCTATAAGCAAATTTGCACTTCATTTTGCTAATGATGAAGATTTAAACTTATCTGAACTAGAAAAAATGAAGTCATTAATTGAAGAAAAAATAGACAAACTAAAAAAAGAAAATGAATAATTACTTAATACACTTACTAGAAGTAAGCTTCTGTTTTTCGGTTTTATACATTGTATTTTATTTGTTTTTACGAAAACTAACTTTTCATAAAGTTAATAGGGTTATACTATTAATTTTAATACCTCTTTCATTAATTCTTCCAGTTTTGAGTGAAGTAGAGCTACCGTTTAAAAAAGATCCTATTAATATTTCTGGATTTGATGAATTCATATCAATTGATCATCTTACGGCAACGAATCATAAAGACAAAATCATAGCTCCCGGGAGCAACATGAATATCATTGATTATATATCGATATTTTACTGTATTGGTTTTGTAATATATATAATTCGATTGTTGGTACCTATAATACAATTATATGCTATAAAGAGAAAGTCTAGAACCTATATCAAAGAAGGTTACCATTTTATCATTGCAGATGTACCCGCAATATTTTCTTTTTTTAATTGGATTTTTATTCCGGAGAGTAAAATAAATGATTACGAACAACCCATCATTGATCATGAAAAAGTTCATAGTAAATCTCTACATACTATAGATTTAATTCTCACTGAAATTTATATCGCTTTACACTGGTTTAATCCTTTTGTATATTTTTTCAAAAAATCAATTATAGCTGTCCACGAATTTCAGGCAGATCAGGCTGTAATCAATACACAAATTAAAAAATCATATTATCTAGAACTCTTATTTAAAAACATAACAGCAAAGCAATCTATCAAATTATATAGTTATTTCAATCAATCAATTATCAAAAAACGAATAGACATGATCACAAAAAACCATTCTACCAAAACAAACATTATACGATATGCAGTACTAATTCCTGTTCTTCTTTTTCTTCTAATGGCTTTTACAAAACCTGCACATGAACCAGAAGCTAAATTTGATTATACTAGTATACCGTCTATAAATACTGAAATACACAAAAAAGATCCTCCTTCCATTTTTCCTGTAAAAAATGGTTCTACTAATGATATCACAGCATCTTTTGGCAAAAGTTTTCCACATCCTATTGAGAAGAAAAAAATAGTTCACGGAGGTATTGACATTAGAGCAAAAGAAGGTGTTCATGTTTTAGCAACAGCAGACGGTATGATTGCAAATACTTCTTCAGAAGATGACTGGGGCAATTTAATAGTAATATCTCATGCAAATGGTTACGAAACCTGGTATGCGCACTTACAAGGTTTCAACATTAAAAATGGTGAAAGAGTTAAAAAAGGTCAGGTTATTGGGTATGTAGGAAGTACCGGTAAATCAACAGGATTTCATCTTCATTACGAAGTACGATTAAACAAAGAAAGAGTAAACCCTATGGATTACTTTAAAAAATAAGATACTACTATACTAGATTGTTTAAAAGATAGACAGGGATACATGTATCCCTGTCTATTATTGTATTAAACTAATAATACAAACTCAACTATAGGCTAAAATTAATTCTTGCAAATAAGAATCTTCCTGAATATCCAAATTGTGATGTTCTTCGGGAATACACAAACTGATCCCCTGCAGTTCCTCCTGCTCTATTTTCATCTGGATATATATCTAATAAATTATTGGCTCCTATGGTGACATTAAGATTTTCAAAAATCTTTGCAGAAACGGAAAGATCGGTTACGATTTTTCCTCCATAAACAGCATCATCACTAACCACAGTTCCTTCAACTCTTGGGTCTCCGTTAAAATCATCTGGGTCGGTTACTTCTCCAAAGAATACGTTCCTTAATAACACATTATATCTTCCGATAGATAATGCATTGGTAAGACTTACCTTTGCTCTGGGTTGCGCCAACGTTAAAAAAGCTTCTTCCTGTGCATCAAAGAAGTTTCCTCCCTGACCCGCATTAGCGATTCTAGCAGGGACTCTAATCTCCTCTACTTCGGTTTCGGCAAAGGTTGCTGACAAATCATTTTTTAGCGTTGCATTTTCGCCAAAATTAGCTTTGTGAGAAACCACAACATCTATACCTTGAGATTTGGTATCAATTGCATTCACAAAAAAACGTGCGCTGGTAGCTCCTGCATCTTCAAATATCTGGGTAAGCTCTGCATCTCCTCCATTCCCGAAACTACCGCTATATACAATCCTATCGTCTATATTAATTAGATAGGCATCTGCAGTAATGGTAAAATTCTGGATTTTTGCCGTAAGTCCAATACTATAGCTATCAGAGGTTTCTTCTTTTAATTTTGCAATCCCAATTAAAGTTGCTGCTCTACTATCATTGGTAAACGTACCTTGTTCGAAAGGTTGATTATCTACAAATACTGTACTGGTTCTACTAAAAAATTGCTGATGTAATGATGGTGCTCTAAATCCTGTACTATTGGCTCCTCGAACCGAAAAATTATTCGATATCTTGTATCGGGTGGCTAGCTTATAGTTAAACGTATCTCCAAAATCAGAGTAATTCTCATATCTTCCTGCTAAACTAACTAACCATTGCTTTGTAAAATCAACTTCGAGATCAATATAACCGGCAATACTATTTCTATATTTATCGGTTTCGTTATTCGGGTCATATCCTCTAAATACTTGTGAACCTCCACCAAGTACAGCTCCCGTAAAATTATTTCGAACTAATTGATTATCGGGAGTAGTACTGGTTACGGGGTTTCCGTTAATATCATAGCTGGTATATGAAGCTTCTTCTCCTGCTGTAATCGAGTAGTTTTCTACTTTGTACTCTGCTCCCATTGCCACATTAAATCCTTCAAAAACATCTTCATGAAACTTACTAATATCCAGATTAGTCGTATTCTGCATAAAACTTAATGCTCCTGCATCAAAGGTTCTGGGTGTTGCAACGCCCAAAGTTCCATTACTAGAATTACCAACAGTGATGTCAAAAGTATTGATCCCATATGTATTCGAGAAATCTACACTCCAATCTTTAATTTTACCTTTAATTCCCAAGGCGATAGATTTATCAACAATATCTGTTCCTATATTAGGTAAGAATCCATTGGGAAATGCTGGTGTATTAGCTCTACCATCTCCTTGTGCTGGTCTTCTGTAAAATCCAGATGCCAACCCTTGTCGGTAGCTAATCCCACCAAAACTATAAATTTCGGCATCATCACTTAGAGGGATAGACATATTGGCAAAGAATTTTCCTTCTCTTAATTTAGCTGTACCTACTTTAAATCTAAAATCTGAACGTGTTAATCCACGAGCTGTCAATTCTGCCTCATCAACATCGATATCCAATAATCCTCTGAAGGTATCTACATCTGCAGGATTATTTACATCTAAAGCAGCAATCTGATCCTTAACACTCTGATCCAGGTATGTGATTCCTTGAGCAGCAGTTTGATAATCTGCCAGTGTCATTTCTGCTACATTTCCTCCTCCTGCAGCAAAAACACGTTCTGCGCCATGAAATCCTTTAAAAATATCTCCTTGATAGTCACGATTACGTAATGCCGGTTCTCTGGTAGAGAGTGATCCTGTAAAATTGATAAATCCTCCATTTTCTCCTAATGCCAATCCGTAATTTGCTTCCAGTTTTACTTTCTCGCCATCACTGCCTCCATCAAACTGATTAGAGTTTTCACTAAAATTAGCTCCGGTGGTAAGGGTTACATCTAATTTTCCGGTTGCTTTTTTCAGTACAATATTAATCACGCCAGCAATCGCATCAGAACCATATTGAGCTGCAGCCCCATCTCGTAAGACTTCAATTCTTTGAATAGCAGCAGTAGGAATTGCGTTCATATCTGTACCTACACTACCTGCTCCTACTGTACCATTTACATTAACCAATGAAGTATTATGTCTTCTTTTTCCGTTAATTAATACCAAAACCTGATCAGGTCCTAAACCACGTAAAGAAGCCGGATCGATATGATCTGTCCCATCAGAAACGGTTTGGGTTTGTGATGTAAACGAAGGGGCTGCATAATTTAAAATTTCATTGATCGTTGTTTGTGGTCCCTGAGTAGCCATCTGAGTGATATCAATAACATCAATTGGCACGGCAGTCTCTGTAGCGGTACGACTAGGATTCCTAGACCCTACAAGAATTACATCATCTAATTGTGCCGCTGCATCTTTTAATACGATCTCTATAAAATCTTTAGCTGTTACATCTACTTCTGTAGTTTCAAAACCAATATAAGAAACAATCAAAGTATTGTTTTCTCCTGATACATTAATTGCAAAATTACCGTCAAAATCTGTTTGGGCCCCGATCGTGGTTCCTTTTACCAATACATTTGCTCCTGGTAATGGATTGCCATTAGAATCTTTGACATTTCCCTTAATTTCACGTTGTAGCTTTATCTGCTCATTGAGTAGATGAGTTTTTTTCAGTATTACTTGTTTTCCGATAATAGAATATGAGATATCTGTATTGTCAAACAAAAGTTCAAGAACTTTATCCAGAGTTTCTTTATTAACCTGAATTGTAGCCCTTTGATTTAAATTTACCTCATCATTAATGTAAAAAAACTTATATGATGTTTGACTTTTAATTTCTTCGAGAACCTCTAATAATGGTGTTTCCTCGAAATCAAGTTCTATTTTGCCTTGTGAAAAGCCAGAAGTTGCCATCATCTGAAAGATGGAAAAACTAAACAGAACTAGTGTAAGTTTCATTTTTAATACAATTGATTGGCACGCTAGGTGTGAAAATAGCGCACGGTTACCCATTTTTTTCATATTTTTGAAAAGTTTGATTGTTAAGTACTCAGTTAAATAATAATCGAATCAGTAAGGGAAGTGTAGCAGCACTTCCTTTTTTTTACGGATTGATTATAATGTCCTTACCTTTTATTTCATATGTAAATTTTAAAGTTTCTGAAAATGTTTTCAGGATTTCTTCGATATTCTCTACATCAAATTCTCCTGTAAAACGTGTATTGTTTAATTTGTTGTTATGGCTTGTTATCGAAACATCATAGCTGCGTTCTATCCTTTTAAATGCATCTATAAAAGGTTCGTTTTGCAGTATAATCTTTTTATCCATCCAGGAAGTATATAATGATGTATTTACCTTTTGTTTATGCATAACCATTTTATCCTTGCTAAAAATTGCCTGATCTTTAGGTACTAGCTGTAATGAGTTTGTATTCTCATTTTGATCATTAACAACTACAGCACCTTCTACCAAAGTTGTTTTTACGGTGGTATCTTCGGCATAAGACGATACATTAAACTGGGTTCCTAAAACTTCTACATCTATAGTTTCTGTTTTTACGATAAACGGTTGTGCTTTATTTTTGGTAACATCAAAAAAAGCTTCTCCTTTTAGATATACCATTCTGTTTTCTTTTGTAGATGTAAAATGTTGTGGAAATTTTAGACTACTAGCCGCATTTAACCATACTTTGGTTCCGTCGGATAATGTGAGTTGAAACAATTTTCCTTTGGGGATAGAGATTTCTATATATCTGGTTTCGGTTATCTCGCTCTCTGGCTGGACAATAAATTGATCCTGATCTTTTTTACCAATCAAATTACCATTTGCATTTATAATATCTGCTTTATCATCAAAATCAGTATACGTGACTGTACCATCTGCCTGAACAATTTTAATTTTATCTACAGGTAAAGAATTAGCTTCGACAACATCGAGGCTTGTTGTAACGGTAGAAACATTCTGTGTAGTATAATAATACCCTCCAAGAAGTACTCCTCCTAAAACTGCTGCATATTTTACTATCCTAAACCATGATTTTGGTTTAATTACTTTAGCTTCTTTTTTATCAATAGCATGTAAGAAACGATTATATGCAAAACTTGGATCTGCCGGCAGCTCTTCGTTTGTCGCATACCAATTCTTTATTTCTTGCTTAAAAAGGATTTCATGATCAGGATCTTCGGCCAACCATTGTTGTAATGCCTGTCTATCTGATGACGAAATATCTCCTTCCAGGTATTTCTTAATTACTGTTAAATAATTATCCATTCTTCATTTTTTCTATTTAAAAGATGCAGAAAAACTATAAATCCCCTACTTTATTTTATTTTTTTTAATTTAGTCCGTGATTTTTATAATGAAAAAAGATAGTCAAAACATAGAAAAATTACTGATTCAGGGGCTTACAGACGGAAATCAAGACAGCTACAAAATAATATTTGATCAATATTATTCCTGGTTGTATAATTACGTTTATAAACTTTCTAATAATTCGTCGTTATCCGAGGATCTGGTACAAAATGTTTTACTTAGACTTTGGGAAAAAAAATCAACTTTACGAATTACTTCATCCTTAAAGAATTATCTTTTCAGAGCTTGTCATAATGAATTTCTAATGCATTTACGGCAACAAAAAAAAGAATACGATGCTTTAGATTCTCTAAGATGGGAAGCTATATTTGAGATGTATAACAGTGAAGAAGAAAATCAATTAGATTCTGATTGGTTAAAACTCGAAAAAGCTATCGAACAACTTCCTAAAAAATGTAGAGAAGTATTTAAACTCAGCCGTTTAGAGCAAAAAAAACACAAGGAAATAGCTGATATTCTAGGTATCTCTACTAAAACTGTCGAAATTCATATTAGCAAGGCTTTACGTTTCTTAAAAACTAATGTTTCTATTTTTTTCTTTTAAACCTTCTTATCGTAGAATAGAAGTAGTATATGTAAGATTTACAATGAATTAAATACCACAAAACTATGGTAATACTATACTATTAGTTCTTAGTTATTATTAACACATTACTAAAAATCGTTAGTTTTTTAACAATTAAAGATACTATTTTAACAAATTTTGAAAAAAAAAGTATTTTCTTTTGCTTAGTTTTGTTTAACAATTTTAATAAAAAAGTGAACAATATTAAACAAACATTCAGTATTAAAGATTTAGAAAATCTATGTGGTGTAAAAGCACACACTATAAGAATATGGGAAAAAAGGTATAATCTACTTTCTCCTGATCGTACTGATACCAACATAAGGACATACAATTTAAAAAACCTACAAAAATTACTTAATGTTACTTATTTGGTAAACAGTGGGTACAAAATATCCAGAATTTCTAAATTAGATACAGAAGAAATTAATGAATATGTAAGAAGTATTGTATCTGACAATAGCATTAAAAATCAAGCTATAAACTCCTTTAAAATTGCAATGTTGAATTATGATCTCGGGTTATTTTTAGAGACATATTCTCAACTAGAAAGCAAAAGAAATTTTAAAGAAATTTTTGTTGATATTTTTATTCCTTTATTAAAAGAAATAGGATTATTATGGCAGACAAATACCATTAGTCCTGCACATGAGCATTTTGTTTCTAATTTAATAAAACAAAAACTATTACTAAACATTGAAAAGCTTCAATATTCTAAACCTACCAGAACCGATAGGGCTTTTATTTTGTTTCTTCCAGAAAATGAAATACATGAATTAGGCTTATTATATATTAATTACGAAATACTGTTACATGGGTATAAGGCTATCTACCTGGGTCCGAGCATTCCTTTAGATAGTTTACCAAATATGCTTTCTCTTCATGCTGATGTTGTATTTATATCCTATTTTACTATTAGACCAGAAAAAGACAATATCAAAAAATACCTTGAAGATTTTAATACAATTGTATGCGCCAATAGAGTCAATGAGCTATGGATGTTAGGCAAACAAATCATGCATATTTCTAACCATACGGGGCACAACCATCGCTATTTTGAATCGATTAGCTCATTAATTTCTGAGCTTTAATTTTATAATTATTTCAGTTATGTCTAAAAAGATAGTAATCATCGGTTCTGGGTTTTCATCGCTTTCTGCATCGTGCTATCTAGCTAAATCAGGATATGATGTTACTGTTTTTGAAAAAAATGCAACGATCGGTGGTAGAGCCGGGCAATTAAAAAAAGAAGGGTTTACATTCGATACTGGCCCCTCCTGGTATTGGATGCCTGATGTATTTGAACGTTTTTTTAGGGATTTTGATAAATCTGCATCTGATTATTATACGTTGGATAAATTACATCCTGCCTACAAAGTTTTTTTTGAGAATAATGAAAGCATTGCGATTGGTGATTCTTTAGAAAAAATATACGAAACCTTTGAAACTGAAGAAAAAGGAAGTTCGGTTAAACTACAAAAATTCATAAAAACTGCACAGAATAATTATGAGATTGCAATTAAAGATTTGGTGTATCGGCCAGGAGTCTCTTTATTAGAACTTGTTACAAAAGAAACACTTTTAAAGGTAGGTCAATTTTTTAGTACTATTTCTAAAGAGATTCGTAAAGATTTTAAGAGTAAAAAGTTAATCCAAATTCTTGAGTTCCCTGTATTGTTCTTAGGTGCCAAACCCAGTGATACTCCAGCTTTTTATAGTTTTATGAACTATGCTGATTTTGGATTGGGAACCTGGCATCCCAGAGGAGGAATGTATAGTGTAATAGCAGGGATGGAAGAATTAGCCAGATCGCTCGGTGTGACCATTCGGACCAATGCATCTGTCGAAAAAATAGTAACCGAAAACAATTGTGCTAAAGGTATTATTGTAAATGCCGAAAAAATAGGTGCTGATATTGTATTATGCGGAGCAGATTATCATCACGGAGAAACATTATTAGCACCAAAATATCGACAATATTCTGAAAAATATTGGGAGCGTAAAACTTTTGCTCCTTCTTCTCTACTCTTTTATGTAGGGTTTGATAAAAAACTACAAAATATTAACCATCATAATTTATTTTTTGATACCGATTTTGAGCAACATACCAAAGATATTTATGACACTCCCAAATGGACTGAAGACCCTTTGTTTTATGCCAATTTTACTTCTTTAACAGATCCAAAATCTGCTCCTGAAGGTAAAGAGAATGGATTTTTCCTTATCCCATTGGCTCCAGGAATAGAAGATACCAATGAATTAAGAGAACGTTATTTTGATAAAATTATAACTCGTTTTGAAGCACTTACAAATCAAAATGTTAGGAATAACATTATCTTTAAAGAGTCCTTTTGTATTAAAGATTTTATAAAGAAGTATAATTCCTACAAAGGAAATGCATACGGGATGGCCAATACACTTTTACAAACTGCTTTCCTTAGACCTAAATTAAAAAGTAAAAAAGTACAGAATCTATTTTTTACCGGGCAACTTACTGTTCCTGGTCCAGGTGTACCCCCATCTTTGATTTCTGGAAAACTGGTTGCAGGATTAATCCAGAATCATTACCAGTATGATAAAAAGTTAAAACACAGTATACCAACATAACAAACTCAATTAAACCTTAAACTCTATTCTATGAAGTCTATTTTTGATACTGTATCGCAAAGTTGTAGCAAAATTGTTACGAATTCGTATAGTACATCTTTTTCGCTTGCTTCAAAAATGTTATCAGGCTCTATACGGCAGGATATATATAATATTTATGGTTTTGTGAGATTTGCAGATGAAATTGTAGATACATTTCATGAGTATGATAAAGAAAAATTATTTAATGATTTTGAAGAGGAAATGTACAAAGCAATTAAAAATAAGATTAGTCTAAATCCTATTCTTAATTCTTTTCAAAAGACGGTTCATCAATATAACATTAATCCAGAGCTATATGAAGCATTCATGAAAAGTATGCGACTAGATTTACATAAAACCAAATATTTAACAGATCAGGAATACAAAGATTATATTTATGGATCGGCAGATGTAGTTGGATTAATGTGTTTGAAGGTTTTTGTGAATGGAAATCCCGAAAAATATGCTACTCTAAAAGAAAGTGCGATGCATTTGGGTTCTGCTTTTCAGAAGGTTAATTTCTTACGGGATCTAAAAACAGATTTTGGAGATCTTAATAGAACCTATTTTCCGAATCTAAATTTAAATGAACTTGATGAAGAATCTAAACTTAAAATTATTAAAGAAATAGAAGAAGATTTTAATAAAGCATTACAAGGTATCCTAAAGCTTCCTGTTGAAGCAAAATTTGGGGTATATACTGCATTTGTTTATTATAAAAAATTATTAAATAAGCTTAAAAAAACTCCTTCTTTAGAAATAAAAAGCACACGTATACGAGTGTCGAATTATCAAAAATTTGGATTATTAGCAAAATCCTATTTCGACTATAGATTAAACTTAATTTAGCCGTATTTTTGTATAAAACCTATGTTGTGAAAATGTTTGTCCAAATATTAGTTTTTTTTGCTGCCTTCTCTATTATGGAGTTTATGGCCTGGTTTACTCACAAATATGTAATGCATGGTTTTTTGTGGTCATTACACAGAGATCATCATCATAAAGATCATGACAGTTGGTGGGAACGCAATGATTTATTCTTTGTATTCTATGCTATTGTTAGTATGTCTTGTATTTTATTTCATGATGCGCAAACATTTTGGGTAGGCAGAGCAATAGGCTTGGGTATTTTAGCCTATGGTATTGCTTATTTTGTAGTACATGATATTTTTATACATCAACGTTTCAAACTATTCAGAAATACGAAGAATTGGTACGCCAAAGGAGTAAGAAGAGCTCATAAAATGCATCATAAAAATATAAAAAAAGAAAAAGGAGAATGTTTTGGTATGTTAGTGGTTCCTTTTAAATATTTTAAAAATTAGATTCTATTCGGCTAATAGATTATCGATAGTTTCTCTTACTTTGGTACTGTTCCAGTCTGCTGCACCAACTTTATCAATAATGATGTTTCCTTTTTTATCTAACAAATATGTTGCAGGTATCGTTTTACTCACAAAAGGTTTTGGGTGTTCTGATAACGATCTATAGATAGGATAACTATAGTTTTTATTTTTCATAAACTTATTTAATTCTGGATCATCATCTGTAGTTACAAAGAGAAATACCACTTCATCTTTATAATCATTATATAATTTTTGCAAAGAAGGCATTTCTGCGATACAGGGAGGACACCATGTAGCCCAGTAATTGATTAAAACAACTTTATCTTTTGCTGTATTAAAATTAGTAGATTCAGTATTTACTCCATGTAATTTCCAATCATATGATGCTACCTGTGCTCTTTCTTCTACTTTTACTATTCCAGGGCTAAAAGAGAAAATTCTGGTTAAAAATATCTGCATCATTCCTCTGGTATTAGGAATAAAAAATAATATCAATATGATTGCAAAAATCACATTTGAAATGTTCTTTTTATTAAACTTCATCTATCTAAATCTTTTGTTTATCAGAATTCATATCATGAACTCGTTTGATTTTTTCCTCTATTGTCACCAATATTTTGATTAGTAACAAATTCTTGAGTCACCTTACAAAGTTATATAAATTAATGGCACTACATCTAAGCTATGATACAGACTTTATTTTTTAAAAATACAGGCTTATCTTAAAATTAATAAAGCGCAATCAAAGATTGCGCTTTAAAACTAACAAAAAATAACAATGAACTATTATCTTGTTACACTTCCCGAAGGAAATGAAGCACTATTAAGCTCAAAGGTATAACTAGTAGGTGCGGTATCTGTACCAGCTGTACCCACCAAAGGTTTCAATAAAAATGGTGCTGCGGCATTGTCTGGAAATGGCTCTACAGAAATCACAACTGTTTTTCCTCTAACATCTAATGGAAATGTTACTCCGTCTGGAGCATTTCTAAAAAAGTCTTCTCCTGGTAATTGTGGTCCATTAGAAGCAGTCTCACTAAATCCGGTAAGATCTCCTGCATTATCATCTGCAGTATTATTCATCGTGAATGTTCCGGTAGAAAGTGGTACTCCATCTGCTACTACCCATCCTTCATATTTCCATCCTGCATCGAGAACTGGTAAAGTTAAATTCGCTGCTGGTGGCATCCCTGGGGTACCAAACCATACTCCAAATTGATCATTACCGTTATTAGCAGTTCCCGAAGCCTCATCTGTTGGGGTTCTTAAGAAAAATCCTCCTGCCGAAGCTGAAAAATCTCCTTCTCCTACAGGTCCTAACCCTACTGTTGCTGTATTACCGGTTCCAAAATCGCCTTTTAATAGTTTTGTATCTGCTGGCGCTGGGTTTGGATCGGGGTTAGGCTCTATTGTTAATACAAAAGCTGCCGCTGCCTTAAGTGATTCTGTATTTACCATGAAAGAAGTACTAGATAATTCTCCTGCACTATTTACAGAAAATGTTCCTGTAGAAACCGGAGCTTCATTAACGATAATCCATCCTTCATAAAGGTAATCGTTTCCTAAGTCTTCTAATCCACTAAGATTAAGGGTTATATTCGATTCTGTAGGTACATTACCAGAATCATCATCATTGTTACAGGAAGAAAAAATACATCCGATAACCAGAGTACCTATAATTACTTTTTTAAACATCGCTTTTTTTTTATGATTATTAGATCATAAAATTAGCGACATTGAAGTTTTTAAAATGTTAGCCACCTAACATTAAGCAACATTTTTTAAACGAATCTCTTTTCTATTAAAATCTATGACGTTAGATTCCTTTAATTCGTTTAGAATAATATTTAGGGTTGGTCTGGATGTACCGATAAGATGAGCTATGTCTTTTTGGGTATAAGGGTGTTCTATTACCATATCGCCTGTATATGGGCAACAGTGTCCGTAGTCTTCTTTAAGCTCATTTAAGAACTCTAATAATCTTGTTTTGGTATCTTTAAAAAGCAGTAACTGTAGTCTTCTTTCTAAGCGTTTAAAACGCATACCTATAAATTTATAGATTCTAAGACTAAAAGATTGATTCTCGCGCATGAGTCCGTGCATGGTTTCTACACCAATAGGACAAATAGAAGTTGTATTGTCGACAGATTGCGCAAACTCTGTTCTTTTATTTTCTCCAAGAATTGCTTTTTCACCAAAAATCTCTCCCCGGGTAAGAATAGCTTTTATTACTTCGTATCCATCTTCTGCGTAGTATCCAATTTTTACCTTCCCTTTTTCTATAAGATATACTTTGTTTGCAGAATCTTCTTCAAAATAAATATAGTCGTTCTTTCGGTAAGCATCAAAGTCGTGATCTTTTTTATACCTTTTGAACTTATGAGGGCATAATACCTTAAAGAGATCTGAATCCTCAAAAAACCAGATTGCACTCATGATGATTATGTTTTATGATGTTAGTTTATCTACTTATGTCGTAAAACACTCAAATCCCTTACATTATTGTATTAGAAACCCCTTAAAAGCTTAATTTTAAGGAGTTTTGCGAATTTTATGATAATAAACTTGATTTATTGAGTAATTCTTTTACGAATCGTAGACAAATTATCTTCTATCAGTAACTCTCCATCTTTAAAAACAGTTTTTAACAATCCTTGGCTTTCTTCGTGTTCAGAAACCTGATCTTTATACACTATTTTTCCTTGTTCCTCATATAGTTGAATACGTCCTTTTGCAGATTTTTTAGTACCATCATCTGTTATTGGGTCTTTAAATATTTCTCTTCCCTCACCCTGCACTTCTACATAAGTAGCTTTCATTGCAAATCCAAAAGTGTCTCGGGTATTATATTGATATGTAAAACTTCCTATTCCCAGAACTACATTGGTAGAAGCAAAACCTTTAGTTTTTAATTTTTCACAAATCTGGGTTGCTCTTTCGATGGTGATACTATCTCCATAGATAGCTCCAATCTTTGGACTCAACACTTTATATCCCTGATCATTTATGGTTCCTCCAAATTCATCCCAAAGCAGTTCTATAACACCTTTAGCAACTATTGGATCCTTATGATCACAACCACAGATAATATTTACAGGATCGCCAGAATCTGGTCGGATAACAAGTTTGCCTTCTCTTTCGAGAATTTCATTTTTTAGCTTAGGTAAATATTCTGTTAACACTTTCCAAAGATCCCAGGTATCAGATACTACAGATAATATTCCTGTAGGATATGTTTCTAGTAACCTTCTAAAAGTTCCTATTTCATCATCTTTACTTCCTGCACACATCACACTATGTTCTGTAGCATTTACGCTACCGATAACTAATTCTTTGGTAACATCTGCGTTATAATATGTTTCAAAAGCTTTTGCCACAGGTAATGTATCACTTCCAGAAAATGATAATGCATGTCCCATACCGCTAAGAATTGAAGATTCTGTACCCGACATTCCTCGCATCGAGAAATCATGACCTTGCCAGGTAATAAACGCTATATTATCACGATCTGTTTCTAATGCAAAAGAGGATAAAATGCTTTGATATTGTTTTGCAATAGTTGCAGAAGTACAAGGTTGCCAGATAATATTAGACAATAAGGTTTCTAGATAATTGGTAAGCCAGAAAAATTCTGGTTTGGTATTCATTACTGTAAACATTGGTACTCGAATAGGAACTTCTGTCCCTTCTGGTAAAGCTTTGATTTCAATGGGAAGATATCCCAAATCGTGTAACTCTTCGATGTGTGTAATATCATAATCTGTACCTAGATAATGATCTACATATTTTTTATATTCTGCAACCACTTCTTCTTTGGGAAGATTAAAAAAGTGTTCATTAAATTGTTTGATTAAATATTCTTTAATAAAATACTGCAATCCAAAAAATACCACATTATCAATTCCTGCAATTCTACTTTTTCTAGGTGTCCAGTTAGAATACACAAAAGTAGTTCCGTTTGGATATTGCTCTTTATGCCCTAATTTATAACCGTCTGTTAATAGTAATGGATTCATTTTTATTTTATTTTATTTTATTTTATTTTGCGTTATTTATACGCAAATATACATTACTTTACTTGAATAACAAAATACTTTTGAGCTCATTTTATCTTTTAAACTTTAAATTTACCCAAATACGTTGCTTTTATTCCTAAATTTTTATTTCCAGTACGTCCAAAATTTAACTGGTATATATTTACTGCACAAACCGAAAACATATGTAGTAGTACTTATACTTAAAAAGCGCTTCTTTTATGGCTACAATTACACTTGTATTAGATCATAATTGCAATTCTAAAGACATTTCTTAAAAGGTTTATTGTTTCGAATATTGCTCTTCTAAATAAGACATAAATATCTTCTGAAACTCCTTTAAAGTAACTTCTCCATTCTTAACAACCTCTCCATTTTCATAGAGGCTATAATAGGGTGATTTTTCTTTATCAAAGAATCGTATCCCATTATTTATGTCTCCTTTTATATTAGTATCAAATTGGCCAAAAAACAAAGGGATTTCTATTTGCTGGTATATTTCGTTTGTATTTTTATTTTTTTCAAACGATTCTAATAATTTTTCTAAAAAAATAGGAAAGCCTTTAATTGTATGTATATTCAATTGATAAAAATTCTATTCATCGGCCCTGTATATATCTCTATATTACCTTCTATACTTAACTTATCTAAATCTTCGTGAGTTAACTTTGAATATACAGCCGATCCTGTTTTTGCCCTATCTTTAAAGACAAAAGTGACTTTACTTTCTGGCGGGAAGCTTTCTGAGTCAGGATTAACTGTTACAATTCTCATCAATACATTGTCCTGATCCCAAAGTTCTCCAACCCATAAAGATTTTTTCAAAAAACAGATAATCTTTATAGTTTTTGTGTTGTAGTTCATTAATCTTTATGATATCTTTTTCTATATCAAATGAAATCCTATTGTAACTATGTCCCGCAAATATATCTACACTAAAACTATGTAATTTTTGATCTTTAATTCTTTTTGTTAAAAAACCATTTTCTATGTTTTGATATTCTACTCCTTCAATTATTTTTCCATTCTCATAAACAGATTTGATATCTAGAGTGATCGCTGTTTCCAATCCTTCCATTTCTTTTATCTGATCCAAAATATCTTTAGAATATTGATACATTTGATTCCCTTTCTCATAGTAATCTACCGTAAAAAAGTCTACATCCCCCCTTCTCAAAGTACCCATCATAAGGTTTACCGTTCTTCAATATTCCTTTATATAGTTGTTGTGGGTTATCTATAATTACAAAAGATGCGTCTTCTACTACAGATTCATTCATTTCTTGAGCTTTAAGTATATTAGTACTGAGCATTAAAAGCAAATACCCAAATATTTGAAAAGTAGATCGTAAAATCATGTAGTATTGATTATATTGATATATTAATCTTCGTATTCAGAAACTTTAGTAAACTTAATCCCAGAAGCGTTTATATTTTTGAAAATATCGACAATCTTTTTATGCATAAAAACCTGTCTTATAGACGTCCCAGCAATTTGAAAAATCAATCTATTATCCTCTTCAATTTTTTCTAATACTTGAATATCTAATGAGTATTTTAAAACTTCTAAATAACGATCTTCCTCATCTAACTCGTCCATCCCTTCTATTTCATCCAGAACAGATAGTTCTTTATCCAGACAATCTATCATCCCATAGAAATTAAGATACCAATAATTTTCATGCCATTTACCATCATCTCCTATGTATACAGCGGGGTAATATTGTAAGTTTAAAGTATCAAATTCGGAAAGTTCGTCCTTTAACTTTGTTGTTATTATAAAAGAAGAACTATCAAACATAACATCGGTCAAAGGTATTAAAACCCTACTATTTTTGTCTTCCTCCCTAAAAGCATTTGTAAAGAACAGTGGTTTTTGCCCCAAAACAAGCTTGTTGTATGAATAATTTCTCTGCGCTGTTCCATCAGTTGGCATCAGTGCAATTTGCTGTTCGTCTGAATATACTTTACATACGTAATATTCATCATTAAAATTATTCGTCTCTGTGATCGTAAAAGATTTACCTTCTACTGTAGATTTATTCATTTCTTGAGCTTTAAGCATACTAGTGCTGAGTATTAAAAGAAAATACCCTAGTATTTGGAAAGTAAATCGTAAAATCATTTAGCATATATTATAAGCAAAGATCAAGAATATCAGGCCAATGTATTACCCTGTTTACAGTGAAATATAATAACAATAATGGTATCAGTTTCTTCCTTGTTCATTAGAATATAAGGACGGAAGCGGATCGCTCTGCCAATATTCTTTGGTATCGATATCCATAATAGTTAGCTTTCCTTTGAAACCTGCTCCTGTATCCATATTCCAAAGGTTATAAGCTTTTATAGGTGTGTCCTTGCCGTATTCAATAGTAGGAGTATGCCCGATATAGATCTCAGAATAATGACTAAATCGTTTTGGCGGATCATCTTTTAAAACCATTTCCCCAACTTTATCAGCTAGTAATGCTGATTCCCATAACGTTCGGTCCCAATAATAATTAGAGTTGTACTCCTCTCTCCCAACTCCATGCATAGATGTGAATCCTGCATGTACAAAAAGTTTATGTTTTTCGTCGAGGTAATAATCCTTCAGTGCATTAAAAAACTCCTTATGCGTTTCTTTGGTAAGGAATCCGGATTGAATATAACTATTGATCGTCTCTTTTCCTCCATGTGCCAACCATACGGGGTTGGTTGCTCCTTTTTCTAGCCATAACCCGCACCACAGGTCATGATTTCCTCGTATAAAAACACATCTATTGGATGTAGAGAGGTTTATAAGTTCTTGTATTACTATAGCCGATTCGCTCCATCCATCTACATAATCTCCTAAAAAAATGAGTGTATCTTCTGAAGTTACATTTGCTCGCTTTAAAACCTGAAGTAAAGCTCTGTGTCCACCATGTATATCACCGATTACCAGGGTTCGCATAATTCTATTCTTAAAATACTTAAATTCTATAAGACCTCACAGGTTTTAAAAACCTGTGAGGTCTGGATATTATGATTTAAACTCAATATATTCTGAAGCCACTATATCGGTTAGCCATACTTCATTATCCGATTGATAGAACTCAATGCCCTTGGCATACATTTCACCTGATCTTATCGTTAGAATAATAGGTTTTCCTCTTCTGGATCCTACTTTTATAGCTGTTTCTCTTTCTTCACTAAGATGTACATGATGTCTGCTCATTTTTAGCAATCCTTTTTCTCTAATGGCATCCATAAATTTGGCTACAGTACCGTGATACAAGAATTCTGGCGGTTGCTTGGGTTGATACTCTAAATCTACCTTGATCGAGTGACCTTGATTGGCTCTAATCCTGGTATGGTCTTCATTAAAAGCAAAGCGCTGTTTATCACAGGATGCTACAACTTCTTCTAATACATCCATATTTAATTCTGGTCGATATCTTTTTACTTTTTGCAGTAATCCCTGTACATCTGCCCAACCATTTTCATCGAGTTGTATCCCTACTTTACCAGGGTTATGCCTTAGAATAAGGCTTAAAAATTTACTTATATGTTTATTGTTTGTTTTCATTTTTCATTCAAAATCATAGACATAAACGTCTAATTGTTTTTTTAATAGTGTATTTGTAATAATGGGTTCTATCATCTCCCACTTTCCTCCTGCTAATCCGCAACCAATTCTAGGCATGTGTATACTTGCATTAAGTTGTTTTGCTTTAATTGCAATTTGTTCTAAACATTGTTTAACTGCTTCATAACGAATCGGAACTTCGTTTTTCTTTATTTTTATTCCTTGTTGCCCAATCATATTGCCAACATATGTTTCTTCTGATACCTGAATTAGTTGAATTGCACCTAGTTCAAAATCATTATTTACTCGATCACGATACCACTTTCTGTACGCTTTCTCCGGTTCTTTCCATTTTTTAGAAATCGCCAACACAAAACCTTTTCCCCAACCTCCTAAATCATTACATATATGTACTATAATTTTAATTCCTTTTGCTTGAGGAACAGTCGCATCTCCTTGTAAATATGTTATTGTTTTCATTTCAGCTTTAAAAATACATTCAGTTTTTCATCCTTAAATATCAACGGTTTTTCTGCTGGAGTAACCAGATTTTCCAAATCTTTATTTTTTACGAATTTATATTGCTCACTAACAAAATCAGAAACATCTTCAATCTCCAAAATATCATCTTTTGCATAGCTTTTTATATACTCCTTTCTTAATCCAATCTGAATGGCTCGTTTTTCTAATTTTACTCCATATGGATCATGATCGGGATCCCATTGTAATCTCACGTTTGAGTTTTCAACATCCTCCTGCCAGGCTTCATACGACACATATAATTCTGGTTTAAATGAAGAATACACAGCATTTTTAACATAGTGCTCAAAAGCTTCTTTTTTGAGGTGTATCGCTAATACTACTTCTTGTCCTTCTTTTGTTCCCCAACCATTTCTATACATCATCCATAAAAAATTAGGTTTGATCCATGTCATTCGATCTAAGCTAAAAGCTCCTCCGAAAAATTGATTTTTTACTGCAAAATTCCCTATTTCGGGTCTATAAGATTGGTATACTATTATTTTCTCGTCATCATATTGTGCCATGATATGATACCCGCTTTGGGGCCATTCTTTCTCTTGTTCTTTATATTTTTTAAGTTGTAATTTCATTTTAATTTCTTCTTTACTTCATTAATCAATTCTTCTAAGCTGTTCACTTTTTGTACTCCGTACTGTTTACAAACAATATCTACATTTCCTTTTCTCCAAAATCCTTCTGGGCAGCATACTACCAATTTATTACTTCGTGCATATAATCCTAATTCTAATAGTGTTATAGGTGATTTTGTATGCGTATCAAAATTCATAATGATCATATCTGCTTTTTCTAAAGCTTCTAACTCCCAAAGTACCTGTTCCTTAAATGTCGGATCAGTTATTTTCTGCTCCCATGTATGATCCCAACTTTCTCTTCTGGGATTTAAAATTGTAACATTTTCTTCTAATAGCTCTTCTACCACCTTATCCTGCCATTTTTGGGCAACACCTGATTCAATGCTTCCTGCCAGAAAAACACTTAGGTCTTTATTCAATTTCGGAATAATTGGTGGTACTATTAGATTCATATTCTATTATTTTTGGATCGTATTCATTACCTACAAAATAGATTCTGGTCTATTCTTAAATAACAGGAATTTGCACTACTTTTTCTTCATCTACATCTCTAAATGAATTTGTTGTAAAAATAGTATCAAACGATTTTGTTAATTCTTCATACCCTTTACTAAAAATACCATGACTAATCACCAAACTCAATTTTCCAGCGTTTTTATCTTTTAAAGCTTTTGCCAGCCCTAGAAAAGTTCCTCCTCCATCACAAATATCATCGACAATCACACAATGTTTTCCTTTTAAATCATCTTCATATACCCTAAAACCTGATAAAGCTCCTGTTTTTACATCTCGTTTTTTAGAACATTCTACTACTTCTACTCCACCTAGAAACTCAGATACTTTATAGATTTTTTTTAATGCTCCCCCATCAGGAGAAATCAACACTACTTCTTCTTTGATAAAATCTAAACATTGCTTGACAAATTCATAATTCTGAATCACTTTTACACGATCTAATAACGCAGGAGTTACCTCAGAATGTGGATCAAAGATTGTTACCTTATTATAGTGTTGCCCGTTAATACTATCTGCATATACTTTAACACTAAGTGATTCTCCTGCAACCATCACCCTATCTTGCCTAGCAGCAGGGAAATATGGAATAAATACATCAATCTGCTTTACATTCATTCTACGTAACGCATCGGTAGCGATCAATAATAACCCTAGGTCATTAAACGAATTGATTCGTTGCGTAATCGTGATACTGTTCCCAATATTTTTATCTAAAATATTTATATGTGGTTCTCCTCCATTAAAAACAAATGACTTAAAATCAATAGATTTCTCAAAAGGTGTAAACGATGGGTCCAAATGTAAATATTTCATAATTGTGTTATTTTTACGCAAATTTATAATAGAAAGATGACACCACAAAATATTTTGCGTAAAATTTACATTATTCTAATATACTATACCTTCAAATATACCTTTCTGAAGGTCAGCAATATTGATTGTAGTGATGATATTATTTAATATCAAATAGAAACCCTTCTTCTTTAAGTTTGAAGTATTGTTTTTTATTGAATTTAAAAAGGTTTGCCGGTCTACCTCTTCCTTCAGAGATTTTTTCGTCTAACTCCTCTAGGATTCCGAAGCTTAGTATTTTTTTCCTGAAATTTCGGCGGTCAATTACTTTTTGCAGAATAGTCATATATAACTTTTCGAGATCAGAAAACAAAAACTTATCGGCAAGCAGATCGAATCCTACGGGTTCGTATGTGAGTTTATTCTGCAATCTCTTTTTTGCAGTTTCCAAAATTTGAATGTGATCAAATGCCAAATCCGGAAGTTCGGTTACATCAAACCATGCAACATCTTTTGCATCGGTATCTGCTTTAATTGCATGATGTTCTGGTTTAACCAATGCAAAATAAGTAACACTTACTACCCTGTTTCTTGGATCTCTCCCGGGATTACCAAAAGAATACAATTGTTCTAAATAATCTATAGTTACATTGGTTTCTTCTTTAAGTTCCCTAACCACAGCTTGTTCTAAACTTTCGTTTTCCAAAACCAAACCTCCCGGTAAAGCCCAGGAATCTTTAAAAGGGTCTATATTTCTTTTTATCAACAAGACATTAAGTGTCTTGTCTTTATATCCAAAGACTACAGCATCAACAGCAACTTTTATATTTTGGCGTACCATATACGCAAATTTACATATTTCTCTTTTGGAATAAAAAAACTTATCAATTTATATTTAAGAGATGTAGAACTTCAATACCAACTTATTTCTTCAAATTAGTATTATGATAATACCAGCTATACTAATTGAATACAAAAAAAGCAGTATTTTTATAGATAAGCTCATATCTTGAGAGCTATACAAAGTTCGGGATTATTACACAAAAGATTATGAAAAATACACTTTTAAACCTAGGAAAAAAATTATCCCGAACAGAACAAAAACAAATTAATGGTGGTGGCAATCCATGTAATACTTACAATGGACCAATAATTGTTAGTTGCAGTCAATATGAAGCATTGCCAGATCATCATAAAAATTGTGTTATGGTTAGCGTAGACTGTTTTCCTCGTTAATTCATTCCAAATCCAAACAAAAAAACTCCCAAAGATGATCTTTGGGAGTTTTTATATATTAATTGCTCTTTTATATTATTGTCTTAGGCATTCTGCTTTTTGATCAAGTTTAATGCAGAACCTTCTTTAAACCATTCTATTTGTGAATCATTATAGGTATGATTTAACATCGCAGTATCTTTAGATCCATCTGCATGAACAATTTCTAATGTTAATTGTTTTCCTGATGCAAATTGATCAAGATCTGTAAAGTTAAAGGTATCATCTTCTTGTATCAAATCATAATCACTTTCATTAGCGAATGTTAAACCAAGCATCCCTTGTTTTTTAAGGTTGGTTTCGTGGATACGAGCGAATGATTTTACAATTACTGCACACACTCCTAGATGACGTGGCTCCATTGCTGCATGTTCTCGTGATGATCCTTCTCCGTAGTTATGATCTCCTACAACAATTGTAGGTACTCCTGCAGCTTTATAGGCTCTTGCAGTATCTGGCACACCACCAAACTCTCCTGTTAATTGATTTTTAACAAAGTTTGTTTTTTTACCATATGCATTTACAGCTCCAATCAAACAGTTATTAGAAATATTATCCAAATGACCTCTGTAACGTAACCACGGCCCTGCCATAGAAATATGATCTGTAGTACATTTACCAAATGCTTTTATAAGCAATTTAGCTCCTTTAATTTCATTACCTATTGGCACAAATGGTGTTAATAACTGTAATCTTTCTGAGGTTGGACTTACTTTTACCTCTACACCACTACCGTCTTCAACCGGAGCTAAATATCCATTATCTTTTACTTCAAACCCTTTTGGTGGTAACTCCCATCCTGTTGGCTCATCAAACATTACCTCTTCTCCGTTTTCGTTAATTAACTTATCGGTTAACGGGTTAAAATCCAGTCGTCCCGAAACTGCAATAGCAGCAGTTAATTCTGGCGATGCAACAAAAGCATGTGTATTAGGATTACCATCTGCACGCTTAGCAAAGTTTCTATTAAAAGAGTGTACGATACTATTTTTTGGTGCATTTTTTGGATCGTTATATCTTGCCCATTGTCCGATACAAGGTCCACAAGCATTGGTAAATATTTTTGCATCTAGTTTTTCAAATATCCCAAGGATACCATCTCTATCTGCTGTATATCTTACTTGTTCAGAACCTGGATTGATTCCTAATTCTGCTTTCATTTTCAAACCTTTGTCCAACGCTTGTTGTGCGATTGAAGAAGCACGAGATAAATCTTCGTAAGAAGAGTTTGTACAAGATCCTATTAGTCCCCATTCTACTTGAATTGGCCAATCATTAGCTTTTGCTTTTTCTGTCATTGTACTACCAACTGCTGTTGATAAATCTGGTGTAAAAGGTCCGTTTAACAATGGTCCTAATTCAGATAAATTAATTTCGATTACCTGATCAAAATATTGTTCTGGATTTGCATATACCTCTGGGTCTGCTGTTAAGTGTTCTTTTACTTTGTTTGCTGCATCTGCTACATCTGCTCTTTCTGTCGCTCTTAAGTAACGCTCCATAGACTCATCATAACCAAAGGTAGATGTTGTTGCACCAATTTCGGCACCCATATTACAAATAGTCCCTTTTCCTGTACACGACATTGATGTCGCCCCTGGTCCAAAATATTCTACTATAGCACCAGTTCCTCCTTTTACAGTAAGAATTTCTGCTACTTTTAAAATTACGTCCTTAGGTGCTGTCCAACCAGATAACTTACCTGTTAATTTTACACCAATTAACTTAGGGAATTTTAATTCCCAGGCCATACCTGCCATAACATCTACTGCATCTGCTCCACCTACACCAATTGCAACCATTCCTAGACCACCTGCATTTACTGTATGAGAATCTGTTCCGATCATCATTCCTCCAGGGAAAGCATAGTTTTCTAGTACTACCTGGTGAATAATACCTGCTCCTGGTTTCCAGAATCCAATTCCATATTTATCAGATACCGATTCTAAGAAGTTAAACACTTCACTACTAATATCATTAGCATTTTTTAAATCTTTTGCTGCACCTTCTTTTGCCTGGATCAAGTGATCACAATGCACTGTCGTTGGCACTGCTACTTTATTTTTACCAGCTTGCATAAATTGCAATAATGCCATTTGAGCTGTTGCATCCTGACAAGCGATACGATCTGGTGCAAAATCAACATAATCTTTACCTCTTGTAAACGCTTTTTTAGTTTTTACGTCCCACAAATGTGAATACAAAATTTTCTCTGCCAAGGTTAAAGGTTTACCTGTAACTTCGCGTGCTGCATCAACACGGTCGGCTACCTGACTGTATACCTTTTTTATCATATCGATATCGAATGCCATCTCTAATTATTTTTTAGTATTGAAAAGTCTTGCGAAAATACGAATTTTAAAGGATTTTCTTAAATGAATACATTTAATCCCTTCTTTTTGCATTTTTAAAAAAATATAAGGCTTCATTTATTGAAATTCATAAATTAGAATTACGAAAATTACAATATCGCTAAAAATTAAGATAAGAAAATACTTCGCTATTTCTTCAATTCACGAAAACGTTATAGTTATTTTTCAAAAAATGATCTAAAAAAAGGTAAAAACTGGTATAAAATAAAAAAGCGAAGCCATATGACTTCACTTTTTATAGATATAAAACTTCTAATTTTAATACTAATCTTTTCTTTTTCTATGTTTCCCCTTTCTGTGTTTTCTTTTTCTTAATTGCTCATATTGTTCTAATTGAGCTTCTGAGAGTGATGCTTTAAATTTTTCATTTTTATCTTTCATAATGGTTCTATGATTTTTATGCATCTCTTTTTGCGACTCGCTAAGCGTAAGTTTCAACGCCTTTCTTTTTCCTTTTCTAGAAAGGTCTTCATTTTTTACAATTGCTAATTGTTCTTTGGTAAAACTGGCATGCATCGTCTTTCTTTGTTCTTTTCTAAGTTCCCTTTTGTTTTCCAATTCCTTTTTCTGGCTTTCTGATAAGCTTTCATAAAATTCTTTTCTTAATGCCTTGCGGTCTCTATGATTATCCTCGGATTGGGCTGATATTGCAATAGTTCCCATAAATAGAACCATGATACATATTATACTATTTCTCATCTTTTTCTTTTTCAATTTTTTAATATTAAACAATACTCTGTTGAACGTTCAATACTATGACCGCTAAACATGAAAAAGGTTTAATAGTAATAAAGAAAAATGATTTCTAACAATAATACCAGGGTTGATTATACGCATCTATATTGAGGACTGACTATATCAGAAAATCAACGAATCTTTTGAAAGTTTTTAAAACAAGCTATTTATCACATCTTCTACGCTAATACTTTCTGCTTCCGCTTTGTAGTTTTTAATAATACGGTGGCGAAGAATACCCATAGCCACGGCTTGTACATCTTCTATATCTGGAGAATATTTCCCTTTGATAGCTGCATTGGCTTTGGCTGCCAAGATTAAATTTTGAGAAGCTCGTGGTCCAGCGCCCCAATCTATATAATTTTTCACTAATTCTGTTGCCGTTTCTCCATCAGGTCTTGTTTTACCTACCATGCTTACAGCATATTCAATTACATTATCTGCAACCGGAATACGGCGAATTAAATGCTGGAAATCGATAATTTCCTTAGCAGTAAACAATGGATTAACAGTAGTAGTGGTATCTCCTGTAGTACTTTTTACTACATCTACTTCTTCCTGGAAACTTGGATATTTAAGTTCTATAGCAAACATAAATCGATCTAGTTGTGCTTCTGGTAATGGATATGTTCCTTCTTGCTCAATTGGGTTTTGGGTGGCAAGAACAAAATATGGCAAATCCAAGGTATAATGGTGACCAGCAACGGTTACAGATCTTTCTTGCATTGCTTCAAGAAGTGCTGCCTGGGTTTTTGGCGGAGTACGATTAATCTCATCTGCCAGAATAATATTAGAAAATATGGGTCCTTTAATAAATTTAAAGTGTCTAGTTTCATCCAGTATTTCACTTCCTAATATATCACTAGGCATTAAATCAGGAGTAAACTGAATTCTTTTAAAATCTAATCCCAAAGCTTGTGAAATGGTATTAACCATTAGGGTTTTGGCTAGTCCAGGAACACCAATTAATAATGCGTGACCGCCAGAAAAAATAGAAATAAGTATCTGATCGATAACTTTTTCTTGCCCAATAATGACTTTGGATATTTCTTTTTTGAGTTCTGAATGTTTTTTTACTAGTTTTTCTATAGCCGCTACGTCGTCTGACATATTATTTTATTTTTTTAACCAGTTACCACTATACTCACAGTCTTTATACTCTCCGTTTATTTTAATATACGTATCCATTATTTTTTCACTCTGCCACTTACGAATTGCATCAATTTGCTTTTTCCTTAATGCTAATTCCTGTATTTTAAGATAGTCATTTGCGTAATCTGCTATATGCTCATCATATCGATTAAGTACTGTTATTAATTTATACTTTTTTCGACCTTGACGATCCTGATCAGGAATTACCAAAGAAACTTCATTCATTTTTAGTTTAGATACTTGATCGTACAATATAGGGTCAATTTTGGTAAGTTCAAAACGAGTATCTCCTGTTGTTGGATTAAGTAGTTGCCCACCATCTTCACGAGTTTCTTTTTCATCACTAAATTTTCTTGCTGCCTCTTTAAATTCGATAGAACCCGAAACAATACTTGTTCGTATAGAATCTATTAATCTTTTGGCTTCATCAACCGTTTTTCTAGTCACTTCGGGAGTAAGTAGTATGTGTCTTACATCGATTTCTTCTCCTCGTATTTTATCTACTTTTACAATATGCCATCCAAAATCTGTTTTAAACGGTTCACTTACTTCTCCTTCTTGCAAACTAAAAGCAACATCTTTAAATTCTTTGGCAAAGTTTGTTTTACGATCAAGCGTGTATTTCCCACCAGTAGATTTAGAGCCCGGATCCTGAGAGTACAATACTGCTTTGGTAGCAAAGCTACTACCGTTTTCTACAATATCTTCTCTAAACTGGTTTAATCTATCGATCACTTTTTGTTCTTCTTCTTCTGGTATTTCTGGTTCTATTACAATCTGAGCTAGTTCAAGCTCTGTACTAAAAAGTGGTCTTTCGTCTTCTGGAATATCATCAAAAAATTCTCTTATTTCTTCTGGAGTAATTTCGATATCCTCGATAATCTTAGTTCTCATCTGCTCTGACAACCTATTCGACTTATTGATTTCAAAAAGTTCTTTTCTAAAATCTACCAGATTATCTTTTTTATAAAACTTTAATACTTTCTCTACAGTACCCAATTCATTTGTCATATACGCCAATTGTTGGTCAACCATAGAATTAACCTCTGCATCTCTAACCACTATACTATCCTGGACAGCATGATGGGCATACAATTTGGATTCAAATAAACTACCAGCAAGTTGGCAACGGCTTACATCAGAAGCTGAAGTCCCTTCACTCATCAACTGCCGATACGCAATATCTATATCACTATCCAAAATTACATTTTCTCCAATCACAGCTGCTACACCATCTATTTTGGTCTTTTGAAATGGAGCTTTTACAGTTTCTACTGTGGTATTTATGGTATCATTTACCATGGGACTGTTCTGCCCATTAATGGTATCCTGTGTTATTATGGAATCCTGCGCTACTTCTTCAATAATCTCTTGTGCATAAAATTGTGTATTCATACTAAAAGTAAGTATAGCACAAAGTACTGTAGTTTTAATCATAAACTTCAAATTGTTTGTTCTCAACTGCATCTCTTGTAATGTCTTTTTCTATTTTCTTAATTAGCTCCAACTTTCTCTTATTTAGTATAATCTGCCTTATTGTAGGCTTAATATATTCTATTGGTGCTATTTCATTACGCTTTAATACATCTTTTATTTTCACCATATATACTCCTGTAGAATCTCTAAGTTGCATATATTTTCCACTTTTTAAGAGTTTTGCTCTATCTTGTTTTTTGAGAATTGGAATTTTACTTAATACCTGATCTAACTTGATCCAAGCAGAATCATTTAAAGAATATGTTAGGTATTCTATTTTTTTTCCTCTCAACTCTTCTACATCCTCTTCATTAAAACGATTGAATTGTTGCTTCGTTGCAACAATATTAGCGTAATCAGGTGGCAAATGTAAGTAACGTATTTTTACTAACTCCTCATTAAGATTAAAATTTTTCAAATTTTGATCATAATATGACTGAAGATCTTGTTCTGTGATCTCCATATTAATGGATTTATTGATCACTGCATTCTTGTAAGCATTGATATATAAGGTACTTTGATAGTTTTCTACCAGATCATTAAATTCTTCGAGTTCTTCCTGGGTAAGATTTAATTTAGCCTTATCGATAAATAATTGGCGGGTAGCCCATGTATTAATATAATTATTAACAATATTAGTGCTATCACCTGCAGACATATTCTTTGGGACAAGTTTCTTAATATCATCTTTATACAGGTAGGTATCGTTTACTCTGGCAATAGCTTCTTTTTTGATTTGATTTTTAAATTTTTGACAAGAAACAACAACAAGCAATAGTAGTATTAATTTATAATATTTCATATGTTTATATATAACATTCTTTAGACGATCAGGCCTATGCCGATATAGATACATATGAAATGATCATTATACCTTATGCCACATTCCTACCTTTTTTAATTATTCGTAAAGAAATTAACAACAACATTAAGAGAGCAGTTGCAATTTCACCACTCTCTAATTAAAGGTTTATTAATTTTTTAAATCGATAATTCTTTTTTAGCTTTTTTCAAGGTTTTCTCATTAACTTTTACCGGGTATTTTACTCGTAAATGATCTAACCATTTATTTTCTATACTTTCCTGAAAATCATTAATCACCTCGCCCTTAGTTTCTTCAAAAGTTTTAATTCTTGAAGGTAAGATTTCTTTGACCATAATCAAAGTCTTAAAATTTTCTTCTTCAAGGAATACAATTTCCCCTTTTTCTGCAGAAAAATTCTTGGGTAATATTGCATCTCCTTTAGCCAATTCTTCTTCAGAAAAAAGTACTAAAGCTATATCTCCTTTATTAACTTCATTTTTTATTTCCTTAATCGACTTTTTCTTCTTCAGTAACTTTTCAACCTTACTAATTGCCTCTTGTTTTGATGAAGAAGCCTTAAGAACCTTGTAAGCTTCATTTTGCGTATACTTATCTTTTTGAGTCTCGTAGTATTTTTTAAGTCCGATAGAGTCTGTCTTAGAGACATTCCATATTTTAGACTCCATAAGATCAAAAAGTAAAAGTCCATCACGATACTCTCCAATTACATTTGCAAAATCCTTATTGTCCTCTTCAAGATGCTCTTCATAATATCGAAGTAAGGTTTTTGATTCGAATCGAGTATACATTTCTTCAACAAAGGCAGAAATATCTGAATATCCTTCTATTCTGATTTGATTACTCTTCAAAAACTCAGCAAAATCTTTGTATAAATACTTCTCATTTTTAAGACTAAAAAGTTCTTTTTTCAGATTTTTGTCCTCAGGTACATTCCATTCTTCTTTAGAAAATGTACCCGGAAGTATTTCTTTAAAATATGTAACTGCCTTTTCATTCTTGGTAATCGTATATTTTTTCTTTAATGAATTAATAAACGAACTAGTTACTAATTTTGATCTACTATCTCTTTTTACTTTTTTGGTAAGTTCGTTTTTTTGTTCTTCAAAACTCTTGAGAGGGTGTTTTTCCATAAGTTGGATGATATGCCAGCCATACTTAGTTTGTATCGGTACAGAGATTTCTCCTGTTTTTTCTAGAGCAAAAGCTGTTTTTTCGAATTTCTCAGAGTTTAATGCCCCTTGTCCGAAACGTCTAATTTTACCTCCTTCTATTGCTGTACTGGGATCATCACTATATTGTTTTGCCAAAGAAGCAAAAGAAACTCCTTGTTGAAGCTGCTGATTGATTTCTTTTATTCTTTTTTCTGCCTCCTCTGTGGTTCTATTATTATTGATAGCTACCATAATATGAGCAACGGTAACTTCTCCTAATTTTTTCTCTCTACCATTAACTTTTACAACATGGTAACCAAATTGTGTTCTAAATGGTTCTGAGATCTCCCCTACTTTGGTTACATACGCTGCTTCTTCAAACGGATACACCATTCTAAATACAGAAAACCAACCTAAGTTTCCGTTATTTTTAGCAACAGAAGGGTCTTGGCTATAGGCCTTGGCTACAACATCAAAAGATTCTCCATTTACAACCTTATTTCTTGCTTCTATAATTTTTTGATATGCAGCAATCGTATCCTTTGCCGAGGCATTAGGTTTTACCATAATCAAAATATGACTAGCATTTATTTGCTCAAGAGAACGATCATATGCTTCCCGTATTAATGCATCAGAAGTTCTGGTATCGGTAAGGTATCCTTTTGCCAGTTGTTTTCTATAGCCCTCTAACTCTTCTAAATAAGCCTGTTTTTTATCTAACCCAAGGTGCTTTGCTTCTTTTAACTTTAATTTATAGTTAATAAACAAATTAAGATACTCGTCTATATTCTTCTGTGATTTGTCTTTTACTAAATCTATATTCTTAAGATACACTCTCTTAAATTCTGATATATACACAGGAGATTCGTCAATAGTAAACAACACATCCTTTGATTGTTGTGCATTTGCAAGTGTAAATAAAATACTTCCTAAAAAAAATAATAGCCCCTTTTTATACATAATTTCTATATGATGAAGTCCTAAATCGGACAAAAATAATAATATTAAGATGTTTTACAAGTTCCTTGTTCTAACGAAGCAAGTACCTCCTATAGTATTAACTTTTAAAATTTTTATGATCTATGTATATTGTGGCCACATTACAAAACTAACTAACAACAATCTCGTCATGGAATATACACTTAACATCGAAATAAAACTACCTAGAAATCAGGTAGTTGAAAAATTTAGCAATGAAGAAAACATGAAACATTGGCAAAAGGGCTTTGTGAGTATGGAACACATAAGTGGTATAAAAGGAAAAACCGGAGCAATTTCAAAACTTATCTACAAAATGGGGAAGCGGGAAATTGAAATGATTGAAACTATTACTTTACTTGATCTTCCTGAGTCGTTTCACCTTACTTTTGATGCAAAAAATGTATACAACATTCAGGAAAACTATTTTGAAGAACTCTCAAACGGAAACACGAAATGGGTCTCTAAAAACGAATTTAAATTTAGTGGCTTCATGAAACTTATGGGATTTCTTATGCCTGGTGCCTTCAAAAAACAATCATATGCATACATGGAAGATTTTAAAGTTTTTGCAGAAGAAGGAAAAAGTGTATTAGATAATTAATTCATAAAAGCGTTTTTGACGTCTATAAAATTGAAAACTATTTTGGAACGAAAAATAAAATTAATTTGGGATTTTAGAGGTCCTGTGGCAAGTAAAACAGCGCAACATCACGAAATTCATCTTAAAGAATATATTACCTCAGAAAAATTATCTCTTGATATCACTGGATATCATGATCTAAATGATCTACATAGTTTGGCTTATATGATTGTTACTGATTCTGAAATGAAAACAGTACGTGATGCTTTAAAACCACACCGTGGCCAACTCTTTGAAGGATAGATTTTAAAAAAAATAATTCGTGGCACGTATATTGTCTAAGACCTTATATATTTGCAAAAATTAGATAATAAAAAAACAAAAAAGTAAAATGAAAAAAATAATATTATCAATCTTAGTATTGATCGTTAGTTTTCAATTAAATGCTCAATCCAAAACCGGAACTATAGATTCTGAGTATATTCTTTCTCAAATGCCAGAACTTACTAAGGTACAGGAAGATTTAAAAGCTTATAATGCAAAAATGGAGGCTGATTTAAAAGTAAAAGTAGATGAATATCAGGCCAAAGTGAAGGAGTATCAAGACAAAGTAGCTTCTTTTACCGAACCTATTAAAAAAACAAAGCAAGAAGAAATTATTACTTTAGAAAATGATATTGCAAAATTTCGTCAAAACGGTAGTAAGTTAATACAAATAGAACAAAATAGACTGCTACAGCCATTATATCAAAAAATCGGAAAAGCACTGGAAGAAGTTGCTAAAACCGAAAAATACACTCAAGTATTTACTATTACTACAAGTGGTTTGGCATATGTTGATCCTAAATACGACGTAACTAAAACGGTAATGACAAAATTAGGAATCACTATAAAAGAATCTCCTAAAAAATAAAATACAGCAATTATTATAAAAAAAACGTATCAATTGATACGTTTTTTTTTATAACTCGTTACTAGCAATTTCTTTTAGTTTATCCTCTACCTGCATCAAGTATATCTCATTATACACTTCCTTATAAGGATCAGAAGCTTTGTATCCTTGTTTGATTAGTTTTTTTGATTGTTCTATTGCCAATATCGCCTCTTTTTTATTACCCATTTCTAATAGGGTAAGTCCCTTATAGTAATATCCCATAGAAGATTTGTCATATAACTTAATCGCCATATCAAAATCAGCAATAGCTTCTTTGTACATTTTTTGATGCGTATAACTAATCCCTCTATATACGTAAGCAGATACTTTTACATAATCTCCTTCTTCTTCTATTGCATTCGTAAATTCTAGTATTGCCTCTTCATGTCTTTCTAACGCTTGTAACACTTCCCCTTTTAATGAATTAACATTCTCTCCCCAGGCATAATCTGTCTTATCCGGAGTATAATCATCATATTGATTAAGGTATCGTAAGGCTCGATCATAATCTTTATACAAATCTGTCATTAACCAGGATGTGTAGTATAACGTTTCTTTTGGATCAAGCTCCATTGCTTTTTCAAGTAAAGGGATAGCAATATGATAATCTCCTATCTTACTATTTGCAATTGATTTTTCGATGTAATAATCTGCAGTATCAGGGTTTAGAGCAATTAACGTATCTAAATATGCTTGTTCATTTATCGCTCCTTGAAAAGACCATTTCTTTTCATACTCCAAACGTTTAGTTTCTTCAGATTTTTGTTCTTCGGTCCATTCTGAATAGTCTACAACTTCTCCCTCCCGACAAGAATATAGCAGACTGATAAGACAAACATTAAGGATATATACGAATAATCTTTCCATTTTTAATTCTAAAACTTAAGTAAATATAGGTATCTATGTCTTTGTCACTTTTTGGTTTTCTACCTGGTATCCAATCCTGTAAGCTTTTTGTAATTTCAAGAATCTGATTAGCTACTTCTGCCGAAAACTCCTTATGTTGGTAATTAGTATCAAATGCCTGTGTTTCATACATTCCGGCCTTTCCTTCGCAATTAACTACAAATCGAACCTGAAATATCCCCGATTCTGTATTGTCATCGGGCTCCTTATAGTTCTCTTTAAAAATCTTTCTTATATGATAAAGTCCTCCCTTATAAGATGTTCCCTGATAATAATATCTATCTCCAGGAAAATTCTTGTTAATGTATTGATTACAAAGCTGAAATGAAACTGGTTTTATCTCGGCATCTGATCTTCGAACAGGTGTGTATTGTATTTTTTTAAACCCTCCATCCCTAAAACCAAAGGTATAGATACTATTTTCGTCATATGAAAGTACTTGTTCCCAAAATTGATAATTCTGATCACATGCTAATTGATCTCCTTTTTTGATAAGAAATAAAGCATTCTGAAAAGTAATGAACTCATAACAATAGATATAATACTCATTACTATTGGTATTTATAAATTGTAGTTGTTTTTCTTCTTTACTAAATCTAAAAATCCCAGCTTCATCATTTATTTGCCAATCCTTTGATATCAAAAAATCTTCAAACTCCTGAACATTAATGGTTTTTGTTTCAATTAAACGATGCGCTTCAATTTTACCAAGAAAGCTTAACTGATTATTTTTTATATAAAATTTACGAATAGGATAAGAAGTCGTATCTAATGTAATAGAGTCCTTAGAAAATTGTATCCTGTTTTTAAAGAATGTAGTACCGCTCAATTTTTTGAAGTGAAGCGTATCCTTTTTAAATTCCAGCACATAATTGCTAGGTATATAAAAATCTTTATCAAGTTTAAATGCTCCTCCTACCCAAGTCCCTTGAACTAAGTCTTCATCTATAGATGAAGTTTCTTTTTGTTTACAAGAATGTAGACCAATAATAAATACCCCTAAAAGGATATATATTATTTGATCTAAGTATTTCATATTTGCTATTATCTTCTACTATAATTAGGTGCTTCTTTGGTAATAGTTACATCATGCGGGTGGCTTTCATTAATACCACTAGCGGTAATCTTCACAAAACGACCATTTTCCTGTAATGTAGAAATATCTTTTGCTCCACAATATCCCATACCGGCGCGCAATCCTCCTATAAATTGGTGTATGCTTTCTACAAGATCTCCTTTATAAGCTACCCTACCTACTATACCTTCTGGAACCAGTTTTTTGATATCATCTTCAACATCCTGAAAGTATCTATCTTTAGAACCTTTTTTCATAGCTTCTACAGATCCCATACCTCTATAGGTTTTAAACTTTCTTCCTTCGTAGATCACTGTTTCTCCTGGAGATTCTTTAGTTCCTGCCAGAAGTGAACCTAACATTACTGTATCTGCTCCTGCTGCTATAGCTTTTGGGATATCACCAGTATATCTAATACCTCCATCTGCAATCACAGGAACTCCGGATCCTTTTATTGCACTAGCAACTTCTAACACTGCGGAGAACTGAGGAAATCCTACACCTGCTACTACCCTTGTAGTACATATAGATCCCGGGCCAATTCCTACTTTTACGGCATCAGCACCTGCTTCAACCAGATATTTCGCAGCTTCACCAGTTGCGATATTTCCTACAACTACTTCTAATTCTGGGAATTTTGCTTTTACTTCTTTTAATACCGCAACTACACCTTTGGTATGCCCATGTGCCGTATCGATAACCACTGCATCTACTCCAGATTTCACTAAGGCTTCTGCTCTCTCTACAGCATCACCGGTAACTCCAATAGCAGCTGCTACACGCAAACGCCCTAACTTATCTTTATTTGCATTTGGTTTTAAGGTCAGTTTAGTAATATCTCTAAAAGTAATTAAGCCTACCAGAGTATTTTCTTTATCTACAACTGGTAGTTTTTCGATCTTATTATCTTGCAAAATTACTTCAGCTTGTTGTAATGATGTTCCTTCACCTACTGTAACCAGATTTTTACTGGTCATTACTTCGGATATAGATCGTTGATCATTTTTCTCAAAACGAAGATCTCTATTGGTAACAATACCAATCAATTTATAATGATCATCTACAATTGGAATCCCACCAATGCTATGCTCTCGCATATTGTTTTTGGCATCAATTACTTTGGCATCCAGAGGTAATGTTACCGGATCGATAATCATACCGCTTTCTGCACGTTTTACTTTGCGTACTTTAATTGCCTGTTCTTCGATAGTCATGTTTTTATGCAACACTCCTATCCCACCTTCTTGAGCCATAGCAATAGCCATACGACTTTCTGTAACAGTATCCATTGCTGCAGAAACGATAGGAACATTAAGTATAATATTTTTGGTAAACTTCGTTCTGATACTTACCTCTCTAGGTAGGATTTCAGAAAATGCGGGAACTAGAAGAACATCGTCATAGGTTAAACCTTCTCCAACGATTTTGGATTCATGTGCTGTCATTGCAATTAAAATTTAATTGCGTGCAAATATACGTCTTTTTTAAGGAATATTAAACCTATACCTTTTTATTTTGATAATCAAACCACTTGTACTATCGGTTTATTTTGACATGTAGTCATATAAAACTATCGACGGAATGTTAAAACACCAATATTTTCTCAAGAAATGTTAATTATTTATTAACAAAATAAGTTTTATTAACATTATTTTAATAATTATACAGTATATTTAGTTTGTAAGGTTTTTTTGGTATTAAGTTTATCAAAATGATCTGCAGCCCCAAAAAAATATTGTATGAGAACTATGCTAACCTTGGTATTGATATTTTTATATATCAATATTGCCAATGCTCAATTTACTGATGCGCCACTTACCAATTCAACATTTACGAATTCTAGTCAGATAGAATTTACACCAAAAAAAACTTTATTTAGTAAAAGAATTATACCTGTAGCGTTGATTGCTACTGGTATTCTTTTATCTACGAGTAGTTTTGAAAAATCACTTCAGAAAGATCTTAGGAATATGCTCGGAGATGATTTTTATTTTGGTATGGATGATTACACTCGATATGCTCCCGTTGTAGAAATGTATGCTGCAGACATTTTAGGAGCAAAGTCAAAAAGTCATTGGTTTGACCAAACCAAAAATCTTGTTCTTTCATCTATCATAAGTAATGGCGCTTCTTCATTATTAAAAAGAGAAGTTCATAAATACAGACCGGGAGGTTCTACCAATGCTAATTCTTTTCCATCGGGGCATACTACTACAGCATTTACTACAGCTACGGTATTGTATGAAGAGTTTAAAGACACTAATCCTCTTTTGGCCTATAGTGGTTACTTTTTTGCTATTACTACAGGAAGTTTAAGAATGTTTAATAATATGCATTATCTCTCTGATGTTTTGGTTGGAGCTGGTATAGGGATATTATCTGTAAAGCTAGTATATCATTTTAATCATCTTATCTCCTGGAATCCATTCAAAAAGTTAGATGGAATAGCTTTTGCCCCACAATTTAGTGAAAAATCTGTTGGATTTTATCTTTCCAGAACTTTCTAAGATAATAGAAGTTTTTATAAAATTTATAAAGATTTCAAAAAATCAATTTCTATATCATTTTAACAAGCCAAAATAGTATATAAAATGTATCATTCGTATGTGTTTAACCCATATTATCAAATCATACAATTACGGACGATCCATCCAACAAGGGGCAATATCCCCTACTCAAAATCCGTGTTTTCCCTCTACTTTGATAACACTTAATACACTACTTTTGAATAAACAAAAACAGTCTAACTCATATTTCAAAATTTATAAAAATGATTGTTTCACACAAAGTAGAAAGTTATAGTCTTCAAATTGTTAGTAATTATGCAGGTGGTGGCGGTTACCAAATGGGGTTTGTATACCTTTACGGTCAAAGTCAGGAATACATAGGTCATTTAGCTATTATTAAAGACGAAAAGACATTGCCAGAAAACAAACAACATAGCAATGGAGCTATCATACTCTATTTTCATGAAACAGAATTACAATCTATTCTTGAGACCCTTAGAAGTGAAAGTCCTGTATCAATTAAACTTAATACAAGTTCTAAATGGGGATCAATCGAAACAGGCAAAGAAACAGTAGGAAATGGGGAGCTTGCTGCATAGTATCCAAAAGATCTGAAAAACAACAAAGTACCATTACTCTCGATTAACACATGGGCCAGCCAGAAATGAGAGTTCTAAAAAATACAAATTGTGAAGAATGTAATTGGTTCGCAATCTGGTGACAGTGGAAGTGTTGTTAAATTAAATGGAATCTACTATTTTTCAGGTCTTTTGGATACTTTATTTTATAGAAACAGATAAGTTCTTTTCTAAAAAAGAAGTGTTGTACATAAACTAATCTGTTGATCTCTGTATAGATTTAGAAATTCAACTTCTTAATCAATTGGTTATATTTACAAAAATGATTTCTGTGTATAACGATAACGCATCAAAGTGAATTACTTTAACACTCACTCTGTTGTTTAGCACATTATACAACACACAAACAGTATTCTTAATGTTAACTACATTAAGAATACCAATATAGTAAACAAAACCAAACCTTACACTCTGTAGAATGAAAACACAAACTACAAAATACCGCATAATTACAATTATGTTAACTGTAATTCTATGTGGATGGGTCTTACATTATAATTTAGAAACTTCTAACATTAGAGAAGAACATGAAGCTTTTTTGAACGATACCTATAAAAAAGCATATGTAACACAAGGAGAATTAAATAGTAAAAAACCTGATAGGCCAGATTTTGCTGCACTTCACGAATATCTTACTACTCTAGATCCGGCAACAAAAAATGTCCCTAAAGAGCGTTTACTAAAATCATATCAATTTACCAAAGCACAAGCACTTAAGAGTAAATTATTAAAGAAAAGTAGTAGTGATCAAATACAGTGGGAAAATATCCCTGCTAATATATCGGGTCGAATTCGAAAAATAGTCTTTGATCCTTCAGACGCAACACATAAGAAAATATGGGGTGGATCGGTTACTGGTGGGTTATGGTATAATAATGATATTACAAATCTGGCATCCTCTTGGGAAAATGCATCTGGTTTTTTTGAAAACCTAGCGGTAGGTGCCATTGCTTTTGACCCTGATAATAATAATACTATGTATGTCGGAACAGGAGAATCCTATACAGCTGTAAATATTTATCGAGAATCTTCTGGTCGGGGTACAGGTATATGGAAATCTGTTGATCACGGTGAAACTTGGCAGCTTTTACCATCAAGTACTGATTTTGCTTATATAAACGATATTCTGGTTAGAAATGAAGCAGGTACAAGTATACTCTATGCTGCAGTTGCTTCGGGAACCTATAAAGGAGCTCCGCATGGATCTAATACTACCAATGGACTATATCGATCAATAGACGGCGGTACCAATTGGGTACAAGTGCTTCCGAATATAATAGGAGATACTACACCATATGCTCCTTCAGATATACAGGAAGTTGATGGAGGAAAACTTCTTGTAGGTACGATGCGAAATGTTGATGAAAATGGAGCAGGTACGATACTTAGTTCTTTAAACGGAACCGATTGGACTATTGATGATTCTTTTGCAACAAGCAGATTTGATCCTTCAAGTGACCTTTATCCAGGTAGAGTAAAATTTGCAGTTGCTCCTTCTAACCCAAAGAGAGTTTATGCTATTATAAGCGGAGGGTTCAAATTTCCCTCAGGGTTTATTAGAGACTCTAGTAGTCATTGTATTCTTTTACAATCTTTTGATGCAGGTAATACATGGTCAGAATTTGCAGGTCCAAGTAGAGATTTAGGCTGGGGAGGCTGGGGATCTCTTACCTGGCATGCTATGGCGATAGGAGTAGATGCTAATGATGAAAATACTATCATGATTGGTGGTTTTAATAGTTTTAAATTAGTAGGAACTGATACGGCTAATACTACAGATGCCAGTGCTTTAAGATGGCAATCTATCTCCTATTGGTTGCGAAATCGAAAAAAATTTCCACAATATGTACATGCAGATCATCACACCATTGTGTATAGGCCAGGCTCTTCTGATGAAGTTCTTATTTCTACCGATGGAGGTGTATTCTACTCTAATAATATTACAACTTCTAATGTGGCCGAATTTGGAAATCTCTCAAACGTATTTCCTTCCTTTTTTGATGTGAATAAAAACCTGAATACAATTCAGTACTATACCGTTGGTATTCACCCAGGAAAAGGAACTAATTTTTATTTCGGAGGAACACAAGATAATGGCACACTACTTTATGATGGTAATCCCATTGATGTTACCGATATGGTAAGTGGCGGAGATGGTGTATTTGCGTTTGTTGATAAAAACGAACCTCGTATTAGGATCACTTCGGTATATCATAATCAATATTTTATCACCAGGGATGCCGGCAAAAATGTTACTTATGTTGGTCCATTGAGTGGTACTTTTATCAATGCAACAGATTATAACTCTCAAACCAATACCATTTTTGCAAATGCTATGGGGCTTGGCGGCGCAATAACCTCTACTGATAATCAACATATTGATGAGTTATTAAGGGTAGAAATAAAAAGTGATACTATACTTTCGAAATTTACACCGCTAAACACAGGATCGACTGTACCTTATTCTAGTATAAAGCTATCACCATATGATAAGACAAAAACTTCTACTTTGTTTATTGGTACTCAATCTGGTAAATTATTTAAAGTAACAAATGCACAGAGTGATACTCCTGCCGCTACAGAAATCGGTAGCAACTCATTCCCTCCTGCTACTATATCCAGTATTGATATTGGTGAAACAGAGGATGAAATTTTAATTACTTTTTCTAACTATGGTATTAGTTCGGTTTGGTATAGTGATAATGGAGGAAGCTCATGGACAGAAAAAGAAAGTAATCTACCCGATATGCCAGTACGATGGGGATTATTTAATCCTTTTAATCGATCACAAGTATTGTTGGCTACAGAAATCGGGGTATGGGCTACAGATGATATAAAATCAAGTGGAGTTGAATGGTTTCCTAAAAATGAAACCCTTGCCAATGTAAGAACAGATATGATCGCGATACGGGAATCGGATGCAAAAATTGTGGCAGCTACTCATGGTAGGGGGATGTTTGAAGGTACTCTAAATGTAAAAGACAATCCAACTTTTGTAGAAAAAGAGGTTTTTTCTATTTATCCTAATCCAGCCCAAAGTACATTTACAATTAGCTCGGCATTAAAAAGTGTTGTTGCTTATGAAGGAGAAATTTTTACGGTAGAGGGCAGACTGGTAGAAAGATTTTCCTATACTTCTGGAGAAGAATTCAATATCAATATTAGTGGCTATAAATCTGGGATTTATCTTGTAAGTCTGGAAGGAAATGATGGCTCACAAATTATCACTAAAATGGTAAAACAGTAAACTGGGTTATTCTTTTTTGTTTCTTAAAGCGATCTCCATAGTCCACCAGTATTTTTTATAACTCATGGGCCAAAGTTGTTTAAGAACATCAAACTGTCCATAATATATCCATTCCCATGAGAAAAAGGTGCGAAATAGCATTCTTGAAGAAATACGTTTTCGTATTTGATGTACTTCGTCTTTATCAATTCCGTTTTCTTTAAGTAATTGTATTACATTTTCTTTCTGTGCTTCACTAAATTCTGTATCCAAAAACTCATCACATAATAATGACCAATTATCTACCGGAGTAGTTAAACTGATATTCGATTTTTCTTTAATCTCAATACATTGTTTCTCATCCAGGCCTTGTAGAAAAATGATTTCGTTAGTATTAATTTTTGCGGTAACAGGCCTTGTATTGGTCCTTATTTCATTGATAATTGAGAATGGTAGTTCCTTTTTATCTTTTAGATACCCAAACCTAAAATAATATCCTTTTGGGAAATAAATATGATCTTCGGCCACAATGCAATTTGTATTTTCAATTCTATTTTTATTTTTCTGTGTAGACATAACTACTTCTTACTGATACTATTCTTTTTATGTATTTGAAGCAATATATGCGCTATACGTTCTTCAATTGTAGTGTCTCCTTCTATTTGTATAACCGGGCATTTTAATCTTTTAATCCAATTCTTATGTACTGTTAGACTACGCCCATCAAAAGTAGGATCATCATATTGTTTTGCCCAATCGAGAAATGCTTTTGATTTTGATTGAATTTCAGCATCGGTTTGCAATAAAACTCCATAGCGGTCGACTTCTCGGTTTATTAGTCGTTGTATTCTTACTTCTGGTGGTATATACAAAAATACAGCATAGTCAAACATGTTTTCCCATTCCTTCCCCCAACTAACCATAGAGCCACTTATAATAACGGAATCATAGATTTCTATATCTTTTTTAATAGCAATATTTCTTTCTAATAATGGAATTTTAACCTGAAATGGTGGATCAGTTTTTTTCCAGTAATAATCATCTGCATCCAGATGTTTCCATCTTAATCTTTGCTCCAGATTATTTGCCAATGTCGTAGTACCCGATCCCGAAGCTCCAAATATGTGTATTTTCAAAAGATTTAATTTATGATATCATATAAAGACCAAGATACTAATTATTGGGTATCCTCTTCTACCCCCTTATAAAAACAAAAAACGGAGTAGGTATTTAAACTTACTCCGTTTTCAAAAATGGTTTACGTTTAGTTATGTAAAATGCAATTATAACTAAGCAACAAATATAGTTTTTTATCAGGAAATCCTATAAAAAATACGTTTTTATGGGAGGTATAGATATGTGCAACTCGTCCTTATTAAGGCTTAACTTCTGCTTTTTTACGATGTTTTCTATTAGGATATCTAATTATTCTTTTTCATTCTTAAAGACTGTTGATGCTTCTGCATTTTCATCATTTTCTTGTTTTTTGAAATCATAGGCTGCACGAGTTTCTACAAAGTTACTTTTGCATTTGTAATACTATTTTTACACTAGGTGATTGTAACTAGTATATTATTTCAAACTGATCTCTGTAACCGTATACACTTTTTCATATCCTTCTACTAAATCTGTTGTTTCAATAATTTCCAAAGGATAATATCGTTCTAAAACCTCTTTTAACAGGACAAGGGGATGGTAATTAAATTTGATTTCTTCTGTAACATACATTGTATATTTTTCTTTGATTGTAGGAAGGTTGTCACTTAATGGTAAAGGCTTATTAATTTCTAACACTACCTTAAAACAATTATATCCCTTAATCACTTTTGTTTGATTTCGGTATTCGTTTATATGAAAATCATTAACATTGAAATAATAATACTTTGTTGGCTGACTTCTTATTCTGTTCTTCTTTTTATCTAGATATATTTGAGTTATGGTTACATTTTCTGGGTCGAGAATACAACTTTTCGAGTTTCCATTCACAGTACATGTTGAAAGTATTACCCCCTGCTCAAAACAAAAAGAACTCCTGATATCTTTTTCCATAAAATTGGGGTGGCAAGTTTTTTTAAAAGCATCTTTAACCATGTTTTGCATATCCATGACCTTTTGCATAGCCCGATTTTTGCCTTTTGTGCTTACTGCTATTTCTTTAATTATATCAACCGAACTATTTCTTGTGTTTTCAAGAATTGCATTTAAACTCTTACTATACGTAGAATCAACTAACTTTTGATTAGTTATATTAATAACTCTTTTAAAGTGTATACTTCCTTTTTCTGGTATTAAAGGTATTTCGGGCCGACTAGAACAACTAGCTAATATCAATAAGCTAAGTATTATATATGTTTTTTTCATTAAATAGGTTTTATGAGAAATTGAATTATTAAAAATTCTGTTATGTTTTCATAAGTTGGATTTTGTTTGTTATTGTTCTGTATTGTTATTCATTACAATACAATATTAGTGCTTGCCAGTTTCATTTTTCGAAACTACGGAGCACAGAAGTGTTAAAAACAGTTAATAATGAACCGAAAATATAAGTCCCGCATTGAACTCATCTCGAGTAATGCTTTTGCCTCTTCTAAACACATTGAGGCATAAGTGTGTATTTTTATTTTATAGAATTGATTTAAACTTTACTAAATCTACTATTTACTCCATAATATGTATTGAGAGTTTCTGTAAAAATCAAGTATTCATCGAGCAGGAAGTGTTGTTGAGAGAAAATAATAGTCAAATCCTCATAATTTAACGATATTACAATTGATTTTGCCTTGTTTGGGGTATATTTAATAGCATCTACATTATTATGACAACTTCTGTGTTTTTTAAAAATCGAACCTTAAAACATATTGTTTTTTGGATTCTTTATTTATTGATTTGGATAGTAATGGATGTAATGTATGGTGCTTCATTGATCAAAGCATCCTATAGTTATCTGGGTTGTTTACTCGAAATCCCATTTTATTATATACATATGTATTACTTGTGGCCTAAGTATATTAGTACCAAACGTTATGTATATTATTTTCTGGCTTTCATTCCTCTTCTTATTATAAACTCATTACTTGTAAAACTTTTTCAATATTACTTTGTCTATCCGGTTTTATTAGACATACCAAAACTTCCTTCTGATTATTTTTCTTTTCCCAGAATACTAGATTTTGCAAGAGCAATATTATTATGGTTTGGTCCTCCTACTGCTATCAAGATTTTACAAGATCACTACGAAAATAAGATCAACTTAGAGAAAATAAAAAAAGAACAAAAGATCAGTGAACTGAATTTTCTGAGATCCCAGATGAATCCTCATTTTCTCTTTAATACGTTAAACAATCTGTACTCATTATCATTAAAAGGTTCAAAAAAAACTCCAGAAGCTCTATTACAACTATCAAACTTATTATCTTATACCTTATATGAAGGTAGTGAAGACAAAATTTCTTTAGAAAAGGAAATACATCACTTGCATGATTATATTGAATTAGAGAAGTTACGTTTTGGAAATCGTTTAAACTTACAGATGGAAATCACTGGTAATTTTGGTGGTGTAATGATTACTCCTCTTATCCTAATTCCTATAGTCGAAAATGCTTTTAAACATTGTTCTTTAAATGAAAGAGGAGATGTGGATATACAAATAAAAATAGCGGTCAACAATGGCGAATTACACATTAGCACTATTAATCCGGTAGGAAATTCTGTAAAAGAAGGTAACAAAAACGGAATCGGCGTTCAAAATTTATCTAAAAGATTACAGATTATTTATCCTCAAAAACATACCTTTAGGTTAGAAGAGCGTGCACATAAATTTTATGTCGACCTAAGTATACAACTAGATAATTGATGAGTATTATAAAATGTATTATTATAGATGATGAGCCATTAGCTCAAGATGTTATCTCTGACTACATCAGTAGGTTAGATTTTTTATCTGAAGTTGGAAAATTTGATGATGCTTTATCGGCTATCGAGTTTTTAAATTCTGAAACTATCGATCTCATTTTTTTAGATATACAAATGCCTATGCTAAACGGGATCAATTTTTTAAAAGCGGTCTCTTCTCCTCCCAAGGTTATTTTTACTACAGCACATCGGCATTATGCTGTAGATGGATTTGAGCTTAATGCTGTTGATTATCTAATAAAACCAATTCCTTTTTATCGATTTGTACAAGCCATTGAAAAAGTAAGGACACATACAGATCAACCTATAAAAATGCCCGAATCCCCTGCTGGTGCAGCTTTTTTTAAAGTAGATAATAAAAAAATTAAAGTATATTATACTGATATTCTTTTTATTGAAAGTTTAAAGGATTATATTAAAGTGGTCCTAAAAGACAGGTTTTTTGTCACTTATCAAACTCTTTCCGGAATGTTAGAACTATTACCCTCATCTCAGTTTGTACAAGTACACAAGTCTTTTATAGTAAATTTTCACTATATAAGTGTTATACAAGGAAATGTATTAGAGATAAATGATCATACCATCCCGATGGGAAGAAGTTATAGAGATAATGCTCTAGAGAAAATATATCAGACCGGAAAAAAGGTTTGGAAATAGATGCATTATTCTTAATACATGAACTCATCTCGAATTATATTTTACTATCTTTTTTCTTTATCAATTATGGGATTTGCTTCAAACTTCGCTGTTCTTTCTATTTGTTTTTCAAGATCCCAAACGATTCCAAATCTATTTTTTAAATGAGGTTCTAATGGTCCTAACCCTATTAAAGCTCTTCTTTTATCTACATTTTCAGGATCTGCTATAGGCCAAACATCAAAAGATTTTGTCTCTGGGTAGTATTTTATCTGGCTTCCGTAAATTTGTGTTTTTCCTTGTTGCGAAATGACTCTATCTTCTAAATATGCCAAATCCATAGGTCTAGCATTTCCTTTCTTAACAGCTTTTCTTAACACCGGAAGATACTTTATGTGTGTGTTATAATCTGAATGTTGAATTATTAAAAACAAAGTATAATTTCCTTGTTCTCCCACACTATCCACTCCAAGCCAACCATATTCATTTATAATTTTTTCTATTTTATATAAGTTTATTTTATGGTTTTCATCAAATATCTTAGACTCTACAGTTGCTTCATCAGATTTGACCCCAAACTTATTTTGTAATTCGCGTATTTTACCTAATTGATTCTGATCAGTATTATATATAGTATCTAATATGGCTACTAGATCATTCTTAAGTTCTTTATTAAGTACTCTTTCTTTTTCATGTTGTTGTTCTTTATTTGTCTTTTTCTCCTGGGAATAAGATATTGACGTAAATGCAATTAATATTATTACAAGCTTTATTGTTTTCATGAATGTTAAATGTTTCAATCTGGATTATAAATTTCAACAGCTTTTTTTAAGACTTTCATTTGTGTTTGAATAGAATTTCTTCTCCCGTAATCACTTTTGGTTTTAAAAGCTAATACAGCATCTATTTCTGGGTAAACGGTAATATTTTGCCCTAAGGCACCTTGTGCTGAATATGCATTTTTGAGTCTGTAATCCATTGTGTTTTCTACTAACCACCACATATAGCCGTAACCTAAATCCAATCCATCTTCTTTGAGTAATGGAACACTTTTTTGAGCCTCTAAGTAAGAGGTTCGTTCCTTTATTATTTCATTTACCCATTTTTCTGGTATGATTTGTTTACCCTTCCATTTACCCTTTCTAAGCATGAGCAGACCCATACGAGCCATATCTCTAGTAGAAAACCACATGTGATATGCTGGAAATTTTGATATTTCGTAGTTGCCTGTTTTAGTCTGAAGAGATTTATCCCAATCTTCCATTTGCAAGGGAATTGCAAGTTGAGATTCTACTTCATCATAAATAGTGCTTTTAGTTTCCTTCTCGAATATGTATCCAGCAGCATTGAAATCCCAATTACTGTATAACCAATGAGTTCCTGGTTGTACAGAACCTCTTTTTGGCGCATATCTACGAAAATCTCCACCATTCGAACCACTCAAATAAACTCCTGACCGAGCAGAGATTAAATCTTTTATTTTTGCTTTCCTTTCAATGGGGAGAAGTTCTGATACATCATTGATATCTAATTCTGCTAGTGTTTTATCGAGGTTTATAGTACCATTTTCGATATATTTTCCAAATAGCATTGCAAGAATACTTTTTCTACAAGATGCTATGTAACTATTTTCTTCTATATCTCCATATTCTAATACAACTTGACCTTTGTGAATAATGATAAGTCCAGTAATATTTGTACTATCAACCACATAACGTGTAAAAACCGAACGCCATGTATCGTCCCAACCTGTTACTGAAGGATTTTCTGTTCTAGACCAATTCTTCCCCGGGTAAATTTGAGCTTCACTTGTACAGCTTAATAAAAATAAAGAAACTAATACTATGATTGTAATTTTCATGGCTTATCGTAATTAATCACATCTTAGCTTTAAAATTAGTTAAGTTCTTCTCATATAATTCTGTTTGTTTATCTTTTTTACGTTTTGCAATAGTTACAGCTGCTTCATAATGTTTTAATGCCAATTTATTTTGTCCGTTTTGCGCTAAAACCTCGGCATAGCTATCTTGGGCATTGGGAAAATCAGGAAAAAGGATTGACCCTGCTCTTAAAATTGCCAGAGCAGCTTTTATATTTTTTTCCCGCAGGTAATTATACCCCATATCGTTAACCATAAAACTTTCCATATGACCTCTTTTCAATATCAATTGTAGAAGTTCACAAACAGTTTCTTCATCTTGTTTTGTAAACTCATTTTTTTCTAAAATCTTTTCAAGTTGTTTAAAGGGTTTCTCTCTATACTTTGCAGCACTTGCTTTAGCTATTTCTTTAGCTTTTTCTAATGCATCATCGGCAGAAGACTTAACATCTGGGATCACTCCAACACCTTCCCAATTTGTATTTGTTACAGGGTTGATCGAGCGAGCAATTGGAACAATAAGTCTATACCCTTGCGGTAATCTCATAAAATTTACAGGATGTGCACCACCACCAGTGTTCTCTCCTATAACTGTGGCTCTTTTTCTTGCTTGCAGATCATATGCAAAAGCTTCGGATGCAGAAAAAGTTCTACCGCTAGTTAATATAAATAAAGGAACCTCTAATCTTTGCATACCTTTAACAGGCACAGTATTATAGTTTTCCATAGTATCTGTTCTTCGTGTATACACGCCAGTTAGTGGTAGATTTGTGGGAAGAAAATAACTACTTAAATTAACTCCAACAGGACCATTACCACCGCCATTTCCTCTCAAATCGATAATTATTGCATCGGCAGTTGATAAATACTTCATTAGAGGATCTACTTTTATAGTGTCTTCAACTCTAAACCCTTTTAAATGAACATAACCTACATTTCCTTCAAAAAAATTAACTTCTCCAAATCCTCCTCTTCTAAAACGTTCTATATTTTGCAGATGCATGGGAATGAAACCTAAAGGATTACTCGGTCTACTATTTCGAGGTCTTGGAGGAGCAATATTTAGATGTTTATCATTTGTGATTTTTTGCATCTCTTTTGTCAACGCTTTTGCAAACTCTCCTGGTTTTTTAAAAGTATCAAAATACTTTTCTTTCATCAATTCGTCCAGACGTTGATTTACTTCTTTTGCTTTATCCAGAAAAACATAGTTCTCTGTCATAAGCTTCTGTACTCTTTTAATAACATCGGTATTTGATTGAGCTAATAGAAGTATTGGAGTTAAGGCAATTAGGACGAATATTAATATTTTACTTTTCATTATTTTAATCTGTATTATAATGTATCTGAAGTGTTATTTTTATTTATTTTAGTTTGGATATCGATCTATATTCTTATGTTGCCAAAGTAAATTTATGATTTGCCATTGGTCATTTGTTTTTACTAAATGTAAATATTCTACCCAATTGTCTGAAATCAATTTAACTGTAGCTATTCGATTATAGATATCTAATATCTTTATTTTATTACTTGGTTTGGGAGGAAATCTGGTTCCGGATTTGTTCCATGATTTTGCAAACTCTACCATCTGTTCATAGCTAGTTTCTCTAATCATTTCTTTTTGTTTTTCTCGATCAAACCCCATTGTTCTCTTAGCTAAATCTTTATGAAACACTTCTTTCATAAGATCAGGTTTTAATTCCTGTAGTGCTACTAAATACCCTAATGCCCTTTCGCTGATTTCTATGCTATCTTTTTTACTTGCCGGGCTAGCCATTCTTATATGAGTAACAGAAGGAAAATCTCGTTCGTGCGTTAGTTCGTTATTTTCGTCAAACATTGCTCCTTTTATGAGATATCCCTTATCGTCAAACTCTTGGTTGTTGGCTGCAAAATTCCATTGGTTTTTAGTTAATTCTCCTTTTGCATTGTGATAAGAATACCTAACATGATTTCCATATTCATCATAGGTATCTTCATAAGAGGCCACTCCTATTGAGTTTTCTTGAATTTCTAATTTCTCATTAAGATTATAATTAGCTTTTGGAGATCCATCTTTTCTATATAAAATTCCTGTTATCCCAAATTCAAAATATGGTGAAATATTAACAGGGTTATTTTGTAGATCATACCGTTTTTCTATCACTATTTTTTTGTTTTTTGACCATCGATAATTCGCAATTTTCCAATTAGACTCCATAGGTTCATCGTTCAAATCATAAAAATCAAGTGCATTTACGAATCCGTTTTTATCATATTGGTATATTTCTTTAAAGACTTCACGATCATTAACCATTCGCTTTCCTTTCTTATCAAAAAAAGTACGAGTCTCTTCACCATCAGAGTACTCAAAAACCGTTCTATGGGCTCCTATTGTTGCTAAGGGGTGTTTTCGTTGGTCGTGATAATGATAATTAATAATCGCTATCAATTGTTTTTTCTCATTGTATTTAAAAACATAATGAGACGTACGTTGGGCTTCTTGCTGATTTATTTCGTGGATTCCCTGAATTCTTACATGTGGTGATACATGATTATATCTCATGTGCCTAAAATATTGTTCTGTTGTAGCGTGCTGAGCACTAGATTTAGGAAAATGCAATACTGTTAGTAACAAAAATGAAGTTATTAAAAACAGGTTGTTTCGCTGTGTGTTTTTCATGAGTATATCTTTTTTAGTGTTTTTTACATAGTGACACTTCATATCGTTAGATTAATACACCCTATCTAACCAATGTATTAGATTAAGTAACAGCTGGTAGTTTTCTGCTGCTTCTGCAGAATTCATCCCGACCTTAACCCTATCTCTACCCGCAATTTGAGCCGTGAACATGGCTGCTTCTCCAAATACCGCTATTCTGCCTTTTCCATATTCTAAGACAGCTCCCTGAGATAAATTTTCTGCAGAAATTCTTGGAGTTTTTTCATTAAAAACCCACATAGTATCTGTTATAAAGACGGTATATTCTTTTTTTAAATTTAAAATAGAAGAAGCTTTTTTTGGTGTTTTAAACCCTTGCCCTGTAAAGGTTCTTATTTTGTGTACTCGTTCCTGATGATTTCTTCCATTTGTTATTAGATGATTACCGAGCATTTCATTTTTTCGAGAAAAGTCAAAAATTCCTTTATCATCGGCATCCATTACAAAGCTGTCATAAAATGTAAAACCAAAAGCTTTTGCAAGATTTGCAGAGGCCCCAGCAAAAGGCATATGATCTGCGATCAAAAAAAGAGAGCCTCCGTTTTTAACCCATTCTTTTACATTATTTATTTCACTTGTCGAAAAAGCACTCTCTGTGGGAGCAACAAAAGGAGGTCTGCTATTTTCTGATAACGCATTAGAGATCACCAATATCTTAAGATCTTTTAGCTTCTCTTTTTTAAATTTCCCATCAAAACCATCGACTTTATACCCATCTTCTGATACTAATTTTGCAAAAGGCAAAAACCTATTATTCTTTGTATGAAAATTACGATGTCCCTGATCTATATATATTGTAGTGCCTGATTTTTTAGGATACATTTTTGTTATTATCTCGGGACTATAGGTTGTATCTGGTATTTGTTGAGAAAATATATGACTTATAGTTAAAAGGCTAATTATAAGCACGATGTTTCTGTTCATTGTTTTTTGATTTTTAACTAGCAAAAAGAATCAATTACCTGATGAAACTAACTGACTCCTATTAACAGTCACTAATTCTGTTCTATGCATCAAGGTAACACAATCATACTCTTATAGTTAAATATTTTTGCTGAACGGTAAGATCATACCTCTATATTAAATATCTATCTCGACATTCTGTCAAAAGCTAAATATTTGTATTTCATCGAGAAATAGATGTTGTTTAGAGAAGGTAATGGGTTATATCCTGCTTAGCTTTTTAGTTGTTTTCCGTAGTCACAATCATTCGCTAACCCTTTTGAATAGCTGGTTCTGGCATTTAGATCCATAACAAGATATGCTTTTTTCTTTATGAATATGGTTACATATTCTTCTTGCCAATGTATTTTTATATCTTTCTTTTTAAGATTTTTAACATAACTATATCGATTAGCATATAAGGCTGGTAATGGTGCATCTCTTCTTTCCCGAATGTTCTTATACAATTTTACATCAGAAAATCTTGGATCAATTACTGCACATAGAAAGCCATCAAAATCAATATCTTCTTTATCTGTGCTCAGGAGATAAGCCCAAACTGCATAGTCTTCTTCTTCGATCATCAAGGTTCTACCAGAATTAGTATGTGTATCGGTCATAAAAATTTTGGAAGCACTCGTTTCTTGCTTCTTTTCTTTAGTGTTTACACTAAATAATCCATCAAAAATAGATAGTAATTCAATTTTCATTTACAAGTTTTCTTTTTGGAGTCCTTAAGCTGGAGCTTATTATATTGGACGTAATCTCACCATAACAGGTAAGATGTAGAGTTTTTATTTATTTCTTATTCATTTTCTGATTCTGTATTACACTAAGACATATCCACACAGGATATTAATTCTCTAACTATGAAACTTATCATTAATCAAGACTCTATTCGGTATGATTAAAAACTTTATTATCATATGTGTAATACTGCTAACCTAAGTAATTATTTCTATAGTTATTTACGGTTTTCCTCAACAGTATTCAGTTTTTTTCTCCTAATAAAGTACTGTATACTATATCAATACTCAAAAAAAATAAAAGTATAAATCACATAAACCCAAATGAAGTGTTTTTCATAGGTTTTTCTTATCATTCTGCAGAAAAAAATATGCTTTTTATTTTTTCTTCATCATAGATAATGTAAATCCTCCTAACAACAGGATCACAATACCCATTATACCCCATAGCCAAATTTTATTAGCAAATAAAGGCTTTGTTACAGAAGATTCTTCGTGACCAATAGTCGACTGTGTTTCTGGTGATAGTGTTGTCATCTCATCTGGGATCTTGGCAGATACATAATTAAGATCATAAGAAGGTTTTTTCATTTTATCATTTCCATAAACCAAATAATATGTTCCCGGATTCGTAAAACGTGTAACAAGTTCGTGTTGATATCCTTTAACAATTACTTTATTAATTTTTAGAGGTTGATTGTCATGATTATCAATCACCATTCTAAATTTCTGAGCAATTGTACTCGTATTGGTAAATACATTATCTTCTATAGAATTAAGTACTCCCGAACTAAGCTCTCTATATCTAGGTTTCCAACTGCCTTTCTGAGTCTGTATACTATCTGTTACATATCGAATAGATATAGGACGATAATAATCAAAAGTTTCTTGTACTTGGACACCAATATAACTTACGGGAACTGGAGTTTTAAGACTTACATCGATAATAGTTTTTTTGGTCCCCTTAGGATTCTGAATATTTAGCTTTTCTATGCCATATTCCCTGTAATTTGCCTTTTTAATTTCATATCTGGTTACATTAGCCGATTGTAAAACTGGTTTTTTAGTACTTTTTATCAGTATCCTGAAATAGTGGTACTGCGCATTAGGAAATCGTACTGTAGTGAATTGATAATCTGTAAGTTCATTTTTTATAGAAAGTATACGATAGTCTTCTTTTATGGTATACCATTCTTTACGGTCTTGAGTCCCTTCTAAGGTAATTAACCAATCAAAATTAGATTGCTCAAAATCCAAATGAATCTGATTAATTGGTTGCTTAGTTGGGATTTCTAATGTAATATATGTTCCTTTTTCATTAAATGAGGTATTTAAGATGGTAAAAGGTATTTTGGTAAAGGATTTTTTTTCGGTTTTTAATCGTAAAAGATAAGGAGCTTCTATTGTATCTTTCTTATTTGTGATCCCAAAAACTCTGATATCAGATAGATTTGGCGAAACTTTACTAAATATTTCATCGGGTAGACTAATAGCATGCCAGGTGTCTGTTATCTCTGGTAAGATACTTCTATAAGCATATTGGTCCATCTGGGCATAAGCCCCAAAACTAATCAATAGTACCAGAAACATTATAATTTTCTTTTTCATGAGTTTACACCTTTTTAATTATCTAGAATTAAGAGCACATATAATTATGACACTCTCACTTTACAGGTTTTAAACATATCCTTTATAAAGAAATTTTTAAGGTTTGTTTCTATTTGTTTCATCTGCAATAATATGTTTGTATTTATTGTATAAAAATGAAATAATCAAAAGAAGCACTCCTAAAGCTAAGAATACAATAGTCTTTGCAATAGTTTCCATATGTGAAATATCGTAAAAGAATAACTTTATAAGTGTAATTCCGAATACTATAATTGCTAAGACACGTAAATATTTCTTTCGTTTCCATATTCCTAAAACAATGAGCAATAACGCATAAACACCCCATAAAATACTTAATCCAAGCTTATATGTTTCTGTATACCCCGACAAGTCTAACCAATGTATTAATTCGCTACTCACTATCCAGATTAATGTACAATGTAGTATAATTTCAAAAGCAATCTTAAAGGTTCTACCCAGAAATTTTTGCCGTACATACTTATAAAAAGTAAATAGCAAACCTGCTACAAATCCAAAAGAAATATATCGTATACCTATATGAGAAAAAGCTGCTACACTAAATTCTGTTCCTTTTAATTCTAAATAACTGTCTCTAAACTCACTTAGCAAATACAATCCTCTGGTCAAAAACACAAAAAGAGCTAACAACATAAAACTAAGAGTGATATACCCCAAGACATTATTTTTAATTTTTTGGATATTCACAAAAGACAAAATAACCAAGAACAACAAACTATAATTAATGAGCCAAATAGCTCTAAAATTTCTAGTATCTGATAAAACTGTATACTGTTCTGTACTATCGATATTTTGGGAAATGTAATGGTGATCTATATCTTGATAAACCTGATTCCAATAACTATCGATCTCTATCCAAAATGTAAAGTAGGTAGTACATACCAATAGTAATGCTAAACCTATGGTAAGCATTGTATACAACCAGGGTTGCTTTGGCCAGGGGAAAGATAGTTTCTCTTTACGATGTGTGATATAGATAAATGCAAAAGACACAATACACAATATTGATGTCATAAGATAAATATTAAACACTGGTATTAGCCTGGTTTCTGGTAGTGTTGGGCTATATCTATAGTATACCACGACCCAATCATGCAAAAGGCTAAAAAAAGTTAAGGCCCACAGCGGATACGAGAGGATTTCGTATATCGGTACTTTTTTGGTTCTCCCAATCCAAAATAACAATGCTGCTTCTCCTGCCCATAGTAGTGTAACCCAATTTCCATCTAGTTGTACAGGAAATGCAATCGTAATAAAAATCAAAACCATACCAGATACAAAATAAAACAGGTTGCGATCAGCCAGTTTTAATCTATACACAATAACACTTACTACAAAATGAATTACTGCATTCGCCAATGTAAATACACCTAATAAATCCTTACCGTATTCGTGATTGTTTAACATCGAAAATCCAATACCATAAAAGATAAATGAATTAGATAATTGTAGAATTACATCAATGGTTTTAAAGCTTTCTTTTTTTCTGAGTTTGTATACCAAAAACATAAGATAGAATGTGATAAAAAAGACAGTAAGAAATATAAAACCAAGGGTAAAATGTTCTTCTATTGTGTATTTATCGCCATACCATGACATAAAAATGATCCAGGTAAGCAAAAAAGACGAAAAGTAAAGGGGTTTCCAGTATTTTTTGATAGCAATAATAAGAATACCTATATTAATAATCGCCATATAACTAAACAGAATTACTACTCTACCCGATCCGTCACTTAATAAAAAAGGAACTGCATAGGCTCCTACGAGTCCTATATGAGCTATAATTTGCTTATTATATTGTATTGCTGCAAAAACGGTAAATGCCGTAAATAATAGCATAAGAATAAATGTCAAAGTCTGCGGAATCAGGCCGTATAAGTCGTATGCTAAAAAGGTAATAAAATATAAAATAGCCATGGCACCACTAACCAATACGGCACTAAAGTTTTTATATTTTTTCTTTAGTTTCATTCCAATTCCTAAAAGCCCTAATCCTGTTAAATACCCGAGTATAATTCTGGTTAATGGTCCTATTAGATCATTTTCTATGGTATACTTTGCTCCAATAGCAACACCAATGATAATAATCACAATACCTATTTTATTGATTAAGTTTTCTCCAATAAATTTTTCAAGGTTAGATTTCTTTTTTGGTATACTTGTTTTGGTAATAACAGGCTGTTCTTCTTTTACTAATGCTGGTTGCACTGCCTCTGGCTTAACCGAAGAGGATGGTTCTTTGACACTTTCTTTTGTAACTTCGGCTATAGGTGAAACAGGAGTTGGATTTTCTGTTTTTATATCAGGTTGGTTGGTCGATGTTGTTTTTAGCTTATATATCTCATCTTTAAGGCCTTGTATTTGAGTCGAGAAATCTTGTTGTCTTTTCAGTAGGATTTCAAGCTTTTCCAAAAGCTGATGTATCTGATCTTGGTTGTTTCCCATATTACAATATTCTTATATTTACCTAATGCTAAATATTCCTCAAAACGCTTATAAATTAAGATACTACAAAATATAATAAGGTTACATTTAACACTATATCATTACTTCTAAGAGTACATACTACTCACTATAATAAATTAAAACCTGTTTCTTTTCAAAATTTATTTTTATCCTGTTTAGTTTTTCAAAACTAAATCTATAGTATACACAGTTTGAATAATAAACAAATATCTATAATACGTGCAATTTATAGAACACTGTTTCCCGTGAAAAATATTATTTATTTCGCATAGAGTTACAGAATAAAAGGCATTTATTCTGAAAAGGTAAAAAGATTTTCTGAAACATCGTTATTATAACCGATTTTCAATTTGATATACGAGCAATTTTATCTTTTAGAAACTGTCTTTCTTGTTTGGACTGGGTAAGTTGTATTGCTTTTTGGTAGTATGTTGTAGCTCTGCTATTATCTTCTAATCGTTGGTAGATTTCGCCTAAAGTTGCATGATATAGGTAGTATTTTTCTAGTAACTTGTCGTTCTTTACACTTCCGAGTGCTGCTATTGCTTCTTTTGGGCCTTTAAGTTCTAGAATAACCAGGCATCGATTTAAAAAAACGATAGGATCATTAGCAATCTTTAATAAGAGTTCATAATACTCTAGTATCATTTTCCAGTTTGTATCTGCATATTGCTTTGCACAGCAATGCTGATATGCTATAGCGGCTTCTAGGTGATATGTTGAGAGTTCGCCTCCAAAAGCAGCTTTATTTAGATACTGTTCTCCAGATCGTATTAATTCTGCATTCCATGTTGTACGATCCTGTTTAGAAAGCAAAATAAGCCTCCCTTCTTCTGTTAGTCTACTATTAATTCTGGAGGCATGAAAACACATTAATCCCATCAAAGCATAAACCTTGGGTAACTGTGTACGTTTCTCGGATAAAAGGGATCGACATAAAAACATTGCTTGACTAATCAGATCTTTGCGAATCAATTGATCGGCATGAGTAGAATTATATCCTTCATTAAACATGAGGTAGATTGCACTAAGTACTGTTTTGGTTCTAAGATTAATTTCATTAATAGTAGGAATTACAGGACGTATCTTACGTTTTCTGAAATATTCTTTGGTTCTATACAATCTCTTAGAAATAGTATCTTCACTGGTAAGAAAAGACCTTGCAACTTCTTTAGTGCTAAATCCACATAATGCTTTCAGAATAAATGTAATTTGATTTTCTTGGGAGATATCGGGGTGACAGCATGCATACATCATTCCCAGAAAATCATCTTTTATATGTTGCTCCTGCCAGTAGGTATCCATTGTAGAAGTTAGCGTATACCCAGAAGTTAGTAGTTGTTTTTCGGGATCAGAAAAATCAATAATACTACTATGCTTATTACGCCTGATAATATCTATAGCTTTATTTTTAGCCGTGCGATATAACCATGCTCTCGGATTATCCGGCATCCCTCTAAATTTCCAGGTTTCTAGGGCTTTAACCAGAGCATCCTGTACTACATCTTCTGCTAATTCTATATTTTCGGTACCGAATATTTTAATCAATACAGCAACCATCTTTCCAGATTCTTGTCTAAAAAGATGGTTTAATGTATGATCTATGTGATCTCTATTTTCCAAAAAAGTTATTCCATTGGGCTTATTTCTCGTACTTCGACACTGCATCCATACTCAAAGCTTGGACAACCTTTAGCTATTTGTGCAGCATGATCCAGAGAATCTGCTTTAATTAGCAAATATCCCCCAACTAGTTCTTTTCCTTCAGCTAATGGGCGATCTGTTATTTTTTTACCACCTTCAGTAAGGGTTTTAGCTTCGCTCATTAAGGGTTGACCACCAATAAGTTGTTCTGATTTTGCTAAACCACCCATCCATTGTTGCCAATGCTGCATATGTTGTTGCATTTCTTCAGGAGAATTATTACTATACTTATCCTCTCCACCTCTAATAATAAACATAAATTCTTTCATCACTGTATTTTTTAAATGTTCTGTTATCCTAACTTTCTGGCCATACTTCTCGTACTTCTACACAAGAATCCCATTGTAATCCCGGGCAATCTTTTGCCATTTCGGTAGCATCTTCCAGGTTGTTTGCTTTAATAACCAAATATCCTCCAACCAATTCTTTTCCTTCTGTTAATGGTCTATCTGTTACTTTGGTTCCTCCGGGATAAATTGTGTTACCGTGTGAATATAATCGCTCACCTCCAACAAATTTTTCTTGCTGAGCCATCTCACCGATCCATTGTTGCCATTTTTGCATATGCTTTTGTTGTTCTTCTGGAGATTTAGAATCCCATACTTTGTCATCTCCTCTAAAAAGAAACATAAATTCTTTCATTTGTCTGTTTTTTTAAGTGGTTTATTTATTTTTTACACTACTATGACGAACACTTTTTTGATTTTTGGACAAGCAATATGGTTTTTTTGACAAAAATATTCTCTAATATCAAAAAACAACATATGTAGTTCTATACTATATTGTTTTTCAACAAATAAGTCTATCTACATATTGAAAAAATCAAGAATCATTGTTAAAAAGACAGCGGGTGTATTAAAATACACCCGCTGTCTTTTTTATAGAATTTTGTTAAAATGTTGTTTTCTTAAAAAAATTCTTATTCTTTAGTAGATCTATTGTATACTATTTTTTCTTTGTTTTTATAGAGAATCAATGTATTTTCAGTTACTTCATAATTCATACATTCTGAATTATCAATACATACTTTACGATCTTTTACGTCTACAGACCACTTCTTTTTAGTCGTCTTTGTTTTTGATTTTTCTACAAATAGATTACTCAACTTAAACATGATAACTGTATCGGGATCATCTTCTTTTACCCATATTCCTATCAATTCTTTGGCTATAACCTGATCAATTACAATTTCTTCAGGTTCTAACGTCTGATTTTGCTGTACAGGCTTTGTCTTAAAACTCATTAGCGTTGCAGCTAATATAACAGTTGTAAAAATTACGGATATAGATTGGGGTCTTTTCATAATTCAATTTTTTGATAAAATAAGGATATAAATTTAATGTTTTTTTGGTAATCTATAGTTTTTGATATTTTTTAATGCTCAAATAAGGTGATAAAATTATCAATTCTTTTATCCTAATCACAAATTTTATACCAGGACTATATTATTCTTTAGATCTTGCATAGTGGAGTTCCATTTCATTCATAGTAATCACCAACATATCTTTTCTTAGCACAAATTCTAAACACTTTTCTGTACCTCCCTCTACCGATGTCGCTTTTAAGCAAAGTTTACTATCTTTTAATAACCAATACCTTTTTAGAGGTTCTCCTAAAGACTTTTCTATAACGGTTCCATCCGACCTCAATTCTATATAAGTATTAGGATCACCATCCATTACCCATTTTCCTATTAATTCTTTTGGACCACCTTGATATACACTAATATTTTCTTTTTCACCATCATTTTTCTGGTGTTCAGGGCTATTTTTAAAGCTGCTCAATGTTAGCATAGCTATACTAACGATGGTAAGAATTAATTTGGATTGCATAATTTGGGCATTTAGGTAGGATAAATTTAACGTTTTTTTTGGTTTTATCCCTAATACTATGTTATTAAATATCTTTCTACAGATACGATAAATGCAATACAATTGATGTAAAACAATATAATTTACCGAGACTTTCATTTTAATTTTACTATTATTTGGATTCCTACATATTAAGGTTTTTAAAAATCTTGTACATATTTTGTTTATCCATTTTTTGGTTAAAAGCTTTAAGAACTGTTATAGGAAATTAATTAGGGGTAGGGTATTATGCTGTATAAACGTTTTATTATAAAAACGCCCATAACTTATCTATTAACGTAAATGGCTAAAAGGGAACACATAAGGATAGTGTTCCCTTTTTATATATAAAAAAATGAAAGTTATTCTAAATATTTTAGGAGGTTCTAAAAAATTATATTCTTTCTATTTTACATATAAAACAACCAGCTTCAGCATTTCTGGCATGTAAATATGCTATGTCGTTGTGGTCATGAAATATTTCTGAAATCAAAAGATCTACATCATCATCGCCTACCAATTTTGTAAATACCATATTTTGTTTTGTATTATACCCAATTAGTGATAGAGGAAAATTTTGTTTATCTGCTTTGATTTCTGGCGGAAATTGATGATCGTTCTTATAAGGTTCGACTTCTTTTTTGTGAACAAAAATAGGACCTGGTTGATTGAATGCATTTTTAATTTCAAAAGGACTATGGCTAATCAATAGCCGAGTATCTTTTCCCGGATCAAATTTTTTTAAAGAAATACGACAAGGTCCATAACCTGTAGCTATTTGTTCAACAACAGGATAATCAAAATCATCTACTTTTGTTTCTTTAATTCGTGATACATATTCTTTTGTTAACGGGACAATCTTAAATTTTTTCATATACTCGTTTTATGATTTAGCTTAGATTATGTAGCAGAAAAACTTATTACATAACCTTGATATAGCAAAATTGCTAAGAATTCAAAAAGTAAAACACCCGAATCTTGCTTGGTTATGAATTAATTTTTGCAGCTTCCCAGCCAATTATAGCAGTTTTGCGTGTACTGCCCCAATGGTATTGTCCTAAATCACCTGTAGATTGGATTACTCTATGACAAGGAATTAAAAACGCAACAGGATTACTACCTATAGCGGTTCCTACGGCCCTGGATGCTTTAGGCTTATGAATATGATTGGCAATGGTACCATATGTTGTTAATCCTCCCTTTGGGATCTTGAGTAATGTTTCCCAAACTTTTAATTGAAAATCAGTTCCTTTAAGGTGTAATTTTATTTGACTTAATTTTCTCCAGTCTTTCGTAAAAATAAATAAAGCATTTTGCTGAGGTCTATCTACGATTTGAGTAAACTTTGCTTTCGGAAAACGTTGTTGTAGTGTTGTAAATGCATTGTCATCATCTGCAAATGTCATATGACAAATACCTTTTGAGGTTGAAGCTACCAGCATTTTACCAAACGGGCTTTCGGCATAACTATAATTGATCTCCAGGTTCTGACCTCCATTTTTGTATTCTCCGGGTGTCATTCCTTCTATTTTTATAAAAAGATCATGTAATCTTCCTGTTCCAGAAAGTCCGGTCTCGTATGCCGCATCAAACAAAGTGGTTTGCTGATCTTTTAAAATATTTTTTGCGTACTCTAAACTAGTGTACTGCAAAAATTTTTTAGGACTCACTCCTACCCAATCTGTAAAGAGTCTTTGAAAATGAAAAGGGCTGATATGTACCTTTTCTGCAATCTCATCCAGATTAGGTTGATCTTTAAAATTTTGTTTAATATACGTTATCGCCTCTGCAATACGATTGTAATGAAACTGATTTTGCTCACTTATCTTCATAATACTTTAATTTTAAAAACGGTATAAAAGTATTTAGCTCAAGGTATTTTTAAAACCCAGAACTTGCTTATTTCAATACAGAATAAAAATAATAGTATTTTATGGTTAGAAAAATTACGCTGTAATAATTGATTTAATCCATTATAAAACTAAATCCTCCTGAAAACAAACTAGAGCTTAGTCCAGAGTTACGTTCATATTGTCTAAATCGAAAATCAATACTTTTTAAACCAAGTTTCCAGATATGGAATTTTGTAAAAATATCGGTATAACTAATACCAAAACCATATTGATTTGCATCAAAACCAGATAAATCATAATCCGAGGTATAGAATTGCTGTGTAGACAGATGTTGGTTAAATGGTGCAAAATAATCTGCTTTTGTTTGTGTATAAAAACGATATGAAGGATACAGTGTAAATTTATCTGTGATTTTAATCGGTATTTCTATACTTGCGGTATGCGAATTAATTCCCCAATCATCTGTATAATACCTATAAAATGTTCGTATTGTAAAAATTTCATTAATATAATAATGTAATCTTCCTCCTGCAGCTATTTTAAACCTAGAGTCCGGTAATCTTTCTACATCATCACCATATGTAAATTCTTCAATAACTACATCGGTCACATCTGCAAATTGTACCCGTTGAAACGGTGTTGACAAAAGGCCTTCCTGTTGAATAAAATCTAATGAAAGAGATCCTTGTAACCTTTTAGACAAAATTTGTGAAAATCCTAATCCTACAGAATACGAATTACGAGATTCATCATCAAACTTCGTAAATGTAGGCTGATCCCTTAATTCTGAGGGATATATTGCTTTCCATGTATCTAGAAACACATTAGCTTTTATGCTTAATTCTGTATTTTTTTCATTAAAAAGTCTTGAATAACTACCGCCAAAGCCTATAGAAAAATAATCATACTCGGTTGCGACCGCAATATTGGCCGACCACACACTATTTCGATCATCACTACTATGACTATAACTTCCTGATATTGTCGTTAACACATCTTTTTGTGATGCTCCGGAAGAAGCTACAAAAGGATTTGCAGCACCATTACCATCAAAAGGGTTAACATTACTAGAAGAAGCCGATGAATATGCCGATATTCCTGCATCTATAGTTAATACATCATCATCATTTAGTGGGATAGAAACCACTATTGTTGGAGTAAGATCAGTGAGTTCTTCTGTACCTACACCACCTGTAACGGCAGCATTATCTCCATCCTGAGTATAATAACTCATCAAAAAATCTACTTCTGCAGATTCTAATACTCTCTTTTTGTATGTTGTTGTATCATCCTGTTGTTGCTCCTGTGCGGTTACAATCACTATAGATAATAATGCTATTATTAAAGGAATTTTTCTCAAAGATCTTTACTTTATAAAAGTTTTTAGTATGTTTTTAAATTCTTTACTTAAGAGGAGGAGTACCTCTTAATTACAACCACATCCTCCACCTGTTTTTCCTCCATTTGCTCCAGCAGCAGATTCTCTATATGCCTGAAAATTAGTTTCAAAACGATCAATTTTTTTGAGCGCTAATTCCATATCAGGGTCATTGATTTGTACTTTTTCGTATTCTTTTACAGCTACACATGAGTTAAGAGAAAGTACTAGTACTAAAAGTATTGGTATCAACTTATTCATAAAGTACGTTTTATAAGAATTATTGTTATTTATTATCTATCTTAATATGATCAGAGGTATGAATATTTCCCTGATCATCAATTATAATACATTCAATCCCTTTTAATTGATTGATTCTATTTAATCCCGTTTCAATTCCCATCACAAAAACAGAAGTTGCCAATGCATCTGCTAACTCAGCTTTTGGAGCAAAAACTGTAGCGCTTACAACACCAGTAGATGGGTATCCTGTTCTGGGGTCAATAATATGAGAATACCGTTTACCATTTAAAATTACGTATTTTTCATAATTACCAGAAGTCACTACGGCTTTTTCTACCACTGGTAATAGTGCAAATGCATTATTTTTATTCAAAGGATTGGTAATTGCAACTTTCCACTCACTCCCATCGGGTTGTTTTCCCCAGGTATTCATATCTCCAGAAGCATTTATGATTCCGGCTTTTACTCCTTTACTTATTAAGAGGTTTTTGGCTTTATCTGCTGCATATCCTTTGCCAATAGCTCCAAACCCTATCTTCATCCCCTTTTGGGTTAGAAATACTGTAGATTTCTTTTTATCTAAAACAATATACTTGTACCCTACTCTCGCTACTGATGCTTTAATTTCCTCTTCAGAGGGCATTTCTTTCATGCTATTATCAAATTTCCAAATTCGATCCATCGAGGCATAACTAATATCAAATGCGCCATCTGTTAATTTAGAAATCTGAATAGCTCTAAATATTAGGTCGAAAAGTTCTGCATCAACTTTCACGGGATTAATTCCTGCGTTGTCATTAATTAGAGAAGTTTGGGAGTTTTTGTCCCACGAAGAAATCAATTTTTCGATTCTCTGAATTTCTTCGATAGCAATATCGATGTATTGATTAGCAGTTGTCTTATCTTTTTCGACAACAGTAATATCAAAACGACTTCCCATTAGTTTTAGGGTACGCTTATATATTTGCTGTGAGAAACTACTACTTATAGTAGCCAGGAATAAAAGGGTAATGAAAAATCTCAAAATATTATTTAATCATTGTACTTAGCATTTCTAAGTATGTATTTGGTGTTACTTTTTTATAACCAACTTCTCCAAGTTTTTTGCCATTCTTATCTAAAACAACAACTAATGGGAAACCTCCACTTTTATTGTATTTCTCGGCCAACGCATTATTCTGATGCTGTAAAGCTTCGGGTAATTGGTTTTTTTTCTTACGCGGAAAATCGGCTTTTAATAATACGTAATGTTTTTTGGCATATCCCTGAAATTCTTCTGTATGCAAAATCTGTTTCTCTAATTTAATACAGGGTGCGCACCAATCAGAACCGGCAAATACCAAAATTATATTTTTATCATTTTCCTGTGCAATTCTTTTTGCTTCTTTAAAATTGGTTAGCCATTCCTGGGCACTTACCCAATTAATTCCCGAAAATATCAGGAAGACAACTACAATAATCTTTTTCATATCAATGTAAATCTACCTTATAGTAACTATTCAAATTGTTAATTAGTACTTAAAATTCGTCTTAAGGTCATAATACGTACTAAGTCTAAATAATTATTAAAAGAACAATTTTTATACCGAACAAGACTATATACTTACTCTTATTTACTACAACCTTTAATTTGGCCTCTATTTATAATACAGTTATATAAAAAAATACCCTACATTGATTAGTCATTTTTTTACAAAAAAACGGAAACACCTGTGGGTATTTCCGTTTTTCGAGAATGAATTAACATCCAAAATATATTATAAAGCCTTATAAACTAAAGCTTAGGACATCTTTTGCAATTAGATTTTCCTTTCTTTTTATATTTTTTACAACATTTTTTCTTTTTCCCTCCACAGGCTATTTCACAATTGACAGCCGGACAAGGAGAATATAATGATGGAGTACCTGAACTTTGCACTGATATAATTTTTATTGAATCTAAATAAAGTACAAAAATATAAAAAAAAGATTCCAAAAAAAGGAATCTCTATTTTATCTTTATTAACTTATTAACAATCATTTAGGTTCTTCTGCTGCTTGAAAAGTGTTGATATCTCTATCAAATAAATAATGACCAGACCTATCGTCGCCAATAATTTTAAGTTTATCTAACAATGTTCGTGCTGTTGCCTCTTCTTCTAGCTGTTCTGCTACATACCATTGCATAAAATTATGTACATTATAATCTTTATGTTGCAGGCACTCATATATAACATTATTAATTTTTCCTGTAACAAATTCTTCGCTTTCCAAGAACGTTTCAAAAAGCTCCATCAACGATTTAAAATCATCCCTAGGTTTGTCTACTGCAGGAATAACAGCATTACCACTTCGTTCATTAATAAATTTAACCAGCTTGGTCATATGTACTCGTTCCTCTTCTGATTGCGTATAAAAAAAATCTGCAATACCGTTATATCCACGAGTATCCGCCCAACAAGCCATCGAAAGATATTGAGCAGAAGCTTTTGCTTCATATTTTATTTGATCATTTAATAGTTGTTCTATTTCTTTTATCATGTTTATTTAGTGTTGTTCGATAATATCGAACTAAAATACATAATTCTATCAGAACAAGAAACAATTACATCACCCTCCCTTGCTGGTTTCGATAATTTGTCTTCAAAAAAGTGAATTCTACTATATAGGCAAAATAGGATTAACTTTTTAATCACATATACTTACAAAATAAAATAAGTATTGAGCTTTATCTCTTTTATCAAAATAAGAACTACATTAGTTTAATATCCTTCTCATCAGAAGGGTCAAGAATAGCTGCTTTTACATCTACATTTGCCTCTACCATATATTTTGACTTTTCGTTAGAGGTAAATTTACTCACCTTTCCAAGTGCGCCAAGAGCTCCTCCTTTTTCAGCTAATGAATCTGCATTAGATTTTAACAACTTAAATGGTAAAACAAAAGGGATTTCTTTTACTTCTCCTGGTTTAATAGAATAAGTGTCAGAAAACTTAACCATACCCAAATCAAAAGATTCCTTGCTCTTGTCATCTCCTCGTCCTGTTGTAAACTCTTCTACTAATTTTATTTCAACTTCGACAATTTCTTGTTCGCTTTTGGTGGTTAACACAACCTTACCTTCTACTTGTTCGCTTTCTTTAGAAACTTGTCCAGGTACTTGTAACTCAACCTTTACCCCGCCAATACCTAACTTACTTTTCACTTTATTAAGAAACCCCATATTTATTAGTTTAAATTAATTATTGAATACCATTTATTTTTATATCTCATCATCTTTTTGTTGAATTTTATAGAGCACCAACAGTTCTTGTAGTTCATATATTTTGCTTTCTACATCTTCGATACTTGTATCTTTTTCTCCAGATTGTATTTGATTTTCGAGTAGCATATCGTTTTTTGCTTCGTCCATACCATTCATAATAACCCCTATAAACAAGTTTAAGAAAATCATAGTCCCGATAAGGACAAATGAAACGAAGTAAGTAACCGAGAGTACTAAAGCGCTTTTTGAGTTTATACAAAGGTTCATATTACCATCATACCCATAATTCTCGCATCCAAACATATTTATGTACATAATATCTGTCCAATCTTCTAAGGTTACTATCCTAAATAGGGATAACATTGATCTTTGTAAATCCTGAAAATGTATTGGGTCATTTTCTGAAAAGAAGAACACACCGGCTACAGCATAGATATAAAAGAGCAACAATAATAGAATAGAAACATATCCCATAGAAGGGATACTTTTTAATAGTGCTCCTACCAACATTTGAAGTTTTGGTAATGCTTTTATAAGTTTTAAAACTCTTAATAAGCGTAGTAAACGTAATATGGCTATAGAACTTCCTCCAAAAGGAAGAAATGCAGCTGCTACAATAATAAAGTCAAAAACATTCCATCCATCTGTAAAATAAAGCCAGGGTTTTCTTCCTTCTGCAATAACTTTTACAACGATTTCTATAATAAAAACTCCTAAAATTATTTGATTTAACAATTCTAGCACTTGTTCATGCTTTGAAGAAAATTTGGGATACGTAGCAATCCCAACCAGAACACCTGCAACTAAAATTGCAATTGTGACCAGGTTTTGAAACCATTTACTTTTACTTATTGATTTACATAGATTTACCATAAAAGTTTTTAATATCAATTGTGAGAAAAATTTTACTAGTAAAGTTTCTATTAAAAAATGCCTATAGAAGTTTATAAAGACATGTATATAATAATACAAATGCAATTCTTAAAATCTATAATTGGTTTACTATACTGTTCAAAAGTACCCAAACATAAAGTCTATTTCTAAATGGATTGGCCTAAAAAAACAACTATTACTGTTTGAATTAAGTGTTTTTTTAGTATTATACCTGAAAGTTGACTAATCTAACGAAAACAATACGATAATTAATAGTATGGTAATTTGTCATTTTTAGTCAATTAATTTTATCTTCTTTAAATTGACGTTTCATGCCTCTATAATTGAAATAATCATAATTACCCATTTTTAATAAAATTAAGATTAGTATCACTTCATTTTTAAACAATAATTAATGAACAACTTAATATACAAATGAATTAAAATGCTTTGAATCTTCATCCTTTCTTTGTTTTAAACAAACATTCCTTAGTAACATACCTAAAGGCAAATCTTTAAGAATAAAAAATATATTCAAAATTTTAATATAGCTTTTGTGATGAATACACCCAAAAAAGGGACGAATGAGATGTTGAATAAAAAATGAAAGGTAAAATAGATTATCTATTCTAATTTTGAAACATAGATTTCTCTAAAAATAGCATTTAATGAAGTTATTAGAACTTAGGTCAAGATTTAGTTTCATAAAAATATGACTATGCTACTTTCTCAAAAGCAATATAATTAACCAATTTACCATGTTTATCCCAAACCGGAAATCCTTTAATTTGACATAAATATGGGGTTTTATCTTTTTTATAGTTTACAATCGATACTTCAAAAGGAGTCTCACTATCTATAGCAGTTCTTATTTTTGCAGATGTCTTGGTACATGTATCTTCACCCTGAAATATTTTTGGCGAATTGCCTATAATTTCATTAGGTAAATATCCACTTAGTTTTTCAATATTTTGTGAAGCGTATACAATTTTAAGATTGGGATTCGTGATAACAATAACAGATTGTTCTTGAATAAATTCTTGGTAATAGTCTCTCGTAAAATTCCAGTTTTTGGTAATTTTCTTTAACGTATTAAGATCTTCTTTAAAGCTTTCTAATACTGAAAGGTGTTCTCCATAAAACTCCCATGAAACTAATGGTAATACCCTACTAGATGTCTCTTCATGATGTTTCGCAACCACACTGTCATACTCATACAATTCATTCATTACAATTTCATTTTAATACATTACTAACACCAAAAACTATTCTAGTGCTTACCATTTAAACTGTAAAGTTGTATACCAGGTTAAAGGCTCGGAGGGTATAATCCCTGGGCCAGGATAACCAGTAGCTCTTCTGGTAAAATAATCGGTATCTAAAACATTATTTACTCCTGTTTCCAGTTTAAATTTCTTATATCTATAAGAAACTGAAAAATCAAGGATATGGTATGATGGGATTTCTCCAATAATACCATTACGACTATCTCCAGAAGGTGCATTAGTAGCATTGGTTACATCTGTAAACTGTTCTGACAAATAGGTGAATTGTGTGTTAGCCAGAAAGTTTTTGTAACCAAATTTTAATCCCGTCTTTAAATTCACTGCTGGTATAAATTCAACTTTTTTACCTTTCACCCCTGCTTCTTCAGACTCTATATATTCTGATTCTGTAAAAGATGCATTAACAAACCAATTAAATCTAAAATCTGAGTTTCCTTCATAAAATGTATTAAGAATATTCCAATCCATAAAAGTCTCTACCCCATAAATAAATGCTTTCCCTATATTCTTTCTAACTCTATTGGCTCTGTCGTCTAATACGATCCCAATTCGATCATCGTATAGCAATCCAAAACCTCCAATATCATAAGACAGTTTATTTCCTCCTATTTTTCCTCTAACGCCAAAATCGGCAGTAAAACCTTCTTCATCAGAAATATCGGGATCAATTATAAAAGTTGGGCTTACTACTCGAATATCACTAAAAGTAACCGATCTATAATTCTGAGATAAATTGGCATATGCTTCTAAATGAGTATTTGGCTTATAACTGGCTCCAATACCAAAAAGTAAAAATGAGCGATCCAAAGTTCTGTTATCTACTAAAGTCGTATTAGATATAGGATTTCCTGCCAAATCAAAATTAACCTGGTTATAACTTCCTTCACTTTCGGTTTTAATATATTCAAATCTAAAACCAGGAGTTACTGAAAAGCGATCAGAAATATTAAAAATATGCTCTCCAAATAGTGCTACATTCAGGTTAGGAAAATCAAAATCAGATTGGTTTGGGTAATCTGGAAATGCTTGTGAAGCAAAGTCAAAATTTGCATTAGTTCCTATACTTCCCGGGCCTTGTCTAGAGTCATTATTAGCCTGATAATATTTTGAACCTATTAAAAAAACTGATTCCTTACCAAACAAATTGTATCTACTTAATAATCTAGCCTCTGCACCCCAATTTCTAAAGTTACCTACAATCAAATCACGTGGAAAAGCAAAATTACCATTAGCATCTGTTTCATCTACATCCGTAATAGGGTTTGAGTTTAGTATAAAAGGATTTCCTCTAAAACCTACTGCTTTTCGAGAAGCATCAAGACCAAAAAGATTTAAACTAAAGTCAGTCTTATCAGAGAATTTATGTTCTAATTTTAGAGAGAATAATTTCCAGTTTACATCAAACCAATTCCTGGTTCTATTGCTAAATTCTGGGTTTTCATCGAATTGAGTATCGGTTAGCCCTCCCGGTTGTTGTGCCAGATAATCAAGATATGTGGCTTCAAAAGTTAGTTTTGTTTTATCGGTAAAAGCATACCCAATATTTGCGTAAAAGTTTTTAGAATCAAATTCTGAATTTGGTCTATAACCATCACCTTTTTTATAATTAAAATAAGTGTAATAACTAAACTTACCTAAAGTACCACTAATGCTATTAAAACTCGTAAATAAATTAAATGATCCTAATGATTGCCTGGATATAAGTTCTATTTTTTTATTGGGATTGGGTTGCTTCATTTTAAAATTGATGAGTCCTCCAAACTGAGTTCCATATTGTAATGATGCAGCCCCGCGAACAACTTGTATTTCACTCAAAGCTTCTGCAGGAGGAGTATAATAACTCTCGGGGTATCCTAAAACATCGGCACTTATATCGTAGCCATTCTGTTTAATGTTAAAATTAGCAGATCGGTTTGGATCTAATCCCCTACCTCCAATATTAAGCTGAAGGCCTGCATCACTGTTTTCGTATATATTTAATCCAACGACCTGAGCATAAATCTGCCTAGAATTATTTGAAGCTAAATTACCAACGGTTTGATCTACTAAAATCACTTCGCTTTTTTTACCTGCAAAAATTGCAGTTCCTTCTACAGGTCTAAGTTGTTTAAGTCCAAAAATCTTTTCTTTTCGTTGTGTGATCAAAACTTCAGAAAGTTCTTCTCCAAGAGGTTTCAACACAAAATCTTTTGATGCATCTCCTTCAATCTTTATGTGCTGTTCCAAAATTTCAAAATCAAAACTAAAAATGGTAATCAGATACTCTCCCTGTGGTAAGTCTGCAAATTTAAATTGACCATCGGTATTTGTAATGGTCTGCTTACCGTTAGTTCTGTTATATACTTCGGCATTTGCAATGGGTTGATTATCCAGATTTGTTACTGTTCCCTTAAATTGATATTGCCCAAAAACTGAGCTTATTGTTAATAATGTTCCAAAAAATATACTATAATCCCTTAATTTCATCCTTAAATGGAATAATCCAATTTTTATGTTTAAATGATTCTTTTTGTTTTCCCAAATCTACTGTTGGATCTATATATTGTGTACTTAATCTACCATTAAGTGCTACATAGCTCTCGACAAATACTTGTATGTTTTGATGCCCTTGACTTTCAAAATGTTTTTTTAGATAATGAGCATATTGTAATATAAAATCAGGTTGCGATGCCATTTGTTTTTGTTGAAAAGCCGTAAGAAAATCGTCGTTATCCACATAAAATCGCTTTTTGGTTACACTATCAACAATTTTAAAATTAGCATAGCCCGCTTTTTCCATCAACATTACCCTCCACGAAAACCGAAACCCTTCTTCTGTCCAGAATAACTCTCCCGGGTATAATATATATCTAAACGGTAACAGCAATTGAATAGCAAAGAATATAGTTATAGAGGTTAAAAGGACTTTATTTTTCTTGGGAAAAAACTGTAGTGCCGTATTGGTATCAAACTGTACCTTGTTTATTTTAAACACTTTCGAAATAAAATCTAATATTTTATGATGAAGATTAGCATCAAAAAATATTAATGTGCTCACAATCATGATATAAGGAAACATTCCTATAGGAAAGAGAACTCGGGTTAAAATATGAAAGATAACGACCAGAATAAAAGCAAAAGGTCTCGTTTTTCTATATAATAATAATAGTGGAATCGTAAGATCATAAATCGCACCCGAATAGCTAAATAGATAATGCATCCATTCTTTTTGCATCAAATCTCCCAAAAGAGGTACACCGTATTTAGAAGGTAACCATATTTTAAGAGGCATTGCTTTTACCAGCCAATCAGAATTAAGTTTTGCCAAACCGGCATAAAAATACACAATCCCTAAAAGTAATTTGATAACATCAATTGTCCAGTTAGGAATTAATTGATAAGAAATTCTTTTCAGTTTTGCATCTAATGCATAATACCGATTTGCAGGTAAAAAAATCATTACAAAACTAAGTAGACTTATAAAATAGTAATGATTAAGATATGTTGTCTTATCCATCAATTCTATGTAAGTAAAACTGATAAAAAAAGTAACTATTGCAATCCTATATTTAAAACCAAGTGCTATAAAAATTGTAGAAATTCCGCATATGGCAAAAATAATGTAGGTGTAGATTCCTATAGGTTTTACCCATTCGAAACCATAATATGAGAAAAAAAACTTAGGCTGAATGTATAGTTTATCGATCCATCCGTAGCTCCAAAAACGAATAATACTAATTAGCATCATTACTCCAAAAAAAATACGAAAGACTGCAAGTGGTGCAGCCTCCGTTGTTTTTTTCAGATATTCGTTACGTTTAAAAGTCATCTAACAATATATGCAAATTTAATCTCCATCGGCATCAACAAAATCTACACGTATAGACATTGCAGAAAGCATATCTACCTTAAGAAAAACTACATTTTTCTGTAATTCATCATAGGTTTGTGTCATTAAGGTATTGTTGGTACGAACCTGAGATGATAAATCGTCATCCAGACTTGATGCTTTTGTTCTTGCCGTATTAAATTGGTTATTGATAAGCGTACTTAAATCTTCACCATTTTTAATCGTATTTAAGAAATCTAAATATGTTTTTAAACTTTCTCCTGTAGTCGTACTGCCAAAATGTTTTCCGTTAAAGAAATCTTGTAATGCACTAAGATTAGCATTAAAAAGTGCCTTAGATATATCTCCCTTATAAAAAGCTTCAACAGTAGTATCCAATGGAGAACCTGAGAATACACCTGCAGGTATTCCTATTTTGGCTGCACGTAAATGTTTTTCATAATGAAAAATAAAATCATTAGTCAATTTATCTAATGAGCTTGTAGCCGAAGATCCACTATTACTTATAAAAGTGCCTCTATAACTTCCTTTCCAGGCATTTAAAACCTCATCGGTAAGATTATTCATACGGTCTACCAAATCAGACAAGTACTTTTTATAACCAGCAGCATTAGCATTGGTAGTATAAAACTCTACAATTCCTGTATCGGTAGTTGATAATCCATTCAAAAGATAATCCAACGCTCCAAATCCTTGTTCGTCCTGTTTTGTTACCGAAGTAAAATCATAAGTCCCAGAAGTAATATTAGTTTCTATTTCTGCTACAGTAACAGGATATACATTCATAAAATTTCTTAGCGAAAGTTCTTCTGCTTTTCCTATTTCAAACATACTAACCGATTGCCATGAGGTATATGCTTTTATCCAGGCATTCCTTAGCGCAACAAGATTTGCTGCATCGGTTGTAGTTACAAAAGTAGAGGTTGCCGTTCTTAAAGCAATTATATCGGTAGAAAAACTTTGATATGAAGGTATAACTATATTATCTGCTATATTAGTTAATAATGCTTTTCGGTCAAAATTATCTGTAATACCGCCTGTATCATTCGAATCATCACTCGATGAGCAGCCCGCTATAAAAAATAGCGCAACCAAAACTAAAAATAATGATTTCTTCATCTTATTTTTATTTATTCTTAATAAATTTTTGCAAATGTAAAAAAAGAGGTTGGAAATGTTATAATTTCCAACCTCTTTTTTTAAACTTTATGAATTGTTTATTATTCTAGCTACCAGCTTGTGCTACAGTAAAACTAAATTTACCTGCAATAGTTTCTGAAATTGATTGCAAAGTTGCCGGAGTCACATCCCAAAGTCCGTTAGTACCTCCCATTAACTGATCTATTAATCCTTGAACCTCGGTTCTTGTTAAATAAGGAACATTACCTTGTGGTTTTCTTGTAAATTGTAGACTATATACAAATCCAAACCCTTCAGATAGGTCGTGAAATGCACTAGCATAATCTACAGTAGAGGCTTCTAACGCATTTTTTCCTTGTTGTAAATAATATATCGCTCTTACCGCAATAACTTGTGATATTTTTTCTCTAATAATCGCTGCTTGCTCATCACGTACATCATATCTTTTTGCAACAATAGCCGCTCTACCTAACTTAAATGCATCAAATATTTCTTTTGCAATACCTGCAAAATCAGAATCTCCTTCTACTCTTCCAATATACTTATTCAGAAAACTATCATCTTTACCTATAGTTTTATTTGGATCTGCTTTATCCTGAGAAGCTCCATATAGATAACCATAAGCTTCATCCCATTTATGCTCCATTGTAGTATAAGGCTTACCTTCTGCTACTACACCATTATTATTATTTTCTACATTAGAAGCTTCGTCTAGAACTAAAGTTCCTAAATAGTTATTTAAAGCCTGATCAGTCATTAAAGCTCCTATCAAACTCTTGGCAAATGCTTGGTTTAATTCTAGTCCTTTTGTATTAACATATCTTTTAGAACCTCCTCCTGCTTCTTGTATAACTCCTGCTACACCAGCCGAAGCATCTGTTGTCCAATTAGGAAAAACATCATCTACCTGGCTTTTTATCCAACTATCAAATTTATCCTTTATAGCTGCAGCGTCTGTTGCATTATCAGAAAAATAATCTCTTGATGCAGCCGTTTTACTTCTTACACTTTTACCAGATGCATTTAGACTAGCATCAGAAAAATCATTTGCTCCTTCTACATGAGCAAACATAGCATCCAAAATAGCTTCGGTACTTGTATTATCTTTTAATTTACTTACAATTTCTTCGGCCATTGCAATACGCGTAGTTTGACCACCAAAACTTACAGAGCTTTCATTATTACGCTCAAAAACGTAGGTTGAAGGTGCCACTACCTCTGTAGTATTGTCATCATCTGAAGAACAAGATCCTAAAATAAAGGCCCCTGATATACATACGATTTTTAGCAAATTTTTAATTTTCATTTCTTTTTATTTAGACTTAATATCAATTACTTATAAGTCTGCAAAGATATTCATCAAAATGAACTTGACAAAGTTTATTTATTCTAAATCTAAATTAAATTTAATTTTCAATACAAAAACAAATCTATCACACTGATTTTAAGAACAATAATTAATGGTATATAGAAAATATTTTGGTAGCCTCGTTATGCGAAGATTCAAAACTTAGTGTTTTGATATTTGTTTCGGCATGTACTGTTGTAAAATATGAGATCATACGTTCGGTAGGCATATTACCTGTTAATTCGTCTTTTGCCATTGGGCATCCTCCAAATCCTTGAATAGCTCCGTCAAACCGTCTGCATCCCGCTTTATATGCAGAATCAACTTTCTCAAACCAGGTCGTTGGGGTAGTATGTAAATGCGCTCCAAATTCAATTTCTGGATAAGCCGGAATTAAATTCGAAAACAAGTAATCAATAATTTCTGGTGTAGAAGTACCAACAGTATCTGATAATGAAAGAATCTTCACTCCCATCTTGCTTAATTTCTCGGTCCACTCTCCTACTATTTCCACACTCCATGGATCTCCATAAGGATTACCAAACCCCATAGAAAGATAAGCCACCACTTCTTTATTTGCTTTATCTGCGATGTGTAATATTTCTTGTAATGTGGCTACAGATTCTGCAATAGTTTTATGTGTATTTCTCATCTGGAAATTTTCTGAAATCGAGAAAGGATATCCCAAATAATTGATTGCTTCATGTTGTACTGCATCATTAGCACCACGAACATTAGCAATAATTGCCAACAATTTACTTCTGGTATCAGAAAGATCTAATTGCGACAAAACCTCTGCAGTATCCACCATTTGCGGTATCGCTTTTGGTGAAACAAAACTCCCAAAATCTATGGTATCAAAACCACACCGTAACAATGACTGAATATACTGAACTTTTTTTTCGGTAGGAATGAATTCTTTTATACCCTGCATAGCATCTCGAGGGCATTCAATAATTTTTACGTTTTCGGTCATTTTAGAGTAGCAAACTAAGAAATATTCAATTGTGTGTATAAAAGTATGATTATTTTTTAAAATCTAAAGCGTTTCGACACGATTAGAAACCTCATCTGGTTTTCTCATTTTACAAAAACTATGCAAAAAAGGGTTTCATACAAGAAAACGTATTCTATTTATTTTTTCTTACTGTACTCATTAGGTGTACAATGATACATTTCTTTAAAACACTTACTAAAATATGCATGATCATTAAAACCAACACTATATCCTACTTGAGATACATTAATATCGGATTTTTTAAGTAATTGTGCCGCTAATTTTAGGCGTTGAGAACGAATAAATTCTGAAGCAGACAACCCTGTTAATGCCTTCAACTTTCTGTGCAGTTGCATACGACTCATACCTAATGCCTGACTAAACAGTGCTATCGAAAAAGAAGATTCTACCAAATTTTCGTCCAATACCTTTTGCATACGGCTTAAAAACTGTTCTTCTACAGAGGTTATAGTTACATCTTTTGGTCTTAAAATAACTTCCTGACTGTATCGCGATTGTAATTTTTTGCGAACTTCTATCAGTTTGTTTATACGTTCTTTTAGTACGCCTTCATGAAATGGTTTAGTGATATAATCATCTGCACCTGTCTTTATGCCTTCTAATTTGTTTTCATCTCCTGCTTTTGCAGTTAATAGAACAATAGGGATATGACTAGTACGCTCATCACTTTTTAATGCATTACATAGCTCAACACCATTTTTTACTGGCATCATAATATCACTAATAATAATATCTGGGATATGCACTATGGCTTGTTCAATCCCTTCCTTTCCATTTTTGGCTTTTACGATGGTATAATGTTTTGTAAATATCTGTTCTACATAACTTCGAATATCATCATTATCATCTACAATGAGTAAAATGGGCAAATCTTCATTTGTTTTATCTGCTTCTACAGTCTGTTCTTCTTTATATTCACTAGCAGAATTACCCATTTCATTTCTGGAAATAGCAATAGAATCATCTATAAATTCTTTTTTAGAAAAAGATTTTTTAGCGATAGGTAATGTTACAGTGAAGACTGTCCATTCATTAGGAATGCTTTCTACACTTATAGTTCCTTTATGCAACGAGACCAATTCCTTTACCAAAGCCAAACCAATACCAATTCCTTCTTTGTTTTCGTTAATCTGATAAAATCGTTCAAAAACTTTGACTTCTTCTTCTTTGGTAAGCCCTTTACCTGTATTCTTTACCACAAAGTGTAATTCATTTTCTTTTACCGTAGCATTGCATACCATAGATCCCTTGTTTGGTGTATACTTTATGGCATTAGATACCAGATTTACAACTACCTTTTCTACTATATCCTTATCAAACCATGTTATAGTCTGGGTTTTATTTATATACGTGAGGTAGTTAATCTTTTTTTCTGTGGCCAAATATGTAAAACTATCGGCTATACTCCCTATAAAAGAGATTACGTCTTGTTGACTTATCTTAAGCTTTAAATTTCCTGTTTCTATTTTCGAAAGGTCTAAAAGTTGATCTACCAGAGAAAGTAACTTATGTGAGTTTCGTTGCGCCATTTCAAAATTGGCACGTTCAATCGGATCAAGTTTTTCTTTTTTAAGTTGTTGTTGAATAGGTCCCGAAATTAAGGTAAGAGGTGTACGAAATTCATGAGAAATATTAGCGAAGAATTTAGATTTTGCTTTATCTAATTCTTGTAATTTTTTGGTAGTTTTTCTAAACATACTATACCTCCCTAATAAGTATATTGCAATTAAGAGAAAAAAAACACAACTACCGATAAAATATATAGATTGATAAAAAGGTTGATGAACAATGAATACTAATTCTCGTATTGCTAACACATTTTTATCTTCATCAAATGCTTGAATAGTCAAATTCTTTTTGCCAGCAGTCAGATCAAAAAGACTTAGCACATTTTGTGTTTTTATAGGAATCCATTTTTCCGAATTTAATCGGTATTTATACGCTATAGAATCTAAAACATAAGGCTTAGAAATAGAAAAATCTAATACTACATTTCGTTCTCCTTCTTTAAGATCTATAGTAGAATAACCCTCGATAGAAGGTCTGCTTTTTAAAACATTATTAGCGACAAAACTGCTTATATCAATGCTATGATTAAAATGCTGAGTGGTTTTAACCACAGGCTGGGTAGAACGAAATATTCTTCCTCGTTTCGACGCCCATACAAATCCGCTTCTATCTAAGTTTAAGAAAACACCATCTTTCATAGGTTCTGGTGTTTCTAACCACTCATATTTTTTTGTATGCCTATTGTAAAGCGCATTTCCCAAATTAACTACATTAACCAGTAACGTACTATCGTTTAAGGGAATTGCCGATCGAATAACATTATCAGCACGACTCCATTTCTCATGTACTTTGGTTTCAAAACGTGAAAACTGCTTGGTTTCTACATTAAACTCTACCATTCCTAAACCATGAGTAGGCATTAAAAATACATTATCATAGCGTATTATATCATGAAAATTATGAGGATAGATATATGGAGCATCTTTAATCTGGTAATGCTCTATGTGATCGTTTTTGATGTTGATTTTATAAAAACCATCAGGTAATGCCACCCAAATGATATTATTTTTTGCGTTTACAAAAAAAGATTCTACAGCATGTGAGCTATTACGATGATGAATATCAATCCCGTTGGTTAAATACTTCTTTAAAACAATATTTGATTTTTTATCTACGATATAGATTCCATTAGAAGTACCTATATATAATGTATCGGCTATTGATTTCAATTGCAAAATGAAATTTCGCCAATTAGGAAGATGTAACGGTTCTTCTAAAAATATTTTTTCTGAAGTACGTTTTTCTAGATTTATCTTATACAATCCTTTACGTTCTCCATACCAAATAATATCATTATCAATCAAAAATCTTGTTCCAGCCTGGTTCCCTACATCCAGATTATGAAAACGAGACAAAAAACTAGTCACATTTACAGCAGAATATCCATTATACCGATATAAACCATCTTCTATAAGTGACCAAATAATCCCTTCTTCATCTTCATAAAATACATCAATATTTTCCCATGCCTGAAGCCCATCATCAGAAGTGATAATTATTTCTTCAAATACAACTTTTGTCGGATTTACTACAGATTCCTGAGCCCAACATAAGTAAGAAGAGGTAAGAAATAACAAAAAAATGTAAGAGAAATTTTTGATACTAAAGATAAATTTAAGTTGTACAAACGGTTATAATCAAAATTACAATGATACATTATTTTCATTAGCATCATTATACCATATGTAACCAATATTGTTACATAATTTATAGCATTGCTATCTGTTAAAGTACGAAAAGTTTATTTCACTTTTAGAAAGAAAATCAAAAGAAATAGGCTGTTTACATTTCAAAAAACACCCCTAACAAAAGGGGTACCTCCCCCTATTTCTTAATGTTACATAATTCATAGTCTTTGTTACATACCTTATAACGATCCTCTTTTACATATTCTAGCTTTACACAATCAAGTCTAAAAACAAAGTCTGATTCATTGATCGATATGCAGGCATGAATAAAAAAAGAAAGATTTACAAAGGACACCTCAATCATTCTCCTACAAATAGTATATACCTAAATATAACCCATTTAGAAAACGGAATCTATACATTAAAAATCACACATAAAAACAAAATCATTAAGGAAGTAAAATTCAAAAAATAAGAGAACATTCTTAACACGGGTAACAATATTCATTGCCTAATGATATAAAGATGTAAAACTCTAAAAGTAAAGAAATGAAAACAAAAAAAATCAATGTACTATTATTAATCATCCTTACAGTCACCCATTTTTCATGTGACTTAGATGATGACAATATTACTCCTATACGAGGAGGAGAAGAACTTTCTTTAACCTTTACAGTACAGACCGAAGAAGATCAAATGGGTGAATTTGCAGGAGTTGCAATGGCTATTTTTGATGGAAAAATTTATGCTGTCGGAGGTTACAATTCATATGGTAGTTCTGGACCTTATTTTCTTTGGTCTAGCAATAACGGTATTGATTGGGCTACCATTCCTCTTTCTAGCACTACACCAGCAAGCTTTACATCTTTTCGTTCGGGGGCTACATTAACTACGTTTAATGGTCAGCTTTGGCTTATAGGCGGTAAAGACATTGCAGATGTTCCTTATACCAATATATGGCATTCAACAGATGGGATTTCCTGGAGTGAATTATCACCTCCTTTTGGAGCTTTATCGGCTCATGAAACCTTGGTATATAACAGTAAAATGTATGTGACAAAAGGTAATCGCACAACTAACCAAACCGAGGTATGGTCAACAGCAAATGGTTTAAACTGGATACAAGAAACCGATAATGCGTTCCCTGGAAGAGCAGGACAAAAAGGTGTTGTTTTTAATGATACAATGTATCTATTAGGAGGAGAAGATATAGCCGCCAACAAAGTAAATGAAATATGGACCAGTACCAATGGTAGTTTATGGACAGAAGTTAGCCCTACTACGCTGTTTTCAGAAAGAAATGCACATTCTGCAACAGTTTACAACGATAAAGTATGGGTCATTGCTGGTAAAGATAACCTTACCGAGTTTAATAACGAGATATGGTATTCATCAGATATGATGACCTGGACCAGCTATGAAGGCCCCAGACCAGGAAGAGAAGGTATCAATAGTTACACAGCATTAGTATTTAATGATGAGATATGGCTTTTTGGAGGCAATCAATCCGATGGTACAGGAGGCTCCCGAAGAACCGGTGAAATACGAAGCTTAAAAGAAGATTAAGGACTTCTTGATCAAAAAAATGAAGCTGAAGAGTAGAATTTATTAAAATCTAAATCTTAAAAAAATGAAAACATCAAAATCTATTTTATATACATTTTTATTATCGCTATCGATTGCCATATTCTTGTCTTGTTCAAACGACGACAACAATCCTGGGATAGACCCTAATCAAGAAATCATATTAGCAACATTTGATTATTCTAACCTTAGTGTAAACAGTTTGCCTAATATGATCATAGCTAACAATGCAGAAGGCGAAATTTTAACCAGTGTAGAAACCAACAAAATACCAGGGATTTACACGCTAACCGCAAAAGGATATGCCTCAAATAGTTTTATGCTTACTACCCTTTTAGAAACAGATAGTTATAAAGGTCTAATCACTATCAAAGATGTACCTGTGGGTAGTAGTGCAATTGCTCCTAATTACCGCCCCACTAGAAACGGTAGCATAAAGTTCACTCTAAATCTAACAGGGGCTACTCAAATCAGGCTTTCTGTTTATGGACTAAAAAACAGAACTGTTACCGATGGAACAGATCCCCTAACCAGTGCTCCTACCAAAACCTATGCATATAATAAAGAAGGTTCTGCTGATAAAATTTTTCTAAAAATAAAGTATAAACCAAATGATGTAGATCCGGTGGTTTATGGATATACATGGATCGATAATTATAAAGAAATTGAAAATAGAGATTTAGGTTTTGCAGATTTCACCATAGTACCTACACGCTCTATAACGTTAAATGATACTTCAGATGATAATTACGCTGATCTTTCTGCTATTTATGACACCAACAGATATGTTAATCTCGAAAGTAATTTTCCTCAACATATGGAAATCACTGATGGCTTTGAGTATTACTTAACAAGCTATGGAGCATCATATCCTGATGGAGTACGACATAGCAAAGCAATTAAAACTAATATTTTACCTGAAATAGTATCTGTTACAAAACCAAACTGGGATTTTTCATACACCTCTACATCAAACAGTCTACAAGTACAACCATCCGGCATTTATTTATGTACCAATATCGAAACTCAAATTATAAATCCCGCCGCCAAAAACCTTTTTTGGGACATTACCATTCCGAATAATGGTACAAATAAAGTAACACTTCCACAGCTACCAGAAAGTCTCTCTGATTATACCAATTATTTTGAAGACACTTCTCGTTTCGAAGAGAATTATGTGAATTTGATCAATTTACCTAACAATTTCAATTATGCAGATTACATACAAGATGCAATAGATCGAACCTATGAACTGGTGGAGCAAAATGGAGAATCTATTAGAATTCGGTTTAATCCATAAAACCATCATGACACATATCAAAAAAATGAAATACAAACAGATAAAACATATCGCTTTTTTAATTGCTGTACTGGTACTCACATCGGTTTCTGCTCAAAACAACAATTGTAGTAAATTTTATGCTAGCGAGAAAGGTAAAGAACTAATCATTCATCAATATAATAAAAAGGAACGTCTCTCTACCATAACCGAATTTAAGGTAACCGATGTAAAAAACACAACTACTCAAAGTGTTATTACTATTGCTATGCATCTAAAAAATGGCAAGAACAATAAATCAATTGTCACCTCATCATTTAAAGCCAATTGTTCGGGAAAAACGACTCGTTTAGATCCCGAAACTTTTATTGCCCCTGGTATACTTGATCAATATAATGACATGGAATATAGTATTACGGGAGATGACATCTCTTTCCCCAATAGTTTATCTATTGGTCAGGAATTACCTAATGCATCTGTACACATGTCTGTAAATGCGGGAATCATGAACATAAATATGACCACCAATATGCAAAACAGAAAAGTAATTGCAAAAGAGCAAGTTACTACCCCTGCAGGAACTTTTGATTGCTATGTAATTACCTATACCAACGAGTTAACCATGGGAATGACCACGATACAACACACTAAACAATGGATAGCAGAAGGTGTGGGTATGGTAAAAGAAGAAACACGCAAAGCAAACGGAAAACTAATCACAAAAAGCATCTTATATCAAATTAACTAAAATTAAATCATTATGAAAAAAGTAGCCACATTAATCGTATCATTCATTTTTATAGTTTCATCCCAGGCACAAGACTCTGGATTTGACGCCAAAACAAAGGGGAGTTTTATTGCTAACGGAAGTGTTAATGTTTATTTCACTACCCGAAAAAGAAATGATGACAAAGCAACCGCATTTACTACCAGAATAACGCCAAAAGTTGGATATTTTGTAATCGATAATCTTGCCGTTGGTCTCGAATTAGGCATTAATACAAACAAAGAAAAGCAAGATTCAGATTTTGGAGATATAGAAACGACCACTAATGGTTTTGGTATTGGACCTTTTGCACGTTATTACCTAGAAAACAACATCTATTTCGAAGGTCTTATTGGTATAGCAAGTTCTAAAACAACTAGCAATGGAGGATTGCTTGGCTCAACAGATATAAAATCAAATATTTTTGGTTTTAGAGTTGGGGCTGGTTACGCTTTTTTCCTCGGAAATCATGTCGCCATCGAACCTAGTGTAAGCTATTCCTGGGAAGATGTCAATCCTAAAGGTGCACCATCTGGTTACAAAGAAAGCTTGTCTTCTATTTTTCTGGGGATTGGTATTTCTGCTTTCTTTTAACCCGAATTATCAATCTTGTTTACCTTAAAGGATAAGATTAAATCAATATGTCACACTGAGCTTGTCGAAGTGATTCCAAATTTGTGTTTTCAAAAATCTTCGACAGGTTTCCTGAGTTTATCGAAGGACTCTGACCGACAACTAAAAACTTAACTAAACGACATTATCAATGGAAAACAAAGGGTACGTCTAAAAATAAAATTGATAGTAATCTATATGCCTAATACAACACTAACCTATACTAACATAACGTGAAGAATAGATAGGAAATTTTCGTCAATTTGAGTGCCAAATCTCTGATTTGATGTATCGAAAACAAGAAAATTTATAGCTAAAAAGTACTTCTCGATACTAAATTCTTACAGAATTTCGAAGTGACGTATCCTGCTCTTAAACAGTATTCACGTTAACATAGATTAAATTTTTTAAAAACGATAAAGTAAGAACACATGAAAACAATAAAAAACAGTATAGTGATATTGCTGGTACTAGTGCTAGCAAGTTGTAGTAGTGATGATAATGGCAACACACCTCCAGTAGTACCACCAGTAGCAACTCTAAGCAACATAAGCCCTACCAGTGGGCCAAAAACTACCATTGTAACCATTAACGGCAATAATTTTGGCGAAGATATCAGTAAAGTACACGTATTTTTTAATGACAAAGAAGGTACTGTACAATCAGTAAGCAACACCCAAATTAAAGCGGTAGTGCCGCCCAAAGCATATTCGGGTTTGGTAACCTTATCTGTAAATGGTACAACACTTACCGGCCCAGAATTCTCCTATATTATTACCGAGGTACATGTAAGTACTATAGCCGGTAGTACACTAGGATTTGCAGATGGACAAGGCATTTCTACCCAGTTTAATAGGCCTATTGGTATTGTAATAGATACAGATAATAATCTATACATAGCTGATTCTAACAATCACAAAATAAGAAAAATAACACCAGAAGAGGTGGTAAGCACATTGGCAGGTAGCACCTCAGGGTTTGCCGATGGTCAAAGTAGTGCAGCCCAGTTTTATGGCCCCAGTAGTATTGCAATAGATACAGATAATAATCTATACGTAACGGATACTCGTAATCATAAAATAAGAAAAATAACACCACAAGGAGTGGTAAGTACCTTGGCTGGTAATACTGAAGGTTTTGCAGATGGCCAAGGCAGTGTTGCCCAGTTTAATAGACCTTATGGTATTGCAATAGACACAGATAATAATTTATACATAGCCGATTCTTACAATCACAAAATAAGAAAAATAACACCACAAGGGGTGGTAAGTACCTTGGCTGGTAATACTGAAGGTTTTGCAGATGGCACTGGTACTATGGCCAAGTTTAGCTATCCTCTAGGTATTGCAATAGACCTAGATAGTAATCTGTATGTGACAGATTATGAAAATCAAAAAATAAGAAAAATAACACCGCAAGGGGTAGTGAGCACCATGGCAGGAAGTACCCAAGGTTTTGCAGACGGCATTGGTACTATAGCTCAGTTTAACTTTCCTTTAGGTATTACAATAGACACAGATAGTAATCTATACGTGGCGGATACTGAAAATCACAAAATAAGAAAAATAACACCGCAAGGAGTCGTTAGTACCCTGGCAGGAAGTACAGAAGGGTTTGCAGACGGCACAAGTACTTCGGCACAATTTACTTACCCATATGGAATTATAATAGATAGAGACCACATACTGTATGTTACAGATACCAGTAATCATAAAATTCGAAAAATCACGCAAGAATAAAGTAAGAACACATGAAAACAATAAAAAACAGTATAGTTCTATTGCTAGTATTAGTGCTAGTGAGTTGTAGTAGTGATGATAATGGCAATACACCACCAGTAGTAGTACCAGCAGCAACTCTAAGTAGTATAAGCCCTATCAGTGGTCCAAAAACTACTATTGTAACTATCAACGGCAATAATTTTGGTGAAGATATCAGTAAGGTACACGTATTTTTTAATGAAAAAGAAGGTACTACACAATCAGTAAATAATAACCAAATTAGGGCAATTGTACCCGCCAGAGCATTTACAGGCTTGGTAACCCTATCTGTAAATGGTACAACACTTACCGGCCCAGAATTTACTTATACTGTTACCGAAGTAAATGTAAGCACTATAGCAGGTAGTACTCAAGGTTATGCAGATGGAGCAGGTACCGTGGCCCAATTTAATAACCCTACTGGTATTACAGTAGATGCAGATGGCAATCTATATGTTGTAGACATACAGAACCATAAAATTAGAAAGATCACAACTCAAGGAGTAGTAAGTACCCTAGCTGGTAGTACACAAGGCAATACAGATGGAACCGGTACTATGACTCAATTTAATTTCCCTACAGATATTGCAATAGATACAGAAGGCAATCTATATGTGGCCGATACCTGGAATCACGCAATAAGAAAAATAACACCTCAAGGAGTAGTAAGCACTATCGCAGGAAGTACTCCTGGTTTTGCAGATGGGACTGGTACTATGGCTCAGTTTAATTTTCCTCATGGGCTTGTAACAGATGCTTTAGGAAATATATTTGTTGCTGATTCTGGGAACGAGAAAATAAGAAAGATTACACCACAAGGAGTAGTAAGTACCATAGCAGGTAGTACTACAGGTTATGCAGATGGAACTGGTAGTATGGCTCAATTTGATTTCCCTACAGGTATTGCAATAGATAAGAATGACACCCTATATATAGTAGAACGGGGCAATGATAAAGTACGAAAAATCACACCTCAAGGAGTAGTGAGCACTTTTGCAGGAAACACCTCTGGTTTTGCAGATGGCAATGGCACTGCAGCCCAATTTAACTCCCCTACAGGCATTATCGTCGATACAGCTGGAGTTATCTATGTTGCTGATAATGGGAATGACAAGATAAGAAAAATCACACCGCAAGGAGTAGTTACTACTCTGGTAGGAAGTACCTCTGGTTTTGCAGATGGCACAGCAGTATCTGCTCAATTTGATTCTCCCTTTGCTATAACAATAGACACCGATAATCATCTTTATGTTTCTGATTCTAGAAATCATAAAATTCGAAAAATAACACAAGAATGAAAACAATACAATTCATTGTAATCATCCTTGTTGCGAGTATGTGTATACGATGTAACAAGGATGACAATGCAAACACTATAGCGCCAGAAACAAAAATAATCGATGGATCATGGGAACATACCAGTGGAATTATTTTGGATGGGTCCATAAAATTTATAACAATTGATAAAGAAAAAGGAATATTAATCATGCTATTCGAAAATGAGTTAGGTTTTAGAGGTATCCAACAGTATAATGTTACAATTAATGAAAATAGCATCAATTTTGGAGCTACCACCGAAATTTCAGAATTTGGATATGTTTTAGAAAAAAATGAACTTAAAATCACTTTTCGTAGTAATGCTGCAACCTTTAAAAGATTAGACACTGACCTGGATCCAGATAATTGGGTGAAGCCGTTAACTATTTTGCAAAATGCTGCAGTACCTTTTAAAGATATTGATATCGCATTTGATGGAAGTTCAATTTTAGGGTATAGCGAAGAAGATGCTGGCATTCTAAAAATTAATCCTGAAACGCTAGCTATTGAATCGGTTATAGTAACAACATTAGCTCCTAAAAGTGTGGAAATTGAAAAATCTAACACCAATCCACTCCTTTTCCAGGCCAGTTCTGGATCAAACACTTTTCGGGCATCGTTTTATAATACTGGGGAAACATTCTATACCTCTATAAGCAATGGAGGTTCTATAACAGGATTAGCATCAGAAAAATCAGGGTATATCTGGGTTGCTACTGATAATGATGAATATATAAATCGTTATAAATCCAATGGCTCTTTAAGTCCCGGGGAGATAATACAACAAATTGATTTGAAGTTTAACTCAGTTAATGGTCTTGATTTTCAGGGTGGATATCTTTATGTAGCCGATGGGCAGTATTTATATAAATGCCAAATCGTTCCAGAATTTAAAGCAATCAAATCCTATAGAATACCCGGATATTCTATGAAAGGGGTTGCTTTTGACGGTACTAACTTCTGGTTCAATACCCAAGGAGAAGACAATGCTTTTTATTTGCTAAAATCTGACTTGACTTTATAGAATATAGAAATCATTAAAACTTTACATCATGAAAACAAAAAAATCAAAACTAAAGTCAATTCTTTTAGTGTTTACTATTCTTTTTACATATAGCTGCTGTTGCAATGGAGAAGATGGCGCGATTGGGCCCGTTGGTCCACTTCGATCTTTTACATATGATCTTTCTACAGTATCGGGAGCATTTCATAACCAATCTATACCAGAATTATCACAGGTAGTACTTGATAATGATGCGATTTTGGGATATCTAAAATTTAACGGAAGTATTAATTTATACCCTATACCAACTACTAAAACCCCATTAGGGATAGATATCAGAACCTTTATATCGTTGGAAAACTACTCTATGAATTTTTTTATACAAAATGAAACTACCACATTTTCTGTTACTGCCGGGCAACTTGAAGAACTAAGGATAGTAATCATAGCATCAACAAACATAAACGGTAAGCAGGATGATATCCTATCCAAATTAAAAGCAGAAGGAGTTGATATCAATGATTACTATGCTGTGATGAAACACTTTGGCAAATAAGAACTGCTATTATCAAGTAGCAGCGTATTATGACTTACCCCATTACCTATATAAAAAATCAAGGCTCATGTCTTGGTTTTTTTGATCAATAAACAGTGTCTTTTACACATTTTTAAGAAAAGAATGAAAATTACTTAGAGGTTGATTGATAATCAAGATGACCTGTTTGCCAAAAAGCGAATGAAAAAATATCTGCCATCTCTTCATTATATTTTTGATCAGAATCATTAACTCCATGTCCCGAGTTAAAATCAACCTTTAAAAGAATCGGTTTTGACGATCCATTAAACTCCTGGAGTTTGGCAATAAATTTCCCTGGATCCCAAGCTACCACTCGTTGATCTTTTATACCTGTAAGAAATAATGTTGCAGGATAATTCCCTCCTTTTTTGATATGTTGATATGCATCCATTTCAAGAAGTGCTTTAAACTCTATCGAATCTTTTATTGTTCCAAATTCTTTTATATTATTAGGGCCATTAACCTGAAACTCTGATCGCAATAAGTTAATCGATGGAACTACACCAATGGCTACCTTGAATAGGTCGGGGCGTTCTGTTATAGCTCTACCAACCATAATACCACCTGCGCTAATTCCATAAATTATGGTATGGTTAGATGATGTGTATTTCTCATTTATCATATACTCTGTACATGCAATTGCATCTTTCCATGTATTTTTCTTAGTAGTTTTAAATCCGGCTTTATGCCAAGCATCTCCTTTTTCACCACCGCCGCGAACGTGTGTAACTGCCAGTATCCCACCTTCTGATATCCATGTTAAAAAAGCAGTAGAAAAGAAAGGGGTATAAGAAGCTCCATATGAACCGTATCCTAATAGTATTGTAGGGTTTTTACTATTTAGCAATGTACTTTTTTTGTAAATAATAGACAATGGAACCTTTTTCCCGTCATAAGAAGAAACTTCTAGCTCCTTAACTACTATATCCCTATACTCTTCATAATTTACTGAAGGTGATAAATTAGCTTTTGTAAATGTTTCTTCTATTATATCATACTTATACAATCTATACGGAGAGGTCCATCCCTGTGTAGATACATAAAAATTTTCTCCGTATGAAGCTACAAAACTTTTACCAGAAGCTATAGGTAAGGTAATTTCTTTTTCAATACTATCGTTAATAACAAATAATCTTGATTCTACTCCATTTTTTAATGTTGTAAAAAACAGTCCTTCTTTTCTATATTCAAAATCCAAAATCGATCTGTCTTCTTTTTCTTTAACCAGGATTTCTGGGTTTTCAAAATCTGGATTTATAATTGATGTTTTGCAAATCTGAAAATTTGAAGCTCCTTTGGCTGTTAAGTATATTATCTCATCGTTTTCTATAACAAATAATTTGATCTTATCTGTTTTTTTAAATAAAGGTGTCCATATGAATTTTTGTTTTTTTATTTCTGTAGCTTTAGCATAGAAAGTATCTTCATATACATTTACACCGGCAATACTCGCGAATATATATTTTCCTTGGTTAGAGTGTCCTGAAACATAAGGAAAATCCTCACTTCTTATATCTATTTCGGGATTATTAGTTTTTGAAAATAGTTCTGTGATCGCCTTTGGATCTGTTCCTATTTCATAATACGCTGCAACAGTATTAAGATAAAAATTCTTATCATTTATATCTATTACTGGTAAGTATTGATAAATAAACCCAGAGTTATCATAAAGCCAATGTATCCCGTTTAATCCTGATGGGTCACAATTTGTTATTATTTTAGGAGAAATCACTTTTGTAGCAACATCCATTACTATTACTTCAGAAACTTCTTCTCCTTCTTTAGAAAGGCTAATTGCTATCTTTTTTCCATCCCAGCTTGGTTTAATATAATTAATAATATATGAATACCCTAAATCAGACTTATATTTTGTGGGGTCATAGAGTAATATTTCTTTTTCAGCATCGAATGATTTTTTATGATATAACATAAATACATTCTCCCCTGAATTTTGTTTTAAAAAAAAATACTCCCCTGCCGATGTTATTCTAGAACTTTTAACTTTATAATCACCTCTACTACTTGCTTTTTGCAATTTTTGTGCTAAATCATACTTTTTAGAAATTCTATTCAATACAGCTTGTGAATACTCTTGTTGTTTATGAAACCAATTGATAACTGTAGAGTCTTTTAAATTTTCAAGATTTCGATATGAGTCAATTATTGTCTCTCCAAAATATTCATCAACTATTTCTTTTTTAGGAGTTATTGGTGGGCCGTTAAGAATCTTACTCGTATTTTGACAAGACATCAATATCATAAAAATTAACGAGGGTAGTATTTTTTTATACATTACTTTATATCTCAAGGTTGACAATAGGTAACACTATATTTTTATGCGTTACATGGTGTATTAGTATTTGTTTCAGTAGGACAATCGGGTCTATGGCTTCTTACCCCAGTGCCGTCATCAATGATTATAATATCCTTCCCTCCTCTGATTAAAGAAATGTTCTTAATTTTAGTGATCCGTAATTTTTTAATTTCCAATTTACTGTTACTTTTACTAGTTTTCATCATGTTAGTTTTAAAAGTTGAGTGAATAAAAGTATAATTTTAATCAACTGTTTAATAGCATTTTATACTCGTTGTAGTCTTGTTTCCGGAAACCAGACCAAAATAAATAACGAAAAGTGAAGTAATCAGGCTTACAGCTAAATTAGCTTGCGTATTCTTCCATTTTTTTGATAAAATAAGAAGGGTATAATCCTGTTTTTTTATGAAAATATTTTGAAAAAGCTTCTGTTGTATTAAAGCCAATTTCATTGGCGATAGCTTTAATTGTGTAATTTCTAAATTTTTTATTTGTTTTAAGCTCCTCTATTATATATTCTAATCTTAAATCATTAATATAATTAGTGAAGTTCTTTTCTTTATACGTATTAATTATTCTTGAAATATATTTACTATTCGTTTTAAATTGTATTGCCAAGCTTGTTGTAGTAATATTAGGTTCAAGAAACTCCAAATTCTCTTCAAATTTTTGAATTTTACTCAAAATATCTTCTTTAATATCATCTGATATTTTAAGGGTTCTTTTTTCAGGTTTTATAGAAATAATACCATTGTTCTTTTTTGTACTATCACCTTTTTCTTCTATTAACGCTTTAAATCGTTTTGAATATCGTTTTCTTCTCTGATATTGATAATAAAAAAGAGTACTTATAACGATAACGGTAACAATTAAAAACCTGATATATTTTTTGAAGTATGAGTTTTCACCATGTATAGATGCTATTAACTTTTCCTGCTCTGCTAAAAGTTCTGCAGTATCATATTTTTTTATCAGTTTTTCATTTATCAGTATATTATTTTGGTGTAAAATACTATCAAATTTGAGTAATCTTTCTACGTACAGCAATTGATTTTTATAATCCTCATTTGTCTTATAATAGTTAATAAGAAATGAATAACTGTCTCTTACTTCTGGAGTTATATATCTTGTATTTTGAAATATAGAATCAATTTTTTTATAGAAATAATTTGCCTCATTTTTATTCATTATAGACTCATTTATTCTTCCCAAATAGAAATATGCATTTACAGTATGCCTCTTATCTTCTAACTTAGATAAATATGGTAACGATTCCTTTATATTTAACTCAGCTTTGGCGTATTCTTTTTTATAATAAAAATTAACCCCTTGATTAAAAAGAAATCGATAGTAAAAATCATTATTGTACTGTTTTGACAGAGAAAAGCCTCTTTTCAAATAGTAGTCTGAAGAATCTATCATACTATTTTTAGTATATGTTTCTGCTAAATCTACAATGATTTCCATATAATCAAGAGTATCCCTAACCTTCATTTTTTCTTCATAATCAAGACATTCTTTAAAAATATCTAAGGCCTCTTGATGCTTACCTAATTTACTTTTTATAATAGCAATATTATGCTGAGTCAAATATTGAAAATCTGTATTCTTATTTATTTTTGTGAATTTTAAAGCCATCAGATAATTATCTAATGCTCGTTCATAATCCCACTTATTTAAGTAAAAACCTCCTTTACTAGAATACGGAAAAGCAGGATAAAAAAGATGATTCTTATTTTCGCTTAGTTTGATCGATTCATCTAAATATTGTATTTTAATCACATCATCCTCAACAAAATAATACAATAGACCATAAGCTCTTGCCATTTTAATACTATCCCCATCCTCTCTTGCTTTTTCAAGGTATGTTTTTAAGTAAACCTGGGATTTTATTGTATCTCTACTATAATCTCTATACTTCTTATAGATTTCATCATAAGATCTATGTTTTAAAGAATCCGGAATTTCAAAACGTTCTTCTATTTGTTGTGAAAATGAAGAGTAGGTACTAAATAAAACAAATACTAGCCGTATTATTTGTACTATTTTATTCATGTTATTCTATGTCGTGTAATATATCGTTCTTATGTATTTCTATAAAACAGATTGATTTTAAAAACAGATAAATCAATCAGAAGTGTATAGAACAAAAATGAATATTTTTAATTCAAAAAAAAGTTCATTTTTTAATATTCTATAGGATACACAATCACTATTTTGTTGGTTAATACATAGTAAATATACTATTTTCTTGTTTAGTTCCTATTTCTTTGTTGTTTTACCATACTTCCTATTTAAAAAATTGAAATACAAATACTTACAATCAATAACACAAAGTCTGATTTCCCGAATCACTACTCGCCATTCCCGAATACAGAGTTTAGTTTCTTGTTTTTAAGAGTATTAGCCTATTATCTTTGATTCAAGAAATTTACTCACAATTAATCTATAGTAAAAACTGGGCATTATGAAATTAAAACTTAATACAACACTTTGTCTTACTATACTATGTGTTTCGATTAGTTTAAGTCAGAATAATATGGATAATCCAGAACTAAAAAAGCTTTACAAAGAGGATCAAGCAGATAGAAAGACAGAAAAAGTAGATTGGAAACTAATTTCAGAAAGAGATAGTCTACGTAGAAAACGAGTATATGAACTGCTTAAAAGTGATAAAGTAAAAACTGCAAATGATTATTCTAATGCTGCCATGATTTTTCAGCATGGTAAAGATTCTATTGCTTTTGGAATGGCAGTGAAACTAATGAAAAAAGCGGTGTCACTAGATGCTACCATAAGCAAATGGTTACTTGCTGCTGCTATTGATCGTGAACTTATGAGTCGTGATCAACCACAGATCTATGGAACTCAATTTGTTAGAAAAGGAAAAGAAGACCCTTGGGAATTGTATACCATAGATACTACAAAAATATCTGATGAAGAAAGAATTGCTCATAAAGTAGAAACTCTTGCTCGACTTAAGGAACGAGTAAAACTATTAAACAAAAAACCAATCTCTGAAGTATTAGAAACAGGAATATCTATTGAAGAATTCATATCATTCTGTAGAAGAGAAAAAACACAAAAGGAAGAATCAAAATATAATCTTACCGAAATAGCAATAAATAATTACGGGTACGAGCTTATGAAAAAGGATAAAAACAAAGAAGCTCTTGCTTTATTCAAACTAAATGTAGAGTTATATCCTAATGCATTTAACACATATGATAGTTTAGGAGAATGTTTATTAAAACTTGATGAGACAGAAGAAGGATTATCGGCATACAGGAAATCGTTAGCATTAAATCCTGATAATAAAAATGCAGAAAAAATCATAAAAAAGTATCAAAATCCTGGTACTCAGTACTAGAAAGAAGTTTCAAATTCATAACAGTAATATTATCATTTATTTCTTGTCAAAAACAGGAAACACTACCCTCTTTTGCTTAAAAACAAAAATATAGAAAATATTTGTCGCGCAACAGATAGGCGGAATCCGAAAAGCCTTAATAGAGTAGGTACATCAATTTAAATATTTACACAATGAAAAAGTTTCAAAAAATTTCGGAAACAAAATTCAATCAAATTCCTGAAGATCAATTATCTAGTATTACTGGTGGAAGACTAGCAATTACACTTTGCGATATCCGTGACACTGAGTACACTGATGGGTCTCAAAGAATGGATGCTGAAGTAGATCAAGAGTAATTCTGGCTATACGGTTAAGTCATATACAGCTGGCACAAACACATTATTGTGTTGGCTGTATATCTTCAAAAGACCTAATTTTTATTTTAAACATGATACGTTAAAAACACAAACCATCACCTAATACCAAAGAATAATGATATTAATAGTGAGTCAACATGCAGGAGAGCACTCTACCGAAGAAGTAATTGATTGGTTAGATCATAAAAAAGCAGATTACTTCAGGTTGAATGGAAATGATCTGATAGAGCATTGCAATTTCAAAATCGATGTTGCAAACAATGAAGCCACACTTAGCTTTCCCGAAAGAGAAATCGAACTCTCTAAGGTTAAAGCTTTTTGGTATAGAAGATGGTTATCAGGAGCATATCATTACTCGAAATACGAGGAACTCATGGATACTCCATTTAATAAAATGAGGTTTTCACAAAAGCTGAATAGTGAGTTGCTTAAAATCAAAGAATATTTAAGATCTTCTCAAAAAGAGAAACCTTGGCTTTCTAATATGGAAAAAGTAAAGGTTAATAAACTTGATGTACTTCAAAAAGCAAAAAAATACGGCATATCTATTCCTGAAACCATAATAACCAATAGTAAGGAAGAAGTCATTAAATTTAAAAACGAACATGGTTCAATAATCGTAAAAGCTATTAGTGAAGCCATGATGTTATCTAAAAATGGAACATCGTATTCTGCTTATACAGCAATCTTAACCAGTGAAATTATTGAATCCTTACCTGATAAATTTTATGCATCATTACTTCAAAATACGGTTGATAAAGAATATGAACTCAGAATTTTTTATTTGGAAGGTGATTTCTACGGAATGGCTATTTTTTCTCAAAACGACAACCAGACTTCTGTAGATTTTAGACAGTATAACCATCAAAAGCCTAATAGACGTGTTCCTTATAAATTACCTAAATCGATAGAAGATAAATTAACTCTATTAATGAAAGATCTTGATCTCAATACAGGATCTATCGATTTAATAAAATCAAAATCAGGAGATTATGTTTTCCTAGAGATTAATCCTGTAGGGCAATTTGGAATGACCTCGGGTCCTTGCAATTACTATCTTGAAGAAAAAGTAGCAGATTTTCTGATTGAAAAAAGCGCATAATCTTTCTCGACTTATTTCGGAACATCTGATCTAACTAATAAAAAAATGAACACATGAAACATCAAAGTAAAACATCTGACAAAAAAATATTGATAGACGATTTTAATGAAGAGCAAAAAGAATTATTACCGCTTTCACTTTGGGTCATGAACGAAGCTGAGAAAAAATTACCGCACAATTCAGAGAGTTCAGATTTTTATCGATCAAATTCGTCCTATACTATATACTTTCATAAATCTATATCCAGAACTTTAATTTACTAAAACATGAGAAATTCGGGCAAATTCTTTAAACTGTATGCTTCTTGTTTACCAGTATTAGGGGCTAATAGAAGTACTATCTGCGATGTAGAGAGAAATAAATTACATTTTATCCCTAACATTTTATGTGAAATCTTAGTAGAGCATGCTACAAAATCAATTGAAGAAATTAAGCAATTTTATAATAATGAAGCAGATGATATTATAGATGAATATTTTGATTTTTTAATCGAACATGAACTCATTTTCTTTACAGAAGAACCAGATTTATTTCCTCCTCTAGATCTTACTTGGAAATCACCATCTATTATTACCAATGCTTTGATTGATGTAGATTCTAAATCTGAGCACGATTTTGCAAAAATATTTAAAGAACTCGATGAGTTTAACTGTAAAGCATTAGAGATTAGGTTTTTTGAAGAAATTCCTATTTCTAAAGTAAATCAAATTTTAACAATCTGTAAATACGGAAGACTTAGTAGTATTGATTTATTATTAAAATATTCGGATGAGACTCAAGAACAAAAATTAGAACAATTATCCAACACATATAAAAAAGTAACCAGCATAACAATTCATACTGCACCAGAAAAAAACCAATATTCTTTTCAAACAGGGTCAATGGCTACCAATATATTGTTCACTACACAAAATATAAATTCGTCAAATCATTGTGGGGTTGTTAGCACCCATTATTTTTCTACAAATCAGGAATTCTTTTTAGAGTCACAAAAACATAATTCTTGTTTAAATCGAAAAATATCTATTGACATTCGAGGAGATATTAAGAACTGTCCATCAATGTCAAAAAGTTATGGGAATATCAATAATACCTCTCTAAGTGAAGCATTACAAAAAGATGGTTTCAAAAAATATTGGACTATCACCAAAGATCAAATAGACATCTGCAAAGATTGTGAGTTCAGGCATGTTTGTACAGATTGCAGAGCCTATACCAATGATCCTAATAGTTTATTTTCAAAACCTTTGAAATGTGGATATGACCCATACACAAATGAATGGAAAAAGTGGAGCATGAATCCATTGAAGCATAAATCTATAGAAAAGCATAGTCTAGTTAACCTTTAAATCTAAACAAATTGGTAAAGTTTCCACATTATAAACAGGGTGATTTTAAAGATTGCGGACCTACTTGTATTAGAATCGTAGCAAAATATTATGAAAAAAATATTGCTATACAAGTACTTAGAAAGTTAAGTGAAACCACAAGAACAGGGAGTAACCTTCTCTCTATTAGTCATGCAGCAGAAAAAGTTGGGTTTCGAAGTCTTGGAGTCAAAATTTCGTTATTAGAAATTGTAGAAGCTCCATTGCCTTGTATTTTACATTGGAACAGAAACCATTATGTTATTCTATATAAAATTAAAAACAACAAATACTATATTTCTGATCCTGCACATGGGTTATTAGTATATAACAAAGATGAATTTTTAAAGCATTGGATTGGTCCTAATGTTACCGAAAATACTCAAGAAGGCTTAGCATTATTACTAGAGCCTACACCTAAACTATTTGATCAAAATTTTGATGAGGAACAGAAAAACATTGGATTTTCATTTATTTCTAAATATATATTACGGTACAAAAAGTTTTTGGCGCAACTTATTTTTGGGTTAATTGCAGGGAGTCTACTTCAACTTATTTTTCCTTTCCTTACTCAAAGTATAGTAGATGTAGGGATTAAAAATCAAGACCTCAATTTTGTATATCTTATCCTTATCGCTCAGGTATTTTTATTTATTGGTAGAATAAGTATCGAGTTAATAAGAAGCTGGATACTACTACACCTTAGTACCCGCATTAATATATCATTGATATCTGATTTCTTTATCAAGTTAATGAGTTTGCCTATTTCCTTTTTTGACACCAAAATGACAGGAGACATTCTACAACGTATCAACGATCATAGTCGTATTGAGCGAATACTTACTACTTCCTCACTAAATGTACTATTCTCTATGGTTAATTTATTGATTTTTGGTATTGTACTAGCATATTACAGTCTAAAGATAGTTGCTATTTTTCTTCTGGGAAGTATTCTATATTTTCTTTGGATCTTGATTTTTCTAAAAAAGAGAGCTGACTTGGATTACAAAAGGTTTTCACAAGTAAGCCAGGAACAAAGTAAGGTAATTGAGTTAATAAACGGAATGCAGGAAATAAAACTGCATAATGCAGAGAAGCAAAAAAGATGGGGTTGGGAATTTTTACAAGCCAGGCTATTTAAAATTTCTATAGATGGTCTAGCATTAGAACAGTATCAAAATGTTGGATCAGGCTTTATAAATGAACTAAAAAACATTCTCATTACCGTTTTCTCTGCACAACTGGTTATCATGGGTGATATTACACTTGGGATGATGCTTGCTATAACATATATTGTTGGTCAACTTAATTCTCCTATTTCACAACTCATTGGTTTTATAAGAGAATTACAGGATGCGAGAATATCTCTGGATAGGCTAAGTGAAATTCATAGCAAAGATGATGAAGAACCCAGAGATGAACAAAAAATAAATTATACTTCTGAACATACCGATTTCTTAATTAAAGATGCTACTTTCAGATATATAGGAACCGAGAAACCTGTTTTAGAAAACTTAGATCTCAATATTCCTGCAAATAAAGTTACAGCAATAGTAGGTGTAAGTGGTAGTGGCAAAACTACTCTTGTAAAACTACTACTAAAATTCTATGAATTAGAAGAAGGTGAAATTTATGCCGAAAATTATAACCTAAAAAATATATCTCAACAGTTCTGGAGAGCCAATTGCGGAGTCGTAATGCAAGAAGGTTTTATTTTTAATGATACAATAGCCAATAATATAGCAATAGGAGAAGATTTTATAGACAAAAAAAAACTAGAACATGCAGTAGACATTGCTAATATTCAAGGTTTTATAGAATCTCTTCCTTTATCTTACAATACCAAAATCGGTTCGGAAGGCGTAGGCTTAAGTACTGGGCAAAAACAACGTTTATTAATCGCAAGAGCCGTTTATAAAAACCCAAAAATCCTATTTTTTGATGAAGCTACCAGTGCATTAGATGCCAATAACGAAAAAGTAATCATGGAGAATCTTAATCGTTTTTTCGAAAATAAAACGGTAGTTGTAGTAGCTCACAGGTTAAGTACCGTGAAAAATGCACACCAGATTGTAGTATTAGATAAAGGTAAAATTGTAGAAAAAGGAAATCATCAAGAATTAATAGAACAACAAGGAAACTATTATAATCTTGTTAAAAATCAATTAGAATTAGGACAATAACATGGCAAGAAAAATAGACGAAATAGAACTAAGAAGCGAAGAAGTTCAGGAAATACTATCTAGTGTACCAAATTGGATGATTCGATGGGGTAGCTTAGTATTATTACTATTAGTAATTATGCTATTAATTATGTCTTACATAATCAAGTATCCAGATATTGTTAGCTCTGAAAGTCTAATAACCACAGAAATTCCTCCGGAAAAAATATTTGCAAAAACAAATGAAAAAATAGAAGCTATATTAGTACATGATAATGATATTGTACAAGAAAAAACTCCCTTGGCAATACTAAAGAGCAATGCCAATTATAAAGATATCTTTCTGTTAAAATCAATTATGGATACTATCAACCTGGGTAGTGATTTTTTTCATTTTCCTTTTGATAAACTTCCTATACTATCCTTAGGTGATATCCATACAGATTTTATATTATTTGAAAATAATTATTCTAAATACATTCTAAACAAAAAACTTCAACCATTTAACAATGAACAAATTGCAAACAAGTTTTCTATGACAGCATTACAACAAAGGTTAAGTAATACTATTACACAACAAAGACATAGTGAAAAAGAAATAATGCTTAAGAAAAAAGAGATGTATCGGCATCAAAAGTTATTCGATAAAGGAGTGATATCATTACAAGAATTTGAACGTAAAAAGTTAGAGTTTCTACAAACAGAGCGTAATTACGAAACTATGAATATTTCGATAACACAAATAGAACAAGCTATTAGTACTCTTAGAAAGGATACAAAGGGTACAGAAATCAATAAAACAAAAGAAGAAATAATGCTTTTACAAGACGTAATTCATTCATTTAACCAATTAAAAAAATCAATCAATAGCTGGGAATTACTCTATGTGTTAAAATCAAATATCAAAGGTAGAGTAACCTTTTTAAACTATTGGAGTACTTCTCAGACTGTATCTTCTGGTGACTTGATTTTCTCAATAATTCCTAGTGAAAGCACAAAATTAATAGGAAAACTAAAAGCTCCTTCTCAAAACTCTGGTAAAATAAAAAATGGTCAAAAAGTAAATATAAAATTAGAGAACTACCCGCATAACGAATTCGGAATTATAGAAGGTACTATTAAAAAAATCTCATTACTTCCAGATCCCGAAGGTTTTTATCTAATCGATGTTTCTCTACCTAATAAATTAATTACTAGTTACAGGAAAGAAATTGATTTTAAACAAGAAATGAAAGGCTCTGGGGAAATCATTACCGAGGATTTAAGATTAATAGAGCGTTTTTTCTATCAATTCAAAAAACTAGTAACACCTGATCGCTATACTTATACAGCATCTGAAGATGATAAGGAAGATAAAGTGTAATATGAAATTAAATGTTTTTCATAATAATCAAATTCAAATATTCTATTTCCCCGAAATAAGAATAAAAACTCCTATCCCGATAAAAACAATAATCTGAAGCCATTTTAGAACAACTCCGATTTTTGAGCTCTTTTTTAAATACTCTGCAATAGATCCTGCCAGAATCGCTATCAAACCAAAAATAATAAACGAAACTACAATAAAAAGAAATCCAAGTATATAAAATTGTACTACATTACTTATTGTTTTGCTAAATAAGAATCCAGGGAAAAATGCTAAAAAGAATATAGATACTTTAGGATTTAAAACATTCATTATAAACCCTTGTTTAAATAATTGCCCGAGGCTTTTCTTAGGCATACTATTTTCTGATAGACTTACTGCTGCTTCATTTCTAAACACTTTGTAAGCCAGAAAAAACAAATACAACGCTCCGAATAATTTAATAGTAAAAAAGAGCATTTCACTTTGTTTAATAATTGCAGATACACCAAAAGCAACCAACGTAGTGTGTATTAAACACCCAGACATTAGACCAGCCACCACAGCCAATCCATACTTTTTGCCATTTACCACACTTTGCATTAATACAAATATATTATCAGGTCCTGGTGAGATAGACAATGCCAATGTTGCTATAACAAAGGTATAGAGAATTTCGTAGTTCATATTCTAATAGCTTAGCTACTAAGTATTGCTTTATTAATATCCCTGATCAATTTGGGACCTTCATAAATAAAGCCGGTATATAATTGTACCAGACTTGCTCCAGCCTCTAATTTCTCTATAGCATCGGTAGCACTATGTATTCCTCCTACTCCAATAATCGGAAACGCTTTGTTACTTTTTTCTGACAAATATCTAATTACTTCTGTACTTTTGTTTTTTATGGGTTGACCACTCAATCCCCCATTACCTATTGCTTCTAATCTGTTTTTAGAAGTTTTTAGTCCTTCTCTGGACACAGAAGTATTGCTAGCAATAACTCCATCTAAATTAGTATCTGCTACTAATTCTATGATTTCATCAAGCTGATTTGTATTTAAATCGGGTGCAATTTTCAATACAATAGGTTTTTGTTTTTCGAACGTTTTATTTTCCCCTTGTACAGCTACTATTAATTCGTTTAAGTATTCTTTATCATTTAACTTTGCATGGCTCCCTACATTTGGGCAACTCACATTAAGAACAAAATAGTCTACATATGGATGTAATATTCGAAAACACTCTAGATAATCTTTGGTGTAATGCTCTGGTAACGTATCTGTATTCTTTCCTATATTTCCTCCTATAATAAGTTTACCCTTGTTTTTCCGAAGTTGATTTACGACTGCCTCAAGGCCTTTATTATTAAATCCCATTCTATTGATAATCCCTCGGTCTTCTTTAAGTCTAAACAACCTCTTTTTAGGATTACCTTCCTGACCTTTGGGAGTCACCGTTCCTATTTCGATAAACCCAAATCCAAAATTAGCCAATTCGTTATACAAAACTGCATTCTTGTCAAATCCAGCAGCTAGTCCTACAGGGTTATTAAATTTCAACCCAAAAATTTCTCGTTCTAATCTTGGATCATCTACCTTATATAAATTTCTAAAAACTAATGGCACAAGAGGTATTTTTGAAAAAAATCGAATCATTCTAAATGTAAAATGATGCACATTTTCTGGATCAAACAAGAATAGTAAAGGACGTAGTAAGAATTTATACATTAAATATAATTTTGCTTGTGCAAAAATAAGTTATCCAAGGTTCTAATAAAAGTGTATTTTTGAATTCTTCAAATATTAAAATAGTAGCAGCAATGATTTCAAAACAACACATCATAAATAGGTTCATAAGTTACGTGACTATTGACACCGAAAGTGATCCCGAAAGTAATACAACTCCCAGTACCGAAAAACAGTGGGATCTTGCTAATAAGTTAGTCGAAGATTTAAAAGATATTGGCTTAGAAGACATTAGTATAGATGAGCATGCCTATATCATGGCTACATTACCTTCTAATATTGATCAGAAAGTACCCACTATTGGTTTTATATCGCACTTTGACACTAGTCCCGATTTTACAGGTGCAAATGTAAATCCGCAGATTATAGAAAATTATGATGGTAAAGATATTACGTTAAATGCATCAGAAAATATCATACTCTCTCCTGATTATTTCGAAGATTTAAAGCAGTATAAAGGTCAAACCCTTATTACTACCGATGGCACAACACTATTGGGAGCTGATGACAAGGCTGGGATTACAGAAATAATAACCGCGATGGAATATCTTGTACAACATCCTGAGATTAAACATGGTAAAATTCGGATAGGGTTTACACCCGATGAAGAGATTGGTCGCGGTGCTCATAAATTTGATGTTTCAAAATTTGGTGCAGATTGGGCATATACTATGGATGGTAGCCAAATTGGGGAACTTGAATATGAGAATTTTAATGCGGCCGGTGCTGTGGTAACTATAAAAGGGAAAATCGTACACCCTGGTTATGCAAAAGGAAAAATGATTAATAGTATGTACATCGCACAGGATTTCATCAATTCGCTGCCAAGGATGGAAACACCTGAACATACAAGTGGTCGAGAAGGTTTTTTTCATTTACATACTATGAAAGGTAATGTTGAAGAGACTCAGTTACAGTATATAATTAGAGATCATGATAAAGAGCATTTTGAAGCTAGAAAAAAAGTAATGAAAAATCTGGCAAATGAAATTAATGCTCAACATGCCAAAGAGGTTGTGCATATAGAAATTAAAGATCAGTATTTTAATATGCGAGAAAAAGTAGAACCTGTAATGCATATTGTAGATGTTGCAGAAGAGGCTATGAAATCTCTTGATATTACACCGATTATAAAACCTATACGAGGAGGGACTGATGGATCGCAATTAAGTTTTATGGGACTGCCTTGCCCGAACATTTTTGCAGGCGGGCATAATTTTCATGGGCGATACGAATATGTTCCTGCAGAGAGTATGATCAAGGCCGTAGAAGTAATCGTTAAAATTGCTGAATTAACGGCAAACAAAAAACTCCAGATAGAATAAGTTTATAACAATTTAACTACATTTTCTAACAACCTATTTCGTTTTCTAGCATCTATCTTATGAAATTTAGAACTAATAAAGGGTTCTTCTATTTTTTATAGTTGTCTGACCGGTCATATATAAAACTATAGGTCAATTCTTAAAATATTCATTTATCATTTATACTTGTACCCCCTGTTTTCAGGGTATAAAAGCATAGAGGGTATTCTTATTTTTGGATTGAAATATACTAAATCAAGATTCTAAAACACCTATAAATTTCAGGAAATCATTTTAACATTAAAACTATAAAATTTCAAAGAGATCACTTATAAACGAATCTATAATCAAGATGATATATCATAGAACATTCTTCTTTCTGAAAATATGAAGTGGTTAAACGATTTATTTAAAGAGATCATTTTTACAAAATCAAACCTTTTATATAATAAAACAATCACGTAATGAAGAAACTTTTCACAATAATTTTACTATTCATTTTTTGTAAATCTCAAGCACAAGAAGACAATATTGTAAACAATCAAAACAAACATGAATTTAGATTAGATGCATTCGAAGCACTGGTAATACCTAATTTAGAAATCAATTATGAATATGTTATTGGCAAATATTCTGGTACGGGGTTAGCTGTAAGTATAAGTTTAGATGATGATTTTAGGGAGTATCAGGCTTTTGCTATTGAACCCTATTACAGGCAATATTTCTTAAATAAGAAAGATTTTGGTGCTAGAGGTTTATTCGTAGAAGGAGTATTACGTTTTGCCGGTGGAGAAAATGATATTTTTAATGCATCTAGCAACAGTATTCAGCATGAAAACTGGGTAGATATGGGTATTGGGTTAGTAATTGGTCAAAAATGGGTGAGTAAAAATGGATTTGTTTTTGAAATCAGCTTAGGAGGAGGACGTTATTTACTAAATCAGAGTGACGTTGTTGGTTTTGCCAGAGGTGGAATATTAATAGGGTATCGTTTCTTCTAAAAAAATAGTAAACCTTTCGAAAACAAAAAAGCGCGGTAAAATTAATTTAATTTTATCGCGCTTTTAACAAGTAGGCTAGTTATTACTTCTTATCAGCTGGTTGATTTAATTTTTGACTCATCTCCAACGAAATTGCAGATTTATCATACGTTAATTTACCAGATCCTGTTTCAATAATAATAGCATTATTTTTCTCACTGAAGTCAAAAACTTTACCATGAAGTCCACTTTTTGTTACGACACGATCTCCTTTTTTTAAGTCTTCAGCAAACTTTTTCTCCTTTTTTGCTTTTTGCATCTGTGGTCGTATCATAAAAAAATACATTACGACAAATATGAGTATAAAAGGAAGAAATGATTGTATTTGCTCCATAAAATTATTCGCTTACTGGTGTTCCACTTACGGGTTTAGCCTTTGGAGTTACCATAGCTTTAATCTTAAGAATTTCTTTTCCAGCTTCAGTATTAGCAGTTATAGTAACTTGCTTAGTTTGCTGATTTGGTTTTCCGTTAGAGTTAAACTTCACCAACATCTCACCTGTTGCTCCTGGTGCAATTGGATCTTTTGGCCATTCTGGCACAGTACATCCACAACTACCTTTTGCACTTACGATTACCAAAGGTGCTTTACCTGTATTGGTAAATGCAAACTTATGCTCTACAACATCTCCTTCATTGATAGTTCCAAAATCGTGTTCTGTTGTAGTAAAAGTCATCACAGGAAAATCTGCGTTCTTTGCGTCTCGATCTGCTGCTATTTCTACATTTTCTTCTTTAACTTTTTCTGCGGCATTGTCTTTACAAGACATAACTGTCATCGCAAAAACTCCGGCTAAAATTAAGATTCCTTTTTTCATTACTTGGGTTTTTTAATTATTTGAGGGTTAAAAATACTATTTTTTCTAAAATATTACATTAATCCACGACCTACTTTGTTTAATTTACCGTTTTCCTGGTACTCTTTAGAGATTTTATCTAAAATTCCATTGATAAAAATACTACTTTTAGGTGTACTATATTCTTTTGCTATTTCTAAATATTCGTTAATTGTTACTTTTACCGGTATTGAAGGGAACTTTACAAACTCGCAAATGGCCATTTTTATGATCGCTTTATCCAATTCTGCAATACGGTCTTGATCCCAGTTTGGTGTTTTACCATCAATTTCTTTTGTAAACTCTACACCATTAAGTGTTGTTTTTCTAAAAATATCGGTTGCAAATTTCTTATCCTCTATATCCTTGTATAGCTTAGGTAATGTCATTTGCTCATTATGAGATGATTTAACTTTTCTAAGCATTTTGATAATCGAAGTATTTACCAGTGGTAAATCATCAACCCACGTTAGCTTTTTATCTTCGATATATTCATAAAGTTTATCATTGGGAGCTACGATTTCTTTGAAAATATCGAGTATAAAATCTTTATCTTCTCTAAAAGAGCTAAGTTTAGTACTCATGTAATCTGTATACAGCTCACTTTCTTTAATCTCTTTCCATAATATAGCCACATACTCATCATCTAATTCCCAACAATTCAATTTTTTCTTTTCAATTTCTGTTTTGAGTTGAATATTTTTCTCTAGCAATAACAGAACTTCGTTATTGATAAATTTGGTATTAGGGTTTTTTTCTTCGGAGGTAGCAAGGTATTTTTTTTGGCTTTTTGCCAAAAAATCTTCTGCATGTTTTTTAATCTCTACCAGAAGCTGAAGATTTATAATAAACAATTCATACATCTGATCAATACTATAAAGAAGAAATTTCTCTTCTTTACCAAGATTGTCACTTTGCGTCTGCTCCATCGAATAGAGAGACTGCATTACTTTTACTCTAATATGTCTTCTGGTTAACATAGAAAATTACAAAGAACTTTATATTAAAAAAGGGCAAAAGTATGTTTTCACTTTTGCCCTGCAAAAATACTATTATTTTTAATCGTACCTACCTTAAAACTTCTTTTTTTATGAGGTATGATTACATTTCTTTTTTTCGTGCTGCAATTCTATCTTCTGCTATACTAATTGCCGCTGCATTTGTAGTCACGTTGGTTGCTTTTGCTTTGTTTAAAATATCTAAAGTAGTATCATAAATCTTCTCGGTTTTGGCTATAATTTGATCTCTGCCATACCCTTCGATCTCTGCATATACATTGATAATACCTCCTGCATTAATCAAAAAATCTGGAGCATACACGATTCCTTTCTTTTGTAATAAAGGACCATGAATATTTTCGTTAGCTAATTGATTATTTGCCGCTCCAGCAATCACTTTTACTTTTAATTTATCAATTGTTTTATCATTAACAGTTGCGCCAAGAGCACAAGGAGCATAAATATCTGCAGTTTCTGCATATAGATCATCTCCTCTATAAATATCAACACCATACTTAGTACTTACTGCTTCGAGTCTTTCTTGGTTAATATCACTAATGATTACTTTTGCTCCTTCTTCAGAGGTTAAACGCACCAATTCTTCTCCTACATGTCCAATTCCCTGAACCAAAATTCGTTTTCCTTCTAATGCATCATTTCCATAGGCAAATTTACTAGCTGCTTTCATTCCCATATACACACCATAAGCTGTAACCGGAGAAGGGTTGCCTGCTCCTCCTTTTGATTCGGATATTCCTGTTACATAAGGGGTGACTTCTCTTACGGTATCCATATCAGAAGTTTCCATACCTACATCTTCTGCAGTATAATACTTACCACCTAATGTATGTACAAATTTACCAAAGCGTTTCATTAGCTCTGGTGTTTTTATTTTTTTAGGATCTCCGATAATTACTGCTTTTCCTCCTCCAAGATTTAAACCTGTGATAGCAGCTTTATAGGTCATTCCTCGTGATAACCTCAATACATCATTAAGTGCATCCCACTCTGTTGCATAGTCATACATTCTAGTCCCACCTAAAGCAGGTCCTAAAATTGTGTTATGTACACCAATTATTGCCTTCAATCCTGTATCTTTGTCCTGACAAAAAACAACTTGTTCGTGATTATCAAAAGATAGTTGACCAAATACTGGAGCCTCTTTTTTAAGTTGATTTGCAGTAAACACTTCGGTTATCATGTTATAAAATTTTTAAATATTACAATTATATTATACTCAAAATAAGGGTGCTAAAATAGCATATTTTTATCAATTTGAAATTTAACACTGTTAAACTTTACGGATTTATTAATAAATCCGTTTTTAAATATTAATCTTTTATGCGCGCATTACGCCATTTGAACAAATACTTTTTAAAATATAAATACCGACTTATTATTGGGTTGGTAATTACCATAATCGCAAGAGTTTTTGCTACAATAGTTCCTACATTAGTTGGTGACTCTGTAGATGTTGTAGAACAATATATTAATAAAGATATTACTGATATTGCCGAGGTAAAAAGTGGGCTTATCATAAATATTCTTCTTATTGCAGGAGCATTACTTATTTCGGCATTATTTACTTTTTTAATGCGTCAAACTTTTATTGTAGTTTCTCGATTTATTGAGTTTGATCTTAAAAATGAGGTTTTTCAACATTATGAAAAACTATCTCTTAATTTTTATAAGAAAAACAGAACAGGTGATCTTATGAATCGCATTAGCGAAGATGTATCTCGAGTTAGAATGTATGTTGGTCCCGCAATTATGTATAGTGTAAACACTATTACTCTATTTGTTGTGGTGATAGGATATATGATTAGTATAGCTCCTGAGCTTACTTTATATACTGTTACTCCTTTACCCATATTATCGGTTTCTATTTATAAATTAAGTGTTGCGATTCATAAACGTAGTACTGTAGTGCAAGAGTTTTTATCTAAACTAACCACTTTTACTCAAGAATCTTTTAGTGGTATTTCTGTAATCAAAGCATACGGTCTGGAATCTCCCACCCAGAAAAATTTTACCGAATTATCTGATAAGAGTAAGGATAAGAATCTTGATCTGGCCAAAGTGCAAGCATTGTTTTTCCCCCTAATGGTTTTACTGATCGGTTTTAGTAATATTCTAGTCATTTATATTGGAGGAAAGCAATTTATCGATGGTACGATACAAGATCTAGGCGTAATTGTAGAATTTATCATTTTTGTTAATATGCTTACCTGGCCTGTAGCCACAGTTGGATGGGTTAGTTCTATCGTTCAGCAAGCAGAAGCCTCTCAGGTAAGAATTAATGAATTTCTAAGTCAAGAGCCAGAGATCACTAATACGGTAACTCAAAAAACACCAATTACTGGAAATATTAATTTTGACAACGTTTCTTTTACCTATGATGATACTAATATCACTGCCCTTAAAAATATTAGTTTTGAGGTTAAAAATGGAGAAACAATAGGTATTATAGGAAAAACCGGTTCTGGAAAATCAACAATATTAGATTTAATAGGCAGGCTATATGATGTTTCGTCTGGCGAAATACGAATAGATGGAGTTCCTTTAAAAAACCTCAATTTAACTGACTTAAGAGAGAGTATTGGTTATGTCCCTCAGGATGCATTTTTATTTAGTGACAGTATACAAAATAATATAAAATTTGGTAATGAGAATGCGACAGATGATCAAGTATATGAAGCTGCCAAAAATGCAGTAGTACATAAAAACATAATAGGTTTTAGTAAAGGGTATGATACCGTTTTAGGGGAGCGCGGTATCACATTATCCGGAGGTCAAAAACAGCGTGTTTCTATAGCAAGAGCAATACTTAAAAATCCACCTGTACTCCTTTTTGACGATTGTTTATCTGCTGTAGATACTGAAACAGAAGAAGAAATCCTTAACAATCTTCACAAAATTTCTAAGAATAAGACAACTTTTATCGTAAGTCATAGGGTATCTACTGCAAAAAATGCAAATAAAATTATGGTCTTAGAAGATGGCAAAATAATCCAGCAAGGCTCTCATAATCAACTAATAAGCACCGAAGGATATTATAAAGATCTCTATTTAAAACAACTTAGTGAAAAAGAAATTTGAGTTTTTTTTGTGAGGTTAACAATTTTTTTGGATTTTTGAAACCATCATAACATATTAATTAATTAATAAATACGGATTATGAGTGATAATGAAATGATGGATAAAGAAGAAATTTTCTCAAAAGTTTTACGAGCAGGAAGAAGAACATATTTCTTTGACGTAAGAGCTACAAAAGCAGGAGATTATTATCTAACAATAACAGAAAGTAAAAAGTTTACCAATGATGATGGATCTTTTCACTATAAGAAACATAAGATCTACCTTTACAAAGAAGATTTTGTTGGTTTTTCAGAGATCTTAAATGAAATGACTCACTTCATTGTCGATGAAAAAGGAGAAGAAGTAATAAGTGAACGTCACCAGAAAGACTTTCAGAAATCATACGAAAAAGATGGAGTTGAAAATAAAGTTGCTGAAGAAGTTTCTGCATCAACAGAAAGCTTTACAGACGTAAGTTTTGACGATATCTAGACAATAATACGACTTTAAGTTAAAGTTATGTAAACCGCTTCATTCACTGAAGCGGTTTTTTTTATATTCACCCATCAAAAATAATTACAAAAAAATAAAACGTATGAAACATATTTTTACTATTTTTTTTGCACTACTAAATTTTGTCTCTTTTTCTCAAGATGATTTATCTTTAGCGTATTACCTCCCAAAAAATGTTACATACAATCCTGATATTCCTACTCCGCAAAGTGTACTTGGTTATGTCCCGGGAAAATGGCATGTAACCCATGACAAACTTGTAAATTACATGCAGGCTCTTGCCAAAACATCTTCAAGAATAACAATTGAAGATAGAGGAAAAACTTTTGAAGATCGCCCGATACTATTACTTACGATAACCTCAGAAAAAAATCATCAAAACCTTCAGGAAATACAAAAAAAGCATGTAGAACTTACCCAAAATGGTTCTAATTCAATACATATAGAAGACCTACCGGCAATTGTATATCAAGGATTTTCTATTCATGGTAACGAACCTAGCGGTTCTAATGCATCATTAGTTGCTGCATACCACCTTGCTGCTGCTCAGGGGAAAGAAATAGATAATCTTTTAGACAATGTTGTTATCTTATTCGATCCCTCATTTAATCCTGATGGTTTACAACGTTTTGCTTATTGGGCTAATACCAATAAAAGTAAAAACATTAGTACAGATCCTCAAGATCGAGAATACAGTGAAGTGTGGCCTGGAGGAAGAACAAATCATTATTGGTTTGATATGAATCGTGATTGGTTACCCGTACAATTACCAGAATCCAGAGCTCGCATCAAGACTTTTCATAAATGGTACCCCAATATTCTTACCGATCATCATGAAATGGGATCTAATAGTACTTTCTTTTTTCAACCCGGAATTCAATCACGAACGCATCCTTTAACCCCTAAATTAAATCAGGAACTCACCAAAAAAATTGGTAATTATCATGCTAAAGCCTTAGATAATATTGGCTCACTATATTATACCGAAGAGAATTTCGACGACTTCTATTATGGTAAAGGATCTACTTTCCCAGATATTAATGGAAGTATTGGCATTTTATTTGAACAAGGTAGTTCGCGTGGTCACGCCCAGCTAACCGATAATGGGCTACTTACCTTTCCTTTTACAATAAGAAATCAATTTACCGCAACACTTTCTACATTAGAAGCTGCAAAATCAATGCGTAAAGAGTTATTAGAATATAAACGAAGCTTCTACAACAACGCAAGAAAAGAAGTAACTAAAGATGCTTATATTTTTGGCAACCAAAAAGATGCAGCTTCATCTTACCATCTTGCCGAAATCCTTAAAAGACATCAAGTCAAATTATATGAGCTTAAACAAGATGTAACCATTCAAGGTAATTTTTTCAAAAAAGAGTATAGCTATATTGTTCCTAAGAACCAGAGACAAAAAAGACTATTAAAAGCTATTTTTGAAAAAAGAACAACATTTCAAGATAGTCTCTTTTATGATGTTTCTGCATGGACATTTCCTTTGGCCTTTAATTTGGATTATTCTGAAAACGCAGCTATTTCTAATATAGGTAGCGAAATATCAAACCTCACGTATCGAAAGACCAAGTCTGTTAGCAAAAGTAATTATGCATACTTAATACAATGGCATGAGTATTACACTCCAAAGGCCTTATATCAAATTCTAACTAATGGATTACGAGCCAAAGTTGGAATGAAGCCTTTCTCATTAGAAAACAAAGATTATGACTATGGTACAATTTTAATTCCTGTTCAAAATCAAAAATTAAATAAAGAAGAGCTACATAAATTATTACAAAAAATAGCTACCGAGAATCATATTGATATCACTAGTGTTTCTACAGGTCTTACCAAGGGAATAGACCTTGGAAGTAATCAATTTCGCGCTTTATCACTCCCAAGAATAGGTTTGTTTACAGGTGGTGAGATCACACCTTATGATGCTGGAGAAATCTGGCATTTAATGGATCAACGTTATGATATTCCTATCACAAAATTAGAAACAGGTAATTTTAATAAACATACGTTATCAAAGTATACACATATTATATTGCCAAATAGCCGGAGACCGTCTTTTGACAAAGAAAAAGCAGAAAAATTAAAGACATGGGTTCGTAACGGCGGAACACTAATTGGATATAGAAATGCTGCCCAGTTTTTTAAGAATAATGAATTCATGAAAATCGAATTTGCTACTCCAAAAAATGATGCAAAAAACATATCCTTTGAACAAAAACAAGATTTTAATGGTGCACAAGTAATTGGTGGAGCTATTTTTGAAGCCGAAATAGATCGTTCTCATCCTATTAATTTTGGATATAAAAATGATAAGATTTCACTATTTAGAAATACAAAATTATTTATTAAACCAGACAAGCAGAGCTACAGCAATCCAATTCGATATACAAAAAAACCATTGTTAAGTGGATATATTAGTAAAAAGAATTTGGATTCCCTGTCAGGAACAATTCCTTTTAAGCATAATGATTTTGGAAAAGGAAATATAATCTTGTTTACCGACAACACTAATTTTAGAGCTTTCTGGTATGGGACGAATAAATTACTAATGAATGCTATTTTCTTTAGTGATGAAATGTAAAAAATATTAAGTAAACTACTCATCTTGATTTTTTTTACACCGTAGCTTATACCCTATAAAAAGGGTATCATTAAGAATTAAAAGCCTTATGTTTTTACAAACAGAAAAAATCAAGATGAGTTCAATGTTTAAAATTGTAAATTACAGTTGTAACTAAGGTCTGTTTTTGTAGACTTATATTGTATAATATTGTAATTTTGGAACCTTTCAAAAAAGAAAATCATGGCTCGTACTCCGTCTAATATGTTACCCCTTGGTACTATTGCACCCGATTTTACACTTGTAGACTCTATTACCAATGACAAGTATTCTCTTAACGATATAAAAGGTGAAAAAGGAACTGTGGTTATGTTTATCTGTAATCATTGTCCTTTTGTGATCCATGTTAACGAAGAAATAGTACGTATCGCTAATGACTATCGGGTTCAGGGATTTGGTTTTGTAGCTATTAGCAGTAATGATATCGAAAAATATCCTCAGGACGCCCCTAAAGAAATGTGGAAAACTGCTCAAAAAAACAACTATACATTCCCATATTTATTTGATGAAACTCAGGATATTGCTAAAATATATGATGCTGCCTGCACTCCTGATTTTTACTTATTTGATTCAGAGTCAAAACTTATTTATCGAGGACAACTAGATGATTCTCGACCTGGAAACGGAATTCCTGTAAATGGCCGCGATCTTCGTCAGGCACTTGATGCAGTACTTCGCAATGCCAAAGTTTCTGAAGAACAAAAACCAAGTATTGGTTGTAATATTAAGTGGAAAGAATAGATTTAACATAGAAAAATTGCTACAATATCGTAGTTTCAAGATATGCAAGAAGTAGTTTTCAAAAAATGCTCTGCTAATGATAGTAATGAATTGATTAAAATAAGCCAACAATTCTACCCCGAGCATTATTCCCATATTTGGAAAAATAATGACCCCAGCTATTATGTAAATCTAAGTTTTAATCAAAAAGCTTTTGAAGAAGATTTTAAAACAGATACCATTGTTTATTTTTTAATTCAAAAAGCAAACACATCTTTAGGGTTATTAAAAATAAAAAAGCAGGAAGCTATCAAAGGATTTGATACTTCTATAACATTACAGCTAGAAAAAATATATCTTTTAAAATCAGCTACAGGTCTAGGCATCGGTAAAAAGGGAATTGAGTTTGTTAAAAATTATGCTATTAATCTAGGTAAGAAAATAGTTTGGCTAGATGTAATGAGTACCAGTCCTGCACTACCCTTTTATAAAAAAATGGGATTTGATACTGTTTCTTTTCATAACCTGGAATATCCTGGTCTAAAAGATGAACATAGAGAGATGCAAAGAATGGTATTATCTCTTTAAATTAGAGTTGAGCAATAATTTGCAAATGTGCAAAATGATGATTACCATGCCATGCATAGATACCAATATCTTCGCCCAATGAAATTAAGATATCTCCTTCTGGATGTATAAACTCTTTTTCGAGATCATGAGCAGATAAACCTTTTAAGAAGTATACCCATTTAGCATGTAAAGCTTTTATCAAATCTAATGACAAATGAACTGGTGCAGACTTGGTATCAAATAATTCGGCCCATGATTGTTGATCATAGGCCTTTATTATGGGTTTATTTTCTGTTAATGCCCACTTAAATCGAATATACCCATTATGATGACTATCATGAATATGATGTATTACCTGCCTGGCGGTCCACCCATCGGGACGATATTGTGTTTCTAATTGTTGTTCACTAAATGTGGAAACCAGATTTGATAATTTCGTCGGTAACTCTTCTACATCATATATCCATCTTTCGACGTGATCCGAAGTTATAATTTTTGGACATTCAAATTTTCCTATAGGATATCTTAAATCCATAGTTTAAAAAATCATTCTACTTTAGCATAAACAAATTCTTCTTTAGAAAAAAGATCTGTTAGTGTAAGCATATTATCGTTTAAATCATTGATTTTATATCTATAAATACGATCATCCATTGGGAAAAAACAAACCAATATTTCTTTATCTTCTATTCTTGTTTTCAAACGATTTGCGAATTTACCATTGTAAAAATTAAATCGTATTGTTCCTTCAAAAATCAAATAATCATCTGTATTCTGAATAAAAAGCCATTTTCCCTGTAACGCTTCATATGTATCTCTGTTATAGAATTTGTTATCCAATAGTGCTTTCATCTTATACGCATATTTGATAAACTCTTCTTCGGGTTCCATATCATCCAAAGGTTGGCCGATTTCTTTTTTTTCTAGCTCTTCATCATTCTTAAAATAATGCTTCGACTCATACTTAGTAAAAGCACTAGAATAGTCCATAATTCGTTGACCATTCTCGTTTTTTGTTTCTAAATAAGGTCGTTGTTTGTAGTTTACATGAATAAGTTGGTCATTCCAAAAATAAAATACAGTTACAACATCTGCTGTTCTGGTACCAACTTTTCTCACAATCTTTTTGAGGCGTTCATGCTCATAATATCCATTTAGTTCTGCGCCATGATCAGCCATCTTATCAAGAAACTCTTCTGGGTCTAAGAAAAAAGTTTCAAATTCTATATAACCATCTATCATCTCTATTTGATCATTGATGTTTACTAGAATACCTGCCTTTTCCTGGCCGAGAGCAAGATGAATGTTACACAGAATCAAAAAAGTAATAAGTCCTTGTTTCATATCTAGGGGGGGTATGCAATTTGGGTTAAAATATAAATAAAAGAGGATTTAAACCTCCTAATACATTTTTTTAACAAAATGATTTTAAAAAAATCGCAATGTTAAAAATAATAAAAAATCATGTTAAAAAAAATACAATTCATTAAAAATAAAGCTTTTAATATAAAAAAACACTAAGGATGTAATAATTTATACCTTCATTATTCTCTTATTATTATCAAATCATAAATATGAAGGATTTATTTTTATGTACCAGATAAAAACAAGTAATAAAAAAGTCCCTGTGTTAGGGACTTTTTTAAATTTTGTATGTAATGAACTAAAGTTATTTTACTTCTACCAACTCAACATCAAAAATAAGTGTTGCATTAGGTGGAATAACTCCTCCGGCACCTCGGTCTCCATATCCAAGGTATGGCGGAATCACAAATCTTGCTTTATCTCCTACTTGTAACAGTGCAATCCCTTCATCCCATCCAGAAATTACCTGTCCCATTCCTAACGGAAAGTCAATAGGCTGATTACGTTTATATGAAGAATCAAATACTGTGCCATCAGTTAGACTTCCTTTGTAATGCACAGAAACAGTCTTTCCTTTTTCTGCTTTTACTCCATCTCCTTTTTGAATAATCTTATACCGTAAACCGCTATCGGTTTTTTCAAACCCTGCAGCAATTTCTTCTAATAAATCTTCAGCTTTTTTTCTGGCCGCAGCTTCTCTTTCTGCTTTAGCTCCATTAAAACTTCTAAAAGTTTCAACAGCATTAAAACTTTCGGCTTCTGCTCCTACCCTCTGTATCTCTACAGATTCGATTTCATCACCTTGCTCTATTGTATTTACAACTTCTAATCCTTCTACTACTTTACCAAAAACAGTATGCTTTCCATCTAACCAAGATGTTTCTACATGAGTAATAAAAAACTGGCTTCCGTTTGTTCCTGGGCCAGCATTAGCCATAGATAATACTCCTGGGCCATCATGCTTTAAATCTGAGTGAATCTCATCATCAAATTGATATCCTGGTCCACCTGCTCCAGTTCCTTGAGGATCTCCTCCCTGAATCATAAAATCTGCAATCACTCTATGAAATTTTAAACCATTATAATATGGTTTTCCTTGAGGAATAGCCTGATTATCTATATTACCTTCTGCCAGGCCAACAAAATTACCTACTGTTCCTGGTGTTTTTTTATATTCTAGATTTACTAATATACTTCCTTTTGAAGTATTAAGTTTTGCGTATAATCCGTCTTGCATGACAGTCTTTTTATTTAAGTTTAAACAAGTTGCAAAGATAGGAAATTGTAGGTGGTTTATTATAACATTTTGTGTTCTTAAAAAGCAAATGGCATTAAGTTTTAGAAAAATTAATGAATTAGTACGGTTCTAACAATATTCTTAGCTTAAATTTAAATGAATATTTATAATCATAATCTCGGATCATCCTGAATAACGTCAATATTTTTGAACACAACGACACATTTAATCAGAATATAGTATAAAAACAAGGTAACATTTTACATTATTACTACATTATATAGTAAACACATTTAGTAACCATATCTGTATCCCCCTATATCTATTAAACAAAACCAAAAACGGAATATCAAGTTAATAACACGCTCTAAGTCTAAGAACAATTCAAAGTAACAAATCAATAAAAAAACCTTTTCTTTTGACGCAAAACCATATTTTTTTAAAAGAAAGTTCCAGCACCTCCAAAATACTAGTTCATATTGGGAATGAGTACATTGCAGTGGATATAAATGACATTATTAAATGTGAGGCAGATGGCAACTATAGTCTTTTTACAGCATCCAACAAATCAACTTATTTAGTTTCGAAATCTTTAAAATACTATGAAGGCTTATTATCCAAAAAAGGATTCTTTAGAGCAAATAGATCAACATTGATTAATATTAACCAAATTCACTCTATATACAAAAAAGAGGCTATCACTCTGAGTAATAAAGAAAGAATAGTTGTTTCTATACGTAATAAACCAAAGTTAATAGAATTAATAAAAAGGCTTTCATAAATTGATGTAGAATAATTTTTTCGCATATATAGAGCGCTTTAAGTTATTTTCTAAAACACTCGATATCGAAAACTTAAGCCAGAATCTTAATCAAATAACTGAAAATAAAAAGACTGCCTAAATATTTTCAGACAGTCTCTTATCAAGTAATTAATCCTTTCTTACTTAATCACTTTCACTATTACAAAATAAAGTAACAGGATAGAGGTTCTATTATGCGCAAGGGTCAACAGACATACAACCTGCAGGAACTCCGGGAATACCTATACAATAAGAAAGTTCTAAAGTAGGAACAGTAGGACGAGAATCTCTACCACCAATTATTTTTGAACTATTCAATTTAGAAATCGTTTTTTTGTTTAAATTTAAATTAGATAACTTCTTTTTTTTCATGATTAAAAATTTTAATTGTTATTAAATAAATAAGTATTCTTCATAAATACTTTTACTTGCTTTCTACTTATCAAAAATGGTATGGATCTATTTTAAGATACCAGACATACCATGAGCTAAACTGAGATTATAGCTTTGCATACCTGAGATTTTATCTACTATCCGACAGCTTTTTAATTCCGTTTTCATCTTTTATTGATAAGCACTACAGGTGTCTCAATAATTCCAACAAGAAATCAATATAGTGAGATTTTATTTTTTTTTTTGATTTTGTATTTTTTAACTGTTTCTCTAATTTATTTATACTATTCAAAATTTAGCATATCGTTTAAAAAGAGTTAATACCTCAATGCTTTAATTTTTCAGACACAATAGATGATTTAATTTATTTCTCACAAACTGATTACACTTATATCGTATAAAAAATAAAATCTTATATAAATATATGGTTAGTAAATAAAAATCAAATTAACATATTGGTGAGTGTAGTAGATTAATTGATAAACGCTAACAAAATTAGTTTTAACGATTCATTTAAATTTTGAAATAAGTGTTTTTCAGTCAGTCTTCGAGAGTTTTTATAAATAAACTGATTTTGGAGTAAGGCAGTAAAAAAGGCTTTGGAGTTCCTCCAAAGCCTTTTTCTATATTGTATATCATATTCTAATTCGCTACATCACTAATAAATTTAATACGATATAGACGTAATTCTTCATCATCATAATCTCCATCAAATTCTTCTATTGCTGTATCTATTTTGTCATTTTCGGCTTCAATAAAATATTCATGAATCTCTTCTTGCTGGTCTTCATCAAGAATTTCATCTATCCAATACCCAATATTAAGTTTAGTACCACTATAGACAATAGCTTCCATTTCTTTTATAAAAGCAGTCATATCCATCCCTTTTGCAGCAGCTATATCATCCAAAGGTAGTTTTCTATCTACATTTTGTATGATATATAATTTTAGGCCACTATTCGCTCCTGTACTCTTTACTACAAAGTCATCGGGTCGCATAATATCATTTTCTTCTACATATTCTGCAATAAGCGCTACAAACGCAGGGCCATATTTTTTAGCTTTACCTTCACCTACACCATGAACATTTGCTAATTCTTCTACAGTAACAGGGTATTTAAGTGCCATATCATCTATAGAAGGATCCTGAAATACTACAAATGGAGGAACTCCTAGCTTTTTGGATACTGTTTTTCTTAAATTTCGCAGCATTCCGACTAACTTCTCATCACTACCTCCTTTAGCTCCAGACTTTGCTGCAGTTATTATAGAATCATCGGTAGTTTGATTATATATATGATCCTCGGTCATCATAAAACTTATCGGGTTATCGATAAATTTTTTTCCTTCTGCAGTAATCCTAATCACTCCATAAGTTTCGATATCTTTACGCAAATATCCTTTCACCAACACCTGGCGTGCAAGAGCCATCCAATATTTGTCATCTCTTGCTTTACCACTTCCAAAGAAATCTTGTTGATGTGTTCTATGCGAAATGATCAAGGCATTGCTTTTACCAATAAGTGTATTAACCAGATCTTTAGATTTATATATCTCTCCAGTTTTACTAACGACTTCAAGCAGTAACTTTACTTCATCTTTGGCTTCGTGCTTTTTCTTTGGGTTACGTACATTGTCATCCATATCAGCACCATCACCATTTACATCATCAAACTCTTCACCAAAATAATGTAATATAAATTTACGTCTGGATATAGAGGTTTCTGCAAATGCTACTATTTCTTGTAACAAAGCGTGGCCTATCTCCTGTTCGGCAACAGGTTTACCACTCATAAATTTTTCTAACTTTTCTATATCTTTATATGCATAGTATGCCAAGCAATGTCCTTCTCCTCCATCTCTACCGGCACGTCCAGTTTCCTGGTAATAACTCTCTATACTTTTAGGCATATCATGATGGATCACAAAGCGCACATCGGGTTTATCGATTCCCATTCCGAAAGCAATGGTAGCAACTACCACTTCTACATCTTCCATCAAAAACATATCCTGATGTTTAGCTCTGGTCTTAGCGTCTAATCCTGCATGATAAGGAACAGCTTTTACGCCATTAACTTCTAAAGTCTGCGCCAGCTCTTCTACTCTTTTTCTACTAAGACAATATATAATCCCACTTTTACCACTATTTTGTTTCACAAAACGGGTTATATCTGCATCTACATTTTTTGTTTTAGGGCGTATTTCATAAAACAGATTAGGGCGATTAAATGATGCTTTAAATGTTTTAGCATCACTCATCCCTAAATTTTTAAGAATATCTTCCTGTACTTTTGGAGTTGCAGTTGCGGTAAGTCCTATAATAGGAATATCTTCTCCAATTCTTTTTATAATATTACGTAGATTTCTGTATTCGGGTCTAAAATCATGCCCCCATTCACTAATACAATGCGCTTCGTCTACTGCTAAAAAAGAAATTTTCTGAGATTTTAAAAAATCTACATATTCTTCTTTAGTAAGTGATTCTGGTGCAACATACAATAGCTTGGTAACCCCATTAATTATATCTTCTTTTACCCTTTTTACTTCGGATTTATTAAGAGATGAATTAAGTACATGGGCAATACCCTCTACTGATGAAATACTTCGAATAGCATCCACTTGATTTTTCATTAATGCGATCAGGGGTGAAACCACAATAGCGGTCCCTTTACACATTAAAGCGGGCAGTTGATAACATAGGGATTTACCCCCGCCTGTAGGCATGATTACAAATGTATTTTGTTTTTCCAAAACACTCTGTATTACCTTTTCCTGTAGTCCTCTAAATTGACTAAAGCCAAAATGTTTTTTTAAAGCACTTTGCAAGTCAGTTTCATTCAAACTCATTAAATCATTTAACTTTTATATACCAATTAAATAAAGATTCACTAACACTAAATCTATTTCCCCAAATACAGACTTAGTGGATGTTTCGTTTTTAATTTTAGTATGCCAAAGATAAACAAAGCATAAATTAATACGCTTTTTTTTATCACTATTTAAAATTAATAAGGTATTGTATACCTTTGCGTAAATTAAAGATAGTAAAATCTTTATTTATAACACGAAAATTTTTTAAATTTTGAACACCCAGGACACTATAATTTCATATGCTAAAAAAACTGTTGCCGAGGAAGCTCGTGCAATTGCCCACTTAGAAGAGCTCATTGATAAAGAATTTTCTGATGCTGTAGAAACGATACATAACTCAAAAGGTAGAGTTATTATCACTGGTATAGGTAAAAGCGCTATTATTGCCACCAAAATTGTTGCTACAATGAATTCTACAGGTACTCCTGCAGTTTTTATGCATGCTGCCGATGCCATTCATGGTGATTTAGGAAATATTCTCGAAGATGATATCGTTATTTGTATTTCTAAAAGTGGTAATACTCCAGAAATAAAAGTTCTGGTTCCTTTGATTAAAAATTTCAAAAACCCTTTAATTGGTATTACAGCTAATAAAGAGTCTTTTTTAGGTCAGGAAGCTGATTACGTATTGCATGCCTATGTAGAAAAAGAAGCATGCCCAAATAATTTAGCCCCTACAACAAGTACCACTGCGCAACTAGTTATAGGAGATGCACTTGCAGTATGCTTATTACACCTACAAGGATTTTCTAGCAGGGATTTTGCCAAATATCATCCAGGGGGCGCATTGGGGAAAAAATTATATCTTCGAGTAAGTGATATTACATCTCAAAATGAAAAACCCGAAGTATCTCCAGAATCTAATATAAATAGTGTAATTGTTGAAATGACAGAAAAAAGACTAGGAGCCACAGCGGTTACAGAAAACGGGACTATCCTTGGTATTATAACAGATGGAGATTTGCGTAGAATGCTAACAAAAGGGGCTTCTTCTTTCGAAGGTTTGATCGCTAAAGATATTATGTCTCCTAATCCCAAACGTATTGATAATGATGCTATGGCAGTTGATGCTCTTGAAAAATTAGAGGAGAACTCAATAACTCAATTATTAGCAGAAAAAGATGGTAAATATGTGGGACTGCTACACATTCATGATTTAATGAGAGAAGGTATTTTATAATGGCTGACAACACTACTCAAAAAAACCCTCAGTCTATGTCTTTTCTAGATCATCTAGAAGAGCTACGCTGGCATTTAATTAGAGCTACTGTTGCAGTACTCATTGCCGGAATCATAGCTTTTATATCAAAAGAATTTATCTTTGACGTCTTGATTTTTGGTCCAAAAAAACCAGATTTCCCTACCTATAATGGTCTCTGTAATTTATCTAAACTTCTAGGTTTAGATGAAAGTTTATGCTTTAAAGAATTACCTTTCAGTGTACAAAGCAGAAAAGTAGCCGGTCAATTCTCTGTTCACATCTGGACCTCTATAACAGCAGGTTTCATTGCAGCATTTCCATATGTACTATATGAATTCTGGAGATTTATTTCTCCAGCATTATATGATAAAGAGAAAAAGAATTCTAAAGGATTTATTATTATCTGTTCTTGTTTATTTTTTCTGGGAGTACTTTTTGGATACTACGTGATCACCCCATTATCCATTAATTTCTTAGGAGGATATCAAGTGAGTAAAGAGGTGCTTAACGAATTTGATATTGATAGCTATATAGCACTGGTAAGAGCTTCAGTAATAGCTTGTGGTCTAATATTCGAACTTCCTGTTATTATGTTTTTCCTTACCAAAGTAGGGTTAGTTACTCCTGAGTTCTTAAGGAAATACAGAAAATTTGCTTTAGTAATTGTATTAATACTTTCTGCCGTAATTACACCACCTGATATTGCTAGTCAGGTTATTGTTGCTATTCCGGTTTTAATATTATACGAGGTAAGTATTTTTATATCTAAAGCTGTTATAAAAAAAGAAAAGAAAAAATTACAAAAACAATCTAAATGAGTGATATAGTTGACGAATTCAACAGCTACAGAGAGAAAATGAATTCTCGTATTCTGGAGGACAATAATAAAATAATTAAGAGAATCTTTAACCTGGATACCAATGCCTATATGGAAGGTGCTCTAAATGTAAAAACAAAAGAATTATTAGGGTTAGTAGCTTCTGTAGTATTGCGCTGTGACGATTGTGTACGCTATCATCTTGAAACCTGTCATAAAGAAGGGTTAACCAAAGAAGAAGTAGTCGAATCTCTTAGTATTGCTACCCTGGTAGGAGGTACTATCGTTATCCCTCATTTACGTCGCGCTTATGAGTTTTGGGACGCACTTGAAGCAAAAGCTTCTTAAGTATATAGTAGTTAAAAAGAATAATGTAAATTTACCAGCTCATTTTAGCAACACCCCCGATATAAAGAAGTCATTCTGATATGAAGTTAAAAGCAGATAATCTTGTAAAATCATATAAAGGTAGAAAAGTAGTAAAAGGAATCTCTCTGGAAGTGAATCAGGGAGAAATTGTTGGGCTTCTGGGACCAAATGGTGCCGGTAAAACAACCTCCTTTTATATGATTGTTGGTTTGGTAAAGCCTAATGGAGGAAAAATTACGTTAGACAATACCGATATTACCAAATATCCAATGTATAAACGTGCCCAAAATGGTATTGGTTATTTGGCTCAGGAAGCTTCTGTCTTTAGAAAATTAAGTATCGAAGATAATATCTTAAGTGTACTTCAGCTCACCAAGCTTTCTAAAAAAGAGCAATTGCATAAAATGGAAGCACTTATCGAAGAGTTTGGCTTAGGGCATATCCGTAAAAACCGTGGTGATCTCCTAAGTGGTGGTGAGCGCCGTCGTACAGAAATAGCAAGAGCACTGGCTACAGATCCCAATTTTATCCTTTTGGATGAACCCTTTGCCGGGGTAGATCCAGTAGCTGTAGAAGATATACAACGTATTGTTGCCCAATTAAAAGATAAAAACATCGGTATTCTGATTACGGATCATAACGTACAGGAAACTCTTGCTATAACAGATAGAACCTATTTGATGTTTGAAGGAAGTATTCTAAAAGCTGGTATTCCCGAAGAATTGGCCGAAGATGAAATGGTACGTAAAGTTTATCTGGGGCAAAATTTCGAGCTTAGAAAAAAGAAATTGAATTTTTAATAATAATACGAGTACTTGATTTTTAAGTCTTATCCTAAAAAATTGATCAAAAACTATTCTCCGATCCGCTTTTTTCTTTGAAAAATAAAGACATCAAAATATAAAGTAATATTACACAAGGTATTGCTATAAATTTTAAGAATAAAATTAAAATAATGGTAAGTATTATAAAAATATAACGAACCTTATTTTCTGCAAACCTCCAATTCTTAAACTTTAAAGCAAATAGAGGAATCTCGGCATTAAGTAAATAACAACTTAGTATAGTTAACCCTATCAAAAACCATTTATTAAGGATAATTTCTAAAATCCAGGGTTCTTGCTGAAACTTGAGTATTAATGGCAAACTAACAATTAATAATGTATTTGCTGGTGTGGGCAAACCAATAAATGAAGTAGTTTGACGAGTATCTATATTAAATTTAGCTAATCGATATGCGGAAGCCAAGGTTATTAACAAACCCAGCAAGGATACATAAGACATATCAAAACTCGCTAAAATCTGTTCAGAATTCCAAGAACCAGGGGTTACATAAAATGGTTTCCCAAAAACTTGAGATAACAATTGATACATCACAATACCAGGTGCAACCCCACTGGTAACCATATCTGCCAAAGAATCAAGTTGCAACCCCAATTCACTCTTAACATCTAATATTCTGGCTGCAAAACCATCAAAAAAGTCAAACCCTATACCTAGCATTACAAACAATGCAGTAAATTCTAATTGCCCCAAAACAGCAAAAATAACAGCAATACATCCGCAAAAAAGGTTGAGAAGTGTAATGAAGTTTGGAATTTGTCTTTTAATAAACATGAAGTCTGATTTTGTGTAAAAATAGTAAACTAAATGGATACTTTATCTGATAATAGTTTCTAACCAAAAAAGAATCATTCTAGCAATCACAAATCGTTGATTATAACATCAAATTCTGTCATAGTATCCTAACCCCTGATTAAATATATTTGGAATTTAGTACATCGAAAAAAACTAAATGAGTTCATGATTATTTATCACAAAAAAGCACCGATATCTTTATAAAAAACATCAGTGCTTATGCGTTTAACTTTTTTGACAAGAAAAAAGATAATTAGTCTTCTCTATTAACTATTAATCATTTATATATTACAATATTTTATATATTGCTCAAATACCATACAAAGACCCAGTTCGCCATTTCCCTCGTTACAACAGCCCATTGATCCAGGGCAATCCTGATGAGAATAGCATTCTGGGTGCCCTCCTCCTCCATTAATTTGTTTTTGTTGCGTTTTGGTTAAAACTTTACCCAAGTTTAAAATGTGATTTTTCATGATACAGGTTTTAAGATTATTTTTTACGACAACCATTTTAAGACACTCATCGTTTGTGTCTATCCTTTATAAAAGAATATTATTGCTAATACAAATAACATAAAAGCCATAAAAAGCATTTTATACTTTCATATTTTGAATGAAACAATCAATTGTTTTCTTCCAAATCCGTAATAAAAAAGAGTAAACCCACTATTAATAATACTATATATCAAAATGGATTCTAGTCCTCAGTTTATCCAAAGTTAGGCTGAGGGGTTGGGGTAATAAAACACAACTAATATAATATATCTTATTGAAAAAAAGTAATTTATATTTACGTATAACTTTTTATCAGGCACTTAGAAAAACTTTAGTACGTTTTTAAAAAAGCTGAGTTCCTTTTTAGTAAAAAGCAACTCAGCCAGGTTATCAATACCCTACAGTAATATGAACTCTAAAACAATGATTGTTTACTTGCAGACATATATGTAGAATTAATTTTACATGCTACCTCCCTTCAGGATCATGCATACATACATCTGTACATATTGCTCCTATAAAAATATAACAAGGATCTCCTAGAGTACATAAATACGAGGCAATACCTCCATTAATTGATTTTTGTTCTGCTTTACTTAAAGTTTTCCCTAAGTTTAAAATTGATTTTTTCATGATATAAGTTTTAATATTATTTTTTACGACAACTGTTTTAAGACACTTACAATTTGTATCTATTCTTTACCAAAAGAATATTTTTATAATACAAAAGCTTTAAAAAACACTTTATATTTTCATATATAGAATGAAATAATAGTACACCAATTATTTTCTTCCAAGCCCGTAATAAAAAAGAGTAAATCCACTATTAATAACACTATATCAAGATGAATCCTAGCCTTTAGTTTATCCTGAGCTAGATCGAAGAACTAGGGTAACAAAAACAATATATTTTGTTGGAAATCAATAATTAATATCAATCTATAACTTTTTTATCATGTACTTAGAGAAATTTTATTAAGTTCTTAAAAAATGACTGAGCTTTTTAGACATTACCACCTTCAAAAACGGTGATTTTTCAACATCAAATAAAAATATTTTAAGATCTAGGGATCAGTTAATCATCCGTCTCAGCTGTGCAATATCCATTACCATCTACATCATAATAACAACGGTGTCCATCAGTACACATTGAACATTCATGAGGGCCATATATACTTTCTATATCATTCGGGCCTCCTCCATTAATTGTTCTTTGCGCTTCTTTACTTAAAGCTCTTCCTATGTTTAAAATTGATTTTTTCATAATTTAAATATTCAATATTTACAGTTGTGATGAACATTTTAAGACACTCACCATGTGTGTCTATTCCTCGCGAGAGAATGTTTTTATATTCAAAGCTCATTTTAGAGCTTTGTTTGTTTATGATACTGCTTACATTTCTTTTTTTAGGAGTCATCGACTGATGTGTTTTTTTCATCAAGATCTTAGATAAAGAAAATCAAATCTGATAGGTCATCCTCTTTTTAGATGTGATTGCCCATTTACTAATATTCATGGAATACAATTGAAAGTATTTCTTCACACAACAGATATATTATTGCTCTAATTGAAGCCTTTACTTTTCTTTTTCCTGACAGTGATTCCAATGCATAAAACAAGTATTAATAACCGAATCAAATATAGTATAAAGGCTAGTAGAAATACAAGAATATTAGCCATACACCACTAAAAACGAGGTATGAATTTATAAATTTTGACCGCTATAAATTTCACAAAGACTAAGCTATCAAAACATAAAAAAACTAGAAAAGAAATTAAAAAAAGTAACTCTATACCCTTCAAAATAAAATATAGTTTTAAGTAATCAATTTCGTAAATATCACATTGCAAAGAATTATATCAAATTGCTAGTTTGAGCACTTAAAAGACTACCCATTACTAAACGTTACAAAAAAGAAACATTCAATTATATTAATTGTAACTAAATAAGTTTAATTTCGTTATTAATAAGGAAGCTTTTTTTATGAGAAACATCATATTGTGTATTATTTCAGGTCTTTTACTCGCCATTAGCTGGCCGACCTATGGTTTTCCTTTATTTCTATTTTTTGGGTTTGTTCCTCTCTTGATTGCAGAATATAACATTCGCAAAAATAAATACAGTAAAAGCCAGGTTTTTGCCTTTGCTTTTCTCACCTTTTTTATTTGGAATATAATTACCACCTGGTGGATCTATAATTCTACTGCGTTTGGTATGTGGTTTGCAGAAATTGTAAATAGCCTTGTGATGACTTTGGTATTTTTGATTTATCACATTGTTGCCAAAAGAACCACATTTACGATTAGTAGTATATTTCTGGTTTGCTTTTGGATGACTTTTGAATATACGCACTTACAATGGGAGTTTTCCTGGCCCTGGCTTAACCTGGGTAATGGATTCGCAAGCTTTACCTCCTGGGTACAATGGTACGAATACACAGGAACTTTTGGTGGTACGCTTTGGATCTGGATCATTAACATTAGTATTTTTAAAAGCATACTGCTTTTTAAAGAACATAAGGATAAAGCTATTCTGTACAGATCTGCGATTCGTAATGGATTGATTATTCTAATCCCTATTGTAATATCATTTATTATTCTAAAAACGTATAAAGAAAAAGGTAGCAATATCGAAGTGGTTATTCTACAGCCAAACATAAATCCCTATACAGAAAAGTATAACACCACAGATACCCGAATAGGTAAATTATTAGACTCATTAACCAATACCGTTGCTACTTCAAAAACAGATTTTATTATTGCTCCAGAAACTGTTTTTGCAGACAATAACAGACTTACTAATTTCTCTATCTCTATTGCTAAAAAAACTGCACAACGAATACTTAACCAATATCCCAATGCAAATGTATTATCAGGAATATCATTAATAGATGTATTTAATGATCCTGATAAAATTCGTAAACAAACGAACACTTATAAAGAAGGCATTTATTATGATGACTATAATTCTGCATTTTTTGTTCGTCCCGACGGAACTGATGAGTTATATCACAAAAGCAAACTAGTTGTTGGTGTAGAAAATTTCCCATACCAAAGTATTTTAAAACCTATTTTGGGTGATGCCATGATTGATCTTGGCGGAACGGTCGCCAAGAAAACTACGCAAGAAGATAGAGAAGTGTTCTTCTCTAAAGATAGTATTGGAGTAGGAACTTTAATCTGTTATGAGAGTATATATGGAGAATTTGCCACTGGGTATATTAGAAATAAAGCGAGTTTTCTGGCAATTATTACTAATGATGCCTGGTGGGGTAATACTCAAGGACATAGACAACACTTATCTTATGCCAGACTAAGAGCTATTGAAACAAGAAGAAGCATTGCACGAAGTGCCAATACCGGAATTTCTGCTATTATTAACCAAACAGGAAATATTGTAGTAAAATTAGATTATGAAAAACAAGGAGCATTAAAAGGAACCCTTGTTACAAATGATAAAATCACATTCTACGTAAAAGCAGGAAATTACCTGGCTAGAGTTTCTATATTTTTATCGATTTTTATATTTCTTTTTTCTGTAACCAGACGAAAAAGAAATATATCTTTACCTTCCTAACAAACAGAACTTAGTTATTTACTCTATACGTTCGCTGTCTATTAGTAATCACAGAGCAACTTATTCTTAATCTAGTTACTCCAGATATTTGTAGAGGTATATCACCTGGCATACCGCCATATTCTACAATATAACCCTGTGATGCATATGCTCCTCCTCCTCCAGCAATAGGTAAGTCGTTCCATGAATTAGGAATCCCGATACCTGGAGCTGTAATATGTGCATAGTCTTCCCCTCCACAACAATTGTTAGGCTCTCCCGTATTCCAAAATGCAAATTCACCAGGAACAACAGATCCAGTTTGATTTCCTGTCCAAAAAAGAGTTCCTGCTTCTGGCCCGGTAACCCATGTCCATTGTCCTTCTGCTGCTTCATCATTTGCTCCTATCCACCCATTGCCTGTTATCTGCGATCCTGCAAAAGCAGCTTCAGCAGCACTAGTTAATGTAGCTAAATATCCTTGTAGTCCAAAATATGTTCTCGTAGCGGCATCATCTCTTGCATCATCCCACCGAATCCCTGCATCTGATACGAATTCATAAAAATGCCCCGTCTCTGGCAGGAAAAGCGCATTCCCTATCACTATAGAAAATTCTTTTAATTCGGGAGGACTAGATGCAGTTGTAGAATATACTACAGCCAAAATTGCTGCTCCAAACTCGGCAAATGTTGCTGGGCCAGTAAGAAATAACCTCCCTTCTGTTGCATTCCAAGAACTCGTTATACTAGGGTGACTACCGGTTAATGTTAACAAATCTTGCCCATTAACATATCCTGATGATATTTGTATAGAAATCTCATCGGCAGTTGTGTCATCGGGATCGGTAATGGTAACTGTTTGCACTACTGGTTTAGAATTGGTAGGGTTAGGACAAAAATGCTGATCACCACTAACTACAATAGTAGGAGGTTGATTAACAGTCACCGCAGTTAAAATCTGCACATTATCGATAAAAACGCTATCACCAGAATCACTCCAGTTGGTTCCAACATTATCAAAACGAATTGTTGTAGTAGCAGAAATATATGCCGAAATATCAACACTATAAAAACCAGATTGAGTACCTACAAATGTTGTTAGAGTAGTAAAATTAATTCCATCACTAGATGCTCTAATGGCAAGTTCCTCTCCTGCCTCGAGGCTAGATGTTTCCCAATTAAAAGAAAGTGTAGCACTTGTTGCTCCGGATAAATTTGCCGTTCTGCTTATAGTTTCAGTCCATATCCAGCTAAATCTAAGCCGATTACTATTAACACTTATAAAACCACCAGCTGGGTCATTATTAAAATCAAAAGGTTCGATTTCATTCCAGTTTCCTGCCCAATTTAGCGTTCCATCGTTGTTTGCATAAGATACAGACCCAAATTCGTCTCTATAAGTTCCTTGAGCAAAGGATAATAGACCAAAAAACAAGGTAAATAAATAAAGTAGTGTCTTTCTCATTTATTAGTAGGTAAAAAAAGTAATATATTAATTGCTTAAAATAATAATAATAACTTTAATATTAAACACATAAAAACCTGCATAACAAGTGTAATATCTAAAAATCGACATAACACTTTCTCTCCCAAACCCTTATGCCTGATATTTAAAAATTAAGTATAATTCAACATATATCTTGCTCATATATTATCCTGGTAAAAAATGATTGTAGTGTGTAAATAATCTCTGAAAGATATTAAAAATCCTTGTGATTCATATTTAAGTCACTGCAATCAATCCTAAGTAGCTGTATCTCACAAAAAAATTACTCCTATAGACCTAATGAATTTATTTTGAATTACAATGACACATAATTCTCTTATTTTAATAAATAACAATGCAGTTAATATTAACCGCTATAAAACATTAATACTGTAATAAATCTTCTATTTATCGTTTCACAATACAGAAACTTCAAAACTTTGCTTCTTTGTAACTTATAAACCTTGTACCTTTGCAACTTTATAAAAAATTGTGAATTACGTATCAGTAGAAAATATCGCTAAAGGATTCGGAGAGCGTATCCTTTTTAAAAACATTTCTTTCGGAATCAACGAAGGACAAAAAATTGGTTTTGTCGCCAAAAACGGAACTGGAAAAACTTCTCTCCTTGATATTGTTGCCGGTGATGAAGAACCCGATGAAGGCCAAGTTGTATATCGCAAAAATCTTAAAGTAGCTTTTTTGCCTCAGGAACCTAATTTGGATCCTTCTCTTACCATCGAACAAACTATTTTTGCCTCAGACAATGATATTCTTCAAGTAATTAACACTTATGAAAAAGCGTTGTTAAACCCCAACGATGTAGAAAGCTATCAGCTAGCATTTGAAAAAATGGATGCAATTAATGCCTGGGACTTTGAAACACAGTATAAACAAATACTTTTTAAACTTAAACTAGAGGACCTTAATAAAAAGGTAAGTGAATTATCTGGTGGACAAAAGAAACGATTAGCCCTTGCCAATATATTATTAAGCAAACCTAATCTACTATATCTTGATGAGCCTACTAACCATTTGGATTTAGAAATGATAGAATGGTTAGAAGAATATTTTGCCAAAGAGAATTTTACGCTATTCATGGTAACTCATGATCGTTATTTTTTAGAAAATGTATGTAATGAGATTATAGAATTAGAAAATGGCCAACTTTATAGTTACAAAGGTAATTATGCCTATTATTTGGCAAATAAAGAGGCTAGAATTGTAAATGAGCAAATTACAACAGATAAAGCCAAGCAACTTTACAAAAAAGAATTAGACTGGATGCGCCGTCAACCGAAAGCACGTACGACCAAATCCAAATCTAGAATTGATGATTTCTATGAAATCAAAGAACGCGCTCATAAACGTCGTAATGATCATGAAGTTCAGCTCGAGATTAATATGGAACGTATGGGGAGTAAGATTCTCGAGCTTCATAAAGTCTCTAAACGTTTTGATAAACTTATCTTGTTAGACCAATTTGAATATGTTTTCAAAAAAGGAGAACGTATTGGTATCATTGGTAAAAATGGAACAGGTAAATCTACTTTTCTAAACATGATTACAGGTTCGATCACTCCTGATCATGGGAAAATTGTGATTGGCGACACTATAAAATTTGGATATTATACACAAAGCGGTATTACCATTAAAGAAGGTCAAAAAGTTATCGAGGTAATTCGAGAATTCGGAGATTACATTCCTTTAAAAAAAGGACGGCAAATTTCTGCACAACAACTGCTCGAACGTTTTTTGTTTGACCGAAAAAAACAATATGATTTTGTAGAAAAATTAAGCGGAGGTGAACGTAAAAGATTATACCTATGTACCGTTTTAATTCAAAATCCTAATTTTTTGATTCTTGATGAGCCAACCAATGATTTAGATATTGTAACACTTAATGTCCTCGAAAATTTCTTATTAGATTTTCCAGGATGTTTGATTGTAGTATCCCATGATCGTTATTTTATGGATAAGATCGTAGATCATTTATTCGTGTTTAGAGGCAATGGTGCTATTCAGGATTTTCCCGGTAATTATACCGATTATCGTATTTATGAAGACAGTAAAGAAGTTGAGGTAAAAACATCTGATACTACTGCGGATACAAAAGTCAAAAACACCTGGAAAAAGGATAATAAAGCTGCTCTTTCTTATAATGAACAAAAAGAATTCAATAAACTTGAACGAGAGCTTAAAAAATTAGAGCTGCAAAAGAAAGAAATCGAAAACCTTTTTGCCGAAGGTAATCTGAACGAAGAAAGAATAAATACCGAGTCTAAAAAACTTCAGAAAATCATTCAGGAAATTGAAGAAAATGAAACGCGATGGTTTGAGCTTTCCGAAAAAATGGAAGAATGATATGATTAAACAAATAGTGTTAGATTTTTGATTTAGACCAAAAAATGTATTTCAAAATAAAAGCATATCTCAGATTTCTTTCTAAATCTACCAATCAACATGGAGTACATTCTCCTTTTGTATACAATTTAGTGACCCGATGTTTTTATAATACCGAAAAACGAAAAGCATATATAACCATAAAATCAATATATAAAAAAGCAGACAAAAAAAATCCTGTTAGATATCGTACTGCTAAACTTCTTAATCGTATACTTCCTTATTTTGATATTAAAACTGGTCTTGTTTTAACAGATTCGAAGGTTATATCAGAGATTTTATCAATAGATAATTTGGTTGAGATTGATCATAATATCCAATCGAAAAATGATTATGATATGATTTATCTCGACATGAATCAATCACAATCTTTCTCGAATATAGAATTACTGTTGTCTATGGTTCATAATGACAGTATTATCATCCTCAATTCTATATATGAATCTGAAGACAATACCATTTTATGGAAAACAATACAAGAACACCCAAAAATCACCGTAACTATTGATACTTTTTATTTAGGTTTTGTATGTATTAGAAACGAACAAGCAAAAGAACACTTCACCATCAGAGCATAAAAAAGCCTAAAGATTAAATTAATCCTTAGGCTTTTACTTCTAAACATAAACTAAATCACATGAGCTTACCCACTCATATAAAATTTTAAAAAAGTAATTATTGTATCATAAACATCATCATATATTATCTAAACATTCTTGAAAATACTGTTCTTCGTTTATGATATTGTAATTCTTTTGGATCATAAGGCTTGGTCTCTTCAGACAGGCAAACCTCTTCAATAAACTCATGATAGGTCATCCCTTTCTCTTCAAGAAATCCAACGAGATATTTTTCTGTTGTTTCGACTCCGCTAGCCTGTTCTATTGCTAGTAGTTTTTTATACAGTTTATCTATTTTTTCAATTGCTTCTCTAGGCGGAGCTTTTCTTCGTGCAAAAAAAGAAGTAATTTGCCCTTCATCATCCAGTTTTACATCAAAATCTGTAATCACCCAGTAATATCTACCGTCTTTTGCCAGATTCTTAACCAAAGCGTGTATATTTTTCTTTGCCAACAAGTGTTCCCATAACCACTTAAAAATAATTTTGGGCATATCTGGATGACGAATCACATTATGAGGTTGACCTATTAATTCTTGCTCTTCATATCCGCAAATTTCCATGAAATAATCATTCGCATATTCTATTATTCCTTTAGGATCAGTCTTACTCATAATTGTTTCTTTAGGATCTAAGACAATCTCTACATTAATAGGTTCGGGGCGTTTTAGTGCTTTCATATTTGTTTTTGTTAGTTAACATTCCAGAGCAAAACTAATCGTAACATGAAATGCAAAAAATGACAAAAATCATAGTATTATTAGGAGGCTTTAAGGGATTTATTTTTTAACTTACTTTTAACCCATCTGCCTTTCCCAGAGTAGCACACAGAATCAACAAAAGAACATTTTGCAATTAGAGTGTAACAACTTTTTATCTGCTGCGTCATATAGTCTAAAATTGTATCTTAACCATCTGTAAAGATTACTATATGGGAAATGTTATTGAAATTAGAGGAATTATCAGAAATTTTCAATTAGGTCAGGAAACAGTATATGTACTTAAAGGTATTGATCTTGATATTGCTCGTGGAGAATACCTGGCAATAATGGGTCCTTCTGGTTCTGGTAAATCTACTCTAATGAACCTACTGGGATGTCTTGACACACCAACCGGTGGGACGTATAACCTAAACGGAAATGATGTTAGTAAAATGACCGATAATGAATTAGCTGATATTCGAAATCGCGAAATTGGTTTTGTTTTTCAGACTTTTAATTTATTGCCCAGAACTACTGCATTAGATAACGTTGCCTTACCTATGGTCTATGCCGGTGCTTCTAAAAAAGACAGAACCGTTAGAGCAGAAGAAGTACTTACCGATGTTGGTTTATCTGATCGTATGGATCACAAACCTAATCAACTTTCGGGAGGGCAGCGACAACGTGTAGCTGTTGGTCGTGCTTTGGTAAATAAACCTTCGATAATATTGGCTGATGAGCCTACAGGAAATCTGGATTCTAAAACCTCATTAGAAATTATGCAGCTTTTTGATGAAATTCATGCTGCAGGAAACACCGTTATTCTTGTAACTCACGAAGAAGAAGTTGCTGCACACGCACATCGTGTTATCCGACTTCGTGATGGGATGGTCGAAAGCGATGTAAGAAACAAATAGTTTTGATTTTATGGTTTACCATTACTGGTTAATTTGTATTTTGGGAATTCATTTTTAACCGAAATTCATGCAACCATTACATATCCTACTCCTTATTGCGGCTTATTTTGGGATTCTTCTTCTCATCTCTTATTTCACAGGAAAAAACTCAGGAAATGATGCTTTTTTTAAAGCGAATCGACAATCCCCTTGGTATATTGTAGCTTTTGGGATGATTGGCGCTTCATTAAGCGGTGTTACCTTTATCTCGGTTCCGGGGTGGATTGAAGCTTCACAGTTTAGCTACATGCAAGTAGTATTAGGGTATATTTTGGGATATACTGTTATTGGTACTGTACTACTCCCTCTTTATTATAAACTTAATTTAACTTCAATTTACACCTATCTGGATCAACGTTTTGGTAATTACTCATATAAAACCGGAGCTTCATTTTTTTTACTATCACGAGTAGTTGGAGCGAGTTTTAGATTGTTTTTGGTGGCAAATGTTTTACAGTCTATTCTTTTTGATGCCTTGGGAGTTCCTTTTTGGGTTACCGTTATCATAACCATATTATTAATCTGGCTATACACTTTTAAATCAGGAATTAAAACTATTGTATGGACCGATACACTACAAACACTGTTCATGCTAATTGCAGTAGGTGTAGCCATATATTATGTATCAGATGATTTAGGGATTCGAGGGTCAAACTTATTGGGTTATGTATTAGAAAGTGATCTTTCGAGAATGTTCTTTTTTGATGATTTTAAAAGTGCGAATTATTTTTGGAAACAATTTTTATCAGGTGCATTTATTGCAATTGTAATGACTGGGCTGGATCAAGACATGATGCAAAAAAACCTTACCTGCCGAAGCCTAAAAGATGCACAAAAAAATATGTTTTGGTTTACTATTGTATTAACTATTGTAAACTTTATATTTTTAGGTCTTGGGTTACTACTTACTCAATATGCATCGCAAAATGGGATTGATGCTCATAAGGATCAGCTTTTTCCTGTAATTGCTACACAAAGCGGATTAGGTTTTGGTATTGCAATCTTTTTTGTACTTGGTCTTATTGCTGCAGCTTATAGTAGTGCCGATAGTGCGCTGACCTCATTAACCACATCATTTAGTATCGATATACTCGACATAGAAAAAAAATACAGCCCAGAAGATCAGGTCAAGACCCGAAAAAAAATCCATATTCTATTTTCTTTCATACTAGTATTGGTTATTATCGCTTTTAAGTACATAATAAAGGACGAAAGTGTAATTGCAAAACTATTTGTATTTGCAGGGTATACATATGGCCCTTTATTAGGCTTATATGCATTTGGGCTATTTACAAAACTAAAAGTAAAAGATAACTTAGTGCCAATTATTGCAATCTTATCCCCAATTTTATCTTATATCATTAGCGAGAATAGTGATCTATGGTTTGGTTTTAAATTTGGTTTCTTTATCTTAATTCTTAATGGGTTTTTAACCTTTTTAGGATTAATACTGATTCGTAGAAAGTAATACTAGTGTGCAAGCTATCTCTACTTCAATATTTACCTCTTTAAGTTTTTGATAAAAATCTGGGTTTTCTGTTCCGGGATTAAAAATTACTCTTCTGGGATTTAGCTGTATGATGTCATCATAATAAGGCTGTTGTCTAAGAGGGTTTAAATATAGAGTAATTGTATCTATATTATCTACATCATTTATATCAGTTTCAATTTTTACACCAGCAACTTCTCCCTTTTTTAATCCAACAGCAGCAACCTCATGACCATAAGTTACCAGTTTATGAATAGCAAAGTTTGAATATCTATCTGCTTTTAAAGATGCTCCTAGTACTAATGTTTTTTTATCCATAAACTGTATTTGAATTTAAAGCAGGAAAAATAGGTCTATTAGGACACCAAATAAAGGCTAAAACGTTAAAAATAACCTGAAAACTGTTAAAAATAAAAGATGAATGTAACACAAATCAAAGCACTTCGTCTTACATATAAAAGATATGAATTTTCATAAATTTAGTTAGTTAGTTACTTTATAATAATCAAATTTTATTCATAGTTGATGGTTAGTGTTACTATTTGGTTATTATAGAAAACCGCCTCTAATATTAGAGGCGGTTTTTAATTATTTAATATTTTGTTAAAGTCAAAATAAGGTGTAACAGAATAGACTTACCGTCGTCTTACACATATAACACGATTAATCACAGTGTCAATTTTGTAAATAATCACGTATTTGTATTAGGCAATACAAAGTACAATGCATAACAATTATCAATCAAATAAACGTTCAGATGAAAACAATCAATCAAAAAGTAATTTTATTATTTTTCTCATTTTGGTGTCTATTCCTAACAGCACAACCAAGTAATGAAGCTGTAGTAGGTACTATACAAGGAAAAGTAATAGACAAAAATCTACAGCAACCCATACCCTATGCTACCGTAGCAATTCATGATGGAGCAGATAAAATTATAAGTGGAGGTATTAGTACCGATAGTGGAGACTTCTCAATTTCTGATATACCAAAAGGAAATTATACGTTAAAAGTACAATTTATAGGATACAAAACGTATTCTCAACCTATTGAGATTTCTAAAAAAAATAAGAATATCAATGTTGGTACCATATCATTAGAAGAAGAAGCCGAATCTCTAGACGATGTGACTATAGTTGCCGAACGAACAACAATAGAACAAAAAATTGACCGTAAAGTTATCAATGTAGGAAAAGACCTTACCACAACCGGGGGTACTGCTTCAGAAATCATGAATAATATTCCATCGGTTAATGTAGACCAGGACGGTAACATCGCATTACGCGGAAATCAAAATGTACGTATCCTGATAGATGGTAAACCTACTAATATTGATGCTACACAATTATTAAAACAAATCCCCTCTACCTCTATTAAGAAAATAGAATTGATTACTAATCCTTCTGCCAAGTATAATCCCGAAGGAATGAGTGGTATCATTAATATCGTACTACATAAGAATAGTAATATAGGCTTTAATGGTAATATTAATTTAGGGCTTAACTTTGAAAAAAATGCTCGTTTTAATAGCTCTATAGATCTAAATTACAGAACCGGAAAAGTTAACTTTTATGGTAATTATGGTAATAACATCACCAAACGACAAAATGCAGGAGGTGTGTTTAGACAAGATCAAAATTACCAAACAGATTTTAAATTCTTAGATAATAACAAGTCTCACCTATTTAAAATAGGCTTAGATTATTTTATTGATGACCATAATACTGTCTCGGTATATACCAATCAAAATTTGTTTGACGGACTTACAGACGGAACTACAGATATCACCTTTTTTAATAACGACCAGAATGATTTATCACAAAAACTATTAAGTGATAGTGATAACCAAGGTTCTACATATAACTTCGATTACAAACATGATTTTAAAAAAGAAGGACACAATATAGAACTAGAAGTTGATTATAATGTTTTTGAAAGTGATAGCGATGATCGTTTTAACTTTGTTGGAGGAGACGGATCGTTCACAAATTATAATGACCTTATTAATAATGAGCGAAAAAATACTACAATAAACCTCGATTATGTAAACCCATTATCAGAAAAGACCAAATTAGAATTAGGATATGAAACTCGCTTAAGAAGAACGGATAATGACTATCGTTCTACACTTTTCGCGAATTCAAAATATAATTATGACCGAAACATACATTCTTTTTATGGTACATATGGTCAAAATTTTGAAAAATGGTCATATCAGTTAGGAGCACGTCTCGAAAGCTATGAAGTCGAAGCTGTTTTTGATGGAGAAAAAATATTTGAAGATGATATTTTTACCGTATACCCTTCTGGTTTTATCAGCTATACTCCGGGAGAGAAAAACAGTTACCAATTAAGTTATAGCCGACGAATTGATCGACCTGGGTTAAATCAGGTAAATCCTATACGTGAATGGAGTACACCAAGAATAGTTTCTATAGGAAACCCTGAGTTGAATCCACAGTTTACGAACTCTATAGAAGCGAACTACACACGAAAATTAGGAAAAGGATCGATAACCGGAGGAGTATTTTACCGAATAATTAATGATGAAATAAGTCAGGCTCTTATAGAAAACCCAGATGTTGAGGAAGGTCAGATATTAACATTCAAAAATTTTGATAATAATTCTTCTTACGGTGTCGAAGTATCTAGTAACTATAGAGCTACAAAATGGTGGAGTTTTAATGCTAGTTTTGACCTCTATTCACAGACACAAAAAGGAGTAGTCGATAATATAAATAGAGAAGTAGATGCTGTAGTATATAATTTTAGACTTAACAATAGTTTTAAAGCGACAAAAAACTTGACTTTTCAGGTATTTGGGTTTTACAGAGGAGAACAGGAAGGTATATTATTTAAAACCAAACCATTTTATTTTGTAAATACAGGAGCCCGATATAATTTCTTAAAAGGTAAAGGTACAGCCAGTATTAACTTTAACGATATTTTTAACACAATGCGTTTCAGGTTTTCTGCAAACAACCCATATCCACAAAATGGACAGTTTCAAGGTGAAACACAAACTGTTTTCCTAGGACTATCTTATCGATTCGGAAGCGGAAAAAATAGAAAAGTTTCAAGAAAACGAAGAGATAATAATGAAAAATCTGGCGGAGGAATACTATAATCAGGTTTTTCTCAAAAAAAATGTTAATATTATAACTAATAACTCAGATATTTGTTAAATTTAATACAGCTTTCTTAAAAACCTTATTAAAGTTAAATAAATGCAAAAAAATAACAAATTCTGTAACACTTTACAATTTACAACGTTTATTATAGTATAGTCATGGTTATGATTTATTTGAATTAGCCTTTAAAAAATTAATAACCGAGTTATTAGATAAAAAAACGCGAAGCTTAATTGCTTCGCGTTTTTCATTTTTTTACTTATTTAGATTACCATCTAATAATAGCACTACCCCAGGTAAACCCGCTTCCAAAGGCCGCTAAGACTACTAAATCTCCTTCCTTAATTTTACCTTGCTCCCAAGCTTCTGTCAATGCAATAGGAATAGATGCAGCCGTGGTATTACCATATTTCTGAATATTATTATAAACTTGATCATCAGATAATTTAAATTGTCGTTGTACAAATTGAGAAATTCTCAGGTTTGCCTGATGTGGTATTAACATACTTATATCTGTAGCAGATAAATTATTGGCCTGTAACCCTTCATTAATTACTTCAGAAAAACGTACTACTGCATTTTTGAATACAAATTGACCATTCATATATGGATAGTAAGGAATATTTTCTTGAGGATTCTCTGAAATAATTTCTGGCACCCAATGTTCTGTACTAGGACCTTCTAGAGATAGTTCTTTGGCATGGGCCCCTTCACTATGCAAATGTGTAGACAAAATTCCTCTACCTTCTTCTTCACTTCTTGTTAATACCGCTGCTCCTGCTCCATCTCCAAAAATTACCGAAACCCCTCTTCCTCGAGTTGTCATATCCAAACCACCGCTATGGTTTTCACTTCCTATGACCAATACATTTTTATACATACCGGTTTTGATAAATTGATCTGCTACCGATATCGCATATACAAACCCACTACATTGATTACGAACATCCAATGCCGGGATAGTTCTCATGTTCATCATTTCCTGAACTCTAACTCCTCCTCCAGGAAAATACATATCAGGACTAAGAGTTGCAAAAATGATAAGTTCTATATCATCTGTAGTAAGTTTAGCTCTCTCTAAAGCTATTTTTGCTGCTTTGACTCCCATAATAGAAGTACTATTACCATCTCCCTTTTTGATATGACGTCGTTCTTTTATACCGGTACGTTCCTGAATCCATTCATCATTTGTATCCATCACCTTAGATAGATCATCATTGGTTACGACATTTTCAGGGACATAAGACCCTAAACCAGATATTTTTGAAGTATACATGTTGTTAGTTTATTATGTATTGTGAGTTGTGAGTTATTTTTTGCTTAACTAAAAGTTATCACACAATATATGTATTCTTAACATTTTGATAAAAGAAACCCTGCTTATATTATATGCGCGCATAACAAATAAATCATAAATAACTGTATTACAAACCTCTGTAAAAAAAGAGACTACTAATTAAAATTAGTAGTCCCCATCCCCCAATCTTCCTAAAACTAGAGTTTTAGAAATTTCTTTATCACTACCTTATTATCATCACGTACCTTAATAGTATACATTCCTGATGGAAAAGAAGTAAATGAAATTGTATTTTTAATCGACAAATTTTTATTCCCTATAATTAAATCTCCATTTAGATCAAAAACTTCGCAGCTGGCATTAGGCATTTCGGTTTTGCAGTCAATATAAACCTCCCCTTTTAAAGGATTTGGATAAACCGAAAATGAACTACCTCTAGAACCATTTATTTCAGTAATAATATCCTGCATCGACTTTGTTTTTTTCTATTGTCAAAATCAAAAAGATTTCTATTCAACTATTATATAGACAAATATATAGATATACATCACCTCAAAACATACGTAGCCCCACGTAATTAGGCTACAATAGTGAACATATCCTGGTTAGAGTAGTAATTGTTTATTTTTCTGAGACCAGATCAACAAAGCATTTGGCTTTTGCTCAAGGGTAAGTTTTCGAATTATATTTGCTCTGTGCTTTTCGACAGTTCTCACAGAAATACTCAAAAGATCTGCAATTTCTGTACTTGTCATTTCTTCTGCTATGCGTTTTAGGATTTTAACTTCGGAAGGAGTTAGTTTTTCTATATCCGAATTACGCTCTGAAACATTTGTGAAACGTTTGTATATTTTTTCGCTAAAATAAGGTTCTCCCCTACTTACACTTGCTATACAAGCCTCAATCTCTGTTAAAGCAAATTCTTTTAATAAATATCCATGAATATTATATTTTACTGCATCTTCAAAAAACTTCTTTTCTTTATGAAGAGTTATCAAAATGATTTTGGTATCTATCTGGTATCGCTTACAATTTTTAGCAATATCTACACCTGTAAGATTAGGCATTTCGATATCCAAAATAGCAATATCTGGTTTATCTTTTATGATTGCATTATACGCAGAAAGCCCATCAGAATGCGTATTTATGATGTTATATTTCCGTTCTTTCAAAAATTCCTCTAGCCCTCTTAATAATAAAGGGTGATCATCTGCAATAAGTATATTAGGTTTAAGCATGTTTCGGAATATTAAATATCAACGTAGTCCCACTATCAATTTCAGACAGTATATCAAAAGTAGCTTTCAAAAATTTTGAACGCTCACTTAATGTTTTAAGACCTATTTTGGAGATCGATATTTTTTCTTTAGAAACATCGAACCCTTTACCATTATCTTTAATAATTATTTCTACATTATTTTCCTTATTAGTCACCTTAATTTCTGCAGATCTCGCTTTAGAATGTTTAATAATATTATTAAAGCTTTCCTGTACCAACCTATAGATATTAACTTCTTTTTCCTGATCAAACACCTGGTCGATATTATCTATTTCTGCCGAAATAAAAATATCGTAATTCTCGTCGATCATCTCCACACTACTCTGTAAAGTTACCGTAAGACCTAGTTCTTCTAATTTAAATGGATGTAAACTTCTTGAGATAGCTCTCACTTCATCTATTACACCATCTACCACAGTAGCTGTCTTGGTATCTTTGTTCTGTAGAATCCTGTTCTTAATGAGTAACAAACTTTGACCAACACTATCATGAAGGTCTTTAGAGATGCGTTTCCCAACACGTTCCTGGGTTTGCAAAAGTTCTTGTAAAAATGATTGTTGTAGTTTTTTATTTCGAATCAGAAATATTCTATTTCTATACAAATAGATCAATAAAAACAAAAGCGTTAAACCGATGCCTCCAAATATTAACAGGTTTTTCTTTGCTTTATCTTTTGCTTCGAGCATCTGGATATTAGCTTTCTGAATTGCAATTTTACTATCTCTTTTTTCTGCCTCATATAATGTCTGATAATAAATAACACTATTAGATCGGGTTAAATTATAGATAGAATCTTTCAATAATTGATATCTATCTAAATGTATTAGAGCTTCTGGTAGTCTATTCAGGTTTTTATTTGCTTCATAGAGTTCTTTTTCCAAATGTACCTGTCCCTGAATATCATTCGAATTCTTAAAAATCTCAATCTCTTCTTCAAAAATAGGAATCGCCTCTTTATATTCTCCCTTTGCAACTTTATATCTACCTAATGCTTTTAAATAAAATATTCTATCATAAGGGCTATTTATTAAATCAGTAGAAAGTTCGAGGGTGTCTAAATACTTTTTTGCAATATCTTGTTTGCCTTGTTTAGAGTAAAATTCTGAAACATATGCCCTTAACCTAAACATATTGGCATGGCGACCTTTCTCTTTTCTCATCAATGCAAGGGCAGTTAGATAAGCTTCTCCTTCTTTTTTATATTCTTTTTTCTTTACAAAATCACGAGCATCATTTACACTTAATTCAGATAAAGCTTGAAAATCCTTATTCTTTTGGCTATTCAATAATACTCTAATTTTCTGCCTTTCTTCAAAAGATTTCTCCAAAAGATAAAGTTGGCTAAAAATTCCGGATACTGCCAACCCACTATACGCTATATAAGCAGTATCTTTCATTTTGGTATATAATCGATTAGCTGCCTGATATTTTAAAATTGCCTTAGAAAGTTTACCCAATCGCTCATATGCCTGCCCATTAAAATAAGTTGCATCTGCCTCAAAAATAGAATCTTTGGTTTGATGATATATTTTCTCTGCATTAGTATAATCTACAATTGCTTTTTCTAAGTTATCAATTTGATAATTCGCTCCTGCCCTTTTAATATAGAGATGTCCCAGGTTAATTTTATTTTTAATTTTGAGACTATCCTTAATACAATTATTTACAATAACCAATGCAGAATCTGGTTTACCAATTACCTGAAGATAATGAAATGTAAGTCGTGAAGTTTTAAAAGCTGCCAGATCAAAGCTATCCAGTTGCTTAGCCAAATCAATATATTGTAGTGTATATTTCGGATAGTTTTGTTTGTAAAATTCAAAATCTGAATTCCTTTTTTCATATAATACACTCGATAACGAATCTAATAAATAAAGCTTTTCATTTGTATTTGTTGCATTTTCTACTTGGTCTATTAGTTTTAAAACAGTCTCTCTCTGCTGCGAAAAAACATAAAAATGAAATGTAGCAACAAAAATAGATATGTATATTTTGCTTCTTAACATTCTAGGGGGTTCTAATTGTGAAGATACGCATAAATGTATTTTCAAATTGCATGACAGGTCTCAATTTTTTTGTATCTAAACCTCTTTCTTATTAAGAAATCTAAAAAATTAATAGATAGCCTTACACTTAATCTCTTTCTAAACACCACATTAAAACCTGTAAATCAACAGTATACAAAACAACTCGCAGTTTCTATTACATTACACCAAAATGATCTCAATTTTTTGATGCATCTCATTAGAATTATAAGAAAAGACTTACATTACATTAATCAAATACTGCTATAAAACAGTATTAACTCGACCAATTGTTTTTACTGTATTTATCACATCGGGAAACATCATACCCGATGTAAGCAGATTTTAATCTACTATGCATCATTATTTACGACTTTGTATATAAAATGGCTACCTCTAAAACGAGAAAGATGCGCCAACCACAGCGCATCTTTCTATCAACCTAACCAATAAATAAACAAACCAAGCCAGTCGGGTGACCGACTATAGTACTCTTCAAAATCTCTACTTTTAGATCAAGTAACAGATTATGTTTTCAAAAAAATATATGATTGATATATTTTTAAGTATTTTATTTTTTAATCTTTTTCAAAACCAATCATCCTGATGGCGATAATAAAAACCATCGCCAAATCAGAATTTATACAGTTTACAACTCTAGGGTATTTATTCTCATAGCAAAGTTTCTCCCTTCTAAATTAGCTATGCGTATTAAACCAATATTCATAGCATTTATATATTGAATTGTAAACAAACTATATACTTCAAAAAAACCCATTTACATCCTTAGTCCATTGTGTCAACAAATCATTACAACAGATATGAAAAAAACTTACTTCAGTGCCAGTTTGGCAGATACATACTATTGGTATTTTTTTTGAATACACCACACCATAAGATGACAATTAAACTAAAAACAATATAAAAATGGCAACAGGAAGTATTAATGTATCTGTAGAAAACATTTTTCCATTAATTAAAAAATTCTTGTATTCTGATCACGAGATTTTTTTACGAGAACTCATTTCGAATGCAACAGATGCAACTTTAAAGCTAAAACATTTAACAAGTATTGGTGACGTTAAAGTAGAATATGGAAATCCACTTATCGAGATTAAAGTGGATAAAGACAAAAAGCAATTACATATTATCGACCAAGGAATTGGTATGACTGCAGAAGAGGTTGAGAAATATATTAACCAAATAGCTTTTTCTGGTGCCGAAGAATTTCTTGAAAAATATAAGGATAGTGCTAAAGATTCTGGAATAATAGGGCATTTTGGTCTTGGGTTCTATTCTGCTTTTATGGTGGCAGACAAAGTAGAAATCATTACAAAATCCTATAAAGATGAGCCCGCTGCACATTGGATTTGTGATGGATCTCCAACCTATAGTATAGAGGAACATGATAAAACAGAAAGAGGAACAGAGATCATCCTGCATATTGGCGAAGATGATGCTGAGTTTCTTGAAGATAGCAGAATAAGTGAGTTATTGGTGAAATACAATAAATTCATGCCAGTATCTATAAAATTTGGTACTAAAACGGAAACATTACCAAAACCCGAGGATGCTAAAGAAGAAGATCCTGCACCAACTCAAGAAGTTGATAACATTATCAATAACCCTAATCCTGCGTGGACAAAACAGCCTGCCGATTTAAAAGATGAGGATTATAAAGGATTCTATCGAGAATTGTACCCTATGCAATTTGAAGAGCCTCTTTTTAATATCCACCTTAATGTAGATTATCCTTTTAACCTAACCGGGATTCTGTATTTCCCAAAACTGGGTCAGGATATGAACATACAAAAAGACAGAATCCAATTATATCAAAATCAAGTATTTGTTACTGATAATGTAGAAGGTATTGTTCCAGAATTCCTTACCATGCTTCGAGGTGTAATTGATTCTCCTGATATCCCTCTTAATGTATCCCGATCTTATTTACAAGCCGATGGTAATGTAAAGAAAATATCTAGTTACATCACTCGTAAAGTTGCTGATAAACTAAGCTCTATGTTTAAAAACAATAGAGAAGATTTTGAGCAAAAATGGAATGATATTAAAATTGTGATCGAATACGGAATGCTTTCTGAAGATAAATTCTTCGAAAAAGCTGACAAATTTGCACTATATCCAACAATAGATGGTTCTTTCTTTACATTTGAAGAATTACAAGAAAAAATTAAAGATTCTCAAACTGACAAAGATGGTAAGCTCGTTCTTCTTTATGCTTCTAATAAAGATGAGCAACACTCATACATATCTGCTGCCAAAGATAAAGGATATGAAGTACTCCTTTTAGACTCTCCTATTGTTTCTCATTTGATCCAAAAAATGGAGACTAGTAAAGAAAATATTTCTTTTGCACGTGTAGATGGGGATCACATCGATAATCTTATCAAAAAAGATGAAGAAACCATCTCTAAATTATCTGATGAAGAAAAAGAAGCACTTAAAGCTGATCTTGAAAAAGTAGTTCCAAAAGAAACATATACCGTACAATTAGAAGCTATGGATAGTAATGCTTCTCCATTCATGATTACCCAACCAGAGTTTATGCGTCGTATGAAAGAGATGCAACAAACCGGTGGTGGTGGAATGTTTGGTATGGGTAATATGCCAGAAATGTACAATTTGATCATTAATACAAATCATGAACTAATTGGGCAAATTGCTGCTACCAAAACAGATAAGAAAAAAGAACGCTTAATAAAACAATCTCTGGATTTGGCCAGACTTTCTCAAAATCTATTAAAAGGAGAAGAGTTAACAGATTTTATTAAACGTAGTTACGATATGATAAAATAGTAGTTAGACTGCTATACTTATAGATATTGGACCGCTTCGTTGTTAAACACATTGAAGCGGTTTTTTATATCTATTTTATTATATCACCTAATTCAATCTCGAACTAAATTTAAAGTAAGCTTGCCATATCGTTCGGCAGAATCATTAGCTCCTATTTCATAAGTATAATTCCCCGGAGTCAATTTAACCTCTCCAAAATAATCGATTGGTTGGATTGTAAATATTTCTCCATTAATCTTCAATTCTACCAACGCATATCTGTATGCAAAATCAAAACCTCCATACTTCGATGTTCTACTGGCAGAAATATTTCCATAATTATTTTCACCTCCACCAGTATTTATCTGGATATCTGAATAATTAAACTGACTTATATTTTTGATTCTAATTTGGATTGTCTCAGGAATAGAGGAATCATCATCTTTTGAACAACTAAATTGAGTGCAAATTATAATAACAAGAAGAATTTTTTTCATAATACTATTTCATCAATAATTTTTATATTGGATAGATGTTTTTTTCTGCTAAAGGTTGCGTCATTTCATAACCTAATATGTAAATGTAAATACTTAAAAAATGATACTTCATTTTTAAATTTGAAGCAATTTATATTTTATTACCTTTACTATATTTAATAAAATTACGGTTACGGTTTTATATTCATATCACTAAAAAATGAGAAAAAAAAACTCCCTTCTAATCATTTTGTTATTCTTTTTTTCATCAATATTCGGGCAAAATTGTGTTTCTGGTTATATACATATAGAACATTCCGAAAAATGGGAACAACAGGTTTATCTAAGTCAAATTGAACTTGAAGAAAATACCAATACTTACCATACAACTACAATTGCATCAACTCCTTTAACCGAGGAAGGTTTTTTTGCGTTTGATCAAGACTTATTTACTTCAAAAGAACGTATTTATAAGATACAACTTAATCCTATATCTGCCGAAGAAAAAAATAAGCTTTCAAACAAGATAAAGAACTTTCAACTATTTATACTATCTAAAAAAGACACCATTCACTTTACCAAAGGAGAAACGATGTTTGGGAAGTATACTACAAGTAATTCTGCTGATTTAGAGTGGCAAAAATTAAAAAAGTTTGAAGCCAAATATGAAAATCTAACCGATGATTTTGATCCTAAACAATACCTTATAGAAACCAAAGGGTATGTAAAAGATTCTTTGCAAATACTTTTGGTAAAACTTATTGGCATTAAAAAACTAGATGACCAAAATTTATTAGAAAAAGATGCTAAAGCCAATCCAGAATATTATCTAAGTTTTCTGAAAGAATTAAAATCCAGTGAACTTGATCCATCCACCTATGCATATCTCGAAAATAAACTCAATTTTATTACTCGAGAAATCGTTAACCATAAATACAAAGTAAGCTTATGGGTTAATGGTATAGCTTTTCTTGTTATTGTTGTATTAGTCTTGATCGCCATAAAATTATGGAAAAAATCAAAAACCCCTAAAGCAATACCTCTTAGCAAGCAAGAAAAAGCAATAAAAAACCTCATCATATCAGGAAAAAGTAATAAAGAAATTGCAAACGAATTATTTATAAGCCTAAGCACTGTAAAAACACATATCACAAACATTTACAGCAAGTTAAATATCTCTAGCAGACAAGATTTATTGCTCAAAAAATAAAATCATACCCGTACTAGTACCTTATTCGGCTCATTAAAAATAGCCTGGATATTTATTTTCACATTTATTTGATTTCAGAACATAAAATTGTGATCAAAATAAATGACAGAACTTAGTTTTCAAAAATGGAATAGAATAACAGGGTGGGTAGTTTTTATAATTTCTTTAAGTGTTTACTTACTTACTGTAGAACCTACTAATAGCTTTTGGGACGTTGGAGAATATATATCTACTTCCTCTAAACTACAGGTTGGACACCCACCAGGAGCTCCTCTTTTTCAAATGATTGGAGCATTTGCTTCAATTTTTGCATCTGATCCAAAAGAAATTGCTTTTATACTCAATTGTACTTCTGCTATTGCCAGTGCATTTACCATTCTATTTATGTTTTGGTCTATTATTCATCTTGTTCGAAAACTTAATCCAAAGGATAAAACTCTTACCATAAATAAAACAATTGCAATACTAGGTAGCGGATTAGTAGGGTCATTAACATTTACCTTCACAGATAGTTTTTGGTTTAATGCAGTAGAAGCCGAAGTATACGCCATGGCAACTTGTATCTTATCTCTTCTATTCTATCTGGGGTTATTATGGGAGCGAGATATGCACTTACCAAGAGGAAACAAATGGCTATTATTACTATCTTTTATCGTTGGATTATCTTTCGGTGTTCACTTTATGGGATTATTGTCAATTCCAGCTATTGGCCTATTATACTATTTTAAAAATTATAAAAACATTAATACAAAGAGTTTTATTTGTGCTAATATCATAGTAGTCGCCATTTTGGTCTTCATTTTTAAAGTATTACTACCATCTATACTTGCTTTCTTTGGTATTTCTGAGATATTCTTTATTAATACTATTAACTTACCTTTTAACTCAGGAACCTTGATTGCCGGGTTAATAATTGCAATTATCTTTTACTTCGGATTAAAATACACTCGAAAAAAGCAGTATCCCCTTCTTAATACCCTATTCCTTTCTATACTCTTTATTCTGATTGGTTTTTCTAGCTGGATCATGCTTCCAATTCGTGCAAATGCGGGTACTGTAATTAATGAGAACAATCCAAATAATGCTAGAGAAGTATTGGCGTATTATAACTTAGAACAATACCCAAAAACTTACCTGTTTTACGGTCCTCAATACACAGAGGCTTATGCATACCTAGATGAAAAAAAACCGTATCAAGACGGTATTCCAAAATATGAAAAAGATAAAAAAACAGGGAAATACATTATAGTAAATGATTGGAAAAATGCAAAACAAAACCTTGACGATAACCACAAAGGATTTTTCCCAAGGATGTGGAGCTTAGAGCATATTCCTAATTATATGAAATTTTCGGAGCCACCTAAGTTCACAATCAAACCCGAATTTAGTAATGAAAAAAAATTGCTTGATGCAGTGACCAGATTCCGACGAGAATATGCCACAAGTAAAAGAGATAATAAAGATTATGACCAGTTTCTTAAATCCTTTGGCAATTACCTCAATATAGAAAAACCATCTTTCAGAGATAATATCAACTTCATGTTTAGCTATCAAATTGGTTATATGTATTGGCGATACTTTATGTGGAATTTTGTGGGAAGACAAAACGACATCCAGGGAGAAATGACAAGTCAAAACGGAAACTGGTTAAGTGGCATTAAGTTTATCGACGAAATACACCTGGGATCACAAGATAACCTACCCAGTGATGTTCTTAAAAACAAAGCTCGTAATACTTATTACTTTTTACCACTTCTATTAGGGATTATAGGACTTACATTTCAATTCAAAAAAGATAAAAAAAACTTCTGGGTGCTATTCGTTTTTTTCTTTTTCACAGGATTAGCATTAAAAATATATCTAAATGAGAAACCATTTGAAGTAAGAGAACGTGATTATGCTTTGGTCGGTTCTTTTTATGTATTCGCCATTTGGGTAGGATTTAGTGTATACGCATTATTTGATACCCTTAAAAACCTAGTAAATTTTAAAATGACATCCTTGATGATACTAATTCCTTGCTTATTTGCAGGACCTATTATACTTGCTCAACAGAATTGGAATGATCATGATCGATCTAATCGATATACAGCCCAATCTATGTCAAAAATGTATTTATCATCTTGTCAAAAAGATGCTATTTTATTTACTATTGGAGATAATGATTCATTTCCTTTGTGGTACATACAAGATATTGAGGAATATAGAACCGATGTAAGAGTAATAGTAACCACTTATCTAACCACCGATTGGTACATTGATCAAATGAAAAGAGCTGCATATAAAAGCGCTCCCATTCCTTCACAACTTCTACATGAATTTTATAGATATGGAAATAACGATGTTATTTATCATAAACCCATTACCAACGATACAATGCTAATAAAAAATTGGTTGCAATGGATCGAGTCTAGTGACCCCAGAACCAAAGGGGGTCTTCAAAGTGGAAAAAAAGTAAATACCTTTCCTTCTCAACATATTCGAATTCCTGTAGATAAAGAAGCTGTACTCAAAAATGGTATTGTTCACCCCAAAGATGCTGATAAAATAGTACCTTATATAGATATCCATCTAAAAGGAGATTATATATTAAAACATCGTTTATTAATGCTGGATATTATCGCTAATAATAATTGGGAAAGACCAATATATTTTTCGGGAGGTAGTTTTGGTGATGACGATTATATTTGGATGAAAGAATATCTACAACTCGATGGATTGGTATATAAATTAGTACCTATTCAAACAGAAATAGACCCTGATAATCCATATGAAATGGGTAGAATCAATACTGATATAATGTATCCAATTGTTAAAAATTGGAGCTGGGGAAATGGAGAAGATCCAAATATCTATCATGATCCACAGACTCGAAGAAACGGAATTAGTTATAGAAGTAGTATAAGCAGACTGGCTGAAACATTAATTAATGAAGGAAAAAGAATAAAGGCAGAAGAAATTCTGGACTTGGGAATTGAAAAAACACCAGTCGAATACTACGGGTATTATAGCTTACTAAGGTCTTTCGTTTCTGGATATTATCAATTAGAGAAAAAGAAAAAAGCTAGAAATCTATGGAATACACTGGCAAAAAAATATCAAGAACAGTTAACATATTACGGAAACCTATCTATTAAAGAACAATATGAATATGCTCAAGAGATTGTCACAAACATAGAATATTATAGAAGCTTAGTAGACATATTGTTTATATATAAGGACAATGAAATAATAGACCATAAAGTCGAGGAATTTAATCAATACATTAAACTATTTTCTCGTTTATACAATGAGGAAAACTACCTAAATGAAAAACCTGAACATGAACTAAAAGACAAGGATTCTAACAAAGCGTTTAAAGATTAAAAAGAGACCCCATTTTTTATATAATAGTTCTTTTAAATTGAAAAGATTCTCTCTTAATCATATTAAAAAGTTACAAAATTCTTTTTTTTAGTTAGGATTCCTTACTATATTTGCATTGCAATTTTGCATAACCTTAAAATATATACAAATGAGTAAATCAATTTTTTATCATGCTGGATGCCCAGTATGTATTAGTGCAGAACATGATATTGTTAATCTAATTGGGAAAGACAATGTAGAGATTGTTCATTTAGGAGAAGATCGTTCTCAAATCAAAAATGCTGAAACAGCAGGAGTTCAATCTGTTCCTGCACTTCTAACACCTAATGGAAATGTGCTACATATTAACTTTGGAGCTTCTATGGCAGATGTAAAAGGATAATTTTTTTAATTTAAATAGTTAGGAATCCTAATTATAATACAATTTTGAAATGAGTCAATTATTTATCATGGTTGACTCATTTAAACCAACAATACCAAAAAAAAAATGAAAAATTTAATTATAACTATAGTATTCATGGCACTTAGCAGTACGTTAATTGCCTGTGACGAATGTAAAAAATACAATACTGATGATCTACAAATAGTAAAGGCTTCTGTTATACATGATACCAATATCAATAGTACTATTTGGGAAATTAATGTTAAAGGAAACGCAGGAAAAACAACTCCAGCTCCGGCAGGGCAATTGCACGGTGCTCCCGTTTTGGGTTATGTTTTTCCTACGACTCTAAAACCAACAGATGTAGGGTTTAATGACACTAAGGGTATTCTAGCATTGGCTTTAACATCTCATCCCGATTTTGATGACACCCCATTATGGGATGAGAATAATGATTCTATCTATGATAACGATGGGATCATATGGCATCCTCATTGGGTGGTTCTTCATAAAGATGATCGGGTCGAAGGCGGATTATCGGTAAAGCAATTCAAAAAAACAGATACCTCGGTAAAATTACCTCCCACTAATCCTGGAATGCCTATGTATATGGATTCACCCGGTTTTCAAGTCATTACCAACAAAACAAGCATTAAAGTAGTAATACCAGATTATAGAATAAATAATCAAACCGACTTTAAGTTCGATGCCGTTTCTGCCTATATGCAGGTAAATACAGAAATCAAAGATAAACCTATGCTTGGTGTGTATAAAGTATATAATGTTTTAAGCACCGACTTGTCTCTTCCATATACCGTACAATCAAAGTAATATTATAATGATGAAAATAGCCGTTTGGGATACTTACGTACAACGAAATGATGGGATCATAATGCATTTTGACATACTCGTCCCCGATTCTATAACAGATCAGGATATGGTGTTTAAATTCGGAGAAAATTACCTGGATACTAAACCCTTTAAGACAGAGAAAATTACTACTAATGAATGTAGGCTCTGCCATATTGAACAAGCAACTCCAGAAATGATAAATGATATCCAAATCAAAGGATATTCGATTATTGAAATGGAAAATTGCTAAAAACGACAAATAAATAATTAGGATTACTAACTTTGCTAAGGAGAAAGTGATGCTTTCTCTTTAGCATTTTATATGAGTAAAAGTATTTTTGACATATCATTTCAACATAAAGATATCAATAGCAAAATTGTAATTGGCCTGGAACGCATTTCTGAGGTCTTTAGAACGTTGTTATGGGAACACGCAAAAACTGCAGGCTTAAGTCCTATACAGATACAGATCATAATTTTTATTGCATATCACAAAGAAGGTTTATGTACAGTAAGTCATCTTGCAAAAGAGTTTAATGTAACTAAACCTACAATTAGTGATGCTGTTAAGGCACTAGAAAAAAAAGAAATGATCTTCAAAAATAAGACGTCAACAGATAATAGAAGTTATTACATAAGCTTAACTCCAAAAGGACAAAAAAATGTTTCTGAAGTTGAAAACTTTGCAGACCCTATCAAGAAGCAACTTTTAAATTTTGATACCGAGGAACAAGAATCTTTGTTGAAGACCATTAATATCTTAATTTATCAGCTAAACAGATCTGGAATATTATCGGTACAGAGAACTTGTTATGCTTGTAAGTTCTATGAAAAAAATAAAAGCAATCATTATTGTAATTTTATACAAACAGAGCTTGAAGATGCAGATATCAGATTAGATTGTGCTGACTTTGAAGAAAAACCATAAAAAACCTCCTGAATCAAGTTTCAGGAGGTTCTTATCTACAATTAAAGAATCTAATTTATCCTTTTACAGGTTTTGTTGTTTTTTTATTATTTAAATGTTTTGCATAAAATCCCATCATAGCTTTATACATCTCTATAGAGTTTTCTTCTTTACCAAAACCATGACCTTCATCATATCTTACCATATAAGGTACATCAAACCCCTTATCTCTTAAAGCCTTAACGATCTGATCTGATTCATCTATATTTACTCTGGGGTCATTTGCTCCTTGCACTACAAATAGTGGTTTTTTAATTTTATCTATTTGATATACAGGAGACACTTCTTCCATGATAGCTTTTTCTTCGGCCACATCTTCATCATACCATATTTCTTTTATGATCTTTAAATAAGGTTTCCAATAAGGAGGAATAGTTTTCATAAAAGTAAACAAATTAGAAACTCCAACGTAATCTACACCACAAGTATACAAATCAGGAGTTTTAGTTAGGCCTCTCAACACTGCATATCCACCATGACTCCCTCCATAGATAGCTACTTTATCTTTATTCACCCAACCTTGATCGATTACATACTTTAATCCATCCTCTACATCATCCATAGCTTTTCTTCCAATTTCTTTAAATCCTGACTCTAAGAACTTTCTTCCGTACCCCCCAGATATTCTAAAATTCACTTGCAAAGTTGCATACCCTCTACTAGCAAACAATTGAGCTTCTGGATTAAATCCCCATGAATCACGAATACCTTGTGGTCCGCCATGTGGATTTACAATCAATGGAACTTTCTTTCCTTGTAATGCTTCTTTTGGTAAAGTGATATATCCATTTATAGTTAAGCCATCTCTACTTGTAAAAGTAATTGGACGCATTTCGGCCATATCTTTTTCCTTCAGCTGTGGCATTAAGTTATATAACAACTTAAATTCGCCAGTCTTGTTGTCGTAAGAATAATATACTCCATATAATTTATCACTTTGTAAGAAAATTAAATATTTATCTTCTTCATCCGTTTTATCCGCAATAGAGTATTGATGATCTGGAAATTTCGTTGTAATTTTTGCGTGTAATTTCTTATAATAATCACTTACTGGTACAATTATACTCTTTTCTCCTTCATAAGAAAAGTAGTCTAACTCATATCCTCGTTTTTTTGACACCGAAAGGCTAGACACATCATATTCATCGTTCGAGAAAATTTTCTTAATCACTTTATCTGCCTTAAGATCGTATAAATAAATTTGAGATTTATCAGATTTCAGATTAGAAACCACATATGCATCATGAGGATTATCTGTAGCATAATCAAATCTCAGAATAGAAAATGTATCTTTCCAGTTTAACTGTTTAATGATTTCATATTTTCCTTCTTCCTTGGCATAATATAAATCAAAGTTTACTCCATCTCTTATTTTGGCATATCCTTTAAGGTTACCATCTTTATCAAAACTATATCCAGCAATTGGATTTGCAGCATCTTCATTTTTGAATAATTGTTTAATCTCACCAGTAATTATATTGATTTTATAAGGTTCAAAAATTTGTTTGTTATTCTTGTTCATAGAAATGATCATATGATCTTCATCTTCTTTTAAACCTTCAAGAATATTTACCTGAACACCTTCAAAAGGAGTTAATTCTTTTTGATCTGATCCATCAATATTTGCAGCAAAGAGATGATAATCTTCATTTCCTCCCTTATCCATTACATAAACCAAACGGTTATTATTTGCCCAACCATATCCTCGAATCAATTCTTCTTTTTCTTCAATAACACGAGTAATTTTGCCTGTAGCAATTTCTTTTACATATACATGATTTTTTTTATTATCATCTTTCTCTCTATAAGAAAGGTATTTCCCGTTTGGAGAAAAACGAAAAGTTCTGGCTTTAGGTTTTGCAAAATAATCTTCAACTGAATATTTATAATCCCCTTTATCCAAATTACCTAATTCTACAAGAGCAGAATCTGTAGTAACTAATTCTGGGTTACCTGGTATAGTTTTTTCTGATTTTTCCATTTCTAGTGGTAGTTCCATTCCGCCTTGATAAAAAGTTCCTGTAAGTTTTTTTGCATCGACAGTTGCTACATATTTAACTCCTGCTTGTTTTAATGCTAAAGTTAATTGATTGTTTTCAAAAAGTGCTGTATCCATAGGGATTCCTGTTGCTCCTTGAGATGGGCTATCCATTGTTGCTGTTAATGCTCCATTCGTTTTTTCTATATGAAATGCTAAAGGAATTTCTGCCCCCTGAACCGATAATTTCCCTTTCCAGGTTCCTGTAACTTCTTGTCCATACGACTGAGTAAAAGACATGCACAGTAACACGATAAAGGTGGTCCATACTTTTAATGATCTTGTTTTCATTATATGTTAGATTTTATTGATTAATTAAGAGTGTTTGTAAATAGTAAGTAACCAAATTCTACTTTTTGTTACATCATTCATCATAAATTAGTCAAGTAGTTATTCATTTTTTTGTAACCATTAATGTATTAGAGCGTCATATGGATAAATCGATTAAAAAGCTTATTATGAAAATCACCAAACATTCGTCAATCACAACTTTTGTAGTGTTACTATTTTTATCGGCTCTTTCTTTTTCCTCTTTTGCACAAAGTCTCGAAGAAAAATTTGATACTCTTCTGCAAGAGAGGTATAAACCAGATGGCTCCGGAGCTACTGTTTTGGTTGCCAAACAAGGAAAAATCATTTATCATAAAGCTTTTGGGCTTGCTAATATAGAACTCGACGTTCCTATGAAGCCTAATAATGTTTTCGAAATAGGTTCTATCACTAAACAATTTACCTCGGTTGCTATCCTAATGCTTATAGAACAAGGTAAACTTACCATCGAAGATGAAATCACCAAATTCATCCCAGATTACCCTACACATGGAAAAAAAATAACAATACATCACCTCTTAAATCATACTTCAGGGATTAAGAGTTACACCTCTATGAATTTATCAGAGATCGCTGCAAAAGATATGACTCCTACCGAGTTGATCAATTATTTTAAAAATGAACCTATGGATTTTGATCCTGGCGAAAAATGGTTATACAATAACTCTGGATATATTATCCTGGGTTTTATAATTGAAAAAATTTCTGGACAATCTTATGAGGATTTTGTAGAGCAAAATATTTTCAAACCATTAGCGATGAATAATTCATACTATGGTAGTAAAAGAGAAATCATCAAAAACAGAGCTTCGGGATATCAAACTCGAGAAGGGTATGTTAATTCTGCTTATCTAAGCATGACATTACCCTATGCTGCCGGTTCGTTGATGAGTACTGTAGAAGATTTACATAAATGGCAAAATGCAGTTAACACCAATACTCTGGTTAAAACAGAGACTATTAAAAAAGCATTTCAGAATACAACACTAAATAATGGAAAACCTACCTATTATGGATACGGATGGAGTGTAAATGAGATCAATGGAGTACCCACAATTGAACATGGTGGCGGCATCTTTGGATATACCTCCTATCAGATTTATATTCCTGAAGAAGATGTACATGCTGCAATATTAACCAATTGCAACTGCAATAGCCCTACAGACATTACAATTCGTATTGCAGCCTTAGCGATAGATAAACCTTACGGAAAAGAGAAAATAACAAATGTTTCAGCTTCAGTATTAAAAAAACTAACCGGTGTATATAAATTTGAAGATGGAGCTGTTAGAAGTATTAGCTTAAAGGATGGTCAATTATACAGCCAAAGAGATGCCGGTAAGAAATTCAAAATCTTTCCTAAAGCAGAAAACACTTTTTTCTTCGAGGATAGTTTTTCTGAAATCTTGTTTAAAACTGATAGTAAAAAACCTGAAGCTATTTTTAAAAATAGAGTTAAAGAATCTAAAGGATTTAAAACAAATGCGCCTATTCCTGCAGACAAAAAGGCTATTACTGTATCCGAAAATATACTTAGCCAATATGTAGGGGTCTACCAGATCAAAGAAGGATTTAATCTTACAATATCTTTAGAAAACGGACAACTGATTTCGCAAGCTACAGGGCAAAAAAGTTTCAAAATATATCCAGAAAGCGAAACTGTATTTTTTGTAAAAGAGTTCCCTGCTTCTCTAGAGTTTATAAAAGAAAATAATAAGGTGGTTAGCGCTGTACTTAATCAAGGAGGACAAAAAACTCCTGCCAAACGTATTGATTAGTTTTTTATAAAGTTAGCCTATCTTCTGTTACATTTTTCCTAAAAACTGTTTGTTGAAGTATTGGTTTTAGTAATTTTAATACTTGTAACACAAACTATTATTTATGAAAAATCTATGGATTTTGATCATGGCCATTATCATTTCAAGCTGTGGTAACAATAAAAAGCAAGAAAATCAAACTACAGATGCTACAGATAATAAAACCGAAAAGATTCCGGTAGAACCAGATAGCGGTATGGGAGATGGTGCTGTATCTATTATGGATCATCATATTAAAAACATTGAGAAAGCACATAAAAAAGCTGATTTCCTAACCCATAAAGCGGTAAGTTTTAATATTGTTATTTCCTTTGGTGGTAAATTACGTTTGGATGGAAAAATCACCATGTTAACGAATTCTACAAAAATCAGAATTGATAAAAAAGATGAGAGTAAATTGATCTATACTGGTGAAAACGTTTTTTTGTGCCCAGAAGATGCAAACGATAAAGGAGCACGTTTCGATATCTTTACCTGGACTTATTTCTTTGCCATGCCATATAAACTAAATGATCCCGGCAGCAAATTAGAGCTAGAAAACATGAGAGCTTTAAGCGAAGTAGAGTATCAAACTGCTAAGCTTTCTTTCGAAAAAGGTATTGGGGATTCTCCAGATGACTGGTATATTATTTATACAGATCCCAAAGATCACACTTTACAAGCCACAGCGTATATTGTTACATTTGGAAGTAAAGGTGATATTACTAAGGCAGAGAGTGATCCGCATATTATACAATATCAAGATTTTAAAACCGTAGAAGGAATACCATTTGCTACAAAATGGAAGTTTTATGGTTGGACTGAAGAAAAAGGTATCACTAATGAATTGGGAGAAGCCACAATTACAGATATTACCTTTCTGGATGACGAAGGTTCTATTTTTGAAACTCCTGATAATGCCAAAGAGATAAAGTTATGATGTAGCTTCAATACTAAAAACCCCTCCAGAATAAATTCTGGAGGGGTTTATTTTTTATCCTATTCTTTTACAAAATGCAGTATTAATTTTTTGCTACATCGTTAAGATGTGGCGCATCTTGAGCGTTTGATGATTTTGATGTACCACACTGCCCTATTCGAGTCCAACCACTAGATGTTCTTTCATACAAATATCCTCTATATGTTACACGATCTCCTACTTGGTAATTTTGAGAACTGGACCAAGGAGCCACTCCTTCACAAATATCATTTCCACCGCCACCGGGATACATAATTTTTATTCCGGCGATATCTCCGCTAGAAAGCCCATTCCTTTGTGCGTTATAAGTAGATCCATCTTTTTTTACAATAGTAGGTTGCCCATTTGCAGAAAAGGCATAAGAACCATATAACATAATCGAATTAAAATCTAACGAGTTGGTATACTCATCACCATCATACCCTTGCTGAGAATATGTTTTGAAATTAAAATCCCTATTCGCCTGTATATTCTGAAAATTGATTGTGATATACTGATCTCTGTCTTTTCTACTTTGCTCATGCCATAACCCAACAGCATGACCTATTTCATGAATTGTATTCCCGGTAGAACACCCATTTGCAAGATTGATATTTTGTCTTCTACCTGTTCGACCTACAGAAGAAGAGCATCCACTACCACTTCTAAAGTAGATATAGGCTGTCTGATTAGTTCTTTTCACAAATTTAAGGCTTGTATTTGCCTCCCAATGTGCAATCGCATTGGTTACTCTTGCCTGATTAGGTAAACTACTTTGTATTTCATAATACACGGTGTTGTTTGGCCATCTACTTCCTGTACGCCCTGTACTTTTACCGTTTTTGATCATAACATCCTCTTTATCAATAAGGATATCTCCTAAAACATACTGCCCGTCGATTTCTTCAACTTCGACAGATTCCCCGTTAAGCTCGATAGTAACTAATTTTCCTGTTCGTTCTGGATAAGCTTGCTCATGTAAGATTCCTTTTTCAACTACTGTTTGATTTTCTAGTTGTTCGTGAGCATTGTCTTGATCTTTCTCACAAGAAGTGAAAGTTGTGCATGCAACGAATGCTAAAGCACCTAGTACGGTGCTCTTAAAAACTGTTTTCATAATGTATATATTTGAGTTTGTGTTATAAAGTAAACTTCAATTTTCTTGTTTTTATTGTTCTTAATGCAAATCAAGATGTAAATATTTTCATGAAAACATTAAGTTTATAAAATGACCAGTTTTTTTCGTATCTTTAAGAGACACAAGTTTTTCTAAAATTTATTCTCATGACACCTTTATTTAAAAAATTACAGCTACCTCCCTTTTTAGATGAGATATTAATACTTAATGAACCCGAAGGGTTTTGTGAAGACCTTGATTGCCTTAAAGGTGTAACTGTTAAAGAGTCTTTGATTCAGGTATCAGAGGTTGATTTTGCTGTTATATTTGTTACCGAAAAGAAGCAAATAGAAAATCGTATAGAAACCGTATATCCAAAACTGGTAGGTGATGCTATACTTTGGTTTGCATATCCCAAAAAAAACTCTAAAAAATATACTACAGAAATTAATAGAGATTATGGTTGGGGAGTTCTTGGAGATTATAATCTCGAACCCATAAATCATGTTTCTATAGATAAAGATTGGACGGCTTTACGTTTCAGAAAAATCCGTTTTATAAAAAAACAATATGCTTATGCTCATCCAAACAATCAAAAGAAAAACATCCCTACTACATAGTAATCAGCCAAAAACACTGAAAACGGGGTAATTTGATTGACATAACCTCTCTATTTTTGATACTCTAAAACATGCGTATACATTCGGAGTATTATTTCAAACAAAAATTAAAATGAAAAGTAGAGAAGAATATATTAAAGATCTTAAAATTAAATTTGATAACGAGAAATGGGAGAACCCAGAAACAGTAAAAAACTCCTACTTTGATTTTCTTAATTCTGAGAATGACCTTGCTGTAAAATTAATCCCAAATAAAAACAAAGCAAAACTCGGAGAATCAAAAATAGGAGGAACTCCTGATCTTCCAAAAGATATGGAATGGCCTGTTTTTGAAGGTAAAGCAATGGTCTTTTTGGCACAATTAAATTTATCTGAGGTTGCCTTACATCATAATCATGAACTACTTCCTAAAGATGGAATTTTATACTTTTTTGTATATTTTCCAGAACCAGTAAATCAATATGGTGCATGTTTTGATTTTATACTCCCAAAAGAAAATTACAAAATACTATATTATAACCGGGATATATCAGAACTGAAAAGTATGGACTTCCCAGATACTTTGATACCAGAATATCAATTCGAAGACTCTTTAGTAACTTTTAAGTCATTTTTCGAAATTCCTAGTGATATCTATGCCTATACTGAATGGCAAGAAGAAGAAGATTTATCTTATAATGATAATGATCATGTAATAAAATTTCATCAGAATATTTTAAAAACCTTTGAGACAATTCAGATACTAGGAACACCTCTCCCTGTCCAGGATTTTGTTTCTTCTGATTGGGCCTATACTTATATTGAACATGAAGAATCAAATGAAGATGAAGAAGAGTTGGAAGCTGATTTTGTAAACTTACTATCTTTACCGATTTTTAGCAAAATTGGTGATTCTATCGGATATTTTGGAATTCGTAAAGGAGATCTCATCGCTAAAAAATTTGAAAAAACTGTTTTCATAATGCAAGGATCATAAAGAAACAGTATACAATCAACAATAATAAAAGTTTGGATTATCTATAAAAAAGATATGCCATTAGAAAATCTGTAATATATTAAGTAAAAGTATAACACTATATTTTATGTATTATCTGGTATGAATCCTTATGATAACGTATTGTATTTCGGTCATAAGTATTGCCAATGATGAGTACTATTGTTATCAGAAAAGAAATCAAATGGGCTCCTGCACGATATGAAGAATTAGCATCCCATAAAAACAAAGTAAAAAAGGCAAATAGTATACTTGTAACAATTAAAGTCTTTCTGGTAAAAACTCCCAAAACCAAAAATAATCCAATCAAAAATTCCTCAAAAGGCACTAATGGAGCAAGGGCTTCTATAAAACCTATATTAAATACCGTAACATTACCAAAATAGATGTCCAGTCGCTCTAAAAACTCAGAATACCTAATTACATTATAAGTCCCGTACAACACCAGCAACGCTCCAAATATCACTCTAGTGAGATGATATAAATAAATTCTAGTTTTCATGATAGATTTGTGTGAAATTTTGAGCAGCAAATTTATATCTTACCTTCATCCTAATTCTTGTATAATTTTGTATATAACTTGTACAAAAAACAACCTAATCAATTAGTTATCAATACAATCAAACATATTCAACTAAAAATACTTGTATAAAAGAATTCCTGTTTTATTGATTTTATTTTTGTAACTTTAAAATGTTAAAGAATTGTTTATGAACCGTTATACCTTGAATGAGACTTTTGTAGTACATCAATATGCTATTGATGAATGGGAAGCGGAACCTCATAATCATAACTATTTTGAAATCATTTTTATTGAAAAAGGAAGTGGATATCATACCATTAATGATATACGGTTTCCTTATAAAGAAAACAATATCTTTTTACTAGCGCCAGAAGACACACATCACTTCGAAATTGAAAAGCGTACAAATTTTACTTATTTCAAGTTTACAGAGCTTTTGTTTTCTAGTAAAGTCAATCTTCCAGACAGAAAATATTGGTTACAACGTATTGAGCAATTATTACACCAACCCAATATTATACCAGGAGATGTAATTTCTCATGAAGAAGATCGAAGTATTATTTGGGATATTCATAATGTTGTCTTAGAAGAATTTAAAAATGAGAAAGTATATTATCAAGAAATCATTTCTAATGCCATAAGTACTATCCTAAGTATAATAGTTCGTAATATCTCTGAAAAATATAATTCACATCAAAAAAACATGCTTGTTTCTCACAATAAAATAGATTCGATCTTGAGTCATATTAGACAACATGTATATGACAATGATCTTACTAAGATAAATTTTTTGGCTAATAAATTTAATATGTCTCAGAGTTCAATTAGCACATATTTTAAAAGAAAAACAGGAGAATCTATACACCAATACGTTACAAAATATAAAATGAAGTTGGTTGAGTATCGTTTACAACATACTGAATTTACTATTGCAGAAATTGCATATCAATTGGGATATACAGATGAGAGTCACCTTACCAAAACTTTTAAAAAGCATTTTTCGATGTCTCCCAAACAATACCGTAATGAAATGTCTATTAGCTAATCGTAATTTTATCCAAAAATTTCATTTAATATTTTAGCCAGTCGTATTCCTCCTTTTTGCAATTGGATGCGTACAGTAGGAAAATAATCATACATATATTTATAACCTAATTTTTCACCTACATTTGCCGATCCATATACTTGTTGTGCAAGCTTTTGAGATTCGTGTACCCAGTTTACTATACCACCGTTTTGAATTGCTTTAATCTGATCCTTAGATAAAACTGTCTTATTTATAGATAATTCTGTATAGCTCATACCATAATAATCTATCATATCACTATCCCAAACCCTATGCAAGTTAGATCCATCTCTAAACCAACGTACCTGAATATCATTTCCTCCTTTATCTTCTCCTCTACCCACATGAAGCGGTTGGTGTAAATCACCAATAAAATGTACTAGCATTTTAAGATGAAACATCATATCTTCTTTAGATGATTTTTCGTCTTTTAATACCGATATACATGTATTTATCCCTTTTACCAAATCACCATACTCACTAGGCTCTTCTTCACCATATTTCTTATCAAATGGAAAATTAACATAATGCCAGGGGCTATAACCTCTATATTTTTCGTCACTTTTAATTTCATCAGCAAATGTAGAAACCAAAGCAAGACTTTGACCATTAAGAAGTTTTGCAATATTACGTTTTGCTTTCTTTGTTAAGTATGAATCTGCGATCTGACCCGTAGCTCTATGTCCTGTCTTCCCCCAATCATAATCTGCAGAAAATCCAGATAAAGAAATTACGAATAAAACAAGTAACCATTTATATTGAAGTTTCATTTATATATATTTTGAAGCAAAGATAAAAAAGGGTATGTTAGTGATTCGTTAAAAATGATTAATTACGCGTAAATAACATTAAAAATAACAAATAGTAATTGTCTCAAATCAAAATATGCTTTCAAATTTGTCGTTTTATCTGTTTTATGTATGTTGTGTTAGATAATCAAACACGATTCAATTCATATTAAACATTTAGCCAATATCAATTTGATTAGTATTCATTTCTTATTTGTTATATAAACAAACCCCACCTACTATGAAGAGTAAATTTTATTTATTTATGATCTTGATTTCTGCACTGAGTTTTGCTCAAAAAAAAGAATTTAACTCTGCAGTTGTTAAAATCAATAAATATATAGAGGGTTCTTTGGTTACTCCATATTCTGAGGGTAATGTTCCTTTGGTTATTTTTATAATGGATGCCGGGGCGATTAATAGGGATGGTAATGATCGAATGTCTAAAAATGATACTTTTAAGCAACTTTCCTATGAACTTGCCAAAGAAGGTATTGCAACTTATCGCTATGACAAAAGGCTTTTTAAGATGGATGGTTTAGGAATTAAGGAGCATGAAATTTCTTTAGATCATTATATTGAAGATGCAATATCAATAATAGATTATTTCAATAAAAACGGAAAATATAAAAAAATCATTATCGCTGGTCATGGTCAAGGTTCTCTAGTAGGTATGATTGCTGCAAAAGGAAGGGCAAATGGTTTTATTTCTATAGCAGGAAATGCAGCATCAATAGATCAGGTAATTATAGAACAAATTGCGAAACAAGCTCCTGGTTTGGATAAAAGTGCTTCTGTAGCCTTTAAGCAATTAAAAGAAAATGGAAGGGCTACTAATTATGACCCGGCATTAGAATCTATTTTTAGATATAATTTACAACCCTTTATGAGTTCCTGGATAAAGTATAATCCATCTGATGAAATTTTAAAATTAGAAATGCCTATTTTCATAATTTATGGTGATAAAGATATCCAGGTAGAATTAATCCAAGCAGAGAAATTTAAAGAGATTATACCACAAGCCGAATATCTATTTGTTACAAATATGAATCATATCTTAAAAGAAATTAAAGGAGGTAGACTAGAAAATCACAAATCATATAATGAACCCTTTAGAAAAATAATGCCCGAAGTTCTAACCGGGATTACTAACTTTGTGAATCAATAGTTTATTAAAAAAATTATATAACCCTAATCAAAAACACCTAATGCCACATCGCATTGTATTCTCTGATATTGATGGAACACTGTTAAATTCTGAAAGAGAGCTTTCTGAACTTACGATTTCAGAAATTAAGAGAATTAAAAACACTATACCTGTAGTTTTAATTTCTTCTAGAATGCCAGATGCTATGAATCATTTGCAAGAAGAATTAGATATAAAAAACCAACCTATGATATGCTATAATGGAGGGTTAATTTTGGTAGATCAAAAACCTGTTCATTCTACTTTTATATCTCCCGATGTTATAGAAGAATTAGATACTTTTAATAAAGATAAAAAATTTCATATAAGCTTATATCACAATAATGATTGGTTTGTTCCTGAAATGGATTTTTGGGCCAATCGTGAAGCGAATAACACCAAAGTAAATCCGGTGGTAAAACCAACCCAACATGTGGTGCAAGAATGGAAAGCTCATAACAAAGGAGCTCATAAGATTATGTGTATGGGTGAAGAATCTTATATAGATCAAGCGTATGCATTTTTAGAAGATAGTTTCAAAGACACTCTTCATTTATATCGTTCTAAACCAACATATATAGAGATTGCACATAAAAGTATTTCAAAATTAACTGCCATAGAAATACTACTTGACTCCTATTTTAAAATTCCTATTTCTGATGCAGTTGCATTTGGAGATAATTATAATGATATTGCAATGCTACAAGCAGTAGGAACTGGTGTAGCTGTAGCAAATGCAAAACCAGAAACTTTACAAGTAGCAAATGTTATTACGCTTTCGGGAAAAGAAAATGGAGTAGCAACATATATTCAAAAAAATATTTTATAACTGTGCAAAGAACGATTCATACCATAAAAACCCTACTATTTGCATTTGCCATATTTTATTTGGCTACTGGTTGTAAGACTACACAACTTCCTGTTGCTTCAACAAATGTATCTACCATACGTGCTTCTATCGATCTTGTTAATGTAAAAGACGATAAAGTTAAAGTGGAAATCCAAATCGATAACTTAAATTCGGACACAATAAGTTACTACTTGCCAAAAATTGTACCTGGTACTTATCAAAATAACGACTTTGGTAAATATGTTGACGATCTTAAAGCATTTGATCACGAGGGAAATTCTATTGGTGTTCAAAAATATGGGGATAATCGTTGGAAAATAAATAACACCAAACAATTAGACAAAATCACCTACTGGGTAAATGACACCTACGATTCTGAGGATTCTCACGATGTTTTCTCTCCAACAGGATCTAATATTATAAAAGATAAAAATTTCATTTTAAATCTATATGCTTTTGTAGGGTACTTTGGCGGAATGAAAGAAAATAAATACAAGTTATTTATTAAACACCCTTCTTTTCTGGAAGCTTCAGCTTCGGTTGAAGAAATCCTTTTTGACAACGCAACAAATACTTCTAAAAACGATATTGATTATTTTTCTTTTAAAAGATACGCCGATGTAGTAGATAATCCTATTATGTACTCTATTCCTGATAAAGCCAGCTTTAAGGTCAATGATATAGAAATACTTCTAAGTGTTTATTCTAAAAACAAAACTCACAAAGCAGCAAGAATAATGCCTCAGATGGAGCGTATGATTAGAGCACAAAAGGATTTTCTTGGTGATATTAACTCTACAAAAAAGTATACTATATTGCTTTATCTATCCTCTGCAAAATCTGATGATGCACAAGGATTTGGAGCTCTGGAGCATAACACCTCTACAGTAGTTGTATTGCCAGAATCACTATCTCATAAAAAACTTAATGAAGCACTTACCGATGTTGTTTCTCATGAGTTTTTTCATATTGTAACACCGTTAACCATTCATTCTAAAGAAATCCATAATTTTGATTATAACAGTCCAAAAATGTCTGAACATTTGTGGCTATATGAAGGTACTACAGAGTATTTTTCGATGCTATTTCAAATTACACAAGGGCTTATTACTAAAGATGAATTTTTTGAACGAATTATTGGTAAGATTGAAGCATCCTCTTCTTTTGATGATTCTATAGCTTTTACAACTATGAGTAAAAACATTTTGATTGATCCCTATCGCAATAGCTACAGAAATGTTTATGAGAAAGGAGCGTTAATTTCTATGTGTCTGGATATCATAATGCGGGAAAAAAGTGAAGGAGCTTATGGATTACTTGATCTTATTAAAAATTTATCGGTTCGATATGGTATTGATGTTCCTTTTGATGATAAAGAACTTATTAAAGCTGTAGAAGAAGATTCATATCCAGAAGTGAGTACATTTTTACAAACACATGTTATGAGTAATACTCCTATTGATTATGAATTTTATCTTAATATGGCCGGAGTACTTTATGGAACAAAGAATGCACCTTCTTCTTATTTTATTTTTAAACAAGAACCTTTTGTAACTGGTTCTGAAGTTACTAAAGAAGTGATTTTCACATCTGATATCCCGTTTAACAGCTTTTTAAAAGAACTGGGGATTTTAGAAGGAGATGTTTTGCTTAGCATTAACAAAAAAGAATATAATCTTAATAATATATATGATCTGTTTGGTGATTCTAATAAATGGAAAATTGGAGACGAAATTACATTTAGAATTAAGCGTAATAACGAGATCATGACACTCAAATCCAATGTAACCAAACCTACTATAGAGAAGATAATTTTAAAACAAGATCCAAAGGCTTCAGAACAACAAAAGATGGTATTAAAAAAATGGATTAATGACTAGAAACTCCTATTTTGATGTCATTTTTGTCTTCTTCAAATTAAATGTATTTTGCGATATATCTTTTTTAAAACTAAATAATTAATAATGGAAAACGTTCCTTTTTTCACAAATGACACTATAGTTTTTGGGATTTTAATGCTTTGTTTAGGGTTAGTTTTTTATACTTCCTCTATTCACAATAATTTTTGGAAAACTTTCTATAAGTTTGTTCCCGCACTACTACTTTGTTATTTATTACCTGCTATATTCAATTCATTAGGAATCATTTCTCCAGAATGGAAAGAACTAAATGCAGAAGGAGTATTAGTAGAAAAATCTTCTAATGTGTATTATGTAGCCAGTAGGTTTTTACTTCCTGCTTCTTTGGTGTTAATGACATTAAGTATAGATCTTAAAAGTATTTTTAATTTAGGTCCAAAAGCATTAATTATGTTTTTAACAGGCACCCTTGGTGTTATCATTGGTGGTCCAATTGCAATTCTACTCATTTCTCTGGTTTCACCAGAAACTGTTGGCGGAGCTGGATTTGATGCCATTTGGAGAGGTTTATCTACGTTAGCCGGTAGTTGGATTGGTGGAGGAGCAAATCAAGCCGCTATGCTAGAAATTTATCAATATAATCCCGAAAAATATGGAGGAATGGTATTGGTTGATATTGTAGTTGCTAATATATGGATGGCTGTATTATTATTGGGTATTGGCAAGAGTGATAAAATTGACCGGTGGTTAAAAGCAGACAATAGTGCCATCGAAGCGTTAAAGCAAAAAGTATCTAGTTATGCAGAAAGCATAACCCGAACCCCTTCTCTATCGGATTATATTATTATGCTTTCTATTGCATTCACTGTAGTAGGGATTGCGCATTGGGGAGCTGCAGGGATTTCCAATCTATTATCTGATAACTTTGAAGTCTTTAACGACAAGAGTTCTGCATTATCCTCGTTTACTTCTAAGTTCTTTTGGATGATTACCATTGCTACTGCAATCGGAATTCTGTTATCATACACCAAAGTTAAACAATATGAAGGAGCAGGAGCCAGTAAACTAGGAAGTGTCTTTATTTATATTCTGGTAGCTACTATAGGAATGAAAATGGATATCGGTAAGATTTTCGAAAACCCGGGACTTATTGCCATCGGACTTGTTTGGATGGCTATACATGTCTTCCTTCTTATTGGAGTAGCCAAACTAATCAAAGCTCCATACTTTTTCCTTGCTGTGGGTAGTAAAGCTAATATAGGAGGGGCCGCATCTGCGCCAGTAGTTGCTGCTGCATTTCACCCTTCACTCGCAACAGTAGGTGTATTGCTTGCCGTTTTTGGATATGTAGTAGGAACCTACGGAGCCATTTTATGTACCATTCTTATGCAAATAGCCTCGGGAAGCTAATAAAAAAGAGACCATTTTTTTGACCATTAGATTCTATTTTTTTATTTCATTTAAAATAAAACTCGCATCTTTGTGGCCCTAGTAAAAATCAAAAATTAGTACATGAAGTATTTTTCTATTCTATTATTATTAACTGTATTATTAACGAATTGCAGTTCACCTACTAAGGAAGGGAATGTAACAGTAATAGGTAACATCAAAGGATTAAAAAAAGGAATCGTATACTTACAAAAAATACAAGATACGCTATTGGTGAATGTAGATTCTGTAAGTATTGATGGTAATTCTGAATTTGTACTTAAATCTGAGGTTAAAGAGCCAGAAATTCATTACCTATACCTCGATAAAAATGATGGAAAACAATACAATGATCGTATTGACTTTTTTGTAGAGCCAGGAGAGATCACTATAACCACTAATTTACTTGATTTTGAAAATGATGTAAAAATAAAGGGCGGGAAAAATCAAGAGAAGTATACTGAATACAAAAAAATGCTTAAAAGATTTAATGAAAGAAATCTTAGGATCATCAAAGAAGATTTTGAAGCCAGTAAGCAAAAAGATGATGAAAAACTCATTGAAAATGATAAGGCATACAAAAATTTAATGCGTCAAAAATATCTATATACTATTAATTTTGCGGTAACAAACAGAAAATTAGAAGTAGCCCCTTATATCACACTTAATGAAGTTTTTGATGCCAACATAAAATTTCTGGATACCGTTGCCAGATCTTTAAGTCCTAAGGTAAAAAAATCATTATACGGAAAGCAGTTGATCAAGTATATTGATGATCGTAAGGCTAAAGAAGCAGAAGTAAAGGCTACTATAGAAGAATAACTTTCTAAAACTCTGCAGATTTCCCAATATTTAAAGTGTCTTTTAATTCCCTAAAAATTATTTTTGGAAGAAGAATTTGCGCACAAATTCTTTGTTAAATTTTATAAACGACTTAAACTCATAAAAAAGAAAAGCGAACCGAAGTTCGCTAAATTTTATGGCCAACATTTTGCTGGACATGTATTAAAACAACTAATCTCACTTGGGCCTGGACAACCTCCTGTTGCTCCTCCTTTAACTTGCGTTAACCCTAATTTAGAAATAGATTTTTTGTTAAGTTTCAATGATTTCAGATTCTTTTTTTTCATGATATATATTTAAAGGTTAATAACACAACCAAATTAAGAAAATATCTACTTACAAAAGTTAAAAAACGATTAATAAAAGGAAAGTTTGATCTATTCGTATAAGCATCTATCATAAAATGTTAATTGAGGTATTACCGTATATCATCGATATGTATTTTCCTTAATTTAGTGATGAAACTTAAAACCTAAACATCATGTTAAAAACCATTCTAAATTTAGAAGGAACAAAAAGTCTTAAAAAAAGTGAACAAAAAGGAATACACGGTGGTCGTATTCCGGTACTTAGAAAATGTTGTAACCCTGCGCTACGATGCTGTACTACTTCTCATGTAGCATTAAACAATCCTAGTTGTGGCGCTACTTATATCCCAGGATGCTCTTATCACCCATCAAACGGTTGCTGTATCTAGAAAAATCGTTTTATAGAATATTTAATTATTCTAAATGTATTCTTTCTTTTTTAAACAGTCTAAAAAAGAAAAAGTCCTAAACTTAATGTTTAGGACTTTTTTTAAGAGCCGATAGAGGGACTCGAACCCACGACCTGCTGATTACAAATCAGCTGCTCTAGCCAGCTGAGCTATATCGGCAAAAACGGTTGCAAATATAATTTCTACAACCGTTTTTACAAATATTTTTTAAAGAAAAATTACAATGCATTTACTTTTTTAACTAAAGCTTTAGCTATTTTTTCTAAATCATCACGAAGAGATTTAAAATGTTTTTTAGGATTTTCAAGTTTTCGTTCATTAGCTCTAGCCATAAAACCATCAAAAGATGTAATTGCTTCATCAATGATTGCTTCTCCAGATTTACCATCTTTACCAGGGTTTTCTAATTCCCACATATAGACTTCTTCTATAATATCTCCTAAAACGTAGTTTATATCTTTTTTAAGGTCTCTCTTATTTGCCATATCTAATTTGTTTTGTGCAAAATTAGTGTTTTCAATTTAATAATGAAGTATGTAAAAGACGAACTCCTCCTCTAATTTTTATTTTCTGAAGAAGTTGGTTACTTGTTTACTATTTCTTTTATTTTTTCTAGTGCTTTATTTACATGTTCTGAGGCTTTCATGCTATTAAATTTTAGTTGTATGATTCCTTTTTCATCTATCACGTAGGTTTCTCTTCCTGGTAGTAATCCCAACAATTCTGATTTCACACCAAAAAGTTTTCTTAATTCACCATTAGGGTCAGATAAAAACATAAAAGGAAGTTTGTATGAGCTCTTAAATCTTGTGTGTGATTTTATACTATCGGCACTTATGCCTATCACTTCTACACCAAGATTTTCAAAATCTACATAATTATCCCTAAAATTACAGGCTTCTTTTGTACAACCGGGAGTGAAGTTTTTAGGATAAAAATAAAGTACCAGGGGCTTTTTCCCGATAATACCAGAACTCAAAAAATGTTCTCCTTTATCATTTGTAGCGATAAACTCGGGAACCTTATCACCTACTTGTAGTCCCATGTTTTATTCTCCTTTATAGATTACAAAATTGCGAGGAGTTTCGTATAAAGTAACTTCAATATCGTATTGCGAAGCTATCTTTTTACGCAATCTATGCCATATTACAAAGGCTATATTTTCTACTGTAGGATTTAAACTCTTAAACTCTTCTACCTCTTCGTTAAGATTTTTATGATCCATATAGTCTTCGACTTCGGTTTTAATGTACTCTTTTAAAATCTTAAGATCCATCAAAAAACCTGTTTCCGGATCAATCTCTCCTATTACAGCTACGATAAGTTCGTAATTATGGCCGTGATATTTTGGATTGCTACACTTGCCGAATATTTGAAGGTTTTTTTCGTCACTCCAATCCTTTCTATATAATCGATGTGCTGCATTAAAATGAGCTTTTCTACATGCTTTAATCCTCATAAGGTTATGTGCGAATAAAATTTTTCAAAAATGATTTTAAACCATTCTGTATATAGTTCGGGATGTACTAATATGTCATGTTTCACAGCTTCTATAGACATCCATTTCCAATTGACTACTTCTTCTAGATTAATAACAGGATCTTCTTCATACTTTCCTAATAACACATGGTCATATTCATGTTCGGTAAGTCCATTATCAAAAGGAGCTTTATATATAAACGAAACAGAATCTTTTAATGAAGTGGTAAACCCCATTTCTTCTTGTAATCTTCGTATTCCTGCTTCTACATTAGTTTCTCCTTCTCTTTGGTGACTACAGCATGTATTTGTCCATAAACCTGGTGAATGGTATTTATGATGCGCTCTTTGCTGAAGCATCAATTCGTTTTTACTATTCATAATAAATACCGAAAAGGCTCTATGCAATACAGCTTTTTGATGTGCTTCTAGTTTGGGCATCAACCCGATTTGCTCGTCATTTTCGTTAACCAGGATAACTTTTTCTTCTTCTTCCATTGTTTTTAATTGCTTCAAAATTACAAAATCATAAGAGTAATTCATAATCCATATTGCCTATAGAGATTAATTTAGCAATATCTATTCTTAGTAAAAATCTTTGTCATAGAATTAAAAATACTAAAGCAAGAAACCTACCACATCTCAAGGCTTGGTTTATATCTATTTTGGGGTATGCACTTATAGTTTTCAAAAAACAGAATTTCTTGAATAAAAAACACCTCATGCTATTGAGGCGTTTTTGACTATATGTAAAAATATATTGTACTAAAATTTATTTAATAATAATAAATTCACTTCGTCTATTTAATTGATGTTTATCTTTCTCGCAATTCGATTCATTACCGCAGTCATTAACCAATTGGGTTTCTCCATATCCTTTTCCTATTAATCGATCTGCAGATATACCATTATCGATCATATAATTTACAGTAGCTTCGGCTCTTTTTTCAGACAAATATAAGTTGTATTGATCTTCTCCATGGCTATCTGTATGCGCTCTTATTTCTAGTTTCATATTAGCGTACTGATTCATCACTTCAATTACTTTTGCCAGTTCTATTTTTGCATCAGAACGTATTGTGTAGCCATTAAAATTAAAATAAATCGGTTTAAGCGCTAATACCTTTGTTAAATCATCTCCTACATCTGCAGTTTTAATTTTCTTTTCTAGTGCAAGTGGAGTATCCATAGTTTGGGATTTATCCGACGTATTCACAAGTTTCTCCAAAGTATTGTATTCCTCTTTCTCTGCTCGTACAAAGTAGCTGGATTCACATTCTACCAGTTGTGAATAGGTAGCTTCATTACCCATAACAAAACTTTGTATTAAATTGTTGTTACTATCATATAGAGAGACTTTGGTCCCTGGTAGTAATTCATTAGTATCTTTATCGGTAACCAATCCTGCAATTGTAGTCTCGCAGAAATCTTTTAAATCTTCTAGTTCTACAAAGCTATAAATATCATCGCTTCCTTTTCCTCCTTCACGATTGGACGAAAAATATCCTTTCTTGGTATTCTCATCAATTATAAATGCAAAATCATCTTTAGGTCCATTAATAGGCCTACCAACATTTACTACTAATTTTTCTTTATCTGTTTGCGGATTAACCTTTGTAACGTATACATCTAATCCTCCTAAGCCCATATGCCCATCAGACGAAAAATACAACTCGCCATCTGCTCCTATAAATGGGAAGGTTTCTTTTCCTTCTGTATTAATTCTATCTCCCAAATTTTTTGGTTCTCCAAAACTACCATCACCATTAATAGCCACTTCATATAAATCAGAGAGTCCTTTTCCTCCAGGCATATCTGATGAAAAATACAATGTTTTTTCATCACTACTTAATGTAGGGTGTGCAACAGAATACTCGTCACTATTAAATGGTAAATTTTGCGGTGTTGTCCATCCTCCTTCAGGGTTTTTATAGGAACGATATATTTTCAACTTATTTGTTCCTCTTTGATCACGGCCTAGTTTTCCTTCTTCAAAATTATTTCTTGTAAAGTAAATAGTTCGTGTATCTTTTGTAAAAACAGGTGTTGATTCATGAAATTTGGAATTTATTTTTCGATCAAACCTTTTAATTTTCGAAAAATTACTATTCACCGAGTCATATGTTGCTTCAAAAAGATTTAAGAAAGCCTCTCCATTCCATTGGTGAATAGTTTTTTTAAATGTTAGCGTATCTCTAGATGAGCTAAAAACTATATTTTTTCCATAAAAAGCAGTTCCAAACTCAACAAAAGAAGAATTTACTGATGCATTTTCTATTTCAAATCTACCCGATTGAAAATCGATCCGTTTTAGATAATCAGAGCCGTCTAAAAATAATTTTGCGCGTAGATCATTTCCATTAGCAGTCGCAAATTTTTGCATGTATGTATCAGAATCCTGATATCTTTCTACAGTTTTTAGTGTTTGTGCGTATCTAAAGTAGTATTCGGGTTGGACTTGATCGGGATAAGAATTTACTAATTCTTCATACCATTTTAGTGCCTCTTCAAACTGGCTATTAAAATAATAACTATCTCCCAGATTCATAAAAAGATCTGCACTCTTATATCCTTTTCTAGCTACTTTAAGATACGTTTCTTGTGCATCAATATATTGGTACTTATCGTACTGCTCTTTGGCTTTTTTGAGTTTTTTTTCCTGAGATAAAAGAGTATTGTTTCCGAAAAACAACAGCATAAAAATCAATAATGATTTAAGTAAATATTTCCCCATTTTTTTACTATTACATTTTAAAAACTTAATTAAAAGAAACGCGGTGTTAGCATTCTATTATATTTTTTGAAAAGTTCGAATCGTAGCATCACTTCATAACTTCCATCATTAAATTGTGATTGTCCTAACTCTGTTGTTTCTCGATCATAAGCAAATCCGATCATCATAGAGTCTGATATCTGGAAGCCTACCATACCACTCACCGCTGCACTCCAACGATATGCTGCTCCTAAAGTTAAGCGGTTATATAACAAAAAGTTTGCAGAAACGTCTACTTGTAATGGTGCTCCAAACACTAGTTTGCTTAAAACGGCAGGTTTAAATTTTATATCATCGGTCAAATCAAAAACATGACCCGCTATTAAATAATAGTTGATACGTTCTTCTGCCAAAAAACTCACTGCAGTACTAGTACTACTTGTTGTACTTTCATCAAAATGATTTGTTTCTAATAGATTAGGAGCACTTAATCCCACATAAAAACGATTTGTATGATAATAGACTCCAACGCCAACATTAGGGCTAAACTTATTATCAATATTGTTTTCAAACAAAGCATCATTACTATTAAACTGAGATAGTTTTTGAAAATCTACATTTAACAAATGACCGCCTGCTTTTAATCCAAAACTTAGTTTTCCTTCATCTGAAGTAGGAATAGAATAGGAAAAATCAATATCAAAATATGTTTCATCGGTAGGGCCTATCTCATCATTAACAATAGATAGACCTAAACCAAGGCGTTCATTACCTCCTATCGGAGTATTAACGGTAAGAGTTTGAGTACGAGGCGCGCCATCTAAGCCAACCCATTGACTACGATGCAATCCCATAATACTTAATACTCCACGACTACCAGCATAGGCAGGATTAACACTTATCGTATTGTACATATATTGGGTATATTGAGCATCTTGTTGTGCGCAAATAGAAGTTGTAGCAAAACCTAAAACTACAAGCATAAACATTATTGACGATGTATTCATAAGTATTTAATTCGATTTAGGGAATAACAAATATATGATATTCCAGATACATTTATCTATTTATATACAAGTAACCAGCTTTGGACATGTTGATTCCACTAGCGTTTTCATATTCTAAAACATAAAAATAAGTCCCTACTGGTAATTCTTTATTCTTACCCATTGTAGCTCTTCCTTCACTAATTCCTTCAAAGAATTTAGCTCCAGATTGTTCATATCCGTTCTCTTCAAATATCTTAACTCCCCAACGATTGAATATTTGTAATGTATTATTCGGAAAATTATCTAATCCTACGATCCTAAACTGATCATTAATACCATCTCCATTCGGAGAAATCCCGGTATATACAACGATTTCATCATCAACATCAGCAATTATCACAAATCCATTATTTTCTTCTACCGTTATTCCGGTTCCTATTACATTTACTGTTGTTGGATCGGTTCCTTCGGTTTGTAAGCTTCCTAACGGAAGCGTTGTATTATCGATATCTACTACGGTTGCTCCTACAGGAACATTTGCGGTGAAGTCTCCGTTTACATCGGTAGTTACAGTTTGTTCTACCCCATTAACATCAATAATATTAACATCTACTCCTTCTAAGTCTGGTTCACCAATATCTTGTGTGCTATTATCGTTTAAGTCACTATACAAATGCCCTGTTATAGTACCATTTGGTGCAGGTACTACTGTAATTGTAATAATTGCATCATCACAAACTAATGGTGTCGCGATGCTACATAGCGTATAGGTTATGATATAATCACCTGGTGGGGTATTGGATACAACTGTAACCTCGCCTGTACTTGGATCGAAGCTAACACCATCTCCCGGATTGGGATCTGCGACTGTGGTTACCATAACATCAACTCCCAGTGCAACTCCATTTCCATTTAAAATATCATTATCGTTAACAACATTGATAGAATTACCACCTGTATCACTATTAATAGTCACTGTATCATCATTTGCTATTATATTATCTGCCACTACAACTGTTACTATAGCATCATCACAAACCAATACGCCACTCTCATCATTACATACTTGATAAATAATTGTAACAGAACTTCCTGCTTCTCCTACTATTGGGGTATATGTCATCTCTCCTGTAGATGCATCAAACGCAACTGTACCACCGGCAGAACCACCTATCTGAGTAATACTGGTTGTACCTAAATTATTGGGATCATTATTATTCAAATAATCATCATTCGCCAAAATATCAATACTTACGCTTCCTCCAACCATTGCAGCTACATTATCATCAACAGCTGTTGCTACCAAAGGATTAGGGTCACTTATATTTGGATTACCATCGCCATCGGTATCGGGATCGGTAACTTCTAAAACCAAATCATCTACAAAATTCCATGTGTTTTGGCAAGTTCCTTTTGCTACAAATTCGAATGAAAACGAACCACTTGTTGGAGCAATAAATGTTACGACAGGTCTTTCCCAAACATTTTCTACACTTGATATCGGAACAGTAGCTACAACTGTACCATCTAACTTAATCTCTGTTTGAGGTGCACAAGGCGGTAAACCCGGCCGGCTTTCTATAAGATAATCAAACGAAAATGAATATTGCACCCCTCCTACCAAAGTTACATTTTGTTTTATCCCTTCTTGAGTAGCACCAAACATCCTAAACCCAAAATAACACCCCCCACCAGGAGAAGCTGGCCTTGGAGCATTAATAATATACCAGGTTCTTTGAGTCTCTGTAGATCTATCGGGAGTATATATTTTACCCCAACCATCAGGTGCTACATCAAACGCCCCGTTGTCCATTGTACAATCAACTCCTGCAACATCTAACCCTGGATTTGTTAACAAATTTTGAGAATAACCGTTACCAAAAGAAAATAAGATTGTAAAAAATACAATTCTAATAAGTGAAGTAAACTTTCTTTGCAGAAATAGAGTAAAAATTAACATAAGCAATATACTAACTAATTAACATTGTGTGAATTATTTTTCAAAATATAGCGTAATATCAAAGCGTAATAATTTTGATTAATTAATTGATTAATGCAGCTGGACACTTTTAATCCAATATTCAAAAAATCTAAGAGGGGAAGAATTTGTATACTTCATAGGATGGTATACATAATTTTTTAAAAAAAAGTAATACTCTATTTTTTTCATTTTGACGATGTATTTGTGTTTAAAGCAAAAACTACGGGGGTAATTAGTTTCTACAAATCCTTTAATTAAAAAAACCTCACATATAGTAAGGTAAAACCGTATTTAGAAATCAACACAAATATGACAATAGATTTACGTTTTTCTTTATTTTTTTGCCAAAAAATAGTTTTTTTCGATAAAAAACGTAAAAAATCGATTAAGACAGGTATAAAAATCTATACAGAGCAAATTTCCTACGCATATACCATCAAGGTTTTATTTAGAATATTTGCCTGCTAAAAATGAATCTATTTTAATATAGAACAATATCCTTTTTACTTAATGATATCAATAAGTATTATTGTTCATTTTAGTACTATATTTGCATCCTCATTTAGATATAAGGGCAGATAATAAATATATCACCAACTATAGGATAGTTAAAAGAATAAGCTGCAAAGGCCTGTTTTACTATGAAATTTGGTGCGATTGCGAGTGTATCTAAATATTTAGAATAATAAACAAAATCAAATGAAATTTATAGACGAAATTGAGAGAAGAAGAACCTTTGGAATCATCTCTCACCCTGATGCAGGTAAGACTACATTGACCGAAAAATTATTACTTTTTGGAGGTGCTATTCAAGAAGCAGGGGCCGTAAAATCAAACAAAGTTAAAAAAGGAGCTACTAGTGATTTTATGGAAATTGAACGTCAAAGAGGTATATCTGTCGCTACCTCTGTATTAGCTTTTGAGTACAAAGATATTAAGATTAATATTCTGGATACTCCCGGGCATAAAGATTTTGCTGAAGATACATTTAGGACCTTAACTGCTGTAGATAGTGTAATTGTCGTGATTGATGTTGCAAAAGGTGTTGAGGAACAGACTGAAAAATTAGTTTCTGTTTGTAGAATGAGAAATATCCCTATGATTGTTTTTATTAACAAACTGGATCGTGAAGGAAAAGATGCTTTTGAGCTTCTGGATGAAATAGAACAAAAACTTGGTCTTACCGTTATCCCACTAAGTTTTCCTATTGGAATGGGATATGATTTTAAAGGAATTTATAATATTTGGGAGAAAAACATCAATCTTTTTAGTGGTGATAACAGAAAAAATATTGAAGAGACCATCGAAATATCTGATTTATCGTCTCAGAGTCTTAATGACATAATTGGTGATACTGCTGCAGACACATTACGTGAAGAATTAGAGCTGGTAGAAGGGATATACCCAAAATTTGAAAAAGAACAGTATCAAAATGGTGATTTACAACCTGTATTTTTTGGATCAGCATTAAACAACTTTGGCGTTAGAGAATTATTAGATTGTTTTGTTACTATTGCTCCTCCGCCAAAACCAAAAGAAAGTGATGTACGATTGGTGCATCCTGAAGAAAAAGATTTTACCGGATTTGTATTTAAAATTCATGCCAATATGGATCCCAAACACAGAGACAGACTGGCTTTTATCAAAATTGTATCAGGGACTTTCGAAAGAAACGTTCCGTATTTGCATACAAGACATAATAAAAAACTTAAATTTTCTAGCCCTAATGCTTTTTTTGCTGAAAAAAAGGAGATTGTAGATATATCATATCCTGGTGATATTGTTGGATTACATGATACCGGGAATTTTAAAATTGGGGATACTCTCACCAAAGGAGAAATTTTGCATTATAAAGGAGTACCTAGTTTTTCTCCAGAACATTTTAGGTATATCAACAATGCAGATCCTATGAAATCTAAGCAATTAGCAAAGGGAATAGATCAATTAATGGATGAAGGAGTTGCGCAGCTTTTTACATTAGAATTGAACGGAAGAAAAGTGATAGGAACCGTTGGCGCTTTACAATATGAAGTAATTCAATATAGATTAGAACATGAATATGGCGCAAAATGTACGTATGAAAATCTAAATGTTTTTAAGGCCTGTTGGGTAGAAGCTAAAGATCAGGACAATGATGAGTTTAAAGACTTTAAACGTGTAAAAAGTAAATTTCTGGCAAAAGATAAGCAGGGGCAACTTGTATTTTTGGCTGATTCTTCTTTCAGCTTACAAATGACACAGCAAAAATATCCATCGATCGAGTTTCACTTTACTTCAGAATTTTAATTATCTCTATAAACTATATCTGAAATTTTATTAAAAATTAAGTGTATCTAAATATAAATTAGTGTGATTGTAATTTACACTATTTTGTCATGACCAATAATGAGCATCCACCTAATAGCTTTACAGTTATGTCTTTATTGGCTTTATACATTATTTTTTTGGGTAAATACGTAATTTTTGAACTTATTGTTTTTCTAGGGAAATCCAAAAAACTTGTCGTGTAAAAGAAATCAACAATCTCATATCCACAATCTTTCAATGTAGCTATTGCTGTTTCTTTTGTGAAATGATGTAGATGTCCCACAGATTTTCGTAAAGACATAAGATCATTTTTCAATAGTCGGTTAACTGATATATCTAATGGGATATGAAATATCGTATTTTTTGCTTTATGCTTACATAGTTTTAAGAACCCAAGGTAATCATCAACATGTTCAAAAACATCTATCATTAGTAATAAATCGAATTTTGAATCTATCTTTAGAAAATCTTCAGATTTAAATTCTAATCTAGATTTTTCTCTTTGCCGGGCAATATTAATAGCATCATTCGAAATATCATATCCTGTAAAATACACATCATCGGGCATCGTCTTATGCAATTGATTTAATATCTCACCTGCACCACAACCAACTTCTACAATAGATTTTGGATGTATTGGATTACGATCTAACATTTTAATGATCTGTTTAGCTTTCCAAGGCGAGTCTTCGGCGTGCCAGGTAGGATTTTTTTTTAAATACTCACTATTTTCTTCGGTGTAAATTTTTTCAGCCATTGTATTTTTCAGTTTTTCACATAAAAGAACAAGTATTCTATTCTAAATGCATTAAGTTGTTTTTTGTTTTGTAATTCAAAATAATGATTACAAAATTTTATTATTTACTCAACTTATTTTCTCGAGAAGACACGAGCTTCTTTTTAGGGGAAATTTTGATTAATTAAGATTGTATGACATGATGTATTTACAATATGAATATAGCAAAAACTCAATTCTTATCCAATAAAGAAACTTGTTTTATACTAAGATCCTTATCGATATACTTACTAATTTAAACATATATAAAGTAGCCTCGAATACGACAATTTGATCGATTAAAACTATAGTTCTTCTAATACCTATAGAGTTTAGGTTATCTACTAACCATAAGGTTTAGTATTCTTTTAAAGAACCCTGCTTTTCGTCTTTCTCCATAGCCATATCCATAACCATATCCATATCCAATTTTTCTAAAGTCTACATCATTAAACAAAACTGCTATAGAAGCAAATCGTTTTTCTTGATTTAGTGTTTTAGGAATATCCAAAAGTCTTTTATCTGAAAACTTTTGTCTTACTACATAGACACACAAATCGGCATAAGAACTTAATAATAAAGTATCTGCTACAACAGTAATAGGAGGTGTATCTATAAGAATATAATCGTATTCTTTTTTTAAATACCCAAATAATTCTTCAATTCGTTCATGTTTTAATAATTCTGCAGGGTTTGGAGGTTTAGGCCCAGAGGTAAAAACGTCTAAGTTCTTAAAGCCTTTCATATTAGACATTATATCCTCAATCTGTATAGATTCGTCTCTAATAAAGTTGGTAATTCCTTTTTTACCATCAACATCCATTCGCTCTTTTAACTCTGCAGATCTTAAATCCATTTCTAACAAAGCAACCTTATTTCCAGAACGACCAAGAGTTATCCCTAGATTACTAGCGGCAAACGACTTTCCTTCTCCTTTAATACTAGAAGTAATTAAAATGGTTTTTCCTTTTTCTTTAGAATGCGCCAAGAGAAAGTCTAGATTGGTTTCTAATAGTCTAAATGCTTCTGCCAATATTGATCGATCTGCTTTATGTGTTACCAGCTTTTTATCTTCTGGAGATGAAGGAATACTACCTAGTAGCGGCAATTTTAATTTCTTTTTTAGTTCTTTAATATCATTGACCTTAGTATTCATTAAATCTTTAAAGAAAACAATAACGATAGGTACAATTAGTGCCGCAAGAAAGCCTGTTAGAAATACAATATTCTTTTTTGGTCTTATGGGACTACGAGAAATATATGCTTTTTCGATAACTTTTACATTTGAAACGGTTGCAGCAAGAGAGATTGCTGTTTCTTCTCTTTTTTCTAATAAATACAAGAACAAAGTTTCTTTGATTTGTTGTTGTCGCTGTATATCTCTAAGTTTTCGTTCTTTTTCTGGTAATGATGAAATTTGAGCATTTACTATAGCATCACTGCTTTTAAGGTTATCTATTTTAAGTTGAAGCGTCTTTTTTAGATTGATGAGACTTTGTTGTATGCTTTTTCTTAAATCAAAAAGCTTATCATTTAAGCTTATTAATAGTGGGTTTTCTACTCCAGAACTCTTAAGTATTCTATTTCGTTGCAATGCTATATCATTGTATCGAGAAATCAAGGTAACTGCCTTACGGTCTTCAAACCCAAGATTTACAGGAAGAAGATCATTTTTAGAATTTTCTAAATAATCCATTAAATAATCTGTTAATCCAATTTGTATTGTTGCAGTTAACTGTTCTTTTTCATTAACAAAAGACTTTTCTAGCATTATAGAAGCTTCTGAAGATAAATTTGTTAAATTATTTTTGGTTTTAAAGAATTCGACGTTTTTTTCTAAGTCACCTAATTCCTGATTAATAATATGAATTCTCTCTTTTATAAAATCGGCAGTATTAGCAGAGATTTGATTTTTATCTTTTATAACATCTTTGTTATATTCTTCAATAAGACTATTTAAAATTTCTTTAGCTCTATCTTGAGCTATTGTAGTTAGTGTTAATGTAACTACACTTGTATTTTGGTCTGTAAGACCTATTTTTATCGTCGACTTATATCTTTCTACCATATCCAGAAGCGGAGTACTATTTACATAAATATTAGTACCTATATACTCATGAAGAATTTTAAAATCTGGTTCAACCAAAATATCTCCAAAGGGAGAACCTATACATTTCCCGTATTCTCCTTTTAGAATGAAATTTTCGTTGGTATCTTTTATAGCAAACTGCGCATTAGGTAGGATTGTGATGATAAAATTTAATCCCTGATCATAATAAGAATCTTCCAGGAACTTAACTTTAACAGGTGAGTTTTTAGTAAGTTCTACAAATCGTTTAGAGTATTTGGTTTTGCTAAAATACTGAACATTTAAGTGTAGTTTTCTAACAACATTTTCGAGTAAAGGCCGTGATTTAAGTATTTCTATCTCATTTTCTACTTCTCGTTTAGCGTTTTTAAAAATAGAGAGGTCTTCAAAAGCAGAAAGTTCGGACATTGCTCCATTATTCTCTGATTTAATTAATATAGTAGATGTAGCTCGATACATCTTAGGAGTATATCTTAAATAGAAAAAACCTATCACAAAACAAATTACAAGAGAAACAATAAACAACCTCCAATGGGCTATATACCTTTCTAGTAATTCTTTGATGAATAGATTTTCAGAATCATCATCGATTTCATAATTCATTTTATGAATTCTTTCGGTTTAAAGAGAATTAACTATTGTAAATTTAACTATTATATATGAACTATCACGAAAGAATTTCAAATTCTATGAGGTACTTGAAGCTGAATATTCTATAAGGCCAAAAAACTAAAACCAATAATTTTAAAAACTTCTTTTTCCTTTTACCACGATGTTTTTAATGATTTTAAATAAATAATTAATATCGGTTAAAATTGGGTTTCTCTCATATGCTGTTAAATATTTCATTTCAGACGCTATAATTTCTTCAAGTGTCTCGGGCATATCTGCATAAAATGGAGGGATGAGTCCTGGTTTAAATTTAATTCTTTTCTCCTGTAGTTCTCTGGTATATAAACTAAAGTAATGACTGCTAAGAGGCCGCCCTCCTATAAGTTTCATATCCCCCTTTAAAAAATTAAGAACCATAGGCAGTTCGTCTATCCAATATTTTCTAAGTAATTTACCTGCATTGGATATTCGAAAATCGTTTTTTAATTTCCCTCCTTTTTTCAGGTTGTTCTTTTGAAAAACATAATGTTGCAGATACTCAGAGTACGGATGCATAGTGCGCAACTTATATACATTAATTAGTTTTCCATTTTTGCCTACACGTTTCAAGCTAATTAAAGGCCCATATGTAGGGTTCATATCATACAGAGGAAGTTTTGTTTTTTTTGCTACAAAATATAATTTATTATCAATTACTTTTTCCTCTATTACATCAAAACCACAACTATATAATCTTCCTAACACTTCGGCCTTTGTTAATACTCTACCATAACCCTTTGTAATATTAAAATATATTTTTTTGGACCACTTTAGCTTAGGACTAACTCTATGAAAGATAAAATCTCCTAAATAATATAGGTAATTTAAAGGTTTAGGAAATTTTTTAAGTATTTTTTCTTTACGGGTTTCATAAGTTTCTATCGTATTAATAAATAACCCTCCTTCTGGTAATTTATAATTTACCATTTCAAGAAATTTATTAATTCGCCTGTAATGGTTAACTTCTTGTAGATTTACAATCGCCTGAAATGATTCTTTTTGATACGTCTCAATATTATTTTTATCCCTGGTATCACAAAGCAACACATCAAACAACCTAAATTCCTGCAGATGACTACTTATAAAATCACAAGCATCATTACCCAATTTCCTGGTAATCATTTTTTCGATTGCAACCTTACTTTTACCCCTTAACGCATAAGGTTTAGTGCCAGAAGAAATAGAATCAGTAAGGTCTTTATTCTTCTTATCTAAAATAGTATAAGCTTCAGCACTAATAGTTCTGATCATCATACTTCAACACTAAATTTAGAGAATGAAGATGAAGCAAAAAACAAACAACCGGATGAACTGAAAACAAGTGATTTTGTTTTCAGAAAACTATGTTTTAGTAGCATAGATATTTAGATTTGGTTAACAGTTTAAAGATACTACAAGAAGAGTAAAATCAGTAACGGGTTTACCGCAAAATAGTTATGCTAAACTCCTGTTTCATAGATTTTTACCTGTAAAAACCGAGAAAAAAAAGAAATTTTAACAGGAAAAAAAGTTAATCTTAACAAAAAAACTTACACTTTTTGTTAAAAACCAATTAAATATCGACAAAACAACAAAAATAAGAGGCAAAAGAATTTAAAGAAGTATTCTTGTTACTTGTTTTTGAGCTAAAACATAACAATTCTACATCGTTTAAAAATCTATTATAGCACAGTATTTTTAAAAGAAAATGATATAAAATCAGATGTTTTTTAGTACTCTACTGGATTTTAATTTTTGAATCATTTTTTTTGTATGAATCGATCGACCTTTTTGGTTTAGATGATAAACGCTATCGTAAAAATATGAGGTCGGATATACAAAATCGTCTATATTCATTATCATTTCTATATTTAAATTTTGTTTCATTTTTTCGTGCACCTTTTTAAGTGCATTCATGTTTTTTTCATACTCAGATATTTCATATGCTCCATAAGAAAAAACAACTTCTATTCCTTTTTCTTTAGCGAAAGAATAAAAGTCATTTAGTACTCTAATTTCTTCATCTTTATTATCTTTTATAATCGACTTACTCCCTAGTTTATCTTTTTGTATTAATCCCAAATGATTTACCCCATCTCCATATTTATTTAGGCCATTTCTAGTATAAACAGGATCATTTTTAGCTTTTTCGATGGTATTCGAAATTATTTTTTTAAACAGCATATGGTGATTATCAAGTTTCATTTTAACTTGAGTACTCCAGTTGTTTTCCTTTTGATGGTAATATTTGTATGCAAATGGATTATAGTACGAAGTCATCGTTTGTAATTCTCGATCTCCCTCTACAGTCATTAAATGTTCTATAGATAAAACGATGATATCTTTAGGCTTTGCAACATCTTTTAATTCATTTAAAATAAACGCCAATCCTAATTTAGCATGCAACCCTAAATTAATTACAGGAATATTAAATTCGTTTTCTATTTGTTGACTATCTATTCCGAATACTAGATTAGAGCCTCCAGCAAGTATCATTTTTTGTCTCTTTATATCTTTTATTCTTTGATGTTTATCTGTCATCGAAGCTAGGTATTCTGTTGTACTCTCATGGCTTTCTTCAAACAAAAATAAAGTGCAAGCTAATAGTACAATTAAACCAAAAAACAGATAACTTTTTATGATAAACTTTTTCATGTTAAAATTGAAAATAAATGAATTGTTGTACTTTTCCTGAGTAATAAAATATCATTCCGATTAGCATAAGATAACTTGCCCACCTAACAGGAACAGGGAACCTATAATCAATATTTTCTATTGCAAATTCGTTTTTACGACCTAACCACTCCAGCCCCATAAACATGACAATAAGCAACACTACTTTTTTAGGGAATATTTCTGGGTATTTAAACAATGACGAAGAAAAAATTTCATTTATATAACTAAAGGCATGCGTTACGCTTTCTGCTCTAAAAAAAATCCAGGCGAAAACAGTAAGTCCAAAAGTGATAAGGATGTTTATTAATTCACGAAACGAAGGGAGAACACTATTTGAAGCTACAACATTAAGATTTGAACGGTTCTTGTTCAATAAAAGAAGTGGAAGAAAATATATAGCATTTAATCCTCCCCAAATAATGAATGTCCAATTGGCACCATGCCAAAATCCGCTAACAAGAAAAATAATAAATGTGTTTCTTATTTTCACCCAACTTCCTCCTCTACTTCCTCCTAACGGGATGTACAGATAATCTCTAAACCAAGTAGATAACGAAATATGCCACCGTCTCCAAAACTCGGCAATATCTCTAGAAAAATAAGGATACGCAAAATTACGGTTAAGATTAAACCCAAATAACCGAGAAGTACCAATAGCAATATCTGAGTATCCAGAAAAATCTCCATAAATCTGAAATGTAAAAAATAAAGCTCCCATGACTAAGGTACTACCCGAAAACATTTCTGAATCGTTAAATATTGTATTTGCATATCCCGCGCAAGTATCGGCAATAACAACCTTTTTAAATAGCCCCCATAAAATCTGTCGTAAACCATCGGTAGCTTTATCGTAGTTAAAACTTCTCTTTTTATAAAATTGTGGTAAGAGATTAGTAGCTCTTTCTATTGGCCCTGCAACCAGCTGAGGAAAAAAAGCAACAAAAGCAGAAAATGCAATAAAAGATTTTGTAGGCTCTAATTTGTATTTATACACATCGATGGTATAGCTTAGAGTTTGAAAAGTATAAAAACTAATTCCGACTGGAAGAATAATGTGAAGTGAATTGCCTTTAATTTCGACTCCCAAAAAAGTAAAGGCTGTGACAAAGTTATCCAGGAAAAAATTATAATATTTAAAAAAACCTAAAAACCCAAGATTGACTAAAATACTTGTCCATAATAACAGTTTTCGTTTAGACGTTTCTTTGTATTTTTTTAAACCCAATCCAACAGAATAATCAACAATGCTACTAAAAAAAATTAAAGATAAAAACCTCCAGTCCCACCAGCCATAAAAGACATAACTTGCGATAACAATAAGAAAGTTCTGTATTCTTAAATTTTTATTGAATACAAACCAGTACAAGACAAATACGATAGGTATAAACAATGCAAAATCGATCGAATTAAAAATCATAGGTTATTTTTTACATAAAAATGCTTCTTAACTACGTTTTTTACATTTTGTAACACTAATTCCTTACTCCATTTTATGATATTATCATTCCATCGTTGAGGGTGAAATGTAAACATAACCTGGTTAGGAAATGCTGCATTTTTTAGTGCTTCAATAATTTCGGGAGTGCTATGAAAAGTCTTAGTAAATCTAGTATTTACTCTATCTCTTACACTGGTTTTATGTCCATCCCATTTTCTTCCGGTATCTGTTAAATAATATACTTTATCATAATCTATATCAAAATAAGGTTCTCCAACAATATCAAAATCCTGATACCGGTATGTTTTCCACAGGTCTTTAGAATCATATTTAGACAATGGTGAACCATGCATACAAATAGTAGATACGAGCGCAAGTTCTCTTAGTGCAAAAAGATTATTTCTAAAATCCTGAATTCCTGCCTCTAAATCACCTTTTGTAGTTGTTAAGCATTCATAGTGATATCCTATTTCATGACCGAGTTCTGCAATTTTAAGGATTATTTTTTCATTCCAGCTTTCTGGAACGGCTCTAAAATAATAAGTTCCCCTAATTCCTTTTGAAGCCTGAAGCTTTGCAAAAGCTAATGAATTCTTTGGTAATAAATCTACATCATGCCTTAGAACAATGCTTTTTTTTCCTGGTTTTGCTATGAATTCTGCAAAAGTTTGAAATTGATAGCCGTTGTTCATTAATGCTCGTAACAATTCTCTATATCGCTGTACGGTAAAATCTATCATTTATACTCAAGTTGTATTTTTGGATTGTCTATTATAGCTTTTTTGCTTTGAGGATAATTTTCTACAAACCATACCATAAAGGAGGTAACATCAATTTTATCTTTTAATAATTTCTCTAGTCTTTTTTTAAAAACTTCTTTCAAATCAGGGATTTCATCAAGTTCTTTAATTTTAGACAGTACACCTTCTCCATTTTTAAAACTAAACAGTAATCCATATTTTTCTTGTTCCTTAATGGTTCCCGCCATGATGCTATTTATATATAATGCTGGTGTACCAAGTACGGCAGATTCTGAGGCCATTGTTGCTCCTTCTCCAATAAACATACAAGCATATGCCAAAACATTATGCATTTCTTCTGGTGGTATCCTTATTTGATATTTTTTGAACTCATCTGGTAATTTTCCTTCAGAAGAGATAAAAACGGTATATTTCTTTTCTAAGTAATCTATTAGTTCTCGTTTTTCTTGTATAGATAATCCAGATTGATTTACGTCATGACTTGCATTCCAGGATACAAATCTGAGTATTATATATTTAGTATCAGGGTTAATTTTTAGAATATCATAAATACCTGGGTCTGCAACAAATCTATTAGGATGCAGGTAGGCTAATTCATGGTATCCATTATACCATATTTGTCTATCTCCCAAATCTTTATGAAATGCATTAGATGTTAAAACACTATTTGTAAAAGGTAAATATAAACGTACTTGTTCCATATTTCCTGTATCCTCCATCGATATATGTGGTTTTCCTAATATAGCCGATGCATGAGCCGCATAAGGAGAGCCATGACTCATCAAAATATCAGGACGAAACCTCAACCCATGAAGAATTTCCATAATATCGAACTTTACTAAGCCAAATATTTTTCCAATAGTGGTATTATATTTTTTGCCGAATGAAATAAAGCGAAGCCCAGCAGCTTTTAATAGCTCGATCTCAAATTCTTTTTCACGGCATGTAAAAAGAAATTCATGTCCTTTTTTTTGCATCTCTAATGCAAAATTTTTAAACAAATGAACATGACCTGGATGCCCAATATCGATAAGGATCTTCATATATCTAGTTTTTATTTTTTATCAGCTGTTTTTCAATATTTTAACTGCTTTTTTACCCAAGCTATACAAAAATGGATTAGCTACATAAATAAACCTGCCATGCTCTACTAAATCTCCTCCAAATTTTGATTTAAATTCTCTTACTCCATAATCTTCTTCGGGTTTTCCTGCTCCCATAAAATCAAATCTCCTAATGTTATTTTTGCATGCATATAGCATAGCCGACCACGTAGCGAGAATGCTGGGATATATATTCTTATATGTTCTATCCTTACCACATACATACCATTCATAAATTGCTTTATCTCTAAAAATTGGAAAAACAATGCCTCCAACAACTTCATCTTTATAAAAAACCAAAAGAAATTTTGCTACTCTCTGGCTCCACAAAGTGATAAAGAAATATAATTTTGGAAGTGGTGTTTTTACTTTTGTTTTATATAGATCATTAAGAATTTCATAGTATGCCTCTATCTCTGATTGATGTTTGGCTTCTCGTACTACCGCACCTTCTTTTAAACTTTTTTTAACTTGCCTTAGTTTACTACTGCTAATTCTTTGCTTTACTTTTTCTTCGGTATCGCATGCAACATGAAAATTTAAATGAGGATGATACTCAAAACCTATTGTATTAAGAGCATTTTTATATTGGTTATAATCATTAAGATTACGAGTTTCGATATAAATTACTTTATGTTTTAAATGTTTAATCACCGTTTTAAACAATTCTACAACATGATCTTCTTCTACTTCTTTAGAAAAAACGGGGCCTCCAAAAATGGTTGCTCTACGGGTAAAAGAGGATTTAATTCCATTTTCTTTTTGAACGATTCCAGAAACAAATGCAGTAATTTTTTTGTCATACTCTATGGCAAAAGCAAAAGTCTCATACCCAGCAGTGATAAAAAAGGAAAGTGCTTCTGGTGTTTGAAAAAAACTTGCAGAATCGTTTTCTAAAAGCACTTCTAATTCCTCTGGGTTTATCCCACTGGTACTTGTATGTATGGTGAGTGTTTTAGTCATTATAAAGTTTCTTTATAAATGGATATTAGTTTAGGAGCGATAACTTCAGAATCCAGGTGAGAAATATGAATTCTACCTTCTGTCTTTTTTGGATATTGTAATGCTTTATCAATTTTATTAGCTATATCGGTTTTATTAAAATCCGTAACAAAGCATCCTGGCGTATTTCTAATAGTCTCTTTTATATCTCCTACATTAACAGCTACAATTTTACAATTACAGGCCATAGCTTCTTTAATTACATTGGGAGATCCCTCCCAAAAACTGGTAAGAATAATTACATCTGCTGCATTAAAATAAGCAGGCATTTGTGTATTAGGAATATCGATAAGTGATTGCAATTCTATATCCTTATAATCAAGTAATTCAAAAGCGCTTTTTGCCAACTGATAATTTTTTACTTTTCTTTTGGGATTTGCGGCAAAAAGGATGTGTCGCTTATTAGGATCCCATTGTGTAATTTCGAAGGCTTCTTTTTTAGAAAACGGTCTGAATTTTTTAAAATCTACCCCATTAGGTAAAACATTTACCGTTTTAATACCAGATGACGTTTTCATATCCAGAGATTTTACGATAATCTTATTCCAGAAAAAGAAATTAAATATTCTGATCAGATATTTTAGCAAAAAAGAAGCTTTTACATCACTCCCCATTAGAGAGACTATTAATGGTTTTCCTCCTGCCAAAGCTGCAACTATGGCGCTAAGAGAGTAATGAGCATGAATAATGTCATAAGAATGGTGTTTCAGAAATTTTCTTAGTATAAAAATATGTTTTAGATATCCACTAAACCCTTTACCTTTGATTGTAAAGAAAGAAACATCATGCCCTAGCTTAATCAGAGAATTACCTTGATTAAAAACAATAGGAGATATTCCATTCTTTGTATTTCCGCTACTTACAAAAAGTACATCCATTTTCATTAAAAGGATTATTGTTTAATGATTAGCTGTGATATATCGGTTCTGTTTTTTTCACATTCTTTTTTTCTAAATATTGCACGATACTATCTGCATATACTTTCTCTACCTCTAGTTTTTTGGTTACAAATTCCCAGTCATCATTTTTATGAGTAAAATACCCTTCAGAATAAGGAATCCCAGCTGTACCAAAATACAGGGATTGAAACTCTATCAGATAAAATTCGCTCCCATCAAATACGATATCAATCGAGATATGAGGGACATTCATTTTTATATAGATTTCTTGCGCAAAATCAAAAAGGCCATCGGGCGCTTCGGCTTCTAATCCGTAGAAATAATTATCATATCCACCACCACTGGCTTTAATACCACGTCCTTTCAATAATGGCCTTTTAAATACATATAGTTTTTCTCCAAAAATGTAAATCTTCCAATCATTCTGCAGATTTGGTATAAAATCTTGTAGTATAAATTTTTGCCTATATAGAGATTCTCTTATGTATCCTTCATGTTTGAGAGATCTTCCATAGTCTCTTAAATCACTACGATAATTACGTTGATTTATTTGTTTGACTTTTGTGATTAATTCTTTTTCAGATTTTATTAAACAAACTCCCGTTCCCGAAGCACCTTCAGAAGTTTTAAAAACAACAGGGTAGGTAACCTTATCCAAATGCATCAAAAGATCTTTCATAGAGCCATAGGCTTGTGCATTAATATTATTTGTCAAGTCTTCGAATTGCCTCATAAGCTCCATAAAAACTTTATTATTATTAGCTCTTAAGTGTTTGTATGCAGGAATTACATTCGCACCAGATAACTCTAAGGCATATATCACATCTTCTATGTAAGACTTATACTTATACCCAATATCTTCTGAAGATGTATAAATCACATCTTTGCCTTTAAAAGTACCTTCACTTAGGTTAATTTCATTGAAATAGGTATACGCCAACCGAAATCCCATATCATTAAAATAGTCGGATAACTTATCTTTATCCATCCCACTACGATAAGGAGTATCAAAATGTTTAGATCCAAATTTTGTTTTATAATCCATTAATGCTATTATAGACTTCATAGGTATTTATTTTTGATGAAATAGAATGATTAGACATATTGTGTAGTATCGACAAAGACATTAATAATGTATCTCGATATTTTTCTGGTGTATATGGAGATAAATCGGTAAACATGGTATTTAATCGTTTACTATTAAAAAGTAATTGATCACTATTTATGGTCAAGCGTAATTCTTTCTCATTTGCTTTGACTCCAGAAATAATACCCAGATTGTCTAAATTGGTTTTTGTAACTTTTTTAAGTAATTTTTTCTTCAAAAACGGAAGAATAATATTATGAATATACTTAAGGTCTCTTACGTCTATAGGACGATACCCCTTTCCTGTTACCTGGGTATAAATCTGTTGATTAGTCTTCTTTATGATATCTGTATACAGGTATTGACCTTTCATCCTTTTTATAGGGTTATCTGTAAAAAAGTCATTATTAGCTCCTCCATACTTTGTAGTAAGTAATGTTTTCACAAAATTATAATCAAGAAATGGTGTTCTAACCGAAATGTATTTTTGCTGTAGTGTAATCCACTGCCCAAAGAATTTTCTAAAGATCTCTTCGAATACAAAAATGTAAAATTGTTGATTCCTTGTTATATTTTGAGGAAGAGACTTTTTGTATTCTATAATTTCTTGAGTAAGTTCATCTAGCTCTACAGTAAATGCAGATGTATTTAAAACGCGAAGAGGTTCTGCATTTTTTATAATTTCTACTAATTCTTCTTCGTTTTGTATTTTAAAGACATTTGTTAATGTTTCTGAAGTGACGGCACCGGCCGAGTGTAATGCTCTAAACAATTCGCTTCCTCCTGCTCCAGACAATAAATATTTCGAGTTTTCTGAAATCTTTTTTGTACTATATAAAAAATGAGGATATAAAAGTCCATTTCCCAGATAACCCGATGTGGTATATTCTAGTGCATTTTGGTAATACTCTGATGATATATATTGAGTAGCCCCAAGGTCAAAATATTGATATGGTATTTTTAAAGTTTTAGCATTAGCCAAAGGGATACTTACATCATCATTTTCTGGCTTACCAAAAGAAAATGTATTAAATTTTTGCTGGTGATATGTGGCACAACTAACTAATGTTCTTCCATCAAAACCACTTGTAAATGCAATATCAAATTCTTCTTTCGGAAAATATTGTTTTGCAGTCTCTATAAATAGATTACTTAACTGATCTACCGTTTTTTTACCTCCTTTTGGATACGGAACAAACAAGCTGGAAATATCAAAATGTTTGGTAACAGTAATTTTATCATTCTTTAAAGTAATAAAAGAATGACAAGGAAGTAAATTGATGTTTTTATATAGCGTTCTGTTAAAAAAACCATAGTTAAACAAAAGGTTTTCGAGAATAAACTTTTTATCTATTTCTGGTTTTGTAGTAAGATATTCTTTAATTAACTGTAATGATGATGATATTAGGCAATCATTCTCTGTATAATAAATTGGTAGCATGCTAAAAAAACTATTGTATACTTTTATAGAATTCTCTTTGGCTACAATGGCATAAAAATGTCCTTTAAGCTTAGCAATCTCATAATCATTAACACTAAAAACTTCTTCGACAGAACCTATATAATCACCAACAACTATTACTTTAAACTTTCCAATATTATATTCAAAATAGTTCGTACCAGTAAATGTCAAATACCAGTTAGAGGTTAACCTGAGTAATTTTTTTTTCTCTGATTTAGATATCTGCTTTTTATGAAGTAGTATAAAGTCACTCATAGCTTTTCCTGTTTATAATAGTCCACGATTTGATAGTTTAAATAAATTCCACATCAATATTGCTGCAAAAATGAATGTTAGATAGCTTAACCAATGCTGATTACGTTTGGGATATTTTGTAGCAATACCATCTGCCATAAAAATGATTAAAAATGGCAGTGATAGTATTTGAAATCGATCCTGAAATGATATTCCGGATATTGCAAGAATTATAATATATAGTATAGCAAATCCGCCAACAAAAATGACTCTTCTATTTTTGGTTTTATAAGCATTATACAATCCCAGAAATACAAAAAAGTATAGGCAGTTTCGTACAATTTCGTTTTGAAAATGGGAATAAATCCCTAATTGTGCTGCTTCAAAATCTAATAATGAAGGAAAAGGAGTAATAATCGCACCAGCAATTAAAAGTGGACTTACAAGAGCAGCTGTATAGCTTATTCCTCTCTGTTTAGAAGTATTACTTAACTCATTCCCAAATTGATCTTTACTTGCTTCTATTGCTATTTCTACATGCTTATCCATTCCTAATTTTTTCATTACAAAAAAACTTCCGGCAATAAATAGTATTGAAATAAATACAGCCGACATTTTATAATTTTTATTAGACGTCTTATAAAACAAAATCTGTATTAGTACGCAAAAGATGAGTAACGGAGCTAATATTACTCTGAAATAAAAAAGTATCCCAAAATGAAGTAGAATAAGTAATGAATATAAGACTCTAAATTTTCTCTGTATGATGATTAATTGGGTTAGATAAGCAATATTTGCAATCAGAAATATCATAAATGTTTCTTTTAACAAAAAACCTGTAAACCATAACAATGCTGGCATTAACATCGTAATAATTCCTGCCATACGAGCTCTTTTTTCATCATAAGAAATCCTGGTTATTTGATATATTCTTATAACCGTGATACTCCCCAGCAGGGCATTGAAAATTTTTATAATCAAAATATTCTTTCCAAAAATGAAATAGAAAAAACCGATAATAATAGAGAATCCATAATCAGATTCGTTTTTCCAAAAGCCAGATAAAACGCCAAATATGTGTCTTCCGTCTTCTATTGCATCTGCTACTATTGATCCAGAATAATGGTAGTTCCAGGAATCTGATGCTGCTATTTCCATTGGTAAGTTTGCTGGATCATAGAGCATTGTAAGGATATATAGAACTCCAATTGAAATGAGACGATATATAAAACTGTGCAGAAAGATTCTTTGTATAAAATTGTCTTTTTTTTCCCAAGATTGAGAATAATATTGTAACCCTGTAACAAAAAGGATAATGGTTCCGAAGCCTGCAAATAGAATTGGTAATGGCATAATGTAATCTGGAAATATCACTACATGAAGTAACAGTATTCCTACTGTAAAAAACATGATAACATTAGTATTTCTCTTTGTCCAGTACATTATGCTGATTTACTTTGATAGGATTGATTTACCTTTTGTATTTCATAGCAGTCCTCAAAACACGATTTAGCATTAGCTGCCATTATTTTTTTATTCGCTTGTGATAATTCAATAAATTTTAGAATCGCTGATGTTAATGAGGGTACTTCAAAATCATCGATAAGAAATCCATTATAACCATCTATAATAATATCTTTGATTCCTCCTGCAGGAGTACTAATTATTGGAACACCCATTGATAAAGCTTCTAGAATTACAATAGGCATACCTTCCTGGGCAGAGCTTACAATCAAGGCGTCTGCATCCAGTAAAAAGTCTGCTGCATTTTTTTTTGGTCCTGCTAAGAATACATTAGGGGTATTAATTCTCTTAAGTTCATCAACCAGAATCATATCTGTCTCGCGCCCTATCTGAATACACATAGCATCAGGATACTTAGTATACACTTCTCCAAAACTTAAGGATAGTAGTTTATAATTTTTATGACGGTTTATATTTCCTATTGCCAGAAAACGCTGTCCTTTTTGCGGTTGTATTGAGAAACTATTCCAAAATGTTTTTATTTCGCTTGCTGCTCTTTCTGGGTTATGGCTTTTTATTCCGTTGGGTATAACTGTTGACTTTAGTTTTGGTAAACTTTTCTTGAGATCCTTATAAATAGTTGGGGCGACACATACATGTAAAATTCTATTGTTTAAAAAACGAAGTTTATTTAAATACCCAAGTACTAATTTCCAATTCTCGAAACTACTATGAATGGTATGTATATAAGATATTTTGGGTTTTAATATTGAGATCCCGTAGATATAGTATAACGGATTATGTAAGTGTACAAAAATGGTTTTAGGAGCTAATCTACCAAGGAGAATATATAGATTAATAAATTGTTTTATACTATACTTTTTGGTCCAGCCCAATTGGTATAGATGAATTTCTTTTTTTATTTTATCAATATAGTTCTTATTCGGGTCTGTAATTTTTAGAGCAATGATGGATACATCATTTGATTTTGATTGTTCATTAGCAAGTTGAACAACAAAATTTTCTGCTCCTCCGATATCCAGAGATGATATGACATGTACAATTTTCATCTATAGTTGTTTTCCATATATCCAGCTGTCTATTATCTGATGTCCCGTTTGATTATAGGAAACCTGAAAATTATTAGCTTTTAAGAATTTTGACATTTTAATCTTAATCTGTCGGTCATCATCAAAAAGAAAATCATGACAGGAGATAGCAACATTTTTAGTAATCTTGATTGCATTTTCCATTCCTTCTATCATTTGTAGTTCGGATCCTTCTATATTAACCTTAAGAAAATCAATGTTTGTTATATTCTTTTTTTCTACAAAATGATCTAATGTGATCCCATCTACTTCTACACCTTTGGATTCTTTATTTATGTAATCAACTTGATAATTATTAGATTCTTCAATCCATAATTTTTGATTACTATCGGTAATAGCCAGGTTTAAATTTTCGGAAGTTTTAATTTGGTTTTTAGCACATAATTCTACAAGTTTTTGATGACTTGCTCTACTGGCTTCGATAGAATATATTCTACCTTCATTTTCTGTTTTTTCGTCAAAAAATAACGTTTCTGTCCCTATCCCGGCGCCAATATCAACAATTACATCTCCTTTTTTAGGCGTATAATATTGACAAGCTATCCGTTCAATACTTCGATAAAGTTTCTTCTTACTAAAATTGAAATATGGTTGCTGTACCAGGTAAAGATATTGTTCTCTATTTTTTAACCAATACATATCATAATCTGCATCATATTCTACTTGATTGTTAGAATCTTCAAGTATCCTACTAATCCATCCTAAAAAAGATGCTTTACGGGTTTTTCCCGGAATCAAAGTCATAATACCATTGAGTATTCCCGATATTATTTTTTTTATGATTTGTTTCATCTCTTTAGACTTTTAAATATTATTTTGTCCTTATCTTGCTAGTAATAAGGTTCTGAATTTCAATCAATTCTTTAAACTTCAATATATAGGATAGTACATAGTATATCCCTAAACTTATTCCTACTCCTATGATGAGTTGAATTAAATAGCTACTAAATATTCCACTAATAAAAAAACCTATTCCTGTAGCTACCGTACTAACTAACAGGTATGGAAAAAGATCTACTAATTGGTCAAAACCTGAATAATTAATATACTTTTTGGTATAATATGAGTTAATAAAAAACCCTAAAAAAGAAACTAAAATATATCCAATACTTAACGGAATCAATCCAAACTTATAGGTCACCAGGATTGCAGCAATAGTGAGCACATTTTTTATGAGTTCTAATTTTAAGAATAAATCAGACCTTCCTTTGGCATTCAGAAAATTAAGATTGATATACTGCAACGGATGAAAAATAATTTCTAATGATAATATCTGAAGTAAAACAACAGTTGGTAACCATTTACTAGTGATTAAAACCAAAATAATTGGTTTGGCATAAAATATAAGTACAGTAATGATAGGAAATAATAGGAAGCCAGTAAGTTTAACACTTCGCTCTAAAAGGTTCTTAACCTTTGAGTCCTCATCAATAACTTTTACTAGAACAGGAAAAGTAACACTTTGAAGAATCGTGGTTACCAGAGTTTCTGGAATTTGTTTAAATAAAGTAGCTCTGGTAAAATATCCTAGTTCTTCTGCTTTATAGATTTTACCAATTATAATAAGGTAAATATTCTTAAAAAATATCTTAAGTAATCCAGAAATCATTAGTTTAGAGCCAAATCCAAAAAGGGTCTTAAAAGATTCTTTATCAAAAATCAAACTAGGTTTCCATTGATTTAAGACCCAGAATAAAATCGCAATTGATAGACTTCTCACAATAGTTTGGTATACTAAAGTCCAGACGCCATATCCATTAACTGCCAGGTAAATCCCAACAATCCCCCCTAGTAGTGCAGACACAATATTGATTATAGCCAATGTTTTAAAATCAATTTTAGTGGTAAGAAATGCTCTGTGAACAATGGTAGTGGATACAATTATAATATTGATCCCAATAACCTTTATAATATCAACTAGTATTGGTGTTTCATAGAAATCTCCTATAAAACCAGATCCAATAAATAAAATGCCATATAGCATAAAACCTACAATGATATTAAAGAAAAATATTGTAGAGTAGTCATTATTGTTTACATTTTTTTTCTGTACCAATGCAGTAAAAAACCCACTATCTACTAAGGACTGAGATATTGCAAGAAAAATAGCTATCATTCCGATAAGGCCGTAGTCTTCTGGCATAAGTATTCTTGCTAATACAATACCTAAAATGAATTGTATCATTAGCGTCGAAAACTTATCAATACTACTCCACACTAATCCAATAGTTGTTTTTCTTTTCAAAATACTCACGAGTAGTTGTTTTTATTTAAAGTAACCAAATTTCAAAGCCAAATCTTGTACTGAAAAATTAGGTATACTGTACTTTTTTCGACCTGTTTAGAAAAGGGTGATATTCTCCTCTTAACGGGCTTAATTCTGCGTTTCTAATATCATGTACTAATTGTATAGACGGTTTTGCATCGACCAATCCAAAACCATTATTTTTTAGAATTTCTATATAACTTTTGGTATGTAATTCTGTAAAGCCAGAGCTAAACTCAATTTCTTTTCCATCAACGAGGATAGAACGATATGTTCTTTGGTTTTTCATTTTAACAGACTCAGGTATATTTTCATAATCTATAGATAGAAACCATCTTACACGTGCTTTTTCTAGTTCTAAATATCCAGAGGCATTATAAAGATCATGTTTGTGTACAATGTTCTCTGTTGCTCCTCCAAATATCCAAAGTAGCATATCAAAAAAATGAACTCCTATATTAGTTGCTATTCCTCCCGATTTACCGATTTCTCCTTTCCAGGAGCTATTATACCAACTACCTCTAGAGGTAAGGTAGGTAAGGTCTATATCATATATTTTATCTTTGGGTCCTTCATCAACCATTTTTTTAAGAGCTACTATACTGTGGTGTAATCGCAACTGCAAGATTGTATTTACTTTTCTCTCACATTCTGCCTCAATTTCAATGAGAGGCTCTATATTCCAGGGATTCAAAACGAGAGGTTTTTCGCAGATTGCATTAGCTCCTCTGCGAAGTGCCATTCTTATATGCGCATCGTGTAAATAATTTGGAGTACAAATACTTACATAATCTAATATAATTCCTTTTCTTCTTTTAAGTTTTTCGAGATGTCTGTCGAAACGTTCAAATTCTACAAAAAAATCGGTATCTGGGAAATAACTATCCAATACTCCTACACTATCAAATTTATCTAATGCAGCCAGAAGGTTATTATCTGTTTCTTTAATAGCTTTAAGGTGCTTTGGAGCTACATAACCTGCTGCGCCAATCAATGCAAAGTTTTTTTTCATCATCATGTCTTTTTTAATTACACTTTAAGAGATTCAATCACGTATCTGATACTACAGAATGGGGTATAGTAGGAATCAAAATTCCTTTTTGACAGGTTGTGTTTTAAAAACTTGTTGATTATCTAATTTATATATTTCATTGCTTTCGGGGCAAATAGCAATGCCTTCTTTATCGAACTCTAAACGATGACCATACTCGCTCATCCAGCCAATTTGTTTAGCTGGATTTCCTACCACAAGTGCATATGGTTTTATATTCTTGGTTACAACGGCTCCTGCACCGATAAAAGCGTATGCGCCAATATCATGACCACAAACTATGGTTGCATTTGCACCGATTGTTGCTCCTTTACCTACGTTTGTTTTGCTATATTGCCCTCTTCTATTTACTCCACTTCTTGGGTTTACAACGTTGGTAAATACACAAGATGGCCCCAGAAACACATCATCTTCACAAGTAACACCTGTATATACAGATACATTATTCTGTATTTTCACATTATCTCCTATAATAACTTGTGGAGAGATCACTACGTTTTGACCAATATTGCAATGTTTACCTATATTACAATCGGTCATAATATGAGAAAAATGCCATATTTTGGTATCCTTACCAATATCGCATCCATTATCTATTACAGCAGTTTCATGTACATAATAGTTTGGTTTCATATACTATATTTTAATTATATCAACTCATTTATAACCACATTACAACCGAAATAGAATGTTGCAAATGATTTGCATTTCCTGGGGAATTATTATCTATAGAGAATTTTCCTAATGTTTGAAAATTAAGCCACATATATACCCCAAGTCTAATGTTTAACCCCAGACCTATATTTATTGTATTATTAACAACTTCATTAAAAAAATTCCCCCCCCATCCTCCTATCAAATATCCAGTATACCCTGCATGTCTAGGATCGCTCCAATAGTTAGAGGTATAATTTTTAGCCATTAGGTCAATTGCAAAATAATTGATAGTTTCTACACTAAAAACACTATTTATTTTTTTACCTCTCTTAAATTGATTGATTGATGTCGATAGTTCAACTCCGTAATCATATTTGAATCTCTTTTCTACCGTAACTTTTAATAGACGTGATAGATTCCAATTATCTTCAATATTGAGTAATTCATCAAAACGACTTCCAGAATTGTCAACAACATTTAGCCCTAAGCCTACTACCCAAGGGCTATCTTCTTGTGCATAAGCAAAAGATATATTAATAACAAATAAGACTAGCAACAGAAGTCGTGTCAAAATCATATTTTATGATCACCATATATGTGTTTTTTTCATCATATAAATCAATTTTTGAGGTTATAAATTGATTAATACATTTGATTAGGGTAAATCAAAATCAAGAATTGTTATAAATTCTTCTAAAACACTTTTAATTACTCGTGAACTATATAAATTTATTTGACAAATGTGAGTAATGAGCTCTATAATAAACCTTGTAGCTTCTATTTTTAAGATTTATTTTAGATATCTCTTATGTAAATTTAGCAGATTTTTCTTTAAGTCAATTACTGTTTTACCGCAAAAATATAACTGCCAATAGTTATTTTATATATTTTAGGTCCATATAAGTTTATGTATCAGCTCTTTAAAACTCTACTAGTTATAGATACAATATTTAAAATCAAAGTGATCTTTATTTTGCTAGAATATCAAAAAAAATAACCAGAACCTTATTAGCATCCAATACTTTATCTATGTGTTGCATTTATTTTTACTTAGATGAAGAAACCTAAAACTTGTATAATAAAAAACCGACCTAAGTACTACATAAATATAGTACTTAGGTCGGTTTTTTTATGATATTTCTTATCTAAGCCTCTCCCGTAGGGCCGAAATTCATAGGGATTGGTGTTTGTTCATAATCTTTAATTTCTCCATGAGCAGCTTCAAATCGATTTACATTGTCACTAAGAGCTTTTAATAATCTTTTGGCATGCTGTGGAGTTAGAATAATTCTACTTTTCACCTTACTTTTCGGTCTACCTGGCATAATGTTTACAAAATCAACTACAAATTCGGAAACAGAATGATTAATAATTGCAAGGTTACTATATGTCCCATCTGCAACATCTTCATCTAGTTCTATATTTAATTGATTTTGTTTCTGATTTTTATTATCTGCCATATCTAATTTTATTTTAGAATCGTTTGATCAAAAAAAAGCCTGCCTAAAAAGGCAGGCTATTTATATTAGTTATAATTAACTTCTTGTCGCTGTTCCATTCGTTCTTCAAACTCTTCGTTTGAACCAACAATGATACTTTCATAGTCTCTCATTCCTGTTCCTGCTGGTATTCTATGTCCAACAATCACATTTTCTTTAAGACCTTCAAGGCTATCAATTTTACCGCTTACCGCAGCTTCGTTTAACACTTTTGTTGTTTCCTGGAATGACGCCGCAGAGATAAATGACTTGGTTTGTAGCGAAGCTCTTGTAATACCTTGCAGTATTGGAGTCGCTGTAGCAGGAGAAACGTCTCTTGCAGTAACTAAGTTTTTATCATCTCTACGCAAAGCAGAATTTTCATCTCTTAAATCACGAGGAGAAATAATCTGTCCTTCTTTAAGGTTTTCACTATCTCCCGAATCTTCAACAACTTTCATTCCGAAGATTTGATCATTTTCTTCGATAAAATCAGATTTGTGTACTAGCTGATTCTCAAGGAAAATTGTATCTCCCGGATCCTGGATTCTTACTTTACGCATCATTTGACGTACTACTACTTCAAAATGCTTATCATTAATTTTCACACCCTGTAATCGATATACTTCTTGTACTTCATTAACCAAATACTGCTGTACTGCAGAAGGGCCTTTGATTTTAAGAATATCTTCTGGTGTAGTAGATCCATCTGATAATGGCATTCCTGCACGAACATAATCATTTTCCTGAACAAGAATTTGATTAGAAAGTTTTACAAGGTACTTTTTAATTTCTCCTATTCTGGATTCTACGATAATCTCTCGATTACCACGTTTGATTTTTCCAAATGATACTACACCATCGATTTCACTAACCACAGCAGGGTTAGAAGGATTACGTGCTTCGAATAATTCTGTTACTCTTGGAAGACCTCCTGTAATATCACCAGCTTTGGCAGATTTACGAGGGATCTTAACCAGGATTTTACCTACCTTAATCTTATCATTATCGTCTACCATAAGGTGGGCTCCAACAGGTAAGTTATAAGAACGTAACACTTCATCTCCTTTTCCTAATACATGTAGTGTTGGTATTTTTTTCTTATCACGAGATTCAGAAATTACTTTTTCCTGGAACCCAGTTTGCTCATCAATCTCTACTTGATAGGTAATACCTTGCTCAATATTTTCATATCTTACTTTACCTGCAAATTCAGAGATAATTACTCCATTATATGGATCCCACTGACAGATTACGTGATCTTTATCTATTTTATCTCCATCTTGGATAAATAATTGAGAACCATAAGGAATTAAGTTTGTACTTAAAACAATCTTAGTTTTTGGATCAATAATTTTAACTTCTGACGTACGAGAAATTACTACATCGATCTCATTACCTTCTCCATCTTCTCCTTTAACGGTTTTAAGTTCTTCTATTTCTGCTTTACCAGCAAACTTAGATCTTAATTGGTTTTCTTCAGAAATGTTACCTGCAATACCTCCTACGTGGAATGTACGTAATGTAAGCTGTGTACCAGGCTCTCCAATAGATTGAGCAGCTACAACACCAACGGCTTCACCACGCTGTACTGTTTTACCAGTAGCAAGGTTACGACCATAACATTTTACACAGATTCCTTTCTTTGCTTCACAAGTAAGCGCAGAACGAACTTCTACAGATTCTACAGGAGAATTCTCAATAATCTTAGCAACTTCATCATTAATTTCTACACCAGCTTCTGCTAATACTTCTTGAGTTAATGGATCAATAACATCTTGCAATGAAGTTCTACCCACTATTCTAGCAGCAAGCCCTTCTATAATTTCTTCATTTTTCTTTAACGGAGTTACCTCTACACCTCTAAGTGTACCACAATCTTCTATATTAACAATAACATCCTGAGCAACATCTACCAAACGACGTGTAAGGTATCCAGCATCCGCAGTTTTAAGAGCGGTATCGGCAAGACCTTTACGAGCACCGTGAGTAGAAATAAAGTACTCAAGAATAGAAAGTCCTTCTTTAAAGTTAGAAAGAATTGGGTTTTCGATAATTTCTCCACCAGCAGAACTCGCTTTCTTCGGTTTTGCCATCAATCCACGCATTCCGGTTAACTGGCGAATCTGTTCTTTAGATCCCCTTGCTCCAGAGTCAAGCATCATATATACCGAATTGAATCCTTGTTGATCTTCACGAATACGCTTCATAGACAACTCTGTCAACTCAGCATTTGTAGATGTCCAAATATCAATTACCTGATTATAACGCTCATTATTAGTAATAAGACCCATATTATAGTTTGCTACAATATTGTCTACCTGAGCATTTGCATCAGCAATCATGGTATGTTTCTCTTTAGGGATAATAATATCTCCTAAACTAAATGATAATCCTCCCTGGAAAGCAAAATTATATCCTAAGGTTTTGATTTCATCCAAGAATTCTGCTGTTTCAGGAACACTTGTTACTTTCAAAATACCTCCGATAATATCTCGAAGTGACTTTTTAGTCAATACCTCATTAATATATCCTGCTTTTTCTGGAACTTTCTCATTAAATAAAACTCTACCAGTAGTAGTTTCTATGATTTTAGTTACTACTTCTCCTTCTTCAATATCATTAGTACGAACTTTGATATTCGCATTAATATCTAATCTCTTTTCATTATAAGCAATAACTACTTCTTCTGGAGAGTAGAACGTTAAATCTTCTCCTTTTATTTCTAATTCTGGAGTAGATCTACGAGACTTGGTCATATAATAAAGACCCAAGACCATATCCTGAGAAGGAACCGTTACAGGTGATCCGTTAGCAGGGTTAAGAATATTGTGTGATGCTAGCATCAACAACTGAGCTTCTAAAATTGCTTCTGGTCCCAGTGGTAAGTGTACTGCCATTTGATCCCCGTCAAAATCGGCATTAAATGCGGTACAAACCAAAGGGTGTAACTGTATCGCTTTACCTTCGATAAGTTTAGGCTGAAAAGCCTGAATACCTAAACGGTGAAGCGTAGGAGCACGGTTTAGTAATACCGGATGTCCTTTTAAGACATTCTCTAAGATATCCCAAACTACAGGCTCTTTTCTATCTATAATTTTCTTGGCAGATTTTACTGTCTTTACAATACCACGTTCGATCAGTTTTCTGATTACAAATGGTTTATAAAGTTCTGCAGCCATATTCTTTGGAAGACCACATTCGAATAATTTCAATTCTGGTCCTACAACAATCACAGAACGTGCTGAATAATCCACACGTTTACCAAGTAAGTTCTGACGGAAACGTCCTTGCTTACCTTTTAATGAATCGGATAATGATTTTAATGGTCTGTTAGAATCTGTTTTAACTGCAGAAGCCTTACGTGTATTATCAAATAATGAATCTACAGACTCCTGAAGCATACGTTTTTCATTACGTAAAATAACTTCTGGAGCTTTGATTTCCATTAAACGCTTCAATCGATTATTACGGATAATCACACGACGGTACAGATCATTTAAATCTGAAGTTGCAAAACGACCTCCATCAAGTGGTACTAAAGGACGTAATTCTGGTGGAATTACTGGTACAACTTTAAGGACCATCCATTCTGGATTATTTTCTCTATTTTTATTTGCATCACGGAAAGACTCAACAACCTGAAGACGTTTTAATGCTTCAGTTTTACGTTGTTTAGACGTTTCGTTATTTGCTTTATGTCTTAGTTCGTAAGATAGTGCATCAAGATCAATTCTTCTTAAGATCTCGATAAGACACTCTGCTCCCATCTTTGCGATGAATTTATTAGGATCTGTATCATCAAGATATAGATTTTCCTGAGGAAGGCTATCTAAAATATTTAAATACTCTTCTTCTGTAAGGAAATCCATTTTCTGAACAGCTTCGCCTTCTTCATTTTTGGCAATACCAGGTTGAATTACTACATAACGTTCGTAGTAAATAATCATATCTAATTTCTTAGATGGAAGTCCTAATAAATATCCTATTTTATTTGGTAAAGAACGGAAATACCAGATGTGTGCCACAGGAACAACTAAGTTAATATGTCCCACACGATCTCTTCGTACTTTCTTTTCGGTAACCTCTACTCCACATCGATCACAAACAATACCTTTGTAACGAATTCTTTTATATTTACCACAAGCACATTCAAAGTCCTTTACAGGTCCAAAAATACGCTCACAGAACAAACCATCACGCTCGGGTTTGTGAGTACGATAATTGATAGTTTCGGGTTTTAGCACTTCTCCCTGAGATGCCGCTAAAATTGACTCAGGAGATGCTAAACCTATAGAGATTTTATTAAATCTCTTTACTGTATTCTTATCATTATTTCTTGCCATAATATATGGTTGCTAAAGAATTATTGTAATTTAAAATTGAATAGTTTTATGTTTCATTCGTACCCTTCGACTTTGCTCAGGGTACGAATTAGCATTTACTATTCTTCTAATCTGATATCCAGACCCAGACCTTTTAATTCGTGCATTAATACATTAAAAGATTCTGGTAATCCTGGTTCTGGCATAGGTTCGCCTTTAACAATACTTTCGTATGTCTTCGCTCTTCCTATAACATCATCAGATTTTACCGTCAATATCTCACGTAAGGTTGCAGAAGCACCATAAGCTTCTAGCGCCCAAACTTCCATCTCTCCAAAACGTTGACCTCCAAATTGAGCCTTACCACCAAGTGGTTGTTGAGTAATCAACGAGTAAGGACCTATAGAACGTGCATGCATCTTATCATCTACCATGTGACCAAGCTTAAGCATATAAATCACACCTACTGTAGCCGGCTGGTGGAAACGATCTCCCGTTCCTCCATCATAAAGATAAGTATGTCCAAATCTTGGAATTCCTGCTTCATCAGTAAATTCATTAATCTGATCTAAAGATGCTCCATCAAAAATCGGGGTAGCATATTTTCTACCTAATTTTTGTCCGGCCCATCCTAATACTGTTTCATAAATCTGACCAATGTTCATACGAGATGGTACCCCAAGTGGATTTAATACGATATCTACTGGTGTTCCATCTTCTAAGAATGGCATATCTTCTTCTCTTACAATACGCGCAACAATACCTTTGTTACCGTGACGACCTGCCATCTTATCACCTACTTTTAGCTTACGTTTCTTAGCGATATAAACTTTAGCAAGTTTTATAATTCCAGAAGGTAATTCATCTCCTACAGAGATCGTAAATTTCTCTCTTCGAAGATTACCTTGTAAATCATTTTCTTTAATTTTGTAGTTATGGATAAGATCCGCAACCATACTATTTAAAGCATCATCGGTAGTCCATGTTCCTTTAGTAAGGTGAGCATAATCATCAACACTATTAAGCATTTTCTGAGTATACTTTTTACCTTTAGGAAGCACTTCTTCTCCTAGGTCGTTCATAACTCCCTGAGAAGTTTTACCACCAACGATAGCAAATAGTTTGTCTACCAATTCAGATTTTAGTAATTCGAATTTTGTATCGTATGATCTTTCTAAAATCTCAATATCTTCTTTATCCTGAGAACGTTTTCTCTTATCTTTTATAGCGCGGGCAAATAATTTTTTATCAATTACCACACCATGTAAAGAAGGAGAAGCTTTTAAAGAAGCATCTTTAACATCTCCTGCTTTATCTCCAAAGATTGCTCTTAATAGTTTCTCTTCTGGAGTAGGATCACTTTCTCCTTTTGGAGTAATTTTTCCGATAAGAATATCACCCGGTTTGATTTCTGCTCCAACACGGATCATTCCGTTTTCATCAAGATCTTTGGTAGCTTCTTCAGAAACGTTAGGAATATCATTAGTTAATTCTTCATTACCTAATTTGGTATCTCTAACCTCAAGAGAATATTCATCAATATGGATTGAAGTAAAGATATCTTCTCGTACTACTTTTTCAGAAATCACAATCGCATCCTCAAAGTTATACCCTTTCCAAGGCATAAAGGCTACTTTCATGTTTCTACCTAGTGCAAGTTCTCCTTTTTCTGTAGCATATCCTTGACACAATACCTGACCTTTTTTAACACGATCCCCAACATTAACGATGGGTTTAAGGTTTATATTGGTACCTTGATTCGTTTTACGGAATTTTATTAATTCATAGGTTTTAGAATCGTCATCAAAGCTTACCATTCTTTGTTCTTCGGTTCTATCGTATTTAATGGTAATCTTTTGTGCATCTACATACTCAACAACTCCTTCTCCTTCTGCATTAATCAATACTCTGGAATCTGATGCTACCTGACGCTCTAATCCTGTTCCTACAATAGGAGCATCAACTCTTAATAATGGTACTGCCTGACGCATCATGTTTGATCCCATCAATGCACGGTTTGCATCATCATGTTCTAAGAACGGAATTAAAGATGCAGAAATAGATGCTATCTGATTAGGAGCAACATCGGCATAATTAACATTGGTTGGGTCAATTACCGGGAAGTCACCTTCCATACGTGCAATTACCTTATCAGAATCTATAGCGCCATCTTCTTTTAACGGAATATTAGCCTGAGCTATTAATTTTTCTTCTTCCTCTTCTGCACTTAGGTATGTATATCCAGAAAGATCAACCTTTCCTTCTTCTACTTTTCTATATGGAGTTTCAAGGAATCCCATCGAATTCACTTTTGCAAATACAGAAAGTGAAGAGATCAGACCAATATTTGGTCCTTCAGGTGTTTCAATAGGACATAGACGACCGTAATGTGTATAGTGTACATCACGTACCTCAAAACCTGCACGCTCACGTGATAAACCTCCAGGTCCAAGAGCCGAAAGTCTACGCTTATGTGTAATCTCTGCTAATGGATTGGTTTGATCCATGAACTGAGATAACTGGTTTGTACCAAAGAACGAATTAATTACAGATGATAACGTTTTAGCATTGATCAAATCAATCGGTGTAAAAACCTCATTATCTCTAACATTCATACGTTCCCGAATGGTACGAGCCATACGTGCCAGACCAACTCCAAACTGTTGTGATAATTGCTCTCCTACAGTTCTAACACGACGGTTAGAAAGGTGATCGATATCATCAATTTCAGCTTTAGAATTAATTAACTCTATTAAGTACTTTATAATGGTAATAATATCTTCTTTGGTAAGCACTTGCTTATCCATTGCAATATCAAGTCCCAATTTCTTATTCATTCTATAACGACCTACTTCACCAAGGTTGTAACGTTGATCAGAAAAGAATAACTTGTCAATAATACCTCTTGCAGTTTCTTCATCGGGCGGTTCTGCATTACGTAATTGACGGTATATATGTTCTACCGCTTCTTTTTCAGAGTTGGTAGGATCTTTTTGTAAAGTATTGTGGATAATTGCATAATCTCCTTTTTGATTATCTTCTTTATGAAGCAAAATGGTTTTTGCTCCAGATTCGATAATCTCTTCAAGATGATCTTTATCTAAGATGGTATCACGATCTAAAACGATCTCGTTACGCTCAATAGATACAACTTCTCCTGTGTCTTCATCGACAAAATCTTCATGCCATGTATTCAATACACGAGCTGCTAACTTGCGACCTAAAACTTTTTTCAATCCGGATTTAGAAACTTTTACTTCTTCTGCAAGATCAAATATTTCTAAAATATCTTTATCACGTTCAAAACCAATTGCACGGAAAAGTGTAGTTACCGGTAATTTTTTCTTTCTATCGATATAAGCGTACATTACACTATTGATATCGGTAGCAAATTCTATCCAAGAACCTTTAAAAGGAATTACTCTTGCAGAATATAATTTTGTTCCATTGGCATGGAATGATTGTCCAAAGAATACTCCCGGCGAACGGTGTAATTGAGATACGACTACTCGCTCTGCCCCATTAATACAAAAAGTACCGCTGGGTGTCATATAAGGAATTGTACCTAAGTACACATCCTGAACAATAGTCTCAAAATCTTCGTGTTCTGGATCTGTACAGAAAAGTTTTAGACGGGCTTTTAAAGGTACACTATAGGTAAGACCTCTTTCTATACACTCCTGCAGATCATATCTTGGAGGGTCTACAAAGTAATCTAAAAATTCTAGTACAAATTGATTACGAGTATCTGTAATCGGGAAGTTTTCCATGAAGGTGTTGTATAAACCTTCGTTTCCTCTTTCTTCAGATTTTGTTTCTAGTTGAAAGAAATCCTGGAAGGATTTGATCTGAATATCCAGGAAGTCAGGATAATCAGGTCTATTCTTTACAGAAGAGAAATTCAATCTTTCAGTTTGCGTTGCTAACATCAATGGACGGAATTAAATTAAAATTTAAAAAAGGGTGCGTATTTGTAACTTAATGTTTATATACGCAAAATGGTTTAGACCTCATCAGGCATCATTGCATGATGGGTCTAAACCTATATGTCAATATATGGTAAGCTTATTTAAGCTCAACCTCAGCTCCAGCCTCTTCTAATTGTGCTTTAAGAGCTTCTGCTTCATCTTTAGATATTCCTTCTTTGATTGCTTTAGGAGCTTCATCAACTAATCCTTTAGCATCTTTAAGACCAAGACCTGTAAGTTCTTTTACAAGTTTTACAACAGCTAGTTTAGCACCACCTGCAGCCTTAAGGATTACATCAAATTCTGTTTTTTCTTCAGCAGCATCTCCTCCACCAGCACCACCGCCAGCAGCTACAGCTACTGCAGCAGCAGCAGGTTCGATACCATATTCTTCTTTTAATATATCAGCTAACTCATTAACTTCTTTTACTGTTAAGTTAACCAATTGTTCTGCGAAATCTTTTAAATCTGCCATTTTCTATCGTTTTAAATAATTTTTTTAATTGAAATATAATTGTTAAAAAGTGCGTACACTACTATTAATTACCCTTCTTTTTCGGATAATGTTTTAAGAATACCGGCTATAGTACCACCACTTGATTTTAATGCTGAAATAACATTCTTAGCTGGTGATTGTAATAGACCAATAATGTCTCCGATAACTTCTTCTTTAGACTTAATATTAACTAAAGCGTCTAAGTTTTCGTCACCTACATATACTGCCTCTTCTATAAATGCTCCTTTTAATACAGGTTTTTCGGATTTCTTACGAAATTCCTTAATTACCTTTGCTGGTGCATTTCCGGTTTCAGCAAACATAATGGAAGTATTACCTTTTAATGTTGTTGGTAATTCTCCAAAATCTTTATCTGAATTCTCCATTGCTTTTGCAAGGAGTGTGTTCTTAACTACTTTTAATGATACATTAGCTTTAAAACAAGCTCTACGTAAATTTGAAGTTGTTCCTGCATCTAAACCTGAAATATCAGCTAAATAGATATTAGTGTTATCAGCTAACTGAGCAGTTAAGTCATCAATTACTAGTGATTTTTCTTCTCTTGTCATAATCGTTTATCTTAATTACCCAGCAAAGTTTTTAGTATCAATCTCTACACCAGGACTCATTGTAGAAGATATATATATTGATTTAATATATATTCCTTTTGCAGTCTGTGGCTTCAACTTTACCAATGTTGTTAATAATTCTTTAGCGTTTCCTGCTATTTTCTCGGCATCGAAAGAAGATTTACCTATTGCTGCATGAACAATACCGGTTTTATCTACTTTAAAATCAATCTTACCTGCCTTTACATCAGAAACTGCTTTTGAAACATCCATGGTTACTGTTCCAGTTTTTGGGTTAGGCATTAATCCACGAGGTCCTAATACTCTACCTAATGGTCCCAATTTACCCATAACACTAGGCATAGTGATGATTACATCAACATCTGTCCATCCACCTTTAATTTTATCAAGATATTCATCAAGACCAACGAAATCAGCTCCTGCTTCTTTAGCTTCAGCTTCTTTATCTGGTGTTACTAATGCTAATACTTTAACATCTTTTCCTGTTCCGTGAGGTAATGTTACCACGCCACGTACCATTTGATTTGCTTTACGTGGATCTACGTTCAGACGAACAGCAAGATCTACAGAAGCATCAAAATTTACGTTTGTTATTTCTTTTATTAAAGAAGAAGCTTCTTCTACCGAATATGCTTTGTTGCTATCAACCTTAGCTTTCGCTTCTTTTTGCTTTTTAGTTACTTTTGCCATTTTGTAAACGTTTTTGGATTAAAAAGGAGCTTGTCCTTTTACAGTTACACCCATTGAACGAGCGGTACCGGCAATCATTTTCATAGCAGATTCTACAGTAAATGCATTTAAATCCTGCATTTTATCTTCTGCGATTGTACGAACTTGATCCCAAGTAACACTAGCTACTTTTTTACGATTAGGCTCTCCAGAACCTTTTTTCTGTTTTGCTGCTTCCAGTATCTGAACAGCTGCTGGTGGAGTTTTGATAACAAAGTCAAAAGACTTGTCTGTATACACATTAATTACAACCGGTAATACTTTACCAGCTTTATCTTGTGTTCTACCATTGAATTGCTTACAGAATTCCATGATATTTACTCCGGCAGCACCTAAAGCAGGTCCAACTGGTGGGGATGGGTTTGCCGCTCCTCCACGCACTTGTAATTTTACTACTTTACCTATCTCTTTAGCCATTTTTCTAATTTTAAATTAGAATTGTTCTATAAGTGGAAGCAAAAGAACAACTCTGGATCTATAATGTAACAATTATTATATTTTTTCTACTTGCATATAACTCAACTCTAATGGTGTTTTTCTTCCAAAAATCTTAACCATTACTTCAAGTTTACGCTTTTCTTCGTTTACTTTTTCAACAGTACCGTTAAACCCATTAAATGGTCCATCGATAACTTTTACTGTCTCTCCTACTGTATAAGGAATTGCAACATTATCAGTCTTAACTGCAAGTTCATCAACCTTACCTAGCATTCTATTAATTTCTGCTTTTCTTAGTGGTACAGGATCTCCTCCTTTTACTTCACCAAGAAAACCTATTACACCATTAATAGATTTAATGATATGTGGTATTTCTCCAGAAAGGTTAGCTTCTATCATAACATAACCGGGAAAATACACTCTTTCTTTATTTATTTTTTTTCCATTACGAATCTGCACTACTTTTTCTGTAGGTACAAGAATCTGAGAAACATAATCTTCAAGTCCCATATGAGCAATCTCTCGCTCGATATAGTCTTTAACTTTATTTTCCTGACCGCTTACCGCTCTTACCACGTACCATTTCTTCGTATTATCTACTTCAGCCATTTTAAAAATTTAAGATTTAACTAAAGTAAAATAATATTCTATCACATTACTAAATGCAGTATCTATACCCCAGATAACTAAGGAAAAAATAACCGAAAAAACGATTACAATCAAAGTAAGTCTTTGTGCTTCTGCCCAAGGGGTCCAAGTCACATGATTCTTTAGCTCATTATATGATTCTGCAATGTAATTTACTAGTCCAGCCATCTTGTTTATTTTTTAAACGAATCAAAAACAAATTTTAATTTCGTTATAAAACTCATTATTATAACAATCCATACTGTATACATACAATATTGATTGACTTTGCACGGGTTGAGAGACTCGAACTCCCGACACCTGGTTTTGGAGACCAGTGCTCTACCAACTGAGCTAAACCCGTAACATAAGTCAAGGTATTCGTATCAACGAATACCTTAACTTTTATATACTATCTTGTATTAGTCTAAAATTTCAGTTACCTGACCAGCACCTACTGTTCTACCACCTTCACGGATCGCAAAACGAAGACCTACATTCATTGCAATTGTCTGAATTAGCTCAACAGTAATAGTTAAGTTATCCCCAGGCATTACCATTTCAACTCCATCAGGAAGAGCAATATTTCCTGTTACATCAGTTGTACGTACATAAAACTGAGGACGGTAGTTATTATGGAATGGAGTGTGACGTCCACCTTCTTCTTTCTTAAGGATATATACCTCAGCTTTGAATTTTTTGTGTGGAGTTACAGAACCAGGCTTAGTGATTACCATACCACGAGAAATCTGAGTTTTCTCAATACCTCTTAATAGGATACCAGCATTATCTCCTGCCTCACCTCTATCAAGGATTTGACGGAACATCTCGATACCTGTTATAGTTGAAGTAAGCTTTTCAGCTCCCATACCAATAATCTCAACTGGATCTCCAGTATTAGCAATTCCTGTTTCTATACGACCTGTAGCAACAGTACCACGACCAGTAATAGAAAATACATCTTCAATCGGCATTAAGAAATCTTTCTCAACATCACGCTTTGGTAACTCGATCCAATCATCTACAGCAGCCATTAATTCCATTACAGTATCTACCCATTTTTGTTCTCCATTAAGAGCTCCAAGTGCAGAACCAGATATTACAGGACCATTATCTCCATCATACTCATAGAAAGAAAGAAGATCTCTTACTTCCATTTCAACAAGCTCTAATAATTCCTCATCATCAACCATATCCACTTTATTAAGGAATACAACAATTCTAGGAATACCAACCTGACGTCCTAATAGGATGTGCTCACGAGTTTGTGGCATAGGACCATCTGTAGCAGCAACTACTAAGATCGCTCCGTCCATTTGAGCAGCACCAGTAACCATGTTCTTTACATAATCGGCGTGACCTGGACAGTCAACGTGTGCATAATGACGATTCTCCGTTTGGTACTCAACATGAGATGTATTAATAGTAATACCTCTTTCTTTTTCTTCAGGAGCGTTATCGATTTGATCGAAATCTCTTGCTTCAGAAAGACCTGCATCTGCCAATACTTTAGTAATCGCAGCAGTTAAAGTCGTTTTACCGTGATCAACGTGTCCAATAGTACCAATATTTAAGTGCGGTTTGGAACGATCAAAAGTTTCCTTTGCCATAATTAATTTATTTAATCTTAGTTATATATTAGTGTTCAATTTAAAATTCTGAACCTAGAGCCAATGACGAGATTTGAACTCGTGACCTCTTCCTTACCAAGGAAACGCTCTACCCCTGAGCTACACCGGCTTTTTACACGAGTATAATGACAAATCAGAGCACTTTCATTACTATAAGAAAGGAATCCGATCAATCATTACATTTATGTTAAAAATCCAACCTTAATTAGTTTACAATTAAGATTTGCTCTATTTTAAAGTTAAAAACCTCAAAAATAAGGCCTCACTCTCTATGCAAGTTTTTCATCCTGCTTTTTTTTATTACCGATATATAAAATTCAAAGAAGATCATTTATCGGTTAAAGAAAATTCTTAGAGCGGGAGACCAGGTTCGAACTGGCGACATTCAGCTTGGAAGGCTGACGCTCTACCAACTGAGCTACTCCCGCTTTTAGTTCTGAATTAAAAATTTCAGAACAGAATTTTATTTTTAACTTCTTTAAAAAAAACATCTAGACAAATTAAGTTGATGCTTATTTTAAAATTATGTGGGGAGAGCAGGATTCGAACCTGCGAAGACATAGTCAGCAGATTTACAGTCTGCCCTCGTTGGCCGCTTGAGTATCTCCCCGATTAAAAAATTCAATATTTTAAAATGAACTTATTGAATTTTGAGTGCGCAAAAATAGTCATTTATTTTACAATTCAAAATTCTATTTAAAAAGCTTTATTTTTTATTTAAAAAAATTGCTTTTTTAGAGCCGATGGAGGGACTCGAACCCACGACCTGCTGATTACAAATCAGCTGCTCTAGCCAGCTGAGCTACATCGGCTTTTCACCATGTTTTAGAACATAAAAAAGTCCGCTATTTCTAACGGACTGCAAATGTATAGAATTTATTTCTTTCACAAAACTATTTTTCAAAAAAAATAATCAAACATGTGCATTTAATTTTTCTTTACGTTTTCTAAGCTGTCTTTCTAACGAACTAACACACTCATCTACACCTTCTTCAAAGGATTTATTAATTTTTTTTATCATAAATTCATCTCCCGGTACACTTAATAAAATCTCCGTAATTTTATTTTCTTTACTGCTCGTATTCATAACTTTCAAAAATACATCTGCATGAATTATTCGATTAAAATGAGTTTCTAACTTATCCAATTTAGTTTGAGTAAAATTCACCAACTTTTGATCTACATTAAAATTTACGGACTGCAAGTTCACTTTCATAGGTTGTTAGTTTAATTAGATTGAACAAAATTTTAAGCCAAAAAGATTGACAAGCTAACAACTCATCTTTATTTTTTATTCCTTGGATGAGATTGCTTATATACTTTTGTTAACTGAGCTACACTATGATGAGTATATACCTGAGTAGCAGCTAAACTGGAATGGCCAAGCAATTCTTTTACAGCATTTAGATTTGCCCCTTCATTTAGTAAATGTGTCGCAAAAGAATGTCTTAAAATATGCGGACTCTTTTTTACTTTTGAAGATGCCTTACTAAAATAACTATTTATAATGCGATACACAAGTGTTTCGTAGATTTTAACTCCTTTTTTTGTCAAAAGCAAAAAGGAAGGTTCTTGCCCCGTAATCAAATCAGATCTCACGATCAAATACAAGCTTAACGTATCGCAAACCGACGAAAGAAGCGGCAAATATCTTTCTTTATTACGTTTACCCAAGACTTTTATTTGCTTCTGACTTATATCTACATCTGATAGTTTAAGATTTACTAATTCTATTCTTCTTATTCCTGTAGCATAAAAAAGCTCTACAATCAGCCTATCTCTAACACTTTCGAAATCCTGATCATCTCTTAAATCATTCAAAACATCTTCTACTTCTTGCGTAGAAAATGGTATTTGAAGCTTTTTAGGTGCTTTTAAAGCTTGATGCTTCGCCAGAGGGTTCTTATCTATCTGTTCTGACTTAAGCAGAAATTTATAATATGTTTTAAGAGAAGACACCTTTCTATTAATCGTTCGATTAGAAACACCATCATTAACGAGGTTCACAATCCAGGAACGAATCTGAGCATAGTTTGCATCGGCTATCTTCGAAGTATCGTATTCTATTTGATAGAATTCTAAAAAAGACAGCAAATCTGCTTTATAAGCTGTCACTGTATGCTTAGAATAATTTTTTTCATGAAGTAAGTACTCTATAAACTCAGAAATGAACATAAAAAAACCGTTAGAAAACAAAAGTATAAAACTTTTGGCATCCTAACGGTTAAAATTTATACTGAAAAACGGCAGTCTAGTTTCTTCGTAAGAAGAAACATTATAAAGACAGCGTTATTTATCTTTAAATTTCTTCTTGATCTCTTAAGTGTTGAATATATTGCGCTTTTTGAATCTGCGCTCTTCTTTCAACAGAAGGTTTTGAAAACGCTTGACGTTTACGAAGCTGACGCATCGTTCCTGTTCGATCAAATTTTCTTTTAAAACGTTTTAACGCTCTATCTATATTTTCTCCGTCTTTAACTGGTATAATTAACATAGTGGCACCTCCTTTCTTTAGAAATAATTAGGGTGCAAAGATAATACAAAACTATTATCCACAAAGTTTTCTTCAATAATATTTAATATTATTTCAAAGACCAAACAGAATAGCCTTTTGGTGGTGCCTGAATTTTAACCCATTTACCTCCTTGCGTAGTTGGTTCCCATCCCGAATGACCGGTATAATCTTTAATTTTCTTGTTTGACCAATTGGTCTGGATCCATCTTTCCTGCCATGAATCTGAATTATTAATATATACCACTAAACCATTTTTACCACTTCCTCCATTTCTTCTAGCGATATATTCGTCATTATCTGTCCAAAGGTTTGTTGTGTTTCCTCCTGCAAGATTGTTATGGATCCAAATTAGATTATTCATTTTATTTTTATCTAACCAATCCTCATAATCTCTATAAAAAATCGCGGGATATCCTTCATGAGTCAAAATATATGCATAGGCGAGTATTTTGTTATTAATAATTTCATCGGTATCATGATTAGCCACAAAAGTAACTGCTCTAGAGGCGTTTCTTTTCCATAGCATATCTCCGCTAAGCGCATTCAGGTTATTCCCCATAAACGCATCTCTCATTTTGTAATAACACCCAAAATCAAATGCAGACATCTGTGTCTGATCTGTCCACCACTTTAATGTATTTACATTTCCATCCCAATACTCTCCTACAGCAAATCCTCCTACTGCATTTCTAAACTCTTTTGGAACCCAAGGTTCGAATCCTTTTACGTAATCAAATCTCCAACCATCAAATTTCATAGTATTTTTATAATACTTCGCTACAGAATTAGGTTTTTTCCATAACCAATCCTGTACATAACTTTTGTGGTGACACATATCTGCAAAACCTCCAAAAATACCAGAATCATTAGTATGGTAATCATTTGGATGAAAATCATACTGAGTTCTTTCAAACAACCCAGATAGAGGGTTATAATCTGTATATGTATTAGAATTAGTAAAAATATTGGCTTCAGAATCTCCTCCACTATTGTGATTAATCACTATATCTGCAATTACACTTAGACTATTATTATGTGCTGTTGTAATTAAACTGGTTAATTCTGAGCGCGAACCAAATCTGGTTTCGGTGCTCCCCATTTGATTATACTCCCCAAAATCATAATAATCAAAGGGATCATATCCCATAGATAACCCTCCATTCATAGCCTTACTAACAGGTGGTAACCAAATAGCATCTATACCTACATTACTCCAACTATTTACTTTTCCTTTTACAACATTCCACCAGGTGCCTCCTGCCGGAACATCCCAATAAAAAGCTTGCATCATTACTCCCGAACCAATTTGTTTTAGTGCTTTTGAAGAAACCTCTTCCTGTAAATCCCCAGACTCAGGTGCTGCTTCGTCTAAAATCTCATCTTTACTACAACTAATAAACAAAAACGTTATAGTGAGAAGTCCATAAAAAAATGTGTTGATTTTCATAATTAACTAATGTTTGTGTTAAATTTTTATCAAATTAAGTATTTTACAAAAGCCGAAAACGTTTGAAATCTCACGCAAACGTTTGCGTGTTGATAAAACTTTAAACTTTATTATTTTTTACTAGTAAAAAATAATAAGCACTTATTTTAAACCTAAAAAGTATAGAATAAAAAAAACCTCGAGATTTCTCCCCGAGGTTTTTTTGGTATATAAAATTTTATTAAAAAAATCTATACTATTTTACGTTGCCGCTTTATATTCTTTTTTATCAATTATAATCTTAGCAATTACTTCTCTTAATATTTCAGAAGTTCCGCCTCCTATTGGACCTAATCGGCTATCTCTAAATAGCCTTGCTATTGGATACTCTTCCATATACCCGTAGCCTCCTAATAGTTGTAGGCATTTATATATTGCTTCGTCAGCAATTTTGGTAGAAATCAACTTCGACATACTGGCTTCTTTAACTACATATTTCCCATCATTAAGTCGTTTAGCAACAGAGTAATTAAATTCTTTACACATTTCTACTTCACTTGCAATATCTGCTACAGTATGTCTTAGCGCCTGAAATTTATCAATTGTCTTCCCGAAAGCTTCTCGCTCTGACATATATTGTATAACATATTCTAATGCATACTCTGTTCGCGCATGTGCATTAACTCCCATTATCAACCTTTCTAAAGCAAAATGTTGCATAATATATGAGAACCCTTTGTTTTCTTCTCCCATTAAGTTATTCGCAGGAATTTTCACATTATCAAAAGCAATTTCTCCTGTATCAGAAGCTTTCCATCCCAATTTTTCTAATTTGGTAGCAGAAATTCCTGGAGTATCTCTGTCAACAACAAAGATACTTATCCCTTTATTTCCTAATTCGGGATTTGTTTTTGCAGCAATAACCAGATAATCACTATAAACACCATTAGTAATAAAGGTTTTAGATCCATTAACTACATAATGATCTCCTTCTTTTATTGCTGTGGTTCTCATTCCTGCAACATCAGACCCCCCAAAAGGTTCTGTAATACCTAAACATCCTATTTTTTCACCAGATATACTGGGTTTCAAGTACATTTCTTTAATTCTATGATCACCTTCTTTATTTAGATGTGTCATCGCCAAATATGCATGTGCCCATATAGCAGCAGCAAAACCACCAGAATTAATTTTTTGTAGTTCTTCTAAAAGTATCACAGTATAAAACAGATCGAGATCTAGTCCACCGTATTCTTCTGGATACGCAATTCCAAAGTACCCCATTTCACCAAACTTCTCCCAAATAAACCGATCAATATCTCCAGTTTTTTCCCATTTGTCTATATGTGGAGTTACTTCTTTTTTCAGAAATTCCCTGAGACTTTGCCTAAATAATTCGTGCTCTTCTGTAAAATACATACTATTCATATGACAACCTTCGTTTTTTTTAGTTAACATATTACTACTCATAATGATTACTTCCTCAATACAATAAAACCGAAATTCATAAAATGGGCTTATGAATCAATTATTATTTTAATGATTCATCAAAATTCGCAGCAATTTTTTAATGATTCTTAATTCAATGTCAAATATAACTTTATTCTATCTATTTTTTTGAGAGAAAAACCCTCAATTTTTCCTAATTCATTAAAGTTTGAAATATTCCCATTGTCTTCAATAAATTCTTTAATATCCAACGCCATTTCAAAATCAAAATATGGTATTTCTACTAATTCATTGACTGACGCAGTATTGATATTTATTTTTTTTATCTTTTTAGGTGTTTTAACCGTAAACATGGATAAAATTTTATCTTTCTGATTATCATATAGACCGCGAACATCCTCAAGTTGAATATCCAGATTGAAGCCTCCTATACTATTTCTATATTTGATTATTCTTTCTGCAACAAAATCAGGTAGGCCAATACTTTGCTCTAGTTCTTCACTAGAAACTGTGTTTAAATCTTTTTTTTGATCATATGATTTAGCAGGGAATTTCTTTTTAGGGTATTTTCTATATACTGTAGCATTACTCTTTTTTGTCCATTCTGGAAATTTAAATAAAGGAGAGATAACCGAAAGAACCGAATCAGAAACCTGAGTTACTTTTTTAAAATCCGCAATAGAATTGATCCATTTATCATCTTTTCTGTACATATGAAGTCGATCTAGCTCTCTTGTAGAAAGTCCTAACATATACCCCTTATGGTCTGAGATAAAATTTGGGTTAAAAGGTTGTAGATGATATTCTTTTTTTTGTTGTTCGGCTACACTCTTAAGCGAGTCTATTTGCTTCTGAAAAGAGGTAAGTTCAGCAAAACTATACTGTTGAGAAGGGGATTTTGGATAAAAATAATATCCTATAAGTGTAGCAAATAGGATAATTGATAAAAGAAAAATCCCATTTCGAAAACGTGAATGTATTTCGAAATGGGATTTTTTATAATTCATAAAAAATAGTCTTTTTAACTTTTTGATGCTTTTATCGCCTCAAAATATCTAGATAGTTGTTTTTTAACGACAGGAAATAAAAAGAACAGTCCAATCATATTTGGAAATACCATCGCAAAAATCATTGCATCAGAGAATGCCCAAATAGAACTCATACTCGCTGCTGCTCCAATTATTACAAACGTTAAAAACAATAGTTTATAAGTTAAATCAGCAGCTCTACCTCTACCAAATAAGAATTTCCAGGATTGTAAACCATAGTACGACCACGAAATCATAGTCGACACCGCAAATAACACTACAGCAATGGTTAAAAATACATTAGAATAAGGTATATATTTTGCAAAAGCCATAGAAGTTATCCCCGCACCTTCATAGGATACTCCATCAATGAACACTGCTCCAGAACCATCACCTCCATACTCAAATGCTCCGCCAAAATTGAAAATAATAATTACTAATGCAGTCATTGTACATATCACTACTGTATCAATAAAAGGTTCTAGCAAAGCAACAAGTCCTTCACTGGCAGAGTATTTAGTTTTTACTGCAGAATGCGCAATAGATGCCGAACCTGCTCCTGCCTCATTAGAAAATGCAGCTCTTTTAAAACCAACTAGTAAAACTCCTATAATACTTCCTACTCCAATAGCTGTTGGATTAAAAGCTTCACTAATAATCAAACCAATAGCATCATCTACTAAAGAGAAATTACCAAAAATTATATATAAACAAGCTAACAAATATAAGATAGCCATAAAAGGAACTACCTTTTCTGTTACAGAAGCGATACGTTTAATTCCTCCAATAATAATAATTCCAACAAGAATTGCCAGGACTATTCCAATCCAAAACCCTGCTCCTGTACTTTGAAGATCTAAAAGCTCCTTTAAAACAACTGTAGCCTGATTAGATTGCGCTGCATTACCACCTCCAAAAGATCCTCCTATACAAAATATAGCAAATATAACTGCTGCAATTTTCCCTAGAACATTAAATCCTCTTTCTTTTAATCCTTTACTTAAATAATACATAGGACCTCCATATACAGTACCATCTTCTCCTACATCTCTATACTGAACTCCAAGGGTACATTCTACAAACTTGGTAGACATCCCTAATAATCCACAAATAATCATCCAAAATGTTGCTCCTGGACCTCCAAGTGCAATTGCCAAAGCTACCCCAGCAATATTACCGTTACCCACAGTACCAGAAACTGCTGTTGCCAGTGCTTGAAAATGACTAACTTCTCCTTCCTTAGACTCATCACGTATGGTATCTCTTATATCACCATCTACCGCAGCCGATGGATCTCCTAAGCTATGTCCTTCAACATCATCATATTTTCCTCGTACCACATTAATGGCTTTTCCAAAATACCTGAAATTAGGAAAACCAAAATACAAAGTAAAAAACAGGGCACTTAATACTAATAATATGATAACAAACGGAGCACCTTCAAAAACTTCAAAGAAAATTACTGCAGAGAAAAAGTCGGATACAGGTTTAAAACCTTCATCTATTTTCTGATCAAGTCCCTTTTCTGTGACCTCTTGTGCGAATGTAAAAAATGGAATGGTAAGTGCTAAAAGTGAAAGAAGAATTCTCTTCATGATTTTGTGAATTAATTGAATTTAATTGTTAAGAAGTGAGCAAGATGGTAAAAAAAACATTTGTTTACAATTTTTTTAGATGTTAAATGTTTCTAATTCTCAAATATCGAACTCCTTATTTAAAAGATTAATTTGTTCAGGGCGGCCTAAAACTACAATCTTAGAACTTGGTTTTAATAAGGTATTAGCTTCTGGGTTTACAATATATTCTCCCTCTGGTGATTTGTAACCTATAATGGTACATCCTGTTCTGGATCTCATATCGATATCAAGAATAGTTCTTTCTATTTTATCATCAAACATGTCTTCAAAAGAAATTTCTTCGATATTTATAGATTTTTTACCTACAATAGAAAGGTTATCCAAAAACTCTATTAAATCGGGCACTACTACTAAAGACGCCATATGATCTCCACCAATACGATCTGGCATAATAACATTATCTGCACCGGCTAATCGTATTTTCTTATAAGAAGTATCTTGAGAAGCTCTACTAATTATTTTGAGTTTTTTATTAATTTGTCTTGCAGAAAGCACAATAAACAAGTTATCTGCATCTTCTGGTAATGTACATATTAAACAAGCAGCTCTTTTAATACCTGCTTCTATTAATACTTCGTCTTCTGTGGCGTTACCTTTTAGAAAAAACAGGTTTTCATTTTGATATCTTTCTATTACTGCTTCGTCTTTTTCGATAATAATAAATGGTTTATTGTATGCTAACAATTTGGCGGCAGCTTGTTTACCATTACGGCCATAACCAATTATAATAATATGATTTTCAATATGATGTATCATTTTTTGTGTTTTTCGATATTGAAGTCTTTTAGGATCATTTTTACTTACAATATATTCTGTTATTACTGATACAGAATATGCAAATATGGCTACACTAGTCGAGATAAGGAATACAGTAAATAACTTTGCACTATCATCTAATGGTTGAACTTCTCCAAAACCCACAGTAGACAAAGTAATAACTGTCATATATAAGGCATCTACCCAGGAATAGTTAGAAAAAAACCGAAATCCCAGTACTCCGATAGCAATTACTATAATTAATAAAATTAATGCAATATATATTTTTGGCACTCCCCATCTATAGATCTTTTTCATAGGTCAAATACTGAAGTTCGTTTAGTATAAACCAAATCTTTTAATTTTAGCCAAAATGCCAGATTAAGGTATATTACAAAACCTAATCCCACAGTGGCAAAGGTTAAATAAATAAAGAACAACCGTACATTTTTTGCTCGCATTCCCAACCTATCGGCTAACCTGGAGGAAACATAAAACCCGTTACGTTCTAAAAATTGTCTTAGATTATAAAGCATGTCGCAAAATAATTATATTATCCTAAATTCTATTCACCATTTAATAAATAATTCCCTATTGCACATTTTAAACATGCTTTTTGGTCACAGTATGTATTTTTGAGTTGAATCATAGCTTGAGAATGCATTGCATTTTCAATTGGTACGTTTAAGTCCATAAAATTGCTAATAATACTGTTTTTTTCAAAAGGTAATTTAGTAATTAACTCAAAAATATCTTCTTCGGGATTTTGTCCTACACTTCTGGCATAAACAAATTTTATAGGAATAATCGTATTGATCAACAACAAGTCAATAAATGATTTTGTTAGTTTCTTTTTACTTGCCTTTGATTCTTTTTCGAAAGTATAATGGTTTTGCCAAAATTCGCTGGTTTCTACACTGAAAAGAGTATAAAAATCATCTATAGTATTACTATTGATCACTTTGCTAAAAAGTTGGTGATTTTCAAAATATAACATTGCTAACTGCGCCAATCGTATTGTTGGAAAATTAGGTGGTCTTAACCTAAAAAAAAGAAATGGATCTACTCCATGTGTACTCAATTTAAATTTATTTTTCAAAAATTGATATTCATTTTTCAAGGTATTGAAATACTCTCCTTTTACATCAACATCTAAGAAACCTGCCTGACCAAAAAATAAGGCTTCTAATTCTTCTAGTTGGCCTCTACATTTTCTAAGCACTGCAAAATCTATCGAATTTGCCAAACTCAAAAAAGCGGCTCCATTAGTTTTCAAACCAAAATTTTTGGACAGTAGTTTAAACAACACAGCTTCCCAATTATTTGCAGAGTCGTTTAGAAGTTTCAAAATTAAAGTCGATTTTTTTTCTAGTCGCTCTAAATACAGTCTTTCTTGCCAATTTGACAACATAAAACGCGAAACTTCGGGAAGCTGCTTTTCACAACTAATCCATTGTTGAGCGCTTTTATCAAAGAGCTTTTTATAGCGAACCAACAACTCTTCTCTTATGTATTCTTTAAGTTGTAATGTTGGTATAATCGAGTTATCATTTCTGTATACTTCTACATCATCTTCCCAAACTACATGAAGAATTACATTATCGTATGCAGGGTCATTCTCATGGTTATGAACATACCAGTCACTTGATCTGATATGCACCTCAACATTTCCTGCCCATTTTTGCCCTTGGATAATAAGTCTTGCATTAAAAAAATCAGGTCCAGAGTTTTCTATATTATGTGTCCCTATTTGCTGAAGTATAAGCTCCTCATGCCTTGTTGTTCTAAGATCAGCAAACCCAAATTTTTTATATTTCCAAAGGTATTGTAAAAAATCCTCAGTCATATATTCTATAGATTGTTTATAATTATAAGACCTACCTGTAAGCAAACAGGTGGTATTAGCTACTAAATATTTCGGGTAGGATAGAAAATAAGAAGAATAGCTTTTCTAAAATTTACACGATGAAAATACTAAAATTTATTAAAATCTTGTAAGCTCTACTAAATAACATTGACTAATTTTTAAATCAGCATATAAATGACTAATATTTTAAAGTCCATTTTCATATCTGTTTTCCCTGTAATTGCTTTTTATTTTGCTATTGACAGTGTTATACATCTGATTGATCATGGAGTATCTTATAGATATATAGGAAGGTTAATTATTTCGCTTTCTATTGTAACACTCTTCATTTTGATTTTTGTAAAACCCGTTGCACGAACCGATGCTAATCTAAAAAAATACACGTTACCTATTGCTATTGGTTTCTTAATTAGTCTATTATTTGGAGGTATTATCGAACAAGATTTAAATGGATCTTTACCAGGGATTGGTTTATTTTTAGGATGGGTATTATATATAAGATGGTATTCTACTTTTAAGAATAGAGAAAAAAACACGGTTATTAAAGTAGGCGATCTGTTACCAGAACTCGAATTACAGGATCCAGAAAAACACAATATAAATACTTCTAAATTTATAGGAAACTCATCAATTTTTCTGTTCTATCGCGGAAATTGGTGTCCATTATGCATGGCACAGATCAAAGAAATTGCTTTGCAATATAAAGAGCTTGAAAAAAGAAAAATTAATATAGTTCTTATTAGTCCCCAACCTCATAAGCATACCAAATCTCTAGCAAAAAAATTTGGATTAAATTTCAATTATTTGGTGGATCAAGGAAATAAAGTTGCTAAACAATTACAAATTTTCTCAAAAAATGGTCTTCCTATGGGTTTCCAAATACTAGGATATAGCAGTGATACTGTAATGCCAACTGTAATCATAACTAATAAAGAAGGAAAAATAATCTTTGCAGACCTTACTAATAATTATAGAGTACGACCAGAACCAGAAATATTTTTAAAAATTATTGATCAGCACAGTCTTTAGTTTAAAATACTAACATTAGTTAGTACCCCCCAAAAAAAGAAGGTTAAAGTTGCTATAAACACAAAAAACACAGAACTAACTCCTTTTAAATAGTACGATTACTACTTAATATTCTTAAAATCAAGTTAATTCCTTACAAAAATGTACTATTGGTAAGATTTTATGTATTAATGGAAAACTTAACCACAAATTCATTTCTTTACTTTGTTATGAATTAAAGGGAAAATTAATTCATTCTAAAAATATTAAGATTACAAAACCCTAAGCTAAGTTGAGTTTGTGTTAGGTTATTGATGGTTGCCATTTTTGGCGACCATCTTTATTTTTATATATATCCAAACAATAAGAAAGCCAGCATCTGGGCTTTACATATTTTATGTATTCATATCTGGGTAGATATCAAACTTATTAAAAAATGCTTTTTTAAATTTTGAAGAATTAGAATAATTAAGCGTATCCATTACCTCACGTATTGATAATCCTTCTCCGATAATCATATTATATGAAATCTCTAGTCTTTTATTATTAAAAAACTCTAAAGGAGTCTGATTATGAATTTCTTTAAACATATTAAAAAAATTTGTACGACTCATATGTGCCATAGCTGCTAATTGATCAACACCAACAAAAGGTTCTTTAAGATTATTTTTTAGATAGTCACTTACCTTATAAATATTACCCACTTGTCCACAATTGATACTAAAAGGATTGCTTTCTGTTTCCCATCTTAATACATCTTTCCAAAAAGTTTCTAATAGCCGAACACCTCTAGCGATAAAATAAAGGTAATTCTCTACCTTATCTACATCAGGTTGTACAATCTGATCAAAAAGACTTGATTGTTTATAAGAAAGATAAAATTTATTAATATGTTGGTGAGAATAACGAATATAATTATCAAGTTTTTCTGCCATATCGTTATTCTTTAAAAAAAAAGGTTTGGTATATGAACTTTTTAACACAATCATGGTAGATTTTACTTCTGCTCCTTTTGTAATAAAAACTTGTTCTCCTTGTCGAGCATCCATGCATCTCATATTACCTGGAGTATAACTATCAGAATATTGGCTTATAATCTGATCTTCCTTTAATTGATGATCTAGAGCATATTTCCTAAAATGAAGTATAATATCTTTTTCACCGATGGGTCGCCTAATATATTCAATATCTGTATTAGCTTTATAATTGTTTATAATAAGAAAGACTTCTGGAGATATTTTATAATACAACAAATACCCTTCTCCAATATCGGGAGGGAAATAAATTCGATCAGTAGAACTATTTGGACTTAGTTGAGATCTAAAATAGTCACTTAGTTTGTCTATGTCAGAAAAATCAAACAAATATTTACACATACCACCATCAATTTACACTTATCTTTTTTAGGCCCATGTAGATGTATTCCTGGTAACCAAAAAAACAAATAAACACAAAAACAACCCCTTTATTAGCTTACTAAAAAAGCTAATAGAGGGGGAGAATTATTATTTAAATATAAGAATTTATTTTATATGACTAATAACATCATACTTTGTTATGATGTGGTGTTTTCCGTTTTCTAACTCAACTAAAACTGCAGAACTTCCATTTTTAATAAGTTTGGATATCTCATCAAGTGAAGTTTTAGCGTTTACAATCGGAAAGGAATCTTTCATAACATCTTTAATTGGTGTACTACCTGTATTTTTATCATCTAAAAATGCAGTAAAAAGTGCACTCTCATCTACAGAACCAACAAATCCATCACTATCAACTACTGGTATTTGCGAAATTTTAAATTTACGCATACGCTCAATAGCATGTGATACCAGTTCTTCTGTCTTAACAGTAACCAATGGTTTTTCTATATGATTTTTCACTAAATCATCGGCTGTATATACTTCCTCATCAAGAAAACCTCTTTCTCGCATCCAATCATCATTAAACATTTTCCCTACATATCTACTGCCATGATCATGAAATAAAACCACGACAACATCATCTTTGGTAAAATGTTTGGTTAATTGAAGTAATCCTTTTATAGCTGCCCCAGCACTATTACCTAAAAACATTCCTTCTTCTTTCGCAAGTTTTTGAGTATAAACCGCAGCGTCTTTATCTGTCACTTTGGTAAATCCATCAATAACCGAAAAATCTACATTTTTTGGTAAAATATCTTCCCCAATACCTTCTGTGATATAAGAATAGATTTCGTTTTCATCAAAAATCCCTGTTTCATGGTATTTTTTAAAAACAGAACCATAGGTATCTATTCCCCAGATTTTAACATTAGGATTTTTTTCTTTTAGATATTTTCCTACACCAGATATCGTACCTCCAGTACCTACTCCAACAATAAAATGTGTTATTTTACCATCTGTTTGTTTCCAAATTTCGGGACCTGTGCTTTCATAGTGTGCTTGAGCATTCGAAGGATTGTCATACTGGTTAACATACCAGGAATTTGGAGTTTCTTCTGCTAATCTCTTAGAAACCGAATAATACGACCTTGGATCATCGGGTTCTACATTAGTTGGACAAACCATTACCTTTGCACCTACTGCTCTAAGGATATCCATTTTTTCCTTAGATTGCTTATCTGCCATTACGCAAATCAGTTTATACCCTTTTATAATAGCTACTAATGCTAATCCCATTCCTGTATTTCCTGATGTACCTTCTATAATAGTTCCTCCTGGCTGTAATCGACCATCTGCTTCTGCATCTTCTATCATTTTTAAAGCCATTCGATCCTTTACAGAATTCCCTGGGTTAAAAGTTTCATATTTAGCCAAAACCAAAGCGTCTATATCTTTCACCAATGTATTCAATTGGACTAATGGTGTATCTCCAATAGTTTCTAGTATGTTTTTTGCGTATTCCACTCGTTATAATTTACAACCCCATAGGGTATTTCAACACGGCAAAGATACGACCTAGATTATCGATTGGCAATTTTAAAATAGAGAATAACAAATTATTGAAAACGGATGGATTTGGTTGGTGATATCTTTGCTATAATATATGAAGGGATAAGTAGCATTAATAAACATAATAGCATTGTTCCTATATTGAGCAGCACAATATATCCTATATCAATATACACTGGGGCGGTACTTACATAATACGTTTCTGGATTAAGCCCTACAACTCCATAATGCTCTTGTATAAGAAGTAAACCTATACCAATAAGGTTACCCCAAAACAGACCTATCAAAATCAAATATGCAGCATTATAAAGAAACACTTTTCTTATACTCCAATCATTTGTTCCTAAAGCTTTTAAAATCCCAATCATAGGAGTTCTCTCAAGGATCAAAACCAATAAAGCGGTAATCATATTGATACCGGCAACCAAAATAATAATCCCAATAATCCCAATAATATTAAGATCGAATAGTTTTAACCATTCGAAGATTGTAGCATACTTTAATGAAATTGTCTGGCTATCTAAGGTAGAAGGAATATTCTCATAGATTTCCTGCCCTTTTTTATCGATTTGATCAAAATCATCAATAAAAACTTCAAAATTTCCGACCTCATCCGGTTTCCATTTATTCATTTTTATTACATGCCTAATGTCTGCAAAAAGGAAGGTTTCATCAAACTCTAAAAATCCTGAATTATAAATCCCTACAATCTCAAAAGCTCTAATAAAAGTTTTTGAGTTTGAAGCAGTGTTCTTTTTTAGAAAATATGTAATTACTTTATCTCCAATACTAAACCCTAAACGATTTGCTATATGTGAAGACAACAAAATTTCTTCATTGAGCTCTCCTGTAAAATCGGGTATTCTTCCTTCTACAAGATATTCTTTAAAAGAATCCCAGTTATAACCTTTACTCACTCCTTTAACCACCACACCATCAAAATCAGATGCTGTGCGTATAAGTCCCATTTTTGTTGCCACACCTTGCATATGAACAATCCCTTCAACCTCAGAAAACTCTGGATAGAAGTTTTGATCGGTAGATATAGGTATAAGAGATTCTACACTACTGTTATTATCAAAACTAGAAATTAATATATGCCCATTAAATGCAGCAACTTTTTCCCTTATTTTGCGTTGTAGTCCTACGCCAGTAGCAACTGTAATTAGCATCATGATCATACCAACAGCAATAGCAAAGATTGCAATTTTTATAATTGGAGTCGAAATGCTACTTTTATGTTCCTTACCTTTGATGAGGCGTTTAGCAATAAAATACTCGAAATTCAAGCTTAACTATGGTTTTTGTTAGAAATGCATTCAAAAATACATTTTTATTCCTTTTCATAATTTTTATTTCTTGTGTAAGTGGAATAAAAACAACTTTACCCCCTACTTCTGTAAAAATTGAAAACTCAATATCTGCAGCATATATTGCTCAAGATACTACAAAAATTCAAGAATCTATAGTAGTTGGAGCCAATCTTACTGATGATTATATTCCTATTTTAGAAAATAAGAAAGTAGCTATTGTAGGAAACCAAACTTCTGTTATTTTTAAAGATAGTATTACTAGTCAAAATTATGTACATCTTGTTGATTCTTTATTGTCTAGAAATATTAAAATTCAGAAAGTATTTGCTCCAGAACATGGTTTTAGAGGTAAAGCAGATGCGGGAGAATTAGTTGCTGATAGTAAAGATATCAAAACGGGACTTCCTATTTTTTCTCTCCATGGAAAAAACAAAAAACCATCTAAAGAAGCTTTATCTAATATCGACATTGTTGTTTTTGACATCCAAGATGTAGGAGTTCGTTTTTATACCTATATTTCGACATTACATTACGTAATGCAAGCCTGTGCAGAAAACAACATACCTGTCTTGATACTAGACCGTCCAAATCCAAATGCACATTACATTGATGGACCTACCTTAGAACCTGACCACTCAAGTTTTCTGGGAGTACACCCAATACCATTAGTTCATGGTATGACTATTGGCGAATATGCAAAAATGATCAATGGCGAAGGTTGGTTGGGAAAAAATTTGACCTGTGAGATCAATATTATTCCTGTTAAAAACTACTCTCATACTGCTTCATATAGTTTACCAATACGGCCATCACCAAATTTACCTAATGATAAAGCTATCAATTTATATCCTAGTCTTGGTTTTTTTGAAGGAACTACCATTAATGCAGGCCGTGGTACAGAAACACAGTTTCAAATTTTTGGCTCTCCCGATTTGAGTATAGAAAAACATGATTATGCTTATATCCCCAAGCCAAATTTTGGTTCTAAATATCCTAAACATAGAGGAGAAGTATGTTACGGAAAAGATTTAAGAGAAAGTGAGTCATTAGATTCTATAAACTTAGAGTGGTTAATTAATGCCTATAATCATACCAAAATCAAAGAAAAGTTTTTTAATACCAAATCATTCACCATTCACGCAGGAACAAAAAAATTGCAACAACAAATTGAACAAGGTCTTTCTTTTCAAGAAATTAAAAATACATGGACAGAAGATCTCGAAAAATTTAAGATTAAAAGAGCGCAATATCTCATCTATCAATAACATTATTTAGCTCTAAAAAACCCCTGTTTTCAGGGATATTGATATACAGAAGAATTAATACATTTGTTTATGTTAAGATTTCTACATCTACTATTTATATATGGCATATTAATACTTCCTTTTATCATCAATGCGCAGATAAAAAAAGGAGATTCTTTACTCGTTTCCGAGGAGGTTACACTCGAAAGCAAAGAGAGAAAATTGCTTAACAAAGTATATCAATATCTTGGAACAAAAAAAGATAAGGAAACCTATTCTACAAGTCACAACATTTTAAAAAAAACTAAATACCAAAAATCAAAGTTACAGGCGTATATTAATTTGGGGAAATATTTTAATTATAAAAGTCAGTCAGATTCAGCATTATTTTATGGAAATAATGCACTACAACTTATTGGAAAAAGAAATGATTCAACCTCAATGAAAGGAAAATCATCTGCATGTGATATAGTAGCTATTTCATATAATCACAAAGGCCTATTTAAGGAAAGTAAGAAATGGTTTTTTAAAGGGTTGGAAGTTGCTAAAAAACTGAAAGACAAATGGCCATATTATGTCAAATTAAATAATCTAGCAAATATACATATTAGGTTACAAGAATATGACAGCGCTCTTAAACTTCTAAAGATTTGTCTTGAATATAAAGAAAATCCAAGGTATATCACTAAAGTGTATGGTAGTGTATCTATACTTTATGGTTATGAAGGTGATTATGAGAAGGCTCTATTATATTCAAAAAAGGCTCTCGAGTTTTATAAAAAAGACAAAAGCTTAACAGGACTCACACTACACGGAGAGACAACAACTTTAATGAACATTGGTGTTCACTATTCTTATTTGGGGGAAAAAGAAAAAGCCATTGAGTACTATAATAAAGCCTATCTTATAGCAAAAGATAGGCAATTTAACCGAACACTTGTTAATATCGCTATTAATTTGGGAGAAGCCTACCAAGATAAAGAAATGTATAATGAAGCTATAAAAAAGTATCATGGAGCATTATCCGTTGCTAAAAAATTAGGATTTCTTGACAAGCAGATCATTATTTATTATAACCTCAAAATGGTTGCCATAGCTCAAAATGATCATAAAAGTTCTTATTCATATTTTGAAAAAGAAATAAAAATCAAAGATTCTGTAGCTAAATTGCAAAAGAGCAAAGAAATCAATGAGCTTGAAGTAAAATTCAATACCCTTCAAAAAGAAAAAGAAATAAAAGTCCTTCAGGTCGAAAATGCGAATCGAGAATTGGATTTAAAAAACCAGAAAGAAGCTGTCAAAAATCTCAAATTACAGCAAGAGATTGAAAAAAAAGACACTCAGAACAAGATTTTATCTTTTCAGAATGCCTCAGAAAAAAAACGTAACGAAATTGCATTACTAAAAAAAGATCAGGAAATTCAAGAATCTAAATTAGCCAGGCAAAAAAGTATTAAAAATAGCATCTTGTACTCTTTTTTAATTCTTCTTATTCCGGTTATTGGTTTATTGTTTACATACTATCAAAAACTTCAGACTCAGAATGAATTAAACAAAAAACAAGAAGAAATAAGTGAGCAAAAAATTTCTTCTCTAATTAAAGATCAAGAGTTAAAACTAATTAAAGCGTCTATCAAAGGGCAGGATAAAGAAAGAAAACGTATTGCACAAGAACTACACGATAGTATTGGTGGTAATCTTGCTGCTATAAAACTGCAATTAAATAATACTGTACTTCATGGAGATAAAAAAACAATAACAACAATCAATAACCAGTTAGATGATACTTACGATCAGGTACGTAATTTATCGCATAATTTAATACCTAAAAAATTTAGTGAAAACAACTTTTGTGATGTTCTTGAAGAGTATTTTAATAATATTGGTGGTACGACTAGTCTAAGTACTTCTTTTGTAGCATACCCAAGAACAGAAATTGATATTTTGGATGAAACTTTACAAATCGAAATTTTTAAAATTATTCAGGAACTTATAACTAACACTATTAAACATGCCAAAGCTACTTCTGTAGAGCTTCAGTTAAACCTGGTAGAAAATATAATAAATGTACTATTCGAAGATAATGGTATTGGTTTTAATACAAAAAACAAAGCTACCGGACTTGGGTTTGAGAATATCAAAAACCGATTAAAAAAAATATCCGGTACTTTTCATATCGATTCTAGAATTAATCGTGGTACTATTATAGATATAGAAGTTCCGGTATTCACACCGATTAATAATAAGATACTATAACCATTAAATCGATTTTGATTTACTCGATGGCAAACAGAATTACATCTAGCCAAATTTTGCAAAAATCAAAATAAAATTAACCCCAATAGAAAGCAATATCTCATCTATCAATAGCATTATTTAATTCTATAAAACCCCTATTTTCAGGGATGTCAGTATACAGAAGAAATGATACATTTGTATATGTTAAAATTTTCACTAAAACTATTTACGGTTTTTTTATTTTTTTGTTCAATTGGTTTACATGCACAAGTGAAGGAAAAAACAATGCCTTTATCTCGCTTAGAATCAAATACATACGCAGCACAGGAAAAAATAATCTCTCAAGCATTCCAAGATCTTGATACAAAAAAAGATAGGACAGCTTATATTGTAAGTCATAAAATCTTAAAAAAAACCAGATATAGAAAAATAAAATTACAAGCCTACATAAATCTAGGAGTTTATTTTAATGAACGAAATCTAGGGGATTCAGCATTATTTTACGGAAACAAGACTTTACAAATCATTGGTAAAAGAAATGATTCAATCTTTACACACGGAAAATCATTTGCATATAATATAATAGCACTTTCGTATGCGCACAAAGGCCTATTTGAAGAGGCTAAAAAGTGGCATTTAAAAGGGTTAGAAATCGTCAAAAAATTGAAACCAAAAAGGCAATACTATGTAAAATTACATAATTTGGCAATCATGGACATCAAACTGGGCAATTATGATAATTCAATAAAACTTTTAGAAGCTTGTTTGGAGTATAAAGAAGATCCAGATTTTACGTTTATGATTTATAATAATCTTGCCAATGCATATTCTTCTAAAGATAATTATGAAGTTTCGATGTCTTACTTTAAAAAAGCTCTTGATTTTTTTAAAAATAAAAAAGCTTCGAGAATAAAAGCTGCAATTTTACAAAACATAGGTGCCATATATCATCTTATGGGAGATCATGATAAAGCTATTGAGTATTATTATAAAGCACGCCCTATAGCGGAAGAAACAGAATTTCATAGAGCACTTATTGATATCCTAACTAATATCGGTTTGGTTTATCAAGATAAAAAAATATATAATAAAGCTAAAGAATCTTATGATGAAGCCTTATCTATTTCAAAGGAATTAGGTTTTCTTGACAAACAGATAACAATATACAATAACCTCAAAGAAGTTTCTAAAACTCAGAATAATTATAAAGATGCCTATTCATATCTTAAAAAAGAAATAAAAATCAAAGATTCAATAAGTAAATTACAAAAGAGTAAAGAACTTAATGAACTTGAAGTAAAATTTAACACCCTTCAAAAAGAAAAAGAAATAAAAGTTCTTCAGGTCGAAAATGCAAACCGAGAATTGGATTTAAAAAATCAGGAAGAAGCTATCAAAAATCTCAGATTACAACAAGAGATTGAAAAAAAAGAAACTCACAACAAGATTTTATCTTTTCAGAATGCTTCAGAAAAAAAACTTAACGAAATTACACTACTAAAAAAAGATCAGGAAATTCAAGAATCTAAATTAGCCCGGCAAAAAAGTATTAAAAATAGTATCTTGTACTCTTTTTTAATTCTTCTTATTCCGGTTATTGGTTTATTATTCACATACTATCAAAAACTTCAGACTCAGAATGAATTAAATAAAAAACAGGAAGAGATAAGTGAGCAAAAAATTTCTTCTTTAATTAAAGAGCAAGAGTTAAAACTAATTAAAGCATCTATTAAAGGTCAGGACAAAGAAAGAAAACGAATTGCGTTAGAGCTACACGATAGTATCGGCGGTAATCTTGCTGCTATAAAGCTACAATTAAATAACACTGTGCTTAATGGAAATAAAAAAACAATAACAACTATTAACAATCAATTAGATGACACTTATGAGCAGGTACGTAATTTATCGCATAACCTGATTCCTAAAAAATTTAGTGAAAACAACTTTTGTGATGTCCTTGAAGAGTATTTTAATAATATTGGTGGTACGACTAGTCTAAGTACTTCTTTTGTAGCATACCCAAGAACAGAAATTGATCTTTTGGACGAAACGTTGCAAATCGAAATTTTTAAAATTATTCAGGAACTTATAACTAATACTATTAAACATGCCAAAGCTACTTCTGTAGAACTTCAATTAAATCTAGTAGAAAATATGATAAATGTACTATTCGAAGATAATGGTATAGGTTTTAACGCAAAAAACAAGGCTACCGGACTTGGGTTTGAGAATATAAAAAATCGATTAAAAAAAGTATCAGGCACTTTTCATATAGATTCTAGAATTAATCGAGGTACTATTATAGATATAGAAGTTCCGGCATTAACATCAATTAATAACAAAATGAGTTATAATCATTAGACCAATCCTAGTTTGCCTACCTGATGGCAAATAAGATTAGGATTGCACATAGTGAGTTTTATTTAAACCTAATTACAAAAAAATAAACCAATGAAATATAATTTAATCATAGCAGATGACCATAAAATGTTTTTGGATGGTTTACTAAGCATTCTTAACTCAGAGAAAGAATACAATATTTTATTAACTGCCAAAGATGGTAAACATATTGCAAAATATCTGGAAATTAATCCGGATGAAAAAATCGATCTTATTATCACCGATATTTCTATGCCAGAATTAGATGGTATTTCTCTAAACAAAATTATAAAAGAAAGAAAGAAAAGTATAAGAACTCTAGTGGTTAGTATGCATAATGATGCAGATATGATTGATAATCTTATAGAACATGATGTAGACGGATATGTGCCAAAAAATGCTGAAAAAGAAGAGCTTTTAAAAGCTATAAAGACAATACTTAAGGGAGAGAAATATTTCTCAAAAGATATAAAAGATATTTATTTAGAAAATAAGTTTGCTAAAAAAAAGAAGGAAGATATTAAACTTACTCAAAGAGAAATTGATGTTATTACCCTTATTGCGCAAGAGCATACTACACAGGAAATTGCGGATCAATTGTTTTTGAGTAAACATACTATCGAAAGTTATAGAAAAAATCTTATTGCTAAACTTAATGTTAGAAACTTGGCAGGGTTAACTAAATATGCCTTAAAAATGAAATATATAAAACCTTGATAAGGTGTAATTCTATTCTTATCAATACTAAAATTAAGAGGTATTGAATCTTGATCTGGCTAATTATTTCTTATTACCAAACCCATCCCCTAAACGATAACTAAGTATAATCCCATGTGTATTATTAATGGGAGTATCTCTTAGGGTTTGATTATAATTATACAATACCCGTAAGTGATTAGAAATATAAAATCCTGCAAGAAAATTCATCGAAGAACTCGTTCTGTATCCAGCACCAATCTCAATTTTATTTTTGTAGTTCACTGTAGTATTAATATCTACCTGAATCGGAGCTCCAGAAACATATTTAACCAAAACACTGGGAGTGATTAATACTTCTTTAAAACGTGAAGCAAAACAACGATATCCTGCATACGCATAATATGGTGTCTCTAAATTAATGTTATCCTCAGAAGACAAAGAATCTCCTAATAAATTTGGAGCAGAAACCCCTATATAAACATGCTCTCTATTATACAAAACTCCTACTCCCAAAGTAGGGATAACAGTATTAATATTATTTGCAAAATTAGGATCATTATCAATACCTAATTCTAGCAAGTTTTCATTATAAATCATTGCACCTCCCGTAATCCCAAAAGATAATACGTTGGGATTATACGACCACCATCGTGCCTGGTTATAATTATGGTCAAAAACTATTTTATAAGCATATGCTCCAAATAAGCTTGTTGTTGTAGTTACTCCTACCTGGTCACTATAAACTCCTGCTCCTAATCCCATATTTTTTGAACGCAATGGCGAATTGACTGTTAATCCAATATTTCTCGGACTACCATCTAACTGATTTAAATATCCTCTATTGGTGAGAGTAATATCAGAATCGGGATAGAAACCGGCATGGGCCGGATTAATAACTACTGTATTGTAATTATAATTTGCAAAAACCGGCGTTTGCTGCCCAAATATTGGGCATAAAAATCCTTTAGATAGTATTGCAACTATCAATAATATATATACTTTTTTCATAAATTAACGCTTTAAAACAAGGAAACCAGTTTGCTTTTTTAAATTATGAGAACCCTCTATTTTGATATTGAAGAAATACGTCCCCTCGGGTAATTTATCTCCTCCCAAACTTCTCTTTCGATTGGCAATTCCTCTAAAAACTCTTGAAGTATTATTATATCCTTCAACTTCAAAAACTATATCTCCCCATCGATTATATATCGATACTTTATTATTTGGGTAATTTTCAATGTTATGAATCTCCCAATATTCATTGATCCCATCACCATCTGGTGAAAAACCATATCGTGTTTGATCTTCTTCTTGTGCCTCTACATAGACGGTAACTGTATCTTCTTCAATACATCCTTGATCACTGGTAAAAAGAACAGTATAGGTTGTTGTTTGATCAGGGTTTGCTATTGGGTTAGCAATATTAGTATTAGTAAGACCTATTGAGGGTGTCCAAACAAATGTTCCGTTACCAGAAGCAGTCGCATTTAATTGCACCTCCTGCCCTTGTATAATCTCTTCATCATCACCTGCTTCTATAGTACATATTATAAGGTCGTCGTTATCCTCTATAACAACATCTTGCGTTGTAGTTGTTCCCAGGGTAATACCTGTAGATGGATTGCTAATTGTTAATGTTGCCGTTTCTGTGCCTTCTACAAGAGCATCATCAACAATAGTAAAAGTCACTATACCTGTGGTCACCCCATCAGGAATAGTAATCGTACTATTACTTAAGGTAAAATCTGAAGGTGTAATTTCTGCTCCTGCAGCAGCGATATCAATAGTTTGATCACCTACAACAGCTATCGAAGAAGTAGCTGTGGCTGTTATTACTGTCCCTGCAGCCTCTGTACCTGCATTTGCTGAAACTGAAAGATTCACTGTAGGGATAGGTGCTGAATCATTATCTATAATAACAATATTTTGTGTTGTAGTCCTTCCTAGAGCAATACCTATAGATGGATTGCTAATTGTTACTATTGCTGTTTCTGTGCCTTCTACAAGAGCATCATCAACAATAGTAAAAGTCACTATACCTGTGGTCATCCCATCAGGAATAGTAATCGTACTATTACTTAAGGTAAAATCTGAAGGTGTAATTTCTGCTCCTGCAGCAGCGATATCAATAGTTTGATCACCTACAACAGCTATCGAAGAAGTAGCTGTGGCTGTTATTACTGTCCCTGCAGCCTCTGTACCTGCATTTGCTGAAACTGAAAGATTCACTGTAGGGATAGGTGCTGAATCATTATCTATAATAACAATATTTTGTGTTGTAGTCCTTCCTAGAGCAATACCTATAGATGGATTACTAATTGTTAATGTTGCCGTTTCTGTGCCTTCTATATCAATATCATCAACAATAGTAAAAGTCACTATACCTGTGGTCATCCCATCAGGAATAGTAATCGTACTATTACTTAAGGTAAAATCTGAAGGTGTAATTCCTGTTCCTGTGACAGCAATATCAATAGTTTGAGCACCTACAACAGCCATCGAAGAAGTAGCTCTAACTGTTATTATTGTCTCATCTGCTTCTGTACCTGTATTTGACGAAGCTGAAAGATTTACAGTAGGAGTAGATTCTGAATCATTATCTGTAATAACAACATTTTGCGTCGTAGTCCTTCCTAGAGTGATACCTGTAGATGGATTGCTAATCGTTACTATTGCTGTTTCTATGCCTTCCATAACAGTATCATCAACAATAGTAAAAGTCACTGCACCCATAGTCATCCCATCAGGAATAGTAATGGTAGTAGTACTTAAGGTAAAATCTGAAGATGTAATTTCTACTCCTGTAACACCAATATCAATAGTTTGATCACCTACAACAGCCATCGAAGAAGTAGCTCTAACTGTTATTATTGTCTCATCTGCTTCTGTACCTGTATTTGACGAAACTGAAAGGTTCACTGTAGGAGTAAGAGTAGGAGTTCTTACATCAAAACTACATTGGGTTTCTTTCCCACTATTATCGGTTACCGTTATGGTAACTGTTGTATCTGCTGTAAATAAGGTTCCTGCAATAGGGTCTTGCGTAATCTCTAGATTGGTATCACAATCATCGGTAGCATCAACATCACCTGTATAATCAGGTAACGGAGATCCTGAACTTAGTGTTTGATTACCAGGACAAGTTCTAATATTTGGTGCATCAATGTCAGGAATATTCTGACCAAAAATAACAAATATGGTTGGAGCGGGAGCATCTATATCAAAACGAAATGTTACATCATTTGTTCCTATGATAATATCATCTATGTCGTCGTTATTCACATCACCAGCATGGCTTACCGAAATATTTCTTCTGCTTCCTAAATCTAATCTAATAGGCAATACTGAAACCGAAGGAGAAGTTAATGTTATTGTAGATTCCCAATTGTTTTTTCCATAAAGCAAAGAAACTGAATTTCTTTGGCTTAAGATAGCATCATCTATTCCATCATTATTAAAATCTCCGGCATATTCACAATTTGTTATTGAACTTCCATCAAAAGAAAACCCATTAGTCCCGTCTAAAAGTGCGAGATCTACAACAGCAGGGAATCCAACACTTCCAAATAGCACGTATTGACCACTAAAAGTCATATCATTGAAGCTGTCTCCATTTATATCTCCTATGCTTCCTACTAATCCTGACAATCTTTCAGAACTGTGTTCAACAGCAAAACCGTTAGCTCCATCTAAACTCGAAACATTTAGTGTTACTGGGAAAGGGCTATCACTTCCAAATACAACAAATTTTCTATCCTTTCTCCCTCCAATAATAACATCATTTATATTATCGCCATTTACATCTCCCAAACCAGAAACATGATAACCTATTTTACCTGCTGTTACGTTATCTCCTACAATAGTAAAGCCATTACGTCCATTTATCTCATTTACTCGAATGACTGGAGGAAATGCAGATCTGGTACCATAAAGAATATGACACTTCCCTGTTAAGGCACTACCACTTCCTGAACCTTCTAACAAAGCTATGTCATCGATGTTATCCCCATTAAAATCTCCTATATTGTCCAGGGCATAACCAGGTCTTTCAAAAGGGTCAACTCCAATAATGGTAAAACCGTTATTTCCATCTAAAGTAGAAATTAAAAACTCTCTTAAAAAACCTGATCTTCTACCAAAAATGATGTATGTATACCCTAACTCTGATCCCAAAGCCGTTTTTCTAAATGGATCACTCACCATAATATCATCGACACCATCTCCATTTACATCTCCCGCACTACTCACCGAAGCACCCGTAGCAGGTTGGCTTGTAAATGGTGTGTCATTCCTAATTACAAAACCATTAGTACCATCTAAAAGAGCTAAATCAATATTTGGAGGAAAACCAGAATTTGTTCCAAATACTACATATGCAGAACCATCCATTGTCATTCTCTCATTATTATAGGGACCATCAAAAGCTGTATCTGTACCCGTCGCTCCAATAATAAAATCTTGTATTCCATCACCATTTACATCTCCTGCAGTATCTACATCTAGGTTTTCTCCTCCACCAGCTCGTCCCATTGCCATTTCCCCATATACTACAATACCATTATTCCCATTAAGATCACTAACTGGAAAAGAAGCTGTATTACACTCTATAGTAGATGTTGTTGTTTTAATAGTTACTAAAAAATTACAGGAATTTGTATTTCCTGATTTATCGGTCACAAAGACAGTAACATTGGTATCACTGGTTATTATGGTTCCCTGAGGTGGGTTTTGAGTAAAGGTAAGTTCTCCTTGGTAAGTACAATTATCGTTGGTGTCAATCAGAAACGAAACATAATTTGGTAATACCGAATTAGAATATAATTCTTGATTTGAAGGACAACTTATTGTTGGAAGTTCGGTATCTATAAGATCAAAAGTTTCTCCATAAAAAACATAGGCTCTTCCGTTAGTAGTTGCACTAGTATACCTCCGAATTGCTCCAACAACAAAATCTGAGGCGCCATCATCATTAAAATCTCCTAAAGTACTTACTGAATAACCAAAACGCTGTCTACTAAACCGAGTATCTTCAAAAACCTGATAACCAATGACTCCATCTATATCATCTGCCTCTATTACCCCTGAATGAGAGTTTGAACCAAAAAGAATGTATGCTCCTCCTTGATGACCGGCTCCTCCACCTGTTGCAGAAACTATAATATCGGTAATTCCATCATTATTTACATCATTCAATCCATCTACAGCATAACCTAAATTGTTATAACCAGAACCAATAAAGGGTTCATATCCTTCATCACCTCTAATAGTTACACTGTTTGTGTTATTTAAATCTGAAATTCTAAACGAAGATGGAAATACATTTTTTCCATACACAACATAGGCTTCTCCAATATCTCTAAGAGTATTAACATCTTTTCTAGGAGCACCTGCTATAAAATCTTTAACTCCATCATTATTGAAGTCCTCTGCTGTACTCACTGAAAAACCTAAAGCTGCACCTTCTTCTTCTCCCAGAATAGAAAATCCATTACTTCCATTTAGTGAAGACAAGTCAATCGAAGCAGAGAAACCAATATTATTTCCATAAATAACACATATTCTACCCGCATCTCGAGTTCCTCCCTCATCATATCTTGGGAAACCTAAGATAATATCATCAAATCCATCACCATTGATATCTCCAGCATCACTTACTTTAGTTTCATAACCCGAATCATTTTGTGTTAAACCTTCTAATACAAAGCCATTCATTCCATTTAATACCGAAACACTCATACTATTAATAGATGAATTTCCAAAAATTACGTAGGAACGTCCAGAATTTCTAAATCCACCATCATATAAAGGTGCGTTAATTACTACATCATCCTTTCCATCATCATTAATATCTCCAGCGTAACTAACAGAATTACCAAATTGAGTTGCAATCACATCAGATTCTATTATAATTCCATTAGTTCCATTAATATTAGATTCGAGATATAATGGTAAAAACCCAGAGTTAGTTCCATAAATAATAATAGCCTTTCCTAAACCTGTAGAAGAAATGACTCCTATTATGATATCATCAAATCCGTCATCGTTAAAATCTCCAGCTCTACTTACTGATCTACCCAATCGATCGTTCTGATTTGTTCCTCTTATTACAAAACCATTAGTGCCGTCCAGAGTTGTTAAATCAAAAGAAGTAAGAGATATACCTGATTCTCCAAATATGACATAAGCTTCACCTACATCTTCTACAACACCATCAACAAATGGGGCTCCTATAATAATATCAGCAATACCATCCCTATTTAAATCCCCTGCATCTTTTACTGAATAACCTAAATCATCTTGTGAATTTAAGCCTTCAATTACCAAACCATTAGTACCATCTAAAATAGATATTGGCACATCGGGGCATCCTTGGCTATAGGACATAAAAACATTTCCTAATACCATTAAACAAAAGGTAAACACCTTTATACTAAACTCTAATTTTCTTGTAAACTGAATCCTACTATTTCTCATTTTTGAAAAAAATTGTTTACCTCAAAACTATATTTTCCCTTAGTATTAAAGTTCACTATAAAAAGGGTTTTACCACATACAAATACCCCCCTGTTTTCAGGGTAAATATTTTCACCAGAAAAGGTGTATTTATCAGCAATTGTATCGCTCATCTTTGTACTGTGATTTTTGGTCTTCAAAACATGTATCAAAAAAACAGATATAAGAAGTCATATATAAAATCACAAAAAAATAAATACTAACCCTTTAAAACTAAAAATTATGATCTGGGGAATCACATTAATTCTATTAAGTATTATAGCAGTACCATCACTATTGTTATCTAAAAAACCAAACGCAAAAGAACTTTTGGAAAAAATCGAACCATATCAAGGTTGGATCGGACTTGTATTTTGTTTCTGGGGAGTATGGGGAATCATCTCGGCAATTTTAAACCTTGGATGGCTTACAACATATCCTATCTGGTGGATCACCTTATTAGCAGGAAACATTATTGAAGCTGTTTTAGGTTTTATGCTCGGTTTTGGTTTAATCAACAAGTTCTTTTTATCTAAAAATGAAGCTGCCAAAGAAAAAGCGAATCAGCTAAGAGAAAAATTAGCCCCAAAACAAGGTAAACTAGGAATTTTAGGAATCATAGTGGGTTGCTGGATGATTGTAGCTTCTTTCTTATTCTTTATGTAATAAGCATATAGAGATAATTAAATTCAAGATTTTTTATCTCTTCTGGTATTATCAAAAAACAAACAACCAAAAAAACAAGTACACCATGATCATATTTGGAACAGGTTCTTCAATCATTCATCCCAAAAAATTAGAAGGAGGAAGTTGCCCATATTGTAATACAGAAAACAATATGTGGATACAAGGATATAGAAAATATTTTCATGTGTTTTGGATACCGTTCTTTCCTATCGGAAAAAAAGTATACTCGGTTTGCGGTCATTGTAAAGGAGCTTTTGAAGAAAGAGAATTTCAGAATCAGCAATTGATACAGAGTTTTAACGATTTTAAAAACAATCAAATAAAAACTCCATGGTATCACTTTACAGGGCTTACAATTCTGGTTGTGCTTATTGCATTACTTACTGTACTGCCTTATTTGGTAAAATAGAAATCACGTAAAATCATATAATTTTTTAAAATGAAAAAACTTGTTTTTATAGTACTCCTCTTAACGGTTACATCGGTTATTTCACAAGAAAATAATGCGACCCTAACTATTGTAGGAGAAGCGAACAAGCAAATAGAAGTTAACAACTATTTTCTTACCATCTCGCTAAAACAACTCGTTGCAAATGGATATCAGCAACTTGAACCCAAAAGTTTATCACAGGTTAAACAATTATACAGTGATAAGTTAAAGACTATAGGAGTTGATTTTAGTAAGTTTCAAAAGAATGTTCTTTATCAATTGTATGCATCTTACTCAGAAGTAAATGATATTTCATATTACAGTTATGCAACAACTTCTGAAGAAGAGGTGATCAAAATCACCAAACAGAGGATGAATGGTTTAACAATTATGCAGGTCGAAGCAGTAGCCAAAGAAAAAAGCAATACAGAATGGGCCGCTTTAACACTCACTGCAATTGAAGATGCAAAAGTGAAAGCAAAAAAAACTGCTGATCATCTCAATAAAAAATTGGGGCATATTATAAAAATTGAAAATTCTGATTCCAGAACGCAATACATAAATATGCATAAACCAGAAGAAATTCAAAAACATCTTGTAAAAGTAACTTTTACACTAGAATAATAACGGTGTATATCAATAAATAAACACATAAAATCAAAAAAATGAAAACAAAAATTTTAATCTTAGTTGTTATCCTTGCTTTTGGAAGCAATCTAAATGTTCAAGCTCAAAAATTAAAAAAATTTGGTAGTTCTATCGAAAAAAAGATAGGTCCAAAAACCATAAAAGTGCCTTATACAGATGTTGTATCTTATATGGGGTATGCTGCACCTGGTAATGAAGATGAAGTAAAAGACGGTAAGAAATTCTATTACATTTATGTATGGATTCCTGCTGTTGCTCCAGAAATTGGGGTAAGAATGATGTCTCCTGTAGGGAAAACTAAAATCAAAAAAGCAACACAATCAGCAGCATATACAGAAAATGCAAAATCAACTGATTATTTTGACACCTATATTACTTTAGAGCGTTCAGATATTGTTAGCAAAGATAATATTAATGAAGGTGCGGTAAAAAGCGCTAACTGGGTTACTCTAGAACGTAACGATGATAGCAGCGAAATGCCAAAGCAACCAAGCGGAAGCGGTTATAACTCTCTCTTAAGATATAAAAGTGAAGCAAGTGATCCTCTTAAAGCATTAACTGTTGGATTGTATCGTATCGGTTTTACTACATACAAAACTGGTGAAGTAAAAGGTACTTTCCTTGCAGAGGTTGCCGCTCCTATCAAATTACCAGGAGTAGTAATGGCTAAAACAATCGAAGACTTAAAAAAAGGGCTATAAAACGTAAATTGGAATAGTAGCACCTACGGTTATTCCTATGTTTTTTGTTTCAAAAAATATGGGAATAACCTCTTTTCTACATGTCTTCTCTCTAAACCACCAATTTTAAGATGCAAGAAAACGATAAACAAAATTCTAAAGAAGAAGAAAAAAATCTTCTTGATGATATCCTGGCTAATGCACTTTCTTCTACAAAAAAATATGAAGAAACAAATGCTGGCCTCGAAACCAAACGATGTAAAAGCTGTGGCGCAGCTAGACCCGAAGACACAGACCTTAAATACTGTGATTTCTGTGGAGACCAATTCTATTAAATAATAATAATAATCCTTTAAAAGTATGTCATTTAATGAAACACAAAATAGATGGGATGGATTCCTTAAGAAAATCGAAGATCGATTCGAGGAGATATTAGAAAAAACAGAAGCTGTATTACCTCTATTATTTAAAGCAACTGATTTTGAAACTACTACATTTCACAATGCCTGGCAAGGAATTTATTCTCAAGCTAATGAACTTATCTGGAAAATAGATAGCACATGGGAAGATAAAGTCGAAGAAGCTTTTGAAGATGCAGGAGCAGAATTTGGCTCTAAAAAATTTATACAAGAAAGAGATAAAGGGTATCTAGCAAAATTTAAACTTGAACAAAAACTAAAATCATACGAAGTGAAAATTTTTGCAGATGCTGCAAAAAAATTACTAAAAGAAGTAAAAGATACTTTATCCAAAGATTTTTGTTGTACCCAATGTCAAGCTAAACTACCGGTAAAAGATAATTTTTTTAGATCGTATTACAGTACTTGTGAATATTGCCAAACGGTAAATACATTCGAACCAGGAACTAAAGCCAGAAATATCGAACATTTTGCTATCCATGCTCTTGGAGAAGAAGCTGCTTTAGAGCATTATTTGCAGTATGAAGAATTTAAGTTTCAAAATTACATACAAGATTCTGAAACGTATAGCAAAGAGGAATTAACACCTCAATATCAAAAATATGTAGAGACCTACTTAAAGAAGAGAATCGAAATCATACCAGATTATAAAGACAGGTATGAAAAAGATCTCAAGGCTAAAACTGCATTCTTAACTAACTATTAGTAATCCTAAAAGAAAAAAAATATGTCAAATTCATTTAGAAGTCAACTTCGTTCGGTAATCGAATGGCAAAATCCTAAACCCGAAACTCTTTTTGAAAAATGGACAGAAAATGGTGACGAGATTAAAAATGCTTCAAAATTGATCGTAGGGCCCGGACAAGGGTGTCTTTTTGTATACGAGGGCAAAGTAGAAGGCGTTTTTGAAGAAGAAGGGCTTTACGATCTCAAAACAGGGAATATTCCTTTTTGGACGACCATCAAGAATATCATGTACACCTTTGAGTCTGCTCATAAAGTAGGTATCTTTTTCTATAGAAAAGCAGAAATGCAAAATATACGCTGGGGAACCCCCTCTCCTATCACCTATAAAGATCCTGTTTACAATTTTCCTGTAGGATTAGGTGCTTTTGGTAATTTTTCTTTCAAAATCACTAAACCAGTTGATTTTTTCACCAACGTTATTGCAGGTGACGACTACTATCCTGTAAAGGCAATACAAAAAGTTATTCTATCCAGAATTACTCAGCCTATCAGTGATTTCCTGGCTAACGCTTCATTTAGTTATGTAGAAATTGATAAACATCGTAATGAAATTGCATCATTCTCTCAGAATTCGAGCGCACAAATCTTTGATGAACTAGGTTTTGAACTCCTTGATTTTAGGATAGAAGGAACCAGTTTTGATGAAGAAACCAAAACAAGAATTGGTCGAATTGCAGATATGAGTGCCGAAGCACAGGCAATGAAAGAACTTGGAGTAAGCTACCAGGATTACCAACAACTCGAGGCCTTAAAAAATATGGCAAAAAATGAAGGCGGTGGTAATATTGGTATGCAAATGGGGGCTGGCCTGGGAATGGGTCAAATGCTGGGAAATATGATGAATAATCAAGGACAGCAGTCTACACCTCAACAAAATACCCCTCCTCAACCTCAATCTCAACCCCAAAACGACGACCCAGTTCAAAAATTAGAAAAACTTAAGAAAATATTTGATGCTGGCCTAATCGACGAACAGGAATACAAACTGAAGAAACAGGAAATATTATCTCAATTCTAAAAACAAAAATCAATCTTTAAAAATTATACCATATGAGTACAGTTAATGAATTATATCAAGACGTTTCAGGAAAACAAAAAGACGAATACAGAGACTACCTAGCGATTATTGATCGCATGGATTGGCACAGCTATGACTACATGACATGGCCATGTGCAGATCTTTCTTTTCAGGACCTTGAAGAAGGCGAAGATTATGATCTGTGGCCATTTAAACCTAACCTAAATGAACCACATTGGGTGGATCTTAATAACCAATTTAAATCTGGTATCAGAAGATACGGATATGTAAATAAATTAGAAATGCCAGAGCAGGTTCGTGAACTTTCTCACGAGGATGCTACCGATATCCTTAATGATATTAAAAACCTAAAAGATAGTGACCTTTCAGAATTTAATGATCAGATTAGTGAATATGGGTTCGCTGATGAAAATCATTTTTTATGGGGGATAGCTTTACTCAACTCTGCCGAAGAAAAAGCATACGACGATGCCGATAATTTTCTAAAAGAGCAAAAAGCTAAACTAGATGCACAGATGGATGCCCATATAGAAGCAGCAGAAGCCGGTGGATTATTAGATCCTATTAATGGCATTGATATGGAAACCTGGGCCGCTGCTAATGCAAAAATAGCTGGAGGTATGGATCTAGAAGAAGTACTTAAAGTTGTAGGAACAGAAAAACCAATCTGGGATGAAGTATCTGCAGAATGGACAGCAAGAATGTCTCAAGACACAACTTTTGCGATTTCTAAGGTATATGGTGATGCTTTTATGAATTCGAACATTGGAAAATTTGCCAATGCAGAAAGCAATCAAGAATCTAAAGCTGACTCTTCTGCGGGTAACAATGATATTTATGAAGATTTCGAGCTTTATATTAAAGTTATGTGTCATCAAAATATGGGAGCGGCTCAAGGAAAAGATGCTGCTTCAATCTTACAAGAATACGGACTTACAGTTACTGATTGGAGTTCTGTAGGTATGCATTGGACTCCAAAAATGGCTACAGATACTCGTATGGCATTAAAAATGGGAGAATTAATGGAAAAATATAATGCAGAATTTGCTTCGGCAAAGGCAGGAGACGATATCGATTTTTAATCCCAATAACATTTTATGTATAGATGGCCTGGGATTCATCTGCAACCCAATTACACTACATTGCAAATTTGATGAAATCAGGTCATCTTGTTTTAAAAAACAAAAAAAAATCATAGAAAAGAACATCAAACAATTCGGAATACATATTAAAAGTAAAGATAGTTATCTATCATTTGCAACCATCAATAACACCAGTTTCCCTGAGTTTAGACACCTTAACAAGATTCCGTCGGTACTACGAGAAAATGATCACATAGAGATTATTGTATATCTTCAAAATTTTGAAAGTGGATCTTTGGTGGCTCAAGCGAGAAAACTAGCATTAGGAGGATTTAATGAAGATGTAAATTTTGGTATAGAGCCTTTAGAAAAAGAAAATATGTATAAACTAACTACTGATACCACAATACCCGATGGTAGTTTCTTGTTTATTTCGATAGGGTGGAATGAAATCTTAGCCGTTTTCCTTGGAGATAGTGAAAAAGAAGTCATTGCTTTCTTTTCTGATACTAATTTAAGGCCGGCATATGCTGCTGTTCCAGACCTAGAAGATACCATTAAAGCCTTTCCTAATTCTCAGGAATTAATAAATCTATTACCAAAATGGAAGGAAATTAAACAATTAGAACGGCAAGAATTAGAATATAAATATGTTGAAGAAGCATGGCAAAAATACCACGGAACTGAAAAAATTTCATTAAAAATAAGATACCTTAAAGATATGCAAATGGCGCTTAACGGTTTTCTTGCTAATCATCCCGAAAGCAATAAATCTGAAGAATGCAGAGAAAGGCAAATCCAAATTGACACCAAGCTTCCTGAGTTAGAAAAAATGATCTAGTATCTCGATAATTTATAAAAGATAGTTTAAAAAAAACTTCAAAACCTATACCTATCATCTTTGTACTGTGAATTTTAGGCTTCAAAACAGGGATCAAAAAAATATAGATATAAAAAATCATTTATAAAATTAAAAAAATAAGTATTAATAACACTTTAAAACTAAAAACCATGATTTTCGGAATCACATTAATTTTATTAAGTATTATAGTAGCAGCACCATCATTATTGCTATCAAAAAAACCAGAGGTAAAAGAATTTTTAGAAAAAATCGAACCGTTGCCAAGCTTGATCAGATTTATAATCGGACTTATGTTCTGTTTCTGGGGTGTATGGGGAGTTATTTCGGCAACTTTAAATCTAGAATGGATAACAACCTATCCTATCCAGTGGATCACCATGTTAGTTGGGAATATTATGGAAGCTCTATTAGGGTTCATGTTAGTTTTTCGCTCAATTAGCAAGTTTTTCTTATTCAAAAATGGAGCTACAAAAGAAAAAGCAAATCAATTAAGAGAAAAATCAGCATCAAAACAACGTAAGTTAGGAGTTTTAGGAATCATTATTGGCTGCTTGCAGATTGTAGCCTCTTTCTTATTCTATATGTAGTAAGAACATAGAAATAGAGAACAAGCAAACCCTCTTTTAGAACCTATAAAATCAAACTATCTTTCTAAAATTGTTTTCAATTTTAGAATCAATTTAATATTTATCGATAGCAATATAATTAAACACAAAAAGGTATTTAGTTCTAATAATAAATTCTCATATTTTGCAACTAGATTATAAATTATTACAGCACTAATCTATAGAAAAAACGCTATGCAATTAAACATCACTACATCAATCCAAAAACAGCTTAAGGAAATCATAGATCAGGCTGTTACTTCAGGAAAAATTAATCCAGAAAAGCTACGAATGATTATCATTTCGCCCAATAAGACTTTTGATGTACTTAAAGTAACCTATAACAATGCCTGGGACGAGTATTATTATGGATCTGAATATGATGATGCATCGGATATTGGTACAATTTCAATATCTGAATGGTTAGATATTGCAGATAAAGCTTTTGAGAAAAGAGAAGGGTTAGATGCTCTTTATATAGATCGTGCGGTAGAACACGACAGAAAATATACAAAAATAAAACCTGCGCTTACTTTTAATCATATATCTGACCAATTATATAAAAGCTATTTAACATGCTTGCGCGAAGAATTGATTTTACAAATTGAAAATGCTATAAAAAAAGTAGCTACTTCTTATACTCAAAAAGATTTCAAACATGTTGTTGGTTTTGTTACGCACAAACTCACTTTTAAACAGGACGATAATGTAAGAATACTGGCTTTTAATCATCCTAACGGTTCTGATCCATTTTATAATGTGATGCTTGCGTTGCCTCAATCAAAATTAACCTATCCCTACTTAAAGTTTTATGACACTGGTTTTTATTTATTTTATCCCAAAAGCAATATATACGAAGGATCTGAAGAAGAAAGTAATATATACACTTATGATATCAAAAATATCGAGTATGGCTTTATACAATCCAAACATAGAGAAAAAGCTACCTTTAGATTAACCGATGAATTCGAAGATTGGAAACTAGATGGGGGCCATATCGAAGAAGAAGAAGGTGATTTATCAGAAGAAGCTTTTTTTAGTGCCTTTGATAAATTCATGGTACAGTTTCCGGATAAAATAATTGACCCTTCGCAGGTTCCAGATCCAATCCATAACGAATCCAATTTTACAAAATGGCTAAATACTATACAAAAACATAATCTGGACATCTCATACAAAGCTGAAGAAAAACTTTATAATTATGGTGAAGAAGCTTTCAGAAAAACACTAGAATTTTTACCTGATACCAATAAAAACTATTCTGATCTTCAAAAATTCTTGACCGCCAGGTTATTTTCTGAAGGACGATATGAGGAATCAACAGCAATCCTTAAATCTATAAAACAATTATCAGATCATTATAAAGTACATCTATTAGAAAATTTATATTTCCTAAACCGTAAAGAAGAATTTGATGAGTGCTATGCTTCAATTGAAAGCAAAAGTGCCAAAAAAGATGCATTATTACCAAAGTGGTTATTTGATATCAAGCTATATCAAGATCAGAGAGATGAACTTAATAGGCTAAAAGATGAACTCATTTCTTTTATGTCAGAAAATAATGGGTATTCTTCGGCAAGCAGAGCAGCGATAGCATTAACCCGTTTATATACAATCCTTGGAGAAAAAGAAAATGCATTATACTGTTTTCAGAGCATTTCCTTTTCTAGTGATATTCACAATACATTATTTAAAAAAGAGTTTACGGATTCTCCCTATATGCTTCAAGCGTATGATGATTACTTAGCAAAAGAGAGAGAAAAAGAAGATTTTAAATCCAAAGTAAAAGTATCTTCTCTTGTTATTCCCGAAACCGATAAACAAGAAATAGAAAAAGTACCTTATGAAGATTGTTATTACCTAACTCATAAAATCGAAGATGTTGATTTAAGTTGGGTTGTGCCTATTAGTAAAAATCAATTCATCGCAGTAAATGGTGATAAAGAACTTTTTATAGGAGAAATTACAGATACTTATGAGATCATAAAACATACTGTAATTGCCTTAGATAAGGAAAAAAGATACCACTATTCTTACCATAACGAAGTAGTATATATATCAGATTATGATAAAGGAATTCTAAGATATCAAATCCAGAGAAATACTATTATTCCTATAGAAGGTAGTATTAGAAATACTAAAAAAGTGCCAAAATATGGTAATCTCAATATTTCAGATGGCCATTTGTACGTTTGTAATAATGAGTATCTCGAAATCTTTGATCTTTCTAATCCCGATGCGAACCTGATTTCTTCAGATGTATTTATAGAAAGTGGGTATAGTCTTCATATTAACGATAACCTGCTAGTTGTGGGTGCCGGTGCTGGCTTGGTTCTACTACTAGATATTAAGGACAAAAGCAATCCAACTTATTTATCTAGTATTATAGAAGATAAAACACCAGGAGATATGCATATAGCGTTTTTTGAGCATTATATGGTTACCCGATCTGTGATAGATATAAGTAATCCTGCTGACCCAAAATTTATCTGTCATAACTGGGACGACCTTGCTCCTATTTACTATTTTTCAGAAAAACCCAATATACTATTATGTAGTACAGGCGATGAATTTTTATTTACCACGCTTTCTAAAGAAGATAATGGTAAGATTTCACTCATTAATTGGTTAGAAAGTCTAAACAAGGAGAATTTATATAGTGAACGATTAACCTATAACATAGCAACAATGTATGATGAAGATACTGTTATAGGTTTTACAAAATATGATATCTGTATTTTAGAAAAAGATAAAAACCTTGCTCAACAGAAACAAGAATTTGACATTCAGGATATATTAGAAAAGATGGCTATTGAGTGTTTTGAACATTTGGTAGAACATCATCCCGATTTTAGTATTGGAAAAGTAGTTCTGGAGCACAAACCTGATTATGGAGTGATATCACTTTCTTTTCAGGAATGCTCAAGTCCTGCAATAGTATCTAGTTTTCATGAGGAATCTGGACTCTCTATGGTCTACTCTAACTTTAACATTTATCCATATTTCTCTGATACTTTGGATATGAATTTTGATCCTCAGCTCATGAAAATGAATTACGATCTTAATCGTGTCGTAGATAAAATCATCTCGAATGATAGTTTTAATACAATGACTTCAAAACATGTTTCGATACTTATAAATAATGAATCCAGATATTTAGAATTCCCGGATCATAACTGGAATCCTTATCGCGAAATCAGTTCGTCGCAAGATCCCGATACTGTTAAAGATATCATACTTAGTAGTAATGATAATTTGATTAAACAATTAGAAGATAGAATGATTACCGAAGAAGGTGTTTTTGAAGAATTACTACAATTAATTAATCTAAAAAAGCCAGAAGACAACACTAAAAACATTCTCACCTCTTCAGACAACCATAAAATAACATCGACGTATATTCAGGGACCAGTTTTTCAACCAAAACAAGAGAACGATGATTCTTCAGTTACTATTCAAAAACTAAAGCTTCAGGCCCTTCAAATTATTACTTCTCATACCGACAGAAAAATTGTTAGGAATATCATGTTTAATGGTGCAAAATACGGTATCCCAAAACCTGTATTAGAAAAAACACCAAATACTCTAAATATAAAAGAAGGTTACGTATCGATCCTGGTTAATAACGGATATGGTTTATGGGATGAATTTTCTGAAGATCCCGAAATTAAAGCATTCTTATTAGATATTCTAGATACGCTAAATGATGAATCTTTAAGAGCCAAGTTGGCCTATCGCTATAAAATATATTCTCATAAATCTATCTACAATTATATCAAAAAATTGTTAACCGATACTTATGATGTTCTTGATTACTATAACTATATCGGTGATAGTCATAGAAGTATAATAAATATCTCCAAACTCCCTTTGGTAGCAATAAGACCATTTGAAAAGGAATTATTAGAAATTTTTGAGCAATTTGAGTCTAATACTGATGAAAAACAAAATCATCGTATAAAAAATATGATCGTTCCTGTATGCGATATGCTTATCAGGTTAGGTCACGAAAAATTTCCAGAGGAATTGATTTCTAGAGCAAATTCAAGTAAAAAATATAATGAGCAATATGATGACGATCTTTTTGATGATGATTATGAAGACGAAGAAACATTCATATTACAGTTATATCGAAAACAACAGGTTAAACGCATACTACAAAGTTTTGAATATGGGAAAGAACAACCTATTTGGAATAATACTATAGCCCCAGAGCCTTATAAAAAATCATGGTATACGACTATAGATCTATTATTTGAACAAGGAGAACACATCTATGGAGAAGATTTTAAGAATATGTTCATCCAAAAACTATCGAAAAATATCGCTAAAGATGAAAATTATGATCACGACAGGTTATTAGCTTTTAACTTCATTCATTACACCTACAAACATATCCAGAAAAGACCAGAACTGGCAAGTATTGCAGAAACCATTGTCGAAGCTATCACTAGTAACAAAGACAAATTCTCTGAAGAAATTGATTTATACAACATCAAAGAAAAAAGTAAGTTTGCACTACTCCAGGCTGCCTGGAATGATTTAAAAAATAAAGATCTCGAATTGGCAAAGCAAAAGGGAGATGCTATTCTAAAAATAGACCCAGAATTTGGCCAGGTGTATTTCTTAAAAGCTCGCTTACTTTGGTTAAAAGAGGGAATTCCTACTTATCTCGAAAAACAAGAAGAGTATATCAAAAAAGCTTCTCATGACGCAGCAACACTCGCACGGTTATACAACCTTACTGGTTGTGCATTAGATGTTGAGAAACGCTATGAAGAAGCATTACCTTATTTTAAAAATGCCGCACTAACCGCAACCAATGAACCCATGTATCTCGCCAATATCGCAGAGATATATTATAAACTTAAAAATCCAAAAGAAGCCTTAAACTATGTACAAAAAGCTAAACAAAATGGACACTCTTCAGAAATGATGGATGAGATCTCTACCAATAAAGGAATCATTAATTAAGAAAGCCCATGAAGGTACTAATTCGTTTGCTGTTTGTTTCACTACCCGTCTTATTTATGAGTGCGCAACCCACATCTCCACAAGAAGAAATATTAGAGTTAAAGAAGTTAGGGAAAAATCACATTATTCAACTGGCTATAAAAGAGTTACATTCTATCACTACGCCAGAGGTAACTGAAGATGATTTTCACTTCATACAAATACTGGCCAGTAACAAAAGGATCAAGGTTCATTTTGGATACAATGTAATCTATTTTCCAAAAAACAGTAGTTACAATACAGACATAATTGTAGAATTTCCTTCTAAATCGATCTCTATAAGCAGTGACAATAATAAAGGAGGAAACACTACTTTTTATCGCCCCACAGCAGAAGATATGAATGTTATCAATTTTATTCTAAACCGTAATGGGACTAATAATAATGTGTTTAACAAAGGCAATAAATCATCTGTTGTTATCTCTATTTATGAAAAAGAAAACCATTATCTGGTATACACCACATCCAGAAATCCCGATCAGGGAGGAATTGAGTATATTGAAGAAATACATAAAGAAACAGGAGAAATTCTTTCTACTCTGAGTGGACATTATGATCCTGCACCAGAAACTCCCAGTTTAGAGGAAGAAAAATTTATAGAAATAGATAACAAATAAAAGAACTCTATTGTATTTTCACAGTATTGAGTAGCTAAATAAAGGTGTCTATTTCCTAAGTAAAACAATTCATCACTAATTATAAGGCATTCGTCACAAAGTCTGGATTTGACTTCATAATTATATAAAAATTTAACTAAAATTGAATCAAATATAATATGAAGTAAATGTTTTGAAAAAGCATATTTCAAATATCATAATTGTATACTTTTTGATCTTATTGTTATAATAATCACAGTAATTCAAAAAAGCTTCAAGTTTCATGATAATCAAATCAACATTTACAGCCCACTAAATAAAAAGATGAAAATGAAATTAAAAATTATTCTTACCTTAATATTAATAACCTTTGCACTAAATGTAAATGCGCAATTTCCAAAAATTAAGAAACCGAAAACATCAAAAATTCTTAAAAAAAAATCTGGTAAAGCTACCAATTCATCTAAAACTTCAACAAAAAATGTTTCATTGAATCAAAATGCCTCCAGCACAGATCCAAAAACTTTAAAAATTGAAAAATCAACAGTAGAAAAAATAGATGTTTTAAAATCTATTTTCATTTCTAATGAAAATGTTAAGAAACATACGAAAGAAGAAATAAAGGATGCATTATTTGCATTAGATCAAAAATTAACCACTCTCAATAATTTCTATTCAGATAGTAAGAGGATTCCAGAATTCACAACAGAGTACGATAAATACAAAAAATTGGTCGATGATGAAATTGCTCTAAGAGATGGCGGAAATAACTCTTTGTGGAATTTAGAAAATACTAGTAACAGTGTAGATCGAGTAAAAAAGGAACTACCAATAAATAAATTAGTAGAGCAATTTTCATCATTCCCTAATTACAAAGAATATCAGGCGCATAAAGAAGCCTATCAAAACATGGGGATTTCTGACCCTAAAGTGGAAACTTACATCTCTAACGTAGATAATTACTTTGCAACTACGCTAACAAATGAAATAGCTCCTAAGTTCAAAAAATATGTAAGAGAGAAATTAGCGTATAAATCATTTAATGATGATGAGTGGAAAATGAGACCTAAAACAGCTATACAAGTAGTAGATAAAACTTTAAAATTATTTCAGGACGATGCCTATATATATCAAAGAGTGAAGGATAAATCATGGGTAGATGATATCAAAAACATGCTCATCACACAAAAACAAAAGTTGAACACTTATATAGATAGTGGCGAATACGATCGTTATTTTGAGCAGTACAGACAGCGCATAATAGATTCTTTTAGAATGGAAACTCCAGGATATAATAATGCCAGTTTAATAACAACTATTAAACAGAAACACCATAATACCTCTAAATACGGGGCAATTCAACGTGTTGTTTTATATAGCAATTGGATTGTAGAAAAAAATGCTTTAGGAGTTCCTTTAGAGAAAAGGATTACCGTACAAGTCGCTACTAAAGCAAAGGATGGGACTTGCCAAGTATATGAAGGAAAATTATTTCGCACTTATGAAGGAGGTGGAAAATATGGAGGCACTAGATATAATAGTTATATTCATATATCTGAAATAAATTGTAAAAACATTAATAAATAAATTGGTCTCTAAATCCTTAAGCTTTTTTTGTGAGAAATAAAAAAAACTTATAAGAAAACAATTATTTGCTTAGACCCATATTCAAGATTACTCCTATATGTTTATGAATTACATATAGGAGTAATTGTATATACGCTTATCTATAAAGATATTTTAGATTTCATTTTTTCTACAATATTATAAGCTGCAGGGCAAATTGCTATATTTTTTAACGTTAGATTAGATATCTGTTGAAATTTTTTACGATCTGTATGTGGGTACTCTCGACATGCTTTTGCCCTTACCTCATAAATCGCACAGTAATTATCGGCTCCAAGAAAAGTACATGGAGTTTGTTGTAATATCAAGTCTCCATCCTTATCTGTTCGTAGGTATTGTTCTTCAAATTGCCTGGGGTTAATTTTTAAAAACTTTAAAATCCCCTCTACATCTTTATCACTAAATAATGAATCAATAATTTTACACCAATTCACGCATTCTAAACAATCTGTATTACTAAACTCTTCATCATGTAACTCCTGCATGATATGGTCTAGTTTTTTAAATAGTTTTTTTAAGTTTTATCATAATCCAATCGACATTTGCACTAAATATAAATACTCAAGTTCTAATAAAACTACCAATTCATCTAAACCTTCTTTATATGATCAATTGGATAAAAGATCCTATACCAATATCTTCTTATAATTGCTTAAGATATCAGTCTATTTTACATATTAAGAATAAGTAGAGACTATTTTTATATAATCTACTGAAAAACAGAATCCATTGTTAGAATAGAATGATTAAATACAAATACGTCATTCTATTCTAATTATAAACTCTCATATTTGCAATTAAATTGATAATCATAGATTATCATAACACTAACCTATAGTGATAAGAAGTGTGTGTATTTATCACTAAAATCAAATCAATTCTTTATGAAAACAAAAATCTTAATTTTACTAAGCATATTTGCTTTAGGAACTTCTATTGATGCTCAAGCGCAAAAACTGAAGAAATTTGGTGGTTTAACCGAAAAAAAGATAGGTCCAAAAACTATAAAGGTGCCTTATACAGATGTTGTAACATATCTTGGTTATGCTGCACCTGGTAATGAAGACGAGGTAAAAGATGGTAAGAAATTTTATTATATCTATGTTTGGATTCCTGCTGTGGCTCCAGAGCTTGGTATAAGAATGATGTCTCCGGTAGGTAAAAACAAAATAAAAGGAGCTACTGCATCTGCTGCATATACAGAAAATGCAAGTTCTAGTGATTTCTTTGATACTTATATTACGTTAGAACGTTCTGATATTATAAGTAAAGATAAAATTACCGGGGAAGCTGTAAAAAGTGCTAACTGGACTGTTCTAGAACGTAATGATGACAGTAGTGAAATGCCTAAGCAGCCTAGTGGAAGTAGTTACAATTCGCTATTAAGATATAAAAGTGAAGTTGGTGATCCTCTTAAAGCATTAACTGCTGGATTATACCGTATTGGTTTTACAACATACAAAACTGGTGAAGTAAAAGGTACTTTCTTAGCTCAGGTTGCCGCTCCTATCAAATTACCAGGAGTAATAATGGCCAAAACTATCGAAGAGTTAAAAAAAGGATAATAATATATAGACCCTAATTTAATAGACACACACTTGCAGTTATTCCCATATGTTTCTTAAAAGAATATATGGGAATACTTGTTTTATGTATATACCTATAAAGGTAGTTTAGATTTCATTTTTTCTACAATATTGTATGCTGCAGGACAAATTGCTACATTTTTTAAAGTTAAATTAGATATCTGTTGAAATTTTTTACGATCTGTATGTGGGTACTCTCGACATGCTTTTGGCCTTACCTCATAAATTGCACAGTAATTATCGGCTCCAAGAAAAGTACATGGAGTTTGTTGTAATATCAAGTCTCCATCCTCATCTGTTCTCAGGTATTGATCTTCAAATTGCCTGGGTTTAATTTTAAAAAATTTTGAAATCCGCTCTACATCTTTATCTGTAAATAATGGCCCCGTAGTTTTGCAGCAATTCGCACATTCTAAACAATCTGTGTTACTAAACTCTTCATCATGTAACTCCTGCATGATATGGTCTAGTTTTTTAGGCGGTCTTTTTTTAAGTTTAGCAAAGAACTTTTTGTTCTCGTTATGTTTATCTTTGGCCAGTTTTGGTAATTGGTCTATAAATTCTTGCATAGTACAAAAGTAAGACTTTTGAGAGTTCTGATTACCAAGTATCGTTTCCTATAATCACAAACTGCACCTCATGAATACAGATATCTTCGGAAAAGCCATCAAAGATTTTTACAATAAAGAATACACTGAAGATATTATTGTGCAGGCAAATGATTTTGATGATGATCATATCCCTATTTCTTACCTATTTAGAGGGTATACCGAAATGCCAAAAATAGAACAAAAGGCATTAGAGCTTTCATACGGAAAAGTACTCGATGTAGGTTGTGGTGCCGGAAGCCATAGTTTGTTTCTTCAAAATGATCAAAAGTTAGACGTAAAAGCTATAGATATATCCGAAGGCGCTATCGAAATTTGTAAAAAAAGAGGGATACATCATGCTATGGCACAAGATATCTATGATCATACTAATGCCACGTATGATACCATACTATTGTTAATGAATGGTAGTGGTATTATTGGTACTTTGGATCACATTGATCGTTTTTTTACTCATATTAAAACACTTCTTGCTCCGGGAGGTCAAATTTTAATGGATTCATCAGATATTTCCTATCTTTTTCAAGATGACGATGGAGGTTTTTGGGTAGATGCCTCTGCTGGATATTATGGAGAAATGCAATACAAATTAAAATACAAAGAACAAGAATCAGAATGGTTTGATTGGTTATATATTGATTATAATACCCTTCAAAACGCTGCTAATGCCAACGGTTTACTATCAGAATTAATAGTTGAAGGAGAAAACAACGATTACCTGGCTAAGTTTACCTTAGCATAATTTTACTTTGGCAAAGTATAGAAACCCTAAATGTTTTGCGTGAAGGATTACAGTGAAAATCCCACAGCCTGAGCTTTTTTTTTTGCGAAGTACAAGGAATTGCAACACGACAGCGAGATAGCGATGGGTGAGATGAAGCGTTGGCAAATCCCCTTGTAGTTACAAGTGAAATTTATCGCACTTCATTATTTAGATAATTGTTTTTCGGGTTCTAAAATGATTATATGGATCTTTGGAATAGGTTTCTTTTATTTCTTTTAAACGTTCATAACTTTTATCAAAATAAGTTTTAGTTGGGATTGAACTATCTTTAAAGCTTATAAAAGCCCCTGAAGTATTAGGAATATCAAAATCCCGACTGGTTTCTATCCAATCCAATGAACGGTTTGTTCTATCATACACAAAGTTATCTTGAAATTCTTCCTTCTCCTCTTTTTTCGTATTCCACCAGCATTGATATTGTATAGTATATAGTTTGTTCTTATAAGGAAAAGCACTATCCGTATTTTCTGCATGTTTCATATAATAATCTCCAACAATAGCTCCTAAAGTCACATAAGTAAATAGTCCCAACTTTCTGTTACCATCTAAAATAAGATTAGAAAATAAGCTCTCGAACAAGGCTTTGTATCCATTTTTACCTTGAGCATCTAATCCATCAGTATTGACTAATCTTGATGTGATTTTATGAGGAGCAGGAATATCATAATCTGGTTGTAAAGGGGTTCCTTCTCTAAGCAACCCTAATTTATTTAAAATTTTGTTGTGTGATTCCCGGTCCCAGTTCCCCATTAAATGGGAACCATATTGGTTTTTATGTGCATAATCTGCTCCGGTTGCCGGTTCTATGGTAAGAGTATAAGGCGAAACTTTTTCTTTAAGATAATCATCTATAAACTTGCATAAGCTATTCTCATCTCCTTCCCAATATCCATAAAAAACACAATTATTATATACTGTGTTGATATTTACAGGTTCTCCTGTATCCCATGGTCTCCCATTTATTTTCAAGTTAGTTCCTATAAGGTTTGAAGTATTTGGTGACTCGATTAACTCTTCCCATTTTTGCAATATTTCAATTGTTGGCACCTCTTCATTTAATGCATCTGGTTTCTGATCTTCATAACAATTCCATTCTACCTCAAAACGATGTAGTACAGCGGGTAAGGTAAAGGTTTGTATACGTAATTCGGTTATGATACCATAGCTCATACCTCCACCTCCTCTAAGTGCCCATAATAATTCAGGCACAGAACCATTTTTTACATCCAGCTTTTGAAGGGTTCCATCACCCAATAGGATATTGGCCCCAACAAGATGTTCACAGCACATTCCCATTTTACGAGTCCAGGGGCCCCAGCCGCCTCCCATGGTAAAGCCAGCGATTCCTACAGTGGCACAAGTACCATGTGGAATCATTACATCTTGTTCTGCAAGCTTAGAAGTAAGCGTTTGAAAGCGAATCCCTGGGCCTATACTGGCAATCTTGGTTACCGGATCAATAGTTAACGAAGCCATTTTTGAAACATCAATCAATACCACATTTGTCCCCGTGCATTCTCCCTCATGATCATGTCCCCCAGCACGAACCCGAATTGGTAATTTGTTATCTATAGCTGCTTTATACGTAATTACTACATCAGATTCGTTTTCGCAGTACACGATAACAAAAGGATTGTATTGAAGTCTTCTATTAAAAATTTGACTATTCTTATTATGTTTATATACGTTATCTAATTCTCCCCAATTGGTCGATATTGTTATATTTGATGGAAGATGGCTATTCAGTTCTTTTAAAAATGCATCAATATTGTCTTTCAGTAGTTCTGAAACTGTGTGTAAAGGTTCTTGTATCATCAGTATGATTTTATTTTTGATTTTATAGTATTACTCATCAGTCTTTGTTGCCAAAATTCGGATTCTTTCCAACGTTGTTCTGTTGCATAAAATTGATTTTTAGTCTGTTGGTAATCTTTATAAATAGCATTGATATTGTGTTGATAATCTAATCTACATGTATCGTCCCCGCTATTTTCAAAATCAATGATCGTTTTAGAAGCGTGACAAGCCGAACTAAGGGCAAATCCAATTCCCATAGAAGAAATGGGATCAAAAGATGCTATGGCATCACCAACAGCGATATAATTTTTTATAGGAGTAATATCTATCAATTTTGAAAAAGCATTCCGTACCCAAGGCGATTGATATGAAACCCCTTGTTTTATTTTATTTTTGATATATCTAGTATTTAAAAGTAATTGATTAAATTGATGTGTCTTCTGAAGTTGTTTTTCCTTTGCAATTCCTGCATCTGTAAATAGTGTTAGTCCTATTTTGTCATTGGGTAAGGTAGCACAGTACCACCAACCTTCTTCTACTGTTTCTAATAACACTTCTTGTGCAGGCACTTTTCCTTTTTCAAAAGTTATAAAGGTCCCTATTGCTACTAATTCATCACTTTTTAGCGGTTTTAATCCCAAATTTCTGGACACAGCATTTTGCCGCCCTGTAGCATCGACCAAAAAGTTTGCCTTTACCAAAATATCACCTTTGGTTTTATGCTTAAGTTCAATAGTCCAGTCTCCTTCTTTGGTTTGCCAAAAATCAATACACCTGGTTCTGGGTAAAATGCTTGCTCCTCTTTGATCAGCTCGTTCCAATAATAACAAATCAAAAGCTTTCCGATCCAGTTGTATACTATCCTCTACTGTACTTGAAATAGAATGTCTCGAGGACAGGTTAGCACTTCCCCAGGCGGCTACATGGTCATAACCATATATAAAACTGTTTGTTTCAAAATCTGTTCGATGGATATCCATATAAGCAAGTAAGTCAAATATCGCCGGGCTTACCTGTTCCCCTACCCTTAAGGTATCTAAATCACTTTGTTCAACGATCATTACCTTAAGATCTGAATATTTTAATACACTTAATGCGGTGGAAGCTCCTGCCGGGCCACCACCTACAATAAGTACATCTGTTTTAAAATGATATGCCATTTCACCTTCTACTTCTTGTTCCTGATCTAGGCATTTCAAGCCCTTCTGGTGCTATTTCAATTTTATTAAACACGACCATTTCTAAGTGCTCTATCAATAGTTTTGCCTTATTGCTTTTCTTCTTTACTGCATGCTTATTCTCCTCAATAAAAAATACAGGTATAGTGGTGTCATTATCAGCATCATTTCCAGTGATCTCTCCTACGGGCACTTCTTTATAAGAGAATTGTTCATTATTTCTTTCGGTCTCTACAATATATGGATATCCTGGAGTTGCCCTATTTTTATCTCTGATAAACCCAAGTGCGTACCAATACTCAACCATTTGCACAAAACTGTTGATACCACGGGCATAATTGACCTGTTGTCCCGCAGGTAAGTGCGTTTGTCCTTGTCCTTTATCTGTAAATTCACCTACGATCACATCCCAAGGGCTTTGTGGCGGCCACCAATATGTATAGTAAGTAGGTGGTAACGGAACATTAGTCCCATTACTAAGTGTTATTTTATTGATCGAGGGTACGGTAAAATTGATATACTGGACTGTACATTGAAAAAAGTCGGCTTGCCATGGGCATGCCATTCTTTTGGTTAAATCTCCAGGTTCACAACCACCACCTTCACTCTCATCTCTAGAAGGGTTCAATCCATGTTGCGCATAATACTCTTCATTTTCATACTGTTTGATTACATATGGTGCCTCATAAATTACATCATTTTGCATACTCCATGTAACTTCAATACCAGGACACATCGGTAACCCTACACAGTTTCCTACTCCTACCGTATCCATTGGGTTAACAGGATATTCTTGTGGAGTTTCATTATTAACAAATTTTCCTTCTGCCCATTGTCCTAATAAAAACAATTGGGTTTCATTTAATGCCATAAATTTATTGACATTGATATTGCTTACAGAATTACTACCAGAATTCAATGGCATCATCGGAAAGATATCACCTCCATTTTCTTTAAACAATTGTTGTTGTGGTAAATGTGGAGGCACTGGCGGTTGGGCATCATTGTTTCTGAAATAAGATAGATATTGCTTACGGTTTTCTTTATTTCCTTCTGATGGATCTGAAAAATCAAAAATGTTACTAGTAAATGCCATCATCGACTGAACGTTGGAAACCCATTGGTAACGACTTATCCTATTGATAATAGGAAGTATGTCTCTTTTAAAATCTACAATAAAACTGGTATTCCATTCACCTGTAGTCTTTGAATACATATCTGAATCCAAATCAAAATTACGCACCCCAACATCAAACATCGTATCACTTAGGGTAGAAATATTTACAATCTCTGGAGCAAAATCAGGAGATCCTATAATCACCCACGCTGAAAGCTCATATTCATTATCATCTGTATCTGTAACGGTACAATATACCGTTCCATCTGAAATATCATCGTGCCAGGTATTAGAGCCTCCATAACTTGTTAAGGGTTCATTTCCTCCTGCATGCCCGTATCCACCAAATACAATGAGTCGTCCTTTATCATCTGTCAATAAATCTCCTAATTTTTCTACAGGTAATCCATATTTCACCTTTGAAGGAGGGAATCGTGCTGGATATCCATTTGGTACATTTTCCTCATCAAAAGCGATTGATTTATTCTTTCCCAGAATAGTTCTAGGTCCCGGATCTATAATTAAGGTTTGTCTATCGGTCGTATCAGGGTTTCGCAAAGGTACTCCACGATTTTCATAACTGTTTTCAGTACCGAATAATAAATTCCCTTCAAGTTCACTAAACTGATACCAGGCAGCTTTTTTATTCGCCAAATGCACTGTCCATTCAATAGATTTGATATGCTCAGAATCCAGAGTGATTTCATTCTGATTTTCGTCAAATATTTTAAAAGGTTGCCCCTGTCTTTTGATAAGACCTTTAGCATCTTTAAATTCTTTGATTGGCCCTGTTAGATTCCCATGTTCATCACAATCAAAAGGAAGTCCTCCTATCTGATCTGGTGATAAACAAAGTTCAGTTGTACTGTTTCCTAATCGGGCAACTCCAATAGATGGGTGAATGGATAATTGCATTTGATTTTAATTTTTTGGTTAATTTTTGGTTTTAAGATCTAGAATATGTTTAAAAAGGTTTTTTTTAGAAAATGCTATTTACATGTTTGTAACTATACTCATTTTTCAAAAAAGTAAGACTTTCATAAGTTTGATATGAAAAGTATTCTTATACTAAATGTACTTAAAAATCAGCCTTCCATACTATTGAAAATTCTAAAAAAATGGCTTTATCTCTAAAAACACGTATAAATACGGTTATAGGTTTGTATTTAACCCCATACTCGTAAATTTCTTAAAACCAGATATATACACAAGCTTTCAAAGACCAAAGCCTTCCTAACAACATTGATGGTACAATCTTTGTGGCAAAGAAATCATTTAACAAAACAACGTTAAACTAGAAATAAGACGTAATATAAATTCGTTTACTTACTAGTCATAACCTCTTTAAAAAGAAATCCTGTGCAAATAACAAAGCTCTTTGGTTACCTGTTGATCTCTTCTTTTATTCTCATTGGATGTTCTGACGACGACGATAATACACTAATTACAAGCGCCTTACAAGCAAACAACATGAAACCTCTGGGTAGCTCTGCAAATGATCTGCTAAGCGCAACCAATTTTAATAGCATAACTATAGAGATAATAGCTGTACAAGGATTCGAACCTACCTCACAAGCAATACAAGGGTTTAGAGAGTTTTTACAAGATCGATTATTTAAGCCCGACGGAATTACAATCACACAACGTTCTATACCTTCTTCTGGTAAAGCCCCTTTTTCTATTGAAGAGATTGCAGAAATAGAAAACGCTACCAGAACACTATTTAATAAGGAAGATGATATCACTGTATATGTATATTTTGCAGATGGAAGTAAAGAAAATGACACTAATGAGCAAGTAACTTTAGGTTCTGCGTATCTAAATACTTCGATGGTAATTTATGAAGGTACATTACGTGCATTAAGTGCAAGGCCAAATTCTCCTTCTCTTAGCGCTATAGAAACTGCTACGCTAAACCATGAATTTTGTCATCTAATGGGACTGGTAAATCTGGGTACTCCTTTACAATCTGAACATGAAGATCCGGATGCAAGTAATCACTGTAATGTATCAAACTGTTTGATGGAAGCCGCAATAGAATTTGGTAGTGGGATGATGGGTATGGGTGATGTAATTCCAGAACTAGATGCCCAATGCATTGCCGATCTGCAAGCAAATGGAGGAAAGTAAAATAAGAAAGCACCACCTTTTTATACTGATGATGCTTTCTTGAAAAAAATCACTGGCATTCCTAATACGCTAATCTTTCTCTTTTTTAATCTGCTTATAATTTTTATTGTTCGACTATAGAACTTGCTAATTTTACTAGTGAGAATGCTCCTATTGCCATCACAATATCTCTTACCGCTACATCAATATAATGTCCGCTAAATAGAAGAGTTAATGCTATAGCTAATAGCCATCCCATAACCACATATCCACCTATTTTGGGGCGATAAAGCACTAAAATACCTGCTATAATTTCGATCACTCCCACAATACTCATAAATGTTTTGGCTTCAAAAGGTAATATAGCTGCGAACCCAGGAGAAACATACTGACTCCAATCTGTAAGTATATTGATAAATTTGTCTAATCCGGCAACTATGGGCACAAGGCCATATGTATATTTTAGTAGTGTAAAAACTGTCTTAATCTGCGAATCCATAATTTCAAATATTTTTTTTGTTATTCGGTTTTTAGATAAAAAATCCACTTTTTGGTTACAAAGTTTTGTAACTTTTTATGCAGTTTTTCATCTAAGCTATAAATAACAAGCTATGGAACCCATTAAAATCAATGATTATAAAACTCATAAAATATCAGATTCTGATGTAATATGCCGTATTCATTCTGGAGAAAAAGAGTTGTATGAAATCTTGCTAAGAAGAAATAACCAAAAACTATATCGAGTTATTCGAAGTTATATAAATGATCTTGCAGAAATTGAAGACATAATGCAAAACACATATTTAAAAGCCTATGAAAAACTCTACCAGTTTAAGCACAACTCGCAATTCTCTACCTGGTTGATACGAATTGGAATAAATGAAACTCTAGCTCGATTAAAAACAAAAGGAAAATATCTTAATTTATATAAATCTGAAAATAGCGTATCGAATGATTTTGTTCTCGAGATTCCTGATACTGAACAATTAAATCCCGAAAAAAAAATGATACGACAAGAAGCAAAACAGATCTTAGAAAAAACTATTGATCTATTAGATGTAAAATACCGAACCGTTTATGTTCTTAGAGAGGTTGAAGGTATGAGTATGGCAGAAATATCAGATTGTTTAGGGTTAACAGTTTCTAATGTAAAGGTTCGCCTACATCGTGCCAAAGATATGATTAGAGAAGAACTCTATGAACTCTCCCTGGATACTGACATTTTCGAATTTGGATTTAGCAAATGTGATACTATCGTAGATAAAGTAATGAATGCTATCTAGTACACCTTTTCTCCATCAATATAAGTAGCTTTCACTTTTATATTTGGGATTTGATCTTCATCAATTTCCATGATGTTATCCTCAAGGATTACAAAATCTGCAAATTTACCTGCGGTAATGCTTCCTTTTTCATATTCTTCAAAGTTACTGTAAGCTGCCCAAAGCGTCATTCCTTTTAGAGTTTCTTCTCTACTAAGTGCATTTTCTTTTTGAAAACCACCTTCTGGATATTGCTTTAGATCTTTTCGGGCTACCGCAGCATAAAAAGTATAGAATGGACTTACATGCTCTACAGGATAGTCTGTACCCAAAGCAATTCTACCCGTTTTTTCTAATAATTTTTTATAAGCATATGCTCCTTTTATACGTTCTTCTCCTAATCGTTCATCTGCCCAATACATATCACTTGTAGCATGAGTTGGTTGCACGCTCATAACCAGATTATTATTAAGGATTTCAAATTCTTCGGGAGCCACCACCTGGGCATGTTCTACTCTCCATCTTCTATCCGATTTATTTTGAAGCACATCATAATACGTTTTCATTACTACTGCATTGGCCGAGTCCCCAATAGCATGAGTATTCATCTGAAAAGGTGATCCTGCTAATCGTTTTGCCAGAGTTTTAAAATCATCATTTCCGATGACCATAGCTCCATAATGATTTTCCATATCTGCATATGGTCGTTTTAGTGTAGCTCCTCTAGATCCTAAGGCTCCATCTGCATATACTTTGAAAGAAGAAACATTTAACTTATCTGTTTTATGTACTCCACTTTTTAGATAATGATCTACATATTCGGGTACATTACTTACCATAGCATACATCCTTATTTTAAGTTCATTTATTTTCTGTAAGCTATCTACTAGTGTAATCACTTCGGGACTCAATCCCGCATCATCTACAGTTGTTAATCCATACCCAAAATTAATTTTTTCGGCATCTTTTAAAGCCTGTATTTGCTCTCGTACTGTAGGCTTAGGGATAACTGCACCGATCAACCTCATAGGGTTATCGATTAATACACCAGTAAGTTTTCCATCTTTTTGAAGTATCTCTCCCCCTTCTACTTTGGTATTTATAGTAATTTTAGCAAGATCTAATGCTTTTTGATTTGCTATCATTGCATGGCCATCTACTCGGGTTACTGCCACAGGAGTATCAGGAAACAAGCTATCTAATTTTTCTTTGGTCGGAAATTCTTTTACTTCCCAATCATTTTGATCCCATCCTCTTCCGGTAATAAATGATACATTTTTTTCTTTCTGAAAAGCTACAATACGATCCAATACTTCTGCATAACTTTTGGTTCCCACAAGATCCACTTTTTGCTGTTGTAACCCAAGGCCATAAAAATGACAATGTGCATCAATCAATCCAGGTACTATTGTTTTTCCTCCTGCATCCAAAGTATTAGTTGTCGTATACCCCTTTAAGATTTCATCGTTACTCCCTACAGCAATAAATTTACCCCCTTTTATAGCAAATGCCTCTGCTTTTGGATTCGTATCCTCTACAGTATATACATTTGCATTAATAACCAATACGTCTACTTCAACTGGTTTTTTACAAGAAAAAAGTAATACAGTAATAACTAATAGTAAGGATGATTTTTTCATTATTGTCGAGTTTTTAAAGCTCTAAATGTAAATATATCTTACGGGTGTAGTGGTTAAGGTTTTCTTAATATAATAAGAACCCTACTTTAAACCATATCCGTATTCAAATTCATAAAAACTGTTAAGAGTTGTCTCATTTCATAAAAGTGAGACCGTTTGATACCAAAACTCACGATTTATTCATAAAAGGAAACGATACTTTTGAGATCGTAATACTCACAATCATCATAAAAGAATCAATCAAAAAACGAATAGAGATACTACATAGTCTTTTGGCAACGGCTATACCTTAAAAACAAATTTATGAATACAAACTTACCAAAGGATCATCCTTCAATACAATATTATGATAGTGATTACCCTTCAGAAGAACACTCTGTTTTTTCTAAAAACTTCGATGATACTGTTTCCTCACAAGGTCTTAAACATGATGTCGATCGTTTTCTTGAATTTTCAACAAAAAATAATGGAGAGGTTCTCGAATTATGTTGTGGATCTGGCCGTGTAACCATACCATTAGCCAAAGCTGGTCATCGAGTTACTGGAGTTGATAACTCCAGAGGTATATTAGAACAATTTGAACATAATTTACAAAGAGAAGATGAAGACATCCGTCAAAACATACAACTGGTAGAACAGGATATAACCACATTGAATCTGGATAAAACAGATTACAAATTGGTAATATGTGCGTTTAATAGTCTAATGTGTATTCCTGATTTTGATAGTCAATGCAAGGCCTTATCTAGTATTTACAATCATATGTCTAAAGGTGGATTAATAGCAATAGATCTTATGAATCCGTTTATTTTAAACCTATCTGGCGATGCCATACCTAAACCATTTTTTACAAGAAAAAATTCTCACACCGGTAATTCGTATACAAGATTTGCAGCATCAGGACCTATGAATAAAAACCAAGTTCAGGAATTATATGGCTGGTATGACGAAGTACTTTCTGACGGTACAGTAAAACGCAAAAATTATAGTATGAAATGGCGTATTATATTTCCATTTGAAATTAAACTAATGCTTAAACAAGTCGGGTTTAACATAAAAACTATAGAAGGTGGTCACCAAAAAGAACCTTATACTACAGATGCTAAGAAAATGTTTATTGTAGCAGAAAAATAAGGAATTGGGTAGTTCCAAAATTTATACCTCATACTATTAATAATACTTTAAATGATAAAAAAGAGCAAATACATGAAATGTAGATATATTGTTGTACTATATATTATTTTGGTATTCAATTATTCTTTGATTGCGCAACCTAAAGTTTCAGGTATTGAAACCACTACGTATTTTGAATTTCATAATAACTTCTGGATTAATCTTCATTTCTATTTGTATGAAACTGCTGCTGCATCCTACGAAAAATCATTAGATAAGCTGGTTAAAAAAGAGGTTTGGCAAAAACTTAGTCAAAAAGAAAAAGTAGTTTTTCAAAAAACCATAACCTACTATAAAGATCATATAGATTTAAAAAATCATTTCAACCAGGAATTGATAGGGTTTAGAAAATGGATCATTAACTATACTAAGCAGGACATGCTTCCCGAATCCAGGTTCGAAATTCTTTTTATAAAAAACCTTAACGAATTTAAACCAATCTATAGTACTCATTTTTGGAAAACTCATCGGCAAATCAATACCGATAAGTTGCAGGAGAATATTGATCTTATCAAAAAAACAGAAGATATTATCATTTCTCGAATCGCAAAATTGGCTCAGGCAAAATGGCAGGATACCAAAATACGCATTGATCTTTCGATAAAAAGTCCGGGAGGCGGCGCTTTTACATTAAGTCGAACTCCCAGCTCTATTGTATTAAGTACTGTTATTAATTATCCAGAAATAGCAGGTGATTGGGTAGAAACCATATTTCACGAAGCAAGTCATACTGTAATAAAAAGGCAAAAAGGAGCTATCGCAGAAAGCATAAATAGAGTAAGTGAGAAATTAAAAATAAAGCCTCCAAAAAGTCTCTGGCATGCTATATTGTTCTATACAGCAGGGAAAGTAAGCCAGGAAGCATTTTTAGGACAAGGAATTAATGACTATACGCTATATATGAACCGTGAGAATGTTTTTAGTTTTTATCATAATGCAATACATAAGTATTTTACTTCTTATCTTGTTGAAGATACCGATCTGGATATTGCAATAGAAAACGTAATTAATTCTGTATCTGATAAGCTGGAGCTTGCACGTACAATTACTACTTTTAATACAGCATTTAAAGAAGGTAATGTTACAAAACTCGAGAGCTTGATAACCGATAATTATAGGCATACTAACGGAACATCAAAATCAATAGGAAAAACAGCCTGGTTAGAGTATTTAAAAAATAGAAAAAAAGATATTGATGACGGTAATTTGGTAGTTACTAAGTATGAAATGAAAGAAACGCAACTTGAGCTATATGACAACTTTGCAATTGTTACTGCAAAAATAATAACTTCAGATATTCGAGATGGAAAAACCAAAGAAAGTCAATATAGAGTATCTCATGTATGGGTAAAAGATAGCAATCTATGGAAACGCGCAGGATTTCATGATAGTAAAATTGAATCGAATTAAAAATAAAAACTTAAATTTCATAAAAACAAAAACATGAAGATCATGTATAACAAATTATATTATATCTTAATCCTAACCGTATGTATTGGATTAAGTTGTAACTCTCAAAAAGATCAACAACAACTAGATACTCAAGTCATTCTTCAAAAAAGCATAAAAACATACGACCCCGATAATCGTTGGTCGATAACAAATCTCAAAGTTCATATTCAAGAACCTCGTTTATCCAACCCTCACCGGTATTCTATCTTAAAAATGAACAATAATGACAATAGCTTCGAATTAACAAGAAATAGAGATCAGCATATATCTACACATATCATAGATGAAAAAGGAATCTCAAGAACACTTTTGAATGGAGAGATTAATACAGATAGTATTCAAATAAAAAAATATCGACTACAACCTGAACGAAATCTTAACTACCAAAAATTTTATCAGCATTTAATTGGTTTACCAATGTCTCTAAATGATGCTACTATTGATACTTTTGGTAAAGCAAGTAAAGCTGTATTTAATGACACAGATAGTTACAAAATTGAACTTGTGTTAAAAGAAACTGTTTTTTCTAAACACTGGAATGTATTTATTTCTCAAAAAGATTATACTTTACTAGGTATCGAAATTGTATTTCCTGATGATACTGCAAAAGGAGAGCGCCTTTATTTTTCTGGTGAGATTACGATTGAAGGAGTTAAAATCCCAAGAATACGACATTGGCATGAATATGATACTGATGCTTATTCGGGATCTGATATCATAGTAAAAGAGGTAGTTCTAAATAAGTAAATATATGAGTAGAACATATGATTTGAAAGAAAAATTAAGCTCCAGAGCATATATTGGGATTTTCATTCTACGAATTTTTGTGGGTTTGCGTTTATTATATGGAGTAATAGACAATATCATTAGCTGGGAACGAATGATAGAATTTTCTGGTTTCCTTCATATCAACGGTTTTCCTTTTCCTGTAATTAGTGCTATACTATCTGTATATATACAAGCTATAGGAGGCTTGTTGATTCTTATCGGTTATCATATACGATTAGCTTCATTAGTTCTGGTAATCAACTTTATAATAGCAGTACTAGTACATATACGCCTTGGAGATAGCATTGAGGCCATGACACCAGCATTGGCTATATTATTCTGTTGTCTTGCCTTTATCTTTATGGGATCGGGTAAACTATCGATAAGTAAACCTTAAGCTCTAAAAAATGACAGACAATATTTGGGATAGAATTCGATTAGAATTAGAAAATACTTCGGAACCAATTGCAAAGAAAATTTTAGATCAATACCAAAAACAATGCAAGGACTCAGCAGATGTTTTAACTATCATACTAAGTAAAAAGCTTTCTGATGATCTTATAAATTCTAACGAGTTAGCCGCTATTTTTAAGGAAATTCTCACTGATACCATAGAACTAAAGGATACTTTTAAGCGAGATCTCACCTCTTATTTCGAAAGAGATTTTGCGTGCACTCATTATTTTGAAGTATTGTTTTTTTTAAGAGGATACCAAGCATTACAAGCGCATCGATTTTCTCATGAATTATTCAAAAAAGGAAATCTGATAACTGCCAAATGGTTACAAAATAGAATTTTTGAAACCTATGCAATCGATATACATCCTGCTGCAAAAATTGGTAAAGGATTGGTTATAGATCATGGGATAGGTGTTGTTATAGGAGAAACTTGCGAAATTGAGGATGATGTATTTATTTTTCATAATGTCACCTTGGGTAGTACTGGAAAAACAGAAGGAAAACGGCACCCAAAAATCTGTTCTAACGTAGTTATTGGAGCGGGTGCTACGATATTAGGGAATATAACTATAGGGGCACATTCTAATATTGCTGCCGGAGCTGTAGTGTTAAAAGATACAGCACCAGGCATCACAGTTGCAGGAATACCAGCAAAACCTAAAGGAAAGGCAAATAAAATACAATAATTTTCTCAAGAGAAACCTTAGGACTTCTCTAAAAAAGACAATAATGCATTTCGATATGTTAAGCTTATTGGGATATGTCTTTTTTTAATTTCTACATACTCTTTGGTATATGTTTTTATTTTTTCGGTATTTACAATATAAGATCTATGTATGCGCATAAAAGAAAAAGAAGGTAATCGTTGTACGAGATCACTCAGCTTTTCATAGACAACCAAAGTATGTTCTGTCGTATGAATTTTGACATAGTTACTTAAGCCTTCGATATATAATAATTCTGAAAAATTAATTTTAACCATTTTTTTATCAGCTTTCACAAAAATATGATCAACTACAGATGCAGGTGTAACAGTAGTATTTGAGAAATCAGGGTTAATTTTCTGAATAGCTTTTAAAAATCGATCAAAAGAAAAAGGCTTTAACAGATAATCAACTGCACTTAAATCGAAGCCTTCTAGAGCAAACTCACGATGTGCAGTTGTAAATATGATTTTAATTTTATGCTCTACAATTTTGGCTAGATTTAAGCCCGAAAGCTTGGGCATTTCAATATCTAAAAACATCACATCTACCGAATGATTCTGGATATAATCCAAGACTTCAAGAGCATTTTTAAACTCTCCTGCTAGATCCAAAGTAGAGACATCTCCAATATATTTTTTTAAAATATTTCTTGCAGTCTGTTCATCATCTACTATAATACATCGAAGCTTCATCTGTCTCTTTTATTTTTTGCAACTTACCTTATCAAATAGCAATTTTTAATACAATAGTATATAATCTTTCTTCATCTTTAATATCTAATTGATATCGATCATTATATAGGATATCTAGTCTTTTTTTGATGTTCTGTAAACCAATTCCTTTTAGTGAAGAATCTTCTACAGTAGCTTCTGGTTTCGAGTTTATAACTTCATAAATTAGTTGATTATTTACTACCTCTAATTTAACAATTATATGAGCAATTTTGGTTTCGTTTTTTAAACTATGTTTAAATGCATTTTCTACAAATGGCACCAAAATAAGAGGAGGAATAGATACCGGATCTATATGTTCGGGAATAGAAACCTGTACATCTACCCTATCTTCAAAACGAGATTTTTCTAAATCAATAAAGTCATTTAGCAAACTAATTTCTTTTTCTAAAAGAATAAATTTTTGAGAACTCTCGTATAAAGAAAAGCTAAGGAAATCTGATAACTTAAGTATAAGTTCGGGAGCTTTTTTTGAGCTTTCTAAAGATAGTCCGTAGATATTATTTAAAGTGTTAAAAAGAAAATGAGGATTAATTTGTGATTTTAGATACTTCAATTCTGATTGCAATTTTTCATTTTCAAGAGTTTTAGCCCTCTTTTGTAACTCTGCTACTTTCCAAATAATCGAAATTCCAATAATAAAAATTAAAGGAGAAGCTATGATCATAGAAGCCTGTAAAAACTTATACGGTAGCCACATTCCAGAATCCGTCATATTAGGATAGAGCATAGATAGCACCTCATAATTAATAATTCGTTGAATAAATCCAGAGACTATTAATGTGAGTATAGTATACACAAAATATTTTACCGTTTTACCTTGCAATAAGAGTTTTGGCAACAGAATAAAATAATTAAAATATACGATAATAAGTCGCATCGGCATATTCATAAGCTCAAAAGCCAATGCCTCGGTATATTTCCCTTTATAACTAGCTTCAACAATAGTAAATATTGCGGTATATACAATCCAAAAACCAATATGAAACCAAATGCTTTTAATCTTCATTGATAACAAAGCTATATGATTTTTGGTTTTCAGTCCTACCCAAATCCATAATTTATGTAAATCTATAATTTACTTATGTGTAATCAACTCACATAAGTACAATACAATTACACATTAAAAAAGAAGAGTTTAATATAAAATCGATCTTCTCAATTCCTTTATCAAATACATTCGTCTAGGAAGAAAAATACTAAACATTATCCACCTCACATATTTTATTTTTAAAACAAAATAGATGAAAACAGTTTTTTATATCATTTTTTTTACCGGATTCGGTTTTTACGGTATCGCACAAAAACCAAATGAGCAATTCAACAAAAGTTTTATAGCCTATACGATTCCCGAAAAAGATCTATTACCAGAAAACGTGGCTTATGATCCCACAGATATGTCTTTTTATATAGGAAGTACCCGAAAAGGAAAAATTATAAAACGATCCAAAGACGGGACATATCGTGATTTTGTAAAACCACAACAAGACGGTTTACATATGATTATCGGGATGAAAGTTGATCCGGTTCGAAGATATCTTTGGGTATGTAGCTCTGGAGGAAATAACCTTATTGGATATAGTAGAAAAGATAAAAACGAAGGACGCCCAGCAGGGATTTTTAAATATGATCTGCAAACAGGAAAACTCATCAAAAAATATTGGATCGATATCCCGGGAGAGGTTCATTTCTTTAATGACATCGTTTTGGATACATCCGGAAATCTGTATACTACACATATGTTTTCTAACCCAATACTGTATACAATCCAAAATGATAACGATGAATTAAAAATCTTAACCCCTCTTTCTGAAATAAAATATCCTAATGGCATTACTATTTCTGATGACCAAACTTATTTATTTGTAGCACATTCTAAAGGAATTACTCGCATTCATATCAAAACCGGAAAAAAACAAAACATACAACATCCCGAAAATAATATAACCAGTAGCGAAAGCATAGATGGGTTATATTTTTTTAAAAATTCTTTGATCGGTATACAACCTGGTAAAAACTCGGTTAAAAAATTCGTACTCAATGCAGAACAAAATACTATTATAAAAACTATACCTCTAGAATATAACCATCCCATGATGAACAATCCTACTACAGGAGTTTTGGTAGATAATGAATTGTATTATATCGCAAACGCTCAATTTGGAAGTTTTAATAAAGATGGATCCCTATTCTCCATGGAAAAATTATATGAACCCACCATTTTAAAAGTAAAACTAGATGACTAATACCATCTTATAAAAACAGTAATCATGGACAGGAAACAATTTTTAACTACTGGTGTATTAACTACTGGACTATATATTGCAGCTCCGCATGTGATATTTTCGAAAGAACAAGAAAAACCACAATTAGACAAAAAAATAGTGCAAAATTTTGTTGGTGCCGGACATAAAAGTTTGGAAACAGTAAAAGAACTATTAGCAGAACACCCTACACTGATCAATGCTGCACATGATTGGAGAGGTGGAGATTTTGAAACATGTTTGGGAGCCGCAAGCCATGTTGGATATAAAGAACTGGCTCAATACCTATTAGATCATGGAGCTCAAGCTAATGTATTTACTGCTGCTCTTTTCGGGAAAATCGACATCATCAAATCGATACTAGAATTTTCTCCCGGAACACTACATGCCAAAGGGCCGCACGGATATACTCTTCTTCATCATGCAGAACGAGGAGGTGAAGAATCAAAAGAAATTACCGAGTATCTAAAATCTTTAGGTCTAAAAAAAACAAAAATAGACCTCTTTTAAACAATCAAAAAACGAACAGAAAAATCAAATGAGGTCTATTTTTATTGTATGTATGCTGGTGAGCGTAGTATCATCGGCACAAGAAATTATTGATGTTCCTTTAGGGAATGGCACTATTATTTTGGATGGAAAATTAGAAGAGAACGCATGGAATGACGCCTTAGAATTTTCTGATTTTAAGCAAATAGATCCTAATATAGGAACTCCAGCATCGGAGCAGGTAATCGTAAAAATTCTATACGATAAGGAATACCTCTATGTAGGTGGAATTATTAATTTTAGAGATCCTTCTCAAATATTCGCCACAACACTAGAAAGAGATGTAGCTCAAGTAAAAGACGATTATTTTCAAATACATATCGACACTTACAATGATAAAATAAACACACTCATTTTTAGAACAAATCCATTGAGTGCGCGACAGGATATGGAAGTAAGTCGTAATGGTGAAGAGTTTAATACTTCGTGGAATACCTTTTGGGATGTTAAATCGATTATTACTGAAAAAGGATGGAGTACTGAAATGAGAATTCCGTTTTCATCTTTACGATATGAAAAATCTTCTGAGAATATCATGAGGTTTAAAGCAACTGTAAAATACAAAGAGATCAATGAGCGTATAACGTCTCATCTCAAAAATATCGATATCGGTAATGCATCACATCATTTTACAAATGCACAGGAAATACGCTTTACAGGTTTATCGGTAACAAAACCGCTGTATATAACTCCGTATATAAAGGCAAATGCTATTCGGGAAAACCTCATTAACGAAGAAGGTACAGCGTATGAAAGTAATACTATCATCTTAGAGCGCAAACAATATGCAGATCATGAAATATTAGATAAAGTATTAAGTAATTTGGGGTTGGATGTAAAATTTAAACCTAATGCAAATCATACAATAGATTTTACATTAAACACAGATTTTGCAGAAGTAGAAGCAGATGATCGAATCGTTAACATTTCTCGTTTCCCAATATTTTTAAATGAAAAACGATTGTTTTTCCTTGAAAATGCAGATATATTCAACTCTAATCAATTTGATCATCGATTATTTCATTCCAGACGAATTGGTATTCAGGACGGTGCTTCCATCCCTATTATAGGAGGTGTTCGATTTACAGGCGGAAATACAAAATGGCAATACGGGCTTTTATCAATGCAAACACATGAGGTAGATGAAGTGGCAGCTTCTGCTAATAAAAGTGTAACCCGAATTAAAAAAAACATAGGAGAACTAGGGTCATATATTGGTTTTATAAATACCAATTCACTAAGCAGTGAAAACTATAATCATCTCATGGCTGTAGATGCAAATATTCGTTTAACTAATACTGTTAGAACTCAATTAACAGTAGGTACAACCTTTGATAACGAAAAGGGAGATTGGAAACCAATGTATGGTGCTTCAATAAACACCTTTAAAAACAATGGTTTTGGGCTGCAATACAGATTTCGGGAGTACACAGAAAACTTTGATCCCAAATTAGGTTTTGTTTCTCAACCCAATACCAAACGTTTAACACTAAACCATGGATGGAGAAAGTCATTCACTAATCATTCATTCTTGCAATTCTTTTCAATAGGTCACTATTTCAGAAAAAACTGGTTGTCTAATTCTGGTCATCACGATTTTTTTCAAACGAATTTATACATGACAGCGATACATAAAAAAGGGCATCGTTTAACTATGTTTTTTCCTATCTATCAGGAAGATAATTTATATAGTGATTGGGAAATAGCAGAAGGAGTCACTATCCCTGCAGCACAATACAAGATGTGGAAATTTAATCCTATTTTCATTTCAGGGAATGCAAAGCCATATAAAATTACACTAGATACAGAAATAGGAGAATTTTATGGCGGAAACCAGTTTACTATGTCATACAACGTTTCATATGATTTTAGCACTCTTGTTCAAGCACAATTAGGTGGCACATACAATAGTCTTAGGTTTCCCGAAAATTATGTTGATGAAACATCTAGAAAACTAAATTTAAGTCGGTATTTTTCAAGGTTGAAATTTAATTTATCCTCCAAAACATCATTAAACTCTTATGTGCAATATGATACGCGAAGTGATCAGCTAGGATGGAACCTTAGATTTAGATATAACCCTACAGAAGGTACTGATCTATATGTCGTCTATAATCATAACGCCAATACTAATAGAAACGCATTACAACCAAGATTACCATTTACAGATAATCAAATACTCATCATCAAATTTTCTAAAACCTTTATACGGTGACCCCTCTTTAATCTATTCTAATAATTTATTACGTATTACATCTGCCTTATATTCATTAGGAGTCATACCAGTGTGTTTCTTAAAAACTCTGTAAAATGTTGCTTTAGAATTAAACCCTGATAGTAAAGCAATACTGGCCAGGTCATAATTATTATACTTTTCTTCTTTCAGATTATTTTTAAATTCTCTAATTCTATATTCATTCACAAAATCAGTAAAACTGGGATATCCTTTTTCGATCAAAACAGATCGAATTGCAGATTTGGTAATCCCCGAAGAAAGAGATAATTCGTCTATAGTAAGGTTTGGGTTTTTAAACACCTCGTTGGCAGAGAAAAATTCTTTAATATGCATAAAAACATCTGCGTTTTTTTGAAAGTCATTCACAGGTTGATGTATAGAAGCCATCAGGAAATATTTTTTCACCCATTGTAATTCTGTAATCCCATAAAAGAGTAAGAATATAAAAAGAAGCATATATATAGGAACAGCCCAATATTCATAATAAGGTAATACAACGGCTTCTGTTAAGTTCTCAATGATGCTAACATCGGTATATATACTAAGAAATAATATGAATCCTGGTATAATGGTAAACAGTAAATGAGTATTTACTATGGTATAAAAACTTTGAAATCTAACTTTTGATTTTTCTTTTAAGTTTATTCTTATATGCTGTTTAAATTCTTTTATCCCTAAAATGAAATAAGAAATTAACAAGCTCCAATAGAAAAAATATCCCACCGCTTTTAACCTTACAATCATTGAATCTTCCTGGCTTATAAAAAAATAACGATAAAGAGACAATCCAAATAAAGCAAATGGAAGTATTAAATGAATCCATTCTTTTTTATGGTTCCATTTTTTACTTAACGATTTTAAATAAAGGTATAAAACGGGCCCATAAAAATATCCTTTCCATCCTCCAAAAAAAGCATACATATAAGGTTCTTTTTTGAAGAAATCACTAAAAATAAGGGCTATATGGGCATTAGCCACAAGAAGGCAGTATATACCCAGGAAAACATTTTTTGTATTTTTTGTAAATACATTTAAAGAGCCTACTACTACTAATTGAATTGTAATACATAGCTGGATACCAATAAAAATCTCATTCCAATGATACATTATATAAAAATAGCTTTTTCTTTTTTTATCCTCATAAAAAGAAAAGTTTTATCATGTTTATCTCCTATTTTCCATCAAGGATAAGTTTTAACCACCTCGACCGTTCTGGACTCAAATAAATCTCATCATGATATTCTGGAGTTAACAGTACCGATAATTGACCGGGTTTTGAAGGGGTTAATTTCTTTATGGCATTTATGTTTACTAAAAGTTGTCTATTTAATCGAATAAATTCTTTAGGATTAATCATCGCTTGTAATTGATTTAAAGAATCATCCAAAGGAAATAATTTTCCGTCTAGAAGTTTTGCAAAAACTAGTTCGTCTCGATAGAAATATGCTATATCACTTATCTTAACCGGAGTCATATTATTTCCCGATTTTAGTAAAAAACGTTCCTTATACTCAGGTTTTTCTTCTTTTTGTATACGTTGAAGTAAATCTATATTTCTAATCATCCATTCATCTGCTTCTTTGACTCGGCTTTTAAAGAATTTTTGTAATGCATTTTGTAAATCTTCTTTATTGATAGGTTTTAGCAAATAATCGATTCCTGTTGTTTTAAAGGCTCGGATGGCATATTCATCATAAGCGGTAATAAAAATAATAGGAGCATCGATGGTAACTTCTTTCAATATATCGAAAGAGATCCCGTCGGATAAGTGAATATCCATAAAAAGTAGATCCGGATGTTCATTGGACCGAAACCAATCTATACTTTCTGTTACTGTAGAAATTGAAGCAATAACAGAAATATCTGTACTGATCCTAGCAATTAGCTTTATGAGATGATCTCTGGCAGTTGCTTCATCTTCTAATATGATAGTTTTAATTTTCACACGTTTATTTTTTTATAATCTATTGATACTAAATGAAAAAATTTAAACATCGCTGTTTGTTTCATTGGTTGTTGGTAGTAAAGGTATAGACACTCTAAACTCATCTTTGGTATTCGAAATAATCACCTTATTCTCGGTTAGGAAATCATATCGTTTTGTGATATTTTCTAATCCAGTGCCGGTAGTACCAGCTGTACGTTTAGGATTATTATTATTTTTTACTGTAAAGTAGTTTGCTGTTACTTCAAAGTGAATGTGTAACGGTGATCGTTCATCTATTCTATTATGTTTTACGGCATTTTCAATAAGTTGTTGTAACACTAATGGAGGAACGCTTTTATATTCAAAAAATGCTGAATCTACTACATCATGTACTTTTAGAGCAGTCTTATAGCGTTGTTCGATAAGTAAAAGATATTGTCGTGCCATCTCGTATTCACGCGATATAGGTATGATTGCCTTTTCATTATTTTGGAGAATATACCTATATACCGAAGCTATATTTTTCAGAAATCTTTGTGCCAGTTCACCATCCTCATCAATTAAGTAATATAACGTATTAAAGTTATTGAACATGAAATGTGGGTCAAGTTGGTTTTTAAGAATTGATAAATTTGCCTTTATAATTTCTTTTTTAAATTGTTCATTTTGTATATGAGAAATGTAGTACTGATTTTTCCAGTTAAATGTTAGCAAAATAAGGCCGAAGATCATACAAATTGCCAGCCCGGTCAAAGCAGAAAATATCACATGTTGTATCATAGGAGGTTCACTACCCAGGATTAAATAGTCTAACCATTTATAAAAATAAAAAAAGATCGTATAGATAGCTGTTCCTCCAATACTACTCCCAAAAAAGATCCAAATAGAATTTAGGTTCTTTTCCACCAACTTTTTCTGAAGCCGATGAATTACTTCAAAACTTAAGTAAATAATAGACATCCATAACAATAAAAAAAGTAGATTTACTTTAGGAGCTTCTCTAAATTTTGATGCAATTGCTATAATGCTAAACATAACCATCCCCACAATAAAAACGATAACAAGTCGCCATCCCAGTGATATTTTAGGTGTTTCTATATTCATATCGAATCTTTTTACACTAATAAAAATAGGCAATTGAAGGCAAAATCTATTTTACGAAAGCAGATTTACTCTACCTTTTCATAATCGTATCGTCATGTTCATATCCTATATTGCATAGTTTATCCTTTAAAAAAATAAGTTCGAGAGTATAATATTAGGGTTCATGATATTCTTCAAAAAAATACAATACAAACGAAGTATTTTTGAGGTATCAATCTCAAAATAATATGCAATGAAAACTATATTTTCTTTAATTCTAAGTATTACCTTTTTATCTACTGCATTCATATACTCACAGGATAAAATTGATTTATCAAAGTACAGTTTTCAGATAGAGAATCTCAAAAATGATACATTTTTATCCTTCACAAAACAGCGATTACAAAACAGTCAATTTGTATTTGTAGGAGAGCAGCATGGCATTAAAGAAGCAGGGCTTTTTACAAACACAATATACGATATAGCTCAACCTTTTGGTTATCATACACTCTGTATAGAGACAGATGCTATAGCTGCAGAAAAAATAACTACCATAGCCTCTTCTAATGACCCTATAGGTAATGCAAAAAAATTACATCAGGAGTTTCCTTTCGCTATTCCTTTTTATAATAATGAGGATGATTATGATCTGTTTACCAATGTAATTAAAAAGAAAGGAACGCTCTGGGGAGTTGATCAGACTTTTATGGTTCAGTTTCGCCTTAATTTTGATTATATTATTTCTACTACAGATAATACACCTTTAAAAGAAAAACTAAAGGAATTAAAAAAGGAAGCCGATGAAAGTTACCGATATGCTATAGCTAATAAAAAGTACGGAGCGACTTACATTTTTAAATATGATGAAGCTTTACACAAATCGTTACTAGAACTAGCTACTGATGCCAAAGAAATCGAAATTTTAAAACAACTCTGGAAAACTAAGGAAATATATGCCTATAATATGATCACCAAAGAGTATTATAAAAATAATAATACGCGAAGTCAATTAATGAAACGCAATTTTTTAAACTATTACAACACAGCAAAAGTCGATAATACTACTCCAAAAGTAATCTTTAAACTAGGAGCCAATCATGCGGCAAAAGGGTTAAATCGAACTAATGTTTATGATATTTCTAATATGGCTAGTGAATTGGCTATTACCAACAAAATGCATTCGTTGCATTATATGGTGATGGGTATAACTGGAAAAGCTGCTATGGGAAATCCATTTTCACCTATTCCTGTAGTGCCATTTGATAATATCAAAGATTTTCCAGAAGAAATTCAAAAGGTTATACCAACTATAACCAAAAAATATTATGTTCTGGATTTAGCTTCCTTAAGACCTCTTGCTTATGCTAATTTTTCTGATGCCTTTAAGAAAACCATCTTTAGATATGATGTTCTTGTTCTGGTACAAAATGCTGAAGCGTTTAAGGGTTTTTGATACTTTGACACTATATTTTATTCTGTAAATTACTTCTAATATTGTAAAATTTCCTCTTATTTATCGAATTTATAAAATTTTCCTTAACAAACCTTTATTAATTACCTATACAAGGAATTGTTACTTTTAAGAATGTAAGAGAACTATTTTCGGGATACTTTAATCACAATATTATGAATAAAATAACTGCTGTATTATTAGTGCTTTCTTTTTTATCATGTCAAAAATCAGTTGACATTGAAGCTGAAAAGCAAAAAATCCAGTCATTAATGGATCTGGTAGAACAAGCTCATTTTAACAAAGATGCTAACCAGTTTTATCAACCTAATGCAGAAGAATGGTATGATGTTAGAAAAGGTAGTGTACAACGAATAAAAAAATCGGATAGGATTTCGGGTACTCAATCATATTTGGATACTATGGAATTTCACCAACTGGTTAAACGTGATGATCCTATTATTGAAATATCTGATGATGGTACTATGGCCAGTTATATTGGATCGGTAACGGTAAAAGGGGTTTTAGGAGATGAGCCTGTATATTGGGTAGTTTCCTGGCAAAGTGTTCTAAAAAAAATCAATAACGAATGGAAAATCATTAGCACTGCCAATACCGAGGCCGATGCGCATACTACTGCAGAAATAGTTTTGAGTCAAGTAAGAACCAATTTGGGTATTTCTGGCGACTCTGATATAGCTTCTATCTATGCTCTAGCAGATTGTAAAGGCCCCAAGAATTCTTTTAAAACTCTTATACTATCTAGAGAAACCGATGGGAGAATGGAACAAGTTAATAACAAGGACCATAGTATTATAAAACATGGAAAAAACACCTCATGGTATTATGACGTAAATACACAATCACTTACAGAGTCTTTAAATACTGAAATGCAAATATTTGTACAAGGTCATGAATTACATTGGTTAAGCCTTAAACCCGAAACTCGATATACCAATCCTGTCTTAAAAGGGTTTACCAAATTTCAGAATCAAACTGCATTTCATATTCAATTTAAGGATAACGCTAATAGACCTGTTAACTTTTATTACGCTTTCAATTCCTTTCTTCCGTTAGGTTTTGATATCAATACGAATGAAAAAGGAGATTTGGTGACTGTTATTTTTAAAGATTGGGGGAAAATAAATGAAATCTCTGTTTTTAAACAATCAACATTTATTCAAGGTACTGATTTATATAAGTACGATTTTATTGACATCAAAATAAATCAAGTCAAGGATCAGGGCTTTGAAAGTAAAACAAGTTTAATAAAGTAAGTTAGAGTAGTTGTAAGGTCCTTACATAAAATAAAGACGCACATAAACTTTATGTGCGTCTTTATTTTATGGATTAGAATATCGTTTTACCGACTTGTTATTTATTACTGGCAATCCATGTATTGATTTTATTTTCTAGCAATGCCAATGGTACACATCCAGTTTCTAACACTTGATTATGAAACTGGCGAATATCAAACTTATCTCCCAGTTCTGCCTCGGCTTTGGCACGAAGCTCTCTTATTTTTAATTGTCCGATTTTATATGATAATGCCTGACCTGGATTAGCCATATACCGTTCGATTTCTGAAGTAATTCCTGCTTCTGATTCTGCTTCGTTATCTAATGAATATTGAATTGCCTGCTCACGTGTCCATCCCTTAGAATGTAATCCTGTATCTACAACAAGGCGAATAGCACGATGCATCTCTGCTCCCAACATTCCGAAATACTGATATGGATCTGTGTATAAGCCTAGTTCCTTACCCAAAGATTCACTATATAATGCCCAACCTTCTCCATAACCACTGTACCATAATGTTTTTCTAAACTTTGGCAATTCTCCACTTTCTTGAGTTAACGAAATCTGATAATGATGCCCTGGTATGGCTTCGTGTAAAAACAACGACTCATCACTATAGGTATTATACTTGGTTACTTCTGGAATTGGAGTATAAAAAATCCCAGGGCGAGTACCATCTAATGATCCTGGATTATATTCTGCACTAGCAGAGTTCTCACGAAAAGCTTCTGTTCTACGTACTTCAAATGGTGTTTTTGGTTTTACATCAAACAGTTTTTCAATCTGTGGTTTCATGCGATCATGGATTGCATTAAAATTGTCGATCACTTGTTGTGGTTCTGTAAATGGCATCAATTCTTTTTTGCTACGCACATGATCAAAGAATGATTTTAGATCTCCTTTAAATCCTACTTGTTCTTTTATTTTTTCCATTTCAGAAGAGATTCTGGCAACTTCAGAAAGTCCCAGCTTATGAATCTCATCGGCTGTCATAGTTGTTGTTGTGTACAACTTGATTTGATATTGATAAAATTCTTTTCCACCAGGAATACCTTCGATTCCAGAACTGGCTCTACCTGCTTCCATATAATCTGTACTCATAAATTTATGAAGACTTTTATAGGTAGGAATAATTTTTTCGGAAACCATTTTGCTATAGGCTTCTGTTAATTGTTTTTTATCTTCATCAGAAAAATCCTCTGGAAAATTCTTAGCAGGAGTATAGAAAAGATGTTGATCTAAGTCTTCAACTGTTAATGCTTCTAATTGCGGAAGCACTTTTACGATCAACGATTTTGGTAACACATATCCTGCAGCCATACCTTCTTTCATTTTTGCTTCGGCAGATGTCATCCAATCTATATATCCTTCCAGACGTTTTAGCCAATTATTATAATCTTGGACAGTCTTAAAAGGTTGTGCACTAGCACCACTCGCCAATTGCCCCGCAACAAGGTTAATAGACCACATTTGATCAATAGGAAAATAGTCTTGTTTAAAATTAAAGCTTTCTAAGTTCATATCACATTCCCAATTAAGAATTGCCTTAGTCATCTTCTCGCTTTCTGATAATGTAGCATCATCAAATTGCCCCAATTGCTCCTTGTATTTTTTAAAATAAGCTTTAGTTTTATTTACTGTTTCCTCTGCAAGAGGGTTAGGAAATTGATCATTAAATCTATTATCACCGGCAAAGGTAGCTTGTACCGGATTGAGCTGTAAACCTTCTTCATAATAATTATCTAGCATCTCATTAAATTTGGCACTTACATCTACCTTTTCTACAGGTTCTTTGGTAGTAGTAGCTTCATTTTTACAAGCTGTAAAAATCATAGCAAAACAAGCTATAGAAAGCATCTTTTTGATCATGATATGGTATATTTTTGATTTAGGAATGGAAGATAGGAAAATTAGCACGAAAAGAAATACATCTTAACAATGTAGTAACTTCTCTAAACAAAAGTGACCTCGCAGGTTTTCGAAACCTGCGAGGTCAATGATGTATTGGGTTTTTGATACGGTTTTGGTAGGCTTATTTTTCTATAAGTAAAATAGCTTGTTTGCTTTTTTTAGTTACAAATTTTGCTTTTAAAACACTTCTTTTCAGGGCTATTAGGCAAAAAACAAAACGCTCAACTACAAGAGAATACAACAATACATTAAGGATTAATCTCCCTACTACAGCATAAATTCCTTTACCTAATGTAGCATATCCTATAGTAGTTGTAGGAAGGTTAATTATCGAATGTAATTTTAGTAAAAATTCTGTTGTAGGAGTCAAAACAAGTGTTCCTTCATTGTTGGCGTACCCAATTAAACTGCATATTGCTGCTAAAACATATAGTAAAATAAATATAACAATATATGTATGTATATTAATCTTTTTCATCTGTATATCTAGTATTAAAAGTTATAATAAAACTGTTCTTAATACTGTGCAAGATATAGCCGTTTAAGCAGGTACAAAACACCGTAAACGATGAAAATTAGGGTACTGAAAACAGGGATGTTTTATACCCTATTTACCGGTATAATATATTTAGAATCTATCAAAAGTACATTAATATTCTCTGCGATACTTTTCTTTTTCTTTAAGTGCAATAGCCTGTTTTCCGTTTCCGGTTAGGAATTTCGTTTTTAAGGTAATTCTTTCTTTTAGTCTTTGAAAAAATACAATGAAGTGTAAATGTGGCCCTGTAGCCCAACCAACATCACCGCTATACCCAATAAATTGACCTATCTTTACCTGATCACCGATGTTTACCTGTGCTCCATTTTTTTTAATATGGGTATACTCGGCAAAAGTACCATCGCTATGATAAATAAGAATAAAATTATTATACTTGGCACAATCTGCAGAAGTGCAACTTTTACTAAAACTTTCTTCGATATCTACAACTACTCCTTCTCGTGCTGCATAAACCTTAGTTCCTACAGGCATTTTAAAATCTAATGCATTTTCATTTTGGTGAGAAGTAGCTCCGTTATATCCCTGAGATAACCAATATTCTTCTCCTTTTTTAAAAGGTAAGTAATATTTAAAACTGGTATCGTATTTTTTTTGGTTATGATCCCCATGATTATAGATAGATTCGTATCCCAGTTTTATGCGTTTTTTTCTATCAATTACCTTTAGATCTGTAATCGTATGTCTTTTTGTTTTTGCCGGTACTACAAAAACTTTATCACTACCATTAGTAGATGTTAGGTTTTCTAACCTGAAATCTATTTTTGCAGATACCGGAGTATATTCATCATTATCTGCCAAAATCTTAAACCCATTTTCTGTTTCTTCATAATAGAGTTTAAAATTATCCTGGGAAAACATACCTATAGAAAACAGGTAAAAAATAAGAAGTAAAGTACCTTTCATAAGTTTTATTTTATCTAAACAACTACAAAAACTATACCGATAGCAATATGTTAATCAACCGATTAACCAGATATCATTGATAAAAAAACCAAATCAATATATCCAATATATGAATAAACAATTGGTTTTTTTATTACTATAAGGTACCAAAAATTTTAAATTTATCTAATTCTAGGTTAAATTTAGTAGTTAAATTTATACATAACTCCTCCTAAAACTTGTATATCCTGAACCGGGAAATTTACCCAACGTTCATAATTATCTCCTGCCAGATTGTTTCCTTTAATGAAGAAAGATAGTTTATCACTTAATCGATATCCCAAATTTACATTAGCGTCAAAATAAGAATCCAGAGTTACAATAGATTCTGGAACTGTAGGTAAAGAAACGACTTGATTATTAATATCTTTTCGTTCACCAACATAAAACAACTGTGCACCTATGTACCATTTTTTATTGATTTGGTAATCCATAAGTACTGAAGCTTTTAGTTCAGGGAGGTTCCATGCTTCTTGTTCGTCTTCTGAGCTATAATTAAAATATTCTCCAGAAGCTCCTAGCTTAAATTTTTTGCTAATTTCAAAATTTAACTCTCCATACCCTATTAAGGTATTAACATCGTCATAGCGATACGAGAATGAGTTTCCGTAATCAAACCCTTCTCGTTGTAATGTTGGTCTAACATTATTAACAAATAAAGGTTTTTCATCTTCTGAAATATAACTTCCTCTAAAGTTATAACTCACTACATCAGATATTTTTCCTTTTAATCCTATATACGCATCATACAACATGTTTGTAGGTTCTATGACCAAAGTAGGAGATACAAAAGGATTTTTTTGTACCGCATCCCGGTATGTATTTTGTTGTAAATCACCTTCAAGTCCACCATAAGCAATAACAGCTTCTTCTAATAATCTATAGGAAGCAGTTACTTTGGGATAAATAAAGAAATCATTATCACTATTTTCTGTATCAATACTATAATATACTGCTGCCCCAAGATTTACAGTAAGATTATCTCTTAATATCACAAGACTTGGGTTAACTCCAACATTTAAAATACCATATTCGTTAGGCGTTTGGAACGCAAGATCACGATCGAAACTTCCTTTTAAATAATCTGCAATAAAATTAGTTGTGATTAGGTTATCTCCTATTTCGAACTCAAAAGTAGGTTTTGCTATCACATGGTGTTCTACAGAGCTTAAAGCATCACCAAAATATCTATAGTTTAACACAGCTTTCTTAAAATACAGATCATCAAATTGAAGTTTCCCTCCTAGTTTTGCTCCAAAATAACTCTGTTGTGGATCAATTGCATTAATCTGTTCTTGTGTTAATGAAGGAATATCTGGTAATCCATACCAATTATATAATTGGTGTTCTGCTCCTACTTCTATCCCATATGTATAATCTCTTGTACGAGATGTATAATTAAGATCTAAAAAGGTATTATAAAATTTATCATCTAATTGCACTTCTTCTATACCTCCTTGTGATGAGTTATGGTGCAAATACAATCCAATATTATCTGATCGGTTAAGTTGAAAATTACTGTAAAACTCTGCAAGAACCGATGTAAAATTCCCAAATCCTAGTGTAGCATAGTTATCATAGATATCTATGGGTTTTGGTCTATCGATATTGGCGGCTCTTCCTTTTGCAGGTGTGTATGTAGATGCTACTGGTACTGAAAAAATACTATATCGTATTTGCTTTTTCTGCTGTGTCACAGAATCATTAAGAACGGGAGTAGATTTTACTTTAAATGCATCACTAATTGTTGGTGTGTATGCTTTTACAATAACCACACGTTCTGTATCCAGGGTTTCATTTTCTTTTTCCTGGGCAACGCCCTTTATTCCAATTATAAAAATTGACACAAAAAGTAACACTCTAGACCTCATAGGTCTTGAAGACCTGTGAGGTCTATTCAATTTCTTAAAATATGTAAACATACAATACAACTCGTTTTACTAACTGATTATTACTGTTCGGTTTGGATGGATGAATTTGTTTTTGCCTCTTCGGCTTTGATTTTTCTTAGTTCGGTTTGTGCTTCATCGATTACCTCGGGAAAATCGGTAAAATTTTTAGTTACACTTTCCAAAATATATGTGGCTTGATACGCATCTTTAAGTCCGTAAAAGTTTTTGGCCATAAGTACCAGTCCTTTAGAACCATATAATCGATATCCGGGAAAATCTTTAGACAATTTTTGAATGGTTTCATTAGAAACCTTGTAGTTTCCATCTAGGTTTTTAAAATATGCATTATAGTATAATGCTTCGGCAGCCAATTCTCCTGTAGCAATTTTTTGTACCTCGGCATATGCTCTCTTTGCACGTTGCATATCTACAGTCTTAAATGCTGCGCGGGCAGTAAAAATCTTAGCATCACTTTTTACATCATTTTGAATTTTTGGATTCGCCAAAACCTTATCAGCATATTCGATAGTTTTTTGATAATTCAACAATTGATAATAAGACTTCATCAAATTAGATTGTGCAAAAATAATATTTTGTGGATAATCGGCATCACTTTCTAAACGTTCTAACACTGGGATTGCTTTTTCATATTTACGATTCTCCAGATATACTTGTGAGAGTCTTGCCAGTGCTTGTTCTGTAAACTCGGTTCTATCCTGTTGCAATACAAATTCGTAATGTGGGATTGTTGCATCTTTATTTCCTTTCTTGAAATACAGCTGCGCCAGGTGAAAATGACTTTTAAGAGCGTGCAAACCATTAGGGAATTCACTGAGGTATTTCTCAAAACCGCTAATCGCACCATTATCATTATTTTCTACAAACTGTTTTTCTGCAGCTTCAAAAGCCGTATTATCCAGATCGGCATCACTAACATCTACAAAACTTAATCCTTTTACCCAACTAGCATACTCATTTGTTCTTCCTAAATCTACGTAGATTAATCTTGCAGTGTTCACAGCCTGGATTGCTTCATCAGTACCGGGATATTCTGCAACTACCTTTTTAAATTTAGACAAAGCTCTGTCTCCTTGATTTCCATTATAATAAATTAGTCCTTGCTTTAGCAATGCTTTTGGCACATATGAACTTCTGGGTACATCTCTAATTAGACGATCATAAGCATCAATACCTCGCTGTGTTTTATTTTCGGAAACATACACATCGCCAAGAGCAAACATAGCATCATCCCGATATGTGGATCTTGGGTACATTTTTAAGAACATTTCTAGGTCTTGGATTTTTTTATTATGCTTATTTACAAAGCCATAACTAATTGCTTTTTGATAATGTGCATAATCAGAATCTGGTCCATTCTTTTTAATTGCCAGGTTATAGGCTTCCATTGCCGGCCAGTATTTACTAGAAATAAAATGGCTATCTCCTAATCTTAGATAGGTATCTGTTTGTCTTGCTTCATCGGCTTGGTTACTTTTAGAGAACGTTTCAAAATATTGAGCCGCCTGGGGATATTGTTTCAGCTTGAAATAAGTATACCCCAAATTATAATCTATATGTTCATACTCACTAGTCGATGACGCTCCTGTACTGCCTTGAAATTGTTTAAATCCAATTAAAGCATCATCAAAATTGTTTAGTAAGTAATCACTTTCGGCTTTCCAGTATATAGCTTTTGCTGTAAATGCAGGATCTACTTGTTCTTTTAGAGATTTATCAAAATAGACTATTGCTTCTGGATAATCATTTTCAGAATACAATTCTATCCCACGGTAAAAAGCTACTTTTTGATATACTTCTTTATCTGCAAAGTTTCTACTTCCTTCGAGCAGATCCATCGCTTCTTTATAATTCTTTGATGTGATATACGAACTGATCAGTAGTTCTTTGATCTCTTCTTCAAATTCTGTGTTAGGGTATTGATCTAAATAGGATAGCAAAACTTTTGGAGCACTCTCGAAAGAGTTTCCTATTTCATAGCTCAATTTTGCATAGTTATAGGTAGCATCTTCCTTGATTTTAGCTTCAAAATCCATTTCTGAAGCATTTTTAAAAGCATTTAGTGCTTGCTGTTTTTGATCTGTTTTAAGATAAGATTCTGCCAGGTGATAATATGCATTTTGGGCAGTAGCATTACGCCCATCTACAATTTTATTAAATTCTGAAATTGCATTCTCATACGCTCCTTGTTTATAATACGCATAACCCAATAAATAGTAATCTGTATTGTTCCATTTGCCTTTTCGTCCTTTATACTCTTTAAGATATGGAATTGCTTTATCATACTGACCAAGGTTAAAATAACTCTCTCCTATAATTTTATTTAACTCTGATCTTTCTGAACGTTTCGATTTAGGTAATTGTACCAATCCTTCATTAATTGCTTCTTCGAAATTTCCTGATTTGAAATTCATGTCACTCTGGAAATACGATAAATTCTTATTGTATTGATCAAGATCTTTTACTTCATCAAACAATTTATCAGCCTCTTTATAATTATCTCCTTCGTAGGCTATAAATCCGAGATAGTATTTTGCTTTAGCGCTATACTCTGGAGAATCTTCTACGCGATTTAAAAATTTCTTCGCTTCGTTAAATCGTTGAATTTTGAAATAGGCATACCCATTATTAAAATTATATTTCTCCTTTTCTGCTCGGCCTAAATTACCTTCATCAACTTTGTCATACCATTTACGTGCGTATGCATACTTACCATTATCAAAATAGTATGTTGCTGCATCAAGGTATGCTGCATTACGCTTAATACTTGTAGGGTATTGTACTACAAAATCTTCTAAAAGTTGATCTGCTCCTTTTTGATTTAACCATACTGCACAATTTGCAATATAATAAGTACAATCAGCATCAATATTTTCATCTGTAGAGGCATCTTTAACCTTATCAAATAGGTTTTGAGCGGCCAGAAATTGTTTATTATTATACAATTCGAGAGCCTGATTATACAGTACTAATTCATTGGTGTAAATTGCGGATTGCTGTGCAGACATATATGTAGACAGAACAATCACAAAAAGCATCGAGGTGATGTATTTGTTCATTTAAGTAAGTATTACAATCTAAAAAGTAAATATCGTTTCCCGCGAATAAATTTTGTGTTAAAGATACCCTAATCTTCATTTTAATAACGAAATATTTTAGATATAATTACATAGTAAATTTAGAATTGTGAATACTTTATGAATATTAAAACTTTACTTTTTGCATAATTTGCCAGAAACAGATCAATAAAATTGATAGTTTTAGCTTCAATTTGAAGTATTGGGTTTCTAGAAATTAAAATATTTATTATGAAACTCTGTTATTTGTTTAAAGTGAAGGAACTTGTTTAAACTTTTTTAATTAGAGTGAAAGTTTTAGATGAATTCTATTAAAAACTATTTCCATACCTGATTTTTTTAACAGAAAACTTTTTACTTTTACCAAAGTATATTAATTCAGAATCATAAACTATGTCTAATACGGTATTAAGCCTCAAAAATGCTTCAATTTATCAACGCGAAAGCTTAATTCTTTCTGATGTCAATGTAGAAGTAAATAAGGGGGATTTTGTATATCTTATTGGTAAAACTGGTACAGGTAAAAGTAGTTTCATGAAAACGTTGTACGGGGATCTTCCTTTGTTAGAAGGTGAAGGGAGTATTGTTGACTTTGATTTACCTACCCTGCAAGAAAATCAAATTCCTTTTTTACGCAGAAAATTAGGTATTGTATTTCAGGATTTTAAATTGCTTAATGACAGAACTGTAAAAGGTAACCTTTTATTTGTCCTTAAAGCTACAGGGTGGACAGATGAAAAAGGTATGGACAGTAAAATTGATGATGTATTGGATAAAGTAGGTATGAAAACCAAGGATTTTAAATATCCATATCAATTATCAGGAGGAGAACAACAACGTATTGCTATTGCCAGAGCATTACTTAATGATCCTGAGCTAATATTAGCCGATGAGCCTACCGGAAACCTGGACCCGCAAACATCTGTCGAAGTTATGGAAGTTCTACGGGATATCAATAAAAATGGTAATACTATACTTATGGCAACTCACGATTATGCATTATTGCTTAAATATCCTTCTAAAACATTAAAATGTGATGGAAATAAGGTATTCGAAGTGGTACAAAGAAAAGGGTAAAAAGAGATCTATATGTTTTAATAAATCTAGAGTTTCAAGTTGATTTTGTTATCTGTTTTCTACATAAACATTAAGAAGAATACATTTACCTAGAGTGACTACCCAACTCGTAATCCATTTTCAACCTTTAAATCAGGACTTAACAAAGTTACTTCTTTATCTTCTCCTACTGCACCTAGGACTAAGCATTCACTCATTATATTAGCAATTTGTTTTGGCGGAAAATTAACTACTGCTATGACTTGTTTTCCTATGAGTTCTTCGGGTTGTTGGTAGAGTTTCGTGATCTGCGCAGAGGTTTTTCGTTCTCCCAATTCGCCAAAATCAACAATCATTTTATAGGCTGGATTTCGTGCTTCTTTAAAAATTTCTACATGTATTATAGTGCCCACTCGCATATCTACATTCATAAATTCTTTCCATTCTAAATCTCGATCCATTATTTTTTACTTCAAATTATTTCTTAAAAGTATTGAAGTTCTGTTAAAAAATAACACTTTAAGTATCGATCCTTCAAAAGAGCAGTAAAAACCGTATCAAAACAATGTTTTTTGCGTATTTGATCGTAATTAATTGTATTTTACCGATATTTTGTTGTTTTTTACAAGCGTAGTTACAGGAATTATTCTTACATTTGTACTATACAAACAAAATATTGTATACAATAATTTGCCCCAAAATATAGAATTAGCCCCAAATACCCCAATGCATACCCCAAAATATCGACGATAAATCCCGAGTTAACTCGGGATTTTATTTTTAATACCAGTTATAGTTTTGACTTACTGTAATAAAAAACCCCCAAGAGGTTCTCGGGGGTTTTTTATTTTTATATGTATACCTTAAAAGAGTTTAAACAATTTTATTTCGTTTACGTTCAACTTCGGTTAAGTAAATTTTACGTAACCTCAAAAAGTTAGGAGTAACTTCTACGTATTCATCTTTTTGGATATATTCTAAAGCTTCTTCTAATGAAAACTTGATTGCTGGTACAATTTTAGCCTTATCATCTGCTCCAGAAGAACGTACATTTGATAATTTCTTTGTTTTGGTGATATTAACCGTCATATCATCACCTCTGGAATTTTCTCCAATCACCTGTCCTTCATAAATATCTTCTCCCGGATCTACAAAGAATTTCCCTCTATCCTGTAACTTATCAATAGAATATGGTATTGCAGAACCTTTTTCCATAGAAACTAATGAACCATTAATACGCCCAGGAATATCTCCTTTAAGTGGCTGATATTCTTTAAAACGGTGCGCCATAATTGCTTCACCTGCAGTTGCTGTCAATAATTGATTACGTAAACCAATAATTCCTCTAGATGGTATCATAAATTCACATACCATACGATCTCCTTTGGCTTCCATACTAAGCATTTCTCCTTTACGCATAGTTACCATTTCTACAGCTTTTCCTGATACATGCTCAGGTAAATCAATAGTTAATTCTTCGATTGGTTCACATTTAGTACCATCTATTTCTTTAATGATTACTTGTGGTTGTCCTATCTGTAATTCATATCCTTCACGACGCATGGTTTCAATCAATACTGATAAATGCAGTACACCTCGTCCGAATACCAAAAACTTATCTGCACTATCTGTATCATTAACTCTAAGCGCTAAATTTTTCTCTAGTTCTTTTGCTAATCTTTCTTTAATATGTCTGGATGTTACAAATTTTCCGTCTTTTCCAAAGAAAGGAGAATCATTAATTGTAAACAACATACTCATCGTAGGTTCGTCGATAGCAATAGTCTTTAATCCTTCGGGATTTTCTATATCTGCTACAGTATCTCCAATTTCAAAACCTTCAAGTCCTACCAGTGCACAAATATCACCAGCTTCTACTTTTTCTACCTTCATTCTTCCAAGGCCTTCAAAAGTGTGAAGTTCTTTTATTTTAGATTTTTTTATTGTTCCGTCTCGTTTTACCAAAGAAACCTGCATCCCTTCTGTCAAAGTTCCTCTTTGTAAACGTCCAATAGCAATACGTCCTGTAAATGATGAGAAATCTAACGATGTGATCAACATTTGAGGAGTTCCTTCTTCAATTTTCGGAGCAGGAATATGCTCAATTACCATATCAAGTAGAGGTTCGATATTATCTGTTTCGTTCTTCCAGTCATCACTCATCCAGTTATTCTTAGCAGAACCATATACTGTAGGAAAGTCTAATTGCCATTCTTCTGCACCAAGTTCGAACATTAGATCAAATACTTTTTCATGTACTTCGTCTGGTGTACAGTTTTCTTTATCTACCTTATTAACCACAACACATGGTTTTAGCCCAAGGTCAATTGCTTTTTGCAGTACAAAACGAGTTTGTGGCATAGGCCCTTCAAAAGCATCTACCAAAAGTAGTACTCCATCTGCCATATTCAATACGCGCTCTACCTCTCCTCCAAAATCGGCGTGACCAGGAGTATCTATGATATTAATTTTGGTTCCTTTATAAGTAACCGAAACGTTTTTTGAAGTAATGGTAATACCTCTTTCGCGCTCCAGGTCATTATTGTCCAAAATTAAATCACCTGTGTTTTCGTTTTCACGAAATAATTGACAATAGTACATAATCTTATCTACCAACGTAGTCTTACCGTGATCTACGTGAGCAATTATCGCAATATTTTTTATAGCTGTCATAAACGCCTCATTTTTAAGGGTGCAAAGGTACGAGATATTTTGACAGGTTGTATACGAAAATTTTAATTATTAATAAATAGGGGAATATTATTCAAAAAAAACAAAAAAAACACTATAACCAACTCATTGTCTATTAATTAGCATCTTTTCCGAATGTCCATCCTATTGAAAAACTGGCAATTGGTGATATGTAAGTCTCCTTATCATTAAATCCATAACCAACTCCTAGTTCCAAATTCCAGTTAAGTTTTGATTCATAGGTTCTCTGTATTCCCCATACAGGGCCAACTACCCCATTATAATCCGACCTTGTTTCTAAATCACCAATCAAAGGATCTCCAATGCTTAGATAGGACGACAAAGCCAGATAATTTCCAGAGTTATTAGCTATTCGCTTTCCTTTTTGTTTTCTTCTTCTAAAATTATAATAATAACGATATGCGCCTTCAAAATTAGGGAAAATCCCATATTCAGAGCCACTGGCATCGCTATATACCCAAGCGAATCCTGTACCCACCCCAACACTTAATGAAGTTTTAGAAGTTAACCCTACTTCGTATCGTAGTCCTGGCATTATTATATTTGCAGTAAACATATTTTGTGTCCCTTGTGCATTATTAGTACTGGTCTGAGCATTACTACTAAAAACACCCAATATCAAAATAGTGAGAAATATTTTTTTCATGTATAAAAGCTTAATTGATAAAAAAAATCTATGAATCAAACTTTATACCAAAAGTTAATGGTTAAATCGCTTATACATTAACAAAACTCATATCTTTGCGCCATAAAATAAGCTATCATGCAATTAGAAAATATTCCAAACCTTAAAAACCTTGATTCAAACAACTTTTTTCTCCTGGCCGGACCCTGTGCTATTGAAGGAGAAGAGATGGCATTACGTATTGCAGAAAAAGTGGTTACTATTACCTCTAAGCTCAAAATTCCTTATGTTTTTAAAGGGTCATTTAAAAAAGCTAACCGTAGTCGTATTGATAGTTTTACGGGAATTGGTAATGAAAAAGCATTAAAGATCCTACGTAAAGTTGGAGATACTTTTGAAATCCCAACTGTTACTGATATTCATGAAAATGAGGATGCAGCACTTGCAGCCGAATATGTAGATATTTTACAAATCCCGGCTTTTTTGGTACGCCAAACCGATCTTGTGGTTGCTGCTGCAAGAACAGGAAAAACGGTTAACTTAAAAAAAGGACAATTTATGAGTCCCGAAGCTATGCAACATGCTGTAAAAAAAGTAAAAGATAGCGGTAATGAAAATGCAATGATCACCGATCGTGGAACTATGTTTGGTTACCAGGATATGATTGTTGATTTCAGAGGGATTCCTACAATGAAACAGTACGGCACTACGGTACTCGATGTAACACATTCGTTACAGCAACCTAATCAATCCAGTGGTGTAACCGGAGGAAGACCTGAGATGATCGAAACTATTGCACGTGCAGGAATAGTAACTGGCGTAGATGGTTTATTTATGGAAACACACTTCGATCCTGCAAATGCAAAAAGTGATGGTGCAAACATGTTACATCTTGATCACCTGGAAAAGCTATTGAGCAATTTGGTTGCCATTAGACAAACGGTTAATCAGTTATAAATTTTTCATTTCTAAAAACATAAGCCTCTTTAAGGACTTCTATAAGTACCTGATCATTGATATCCTCTATGTTTTGATATCGAAGAGATTTTACATATTTTCTTTTATCAGATTCTAGTTTTTCCTGGTGTTTGGTAAAATACTGCGCGCTCCAAAATCCTACATCTACATAGCCTTTAGTTACATTAAGATAACAGATCGGACTTTTATCCATATAATAAAAAGGAACTCTCCATTTAAACAACAATTCAACTTCTGGTAGTGTCATTTCAACCACCACCTGTAGATGAAGCAATATAGATTTAAAAGGCTCTGATTGTCTTAAAATGTATTCTTCTGCTGGATTCATATTTCAAAAATACGGTTTAAAATATAAATTTCAATCGCAAATCATTGAGGTCTAATACAAGATCAACAGATCAAAAGTACTAAGAATAAGGACAATTTTGCAACAGACGGAAAAACCATAAAAAAACAATTGATTGTCCTTATAAATTGCATTTTTTTCCTATGATCCATTTCAAAAGTAAGCTGTTAAAATTTAGATTTACAAAATGATCTTTACTTTTTTTTACACACTTTTTCTTCAAATGATTAGGCAATTGAAGCCTTTAATACTGATGTGAAAAATGTGTATCAAATGTATTAAATACTTAATTAAAGTTTTTAAAATAGTTGCTAGCACTAATTGAAAACGTACTTTTTTATTATAAGGATAATGGAATGATTTCGTAGCAATTCTAGTCGACAAGAATTCTAATAAAAACATCGCAAAACAATTCTTTTAACTATTAAAAAAATAAAGATTTAGAACATTTTAATACAACCATTTTATAATCTTAAAACTTATTAATTATGAAACAAACAAAAATGCTATCTTATCTTTTGGCAGCAGTACTAGTACTAGTATCCTGTCAAAAAGATGAAATTACGGAACAAATTGACGCAACAGAAAACGATCTTATTGTATCGGATTTACAAAAAAACTCATCTGCATGTGAAACACAAGATATATGTTTTGGCCAGCCTATTCCTGCTGGGTGGGAGCACGTAGCATATATAGACAGTCATGACTGTCCTCCTCCACGACCTCCAAGACCAGGTGATGATCCTGGACCCCGTGAAAATGCAAGAAGAGTTAGTCGTGGTCTCACTCCTCAAATAGTGCAAGGTGGTGGTGATGCTACTGCAGTATGGATGATTGCTACAAAAGTAGGTAAAGATGTGGGAGTAACCACACGTGATCCGATAACTTGGGCTCCGCTGCAGACCTATACAAAAAACTCTACAAATCCTAAAAATAAACTCTTTGTATCATTTACGGGTGGAAAATGGACATGCTCACTAACATTAGCCACCCAAAATGAAAAAAATCTTTTTACTTCCCCCAAAGGTCTGTTATATACAATTTACAACCTAAATGATGGATGTGGTAAATGGTCTACAAAATTAATCAAAGGAAAACAAAAACCTCCAACTGATCCATGCCGTGGGCCCCAATGCCCATAAATAACAAAAAATGCTTTAATCAAACTATTTAATAGACTTAGATTAAGGTAAACATTATCTGTAGAACCGCAAATTTCACATGAAATTTGCGGTTTTGTATTTCTTTCCTTTTGAAGTGGTTTAGACTTTTTTATAAAATAGGTCAAAATCCTTTCGTAACAAGTGCCATCACAAAATCTGATTTTATATCCATTTATGCTAAAAAAATATCCAACCAATATTAATCATATGTCTAGACCTATTATATCGAAAGCATTCTAGAATACAACAAAGCACATTAAAATTTGCACAATTCAATATTTTAACTTTACTTTGTATTTCAAAGTACTTTTTAATATGAGCACAGAAGAATACTTAAAAGACATTACAGAGATCAAAGATATGATGAACAAATCATCTCGTTTTTTCTCACTTAGTGGTTTATCAGGAATAATGGCTGGCATCTATGCGCTAATTGGCGCTGCTGTTGCGTATTATCTGGTTAGTATTAGCGGAAGAAACTACCTTATTCTAGATGGTAAAATATTTAATTATATCCTATTAGATTTGGTTGCAGTTGCTTTTCTAAGCATTATTACGGCTATCATATTAAGTATTACAAAAGCAAAAAAAAATAACGAAACCTTATGGAATAGTGCTTCCAAACGATTACTTACCGCTTTTTTGATTCCATTAGTTACTGGTGGTATTTATATCATTATAAAAATATCCAGCGATCATTATGGTCTTACCGGTTCATTAATGCTTATTTTTTATGGTCTTGCCCTGGTAAATGCATCAAAATATACAATTGGTAATGTAAAATATTTGGGATATATAGAAATTGTATTAGGTTTGATCTGCGCAATTTATCCTGGATATGGTTTCTGGTTTTGGGTGCTGGGATTTGGTATAATGCATATTATATACGGAAGCCTGATATATTTTAATGAGACTTCAAATTCAAAATCTAAACCATAAAGTAGCAATCCTTATCATATAAATTAGTTTTTGATTTATATATAAATGTAATTCAATCGGGTTAAACTAAATATAAAATTTGAAAAGTTTCTTCCCTCACGGGAATAAAGAATGAAAAATATAATTAACAATATAAACAAAGCTTTTGATCATCGAATTCGATTAGGAATTATGTCGATATTGATTGTTAACGAATATGCAGATTTCAAAACACTAAAAGAGCTTCTGGGAGCTACCGATGGTAACTTAGCCAGTCATACTAAAGCTTTGGAAAAAGAAGAATATATTATAGTAGAAAAATCATTTATAGGCAGAAAACCTAATACAAGGTACAGTGTTACCAAAAAAGGCCGAGAAGCTTTTAAAAAACACGTAGAAGCTATTGAAAAATTACTAAAACAGTAGTTATATTTTTTTTATCATTTTACTTTGAAAAACAAAGTACTTTTAAAATAAAAAAATGAGAGCATTTATATTAGAAACAATTTATGAGTTAAGTAAAAAGCCGTATCAAAAATGGTTTAAAAAACAACCATCCTGGGATATTTCGGTAAAAACACTTATTACATATCCCAAAGGAAGTCTTGGGTTTCATTTAGGTTGCTTTTTGCTACAACATGATTTTAGCCCACAACCCAAATTAGAAAACCATGACGTTTTTCATGTATTAACCAATATTGGTATCTCTGTTTCTGAAGAGGTGGCTATGCAGTATTATCTTTTAGGAAATGGTAAACGCACAATATATCTAATCTCTGTTATAGTACTAGGCACCCTATTCTATCCAGACAAGATCAAACTTTTTAAAAAAGCATATCGAAAAGGCAAAACTGCTTATCCTTTTTACCAACTGGATTACAAAAAGCTTTTACATCAATCTGTACAAACCTTGAAAACCACATTTTTAATCTCATCATTATGAAAATCATACAACCAATTAACAAAAATGCGCTTATCATAGCAACCATAAGCTTTCTTTTGGGAACTTTACTATTACTGTTCTTTTTAATTTCTCAATCCAATATCGTATTAGACATAGGTCTTTTTTATGTGATCATAGCATCAGTTCTTAATGTAATCGTCTTTGTAGGGATCATAACCAATGCCATCATCAACTACCAGTACTACAAAGAGAATTTAACAACGATCATACTGGTCGTTCTCAATATCCCAATTACTATTGGGTATATCATTATCGTAATGAACAACCCATTTCTAAAATATTTTTAATCTCATCATTATGAAAATAGCGCACCCTATTAATAAAATTGCGATTACTTTAGCCCTAGTTAGTTTTCTTATCGGAACCTCCCTATTATTACTTTACATATGTTTTAAATGGAGTACACTATTGCATATAGGAATTAATTATGTCAGAATTGCTTTCCTTGTTAATGCAATTTTTCTGGCATTTCTAATTATTAATGCGCTTTTCTTTTCAAAAGACACCAAAGAGAATCTAATCACAATACTACTCTTTTTACTTAACATCCCTATTACACTTATCTATATCCAAATCGTATAAATATTAATTATTATGAATATTATAGAAAAACAAATACCTTTCATAAAACTATTTACGTTTTCAGTTACGTTTAGTTTATTATTACTAGCAATCAGAATTTTAAAAACAGAATCTTCTTTTTATCTATTCCTGGTCTGGAATCTCTTTTTGGCATGTATCCCTTACGGTATTACAATATTACTAAGCATACGCAAAACAAATCAAATCATTTTCTGGTTAGGTTTTGTGATATGGCTCTTATTTTTACCCAACTCTCCATATATCTTAACCGATTTACAGCATATCAGATTAAGTAACCTACAGTCTGTTTGGTTTGATGTTTTACTTATTCTATCCTTTGCCATTAATGGTTTAATTATTGGTTTTGCTTCTTTATGGATGATGCAAACACTACTTCTTGAAAAATTCTCAAAAAAAATCACAAATCTCTTCTCATACTGCATTCTATTATTGTGTGGTTTTGGGATATATCTGGGAAGAGTATTGAGATGGAACAGCTGGGATATACTTCAAAATCCATCAGGGATTTTATCAGACATCCTAAAAAGAGTTCTATTTCCCGCTCAACATATTAACACCTGGGCATTTACGATAGGTTTTGGTGGTTTTCTAATCATCACATATCGAATGATCCAACATTATCAAGAAAAAAACAATTAAAAAAATACAATCACTATAAATATTATATCTATGGAAACCCAAAAACAAAAAAAGTCCTTTGGTCAATGGTTAAAGACTTCAATTACCGTTCGAATGCTAATGGTCGGAATACTAATTTTAGTATTATTAATCCCTTTGTCTTACATTAAAGATTTAATACGAGAACGCTCTTATAGACAAGAAGAAGTCGTTAAGGAGATTAATCAAAAATGGGGAAATGAAGTACTATTATATGGTCCGATTCTTAAAATCCCATATCAGGTACATACTTTAAAAAAAACCTGGGATGATAAAACAAAATCCTATAACGAAGAAGATATTATTACTATAAAATATGCTTTTTTCTTTCCTAACACATTAGATATAAAAGCCAATATCGAGTCTGAAACTCTGGGAAGAAGTATCTATGAGTCTGTAGTATATACTGCTGATATGAAAATAACAGGCTCTTTTACTACTCCAAACTTCGAAACACAGGATATCGCAGAAGCAGATATCTTATGGAACAAAGCTACTGTGCAAGTGAACTCAACAAACCTAAAGGGTATACGAAGTAACCTGGAACTAAAACTAGGAACAGATCAATATCCTTTACGTTCTCGATATGCACAAAACTCATATACAAACACTCTGGAAACCAAATTTCTAAAAGATAATTCTTTACCCAAAGAAAGTACAGTTGATTTTAGCCTGGATCTCTTGATTAATGGAAGTGAACAATTACGATTTATACCTGTAGGTCGTGAAACCAATGTATCTATGACATCAAATTGGGCCTCACCAAGTTTTAATGGTAATTATCTACCTGATACCAAAACCAAACAAATCTCTGATCAAGGTTTTAAAGCCAATTGGAAAGTATTACAAATCAACAGAGAGTTTGAGCAGGAATTTTTTGGAGAACTGCCACATATTAACGCTTCTGCTTTTGGTGTAAAATTACTGATCCCGGTAGATGAGTATCAAAAAAGTGAACGTGCTGCCAAATATGGATATCTGGTGATTGCACTTACTTTTCTGGTATTCTTCTTAATCCAGGCAATAAGTAAAATCCATATTCATCCTTTTCAATATTTAATGATTGGATTAGCATTAACCATGTTTTATACATTATTGATTTCTATATCAGAACATTCAAGTTTTTTACAAGCATATGCTATAGCGGGTAGTGCAGTAGTTTTACTAATTTCTATGTATTCTAAAGCAATACTTAAAAGCTACAAATTTATGGGATTCATAGCCGCTTCTTTAGCAGCTTTATATGCATTCATATTTGTAATCATCCAATTAGAAAACTATGCATTATTAGTAGGAAGCATAGGGTTATTCCTAATTCTGGGAACTATAATGATGATATCCCGTAAAATTGATTGGAAAAACGATTAAATAAGGCATATAAAATTAGCTGGTTAGTTAGTTGATAAAAGTCGTGCTTCATATTTTTGAAGTGCGGCTTTTTTATCTACTTTTAGTTCTTATAAAAAAACAGATGAAAAAAACCATTTATATCTCTATCATAGCATGTACTACATTAAGTATGTTTTCGTGCAAAACAGATTCTAAAAATGAGAAGAATCTGACTAAAGAGATCACATTTACCAAAGAAGGTGAACTTTCTTTATTTGATCTAAAGGATTCAATCCCAAATCCAATAACCAAACTAGATATCGAAATTGCCGACTCTGATTACGAAAGAGAAACAGGCTTAATGTATCGCAAATCTATGCAGAAGGATCGGGGCATGTTATTTATTTTTTCTGAAGAAGCTCCACATTCGTTTTATATGAAAAATACAAAGTTCCCTTTAGATATCATATTTATAGATGCAAAAAATAAAGTAGTAAGTATCCAAAAAAACGCACAGCCTCTTAATGAATCTTCATTACCATCTGAAGGACCAGCACAATATGTGCTAGAAGTTAATGCTAAACTTACTGATACCTGGAATCTTAAAGCTGGTGATTCTATTTCTTTCACCAAGATGTAAAAAACAATCAAACCTCACAGGTTTAGAAAACCTGTGAGGTTTGAAAATATACATAAACAAAAATCCTTTCTAATTGCTTAGAAAGGATTTTTTGTAATTATAACTTAGAAAAAGATTATTTTTTCTTCTCTTCGGTTACTTTTTCTTTAGTCTTTAAACCAACTTTACGTACGGTATCATACATTACCGGAGTTGCAATAAATAGTGACGAATAGGTACCTATAATTACACCAATAATTAACGAGAACATAAAACCTCTTAATGGCACAGCGAATATAAAGATCGCTATAAGTACTAATAATGTAGTTAAAGATGTATTTAAAGTACGACTTAACGTACTATTTAAAGCTCCATTAACATTTTTATCCAACGGTCTTCCAGTATGCTCGTTGAAGAATTCCCTAATTCTATCAAATACAACCACGGTATCATTTAACGAGTATCCAATTACAGTAAGTATAGCTGCAATGAACGCCTGGTCAATTTCCATATTAAATGGCATAAATTTATAGGTTAGTGAGAATATCCCTAGTACTATTAATACATCATGGAATACCGCCGCAACCGCACCTAAACTAAACTGCCATCTTCTAAATCGCAGTAAGATATATAGGAATACAACTATAAGAGACGCAAGTACAGACCAAAATGCTGCTTGCTTAATATCATCAGCAATTGTTGGTCCTACTTTCATAGAATGCATAATACCTACTTGCTTATCATCTCCGCCATTAGCAAATTGATCATAAGTCAATCCATCTGTTAAATAAGGCTTTAAAGCTGTAAATAATTTGTTTGAAATTTCTGCATCTACTTCTTCACCTGTTTCATCAACTTTATACTTTGTCGTAATTTTTAGTTGATTATTTGTTCCGTAAGTTTTTGCTTGTGCACTTTCAAAAGCAGCAACAAGATCTTTCTCTACTACAGCAGGAACAACATCTTTTGCAAAACGAACAGTATACGTTCTTCCTCCTACAAAATCTACACCTTGATCCAGTCCATTAGTAAATAAAGAACCAATACCTGCTACGACAATAATACCAGAAATGACATACGCAATTTTACGTTTCTTTAAGAAATTAACATTAACGTTCTTAAATAAGTTTTTGGTTGCTCCTGTAGAAAAAGCCAGCTCTTTACCATTTTTACCATAACCATCTATAAATAATCTGGTAACAAAAATCGCTGTAAACAATGAGGTTAAAATACCTATTAATAAGGTAGTCGCAAATCCTTTAATTGGTCCTGTACCAATAACTAATAAAATAAGACCTGTTAGACCTGTAGTTATATTTGCATCAAGTATCGATGATAATGCATTACTAAATCCATCTTTAATAGCATCTACCTGAGATTTACCTTTTGCTAGCTCTTCTCTAATTCGTTCAAATATTAATACGTTTGCATCAACCGACATACCAATCGTTAATACGATACCCGCAATACCAGGAAGCGTTAATACCGCTTTTAATCCTGCTAATACTCCAAAAATAAATAAAATATTAACCACCAAGGCCACATCTGCAAAAAGTCCAGCTTTACCATAGTAAAACACCATCCAGATCAGAATCAATACTAATGCTATTGCAAAAGACATGACACCACTATCAATAGCTTCTTGACCTAATGATGGTCCTACTACTTCACTCTGTATAATATCTGCAGAGGCTGGTAATTTACCTGCTCTTAATACATTTGCCAAATCCTGACCTTCTTCTATAGAAAAGTCTCCAGTGATTTCACTTCTTCCTCCACTAATCGCTCCTGTTGTAACTCCTGGAGCAGAATATACTATATCATCTAATACAACTGCTATCTGACTGCTTTGATTAAAAGCACGACCAGTCATTTCTTCCCATTTTTTAGCTCCTTTACCATCCATTTGCATGGTAACTGTTACTTTACCTAATTGGCTATATTCTTGTCTTGCATCTGTAATAACACCACCACTTAGTTCGGGCTCATTATCTCTATTTCCTTTTATAGCATATAAATCTAAAAACTCAGAATCTTTTTCTGGTTTTCCCCATGCAAATTTCATAAAACGTTGCTCTACCGGCAATAAAGCTTTTACTTTAGGATCATTAAGATATGCCATAAACTGATCTGCATTCTTCTTCTCTACAGTAGCCACTACTGGTCCCCCTTGTCTTCCTTGTCCTACAATTAGGTCAAACAATGGATTTACCTGTGCTTCAATATCTGTAGAATCTTCTGCATCTTCTAATAAGTTTTCGATAGCTGCGTCAGCATCAGTTGTTGTAGAATCAACTTTTGCCGTATCTACCTGAGTAGAATCTACTACCGTTTCACTAGTTTCTGCAACTTTTTCTTTTATTTCATCTACACCTTCAAGCTCTTCTTTAATCAAATTATTAGCAGCAATAAGATGATTAAAAACTTCTTCCATCTTATATACGTCCCAAAATTCTAATTGAGCTGTACTTGTTACCAAGCTTTTTACTCTCTCTATATCTTTTGCACCAGGAAGTTCTACCAAAATACGACCAGATTCTCCTAAACGCTGGATATTAGGTTGTGTAACTCCAAACTTATCAATACGCTTACGTAATACTTCGAATGCAGATATTACAGACTCGTCAATCTTACGTTTCAGAATAGGCTTAACCTGCTCATTGGTCATATCATAAGTGATATCATCACTTAGGTTTTTGTTTGCAAAAATATCTGGTGATGCTAATTTTGCATCCGGAATTTTTTCAAATTCGGTAAAGAAATCATCGATATAATTATTCTGACTATTTTTCTGCACCTCATCGGTAGCAAGCAAAGCTTGATTAAACGATGGGTCTTTAGATTTATTAGCTAGCCCACTTAAAATATCTTTTACAGAGATTTGCAGAATAACATTAATCCCTCCTTTAAGGTCAAGCCCTTTATTAAGTTCTTTATCCTTTGCATCATTATATGTAATCCCGGCAAAAATTTCTTCTTTACCTATAGAATCTAAATAATTACGCTCTGCTGTCTCCCTTAATTTTGAATAATCTTTTACGCTTTCGGGATACTTTTGCTGTGCATAAACTTCAGCTTCTGCCTCTTTTGTATATGCCATGTATGTATATGACAATTGGTAAACACATACCAAGCCAAATAAGATAGCAAATACCCTAACAAGTCCTTTATTTTGCATTATTTATTTATTTTGGTCAAACCTTTTAAAACGAGTAATTATATAATGTACTCAAGGTTTGACAATTATTTTTAATTATTTAATACTGTGTAATTAAGCTTTATCAAACTATTGACAAAAGCTCTATTTTAAAATATGGTAGTTTTTAGGAATTTCTTAAAAGCTGTAAATTCCAATCAAGAGATTGGTCCAGCTCTTACTTCTGGAATGTTATGTGAAGTATTATCTATTGCAATTGCAATATTTGTATTTACTTTTTGGGCTATCTTTATAAGCCTATCTATATAATCGGTATCTATTCCTTTAACAAAACTATACGAGTTAGAACCAGAATAGCCATCGCGTTCATGTTTTACTTCTAAAACATACTTACCATTAAAGTCAGCATCAAAATCTGTACTTTTTTGGATTTCATAAACATCGAGATTATAGTCTTTAGAATTTTTATTTAATGGAAACTGGTTGTCATCTTCATTTTGGTCGTAAAAAACATGATCCAGGGCTACATCATGTGCTTCAGAAAGTATTCTTTTTATGTACTCTACATCTGCATCGCTATAGTAAGCAATTTTGAGTTTGCCATTTTTTAGCCCCTTTGATATCCTTGTATGCTGAACTCCTATAGATTGTAGTTGTTTTTTTACAAGTGTTATCGCATTTTGAGCTTCAACAGAAGTAATCTCATTATTAACAAACTCTAATACAATTTCCTGATTAGGTACTACGGTTTGCTGCTGAATAACAACAAGCGTTGCTAAAGCAGAAATTAAAATCCCGAAGTACCATTTTTTCTTCATGCGGCAAATATAAAAAAATTAAAACTGCATTTCTAAAGTCTTCAAATAAATATCTATTGCAATCTTCGAACATCAAAACGTATAAGTTTCAATTTTGGTATTTATCACTATTCAAAAAACATCAAAATCGAGGCTTGTTGTACTGTAAAGGCTTCATTAATTAGAGAAAATCATATTTCTACACTACCGTAAAAACAATAAGAGCTGCATAAAGCAGCTCTTATTAAACTTATTTATAAGGATATATTATAACTCTAATAATCCATTTGTTTTCTTAACACCTTCAGCACTTTCTGCAAGTTTAGCTTTTTCTGCATCGTTAAGTTCTATTTCAACAATCTTTTCGATTCCATTTCTACCTAATACAACTGGCGCACCGATACAAAGATCATTTAATCCATATTCTCCTTCTAATAAGGTAGAACAAGGGAAAATTTTCTTTTGATCACAAGCGATTGCTTGTACTAAACCAGATACTGCTGCTCCCGGAGCATACCATGCCGATGTACCTAATAATTTGGTTAATGTAGCTCCACCAACTTTAGTATCTGCAGCTACCTGCTCTATTCTTTCTTCTGAAATAAATTCTGAAACAGGCACACTATTTCTTGTAGCCAATCTTGTTAATGGCACCATACCTTTATCGCTATGACCACCAATTACCATTCCGTCAACATCAGAAATAGGAGCACCTAATGCTTCTGCTAATCTGTACTTAAAACGAGCACTATCTAAAGCACCACCCATACCTATAATTCTATTTTTAGGAAGATTGGTTGTTTTATGTACCAAATAGGTCATTGTATCCATAGGATTACTAACCACAATAATAATAGCATTAGGAGAGTGTTCTATCAAACTTGAAGATACTGTTTTAACAATCCCTGCATTAATACCAATTAATTCTTCTCTTGTCATTCCTGGTTTACGAGGAATTCCTGAAGTAATTACAGCAATATCACTTCCTGCAGTTTTAGAATAATCTCCTGTAGTACCAGTGATTTTGGTATCAAACCCGTTTAAAGAAGCGGTTTGCATGAGATCCATTGCTTTTCCTTCTGCATATCCTTCTTTAATATCTAACACTACTACTTCTGAAGCAAAATTCTTTATTGCTATATATTCAGCGCAACTAGCACCTACTGCACCAGCTCCTACTACTGTAACTTTCATGGTATATTTTTTTGAATGTAATTAAACTTATTTATTTCGCGAAAATACGAATTCTTTGATGAATTAATTAACAAATAGAGTGTTAATTACCAGCCAAAATTAAGTCCTAAAGAAAGGTTATTATAGTTTTGTAATGTATAATCCAGATTCGCTCTAAAAATACCAAACTGTACTTTTGCGCCAATTGATGCTTTAACTCCTTTTGTTCTATTTTTCACACTTATTGGATCTATTACCGTTTGTGATGTTAGCGGTCCATTTTGAATTTGATAGGTTCCCAATAAATCTGCATCACTCGAGCCAAAATAATATCCTAGCCCCCCATAAAAGTTTAAAACCGGTAATTTGGTAGATACAATACCCGTGATCAACCATGAATTAGTATTTAAGCGCACTTCCTGATCTGCACCTTCTATCCCACTACTGGCATTAATATCATAAAAACCTTTTACATTGGTATATCCTAATAAAGCAGATAGTCTAACGGGCCATCTCTTTAACGGAAAAACCCAATCGGTAAACTCATGCTGAAAAGCAACACCATACAGTTGTATTTCTGCATCTTGTACCGCTTTGATCCTTGGCAAAAATCTAAGTTTTATTTCTGTACTTTTTATTAATCCCATTGACCCTTGAATAAATCCGCTTGGTAAAGAACCAATTTCAGAATCACCTATCCCATTTGGTAAAATAACTTCTAATTCTGTAGCTTGGCCTCGATTTATCACTACTGCTATTTCTTCTCGGTTTACACCCAATGCATTTGCAACAGTCTGACTGGTTTGCCCATTTCTAAATGTTAAATCTGTATAATTCTGCACATTTAGGACAAAGGATTGTTTTTCTTCTCTTACAAAGGAAAGGTTACCTACAATCCCAGCTTCGAAGTGCCACAATTTTTTTGTTTCTGCTGTATTATACCAACCATTTGACATAGCATTTACTAAGGATTCTCCTGCAGATGCAAAATAATCTTCACTAAATCTCTGGGCATTTTCAATTCCTATTTCAAGAATTTGATCGATATCTGTTTGCGAAAACGTAATATGACCTAGAAGTAATGCCAACAGCAAAGTACATTTTTTCATAAGATTTGGGTTTAATGGGCATTGCAATATAAAAAAAATCCGCTATACCTATTATATAGCGGATCTTAAATATAATTTTAAACTATTATTTATGCATCAATATTTGCATACACAGCATTCTTTTCTATAAACTCTCTACGAGGTGGTACTTCATCTCCCATTAACATAGAAAATATGCGATCTGCTTCTGTAAGGTTGTCAATTGTAACCTGACGCATGGTTCTAAATTCTGGGTTCATAGTAGTATCCCAAAGCTGTTCTGCATTCATCTCTCCAAGACCTTTATATCGTTGTATTTTCGAATTTTCGCCGAACTCTTTTACAATCATATCTCGCTGATCATCGTTCCATGCATATTGTTTTTTGGCTCCTTTTTTTACCAAATATAATGGTGGAGCAGCTATATAAATATGCCCTGCTTCGATAAGTTCCTTCATATAACGGAAAAAGAATGTCAGGATTAATGTAGAAATATGACTACCATCGACATCGGCATCACACATAATTACAATTTTATGATAGCGTAATTTTGAAAGGTTTAGTGCTTTGCTATCTTCTTCAGTACCAATGGTAACACCAAGAGCTGTAAAAATATTTTTGATTTCTTCATTCTCAAAAACCTTATGATGCATTGCTTTTTCTACATTCAATATCTTACCACGTAACGGAAGAATTGCCTGAAACATACGATCACGTCCTTGTTTTGCTGTTCCACCTGCAGAATCTCCCTCGACTAGAAATACTTCACATAATGCAGGATCCTGTTCTGAACAATCAGAAAGTTTACCGGGCAAACCTCCTATGCTCATTACCGATTTACGCTGTACCATTTCACGTGCTTTTTTAGCAGCGTGACGTGCCTGAGCAGCAAGGATTACTTTCTGAACAATAGTTTTAGCATCATTAGGGTTCTCCTCAAGATAATTCTCCAGCATTTCAGAAACAGCTTGTGAAACTGCAGAAGTAACTTCTCTATTTCCTAATTTAGTTTTGGTCTGCCCTTCAAATTGTGGTTCTTGAACTTTTACTGAAATAATAGCTGTTAATCCTTCACGGAAATCATCTCCAGCAATTTCGAATTTCAATTTATCTAACATCCCTGAAGCGTCTGCATACTTTTTAAGTGTAGCAGTTAAACCTCTTCTAAAACCTGAAAGATGTGTTCCTCCTTCATGGGTATTAATATTATTCACATAAGAATGTAAATTCTCTGCATAAGAGTCATTATAGATCATCGCCACTTCTACAGGAATATTGTTTTTTTCACCTTCCATAGAAATCACATCTGCTATAATAGCACTACGACTTGCATCAAGAAATCGAACAAATTCTTTTAACCCTTCTTCAGAATGGAAAGTTTCAGTAACATCATTGCCTTCATCATCTTGATGACGCTTATCTGTTAATGTAATTTTTATTCCTTTATTAAGGTATGCCAATTCACGCATACGACTTGCCAAAGTATCATAATTATATTCCAGAGTCTGCTGAAAAATTGTGGGGTCTGGTCTAAAAGTAACTATAGTACCATTAAAATCTGTATCTCCTGTAGATTTAACCGGATATAATGGTTTACCCTTTTCATATTCCTGCTCCCATACTTTACCTTCTTTATGAACAAAAGCATGCAAATGAGCTGATAATGCATTCACACAAGATACTCCTACCCCGTGAAGACCACCAGAAACCTTGTAAGAATCTTTATCGAATTTTCCTCCTGCACCTATTTTGGTCATTACAACCTCTAAAGCAGAAACACCTTCCTTTTTATGTATACCTACAGGAATACCCCTACCATTATCTCGTGTAGTAACAGAATTATCTTCATTGATAGTTACCTGTATAGCATCACAATGCCCTGCCAGTGCTTCATCAATTGAGTTATCTACTACTTCATACACCAAATGATGTAATCCTCGAGATCCAACATCACCAATATACATCGATGGGCGCATACGTACATGCTCCATTCCTTCGAGTGCCTGAATACTATCTGCGGAGTAATTTTTCTTATTAGCTTCTTCGCTCATAAAATCCCTTAATTAATTATTTTATTTTTTTGACAACAAACAAAGATAAAAAAAGAGTAAAAGGATCAAAGAGTTTTATCAAGAAGGATTTAACGAGTTATCAACAATTAGTTAAGAATAGTACTAGAAAAATAAAAAACACTCTTAAAAACGATAAAAATGCCCTTAAAATGAATTTAAGATTTATTTATATTCTAGAAAGGATGATTTCAATTTGCAAAATCTGTAGTATTTATCACAGTAAATTACACCTATTACAAATCATATCCCGAGTATACATATACACCAAAAATAAGTAGTTTTTACACAAATCTTATCAGTTTATACCCCATAAATAACATTTTGTTTACTAAAACGACATGTTTATGTAAAAGAAATTAATCTTTTAGAATGTTGCGTCTATATTTGATAATAACATTTTTACACAAACTTAATATAACAATTATGAAAACTAAAAAAATTAATGTGCTCAAAACCCTTACATTGAGTGCGGTATTACTTTTTGCTTCTTGTCAAAAAGAAAACATTGATGAGAGTATAAATGCAAACTCATCATCGACAACTGGAAAAACTATTGAAAAATATTTTCAGGGAGATTTGGTAACTGTCGAAGACATAGGCAATGGAGAATTTCTCTACAACTCAGATATTATTCTTTCTGAAAAAATGTTATCAGACACTCCTCCTGCTCCTTTTGATCCAAAAGCTGCCCCGAGTGCTGCCGAAGCTGATCAAAAACTAGCTTTATGGGGTTCTACTAATAAATGGCCAAACAATACCATAGTTTATGTGCTTGGAAACTTAAATAGTAATTTACGTAGTAATCTTACCGAGGCTTTTAGACGATGGACTAGTAAAACTAATATTAAATTCAAAGAAAGAACTAATGAGTCTTACTATGTAACAATTTATGAATCTACCAATGTTTGTTCTGGATGTGGAAGAGCATCCTTTGGCGTACAAGGAACTAGAGGAACTGTACAATTAGGAAATAGAGCTAGTGCCAGTCTTATTGCGCATGAATTAGGGCATACTCTTGGGTTTGTTCATGAACAAACAAGATCTGACAGAGATGACTATGTTATTATAAAGTGGAATAATATCCAGTCGGGTATGGAAGGTAATTTCAGAAAAAGTTCAAGTGCACAATTATTAACCAGAAAATTCGATATTAACTCTATAATGATGTATCATCCTTATGGTTTTTCTAAAAATGGTCAACCAACAATTACCTTACTTAATGGGCAAACATATAATGGAGCTCAAAAAACTATTTCTCCATTAGATATTGAAGGAACCAATAAAGCATATCCATCCAACTCTAGCGACCCATGTGCAGGTGTAAGTCCATGGTCTTCGGGACAATCGTATGCTGTAGGAGATAAAGTAACCTACTCTGGTTATTTATACACGTTACAAAGTAATAACAGATGGCTTCGGGGAGAAAGATGTAGCAACTAAATTAGTTCACATCACCTAAAAAAAAATGAATTTGTAAAGAAGGCTATAATCATTTTTGTAGCCTTCTTTTATTTTAATTTTCAACATAAGATATATTACAAAACCCTAAGAAAATATTCTTAGGGTTTTAATCTCAATTAACTCAACTTTCAGCTAAAATAAACTGTAATTTTTATCATATAGCAACATCATCATAAGCTTCTTCATGTACATTGGCAATAGCTCTACCACTTGGGTCATTCATATTTTTAAAAGCTTCATCCCATTCTAAAGCAATTTTTGTACTACATGCTACCGATGGTTCTTGAGGAACACTCAATGCTGCCGTATCACTAGGAAAATGCCCTTCAAAAATAGTACGATAGTAAAATTCTTCTTTGTTTTGAGGAGTTTGTATTGGGAATCTAAAATGTGCATTTGCCATTTGCTCATCTGTAACTTCGATCTCAACAACTTCTTTTAATGTATCGATCCAGCTGTACCCTACTCCATCAGAGAATTGTTCTTTTTGTCTCCAGACTACGCTCTCTGGCAAATAAGATTCAAAAGCCTTGCGAATAACCCATTTTTCCATTCTCTCCCCATTGATCATTTTATCTTTTGGGTTAATTCTCATTGCAACATCCATAAACTCTTTGTCCAAAAACGGAACTCGCCCTTCAATTCCCCATGCGGCAAGCGATTTATTTGCTCGTAAACAATCATACATATGTAATTTGTTGAGTTTACGCACAGTTTCTTCATGAAATTCTTTTGCATTTGGTGCTTTATGAAAATATAAATACCCTCCAAAAATCTCATCGGCTCCTTCTCCCGACAGTACCATCTTTACCCCCATAGATTTAATAACTCTAGCCATCAAATACATTGGAGTCGAAGCTCTTATGGTAGTAATATCATAGGTCTCTAAATTATAGATCACATCTTTTATCGCATCAAGACCTTCTCTAATAGTAAATTTTATTTCGTGATGTATGGTCCCTATATGATCGGCTACTTTTTGTGCAGCTTCCAAATCTGGTGAACCTTCTAATCCAACAGAAAACGAGTGCAATTTTGGCCACCATGCATCTTTGGTGTCATCGGTTTCTATTCGTTTTTCTGAATATTTTTTTGCTATAGCAGAGGTTACTGAAGAATCTAATCCACCAGATAGCAAAACACCGTAAGGAACATCAGACATTAATTGCCTATGAACAGCGGCCTCTAAAGCATCTCTTAGTTCATCAATACTCGTTTGATTTTCCTGCACTGCTTTATACTCAGACCAATCTCTAACATACCACTTCTTTGGTTCTCCTTCTTCACTTGATAAATAATGTCCTGGAGGAAACAATTCTATTTTGGCACAAACTCCTTCAAGAGCTTTTAACTCAGATGCCACATAGAAAGTACCGTTTTGATCCCACCCCATATAAAGAGGAATAATCCCCATATGATCTCTAGCAATGAAATACGTATTCTTTTCTACATCATATAGTGCAAAAGCAAAAATACCATTAAGATCATCTAAGAAATCTACACCTTTTTGCTTATATAGTGCCAAAATTATCTCACAATCAGATTCTGTTTGAAAATCATAAGTTCCTTCAAATTGTTTACGAAGCTCCCTGTGATTATAAATTTCTCCATTAGCCGCTAGCACCAATTTATTATCTGCACTAAACAATGGTTGTTTACCAGAAACCGGATCTACTATAGCCAATCTTTCATGAGCTAGTATTGCATTTTTGCTGGAGTATATCCCACTCCAATCCGGGCCTCTATGTCTAATTTTTCTTGACATCTCAAGTAATTGAGGTCGTAACATCTCTGAATCTTGCTTTATATCAAAAGCACAAACAATTCCACACATATTCTTCTTTTTCTATTATTTTGAAAGGTCAAAGATTGATTTATAGTTACAAAATAAAAACAATAAACCCAATAAAGCTTACATATTAAAACAAAAAACACAATAAACCATAACAAAAAGAAACTATAAAAAGAATGTATTCATATATATACTATCAAATTGTTATCTCAAACATTTAACACAACTTATAGACTCGATTAACATTTCAATTGTAAGTTCAACAATATCTTTACGTCTGTCATAAAAATTAAAATCAAATTATGAAAAAATCACTCGTATTAGTTGTTATTATGTTTTTGGGTACATTATCAAGTGTAAACGCTCAAAAATTTGCAGGATTACAGAAAAGTCCAACCGATATTTCTTATGCTAAGAAAGATAGAAATGCCAAACCAGAAATCAAAGTTGTCTATAGTCGTCCACAAAAGAAAGGGCGTAAAATTTTTGGTAGTTTAGCGGCGTATGATAAAGTATGGAGAACTGGCGCTGATGAAGCTACCGAAATTAGATTCTCTCAGGATGTAAAAATGGGAGACAAAACCATTAAAGCAGGTACATATTCATTATTCACTATTCCTGGTGAAAAAGAATGGACTATTATTATAAATTCTGATCTAGATAGTTGGGGAGCCTACTCTTATGATAAAAGTAAAGATGTGGCTAGAATCAATGTTCCGGTTGGAAGTGGTGATGAGTTAGAAGTTTTTTCTATAGCTTTCAAAAAAGTAGATAAAGGATATCACATGGTTATGGGATGGGATACTACTCGTGTAGAAGTACCTTTTTATTTATAACAAACGAAAGAGTTTACAATTTAATTCATAAAAAAATAGCTTGAAAATAAATTTTCAAGCTATTTTTTTCCTCAACTTTTGTGTTTGTTCTTATCTCGAACAGAGATAATAAGTTCTTATGTTATCTGTGAATAGCATGACCAGATGCCCCAGGTAACTCTTTTAGAAAATCCATCACAATTCTAAAAGTTAATCTAAATTTTGTGTAAAATAGCCCCATATGTTACGTTTAAAAATTAATGTAATTATTATTCAAATATAATACCGATATAACTCGATGTCAATAAATTTATATATATTTTAGATATAAATCAAGATTTTATCGATAATAAGCACGAAAATCTTAATTCTAATAAGTCCACCCCCTAATGCTTTGTTATTTTATACAAGGATAATGGGGTAATTTCCCTAAATTCCTTAACATAAATTTTTCAAAAGCTTATTCTTTTTCGTTTCATTCGGTTTTCAAAATCGTCCCTCAACAATTTCAAAAAATCTTATCTATGGATTGCATTACTGCAAGCCGATGGTAGTTGTCTTAAAAAGGTTTTTAAAGCCTTTATATCAACAAAAAAAATACCGTAAAATAGCTTCATAATCTTTTGGTTTAAAATTGTTATACAAAGATAATGTCTATCTCATTTGACCCATAAAAATTAACATCGACAAAACAAAATTTTAGACATAAAACACTTTAAAACGCCATAACACCAAAAATCAATTTACATGTGTTAATTTTTGAGGTTTTTTCCCACACTATAAAGTTGTGTTTTAGGGGTTTTCTCCCCCTTTTTTATTTCACATCCTTTCAATCAAATTTTCTTAAAACATATAAAACAACTAAAAAGCAGAGTTATATCTATATATTATTCTAGAAATACCATTATTCATTCCTTGTTAGAAATGTAAAAAAGAGATTATATTTAATATTATATAACCCATTTTTATGTTTTTTTTGAATATTTTTTCCTTCAATTGAATATTATACTATGAAAAATTAAAGAAAATAATGAAGTCTATTGATCAAAATAGTTATGACGTTTATTCGTATAAAAGCTTAAAACTAAGTTGATCCCTAAATGTAATGAGGAATTTACAAAGAACTGTTAATTACACTGGGATATGAAACATTTTGTTCAACCCAAATAAAAAAGCAATCTTTTAAAAAAGTAGTATTGATCATAAAAACAGATATAGTCCTTTTCTTATACACCATATCATCTTTTTCTTACTTATAAAAATTAGTAAGAGACTGTTTCTCAAAACAATCTCTTACTAAGGATCTAAAAAATAAAATGATCGATGATAATAAACTAGTACATTCATCATTATCATTTATTGATTGCATATTGAGATGCTCCTGGAAGATCTTTTAAAAAATTAATTACTACGTTAAAACTTAATCCGAAAATAGAGGTAAAATATTTCATAACTGTTTGGTTTTTAATTACAGTTACAAATTTATCTCATATTTACATTTGTAAGTACAAAAAATCGTTAGCTGGTCTAAAAGAATAATTAAAACGACATTTACATTCGACGAAAGGTAAATTTGCGTTCAAAATCAAAAAGTTTATATAATACTTTATGCGATATTTATCTACGCATAGCATATAGAGATGCTCCTGGTAATTCTTTTACAAAACTGATAAAAGCTCTAAAAGTTAATCCAAATGTAGCGTATAAATTTTTCATAAGAAACTGATTTTAAATTGTTCACATAAATTTAAACACTACCAAAATAAGTAGTAATACAAAAATGATAATTTCGATATAAATACTTAAAGAGCTGGGTAAAAAGTATACAAAATATTGAAAAACCATAAGCATCGTAGTCTTTTTCCTTCAAAATAAAAAATGGAATATGGGGAATTATCCCCAAAATTATGGAAAAACCATAATGTATTAATGATTAAATACTTGTATTTTTATTCAAAAAGACTTAAGAATCAATACAATAGATATTTTTAAGGGATATTTAAGTATTTATGAGTCTGAAGAGAAACTTTCCATTTTGGATTTTTCATCACATAATCTACAATCAGAGGGATGATTTTTTCACGAACACTCCATTCGGGTTGAAGGTACAATACACAATTATCAGAAACCTTGTCTGCTTGCTTTTCAGCAAATTCAAAATCACTTTTGTTATAAACGATACATTTTAACTCATTAGCCTTTTTATAAACTTCTTCTTTTGGAAGTTTTACTTTTTTGGGAGAAAGACAAATCCAGTCCCATTCACCTGTTAGAGGGTAAGCACCAGATGTTTCAATATGAGTTTTAGCTCCTTTATCTTTAAGCCCCTGAGTTAACAAGGTCATATCCCAGGTAAGAGGTTCTCCTCCTGTAACCACAATTACATCGCTATACTTTAGTGCATTTTCTACAATAACATTTGTATCTGTTGGAGGATGCAAATCTGCATTCCAACTTTCTTTTACATCACACCAATGACACCCAACATCACAACCACCGATTCTAACAAAATATGCTGCCGTTCCTTTATGAAAACCTTCTCCCTGAATGGTATAAAATTCTTCCATCAAAGGAAGCATTTTACCATCATTCACCAATTTCTGTATACTCTTTTGCATAAGGTTGCAAATGTAAATAATATTAAATTACGATTTTAGAATAATTACATCTTAAAAAATTCTTCTAATTAAAATTACGAAATACAAACAAAAATGACTTAATCTACCACCTATAGTAATAGTATATTAGACTATTACCTCTACTCAGACTTAACAGCAATACATTCTATTTCGATCTTAGCACCAACAGCCAATCCCTTGGAAGCAAAGGTAGTACGCGCTGGTTTTTGAAGTAGGTAGGTTTTATATACTTCGTTAAAAGCAGAAAAATCTTCTATATCAGCCAGAATCACAGTACATTTCACTACATCCTCCATATCCATACCATGGTGTTGTAAAACTGCTTTGATATTTTCCAGCGTTTGTTTTGTTTCAGGTTGTATTCCTCCTGGCACCAATTTTCTCACACTATGATCCATTCCTACCTGACCAGACAGAAAAAATAGATTCCCTACCTGTACAGCATCAGAAAAAGGAGCCGTTGATTTTTTAGGTTCGTGAGTTTTATGAAAAACCACCTCATCTACAGGCTTTATAGTATCTGTTTTACAGCTCATTAAAAAAGTGAAGAGACAAACTATTAGTGTTATTTTTTTCATGGGTCCCAAATAATAAAAAATTAGTATTGTGATTTACTTTATATTAAAAGTAACTTATAATTTCTATAGAAAAGTTAAGATTCCTATTTTTATGCAAAATTATATTGAATTATGAGTGATAACCAGGCATTTCTTGAACATATTAACGAAGGTTATAAAACTAAAGGTGATTTCCTAACTATGGGAGCAGCCATGTACAATGGCGAAACAGTAACCGATGCTCATGTAAAAATCCCTTTAAAAACATTAAATCGCCACGGGTTAATTGCTGGCGCTACGGGTACAGGTAAAACCAAGACTCTACAAGTACTGGCAGAAAACTTAAGCGATCAAGGAATACCTGTACTTTTAATGGATATAAAAGGGGATCTTAGTGGGATTGCAGCTGCCAGCCCTGGTCATCCTAAAATTGATGAACGTCACGAAAAAATAGGTATCCCATTCGAAGCCAAAGATTTTCCTGTAGAGATTTTATCTCTTTCTGATCAGGATGGTGTTCGGCTTAGAGCTACAGTAAGTGAGTTTGGACCAGTTTTACTATCCAGAATTCTTGATGTTACTACAACACAAGCTGGGATTATCTCTATCATATTTAAATATTGCGATGATAATAAATTGCCGCTATTAGATTTAAAAGATCTAAAAAAAGTCTTACAATTTTCCACTCAAGAAGGTAAAAAGGAATTAGAGAAGGATTATGGACGTATTTCTACTGCTTCTACCGGTTCAATTTTACGTAAAATAGTCGAATTAGAACAACAAGGAGCAGATCTCTTTTTTGGCGAAAAATCTTTTGAAGTTCAGGATTTATGTAGAATTGATGAAAACGGTAGAGGTATCATCAATATTATTAGGTTAACAGATATACAGGATAAGCCAAAGTTGTTTTCTACATTTATGCTTAGCCTTCTTGCCGAAATATATAGTACTTTCCCAGAACAAGGGGACAGTGGGAGGCCAGAACTAGTTATCTTTCTTGATGAGGCTCATCTCATTTTTAAAGAAGCTTCTAACGCACTTATGGGCCAGATCGAGAGTATCGTAAAATTAATACGATCCAAAGGTGTTGGTCTTTATTTTGTAACTCAAAATCCAACTGATGTCCCTGATGGAGTTTTAAGTCAATTAGGACTCAAAGTTCAGCATGCGCTTAGAGCATTTACGGCCAAGGATAGAAAAGCGATTAAACTTACTGCAGAGAATTATCCAATTTCTGAATACTATGACACCAAAGAAATACTTACTTCTTTGGGAATTGGAGAAGCTTTGGTATCTGCCCTTGATGAGAAAGGGCGTCCTACTCCATTGGCAGCAACTATGCTAAGGGCTCCTATGAGTCGAATGGACATCCTAAACGATAGTGAATTAAAAGCTTTACTTAAAAAATCAAAGCTTATCCCTAAGTATAATGAAGAAATAGATAGAGAAAGTGCCTATGAGCTGTTAAATGAAAAAATTGAGAAAGCAGAAGCAGAAGAAGCAAAAGCAGCCGCCAAAAAGGAAAGAGAAAAGCTAAATAGAAGCTCATCTAGTTCTCGATCAAAAAGTAGAAGAGCTAGTGCTACAGAAAAAGCAGTGATAAAAGTACTTACCAGTGCCACTTTTATTCGAGGAGCTTTAGGAGTACTTAATAAGTTATTGAAATAATTTACGTTTATAATTTAACAAATCACTAAATCATCTAGTTATGGCAAAGAGAATGTTAAAAATTCTTCTTATCTCACTATTAATATATAGCTGTCAGAGAGAAAAAAAACAAGATCCGTTTGAGATTACCAATAATAGAATAGGACTATTAACAAGCGAAATACAAATCAAAGAATTAGATTCTATCTATGCCAATGATTCTATTGCAAAAAGAACTGCTGGAGATCAATTTCTTAATAATGTAAATGAAATAGAAATTTATGAAAAAGGAGGAACAAAGCTATTAGTTTTAGAAGCTCATAAAGAATCAGATCCAATGTCTACTATAGAAAATATTCAAATTGTGGATCCCAGATATAAAACTGCTTCGGGTTTATCTTCTAAGGGTGTTTTTAAAGATATCAAAGACCATTACAATATCTCAAAAATTAATAATACACTAAGTACAGCTGTAATATTTGTAGATAGCATTCAGGCATATTTCACTATTGATAAAAAAGAATTATCAAAAAAGTTTCAATCTACTACCGATATAGAAATAACAGCAACAGATATACCCGATTCTGCAAAAATCAAACATTTCTGGATAAGCTGGGACACAGCTAATTAAAAAACAAAAAAATGAGTAAAAAATATCAGATCCAAAAATCCCCTTTTATTGTTCCGACTACCGATGGAAAACTAATAGAAGAGCATTTTGGTATGGCAACTGATCAAAATTCTCAAATTAGTATCGCACATATGATTGCGCCACCTCACTGGAGCGAACCTTTTCAAACTCCAGAGTTTGATGAATACACCTATATTATTAGGGGTAAAAAACAGTTTATCATTGATGGAGAAAAAATAATATTAGAATCGGGACAATCTATTAAAATTAAAAAAAACACAAGAATTCAATATACTAACCCATTTGATGAAGAATGTGAGTATCTTGCCATTTGCCTCCCTGCATTTACTATGGAAGCAGTACATCGTGAAGGTGAATGAAAGAAAAATATAAAAAATACCTGCCTCTTATCATTGGAAAATACATCCAGTTTCTTTTCCTTTTTTATCCAAAAAAGGCAATCAATAAAGCATATATCTTATTTTGTACTCCAAGAAAAGGTAAAATATTACCCGAACAAGAAGATTTTCTCGAAGAAGCAGAAGACGAAATGGTTCTTATCGATACTATCTATATCCAGACCTATAGATGGTCTAGCATGGGAGAAACAATTTTATTAGTTCATGGATGGGAGAGCAATACACATCGATGGAAGGTGCTCATACAAAAATTACATGAAAAAGGATTTAATGTAATTGCTTTTGATGCACCTGCACATGGTAATTCTACAGGAAAAATATTAAACGTCCCTTTATACACTAAGTGCCTTCAAAAGATAGTTGAACTCTATCGACCTAATCATATGATTGGGCATTCTGTAGGTGGTATGGCAACTATATTTCATCAATACACCTATCCAAATAAGGAAATAGAAAAACTAATCGTATTGGCACCTCCTTCAGAATTATCCAGAATCATGAAAGGATATCAGGAGATATTAAAGCTTTCTCCAAAATTCATGAGGGCATTAAATCAGTATTTTAAAGAAAAACATGATTTCTATTTTGATGAGTTTTCTATGGCTAATTTTGTGAAAGACCTAGTACTTAACGGGCTTTTAATTCATGATAAAAATGATGATATTGCCCCTTATAGTGAAGCCGAAGGTATTAGCAAAAATTGGAAAAATTCCCAATTTATTACTACAGAAAATTATGGTCACTCTCTGTTTTTTGATGAAGTTGATAATATGATTATTAATTTTTTGAAAGTATAGGGACTTAAACAAATTCTAATAGCCTCTTTTTTTTAGAAAAAAAGCACTTCCCTCATTTAAAAGCACCGTTTACTCATTACTGTTTTCCCAAAATCCATCTTCAACATAGATTTACGATAAATCTATATCATGAAAAATTTAATTTATATCTTCTTAGTATTCTCTAATTCTTTCGCCTTTGCTCAAATTAAAGGAAACGCAACAATTATTTCTAGACAAAATATAATAGCTTCTGCAGAATTGGCGAATGCTGATATTTATGGAAATCAAATACAACAATTTAGGCAAAAGGATTTAACACCTAATCCTGTGATAACAATTGATGCTAAAGTATTAAACAATATTGTTGCCGATTCGTATACTGCAGTTTTTAATATCGTGCAAATTGGAAAAACATCTCAAGAAACTAATACGCTAATGAACGAGAGAGTAGAAAAAGTAAAAGATGAATTGCGTACCAAAGGTATTTTAGAGGGAGATATTATTATCGATGTCATTTCATTTGTTCCTGTTTATGAAACTGTAGTAGAAAAAAAATTATTCAGTAAAAAATACAATGAAGTTCCCAAAGGTTTTGAATTACAACAAAATATTCATGTAAAATTCACTAATGTAAATCAATTTGAAAAAATACTTGCTACCTGCGCAAATAACGAAATATATAATCTTGTTAAAGTAGATTATTTCATAAACGATATACAAACCGTATACAAACAATTACGTACAGAAATATTGAAAACCCTAAAAGAGAAACAACAATTCTATACAGATTTAGGTTTTGACTTAACATCATATCGTCCAACAATTGCTGATACCAAATATTGTCATTTTCCAAAAGAGTTTTATAAAAATTACCAGGCTTTTCATAGTACCTCTTTAGAAACACTTAATAAAAAACAAGGGGTTGTAACTGCAAAAAAACAAACCACATATTATTATGATCCTATCACTTATAAAGATTATGATATGGTTATAAATACGTCAATAGTTGAACCTGTTGTACAAATAGGTATGGAAATAAAACTACAGTACACACCTATATCAAAAGAGCAAAAACCAATCGAAAAAGAAATTACAAATCCGAAATATTTCTTAATCTCACCAGATGGAAACATTGATATTAAAGAATTAAAATTAAACTAATACCATTTATCATTTTGTTATAACCGTTATCTTTAAATGTTATCTTTGTACACTATTTATATTCTATGCTTGAAAAAACTTTCACAAGACTTAATAAATATCTAAGCGAAGTTGGTTATTGCTCACGTCGTGAGGCAGATAAATTAATCGACCAGGGGCGCGTTACCATTAATGGTAAAGTGCCAGAAATGGGGACCAAAGTTACTCCCGATGATATTGTTCGGGTAGATGGTAAATTAATAAATAAACCTAAAGAAAAACACGTATATCTTGCTTTTAATAAACCTGTTGGCATAGTTTGCACAACAGCACAAAATGAAAAAGATAACATTGTAGATTATATTAATTATCCTAAACGTATTTTTCCTATTGGTCGATTAGACAAACCTAGTGAAGGGCTTATTTTTTTAACTAGTGATGGAGATATAGTTAATAAAATTCTTAGAGCTAGAAATAATCATGAAAAAGAATATGTAGTAACAGTAAACAAATTGATTAGTCCGTTATTTATAAAGCGAATGAGTAGTGGAGTTCCCATTCTCGATACTATAACCCGTAAATGCGAAGTAGAACAAATTAGCAAATATGATTTTAAAATCGTGTTGACCCAGGGGCTTAATCGTCAAATTCGTAGAATGTGTGAATACCTCGGGTATGAAGTGATAAAACTAAAACGAATTAGAATCATGAATGTATCTCTTGATATTCCTACAGGAGAATGGAGGTATTTAACAGAAAAAGAATTAGGAGTTCTTAATGCTGATGTTGGCGATTCTAGTAAAACAGAAGAGGCTTCTATACTAGATGATACTAAACTAAAAAAAAATACGAATAATTCAAGACGACTTACCTCTAAAAACGATAAAAAAAGGAATTCTGATAAAAGAAGTTCTCGTGGATCAAGAGATAAAAAACGGAGAGATCGAAGAAACTAATCTTTTTTTTCGTTGTTAATTATATCTTAATTCCTCCATTCTTAAGTTTTTCCCTTTTCTAAAATACCTAAATTGTCTTACTAATCAATTCTCAATCCCATGATGCGTATACTGTTTTCTTTATTTTTTTTGATAAGTATTGTAACCTGGAGCCAGTCAGAATACGAACCTTCAGAAGCACATCCTTTTGGGCAACCAAATCCTAAAGCACCAAAAGAAATTCTGGATTTTGCACCTCTTATAGGGAAATGCAATTGTATATCACAAACCAGAAATCAGGATCGAACCTGGGGGGAACCAAATAAAATGACCTGGGAATTTAAGTATATCATGAACGGAATGGCTATTCAAGACCAAACCTTAAAAGCAGATGGTCGACATTCTGGTAGTATAAGACAATTTAATGCAGATAGTAGTCAATGGTATGTGCATTATTATTCATCTGTAAGTGCCAATCCTGTGCTTTCTTCCTGGAAAGGAAATAAGAAAGACGGAAAGATCATTTTATATCGTAAACAAAAAGCCCCTAATGGCATGGATGGTTTTTCTAAACTTAGTTTTTATGATATTAATGACAATGGATTTAAATGGCTTGGTGAATGGGTAGACACAAATGAGTCTATTTCTTTTCCGACCTGGAAAATTGAATGTGTTAGACAAGAAAATACAGAACAACTCTTTGATGAAGAACTAATAAGAGCAGAGGCAAAAGCTTTTTCTGACGCTTATCTAAGGCAAGATTATGAAGCTATCGCGAAAATTTATACGGATAATGCAAAAATATTTCCAACCAATGCCCCTATCATTAAAGGATATGATGCTATTAAAAAAAGATGGGCAGAGTCTAGCGGTTATACTCCTATTGAGCATGAAATTATTCCTGAAGAAATTATAATTCTCGGAGATACTGCTCATGATTATGGAATTTATAAAGGAAAAAACAAAAATGACGATGGCACAGAGATAACATATCAAGGAAAATATGTCGTTATCTGGAAAAAAGTTGATGATCAATGGAAAATGTATTTGGACATTTGGAATAGAATAGAAAAATAACCCTAATAATTTTATTAGAAAATGAATACTTTATCTCCTTTTCATCTGGCAATCCCCGTCCATGATTTAGAAAATGCCAGAAATTTTTATAAGAATATTCTAGAACTTGAAGAAGGTCGAAGTAGTGATCACTGGGTTGATTTTAATTTTTTTGGTCATCAATTGGTGATTCATTACAAATCAAAAACAGACATAGAAGATAATCACAACAATTTGGTAGATGATAAAGATGTTCCTGTTCCTCATTTTGGGATTATTCTAGAATGGAGTATATGGCAAGATCTTGCAAGAAAACTATCCAATAAAAATATTCAATTCGTTATAGACCCCTATATCAGGTTTGAGGGAGAAGTTGGAGAACAAGCAACTATGTTCTTTTGTGACCCTTGTGGTAATGCATTAGAGTTTAAGTCATTTAAAGATACTTCTCAAATTTTTGCAAAATAAACACCTCTTGCCTCCTAGTATTAGATAAAAAAGTAGCATTTTACAAATAAATTGTAAGTATAATCTTACCTTTTCCTTAAGATCAAAGCTTAAATTACGTATTTTAAAGGATTTTTACTATATTAGGGCTATAAGCAAATTTTTTACTGTTTTTTAACATATTTAACCTAATTATAACTTTGTTTTAAACAATTAATAACCATAATCTCAAAAAGTTTAGTAATGAGAAGAATTATACTTTCTAATATTTTAATGACTTTGATTCTAGTTAGCTGTGGTATTCCTCAGGCTGACTTTGATAAATTAAAGGACGAAAATGATAAACTAAAAAAAGAAATTGCAGAATGCCAGCTAACTCCTAGTCAAATACTTGAGCAAGCCCAGGAGTATCATGACGCCTTAGACTATACCAGAAGCAAAGAACGACTCGAAACTCTGGTTGATAAATACCCTAACTCTAGCGAGACCAAGAAAGGAAAAAGCTTACTAAAAAAGGTTAAGAAAGAAATTCTTCAAGCTGAAAAAGCACTAAATAAAGATGAGTTAACAGAAAAAAATAATTCTAAAGAGTATCAAAAAGCGATTGCTAAAATGCGGAAGAAGTATGACGCTGTTAATGAAGTGACCTGGTATTCAGACAAATCTTCTATCCAGGTAAATACTAAAAGTTATTTTCAGATTTATATTGGCAAAAAAGATAATCGTAAACCATGGTTAGGATTTTCTATAAACTATTTCACTAAAAAAGATTGGTTATTTGTTCAAAGAATCGAAATAGATGTGGATGGTAAAATTTATGATGTAGAAGAAGACACCCCTGGAGAATTTAATTCGAAAGAAGAATCTGGAGGGAAAAGAGAATGGATTGACCGTGTTGTAAAGCAGCTTGAGATGCCCATGATAAAAGCAATTGCTTCAGGAAAAAAGGTTAAAATAACATTTTTTGGTAAAGAAAATGTTGACTCGAGAATTGTAAGTAAGGCAGAAAAGAAATCTATGAAAAATGTCTTGGCAGCCTTTGATCTACTTAGAGAACTTCATTAAACCATAAAATAAGCTAAAAATAAGCGGTTTGAAAATAGATTGACAATATGTTTATTTATTTTCAAACCGCTTATTTTATACAAACTAATACTAAAATAGGGTTCGTAATCGAATACTTCAATTTTGTGGATGATATCCTAAAAATTCTCCCTATATTCCGCCACTATGGAATAAAACAGAAAAAGAAAAATGGAATTTATTAAACCCTTGACCTATGGAGTGCCTCTTTTTTTGGCATTAATTTTATTAGAGCTCACCTACAGTAAAACTCACAATCACAAGGACTTATATAACTGGAAAGACTTAACTGCTAGTTTAACTATGGGTGTAGGATCTGCAATCTTAGGGCCATTGATCAAAACTATTTTTTCTATTGTACTCTTTCATTTTGTATACGAACTTTTTAACCCAGAAATCGATGGGGTACGAACTAATATTATGGGTTGGAAATCCTTTGGATTTGCATGGTATGTTTGGCTTTTATGTCAACTTGCAGATGACTATACTTATTATTGGTTTCATAGGCAAAATCATATGGTAAGAGCTTTGTGGGCTGCACACATTGTACATCATTCTTCGGATAATTTTAACCTTGGTACCGCAGTAAGAAATGGATGGTTCACCCTTCTTTACAAACCATTATTTTATATGTGGTTACCTGCAATAGGTTTTCCTCCTGAGATGGTAATAGTTTGTTTGGGTATAGAAGCTTTATGGCAATTTCAACTCCATTCGGTGTATGTTCCTAAAATGGGGTTTATTGAAAAAATATTCAACACACACACCATGCATCAGGTACATCATGCCAAAAATGTAGAATACATGGACAAAAACCATGGTGGTTTTCTCAACATTTTTGATAAGATATTTGGTACCTGGAAAGAACTAGACGAAGACATAGAAATACAATATGGTGTTACACATGCACCAAATTCATATAATCCCTGGGTGATTCTCACTCATGAATATAAGGATATATGGAATGACACCAAAAAATCAAAAAACTGGTACCATAAATTCATGTATATTTTTGGCCCTCCAGGGTGGAGTCATGACGGTAGCACTTTGACCGTAAAACAGATGCAACGAGAACTACTTAAGCATAAAAAACAAAAGGCTTAATAAAAATCCTTATTTTTAAGATTCTCAAGAATATTTATCATTATGGACTACCAAGGTGTCATAGATCAACAACGTCTATTTTTTAATACAAATACGACAAAAGACATCTCTTTTAGAATTAGAGAACTAAAGAAGCTAAAAAATGTTTTGCGAAAAAATGAGAAGCTACTTTACGAGTCTATCTATGCCGATTTTAAGAAATCCGAATTCGAAACTTATGTTACAGAGTTATCCATAATTTATCATGAAATTGATCTTGCTCTAGTAAAAATTAAAAAATGGACTCGTAAAAGAAAAGCCTCTACAAGATTAGCTAACCTTCCGGGGAGAAGCTACATTATCCCAGAACCATATGGGAGTGTTCTTGTAATCGGAGCATGGAATTATCCATATCAATTATCACTTTGCCCGGCAATAGCAGCAATTGCAGCTGGGTGCACTGTTATTCTTAAACCAAGTGAGATACCATCTCATACCTCTAAAACAATGGCTTCACTTATTAATCAAAATTTTGATCCTGCATTTTTTAAAGTTATCGAAGGTGGAGTACAAGAAACATCTGATCTTTTAAAAGTTAAATTCGATAAAATATTTTTTACAGGAAGTGTATCGGTAGGAAAAATAATCTACCAGGCAGCCGCAAAACACCTTACTCCAGTTACCTTGGAATTAGGAGGTAAAAGTCCCGCAATTGTTACTAAAGATATACATATCAATATGGCAGCCAAAAGATTGGTTTGGGCTAAATTTCTTAATGCCGGACAAACTTGTATTGCCCCCGATTATGTCTTGGTCGAATCCTCTATATACGATCAATTTTTGGCAGCGATGCAAAATCATATTAATAAAGCTGATTACAAAGTAACTCACCATAATTATACGCAGATCATTAATGATAAGAATTTTGACCGACTTAATAGCTTAATAGATCCTGATAAAATATATGTAGGTGGCTTGGGTGATCCAGAAGAGCGAGTAATACCGCCAACAATTCTAAAAGATATTTCTTTTTCTGATAAAGTAATGCAAGAAGAGATCTTTGGCCCTATTTTACCAGTGCTTTCATTTGATTCTATCGAGGAAGCTATCACAAAAATTAAAACACTATCCAAACCTCTTTCTTGCTATGTGTTTACCAAAAACAAAGCTGTAAAAAACAAAATTCTAAACGAAATATCCTTTGGAGGCGGTGCTGTAAATGATGCTGTAATGCATTTTGCAGAACAATCTCTCCCTTTTGGAGGTGTTGGTGATAGTGGCATCGGAAATTATCATGGAAAATATGGATTTGATACTTTTTCTCACTTCAAGAGTATTCTTCAAAAACCATTTTGGATAGAGCTTAATTTAAAATATGCTCCATATAGTGCAAAAAAATTGAAATGGTTAAAACGAATTATCGGGTAAATACATCTTAATTAGTCAGAATGATTTTCAACAATTTGATAAAAAAGTTGTTCTAATGCATAAAGTCGCTTACCATCAATATCTTCTTTTATCAACTTTTGGCTATTAGTCTTTATATTTATTTGAGCCTCTTCACCATTTAGGTTAAGAGTTCCTTTAATTCTTTCACTATACCCATATTTATTTAAATACCTATCCTTTAACTCCTTATCAATTGTCTGGATCAGTTTATTTTTTGAAAGAAAATTTGAGATTTTTTTAATCTCCTTTTCTGTAAGGTCAATACTATTTGTGTATTGTTTATCGTGTGCATCTATCCAATACTCTAGAAATTTTCCTTTCAAGTTCCAAGCACGTTCTTTAGTATCAAATTTTCGCTCAACGTGATCATTGATATAAATACCATATACAAGATTAATCTCAAGTTTCTGTTGGGCGATTATTACACTGGGAAAAAGAATAATAAAAATAATTTTATTCATAACTAACATAGTAAAGTGTTTTTCACAAAAAGCAATTAAATCTATAGTTGGGCTTTGATCGCAAAGATTAGTGGATATAATTTCTCTTTTGTAGCAAACATCTTGTTTTCATCCTTAATTAAACCAGGAAAAACCTCATAAGGTGATCCGTCATATTCATTTAAGTACTCTATAGTTAATCCAGCTTCTGTAAGAGATGATACTACTTCTCCTAATCCATGATTCCATCCATACTCTTTACTAATCATATTAGATTCTGGATTAGCATATGTTCCTTGATATTCTTCATAGATGACATCTTTTTGATGATATCCATATTTCATTATAGGCTTCTCTTCTAAATAATCAAACATCCATACTATAGGGTGAAACTCAACTATATAAAAAACACCACCAGGTTTTAGTCGTTCAGCTATCATTTTACCCCAGGGTTTTAAATCAGGTAACCATCCGATGACTCCATAACTGGTAAAAACAATATCAAATTTATCATTAATATATTCTGAAGTATCCAACACATTACAACATACAAATTTTGCATCCAGATCCAACTCTGTATTTAAACTTTTGGCCAATTCGATTCCTTTTTCTGATAGATCAACACCAGTACATTTTGCTCCTAACCTACTCCAACTTAAAGTATCCTGTCCAAAGTGACACTGAAGATGTAATAATGACTTACCGGACACACCTCCTAGCGCTTCTAGTTCATATTGTTTCAATGAAGTTTTTCCCTTTTTAAAAGCTTCTATATTATAAAAATCACTTCTGGCATGAATATCAACTTTTTTATTCCAGGTCTGTTTATTAGTTTCAAAATAATTGTATAGTTCTTTAGACATTATAAGATTAATTTAACCGAGTATGCTTATTTTTCATAAATATAATAAAGTCAATTCTATTAAGGTATATGATAAAAAAACAATGAGATATATTAAACAAATACAAAACCGTAACTTTGAAAAATCAGTTTTCAACCTATTATTATGAATAATTTCTCTACTACCTTTTTTGTTTTTTTTGTATGCATTTCATTTTCAGGAAAATCACAATCCTTTGACAGTCCAGAAAGTATAACATTTGATGAGGTAACAGATTCTTATTACGTTTCAAATATTGGTAATGGAGAAATCCTTAAAATAGATAAAACAGGTGCAAAAACATCTTTTGTATCGGGATACACTTCATTTCTTGGTGTAAAACTACACAACGGAGTTATTTATAGCGCAGAAGACAATAAATCTGGAGATGATTTTGTTAGAGGATTTGACATATCGACAGCTGAGTTAGTATTTTCATTACGTATACCAAACACTAAACAACTTAATGATATCGAGTTTGATAATACAGGAAATTTATACATTTCGGATCGTGAAGGAAACACAATCTTTAAAGTATCGATCGACAATAAATCTTATGAAATTCTAGATAATACTATTAATACTCCGAACGGACTTTATTTTGATACTAAAAAAAATAGGCTATTAGTCTGTAATACGATAGACAAAAGTGCAGTATACGAAATAGATTTAGAAAGCAAAAAAACCACATTAGTTGTCAAAACCAATTACCCACATTTAGATGGAGTTACAATGGATAAAAGTGGATCAATTTATCTTACTAGTTGGTCTATTGATTGGAAAAAAAGTATCCTTTTAAAATATGACAGTAAAGAATTTATCGAAATTGTAACGAATAGCAATGGGATGGCTGACATAGAGTATAATCAAAAAACAAATGCTATAGATATCGCACAATTATTTGACAACTCGATAATACATTTTAATCTTTTGAATAAAAAAAAATAGTATTGTACATACGTAAAAATCTAATCTGATTCCCTAGTCACAAAACAAGTAAAAAACTATAAAACATAGGGTTTTACGTGATGTAGGAGTTATTCACACTTATAATTCAATTCAAAAAAACTTATTTTTTTTCACTTTTTTTCATAGGTTGAGGTTTCCCGTAAGAATTCTAAAAAAATCTGTACTAAATTAGTAATAGAGAAAAAAATAGCACAAAATATACTTCTCATTATACGTCAGTTTACCGATCAATAATTGCTTATACTTACTATAACTAACTATGAATGACTTAATTTTAAAAGACACAAATATGAGTTTAAATAGAATAGCTAGAAAAAGTGGTGTAACATTAAACACACTTAGAGATCTTACTCAAGGAAATGTAAGATCTGGCATCGCAAATAAGCTTGGGGTTACAACTTCTTCATTACAAACATTTGTAGATGGAGGTACGAGTAATGGACTTGCTACTAAAATAGAAATAACCTCATCGAGCTTACAAGAGCTTAGAAATATGATTGGACAACGAGGGGCAATTGGATTAATCGTTAGATTATTATTAGTTTGAACCTCTAGCTACCATAGTTCATTATAATCGATCTTCTTTATACGAATATCGATAACTCCCATATTGTTTCTCTGTTTCGAGAAAAACACATTCTACAAATTTCCAATACTCTAAAAAGCTTACCAATAAGGTAAAAACCACAAGCTTAAATCTTTTACATTAATTTGTAATATAATCATATAAACAACGACCTATCCTATATGATAAAAGAATTTAAAGAATTTTCGACCGGTGCTGTATTAAAAATTGCCAACGAAGAATTATTACAGTCCTATGCAACATCAAAACTTGTAGGATTATACACTTTTATCTGGGTTAGAGGTACTGATATTAGTATAGAGATTGATGGAATTTCTACAACAGTCAAAAAAAATAAAATTATAGTATTAACTCCTAATCAATATTTTAAATTTATTGATGGATCAGATATCTTAGTATATCAGTTTAACAGGGAGTTTTATTGTATCAAAGATCATGATAAAGAAGTTAGCTGTGTCGGAGTACTTTTTTATGGTAACACTACTATCTCTATTGTAGAATTAAATGTAAAAGAACAAAATAAATTAGATCAATTACATAAGGTTTTTCTGGATGAATTAGATACAGTAGATACAATACAGGCAGAAATGTTACGCATGCTAATGGCAAGATTTATAATAACGACAACACGTCTTATCAAACAACAAAGCAACTATAATAACCTTGGAGATCAGGTAGATTTGATCAGAAATTTTAACATCCTGGTAGATACCCATTTTAGAAAAGAACATGCTGTTGGCTTTTATGCTCAACAACTATTTAAATCCCCTAAAACGTTATCAAATAATTTTGCGAAATTTGAGAAAAGTCCTCTGCAAATTATTCATGATCGAATAATCTTAGAAGCTAAACGCCTACTTATCTATACAGATAAATCTGCTAAAGAGATTGCATATGAAATTGGTTTTGAAGATGCATCTCATCTTAGCAGAATGTTTAAAAGACATACATCTCTTTCTCCTTCAGAGTTTAAAAAACAATTAAAACCAGAACCTGAAGGGAAATATTGACAAGAATATGGGAAAAAAATCTATATATTAGTATTCGTTTTTGCCCCAACTTTGTATCCTAAAAATAAAACAACTTACCGAAGTGTTTTCGGATAAAGTATATTAGATATGAAAAGTTCAATTCGTGCAATCAAAACAGTAATATTTAGCATTTTATTTCTCTCTCTCTCGATAGGTAATGCTCAAATAATTTATGAAGATCAATTAGAAACCATATATCTAAATAAAAATGCAGAAGAAGTTGTGTATACAAATAGCTTTAGCAATTTTAATAATGATCTTATTGCTACAAACGAAATTAGTTTCAAGAATCAAATTCAAAAAGCAAACCAAAACAACGATCATTTATTGTTTCTTTCTGAGAGAAGTAACCTGCAAATTCTAGCTTCAACTTACTTAAAAATTATACGTAGAGGAGCCAATCAAAGCAATGACCCTAAGTCTTTTAAAGCTTTTCTTAATGAGAAGTTACCAGAGTTAATTCATCAATTTAGAAAAGATAATAATCTAGAAGAATTGTATATTATCTCAAGAAAGAATACTTTTAATGGGAAAATCGACGCTTTACCCAGTGTTTTGTAACGTGTTTACCGCACTATGAAGCTAACAAATAACAACCTAACATGAAAAAGATTCTACCCCTCTTGTTACGAATCGTCGTAGCATTGATCTTAATTCAAACACTAAGATTTAAATTTACTGCTCATCCAGATAGTGTGTACATATTCACAAAAGTCGGATTAGAACCTTATGGACGAATAGGAACAGGGATAACCGAACTAATCGCCGGAGTTTTATTATTAATACCCAAAACAGCATGGATTGGCGCAATGTTAACCCTTGGTATTATAGGAGGAGCCATCATGATGCATTTAACCAAACTAGGCATTGAAATTAATAATGATGGAGGAATTCTCTTCATTACGGCTGTAGTGACTTTTGTATTAAGTGCTGTTATTCTTTGGATGAGAAGAAAAGAAGTTAAGTTTTTTTAACTCTAAAGCGATTAGATACTAATCTATAGTATTCAAAAAAAGTACTCAACACCTCTTTATAATAGAGGTGTTTTTTTATGTCCGGGAAAAATCGACAAGCTTCAGGGAAAAACTAGCATTTCTTTCCCTTCTTCTATGGCGCATCTTTGCATTGTTAATTTAAAACACTATAAAAATGACCGTACAACATAAATCAATTTTCAATTTAATTGAAATTTTTAGCCAAGGAAGAAAAAAAATAGCCGCTGCTATTCATCCAAAAACACATTGTGAGCAAAAAGCTATTCATGATTTTTATTGCGATACCAAAAAATCTTTCGCGCAAAGATAAGTATCAAAATAGATCGGGAAAATTTGACAAGCAATCGGGAAAAACGACTATTCTATCTCGCTTATTTCAACACGATCTTTGCCTCAATAAATTAAAACAAAACAACAGAAACCCAAAAAGGTTTCAATTTCAATAAAATAACTTAAAACAATTATATTATGAGCACATTTAATGTACCAACAAGAGAAGAAGTAAACACTGGTAATCAAGCAATATTTGATAATTTAAATAAAGCACTAGGATTCGTACCAAATCTATATGCCACCTATGCCCATAGTGATACAGCACTAGAAAACTACCTAAACTTTTCGAATGCAAAAACATCACTCTCTGCTAAAGAAAAAGAAGTAGTGAATTTAGCCGTAAGCCAGGTAAATGATTGTATTTATTGTTTATCTGCCCATACCGCTATAGGAAAAATGAACGGATTTACCGATGAGCAAATTTTAGAGCTTAGAGCTGGTCGTGCTTCTTTCGACACTAAACTGAATGCATTAGCCGGATTAGCCAAAAATATTACAGAAAATAGAGGTAAAACTAATCAGGATGTTGTAAACAATTTTTTAAATGCTGGATATTCTAAAGGAAACTTAATAGATACTATCGTATTAGTAGGAGATAAAACAATTTCTAATTATATACATAGCACAACCCAGGTTCCTGTAGATTTCCCAGTTGCACAACCACTAGAAACTACCGAAGTCTAATTACCCCCGATTGAACCTCACAGATTGATATCAAACTCGATTGGTATCTCTGTGAGGTTTACAAAATAATTTCAAAACAATTTAAATTCAAGTATCAAAATCATGAAAAAGTTAATTACAGTATTCTCATTTATTTTAGCAATCACATTTAGTGCACAAGCACAAAAAGTAAAAAATGTTTCTTTAGAGCAGACTAAAGGAGAATTCACTCAAAAAGAAATAAAACTATCAGAAGGAAGCTATGTATTCAATATTACCAACAACCATGCAGGAACAGATGTTGGTTTTGTACTGGTTCCAGAAGGAAAGGATGCTTCTAATGCCGAAAATCATATCAAAACAGCATATGTAACCAAAGTCGTAGCCGAAGGAAAAACCGAAAGCTCTCAAACAGTTAAATTACAAAGAGGAACCTACAAATATTTTTGTCCTTTAAACAAAACTCCTCAATACACTTTGGTTGTAGAGTAATTTTCTCTATCTTTTTAAAACCTAAAACCTTGTTAATCTCGATTAGCAAGGTTTTTCTTTTTATATTTTAGCCAAAAATAACCCACAATGAAAAAAGCCTTAATAGTATTATCATCTATTTTATTATGTGTAGCATGTAACAATAACACTAAAAAAGAAAATACATACGAAGAGGATATAGAAGTTAGAGACCCAGAGCCTGTGGTAGATAAGAATAAAAAGAAAATACCAACAACGGCAGAAGCAATTGCTAATGCCAATGGATTACAGCATTGGAACAAGGTAAAAGAAATTAAATTCACCTTTAATGTTGATCGAGACAGTAGCCATTATCATAGATCCTGGAGTTGGAAACCCAAAAATGATATAGTGACCTTAACCTCTGAACAGGACACCATAACCTATAACAGAACTCAATTAGATAGCACTTCTGCTAAAGCAGATCAAAGATTTATTAATGACAAATATTGGTTATTAGCTCCTTTCAATCTTGTTTGGGATGCAGCAAGTTTTACGTCAAAACATGAAGTAAAAGCCATCGCTCCTATAAGTAATGTCGAAATGCAAAAATTAACCATAGTGTACAACAAAGGAGGATATACCCCTGGGGATGCTTATGATTTTTATTTTGAAGGAGATTTTAGTATCAAAGAATGGGTGTTTAGAAAAAGTAATCAACCAGAACCTTCTATGATTACGACCTGGGAGAATTATCAGAATTTTAATGGTATTAAAATTGCTAAAACTCATAAGTTGCATGAAGGAAATAGAAAACTTTATTTCACAGGAATTGAAGTAATTGCCGACTAAAAACCGTAAACAATCATTACGCCTCTTCGAAGTCTTTTGTACTACTTCACATACTTCATTTCAAGATTTCTTTTACAGAGTTTAATTCCAATTGAAGAATACATAGTATTTCTTCTAATTTGATCTTATACATATCAAAATTAAGTTTATTGCTTTAGTATCATTTTATTTTTGTAAATTAGTGAAACACTGTTTCAATTATTAAAACACCCGAGATGACCATAGCATCAAAAGCTAGTTTAGAATACGCAAAAGAACTTGATCAAAAAGATAAAATAGCACAATACAGAGATCAATTTCATATTCCAAAAGACAATAACGGAAACGATTGGATATACATGTGCGGTAACTCTTTGGGGTTACAACCAAAAACTACAAAAAAGTATATTCAGCAAGAACTTGAGGATTGGGCTAATTATGGTGTAGAAGGCCATTTTGAGGCCAAAAACCCCTGGATGCCATATCATGAGTTTTTAACAGATACTATGGCAAAAGTAGTCGGTGCAAAACCTCTAGAAGTAGTTATCATGAATACGTTAACTACCAATTTACATTTGTTAATGGTATCTTTTTACCAACCTAATAAAACTAAATATAAAATTGTAATAGAGAGTGATGCATTTCCTTCGGATCGTTATGCTGTAGAGTCTCAATTACGATTTCATGGTTTTGATCCCAAAGAAGGATTAGTAGAATGGAAACCACGCCCTGGTGAAGAATTATTGAGACTAGAGGACTTAGAAACTATTCTTGATCAACAAGGCGACGAAATTGCTTTATTATTAATTGGAGGCGTTAATTATTATACTGGCCAATATTTGGACCTTAAGAAAATTGCAGATCTAGGACATGCCAAAAATTGTATGGTTGGTATTGATCTGGCACATGGCGTTGGCAATATTCAACCAGAATTACATGAATCCGGAGTCGATTTTGCTGCATGGTGCACGTATAAATATTTAAACTCTGGTCCTGGCAGTTTGGGAGGATTATTTGTTCATGAAAAACATGCATATAACAAAGATCTAAAACGTTTTTCCGGTTGGTGGAGTCATAATAAAAACACCCGTTTTAATATGCGTCAGGAATTTGATGTCATGCCTGGTGCAGAAGGATATCAATTAAGCAATCCTCCTATTCTATCTATGGCAGCGATTAAAGCTTCTTTAGATATTTTTAATGCGGTAGGAATGGATGCTTTACGAGAAAAATCTAAAGCACTAACAGCATATTTCGAATTTTTAATTAATGAGATAGATACCGATAGAATCAAAATTATTACTCCCACTAATCCAGAGGAAAGAGGGTGCCAATTATCTATTCAGGTTAAGAATGCAGATAAAAGTTTACATCAACAACTTACAGATCATCATATTATTACAGATTGGCGAGAACCTGATGTTATTCGTTGTGCTCCAACACCACTATACAATAGTTTTGAAGATGTATATCGAATGATCGAAATATTAAAAACACTGGTATGACGCAAAAAGAAGAAAATATACTGATCATTGGTGCAGGTCTATGTGGCTCTCTCTTAGCATTAAGAATGGCACAAAGAGGATACCGGGTAACTGTATATGAAAGTAGGCCTGATTTAAGAACTACCGATATCTCTGCAGGGCGTTCTATCAACCTCGCATTATCTGATCGAGGTTTAAAAGCCATGAAAATGGTTGGTATTGAAGATAAAGTAACTCCGTTTTGTATCCCGATGTATGGTAGATTAATTCACGATATTGAAGGAAATACATTTGCCTCTAACTATTCTGGAAGAAAAGGAAAATACATCAATTCTATTTCTAGAGGGGGTTTAAACGGGTTACTGCTAACTGAAGCAGAAAAATACGAGAATGTAACTATACATTTTAACAAAAAATGCACTGGTGTCGACATCGAAAATACAGTTGCAAAATTTAAATGTTATACGACCAAAGAAAAGTTTGAAGTACATGCAGATATTATCTTTGGTGCGGATGGTGCAGGTTCTGCTCTTAGAAAGAGTTATTATCTCGAGAAAAAGTTCCTGTTTAGCTACTCTCAGAATTATCTAACACATGGCTATAAAGAATTAGAAATTCCCGCAGGCAAGATAGGAAACCATCAAATAAGTAAGGATCATTTGCATATCTGGCCCCGTGGTGAATATATGCTTATAGCTTTACCAAATTTAGATGGCAGTTTTACGGTAACCCTATTTTTATCTTATGATGAAGGTGAGTACAATTTCAATAATCTAACCAATATTGAAAAAGTTACCGAATTCTTTAAAACACAATTCCCCGATGCTCTTGATTTAATTCCAGATATTGACCATGAGTTCTTTAACAACCCAACAGGAGCATTAGGCACTGTAAAATGCTCTCCGTGGTGCTACAAAGGAAAGACACTATTAATTGGGGATGCTGCCCATGCAATTGTACCATTTTATGGTCAGGGAATGAACGCTTCTTTTGAAGATGTTGTGGTTTTTGATGAAATTTTAGAACAACATCAGGGAGATTGGAGTGCTACTTTTAAAGCATATCAAAAAGTGCGAAAAGAAGATACAGATGCCATTGCAGATTTAGCAATTGATAATTACTTCGAGATGCGAGATCATGTAGCTAATCCCTTGTTTAAGGAAAAAAGAAAACTAGAAATGGATTTGGAAAAAACATTTCCCGACACCTATTTCTCAAAATATTCTATGGTCACTTTTGATGAAAATATTGGGTATGCCAAAGCCATGAAGATTGGTAGAGCACAAGACAAAGCTTTACTAAATCTAATTGCAGATCATGAAATTAACACTTCAAAAGATTTAAAAAGCATATTTAATCAAGTACAACAAGAAACCAGTGAAATACTTGAAGAAGATAAAATTGCAGGATTAAAATAGATAAGAAAATCTAAGATTTCTAAATTAAAATAAATACGTAATAAATGAAAATTATAGATTCTCAATACTCAATACTAACATTTCAACGCTACTAACCATGAACAAAGGAAAATTAATACAAGGTAAAGCCGCTCCTAGAGGTAAGTTTCCGCATGTAAAACGTGTTGGTGATTTTATATTTGTTTCTGGCACAAGTTCTAGGAGACCTGACAATTCCTTCGAAGGCGTAGAAGTAGATGAATTTGGAACAACAAATCTAAATATCAAAGCACAAACAAAAGCTGTTTTAGAAAACATTAATGATATTTTAAAAGAAGAAGATGCAACCCTAAAAGATATTGTTGATGTCACTTCTTTTTTAGTCAATATGAACGATTTTGGAGGGTATAATGAGGTTTATGCTCAATATTTTGATTATGACGGCCCAACGAGAACCACTGTAGCTGTTCATCAATTGCCGCATCCTCATTTATTGATAGAAATAAAGGTAGTTGCCTATAAAAAACAAAACTAAATAGTTTGTAATCTCTAAAAAAATCAAGGTAATCATGAGTAATGCCATAGACAAAAAAATTCTAAACACTTCGGTTGAAAAAGCATTCAATATCCTAGACTGCTTTTCAACAGATACAATAGAATTAGGTGTTACCGAAATTGCAAAACTAATGCACACCAATAAAAGTGCGGTATATAGGATGTTAGCAACTATGGAAGCCCTTAATGTAATTCAACAAAACACAGAAAACGGAAAGTATAGATTGGGGCTTAAATTATTCGAGTTAGGGCAAAAAGTAAGCATTAATCAAAATTTCATATCCAAGGCAAGGCCTTTTATGGAAGAATTGGTAAAACGTGCAGGTGAGACCGCTCATTTAGCTATTCATAAAAATCAAAAAGTATATTTCTTAGACAAAGTTGTAGGAAGGCATGATTTACAAATCAACTCACAAATTGGTACAGAAAAACCTCTGCATTGTACTGGATTAGGAAAGATTATGCTTGCATTCGTAGAGCACGATTACAAAAAAATTATTAAAAATCTTGATTTAGAGTCAGTCACTAAAAACACAATAACCGATAAACAAAAATTAATTACCGAAGTTGAGAATATTAAAAACAATGGTTTTGCTTTGGATCTGGAAGAAAATGAAATAGGACTGGTATGTGTTGCTGTTCCTGTTTTTAGTACTAAAGGAAAGTTTATTGCCGCAATAAGCACCTCTGGTCCTTCGGCTAGATTTAATGAAAATGAAATTCAAACCTATACAGGAGATTTAAAACAAACGGCCGAGCAACTAAAATACATTTTCAGTTAATTAAAAAAATTGAGAACACATGAAAAAAATTAAAAACTATATTAATGGGGAGTTCAAAGCTCCTATGCAAGACCAATGGATAGATAACTACAATCCATCTACTGGTGATATATATAGTTTAATTCCTAACTCTTCAGCCGTAGATGTACAGCTCGCTTATGAAGCTGCCGCACAAGCATTTCCTACCTGGTCAGAAACCCCATTACAACAACGTAGCGAAATCTTAGCTAAGATAGCATCATTGATAATAGAAAATCTGGATCAACTTGCCCAAGCAGAAGCTATTGATAATGGCAAACCTTTAAGCCTATCTACCAGTGTAGATATCCCAAGAGCATCTTCCAACTTTCAATTTTTTGCTAATGCAATTACACAGTTTGCAAGCGAAGCGCATGAAAGCACAGGTCTAAATGCTATTAACTTTACCCTAAGACAATCTATCGGTGTAGTGGGTTGTATTTCTCCATGGAATTTACCACTCTATTTATTTACATGGAAAATTGCTCCTGCATTGGCCGCTGGTAATACGGTAGTAGCCAAACCAAGTGAGATTACACCAATGACAGCTTATTTACTTGGCGATATCTGTACTAAAGCAGGTTTACCAAAAGGTGTTTTAAACATTGTTCATGGATTAGGAAATACTACCGGGCAAGCCATTATAGAACACCCAAATATTAAAGCTATTTCTTTTACAGGAGGAACGGCAACAGGAGCACATATTGCTAAAACTGCTGCTCCTATGTTTAAAAAATTATCTCTGGAGTTGGGAGGTAAAAACCCCAATCTCATTTTTGCAGATTGCGACTATGATAAAATGCTTAATACAACACTAAGATCATCATTTGCAAATCAAGGACAAATATGCCTTTGCGGCTCCCGAATATTTATAGAAAGAACGATTTATAATAAATTTAAAACCGATTTTATTGCAAAAACCAAAGCATTAAAAGTTGGTGCTCCTCTTGATCCCGAAACTAACTTAGGCGCACTAGTTTCAAAATCACATTTAGAAAAAGTGAAATCATATATCGATATAGCAGAAAAAGAAGGTGGTACTATTCTCTGTGGTGGTAATTATGTAACGGTAAATGGATATGAAAAAGGGTATTATTTACAACCAACCATTATCGAAATTAATACTACAGATTGCAGATTGGCCCAAGAAGAAATTTTTGGACCAGTTGTTACGATTATGCCATTTGATAATGATGATGAAGCTCTAGCCATGGCAAATAATGTGCGCTACGGATTATCATGTACAATTTGGACAAATAATTTAAATAGAAGTATGTATTTAGCAAAGCACATACAAGCTGGTATCGTTTGGGTAAACACCTGGATGATGCGTGATTTACGTACCCCATTTGGAGGTACAAAAGATTCTGGTGTAGGTAGAGAAGGTGGATTTGAAGCATTAAGATTTTTTACCGAACCTAAAAACGTTTGTATACAATATTAAGATATGAGTATTAAGTATTGAGGAATCAGAATTAAGAGATCAGGCAACTAGAAAAAATAAGATTTACTGATACTTAAATGTAATAAATCAGATAATTATTAATAAAAATACTGTTTACATCTGTTTTAAACATTTTAAATAATTGTAGCGTATAAAAATAAATAATGAACAGAAGAATACACTTTTGAACTTTTATAAGTAAACACATTAGAAAATATGAAATTGAAAATTTCTATAATCATCTCAATACTAACATCTAAATACTAAAAAAATGAATCTAGGTCTAACTCATAAAAATGCATTAGTTTGTGGGAGTACTCAAGGTATAGGAAAAGCATCTGCTAAACAATTGGCCGAATTAGGAGCTAATGTTACCTTAGTTGCCAGGAATGAAGAAAAACTTCAACACGTTCTAACAGAATTAGCAACAGATCAAGGGCAATCACATACTTATATCGTAGCAGATTTTGAGAATCCAGAAAGCCTACAGCAAAAAATTTCTGCTACAGGGCAAGCTTTTCATATTTTAGTAAATAACACAGGAGGGCCTGCCGGGGGGCCAGTGTTTAATGCCTCTCTGGAAGAATTCGAACGCGCCTTTACCCAACACTTGAAATGTAATCATATCCTGGCACAAACTGTAGTACCGGGAATGAAGAAAGAAGGGTACGGAAGAATAATCAATATTATTTCAACTTCTGTAAAACAACCATTGAATGGACTAGGTGTTTCTAATACCATTCGTGGTGCAGTAGCAAACTGGTCAAAAACATTAGCTAATGAACTTGGCGTATTTGGAATTACTGTAAACAATGTGTTGCCCGGTGCTACGGCGACAGAACGACTAAATGAAATCATTAATAACAAAGCAACAAAACTAGGAAAATCAATAGAAGAAGCTTCTGATGCTATGAAAAATGAAGTGCCGGCAAAACGATTTGCCAAACCGCAGGAAATAGCTTATGCTATAGCATTTTTGGCATCTGAAGCTGCATCTTATATCAACGGAATAAACCTTCCCGTTGATGGAGGAAGAACAAAGTCTTTATAGTTAACTATTTGTTATTACAAAATAACAATCAAAATAATTAAATTTAATACAAAATACTAATCAATAGTGTAGATTATAATGATAGTATTTATGCTATAGAATAAACAATACATCTAAATTAAAACAAGCATATGAGCAATCTAGTTTCACCATTAAATTTTAAAGCCTGGATAGACGAACATCGCCATTTACTAAAACCTCCTGTTGGTAATAAATGTGTATGGAAAGACGGAGATTTTATTGTAATGGTTGTTGGGGGACCTAATAATAGAAAGGACTATCATTATAATGAAACACCAGAGTTTTTCTATCAGGTAGAAGGAGATATGATATTAAAAATAATAGATAATGGCGAACCTAAAGATGTTCATATCAAAGAAGGTGATATTTATCTATTACCCCCCAAAGTCCCTCATTCTCCACAACGAGGAGCAAACACAGTAGGTTTGGTAATTGAATATCCTCGAGAAGAAAAAATGCTAGATGCTTTGGAGTGGTATTGTGAAAACTGTAATACCCAACTATATAGAGAAAAATTTGCGTTGGATAATATAGAAACTGATATGCCTATAATTTTTGATACATATTATAGTGATAAGACAAAATGCACTTGTTCTAATTGTGGAAGTGTAATGGATGCTCCAAAAAAGAAAAAACAATAACCTAATTAAAAAGATCCCTGTACAAACAACAGGGATAACATCTATAATGAAAAGAAAACTTCGCATAAACGGTCATTCACATTTACTGCCATACCCAGAAGAGATTCCTCAGTTTATGAAAGACAAAGAGATTTTTTGGGTAGATGATGAGCGTAAATACATGTTACAAAAAGGGTGGAAACGCCCGGTTACTCATTCTAGTTTTTTCTTAGATGAAAAATTAGAGTGGATGGAGCATAACAAAATTGATCATGCAGTAGTACTAAACCTTTCTCAATTATATGGTAACGGTTTACGTCTAGAGGAAATGAAACATGCATTACGATTTCAAAATGATTTTAATGCCCACGTACAACAAGATCACCCAGATAAGTTCTCTTGTGGTTTTGTTATACACCCCGGATTCATTAACGGAGCACTATGGGAAATGGAGCGTTGTGTAGAAGAATTAGGAATGCATGTACTATGCTTACCTACTCACTTTATGGATTCTATTGGACAGTGGCGATGTATTTTTGATGAAGAAAATGATCCGATTTTTGAACTAGCAGACAAATATAAATTAGCTATAGAAGTTCACCCTTATGATGGTGATAAAATGATCAAATTAGAAAATGTTTCCTGGCGTTTTCATTTGGTATGGATGCTTGCACAATGTGGTGACGCTTATCATTTTTATACTCTTAACGGAATGCAAAGTCGCTATCCCAATATAAGAACTTGCTTCGCTCATGGAGGACAATTAGCACAAATGAATCTAGGAAGACGTATTCAAGGATTTGACGGAAGGCCAGACTTGTTTGAGGGGAAACAACATCCTCGAAAAGCTGTAGGACATCCTAACATCTATTTTGACACCCTAGTACATGACACAGATTCATTAAAACTAACTGTAGATCGACAAGGCAGTAATCAAGTAATTATGGGACTAGATGACCCTTACCCATTGGGAGAAATGGAAAGTGCACCTCAATCATCCTATCCTGGGAAAATTCTGGATTTAGCACTGGATCGTAATATTATAACTACAGAAGAATATGATGATATCTGGGAAGATAATGTTCTACGTTGGTTATTTGGTGATAATGAAAAAGCAAAACAAGATTTAATTGATAAAATTTTAGGTAAAGAAAAAGTTCATTAGGAACAAAAATCGTTATAAAACATTCTATTTTTATATCTAAAAACCAATATAATCATGCATTTTATTCCTGAAGAACTGGATACATATGTAGTAAATCACACCCAAAAAGAGCCTGAATTACTACAACAATTAAATCGTGAAACATATCAAAAAATATTACAACCCAGAATGCTTAGTGGTGCTTATCAAGGGCGTGTTTTAAGCATGTTAGCTAAACTTATTCACCCAAAAAACATACTGGAAATAGGAACGTATACAGGGTATTCTGCCATATGCCTTGCCGAAGGGATTCAAAAAGATGGAGAATTACACACCATTGACATTAATGAGGAGTTAGAAGACTTTCAAAGAAAATATTTTGACCTTTCTGATCATGGAAAACAAATTCATCAACATATTGGTGATGCTACCGAAATTATTCCAAATCTGGATATGAAATTTGATCTGGTGTTTATAGATGCTGATAAACCTAATTATCCTACTTATTTTGAATTGATTATTAATAAAATGAATCCTGGAGGTGTAATTTTATCTGACAATGTATTATGGAATGGTAAAGTAATCGAAAAAGTTGAAGAAGAGGATGTTTCTACCAAAGCTCTTTTGGAATACAATACGCTTTTGATCGAAGATAAACGAATAGAAACTGTATTATTACCTATTAGAGATGGGTTAACCATTAGTAGAGTACTATAACTTTTACAAAAACACAAGGCTGTGACATCTAAATACCACAGCCTTATGTTTTATATTTCATCTGTTTTATTGAACCGCTTTTAATGCATCAATATTACCATAACCAAATTTACTATTACGATTAGGGTAAAACTCTCCTGCTTTCTTTAGTTTATCCAGCACTTGAGCTCTAGTCATATTAGGATTACGAGCCCATACCAAAGCAGCAATTCCTGCTGTGGTAGCCGTTGCGACAGAAGATCCTCCTACATAAGTTTGTATTCCTGTATTAAACCCTAATACGGGTACATTTCTATTAGAGTTTCCTGCTCTCTCCATCACAATAGTAAAATCGATTTTACTACCATCATGACAGATATTACAACGATTATATCCATTATCTTTTATACCTGTAACCGCAACAGTCTCTGACATACTTGCTGGAAAAATAACACCATACCAATTTGTAAACGAAGTCGATGTACCTCCCGCAGCGATTATCATTTTCCCTTTCCCATATGCATATTTTACGGCATCTTTTACATTACCAATAGACCAGGGATACCCAATAGACATCGAGATAATCTTAACATCTCCTCTATTTCCTAATGCTTTTAATGCATTACTTACTCCTTTACGCTCATGATAATCATTTAGTACAACATCCTCTGTTCCTCTATAAGCAACCAAATTACAGTTATACGCTACTCCTACTGGCATAAAATCGTCATTACGGGGTGATGCAATTGCTGATGCCATAGAAGTACCATGCCCACACTTATCATTTGGGCCATCTAAGTTATTAGACCACCACCACGGAGAGTCGATAAAAGTACCAAATCGTTGTACAAACCTTCCATTAGAAGCCCCATCATTAAATCCACTACCCAATAAATTCTGACTTGCAGAAATTCCGGTATCAATCAAACCAACAGTTATACCTGCCCCAGTACTATAATTCCAAGCCTGTGGTACTTTATGAATATCAAAATTCCAAGGTAATCGTGCATTAGGTGAAATTACTCTATAATCCCCGCTATTTATAGATTGTCCACTTTTACTACATCCCGCAGATTTCTGTTGGTTTGAATTATCTTCTTGTAGGTAAAAACCATAACCAATTGGATCTAAATAACGAATTTGATCTGCCTTTTGTAAAGCTTTTACGGTCTCTAAACTAGTAACTTTCACATCCGTTACATTAAGTATTTCATCGGCAGATATTACAGAATTAGACTTACTTGCTCCTTCTTTAGACTGTATAATATTATATACATTTTCTCTAGCATCATTTAGTCTTGATGATCTTTGGATAGAGAAACTTTCTCCTTTTTCTCCAAAACCAACACTTAACACTTCTCCACCGTGCACTACAGCGCTCCATAATACCACAGAAGGTGCTTTCATCCAGTTTACATCACCATTTTGTTTTAATTCGCCTTCGATATATCTATTAACTTGTGATACAGAAAGTAATTTTTGAGATTCAGAAATTTCCGAATTTGGTTCTACAATTTCATTAGGATTTTCTTTAGAGCAAGAAAATACAAGAATTAGTCCTAAAGTTAGAAGAGTAATCTTTTTCATTTTTAGAATAAGTTTTTAAGAGTTTGTGTGTAAAAGTCAATAAATGACAATCTCGCAAAAATTGCGAATAATTATCATTTTAATAATTTCATAGCTAATGTATTAAATTATATTCAAATATTTTACAATTAAATTATCATATATTCATAAAAAACACCAATATTATGCTTGCATAGGACTAAAAAATACTACTAAAGCCTTGTAAAAAGCCAGTGTTCACGGGGAGTTTAATCGTTTGTTATTAAAAATGAAAATGTTTCAAAAAAATATTCATTTTTTTGAATATTAATCAGAATTTACAAGGAGAAATAAACAAAAAAACAAGTTTATGAAAGGATATTGTAATTTAGAATTTGCGTTTTATTGGACCAGTAACTTTATCAATATCATCTTTGACCTGGTCGATCTCCTTTTTTATATCAGATGTAATAGAAGTAGGAATATCGATATCAATACCATGTTTTTCTGCACTTTTGGTAATTTCGGTTTTGATATCATTGGTTGCATCTTTAACGATACGCATTCCTTTACCCAATCCTCGTGCAATCTCAGGAATCTTATCTGCTCCAAAAACCATAACCAATATAAAAACAATAAAGGCAATTTCGGTTCCGCTAATAAATAAAGGTAGAGTTGTCATAACAATGCAAATATAATCAATATTGTGTAAAAAAGCCATCCCGAAAAGACTTCCGGGACGGCTTTTATTTATCTTTTGTAAAACAACAGATTACTGCCCTTTTACTTTGTTTTTAAATTGCTCAAATTTCCCTAGCTTCTTTCTTTGAGGCCAACTATTATTTGAGGTGTCAATATCTGCCGTCTCTTGTTTAGGATCAACTACTATCTTAGAAATTGCTTTCTCAGAAGCTACAGCTCTTTTTACCTCAACATCATTTTTCCTCCATATTTCTGCAGGATATGTTATTGTCTCTGTTGTTCCATCTTCATAGGTATATTCTACGATCAATGGCATTACAAGTCCACCTGGTTTTTCAAAGGTAATCTCATAGAAAAACTTAGGTTGTTTAAGTTTTTCACGCTCTTTAACAGAAAAATTATCCATTAGATATGCTTTTAATGTTTTAGCATCACTAATAATATTTCCATTCTTTTTAATTGTTTCATATTCTTCGCTTCCCTCTTTAACCATATATACAAGCGGCCCAAGGTCTTCCACTTTAGCACCTACAGATGCTGCATATTCTTTTACTCTTTTATTTGGTTCTTTAGAAACTACAAATTTCTTCACTTCTTTCACTCCAATGTCGGTATAATCTGTAGTATAGAACCATCCTCTCCAAAACCAATCTAGATCAAAAGCAGAAGCATCTTCCATAGTTCTAAAAAAGTCTTCTGGTGTTGGGTGTTTAAACATCCATCGCTGAGAATATGTTCTAAATGAATAATCAAAAAGATCTCTTCCCATTACAGTTTCTCTTAGAATATTTAAGCCTGTCGCTGGTTTTGAGTATGCATTAGGTCCGAATTGGTGAATATTATTAGATTGAGACATAATTGGAGACAGGAAATTTTGATTTCCACTCATATAGGGTATAATCTTTTTTGCTGGTCCACGACGAGATGGATATTTTTTATCATTCCCTAATGCCTTTGGATACCATTCTCCAAAATCTTGTTCTGCCACATATTGCACAAAAGTATTAAGACCTTCATCCATCCAGGTCCATTGGCGTTCATCACTATTCACAATCATCGGGAAAAAGTTATGGCCTACTTCGTGGATAATTACACTCATCATTCCATATTTTACACGATCGCTATAGCTCCCATCAGGTTTTGGTCTTCCGTAATTCCAGCAAATCATAGGGTATTCCATACCTTGATTTTTTGCATGTACAGAGATGGCTTTGTGATATGGGTAATCGAAGGTCATTCGACTATACGATTTTAATGTACTGGCTACTACTTTTGTAGACCAATCTTCCCAAAGAGGATTTCCTTCTTTTGGGTACATCGATACTGCCATTATATCTTTCCCTCCTATTTTAACAGCCATCATGTCCCAAATAAACCTTCTGGAAGTAGCAAAACCAAAGTCACGTACATTTTCGGCTTTTAGTTTCCATGTTTTCTTTTTTTCTGAAAATGTTTTTTCTTTTGCTATAGCCTCCTTTTGGGTTACAATAACAACTGGCTCATTATATGATTTCTTTGCTGCTTCATAGCGGCTCATCATGTCTTTTGTAAATACTTCTTTTCTATTTACTAATACTCCGGTTCCGTCTAAAATATGATCTGCAGGAACAGTAATATTTACTTCGAAGTTACCAAATGGTAATGCAAACTCTCCTCTACCCCAAAACTGGTGATTTTGCCACCCTTCAACATCGTTATACACTGCCATACGGGGATAAAACTGAGCGATAACATACGCTCTATTTCCATCCTCAAACTCTTCATATCCAGATCTACCTCTACCATTTACATGATCATTAATATTGTACCACCAATCAATTGAGAATACAAATTTCTCGCCAGATGCCAAATCTTTAGGCATCTCTACACGCATCATAGTTCTATTGATTGTATATTTAAGTGGATTTCCACTACTATCCTTTACTGCAGTAATATTAAATCCACCGTCAAAAGGTTCTGCAAGATATTTATTTAAAAAACCTCCTGGTGTTGTTGCAGGGTCAATTCCATTTGATTGAATTAATGGAGTTTTAGAGTCTTTAGCTCGCATATTCTGATCCAGTTGTACCCAAAGGAATTCTAAATCATCAGGAGAATTGTTAGTATATGTAATGGTTTCTTTTCCTGATAGTTTTTTGTTTTTATCATCAAGTTCAATATCCATCTTATAATCAGCCTGTTGCTGGTAATAAGCCGGACCCGGGGCTCCAGAACCTGTTCTGTACATGTTGGGAGTTGCAAACTCGTCGTACATTTGTTTGAATTTGTTCTGATTAGTATGCCCTAATTCACGAACATTTTTAGCCTCTTCTTGATTTTGAGCATATGAAATACCCGATATCAAAAAAGTCACCGAAAGGACTAAAAGTATCTTTTTCATTGTAATGGTTTTGAATTTAATGTTATGATTTCGCAAAGTAATTGTTTTTTAAAAGTTTAGTGATTTATTCACTAAACTTTAACATCCCCAAAGCTTTTTCTTTTTCAAGTATAAGGCTTTTGCGTTGATTTCCTTTTTTAACGTGAACAATATTCTGTTGTTCTTCAAAAAGATCCATCAAAACTTGATTTGTGATTTCTATAGTATTTAAAGAAGTAATATTTTCTATTTCTAAATAACAAATGATAAGATCATCTTCATACTCTTTTCCTAAAAATGTAAAAGAAACTTCTTCTCCATTCACTACAAATTGTAGTTTCTGACCAAGATATGTTGCTAAATTTTTATCTACTCTCAGGCTTTCTTCATCTTTATCTAAATTAGTAGACTCATCATATCGTACTTTTAGAAGTTCTTCTATGTCATCAACAAAAACTCTGGATACAATTTGTAACGACTGTTGTTTTGCATTATAATCTACCTGAGTTACACTTACATAAAACTTATGCGCAGTTGTAAAAGAACTTAGTGAAACAGACACTACAAAAAGAAAGAGCAGTAAGGTTTTGTTCATCATCTAAAATTTGTAAAGCGTTAAATGTAATTAATTTTAATGGTATGCATTAAAAAATTATGCCAAACTTCTTACCATTAGAAACAAAGAGTTAAAATCTATTCTCTTGTTAGTAAAATTTAACTATCTGCAGCAATATATTCATTGTTTGTTTACCACAAACTCTTTTCGTTTATCTGAGAATATTTTTAATACCACATTGTGATTTTCTTTGCCAAATTCATATTGAATATCACTGGTTTGAATACATAATAATAAAAAGTCATATATTTTCTCTTCGGGGAGGTTGTATACTGTAGACAAAAATTGTTTACCATAAAAATCCTGAATAGCCTCTAAACTATTATTTTCTTTATCTAATTTTCTTGTTGTTTTTAAGGTTTTATAATATCCTGATAAATTTTTATAAGTTGCTTCTATATCTAGTCTAAATCCTATGCCATAAAACATAATAGCTTTATGCATTGGCACAATTTCCTCCATCTGAACTCCATCATAAACAGGTATTCCAACATCTTCGGGGCTAAACAATTCTTCTGTCTTTATATCCTTAATATCAGTATTTAAATTACCTGATAATTGTACCCCTACAATTACTTCATCTAATTCGTTAAGGTTTTCTTTTAGCGTAACATTAAATTCTTTATTGTCATACATATCTTTATTTACCACAATAACCTTTAGATTATATTGAACAGATGAAATAACAACTATATCTCCAATAGTTGCTTCTATGAAGAAAACTCCCTCTTTGTTTGTAATCGTAAATAGATTGACTGTTTTATTAATGATATGAATTCCTTCTGAACTATCATTTTCTATTACTCCTTTTATCATTTTTCTTTGACAGAAAACCGAAAGAAAGAAAAAATGAAATAAAATTATAGTTACGTATTTTTTCTGCACCTATGCTTGTTAAAATTCATTATTAAAGACAAATCGTATCCAATCATGTTGCATTCATATAATTTTTTAGAAATCAAACTTTAGGCCATAACAAAAAGTAACTAATCCAGCTTTTTGTGTTCTTTATAAGATTTTGCCTTTGTCTGAAAAAACTCTACAAGTGTTAACCTTTTAGAGTTTTCAAGAAGGTTTTTAAAATATTCATCCTTGGCACAGTAATACATAAAATCGGTTATCAAATCTTCTGGTAATTGTAGTGCTTCTACAAAGAAGGTAGTATTAAAAGTCGTTTCTCCTCTTTGTACTATTGCATCAAGATCTTCTAATGCTTTAATTCTCTTTAGTTTTTTTAATTTTCCGCTTAGATAATTAATGGGTCTATCAATTATCCCACTTCTTGCTGTATAGATTCTTCTTTCGGCTTTTGTTGGCTGTGGTTTATCGCTAAACGGAAGACCCAATGTCCTGTTATCTACAAAAGGTTGTAACTCTACGATACCTACATCTTTATCGAGGTTACCCGAAAGCTCTGTAGTGCTTATCCTCACTTGTTCTAATTGTTGTACTATGGGATATAGTACAATTGTAATCTTTTTATCCTGAAGCTGATCTTGCTTAACTACAATTGATCGTATTTGATATTGAACAGAAGAAAAAACAATCGAATCTCCTGGACTTGCAGGTATTTCAAAAAAACCCTGCTCATCATTTGTTGTACCAATTTCTTTAGTAAAATTTACAATATTAATGGCGTACCCTTGTAGGGAATCGGCAACGATTTTTCCTTGAAGTTTTTCAGATTGACCAAAAGTTTGTAGTGAAATAAGTAGAGGTAGAAATAGTAGTAATCTTATCATATAAATATCATCAGAAATGATCTTTATACAATACCACTACATAAAGATCTTCTCTACCAAAGACGATATAACTAACATAGAATTACAAAAGCTCCTTTTTGCCCTACCTTATTTCTTATGATAAAGCTTACTTTGATATGCCAAAAACTGTAAAAGATCGAGTTCTTTTCCTGATTCAAAATACTTTGCATTTAAGCCATTTTCTTCAGCAAAAAAGATGAAATCATTAATCTGATCTATTTCTAATGCCAGATAATCTTTAAAAAACTCATCATTATACAAATCTCTAACCCTAACATCAATATCTGAAGAGTACTTTTTCTTTTTAGAAGTTTTCTTAGTATTATAAAACAATTTAAAAAGGTTAACAAAATTAAGCCCATTAATCATTCTATCTTCTAAGAACACTTTATTTTCTAATGGAGACAACTCATCTGGCCTAAAATCATAATCGGTATCATTAATTCTCGAAGACGTCTCTTCTGCTACATCTCCTATCCCACTTTGACTAAATCCTATTTTTTTTACATCTACAGACACATTACCAGCTAAGTCATATGGGGTTACCACAACTTCTTCTAGTTGGTTTACAGATTCGTTAAGAAAAATATTTAATCTCTTAGTATCTACTATTCCTTTATCTACCAGTATCACAAAGTTCTGATATTGCATTGCCACAACTTCAATCCGATCATTAATACCAGCACCTATTTTAAACTTTCCATCCTTGGTAGTAATTGTACCTTTATTCGTACTTCGGTTATAAACCACTACACCTTCTACATCATCTCCAATGGGCGCACTTATTTTTCCATGAATTATAACTCTTGAAGTAATTTGGGCTATGGATGTACTAACTATAAAGCAAACAAAAAGAACAGATAATTTTATCTTCATAATAAACGAGGTTAATTTTATTTTTTAAGATACTACATTTTTTTATTTTCACAGAAGATTTCCGGATAAGAAAACGTTAAACTACTTTTATAAAAAAAATCTAATGGCAAACTGTATTATTGCAAGTACATCTACACTTCACGGAAGTGAACCCTTGGCATATTTACAAGACACTTTAATCGACTTATACTCAGGTATTGAGGAAATACTTTTTATACCTTATGCTCGTCCGGGCGGAATTTCTCATGACGAATACACCATAGGTATCAATAATATTTTTAAAAAAATAAATAAAAGAATAGTTAGCATACATATGTTTTCAGATCCTATAGAAGCTATTAAAAACGCCAAAGGTATCTATACCGGAGGCGGAAATACATTTCTATTGGTGGATCAATTATACCGAAATGGAGTTATAGAACCATTAAAAGAAGCCGTTCTTTCTGGAGTACCTTATCTGGGAACAAGTGCAGGAAGTAATATTTGTGGTCTTACTATGAAAACTACAAATGATATGCCTATTGTATACCCTCCAAACTTTGCAACATTAGGTATCGTACCATTTAATATTAATCCACATTATCTTGATCCTGACCCTAATTCGACACATAAAGGAGAAACCCGAGAAACTCGAATTAAAGAATTTCATAATCTAAATCCGCAACCCGTGGTAGGTTTAAGAGAAGGAAGTTGGTTAAAAGTTTATGACAATAAAATAACTCTGGAAGGAAATTTAAGTGCTAGAATTTTTGAAAAAGACAAAGACCCCTACGAAGTAGAAACGGGTAGCTCATTATCTGGATTAAATTAAAAATTATACTGTGGATTATCAACAAATACTTAACGAGATAAGATCAGAACTACCGTCGATACATTATACTGGAAAAGTAGCTTCATATATTCCTGAATTAGCAAAAATTGAGCCTAAAAAATTCGGGATGCACCTGTATTGCATTAATTCTGGTCATTATAACTTTGGAGATAATGGTGAACGATTTTCTATTCAAAGTATATCAAAAGTATTTGCTTTAACTATGGCCATGTCATTATTAGATGATGAATTATTTAAACGTGTGGATGTAGAGCCCTCTGGAGACCCTTTTAACTCTTTGGTACAATTAGAATATGAAAATGGGGTTCCCAGGAATCCATTTATAAATGCGGGTGCCTTAGTAATTTGTGATGTTTTAATATCTCAATTAAAAGACCCTAAAAAAGATTTTCTCGATTTCATACATAAAATCACTGGCTGTACAGATATTGATATCAACCCAAAAGTTTTTCAATCCGAAAAAAAACATAGTTACCGCAATGCAGCAGTATTAAATTTAATGAAATCTTTTGGCAATATTAAAAATGATATTGAAACCGTCCTTGATTTCTATATCTACCAGTGTTCTATTGAAATGTCTTGTAAAGAACTATCAACTGCATTTATGATATACGCCAACGGCGGAAAACGATTATTTGACAAAGAACAAATATTATCATCCAGAAAGGTGAAACGTATTAATGCAATAATGCAGACGTGTGGTTTTTATGATGAAGCAGGTGAGTTTAGTTATAGAGTAGGTTTACCCGGAAAAAGTGGTGTTGGCGGAGGAATTGTAGCAGTACACCCTGGGCAGTATACCGTAACGGTATGGAGCCCTCCATTAAACCCCAAAGGAAACTCAGAACTAGGGATGCTTGCTTTAGAACGATTAACTACTTTGACAGGGTTATCTATATTTTAAGATTATAATCTTCTAATAATAAAACTCTGTAAAGTACATTTTAAATAACTACAAAACACCTGATAAAACATGCAGTATAAAAAGGCTCTATAAAAAACATTTTTTTTACTTCTAATCTTAAAAAACTATGGGTTTAATTTACTTTCTGCCCATTTCAAATTATTCTTTGCTAATTGATAATCAGGATTTATTTCTAAAGCTTTTTTACATGCTTTAATAGCTTCTTCATGTTGTTTAAGAGCATTATAAGATGAACATATATTATTATACGCTACCACACTATTAGGCACTATTTCTAACAATTCTTCACTAACCTCAATACACTTATCGAAATACCCCAATTTGTAATAATTATAGCTAAGATTAAGGTATTCTTCTGAGGTTAGTTTTCGATTTTCTCTTCTATCAATACCTTTAAAAGATACACTAAGATTATTTATTGTTAATGATGTTTTAGGTTTGATCAACAACGATTTTTCACAAGCTATTTTAGCTTCATCATACATCAACAAATTATTATACGCAGAGCATAAATTATTATATGCAATACTATTATTGGGATCTAATGATACTGCTTTTTTTGAAGCCTCTATACTTTTTAAATAATTAGCCTTATTATAATACAATAAGCTTAATTGAATATATTGGTTTACAGAAGGAGCATTACTTAAGCTTTTTTCAATTTTTAGAATGTCTTCATCTACACTATAGCTATTTTTTATAATAAAACAAATCGGTGCACCATCTATTTTAATTTCATGTACAGTATTTTCTGGAGACCAATTTGCACTTTTTATATCTTTTTTATACTTCCCTTCTGCCAACATAACGATAGAATAGTCCCAATCCGGAGAATCTCGTCTTGTTAGAGCATATTCTAAATTTGGGCTTTTATCGAGATGATATGTTACTTTAGTTTGGCTGCCATAATACATTCGTATCCTAGGAGGATTATCTTTATCTCCAACATTTTTTTCTAACCAATCTAAAGCTGGTTTAATAGCAACACCATAATAATCTATCTCATAATCTCCATACGCTCCTCCTACACCACCAATAATCGGGCTAAAATATAATGCTTGCATTGGGTGATATTGTACCATAAACCGTAATGGTTGCAATAACAACAAGAAAAGAATTCCATAGATTGCTAGCTTTACATTTTTTATTTTTATCAATTGAATTAATCTACTCCATGATAATGCACTTAGCACAACGATGGGCAGTACTGAAAACATAAATTGCCTTGAACCATCATGACTATTGGGCTTACCAAAAATAACGAGTAACATAGGAAATACAGTAGTAAACAACACTATAGATATATATAGTATATTCTTATTGGTATTCTTATAATAAAGTAAGGGTATCAGAAAAAAACCAATAAATGCATGTAATGGCATTGTAATAATAAACAAGTTTTTAATTGCAAAATACCAGGGCACATTAAAACTACTCTGCCAATTCCCTTCAAATATTTGTAAGTTTTCAAAACCTCTAAACTCGCTCGTTTTAAATAACATTTCGAAAGGAACTTTTATAGGGTTGGTTTGTGCATATGGCCAAAAAATGCTCACTGCCAAATACGCAAGCACACATATTCCAACAGATTTACCAGCTAATAGCAAAGTATCTTTTACTATAATTTTTTTGAAATTTGATTTATAATTCTCAAGTAACCACCATAGTAAAACTGCCAATAAAACATACCCAATAACAATTAGGCCAATTATTCTAATATTAATTAGAATGGAGATATTGAGGATTAATAAAAAAGATCTTTTAATAGATATTCTAGGAAGTTCTTTTAATAGCTTGATAATATGAAACAAAGAAAACATATAAAATGCAGCAGCAGGAATGTCTTTTGGATTATTCATCGAATATCCAAACATTACAGGAGTTAACACTACAAATAATAATGTAAACAACCCAACTTTCCAACCTCCTAATTCTTTTCCTAATAGACCACAAAACAAAAAGAGTAAAAAACCAAAAATAGAATTTAAAAAATTTTTAAATTCATATACTCCTATAAAGCTAAAAAATTGATGTAAAAAATTAGATAATAAATCAAAAAAACCTCCAAAACCATTCATCCCATGATGCTCACTATCAATATTTTTGTTGACATCATAATAATTTCCTTGATCATTAATTGGGCTTAAAGTTGCAATTTCATCTATTCCTTTAAAGTAATTAAGAATTCGAGTTCCATGATCTTGATGAATTTTAGTATCCTCTAAAGGTCCATAATCTTGACTCAAAAAAGCCATCGTGTAACCTATTAAAACTGCAACTACAATAAATCCATTACGATAAATGATTTTTGGAACAAAATTCAATTTCATAGAGATTGGTTTTTTTGAAAAAAACTTTTTATCAAATTAATAATTTTGTTTTGATCTTCCATATGTAAATCATAAAACAATGGCAATCTTAATAATTGATTTGCAAAAGTATCGCAATTCTTAAGTTCTACATTTGTGTTTTTTTCGATATAGAAAGGGCTTTTATGAAGTGACACATAATGAAAAACAGAAAAAACATCATTATCTTTTAAAAACGATATTAATTGACTTCTTTCTTCTATGTTTTTACAAACTAAATAAAAGAGATGGCCATTTGAAGTAGCATAACTAGGGATTTCAGGCAATTTTAATAAACCTTCACTCTCAAGCTGTTTTAAGTCATTATAATAATTATTCCATAAAATCTTTCGTCTAGATTGAATTTTTTGCAGGTTTTCTAATTGTGCAAACAAAAAAGCAGCAGTAACATCTGAAGGTAAAAAAGAAGAACCTACATCAACCCAAGAATATTTATCTACCTCTCCTCTAAAAAAAGCAGAGCGATTCGTGCCTTTTTCCCAAATAATCTCTGCTCTCTTATCGAAGCGCTCATCATTAATAACCAACATCCCTCCTTCTCCCGAAATTATATTTTTGGTTTCATGAAAAGAAAACGTAGCTAAATGGCCAATACTACCCAAAGGTTTATCTTTATAATACGAATCTATGGCCTGTGCTGCATCTTCTATTACAAATAAATTATTTTCATTTGCAAAGTCCATAATTAAATCCATATCACAAGCGACTCCTGCATAATGAACAACTACAATAGCTTTCGTTTTAGGAGTAATTAGCTTTTTTAAAGAATTGGCATCAATATTTGGATTATTAGTATAACTATCTGCAAAAACAATTTTGGCGCCACGTAAAACAAAAGCGTTAGCAGTAGACACAAATGTATAGGAAGGCATAATTACCTCATCACCAGGTTTGATATCAATCAAAATTGCAGCCATCTCTAAAGCATCAGTACAAGAAGAGGTTAGCAAACAATTCCTAAAACCAACCGTTTTTTTAAAGAAATTATGACATTTTTGAGTGTAATATCCATTACCTGAGATTTTACCTCGATTTACTGCATCCTTGATATAATACAATTCATCACCAGTCATGTAAGGTTTGTTAAAAGGTATCATAGCATCTTGTCTAATTATTAATTATTTAGCATTAGAGTTCCAAAAAAGCTGTGGTGTTTTATTTTCCCATATTAGGGTACCCGCTTTTTCCCAAGGAGAATCTATATTTTTATGCAACAAATCTCTTTCCCACTTAAAAGATACTTTAATTCTTTTTTTTACAATTTCAAACTCTTGCTTTTGCGCCAAATCAATAGCATTACGATGTGCCCAAAAGGAAGAATAATCTGTAAAACCTTTTTTCAAAGAATATGCATTCTCTTTAATATTAGGTGCATTTACAACCCACATCCAATTTACATATGTACCTCCTTTTAAATAATCTCCTGGCATACCTTTTTCATCTAAAATAGGTAAAAATTCATCTTTATATTTCAAACCATATACTTGATGATATCCTTTAAAATGATTATCCATAAATACTGGATGTTTACATATTCCAAAATATTTTACTAAAGATTTATCTACAAAATGCGTAGTAGTACTAGAACCAAAAAAGCTATAATGTACTTGTACTTGTGAGATAATTGATAAGAAGAAAAATGACACCAGTATCCCATTTCTTATTCTATTTCTGTTATAACCACGTGAATTGTCATCTTCATTAAATTTTAATAATTCTATTTTATTAATAATAGAATTTGAATTCGTGCTAAAAGTATTTTCATGTAAATTTATTTTATCAAAAAGTAATATAGGGTAACACGTAGGAGAAACTTTTACAATTTTCTTAAGTAAATTTTTCCCTGTATAGCTTACATTATCATCATCTATCCCGTGTATTTTTTCTTCTTTTATTTCTACAGATTCGTTTGTTGATTCCTTACCGTAAACATGACTAATAAATTTTATACGATTAAAAATATCTAAACTTTGAATTATCATTTTTAATTTATGAGAGCGTAAATTAGAAGCGTCATAATAAATGACAAGGCTTTCTTTTTTAGAAGCTAATTTATTCCATATTCTATCCCACCACGAAACTGGAACCATCAGAAAATAAATAGAAAGACAGCCAAAAGCAAAATAAGGTATTGGATATTCTATATATATTCCTAAATGAAGTCCAAGACCAATAATCAAGAATGGTATTCTAAATTTTTTATTCCAAAAAATGAAAATAAATATAAACTCAAATACTATTGTCAAGTGAGATAGAAACTTGATTAAGAATTCCTGATTAAGTATCCATTGAGCATCAGCAATAGAAACATGAGGAAGTGAAGATGGTAACCACATCCCTAATCCCCCAAGCCACATTGGAGATTGCATCTTATAGAAGATAACAGAATCAAGGTAAACTATTCCAAGTCCCATAAAAACAGGTAGTAAATAATTGATTTTTGACACTTTGGAAGTAACGTATACTAAACCTTGATTTAAATATTTTAATTTCTTAAGTATTATATCGATGGATAAAAATCTACTTATAGGTAAAAATATAAGTAGGAAATTGATTCCTATATACACGTAAAACATATGATAAGAATAATTAGTCATACTAGAAATAAATATCAGCGTAAACAAATAATTAATGATTGTTACTGTTTTTGTATATAACCCAATAATCATAAAAACAAGAACTGTCATCCATAACAACATTAACAACTTAGTATCAGGGAAATGAACATCGAGATATGGCAATCTATCGAAATAAAGCTGACGATGATTAAATATTTCGATGATTTCAAACAAAAAATTAAGACAGTATGCTATTCTAAAAATAGCCAAACCTTTTGCAGAAATTTTTTTAGTAAATATAGCAGCCATACTGCACAATTTTAATTATTAAAATGGTTTATATTTGAGTTTCTATACTATCAACACGTAATAAATCTGTCCCCTTGGTAGAATATACGCCATTTTTTATAGTATTCTTTTTAATTACTGCTCCACATCCGATAATACAATGTTCTTCAATTGTTACATGATCCCTGATTGTAGCATTTATCCCTATAAAACAATTATTCTTAATTGTTATTTTTCCAGAAACAGCAACCGACGGTGCTAAAAAACAATGATCTCCAATTGTAGAATGATGAGCGACTACAGTTCCAGACCACAAAACAGTATTAACACCTATTTTGGCACCAGGTTCTATTACACAACCGTCAAAAATAAAACTATTTTCCCCTACCATTCTTAAATCCCAAATATTTGCTCTTGGACTAATATATGTAACAAAATCATAGCCTAGATCTTTTGCTTCAAGATACAAACGTTCTCTCACCGTATTTACTTTATTTGGCCCGATTGCAATTAACAATTCATGTGTTTGTGCTGGAAAAAAATTGGTTATCTCTTCAAAATCAACAACGGGTAGATCACAAAATTTATTTACAGTTTTAAATTTTTTCTCTACAGAAAAGGCAATAACTTTATTATAATTATCTCTTTTTAAATATTGATACGCCATTTCGGCATAATCACCAGTTCCAACAATAACAATAGACTTCATATAACGATTATTTATGTATCACAAGCGTTAGTTCATAAAGATCATAAGAATGGTCAATGATAAAATTTCTCGTCATTTTTTCAACAATAAAAGAGGTTAACTTACCTAAATCAGGATAATACAATCGATCATATCCATAATCTACATGAGGTGTCATTAGATTTAAAATAACTTTCTTATTACTAATCTTAAACATATTTTCGATTGATTCAAAAACATAGATTTCCCAATCGTTTGTTTTTGAATCTAGTTTTGCATTATACGTACCAGAAGCTATAACGTAATCAAAATTTTCGGAAACGTTTTCAACATTTATTAGTTTAGCTTTATCATTACCATAAATACTATTAACCTGATCAATCATATCAGGAACTATATCGATTCCTTTATATATAAAATCAAGTTCTTTTTTTTTACAATACCCCAAATATCCTCCACCGCCACATCCTACATCAAGAACAGAGGGCTTACCAAAAAAATCTATATATCTATTAATTATTTCAAATCTCAAGTCCTGAGTCTCTTCATTCTTCCAATCCATTCCTTTAGCTCCAAATCCATATTCTTCTACCTGTTTTTGATAATAATCAACTATTTTCTTCTTATTTGGTATTGGTTTCATCATAAATTTTTTTAATAATGGTTAACGGTCGTTGTTTAGTCTCTTCAAAAATTTTAGACAAATAAATTCCTAATATACCAACACTCAAAATAATTAAACCACTCAAAAACCAAATAGATAAGATGAGAGATGTCCAACCATCTAAGTAATCCTTATAAAATAAATTGGATATTAAATAATACATGGTAAACACAAAGGATGAAAAACTAATAATTAAACCCAGATAAAAGACATAAATCAATAAATTTTTAGTCGAAGAAGTAATTGCATTAACTAATAATGCAAGTTTCCTTCTGGTACTGTAAGTTGATGTTCCTTTTCCAAGTTTTTTGACTTCAACAGGTAACTGAGTATACCCAACTAATGCAAAAACGCCTCCAAGAAATAACTCTCTCTCAGAAAAATCCTTTAAGGCCTCTATATATGGTTTACTCATTAATCTAGCCATCAAAATGTTTTCCTCAATAGGAACATCTGCAAGGTTATTGAATATTTTATAAAATATCTTTCCTGTTATTCGTTCTACAAACCCACCTTTCCTAGTCTTTTGTACTCCGAATACCACATCAACATTTTGTTCACTCATTTCTTTATAAAAAATGGTAAGTAGCTCTGGTTCTTCTTCCAAATCAGAATCTAGCAAAAACACATAATCTCCAGTAGCATACCTTAATCCTGTCATTACCGCCTTATGATGCCCAAAATTTCTGGATAACTCTATAAGTTTAACTTTTGAATCAAAATTTCTAATTTCTAAAACTTCTAGATTTGAATGATCAGGAGAACCATCATTTACAAATACAATCTCATAATCTTCCGTAAGTTTCTGTGCAACTTTTTGAACTCTTTCATAAAACTCTTTAACAAAGCGTTCAGATTTATACAGAGTGGTGACGATTGATAACTTCATGAATTAAAACTTTTCAAAAATGAATTTGCTTTTTCACCTTCATTAAAAATTAAATCCAAAACACTTACTCCATGTTCGAAAGGAGATGACATTTGATTATATTCTTTATATCCAGAATAATCTATCCATTCTATCTCTATAGAATTTTCATAAAAAAGAGCATTTTTGATATAAGTCTTTGCAGTGGGCCCTGAAACATAAGTTTTTGCTTCTAACTTTTTACAAGCATCGATTAATCTTTCATTTGCATCTCCAACAAGAAAAAGCTCTGTGCTGCTAATTATAGGCGTCTTAATATCTAAAATATCGCAAATTTCATGAATAAATTTCTTGTTAATTTCACTAAGCAATAAAGTATCTATTTCTAAATATAATTTTTCAAATCGCTCTCTATATTTTCTAAAAAAAGGAGCTTTCCCATATACGGCCTGTAAGGTTTTCCAATGCTTTACATTCCATTTGGGTAAAAAAACTTTGGTTTCATCAACTCTCTGATCAAGATTATTTTGCTTAACAGGAATAGTAATCCATTCTAACCCCTTATTAGTTTTTAAAATATTTCGATTCCGCCAATCATTTTTTGTGTATTGAACTTCATCATACAACACAAATACATCAACCATATTGATCATGTCAAAATACCCTTTCCAGGGAATATAATTTGATTGAGATATTGCTATTTTTTTTTTCAAATATTATAATTTAAATACTATACATATATTGTTTTTTCGAAATAATTTAATGCAGAAAAATTTGGCTTACAAGAATTTTTATCATTAGTATATTTCTTTCAAAACCAACTCTTTTTCTTAGCGCATTAAAAAGGTAAAACAAGTTATTCATTATTTAACGTCCAAATATAATACTATTAATTTTCTATCACTACATTCATAATTATAGATTACAAAAATGAAAATATTACTTCTCTTTAACACATTAATAACAAAACATTTACATTTCTTTAATTTTTAATTTTTTGAAATATTTATTTCTCCAATAACAAAAACAATATAAAACTATTATATTTAGTCATAATTCCTTAATTTAAATTAGTAATAATTAATTTTGAATTAAGGTTATAAATACCAAAATAATTGTACCCTAATTTTATATAATTCGACAGGTATATGTTTAAAAATTTTACTTCAAAAAGCTTTGAGTTTAAATCTTTAGTCATCATACTATTTATCACTCTATTGGTATATCTAAATCATTTTGACAATCCATTTTTTTTTGATGATTATCATACCATTACCGAAAATGAATCCATACGAAGTTTAGACAATTGGACGAGTTTTTTCTCAAATGCCGATACTTTTAGCTCTCTTCCTGCCAATAGATCATACAGACCTGTAATTACATTGATGAATGCTATTGATTATGCATTGGCAAATGGATTAAATTCTAAATATTATCATTATCACATCTTTTTTTGGTTTTTGGTTCTAATTATTTTAATGTTTCGATTAACTAAACATATTTACGAAAAATCCCTGGGAAAATATCAGTGGATTGGAGTCACAGCACTTTTTGCAACCGCTTGGTTTGCACTCCATACTGCCAATGCAGAAACTATTAATTATATCTGTGCTCGCTCTGATTCTTTTTCCTCTTTATGTACCGTAGCCTCGTTACTTTTATACATTTATCCTTTCGGAAAAAAATGGCATTTATATTTAATCCCTATGATTATTGGTATCTGGACAAAACAAACCGGAGTTATGGTTTTTCCAATACTACTCGCCTATATTATCCTTTTCGAAAATCATTCATTACTTACTGATTTCAAAACAGATACTAAACAGAAAATAATTGAGGTATTTAAAAAAATTGCTCCAACCGCTATTATCACTACTTCTCTTTTTATTTTCAATCAATATTATTTAACTCCGGAGTCAACAGATTCTACTAATTATGTAGTAACAAGGTTTGAATATATTAGCACCCAATGTTATGTAATCATACACTATCTTGGTAATTTTATTCTTCCAATTAACCTTAGTGCAGATCCTGATATTACTATTATAAAACCTTGGTACAATTTCAAAATACTTTTAGGGGTATTGATCATTTTAGGAATGCTATTTTTAATGATAAAAACTGCTTTCAAAAAAGAACTAAGACCAATTGCTTTTGGTATTCTCTGGTTTTTTATTGCCCTAATACCAACTTCTCTAAACCCTCTATTTCAGACTGCAAATGATCACCGTATGTTCTTTCCTTTTATCGGTCTCTTTATTGCTGTTCCATGGGGAATATTAATTATTCTAAAAAAGTATAATGTATTTGAAAAAGGTAAAAAATATACTATCGGCATTGCAACTGTACTATCGATAATCCTTATCGGTCATGGATATGGTACATTTCAAAGGAGTAAAATATGGAACTCTGAAGAATCACTATGGTTAGATGTTACAAAGAAAAGTCCTAAAAACGGAAGAGGACAAATGAATTATGGCCTAACTCAAATGGAAAAAGGGAAATTTGATGTCGCATTAGAATATTTCAACAAAGCAGATAAATTGATTCCTAATTATTATATTTTACACATCAATTTAGGCATTGTACATGGAGCAAAAAAAGAATATCCCATAGCAGAACGTTATTTTAAGTCTGCAATACAACTAAACTCTAGTGCACCAGCTGCAGAATATTATTATGGACGATATCTTTCTGAACAAAAAAAATACAATGAAGCCGAAGTATATTTAAAAAAAGCATTAGTTAAAAGTCCAAATCATATTCTATCTAAGGAATTATTAAAACAAATCTCAAATAAGATTGTAACCTCTGAAAAAGAGATAAAAATCTTATTAAAAAAAATAAAAACAAATCCTGACATTGAATCTTATATCAATCTAAGCCTTATATATTATAAAGACAAAAAATATAAATTGGTAATTTCTACTTGCAAAGAATTATTAAAAATAGACCCTAATAATGCTCTTGCCTATAACAATATATGTTCTGCCCATAATCAAATGGAGCAATGGAAACTTGGAGCTGAAGCCTGTAAAAAAGCATTAGAAATCAATCCTGATTATCAATTAGCAAAAAACAACTTAAAATGGGCAACAGATAACATTAACAATTAATCAAAAAATAAAAACAATAAATAATGCTTAATAACAAAACAATAGGTGTAGTAATTCCTTGTTACAATGAAGCTACTCAAATAACAATGGTCCTTGACAGTATGCCAGACTTTGTTGATCGTATTATCATTGTGGATGATGTATCCAAAGACCAAACAGTAGAGGTTGTTATTAAATATTTAAAAAATAATACTTCAGCTTTAAAACTAACCTCTAATCTTCAAAAAGAAATAGTTCCAACCATATATAATAGAGCTGATATTGAGGTGCACCAAAAAAATATAGAAGAATTAAAAAGATTTCCCCCTATTGAAATTTTAAATAAAAATCCTGACGAAGAAAAAATTATAGTTATTAAACATTTAAAAAATGGAGGAGTTGGAGCAGCTGTTGCCACAGGATATAAATGGTGCAAAGATCATGATATCGATTGCGCTGTAGTAATGAATGGTGATGGGCAAATGGATCCAAATGAACTTGAATCTATTTGTAATCCTGTTGTAAAAGAAGAAATCGATTATGTAAAAGGAAATCGATTAATTCACAAAAGTGCTTGGGTTATTATTCCAAGAGTTCGCTTTTTAGGAAATTCAGTATTAAGCATCCTTACCAAAATTGTTTCGGGGTATTGGGGAATATCTGATACTCAAAGCGGATATACAGCTATGTCAAATCACGCTTTAAATTCAATTCCATTATATAACATTTATAAAAGATACGGAATGCCTAATGATGTATTAGTAAAACTCAATATTGCTTTCTGTACAATTCGTGAAGTAAAGATAAAACCTGTTTATGGTGTTGGCGAACAATCAAAATTAAATGTTATTAAAGTTTCTTTTCCTATATTATTCTTGTTAATTCGTTGCTTCTTTAAGCGGTTACATACCAAATATTTGATTAGAAGTTTCCATCCACTATTTTTATTGTATTGGATTTCATTTATTATTGGAATAATCAATATGTATTTCTTATATCATTTATTAGTAAACTTTTTCATCCCAGATTCTAAAACTCCAACCGATTATCTTATAATTTTCATTTTCTTAACCATTTCAGGGTTTCAATCTTTACTATTTGCTATGTGGATGGACATACAGGATAATGAAAGGCTATCTCAATAAACCTACTTTAATTCTCTTAATTGACTTAATTGAATTGGCGAAAGATAAAACCAAATGGCTCCGGGAATAAAAGATAAAAGCTGTAATAGAAATATTATAAGAGATAGTGCGATAGCATCTTGAGAAGGAAGGCCGTATAACTGAAAAATTACAACTAGCGAAGTTTCACGTACTCCTATTCCTAAAACAGTAATTGGAAGTAATGTTAGCAATCCTAAAATAAAGACTCCTAAAAACAAACCTAAATGATTAATAGGTATACCCATACTCCATGCTATATAATTAAAAACACCATATATCAATATCATACTTAGACAGGTAATTCCTATGGCTAGTAAGAATCCTTTAATACCAAGAGTATGAGAATTAAAAGCTTCCCACCATGGTAAAATATATTTTTTAATTTTCTTTCGAAATATAAAAAGGACAAAAAACAGTAATAACAACACTATACCTATTAGTAGCACAGACGAATAATTATCTGGGGATTTTAAAACATTAAAATTAATTTGATAATAAAAAAGTGCTATTAAACTAAAAAAAACCAAGCAAATCAAATCAAAAATGCGATCCATAATAAGACTAGACCATCCAACCTTCTGATTAGGCAACTGGTCCTTAATATAAAACAACCTACCAAAGTCGCCTAATTTCCCAGGAGTAATATTCGCAAGAAAAAGACCAATAAAAAAAATCTTAAGTGCTTGGTAGCTATGTAATGGTATTCCAAAAGAATTGGAAATGATTTTCCACCTTACACTTTTTAGATAAAAAGCAATCCAAAAAATAACTATTGCTACTAACAAATGTGCAATAGAAACTTTTTTTATAGATTCTAATGTATCTTCCCACCCCACCTTATATATCAAAAGGCAAAACAGAATCACACCCAAAAATTTTATCCAAAAACTAAACTTCTTCAAAATATTATATCCATATGACACAAAACAGTAGTACAGAATCTTTCTAAAAATATAAAATTCTTAAAAACTATTTATTAAATAAAAAAGGTTTCATCATTACTGATGAAACCTTAGAGCGGGAGACCAGGTTCGAACTGGCGACATTCAGCTTGGAAGGCTGACGCTCTACCAACTGAGCTACTCCCGCCTTGTGCGGCGACAAATGTATTAGATTTCTTCTAAACTAAAAAACAAATAAATATTTTTTTATGATAATTTCGCGTTAAATTTTAACAAAAGCTAGTTGTAAATATTTTTTTGTGTGTATTTTGGCGATAAAAATTGTTTTTTGTCGAAAAAATCATATATTTGCCTAATTGATAACATTTTAAGAAATTATCAATTTATATTTATGCCAAAAAAGAATAAAGGCTGTTTTAACCATATACAGATTACGGTTAAAGCATACTTTATTTGAGTTTTAATTGTAAATAAAACGTAAAATATGAAGATAAAATTACCCCTCATAATCTTATTTTTATCTTTAGCAACCACTCAGGCTCAGGTCAAAGTAGGTGATAACCCCAATCAAATAGATTCTTTTTCTATTTTAGAATTGGAAAGTACTAATAAGACATTCGTTCTCTCTAGAGTTACTACAACTCAAATGAATGCAATGACTCCTTTAAATGGAGCATTAGTCTACAATACAACTGTTAATTGCGTCTTTCAATATAACAATAATAGCTGGTCAAGTCTATGCACTGGCAACGATGATCAACAATTATCTTTTAATCCGACAACAAATATTTTAAGTTTGGAAGATGGAGGATCGGTTGATTTATCTTCTCTAATATCAGCTGGCCCTATAGGACCAACTGGAGCACAAGGACCTACTGGTGCCACTGGAGCGCAAGGAGCAACCGGAGCACAAGGAACAACTGGTGCCACTGGAGCACAAGGAACAACTGGAGCAACCGGTGCACAAGGACCTACTGGTGCCACTGGAGCGCAAGGAACAACTGGTGCAACTGGAGCGCAAGGAGCAACCGGAGCACAAGGAACAACTGGAGCAACTGGTGCGCAAGGAACAACTGGAGCAACCGGAGCGCAAGGAGCAACTGGTGCAACCGGAGCGCAAGGAACAACTGGTGCAACTGGTGCGCAAGGAACAACTGGAGCAACCGGTGCACAAGGAACAACCGGAGCAACCGGTGCACAAGGAACAACTGGTGCAACTGGTGCGCAAGGAACAACTGGTGCAACCGGAGCACAAGGAACAACTGGAGCACAAGGAACAACTGGTGCAACTGGAGCACAAGGACCTACTGGAGCACAAGGAGCAACCGGTGCACAAGGAACAACTGGTGCCACTGGAGCACAAGGAACAACCGGTGCACAAGGACCTACTGGTGCAACTGGAGCGCAAGGAACAACTGGAGCAACCGGTGCACAAGGAACAACCGGAGCAACCGGAGCGCAAGGAACAACTGGTGCAACCGGAGCGCAAGGAACAACTGGTGCAACCGGTGCACAAGGAACAACCGGAGCAACCGGAGCGCAAGGAACAACTGGTGCAACCGGTGCACAAGGAGCAACTGGTGCAACCGGTGCACAAGGAACAACTGGAGCAACTGGTGCGCAAGGAACAACTGGTGCAACCGGAGCACAAGGAACAACTGGTGCAACTGGAGCACAAGGAACAACTGGTGCAACTGGAGCACAAGGACCTACTGGAGCACAAGGAGCAACCGGAGCGCAAGGAACAACTGGTGCAACCGGAGCACAAGGAACAACTGGTGCAACTGGAGCACAAGGACCTACTGGAGCAACCGGTGCGCAAGGAACAACTGGTGCACAAGGACCTACTGGTGCAACTGGAGCACAAGGAACAACTGGTGCGCAAGGAGCAACCGGTGCACAAGGAACAACTGGTGCCACTGGAGCGCAAGGAACAACTGGTGCAACCGGAGCACAAGGACCTACTGGAGCAACCGGAGCGCAAGGAACAACTGGTGCAACTGGAGCACAAGGAGCAACTGGAGCACAAGGAACAACTGGTGCAACCGGAGCACAAGGAACAACTGGTGCAACTGGAGCACAAGGAGCAACCGGTGCACAAGGGCCACAAGGAACAACTGGTGCAACTGGAGCACAAGGAGCAACTGGAGCAACCGGAGCGCAAGGAGCAACCGGTGCACAAGGACCTACTGGTGCCACTGGAGCGCAAGGAACAACTGGTGCCACTGGAGCACAAGGAACAACTGGAGCAACCGGAGCGCAAGGAGCAACCGGTGCACAAGGACCTACTGGTGCCACTGGAGCGCAAGGAACAACTGGTGCAACTGGAGCGCAAGGAACAACTGGAGCAACCGGAGCGCAAGGAGCAACCGGTGCACAAGGGCCACAAGGAACAACTGGAGCAACCGGTGCGCAAGGAACAACTGGTGCACAAGGACCTACTGGAGCACAAGGAGCAACCGGTGCACAAGGACCTACTGGTGCAACTGGAGCACAAGGAACAACTGGTGCGCAAGGAGCAACCGGAGCACAAGGAACAACTGGAGCAACCGGTGCACAAGGACCTACTGGTGCACAAGGAACAACTGGTGCCACTGGTGCGCAAGGAACAACTGGAGCAACCGGTGCACAAGGACCTACTGGTGCAACTGGAGCGCAAGGAACAACTGGAGCAACTGGTGCGCAAGGAACAACTGGTGCAACTGGAGCACAAGGAACAACTGGAGCAACCGGAGCGCAAGGAGCAACCGGTGCACAAGGACCTACTGGTGCCACTGGAGCGCAAGGAACAACTGGTGCAACTGGAGCGCAAGGAACAACTGGTGCTACTGGAGCACAAGGAACAACTGGAGCAACCGGAGCGCAAGGAACAACTGGAGCAACCGGAGCGCAAGGAGCAACTGGAGCAACCGGAGCGCAAGGAACAACTGGTGCTACTGGAGCACAAGGACCGCAAGGAACTACTGGAGCGCAAGGAGCAACCGGAGCGCAAGGAACAACTGGTGCAACCGGAGCACAAGGAACAACTGGTGCAACTGGAGCACAAGGAGCAACCGGAGCACAAGGACCTACTGGTGCCACTGGTGCGCAAGGAACAACTGGAGCAACCGGTGCACAAGGACCTACTGGTGCAACTGGAGCACAAGGAACAACAGGTAATACTGGAGCACAAGGAGCAACCGGAGCACAAGGAACAACTGGTGCAACTGGAGCACAAGGAGCAACCGGTGCACAAGGAACAACTGGAGCAACCGGTGCACAAGGAACAACTGGTGCAACCGGAGCGCAAGGTGCAACTGGAGCACAAGGAACAACTGGTGCAACTGGAGCACAAGGAACAACTGGTGCAACTGGAGCACAAGGACCTACTGGTGCAACTGGAGCACAAGGAACAACTGGTGCAACTGGAGCACAAGGAACAACTGGTGCAACCGGAGCGCAAGGTGCAACCGGTGCACAAGGAACAACTGGTGCAACCGGTGCACAAGGACCTACTGGAGCAACCGGAGCACAAGGAACAACTGGTGCCACTGGAGCGCAAGGACCTACTGGTGCAACTGGAGCGCAAGGAACAACTGGAGCAACCGGAGCACAAGGAACAACTGGTGCAACTGGAGCGCAAGGAGCAACCGGTGCACAAGGACCTACTGGTGCCACTGGAGCGCAAGGAACAACTGGAGCACAAGGAACAACTGGAGCAACCGGAGCACAAGGAACAACTGGAGCACAAGGAACAACTGGTGCAACTGGAGCACAAGGACCTACTGGAGCACAAGGAACAACTGGTGCAACCGGAGCACAAGGAACAACTGGTGCAACTGGAGCACAAGGAACAACTGGTGCAACTGGAGCGCAAGGACCTACTGGTGCAACTGGAGCACAAGGAACAACTGGTGCAACTGGAGCACAAGGACCTACTGGAGCAACCGGAGCACAAGGAACAACTGGTGCAACTGGAGCGCAAGGAGCAACCGGTGCACAAGGACCTACTGGTGCCACTGGAGCGCAAGGAACAACTGGTGCAACCGGAGCACAAGGACCTACTGGTGCAACCGGAGCGCAAGGAACAACAGGTAATACTGGACCTACGGGAGTACAAGGACCAACAGGTGCCACTGGAGCAATTGGTGCACAAGGACCAACAGGTGTAACTGGTGCACAAGGACCGACAGGTGCAACTGGAGCAACCGGAGCACAAGGACCTACTGGAGATCCAGCAACAAATATTGTAACCAATTTGACTCAGAATACGGGAACAGGAGTTATAACTTATACTAACGAAAATACTCCTACTGCCGATGTACAAACGGCTAATGTAGTAAGTACGAATACAAACAATCAAATTACGGTTGGAACCGATGGTGGTGCATTCTTTATCAGCCCAGTAAAAGCGATGGGGAAAGTTGCTGGTAATGGTACCGCTGCTAAAATATTAAATGCAACCGTTTCTAGAATAAATGAAGGTGATTATCAAATAACATTTACAACTCCAATGCCAGACGATGACTATATCATTCAGTTAGCAATTGTGGATTGTGGAGGCGACTGCCCTGGTAATACCGGAGCAAACTATGATGATCCTGGTATCACATATTATAGTCAAACTACAGCTGGATTTAGAGTAAATATAGGAGACAGCGATAATGGAACTAATCAAAAAGATGATATAGATTTAGAGTTCATGTTTACTGTACTTGATTTTTAACTTAATTACTTTACTCATCTTTTAAGGAACTAGATTAGATATCTAAAAAATTAAGGTAAGAAAAAGCGTAATACTATTTAAAATGAAAAAAACACTCCTAATAGCTTTGTCATTTATATTGTCTACTGGCATGTTTGCACAGATTGGTACAGGTGATGCTAGTGCATTAATGGGATTACCTACCGCTACTGATTTAGCTGAAATAAATGCAATTATTGGCCCTAGTATCGGTTCTGTAGTTTTTAATTTAGATGATCAGGAAATTTATCGATTTACTAATACAGGATGGCAAAGAAGTACTGATGATCAATTAGATTCTGAAGTAAATCTGGCAACTCCTATTGATGTTGATGAAAGCGGGTCGGCAACTATTACCAACGAAACAACAGTTCAGGGAGTAATACAAGCCATTGCCCCTATTACTTCTAAAGCAGCAAGGATTTTTTATCCACCATCTATTGCTGTGGATGCTTCTTCGGTAGGTGTCAAACCACCTATTGACCTTTATCAAGAATACATTAACCAGTTCGGATCGCCTGTAGCATCAAGTGATGCTGCCAACGCCCCTACTATTCCAACATACGCAAGAAATGAATTATATTACTATGTAACCTTTGCTGATCAGAGTGTTTTCGGAAATCCGACAACAATATCGATAGATGGTAATGGAAACATGAGCTATAGTATTGTTAATACTCCTGCAGATTTTAACGCATTAATTAATGTAGTATTTGTTGTTAAATAATCTTAAAAAAAACAGATGAGTTATTTTAAACAATTTTCACTTATCATATCAATGCTAGTTTTTATGACTAGCATAGATGCTATTGCCCAGGCAACTGTTCTTATTGAAGTGGATTGGAATAATTTCTCTGAAGAAAATGTAATTACATTTAGAAACCCAGCAACTACACCTCTTGGTACTATTTGTGATCCAACATGTGGTGCTGTAACCTTTGCTGATAACACCTTTGACAATATTGCAAGCCCAGCAAGCTTTAATGTCCCTTACGCCACTGGATATAGTTTGTTTATAACAGACGCTTTTGGTGACGGATGGGAAAATTATGGAGGAGGACCTTCGTATGTAAGAGTATATGTTGATGGAGTCGAAATATTACAGAATTTCCCTGGGAATTTTGGAGCAAATACTACTATTACATTTGATGTCGTTCCACCCCCGGCAGAGCTAAGCATTACTGATATTTCTGTTAATGAAAACGCAGGAACAGCAGATCTTAGTGTTAACCATACCGGAGCGAACACTTCAGGAAGTTTTACTGTAGACTATACTACAGCAAATAATTCAGCAATCACTCCAGGCGATTATACAGCAACTGGTTCCCCTGCTCCCACAATTACATTCTCGGGGACTAGTCCGGAAACACAAACCTTAACTATACCTATCTCTATTATTGATGATAATTTTGCAGAAGCTACAGAATCATTTTTTGTAAACCTTGTTAATATTAGCGATCCTTCAATAAACATTACAGATGGTCAAGGAGAAATTACTATTAATGATAATGATAATGCATCTATTACAATAAATGATATAACAGTAAACGAAGGAGATGGGACTGCTACCCTTACTCTAACATTATCTGGAGCTAATGTCTCTGGAGGGTTTTCTGTACCCTATACTCTTGCAAATGGTTCTGCAACTAATCCTGCCGATTATACAACTGTTGGAGCTACTGCTTCTCCTATTAATTTTGCAGGAAATATTAACGAAACACAACAAATCACTATTCCTATTGTTGATGATTCTGATCTAGAAACAGATCATAACTTTTTTGTAAACTTAGGAGCTGCCAGTAGTCCATTAGTTACCATCGGGGATCCACAAGGTGAAATTACTATTCAAGATAATGATACAGGGATTAGCATTGCTGATATTTCTGTTAATGAAAATGCAGGAACAGCAACTTTTCAAGTTACCCAAATTGGATCAAATACAGGCCCTTTTTCTGTAGATTATACGACAACAGATAATACTGCAATTGCTGGATTAGATTATATCACTACTTCCTCTACTCTCAATTTTTCGGGTACTACTGGAGAAATTATTAATGTGGTTGTTACCATTGTAGATAATACGTATATCGAAGTTAACGAAACATTTAACTTGATTTTGTCTAATCCCAGTGATCCCTCTGTTACTTTAGATAATGCAATAGCAACAATTATTGATGATCCTGGTGATACTCCTATACAGGCAAATGTACCCTTAACACTTTTTGATGAATTTAATGGGTATTATGATTATGCCGTTACTGGAGATTCGTTTAGAAACAGTACTGTTAATGAATGTAGTATTATTGGTGCTACCACCGGAACAACATTAACTACTACTATACCTGTTGGCGCTACTATCGAAAAAGCCTATCTTTTCTGGGCACATTCTTCGGCTTCGCCAGATGAATCGATAACTTTTGAAGGACAAACTGTAAACGCAAGTATTATCAGAAGTTCTACTTTTGGAGGTGCAAGTTTATATGGAATGACGAGTGATGTTACCACGCTAATACAAGGTATACCTAACCTTTCTACAAATACATTTGATTTTTCTAACCTTACCATTGATAATGGAGAGCCATATTGTTCTAGCACAGTGGTACTAGGAGGCTGGAGTTTAATGATATTTTATACTGCTCCTGCCCTACCTGCTGTAAGTATTAATCTATATAATGGTTTTGATGGCCAGCAAAATAATAGTAATAGTTATAATCTAACTGGTTTTTTTGCCATAGGAGCTTCTGGTTCTAAAACTACTATACTTTCTTGGGAAGGTGATCAGGGATTAGCAAATAATGAATCTCTCACCGTAACTACAGGTTCGGGTACATTTACATTATCGGGAGATGGAGGGCAAACAGGAGGAAATCCATTTAACTCTACAGTATATGACAACACTGTTGGTCCTGTTGTTAATAGAACTACTCTAGGTCTAGACTTAGACACCTATGATATTTCTGCTTTTATAGGTCCTGGTGAATCTACAGTAACTACAAATGTAGGTGTGGGTCAGGATTTTGTGATCTCTAATGCAGTATTACTTAAAGTTCCTAGTAACCTTATTATTGGTAATGTTTTTGAAGATATAAATTATGGCGGTGGAAATGGCAGAAACCTGGCAACTTCATCAGGAGCGCCAATAGTTGGAGCTACTGTAGAGCTTTATGATAACACCGGAACATTTGTTGAATCTACTACTACTGATACCAATGGGCAATATTCTATTGGAGGTATGCAAAATGGTACGTATAGTGTGAGAGTGGTTAACAGTACTGTTAGATCTACCAGAGGTGGTGGAGCTGCTTGTACAACATGCTATCCTGTCCAAACATACAGAAGAAATTATGCTGCAACTGTCTTTACAGATGTTACTACAGAAATAGGAGGTGCAGCCCCATCTCAACAAGATGTTGCAGCCGGTACTTTAATTGGTGCACAAAGTATATCCTCAATAACCATACTTAGCGAAGGAGTTGTTGGTATGGATTTTGGTTTTAATTTTAATACGATAGTAAACACCAACGAGGATGGCCAAGGGTCATTGGAACAGTTTATTGTAAATTCTAACAATTTAGATGAAACAGGATTGGATATTGAGACTAATAGTATTTTTAATCCTGCAGCAGGAGAAGATACATCTGTTTTTATGATTCCTCCAACTGGTGATGCATTAGGTAGAGCTGCGGATATAAATTTCGTTAATGGATATTTCGACATTACTATTGGTAATGGTAGTAACCTTTCGACTATTACAGATGCCAATACACACATAGACGCCAGAACACAAACTGCATATTCTAATACAAATACCGGTACTATTGGAAGCGGAGGAAGTACCGTAGGAGTATCAGGAAATACATTACCTAATTATGATCTACCTGAGGTTCAGATACATAGAAACAATGGAGATGTTCTTCATATACAAGGAAACAATACCGTTATAAGAGGTATTTCAATTTATGCAGGAAATAATTCTGGTATTATATTAGAATCAGGTTCTTCTACTATAGACGGAAACCTTATTGGAGTAAATGGAGATGGTATATCGTCTGGAAACATAAATTATGGAATTGAAATAACAGGCGGGACTTCAACTATTTCAGGTAATTATATTGCATCAAATACTGATGCCGGAATCTTAATTAATGGAGGAACATCAACTACTATCGAAGACAATCAAATTGCTTCTAATGGTCTTGCTGCATGTAATGACAATATTACAATTCAATCAGGAAGTGGTGTTACAATACAACAAAATTTGATAGAAAATTCTGCAGCAATGGGAATTGACGGTGCTGGAATCTCAGGAAATATATCTATTACAGAAAATACTATTCAAAATTCTGGACAGCATGGAGGCTCATGCTCTGGAAGTATAGAAAACGCAGGAATACGATTAGAAGGAAATAATTCCTCAATAATTTCAAATATTATTGCCAATAATGGAGGCGCAGGTATTGTAATAACAGGAGGTAATACTTCGGGAAATTTAATTTCTCAAAACTCTATATACAATAATGGTACGTCTAGCCCTGCTCTGGGTATTGACATAGATCAAGCAACTACTGGTAATCCTGTAGGTGATGGTGTAACTATAAATGATACTAACGATAGTGATACAGGGCCTAATGGAAGTCTTAATTTTCCTATATTTGAATCTATCGTAATTACAGGAAATAGATTAAGAGTAAGTGGTTGGAGCAGGCCTGGTGCTACATTAGAATTTTTTGTTACAGATATCTCTCAAGGAACGGCTAGTACTGGTGATAATCAATTGGGATTAGCCCAAGATTATGGTGAGGGACAAGTATATCTTGGTTCTGCAGTAGAAGGAAGTGGTTCGGATCAGGCTTCTGGGACTTCATCATACTCGGATCCCGATGGAAATGCAGATACCACAAATCGTTTCTCCTTTGAAATTATATTAGCCTCACCTTATCCCGTAGGAACATTGATAACCGCAACTGCAACATTATCAAATAGCACATCCGAGTTTTCTAACACCTTCCCTATAGGAGCCAAAACTGTGATAACTAATAGAAGAATTACATATAGAGTAAATCCAAATTAGCAATTTTATAAAAAAATATTTAAAATTAGGTTAAATGTATTTATTACCCCGTATTTGATTTATCTTAATACATAATCCTAATGATTGTTAAACACATATTTGTCAAATCTTTATGAAAAAAACACCCCATTGCCTTTTTAATGATTATATACTGATTTTTAAAATTACCACTTAAATACCCCAAAGAAAAAAATCAAATTCATTATCAACCTCAAAGCAAAACATCAAAAAATTATAACAAATACCATATAATTCAAATCGTATTAATGGTATTCGTATTAATTCAGCAAAATTTCTACGTCAATTTATTTTCTTATGTTTGTTTTGTCAAAATGTTTATTTTTTTAGGAATATGTAACTTTTCAACAAAACCATACCTTTAATCGAACCAAAAATGCATTTCACCGATAAATAATTGCATTTTATCGTGAAAAAGTAGTGTAATTTGCTGAAAAAGAATATATTTGCCATAACATATTTACTGTTAAACCGTAAAACAGTATTACCCCAATATAACTATGGATAGAATATTTTTTATTGTCGTATGCCTTCTGGCCCAAGTTACTATAGCTCAACAAGCTTTTCATAACTACGGGAATATTCAAATTCACGATCAAGGTGAAGTTGGTTTCCACACTGATTTAATTAACGATGGTACGTTTGACCAAAATTTAGGTCTTGCAGGATTTTACAATCCTTCAGGTAGTCTTAATGTATCTGGTGACAACCGTCCTATTTTTCATAATATGGAAATTGATGTTGTAGATGATCTGCTATTGGATGTTGCTGTTGGTGTAACAAACTTTCAGGAATTTATAAACGGAAGGGTACAAACTCCCAGAGATAGACGTAATGTTTCTTTAGATTATATAAATGATGCTCCTTATTTAGGTGAAAATGATGATCGATATGTAGATGGATATTCTTCTATTACCGGAGTATTAGATTTTTCTTTCCCTATTGGAGATGATTTTAGATTACGTCCTATGCGTATCGAAAATCAGGCAGCGGTAAATACAGCACGAGGTGCGTATTTCTTTGAAAATCCAAACTCTCCTAATTTTTTCTCTACCAGCTTTAATACCGATAATTTCAGTAATGTATTATTTGGTGTTAGCTCTTTTGAATTTTGGGATCTTGACGGAGATGTAGAAACCAGGGTAACTCTTACCTGGGATGACAATAGTAATATACCTACTCTTGTTGATGAGTTAGAAGATCTTAGAGTTGTAGGATGGGATAGAAATTTACAACAGTGGGTAAGTTTAGGAAACTTTGCTGCCTCTGGAGATTTAAATAGTGGAGAAATCACTTCAGAATTAATGATCCCTGATAACTATGTTGTTCTTACGTTTGGTTCTTCTGATATCATATTAGACGGTGATCTGGAAATATTTACAGCAGTTTCTCCTAATGGTGATGGAGTTAATGATACTTTTATCATTCAGGGGATTGAGCAATTTTCAAACAATGAAGTAATAATTTATAACAGATGGGGAGTTGAAGTGTATCGTAAAAAAGGATATGACAACTCATGGGGTGGTTACTCGGAAGGTAGAGCTACAATTGCCCAGGATGAACAATTACCTGTAGGTACCTATTATTATATCCTGAAAATTGAAGGTCAGAAAGATCGTTCTGGATATCTTTACATCAATGTTTAGAATAATGATCTAGAAAATCATGATTTTCTAGATCACTAATACACTATCATTTTTGTCGAATAAAAAAGTCTTACTCTCAAAAAATGTAAATTCAGGAACCTCATAAAATAATAAATAGTTAACTTCAAGGTTATATAAAGTCATTTTTAGAGGTGTTACTAATTAAAAAATTAGTATTAAATGAAGAAAACATTACTTATTATTTTACTCATTCTACCTGGAGTTATTTTTTCTCAGATCGATGAGTTTTCTGTTATGGGTCTTCCAACTGCTGCTACAAACGCAGAAATGAATGGTGTAACCGCTGCAGCTACAGGATCAATTCTATACAACCTTGAAGAAAGCAAAATCTTTGTTTTTGATGGTACAAATTGGGTAGCAACTACTAATGATAATTGGTTAGTAGATGGTAATACGGGCTTACCCGCCACATCTTTTTTAGGTCATATCGATGATGTAAAAATGGAAATTCGATCTAACAATTTACCTTTATTACAGTTTGGAAGAAGACAAACTTTAGGATTAACACAAGCTTTTCCTGATTACACAGATAATGATCAACCTTTGGTTAATATCAACGGGGATGGTACTACATCTGCATTACAATTTACAGCCGCAGGTGCTTCTTTTTACAAACCAATGTTCTTTACAACAACAAATGGAAGTTTTAGACTAAAAGGAAGTACGGGAGGAACAGACCTGTTTGAAATAGGTTCTGCAGGGCCTGCAAATGATGGGAAATTAGAATTCATTATTGGTGATGATGGTAGTGAACCTATTGTATTTAAACGATACGATTATAGACGTGGTCAATTTCATCGAGAGCTTTTTAGAGTACAAGGAAGCAACAATACTGCCGATGCAACCACAAGATTTGGTATTAATTTAAACCCGCAAGAAGTTGCTGTAGATACTGGATATGATGATCCTAGCACAGGATTTAATGTTGCAAACTCTACTTTACAACTGGAAGGGTCTTTTTCGACTTCGATAATTAGCACTACTGGAAATCTAACATTAACTGAGAATCATCATACTATACACATTACAGGAGCCCACAGCATAACACTACCAAATGCCAATACTTGTGAAGGCAGAATCTACATCCTAAAAAATAGTACTAATGCCAACAGAACTATTAGCACGTATCGTGATCTTACCAATTCAAACCAAGCCATTATTACAAGTGAATCTGTGTTATGGATAAAAAGTGATGGCACTAATTGGCAGCAAATAAGTCCAAATGCATCATCTTCTTCTAACACAGTAGAAGGAGAAGAAACTTTGCGAATGATGAGAGGAAATGTAAATGCAAATGGTAGTATTGCCCAGGGAACTGGTTTTACTATTACCAAAATCGGTACAGGAAGATATACTATTAATTTCACTACAGCTTTTACAGGAACTCCAAGTTTAACAGCAACTCCAGGAGATGTTACAGGAGTTCTTGATGATAATATTTTAAATATATCTCAGATATCAACAACCCAGTGTACCATTAGCACAATTGACAATGACTCCTATACATTTGAAGATTCATATTTTTCCTTTATAGCTATTGGCCCCCGATAATAATTGTAGGTTACACAAAAGCATTTTCATCAAAATTCTATAACTTTTTCACAAAATGATGTGCCCATATTTCATATCCTTCATTAAGGTAGAATTTATGCGAAGGATAATTTACCACATAACTATTTAATTCAGAAGCCTCACACCCCCTACTCCTTGCATATTCATAAATCCAGTTAAATACTTTCTTCCCTATTCCTTTACCCCTATTCTCTTCATCAATATATACGTGATCTGGTTCGCATGATCTCCCAACATAATGACGTGTCATAAACCATAATCCAAAAAATCCTATTAGTTTTTCATCCAAATACACTCCCCAGCATTCATAATTTTGCTCAAACATTTCATCAAACCTTTCTGTTAAAACAGTATCAGAAAATTGATTATTCATCAATTTCTGAAGTAATGGTAAAATAATATCAAAGTCCTCTTTTAAAATTTTGTGAAATGCTAAATCCATATGATGTTTTTCTGCAAAAATAATTATACATTTATCTCAAAGATGTAAAGAATTCTTAAAAAAGAAAGAATATACCAATTCTATTGTTTTATTGGCTTTGTATAGCATCCTTTTTAGTATTACAAACAAGTTAAAAAGAACAAAAAATATAAAGATGAAAGAAAAATCAGGAAAAACACAAGATCTGATCGACAAAAAATTTCTGGAGGAACGTAGTGTATTTCTTTGGGGACAGGTAGATGACAAGTCGGCTAAACATGTAATCGACAGACTCATGTATCTGGATATGATAAGCGACAAAGAAATCAAACTATATATTAATAGTCCCGGAGGATATGTTACATCAGGGTTTGCAATGTATGATACTATAAAAAGTTTAAAAAGTCCGGTTTCTACTATTTGCACAGGATTAGCTGCTTCTATGGGATCAATTCTTCTAAGTGTTGGTGAAAAAGGTCGAAGATTTATACAACCTCATGCAAAAGTGATGATTCATCAACCAAGTGGTGGTGCCAGAGGACAAGCTTCTAACATAGAAATCCAGGCTGCAGAAATCCTTAAGACCAAAGAACTTAGTGCTCAAATCCTTGCTGATAATTGCGGACAAGATGTTGAGAAAGTATTGAAGGATTTTAATCGTGATTATTGGATGGATGCTCAAGAATCAATAGAGTACGGTATTATAGATGGAATTCTGGAATAATGATCCAAAATGATATAATTATAATCAGATCCCTATGGTAAGAAGAGATTTTATTGGTATTAGTACCCTGGGAATGATTGGAGTTTCATTATCATCATTTTCTATACTTCCTTCAGAGTTTTCTAAAGATGATCTTATGGGAAAAAGTAATCCATCACTTTTTGGTGATGGATATAAGCTACGAAAAGATGCATATGAAGCTTTTCTTAAAATGAAGACTGAAGCATCAAAAAGTGGATTCAAAATAAAAGTTGTTTCCAGCTATAGAAACTATGCGCACCAAAATCGAATCTGGGAACGTAAATACAAAAAGTTTACAAAAGAAGGGTTACCCCCTATTAAAGCAATACAAAAAATTATAGAATATTCTACTATTCCTGGTACCTCAAGACATCATTGGGGTACCGATTTAGATATTGTAGATGGTAATGCTCCACAACCCAAAGGATTACTTCTTGCCAAGAATTTTGAAGGAGATGGCCCGTTTTGCAAGTTTAAAGAATGGATGGATATACATGCAAACTCTTTTGGTTTCTACCTTGTATATACGGATAAAGAAAACAGAAAAGGTTTTAAATATGAACCCTGGCACTATTCGTATGCCCCACTTTCTATTCCTATGTTAAAATCATATCAAAAACTCGACATTGCCGAAGAGTTAAAAAAGGCAAATCTGCTTGGTAGTAACTTTTTCTCAGAAGAGTTCATCACACAATATATTGCAGAGAACATATCAGACATTAACCCTGAATTATTATAGTAATATAAAATTCGTGTTATTTTTATAGTTTCTCATAAAAATGTTCCTTTTTACTCAAAATCACCCTTTTACTATTCCGTAGTATCCTAATACAATATGTGAAATTCTTCTTTTTCGATTGAATCAAAAAAATCAAGATAAGTTCTATATACTAAAATTATACTATTTTAGTTATTTATTAAAATAAAGACCCCATACTAATGAAAACTTCTTTAATTAAATACTTTTGTGTTTTTGTGCTTTTATGCACTGCTTTTTCTTGTTCTAAGGATGACGACGATAATACCATTACAGAAACTCCAAGTGAAGTTTCGATTACAGACGAAATACTAAAATTGGTAAATGAATATCGACAAACTAAGGGACTAGAGGCATTGGCAAAAAATACAACTGCCGAGGAATTAGCTGCTGATCATACACGGTATATGATTTCTAAAGGTACTATTAATCATGATAATTTCGATGCTAAATTTGACACTTTACGAGAAAAGGAAAATGCCACAGGGATGGCAGAAAATGTAGCTAGTTTTTATCCCGATGCCCAAAGTGTTGTAGACGGATGGATTAATAGCGAAGGCCATAGAAAAAATATTGAAGGTAATTACACCCATACTGGTATTGCTGCAATAAAAGATGAAAGTGGCAGATACTACTATACACAAATTTTTTACCGCTAAACTCTGCAAACTCAACTATGCAAGGTTAGCACTAATCTTGTTCTTTAACTAAGAACGGTACCTCTAGTGGTTGCTTACTAAAAAGTGTTTTTTGCATTTTATTAGTAAGCAACTTTTATATTTATTAACTTTAAGCTTTTTGATATTAAAATTTAGTTTATCATGAGACGTGGCGGCTTAAAAATCAGAATATTAATAGGTTTAGCAATTATAGCTTTTGCATTTTTTAAAAAATGTAATAATAAAACGCTAAACCCATATACCGATAGAGTACAAAATATTAATATGACAAGTGATCAGGAAATCGCTATTGGACTACAAAGTGCTCCTGAAATGGCCCAACAACATGGAGGATTATACCCGGATCAAAAATTGCAAAGCTATATCGATATGGTTGGAAACAAATTAGTTAATTCGAGTATGGCAAAACAAACTCCTTACAAATATGAATTTCATTTGTTAGCCGATCCCAATACCATTAATGCTTTTGCATTACCAGGAGGGCAAATATTTATAACCTATGCTTTATTATCCAAATTACAAAATGAAGACCAGGTTGCTGGTGTATTGGGTCATGAAATCGGTCATGTACTAGGACGACATTCTGCAGAAAGAATAGCAGAGCATGAATTCTGGAAAACGATATCTACCGGGGCATCAGTTGGTGCAGATGCTGGAGGGATCGTAAATGGTATCGGACAAAATGTTTTATTAAAAAATGGCCGTGGTGATGAATTGGAAAGTGATAAACTAGGCGTTTTGTTTATGATCAATTCGGGTTATAATCCTGAAGAAATGATTGGCGTAATGAAAATTCTAAAAGCTGCTGCCGGGTCTAACCGTGTTCCCGAATTTCAAAGTTCCCACCCTGATCCTGAAAATCGTATAGAAAAAATCAAAGAGGCAATACGAGAATATAGTAGTGTACAATAAAAAAACCATTGCCTGTTCATATCAACAAGCAATGGCTTCAATACTTATGACAATTTCTCTAAAAGAGCTACTGCATCTTTAGCATTAGATTGCTTTGCAAATTTCATTGCTGTATAGCCTTTGCTATTTTTAGCTTTGATATTTGCTCCATTTTTTACAAGCAGTTTAATAATATCTGCACGGTTATATCGCGCAGCATACATAAGCGGTGTCATTCCGTCAGATTTTTCATTAACGTCACTGCCGAATTCAATTAATTTTTTTACCGTTTCTAAATCTCCTTTTACAATGGCCATACAAAACGGACTTGTCTTATATGCCGTAAGATCGTAATTATGACTAGTAGTAGTCACATTTGTTTCTGCAGCTAAACTTACAGAAGTAATACACATAACCAATAAGGTTGCTAAAACTGTTTTTTTCATGATGAAATTGATTTAAGTTTATTTGATTGACTTATATATAGTACGACCTTAGAATCGGCAACATGTTACACCTACTCTTGCCAAATAACAGGATTTTAACTTTCTTGTAACAAATATTTTGATAAAAACGATACATTTCTATACAATAAACCCGCCTACCATTATAAAAATGATAGACGGGATTTATATCGGTTTAAAAACTAATTCTGAGTAATTATTTTTTCTTAAGCTCTAATAACAAGACCGCAGCTTCTTTGGCTCCAGATAATTCTGCATATTTTATTGCATTATAGCCTTTCGCATTTTTAATATTGATTTTTGCTCCATTAGCAACCAAAAGTTTTATGATCTCTAATCGATTATAACGAGCAGCATACATAAGAGGTGTCATACCTTCTGAAAATTTATTCACTTCGCTCCCTAATTCGACCATTTTTTTAACCATTTCATAGTCGCCTTTAGCGATTGAAATGCAAAAAGGAGATACATTAATAATTTCTGTTTTTGCAACCTTATATGCATTAAGGTTTTTCACCGGATCGTTTGCTAAAACCAGACCAACCGTCATACACATTACTAAAATTGATAGCTTTTTCATTTTTTTTATCTTTATAAGTTCATTATTGATTTGCGCTATGTCAAAATTTGACGGTGCAAATGAATTACATTATTCTCACAAAAAACATCGTGATTTTAAGAATAACTTACTTTTAACCTTCCCTACATGAATTCGTTAATAATTTCACAAAAACCACGTGTCAGTTAATATTACAAAAAGGTATAAATCACATAGGAATAACATAAGCTTTTTGTGTGCTTGTGGGCGAAGTTGTAACTTTGTTTCTTATTTCATTTTTTTGAGATTTTAGGCTCAAAAAATAACCAACCAAAAACCTTAATTAAGAATACATTATGAACAAAAAAATAATCCTGATGATCCTGGATGGATGGGGAACATCACCCGATCCTAAAGTATCTGCAATTGATCATGCAAACACTCCGTATATCGATAGTTTATACACTCACTACCCTAATGCTTCTTTACGTACAGACGGACTTCATGTAGGTTTGCCAGATGGGCAAATGGGAAACAGTGAGGTTGGTCATATGAATCTTGGAGCTGGTAGAATTGTATATCAGGATTTGGCCAAAATCAATATAGCAGTTAAAAACAACACTTTAAAAGAAGAATCCGTTCTTCTGGATGCTTTTCGCTATGCAAAAAAAGAAAATAAAAATGTTCATTTACTGGGCCTGGTAAGTGATGGTGGAGTTCACTCTCATATCGATCATATTAAAGGATTACTTGACGCAGCTCACTCTTATGAATTAAAAGATGTTTTCCTTCATGCATTTACCGATGGTCGTGATGTAGATCCGAAGTCTGGTAAAACGCACATCAAAAATATCCAGGATTATATGTCCAAAACCACAGGTAAACTAGCCTCTATCATAGGAAGATATTATGCTATGGATAGAGACAAAAGATGGGAGCGTGTTAAATTAGCCTATGATCTTTTGGTAAATGGTATTGGAGAATCTAGTATTGATGCCCTCGACAGTATTCAGAATAGTTACGACAACGACATTACCGACGAATTTATCAAACCGATTATACTACAAGAAAATGGAGTTTCGGTCGCTACCATAAACGATGAGGATGTTGTAATTTTCTTTAATTTCAGAACAGATCGAGGCAGAGAGTTAACCGAAATGCTTTCTCAAAAAGATATGCACGAGTATAATACCCACAAGCTTTCTTTACATTATGTTACAATGACCAACTATGATGAAAACTTTGAAGGTATTAATGTTATTTATAATAAAGATAATATTACCGAAACTCTTGGAGAAATCATTTCTAAAGCCGGTAAAACTCAAATTAGGATTGCTGAAACAGAAAAATATCCTCACGTTACCTTCTTTTTTTCTGGAGGACAAGAAGAACCTTTTAAAGGAGAATCCAGAATATTAAGAAATTCTCCAAAGGTAGCAACATATGATCTTAAACCCGAAATGAGTGCTTTTGAATTAAGAGATGCTTTGGTACCAGAACTACAAAAAGGCGATGTTAATTTTGTATGTTTAAACTTTGCAAATGGTGATATGGTAGGGCATACAGGAGTAATGGAAGCTGCTATTAAAGCTTGTGAAGCTGTAGATCAATGTGTAAAAGATATAGTAACCACTGCTCTAGATAATCAATATTCTACCATTCTGATTGCAGATCATGGTAATTGCGAAACTATGATTAATCCAGATGGCACACCACATACAGCCCACACAACTAATCCCGTTCCTTTTATCTTAATTGATAGTGACCAGATACAAATAAATGATGGAGTTTTAGGAGATATCGCTCCAACCATTCTTGATCTTATGGGAATAGAAAAACCTAAGGCTATGACACAAGATTCATTACTAAAATAATATTCAAAAATACACTAAAGAATAATTTCTTTTTTTGAAACAAGTCGCATAAAAGAGTGCTTTTATGCGACTCGTGTTTTTCTGTCTTTTTATTTTTCAAAATTCTTTTGTTACCTTAACATAGATTATATGTTTTTATGTAGATAAAAAAAGTATAATTAGTACGCAGCGAAACCCAATATTCTTGGTTATACATTATATGAGTTAAGCACTAACCCTTATTCATGAATAAAAAAGAACAAGACAGACTAGTAAAAGCCTGTAAAAAGGGTAATCGGGATGCCATGGAAAAAATATACAATACTTTTGCACCGCGAATGATTGCGGTGGGTCTTCGCTATTGTGTAAATCAATCTGATGCAGAAGACATTGTACAAGAAGCTTTTATTAAAGTTTTTAAAAGTATTCAAAAATACCGCCATAAAGGAATGCTGGGAAGTTGGATTGAAAGAATTGTTGTGAATTGCGCTATTGATCATTGGCATAAAATGAAAAAAACGATTCATGTAGATCATGAAGATTTCATCAACAAAAATGAGATACAGGAACTAGAAGAGCCTGAAAAAGACTATCTATCTAAGGAAATATCGATAGAGAGGTTACGAACCTTTATTAGTGATTTACCCGAACAGTATCGCTATGTTCTAAATCTCTATGCCATCGAAGGATATTCTCATAAAGAAATAGGAGAAATGCTTAATATTAAAGAAAGCACATCAAGATCTAACTATACCAGAGCAAGAAAGAAGCTATTAGAGCGTATGAGGAATAATGGAGTTGTAAAGTTTTAACGTTTAAAACCTAAATGAGTAACAAATGAAAGATGATAAAGACCTTTTAAAACCGCTTTTACAAGCAAAATTTAAAAGTGATTCGATTATACCATCGAAGGATAGGTTTGATGACATATACAATGCAGTACAGAAAGAAAAGATTAAGCGTAATTATATACCTTGGTATGAAATAACTGTTATTGCCATATTACTTTGCGCTATATTCATTCTGTATTATGTAATGAATGACACGACTCCTGAAAATACCGAGATCACTCCTTCACACCAGGAAAATATCGATTCTGTCGAACCAAAAAATGTTCAAACCACAATTCAAATAGAAGAGCAACCAGAAATTATTGAAATCAAACCTGTAGAATCGAATACAGAAGATAAACCTGTAAAAACTTCTAAAACAGAAACTTTTTCTATAGACTCTACCATTTTAGAGCCAGACGAAGAAAGTAACGAAAAAGGATTTATTGGGGTATCCTATATCGCTTCAGAAAAATATGCTTCAACAAAAAACACCAAGTATATTAAGCTTCCCGATTCGAGTACGATGGTAATGAGAAAAAATAGCAAAGTTAATTTTAATACTTCGATACAAAGCTATAGAAGAGTTGATCTTGTTGGTACTTTATTCTTTTCAATACAGAAAAATGAATCAAAACCATTCGTGATACACGGAAACTATTGTAATGTTCAGGTTAGCGGAAATTCTTTTGCAATATCTGTAGAAAAAGATGCCGATTATATCACGCTTATTGAAGGTTCTGCAGAAATAATTCATCGTACAACTGGTAAAAAACAAAATGTAGTTGCGGGACAAAGTTTTAATGTCAACCCCCAAGGTATTATGCTTCTTAAAAGATCTCCAAATCAATTTGCCTGGAGAACTAGTGTTTTACATTATAAAAATGTTAGTGTGAATCAAATTATAAGTGATTTGGGAGAAAATTTTGACGCCAAAATTAGATTAAAACGCAGTCCTCTACTCGATTGTAAATACACGGGATCTTTTAGCAATGCAACTACCGAAAAAGTATTGAGTGAATTAGCTAAGAAATTCAACGTAAAAATAGAAAAGGAAGGCGAGATTTTTATACTTATAGGAGAAGGTAATTGTGCAAATTAAAAAGACATATAACATTTGCAGTACCAGATAAACAATCTTCTTTACAACTCTAAAAAGATATTCTAATGCTTCTGGTCATTAGTGCTTTCTATACTATAAACACCTTATTGTTTGTATATTAAAAACCGGCCTATAAAACATTTTATAGGCCGGTTTTTTAAACTTAACATATATTATTTAAAGGTCAAAAGTTATCGTCCCTTCTATAGAAGTAAGTATAACCTCACGATCACAGGTTCCGTCGCCAAAATTAATATTAAAATTAACTCCAAAATTACTAGAATAATCTTGTGATCCCTGCACAGGATATTTAAGGAAGCTCAATCCTTCAAAACATGCTGCTTTATATACTATTGGAGATCCATCAACAGATTTTGATTTTATAAAGAAAGGTTTTTGTAGGTTTTCTAATGAAGAGGATTCTTTTAAAGTAATAACCCCTTGTTCTGTATATCGGTTTTGAAAAGAAAAATTTCTATTCGTTGTATACTGATATGTTTCTCCATCAGGAGCTGTAATAACTCCATCTATTTTTACATCAAATACCGGAATATCATCGGTGCTTTGTTCTTCATTTTTTTGAGCTACTCTATACCCATCAAAAATATATCCCCGATCGTATTGCACATTTTTAAACACTGCAGAGTCCTTAAACTTAGATGGTAAATCTTCGGCTACATAGTATTCTAAACTACCTGTCCAATCGTCAAATTGGCATTGGTCTCCTGTATCATTTAAAATCATCTTACTGTAATGATCATATCCCAAAAAACCCGGAATAGGTTTTTCCTGATAAGGAATTAATAATTCGATAGAGAAACAGGTACCTTTACTATTTTTAGAGGAGTTTTTAAGATCTAAAGAAGCCTGTTCCGAAATTTTCCCAAAATCATCCATAGCCAGGTTCACGGTTTTACTCAATTCAAATGTTTCTTTATTATTTTGTTCAGAAACACTATCATCAACATCATTTTTAGTACAACTCACTACTAGGCCAAAAATCAGGGCACAAATCAATAATTTTTTCATGGTTTTCTTTTTTTAAGTGAATATTATCTTTGTTTTCTATCTATTAAACCCCGAAAAAATAAAAACGCTGCGTCGATATTTCATTATTTGTTAAACTAGTATCAAATCATTGGATCAAGCATTAGAATTTATATATATTGGCAGAGCAAACAATTGTGGATCAAAATGAAAAAAATATTTTTTTTAGCTATTACCATTACCGGTTTTCTTTTTTCTTGTGGAAGTACTTCTACTGCTACAAATGATAAAAATTCTAATGCTGAACTAACGAAAAGTAAGCAACAGCAAGTTTCAACTGAAAAGAAAAACAGCTCTAAATCAGATTTTTTAGTAGGCAAACAAGATCGAAAAGCGTTAGAACAAAAGCCATATGGAAATTGGTTTAATACTAATTACAAAAATTATACTGTCGATACCAGAACTGTAGAGAAATTATCTCCATACCTAAAAAATATTACGATTAAAGCTTTTATGGGCACCTGGTGTAGTGACAGTAAAAGAGAAACTCCCACATTTTATAAAATACTGGACGCTTCTAATTTTAGTTATAAAAATCTGGAATTAATAACAGTAACAAGATCAAAAGATACTCCCAAAGGTTTTGAAAAAGATTTAGACATCATGCGAGTGCCAACTTTTATCTTTTATAAAAATGGAGAAGAAATAGGGCGTTATGTAGAATTTGCAAGAGAAACCCTCGAAAAAGATATATTGGCAATTGTTTCTGAACAACCTTATAAACATTCTTACGAAGATTAAATAATTCGATGACACCAAAAGAGAAATTAAACACACTTGGACTCCAATTACCAGAAATATCTGTCCCAGGAGGGTCTTATGTATCTGTAAATACAAGAGGTAATATTGCCTATGTAGCTATCCAATTTCCTATTCAAAATGGTGAATACTTATATCAAGGCAGATTAGGAAATACCATAACAACGGATCAAGGATATGAAGCTATGAAATTATGTGCTCTTAATGTTCTTGCCCAGATAGATAAAAAAATTGGCTTTGATGCTATTGAAGGGCTCAATCATATTGATGCTTACTTTCAATCGGGTGCTCATTGGGACGATTCTCCTATTGTAGTAAATGGGGCTTCAGATCTATTTATTAAGGTACTAGAAGAAAAAGGTACACACACAAGAGCAATTTTTGGAGTGGATAAGTTACCTCGAAATTTTTGCGTAGGCCTAACTACTTCATTTACATTAAAAACCACTTAAAAGTACGCTAATCAATAGCGTAAAAAAGTGAAACATCAAAATAGAGGGTGCTGTTGAACAGAACAAGCATTATTCTTTGTAAATTTGCCTTCTTTTATCAAGGAATTGTTTACATATGATTATTACTAAAACACGTGAAGAAATAGAATTAATGCGAGAAAGTGCATTAATTGTATCTAAAACATTAGGGATGTTAGCCCCTGAAGTTAAACCTGGGGTAACTACGCTACAGTTAGATAAACTTGCAGAAGAATTTATTAGAGATCATGGTGCAATTCCTGGTTTTTTGGGATTGTACGATTTCCCAAATACCTTATGTATGAGTCCTAATGCTCAAGTGGTTCATGGGATCCCAAATAACACTCCATTAGAAGAAGGTGATATTATATCTATTGATTGCGGTGCTATTAAAAATGATTTTTATGGAGATCATGCATATACATTTCCTGTAGGTGAAGTATCAGAAGAAGTAGAACGTTTACTTCGCATTACTAAAGAATCTCTATACGTTGGGATTGCTGAGTTTAAAGTTGGAAAACGAGTTGGTGATGTTGGGTATGCAATCCAGAAGTTCACCGAAGAAGCTGGTTATGGAGTGGTTAGAGAATTAGTGGGTCATGGTTTGGGTCGAAAAATGCATGAAGATCCCGAGATGCCTAATTATGGACGTCGTGGTAAAGGGAAAAAATTTATTGAAGGTATGGTCGTTGCTATAGAACCTATGACAAATATGGGAACCCATCGTATCAAACAACTACAAGACGGCTGGACTATTCTTACAGCGGATGGCAAACCGAGTGCTCATTTTGAGCATGATGTGGCTATAATCGATGGAAAACCTGAAATTCTTTCAACCTTTAAATATATCTATCAGGCATTAGGTATTGAATCTAATGAAGAAGATGCCTTTAGACAAGAAGTGTTGACTGTATAGTATATATTCTTTAGCACTCAAAGTCTGCATTGTGTAGCTTTTCAAAATGAAAAAACTATTTAAATTAATACTTAATACGATCCCCAGGCCACTATTGATTCGATTGAGTTATATAGCACGCCCGATATTATCATTATTTTTACGAGGAAACACATATACTGATCCAATTGATGGCAAAAGTTTTTCTCGTTTTTTGCCTTATGGATATGGTACACAAAGAGATAATGTACTTTCTCCTTCGACTTTATCATTAGAACGCCATCGGTTACTCTGGTTATTTCTAGCCCATGAAACCGAATTTTTTACTACTCCTGCAAAAGTATTACATTTTGCTCCTGAACAAGCATTTTATAAAAGGTTTAGAAATTTAAAACATCTTGATTATACTACTACTGATCTTAACTCTCCATTAGCAGATGTAAAAGCTGATATATGCAATTTACCTTTTATCGATAATGAATATGACATTATCTTTTGCAATCATGTTTTAGAACATATCCCAGATGATACTACAGCTATGCAAGAAATTTTCAGGGTGCTAAAACCGGGCGGGATGGCAATTCTACAAATTCCTCAGGATCTAAATAGAGATGTAACTTTTGAAGATAACAGCATCACAGATCCACAGGAACGTGCCAGAATATTTGGTCAATATGATCATGTAAGGGTTTATGGTCGGGATTATTTCGAAAAATTAAGAGCTATTGGTTTTAAAGTTGATGAGGTAGATTACACTAATATTTTATCAAAAGAGTGTGTAACAAAATACTGTCTTGCCCCAGGAGAAATTCTTCCTGTTTGTTATAAACCATAACTAAGGTCAAAAAGACAGGTAAATTATATTACATTGCTTTAAGGATGAATAAGATATCAAAAGTTATTTGATAATTTGTTCTAAAAAACTCCAATGACCTCTATTAGGTATTCATGTTTTTATATTGAAATTACACACCTCTTCCTGGCACTGTTTATTATTTAACAAAAAATTAAAAAGCTCCTCAAAAAGTGCTATCAAATATACACTTTTGTTAAATTTTAATTTTTCTCTAACATTTAGATTTGTTTGATAACACAATAAGCGTAATTTTTTAACACAAAATTTAACAAAAATGAAATCAAACAAAAGATTTTTAGCGATTATGGTTGCTGCAACTACCATAATTTCGACATCATGTACTAAAAATGATGAGACCACTCCCGAAGAAATGGATGAAAAAACATTAGAATATGCCAATTTTGATTATTCTTCATTCAATTTTGGAAATCTAAATTCGAATGATTTAGCTATTTCTAATGCTGATACTCATTTAATATCTTCTGCGGGAGAACTTAAAGAAGGGTATATCGGTTCTGAAAAAATTCATTATCAGATTAATGATCAGGGAGATTATGTATTAGGTGGAGACATGTTATTGCCAAAAGGTGTGGTTATCACTGACGAAGCAGTACCTACAGCCAAAGGAGCAATCCCTTATGGAGTTAGAGGTTGGACCAATGGTGTAATCCCTATTCAATTTACTCCAGGGGTACCGAGTCAGAATAGAAACAGTATTATTCAGGCTGCTGGGGTATGGGCTAATCGTTTAGGTGTACGATTTGTATATTATAATCCTAGCCAGCATAGAAACTACATTCGAGTAATAGCAAATGGTGCAGATTATTCTCGCCTTGGGATGTATGGTGGGGCACAAGATCTTTCTACAAATGACCCTTATGTATCTGTAGCAATTCATGAGTTAGGACATGCTTTGGGGCTTGCTCACGAGCACCAGAGATCAGACCGAAACAATCACATCATTGCATATGTAAACAATCCAAATATAAGTATTCAAGGCACTCAAAATTTAACTTCTTTTGATTGGGCTTCGATTATGCTTTACCCTTCTAAGTCTATAGGAGGTGGAAGATACGATATGGTAAGAAGGAGTGATAACAGGCCTTTTACTAATGCTATAGAGTACGGTAGAAGAAATGGAACTTCTTACGGCCCCAGTAACTCAGATATACAAGCTTTACGTCAATTTTACTAGGAATAGACAAGTCATTTATTTCACAAAGCAGTTCGAAACATTTCGAGCTGCTTTTTTTATGTATCTTAAAGTTTAGAGTCACTATCCGGAAAACCATTTACAGATAGTGTTTTTAATTCTTTATTTTGATCTTCATAAATAAAGAATGCTTTGAGTTCCTGATGCGTTTCTAAGAATTTTTTTGAACCTTCTAATCCCATCGACATTAATGCAGTTGCATATGCATCTGCTTCCATACAGGTATTAGCAATAATAGAAACTGCCAGAAGGTTTGATTTTAATGGGTACCCAGTTTTAGCATTCAAAATATGAATATATCGCTCTCCGTTTTCATCAATTTTATACTTTCTATACCCACCAGAAGTCGCCATAGCTTCATCGTGTAATGAAATTACTTTACTATAGGATTGCGTATCATCAAAGTTAGGATCTTCTACTCCAATTCGCCAGGGTTTTTGTTTAATCACATTACTTCCTTTACCTCTAATCTCCCCTCCTATCTCAACCAGGTAATTCTTAAACCCCTTGCTTTCAAAAAATTCAGCAAAAACATCTACTCCGTATCCTTTTGCCAATGCATTAAAATCGATATATGTTTTAGGGTCATCTTTTACAATTTTATTCTCTTTCAGTATTACTTTGTGTAAACCAACCGAGAGCAATAAACTATCTATTTTAAGACTATCTAAAGAGGCTATTTTTCCTTCTGGTCCAAAATCCCATGCATTTACCAAAATCCCAATTGTAGGATCAAAAGCTCCATTTGTTTCTTTATGTATCCTTTTAGAAGCATCAAATACTTTTACAAAATGTTCATCTATCACTACAGTAGTATCGCCAGAGTTTATCCTCGATATATCAGAATCCTTACTATAAGTAGACATTGATCTATTGATCACATTGATCAAACTATCATATGATCTTGAAAAATCATACTCTTTATCATCTATAAACTGAACCGAAAACGTGGTTCCGAAAGCTTTACCATTAGTGTAATTAAGATGTAATTTAGGTTCCTTTTTACATGAGAAAAACAATCCTATTAATACAACTATACCTATTTTTCGAATCATAATTTTAGTTCAGATGAGTTTCAATGGTTTGTAGCCCTGCATATTCCAAAATATATTCTTCGTTTAAAAGTACTGGTTTATTTGGGTTTTCAGGATTTTGTAAACCAACACCTGCGTAGAATACTTTTGCTTCTTGTTCTATAGCATGTTTTTTAAACGACTCCATCCAGATAATATCATAATTATGAGGGTTATCCGGATACGAAACTGCTTTAACAAGCACGAAATATCTTTGATTAGATTTATCAATACACACAAACTGAGGATGTTTTCCCAAAGTGCTATTAATTGCAATAAATTCGAAGCCTTTTTTTTCTAATTCTTCACCTACAATATTCATTGCAAGGTTATGTAATTCTTGTTTAGTAAGTGTTCTGGTCATAGCGTTGCAAAGATATTATTTTGGAAATATAATTTAGAATTATACCGAACTCATCTTTATTTTTTGTTTTACATCAAAAAAGCCAAACCATTTCTATCCATTCTTCACAAATAATAGTATAAAATATAGCCATTATTTTACGCATTCAGAGAAATTATTGTATGTTTAATGTGATAATTTGATAGTCCTGAAAACGTCTGTAAAATTATCTTTTTTAGTTTATTAAAACTCTTAACGTTTTTTAATTGTAATAACCGTATTAAACATACCCTATGGAAAATAAAATTACTTTGGCCGGATTAGATTTCGTAATTAATTTTTGTAACAAAATAAATGCTCAACCTATTCCTCTGGCAGAAGTCCCACAACAATCTTTAGCTAATATATATGCCAATCCCAAAGGAGAAAGACATTATATTGTTAACATTATTTCATTTTTACCCGTTAAACTAGATCCCGTAAAAAACACCAGTAGCGGTTTGTTTTTAAATGAAGAAAAGACCATATTCTTTAATTACAATGGAGTTACAGATGTAAAGACTACTATACATACCGAAAGTGGTTTAGTCATGTCGCGAGATTTTAATATTGTATATGATTCTACAGATCCTATCCCCTCAGAATTTGATATGTACCATATTCAGATAGATTATAAAATCGCATCCCTAAGAACGCAGAGTGTAGAAGGTATTGTAGTACATGATAAAAATTTAGATCCCGAAACCGATAGAGGTACAGTGACTACTATTGCAACGAGTGGACAATAAAATGCATAAAACGATTATCATATGGTGTGTACTTCTTGGCTATACGTTTATGCATGGTCAATCTCGAAAAAATAGTCAACTCAACTCATTTTATGATCATCTGGATGGTTATTGCAACGAGAAGGTTGTAGCTACCGATTTTTGTAACGCTGTAGCGTTTTATCGTAATCATAAGCTGGATTCTTGTTATATCTATGCTGGTAAAGCATTAGAAATCACTAAATATCAAGAACAACGGGATATTCTACATTATATCCAAGGTGTAAGCGCAATTGACAAAGATTTGTACACCAAAGCCCTCCAAAACATGGACAGTATTTCTGAATATTTTAAATTTTCAGGGCTTAAAAACCATAAACTGGCGAGAATATATGTAGGGTTGGAAAATTATGATAAGTCAATACATTATTATAAGAAATGGTTGGATCAAGATAATGGCTCTAAAAATGAACTTTTATTAAAAACTGCTTACCATAATCTGGGTATTTCTTACCTACATAAAAAAGAGTATGCGAATACAAAACATTATTTTTCTAAGGAATTAGCTTTAATCAGGGAGCAGGATACTGCTCTTATTATTAGAGCCAAAATGGATTTTGCCAACGCTTATTATAGTCAATATAAAGACGAGGAAGCTATCGCCTTGTTTAAAGAGTGCTACCAATTAGCTACATTATTTCATGATATCGAGCTAAAACAAAATACAGCCAAAAATATGGCAGTAGTTGAAAAAAACAGAAAACGATATCAAGAAAGTGTAACCTATTATATAGAATACGGGAAATGGAAAGATTCTATCTGGAACAGGGATAAGATCTGGGAGCTTACCGAAAAAGACAAGCAACTTGCCATTGCACAAAAGGAACAAGAAATACGGATACAGGATGAAAAGATAAAACGACAAAAAACGCAACGTAACGGTCTGATAATAGGGAGTTCGCTCTTACTCTTGTTTATTGGTGTTCTGGGATATTTTTACAAATTGTTAATTGGTAAAAAGAAATTGATTACAGAACAGAAAGAACAATTGGATATCGCAAACACTACCAAAGATTATCTATTTTCTGTAGTCTCCCATGATTTAAGATCTCCTGTTAATGCGTTAAAACGACAACATGAAAAATTGTTGGATCACATAGCCGAAAAAGATTTATTGGGAATCAAAAAAACCACAAACACTGCAATTACCTTAACAGAATCCACCAGTCATTTATTAAACAATGTATTGCACTGGTCGTTAGAGCAAAGTGAACAATTATTTTTTGAATCCGAAACATATCCTTTAAAACCCATTCTTGAACATGTTATAAGTGATTATGAATATTTGGCAACAACCAAGGAAATTGTACTCAAAACTGCATTAGACACCTCTATTTTGGTTACAGTTGATAAAGAATCCCTAAAAATTGTTCTTCGTAACATTCTTGATAATGCTATTAAATACACTAAAAATGAAGGAAAAATCACGATAACATCTGGTAACCATACTACAAATGAATGTTATATTGAGATTAAAGATACGGGAGCAGGTATTCCTCCAGAAATTCTAGCAAAAATCAACTCATTACATGACATTACCACCGATAAAATTGATCGGTCTAAGGGAGTAGGTCTTGGATTACTATTATGCCATACACTTATCAAAAAAAACAATGGGCAACTAATTTTTGATAGTGAGCCAGGTAAAGGAACAAGGATCAAAATTGTATTACCAAAAGGAATTGATTAGCTATAAAAGCCTATAATAGGCACTGAATAAACCAAAACCATTACCGATGTGGTTTATGAAATGTATATAGATGAAAACATTAAGGTTATTAGTATTAGAAGACGAAGATGAAGAAGCTAAAGAAATTTCAGAATTTTTAAGCAATAATAATTTTGAAGTTACAAGAGTTTCAACGATACAAGATGCCGAAAAAAAAATACAGGATCATTTTTTTGATATGATCATTTTGGATATTATGATAGACGGGAGACCCGATGGTATTGTTTTGGCACAACAAATTAATGAGCAACAACTTAATGTTCCTTTTTTATTTTTGACCAGTACACAGAGTAAACATTTTTTTGATCTGGCTAAACTCACACAACCTGCAACCTATTTACTTAAACCTTATAACACCTTAGAACTTCTATTTTCTATAGAGCTCGCTATCGAAAAGCACTATAAACAATCTAATACCTTAAGTTTTAACTCAGAAAATGCAGTATTGAGTCCTACTTATATTTTTGTAAAAAAAAATAAAAGTGTTATGAAATTAGCCATAGAATCTATTCATTATATTGAGGTAAAAGAAAAATATTGTAACCTAATAAGTAAAGAAGGTAATTTTTTGATTAAGCTATCCTTAATAAAAGTAAAAGAGTTATTATCAAATCCAGATTTTACGCAAGTGCATCGTAATTTTTTGGTCAATATTAAAAAAATTAAAGAAATCTATTTCGAAGACAATCTTATCATATTAGAGAACGATGCCAAAATCCCATTTAGCGAACGCTATAAAGCTTTATTTATAAAGGATAATGATATATTAAACTAAATGCATTGTATTATTAAGATATATACTATTAGCTTCAAGTAAAAACAAACACATTATACTTTTAGTAAATATGGCTGCTCCTGCCATAATGGTAAACCCCCATTTCACCAACAACAGAAGCAGCATATTTTCTATAAAAACTAAATGTATGAACGTTTCAATTTTATTTAACTAAACACAAATCCTATTCATGCTATAATCGCAAAACACCAATCTTAATAATTCATTTTCACACTACTACTTCCTTCTTTGTACACTTTTAATTGGTTACCGAATCTGGTTTCATTATCATTTCTACGGTAAAATTAATCAGATTTACGCTATCTCATAAAAGGAATGCCATAAGCGTTAAAAACTTAAGCATAAGTGTATCCATATTGGGTATAACTTATAAGAAATGATCTCATAAAATGGAAACAAATATTTACTTAAACCTAATAAATTGTGATTTTTCAAAATAATAACTCGGTGTATAAACAGGCTGGTTTTCGTCAAACTTAACTTTATGAAAGAGCATATTGACTATTACTGATTCTATATAACCAGATATAATACATTGCTTACCAAAATCACTTCTCATTTGAAAACATCATGATGATATTTATAAAATTTCTACGACTTTAAATGAAGATAAATGCTCCTTACAATCGTTATCTATTTAGAACCAACTTGAGAACTCTAGAAGATTTTGTCCTTTAAAAACATCTATAATTATCTATTGATCTTTATAAAACAAAACCAATCGTCCCTAATTCATAAGAATTCGTCACAAACTTCTTATTACTCTGCCATTTAACAAAATATTAGTAAACAAGAGTATAACCCAAAAGGTCTATTACACAAAATCATTAATTACAAAAATCAAAAATATGAGAACAGCATTTTTATTTTTTACACTAGTATTTACATTTTCCGTTACATTTGCTCAAGAAGAATCCAGTTATGGTTTTAATAAGAGTGATTTTTTTGTTTCGGGTACGATGAGTTATAATAATTCTAAAAACAGAGGCGATTTTGGGTCAACAGAAAAAGGGCATATACTTATCATTGAACCTGAAATTGGATTTTTTATTCACTCTAACATTGCCATTGGCACACGATTAAGTGTATTTACCAATACATCTAAAAACTCTAATAGTAATGAGGTTGAAGAATCAGGTTATGGTGTTGGTGTTTTTGGGAAATACTTTTTTACTCCAAAAAAGAGGTTTAGCATATATGCAGAACTCTCAGCTGCCTATCGAACTTCGGAAAGGGAACAAGAATTCACATTATCAAATAATCAAATTGAATCTCGAAAATCAGAAAATAAAGGATACAACATTGCAATATCCCCGGGAATGCAGTTTTTTGTTTCAAAAAGATTAGCATTAACCTCAAGAATCGGAAGTATAAGCTATAACAGTTTAGATAACGAAAATACAGATCCAAACGGTGGAAAATTCAACTCTGACGTAAAGAATTTCTCTATCAATTTAGGGTTAGACAACATTTATTTTGGAGTTTTATATCGATTTTAACTTTTAAATAAAAAACCCGATACATTAATGTATCGGGTTTTTTAGTATTTTTAAAATACCAGTAAAAGATTATTCTCTAATTAACTTATGTTGCGTAAAAAGCTAATTTCTGAAATACAGGTATCATTATATTTAGCTCCTTTTGAATTTACTTCAATACTCTCGAATTTTATTGCCAACCTCAGAATCCAGGCTTCCTTCTACCCATGCCGTTTTATCATTGTTATCGGTAAGGTTTTCTCTAGAATATGTATTTTTTTGCCCTTTGTAATGTACTTGAAACTTTACACTCATACTCATTAACAGAAAATGGTTTTAACGTATACACCTCATAATACAATTCGTTAAATACAGAAATCATCTAATAAAAATGAAATCAAATAGTTACTTAAACCTAATAAACTGCGCTTTTTCAAAATAATAACTTGGTGTATAAACAGGCTGGTTTTCATCAAACCTATACCATGGGGAGATGGTGGTATCTTCAAAATTCTTAAGTAAGCATACGTTCTGAGCTGGTGTATTTCCCTGAGCCAGAAGGTACATCTTACCCCCTTCATCATTTACGATTTCATCTACTATGATTTCAATATGCCCTGGAGAACCGGGTTTTACCAGCATATCACCAATTCGTACATCTTTTACCGGTACTTTTTGTAGTTCGTTATGCATCGATAAGGTTCCTGCATAAGTATATATAAGATTTAAATATTTATAAAAATTAGCTTTAGAATCATTGGGGGATGCCGTTTTATGAAACGTTACTTTGTTTCCGTTTATTTTTGGTCGATATCCTTGTGCATATTTGCGCCATGAACAATAATGACCCGAAGTAAAATTAAACCCAATTTCATCTTTTCTGTTTTGTTTCCACAAATATTCTGATCGAATTCTCATCAATGCATCTGCACATTGTTGCAATCCATTTGATGGAACTGGAACTTCTAGAATTGCTTCGTGCCAATGCTGTGCAAAATATTCGCTGTCATCATAATTTATAATCTTGCTACCATAAGGTTTTATGGGATAATGACGTAAGTATTCCTGAAAAGAACCCGACGTATATTCTGTTCTCTTATACCCATCTGGAATCATAACCCGGCTAGAAATTGAATCTCCTTTACTATTAATATAATTTGGCTTTCTAACTACATCTGTAACGATACCTTTTACATGATTGGTTACCATTTTTCCTTTTGATGTATTCTTAAATACCAAGACTAAAACAATAATTACAACCAGAGATACTATATATTTCTTCATAACATCACGATTAGTACTAATTCTTTATTTTTTCATATTCATCAGGAGTATAGGCTTTGATTAGTTTATCAATTTCATAAAAACTTATTTCAGAAATACACGTGTCATTATATATTGCTCCAACATCATCAACTTCCATAATTTCAAATTCAATGGCCACAAAATCGTTATACCCCATATGCTGAATATAATTTTGGCTGATATCAATATATTGTGGAGAAATTGACACTTTAGACAAAGAATCTTTTCTGAAACTTACATTTTTCCATTCATCAATTATGTATTCTGAATCTACCTTTGTTCCTATAGTTCTGATAGTAATATTAGCAACTCTATTATTGGTATACCAAGTTTCTTCAGATTTCAAATACCCTGGAACTATTCTAATTACATAAGGCAAAGCACTCTTATCCTTAAAAGTAATCCTAATTTTTTCTCCTATACCAGAATCTGAAAGACCTTCTACCCACGCTGTACGATCATTGTCATCTATAAGGTTGTTTTTAGAATAATCCTGGCTTTTATTTCGTAAAACGCTGGAAACTTTACAACTATCGACCATCAATCGTTTTAAGGTATATTCATTATAAAAAGCTCCATCAAATTCAACGATATTAACCAAAGAATCTCTGGATATTTTTATGTTTTGAGAAAACAATGATGAAGAAATCAATAAAATAATCCACTGAATTCCTATAATTACATTCATCTGTTTTAACATATATTCTGGCAAAAAGCATTGATCATACTCATTCATTCTCAAAAATAAAAAAACCAGTACAATTGCTTATACCTATTTACAGTGAAATAATTTATTTAAAAAAGGTATACAAATATTTAATGGTAAATATCTGATTATTGTATTCTGGTAAATTTGAGGTCGTTAACTGCCTGTCTATGTTGTAATCTTGATTATAAACCAGATATATATCATGACCATCTTTAACATTGTAGCGCAATCGAACACTTGTAAGAAATTGATCAGAAACCGAATTGTATTGACCTATTACACTACCAGAAAGATGAAGATTGTATGCCCAATTAAGTTTTGTCTGTATAACATGTATCCATTCTTCTGTATTTTGTTTATCAAATACGATATGATTAGCTTTCCAGGAAGATTCTATATTAAAATGTTTCCCAAAATTTATGGTCGGTTTGATTTCTAATTTCAAGTTGGTTCCCTCATAAAACGTACCGTATTCTATAGCAACAGGAAATTGAATATTACGCTGGTTTCCCGGAGAGTAGGAAGCTCCAAAATAATAAAACATATAATCTCCAATAGCAGCTTCGAGCGTATTTGTGAAACGTATAGGTTTTTCTAAATTTTCATACTGTAATTGTCCAAAAACAGTAAAACTATCTCCGTTAAACAATCTTCCTGTCCAAAAACTCCTATTATACCATGTAATAACCTTTGAAAAATCTGTGGTATAATATAAATCCGAATTAATCAGAGTCCATCTTGTATACTGAAACAAAGCTTCATCTTTGTTACTATTGTAATTTCCATAATTTAAACTCCCATAAAAATTATGGTGTCTTTCTCGTAATAAAAACCCCATTCCCGGATTATATTGCTTACCAGAAAACTCATATGCTGCTCTATAAAACAATCCACCTTGTTTACGTTTATCTAATACTAATGAAACTCTGGAATTTTCAGCCAAATCATAATCATTAGTGTCTTTCTCTACAGTAGTCGATACCGATGGAATAAAGTATAAGCTTTTTGCCAAGCTAAATACACCATCAAAACCTATTGCAGTATTAAAATAATCCTTTCTCAAACGATTAGTAACCATAAAACCTACAAAAGACTTATCATTAAATACTTTATTCCTAAATCGTAATACGCTAAAGTTTTCTGATGATACACTCCCTTCATCACCCAAATTCACTCCTTCTGTTTGTAATGAAAGAAATCCAACATCAGCATTTCTAACCTGCCCTGTTAACCGTACTCCTCCAATTATTGGAGTTAGCCTTCCTTTATTGATACCGATAGTTCTGCTATAAAACAATTGCGAAAGTACACCTGCATTAAAATCAAACAACCCTGCTTGTTCTTGAAAAAACCTTCGTTTTTCGGGTAAAAAAATATTTACTCTATTATTAATATTAACGATTTGATCATCAATTTCTACTTGAGCAAAATCTGTATTAATACTGACATCTAAAGTAAGCTTTGGTGTAATACCATATCGTATATCAACACCTGCCTCTATATTATTATCATTTTCTTTTTGATACTCATTACCATCAAAATTGTAAGAACTTCCAACAGAACCCAATGCATAAGGAGTTATTTGCAATTGTTTTCTGGGATGTAGACTATCAAAAACTATAGGCTGGTACAATGATGGTGTTTCTGTAGCATTCGGAATATTTTGTGGTGGCAATGGTAATGTTCTTACCTTTCTGTTACGATGATTCTGTGTTCTAACTACAGATATTCCTGCTTTTATTTGATTTTCTTTTCTTACAAATCTTAAATTTGAAATAGGAATTCTATACTCTGCAGACCAGCCTTTTTCTGTAATTTGAGTTTTCCCCTCCCATATCATATCATAAGATGGATTAAACGTAGAATCTCCCAAAGGGATTCCATCATTAGAAATAGACATATCATACCGACTCCCAGAAGGATATATACTAAACACCAAAGCATTCTTTTTGGTTTGATTAGGGTCTATCCCAAAAGCAATAAAATCGTCACCATACCATCCATCTCTAAGTAAATTTCTATTAATTATTTTATCTGGCTCTGGTTCTTTGGCATGTACTCCTAAATATATAAAACTGTCATCAAAAGTTATTTGTACCGTCGTTAAGCTGTCCTTTTGATTCCAATTTGGAGTAAACTCATGAAATAAAAAGGTATGATTTCCTTTCCATTCTTCATCATTAACATATCCATCTAATATAATTTTGCTATTCGTCTTTTTGATTATGATTTCTGTATTTTCCTGACCAAAAGAATATGAGCAGCATAAAATGCTACAACATATTAATACAATTCTTGTCATGCTTGTTTTTTAACAAACATCTGACATGCATATTAGTTTTAAAAAAGAAAAGGGGTAATATGAGGTGATAAAAGGGTAAAAAGAGGAGTTACCTACATCACCAACGATGATCGGTACGTTCTACTAAGTTTAATTTTTTTATTATCTGTAAGTGTAATAATACCATCTCCGTTTTTATTTTTTTGAATACAGTTAACATATTTAATGTTTACCGCATATGATCGATGTACTCGTTTAAAATCAGTACCATTATACTCGTGTAAAAATGATTTCAGGCTTTGATATCTAACAAATTTCCCCTCATTAGTATTAAATACTATACAATTATTCGATGCCTCTATAAATTTTATATCCTCGACCGGAATGATCTTTTTTGTATTTCCATAAGTTAAACTTACAAAGTTAGTATTCGAATTAGATGACGTTGGCACATTACTTTCTATAGGAGTCTCTTTTTTAAGATTTCTCTGCATACTGTAAAACACTAATGAAAAATAACACAGAAGATTTAAAGCTATATTATTGGTTAAGCTTGCATTTATAAAACTGAAGCTTGGCGAAGTACATTGATACACATATAGCATCAGAAACAAAATTAAAGCCTGACTTACCAATATATTTAAAACACTTGTAAAAATTGCCATGCCACTATGGGCCAATATATGCCTAGGAGTTGTAAATAGATTCCAATATCGAATGGTACGTTTTATTTGAGGCATGGCTAGGTTCCAAAATATAAAGCTGGAAACTGCAACGGCAATAAGTTCTGAAAAACAAACAATTTGCAGACTTTCCTGAAATAACCTTCCTATTAACAGGTTTACTATTGAAAAAGCCGAAATTAAAGTAATCCTTGACCTCATTATAACTAACATTTAGTGTATAAAAATATTAATAATCTGAGTATCATGATTCAACAAAAGGTTAAAATTATCTTTTGCTATCGAGAGAAATAAATATACATATCCAATTTTTTGACAGGAGGTGTTATGTATTTCTACAAAAAAACCGATACTTAAAAGCATCGGTTTTTTATTTATATTATATCTGAAAGATTATCCTTAACCTCCAAAGTCATCAAACCTAATATGTTCGTCTGGGATACCAAAATCTTCTCCCATTTTCTGTACTGCCTTATTCATTAATGGTGGTCCACAGAAGTATAGTTCTATATCTTCTGGAGATTCATGATGATTTAGGTAGTTATCGATTACACAGTTATGTATAAACCCAACAAATCCATCTCCTTCGGCATCGATATCACTTTTAACTTTCCAATTATCTTCTTCTAATGGTTCTGATAACGCAAGGTAAAATTTAAAGTTAGGGAAGTTTTTCTCTAAGTCATAGAAATGATCTAAGTAGAACAATTCTCGTTTAGAACGACCACCATACCAATATGTTACTTTACGACCAGTTTTTAAGGTTTTGAATAGGTGATACAAGTGAGAACGCATTGGTGCCATACCTGCTCCTCCTCCAACGTAAAGCATCTCTGATTCAGACTCATTGATAAAGAATTCTCCATAAGGTCCTGAAATCACTACTTTATCTCCAGGTTTTTGAGCAAAGATATAAGATGAAGCTACTCCTGGATTAACATCCATCCATCCATTTTTAGATCTATCCCATGGTGGCGTAGCAATACGTACATTAAGCATAATCTCTCTTCCTTCTGCAGGATAAGAAGCCATAGAATAAGCACGCTCTACAGTTTCATCATTCTTCATCACTAATGGCCATAGACCAAATTTATCCCATTCTGCCTGAAACTTATCTGGAGTTTCATGTTCTTCTGGGTGAGCAGTGATATCTATATCTGAATATTTAATCTCACATTGTGGAATTTCAATCTGAATATATCCTCCTGCTTTATATCCCATATCCTCGGGAATACGAACCACAAATTCTTTGATAAAAGACGCTACGTTATAATTACGTACAACCTCGGCTTCCCATTTCTTAATTCCGAATACTTCTTCCGGAACTTCGATATTCATATTTTGTTTCACCTTAACCTGGCAAGCTAAACGTGCTCCATGTTGTAACTCTTTACGAGAGAAATGCGGAGTTTCTGTTGGTAACGCTTCTCCTCCACCTTCTAGTACATGGCATTCGCACTGGATACAGGTTCCTCCACCACCACATGCAGATGGTAAAAATATTTTTTGAGCTCCTAAAGTTGATAGTAATGTACCTCCCGAAGCTACTTCAATTTCTTTTTCGCCATTAATGGTAATCTTTACAGGTCCAGATGGTAGTAACTTATCTTTTGCAAATAATAAGATTCCAACTAAAACAAGAATCAGCACCAAAAACGAAATAATGGTTATCGCAATTGTTCCACCGGTAGATGCTAAAAATATCATAATTATTTAAGTATTGTAACGTTAGTATTTTCGGCTACTTCTTTTGTAGTCTCTTTTTTTTCGACCTGAACAGCTTTAGGTTCCTTCTTTTCTTCTTCATCCCCTCCTGTTAACATTCCTCCGAAACTCATAAAACCAATTGCCATTAGTCCTGTAAGAATAAATGTAATTCCTAATCCTCGTAAAGGAGCTGGCACATTAGAGTATCTAATTTTTTCACGGATTGCTGCGATAGCAAGAATAGCTAAAAACCACCCTATACCAGATCCTATACCATATACAGCTGCATGGGAAATCGTTGCAAATTCTTTTTGTTGCATAAATAATGATCCTCCAAGAATTGCACAGTTTACTGCAATTAATGGTAAAAATATACCTAAAGAATTATATAATGATGGTGAAAATTTCTCAACTATTATTTCTACCAATTGTACCATAGTCGCAATCGTAGCAATAAACAATATAAAGGTTAAAAAACTTAAGTCATAATCAGCATATTCTGGTCCTAACCATACTAGAGCACCTTCTCTAAGAATATACTTATCTAATAAAAAGTTTAATGGGACTGTAATTGCCAATACAAATATTACTGCAGCACCCAGTCCTACCGCAGTAGACACTTTTTTAGATACAGCAAGGTATGAACACATTCCTAAGAAGAATGCAAATACCATATTATCTATAAAGATCGATTTTAAAAATAATTCTAAATATTCCATGTCTCTTTATTTTAATGATCTTCTATTAATGCTTTATTTCTACTTCTTTGAATCCAGATAATGATCCCTACTGTAATTAATGCCATTGGGGCCAATACCATAAATCCATTATTTTCATATCCCAAAGCATATAATCCTGTTTTTTCTATAGGATCTCCTAATACTTTAGCACCAAACAAGGTACCCGACCCTAATAACTCTCTAAAGAAAGCTACTATAATCAATAGCACTCCATAACCGGCTGCATTACCAATTCCATCAAGAAAAGATTTCCAAGGCCCGTTACCCAAAGCAAATGCTTCAAAACGTCCCATGATAATACAATTGGTAATAATCAATCCTATAAATACAGAAAGTTCTTTACTTAAGGTATAGGCAAATGCTTTAAGGACTTGATCTACTATGATCACCAAAGCTGCCACTACTACTAACTGAACAATAATTCTAATTTTTGAAGGGATGATATTTCTCATCAAAGAAATAACCACATTACCTATTCCTAATACAAAGATTACCGAAATTGCCATTACAATTGAAGGTTTCAATTGTGCAGTAATCGCCAAAGCAGAACATATCCCTAATACCTGAATGGTAATTGGGTTATTATCGGCAAGAGGGTCTGTTAGTAATTTCTTGTTTTTCTTTGAAAACAAAGGCTCTTTAGGCTCTTTTACTTTAACTTTTTCTTCTGTTACTTCAGCCATTTGTTATTTTTTTAAAGTTTCGAAATAAGGTTGATACATCTTTATTCCCTTCTTTACCATTGCTGTAACACCATCTCCTGTTATTGTTGCTCCTGCCATGGCATCTACTTCATTATCACTTTTATCTTCATTTTTAGGATCTGCATTTCCTTTTTTCACAGTAATTCCTTTATAGTTTCCAGATGCATCTAATATACTTTCTCCTATAAAATCATCTCTAAAATATGCTTCTTTAATATTAGCTCCTAATCCCGGAGTTTCTCCTTTATGGTCAAAAAATGCTCCTTTTACGGTTTTAAACTCTTTATCTAAAGAGACATAACCCCAAATTGCATCCCAAAGACCATTACCCCTCATAGGAACTACATAAAACTCTTCTCCGTCTTTCTTACCTATAAATAAAGGAAGTTTTCTTTCATAATTAGGATCCTGCTTTACTTTATCATTTTCCTTTTTCACCTCTATACTAAAAGCGTCACTTGTTTTCTCTGCAGAACTACCAGTAATGATATATTGCTCATCACCAACATATTTATCGAACAACTCCTGTGCTTTTTCTGCAGGCACAAATTCATTAGGATCTTCGGTATCTGCAATACCCATTGCAAACAAAATATTCTGCTGTTTTTCTGTACGCTTATTAGCATCTATTCTTCCTTTCAATGAAGATGCAGTAAATGCCAATAATGAACCAACCACAACTACCATTGCAATGGCAAATATGATCGTGTATGAATTTTTATCTGTATTCATCGCCATGATTAAGCCGTTTTTAGTTTTAAACGTTTCATTCTTTTCTTGATATTACCCTGAACCACATAGTGATCAATAGTTGGAGCAAATACGTTCATTAATAGAATTGCTAGCATTACTCCTTCTGGATATGCAGGATTAAACACTCGAATAAGTATTGAGATAAATCCGATAAGAAATCCATAGATCCATTTTCCTTTATTAGTTTGCGATGCTGTTACCGGATCAGTTGCCATAAAAACAACTCCGAAAGCAAATCCACCAATAATTAAATGATGCCAGAATTCTGTACTCATAAGGCTATAAAACTTACTTCCTTCATTAATCCATTCTGCACTTACCACTCCATTAAAGATTAATCCCATTACCAAAGCACCTAATACAGCACTCACCATAATTCTCCAGCTTCCTATCTTTGTAAAGATTAAGAATAACCCGGCTAACAAAATTAATATTGCAGAGGTCTCTCCTACCGAACCTGGTATAAATCCTAAAAACATATCCGAAACTGAATAGGTAAGTTCTTTTCCTTGAGCTAAAGCACCTAGAACAGTTTCTCCAGACATTGCATCAAGTTCTGCTCCTCCTGCTATTTCGTTAGCTCTTTCTACTGCACCATGCACCCATACCTTATCACCCGACATCCAGGTTGGATATGCAAAGAATAAGAATGCTCTAATGGTAAGGGCAGGGTTTAGAATATTCATCCCTGTTCCTCCAAATACTTCTTTACCAATCACAACTCCAAAAATAACTGCAACAGCTAACATCCATAATGGAGTATCTACCGGTACAATTAAAGGAACTAGCATCCCTGTTACAAGGTATCCTTCTTCTACTTCATGTTTTTTAATAACTGCAAACAAAACTTCTACAGCAAGTCCTACCCCATAAGAAATAATTACTAGTGGTAATACTTTCCATAATCCTACTGTAAGATTATCCAAAGACCAAAACCCTGAACTAAAAAAACCATTAGTTACGGCTTTTATCTCTCCTGCTGCTAAGTGATGCTGATATCCAGCATTAAACATTCCAAATATCAAACATGGTACTAAAGCCATGATTACAGTATTCATGGTACGTTTCAAATCATCTGCACCACGAACATGAGCACCAGAATGTGTGGTCTCATTAGGTAAATATAAAAACGTATGGATTGCATTAAATGCAGGGGCAATCTTTTTGTTTTTATACTTAAGTTTTAGTTTATGTAATTTATCTTTTAATCCCATAGCACTATCCTATTTCTTTTAACATTAGGTCTAACCCTTCTCTTATAATTTGTTGATGTGGTTGTTTAGAAACACATATAAACTCTGTAAGAGCAAAATCTTCTGGAGCTACCTCATACATTCCTAATTGTTCCATTGCATCTAAGTCATTTACCACACATGCTTTAAGTAATTGTAGCGGATAAATATCTAGTGGAAATACATTTTCATAATTTCCTGTAACTACAAAAGCTCTGTGTTCACCATTTGTATTGGTGGTAAGCTCATACTTTTTGTTAGGAAACAACCATGAAAAAGTAAGTGCTCTAGAAGGTGAAATCTTATTAAAAATAGGTTTATTCCATCCAAAAAGTTCATAATCATCTCCTTCGGGAATAACTGTTATGGTATTATGATAATATCCAAGGTAACCATCTGGTTTTACATTTTCTCCGGTAAGTACATCTCCGCTAATCACTCTAATATTTCCTTCATCATGTACTCCAGAAGCATATACTACAGACGATACCTCAGCTCCGATTTTAGTTTTAAAATATTTAGGAGTTTTAACAGACGAACCAGCCAAAGCTATGGTTCTTTCTGCATTAAATTTCCCAGTTAATAACAATTCTCCAATAACGACTAGATCTTGTGGATTTACTACCCAAACTGTTTCTCCCTTATTAATAGGATCTATTTTGGCTATTTGTACACTCACATTTCCTGCAGGGTGAGGCCCCGAAACATTATGCATTATACTATTCTCCAGGCCAGATAGTGGTGAATTTCCATTTTTACCAACAGAAATATGCACTTTACCTTCAGTTAATTTGCTTAAAGCAGTAACTGCAGCTTGAAGTTCTTTTTCTTTTCCTTCTAATACATAATCACTATCTGCTGCCAAAGGAGCAGTTGTATATCCTGAAACAAAAATAGCTTTTGGAGCTACATCAGGATTAGCAATTACATCATATGGGCGTTGTTTAATAAATGGCCAGCAACCTGATGCTAAAAGGTGGGTTTTAATATCGTCCCCACTCATAGAATTCACATCCTTTGCACCAAAGTCTGCATGTTTCTGTTCCTTGTCTCCAAGAATCTTAAAAGCTAAAATCTTTCTTTTGGCACCACGCACAATCTCTATTACCTCTCCGCTTATAGGAGAAGGAAAAAGCATTTTTTCATTAGATTTTGAATAAAAAAGTGGTTCGCCGGCTTTAACTTCTGTACCTTGTTTAGCAACAACCTTTGGTACTATACCGTGAAAATCGTCAGGCCTAATTGCGTAAACATTACTTCTTATGGCATCTACAGTAACTTTTTCTGCTCCGCCAACAAGCTTAATGTCTAAGCCTTTTCTGATACGAATGTCTTTTGACATATTTGTAGTCTATGTTAATTAACTAAAAAAATCGTGCAAATTTACTAATTAAAACACGTAAGTGAAAGCTGGTTTTGTTATAAGATATTATTTATAATGCTTCTAAATAACGATCTGCGACTCAAAAAAACACTCTTTATTCTTTAGGCACACATTTTGCTTATATTTATACCCGTAATTCTTTATATGATGTCACAAAGATTTAAATCATCCCTACTACTTCTACTACTGCAGATCGTTGCTCCTTACACCTTTTTTGGTCAATCTACTGTAAACGAAGTCAGTACTGCCGATCACATTAAAACGATCCAACTACTAACAGGCGCAGAATTCTCTGGAGTACCTATACTTAAACTTGGAGATCCTTTTAGAATCACTTTTGATGATATTAATGGTGATGAATCTGATTATTATTATAGAATAAGTCATTATAACTTCGATTGGACACCTTCTTCTTTATATAAAAATGAATATCTGGACGGTTTTGACGAAATCAGGATTGTAACCTATGAAAATTCTTTTAATACATTACAAATGTATAGTCATTACAGTCTAAGTATTCCTAATGAAGACACCAGAAGGCTTAAAGTAAGCGGAAACTACCTCATAGAAATATACGATGAAGATGATGAAGTTGTATTCTCTAGAAAATTTATTATCTACGAACCTTTAACATCTGTAAAAGTATATACAAAAAGATCTAGAGATCTCAAACATATAGACACCAAACAATCTGTTCAATTCGAAATAAACTCACCAAATGAAATTTTAAGAAACCCTCGAAAAACAGTAAAAACTTTGGTGATGCAAAATAACGATCTCAAAAATGCGATTACTAATTTGGTTCCTCAATTCACCATTGGTAATAGTCTAGTATACAAATATGATCAGGAGTCTAGTTTTTGGGCAGGAAATGAATTTCTATTTTTTGACAGCAAAGACATTAGAGCATCTACAGTAAGCACACGAAGCATAGAACTAAAAGACATCTATCACAACTACCTGTACTCTAATCGAGTTAGAGCTAATCGAAGATACACGTACAATCCCGATATCAATGGTAATTTTGTTATCAGAAACCTGGATGCCGAAAATAATAATGTCGAAGCAGATTATGTTTGGATGCACTTTTCATTAGAATGTTACGAACCTCTGGAAGGAGGAGAAATTCACCTTTATGGTAATTTCAACAACTATACTCTTGATAAATCAACACTACTTCAATACGATAAAGAAAGTGGTGGATACTTCAACAAAAGCATTTTTAAACAAGGATTTTATAATTATAAATATATCCTCTTAAGACCCGACGGAACCATAGATCCAGGTTTTATTAGTGGTAATTTTGATGAAACCGAAAATGAGTACACCGTATTACCTTATTACAGAGCTCCCGGAGCGCGTTATGATAGGGTTATCGGAAAAGGAACAGGAAACTCGGCTAACATTACAAATTAATATAAGTACATTCATTTTTTAGATTGTAATAAAATACTACTATTTTAGTCCCGTAAGGAAACTATCAACAAAAAATGAAAGAAACGGGAAGATTCTTAAAAGAGTATCGCGGTAGCGAATGTCTTAACTGCGGTGTACCATTAGACGTTATTGATCGATATTGTCATAATTGTGGACAAATTAACACCAATAAAAGATTATCGCTTAAGGATTTTTTTAATGAGTTTTTTGCCAGTATCTTTTCTTATGATTCTCGTTTAAGACACACTATTATTGCATTACTTTTTAAGCCTGGAAAAATCTCTAAAGAATACACCCAAGGCAAAAGAGTAAAATACGCAAATCCATTTCGGTTTTACCTTAGTGTTTCTATTATCTTTTTTATCATTAACGGTTTATTTATTGATTTTGATGGTTTTAGAACAGAAGTTGAAGGTAAAGTCAACGTTGGAAAAGATGCTATTACCGAAATCAAAAAAAGCATCAAAATGGATGATTCGTTAACGCAGAAAATTAATGATCAAATATTAGCAACTAAAGGTATTTCTAAATCTGACAAAGAAAAAATTAGTGAAGGAATTCTAAAAGTTGAGGGGCTTCCTTTACTAAATGACAGCCTAACCAAACCAGAAGAAGCCACCTATTATTCTCAAGAACAGATTGATAGTATTGGTTTTTTCAAAAGAGGCTTTAAACTATGGTCTATGTATGAAGATTACTATGACAAAACAGAAGAGAAATCTACTTATAGAGCTTTATCAGAGTTAAAACATGAGAAAAATCAATACAACAAATACATCTACCATAGAGTCTTAAAAACCAAATCAATAGAAGAGAATTACGGACAAGAATTCTTTGAATTTATATTTAATAAATTACCTTTCATCATATTCTTCTTTCTTCCCTTTTTCGCCTTAAGCATTTGGCTCATATACATTAGAAGACCTTTTAATTATATGGAACATCTTGTATTCATATTTCACACTCAAACCATGTTTTTTATCGTCATAGGTTTTTCAATTTTGATTGCCAAAATCACCAACATTAATGCTCTTTTTGGGATTGCAATGCTTGTTTTCTTATTTTATCTATATAAAGCTATGCGGAAATTTTACAACCAAGGAAGAATCAAAACAATTGTTAAATTTCTGCTTGTGAATGTATTATTTTTTATCTTAGCAGGAATCGGTTCTATATTAACAATAATAGGATCTGTGTTTATATTTTGATATGGTACAGCAAATTACCAGAGGAATAAAAATTTCGGTGGATACAACTTTTGAAGGTACGTTCTATAAGAACTATAAGATTCACTTTGCCTTTGGTTATCGAATTACCATAGAAAATCAAAGTAAAGACTCTGTACAACTTACTTCTCGTTTCTGGGAAATCAAAGATGCTTTAAATAATACTGAGATTGTAGAAGGTGAAGGTGTAATTGGTAAAAAGCCAGTTTTAAAACCTGGCGAGTCCCATACGTATAATAGCGGCTGTTTGCTTAGTTCTCCTTTTGGAGCAATGAAAGGACATTACAATATGGTTAATTTTACATCTACCAGAAAATTTAAGGTCATGATCCCTGGTTTCAAATTAAGTGCGCCTTTTGCACTTAATTAACAATTCTCTTTACCAATTCGAACCTAATCTTCTTTCCGTCTTGCTCTACATGACAGTACTTACAATTAGAATCATATACAAAACTATAGTGTTTTAACATATCAAAACACCCTTCTGCCACAGCAAAGAGTCCCTTAAAATCTTCTTTACCACATTCGGTATATCTCTTAATTTCGAACAGATCTTTTTCTAAAGATTTGTTTAATATAAAATATGCACTACTGCCCGTACCCGAAAGAAAATGAGCATTTTTCAAAACTCCTTTCGGACTCACGGTATGATTATGTTTGGTTTCGGGTATATTTTTATCAAAATAATTAGTGAGGTTTTCTTTAAAAACAGATCCCGGATACACATGCAACCTCCCTTGTTCTACTTGATAAATCGGATTACCAATAGCTGCTTTTTCTACATTCCCCAGAGGGCTAGGTGTAAATAGTTTATTACGTAATAATGGCTTTCTGATTTTAGCATAATCTGTACTTGCCAAAATCGTATCGGTAACAATTCGAGAACAATTGCTTCCTTCTTTTCCAAAAGCTTTATAAGGAATACTTCCTTTCTCCTGAACAGACAACACATAATCTCTTGCCTCCTCATAATAAATATAGTCACATACCGATGCAACTAATCGGCCATCACCATGTGTTTTATCAGGATTTGCTTCTAACCAAAGCAAAAACTCCTCTACGTTACCTAATTTTTTCTCAGGTGTAATAATAGCTTTAAACGGAATAACCAATTCTACATCGGTAACAGCACTTCTTACCCTGCCATACCCTTGCGGAGTAATATATCTTCCAAAATCATAGTATTCGGCCTGGCCTGTTCTATTTTCAATAAGAACAAAAGCAGCGTGCCCGGCTTTAATATAACTATGTTTTCCTAATCCCAGTGCCAAAAGTACTTTGGTCGAAGGTTCATCTGAGTGTTTTACAAATGTATCAGGATAAGCAAGTGAAATTATTTTACCTGTATAATTCAATTTTGCATAAATTTAGATAGTTTTCTTAAGCTGTTATAGCTTCAAAAACAACAGTGCTTACTTCTTTATTTTGCAGATTTTCGTATCGCATAGAAAGTTCTTCTTCATTCTTTACAACTTGAGTAATACTTCTGGTTTTCAAAAATCCCCTATCTATCTGAAGATCAACATCTTTATCTCCTATTCCGGCATTTTTATGAAAATCTAAAAGTGTCATCGGAGTTAGCCCATTCTGGTTTTCATGAGCAGCAAACCACTTTCTACGTGTTGCTTTCATATCTTTAGTATACAAAGTAGAAGACGACCATATATGGGTTTTCTTTTCTAATCTCCTAAGATGTTTTTGTTGTCCATCCCAAACCAGTTCAAAAAGCAAAAGATCAGATTGCCAATTTGCAGCTACAATTGTAAAAGGCTCTATCCCTTTATAATTATATGCATGAATTGCCTTCTCTAAATCATCGGCTCCCAATAAATCTCTCACAACAACTCCTCTACTCTGCCTGTATGACGACGATCTTTCATGGATTTCGAACCCGCCATTAAGCAAGCAAATCATAGTATTTTTATCACTAACACCAATCCAGGTACCACCAGCAACGGCATCTTTAGGAAATAGCATCCTGGTTTTATTTACCTGATAAAATTCAGGAAATAGCGTTTTTCGATTTACGGCCTCATCACGATTAGAGGTTAGTATAAAATTATTTTCTTGAGTTGGGACTAAGGTAACTGTACACATAAGTTTTGGGTCGGCTAAATATCTCACAACTTACAAAAAAAATACTTACTCTATATCTTTAGATACCAAATGAAGAAGTAACTCTTTACAACACCCTATGATTACTCTAAAAAACCTGCAACACAAAAGATCAACACAACCACAAAAACATGAAGAAGAAAATATGAATTCGAGCATTTTACAGATTTTTTTGGTATAAAAGGTTAAAATAGATTTTAGCCTATATAATTTTCTATCTTTGCTATCTTAAATAACAAAATTCATTAGATAAATACATCTTACTAATTTAAATTAACACATTACATCATGGGAAAAGGTTTTTTTCAAGTTCCTACTGCGTTAAATGAGCCAATAAAGTCTTACGCTCCCGGTACACCGGAAAGAGAAGAAGTTCTGGCAACTTATGCAGCAATGTACAACACTACTGTAGACGTACCTTTATATATTAATGGTGAAGAAATAAGAACTGGAGACACTTCTACAATGGTGCCTCCACACGATCATCAGCATATTTTAGGGACCTATCATAAGGCAGAAAAACAACACATTCAAAAAGCAATTGATACTGCACTTGAAGCGCGTAAACAATGGGCTGACTTAGCATGGGAACAACGTGCTGCTGTATTTTTAAGAGCCGCAGAACTTATTGCAGGACCATACCGTGCAAAGATTAATGCAGCTACTATGCTTGCGCAGTCTAAAAATATTTTTCAGGCAGAAATTGATGCTGCATGTGAGTTTATAGATTTCTTACGTTTTAACGTAGAATATATGACTCAGATATATGAAGATCAGCCAGATTCTACATCTGCTGCCTGGAACAGATTAGAATACAGACCATTAGAAGGATTTGTATATGCAATTACTCCTTTTAACTTCACTGCGATTTCAGGAAATCTTCCTGCCAGTGCCGCACTAATGGGAAATACTGTAGTATGGAAACCAAGTGATAGTCAGATCTATTCTGCAAAAGTTATTGTAGATATTTTTAAAGAAGCTGGTGTACCAGATGGTGTGATCAATGTAGTATATGGAGATCCTGTCATGATTACAGATACTGTATTAGCCAGTCCTGATTTTGCAGGAATACATTTTACAGGAAGTACTCACGTATTTAAAGATATCTGGGCAAAAATCGGAACTAATATTCATAATTATAAAACCTACCCAAGAATTGTAGGAGAAACTGGTGGTAAGGATTTTATTATGGCTCACCCTAGTGCAAATGCAAAACAAGTTGCAACAGGTATTTCTCGTGGAGCATTTGAGTTTCAAGGACAAAAATGTAGTGCCGCATCCAGAGCTTATATCCCAAAAAGTTTATGGCCTGATGTAAAGAAACACATCATAGAAGATGTTAATTCTTTTAAAATGGGATCGCCAGAAGACATGAGTAACTTTATTACTGCAGTGATACACGAAGGGTCATTTGACAAACTGGCTAAATATATAGATCAAGCCAAGACCGATGCTGATGTAGAAATTATAGCTGGTGGTAATTATGATAAATCCAAAGGATATTTTATTGAGCCAACTGTAATAGTAGCTAAAGATCCAAAATACACTACAATGTGTACAGAATTATTTGGTCCTGTTATTACAATATATGTTTATGAAGACAATCAATGGGCTGAAACATTAGAGCTGGTTGATGGAACAAGTGAATATGCTCTTACAGGAGCTATCTTTTCTACAGATCGATATGCTGCTGCAGAAGCAACTAAAGCATTAGAAAACTGTGCCGGTAACTTCTATATCAATGACAAATGTACAGGAGCAGTTGTTGGGCAACAACCTTTTGGTGGAGCCAGAGCTTCGGGAACAAATGATAAAGCAGGTTCGTACCTCAACTTATTACGTTGGGTATCACCTCGTATGATCAAGGAAACATTTGTTTCTCCAGCAGATTATAGATACCCATTTTTAGGAGAATAATCTCAATAAATTATAGATACAAAAAAGTGCCAAATGGCACTTTTTTTTGTTTGGGCATACCACTTAAAACCTCTAAATTTACTCAAAATCACACACCAACTTAATATGAAAAAAATAGTAATTTCTGGAGGAGGTATTGCCGGCCTTGCAACTGCAAGAGTACTTCAAAATCAAGGGTATTACATCAAGATAATTGAAAAACAACCTGAGTGGCAAATATCCGGAACCGGATTATATTTACCTTCTAACGGAGTTGTTGCTTTAGACAAAATAGGACTTGCAGCTACTGCAAGAGAGAAAGGATTTATTATAGATTATCGTAATATAAAGAACGCCAAAGCAAAAGCAATACTCGATTTGGATCTCGAAAAAATATGGGGAAGAGAAAAACCATGCCTAGGCATAAAAAGAAAAGTACTTCATGACATTCTTATTGATGGATTAAATACTATTGATATCTCTTTTAACACTACTATTAAGAATTTAAAAGCAAACCCAAATTCTGTAGCAATAGAACTATCAAATGGCTCTAAAGAAGAGTATGACCTGGTTATCGGTGCAGATGGACTATACTCTAAAACCCGAAATCTAGTTTTGGGAGATATCCCATTAAGAAAAGTAACCGCACAAGTATGTCGTTTTATTATTAAAAAGCCAAAAGATATCAATTCCTGGACTTTATTTATAAATTCTGTAGGGCAATTTCTCATCATCCCTGTCGATGAGAATTCGGCATATTGTTACGTAAATAGAAAAACAAAAGGTTTTAAAACATTTGACAAAAAGCAATACATGGAGCCTTTTAAAAAATTTGCCTCTCCGGTTCCCGAAATTCTTAACGACTGGAATCCTGATCATGCCTATTGGAATGATCTGGAAGAGCTTCCTAAACTACCAGTTATGGGTAGTGGCAGGGTTGTTCTTATAGGAGATGCAGCCCACGGGATGCCCCCTTTTATGGCACAAGGTGGCGCTTTAGCTCTTGAGGATGCTATTGTATTATCTGGCTTATTAAAAAATAACGATTGGAGCACTATGGCCTCTACATTTTCAAAAAATAGGAGTAATCGTATAGATTGGACCAGAACACGCAATCAAAAGCGCGAAAAACTTTCAAAATTACCTTATTGGATTGCTAAATTAGGATTAAAAAAAGTAGGAGAAAAAAACTGGACTGAAGATTACAGGCCTCTTGCCGAAACCCCAAATTGGTAGATTTAAAATAATACATGTATCTTTTGCTCAAAACAAAAAAAGTAATTTATTGCAATCTAGTATGATTATAAGAACAGCTATAATAGAAGATCTACCTATTCTTTTGGATTTTGAACAAAAAATTATTGAAGCAGAGCGCCCAATGGATCCTACATTAATACAGGATAAAAAAATAAGCTATTATAGTGTTAAGGATTATATCTTATCTGATCACACAGAGGTTGTTGTTGCCGAGATTGAAGGAGAAATTGTTGGAAGCGGCTATGGCCAAATACGTGACCGAAAAAACTTCTTCAAACAAAAACAATTGGGCTATATCGGTTTTATGTATGTAAAAGACCAACATAGAGGAAAAGGTGTTAGCCAGGAAATCATAAAATACCTATGTGATTGGTTTGCAAGTAAAAATCTAGAAGAAATACGTCTTACGGTTTATGATCAAAACCCAAGAGCTATACGAGCTTATGAAAAAGTTGGTTTTAAAAAACATCTTATTGAGATGCGGGTTAATCTAAAGGAATAAATCAAACCTTCTTTTGTATTTCAATATTTTTTTCATCTTCTCTACCAGTACTAATACCAGACCCCCAAGTACACAATTGACTTAATATAGGTAATAATTCTTTTCCCCATTCTGTTAAAGAATACTCGACTCTGGGCGGGACTTCTGCAAATGATTCGCGCTTCACAACCTCTTTTTGTTCTAATTCTTTAAGTTGTTCTGTTAACACTTTTCTGCTAATTCCTTCTACAAAAACCGCTAATTGCCCAAATCTTAACTTACGCTCTCCTAAAACATAAATAATAATGGGTGCCCATTTATTTCCTATAATATTCGTTGCGTGAATCATTGGACAATGATTTGGATTATGAATTAATTTTCTACTCATAATTCTTAATTTTTAGTTAAACAACCCCATTAGTTACATCGAGGTTACCATTTTTTTAGAATACAAAAATACAAATGTTTCTTTTAGAAACTATTAATAATTACTTTTATAAACTTTTAATATAAAAAACATACAAAATGAAAATTTTTCAACCATATTCTTTAGGTTCAATTACTTTAAAAAACCGTATTGTAATGGCTCCTATGACTCGCAATAGAGCAATCAAAAACATCCCAAATGATATTATGGCATTGTATTATGAACAACGTTCTGATGCTGGCTTAATTATAACCGAAGGAACTTCGCCATCTCCTAATGGGTTAGGGTACGCAAGAATTCCCGGAGCTTTTACCGATACCCAAATTGAAGGATGGAAAAATATTGCCTCAAGAGTACATAGCAAAGACAGTAAAATTTTTGTGCAATTAATGCATTGCGGTAGAGCTTCTGCAACTCCAAACTTACCTGAAGGCGAAAAAGCTATAGCTCCATCAAGCATACAACTAAGCGGAGAAATTCACACCGACTTATCAGGGATTAGTCCTTATGCCATTCCTGAAGCTATGTCTATAGAACAAATACAAAAAACTCAAAACGAATACATACAAGCAGCAACTGATTTAGTATCAGCAGGGATCGACGGAATAGAGCTTCATAGTGCAAATGGTTACTTACTTGATCAATTTTTAAATCCAGCATCTAATGTTCGTAACGACGAGTATGGAGGTTCTTATAAAAACAGAGCTCGTTTCTTATTAGAATTAACACAAAGAACCATTGATGCCATTGGCGCAAATAAAATAGGTATACGAATCTCTCCTTATGGTGTTTTTAACGATATGCAAGATACATATGATGATTTAGTAGAAATGTATAGCTACTTAGCAGCAGAGTTATCAAAACTTAATATAGCATATATTCACATCGTAGATCATCGCGGTATGGGAGCTCCAGATTTCCCTACAGATATTGTTACGACACTTAAGAATATTTTTAAAGGAACAATTATCACAGGAGGAAATATAAATACTGCAGAAGAAGCCCAAGTTGTATTGGATAAAGGAAGTGATCTTGCTTATATAGGAAGACCATACATATCAAATCCAAATCTTATTGAAAAATTAAAAAACAACATTGCTTTAACCCAACCTATCATGGATACTTTCTACACTCCTGGTGAAGTAGGCTATACAGATTATTAATATATAAATAGTCAAAACAATTGTCAAAAAAGGAGTTTTTGATTCGTTTAAAACTCCTTTTTCTTTATACTTTATACTTTAGCGGTAAATACACCACTTTTTTTGTTTCAAAAAATTCCTCTTCAAAATAATCAGAAAGATTGTGTTGTATTGCTTTAGGAAACAAAGCTAGTTCCTCGGTAAGATCACCTCCTTTAAGGTATAAAATCCCGTTTTGTAATTCGTGATTGTTTTTTTTGGCAATATTTTTTCGTACCCACTTTACAAAATCAGGCATATTAGTTACTGCACGGCTTACTATAAAATCAAAACGATGGTCAAAAGTACCTGCTCTTCGCTGCTCTGCTTTAACATTATGTAAATCTAATGCTTTTGCCACTTCATTGACCACTTTGATCTTTTTGGCAATGACATCAACCAAATAAAACTGAGTCTCGGGAAATAAAATCGCTAACGGAATCCCAGGAAAACCTCCTCCTGTTCCCACATCCAGCACATATGTCCCCGGTTTAAACTCTAGAATTTTCGCGATTCCTAAAGAATGTAAAATATGTCGTTCGTATAACAATTCTATGTCTTTACGAGAGATCACATTAATTTTAGCATTCCATTCTGTATATAAATCTCCAAGTTTAGAGAACTGTAATCTTTGTTCTTCAGTTATGTTCTGAAAGTATTTTTGTAGAATATCCATCAAATAGTAATTAAAGCACAAAAATACACCTTAAGATGAGATATTTTACTTCTTTTTAGGAACTTAAAAAAATTTAAATACCTAACTTTACCCAATATAATTATGACAAATATCGTTTGATCATAAACCTCAATGCTCATGACTGCACCAAACATACGTTTTAGCAGAGAAGATTCTGCTAAATTTTTTAAAACATTGAATAAACGTGTAAATCAATATTTTAAGGACAACAATATTAAACGAACAGGAAACTGGCGATTACACATTAAAACCATCGTTATGTTTTCTCTTTTTCTAACTCCTTATTTTTTAATTCTTACCCTTAACATTTCACAATGGTGGATGCTACTACTTACTATAGTAATGGGAGTAGGAATGGCTGGCGTGGGTATGAATGTGATGCATGATGGCAATCACGGTTCATACTCCTCAAAAAAATGGATCAATAAGCTAATGGGAGGCAGTATGTATATCCTGGCAGGTAATGTTTATAACTGGCAGGTACAACATAATGTTTTACACCATACATATACGAATATCCATGGCCATGATGAAGATATGGATGCTGGTCGGGTAATTCGTTTTACAAAACATTCAAAATGGAGACGTTTTCATAAGTTTCAGCATTATTACTCTATATTTCTTTATGGTTTACTAACTTTTAACTGGGCGTTGACCACAGATTTTAAGCAAACTAAAAACTATCTTGCCCGTAAGCTTTCTTACGGTAAATTACCTAGCCCATTAAAACAATGGAGTACTGTAGTAATAACCAAAATTATTTATCTTTTGATCTGGATTGTAATTCCTATGATCATTATGTCTATCGCATGGTGGAAAATCTTAATAGGATTTTTTATAATGCATTATGTTGCAGGATTAATATTAAGTGTAGTATTTCAATTAGCACATATGGTAGAAGAAGCACAAATGCCAGTACCCGATAGTACAGGAACCATGAAAAACACCTGGGCCGTACATCAATTATTTACTACAGTTAATTTTTCTACAAAAAACAGGTTAGTAAATTGGTTTACTGGCGGTTTAAATCATCAGGTAGAACACCACATTTTCCCTCATATAAGCCATATTCATTATACTAAAATCTCTAAAATTGTAAAACAAACAGCTTTAGAGTTTAATTTACCATATAACGAGTACAAAACCACACGCAAAGCTATTATAGCCCATTTTAAACACCTTAAAGAAATGGGGATGAAGCCTGCCATACAATCATAATTTTTATTTACCAGATAAAATGAGCACACAAGTATCAGAAATGAGCATACAATTATCAGACAAAATCAATGCGCTTAAAGCATCAGCTACATTAGCAATGGCTGCAAAAGCACGTGAACTAAGAGCCGAAGGGAAGGATATTATCGGTCTTAGTCTTGGAGAACCAGATTTTAACACTCCGGATTTTATTAAAGAAGCTGCTATACAAGCTGTAAATGACAACTACAATTCATACACACCAGTTGATGGATACGTAGCGCTGAAAGATGCAATTATTACTAAATTTAAACGTGATAATGGTCTTACTTATGATCATTCTCAAATAGTTGTTTCTACTGGAGCAAAACAATCTCTTTATAATGTTGCCCAAGTATACATTAACCCAGGAGATGAAGTGATTCTACCATGTCCTTACTGGGTAAGTTACAGTGATATTATAAAACTTTCTGGAGGAGTTCCTGTAGAAGTAAAAACTTCTATTGATACGGATTTTAAAATAACCGCCGAACAGCTCGAAAAAGCGATTACACCAAAAACCAAAATGCTATGGTATAGTTCTCCTTGTAACCCAAGCGGATCTATTTATAGCAAAGAAGAATTAAGAGCATTGGCAGACGTACTACAGAAATATCCTAATATCATTGTAGTAAGTGATGAAATATATGAGCATATTAATTATGTTGGCGGTCATGCTTCTATGGCTCAATTTGAAGACATGTATAACAGAACAGTAACTGTTAATGGGGTTGCTAAAGCTTTTGCCATGACAGGATGGCGAATAGGATATATTGGAGCACCTGCTTCTATCGCCCGAGCATGTAATAAAATGCAGGGTCAGGTAACTAGTGGAGCGAATTGTATTGCCCAACGTGCTGTAATTACTGCTCTTGAAGCTCCGGTTAGTAAAATCCAGTATATGGTTGATGAGTTTAAAGAGCGAAGAAAACTAATACTAGGCCTGTTATCTGAAATTCCTGGGTTCGAATGTAATGAACCAGAAGGAGCATTTTATGTTTTTCCTGACATTTCATATTACTTTGGTAAAACATTACAAGGACATGCCATCGAAAATGCTACAGATTTTTCAATGTTCTTATTAGAAGAAGCTAACGTTGCCACAGTAACGGGTATTGCTTTTGGAAATAGTAATTGTATTAGAATATCATATGCTGCCAGTACAGAAGAAATCAAAGAAGCGATCAAAAGAATTAAAGAAGCCGTGAGTTAATAATGTAACCGGTTTTAACTTTTTATAAATATGCCAATGCCTATAAAATAAGGTATTGGCATATTTTTTTAGCAAACGTTAAGTAAATTTTAACCTTATTTTACAATTTTTAAAACTGCCTTCTATACTAAATAAACGAAATTAGAGTTATACTTTTGCCATATCCCGAATATTAGTTTTACAAAAAACAAGTATTCAAAAAGAACCAACTTAAAACCAATTGTTATGGATACTCTAGAAAAGGAACGTATCGTCAAAAAAAATGTCCTTGAAATCTTTAAAGAAAACTTTGACGTCACTCACACAGATGATGAAATCTTAAACATCAAACCCGAAAAAGAGTTTAGCGCTAACTACATTAGATTTTACGAATCAATATTAGATATTTTTCTAATTGAAGATGGAGAGCTAAAAAGCATAAAGGGAACTGTAAAAGACACTATCAAAAAAGTTGCTGAGTTATGGGCTATAGTACCAAATTCTTCTGCAACCTGGGAGTGGCAAATGCAATAAACTAAATTACCTATTTCTCCAGAAAAACGGGGTAAGAAGTATCAGCACTGTAAAGAGTTCTAACCTTCCTATTAACATAAGGAAGCAGCACCACCATTTCCCAAAGGCTGGTAGTACATCGAAGTTATTTACCGGACTAAGTTTACCAAAAGCAGGGCCAACATTACCTAGAGAAGAAGCTGCTCCACCAATTGCAGTTTCAAAATCTAATCCTAATGCACCTAAAACCACAGAACCAATAATAAAAGAAAGCATATATAAGATAAAAAATGCCAATATATTAAATACAATTTCCTTAGAGACAGATCTTCTATTATATCTTACTGGTAATATTGCTCTGGGATGCAGTGTTCTTTTAAATTCTAAAATCCCATTTTTAATAGTTATTAAATGTCGCACTACTTTAATACCTCCCGAGGTAGATCCGGCAGAACCGCCCAGGAACATAATCCCGAAGAAAAAAACTGTTAAAAATGATGTCCACATTGTAAAATCTGCACTTACAAAACCTGTAGTAGTAATTACTGCAAGTACTTGAAATAGTGCATGACGAAAAGCACTTTCTGCTTCTCCCCACACCATTGGATGATCAATAGAGGAAATAGACATATCTGCTTTACTATATATTACAAGAGTAGCTATTGCTGTAAATATGATAACAGAAAGGGCATAAAATTTAAATTCTTCATCTCTTATAATTTTTTGAACCTTGCCTTTAAATCCAAAATAGCTAAGTACAAAATTCATTCCTGCCAAAAACATAAACAGTATGATGATATATTGTATTAGCGGTTGATCGTTCCAATAGGCAACACTTGCATTTTTAGTAGAAAACCCTCCTGTAGACAATGTACTTAATGCATGGTTTATTGCATCAAAGAAATTCATCCCTGCCAGTTTTAAAAGAATAGTTTCTGCAACGGTATATCCAAAATAGATCAACCATAATCGTTTTGCAGTATCTGTAATTCTAGGGTGTAATTTATCTGCACTTGGCCCAGGTGCCTCTGCAGCAAATAGTTGCATCCCTCCTATCCCTAACAAAGGTAAAATAGCAATGGCCAATACAATAATTCCCATGCCTCCAATCCAATGCGTTAAACTGCGCCAAAACAAAACTCCTTTAGGGATAATCTCTATTTCATTAAGAATAGACGCACCTGTGGTAGTATATCCCGACATGGTTTCAAAAAAAGCATTAGTAAAAGATGGTATTGCTCCCGAGAATAAGTAAGGTAAGGTTCCGCTAAGAGACATAAATATCCAGCCAAAAGTTACAACAATATACCCTTCTCGTTTATTGATTTCTTTTTGATGTTCTCTCGTTAAAAACATTAAGATAATCCCAATAAACATCGTAGCCAGTGATGCCATCATGATCTCTAAAGTAACTCCATCTTTATAGATAAAACTAATACCAGTGGCGATTAGCATAAACCCGCCGTTACAGAGTAACAACAGCCCCATGATATGTGAGATAATCTTATAGTTTAATCTGTACATCTTAAAGGAAAAGCTTTTCTATTTTCTTAATAGATTTTGGCAAACAACATACCACTACCCGGTCTCCGGCCTGAATATAAAAATCTCCCAGTGGGATCATTCCTTCTTCATCTCTAATAACTCCAGCAATTATGGCAGAACGCGGAAAATCTAAATCTTTGATTAAATTATCACTTACTTCTGAAGAAGATTTAACAATAAACTCTAACAGCTCGGCATTCATATTATTAAGTTTGGTCATTGCTACAACCTCACCTTTTCTAATAAATCTAAAAATATTGTTTGCAGCCAGAAGTTTCTTATTAATTAAGGTATCTATACCTATAGAATGAGACAGCTGAAAATAATCCATGTTTTCTACTAATGCAATAGTTTTTCTCACTCCCTTAGATTTAGCTACCAGACAAGACATTATATTGGTCTCAGAATTACCTGTCACCGCTATAAAAGCATCCATCCCATCTATACCTTCTTCTTGTAGTAATTCTACATTTCGTCCATCACCATTAATAATTAAAGCATTAGGTAATTCATCGGCAAGATCAAAAGATTTCTCTCTATCTTTCTCGATTAGTTTTACTCTAAATTTGTGATCACAAAGGTCGCGAGAAGTCTTATAACCAATCTTACTCCCACCAAGAATCATTACATTCTTGATTTGTTCTTTAACTTTTCCGGTTAACTTATACAACTCTTCTACTCCACCTTTAGAAGTCACAAAATAGACTTGATCTCCTTCTTTAAAAGTAGTATCTCCTCTAGGAATTAATGTATATTGAGTTCCTGAGCGTTGAATTGCGATAGGCATAAAGTGTAACTCTGGAAAAACCTCTGCTGCTTGTCTTACCGTTTTACCAACAAATAATGCTTCTTTAGATAAGGTTGTTCCTACCATCGTTAGCGCACCATTCTCAAATTCGTAACTCCCGTGAAATGCGGATTGACTAAGCAGTAATTCTATTTCACTAGCTGCCAAGGCCTCTGGAGAAATAAGCTCATCAATACCAAATTTAATAAACCCTACTTCTTCTTTATTTTCTATGAACTCTGTATTCGAAATCCTGGCAATTGTACGTTTAGCTCCAAGTTGTTTTGCCAATACACATATTGTAATATTGGTCGTTTCGCTAGAGGTAACACTAATTACCATATCTACATTATCTACTCTTGCTTCTTTTAAAATAGCAATTGAAGTCGAATCTCCTTTAATAACTCTAATATCAAGGTGAGTATCCGCATAATTAAGACATTCCTTATCTGTATCTATAAGAGTAATGTCCTGGGATTCAAACGAGAGTAATTTCGCCAAATGAAATCCTACCTCACCAGCTCCGGCGATTATGATTTTCATTGGTTTTGTTTATTGTTTTCCATCTAAAGATAAAATCAAACTAAGACTAAATACTACACTTCAAAATAACAAGAAGTAATGTCTTAGAATATAAAAGCGTACAAAGATAATGTAAATTGACTAACTGGTAAAATTTGATGATCTCCAACTTCAATTCTGATATTTCTGATCGTATTTTTTATCATTCTGTAATCAAAAATCATTGCTTACAAAACCTTTATTATGGAGCAAAATCACATTTTTTTGCTTAAACAACAAAACTCAGGATTAGTTCAATATCAAAAATGTATATTTGCCTAAATTTTTTTTAATGTCAGAAAAAATAACTCCATATAAAGATAAGACCCGGTCTAAAAAAGAGCAGGTCGCCGAGATGTTTGATACTATTTCAGAGAATTATGACGGATTAAATCGTGTTATCTCTTTTGGCATTGATGTAAAATGGCGCAAAAAAGTAGTGAAACTTGTTAGCAAAACAAATCCTAAAAGAATTTTGGATGTTGCTACGGGAACTGGTGATCTGGCTATAAATCTATCAAAAACAGGGGCATCAGAAATCATTGGTCTTGATATTTCTACAGGAATGTTAGAAGTTGGAAGGCAAAAGATTGCAATAAAAAAATTAGACACCATTATTAATATGGTACAAGGAGATAGTGAAAACCTTCCTTATGATGAAAATTATTTTGATGCGATAACCGTAGCTTTTGGGGTACGAAATTTTGAAAATTTAGAAAAAGGACTTTCAGAGGTATTTAGAGTTCTTAAACCCGGAGGGATTTTTGTAGTTTTAGAAACTTCTATTCCTACCAAAACCCCATATAAACAAGGATACAAGTTTTATTCGACAACAATACTACCGCTTGTCGGCAGGTTATTCTCAAAGGATAAATCTGCTTATTCTTATCTAAGCGAAAGTGCTGCCGCTTTTCCTTATGGAGAAGCCTTCAACAATATTTTGAAAAAAATCGGGTTTATAGAAGTCAAAGATAGCCCACAAACTTTTGGTGTCGCTACAATTTACACAGCTACAAAATAGTAGCACCATAATAAATGAGAGGGTTAAACCATTAAAAGGTTAATTTTAATTTAGATGAAAAGAATATTTATCTTAATAGTTGTTATAATATGTACTCAAAACATGAGTGCCCAGTTATTTTCTAAAGAAAAGGTACAAAACCTTCAAAACTTTGATAAGCCAAGATTCAGTTATGGCTATATTCTTGGATTTAACCTTTATGATTTTAATTTTGATTATAAAACTGATGCCCCAGAAACCGATATTATACATGACGAATCTATAGGTTTTAGTGTAGGTCTTTTAGGGAATCTGAGGTTAAATGATTATTTTGATCTTAGATTAGAACCTATGGTTACTTTTAATACTCGAAATCTAAGATTTTCGAATCCTCAATTCACTTCTGATTTTGAATCTGTACGAGAGGTTAAATCAACATATGTTCATGTGCCGTTATTGTTAAAAATATCGACCAAAAGAATCAATAATATTAAGCCTTTTATTGTTGGAGGCGTTTCTACCTCTATAAACTTATCTAGTAACGAAGATAATCCTGATGATAATAGTGTAGGGCAATTTAGAATGAAAACCAACACTAATTATTATGAAATTGGTTTTGGTATAGATTTATATTTACAGTATTTCAAATTTACTCCATCTATTAGAGGAGTTTTTGCTATGTCTGATGAATTGGTAAAAGATAATGATCCTAATAGTCCCTATACTTCGACTATTGACAAAATGTCGACAAGAGGGATTTTTATAAATTTCACGTTTCAATAATTTTACTTAGTTAAGACCTTCTAAATTCACTAAGCACAATAGCTGTTGCGGTAGCAACATTAAGGCTTTCTGTCTTTTGATCTGATCCAAATTGCGGAATCGTTATCCTATCTTTAACAAGGCTCTGGATATCTTCAGAAATTCCATTTGCTTCATTACCCATTATAACAATAGCATCTTTGGGTAATTTCTCGGTATAAATAGAGTCTCCATTCATAAAAGTGCCAAAAATCCTAGAATTTGATGTTTCTAAAGTTAAAAATTCCATTAAATTCATATAACTAATATTTACTCTTGTAATGGATCCCATTGTAGCTTGTATCACTTTGGGGTTATAACAATCTACAGTTTGCAAAGAACACACCAAATCTTGTATCCCAAACCAGTCACAAAGACGAATTATAGTCCCTAAATTACCAGGGTCTCTAACATCATCTAATGCCAAAATCAATCCGCTTGAGCTTGTTTTTTTCACTTCAGAGATATGAAATACTGCCAATGCAACTTGTGGGGTAGTCAAAAAACTAATCTGTTTTAACTCCTCCTCTGTAATACCATACTCTAAGGTCGTAGAAACATCAAAGATTCCTACCTCTAATGTAAAGAGAGAATGAAGCTTAAGATTAGCTTCAAGTAACTCCCTAATCACTTTTTTACCTTCTGCAACAAACAATCCATGTTGTTTTCGGTACTTTTTTTGATATAAACTCTTTATTAGTTTCTTTTGGTTTTTGCTAACCATACAAATAGTGTATTTTTGAATCAATGAATGAATACAGGTTGAAACACTTTCTGACAAAAATATTATTAATTACTTTAACTAGCATCTTTTTATTTTCGTGTAATGCGGTAAAGAGAGTTCCCGAGAGTGAATATCTTTTGAAAAAAAATCAAATTTATGTTGATAGTGCTAAAACTAAGAACCCAAAACTATACAATCAATTATATCAAAAACCCAATATTAAACTATTAGGAATCCCTATTAGGCTTCACATATATAATTTAGCCAGTGTAAATCAAGATTCTTTATATCAAGATTGGCTAACAAGAAAACCTAAACGAGAAAAACGAATCATCAAGTTTCTTTCAAAAAAGCAAGTAGATAGATTAGGTGTAGGATTATCACGTATTAATGAATGGCTTAAAAGTACAGGAGAGCCTCCTTCAATTATTGACGAATCAAAAGTAAAACGCTCTATAAAAAGATTACAAGCTTATTATTGGAATAACGGCTGGTTTAATATTGAAGCAGATTATAAAATTAATACAAAAGATAATAAAACCGCAACGGTAGATTATTATGTAAAACCGCACCAACCCTATTTTATTGATTCGCTTAACACTAGAATAGAATCCAAGGTTGCGGACTCTATTTACCAACTTAATACTGAAAAATCTACAATCATTTCAGGAAAACAATACAAAACTCTGGATATAGAGGCAGAACGAGAAAGACTAACATCATTATACCGAAATTCTGGACTCTATCACTTTGAAAAAGAATTTATAAAATTTGATGCCGATACAATTAACACAGGTCACAAGGTAAATCTAAATTTACTCATAAAGAATCGTTCTATTACCTATGGAGATTCTACTGCCAGAATTCCCTTTAAGGTTCATAAAATAAGTAAAGTGAATATTTTTACCGATTATTCATATCAAAATCGAAATCAAAACCCCAAGGATAGCACTTTTTACAAAGGATATAACATCTATGGGTATGACAAAATAAAATACACCCGTAAGGCAATTACAAATTCTGTTCTTATCACCCCTGGCGAGATTTTTAGAGATAAAGACCGTACAAATACTTATAACCAAATTAATAACTTAAGAACATTTAAATACCCTAACATAAATTATGAGATTGATCCCAATGATTCATCTGGAGAAAACCTTGTTGCTAATATTTTATTAACCCCAAGAAAAAAATACAGTACAAATATAGATTTTGATGTATCGACATCAAATATTCAAGCCTTCGGAATAGGTTTTGGGGGATCTCTTTTGATACGAAATGTTTTTGGAGGTGCCGAAATCTTAGAGATCTCGGCTCGAGGAAGTATTGGTTCTTCTAGTGATGCAATAGATGGTGGTCAAAAATTCTTTAATATATCTGAAGTAGGAGCAGATATAAAACTATCATTTCCAAAAATACTTTTCCCACTTAGAACCAATAAAATTATTCCAAAACACATGTCACCAACCACCAATCTTATTTTCGGAATGAATGTTCAGCAAAATATTGGTCTTGACAAACAAAATGCTACAGGAGTATTTAATTATCGATGGAAACCCAGCAATATCCTAACCAATCAATTTGATCTTATTAATATACAATACGTTAGAAACTTAAACACTAGTAATTATTTTAACATTTATAACACTTCATTTAACAGGCTTAATAATATTGCTACAAGAGTTCTTGAGGTAGATTCTCCATTCTTTTCTCAACCAGATACCGGTACTCCAAATATAGATAATGCCATATTACATATACCTAGTGGAGCAAATGGATTTATAGCAGAATCTTTAAGCTCTGCAGCAGATTCTGATCTAACATCAGATCAATTACAAGAGATTCGAAATATCAATGAAAGAAAGGTAAGATTAACCGAAGACAATTTAATCTTTGCTTCGAGTTATACCTACACAAAAAACAATAGAGAAAATCTTTATGATGAAAGCTACTCAAGATTTAGAGCAAAAATCGAGTTAGCAGGCAATGTATTAAGTGCAATTTCAAATATATCCGGATTAAAAGAAAATTCTAACAAACGTTTTGAGGTATTTGGTGTAGAATTTTCTCAATATGCAAAAACAGAATTGGATTATATAAAACATTGGGATTTAGGAAGAAAAAGTGTAGTTGCCTTTAGAGCTTTTGGAGGAATTGCACTTCCCTACGGTAATTCTAATAGTATACCTTTTGCACGAAGTTTCTTTGGTGGTGGGCCTAATGATAACAGAGCGTGGTTAGTATATGATCTGGGACCAGGAAGTACAGGCGGAAGAGATGAGTTTAATGAAGCTAATATGAAAATTGCACTAAATGCAGAGTACCGATACAAGATTCTAGGGTCATTACATGGAGCATTATTTGTTGATGCCGGAAACATTTGGAATGTTTTGGACAATGTAGAAGAAGAAGATGCTATCTTTTCAGAATTAGATGATGTACGGGAAATTGCTCTAGGAAGTGGTTTCGGGTTTCGATATGATTTTAATTTCTTCGTTTTAAGACTTGACATAGGATTTAAAACTTTTAATCCAGCCAACGATCAAAATAAAAGGTGGTTTAAAGGGTATAACTTCTCTGAAGCAGTTTATAATTTTGGAATTAATTATCCTTTTTAGCCATTCATCATATCAGATAGCTTAATTCGAACATCAAAACATTTATATATCTTATTTTTGAGAAAAATCAATAATCCATAATAATTAAAACAACCACAACTCTACCCGTTTTAATGATTATTTTAATCCTATCGGTTTCCGTATAATTTTACTATTTTTGTAGCCTTATAAACCAAAACTAAATTATGAGTCACAACATCAAACCAGGAGTTGCCGTAGGAGACGAAGTTCAGGCAATTTTTAAATATGCAAAAGAGAAAGCTTTTGCATTACCTGCAGTTAATGTAATCGGTTCTAATTCGATTAATGCCGTTTTAGAAACTGCTGCAGAGTTAAATTCTCCTGTAATTATTCAATTCTCTAACGGAGGAGCACAGTTTAATGCTGGAAAAGGCCTCTCTAATGAAAACCAAAAGGCAGCAATCGCAGGAGCAGTTGCAGGTGCCAAACATGTACATTTAATGGCTGAAGCCTATGGAGTACCCGTAATTTTGCATACTGACCACTGTGCAAAAAAACTACTTCCTTGGATCGATGGCCTATTAGATGCCGGAGAAGAATTTTACAAAGAAACCGGAAAACCATTGTACAGTTCTCATATGATTGATTTATCTGAAGAACCAATCGAAGAAAACATCGAAATCTGTGCAGCATATTTGGCTCGTATGAGCAAAATGGGTATGACCTTAGAAATCGAACTAGGAATCACTGGTGGTGAAGAAGATGGTGTAGATAATAGTGATGTAGATGATTCTAAGCTATATACTCAACCAGAAGAAGTTGCCTACGCCTACGAAGAATTAAGTAAAGTAAGTGATAAATTTACTGTAGCAGCAGCCTTTGGTAATGTTCATGGTGTATACAAACCAGGTAATGTAAAGTTAACACCTAAAATACTTAAAAACTCTCAAGAGTTTATTTCAGAAAAATATAAAGTCGAACATAACCACATCGATTTTGTATTTCACGGAGGAAGCGGCTCTACTATTGAAGAAATAAGAGAAGCAATTGGATACGGAGTTATTAAAATGAATATTGACACTGATCTGCAATTTGCATTTAATGAAGGTATTCGTGATTATATGACCAATAATATTGAATATCTGAAGACACAAATTGGTAATCCTGATGGATCAGAAGAACCTAATAAAAAGTATTACGATCCTAGAAAATGGTTACGAGAAGGGGAAATTACCTTTAAGAACCGTCTTAAAAAGGCATTCGAGGATTTAAATAATGTAAATACATTATAGAAGACTGAAAACTTAAGCTGAAACTCCTTAAATGAGTTTCAGCTTTTTTTAATTATAATAAAACTATATGGCTTGGTTTAAGAGAACACAAAAAGGTATACAAACTGCTACCGAAGACAAAAAGGATGTCCCTAAAGGACTTTGGTACAAATCTCCAACGGGAAAAATTGTAGATGCAGAACAACTCGAAAAAAACTTCTATGTAAGTCCAGAAGATGGATACCATGTAAGAATAGGTAGTAAAGAATATTTTGAAATCCTATTTGATGATAATAAATTTAAAGAGCTTGATAAAGGTGTTACCTCAAAAGACCCTCTTAAATTCGAAGACAAAAAGAAATATGTTGACCGTCTTAAAGACGCACAAGAAAAAACAAATTTAAAAGACGCCGTAAGAACCGCAGTAGGAAAGTCCTTTGGTAATGATTTAGTTATCGCATGTATGGATTTTGCATTTATTGGAGGTTCTATGGGTAGTGTAGTCGGTGAAAAAATTGCAAGAGCTGCCGATTATTCCCTAAAACACAAAATTCCATTTATGATTATTTCCAAATCAGGAGGTGCTCGTATGATGGAAGCTGCATTATCACTAATGCAATTGGCAAAAACTTCTGCCAAGTTGGCCCAATTAGCAGATGCAGGAATACCCTATATATCATTATGTACAGATCCTACGACTGGGGGTACAACAGCTTCTTTTGCCATGTTAGGTGATATTAATATTGCAGAGCCAGGAGCACTTATTGGATTTGCTGGCCCTCGTATTGTAAGAGACACTACAGGAAAAGAATTACCCGAAGGTTTTCAAACTGCCGAATTCTTAAAAGAACATGGATTTCTGGACTTTATAACTCCAAGACACGAACTAAAACAAAAGATAAACTTATATCTAAGTTTAATTCTAAATCGTCCTTTGGCAAATTAAGATATAATATATCTAGTTATATATAAAAGGGCACGACTTAAAGTCGTGCCCTTTTATATAATCACATCAAAAACTTACAGATCACAGTCGAATCTCACGTTCTTCTCCATTATCATTAGTAAATACGACCAAATTATCGCACGCTCCGTTACCATAATCTAATGAACCACTATAATTTGTTCGTACTAACTCAACAACACCACTCACCAAAAACCTACAACTAGCTTCTCGTCGTAAAGGTGTTGTAATTGTGGTACTGTGCATGTTTCCATTTTTGAAATTAGTTTCCCAGGCACCTGTAATTAAGAACACATTATCTCCCCAATTACCATTAAAAGAGCCTTCAATCCATTCGCGAACCTTTGATCCTGTCCTAGTTGCCTGCGTGCCATCAGCAAAAGTAATCGCTAAATCAAGATTCATTGTATATTGAGGATTACCATTATCGTTAGCTTTTTGCCTGGTTATTGTTTTAGATCCAACAAATTGCATATCATCAATAAAAAAGTCCTCGAGCGTATAGTTAATAATTTTTGTCATTGCTTCTGTATCTACCACATATGACATATTAACCTTTCCCTTTACGATACGCCCTCCTCTAACTTCGCACCCTTCAGAACCAAAATCTACAGTTACCTCTTTAGAAGTATCTGTAACTTTAATGGTTATAGTTGCACAGTCCGGTATAAAAGGATGTATTGGGCTTTTTACAGCACTTTCCTCATATTCATACACTTGTAAAAATGTATCGCTTATTACCTCGGTTGTATTGTCTACTTTGGCATTAAGTTCGGTTTCTTCGGTGGTAAAAGATGCTACCAATTGATCTTCGGTATCATCTTTATTACATCCTACTAAAATCAAAAAAAATAATGTGATTAAACTAAATTTAGATAAGTTACTTTTCATAATATTTAATTTTAACGTTACCCTACTAAGACTATATATTATGCAAAACGTTTAATTGCATTATGTTTTTTTATATAAAATGCAATTCTAACCCAAAAAATATTATATTTGCACGCTAATAGCAAAGAGCTATTGATACATAAAAATCATTTAAATAATATTGGAATGTATTTAACAAAAGAAGTTAAAGAAGAAATCTTCGCAAAGCACGGTAAAGGAAAGAACGACAGTGGTTCTGCAGAAGGTCAAATTGCATTGTTTACTCACAGAATTACTCATCTTACTGAGCACTTAAAAAAGAATCGTAAAGATTATAACACAGAGCGTTCTTTGGTAAAGTTGGTAGGAAAACGTAGAGATCTGTTAGACTATCTTATTAAAAAGGATATCATGAGATACCGTGCAATTGTAAAAGAATTAGGATTAAGAAAGTAATAAAAAGAGGCTGCGTGCCTCTTTTTTTTATATTAAATATATTAAAAAACATTTGTACTTCACTAGAGTACAAATGCATGCCTTAGTTTTTCATTGGTCGCGCAATTACTACAACAACACAACCTTGTCCGTCCGAGTAAGACGGAAACCAATGTTTAATTAAACATATCAGGATTTATCTGTATGATAAAACTGATACGTTAGAATCAAAAAAATTATGATTCCAAAAGTTTATAAAGAGGTCATTGACCTTGGTGACGGTAGAGAAATTTCTATCGAAACCGGAAAATTAGCAAAACAGGCTCATGGTTCTGTTGTTGTACAATCTGGCAAGTGTATGTTATTATGTACAGTTGTTTCAAATTACAAACAAAGTGATGTCGATTTTCTACCATTAACAGTAGATTATAGAGAGAAATTCGCAGCATCTGGTCGTTACCCGGGTGGTTTCTTCAAAAGAGAAGCAAGACCAAGCGATGGCGAAGTATTAACAATGAGATTAGTAGATCGTGTATTGCGACCACTATTCCCAAAAGATTATCACGCAGAAACTCAAGTGATGATTCAGTTAATGTCTCATGATGATGATGTTATGCCTGATGCAATGGCAGGATTAGCAGCATCTGCAGCAATACAATTATCTGATTTCCCTTTTGAATGTGCTATTTCAGAAGCACGTGTAGGTCGTGTAAATGGTGAATTTATCATTAACCCAACAAGAGTGCAATTAGAAGAGTCAGATATCGATATGATGATTGGTGCTTCTGCGGATTCTGTAATGATGGTTGAGGGAGAGATGAAAGAGATTAGCGAAGAAGAAATGGTAGAAGCTATCAAATTCGCTCACGATCATATAAAAATACAATGTGCTGCTCAGCTTAAATTAGCAGAAGCCTTTGGAAAAAAAGAAGTTAGAGAGTACGACCCAGAAAGAGAAGATGAAGACTTAGCTAAGAAAATTCATGAAATGGCATATGATAAAGTATATGCTGTAGCAAAAGCGGGATCTTCTAAAAAAGAACGTGGTTTAGCTTTTTCAGAAATAAAAGAAGAAATAAAAGCTACGTATTCTGAAGAAGAGCTTGAAGATTTTGGAGATTTAGTATCTAAATATTATGCTAAAGCAGAAAAATCCGCTATTCGTGATCTTACTTTAAACGAAGGGTTACGTCTGGATGGTCGTAAAACCGATGAGATTAGACCAATCTGGTGTGAAGTTGATTATTTACCATCAACTCACGGATCTTCTATATTTACACGAGGAGAAACTCAAGCACTAGCAACAGTAACTTTGGGAACTTCTAGAGAGGCAAATCAAATTGATATGCCATCTTATGAAGGAGAAGAAACATTCTACCTTCACTATAACTTCCCTCCTTTCTGTACTGGTGAAGCAAGACCTATACGAGGAACCTCTCGTAGAGAAGTTGGTCATGGTAACTTGGCACAACGTGCTTTAAAAGGAATGATTCCTGCTGATTGCCCATATACTGTACGTATTGTATCAGAAGTATTAGAATCTAATGGTTCTTCTTCTATGGCAACTGTATGTTCTGGAACTATGGCATTGATGGATGCCGGAGTACAAATGGTGAAACCAGTTTCTGGTATTGCAATGGGATTAATTTCTGATGGTGAAACAGGAAAATATGCTGTTTTATCTGATATTTTAGGTGATGAAGATCACTTAGGAGATATGGATTTTAAAGTAACCGGTACTGCCGATGGTATTACTGCTTGCCAAATGGATATTAAAGTAAAAGGTCTTTCCTATGAAATTTTGGTAAATGCATTAAAGCAAGCAGCCGATGGTCGTATACATATTCTAGGAAAATTAACAGATACTATTGCATCACCAAATGCGGATGTGAAACCACACGCTCCAAAAATGGTAACTAAAACAATTCCTGGAGACTTTATAGGTGCTTTAATTGGCCCCGGAGGTAAAGTAATTCAAGAATTACAAAAAACTACAGGTACAACTATAGTAATTAATGAAGATCCTGTTACAGAAGAAGGAAATGTAGAGATTCTTGGTACAAATCAAGAAGGAATTGATGCAGTATTAGCAAAAATCGATGCTATTACTTTTAAACCTGCTGTTGGTAGTGTATATGAAGTGAAAGTAATCAAAATGTTAGATTTTGGTGCTGTAGTAGAATATATGGAAGCTCCTGGTAACGAAGTTTTACTTCACGTTTCAGAATTGGCATGGGAACGCACAGAGAATGTTAGCGATGTTGTAAATATGGGTGACGTCTTTGATGTAAAATATTTCGGAATTGATTCTAGAACCCGTAAAGAAAAAGTATCTAGAAAAGCATTATTACCTAGACCTCCAAGACCAGAAGGTGATAAACCAAGAGGTGATAGAAAACCTCACAGAGATAAAAAAGAAAATTAATTTTTCTATACTATTTTAAAAACGCCTTCAAGAATTTTGAAGGCGTTTTTTATTTCATTCAGATGCCTTCTAAACTCTTAATACACTTTTCTCCTACATGTTCCTTTATTATTGACATTGGGATAAATTAGTTAATGTTACGCAACCATTTAAAGACTACTAGTCTATTAGACAAAGACTTTAAATAATGTAATCATGACAACATTTAAAACCCTACTGCTTAGTGCCCTATTAATTTCTATGGTTTCCTGCCATAATGAATCCTTTGACTTATTTCCGGATAATATCCAAAAAATAGAAACAGATTCAGAGCTATTTAACTCGTTAAAAAATATTTCTAAAAATAAGAATGAAGATGATCAACCGATCTGTATCACTTTTATTTACCCTTTTAATGTATATCTTTTTAATGAAGATTCTGAAATTGTAGATAGTAGAATAGTTTATGATAATATTGATTTTGTAGGACTTCTGGAAGAGTCAGAAGGAAGCAATGACGCAATAGGACTAAGCTATCCTATAACTACCATTCTAGAAGATGGCAGTTCCTTTAGCATACAGGACAATACCGAATTAAAAAAAACAATCGAAGCTTGTATCGAATCAGAGGTTATTATCTATTGTAATAGAATATTAGAGAAAAATTGCGTTTGGGAAATCACCTCATTAACCAATAACCAAAATTATAATGAGGCGTTATTAGATTTTTATGATGACGGAACCGGTATTTTTTACGATAAAGGTAATGCGTATAGAACCTCGTGGGTATCCTTTTTCCTTGAAGGTAAACTACATATTAATATCCATCTTGAAGGAGATTCTAAAACAGCCAAAGATTGGAATTTTGATTGGAAAGCCTTGATAATAGATGATGAAACTGTAGAAATATCTAATGAAACCGATACATACATCATCAAAAGACAATGTAATGTCGAAAACTCATGTGATTATGTAGAATTTAAGGAATGTGAATTGAAAAATTTTGAAGATACAGCCAATTTTGTTTTTAATGATTACAAAGACTGCATTCTTTCTTTTCAGGAAAATGTAGATCCTTCTTTATTAACATTATCATTTTATCAAACCTATGAACATGCAGAACAAGAAATAAATATATTAGATTCATCTGATTATCTAAACACAACTAATCCCCAATTAGTTTTTGTTACCATCAAAAACACAGACACCAACGAATCTAAAATAATTAGAATAGTTTTATTTGCTGAAGCCTGCGATAATAATGATGAGAGTTAATTATTATTTTTAGCAATCTTTCCTTAAAAAAAGGAAAGATTGCTTTATTTATACCATAAAAAGCACGTTCCTATTATTAATTACATCTTTTCATCCCATTTACGCAACCATTTAAAACAATTCAGTCTAAAAGAGTAAACTAGTGATAATTTATGTGTTATTTCAAGTATCACATAATGAAAATCGAATTCTTTTTTATTTATGAAAAAAAACATTTCAGATTTCGAACCATAATCTTTATTAAGCTTAAAACCAATTGGACACAAGAAAACTAATTAAAAAGTGCCAAAAAAATAACCGGAAAGCACAAAGTGAATTATTTCACCTTTATAAGGACACACTTTTTGCTTTGAGTCTTAAGTATTGCAAAAATTACAATGAAGCAGAAGATAATTTACAAGACTCTTTTATTACAATTTTTAAAAAGATACATCAATATAATTTTAAGGGTTCTTTTGAAGGGTGGATGAAAAGAATAACGATTAATAAAGCTATCGACAAGTATAAAAAAGCCCCTTTTACCGATATAAATATAAACAAAGAGAACATCGCAGATACTAAAATTGATTCTGAAACACTAAACCTTTCATTAGATGAATTACTAAAATACATACAAGAATTACCAGATAGATATAGATTGGTCTTTAACTTATATGAACTCGATGAGTATTCTCATAAGGAAATAGCCAAAATGTTAGATATTTCTGAAGGAACCTCAAAATCGAATCTACATAGAGCAAAAGTTATACTGAAAACCAAAATAACATCTAATAACAATTGTTTAAAAAAAATTGCAATAAGTAATGGCTGACCCAAAAGACATAGGAAAAGCTTTTAAAGAAAAACTTAAAGGTTTTGATCAATCACCTAGTAATTTATCCTGGGAAGATATTGAACCTAAGTTACCCAAAAAAGAAGATGATACGCTTTCTTATTGGGCAAAAGTAGTAAGTGTACTTATATTTCTCTTATTATTAATATTTTTTGCAGCCGATACGTATAATGGTAATATCATCACAAAAAACTCAACTAATACCAATATAAAAATCCCAGTAACTCTAGAAGACTGCAACGAAATAGATCCAAAAAATAGCAAACTGCAATTACCCGGTAATGAAATTATTACAACGGTATCGGCATCACCCAAATCAAAATCTGATATCAATGACGTCTACAACAGTACAATAGAAAATAATTGGTCTATATTAAATAGTAAAACTAATAATGGTATTGGTTTGTCATCAAATAAAAATGTCTCGAATTCTAGTTTTATAATAACCAGAAAAATGTCTCTTTCTACTCATAGAACTAGTAAACAAGCGCCTCGGGTAAAAAATAGTACCAATAGAGGTGTCGAAGAAATAAAAAGCACCAAAAACTCTACTAATTATAATGCAAAAACTAATCTTACAAATAAAAGAACATCAATATCCTCAACTTCAATTACAAACCAAACAAAAAATAAATCGGATAAGATTTTAAACAATAGTCGTAACAGAGCTAAAAACAAAAATCTTAAAGAAAATAAAGGTGATTCCTTAAAAACTCTAATAGCATCCAAAAAGAATACGTCTATCAATAATCGTAAAAAAAAGGATACATTAGTATATATGACCCCTATAAAGAAAAAACCATTTCAGAAATTTAGTATCGGAGTACATGTTACCCCAACATATACAATAGCCCCTAATGGTTCTTTGGTAAGCAACCACCTTGCAAAAAACACAAACCGTGGCAGAATAAGCTTAAGTTATGGTGTTCTCTTTAAGACATACTACACAGAAAAAATAGCACTAAGGGTTGGATATAATCGATTAAAATTAAGTAACAAAATAAAAAACGTACCAACTGATCAATTACCTATTATACTTAATGATTTGGGAATAATTTTACCAACAAATAATACTATAGAGAATCCTGAAAAGATAGATCTAATACAAAAGACTATTTATAATGAGGTTTTATTTGGGTTACACTATCAAATCTTAAATAATCAAATTAGCACTGCGCTAATAGGAGAATTAGGTTTTCTATTTCTTGATGAAAACAATATTAAAATACATACTACTTCTAATAATTTTAAATTAGGAAGCAATACTAATATTCTGAAAAGAAATTTCAGTATAAACATTGGAGCAAATCTTCGATACAAACTATCGAAAAAAATATTTTTCAATGTTGAGCCTTTACTGAAGTATCAATTAAAAAATGCAAGTCAAAATTCTGAAAGTTACCGACCTTTATACTTTACAATTCAAACAGGGGTTTCTTATGAGTTTTAAATCATATTAATACTACCACATTGTTTTCTACATTCTTTATAAAATTCGTTGTTTTTTGAGTCTTTTTTTTAAAAACAGCCAATTTCATAAAAAATAACCAAATCGCCTTACAGCCTTTATTAACAATAGGTAACAAGCAAATCAAAAGAATATCTCTGATAAAAAAACAATCTTTTTGTAACATTTCTATAACATATTACGTATAATAAATAAAAGGCCCTAAATATTCACAAAATTAAATTTCAAGGAGAACTATAGATGAGACAACTTAAAATTACGAAGCAGGTAACAAATCGTGAGACTGCATCGCTAGATAAGTATTTGCAAGAGATAGGAAAAGTAGATCTTATTACTGCAGATGAAGAGGTGGAATTAGCTCAGCGTATAAAAGCTGGTGATGAGAGAGCTCTTGAAAAACTAACAAAGGCTAACCTTAGATTCGTAGTTTCGGTTGCAAAACAATATCAAAATCAAGGACTTACTCTTCCCGATTTAATTAATGAAGGTAATCTTGGACTAATTAAAGCTGCAAAACGTTTTGATGAAACCCGTGGATTTAAGTTTATATCTTATGCTGTATGGTGGATTCGTCAATCTATTCTACAGGCGTTGGCAGAACAATCTCGTATTGTTCGTTTACCATTAAACAAAATTGGTTCGATCAATAAGATCAATAAAACATATGCATTCTTAGAGCAATCACATGAGCGCCCACCAAGTGCCGAAGAAATTGCAAAAGAATTAGATATGACCATCAACGATGTTAAAGAATCGATGAAGAATTCTGGACGCCATGTAAGTATGGATGCTCCACTTGTTGAAGGAGAAGATTCTAATCTTTATGATGTATTAAATTCTGGAGAGTCACCAAATCCTGATAGGACACTATTACACGAGTCTCTTCGTACAGAAATAGAACGTGCTCTAGAAACACTTACTCCTAGAGAAGCAGATGTAATACGATTATATTTTGGTCTTGGAGATCAACACCCAATGACTCTTGAAGAAATTGGAGAAACTTTTGATCTTACACGTGAACGTGTACGTCAAATTAAAGAAAAAGCAATTCGAAGATTAAAACATACATCTAGAAGTAAAATATTAAAGACTTATTTAGGATAAATTCCTAAATTGCGGTTACAAACAGTTTTATAACATAACTGTTCGTTTTTTGATTGATGAATGACCTCCGGCTGATTACCGGAGGTTTTTTCTTACGGTAATCCGTAAAAACTTTACGGGAACCCATAAAAAAAACATTTTTACACATAAATATTACAAATTTCCCTAATAGAACCCCCAATGTTCTAGCAAAAGTATCTCAAAATTCGTATATTTAAGTAGCTACCCCCCTCTTAATATATTATTCACCATGAGATATATAATAAGTTATGTTAGCACCGTAAATCCAAACATATCAAATTCTGATATGACAGAGCTTATGGATTATGTTAGGCTTAATAATAATGCAATTGGTATTATGGGGATATTGATATATTCTGAAGGAAATTTTTTTCAAATTCTAGAAGGTGAAGAACAAACCGTTAAAATGATGTTCGAAAAGATAAGAAAAGATTATCGACACCATAATATCATTAAGATGCTGGATAAAGAAATCATAAGCTCTTCCTTCTCAGAATCTCGCTCTTCATTTACAGTAATATCTGATCATTACAATCAAAGTGAATTACATCAATTCTTAAAAAAAGAAGAAGAACATAATCCAGAACATTATAAAAGTATTTCATATCTAGCTCAAAAATTCATGAAATTCAATTAACTACAGACTATCATAAGGTTTCAAAATAGAGCTTTCTCCAATTACACAACCTATACCATTTATCACCTAAATTTATTTACAAAAGAGAATTCCTGTTTTTGCACCATTAAACAAGAAAAGTTTATGCTTAGCAAGACTAGATATCAAGTATACGAAGAGCTACCCGTTTATTCTTTTTCTGAAACAGTATCGAAAAAAGAACATTTTATTATAGTAAATTCAAAGGATAAATATATTAAATAGTACTTTTGCCGGAAACAACATAGATTTATGGCTTCAAAACGTATAGCCCCTTCAGTATTAGCTGCAGATTTTGCTAATTTGCAACGCGATGTAGAAATGATTAACAAAAGTGATGCAGACTGGTTTCATATAGATATTATGGACGGCGTTTTTGTTCCCAACATTTCTTTTGGGATGCCTGTTTTGCGAGATATTGTAAAACATGCTACCAAGACAATTGATGTACACCTTATGATTGTTGATCCAGATCGATACATTAAAACTTTTGCCGATCTGGGAAGTAATATTCTTACTGTACATTATGAAGCTTGTACACATCTTCACAGAACACTGCAAGCTATTAAAGCAGAAGGAATGAAAGCGGGCGTTGCTATAAACCCACATACCAATGTAAGTTTACTAGAAGATGTTATTAATGATATAGATCTGGTATGCATAATGAGCGTAAACCCCGGATTTGGTGGTCAATCATTTATCGAAAACACGTATAAAAAGGTAAAACAACTTCGTGAAATTATTGTACGAAATAATGCAAGTACATTAATTGAGATTGATGGAGGAGTAACCAATAAAAATGCAAAACAACTTATAGACGCGGGAGCGGATGTATTAGTTGCCGGTAGTTTTGTTTTTAAAAGTACTAATCCTAACCAAACCATTAAAGAATTAAAAGAGATCATAAACACTTAGTCTATACAAAATGGAACAGAATCCTATTCCGTCTTTTGATACCTGGACATCAATTTTCCTAATCGTAAGCTCACTAGGGTTCTTCTTAAGTATTATTTTAAGTATTCGTAAAACAGGAAGGATCAATAACCTTCCTGTTGTTTTACTTATCTTAGGTTTTTCTTTTATTCTACTTCAATACGTATTTTTCTGGACTAACTACGGGTCTGTATATCCTTATTTTTATTTTTTTGACTCTAGCTGGTATCTCGCGTTTGGACCTCTACTGTATGTGTATATTACAAGATTTTATAGTAAAAATTTCAAAATAAGATGGTATCACTTTGCACCAGCAATCCTATCATTTATTATTAATGGATACTATCTTATTGCATCAGAAGGTTTTCAAAACCTTAAAGATTATAAAGGTGATTTTCTATTTTATCTTTTTTGGTCACTTCGCTCTCCCTGGCTGGTAGCTTTATCGCTAATAATTTATATAATCACCATAAAAGATTTTATCACTTTTCATAAAAGCGATAAAAAATCTCAATACGAAATGATCAGAAAAAAATGGTCTACTTTCCTTATCAACTTATTCTTAGTCTTTATTATCGCCTATATAAGTTATTATGTATTAGTTAAATTCTCTTTTTTCAACATTCATTGGGATTATGCAATTTCTTTCTCAATGTCTATAGCTATCTATGGCATTGGTTATATGGTATATAAAGAACCATCTATCTTTAACGGAGAATTATTATCTAATCTATTTTTGAAAGAAGAAAATCATCAGGAATTAACCGAGTCTACCAAGGATGAGTTTTATGATATCTTATTATCATATATTAAAACAAATAAACCCTATTTAAACAATGACTTACGTCTAGTGCAATTAGCAGATAATATCGGTTTTTCTAGCCACATACTTTCTAAACTTATCAACGAAAAATCTAAGAAGAACTTTAACCAATTTATAAACGAATATAGATTAGAAGAAGCTAAAAAACTACTTCTAGAAAATTCTGAAGCTAGTATTAAAACGATTTATTTTGATGTTGGATTCAATAACAAAGCTACTTTTAATACTGCTTTCAAAAATAAGTTCAATTGTACTCCATCTGAATATAAAAGAAAAAAATTAGAAGTTCAGAATAATTAACGCCAGTTATAGTTTGAATACTCTCTTAATAGTATAAAAAGGTTAAAAATTATAATTCTAAACCTATTCCCTTCCCGTTTTAATGAACTTTAATCTTATAACTCTTAAAAATCTTGAGCTTATGAGAACTTTATTTTTATTCATTTTTTACAGTTTTACGATTACCGCTTTTGCGCAAAAGTTTACACTTATCAAAGACAGTCTTAATCCTATAGTATCCGATTCGACTATTCGAGGAACCTATTTTGGCACAGGATGGACAGATATTGATAATGATAGCAATCTAGATCTATTTTATGCCGGAACCATTTACAAAAATCTTGGGAATGGAAATTTTAAAATTGCAGATGGTAGTACAACAATCCCTACTGCCACATCACTTAACAGTTGTAGCTGGGCAGACTATGAAAATGATGGAGATCTCGACCTAATCTATTCACGGTTTACGGCACCGTCTACTTTGCAAACCAGAATTTATGCTAACGACGGTAATGGTCAATTTACAGAAACGAATACAATTTTAAACACAATCAATTCTGCAACCTGGAGTGTACAATGGTGTGATTATAATAATGATAACTATGTTGATTTTATTTTAACCTTTGCCGACTTATTTCTTGGGACAAATCGATTTCCTAATCGTTTATATCGAGGAAATAGTGATGGTACGTTTACCGAAGTAACAGAACCCTACGATTTTCTTACAGAAAAAGCAGCCTACACGGTATCTAATTGGACTGATTATGATGAAGATGGAGATACAGATCTATTCATTGCCAGTGGTCCTGCTGCTGGTCCAACAGGAATCAAACACGATTTTCTATTTAAAAACCTACAAGTCGAAACCGGAAGCGAAGGATTTGTAAAATTAACCAATACCAATCTCTCATTTGCAGAAGATCCACAAGATGGGCAATGCTATAATGCAATCGATTATGATAACGATGGTGATCTCGATATTTGCCTTACTAACTATTCTGGAGTAGAAAACAAATTTTATATTAATAATTCTGGTGCATATCAAAGTACCAATACCCCATTTACCGCTGGTAACAATCAAAACTTAGCCAATGCCTGGGGAGATTTTGATAATGATGGTGATTTAGATGTCATCATTACAGCTTCTAGTACAACAGGTAGTGGGTATTTTGTTAATAATGGAGATGGAACTTTTACAGAAAATAATGCTAATCTTATTAATACAGCCACTTCTGGAAATTCTACCGGGGCAACTATTGGAGATTACGACAATGATGGTGATTTGGATTTCTTTGTTGTTGGCCAAGGCGTAAAAGGGCTTTTTAGAAATGATTTAGCAATAAAAAATCATTTTGTAAATATTAAACTTATTGGTAATCCTTCAAATAAAGCCGCACTAGGTGCTCGATTAGAATTAACGACCAAAATCAAAGGAAAATTGGTAACGCTAAAAAGAGAAGTCTCTGCCTCAAATACATTTATGGGTCATAATAGCTTACGAGTTCATTTTGGACTGGGTAAAGCTCCAAAAATCGATAAATTAACTATCTATTGGCCATCAGGAAATGTCGATACATATACCAAACTAAGAGTAAATAAATTTTATACTATAGAAGAAGGTAAAAAAAAACCAATTGATCCACCTATAAAAAAGAGAAACAACAACAATCCTAAAGTAATCGTATATCCAAACCCTTCTAAAAGCTTAGTGAAAGTCAAAATTGATACTATAGAAACAAATACTCCTATTACGGTTAAAATAATGGATGCCTCGGGGTTAAAAATTTCGGAAACCAATTTCAATATCAATCAGGAAATTATACTAAACACTGCTTCTTTATCGCCAGGAAATTATTTTATGAATATTATACTCGGGAAAAAAACAGTTATAAAAAAATTAGTTATTAAATAATAGTTAATCACTACTTAGAAAAGGTGAGGTTCGTAACAGAACCCTACCTTTTTTACTTTTGAGATTACAAAAATCATTAGTTTTACAAGAGTAAAATAAGGTATCGTTCTAAAAGTTAGAATTAGAACCTTGTCAATATGATTTTTAATGAAGCATATAGATTTGATAATTGTTGGCGGTGGACCTATTGGTATAGCCTGTGGTCTCGAAGCAAAGAAAAAAGGGCTTGATTATTGTATTATCGAAAAAGGGGTCATCACTAATTCCTTATACAACTACCCTCTTAACATGCAGTTTTTCTCGTCTTCAGAAAAACTTGAAATTGATAATATCCCGTTTATCAGTAATGAAGCCAAACCAAAACGCAATGAAGCTCTTGAATATTATCGTAGGATTGTAACTTCTAACCAATTAAATATTAACCTGTTTGAAAAAGTTAATACTGTACATAAAAAACAAGGTGTTTTTCATATCAAAACCGATAAAGAACAATATACTTCTACTTATGTAATTATTGCTACCGGGTTTTATGACCTTCCTAATACTATGAACGTTCCGGGAGAAAATTTAGCTAAAGTTTCTCATTACTATAAAGATCCTCATTTTTTTGCTAAACAAAAACTAGCCGTTATTGGTGCAAGTAATTCTGCAGTAGATGCCGCTTTAGAATGTTATAGAAAAGGTGCAGAAGTAACAATGCTGGTTCGCGGACCAGAAATTGGAAAACGTGTAAAATATTGGGTAAGGCCAGATATCATAAATCGTATTGAAGAAGGGAGTATCAAAGCTTTCTACAATGTTACTATAAAAGAAATATTACCCAAAAAAATCGATATCCAAACACCGCAGGGAAAATTTAGTATTCAAAATGATTGGGTATTGGCACTAACGGGTTATAAACCAAATTTCGAATTTCTGCAAAAAATTGGAATCCAACTCTCTAACGATGCCAAATTATATCCTCAATATAACGAAAAAACAATGGAAACAAATATCAAAAATCTCTATTTGGCAGGAGTAATATGTGGTGGTATGGACACTCATGTTTGGTTTATCGAGAACTCAAGAATTCATGCAAAAACAATATTAAGATCAATTACAGAAAAATAGCTACAAAAAAAGCCAGACTTAGTCTGGCTTTAATTTTATAGTAATTATCGTCTAATCTCTAGAGAGAATACTTAATATGTACCAAAACAATAGCATTAACGAAGCAAATAATCCTAATGATGCTCCTACGTACTGGTCTTCAGAATATTTATGTACCATGTTAGAGGTTTGATATAGAATAGACCCAGAAGCTAGAATTACCATCCCCACACTAAACCAAAGGCCAAGATTAAATCCGAATAGTAAACCTGCTGCAATAAGTCCTATTGCTATAAAAAATCCAATTGCCAGTATCGATTTTAAAAACGAAAAATCTTTTTTGGTAATTAAAACAACAGCTGAAAGCCCTGTAAATAATGCTAGAGTCAAAATTGCAGCTTGGTTAAGAATATTAGCACCTCCGCTTTCTGCAATCATCATCGCAATCCCAATAAGTGGAATAAAGATAAAAGCTTCTGCTACGACATATAATAACAATCCTAAATATTGTTGATTGATATTATGATTCTTTAATGCCATTTTCTCTGCATAATTTGTCACCAGCATAAAACCGCCCAGCATAATAAGCCATCTCCATCCTTGTGTCATAGAAAATGCAAAATTTACAATAGGTTCTATTTGAAAAAATATCCATTCTACGATTACAAAAAGTAGAACAGCCATAGCAAGATGGGTATAGGTCTTTTTATAAAACGCAACCCTTTTTTCATCGGTAAGTGAACTAACAGGTAGTATTTGCTGAAATTCTTCCATATATATATGTATACTAATTAAGATTATTTATGGTTATAAATATAATTGTTTCTTGAGAATGACATCATAATTAATCCTCAAAATATCTAAAATTAAACATCTGTACTACATAATAATATATCTCGGGAAATTGTCTTTTTAACTCTTTGGGTGATTCCATAAAAACTTCAACCAGAACTGCAATAAATTCGAATTTATCGGTATATGCATAGTCTCTCAATATCTTAGAATCTACTATCTTTTTCCTTATTTCTTCAGCACCCAGATACTTTTCTAATAATAAAAAAGTATCATAAAAAATTTCACAACTAATATTATTGTTTTTTATAGAGTTATAATGAATAGCATGTGTTATTTCATGAACCCCCAAACTTTTTCCTTTGTCCAGGTGTAAATTTCCTTTCTGAAAATCTTTCCAGGACAAAGCTAATGCCTTAGATATAGGATTAAACTCTCCTATATTTTCTGTTTTGTTTAAAATCGAATAGAATGATGTTGGGTATAAAACTATTGTGTTTAAATATTCTAATAGATAATGACGCATCCCAAAAGTAAGCTGCGTAACCATAATAGTTACTTGCATACGCATAAAATCATCGATAACTAACCCATCTCTACCTACAAAACGAATGTTTTCAAGAAACCTAACTGTTCTATGTGCAAAAAATCGTTTTCTTTTTTTATCGAGAGTAGTATAAAAATCATTCTCATCCAGGAATGCCTGCAAATGCGGTGGCAATTTCTTCGGAGTAAAATAAAGGTGAATGAAATAGGGCTTTTTCTTATACTTTACATAAATTGATTCTAAATATCGTAAAACATAATATATACATATCGAAACAATCCCAACGGTAACAAACACCCCAAGTATATTTTGGAATAATGTGTTAGAAGGTTCTTCTTCAACCAATAATAAAGATACTATATAAAGATTCAAAAAAGGACAATGTAGGTTAAGGTTATTAAAAATAACGTTTTAGAAGCAAAAATGGTATTAAAATAACAATTTAACATAATCAGCCCTATTTTACACACTACCAGTTTCTTATATTTTTATAGTAAATACGGGCAAACATCAATATACTTACTCTTATCAAAAATTTAACTATTTAGCATAGACTTGGGAATGAAATTTGATTCTGTGTAGCAGTTAGTGTCTAATTTTTAAAATCAGCACCCCCTAACACGACTAAAATTACAGCCAATAATGTTTTCATTTAAGAGGAATCCCCCAGACTCATTAAGGAACTTAGATCAACTTTATAAAAATGTTATCTCAAAGCTCCCCATTGCTAATCGAATTAAATATTGCGAATCCCTAATGTATCGTACAACAGAAGATATATCAAACTCTAATTGTAGATTTACAAAAAGAAAATTAAAAAAACTCTTAAAAGCTACCGAAATGGAATTGCAAGAACTTAATACCAATTAAGCTCTGTTTTTAAGGAACTGAACATTATATCAAAATTAAGTATCGGTAGAATGAGGTTATGAAATTTTCTCATATCCTTTAAGATTGGTAATTCCCCAATTTTCTAGTTCTTCCTTGTTCCATAATTCTGGAAAAAATATACGTCTTTGATATCTTGGATGCATATACTTATGCCAATCACTACCTCCGGTTGCTTCTACATTTTCTTTTCCATGATCCAAATATTTTGCTGCGGCATCATAATGGTGCATTACCCAATTAATGTTTACCGTATGATCATAATGGCGCATAGCATTAATCAACTCGGTATTTTTCTGATATTCTTCAGGAAGCTCTTTAAACTTTGTCCATAAATTAACCGTATTATACTCTTTCATCCATTCGATCAATTCTTTTTTATACTTCGTTTCAAAATTAATCATCAATTTACTCTTCTTACCAGTTTTATGATCCGTTCCTGCTGCCTGCCAGTACATATTATCAAAAGCATACTCATAAGGGGTATTTCTATCTATAGTTTTCCTGAATCTAAAATCGATTAGATTAATAAGTTCTGTAGAAGCAATCTCTATTTTACGATATTGTGCAGATTGAAATCCGCTTGCAGGTGTTAGCGTATCTCTAAACTTCATATATTGATCAATCTCCATCCCCTCGCCCATAATATCAAATGAATTCGAAAGCATATCGAAATATCTACTCACACGCATAAGATGCATTTCGAATTTTTTAGGTTCTATATTTTCGGTATGAGAAATTTGACTCATTTCCCAAAGAATCATTTTAAACAATAATTCATTAATTTGATGATACATGATAAACACCATCTCATCAGGCAATTGTGTTCGTTGGGTTTGTAATCCTAATAAGGCATCTACCTGAATAAAATCCCAATATTTCATGGGTTCGGCATGCAATAAACCAGACAGGTGTACATCTGGATCTTGCCCCATTGCATTATATTTTTTATCTATAGCTTCTAATAATTCTTTTCTATTCATAATGTTGATCTGTTTAATACGGATTTAAATATACTCTCAATACAATTCTGCTTTTACTATGCTTTACAAAATCATTCGAAGAAGGATAATCATACCAAATGAGTATTGTTATGAAAAAATTCAAACTCAAGTAGCAGGTAATAAATTAGTAATCAAATTGAAATTATTATGAAAAAGGAGATTTTATATTAATGTAATTAGCAACACTAAGTAATAGATGGGTAGACCGATTGGAAATAGAATTTTTAGCCTTGTTCATTTTATAGATTTTTTTATGAATCCATCATTTTCTTTCTAAAACAGGTATCAGGAAACTATACTTATCGTATTGATAACAATAATTATTTCCCAAGAAACAATCAAAGGTAATAAAGTGATCAATAAATCTATATAAAGTTACTAATAAATATTAATGATACTTTTTATGAGATAATATACTTTTAATATATCGACAAAAACCCCAATACATAATTTTTACCGTTTTACCACTCACCAAACCCGGGGTATTAACACTGAAAAAACACAGTCTAAACACTTTGTATTAAGGGTTTTACACACCTTGATACTTGTTGATTTCTATTTTATTTTTATAATCTTCATTAATCCATATTAACTAAAAAAAGTATATTATGATTATTTCAATGCAGGGGGATTGGAATGTTAAGGTAAAAGCAAAATCTGCTTCTTATCCTCAAAGATTTATCGTGATCGGAGCTGATACCGGAAACGGAACTCACTCGGGAACTGTAGGAACTACGGTTAATGTAACAGGTGATCAATGGGCAATTGCCATACAAAACGATCCAGGAGGAGGATATCAACAGTCTGATACCAAAATTAAATTTCCAAAAACTATCGGAGGCAATCACTCTTTCGAAATCCTATCTAATGATGCCGGAGGTGATTCTGATTTTAACGACTTGGTGCTCGAATGTTCTACACCAGTAAACATTAATGATTTTCTTATTTATGGTCATGTTTCTATGTATAGTGGAAGATGTCTATTTAACCCATGCTGGAGAGGGCCGTTTGTAATTGACACCTATGTTGGTTTACTCGAGGCACTAAAGAATAATAAAATCAAAAAGTATATAGAAAAAATATACCCGGAGAGAATCCCAGAAGATATAGGTCCATTTCCACCAGACCCCGCTCCTTTTAAACCTATGGTAATCGATTTAAAAGGAGAGGCTACGAAACCAAAAACAGAATTACTATATCAAAGGTTAGAGAATCCTGATTTGATAACTAAGAAAGAAGCAAAAGAAAAAGCTTCTGAATTTGCTGCTACAAACTACAAGCTTATCAACACTAGAAAACGAGAAGTTTCACTGGTTGATAGATCAAAAGTACAGGATCTAAAATTGGTAAAAGCCATTGAGGGATTATATTTTAGATGTAATACAGAACCAGCAAATAATATTACATTAACTTTTGAGGAATATGATCGTACAGCTGCAGAACTTGCAGGAGATGCGTATACAGGAGAAGGGAACAGAAGATTGTTGGGAGACACTATTACTGATATGAATGGAAACTATATTTTCAGGTTCTCATTCGATATGAGTTTCCCTGGGATCGAAGATTCTAGTGATCAAGCTCCAGGCGAAAACATTAATGTAGTTGCGTATCCAGATGTAATTGTAAAAGTTACTAGCCTTGCTCCTAATACTATTTTATATGAAAGTGCTCCTTATTATAACATTCCAAACAAAAAACGAATAAACCTTTGTTTACCAAAATCGCAAATACAACCTTCGTCTGCATGTTTTAACGGAAATTTGATCGGCAGCTTAGGAAATGTTTTTATAGGTGGAAATCAAAATACAACAGCTTCTTTTTTCTCCTCTCAATTGCATCGTAATGGGTTTAACAATGACCTAGAGCCAAATGGAAAAATTTCTGTAAATAGTAGCCTGGCAGGTTTCAAAGTAGATTGTGCTGCTTGGGGAGGTACTATAGATATGACTGGTTGTATGTATGATGTGAGTAAGACAGCCACACAAAATAAAATTAAATGGTATACCATTCGTATAAAACGTTCAGGAACCATTCCTTGGGTATTTGTTAGTCAAAATTACAAGCACCCTCGTTATTCTAAACGTAATTTACCTAATTATAACGGTGATGATGTGGGTCCATTTTATAATCAACTCCTAAAAGTTGATGGTGGTCCTGCCGTGAGTGTACCCGCCTACAAGAATATTCAGAGAGAAATGAATGTTGATCATATTGACTGGGTGCCAGATAAAATTGGTCGCTACATGCAGCTTAGAACCAGTATTTATGATAAGGTACAAGGTGAAACCAAACCAGGAACATTCTATGTACGTGTAGATGGTTATGACGGTAATGGTAATCCGGTAGCCAATGCTACAGATATGATTGCTTTGTATATACATAACAAACCATTAAACTTTAATCTTTCTGCTCTAACTTTTGCTGATACCTCAATTGTAAATGCAGGTTGCGGATTGTATCGCTTAGAAGACTATGAACTTAACACCGAGATCAATTTCAATTTTAGAGCGAATGATCCATATGGATTTGTTGATTCTTATGCTCTCACGATGAGCAGATGCCCTGGTCCGATGATTGGGTTACGAGTTAATACCCCTAACCCTCCTCTATCTGATACAGTTTCTGGAGATACTATATTTTCTTCGGGAAATGCATCGGGGAACGAACCTCATGCCTGTGTCGGATATAGTGGAACTCTTCAGGAATTTTCGGATGTCGGGTTAATCAATGCAGGAATACAACCAGCATTAACAGAAGGAGGATGGATAAAAGCTAATGAATATTTTACGCGTCTTTCTTTTCATCTCACTGCTCGTAAACGAATTACTAATGGGTATAATAGTGGGCTTAGTAGCTTGTATCAAGCTCATAGAAGTATTTTGATGGAACGTATAAACTTACCAACTCCATAGCCAATGGATTGGTTCATATTTATTCTAAAGGGGCTTTGCATCTGGAGAATTACACATTTGTGTAGTGCCGAAGACGGCCCCTTTGATATCATAATTACAATCAGGAAATGGTTAGGGCAAGGGTTCTTCGGATCCTTATTAGATTGTTTTTATTGCCTTAGCATTTGGGTAAGCTTACCTTTTGCAATTTGGAAAGGAGAGAATTGGAGCCAAATACTCTTGCTTTGGTTTGCATTATCAGGGTTTGCTTGTTTGTTAGAACAAGCTACATCAAAACAATAATTAAAAAAGAAAATTATGTCGTGTTGTTCACAAAAACGTTTAGAACTAACCAGAGCATTCAATCCTAAAAAAGGGTCAAAAGAAAAATCTTCTTTACCAATTCTGAAGAACATAAATACAAAATTTAAATACACAGGAAATACTGCATGGTTTTATAGAGGTGCATTGACTCATATTCGATATCATTTTAAATATCACGGGCATATTATCACTATTGATACCAGAGATGTATCAGCAGCCATGGCCGAGCCTCTTTTAGAAAATATTGTTTAGGGTTTAACATCATCATCTGTTTTTAAAAACAAAGGGGCTAATCACAAATATTAATAGTTAGTTACTCCCTAATTTTCTTGCTACAAATCTAATCACCGATCCTTTTCCTATATGATATTTACCTTCATCTAATAGAATTTCTTCTTCCTCTAATACTACTATTTCATAATTTTTGAAGTCAGCCATTATTTCTTCTTTAGAGTACAGCATATCAATATCGTTTGGACCTCCAACTTTAGGATTAAGCTTTCTAAGGGATATATGGTTTTTGCTAAAAGCTTCTAAAATAATAATGCCACCTTCTTTGAGATAGTCGTTTAATTTCTTGTGAAATACTGACTTCTTTTCGGCAGAAAAATGAGCATACACAAGTCCGATCATATCAAATGTTTCTTTTTTAAACTTAAGTTGTTCTAGATTTCCTACAATATAATCAAGAGTTACATGATTCTCTTTTGCTAGTTGTATTGCTTTTGACTGCCCTTCTATACTTAGGTCGAATGAAGTTACTTTCCACCCGAGTTGCGCCGCAAATACCCCGTTACGCCCCTCCCCGTCTGCCGGCATCAATATAGATCCTGGTTCAAATTTTTGAAGCCATTCTTTAAAAAACACATTAGGTTCTTTACCATAAGCAAATTCTTGAATTTTATATCTATTATCCCATTTCTGATTCATATCGATTCGGTTTACATTTACTAATACATAAATTACTACTCGTTATTTATGTACAAAAATAGCTCTCGTCATCATCCAAAGAATAGGATAGATCTGTAATTTAATAGGACTTACACCAAGTTATATTTAGGGCAAATAGTTTATCTAACAAAACAAAAAAACATTTCTATTTTCTCGTAGAAATAATAACCGATTTGATTTCATGAATATTCTCTTCTATATATACGAAACCACAAGTTATTGCTTTCACAATTTTTATTTAAACAGATAATCCCAAAGTGTTATATAAACTAGCTGTTGTCATAAGTCGTTTAATAAGCAGAATATTTTCTTTTAGCTGTATATCGAGTAATTTTTGTTCCCGTGAGTTTATGATAAATAACGAGCTTTCTCCTAAAAAGAATTTGCGTTCTTCTGCTTTAACTAACGCCTCATAATCTATGACGATATTTCTTATTAATTGATTTTGCTTAGCAAGTGAATTAATCTCTGCATAAACAGCATCTATTTTATTTTGAAGAGTAATCGCTGTCGATACCCGCTCAAGATTGGCATCTTGTAATTTTAAATTGGCCAATCGTAAATCTCCTCTTGCTTTGCGCAAAAATAATGGTAAACTAAAATTCACAAATGCTTTATAATTCGTAGTATTAAACGTGTGTATTTGATCAATTTTTGGTGTTAAGAAATTATACTGAATATTTATTTTAGGCAGTAATTTATTCAGTTTTAAAGAACGTTCTACGGTAAGTCCCTCAATTTTGGCATCAAGACTCAATAATTTAGGGTGATTGTTAAGTAATCCCGAAGTATTCGTAATGCCTTCTAATAAGAGGGAAGCTTCTAACGTATTTAATTCTGGTACTACCGGTACTACATCCTCTTTAACCTCCATTGGTATATCATTTAGCCACAAATAATTACTAACTATTAGAGCTGCCTTTTTTCTTTTTAAAGAAGCTGCTTCCAGATTAAGTTGTCTGTTCTGTAATGTAATTCTGGCTTCAGTAATATCAATGGCTGCTTTTTCACCTGTTTCGACACTACGCTCTACGGCCATAAGACGTGTATTCGCATTTTTTAGAAAAGTTGTATAAATAAGCTGTTCATTAGTAGCTTTTAACCACTCTAAGTAAGCTTTACTAGCTTCCAACAATAGTGTATTAACAAGTACATCTCTATCGGCTTTGGTTTGCTCCTTAAAGAAACGTGCTTTTTTAAGCGAGGCCATGCGTTCGTTGATCAAAAAGCCTTGGGCCAGCGAAAATGAAACACCTGCACTATATAGACCTCCATCAGGAACAGTACGATTTGGATTTAGAAATTCGCCTGTATTTTCTTCAAAATTTGCTTTAAACTCAATACCGTACCAAGTGGGTATTTTAAAAGTAGCACTTAATTGATCGTAATATTCAGTATTTTTAAATTTCTTCCGATCATAATCTACTTCGATTTTTGGATCAAATCCGCCACGTGCTTTTAACAAATTTGCCTCACCTATACTTAATGTAAGTTCGGCTTGTTTCATTAGTGGGTGATGCTTTTTTACATAACCCAAATATTCTTCAAAAGTAAGTGTTTGCGCTAATGAAGTAGTTGTATTTTGTTCTGTTTCAGCTACGCTACTCTGGCTCAGCACAGGTTTTGCAAAAGGGAGCAAAATCAGTGCAATGATATATTTAATACCTGTTGTCATTTACTTTTTAGCTTTAGTTGATTCTTTTTTATCCCGGATGTAATAATTAGGTGGAAAACCATTTAATTGGCGCCACAGTTCATACCAAATTGGTACGTTTTCTAATAATGCTATAGTATATGCACCAGAGCCTACACGAATATTTTTAGGCCATGGATTCTCTGCATTATCGGGAGCAATGAGAATTCTAAATTTTCCATTAACGCTTATAAAGGTTTCTATAGCAACAATTTTTCCTGCATAGGTTCCGTAAGATGCATTAGGCCAACCACTAAAGAAAATAGCAGGCCAGCCATCAAATTGAACCCTAACACTCTCTCCAATATGTATTAATGGTAAATCTATAGGGTTTACAAAAGTCTCTACGGCGAGATCATATTCTACAGGCATAATGCCTACAAGCTTTTCGCCTTCTTTAAAAGTTTCGCCCAACCCCCCGCGTAGGGCTTTGTTTATATACCCATTTTGCGGTGCTGTGATATAGTACAAAGCATTACGTATCTGATAATTAGCCGACTGATTTTCAAGTTTAGTAACTTGCGCTTCTGCCTCAAACTGGCTTGACTCTGCTGTAAAACGTTCACTACGTGATTTGGCAATTTTATCGGCATACTCGGCAGCAACGCGGTTGATCTCAATATTTGCATTAAGCACTTCATTTTGATTAGCAAGCAATTTGTTTTTTTGAGAGATTAATTTGGCTTGTGTTTCTTGTAACTTTAGACGTTTTTCCTCTACATCAATCATCGCTTTTAAACCTTCACTTTGCAGAATTACAGTACGATCGAACTGCCGTTGAGCAATATCAAGATTCGTTTTATAAGCCTGTAAATCAACACTATCACTCTTCACTTTTAATCGAGATTGTTCTAGCTTATTTTTAGCTTGCGAAAGTTTTAGTTGTCGCTCATTATTTAATGCGCTTACTTGACTTTCTAATGCCTTAATCTTTTCTTGATAGGATATTACCGATCTATTTTTGGCATCCCGCTGTTGATTAGTACGTTCGACTAAACGTGGATCTTGATACTCGTTTTTTATTTCAGAAATAAATAAAATGGTATCCCCTTTCTTCACAAAATCACCTTCTTTAACATACCATTTTTCAATACGTCCTGGTATAGGTGATTGTATCGTTTGCGGTCTTTGATCTGGTGTTAAGGTAGTTACATAACCATTACCATTTACATTTTGCGTCCATGGTAAAAAGAGAATGATAATAACAATGATAGCAAAAACACCTAAAAACCTATTGAATAGTTTATTGTGTCTTGAAGTAAATGCTTTCGAAAAAGCGGTATATCCTTCAAGCGATACTTTTTTGTTTAATTGATTATTAGAGATATTAAGCATTGTTTGCGTTCTTAGAGATTATTCTTCCTTCTGAAATTTTAATGGTTTGATTGCAATAGTTTTTCCATTGCCCATTTTGACTAGATATTATAAGTGCCCAGGGGCGTTCTGGTGCTGTTAAATATTTGATAATTCTAGAGGCCTCATTTATTTCAAAATGTTCTAAAGGATCTTTAAGCAAGAGTAATTTAGGGTTATGGATAATAGCTCTTGCGAGTACTATTCGTCTGGATACTGTAAACGGGATTTGTTGCCCTTCGGGATACAACATTGTATTGATTCCATTAGGTTGTTCTTTTATAAAAGACAGTAGTCCAAGATTTTTGAGTACAGAATGCAAATGTTCTTGTGAAATCTCTTTGTTCCCAAAGGTTATGTTATCCAGGATAGTACCTTCAAATGGAGACTGTACAGGAAGTACTTGTCCTATATAAGCGCGATATTTATTGAGCCAGAGACCTTTTATAGAAACACCATTAATATACAATGCTCCAGTGGTAGATGAAATAAGGCCAGAAAGGATTTTAATTAAGGTCGTCTTTCCTGTTCCCGAAGCTCCATCAAATAGAATTCTATCGGCTTTTTTTATACTGAAATCAATGCCACTCAGCACTTCTTGACCTTCTTGTGTACTATATTTTAGGTTATCGATCTCTATATGTAAATCTTGTTCGCTTGTAAATGGGTCTTCTCCAGATTGCATCTCTTGTTCTTTATCTACAAACTGTCCTATTTTTTCTAATGAGGTCAGTACGTCGTAAAATGATTCTAATCCTTTGATAAGTTTTTCGACCGAACCAATAACAAGTAAAATGATAATTTCTGCAGCTACAAATTGTCCTATATTCATTTGCTGATTAAGCACTAATAACCCACCAACAATTAGTAACCCGGCAGTGACAAGAACTTTAAACCCGATAAGTTGAATAAATTGTAACACTAGTACCTTAAAGTGATTTTCACGGGCTTCAAGATAGTTTGTAGTTAGATCATCATTACGTTTCATCGCTAAATCTGTATTCCCAGAAAGCTTAAAACTAATGAGTGATCTAGCTATTTCTTGTAACCAATGTGCAACCTTATATTTACTTTTTGATTCTACAAGACTGGTTTCAAGTCCTCTTTTTGCTGTAAACTTAAAGACTACATAAATGAGCAAAATCAATAAAAACCCATAAATAATAAAGAAAGAATGATAAAAGGATAGCAATATCAAACCAAATATGATTTGTAGTGTAGCAGCCGGAAAATCTATTAGAATTTTTGATAGCCCTTTTTGTATGGTTAATACATCAAAAAACCGATTGGCCAATTCTGGTGGATAGTAATTATTTAACTCTTTCATTTTTATTTTAGGAAACCGATACGCAAACTCAAAAGAGGCTCGGGTAAAAATCTTTTGTTGCATATTTTCTAAAATACGTATTTGCATCAATTGTAAAACTCCTTGAAATGCGACTCCCATTGTGACAAGAACCACAAGTACAATCCACGAGGTAGATACCTGAGCACCTTGAATAAGATTTATAATGGCTTGTATCCCCAGTGGTAGGGTGAGCGCTACTATACCAGCAAAAATGGCGTAGTAGAAAATTTGACGAATATCTTTTTTATCCAGTTCAAGAAGACTTAAAAATCTCTTCCAGGGTGATATTTTATTTTCCATTTAACTTAGAATTGGGTGTTAATGGTTAGGGATCAATAGGTATTAATCCTTATTTTGTTACGCTATTTGAATGAAATGTTTCCTTAAGAATTAGGAAACCTATATAAAATAATTAGAATGGTTTTATGCCACATCTGGAGGTGGAATAAGGATTTCTATATAAAGATTACTATACATATTTGGGGATGAATAGACAGAAAAACCCACACCATGCTCTAGAAGATGATTATGTAAATCTAAAATCTGTAATTCGTTTTTTCCATCTTTCTGCTGCTCTTCCTTTTCTATATTTTCTTCGTCATCTACATGAACTAATTCGTAAGAAGAATCTGCAAGAAAGCTCATGGTTTCAGCCAAAGGTTGAATAAATACGGCAAGCAATACCACCAATATTGTGAGGCTTTTAAAAAATGCTAGTATGTCTCTCTTGCACAAATTCATTTTATAGTTTTTAATACGAGATCGTGATAAAAACGAACACTATTGTTTTTACCTTCTTCAACATCTGTAATTTTTGCATTCTTATCACAAAGATATAATAGTAATACTATTACATAACGAAGTTTAACTATAATTAATAATAGTTTAACAATTAATCATAGATTTAGTTATACTAAAATTTTGAAGTTTTTACTTCTGATTTCTTTTAAAAAGTAAAAAAATATACTAAATCGACAAAGTCTGGTTTCGATATGTTTCAAATAGCACACTCAAGGTATATAACCTTATAAATTTCTTCTTAATGCCTGTTATAGCTTTAACAGATGCTATTTTATAGAGAAAATGAATTGTATAGCTCATATAATTATTTAAGTTCAATTATACTTTAAATCGAATAATAATTCATTCCACTCAAATATAAGTTCATTTCATATCAATATACATTAGGTATAGGTATAGCAGTCATTCGATCATAAATTCACACCAATTAAAGTACTAATCTTTTGTTTAAAATGATACCTAAACTCAAACAAGAACTTTTAAAGACACATCAAGAGGACAAACGTCTTACTGCTATATCTATCTCCTTGCAAATTGTTGTTTTAATTGTTGGAGTATTGCTGTTATATATGTTAGCGAAAGATAGAATAGCAATTATGATAAATAGTATAACTAATGAAAAAGGAGGATTATTTAGGTATCTTCAGGGATTGTTACTTGTAATCATAATCATTTATTTAGCGTATTTAATATCTATATATATTCAAGTAACTCGCAGAACAGGTAAAATCGATACATTTTTTGATAAAATTTCTGATGGAGCAATAGCTCAACATCTAATAGAGCATCGCATTTATAAAATCACGATCCCATTATTAAAATTAAAACTCAAATTTTTCCCAATAGAATATATCACTATTTTTTTAACCAATGATCCTAATACTAAAGGATACAAGTTTCCTATAGCTCCTGAGATCATTCCTGAGTTTAAAAAACTGGTAAGTGGTTTAGAAAATGATGAATTGCATAATGCTTGGTATGAGTTGTACGACAACACACTTACGGTTTCGTCTAGTGATGCAATAGAACTTCCTTCCGAAAAAGCATTTAATACTTTTATTAAAGAACAGTTAGCATCAGAAATACCCTCTATAGCACAATCACAATTAAGGCAGCGAAAAAGTTATATAATGTATATCGCTTTTGCCCTAATAATACTTACCGGATGGTATTCATTTATGTACAGTGTGAATATCTCAAATATTCTTAAACAATATAAGGTCATTTTTATTGGTGCTTTTATTGGTTTTTTTATTATTCTATATGGAGTAATAGCTATAAAACGTGGTAGTACTACAGACGTAAATAGTAATCATTTATATAAAACCAACATTTTTAAAGCTATAATTAATTTTATTGCTCCCGGTTTTCAATATGCCCTTCATGGGCATATAAGCTTAGAAGAGTTCATAAATATTGGATTGTTTCAATCAAAAAATTATCGTATCACAGGAAACGACCAAATTATCGGGAATTATAAAAACGTTGCTTTTCAGCGTTGTGATTTACTAGTAGAAAAAGTACCCGATATTTCTACTAAAATGCAAACACCCAACAAAGTGTTTTCAGGGCAACTTTTTATGGCAAAATTCAATAAAGCTTTTAAATGCGAGCTGTATTTAATACCTAAGAGTGGTATACTGAATTTTGATAATGATGCAGAGACTTATTTAAGTTACGATTTGGGTGAAACTGTTACCCTAGAGGATCCTGCATTCATGAAGATGTATACTGTATATAGTAATGACCAAATTGAAGCACGTTATATTCTATCTACAGCACTAATGCAACGTTTAAAAGACCTCACTTTAACTACAAAAGGTAAATATTTTATATCCTTTAAAGATCAACGCATTACTATAGCCAATAATAGTGGTAAAGATAGTTTTGAAACTAATGTGTTCACCAATTATATGGATGAATCGTTGATATCTCTTTTCTATAAGGAATTCTGTGATCAACTATCTGTAATCGATCAATTAAACTTAAATATTAATATCTGGAAATCTTAAATTATGACTATTGTTTACATCACCATAGGTATTGTTTTACTCTTAACAATTGGCTTTATAATAAGCTATAATACCTTATCAACACGAAGAAATCAAATAGAAAATGCCATATCATCATTGGATGCATTATTCATTAAACGCTATGACTTGATCCCAAATTTAGTTAATGTAGTAAAAGAGTATATGGATTTTGAAGAAGAAACTTTAAAAAAGATTACTGCAATGCGTACTCTGCCTAATGATAGTACAAAGGAGTCTGAAGCATCTAATTTATTAAAAGGACTAATGGTTCAGGTAGAAAACTACCCTGAACTAAAAGCTAATACACAGTTTACACATCTACAATTTAGTCTTAATGAAGTAGAAGAACAAATTTCTGCTGGCAGAAGGTATATCAGTACTTCTATTACCGATTATAATAATGCTATAGTAATTTTCCCGAGTAACATTATAGCATCTATAACAGGATTTAAAAATTATGAATGGCATTATGCCAACAAGACACAACAAACATCTATAGACACTAAAACATTATTTAAACAATCATAATCATTAACTAAAATCTTTTAATATGGATTTCATTAAATCTAAACTTTCTAGCATTGGAAGCCTGTTATTTTTAATGGGTTTAGTATCAACCATACTTTCCATTTTTAACTACAACCTTAAACTATTAATCTGGATAGATCTATGGGGCACCTTTATGGGGTGGGTAATACGAATATTTCTTATCATAGGCGGGGCAGCCATATATCTGTATACTGCTAAAGACAAACTTGAAAACTAAATAAATAATTAAACTTAATTTACGATGAATAAAATCACTAAACAACTTGTATTTATACTCATTATTAGTATAGTAACTTCTTGCGGAGGCGGAGGAATTACAGGGTATGATATTAACGATCAGGATGATTTAAAAAGTATTAAATCATTAGTAGAAGAGAATTTTGGTGCTGATAAAGAAATTTACAGGCTTTCACTAAACGCAAAAGAACATCTAACAAGCAAAATGGGCTTTATCTCTATTGATTATTTAGATAATGGTGTGAATTATTCCCAAACCTATATGGAGATACAAGGAGCTGATAATTTAGTAGAACCTAAAAAAGGATCTCAATCCGATTTCTTTTTAAAAAATGCTCAAGGAAAGGTAAAAATAAAGGACTTGAATTTTGATCTTATCTTTGAAAAGTTCGAAGAAGCAACCAAAACTATTCCCGAAGAGTTTGGAGATTTTGAATTGAACAGATGGTCATTTGATATTGATAACGACAATAATATTTCTGCAGAGTTTACCATAGAAGCCATCAAAAAAGGAGAGGGAACTTCTCTAGAAAACGGACAAATTCTTACTAATTATTATGAGTTTCCTTTCACAATAGATTCTGAAAATAACCTTAAATACAATCAGTAAAATAAACTTGCTCATGGAAAAATGTAATTCTTATGTTCCTCCTATATATAGTACGGGAGGATCTACTATACAGGATGAAAAATGGGATGAAACAATAGCTCTTTATAATAGCAATCAATTTGACAAAATAATCCCAGCTATATTAAATTATTTAGATCCAAAGTTAATACAATATAAAACTGATGCATCATACAGTATACCACATGGGTCGGTTGTTGTAAACTTACATCAAACCGAAAAAGAGATCAAAATTACATGTCCATTTGTAGATCTTTCTGGTTCTAAAAAAATGCCATTAATGCGTAAATTATCTGAGCTTAGAATGCATCCGCTAAATCTTACCAATATTTCTTTAGTAAACGACCAGGCTGTATTCTATTTTGAATGCCCTTTGAGTTTGTGCGAACCTCATAAAATTTATAATGTATTACATGAAATATGCCTATACGCAGATATTTATGACGATGAATTTATCGAAAAATTCGGAGCAAAACATCTACAAGACCCAAATATAGAGCCCGTTTCCGATTTAGTGAAGGAAGAGGCTTATATTAAGTTTCAGCATATTTTAAAAGAAGGTATACAGAATTTCGATTATTATCGATCTAAAAGAGATGATAATAATTCCTGGTACACCCTTAATATTATATTGAAACAATTAGAATACTATTTGCAACCACAAGGTTTTTTAATTACCGAAATTAACAGAGCGATACATAGTATTTATGATGATAATGTTACTTTTCAAGATCGCCTATTAAAAGGAAAAACTGCTTTAAACAAACTAAAAGAATACGATAAAGATAAGTTTTTCAACTGCTTGTATAAAGTCCAGACTTTTATACCACGTAAATACAGTGGTAAAAAAGAAAATATACGAGAAAATTGGAGTGAGTCTTATGAAATAGCCCAAGATATGATCAATAATTCACGTCATCGAGATGCATCAGTGTTTTTACTATCATGTTTTTATAATTTGTTTTACTATAATCTAATTTCAGCAGAAATTGGTACACCAATTAGTGAAGCTATGGCTAAGGCTAGTGGTTTATCATGGAATGAAGCCTCTTCTGTACTTTATAGTGGTATGGAAGCCATAATGGAAGATAATATCGGTTTTGGTGATTTTGGTATGGATTTGTCTAAAGTAATGGGTGAGCAGATGGAGAACAGTATGGCTATGGTTCGAAATATGATGAAAGGAATGTTAAATAACTAACTTAAATACAATGAACGAATTAAACAATATAGGTACATCTATATACAGAATACACACCTCTAGCGGGTCTGGAACTGGATTTTACAGTGAAGTTGGCAATATAGTAATTACGAACTATCATGTAGTGGCGGGTACTTTAAAAGTAAGTGTGGAGAATCAGAATAGAGATCGGTTTTTGGCCAAAATTATTTACATTAATCCTCGAAAAGACTTAGCTTTTTTAAAAGTAGATGATTTGGTTAAACCTGAAAAAACAGTTACTTCAGATCATGATACTATAACTAAAGTGAGAGATCGTGTTTTAGTACTTGGGTTCCCCTACGGTATGCCATTTACTATAACAGAAGGAATTATATCTAATCCTAATCAAATGATAGAAGGCAATGGTTTTATACAAACCGATGCAGCTATAAACCCTGGTAATAGTGGAGGGCCCATGGTAGATGAGCAAGGAAACCTTATTGGTATTGTTACTTCAAAATTTACTCAAGCCGATAATATGGGGTTTGCTATTCCATATAGAGATTTATTGAGCGAATTAGAAGTTATTGACGATATAGATGTTAATACACTATCTCTAGGTTGTCATGGCTGTAATGGGGTAATAAACGATAAAACTGATTATTGCCCTTCTTGTGGCTGTGAAATAGATCAGCGTTATTTTGAAGAAGCACCATTATCTCAACTTTCAATGAAAGTCGAAAATGCCATTACTAAATTAGGGATTGACCCTATCTTGGCAAGATGTGGAACCGAATATTGGTCTTTTCATCAAGGAAGTGCAGAAATAAGGATGTATGTTTACGACAATAATTATTTATTTGCCGTATCACCACTAAATGATTTACCACGTACTAAATTAGATAAGATTTATAATTATATACTTACAGAGGATACCAAACCTTACCAACTTTCTATTGCATCGAATAAGGTTTTCTTATCTTATCGAGTACATTTAAGTGATTTGTATAGTGAGCATGAAGAACAAATTTTAAATAATTTTTCTCATTTGGCAGAAAAAGCCGATGAACTAGATGATCTTTTCGTGAATGATTATGGAGCAAAAATGACAGAGTATAGTAAGTAGAGCTTACCATGCACCAAGAACATTGTTCTTGGTGCATGGTTTTTTTAAAATATATCACATTAATAGTAAGAATACACTTATTTTTATGAAATGAACCATAGTAATCTGGTTAATAGTAATCGAGCTGATTATTATCCAAATTCTATCTGATCGATAAAAAACAATAAGATAAATAGATGAAACTTTATTTGAGGCATAACTTATTCAAAATTGTTATACTTTGTAGTACGATGTTCTTGTCATTTGGAGTTTATGGTCAAGTAGATGATTTAAAACAACTATATAAACAACATAGGTACGATACACTAATTGATATACTCACCCAAAGAAGTAAAGAGTGCGAACTTACGATTAACGAATTATATCGATTTGGGAAAACCTATCAGAAGTTAACAAAATATAGTAATTCTCTTGTGCATGCCAATGCACTCATACAAAAATGTAAAAAGGAATTTGATAGTACTTATCTTTTTAAAGCATATAACTTAAAATGTGAAAATCTTATAGATCTAAACAAAACTGAAGAAGGCATCGCTTTTTGTGAAACTATTAGTAAGGAATTTAGGCCCAAGGATTCTCTAGAATTACAACTACTTTATTTTAAATGGGGAATGTTATATTACCAACAAGAACAATATTTAAAAGCTTTGGATATCTATGATAAAATTACAGTTAAAAAGTATACTGATTTTGATATTTTCATACACAATTATGGTCTAATACTTTTAGAGTTAGGAGATGATAAAAAAGGATTTAAAAATCTCAAAGCCTCTATTGCCCATAATAAAAAAACAGAAGACAAAGATGGTTTAGCACAATCCTATTTAAATATTGCTTATTTTCTTATAAAATTAAAAAAACTAAAACAAGCTAAAATATATTTAGATTCAGCAAATGCTATCCCCAAAAAACATTTTACTCTTAGAACTTTAAAATCTAAGTACAACAACCTATATTCTTATTATAGACATAGTGATTTTCAGGATATTTCTAGTGCCTATTTAGATTCAATATACATATGTAATGAAATTATTTACAGACAAAAAGTAAGTCAAGAGATACAAGAAATAAAAACTTCTTATGAGAGAGAGCAAAAACTTAAGCGCAAAGTACAAATAAAAGATTCAGAATTAGAACGATTTGAAAAACAAATGTTACAGGGTATTATCTCCTTTTTAGCTGTTTTGATAACCATACTAAGTTTAATGTTTTTATACATTTATAAAAATATTAAAAACCAAAATAAATCAATTCTGTTAGAAAATCGTTTATTACAATCACAAATGACCCCACATTTTATTTTTAATGCTCTTTCTGTATTACAAGGAATGATTTTAAATAAAAAAGAGACACAGGCCATGAAGTATTTATCTAAGTTTTCTAGATTACTACGTATGAATTTAGAAAACTCACGTATAAAATTTGTGGTGTTAACAGAAGAACTTAAAGAAATAGAGCACTATTTAGAACTTCAAAATTTAGGTTCAGAAATTCCTTTTAAATACAGTATTACAGTAGAAGAATCAATAAAAAACCAACTTATGATCCCTCCTATGCTTATACAACCGTTTATAGAAAATGCTATCGTTCATGGATTTACCAATGAATGTATTGATAAGCAAATTGATATTACCATTACATTTAACAATAGAGAATTACAATGTATGATTTGTGATAATGGGATCGGCATAGAGCAGACTTTAAGCAAAAAGAATGCTACAAAAAAATCACTTGCTTTAATCATAATAAAAGAGCGTTTGCAATTACTTGCTAAAGAATGTAAACAAAAAACAAAAGTTACAATAGAAGATAGAAAACATCAAGGAGAACATGGTACTCAAGTATATCTTGTATTACCGTATAAAAATCTATAAATAATTTATGAGAACACTTATTGTTGATGATGAAATATTTATTCGTAAAGGGTTAATCTCGCTGATTGAGCGTCTGGATAAAGGGTTAAAAATTATAGGTGAAGGAAGCTCCGTTAAAGAAGCAATAAAGCTTAATGAGAGTTTACAACCCGATCTAATTTTTTTAGATATCAACTTAAAAGATGGCAATGCATTCGATTTCTTAGACAATATTAATCATATTAATTTTCATGTAGTTTTTGTTACTGCATATGATGAATATGCTTTACAAGCTTTAAAAAATGGAGCGGTGGATTACATCTTAAAACCGGTAGATATAGAAGAACTTTCTATGGCTATTGATAAGGTTATCGATCATTGTCAACCCATAAATACATTAACCATTGCAAATACAAGGAATCAGTTTAGTCTTGATAAAATAGTGCTTAGCTTGCAAGGTTCATTACAATTTATATTATACAAAGATTTAATGTATTGTAAATCTGATGGAGGTTATACTAGTTTTCACCTTTCAGATAAACGAGTATTTGTAGCTTCCAAACCGATAAAAGATTTCGAAAAACAACTATCACAATCCAGTTTCATACGTACTCATCAGTCATATTTAGTTAATACCACATATATAGACAAATATGACAAAACTGGATATCTATACTTAAACAATGGAAGTGTAATTCCTGTTTCTAATCGTAAAAAAGATTTAGTAATAAATCGGTTACTTAAATGAGATTACTGGTAGTGAAGTTTATTTCTTAATAGAAATTAGCTTACTTGATAGATTTGTTATACAACAATATAGATCAAAAATACTTCACACTTTAGATTTAATAAAATTTTTAAAACACATAAGTATATTAAAAAATAGTTTCTACTTGATGCTTTTTTAGATACGCAATAGTACCCATTTCTTTAGCTTCTTTTTTGAATATTTTAGGAGTTTTTTTAAAATATTTCTTGAAACATTTCGAAAAATATTTTGGATCATTAAACCCGGTCATAAAGGATGCCTCAGAAATATTATAGCCATATTTTGTAATTAAAACGGCAGCTTTTTTCAAACGCATCAACCGTACAAAATCAACTAGACTATTTCCTGTTAATGCTTGGCATTTTCGGTAAAGACTAGAATATCCCATGTGCAAGGATTCGGCAAGTTCTTCCATTTTAAAATCAGCGTCATCTATTCTTAAATTTATGTTAGACACAAGGTTTTCAAGAAAAATTTCGTCTTGCGACCTTTCTAATTTGACTTTCGGGCTACTAATAATTTCTTTACGATATTTTGATATGATATGCTCTTTAGATGAAATAATATTTTTTACCTTCAATAATAATTCATTCGTATTGAATGGTTTATTGATATATTCTATCGCACCAGATTTAAGTCCTGATAATTTAGCTTTCGTAGAGTTTTTAGCAGTAAGCAATATAATGGGGATATGCATAGTTACCTGGTCTTTTTGAAGTTTTTCACACATTTCTATACCATCTAACTTTGGCATGACAATATCACTTAAGATCAGATCGGGAAAATTATTTTTTGCATAATAATAACCTTCTTCGCCATTTTCGGCCATGATGATATTATATTTGATATGTAACAACTCTTTTAAAAAAGTTTGTAGGTCAAAATTATCTTCTACTATTAAAATAGTTTTTTTTGATAGATCTAATTCTTCTTCTTTAATTAAAGTATCATTTTCTACTAAAGAAAAATTATTAGGTTCTTCTGCATCATCAGTTATAATTCTCTCGGTTTCGGTATAGGCATTTTCTGTAATTGGAAATTTAATAATAAATGTTGTGCCTTCTATAGGGTTCGAGTTAACCTTAATCTTACCTTTATGTAAGTTTATTAATTCTTTGGTGAGCGCTAATCCTATACCTGCACCTTTATTTTTTTTACCAATATCAGATTGATAAAATAGCTTGAAAATATGCTGTAGTTCTTCGTCTGGAATTCCCGGCCCAGAATCTATGACAGATAATTTGATAAATTTTTTATTATTAACTGGCACAATATTTAAAAAAATATTGCCCTCTTTAGGAGTAAACTTAAAAGCATTAGAAAGCAAATTATAAATTACATGTTCTAATTTTTCTTTGTCATACCAGGTTGCAGGCAGATTTTTAGGGCAATTCACGATAAAATCAATCTTTCTTTTTCTGGCTAATTCCTTAAAGGATATAGAGATATTTTCTATGTCTTTATGTAAATCATTTTTGGTTACTGTTAATCTTAAGGCTCCTAATTCTTTATTTCTAACCAGTGTTAATTCTTGTGCAATTTTAGAAAGACGTTTGGTATTATATGACATAATCTCCAAACGCTGTTTTAATAATAAGTTTCCATTTTTTTCGGCTTTTTTTAACATATCATCTATAGGGCCAAGGATCAATGTAATCGGTGTTTGAATTTCATGTGACATTTTTGCAAAGAAATTCATCTTTAAATCATGTAATTCATTTTCTTTTTTATGGCTCACCTTTTCTAGAAACAGTTTTTTTCTTAAAGAATACCACCTTCTTATTCCATAAGCAGTGAATATGAGGATAAGCAGATAAAAAATATAAGCCAGAGGTGTATTCCATAGAGGTTGCTGTATGGTAATGGCTATTTTTTTTTCGGGAAGATCCCAAACCCCTTTTTTGGTTCCTGTTTTAATCTCAAAAGTGTAGTTTCCCGAGGGAATATTTGTATAGGTGGCCAAACGTTCTGATTGACTGGTTATCCAATTTTCATCAAACCCTTTTAATCTATAAGCATAATAATAACTTGGATTTAAAATATTATCTATTGCATAAAATCTAAATGAAAAATGAGATTGATTATGTTTTAATTTTAAAGATTCAACATTGGATATTCCAGTAGTAGTTTTGTGAGGTAATAGTGAATAAACGGGTTGATTAAGTATTTCTATGCTATTTATATATAATTTAGTTTCAGAAGTTTTTTTGTTCAGATGTTTTGGGTCAAAGCTATTTAACCCTTTAACACCTCCAAAGTACAAAAGATCCTGTGTATCTTTAAATTTACTTCTTGGTAAAAATATATTATCTTGAAGCCCATCTGTATCATAATACGTTTTTAGAATAAGTCTTTTTACATCTAGGTGGCTAATACCATTATTTTTGGAACTCATCCATAAGTCATTATTTTTATCTTTAAGAATTGCAATAAACATTTTTTCACCAATAGATTCTACATCTTCAAATGTGGTATACGTTTTATCTTTAGTATTAAATTTTAATAACTTACCTAATCTGTTAATTAACCATATTTCTCCAGGGTCGCCTAGAACCATAGATTTAACAGCATGGATTTGGTCTTTGTAGTTTTTGTTTTTTTGTGAATAATCAATAAATGTAGAATGTTGTATATCGGAAGGATGATGTTCATTAAATTGAAATAATCCTCCATTATAAAGTCCTAACCATATAATACCATTTCTATCTTCCAGAATACTTTCTGTGTTAGTACCTTTTAACCCTTTAGAATTATTATCGAAAACAGCTAGAAGCTTTAAATCAGAAGAGTAGACATTAATAGAAAGATTTGATCCGATCCAAATACGTCCTTTAGAATCAGAAAACACAGTTCTTATATCTGTCGCTTCCTGTTTATTAGAGTTATAAATATTTATCTTTTCAAAAGTGTTTTTACTTGTATTGTGATGCCATAAACCATTTTTATAGGTTCCGAACCAAATATTTGATAGATTATCTTCTGTAATGGATTGAATATAAAACCCTCTATTTAGAGATATATCATTAAAGTATCGCTTTTCTTTTGTACTTCCATCGGTATTATAGGTCACTCTTGTTAATCCAGATCCATCTGTTCCAATCCACAAAATATCTTTAGAGCTTTTAAGAATGCTTAATACCCTAAGAGGAGTGTTGTTATCAGAGCCTTCATGGTAGCTAATTTTATTATTTCTGTTGGGAAGAATATTAAGTTTACCATAGTTTGTCGTAATCCATATGTTTTTGTGGTTATCTTCATTAATATCCAAAATTGTATTGCTACTCAAGGAAAATTCATTAGAATATTGCCTTGTAAATAAATCAACCTCTCCACTGTTTATATTTATTTTGTACAATCCGCCTCCATCTGTTCCTCCCCACATATATCCATCTTTACTGCAAAATAGTGACAAGAACATCTCCTTGTTGATATTAAACTTCTCCTCCTCAAAAAAAGAATCTTGGATAAATTGTTTGTTGATAGGATCATAGACAAATAACCCATAAGTTTCGGTTCCTACCCAAAGCTTATTATTGATATCTGAAGTCAGGATAATATTTCCGGGATAGTTAGTAAATGGTCCTACTAATTCTGTTGTCTGTTTTGATTTTAAAGAATAATTATAAATTGTACCACTGTTGGTACTAACATATATTTCAGAAGAGTTTAATATGTCAATATCCATAATATTTTTGATTTCAGAACCGCTGTTTGAAATTGTAGCGATAAAGTTCATTTTAGAATCGACATATCTGTAAATGTTACCAAGCTTAGAAGCCAACCAAATACTTTCTTTTTTTGCGACAATAGAGCTTACAACATCATTTTTGGGTAACAAAATAGTCATATCTTCAAATTTGTTAGCAATCGCTTCATATTTCGATATCAATCCAAATTGAGAGGTTACCCATATATTTTTGTTATAATCAACAAGCATATTGTTTACAAAGTCATTATGCTGAATATCCGGAAAAATCATCTTGTTTTTAATCAGTTTATAATCATACCCATTGTAGACTAATATCCCATCGGAACATAACATCCAAATATTACCAAATGAATCTTGCACAGTTTTAGTTGGGATAACAAATTTATTATCATTAACAGGTGAGAGATGTCTAAAACTTGTGTGATTTTGACCATGCAAGAAAAGAGAGCATGACATAAAAAAACTTAGTAAAAGATAGATTTTTAATCCAGACATAAAACACTCATTTTTTAGTAAAATATCTCTTAGTATTCTACTACAATTATTTAACAATATGATTTTCTGTAATTGTACAAATATGAAAATGATACACATGAGATATCATTCATACAATCTCAAGTTTATACTTTAATATTAAATTTTTAACAACTATGACGAACTATTACTTAAAGTAGTGTTAAATATATTAATAAAAAATACCAAAAACGGCTTTAAAAGATTAGAAGAACACCTTAAAAAGTAGTCTAATTCGTCAAAAAAGAGGAGAAAATAAGCATTGGTGTAATTAAGTCTTAAATAGTACTCCTAAACGCTTAAAATATCATCTTAAATAAGGAATCTATCCGTCATATTTGAATTCTCATAGTTTAACATATAAATAACTTAAATGAATTCTAGACGAAATTTTGTTAAAAAAACAGCACTTGCCAGTGCAGGTGTATCACTACTTTCAAACTTATCCTTTGGAGCAGTCACTAATCAAACAGACAGGAAGCTTAGATTAGCTTTCATTGGAGTAGGATTAAGAGGAATGAACCATTTTAACAATGCTCTTAATAGAAAAGATATAGATATAACTGCTATCTGCGATATAGATCCTGAGCGAATAAAAATAGCATTAAAGAAAATAGATAAAGCCAATTTTTCAAAGCCTAAAGTTTTTGGAAACAGCGATCTTGATTATAGAAATTTGCTAGAATTAGAAGATGTCGATGCAGTAATAATATCTACCCCCTGGTTATGGCACACTAAAATGGCTGTAGATGCTATGAAAGCAGGAAAATATACCGGTCTAGAGGTATCAGCAGCCAATACTATTGAAGAATGTTGGGATTTGGTAAATACCCATGAAGCAACAGGGACTCATTTAATGATCTTAGAAAATGTAAACTATCGTAGAGATGTTCTCGCTGTTCTAAATATGGTGAAGCAGAATGTTTTTGGAGAATTGGTTCATTTTAGATGTGGTTATCAACATGATCTTCGTTTTGTGAAATTAAATGATGGGAAATCTGCATATGGTAAAGGTGTTGAATTTGGAGAAAAAGGAATATCAGAATCCAAATGGAGAACCCAACATTCTGTACTAAGAAATGGAGATGTGTATCCAACTCATGGCGTGGGACCGGTTGCTACCATGTGCGATGTTAATAGAGGCAATCGCTTTACTTCATTAAGTTCGAATGCAACAAAAGCTATTGGGCTACATAATTATATCGTAAAACATGGAGGAAAAGAGCACCCGAATGCTAAAGTAAAATTTAAGCAGGGAGACGTGATTACCACTACAATTGAAACCGCCAAAGGAGAAACAATCATTGTAACACATGATTGTAATCTGCCAAGACCTTATTCTTTAGGATTTAGAGTACAGGGAGCCAATGGATTATGGGAAGTTGATGGTGATAGAATGTATATCGAAGGACAATCAAAACCACATCAATGGGATAATGCAGATCAATGGCTCAAAAAATATGATCATCCTTTATGGCAAAAGTATGGCGAATTAGCCACTGATGCAGGCCACGGAGGAATGGATTTCTTTGTCCTAAATGCGTTTGTAGAATCTGCAAAAGAAAATATTGCTCCACCTCTTGATGTATATGACGCAGCAGCTTGGAGCGCGATTACACCATTATCAGAATTATCTATTGAAAATAATGGAGAACCACAAGATTTTCCTGATTTCACAAGAGGAATGTGGGTAAAACGCAAACCTTATAATTGGATAAAAAGTAAGTATTAAATCACTAAATCATAATATATGGAAAAATTAAAGATTATTCTATTGATCCTCATATGTACTTTCACAAGTAGTATGTTAGCTCAAGAAAAAACAATAACAGGAACGGTTTACGACACATCAGATAGACCTGTTGTTGGAGCTTCTATCTTAATCAAAGGCACTACAAAAGGAACTACATCAGATTTTGATGGAAATTATACCATAAAGGCTAATAAAAAAGATGTTCTCGAAATATCTTACGTAGGATTTATAACGCAAGAGGTAGTGGTAAATGAACAAACAAAAGTAAATATTGCCCTACAAGAAGATATTAGTCAATTAGAAGAAATCATAGTTGTGGCCTATGGTACACAAAAGAAAGAAATGATTACCTCATCGATAGTAAATATCAAATCAGAAAAACTAAAAGATATCACAACTCCCGATGTGACTACCATGTTACAAGGAAAAGTAGCAGGAGTGCGTTTAGGAGCTTCTAGCGGTAGTCCGGGATCCGTACCTAATATATTAATACGAGGTTCTTCATCTTTAGGAGGTAGAGTAACCCCACTATGGGTGGTTGATGGTGTAATACAACATAGTATACCTATTGTAAACCCTAATGATGTTCAATCGATATCAGTACTTAAAGATGCTTCTGCAACGTCGCTTTATGGGTCTCGTGGAGCAAATGGAGTAGTTATTGTTACTACAAAACGAGGAACCTCAGGTAAGTCAGAAATTAGTGTAAGTTCAAAAGTAGCTATAAACACTTTTAATACCGGAAAATTTGAAGTCATGGACTCAGGACAATTATATGAGTATCATACACAATTCTCAAATTCACAACCTTGGTTTACTCCAGAATTATTAGATCGAAATTATGATTGGATCGAAAACGGAACTCAAGATGGTTTTGTAAAAGATGTAAATGTATCGTTTACTTCAGGTACCGAAAAACTAAAACTATATATCAATGGAGGTTACTATAATGAAACAGGAACCTTACGAGGGAATGAATTAGATAGGTATACCTATCGAATGAACCTGGATTATGATATTACACAGCGTTTAAAAATAAGTCCCAAATTATCATTTAGTTTTGACAACAGAGATAAAATTGCAGAAGCTCCCTTATATGAGTTGTATTTAAACTTACCTTGGGATAATCCTTTTGATGCAGAAGGTAAACCAATTAATGCACAGGAAGATTCTAATTGGTTAGGTAGAGATCAAAGAAATTACTTATATGATCAACAATGGAACTACTCTTCTGATAATACATTTAGCCTAAGTTCAAACTTTGATTTTGAGTATCAAGTTGTACCCAATCTGGTTTTTAAATCAGTAAATAATTTTACATATTATCGCTATAAATCAAAAACATATACAGATCCCAGATCAATTTCCGGATTGGCCACAGGTGGCAGTATAAATGATAGGATAGACGAGCGGTTTACCAAATTAACAACGCAGATATTACAATATTCAAATATATTCGGAGAGCATTCTGTGACTGCTTTAGGCGGATATGAGTATAATGATTATAAATATGAAAATGTAGACGTAACAGGTAATGGCATTGTTGCCGGAACAGAAGTTTTAAATGTTGCGAGCGAAACTGGAGAGATAAGTGGATTCAAGAATGATTATGCATTACAATCATTTTTTCTCTCTGCAAATTATGGATTTAGCAATCGATATTATGCAAAAGCTTCTATACGTAGAGATGGAGCTTCAAATTTTGGATTAGATGACCAATATGGTAATTTCTTTTCACTAGGAGCAGGATGGAACATACATAATGAAGCGTTTTTTAATAGTAAAGCTATTAATGAGCTTAAATTGCGATTGAGTTATGGGTCTGTAGGAAACAGGCCATCATCTTTATACCCATACCAAGGAACATATAGGTTAAACACACAATACATTGGGACTCCGGGAGCAGTATTAGATCAATTGGGAAATCCAGATTTAAGTTGGGAAAAATCGTATGAAGCAAATATTGCGATCGACACAAGACTGTTTGATAGAGTAAGTGCAACGTTTGAATATTATAACAAAGACACGTCTGATCTATTGTACTTCGTAAATTTACCCGATGTCACTGGATATAGCGGATTTTGGGAGAATGTAGGAGGCCTAACCAATACAGGATATGAAGCTGCGATTTCGGTCGATGTAATACAAAGTGAAAATTTTGAATGGAACTTAGGGTTTAATATAGGGTTTAATAAAAATGAAATTACAGAGTTGTTTGATGGACAAACAGAAATCCCTAGAGGATCCAAAATATTTAAAGTTGGAGAAGATTCGAATTCATGGTATATAAGAAAATGGTTAGGTGTTGATCCTGATAACGGAAACCCACTATGGGAAGTCGTTGATCCTGATACCGGAGAACGAACAGAAACCAGTAATTGGAATGATGCTACTTTACAAGTTGTAGATGCGTCCTCCCCAGATTTCATAGGAGGATTTGATTCTAGATTAAGCTATAAAAATGTATCACTTTCTGCCAATTTTAATTTCTCTAAGGGAGGAAAGCTATATAATGGTGCTCGAGAACTATTTGACTCAGACGGATTCTATACTACTTTCAACCAGCAAGTATTAGCCGATGACTGGAACAGATGGGAAAAGCCGGGAGATATAGCAACACACCCCTTAGTTGTTGAAGGCGGTAACAACAACTCTAACAAGCGTTCATCTCGTTATTTAGAAGATGCCAGCTATTTAAGAATGACAAATGTTACACTATCCTATAATTTACCTCAGAATGTATTAAATAAAATAGGAATAAGCAACTTTAACGTATATGTAGCCGGAGACAATTTATTGACATTTACAAAATACAGTGGTGTTGATCCGGCAGTTACAGGTAATCCAAATGATCGCAATAACATAGGCTTATCAGGAAGCCCTGGATTAACGTATCCGATACCAAAACGCTATGTATTAGGTGTTAACGTATCATTTTAAAAAACATTTAAAAACAAATAGTATGAAAAAATTAATAATACTACTGCCAGCTATTGCGTTTATACTGCATTCCTGTGAGTTAGAAAAGAACCCTTATGAGCAGATTTCGGTAGATGAATTATTTTCTGATCCAGAATCAATTGAAACAGCTACAATTGGTAATTATGCTTTACTAAAAGGCGATAAAGGTTTCGATGGTTGGGTAGATGATCTACATAGAATATCAGAATATGCCGGAGATAATGTAAGCCTTAGTGGTGGTACGACCGACCACCTATTCTTTTTATATAATTATCAATCTATAAAAACCAACTCTAGAGTAGAACGATTTTGGCGTAATTCGTACAAAATCGCAGTAGGATGTAATGTAATTATCGAAAAAATTATAGAAGGAGAATCTGCAGAAACTGATCAATTATTAGGAGAGAATTATTATCTAAGAGCACTTACATATTTTCAAATGGGGAACGTATTTGGTAGACCCTATAATCAAGGTGCTTCAAATTTATCTGTACCACTTAAATTAACATCAAATATTACAGATAGACCAGATAGACATACGGTAGAACAAGTATATACTCAAGTTATAAAGGATTTAGAAAAGGCAGAATCTTTGATGACAGTAAACAAAGGCGCATCTTTTGCTTCAAAAGAAGCCGCACAAGCCTTATTATCCAGAGTTTATCTATATAAAGAAGATAATATAAAAGCACAAGAATATGCTGATAAAGTTATTACATCTGGCAATTACTCTTTGCTTTCAACAGATCAATTTTCTAAAATGAATACATTAATTCCTAACCAAAATCAGGAGGCTATTTTTGCTGTAACATTAAGTTCTGCTACAGATCTTTTAGGGGGCTTTGATGACTGGTTTACCATAGGATCTTTTTATGCCAATGTCGAAGGTAAAGGTTGGGGTGAAATGTATGCCTCTAGAACATATTTAGATCTAATAGAAAAGAACCCTAACGATGCAAGGAAATCATTTATAGAACCACAACCCGAAAAAGATGGTGATCAAAACGAAATTCCTGCTGTGTATTGGGTAAATGATGAGTATGTCTATGAGTTTCGAATAACAACTGAAAGCGGAGGAATAACTACGTTTGAAGACAATGGAAATACATACACCGTAGAGTCTGAAATTGTAGACGGTAAAACAATATATTATTTTAATGGTACCGACGGTAGACAGGATGTTATTAAAGGAGTTGATCTTAAAAAACGTAATGGTCACCCAAAATTCTATATTCTAAAAGCATCATTACAAGAAAATGACATACATCTTTGGTCACCAATGGTATCTCGCCTGTCAGAAATGTATTTGAATAAAGCTGAGTCCTTAGCAAAAAGAGGTATGGATCAGTTAGCATTGGATAATATAAATATCATTAGAGAGAGAGCAGGTATCCCTACATATACATTAGCTAATATCCCAACAGGAAAAACCATATTAGATGTTGTTTTAGAAGAACGTAGATTAGAGTTAGCTTATGAAGGACATAGAAGATATGATGTATATAGAAATGGTCGTACAATGAATAGAAAATATCCAGGTACGCATTTAAATGGAACAAATGCTTTTCTAGAAATACCATCTACACACCCAAGAGTTGTAGAATTTATTCCAGAACAACAGATCATTTTACAACCATCATTAATTCAGAATGATTAATATACAATAGCATAGATTTCTTATGAAGTCTATGCTGTTTCTACTATTTAAAGTATTCTTATATCAAAAACATGTGGATTTATACATATAAAACTTGGATTGTGTTTTTTGTACTTACACTCCTGTATTCTTGTAATAATCAAGTAGATAATTTATCATCAGAGAAATTATTCACAACAGTCCCAACAGAGATTACAGGAGTGACTTTTGAGAATAAAATATTAGAATCCGAACAACTACATTACTATAAATATTTATATATCTATATCGGCGGAGGAGTAGCTGCTGCCGATTTCAATAATGATGGATTAGAAGACCTTTTCTTTACCTCTAATATCTATCATAATAAACTTTTTTTAAACAAAGGGAATTTTCAATTTGAAGATATTACTATAAAATCCGGAATAAAAAAAAGAGCTGGATTTGATACCGGAGTATCTGTTGTTGATATCAATAATGATGGCTTTTTAGATATCTATATCAATAGAGCAGGTTGGTACGAAGGAGGCCAGAAACTTGCCAATATGTTATACATAAACAATGGAGATCTCACTTTTACAGAACAAGCAAAACGTCATGGTCTAGCAGATACTAATCGGTCGATCTCATCTACATTTTTTGATTATGATAAAGACGGAGATCTAGATGTTTATATCGCTAATGCTCCAGCCGAGTTTAATTTATCTGGTAAAATAGTAGAGGTAAATAAAATTCAGAATAGCAAAAAAACACAAGCTTTTAGAAGTAGTGATAGGTTATATAATAATGATGGAAAAGGAAATTTCACAGATGTTTCTGTACAAGCAGGAATTTTACCAGATTTAGGCTTTGGACTTAATGCACAGGTAGGAGATCTTAATAATGATGGTTGGCAGGATATTTATGTATCTAATGATTTTATAGGGCCTGATTTTGCATATATAAATAATAAAAACGGCACCTTCTCTGAGAAAAGAAATTCACTTTTTAAACACATTTCATACTATAGTATGGGAAGTGATATAGGAGATATTAATAACGACGGATTTAATGATTTAATGGTTTTAGACATGAGCCCAGAAGATCATGTACGATCTAAAACAACCATGTCTATGATGTCTATCGATAGATTTAATAAAATGGTTAAAAACGATCATCATCATCAGTACATGCATAACGTAATGCAATTAAATAACAGAAATGGTTCCTTTAGTGAGATAGCACATATGTCTGGCCTTGCCCAAACAGACTGGAGTTGGTCTGTTCTTTTTGCTGATTTTGATTTAGATGGGCTTAATGATATTTATGTCACTAATGGTATTTATAGAGATGTAGTCGATCGTGACATGAACATCGAAATCAACAATACGATCAACGATAAAAGAAATACCCTAAAAGAGAAAGACTTTTATCAATTCACTCAAAAATTACCGCAACAAAAATTAACCAATTACTTATTTAAAAATAAAGGAAATCTAAAATTTGATAATATAACCAAAGATTGGTCAGATGAAAAACCTACATTTTCAAATGGTGCTGTATATGTTGATCTAGATAATGATGGAGATTTGGACATTGTTACTAATAATTTAGATGAAAATGCAACTATCCTTAGAAATAATGCGAGAAAGATCAATACCAACAATTTTTTGCAATTTACTTTCAAAGGACCCAAGGAAAATATTTTCGGAGTAGGAACAACTGTAAAAATATACCAAAATGATGGAGAAATATTGACTCGACAACTCATAAACTCTAGAGGATACCTCTCCTCTATGTCTAATACATTACATTTTGGTTTAGGTAAAAATACTAGTGTTCCCAAAATAGAGATCATTTGGTCTGATGGGAATGAACAATATTTTTCCAATATAAAAGCAAATCAACTATTACGTATTGACTATGCAAAAAGTATTAAAACAACAGAACAAAATACAGATACAAAATCTAATACGATTTTTACAGAAACTTTGTTAGATTTTGAGCATACTGAAATTCCTTTTAATGACTTTGACAAACAATTATTATTACCACATAAACTGTCACAAACAGGGCCAGCTATAGCAAAAACAGACCTTAATAACGACGGATTAGAAGATCTTTTTATAGGAGGAGCGCATAGTCAAACTGCACAGCTATTAGTTGCTACACATGATGGAAATTTCAAAAATATACCTGTACCAGATTTTATAAAAGATAGTATATACGAGGATGTAAGTGCTACCTTTTTTGATGCAGATAATGATGGAGATCAAGATTTATATGTAGTAAGCGGAAGCTATGAGTTTGACCCAGATTCATCACTATTACAAGATAGATTGTATATTAATGAAGGTGGTTATAGTTTTAATCGATCAGAATCGAAATTACCATCCATTAATACCGCAGGTTCTATTGTAAAAGCATCAGATTTTGATCAGGATGGTGATATTGATCTATTTATAGGAAGTCGCGTAATTCCGGGGAAATACCCGTATGCACCAACAAGTTATTTGTTAATTAATAAAGATGGAAGTTTTATTAATAAAACAGATGATTTGGCGCCAGACCTAAAAAATATTGGTATGGTAACTAGTGCAGAATGGAATGATATTGACAACGATAATGATTTAGATCTAGTGGTTACGGGAGAATGGATGGGTATTGAAGTTTTTAGTAACGATAACGGTATTCTTTCAAGAAAAGAAACGTATAATGATTTATCATCAATCAAGGGTTGGTGGAATAAAATTTTGGTAGTCGATATTGATAATGATGGTGACAAAGATATAATAGCTGGGAATTTAGGATTAAACTTCAAGCATAAAGCATCAAAAGAAAAGCCTTTTCATGTGTATACAAATGATTTCGATAATAATGGTACAGAAGATATTATGTTGGCCAAGTATTACAAATCTAAACAAGTCCCTGTAAGAGGAAAGCATTGTACTGCAGAGCAAATACCGTACTTAAAAGAAAGGATAAAAACATACAGCGATTTTGCGAATAGTGATATTCAGGAAATATTAGGAGAGACTTTTCAATCGGCTATTCACTATCAAGCTACAGAATTCAGATCTGGTATTTTTGTTAATAACAACGTTGGTTTTGAATTTAAGCCTTTCCCACCAGAAGCTCAAATGAGCCCTATTAATAGTATTCTTTATGAAGATTTTGATGGTGACCAGATTAAAGACTTACTCATGGCAGGAAATAATTATCATACAGAGGTAGAAACCACTCGTGCCGATGCTGGTATAGGTGTTTATCTTAAAGGAAGCTCAAAAAAAGAATTTAAACCTACAAAAAATGCTGAAACTGGATTTTATGCAGATAAAGATGTGAGAAATATGTTGCTGATAACCTCTCGAAAAAAGAAAAAAGTTATTGTAATAAATAATAATAGTAAGCATCAATCATATGAAGTTAACTAATAATGATGAATATAAGACAATGAAGAAATATAAAAAATCAATTGATAAAATCGTACTCGTACTAATAAGTACTTGCATATTAGCTTGTAGTTCAGACAAAAAACCTCTTAATCCTGGAGATAATAGAGAGTTAGATCTATCAATAACGATTCCTCCTGGAGGTAATAGCTGGGTAATAAATAGTACTAAGCAAGATGCTGTTTTAATTCATGATTCAGGTATTCATAATTGGACAGCATTAGATGACATTATTCGTATTTATTTCCATACAAAATTAACAGGCGAATTGCATCTGGGTTTACACATGAAATCAGAAAAAGGGCCATCTACTATTAGAGTAACGTTAGGAAATACGACAAAAGATGTGCTAATTGACAATGTATCCTATAAAAATGTTGAAATAGGGATGTTTGATATCACTAAACCAGGGTATAGCTTTATTGAAATTCAAGGGCTTCAAAAAACAGGTGAATATATAGGTGATATCGACAAAATTCTTTTAGGAGGGCCTGCTACAGCTAGTGGTATTTCTTTTGTACCGAGTGATTTCAGTTTTCATTTCGGAAGAAGAGGCCCTTCTGTTCACTTAACTTATGAAATGCCAGAAAACAAGGACATTACCTATTTTTATAACGAGATTACTGTGCCTAAGGGAGAAGATGTAGTTGGATCTTATTTTATGGCAAATGGTTTTGGCGAAGGATATTTTGGAATACAAGTTAATTCTGATACCGAAAGAAGGATATTATTTTCTGTATGGAGTCCCTTTGTTACTGATGATCCAAGTACTATTCCTGATGATTATAAGGTAATTCTTTTAGGCAAAGGAGAAAGAGTAACAGCTGGAAATTTTGGAGGAGAAGGTTCTGGAGGACAGAGCTATAAAGTGTTTGATTGGAAACCTGAAAACTCATACAAATTTTTGCTAAAAGGAGAACCCTCGATAAACAACAGTACAGATTATACAGCATATTTCTATGCCCCAGAAGAAAGTGAGTGGAAATTAATAGCAAGTTTTAGAAGACCACATACCAATACATACCTAAAAAGATTCCATTCATTTTTAGAAAACTTTAGCCCCCATACAGGGTTTATTTCGCGAAAAGGAAAATACACAAATCAATGGGTGTATGATACACAAGGAGAATGGCACGAATTAACCAAAGCCAAATTTACTGCTGATGCAACGGCCCGAGATAAAGCTAGACTTGATTATGCAGGTGGTGTAAAAGAAAGTTCGTTTTATTTAAAAAACTGCGGATTCTTTGATGAAAATACAACTATGAATACCGAGTTTTCGAGAACATCAAATGGTATACAGCCAAATATAGATTTTTCGTCATTACCAAGTTTAGGATCGCAATAAAATTAACTATTGAATCCAAAAAAATAAGTAACCTGGCATCGCTTTAACCAAACTAAAACTTTAAATGTTGTTGAGTTAGTTAGTTTTATAAAGCCTTTGATGATTAAACATTATTCAGAGGCTTTATTTTGCTAGAATGAATAATATGTATCGAATATAATAACATGATTTTGAAAAAAATTAGCCAAAAAAATAAATTGATTTCATTTGCTCCAGGGAGAACATGCCTTTTTGGAGACCATCAAGATTATTTAGGTTTACCGGTTATAGCCTGTGCTATAAATAGACATATCAAATTAACCGCTATAAAAAATGAAGAAAAAATCTTTAATATCAATACACCAGATATAGGTAAAAAAAGAAGTATTAATATTTATGATAAAATCAGTTTTGTTGAAAAAGGAGATCATTTATTATCAGCACTAAAAGTATTGAGAAGATATGGTTGCATTCCTAATATTGGGTATGACATTACAATTTCTGGAAATCTCCCTATAAATGCCGGTACCTCTAGTTCCTCTGCTGTAGTAGTGTCATGGGTTCAGTTTTTATTAGAAGCTTTTGGAGCAGATGATAAAATCACACCAGAGTTTATTTCACAAATAGCATATGAGGCTGAAGTTTTAGAACATGGAAACCCCGGAGGAAAAATGGATCAATATAGCATCGGACTGGGAAATATTATGTATTTGGAAACCGGAGAAAACAATTCATATGAATTATTTGATTGCCCTATACCAGGGTTAATTATAGGAGAGTCTGGTATTCCAAAAGAAACAATAGGTGTTCTTAATGAGTTAAAAGAAAACGCTTGGCAAGCAATACATACATTGGCAATGTGTAACGAAAATTTTGATATTGAAAAAATTAAAAAAAAAGATGTAAAAAAATTATCTCATCATTTACCAGATAGATTAGAGCCTTTTTTTCATGCAGCTGTATCGAACCATGATATTACGCAAAAAGCACTTTTAGAATTCAAAAAAGATCATTTGGACATAAAAAAAATAGGCGTGTTAATGAATAAGCATCATACTATCCTAAGAGATTTTTTAAAAATAACGCTACCCAAAATAGATCGTATGATTGAAGGAGCTTTACAAGCTGGTGCCTATGGAGCAAAGATTGTTGGCTCGGGTAAAGGAGGTAGTATTGTTACTATTGCTCCAGAAGGTAAAGAGCAACAGGTTATTGATAAAATTATAAAAGCCGGAGGAAAAAATGCTTATCCGGTTGAAGTAGATCCCGGAGCAAGAATACTCTAAAAATAATAAACAAAAATAAATTATCCCATGCATAGAAACTTAATAATTTTGGCTGGAGGCACCTCATCCAGAATGAAGAAACAAACTTCATTTAAGGGTTTAAGCGATGAAGAAATTAAACAAGCAAATAAAAGAAGTAAAGGCCTTATTGGTGTTGGTCCAAATGGACGCCCTCTTATGGATTATCTGTTATATAATGTAAAACTTGCAGGCTATAAAAAGGTTTATATCATCATAAGTGAAAAAGGTGAATTATTCAAAAAATTTTATGGCAATAGTGATAGGGATAATGATTTTCATGGACTTGACATCTCTTTTGCTATTCAATATATTCCTGCAGGAAGGGCAAAGCCATTTGGAACAGCAGATGCATTATTTCAGGCAGTTGAGCAATATCCCGAATTAAACGAAAACTATTATACCGTTTGCAACAGTGATAATTTGTATTCTTCAGAAGTATTATTCGCCCTAAGAGCTACATCTAGTAAAAATGCGTTTATTAGTTACGATAGAGATACAATGGAGTTTTCCTCGGAACGAATTTCACGTTTCGCACTTGCAAAATTAGATGAGGCAAACCATTTGTTAGATATTGTTGAGAAGCCTACTCAAAAAGAGATTAATAAGTATAAAGACAAAGAAGGTAAATTACGAGTTAGTATGAACGCTTTCAAATTTAATGGTAGTACTATCTATCCCTATTTAAAAAACTGTCCCGTTCACCCCGAAAGAAATGAAAAAGAATTACCAACAGTGCTTTTAAATATGTTAAAAGAGTATCCAAATGAAACTATAGGAATACCTTTTTCTGAACATGTACCAGATTTAACGGCTAAAGAAGATATCGTTGCAGTAAAAAAATACTTAAACAAATATTATTCTAAATTAAGCTGGGATTAAAATTAGCTATTAGGGTGTGTATTGATATATAGCATCATGTTCGCCACAGGATACTAAATATATGGATACATAACATATGCCTTGCTACTAACCATATTGACTATTGTTTCTGGATATTTACTTCTAAAAATATGGAGTAGAATTAAAACTAATGTATTATAAAATGTAATTAAAATAAAGATGAAGATTAATTATAAACCAGCAGGTCAATTTGAGGAAACAAGGTTTGAAAAAATACATAATGTGATTTTTAAGAATTCTAATGAAGCTTCTATAGTAGTGGCTACAGAAATAGCGAATCTTATAAAAGAAAAATCTCAAAAAAATGAACAATGCGTTTTAGGATTAGCTACAGGTTCTTCTCCGATTAAAGTATATGAAGAATTGGTAAGAATGCATCATAAAGAAGGTTTAAGTTTTAAAAATGTGATGACCTTCAATTTAGATGAGTATTATCCAATGGATATAGAAAATATACAAAGTTATTACTACTTCATGTATGAACATCTCTTTGATCATATTGATATACCTCCTGAAAACGTTCATATTCCTGATGGAAAAATAAATAGTGATGGTATCTATCAGTATTGTATAGATTATGAAATGAAAATTAAAGAAGCAGGAGGTTTAGATTTTCAATTATTAGGTATAGGAAGAACAGGTCATATAGGTTTCAATGAGCCAGGATCACATTATAACTCGGGTACAAGAATGATTACATTAGATCATATTACCCGAGTAGATGCTACTCCTTCTTTTTTAGGTATAGAAAATGTCCCCAGAAAAGCTATAACTATGGGAATTGCTACAGTAAGAGCAGCAAAACGTATTGTATTGTTAGGATGGGGACAACACAAAGCATCAATTATCAAAGAAACAATAGAAGGAAATATTTCTTCCCAAGTACCCGCAACATATCTTCAAGAGCATCAAAACACAACTTTTGTATTGGACACCGAGGCAGGATCAAAATTAACCAGAAATAAAACACCTTGGTTGGTCAGTTCATTAATCTGGACAGATGCATTAAAGAATAAAGCAATTATCTGGCTATGCGAAGTTACTCAAAAAAGTATTTTAAGTCTAACAGATAAGGATTACAACGATAATGGTATGTCTGGATTATTAGTACAAGAAGGTTCTGCTTATGATTTAAATATTAAAATGTTCAATAAATTACAACATACTATCACGGGATGGCCCGGTGGTAAACCTAACGCCGATGATACGAATAGGCCAGAAAGAGCCAATCCAACCAAAAAGAGAGTAATTATTTTTAGTCCACATCCCGATGATGATGTGATTTCTATGGGAGGTACTTTTGATAGGTTGGTTGAGCAAGGTCATGATGTTCATGTGGCTTACCAAACATCTGGTAATATAGCCGTATCAAATCAAGAAGCTTTAAAGTTTGCTGAGGTAGGTCAAAAATTAAATTCAGATTCAACTGTAGCCCAAAACATTATTAATACGTTGTTTAATACAAAGGAATATGCTTCAGATACCATAGAGATAAGACAGTTAAAAGGACTAATTAGAAGAAGTGAATCATTTGCAGCAACACGTTATTTAGGATTAAACGATAGTAATGTTCATTTTTTAGATTTACCATTTTATGAAACAGGTAAAATAAAAAAAGACAAGCTATCAGAAGTAGACATTGCTATCATGTGTAAATTAATAGAAGAAATACAACCTCATCAGATTTATGCAGCGGGTGACCTGGCAGATCCTCATGGGACTCACAAAGTATGCTTAGATGCTTTATTTAAGGCTTTAGAAGAGTTAAAGACAAAGCCTTATATGAAAGATTGTTGGGTTTGGTTATATCGAGGCGCATGGCACGAATGGGATATTCATGAAATTGAAATGGCTGTACCTATGAGTCCGGATCAAGTACTAAAAAAACGACACGCTATTTTTTGCCATCAATCACAAAAAGATGGAGTCATGTTTCAGGGAGAAGATTCAAGAGAATTCTGGATGCGGGTCGAAGAACGAAATAGAGATACTGCACAAAAATACAATGCTTTGGGATTAGCAGATTATGCTGCTATGGAAGCTTTTGTAAAATATGATAGTCGCCAAAAGAATCAAAAAAAGGAAGCTAGTTCTATTTAAAAACAGGATTAACAAGTGTTACCCATTATTCCCTTCTTTTTTGATGATATCATTATTTTATTTGGGTTAAAATATTTTTATACATCTCTCCAATAGGAATTTCAATAGTACCAATTTCAATATCGTGTTTTGTATAGGCCGTTATTTTATCTTTATTGATAATAAATGAACGATGAACACGAAGAAAACGAGCATCCAACACTTCTTGAAATGAAGAAATACTAAATTTAACAAGGAGTGATTTATTTTCAGTTCTAATTTTAATATAGTTTTTTACACTTTCTACAAATAGAATATCATCAAACTGTACTTTGACCTGCTTTCTGTCTGCTGTTACAAAAATATAGTTCTTGCTCTGTAATGTTTCTGAAGAAGTTTGTATTTCAGTTTTGTGGTTTTGTGAGGCTAAAAACTTTTCTATTGCTTTAAAAAACCTACTGAATGTTATTGGTTTTACTAAATAATCAATAGCATTTAATTCAAATCCTTCAACAGCATATTCTCGGTAGGCAGTGGTAAAAATTACTTTAGGTTTTTGAAAGAGGTTTTTATAAAAATCTGTTCCCAATAAAACAGGCATTTCAACATCCAAAAAAAGTAAATCTATATGTTCAGAATTTAATATATTAATTGCCTCAATGGCACTTTTACAAGAAAAAACAACTTCAAAATTATCAATTTTTGCAATATGATTTTCGATGAGTTGTCTTGCTAATTTTTCGTCATCAATTATCAAACACCTGTACATTTTTAATGTTTTTTGAGTTTTAAATTTACTGAAAAACTTTTCGACGTTTCTTCAATTTTTAAATCGTAAGCATCAGGATATAATAAATTAAGTTGTTGTTCTACATTGGTTAAGCCTATCGATTTTTTTTGAATTAATTTTTCTACTGTTGACAAAGGTTTAGTATTAAAAATATTGAAAATTATGTGCTCTTTTTCAGAAGATAAATCAATTTTTACAGCTGCCATTTTTAGTTCCTGACTTACACCGTGTTTAAAAGAATTTTCTATAAATGTTAATAGTAATAAAGGTGCTATTTTAATATTTTCGATTATTGAGTTATTAAACGACACCAAAACTCTATCTTCATAACGCACTTGTTCTAAAGCTAAATAATTTTCAATAAGTTCAATTTCTTTTTGAATAGGTACAAATTTTTTATCACTACCGTATAGCATATAATCTAATATATCAGAAAGTTTTTCAATGATTTCTGGTGCTTTATCAGATTTTTCTACAGACAACACATACAGATTATTTAACGTATTGAATAAGAAATGAGGATTTAACTGGTGTTTTAACACTTTTAATTCCACTGCATTTTTCTGTTCTCTAATTTTCGAAAGCTTGTACTGGTTTTCATAAAACGTTAACCCAACCAAAAAAAATAATGGCTGTAAATAAAACAGTGGTAAGTGAAAGAAAATAGTTTTTAAATCGAAGATCCGTTCCCAAAACGTAAGATATCCGTTTTTATCTAAAAACACTTTATAGCAATCAGGGTATGCTTTTTCAAGAAAAGACATTCTTATAGAAACATATAAAAAATTAATGAAGAAAAATAACACGATAATTGAAGCGATAAGTTTAACAATACTCTTGTTTTTTTGATAATTCGATACAATAAAATATAATACTGTATACGCAATCATAATCTGAAAAACCACGTGAAAAAAATAGGTTACTATAATTTCTTCTGTAGTATTAAACCGCTCTCTTGCAGATGTTGTGTAGAACAAGAAAACAACAATCCAAAATAGAGTGTGTTTATAAACAGGTAGGTTAAATATTTTAAAAAAACGCTTCATTTTCAACTCATAAAAATACAACAAAGCTGCCTATATATAATAATTTGTGTACGAACAAGTAAAATAAGAATACAAACAAGCCTATACGAGTTACAAATATGTTTTGAGGTTTATGTACACTAAAACTCATGCCTTGTCCTCTTTTTAAAATCACAGCTCAATTGGACTGTAGTTTTGATCTACAAAATAAATACAATTATGAGAGCTATTTTAGTTTTAGTAGTAATTACTGCTTTTTCGGTACAATTATGTACTTCACAAAAATCAAGTTTTACAAAGTCATTAAAGAATCCAAAACTGATAAAACTGTGGGAAACCGATACCGTTTTAAATGATTTAGAATCTGCTATTTATGACAAAAGGAATACTATACTTTATGTTACAAGCATTAATGGACATTGGATGAAACCTAACGGAAAAGGGTTTATAAGTAAAGTTGATATAAACGGAAAAATCAAAAACCATAAATGGATTGATAACATCGAAGGACCAACAGGAACAGCTATTTATAAGGGTAAGTTATTTGTTGCTGATTTTGATACTGTTTTAGAGATCGATATCAATACATCAAAAATAATTAAGAGACATAAAATTGAAGGTACAGAACGTATCAATGATTTAACATCAAGCGAAGATGGAGCTATCTATGGAAGTGGAACAAAAAGCGGAAAATTATTCGTCCTAAAAGATGGAATAGTAACCATTTTAAAGAATGATTTAGAATGGCCAAACGGAGTGTTATATGAAAAAGGAAATATCCTCATTGGCCTGGGAGACAAGACAATTAAGAGTTATAACTTAAAAACCAAAACCTCAAAAACAGTAGCAAAAGACATATCAAACCCTGATGGAATTATAGCCATTGGTAATGATGATTATTTAATTTCGAGTTGGGAAGGAATAATACATTATGTAACTAAAAATGGTGATAAAACCATCCTTTTAGATACTACAAAAGAAAAAGTTAATTCTGCCGACATTGCCTACATCCCCGAATTAAAAATGGTATTAGTACCTGCTATGTTACAACATAAATTAACCGCTTATCGACTTATAGATGAAAACTAAACTATTCATTTTTTTAGCGGTCATCGGTTTCTATTTCTGTGGATATTCTCAAAATAAAACAATTCCTTTTTCTGTAGAATCTGTAAAAATTGACGGAAAATTGAATGAACCTATTTGGCAAAATATTCAAATGTTTACAGATTTTAATAATTATTACCCCAACGATGAAGGTAAAGCACTAAACAAAACAGAAGTGAGGGTATTTCATGATGGTAAAAATCTCTATATAGGTGTTGCATATTACGATACGACATTACAAAGTAAAATTAGCACATTAAAGCGTGATAATCACGGAGATGCTGTTGTAAGTAGTGATGCTTTTGGAATTGTACTTGATCCATTCAATAAAGAAAATAACGGCTATTATTTTACACTGAACGCAGCAAATACACAAGTAGATGCGCTGGTAGACTTTAACGGAACAGGCTACAATTTTAATGAAAGCTGGAATGCCATTTGGTATTCGCAAACTTCGGTTGAAGGAACTAAAAAAGTATATGAAATAGAAATTCCGTTTAAAGCATTAAATTTTGATATAAATAACAATACTTGGGGAATTCAATTCTTCTATAGAGATTTTAAAACAAATTTATGGATGACATATACCGATATGCCACGTAACTTTTTTCAGTTTGATTTACGTTTTACAGAAGATGTGATTATTGAAAATTTACCCAAAACCAATACTTCAAAATTTATGTTAGTCCCTTCGGTAGCGTATAATTACGAAAAAGATGTTGCTAATAATACAGATGAATCTACCTTTAAACCAAGCATAGATGCACAGTATAATATCACGTCTTCATTACGATTAGATACGACTATTAATCCTGATTTTTCGCAAGTAGATGTTGACCAACAAGTAGTTAATTTAACCCGTTTTGCAGTTAATTTTCCAGAACGAAGAAATTTCTTTTTAGAAAACAGTGATCTGTTTAATAATTTAGGAGCCTTTGGTGTCAATCCATTTTACTCTCGAATAATCGGCGGAACGACCGATATGCAATTTGGATTAAAGCTTTCGGGAAATGTTTCGCCTAATACACGTATCGGAATTTTAAATGCTCAAACCGAAAAAGCTGATGGAAACGACGCACAAAATTATGCTGTTGTGGTGGGTCGACAAAAATTATCAAGAGCATTTACAACCACAGCATATTGGGTAAACAGACAGCAAACCGACAGATTTGATTTTAAAAACGATTACAATCGTGTTTTTGGCTTGAACTTAAATTACAAATCAAAAAACAATTTATGGTCAGCACAGACGAACTACGGAAAAAGCTTTAGCAATAATATCAATTCAAACAATAACTTTTTCAATATCGAAGGGCAATACAACACACGAAAAACTTATGTTAAAGGTGCATTTAAAACGGTAGACAAAAACTTTATAGCCGATGTTGGTTTTACACCAAGACTTTATAATTATGATGCCATAAACAACCTGGTCATTCGAGATTCGTATTTAGATTCTTATTTCGTTTTTCAAAAAAATTATTATCCAATAAAATCTAATTCTATAGATCGTTTTCGTTATTTGTCGGTAGTAAATGATACATTTTGGAATAGCAAAGGCACACTTACCGAGATGGCTACAGTATTGGGTAATTCTGTCTGGTTTAAGAAGAATTTGTCATCTTTATTTTTTAATTTGACACATAATTACTTCAATCTTCAATACGGATTTGATATTTTAAATAGTGGTAATCCTATTCAACCAGGCATTTACAATACAATCGATGCTAAAATTGGATACGATAACCGTTCAGGTAACAAAAATTTCTATTATGCAACTGAAGTTTTTCATGGCGGATATTTTAATGGAAAAAGAAGTGGTTTTGAAACTGTTTTAGGGTATCGCCTTTTACCTTTTGCACAATTAAACATTAATTATTCATTGAATCATATCGATCTTGAAAATCTAGGAAAAGACACATTTCATTTAGCACGTTTTACAGGCGAAGTATTTTTTAGTAATCGTTTGAATTGGACAACTTATGTGCAGTATAATACTCAACAAAATAACTTCAATATTAACAGTCGTTTGCAATGGGAATATAAACCATTATCCTATATCTATTTTGTCGTTACCGATAACTTCAATAAACATATCTCAAGAACTAATTGGGGTGTGGCATTTAAAGCCAATTACCGTTTTGATTTTTAAATTATGAAAGAGTCATAATAATTTGATTAATACCAACCGATATGATCAATAACAAGTTCTATCTGGCATATAAAGAACAATAAAAAAGAACAGATGAAATTTAGAAAATTAGTAAGTATAAGCATTGCACTAATATTTTTAATAGTAAGCATAACAGGAGTTTTAATGTATATAAAACCTTATTACAAAATTACGGCATCAATACATACAGTCTTTGGTTTTCTATTTTCAATTTTGGTAGTTTTTCATATCATCAACAATATAAAGCCATTAAAAATGTATAGTATAAATTCAAAGAATAACTTTTTGAATGTTCGTTTTATCACATTACTTTTTATTGCAGGAATTTTATTCACAGGATTATTATTTAATATTTCTGGATTTAACAAAATTTACGATTTCGGAAATGAATATCGTAATAGCCTACAAGGAAAAGAAACATTAGAAGACGGAACACAAAGTATTATCATAAAAAAGGAAATTAACGAAGTTGCGGTAGAGATAGATGTAAAAATAGGGGACGCATTTCGTTATGCAATGATGGTAATTTGGGTAGAAGATATAGACGGAAATTATATTGAAAGTTTATTTGTGCCCAAATCTATTGCAACAAGCAAGTATGTAAATGGTAAACCAGACAAAAACGGAATTTGGAAACCCGCTATTGTTCGTCGTCCAGAATCGCTACCATATTGGTCGCACAAAAGAGGCATTAGAGCTTCTGACGGATTATTTATTCCTTTAGGAAAAGCTTACGATATCGATGCAGTTTCTGGTGCAACTCCAACCTATGATTTCATCATTAATTCTAAAGCGAAACTCGGAAAATTGAAAAAATTTAGAGTTTTAATGGAGGTCAATCAATCATTTAACTGGAACAAGTATTATAGTAAAGACCGTTTTCCAAATGATAGTATTTATAGTGGTTCGGGTAGAGTTGGTCAACCTGCTATTGTTTATGCAGTTGATGTAGATTTAGATAAATTTGGGCTGTCTAAGAACTTTTTATTCGAGCCAATTGGGCATAGTCATCATTCAGGAAAAACAGATGAGTTGTTTACTGATATGTCTAACATCACAACAGCATTAGATATTATTGATAGAGGTATTGTAAAAATTGTTAAATAATAAAATTGAAGATATGCTAACTTATCTCGATTCTACTTTAAATTCTCTTGAACCTGAAAAAAGAAGTTTTTTCCTACAAATCTAACATAGGAAAGATTAAACTTTTTCATGCTGATTATCAAAACTTTAAAATCTTGTCGATTTGTTACAAAAATTAATAATCCCTTGTGAAAACTAGTTTTCACAAGGGATTATTAATTAGTAGTGACTCTGTAGGGATTAACTAGTGTTGATCCCTACAACGCTCCGCGTTGAAAATCACAAAAAGAATCACTTCACAATTTTCAAAAAAAGAAGCGAGCTTCATTTTTGAAACTCGCTTCATGATTCACTTTTTTGTGATTCATTCGTGACCCCGGAGGGATTCAAACCCCCAACCCTCAGAGCCGAAATCTGATGCGCTATTCAGTTGCGCCACGAGGCCATTTTTCCTATATTAAGATAATTTACTTTTTACTATTGTAGAAATTGTTTTCCCATCTGCTTTCCCTGTTAATGCAGCATTTGCCATCCCCATTACTTTACCCATATCTTTCATCCCCTCTGCGCCAGTTTTAGCAATAATATCTATTACTATTTTTTCGATCTCTGCTTCGTCTAATTGTTCTGGTAAAAACTGTTCAATCACTTTTGCTTGTGCCAGTTCGGGCGTTGCCAGATCATCTCTCCCTTGTTCTATAAAAATCGCAGCACTATCTTTACGTTGCTTAACTTGTTTTTGCAATAATTTTAATTCCTGATCTTCGGTAAGTTCTTCTTTTGCCCCACTTTCTGTCTGGGCTAATAGAATAGCTGATTTTACAGCACGCAATGATGTTAATGCATTAGTATCTTTAGCTTTCATAGCTTCTTTCATCGCAGTCATTACTTTTTGCTCTAAACTCATGATAATCGATTTTTATCTTTGGATTGCGAAGATAAAAAATAAACCGATAATCTAAGAGTAGATTATCGGTTTAGTTTAAGTATTATGTTTATTTTTTAGATTCTGGCTAAGTCTATACTAAACATAGACGAAGTCCCAGAATTACATATTTATACTTTACAATATTAGTATTCTAATTATTATGCAATTAGTCTACATTATCATGCAAAAAAGAATTGTTTTTGCGCAATTGTATATCATCATTACTATCGGTTCCTAAAGAAGTTCTTGATAGTCCAGAATCATCTGGTTTAGTATCGACATCGATTCCTGCTCTTTTATAAGCTGGTTCTTTTTCGATATCATCGATGTTAGAAGAGTTATTTCTAAACTTATAATTAAATTCTTTCATCTTAGCTCTACGTTCTGCTGCTCTGGCTTTTAGGGTTTCAGAAATAGGCTGATTAACTGGATCTGCATCTTCTACTTTTTCTTCTTCTGGAGTTGGAGCGATCGTTTTCTTTTCTAATATAACCTCTTCATCTTCTTCTTCCATAACTTCTGCTGGTTGCGCTTCAGTTAATCGCTTTTCTTCTTCCATATAATCCTCTAAGCTATACTTACGCACTCCCTCAGATGTGGTTTCTCCAACAGGAACCACTTCTATTGCATCATTTACTTCTAAATCGAGAATATCATCACTTAGATCAAAAACAATAGGTTGTTCTTCATCTTCTACTTTTGGCTCATCGATAGAAGCCGTTGGTGCCTTCGTAGATTCTTCTTTGTTTCCTCCTACAGGCATATCAAAAGCTAATGCAAACTGATCTTCTTTTTCTGTTTCGGCATTAACTTCTTTTTCATCATTAACTTCTATTTGTTTAATGATATCTTGTGCATTAATAATCACAAAATCATTATCCGAAGAAAAAGAATCTACCACTTCGTAGGATACATCAATATCTTTTAGCAGATCTGTTGTAGGGATCAACAAGGAATCCTCATCTACTTCTTCATCTTCAATTAGTTCATGCTTTATAATTGGTGGTTCTTCTACTTCTTTTTTCTTTGGTAAAGGAGAACGCATGGGAGTAACATTACCAGTAGACTTAGGAGATAAATCTTGTATTGCAGAACGTTGTTCGTCCTCTAGAGTATGAATTATTTTCTTAGTTTCAGTATTAACAATCTCGTCTTGTTGTTCTACATCAAATCCAGTAGCAATAACAGTTACAGAGATTGCTTCTTCTAGAGATTCATCTTCACCAACTCCCATAATGATATTAGCACCATGACCAGCTTCCTGTTGTATATGATCATTAATTTCACCAATCTCATCAATAGTAATCTCTTCTTTACCAGATACGATTAACAGGAGTACATTTTTAGCACCGGTAATTTTATTATCATTAAGCAAAGGAGAATCTAATGCTTTAACAATAGCATCATGAGCACGTTTATTTCCAGAGGCATTAGCAGACCCCATAATAGCTGTACCACTATTGCTTAGTACTGTTTTTGCATCTCGTAAATCTATATTTTGTGTATAGTGATGTGTAATTACTTCTGCTATACCTCGAGATGCGGTGGCAAGAACTTCATCTGCCTTAGAGAACCCGGCTTTAAATCCTAAATTACCATAAACCTCTCTTAGTTTATTATTATTAATAACAACCAAAGAATCTACATGAGCACGAAGTTTCTCTACTCCTAATTGCGCTTGTTCATTACGCATACGACCTTCGAACTGAAAAGGAATTGTTACAATCCCAACAGTTAAGATATCCAATTCCTTTGCCATTTTGGCAATGATCGGAGCAGCTCCTGTACCGGTTCCTCCACCCATACCTGCTGTGATAAAGATCATTTTGGTATTGGTATCCAACATTGTTTTTATCTCCTCATAGCTTTCTACGGCAGATTGCTCACCTACTTCTGGGTTTGCTCCTGCACCTAGTCCTTCGGTTAGTGAAACCCCTAACTGTATTTTATTAGGTATCGGGCTATTTTCTAATGCTTGTGCATCTGTATTACAAATGACAAAATCAACTCCTTTAATTCCTTGCTGGAACATGTGATTAATGGCATTACTACCTCCTCCTCCTACTCCAATAACTTTAATTACATTAGATTGATTTTTTGGTAAATCAAACGAAATGTTTTCGAACTCCTCATTTTTACTCATAATTGCTAATTTTCTGGTTCTCCTACTGTATTTTATATATTTTCACTGTTCAAAAAAATGAACATTACTTAATCTTCTAACTATTCTGCATTATCTAAGAATTCCTTGAATTTCTCTGTCCATTTCTCCAAAATATTCTTCCTCGGTTTTAGATCAACTCTTGGATCTTCTTCTTCAATAGTGATATCATCATCTATAGCTGCTGTTTCAGGTTGTCGTTTTGATTGAACGCTTGCAACAGGTTCTTTTTTACTGATTTTCTTTTGTTTCTTAATATGTATTAATCCATCCATTACTAATCCTACTGCTGTTGCATACATAGGACTTGTAGTTTCTGAATCGCTATTTCCTGCCAGGTGTTCATTAGGATATCCAATTCGTGTATCCATACCTGTAATATATTCGACAAGTTGCTTAAGGTGATTAAGCTGTGATCCTCCTCCTGTTAATACTATTCCTGCAATTAATTTCTTTTTAGGAGATTCATGTCCATAATTTTTGATTTCTAAAAAAACCTGCTCTACAATTTCGACCACTCGTGCATGAATGATTTTAGAGAGGTTTTTTAAAGTAATTTCTTTAGGCTCTCTTCCTCTTAGTCCGGGAATTGAAACAATTTCATTATCCTTATTTTCCCCTGGCCAGGCAGATCCAAATTTTATTTTTAGTAATTCTGCTTGTTTTTCGATGATTGAGCATCCTTCTTTAATATCTTCGGTAATTACATTACCTCCAAAAGGAATTACCGCTGTATGACGAATAATTCCATCTTTAAAAATGGCTAAATCTGTGGTACCTCCCCCTATATCAATTAATGCAACTCCTGCTTCTTTTTCTTCCTGGCTTAGCACTGCATTAGCAGATGCCAATGGTTCTAAAGTCACATCTGATAATTCTAATCCCGCGCTTTTTACACATCGTCCTATATTACGAATAGAAGTCACTTGCCCGACTACTACATGAAAATTAGCTTCTAATCTTCCTCCATACATCCCCACCGGTTCTTTTATTTCGGCTTGCCCGTCTACTTTATATTCCTGAGGTAATACATGTAAAATCTCTTCGCCAGGTAACATCACTAATTTATGTACCTGATTACATAATTTGTCTATATCATCTTCATCTATTACAGCATCTGCATTAGGCCTGGTGATATAATCACTATGTTGTAAACTACGAATATGCTGACCTGCAATCCCAACCGTTACATCATTAATTTTTAATCCCGAAACACTTTCTGCTTCCTGAATTGCTTGCTGTATTGATTGAATTGTTTGCGTTATGTTATTAACTACACCACGGTGTACTCCCAAACTTTTGGATTTGCCAATTCCCAATACCTCCATCTTTCCGTACTCATTATATTTTCCTACCATGGCAACAATCTTAGTTGTTCCTATGTCTAGTCCTACCGCTATTTCATTTACTTCTCTTTCCATATTGGTATTATTTTATTGTACACACCACTTGATTACTAAATTGCAAACTGACTTTTTTATATTTTTCAAGACTTTTATCTCTTAGTGCTTTTTGATAAAATGCTTTAAAGTTCCTTATCTTATTATCTAAATTTTCTATTTTCCCAAAAACTAATTTAAACGAGTACACTCGCAACTCTAGTTCATAATTTCCTTCGACATTAAGGTAAACCCCTACAACATGTTTTTTTAAAAATTCATCTTCCTGAATTTTTTTTAATAAAGGGAAAACCTGAATAACTTCTCGCTCTGATACATTATGTACTATTGGCACATGAGCCGAATAACTATCAGATAAAGGCATCGTATTTCCTGTAACATCAACATAAAAAGGAGTAACCGCATTAACCCTAGCAATTGGGGTGCGTTGCTTGATTCTTGCCCTAAGTTCTCCATTTACAGTAAGATACACATCAGAATGTTCAATCATTTTATGTGCATCGAGCTTTTGTTCTACAATATTCAAAACTAAAATTTCTTTACCCACGTTCGTAACTTTGTCCTGATTTTGTATTAACAATTTATTAACCGTTACTTCATCTACATAAGGATCTTGCTCTTCAACAAATTCTATGAGCACTTCATTAATCCTTCGTTGCTCATTACGTTTACTGGCAAAAGCAAAAAGAACCACCATTAAAATGAGCAGACTGCTAAATTTTAAATATGTCAAAATCCTTCTTTTCATACTAACAAAGCTTCCTTTATACGATATACTTCTTCTCCAATATCTCCTGCCCCAATAGTTAACACTACCTCGGCATTACTACCTACTATTGCTTCAATCAAATTATTTTTTTGTATTAGTTTTTTATCTTTTGCATCTATCATACTTAATAACCAATCCGAGGTTACGCCCTCGATAGGCAATTCTCTTGCCGGATAGATATCCAAAAGCAGTAATTGATCAAACTGACTGAGACTCTGCGCAAAATCTGCTGCAAAATCTCTAGTTCTACTATATAAATGCGGCTGAAAAATAGCGAGTATCTTTTTACCAGGATGCATCTCTCTCACCGCCTGATGCAACGCATTAATTTCTGTGGGGTGATGTGCATAATCATCTACATACACAAGATCATTCGTTTTAATCTGGTAGGTAAATCTTCTTTGCACGCCTTTAAAAGAAAATAAAGCCTTTGCCAAAGGTCCGGTCGGGGAGCCGTAAAGCATCGCTATAGCAAAGGCTGTAATAGCATTTAACAAGTTGTGTCTACCTGGCAGGTTTAAATGCAAATCTTTAATATACTTATGTGGTGTTTTTAAATCAAAAATATAGGTTCCATTATCTATTTTTATATTTTGAGCACAGTAATCTGAGTCATCTTCGATTCCAAAAGTGATACCCGAAAGAGGCAATCCATTACGTACCAAAAGGTGGTCTTTTGCTTTAGAAGAAAATTCAACAAACGACTCTTCTAATGTATTAGCCTTTTCATAAATATCCAGGTGATCTGCATCCATCGAAGTAATTCCTGCTATATCCGGATATAATTGTAAAAACGATCTATCAAATTCGTCTGCCTCTACTACCACTACTTCATTTCCTTCTAATACAAGATTAGAATTATAATTTTCACTTATCCCTCCCAAAAAAGCAGTCACTTTTGCTCCGCTTTCTTTAAGTAAATGCGCTAGAATAGCTGTTGTTGTCGTCTTTCCGTGTGTTCCCGCCACTGCAAGCGTATACGTATCTTTTGTTATAATTCCTAAAACTTCTGCTCTCTTCTTGATCAAAAATCCATTGCTCTGTACATACACATATTCTTTATGATCTTTTGGGATAGCAGGAGTATACACAATTAACGTATTCTCAGTATTCAAAAATGGCTTAGGGATATGATCAATGTTATCTTCAAAATGAATCGGAATTTCTAATGCTATTAGATCAGAAGTAATCTGACTAGGAGTCTTATCATATCCTGCTACATTTTTACCTAGAAATTTAAAATATCGGGCAAGAGCACTCATACCGATACCACCGATACCGATAAAATATATATTTTGTATGTTCTCTAAACCTTTATTCATTATATGCTTCTAATTTCTTACTGTTTTATTTTACATTAATTTTTCAATCTCATCTACTATATCCGAAGTAGCATTAGGCAAGGCTAATTCTTTTATTCCTTCAGAAAGTTTGGCTTGTACATTTTCTGAATCTAGTAATTCCGAAATCGTATACTCAAACTTATTATCGAGTTCGCTCTCCTTTAACATTACAGCTCCATTTTTATCGACAATCGCCTTAGCATTTTTGGTTTGATGATCTTCGGCTACATTTGGCGAAGGGATAAATAATGTTGGCTTAGCAACAATACATAATTCTGAAACCGAACTTGCACCAGCTCTTGATATAATAACATCTGCAGCTGCATATGCCAAATCCATAGTCTCTAAAAACTCATGTACTTGCACATCCTTTTGATCTGTATATTGCTTATAATCTGAATAGTACAGTTTACCACATTGCCAAAGTAACTGAACCTCTTTTCCTGCAAAAAAATCAAGTTCTTTTTCGACTAATTGATTAATTCTTCTAGCTCCTAAGCTTCCTCCAATCACCAAAATTGTTTTCTTTTCTGGGTCAAGGGTATATTTTTCAATTGCCTGGTCTCTCTTTTCGTTGGTATTTAGCAAATCCTGACGAACAGGATTACCCGTTTTTATGATTTTATTCTTCGGAAAAAACTTTTCCATATTATCATAAGCAACACAAATCTTACTGGCTCTTTTTGACAACCATTTATTGGTAATTCCCGGAAACGAATTTTGTTCCTGAAGCACGGTTGGAATCTTTCTTGAATTTGCCATTTTTAATAATGGCCCACTTGCAAATCCCCCGGTTCCTATAACTACATCTGGATTATATTTTTTTATAATTTTTCTGGATTTCCACAGACTACTTAATAGTTTTATCGGAAACAACAAATTACTCAACGTTAGCTTTCTTTGAATACCACTAATCCACAATCCCTTAATTTCATATCCTGCTTGCGGTACTTTTTGCATCTCCATACGATCCTTTGCTCCTACAAACAAAATAGAAGTATCTGGGTATCTGTCACGTATTTCATTAGCAATAGCTATTGCAGGATAGATATGTCCTCCTGTACCTCCTCCAGATAATATGATTCTTAGCTTTTTGCTCATAAAACTTCACTCAAAACCTCTAAAGGGTCTTCTTCTTTTTCTTTTATTCGTTCTTCTTCTATACTAGTTTCTCTTTTACTACTTACACTTAATACAATACCAATTGCCAGGCAGGTCATCCAAATTGATGTTCCTCCGCTACTAATAAGCGGAAGTGTTTGTCCTGTTACCGGAAACAACTCTACAGCAACCGCCATATTTATGAACGCCTGAAAAACAATAGGCAAACCAACACCCATCACTAATAGCTTACCAAAAATATCTGCGCTTTTGTGGGCAACAATCACCAACCTCAATAATAACAATATGTATAATAACATTAGAAAAACTCCTCCAACAAAACCCCATTCTTCAATAATAATTGCATAAATAAAATCTGATGATGACTGCGGCAAAAAGTTTCTCTGTACACTTTTACCAGGCCCTGTACCAATAACTCCTCCTCTGGCAATTGCAATTTTTGCACGTTCTATCTGATAATCTTCCTGAGTGTCCTTTTTATCTGTAAAATTTTCTATTCTACTTACCCAAGTATCTACCCTATTTGGAAAAACTCCCGGAAATGCCTTTGCAAACAAAATGAAAAAAGTAAGTATCAAAAGCCCGGATCCTAAGATCACCGAAATATATTTTAGCGGATATCCTCCTAGAAATACCAAAACAATTACCATTGAAAATATGATTGCTGCAGTAGAAAAATTGGCAGGCAAAATCAACATTAGTACCAAAAACACGGGTAACCACAATGGTAGTAATGTTTCCTTAAAAGTAACAGCTTTATCTTTAATTTTTGAAAGATATCTAGCTACATAAGCCATTAAAACTACTGCTGCCAAAGTAGAAGGCTGAAAACCTACACCTACAAATGGTAAACGAATCCATCTACTTGCGTTTGTCCCTCCGCCTGTTGTATTCTGCGCCAATGTGATTAACAACAGTACTATCACCATTGGTATCATGATAATAGAAAGTCCTTTAAAATAATGATGAGGTATTTTATGTACACCATACATGATCAAAAACCCTAAAACCAAATGTGCAAAGTGTTTAACCAAAAAACTAAAAGTATCTCCATCGCCTCCATACAAATATGCCAAATTACTACTAGCACTATATACAGGTAGGAACGAAAACAGTGCCAACAAAGCTGCTACCGCCCAGATTGCCTTATCCCCTTTTATATTTGCTAATACTTTGGTCATTCTACTATTATTTTTCTGTTTTTTTATTACAATTCTCTTACTGCTTCTTTAAATTGTCTCCCTCTTTCTTCGTAGTTTTTAAATAAATCAAAACTTGCACACGCTGGAGACAACAGTACATTTTCATTTCTCTCCGCTATTTTATATGCCATATTTACAGCTTCTTTCATCGATTGTGTTTCTATAATATTATCCACACAATTTCCAAATGCATTAATAATCTTGGAGTTGTCTACTCCTAAACAAATAATAGCTTTTACTTTTTCATTAACCAGTGAATACAATTCTGTATAATCATTTCCTTTGTCTATCCCACCAACAATCCACACTGTTGCCGATTTCATAGCATCCAAAGCATAAAAAGTAGCATTTACGTTTGTCGCTTTAGAATCATTAATGTATTGCACATTATTAATCTTTAATACATCTTCTAATCTATGTTCTACTCCATGAAAATTCTCCAGGCACTCTCTAATAGTCGCTTTTCTAATTTTTAACAATTGTGATACTGTAGCGGCGGCCATAGCGTTTTTTACATTGTGATTTCCTTTTAATGCTAAATTTGTTGTTGGCATGATTACTTTGTTGTTATCTATTATTATTGTTATATTTTCTTCTTCTAAATATGCTCCATTTTCTACCTTTTTGGTCAATGAAAAAGGCAGTAACCTTGAACGAACGGGATGTTGTTTTAAATATTCTGTTATTACTGTATCGTCTGCATCATAAATGAAATAATCATTTTCATTTTGATTCATTGCAATTCTGAATTTTGACGCTATATAGTTCTCAAACCGGTATTCATATCGATCCAAATGATCTGGAGTAATATTTGTAAGAACAGCAATATGCGGAGCAAAATCCTTTATCCCATCTAGCTGAAAACTACTTAGCTCAAGCACATAAAAAGGAGCATCATTTTCTGCTACTTGTTTTGCAAAACTATCTCCTATATTACCAGCCATATTGGCTTTTAATCCACCATGCTGAAGCACATAATGTGTAAGCATTGTGGTTGTAGTTTTTCCATTACTCCCGGTAATACCAACAATCTGAGCGCCTGTGTACTTTGCAGCGAATTCTATCTCAGACACTACAGGAATTCCTTTTTTATTCAGCTTTGCTATTAATGCTACTGTATCAGGAATCCCAGGGCTTTTCATAACGATATCTGCATTCAGAATTTTAATTTCTGTATGCCCTTGTTCTTCCCATTCAATTTCAAAATTTCTAAGAACTTCTTTATATTGATCTGTAATTGTCCCTTTATCCGAAACAAAAACATCGAATCCTTCTTTTTTACCCAGAATAGCAGTTCCTACTCCACTTTCTCCTGCTCCCAGCACTACCAGCCTTTTCATACTACCTAACTTTTAATGTAATCACTGCTATGATTGCCATAAAAATGCCGACAATCCAGAATCTGGTAACGATCTTACTTTCATGTATTCCTTTTTTTTGATAGTGATGATGTAATGGAGACATTAGAAAAATCCTTCTTCCTTCTCCATGTTTCTTTTTGGTATATTTAAACCAACTCACCTGCATCATTACTGATACGGTTTCAATAAAAAAGATGCCACATAAAATTGGGATCAAAAATTCTTTACGTATTGCAATTGCTATCACTGCTATTATTCCTCCTATAGTAAGACTACCTGTATCTCCCATAAACACCTGAGCCGGATATGTATTATACCATAGAAACCCTACTAGCGCTCCTGCAAAGGCAGTAATATAGATGGTCATTTCTCCAGAATTTGGGATATACATCACATTGAGATAGTCTGAAAAAATAATGTTACCCGACACCCATGCAAAAAGAGCTAATGTTAATACCATAATTGCAGATGAGCCTGCTGCAAGACCATCAATCCCATCGGTTAGATTCGCTCCATTTGATACGGCCGTAACAATAAAAATGACAATAGGTATAAAAATTAACCAAGCATATTTTTCCATTTCAGGACTAATCCAGGTAATCAAATCTGAATAGTCAAACTCATTATTCTTAAAAAAAGGTATCGTAGTTTTTGTAGATTTTATAGCCGGATTAAAATCGGACACCTCTTCTCCTGCATTTACAACTTGCTCTGTTTCTGATTTTACTTTTTCTTCTTTGATAGTAATATCATTATGAAAATACATTGTACATCCCACAATAAGCCCAAGCCCAACTTGTCCTATTATCTTAAATTTTCCTGCCAGACCTTCTTTATCTTTTCTTTTTATTTTTAAGTAATCATCTGTAAAACCTATAACCCCCATCCATAATGTAGTAATGATCAATAAGATTACATATATATTATCAAGTTTAGCTAACAATAGTACAGGAACCAGAGTTGCCAGAATAATAATAATTCCTCCCATGGTTGGCGTACCAGCTTTTTCGGCTTGACCATCCAGACCAAGCTCACGAATGCTTTCTCCCATCTGTTTTTTTCTAAGAAAATTTATGATTCGTTTACCATAAATTGTAGAGATTAATAGCGACAAAATTATTGCCATTGCTGCCCTAAAAGTGATAAACTGAAACAACGTCGCCCCGGGGAACTGGTATTCGCTTTCCAAATATTCGAATAGATAGTATAGCATAAGTTACTACCTCTACCTCTTTTTTAAGAGAGTCAAGGATTTATTTATTTAGTTTTTTTAGTTCTTGTTTGACAATTTCAAAATCATTAAAATCGGTTCGTTCTCCATTAATTTCCTGATAGGTTTCATGTCCTTTACCAGCAATAAGAATGATATCATCTTTATTTGCTAATTGGCATGCAGTTTTAATAGCTTGTTTTCTATCTGTAATTGATAGTGTTTTTTTATAATCCTGCGGCTCTACTCCTTTCTCGATATCTTCTATAATCTGATCTGGATTTTCTGTCCTGGGATTATCACTCGTAAAAATTGTTTTATTACTAAGTCTTGCTGCAATATTTCCCATCACAGGTCGTTTCATTTTATCTCTATCTCCACCACATCCTACAACTGTAATCAATGTTTCATTATTGGTTCGAATATCATTAATAGTCTCTAACACATTTTTTAATGCATCGGGTGTATGAGCATAATCAACTATTGCTGTAATTTTTTCATCAGAGATCAGATATTGAAATCTACCACTTACACTTTGCAAGTCGCTTAATAGCTGAAGGGTTTCTAAGGTTTCAAGTCCTAATAATTCGGCTGTACCAAAAATTGCCAGTAGATTGTATGCATTAAAACTGCCTATTAATTTTGCCCAGACTTCATGATCATTCAACTTTAGCAATAACCCTTCTAGACTACTTTCTAAAATTTGACCTCTATAATCGGCATAGGATTTTAAAGCATAAGTATGCTGTTTTGCTTTGGTATTTTGAATCATAAAACTTCCGTTTTTATCATCTTTATTAACCAATGCAAAAGCTTTTGCCGGCAACTCATCAAAAAATGTTTTCTTTACATCACGATATTCTTTGAATGTATTGTGATAATCTAAATGATCATGAGACAGATTCGTAAAGATTCCTCCGGCAAAATCTAATCCTTCTGTACGTTTTTGATGTATCCCATGAGAACTAACTTCCATAAAACAATATTCGACCCCTGCATTATTCATTTCTTTGAGGTAGTAGTTAATAGTTAAAGAATCTGGAGTCGTATGTGTCGCATCATAAACCTTGGTATCTACTACAACTTTTACCGTAGACAACAAGCCCACTTTAAATCCCGCTTTCTTAAAAAGCTGATATAATAAAGATGCAATTGTTGTTTTACCATTGGTACCTGTAACTCCAACCAGTTTTAGATTTCCCGAAGGAGAATCATAATAATTAGATGCCATGATCGCCAATGCAGATTGGGTATCTTCGACCTCTACATAGGTTACACCACTAACTGCAATATTTGGCACCTTTTCGCAGATCACAACCAAAGCTCCCTGATTAATAGCTTTTTCTATATAATCATGACCATCTGAGACAGAACCTCTAATGGCAACAAACACATCATCCTGTTCAACTTTTCTTGAGTCAAATTCAATCTTATTAACGCTCATTGTTGTATTACCAACTACGGCATTAATCGCTACCTTGTATAGAATGTCTTTTAACTCTGTCACGATAATTCTAATCTCACTGTTTGGTTTATCTTTACTTTAGTTCCTGGTTCTATAGATTGTTTTTTCACCCTTCCTGATCCTTTTAGTTCGACTTTCAGTCCCATATTTTCTAGAAGAGAGATCACATCCATTGCTGGCATACCTGTTACATTAGGCATTATAGTCTTGTATTTTTGAGCATTCTGATAATACTTCTCATAACTATTTACAACTGATTTACTTTCGACAACAGCATAAGATACTTCATCAATTACCGGTATATCGTTATATATTTTTGTAGCAATGGTTTTGAACACCGGAGCAGCAACTTCACTACCATAATATCCTTTTTTCTTATTTGGTTTATGCACCACTACAATGCAAGAATAAATAGGTTTATCAGATGGAAAATAGCCCGCAAAAGATGATATGTATTCACGTTCTTTGTCTTTTCCATAATTTCCCCAACATGTGCCTGTTTTGCCTGCAATACCAAAATTATTAGTACGGATATTATCTGCTGTTCCTCTCTTAACCACATTCTTCATCATCTCCTGAACAATTTTTGCAGTTTCTTTAGAACATATTGTTGGATTAAGAATTTCTTTATCAAACCTCTCCCTGGTTTTATCCCATGTTTTGACTTCTTTAATAAATCTAGGTTTTACCATTTCGCCATCATTAGCGATTGCATTATAAAAAACCAATGTTTGTAATGGCGTAATTGCAACACCATAACCATGTGCCATCCATGGCAATGTGGTTCCGTACCAATCTTTATCTCCCGGGTAAGGGATTATAGGTTTCCCTTCTCCTTTAATTGCCAATCCAAGTGTTTCTCCAAGGCCCATATTAATTAAGCGATCTACAAACTTTCTAGGGTTATCTTTATAATTTTCATTAATCATCTTAGCAAAAGCAGTATTTGACGATAACTCAAATGCTTTTGCTGCAGATATTTTTCCGTACCCTCCCCATTTAGAATCTTTTACAATTCTATCATAAAACTTTACACGACCATTTTCGGTATCTACTACATAACTTGAATCTATAACTCTGTCTTCTAAAGCAGCAACCATTGTCATCAATTTAAATGTAGATCCCGGCTCATGAGATTCTCCAACCGCATAATTAAGTTTCTCATAATATTTCCCTGCATTGGTGCGCCCCAGATTAGAAATCGCTTTTATCTCTCCGGTTTTAGTTTCCATTACCACTACAGTGCCGTGCTCTGCTTCAAATGTTTCAAGTTGAGCAAGTAATGCGTGATGTGCTATATCCTGTATATTTACATCAATAGTAGAAACAACATCATACCCGTCTTGCGGTTCTACTTCGTTAGCATCCCCTATAGGTTTCCATTGGTTTTTTGCTATTTTTTGTTTTTTTCGTTTCCCTTCTTTCCCTCTTAAAAATGGTCCATAAGCCCCTTCTAAGCCTACTCTGGTATAATACCCATGTTCATCCCTTCTTTCATATCCTACTGTACGTTCAGCTATTTTTCCTATAGGATGTTCTCTTACTGTGCGTTGCTCTACTATTAATCCTCCTCGATTAGCTCCATATTCGAACAAAGGGAACTTTTTAACTCTCATATACTGAGAATACCCTAAATTTCTTCGTAACAACAAGTATCTGTTTCTATTCGCTCTTGCGGTTCTTATAATTTTGTCATAGTATGAAACTGGTTTTCCAAATTCTTTAGATAATGCTTCGCAAAGTGGTTTAATATGTGCTCTAAAGTCTTTATCATTAACTGCCAATGCATCAAATCGTATATCATATTTAGGAACAGATGTTGCTAAAAGGTTTCCCTTACTATCATACAGGTTACCTCTGTTCGCAGGAATATCAAAGGTTTTAAAAACCCGTTCCTGAGCTTTCTTACGATACATATCTCCTTCTACAAACTGTATATTTACCAACTTAGCCAATACTGCTATTGCAAAGATGAACATACACGCTGCTATGAAATACAATCGGTTTAATATGTTTTTTTCTTTTATTGCCAACAGCTTACTTTTTTACTATTATTTTTCTCGGAGGCCTTTCGGGCCGTTTTAGCCCTTTTTGCGTCATCTTTTTTATTATTGATGACTCCATCTTCAATCTCATCAATTCGGTTTTTCCATCTACAAAATGTGTCCTTAATTCTCTAACTTCATTATTCAATCTAGCAATCTCATGCACCTTGCTCTCTGCATTATGTGAACTTGCAATCATTATTATTGCCAAAAAAGAAAGAAACAATAACATTCTCCAGTTTTTCATTGCATCATCTGCAATAAGAAACTTACCTTTTAATATGTCATAAATTGTCTGCTTCAAATTCTTTTGGCTATTCTCAGTTTAGCACTTCGTGCTCTATTATTTTCTTTAACTTCTTCTTCATCCGGAACTATCAATCCACCTACTTTTTTAAAAGGTACCGATACGTTACCATATAAATCTTTTTCTGGCTCTCCTTCAAACATCCCGCTACGTATAAATCTCTTTACCAACCTATCTTCTAAAGAGTGATAAGAGATCAGGCTAATTCTTCCTTCGACATCCAAGAGCTCTGTTGTTTGTACCAAAAACTCTTTAAGAGCTTCAATCTCCTGATTTACTTCGATTCTAATCGCTTGATATATCTGCGCCAGTATTTTATGTTCTTTATGTTTTGGCAAAAACGGCCTAAGCACTTCTTTTAATTCTACACTGGTTTTTAAACTCTCTTCTTTTCTGGCTCCAACTATCGCTCTTGCTAGCTTAGGAGCATTTCTCAATTCTCCATATTGCAAAAACATCATCCTTAGATCAGACTCATCGTATTCATTGATTACATGATAAGCTGATATTTTTCCGTTTTGATTCATTCTCATATCCAGTTCTGCTTCAAACCTAGTAGAAAAGCCCCTATCTGCTACATCAAACTGATGTGAAGAAACCCCAAAATCCCCCAAGATTCCATCTACTTTTCTAACCCCATAGAATCGTAGAAATCGTTTAATAAATCTAAAGTTTTCGTTTATTAAAGTAAATCGATCATCATCAATCGCATTCTCTAAAGCATCCTGATCCTGATCAAAAGCAAACAATTTACCTTCTGGCCCCAATCGCTTCAGAATTTCTCTAGAATGACCTCCTCCACCAAATGTGACATCGACATAGATTCCATTTGGCTTCACTGCTAATCCATCTACCGTTTCTTTAAGTAAAACCGGGTTATGATATTCCATCTCTTTCATCTTTTCTTTTCTAGTTTTAATAGTCTAAATAAAAGCTAAACCTCTACTAATCTTATCAGAATAAGTGTTTTAACTCCTATCAATGCTATCAATCATGATCTATTTCGTCATCAAAACCCATTACTTCTTCTGCCAAATCTGCAAAATCAACAGCTGCATCATCAATTGCCTTTTCATATTGATCTTTGTCCCAAATTTCTATAATATTTACAGCAGATGATAACACCAAATCTTTAGTAATTCCTGCAAAGCCAACCAGATCTTTTGGAATCAAGAGTCGACCAGCAGCGTCAATTTCAACTACTTTTACACCAGCAGTAAATTTTCTGATGAAATCATTATTTTTCTTTTTAAAGCGGTTGAGTTTATTAATTTTTTGCATCAAAAGATTCCATTCTGCCATTGGATACAACTCCAAACAAGATTGAAAAACAGCTCTTTTTAATACAAATCCATCTTGTAGCACCGGCGAGAGTTGCTTCTTAAAAGCCACAGGTATCATCAGACGTCCCTTAGCGTCTGCCTTACACTCGTATGTGCCGATTAGATTTACCACTTTTATTTCCCTAAACGTTTAATTAGTCAAATATATTGAAAAAATTACCACTTTTTACCACAATTTACCACATTGTTAATAAATTGTCTTCTAAACAGTAAAGCCACAACTACTAAAAACTTTAAGATTTTGTTTATCAGCACACTACGGTAACACTTGTGAATTCTTGGTTTCACCTAATTTGAGATAGAAATAATAGGTCGCAAAAAAAAATATAAAAAATCATTCTGTAGTATTAATAAAAAATCCCAAAACTAATTATGAAAATGCTATATTTGCTTTTAATTCTTGTAAGAAGTATTAATGAAGCACGAATTAAAAAAAGACGGAAAATTTAGTTATCTAGATTTAGGGGAAGGCACACCAATCATCATTTTACACGGATTGATGGGTGGTTTGAGTAATTTTGAAGGTGTTAGTTCTTACTTCCCTGAACATGGATATAAGGTACTGATTCCAGAGCTCCCTGTATACACTTTACCTTTACTAAAAACCAAAGTTAGTACCTATGCCAGGTACCTTAAAGATTTTATAGATCATTTAGGATATGGTGATAAAGAAGTTATACTTCTAGGTAATTCTCTAGGGGGACACATTGCACTTTTATGCACCAAAATGTTTCCCGAAAAGGTAAAAGGTTTGGTTATAACCGGAAGTTCTGGCCTTTATGAAAGTGCCATGGGAGAGAGTTATCCAAAACGAGGTGACTATGAATACATTAAAGTTAAAGCAGAAAATGTATTCTATGATCCCGAAATTGCTACCAAAGAAATTGTAGATGAAGTATACGCTACTGTTAATGATCGAAATAAATTAATTAGAACTCTTGCAATTGCTAAGAGTGCTATTCGACATAACATGGCAAAAGATTTACCAAACATGAATACCCCAACTTGTATTATTTGGGGGAAAAATGATAATGTTACTCCTCCAGAAGTTGCAGATGATTTTAATCGTTTATTACCTGATTCTGATTTATACTGGATTGACAAATGTGGTCATGCTGCTATGATGGAGCATCCCGAAGAATTTAACCGTTTACTATACAATTGGTTACAAGAACGTAACTTCTAATCATAATTGATTTGATACTATGAAGATTAGTAGCGCTGAATTTGTAATGAGTAATAGCGATGTTTCCAAATGTCCTAAAGACAAACTCCCTGAATATGCATTCATAGGCAGATCTAATGTTGGCAAGTCCTCATTAATCAACATGCTTACTACTCGCAAAAGTCTTGCTAAAACATCTGGAAGACCGGGAAAAACGCAATTGATTAATCATTTTATTATCAATAAGGCTTGGTTTTTGGTTGATTTACCAGGATACGGATATGCAAGAGTATCTAAGTCTTCAAAAAAAGTATTTCAGAAATTTATTACTGCGTACTTCTCTAAACGCATACAATTGGTTAGCGCTTTTGTTTTAGTGGATTGCCGACATGAACCACAAAAAATAGACCTTGAGTTTATGCAATGGTTAGGCGAAAATCAAATACCATTTTCTATTATTTTCACAAAAGCCGATAAGCTTTCAAAAAACAAGTTACCCGCTCAAATAAATGCTTACACTGAAGAAATGCTCAAATATTGGGAAGAAATGCCTAATTATTTTATCACCTCATCTTCTTCTGGGCTAGGCAAAGAAGATGTTCTTAATTACATAGCAGAAATTAATTCGCAGCTAAAAAAATCTTAACTCATTTTCTTTTTCAGAAATTCTATCAATTCTTCTACAGAATTTAAAGGTGATATCTCTTTTGAATCAAATAGTACATCAATCTTTTCTCCTTGCTTTTGAAAAATAATAGGAAATCCAAAATTCTTATCTTCCAGACAGGAATACATTCTCAAAAACTCATCTTTATACATGAAAACGAATTTATAATTTGAATTTTCTCTAAAACTCTTCCATTCCTTTTTTTCAGAAAAATTACCATGAGTAAGACTACAAAGATCACATGAATATGTAGTTGGACTTATAATTTTATGAAGGTTATCAAGATATTTATTCCAAATATCTGATTTTGTATTATATACAAAATACAAGGTTTTTTTCAATGTTTAGATTTTGACATTTAGTCAACAAATTTGACAAAACATTTCAAAAAAGCACAATACTATTTTTGTTTAAGTTCTAGTTTTTCGGCAAAATAATCGCAAAAATCTTTCATGGTTGCCGACATTTTTTCATCTTGTGTAGCTCGATAAAAAGTATCACTCATAGCAACTAATGTTTGATGAAAAAAGATCTTCATTTCGTCGACAGGCATATCTTTGGTCCATAAATCAATACGAAGGCTTTCCTTATTTTTGCTATTCCATACAGACAGAAGCATTGCTTTGGTTTCTTCGTTCTCTACTCCACCATCTTTTGCCGTCCATTTTAATTTTTCTGGAATCCTGTTTTCATCTAGCTCTATATCTATTTTTATTTCTGACTTATGATTATTTGCCATTATCTTTCGGGTTTATACTTTGATCTGTTAAAAATCGTTTCGGCATCTGCCACTATTAATTGCCGCAAAGATACATTGTTATTTTTCATATACGAAGCTACAATTCTCCATCCTATAAATTGTCCTATTCTATCTGGTGCTTCTTTATCAATTTCTTCTAAATAAAATTTTGAAAAAGGTCCAGGATACAAAAATCTAGGCATAAGAGTGCTGTCTGTACTATATAATAGTTGGCGATCTACGAAATACCTCCATATTTCCTCTTCATTAGCTTTTGCCCAGGCATATTGCTCCTCTGTATACCCCATTTTTCTGGCATCGCTAAAATCTGGTAAGAGTAAACTTTTAAGATATAGCTCTTTCCCAAAAGAAACAAGATTACCTAAAAACGTTCTATCTCTAATCGGCCCTATCTGGTTTTTAGCATACATAGAGGCTACCTCTGGCACTATATACTGTCTATCAAAATGCTGTCTTAAGTATTTTTGTATCCCTTCATAAAAATGATGGTCCTTACCTAAATATGTATCCAAAGAAATAATAAGTAACCCTTTTGAAAGCACCACTTTATTATGATAATCTACATCATTAGTAATTGTAACCACTCTAGGTTCTTTAATTTCTGGGAAATAATATTTAATATGCTGAAAAAGTGAATGTAGTTCATTTTCCTCAGAAGAAAAATCAGGAAAAGCTTTTTCTACTTCTTTGTTTACTTCTTGTTGTATTGTATCTCGAGATCTTTTGATCCATACACTATCTGCATATTTTTCTGAAAATAAGAAAGGATATTCTTTTTTTAGATTAGGTAAGTTTTCCTGAGTCATTTCTGCAAATAATCGATCAAAACGTTCAATTTTAATATCTACAGGGATTTTAGCAACCTCTTTATCTACTTTATTTTTGCTAGAGCAAGAAAATAATATGCAAAAAACAATGGCTAATTTTAAATACTTAATACTATTCATTCCTAAATTATAATATCTCTTTAAATAATTTCTATTATTCCAGAACGCCATCTTTTTTTATTAATTTTATATTCGCAAAGGTAAGATATCAAATTGCTATAGACAAAGATCAAAATACGAAGTATAAAATTGAAATACTCATCGTATTCGGATTTAAATTAACACTAACAAATAACGAAGAATGCAAACAGAAAAAGTAATTGATCATATCGTAAACTGGTTAAAAGAATACGCTACTAATGCAAACATAGAAGGTTTTGTTATTGGTGTAAGCGGGGGGATTGATAGTGCTGTTACTTCTTCTTTATGTGCAAAAACAGGATTAAAAACGCTTTGTGTAGAAATGCCCATTCATCAAGCCCAGAGTCAGGTAACAAGGGCCCAGGAGCATATTACCCAATTAAAAGAAAGGTTTCCTAATGTTTCTGATATCAGAGTTGATCTAACTCCAGTTTTTGAAGAATTAAAATCTGTTGTTCCAGAGACAGCGCCAAGTGCACAACTTGATCTGTCATTAGCAAATACCAGAGCTCGATTAAGAATGTCTACATTATATTATTTTGCTGGTTTATACAAATATCTAGTTGCGGGAACAGGTAATAAGGTTGAAGATTTTGGAGTTGGTTTTTACACCAAATATGGGGATGGTGGTGTAGATTTAAGTCCAATTGCAAATTTGCTAAAAAGTGAAGTATATGCTATAGGAGAAGCTTTAAAGGTACCAAATTCGATACAAGTTGCTCCTCCAACTGATGGATTATTTGGAGATAGCAGAAGTGACGAAGATCAAATTGGCGCAAGTTATGATGAATTAGAATGGGCTATGAAAATGAAAGATGAAGGTAAAAAAATTGATGATTTTAAAGGAAGAGAACAAGAGGTTTTTAAAATTTTTATCCGTCTAAATACCGTAAACCAACACAAAATGATCCCTATTCCGGTGTGTAAAATACCCGTTGATCTATTATAATCAACATTTTGTCGATAAATACATAAAAAAAAGTTTACGAGGACTAGTTCTTAGTAATTTTGCACAAAGATTTGAAAATTACCCCTAGCCTAAGATGTTACACTCTTAAAATTAAACTAACATTAACAATCGTAAACAAGAATGACAACCGTATTAATCGCAGATCATCATCCAATTACAAGGAAGGGGATCGTTTCCTTATTTCGCAACTCAGAAGATTATGAGATCATTGGCAAAGTAAGTAACGGAAACGAGATGTATGATGTTTTGAAAGCTAATACTCCAGATGTACTCATTATGGAGTTAGATTTACCTCAGATCAATGGAATTATGGCATTGAGAACTATTAAAAAAGAATTTCCCAGAATCAAAGTAATTATTTTTAGTTCTCATCCCGAAGAAATGTATGCTTTAAGTGCTATTAAAGCAGGGGCTTCGGCATACTTATCCAAAACAGTACCAACAAAAACACTTAAAAAAGCAATCGAACGTGTTGCAAGGGGTGGTATATATTTAAATGATAACCTTACACAACAATTAGCAAACGGAAATGCTAATGAAAATAATATGGTTGTAAAATATAAAAAACTATCCTCCAGAGAAATAGAAGTACTCAACCTGTTATCTTCTGGAAAACGTAATAAAGATATCGCTTCTACATTATCTATTAATGAAAAAACGGTAAGTACGTATAAGACACGACTGCTAAAAAAATTAAAAGTGGATAATCTTGCTGATCTAATTCATCAATCCAGATTATTGCATATTAGCTAAACTACTCGGTTTAGTTTCTCAGACAATATTCTTTTTAATGACAGATAATCCATGATATCCTGTATGGTTTCTTGATTATCATCGGCATCAGTATTTGGAGCTTTCACTTCTTGTGAGAGCTCTTTTACTTTTTGACTAATCAGAAATCTTCGTAGATTTAAAATAATATCACTTACATATTGGGCTATTGTAAAATCTTTTTGCTTTACATGAATCTCCATATCTATCCATCTATGCAATGTATATCGCTCTTCATTCATCATGATAGCTGTGATCTCTGAAGCTATCTCGGGAGCCACATGATTAATAAAGTTTTCGATTTTAAATTCTTCATTTTGATGTAATTGTTCTATTAAAACAGCATATATCTCTTTAAAACTATTGTTAGTAAATTCTATTTCATCATCCTGAAGATCTAGGTATATTTTCTCAAATACTTTTGTGATATGCACTTCTGGTTCTAAAACGAGGTCTCCATCATCATTTTCTTTTAAAACAAGATCTTCAAACTCTTCTTCACGATTTCCATAAAGTAACAATATCTCTATGACCTTTCTTTCCAGTTCATACTGTTCGTCAACTTTTGGAGATTGCGCAGTTTCTTTCTTTACAACTTCTAGTGATTTTTGATGCTGTTTTTGCTGTTTACGATCTTCTTTTACATCAACATTACGAATTTGTGCTAAAGTATCAAACAATACATCTTCAGAAACGTCCATTATTCGAGAGCATTCTTTTACATAAATCTCTCGTTTGATCACATCTGGGATTTTAGAAATACTAGTTACCATATCTCTAACCAATTCTGCTCTTTTAATAGGATCATTCTTAGATTCTTGCTGCAATAGTGATGCTTTAAAGCTAATAAAATCCTGAACATTCTCTTCGAGATACGAGCTTAGTTCTTCTAGCGTATTTTGTTTAGCAAAACTATCTGGATCTTCCCCATCGGGAAAACTACAAACTTTTACATTCATTCCTTGTTCAAGAATCAAATCAATCCCTCTTAAAGATGCTCGCATCCCGGCAGCATCACTATCAAACAATACTGTGACATTCTTGGTTAGTCTGCTAATTAGGCGAATTTGATCTGACGTTAATGCCGTACCAGATGAAGAAACTACGTTGGTAACACCTGTTTGATTAAACTGAATTACATCTGTGTATCCTTCTACAAGGTAACAGTTATCTTCTTTGGCAATAGTTTGTTTTGCATGATAAATCCCATAAAGCACCTTACTCTTATGATAGATATCACTCTCTGGAGAGTTAAGATATTTTGCCGCTTTTTTCTCATTGGTTAAGATTCTCCCTCCAAAACCCAGGACACGGCCAGACATTGATTGAATGGGAAACATCACCCTACCTTTGAAACGATCAAATTGTTTTTCTTCTTTTACTATGGTAAGACCTGTTTTCTCTAAATAATCTAATTGATATCCTTTTTTAATAGCCTCTGCCGTCAATGCATCCCAAACATCAGGAGAGTACCCTAGTCCAAACTTTTTTATAGTTTCTTCGGTAAATCCTCTTTCTTTAAAATAAGTTAGCCCTATGGCTTTACCTTGTTCTGTTTTAAGTAAAGAATTCTGAAAAAAAGTATTAGCAAACTCACTAACCAGATACATACTTTCTCTTTCATTTGCTTGCTCTTTTTGTTCATCTGTTTGCTCGGTTTCTTCAAATTCAATATTATATTTCTTAGCCAAATATTTTATGGCTTCAGGATATGTAAAATGTTCATGTTCCATTAAAAAAGCAACTACATTACCTCCTTTTCCGCTAGAAAAATCTTTCCAAATCTGTTTTACGGGAGACACCATAAAAGAAGGTGTTCTTTCATCACTAAATGGACTTAATCCTTTAAAATTACTCCCTGCTTTTTTTAATTGCACAAAGTCACCTATTACTTCTTCTAACCGAGCAGTTTCGAATACAGCATCTATAGTGGACTTATTGATCATTATCTGGTATTATATAATTAATATTGAGCAGTAAGTACTTTATTGAGAATCCTACTACAAAAGTTTGTCTTTACTTATATCGACAAGCTCAACGCAAAAATAATATAATTCCTGAAACACTGTCCTCTTCTTGATTTAATAAAAAAAGAGGCTGTCTAAAAAAGACAGCCTCTTAACATTAATTTTTTATTTGTTCAGAAATTATTTCGCTACAATAAAACTTCTTGTAACAATAGTTTCTTTAGCAGTAATTCTTGCAAAATAAGTTCCCGCTGTAAGGTTACTTACATCAATTTGCTTAATTCCCTGATCATCAATACTACGAACTTTTTGACCAAACATAGAGAAAATCTCTAGTTTCTGGATTGGTGTCTTACCAACTGATATATTTAAAATACCGGTAGTTGGGTTTGGATACAACATAAATCGTTTGTCATTTGAGTTAACATCTGTTAATTCATAAGTATCCAGCCTTACACTTGATCCCTGTACGCAAAACTCTGTAGCATCAGAACTTGTAAACTCTCCTCCTGAAGCAATTGTACCTGCACTACTTGATAATGTATAAGACCCATTACCATAAGAACAGCAAATCCCGTCTCCAAAAGAATCAGAAATTGTAAATGTATAACTTCCTGAAGCTGGTGCACTAATAGTTTCTGTAACAGTAGACCCATCTGGATTTGCTGTAGAATAACTTTTTGAAGCTACAGTTGTACCTCCTGCATCAGTTAATGTCCAAGAAGTCTCTTCTGGATAGTTGTCAAATGTTATACTTAATGATAAATCACCAGTAGCACAATTTCCTGCAGTATCACTAGTAAGTGATATTTTATCTATTGCTGCATCAGCTTGCCAGGTATTCCCAGTTACACGATTAAATCGTAATTGTAGTCCAACCCCAAGATACGCTGCCAAATCTATTGTAGCATTTTGCCAAGAGTTCCCCTGGTTCCCGCTTTTGTTCCAAATACTGGTCCAGGTTGCACCATCATCATTACTTGCTTCAACATCTAGTGATCCAAAATCAGTACCACCATACATATGATAACTAAATGAAAATACAGCCGCTGTAGCACCGCTAAGGTCAACACAAGGAGAATTAAGAATTGCTCTTTTGTTTGGATATCCAGTACCATTTCCAGATGCTTCAACATAGATATAAGTTGATCCATCATCTGCACTTGAAGGTCCTGTATTATTAGAAGGTGTACCTCCAGAATCTCTTGACCAGTCCAGATCATCTCCTGATGCTTGTGTCCATCCTCCAAAATCACTTTCAAAACTTTCACTATATGGAACAGCAACTCCATTTAAACATCCTGTTGCGGCTAGAGTAGTTACACTTATTGGTGTACTGGTAGCTGATTCATTTCCGGCAGCATCTTTAGCTAACACCTTAAACTCATATGTAGTCTCAGGAGAAAGTCCTGTTACTATAGTAGTTGTAGTCGTTACAGTAGCAACTACTGCTCCATCCTGTAATACATCATATCCTGCAACACCTACATTATCTGTAGATGCGTCCCAGTTTAAGGTTGTCTGACCTGCTGAAGTATTAGACGCTGTTAAATTTGCAGGTACAGTTGGTGCCTGAGTATCTGGTGCAACTGTAGTAACAGTAATTGTTGCGCTTGCAACAGATTCATTTCCTGCTGCATCTTTTGCTTTTACAGAGAAATCATAAGAGGTACTTGCTGTTAACCCAGTAATATCTGCTGTAGTTGTAGCTACAGTTGCCACTACCGTACCATCTTGATATACGTCATATCCAGTAACTCCTATATTATCGGTAGATGCGTCCCAGCTCAATGAAGTAGAAACATCTGTAGTATTAGATGCAGTTAGATTAGCAGGAGCTGTAGGAGCTTCTGTATCCGGAGTATCTGGTTCGATTCTAAAAGCTACAACATGACTCTTTCTTACATTAGGAGCTGGTCCTTTCATATACTCACTAATATGCCAGAAAGTTTTATCATCTAATGGATCAATAGTCATTTGACCATAATCTCCATAACGACCATCACCTCTATTATTTTGGCTATCTCCATCTGCAGAAACCTGTTCTGCAACAGTCATCGTTCCTACCGGATCACTAGCTAATCGACCAGTGTATCGTAATGAAGTATACACGCTAGTGCTTACTACCGTATATGCCAACCCGATATTACCTTGTGAATCCTGAGCAATACTTCCACAAAAAGCACTAAGTCCATCTGGTTGTGTGTATGTACCCTCTTGATGAATAGTCCATGGTTGCCCATCTGCAGTTTGTCGAAGTTCATACCAACGAATACCAGCTAAGCTATCATTACCATCTAAGTCTACCACAAAATTCATTACCACAGAGTTATGAGTACCAAAACGTCTATAGTTTGTCATATACATCATAGTTGCCTGTAATGCATCTATGTCTGGTCCACTACCTGGTTCATCAAGATTTTGGAAAGATCCATTATCAAATACACTGTCAAAAGGTGTTGTATTGAGCACCTGCGGTTGTGAAATCGTAGAATTTGCTGGAGTCGTCCAATCTACATTGGTTGTCCAGATTTTTAGGTGATCTGTCGAAATTCCAGACCAGCTATCGTCTTGCATATACACTATAGAACATCCTACACCTGCCGGAGGAAGTGTTGTACCTGTAGCATTAAATCCTCCTGGGCTATAAAACCCATTTGTTTCTGCTCCTGGCAATGGAAAACTTACCATCTGTGCAGATGCTTCTCCTGCAATCATCTTATCTCGTTCTACTGCAAATACTACATTATTGGTATCTGGAGCATTTTGATCTTTGTTTGCAGTAATGTAATACCCATCATGCCAGATAGATAATTTTTCATAATCAGGAAATGTTCCTGTATTAAATCTATAAGTAGACCATCCATCATTTACTGGATCCGGTCCTTTACAAACGGCTATTAAAAATCCATTTGGTGAGTTACTAAACTCCATGATAATAAACCTCTCGGCAAAATTATCATATACCACCACTGGATCTCCCAAATCTTCTCCTGGAAACAAAGTTGCCAAAGAAGCTTCTGCCAATAGAACGTTACCCGTTCTATCGAGGATACCAAAACCAGAGTTAAATGCATACACATAGTGATTAGGACCAATAGCCCCTGTTGCATCATTTAATACAGTTCCTACATGAGCATCAAAAGATGCTATTGGAGCTCGAATTGCCATTTTACTAGCACTTTTTTGTTGCTCGATAAGAGGATCATTTCCTTTAGGGAAACCTTTTCCTGGAACAAAAGTATTACTTCCTCTACGCTTAGGTGGAGCGACATGCTGAAGTCCTGCAGCAGAAATAATGTTTTTCATTTTAGAAAATGCTGGGATATCCTTTTTATAAACCGCTTTGCTTACGGCATTGGCTTTAACAGGAGTCCCTTGTTGAGCTAGCAGCCCGAAGCTGCAAAACATGAATAATGTTAAATAAAAAAATTTAGTTTTCATATGAGTGAAATTTGGTTAATTGTTCGGTTTTATACCAATTTCAGCATAAGTAGTAACGACTAACATTTTGAGGCAAAAAATGTAGAATCGTTATTAAAATTTTGGAAAGAATTATTTCAACTATGACTTGGATAAATATAGAATATTTCATCTAGAAACAAAAAAATAAATTGTCATAAAATACTTACATTCAAATGGTTACGTTAAAACCATAATTAATTTAAGGGCAATACTTTTATTTATATATTTAACAAATATTCACTATTAGTAAATTATTTAACAAAAAAATATAAATGTTTAGCATATCGATTTAATAGGATAGCCATTAAATAAAGGTCTGAGAATCATAACTCAAACAACTTATGAGGTAAAAAAAACAAAAGAGCGATATAGTCATATCGCCCTTTTAAAATAATCATTACTTGCTCCTACTTTATTAACAAAAAACTATTTCATCTATTATAGTCCATTAATTTTATAAAATATACGGGTAACTGTATCAATTTATTTATCGATTAAAAGTCAAAACGTAATCCTAACGACACATTATTTTGCTCAATCTCTGCATTTTTGAAAATCGGAGACAGATCATACTTGGCATATATAGACATATCTCCAAAACCAATATATCCGCTTAATCCATATACCAGGTCACTGGTATTATAATCTCTTTTGATCTTATCTTTAACACGATCGCCATTTTCTTTATATTTTAATTTTTGGCGAGTACTTATATTTGCTCCAACATATCCTCCCAGACCAATTCTAAATCTATTTCTAGTAGAATATCGTATACTTTTTTCTGTTTCTCTCACTTTTGATGGTCCAAATTCAAGATGCACAGGAACGACAAGATTATCCATTCTAAATTTGGACTTATCTAATTCTACTCTAAATTCTTCTAATGTGGTTTGATTACCATTTTCTACAAAATATCTATTATCTGTGGGCTTTAAACCATTAGTAGTATACGAAATCCCGTACTTAACTCTCAGGAAGTTGGTGTTTTTAAATACTCTTGTTTTCCAGGCCCACCCAATTTCAAAAAACCTACTTCCAGAAATTTTATAATCAGAATCATCTAATGATTGTCCTTCTACAATTGCATTGTTAAGTCCAAAAGCAATTACCAAATTTGATGTCGTACGTCTATCATATGGTATTTCTCTGTCTTTATCAGATCCAAAATTAAACCCTAAGAAAGTAAGATTGTATTCTAGATCTTTTTCTAAAAACTCAATAGCATCCCCTTCATTGCGTTCCAAAAGTGCAATTTTATTTTCTATGATAGCTATTCTATTTTCAATATTAAGGGCATGTATCTTAGCAGCTTCTTCTTTAAGTTTTTGCGCATCTTCTTTGGTTATTTCTTCATTTACCAGCTTTTCATTAATTTCTTCTACTTCCTTTTTTAGTGCTTCTTTTTCTGCATTAATAACACGTTCTTTCTGCTGTTTCAATTGCTCTACTACATTATCACTTGCTTCCTGCGCACTTGATAATTGGGCAAAAAGTGCCACGCCCACAAATGTAGCTATTGTAACTATCGTCTTCATTTTTTTGAATTTTGTTTGCAATCTCCCTGGATATAACAGGGAGATTGCTGATTATTTGATTGATGAATGGTTTTAATTATTTCTTTCTACTACTGCTGTCTTAACTTTCTGAAAACCTGTTTTAAGCGCTTCAAAAACACGTTGTTTAAAAGTCTCATCAAGTTCTGCTTCTACATCTTGCAGAAGGTTTGATGCACTCACTGTACTAGATTTTAATATTTTTGCTGTTGAAATTTCTCTTTGCGCTTCAAGTAATAATGCATTGATTTCATCGTCGGTCACTTGAGTATTCTTTTTTTGAAGCTCTTGAATTTGTGCTACTACTCCTGCCACCACCTTATCTTCAATAATTAAAGAATCTACAGGTAAAGCTTTATTTTTAATCCTATTGGCATTTTTATCATTTTCTGCTAGTCCTGTATCATATTCCCTATTTTCTAACATCTTTTTTGCAGTCTTATCTCTCGACATTGTAATTTCTGAGGAAATATTCTTCTTTTTGAGATTTTTATTTTCCTTTTTAAGAGATGGTGTTACAACCTTATTAGATATCGAGTTTTCTTCTACAATTTTAGAATTACTTTTTTCTATATTTTTTTGTTGAACGTCTTTATTTTTAACTACCTCAATACTTTCATTTTTTATAATCTTATTACTATTATCGACAAATTGGATGTTATTTTGTTCTGAAACTGGATTTTGATTCATTAGTATAGAAGTCAGGACCAAGACTCCAACAAAGATGGCAGCAATACCATACCATTGGATTTTTTTATTTTCCTTTTTTTGTTTTTTTGCGCTATCTAATTGCGCTGTTAATCGCTCCCAAGAATCACCAGAAGGCTGTATAGCGCGCTGTTCTAGCTTGTCTTTCATCTTTTCTTCAAATTTCAATGGCGCCATTACTTATCTTATTTTGTTGGTTTAACTTTTGTTGCAACGTTTTCCTAGCTTTAAATAGTTGAGATTTTGAAGTACTTTCAGAAATCTCTAGCATTTTAGCTATCTCGCTATGCTTGTATCCTTCTATAGCATATAGTACAAATACCATTCTATATCCTTCTGGCAAACTATCTATTAGTTCCTGAATCTGGTCTACTTCTAATTCTGTATTAATATTGTTCCAGGATTCTTCGGTATAGCTTGTTATTTCTTCGGTAAAAAGAACTTGTTTTTCTTTTCTTAAAAAAGAGATCGATTCATTAACCATAATTCTTCGCACCCATCCTTCAAAACTTCCTTCGAATTTAAATTTATTCAGATTCATAAAAACTTTTAAAAACCCACCAAGCATCACTTCTTCTGCAAAATGAATATCCTTAATATATCGCCTGCACACACTAAGCATTTTGGGCGCATACTGATTGTATAGCTGATGCTGTGCATCGCGATATTGCTTTGCTGCCCTTTTAATGAGTTGGGTTTCGCTTTTATAAAATTGAATAACTTTCAATATAAAATCAATTAATTAGATCTTCTATTTACATAGACGAGAATAAAAATAAAAAGGTTGCCTCGTATTTAAAATAATTAATGTTGTGTTATAAATATTTAGAATTAATTGACATCTTTCTTTCTTAAGAAACTCATTATACGCCTATTGCGTACCGTTTTTTTTAATACTAAAAAGCCTCTAATTATTTTTTTCGGTCGATAACATAATCAACCATAAGTTCTAAAGAAGATTTATAATCTGAATCCGGATATTCTGATAAGATGGAAAGTGCTTCATTTTTAAATTGATGCATTATTTTAATGGCGTACTCCAATCCTCCACTTATTTTTACAAAGTCTATAACTTCTTTAACTCTTTTTTTATCTTTATTATGATTTTTTACCGAGTTAATAAGCCACTTCTTTTTTTCTTTAGTGCAGTGATTTAGTGTGTAGATAAGAGGGAGTGTCATTTTTTGTTCTTTAATATCAATCCCGGTGGGTTTTCCTATGGCTGTATCTCCATAATCAAATAAATCATCTTTAATCTGAAAAGCCATTCCGATGAGTTCTCCAAATTTTCTCATTTTTTCAACATCATCAGAATCCGGGGATACAGAACATGCGCCCAAACTACAACAAGCCGCTATTAATGTCGCTGTTTTCTGGCGGATGATCTCATAATATATCTCTTCTGTGATATCAAGATTTCTAGCTTTTTCGATTTGCAACAGTTCTCCTTCACTCATTTCTCTTACTGCTACCGAAATAATCTTTAAAAGATCAAAATCTCCATAATCAATAGAGAGTAATAATCCTTTTGACAATAGATAATCCCCTACCAAAACTGCTATTTTGTTTTTCCATAAGGCATTAATAGAAAAGAAGCCTCGCCTTTGATTAGAGTCATCTACGACATCATCATGAACCAAAGTTGCAGTATGAATCAATTCTATTACCGAAGCTCCCCGATATGTTCGTTCGTTTACTTCTCCTCCAGATACCATTTTAGAGACCAGAAAAACAAACATAGGTCGCATTTGCTTACCTTTTCTATTTACAATATAATGTGTAATTCTATTGAGTAAGGCTACCTTAGAGGTCATTGATTCTGAAAACTTTTGTTCAAAAAGTTCCATTTCATCAATGATCGGTAATTTTATTTGTTCTACAACTTTCAATATGCTGTACTTGATTCTGTTTTCTATAGTAACGCGAAGATAGCGTAAATAGTTTTTCTTTGAAACCGATACTGTTATATATCAAGAATATTACCTTTAATTTAATAAATATAAGGAGTAGTTCTATGATTTGTTGGCTAACTGACCACAAGCTGCGTCTATATCTTTTCCGCGACTGCGACGAACATTGATAACAATACCATGAGATTCTAGCGCATGAATATAGTTTTCAATTGCTTTGTTTGATGCTTGTTGAAATGCTCCATCATCTATTGGGTTATATTCTATTAAATTTACTTTACATGGAACATAAGAACAGAATCGTATCAAAGCTTCTATATCTTCTTTTCTATCATTTATCCCTTTCCAAACCACATACTCATATGTGATCTTACTTTTTGTTTTTTGGTACCAATATTCTAATGCTTCTTTAAGATCTACCAGCGGAAATGTTTCATTAAAAGGCATTATTGATGTTCTTATTTCATCTATTGCAGAATGTAATGAAACTGCTAATTTAAATTTCACCTCATCATCTGCCATTTTTTTAATCATTTTAGGCACACCAGAAGTAGATAATGTGATTCTTTTTGGAGACATTGCTAATCCATCGGGAGAAGTGATTTTATCAATAGCTTTCAATACGTTATTATAGTTCATTAAAGGCTCTCCCATACCCATAAATACAATATTTGATAAAGGGCGATTATGATATAGTCGACTTTCTTTATCTATAGCCATTACCTGATCATAAATCTCATCGGGATTAAGGTTTCTCATCCTTTTTAGTCGAGCTGTTGCACAAAATTTACAATCTAAGCTACATCCTACCTGAGATGACACACATGCTGTAGTTCTGGTCGGAGTAGGAATTAGCACTGATTCTACTATTAATCCATCATGCAGTTTTACCGCATTTTTAATCGTACCATCCGTACTTCTTTGCATTTGATCAACCTGAATATGATTGATTACAAAATTTTCCTCCAGTATTTTTCGAGTGGCTTTAGAAATATTGGTCATGTCATTAAAACTATGAGCCCCTTTACTCCATAGCCATTCATAAACCTGATTTCCTCTAAAAGATTTATCTCCATTTTCTTCAAAGAAAAGCCGTAACTGATCTTTAGTTAAGGTTCTTATGTCTTTTTTCTTCACATTCATAACTTCTGCAAAAGTATAAAGATAAATGGTACTGTAACATAGATCTTCTTTCTTTATTATAGCGATCAAAAAACCCTGGAGAAGTATCCAGGGTTTTTTAGTGTTATTTTAGATCATCTTATTTTTTAATTCTTCTCCATTCATGGACTCCTCCTCCTCCTTTATACTTCACCTTAAGTATATTTGGTTTGTCCTCATCAATCCATATTTGGCATTCTGAAACTCTACCGTTTTTTATATCTGTAAATTTTCCATTTACATACCTATCTCCTTTTAATCTTAATCCTTTTAGAATTACTAATCCTTCTACATTTTGATTTTTGTCTGCACCTTCACATTCATAACAGATTGCATCTCTTTCTGATATACGCATCATTCTTTGTATTGTTCCATACACTTTATTTTCTATAATATATAATTGAACAATACTAATAGCTACACCTGTTTTTTTATCATATGTTTTCCATCTTCCTAATATGGGGTTAGGTTCATAAGATGCAAGTAAGTCTTCTTTTAAATGTTCATCAACAGGGTTTTCTCCTAACCAAATTTTAAATAAGGCTTTTTTAAACTCTTTACTATTTATTGTTCCTAGTAATTCTTTGTTCTTATAAAGAGTTAATTTCCCTCCTTTGACATACAAAATTTTATAAATATCAAATTTATCTATCTCATTTGGAAGAAGATTAAGAAAATCTCGAATTTGATTTTCTAACAAGTAGCTATTACCATCTGTAGCTCTTTCTAAACCATTTCTTATAATATTCTTGAACTCACTATCGGTAATTGAAGAAATAATTTTAATTGTAATAGCCATAGTAACATCTTTTTCTGCTACCATTACCCCATCCTCTACACCATCTACCTCAAAGTCTAAATATAATGCCATTGCATATAACTTTTCTGTAGATCCAGCACCATTGAGCATTAACTCTGATTCATCAAAAACATCAACATCGTTAAAGCCAATGTTACCGACCTTGGTTTGAGCATAAGAAAAAACAGTACTAAAAAATGCTACGTAATAAATTACTCTTTTCATTCTATAATTAGGTTTAGTTCTTTTTTTATAATTGGAACATACAAAAAAAACGGTACAAATTTATAAAAAGTACGTTTATAAGCCTCATCTAGCATGTTTTTCGACAAAAACCGATATTAACCGTTTTTTGGCACTTAAAAGCAATTACGGTTTTACCATAATTTTTTAAGGCCTCGAAAATAGCACTTTTTTTGCAAAAAATGCAATTTAACGAACTAATTTCTAGAAACATACAAAAAAACCCTACCAAATTTAGGGTTTAGTAGGGTTTTAATAATATTCATTTTTATTTTTAGATAATTAGCATAGCATCACCATAAGAATAAAATTTATATTTTTCTTTTACCGCTTCTTCATATGCTTCTTTAATAAAATCATGTCCTGCAAATGCAGATACCATCATTAATAAAGTAGATTTAGGCGTATGAAAATTCGTAATCATACAATTTGCAATACTAAAATCATAAGGAGGAAAAATAAATTTATTAGTCCATCCTCTAAACTCGTTTAAAGTTCTCTCTGATGATACCGAACTTTCAAGAGCTCTCATTACTGTGGTTCCGACAGCACAAATCCTTCTTTTATTTGTTATCCCGTTATTAATCGTATTAGCAGCATTAGCAGTAACATAAGCTTCTTCACTATCCATCTTATGTTTAGATAAATCTTCAACCTCAACGGGGTTAAATGTTCCTAAGCCTACATGCAATGTGATTTCTGCAAAATCAACTCCTTTGATTTCTAGTCTTTTCATTAAATGCTTAGAAAAATGGAGTCCTGCAGTTGGAGCAGCAACAGCGCCTTCATTTTTAGCATATATAGTTTGATATCTTTCTTCATCTTCTGGTTCTGCATCTCTCTTAATATACTTAGGTAAAGGTGTCTCCCCTAGGTCGTTAAGTTTTTGTCTAAATTCATCATAGGAACCGTCATACAAAAAACGTAATGTACGTCCTCTAGATGTTGTATTATCTATTACTTCTGCCACTAAACTTTCATCATCTCCAAAATACAGCTTATTACCAATACGTATTTTTCTAGCTGGATCAACAAGTACATCCCAAAGTCTTGTTTCAGAATTTAATTCACGTAATAAGAATACTTCAATTCTAGCTCCTGTCTTTTCTTTATTACCGTACAATCTAGCAGGAAAAACTTTAGTATTATTAACAACCATCACATCATTTGGTTCAAAATAATCTATAAGATCTTTAAACTGTTTATGCTCTATGGTTTGATCCTTTCTATTAAGAACCATTAGGCGAGATTCATCTCTGTTTTCAGCTGGATACTCAGCCAATAAATCTTGTGGAAGATTGAAATTGAAATGTGATAGCTTCATTCGTATTTATTTTTTGAAGGTGCAAATATACAATCTTGCAATAGGGGTTGTCAAGTAAATTAGGATATATTTACATAACAGAGGTACTATCACATAAAAATCACCTTCAAAATATCTAAATTAGCATCAACTATCCTGCTATAGCTCTCTTTACACTTCTGAAATTTTAAACCCTAATTTCTTTAAATCTAACCAAAAATCGGGATAGGATTTAGAAACAACATTAGCATCTTCGACATATAATGATGTTTTAAGCGCAAGAGGCGCAAATGCCATAGCCATACGATGATCATGATATGTTGCTATAGTTACATCTTTTTTTATGGATCCCGAAGGCTCTAAACGAAGAGAATTCTCGGTAATATGAACTTGCCCTCCTAATTTTTCGATTTCATTTTTTAAAGCTTCAAGACGATCTGTTTCTTTTATTTTTAATGTGTGTAATCCAGTGAGATAGCATCCAATACCTAATCCAAAACAAGTTACAGCAATTGTTTGAGCAATATCAGGAGAATTAGATAAATCTAATCCATCTTCAAGTTTCTTAAGTTTACCCGATACCTTTTTTAAGGTAATTGTATTTTGATCAAAAGTAGTTTCTACTCCCAGGCTTTTGTATATTTCTGCAAGTTTAGCATCTCCCTGATAGCTTTTCTTTTTATAACTTCCAATAGTGACAGATGTATTATCAGAAAGCGCAACAATACTATAAAAATAAGAAGCAGAACTCCAATCTGATTCTACTACAATATTTTTTGGAGAAATTTTGTCACAAGGGTTAATAGTAATTTTATTGTTTTTAAAAACACCTTTAATACCAGCATCACTTAACAAACTTAATGTCATATTAATATAAGGCACAGAGGTTATTTTTCCTTCTAATACAATTTCTAACCCATTAGGTAATGAAGGAGCAATTAACATTAATGCCGAAATATACTGACTACTCACATTTGCTTGCAAAGAGACAGAATTTGTTTCGGGTCGCTTTCCTTGAATACGTATTGGAGGGTACCCATGTTCGTTTTCATAACTAATCTCACATCCTAATTGTTCTAATGCTTCGACCAATATTTTAATTGGCCTTTCTTTCATTCTTTTACTTCCTGTGAGCACAGTCTCTCTACCGTATTTAACAGCAAAATATGCTGTAAGAAAACGCATTGCTGTACCTGCATGATGAATATCTACAGTAATTTCATCACTCTTCAATGCTTTTTGCATTAACTCAGAATCATCACTATTGGATACATTTTCGATACTTATATTAGGGTATAATGCCTGGAGTATTAGCAATCTATTTGTTTCGCTTTTTGATCCCGTAATTTGTAGCGTATTACCTTCTATATTGGGTATGTGTTCTAGTTTCAAATTCATTTTATCGATTTGATTTCCTTTTTCTTAATTCAAAATAATATCCCATGATCATCCCATATATTAATCCTCCTACTATTCGAGATATCATATATCTAATCCATTGTTGATGATTGATTCTTTCTTCAATAAAAGTACTCCAAGTAGAACTGCTGTATTGCATGAAATACTCAATAACACTAAAAATAATTATAAAGCCAAATCCTATAAAGCATACAGAGAACCAGTACTTTTTTGACGAAAGAATTGATGTAAACATTATTTTAATTTTTTGTTGTTATGATGACGATCGTGGTCTCTTTTTGTTTTAATATCCAGCTTTTTATCAAAAGCTTCCTGAAGATTAATTCCTGTTTGATTAGCCAGACATAATACCACAAACAAAACATCGGCTAATTCTTCTCCTAGATCTTTATTTTTATCACTCTCTTTTTCACTTTGTTCACCATAACGTCGCGCTATAATTCTGGCAACTTCCCCTACTTCTTCGGTAAGCTGCGCCATATTGGTTAATTCATTAAAATACCGCACTCCATGATTTTTGATCCAGTTATCTACGGCCTCCTGTGCATTTTTAATATTCATTATTATATTTTTTTAAGAACAACCTGTTCATTTTCTTTTTCAATAATTTGATTATAAAACTCCTTTAATGCCAAATAATAGTTAGAAGAAAGAAAAGCAACATTAACAGTTTCATTAACAACAATTTGTATCATCCCATTGGCTATATTTGACCTAAATGAAAAAGCCCCTATATTTTCTGGCATTTTAAAAGCTCTCGATTTTGGAAGTTCGGCTACTTCATATCCCTCGGGAATTTTTATACTTAACATATAGGCATTGGTAAACCCATAACCAAAATCTATTGGGTATTCTCTATTGCTAGATTTGAATACATTTTCTTTATCTCTTAAAAATAACAACGGAGAAAAATACATCTCATTTTCTATAGATTCTACCTGGTCGTAAGATATAAAATTAAAGCTTTCACTAACTCCTTTCCCGGCTTCATTTATACCTTTAACAGTATATTCTTCAATTTCATCCAAGTCAAACCTTTTTTTAAAACGCTTTACTTTACTTTCATCATCTTTTGCTCCATTTTCTATTCTAAAATCATGCGCAAAATAATCCATATGGCGAACGTTAAACTTACCTTTTACAGCTCCATCTTTATCAATTTGACATTGTGCACTATATCTTTTTAAAGAAGGTCTTTTTGGTCTAAAATCTACTCTTTGCGAAGTCCCATTTTTAGAAATTACTCTCCCAAATCCGCGAATTACCCGATCTGGTAAAACATTTGGTAAAGCATACCTATCTGTAGCATCCAGGTAAACATGACTACCATCGGCTAATTTTACTCTGGATACTACATAATTAAACCCATTTACTGTAGGAAACAGGGCAATAACTCTGTTACTTGCACTTACTAATACAGGATTAGCATCCAGACCAACATGTGATAACATAGAAGTAAGCATTAGGTTAATTTCTGCAGAATTACCTGTCTTTTCTTTATATGCTTTTTTGACTCCCACACTTGTACCCACGGCATATGTATCATTCCATCGCATTCTTTTTTTCACATAATCAAATACTTTCATCATCTTGGTTGTCTGATTTTCTGAACGCGACACTACAGCTTTTAAATCTTCTTCATAGTAACTTTTCTTTTTTAATTCTTCACCAAAATTACCACTTTTATAAATTGTTTTTGTAACATCTTCCCAGGTTGTAGAATAGTATTTAACAGGTGTATTTGGCCAATTAACACTAGATAATTCATAGCTTATACTCGAAATATAATTTTTCACATTTCCGGAAAACGGCTCTATTTTAAAAGCAGAAATATTGGTAGAACTAATGGTGTTTTTAATAACTTTAAAATCAACACCATTGGTTGAAAAATTTGATCTTATCGGGCCACTTGTTAAACTTCCTCCGCCTGTTCTGGTTTTAGATGTTAACATGATCTTACCGTTATAGTTTGACTCTTTAACATCAATTGGAAGATACCCGGATGTAAACTTTTTGAATATAAAATATTCTGGAGACTCGACTACTACGTCTAGTTTTTTAATTGGTATTTCATATTGCAGGTAGACTCTATCTATATTGTATACGAATGGCGAAATGATCTTATATTTATACTCAATTACCGAACCTTCTTGTAAAGCAGGCATTGTAAATTTTACTTGATCGTAATATTTAGAATGCTCATTTTTAAAAATTCCATCCTTTTTAAGTTTGGTTTCTACAATTTTATTATTCACCAAACCGTATGTAACCCCTTTTAAATTTACTATTTTTTCATCTTCGCCATTTTTACGATACAAAAATACCTCATCTGTTGCATAATCAAATCCATCTTTTTTATACAACTTTATTCTTTTATACACCTCGGTAATCAACTGAAAACCATGAGATTGATTATAGCTTATGTGTATATGTTTCTTTTCATAAAGAACGGCAGCATTTGCTGAACTGTCCTTATCATATACTGTCTCTAAGAGTTCTTCTTTTGATACTTTTCCAAATTTATATTCCTGTGCAAAACTGCTGGCAGAAATTATAAAAACGAAACCAAGTAGTACTGTATTTATATTTTTCATTGAGATGGTTATTTATTGTTGTTTTAATGCTATTCTTGATTTATCTATTTTCTTAATTTCGGATCTAAACTTTCTGTATTCCTCATATTTTTCTTTCGGAAATGTCCCATCAATGATTTTCAAAAATCGTCTGAATTTAAGTTGCTTATCATCAATCTTTTCGAGTTCATAGCTATAACTACCAAACACGGTTTCAATAGATTTTTTTTCGGGTAAATTTCCTACCATATATCCATCAGGTAAATTAATGATGTACTCATCTGTATTTACATATCCTCTTGATATTACCAAAGGGGTTTTTCTGGTATCATATTTAGGTAGATTAATCTGATCTCGACTAAAAAGATTAGGAGATATTAATAAACGGTTTCCTACTTTTTTGGCATAAGAAACACAAGAGATTTCTATATCTTCTTTAAATTTGATATCGTCTTTATTATCATTAAGATTTATTTTACCGATTTCCAGATTATTGATATATCCCCAAAATTCTTTATAATATAATTTTTGATCTTTTGGTGTTTCGAACTGGATGTTATAATTCCAGTCATATTCAAGCCCCTGCGATACTCTTTTTACAGTTGCAGACATGGATCTATCTACTTCAAGATTAACTGTAGCCGTAGTATGAAGTATATTTTCTTCAGGTTCGTATTTCTTAGTTCTTTTAATGGTTCCCCCTTCGGGAGTAATTACCAGCACATCTCTATTATCAGTAAAATCACCTATAAAATTAAACGGGGTGGTCTGGTTGGTACATTCGAGCCAGAGATCCTCTTCCTCGTCTGGTATATTAAGGATCACATGATTTCCTTGCATTGATGCAAATTCTGAGTCAATATCTCTTCTTTCATTCGCATAAACCACAGTGTAATAGGATTTTACACCCTGACTACCTAATAAAGCTTTTGTATAATTGGTTAACGCTTTACAATCTCCATATCCTAATCGATCTACATCTTCTGCCAACATAGGCATCCAACCTCCTATACCTAATTGTATACCTATATAACGTGTTTTATTTTGAACATAATTATAAATACGTTTTGCTTTTTCTTTAGTTGTAGTAGCATCCGAAACTAGCTCAGTAACTTTCTCAATAGTAGTTTCAGATAATTTATCCCGACCAGAAACCAAATTTTCATATTGCCATTTCCCCATAGACTTCCAATCTTTAGCAAAACCTTTCACCCCTTTTAATGAAAATTCGTTTAATGCCACTTTTACCATTGGGATCATATCATTAAGAGGAAGACTGCATACTTCTGGTAATTTTGCAGGAATATTGAAAACTTTATAGGTAGTTTCCAAATTACTCTTATTAGTTTCGACTGAATACTCCTCCAAATTTGTTTCTCTATATCTAATCGAGATTTTTGAAGGGTTTAAAATTTTATATATTGATTTCTCAACACTTAATCTATATGCCAAAATAGGTTTCCAATATTTTATAAATGCTGTTGTTGAGTTTTCTACCTCACTTTCAAAAGCAAGTGTATAAGGATAGTTCAATGGTGTATATTCAAAATATTTTATTCTATCATCTCTTACCAATGAAGAATTATCGCTAACACTTCTATCTTTAAAGTCTTTCTTTTTGTATTTTTTAACCTCCTTACCAAAAGAATCATAAACTATAGCTTCTAGTTTTTTTATTTTCCTATTCGGATCGTAATATTCACAGCAATCAGCATATCCATCTCCATATTTATTAAGTACGGTAACAATTCTTTTGGTTTTTACAACAACAGAATTTATTGATTTTATCTCAATAGTAACTTCCTCGGATCTTACAATAGCATTAGCATTTTTAGTAAGTGTAGAATCTAAGAGTATAGCTTGTAGTCTTAGATCGTCCTGAGCAGAGTTTTGCTCAACATAGAATAAGGTAAGCACAACTGAAACCAGCAGTATTTTTTGTAACATAAAAATTATTTTAGGGGGTGGGTTATTCTTTGTTTTTTGTGTCTACAGTTATAGTAACAGGTCCATCATTAAGTAGTGATATTTTCATATCAGCTCCAAATACACCTGTACCTATTTTCTTTCCTAAATCCAACTCTAATCGTTGTACAAAACTCTCATAAAGAGGGATAGCTATTTCTGGCTTGGCTGCTTTAATATAACTGGGCCTATTACCTTTTTTGATACTGGCATGTAGTGTAAATTGACTTACCACTATAGCATCTCCATTTATATCCAATACACTTTTATTCATTACACCGGCTTCATCTCCAAATATCCTAAGGCGAGATATTTTTCCTGATAACCAATCTATATCCTCTTGCGAATCCTTTTCTTCTATTCCTATTAGAATAAGTAATCCTTGATTTATATTTGAAATAATTTTGCCTTCGACACATACCGATGCCTCAGAAACTCTTTGAATTACGGCCCTCATTTATTTATTATTGATTTTAAAAAACAAAAGATTTTTTATTACTCTATTTATTTGATATAGAACAACATGTTTTGTTTGCGTGTTTTCCATTCAATTATTACATTAAATAATTCTAAAATCATTTTAACTAACAACTTTATGGCACAAGTATACAATGTCTGAGTTTCATTTTTCGGAACTGAGAATTTTTTTTTTATTTTCTTATCAACTGATTTAGTACAACTTAGAAATTTAATCTATTTTGCTGCCGTGGATTATAAAAATTATTCGTCGTCGTAATTATTTTTTCTGTAGTGTTCTTCTTCTCCTTCAAGAATTTGCAAATAGCTCTTATATCTCGACCAGGCAATTTCTTCGTTATCTAATGCTTCTTTAACAGCACATTTTGGTTCATTAATATGTAAACAGTTATTAAACTTGCAATCTGATTTTAGCTCAAAGAATTCGGGAAAATAATCTCCTAATTCTTCTTTATCCATATCAACAACTCCAAAACCTTTTATCCCGGGCGTATCGATAATCTTGGCATCAAAATTAAGATCAAACATTTCTGCAAAAGTAGTGGTATGCAAACCTTGCTGATGTTGATCACTTATTTCGGCTGTTTTTAACGACAAACCGGGTGCAATTGTGTTAACTAAAGTAGATTTCCCTACCCCGCTATGACCAGAAAACATACTTACTTTATTTTTCATTATTGCTTTTACTTTGTCTACATTTTTACCATTTTTTGCAGATATTCCTATACATTCATATCCTATTTTTCTATATATCGCTGCCAAATATTTAATCTCCAAAAGTTCCTCTTCATCATAGGTATCTATTTTATTAAAAAGCAAAACTGCTTTAATGCCATATGCTTCTGCAGTAACTAAAAATCGATCTATAAATGTTGTAAATGTTGTTGGGTTATTTAATGTTATTAATAAAAAGACTACATCTACATTTGAGGCTATAATATGTGTCTGTTTAGACAGATTCACAGATTTTCTTATAATATAATTATGCCTATCATGAATATATTCGATAACTCCTGTTTCCTGATCGTTATTAGTTTCTAATTTAAAATCCACAAGATCTCCTACAGCCACAGGATTGGTACTTTTGATACCTTTAATCCTAAACTTTCCTTTTATACGGCATTCGTATACTTTTCCGTTATTAGTTTTTACGGTATACCAACTTCCTGTAGATTTATAAACGGTACCTGTCATAGACACAAAGATGCAAATATTAATATTTGTAGAGGTCTTATTTCTTTTCTTAATTAAAAAAACATAAAATTTTACGAAGCCTTTTTTCCAAACAATTATTCTTTATCTCTTGTGTATTAATTCAAAAGTTTGTGAAAAACCTGGTAGAATCCATCATAGAAATATCATTATAATAAAGCAGAAACTTTTGACAGTAAAGTCTGATCACAATTAAATCTATATAGTTCGAAAGAAAATATAGCAGCCACTCGTTAGTTACCATGACGAGTGGCTTTCTTATATCATCCTTTTGCTACTTTTTTCTGATGATTAATAGATTCTTGGTGAATTGCTTTGTAAATACGAAGTATAAACTCCTCACTCAATCCATTTTCTTCTCCTTCAAGAATCATTCTTCCTAGTATTTCATTCCATCGTTTAGATTGTAGAATAGCAACGTTTTGCTTGGCTTTTGCTTTTCCTATATCATCGGAAATTTTCATTCTTTTTGATAAAACTTCTAACAATTGATTATCTGCTATATCAATTTTAGCACGTAATTCATCAAGTACTTTTTGATACGCTTCATCTTCTCCAATTTCTTTACGAATTTTTAAATCTTTCATATACTGAACCAATGTTTCTGGTGTAATTTGTTGTTTAGCATCACTCCAAGCGTTATCAGGATCGTAATGTGTTTCTACAATAAGTCCGTCAAAATTAAGATCCAAAGCTGTTTGAGACAGGTCAAAAATCAAATCTCTTCTTCCTGCGATGTGAGAAGGATCTAAGATCAATGGTAAATCTGGGAAACGATTTTGTAAATCAATGGGGATTTGCCATTCTGGGATATTACGATATTTTGTTTTCTCATATGTTGAAAATCCTCTATGAATTACTCCCAGGTTTTTAACGTCTGCAGTATAAAAACGTTCTACAGCTCCTAACCAAAGGGATAAATCAGGGTTAATTGGATTTTTTATTAAGACTGGATTATCGATTCCTTTACAGGCATCTGCAATATCCTGAACAATAAAAGGAGACACTGTACTTCTTGCTCCTATCCATAAAACATCAACTCCATGTTCTAAAGCTAATTCTACGTGATGCGGATTTGCGACCTCTGTAGCAATCTTCATCCCGGTTTCTTCTTTAGCTCTTTGCAACCACTTTAACCCCAAAGCTCCTACTCCTTCAAAGTTTCCAGGTCTTGTTCTTGGTTTCCAGATTCCTGCACGCAATACTGTAGCATCAGAGTCTTTAAGTTGGTGTGCAATTTTTACTACCTGGTCTTCTGTTTCAGCACTACAAGGCCCTCCGATTACCAATGGATGATCCAGATTGTAATCATCTAGCCAGTTTCTAAGTTCTTTTTTATTCTCCATTTTTATTTTTTATTCTTATTTATTAAAGTTTGTATTGGTTATATAGTTTAACCCGGATTATGCAATTCCTTTTAAAATTGTCTTTATATGATTTGTATCTTCCATTTCTCTATATACAGCTAAAAAATCGTCATTTTCAATCAACTCTTTAAATTGAGCAAGATTAGCAATATATTCTTCTAATGTCTCTATTATATTTTCTTTATTATGCTTAAAAATTGGTGCCCACATAGCGGGTGAACTCTTTGCCAATCGAACAGTAGATGCAAAACCACTACCAGCCATATCAAAAATATCTCTTTCATTTTTCTCTTTTTCGATCACAGTTTTACCTAACATAAAAGAACTAATGTGTGATAGGTGTGAAACATAGGCAATATGCTTATCATGAGAAGAGGGATCCATATAACGAATTCGCATACCTAATCTAGAAAAAATCTCCATCCCTTTTTCTTGTAATTTAAATGCTGTTTTTTCTACCTCACAGATAATATTCGTTTTTCCTCTATATAAATTTGCAATTGCCGCTTGTGGCCCAGAAAACTCTGTCCCTGCAATTGGATGTATTGCCAAATAATTCCTTCTTTTGTCATGATTCTCTACAGCATTACATAATTTCTTCTTGGTCGAACCAGCATCAAAAACTAAACAGTTGTCATCTATTTTATCTAAAATAGTGGGCAATATCTCGACGGTTGCATCTACTGGTATGGCAATTATAACTACATCTGCTTTATCCAACTCATCCAAACTAGATGTATAGTCAATAAAACCTAGTGATAATGCTTCGTTCAGATTATCTTCACTTCTATCCACACCATAAATCTTAGCTTCATTAAAAGCTGCTTTAATATCTATGGCAAAAGAACCTCCGATTAGACCTATCCCTACTACAAATACATTCATCTAGTTACAATTTTGATTTATCATACCCTTTGTCGCCAATGATAATTCTGTTTTATTAAGTCTTCCTATAGCCTCTTTAATATTCTCTTTGGTTACACAAAGTGAAAAACGTATATATCCTTTTCCATTACTTCCGAAAATATCACCAGGAGCGATGAAGATATCATTCTCATATAAGATAGTGTCTATAAATTCTACTGCATCGGTCCCTTCTGGTAACTTAGCCCAGACAAACATTCCTTTTGCGGTTTTATCATAACGACACCCCAAAAGATCTACCAACTCCCAGATCAACGTTCTTCTTTCCTTATAGATTGCATTCATTTTATCGTACCAACCATTAGAAATACGCAATGCTGCGATAGCTCCTCTTTGGATTCCTTGAAACATACCACTATCCATATTACTTTTCACTTTTAAAATCGCTTCAATTTTGTCAGAACTACCACTAACCATTCCCACACGCCATCCAGCCATATTAAAAGTTTTACTTAAAGAATTTAACTCCAGTGCTACTTCTTTTGCCCCTTCTATCGATAAAATACTTGTAGGGCTATCATTTAAAATAAAACTGTATGGATTATCTTTTACCAATAGGATACTATGTTTTTTAGCAAAATCAATCATTTTTTCAAATAGCTCAACATTACCTGAAGCTCCTGTTGGCATATTTGGGTAGTTTACCCACATGATTTTTACTTTACTCAAATCTTTTTTTGAAAGGCTATGAAAATCTGGTTCCCATCCATTATTTTCAACCAAATCATAAAAAATTGGTTTTGCACCTACCAAATTAGTCACTGCACTATATGTTGGATATCCAGGATTAGGAACCAATACTTCATCTCCTTCATTAAGATACGCCAGAGAAATATGCATGATTCCTTCTTTAGATCCCATTAAGGGCAAGATTTCATCTTTTGGGTTTAAGGAAACCTGGTATTTTGCACTATAAAAATCCGCAATGGCTTCTCTTAATTCTGGCAAGCCTTGATAACTTTGATATTTATGAGCACCATCTACAAGTACCGCTTCCTGAATGGCCTGCACTACTTCTTTTGGTGGATCCAGGTCTGGGCTACCAATAGCCATATTTAAAACCGGTTTTCCCGAAGCGACAAGTTCTCTAACTTCTCTTAATTTTTTGGAGAAATAGTACTCTTCTACTGTTTCTAATCTTTTTGCCGTTTGAATGCTCATCCATTTTGATTTTTATATTCACCCAATACTTTTAGTTCTAATGCCATAATTTTTAGGATAGACATCGCTTTAGCATAATCATTATAATCTGTAAAAGTCACATCTACAAAAAAGGAATATTTCCAGGGCATACTAATAATGGGTAATGATTGGATTTTGGTTAAATTCAATCCACAATCACTCATTACATTAAGCACTGTAGCCAAACTTCCCTTTTTATGATCTGTTAGAAACTTTAAAGATGCTTTGTTGATATCTTTCTTTTCTGAGTTAGATCCTCCTACTGTGTTTAAAATAAAAAACCGGGTACTATTTGATTTTATAGTTTGAATCTCTTTGGCTAAAATATTTAATTGATAAATATTTGCAGCGGTTTCTCCTGCTACGGCAGCAACTCCTTCTAGTTGCTGCTCATGAATTCTCTTAGCAACATCGGCTGTATCTGCATCCTCAATCAATTTTATATGTGGTTGTCCTCTAAAAAACTCTTTACATTGTAGTAAAGCCATTGGATGAGAATATACTTCTTTGACATCTGAAATTTCTTGCCCATCTAAAGCCATTAAACAGTGATGAATTGGTAAAAAATACTCTCCTCTAATGGTAAGATCATGCTCATCTATATAAGCATAATTTGGAATAATAGAACCCGCAATAGAGTTTTCGATTGCCATTACTGCATCTGTACTCTTATTATGTTCTAAACTATGGACCAATTCCTGAAAAGACATACATTCATTTACGTCTATATCTTCTCCGAAATATGCCTGAGCAACGCCGTGATGATATGAACCTTTTATTCCTTGTATAGCAACTTTTTGTTTCATCTTTTAATTTTATTGCAAAAAAAAATCCCGATTTTTCATCGGGATTCTAGTTTTATAAATTTTGCTGATTTATTTACATAGCGATCCCAATCTTGCTTTTAAAATAAAAGAAGAAAAAATAGAATCCGTTCCAAGTAAATAAATTGCTCATTATTGTATCATTATTACATTGCTAAATTAGCTAAAACTATTACGATTCAAAATAAATTTTGATTTTTTTCATAATCACCAGAGTATTATCATCAAATCTTGATGTTTTAATAGATATTAATGAAAAATTTTAAACAAAATGCTATGTATTCTATGAATCTTCTACTTTTTAAACTGCTAACAAACGTTTGTATTTATATCACATTCAGTTCTTTACCCACTTTAGTGAATGCTTTCACTGCTTTTTCTAAGTGATTACGATCATGAGCAGCTGATAATTGCACTCTAATTCTTGCTTTCCCTTTAGGCACAACTGGATAGAAAAACCCTATAACATAAATTCCTTCTTCAAGTAATTTAGCTGCAAATTCTTGCGCAAGTTTTGCTTCATATAACATTACCGGAACGATAGGATGATCTCCCGGGATAATATCAAATCCTGCTGCAGTCATTTCTGATCTGAAGTATTTTGTATTTTCTTCTAGTTTATCTCGTAGCACTGTAGAAGAACTTAACAAATCTAATACTTTGATCGATGCTCCTACAATTGATGGTGCTACTGTATTAGAGAACAAATAAGGTCTGGATCGTTGCCTTAGCATTTCTACAATTTCTTTTCTTGCAGCAGTAAACCCGCCAGAAGCACCACCCAAAGCTTTACCATAGGTTCCTGTAATAATATCTACACGTCCCATTACATCACGATACTCATGTGTTCCTCGACCTGTTTTTCCTAAAAAACCTGTAGAATGACATTCGTCTATCATAACCATAGCTTCATATTGATCTGCCAGATCACATATTTTATCCAACTGTGCAATTGTACCATCCATAGAAAAAGAACCATCTGTCACAATAAGTATACGTCTTGATCCTTCTGCTGATTTTAATTGCTTTTCAAGATCTACCATATTATTATGTTCGTATCTAAAGCGTTTTGCTTTACATAGCCTAACCCCATCAATAATAGAGGCATGGTTTAATGCATCAGAGATAATAGCATCTTCTGGCCCAAGAATAGGTTCAAATATCCCTCCATTAGCATCAAAAGCAGCTGCATATAAAATGCAATCTTCCATTCCTAAAAATTCGGCAGTTTTACGCTCTAGTTCTTTATGAATATCTTGAGTTCCGCAAATAAATCTCACAGATGACAATCCATACCCATGAGAATCTATGGCTTTCTTACCTGCTTCAATTACATCAGGATGTGATGAAAGGCCTAAATAATTATTTGCACAAAAATTTAATACATCTTTAGTATTTGTTGTGTCTATACTGGCTCCTTGTGGGGTGGTAATTATTCTTTCGGTTTTATACAATCCTGCCGATATAATCTCATCCAGCTCTTTTTGTAAATCGTCTTTTATATTTGAAAACATGTTACTTGGTATTTATTCTTTATTGTTATATTTCATTTCATACAAAGATGTAAACATCAAAGCATTAAAGTTGCCTGATTCTTTGATCCTGTTTTATATTTTTCTTTTAGTTTTTGGATCATTGTACTTGTGATCGACTCAAGGTCAAATTCTGGTTTCCATCCCCAATCTTTAATTGCAGCAGAATCGTCTATAGATTTAGGCCATCGTGCAGCAATTTCTTGTCTAAAATCAGGATTATATTTGATTTCAAAATTAGGATATAATGTACGAATTTCTGTCGCTACTTCTGCAGGAGAAAAGCTAATTCCTGCAATATTATACGAAGTTCTTATATTGATATCTTCTTTAGGGGCATCCATTAATTCTAAAGTTGCACGTATGGCATCTTCCATAAAGATCATAGGCAAGGTAGCATCTTCTTCTAAAAAACAACTAAACTCTTCTCCTAAAACTGCTTTGTGATAGATATCTACTGCATAATCTGTAGTACCTCCTCCTGGTAATGATTGATACCCTATCACCCCTGGATAGCGAATTGACCTAACATCCAGTCCGTATCTAAGAAAATAATATTGTGCCCAATTCTCTCCTGCTGCTTTACTAATCCCATATACTGTAGCGGGATCCAGATAGGCATTATTTGGAGTGTGTTCTAAGGGTGCTCCTTCACCAAAAACGGCTATAGAGCTTGGAAAAAATACCCTATCAATATTGTGCTGCCTAGAGACTTCGAGTACATTAAACAAAGTTTTCATATTAATGTCCCAGGTTTTTAAAGGTGTTTCTTCTCCTTTGGCAGAAAGAATTGCTGCAAGGTGATATATTTGAGTAACGTTATACCGAACAACTACCTCCTCTATTCTATTCATATCTGTTGCATCGATTATTTCAAAAGAGCCTTCATATCCTTCTCTAGATCTTAAATCAGAAGCAATTACATTAGAGCTTCCAAATTTTTGTTTGAGAGATTCTGTTAATACTGATCCTAATTGACCATTCGCTCCTATTACCAAAACAATCGTTTCCATATGTTCTATTTTCGCTTAAAATTCAACTATTTAACAGTGTTATTTACTTGGCAAAGTACAAAATGTAACGTTTCCTGCCATGATCATTAAATAATTAAGCAATAATTACTAATTATTAATATAAATTCAGCTATATTTACTTCAACATAAGCTTAAATTCTATTTTTGAAGTAATTTTTTTTTGAATTAAAATGGAACAATTAGATCATACCGACATTACTATCCTTAGAATTTTACAGGAAGATTCTAAAAAAACAGCAAAAGAGATTGCCAAAATCCTTAATATTACCGCCTCTCCTGTATACGAACGAATACGACGATTAGAAAAACAAGGATTCATCAAAAAGTATGTTGCCATCTTAGACAAGAAATTAATTGATCGTGCGATCACTACAATTTGTCAGGTTTCTATGCGCTATCACAATGAAGCTTTTATAGAAAAATTCGAAAAGCAAATTCAGAACCTGCAAGAAGTACAAGAATGCTACCATATGGCAGGGCAGGTAGATTTTGTTTTAAAAATTCACACCAAAAGTTTAGAAGAATATCATGATTTTGTAAAAACAAAGCTTTCAAAAATCGAAAATATTGGCGTCCTAAATAGCACTTTTGTTCTTAAGGAAATTAAGCACACATCAGAGTTTTATATTTGATAAATATTTTTTTAACCAGAGTGCAGATGTTTTCATTTTGCGTTGCATAGTTTTTCTGTCTAAACTTATTATCCCAAACTTGGGAATATACCCCTCTGCCCATTCAAAATTATCTACCAATGTCCAGAGTAAAATCCCTTTGAGATTTATGTTTTTATCCAATACAGTTTTCATTCCTTCGATTACTTTTTGGTAATACTCGATCCTTTCCTGGTCATCTTCATTCTTAGATAGTGCCATTCCGCATTCAGAAAGCCAAAGTGTTTTTTTAGGGTTGTATTTAGCAAATCTTTCTAAAAAATACTGTACTCCTTCTGGATATGTTTCCCATCCCATCACCGAAGTTTTCACATTCCTTTTTTCAGGTTTCACCTGAATTGCTCCAAGATATGGTATATACCAAGCTGCTTTAACTACTTCTCTTGCATAAGTTTGAATTCCCCAAAAATCAAAATCAGTTTTTAATGCTTCAATATCTCCTTTTTTATAATATTTAGATATACGTTTTAAGGTCGGAAAATCATTATCGGGATATCCTAATCCCAAATGAGGTTCTATAAACAGGCGGTTCATTAATGTATCGATCCTAATAGCTGCTTTATGATCAGCAGTCGTATTTCTATAAGGTTCGATTTTGGTACAACTTATTGCTGTACCTACCTGAAGACCTTCTTTTTTCTTCAAAACTTTAAATCCTTCAGCTTGCGCCAATAAAAGATGGTGTGTACTCGAAATAAAATTACGAATCCCTCTCTTGCCAGGAGCATGTACACCAAGAAAATAACCTCCGCCAATACATACTATTCCCTCGTTAATCAATATCCAATGCTTTACTCGATCTGCAAAATGGTTTCTTAGTACAGTTACATATGCTGCATACCAGCTAATACTATCTCGATTTGTCCAACCGCCCTTATCTTGTAATTTTTGTGGCAAATCCCAATGGTATGTTGTAATCCAAGGCTCTATCCCTACTTTTAAACAGTAATCAATTACCTTATTATAAAATTCAATTCCTTTTGGATTCACTACTCCTGTACCGTCTGGAAATATCCTTGACCAGGAAACAGAAAAGCGAAATATCTGTAATCCAATATCTACAGCGAGATCGATATCTTCTTCGAATCTATGATAAAAATCTGTTGCAATTTTTGCATTAGAACGGTCTTTGATTTTATAGGATTTTTGAGTAAATGTATCCCAAATAGAAAGGCCTTTTTCATCCTTATCATAAGCTCCTTCAGTTTGATGAGCAGCAATTGCAACTCCCCATTTAAGGGCCTTAATTTTTTTCATTATGTTTTAAAAATCTAAAAAAGACAAACATAGCATATCAATGCTTAAACAATCCTTTTTTAAGAAAAAGTGATACTATAAAAAAGATAATTTGCTGACTTAGGCAAACCAGTTTATGAAGAAAATTATAGACTATCTGTTTTAAGTTGGTTAGTGACATATTAAAAATATCTTATCCTATATTATAAAGATAATACATCTTTTATCTTATCATTTTACCTCAATATTATCTTAATGTTACTATCATTTTTCTATGTTTTTTATACAACACATATATGAATTATGTACTTTTGGATACCAACGTATATTACTAAGAGAGTATTTACACTATAGTTCTACTAAAAAACCTTAGAAGAATTATAGAAATAAAGGCTATCTATAATGTTATCTAACCAAAAACAAATGGAGCAGGAGATAATTCTGCCAAGTATTAAAGTATTAGGCAAGGACTTATTGTATTTAACCAAGGCGCAAAAGGTCTGGACTATTACGAAACCATTTCTGTGTTGTTTTGGATATTTTTATTTTGCTAGTAATGAATTATGGATCTTGGCAATCCTATCTGTTGTTATATTGATGTTTGTTACTTATGTTTCGACATCTCACGACCTTGTACACGGAACTTTAAAATTACATCCTGATGTAAATAGATTTTTCTTATCAATTATTGAAATGTTAACCTTAAGAAGCGGTCACGCTTTTAAAGTATGTCATATAAACCACCATCGCAATTTTCCTAAAGAAAATGATATTGAAGGTGCTTCTATACATATGAAACCATACGAATTAATTCTAGAAGGCATTATTTATTTGTACAAACTATTTTTCTGGGCACGAAAACATTCTAAGACTAAAGATAGAATTTGGATACATGTTGAAGGGTCCATATTTCTGATATATATAGTAATAGCAATACTACTATACCAACACTATTCTTTTTTATTATATTATTTTTTATTAGTTCAAATGGGAAGTTGGCTGTATCCGCTATTTACAGTATATATCCCCCATAAAGTAAATTATACGCATCCAATATTTCAAACAAAACTATTTAGAGGTCCGATCATAAGCTTCTTCTTTGCACACCATAATTATCATTTAGAACATCATTTGTACCCTATGGTTCCTCATCAAAACTGGAGAAAACTTGGAAAAAGATTACTACCGTATCTTAAAAATTACAATCTCGAAACTATCAAATTATAAAGTAAAAAATTAATGAAATTATATCGCCTATTTATTAAAAATGGAATTATTCCTTTTGTTGTTTTGGGCATTATATTATTGTTTATTGGTGTGTTTTTAATAGGGCAATCGCTTTCTGGAAGCTTTTTACCTCATGATATTGATATTATAGGTATGACAGCAAAACAACTTTCTAGCTATAAAAATGGAAAAATTGTGAAGTTCATGTTTCATGATCGTGTTTCTTATGGAGGTGCTTTAATTACAGTAGGTATCCTATATCTTTGGTTAGCATTAGTTCCATTACAAAAAAAAGAGCCCTGGGCATGGTGGGTTCTTTTTATATCAGGCATTTATGGTTTTGCAAGTTTTTTCTCTTATTTGGGATATAATTATTTTGACTCATGGCACGCACTAGGAACAATAGCAATAACCCCATTATTTATATTAGGATTATATCATTCTTATCAGAAAGAACGAAAATATCAATTTAATTCTCTTTTCAAAAAACAGAAAAAATTTCATCTAAGTTCAAGATTGGGTAGAGGAAATTGTTTAATGCTACTAAGTGCTTTAGCACTTTTTCTCGGAGGTGTAATTATAATGATTGTAGGTATGACGTCTGTTTTTGTTCCTCAAGATCTTGCCTTTATGGATATCAAAGTATGTGGGCTTCAGGATATAAACCCTAATCTCATTCCTGTAATAGCACATGATAGAGCTTCATTTGGCGGTAGTTTAGCTACTATCGGTATTATGTTATATTTTATAATTTGGTACGCTAACCCTTCAAAAATCTTATGGGAGACATTGGCAATTGCAATAACCATAGGATATTCTTCTGCTATTTTAGTTCATTTTGCTATCGGGTATTTAAATTTTTCTCATTTATTTCCTGCGTTTTTAGGAGTATTCATTTTTATTACCGGGCTCTTCTGGATAGAAAATGATTGGTCAAAAAAATAATGAATAGTCTTTTTACTCACATTAATTAACTTAATGTGAATACTGAATAAAGAAAATTTACGTTAAATTATTTTTTCTAAGTTTCTCATACAATACATATATGAATTATGTATTTTTGGGTATAAACAGACTTCATACTTGTTCTATATGTCAATTTCGGTATCTAATATTTCTAAACTTTATAATGATCAAAAAGCACTTAATGCTATTTCTTTTACAATAAAACAAGGTGAGATTGTTGGTTTTCTTGGTCCTAACGGGGCGGGCAAATCGACTATGATGAAAATTCTAACGACCTACCTTGATCCCTCTGAGGGCTCTGCCGTTGTTAATAATTTTGATATATACTCTCAAGCTATTGATGTACAAAAAAGTATAGGATACCTTCCTGAACATAACCCTTTGTATCTGGAAATGTATGTACGAGAGTATTTAGCATTTAATGCCCGAGTATATAAGATTTCAAAATCCAGAATTGAAGAAGTAATCAAACTAACAGGATTAACTCCAGAGGCCAATAAAAAAATCGGTCAACTTTCTAAAGGATATCGCCAGCGAGTTGGTTTGGCATGTGCATTACTTCATGATCCTCAAGTTTTAATACTGGATGAACCTACAACAGGTTTAGATCCCAATCAACTAGTAGAGATTAGAGAATTAATAAAAACAATTGGTAAAGAAAAAACAGTTTTTTTATCTACCCATATAATGCAAGAGGTTGAAGCAATGTGTGATCGGGTCATTATTATTAACAAAGGAGAAATTGTTGCAGACAAATATTTACATGAAATAGCAGACGAGACCGATCAGATTATCGAAGTCGAGTTTGATTATCGTATAGAAGAAGCTTTTTTACAAAAACTGTCTAATGTAAGTGATGTAAAAAACATTCATGGGTTTGTTTATCAAATTACTTTTGATACTAAAACGGATATGCGCCCTGTAGTTTTTGACTTTGCTCATGATAATAAGCTAAAGATATTACAACTATCCCGAAAAAATAAAAACCTGGAAGGTTTGTTTAGAGAACTTACTAACCCTGCTTAAATATATTTCTTACATCTATATCTTAATCCTTTTATTGACAATGACTTGTCTTTTCTATATCATTTAAAATCTCTTTGAGTTTTTGTACAGAAATCGGTTTAACGATGTAATCACTTACATTCTCAAAGGATTTAGCTCTTATAATATCCTCTGGGTCAACAGATGAGGAAACGACATAAATAATTATTTTCTTCTTGCATGGCACTTTTACGAATTCTTCCAAAAACTGTATCCCGTCAAGCACTGGCATATTTAAATCCAACAAAATAACATCTGGTAATTTTTCATTTGCCGAAATAATCGCTTTTAGATTATTTAATGCTTCTTCTCCATTTCGGAAGACCATAAAACCATTACAAAAATCAACAAGTTCCATTATTTTTTTAATCCCAAATACAAAAATTGGATCATCATCAATAATACAAGCTATATCAATTTTTTTCATGTTTCATATAAATTTTAAAAGTTGTTCCTTTATTTACTGTGCTTTCTACTTCTATTTTACCACCCATGGCTTCTACCTGGTTCTTGGTAATAAATAGTCCTATACCTCTGGCTTCTTTATTATTATGAAAAGTCTTATACATCCCAAATAGTTTGGCCTGGTGTTTTTTCAAATCAATCCCCAATCCATTATCCTTGATATCCAAGATCGCAAATTCACCTTCTATTCTAGTACTTAAATCGATATAACTCTCCCTTTCTTCAGAACTATATTTTATCCCATTAGTTATAAAATTCAATAAAATACTATCTAAGTATGCCGGGATTCCTAAAATATTTATATCTGGTTGTGTATTATTATTAATAGTTACTATAGTCTCTTTTGCAATAGCAGAAACACTTTCGGTCACCTTGTTAATTGCTTCATATAAATTCAACCCAACTAAATTCTCATCAACAGAAGTATTCATTAAGACTACTTCATTTAAATGTACTATAGTTTCAGTAAGATTCTCAGATGCTGTTTTAAAAAGTTGAATGATTTCATTATCCTCAATCTCTGGATTTTCCTGAATAAACAGGTCTAGCAACATTTGAAAATTTCCAGAATGTGATTTTAAATTATGCGAAACTATATGCGCAAAATTACGCAGTCTTTTATTTTGATCTTCTGCAACTATCAGCCATGATTTTAAATCCTGCTCTACTTTTTTAATCTCACTAATATCGGTTGCTACCCCAAGATATCCATTAATCACTCCTTTGTTTTTAATAGGAGACAATGTAACCTGAACAGGAAAACAAGTACCATCTTTTCTTACATGCATCCACTCTTTTACATCATATTCCTGATTCTCGAGTAACGTGGTAAAAACCTCAAAACCTTTAATTTCTTGATCTAACAATAACGATAATTCTGTCTCTCTCTTTTCTATTTCTTCTTTTTGATGTAATAGCAAGAGTGATTTTTTTGATATCATCTCCTTTTTGGTATATCCCAACAGGTTTTCTGCCCCTTTATTAAATGTAGTGATCAAACCATTCTTATCTGTACCAATTATACTTACCTGAGTTATATCATCGATTATACTTTTTAGTTCACCCACAGTATTCTGCAGTTTTTGCCTAGCAATAATTTTATGGCTTATATCTGCAATTTGAGCAATAAAATAAGTAGGTTTATCACTTTCTCCTTTAATAACCGAAACCGAAAGGTTGATATATACAATATGGCCATCCTTATGAAAGCATCTTTCCTCCATATTGCTATACAACGTTTCTCCTTTAAAAAGTTTTTGAAATAACGTATCACTTATTGCTAAATCATCTGGATGAAGAATATCTTTAAAAGCCAGCTTTGTCAATTCGTTATTAGAATATCCAAGAATCTCACACAGTTTATAATTTACTTTTGTAAAATGACCTTTTTGATCCAACATAACCATTCCTATCGCAGCATTTTCAAAATTTCTCCTAAACATTTCTTCGCTAATGCGTAGACCTATTTCTGCTTTTTTGGTTCTAGTGATATCTGCAGTATGCATTAAGATACCTCCTATTTTATTTTCATCGGTATACCATGGTCTTAACTCCCAGGTAAGCCATTGTATAGACCCATCTAATCTTTCGAAACGATCTTCTTCGCTTTTTAATACTTCTCCATTAAGGCATCTTTTATGATCATCTTTCCATTTTTCTCCTATTTCGGGGAAAACGTCATAATGTGATTTACCTATAATAGTATCATCACTAATATTATAATCTTCATACCATTTTTGAGAAACTGCCAAATAACGCATATTAGTATCGAACATTGCTATAGCACTTGGAGCCTGCTGTATAAATAATTTGTTTTTCTCTAAATCCTTCTTACTCTCTGTGATTTCTTGATGTGAACCAATCATCCATTCTGGGTTTCCTTCTGAGTCCCAGCTTACTACTTTTCCGCGATCCAACACCCATATCCATTCTCCATTTTTATGTTTCATTCTGGCTTCACATTCATAAAAAGGTGTTTTCCCAGAAAAATGATCTTCTAATAGTTTATTAGATTTTTCCAAATCATCGGGATGCACAGCTTCTGCCCATGTATTGATAGAAACTGGTTCTAACTCTAAGAGCGTATACCCAGCTATATTAGCCCACCTCTCATTAAACATAGTTTCTCCTGTTTTTACATTCCACTCCCAAGTCCCCAGGTTTGTCCCTTCAATAATATGTTGATAACGATCTACCTGTCTTTGTAGCTGTATTTCTACTTTTTTTAATTTAGTAATATCGGTATGAGCGCCCAGCATTCGTACTGGTTTCCCTTTACTATCTCGTATTGCTAACCCTCTACAATGAATCCATACGGTATGCCCAAATTTATGTTTATACCTTACGATTTGATCATACGGATGTGAAGGATCTTTACAATGTTTTGTGAAATTAAGAAATACTACTTCTAAGTCTTCTTTATTTATAATATCCTGCCATGCAGAAGCATTATGTGGCATCTTATTGGGATCATATCCTAAAGTGGTCCAAAACTTAGAATTCATCCATTCGTTTTCGGGATTATCTAAATCCCAAAACCAAAGCCCATCAAGGCTCGATTTTTGTATAAAATCAAAAATATAATCGTCTTTCTTAATAAGAGCATACAGTTCTTCTTTAAGATAATTTTCTTCTACATTCTCAACATCTTGAGTCTTATCAAACTGATTTCGAATCATTTTTCAATATAAAATTTGGAATAAAATCCTGGTGTCTTATAAAGTTAGACATTAATTTCAATTAAAAAGATTTAAATTCCGCAAACTTTTTATGGTGTTACCTCACTATTGTTTTAAGTAAACTTTGTTGAAATCAGTTCGAAATGGAAACGATACTATAGAAAAAAAAGAAATGCAAAAGCAAATATAGAAAAACACAGATATTCTATTTATCAATGCTAAAGAGAGGCGTATTGAATAATTATTGAAATATAAGTTTTCCCGTAAAAAATGTTTCTACTTCAACAATTGAAGGTCTGTTCACCGAAATTACGTCTCCTGTACTTCGTATTTCTCCTGTAATTGATTGTTGAGGGTTTACTATAATTTTATTGGTTCCTCTATGAAAAACCTGAACATTTTCGGCTACTAAATTGGCTCCTTCAAATCTTCCGGTTCCTGAAGCAAAATTGACATCTAATGTCTGTACTGTTCCGGTTATAAAAAATGAAGCAATATTATTTCCTACAACACTAATAGTTTCACAATCTACACTCAAATTGAATGTTCCTGTTGTAGTTTCAGTATTTTCACCAAAATCTTCAGATAATAATGTTAATGAAGTATAGCTTAATACCCCATCGGATGAGATATCGAATTGTGTTCCACTCCTTATTTCTGTAATATTAGGAGCAGTAACAAAAATCTTAGTTTGATTAAAATCTCTAAAAAATGCACAATCATTAGTATTACTAAGTACCAGTCGATCATCTTCGACTATTGCCGAAACTTCGTTTAGCAAATTATCTCCCGTTTCAATAATTACAGAAGTAGTCGCACCTTCTTTTACGATTAGTTCTACATTTGGATTCACCAAAATACGTGTAAAATCAGTAACTTCAATTTCTTTTCTAACTATTGTTCCTGTTCTTTGAAAACAATCTGACGCATTTTCAGAATCACAGCCAAACAAAAACAATACTACCCATACCCCAACTACTATATATTTTAAAAAAGACTTCGACATGTCAAGTCCAACATTTTGTTTTTTTAAACTTACATTAAGATTCATCTGTTCTTTTTTATTGTTTTTTAGTTGTCAGATGGAATTCGCCATTTAACATCTTGATTGATATCCACTCAATTGTTATGACTCATTTCATAGCAGTATTTTTTACAATCTATATCCTATCGAAAACTCCATAGCTTCTGCTTTGGCAGCATGAGATCTAACAGTTAGTGCCCCAAATATGTTTTTAGTAAAATAATATTGAACTCCTGCTCTAAGGTACGTTTGGCCTTCAAAATCGTAAGGGTAATACACATAGTACCCTACCTGTGTAAGTACAGAAATTCTATTTACTCTTAATTCGTGTCCCAGGAACATCCCTACTCGTTTAGCATCTTCATCACCGGTAGTTCCGTCATTAAATCCTCCTGTAGCTCTAAAATCTATATAACGTTCCAAGGCTTTAGAAAAAAACACTTCTGCTCCTAACTTAATAGCACTTTTTTTATTTAATCTCTTATCTACAAAACCTCCAAATGTATAAAAAGGAAACCGCCCTGATCCTACTACATCACTTTCATTAACTCCACTTCTAAAAATAAAACCGTAACCAATTGGCTCCCTTCCTTTAAGATCTCCTTCTTTCTTGGCTACATATTCTGGGGTTTCCTGATCTAATGTATACGTTATTCCTGCATTTAAAAACAATGTATTTGTGCTTTTATTTGGTGCCTTAGAATTCCCGTTAGAATAATGAACAATTCCTAAGCCTGCTTGTAATCCAAAACCTTTAAAAAAGTTCTCTTTTTTAGCTTGTAATAAAAAATAAGTTCCACTGGATAAATGTGTACCATGAGCTACATTTCTATAATTATCATCTTCGTCATAAGGATTTGTACTATACCCGATTCCTTGACCTATTCTAAGATTTAGATATCTTTTTAAGAAATAAAAATTATAATGAACAAACAGACCTAAATGCTTTCCTAAAAATTCATTATCCATATCTTGATATAAAAAGGAAACACCATAATCGGGATAATTATATAATCGTTGCCATTTTTCATCTCCAAATGTTTTGCGCTGAAAGGAAAGAATCACACCAGATGGATGACCCGTAATTAAATGCGAAATATCGGGATTATGTTTTAGTATGGTGCCATAAAAGTTATTGACATCCAGCGTATAATGTATTTTAGATTCTGTCTGTGCATACGTACCAAAATGAACGATAAAGATGAGTAAATAAATCCTTTTTATCATCCGGCAAAAGTATGATAGACCTTCGAAGTTTCCAAACACTGATAGGCTTGGTTTTATCCCAGCTTCACCAAAAACACACAACACACTAAAAATCAAACAATTAAAAAACAAAAATCTAACCACATTGCTACAAAAGGTTGTAAATAAGGTAGCCAGTAACTTATGTGAAAATTTAGATTCTGCAAGAATTTGAATTTCGATTAACTTATTTAAACCTATAACAAAACCCTTGTAATAGTGAGTTTAAATTCATTATTACAAGGGTTTTTTGTATTGAGTATTATGATATAATACTTATCGTCTGCAAGCACTAGAATAACTAACGGTTGCATCTTTTTTCCATTTATCTAAATACGATGCAGTAGGGTCATCTACCTGGATACAACTAAAATAAGGATTGTCTTGCTCTTGTAACTCTGCTCTTATCAACCTATCGTTTGTTCCGTTCTTTATATTTAAGTAACGAAGTTTATTATTATTACATTTTAGATAACGTAAGTTGTTATTTTTGGCTAAATGCAGTGTAGTAATCTTGTTATTATAACAATATAGCCCTTTTAAAGCTGTATTTTTGTTAACATTCAATAACCTAAGTTGATTACCATCACAATGAAGTGTTCCTAAAGCTGTATTTTTCGTCACATCTAAAGTAGTGAGTTGATTGTTAGAGCAAGACAATACATTTAACGCTGTATTTTTACTTACGTCTAACGTTTTTAGTGGATTATCTGAACAAATCAAGTAGTGTAGTGATGTGTTTCTATTTAGATTTAGTGTTGTGATCTTATTTCTACCACAATTCAGATACCCTAACCTTGTACGTTTGCTTACATCCAGATTAGTAATTTGATTATCCTGACAAAACAAACCAGTCAACGCCGTATTCTGGTTAACATCCAGAGCTGTAATTTTATTATAACCACAATCCAGATTTTTCAACACAATATTTTTACTTATGTCCAACGTAATAAGTTGGTTGTTGCTACAATCCAGATCTTTCAACTTAACATTTTTGCTTACGTCCAGTGTACTGAATTGATTACCACTACAACTTAGAGAGTTCAATTTAACATTCTCATGCACACTCAACGAAGTAAGTTGATTATAATTACAACTCAGATCGGTTAAATTAACAAAGTATTCGATTCCCGAGAGGTTAGAGATATTTTTAAAATCTAGATAAAGTGATGTTACATTTTTAGCCTCTCCTATAGAGATTTCGTTATCATTATTTGTATCTACATAACCTTCAAGTAGTGCTTTTTTAAAATTAGAATCGGGGAATACAATATTGCCATCGATAACATCTGCTTTTTTTGCTTTACCTAGGATCTTACTTTTTGTAGCGTTTGTAGTTTCGTGAGTTAGAGTTTCATCATCTTTAGAGCATGACACAACTATTGCGCTGATGAATAGCACAACAAAGAATTTCAAATTTTTCATTTGTTTTAGTTTAAAGTTTTTAGAGTATTTTTCTATTACTGCAGTAATCCAGGTGTAAAAATCCGTTTTGTGCAGGATGAAAAGTTCCCTGTAAACAGTGAATCTGATAGAAAGCAACTATTTTACGCTGTTTACACTTCATAAAAAACCCTGCCAGACCCTAATCTAGCAGGGGTTACACTAAAATTATAAATTTAAAATTGGCAATAATTGCCGTTCTCTTATATTTAAGAAAGAATGGTTTTTTTTAAAATACTCCTTCGGCAATTTTTCTAATATTATCAGATTTACCCATCGAATAATAATGTAATACAGGAACTCCATACTCCATCAGTTCTTTAGACTGTTGTATTGCAAATTCGATTCCTACCTCCCTAACTTCTTTATTGGTTTTACATTGCTCTACTGCTCTCACCAATTCATCTGGCATATCCAGTTTAAAAACCTGAGGTAATAATTGTAAATGTCTTTTTACTGCTACGGGTTTAATCCCAGGGATTATAGGTACATTAATTCCTGCTTCTCTAGCTCTTTTCACGAAATCAAAATATCTTTTGTTATCAAAAAACATTTGGGTCACTACATAATCTGCTCCTGCATCTACTTTGTCTTTTAATCTTCTGATATCAGAATCTACAGAAGGAGCTTCCATATGTTTTTCTGGGTAACCGGCAACTCCAATGCAAAAATCGGATTTGTTATCCGTTTCAATCACTTCATGAAGAAATTTTCCTTTATTCATATTCAATATCTGCTCTACCAGCTCATTGGCATAACTGTGCCCTCCTTTGGTAGGGGTAAAATATTTTTCTTCCTTCATTGCATCACCACGTAAAGCCATTACATTTTCAATACCTAAATAGTGACAATCTACCAATAAATATTCTGTTTCTTCTTTGGTAAAGCCACCACATAATACATGAGGGATTGTATCTACATCATATTTATGAGTAATCGAAGCACAAATACCTACAGTACCTGGTCGCATACGGGTTAGTTTTTTATCTAACAACCCTTCTCTATCTATATAAATAAATTCCTCCCGAGACGTAGTCACATCAATAAAAGGAGGGTTAAACTCCATTAATGGGTCAATATTATCATATAATTCTTGTATGCTTCTTCCTTTTTGAGGTGGTATTAATTCAAAAGAAAATAATGTTTTTTCTTTAGCTTTTTTTATGTGATCTGTTACTTTCATCTAATCTATAATTCCTGATTCTTCGTTTATCATTTTTGGTATTAGGATAATTGTCATTATCTGTGTTTTAAGACTTATGTTTTTAATATCTCTGTATCGTATTACAAAGTGTTAACATGAGGTCTCTTTTTTACAAAATACCTTATTCTTTATTTTAATTGACTATATACCATATTGATTTGTCCCAAATGATATATATCATGTTGTATCACTCCATTTACCATGTATCCATTTCGATATTGACGGCCAGCTACTTGTTCATTCAGCCATGAATCTGGTTTTGTTAATAGCAATTCGCATATTATATTTTGAGTTTCAACTAATTCTTCAAGAGTTTTTTTCTTTTCTTTTTCATTTTGTATTGAAACATTTTTTCTCCAATCCTTTTCAGAGTTTAATTCAATATCAAAAGCTCTATTTTCTTTTAGTTTTTCGATAACAAACCCTCTCCAATCTATAAGATGATATACTAGTTCTGATATGGAGTGCGACACTTTTTTTGGCTTTTTATCCCAAAAAAGTGCAGGAATATGCTCTAGTGATTTTAATATAGAATTTCCAAACCATGGCTCTCCTTCAAAAACCTCATCATACTTTCTAATGCTATCTTTTATACTCATTGGGCTTGTATCTATTTAGTCTACTATATTAGGACTCAACCATTTCTTTGCATACTCAAGATCTACATCTTTACGTTCTGCAAAATCTTTTACCTGATCTTCTTTCATTTTTCCTAATCCAAAATATCGAGCTTCGGGATTAGCAAAATAATATCCAGATACAGACGCTGCCGGCCACATAGCCAGGCTTTCTGTTAATTCTACTCCGATTTGTTCTTTAACACGAAGTAATTCCCAAATCGTTATCTTTTCGAGATGATCCGGGCAAGCCGGATATCCAGGTGCAGGTCGAATACCTTTATAGGCTTCTTTTATTAATTCTTCATTGGTTAATGATTCATCATTAGCATATCCCCAATCTTCTATACGTACTTTTTTATGTAAATATTCTGCAAAAGCTTCGGCTAAACGATCTGCCAATGCCTTAATCATAATAGAATTATAGTCATCGTGATCAGCTTCAAAAGCTTCAGCAAGTTCTTTCGTTCCAAAACCTGTTGTTACACAAAAACATCCCATATAATCTTGAATTCCGCTTTCTTTTGGGGCAACAAAATCAGACAAAGCAAAATTAGGCTTACCAGCATGTTTTTTTAGTTGCTGGCGTAGTGTTCTAAATGTAAAACTTCCCTCTTCTGAAGATACCTCAATATCATCATCATTTATCGTATTAGCCTCGAACAATCCATAAATAGCTTTGGCTCCTAATAACTTTTCATCAAATACTCTTTCTAATAATTCTCGTGCATCTTTAAATAAGGATGTAGCTTGTTCACCAACTACAGTATCAGTTAAAATAGCAGGGTATTTACCATGTAAGTCCCAAGATCTAAAAAATGGTGACCAATCGATATAAGGTTCTAGTTTTCTTAAATCAAAATCTTCTATAACCTTAACTCCTAGTTTGTTTGGTGTTACAATTTCGGAGGTTTGCCAATCAATTACATATTTATTTTTTCTGGCCTCTTTGATACTCAGATATTCTTTTTGTTTTGTTCTCTTTAGAAATCCATCTCTAAATTTTTCATAATCTTCTTTAAGATTACCTACATATTTTTGGTTGCTTCTTTTATTCAATAAATCACCAACAACTGTTACTGCTCTTGATGCGTCATTAACATGTACTACTGCATTTTTATATTGTGGATCGATCTTAACTGCGGTATGAGCTTTTGATGTAGTTGCCCCACCAATCAATAAAGGAATATTGAAATTCTTGCGTTCCATTTCTTTAGCTAGATGAACCATTTCATCTAGAGATGGAGTTATCAAGCCACTTAATCCAATGATATCTACTTGTTCATCGATTGCCGTCTGAATAATTTTATCAGGAGGAACCATTACACCAAGGTCTACAATTTCATAATTATTACATCCTAATACTACTGAAACAATATTTTTACCAATATCATGCACATCACCTTTTACCGTTGCCATTAAAATGCGGCCATTAGAATCATTTTCTTTTACGACCCCCCCAGAAAGTGCATTCTTTTTCTTTTCTTCTTCAATAAATGGAAGTAAATACGCTACTGCTTTTTTCATTACTCTGGCGGATTTGACTACCTGAGGTAAAAACATTTTACCAGATCCAAAAAGATCACCAACAACATTCATTCCCGTCATCAGATTTCCTTCTATAACTTCTATGGGTTTATCTGCTATTTGCCTTGCTTCTTCTACATCTTCTACTATATATTGATCAATCCCTTTCACAAGGGCTCTTGTAATTCTATCCTGTAATGGTTCTTCTCTCCAGGAAAGATCAACCACCCTCTCTTTACTGGTTCCTTTAACCGTTTCTGCAAAATCCAATAGTCGTTCGGTAGCGTCATCTCTTCGATCCAGAATTACATCTTCTACATGTTCTAAAAGATCTTTGGGAATATCATCATATACCTCTAGCATTGCCGGGTTTACGATTCCCATATTCATCCCGGCCTTGATTGCGTGATACAGAAAAACAGAATGCATAGCTTCGCGAACTGTATTATTTCCTCTAAAAGAAAACGAAACATTACTTACGCCTCCACTTACACTACTGTGTGGCAGATTTTCTCTTACCCATCGTGTGGCTTCAATAAAATCGATGGCATTTTTACGATGCTCTTCCATTCCGGTTGCAACCGGAAATATATTTAAATCAAATATGATATCTTCTGGTGGAAAACTCAGTCTGTTAACCAATATATCATAAGACCGTTTTGAGATTTCGATACGACGCTCATAATTATCTGCTTGTCCTACCTCATCAAATGCCATTATAATTACAGCAGCACCATATCTTTTTATGGCTTTTGCATGTGATATAAACTCTTCTTCACCTTCTTTAAGGCTTATAGAATTTACCACACATTTTCCTTGCACTACTTGCAATCCAGCTTCGATGATTTCCCATTTAGAGCTATCTATCATAATGGGTACTCGGGCAATATCTGGTTCTGCCATTATAAGATTAAGAAATCTTACCATTGCATCCTTACCATCGATTAAGCCATCATCCATATTGATATCAATGACCTGTGCTCCTCCTTCTACCTGATGCCTTGCTATATCTAAAGCTTCATCAAATTTTTCTTCCTTAACCAAACGCAAAAACTTGCGTGACCCTGCTACATTAGTTCGTTCTCCAACATTAATAAAATTCGTTTCAGCAGAAACAATCATTGGTTCCAGACCAGAGAGCTTTAAGTACTTTCTGGTTGATTGTTTAGAGTTGTCGGTTGATAGGTTTTGTGATTTATTTTCTATCATAACTTATAGGTTTTTATAATAGTTGATAAATCCATTTAATAACTTTTTACATTTTAAAATTTGGGCTAACAGAATCTGATGCTGTTTTATTTCAAAATAATTTTGATCCAAAGCCAAATATGATTGTGTTTCTAATTCATACAATGAACCTCTTGAAATATGTGAAAACTGAAGTGTATCTGCAGAAGTTCTTCTTCCGCATCCCTCAGCGATATTTGACGGTATTGAAATCGCGCTTCTTCTCATTTGATTTGTTAATCCATATAATTCATCCTTAGGAAACGTTTTTGTAATTTCATAAAGATTATTAACTAATATTCTTGACTCCTTCCAAACTTCTAACTCTTTATACTCCATAATCTATCAACTAAAAACTATCAACAGTCAACTTTCTTGGTTTATAATCTCTTGCTAAATCTGCTATTGCTTTGATATGTTCTGGAGTAGTCCCACAACAACCGCCTATAATATTTACTAAGTTTTTTTCCATGTATTCTTTAATCTGTTCTGCCATTTGTTCTGGTGTTTCGTCATACTCTCCAAACGCATTTGGCAGTCCGGCATTAGGATGTGCAGATATTCCAAAACTTGCTTTCTGAGCTAAAACTTCTAAATAAGGAGTTAATTGATTTGCTCCCAATGCACAATTAAATCCAACAGACAACATCGGAATATGAGATAGTGAAATTAGAAATGCTTCTGCAGTTTGGCCTGATAATGTTCTACCACTTGCATCTGTTATTGTACCACTTACCATAATTGGAACATCGATATTTCTTTCATCTTTTACCTCTTCAATTGCAAAAAGTGCTGCTTTGGCATTTAATGTATCGAAAATGGTTTCTACCAATAAAATATCTACACCTCCATCTAATAGTGCTTCAACCTGTTGTTTATAAGCGATTCTTAATTCATCAAAAGTTACTGCCCTATATCCTGGATCATTTACATCTGGAGACATACTTGCTGTTCTATTTGTTGGGCCAATAGATCCTGCTACAAAACGAGGTTTATGTGGTTCTTTTTCGGTCAACTCATCTGCTACTTCTTTGGCAATTTTTGCTGACTGATAATTTAGTTCATAGACTAAATCTTCCATTTCATAATCTGCCATAGCTATGGTTGTTCCCGAAAAAGTATTGGTTTCTACGATATCTGCTCCAGCTTCAAAATAAAGTCGATGTACTTCTTTTATTGCTTCAGGTTGGGTAATACTCAACAAATCATTATTACCTTGTACAGGAGTAGGCCAGTCCTTGAATCGTTCTCCTCTAAAATCTTCTTCTGTAAACTTATGCCTTTGCAGCATGGTTCCCATAGCTCCATCAAGCACAAGGATTCTCTCTTCTAGTATTTTGTATATGTCTTTCATCAATTATCAAATATTATTTTGTGTATTCCAACTGTAATCTATACTAAGTATAAACCAAACACTGGAAAAACAAAACATTATCTAATTCTTTATTTAAGTAAAGAATAGTGTATCAAGAAAAATAAATGGAAAACATAGCTGAACTATGAGTTTTGGTTATCTATACCGTTACGACGGATAGAATGTAGCACCTTCTTTACAGGATAAAGGGTTGCTAAGGTTTCACAGGGTCTATTCCCTCCACCTTTCTCGATAACAATTAAAATATATATGAACTAAACAGCAATTGCTGTTAATTTAAGTGCAAATAAAAGACATAGCCTTTTGTTATGCAAGTTTATTTATCAATTTCACCTCGTATTAACAAAAAAAGATTACCCAAAAGGGTAATCTCTATTCTACATGTATATATTTATATTACCTTCGAAGCTCTGAGCCTCCAAAACCTCCTGTATTATGCCCTAGAGAGATATAATTTGGCCCTTCGACAAATCCTCTTAGAATTCCACCGCTATTTGTATTCCCTTTAGGAACATCAACCCAATCTAACCATAACTGGCTATAGAAACGACTCCCCCAGGCAACATTGGACCATGTAGGGCGACCATTTACAAAATTGCGTTCTCCAAACCAAACAATCCTATTACCTATTTGTCTGACATAGTAAATACCTCCATCATCGCCAACCCATCGACCAGTAATATTATTGCTATCATTCACAACTCCAAATCCTGCCTGACGTGGACGAGGGAGATGCGAAGGCCTTACGGTTTTTGTCCAAACTGAACCCCCAAAATTACTCCCGGATATTTTGGTAAAACCGCTTCCAAAACAACCTATAGACAATGTTAAACTTCCACTTCCTGCTATTTTACCTTTAGGCACATCATAAAAACTTCCGGTAATTATTTTACCACTAACGGTACCCTTAAAAACATTGGCCCAAATACCTGATGGATGTTCTCCAAACCAGTACACCTTATTTCCAATATGTCTAACATAATAATGCCCTCCATCATTAGCATAATAATACCCAGACAAATTTGGTATAATAGAACACCAATCGATATCTATGATATCAATATTGATTCCGTTTTCCTTCAAATAATTCTCTTTTGCTTTAGTGAGGAATTCTTCTTGTTCTGCATTTAATGTATTTAATTCTTCGTTTACAATTGATTCTTTTTCGCAATTTGTAAATAATAACATACTTGCTATTAAAAGAGTCAAAAAACTTAAATTCAGTCGAAAAGTCTTTGCTTTCATAACATATTGTTTTTGTGTGTTTTCTATTCTATATTCTGCTATAGCAATTATCAGGAAATACCTCAATATTATTTTTTAATCCTTAAAAACTCATAGATTAAACTATAGCTTCAAAAATACTACTTAAACAAACTTAAAAACAAAGGCAAAAACCCCATTTTACAATAGGGAAATACATTTATTTCCAAAGGAAAACACCCCCTCAAATATGTAATCATTCTCACAGATAATAATATCATTTCTGACTTAAATAAACGTTTCTTTATAACAAGAACATATCTGATAATTTGGAATATTTTTTAAAACAAATAGAATGAATTTATTTTTATATATTTAAGAGATCAATTATTCGAAAACATGTACTTACAGGATTCTCCATTGTCAAAAAATATTGTAACATCTTATTCTCTCGCTATAGGAGATTTTTATTATTTTGATAATTTTGTAGTTGTCGAATATGCAGAAGGTGTAACAGTTTCTTTTGAATCTCTAAAGGAGGTTATGACTACTAAACATACTCACTACGGAAACACAACACCATTTGGACTTATTGTTAATAAGGTAAATAATTATGCTGTTATTCCTACCGATGCTAATTTAATAGAAGGTCAATTAACAAATCTTATAGCAACTGCTGTAGTAACTTATAATGAGACCGCTAAACTTAATTTTGATTTAGAAAATTATTTTTTTTCTATCAACAGAAAACATTTTAACTCTCTAATCAAAGCAGAATTATGGATAAAAGAACACTTGGATCAAGTTGACAAAAACAACTTGGCTTTTTCGTTAAAAAACAAAAAGCTGTAGCACTATATACATTTCGGCATAACTTCAATAATCACCTTATAATCTAACCAAAAGGAATTTCGAATACCAGTTTTTAATTTTTATCTTTTTTAATACTATAATGAATAGTTATCCATTGCTATTTGCAACAAATTTATTTGACAAGGGGTCTTTATAAAAAAGAGCTTAACAACAATACTATTAGATATCATGAACGAATTAATTTCTAAAAAAAGTTGGTGGAATCGAAATTGGAAATGGACACTCCCTACGATAGGGATGGCTGTTTGTATATTTGTGTTTTTTATGATGACTGGCAATGCTGCATTTAGATATGGATCTGTTTATGTTCAACCTAATCTTACAGGAAATGCTCTTGAAATAGCTAAAAAAAACGATCGTGTTATTGAAAAATTAGGTGAACTATCTCCTATAGATTTCTTTCGGTTACTAGAAGGAGAAGTCGAATATTCAAATCACAACACTTCAATTGCATTAACTGTTGGAATTAGAGGCACCAAAGGAAAAGCTAAACTAGATATCGTAGCCTATAAAAAAGGAGCTAACTGGGAATATCAAAAAATTACCGTTAGAATTAAAAAACCCAAAAAAGAATCTATTAAAATCCTGGGAGAATAATATTAATTAAGACTCCGGGGCCAATTCTATTTCTAATCCATCTAACTCGGGAGTAATTGGGATTTGACATCCTAATCTACTATTATCCTCTACATAAAAGGCTTCTGCTAACATCAAATCTTCATCCTGTCCCATTTCTGGTAATTCGTGATCAGATAAAATATAGCATTGACAAGAAGCACACATGGCCATTCCCCCACAGGTTCCTTCTACTGGTAATTCATAAGCTTTACAAACTTCCATTAAATTCATAGCCATATCTGTAGGTGCTTGTATCTCATGTACTACACCTTCTCTATCTTTTATTTTTATGGTAACATCTGACATATCTTTTTATTTCTGTTTACAAATATAATCAAAGACCTTACCGATTTTATTTAAGGTCTTTTACTTTTTATTTTAAATTGTTTAGCGTATTTTATCTAAGAGTCGTATCTCGTTTTTTTAAACCAGTAATTATGAAGATTTTGAAGGATCAAATATACTGAATCTTATAAAAAATCATTCAAATAATAATCATTTATTAACATCTATTTTATAAAAACTAAACCAATAAAAAAAGTGTCTATTAATAAAAAAAATAAAATCAATACTATCATCTACCTTTCATCATTATTATACTAAAGAAATAGAGCAAAAAAAGAAGATATCACAGTTTTAGCTTATATTTTTTTTGTTCTAACCAGCCTGTAAAAACGACTACTAATAAAGAAAAGATAAAAGATATAAACAGCCCTAAGCCAGAAGAGTTCAAAATATCAGGGAATTTAATATCGGTAATGGCATACATTGGATACAAAAAATAAGGGATCATATAACATGTTAATGTTGCTGTACCTGCCGGAGCAATTATCTTTGCCCAACTAGTTTGTTTTTTTACATCTGTGATGTAATACAACATTGCAAACATAAGAAAACCTATTCCTGTGCAGATAGCTAACCAAGATGGTGTTCCTTGTATTTTAGAAATACCCCAATATGGTCTGGTTGCTATTCCATAAATAACATGTAGTACTCCTAATCCTATTAAACTTATATATCGCCATTTTATGTTTGTTCCTGATAACTTTTTAAATATTAATGTTGCTACAATACCAGCAGTAGTAAATGCGGGAATAGTACCTGTATATAATGTAGAGAAAAAAGTAATATTATCATTTTCGAAAATTAGCTTATCGGTCTGATTCAATATAGAGAGCAGGTTAAAAATCACCCATAAAATAACCATTATCGTAATGTTCCTTTTACTATATAGGTAAATTAACCCGTTTATAGCATAAGCCCAACCGATAAGTCCTAAAATACCCCACCAATGTATTTTCATCCAATTTTCTCCTTGAGGACCTCCATTGTATATAACTGCCAAAAAAATAAGTATAATAATTCCTAAGGCCTGAAAATAGATATGCCATTTTTTTTGAATTGGGCTTTTTTTCCAATTCATCCAAATTAATAGTACTGCCAAGGCCATAAGTAAACCCCAAAAATATTTTCCAATAAGAATGCTTTCATGGTGAGCTGTTTCATAGTTTACCATAAAAAAACCAATTAACAGCAATGAAAAAGATCTTATAATTATATGCTTTGCTATTAAAGTTTTACTTTCTTTTTTAGCAAGTCTATTTTCGATTGCATAAGGAATACTAAGGCCAACAATAAATAAAAACAACGGAAAAATAATATCAGAAAACCCCATATAATCTTCACTAGCAGTCGCATGTTGAAGCCACTTAGGAATATCTGTAAGTGTCCAGAAGTCATTTACCCAGATCATTAAAACCATTGTTAAAGCTCTAAAAATATCTATTGATGCAATTCTCATATTTAAAAATCTTTATTAATTGTTTTTTGCAAGACCTCCCAATGTGCATCTGTCATCCTATTTGGTGTAAATAAACAAATACCAGTGGCTCCATTTTGAATAGATTCAATAATTGCAGCTCCTAATTCTTCGGGTAATAATCCATGATTTTCGGGGTCTGCTTCATTTGCTTTATTTTTTGGTTTCGGGCAAATGAATAAACCACTATAAACAGGTTTCTTACTATTAACAGCAGTTACTTCTTCTTTTGTTAGCTCGCCAATCCATTTTGTATCTTCCAGATAGAAATCATTATAATTCATAGGGAAAAACGCGTCCAAATTCCATGTATTCCACTCTTGTCTGACTAGTTTTTTGGCAATAGAATTTGGCCCGGGAAACACTGCCGCATTAATCACTTTATTTTTGTCATGTACTACATCTGCCAATCTATTCACCATTTTAGTTATCAAATCATAACGAAATTGTTTCCATTCTCCTACTTGCGAAGGATCTTCAACGTCTTTAATATCTATGCCTGATAATGTTTTAAAATCATGGACACATTTATCGCAGTAACAATAATCAAATTGAGGATATTCTTTATCCATTACCAGGTTATATTTTTCCCATAATCCTTTTGCCAAAATCACATCTGGAAACCGGATATAGTCTAGATGAATTCCATCTACTTCTTCTACATCAGCAACACTACTGTATAGGCTATTAAGAAAATCATACACTTCATCTTTATTAGGGCATAAAAACTGGTAGTGCGAAACATATGCTGGTTTATCATATGCAGATTCACCATTTCGATTAATGGCGTACCATTCTGGTTTTAATTTTGGATTAGAGTTTTGTATCATGGTAGGTATCCATGCATGAAACTCCATACCTGTTTCTTTTACAATTTCACCAACCCTTTTATAAGTTAAAGGATCGTGACCTGCAGAATACATTAAACCATCTATTCCTTTATTTTTTAATTCCTGAAATTGTTTTTTTAATTCTTCATCTGATGCATTTTCGGGTAGATGCGCCCATGCATAAACAGGTATTTTGTTTTTAGTAATTACATTTTTTTCAGTTTCAGCTTTATTTTTACAAGCAATTAACACAAAAACAATCGAAAGAATAGAAAATAGCTTTTTCATAAGAACGTTTAAAAAAAATTAGAACCATAGGTAAAGAAAAAAAATAGGGTTTAAAATTTTTTTCTACAAAACACATCATTTCATAGAAGTACAACCTGTTTTGTAATCTATTATACCATTTTTAATAACGTTAAATGAGATATTGAAGCAATTTAACCTTTGTTCATAGGGTTCTAAAAAAGGACAGGTGTATACCGAAAATCAATTTTTCGATATACACCTGTTTTATTTTAAAAATAAACTCTTTTCTAATTAATAGCTTTTACTACTTCTTTTTTAGCTTCTTTTTTAGTTCCATCAAATCCTTCTACTCCACCAACGGTTGTATATTTCATCACATACTTTTTATCCGGAAAGATTCTTTGATAAGCGCTCTGACACATAATGGCTGCTTCATGAAAACCAGAAAGAATTAGTTTTAGTTTTCCTTTATATGTATTTACATCGCCAATAGCGTAAATTCCCGGGATATTAGTTTGGTAATCGTATGAATTATCTACTTTGATCGCATTTTTTTCGATCTCTAATCCCCAATCTCCTATTGGTCCTAATTTTGGGGATAATCCAAATAACGGGATGAAGTAATCTGTATCTAAAATAATTTCACCTTTTGTTTTATGTTTTATACCAACCGCTGTAATGTGATCATCACCTTTCAATTCTTTTACTTCAGCTTCAGTAATCAGGTTTACTTTTCCCAATTTAGAAAGTTCTGCTACTCTTTCTACCGAATCTAAAGCTCCACGAAATTCGTTTCGTCTATGCACTAGAGTTACTTCACTGGCCACATCTGCCAAGAAAATTGACCAATCTAAAGCAGAGTCTCCTCCTCCTGCAATTACAACTCGTTTATCTCTATATACTTCTGGATCACGTATGATATACGCTACTCCTTTATCTTCGAAATCTGCAATATTTGGGATCGGTGGTTTACGAGGCTCGAAAGAACCTAATCCTCCTGCAATTGCAACTACCGGTGCATTATGTTGCGTTCCTTTATTGGTAGTTACCAAAAAAGTATCATCTTCTAATTTCTCGATAGTTTCTGCTCTTTCTCCTAGAGTAAACCCGGGCTTAAAAGGTTTTATTTGCTCCATTAGGTTATCTACCAATTCTCCTGCAAGTATTTCTGGAAAACCAGGAATATCATATATTGGTTTTTTGGGATATATTTCTGAGCATTGCCCACCTGGTTGTGGTAAGGCATCAATAAGATGCGTCTTTAACTTCAGTAATCCTGCTTCAAAAACAGTAAATAGTCCTGTTGGTCCCGCTCCGATTATTAAAATATCAGTCTTGATCATTTTTCAACTTCTTTTTTTCCTATTAATCCTTTGGTAAATTCGTTTAGTGTCTCCACTTTTTCTTCAAAATTACCTTTTATTGTTTTTCTGTACTCGTTTAAATTTTTAACTAAATCATCAATATTTTCAGGGATCGCTTCCTCAAAAAACTGACGTAATCGTTTGGCTGTAGTTGGTGATTTCCCATTAGTAGAGATTGCCACTTTTACATTGCCTTTGGTTACAATCGCACCCATATAAAAATCACAATATGGCGGATTGTCTGCTACATTAACCAGTATACTTCGTTTCCTGCAATCTTTATACACCTGCATATTAACTTTAGGAACATCTGTGGTAGCAATCACAATATGTTTTCCTTTGAGAAAACGTTTGTGATATTTTTTATGTATCATTTCCACTCCAAACTTATTCGCTAATGCTATTGTACCTTCTCTAAACATTGATGATACTATAGTCACCTTAGCATCTGGGCTGGATTTTAATAAGAACGTAAGTTTTTCTTCTGCTACATTTCCTCCTCCTACGATAAGGGTTTCAAGGTTTGCAGCCTTTAAAAAAACTGGATATAAATTGTTTCTTTCTTTCATCTTTAAGCTAGTCCCAAACTATTAAGATACAATTTCTTCTCGAACTTCATTATAAATCGAAGCTAGTCGAACTCGTTGGTTTACCACTTCCCCTATTATAATAATTGCTGGTGAGGATAATTCTTTTTCTAAAACTACTTCCTCAATATTCTCTATTGTACTGTATCCAAACTTCTCTTTTTCTGTGGTTCCGTTTTGGATAATAGCTACTGGGGTATCTTGCTTATTTTCGGCAGCAAAGATACTAACTATTTCATTCAACTTACTCATTCCCATCAAAATTACCACAGTTGCATTTGATTTTGCTGCCAGGCATATATCCTGTGATAATTTGTGGGATTTTGTAGTTCCTGTAATCACCCAAAAACTTTCTGAGGATCCTCTTTTTGTTAATGGGATTCCCTGATATGCTGGAACAGCTAAAGATGATGATATACCCGGAACCATATTGGTTTCTACATCAAACTGTTGTACATAATCAATCTCTTCTGCTCCACGTCCAAAAATAAAAGGATCTCCTCCTTTTAATCGCACTACATGCCCATGGCTCTTGGTTCTACTTACTATTAATTCATTAATCTGTTCTTGTTGATATGCATAGCATCCTTTTCTTTTACCAACAAATATCTTCTCTGCTTTAGACGCGTAACCCAATAAGGTTTCATTAATGAGTGCATCATATAACACCACATCTGCAGACTCTAAAGCTTTAATTGCTTTAAGAGTGATCAAATCCGGATCTCCCGGGCCTGCTCCTACTACTGTTAATTTTGGTGTTTTACTATTCATTATTTTCTTTATGCATTTTCTACTTCAACAGCTCTAAACTCCTGCACTTTTTGCAAAAACTGCTCTGCATTTTTTATATAATCTACTGCAAAATCTCTAGTGGGTGCATTTTTTTGAAGTTGATAAATCAAGTCTGCAAATGTTCCTTCTAATTGTACTTTTCCGCTTGCGACAAATTCTTCGTCAAACTGACGAATGATTCCTGCATGTGTATTTGTTTTTTTGTTTTCGGCTAATAATAATGCTTTTGCAGAATTAACTAATGAGCTGTATGCATGATATACAGCATCAGAGTATATTTCATTCTCAAAAGATATTTTCGCATTTTCTATTTTCTCTTCACTTTCTAAGAACAAAGTAGCTATTAAATCTATAACTACTCCTGCACATTCTCCTACTCCGATTGCCTTTACATAATTCTCTTCTGTTCCCCAATCAATAAAATCTTCTTGAGTAAGACTATCTACATTAGATAAATCGGTAAGAAAATCATAGAAATACTTTTCTCCTTGCTTAGTATAATAGTCTATAAAAGTTTTACCGTTAGCATTTGCTTCAAAATCATTAAGAATTCTACGTAATGCTTCTGGCCCTCTTCTACTTGGTATTTTTACTACTTTATCCGCAAAACGACCATTACCATCTCCTAAGTTTCCTCCTCCTAATAAGACTTGTAATGCAGGTGCAACTAATTTATCCTTAGTACGCACAGACATTCCCTGAAAACCAATATTTGCCATATTATGTTGCCCGCAAGCATTCATACATCCACTAATTTTGATCACCAAATCTTCTTTTTCAAGATATTGAGGGTATTCTGTCTTGATTACTCGTTCTAGTTCCTCGGCAATACCTGTACTACTTGCAATTCCTAGATTACAGGTATCTGTTCCTGGGCAAGCGGTTATATCTACTGCTTTATTGTAACCAGATTCTACAAATCCTAATTTTTCTAATTCTTGATAGAAAAACGGTACTATATCTTCTTTTACAAAAGGGATCAAAATATTCTGGCGCAATGATAATCTTATTTCTCCTGCCGCATATTTCTCAACTAAATCTGCTAGTAATCTAGCTTTATCAGTATAAAAATCCCCTAATAGTACTTTGACACCTATGGCTACGTACCCCTCTTGTTTTTGTGCTACTACATTGGTAGATTTCCACAGATCAAAGGTTTTTTGGTTTTTGATTTCTACTTGAGGTGCTTCAACTTCAACCGGAACTGAAGTTTTATATGCTTCTGCATCAATTACAACAGTTTTCTGTTCTATTGCGTTTTGTTCTGCTTCTACTAATTCTTTGAACGCTTCAACTCCTATGTCTTTAAGTAGAAACTTCATTCTTGCCTTGGCTCTACTTTTTCGTTCCCCATGGCGATCAAAAATCCTCAAAACTCCTTCCATCAAAGGAATAATTTTTTCTGATGGCAAGAAATTATACAACTCATCTGCATGTCTTGGTTGCGACCCTAATCCACCACCTAGCATTACTTTAAATCCTCTAACTCCATTTTCAATTTTAGCAATAAAGCCCAAATCATGCATGTAGGATAGTCCGGTATCTTCTTCGGTTCCTGAAAAAGAAACTTTGAATTTACGTCCCATTTCCTGACAGATAGGGTTTCTTAAAAAGAAACGAAATAATGCATCTGCATAAGGTGATACATCAAAAGGTTCTTTTGGATCAATTCCGGCAGTTTCTGATGCGGTTACATTACGTACTGTATTACCACAAGCTTCTCTTAACGTTACATCATCTTTTTCTAACTCTGCCCAAAGTTCTGGGGTTCTATTTAAATCTACATAATGAATCTGAATATCCTGGCGTGTCGTGATATGCAATCTTCCTCTGGAATACTCATCAGAAACTTCGCAAATACGTCTTAGTTGATTACTCAACACTTTACCATAGGGTAACTTAATACGAATCATCTGCACCCCTTCCTGGCGTTGGCCATATACACCACGTGCCAAACGAAGGCTACGAAACTTCTCTTCATCAATCTTACCCTTATGGAATTGCTCAATTTTATTAGCTAATTCTATAACATCTTTTTGAACAATTGGGTTTTCTATTTCGGTTCTAAAACTTTGCATCTTTTTTCGTATTTCTGCCTTTAAAAAAGGTCATAGTTATGACTTTTGTATGATGGTTTTATGATTCTAATTTCTTGTTTTCTTCCTATAAAGAATGGCTTATATTTATTCTATAAAACCAACTCCTGAAGTAGTATTGGTTTGTGAATCTATTAATATAAATGATCCTGAAGCTTTATTCTTGCTATAAGAATCAACTGCTAAAGGTTTGCTCAACTGTATCTGAACTTTTCCTATTTCGTTTAAACTCAAAGCATTTTTTGAAGTATCGTCTCCAGAAAAATCGGTTGCTATGGTTCCGTTTATACTTTTCACTTTTGCTAGAATTCTATTACTTCCACTTTGTATAAAGTAATTTGTTCCTGGATTTAGGTCTTTACTGTCCATCCAGCATACTGTTGCTGTGAGTTGTTTTTCTACCCGAGGCTTCTCTGATGATTTTACAATCATATCTCCTCTACTTACATTTACATCATCTTCTAAAGTAATAGTACAAGAACTTCCTCTACCTGCGGTATCAAATTTCTGATCAAAGAAGTAAATTTCTTTTACTTTTGACGTAGTTAATGAAGGTAAAATTGTTACTTCATCTCCAACAGAAAGGTCGCCTCCGTATAATTTACCTGCATATCCTCTAAAGTCATGAAACTCATCTTTTTTAGGACGAATTACCGTTTGAATAGGAAAACGTACCTGAGCTTTTTCATATACATCCTGCGCATCTAATTTCTCTAAGTGTTCTAGTAAAGTTTGCCCGGTATACCATGGGGTATTCTCAGATTTATCTACCACATTATCGCCCTGCAATGCACTTACCGGGATAAATGTTATATTCTGTTCTTTGTAGTCACTTTTTTCGATCAATGTTTCAAAATCAGCTTTAATAGCTTCATATTTTTCCTGAGAAAAATCTACCAAATCCATTTTGTTAACTGCTACAATCACGTCTTTAACTCTTAACAGGTTATTGATAAAAAAGTGACGATAGGTTTGTTCTATTACACCTTTACGAGCATCTACCAAAATGATAGAGGCTTGTGATGTCGATGCTCCTGTAACCATATTTCTGGTATATTCAATATGCCCAGGGGTATCGGCTATAATATAACTTTTGGTTTTTGTAGAAAAGTAGATATGAGCAACATCAATAGTAATCCCTTGTTCACGTTCGGCTACTAATCCATCTGTAGCCAACGAAAAATCTAAATAATCAAAACCATTGGCTTTACTTCTGGTTTCAATTGCTTCTAATTTATCTGTCGTTAATGATTTTGTATCATATAGAATACGACCGATCAAGGTACTTTTACCATCATCTACACTTCCTGCTGTTGCTATTTTTAATACATCCATCTTATTTTGGTTGATGGTTAATAGTTTTTTGTTGAAGGTCTTTTTTATGACTTATAAAAGATTCCTTTACCAATACTATCACCAATTATTTTGATCCTTAATTTATATTCTCACTAATCATTAGAAAACTAATAACCAGCAACTAATTTTAGAAATATCCTTGTTGTTTTCGTTTTTCCATCGCAGCTTCTGATCGTTTATCATCGATACGAGCTCCTCGTTCTGAAATTGTAGATTCTCTGATCTCTGATACTACTTTATCTATAGTGATTGCATCAGAAAGGACTGCTGCGGTACATGACATATCACCAACAGTTCTAAAACGCACCATTCTTTCTTCTACCACTTCATCATCTTCTCTATACACAACACCATCTTCGGCAGACCAAATCATCCCATCTCTCACAAATGTTTTACGGGTATGAGCAAAATATATAGACGGAATTTCGATTCCTTCTTTTTGGATATAGCTCCATACATCTAATTCTGTCCAGTTACTAATTGGGAACACTCTTACATTTTGGCCTAAATCAATTTTTCCGTTAAGGTGATCAAACAATTCAGGACGTTGGTTTTTCTCGTCCCATTGACCAAAATCATCTCTAACAGAGAATATACGTTCTTTGGCTCTGGCTTTTTCTTCATCCCTACGAGCTCCACCAATAGCTGCATCAAACTTAAATTCTTCCAGAGCATCTAAAAGTGTGGTAGTTTGTAAACTATTACGGCTAGCATATTTTCCTTTTTCTTCTATAACCTTACCTTGATCTATAGAATCCTGAACATTGCGAACAATAAGTTCTACCCCTAATTCTTTAACTAATCGATCTCTAAATTCTATAGTTTCGGGAAAATTATGCCCCGTATCGATATGTAATAAAGGGAAAGGAATTTTTCCTGGATAGAATGCTTTCTGGGCCAATCGCACTAAAGTAATAGAATCTTTTCCTCCAGAAAAAAGCAATACTGGTTTTTCAAACTGTGCTACTACTTCTCTAAAAATATAAATTGCTTCACTCTCCAAAGGATTTACCTTAAGAACAGATGCTCCAGCCAGATTTCCTGCCGTCCCTTCTAATTGTTCTATTTTCTTTTCTAGTATTTCCATTCTTATCTTTTTCGTATTTTATTAGTTAGTATGTAATCCACACTCTCTATTTTCCAATACTTTAGTTGGATCAAAATATTTAAATTCGTTAGGTAATTTATGTTCTTCTAAATACACATCTAACTCTTCATCATTGTAATAGTAAAATGGACTTACTTTTAAAATTCCATCTTTACCCATACTTACAATATCCAGCGAATCTCTAAGTGCCGTTTGTCCTTTCCTTAGGTTTGTAAACCAAACATCAGGAGTAAATTCAGACATTGCTCTTCTAAATGGTTCTAATTTTACTTGTTCTGTAAAAATTTTGTGTTTGGGATCATCAATATCCGGAATTCCCATAGTTACATCTCTATGTGCTGTGGTCTGTTTAGGAACATACAATTTAACATTCAGTCCTAGCATATCAATAACCTCTTCGGCATGTCTATAGGTGTTTGGAGTATTGTATCCAGAGTCACACCATATTACCGGAATATCTGACAATGCTTTTGAGCAAATATTAAGAATTGCAACCTCATATGGTCTAAAATTAGTAGTTACAACCGGAGTTTTCGCATTTAAAACTGCCCATTGCGCAATTTCTAAAGGTGTTTTATCCTTTAGAGATTTATTTAATTTTTCTATTTCTTTTTCTGTTAAACTCATAGCCTACAATACTTGTTTTTCTACTATAGCAATTATTTTCCCCATTTAATACGATTCCAAATTCTTTCGTGAAAAAAATACAGAATCATTTTTGTCACAAAATCAATAGATGCAATCGAAGTAGCAAGAGCAATCTCTCCTGTTAACACATAAGACACTATTAATGTATCTAATGTACCCACGACTCTCCAGCTTACTGCTTTTGCGATACTACGTATTGGTTTCTCAGAGGTTTTATCATCCTGATACGTTGTTTTCTGCGTAGCCACTTTATCTAATATCATTTGATCTAAAATCATTTTTTTTCTAAAACTCTATTACCCTATCGGAATAGTAGATTATTAAACAAATGTATATATAATATTTTGTTTATAGCATAAAAATCTCAAAAGTTCTTGTAGAAAATCATAAGAATTATGATATTTTCAACAAAAACCCTAGTAACTTAGTAGATTATTAAATCAATCCCAGAATCATTAGATAATTTATTGAAGAACATCCTATTAAACTTTTATTAATTATCCTTAAAAATCACATAAAAAGAGATTTCGTCTAGAAAAAATGACAATATGTGAATTTCTAACTCGTTGATAAAAGTAATATTAACCCAAAATACATAATCAAAATGAAAAGATTTGCAATGCTTTTATGTTTAGCAAGTACCTTACTATTTGTTTCTTGTAACAACGATGATGATTCTCCAATTGAAATTGATCAATCCTTAATCCCTGGTGAGTGGAGTCTTTCGGATGTCAAATCTGAAAATGGAAAAGTTACTGCTACTATTGAAAACATACCTGTGAGTGGTAGTTATTCTATATCGGGTAAAGATTATACTGCAGAAGCAACTTTTACAGAAGTTTCTGATGCCGATAAACCCAATACTTTTATTAGCTCTGGAGGGTTTACATTAGTAGCAAAAATAACTATCCCTACACAATCTATTGATTATGAAGAATCAATTCCAGATTTTATTGGAGCTGGGGAGTGGAAAATAGATGGAACCAAATTAATTACTACTGTTGCCGAAAAAGACGCGTCTTTTGATATTATTGCATTAACAGCACAAACCATGAGTATAAAAAAAGACATCAAAGAAACGGTAGAACAACAAGGAATTACTTTTGAAATTACCGGAAGTCAAATTTTTACTCTGACAAAAAAATAAGGCTATAAGCTTCTAAATTCTTTGAATAAAAAAACTGAGGAATTCCTCAGTTTTTTTATTTGCTCATTTTCCTAAAACCTGTTTTTATAATCAAAAATACATATTCCCCTGTTTACGGGGGTCTATATCCTATATTCAAATTTTAAATTTGAGAAACTAAATCTATAGAATTGTTCATTTAACCAATAATACCCCGATTTAAAGGTGCAATTCTATTCATTCTTAAAACAAATTACATTATGAAAAAAGTTTTAAACTTAAGAGGAGTTACCTTATTAAGTAAAAATGATCAAAGTCAAATTTTGGGTTCGCGCAGCGGGACTCCTTGTTTTCAAAACGGAAATCAGTGCTGTAGAGAAACCGGTAACGGAAATTTCTGTGATGTAGGACAATGCCTACCTAATGGATATTGTGTGTATTCTTAAAACAAATTATTTTATGAAAAAAATTTTAAATTTAAAAGGAGTTTCCTTATTAAGTAAAACCGAACAAAGTTCAATCTCTGGTTCGGGAGCAAGAGGTTTTGGTTGTTATCAAAACGGATATCAATGTTGCACCTGGAGAGGTGGAGTACGTTTATTTTGTGATGCAGGTACATGCATGTCAAACGGGCGTTGTCATTTTATATAACCGTAAAAATTAATTTTCATCAAAAAAATGCTCTGAAAAATTAATTTTCAGAGCATTTTTCATTTTATTTCAATACTACAAGAAGTTTTATAGCTTCTATATTTTTTCTAATGCTTGTTCTATATCCGATATAACATCATCGATATGCTCTAATCCTACAGAACAACGCACCATTCCATCTGTAATCCCTACAACAAGCTTGTCTTCATCGGCTAGTTTACTATGTGTTGTTGAAGCGGGATGTGTAATTATGGTTCTGGTATCACCAAGATTGGCAGACAGAGAACACATTTGTACACTATTAAAAAAAGTTTTACCTCCTTGTACACCTCCTTTTACTTCAAAAGCAACAACATTACCTCCCATTTTCATTTGCTTTTTGGCAACTTCATATTGTGGGTGAGATTTTAGGAATGGGTATTTCACCCAGTTTATTTTAGGATGTGATTCTAAAAACTCTGCTAATTTTAGTGCATTTTCACAGTGACGATCCACCCGAACCGCCAAGGTTTCTAAACTTTTAGACAATACCCAAGCATTAAAAGGTGATAGTGATGGTCCGGTATTACGCGAAAAGAGGTAAATTTCTCTTATCAGTTCTTTTTTACCAACAGTCACTCCTCCCAGAACCCTTCCCTGGCCATCAATTAGCTTAGTTGCAGAATGAATTACCAAATCTGCACCAAACTTAATCGGGTTTTGCAAATATGGAGTCGCAAAACAATTATCAATAACCAAAAGCAGGTTGTGTTTTTTTGCGATCGCACCCAACAATTCTAAATCTAAAACATCTACTCCCGGATTTGTTGGAGATTCGGCATATATAATTTTTGTATTGGGTTGGATCAAACTTTCTACTTTATCCACCTCATCTACTCTAAAATAACTGGTTTCGATATTCCACTTTGGTAAATATTTAGTAAATAAAGTATGAGTAGAACCAAATACAGATCGAGCCGAAACAATATGATCACCAGCATCTAATAACGCAGCAAATGTAGAAAACACTGCTGCCATACCCGTTGCAAATGCATACCCGTCTTCTGCTCCTTCTAATTTGCAAATCTTATCTACAAATTCTGTTGTATTAGGATTACTAAAACGGCTATATAGATTTCGTTCTTTCTCTTCTGCAAAAGCAGCTCTCATCTCTTCTGCATCTTCAAAAACAAAGCCCGAGGTTAAATACATTGGTGTAGAATGCTCTAAAAACTGTGTTTTATCAGTTTGCGTTCTTACCGCTTGTGTTTCAAAATTTAAACTTTTAAGGCTCATACTTCTTTATTATTAACCACCACCTTGTACTCTATTGTAGCTGTGGGTTCTAATGTTTTGGATACCGAACAATATTTCTCAAATGACAATTCTGCCGCTCTCTGTGCTTTTTCTGGAGTAATATCCCCTTCAAGATAAACGGTTACTGTAATTTTTTTAAATGGTTTTGCTCCATCAATTTCTTCGCGAGCGCCATTTACTTCTGCTCGATAGTCTGTAATTTCTTGTCGTTGTTTCTTCAGAATAGAAATTATATCAATAGCACTACACCCTGCTACTCCCATCAATACGTATTCCATTGGACTTGGTGCCTGGTCATGTCCTCCAACTTTGGCCGTACTATCTATATAAGTTACATGTCCTCTTTCATTTTTTAATTCGAAATGATAATCGTTGTCTATTCTTTTTAGTTGTATTTTCATTGTATATTGTTTTGGGCGTTCCCCCTAATCAATCAGGGGTCGGGCTTTCAGCTATATCTTTTATAATCTATCAAAACCCCTTGATTCTATTTTAGGGTGATAAGATTATAAAAGGATGTCGCTTCAATCCCTAACGCAATTATAATTTCATCCTTTTTCTGCTAATCGTAAGACATCTCCAAACACTCCTCTTGCTGTTACAGCTGCTCCAGCACCAGCTCCCTGAATTACGATAGGTTGATCGCCATATGATTCTGTATAAATCTCGAATATAGAGTCGGAACCTTTTACCTGTCCTAACGCACTACTTTGAGGTACAGAAACTAATTTAACATCTAAACTTCCTTTCTCTTGTGATAAATCACCCCAAAGATCACCAATATATCGCAATACATGATCTGGTTTTTGCTCTTCTTTAACTTTTTTATAAACAACATCCAACTCTTTTAGCCTTCCTAAAAACTCTTTTGCTTCTCCAGCCCTTAATTCTTCAGGAATTAGATTATGAATATTAATATCTTCAAATTCATTACTTAAATCTAATTCTCTTGCTAGAATTAACAATTTTCGGCCTACATCATTACCACAGAGATCTTCTCTAGGATCGGGCTCAGTAAATCCTTTATCAATTGCCTCTTGCAATACCTCACTAAACGGTCGTTCTTCTACAGAAAAAGTATTAAATAAATAACTTAGTGACCCAGAAAAAACACCTTTAATTCGAGTTATATTTTCTCCTGATAAATGCAATAATTTAATAGTGTCAATCAATGGCAATCCAGCTCCTACGTTAGTTTCATACAGGTATTGTTTTTGATTTTCTTCTAGCCTAGCTCTTAATTTCTTATAAAAATTAAAACTTAATGTATTAGCTACTTTGTTAGAGGAAACTAAATCAAAACCATGTTCTACCAAATTGATATATTTTTCTGTAAATCCCTGACTAGCTGTATTATCAATAGCTATTAGGTTTTCTAAATGATGATCATCTGCAAATCGAATCACATTTTCGACCGTATATGAAATTCCTTTTTCATCGATAGCATTTTTCCAGTTTTGCGTTACTCCGTTTTTATCTAAGAGTACTTTTCTAGAATTTGCTACTGCAAAAATATTGAGGTTTATTTTTTTTCGTTTTTCGATCTGCTCTGAAGATTTTAAGATTTGATCTATCAACGTACCTCCTACTAATCCATGACCAAATATAGCTATGTTGATTTTTTTAGAAATTTCGAAAATCTCACCATGAATCACATTTAAGGCGCGATGCAATTGTTCTTTTCGCACTACCAAACTCACATTCTTTCCTGTAACCGTATTATTAAACAATAATGGAATTACCTGATTCTTAATCAATGCATTGTATGGCTTATGAAATGTGCTTAGATCCTGACCAATAATAGAAATCACAGAGACATCTTTTTCTATTGAAATCCCACTAACATCACGTTTATAAAAATCTGATTCGAATTCTTGTTCTAATATAGATTTAGCTTCTTTTGCTTTATCAGCTTCGACAACAAAACCTATTCCGCGCTCTGATGAACCTTGTGAAATAATACTAACACTAATATTTTTATGGGCTAGTGCTTTAAATATTCTTGCATCTACTCCTACTTTCCCTAAGAGTCCTCTTCCTTCAAGATTGATTAGAGCTACATTCTCTAAAACCGAAAGAGATTTGATTCCCTTTTCACTCGCTTCTGATGTAATTAAAGTTCCTTTATTTTTATGATCAAAAGTATTCAAAATCCTAAGTGGGATATTCTTTTCAATTAATGGGATTATAGTTTTTGCATGTAAAATATTAGCCCCAAAATATGCTAATTCATTAGCTTCTGTAAATGATAGTTTTTCAATTTTTATAGCATCAGGTACTAAGTCTGGGTTTGCCGTATAGATCCCGTTTACATGAGTAAAACTTTGTAACTCCTCTGCTTCTAAATAATTTGCTAGCAATGATGCTGTATAATTACTTCCGTTTCTTCCTAAAGTGGTTGTTTCATTTTTGGTATTAGATGCTATAAAACCTGTGACAATATTTACTGTAGTACCATTATACGTTTGAAAATGATTAATTACATTTTCTTTGGATAACTTATCGAGTGGCTGGGCATCTCCGAATTGGGCATCTGTTATGATCAGAGTTCTACTATCGGTAAAATTAGCTTTGATGTTTTTCTCTTTAAGAATTTGCGTTACCAATTTGGCCGAAACAACTTCGCCTTGTGATAGTATTTGATCTTTTATCCTCTTACTATAGTCTCCTAAAAGTGAAACTCCTTCAAAAAGTTTGTCTAATGTTTCGAACTCCTTGGTAAAATCAGCATTATCAAAATCTGCAATTTGGTACTTTTTAAGCGCTTCTAGCTGCTCCTGATATTTTTTTCCTTTAACGGCTTTTTCAAGAATTTCTTCAAGCTCATCAGTTGTATTACCACGAGCAGAAAGGACAACGGTAATCTTTTCTCCATTTTTAACCTTGTCTTCAATTATATCTATCACTGCATGAATTCCTTTTCCGTTAGCAAGTGATTTTCCTCCAAATTTTAAAACTTTCATTTTTTCTTTTTCTTTAAAACACATCTTTCAATAATGCATTCAATTGTTCAAATTCTATTAAAAAGGCATCATGGCCGTGAACCGAGTTAATTATTTTATGAGTAACGTTTTGTTTTACTCTTTTCAACTTTTCAAATGTAATCTTATCTTCTGCTGCAGTAAAAAACACATCAGAATCTACACTGATGATATGAATATTGGATTGGATCGATGCGGCTACTTCATTAAAATCTCCTCGCCCTTCTGTTATATCGATATTTGCCAGGATATGATTTAGTTCCTTGTAGGCAGAAAGTGCAAATCTACCGTCTAGTTTTTCTCCATGATACAATAGCCAGCTTTCTATATTATACATGTCTTTTTCATCATTATAAGTACGATTAAATTTTTGTTTAAATGATTCTGGGGATCTATAGATCAACATAGCATGTAACCTGGCATTACGAACGGGGTCTTTAGAATTCAATAAAATCTGTTCTTGTACCAAACAATTAGCTTTTAACCAATCTGTAGATTTCCAATCTGTAGCTACCGGAATTAAATGGGTTATTAAACTAGGATTAAGAGCTGCTAATTCCCACGCAATACCACCACCAACAGATCCTCCAATTACAGCATATAGTTTATCAATTTTCAATAGTTTTAGCCCTTCAGAAAAGATAATAGCAATATCTCGTGCATTAAATATTTTATACTCTTCAATTAAGCTTTCTTCTTTTCCATCATATCCATTTCCAGGAATATTAAAAGACAAAACGGTGTATCTATTGGTATCAATGCACTTATCTTTCCCTATTAAGCCGTTCCACCAACCATGCTCTCCACATACAGCAGAATTACCGGTAAGAGCATGGTTAACTAAAACAATTGGTGCCGTATAGAGAGGTTTCCCAAATACTTCGTATGTGAGATGAATCTGATCAATAGATCTTCCCTTTATTGTAGTATAGTTTATGATGTCTAATTCTTGAAGCATTCTTTATAATTTCTTTGAGGTTATTTTAATACCCCTCATTATTATAAATCCTTATAAAAAGGATACCGATTTTTGGATCTTTTAAATTTTAACTTTTACTTTATTAAAAGCTTCTTTTAAATCTTCTTTTAGATCCTCAATATCTTCGAGTCCAACTGATAACCGTATCAAATCCTGAGTTACCCCAGTAGATTCTTGCTGTGCAGGGTCTAGTTGTTGGTGCGTAGTACTAGCAGGATGTATAATTAAAGATTTAGAATCTCCTATATTTGCTAGTAAAGAGAAAATTTTTGTTTCATCTGCTACCGTTTTAGCAGAGTCAAAACCACCTTTTACTCCAAAAGTGATGATCCCACTTTGCCCTTTTGGCAAGTATTCTTTAGCTAGCTCATAGTATGTATCATTTTTGAGTCCCGGATACTTTACCCAACTTACCTCTTCTTGTTTTTCTAACCATTTAGCAAGCTGCAATGCATTTTCGCTATGTTTTTTTATTCTGATTTCTAAGGTTTCTAAACCTTGTAAAATCTGAAATGCATTAAATGGACTTAGTGCAGCTCCATGATCTCGCAATCCTTCTATTCTTGCTTTTGCAATAAATGCTGCTGGTCCTAATGCATCGTGATACACTAATCCGTGGTATCCCGGTGAAGGCTCTGTAAACTCCGGAAATTTACCGCTAGACCAATCAAAAGTCCCTGCATCGATAATTGCTCCTCCAAGAGATGTTCCATTACCACTAATATATTTTGTAAGGGAATGAATTACGATATTAGCCCCATACTCAATAGGGTTAAGTAATGCCGGTGTAGCAACTGTATTATCAACTATTAAAGGTACTTTATAGGTTTTGGCTTCAGACGAAATTGCTTTTAAGTCTAATACATCTAGCTTTGGGTTCCCTAATGATTCTACAAAAAATGCGCGTGTATTCTCTTGTACAGCATCTTTAAAATTATTTGGGTTTGAAGGATCTACAAAAGTTGTTGTAATGCCAAATCTAGGCAATGTAACATTTAACAAGTTGTATGTCCCGCCATACAAACTACTCGATGCTACTATATGATCACCTGTTTTTAGTAAGGTTAACAAAGTTGTATTGATTGCTGCTGTTCCCGACGACGTTACTACTGCCGCAATACCTCCTTCTAATGCTGCAAGGCGTTGTTCTAGTATATCATTTGTTGGGTTATTTAATCTCGTATAAATAAATCCTGTTTCGGACAAGTTAAATAGGTTGGCAGCATGATCAGAATTGTTAAAAACATACGATGTTGTTTGATAAATTGGCACCGCTCTTGTTCCACCATTAGCAGATACATCATGACCTGCATGCAAAGCTCCTGTTGCAAATTTTTGTGTATTCATAATTTTCTATTTTAAATTTTAAACAAAATTCAAATACATCAAACACTCAATTATAGTGTATGTAAATAGAAAATTAAAAAGAAAGGAAAGACAATTACAGAAATAATAATTGTATCGAGTTATCTTCTCCCAATTAATTGAGATAGAATGTAGCACCTTCTTTAATAAATCAAAGGGTTGCTAAGGTTTCACAGGGTCTATTCCCTCCACCTTTCTTAATAACTTACTAATATGTATAAGAAACTTCGGGGACAAATCTAGTAATTATTTTTTAATCAAATCATTTTTCCTTCAAAAATTATTTTAATAAAGTTGGCTTCTTAAAAATAATCTTCATTAAAGAAAATTAATGATACGTTAAATGCTTTTAAGTATTATCATTTTTTTTACCTTTGCCAAAATATTTTCGGGGAAAGATTTGACTGATTGCAACCCAAATACTGAAATAATTTTTTTTACAGTATAAAAAATGCTAAAGCAGTTCGATTAAGATGTTCTGTCGAAAGCTTCACATTGCAATTACGTCTAAATATTTTCTCATAAAACAACAAAGAATGGCATATTTATTTACTTCAGAAAGTGTATCTGAAGGACACCCAGATAAAGTAGCAGATCAGATAAGTGATGCATTATTAGATAACTTTTTAGCTTTTGATGCTGACTCTAAAGTAGCCTGCGAAACGCTTGTAACTACTGGTCAGGTAGTACTTGCCGGAGAAGTAAAATCAAAAACATATCTCGATGTACAACATATAGCAAGAGATGTCATCAATACAATTGGTTACACCAAAGGTGCATACCAATTTAGTGGTGATTCTTGTGGAGTAATCTCTCTTATTCATGAACAATCGCAAGATATAAATCAAGGAGTTGATCGTGAGAATAAAGAAGAGCAAGGTGCTGGTGACCAAGGAATGATGTTTGGATATGCTACCAAAGAAACTGCTAATTACATGCCTTTGGCTCTTGATATTTCTCATAAAATATTAATTGAATTGGCCAAACTAAGACGTGAAGGTGTAGAAATCCCTTATTTACGTCCTGATTCTAAAAGTCAGGTAACTATCGAATATAATGATGATAATGTACCTCAACGTATTGTTGCTATTGTAGTATCTACACAACATGATGATTTTGATAGTAATGATGATGTAATGCTAAGTAAAATAAAAAATGATATCATTTCTATTTTAATGCCTAGAGTAATTGCTCAATTACCTAGTTATATTCAACAATTATTTAATGATCAGATCACATATCACATTAACCCAACCGGAAAATTTGTGATTGGTGGTCCTCATGGAGATACTGGTCTTACCGGAAGAAAAATTATAGTAGACACTTATGGTGGTAAAGGTGCTCATGGTGGAGGTGCTTTTTCGGGTAAGGATCCAAGTAAAGTAGATCGTTCTGCTGCATATGCATCCAGACATATAGCCAAAAATCTTGTAGCCGCAGGAGTAGCGAATGAAGTATTGGTACAGGTATCTTATGCGATTGGTGTTGTTGAACCTACTTCTATTTTTGTAGACACTTACGGAAGTAGCTCTCTTGGATTAACTGATGGTGAAATTGCAGAAATAGTAGGCAAAATCTTCGATATGCGTCCAGCTGCTATCGAGAAACGTCTTAAATTACGTAATCCTATCTATCAGGAAACAGCTGCCTATGGTCATATGGGTAAAGAACCACAAACGATTACTAAGGTTTTTGAAAGTCCGTATTCTGGTAAAATTGAAAAGGAAGTAGAGTTATTTACCTGGGAGAAACTTGACTATGTAGAAGCTGTTAAAAAAGCTTTTAAAATCTAGTTTTTATCTGGTTTTATAGTTATTCATCGAAAAATTAGGTGAAGCTCTGAAAAAATGAGGTTTTCCCGTATTACGAAATCAAGTATTATCATTACATTTATCACATTAATATAATGAGGTACATAAACATATCTATTTGGAGGGAAAATAATTTCGATATGTTTTATTTTAGAATTTTAGTGTACCGCTATTAATTCATTTAAATTTAGGGAAATGAAATTAAAATTTGCATTCAATATCGCTTTTTTATTAGTGTTTGGTATGTCTTTTGGTCAGGATTTTGAAAATGATCTGACTTCGGTAAAAACTATTGATAATCAAATTCAGGAAGAGCAATATAGTACTGATGAAATTGTTATGACAGATCGTTTGGTGATACATGCTCCTATAAAAATGAAGGATAAGGATTTTTATAGTAAAAAAGAGTGGCGAAAAATCAAAAAACAACTCAAAAAAAATAAAAGAAGAGCTTCTAATGCAAAACACAGAATCTATGCTTCAAAAGTTATGGATACTATATATATAGATATTCCTGCATATAATATAGGTAGTGGTCAATCTCGTTTATCGGGTTGGTAAACTATATAATTAGGTCTAAAATATTCTGAAAAAAGCAACTTTTTCAATTACCTTATATCACTTTATTAACATATAGTTATTTCTATATTGTTTAAAATTTGACGTTTTTCACCATTTTGTGAAATAAAAAACAGGCTGATTTTCTCGAAAAAAGCATTATTTTCAAGAAAATCAGTTTTTTTATTCGATATTTCAAAATAGCTTTCATCCCTTATTACCACTTGATTAACTCTATATTTTATATTTTTCTTGTATAAAACATAAAATAAAATTTTCGATTAATATTTAGAAAAAAATACGAGTAACCACAGTACTTCTCAGCACATTTTAGGGGAAAAATCCCTGTACTATATTGCGGTTTTTCCGTAGTCAAAATTGAATTAGTATAACTATCTTAGTAACTGAAGATCAGATATTTATTTAATATTCAGATTATAAAAATTAATCTTATTTAAACTTATATAAATAACTTCAATTTTATACTTATGATTACTAACCCCCCAAAATCTAAAAAAATGAAAATTGCTATGACTACAGTACTATTACTATGTATATCGTATTCATCGATAGGACAAAGTAACACAACTGATTTCAAACCTATTACTATTACTAATAACACGTTACAAAAACAAGCCTCCTCTTATACTACTAACTCGGTAGAGGCAAATGAAAATGTAGCTCAGCAATCAAAAAACACTACTATTTATAGTGAAAAGAAGTGGAAAAAAATAAGAAAACAAATTGAAAAGAATAAAAAAAGAGCTTCTAAATACAAAAGCAATGTTTATGCTTCAAAAAAAATAGACACTATATACTTAGACATTCCTTCTAATAGTGGGAAATCTCGCTTATCGGGATGGTAAAAAAATAAAAAAAACCGCTCAATGAGCGGTTTTTTTTATTTTCGAAATGCACTGCACTCCTTATTTTGTTTTTATTGTTTCATTGTTCCATCTTTAGATAGTAATCTACAGAATGTTTCCCCGAACCGTAGAACAAGAAAAATACACATAATAACAAAATTATACTAGCAATAACAAGGTTTGCCACATTCATCTCTCCCACAAAATTGATAAGAACTGCACCAATTAATAATGGAAGCTGTGCCGTAACCGACCATCGAGTAAGTAATCCAAAAGAAATAAGTAAACCTCCTATTAAATGTGCCGGAGCGACATAATGAATTATAATCATAGCACCCGCAAGGTTTTGAACAGGTTTAATAAGATCTACCAGAATCTGGCTATTACTAATAAAATTTATTCCTTTTATAAATAAGAAAACTCCTAATGCAATTCTTAACAAATCTAACGGATAATACGTATGTGCATTAGCCCATTTGTTTAATGATTTTATTGTTGGCATGACAAAATGAGTATTGATTAAACCATTATAAGATACTGATTTTTAATACAATAAAAAAATAATTAACCAATCTAAAGATAATAATACTATCGTCTTGTATATCTAATGTTTCGATATGTACGAATAATTGTATTTTTAAATAACACAAAAGCTTCTGGTAAGATAGTTTTCTTAAGTATATAATGTGTTTGAAGCTTCAGTTCTTCTTCATATTTATAATAATACAAAACTGTTGCACATATACTAATTATAAACAATAATGCTCCTATAAAAGTTTGTCCCGGCGTTAAACTGTGATAAAAAAAACGACTAAGTCCCAGTCCGAACCAACTTCCGTAAAGTACAAAAAAGTGAACTATATAGATTGATAGTGTTCTCCCTCCTATTTTAGTTATCATCTGATTTGTAACATAGTTTTTCATCAAAATAAATACAGAAAAAAGGATACACACATTTCCTAATCTTATAAATAAGAAGTTGTTATAAGCTACTGATTTAAAAATACTAATATCTGTTATATTATAAATAACCATTAGTATAGCTGAAGAATAAAACACCAATAATACCCCTACGAATAAAAGTGCGATAATAGCATGAGGGTAAAACATTTTTTGTTTTCCGTATTTTAAAAACAGGCTGGCCATAAAACTGCCAATACACACATATCCAAACCAGGGTAATAATGTAAAAATAGAACCATTTCTATTTGTAAAATAATTTGCAACTGTTTGTGGTAAAAACTCTAATATACAGCTACCATACATGGGCTGGAGAAGAAAAATAATCACACCAATACTTAACATTACATTTTGAAACCAAGTTTCATTAATTCGACACAAAACAAGATATATTCCTATCAATAGTAACAATGACGTACCTATACATTGTAATACATCTACATAGAAAAACGAAGGGTTTACTCTTCCTGTAAAAACTTCATAAAAGCTTACTCGCAATAAATACCCCCAAAAAATAACTTTAACAGCACGTTTTACGCCTTTTAAAACTCTTGGATTATCTATTCCTTTTGTGTTTTGTTTTAGTAGTAAATACGTAAAAATAAAGCCTGTTATCGTAAAAAATGTAGGAGCAGTCATACCTCTAAAATATTCCCAGGTCGCGTATACAATATTATTTTTGTCCCTATATACATCTCCCAAAAGAGAATGTACAAAATGTCCTTGAAGCATCATAAGAATTGCAAATGCCCGAATTGCATCAAGAAAATGCAATCGACTAGTACGTTTAGTCATTATTGTGGTTTGGTTAGGTTGTTCCCAAAAAACGAGTTTTTGGGTTCTATTATTGCTTAAAAAAGCGCAAATCTAGGTAATTTTTATTGGTTTTTGTATTGATTTTAAGGCATTTACTCGTCTAATCTCTTAATATGTGTAAGATTTCATATAAAGAAAGCTAGGTTTTGGCACCTTTATTGGTACTTTTTAGCAAACAAAAACTATACTTTATGAAAACTGATACGTATACCAAGTCTATAATCACGATTATCGCTATCTGTCTCGTTATTATTGTAATAAGAGATATAGATATTTTTCCAAAAGCATATGCAAATAATACTCCCGCAACAAACTATGGGTTACTTCCTATTAATGATGATGGATCAATAACGGTTCGACTAAGCAATACTGATGAGATCGATGTAAATATTAAAAACATTGATACTTATGATAAGCTTAAAATAGATCTTAACAGTATTAGCACACAAGACGAATTGGATATTAATATTGATGAAATTGGTGGAAGTTATGTATCTAGTGGAGGCCCAATCAAGGTAAAACTACAAAATTAGCCTCCAGAAATAAATAATATATATTCCTGGAGACATTTATATTGAATATTGGGCTAACTCAAGTATTGTAGATTATTATATTCCTGTGGCTCCTTTCGAAAGATTATCTAAAGCTTTGGAAATGATTGTTAAGACATCCTCTTTATCCGTAATCTCATGACGAAGTTTTAAAAACTCGGGATCATTGTACGAAACATTAACAACACCATTATCATCTTGCCATATTAGAATCTTTTGAGGAAGATCTAATCCAGTAATTTGAGAATTCTGCATTAAAGGAGTTCCTAATTTAGGATTACCAAACATGATTACTCGTGTGGGGTTCAATTCTAGATCTACAGATGCAGCATTAGCTTGATGATCTAATTGCGCTATAATCTTCAGGTTAGGATTATTGGTAATGATTTCGACTAATGTATTGTATGTATCTTCAAAGTTTTTAGAGCTTATCTTGGTGATTATGCCTTGTGCCTTGGTAACTTCCATCTCTTGTTGTGAATTCGTTTGTACATCTTTAGACGTATTTTTTTGACTTTGATTACAAGATATCATCACTATCAAAAATAAAAACCCCAATACTTTATATGTTGCCATAACGTTTTTTTTAGATTACCCCTAATTGGTCGTAATCATCTATACTATAATTACAGATTATATTTTATACTTAAAATCCAGTAACGAGGTTGGATCACATAACTCGATGTGCTGTTATATAATTCATTAAAATTATCTTGATTGATACTTTTGGTATCTAGAATATTGGTTACCGACAGTTTATACTCCCATTTACTATTTGGCTTTTGATAAAACAAATCTGCATCCCAAAAACTATATTCATTTAGAGTCGTTTTTGTATTGCGATAATCATAATACCTATAGGATGATTTCATCAAAAACCCTTTGGCAAAAGACCAATCTAATCTCGCAAATGGTTGACTGGTATAAAATGTGTTTTTGGCGCCATTATTATCATAATCATTAACCGTAAAACTATATCCTAAATCAAAATTAGGTCCTTTTTTAAAATTGGTTGACCACTCTGTACTATACACTTGTGTAAAACTTACGCTTTCACTTGGGAGCGTATTTACAATATTATTAAAACTCGACCAACTTATATTTGCTCTCAGGTTTCCTTTTATTTTTCCAAACGTGCGAGCAAAATTTCCGTTGGCAGAAAGTATTTGATCTTCCATGTTAGAATTAATAGGTGTATCTACTCTATTTATTCCCGTAATCACACTCGTATTCTTAATAGGATTACGCCGATTGCTATACGATATTTGAGCAAAAATATTAGTATAATTAAACATATTAAAATTGAAATAGTTTAATGAATAATTATCATATAATGAATTTTCCAGATTTCGGTTTCCCTGAAATAATGAATTATAATTATTAAACACATACCCAGTCGCCAAACGGTTAACATCTGTATACTCTGCTGTTATCGAATAATTAAATCGTAAGCTTTCATTTTGCCTTAATTGAGCTAAAACAAAAAGATCTGGTAACACCTGCCATTCATTCTGAGTTATTTCGGTTCCCAATTGTTGATCTTTTAAGCTATAATTATGCACACTCACCCCGGGATTAAATGTAAAAATCCCTTTAATAAACTTATAATGCAAACCAGCATATAGATCACTAAAACTATATTTTACATCGTTAGTAAACTCATTAGCTTCAAAGTTATTTTGATTTCCATTATCCAAAATCTGAAAAATATTAGATTCAAAACTTTGAGTGCTTAGTGTACTTCCTAATGTGAAATTGAGGTTACTTTTCTTATTTAACACATAATAATAATCCAGTTTTGCATCCAGCTTATTTGTTTTCACCTTTTTTTGTTGATTAATACTATAATTTTCAGATTCTTCTAATGGGTCAAAAGTATCTGTATCAGGGAGAAAAGGATCATTTATTTGTGTAAAAACTCCTCTAAAAGGAATTTCTGATCGTATTGCATTATAAAAAGGATCTTCATTTTGAAATAGATGTTGTGCTTCTAATGAAAATATATGTTTTGTACCTAATGTATAGTACGCATTCATATTTTGCTGGATCGAAAATGTAGTATTTTCAAGTTTCTCATTTATATCTTCAGAAACCGTTGATCTTATAGATCGAAAAGCACCATCTTCCTTTTGCCCGGAAAGTTTTCCGAAGATATCATAATCCATTCTAAAACTGCTATTCGGTCTATAACTTGCGCTTAATTTTAATAAACCCAACTTACTTCGTTGCCAGGTGTTATCAATAGTTTCTTCTGTCGTGTTATCTGTAGGATCCGAAGTATCATCAATATATACTCTCTGTGTATTAGTGATCAAATCTACTCTGGTATCACTTGCGATTCCGTATCCACTAAGGTCCAGTTTTTTATTGGCTGTAAGACTAAAGTTTGCCGCACCAAATTTGGTATCAACTTCATTAGCTCTATTATTTTGTAATGTGGCAAAGGCCAGATCATCTGTAGAGATACTAAAAGTAGTACCCCCACGGCCTAAATTTCTAAAACCTCCTGTAAAATTAAAATAGTCTCTCATCGTAAAAGGGACTTCGCCAATATCATTAATATCTGTAAGCACATTAATACTGTACTTTGGGCTATAATAAAATAGTTTAGGTTTTACGATATAGCGTTCTGTCTCTCCTACTCCAGAACCTGCGGTTATATCACCGAACCAGAAGTTCTTTTTCCCTTCTTTTAATTTGATATTAATCGCTACCTGATCTTGCGAATTACGTAGCCCGCGCATTTGTCCTACATCTTCATAATTGCGTAACACTTCAACCTTGTCTAATGCATCGGCAGGGATATTTTCTGTTGCCAGTTTAGAATCTCCGTCAAAAAAGTCTTTTCCTTCTACCATTACCTTAGAAACAGTTTTACCTTCGACTTCAATTTCTCCATTTTCATTAACCTCGACTCCTGGTAGTTTTTCTAACACATCTCCCAATTTCTTTTCTGTACCATTCACAAAAGAATCGGTATTATACACCAAAGTATCTCCTTTTACTACTACTGGCATCTCATAAACGATTTCTACTTCGTCCAGGCTATTTTCTTCGGATTTCATTTCAAAATCTGAAATTACATCTTTGGTAGTTACTGTAATTGATTTTGTTTCTGCGGTAAGACCGATAAAACTCACTTTTAGCAGATATGTTTCATTATTAGGAACTGAAATTTTGTACCTACCCTGATCATTCGTGATTCCATAACTAGTCATGGCATTATCCAACTTCTTATATGCAATTACATTAGCCATTGCAATAGGATCACCTAATGAATCTTTAACAAAACCAGTAATTTGTACTTTTTGGGCAGTAGATGCCAGGGATATCCCTATAAGGAACACCAATAGTCCTAATTTTTTATGCATTTTATAATGATTTTATCTATTTCTATAACCAGAGTTATAGAAACAGTAACTCTTTATGAAGAGTAGAGTTACTGTTATCTAATTAGTATTATGTTAGGTTAGAATATAAATTTTATCCTCCGATTCGAATTTCGAAATCTCCACTGCCTCCTCGTGTATTCATTCTATCTCTCATTTCTTTCATTTTCTTTTCCATTATTTTTTCAAATTTTTCTTCTGTAACTACCTTACCTTTTGTTGGTTCTTTGATATCTGTTTTCTTTTTTGAATTCAACACCAATTTAGTACTTAGTATACTTTGATCTCCATCATTGATTTCTAATATCAAACCAGGAAGTCCCCAATAACTTCCGGGTCCATGAGAGATTGGTATTTCTGGTGTATACCAAGCCGTAATTGTAATTTCTTCTTCTTCAGGCTCTGTCATTTCTTCATCACTATCAACACTAATTGTCATATTTCGCATACGTTGCCCCATTCGTTTTGCCGTTGCTTTATAACATGTATAATTCCCTATTTTTTTTGTTTTATCTTCGAGCTTCCAATCCAATTTTTCCAGCTTGTCTTTAACCAGAAATAGCTTACCCATCATATCTTGTTTCCTGGCAAAGCGTTTTTCTTTAATGTTTTTATACAAAATATTAGATGCTCCAGATCCTGCAATTACAACCTGAATCCCAGAGGCTGGTTGTGGTGCTCCTAAACTTTCTTCTTCTTTGTATATCGATTCTGAAGTATTAAAATTTAATACATACTCTTTTTGAAATTGCTTTTTCAACATCTCCTGAAGTTGTTTTTGCATATCTGCATTCATTTTAGAGTCTTCCATATTAAGATCCACTTTTCTATTGGTCTTATACGTTACAACACCCTGAAAATCCTGAGCAAACAAGCTTTCAACCATAAATAGTGCTATCAATATTATAATTCGTACCATGATTAGATTTTTTTGATTAATACGTTACAAATATGAAAACTGAACCCTAACCAAAAGGTTAACCAGTGTTAACGTGTGTTAACCGATTGGTTTTATATAAGATAAGAACCTTACTTTTGAAGTATGCAAAAGAATCGTTATAAGAGCATATTGTATTTTATTTCAGCCGTTATTCTGGTTACCCTAGTGATTCAGATATACTGGAATTTCAAAAATTATCAGGCTTCCAAACAACAATTGGTTAATGAAGTACAGATTAGTTTGGACAACGCTGTTGACCAGTATTACGAAGAATTAGCGAAAAACCAAACCTTTGGTTTTATATCCAATCCAAAAAACTCAAACTATTTCTCGAGTAAACAACTAGATAAAATTTTAAAACAAATTGATTCTACCAAAAAGCATTTTAGTAGATCTGATCTATCAGATTCTATCAGAACTTCAGAAATATCCTTCTATAGAAATAAAAACATTGATTCTACAAAACAGTTTATAAAGGTTTTACAAATATCTGACTCTATTAAGACTATGCTAAATATATCAGAGCATGATTCTATTACCGTTTCTACTAATACAAATCCATTTGAAACCTTGACTTCTAAAATTGTTATTTCTATAAGTCAGGATGAAGTGAATCTCAATAAAATAGATAGTTTATTAAAGGTTGAACTCGTTCGAAAAAAAGTTTCTGCTGATTATACTTTAAAATATACCAATCAGTTAGAGCAATTACACAATAATAGATGTGATACTTTAACAGTCGATAAAAACCAATTATACACTCAATCTAAATCTTCGTATTTACCTCCTAATAGCTCTCTAAAACTTTTTTTCACCAATACCACAATCGCTATTCTGAAGAAAAACCTGCTTGGTATACTTTTATCTTTTATATTAATGACTGCGGTAATTGGTTGCTTATTGTATCTACTTCAAATCATTAATCATCAAAAACACCTGGCCGCGCTTAAAAACGATTTAATAAGTAATATCACACACGAATTTAAAACTCCTATTGCCACCATAAGTGCTGCCCTGGAAGGTATTCAAAATTTCAACCAGGAAAATGATCAGAAAAAGACAAAAAAGTATATCGAAATGTCTTCGGGTCAATTAAACAAACTTAATACCATGGTCGAAAAAATTCTGGAAACGGCTACACTAGACAGCGATGAATTGCAATTAAATCTGGAAGAAACGAATTTAATAAAACTGATTCATACTATTGCAGAAAAGCATAAGGTAAATTCACCCGAAAAAAATATAACCTTTACCAATTCTCATGAGAATATTTGGAGAAAAATAGATGTATTTCACTTTGAAAATGCCATAAATAATATTGTTGATAATGCAATTAAATATGGAGGAAACACAGTGGGTATTAGTATTATAAATACAGATCCACATATCATCATAGAAATTAAAGATAATGGGACAGGATTAACTAAAGCTCATAAAGAGAAAATATTCGAAAAATTCTATCGTGTACCCAAAGGAAATACGCACGACGTTAAAGGTTTTGGCATCGGTCTTTTTTATACCAAAACCATTATTGAAAAACATAAAGGAACCATACAATTATCATTAGATCAAGGGTTAACCAATTTCAAAATTACTTTACCTAATGGCTGAGACAATCGAAATACTACTTGCAGAAGATGAACCATCTCTGGGCCAAATCATTAAGGAGAGCCTGGAGACCAGAAGTTTTAAAGTACACCTGGCCAAAAATGGCGAAGAAGCCTATGCTTTATATAAATCTGTACAACCCAAACTCCTTGTTCTGGATGTTATGATGCCTAAAAAAGATGGTTTTACGCTCGCCAAAGAAATTCGACAAGAAGATAGCACCATTCCTATCATATTTCTTACAGCTAAGTCTCAAACCCAAGATGTCGTAGAAGGATTTACTATTGGTGGTAATGATTATCTAAAAAAACCCTTTAGCATGGAAGAATTGATTGTAAGAATCAATAATTTATTGCATCGCATTACCTTACAACAGAGTGCAGAAATTATTAGCATTGGTGCCTATACTTTCGATTTCCCTAAGCAATTACTTACCTACAAAGAAGAAACATCACAACTTACACATAGAGAAGCCCACCTGCTGTTTCACCTGATCAAAAACAAAAATCAAGTACTGGATCGTTCAATGATTCTTAAAAAACTTTGGGGTGATGATGATTTTTTTAGTGGTAGAAGTATGGATGTATTTATCACCAAACTTCGCAAAAAACTAAAACAAGACGAATCTATTCAAATTATTAATGTAAGAGGATATGGATATAAACTGGTATGCTAAAATCAATTTTTGTACGTTACTTATATTGATTAAGCAAGCACTTAAGTTTTTAAAATATGCATCTTACCGAAATTCTTTTCCATCCTTTTTATGTTACTCATAAAATCCACTATATTTACGCCCACACTTTAACGCACATTTTTACAAAACCCCTCAAGAAAAACAATCAACTATGCATATAGCAATAGCTGGAAATATCGGAGCCGGAAAAACTACATTGACCCGATTACTTGCTAAACATTATAAATGGGAAGCTCATTTTGAAGATGTATTAGAGAACCCTTATCTAGAGGATTTTTATAATAAAATGGAGCGATGGTCTTTCAACCTTCAGATTTATTTCCTTAATAGTCGTTTTAGACAAATATTAGATATTCGTGAAAGCGGAAAAGATATCATCCAGGATAGAACGATCTATGAGGATGCATACATTTTTGCTCCAAACTTACATGCAATGGGGCTTATGACCAATCGCGATTTTGAAAACTACAGATCACTTTTTGACCTTATGGAAAATGTAGTAGAAGGTCCTGATTTACTAATTTATCTTAGAAGTAGTATTCCTAACCTGGTAAATCAGATCCACAAACGTGGCCGTGAATATGAAAATACAATTAGTATTGATTATCTAAGCAGGCTTAATGAGCGATATGAAGCCTGGGCGCATGATTATGATAAAGGCAACCTTCTTATTGTAGATGTAGACAATATCAATTTTGTAGACAACCCAGAGGATTTGGGTAATATTATAAATCGTATCGATGCCGAGTTAAACGGGTTGTTCTAATTCTTTGGATCAAGATGGATTTTAATACACTCTTTCAATTTTTACAAGATTTACAGGCCAATAATCATAAAGAATGGATGGATGCTAATAGAAAACAGTATCAAACTATTCGTAATTCATTTATACAATGGCTAGATGAATTGGATGGGAAATTGGCAGCAATAGATCCAAATTACTATCCTACTTCAGGTAAAAAAGGTATTAATCGTATTAATAACAATTTACTTTTTCACCCAAACAAACCAGTTTATAAAGATCATTTTGCAGCTGGACTGGATCAACGTACCAAGCAAGGCGATTTTTATATCCAAATTGGGATTAACGAATGTGAGTTAGCTGGTGGTTACTGGAGACCAGAAAACAAAATGCTTGCCAGTATTCGAGAAGCAATTGATTATAATGGTGAAGAACTGGTGAAAATTTTAAACAAAAAAAGCTTTAAACAGACTTTTGGAGGGATGTATTTAGATAAAGATAAATTAAAAACTACTCCCAAAGGATACTCTTCTGATCATGAATATATTGATTTACTACGTCATAGAACATTTGCCGTTATTCATCCTCTAAATCAAGAAGATATACTGAAAGACGATTTTATGGATAAGGTGATTGCTGTATATAAAGAAATGCTTCCGTTTAGACGATATTTTAATCAGGCCGTTACCGTATAGTTAAAAGCAAAAGTCAACGATTCTTTGTTATTTTAAAGCTTTTTATTTTAATTAATTTTCTTAATTAAATATGCCATAATCATTGCCGTAGCCCCTGTATTGCTATTGATAAAGTGACCAGAAATCATTCCTGTTTTTTCTCTAAACTTTTTATCCTCGACAAGTTTATGTAGTACCTGGTTAAATTCATCAGCACTTGAAACCGAAAATAGCCCAGCCAATTTTTGAAGCTGCTTGGCCTCTCTAAATTTTTCAAAATTTTTACCGATAACAATAGGGATTCCGAAAGTTGCTGGTTCTAAAATATTATGCAACCCTCCTGTTCCCATAGCTCCGCCAACATATGCTATATCTGCGTAGCTGTATACCCGAGATAAGTATCCGATAGTATTCATTATAAACACCTGCTGATCTTTCAGTACTTTTCCTTCTTTTTCAGAATATAAAACAGCTTTCTTTTTGATCTTTCGTTTTAATGTATTTGTGATATTATCTTTTATTTCGTGAGGAGCAATAATAAAACAAACCTTATCCGAAACTTCGTTTATATAGTCTATAAAAACTTCTTCGTCTTCTGGCCATGAGCTTCCCATTACTATACAAAGTCGCTCGTTAATAAATTCTGAAATAAAATCAACATGATTATCCATTTCTATTTGGTGTGACACACGATCAAAACGTGTATCTCCACTCAATGTAACGTTGGCAAAACCTTGTTTTTCTATTAGTGTTTGTGATATTTTATCCTGAACAAAAAAATGATCTACGGTTTGTAAAGTTTTTCTCATAAAACCGCCATACCATTTAAAAAATGCCTGATCTTCTCTAAATGTAGCAGATATAAATACTGCTGGAACATTTTTGTTTTGCAATACTTTTAGGTAATTAGGCCAAAACTCATATTTTACAAAAACAGCAAGTTCGGGTTTTACCAATTGAATAAACCGAATAGCATTTGCATTGGTATCCATAGGCAGATATACAATAATATCAGCCAGTGTACTATTTTTTTTAGCTTCGTAACCAGAAGGAGAAAAAAAAGTAACTAATACTTTATGATCCGAATATTTTTTCTTTAACTCCTCTATTACAGGAACACCTTGCTCATATTCTCCCAAAGATGCACAATGAAACCATATTATACGATCTTGAGAAGGAAAATACTGCTCAAGAGTTTCAAAAACTGTTTTCCTTCCATTAGCAAACAATTTAAGTTTAGGACTTAATAGCCCTATTATAGGAAGTATACTATTAAATATTGCAATAAAGATGTTATATAAAATGCCCAAAAATGATAATTTTTATGAATTGCTAAAATACATTTCTTTTATCTAAAATTACATTGGCAATAGTATCAATATTTTGTACTTTCGTGAGGTTACAATAAAACATTTATGAAGAAGATACAAATGGTTGACCTTAAGGGTCAATATGAACAAATCAAAGAACGCATAGATTCATCTGTTCTCGATGTTGTGCAATCTACTGCTTTTATTAATGGTCCCGAAGTACATAGTTTTCAAAAAGAACTAGAGGATTATCTTGGTGTAAAACATGTTATTCCTTGTGCAAATGGTACAGATGCATTACAGATTGCCATGATGGGACTAGGTCTACAACCTGGTGATGAAGTAATAACGGCAGATTTTACTTTTGCTGCTACAGTAGAAGTAATTGCCTTACTACAGCTTACTCCTGTACTAGTAGATGTAGAGCCAGATTCTTTTAATATTGATCCCGAAGCTATAAAAAAAGCAATTACTCCTAAGACAAAAGCTATTGTACCTGTACATCTATTTGGGCAGTCTGCCAATATGGATGCCATTATGGCCATTGCCAAAGAGCATGATTTATATGTAATCGAAGATAATGCCCAAGGTATTGGAGGGAGTTACCATTCTAAAGATGGAAGCACTTCAAAATCAGGAACGATCGGCCATGTAGCTTCTACTTCTTTTTTCCCTTCCAAAAATTTAGGATGTTATGGAGATGGAGGTGCTATCTTTACTAATGATGATGATTTGGCACATATCATAAGAGGGATTGTAAACCACGGAATGTATACGAGATATCATCATGATGTTGTAGGTGTAAATTCTCGTCTGGATTCTATACAAGCAGCAGTGCTAAGAATAAAACTTCCTAACTTGGATCGCTATAATGATGCCCGACGAGAGGCGGCAAAAAAATATACAACAGCTTTTGCCGATCAGGAACATATTATTACCCCTGTTATAATTGATAAAGAAGACACACATGTGTTTCATCAATATACGCTTAGAGTGATCGATATAGATCGTGATGCTCTGGTTAAACATCTAAATGATAATGGAATTCCTTGTGGTGTTTATTACCCTATCCCTTTGCACAGTCAAAAAGCATATCAGGATGAACGCTATAATGAAGCCGATTTCCCTATAACCAATCAGTTGGTAAAAGAAGTGATTTCTTTACCAATGCATACAGAATTAGATGATGAACAAATTGATTTTATCACCAGTACTGTTATCGATTTTGTAGGCAAATCTGTCACAATCTAAAATATTTAAAAACTAAAAAAATTAGATAAAGTCGAAAAACATTGAAGAAGAATTTCTTTGATGTTTTTTGATTTTGTTTGAAATGAAAGAAGAAAAAGAAATCTAATCTTTTCAACACCTAATTTAACCTCTTAAACTTATTCCTTTTTCATGGATTCCCTTTGCATCTGTTATAATCTTGTTGATCATAATTTTTCTGAAATCCCGCTCTTACCAGAAGCATATGTAGTACCAATAACTAATGGACATCTTGGTTATGTAGAAAAACAAGCAATCCCCGAAACTTTGGAAAGCTACAATATAGAATTTCGGGACACTCCTCATGAGCAATTGCTAGAGATATGTTCTCATCTAAAAATCAAAACATTAGAGCAACAATTTATGCCTGTAAAAAGGAGAAAAAGTTTACGTTTTTCAGATGTATTAAAAGATCCAAAAATAAAAAAAGTTGTACTTGATTATATAAATAAAAAATTATCTGTTTTCTATTCCTTGATTGTTACACATCAATATGCAATAACCAGTAATGCTCAAAGAAAAGATCCTTTCGAAAATCATAAACTATCGATTGGTAATACGATACTCAAACCTATTCTCGAATTCACTAAGACAGATGAAGGTATTGAATATGCTTTTTCTCTAAAAAATAAAGACACACTCATTATTCCTAAAAATAATGATATTAGCATACTACTTAATGAGCCTTCCTGGATTATTCTAGATAAATACCTGTATCAAATTGAAAACCTAAACGCTAATAAATTAAAACCCTTTTTTGATAAAGAAAAAATTACCATTGCCCATAAACATATCAAAATTTACCTCGAAAAAGTAATCATCCCAATAATCAAAAACATAGATGTTATAACTCATGGTTTTGATATCATTACACATAAAAACATAGCATCTTATGGGATAGAAATCATCCAGGATTTTATCCAGAATACTTATGTGATTAAAGTCTGTTTTGAATACAATACTATTCTTTTTGATTATAATAGTGCAAAAACTACGGTTTCTAATGTGCGTCTAGAAAATGATGATCAAATTCAGATTATTCAAACCAAACGTGATCCAGAAGCCGAACAAGAAATCATTGATCTACTCACATCCAAAGGGCTGCAGGTAAATAATAATTTACTATTAGAAACTAAAGCTTCTGATGATCCTTTTGAAATTCTGAATTGGCTAAAATCGAACAAAGCCCAATTAGAAGCTGATGGATTTGAGATAAAACTACCTCTATTGGATGATAGGACAGTTAATATTGCTCCATATACCATTGAAATCGGCAGTCAACAAGAGAATGATTGGTTTGATATTAAAGGAGTCGTTACCATTGGAGGTCAGGAAATTCCTTTTTCAAAATTTACACCATATATCAAGCAAAATAATCGTTTTTTTCCAATTCATGAAGATCAGGTTTTTATTATCCCTAACGAATGGATGACGCGATATAAAAAACTTGTAGATTTTGGCCAGATACAAGATAAAAGTATACGTATCACCAAAAGTAATTACATCTTGTTAAAGGATATTATTCCGCCAGAAGAAATTAGTATAGAAGATGTTACCAGGCAACATTATGAACCATCAGCAAAACTTAAAGCAACATTGCGTCCTTATCAGGAAGAAGGGGTACAATGGTTGGTCAATCATCATTACAACAAATTAGGTGCATGCTTAGCAGATGATATGGGATTAGGAAAAACTTTGCAAACTATTGCAATGTTGGTATATGCAAAAGAACAGCTAGAACCTATAGATGAAAAGGTTGAGAAAATTCGATTAGAATTGTTTAGTGATCCTCTAGAGGTAAAGACTTATCTCAAAGCTTTGATTGTACTCCCCTCTTCTCTGGTATTTAATTGGGCACAGGAGATATTAAAGTTTGCCCCCCACCTCAATATCGTTAAATACACAGGTTCTGATCGTAAAAAAATCACTCCATATCTAGAGACTTACGATATTATTCTTACCACCTATACTACGGTATCAAAAGACATCTCTGCCTTAGAAAAAGTAAATTTCACCTATCTGATCACAGACGAGAGCCAGCAGATCAAAAACAAAGAGTCTAAAATATTTCAGGCTATAAACAATATACATACTACTCATAAGATTTCTTTGAGTGGTACACCGATAGAAAACTCATTATCCGATCTTTGGTCTCAGATGGAATTTATTAACCCGGGAATGCTAGGCAGCTATCCTTTTTTCAAGGATCGCTTTAAAATTCCGATAGAAAAACACCAGGATCAAGAATGTATCAAAGAGTTAAAAGCATTAATAGATCCTTTTATATTAAGAAGAACCAAAGAACAGGTTGCCAAAGATCTGCCCGAATTGTCAGAACAGACTATATACACAGAAATGCTTTCTGAACAGGAAAAGCAATACGAATCTCAGAAATCAGCAGCCAGAAATCTACTGCTGGGTATCGATCCAACTTCGACAAATAAGATCCATATTCTTAATACACTCACCAAACTTCGCCAGATTGTAAATCATCCTAAACTTGTAGACGATAATACAAAAGATCAATCAGGAAAATTTCAGGATGTTACGCATTACCTAAGTACACTGGTCAAAGCCAACAAAAAAGTACTTGTGTTCAGTTCTTTTGTATCTCATCTTAGTCTGTATCAGGAGTGGTGCACGGCAAATAACATTTCCTATCTAACACTAACCGGGCAAACCAAGAGTACGGATCGAGAAGCTATTGTAAATGAGTTTCAACAAAATGATGATATCAATTTGTTCTTTATTTCATTAAAAGCAGGAGGTGTTGGACTAAATCTTACCAAAGCATCTTATGTAGTATTATTAGATCCATGGTGGAACCCGTTTATTGAAAAGCAAGCGATCGCCAGAGCGCATCGTATAGGACAAACCAATAATGTAATGGTCATGCGATTTATTACTAAAAATACGATCGAAGAAAAAATACTACAATTACAAGAAAAGAAAAAAGGTTTATCTGATGAGATTATCGATATTAATGCTATTCCACAATACATAGAACAAAATCTAGAAGAGTTATTAACGTAATATCTTTATAGTTATTTTGGCGTTCGAGGCAGGCTATTCGCTATATCTTTTTATTATTATTTCGAAAAGTTATTCGAAATAATAATAAAAAGGATGCCGCTTCTATCCCTAACGCATTCAAGGTCATCGATAAGACCTCACAGGTTTGTGAAACCTGTGAGGTCTATAAAAACTAACTCCATATTTCTAAAAGAAATCATAATCAACCTCTTAATCACAACAATTTATTTTAAATTGTTCCTTTTGTATATTCAAAACTCAATTTTAATTTATAGTAACTTTTCACACTATCACATATGAAATATCTATACACAGTACTTTTTGTATTTATAAGCACGACTATTTTTGCTCAAAACACCTATTTACAATGCGGAAAACTAGTCGATACCAAAGTAGGTAAAGTTCTTACCGAAAAAACGATTGTCATCTCTGGAAATAAAATTATTAAAGTCGAAAATGGCTTTGTTGCCGGCAAAAAAGATGACATCACTATTGATCTTAAAAATAAAACAGTGATGCCTGGCTTGATTGATATGCACGTACATCTCGAAGGCGAAACGAATCCAAAGGCGTATTTACAAAAATATACCGATAGCGAAGCAGATGTCGCTTTTAATTCGGTTCAGTTTGCTAAAACGACACTAATGGCAGGCTTTACTACAGTGCGAGATTTAGGAGGAAGTGGAGTAAATATTTCACTTAAAAAAGCAATTAAAAGCGGGCGTATAAAAGGCCCTAGAGTATTTACAGCTGGTAAGTCTCTGGCTACCACTGGCGGTCATGCAGATCCTACTAACGGCAGTAAAAGATCATTAATCGGTGATCCCGGTCCAAAAGAAGGCGTAGTAAATAGTGTCGAAGATGCAAAAAAAGCAGTACGACAACGCTATAAAAATGGTGCAGATCTCATCAAAATTACTGCTACAGGTGGCGTATTAAGTGTAGCAAAAAGTAGTTCTAACCCCCAGTTTACTGTAGAAGAGATTAAGGCGATATGTGAAACTGCAAAAGATTATGGATTTCACGTTGCCGCACATGCACATGGTGATGAAGGAATGCAACGTGCTATTTTGGGTGGTGTAAAAACTATTGAGCACGGTACATTAATGAGTGAAAAAACAATGGATTTAATGAAACAGCATGATGCCTATTTGGTCCCTACTATTACTGCCGGAAAAGAAGTTACCGAAAAAGCAGCTATTGATGGGTATTACCCTGCTATTATTGTTCCCAAAGCACTAGAGATCGGTCCAAAAATCCAAAATACATTTAAAAAAGCATATGATCGTGGAGTAGGTATCGCCTTTGGTACTGATGCCGGAGTATTTAAACACGGACAAAACGGAAAAGAGTTTGGTTTTATGGTCGAAGCCGGTATGCCTGCAATGGCAACTATACAAAGTGCAACGACCACCAACGCCAAAATCCTGAATATGCAAGATCAGATTGGGCAAATTACTCCCGGTTTCTTAGCCGATATTGTAGCAGTAAATGATGATCCAACTCAAAAAATAAGCACTATGGAGAATGTAGTGTTTGTAATGAAAGATGGAAAAGTATATAAGAACTAGTATGTAATGAAAAAACTCATTGGTTCTATAGTAATACTTGGAGCTCTGGTACTATTAACCAGTTTCTTTTTTGTTAACAAATCAGAAACTCAGGTTAAAAAATCCAGATTTTTAAGCTACGAGATAAATCCATTGCAACAAGAGTTACATTTCTATTGGAAAAATGAGAACGCTACGAATTACAAAAGCTTTCAAAATTTAAAATCAGAACTTGAAAAAGAAAACAAAGAATTGATTTTTGCAATGAACGGGGGGATGTATAATAAAGATCTATCCCCCCAGGGGCTATATATTGAAAATGGAGAAACCAAAATCAGGATTGACACATCCCAAAGTGGGTACGGTAATTTTTATCTTCAACCCAATGGGATATTCTATCTAACCAATAAAAACAAACCTGTCATTTGTACCACAAAGATGTTTGCAAGTAGTGAGAACATCAAATATGCGACGCAATCAGGTCCTATGCTCTTGATTGACGGAAAAATCCATCCCAAATTTAGAAAAGGATCTTCTAATGTTCATATTAGAAACGGAGTAGGAATCTTGCCCAACGGAAATTTACTTTTTGCAATCTCTAAAGAGAAAACAAATTTTTATGATTTTGCTTCCTATTTTAAGCAAAACGGTTGCAAAAATGCATTATATCTGGATGGATTTGTATCCAGAGTATATCTACCTTCTAAAAATCAGAATCAATTAGACGGAAACTTTGGAGTAATTATAGGAGAAACTAAAACAAAATAATAGATCAAAGAGAAAAGACATTGTGACTTAATCCATTAATACAAAGTATTAAAATAGTAAAGTTCACCAATAACAGATCGAGATAGAAGTAGTTTTCTTAATCATAAAAAACTATCCCCAAAAATAGATTCGTAAATGGGCGATGAGATATATTTTGTTTCTAGAAAAACAAATTGTTCTTCTCGATACTCTTTTAATATGAGTACGTAAAGTCAAATTCTTACGCTCTATTCTGTTGGTACAATATCGAAACACTTTATGAATTTCTTTAGGGATCAATCCCGGATAAATATTTAATCGGTCGGTATAAATACTCTTGGGTTGCAATAACAATAATTTATCTATCAAAGGTCTGATCGTATCTTTTGTTTTTCTACCTACAAAAAAATCAACAACACTTTTGGTTTCTCTTTCTATAGCATAGGTAATCCAGGTTACATTGTCTTTACTGCCAATAAAACTCCACAATTCATCGACCTCAAATTTGCAACCTAATCTATCAAAACATGGAGCTTTAATTTGTAGGCTAATTTCTAGCATTCTGGATAGTACAGTATTTTTTGAAATACCTATAATTCTAGAAATACTCAAAACACCACAGCTTTCTTTGAGTAAACTTCTAATCAAAGTATTTGTTGTGGTTTGATATGCTTTATAAGAATATATATCTTGAAATGAAATACGACAATCTCTACAGAAATAGCGTTGTTTACCATTTCTTTTACCTCTCTTTATACAATTTGATTGGTTACAATTTTTACAATTCATAGCTGCAAATATAACCAAGCACCAGTTTGACCCACGTAGCAATACAAAACCCTTATTTAATAGGTTCTAAGCAATTTTAAGTAGTACAAACAACATAAATAAGCCTCAATAAAGAGGCTTATTTGTTTTATAAATTATTGATAATCAATATCAAAAATACACTTTTTCTCAAAAGCACCAGTTTGACCCATTACCCTGAGAATGTAAGAATTGTTAAAATTATGTTAAATAAAATTAGAAGGGTTTTCTGCACCAAGTATCTGATTTTGGAGTTCAGGTTAAACACCATTTTAACTACCCTATAAAAGGGTTAATAATATTCGTTTTTCGATCTTTTGTATAGAACCCAAAAGTAAAATCAACGAGCTCGGCATATACAAAACTTTGTACCGTGATGTCATATTCATATGTAAATAAATACATTTCCTTTTATTACAATAAAAACAGTATCCACACTTGGTATGTATTAACCATCGGTATAAGTAACATCATCCTCACAACATTTTTATCGATCATCGGCACATTATATATCTTCATCACGTCATTGTGTTTTTCCTCGCACTAGTTATATCGACCATCGGTATACCGACTGCTTTCCCGAGAGCTATAAAACCATCCCGCGCAGTATGATCAGGCTCCATGATTGCGCAGAAACCTTAAGCTTAGGCGCGGGCTAGTTATAGCTCTCGATTATCTACGTTTATATTGACTAATATATCCTTTATAACGCTCGGGGTCTTTTCTAAAGGCATATTTCCCAGTATCCCGAACTTCATCTACAGCCTCTTTAAGATGAGTAAAGGCTCTATCCCTGATTTCTTTGGCTTTAGAATTATCTAAAGTAGTTCCGTTAGCTTTGGTCAGTAATTCGGCCAGAGTATCTGATTTCTGTGCGGCCAGTTCTAAGTTTCGAAGATCGTATTTCGTTTTTTCGAGCTCTGGTACATTGGCTTTACCCAATACACTAATATCCATCAAATCCTGGATCATATCTGCATCCCCTTCTCCATCTGCAATAGCTCGTACACGAGTGATAAGGTCTGGTCTCTTGCGAAACGTAAAGCGCAAATCGGCAAGCAAATCATTTCTAAACTCGTATGCTTTAGGAGATTTTTCTTTCCAAACTTTGGAGGCTTCTTCCTGGCTATATCGTTCTTTCATCCACATGGCCTGCGCATATCGACAGGCTCCAGTTCTAATAGGTAAATCCTCTACAAACATCTCCCAATCCAACCCTTTGGCTAGTAATATTTCTTTGTCTTCCTCTGTCCATACGTACAAGTTTTCGGCTTCTTGAATAAATACATCAACAGGAAGTGTTGGTGCCTTTATTTCTTCTTGTGGTAGTGTTTCTAATGCAGCTAATTTTACATCATAATTTTCTTTAGACATAGTATATTAATGATTTTGTGATCTATTGTATGCTATAAATTTTACAATACATCCTAGTTAATAAACAAATTGTGTATAATAAGACATCCCAGTTCTGAAAAACGGAACTGGAAAAATGTTTTTTTTAAGAAATGAGGGGGCAGATTTATGATTTTGGGCCTCATATGTAGTATTTAGTTTTATATAATCTATACTTCTGGTTATCTCCCAAAACCATTAAGGATTTTTGCTTTTTGATTTTTTGTATAGAATCCAAAAGTAAATCCTACCGGTTCGGCATACACAAAACTTTGCAGCGTGATATCATACTCAATAGGAGCATTTAAAGTTTTCATCGTATTAATAATGCGGTATAATTTGGTTTTTGAGATTCCTAATTTAGAGATCAGTTCTTCTGGTGAGCCCGTAGCTTGCAGACGAATAAGTTGATCAACTCGCTCTATCAATCGTATTTGCTTTACCATCAAATTCATAACTATAGATTAAAAATGTACACTGTACTACGAAACAGGAAAAGTTGGTTTTCTAAATAGTATTCTTTACGGTTTTAACATCGTAATCAAAGCGAAATTATGGTTTTTCCGTATCAGAAAAATACAGATATCTGTAAACCAGTTACATTTATAAATTATAATACCATAAGGATTTTACATTCGACAAATACAAATTAAGTGTCAATACAGCATAATAGGATTTTTAACTTAGAAAAAAACAATACTTTTACCCTATAAACCCGTAATTAAAATATATGATTCCTATCAACGAATTTCTTGTATTTGCTCTCGCCTCACTAATAATGGTACTATCTCCCGGACCTAATATGATCTATCTTATTTCGAGATCCTTATCCCAAGGAAAGCAGGCCGGAATCATTTCGCTTTTTGGAGTTATCTGCGGATTTTTGTTTCACATTCTTATGGTATCGTTTGGGTTAACTGCCATCTTTTTTGCTGTACCTTATGCTTTTGTGATTGTTAAATTTCTGGGGGTTGGTTATTTATTATACTTAGCCTACAATACGATTAGATCTGGTGGTACTAAAATATTTGACACCGATCGTTCTTTAAAAGAAGACAAACCTTTTAAGTTATTTAATATTGGGCTTCTTACCAATGTCCTCAACCCTAAAATGGCATTGTTTTATTTATCCTTTTTTCCACAATTTATCAAACCAGAATACGGATCAATTTTGGGACAAAGTTTTCAATTAGGGATGATGCAGATTATGATTAGTTTTTCAATTAATTTTCTTATTGTTATTTCGGCAGCAAAAATGGCGGGTTGGTTTGCAAAAAATCCATTATGGGTAAGGGTTCAAAAGTGGTTTATGGCTTCTGTATTAACGGGGTTAGCTGTAAAAATAGCTTTCGCGAAAGCGAAATAATAAATACAATTCAAAAGTAAAAATCTCCTATTTGGTTTGAATACTATCTTTGTAATCTATGACATACTTAAAACTTAATACATCAGATTATAAACTTCTGGTTTTTTATTTTGTTCTGGCTACCCTCTGGGATATGGCTCGATACTATATTTTGGATATGGCATTATTACAATATCTGGTAAACATGCCTCTGTTTTGGGTAAAAACTATTATCCTACTCTTTCTTTTTAAGTATCTTATCGTAGAGTTACTGGTTAAAAACAAAAAATATCTTCTGTTTTTTATGCTGGCACTAGCAAGTGTTATTCTAGTTGGATTTGGATCTCTTCTTCTTGAGTTTTGGTCCTCGGGTAATCCCTTTACTTTTTCTAATATGCATCCTCTTTTACTCTTTAAAAGTTACTACAATTCTGCTGTAGATATTGCCATACCATTGGGGTTATTAATGGGTAAGAAGTATTACGAAAACTTTATAAAAGTAAATCAGATTGAAAAAGAACAACGGGAAACAGAACTCAAGTTATTACGATCGCAATTTGATCCTCATTTTTTGTTTAATAGCTTAAATACTATGGATGCGCTTATTGATACTTCCCCACAAAAAGCAAAAGCATATATTGCGCGATTGGCTGCATTGTACCGTCATCTCATCCAGACCAAGGATCAGGAAGTTGTTTCTCTCGAAGAAGAAATAAAATTAGCCGAAAACTATTTCTTTCTTATCAAAACTCGATTTGGGCATTCTTATGAATTTAAAATACCTGAAACCAATTTACCAAAAGACAAGTATTTACCTACTGGCGCACTACAAACAGTTATTGAAAATGTTGTAAAACATAATAAACCAACTAGCGATCAAATCATTACTACACAAATCACGATTACCGAAGATCATATCCTGGTAAAAAACAATACCTCAAACACTTCAGAAACTAATCATTCTTCGGGAAGCGGACTACAGAATATAAAAAAACGGTATCTTTTGCTTTCTGATAGAGAAGTAACAATTGAAGAAGATAAAGCGTATTTTACGGTTTCGCTACCACTATTAACATTAAAAGATTAAAACGACATTGTTGATCCTATGCATATTCTGATTTTAGAAGACGAAATTCCGGCTTATGAAAAACTTGAACTATATCTTACTGAGTATTTTGAGTCAGATCTTACTTTGGATTGGTCCAGATCTGTAAATGAAACCTCTGTTTTGTTATCTAAACATCACTATGATTTAATCCTTTCAGATATTCAATTATTAGATGGCAATGCATTTGATCTCTTTGATCAAATACCCATATCTTCTCCTATTATTTTCTGTACTGCTTATGACACGTTTCTATTAGATGCTTTTAAAACTAATGGTATTGCATATATTTTAAAACCCTATTCGAAAGAAGAACTTTCTGAAGCACTTCGCAAATATGAAACACTTATTGCATTGCCAAAAAACTCGCCTTCGGTAGACAAAAATGTTTTTAAAGAACTTAAAGAATTAATGACTCCCGAAAAAAGACAGTTTCTAAAACGTTTTGTGATTAAAAAAGGAAATGGGATCAAGTTGATCGATACCAATACAATATCCCTAATTGAGGCGTATGGAGATTTTTGTAAGATTACAGATACAAAAGGCAATATACATAGAGCAACGCAAAAAATAGGCACGCTAACTAATCAGTTAGACCCAAAAGTTTTCTTCAGAATTAACAGAAGCCAAATGGTAAATATCAATCACATCAAAGGAATGGACAGTCATAGTAAAAACAGATTGCTAATTATTCTTGATGGGGTTGAACAAAGTGTAATCACTAGTTCGAGTACGACTTCTGCATTCAGAAAATGGGTGCAATTTTAAGCAAGTACTTACTTTAATTCTTCAACGATAAAAAGAAACGCTTTACTGTTTTTTTACCCCAATTCATCACTATTTTAAGATTAGCTTTTTAACTACACACTATATTTAACTCAGGTTATTACCAAAAATATGAGAAGTAAAATTGTAGTTATATTGATGAGTTTTTTAATGTCCCAGGGATTTGGGCAAGAAAACGAATCGTATTCCAAATTATTAAAAGAAGCCTGGGGTTTATACCAATCTAAAGAATTCTATACATCGGGACAAAAATACACAGAAGCATTCGCTGTATTAGGCAATCAATCAAACATGTCTGACAAAGAAATTTCTAATCGATTTAATGCAGCATGTGCCTGGGCATTGGCAAAAGAACCCGATGCAGCATTTCTGCAATTACTTAAAATAGTAAAAGAAGGAAAGTTTTCTAACTATAAGCAACTAACAAATGATAGCGATTTAAAATCTCTATATACTGATCCAAGATGGAAAGAAGTCACAGATATTGTAGCAGCCGAATATGAGAAAGTTAAACCTTTATCCAAAGAAGAATTAAAATCAATTTTCAAAAAGTATAAAAATGCTCACCAAAAAGTCTTCAAAAAAGGATCTACAGTAGCAGACGTAGATTTTCTATACAGCTTTTACACAACAGATTTTGAATATAACCATCCAGGCTATGGCGGTATATATTCAAGAGAATTGCTTTATAACAATACAGTAAAATTCTTAAAAAAAGGTAGATATAATGATTTTCCGAAAAGCAAAATTGTAAATATGATTATTGGATTAAACGCTATTGTTATAGAAGAATTACAAGAGAATGAAACCGAGAGTACAATGACACTTATAAAATTTAGAAAAGATAAAATCTACTATATCGAAGAATATTGGTAATCATAAATCAACCATTATGATTTGGTATGAAGAACAAATCAATTATTAATAAAAATCCTCATCAATCACATTATGAAAACGAACAGTTTCTTAATACTTACAATTCTTTTATTTACATTTATTTTTATCGGGAACGCGCAACAATCTTATGAATCGTCGTTATCCAAAATCTCATCTTCCCCTATTACTTACGCACAAAAAGTTACTTTTCATTCTAAGATACTGGATGAAAATAGGGTGATGAATATTTTCATTCCCGAGAGTTTTCATGTAGCTTCAAAAGACCATACGTATCCTATAGTCATGATAAGTGGTTCTCATGGTGTTAAGTTTTTTCAAATGATCTCTGGGGTCATAAGACATCTAAGTTCTGTCACTCGTATGCCCGAAGCTATTGTAATTAGCTTTGAAGAAGAAACACATTATGCTCCAAATGTCTATACCAATGGCATGTGGTCTAGTAGAGATAAACTCGAATTTAATGCCGATCCAGATAAATTCACAAAACATCTTAAAGAAGAACTATTTCCATACTTAAAAGAACAATATCGTGCTGCCGATTACAGAATCATTGTTGGCGTATCAGGAAGTAGTGTATATCCGCTACACACCTTTGCAAAAGAGCCAGGTTTGTTTCAGGCGCATATTACTGTTGCTACCGCAGATATGATTGGTATGGGCTATCAGCCCAACACCACCTTCATAGATGCTTTTGAAGAGAGTTTTGTTAAAAACCCCAATCGTAAAGCGCAATTCTACCTGGGTGTCTCTGAAAATGATATTAGTAAAGACAAACCCTATATCAAGAATATGGAAGAGTTGAAAAAGCGCTTGTCTCCATTTACTTCAAAAAACTTAAACTTAAAAGTCGAAGTCATCCCTAATGAAGATCATTATGCATGTATTATAAAAGCACTGCTTTCTTCGATAGAAATGATTTTTCCTAAAGAAAAATGGTCTCCAAGATTTAGGGAAATCATAAAAGAACCTGGTAATGCTTTAAAGAATATAGACTCTTTTCATCAAAAACTTTCGACAACATATGGTTTTTCTATTCTTCCAAAAGCCGAACGATGGAATAGTGTAAATTCTTTGCGATTTATTGGCAGAAAATTATTACAAGATGGTAGAATCGAAGAAGCTATACAAGTTATTAAACGACGAATACAATATCGTCCTCGATCTCCATGGGCATATCATAATTTGTCTGAAGCGTTAGAAAAAAACAATCAACTGGGTCTTGCGCTTGAAACACAGCAAAAGGCAGTACAACTAGCCAAAGAATATGATACCGAATACCTATCTGAATATGAAGAGCAATTGGCTAAAATCAAAACCAAACTTGAGAAACAAGGCAAACGGTAATTTCTATTATTTGATATATTGTATTGTTATGAATATTAAAAATCCATTTTTACTAAGTATTCTATTTAGTTTTATCTTCTGTTTTTCATTCTCACAAATCCAAATAACAGAAAATACTATTGGAAAGAACGTTGTGATTCCTTCTAAAATATTGGATGAAGAAAGAAAAATTCAAATCTTTCTACCTGAGGGTTATGATGGTTCTTCAAAAAAATATCCTGTAGTTTACATATTAGACGGGCAACGGCTTTTTCTTCATGCTGTAAGTGTATCACAATCTTTTAAAAAATTTAAACTCACCCCAGAATATATTACCGTGGGTATCACAAATACGTACCCCAAGCGATTTGGTCATTTTAGTTCTGGAGCAAAAACCTTTTTAAATTTTATAGCTCAAGAAATTATTCCTTATGTAGATCATACGTTTAGAACATCTGGAGAACGATTACTATTTGGTTGGGAATATGCCGGTGGTTTTGTCATTGAAACGATGACCAAAAACCCAGAACTGTTTAGCGGATATCTGGCCGCAAGCCCTTTTCCTATTCATGATACCAGCTTACCGATATCTGCAAACAGAATGAAATCTCTGGATAGTATCCTTAGCGCAAAGAAAAAACTCGAAACTTTCCTGTTTTTTACTTCCAGTAATCATGAACGTGTCGTAACAAAAGGCACCGAATACCTTAAAAACAAACTAGAATCAGAAGCTCCCAACACATTAAGATGGGAGTATACCTATCTGCAGAACGAAGAGCATCGCTCTACCCCATACCACACCCTTTATCATGGTATAAAACAATATTATCATGATTATCCAGAACTTCGGTTCAACTCCTTAGAAGAATATAAAAAATCGGGCGGAATGAATACTGTAATTACCTATTATAAAAAGAGAGCAGAACAATTTGGTTTTCCAGAAAAAATTGCACAACGTACCATGTGGAATCTCGTCAAAAAAGCTTCTGATGAAGATGATTATACTGCATTTGACACTTTTATAAATCAATTTAAACCTAACGATTTTCTTGAAAACCTAAGAACAACCTGGGGATGTGTCTTTGCAGCATTTTATATGAAACACAACCAACCCGAGAAAGCAAAAGAGTTGTATGTCTTTTTCACTAATAAATCTCCTAATGCGGCACGCCCGATTAATGGATTAGGCGATGTTTATCGTGCTTTAAAAAACAAAAAAGAAGCTATGATGTATTACCAGCGTGCTATTCGACTCGGCAAGAAAAATGCTGACTGGAGATTAGAGGAATATGAAAAAGACCTATTGGGTCTTAAAAACGAAAAGTAGTAAACAGCACATATCGATCATAAAAAAACCTCACAGACTAATGCCGAACTTAGTGTAGCATCTTCTGCGAGGTTTATATTATATATTGTTGATATTTCTTAAATCGAAGCAGAAATAGTTTCCATAGATCGATCTACTTTTTTCACCAATCCTGATAATACTTTTCCTGGTCCAACTTCGGTAAATGATGTTGCGCCATCTTTGATCATATTTTGCACACTTTGCGTCCATTTTACAGGTGCCGTAAGCTGTGCGATCAAGTTCTTTTTAATTTCTTCTGGATCTGTAACCGCTTCTGTCGTCACATTTTGATACACAGGGCAATTGGGTGTATTAAACGTAGTCGCTTCAATCGCTGCTGCCAATTCTTCTCTGGCAGGTTCCATTAATGGTGAATGAAATGCTCCTCCTACTGGTAATACCAATGCTCTTCGAGCTCCTTTTTCTTTCATCAATTCACATGCTTTTTCGATAGCTTCTACTTCGCCAGAGATTACTAATTGCCCAGGGCAATTATAGTTTGCTGCTACTACAATTCCATCTATTTCTTCACACCCCTGCTCTACTACCTCATCTTCTAATCCTAAAACAGCTGCCATTGTAGATGGTTTCAACTCACACGCTTTTTGCATCGCTATCGCTCGTTTAGATACCAATCGCAATGCATCTTCAAAATTAAGAGTTCCGTTAGCAACTAAAGCAGAAAGTTCTCCTAAAGAATGCCCTGCAACCATATCTGGTTTAAAACTATCTCCTAATACTTTACTTAAGATAACAGAATGCAAAAAGATAGCAGGTTGCGTTACTTTAGTTTGTTTTAACTCATCTGCTGTACCTTCAAACATAATTTTGGTAATCTCAAACCCTAAGATATCATTAGCTTTATCAAAAAGTTCTTTAGCGATGTTTGAGTTTTCATATAGATCAAGACCCATTCCGGAAAATTGAGCTCCTTGACCAGGAAATACATATGCGTTCATATGATACTGTATATTTAAAATTTTGACAAAAGTAAGGATAAAGTTGGTACGAGTAACTAGATTTTTTGTTTTGGGCGTTCGGGCGGGCTATTCGCTACAATTCCTCGCATGATCTACCCCTAGACAACACTTCGCCAAGCTCAGTATCATAGCTTAAAAAGACAATACTCGGGATTTCTACTACTATCCCTAACGCAACAAGTTGTCTTATTTAAAATATAGAATACCCAAAGATTATAGACAGTGTTTTATAATCAGAGCTCCAATCTGCATAATCATTTAAGATATCATGACTTAATCCATATCTACATTCCAAACTATATTTATCATTGTATTTGTATCCTAAACCAAAAGTTAAATTGCTTCCTGCCTGAATATCTAAATCTTCGCTGTGTTCAAAAGTAATATTTGAGTTTAGATTCAAAACAAATGCAAAAGAGCTATTGATGAATAATTTTGAGTTTTCGCTTAAAAACATATAATGCCTAATTCCAATAGGTATTTCTAAAGACTTGTAATCCACCTTAATCTGTTCTGTTCGCTCAATAACAGTATTCGGGTTTAAAATTCTTTCGTTTTCTGATTTATAATATTGATATTTTGGCTCGACCAGTACGGCCCATTTGTTTTTGTTAAATGGTAAAATGAATTCAGCTTCAACTCCAAGCCTAAATCCTAATTTATTGTCAAAATCCATATTATATGATGAAAACAAAGCATCATTGCGTATGGATAGAGAAGAACTATTTAAACCAAGTCTAACGGTTAAATTAAACAAATCTCTTTTCTGTTTGTTTTCAAAATTGATAGATTCTGAATTGTTACATGTATTGTATTTCTTAAAAAGAACTTTTAGTTCGTTTTTATAATAATCTACATTTTTAAAAGTGTTCATTGAAATGCCTTTGCATTTTAAATCACTCCATAACTGCTGCCTATATCTATTGTTTATATTTATTTTGTTTTCTGGGGTCAAGTATTTTTTAAATATTAGTTGCTTAACTTCAGAATTATCTACGCTATAAAAAAACTTGGACACGTTTTTATCTTCAAATGAGTACAAACTAGCTTTTCCTTCTATTACTACCTTTAAAAAAATTTCTTCTTCTTTAAATGTAAGATTTCCACTAGTACTCAACTTGTTCATTGCATTGCTTGATCTCTCAATCATAACTACATGTCTACGATATTTTAATATATCATAAACCCCAAACTCTTTAACAGATTTGATAGTAATTTTCTTGTGTTCTGTATCTTCTGATAATCTATATTCAAATTCGGTTGGGTTATTTTTCCAATCAATATTTTTAATTTGGCAATCAATTTTTTGGCCAGAATTATCGATATAATATCCTTTTTGAAAAGAAATTTGTGAATAGCAATTAATATTAACAACAATAATTAAAAGAAATAATAGCTGTTTTTTCATTTTAGATTAGTTAATTATTAGTTAGGCAATGGTTTAAGTTTTTTTAATCGTAAGAGATTCTATAGATCAAAATGTAATATTCTATGCAATAATAGAACATCTCAGTTTCATTTTTCGGAACTGAAAAAAATTAATTCAAATTGTTTATACCTAATTTATATAACCGTCTAAAAAAAAGTAAGGTGAGTTTATTATGAATACCGCTTTACAATACTTTTTACCTTATTGTAATATGAACTCCCAAATAGATTAAGGTGAACCAAAAGGTAATATAATTGCCAAATCGATAATCGATCTTTCCAATTCTCTACAAGCGGAAAAACTTCATTGTAGATATCAAATACGCTAGAATTAAAACCTCCAAAAAGATGCATCATACCTATATCCATTTCTCTGGGTGCGTATGCAACCGCCGGATCGATAAGACAAGGATATCCTTGCATGTCAATCATAAAATTACCACTCCATAAATCACCATGAATCAGGCTTGGTTTTTCGTCTGGTATTTCATCTTTAAGCATATTATAAAATGTATCTACATCTGAGAATAAGAAACCATTTTGTCGCGCCAATTCAAATTGTGGTTGTAGTCGCTGGGTCACATAGAATTGGTATGTAGAATCACATATAGTATTATACTGTGGTAAACTCCCGATATAATTGTCATTTTCGAAACCAAAATAAGAATCATTTTGTTGGTGTAGGCCCGCTAGTTGTTCTCCAAATATTTCCCAAAAAGTATCTGCTTGTTTTCCAGAATCAATATATTCTAATATCAAAAAAGCAACATCATCAGATTCACCAAAATGAATAATATCTGGTATGGTAAATGTGTTTGAATCTTTAAGTTTTTCAAGACCTTTGACTTCTGCCTCAAACATCCCAGGAAATTCTGAAGCACTATTAACTTTGGCAACAAATTTTTGTTGATTTGTGTGTATAAGACAGACTTCATTAATATCTCCTCCTGATAATGGCTGTATCGCTATTATATTTTCTGAAAGTAATTCTTCAAAATGAGATGTAAGCTTTAAAGAGCGCATTATTTTTTGATATACGTCAAATACGTAAATGGATACTTATGCTTTTCGTCTATATCATGAAATTCTTCTTTCTCTAATTTCCAGATTTTGGTATCAATTTCAGGAAAAAAAGCATCTGCTTCAAAAGATTCATGTACTCTGGTTAATTCAATACAATCTGCATGACCCATCCCCATAGTATAAATCTCACCACCTCCTATAATAAAAGGTTGTGTATCTCCTTTGGCTATCTCTAAAGCATCTTGTATATTATGTACTACTATTACACCTTCTGCCTGATAGTTTGTATTTCTGGTGATTACAATATGCACACGATTAGGGAGTAATTTAGGAAAAGTTTCAAAAGTTTTACGCCCCATGATAATATGATGACCAGTCGTTAGTTTTTTAAACCGCTTAAAATCATCTGGTAAATGCCAAACCAGGTCATTATCTTTACCTAAGGCGTTATTTTCTCCAGCCGCAGCAATCATTGTAATCACACTCTTTGTTTCTTTTAACTCTCCCACAATCTCTGATGTTTTTCCTTTTATAAATCCTTCTTTCTTTTTAACCAATTCTTCTTTGGGGTACATTAAATCTACATCTTTCTGAAGTAAAGCAATTTCTTCTTTTTGTTTGGTAATTAAACGCTCCATCTGGCGATCTGCCCACTCTTGCCCCATAAATGTACTAAACAACCATACATTACAAAAATGTACTACCAAAAGGAATGCCCAGCATAGTATTGCTATAATATACCAGTCTATCCCAAATAATGTAACCTCTTTTCCGTAACCAAATGCCAGGTTAAGAATTGCAAAAAACACAGAACCAACTAAAAAAATGATGAAATGTTGAAATAATCTTTTTTTCTGAATAACGCGCTTACGTGCATGCTCATATAACTCACGCTGCTGTGGGTCAATTTGTATTGTTTCTTTCTTTTTTGAAAACATATTAATGCTAACTTAGTACCGGCAAGTAAAGATATAGTTTTTACCAAAAAGCACTAAAATTACTTATGAAGAATTTAAGAAAAGAATTTCCTGTTTTATCTAACAATACCTATCTCAACACAGCATCTTCTGGATTACTTTATGATTCGCTTTTAGATTTTAGACAGGAACATGATTTAGATTTTCTTATTGGCGGAAGTCTGTTTAGAGATCATCAACGAGATTTTTTAAATAGTGTGCGCAAAACTATTGCAACATTTTTTGGAAGCTCTGATGACAATGTAGTATTAACTCCTAATTTTTCTCTAGGCTTCAATACAATATTGAGCGGGTTAGATAAAAATAAAAAGGTCTTATTGCTGGATGAAGACTATCCTTCTATTAACTTTGCTGTCACCAGTAAAGGATTTAATGTTTGTTACGCAACAATAGATGCTACAGTAGAACAAAATATTGAAAATGCCATACAAAAACATAAGCCTGATATTTTTGCATTTAGCCTGGTACAATACATTAATGGTATTGCAATAGATCTTGATTTCCTTACCCAATTAAAAGCCAAACATCCTGATATACTTTTTATTGCTGATGCTACACAGTTTTGCGGTACCAGGGCTTTCGATTTTAATGCTTCGGGAATTGATGTTTTAGGATGTAGTGGTTATAAATGGTTACTGGGCGGGTATGGTAATGGATTTATGCTGTTTAACCATAAAGTATTAGATCAGATTACACCTTCTTCATATATCGATGCTGCTGCTAATACCAATTATGATCCATCATACACAAGTTTGCAAGCAAGATTTGAATGTGGTCATCTGGACACCTTCAATTTTGGAAGCCTACAATATTCTCTGAATTTTCTAAACAAAATAGGCATTGCGACTATTGAAGAACATATGAACACATTAGGTAATTATGCAAAATCAGAATTTGCCAAACTAAATGTATTAGAAGAAAATGTGGTAAAACGCCAAAGGCATAGTACAATTTTTAATATAAAAGGTGATCAGAAATTACATTTGCATTTAAAAAAGCACCATATAATTACTTCTCTTCGAGGACCAGGGATTCGAATTAGTCTTCATTTTTATAATACCAAAGAGGACGTAAAAAAATTAATTGATGTACTATATCGTTATCGTTAATATCTTATTGTTAAGTGTTGATTAAATTACTGATAATCTGATGTTTCCCTCTTTTCGTTTTTATTGTTTTATAGTAACTTAGTTATAAATTTATTAACCAATATTTAATAGTATATAAATTATGGCGATTACTAAGCAATACTTAAAATCTAAACCTATTTGTAAAGTTACTTTTATCGTTCCTGCGAAAGAAGCAAATAATGTAAGCGTAGCCGGAGAATTTAATGAATGGAATACAGAAGCTACCATTTTGAAAAAGTTGAAAAACGGAAACTTTAAAGGAACCATTGATCTTCCTAAAGACAACAAATTTGAATTTAAATATGTTGTAGATGGTGAATGGACAAACGAGATCGAAGCTGACGGATATCAGTGGAACGATTTTGCAGCTGCAGACAATAGTTTACTTGTCGTATAATTGATTTATAACTCTATAAATTTATACAAGGTGTTGAAAAGTGTTAATCCACAACTTCAACACCTTTCCAAAAAGCAACATATCCTTTGATTTGCTTTGCCAGATCACTAGTATTTGGGTAATACCATGCCGCATCTTTATTTTCTTTTCCGTCTACCTCGATTGTATAATACGATGCTACTCCTTTCCAAGGGCAATTGGTATGTGTATCACTGGATTTAAAAAATTCTTTTTTTATTGCTTCGGGAGGAAAATAGTGATTATTCTCTATCACTTTAGTATCCTTACTTTCTGCTAATACCTGTCCGTTCCAAATTGCTTTCATATTCTGGGTGTTTTTTTGTTTTTTATTCTTCTTTTGTAATAAGATAATCTTTGTAATCGTTATTCTGATCTGAAAAAGATTTCACAATTTTCAAACCAGATTCTTTTGCCAGCCACTTTACAATATCATCATCATATTTCTGAGAAATTTCGGTATGAATACTCTCCCAGGCTTCGAAGTGAACTTGCAACGACAAATTATCAATATCGACAGTTTGTTTTTCTTTGCTCACCAAATAACTTTTAGCAGTTCCATTTTCGGGATCATATGTCTCCCAATGCAAGAACTTATCCAGATCAAAATTTCCATTAAGTTCTTTATTAATTCTTGCCAAAACATTCTTATTAAAAGCTGCTGTTACTCCAGATTTGTCGTTATATGCATCTAAAACTTTCTGAGGATGTTTTTTTTGGTCAAATCCTATAAAAAGCAAATCACCAGTATGCATTGCATTGTATAATTTTTTCAAAAACTGAATAGCCCTTGCATGCAATAGATTACCAATATTAGATCCTAGAACCATGATTACTTTTTTACGATCGCTTATATGTTTTAATCGATCTAAGACTTCAAAATACTCGCCTATTTGTCCTTGCACAGTAACTTCTGGCATTTCCTGGTTTAAGTTTTTCACCAATCCATCAATAGCATTTTCACTAATATCAATCGGGCTATACGTAAAATCGTAGTTTTGATTTAGTAATTCTTGCAATAACACTTTTGTTTTTTTTCCATCTCCTGCTCCCAATTCGATTAAGTCAAAACCTTCTTTATCGGTATCGAATTTTTGAATAATATCGGATTTGTGAGTTACAAAAATTTCATACTCTGCTCGTGTAAGATAATATTCTGGCAATGCCATTATCTGCTGAAAGAGTTCATCTCCTATTTCGTCATAAAAAAATTTAGATGACAGGTATTTGGGAAACGCAGTTAAACCTTCGCATACTTCTTTCTCGAAAGTAGAAACCAGTACTTTTTGATCTTTAGAATTCATGTAAAAAAAATAGAGTTATTTATCCTTCACTAATCGCAATCCTGTAAATTGCCATCTAAGGTTTGGGTGAAAAAAATTACGATATGTTGGTCTTGTATGGTTTCGTGGTGTAGCTACAGATCCTCCTCGTAGCACTTTTTGATTTACCATAAATTTTCCGTTGTACTCCCCTAATGCCCCGGGAGCTTTTTTGTAGTTTGGATAAGGTGAGTATGCACTTTCTGTCCATTCCCATCGTATTCCCCATTTGAAAAGAGACTGAGCAGTTTCCCATTCAAACTCGGTTGGTAACCGCTCTCCTTTCCATTGAGCAAAAGCAAATGCCTCATAGAATGAAATATGAGTGACCGGAGCTGTGTAATCCACTGTTTTTAATCCTTGTAAGGTATACTGATGGTATTGTCCATCTATTTTATGCCAATATAATGGAGCTTTGATATTATCTTTATGTATCCAATCCCAAGCTTCTGCATGCCATAACAGACTGTTTTTATATCCTTTATCTTCTATAAATTCAAGATATTCTTTATTGGTTACTAGTGTATTTGCAATGGTGTATTCTCTTAGAAATACCTTATGTCTGCCAAGTTCATTGTCATAACAAAACTTATTTCCCTCATAACCAATATCATACACACCTTCTTCTACAGTACTATATCCAGAAGTTTGATCATCATCAAAACTGGGGTTTTCAGAAAACGTATCATTGTACTTAGGAAACAACGGGTTATTTCCTAATATAAATTTTATGTCTGTAATCAATAATTCCTGATGTTGTTTTTCATGATGAATACCAATCTCTACCAACTCTCTGATTTTTGGGTCATCATTTTCTTCTAAAAAAGTCTGTAAGTGCGAGGTAATATAATCTCTATATTCGTATACCTCACTTACGGTTGGTCTAGAAAGATTTCCTCTATCGGTACGGATTACTCGTTTTCCTACGCTTTCATAATAACTATTAAAAACATAGGCATACTCTGGGTGAAATCGTTTAAAACCTGATACATATTTTGACAGAATGAATTCTTCAAAAAACCAGGTAGTATGCCCTAAGTGCCATTTTGGAGGGGAAACATCTACAATAGGTTGGATCACATAATCTTCTATCTGGAGAGGTGCACAAATTTCTTCGGTATCTGATCGGGTTCTTAAAAAGGAAGTTATTAAATTATCTATAATGATCATAAAAAAGAGTGTATACGACTTACGTATACACTCAAATTTACTGATTTTTATTATTTTTTATCCTATAACAAGGTTAATCCAATGTTAAAATTAGAATGTCAACCTCTATATTACTGTGGTTTTCTAAACGTAATTGGAACAGTATAAGCTACAGCTATTGGTTTCTCTCCCCATTTACCTGGTTTCATCTTAGGAATAGCTCTAATAATTCTAATAGCTTCTCTTTGTAAGTATCTATGTGCTCCTGTAACTTCAAGTACTTCTACTTTTCCTTTTTTATTTATAATAAACTCTACTGTTACTGTACCACTTAATCCTTCGTTCATAGCAATCTCTGGGTACTCAAAATTTTGAATAATATGATTTCTCAATTTTTGATCAAAACATTGTGCAGGGGTTTGTCTTGACCGATCACATTTGGGCCACATTGGTGTGATTCCTTTTTCATTCGCATTTTCCTGCGATAAAATTATTGCATCCTGGGAAAAAGAAATTCCCGAAAGCAAAAGTGTTAAAATAAGTAATGTTCTTTTCATCGTAGTTCATTTAAAATTTGGGCTTAAACTGCAACCCTTCCCTTTATATGAGAGTGCGGATCATAGTCTACTAACTTGAAATCATCAAAAACGAAGCCAAAAATATCTTTCACCTCTGGATTAAGTATCATTTTGGGTAATTTTCGAGGTGTTCTAGATAGCTGAAGCTCTAGTTGTTCTTTATGATTGTTATAGATATGAGCATCTCCAAAAGTATGTATAAACTCACCTGCTTCATAGCCACAGACCTGTGCCATCATCATGGTAAACAAGGCATAAGAAGCTATATTAAATGGTACTCCTAAAAAAATATCTGCGCTACGTTGATACAGTTGACACGACAGCTTGCCATTAGCAACATAAAATTGAAAAAAAGCATGACAGGGAGGTAATGCCGCCTTACCGTTAGCCACATTTTCTGAAAAAGATTTTGATGTATCTGGCAGAACACTTGGGTTCCAGGCAGATACCAACATACGTCTACTATCGGGATTGCTTTTAAGCGTCTCTACTATTTCTTTGATCTGGTCAATCTCATTATTATCCCAATTACGCCATTGATGACCATATACAGGGCCTAAATCTCCATTATCATCAGCCCATTCGTTCCAGATACGAACGCCATTCTCCTGAAGATAACCTATATTGGTATCTCCTTTCAAAAACCATAATAATTCGTGGACTATAGATTTTAGATGTAGTTTTTTGGTAGTGACCATAGGGAATCCTTCACTAAGATCAAAACGCATTTGGTAACCAAAAACGCTTTTTGTACCTGTGCCAGTTCGATCTTCTTTTGCATTTCCATTTTCAATTACATGATTCACAAGATCAAGATATTGCCTCATATTCTCTCTTACAGTTTATGTTAATCTTTAAAGTTAAAAGTGCTTTCCAAATATACAAAAAATAGCATACCAGATACTCTTTAATTTATTGATTTAAGGATTGTTGTACAATAGTTTTTAACAATACATTATGAATAAACTATTATCCTATTATCATTCCTGCAATTGTAGCAGATAACAGGGATGCTATAGTACCACCGATCAGTGCTTTCATACCAAATTCAGACAATGTTTTTCGTTGTCCGGGTGCCAACGAACCAATACCTCCTATTTGTATTCCGATTGAAGCAAAATTTGCAAAACCACATAGCATATAAGTAGCCATAATCACAGATTTATTATAGGTAAAATGTAGTGCACTGGCTGGGTTTTTTAGATCTGCTAATTGTATATATCCTACAAATTCACTTGCTGCCAATTTAATTCCTAGAAGTTGCCCCATTAAAGTTATGTCTTCTTTGGCGACTCCAATCATCCACATTAATGGTGCAAAAAGATAACCTAAAATAAGTTCAAGAGATAAGCTTTGGTAAGCTGTGTTTGATGCTATCCAAGTGTTTACAGAAGTGATGTCTCCAATCCAACTTAATACACCATTCAGCATAGCAATAAAGGCTACAAACACTAATAACATAGCACCAACATTTACAGCTAGTCTTAAGCCTTCAGTTGTTCCGTTTGCTATAGCGTCTAAAATATTAGATCCTATTTTTTCTGAAGAAACATGCACGTCTGTATTAATTTTTTCCGTTTGCGGAAATAGTATTTTAGAAATCACTATGGCTCCAGGAGCTGCCATTACTGATGCTGCTAATAGGTGTTTTGCAAATTGTAATCGTAAAACCGGATCGTCTCCTCCTAAAAAACCAATATATGCTGCCAATACAGCTCCAGCAACAGTTGCCATACCACCGATCATAACTAATAGCATTTCAGACTTATTCATCTTTTCTAAGTACGCTTTAATTAATAGAGGTGCTTCTGTTTGGCCTAAAAAGATGTTACCAGCAACACTTAAACTTTCTGCTCCAGATATCTTGAGTGCTTTGGTCAACAACCAAGCCAAGCCTTTTACTACTTTTTGAATAATACCTAGATAAAATAATAAGGAAGTTAAAGCTGAAAAGAATATAATAGTTGGTAGTACCTGAAAAGCGAATATAAAACCAAAGGTATCCATATCTACAACCAAACCTTCAAACAGAAATTTACTTCCTGCTCTAGTAAAGTCTAAAACACTAACAAATAGGCTTCCAACCCATTCAAATACCGTTTGAACAAACGGTACTTTTAAAACTCCAATAGCAATTAGTAATTGAAATCCAACACCTAATCCAACTGTTTTCCAATTAATAGCTTTTCGGTTACTGCTAAATAAAAATGCAATTATCAGAAGAACAATCATCCCTAAGACCCCTCTCGATAAACTATTAAGTGAAAACCCTTGATTAGGTATAAGTTGACTAACTTCTACTACAGGAGCTACTTGCTCTGTTTTTTTCTGGGTAGAAAGAGCATATGAAATATTATTTTTTGAAATAACCAGCGTAGAATCAGTTAAGGTAGTAACTCTATATCGTATAAGGGAATCTTGAGCTGTCTCGGGGAAAAGTAACAAAACGCTGTTTTGCTGTAAATAATCTCCTTGTAGTGTTTCTAAAGCACCATTAAAAGAATATGAAAACTGGCCTTGTTCTAATGAAAGATAATCTCCTTTTTTAACGGAAAAAGTTTCTTCTGTATCTCCATTAACTTCTTCTAAAGTCCATTTTTTCTCTATGGATTGTGCTGATAATATAGTGAAAACAAATAGAGATAATAGAAAAGTAAGTACTCCTTTCTTCATATAAATTGAACTCATTTAAAATAGATTAGATCTTTTACCCTAACATATAAATTAGCCTCGTTTAGAAATTTCATCGCGAATCCTTGCTGCTAATTCATAGTCTTCATTAGTAACTGCCTGATCAAGCATTCGATTGAGTTCTTCAATAGATAAGTCTTTATAACTTGTTTCTTTACCTACCATTTCAACATCATCAGAAACCAATTCATCTACTAAGAGATTTTCGGGATCGGTCTCATCATCCTTTTTAGGATTTACTTTAAGATATATACCAGCCTGATCCAAAATATTTTTATAGGTAAATATAGGAGCTTGAAATCGTAGTGCTAATGCAATTGCATCGCTTGTTCTGGCATCTATAATTTCTTCAATTTTATCGCGTTCACAAATAACACTGGAATAAAAGACACCGTCTACCAGTTTATGAATAATTACTTGCTTTACTATAATATCAAACCGATCTGCAAAATTCTTAAAAAGATCATGGGTAAGTGGTCTGGGTGGTTTGATTTCCTTTTCTAAAGCAATAGCTATAGATTGTGCCTCAAAAGCACCTATAACAATTGGTAACTTTCTTTCTCCATCCACCTCACTTAAAATTAGCGCATAAGCACCATTTTGGGTTTGACTGTATGATATTCCTTTTATGTTCAGTCGAACTAAACTCATATTGCTCTCAATAAAAAAAGGTTGTTTGAACATGCGGACTTCTACGTAGGTTCAAACAACCCCTAATTGGGCACAATTTATGAAAATTATGCGTTATTCGACTTAAATTCTTTTAATTTTTCAATAAGTTTTGGTACTACTTCAAAAGCATCTCCTACTATTCCGTAGTCTGCTGCTTTAAAGAAAGGGGCCTCAGGATCATTATTAATTACCACTTTTACTTTACTGGCATTAATTCCTGCCAAGTGTTGAATAGCTCCAGAAACTCCAACAGCAATATATAGGTTAGATGCAACTGGTTTTCCGGTTTGTCCTACGTGTTCACTATGAGGTCTCCATCCCATATCACTTACTGGTTTTGAACATGCTGTAGCTGCGCCAAGCACATCTGCAAGCTCTTCTATCATTCCCCAATTTTCGGGACCTTTTAACCCACGTCCTCCTGATACTACAATTTCTGCATCTGCAATAGAAACTTTATCTGTAGCTTTATCTACAGCGGTTACCTGTACTCCAAAATCACCATCAGAAAGTGATGGTTCAAAAGCCTCAGAAGCTGCAGATCCAGCATTTTCTTTAAGACCAAAAGCATTATTAGACAAACCAATTACTTTAACATCTGTTGGTATTTCTGTAACATTAAATGCTTTATTGGTAAATGCGGTACGTTTCACTTTAAAAGGAGAAGCGCTCTCTGGCAATCCTACAACATTAGATGCATATCCGGCATTAAGGTGTACCGCTAGTAAAGGTGCCAAAAATTTACTATCTGCTGTAGAACTCACCACAACAACCTTTGCGTCTTCTTGTACTGCTGCTTGTTTTATTGCATCTGCATATGCTTTTGCATTAAATGTAGATAGTTTATCATTTTTTATCTCTAAAACTTTATCTACTCCATACGCTCCTAATTCGCTACTATCCCCTCCATTAATACTTACAGCGGTTACAGTTGTACCAAGCATAGCAGCAACTTCTTTTGCATAAGATGCTACTTCGAAAGCGGCTTTTTTAAATTTTTGGCCTTCACTTTCTGTATATACTAAAATTGACATAAAAATTTTGTTTAATTTTTCCTGGGCATGTTTTCAGGAATTGTTTGATTGTTTTGTTAATTTTTTAAAAGAGTTCAGAATGATTTAGTTTTCAATTAAATCACCTTAGCCTCGTTATGCAATAATGCAACCAATTGATCCACATTATCCGGATCTACCAATGTTACTTCTCCTTTTGGAGTTGGTTTTTGAAACTGAACAGCTTTTGTTTCTTGATTTGCTTCAATTGGCTCTACTACAGTAAGTGGCTTTTTACGAGCCATCATAATTCCTCGCATATTCGGAATACGTAAATCACTTTCTTCTACCAATCCTTTTTGTCCTCCTACAATTAAAGGTAATTTAGTGGTAGAAGTTTCTTTCCCTCCATCAATTTCGCGTATCACTGTTGCTGTATCTCCTTCGACTTCTAAACCGATGCAAGTATTTACAAAATTAGCACCTGTAAGAGCAGAAATCATTCCTGGCACCATACCACCATTATAGTCAATAGACTCTCTACCGGCAATAACAAGATCATAACCACCATCCTGTATAACTTTTGCTAATTGTCGAGCAACATAAAAACCATCTGTAGCTTCTGTATTTACTCTAATTGCATTATCTGCACCAATCGCCAAGGCCTTACGCAAAGTAGGTTCTGTCTCGGGACCACCAACATTTGCAACATCTACAGATGCTCCTTGCTTTTCTTTAAACCACATTGCACGAGTTAACCCAAACTCATCATTAGGATTAATCACAAATTGCACTCCATTGGTATCAAACTTAGTATCTCCATCCGTAAAATTAATTTTGGAAGTTGTGTCTGGCACATGGCTAATACAAACTAATATCTTCATTTTATATATGTATTTTTTGAGAATTTAATAATAAAGGCGAAGGTACAAATAAAAAGTATAATTTACTATGCGTGCATAATAAATTTTTTCAATATTCTCCCCCTATCAAAGGGTTTTAATTGCTACTTTTGCCTTCGTTATGGCACAAAATATTTTTTTTAAATAAAATCAGAATAATTAAAATAAACGGTGTCGACTAAAAATAATAAAAACAAGCACATGAAGACCATACAATTCAGAGAAGCGATTTGCGAAGCAATGACTGAAGAAATGCGACGAGATGAATCCATATATTTAATGGGTGAAGAGGTTGCAGAATATAACGGAGCGTATAAAGCAAGTAAAGGTATGCTGGACGAGTTTGGTCCGGATCGGGTTCTTGACACTCCCATCTCTGAGTTAGGTTTTTCAGGTATCGGTGTTGGTAGTGCTATGAATGGTAATAGACCCATTATCGAATTCATGACGTTTAATTTTTCATTGGTAGGAATAGATCAAATTATTAACAACGCCGCAAAAATGCGCCAAATGAGTGGTGGTCAATTTAATATCCCTATTGTTTTTAGAGGCCCTACTGCTTCTGCAGGTCAATTGGGAGCTACGCACTCACAAGCTTTTGAAAATTGGTTTGCCAACACACCAGGATTAAAAGTAGTGGTTCCTTCAAATCCAAAAGATGCAAAAGGATTATTAAAATCTGCTATTAGAGATAACGATCCCGTTATCTTTATGGAAAGTGAACAAATGTATGGCGATAAAGGTGAGGTACCAGAAGGTGAGTTTACCATTCCTCTTGGGGTAGCAGAAACAAAGAGAGATGGTAACGATGTTACTATTGTTTCATTTGGAAAAATTATTAAAGAAGCGTATAAAGCAGCAGATGAACTCGCTAAAGAAAATATCTCTTGTGAGATTATAGACCTAAGAACTGTTCGTCCTTTAGATCTTGACGCTATATTTACTTCTGTTAAAAAAACAAATCGACTAATTATTCTTGAGGAAGCTTGGCCTTTAGCTAATATTTCTTCAGAAATCACATATCAGGTACAATCCAATATTTTCGACTACTTGGATGCACCTATCATAAAAATCAACACCGCAGATACACCAACTCCATATTCTCCACAACTATTAGAAGAATGGTTACCTAATAGTAAAGATGTTGTTAAAGCTGTTAAAAAAGTGATGTATAAATAAAATGAACTCCTTTATTTTGCGTTTCATCAATTTTCGGAACATCACCAAATATAAAAATGGCCCAAAAATTGAGGTGATCCACTAATTATTGCAAGTATTAATCTTATATAGTATTAGATGAGACATTTGATTTTAGGAATACTTTTTACTTTATTGAGTTGTACATTTCTTTATTCACAAACTAAAATTGGTGGCCAGGTTTATGATAGCAATAAGCAACCTGTTCCTTTTGCTAATATTGTATTTGCAAATTCTACAATAGGAACTATAACCGATGAAAACGGTAGGTTCTATATGGAATCTGACAACAATTATTCTAATGTTAAAGTTTCATTTATTGGTTTTAAAACCAAAACTATAAAGCTAACCAAACGGGTTACCTATAAGATGGAAATCACCCTCGAAGAGGAGGCCGCTGCATTGGATGAAGTTGTTATCTATAAAGGAAAAACTTCTAAAAAAAACAATCCCGCGATCGATATTCTAAGAAAAATCTGGAAAAACCGACGGGAAAATGGAGTTAAAAAGTTTAAGCAATACACCTATGATAAATATGAAAAATTAGAATTTGACCTTAATACTATTGATAGTGCTTTGGTTAATAGCAGGATTTTTAACGGTATGGAATTTATTTTTGATGATGTAGATACATCAAGAATAACCGGAAAAACCTATTTACCCATCTTTCTTAATGAAGCTCTTTCTAAAGTATATGGTGATAATCTAATTAATGAAGAGAAAGAAGTGCTGGCAGGAAATAAAAATGCTGGATTTAGTGATAATCAAACTTTAATTGCATTTGTTAAAGACCTGTACTCTGACTATGACGTTTATGAAAACTATCTAAAATTCTTTGATAAAAGCTTTACCAGTCCATTATCTCGAACTGGGATTAGTGTATATAACTATGTCTTAACAGATAGTGCATATATAGATAATAAATGGTGTTATAACATTATATATTATCCCAGAAGAAAAAATGAGTTGACTTTTAAAGGAGATTTTTGGGTTAATGATACAACCTGGGCCATTAAAGAAATAAATCTGGAAGTTACAAAGAGTGCCAATATTAACTGGGTAAAAGATTTATATATCGAACAAGAGTTCGATGTATTAAATGATTCTATTTTTCTAATTACCAAAGATTATTTTCAGTCTGATTTTGCTTTTAGTAAGAAAGAAAAATCACGTGGAGTATATGGTAAAAGAACAACTTTATATGACAATTATAAATTTGACATAAAAAAAGATAAAAAATTCTATCAAAGTCAGGTAGATCCATATGACCAGGATATCTATAACAGAGAGGATTCTTTCTGGGCTAATGCCAGAATGGAAAAACTGAATAAGGATGAACAAAAAGTATACAAACTACTCGATACTCTTAAGACGGTAAAAGCTTTTAAACGACTCTATAATATAGGAACCATATTAGCTTCGGGATATGTAGAGTTTAATGGCTTTGATTTTGGTCCTCTTTTTAATACTATTGGATTTAATGATATTGAAGGGTTTAGGCTTAGAGCTGGTGGTAGAACATATTTTACTGCTAATGATCGATGGCGTATAGAAGGTTATGGCGCTTACGGTTTTAAAGACAATAAGTTTAAATATGGAATTTCGGGTAAATATCTTGTGGATCGAAAATCAAGACTTATCGTAGCTGCCGGAAACCGACGAGATGTAGAGCAACTTGGCGCCAGTCTAACCAATACTAATAATGTTGAAGGAAGAAGTCTGGCCTCCTCCTCTGTTATCGCTACAGGAGATAATGATAGACTTACATCTATCAATCTGTCTGCATTTTCTATGCAAATAGAACCCAAGAAAAACTTAACGGTAGGAATAACAGGATCTTACAGAACTTTAAAACCAGCAGACCCTTCTTTATTCAGCTTAGATTTTCTTGATCCCGAAACCAATGAATTGCGAACTCAAATCAAACAAACTGAAATAGCAACGCAAATTACATATACACCTGGTAGAAAAACTACTGGTTATGGTGTAGATAGAATTGTTGTAAATGATGGTGATTTTTCAACTTTATTCTTAAACTATAGTGTTGGTGTAAAGGGATTGATCGAAAGTGATTTTGAGTATCAAAAACTACAATTTTTCTATCAACAACCATGGAACATTGGAGGTTTTGGTGTATTAAACAGCTCATTAGAAATAGGAAAAACATTTGGCGAAGTCCCACTAGGTTTATTAAGTGTTATCCCAGGAAATCAAACTTATCTTTCTATATATAATACTTTTCCATTATTAAACTATTATGAATTTGTTACAGACACTTATACTTCTCTTCACTTAGAACACAATTTTAACGGTAGAATATTTTCAAGAATTCCGCTACTAAGAAAACTTAACCTTAGAGAGTTAGTCGGTATAAGAGGTGTTTGGGGAGAATTATCTGATGAAAATATCGCACTCGATGCTTCAGGCTTTTTACAATCTGTAGGAGCTCCTAACGACGAAGTTTATTGGGAATATAGTTTAGGTGTAGGGAATATTTTTAAAATTTTCAGAATAGATTTTCATTTTAGAGGAAATTATTTTGACAATCCTGATGCTCGTAAATTTGGAGTTACCGGATCTTTTGGGTTTTATTTCTAAAAAAGATTACTATATCACGGTTTTTCAAAACATTGTTTGCACCTTACAATCATTATATTTTTCTGTATTGTTACCATGTATTTTTATCTAAAAACCTTTTAGGTTATCACAATTTTAAGATTTAACTAAAAAAGCAATAATTTTTCTTTATAAATTTTAACTAACCCCCTGTAATACCTATATTTGCCGCCCATTAAAAAGAGAATGTAATTATGAGCGCAGCTACTAAAGAAAGCTTTGACGTACTAATTGAAATACCAAAAGGAAGTAGAAACAAATACGAGTATGATTTTGATATAAAAAAAATCAGATACGATCGTATGATCTTTTCCTCTATGATGTATCCTGCAGATTATGGATTTATCCCCGAAACTCTAGCCTTAGACGGAGACCCTCTGGATGTTTTAGTATTGGTTACAGAACCAACATTTCCTGGTTGTGTAATAGAAGTAAAACCTATTGGTGTTTTTCATATGACCGATGAAAAAGGTCCTGATGAAAAAATCATCTGTGTTCCCGTTTCTGACCCTATAGCTAGTCGACTGGCAGATTTAAAAGAAATGAACCCTCATTTAATAAAAGAGATAGAGCACTTTTTTCAAGTATACAAAGATTTGGAAGAGAAAAAAGTTGATGTCGGAGGATGGGGTAATATCGATGAGGCTAAAGATATTATCAAGGCCTGTATTAAACGTTTTGACGAACTTGAAAATAAACCAAAAGGATTATTTAGTATTTACTAAATATCAATCCTAAGGGCTAAAAAAGCATGATGTTTATGTAAAAAAAATATCATGCTTTTTATTTTACATCATACTCAGAAGGAAACTCTCTTTTATACTTTTTCATTTGAAGCGTACTCATATGCTGAGTAATTTCATAATTCCTTTTGTATGTATATTGAACAACCATTGGATACCCTACTTTATCATTTACATTTCTTAAATTTCCATCGGCATATTCAAAAACATTAAAGACCCAATAACTATGTTCATTGAATTGTTCCAGATTCATTGTTATGATTTCGTAGTTACCATCATCATCAACATCTCTTTCTGATCTGTGTTTTTCAAATGTCATATCATCAAAAGATATTTTTTGAAATAATACATCTTTTTTTTGAAATAAATACAAAACCTTAACCAGCATACCCATCACTCCATTTCCTGTGCCTTGCTGTATTAGTTTTATATCTTTATATCCATCGCCATTTATATCTGACACCAAAACAAGTCCTCCTTTCATGGTTAAGGGAGAAAATGAACCTGGTTGTTTTATTTTTTGAATCTCTCTCTTATTTCGAAAAATACGAATCAGACCAAAATCGATTTGTTCAACAAACCAAGTTAATTGAATAGTTAAGTTATCTTTATTATCAAAAAACTGGTCTATCGACAAGGTACAATCATAGGTTCCTTTAGTGTCTATTCTATTATACTCTTCCCACTTATTATATGTTTTATAGGACGGAGCAGAATAATCCTCGAATGCATATTGAGCATTTGTATAATTTGCAAAAAACAAACTGTAAAACACTATCAAAAAGGTAGTTCTGTAAAAATATAAAAACATATATCTTCCTATTTTTTTAAAACTTATACAATATAAGGCAGTATTATCATAATTTACTCCCCGAAAACAGTAGTTTTTTCCATTTTTCGCACAATCGATTATTTAAAATTATTGCCCTCTAACTATCTTTCGTATTTAGGGTATTTTTACTACTTTTAGCGACTAATTAACTTAAAATATACTTAATGGAATCGAATATGATTTATATGCCCATTGTTTTGGCATTACTAGGGCTAGTTTATATGCTTATCAAAAAATCTTGGGTAATGAAACAAGATGCAGGTGATGGTAAAATGAAAGAAATTTCGGATCATATTTATGAAGGTGCTTTAGCTTTCTTAAATGCAGAATACAAATTACTTGCAATATTCGTTGTAATAGTAAGTGTTTTATTATTTATAGTTTCTATAGTAGTAGATACAACACACTGGTTGATTGTGATCGCTTTTATTTTTGGAGCAGTATTCTCTGCTTTTGCAGGAAACATAGGGATGAAAATCGCTACCAAAACAAATGTTAGAACTACCCAAGCAGCCCGTACTAGTTTACCAAATGCGCTTAAAATTTCTTTTGGTGGTGGTACAGTAATGGGACTTGGTGTTGCAGGATTAGCGGTATTAGGATTAACAACTTTCTTTATTATATTTTATAACGTCTTTATGGGAGGTGAATGGACTTCTGCCGATAAAATGACTGTAGTTTTAGAAACCTTAGCCGGGTTTTCTTTAGGAGCAGAGTCTATTGCACTATTTGCTCGTGTTGGTGGAGGTATTTATACCAAAGCAGCAGATGTAGGAGCAGATTTGGTTGGTAAAGTAGAAGCAGGTATCCCAGAAGATGATCCTCGTAACCCTGCTACCATTGCTGATAATGTTGGTGATAATGTTGGTGATGTTGCTGGTATGGGTGCAGATTTATTTGGATCTTATGTAGCAACTGTCCTTGCAGCTATGGTATTAGGTAACTATGTAATCAAAGATATGGGAGGTTCTATTACAGATGTTTTTGGAGGTATTGGCCCAATCTTATTGCCAATGGCAATTGCAGGTGTTGGAATTATCATCTCTGTAATAGGCACGATGCTTGTCAAAATTAAAAGTAATGATGCCAAAGAAGCTCAAGTAATGGGAGCACTTAATATTGGTAACTGGACATCAATCATTTTAGTAGCAGTAGCCTGTTTTGCATTATGTAAATGGATGCTTCCTGAAACAATGAAAATGGAATTCTTTGGTGAAGGTCTTATTGAGATCTCTTCAATGAGAGTTTTTTATGCAACTTTAATTGGCTTATTAGTTGGAGCAGTAATCTCTTCTGTAACCGAATATTATACTGGATTAGGTAAATCACCTATTCTTAAAATTGTACAACAATCAAGTACAGGTGCTGGAACAAACATTATTGCTGGTTTAGCAACCGGGATGATTTCTACATTCCCTTCTGTATTATTATTTGCAGGAGCTATTTGGGCATCTTATGCCTTTGCAGGATTTTATGGAGTTGCACTAGCAGCCTCTGCGATGATGGCTACCACAGCTATGCAATTAGCTATTGATGCTTTTGGACCAATATCTGATAATGCTGGTGGGATCGCAGAAATGAGCGAACAGGAACCAATAGTAAGAGAACGAACAGATATACTAGATTCTGTAGGAAACACAACAGCAGCAACAGGAAAAGGATTTGCTATTGCTTCTGCTGCGCTAACATCTTTAGCTTTATTTGCCGCTTATGTTACCTTCACAGGAATTGACGGAATTAATATTTTCAAAGCACCTGTATTAGCTATGTTATTTGTTGGAGGTATGGTGCCAGTAGTATTCTCTGCTTTAGCAATGAATGCTGTAGGAAAAGCTGCTATGGAAATGGTACAAGAAGTACGTCGCCAGTTTAAAGACATTCCAGGAATTATGGAAGGAACTGGAAAACCAGAATATGATAAATGTGTAGCTATTTCTACTAAAGCATCTTTAAAAGAAATGATGTTACCCGGTTTATTAACTATTGGATTTCCACTAGTAATAGCTTTCATTCCAATGCTTTTTGGAATGGACACTAAAGCCATTGCAGAAATGCTAGGAGGATATATGGCAGGAGTTACAGTGAGTGGTGTGTTATGGGCTATTTTCCAAAACAATGCAGGTGGTGCTTGGGATAATGCTAAAAAATCATTTGAAGCCGGTGTCGAAATCAACGGAGAAATGACCTATAAAGGTTCTGATGCTCATAAAGCTGCAGTAACAGGTGATACTGTTGGAGATCCATTTAAAGATACCTCTGGCCCATCGATGAACATTTTAATCAAATTAACATGCCTTATAGGATTAGTAATTGCTCCTATTTTAGGAGGACATACTTCTGAAACTGCTGTTGCATCTAACAATATTGAAGTGATACAATCGGCAAACAACGATTCTGAAAAGAAAATCGAAGTTCGTATGAAAATGGAAGGTGAGTTAGCAACCGCTACGGTTACCATAGAAACTTCTGAAGAAGGGAAAGTAAAACGTGATGTAAAAGAATTAAAAGGATCAGAAGCTGAAGTAAAAGCAGAAATTGAAGCAATTAAAGCTTCTATAAAGTAAGAATCTTAAAATTAATACATAAGACAACCTCGCTCTTTGGGCGAGGTTGTTTATTTTTATGATATATATAACGTATAGTAAAAGTATGACAGGTACGTTTGATTTTCGGGCAGAAGAATTTCATTTAAAGAATGGATACGCTGTAATTGGTGAAATATTGATTTCTAAAAAAGACATAAATAAATTTATTTTTCAAAAAAATTAAATAAATACGACTAATACATAAAATTGCATCAAACGTAACTATACAAATTATTAAAATTTATAATTTTCATGTTTAAGAAAAAAGCTTTACGTATCAATACTTACCTTGGTTATGGCACAAATTCTATTTTTCGTGCAACAGGAAGAGCTCTCGAAGATGAAAATATTGATTTTAGTACAAATCAAAGCATTTTTAAAACGTTACGAAATATCTACAGGCAGCTTGAAAGTGATGAAATTAGGAATATCGAGATAGCACTACAATTACCCGATGGACAAGTCATAGAAACTCATACAGATCTCGAAGGGTATTATAATCTAGAACTAGATATTCCTGCGCTTTCTAATCATATAGATGAAAATGGTTGGATTACATATAGCGTATCTTACAAAAAGGAAAATACGCATAAAGAAATAAGCAATAAAAACATATTTAAAAGCCAAATGCTTGTACCATCAGATCAAGCAGAATTTGCAATTATAAGTGACATCGATGACACTATCATACATACGGGTGTTGCTTCACTATTTAAATGGAGAGTTATTGCGAATACACTTTTCAAAAACTTTGACAAGAGAACTGCAATAGAAGGCACGGTAAAATTTTGTAAAAAATTACATCTGGGCACAAAAGGATCACCTGTTAATCCTTTTTTTTATGTAAGTAATAGTCCGTGGAATTTATATGATTATTTAAGTGCATTTTTTAATAAGCATCATTTTCCAAAAGGCCCAATTCTACTTAGAGATTTTAGAACTCCATTTGATAAAACACCAAAGCCTAAAGTTCCGCATAAGCAGTCCGAAATTGTAAACCTTTTAACGATGTATCCACATTTTAAATTTATTCTTATAGGAGATAGTGGAGAAAAAGATGCAGACATTTATACCAAAATAGCAGAGCAATATCCCGGTCGTATTTTGTCCATTTATTTAAGAAACGTAAAACATCGTCGAAAAGAAAAGCGAATTAAAAAGATTATACATTCCTTTACAGTCTCTCCTATTCTACTTGTTCACTCTTATGATGAAGCTATCAAACATGCACAAGAATCCGGATTCATAAACTAGTGTTTCAAACTTCTCACCTCAGAGGTTAATACCTGCATCGCTTCTTGTAACTGTTTCATACTGGCGGCATCTGTATTAGCATCAATATTAAAACTTAATTTGCTATTTATCTCCCAAAGCTCAACTATTTGGTGTGTTTGAATCGTATAGGGTAAGTATTCAGAATTTAAAGAGATTAGCGTTATTATAGAAGCATCTGCATTTTTTCTAATTTTCTTTACCACAACACTATCTTCCAAAACAATTACACAAATTGTATTATTACTAACTTCAGAAAGGTTATTTACAGCTTTACCAATCACCCATTCTTTGGGTTCAAGCAATGGTAACATACTATCTCCTTCTACCTGAAAGCCCCGGTATGTAGCATTTCGATACTCTGGTAAAGGAATATCAAATGCAGGTAATTGTTGATACCAGTCTAAATCCTGAACATTATGAGGATATCCAGCTGCAGCTTTTACATTTACCAAAACTATATTCTCATTATTCTGAGAATCTATAGTTACTACTTTTGGAGATACGTCTCCCAGGTGTAATTGTATTTTCTTTTGAGTACTCTCGCCAAACAACCACAAGGGGTTAACATTAAACTCCTGTAATAATCTGGCTACAACTTTTCCTGAAATCTTGGTCTTACCCCTTTCTATATCTGCTGTAGAATTTTTAATCTGCAAAACCTTGGCAAAATCAGATTGGGTATAATGGTTTTCCTCGCGAATTTGTTTAAAACGCTTTATGGTTTGGTTGGTTGAATTATCCATAAAATCGAAATTTTAATAGTATTATCATATAAAAATGGTGCTATGACCTGGGATAATTAATAGCAAAGATACAAGATTTTGGAATATTTCCAATTTTAACATAATTTTATTTTAATATTTATGGAAAATTTCCATAAATTTGGAAAAATTACAACTAAATACATCTACCATGTCTTCACAAACCATCCCTTTATACCAAAAAGTATCAGAGAAAATTATTAGACATTCGCTGGATAGTTCTATTACGTCTATCGACCAACTTCATCAAAAACTCACCGAAAAAGGGTTTCATTTTCTTAGAAACAAAACTGTAAAAAATTACAATTTTGACTTTTATTGTGGCACATCAAAAATCGCTATTGAAATTGACAGCTACGCACATGAGTTTTCAGATATCTATAATTTAGATGCACCAAAAAAGTTATTTATTTCTTCGCTAGGAATTACCGTTCTTAAATTCACAGATTATCAAATATTAACCGATATAGAGGAAATTATAAGAACTGTAAAAAATCAAATAAAAACCGCTACAGAATGCATCTATGTCGTTTGAACGAATACGTCAAAAACTCTCCATTTTGGCAGATGCTGCAAAATATGATGTTTCATGTGCCAGTAGTGGAGGTAAAAGAGCTAATACTAAAAAAGGATTAGGAAATAATACAGGTTTCGGGATTTGTCATAGTTATACAGAAGATGGGCGCTGTGTTTCCTTATTAAAAATTTTACTCACCAATCATTGTATTTATGATTGTGCCTATTGCATTACCCGAAAAAGTAATGATATTAAAAGAGCTGCTTTCAAAATTCAGGAAGTAGTTGATCTAACTATTAATTTTTACAGAAGAAATTATATCGAAGGGTTATTTCTAAGCTCTGGAATATTTAAAAACTCTGATTTTACCATGGAGCGATTAGTTGCTGTAGCAAAAAAACTGAGGTTAGAAGAGAATTTTAATGGGTATATTCATCTTAAATCTATTCCCGGTGCCAGTGATGAATTGATGCGAGAGGCGGGATTATATGCAGATCGATTAAGTGTGAATATTGAAATCCCTACCAAATCTGGCTTAAAACTTTTAGCACCAGATAAAAAACATGAGGATTTTATAAAACCTATGCAAAAGGTTAAAAATGAAATCATTCAATACCAAGCAGAGCGTAAAATTATAAAAAGTACTCCTCGATATGCTCCAGCAGGGCAAAGTACACAAATGATCATAGGAGCAACTGGTGAGAGTGATCGGGATATCATGTATTCTGCAACCTATTACTACAAAAAATTTAACATGCGTAGAGTATATTATTCTGGATATATCCCTGTTATGACAGATTCTAGGTTACCATCATTAGGAACCGAGGTTCCTGTTCTTAGAGAAAATCGTCTGTATCAAACCGATTGGTTATTGCGCTTTTATGGATTTTCTGTTAACGAAATATTAAACAACACCCACAAAAATCTGGACTTGGATATTGACCCAAAGTTAAGTTGGGCATTACGTAATCTACATCTCTTTCCTATTGATGTTAACAAAGCAGATAAAAGGATATTGGCCCGGGTTCCTGGCATCGGTATGCAATCGGTATTTAAAATACTACAGGCCAGAAAATTTAGAAATTTAGATTGGTCTCATCTTAAAGCCATTGGTATAGCTCTAAACAGAGCTCAATATTTTATCACTTGTAATTCTAAGGACTTTTACAACAAAGATCATGATCCCCATACATTAAAAGCTAAAATCCTAAAAGGCTCTAATAGCAAGTATAAAAAATACTTTAACCAACAGTTAAGTCTTTTCTCTTAATATCAATACTTATGAATCCGCAAACGATATTACTATATGATGGAAGTTTTGAAGGATTTTTAAGTTGTGTTTTTATGGTATATGATCAAAAAATATCTGATGCCATTATTAGAAAAGAATCAGAAACCAATACTCAACTATTTACAATAACAGAAGAGGTTATTACCGAGCAACATAAAGCATCCAGGGTATGGAAAGGGTTTAAATCTAAAACAACCCGTAATGAACAACAGGATTTCTTTAAAGTATTTTTAAGTGAAATCAAAGGTGTAGAAAATACATTATTGAGCTATATGCAAAACATTTTTACCAAAAAAGAGAATAGGAATATCGATTTTGGCAATAAAGATATTTTAAAAATTAGCCAGGTTGCGAGAATGGTAGGTCGGGAAAAGCACAGAATGGAAGCATTTGTACGTTTTCAATTAACCAGTGATAATATATACACCGCCACTGTTGAACCAGATTTTAATGTTTTACCACTAATCATTCATCATTTTAAGGATCGCTATGCCGATCAGCAATGGGTTATCTATGATATCAAAAGGAATTATGGTATCTACTATGATCTAAATACTGTAGAAACAGTTACTATCGAAGGGTTTTCTCGAAAAAACACTCGTATTTCAGAAGGACTACTCGCTCAAAACGAAACCGAGTTTCAAAAACTATGGGGAACATACTACAATAATGTGAACATAAAATCCCGTAAAAACAACAAATTACATAAACAACACCTTCCAAAACGCTACTGGAAATACTTAACCGAGAAAAATAGTAGCTTATAACAATATATCGTTAAGAAATCTTTATCTATATAAACACCTAATATACAAGTATAACAGGTACTTAGGCCCATATAATAGCCCACTAATAAAAACCAGTGTGTATTTTTTACCCATCTTAAATTTCGAATAGATAAAATAAAGTATTAGATTTGGCGTTAAGTAACCAAAATTAACTATATCTATTTATTATGAAAAAATTTTTTTTAGGAGCTTTAGCTCTAGTGTTTTTAACAGTAATCTCTTGTAAAGATGCTGCTAATAAAGCTGAAGAAGCAGCTGATACAGCAGGAGAAGCTGTTGAAGAAGTTGCAGAAAAAGTAGAAGAAGCTGCCGAAGAAGTTGCAGAAAAAGTAGAAGAAGCCGTTGACGGTGTTCCTAATTTTGACAACGAGGAAGTAAAGGCTTACGTTGAAAAATATGAAGCTTATATGGCTGAATATGCAAAAATCGTAGAAAGCAAAGATATGACTGCTTTTGCTGGACTTGCTACAAAAGGGTCAAAACTTGGAGAAGAAGCTGCTGGTATTGCTGGTAAATTATCTGGTGATGATGTTAAAAAATGGACTGACTATATGACTGCTAGTTCTGAAAAGATGCAAGCACTTGCACAAAAAATGACTCAGCAGTAGTCGTATTTTAAAATACAATAAGTCGTATGACTTATAAAAACCATCCACAATGTGGATGGTTTTTTTTATTCCATCCATTGTACTTTATCCTCTATTGATTCTCGTTTTGAAGTATTCTTCTCGTCTTCATCATAATACCCAAGGTAAAAGAAACCTAGACATCGTTCTCCTTCTTCAAAATCAAAAAAATCACCCATATAGTTGATCAACTTAGGGCTGCTCCAATAGCAACCAATATCGTTTGCCGTGCAGGTCAGCCACATATTCTGTACTGCCATTGCAGTTGATGCAACTTCTTCCCACTCAGGAATACGCTCTTTTGGATCTCGTTGCATACATATTACCACTATCGCACTAGCAGATTTACAATTATTGATTATTTTATTATACTTAAAAGGAGAAAAATCTTCATTAGAAGTGATATCGGTATATGTATCTGATAAAAATACCCCTAATCGATCTTTGGCATCTCCTTCTACCACCTTAAAACGCCAGGGTTGTGTGAGCTTATGCGTTGGAGCCCAATTGGCATTTTCTAACAACATCTTAATCAAATCTTTAGATACAGTTTTACCATTATATTGCGCAGGAAAAACAGATCGTCTCCTCCTAATTATCTCATTAATATCGGCTTTAAACATAGTATTTTCATCTTTTTTTGTAAAGTTATTATTATTCTAAGGACTAAAAACGCCTGTATCATTAATTAATATAATATTGTGAACCTTAGAGTTCGATTACATAAACCTGAACAACTAGACAATTTATCCCTATCTGGAGGAATACTTAATTCTACATTAGATAGCTTAAAATTTATAAACACTTATTTTGGCAATCACAGACAATTAAGTAAAGCGATACTACATTATTGTAAAACGCAACCTGCGATAGGAAAAATTCATATTGTTGATATTGGTTGTGGTGGTGGAGATTGTATTATGCATATCTCTAAAACACTAAAGAAACATAAAATAAAAGCCACCTTTACAGGAATTGATGGCAATCCTAAAAGTATTTCTTATGCGCAGCAAAATAACCCCGACCCTACTCATATTAGCTTTAACGCCGCTAATATTTTAGATAAGGATTTTGCATTACCAGATTGTGATTTGTTGATCAGCAGCCATTTTATGTATCATTTTAATAACGAAAATCTAATCGATTTTTTAAAGAAGTTACAATCTAATACGGTAAAACATATTATTTTTAGTGAATTATACAGAAGTAAAATGGCGTATCATATATTTAAAACAATACGTTTTATACTTCCGGTTTCGGATATGGCAAGAAAGGATGGATTGATTGCTATACAACGAGCTTTTACCAATAAAGAATTAGAAACAATTATTCGCAAGAGTGCAATAGAAAAACATCGCATTACCAAAAAGCCGTTTTTCCGTATGATTGCTCAAATATATCTTCATAATGAAAAGAATATTATCTAAACATATAGATACTCTAAAGGAAACACCAAAAACTTTAATCCTAACTTATGTTATTATTTATTTCTTATGGGGGTTGGGGATGAATCGTTTTGGAGCAGAAGTAGAAATTGCCAGATTTACATACTGGTGGCAAGTAATTACATGTTACATTTTATATATGGTACCTATTTCTATTATCTTAAAGCAATATCCTTTTTTTGAGCAATATGCATATGGATTGGTTGCAATGGGAATATTAGAATTTTTAGGATATTGGCTTCAATCATCCTATGTATATCCCGATAATATACTGGATAAGATATTTAACCCTCAAAACTTCAGTTTAGGGATGGCTTTATTCTTTGCATTATATTTTCCGGCAGGAAATTGGCTTGTTAAAAAAGTACATGACCTAATTTTTACAAGCGATAAATAGTATTATTTTTTGGGAACCAGAACAAACTGTTTCTTTCCTTGTTTTTTAATCCTATATTTTTTTGCGATATCTCCGGCGCCTTCCAGATCCAAAGTATCCGAAATATATGTTATCCAGTCTTGCCTATCTACAATAACATTATCCAAAATTGCATCTGTTAAATTTGCATTTTCTAATTTGGTCCCCCATAATATCGCTTCAGAGAGATCGGCTCCGCTAAGGTCTACTCCATACAAATTAGCATTAGTAAAATCAACACTTAACAATTCTGCCCGTTGTAGATTAGCATTATGCAATCGTGCTCTTTTTAAGTTACCATCAGATAAATTAATTTTACTCATTCGTACTTCTTTAAGGTCACAGCTTTCCATATTTGCAGCAGGCATCTGAGCTTCTGTTAAATCAGAATAATCTAATCGGGCATATTTAAGATTAACTCCTCTTCCCAGGTTAACCTTTCTAAGATTCGTATATCTAAACTCTGCAGAATTTAAAATATCTTGTGAAGATTCCAGGCCTAAATCACTTTTTAAAAGCGTAAATAGCAGTTGTCCTCGTTCTGGGCTAATTGGTTTATCAATTAACACTCCATCATCAATATAGCGATATGGTTTCATCGCCATACACAGACCAACTATTCTAGCTTCTAATGTTTTACTTATATTACGACTACCAGAGCCTTTATATTTTAATTCTTCATTTAAATCGGTAAGAACATCACCCATTACAAATACCAATGATGATCTTCGGTCTGCTTCTACAAGATTATTCTGACTAGTAATTAATTTATTTTGATTCATCAATAGTTTTGTTTGAAAAATCAATACTAATGAAGGAACTATGGCAAATAAAAATGCAAACAATCCAATTCTTGTCACTCGCCAGATCACACTAGAAGATACATCAGAAACCGTATCTACAGAAACTGTTTTATATTCTTTATACTCATTAATAGCAGCGCTAATACTTCTTTTAAGCCGATTGCCAAAAATTGGAGTACTGGATTTTTTTAAGAGCCACCATCTGAATCTTCTTTTTTTCTGTTTCCCCTTATTAATTTTATCCAGTTTATCCTGAAGTAACTTATTTTCGTTTTTTAACCGTTCAATATAATCTTGTTCGTTCACAGCGCTATAGATTTGGATATTAAAACGCATAAGATATAAAAGTTATTATTACTTTAAAAAAAAGAGAGCTTTCTTAACGTAGTAAAAAAGCCCTCTTTGATCATAGTAAAATCAGTAGTGGTGTTTTTTCATTCGAGATAAGTCGAGATATCTTCTGCAATATCTTCTATTATAGAGAGTTCTTCCTGATCATCGATAAGATGAATAGTTTTTATTAAAAGCTGTACATATCCTGCTACATATGCTTTCTTTTTTTTATCGCTCACATACTCTTTGCCTTCTACCACTATAAATGCGATTAGATTGCGTATGATTAATCGGATCTCTGAAATGTCTAGCTCCTTTTTCATTAGAAATATTTTAAGTAACTCCCTAAGAATTAGACACTAAAATATAATTATGCTTTTCAAAAAATAAAAAAACAGCCTAATTAAAAGACTAATCTTCGATTAAAAGCAGCTTTTATCGTTTTGTAGAGTATCCTAAAAACTTTATCTTTTTATGATCTAAAAAAGATTACATTTGAATCACCAGCTTAAAACAACTTAGATATAAAAACACAATTACTACATGAACAGGGATACATACTGCAAAAGATATAGAAAAGAGTTCCTACTATTACTTATCTTTTTTGCAATAATTACAAGTTGTAAAAAAGAACAAGAGCTTAAAAAAGTTGAAAAAACCTCAACTAAACAGCAGACACAAATCATTAAAGATGTACCAAAAGGAATAGCGATCCCAGAAGGAATGGTTTGGATTCCTGGAGGAAGTTTCAATCAAGGGGTTGTAAAAAATGATCCTATGATCATGAAACATGAAACTCCTGCTCATCCTGTTTCTGTAGATGGTTTTTTTATGGATATAACAGAAGTCACAAATGCACAATTTAAAAAATTTGTTGATGCTACAAACTATATAACAGTGGCAGAGCGAGAGATTGTTTGGGAAGAAATGAAAAAGCAATTACCTCCCAATGCTCCTAAACCTCATGATTCTATATTGCAACCTGGTTCGCTTATTTTCAAAAAAACAAAAAATAGTGTTGCTAATCTTTTTGACTATTCTCAATGGTGGTTATGGAAGATTGGAGCCAGCTGGAAACATCCTTTGGGTCCAGAAAGTTCTATTGAAGGAAAAGACGAATATCCTGTTGTACATATTGCTTATGAAGATGCTGTGGCGTATTGCAAATGGGCAGGTAGAAGATTACCTACAGAGGCCGAATGGGAATATGCCTCCCGAGGTAAAGAAAAAAATACTATTTTTTTCTGGGGAAATGACATCAAGGATTTAAGTAGTCATGCCAATACATGGGAAGGAGAATTTCCACTACAAAACACCAAAGTAGATGGTTATGAAAATAAGGCCCCTGTTCGTTCCTATCCTCCTAATTCATATAACCTATATGATATGGCCGGAAACGTTTGGGAATGGACACAAGATTGGTACAATACAACGTATTACAATCAATTAAAACAACAAGGATTAACTCATAATCCTAAAGGTGCTGTAAAACCATATAATCCCAATAATCCTGCTTTGCAGGAAAAAGTAATAAAAGGCGGTTCTTTTTTATGCAGTGATTCTTATTGTGCCAGTTATCGTAATAGTGCACGAATGGCCACTAGTATGGACTCTTCGCTTGAGCATCTAGGCTTTAGAACGGTTCTAAGTGTTGATATGATTAAGGATTCGAAAAAAATAAAGTAAAGATATGAGCATATAAAGAGCCGAAGTACTCAAAATTATATAAAGAAAAAACTCCTTATATCGTCAACCTATTAAACTCTGTTTTACGCTAAAAGAAAAACAAACCATAAGTTTTTGAAGCAAAAAATTGTCTTTAGCTTTATTTTTTTGATCAGATAAATACATATATATCTAATTATCACTACTTTAGCAACACTCTTAATTCAAAATTTTTAAATCATGAAAAAAAAGCTAGTTTTAAACAAGAAGACAATTTCTGCACTAAATGACAAGCAGCTGCTTAATATTCGAGCAGGAGGCGATGCGATAGAGGGAGATTTCACCTCATTTGGTGATAAATGTGGGAAGAAAAAAACTTGTAATTCTAAATGTAACACCTGTTGTCCTCCTAATTAGATTCTAACTATCAAAAACATAGGCTATATGTCAATTTTTTAGATATATAGCCTATATCAAAATTGTACTAAAAAGTTTATTATTATTTCGTTATATATAACAGAGTTTTCTTCTATTTCTGTTCGTGAGAGAAATAATTATTTTTAAAAATCACGCTACAAACTTTAACATGAATGAATTAAAGACAATTATTGATGGTGTCAAAAATGAATTATTAGCTCGAAAACATATTCTTAAAAAACATTCCCAATTATACTTTGGATCGATAGGTAAAATAATGTTTCTTTCTAACTATCTACAATATTCTGAAGAAGAAAACATTCAGACAGAATTATGGAGACTAATCGAGGAATTAATATTACAAACAGAAAACTCTGTACAATCCAATTATTTCAGTAATGGTCTTTGCGGGTTAGCATGGTCGCTAAAGTGGCTTGAAAATTGTGGGATTCTTGAAGAGCAAAACGAACTGTTACACCCTATTGATTCTAGATTAAGAGAATTAACTCTACAATGTGATCATTATGATTTGATGTATGGCTTGATTGGTTATGGGGTATATTTTTTAGAATCTGGAAATAAAGAGATGACAAAGAATATAGTTGAAAAAGTGATAAATTTATCTAGTAAAACAAAGTATGGAAAAATTTGGTTCGATACTTTTTCTGAGTATGACATTAATGCTAATTCAAAATCATCAAATAGAGTTATCAATATTGGTTTAGCACATGGAATCCCGAGTATAATCTCATATTTATCATCTGCTTATCGTTTCAATCCTACTTTTGATTTAAGAGAAATTGTTCTTAGTCTCATTAATACAATCAAAGAATTAACTGTTGTAGGAGGCAATAAATTGTTTTCACATTTATATGATGAAAATCTTCATCCTATTAACGGTTATGATCATTCAAAACTTACTTGGACATATGGAGATGTTACTATGGGATTTTCTTTGGTAAAAGCGGGTTATACTCTTAATGAAAAAAGCATTATTGATTATGGATTACAGATACTTAACAAAACTATAGATAGGTCACTTAAAGACTCTGATATTTATCAAAAAAAAATAATTTCTGCAATAGATACATCATTTTGTAATGGGACTTCTGGAGTCGCTCATTTATATGGAAGGTTATTTCAGTTAACAAAAAATAAAGAATATTTGAAAAAAACTGATTATTGGATTACAAAAACACTACACGGCTCCTTAAAGGATAAGCGCAGGGGAATTTACGGCTATGTTTCTTATGGATTTGATGAAAATTATTTTTTAATTACGAAAGAGATTGATCCAACTTTATTTAGTGGAGTTTCAGGAACTGCTCTAGTGTTACTTGAATATCTTTTTAGCAATAATTATTTACTAAATAATTCAACGGGGTGGGACAAAATTTTTCTAACCAATTTAGATTAACTGATTTTCATCCCTCTTAGTTATCCAAACAAAAAACCCTCAAAATCAAAAGACTTTGAGGGTTGTTAAGTACTGAAGGCGGGACTTGAACCCGCACGGCCTTACAGGCCATTGGATTTTAAGTCCAACGTGTCTACCAATTCCACCACTTCAGCTTGGTATATATTTTATCTCAGAGCGAAAGACGGGATTTGAACCCGCGACCCTCACCTTGGCAAGGTGATGCTCTACCCCTGAGCTACTTTCGCAGTATGTTTTAAGAACTTCGCAACTCGTTATTGCGGATGCAAATTTAAAACAATTCTAGTAATACCAAAGTCTTTTTACAAAAAAGAATGATTTTTTTTACACCTGCGATGCTTTCTTCCTGGTTAACATACGTTTAATCTCATTAAGCTTCATTAATGCTTCTACTGGAGTAAGCGTATCAATATCGATATCCAGAATTTCTTCTTTGATTTCTTCTAATAAAGGATCATCCAAATTAAAGAAGCTCAATTGCACCTTGTCTTCTTCCTGCATCCCCTTAATCTTATCGGTAAGCTCTTCGCTGCTATGCGATTTTTCAAGCTTCTTAAGCATCTTATTCGCTCTATGCAAAACTTGCTGAGGCATTCCTGCCATTTTAGCTACATGAATCCCAAAGCTATGCTCACTACCACCAGGAACTAATTTACGTAAGAAAAGAACAGTGTCTTTTAATTCTTTTACCGATACATTATAATTTTTAATGCGACCAAAAGTCTCGCACATCTCGTTTAACTCGTGATAATGCGTAGCAAATAAAGTCTTAGGCCTTGCAGGATACTCGTGTAAGAATTCACTAATTGCCCAGGCAATAGATATTCCATCATAGGTGCTGGTTCCTCGGCCAATCTCATCTAATAATACTAAACTACGATCAGATATATTATTTAAGATACTGGCAGTCTCATTCATCTCTACCATAAATGTAGATTCTCCCATAGAGATATTATCACTCGCTCCTACTCTGGTAAATATTTTATCAATTACTCCTATTTTTGCTTCTTCTGCAGGGACAAAGCATCCCATCTGCGCCAGTAACACAATTAATGCAGTCTGTCTCAATATTGCAGATTTACCACTCATGTTGGGACCAGTAATCATAATGATCTGTTGATTATCTCTGTCCAACAGAACATCATTTGCAATGTATTGCTCTCCAGGTGGCAATTGTTTTTCGATCACAGGATGTCGACCATTTTTAATTTCTAAATCATGCGACTCATCGATTAGAGGGCGTACATATTGATTTTCTGTAGCAAGCTGAGCAAAAGAACATAAACAATCTAGTTGTCCTATTAAAGTAGCATTTAGCTGTACAGGTTTGATATACTCACTCATCCAGAGTACAAGATCACCAAATAATTGTTGCTCTAGCGCCAGAATTTTTTCTTCGGCTCCAAGAATTTTGGCCTCATATTCCTTAAGCTCTTCTGTGATATAACGTTCTGCATTTACCAAGGTTTGTTTACGAATCCAGGTATCAGGAACTTTATCTTTATGAGTATTTCGAACCTCGATATAATACCCAAATACATTATTCGAAGCTATTTTTAAAGAAGTAATGCCAGTAGTTTCAGTTTCTCGCTCCAGCATTTTATCCAAATAATCTTTTCCTGAAAAAGCAATAGACCTTAACTCATCTAATTCTTCTAAATATCCATTAGCAATTGTGTTTCCTTTCAACACATTAACAGGGGCTTCTTCATTTAACGTCTCTTTAATCTTATTGCGTAATAGCTCACAGTCACTCAGCGTTTCTCCTATTACTTTTAGCGCTTCGTTATCACTATTTGATGCTTGTGATTTTATAGGCACAATTGCTTCCAAAGAGTTTTTAAGCTGAATAACCTCACGAGGATTTACTTTTGCGGTAGCTACTTTAGAAATCAATCGTTCAATATCTCCTATCTGCTTAATCTGATGCTGAATTTTTTGATGTAATGTTGTATTATTCAAAAAAAACTGCACTACTTCATGACGTTTTTGAATGGCAGTAATATTCTTAAGTGGTAATGCCAACCAACGTTTTAATGTACGACCACCCATAGGTGAGATCGTTTTATCTATAACATCAAGTAAAGTGACTGCATTTGCTGCATTAGCATGGTATAACTCAAGATTACGTATTGTAAAACGATCCATCCAGATATACTGATCTTCTGCAATACGGTGAATCCCTGTAATATGCTTTAATTTATGATGTTGGGTTTCGCCAAGGTAATGAAGAATTACACCTGCCGCTATGATACCTTCCTGCAAGTGATCTATCCCGAACCCTTTTAATGTCTTTGTCCCAAAATGTTTGTTTACAGTCTCATCTGCATAATCAGGTTTAAACACCCAATCTTCTATAAAGAATGTATGAAAGTCATGGCCAAAATCTTGTTCAAAACCTTTCTTTTTTGGCTTACTGATCAGAACCTCACTAGGGTTAAAGTTTTGCATCAACTTATCCATATGCGCTACATCACCCTGAGCGGTAAGAAATTCTCCTGTAGAAACATCCAGAAATGCTACTCCTAATTCTTTTTTTCCATAGTGCAACGCACATAAAAAGTTATTGGTTTTGCTCTGTAATACCTCGTCATTAAGGGCAACCCCTGGAGTTACAAGCTCTGTCACCCCTCGCTTAACAATAGTTTTGGTCTGTTTAGGGTCTTCTAACTGGTCACAGATAGCAACTCGCTCACCTGCTTTAACCAATTTTGGCAAATACGTATTTAAAGAATGATGCGGAAATCCAGCCAATGCTGTTTCCTGCTCACTTCCATTACCTCTTTTGGTTAAAACAATATTCAAAATAGCCGCAGCTTTAATTGCATCTGTTCCAAAAGTTTCATAAAAATCCCCTACTCTAAATAACAACAATGCATCAGGATACTTAGCCTTAATAGCATTGTATTGTTTCATTAATGGAGTTACTTTTTTTCCGTTTTTTGCTGCCAATGAAGTATAATTTTATGAATCATGCTAAAGTAGCTATTCTTCTATTTTTTTTGAAATATAGCTGTTAGGAGTTATTCAATTTTATTCACAATTTTTCCTCAACATAAAAAGAGGCCTACACTACATTGAATAAGGAACTTCATAATTTGTTTTAAATATATGATTGTCTAACCATAAAGTTCGTTTCAAAAAACACAAAGAATTCTCAAAGTTTTATCGAGTATCAATCGTAGAATTTGTGATAAATACTATTTTTGCGATAATGGAAGGAAGCAGAAAACTCAAAAATAGCGAACTCGATCGCAAGACCGTAGAAGAATTTAAAGCATCAGAAAAGACTCCTTTACTTATCATCCTGGATAACATTCGAAGTTTAAACAATATTGGATCTGTATTTAGAACTGCAGATGCATTTTTGATAGAAAAAATATACCTCTGTGGTATAACAGCTACTCCTCCTCATAAAGATATTCAAAAAACTGCACTAGGAGCTACCGATACTGTAGATTGGGAATATCAAAAAGACACTTTAGAGCTTATACAGGGTCTTAAATCACAGCATGTAAATATTTTATCTATCGAACAGGCAGAAAATGCAACTATGCTAAACGACTTTATTCCAGAGCGTAATCAAAAATACGCAATCATTTTTGGTAATGAAGTTAAGGGTGTCCAACAGCAAGTTGTGTCAGAAAGTGATACTGTTATCGAGATTCCTCAGTTTGGTAGTAAGCATTCTCTTAATATTTCGGTTAGTGCAGGAGTTGCGATCTGGGATATTTTTAATAAAATGTAGCAGACTTCGAAACAAAACAACGATACATTTTATTCACTTTTCGGAAACGAAACCTCAACGCCTCATCCTTTTCTTTTTAACACAAATAATGATTTTATAAGGGTTATTTATCTTTTTTACGTCTTTATTAATAAGAACTATTAAAAAACATTAACAAATAACCAAACTCAAACTTATGAAATCAAGGAAACAAGCAGTTGTTTTTCTCGCGCTCGCCATGCTAACAACAATACGATTCGGATTTGCTCAAGAAAAGGATTGTGGTGCAGAACCGCCTAAAAACTACGATACTTTTATGCTTAAACGCCTTAAATCTATTACTGATAACGGTAGTAAGGCTTTAGCAACACCTGTATCATTACCAATACAACATCATGTCTCCCGTAACTCGAGCGGAGGCTCTCCTGCAGTATCCAGCGCACAGATTCAAAATGTAATGAATGAACTAAATGCAACGTATGCTCCGATGAATATTTCATTTCACGAATATGCACCTACCAAATACATTGACAAGACTAGCTGGAATAATTCTTTTAATAAAAATAATGATAGTCAATTAGTACAATATGAAGTTGCCGAAGCTATTAATATTTTTTACTTTTCTGAAGTAACTTCGGGGAGTTCTACCATCTGTGGATTTGCTAAATTTCCGGGAACCGGAAACCGAGCAATATTAGATGCTTCTTGTTCTCAAAACGGCTCTACTTCTTCTCATGAATTAGGACATTATTTTTCTATCCTGCACACACATTCTACGTCTAATGGAAGAGAACTTGTGCAACGAACTAATTGCTCTTCTGCAGGAGATTTTTTCTGCGATACCCCAGCAGATCCAAGACTTAGTGGTCTTGTTAATTCTAGCTGTAATTATACCGGAACAGCAACAGACTCTAATGGAGATCAATATCAACCCGATGTAAACAACGTGATGTCTTACACTCGTAAAAGTTGTCGCACCGGAGGATTCTCTAGTCAACAACAAAATGCTATTGTGGCGTCATTAGAATCAGACAGAGCATATTTAACCAGCCCAACAAATCCACCTGTATGTACCTCTATTAGTAATTTTCCGTATAGCGAAAGTTTTGAATCTGGATTAGGAGATTGGACCAATGCCACAGGGGATGATATCGAGTGGACAAGAGACGCTAACGGAACTCCTTCATCGGGAACAGGACCTTCTACAGCGCAAAACGGCTCTTTCTACCTGTACACAGAGGCATCTACAAATGTAACACCAGCCGGAAGCCCTAACAAAACAGCAATATTAAACAGTCCATGTATAGATTTGAGCCAGGCTAGCAATATGTCTCTAGAATTTGGATACCATATGTTAGGAAGTGATATAGGAACTATAGAAGTTTTAATAAGTACTAATGATGGAACATCTTATACCTCTATTTGGTCCCAAAACGGAGCTAAAGGAGACACCTGGAATCAAGCAATTGTTAATCTTTCTGGATATTCTGGTTCTGTGATCAGATTGCAGTTTAAGGGAACTACGGGAACTAGCTGGAGAAGTGATTTGGCAATTGATAATATCAAAATCAAAGCAACCACAACCAATCCTTCTTCTTGTAATGGAATTACCAGTTTTCCTTATAATGAAAGTTTTGAATCCGGAGTTGGCGAATGGACACAAGAAACCAGTGATAATATAAACTGGACAGTTGATAGCAATGGTACGCCATCATCTAGCACAGGACCATCTTCTGCCACTAACGGTAGCAATTATATCTTTACTGAAGCTTCTGGCAACGGAAATGGATATCCTAATAAAGTAGCTTTATTAATAAGCCCTTGTATAGATTTAACCAATGAATCAAATGCACAACTTAGTTTTGATTATCACATGTACGGATCAAATATGGGTACTTTAGAAGTACGAGTATCTACCAATGATGGTGTAAACTGGACTACTGTCTGGAGCAAGAATGGAAACCAGGGAAATAGCTGGAGTTCTCAGACCATAAGCTTATCTGCTTATAGTGGATCTACAATAAAATTGCAACTTAAAGGAACTACAGGATCTAGTTACAGAAGTGATATGGCTATCGATAATTTAAAAATTACTTCTGGTTCTGCGGATAGTGATCTCATTGATAATGAAACCCATACAGTAAATCAAAAGATAACAATCTACCCCAACCCTATTACATCTGGTTCTTTATCGATCCAACATCCTGGATTCTCGAAAAATGGAGGAAAAACACAAATCACCATTACAGATTTTCTAGGAAAAACAATTGATATAGTAGATCCTAACAACGAAACTATGGCTTACGATGTTAGTAATCTAAGTAACGGTGTTTATTTTATAATCATTAATAATAAAGAAGGACAAGTAACTCGAAAATTTATCAAAAGATAAGATTTGTTTAGTTTTTTTGAATGTAACCCAACTGCCTGAGAATTTTTTTCGGGCAGTTTTTATTACTAAAAATATCATCTGGAATTTCTTTTGTAAGTTTATGACGCTATAAAACACATAATCACATCTAATTATGAAAAACTTTTCAATTTTTGCTGCTATTGTACTCTTACTTATTTCATGCAAACAAGAAAATATGAAAAAAGATACTTCTACAGAAGATCAATCAACCGTTACAGAGGATCAACTTATCGCCAAAGCAAAAGAAATTCATAATAAAGTCATTACTCTGGATACTCACTGCGATATTAATGTAAAAAACTTTACAGACTCTATCAATTACACTCAGGATCTTAGTTCACAAATCACTTTACCAAAAATGAAAAAGGGCGGATTAGATGTTGCCTGGTTTATTGTTTATACGGGACAAGACTCTCTAACCACTAAAGGTTATGAAAAAGCATATGAAATTGCAATGTCAAAATTTAAGGCTATTCATAAATTAGCAGAAGAAATTGCACCAGATCAAATTGAATTAGCCTTAACATCTGATGATGTTCGTCGTATTCATAAAAAAGGAAAAAAAGTAGCTATGATTGGTATCGAAAATGGATATCCCGTAGGAACCGATATTAGTAATGTAAAGAAGTTTCATGACCTTGGTGCCAGATATATGTCACTTTCTCATAATGGGCACAGCCAGCTTTGTGATTCTAATACTGGCGAAGCAGATGGTATTTGGCTACATAATGGCTTGAGCAATCTGGGGAAAGAAGTTATTGCAGAAATGAATAAAACAGGGATCATGATAGATGTTTCTCACCCTTCTAAAGAATCTATGCGACAAATGATAAAGCTTACCAAAGCTCCGATCATTGCTTCTCACTCTTCGGCAAGAGCATTATGTGATCATAGTAGAAATCTGGACGATGAGCAATTGCAATGGTTAAAAGAAAATGGTGGTGTGGTTCAAACCGTAGCTTTTACCTCCTACTTAAATACAGAGAAGTTTGAAAAACGAAATGAGAGAGAAGTCGAAATAGCCAAGCAGATTGCTGATTCGATGGGAGTAACCTGGATAGATCGAAAAGAAATAACTAAGCTCGGTACAGAAGAAAAAGAAAAGTACTATGATTTTTACATGAAAATGCTAACGATTCGAAGGGAAAAAGTAAAGAAAATAGATGATCTTCCTCCGGCTGTAGACGTTGTGGATTTTGTGAATCATATAGATTATATGGTTAATAAAATTGGCATTGATCATGTAGGGATTAGCTCTGATTTTGATGGTGGTGGTGGAATTGAAGGTTGGAGTGATGCTTCTGAAACATTTAATGTGACTCTAGAACTGGTAAAACGAGGGTATACCGAAGAACAAATCGAAAAGTTATGGAGTGGAAATCTGCTACGTGTTCTTGATGAAGTGCAAAAAGTAGCAAAAGAGCTAAATCAAGCAGGATAATATTATTTTGAGATCTCTTCGATAATCGAAATGTAATCAGATCGGTTTGCTATAAAATCTCGTTTAGATACATCTATTATCCTTACATTAAATTCTGGTTGTGATTTTATAAATTGCAAATACCCCTTATTGATCTTATCCAGATAATCTGCAGGGATTTTTTGCTCATAGTCCCTTCCTCTTTTTTTGATATTTTCTAAAAGACGTTCTGTATCTTGATATAAATACACATATAGTCCGGGTTTAGTCAAATTTCTATACATCAAGTCAAATACTTTTTTGTACAGCATAAATTCTTCTGATTGTAAGGTAACCTTAGCAAAAATCAATGATTTAAATACATCATAATCACTCACCACAAAATCTTTAAACAGATCAAACTGAGCAATATCATCCTGCAAACGCTGATAACGATCTGCCAAAAAAGACATTTCGAGAGGAAAAGCATAACGCTCCATATCCTCATAAAACTTTGGTAAAAAAGGGTTATCTGCAAAACGTTCCAGAATAAGTTTTGCATTAAACTCTTGAGCTATTAGTTGTGCTAAACTTGTCTTACCAGCTCCAATATTTCCTTCGACAGTTAGGAATTGAAAGCGGGACAAGGCATACTTTTCTTTTGGGTTAACTATTTTCTCCCCAAGCAAAGTAACTTTTGAAGCATCCGAAGTGCTACCTAACAATTGCTTTACGGTTTGCTTCAATTTTGGATGCACCATATCCCCTGCAATCTCTGCTAGTGGCTCTAATACAAATTTTCGATCCTGCATTGCAGGATGAGGAACGATCAAGTCTTTGGTTTCTATACTTCCTTCAGAAGAAAAAATAATATCCAGATCAATCGTTCTTGCCTCATATCCTTTACCATCTGTTCTATTTCTACCCAGAGAATTTTCAATTTCTAATAGCATTATTAACACTTCATTTTCAGAAAGAAAAGTACGTACCGCAATACAAGCATTATAAAAATCATCACTACTAAATCCCCAGGCTGGAGTTTGATACACCCCAGAAATCGAAACCAAATCTCCTATCGATTCATATATATCATTAATAGCATTCTGTAGAAAATCCATACGATTTCCTATATTACTTCCTAACGAAATATGTAACAGACGGGATGTTTTCAAGATTGGATTTTTTATATTCTGACCAGAACTCCTTATTTTTAGAACAAATTAAACAAAACAAAATCACTTCGCCTTATTTTTAAGTAAACTATTATTTTATTTTGACAGAAACTCCTCTGAATTTAAAAAACAAACGCGTAGCCTATCGAATATACCTGATACTTGGCGCACTTTTCATTTCATCATTAGTAGTATCTAATCTTATTTTTCAAAAATTCTTTTATTGGGATTTTTTCGGAATATATACTTTTGAAATTTCTGTAGGAATCCTACCATATCCTATTACTTTTTTGATAACCGATATTATTAGTGAAATATTTGGCAAGAGAAAAGCGAATCAAATTGTTACGGCAGGTATTTTTGCATCTTTTTTTTCATTACTCATTGTATATACTTCAGCTTCGGTGCCCGCTACGGCCTGGTCTCCTATAGATGATGATATATTCAATCAGGTTTTTGGTGCTACAGTAATCGCCGTATTTGCATCAATGATGGCTTATCTTTTTGCACAATATATTGATATCCAGATTTTTCATTTCTGGAAACGTGTTACAAAAGGAAAACATCTTTGGTTGCGAAATAATTTCTCTACTTTTTCTTCTCAATTTATAGACACCCTAACAGTTCTTTTGTTATTATGTTCTGCTGGTATTATAGATTGGGATCGTTTTGGAATATTATTACTTAATGGTTTTTTGTTTAAAATATTGGTCGCTGCACTAGACACTCCTATTTTATACCTATGTGTGTATGTTATAAGAAAGCGATTTAAACTAAAACAAGGTGGTGAATTAGCTCTGGAAATTTAAAATCTAACAAATAGTTAACTTAAAAAAAGTAACATTGTATCTTTGTAAATCGTTTCTTTATCTCAAAGCTATTTTATCATGAAAAAAGTCCTCAAAATTCTTGGTATTTTTTTACTACTATTTATCATCGGTATTATCTCGATTCCTTTTTTGTTTAAGGGAACTATTCAGGATAAAGTGCGTTACCTGGTGAATGAGCATGTGCATGCAAAAGTAGACTTTGCAAATTTGGATATTAGTCTTATCAGGAGTTTTCCACAAGCATCTGTAGTTATTGATGAGTTTTTGATTATTAATTATACTCCTTTTGAAGGAGACACCCTGGCGTATTCTAAAAAAATAGCTCTGGATATGTCTATCAAAGAATTATTTAAAAACGCTTCAGAACCTATTAGTGTTCAAAAAATAGTAATCGATGAAGCCAATATCGCAATCAAGACTGATTCATTAGGAAATTCTAATGTTGATATTGTTAGAAAACAGGAAGATGCTGCAGAAACTCAACCGGAAGAAGAAAGTGGTGCTTTTACCTTTGCTTTGGATCATTATGAAATAAACGATAGTAAAATTCTATTTAGAGATGATATAAGTAAAACCCTATTAGCAATGACCGATCTTAATCATAGCGGTGATGGATCGATCTCTGGAGAAAAAATAATCTTAGATACTAAAACGAATACTGAAGCCTCACTAAATCTAGATGGCACTAAATATCTAAACAAAAACAAATTACAGCTTGATGCCCAAATAGAATTAGATCTTGAGAATCAGCGTTATTCTTTCAAAGAAAATAAAGCTCAGGTTAATCGATTACCTCTCGAATTTGCAGGGTATGTTCAGTTATTCGAAAAATATACCGATGTAGATCTCAGTTTTAAAACTCCTTCGTCTGATTTTAAGAATTTCCTTGCCGTTATTCCTGAAACTTATGTCAAAAGCCTGGATGGAGTACAAACTAGTGGAGACTTTTCTATTAATGGAACCATCAAAGGAAAATCTGATGATACCTATATCCCAAAAATGGATATCAAGATCGCATCAAGTAATGCTTCTTTTAAATATCCTGATTTACCAAAAGGTGTTAAAAATATAAATATCGACACTAAGATTAAGAATGAAACCGGATTGGTAGATGATACGTATATCAATATTGACAATTTAACTTTCAAAATAGATCAGGATTCTTTTGCTGCCAAAGGTAGTTTGCGAAACCTAACTAAAAACATGATTGTAGATATGATGCTAAAAGGTACATTAAACCTGGCTAACCTGAATCAGGCATATCCTTTACAACTGGAAGAAAAAATAAATGGAATTGTTAATGCAGATGTCAAAACTCATTTTGATATGCAATCTTTAGAAAAAGAACAATATCAAAATATAAAAAGCTCTGGTACTGCCAGTATTTCTCAATTTACATATGCATCTACTGATACACCAAATGAAATAAAAGTTGAAAATGCCGATGTAAGTTTTACACCAGAAACCATTTCATTAGACAAAATGCAGGCAACTACAGGAAGATCAGATCTTGCTGCCACAGGTACCATACAAAACCTAATGGGATTCTTGTTTGCAAAACAAGATCTAAAAGGAGATTTTAATGTAAATTCTAATGTGTTTGCCGTAGATGATTTTATGGTGAGTGAACAAGAGGCCGAAGAAGAGGTCGCAAGTACAACAGAAGATGAAACTATGAGAATTCCTTCTTTTCTGGATGCTACATTAAATTTTGACACCAAAAAAGTTTTCTACGATAACTTAGAATTACAGAATACAAAAGGAACCGTAAAAATAAAAGATGAAACTGCTTATTTAGAAAACGTAACTTCTAATATTTTTGATGGAGGGATGGCTCTAAATGGTAACGTATCTACTAAGTCTAAAGTTCCTACTTTTGATATGGCTTTGGATTTAAGCAAAATAGATATTGTAAAGTCTTTTAATAATTTAGAATTAATAAAAGGTTTAGCCCCGATAGCAAAAGCACTTACTGGTAACCTTACTACAAAAATCAACTTGAATGGTAATCTTAATGAAAATCTTATTCCTGTTTTAACCTCATTAAAAGGTAAAGCACTTGCCGAGATTCTTAATGCCCAGGTATCTACAACTAAAACTCCATTTTTATCTACACTAGATAACCAGCTTAATTTTGTAGAAATTGATCAATTAAATCTAAAAGACATTAAAACTAATCTAAGCTTTGATGACGGAAAAATTAATGTAAAACCTTTTGAGTTTGATGTCCAAGGGATAAAGGTTACTGCTGGTGGAAGTCATAGTTTTGAGCAAAATATGAATTACAACATCAAACTAGATGTACCTGCTAAGTATCTAGGTAGCGAGGTTGGAAACCTGATCTCACAACTTGATCAAAAGGAAGCAAATACTATGACTGTTGGACTACCAATTGGGCTTTCTGGTAATTTTAAAAACCCAAAGGTTAGCTTAAATACAGATATGGCGATAAAGCAACTCACGCAACAAATAGTAGACAAACAGAAAGAAAAAGTAAAAGGAGAGCTTATCGGTAAGGGTGGAAAAGTATTAACAGACCTATTAGGAAATTCTAAAAAACAAACTGATTCTTCTAAAACGAATAACAACACCGAAGAAACACTAAAAAATACTGCAAAAAATATCTTAGGAGGATTTTTAGGTAAGAAAAAGAAAAAAGACTCTACAAAAACAAAGAATTGATAAATGTAATAGAAAAGAGTGTACCTGATTTCTCAAGTACCCTCTTATACTCAAAAATAATATTTTATTGGATACGATGATCCAATTGATTTTTACATCACAGATTTATATGTGTATAGGGATTTTCCATCAAAATTTAGAATTATCTCTTAGGATATTCTAAATTAGTGCCTATAATGTCTAACGGGGATATCGTTTCCTGAGCTCCGGTATAGCCTTCACCATTAAGTAACGTAATTGTTGGTTTACCATTTTTAGAAAAAGCATATTGATGATACATCATTATACTATTGATGTCAAATGCCCTAGTTAATCTTCTTGAATTCTTAATCTTGAATTGATCTTCTTGACCACTTCGAATGTTTTCCCATTTTATAATAATATAGTTGTCTCTTTCTGGTCTTGCTTGTTCATGAAGAAAACCATGCGTATGACCTATTTCATGAGTAACAAGGTTGGCACCGACATTATAACCTAATTTAATAATTCCTCCACCTAAATTGAACCCAATAGATGCCGCACCACAAGTTGAACATACATCCGAAGATTGTGTAAAAGTTACATAACCGAACAACTCATTGGTTCTTTTTTTAAACTTTATATTAGTTTTTCTACTCCATCTTTTCATCGCCAATAGTATATTAGTACGTAACTTAAGACTTAAATTACTACTTAGGGCAAAAACAACAGTGTTGTTTGGCCATTTTTTAACAGGATCTAGTAATGTTAATTTTTGATTAGCAATTTGAGGAGTGTCCGATATATGTTCTTCAGAAAGAATGATGTCATCATGGTAAAGGTATTCTCCGTTACCCATGTCTTTGACAGTAACTAAATCTCCATCAAAATATTTTTCAATCAATTTTCCGTTAGATGTTGTTACGTCATCAGTTACACTTTCTTCTACGCTCTCTTTTTGGCAAGAAGCGAAAAGTAAAACTGTGCCCAGTGCGAGAGTTTTAAATGACCTGATTTTTTGTGTGTTCATGATTGTGTGAAATTAAGTTTGTTTTAAAAAATTATTTAAACCCGGACTATTCAATAGGATTCAATTCATTGATTTTTAAACAGTTTCCCATTTTACAAAACAGGTTGAAATACCATAAATGCTGATGTTTTTTAATTTTTGTATAGCATCATTATGGTAAAATTGAAAAATATAGGGAAACGGTAATATTTGCAGTATTTCAAAGATGTAATAGATTTTCTATTATAAAGCAAGTACAGATACTAGAGTGAACAAAAAACCAACCTTATTTATCTATCTCCCAGACCCGAAGGAAAGCTTATTCCCCTCCCTTTGGGAGGATTGAGGCGGGATAGATAAACAATTGTATGCGCAACATTGTAAATTTCCCTTTAAAAAGGAAAATTGTCGTCCCCCCCTTTCTAGCATTTTTGTAAAACTATAATACTATTGACTCTATATTGTCCTGATTCTTTGAATAATCAAAAAAACAGGACAACCTTGTAACTGGTTCGCGACAAGTTTCCCTGTGTTATTCCCAAGTTTACATCCCGAGAGACAACAAAGTTGTCCGTTGATGTAGGCGATCTTGAGGTAATAAAATAAACTCAGTAGTTTTATGTTGATTGAACAGATGACTGGACTTCATCTCTTTGTTTTTATGAGGAATGAATACTTTAAAGTTGTTTTTGATAAGAATATAATACCTGATCTTATTACGGTTAAGATACTCTAGCCATTGTTCCCCTATAAACTCCTTGTCTACTACTATGGATTCGATAACCTCTTTACCAAAGAGCATGATCACTATGATTTACAACAACTAGTCTTCCCAAAAGATACTAGTGTTGTTGAAGACAGGCCTTATTTTGATTTTGATATAATTGCCCAGCGTATTGGCGCAGAAAATATACTTGCAATCCATAATTAGAAGCAATACCGTATATGAGCATCAATATGAATTAGATTTACCAGAAAAACAAGATCCGGATATTCTCAAAGATGAAATTATTACCTTAAACAGGGTATTAAACCTAAGATCCCGCTAAAAAACCAGGATTAGTTCAACTATTTATTTTGAATACATTACTACGCTACTTTTCAAAATAGAGTTTCACTGATAAAAACATAATCTTGGATGCAATACACCTGTTAAAGATACGTTAACAATTTAGTAATCTTATACCTACAATATAAGTATGTATATAGTTATAATTTTACTACAAAACTAAATCCCCCTAGCTATGAAATTGAAGAGTATTTCCATAATTCTTTTTTATTCTCTTTCCTTTTTATCATTCTCGCAAACAGAAATTAATGACAATCAAATGCGATGGATTAAAGGATGGACAAATTTTGACCCTAATCAAAGAGAGTACCCAGATCCCGAAGAAGTACTTCCTAATATTATTGATAGTAACTCTTATTTAAAAAATGATGTGACGTATCTAATGTCTGGAAATGTTTATGTAATTAATAATGCTACTCTAACAATACAAGAAGGAACTATAATTAGATGTGATGTCGAAAATGAAGCAAGCCTGGTAATAACCAAAGGTTCTAAATTAATTGCAAGAGGTACAAAAGGGTTTCCAATTGTATTTACATCAAATAATGCCCAAAAATCCAGAAAAGCTGGAGATTGGGGCGGTATCATAATTGCCGGATCCGGTACAATTAATTCGCCTGCCGGATCTAAAACTATAGAAGGGAATTTTCTACCTCAATATTCTTCGTACGGAGGAACACAAGAAAATGAATTAACAACCATGATGTCGTATGTTCGAATTGAATATGCAGGAAAAAAAATCAATCAATCCAAAGAGTTAAATGGATTATCCCTTTATGCACTAGGAAGTAATTCGATCATAAACAATGTTATGATCAGTTATTCGGCAGATGATTCTTTCGAATGTTTTGGAGGTAACGTGAACATGTCTAACCTAATCTCTTACAAAGCAAAAGATGATGATTATGATTTTACATTAGGATATAATGGAGAATTAAGCAATATTCTTGCAATTAGACATCCATATATTAGTGATATTAGTGGTTCTTATGTTATCGAAGCAGATGGGTATGACAAAAAAGAAGGATTTATCGATCTAGAAGCATTATCAAACATACGTATCAAAAATGCAACTTTAGTAAACCTATCCGATCAAAACAATTACCAACATACTACTGCTGCAATTTCGTCTAAGAATTTAGCTAAACTCAATCTTACCAACATGCGTATATCTGGTTTTGCTAATGTTGTAAAATTTGATAAAACCTACAAATCATATTCTGATCTTCAAAAGTATTTCTCCTTAGAAAATAGTGTTTTTAACGTACACAGTAAATCAGTCCTGACACAATATAGCTCTACCATAAATACTGATCAATTGTTGAAGTATAATATGTATACAAATCATTTTAAAAGTGCTGCCGATCTATTTACTGATCCATTTGATGAAAAAAAACCAATATTTACACTAAAGGATTCGAAAAATTATACTGTAATGCAGTAAATTTGAATATATGCACTTAAAATCATCACAATAATGAAATTATTTAGTACCGCTTTCTTTGTATTTTTTATCATCAACCTTAATTATGCTCAAACAAGAAAGAATGTTTTTTTTGAGCAAAAGGCATTAACCAAAAAATTTCACACTATAGATGAATTAGAAGACCTAAAAAAAGGCGAACTTGTTAAATTGTATACAGATCGTATTAATGAAATAATAACTGTTCTACCTTATTTAGCTCTTACCAATGAAGCTGGTGTTAAATTGTCTGACATTGGTATTAAAGAAAGTTCTGATCATTTAAAATCGCTTAACAAACACCATACGATGACTACAGACATGACTGAAAGTAATAAAAACTTAATTTCAGAATTTATTCCTTATGCGGATACAGAAAAGATTATTTGGGGTATTTTATATTTTGAAGAAGTAATTAAAAAAGTTAGAATAGGCGCTAACGGAAATTTTTAGTCCAGTATATTAGTAGATATTTCTATCCATATAAACCAAATCAGCTTATAATCAATTAATAAGCTGATTTTTTTTATAAATAGGTTTTCAAAATACTTTTTACTTACAAACCATATTCATTGTATGTAATATATCGTCTTTTTTTGTTCTTAAATAAAATTTTAATAGAAAAACCACTTATAAATAGCACTCTAAAACGGGGGGAAACACCCCTTTTTTAACAAAAAATGAATTCACTAAATAAAGTTGTTTAATGTTTGCAAAAATCCAATAAACATTCGTTAATTTTTTGATTATCAACAAAATATAAAATAATCATGTAGGAATTTTACTCATAATATTTTATTAATTTAAGTTAAAATAACGACTAACGTACAAAGTCTACGGTAAACACGTAACCACTTTTGTTAAAACTCTTATATCTTAGTAGTCCCAAAATTGGGAGAGAGAAATTTCTTCCAAATAAAGTTTAACCCCAAAATAAACTATTATGAAAAAAAGATGTTCTCTATTAACAGCTTTTATCCTACTACTAATTTCTAATCTAGCTATTGCACAAGATTTTAATGAAAATAATGACAGATGGGTCAAAGGATGGACAAATTTTACACCTAATAAAACTGACTATCCAGAAGCTGAAGAGAAACTGCCTAATATTATAATGGATCATACTTATTTAAGAAATGATATTGTGTATTCGATGTCTGGTGATGTATATGTAACGAATGGTGCATCTTTAACTATTCAAGAAGGAACAATTATACGATGTGATCATGAAAATCCTGCAAACCTTATTATTTCTAAAGGTTCAAAATTGATTGCAGCAGGATCCAAAGCTTATCCTATCGTTTTTACATCCAGCAAAGCTCCTAAATCTCGAAACAGTGGAGATTGGGGAGGTATAATTATTGCTGGGTCTGGAAAAGTAAATACAGTTTCAGGTAGCGGTATACTTGAAGGTGATTTCAACCCTCAGTATTCTGTTTATGGAGGAAATAACATAAATGAAGAAACGACAATACTACGATTTGTAAGAATCGAATTTTCTGGAAACAATGGATCTAATGGATTATCTCTATATGGTTTAGGGACTTCTTCTATCGTAAAAGATATTATGGTAAGTTATTCGGGTCAGGATTCTTATAATATTCACGGAGGAAAAAATAACATTCAGAATCTGGTTTCCCTTAAAGCACAAGATGATGATTACCACATTTCTGAAGGTTTTAGAGGGACAATTAAGAATGTTCTTGCTATAAGACATCCATACATCAACAGTCCCCAGGGATCATATGCTATCGAAATAGATGGATACAATACAGAACTTGGTTACATTAAACCAGATGCTATAACAGATGTTACTATTGCTAATGCAACTCTTGTTAACTTGTCTGATAAAACCAATTACCAGCATACCACTGCAGCTATTTCTACATCTAATTCGGCAATAACATACATACACAACTCTAAAATATCTGGTTTCTCTGATGTTGTTAAGTTTGATAAATCATATACATCTTTGGCTGTAATACAAAAAGCATTTATGATGGATAATAGTTTTTTTAATATTCATGGTAAAGGTATAACCACAAGTAATGCAGCAATTAACGGAGCCTTAGATATTTTAAAATACAATAGATTTACCGAAAGCTTTGTTGGCGTAAATGATTTATTTAATGACCCCAAAAGCTCTATTGTACCTAAGTTTCAGTTAAAAAAATCATTAAACAATTATATGGTGATGCAATAATAAAATAGTTTGCTCTGATTTTACTGTACAAAATCAATCAAAATCAAATGTATATTACAAACATTATGTCAAAATTATTAACAAGCTTAATCTTCTTTCTTGCAATAAGTACAATTTATGCACAACAAGCAAATGAAGCCATATTCTTTACGCAAAGGAATCAGACCAATAAATTTCACACAATTAGTGATCTGCAAGCCTTAAAGAAAGGTCAACTCGTAAAACTATATCAAGATCGGGTCGAGGAGATCATGACCATACTCCCATTTCTATCACTTACTAATGAACCTGGTGTAAGACTAAGTGATATTGGCATCAAAGAAGATTCACGACATCTAAAAATTCTTAGAAATAATAAAGAGTCTACGCAAAAAAATTTAGAAGTTACCAAAGAAACTATCGAAGAATTAGTTCCGTATGCCGATACAGAAAAAATTATCTGGACAATCCTGTACTATGAAGAAGTCATTAAAAAAATGAGGATAGGAGTTAACGGAAATTTTTAAAAATTAAATTAGTAATGTGTTTAAATTATCATATTTACTTAGGGTTAGAAGCGGCAATTGCCGCTTCTATTGTTTTATTTAATTGTAAGATTACTTTATTTATAACTACTAAGGATTTATGACACTATCTGTACTATATCTCTTATTAGGAATTGTTACAGCTGTAATAGGTGCACTTCCTTTGGGAGCAGTCAATCTGGCTGTTATTCATACCTCTGTCAAAGAAAATATTAAAAACGCATCCTACATAGCACTGGCAGCAGGGATTGGCGAAGTATTATTAGCTCTTTTTGCATTGCACAGTAGTATGGAGTTATCTGATTTTTTCCGAGAAAATCAATGGATTCAAATTGCGTTCATTATACTCTTCTTTTCTATTGGCGTGTATTTCTTACTTTTTAAGAATAAAGTAAATACTAAACATAAATCCAAAAAATTAAAACTATCCAAATCTAAATTCCTTACTGGTTTTTCTTTAGCTATATTAAACCCTCCTGTAATTATTTACTGGGTTTTAGCCATTTCACTGGTAAACAAATATATTTTTAAACTCACAGTTCAAAACCCACTCATCTCTCTTTTTCTTTTCTTTCTTGGAGTTTACTTAGGAAAAATAGGAACATTATATTTTTATAGTCGATGGGGAAACAAAATTGCACAACAACCAGGCGATTCAAAAGCTAAACTTTCTAGGATTATAGGAATAGTCTTGGTTGTTATTTCTATTTTTCAAGGCATCAATTTTTTAACCGAATGAAGTAAGCTATACCAAAATACCATTTTTTAAGCCATTTATACAAGTAATTATCTGTTAAGTGTTTTTATATTTGTCAGCAATTCTGATAAAATTATATTGCTGTGAATAAAGACGATTTCAACTCCAAGTTAAGCTTGCCAAAAGAAGAAATGCAACGCTATGGATATAAGATTATAGACCATATTGTGGATCATTTTGAGACTCAGAACTCAAAAAAGCCTGTAACTATTGCTTCAAGAGAGGAAATGGATTCTTTATTAACAGAGGAACTTCCTGATCACCCTACTCCTGCAAACGAAGTTCTGGATTTTGTAATGGATCAAGTCATTCCGAACAGCAGTATTGTATCCCATCCAAAATCATATTCTTTTGTACCTGGCCCTAGTAACTACATAAGTGCAATGGCCGATACTATCGCCACAGGTTTTAATATATTTTCTGGTGGTTGGGCTGCATCTCCGGCAGCAGCAGAATTAGAAATAGTAGTTATGAACTGGTTACTTAAGATTTTTGGGTTTCCGACAAAAATGGGAGGAGGAATATTTACCAGTGGTGGTTCGATGGCAAATCTTACTGCATTGGTAACAGCCAGAAGAGTAAAGTGCGGAGAAGATTTTTCTAAAGCAATAATCTACTTATCAGATCAAGCTCATTCTTCAAACATAAAAGCAATCAAAGTAATTGGTTTTAAAAAAGAGCAGATCAGACTTATTCCTACGGATCTAGAATTTAAAGTTTCTTTAAATAAATTAAAAAATGTAATTGCCAAAGATCGTCTTGAAGGGTTTCAACCGTTTTGCATAATAGCATCTGCAGGAACTACCAATACAGGAACTGTAGATCCTATGGATGAAATTGCGAATATCTGCCAGGAAGAAAATTTGTGGATGCATGTTGATGGAGCATACGGAGGTGCAGCAATTTTGGCAAGTAAAGGAAAAAAGCTTTTAAAAGGTATCGAACGAGCAGATTCACTAACTGTAGATCCACACAAGTGGTTTTTTCAGCCATATGAAATAGGTTGTTTATTAGTTAAAGATCATAATTGGTTAAGTGGTACATTTAGTGAGAAACCAGAATATCTAAGAGATATAGAAGGCAATGAATCTGAAATTAATTTTTATGATCATGGTATTCAATTAACCCGACGTTTTCGTGCTTTAAAGTTTTATATGTCATTAAAAACGTTTGGCCTCGAATCTTTTAGAAAAGCCATACAATACAATATAGATCTTGCCGAACAAACTGAAGATATCTTACGAAAAAGCACATATTGGGAAATTACATCGCCAGCTACATTAGCTATAATTAACTTTAGATATCACCCTATTGGTCATCAACTTTCTGAAGAAGAATTAGATCGTATCAATCAGAATATTTCTAAAAAAATAGTCGATTCTAGAGAAGCAATACTGGTAACTACAGTTTTGCAAGGTCAGGTCGTACTTAGGATGTGCCTTATAAATCCAAGAACAACCATTGATGACATTAAAAGTACGTTACAACAATGTGAAATCTACGGAAAAGAAGAATTAGCTATTATAATTACAAAAGAATCATGTTAGGTTATTGTTAAACTAACCACGTATCCTTCGTTATTTCTCACATTAAAGACTGTATTATCTTCAAAAATAAGATATTGCCCTTTAATTCCTTTTAGCACACCAGAGTATTCTGGTGTTTTCTCCAGGTTAAGACTTTTTACAGTATTAGGATATTGAAGTACAGGAAAACGAAGTTGAGTCTCTTTTCCATTTTCGACAAAATACTCTTTTACCTCATCGGGTATAAAATCTTTTAATTTGTTTTTAAAAGAGGTTAGGTCTTCATCTTTTATTTCATTTTTAAGCATGGTACGCCAATTTGTTTTATCGGCAACCTTTTCTTTTAAAGCTACTTCAGTAATACCTGCCAAATATCGATTAGGAACTTCAACAATTTCTATAGCTTCATGAGCTCCTTGATCTATCCATCTTGTGGGTACCTGAGATTTTCTGGTTACCCCTACCTTAACATTACTAGAATTAGCCAGATATACTATATGTGGCTGAAGCTGTGCCTTTTTCTCAAATTCTAAATCCCTATCCTCAATATCTAAATGGGCAGTACTTAACTCTGGACGCATTACCCAATCTCCGACTTGAGGTTGGTTGTAAAAATCATCATAACAATACCCTTGTCTAAATATTTTTTTATTTTCACCACAAGCAAGACACTGATATCCTACAAATTCTATTCGTACTTTTTTATCCAACAATTGGTTCATGTGAATAAAATCGGATTCGAAAACCAGATAATACTGAATAGGATCATTAATTTCTGTTTGCATTTTTGTTAGTACCCCCTGATATTGCATAAAATTTCGTTATATAATAATCTAATAAGAAGAATGTGATTATTTTTATTATTTTAGTTTCTAATTGACAACAACAAAAATAATGTATCCGGTTTTATATTAAGAATTGGTGTACATTATTTCTGCCTAAATATACATTAAAAAATGCCAATCCCATTAGTTAATTCTATAGCCAGCTGGTTCTTAAAAAAACGCTTTCATCAAATGGAGCTTTTTCTTAAGTATCCTAATGAGGTTCAGCTTGAGTTGCTGCATGTGCTATTAGAAACAGCTAAGAATACAGAATTTGGGAAAAGCTATGATTTTGCTACTATAAGTAATTATGAAACTTTTAAAGAACGAGTACCTATACGGTCTTATGAAGATTATGAATCGATAATCGAAAGAAGTCGTTTAGGCGAACACAATATTTTTTGGCCCACTCCTATCAAGTGGTTTGCAAAATCTAGTGGTACTACCAGTTCTAAAAGTAAATTCATCCCTGTTAGTGAAGAATCACTAGAAGATTGTCATTTTGCCGCTGGTAAAGACCTCTTATGTATGTACCTTAACAATAATGAGGAATCAAAACTTTTTACGGGAAAAAGCCTTAGGCTAGGTGGTAGTAAAGAATTATATAAAGAAAACGGAACTTCTTTTGGAGATTTATCTGCAATAATTATAGACAATATGCCTTTTTGGGCAGAGTTTAGCTCTACTCCTAGTAACGAAGTATCATTAATGAGTGATTGGGAGCATAAAATGAAGGCTATTGTTAATGAGACCATTCAGGAAAATGTAACTAGTTTAGCAGGTGTTCCTTCCTGGATGTTAGTTTTACTTAATCAAGTACTGGAAATGACAGGAAATGAGAATATCTTCGACATCTGGAATAATCTCGAAGTATATTTTCACGGTGGAGTAAGTTTTGAACCCTATAAAGATCAATACAGCAAAATTTTACCTAGAAACTCTTTTAAATATTACGAAATATATAATGCTTCTGAAGGTTTCTTTGCTATCCAGGATCATAACAATTCTTCTGAGTTACTATTGATGCTAGACTATGGGATTTTTTATGAGTTTATACCTATGGATACTTATGCTACCAAAACTGAAAAAGTGATTCCGTTAAGCGAAGTAGAGGTTGGAAAAAATTATGCAATCATCATTACAACTAATGCTGGATTATGGCGCTATAAAATTGGAGACACTATTCGATTTACCTCTATAGATCCATATAGGATCAAGGTATCAGGAAGAACCAAGCATCATATTAATGTCTTTGGAGAAGAGCTTATTATCGAAAATGCAGAAGAAGCGCTTAGAAAAACAACTAAAATCACTAATAGTGAAATTGTAGATTATACTGTAGCGCCAATTTTTATGAAAGAACGAGAAAAAGGTGCACATGAGTGGATCATTGAGTTTAAAAAGCATCCCGAAAACATTAAAGAATTTACTCATATTCTCGATCAAAATCTGCAACAGGTAAATAGTGATTATGAGGCCAAAAGATATAACAACACAACTCTTAACATTCTTCATATACGTATTGCAAGACAAAATCTATTCTATGATTGGTTGAAAAAGAATAATAAGCTGGGTGGGCAACATAAAGTTCCTAGACTTTCTAATAAACGAACTTATATTGACGAGCTAATTGCCCTAAATAATGTGAGTTCCTATTCTCCTTGATTAAGAAATAGTTAAGTCTTCCCAAAATCGATCTTTTTTCCATAAAAACCACAAATAAAAACATAAATTATTACGGTTAAACCGTAAAAAAACTATGTAAGAATTGTCGTTTTTAACAAAAAAATTAGTATTTCATCGTTCAAAAAAAGCGTTTGATCTAAAAAATATCAAATCATTTTTTAGGCTCTCATTTTCATATTAAATTTGTCCTCAGATAGTTATTAAATATATTAAAGCCCCAAAATATGAAAACTACGATATCTTGCATTACTTTATTACTGCTAACCATAGGAATTAACGCACAAGAAATCAAAACCGAAAATCATATTACTAATGCCAATGAAACGGCTAATGTGACTACTACTGATGTTTCTTCTTCTACAAGGGCTTTAAAAACAGAAAACACATTAGAAGAAGACACTTGCTATAGTGAAATTTCTAAAGCAACATTTTACGAAGCTTTAATTCGTCAAAATGGTTTAGAAATACACCTTAACAACAGTGATCTTGTATTAAAAAACACAGAGGATATCATTACCAACAATAAGGATCGAATATCATATACAGAATAAATATATTATCAACTAATCAACCAACAAAAAACACCTTTATAAATTTATAAAGGTGTTTTTTTATGTAAAGCTCTTTTCTTTTACTTTAGGAGACCGCTTTAAGCTTTTTAATCGTAGATTTATTCAGCTTCTTTTCGGCATAATCCTTAGTTACTCTAAACTCTGTTTCTTCACTTTCTGGCAGTTCGTACATTGCATCTGTTAAAATTGCTTCGCAAAGTGATCTAAGACCCCTTGCTCCCAATCTATACTCAAGAGCTTTTTCTACAATATATTCTAATGCACCATCGGTAATTGAGAAACCAATATTATCCATTTCAAACAACTTCTTATATTGCTTTATTATAGCATTTTTAGGAACTGTTAAAATTGACCTAAGGGTTTCCTCATCCAAAGGATTCATATAAGAAAGTACAGGAAGTCTACCAATAATCTCAGGAATCAATCCAAAATCTTTTAAATCTCTAGGAATAATATATTGTAACAGATTATCTTTCTCTATAGCGTCTTCACTTTTAGAAGCACTATATCCAACAGCCTGCATATTTAATCGTTTCTGGATCATTTTTTCGATCCCATCGAAGGCGCCACCTGCAATAAAAAGAATATTTTCGGTATCTACTTCGATAAATTTTTGATCTGGATGTTTACGTCCACCTTTTGGCGGAACATTTACTACAGTGCCTTCTAACAATTTAAGTAAAGCTTGTTGCACTCCTTCTCCAGAAACATCTCTGGTAATACTAGGATTATCACTTTTACGAGCTATTTTATCTATCTCATCAATAAATACAATACCACGTTGTGCTTTCTCAAGATTATAATCTGCAGCCTGAAGTAGTCGTGTAAGAATACTTTCTACATCTTCACCCACATAACCTGCTTCGGTAAGTACAGTTGCATCTACAATAGCTAATGGAACGTTAAGCATTTTGGCAATGGTCTTAGCCATTAATGTTTTTCCCGTACCCGTTTGGCCTACCATAATGATATTACTCTTTTGAATCTCAATATCATCTTCTGTTTGTGGTTGCAATAAGCGTTTATAATGATTATATACTGCTACAGACATTACTTTTTTTGTAAACTCCTGTCCTATTACATACTCATCCAAAAATTTCTTGATAGCCATAGGCTTTCGTAACATTAATTCGCTACTAAGTTCACCTGTTTCTTCATCTTTAGCTTCTTCCACCACAATTCCATGTGCCTGAACAATACATCGATCACAAATATGGGCATCTAACCCTGCAATAAGTAAATTGGTTTCAGGCTTCTTTCTTCCACAAAAAGAGCATTCTAAATCTTCCTTAGCCATAGTTATTTATTTTCATTTTCATAAAAACTTCTCTTGTTTTCGTATATACATACAAGTATAAGGGAAAAATCCCCTAATAAACAAGAAAAATTACATCATTCTCTAGTCAAAATCTCATCAATCATTCCATACTCTAGAGCTTTATCTGCTTTCATCCAATAATCTCTATCACTATCCTCATAAACTTTATCGTAGGTTTGTCCGGAGTGTTTGGCAATAATTTTATATAATTCTTCTTTTAATATCAAAATCTCACGTGCAGTAATTTCTATATCACTTGCTTGTCCCTGGGCACCTCCTAATGGTTGATGAATCATAACACGACTATGAGGTAATCCAGAACGTTTTCCTTTTTGTCCTGCACATAATAATACAGCTCCCATAGATGCAGCCATACCTGTACATATAGTAGCTACATCTGGTTTGATAAATTGCATTGTATCATAAATACCAAGGCCTGCATAGACACTTCCTCCTGGAGAATTGATATAAATCTGAATATCTTTAGAAGAATCTACACTTTCGAGAAATAACAATTGGGCCTGAACAATATTAGCAACCTGATCATTAATCCCGGTTCCTAAAAATATAATACGATCCATCATTAACCTCGAGAAAACATCAAAAATAGCAATGTTCATTTGACGTTCTTCTATGATATTAGGAGTCATCCCGGTTGGATACATACTACTAACGATCTGGTTATAATAGTTACTATTAATACCATGATGCTTAGTAGCGTATTTTTCGAATTCTTTTCCGTAATCCATATTTCTTTTTCTGAAATTTTTATTGATAAAAAGGGCGTTAACCTAAAGATAGTTTAACGCCCTAAATATAAGTATAATTCCTTAGTAAATTACAACATTAATTATTTGTAAACTTCTTTTATGAATTCATCAAAACTAACCTCTTTTATCTTTAGCTTTGCATTTTCTTTATAGTAATTAAGTAGCTTTTTACTCATCAATTGTTCAGAGATTCTTTTAACCTCTTCTTGATTAGATAATATTCTTGCTGCAATATCCTCTAGTTCTTTATCTTCTGGAGAATTTTGCCCAAATTGAGCCATCTGACCTTTAATTAACTCTTTTGCAAAATCTTTCAATTCTTCAAAAGTTACCTGAAGATTATTATCATTAATTATTTTACCTTCGATCAATTGATAACGTAATCCTTTTTCGCTTTTTTCAAATTCATCCTTTGCTTCATCTTCTGTCAAAGGCTTTTCACCAGTCGCTCTAATCCATTTCTTCAAAAACTCATTAGGGAGATCAAATTTAGTATTCTCTAAAACATTTTCAGTGATATCATTAAGTAGTTGTTGTTCTGACTGTTGCTCGAATTGACGTTCGGCATCTTCTTTTATTTTTTCTTTCAGATCGGTAACCGACTTTATAACACCTGCACCATATAGTTTATCGAATAACTCCTGATCTAAATCTGCAAGTTCCTGAGTATTTATTTCTGAAACTGTAAAAGCTACTTCTATATTAAGATCGTGTGCCTCATCATGATTTATTTTTAAAGCACTTATCAAATCGTGATCATCGGCAAACAATCCTTTTGTTTTTAGCTTGATAACATCACCTACTTTTGCTCCTATAAATTTATCAAGGTTCTTTTTACCTTTAATTTTATCTAAAGAAACAGTAAATGCATTATCAATTTCTTTTTCTTCATTAACAAAAGAACCAGCTACCAAATCATCTTTCTCTACAACATCTTTAGATATAAGCTTTCCATATTGTTTCTGGATGGTTTTGATCTGATTATCGATCATCTCATCATTTGCTACAATTTTGTAGTGAGTGATCGCTTTTTTACCATTAAGTTTTACTTCAAATTTTGGAGCTAGTCCAAGTTCGAATTCGAAAGAGTAATTATCGGTATCCCAGTCAAAGTTTTCCTGCTCCTTTGGTAATGGATTTCCTAATACATCAAGTTTTTCTTCTGTAAGGTATTTATTTAATGCATCTTGTAACAGTTTATTTACTTCATCTACCAAAACTGCTTTTCCGTATTGTTTTTTAACAAGTCCCATAGGAACGTGACCTTTTCTAAAACCAGGAATGTTAGCATTTTTACGATAATCGCTAAGGATTTTTTCGACCTTATCACTATAGTCTTCTTTAGCGATATCTACGGTTACCACTGCATTTAATTCGTCTAATTGCTCTTTTGAAATATTCATTATCTCTACGTTTACTCTAAAAATTGGCTTGCAAAAGTAATACTTTTTTAGATCACAACAAACTTTTAACTCCTTGAAAAACAGCAAGCGTTACATTAACTTTTGTCTTTCTTCAAAATAGAATGTAGTATTGATTGAAACACAGATAACAAGACACTAAAGATCAACGCCCACAACCATCCATTTACACTAAAACCAGCTATAAAATAATCTGCCAATAAAATAATTGCTGCATTAATAACTAAAAGAAACAATCCCAAAGTAAGTATTGTAGCTGGTAGTGTTAAAATAATCAGTAAAGGCTTTACAATTGTATTCAAAATTGCCAAAACAGCCGCAACTATTAATGCACTAACATAATTATCGACTCCTACTCCTGGTAGGATCTTGGCTAGAAGAAGCACTGCTAATGCATTTAAAATAAGTTTAAGTATAAAATTCATACCTCAAATATAAACTTTATCTCATTCAATAAAAAAAGCCTGCTGAAAAAAAACAGCAGGCTTTTACCTAAACATTGTTTAGTATATTTTTCTTAATTAACATCATTACTTAAGGTAACTGTACCATAATCAGCAGGATTAACCCTTGGCAGGTTAGCTCCATAAGTAGCTTTAATAGCATCTAACACTCCATTGGTTATCAAAGCATGAGCTCTTGGTGTTGGGTGCACCCCATCTAATGAGAATCCACCACCTATAACAAATTCTGATGTAATCACTCCTCCATCAATAGGAATACCTCCGTTTGCAGCTTGTGCTAAATCGGCTGCAGCGTCATAAAACGCTAATCCTTTAGCCGTAGCAAGACCTGCAATAGTAGCATTAAATCCTGTACGAGCATTTTCTATAGCCGTTTGTTCCGCAGGTATTAACACATACTTATCCTCTAAAGGAAAACTAACGCCATTAACCGCTAATTGCCCTGCTTCTTCCTGAGACAAACCTAAACCAACTAATTCTGCAAACCTAGCTTCATTAAGTTTTCCGATAATACTTGAACTGGTAAGTACTAACAAATCTTCTGCTGTAGCTTGTCTTGCCTGACCGTATTGTGCACCAAAAAGGGCTGCTTTTACTGCTCCAAATGTAGGGGTTAGAGCGGCAGTCAATTGTGCTGTTTTATCATCAAGCGATTCATCTTTAATGACCACGGCACTTGCTCCGGTAGTAGAAAACTCTATTGCTCTTTCTGGAACACCAATACCTGCAAACGCAAGGTTTAATCCTGCATAGGTTGCATTAAGCGTTGGTATTTGTGGTCCAAAATCTGGATTCAAAGGACTTAATGGCGCATAAGGAACCGTTGTAAAAAATGGTATAGAAGTTACACTTGGTAAGTTTAACAATACTCCTTTAGCTCCTTTTGCAATAAGCGCATCAATTAATTGGCTATAAACACCTGCAAATGTTGTATTATTTGTAATATCATTAGGGCCATAATTCTCAGGGTTTTGTTCTCCCGTTACATTATGATCCATTCCTACACCACCAGAAGTAGCATAACTAAGTATATCATTATTTCCAATCCATAAACTAAAGAAAGTAGGATTCTGAGCTACAGCATCTCCTATCACCGCTGCTGTTGCAGAAGAAGCAAATCTCGCATAGTAAGGATTTGCCAAACCACCAGCTACTCCAGCTACATTACCATACCCTGCCACACCCAAATGAAAACTTTTTGCTCCGGGAACTCCCATATTATTAAAAGGCCCTACTAAGACACTAGATATCTCTGTAGTTGGTGCCGCTCCTGTATATACAGAAGGACCAACAGGTTTACCATCTGCATCAAAAACCAACACAAATCTATTATCCAAAATTTGAGTTCCTCCTAGCAATGCTCCTCCTGTATTATCCGACATTAATGGTTGTGTAAAATCACCGCCACCTGCAAATGCAAATTGCTTGGATAATATATTAGGATATGAATTTTCTTGTCCTGTTATATATAATGCTCCGTCAGCAAAACCAGCCGTAAGTGAGTTTCCTAATGCTACATAGTTACTAAAATCGGCTTCTCCACTTGTATACGTTCCTGCCTCGTCAATCGGATTATCAAATTCTGGTTCACATGCTATTATTCCTAATGCAAGAATCGCTAAATATTTTATATTTTTCCTCATCATCTTTATTACATTTTATAAGTTAAACCAAGTCCAGGAGCAAATGCACTGGATTTATATGTTCCTCCAAAAGATTCTGTACCACCAGTCGAGTTTGTACCAAAATCATAAGAAGCATCTACCTCTTCAAATCTCAAGTAAAAGAATGAAGCATCAATAGCTAACTTAGATGTTACGGCAAAACTTAAACCACCAGTAAATCCATCAGAGTCATTACGAGGAGTTTCTGGAGCAAAATAGCCTGGTTGCACCGGAGTTTCATCACGGTAATATCCAGCTCTTAGAGTGATCTTATCGGTTGCCTGATACTGCAATCCAAGTCGGTATACCGAAGAATTCTTATAATTACGTGGGTTTACCGAATTAGAACCATTACCAAAAGTAAGATCCAACGATTTATATACATCCCAGAATTGTCTGTTATAGTCAAATGCAAATACCCATTTCTCATATTCGTATGAAAGCCCTAGAGTAAGTTCTGCTGGCAATGGCAACTCTGCATTAAAGGTTGTAGTTCCATTAGCGGGTGCTGCAGGAGAATTTGGGAAATTCGAAAACGTAGCTTCTCCTCCTTCGACTTCCATAATAATCTCACTACGATAACTAAATCCTATATGCAAATCTTCGGTAGGATTAAACATTGCACCTATACTCCATCCCCAATTGGTAACTCCAGAATCGTCGACCGTAATATTAGAACGGTTACCTTCTAGATCGGTTGTTGTTCTACTGGCATTACGATTAAAATTCACAGAGCCGGTAACATAAATAGGTCCTCCCCCGATACTAAATTGATCAGAAATCTTAAACGAAACTACTGGCTGTATATAAATTGCTGCCAATTCAATATTATTTACCAAATGAGAACCAGCCCAGTTTGTTGGCCACTCTACCTCACTACCAAAAGGAGTATACACTCCTAAACCAATAGACATCCAGTCATTTACTTTATAAGAGCCATATAAATTAAGAGGAGTTCCCACAGAACTATCTGTTTCTGAAGAAGTACCTAATTCTCGATTTTGATATATTACATCTGTAAAAATCCCACTTACACCAACACTTACGTTTAATTTATTTTCTAAGTACACAAGACCCGCAGGGTTAAAGAATACCAACTCAGCACTATTCACCACCGCTACTCCAGTATGCCCCATGGCAACAGCTCTTTGTCCTTGCACACTAACTCTATATCCGCCTGCATACGTAACCAAAGTTACAGAGACGAACAGAATAAATAATAAAAGTTTTCTCATAATTAATTTAGTATTGTTTGTTATGTTAGAATGAACTTGTCTACTTTTTTGTTTGTGAGTAAAAAATTTTGGCGGCTAATCTAGAATAAAAGGTTTCATGAGAGCATCACCATGCCATATTATGGTAAAGACACAAAAATTTAAGGGCCAAAATGTAAAATTCGTAGGTAAACAAAAAGTTTAGATAAGTTCTATATTAAAATTTGATTTTCCAAATTTAAAAGAAAATACTAATTATCCAACGAATTCATCAAAATATTATGCATACATAGCATTTTTTCTCTATTTTTTGACGAATTCTAACACTTCTTCCAAAAAATTAATCGGGTTTTCGGCATGCAACCAATGACCTGCGTTTGAAATTTCCCCGATTTTTGAATTAGGGAATTGCTTTTTTATTCCGGGTTCATCTTCTTCCAAAATATAATTAGATCGCTCTCCTTTTAGAAAGAGAGTATGTCCAGAATAACTATATTGTTCTGGTAGTTCTACTCCTATTTCGTGAGCATTTTTCATCAATGCTTCCAAATTCATTCGCAGCCCGAGAACTCCCTTATCTTTCCAGTACAGATTTTTAAGAAGAAACATTCGTACACCTGTATCAGGTACATACATGCTTAACTCGTGATCCACTTCTCCTCTGGATTTTAAAACTTCAAAATCTAAAGCACTTAACCCATCTAAAATATCCTGATGATGTAATGGATAATATTTCGGCCCTATATCTGCCACAATTAAATGATCAATCAAACCAGGGTATTTTGATGCGAAAAGCATTACTGTCTTCCCTCCCATAGAGTGCCCCAAAATATTACAGTTCTGCAAATGGTGTTCTTCGCAGTACGTCGCTAAATCACCTGCAAGGATATCATAATTAAACTCATCACTATGAGGGCTTCTACCATGATTTCGTTGATCTACCAAATGAACCTGAAATCCTTGTTCAGAGATTTTCTTCCCAAGTGTCTTCCAGTTATCTCCCGTTCCTAAAAACCCATGAAGGATTATAAAAGGTTGCCCTTCGCCAAAAACATTTGCATGTAACTTCATTATCTACAGCTTTACTTTAAACGATGTAAATACATATTAACTACATTCTCTAATCCCAGATATATAGATTCGCTTATCAAAGCATGCCCAATAGAGACCTCAAGAAGTCCAGGGATATTTTCTTTAAAAAACTTAATATTATCCAAAGAGAGATCATGACCTGCATTTACTCCGATCCCAAGATCAATTGCTTGTTGAGCACAATCCGAATACGGCTGTATTGCTTTCAAATTTCCTTTTGCGTATTCTGAAGCAAATTCTTCGGTATACAATTCAATTCTATCTGCTCCTGTACTTACAGCACCTTCTATCATCTCGGAAATGGGATCTACAAATATTGAGGTTCTAATATCATTACGCTTAAATTCAGATATTACTTCTTTCAAAAAACTTTCATGTTTTTTTGTATTCCAACCTGCATTACTCGTTATAGCATCCTCTGCATCAGGAACCAAAGTAACCTGCGTTGGCTTAACAGCTAATACCAACTCTACAAACTTAGGAATAGGATTTCCCTCTATATTATACTCTGTATGTACAATTGGCTTTAGATCATACGCATCTTGATATCGTATATGTCTCTCATCTGGTCTTGGATGAATTGTAATTCCTTCTCCTCCAAAATGCTGAATATCGGTGGCTACCTGTATTAAATTAGGAGCATTCCCTCCTCTTGAATTACGTAAAGTTGCAATTTTATTAACGTTAACACTTAACTTTGTCATGGTTTTTGATGTCTTTTACTAAAAAAGCAAAAATACAAAGTTGAGAACGCCTTGATTGTATATTTTTTGATTATTTTGCATAATATAGCCCCAAAAAAGTTATGAAGACGAATTTGTACATAGTTAATGAAATAGAACCTCTTGACGTAGCTGTCAAAGTAACAGAGGCACAACTGCTATTTAACGAACTTACCTATACCCATTTCCCTGTTATAAAACAGAATATATATTTAGGGTGCATTTCTGAAGCAGATATCCGATGTTTTGAAACCGATAAAACTTTGGATGCTTATCAATATGCCCTTGAAGGGTTTTATGTAAGAGAAGGTGATAACTGGTTGGATATTCTAGAATCTTTCGCACAGAGCAATTCTAACATTATGCCAGTACTAGATGACAACAACAGTTATTTAGGCTTTTTTGAACTTGGTGATATCATGAATCTTTTTAACGAAACCCCGTTTCTTAGTGAGCCTGGTAATATTTTAATAGTAGAAAAAGGAGTTCTGGATTATTCTTTTAGTGAAATTTCGCAAATTGTAGAATCAAATAATGCCAAAGTATTGGGTTTATTTATATCGAATATGAAAAATGATGTCGCCCAGATAACACTAAAGATTAGTGATACTGACATTAATAATATCGTACAAACATTTAGAAGATACAGCTACAATATTGTTTCAAAGCATCAAGAAGATACATTTTTGACAAATCTTAAAGAAAGATCCCAATATTTAGCAAAATACCTTAATATATAGAACAGTTTGCCTAATCCAATACTAACAACACAAATCAAATTATAATGAAGATCGGTATATACGGGCAGTTCTATCATGAAAATTCTGGAATCTACATTCAACAGTTATTAGAAACTCTTGACAAAAACGGTGTAGAAGTTGTAATTGAGAAAAATTTTCTTGAATTGATAAATCTTCATGATGAAATAGATAAAACATATTCTCATTTTAGCACTTTTGAAGAACTGGATACATCGTATGATCTTTTTTTTAGTATTGGAGGAGACGGCACTATTCTCAAAACGATCACCTATGTTCGAGATTTAGGAATCCCAATTGCAGGGATCAATACCGGAAGATTAGGTTTTTTGGCTACCATTCAAAAAGAAGAAATTAAAGATACTATAGCACTCATCCTTGACAAAAAGTTTTATATTTCTTCAAGAAGCCTCGTAACGGTAGAAACTTTACCTGCAACAGAAGAGTTTGGGGTATTAAACTTTGCAATGAATGAAATTGCAGTAAGTCGAAGAAATACAACTTCTATGATTACTGTACATACCACTCTTAACAATGAATTTCTTACTTCATATTGGGCAGATGGTTTAATTGTTTCTACTCCTACCGGTTCTACAGGATACTCATTAAGTTGTGGTGGCCCGGTAATGATGCCTGATGCAGAAAGCATGGTGTTAACTCCTATTGCTCCACATAATCTTAATGTAAGACCCCTTGTTATACCCGATAATCAAGAAATCAAATTACAGGTTACAGGAAGAGAAGACACCTACTTAATTTCTTTAGACTCAAGAATACACACACTACCAAATGAAGCTACAGTAGTCATTAAAAAAGCTCCATTCAAAATTAATATGGTAGTTCTGCAAGATGAAAGCTTTCTAAAAACATTGCGTAAAAAGATGCTTTGGGGGGAAGATAAACGCAATTGAACAATAAAATGTACTAAAAAGTGTTTTTTATTCATACTATTTTACTCAAATTCTTGTGTACTAAAGTTAATTGTTATATTTGCAAACTTTTGAAAATCTATGAGATACTTAGCATCACTTATAATTGTTGTATTTTTTGTACAACCAATCACATCACAAACTTACGAAGTAGGTTTGATGGCTGGAGGAGCTAACTATATAGGAGATGTAGGATCTACATACTATATTTCACCTAATAATGTCGCTTTTGGAGCTATCGGAAAATGGAATCGAAGTAAACGACATGCTTTTAGAGCTTCATTTTTATATGCCAAACTCAATGCTAATGACGATAAAGGAGATGATAGAAGAAAACAAAGAGGACTAAGTTTTAGCAATTCTGTAAAAGAAATATCACTAGGAATGGAATTTAATTTCTGGGATTGGTATCTTTACGACGGAGAATCCCAATTTACCCCTTATCTATATACAGGAATTACTACATTTAATTATGGTGCATTAGCTGTTGATGCGAATAATCAAATCGACGCATATGCAGATAAATGGAGTTTCGCGATCCCTATGGTTTTAGGGATTAAAAAAACATTAGGTAGAAATTTTGTGTTTGGTGCAGAAATAGGTGCCAGATACACATTTACTGATAACCTTGACGGCAGTAATCCTGATGATAGGTATGGAACAGGATTTGGTAATTTAAATAACAATGACTGGTATGTATTTACAGGTATAACAATATCGTATACCTGGGGTAGAATACCATGTTTTTGTGCTTTCTAAAAATGATTGATAAAAAACAATTAAACTCTAATATCCCACAGCACGTTGCCATTATTATGGATGGCAATGGTCGATGGGCCAAAAAGAAAGGTCTATTTAGAGCCGTTGGCCACGAAAACGGAACTAAAGCAGTTAAAGAAGCTGTAGAAAGCAGTGCAGAGATAGGTGTTAAATATCTTACATTATATGCTTTTTCTACAGAAAACTGGAATAGACCAAAACTTGAAGTAGATACCTTAATGAAACTTTTGGTGAATTCCTTAAAAAAGGAAATCAAAACACTTCAGGATAATAATATTAAACTTAATGCTATTGGAAACTTGCAGTCGCTTCCCAAAAAAGCAAGAGTAGAACTTTTAGAAGTTATTGAAAAGACCAAATCCAATACACATATGACACTTACTCTGGCTCTAAGCTACGGAAGTAGAGAAGAGCTCATAAAAACTATCAAAGAAATAAGTATTAAAGTTAAAAATGGTGTAATTTCGCCACATCTTATAAATGAATCAGTCATTAATGAGCATTTGTATACAAAAGACCTACCCGATGTGGACTTATTGATACGTACCAGTGGGGAACAACGTATCAGTAATTTTTTACTATGGCAAATTGCGTATGCAGAATTATATTTTACAGAAATTTTATGGCCGGACTTTAAAAAAGCCGATTTATTTGAGGCCATATACAATTATCAAAAAAGAGAAAGAAGATTTGGAAAAACTAGTGAGCAGCTCAGTTAAAGAAATGACAAAAAAACTACCTATTACGTATTTTACGTTACTCGCCTTATTAATATCAACATCACTTTCTGCACAAAATTTACCTGGTGCTAACGGGAAAGAATATATTATTGGCGATATTAAAGTTACCGGGATTACCAGTTACAATGAAAATACAGTAATTACTTTTACCGGTCTTAGAAAAGGAGAACGTATTTTTCTTCCGGGAGATCGAATAAGTAAAGTCATTAAGAAATTATGGGATCTCGAATTATTTAGTGATATTAACTTCTACATTAGTAATGTAGAAGGAGACGTTGCTGATCTCGAAATTAATATACAGGAAGTACCTGAGTTAAACGAAGCCCGTATTCAAGGAATTAAAAAACGTAAATCCGAAGAGTTAATTAAAGATAATGGGCTAACCAAAGGTGCAAAGGTTACAGAAAATCTGATAACCACAACTCGTAATTTTATTACTAATAAGTATAAAAAAGACGGATTTCTAAACACAAAAGTTGCTATCAACACCATTCCTATTAAAGATACCGTTGTAAGCAACAAGGTAAATATGGTAGTTCTGATCGACAAAGGAGATCGGGTTAAAGTTGATAAAATCAACATAGAAGGAAACGAGCAACTTTCTGATGCAAAGGTGCGCAGGGCTATGAAAAATACCAAGCGTAAGAAATTTCTAAGATTCTGGAAACGATCAAAATATATCCGAGCAGATTACGAGGAAGATAAAGATAATATCATTACAAAATATAAAGAAAAAGGATATCGAGACGCTCGTATCACCTCTGATAGTTTGATTATAGAAGATGACAATAGTGTATCACTTAATCTTAATCTTGAAGAAGGGAATAAGTATTATTTTGGTAATATCACATTTCTAGGTAATAGCGTATATACCGACCGAGAATTGGCCCGACAACTTGTTATCAAAAAAGGAGATGTGTATAATGGTGTTCTTTTAGAAAAACAAATTGCTGATAATAGTAAGCCCGATGCAAATGATCTTACCAACTTATATCAAAATAACGGATATCTATTTTCTTCTATTGATGCTGTAGAAACAAAAGTATATAATGATACTCTTGATTTTGAAATCAGAATACGTGAAGGAAAACTGACCTATTTTGACCACATTACCGTTACCGGAAATGATAAAACAAATGATCATGTAATTTATAGAACACTTAGAACCAGACCAGGCCAACGTTATAGTAAAGACCTTGTAGTACGAACTGTTCGTGAATTAGGGCAGTTAGGTTTTTTTGATCCAGAACAATTAGAACCACAATTTAAAAATGCAAATCCTCAGGCAGGAACCATTGATATTAATTTCCCTGTAGTAGAAAAAGGATCTAGTCAAATTGAGCTTCAGGGAGGTTTTGGCGGAGGTGGTTTTGTAGGAACTCTGGGATTAGCTTTTAGCAACTTTTCAATACGTAACATTTTTAACAAAGAATCTTACAGTCCCCTACCCATGGGAGATGGTCAAACGCTTAGAATTAGAGCCCAGGCCAGTAGATTTTTTCAAACCTATAGTCTTTCTTTTGTAGAACCTTGGCTAGGAGGGAAAAGACCATATCAACTCTCTACATCATTCTCTCATACAATCCAGTTCTTACTTAATAACAGAACACGTAAAGTAGATAGAGATAGTAAATTTCTTATTACTGGAGGGTCAATAGGAATAGCCAAAAGATTAAATTGGCCAGATAACTACTTTACATTATCTCAAGCCATTAGTGTAAGACATTATAATCTTAAAAACTACAACACCAGACTATTTACTTTTGGTAATGGATCTTCTAATGATTTATCCTATACTATCGGAATCAATAGAAACAACACTACAGTAAACCCTATTTTCCCAACAGGTGGATCAGAATTTAATCTTGTTGCCAAACTTTCTGTACCTTACTCTCTTTTTGATGGCGTAGACTACGGTGAATTAAAAGACCGTAGAGATACTTTAGAAGAAGAAAGAAGTAATCTAGACAGCAGTAATTCGAGAGATCTTGTAAGAGGCTCTGAAATAGCTACAGAGATTGGAGAAATCGATCAGGAGCGTTTTAAATGGCTAGAATACTATAAGCTAAAATTTGATGGTACCTGGTACACAAGTTTAGTTAATATTGGAAAAAAGCCTTTGGTTCTAAAAACAAAAGCCGAGTACGGTTTTTTAGGTGCATATAATAACAATAGAGGTAATATTCCTTTTGAACGTTTTTTCCTGGGAGGAGATGGATTAGGAGCTACAAGTCTTGATGGTCGTGAGGTTGTTTCGTTAAGAGGGTACCCAAATCAATCTATTACACCTCAAAGTAGAACTAATAATCAAGATTTTGATGCCGATGGGGCAACAATTTATAATAAATATTCGTTAGAGCTTCGTTATCCTATAACACTAAAACCCGCAGCATCAATATATATGCTAGGATTTTTGGAAGGTGGAGCCTCTTATGATAGCTTTAAAAGTTTTAACCCTTTCCAATTAAGTCGTTCTGCTGGAGCAGGTTTACGTATCTTTATGCCAGCATTTGGGTTATTAGGTATAGATTTTGGGTATGGTTTTGATCCTATTCCGGGAACAAATCAGGCTAATGGATGGGAAACCCATTTTATTATAGGACAACAATTTTAGTTTTGGCACGATTATTTCTATATACACACAAAGTTATGAAAACAAAGGGTCTTTTACTAGTTGCAGCAGTCAGTTGGCTATTTTTCACAAACGCAGTACATGCACAGAAAGGTATTAGGATTGGCTATATTGATATGAGCTATATTCTGGAAAACGTTCCAGAATATAATGAAGCTTCTTCTGAACTCGAAACCAAAGTTCAAAAATGGAAAGTTGAAATAGAAGCAGAACTTAAAGAAGTTGAAGAAATGCGTAAAGACCTTAATAATGAAAGAGTCTTACTAACCAAAGAGCTAATCGAAGAAAGAGAAGAAGATATCTTTTTTAAAGAAAAAGAAATATTAGAATATCAACAAAAACGATTTGGCCCTAATGGAGATCTTTTTATTCAAAAAAAGAGATTGGTTCAACCAGTACAGGATCAAGTTTTTGTAGCCGTTCAAGAAATTGCTAAAAACAAAAAATATGATTTCGTTTTTGATAAATCAGCAGATTTGGTAATGCTTTATTCTGCAGATCGATTTGATATAAGTGATCAGGTATTACTTAGAATAAATAGGGCTTCAAAAAGAAAACAACTTAATAGTAAGAAAGATAAGAAAGCTCTGGAAAGAGCTGAAAAAAGAAATGCAGAACAAGAAACTGAAGTATCTGACAGAGAACGTGAGGCTCAAAAAAGATTATCAGAAAGAGAACAACTTCTTGCAGAGCGTAAAGCTCAAAGAGATTCTATAAGAGCTGCAAAAAAGAAAGAGTTTGAAGAAAGAAGAGCCCGATTGTTAGAATTACAAAAAAGAAAGAAAGATTCTATTAAAACTTTAAAAACTCAAAGAGAAAACCTAAAAAATAATGACTCATCGTCTGATGCTGATAGTAGAAAAGACAATGATTAAATAATTAATTTTATAAATTTATAACACCCTTTAATAATACTTACAAATGAAACAATTTAGAACATTACTAGTAGCTATTGCACTTATCATAGGAACCTCAAGTTTTATGAATGCTCAATCTAAAGTAGCGCATATTGCGTCGCAAGAGCTAGTAGAAGCAATGCCTGCTTTTAAAGCTGCAAAAAGTGAGATCGAAAAATTGAATAAGACCTATGATGCAGAAATTAGAAATATGGTGTTAGAATTACAAAACACTATCAAAAAATATTCTCAGGAAGCTGAAACTAAGACGGATGAAGAGAATCTAAAAAGACAACAAGAAGTACAAGCTACAGAGAAAAGCATTAACGATTATAGAACAAATGCACTTCAGGATCTTCAGAAAAAAGAGATCGAATTAATGAAGCCTATCTATGAACAAGCACGTACATCTATCCAAAAGGTAGCAAGAGCACAAGGTTTTCAATATGTATTAGATTCTACTACAGGAACCGGAGTAATCATGGCTGATGGTAAAAACCTAATGGCAGATGTAAAAAAAGACTTAGGTATCTAACAGTTTTACTTTAAACTTTTAATAAAAATAAAAAAACAGTGAGATGACATCTCACTGTTTTTTTATTTTTGAGGTAAACTATTATGTAATTATGCAAAATCGACCTATTGGTATATTTGATTCAGGTGTTGGTGGAACAACAATCTGGAAAGAAATCACTTCTCTATTACCACATGAGAACACTATCTTTCTGGCTGATAGCAAATATGCTCCTTATGGTAAGCGTAGTAAAGAAGAGATTACTGCATTAAGCATTAAAAATACCGAAAAACTCCTTGATTTAAATTGTAAGATCATTGTGGTTGCATGTAATACTGCGACTACAAATGCCATAAAAACGCTACGATCCACTTACAGCATACCAATTATTGGCATTGAGCCTGCTATAAAACCGGCAGCTATTCATACGAAAACAAAAAAAGTAGGTGTACTTGCTACAAAAGGTACTCTATCTAGTGAGTTATTTGTCAAAACATCAGATCTGTACACTCAGAATATTGAAGTTATTGAAGTCATTGGCACTGGACTGGTGGAGCTTATTGAAAAGGGCAAGATAGATACGGATAAAATGTACACATTACTTCATTCTTATATTACCCCAATGCTTAACAAAAATATAGATCATTTAGTCCTTGGATGTACACATTACCCCTACTTAATCCCACTTCTAAAAAAAATGCTTTCCAACGAGATTACAATTATTGATTCGGGAGAAGCGGTTGCACGACAAACTAAAGCTGTGTTGATTGCAAATCATCTTTTAAATCCAAACCCAAAAATAGGCAAGCATACTTTATATACTAATGGTAATACAGACATACTAAAGAACATTTTGCATGAAAATACTCTTACACGAACTGTAAAAGCTTTAGATTTTTAGTTTTTAAATATATAAACTTAAAAAAGATTGTCTAAAAAATAATGTTCTTCATTTTTATAAGACATAAAGCAACAAATTAGTTCTCAAAAAGACAATAAACAGATTACTTCTAGACAATCTTCATTTCTTTAACTTAAAAGAGGATTAGCAGTAAATAGGTCCGCTAATTCCACCACCACCAGTACCTCCGCCAGTGCCTCCACAATTATTAGTATAACAAGTTTGACCAGGGTTATTACCTTGTCCGGCACAACTGTGTAATGATGGATTACCTGTTCCTCCTTTGATAGCTTTAGAGGCAAGATTAGAAATCTTGATTTTTTCTAGAGATAGTTTTTTTAACGATTCTCTTTTTTTCATTATTTTAAGTTTTTGTAGTTAATAATAGTGGATATTACAAATTACAACAACTAACACTTGTTTTTTCAGCATATTTTAACAAAAAAAATCAAAACCTCATAATTATCAACTCGAATTATTTAAAATAATTCAATAATGTTCCTTTTTTAGAAGAGGACACCGCTAACTCTTTTCCAGAAGAAAGTACAATACTCCCTCCCTTCCCTTTCCGGTATCGTGTTATTTTGCTCACATTCACCAGATAACTTTTATGAGTTCTCACAAACCCATGTGGATTTAAGGATTCTTCAAAATATTTCAGCGTTTTACTCACTAACTTTTGACCTTTATCCAGGTAAATTTTGGTATAGTTATCATCAGCTTCGCAATACATAATATCAGAAATCTGTAGAACCTCAAAACCATCTTGCTGCGGGATAGTGATTTTACCTTCAGCAGTTGTCACCTTGGGAACTAAAACAGTATCCAATAGAGCAGTTTCCCGCTGTTTGATATAGCTTACATGATCAACAGCTTTGATAAGATTATCAATTGCAATAGGTTTTAACAAGTAATAGGTTGCCTGAGCATTTAGAGCATCTACCGCATAATGATCATAGGCAGTTACAAAGACAATTTCGAATGTGCGATCGGGCACTTGCTCTAATAAATCAAATGCATTGCCATAAGGCATTTCTACATCCAAAAACAACATATCAGGGGTGTAAGATTCTAGCAATACTAATGTTTCTTTTACACTGGCTGCCTCTCCCAAAATGGTAACCGATGAGCAATACTTACCTAAATAATTTCTAAGTATAGCTCGGCTATTAGCTTCATCATCTACTATAATTGCAGTTAAGTTCATCTACTTGTCTTTCTTAAGGATTAATTTTACCTGTGTTCCTTCTGTGTTATCTTCAAGATCAGATATAAACACATCAACCTTATCTTTATACATTTTATTAAGGATGGCAATTCTCTTTTTGATGTTACCCATCCCTCTGGATTTTTGAAGTTTTTGATTTTGCGTTTTCAGTTCTTTAGACTTTTTACGTCCAATTCCATCATCAGTAATTGTAATTTCTATACTCTCTGATGTTGCTTTTTGAAAACGTATGGATAACAGTCCCTTTTCAGTTTTATATCGTAGTCCGTGCCATACCGCATTTTCTACATATGGTTGCAATAACATAGGAGGAATCATATATTCATTAATATCGATTTCTGGATCAACCTCAACTGTATATTCAAATTTATCCTGAAACCTAAAATGCTCTAATTGCACATATAATCTTAAGAGTTCTATCTCTTTTTCTAGAGGAATAAAATCTTCTTCACTATTCTCTAAAACAGCTCTCATCAATAATGAAAAATCGGTAAGATATCGATTTGCTGTTCTTTCATCACTTGTTGCTATAAATGTATTCACAGAATTTAAAGCATTAAAAATAAAATGTGGATTCATTTGGGAACGTAGTGATTTTAAAGCCAAAATATTATTTGCATACCGTTGTTGCTTCATATTACGATACATCAAATATCCAGCAAGAAGCAACAGAACCATTAACCCAATTAAAAAATAGATTACAATTTGTTGTCGTATACTTTGTTGATTTGCTATTTCTTGCGAAGCAAATGCCAATTCATATCTTGCTTCATTTAACTCCCTATCTTTCTCTAATGTAGTAATTCTATTTGCTCTCTGCGCTAGTTCTCTGCTAAAACGAGTTGCCTGCGATATCTCCTGATCTTTTTGAATATATAACTTATCTATGATTACCTCATATTCTTTGAAGGCATCTGATGCTTTTTCTAACTCTCCTTTTTCTCGATAGACTTCTCCTAGTTTTCGGGTAGCATCTTTTTGAACAATAAGATCATTTTTTGATTCTGCCTCTTTAATACTTTCTTCTAAATACGGTATGGCTTCATCATATGCTTCTTGCGCTGCAAAAGCACTGGCAATTTTATAATTTTGTACTTGAGTAGTTAAAGAGTTGTCTTTCTCTGCCTGTGGACCTTCATTCTCATTACTTTCCTCAATTTCTTCGATATCCTCGAGTGCTTCTTTTCTTAATTGTATCTCTTTACCATAGCTATTACTCTTATTATAAAAGTCTGCTGCAACAGATCGTTGCCTCGCTGATGTTTTTTTATCTTTTTGTTGTGCCAGTTGCACCGAATTATCCAAATATTCCTCGGCATCTCTAATATTCCCCTCTTGTTGTAGCACTTCGGCTAACTTAGAATTTAACAGAATCACCTTATCATCCAGCTTTTTTCTCTGGCTTATAGAAAGAGCTTTATTGTAATTAGTAATAGCATCAGGATAATTTTGCAACCCTTTATAACTATCTCCCAGACCTTCATAAACAATAGCCTTTTGAGTATTACTCAATCTGGATCGCCGTAATTCATCAAAAGTATTTAGAGCTGCCTGGTAATTTTTTCCTTCTAGTTGAGCATTAGCTAATTTAATTTTTACATCTGTGTTATATTTATTTTTAAGACTTAAAAGGTAGTTACTCTCTGCAAGATCTGGCTGTTTCCAGTACTCATAAATATCAGCTAACGACTCAAATAATTCGGCTTTTTTATCGTCTGATGAAGGATCATCATCTCGTATTGTTTCTAAAGCATTGGTGATATATTCTATACTCGTAGCGGCATCCTTTTTTAAGGAGCTTTTTGCTGCTCTAAGGTTTTCCTGATATCTTGACTCTCTTTTTTGTTTTGAAATTGAAGGTGATTTAGCTTCTTGTGGATTATCCTGTACTTCAATATCAATTCTTTGGCCATCCTTAATCGTATATCGTATAGTATTAAAACTATCATGAGCAATTACAAGCTCATCTCCAACACGGGCTTCAATCCTAAAATTACCAAAAATATCGGTTGTAACGGTTCCTTTTCCCAGAACAGTCACATCAACATCTCTAATTGCTTTTCGGGTGCTCTTCTCCTTCACAGAACCTTTAATACTCATCGATTCTGGTCGTTTCATTCTAGCGTTTTCTTGCCCCAAAACCAATACAGGAAGGAACCAAAGAAATACTATTATCAAGCCAATCTTCTTCATTATACACTATTAAATCAAGGTAAACTTAATCCATTTAAATGGGATAATAAAATTCGAATCTCGTGATTATACAGTTTTACGGTAGCTTTTTAGAATAAAAAAGAAACTTCCCTAATCAAAAGAGTAAGTTCCCTCATTTATATTAACTAGTCCCTCATTATAGATTTTTAATCAAAAAAGTTAACTATAGTTTTATCCAAAATTAAAAAAGGAAACTATGAAGACATTTTTTACATGGAGCATGTTATGTTTACTTGTTACTATTTCTTGTAACGCAAATAATAAACCGAACTCCGATCTCGCATTTCAAAAAGAAAAAAACCACCTAATACAAACTACCAAAACCGATCCTAATACACGTAACATACAAGTAGCTTTACTATTAGACACCAGTAATAGCATGGATGGGCTTATTGACCAGGCTAAGGCTCAACTATGGGAAATCGTAAATGAGCTTTCTTATGCAAAATGTGGTCATAACAAAATAAAGCTGGAAATAGCATTATACGAATATGGTAATGATGGTTTACCATCTCAAGAAGGGTTTATTAGACAGGTCTTACCGTTCTCTGATGATTTAGATGAAATATCTAAAGAACTTTTTGCACTTACAACTAACGGAGGAAACGAATATTGTGGTAAAGTGATCAATACTTCGATTAATCAATTAGGTTGGAAAAAAAATAATGATCATTTAAAACTAATCTTCATAGCGGGTAACGAACCTTTTACCCAAGGGCCCTTTGATTATAAAGATGCAGCAACAGATGCATTAGAAAAAGATATTACGATTAACACCATTTTTTGTGGTAATTATAGACAAGGCATTGAAACGATGTGGAAACACGGGGCCGATATTACAACTGGAGAATATAGTGCAATTGATCATAATCGCGAAACCGTACATATTGCAACACCATATGATGATATTATTCTTAAGCTCAATCATAAACTAAATGGTACATATATCTATTATGGTCACCAAGGTGCTCAAAAAAGACAATTACAAGCCGAGCAGGATAGTAATGCAAGATCCTACAGTTCTGCTAATGCCGTAAGTCGAACCGTTAGCAAGAGTTCTGGTTTCTATAAAAACAAAAGCTGGGATCTAATCGATGCAGCTGAGGACGAAGCTTTTGAAGTAGAAAAAGTAGCAAAAGACGAATTACCAAAAGAGCTTAAAGAAAAATCCAAAGCTGAGTTAAAGCAATATATCGCAGAAAAAAGTAAAACGCGTAAAGAGATACAACAAAAAATTAAAGAGTTAAATAAAAAGCGTGTATCGTATATCAAAGAAAATAGTAAAAAAGATGATACAAACCTGGAAGCTGCATTACTAAATGCTATCAAAAAGCAAGGAAGAAAAAAATCTTTCTCCTGGGAAGAATAAATCATAAAAAATAGTGTGTTCTAAGAAAATAAACATTCAAGATGAAAACAGTTATTAAAGTAATTATACTAATTCTAATACCTATGTCCATGCAGGCACAGCAACAAAAGAAGTTATCAAAATCAAATGTTGATTATGATTCTTTTCTGGAAATATCTGAAGAAATTTTAGAATATAGAAAAGAACGATTAATCCCTCTGGAGACTTTTCTAAAGTATATGGCAGATGAGAATACTATTTTATTAGATACTCGTTCTGAAAGTGCTTACAAACAAAAACACCTTAAGGGAGCAACTCATATCAATTTTTCTGATTTTACAGAAGGAAAACTGGCAAAAAAAATACCTTCTAAAAAGACTCGTATTTTAATTTATTGTAATAACAATATCGATGGAGATTCTATTAATTTTGCTTCCAAAATGGCTCCTCTAGCATTAAACATCCCAACATTTATAAATCTCTATGGATATGGTTATAAAAATGTATATGAATTGTCCTCTTTGGTTCCTATAAAAGATCAAAGATTACAATTTGATGGTACTTTTACCAAATAAAATAAATGCCTGCAAATATGCAGGCATTTATTTTATCTTTTACGTAATATTTTTATACTGTGATCAGTTTTTAGAATTAACCGCCGGACAATTACAATTCCATCTTTCCTTACGCTTCCCAAAATCGTACCCTAGAGTAATTTGGTGGAAACCTCCATTACTAAGCACTACCGAATTTAATTGATAACTGTAAGTATACCCAACCATCCATTTTTTATAATTAACTCCCAAAAATGGGGTTATGTATTGCAATTGCTGGCTTTCTATAGAAGTCCCATCCTGAGAAAATTCTGCTCCATCCAGGCTACGTCTGTAAGATATTCCTCCCCATAAAGTACTGGAACTAAAATCTCGATATACTTTTAAATTAGCATCAATGGTACTTTCTTGAGTTTCATCTGTGGCTTGATACATAATAGATGGTTCTAAACTCCACGGAGTAGCACCAATACCAAACAAATACCCTAAAGAAAAGATATATCTACGTTGATTATTAGATTCTCGTATCGGGGTATCATTATCAAAAACATCACGAACAGTTGGTAATATATTTTTAACAGTAATATGGGCATACCATTCTAAATAGTTATAAGATAATCCTACATCAACATTATAATATACATCTTTTTGCACTCTATCCAGAATTACAGGATCTGGGTCAAAAGGATCATCAAGCCCTCTTAAATCCACATTAGATTGTATCAAACCAGCACTAAGACCAAAAGATAACATATTTAAATCTGTTCTATCTCTCGAAAACAAAAGGTGATAAGCATATGTTACATACAGTCCTGCCTGAGAAAACCTACCATTTTCATCTCTATATACAATTCCTCCTAAACCAGATTTCTCACCAGTTCTAAAATTAACATTTAAAGTTTGTAGATTAGGTGCATTATTCACATCAAACCATTGCTTTCTGGCAGTAAGCCTAATTTTATTAGCATTTGATGCGCCAGCCATTGCAGGATGTATTAAGTACAAATTATCAGAGAGATAATCAGAGTATACAGGAATACCTTCTTGCGAGAAGACAAATGGAGATACCAGTACTAATACTACTACATAGAATGTTTTTAAGTTCATTTGAGCACTATTATTTAGGGGCTAAATAGAATTTGTGAATTCAATCTAAACTATTAAAAACAGTTTATATTGTGAGGCTTCACCTTATTTTTTTAAATAAATCATTGTATTTCAATCGCTCCAAAGATATAAATTTTTGTCAGAATACAAGATCTATACTTTTTGAAGTCAAAACAAGTCAAAGGATGTACTCCCTCTTATGGTTATTATTTTTAACCAATTATAGGCATTAGAAATCTGTCCTTGATCATTATATTTTTTGTGCAAACATAGCTGCATTACCACTATAAATCAACGTTTAATTAAGATTTTGTGATGAATCACTTATTATTAGTGATGAAATTTTTGATCGATAATCTTATTCTTCTTTGTGCCTATATAATTATTATCAAATTCAACAACAAAAGTCAAAATAATGCACTTTATTTATCCACATCTATTTAAGATTAGTTAAAAATTGTTAGCATTACGCATACATTACTAATATCGTGTTGCTTTTTAGTAGATTTGCAAAAAAAGCGCATGGAAAAGAATTTTGAAATAAAAATAGAACCTACTTCAAATCCGGGTATTGTTAAGTTTGAAGCCAATTATTTTCTAACCCAGCATACTAGTTATGAATTTGAGAATATAGATCAGGCCAAAAATGCTCCTCTTGCACAACAATTGTTTTATCTCCCATTTGTAAAAAGGGTATTTATTGCACAAAATTTTGTTGCAATAGATAAGTATGATATTGTAGAATGGCAAGATGTGCAGGAAGAAGTTGCACAACAGATCAAAAATTACCTAAATAGTGGTCAACCTATTATTACTGAAACCGAGGTCGAAACCACAAAAAAAGTTCCTATTACTATTTATGCAGAGAGTACTCCTAACCCTGCTGTATTAAAGTTTGTTGCTAATAAAAAATTAGTCACTGCAGGGCATGAATTTAAAAATATTGATGATGCCAGCGAAGCACCCTTGGCACAAGAGTTATTTCATTTTCCGTTTGTTAAGGAAGTATACATTGATGAAAATTATATTTCTATAGGGAAATACGACTTAGCAGATTGGAACGATATTACCACAGAGATCAGAGATTTTATACGCAGTTATCTAGAGCAAGGTAAAGAAGTTTTAACTGCAAATGCTGCTGTGACAAAAGAAGAAGTAAAAAAACAGTCTGATTTAGATTTTGAAAATCTGGATGATGTCTCAAAAGATATTGTAAATATTATTGATGAATATATCAAACCTGCTGTAGCTAGTGATGGAGGTAACATATTATTTGATTCTTATGATCCGAAGAGCAAAGGTGTAAAAGTAATTTTACAAGGAGCTTGCAGTGGATGTCCGTCTTCTACTTTTACATTAAAAAATGGAATCGAAAATATGCTAAAAGAGATGTTAAAAGACAAAGTAGAATACGTAGAAGCTATAAATGGTTAATATTTATATATAAAGAACCTAAAACATAGTTTTTATCTATTCAAAATCATACTAAATTATCCATATAATAGTACTAAAACATCAAAACATACATTTTTTAATACATTTCAAACTATTGATTATAGATAATTTATAAAACCGACATATATTAGCTACTTAAAAAAGTATAGAAATACTTTTTGTTAGTATCATAAGTTAAGAATTATACCAAGGATTTTTTTGGGTTTTGAATGATTAAAAAATCGCTCAAAAGTAAATTATTGAGATAATGTATGACAAAAACAAACATAATAATGTCCAGCATTTTATAAATAACGCTCTCGATAATTTAGAGTTGTTTAAGGGGTCATTTACATCACATCAATTTAAGCCTCATTTTCATGAAAGTTACACTATAATTTTTATGGATTATGGTATTGGTGACTATTCTAACGATTCTTCTAATTTTATTTTATCTACTGGTTCAATTCTTGTTTTCAATCCCTATGAAGTACATACTGGAAAGCCTGTAAAAAATTCCCCATGGAATTTTCTTACTATGTATATTCCTATTGGGATCATGAAAAAGGCTATGGATACTCTAAATCTGCCTATAGAGTTACCTATTTTTAAAGAAAATATTATAAACAATAAGGTATTATTCAAAAAAGGTAAAGCCGTATTTCCGAATTTGATTTACAATCAACATAATCCAAAGTCCGAATGTTTACTTATGGACTTTCTTAAAGAGCTTATCCAAAGGTATGCGTATACTGAAATAAATAATGAACCAATTTCAGAAAAACTTATTGTTGCACGGCAAATCAAAGAATATTTACACGACCATTATCTTGAAGAAGTTTCGACACATGATCTTTCTAACTTAACAGGCATTTCAGAATACGGATTGATCAAATCTTTTAAAAAACAATATCAACTTCCTCCGCATCAGTACCTAGTGAATCTTAGAATAGAAAAAGCTAAAAAACTACTAACAGAAAGATTATCTGCAACAGAAGTGGCCTACCAGTCTGGTTTTTTTGACCAAAGTCATTTTACCCGTCATTTCAAAAAAATAATAGGTATTACCCCTAAACAATTTGCCAATAAGGTAATTACCTAAAACATTTCCTTACAAACTACAAAACAGCATTCTATCCCGTTTTCATTTTATTAAATCGACACAAATATTCGATTGCAATTTTGTACTATTTTTTCAATTTTATTCTTCACAATTTGCATCCGTTAATTTTTGATTCATAAAAATCTTATATGTCAAAAAAAATACAGTAACTAAAATCCGATGCTCAATATTGGATGTAATATGCTAAAAAAAGAAAATATGGTACAAGATATTCAGGACAATGAGATAAAAAACCTTATCGCAGAAGAAACAGAACGTCAAGAACATGGAATAGAACTAATTGCCTCAGAAAACTTTACATCTAAGCAGGTTATGGCGGCCATGGGTTCTTCTCTAACCAACAAATATGCAGAAGGGCTTCCTGGAAAAAGATATTATGGCGGTTGTGAAGTAGTCGATAAGGTAGAAACACTTGCCATTGATAGAGCTGCAAAACTCTTTGGAGCAGAATGGGTAAATGTACAACCGCATTCTGGAGCACAAGCTAACGCAGCTGTAATGCTGGGCTGTCTTAATCCAGGTGATAAAATACTAGGTTTTGACCTATCACACGGAGGTCATCTTACTCATGGATCACCGGTTAACTTTTCTGGTAAACTTTATCAACCAAGTTTCTATGGAGTAGAACAAGAAACAGGTCTTATCAATTGGGATACCGTTGCAGAAACAGCAGAAAGAGAAAAGCCTAAATTAATTGTTTGCGGAGCATCTGCCTATAGTCGTGATTGGGATTATGAAAGATTAAGAGCTATAGCAGATCAGACAGGAGCTTTATTATTGGCAGATATCTCTCATCCGGCAGGATTAATTGCTAAAGGTCTATTAAATGACCCTATAAAACATTGTCATATTGTAACGACTACAACACACAAAACATTGAGAGGCCCAAGAGGAGGAATGATTATGATGGGGCAAGATTTTGAAAATCCATGGGGCCACGCTACCAAAAAAGGAGTAATCAAAATGATGTCTAATGTTTTAGATATGGCTGTTTTCCCTGGAACTCAAGGAGGACCATTAGAGCATGTAATTGCAGCAAAGGCGGTTGCATTTGGTGAAGCACTTACTGATGACTATAAAGTATATGTAGAGCAAGTAGCAAAAAATGCCAAAGCAATGTGTGCTGCCTTAATAGAAAGAGGGTATGATATTATCTCTAACGGAACCGATAACCATATGGCTCTTATTGATCTGCGATCAAAAGACATTACAGGAAAATTAGCAGAAAACACATTGATAAAAGCAGATATTACAATTAACAAAAACATGGTGCCCTTTGATGATAAATCACCATTTGTAACATCTGGTATGAGACTAGGAACATCTGCCATTACTACCAGAGGAATGAAAGAAAATGACATGTATACCATGGTTGGTTTTATAGATGAAGTATTATCAAACCATGATAATGATGCTAAGATTTTATCTATCAAAACAGAAGTAAATAACTGGATGAAAAAATTTCCATTGTATAAATAAAAACAATCTAGCGGATAGTTATATTATGAAATGAGCCATATAAACCAAGTTTGTATTTATCGAAAATTTTGAATGGTGAATTCCATCTGACCGTTAAAGAACAATAAAAAGAACAGATGAAAGATCTAAGTACACTTAAACAAGAATTCCTACCAAGGCATATAGGCCCAGGTAAAAAGGAAATTGGTCAAATGCTAAACGTGATTGGTGTTTCATCATTAACACAGTTAATTGATGAAACAGTTCCAAAAAACATTCGTTCTACAGAACCATTAGCATTACCAAAAGCTCAAACAGAATTGGAGTTCCTTACCAATTTCAAATCTATGATGGAAAACAATACAGTATTCCGTTCATTTATAGGAATGGGATATCACGACTGTATTGTACCGCCAGTTATTCAGCGAAATATTCTTGAGAATCCAGCTTGGTATACTGCTTACACACCGTATCAGGCAGAGATAGCACAAGGTCGACTAGAAGCCTTGATCAATTATCAAACCATGATTACAGATCTTACAGGAATGGAACTAGCTAATGCTTCTCTTTTGGATGAAGCTACAGCTGCAGCAGAAGCAATGACACTTCTATATCGTGTAAAAAGCAGAGCAAAAAAACAAGCCAGTACATTTTTTATTGATCAAAAAACATTTCCGCATACCATAGAGCTTATCATAGGTCGTGCAGAACCTATTGGTATTAATGTAGTTGTTGGGGATATCGCCGAACTTGATATGTCAAACCCAGATCTTTTCGGACTTCTTACCCAATATCCCGATAGTGATGGCGCAATTACAGATCCAACATCTTATATTACTGAAGCACAAAAGCATGAAGTAAAAATTGCAGTAGCATCAGATCTAATGGCATTAACACATATTACTGCACCAGGCGAAATGGGAGTAGATGTAGTTGTAGGTACTTCACAAAGATTTGGAGTACCCCTAGGATATGGAGGGCCACACGCTGCTTATTTCGCTACAAAAGAGGTATATAAACGTCATATTCCTGGTAGAATTATTGGAGTAACAGAAGATAGCCATGGTCGTCCTGCATATCGAATGGCACTACAAACCAGAGAGCAACACATTAAACGAGAAAAAGCTACCTCAAATATCTGTACCGCACAGGTATTACTTGCGGTAATGGCTGGGATGTATGCTGTGTATCACGGGAAAGATGGACTATCTCAGATCGCTAATAAAATCCATTTATCAACGGCTAAGCTTAATCAGGAATTAGAGAAACTTGGATATACACAAACGAATATTCATTTTTTTGATACTTTAAAAATAGAAGTAGAAGATAAAGAACGTATTAAAAAAATAGCACTCGATAAAGAAATCAATTTCAGATATTTTGAGGATAATCATGTAGGGATATCACTGCACGAAAAAACTACATTGGCCGATCTACAAGATATCATCGAAATCTTTGCTAATGCAAAGGGTAAAACGGTAAAGATAACAGATTGGAAAATTGATGCAACTGCGATCCCTGCTTCTTTACAAAGAAAAACTTCTTATCTAGAACACCCTGTATTTAATTCTTATCAGGCAGAGCATGAAATGCTTAGATATCTAAAAAGATTAGAAAATAAAGATCTCTCATTAGTACATTCTATGATTGCTTTAGGCTCATGCACCATGAAACTTAACGCAACTACAGAGATGATGCCTTTATCGTGGGGAGAGCTTGCCAATATTCATCCTTTTGTACCCACAAATCAAGCAAAAGGATACCATCAAATGTTTGAACATTTGGCGTCTTGGTTAGCAGAAATTACTGGTTTATATACCACCTCCTTACAGCCAAATAGTGGAGCTCAGGGAGAACTTGCAGGCTTAATGGTTATAAAAGCATATTATGCAGATAAAAATCAAACGCATAGAAACATAACTCTTATCCCATCCTCTGCACATGGTACCAATCCAGCAACTGCAACTATGGCGGGTCAACAAGTAGTTATTGTATCCTGTAAAGAAAATGGAGATATCGATATCGATGACTTGCGTGCTAAAGCCGAAAAACATAAGGATAATTTAATGGCATTAATGGTTACCTATCCATCTACTCATGGTGTTTTTGAAGAAAATATTAAAGAAGCCTGTGAGATTATTCATGATAATGGAGGAAAAGTATATCTGGATGGAGCAAACCTAAACGCTCAATTAGGATTAACTAGCCCTGGAATTATCGGTGGAGACGTATGTCACCTTAATCTTCATAAAACCTTTTGTATCCCTCATGGTGGTGGTGGACCAGGGATGGGTCCTATTGCAGTAAGTAAAGAACTTGCTCCATTTATACCGGGTAATGCTGTAGTAAAAAATGCAGGAGGAGAAAAGGCTATAGCAGCTATCTCTGCAGCACCTTGGGGTAGCGCAAGTATTCTTTCTATTTCTTATGCATATATCGCATTAATGGGTGGCGAAGGATTAACCTCTGCTACAAAAATGGCAATTCTAAATGCCAACTATATAAAAGAAAAACTCGTCGATCATTATCCTATCCTGTTTACCGGAGAAAAAGGTCGCAATGCCCATGAGCTTATTATCGATTGTAGAGCATTTAAAGAAGAAGATATTACTGTAACCGATATTGCAAAAAGACTTATGGATTACGGATTTCATGCACCAACTGTATCATTTCCTGTTGCAGGAACTATTATGATAGAACCCACAGAAAGTGAAACTATAGAAGAACTTGATCGCTTTATTGATGCTATGATAAGTATCAGAAATGAAATAAAAGAAATAGCAAACGGAACTGCCTCTAGAGAGCAAAATGTATTAAAAAATGCTCCTCACACTATGGAGTTTATCGCTCGAGACAATTGGGATATGCCATATTCCCGAACCAAAGCAGCTTTTCCGCTACCTCATATAAAAGGCAATAAATTCTGGCCTAGTGTAGGTCGTGTAAATGATGCCCATGGAGATCGAAATTTAATGTGTAGTTGCCTACCTGTTTCGGTTTTTGAAGAAGATACAAAGAATACAGAAATAACTATAAACTAATATGGAAACAGAACTAATAAGTATAGCTCTCGAAGCTAAGCACCAGGAGTTGGGAGCAAAAATGGTCCCATTTGCAGGATATTTAATGCCACTTCAATACACCTCTGTAGTACAGGAGCACAAAACTGTAAGAGAAGGTGTTGGTATATTTGATGTATCACATATGGGTGAATTTATCCTTAGAGGACCTAAAGCGTTAGATTTAATTCAGAAAATAAGTAGTAATGATGCCTCTAAATTAAATATTGGGAGTGCTCAGTATTCTTGTATGCCTAATGATAAAGGTGGTGTTGTAGATGATCTTATTATCTATAAACTAGGTGATGAAGAATATCTTTTGGTAGTTAATGCCTCTAATATTGACAAGGACTGGAACTGGATAAAAAGTCATAATACAGACAATGTAGAAATGATTGATCGTTCTAATGAAATATCACTTTTTGCCGTACAAGGACCACTTGCAAGCCGGGTATTACAAAAACTCACAAAAGTAACACTTGCTGATATCCCATATTACACTTTTGTTATGGGTGAAATAGCAGGAATACAAGATGTAATCATTTCTGCTACAGGATATACAGGCGCAGGAGGTTTTGAACTTTATGTTCCTAATTCTGGAGCAGAACAACTTTGGAATGCAATTCTCGAAATTGGAAAAGAAGATAACATTCAGCCTATAGGACTTGGAGCAAGAGATACATTACGATTAGAAATGGGATTCTGCTTGTATGGAAATGATATTGATGACACCACTTCTCCATTAGAAGCAGGATTAGGCTGGATTACAAAATTCACTAAACCTTTTATTAATTCTGAAGCTTTACAAAAACAAAAAGCAGAAGGAGTCACTCGAAGATTAGTTGGCTTTGAAATGATAGAAAAAGGTATCCCCAGAGCTGGATATGTAATTTATAATGAAAATGATGAGTGTATCGGAAAAGTAACTTCAGGAAGTCAATCACCTATATTAGAAAAAGGAATAGGACTTGGTTATGTAACTATTCCCCACGCTAAAGCAGATAGTACCATTTTTATCGAAATTCGAAATAAGCGCATCAAAGCAATAGTTAAAAAAACACCTTTCATAAAAAAATAAAACTATGAATATCCCAGAAGAATTAAAGTATAGTAAAGATCACGAATGGATCAGAATAGAGAACAATATTGCCCATATAGGTATTACAGATTTTGCGCAAAGTGAGTTAGGTGATATCGTTTATGTAGAACTCGAATCTTTGGATGAAGAACTTAATGAAGGAGAAGTAATGGGATCTATTGAAGCAGTTAAAACCGTTTCTGATATTTTTATGCCAGTTTCGGGTACTGTTATTGAAATTAATGAAGAGCTGGAGTCAAATCCGGAAATGGTAAATTCTGATCCCTATACTAAGGGTTGGCTTGCTAAAATAGAAATCTCTAATCCAGATGAGATTAACGATCTATTAGATGCTAATGCATATAAAAAATTAATAGGAGCAGAATAACGGTTACTCATCAAAAAATAAGATGATTTTATGTCAATATGCTTTTTAACGATAAATTTATAATTATATCGAAAAATCCAGGAAAAGAATACATGCTATTTTTTCTAAAAAGCAACAGTTTGTTGTATCTTAGATATTCTTATATTTTTTAATTTAAAAAACTCACAACATGGCGATTATTAAAGTTATCGAAGTATTAGCAAATTCTGAAAAAAGCTGGGAAGATGCTACTAGAAATGCTGTAAAACAAGCTAGTAAATCTGTAAAAAACATTAGATCTGCTTATGTTGCAGATCAAAGTGTTGTGGTTAAAGACAATGATGTAACAGAATTCAGAGTAAGCCTAAAAATCTCTTTTGAAGTAAAATAAAAAGTTTTATTACTTCTTTATAAAAAGCATTCTGATGTATTCGGGATGCTTTTTATATTTTTATACATTACTAAAATCGACTCTGGTGAAATATTTATGCATCATTATATCATCGCTATTATTTACAACGTGCACAAGTCAAAATAAACCACCTATGAAACAACACGCTTATACTAATGATCTTATTTATGAAACCAGTCCATATCTCCTGCAACATGCTCACAATCCTGTAAATTGGAAACCTTGGGGAGAAGAAGCACTACAACAAGCTAAAAAAGAAAACAAGCTTATTATTATAAGTATAGGATACGCAGCTTGCCATTGGTGCCATGTTATGGAACATGAAAGCTTTGAAGATCCTAAGGTAGCAGAAATCATGAATGCGAATTATGTAAATATTAAAGTAGATCGTGAAGAACGCCCCGATATAGATCAGGTATATATGAGTGCAGTACAATTAATGACCGGTAGTGGTGGTTGGCCTCTTAATATGGTTGTATTACCCGACGGAAGGCCTGTTTGGGGAGGCACCTATTTTCCTAAAGGAAATTGGGTTGATGCCTTAAAACAAATTGCAAATTTATATGAAAAACAACCCGATAAGCTAATAGAATATGCCGAAAAACTAGAACAAGGGATTAAGGCTGTAGATCTTATCGAAGTAAACACTAATGCTATTAATTTTGATAAAGAATTTATAGCGACTTCTGTAAAAGAATGGAGTTCTCATTTTGACCATCAAAAAGGAGGTACAAAACGAGTTCCTAAATTTATGATGCCCAATAATTATCATTTCCTTCTTCGGTATGCTCATCAAACCAAAGACGAAACACTATTAAATTTTGTAAAAAACACCTTGACAAAAATATCATATGGCGGGGTGTATGATCATATTGGAGGAGGGTTTGCACGATATTCTACAGATGGAAAATGGCATGTCCCCCACTTCGAGAAAATGTTATATGATAATGCACAATTAGTAAGTCTGTATTCTGATGCTTTTTTAGTTACCAAAGATCCCTGGTTTAAAGATGTGGTTTATGAAACTTTAGATTTTGTAGCAAGAGAGCTTACTAATAAAGAAGGAGCCTTTTATTCGTCTCTGGATGCAGATAGTAAAACTCTGGACGGAGAACTAGAAGAAGGTGCTTTTTATGTATGGACCAAAGAAGAATTAAAAAAAATTGTACCTGATAATGACTACACTCTCTTTGCTGATTATTATAATATAAATTCATATGGTTTCTGGGAAAAAGGAAACTATGTTTTAATTAGAAAAGATGCTCATCAAAAGTTCTGTAGTGAAAATAATATTGATAGTGAAGTCTTGATTAAAAAAATCTCTAAATGGAAACAAGTTTTACTTCATGAGCGTGAAAAACGCTCTCGACCACGATTAGATGACAAAACTCTAACTTCGTGGAATGCTTTAATGCTAAAAAGTTATCTGGATGCATATAGAGCTTTTGGAGAGAAAAAGTTTTTGGATGCTGCTATAAAAAATGCAAACTTTATCAAAACCACTCAGTTAAAAAATGATACATCTTTATTTCATAACTACAAAAACGGCAAAAGTACCATTAATGGGTATTTAGAAGATTATGCACTGGTTATTGAAGCTTTTATAACCTTATATCAAAACACATTTGACCCAGAATGGCTAGAGGTATCAGAACAACTTACACAATACACTTTAAACCACTTTTTTAATGAAAGCAAGAATATATTCTATTTTACTTCTGATCAAGACCCAAAACTTATTACACGTACTATAGAATACAGTGATAATGTAATCCCAGCATCTAATTCAATAATGGCTAAGAACTTATTTCTACTATCTCATTATCTTGATCGTTCTCATTACAAAGAAATAAGTGAACAAATGTTACATAATATTAAACCGCAAATCAAGTCTTATGCATCGGGGTACTCTAATTGGTTAGATCTTATGCTCAATTTTTCTTTTAACTTTTATGAATTGGTTATTATAGGTAAAGAAGCAAAAATTAAATTAAAAGAAGTAAGTCAAACTTATATTCCAAATAAACTAATAGCGGGAGGTACATCAGATTCTGATACTGCCTTATTAAAAAACAGATTTGTTAAAGACAAAACTTTGTTTTATTTATGTGTAAATAATTCATGTAAATATCCGGTTGAAGAATTTAAAGACATTTTACCTTTAGAATAAATACTCCTGGGGGAAACCTATATTAAATTTTAATTTAACCTGACTTAGTTTTTGACTCAAATTAGTATAACATAATATTTCAATACTAATCCAAAATTCACTTATTATGAAAAGAATATTTTTATTTTTTATAGCTCTCATGTTTGCATTTGCGATTAATGCCCAAGTAGTATCAAATGGTAAGAACCAAACAAATTCTTTTACCCCTTTATTATATGCACATAAATATTTTAAAGATAATAAAAACAAGACGCTAGGGACTCCTTATGAAAATGAGAAGTTTGAATTAGGAGAGATTATTCATAACAATTCAAAACAAAAGATTAGAAAACTGTTTTTAAGATACAATGTGTTTAACGATCAAATAGAAGTAAGCAAAACCTTAAAATCTTCTGAAATTCTGGGACTCACCAAAAACAAAAGTGTCTATGTACGAATTAAAAATAAAGAGTATCATTATAAGGAATACAAATATCGCAATAATAAAACTAAAAATGGGTATTTAATAAAGCTAACAAGTAATGCCAAAATCAGTTTATACAAACTATTGAAAAAAAAATATATTGATACCAAAATCGCAAAAACTCCAATGAACAAAGATATTCCAGCAAAATTCACAGATCAACATGCCTATTATTTAGAAATAGACGAAAAACTATTTCCTGTTAGTTCAAGTAAAAAGAAAACGGTAAGTATCTTTCCTAACAATCAAAAAGAAGTAAAAGATTTTATTGGTAAAGAAAATTTAAGTTTAAAGAAAGAAAAGGATCTAATTAAATTAGTAAATTTCTACAACACATTGTAATACTATTTTAAGTAATGTAGCAAAAAAACGCTTAACCACTTTTTATTTTGAGCTATGCTAAAAGTGTTAAAAAAATGTTTTTTATGGATTTTTTAACACCTTTAAACCATTAACAATCAATTCAATTGTAGTCTTAATCCTACATTAATTACGGTTTTACCGCAAAATGCCTATGTGAATTATTTGTTAAAATCGCAATTTTATTCCTAATAATTTAACGCTACACATGTTTGAATTATGAAATTCGTAAAAATTTGATCAAAAAAGCATATTAATTGTATTTAAAATGTTATTTCTTTAAGTTTATCACACCTAAATCGAAAAACTATGAGAAGAATATTACTTTTTTTATGCTTGATAGCATCGTCTGCATTATTTGCACAATTACCCCGAAATTTACTTACATCTACTACCAGAGTTTCTTTATATGATGATTATGATGGTAGTATTTATATGAAGAGTCGTTATAAAGAATCTAGTGTTATTGATGAGAAATCAGGAACTTTTGATGCTAAACTTAAGTATAACATTTATTCTGATGCTCTAGAATATAGTTCGCAATCCAAATTATACGAAGTGGTTAAAAGCCCAACTATTCATGCTCGAATCGATGGTGATTATTTCTATTACTGTGAATTCAAAAATCAACGAGGAAGCAATAGAGATGGCTATTATGTATTAGTAGAATTAACCGACAGGTATCGTATTTATAAAAAATTTACACTCAAAATAAAAGATCCCGAAAAAACAGGTCCGATAATTAGTGGCCCTTCTGATCCAGGAACACTTAGAATGATTACCTCATATTACCTCGAAGAATCTGGTGTTATCATGGAATTACCGATGAACAAAAAAGAAATGCTTGCAGCATTTAATGATAAAGAAAACGAATTGAAAGATTATTTAAAAAAGGAAAGAATTCGTTTGAGAAAAGAAGAAGATTTAATTCGACTTGTAGCTAGATATAATGCATTAAAAAGCTCTGATTCTAGCCCGTCACGAAGTCTTTTAAGTAATACGGGTCGAGGTAACTAACATCTTCAAAATCTTTTTTCAAAAATTTAGGATAACTTAACATTGCCATCTCATTTGCAGATGGCAATTTGTTTTGTACAAATACAGCATTAGCATCGTTACAAATCGCCGAAAATTTTTCTACACCATTTCCTATGAAATATACTTTTTTCTCCTGTAAATGTGCTTTAAAAGAAGTGTCGGTAAGAATTTCGGCCTCTGTTTTTCTTATTTCCTTATACGTATTAGTAAAAACGGCAGAATACACTTCCATTCTTCGAGCATCTAGCATAGGAACAATATAGCTATCTTTTTCTGGTGATACCTGCAATGCTAATGAGTGCAGAGTAGGCACAGCTATTAATGGGATATCTAATGCATAGCATAACCCTTTTGCTGCCGATACACCTATTCTTAATCCTGTATATGAACCGGGACCTTTACTAACCGAAACCGCAGAAAGATCTTTTGGGGTTAACCCTGCTTCTTTTATAACTTTATCAATAAAATTATGTAACCGTTCTGCATGAGAATATGTGCTATCATAATCCTCTTTTAATCCAATTACCTCTTTGTCATTAGCTAAAGCTACAGAACAATTAGTTGTTGAAGTTTCTATACAAAGGATATAAGCCATCTATCAAAAATTTAGGCAAAGATAATCTAATTAGGCAAAAAAAATGATCTAATTAGATATGTCTATCACGAAATGTTTTACCGAAGTTTTAGAAGTCTTAACTAATAGAGTTTTGATGAGTACATACAACTACTGCTAGTTTTTATTTGGTAGATTTTTTCTCTTTCTCGGTAGTTACTTTATCCCCAGTCTTAAGTATTTTGGTAACCACATTATAAGGTCCCGTTATAACCTCATCTCCTTCATTCAATCCACTAGTTATCTCAATATTACTATCATCCTGAATACCCGTTTTTATCACTCTTAATTTGGCAGTTTCGCCATTCTTAACGAATACACATTCGAATTTTTTATTGGTTTCTGATGATATCTCATCCTTAGAAGAGATTTTTTTTACATCAGAAGTATCATTTTTAATTACTATAGAACTTATAGGAACGCCTATTACATCCTTTCTTTTATCTGTAATAACATCGACCGTAGCAGTCATACCTGGTCTAAACGGAGAATAGTTTTCTGACTTCCCTTCTAGTAAATCGGCATATGACTCCTCCAAAATTCTAACTTTCACTCTAAAATTAGTTACTTGATCTGCGCTTACAGCATTTTCTGCAGAATTAGCGATTTCTGTAACTATTCCTTTAAATTGTTTCTTTAGATAAGCATCTACTTCAACAATTGTAGAATCTGCAATTGAAACTTTAACGATATCATTTTCATTTACATCAACTTCTACTTCCATATTACTAAGATCAGCAACACGTACGATCTCTGTACCCGCCATTTGTTGAGTACCTACTACTCTTTCTCCCAATTCTACAGATAACTTAGAAATTGTACCTGTCATAGGAGCATAAATCGTAGTTCTGCTTAGATTATCTTTGGCTTCGTTAACAGTTGCCTGAGCACTTCTTACATTATAATACGCTGATTGCTTAGCTGCTTCTGCTCCTTCATATGCAGAGATTGCTCTATCCCACTCTGCTTTAGAAATTACTCCTTTATCAAATAACGCCTTATTACGATCATAGCTTAATTTTGATTCTTTTAAACTAGCTTCGGCTTGCCGCAATCCAGCTCTTACATTTTCTAATGCCGCCTGGGACCTGTTTAATCCAGATTGAATAATATCGGGGTTTATACGAACCAAAAGATCTCCTTTTTGAACCTGTTGGCCTTCTTTGATGGGTAAGTCGATAATCTCTCCTGATACTTCTGAAGAAAGTTTAACCTCTACTTCGGGTTGTATTTTACCCGTAGCCGAAACAGTTTCTACAATATCAATTTTGTCAATTTTGGTAACCGATACTTCTCTAAAGTTTCCACTTTCACCAAACCATCCAGCTTTCTTACCATAAACAAGTAGTACAATTACAATGACAACTATACCTAAAATGAAGAGTAATTTTTTTTTATTCATGACCTACTTTAACGTTAATTCTATTCTATGAAAATACAATCTTTTTCTATATAGTAGCCAAAAAATCGAATGCTACTATTCTATAATTTTATATCAGCGATCTTTATTCCGAAATACAGTTCTAGCACTTTTAATTTAAAAATGAAATCAAACTTATTTTGTACTTCCTGGCTCTGCGCATTTTCTAATCTAAATTTTGATTGACTAAAATCAAACGCATTAGTTAGTCCTACATCATATCGATCTTTTGCGTATTCATACGCTCTTTCCTGAGCTTTTACAGAAACTTGAGCAGCTTCATACGCCTCTGCAGCTCCTTTTGCATCGAGATATGCCTGGTATACATTACTATCCAAATCCAATTCTGCTTGCTCTAATTGAAATTCTGTACGCTTTACATTAACCTTATTTCTTTTTACAGCATTCCTTGCAGAAAACCCATTAAAAATCGGTACCTGAAGAGATAATCCATAAGAAATACCATCATTGGTATATAACTGATCGATAAATGGTGTAGCATCCTGTTCTACAAGAAGTAGATTAGGGGTTTGAGAAATAACATTCTGCCCTGTTGCTTCTACAACACCGATACTCTGAGTTGATACAGGATTATTCGCATCCAAAACACGCGCAAAAGATTTAGCTCCTGATTCTCTGGTATCATATCTAAAAGAACCGCTTAGTGTAGGGTAATATGCTCCCCTGGCAATTTCAAGATCTTTTTCTGCTATAAGTTTATTTTGCTCTGCAATCTGTACTTCATATCTTGATTCTCTGGCCTGTGCAATTACTTGATCAATAGGTTTTTCTAACATCTCTGATCCAGGAACTAAATACTCTTGTTCTGCAATGTCAAAATCTTCATAATTTTTAATCAGTAATCGCTGCGCTAATCCAATTAATGCAATCTGTACTGCATTTTCTGCCTGTACAATTCTTGTTAATTCGTCTGCAGAAGTTGCTTCGATTTCGAGAAGGTCACCTTGAGGTAATACCCCTGCTTCTACCAGATCTTTGGTACGTTGTAATTGTTCTAATGTGATCTCATGTTGTTTCTCTACTACTTTTAAAGATTCCTTGTTTAAAAGTACTTGCAGATAACTATTTGCAACAAACAATGCAATATCATCTTTAGACTTACCAAGGTTATATTGACTAAGTAGTTTATTAAGTTTAGCTCTTTGAAATCTTTTTATATTTCTTAAACCACTAAATATGGTTACTCCTGCACTAACGCCATAATTAGAACTTCTAAATGTCTGTGTTTTATTTTCATTGGTAATAGGATCTGTTGATAAACCAGATCTCCAAAAATTAGAAGCAGATGCATTTAATGATGGCAGAAAATTTCCTATGGCATCAATCCTATCAATGTCTGTTGCCTCTACATCTAATGCCGATTGTTTTATTGCAATATTATTTTCTAAAGCATATTCTACACACTCGCGTAATGTCCATTTCTTTTCTTGCGCCTGAGTTTCTAGCACTCCAAAGAAAGTAATACATAAAATTAAAATTCTAATTCTCATAAGTTTAAAATCTATAGTGTCCTTTTGTGATGAGAACTTGCCTAAATCTTTTACTATTATTTTCATACTATGGTATAGGTATATATTTGATTGATGTTGTTACAGATTATTTAAAAAATATTTTTAATTATCTAACCACTATCAAAAATATTGTTTTAAAACATGCTGGCTTTAATCTTTTTCATCTTCTTTTTTAATGGGCTCTGTTTTATTCCAAACTTTAATATCATCTTCTTCTGTTATTCCTGATAGAATTTCAACATTAATACCATCAGAAATACCTATTTCAACATCTTTTCTTTCAAATTTCTGATCTCCTGTTCGTATTTCTACATAAGGGTCTTCTGTTTCTTTATCAAATTGTAAAAGTGCTTCTTTTACAGCAAGAATATCATTCTTTGTTTCTAAAACAATTGAAGCATTTGCACTATATCCTGCTCTTATAAAATATGATTTATCAAGAAAAACTTCACCTTCAATTTTAAATTGAACTGCACCTTGCTCTTCATCTCCTTTTGGCGCAATAAATTTTAGTTTTGCATCAAATTCTTTATCTCGTATAGCTCCAAGGCTAACTTTTAAAGGCATATCAATTTTTAGCTTATTCACCTCTGCTTCATCTACTTTTCCTTCAAAAATCATTTTGTTCAAATCTGCAATTGTAGCAATTGTGGTTCCGTCGTTAAAGTTATTACTTTCGATCACCTGGTCTCCTTCTTTAACCGGAATTTCAAGAATCGTTCCTGATACGGTTGCTCGTATATTAGTATTAGCTGTAGAAGAACCACCTGCAGAACCTAAACGTATGATCTGAAGATCACTCTGTGCATTCGAAAGATCTTGTCTTGCCTGATTATATCTTAGATCTATATTATTAAAATCCTGACTAGAGATTACTCCTTTATCAAAAAGCGCTTTATTTCTGTCATATTCTACCTTAGAGTTATTTAAAACAATTTGTGCATTTTTAACACGTCCTCTGGCACTGTTCAAGGATTGCTCATTAGGTACTACTTTTACTTTAGCTATTAAATCTCCTGTTTTTATTGCTGCTCCTTCTTCAACATAAATCTTTTCTATAATTCCTGAAATCTGAGGTTTGATTGCTACTTCATCCTCTGGAACTACTTTTCCTGTAGCTACTGTTTTTTCTTCAATAGTGGTTTTAAACGCTTTTTCTGTAGTAAATACAATTGGTGATTTACTGTTAGAATCTATAAGGTACTTACCTGAAAAACCTAGTAAGGCCACAAAAATTACAATTAATAAAATTTTAAAAAACTTTTTCATTTGGATTGATGATTATTCTGGTTATTTATTTTATTCTTCTCTTAATGCTTCAATTGGTTTTATGCTTACGGCTTTTTGTGCTGGGATAAGCCCTATTATTGTTCCTAATAAGACTATTGACAATAATGCTCCTGTTACCGCAAAGAAATCGACTGTAGGATTTAAAATGGGTATATCATCATTATTACCGATTGCAGTATTGATACCCCAAAGTAACAGTGTACCAAAAATAAAACCTAATAATCCTGCTAAAAAGGTAAGCAATACAGATTCTAACATGATTTGACCTCTCACCTCTGCTGGTGTTGCTCCCAATGCTCTACGTACTCCAATCTCTCTGGTACGTTCTTTAACTGTAATTAAAAGAACATTACCTATCGCTATTACTCCTGCAATAAGGGTAGCTATTCCTACGATATAGGTAATCAAACGCATACCGGCCAAAAATCCATTAATTTTTGCTACTTCTTCACCTAGATTAAAACTTCCAAAAGCCTGAGTATCATCTGGATGTACATTATGCATTCTTTTAAGTGTAGTTTTTATCGTAGCTTCTGTATTTACAATATTCTTATCTGGTTTGGCTGTGATTACCATCCAGGATATATTTTCACCCTGGTTAAAAATGGTTTGAAACGTTGTGAATGGCAGAAAAATAGAATCGTCTCCTTCGAATCCAGATTGAGTAGGTTTATATACTCCTATTACTTTGAAATAAATTCCATTTATTCTCACAAAATCTCCTATTGCTTCTTCATCTTTATCATAGAATTGCTTATAAATATCTTCCCCAATAACACAGACTTTACGTTCATATTTTATATCTTCTTCATTAATAAATCTTCCTCCCTTAAATATTTTTTTCTTCGATACTTTATCTATCGTTGGATAATCCCCAAATACTTTAAATGCCCCCGACTTAGACCCTTTTACAAATTGTCCTGGTGGGGTTCCCCATTGCCCCGTAACATTACGAGGAGCGATATATTCAATATCATCAACCTGAGATTCTAATGTTTCGACATCATTCAATGTAAGTTGCATTCGTCTCCCTCTCTTAAAGCCTTCGTTAGGTATACTGGTTTGTTGCCCCCAAACAAACATTGTGTTGGTCGCAAAATCATTAAATTGACTTCTAAAACTATTATCCAGTCCCTTAGCCATTCCCAAAAGAAACACAAATAAAAACACTCCCCAGGTTACCCCGATAACTGTAATTATGGTTCTTACTTTATTCTTACGAATAGCTCCATAAATTTCTTGCCAGGTATCTCTTTCAAATATAAATTTCATACCAATTCGATTTTTAGTTATTCATCTCTCAATGCAATTATAGGCTTTATTTTTGCTGCTCTTCTTGCTGGAATATATCCTGCCAAAAGTCCAAAAAATATCAATATCATTGTGGCAGTCATAATAATACCCGTGTCAACTTTAGGATTAAGAATAAAGAACTCTTCTAGATTATTACCTATAAGTTTTAACGCAAGAATCCCTAAAATCAAACCAAGATATCCTGCGACAGATGTTATTAGAACCGATTCTTGAAGCACCATAGCTATGATTGATCTTGGTGATGCTCCCAGTGCTTTTCTGATTCCTAATTCTTTGGTACGTTCTTTAACACTAAATGTCATGATATTACCGATACCAATAACTCCAGAGATTAGGGTTCCTATACCTACAACAAATATGATCATATAAATACCTCCAAGAATAACCATGGTTTCTTTAATATCTTCTGCAAAACTTCGCACCCTGATTGCACTTTGGTCATCTGGTGCCACTTTAAATTTTTCTTTAAAATCTTCTTCTATTTTTTTAGAAAATGCGATGGCTTGCTCGGTACTCATAGCCATATTATAAGATAAGTTTATCTGATTAATATGATCATTATTTCCATAAAGCAACTGAACGGTTTTATATGGCATATAGATTATTCGCTCTTCATTATCACCACCACTATCTTGAAAAACTCCAATTATTTTATAAGCAATCCCATCTACATTTAGCATTTTACCTAAGGCCTTTTCATTTTTAAAAAGATCCTTTTCTACTAATCTTCCAATAACAATATTCTTGGTACGTTCGTTAATATCTGATTCATTAAGATATCGACCGTTCATCATTATAGTTTTCTCGAGATATTGATGATCTGGGTGTACAGCTCTTATACTATAGCTACCAGATTCTTTCTTATATTTTGCAGAACCATTTCTATATATTCTTGGGGTAGCAAACTCAACTTTGCCTATATAATTGCTTTTTATAAATTCGAAATCTTCATTTTTAAACTGAATTCTTCTATTTTCCTGAAAGCCTTTGTATGCTTTTGATGTGTTTCCGCCACGAATGAATATGATATTTTGAGCATCATCCACAAAACTGCTTAAAAAACTATTGAGAAGGCCATTACCCAGTCCTAATAGAATTGTAAAGATCAGGATTCCTAAAGCTACAGTAAATCCCGAAAGGAATGTACGTAACTTATTTTTTCCTATAGCTTCAAATATTTCACCCCATCTATCTCTATCAAACATATTGAGATGCTCTAACTTGTTCTACTTCTTTATCTTCTACAATAACACCATCTTTAAGGTGTACTATACGTTTACACATATCGGCAATATCTGGTTCGTGAGTTACTACTAATATGGTTTTACCTTCATCATTAATACTTTGGATGATATCCATTACTTCATAAGAAGTTTTACTATCCAAAGCTCCTGTGGGTTCATCGGCTAATAATACTTTAGGATCTGCAGCTAATGCTCTGGCAATTGCTACACGTTGTTTTTGTCCTCCAGAAAGTTCACTTGGTAAGTGTGTCGCCCATTCTGCCAATCCAACTTTACCAAGGTAATCCATTGCTTTATCAATTCTTTCTTTTCGTTTTTTACGTTGATAATATAATGGAAGGGCTACATTTTCTAGAGCTGTCTTGTAATTAATCAAATTAAAAGATTGAAAAACAAATCCTAAAAATTTGTTGCGATACTGCGCTGCTTTGGTTTCGTTTAACCCTTTGATAGGAACTTCATCGAGAAAATAACTTCCGCTATCTGCCTCATCCAACATTCCTAAGATGTTTAACAATGTAGATTTTCCAGAACCCGAAGATCCCATTATAGCGACCAACTCGCCTTCTTTCACACTAAAATCTATTCCTTTAAGTACATGAAGCGAATTGCTTCCCATTTGGTAAGATTTATGTAAGTCTTTTATTTCAATCATAATACTGGATTAAGATTTGTAAGGCAAAATACCTTGATAAAACTGAGACCCACTAGCCTAAAAATACGGTATAGTATTTAGATCAATCTTACAGTTTTCCCCTGAAGATTTATTGATTGGTTAGCGTCGTCTTGTTACATAAGACTAACTAAACGGCATTTTTGTTACATCTTTTCTTGTTATGAAAATGTTAAAAAATTAAGAACTCTTTAATTATGCTTTTTTGCAGTTGCCGATTTTCTTTTATTTCTATATATAATATACCCTACAACTCCTATTAAAACATATGGTATAATCATTAGATATACAATCCCATTATTAATTCCTTTTGCTGCTTCCTGTCCTTCTTCATTCTCCAGAACTGCTCTACACATTGCGCATTGTGCCTCTACCGGGATAGTAAACACCAAAAAAAGAATTAATATGTAAAAGGTTTTTATTCGCATATACTCAAACTAAACATAATATGGTGATATCATAAAGTACACAATCACTCCTGTAACGGCTACATATAACCAAATCGGAAATGTAATTCTCGCAATTTTTTTATGCCTATCAAACTTTTTTGCCAATGCTCTTACATAAGTAATCAATACAAAAGGAATAACAACAATAGACAGAATTATATGAGTGATTAAAATAAAATAGTATATGTATCGTATCATCCCTTCTCCTCCAAATCGAGTAGAATCACTAGTCATATGATACGCGATATACATCAATAAAAACAATACCGAACATAAAATAGCTGTTTTCATGAGTTTCCCATGCAATGTAATATTCTTATTTTTTATTGCCCACAAAGCGGCTAGTAAAATCACAGCAGTTAAACCATTAATCGTAGCATATATTGGTGGCAAAAAAGTAAGAGGTTTTACATCGAATCCAAGTTTTCTCAAATTAACTCCAAATAATGCAGCTACTGCGAGAGGAATAAAAACCGATAAAACCACAATCCATTTATTGTATTTTTTTTCTACATCTGATTGGTTGTTGTTACTCATTCTTATCTAATAGTTTCTTTATATCTTCTAATAAAATTGTTATCTGTTCTTCTTCTCCGTTTTCATCTACTTTTTCCTTCACACCAATTGTTCCTCTATAATAAATAATTGGATTGCCCGACGCATCATATCTCGATCTTATATATCCTTCCTGATCAATTAAAGCAAAGTAGCCGTTATGTTCGAATCCTCCTGGCACATCGGGATTCTCTGCTGCATAAATATTGAATCCAGCATTGGCCAGCTCATAGATATCTTCTCTATCTCCTGTCATAAAATGCCAGTCGGGATCTGTTACTTTATACTTCTCTGCATACTTCTTAAGCCTTTTTGGGGTATCAAACTTAGGATTGATCGTAAAAGAAGCTACTCCAAAATCCTCATCGTCTTTTAATTTATTTTGTAGATACACCAAATTTTTATTCATCTTAGGACAAATAGTTGGACAACTGGTAAAGAAAAATTCTGCAATATATACTTTACCCTTATAATCATGATTAGTAATTAGAATACTATCTTGATCTAAGAATGCAAACTCGGGAACTTTCTTTGGTGTTCCGTTAAGTTTTATATAGCTAAGTTTTTCATTAGCAACAGGGTTACTAGCACTCATCCTATCGTTTTTAACAATCGAAGTGCTTTTGATTCTATTCATAATCTTTGGTATAAAAATGATTCCAAAAACCAATATGATAAACGATATCCCGATGTATGAATTTTTTTTCATGTGCTTACTCTTTATTTCTCTTTACGATCTGCTTTATATTTTTTTAAAGCTAAACGGTATTCTGCAAGAATCACTTTTACATCATCACTCATCACATTTGACAAATCAGCAACAGAACTTGCATCATAGCCATATACTTTTGATTCGTTTTCTTTTATACTACCATCTCTACCTCTTAGCCCTCCATTTTTATCGATTATATATACATACTGCGTAGCTAAATTATCATCTAATTGATGTGGTGCCTTTAAACTCTTAAACAAAGTTTTTATGCTTTCTGGGGTACCAAAAATAAAGTTCCACTCAGAAACATCGGTAATATTATCTAATTCATCCAACAGTTTCTTTGCAGCATTCTCGCTACCGTAAGGTAAAACCATCACAAATTGAAAGTCCCGAAATCCATAATTTTTTTTATAAATCTTTTGATTTAGGTTGAAGGCATTCCCTTGTTTGTTATGAATATCTTTACCTAAGAAACCCAATACGGTAATCTTATCAGAAAAACTAACTTCTTTTTTGGTTAAGGGCTCAAAATTTTTAAGATCCTCTATAGACTCATTTAGTACAGGAAGTTTGGCGAAATTATGTACTCCAGAAGCAAAAAATAAATAAGCCACTAATGGTAATACAAATAAGATTCCTAAAACAAGAAATTTTTTCATTTGACAAGTATCAAATAGTTATAAAATCGACATCTAATACCGTTTATCATTTCAATTTACTGGAAGAGAAAATTCAAACAACAAATGGTATAAAGTTTTGAAATAAGCTTAAAACAATTGTGCAAAAATAAAAAAAGACGGCTTAATAAACCGTCTTTTTACAATGCTTTTAACTTATATATTTAAAGGATTAAAAATCCCAGCTTTTATGCCCTGCTTTAAAAACTTCATATACATAATCTCCTTCTGTGAGCAGGATAAATATTAAATAACAAATTAAGAAAATACCTGTCCAAACAACCGATCTTCTTAAGCCTTTAGTCTCACCTTCCATATGCATAAATGCCCAGGTGATATAATATGCTTTGTAAATTGTAAGAATAATAAAAATCCAGTTTAATAGTTTCATACTAATTAAAGTCGTTTCTATTAAAAACGCAGGTTTTATAATCCCTAATATTACTTCTACTATTGTAACAACAGATAATAGAATAAATACTTTCCAGATTCTTCCTATATTCGATTCGTGATGTGCTGTATCGTGTGCCATGCTGTATAACTACTAAATTTTTATTAAACCAGGTAAAAGAATGTAAATACAAATACCCATACCAAATCTACAAAGTGCCAGTATAAACCGACTTTTTCTACCATTTCATAATTCTTTCTCCTTTCATAAGTACCAAGAATTACATTGATAAAAATAATGATATTAATAACGACTCCAGAAAACACGTGAAAACCGTGAAAACCAGTGATAAAGAAGAAGAAGTTAGCAAATAACGGAGTCCCATATTCATTATGCACAAGATTTGCCCCTTCTACAATACCAATAGCATCTGCCTGTATTCTTTTTAAAGACTCTGTTCTTGACAAGATTGTTTTCTCTCCTTTTTCTGTTAAGATTTGAGTTCTTATCAAAAGATCTTTTCTTTTTGCAAAACCTGTTCTTATTTCTTCGATAGTATAGGTAGGAAGAGCTCCTTCCTTTTCGTACCAGATTCCATTTTTTCGCTCGTGCTGAGTCCTATCCTTATGGGAATCGATAATTGCGATATCTTTTAGACCTACTCTATGCCCTTCTCCATCTACAAATTGCAAAATTTGTCCTCCTTTGGTTTCTACTGCACCGTATTCTCCTTTGATAAAATTTTTCCACTCCCAGGCTTGTGACCCTACGAATATAGCTCCACCAATTATAGTTAGAAACATATAAAAAATCACCTTTTTCTTTTTCATATGATGTCCTGCATCTACAGCTAACACCATGGTTACTGAAGAAAAAATCAGAATAAAAGTCATCAAAGCCACATAATACATTGGAGCATCTACACCATGTAAGAATGGAAAGTGATTAAATACTTCATCGGCTATTGGCCATGAATCTATAAACTTAAATCTTGAAAAACCATAAGAGGCTAAAAAACCAGAGAATGTAAGTGCATCCGAAAGGATAAAAAACCACATCATCATCTTACCATAACTTACCTTGAGTGGTTGATTGCCACCTCCCCAGGTTTTATCTTCAGTACCTGTTTTAGTAACAGTTGTTTCCATATAAAGAATTTGGTATTGTTAAATTTTCCACAAAAATAATCAATTTTATCATTTCACCTGCTCAAATTTATTTTTTAATTGCCACAGATGCTTTTCTTTAAAACAATCTCTTTTATAGTATTAAATCAATGATCAAAGATCATTTAACGAAATACAAAAACAAAAAGAGATAAACCCACAGAAAATCAACAAAATGCCAGTACATAGCACCTAGTTCTAAACCAAGAGTTTGACCTGTTTTATATTTTTGTTTAAAATGATTATAAATTACAACTAAAAGCACTAATATCCCTCCAATGATATGTGCCAGGTGTGTTACTACAATGATAAACATAAATGTAGTAACGATATTAGATGTCGGACCTGTAAAATGATATCCTTGTCTAATAATATCGTTAAATCCTTCAAACTGCAAGAGTATAAATATGATTCCTAATGCAAGTGTAGAGAGCAGTAATATTGTAGCCTGGCCTCTATTATTTTTCTCAATCGCAATTTTTACAAAGTAAAATGTAACACTACTCGCTACTATTATTAGTATACTGTATATAAATGCATTTGGAAAAACAAGATCTATCCCCCAGTCTTTCCTACTTTTACTCACAACATAAGCACTAGTAAGTCCTGCAAATACCATTGCCATACTGATCATAGCAAACCACATCATGGTTTTTTTGGATCTATTAACTTTTTCTTGTGTTGTTCCTTGTGTTAAATCCATATTCTAACAAATTTATCAACTACATAAATGACTTGTAATAATGTAATATATAAGACACTCATTAGCATTAATTGTTTTGCTGTTTTAGCATCTCTAACCTTATATAATCGAACTGCAGATCTAATTAAAATTATTCCTAAAAACAGAATAATTATTCCTGATACCGGAGTAAGATAAAGTTTACCTGTAACTCCAAAAACAGGTATCAAAGAGGTTACCACGGTCCATAATGTATAAATAATAACCTGCACGGCAGTACCTTGGTCTCTTTTACCTGTTGGAAGCATAAAAAACCCTCCTTTTTTATAGTCATCAAACAAAAACCATCCTATAGCCCAAAAATGTGGAAACTGCCAAAAGAATTGAATCATAAACAATGTTCCTGGCTCTATCCCAAAATTATTTGTTGCCGCTACCCATCCTAACATAAAAGGAATTGCTCCGGGAATAGCACCAACAAAAACAGATAATGGTGTTTTTGTTTTTAAAGGTGTATATATGCTTACATATATAAATATAGATATCGCACCAAACATTGCTGTCTGAGGATTAATCGTATACAACACAGAGATTCCTGCAATTGTAAAAAATGTAGCAATTGCAAAAGCCGTATTAACAGACATTCTTCCAGACGGAATAGGCCTATTCTTAGTACGATCCATCAGCTTATCTAAATTTCTTTCTATAATCTGATTATACGCGTTTGAGGCCCCTACCATAAAATAACCTCCTACAGCGAGAAGAATCAGAGTACTCCAGGAAACTGTTTCTACACCTAGCAAATATCCTGCAACAGAAGAAAAAACCACACTTAATGCCAGACGCATTTTTGTAATTTCTTTAAAATCCTGAACAATCGAGATTTTTATAGTATTCGTTTGGGTCACGCTCAAATCTTGCACGTTTTCTAAATAGCTTTTTTAAAAGTGGTGCAAAGATATATCTTAAAAGCATTTTAGACAACTTATAACTACTTATAATTCACCTTTTAACAAACTTACTATTACAACAAATAAATGATTACAGGAGTTGATCAAAATTTCTTTTCACAGAACATTTTGATAATCACCTTAATAGCCAAGAGTAATTTTCGTGCTTTATTCACGACAAATCATTATAAAAACCACATAAAATCATCTCTAATGAAAAAATTACTGATTCTTGTAGTATCTACACTTTTCTTTGTTGCCAATGCACAAGATAAAGAAGTCAAAATCTCCATAGACCCATTGTCTGATCACATTTATATGTTAACCGGTCGAGGAGGTAATATTGGTGTTTTCAAAAACGAAAAAGGATTGTTTATCATTGATGACCAATTTGCAAGATTATCTGATAAAATTCTCACTAATCTAAAGGCAATAAGCGACCAACCTGTTACTATGGTAATCAACACACATTATCATGGTGATCATACTGGTGGAAATGAAAATATGGCCAATCAAGGCGCTACGATCTTTGCTCAAAAAAATGTAAGATCCAGAATGGAAAAAGGACAAAAGGAAAAAGGAAGTATTGTTCTGCTATCGTTACCCGTAATTACATTTAACGAAGGGTTGCAATTATATTTCAAAGATGAAAACGTAAAAGCGTTTCATGTACACAATGCTCATACCGACGGAGATGCTCTTATCTATTTTGTAAATGGAAACGTATTACACATGGGAGATACTTTTTTTAATGGACGGTATCCTTATATAGATTTAAAATCTGGCGGAAGTATTAAAGGATATATAAAAGCATCAGAAAAAGCATTACTTATTGCAAATGATGACACCAAAATTATTCCTGGACACGGAAAATTGGCAACAAAAAAAGATCTGGAAACATTTTTGAAAATGCTAAAAGAAATCACAAACGGTATTCAAAAAGAAATCAAAGCAGGAAAATCTGAAGAAGACATTACAAAAGACACTTCGCTTACGGCAACCTATGATGTAAAAGGATATGGCGATGGATTTATTAACTCAGAACGTATGCGCAAAACAATTTACACCAGTCTCACAAAATAAAAAAATCGATTAGAAAAGCCTGCTGTTCATAACAGCAGGCTTTTATTTTTAGTTCTGTATTTTAAAAACAATTGGCAACTGATACTTTACAGTTACAGCTCTACCTCGTTGTTTACCTGGAGTCATCTGTGGAAACAAGTTAATCACTCTTTGTGCTTCTTTTTTTAATTTTGGATGCGTTGCTCTAACCTGAATATTTTTAATCATTCCATCGGCATCAACATCAAACTGAGTATAGATTCTTTGTACTCCTGCTAAACCATACTTTTCTCCTAATCCCTTATTAAACTTTTTGGAAACGATTTTTCTAATTTTCTCAGAAAAACAAGCTGCTTTTTCTTTATTAGTTCCTAATGTTTCACAACCAGGAAAAACAGGTACTGACTCTACTTTTACAAAATCAAAAAAAGGTGGGTCTTCATCAACAGGATCAGCATCGATAATAGAACTGGGATCGATTGGTGTAGATTCGATAGGTTTATTTTTAAACACCTTATCTGGATCAGTTATTTTAGCATCATTATCAATAATTTTAAATTGTTCTGGAATCACTACAGCTTTAGTATATTTCTTTGCAACTTCTTTAGGCTTGGGTTCTTCATAAATTTTGTAAATCCCGTCCCAATCTACATCGGGTTCTTCAATTGTAAGATCAATATCGCTATCATTAACTATTGGTGTAGCGGTATACACCTCAAACATTACATAGGTAAATAAAAGACTTGCTATAAGTCCAATCTGAAAATTTACCAATGTACTTTTTTGTACATTAGCATCGTGCTTGTTACTCATAATATTTAGTTTTAACGTTACAATTAATCTAAATCAACAAGCATACCAAAAAAAGAATCCCGTCTACGTAATGTAAACGGGATTCGAATATTTTATATAAAGGTATTCCTTTCTAGTCCTGTACCTGAAAAACTATTGGTAAAGAATACAGTACACCTACTGCTTTTCCTCTTTGTTTTCCTGGAGTCATTTTAGGCAATAACTTAACTACTCTTTGTGCTTCTTTTTGTAATCTTGGATGCGGAGCTCTTGCCTGAACACCAACAATATTACCACCTCTATCAATTTTAAATCTCACATAGATTCTATTAACACCTGAAAGACCTAATTCGCTTCCTATTTCTGTATTAAATTTACGGTTAACAAACTTCTTAACCTTTTCACTCATACATTTCTTTTTAGCTGCATTGTTTCCTGCATTCTCACAACCAGGGAAGATTGGCACATTCTCGATAACTGCAAATGGTACATCAGCAATTACTTCTTCTTCATCTGTATCTTCAATTTCTTCTACCTCAACAATCTCTTCTTCTTGATTTGTCTCTGTAGATTCGATAATAGTTTCCTCTACTTCTTCTTCATCCTCTACTACATCAATAATTTCTGGTGCAGGTGGTGGAGGTGGTGGAGGTGGAGGTGTATTAAGATTTTGTGTAATTGGCACATCTTCTTCTTCCAACTCATCAAGATTAACCTGACCTATATCTATATTGGTTCTATCATAGGTTTTCCACTCTATTCCTTGCCATGTTATAAAAAGAACTAAAATAAGTCCTAATTGAAGGAATAAGATGCTTTTCTTAGTTAAATCTGCTTTTGGATTTTTCTTTGGTTCCATATTATATAATCGTTATAGGATTGCTAAAATAGCTAATTTCTTTTGTAATTTCCAACTAAAGATTAAAATGTAAAACAAAAAATAAGTTTTTTAACTTTTATGTTATCTACTTTTTAGTATAAACAAGACTGTATCTACCTGACTTCCTGCTTATTTTGTTTAAATTTTAATATTCTATTTTTAAACACTACAAAAACAAGTACCGCAAAAATTGTACCACTCGTATTTGCAACTACATCATACCAATCAGAATTACGATATGTTGTTAAAAGTGCTTGTAATACTTCCATCAAGACACCATATAGGATGCATATAATCGAAGTAATAATCAAACTCTGTTTTAAATTTTTATTCATTTTTTCTGAAAAAAAGAAAAACAAAGTCCATGCTATAGTCAAAGTAAAGTATGCAATAAAATGTCCTATTTTATCACTCCCTTCTATTTTAAATGTAACCGGGTTTATAAATTTTGCCAGTGACGCCCAGGTTACCAAAGAGGTTAATACTACAACCAGAGTAAAAAGGGTATTATGCCCCAACAACCTCTTTATATTCATCTGCAGATAGTAATAAATCGTCAACTTGCGAAACATCAGATATTTTAACTTTTACCATCCAACCAGCTCCATAAGGATCACTATTTACCAATTCTGGCTCATTCTCCAAAGCTTCATTAAATTCGATAATTTCACCTGTTAAGGGTAAGAATAGATCTGATACCGTTTTTACTGCTTCTACAGTACCAAAAACCTCTTGTTCTTCTAATTCTTCACCAACTGTTTCTACTTCTACATAAACAATATCACCTAATTCACTTTGTGCAAAATCAGTAATACCTATAGTTGCAATATCACCTTCAACTTTGATCCATTCGTGATCTTTGGTATATTTTAAATCTCCAGGAGTATTCATTTCAAAAAAATTTATATGTTGTTAATATTATGATGACGAAAATAAATCTATTTTATTAAATTTTGAGAAAACCGGATAAAAAATTATGAAAAAACAACATTACACTGCCTTAAACAAAAGGTAATTACAAAAATCTTAATTCCCAAAATTATACCTTAACGTAAACCCTCCTCTAATTGTGGTCTGAGGAAATGCGGTAGAAATAGAATATTTAGAAAAGGTATGGTCATAAAACAATAACGCAGTTAAGTTTTTACTTAATGAATAATCTGTTGTAAACTTTATTCCATAAATATCTTGTCCTGCAGTTACCTGAGTATTATCAAGGTCAAGATATCTAATCAGCGTTTCATTTTGACGTAGTGATAAATCAGCTCTTAGGTTAAGATCACTTTTTATCACTTTTTTTCTTCCTGATATTTTAGTTGCAAACGTAAGATCTTTTAATCTATATCCTAGTCCAATGATATATTCATTTCCTTGAATTTCGGTAAGTAGATTATTATCAAAACTTAATGATAATGCTCTATCTTTTTTCCATTCTGCAAGGATTTTGATCGAGTTTTTCATTTCCATATCCAATCGAACAAGCGGACTAAACTGCTCTGTTAAATTAATATTAGAATACAACTCTGGGTTTCTGTAGTTATTTGCTTCATCAAATTCACTCTTACCAAATTCAAGGTTAGTTTGAAATTGATTAATCGTATAATTAGCTCGATACCCATGGGCTACAGAAAACCTTTTAAAACGTTTCTTAAACCATTTTAAATTCATTAAACCTGTATACTTTATATCCCAGTTAGGTAGTGGAATATCTCTAAAAGCTCCTTTTTTAACTTTTTCTGGGTTTCCTCCGGTATAAGCTGCCAAGAACGCCGGTAGTAAAACTGCTTGATTTGTTCTTCCGTAACCATTAGGGAAACCATCTTCATCAATACCAACACTCCTACTATCTTCTCTAGCCAAACGATTTGCTATAATCAATCTGTTTTCTCTAAATTTATCGAACGCTTCTGATGAAAATTCATCACTCTTTTTAAACGCGGTCTTGATCATTACTGTCGATATGGTAAAATTACCAAAAACACTAGGACTTAATGGTTTATACACCAAGTTCTCTGCATTATAATTCTCGGTAAATGTTTCAGAAGAATTTCTATTAGCACTAATATCAATTTTAAGCCCTTTTAGCAATCCTAGAGAGGCCTGTATATTAAGTTGTTTTCCTTCAACCTCTTGATATTGTTGATTAAATTGGTCGTATAAAGTAAGCCACCCATTACGTGCAGCGAGATATCGAATATCAGATTGACTACCAAAAGTAAATCCAACTGTAGGCTTAAGCGTCCCCACAAACCCTGGGGATCTGGTATATCCGGGAAGGAAAATACCACTATCTTGTTTGTAATTTACATTTACCTTTTTCACTGCGGTAACTAACCCAATGAGTGTATTATATGCTTTATCACCAACACTTAGCTTACTTCTACCTCTTTTAGTTTTATTTTTTTGCGGGCTCCCAGGCACTCGAGCTCCTTCTTTTGCTTCTTTCGAATCCTTATTTTTCTTTTTCGCGCTTTTTCTTCCGGGTTTTATTTTGGTTAACCCTGCATATTTATACAATGTATTCATGTCTAATGAACCGTTTAACGTATGTACATTAGCATTCTGAACCGTATTTCCCAGATCTGGAATATTCTCCAAAGTCTTTAAAGCCTCACTTCCTTTTACCCATTGAAAATCTGCATTATACGCATATGTTGCACGTATAAATTTTAACACTGGTATTTTCTTAAAAGGAACTTCATAATTAACCTGAAGCTGTTGACTATGGGTATTAGGATCTCCTATATCAAAAAAGCCACTCCATACATCTATGGTATTATCAACTTCGTTATTTTCATTAATAAAGTTTTTAACAATTCGATTATTAGCAGAAGTAAAATTAAAATTTAAAGACTTGGTCAAATTATAGTTGACCCCATATTGCCAATCAAAGAGGAAATTACGTTGATATAATGTTTGTCTAATAGCTCCTTCAGGCAGTGTAATATCTCTAAAAACCTGCTCATTATATTGCCTATTAATATTAGAGTTTACCGAGATGCTCGTAGGAAGCAGGTTAACATTAAAATCTTTGATAAGGTCAAAATATTTACTCTTGCCTAAAAACTTAACTTTCTTAAAAGGTTCTACTTCTTTTGGCTGAAAACTAAAATCATAAGTTCCTCCCAATCTTACATTTTGATCTAATGATTTTTCTATCTCAAAATCACGATGATCTGTTTGATTGTAAGTTCCTGAAAACGCAAAATTTTCTACATCATAAGGCATTGGCTTACCATCTCCTGTTCTCTCTTTACGTAGTCCAATAACATTAAAACTTTGTCTTTTGGTATAATTAGTATTAACATTGAGAATAGAATCTTTTTTCTGTTGTGATGGTGTATTATCTAAAATATCTTCGAGCTCCAAATCTTCATAAAATCTATCAAACTGAGGAGTAACTATTTCCTCTCCTCGACTATAATTAAATGGTATTTGCATTCCCCATTTTTTAGGCAATAATTGTCCCAAATTAACATTAGTAGTTACATCATATTGCTTAACATCCTCTCTACTTCGCTCATTAGGTCCTTGTTCAATCCCTCCGAATCCAATAGTACTAATTCTTCCAGACGCGCTAACATTTGCAAAATCCGCAACATTAGCATCCAGGCTACCTACAGCGGCCCAACCACCTCTGTTTTTAAGGTCGCTTAGACGCATTTCATTAAACCAAACTGTTCCAGACTGATCACTACCACTATCATTTTTGACCCCCACCATCATCACTCGCACATTTCCGAAATTAGGGTTACCCTTAATCCCCACTCTAAGGTTATTAGGACCTGTAAAGAAATTAAGATCATTCGCATTAAGAGTTTCACTCCCTAATACATTAGATTTTATTTGCTGAAGAAATTCTAAAGGAAGGCTTAATCGATTATTTTCTGGCCATGCTCCATTCTGACTACTATCATCTCGATCAGAAACAGTTAAGGGCAATTCTATCTGATAGAAATTATTAGTAAAATCATTACCCATTCTTATAAAAGCTTTTAGATCTCCATCCTGAATTGGAATTGCAGGTTCAGGAAGCGATTCTGCATGCAAAAACATTTCAAGATTTTCATACTGACGCATATCAACATTGAAATTCTTATACACCCCACGAGCATCACCAGATTGTAGATTATTTACCGTAAGTGCCAATGACCGCTCATCATCTCTTATAATATTATTATTGTTATTTAACTGTTCTCGCACAACTCCGGGTGGTGTCACATAATTCGCGGTCTCTTCAGAACTTACCGAGGTCACAATTACATCACTATTACCCGTTATATTAATACCACTTGTTGGATCATTTACAGTATTACCTTCTACAACATATCTTCTATAATCACCCCTTACCAAATCAAGACTACCAAATCGCAACAAAGTAGGTTCTGCAAAACCAGTAAGATACATTCTCATAAATCGAATAGATCTAAAATCACTAATATTTATAGCTCTATCTGGGTTATATATAGGAATCTTAAAGCGAACCCATTTTGTATTTATTTGGCCTCCCTGCACAGTAACAGGAATATCTCTAACATCAGATATATAACCGGTCCCATTATCATTACCTACTCCCATTCCTCTAAAAATCGGAATCTCATACTCGTAATAACTATTAATCGTATTCATGGTATTATCCCTGTTTACATCTTCTGCAGTAGGGAACGTAGTATTTCCTCGATCATCATTAGACACATTGGTCGGTGAGTTACCTTCTGTACCATTATACTTGTCATATCGTTCTAAGATGCTTCCACCTGCCTGAAGAAAATAGGTATAATTATCTCCCGAAGGGTCATCTAAAGATTGGAATGCGGCATATTCTGGTTTTTGTTTTTCATCCTGATCTCCCAAACCGTCAAATCCAGCATCCTGATCTACTCTATCCTGACCATCAGAATCAAAAGCATAGATCAAGGATTGGTTTACAGGAACACGACCATAATCAGTATCTATTGTACTACCAACACCTCCTTTAGGCAATCCATTTTCATATTGTTTTCTACCGTCTTTAAGTACATCTTCACTAATATTACCTAAATTAAATACAATGGTACCTCCAGGATTATCTACATCATCATATTCGAAAGGATCCATCAACCAAAACTCAATAAACTCTACATTAGCTTGCTCAAAATTAGTAGATGTTAATTGCCTGGTAATTCCTCCAAAATTATTTCTTGAATCGGGTTGTGGTAATGAACTCCCAGGGGCATATGCAGGATTAAAATTATATTGTCCTCTTTGCCCAGGTCTGTAATTAAGATCCAATGTAAATAATGCCAAGGTTTGCCCTTGCGCTATATCGGTTTGTGGGAAAATCTCATTAATAAATACTCTTCTGGTAGCGTTAGAAGCTAAATCCTGTTCAGATACTCCACTTGGTCTTCCATTACTATAAAAGATCGGATCAATAGAATACCAGGACAATTTTGCTCTTTGATATCCTGATTCTATACCATCAACAACAACATCACTATTAGGATTACTAGGATCACCAAAACCAATAGGTATACTAGAGAGCTCCCATGACAATGGTGAACTTACATCTATTCTGGTTTGTGCTCCTTCAAAATCATCTATATACGTGGTTACTTTACCATCAAAATTAGCTCCTCTTGGTGCCCCGGCAATCAGGTAAGCTCCTTCTGCTCTAACCGAAACACTAGAAGGTACATCTGTATCGATATTAGGGAGTTTATTCACCATCCTGGTTAAGAAAGGAACTTCTGTAGAATACGCTACATTAAACCCTAGTATTGTATTATTAATAGGCTCAAAATCATAATTAGATTTTTGAGTAATTGGTCTTTCATTCAGATTTAAATAGGTTCCTCCTATAATAAAGTCGTCACTAAATTTATGCTCTATATTTAATCCTGTAAAACGTTTTGTTTGCTGACCAAAAACAGCGTTATTCTCGGTAGAAACCTGGATAGGAGTATTAGAAGATAGTAATGCTTCATCCAAAATATTTACTCTTCCCAATTGATAATTCACTGTATAATCTACCCCTTCCTGCAAAGTTCTTCCTCCTGCAGTAACAGTTACAGAACCTTGAGGAACATTAAATGCTCCCAAAGGGATTCCATCCTGACCAGAAGATTTGTACCTTCCTTTTAGTTGAAAATAGTTTTTATCGGCAGATTTCTGTTCTGCTACAATCTTTGTTTGTGTATATAAATCGCGAAAAACATATTTTGCCTGATTAGGATTATACGAATTAGGATTGGTATAATCTGCCCCAACAGGTCCATTATCAAGTTTATCAAATAAGTGCTCTCCAAATGGTTCTGTCGTAGTAAAAATAATGCGACCATTTTGTGAATCAATAGTAACCCCTGGCACATAATCAAAAAAACCATCTCCTCCTTGTACTGGATCATTATTAGGATTAAGGCGATCCAGATTAAAAACTTTAAGTAATGTCGTCTGCTCTACATCATCTGGTAGTGCTACCGATGATCCTTCTGCTGCCGTAATATAATTAATTGGAGAAGGGTTTGAATATAAAATATTTAATCTAAAATCATTTTGCTCTAGTCTAAATGCTCCTGTACTATAAATATTCTTCATCATCAAATCCCATATTGGTAATGTCACATTAACAATCGGGCTTTTAAGCATCTTAACTACTAAACTTTGACTCGAACCTGCATCTACAGCCCCTCCTGTATTATCTCCTATAGTTGCATCTACTCCATCATTTGCAAATTCACCAACCTGAAAAACCTCTCCATTTCTGGTATACTGATATGCTACTGCCAAAACCTCATCATTATTCAATTTCTGATTTAAAGAGATATATCCTAATTGGGTATTTAGCGTATACTCACTTTGATTTAATTTTCTTGCATTTTCTAAAATTGCGTAATCAAATCCTTCATTAAAATTAGCTATTGCTCCAATAAATCCTTGTTGCACAGTAGGTACTTGCCGTACTGCATCGGTAACAGGTCCTGCAGGACCAATAGTTGTTGGATCCAGATCATTGTTACTATTATCAGGAAAAGCTCCTGCTCCTGTATTAAACAAAGAAGCGGGTATTGTAAAATTACCCGTATCTGGTGATTCTCCTATATCCTGAAGCGCTACAATATTACGTGCATTAGTCAAGGTTTGTGCACTTGTTGCTCTATTGGTCACCCATACTTCGATCCTGGTTATCTGTATATTATTATTAATAAAAGGATAACTTGCCAAAGAAGTATTATATGTATCTCTAAAATAATGTGATAAAAAGAAATGTCGATTTTCGTCATAATCTAAAGCAAAAAGCTCAAAATCTTCTACGGTCCCTCCTCCCTCTACATTTACAGACCTTGTTTCAGAGCGCTGTTCAGAATACACCCCGGTAATAGTGGTTCGTCCAAATTGAAGTCCCATTTTAACTCCAAAAAGACTTTGCGCTCCCTGGATCAATGTACTGTTCAATGGCATACTTACATTACCTACCTCAATACTTTGGATAATATCATCTTCTGTAGGCGTATATTCTAATTTTAATTGATTCTGAAAATCGAAAGTAGATTCTGTGTCATAATTAGCTGTTACCTGCAGCCTAGTTCCTATTTTACCCAACAAACTTAAACTGATTCTTTGATCAAAGTCGAATGTAAAATTACTTCGGTTACGAGGTGAAAAAGCGGGATTATCTTGTTTTGTATAGAGTAGTCCTAAATCTATTTCTACAGATCCCTGAGGAATAATTTCAATTTCATTTCCTCCAAAAACAGATTCGAAGAAATTAGAATTAACATAAAAAATAGGAAGTAAATTCTTTCTTTTCTCTTCACTACCGTCTTTTTTACCACTAAAAGCTTCAATTTTTTCTTTAAAATAAGCTCTTCGTTGTTCTTGTTCTACTAATGCTTCGTATTCTGATGGTGTTAAGAAAATAGGATATCTCACATTAAAATCCCCAAGTTTCTCCCGATAGATATATCGATTCGTAATCGGATCATATTCATACTTGGTTACAATACTATTTGGATCTGGTAAAGACAATGCTCCCAAAGAAAATGTAGTACTTGTAGAATCCCGAACAGTTTGATTGTCCTGACCCTGTAACACCCCACTATAAAGTGCTATCAAACATACTAATATCCTAAAAAAATCAACGCGTAAGTAATTCGAAAAACTCAATGTTTTATAAATTTTTTAGTGCCTGTTTAATAATATTTTCAACTGTTTCTTTGGGGCTTTGTTTTAGAACTTTATCAATAGCTTTTTCTGCAATTTTTCGATTAAATCCTAGGGTTTCTAAAGCAGATAACGCTTCATCTTTATTAGTATTGCTTTGTGACACTGAAACTTCGTCGATATTATATACTTTGAGTATTTTATCTTTTAGATCTATAATAACACGTTGGGCAGTTTTGGCTCCGATTCCTTTAATAGATTGAATTGTAGCTACGTCATTAGAAGCTATTGCTTCTTTAATTTGATCGGGGTGTAATGAGGATAACATGGTTCTGGCTGTACTTGCTCCTATTCCCGAAACCGAGATTAAAAGCCTGAAAATTTCTCTTTCTGATTTTTCTGCAAAACCAAATAAGGTATGAGAATCTTCTTTTACCTGCAGATGTGTATATAATTGTAGCACTTCTCCCTCGGGAATCAAAGAAAAAGTATGTAATGAGATATGTAATAAATATCCTACTCCGCCACAATCTATTACTACATCAGTAGGATTTTTTTCTACAAGCCTCCCCTTGATATGTGTGATCATTTGTTAAGTTAATGTACTCTTTTTGAGTTTCTATACTGCAAAATAAATCCTGATCTTTATCAGGGGTTAGTTTTTCCTCTAATCTTATCTTTTTTTAGTGACATCGTTGGTGTTACTAAAAAAACATTTCACCAGAGTATAAAATCATAATTATTTTTGCTTGAATATTAAAATTCAAGAAGAGTTGAGTGTTAAGCAACCAAATGTAATAAAATTCTACTACATACAGGGGATAAAAAAACACCCTTTAAAAACGGCGTTCTTTTTTTATTACGCTTGCCCCTTCCTCATATCCAATACAGAAAACATTTCTGCTTTATCATATTTAAGCGATCGTATTAAATATTGTTCTTATACAAATACATCAATATACGCTAACAAAGCATAAATGATATATTATAAAACTTGTAGTTTCTACTTATTTATCAAAATACAAAAAGCTATACTACCAAAGTATAGCTTTTAATCTTATATAATTTATTTTTATTTAACTCTCAAGAGTTACCAATCAATCGATTAAACAACATCAGGCATTAATGACAATTGCAAATCTCTTTTTTCCTTCTGCTGAGCATCAATAACAGCAACTGCTGCCATATTGATCATTTCTTCTACACTCGCTCCCAATTGAAGGATATGAGCTGGTTTATTCATCCCCATCATAATAGGCCCTATTGATTCTGCATTATTAATTTCACTTAATAATTTATAATTACTATTGGCCGAATCTAAATTAGGAAATACCAATGTGTTCACTTTTTGCCCATTAAGCTTAGAAAATGGAAATTTATCCTTTCTCATTTTTCTGTTTAATGCAAAATTCATTTGTAATCCACCATCTACAACCAGGTTAGGGTAATACCTATGCAAATATGCTACTGCATCCTGTACTTTTGAAGCAGTAGGATGTTTTGATGATCCAAAATTAGAATATGAAACCATCGCAATCACAGGTTTTACCCCAAACATCTCTACTGTTCTTGCCGTCATTTGCGCTATTTTTGCCAATTCTTTTGAAGAAGGCTCGATATTTATGGAGGTATCACTTATAAACAATGGCCCCTTATCGGTCATCATTACATTCATCGTTGCAATACGAGTTGCCCCCTTGGCAAGCCCTATTAAATCCATCATAGGTTTAACCACAGTTGGATAACTTCTAGAATACCCCGAAAGCAATGCATCTGCATCTCCTTCATTTACCATCATGGCAGCAAAATAGTTGCGTTCGCGCATTAATTTTTCTGCGTCATAGAGGGTAATTCCTTTACGTTTATTGGTTTCCCAATATTGTTTGGCATATCTATTTTTACGCTCACATTCTTCATCTGCTTTAGGATCTATGATATCAATACCTGTCGGATCAAAATCAATCTCTTTCATTAATTCGAGTATGATATCTTTACGCCCTAATAAAACCGGAAAAGCAATACGTTCTTCTTTAACCGTCTGAGCCGCTTTTAATACATCCAGATGGTCTGCTTCTGCAAAAACAACACGTTTAGGATTTGTTTTTGCTCTATCTAGTAACAATCGAACTATTTTATTATCATTACCCATTCGTTCAAGCAATTCATCTTCATACTTTTCCCAATCGGTAATGGGTGCGGTTGCCACACCACTCTTAATAGCTGCTTTAGCTACTGCAGGAGGCACTTTGGCAATAAGCCTTGGATCAAAAGGTTTTGGTATGATATAGTCTTTACCAAAATTAAGACGTGTTTCACCATAGGCTATATTTACTTGTTCTGGAACAGGTTCTTTAGCTAGTTCGGCTAACGCTTTTACAGCTGCCATTTTCATTTCTTCATTAATCGCAGTAGCCCTTACATCCAGAGCACCTCTAAAAATAAAAGGGAACCCCAGTACATTATTTACCTGGTTAGGATGATCACTTCTTCCTGTAGCCATGATTACATCTTTACGGGCTTTAATCGCCAGGTCATATTTTATTTCGGGATCAGGATTTGCCATTGCAAAAACAACAGGGTTATCTGCCATAGTTACCAACATATCCGGAGTTACCAGATTAGCCATCGACAAACCTATAAATACATCTGCATCTCGCATTGCATCTTCTAAGTCATTTAGATCACGATCTGTGGCAAATTCTGCTTTTTCGGGAGTAAGGTTTTCCCGATCTTTACGAATTACACCTTTACTATCGGTCATGACGATATTTTCGGATTTGGCACCAAAAGCTTTATACAATCTCGTACAAGATACTGCTGCTGCACCGGCACCACTAACCACAATTCTTACCTCTTCAATATTTTTATTTGCAATTTCTAATGCATTTAATAACGCTGCGGCGGAAATTATAGCTGTACCATGTTGATCATCATGCATCACCGGAATATCCAGTTCTTCTTTTAATCGTCTTTCGATCTCGAAGGCTTCAGGAGCTTTAATATCTTCAAGGTTTATTCCTCCAAATGTTGGAGCTATATTTTTAACTGTTTCAATAAAAGCATCTACATCTTTGGTATCTACTTCGATATCAAACACATCGATATCGGCAAATATCTTAAATAATAACCCTTTTCCTTCCATTACAGGTTTTGATGCTTCGGGGCCAATATCTCCTAATCCTAATACCGCCGTACCATTGGATATTACAGCAACCAGATTTCCTTTTGCCGTATATTTATAAACGTCTGCCTTTTCCTTTTCGATTTCCAAACAAGGCTCTGCAACACCAGGAGAATATGCTAAAGATAAATCTCTTTGAGTTGCATACTTTTTAGTAGGAACGACTTTAATTTTACCCGGGGTAGGTTTGGCATGATATACTAACGCCTCTCTTCTTTTACTTTCGATACTCATACTAAATAAGATAAATGTGCTAATAAAAATAAAGATCAAAATACCATAACACCAGATTTAATGGTTATGATATTTTGATACTAATACATATACAAAGGTACAAGTCTGTATGAGATGCAAAAATTAATACTAAGGAATCTTTGCGAAAAATAAGAATTGAAAAAAAATATCCTCCATTTAACAATCTTATTAAAGATTTATCAATTAATTATTGGTTTTACCGAATATTTCATCAGGATCTACAAGTTGATTCAACTTATACGTATATGCTACAGGCAGAAGACTTAATCCTAATTGATAAGAAGCGTTCATCCATCCAAAGCCACCATCGGGAACGTATTTAAAATCGGATCCGACATTACCATATTCTACATCTACTTTAAATGTCCCGTAAACTACATCGAATTTTTCTGGAATTACACCATTATAATCTGCTGCATTCTTGGTAATCATCCACAACCATCTATAGACAAGTTCTTCTGCCAAATCCTGATACCCATAATTAAGCAATCCTTCCCAAACAATCATTTGATGTGGAGCCCATCCAAACGGATAGTCCCATTGTCGTTTTGGAGCATCTTTTGGAACATCCCGAAGAGAAAATTTAGAGCTTCCAGCAATCCCAAATTTACATTTTAACCGAGGCATCAAATATTCGACAACACTTTTTGCCTGATCTGCTGTACATAATTTTGCCCATAATGGATAAAATCCGGTTGCCGACTCAAAATGAGTTCTCTTTTTCTCTAATAGATTATAATCAAAATAACTCCCTGTTTTTTCATCCCACAAATATTGATTTATCAGCACTACCCGTTGAGATGCAATATCATTCCAATACTCAGAGTCTAATTTCCTCTCTTTATATATAAATTCATCATCAAAAAAAGTTTTTATGATATATGCCAAATCTTTTTCATATTTATATAATAGTGTATTAAGATCTACAGTAGTTAGATTAGCACATATCCCTTCTAATCTGTAGGTAGTATCATGCCCACTTTCTCTTACGCTTCGATCATGCAAAAAATATTGATCCAATTCTGCTCTATCAACCTCTCTGTACAGGTATAGCTTTCTAAACTCTTCGATAGATTGCGAATCATCGTTCTTATATTTTTCTAATATATAATCATAATGTCCTTCTTCAACTTCTGCTGTTATACCTATTCCTTCTGCATAAAACCTATTTAATCCATTTGATGCCAATCTTTTTCCAGATTGCATCCAAACAGTTTCATATTCATAAATAGCTGTTTTTGTACATTCTTTTAGCCACGAAATAGGTGTTTGATCTTTATATTTTTCATAATACTCTACAACCATAGATATATAGAACGGAGGTTGAGTTCTTGTTAAATAATAACTTCTATTGGCATTTAGAATTTTACCATAATTCTTGATTTGATATGTAAAATTATCAATCATCCCTTTGGCAAGTTCTTTTTTGCCATCTAGTAAAAGTCCTATATTTATAAAATAGCTATCCCATCCATACATTTCATTAAATCTTCCTCCCGGCACCAAAAACGGGACAGCTTTTTTCTTATGATTATCAGTGGTTAATGCTAGTCCTAAAATCCCAGGCTTATCATTAATGGATTGTACAAATTCTGGTGTTATTTTTTGGGGTAGTGTCTCTAATATAACATGATCTATTCCTTTTGTTACTTCCTGATAAAAAGAATAGGCTTCTTTATCATGAAAAGGAACGTATAATCGTTTTTCTTTTATATCCCTTTTATCATCGGATAGGATTTTTTCAATACCATTTCGATCTAATTTTCTAGTTAATCGATCCCAATAGTACTCTTTTATCATTTTAGAAATTCTTAAGCCTGGTGGTTGTTTAATCTCTGTTAAGGAAATTTCTATAATCCCTTTTTTGTCTTCTTTTGCCAATTTTAATTCCTGAAGCAAATTAGACAGGTGATAGGTTCCTTTAATGGTATGAATTTCGTTATTAATGGTATGTATTTTAAATTCTTTTGGACCCTGATCATCAATAGTAATCCTCTTGTCTTTATCGGTATCTTCTTGTTGAAGTAAACTGTGTAAGACATCCTTTTTATATATGTTAATCAACATTATTTCTTGTTAATTTGTGTAATACCAGTAATGTCAATAACAATAAGGTCATTGGCATTATCGTATAGTAAAATGCTTGTTGAGCACCAACATTTTTAAATAACCAGCCTACTATTGTAGATCCTGTAGTTCCTCCTAAAGCAGAAAAAACCACAATAAGACCAGTCATAGGGCTATGTAATTTTTTGGGTAAAGCACTTAGTACCGCAGAATTTATTAGAGGATATATTGGGGCAAGACATAATCCGATAAGTGGAAACGCATATCCTATCCATGGTATATCTGTAATTTTTTGAATCTCTTGTACCTCAACATTAAGAGTTTTTGGCAAAATAAAAACCACCATAAGTATTGCTAATCCAATACATACTGTAAGAATATAAACCCAAGGTATTCGCTTTGATAGAATTCCTGCACCTATTCTCCCTATAGCCAATGATATTGCAAAAACGCTAGACATCATAATGCTTACATTAGGAGGAAGCTGTAACACTCTTTTATAAAATGTTGGTAACCAAGTCATCACTCCCTGTTCTACCATTACGAATAAAAAGGCACTACCAACAAATACAATTACCAACATTTTGGTGCACAAAAGCATCATCTGCTTAACATCATCTAATAGATTTACGCCCGGAATTTCGTTTCCTTCTTCAAATCTGGTGAAGAATAATAATAGAAAAGACACAAAAATGAATACCGCCAAAAGCAAATATACACGTAACCATGCATCTGGATCATTATCATAATTAAATGCAGGAAACAGAAAATAGGCCGTAGCGATTCCTATCATAAAAACCCCTTCTACAATACTCATTAAACTATTGTGATCTCGTTTGGTTTCTGTAATGATACCAATAAGGGTATATACCGAAACTTTTACCAAAGCAAAGGATACTCCTATTGCAGCAAAAAGAAGTTTTGCCGACCAGAAAGAATTACCATAATACATCCCTAAACATCCAATAAAAGAAATTAGTAATCCCGATAATATTGCTTTCTTATACCCTATTCTTGGTAAAAAAGAAGCAATTAAGAACGAAACCAATGCTATCGGTAAATCTTTAAACCATTCTAAAGTACTTGCCTCGATTTCATCAACATGGTAATTCTCTAAAGATTTTAAGATTACTATTCCTACACTATTAAGGAGGATAGCAAAAATAAAATAGTTGATAAACAAGGATATTTTTATGGATACATTCTTCATTAAAAATGGTGGTGACTGGTTATTAATTTAAAACTGCCCGAGCAATACGAGCAGTTTATGGCTCCAAACAATTAAAAATCTATTGCTACAGATAGTCTATAGGCTCGACCCAAAATTGGTCTTGCCAGAAAGACATCATCATTAGCATTAGTTGTTCCTCTTGGGTTACCTTCTGTTAATCCTATTTCATTAAACAGATTAGAAGCATCAAACCCAAATCGTAATTTTTTTACCTTGTAATATGCTCCAGCATTAAAAACATTAAAAGCTGGGAGTTCTGTGGTATTAGCTTCGTCCTGATATTTTTTTCCAAAATGGGACCATTGCGTATATAATCCCAAATCTTTAATGATTTCTACCTGTGGCCTTAGTGTAAAATATACATTAGGGATTCTTCTGGCACTATTTCCTTCATAATTAAAAGTTGTACCATCTGCATTAGCTCCAGAAAAATTATCATACTCTGGTTTTTGAACCGTTATATTAGCCTCTACTGCAAAAGCTTTATATTTAGCATTAGCTTCTAACTCAACCCCTATGTTGTTTACATCGGCAAATTTATTTTCTGAAGTCCCATCTGCCAAAATATCTGTAAAGGCAATATTATCCATATTCATATAGAAAAAATTTGCATAAACACCTATGTTTGAAGAAGAATATTTAAACCCTAATTCTGACTGATCAACCTCGGTAACCTTAATATTACTTAGATCAGAAGCATTATCGTAGTAAGACTCTTCTATGGGTGATCTAAATCCATGGCTATGCCTTGCATAGATCGCCATATTATCACTAAACTTATAATTTAATGCAGTAGTATATGATAATTCGTCTACATCATAATTCCAATATGTATATGGATTACCATCTACAACGGTAAGGGCATCATCGGCAGTATTATCAGGTAGTAAACCTAAATCTGTTGAAAAAAAGCGTGCATTATCACGATATCCAGCATATTTATCATCGTCATAACGAAGCCCAAAATTAGCAGTTAGATTATCTGTGAAATTAACTTCTGCATCTATATAAAGAGCATTTAATCTTCCTTTGGTTTGTGCATCTCTTTCTAACCAGGTAATTCTTTCTATTCCGTTATAAGTTCTAGAAACTCCTGTACTGGTGTCTACCAGGTTTACCAATCTGGGATTATCAGATACATCAACTAGATAATTACTCCAGTTCCAATATTGGTTTGATTTCCAATTAGAATAATAATATCCCAGGGTGACATTTATTTTTTCGAAATTAAATGAAAATGCCAGATTGTTTGCAAAGTTAGACATGTCTTTATCGATTGCCCAGTGATCTGCACGCATTACCAATGTATTTGGGTTCAAAGCTGCACCAGTATCTACATATGTATACTCGGCATTTGCTGCATCGGTTAGTGGAAACTGTGTTGTTCCTGTAGCAAAATCGGCTTGTGTATTTGGTCCTCCGGTACTAAAAATTGCATTATAATTTAGATCAATGCTTGTATTTCTGAACGTGTTCTTTACAGATACCACATCAGAGATATGATATTTAAGCTCTCCTCCTATAGCGTCTACATTGGGATTCACACCATCTTCTAGATCTCTTTCAAAAAAACCTCCTCCTATTTGAGGCACTCGAAGTCTACTAAAATTTCTTGATGCTAATGTTCCGTAATTGGCATCGAATCCTTCGAATTCTTGTGGATTTCCATCGCTATCTCCCCGCAATGGTATTGGTAGTAAAAACAGGTTTCTGTCATCCAGTTTTTTATAGTTAATCCTGGCATAACCTCCATCAAATTTATAGGTAAGGTTAAATTTCATCTGCCCTCCTTTGTTCGCTTCAAATCCCGGATCTCGAATTCCCTGATCTACTCTATAAAAGCCTCCTATATTAAAAAGTAATTTATCCTCGACAATTGCTCCTCCAATGTTGAGATCTGTTCTAAAAAGCCCGTAATCTCCTACGGTCATTTTGGCTCTTCCAATTAATTCATTTTGACCTGTTTTAGAGATAAAATTGATAATTCCTCCAGGTGAATTCGTTGCAAAAACAGAAGCAGATCCTCCTCGAATAGCTTCCATTCTTTTAACAGTTTCATCTAATCTATACCAGTTATCTGCATTTGCAAATTGTAAGGCCCCATCTTCAAAAACGGGAAGTCCATCTTCCTGAATTTGAACAAATTCATATGCTCCAGCGGATGGAATCCCTCTGGCAAAAAGATTATTTCCTACCTCTCCTCCCGAAGTTTCAACTACAAATCCAGGGATTGATTGTAGTAGATCTGCAGTACTTTGTGGAGCTTTTTGTTCTAGTTCTTTGACTCCCATTGTGGTTATTGCTACACTGGATTCTAATTTTGTTCGTGGGTTAGAAGATCCGGTTACTACAATCTCATCTAATGAAAGTAAGTCTTCTTCTAAGACAATATCTTTAACAATGTTATCTGTCATAACAATCTCCTCTCTTACGGTCTTAAATCCAACCGAAGAAATTATTAGAACATAAGTAGCATTGGTTTCTAGATTACTAATTATATATTCTCCATCAAAATCTGATGTTGCTCCTCTGTTGGTTCCTTCGAGTAGTATATTAACCCCAATTACCGGAACACCTTTATTATCTTTAATCGTTCCTGATACATTTTTTCCTCCCTGAGCAATGGAATCCCCTATTCCGAAAACTAAGAAGAGAATAACACATAGTCTTGTTCTCATAATTTTTTAAGTATTTAGTTCTCTGCAATTTCATAAAACCATAATGATAATTTATTCTTTCTTTAAGATTCAAGGGGTTCGAAATCGTTTTCGATAGTGTCGAAAACGATTTCGAAAGAACTATTCCTTTAGGGTAAAAAGCCCATCTAAAAGTACTTTTCTCATTCCTTTTGTTCCTTTTTCACTAACAAAAGAGGTTCTCAAATTTTTATATTTTATTGATCTAATTGTATTTTAGCTTAAATTGTATATTTAATAAATATAACATTTAGTCTATGAAAGTTACTACTCTAAAAGATATTGCTAATGAATTAGGAATTTCTGTAGCAACTGTATCCAAGGCTTTAAAAGACTATCCCGATGTAAATAAAGGCACCAAGGAAAAGGTTCTTCAGACCGCAAGAAAACTGAATTACTCGCCTAATCAATTAGCTGTAAATCTAAGAACTAAACAAACAAAAACGATTGGTGTTATTATCCCAACTACGGTACATCATTTTTTTTCTAAAGTAATAGATGGCATCATTGAGGAAGCAGAAAAAAAAGGGTATCTGGTTATCATTTTACAGTCGAGTGAAAAGCTATTTCTTGAAAAACTGCAAGTAAATTTATTACTTGATAAACGTGTAGACGGTATATTAATGTCTTTATCTAATAAAACTAACGAATTTGTTCACCTGAAAAAAGTACTGAGTCGAAATATCCCTTTGGTTCTTTTTGATAAAATAGAACCTTCTATATCTTGTTCTAAAGTACGTATCGATGATAAAAAAGCAGCATACGAGGCTGTTTCATATCTTATTTCCAAAGGACACAAAAAGATATCACATTTCAGAGGTGATCTTAATCCAAAAATTTCTAACGATCGTTTTGAGGGATATAAAGAAGCATTAGAAGATCATGGAATCACATATGATCCTTCGTTGGTATATCTGTGTAATAACAATACAGATTTTGAAGATGGATATAACAACGCGAAAAAGCTAATACAGGAAAATCCCGAGGTTGATTCTATTTTTACAATAACCGATCTTGTGGCAATTGGTGCAATAAAATATTTTAATGAAAACAACATCAAAATCCCCGATGATGTAGCTGTTTTTGGGTTTAGCAACTGGTTTATGTCTTCTGTTGTCTCTCCTACATTAACAACTGTACATCAACCTGCACATCAAATGGGAGTTGTTGCCACAGAAATTTTACTAGATGAAATAGAATTAAATAAAGAAAATAAACCTTGTCTTCATAAAGAAATCATTCTCCCTACCGAACTTATTTTTAGAGAATCATGTTAATCGTTTTTTAATCTCTAAATAAAAAATCGATATTTCTTTTCAATCCAGAGAACTTGGTTCTTTTTACTGCAGATTTTTGGAACACTTTTGAGAATACTTCTTGCGTGATTTCTTCCCAGTCTTTTTTTGACATCTCTAGTAATTCTGGTTTTGGATTAAAAAGTGGTTCATTGTGAGGTTTAGAAAAGCGATTCCATGGGCATACATCCTGACACACATCGCAACCAAACATCCAATCATCAAATTGGTTTTTATAACTATTAGGAATCTCTTCTTTAAGCTCTATCGTAAAATACGATATGCACTTACTGCCATCTACCACATAAGGTTCTACAATCGCTTGTGTAGGACAGGCATCGATACATGCTGTACACGTACCACAATGGTCTGTAACGGGAGTATCATATTCTAAATCAAGATCTATGATAAGCTCTGCAATAAAATAAAAAGAACCTACCTGTTGTGTTAACAGGTTGCTATTTTTACCAATCCAACCCAATCCACTTTTTGCTGCCCACGCTTTATCTAATACAGGTGCAGAATCTACAAAGGCCCGCCCATGGACCTCACCAATTTCTTCTTCAATAAAATGTAATAACTGCTTCAGTTTATCTTTAATCACAAAATGATAATCGGTACCATATGCATACTTAGACAGTTTGGGAGCTTCGGGGTCTTTTTGTTTTTCTGAAGGGAAATAATTGAGTAATAAGGATATTACACTTTTTGAATCATCCACCAATTTGGTAGGGTCCAGTCGTTTATCAAAATGATTCTCCATATACTGCATTTCGCCATGCATATTCTGGTTAAGCCATTTTTCTAAACGCGGAGCTTCCTGTTCCAGAAATTCTGCTTTAGAAATTCCGCACGACAGAAAACCCAGACGTTTTGCCTCGGATTTAATACGTTGAGTGTATTTGGTTTTAGGATTCAACTACACTTCTTCTTTATGGTCAATTTGCTCTTCTTTGCGTTTATTCATGATTTGGATTCCTTTTTGTATCACCATAGATGTAGGTAAAGTTATGTTTTCGCCATGATCTGTAATCATAAAAAGATAAAACCCTGTAATATCTTTCACTTCTCCGGTCCAGTCAAAATCTTTATCCAAAACTCGTATCCTATCCCCTATCCTAACCGGGTGACTAAAAAATAAAATAATACTTGCAGTAAGATTCGACAAGATCGACCATTGCGCAAAAAAAGCAATCCCCAATACTGCTAAAACCGAAGAAATAAAAACACTAAACTGTTTAAGTTCTACCCCCCAGATAATCACCAAAGCTGTTCCTGCAATAAGGTAATGAACCAGATTGGTTAAATTGCGTATCAATTTTCTTCGATTAGCATTTATAGATTTTAATATTGAGAATTTCCTAATTACACTTTTTGTTATCAGTAACACAAAAAATAATAATATCAATACTATAATAGTCAGTAAAATTTCATTTCTATAAGCAATCATTATTTAGTTTATTAACGTATTCCGTATTTGTTCCTGCAAAAATACGTAAATATAAAATGTAGGGAAAAGTGTTAGAACTACTTCTTCTTGTTTAATGATTGTTAATCAAAACAGCTATCAATAACTTATTATTTATTTAGGTCTCTACCATTCTTTTCACAAATTATAAGGTAGTACTAAAACATAAATTAATTAGCTCTTTTAAATACAAAATCATCGTTATTTTGATCAGTAAGAGTAAGTGTATCATCTTGTAGTTTATATGAAAATATATCCTTGGGAGGAGGAAAGGTTCCTTTTATCAATTTTATGGTATTATCTGTAATTTCTTCACTGTCCCCACTTACACATAACTTAATCCCATTTTGAACAACTACCATCGAATTTACAGTTACTATAGTCTCTTTGTCAAATATTAGCTTTGTTGCATTTGTATCACAACCTATCAGAGCACCCTCTATATTCATATTGTAGCCTTGCTCTGTTGTACTTTCTATAATCCATGTACCAATAATAGTATTATTATTTGGATTTGGATTTGTATCATCATCGCCTGAGCACGATGATATCATAATTGCCAATATGGCAAGTATAAAAATCTGATTTCTCATAATTATTTATATATTAAATAGTTATCTTATATCTACTAACATTTTAATACTAAAAAAAGTATTAGTTAGCACGTTTATTATTATTCATCTCAAAAAACCAGAATACCTATTTTGGCAATCTGGTTTTCCTTAGTCTGTGACCTAACTACATCTATAATTTAGCACAGTCTAGTATGGGTTTCTACAAATCTCTGCACATTCTCTTGCCGATAAACCGGCGCACAGTATTTGTTTACAGTTATTGATCCTTCCTGCAAAGATTGTTTTTTGAGCAATTTTACTAAGAACCTTAACCCCATTTAGTTTAAGAATTTTCATGATTTTTATTATTTTAAATTAGTATTCTATGAACATTTAAAGACATTCAAGATTATATCTATCTACAGGGTACTCGTACTTTAACCCATCGACAATATCTTCCTGTTAATGGCGGAAAGCCAACTGTATCGCATAACCATTTCCATTGCCAACAGGTAAGTATGGGGTCAGGTAAGCTTATATCCCCACCTCCTATTGATTTTTGAGCAGTTTTGCTTAAGACTGTTACTCCTTCTATATTTAAATTTTTCATATCGTTATTTTAAAAATTTAATCTACCAGTTCCTCTTTCTCCTGTAGAATACGTATCCCATCCCCAGAAAAATGTGTTATCCAACCATCGATTTGGGCTGGATCTTAAATAAGTACTTCCTGTAGCAGAAACTGTTTGATATGATGGGTATGCATAGATATCATAATTTGTTATAAACCATCCATCTGTTCCTTTTAATGAAATTTTGGCGGATTGAATTTCTACCCAACTTATAGCTTGTCCCGGGTATTTTGCACTTAAATAATAATAGTCTGTTTGTCCTCTTTCTCGATCATCCCCAGCATTATTTAAACTAGATACCGAATGGGTATAGATCCCTCTACTAGTTCGAAACCTCACACTAGCCTTAGCATCTCCATCAGTTTCATTATTTTTTTGAGCTCCTGTCTTTGTACGGATTCTATAATACCACCTTGTACTATAACCTTTCTCATAATTGGTATTTACCGAATTCTTATTCATATATTCTGCAACTTCTTCTTCGAATCTTGCATCAGCATCTTCTTTACTTATATCGGCGCTATAACTACGATGCAATATTGGAATTACAACTTCCGCATTTTCTTCAATCCTGGTATCACTTTTACCTGTTTTGCTCAAAAAGCCTTCGGTATTATTTGAAATTTCGGGAATAACCTCTTGTTCCTTCTCACAAGAAGCAATTGCTACTATGCAAAATACCCCTACTACATACATTTTTAGATTTGTTAGTTTTTCCATTTTATTTAATAATTAGTTTTTTGCCTACTCTATTCACTTTTCGGCTACCGTGTTTACTTAAATCCAGATTATGCTACTCAAAAAATGGTTTTAGAAAGTATACTTCAGTTGTATTCAAAATCTAATTTCAGGAGAGTTTTGAGCCACTCCTCCTCCATCAACATAATAGGTCACATTAGTATCCTTTTTTACTTTTATTTGCATTCTTGCTCTGGTCAATGACCATTTACCAACTTGAAGTTTTTTGTAGGTTCTTCCGTCTAACTTTTGTTTCTGCCTATCTTTCCCAAACCAGCCAACACCATATCTAACTTTAATTGAAGCATCGTTTGGGGCTTTAAAAAAAGCAACCCCATTGGCATTAAAAAAGCTTTCTATAGTTTTCCATTTCCCCTTTTTTACAAATTTTTCCCTAATCGTGGCCATAACGTATTATATCTTTTATTTTCTTGCTTACTCTATACACTTTTCAGCTTACGTGTTATCTAATACCAATTATTTTTAAGCTTTAATTCTGAACTATTAATAGTTCTATTTTTATATTACATAAGGGCATGTCTCCATATCCATAAGAGTATGGGATCATTGATTACGTTAAATTTTATATGAGAAGGTTAGGTTATGTAATATTCACGGTAATTTGATAATCTCCTAGATTCGAAGTGACAATACTATTAGTACTTCTTTTACCTGAAGGAAATGTAGCATTTACAATCCCAATTTTATCATTCTCAATATCACCTCCTTCTAACAAATCTGTTCCTAGCTTTAAAAACCCTTTTCTAATCCCCTCTCCTGCTGTTTTTCTTTCCTGAGAATTTAAGCTAGACGAACTCGCTACTTTTGAGGACAATCCTACAGATTTACCAAGAATATCATGAATAGGATCAGCTTCATATCCATTAGTTGATATTTTAACGTGTTGTGTTTTGTGTAAATGAAGAACTACCTTGTGATTTAATGTGCGTTTTCCTTTATCCATACTTTCAAACAATCTCCATCGGCCATTAATACCAACATACAGATACCATTCATCTTCCTTTTTGAGAATTATTCCATCGGGATCTTTATCCTTTTTAAAAACAGCTTCTCGTACTGCAACAGTTACTTTTTTAATATGCTTAGCATCTATTCCTTTGGGATCTGACCATCCCCCACTAATTATTACTCCATAATTTTCTGATGGAATATTTTTTCCCTTCAGTGGAATCGTCACTCGTAACAATTTTGGATCATCACTTGGAAAAGGAGTAATTATTGGATTAATAGCACTAGCAATCATTTTCTTTATTTTGAATTTTGGGATTGAAAAATCTGATGGTTTTGGCGGCAGGTAGAGATCAAAAGTATAATTTTGATCATTGATCTTTTGGTTGATGTATCCCCCTTTTTTATTTATATAAACGATTGCTTGATTAGCTCTGGACAGTCCTTTATTTCCAGAAAAAAGATCTGTCTCTTCCCGAAAAGAAACTACTGCTTTTGGAGGGTGAATTTCGGATCTGTGTTTTCCGTTTTTAGGATGCCCACAGTCATAGATCCATCTTCCTGTAACTTGTATACGATCGCCAGGCATAGGTAATGACCATAATGGAACAAATTTAGAATCCCATTCGCATTCCATTACGGCAATCTGATTTTTAGCATCATACTTCCCATTTGCCGGGCTATTTAGGTAAAAAAACTGTTTATCAGTTTTTACAAAATAGTTCCAGTCATAACTATGATGCCATGGTTTAAGAGGAAAATCTGTACCTGATATTCTACTCTGCGTTAAAACACCTTTTATCGTTCGTATTTGGGCACCGGTTCTCGAGTCTCTTTTTGCTGCAGAAACCCAGGAGGGAACAACTTCTCCAAATTCTTTTGTTAAGATCTTCGGTAATATCACAAGTTTTAGCGAATTACTCTTCCTGCACCCACACTTAAATCCATTTCCATCATTCTTTGAAGAAAATACCGAATGTGCTTTTTTTATAGATGTTGGTAAGCCAAAATGCATTTCATGATTTTGTTTTATACTAATTACCGGAAACGAAATGCCTTGTTGCTGGTAAATATTTCTTATACTTAATGTCATAATGTATCTTTTAAGGTTCCAGGTTTTTCACTCTCGTTTCCAGGTCTTTTAATTTATCCAACACGTCAAGATTTCCAACCATCAGCCTTTTGTGTACTATAAAATTTGATGTTTTAGAATCGAAAGTGGCGAGCAGATTATTTGCCGATCCAAAGATTTCTATTTTTGCTCCTTGTAATTTCACCTTACTATTCGTTAAAACTATATCTGCCGGTTGTTGAATTGGTTGAAATACTTGACCTACTACTACCGGATTGATTTTTATCGCTGGTTTTGTCACTTTTGCCATAATGCTAATTGTTTTTGGTTATTGCGTTACTAATTATTTTTAGTTTATCGATTACATAACCCATAAAATACCAGGTTGCTAAAAATGCAATACACTCAAAAGCAAAGCTTCCAAATTTGTAAAAAGATTCTGCTATTAATAGTGATATTCCTAGTGAAGGAATGAATTCAAGCGTAATTTCCTTAAGCGTTAATTTTTTTAAAATGCGATTCATAATTCTTAACTTTTATATGTTTTATACTCTTTATGGAAGAAAAAAACCAAATCTTAACATCTATAGGAAGAAAAATGTTTTTTTATACCTTAGAGGAATAGAAATCATACTCGGTGGATCAATCCCTTATTGACATTTTAATTCATAGTAATCCTAAGGAAATAAGTAAATTATATTATTTACACAGAAGTGCTTTTTTTAATTTTGGAAAAAAATATGGTGTAGATCAAGACACCATGGCCGATATCTATCAAGATGCATTTGTAGTACTTAGAAAGCAAGCAATACAAGGAAAATTGGAAGTTGTGAACAGCTCTTTAAAAACCTATTTATTTGGTATCGGTAAACGAATGATTTTCAATCATTATAAACAGCATAAAAATACCGTTTCACTAGAACCAAAACTTCATATTGCCAACGATAACATCGAAAAAATCACATTTGATGAACCTGTCGATCTTTCTGTAGAACAAACACTATTACGAACTTTTTTTAATAAATTAGGAAAACGATGCCAGGAGATGTTAATATTGTTCTATTATCGAGGACTAACAGTAGAAGAGATTGCCCAAAAAGAAGGATATGATAATACTAATGTGGTGAGTAGTCAAAAATCCCGATGTATTAAGCAATTAAGAGCAATGATTAATCCCCCTAAACAATGAAACCCCAGGATCTCATATCAAAATACATTCAAGGTACCTTAACAATTGAGGAACAACAGGAATTTGACACATTATTAAGTGTTGATCAAAATTTTAGAGATGAAATACTATTTCACACTAACCTTAAAAAAGTAGTAGAACATAAGGATGATGATAACTTTAGGCATTTGCTTTCTGATCTTGAGTCTAATGTTAAGAAAAAAAAGACTTTAAAATGGTGGTATGCGGCTGCTTCTATTCTTATACTATTAGGAACCGTCTATTTTTGGAATACCAAAAAACCAATGTCTAATGAAGAGTTATTTGCTACTTATTTTAAGCCATACAGGAATATTCTTCAACCCGTGGTAAGAAGTGATGAACATAAAAACAAAATATCTGTTGCTTTTAATGCTTATGAAAATGGCAATTTTAAAAAAGCTCTTGACGCATTCAATACAGTATTAGAAACTGAAGAAAACGATACTCTTCAATTTTATAAGGCAAATGCCTTGTTAAAACTAAATGAGGCTAAAAAAGCAATTATAATTTTGGAAGGACAAAGTGAAATTAAAAACTCGTTTAGTGAAAAGAACCATTGGTATCTGGCCATGGCATATCTAAAAGTTGATCAGCTTAACAAAGCCAAAGAGCAATTAGAATTATTAATAAAGATTCCTGACAGTGAATATAAAAAGGAAGAAGCCAAAGAGCTACTCAAAAAACTTAATTAGTTTTTTTCTAAAAATAAAAACAGGAACCAAAACCAATATCGTCATCCACCAGCGTAAAAAACCCTGCTCCAAAGACTCTGTATTACCCGAGACTACAAATCCGGCCCAATAAAAAGGGTGTTTTAATGCATTATCTTTTACACTACCGAGATACTGAAGCTTTGCTTGTTGCAATGCTCTATCTTTAGCATATCCTTTTTTCAAGCTTTTATAAAAATAGTTCATTATCACCGAAGTTTCTTTATCCGGCACTTTCCATAAGCTCATTACTGTGCTTTTTGCTCCCGCATAATGAAAAGCTCTGGACATACTCATTACGCCTTCGCCTTTTTCTAATTTTCCGAATCCTGTATTACAAGCACTAAGCACAATCATTTCTGAAGGAATTGATAATCCATAAATATCAGATGCCATTAAAATATTCTTATTACCATTTTCAGAAAATATAAGCTTATTCATCATTGCATTTTTTTTATCAATCTCTGCATGAGTAGCCAAATGTAATATTGAAGAATTAGCAGCTTCAGTAATAAAATTTTTAACCGAAGCCTCTTTACCCAAATACGCTTCACCTTTCATCATTTTTGAAATACTCTTAACTTCAGCATAGCTTGAAGCAAAGGAATTATCATTTTCATATTTTGGTGCAAAACCATGCCATTTCATTTCTTTTGTAATTCTTGATGGTCTCTCGGTTAATGCTTTCAATACTGTTGCAGACCCCACATAACTTATAGCATACTCTTCAAGCATATATCCTTTTCCAGTATGCAAAACCTCAAATGGAACATAATTAAGTATGTTATCTGTTACCAGTATCAAAGTTTCTTTCAAATTCAAATTTTTCAGCAAAGCTGTAAATATTCGTTCAGAATTTTCTTTGATGTTTTGTTGGTTAAGTATTTGCTTCCTAAGTTCCTTAATTGATTTAGTCAAATCTTTTATTATTGGAAACTTCTTAAAGTGAATAGTGTTATTATTTATAGCAAAAATGTATAGGTTTTCCTCTCCGGCAAAATACTCAATCAAAGTTGTATTTATATCCAAATATTCCTTTTGTAATTGAGAGACTTTGATAGTGTGATCAGCATATTTTAGCTGATAATATCTTGGATAATCTCTTTCAATTTTATGTAATAAATCATCAAGCTTCATGCTATACTTCAATCGTAAACTCATCATAGAATCTATCTTGAATGAATGTGTTTGAGTATGTAGTGCTGTTCTAATAGAGGACAATTTTCTTTTCAGCATATTCTCCTGTTGTAATAGAGAATCAGGGACTCCTGCTATTTTTTTAAACTGTTTATCTTTTATCCCTTTTACCAATGCACTATTTCTATTAATTTCTGAAAACTGAAATGCTTTTTCCAAGTACTTCTTTTGTTGTGTATTTTGAAACAAAACATAGCAAATCTCAATTGCTTTATCAAAATAATCTGGATTTTTACGCCCAACATTTATCAAAGATCTATCGGTCGTATATTGCTTTTTGATTTCACGAATATTTTGGATCATCAAATCCATGTTTTTATACGATTCCTCAACTGATTTTATTGTTTTTGAATTCGTATATTGGGTTAAAGCGATACAATTATTAAGATGTATCGCTTCTACTATCAATAAAGGAAAATCATGCTCTCCTTTAGTGTACAAGGCAAGATGTTTTTGAATTATTGCAAAAGCTTTTTTATGATTTCCTTGTTTAAACAAAGCTTCTGCCAATAATAGCTCACTTTTTAAGACATACCTATGATTTTTATAAAAGTGATTCGAAAAATTAATGAATGCCTTAGTGTAAAAATCTATTGCTTCTCTATACTTCTTTTGCTTCATATGCATATCGCCCAAACCCTGGTAACACTCTGCTTCCTGAAACTTAGAATCCATTTTTTTACTTCTTCGTAATGCTTCTTTATAGTATTTTTCGGCTTCTACATAGTCGGCAAGCTTCACGTAAGTATCAGCAATTGATGTTAGATTCTGTATCGGAAACCAATTATAAACTCCATAAGACTTTTCTCTGACTCTCAAGGCTTTCTTATCAAAATCTAAAGATATTGCATACTCTCCTTTTAACTTTAGACATCTAACATACCAAGCTTTTATATTTGCAGTATTAAGATGGTTCTCTCCATAGACAATCATCGCTTTTTTTAAAGCCTTATCGATATACTCTTCTGCTTTTTCTAAATCATTTTTCTTAGCATAAATACCACTAATAGCGGTATAAATATCTGTAATAAAACCGACTTCTTCGCCTTGGTTTCTAAGATCGTACGCAGCTGATTTTTGATAAAATTCTATAGCTTTATCATAATCTCCCAAGGCTTCATTTACAACCCCTATATTAAAAGTTGTTATTGCCAGATCATATAAATTAGCCTTGTTTTCTAACTTAAGCTCATACGCTTTATTATAATAACTATGTGCTTTATTAAAATCTCCTTTCAATAAATAGGCGCTTCCCAAATTATTTAATAATTCTGCTCTATTTAGATCTGAAATCGAATACTCAGAAAGATTTAATGTTTTCTTTATCAATTGTATCGCTTCATCAAATCGACCTATAGTCCATAAAATGTTACTTCGTACGGTATATGTTCTTACAAGATTATATTTAGGTAAAGTTGATTTCTTTAATTGTTCTTTTAAAATTTCATCGCTTATCTGTAATGCTTTTGTAGTTAAACCATCTTTTCTATGAATTACAGCTTTTGTGTTCATTAACTCACCCCATAGACTATCGTTTTTTATTGTTGAAGACGTATAGTTTTTAATAGAAATATTAATTGTTTCTAATGCAGAAGGAAAATTATTTTTATAAATTTCGATATTAGAAATATACATTTGTGATTTTAGATAGCTTCTAATATCATTTTTCTCTAAAAAATAGCTTGAAGCAAGCTTAAAATGAAGTAATGCTTCTTTATAATTATAATGAGTATAAGCCACAACCCCTTTTTGATATGCTTCATCTTCTTGTAGCGAAAATACAGATGAGCTTATCAAAAAACATAAATGAAAGATCATTAATTTCTTCATTTAATACGTCATTAAATAATCAAATTGGTATAAGGTAAAAGTTTAGCTTAAATATAAAACTAAAGATATAAACTACAATATACTTATCTATTGACAAATGTAAGCATTGCGTTTTCGGGCTTTAAGGTAATCAATGGTTTAATATCGACTTTATGAAGATCAGTACTTATTTTATACTTCCCTACCAAAGTACTTATAGCCAAAATCATTTCATACATCGCAAAATTATTACCAATACACATTCTGGGTCCTGATCCAAAAGGGAAATACCAATCAGAATATTCTTTTTTATCTATGTCGAAATGAAATCGATCGGGATCAAATGCAGAAGGGTTTTTCCAAAAACCTTTATGTCTATGGATTTCAAAAAAAGAAACCAGGATAGTTGTTCCTTTTTTTAGTTTCAAATCCTGATAATTATCATCTTCTATGGCCACGCGATCCGAAAAATAAGCTGGTGGGTATAACCGCATTGCTTCTTCAATACACTGTTTTGTATATCGAAATTTTGCTATCTGTTCCATTGGTGATATATCATCTGGAGTTTCAGAAACTTCTTTATACACTTGTTCCTGAATCTCTGGATGAAGCGCCAGCAATACAGCTGTAAAAGTTAATGCGTTAGATGTAGTTTCATGACCTGCTACAAACAGAATTAGAATTTCATCTATCAACTGTTCATTATCCATCACACTACCATCATCATATTTGGATGTTAGCAACATATCTAACAGGTCATTATACACTTTATTAGAGTTTCTTCTTTCTTCTATAATTGTATTAAGAATATCTCTTGCTTCCTGAGTTAGCTTGAGTGTATTCTTAATTTTTCCACTCAAATAAAACCACCATCGTTTATAAGGCTGTCTTATTTCCTGTACTAATGATTTCTGCGCAGCTTCGGTTATATATTGCAATCGTGAAATAGTATCTCCTTGTGTATCTGTATAGCCAAATAATGACTTGGCGACTACTTTAAAAGCCAAATCACTCATTACAGGAAAAATATCAATCGTTGCATTAGAAGGGATTTTAAGAAATTCCTCTTCTATTACCTCTTTAATCGTATTTATCAAGGATTCCAGCTTCTTTTTATGAAAAGCAGGTTGAATTAAACGTCTTTGTTTTAGCCATTTTTCTCCTGTAGAAGTTAATAATCCTTCTCCTACATACTTTGCCAGATCTTTCGTTTGTAATTCGGATTTACTATATCGTCTATGTTGTTTTTGCAACATATGTTTAGCAAAACCAGCATCACGAGTAAAAATAGCGGTTTTACCAAATCCTAATTGAACTTTAAAAGTGTCACCATGTTTTTCAAAATTTTCATGGTGAAAAGGAAGTGGATTTTTAAGAATACGACTTGCGTTATTAAGAACTCTAAAAAAAGAGACTATGGGAATTCGTCTATCTAGCATGTGAATTTCTTATCTCTTATTTATTTAAAATGTTTCACTCCAATAGCTTCATATAATTTTTCTGGATTATAAATATTTCCATTTTTTATGGTAAGCTCTACCTTTCTGATATCACTAATATCATTAACTGGATTGCCATCGACCAATATTAGATCTGCTAATTTACCTTCTTCAATCGATCCTAAGTTATCATTTACTCCAGCAATTTTTGCAGAATTCAAAGTTGCTATTTTTAAAACTTCAGAGGTTGGAATTCCTGCTTTTACATAATTTTCCATTTCGGCATGAAGTCCAAATCCTGCCATTGAATCTGTTCCTGGCACAATCGTAACTCCATTATCATAAAGTTGTTTTACAATGCCCAGTAATTTATCATAAGAGGCTTTATATTGATCTTTTTTTCCATCAGGAATAGGAAGTCCTCCAGAATAATATCCTCTTTGAACACTTAGTGGTAATCTATCCAAAATTTTAGCAAAAGAAGGATCTGCTTCTCCTGCTTTTACGGTAAACATACCATCAAAAATAGAAACTGTTGGATCTATCACTATATTTTTTTCTTTAAGTAATCTTATAAAATCCTTAAACTTCTTTGATTCAAAATCTAATTTATGGTTATGCTCTGCTACCATTGAAAATCGAAGCGGTTGTCTAGTATCAATCGTATCTGAAAGAAAATTCAAAGCCAACATATTGACATGTTGAATTTCATCATACCCACTCTTTATAGCCTGCTCCGCAATCATAAAAGCCGGAATATGTCCACTCACTCTCATCCCCAGTTCATGTGCTTTATCAGCTAATGGTTTTACCCATTCTGGAGGGATAGAGCTATATAATTTAATTTGTGTATACCCTTTGTCATGGTAGTCAGAAATTGCTTGTATTCCTTCTTCAAGAGTATTTATAATTGAGCCTGTAGGTCCTGCATATGGTCCAGCTTTATCAATAAACCCGCTCATCACTAATATTCTTGGGCCAACCAATTTATTTACATCAAAATTTTCCTTTAACTCTGGTAAATCCGAAGAATTGCCTAAATCTCTAACCGAAGTTACTCCTGCTGCCAATTGCATCACTCCATCAGTCTCACTAATATGTGTATGCATATCAAACAATCCTGGTAATAACGTTTTATTAGTTCCATCAATAACCATTGTATCATCACTTTCTGTAATTACGGTAGTTGAAACTTGTTCAATTTTGTTTCCGTTAACCACAATAAATCGATTAGGTTCTATTTTTCCGGTTTTAGAATTAAACACCCCTACATTTTTGATCAATATTTTTTTGGAAGGAGTTTCAAATAATGATGGAGATAAGTTTTTTAAATATTCTTCTTCTTTTTGTTTTTGAATTGGTTGTAATTGCTTTGCAATACTGTCATATCCTTTTTGAATACACGTAAACCAAGGTGAAACATATCCAAAAAATCTGTCATTTTTATCAATCCAGGTGTATGAAGGTGTAAAAGATTGCCCTGTAAATTCTACCAACCTAAGTTCTGTTGAATCATTTATTTTGTGGTTATCAATATTGGTTATTTTTATTGAACCACTTGGCAATAGATTTACTTCTTTATTTTCTGAAGAAAGTAACTTTTTGATAAGTAAATCTGTTATTCCGAAAGAACCATTTATTGCTGAAAAGAACGAGTTATTATCAAACTTGGCTTCACCTTGCTCTGAACTACTTTTCCATTTTGCAGTTCCTTCTTTAACTTCAAAAATCTCTGAAACAGTATCTTTTAGATAATTATGTCCATAAATCTCATGATTTATTATTACATCATTATCATTAAGAATAACTTTTTCATTAATATGAGGCCCTCTTCCCCTGTCATTAAATTCATATACATAATGGTATACTCCATCTTTTCCTTGAAAACTTTTTTGATATCCCGCAAGTTTATCACCCATGTAGATATTATATTCTAAGCTCTCATATACTTTTACAGTTTTTTTTGTTTCTTTTTGACACGAAATTATGGTCATCGATAAAACAACTATTACAAATTTTAATGAAGTGTTCATTACTGATGCGTTTATGTTCGATAAAAAATTATTAAAATAATCCTCCTTGAATTCCTCCTTTTACTCTTCCCAGGTGTTTATAGGCCGCTTCTGTTACTTCTCTACCTCGTGGTGTACGCATAATAAACCCTTGCTGAATCAGGAAAGGCTCGTATACCTCTTCTATAGTCTCTGGGCTTTCACTAACTGCAGTTGCTATTGTAGTTAATCCTACTGGGCCTCCTTTAAATTTATCAATCAAAGTCAATAATATTTTATTATCCATCTCATCTAAGCCATGAGCATCTACATTAAGTGCTTTTAAGGCGAATTTTGAGATTTCAATATCTATCTTTCCATTTCCTTTAATTTGTGCAAAATCACGCACTCTACGCAATAAAGCATTAGCTATTCTAGGTGTTCCTCTACTCCTACCTGCTATTTCGATAGCGGCTTCCATAGAAATTGGAACATTAAGTATATGGGCACTACGCTGTACTATGGTAGACAAGAGTTCTGTCGTGTAATATTGTAATCGGGACTGAATCCCAAAACGAGCTCTCATAGGTGCCGTTAATAATCCTGAGCGTGTTGTGGCTCCAACCAGAGTAAATGGATTCAAATTAATTTGAACTGTACGTGCATTAGGACCGCTCTCGATCATAATATCGATCTTATAGTCTTCCATTGCAGAATACAAATATTCTTCTACTATAGGGCTTAATCTGTGAATCTCGTCTATAAACAATACATCTCTATCATCCAGATTTGTTAATAGCCCCGCCAGATCTCCGGGTTTATCCAAAACCGGTCCCGAAGTAACTTTAATTCCAACTCCTAATTCGTTGGCAAGAATATGGGCTAATGTGGTTTTCCCTAAACCGGGAGGGCCATGAAAAAGAGTATGATCAAGAGCTTCATCTCTCAAATTTGCTGCCTGAACAAAAATCTCTAAATTCTCAAGAACCTGATCCTGACCAGCAAAATCATCAAAGGCAAGAGGCCGTAATGCTCTTTCGATATCCAGATCTTCGTTAGAAAAATTTTCGTTTGTTGGATCAAGGTTTTCGTTCATTTATAAAATCTCATTATCATCGATCCGATAGCTTTATATCGGTATTAAGTTTACTACTACTATTTAAATCCTGGTTTAATTGATATAACACCAGAGCGTCATTAACAAATATAATAAAAAGAGTTCCCGATCAACTTCGAATACCAGTTAATTAATCAGAAAAGAAAAAGCCTTTTCATTTTCATGAAAAGGCTTTTTTATATCTTATAAACATCAGATTAATGATGCATTTCTTCTTCTCCTTCTTGTAATGGAATAATCTGAGAGACAAAATCCTGCCCTGCAATTACATATTCTCCATTTTCATTTGTCTTACTATAGTCATAAGGCCATCTGTGTACATGAGGAATTTCTCCTGGCCAGTTACCATGCATATGCTCCACTGGTGTAGTCCATTCTAAAGTATTCGATTTCCATGGGTTCTGAACTGCCTTCTTTCCGTAGAAAATAGAGCTTATAAAATTATACAAGAAGACTAACTGTCCTGCAGCTGCTAAAAAAGCAAAAGCTGTAATCAATACATTAGTATCTGTTAAGTCATCAAAATATGGGAAATTAGAATTGGTATAGTAACGTCTTGGTAATCCTGCCATTCCTACAAAGTGCATTGGAAAGAATACTCCATATGCTCCGATAGCAGTAACCCAAAAATGCACATATCCTAAGTTCTTATTCATCATCTTACCATACATCTTAGGGAACCAATGGTATACTCCTGCGAATAATCCATATAGTGCTGAAATTCCCATCACCAGGTGAAAATGTGCTACTACAAAATAAGTATCATGAACATTAATATCTAATGTGCTATCTCCAAGGATAATTCCTGTAAGACCTCCTGTAATAAATGTTGATACTAATCCTATTGAGAATAACATTGCAGGATTAAACTGCAGGTTACCTTTCCATAGGGTGGTAATATAATTAAATGCTTTTACTGCTGAAGGGATAGCAATCAATAAAGTTGTAAATGTAAATACAGAACCTAAGAAAGGATTCATACCAGATACAAACATATGGTGACCCCAAACAATTGTAGATAAGAATGCAATTGCTAAAATAGAAGCAACCATCGCACGATATCCAAATATAGGTTTACGGGCATTTGTAGCTATAATCTCTGAGGTAATACCTAAAGCAGGTAGTAATACAATATATACTTCTGGGTGTCCTAAGAACCAGAATAAATGTTCAAAAAGAACTGGCGAACCACCTTGGTTATGCAGTACTTCTCCTTGTATATAAATATCACTTAAATAGAAAGAAGTACCAAAACTTCTATCCATAATTAACAGTAATGCTGCTGATAATAATACCGGAAACGAAACAATACCAATTATAGCTGTTACGAAGAATGCCCATATGGTCAAAGGTAAACGAGTCATTGACATTCCTTTGGTTCGTAAGTTGATTACTGTTACTACATAATTCAAAGAACCGAGTAAAGAAGAGGCAATAAATATCGCCATAGAAACTAACCATAATGTCATCCCTGTTCCTGAACCTCCTATAGCTTGTGGTAATGCACTTAGCGGAGGGTAAATTGTCCATCCTGCAGATGCGGGTCCTGCTTCTGCAAATAACGACAATACCATAATAACACTACTTAAAAAGAATAACCAGTATGATATCATATTTAAGAATCCAGAGGCCATATCACGAGCTCCAATCTGTAATGGAATAAGAAGGTTACTAAAGGTTCCACTCAATCCTGCTGTCAACACAAAAAATACCATTATAGTACCATGTATTGTTACCAAAGCCAGGTATATCCCCGGATCCATAACTCCATCCTCACCAAATTTACCTAATAAAATTTCATAAATAGTAAATTGGTGGTCTGGCCATGCCAATTGCATTCTAAACAATAAAGACATTGCAATACCAATAATACCCATAATCAAACCAGTAATCAAGTACTGCTTAGAGATCATCTTGTGATCCTGACTAAAAATATATTTGGTAATAAATGTTTCTTTATGATGTCCGTGATCGTCGTGATCGTGATCGTGGTTATCTCCTTGAGTTACTGACATAACGCTATTTCTTTTTAATATAATATATTAATTTTCTTCTTTCTTAGTTGCTTGCTTGGGCTGATAATTGCTCTCCAAAGGTAGGCTGTGTTTTTAACCATGCCTTATAATCTTCTTCAGATTCTACTATAATCTTCATTTGCATATTATAATGCGATACTCCACATATCTTATTACACAACAAATAGTATTCGAATGTATATTCTTCTAAAGCTTCATCTCCTGCAGCTACCAGTTTCTTGCTTTTTTCTCTTCTGATTTTATTAATCGTAGTTACTTTCTCTACCATAAACTCACTGTTTCTCATTTCTTCAGAAGTAACAGTTGGTGTATAAGCAAACTCTGTAATCATACCCGGTACAACATTCATCTGTGCTCTAAAAAATGGCATGTATGCAGAATGTAATACATCCTGAGAGCGCATTTTAAAAATAACCTTTCTATTTACAGGTAAATGTAATTCGTTAGTAATTTTATCATCCTTTCCGTAGGTATCGGACACATCTAGACCTAAGGTGTTGATTCCTTCTATATAACGAACATTAGCTTTACCTAATTCATTATCCTCTCCAGAGTATCGAGCACGCCAGTCAAATTGATACGCGTATAACTCAACAATTAATGGATCTCCATCTTCTTCATCAATATTCATGATATCGGTCCATGTAAACAATCCATATATAATTAATCCAGCGAGTACAATAACCGGTATAATGGTCCAGATAAATTCTAATTTATCATTATCAGCAAAGAATAATGCTTTATTTTCTTTTTTACCTCGATACTTATATGAAAAGAAATGTAACAATCCCTGTGTAAGGATCTGTACAATCATAATCAATACCATCGAGATCAACATTAATCTATCATAATCAACACCGTGCTCAGAAGCTGATTCTGGAAGAAAATATGAGTCATATTGTACAAAACAATATATGGTAAGCAGATAAAGAAATATTACAAATGCAAGCATAAGCTTACCTTGTAAATTATTGTCTTTGTCGTTTGCTACTTGAGAGTTATCTGTTTTAGCTTGAGACAATTTCAATATCTTTGACATTTGCCACAACGTGATTCCAAAAAGTGCTATAACTACTAAGGTTAAGAATACAGTCATTTTTATCTATCTTCTTTTTTTACAATTCAAATTTTAATAATGGAAATGTTTACTTTCCTCTATATAAGGGTTTCCTTTAGGCAATAATGGAGCTTTTGTTAATGCTCTAAAGACTACGAATAAAAATAGTCCTAAAAACAATGACACAGCACTTATTTCACTAATACCTATAAACCATGATTCGCCAACTGTTGCAGGCATTACCATGTTATAAACATCGATATAATGACCACAAAGAATAACAATACCTGCCATTACAACAAACCAGTTTACACGTTTAAAATCACTATTCATTAATACCAATATTGGGAAAATAAAATTCATTACTAACATTCCAAAAAATGGAAGTTTATAATCCTCAATACGAGTAATAAAATAAGTCACCTCTTCTGGTATATTAGAATACCATATCAACATAAACTGAGAGAACCAAAGATATGTCCAGAAGATACTGATCCCAAACATAAACTTAGCCAGGTCATGAATATGGCTATTATTTACAAATTCTAAATATCCTTTAGATTTTAGGTAAATACTTATCAAAGCGATCGTAGTAATACCAGAAACAAATAAACTTGCAAATACATACCATCCAAATAAGGTACTGAACCAGTGTGGATCAAAACTCATAATCCAATCCCAAGATGCCATAGATTCTGTATAGATAAAAAACACTAAGAATCCTGCAGATATCTTAAAGCTCTTTTTATACCACTTATTCCCTTCTGTATCTTCGTCCTGTTTTCTTGAATATTTAACAGCGAAATGACGATATAGTAACCATCCTCCTAAAAAGATAACAGCTCTGATAATGAACCCCCAACTATTTAACCAGCCAGATTTTCCTTGGATTAATGCATCATGAGCTACAACTTCTGGATCTGCCCATACAAATAAGTGATTAACATGGAATCCTGATAATGCTAAAATTACCAAAAGGATAATTCCTCCTGGCACCAAATATGCTGTTATCGCTTCCATTACTCTAAAAAGTACTGGAGACCACCCTGCCTGTGATGCAAATTGTATTGCATAAAATGCCAATACTCCAAGTGCTATCATAAAAAAGAAGAATGCTGCTACATACAATGAAGCCCAAGGCTTATTTTGTAATTGGTGTAATACATGTTCATAGTGTGCATCTCCTCCATGAGCATCTTCTTCTCCGTGTCCTTTACCATGACTGCTCTCTGCTACTTGTGATTCACCATGACCACCTCCATGAGCGTCGTGCGCTGCCATCATTTCTTTTACCTCTTCTACAGATCCAGGTCTTTGTCCAAATCCAATAATAAGACCTACAAGACCTACAACCATAAGGATGATAGAAAATAATCTTAATCTATTTGATAGCGTATACATATCTTTATAATATCGTTATTCTTAACTTTTTTACTAGTGCACTAGTGTGCGTTACTATGATCTTCTGTTGATTCATGCTGTTCTTCTACTTTTGTCTCTACAACAGCAGGAATAGCATCTGTATCTATTCGAGGGGTTTTCCCTTCGAGGTCAGCCTTTAATTTTTGTACATATTGAACAATCTGCCAACGTTCATGCTCATTAGTTTGAGATGCATACGATCCCATAGAGTTGATTCCGTAATACATTACATGATAAATACTTCCTTCTGTAATTGCTCTACCAATATCATCATAACTTGGAACTCCTAAAATCTTTTCTCTTTGTACCAAAGGTCCTTTTCCATCTCCTTTTCCTCCATGGCAAATTGCACAATAGATGTCATACAATTCTTTTCCGGCATCTTCATTTTCTTTTGTATATCGAATTGGATTCTTTAAAGTGTCCTTAGCAAGTAAATAACCTTCTTGTGAATTCTCAAAATCATATGGCATCCATCCTCTTGGTATTGAGCCTTCGGCAGGTAACATGGCTTCCTGACCGTCAGGAAAAATACCGTAGTCACCATAAGTTTCATAACTTATAGGTTCATACATATTAGGCATAAATTGATAATTAGGTTTTGAATCTTTTTTACAAGAAACAACGCAAATCATCACTACTGCCACTGCTAATATTTTTATAGTATTCTTCATTATTACTAATGGTTATCTTCTTCCTTATCTATTACTTTAATTTCTACTGCTCCGGTATCACCCAAAAAGCTAGCAAGTTGATCAACATCGTGATTTCCTGCATCTACTTCCATTAAGAAATGATCATCTGTAGTTCTTACATCAGGATTTTCGGCTTTTTTAAATGGCCATAATTTACTTCTCATATAAAAAGTAATCACCATTAAATGGGCTGCAAAGAACACGGTAAGCTCAAACATAATCGGAACAAATGCTGGCATATTTTCGATATAGCTAAAGCTAGGCTTACCCCCAATATCTTGAGGCCAATCTTCGATCATGATATAATTCATCATCAAAATTGCAACTGTTAGTCCAACACAACCATACATAAAGGATGTAATTGCTAATCGTGTATGAGGTAACCCCATCGCTTTATCTAGTCCATGAACTGGAAAAGGAGTATATACCTCTTCGATATGATAATGCTCTGCACGAACTTTCTTGACAGCATCCATCAGGATATCGTCGTCTATATATAATGCATGTATAACTTTTGATGCCATACTTCTAGTTATTTTTAAGTTTTTCTGCCTGACCAGCCCAATCATCGCGTTGTGCTCTACCAGGGAAAGATCCAGTGATATTATCTAATAAATCGTATTCAGTTTCAGTCATTTTACTTACTTGGTCAAAAGTAAATATTCCGATCTCATTAAGTTTCTTTTCCATTACTGGCCCGATACCGTTAACTTTTTTAAGATCATCAGCAGTTTGTGTTGACGGATCAAATGTCCCCAGGTTCCCCAATAGACTATTGATATCTTCTTCACTTGCTTCTACTTTGGTTTTGGTCTTTTTCTTTGCGGATTTTTCTTTCACCACTTCTGCTTTACCTTTAGGTAACTCATCTCTGTGATCTTTTCCGGCTTCTCTTAGTTTTTTATATTTTTCTCCAGAAGATTTCAGAATTGATTTCACTTCTGCCTGTGCTATTACAGGGAACGTACGAGAGTATAATAAGAATAAGACAAAGAAGAATCCAATTGTTCCTATAAATATTCCTATATCTACAAAGGTAGGAGAGAACATTGTCCATGATGATGGTAAATAATCTCTATGAAGTGATGTTACAATGATCACAAAACGTTCAAACCACATCCCTATGTTTACTACAATAGAGATAAAGAAAGAGAACATTATACTTCTTCTTAATTTTGGGAACCACATAAACTGAGGTGAGAACACGTTACATGTCATCATCGCCCAATATGCCCACCAATATGGCCCTGTTGCTCTGTTAAGGAACGCATATTGTTCGTATTCAACTCCAGAATACCAGGCTACAAATAGCTCTGTTATATAGGCAACACCAACAATAGAACCAGTAATCATGATAACAATATTCATCAATTCTATATGTAAAATGGTGATATAGTTTTCTAGGTTTGATACTTTTCTCATTATAATAAGCAGCGTATTCACCATAGCGAATCCAGAGAAAACGGCTCCAGCCACAAAATATGGTGGAAATATCGTGGTATGCCATCCCGGGATTACCGAGGTAGCAAAATCAAATGATACAATGGTATGTACAGAAAGTACTAATGGTGTAGCTAAACCTGCAAGTACTAAAGATACTTCTTCAAAACGTTGCCAGTCTTTTGCTCTTCCACTCCATCCAAAAGATAGAAGGCCATATATTTTTTTTGTAAATGGAGTTATCGCTCGGTCTCTAATCATTGCAAAATCTGGTAGCAATCCAGTCCACCAGAATACCAGTGATACAGAAAGGTACGTAGAGATTGCAAATACATCCCATAGTAATGGTGAGTTAAAATTTACCCATAGTGATCCAAACTGGTTTGGTATTGGTAATACCCAATATGCCAACCAAGGACGTCCCATGTGAATAATCGGGAATAATCCTGCTTGAATAACGGCAAAAATCGTCATCGCTTCTGCAGAACGGTTAATTGCCATTCTCCATTTCTGACGAAATAACAGTAGTACTGCTGAAATCAAGGTTCCGGCGTGACCGATACCTACCCACCAAACAAAGTTGGTGATATCCCAAGCCCATCCTACTGTTTTGTTTAATCCCCAGGTTCCTATCCCTGTAGATATTGTGTAAATAATACACCCTATCCCCCAAAGGAAAGCAATAAGTGAAATAGAAAAGACAATCCACCAAGATTTATTTGCTTTTCCTTCTACCGCCGCTGCTACATCCAAAGTTACATCATGGTATGTTTTATCACCGGTTACTAAAGGTTTTCTTATAGGTGCTTCGTAATGAGACATAATCCTTTATAATTGAATTGATTCTTTAATTAGTTAATTAAGCTTCCGTAGTATTTCTTACTTTGGTATGATACATAACGTTAGGCTTAGTCCCAACATGCTCTAGTAAGTGATACATACGATCATCCTCTTTAAGTTTAGCTACTTCACTATCTTTATCATTGACATCACCAAATACCATAGCACCTGATGAACAAGCTGCAGAACAAGCTGTTTGGAATTCTCCATCCTTAACTTCTCTACCATCTCGTTTTGCATCCAAAATAGTTTTTTGCGTCATTTGAATACACATAGAACATTTTTCCATAACCCCTCTAGAACGTACAGTAACATCAGGATTAAGTACCATTCTACCTAAATCATTATTCATGTGATAATCAAACTCATCATTGTTGTTATACAAGAACCAGTTAAACCTACGTACTTTATACGGACAGTTGTTAGCACAGTATCTTGTACCCACACAACGGTTATATGCCATATGGTTTTGTCCTTGTCTACCATGTGATGTAGCAGCAACAGGGCACACGGTCTCACATGGAGCATGGTTACAGTGCTGACACATTACTGGTTGGAATACTACCTGAGGATTATCTGATGGATTTTCCATCTCACCAAACTCTGATAAGGAACTTCCTAAACCTGCTATTGCATCTTTCTTATTGTTATCTCCTTCAAAACTATCTTGAGAAGAATAGTAACGATCAATACGTAACCAGTGCATATCACGAGATCTACGTATTTCTGACTTACCTACAACAGGTACATTATTCTCTGCATGACATGCAATCACACAAGCACCACATCCTGTACAAGCATTTAAATCTATTGAAAGATTAAAATGATGTCCTACAGAACGATCAAATTCATCCCAAAGATCAACTTCTGGAGAAGTAACTTCATATTCTATATGATTTTTACTCACTTCAGGAATTGCGTTCCAATCGTGCTTATCTTTTGTATTGAATATTTCGAGAGTCGTTTCTTTTACAATATCGCCACGACCCATTAATGTATTATGTAATTGTACACAAGCAAACTCATGCACTCCTTCTGCAGCCGTAATTGAAACGTTTTGTACTGCATTAAGGTTTTGATATAAAGGGTAGGCATTTATTCCTACTATCATATCTTTTTTAAGCCCTTTAGACTTACCATACCCTAAAGCCAATCCAACAGAACCTTTGGCTTGTCCTGGTTGAATAATTACCGGAACAATAACTTCAGCTTCTCCTACCATTACTTTTGCATAGCTCCCATTTAAGGCTCCATTTGCAACATTTTCGTTGGCTAATCCTAGCTCGGCAGCATCTGCTCTAGAAACTGTTAAGTAATTATCCCAAGATGCTCTGGTAATAGGATCAGGCATTTCTTGTAGCCAAGGGTTATTAGCCTGTTGACCATCTCCTAATGCTATTTTTGTATATAATGTAAGTTCTATTCCATTTGATTTCGAAACAGAAAGTCTTCTCGATGCAGCACCAACATCTGGTCCTGCCGAAGTTGGCACTGGAGCAGCTTCTATATCAGCCACATCTCCTTCTGGTGCTTCAAGTGCATCTACTAATTCTTGTTTTGGAAGTGTTGGTTTTACCAATACCCCATCATGAAGAGCTTGATTCCAGGAAGTACCTCCAAGAATACCCGTCCATGCACTTTTTATATAATCAAGGTAGGTAGATGAATTACCTGTCCATTTTAATAATGTTTCTTGAAACTGTCTTGCATCAAATAATGGTCGAATAGTTGGTTGTATTAAGCTGTAGCTTCCTTTTTTTAACTCAACATCTCCCCAAGATTCTAAATAGTGAGGTGTTGTTGCAATATAGTTACACAACTCAGCCGTAGCATCATTATGCATACTAAATGCTACAGATATATCTACTTTTTCAAGACCACTTTTAAATTCATTTGCATTTGGTAATGAATATACCGGATTAACACCAGCAATTAGCAAACCACCAACGCGTCCTGCATTCATATCTTTTACCAATTGAGCAACTGCTTTAGCATCTCCTTGACGTATTGTACGCGGAGTATTTTTATTAAAAGCTTTACTCTGTATTGCTTTATTAATTTCTAAAACTACTAATTGTGCATCAACATCCTGAATCCCTGTAACTACTATAGCATTGCTTCCCGCTTTTTGAATCTGCTTAGCAGCTTTAACTACTTCTGCATCCAGTTTAGAATCTAAAGCTCCTTTAGAACCAGATCCCGTTACATATTTGTATAGTGCAGCAAGCACTTGTTTTTGTTGTGACGGAGTAGCTTGTATTCTTCTATCTGCATTAGCTCCAGTTAAAGACATATTTGCCTCAAAGTGGGTATGCTTAGACATTTTTCCGTTTTTCGGAATACGTCCTTTAGCATAACCGCTATCATATCCTCCTCCTTGCCAATCTCCCAAAAAGTCAGCACCAATACTTACTACTGTATTTGCCTTAGAAAAATCATAATCTGCAAGAGCTCTTTCTCCATACATCATTTGATATGCATCCAAAGCCTCACTGTTAGAAATAGCATCGTATACTACGTGTTTAACGTTTTGATATTTTGCCCTAAATTCTGAAATCAATTTTGATGTAGATGGACTGGCATATGTTTGAGTTAATAAAACAATTTGCTTACCTCCAAGGCTATTTAACTTGGTGCCTATTTCTTTATCCAGCTCATCCCAACTAATATCTTCTGTCCCTTTTTTAGGTCCTTGAAGACGAGAACTATCATATAATGATAATACTGAAGCGTGAACTCTAGCATTTGCATCACCATTAGATGTTGCTAGATTATTATTTTCTACTTTAATAGGTCGACCTTCTCTGGTTTTTATTAAAACACTAGCAAAATCATACCCATCTGCTATTGTAGTAGCATAATAGTTAGCAACTCCAGGCACTATTCTATCTGGCTGTACTACGTAAGGTATTGATTTTTTAACAGGGCCTTCACATGCTGCTAATGAAGCAGCAGCTGTACTAAAACCTACATATTTAAGAAAATCACGACGAGAAGTCGATGAATTTTCTAATGATGACTTATCACCTAAAAACTCATCCGTAGGAATCTCCTTAACGAATTCGTTTTGTTGTAGCGCCTCAACAATAGAGCTATTTTCGTTTAGCTCTTCAACACTTTTCCAGTATTTCTTGTTTGATGACATATATAATTGATATTAGCTTCTTACTATTCTTCCGTTTACGAAAAACAATTGTTTTATTATTAATAATGACATTTACCACATTCCAGACCACCCATTTGAGCAGCTGTCAATTGATCAACACCATATTTTTTAGAAAGTTCTTTATGAATTTTCTCATAATACTTATTATCAGCAACTTTTACATTGGTCTCTCTATGACAATTAATACACCACCCCATAGTAAGCGGAGCATGCTGATACATAATTTCCATTTCCTCTACCGGACCGTGACATGTCTGGCATTCTACTCCTGCAACACTTACGTGCTGAGAGTGATTAAAGTATGCAAAATCAGGAAGGTTATGAATACGAACCCATTTTACAGGCTTAGTGTCACCAGTATATGCTTGTGTATCAGTATCCCAACCTACTGCTTTGTATAATTTTTGAATCTCACCATCATAAAATTCTTTAGAGTATTCTTCTGTCGCAGTAGCATCAGCTACCTCACTAATAGACTTATGACAGTTCATACAAACATTAAGAGAAGGAATTCCCGATGTTTTACTAACTCTTGCAGAAGAGTGACAATATTTACATTCTATCTTATTATCACCCGCGTGAATTTTATGAGAATAGTGTATGGGTTGAACAGGTTGATATCCTTGATCAACTCCTATCTGCATAAAGTATCCATATACAAAGTAACCACTCGCAAGCAACAAGAAAATAGCAGTAACCATAACCAAGAATTGGTTTTGAATAAATGCTTTCCAGATTGGAGTTCTTTCCTCTGCTTGTGGCAACTCTACATTATTAGCCTCTGCAAAGCTTCTTAATGTTTTATTAACAAGGAATAAAACCACAACCAGCATCAAAAACACTAATGCCAATATTGCTAAAATCACATTAGAAGAAACACCTCCTCCTGTAGTCTCAGTTTCCTTTCCTATAGTTTGTGGTGGCGGATCAGCCTTAGGCTCCATTACATAAGCCAAAATATTATCAATATCACCATCTGTTAACTGCGGAAAAGCATTCATTGCAGTCTTATTATACTCTTCAAAAATAGCAACAGCTTGAGCATCACCAGAAGCGACCATAGCTGCACTATTCTTTATCCATGAATATAACCATGCTTTGTCATACTTATCAGCAACTCCAAAAAGAGCAGGACCAACTGCTTTTTTATAACGCTTATGACAAGCTGCACAAAGTGATTTAAACAACTCTTCTCCCTTAGCTACATCTCCTCCAGACGAAGCTTCAGTTACAGCAGCGTTATCAACAGCCGCTTCATCCTGCCCAAAGACAGGGTTAAAAAAAGTAAATAAAAAAACAGTTCCTAGGATTAGGATTTTAGAGGCTGAATTTCGGTGTTTCACCTGTTTCATATTATCAAGTAGAATTATCGTCTTAATTTTGGTATGGTTTTTTCATTAATATCTTAAAAAAGATATAAAACCGGCACTTTTAATTCGACGACAAAAGTACTATAATTAGTCGATTTTGGAAATGTTAGAGAACCGTTAACTGTTAATTTATAACAATTCTAAATAATATTTTTTAATGATTTTGAGTTATTAAACTTTACCTTTGCATCAAATCAATTTGTAATGAGAATGTTAAACACCACAAACCATATTTTTCTGTTTGGTTTTTACCTTATAATTACCAGCACTTTAACCGCTCAGGAGACCACAAATATCACTCCTGGAACTCCAAATCAGCCTGATTTTGTACCTGTAAATATATTACCACAACCAGAAGCGTCTGTAACTATCAATCAAGATCCACGAATAAAAATGCTTCTTGACATAAAATCTAAGATGGAAAAAGATGGAGAATTTAGTGACCGCTATAAGATTCAGCTATATTATGGTAATTTAAATAAGGCAAATGAAATAATAAGAGCTTCAAAAGAAGCTTTTCCGAAATGGAGCTCGTCGATCCAATGGGAAACACCTAATTATAAAGTATGGATGGGAAACTATCGCACAAGACTTGAAGCTGACAGAGCATTAAAAGAGGTACACACCAAATTCCCTAATGCATTCATATTTAGACCAGAAAAAAAATAAAGACTCTTCTTTCTTATTCATAAATAATAAAACCCGATGTTTTCACATCGGGTTTTATTATTATTTACTAAATTATTCTAGATCTTATAGTTTCTTCTTTACGGCTACTTCTTGATAAGCCTCTACTATATCACCTTCTTTAATATCATTATAGTTTTTAATTTGCAGACCACAGTCATATCCTTTTGCTACTTCTTTTACATCATCTTTAAATCTTTTTAAAGAAGCAAACTCACCAGTATACACTACAACACCTTCTCGAATCAAGCGTACGCCAGAATTTCTGAAAAGTTTACCTGTAAGAACCATACATCCAGCAATTGTACCAACTTTAGATATCTTAAATGTTTCTCTAATTTCTGCAGTTCCCGTAACTTCTTCTTTCATTACCGGAGAAAGCATTCCTTCCATTGCATCTTTAAGATCATTAATAGCATCGTAGATAATCGAATATGTTCTGATATCAATTTCTTCTTTATCTGCAACCTGTCTGGCATTACCCGCCGGTCTAACATTAAATCCAATAATAATCGCATCAGATGCAGATGCCAGCAACACATCACTTTCTGTAATTGCTCCTACTGCTTTATGAATGATATTTACATGAATTTCTTCTGTAGACAATTTCTGGAACGAATCTGTTAATGCCTCTACAGAACCATCAACATCTCCTTTAAGAATAATATTAAGTTCTTTAAAATCTCCTAATGCTATTCGACGTCCGATCTCATCTAGTGTAATATGTCGTTGTGTACGTACAGATTGCTCTCTATGTAATTGTGCTCGTTTTGAAGCAATATCCTTAGCTTCTCGCTCATCTTCTAACACACTAAACTTATCCCCCGCTTGTGGAGCACCATCTAATCCAAGAATTGAAACAGGTGTAGAAGGTCCTGCTTCTTTTACGCTATTTCCTCGTTCATCCTGCATCGCCTTAATCTTACCGCTATTTTTACCTGCAAGAACATAATCTCCTATTTTAAGCGTACCTGTTTGTACTAAAATAGTAGATACATAACCACGCCCTTTATCTAAAAATGCTTCGACAACTGTACCCGACGCTAATCGATCTGGATTTGCTTTAAGCTCTAGTATCTCAGCTTCAAGAAGTACTTTTTCAAGTAATTCTTTAACTCCTAATCCAGTTTTAGCAGAAATATCATGGGATTGGATTTTTCCTCCCCAATCTTCTACTAATAAATTCATAGAAGCTAGTTTTTCTTTTATCTTTTCAGGATTTGCTTCTTGCCTATCTACCTTATTAATAGCAAACACAATAGGAACTCCTGCTGCCTGAGCATGACTAATCGCTTCTTTGGTCTGTGGCATCACATCATCATCTGCCGCAATCACAATAATAGCTAAATCTGTTACTTGTGCACCACGTGCACGCATTGCGGTAAACGCTTCGTGACCAGGTGTATCTAAAAATGCTATTTTTTGTCCATTTTCTAACTGTACTCCATAGGCTCCAATGTGCTGGGTAATCCCACCACTCTCACCAGCTATTACATTTTCTTCTCGAATATAATCAAGTAGAGATGTTTTACCATGATCAACATGTCCCATTACAGTTACAATTGGTGCTCTTTCTTCTAAATCTTCGGGAGCATCTACAATTTCTTCTATAGACTCCTCGATATCTGCAGTTACAAAATTAACCTCATAACCAAATTCATCTGCTACAATAGAAAGAGTTTCCGCATCTAAACGCTGATTCATTGTCACCATTATTCCTAATGACATACAAGCCGAAATAATATCGGTGGTTGGCACATTCATCATTGTAGCAACCTCAGAAGCTGTAACAAATTCTGTTACCTTAAGCACTTTACTTTCTTGTTCTTGTTGTGCTACATCATCTTCTGCTTTCTGACGGTGCTGATCTCTCTTATCTCTACGATACTTAGCCGCTTTTGACTTATTAGATTTTCCTTGTAATTTTTCAAGAGTTTCTCGTACTTGTTTTTGTACTTCTTCTTCACTTGGCTCTTCTTTTACAATAGCAGGTCGTTTACCTTTTGCAGGTCCTCTTCCTCTGTTTCCACCTCGGTTACCACCACCAGACTGACCTCCTGGTCTACCGCCGCCAGATCCTTGAGCACCACCTCCTTCTTTACTAATTCTTCGTCGGCGTTTCTTTGCTGCATCACCTGCATTCGAAGATTTCTTATCAGATTTATCTTCTTTCTTTTTCGCTGGTTTTTTAAACTGAGTTAAGTCAATTTTCTGACCTGTAAAATTAGGGCCATCTAATTTTTTATACTGAGTTTTAACCTTTTCTGGTTCTACAGAAACTTCAGCTTCCACTTCTGGCGCTGGAGTTTCAGGCTTATCTTTACTCACAACAGGCTTTACAGGCTTTACAGGTTTTTCTTCTTTTATTTCTTTTGGCGCTTGTCGCGTTATTTTAATTCCTTTTTTCTGAGGTCTATTTGAAACTATTTCTGGAGCTTTGCTTTTTGCTTCTTCCTTTTCTTTTACCTCTTCTACCTTAGGAGTTTCGACTGCTTTTTCTTCGGGCTTTGCAGTATTATCTTCTTGTTTAGCAGCTTCTAATTCAATCTTACCGACTTGCTTAGGTCCGCTTAACTGAGCTTTGGCTTTTACGACTTCTCGAGCTTCTGCACGCTTACGCTTTTCTTCCTGTTCATTTTCGATCTGCACTCGCAACGCTTCTTTCTCTTTCTTCTTTTCTTCTCCGACTTCCTTTGAAGCTACTTTTTTACTCTTATCCGTTTGAAATTCATCAAACAAGAGCTGATAAATCTCCGAAGAAATTTTCGTAGTAGGACGCGCATCTATCTCATGACCTTTTGAATTCAAAAAGTCAACAGCCCGATCTAGCGAGATATTGAATTCGCGTAATACTTTATTTAGTCTCATTGTTCCTGCTTCAGCCATAAATGCCTTTTATTTAATGCTCAAATATAATTAATTGTGATTATTAATCTTCAAATTCAGATTTTAATATTCTAATCACTTCGCTTACCGTCTCTTCTTCAAGGTCAGTTCGCTTTACTAAATCACTAATATCCTGTTCTAAAATACTCTTTGCTGTATCCAAACCAATTTTAGAAAATTCTTCAATAATCCATGAGTCGATTTCATCAGAAAATTCTGTAAGTTCTACATCTTCTTCTACTCCTTCTCTAAACACATCTATCTCATAACCTGTTAGTTGCCCAGCTAACCTAATATTATGACCTCCTCGACCAATAGCTTTAGAAACCTCTTCTGGCCTTAGCATTACTTCTGCTCGACTGGTCTCTTCATTAATCTTTATAGAAGTTACTTTTGCAGGGCTTAACGCTCTGGTAATAAATAATTGTAAATTATTTGTATAATTAATAACATCAATATTTTCATTACCTAATTCTCTTACGATACCATGTATACGAGAACCTTTCATACCAACACATGCTCCTACAGGATCAATTCTGTCATCATACGAATCTACAGCAACTTTTGCTTTTTCTCCAGGTATTCTAACTACTTTTTTAACTGTAATTAACCCATCAAACACTTCTGGTATTTCTGATTCGAACAATTTCTCTAAAAACAGAGGCGATGTTCTAGACATAACAATAGATGGTTTATTACCTTTAAGCTCTACAGATTCGATTACTCCTCGTACATTTTCTCCTTTTCTGAAAAAATCAGAAGGTATTTGTCTATCCTTAGGCAATATAATCTCATTACCTTCGTCATCCAACATGATAATCGCTCTATGACGAATATGATGAACTTCTGCAGTATAAATTTCTCCTTCTAGTTCTTTAAACTGTTTATAAATATTAGTATTGTCGTGTTCATGGATTTTAGAAATCAAATTCTGGCGCAATGCCAATATAGAACGTCTTCCTAAATCTATGAGTTTAACTTCTTCTGATACGTCTTCACCTACCTCAAAATCAGGCTCTATTTTTTGTGCTTCAGTTAGTGATATCTCTTGATTACCGTCTTCAACTTCGCCATCTCCTACTACAATACGGTTTCTCCAAATTTCTAAATCTCCTTTATCAGGATTTATAATGATATCGAAATTGTCATCACTACCAAACTTCTTCTTTAGAGCATTCCTAAATACATCTTCTAAGATCGACATTAAAGTAACACGATCTATAAATTTATCATCCTTGAATTCTGAAAATGATTCTATTAATGCGATATTTTCCATATCAATATATTATAATTAAAATGTTATCATAACTTTTGCTTCTACAATATTTTCATAAGCTATATTAGCTTCTTTAGTAACGGTTACTTTACCTTTACCTACTGGCTTAGGCTCTCGTGTTTTCCACGTTAAGACAACTGCATCTTCGGTCGCCGAGATCAGCTCTCCTTCGATCGTTTCTTTGGTTGTTTTTACCTTAAGTTTTCTCCCCACATTCTTTTTGTATTGCCGAACATGTTTCAGGCCTTCAGAAACGCCAGAAGACATCACCTGAAGAGAGAAGTCTTCTTCTTCTCTATCTAAATTGTGCTCAATTGCCCTGCTCACAGCGATACAATCTTCTACTTTCACACCATTATCCCCATCAATAATAATTTCAATACTATTGTCGGGATGAATTTTACTTTCAATTAGAAATAAGGACGGATTTTCTTGAAGTGCCCCCTCTAATAAATTCTGAACTTTGTCTTTTAATGACATAAATAGATAAAAAGAGGGGACTTCTCGTCCCCTCATCCTGGTTTTTTAATTTCAACGGTGCAAAGATAGTAATAATATCTTATATACAAAATATCGCTAAGAATGAATTTATTCGTAAATTTAAGATATACTATACAAACAGCTTCTTACTTAAACCATATAACCATCAATATGTTCTAAATTCAAAGTGATAAACGAATAACATATTTCAAAAAAGCAGTATTATGATTAAAAGTATACTAGTTCCAACAGATTTTTCTAAACAAGCCGAAAGTGCACTAAAAGTAGCCGCTCAAATAGCAAAAAAAAATAATGCCAAAATCTATCTGTTACATATTTTAGAACTCCCTATGCATCTTACAGATTTAATGTCTTCTGGAGCACCAGGACCTGCACCAGAGGCCGTTTTTTTTATGAAACAAACCCATAAAAAGTTTGAAGAAGTATTAAATCAGGGCTATTTAAAAGATATTGACGTCATTGAGACTGTAAATTTTGAAGATGTATTACATGGAATTATTAATTCGAGCACCAAAAATGATATAGATATCATCATTATGGGATCTCATGGCTCCTCTGGTTTTGAAGAATTGTTTATAGGCTCTAATGCAGAAAAAGTGGTAAGGACATCAAAAAAACCAGTATTAGTCATCAAAGAAGATTGTGATATTTTTGGAATTAATGACTTTGTATATGCTACAAATTTTGATGATGAAGATAAGCCATGTCTTTTAGCAGCACACGATTTTTCTAAATCTATTCAAGCAAAACTTCATTTAGTATGGATAAATACAGCTAATGGATTTAAAACCACTTATGAAACCGAAGAAAAGATGAATAATATGATCTCTAATCTAGCCATAGAGGACTATAGCTTAAATATCTATAACGACAATACCGTAGAAAAAGGAATACTTAATTTTGCTGACTCTATCAATGCAGGTATGATCGGCATTAGCACTCATGGCAGAAAAGGAATATCACACTTTATTAACGGAAGTTTAGGGGAAGACGTTGTAAATCATGCAAAAAGACCAGTGCTCACTTTTAAAATTTAATAGCTTCATACTGCTAAAAATAAAAAAGGAGCAAATAAATTTGCTCCTTTTTTGTTGGCCTACTAGGGCTCGAACCTAGACTCTTCTGGACCAAAACCAGACGTGTTGCCAGTTACACCATAGGCCAATACGTGTTTGCGGGTGCAAATTTAAAATTTTCTTTTGGCTCTGCAAACATTTTTTAAAATTTATTCTATTAAATCAATAATCTATCTACAAAACAGTTGTTATATACCTAAAATATAAACTTCTGTTAAGCGTTTCCTAAAAAAACTAAGGTTAAAGTATTTTTATTATTAAATTCGCCACACGTTATATAACTGAATAAATCTTATGAGCACATTCAACTTTACCAAGTGGAATAAAATATTAGGATGGATTGTTTTTACCATCGCTTTATGCGTTTACGCAATGACGGTAGAACCCACTGCTAGTTTTTGGGATGCAGGAGAATATATTGCCACCTCTTCAAAACTACAAGTTGGCCATCCACCAGGGGCACCATTGTTTCAAATGATTGGAGCTTTTGCTTCTGCTTTTGCATCAAATCCCACACAAATTGCATTAATGGTAAATATGACTTCTGCGTTTGCAAGTGCATTTACGATCCTTTTTATGTTTTGGTCGATCACCATTCTTGTCAAAAAAGTAATCGTTAAAGATGAAGAATTAACACAAGGTAAAGCAATGGCTATTCTAGGTAGTGGTATGGTAGGGGCTCTCGCCTTTTCCTTTACAGATAGCTTTTGGTTTAATGCTGTAGAAGCCGAAGTATATGCAATGGCCACCTGTATTTTATCTGTTCTTTTCTATCTTGGATTATTATGGGAACGAGACATGCATACCTCTAGAGGTAATAAATGGCTACTATTAATCTCTTTTATTGTAGGACTATCTTTCGGTGTTCACTTTATGGGATTACTCTCTATTCCTGCAATAGGGCTATTATATTATTTCAAAAATTACAAAGAAATTACTATTAGAAATTTCATTGTTGCCAATATCACTGTTGTAGCTATATTATTGTTTATTTTTAAACTCCTATTACCTTCTACACTTAAATTCTTTGGTGCAGCCGAAGTCTTTTTTGTTAATTCTATAGGTATGCCTTTTAATTCAGGAACCATTATTGCCGGATTAATAATCGCTGCAGCTTTTTATTTTGGTATAAAATACACTCGTAAAAAAAATTACCCACAATTAAACACATTGTTATTATGTGTTATGTTTATCCTAATAGGATTTTCTAGCTGGGTTATGTTACCTATACGAGCAAATGCCGGAACTGTAATTAATGAAAATAATCCCAATAACGCAAGAGAGCTTCTGGCATATTATAACTTAGAACAATACCCAGAAACCCATCTTTTTTATGGGCCTCAATTTACAGAAATCTATGCCGGTCTGGATGAGAACAATCCATATGAAGATGGCAAACCGAAATATGAAAAAGATCTTAAAACCGGAAAATATATTATAGTTAACGATTGGAAAAATGCAAAACAAAATCTTGATGATGCACATAAAGCCATTTTACCAAGAATGTGGAGCACAGAGCATATTGCTAATTATATGGAGTTTACCGGGCCAATTAAATTTACAATCAAGCCCGAGTATCAAGGTGAAGAAGAATTACTTAATGCCGTTACTCAATTTAGAAGAGAATATGCTACAGGAAAATTGGATAATGATGATTATAATAAATTTTTACAATCGTTTGGTAATTATATCAATGTAGAAAAACCCTCTTTTGGGGATAACGTAGTATATTTATTTGATTACCAAATGGGATATATGTACTGGCGTTATTTTATGTGGAATTTTGTTGGCCGACAAGATGACAACCAAGGTAAACTAACCGATTTAGAAGGAAATTGGCTTAGTGGTATTAAATTTATTGATGAAATTCGATTAGGGTCTCAAGACAATTTACCTAGTGATGCTCTTAAAAATAAGGCTCGCAACACCTACTACTTCTTACCATTACTACTAGGGTTAATTGGTTTTGTATTTATGCTACAAAGAGATAAGAAAAAATTCTGGGTTTTGCTCATTTTTTTCTTATTTACAGGTTTAGCACTAAAAATTTACCTTAATGAAAGACCTTTTGAACCAAGAGAGCGAGATTATGCGCTGGTAGGGTCATTTTATGTATTTGCCATCTGGATAGGGTTTGGTGTATATGCTTTGTTTGATTTACTTAAAAAATACCTACAACCCAAAATACTTGCTCCTATAGTTACTGTTGTTTGCTTATTGGCTGTACCAGTATTATTAGCAGCACAAAACTGGGATGATCACGATCGTTCAAATCGATATACTGCACAATCTATGGCAAAAATGTACTTGCAATCTTGTCAAAAAGATGCCATACTATTTACGATAGGAGATAATGACACATTTGCGCTATGGTATGCACAAGAAATCGAAGGTTACCGTACAGATGTTAGAACCGTAAACACAAGCCTTTTTGCAACAGATTGGTATATAGACCAAATGAAAAAAGCTGCATACGAAGGAAAACCTATCCCCTCTCAATTAACTCATGAATTCTATCGATTCGGAAATAACGATGCTATTTATCACAAACCTGTAACTTCTGACACCATGCTTATCAAAAACTGGATGAGATGGATAGAAACAGATGACCCTCGAACTAAAGGAGATTTGCAAAGTGGTAAAAAAGTAAATACATTTCCTACTAAGCACATAAGGATTCCTGTAGACAAAGAAGCGGTGCTTAGAAATGGTATTGTAGCTCAAAAAGATGCTGATCTTATTGTACCTTATATTGATATTCACCTTAATGGGGATTTATTATTCAAAAATCGTCTTTTGATGCTGGATATTATCGCTAATAACAATTGGGAAAGACCTATTTATTTTACTGGCGGAAGTTATGGAGATGATGATTTCTTATGGATGAAAGACTACCTGCAATTAGATGGGGTTACGTTTAAATTAGTCCCTATTCGTACTAAGGTAAATCCTCGAAATCCTTTTGAAATGGGTAGATTAGATACCGATCTCATGTATAAAAACGTAACTAGTTGGGATTGGGGTAATAGTAATGATCCAAATATATATCATGATCCAGAAACCAGGAAAAATGCAATTACATATCGTAGCAATCTAGCAAGACTTGTAGAGGCTTTAATCCAAGAGGATAAAAAAGATAAAGCCAAAGAAATTTTGGATCTTGCAATGGACAAAATGCCAATCGAATACTATGAGTATTACACTCTGGTAGAGCCTTATATTTCTGGATATTACGAGATAGGAGAAAAACAAAAAGCTCGAGACTTATGGATAAAACTAGCAAAAAAATACCAGGAGCAACTCACCTATTTTGGTAGCTTAGAGCTTAAAGATCAATATCGTTATGCCGAAGAGATCGTAACTAATGTAGAACGATATCGTAGTGTAGTTGATTTATTGCTAATCAATCAGGATCGGGAAATGATAGAAGAAAAAGCAGATGAGTTTAACAAATATCTAAGATTGTTTACTCGACTCTATTCTGAAGATGAAGAATATGATGGTGATGATGAAGCCATACGTAAACAACAAGAAGAAGATCTTATTAAAGAGTTTCAAAACCAGGAAAAATCGTTAGATTCTTTAGATAGTATAGCAAACTAATTATTAAAAGTGAGTCTTTATAAGGCTCACTTTTTTAGTACACTCATAGTGCATATAATTCCAAATAAAACTCCTAAGGTTATCAAACAGCTTTTCCCAAATTGTATTTGGGATTTTTATGCGAATAATGAAAAGAAGCTATATTTAACTTTTGATGATGGCCCCATACCAGGTGTCACAGAATTTGTTTTGACCCAGTTAAATCAATATAATGCCAAAGCAACTTTTTTTTGTATAGGTGATAATATTAGAAAACATCCCGAAGTTTTTCGACAGATTCTAGCAGAGGATCATGCTATAGGCAATCATACTATGAATCACTTAAAAGCCTGGAAAACTAGTCTAGAAATGTACATTGAAAACATTATAGATTGTCAAAATCTAATTCAGGAATATTCACCCAAGAAAGATATACAGCAAATATTTAGACCACCATATGGACAAATAAGCCGCACCAAATTTAAAGCACTAGAAAAGTTAGGATATAACATTATACTTTGGGATGTATTATCAAAAGATTGGGAACAAACAATATCACCAGAAGAATGTTTACAAAACGTGCTCCAAAATACACAACAGGGAAGCATTATTGTTTTTCATGACAGTATAAAAGCCTCAAAAAACCTTACGGCCGTACTACCCGAGGTCTTAGACTATTTTTCTAAAAGAGGATATGTTTTTGATACCATTAGGTTCTAAACATACTCTTTCATGAGACCGATTAGTGTATTAGCATCTTGCTCGCCACTTTGTCTCCAAACCATCTCACCTTCTTTATAAATCATTAATGTAGGAAGTCCTTTAATACGTAAAGCAGTAGCCAACTCTTCATTCTTATCTACATCAATCTTTATAACTTTCCCTTTATCTCCAAGTGCAGCAGCTACATCCCTTAACACAGGATGCATTGCCAGAGAGGGTTCGTTCCATTCGGTAAAAAAGTCTAATAAGACAGGAACTTCAATACCTATTATATCTCCAAACTTTGACATGTTCAAAAACTTTTATGTTTGGGCCTCTAATAATTGGCCATTAAACAGTTGTAAATATAACACTTTCTGAATTATGCGCCTTTACCTTTAGATCCTTTTCTCAATTCAATAACTGTAATCTCGGGCCATATACCAACTCGTCCCGGAAAAGCATGAAATCCAAAACCTCGATTTACATTCAGATACCTTCCCATTTCATCATACATCCCTGCCCATTGTTTATATACATATTGCACTGGGCTCCATCGTACAAATCCGGGAATTTCAATCCCAAATTGAAATCCATGGGTATGCCCGCTTAATGTAAGATGGTAATGATCCGAATGTTTCTTTACTTCATATTCCCAATGTGAGGGATCATGACTTAACAAGACTTTAAAATCTTCTTTGGTCACTTTTTCAGAAGCCTTTTTTAAATCACCAGCTTTCTTAAAGTTATGCCCCCAATTCTCTACTCCTATCACGGCAATACGCTCACCATCCTTTTCTACAAAAGTACTATCATTAAGTAACAGATTAAAATCAATTTTAGTATGAACTTCCTTTATTGCTTCAAAATTTGCATCTTTTTCTTCCTGAGTGTTCCAGGTAACATATTCTCCATAATCGTGATTTCCTAAAACAGAGTATTTACCATATTTGGGTGTTTTAATACGTTTAAAAGTACCTATCCAATCATCCATTTCTTCTGCTACAGTATTCACGATATCTCCGGTAAATAACAATAAATCTGTTTCTTGTTCATTAATTAAATCCACTGCATATTCGATCTTGGCAGCATCATCAAAACTTCCAGAATGTATATCTGAAATTTGTGTAATTCTAAATCCATCAAATGCAGCGGGGAGGTCTTCAAAATGCAACACATGACGTATCACTTTAAAATTGTATTTCCCTCTAAAAATACCGTGTAACAATCCCCCAAGAGGTATTGCAGCAACACCAAGTGCCAGTTGGCTTATAAATTTTCTACGGTCTGGAAAATATTGAGTAGCTGTACCTTCAAAAAAAGTGTTCGTAAGATAATTATATCCAGCCACACAAACTCTAATAATGTCTTCACCAAATAAAAACAAAATCATAATTAATTTAGGCACCAAAGTGAGTAACAAAAGAGCACTAGCTCTTAATGTGTATTTGGTTGGACCGACACTGCGATCATAGTTCGCAAAAACGTAAATCACATAACTCAAAATAAGCAATGACAATACTAAATATCCTATTTGCACCCATTGATTTTTGGTAATAGTACGAATGGCTTGATATGCATAAGTTTCAATAAGTATGTATAGAATTATAGGGACTAACCAACGCATAATTTGTTGTAAGATTTTAATTATTAAACAAAGCTATCCCTCCTTTTTAATTTGCGGCTATTTTTTAAGTAAAAATTAACGATAAATAAATTTTACGACCAAAAAGCGTTAAAATCATGCCTTTACCCGGCATAAATCTTAACAATTTCTTTTAGAACTAAGATTTTTATTTGTAACTTCGTTTCATATTCCTTTTTAGGGCTTAATTACAATTTAAAAAAATCATATACTATATATAAAAATTACTATCGTATTTATAGCAGTTGATACATTGTTATCAATTTTATTTTGGGGCGAAATGCCGTCAGTTTTTGGCGGCATTTCTTTTTATATTTATTATAGTTTTTGACGCTAATTTGATTAATCTTCTTTTTATATTGCATTTCTAAAAATTTAACACACATCATGTCACAAAAACGTCTTTTTCTTCTAGATGCTTTCGCTCTTATTTTTCGAGGGTACTATGCACTTATTAAAAACCCGAGAATTAACTCAAAAGGGCAGGATACATCTGCAATTTTAGGTTTTGTAAATTCTTTATTCGATGTTATTAAGAGAGAAAAACCTGATCATTTGGCTGTTGCATTTGACAAGCAAGGGAGTAAAGATCGATTAGAAATTTTTCCTGAGTACAAGGCTAATCGAGATGAAACCCCCGAGGCCATTAAAATTGCTGTACCTATAATTCAGGAAATACTAAAAGCCATGCATATTCCTATCATAGAAAAAGCAGGTGTAGAAGCAGATGATTTAATTGGTACCATTGCCAAACAAGCCGAAAAAGAAGGATATCAAACATACATGGTTACTCCTGATAAGGATTATGCACAATTAGTTTCTGAAAACATTTTTATGTATCGCCCTGCCAGAATGGGAAATGGAATCGAAATCTGGGGAATACCAGAGGTACAAAAAAGATTTGAGGTAGAACGACCAGAGCAGGTTATTGATTATCTAGGTATGATGGGTGATGCTGTGGATAATATCCCTGGATTGCCGGGGGTTGGTGACAAAACTGCCAAAAAATTTCTTGCAGAATACGGTTCTATGGAAGGCTTATTAGCTAATACCGATAAGCTAAAAGGTAAAATGAAAGAAAAAGTAGAAGCAAATGCAGAATTAGGTCTTCTTTCTAAAAAACTTGCAACCATTATTTTAGATTGCGATGTAACTTTTAATGCAGATGATTATGAACTCACAAAACCTGATGCTCAAAAAGTGCATACGATTTTTGAAGAATTAGAGTTTAGAAGGCTTACAGATCAGTTTATTAAGATTTTTTCGGGAGAAGAAACTAATACATCTGCCCAGACAACGGGTAATTCTACTGCAAAAAAGAAAACAACACAAGCTGGAGCTGGTCAATTTTCATTATTTGGTGAAACCGAGGAATCTGGTGAAGCTGTTTCTTTTTCTAGCAGAAAAACTATTGCTAATACCGAACATTTTTATCAAAGCATTGCTCCGGGAATGGCAATGAAATTATTTCTTCAAAACTTATTAAAACAAGAGCATGTTTGTTTTGATACCGAAACTACTGGCCTTAATCCATTAATTGCAGAATTGGTGGGGATTGCTTTTTCCTGGGAAGCTGGAAAAGGTTTTTACATTCCTTTTCCAGAAGATCGTAACGAAGCACAAGAATTGATCGAACAACTACGACCTTTCTTTGAAGCTGAACATATTACAAAAATTGGTCAAAATCTAAAATATGACATCAAAGTTCTTGCAAAATATAATGTCGAAGTTAAAGGAACACTATTTGATACGATGTTAGCTCATTATCTCATCAATCCAGACATGAGACACAATATGGATGTACTTGCAGAAACTTATCTTAATTACACTCCGGTTTCTATTACTGAATTAATTGGCAAAAAAGGTAAAAATCAGCTATCTTTCAGACAAGTACCAATAGATAAGCAAACTGAATACGCTGTAGAGGATGCAGATATTACTTTTCAGCTAAAAGAACATTTTGCACCAGAGCTTACCGAAGCAAAAACAGTTTCTTTATTTAAGGATATTGAAATTCCGTTACTAAGAGTTCTAGCTGATATGGAAATCGAAGGAATTAACCTGGATAAAGGTTTTTTACAATCTCTTTCTGAAGAACTAGATAACGATATTAAAACATTAGAGCAAAAAATCTATACAGAAGCTGGTGAAGAATTTAACATCGCTTCACCAAAGCAATTGGGTGTTATATTATTTGAAAAAATGAAATTGGTAGACAAACCCAAAAAGACAAAGACAGGTCAATATTCTACTGCCGAAGACGTATTATCCTATCTTGCAAAAGACCATAAGATTATTCAAAACATATTGGATTTTCGTGGTTTGTCTAAATTAAAAAGTACTTATGTTGATGCATTACCAACACAGGTTGACGAAAATACCGGGCGTGTTCATACAGATTATATGCAAACAGTAGCAGCTACCGGACGTTTAAGCTCTAATAATCCTAATTTACAGAACATTCCTATTCGTACAGAAAGAGGGCGACAAGTAAGAAAAGCATTTGTTCCCAGAAATGAAGAACACACACTACTTGCGGCAGATTATTCTCAAATAGAATTAAGGATCATTGCAGCTTTAAGCAAAGAAGAGACCATGATAGAGGCTTTTAAAAATAATGAAGATATCCACGCCTCTACTGCTGCAAAGGTATTTAATGTTCCCATAGAAGAGGTTAGCAGAGAGCAACGTAGTAATGCCAAAACAGTAAACTTTGGAATTATTTATGGTGTTTCGGCTTTTGGATTAAGTAACCAAACCAGTCTTTCACGAAGTGAAGCTAAAGAATTAATCGATACGTATTATAAAACATATCCAAAGCTACGCAACTACATGAGTGAACAGGTAGATTTTGCGAGAGAAAATGGTTATGTACAAACGGTTTTAGGAAGACGCCGATATTTAAAAAACATTAACTCTGCAAATGCAATTGTTCGTGGTGCAGCCGAACGAAATGCAGTAAATGCCCCTATTCAAGGAAGTGCTGCTGACATTATCAAGATTGCAATGATCAATATTCATAAAAAACTAAAAGAAGGAAACTATAAGACCAAAATGCTACTACAGGTGCATGATGAATTGGTATTCGATGTTTTTAAACCAGAATTGGAAGAGATCAAGGTCTTAATCAAAACCGAAATGGAAAATGCATACACTTTAGAAGTTCCATTAGATGTAGATCTTGGATTGGGTAAAGACTGGTTAGAGGCTCACTAAAAATATTAATCGAACGGTTAAGAAAGCTCAAAAGTCAAAATCATTTCACTTGTTGATTTTGACTTATTTCTTTATAAAAGTCATAATAATTTAAAAAAGTAGGAATCACCGGCCCATTAAATGGATTGGGGCCGTTAAACAATACACAAACACCAATATCATTATCAGGATCAATTAATAATTGGGTTTTATATTGATTTACATTACCCCCATGATATAGTATTCGTCTACCTCTGTAATCCAAAACTCGCCAACCCATTGCATAATAAGAGTCTGTTACCCCGTCCCACAAATTAACATATGTATCTTCATCACTAGTACAAATAATAGGGTTGAAAATATCACTAAGGCTTTCTTTTGAAATAATATCAGGACGATATCCAAGCAATACTTTTAAATACTCCCCCATATCAGAGATTGATGCATTAATCCCTCCTGCGGCAGCTACATTATAATAGTTTTTATGAATCCCTGTAACCTTATATTTTTTTGAATAATGATTATATTTATGAGGAAGAGCTACATTATCATTCTTTCCTATTGCCTCATATGTACTTGATGCTGTATGCATCCCTGCCGGAGCAAACACTCGCTCTTTAAGAAGGGCTTCAAACGATTTCTCGGTTTGGTTTTCCATTATTTTTTCAATAACCGAAAATATTGCATTTTGATATTCGTAATCTACTCCCTCTTTAGATACAACTCCTTTTCTTTTAAAACTTCTGATAATTTGCTCTAAAGACCACCCTTTTTGTATAAGCTTAGTATATGTATAAGGGTAAAGCCCTGTTGTATGCGATAATAAATGATTTACTTTAAGCCGATCTGCCTGTTCACTATTTCTTAAACTAAATGTTTTTACCGATTCTCTAACATTTTGATCCCATTGTAATTCATCACGATCTACTAAATTCCCTGCCAAAACTGCTGTTACACCTTTTGATAAGCTTGCAATTCTAAAGACTGTATTTACATCTACAGAATCTTGCGTATGAATTTCTTTTACCCCAAAGCCTTTTTTATAAATAACAGTATCACCTTTAACCACAACAACAGCTGCACCAGGGCATTCTGAAACATTAAAATTAGTAGCAAAAAACTTCTCGTAATGCTCTAAGAAGAAAGATACAGAGTCCTTTTTTGATATTTCTGGCTTCTCATTTATTACAACAACTCTTTCTTTAGGTTTTGATGTAGTGCACGCCACCAAAAAAACTAAAGTAAATACAGCATAAAAACATTTCATATTACGACATTCTATAGGGTCGCAAAATACGTTTAATATTATTTATTGTATAAAAACTTTTTCAGAAACTTTATAACACAAATCGATATGTTGCTTTGATTAAAAATGTGTTCTCTGGCTGCTGATTCAGAATTTGATTATCTAAACTTCTAAAGAGATCATCAGAAGGATTTCCATCCCCGGTAACACCTTGTGACCAAACCAAAAATATTTCAGATCCAGGAATATATTCCCAGCGTAGCACCAGGTTAGAACGAAACTGCACAAATGCGAAATCTGGATTACTAATAGTATAATCCACAGTACCATCTCTATCCTCATCTATAGAGTACTCATCATCTGCAAACGAAATCTGATCCTGATCATATAATGTTACTCTCTCATTCAGGTTTTTGGCAACTGCATTATTGACATAGTTAAAATCGGTATATCTTCCTCGTGATATAAACGGTTGCCCATAATACTGAATGGTAAGATTAGGATTAATACTATAATTTAACCGTATACTCGCACTTAAAGTTTTCTGATCGATTTTAGCAGTTATATATCTTGGAGTACCATTAAAATCAACATCTGTAACATACTGTGTTTTATTAGGGTTCTCTACAAACTCTGGGTTTAAAGACATACTAAACGAGTTAAATGGCTGATACCTAAGCCTCAATACATATCGCCTAAAAGAGAAATTATTATCTGTTGTCCATGAATTTACATGACCGACAGTAAAATTAAATTTCTTTCTTTGATCAGATCCAAAAAATAACACTCCTATATTTTCTTGAGAAAATCTCCACCTAGGGCCTCCTCGTAGAACGGTATTTGTAAAAATACGAGGTTTATGAATCATCTCAACTTCAGTCCACCAATTATTTTGATAATCTATATTACCGCCCAACACATATTGAATACGATTATAGTTACCTTCAAAATCAAATGCCGATGATTGACTAAATCTAACATTAGCTCTTCTATAAAACTTGGTAGGTTTTAAGAAAAGATAACGAAGATTTGCAAATTGCCTGATATCATCTGCCTGACGTAAAAAACCAATATCATTCAGTTCTAATTCTGGAGAACGCCAGAAAACTCCTGCTCCATATCTCCAATTTCCTCCTCCAGATTTCCCTCCTCTAAGTTTACCACCAGTTCCGGTTAATGAAGTTCTATTGGGATCTAATTCTACATGATCTGCATCTACCCTCTGAAAAAGATGCGTAAGTGAATTCTGGGTTTTTTCGATAGCTTCTTCAGAACCTTCTACGTGACTAGCTACAATATTACCTTCGATAAAATACTTTCTATCTCTCCAGTTATGTCTAAAATCCAACCCTGCTGTATATGCTGATTTACGAAGAAGATTAAGATTATTTTCTCTTGTTCCTGCTACTTCTGATGTCTCGTCTGTATTTGGGTCATCCTCATCAATATCAAAGGTGTCCCCAAGATTTCGGTTGGTAGCCGTTATAATTCCTCCAATAAATGAGTTACGTTCATTAAAATCCTTTTGCACCCTACCGACCATATAGTTTGTTAGAGGCTCTACAATGGCCTCTCTCTTATTACCATTTTCATCTTCAATTTTGGCGATCTCTCTAGAAGTTACACTTTCTAAAATACCAATAGACCATCCATCTTTGGTTTTTCCGCTAAATTTTGCAGCTCCAAGAATTGTAGTATTGGTAGGCTTATCAATAAATTCATTATCAATTCCCGAAATTGATCCTTGTGGGCTTCTTCCTATTCTACGAGAATAAAACAAATTATCTTGGTTATTGGCAAAACGGTAATCAAAAATATTTTTATTTTCTACGAAAAAAGGTCGTTGTTCTCTAAAGAAAATCTGAAACCCATCTAATGCAATAGCGGCAGGATCAGCTTCGACCTGGCCAAAATCAGGATTTACCGTTAGATCCAAAGTTAGATCATTTGTGATTCCGATTTTTGCATCTAACCCTCCATTCAATTTAAAATCTTGACCATCTCTAAATGGATTTCCTTTTTCCTCGGGATACGTATCAAATTGTGTTACTGCAAATGGCTGGATTTCTAATTGTTTTTGTGCTTCGATATTAATCAAACCATGCAACTCTCCAAATTCACTTATAAACCCAGGAGCATCTCTAGGGATTCGTTGCCAAACTGATCGCTCAGCTTTTCGAAAAAACAATCTGTTTACCTGAAGCCCCCATACCTGTTCTTTGCTTTTACCAAATTTTACCTGGCTTAAAGGTATTTTTATTTCTGCGGTCCACCCTTCATTATCTATATTGCTTGCTGCATACCATATTGGGTTCCAGCTGCTATCCCAATTATCTCCATTTTGCGAAACGAACTCATCTCCTTTCACTCCTGCCGCTGTTATAGTAAAAGAAAACGCTGTCCTCTTATCGTGATATGTATCTAAGATAAGTGTAATACGATCTCCTGCAAAACCATCTCTTCTCGATAGTCTTTTTTCTATTTTATCCGGCTCGGTATCATAACATCGATAAGCTACGTATAGAAATTTCTGATCATATGCAATCTTGAATTTGGTCTTTTGACTTGGAGGTGTATTTTCATCAGGCTCATTTTCAATAAAATCACCAGCCCATTCTACCACATCCCAACCAGGTTCATCAATTAAACCATTTATTGTTAATCCTTCGGCATTATTAAGTAGTTTTGTAGTGTAAATTCGTTTTTTAACTGTACTAGTAGAATCTTGTGCAGTAGAAATAATAGGAACCAAAAAGAGTACCAATAAATAGGTATAACATTTCATGATGATTAGAAGTTTGATGATTGATATAACTAAGATGACAGAAATTATTTTAGTTTGTCACACTTTATGCCATTTTTTAGTAAAAAATTAACAGGAGAAGGTGATTATGGAGCGTAAAACAAACAAGACAACTCCTTATTACATCAATATCACTGAAAACCAATGCATCATACTTTAAAAATAATATCTATTACCTGTTTGCTATATAAATATATAATTGTACATTTGCACCCCTATTTTATATAGGAAAAGGAATGTTTAATTAAGTAAAAATAATTAGTGTGGACACATTAAGTTACAAAACAGTATCTGCCAACAAAGCTACCGTTACAAAAGAATGGTTGCATGTAGATGCTGAAGGACAGACTTTAGGGCGTCTTTCTTCTGTAGTTGCATTACTACTAAGAGGAAAACACAAGCCTAACTTTACCCCACACGTTGATTGCGGTGATAATGTTATCATTACCAATGCCGAGAAAATCAACTTAACAGGAAAAAAGTGGACTGATAAATCGTATATCCGTCACACTGGATACCCTGGAGGGCAAAGAAGTCTTACTGCTCAGGAATTGTATGACAAAAATCCAGAGCGTTTAATCGAAAAAGCGGTAAAAGGAATGTTACCTAAGAACAAACTAGGTGCAGCTTTATTCCGTAATTTAAAGGTATATGCAGGAGCAAATCACAATCAGGAAGCTCAGCAACCTAAAACTGTTAACTTAAACGAATTTAAGTAATGGAAGTTATTCACAAAATTGGTCGTAGAAAAACGGCTGTAGCCAGAGTATATCTTAAGGATGGTTCTGGAAAAATTACGGTTAACAAGAAAGACCTTAATGAGTATTTCACTACTGCTACTTTACAATACAAAGTAAATCAGCCTTTAACTTTAACAAGTAATGAGGACAAATACGATGTAAATGTAAATGTATATGGTGGAGGAATTACTGGACAGGCAGAAGCTGTTCGTTTAGCAATATCAAGAGCGGTATGTGAATTAGACGAAGAAAACAGATCAATCCTAAAACCAGAAGGTTTGTTAACCAGAGATCCAAGAATGGTAGAGCGTAAAAAATTCGGTCAGAAGAAAGCTCGTAAGAAATTCCAGTTCTCTAAACGTTAATTTATTAAAACAGTATTTGTTGTTACCTCAATTCGTGAGGGGTTAGTTTAGCATCTAAATGCACAAGGCCATACAAAAAGTAGCCACTTGAGCATTGCTAATTCAACAGAACGTAAACTATTACAAAAATGGCAAACAATATCGAAGTAAAAGAATTACTTGATGCAGGTGTACACTTTGGTCACCTTACAAGAAGATGGGATCCAAATATGGCACCATATATTTATATGGAGCGTAATGGCATTCACATCATTAACTTATATAAAACTGCTGCAAAAATTGATGAAGCTAGTGAAGCTTTAAAAAAGATAGCAGCGTCCGGCAGAAAAATCCTTTTTGTTGCGACTAAAAAACAAGCTAAAGAAATCGTAGCCGAAAAAGCAAGTAAAGCTAATCAGCCATACATTACAGAAAGATGGCCTGGTGGTATGCTTACTAACTTTGTTACTATTCGTAAAGCAGTCAAAAAAATGGCTTCTATCGATAGAATGAAGAAAGACGGTACTTTTAATACACTATCTAAAAAAGAACGTTTACAAGTAGATCGTTTAAGAGCAAAATTAGAAAAGAACTTAGGTTCTATTTCTGATATGACTCGTCTACCTGGGGCATTATTTGTTGTAGATATTACTCGCGAACATATCGCGGTAAAAGAAGCTCAAAAATTAAACATTCCTATTTTTGCAATGGTTGATACTAACTCTGATCCACGTCAGGTACAGTATGTAATCCCTGCAAATGATGATGCTTCTAAATCTATAGACAAAGTTATGACTTATGTAAGTGATGCTGTTATAGAAGGACTAAGCGAAAGAAAAGCAACAAAAGAAGCTCCTAAAAAAGATGCAAAAGCTGAAGCACCGGCAAAAGCCGAAGCTCCTTCAAAAGCTGAAGCACCGGCAAAAGCCGAAGCTCCTGTAAAAGCTGAAACATCTGCAAAGGTTGAAGCTCCTGCAAAAGTTGAAACACCTGCAAAGGTTGAAGCTACAGTAGAAGCTCCGGTAACTGAAGCTGCAAAGCAAGAGGAAGAATAAACAAATAGATTATATATCTATTAAAATTCGAAGTTAAGTTTATGTCTCTGCGATAAAACTTAACTTTAATATAAAATTGATAAGTCGTTTGGTTCTTTACTTTTGCAGTACTAACTAAACGACTTGTTTTTTATACAAACAATACATTTTACACATTAAATATTTAAAGATATGGCAAATATTACAGCAGCCGAAGTAAGTAAATTGCGTAAAGCTACAGGTGCCGGAATGATGGACTGCAAAAAAGCCCTTGTTGAGGCTGAAGGAGATTTTGACAAAGCAATCAAAATCCTTAGAGAAAAAGGACAAAAAATTGCTGATAAAAGAGCAGATAGAGAATCTTCTGAAGGTGCAGTTATTGCAAAAGTTAATGATTCAAAAAACAAAGGAGTAATCGTTTCTCTTAATTGCGAAACTGATTTCGTAGGAAAAAACGACTCTTTTGTTTCTTTAGCAAAACAACTAGCAGAAGTAGCTCTTAACACTTCTTCTAAAGAAGAATTTTTAGCTTCAGATTTTAATGGTATGACCGTTCAGGAAAAACTTACTGAACAAACTGGTGTTATTGGAGAAAAAATCGAAATCGGAGATTTTAAAGTACTAGAAGCTCCTTTTGTTGGATCCTATATACACGGAAATAAAATCGGTGCTCTAACTGGCTTATCAAATGAGATAGATAATGCAGAAACACTTGCCAAAGATATCTCTATGCAAGTAGCTTCTATGGGAGCGACAACATTGTCTTACAAAGATTTTGATCCAGAATATGTTGCTTCAGAAACTCAAGCAAGAATTGCAGCAATCGAAAAAGAGAATATTGAACTTGGCCGATTAGGAAAAACATTGAAAAATGTTCCTCTATTTATTTCAAGATCTCAATTGACTGATGATGTAATTTCGCAAGCAGAAGAAAAGTTGAAAGAAGAGCTTAAAGCAGAAGGTAAACCTGAGCAAATCTGGGATAGAATTCTTCCAGGAAAATTAGAAAGATTTATTTCTGACAATACTACTTTAGATCAGGAACAATGTCTTCTTGACCAAAATTTCATTAAAGATGAAAAGAAAAGTGTTGCTGATTATGTAAAAACACTTGGCGATGTATCTGTAGTTGCTTTTGAAAGAGTAGCTTTGGGTTAATCCAAAAATCATATAGTATTCAGACGTATCTGAAAAAAATAAAAACCGCTTCTATAATAGAAGCGGTTTTTTATTCATCATTTTCAAAATATTTCCTTTCTGGTTTCCAACGTTTATAAGTTTAGAATTTCTTCCAAAACTTACCCCCAATACAAACTAACTCCCCAATTAGCCTATACTATATAAACACTTACATCGTATTTACATACTAAAAACGTTCAATTTCCTTTCTAAAAACATTTATCATCCCCAACACCTTTTTTGTTTTCCTTGATGCAAACCTATAACATAATTCAACACGAATCAATACCTCTTATAGGGGAAAACCACCCTTTTTTTAATAGTTTTTAAACTTTAACATTTGACTATTTAACTTAAAAATCCACCTTTATAATCCAAACTATTTTCTAAATTAAGAATATCGTTATATTTGCACCACAGTTAAATCTCATAATGGAATATAAAAGAATATTACTTAAATTATCTGGCGAAGCTCTAATGGGTGATCGTCAATATGGAATTGATCCTAAAAGATTGGCAGAGTATGCCTATGAAATCAAACAAATTACAGAAAAAGGCGTACAAGTTGCTATTGTGATAGGTGGAGGTAATATTTTTAGAGGTGTTGCAGGTGCCAGTAAAGGAATGGACAGAGTTCAAGCAGATCATATGGGCATGCTTGCAACCGTTATTAATGGGCTGGCCCTACAGAGTGCTCTTGAAGATGCCGAAATACCTACTCGATTACAATCTGCAGTAAAGATTAATGAAGTTGCAGAACCTTTTATACGTCGAAGAGCAATACGTCATCTCGAAAAAGGAAGAGTTGTAATATTTGGTGGAGGAACAGGAAATCCATATTTCACTACTGATTCTGCCGCAGTGCTAAGAGCTATAGAAATTAATGCAGATGTTATTCTAAAAGGCACAAGAGTTGATGGAATATACACCTCTGATCCAGAAAAAAATGCTGATGCCACAAAATTTGATTTCATATCATTTGACGATGTTTTACGAAAAGGTCTGAAAGTGATGGATACAACAGCATTTACATTAAGTCAGGAAAATGAATTACCTATAATAGTCTTTGATATGAATAAAGCCGGAAATTTACTAAAAGTAGTTTCTGGTGAATCTATAGGTACTCAAGTAAACCTTTAATCATATTGGCTTATTTTTTGATTTGTCAGAAGAAAAGAACTAAAACATGAACGAAGAAATAGATTTTATTATAGATTCGACCAAAGAGTCAATGCAAGCAGCAATTACTCATTTAGAAAAAAAATTACTCAATATCAGAGCCGGTAAAGCATCTCCTGCTATGTTAGGCAGTGTAATGGTAGAGTACTATGGCTCTCCTACTCCGTTAAACCAGGTAGGAAATGTAACTACTCCTGATGCAAGAACCATTACAATTCAGCCTTTTGATAAATCTGTAATTCCTGAGATTGAGAAAGGTATTCAGGTAGCTAATTTAGGGTTTAACCCAATGAATAATGGCGAAAGCGTTATCATTAGTGTTCCTCCTCTCACAGAAGAACGCCGTAAAGATCTTGCGAAACAAGCAAAAGCTGAAGCAGAAGATTCTAAAGTTGGTATACGTAATGATCGTAAAAACGCCAATAATGAGATTAAAAAATTAGAAAAAGAAGGTCTATCAGAAGATTTGGCAAAAAACACTGAAGTAGATATTCAAACATTAACAGATACATACATTAAAAAAGTTGATGAAATGCTTAGTCATAAAGAAAAAGAAATTATGACAGTTTAACATTTCCCAATGTATAGAAATTATAAATAAAGCGTTTTCTTATTAGAAACGCTTTTTTTGTATCTTCGCCTTTTTTGAACCTATTTGGTATAATGCAGAACAAAATTTTTTGTTTATTATTTTTTGTACACTTTGTCTTAATTTCTCAAGTTAGTATTAACGGTATTGTCATTGATGAAAGTTCTAATCAACCCTTGCCATTTGCCACTATAAAAACCAGTAATTCTTCATACGCCTTAACTTCTGTTAAGGGCGAGTTTGTTATACGATGTAATACCTACCCTGTTAATCTTACTATAAGCTATCTAGGATATCAAACAAAGACTATTTTAATTACATCCAAAAATTCAGAAAAAATAGAAGTACGACTCAGTACTAAAGAAGAAAATCTTGAGACAGTAAAATTAGATACTCCCGAAAACGTTGCAGCTCAACTTATTATTGAAGTCATACGTAGGAAAAACAAAAATAATCCAAAAAAGATATTACGTAATTTTAGTTATAAAAGTTATAACAAACTAAAAATCACAGAAGATAACCAAGCTCAATTAAATACTCTAGACACTACTAGTGTCGATATGGAGCATCTATTTAACAAAGCTCATTCCTTTCTTTCAGAAAAAATAAGTTTACACCAATTTAGAAAAAATGCCGGTGAAAAAGAGACCGTTTTAGCAACTCGAATGAGTGGTTTTAAAGAGCCTATTTATAATGTACTTGGGATCAAAATACAATCTAATTCTCTTTATGATGAAGATTACACGATTTTTAACAATAAATACATAGGACCATTATCAAACAGAGCTCTTAGAAATTATTATTATAAGGTTCTCGATACTGTACAGGGAAAAAACCCAGCTTACGTCATTCTTTTTCAACCCCGTAAATCTAAAAATTATGCAAGTTTAGAAGGCGTATTATATATAGATACAAAATCATTAGGAATTCAAAAAGCTATTATAGAATTACGAGGCGAACTTAACGTGATGGCAACTCATAGTTTTAAATATTTCTCTGAACAAAAAAGCTGGTTCCCAACCAAACAAGAGATCACAATAAGACCAGGAAATGGAAGACAAAAAGTAAGCTTATTTGGAGGGAGAATCTCTGTAGGAAGATTAGGGAATGATAAAAAAAGTTCTTCTGGAAATAATGATTTTTTAGTTTCTACAACAGACTTATTTGATATCAAATTAGATACTAGTCAAGATATTAAACAAAATCAGGCTACAATAAGCATAGATCCCGAAGCTAATAACAGACCCGAGTCATATTGGAATCAATATCGTACTAGTGCGATTACAGAAAAAGATCTAAACTCGTTTCAAGTCATAGATAGCATTGTAAAAGTACAAAACATAGAACGCAGAATTGATGTTATCCAAAGTTTTAATATTGGATATTACCCTGTAGGATTTTTCAATTTTGATCTCACTTACCCTATAAAATACAATAATTATGAAGGGTTGCGGCTAGGAATAGGTGGCTTAACAAACACAAAATTCTCTAATCAATTTAGACTAGAAGGATATTTTGTTTACGGATTTAGAGATTCAAAATCCAAATATGGTATAGGAGGAGGTTTATTAGTAAATAAAAAATCAAACTCATGGTTTAATTTTAATTATACCGATGATATTAGAGAAGTAGGTAGTTTCCTTTACCTTACAGACAAAAGAGTATATTCATTATTCGAGCCTCGTTTGGTAAATATAGATTTCTATTACAAGCACAGAACCTGGAGTACTAGTTTGCAGCAGCAGATATTTCCTAAACTACTTTCAGAAACTCAATTTTCTATAAGTAATATAAATCAAACCGGAGGATATCAATATCTAAATGACGGTAATCTATTTTCGGGATATAAAACAGCAGAAGCTACAATAGCATTAAGATGGAGTCCGTTTAGTAAATTTCTAAAAACTCCTAATCGATATAAAGAAATTCATGATGGATATCCCAAAATTACAGCACAATATACGCAAGGTTTCAAGGGTGTATTTGATAGTAATTTCTCTTATAGCAAAATAGGTTTAAAGGCAGAATATATCATTAACCGTATTAATCAATCTAAAACAAGTGTTTTATTTGAAGCAGATATCGCTTCTGGAGATATCCCACTCACACATTTGTATCACGCTTATCCTAATGCTCCGACCAAAGAAACGGTGCTTCAACGATTTTCTGTAGCCGGCAGAAGGACTTTTGAAACTATGTATTTTGGTGAGTTTTTTAATGACAGACTAGCAACATTACAGGTCAAACATAGAATTAAACCTGTAAAAATCACAAATTGGTTTAAACCGGAACTCGTTTTTATAACTCGCTATGCCATCGGAGATGTTAGCAATCTTGAAAACCATCAAGGGGTAAATTTTTCGTCTTTGCAACATGGATATCAAGAATCAGGATTTGAAATCAACAAATTATTTGCCGGTTTTGGGCTTAGTTTTGCCTATCGCTATGGCGCCTATCATCTCCCTCGTTTTGAGGATAATATTTCGGGTAAGTTTACTTTTTACTTAAAACTATAGTCTTTACACAATAAATCATTTTCTTTTCAGAAATACCTGAATAATAATTCCCCAATCCTTACATTTGCAGCAGGAAAATAAAGGATGGCAAAATTATTCAGTTTCGGGTTTTGGAATGCACTGGCTGGAATTATACTTCGCAATAGGGCGGTAATATTTCTGGCAATAATAGGAATTACGATTTTTTTAGGTTTTCAGTGGAAAAACATGAAGTTTTCTCACTCAGAGGCGAATCTACTCCCCGATGATCATGAGGTAAATATATTATATCAAAAATTCCTTCAAAAATTTGGTGAAGAAGGCAATCTAATCGTAATGGCTGTTAAAGACAGTACACTTTTTACTCCTAAAAAGCTAAAAGCATGGAATGATTTTAATAATTCGTTTAAAAAATATGAAGAGATCGACTTGGTTGTTTCTATAGCCGATCTTAAAACTTTAAAAAAAGAAGATAATCCTGCACGATTTGAGTTAGTTCCTTTTATTAAGGATTCTAGTTATACTGAAAAACAAGTATCCAAATACGAAAACGAGTTATTTAATAAGTTACCATTTTATGAAGGACTTGTATACAGCACGAAATCAAAAACCATCCAAAGCGCACTGTATCTCAAAAAGGATATCGTAAACACCAAAAAGCGAAAAAAGTTTATTGAAGAAGTTTTACTTCCTTCTGTTTTAGCTTTTGAAAATGAATACAAGATGGATGTAAAAGTATCTGGTATGCCATATATCAGAACTTTGAATTCTCAAAACATAATGGATGAAATAGAAATTTTCATTCTTGCAGCACTACTCGTTACTTCATTAATTTTCTTTTTCTTTTTTAGATCCTTAAGAGCCACTTTTATATCCATGACTGCTGTAATTATTGGAGTAATGTGGGCTTTTGGAATTTTAGGGCTTTTAGAATATGAAATAACTGTACTTACAGCTATTATCCCTCCGTTAGTAATTGTAATTGGTATTCCTAATTGTATTTTCTTAATAAATAAATACCAACAAGAAATAAAAAAACACGGTAATAAAGCAAAATCTCTTCAACGGGTAATCACCAAAGTGGGTAATGCTACATTAATGACTAATGTAACTACTGCTTCAGGATTTGCAACCTTTGCCCTAACCGAAAGTAAATTACTTAAAGAATTTGGTATTGTTGCCTCTTTAAATATAATCGCTCTATTTATACTTTGTCTTCTAGTCATCACTATAATTTATAGTTATATGCCCCAACCCAAAGAAAGACACTTAAAACACCTGGGTAAAGGGTGGATTGAGAAGCTAATGGATTGGATGGAAAAGATGGTGAAAACCAGACGAGTAACAATCTACTTTTCTTCTGTCATTATTCTAATCGTTAGCATTATTGGTATTTATACTATAAAAGTCTCTGGAAGCCTATTGGAAGACATGCCCAAATCTGCCGGGTTTTATAAGGATATAGAGTTTTTTGAAGAAGAATTTGATGGTGTTATGCCATTAGAAATATTAGTAGACACCAAGAGAAAACAAGGAGTATTAAAATTACCTACATTAAAACGTATGGAAAAACTACAGGAGCTTCTCGAAGAAACTCCTGAATTGTCAAAGCCTATTTCTATTGTTAATCTGGTTAAATACTCTAAGCAAGCTTTTTATAATGGAAATCCTAAATATTATCAAATACCTACCAGTCAGGAGCGAAACTTTATTTTACCGTATGCCAAAAGTTTTGAATCTAAAGTAGGAGTAATGAATAGTTATGTGGATTCTACCGGACAATACGCAAGAATCACTACTTTCATGAAAGATGTAGGTACAGAAGAAATGGAGCGTATAGAAGCTACCCTAAAACCACAATTAGAGAAAATTTTCCCAAAAGACAGATATGACGTTTCTTTTACTGGTAAAGCCCTTATTTTTCAGAAAGGAACTAAATATCTGGTATGGAATTTATCTTTTTCTCTAGGTCTTGCGGTGATCTTGATTGCTCTTTTTATGGCCTGGATGTTTCGATCCTGGAAAATGATTGTCATATCACTTATACCAAATTTATTACCATTGCTCATGACTGCAGGCCTTATGGGGTATCTTGGTGTACCAATAAAACCTTCTACAATATTAGTTTTTAGTATTGCATTTGGTATTTCTGTAGATGATACTATACATTTCCTTGCAAAATACAGGCAAGAATTAAAATCAAATCATTGGAGGATTAGAAAATCTGTTCTTGCTTCATTACGAGAAACAGGAGTGAGTATGTTTTATACCTCAACTGTTTTATTTTTTGGTTTTTCGGTATTCATGATATCTAGTTTTGGGGGAACCAAGGCACTTGGAGGCTTGGTATCAACAACTTTATTATTTGCTATGCTGGCAAATCTTTTACTCCTTCCTTCCTTATTACTTTCGTTAGAACGAAGTATTGCAAATAAGAAAACTCTTAAAGAACCTACCTTGAAAATCATTCCTAATGATGAAGAACTTGAAGAAACTCAAGGCGAGGAAGAATAAAGAAAATAAGACATAAAAAACACATAATATTATCAAAAAAAAAGCCCCGCTAGAAACTAGCGGGACTTCTGTAAGATAGATTACCCCAAAACCTATCGAACTAAACTTAACGTAAACACAATCGTCATAATTGCATATGCAAGATACTGCCCCTTTTTATATTTTGAAATACCTAATAGGGGGGAAAAATCCCCTTTTTACCGAAATAGCTTAAACTTTAACACTATTTAAACAAGTAAAATCCAACAAAACAGTATTCAAATTACTGATTCGCAGTATTTTAAACATCAATGAAAACTTATTTTTTTTGCAATAATTTATCAAAAAAACTCTCAAATACGTCTATTTTTCAATCAAAAACACATCTAATTACGGTTTTTACGTAGAATCATAATTCGAAAAAACGTCAGATTTTGGTATTTTGATTGTATAAACTCACCAGTATCCAAAAGAGCATCAAAATATATTTTAATTACTATATCTTTTTTGAATTCATAAGATTATGCTTCAATCGGATTAAAAAATTATCTTTGCTACCTCAAAATTCAAACATCCTTGGTTTTATACTCACTAAATTGTATTGAAAGCTATAAAACCAAAAACAAATAATATTAAAAAAACAGATGAAACATACTAAAGTAATAGAGGTACTACAAAGTGATAAATTATTACAGCCTGTACTTGTTAAAGGTTGGGTTCGTTCTTTTAGAAATGATCGTTTTATAGCGGTTAATGATGGATCAACTATTAATAATATTCAGTGTGTTTTAGAAGATAATACAATCGATGCTGCTATACAAAGCAGAATAAATGTTGGTGCAGCAGTTGCGATAGAAGGTACTCTTATCGAAAGTCAAGGAAAAGGGCAACGTGTAGAGATCCAGATATCTAATGTAGAAATCGAAGGGGATGCTGATCCCGAAGACTTAAAACTTACTATTTTATCTCCAAAACGGCATTCGCTAGAAAAATTACGTGAGCAAGCTCACTTAAGGGTTCGCACCAATACCTTTGGGGCTATCATGAGAGTGCGCTCAAAATTATCTTTTGCAATACATGAATATTTTCAAAAAAATGATTTTTACTATGTGCATACACCAGTAATTACAAAAAGTGATGCCGAGGGTGCTGGAGAAGCATTTAAAGTAACCAATATGGATCTTAATAACATTCCAAAAAATGAGAATGGTGAGGTTGATTATAAAGAAGATTTTTTTGGTGGTGAAACAAACTTAACTGTTTCTGGTCAATTAGAAGCAGAGACTTATGCTATGGGATTAGGTCAGGTATACACCTTTGGACCTACTTTTAGGGCAGAAAACTCAAATACATCGAGACATCTTGCAGAATTCTGGATGGTAGAACCAGAAGTCGCTTTCTGTGATCTGGATGGCAATATGGACTTGGCAGAAGACTTTATTAAATACGTAATCCAGTTTATTTTAGATAACTGCCAGGATGATCTTGAGTTTTTAGAAAATCGCCTGGTACAGGAGGATAAACAAAAACCTCAGGCAGAACGTGCCGAAATGTTATTACGAGATAAATTAAAGTTTATATTAGAGAACAATTTTAAACGAGTAAGCTATACCGAAGCCATTGATATTCTTAAAAATTCTAAACCCAATAAGAAGAAGAAATTCAAATTTCCTATTGATGGATGGGGTGCTGACTTACAAAGTGAACATGAAAGGTTTCTTGTCGAAAAACATTTTAAATGCCCAGTGATTCTATTTGATTACCCTGCAGATATTAAATCGTTCTATATGCGACTTAATGAAGATGGAAAAACGGTAAGAGCAATGGATATTTTATTTCCTGGTATTGGAGAAATAGTAGGTGGTTCTCAACGTGAAGAGCGTTTGGATGTGCTTAAAGAAAAGATGGCTGCTCTTAATATTCCTGAAGAAGAATTATGGTGGTATTTAGATACTCGTCGTTTTGGTACGTGTACACATAGTGGTTTCGGACTTGGGTTTGAGCGTCTTGTTCTTTTTGTAACAGGGATGGGTAATATTCGTGATGTGATTCCTTATCCAAGAACACCTCTTAATGCAGAGTTTTAATCCCCTTTATCTTAAAGATTCAAAATATTAGATTACTTCCTCAATAATGGCTTAAATTCATTTTTGAGGAAGTTTTATATTCTTCTGTGTTTTAATTTCCCTCAAACCATTGTTTAAAATCTGCAACTTTCTCACGGCTAACAATAACTTCTTTATCTATATTTTGGTTTAAAGTAAGTTTTAAACGCCTGTTAGAATAAACCAATACATCCTGTATCGTATTGATATTGACAATAAAAGTTCGATTTACTCTAAAAAAACTTTTGGGCTCCAATAATTCTTCGAGAGTTTCTAGTTTATATTCTATCATGTATTTTTTTCGGTTTTCTGCAACAAGGTAAGCATCTCGTCCTTCTGCAAAGAAAAAGGAAATATCCTCGCTCTTAACTGAATGAATATGATTTCCCAGGCGAACCAAAAACCTATTTTTATATGTACTACTAGTCATATTCTTAACCGCATGACTAACATTAATCTCTCCCAAAAACTGAGATCGTAATGTCTCTAGTTTTTTTAATGCTTTTGAAAGATCTGTAAACAATATTGGCTTTAGAAGATAGTCTATACTATTTACCTTAAAAGCATCAATCGCAAACTCATCAAAGGCTGTAGTAAAGATTACGGGTTTACTCACTTTGACTTTATTAAAAATCTCAAAACTAAGTCCATCTATAAGTTGAACATCCATAAAAAAGAGATCTACTTCTTCCTGATGTGAGTCTATCCAAAGTGCCGCTTCTTCTATTGAAACCAGTTTACTTATTACCTTAATATCAGAATCATATTTTAACAAGTAACGTTCTAATTTTTCTGCTGCTAAAGGTTCGTCTTCAATTATTGCTACTTTCATCGATAGTAAGTTTTGGTATATAAATTATAGTATACATATCATCTTTGGTAACAGTAATTGGTATATCTGTATAGAATCGATACATATCCAGAATATCTTTGATACTATTGCAATCCATAGTATAACTAATCTTTTCCTGATGCGGATATTTTAACAACACATATTTCGAATCCTGAGTCATTGTCACAATAAGTTCTGTTTCTCTTGAAACTATTGTACTTCTTATAATCTGTTCTGCACAGGATAAAAGACTACCAGGAACAACTAACGTATGTATGGATTCTTCTTTAATAAATTTCGTTTTTCTGTATGGCAAATACTCAAATAAAAGTAGTAATTGATCCAAAGCATCGAGTTCTTCGTTAATAGGCACTAACTCTTTTATTGTTTTGGAAAGGATATATCGGTATACAGCCGAGAAATGATCTACCAAAAATTCTGCTTTATCAGTATCCTTTTTCATGACCAATATTAGCGACTCTAAGGTTTCAAACATTAATGTAGGATTTATTCCTTTTTTAAATTGAATAAAATCCTGTTCTACCCCCTCTTTCAGAGATAATTCTTTTGTCATTATTTCTGTATTTATTTTATGCAAAAACTGATGACTTAGGTATAACGAAAGGTATATTATTGTAATCACCGAAAAGATACTATTGAAAACAATAAGCTCAGAACTATTAGGTGTAAACCCTAGCACTAAATCAAAATACAGAAACATCGATCCAGAAACTAAAAGTATAGAAGTAATTACCGAAATAATGATTTGCAGTATAATCTTACCTACCAACGAATTTGGAAATTTTAGCTTTTCAAAAAAGAATAAAGAAATTCTAGAATATTCCTGAATAAGATAGGCTAAACCGATACATACATATAATTCTTGCCCAAGAAATTCTTCTTGTAACTGGGTCACATTATTATTAACCAGTAAAATAAGCAGATACACCAGAGCACCACTACAAAGAGGGCTAATGATTCTAAATATTGGATTATGTATGAATAACTTATTCACTTGTTTGTACTTTAGTATTTATTTGAATTCACATTAACGTTTTTAGGTAAACTTACTTTATAAAATAATAGGAAGTTTTACAGTAAACTGTTCCTCATCTATTACCTCGATAGTTTTATTAAAAATGAGATCATACCTTAATCTAATATTGCCTAATCCTATTTTAAAAGAATCTACTCCTTTAGGTTTTATGGTCTTGTTATTTGATACGTTAATATTATGATCATTGCTGGTGATAACTATTTTTAATACTTCAGAAGAAGTCATTTGATTATGTTTTACAGCATTTTCTATCAACATTTGAAGTGCTAGTGGTGGGATTTTACTTTTTAGCACCCAATCTGGCAATGTAATTTCTAAATGAATACGATCATTAAATCGTGTACGCAATAAGAAGTGGTAAGAATTCACAAATTGTAATTCTTCTTCGACAGTTAACCATTTGTTTTCGTATTTGTTTAAAATATACTGGTAGGATTTGGCTAGTTCTCGAATAAATAATTCTGCTTTTTTTACATCACTATACAACAAAGAAGATATTGTGTTTACACTATTAAATAAAAAGTGAGGGCTTAATTGTGATTTTAATGCTGTTAATTGTAATTCGGTTTGTTTTCGTTCTAATTGTAATGCTACTATTTGACCTTTTGCATATTGATAATAAGAGTGTATTGCAAAATAAATAATAGTATACACCAGAGAAGCAAAAAATATCAGGATAATCAATTTTAGTAATATTTCACTATAATCTTCAATAAAAGAAACTTGTGCTTCTTTTATAAAAGCATATCCATATAAAACAAGACTTATGAATAGAAAAGAAATGATCGTATTGGATAATACTCCTGTTAAAAGGCGAAGTCCCGTATATTTTTTCCAGGAAATAAACTTATTAAATATTTCATTGAAGATCGTATTGGTATAGATAATAATAACTCCCAGAAATCCTGATAGCCATAGTAGTTTTGTATTATCTTCTTCTTGGGTAAATCCCAAAAAACTATACGTGAGCAATCCTAGAACGAACCCTACTAAAATGATAGCAAAATACTTTTTCACGATTGATGATGGTTGGTATATATAATGATCTATACTAGACTTCATCCTACCAAAATAGTCAATAATACAGAGATATAAAAGACTAATGGCAGGATGAAATATGTATTGTTACTTTAGTGCACGAAGGGCTCTTCCGAAATACGTTTCTGATGAAATATTTTTACAAGCGTTACGATACGCTTCTTTTACATTATCTCCAGATTTATTAACCGACGGAGCAAAAGCTATTAAAATTTCTGACAAATAATGATCCGAACTTATTTGAGACGTTGCATTATTAAGAATTTCTAGAAGTTGCCTGTTACTTAGGTTTTTCCTCGATAACTTTATTAGAGCTACAGAAGCATAATGATCAGAACTAACACTGGATAATGCCTGGATAAAGACATCCATATTCTCTCCATCCAAACCTTGTTTATTAATGGCCTTAGTCAGAACTTGTACCAAATAGTGATCAGATCCAACTGATTTTCCTGCCAGTGAAAGTAATTCACTTAATTCACTACTATTTAATTTCTTATCCAATAGTCTAGAAAGCACTGTAGTGATATAATGATCAGATTGAATATCTTCTAATGTGGCCAAAAAAGAATTGTAATTTCCTCTAGAAATCCCAGGAAGCTCTAACGCTTTATTTAGTACTTGTGCTTTGTAATGGTCAGATCCAATTTGCTTAGAGTTTTCGATTAAAAGATTAAGATTAGTTTCATTTAGTTCTCGTTTCTTCATTACATTGATAAGCACCTGAGACATATAATGATCAGAATCAATTTCTGCTGTTATCTTAAATAATTTACCTATCTGGTCATCAGAAAGGTTACCATCTTCGATAGCCGTATTTAATACCACTGTAGCATAGTGATCAGACCCAATACTTTTTGTTGCTTCTATATATGCAGATATTAAAGCGTTTGAAGCAAAAAAGTTTTGTTGTTTGTATCTTAATAATTCGGCGAGGTAATGATCAGATTTTATTTCTTCTCCCGCTAATCTTAATAATGATTCCATCTCTTTAGGAGATAGTTTTTTTTCTAATATTAATTTTAAATATGTAGATTTTACATGATCGCTTTCAAACGTTCTTATTTCGTTAAATACCATATTGGCACCACCCTGATTATAGAATCGATCTACTCTACCTTTTGCTCCTAAAGTTGTTGTTTTTACAATTTCTGGCAAAATCTCACCAAGCCATTTTCTACCTTCAGAATTAAAATCTTTTTTAGAAGAACCAACAAAATACTTTTTATTAAGCTTTCCATTACCCTCGGATTCGATTACAATCCGGCGTTTACTACCAAAAGCAGATTTTTTTATTTCGAGGTAACCACCATCAGAAATACCTATAACATCTCTATCATCATTCGATAGTGTGATCTCTCCTTCATAATTTATCGAGAAATTATCAAACATGCCATTCTGAACCTTAATAGTGGTTTTGCCTTTATTATAATTTACGGCATAGGACTGGGCATTAATATTTGATATAAAGAGTAGAGAAAGAATTAACAGTATTACCTTAAACAGGTTTGCGACAATAATCCTTGATATTAGATTCATAACTGTTCGTTTTTTGATTAATTGATTGATTGATTTTATTAATGCAAAGGTGGAACACTATGTTCTATATAAAAAACTAAATGAATTGAACTGTACTGCTAATGTACTGAATTGTACATTAGCTCTTTTTTATCTTTAAAAATTTTGTTTTTCCTTAATCAATTTCATCACTAGCGCTATACCATTATTAAAAAACAGTTATTATTTTTAAGGATGAAAATCCTTTTTATATCTGGCTAAGAAGAAGTTGCTAGTAAAAATTACAGGTTTATTTATGTATGGTCAGTATCTGAATTTATTGTTATCGACAATATATTTTATCATTCATTATAATCAAACTATCAATTGCTTAGTTTAACTATTCAGGTTAATTTCATCAATTCGTTTCTTTATTTTCTTTTCTTGAGTTTCATTAAAATTATGTCTAGAATCTTTATTTACAGTATTCATAATATTTTCTGCTTCGTGACTATGAAATAAACCTAACGCATGACCTATTTCATGTGGAGCAGTCGAAGTAAATAGGTTTTCATCTGTTATCAATACTCTTTGATCTCTCCCAATCCCTGCGATGCCTAGAATATTACATCTTTTAACTATATATATGTTTACTTTACTTTTATCATAAGATTCTCGAGATTGCATCAAAAATGTACTAGGTTCTGAACCTTCATTATCTCTAAGATCATAAAGCTCTTCATTAACTAAGCTTTTAGATTCGCCTAATTCTAATCCAATTCCAAATCTGTGAAAATATTCTCCATTCAAATAATTTATAAACTCCGCTTCGTTAAGAGTATATGATGATTTATCTAAAGTTTCTGAAGATTCTACATAAATAATATTAACTTTTACAATCTTCTCTGGTGCCGAAAACTCTGGCTCAATGCCTACAGCGTCTAGGTCATCACCAGTACTACATGATAATAAAAGAGGGATAGATATTATAAAAAGTAATCGCTGATATATTGTTTTAAAAGTACCTTTAGTATCATTTTCATTAACTAAAGTCTTAGAAAAGAGATTATTAAAAAGATTCTTAATCTGAAGTATACTATTAAATATAGTACTGTTTGGTGTAGGTTTAGTAATTTTCGTCATTATTTTTAAGATTTGGGATACTTCTGGGGTAATAGAAGTATTGGTATTTTAAAAGAGAGATCTTTTCTTTGATCTTTAATCTTTTTAAACCGTGTTAAACATTCTTCTGGGGCAATAGAAGATTATTTTACATTTTGACGAATTTACTTTTACTCTTGAACTGATATAACTTTTCGTAATCAATTCATTATAAAGGTAGTACAGATTCTCAATATTCGAATACGGGAAAAACGTAATATATTTACGTAATCACCAAAACACTATGTATTTCGGCGATAAATAGGTGTTTTCATTGAAATTTTAACATTTTTCCATCTAAAAATGAAAGTTTAATACTACAAATGTTAACGTTAATCAGGTAATTTTAAGGGGGTTTTTCCCCTGTTCATGGTCTAATAATTAAAACATTATCTCAATAAAATAGCATTTTCTTACAGCTAAATCTCAAAACATGAGATACTGCTATCGATTTAGCTATAGAAACAAGAAAATAAGAGGCGTATGATTGTTATCAATTGTGCGCATATTTATAGTATTGATACTTTTAAAATATGCTACCAAAATAACTTCAATTCTAAAACAGAACTAATTAGAATGCTTCTTTAATAAAATTTCAGAAATTAAATTTTCAATAATACTTTTATCCAGATCGGATTTATGAGATTTATTTTTTGCTTTTTTTATCTTTTCGTAATGCGGTATTTTACCTGTCTTTGAAAGTACCTTAAGTACTTCTTCAAAAAAACTGTTTAAAATAGGAATCACAAATCTACTTGATTTGTTTTTTGCTTTAAGATGAATAAACTTTTTGGCATATGCCAAGAAGATTTGAGGGTATTGAGAAAATGTAATTAATGCCTGACAAAAACTTTGATATACTTCTTCTCTATTTTGATTATTTTTAAATTTAAGTCTTTTATGATCTATCTGAGTAAGTGTATATAATAAGATACTTTCTCTAATAAATGTACTATAGTCATTATTAGAAAAATAATAGACCTCCATTCCTATATTAGTGTTTATTACTAATACTTCATTTCCGATACTTTCTTTTAAGAAAGACTCAAAAACAGCTACCATGGCAGAGGACATTAACAATTGTCTTTTAAAATCAATAGATCTAATATTTACCGATTTTATACTTTCTATATCGTTGTTTCTCTTCACTACGCAAGCTTAAATAATCCAGCAACCTCCAAACCTTGGTTTTTTGCATGCATTTCTGCAGTACATCCACGGTTATCTCTAGCAGAAATATCTGCTCCGTTTTCTACTAATAATTTAATGATTTCTTTTTGACCAAAAGTTGCTGCATAAATTAATGCAGTAGCCTCATTAACATTTTTTTGATTTACATCTGCTCCAGATGTTATAAGTAATTTTGCAATATTGTAATGTCCTTTAAAACAAACCCCCATTAGTGCTGTATTTCCAGCACCATCTTTTATATCAATATCAGGGGAGTATTTTAGAATTTCTTTAGTTATATCTTCGAAACCATAATAAGATGCCAGCAGCAATGGAGTAGAACCTCTGGAGTCTTTTGAGTTCACAACCTCAGGGTTACTACTTAAAAGTGCTTTTACTTCTCCTAATTCTTCTGATCGAATGAAATTAAAAATATCTTTCATAATGTATTACATATCTATTAATCATGATTAAAATATAGCATCGAAACCTCTCTTTACAGTATCAAAAAAATTTCAAAAACAGTAGTGACTAGTACGATTCTATATTTTTTGTCACCTAACTAGTGAATCAAACAGGTGGCTTTACAACAAGCCACCTGTTGTTTTAATCTTTTTACAGTTTAATATGTTTAATCGAATCGATCAAGGTTCATGACTTTACACCATGTTGCAACAAATTGATCTACAAATTTCTTTTCAGAATCTTTGCTAGCATAAACCTCGGCAAGAGCACGTAGTTCAGAGTTAGAACCAAATATAAGGTCTGCTCGGGTACCTGTCCATTTTATTTCTCCTGTAGTACGGTCACATCCTTCAAATACTTCTTGAGCATCAGAAATTGCTTTCCAGGTAGTGCTTAAATCAAGTAAGTTGACAAAGAAATCATTTGTAAGCACTTCGGGACGTTGAGTAAAAACTCCATGTTGAGATTGATCAAAATTCGTATTCAACACTCGAAGACCACCAACAAGTATTGTCATCTCGGGTACAGTTAATGTTAATAGCTGAGCTCTATCTATCAACATTTCTTCTGCAGAGATAGAAGACTTTGTTTTCTTATAGTTACGAAATCCATCGGCAACCGGCTCCAGAACAGAGAACGATTCTACATCGGTTTGTTCCTGTGAAGCATCTGCTCTCCCTGGTGAAAAAGGTACTGCAATCTTATGTCCTGCATTCTTTGCTGCCTCCTCTACTCCTGCAGCCCCACCCAGAACTATCAAATCTGCTAATGAAACTTTCTTATCTCCAGAAGCTGAACCATTAAATTCTTGTTGAATACTTTCTAAAGTCTCTAATACATTGGCCAACTGAGTCGGATTATTCACTTCCCAATTCTTTTGTGGTGTAAGGCGAATACGTGCACCATTTGCACCACCACGCTTATCAGAACCACGGAATGTGGATGCTGAAGCCCAGGCAGTAGATACTAATTGAGAAACAGATAGTCCCGAAGAAAGTATTTTGTTTTTTAAACTGGCAATATCCTGATCATCTATTAATGTATCTGTAACTTTTGGGATCGGATCTTGCCAAATTAATTCTTCTTTAGGTACTTCTGGGCCAAGATATCTTGCAATAGGTCCCATATCGCGATGTGTTAATTTATACCATGCACGAGCAAAAGCATCTGCAAATTCATCGGGGTTTTCATAAAAACGTCTTGAAATTTTCTCATAAGCGGGATCCATTCGTAAAGCAAGGTCTGTGGTAAGCATAATTGGTGCATGACGTTTAGAAGGGTCATGTGCATCGGGTACACTATCACCACCAGCTCCGTGTTTTGGTATCCATTGGTGTGCTCCTGCTGGACTCTTGGTCAATTCCCATTCATAACCAAATAAATTCCAGAAGAAATTATTACTCCATTTTGTAGGAGTACTGGTCCATGCTCCTTCTAACCCACTAGTAATAGTATCTCCTGCATTACCGCTTCCAAAGTTATTTTTCCAACCCAAGTTTTGTTCTTCTATACCCGCAGCGGCCGGTTCTCTCTCTACATATTTATCTGGATCGGCAGCACCATGTGTTTTACCAAACGTATGCCCACCAGCAATAAGGGCAACTGTTTCTTCATCGTTCATCGCCATACGACCAAAAGTTTCTCGAATGTCACGAGCTGCAGCAATTGGATCAGGATTTCCATTTGGCCCTTCGGGGTTTACATAGATCAATCCCATCTGAACTGCTCCCAGAGGATTCTCTAACTCTCGGTCACCAGTGTAACGTTTATCACCTAACCATTCGGTCTCGGCACCCCAATAAATATCTTGTTCTGGTTCCCAAACATCTTCACGTCCTCCTCCAAAACCAAAAGTTTTGAAACCCATAGATTCTAAAGCACAATTCCCAGCAAGAATCATAAGATCTGCCCATGAAATTTTCTTACCATATTTCTGTTTAATCGGCCATAATAACAAACGGGCCTTATCCAGATTGGCATTATCTGGCCAACTGTTTAATGGTGCAAAACGTTGAGTTCCTGAACCGGCACCTCCCCGACCATCAGCAATTCGATAAGTCCCAGCACTGTGCCATGCCATACGAATAAAAAGAGGACCATAATGACCATAATCGGCTGGCCACCAATCCTGAGAATCGGTCATAAGTTTAAAAAGATCTTTCTTTATTGTTTTAAGATCAAGAGTTTTAAACTCTTTACTGTAATTAAATTCTTCACCCAAAGGGTTTGATAATAAAGAATGTTGACGAAGAATATTTAAGTTTAATTGATTTGGCCACCAATCGCGATTAGAAGTTCCTGTGCCCGCACCTTGCTTAAGTGTACCATTCATAAAAGGACACTCACCCATACCATTACCATGATGATTTGAACCATGAGACTCTGTACTCTTGAGGTTTTTATTTTCCATTTGCTGTAGATTTTATTAGATGATTATTTGTTCTTATGATTTCTCAAATTTATGATAAAAAAATGTTATTGATTTTAAACATTCAATATATAAAATCTATTAAACTATTATCTCCTCTTATAAAACTACTAAATGATGTGCTGTATTTATTCAAGAAATACCATACTTCTCCATAAAATACATTTTAAATTCTTATCACATCTGGCATGTCGTAGCTAGCCAATCTTCAATTTTATGTTGGAAAAAGACTTCACCAGACTCTCTCAACCTTTAATATATTATTAGGTACTGCTTAAATAGTATCATCAATAGCGATAACAGTATTGGATTAACTTAGATATAAAGAACATTGTTTTTGCCAATATAATGCAGAGCATAAATTAACAGACAACACTAACATTGTTAGCTATTTGTTCTAGGATAGATATTAAGATAAGAGATTGTTTATCACTCATCATAACATGGGATAGATCAAGATACCAAATTTAAACATCAAATACAATACATAACTTAATTGATACTCAATGAATTAATAGATCATGTTTGGCAAATTTCAAAGTAAATTAAAATATTCTTCTTATGAATTAAAACATACAGTGGATGTTCATTTAAAAAAATAAAAGAATATTTAGAAGGTTTTCAGATTCAAACAAATTATACGACTAACTATTTAAGCTTCTCTTTCATTCGTAATAGTTCCTGCTCTATCAACAACAATTTATCTTCAACCAGGTCACCAAATTCTGGTATACGTCTAAAAAATGCATACCGCACTCTCCACAGTTCTTTAATGTCTGATATAGGAAATGATGAATCTTCAATGTTTTTATGATCGGCCCTTAGTACTGCATTTCCTTTTAAAACATACAATCTTCTAAAGATTAGTTTATTCTCGACAACTACAAAAACCAGTGTACCATTATTTAATTTTTTAATCACCGTTGGGGGAACCTTTTCTCCTATTACAACATCCTTTGGATAAAAACCTTTATCATGTGATGTCATCTCGAGATTACTTACGGTATATCCTCTAAACTCTTTAGTTGGGTTTACTGGTAATTGCATGGTTGGTAATTCTTTAATAAACCCCTCTGTGTTATATAAAGTAATATAATCATTAGCTGTACTTTCTGTTATACAAGGGACGATTGCAAATTTCTCTCGTTTCACATCTTCTGCATAAGTGGTAAGATCCCCTTTAAACTTTAGAAGTTGATTTACAGTAAGTTCATTCGTTAATAAATCATCTATTGCGATGCTAAAATGATTAGCAATTTTAATAATTGTTTCTATTTTTGGTTCACTTCTACCCTCTTCATATGCGCCTAATGTACCACGTTTTAGGTCAAAAAGCTCAGCAAAGGCTTGTTGACTTAAACCTTTTACTCCACGTATTTTTTTTATGTTTTTTCCGAAAAAAGACATTTTTGCTAATTTTATTTGCAATTATAAAAAATAATTGTACATTTACACTAACAATATTAGCTAATATTCTATTAAAAAGCTAATTTTAGTAGAAATACTTCACAATTTTATTCTTTTCCTAAGAAACACTGAGGATTATACTAAAAATTTTAGCACAACATCTAATTATTAACTTAAATCATTCATACCCATGATCACTCTTATTTTTTATCTCGTTAATTTAGCCAAAGATATTGCAGAAAATTTGTGCTACTTTTTGTAATATTGATACACTAAAGAAAATCAGTCAGACATAATTATTCATTTATCAAAAAACCATCTAATGCAAGATCATTATCAGGTAGTAAAAAAATATTTACTACAACTTAAATATGATATTACCCATGAAAACAATAGGGAAGGTATTATTATGATCAGCAAAGAAGCCGAAGGAATTAAAAATATGATTCTTGGGGTTGCACCGCCCATTTTAATAATGGAACAGCATATCTGCACTATCAAAAATAAAAATGAAGTCGTATACCGTAGTCTATTACAAAAAAATAGAGATATTATACACGGCGCTTTTGTACTAGACGAAACTGGTGATAAAGTAATTTTTAGGGATACGTTACAGATAGCTAATCTGGATCTTAATGAACTCGAAGGATCATTAAATTCTATCGGACTGTTATTAGGCGAATATTCTGAACAAATTATCAATTTCTCTAAGTATTAAATCTCGTACTACACATTTGTAGAGTTCCTTAACGATAAAGACATATTACACCCTGGAGTTAATGAAGTATTGTGAATTTCTTATATTGCTCCAGGTATATTATAAGTCTTATTGAAAATGAAAAAAAAGTTTGATTCGCAAATGCTTCTGGCAATTGCCGTATTAATCATAAGTGGTGCTGCTCTTATCGTTTCTATGCGACAAGCCTCAATCATGAATAAACAAACCGATATTTTATTAGAGCAAACCAAATCAAATGCCTGGCCCAGGTTATCCGTTGGTTTTGATCAAAGTTGGTCTGATAAAACACTACAATATTTAAAAATTCCTATACACAATAAAGGCACAGGACCTGCTATAATCGAGGGAGTTAGAATTACATACAATGGGAAGGTCGTAAAAGACTGGTGGGATCTTTTTAGCAAAGCCAAAGTTCCTGACTCCATAAGTACTGGGATTTCTAATAGAGGAATTTACAACTCTGTAATCTCTGCTAACGAAAGTTTCTATTGGATGCAGCTTGTACATGATCTAAGATTAAGACACTGGATGTATGAAAGAAAAGAAAAAATAACAATTGAAATCTGTTATAAATCTGTCTTTAATGATTACTGGATATTACATAAAGAAGGATTAAATGGTACCACCTCAATACAAAAATTAGATACCTCCAAATGTCCTTTACCGCCTGAAGAAATGTTTAAAAGTTGAAGAAATTATAGATCAAAATATGATTTTTCGGGGTCTATAAATGTCGTACCACTTCCTATTATTTAAATAATTCAAAATATTTTATATATTTGCATAAGTACTTATATAAATACTTATGGAGGATAAATTACAAGAATATGCAGAACTGGGTTTAGGGTCCAGGTTAAAACGTCTAAGTGAATTTGTGATGAAAGAAATTCAAATTGTATATACTTCTTGTAATATTGATTTTGACCCTTATCTATTTCCAATTTTTAAAATCATCATAGATCAAGGTCATACTACAACAACTGATATACAGGAAAAACTACTTTATACACAACCTGCAATCACCCAAGCATTAAAAAAACTAATGGAAAAAGGGTTGGTTGAATATAAAATCGATACAACTGATAAAAGAAAAAAGCTATTTCAATTAACAAAAAAGGGTAATGAAACACATCAAATTATGATTCCGTTATGGAAAGTAATTGATCAGCAAGTAACAGCACTAACAACCTTCTCATCAACAAATCTTGCAGATCATGTTACTCATTTCGAAAGCAAACTAAGAGAAAAACCATTACATCAACAAATACTAGAAAAGTACACCTCATAATGCATATAGTAAGAGCAGTACAGATATCAGATATTCAAAATATTTATCAGCTTTACAAAAAAATTGGCAAACAATCTGGTGGGATCATACGAGTATCAAGCGAAATCACTCTAGATTACATACAAGATTTTGTACATAAAAGCATGTCTGATGGTTTGATATTGGCAATTCCTCATCCAGAATATGAACATCAAATCATCGCAGAGATTCATGCATATCGTATACATATTTCTGCATTCAGACATATATTAACAGATCTTACCATTGTCGTTAACCCTGATTTTCAAGGGCAAGGTCTCGGAAAATTACTTTTCACTAGCTTTTTAACAAAGATCAAAACATCATATCCTCATATCCTTCGTGTTGAATTATTTGTGCGGGAGAATAATACAAATACTATTCAATTTTATGAAAAACTAGGGTTTATAAATGAAGGAAAACATTATCAAAAAATCAAAAATCTCGATCATAGTATAGAAACTCCTATTCATATGGCTTGGTTTAATCCAGAATATAATAATGACCTTACCCATTAAAATTTAAACCGTAAGGCAAATCATAAATTTTAAAGTATTAATATCGTAATGAACACTTCTATCATTCCTTTTGACCCAAAATATGCAAAAGACTTCGCAGCCCTTAATATAGAATGGCTAGAAAAATATTTTGTAGTAGAACCACATGACGCAGCGTTATTAGAACAATGTGAGGATACCATTATCAATCAAAGCGGGTTTATTTTTTTTGCAAAAACAGACAATACCATAGCTGGTACTTTTTCACTAATTAAAGTCGAAGATGGCATTTATGAATTAGGCAAAATGGCTGTTTCTCCAAAATTTCAAGGTCAAAAAATAGGACAGCAATTACTAGAATTTTGTATTGAATTTTCTGCAAATCAAGGTTGGAAAAAACTATTGCTATACTCCAATAGAATTTTAGAAAATGCGATCTATATTTATGGCAAATATGGTTTTAAAGAAATTCCTATGGAAGATCACCCTCCCTATCAACGTAGTAATATCAAAATGGAACTTATATTGTAAAATAAAACTTGTTATTTTCTTCTCTTCTCCAGGCAGAGTATTTTATTTTTCTACACATTACAAGGAATAATTTTATAATCAGATAATAGTTGTATTTTTGAAAGTCTATTTTAGATATTTCCCTATATATCAATATAGTATCTAAAATAAACTTTCAATATCATGAGTATTCTTAAAACCAAACACGAAGACTCTTACATTGGAAAATAATAATTTTTAACCAAAAGTAATCGTCATGAAAAAACCAACGAACGGCAGTACATGGTATGCCTTATTCCTAACATTAACTACTAGCGTATTCTTTTTACATTCCTGCCAACAGGACTCAACTATAGAAACTCTTGAAGAAGAAGAATATCTAAGAAAAATTGAAACCTTAGAAACAAAAGTTAAGGATTTAGAAGGAAAACTAGGTCAAGAAAAATCCAATCGAAGTAGGCCAAAAAATATCATCAGTTTTGAGCAAGCACAAAGAATATATAAAGCCTATGATGATAGAGCTGATTTAATTAGCGAAGTTGTTAATTCGGTTACAAACGATGGCTCTTTTAACCCCACACGATCTATGTTTTATGAAATTTCTGAGTTACGTAACTATTTATCATATGTCGATGAGTTATCACAAAAAGCAGATGTAAAAACAACCGGGTTACGTTTTTACTTCGCATTATATCCTGACACATATGTGTCCTCTACGGGAAATGACAGAAACGCAAGACATCAAACCATCTTCATTGCTCCTACCTTAGAAAAAAAATACGACAATCATGTTTTACATATAGGATACACACTTAACAATGATGGTAAAGTAGAATTATTAGATAAAAACAATGGGTTTAGTCATTTTAGACGAAATCGTAGTGAGGCAGATGATGTATCCTTTTTAGGGAGAAGAAATGACAATGATAAATTTAGTCTTATTGCCAATGAACTAGGAGCAACTCCTCCAGAATATGGTCACTAAAATCGAACTCCTAATAGTCTTGAGAAAGATTGCTTTTGGTAGCGAATGCATTGCTGCGCTCACCGGACTGTTTTTTTTGTTTAATTATAAGGTAAAAGGTTTATTAAAATGGTTTTCGATTTTTCTGATTTATATTTTTATCAATGATATTATTGGGTATAACACAAGGCATTGGTTTCCTAATTCTAATAATCTAATATTATATAATATATCTACCACGCTTACTTTCTTATTTCTTTTTTTTATGTACCACCTGCATATCAAAGAAAAAAGCAGTAAACGCTTTATCATATATTTTATGGTACTTTATGTACTTACTCTTTTTATATGTGGATTCTATGAAAATTATCTAATTCAGTTGCAGAGCATACCATTTCTCTTAGGTGCATTTCTATTAATGACCTGTATTATTTTTTATTATGCAGAATTATTAAAATCAGAGCATGTTCAAGAAATCACTAAAGATTTCTTGTTTTGGATTAGTGTTGGGTTATTGATTTATTATGTAGGAAAAATGCCTTTTCGTATTGTAAGAGATTATTATGCAAATCATAACGATTCCTCAACGCTGTTTATTCTAAATAGTATATTTACTATTATTATGAATAGCTGTTTTATAACCGGATTTTTAATGCATAGAAAAGCAGTTTCCAATAGGTATTCTCGATAAAAACAATGTTTTAAAAAAACAGAGAGTATTAAATAGAATTTCTGTTAAAAAAATCATTCTAAAATTCTTTTTATAAAAATCGTGCTTGTCTATTATACAGAGTACATCCTCTTTGCAGGTATTTACAAGAAGAATTTTTAAAGCCACAAAAGAGTCGAATCCCTTTTTTAGAAAGGGGTAAACCCCCCTTTTTTCAAAATTCGCATATACTCCAAAACCCCAACAACAACCCTAAAAACACTTATTATCAATGGTTTGACGTGTTTTTATTTTAACAAAATATGCCATTACTTTTTTAAAATTACAGAATAATAGTATTTTTAATTCTGGGAAACACATTAATGCAAATCAAAAGATTTAACTAATCTATTTTCGGCAGGAGCCGAAACATTAACAAACATCTTAATAAACCAAAAAAATGGACAAACTAATCAATCTAACTAAAACAGTAGCAATAGCAGCATTGCTTCTAGTGAGTTTAAGTTCTTGTGACAAGAAACACGATAATGACAAGTACCTAAAGCAGATTAAAGAATTAAAACAAGAAATAGCAGAACTAAAAGAGCAATTAGGTACAATCGATGATAGAAAACCCAAAAACATCATTACTCTTGAAAAAGCAAAAAAACTTTATGATAACTATTCTGATACTCGAGTAAAATGGACAAATGAATCAATGCTAAGTCATGCAAATGTAAAAAGTTTTGAGGTTACCCGATCTTTATTCTATGACATCGATAGTTTATACAATTACCTAAATTATATAAAAAGAGTTTCTAAAGAAGCTAAGATTAAGCCCTCTGGTTTTCGGTTTTATTTTGGTTCATACGATAGAGATTATAAGCGTGATGGTGATACAGCATATGCACATAGACAAACCATCTTTATTGCTCCTACGATCTCAAAACAGGTGGGGAAAGAAACGATGCATCTAGGATACACTCTTAGTAGTGACTTTAAAGTCGAACTTCTAAAAGAAAAAATTGGGACAGATTCTCGAGGGCAATCGGCAAATGGTAGCTCTATGCAAAAGGCAAGTCTCTTTAATTTTAGCATAAATACAAATATGTTTAGTGAAAACAGCACGATTGCTAATGAAATTAACTCATCTCCTCCTAAAGGAAAAATGCAATAAATAGCATAATAATAAGAAAAAGATATGGCAAACAACTATGAAAGTTTAATAATACCCTTAAGAGACATAGCACTCTATTCAGAGTATATTTCTGCAATAGTTGCAATATTATTTTTCTCTAAATATAAAAATACTCAATTAAAATATTTTGCTTTTATTTTAACATATGTAGCTTTAAATGAATTATTAGGAGGTTATTTAAGAGATTCTGGCATATTAAGCAACAATTACGTAATTTATAACATATATAACGTAATAACTTTTTCATATTTTTTCTTGTTATATAGAAATCATTTAGAAAAAAAAATATATAAAAAGACTGTCATGGCTTTCTTTGCTATTTATTTATTAGCAGTTCTAATCAATGGTTTTTTTCAAAACTATCTAACTCAAAATCAAATAGTTCCTTACATATTAGCCGCCGTCTTTTTAATAGTCAGTATTATATTTTATTTTATTGAAATATTAAACTCTCAAAAAGTTCTTTATGTAAACAAGAATTTACTATTTTGGATAAGCATCGGTCTCTTCCTTTATTATATTGGAATAATTCCTTTTAGAATAATTACCAATTCTTTTGCAAGTGCCGATTCGCATAATTACTTATTTCTTATAAAATTTATTTTGGTAGCGGTTATGAATTCATGTTTTATTATCGGTTTTATATGGAGCAACAAGAAACAGGAATATTAGTCGCAACTATAATCTTAGTTATTCTTGTAATAATTATCATTTTTCTTTTTACAATTTTTCAAAAAAGGAAGAACAGTCTTTTGTTACAACAAAAGGAATCAGAGAAAAAGTTTGAAAAAGCAATTGCCGAGACCCAGATCGAAATCAGAGAAGAGACATTGCGCAACATTAGCTGGGAGTTACATGATAATATTGGCCAGCTACTCACGCTGGCCAAAATACAGGTAAATATAGCACAAGACGATCCTGCAAAATTAGAAGAGGTTACCGAGACTATAACCAAAAGTCTTACAGAACTGCGATCGTTATCAAAATTGATCAACCCAGATACTATAAAAAGCTTAAGCCTTACAGAAGCTATAACATTAGAAATAGAACGATTTAACCGCATGCAGTTTATTAAAGCTGCAATCACCAGTAATGAAGAAATAGAAGTGCTGGATGATAAGGCAGAGATTATTATCTTTAGGATATTGCAAGAATTCTTTACCAATACTATCAAACATTCTAAAGCTTCAAATCTAGATGTTGATGTACATTATGGTACCGATAAATTGGTGATCCATGCAAAAGATAATGGTGTTGGTTTTGATCAGATAGAATGTCCTACCAAAAGAGGGATAGGATTAAGTAATATGCAAAATAGAGGAAAATTAATCGATGCCATTGTACAAATAACATCGCAAAAAGGGGAAGGAACAGCAATAACACTAACCTATCCATATAAAAAAGAAAGTTCGATGGCATTAGACAATGAAGTTAACTAACTTTGCATAGAAAACTATTCACACAAATAATTAAGTATTGTCAATCATGAAATACTCAGTAGTAATTGTAGAAGACCATATTTTACTATCCCAGGCATTATCTGGACTGGTTAATGGGTTTGCCAAATTTAAAATTTTATACATCTGTAAAAACGGTAAAGAATTACTTACCCGATTTAAAGATCCTAAAAACATCCCTGATATCGTACTTATGGATATCAATATGCCTATTATGAATGGGATTGAAACTACGGCAGCATTAAAAGAACAATACCCACAAGTTAAGGTATTAGCACTGTCTGTAGAAGAAGATGAAAATACGATCCTTAAAATGCTTAGAGCAGGTGCAAAAGGATATCTTTTAAAAGACACCGAAAAAAGCATCCTGGAGAACGCGCTTATCCAGGTACAGGAAACAGGTTTTTACCACACAAAAGATGTTACCAATTTACTTCTGGGCTCCCTAAACCCTAAAGAAGAAAACAACGTTGTGCTCAAAGATCGGGAAGTAGAGTTTATTAAACATGCCTGTACCGAGAAAACATATAAAGAAATTGCAAACGACATGTGCTTAAGTCCAAAAACGATCGAAGGATATCGAGATTCTATTTTTGAAAAACTAAGCCTTAAAAACAGAACAGGTTTGGTGATTTATGCTATTAAAAGCAAGTTATTCGTTCCTTAGCGTTTGCACTATGTACGTCCTTTCTTGGATTTCTGTATGCACCAGAATAAAAAACATTTAAAAGAGACGTACATATTTTATTTTATCCCTCAATTCTATCTCAATGAGACAAAACCATTTTATATCTTACCATTAAACAAACAACATTGTTTGGTTTATGTCTTAAAAAAAACTCGTTTATTACATATTATAACTACTTTTGGCCCGTTTATTGATTACAGCCAAAAATAAAATCATTACAATTATGGTTTTATAGCATTTTTGTAAATAAACTAACCGTCTTATACTTATTTAAAAACAGTGTTTTTTGTTTATTTTTGTGAGTAGAAGAACATTGATAATTTTTATGCTAAAACAACAATTAAATTTTAAGCTTTCTCAAAAACTTTCTCCACAGCAGATTCAACTCATGAAGTTGATTCAACTTCCTACGCAAGCATTCGAACAACGTTTGAAACAGGAGATGGAAGAAAACCCTGCTCTTGATAGTGGAAAAGATAAAGCAGATGAATTTGAAGATGCGTTTAGTAATGAAAACTCTGCAGAAGAGGATTATGGAACCGAAAAGATAGAAGCAGACATCAATGTTGATGAATACCTTAGTGATGATGAGATTCCTAGTTACAGGCTTAGTTCTAATAATTATAGTGCCGATGATGAAGAAAAGAGTGTTCCCTACGCCTCTGGAACATCATTTCATCAACATTTGGTTAACCAGCTAAATACATATCGATTTAATGACGAAGAAAGAGAAATAGCCGAATTTCTTGTCGGTAGCGTTGATGAAAGCGGTTATATAAGAAGGTCTTTGTCAGATATTTTAGATGATTTAGCCTTTACTCAAAATGTATATACTACCGAAGAAAAAATAGAAAACATCTTACAAATTGTTCACCAGCTGGACCCAGCGGGTGTTGGTGCTCGTAATTTGCAAGAATGTCTTTGGATTCAATTAGACAGAAAAGAAACTACTATCCCTATAAAATTAGCTTCAGAAATCCTTAAAAAAGCTTTTGATCATTTTAGCAAAAAGCATTATGATAAACTTTTATTAAAATTTGACATTACCGAGGAACAGTTAAAAGAAGCTATTGATGAAATTGAACATCTTAACCCTAAGCCAGGAGGAGCTTATGCTGGAAACAATCGTTTGATCGAACATGTGGTTCCCGACTTTACAATTAGAATTGTAGATGGAGAACTCGAGTTAACCCTAAACGGTCGTAATGCCCCAGAGCTTCATGTATCCAGAGAATACAACAATATGCTTCAGGGATATAAAGCCAGTAAAGAAAAATCTAAATCCCAAAAAGACGCTGTGTTGTTTATCAAACAAAAATTAGATGCAGCAAAATGGTTTATCGAAGCAGTAAAACAAAGACAACAGACACTTTTTATTACCATGAGTGCAATAATGCACTATCAAAAAAGTTATTTCCTTAGTGGAGACGAAAGAAATCTTAAGCCAATGATTTTAAAAGACATTGCTGATGAGATCTCTATGGATGTAAGTACCGTTTCGAGAGTAGCAAATAGTAAATATGTAGATACTCCTTATGGGACAAAACTTATTAAAGAGTTCTTTTCTGAGTCCATGACCAATGATCAAGGTGAAGAAGTCTCTACCAGAGAAATTAAAAAAATACTGGAAATAACTATAGGTGAAGAAGACAAGAAAAAACCCCTTACGGATGAAAAACTTGCTAAAATCCTTAAAGAGAAAGGGTACCCTATAGCCAGAAGAACTGTAGCCAAATACAGGGAACAATTAGATATTCCTGTTGCCAGACTACGAAAGAAAATTTAATGAATTTTTTTCTTAGAAGTGTTTCTTATATTTTACACCCATTATTGATGCCTCTTTTGGGTGCCATAATTTATTTTAGTACAGCTCCAAGATTTATTCCTATCGAAATTATTAGAGCCAAAGTTTTTGGGCTAATTATTCTTACCATCCTAATACCTATTGTATTATTCTTTTTATTAAAAAGTACCGGAACCATTACCTCAATACATCTTGAAAACGTAAAACAACGTAAAATCCCACTATTGCTACAATCTATTTTACTTATAGTGGTCATCAAAATGGTTATTGATGTATATCATTATCCAGAGTTATATTTTTTCTTTTTAGGAATTCTGTTTTCGTCGTTAAGTGCAATTTTTATGGTATTATTTAACATAAAAGCAAGCTTACATATGATAGGAATTAGCGGAATCACGATGTTTACTGTGGCACTAAGTATTCATTTTGGGCTTAATTTAACTATTCTAATAGCTATGCTGATGATTTTTAACGGACTGGTAGCCACATCTCGATTACATTGCAAAGCACATAGCAATCTAGAATTGATCCTAGGGTTTCTAATAGGGGTAATTCCGCAGCTTACTTTAGCAAATTTCTGGTTATAAAATATAAAACATCAATCCAATTTTTGCAGTATTCAATCCTACAGATTCTCCCTGAATTGTAGCATCGCTATTGAATAGGGTATTCAAACTATAGTAGAAATGAAAATTAAAGGTATTCCATCCAAAAGTAAATGTTGCCCCTATCCTCCATCGATTTAATTCATCCAATTTCGTTTGTCTCACTCGGTTTCCCGGTTGTTTAAAATTAGAATTAAAAGAATAGAGGTACCCCATTCTAACACCTGTATAAATTCTATAAAACTTATGGGTTTCTGGAGTAGATGTACGCCATCTAAACTCAAAAGGAGCTTCTACCAAATGTATAGTAAATCTATTAGTACTATAATCGACACCTTCTAAACTACTAAATATACTCTGCTCGGTATTTTCTTCCTCTCCTATAAACAAATTCTGATTATACACATTTAATGAATACCCTAGCCCCAGACCTATAGCAATATTACGCCTTTTATTAATTGGCATATCTCGTATAAATCCCAAATGTAGTCCTCCAGAAAAACCAGATTGCCTCACACCTGTTGGTTTATTAAGTAGTAGGTTAAATGTTACACCTACATAAAACTGATCTTCTCGATATAAAGAATCTATCTCTATTTCTTGAGTAGAATCTTGTTTGGTTTCCTGTCCTGAAGAAAGAAACACAAACAAATAACATACAATGAATACAAACAATTTTTTCATATAGATCACTAAAATAAATCTATTTCTTTAGAAATAAGAGAAAGTTCATAAAAACAAAACGAAATCATATAAAATCCTGCCCGAAGGCAGGATTTACAATATTATTTAGACATTTATGCTACGATAATAAATAACAACGTGCTACTTAAAATTATCTGAAGCTTTACCAGATTTGGTTGTATAATTAATCTTTAACGCCTGAACTTCTCTTAATTCTTTTTTGATATCGCCTACAAGACCCATATTGGTATTTCCATCTATTCTAAGAGCTGTAATTAAAAAAGGAACTTCTTCCTCTCTTTTTGCTGCTCTCTCGGCCAATACAAATGCTTTTATTTCACTTACATCAGCAAATTTATCATTAAGCTGGATTCTAGGCTGGCTACCTGCACTTGCACGATATCTCGAGCTAGGTTTTCCTGCATAGATATACATTATTAGATTTTTTTTGTCTAGTTTTTCTATCTGGTCTGCAGAAGGTAATTTATTTTCTATCATTAGCGTATTTTTACGCATCACCGTTGCAACCATAAAGAAGAACAATAACATAAATACAATATCTGGTAATGATGCTGTAGAAACGGGAGGTAATTCACTACTCTTTTTCTTTTTAAATTTAGACATAAGAATTCTGTTTTATATTATTTCTATTTTTTAGGCTCGGCTTCTGAAAGCTTTTCAGGAAACAAAAATTGTATCTTTTTGATATCTTCTTTAAGTTTAGTCTTACTTCCAGAATAATTCACATCTTTAAAATCGGCTTCCATTTGTTCAAATGTCTTACCAAAAAGACGTTGTGCTTCTCTATTACGCAATGTAGTATACGCTGCCACCAATTCATTTTGAACTGCTATATATGCACAGTAATTTGTTTCTCTATTGTTATTTAGAGAGATTACTGCTATAGTAGGATTATCTGAAGAAGAAGGATCTCTATCTCCTTGACAGTAACTACAAGCATCTTCTCCTCTTCCACCACCATTATCTAAGAATTTAATAGCAGCTTCCCTAAGATCTTTCAATTCCATAGGAGCTTCTTCTACCAATAAATCGTTATTCTTATTTAATTCAACAAGAAAAATATTTCTTTCTTTAATAATTGGTGGATCTATAATATCCTCTATAGGAGGAGGCAGTTTACGGCTAATACCCGTATCGGTTTCGATCGTGGTAGTAACCAAGAAAAATATAAGAAGTAAGAATGCAATATCTGCCATAGATCCTGCATTAACTTCTGGTGCTGCTCTTCTTGCCATAATAAACATATTTAGTTAATAATTACTTACAAAATCAAGAAACTATGATCATAAGTGACAAGAAATATGCAGAAGAAAAACAAGTTGAAATTACATCAGAAAAACCTCCATAACTCATATTATCTCTTAGCAGAAATAAAAGTAAATCATGTATATTTTATAAGGCTTGAGAGTTCATTCCATATTATAACCATTTTACTTATGTATTCAATATCACTTTGGAAGGTTAGATATTGATGCTATAAAATGATAGATCACAGCTACTATAAAATTAGCAACAATTGTTATGCCATTTTTTGAAAATAGCGGAAAGAATAGTACTAAAAAATCCTGCCCGAAGGCAGGATTTACAATATTATTTAGACATTTATGCTACGATAATAATAAATAACAATATGCTACTTAAAATTATCTGAAGCTTTACCAGATTTGGTTGTATAATTAATCTTTAACGCCTGAACTTCTCTTAATTCTTTTTTGATATCGCCTACAAGACCCATATTGGTATTTCCATCTATTTTAAGAGCTGTAATTAAAAAAGGAACTTCTTCCTCTCTTTTTGCAGCTCTCTCGGCCAATACAAATGCTTTTACTTCGCTTACATCAGCAAATTTATCATTAAGCTGAATTCTAGCTTGGCTACCTGCACTTGCACGATATCTTGAACTAGGTTTTCCTGCATAGATATACATTACTAGATTTTTTTTGTCTAGTTTTTCTATCTGGTCTGCAGAAGGTAATTTATTTTCTATCATTAGCGTATTTTTACGCATCACCGTTGCAACCATAAAGAAGAACAATAACATAAATACAATATCCGGTAATGATGCCGTAGAAACGGGAGGTAATTCACCACTCTTTTTCTTTTTAAATTTAGACATAAGAATTCTGTTTTTATGTTATTTCTATTTTTTAGGCTCGGCTTCTGAAAGTTTTTCAGGAAACAAAAATTGTATCTTTTTGATATCTTCTTTAAGTTTAGTCTTACTTCCAGAATAATTCACATCTTTAAAATCGGCTTCCATTTGTTCAAATGTCTTACCAAAAAGACGTTGTGCTTCTCTATTACGCAATGTAGTATACGCTGCCACCAATTCATTTTGAACTGCTATATATGCACCGTAATTTGTCTCTCTATTGTTATTTAAAGAGATTACCGCTTTAGTAGGGTTATCTGAAGAAGAAGGATCTCTATCTCCTTGACAGTAACTACAAGCCTCTTCTCCTCTTCCACCACCGTTATCTAAGAATTTAATAGCAGCTTCCCTAAGATCTTTCAATTCCATAGGAGCTTCTTCTACCAATAAATCATTATTCTTATTCAATTCTACAACAAAAATATTTTTTTGTTTAAGAACTGGCGGCTCTATTTCTTCCTCTTGAGGAGGAGGGAGTTTACGGCTAATACCCGTATCGGTTTCGATCGTGGTAGTAACCAAGAAAAATATAAGAAGTAAGAATGCAATATCTGCCATAGACCCTGCATTAACTTCTGGTGCTGCTCTTCTTGCCATAATTGTTTACTTAATTAGTTTCTTAATACCAGAAAAGAACATTAACCCAACCGCAATAGCAGCCAAAAAGTAAAATGTATACAATCCTGTTCCTACCCATTTAGAGCCACTTTCAGAAAGTACTCCTCCATCATTTAAAGGAGCTTCTACTCCTTCTGCCACAACAAAACCAATCCCTACAACAATAAGGAAAGCAACAATACCGATTGCAGTATTTTTAAGACCTCCAGGGTTTTTAGCTAATGAAGAGAAAACAGCTATCAAAGTAACGGCTATTACACCTATAATAACAATAACTGTAAGAGTATATAATGGATTCACCAAAGATGTTGCTTCTTTTAAAACATCCATCGACCCTCCTTCTCTAACAAAGTCTTTGGTTTCTGTAATACCATATTTTTCCATAAGGCCATCAAAATTATTGCTCATTAAGAACAGTAAAATAGCTCCTATAGCGCCTATAGCCAGTACGATATATGATAATATTTTTGAAATTTTCATGTTACTAATAATTTTTTGTTTGGATCACAACACGTAATCCGTAATTAAATAAAAGTGTAAATTAAAAATCTTATAAATCAGATTTTTATTAGAAACATCAATTATTTCTTTTTCTTGTAATCTACCAAAATATCGATTAAAGTAATCGAAGCATCTTCCATATCATTTACAATTCTATCAATTTTTGCAACGATATAGTTATAGAATATTTGAAGAATAATTGCAACAATAAGTCCAAATACAGTAGTAAGAAGTGCCACTTTAATACCACCTGCTACAAGAGAAGGTTGCATATCATCTGCAGCTGCAATTTTATCAAATGCTGTAATCATACCAATTACCGTTCCCATAAATCCAAGCATTGGAGCAAGAGCGATAAATAATGATATCCACGATACATTTTTCTCTAATTGTCCCATTTGAACACCTCCGTATGCCACAACTGATTTCTCTGCTGCATCTATACTTTCGTCTGCTCTATCGAGACCTTGATAATAAATTGATGCAACAGGTCCTTTTGTATTTCTACATACCTCTTTTGCTGCCTCAATACCACCACTATTTAACGCATCTTCTACATTTTGTTGTAGTTTCTTAGTATTTGTTGTAGAAAGATTTAAAAAGATAATTCTTTCAATTGCTATCGCAAGACCTAAGATCAAACATAAAAGTACGATACCCATAAATTGAGGACCTCCTTCGATAAAACGTCTTTTAAGGTTTTGATGAAAAGATAGTTCATCTGTAGTAGCCTCGGATACTGCTTCTTCTTGAGTTGTTGTCGTATTAGTTATAGGAGCAATTAATAATTGCACATTTGCCGTTAATAACTGGGCAGGTGCAGTAGATGCTTGTAAGTTTCCAAAAGTCATTACTGCTGCGATTGCCAGAATAGAAAATAATCTTTTCATTGCGCTGATTCTTAATTTTAATTAGTTAAAGGGTTAAAGATATAAAAATAATATAAAATTTATTAAAAAATTGATAATAATGCAGAGAGGAAGGGATTCGAACCCTCGATACGCTTTTGACGTATACACACTTTCCAGGCGTGCGCCTTCGACCACTCGGCCACCTCTCTTGGTTTTCCCCCAAAAAAATAAGGATGGGCAAATAACAAAAAAAATGTTAACTATTGAAATTTGAGGCGTTAATTTTCTGACATTTCGCCACGAAGAGAGGTTTCATAAATGGTTTTGAGGACTTTAAGAGGTAATTTTTCCCCTAGCAAATACATCAATTTTGCTACAGCAGCCTCTGTAGTAATGTCTTTTCCCGAAATAACACCTGCTTTTTTTAGTGCAATACTTGTATCATACTTACCCATTTCTACACTTCCACCTATACATTGTGTAACATTAACTATAGGTATTCCTTTTTGAATAAGATCAGAAATTATAGTGATAAACCATTTTTTTGTAGTCGTATTACCTGCGCCATATGTTTCTAAAACCACTCCTTTTATAGCTTCTAAAGAGAAAATACTCTTCAAAATATTCTCATTAATCCCCGGAAACATCTTAACAACAACAACATTATTATCAAAATGTGTATGATATACCATCTTTTTTCGTCGATTACATGTTAGTAAAAAAGAAGTATTGATCTTAAGGTGCACTCCAGATTCTACCAAAGATGGATAGTTAAGGGATTGAAATGCTTCAAAATGTTCTGCATTAATCTTAGTAGTTCTATTAGCTCTAAGCAATTTATATTCAAAATAGAGTCCTACCTCTGTAATTACGGGTTTTCCTTTTTCTTGTAATGCCGAAATCTGAATTGCAGTGATCAAATTCTCTTTTGCATCGGTTCGCAAATCTCCTATTGGTAATTGAGAACCTGTAAAAATAATAGGTTTAGTCAGGTTTTCAAACATAAAACTAATCGCAGATGCTGTATAGGACATAGTATCACTTCCATGCAAAACAACAAACCCATCATATTTTTTATAATTAACATTAATTATATCTCCCAACTCTTTCCATCGATCAACATTCATATCAGAAGAATCAATAGGCTTCTCAAAACTAATGGTATTGATATTGCAATCTAATTGTTTGAGTTCTGGGATGTTTAATAACAGCTCATCGAAATCGAAAGCTACCAGAGCACCCGTCTTGAAGTCTTTGACCATCCCAATGGTTCCTCCGGTATAAATGAGTAATATGTTTGGCGAAGTATTCATATAGCAAATGAACGAAAATTAAATTATATTTTATTGGTCTAGATACCGAATATATCGCTAGAGTTTTTAGTAGTAATTGCAGCTATTTCTTCTATAGGTTTTTGATATATATCTGAGAGTTTTTCTAAAATATTAAGTAAATAAGAACTTTCGTTACGTTTACCTCGATACGGGGTTGGTGCCAAATATGGTGCATCTGTCTCCAGTACAATATGGTCTAATGAAATCTGATCTAAAAACCTATCTATTTTACCATTTTTAAAAGTAACGACACCTCCTATTCCTAATTTCATATTATACTCTATAGCTCGATTAGCATCGTCTATGGTTCCTGTAAAACAATGAAAAATCCCAAATAGGTCGTCACTTTTTTCGGATTCTAACACTTCAAAAACTTCTTCAAAAGCTTCGCGACAATGTATTACTATAGGTAACTTGTATTTTTTTGCCAATTGGATTTGAGATTTAAAAGCTTCTTGTTGAGCCTTCAAAAAAGTTTTATCCCAATACAAATCTATACCTATCTCCCCTATTGCATAAAAATTTTTGTCGACCTCCTTATTAGAACGTTTTTTAAGTTCATTCTCTACAAACACAAGTTCCTCTTTGTAATTCTCTTTTACATGAGTAGGGTGCAATCCCATCATCAAAAAAACATGTTCTGGATACTTGGTTTCTATTGCATACATAGCTTTGGTATATGTAGAATCAATAGCAGGAACAAAAAAACGTGTCACCCCATTTTTTATAGCACGTTGCATCATTTCATCCTGATCCTCATCAAAGGCTTCACTATAAATATGAGTATGGGTATCGGTTAGTATCATGCCGCAAAAGTATTAAATTAGAGTTAATACCAGCCAGCAATCTATTGCTTTTATTATTGAACACTTTTCAGCTTTTAATTCTAAGTTATAGAACTGTATCTTTTCACTTCTAGATATAAATTCTTTGCTAAAACTATTTTAAGATTCGCTTTACAGAAAACAAATTAATAGATTACAAAACATCACATTTTTTTCAATAATTCCTGAGCCCTAGTGTAATCTTCTGCATCTTCGGGCATATTCTCTAACAATGTAGCACATTGATCATATTTTTTTTGTTTCAGTTGGTTTAATGCTTCAAACCATAATGCCTTATATTTATATCCAGAGTTTCCCTGATACAGTTTTTCTAAAACCTGAGTAGTTTCTACATATTTATCCTGTTCTAATAATGATAGCCCATAATAGAATTGATATTCTGCATTATTTTCATCTTTTGACAATAATATCAACAGGTACTTTTCTGCTCCCTCATAATCTTCTGAGTTAAAGGCATGTTCTGCATTCTTACTATCCTTTTCTGCACTTCCTCTTTCTGTAATTGATAATTCGGGAATATTTGCAAAATCACTATATACAGGGCTACTTTGCCCAAAAAAGTATACGCCAAAAATTACAGCTACACTTGCAGCCGCAGCATATGCCCAAACGGGCATTCTTATCACTTTGGTTTCTTTTGTAGTTGCTTTCTTATTAAAGTGTAAATCTCCAATCGTTTTCAAATTACCTTCTAATGCTTCTTCCTCTTTTTCTGAAGTAAAACGTGTATCTAGATGTGAATTTAACTCTTGATATAGTTTAAACTCCTCTGCAATAGATGCATCCTCACTAATTAGTTTTGTTAACATTTTTTCTTCGGTAGCAGAGAGTTCGTTGCTACAGAACCGATCAAACAGCTCATATTTTTCTTCTGGGGTCATAACAAATTCTTTATTTTATTAAACTTAGGAGTGTCTTGAACAAGTTTTGTTAACTGACCAATACATAAAGACTTTTTCTTACGAACGTACCCATAGGACTGCCCTAGTTTTAAAGCCACTTCTTCCATAGATTTTGTAGTAAAAGTTACCTTTAATAATTCTCTACAAGCTTTTCCTAATTGGTCAAACATCTCTTTAAAAAGTTCATGTTTTGCATTAAAAATCTCGGTTTCTTCTGCAAAACGAACACTCTCGTCGTCTATAGATACAATCTCTTCATTAATTGTTACCTGATTATTAGAATGCTTTTTTAATTCATTCAACCATTTACGTTTACACAACAGGAAGAAATAGGCGTCAAATGGACAGGTAAGTTGTAATCCTTTCTCTTTTGCCTGTTTATAAATAGTGATTAAAGTTTCCTGGATAATATCCTGAGCTCTGGACTCATCTCCACTATTATTTTTTATATACCCAACTACTTTCGGAGCGAATTTATTATAAATCTCGGTTAAGACTACTGTATCATTCTTCAAAAGAGCTTCAATGTATTTCTGATCAGAATGAAATTTGGTATTTCCCATAAATAGCGAATATAAGCGACTAATTTAAAAAAAGTTATCAAGATAAGGGTAACAAAAAATCAAAGCTGTTGATCTGATCTTGTAAACAATAAAATTTCGAAAATCATGAAAACATCAAATAGAACCATTGCAGTAGCGAAGAATAGTAGGAATGCAAAAAAAGCGATGATGAGTTTTTTACTTTTAGGCTTAGCTATTCTTTTATTAGGAAGCTGTAAAAATGATGATAACGATATTAGTATCGAAAGAATCATAGATGGAATAGAGTTGCAAAAAGCAATTAAGGACAACCGTGAAGGAGCAATGCAGACTTTTGCAATGAATGCTGAATCGGGAGGGTATATGTACGGAGAAGAAGGTACACAGCTACATTTTCTCCCCAATAGTTTTTTAGATCAAAATGGCGATCCCGTTAGCGGAAGTGTTACTATTGAATTAATAGAAATCTATGATAAAGCCAAAATGCTACTCACCAAAATGCCGACCAATGGTAAACGTCCAAATGGTAATGTTGAAACTTTAAAATCTGCTGGAGAATTTTTTATAAATGCCAATCAGAATGGAAATCAACTACAACTTGCAAATGCGTTTGAGATTTTTTCGCCAAATGAAGATTTTGATCCCGAAATGAGGTTATTTAAAGCCGCAGATAATGGTTGTGACAGCGATGTAATAGATTGCGATGTTGTTTGGGAAGAAAATGAGGAAGGGAATATTGATCTTGGTCAAGGAGAAGGACCTAACGGAACAGGAGTAATGGGTTATTCTGGTTTCATTAATAATTTTGGGTGGACTAATATCGATCGTTGGTATAATGACCCAAGGCCAAAAACGATTATTTATGTAGATGTTCCTGAAGGATATGACAATACGAATTGCAATGTATATGTATCGTATGATGGTGAACCAACTGCATTAGCATTATTAGATACCTATATTGAAGAAACCGAATTATTCTCTGAGCATTACGGGCAAATTCCTATCGGATTAGAAGTACATTTCATATTTGTATCTGTTCAGGATGGTACGTATACATATGCAATCCAGGGCGCAACCATTGTTGAAGATCATATAGAAATGATTGGATCTACGACCACAGGTACCGAAGCCGAATTAATAGCATTAATAAATGGGTTACCATAAATCAAAAATCATACTGGAATATGTAAATTAGTTAGCGGGGGTTACGGCAAATTCCAGTATATATTCCGGGAGGTAATCTCCCGGAATATTTTTGTTAATATTTCTAATTTAACTTTTTACTTATCTTTAGTAACTACTAATAACAAATCATGAGGGGCTACATCATCTTATACTGTACTGTATTATTTCCATTTCTGTGTATTGGACAAATACTAACCAACGATACCATACCTAGAATCGCACCTATATCTTATGAAATTAATGGAAACCAAGTAGTTTATGGAGCAGAAATGCCACCTTTAAATCAAATTGCCGGTGCTCCCAAAGCTTTTTACACCTACTATTGGGAATTTGGTGATGGTAATTATAGTTTTAAAGAAAAGCCTGTACATCGATATGCTTCTTCCGGAACATACAAAGCCAAACTTTGGACAACTAATAACTATGATAATGGGAAACCTCCTACAAGTAGGCCTAAATCAATAACTGTGAGTGATATATCCGATGAAGCTTCTATAGGCCCTAATTCCCCTTTTATTGAAGATCATGATTTAATTCTGAAACGAAATCGTGAACCTATTCCTGATCAGGAAATGGTATTTATAACAGGTTATAAGAATACCAATAACTATATTTCTAGTGGTAAATTGTACTTATTTTATAATGATAATCAATTTAAAAATGATAATTTTATTCTAGAAGACACCCGATTGCACCATGGGGAAAAGATTATTCCACTACCCATTATTTCTGAAACGCTCTCTCAAAACGATAACCATACTTTATTAGCTTCTGCAACTCATACAACACTACAAAATAGAACATTATTTGTTCAGGACACTACCAAAAGAAAAAACCTTCCACTTACATTAGAAGAGTCCAAATCATTGTATCGCAATTATCAGGTAATTGCATTTAATGATATGCAACCTGGTGAAGAACGAAACATTTTCAGGACTCTAAAAACAACACCCGAAATGATCAAAGATACCAGCGCTATTGTTACACTAAGAAGTATTTATGTCCCTGATGAAAATTTTGACAACCACACCGTGAAGGATACAGAAATGGAAATCGTCACTTCTCATGATCCCAACAAAATGTCTTCTAATGGTTGGTTAATGAACTATCGGTTAGTTCGTTTTAAACGTCTCAAATTTAAAGTACGTTTTCAAAACAACGGAGAAGGCCCTGCCAATACTATAAAACTAGCTGTAGACACTCCAGAAATGTTTGATAAATCTACATTAAAAATTGATGGTATGTATCCCGAATGCCCAATTTGTCCTAAAGAAAGAGAAGTTAATTACAGTTGTCTCGATACTATTCTAAAAAAAGACAAGATCATTTTTCAGTTTAATCGAATATATCTTCCCGGAAGCCAACAAAAGAATGTAGCCGAAATAGACTCGACCAAAGGATTTGTAAAGTATTCTATGAAATTTGGCAAAGACTTTCATAAAAAAAAGACCAAAAGCCGTACTGCTATATATTTTGACAAAAACGAGCCTATTATCACCAACTATGCAACTACACGGTTTATGCCCGGTATTTCTATAGGTGCAAAAGCAGGATATATCATGGTTCCCGAACTCGACAATCAAAAAGAGTATTTTGTTGGAGCAACATTATCTCCTTTTAAATCCTACAGAGGATATTATCAGGCAGAATTAATGGCATCTGCATCTTCTTATGACAAACTACGAAACTTTGAAACCACTTCTATAGATGCAAATGGTACAGAAAGCTTGATTCAATTCTCAGAAGCTAATACATTCAATAATATTTCTATTTATGCGGTTCCTGGATCATTTCGCTATAATTTCAACAACTTTTTTGCTATGGGAGCAGGTGTTCAATTAAAAATGGATATCACAAGTAAAAATGATCAGGAAACAATAGGAGAAGGTTTTACGATTATTAGAAATAATGGCCCAACTCCCCCAGAAATTATTCGAAATCAAGATCTTGATGTTGCAGAAACACAAGAAATAAAAGATGATTTTACAAATATACAGACTGGTGTTTTTGTTGGAATAAATTTGGGGGCTGTAAGAATAGGACCGAGTCTGGGAGTTAGATATGTTTATAATTTTGATAGCCCAAACTCTCAAATTCAATTCTATGGTATTTGGAAGTTTTAGAACATTTCTATGTATTGTTATTCTGTGGTTAGGAAATCCAATCGTACAGGCACAGCAAAAAACAAAAACCTCAACGTTTTTATATGATCAATTAGATCACTTTATACAAAAACCATCGAATTCTGAAGCACTACGGTTAAGTAAAATAATTGCTCCAAAAAAAGATCAGCTTCATACAAAAGCAGATCAGTTAGCTTGGGTAATCATACACTGCAATCTGGGGTATTACAACAATCGATTTAACGACAAACCAACAGCTATTTTATATTATGAAACTGCCTGGAAAACATATTATGAAAAAGGATTAATCGATTATGATATCATTGAAAATTGCTTACAACCACTTGGGAATATCTATACAGAAGTTGGGGATTTACCCAAAGCCGAAACCACTATAAAAAACTATTTATATCTGGCTGAGCAATCTAAGGATACCACAAAAATTATTTCTGGGATTACTAATCTTTCTATCGTATATCATAACCAAGGAAATTATCCAAAAGCTCTCGAAATACTTAAACAAGGGTTAAATATTGACCCAAACAACATCAATTTATTAACAAACACAGCCACAAATTACCTGGATTCTGGTGACTATAGCAAAGCAAAAACTTTTGCTAATAAAGTAATTACAATAAATGCAAATCAAATAAATGCTTATCAGATTCTTGCTGCTACGGCTTTAGAGAAAAAAGAATTTAAAAAAGCTCAGGATTATATTACACAGGCCAGATTTCAATTGCTCAAAAATAAAAATACATCAGCAAGAACTACTGTCAAATGGCAATTAGCTTATATCGATATTTTATTATCCAAGTCAGAATTTATCGAAACTCAAAAAAACCTGAAAGAAATATATACCGCTCTCCTACCGGGATATTCGCCAAGTACTGATTTACCATCTAAAGAGTATCTTATCGCAGATAGGCTTCTGTTAAAAGCTTTAGATATTCACGCATATATTTATCAACAAACCAAAAAACCTCTTTTAGCGATAGCTGCCTTTGATTTAGCTTTTGATGTAAACTCAAAGCTAAATATTGTATATCCGCTTCAGGACACTCGGATCATTCAACACAGTCAAAACAGAAACAGAACAGAAGCCTATATTGATCTTCTTTTTACTATTCACCAAACCCAAAAAGAGGAAAAATATGGCATACAAGCATTTCGGGCAGCCGAGCATTCTAAATCTCCTCTTGTAAATGAAGCTTTGATATCCAAAAAAATACTATCTCAATACAAAAACGATTCTTTGGTCTCAAATAAAAATCGACTTAATGCAGCATTAACATCCTATGAGACTCTAATTTTAAAAGAAAAATTAAAAGGCGAGGGTGCTCGTATTGATCAAATTCAAAAATGGACTACAGCTCACGACACTACATCTATTGTCCTTAAAGAAATACTCAAAAAACTTCGTCATACATATCCCAAACTACTTCAACATCAAAACAATATTTCTATTCCGGCTCTTCAGAAAAAATTAAAAAAAGATCATACCACTTTGATTGAATATTTTTATGGAAACCGAAACATATATCAATTTATAATCAGCCGAGATTCTTTTGAAATCAAAAAAATAGAAAATCCCGAATATTTTAAAAGTACCATCAAAAAGTATGTTCATTATTTCGACAATGCTTCGATGATTACCAGCGACATAACCGAATTCACAAAAAATGCTGCAGAGCTTTTTAACGTGTTAAAAATCCCCAAACAACCAAAAAAACTATTAATCGTCCCCGATGGTCTTCTTTATTTTATTCCTTTTGAGACCCTATTATTAAAAAAGACGAATTCAATAAATTTTAGTAAAATGCCTTTTTTAATACGATCTGCTGAAATAAGTTATGAAATTTCGGCTGGTAAGTATTTGCGATCTAACCCTAAAAATCCTCAGAAAAAAACGGTTCTGGGTGTATTCCCTGTTTTTGAAAATACAGAGAAAGAACTCTCATTTTCAAAAAACGAAAGCAAATCTATACAGTACTATTTTAACGGGGATTTTATAGAAAACGAACAAGCAACTTATCAACGGTTTATTAAATTAGCAAAAGAACATGATATTATTCATTTGTCTACACACGCCGAATCAGGGAGTTTTTCTAGACCAGCCTCTATACAATTTTGGGATCAGGATATTCTGGTTAATCAATTATACGGAGCACAGCTTAATGCAAATCTGGTAGTGCTAAGTGCTTGCGAAACTGGTGTGGGCAGATTAGCAAAAGGAGAAGGTCCTATTAGTATTGGCAGAGGTTTTCATTATGCCGGAGTAGAAAACATACTCTTTTCATTATGGAAAGTAAATGACAAAACTACTGCTACAGTAATGAAAAACTTTTACCAAAATCTTAATCATTCTATTCCCAAGGCAAAAGCGATACATCTTGCCAAGCTAGACTATCTGGATACAGAAAGCATCTCTAATGTTCAGAAATCACCTTATTATTGGGCCTCATTTGTATATTATGGCGAGATCGGGCATTCTTATTCTTTAAGCTATTTTTGGTATAAAATAGGTATTGTTTTATTTATTTTAATTATACTACTTTTACCGAAGTTTCTTCAAAATAAAGCATGAGTACACTTCGAAAATTTTTAAACCAAAAAGAATATCACAGAATTAAATTAGTTTTTACAAAGACAAATCATTTTGAAGTTAAAGCAATATTAAATGATGTAGAGGGTAATTTTATAGTCGACACAGGTGCTTCTAACTCCTGTGTAGGGTTTGAAGCTGTAGATAAATTTTCTCTTTTTGCCCAGGATAGTGATGTAAAAGCTGCTGGAGCAGGTGCTACCGATATGCTAACACAACTTTCACAAAAAAATACCATACAAATCGGAAGCTGGTCAAGAAAAAGAATATCTCTTGTTTTATTTGATCTTAACCATGTAAATGCAGCATTGATAGCACATCATGCAGAACCTGTCGATGGCATTATTGGAGCTGACATCCTTAAAAGAGGAAAAGCAATTATTGACTACGAAAAAAAATGCATGTATTTGAAATAAGCTTAATTATCTACTATAGCATATTATACGACAGCTAAAAAAATAGTTTAAAAGTAAGATTTGTTACTATTTTTTAACTAAATTTAAGTTCTAAACATTAATATTAATCGATTTTTAATCAATGGTACGGATTCTACCTTCATACAAATGTTTCCTTAAATAATTGTTACATCCAACATCTTAGTATACAAAACTTATACTTGGATATTCTAAATTGCAAAATACGCTCATTAATTACCCAATTACCCCTGAATAAACTTTTATGGTAAAAAAGTTTATATCTCAAAAATCTTATGAGTTACCCCATTTATTGCAAATTTTAAATAAGCATTTCCTAGCTATTTTAAGCTAACACATCTGTCAAAATCAAGTAATTATACGTATTGACTGGTTTTTAACTTTCTGTTTTCTTTGAAAAGACAGACGACTAAAAGCAAGGCTGTCGTATTATATCTTAATGAATCTTTAACTTAAAAAAATTAAAATTATGGAATTTTATCTTTCGCAGATTGTGTATTGGGCTTGCAATTTTGCTCCCAGAACTTGGGCATTTTGCTCTGGTGCTTTAATAGCTATATCAAGTAACACAGCACTGTTTTCACTTCTAGGAACTACTTTTGGCGGAGATGGTCGTACAACTTTTGGTTTACCTGATTTAAGAGGGCGTGCACCTATTGGTTTTGGTAACGGGCCTGGTTTGTCTGATTATCGATTAGGATCAACAGGAGGAGTAGAGGTAGTTACGTTAAACACATTACAAATACCATCGCACAATCATATAATTGACACTTCTGGTCTTAATATAACAGTACAAATGAGCGCAAATAGTGGTCAGGCAGATACGCACACACCTACTAGTGGTGTATCATTAGCAGCTCCTTATGACAGCAGTAATTTAGCTGAAATCTCAGGGTATAATTCAGAAGCTCCAAATGTACCCATAGCAGGTGCTATAGGAGCAATAACTGGTAATGCAGAGACTCTAAATACAGGAGGAAGTCAATATCACGAAAACAGAATGCCTTTCCTTACATTAAATCCTTGCATTTGTATACAAGGCCTTTTCCCGTCTAGAAATTAAGTAGTACTACAACCATCTAGTTTGCATATAAATTAAGTATGTTGTTTGAGCTATTTTTTCAAACAACATACTTCTATCTTGAAGAATTATGACTCCTATCAAAATTGGCTTTTTAACACCATATTCGAGTATTTATCCTAATTTTTTTCCACATCTTGCCACGGGTTTTTACCTTGGTCTTGGTCAAAAACCTGGAAGAAGATCAGATATCGAACTCATTCCAGAATTTGCAGGTTCAGGAGGAATATCCTCGGTCATTGAAGCCACAAAAAAATTACTCAACTTTAGTAATGTTGACATTGTTTCGGGAATGATTAGTTACCGCTCCCTTCCTGATCTGGTTCAACTCATAGACAATAGGAAAGATGCTCTGGGATTCTTTTTTGATATGGGAGAAATGTTACCGAGTTTTGATTATCACAGTCCAAATGTATTTTTTAATTCTCATCAATTATATCAAAGTCAATATGCATTGGGATATTGGGCGCAAAAGGAATATCAACAACCTGGTTTGATTATTACACCTATATACAATTCTGGATATCACCTACATACCTCTTTTCAAGCTGGTATTAGTGCTGCAGGAGGTAATACTGTTTTACAATCCGTTATTCCATACAATACGAATAATCCACATCACCTTGATATCGAATCGATCTTTGATAAAATCAGAAAAGAAGCTCCTGCATATGTCCACGCCTTATTTGTAGGGCCACAAGGAAATGAGTTTTTAAATCTATGGAAATCAAAATCGTGGACAAAAGACATTCCTTTATTAGTAGCAGAAAACATGTTATATCCAGATATGCTAACTGATGTAAAACACCTCGAACTAAACCTATATGGAGCCATGCTATGGAATCCGAATGCTGAACATAAAATCAATAAGCAATTCGTGAAAAAATTCAAACAAAACACTGGACAACCTCCAAATCTTTATGCTTTACAAGGATACGAAACCGGGCTTTTATTTAAAGAGCTATTACGGCCTCTTAAAAAAAGGCAATGGGATGTTGTAAAAGAAAAACTACAAAAAATGAATATTGAAAGTCCGCGAGGTCTTAAAAACTTCTGTTCTAAAGAAGGTTTTATAACTCCTGATATTGATATTGTGAAAATAAAAACCAATAACTCTGGAATCTACAATACGATCATAGATATTGGCAAAAAAATGAATGAAAATAACCCTATTACCAATCATATTGTAGGAGAATTAGATTCTGGTTGGGTGAATCCATATTTATGCATATAAAACTTCATTTTTTTTAATTGCTGACCATACCTAATTATAAAAAAATAAAAAAACACATAGTAAAAAAAAGGAAAATTCGAATACACCTCTTAAAACCTTTATCTAATGAAAAAAATTACACTTTTATCTATGATGGTTCTTAGCTTTTTTGGCATTGCTATGGAATCATCTACAGATAACAAAAAACCAAGTATCTCTATAGAAGGAAACCCTTATGTTATACATCATATCTCTAGCCTATTTTCAGAATTAAACTTGGGATCTGACCCTATAGATGCCTATGCTATTACAAAAAAAATAAACGAACTAAATTACTATGCCCCTACAACACCCGTTACTCCCGGTACAGCGACTACATTTACAGGAACAAATTTTTTTCTAGAACCCTCTGCAGTAGCACTAAGTACCACCCAATTTGTCATAGCGTATAGATCTTCTGCTTCTGGTACGCCAGGAGAAGCTATTGTAGGGACACTATCCGGAAATGCGATCAGCTTTGGGAGCAGTACACAATTTGCTGCTACTGTAGGCGCTACACATACTGCTATTTCTGCTATAAGCGCTACACAATTTATCGTTGCTTTTGAAGATGAACGTGGAGCTTCTGATGTAGGAGAAATGAGAATAGGCACCGTATCGGGTAGTACTATTTCTTTTGGTAGCTCATTTGATTTTGCGCCTGGAGATGTTGATGCAATAGAGATGGAAGCTTTGTCTTCAACCAGTCATATAGTAGTCTATCGAGATGTCGAGGATAGTAATCGCGGAAAAGCAAAAATAATTACAGTAAGTGGGGCAACGCTGTCCTTTGGAACAGCAGCAACTTTTTTAACAGACGCAACAATTTGGACCGGTCTAGATGTATTGTCTTCTAGTACTTTTGTAATTGTTTATCAGGCAACCACTGCTGGTTCCGAAGGAGGAGCTGTTATAGGATCAGTTAGTGGATCAACCATTACTTTAGGTAGTGCAAACATTTTCGAAACTAATTGCAGACAAGTTGATGTAGTAGCTATTTCATCCGATAAGTTTGTAGTTGCTTATGATGATGATGACGATGGAAACGGTTATGTTCAGGTAGGATCGGTCAGCGGAACAACAATAACAGGATATGGAACACGCCAGCAATTAATCACAACCGTCGGAGGAGTTCGACTAGCCCCTTCCTCTTCTGATAAATTTATAGCTATGTATACTCCTACAAGCGGTACCGATCCAATTTACGCAAGAGAAGGTGAAGTTACAGGAACCAATATCACGCTAAGTGCTCAAGCTACCATTCATAGTGGTAATAGTGATATTCAAGCGATGGAAGTACTAAAAATTGATGACGGAAAACAAATCTACATATATCAAGATGAATCTAACAGTAGTATTGGTACGGCAATTTATGGCGAAGCTTCGGCACCAGTACCAGATACCGATCCTCCTGTAGTGACAAGTATTTCTTTGGTAGGTACACCGGCTATCAATGCTGCTTCAGTACAATATACAGTTTCATTCGATGAAAATGCTAATAATATTTCTACAGATGATTTTTCTCTAACGACTACCTCAGGAACAGCCTCAGGAACAGTGTCTAGTGTAAGTTCCTCATCAGGAACAAGTGTTACTGTAACTATAAATACAATCACTGGCACAGGAGGTATTCGTCTAGATTTAAATGGGTCTACTAACATTGCAGATGATTTAGCTAATTCTGGACCAGCAGCATTTAATACCGGAGAGACCCATACAGTAGATCGTGATGCTCCAACAGGATATTCGGTTGCGATAGATCAAAGTCCTATCAACGCCGGAAATGACAATGCAGTAAGCTATACATTTAGCAGTGCAGAAGTTGGTGCTACCTATAATTATACTTTTAGTACTTCTGGGGGCGCCGGAACTATAACCGGATCTGGCACCGTAGCTTCTGCAGGAGCAACTATTTCAGGAATCGACCTGACCGGATTAGCCGATGGAACCATTTCACTTAGCGTAACATTAACCGATGTAAACGGAAATACAGGAAGTGCAGCAACCGATACAGAAACCAAAGAAACCGTTGCTCCAACAGGGTATTCGGTTGCAATAGATCAAAGTCCCATCAATGCCGGAAATGACAATGCAGTAAGCTATACATTTAGCAGTGCAGAAGTTGGTGCAACCTATAATTATACCTTTAGTACTTCTGGAGGAGCAGGAACAGTAACCGGATCTGGCACCGTAGCTTCTGCAGGAGCAACTATTTCAGGAATAGACCTGACCGGATTAGCCGATGGAACCATTACACTTAGCGTAACATTAACTGATGTAAATGGAAATACAGGAAGTGCAGCAACCGATACAGAAACCAAAGAAACCGTTGCTCCAACAGGGTATTCTGTCGTAATAAATCAAAGTCCCATCAATGCCGGAAATGACAATGCAGTAAGCTATACATTTAGCAGTGCAGAAGTAGGTGCAACCTATAATTATACCTTTAGTACTTCAGGAGGAGCAGGAACAGTAACCGGATCGGGAACTGTAGCTTCTGCAGGAGCAACTATTTCAGGAATAGACCTGACCGGATTAGCCGACGGAACCATTACATTAAGCGTAACACTTACCGATGTAAACGGAAATACAGGAAGTGCAGCAACCGATACAGAAACCAAAGAAACTGTGGCGCCAACAGGGTATTCTGTCGTAATAAATCAGAGCCCTATAAATGCCGGAAATGACAATGCAGTAAGCTATACATTTAGCAGTGCAGAAGTTGGTGCAACCTATAATTATACCTTTAGTACTTCTGGAGGAGCAGGAACAGTAACCGGATCTGGCACCGTAGCTTCTGCAGGAGCAACTATTTCAGGAATAGACCTGACCGGATTAGCCGATGGAACCATTACACTTAGCGTAACATTAACTGATGTAAATGGAAATACAGGAAGTGCGGCAACTGATACAGAAACCAAAGAAACCGTTGCTCCAACAGGGTATTCGGTTGCAATAGATCAAAGTCCCATCAATGCCGGAAATGACAATGCAGTAAGCTATACATTTAGCAGTGCAGAAGTAGGTGCAACCTATAATTATACCTTTAGTACTTCTGGAGGAGCAGGAACAGTAACCGGATCTGGCACCGTAGCTTCTGCAGGAGCAACTATTTCAGGAATAGACCTGACCGGATTAGCCGATGGAACCATTACACTTAGCGTAACATTAACTGATGTAAATGGAAATACAGGAAGTGCAGCAACTGATACCGAAACTAAAGAAACCGTTGCTCCAACAGGGTATTCGGTTGCAATAGATCAGAGTCCTATCAGTGATCTTAATGACAATGCAGTAAGCTATACATTTAGCAGTGCAGAAGTAGGTGCTACCTATAACTATACCTTTAGTACTTCAGGAGGAGCAGGAACAGTAACCGGATCTGGCACCGTAGCTTCTGCAGGAGCAACTATTTCTGGCATAGATCTTAGTGGTCTAGCCGATGGAACCATTACACTTAGCGTAACATTAACTGATGTAAATGGAAATACAGGAAGTGCAGCAACAGATACCGAAACCAAAGATACTGGAGCACCAACAGGATATTTGGTTGCAATAGATCAAAGTCCCATCAATGCCGGGAATGACAATGCAGTAAGCTATACATTTAGTAGTGCAGAAGTAGGTGCAACCTATAATTATACCTTTAGTACTTCAGGAGGAGCAGGAACAGTAACCGGATCTGGCACCGTAGCTTCTGCAGGAGCAACTATTTCTGGCATAGATCTTAGTGGTTTAACAGACGGCACAATAACATTAAGCGTTACGCTTACTGATGTAAATGGAAATACAGGAAGTGCGGCAACAGATACAGAAACCAAAGACACCCTTGCTCCAACAGGATATTCGGTTGCAATAGATCAGAGCCCTATCAATGCTGGGAATAACAATGCAGTAAGTTACACCTTCTCTTCTGCAGAAGTAGGTGCAACCTATAATTATACCTTTAGTAGTTCTGGAGGAGGAACCAATGTAACCGGATCCGGAACAGTGGCTTCTGCAACAGCAACGATTTCTAACATAGATCTTAGTGACCTGGGAGACGGAACTATTACATTAAGCGTAACGCTTACCGATGTAAACGGAAATACAGGAAGTGCAGCTACGGATACTGAAAATAAAAAGACGACACCTCCGACTGCAACCATAACCATTAGTGATTCTACATTAACGATTGGTGAAACTGCTACAATAACTGTTACTTTTTCTGAAGCAGTATCTGGATTTGACAATACGGATTTAACAATTCCTAATGGAACATTATCTACCGTTACTTCTACCGATGGTAATATCACTTTTACAGCTACCTATACTCCAGCAATCGATGTAGAAGATGATACTAACATTATCATTCTTGATAATACAGGAGTCACTGATAGTGTAGGAAATGCTGGAACGGGAACAACAAATTCTTCTAACTTTATTATTGATATGACGCCACCTACAGCAATTGTAGAAATTAGCGATAACGAATTAACAACAGGCGATACAGCCACGATAACTATTATTTTTTCTGAAGCCGTAACAGGTTTTACTAATGCCGATCTGGCAATACCTAATGGAACGCTCACAACAGTAAGTTCTACCGATGGCAATATCACTTTTACAGCTACATACACTCCAACAACCGGAATAACCGATACAGAAAATAGTATCACTTTGGATAATACCGGGGTAACTGATATTGCTGGCAACCCAGGAGTCGGAGTTACAGATTCTCCCAATTTCACGATTAATACGCAGCAAGAAATTCCAGTAACAACGCTTACGTTTGATAAAGGGTTTTCTCCTAATGGAGATGGGATAAATGATACCTGGGTAATAGAAGGAATTGAAGATTTTCCTAATCATACTATTCAACTATTTAGCAGATCAGGCGCTAAAGTATTTGAGGCTAAAGATTATCAAAATAATTGGGATGGAATCTCCAATGGCCGTTTAGCAGTTGGAAATGGCAAATTACCTGCCGGAGCATATTATTATATTATCGAAACAGGCAGTCAAGAAGTACCTCCTCTTGTCGGATGGATCTATATAAACTATTAATCCTATATAGTTTCAAAAAAAAAGAATCTAACTGTTATTATTTCCATCAAAATCAACAAAATAAAAGTAAAATGAAGTATTTAAAATATATAGTTTTTACGACCATCATGTCTTTTACCGGTAACGCCCAACAAGACCCACATTTTAGTATGTATAGATATAACATGAATGTAATCACTCCTGCATATGCCGGTACCAATGGTAGTCTTGAAGCAATATTTGCAGTAAGGAGCCAATGGGCTGGAGTTAAGGACGGTCCAGAAACTCTTAACTTTAATATAAACTCTCCGATAGGTAAAAATATCGGCATTGGATTAACCGCTGTAAGTGATAAAGTTTTTGTGTTAGATGAAACACATCTTTATGCTGATTTTTCATATAAAATAAAAGTTGCCGAAGAAACAAATCTCTATGCAGGAGTTAAAGTCGGAGGATCCTTTTTAAAGATAAATCTTAATGAAATAGGAATTGAAGATGACCCATTATTCACCCAAAATGTAAATACATTTAATCCTAATGTGGGTGTAGGATTTTATCTAAAAGCCAAGAAGTACTATATATCACTTTCTGCTCCTGGGCTGCTATCTAATGACAGGTACGAAAAAGAAGGATTAAATCCTGTCTCGGCCAGCGATGATTTGCAGGTATTTTTAGGTGCTGGATATGATTTTGATCTTAGCAATGATTTTAAATTACGCCCTTCTGCACTTGGTAAAGTCGTAAACAATGCACCTATATCTTTAGACCTTACCACTTCAATTGTATATAAAGAACGAATAGAACTAGGAGCAAATTATCGATTAGACGAAAGTATAACGGCATTTTTTACCGCTAGTTTTTTAGAAAACCTATTAAGCATTGGCTATGCATATGAGCATATTACATCTGATATAAATACCTATACCAATGGAACACATGAAGTGATTTTAAAATTTAAGCTGAAGTAAAATAAGGAAAAGCATCTATTTTATATCGAACGAACTTTATTCAAAAAATTATGTGAAATTTTAATCTACCACCAAAGCGATTAGGACAGACTTACATCCCTGTTCTGATTGCTTCTACAGGATCTAATTTTGAAGCTGACAATGCAGGTAAAATCCCGGCAATCAGACCTATTATCGTAGAAGAAAACATTCCCCAAAACATATTAGAACTAGAAAGTATAAACTTAAAATCACCTGTAAACTGTGATGCAAATATCGAAATTAACCAAACCAATAAGAGTCCAATTAATCCACCAAAAATAGCAAGAATAATTGCTTCAAACAGAAACTGAAATAATATAAATCTTTTTTTAGCTCCTAATGCCTTTTGTATACCTATTAGGTTTGTTCGTTCTTTAACACTTACAAACATAATATTAGCAATTCCAAAACCTCCTACCAGAAGTGAAAACATACCTATAAAACCTCCAATAGTAGACATTGTACCAGTAATGTTATCTATAAAATCTGTAAACCCTTGTAATTGATTTACAAAAAAATTATCACCTTCATCGGGCTTTAACCCTCGATATGCTCTTACTTTTTGTTTTAAGGCTGCTATAAATTCTGGGATATCAATATTAGATTCTGGCTTAATAATTATGGCAGGAAAAGACGATTTATTATTATCTCCATAGATCCTTCTAACCAGATTAACAGGAAGAATAACAGCTGTATCTTTACTATTTCCAAAGAGACCTGCTCCTTCTTTTTGAAGTACTCCTATCACAGTAAGCTTTCTTCCGTATAATCGTATTTTTTTCCCTATAGGTTCACTAGAACCAAACAGGCTATTAGCTATCTCATCTCCTATAACAATTACAGGAGCACCTGCCACAGATTCTTGCTCATTATAAAACCTTCCTTTTACGACCTGTAATTCTTCAATATCATAATAATCATTAGTAACTGGCGCAATCTCTACATTACTTATACTATTATCTTCGTACTTAATTGTTTCAGGAGCTACGTTTAAAATAAAACTGGCTGCTTTAAGATCAGGCATTGATCTATTGATATATTGATATTCCTCAAAAGTTACATCAGGAAATTGTTCTCGTTTCCATTGTGGTATATCAGAAGGGCCAAAAGAAAAACGCATGAGATAAATTGTGCTATTATCTAGAGAGCTTATACTTCCTTTGATTTCTTGTTTTAAAGAGTCTACCGCAGCAAGAACGCCTATAATCGAAAAAATCCCAATAGTAACACCCAATAGCGAAAGAAATGTACGCAACTTATTGTTTACAAGTGCATTAATAGCAAAATTAAAGCTTTCCTTAAGTACTCTAAGATAGATTAGCATGCTCTATTTTTTGAACTGGATTTTAAATTATTTAAATATAGGACGTTTTCCTTATATTTTTGTTACAATTTATTGAAAACAATTACACATAATTGATTGTCTAATTGGGTACTAAATTGCTATTTTTGCATTTTACTAACTAAATTTTCTCATGAGCAACACAAAAACTGCTAAATCTGCACTAATTTCTGTATTCAGTAAAGAAGGATTAGCACCTATCGTAAAAAAATTAGACGAACTTGATATTACAATTTATTCTACGGGTGGAACCGAAAAATTTATTAAAGATTTAGGTATTGATGTTATCCCTGTTGAAGATGTTACGTCTTATCCTTCAATCTTAGGTGGAAGAGTTAAAACATTGCACCCAAAAGTTTTTGGAGGAATCCTGAATCGTCAAAATAACGATAGTGATGTTGCAGAACTTGAGCAATATGAGATCCCTCAAATTGATATTGTTATTGTAGACCTATATCCTTTTGAAAAAACGGTAGCTTCTGGTGCACCTGAGCAAGATATTATTGAGAAAATAGACATCGGTGGAATTTCATTAATTAGAGCAGCTGCCAAAAACTTTTCTGATGTAACCTGTGTAGCTTCGGTTGATGATTATGCAGAATTTTTACAAGTGATTTCTGAAGGAAACGGAGTTATTTCTTTGGCAGATCGTAAACGTTTTGCTGCCAAAGCTTTTAATGTATCTTCTCACTACGACTCGGCAATTTTTAATTATTTTAATAGTGATCATGAAATTGCTTCTCTTAAAATAAGCGAAACCAAAGGTAAGGTATTACGATATGGTGAAAATCCGCATCAAAAAGGATTTTTCTTTGGGGATTTTGATACTATGTTTGATAAACTACACGGTAAAGAACTATCATATAACAACTTGCTTGATGTTGATGCAGCAGTAAACCTGATGAGTGAATTTAAAAGTGAGTCGCCAACATTTGCAATTTTAAAACATAACAACGCTTGTGGTTTAGCACAAAGAGAAACTGTTCTCCAGTCGTATATTGATGCATTGGCTGGTGATCCTGTTTCGGCATTTGGAGGTATCTTAATTAGTAATAGCGAAATTGATTCAGCAACTGCCGATGAAATTCATAAACTATTTTGCGAAGTTGTTATTGCTCCTTCTTTTAGTAATGATGCTATAGAGATCCTAAAAGGAAAGAAAAACAGAATTATTTTAGTACAAAAAGATATCGATTTGCCAAAAACGCAAGTACGTACTTGTTTAAACGGTGCACTGGTTCAGGACAAAGATCTTAAAACGGATGCCAAAACAGATTTGGAGACCGTAACTAAGGTAGCGCCTACATCAGAGCAAATAGAAGATCTTTTATTTGCATCAAAAATCTGTAAACACACCAAATCAAATACTATAGTATTTACTAAAGGAAAACAATTATTAGCAAGTGGAACAGGACAAACCTCTAGAGTAGATGCATTAAAGCAATCTGTAGAGAAAGCAAAGGCATTTAATTTTGATCTTAATGGAGCGGTTATGGCCAGTGATGCTTTTTTTCCTTTTCCAGATTGTGTAGAAATTGCAGACAATGCAGGTATTAAAGCTGTGATCCAACCAGGAGGTTCTATCAAGGATCAATTGAGCATTGATTACTGTGATCATAACGGAATTGCAATGGTTATGACCGGAACACGTCATTTTAAACATTAATTTTATTACATTTACTGAATTTTAACCCCTTTTTTTGACTTTTATGGGATTTTTTGACTTCTTTACCGAAGAGATTGCAATAGATTTAGGTACCGCTAACACATTAGTGATCCACAATGACAAAGTAGTAGTGGATAGTCCCTCTATTGTAGCCAGAGATATTATGACTGGTAAAATTATTGCAGCCGGAAAGGAGGCTGCCATGATGCAGGGAAAAACTCATGAGAATATAAAAACTATTCGCCCACTTAAGGATGGAGTAATTGCAGACTTTGATGCCAGTGAAAAAATGATAAGTATGTTTATCAAAGATATCCCGGCATTGAAGAAAAAAATATTTGCCCCTGCTTTGCGTATGGTAATATGTATTCCTTCGGGAATTACCGAAGTTGAAATGCGAGCAGTAAAAGAAAGTGCAGAACGTGTAAATGGAAAAGAAGTATACCTTATCCACGAACCTATGGCAGCTGCAATTGGTATTGGCGTAGATATTATGCAACCTAAAGGAAATATGATAGTGGATATAGGTGGAGGTACTACAGAAATTGCAGTTATTGCATTAGGAGGAATTGTATGTGATAAATCGGTAAAAATTGCAGGAGACGTATTTACCAATGATATTATATATTACATGCGTACACAACATAACTTATATGTTGGAGAACGTACTGCTGAGAAAATAAAAATACAAATTGGTGCTGCCACAGAAGATTTAGAATTACCACCTGAAGAAATGAATGTTCAGGGTCGTGATCTACTTACAGGAAAACCTAAACAGGTTCAGATTTCTTATAGAGAAATGGCTAAAGCACTTGATAAATCTATTCTACGTATCGAAGATGCTGTAATGGAAACCTTATCGCAAACTCCTCCAGAACTTGCAGCAGATATTTATAATACCGGTATATATCTTGCAGGAGGAGGTTCTATGTTACGTGGATTGGATAAGCGTTTATCACAAAAAACAGATTTACCAGTCTATATTGCAGAAGACCCATTAAGAGCAGTTGTACGAGGTACAGGGATTACACTAAAAAACCTAAATAGGTATAAGAGTGTTTTGATAAAATAATGTTGTAAAAAAACATTCCTGAAATATACCTAAATTTCTGATTTTACGTTATCCTGCTTTAATACTTGCTAAGTAAGGCTTAGCTTAACATAGAACGTTTAACCAAAGAAGTCATCATACTCTAAATCATGCAGCAGATTATTAATTTTTTAATTAAGAATAAACGTTTTCTGCTATTTCTTCTACTATTATGTATAGCACTAATTTTTACTATACAATCACATTCTTACCATAGAAGTAAATTTGTTGGTTCTACCAATTTTTTAAGTGGAGCGCTATACAGTTGGCAACACTCGGTAAGTGACTATTTTGGTCTAAAAAAGGAAAATCAGCGATTACTAGAAGAGAATGAAAACCTTCGTAATCAACTAAGTGCTCTAGGGGTAGATTCTGTTGCTACAAAATATCTGGACACGCTATCTTTTGATAAACCTTATACTTTTACCAAAGCTAGAGTAATTAAAAATGATTATAGCAAAATTGATAACTACATCCTGATTAATAAAGGCGAAAAAGATAGTATTGTACCCGATATGGGGGTTATTACAGATAAAGGCATTATAGGAATTATAGAGAATACTTCAAAAAATTACAGTAGAGTGATTTCTATTCTTAACAGTAATTCTAGAATTAATGCTGGATTAAAAAAGTCTAACCAGTATGGTTCTTTAATCTGGAATGGAAAAGATCCAAATATTGTTCAGCTAGAGACTATCCCTCGACAAGCAATTCTTAGAGAAGGAGACACTATTATAACACATGGTCGCTCAACTATTTTTCCTAAGGGAATAGGAATAGGAACAATTGCCAGTTATAAATTAAATCAAAACAAAAGCTATTATTTAATAGATGTCAAATTATTTAACGACATGAGTGATATTGGTTTTGTTTATGCAATAAAAAGTAGGGATATTGAAGAAATTAAAAGCTTAGAGAATTAAATCATGAACAGGGATACTTTACTACATATCATTAGATTCATTGTTTTGGTTTTAATTCAGGTATTTATCTTAAACCATATTAATTTTTTAGGATACCTAAACCCTTATATCTATATCATTTTTATTCTTATGGCCCCTATTAATATTAATAAAGGGCTTTTTCTTGTAGTAAGTTTTATGTTAGGGTTGATCATAGATATGTTTGGTGATTCTGGAGGCGTACATGCCGCCGCATGTACAGTTATTGCATTTTTTCGTCCAGTAGCATTGCGATCGGTATTTGGGCTTAGTTATGAGTTTCAAACCGTAAAACTAAGCAATGTTGGATTTGGTGAGCGTTTTGCTTATGTAATCTTAATGGTTTTAACACATCATATTGTACTTTTCTCGTTAGAAATTTTTAACTTCTCTCACATACTATTAATCATTAAAAAAACGTTATTTTCTAGTTTATTTACAATAGTGATTACCATGCTGGTTTTGGTATTGTTTAGAAGAAATGATTCATGAGAAAATTACTACTCTACCTAATAATTATTACTACTGGTGTTGTCTTTGTTGCAAGGTTGTTTTATTTGCAGATATACAATACTTCTTTTGCCTCGTTATCAGAAGATAATGCGATCAAAGTAATTTATGATTACCCTCAAAGAGGAGCTATTTATGATCGAAATGGAAGGTTACTAGTCACCAACCAACCTTCATACGATGTTATGGTTATTCCCAGAGAATTAAAACCTTTTGATACTTTAGAGTTTTGTTCTATTCTTAATATCGGTAAAGATAAACTTATAAAAAGGCTTAAAAAAGCTAGAGTCTATTCTCCAAGAGTACCTTCTATAGTTATACCACAATTGACCAAAGATGAGTATGCCTATCTTCAGGAAAAAATGAGGAAATTTGAAGGTTTTTATATTCAAAAACGTTCATTAAGGGATTATCAAACTGTTAATGCTGCAAACGTATTAGGGTATATTGGTGAAGTAAACGAAAGGTTAATAAAAGAAGATCCTTATTACCTCTCTGGAGATCTTATTGGTATTGATGGTGTAGAAAAACAATATGAGAATGAGCTTAGGGGTATCAAAGGAGTAAAACGAATTCAAAAAGATCGGTTTAATAGAGATATAGGGCCATATAAAAATGGAAAATTTGATACTCTTCCTGTAAATGGAAAAGATCTTACCTTAACTTTGGATTCAAAACTACAGGCATATGGACAAAAGCTTATGCAAAACAAACGAGGAGGTATTGTAGCTCTAGAACCTTCTACAGGAGAAATATTGGCTTTGGTAACAGCTCCAACATACAAACCAGAATTATTAGTAGGAAGAAAACGGTCTCCGAATTTCACCAAATTAGTTTATGACACTATTGCCATACCACTTTTTGATAGAGGTCTAAAAGCCGAATACCCTCCGGGGTCACCATTTAAAACAGTTAATGCATTAATAGCATTACAGGAAGGGGTAATTGATACTCAGGAAAGTATTTCTTGTAGAATGGGGTATTATTATGGAAAAAATGGAAGAAAACTTGGTTGTCATTCCCACAGAAGCCCACTAAACATGATTCCAGGCATAGCAAACTCTTGTAATGCATATTTTGCAACAGTATACAGAAGAATTATTGAAAAGTATGACACTCCGCAAGAAGGAATGGAAACCTGGAGAAAACATGTTGAAAGTTTTGGCTTAGGGAATTATTTGGGTTATGATTTACCAACAGGAAAAAGAGGAAAAGTGCCAACCGCAAAATATTACAATAAGATTTATCAATATCCAACTTATAAATGGTATGCATCTGCTACATTGTCTAATGCTATAGGACAAGGAGAAGTACTTTCTACTCCTATACAGTTAGCAAATATGACTGCTGCGATTGCAAACAGGGGACATTATTTTACTCCGCATATTATAAAAGCAGTAGATGGCAAGCCCATAGAAAACGAAAATTATACTATTCCTAAGGTTACAACAATTAACAAAGAGCATTTTGAACCTGTGGTAGAAGGAATGTATCAAGTATATACCCAAGGTACTGCACGATCCTTACAAGTCGAAGGTATTGAGATATGTGGGAAAACAGGAACAGCAGAAAACTTTACCAAAATTGATGGTAAAAAAACCCAACTTACCGATCATTCTGTTTTTGTAGCATTTGCTCCAAAAGATAATCCCAAAATAGCAATAGCTGTATTTGTCGAAAACGGATATTGGGGTGCTCGTTATGCGGGAAAAATTGCTTCACTAATGATAGAACAACATACAAACGGGGTCATCTCTAGAACTGATTTAGAAGATTGGATTCTCACACACAGTCTCGAAGAAGAATATGCCAAACCCTACAGTGGCGAACCATTTAAAATTAATCAATAATGGCAAGATCCAGTGTAGCTGCAATAGATTGGGTAACAGTCTTATTATTTTTATTACTTGTTGGTTTTGGGTGGGTAAACATCTACTCTGCTTCTTCTGAGAATGAAGCCTTCTCATTAGCTGATTTTTCACATGCATATGTTAGACAAGCCTATTGGATTTTATTCAGCATAGTATTGATTATTATTACTCAAGCTATAGAAGCAAAATTTTATGAACGCTTTGCAGGGTTGATTTATGTACTATCATTATTATCATTATTAGGTCTTTTTGTATTTGGAAAAAATATAAATGGTGCGACATCCTGGTATCAAATTGGGCCTGCTGGGTTACAACCTTCGGAGTTCGCCAAAGCATGTACGGCATTAGCCCTGGCTAAGTTCTTAAGTGATATGCAAACCAACATAAAAGTTCTTGGTTATCAGGTTAGAGCTTTTTTAATTATTGCAATTCCGGCCATATTTATTATACCCCAACCAGACCCAGGAAGTGCATTGGTCTATGCTGCTTTTTTCTTTCCATTATACAGAGAAGGTTTAGCCACTATATATTTAATTGTTGGAGCATCTGCCGCAGGATTATTTATTCTTACCTTGCTTTTTAATCCGATATGGGTAGTTCTGGTGGTTGCAGCCGTTATGCTTTTTATACTTATTAGAAATAGAAAACGAAAACCGAAATACTCAAGATATCTTCTTACTATTATTGTAGTAGCCGGATTCTGTTTTTCGGTTAACTATATCTTTAATCATGTATTCGAACAAAGGCATAGGGATAGATTTAATATTGTTTTAGGTAAAGAAGTTGACTCAAAAGGTATTGGTTATAATACCAATCAAAGTCAGATTGCTATTGGTAGTGGTGGTTGGATTGGTAAAGGATTTAGAGAAGGAACACAAACCAAAGGAGGCTTTGTCCCAGAACAACGTACCGATTACATATTTAGTACTGTTGGTGAAGAATGGGGTTTTCTGGGTGCAACTATGATTATAATTCTCTTTGTTTTATTATTAATCCGGCTTATCCATCTGGCCGAAAGACAAAAATCTCAATTTAGTCGTGTATACGGCTACAGTGTAGTGGGTATCTTATTTATTCATTTTACTATCAATATAGGCATGGTAACAGGATTAATGCCAACTATTGGTATTCCTTTACCTTTTTTTAGTTATGGAGGGTCTAGCTTATGGGGGTTTACAATTTTACTCTTTATTTTTATTAAACTAGACGCTAATCGAGTGAATGAGTGGTAACACTAAAAACATCAATATTAAAACTTCCATCCTTGGGTAGCAGAAGAAGCTTCTAATTGGTTCTCTACTTTATCCTCTAATGATGTAAAAAAATCGATCCCTGTTAATTTTTCGATTTCGTCTACAGGCACAACAAAGTTTTTTAAAGGTGTTTTAGTATCTTTATGTGGTATCAAAAAAGCAATCATTTTTGGATTAGTGGAAGAATTATTAAATACAATTTTATAAAATTGTTTAGGTACAGAGATATGTTCATACCCAATTGTAGGAAGATCTTCTGATAATATACCACCTGTTATTATATATACTCCATCATACGCTTTGGCCCAATATCTTATTTTTTGTTCTAAATAATTCCAGATACCGCTATTAAACTCATGATTTTGAGGTGTAATGTTCGAAGTAAGAAATGTCTCTTCAAAGGCCTGATATGTAAATCTCCTATCGCCAGCCGGACATAAATGCCCTCTATCATATCCAGATTTTTTATAATTGCGCCAATCTGCAGAAGACGATTTTACTTTTCTATCTTCTTCAAAAAAAGGTCGCTTAAATTCATTTGCAGATAAATGTTCTTTTTTTAATTCATAAGCTACCCATTCTGCCTGTTCATGTTTTTCAGAATATGATAATGAATAAAAATCATGAACTATTATAGCTCCTGTAGTAGATGTCGGAAGGTAATAAAAGCCTAAATCAGTCGTGTTTTTAGTTTTCTTCTCTGTAAAATCATTATTTTCAATATACCCTTCAAAGTAATAAAACCCAATAGTGACTATAATAATCAACATTGGATACAGATATTTTCTATTCATTCTCATATCATTTTGAAAAAGCAAAAATAACAAAACAATACTATTGAATTTTAATAGTAGAGCATCTAATTAACATCCTACAAAACTTCATAAGATTGTCCTGATTTCTTGACTATTCAAAGAATCGGGATAACACACATCCATAACATCCTAGTTTTACAAAAATACTAGAAAGCTATATGTTACTTTAAAACAAATAGTGAAATCTTAGAGACATATACCTGAGTGTCTATAAAAGTTCGGGGAATTAAATCTTAAAACTTTAATTTATGTTAGCAAACATTTTAAACCTCACCAATGGTAAAACATTGAACAAAAATGAACAACAATCTATTAATGGAGGAAGAATAAACGTCAATTGCCAAGGTGATCCATGCATGGTAGACGGCCACGGTGCTTGTTGTAGTAGACTTTTTAAGTGCAAACTAAACATATGTCAACTCTATATATGAAGTTTTCCTTGTTAGAGGAAATTTAGGAGAGAGTGATTTTTTATAAATTCACTCTCTTTCATTATTCCCTATATCAACACATCTGTGCCTTGTTAATATTTGTGATCCAACAAGAGATATACTAAGGTTAAAAAATCCTTTTATATAAATTTAAATAGTACACCAAAAAAACATAAAAAATTATAACATACTAGTTTTACAAAACTATTAGAAAGCTATATGTTACTTAAAACAAATAGTAAAATCTTAGAGACATATACCTGAGTGTCTATAAAAGTTCAGGGAATTTTAATTCTAAAATTTAATCATGTTATCAAACATTTTAAATCTCACCAATGGTAAAACATTGAACAAAAATGAACAACAATCTATTAACGGAGGGCACTTTAACTGTGCTGGAAGAGCATGTAGAATCAATGGAAATGGTGATCCCTATTGCTGTGGAGGTGCTACCTGTCGTAATAATGTATGTGGTTATTGGAATTAAGAATTATAAACCTCTAGCAAGGAGGTCTCTTTTGTAAAAATACTAATAAACCCCTATTTATTTATGATTCGTTACAAAAGGTAATTTTTTATCAGATAAAAATAACTCAAAATCTATTCTGCTACTTTAAAACAAATAGTGAAACTTTAGAGACATATACCTGAGTGTCTATAAAAGTTCGGGGAATACTATAATAATTTATTAAACTTTAATTATGTTATCAAACATTTTAAACCTTACTAATGGCAAGACATTGAACAAAAAAGAACAACAATCTATTAATGGAGGAAGAGCCAATAACTGTAATGGCAATCCATGTAGCAGTGGTAAAAATAATGTACCTTGTTGTGGAGGTACTACTTGTCAAAATAACTTATGTGGTTATTGGGCCTAAGAGAGTCATAAACCTCTAGTTTTTGGTTTATAAAAAGAGGATGGATTCTTAATTCACCCTCTTTTACTATTCTCTATATCAACACATCGGTGTCTTGTTAAGATTCTCATTAATATCTGTGATCCAACAACATATATAACAAGATCAAAAAATCCTTTCATATGAATTTAAATAGTACACCAAAAAAAAATATAAGATTGTCCTGATTTCTTGACTATTCAAAGAATCGGGACAATATAATGTTTATAACATTCTAATTTCACCAACACGACAATAGGCCTTTATCGTAGTTACATTACTCTAAACAAGACTCATATCACTTTAAAACAAATAAGTGAAAACATAGAGACATATAACCTGAGTGTCTATAAAAGTTCGGGGGAATACATTAATTTATTAAATTTTAATTATGTTATCAAATATTCTAAATCTTACCAATGGTAAAACATTAAACAAAAAGGAACAACAATCTATTAACGGAGGAAGAAAACGTGGATGTAGCGGTGCTCCATGCAGTAAGGGGAAAAATGGCGTATCTTGTTGTGCAGGTGCTAGATGTATTAACAATGTATGTGGCTACCCTGTCTAAAAAAACAATGTAGACTATATATAAAAGTTGCCATTTTTTTAGTTAGAAAAAAGAGGGTGAATTTATAGAAATTCATCCTCTTATACCACATCAATTATTTATATAAACTTAATATTTTCTTTTAAAAGTTCTATTCCCTAATTATGGATTTATACTATTCTAATACGCTATTATAGCTATTAAGAAAGCTATTTTTTAAAACTTTATAAAAGATTAACACTATTTACACCATCATATTTAGTTAATTCAAAATAAAACACAAAATACTGATTATTAGTATTTTAAACTTTATAAATCATAAACAAAACCAGCATAAATATGGTTTAACCATATATTTTTTGAGCCTATAACATCTCTTTTTACTTAATAAAATCTTTACTTTAGAGAAAATTTTATTCTAAAAATTAAACGATTTATGGTATTTCTCTCGTTAAGAATGAAAATATCATACTAATAATCCTAAGCAAGATATACATGAATAATACTATTGAAAAAATTGTAGAAAGTGTTTTGGTCCAAAACAGAATTGGAAATTATACCAAAAAGGATCTGGAACTACAATTACAAATACACCCCAGTTACCCAAGTTTTCAATCCATTACAGATACTTTAGATTATTTTGATATTGACAATATCGCTGTAGAGATTCCTATGGATGCTTTGGATCAACTGCCCAAAAGTTTTATTTCATTAATTACGGTAGAAAATGCAGAGGAAATCGTTACGATAATCAAAAAAAGTGATAGTATAGAACTTAAACACTCCAGCCTTAAAAAAAAGAAATTTACTTTTAATGAGTTTAAAGAAATTTGGATTCCCAAGGTAATTGCTGTTGAGTATAATGCCAAGCAAAAACTTATTTCTAATCAATCTCTTATTCAAAACGTATTACTTGTCGGACTAGTAGCTAGTTTAATTTTTGCTTTTTACGGAAGGCCCTGGGATATGAATCAAGTTCTCTTTTTACTATTATCATTTACAGGAGTTGTTTTCAGTTTTTTTGCTGTACGAGAAAGTTTAGGAATACAGTCACAGGCTATGCATCAATTTTGTACATCGGTCGGAAATACAAACTGTGGAGAGGTTATAAATAACAATAGTGGTAAACTTTTTAAGAATTTTTCTTTAGCTGATGCAGGAATTGTTTTCTTTGGTTCTATGTCACTATATCAATTATTTTATGGTTTCAATAGTATTTTACTTATCCCATCGTTAATAGGAATTCCATTTATTTTATATTCTATTTATTCTCAAGCATTAATTGTAAAAAAATGGTGTGCCGTATGTTTGGCAATGGGTTCTATATCTCTTGGATTAGCTATCATAGCCGTTCTTAATATTCCGTTTAATATTGATATTTCGGCTGTAGTTAGTTTTATAATGTTATCATCCTTATTTGCTTTAGCCTATTTGTATACCAAAGAAAAAGTAAAAGAAAATAAAAAATTTAAAGCCGATAACTTTAAGCTAAATCATTTCAAAAGAGATGGGCAAATTTATAACCACTTGCTTAGCATTTCAGAAAAAATCGAAGATAATGCGACAATCCCAAATGAAATTATTTTAGGTAATCCTAATGCTAGCTTTAAAATTATTAGTCTTACCAATCCTATGTGCGGATATTGTAAAGATGCTTTTGAGGCGTACACACGTGTATTAAAAGCTATGGGAGATAAACTTCAAATTAGTATTCGTTTAAATGTTAAAACAGAAGATGCCGATGATAAAGCTACACAAATAGCTCTTATCCTTTTAGAAATATATTATAGTAAAGGGCCAGATGAGTTTATTGTTGCGTATAACAAGTGGTTTGCAGACAGAACTCATAGTAAATGGATAAAAGAATATGGCATCCCTCAAGACGTCCAAAATCATCTTGAAGTTTTGAAAAAACAATCTGAATGGGCTCAAAAAAATGACCTCTACTATACTCCTGCATCACTTATTAATAATACGTTATATCCTAAAAAATATAATTACAGTGAGTTTTTCTACTTTATGAGTATGATGACAGAAAATCAAGATACCGCTTCTGAAGTTCGGGAACCTCTTGAAACTTAATAAAAAGTTTTAACCTTAAAACCTATTGATATGAATCAGATCACAAAATTGAAACATGCCAAACGTCTTTCTAAAGAACAACAAAAAGACATCGTAGGAGGAATACCTCCCCTTATTTTTAAGAGAAGAGGTTGTAACCCTGCTTTAAGTTGCTGTTATCATAATGGGACTACATGGGTGCAAGGACCACCTTGTTTCTAAAAAATTATATTCAAATTTTAAAATAAAGAGATCTCCCAAAGAGGTCTCTTTATTTTTATACAGTTTTAAATGAATCTGGTATAAAACATACTACTACCACTTTTTTATCACCAGTCAATTTCCAAAACCCTGTTTTCAGGGTGTTTAATTGTAGGGTTCGTCATTACTTTTGAAACTGAGCTCACTTTATAGTTAATAAAATTATCAAGTAAAGAATGCTCAGACCAACACTCAGATGTCTATAAACTGCAGAGAAAGTATTTTAATTTAAAACTTTAAACGATGCTAAACAAAATTTCAAATTCTAACAGCCTTGTACTTACAAGAACCCAACAAAAAATAGTTATTGGAGGAGGAAAGGAAAAAATAGATCCACTTACAAATCAGCCTGTGATCGACTTAGACATATCCCAAGAAGCTCTTATTTCTGGACACGTATAAGAGAGTTCTTTATCTATTCACAGAAGAAATTATTCTAATTTTAAAACGTTAAACAATGCTAAACAAAATTTCAAATTCTAACAAAATCGTACTTACCAAGACCCAACAAAAAATAGTTATAGGAGGAAAAAAGCATAAAGTAGATCCGCTTACAAATGAACCTGTAATTGACTTAGACATATCCCAAGAGGCTCTTATTTCTGGGCACGTATAAGAGAGTTCTTTATCTATTCATAGGAGAAATCATTTTAATTTTAAAACGTTAAACAATGCTAAACAAAATTTCAAATTCTAACAAAATCATACTTACCAAAACCCAACAAAAAACAGTTATTGGAGGAAAAAGGAAACAGATAGATCCGCTTACAAATGAACCTGTAATTGACTTAGACATATCCCAAGAGGCTCTTATTTCTGGGCACGTATAAGAGAGTTCTTTATCTATTCATAGGAGAAATTATTCTAATTTTAAAACGTTAAACAATGCTAAATAAAATTTCAAATTCTAACAAAATCATACTTACCAAAACCCAACAAAAAATAGTTGTTGGAGGGAAAAAGGATCAAATAGATCCGCTTACAAATCAGTCTGTGATCGACTTAGACATATCACAGGAAACTCTTATTTCTGGGCAGATATAAATTATATTCTCTTTTTATATAAAATTGATTATACATTAGTTGTTAAATTCTAAATTAACTAATAATCCGAAATATATTCACATTTAAAATCAACGAATTATGATAAAAAAAATTCTAAAATTAAACAACGTTAAACAACTAGACAAAAGTAAACAGGGAGCAATTAATGGCGGTAATCTAAATTATGATTGCAGATGCGTTTACAGAGATTATAGAGGAATGCTAGTAATGATTCCTTCTCCATGCAATAGTTTATGCCCAGATGGCAGTACCCCTATAAGAAACGGGAATCAAAATTAAAAATAGTAAATCGTGTTGAGCGTTATATGCTCAACACGGTCTTTATACTCTACCCTTTCACATCTAATGCATCTCGAAGTGCACTTCCTATTAGCATAAATGCCATTACTTTCTTTACTTGGGTACCCATATTTTTATTAAAACCTTTAATCATATGGTTGGTCCGTTATACCAATAACACATAAAATAGAAGATTCTGGAGTCATATCTTCTGTTCCTACTGTTCCATCATCTCCTCCCCTAATTAAAAATAAGTCATTTAATTTTGCTACTCTAAATTTCTCAATACTCAATTTTGGTTTTTTCATTTTGATTTACCTTAAAATTATTACTGATTAAAATTACATAACTATTAAAAAAACAAGCAATAAAATTATAAGTCTTGGTACGTTTTCGGGAATTCGTACTCAAAAAATAAAAAGACAACCACACTTTTCTATTTTTAATCACAATACGTTTTCTCTAAATTTTTAATAAAATAGGATGGATAAATTCCTGTTTTTTTATAGAATGCTTTAGAAAAAGCCTGTGTGGTATTAAACCCAACTTCGGCAGCGGTAGCTTCTATTGTATATTTTCTAAATTTTTTATCAGATTTGAGTCTTTCAACACTATGACTAATTCTCAAATCATTTATATATAGGCTAAAATTTTTGCTTTTATAGATGTTTATAATTTTAGACAAATATTTTGAGTTAGTTTTAAATTGCTTTGATAATTCATGTATAGTAATACCTGAACATAAAAACTCAGCATTATTTTCAAATTCCTCTAACCTATTCAAAATGTAGTCTACAATATCTTTAGATATTCCTATAGATTCAGTATTATTTATTTCCCTGTTAATACTTTTTTTGGGTAGTGTATTTATGAGTTCACTAAATCGTTTTTTTAGTGTTTTTTGCTTTCTGTAATAATAGGTTAACACAAAAATGCTTAGCCCTAAAAGTATAGAAACTATTAGTAATCTATTTTTTATAATTATATTCTTATCCTCTAGCTCAAATATGGCACTCTCTTTTTCTTGTATTAGTTTAGGGGTGTCATATTCTCGAATTATCTTTCTACTTAAGTACTTATAGTTTGTGTTTAATACGCTATCAACTTTTAAAAGTCGTTCAATATATTTTAATTGATTTTTATGGTCCTTTTTTGCTTTGTAATGATCAATTAAAAATTCGTAGGATTCTCTAGCTTCCGGAAAAATATCTCCAGTACTACTAAATAAAGAATCTACTTTCTTAAAGCTTATTAGGGCGCTATCTATTTTTTCTTTCTTTAATAGTATTTTTCCATAATAGTAATAAGTCACAATTAGATTCGGTGTATCCATTTTATGACTGAAATTTGTCACTACTTTTGTTATACTATCATATGCAGCATTATAGTTTTTAAGAGAAAAATTATTAATCCCTTCACTTAATAAAAAATGATAATATTTAAGCTCATTCTTTGATCGTAATGCCTCTTTAATACCTAGTTTGTTATAAAATGTAGCTGAATCATATTTACCAACTTTGTTATAACTGTTTGCCAAAGAATGTATAGTAATTAAGTAGTTATTATTATCTGTTTTCTTAAAATTTCTTTTTTTGACATATGCCCAGCTTTTTTTGTATATATCAAGAGCTTCCTGATCTTCTCCTAGTCGGTTTTTTAATATACCCATACTGTGATCTACAATATAATTAAGTCTGGGAAAACTATCGGCGTATGGCTTGGCAAGTAAAAAATTATCTAACGATTTATTAAATCTTCTTTTTTTAAAATAATACCCTCCCTTATTTAAAAACCCTATTCCTAAAAATCGGATATTATCTATCTCTTTAGATATCTTAATGATACTATCGGCATAAGAAAGCACAATACTATCTTCTTTATGAATAATCGACAAATATGAATACCCATTTAAAATCTGAGCAGTATCTTTTTGCTTTTTTGCTTTTTCCAGAATTATTTTGGCATAAAAAGTAGACTTAGTAGGGTCTTTAAAATTTTTAATTAGTCTCTTCTGAAGCTCATCAAACGTTAAGGAATTCAACGAATCTAGATCATTATATTTTTGAGAATGACAACTATATCCAATAAATAAAATTATGAATAAAATAGTACTATTTGATTTCATAAGCCAGTTACATTATAAAGTAATACAACAAAAACTAAACCAATCTATATCTTATATCTTAGAGATATTCTAAAGAAACTAACAGTATATATGATATACCTATCAACACCCCAATTTATAAAGATACCATTTTTCATTCGTAGATTAATTTTAAACTATATGACGCAGCATATAAAAAACTGTTACACTCCGGTTTTAGAAAACCTAACATAATAGTCATAAAATCAACATATTATATCTTAAATTTTAAACTACGAATTCCCTGAATCTAAAGTACGTTTTCCTGAATCCTGATTTACTTTCCTTGTTTTATCCATCCTCTACATTCTATATTTGAGTTGATTAAATGCATAATACAATACAAAATTGGGGAAGTCGAAAACCAATAAGCAGAGTAGGCATAAACTTAATTCATACAAATGAAAACATTAACAAAAATTTACTTGATCTGTAGTATTACATTATTAATTTCTTGTGAAAAATCAGAAGCTATCAATACTAAGAATTTAGATCTAACAATGAAAATCTTAACAGAAGAGGGAAGTAAAACTATGAGTTTTACACACTATAGTGACTTATTAATTTTTCTAGATTCAAAAGAGTATACACAGCATTTGAATCTAATTAAACAAAAAAATCAACAAATATCAAAAGGATCAGGTGAATTTTTGGATTGTGAAAAAACACAAATTGAGGTTACAGATGACGGGGATTTTATAACTCATGAACGATGTTGTTCGAAGCCTGTAAATGGCGAAGGAGGAGGTACTTGTTTTGATGTAGTATATTAACTCCAAAACATCATAAAGAATTAATTAAATGCATTATACAACACAAAATTGGGGAAGTCGAAAACCAATAAAATAGAGTAGGCATAAATTCAATTCATACTAATGAAAACATTAACAAAAATTTACTTGATCTGTAGTACAACATTATTATTGTTTTCCTGTACCAATGATCACATAGAGGAATCGGTACAAAGAAACTCTATAGAATATTTTTTAAACGGTAGATCAATCTCAATTGATGAAATAGATAAATCTCAAGATTTGATTTATCTTCATTCTAAGTCAAATGTAGTTTACGTTTTTGATAGCAATCAAAAATATGAGGAACACTTATTAAAATTATCTAATACTTTTCCAGAAGGAAATGAACAAAAACAAAGTTTTATAAAAATGATTAAAGCTAATCAAATAGCTTCCAAAATTGCAATGTTAGCAGAAAAAAATGATATTGAAAAAAATGATGAATTGTCTAATAAAATAACTTCTTTACTCGAAGACCTTAAAAAGGTAAAAAACAATGAAAGTAAAGCAGTAGGTTTTGTAAAGCTTTTTGAAGATATTAATTTACAAGGAAGATCAGAGGCTTTTCCTAGCATCGTATTCAAACTTCGGAAAAGCTGGAGAAATAAGGCTAGTTCATTTTCCGCAATTGGAGGAGGAACGTTGGTGTTCTGCGACAAAACTCGTTTCAGAGGAAGTAAAAGAGTTTTTTTATTTGCTCCCTATATCCAAAATCCAGATTTAGGTGTACTTGGTTTTGATAATAGGCTAGAATCTTTTTTCTAGTTCTCTTTCATTTATCAAAGTTTAACGTATAGCATGTAAGCTATAGAACATCTATTTGTTATCATATAATGAATTAAAAAAACAAGCTATAAGACGGCTTGTTTTTTTATTTGGTTGCAGAAGTTATTCACTTACGGTATTACCTATCAACAATAAAATTCCTGAAGAATTTTTCTTTTATCTATTCTCTACCCTTTCACATCTAATGCATCTCGAAGTGCATTTCCTATTAGCATAAATGCCATTACCAGACTCATTATACCTAATCCAGGTATAATGGCGAGGTATGCTTTACCTAAGATAATATAAGAATAATGATCTTTGATCATTGCTCCCCAACTTGGCATTGGTGGTTGCGCTCCTATCCCTAGAAAACTCAAACCACTTTCGATAAGAATGGCCCCTGCAAAATTTGCTGCAGAAATTACAATTACAGGTGCTAAACTATTGGGTAGTATATGTTTTGTAATAATTCTAAAATTAGTAAAACCCAATGCTTTTGCAGCAGTCACATATTGCATTTGTTTTACACTTAATACCTGTCCTCTAACCACACGAGCTACTTCTACCCACATTGTTAATCCAACTGCAATAAAAACTTGCCAAAAACCTTTCCCTAAGGCCAACGTAATGGCAATAACTAATAATAACGTAGGTATTGACCAGGTAACATTTATTAACCACATGATCATGGCATCTACTTTACCCCCATAATATCCAGCGATAGCCCCTAATGATATCCCGAGAATCAGTGAAATTAGTACAGCCACAAAACCAATAGAAAATGAAATCCTAATACCAACCAGCATTCTACTTAACAGGTCTCTTCCGTATTTATCAGTACCTAGAATAAAGGTTTGTGTTTTTATATAGGTATCGGTTATTTCTTGCGATGTTAATCCTCTGGGGAAGCGTTCAAATTTGATTTCTTTTGACAGTTCTATAACCTCTCCTTCACTATAAGGAGAGATTTGTATTATATTATTTTGTATGGTATATCGATCGATAGGGATCTCTGTATCTGTATTTTTTTCTCCAAAAAAGATTTTACTTAAAAAGGATTGATCGGATATGTCCTGGGAAGGAATAGTGAGCATTTTAACTTCAAACCCGGGAGGTTTAGAATGAATAGATAAATGCATCTGATTTGCATTCTGAGAATCATCAGGAGCCAATACATAAGCAAAAACTGCTATAATTGCACAAAGAACAATAAAATAAAAACTCAAGACGCCCCAAAAATTCTTCTTGAATTTTTGGAGCGCCAGTATACTTAAAGAGTTTGATTTTGCTTTGGGCATTAATATATTAATTCTTTACCGTAAGTGGATTTTTAGATCTTCGAATGTTATTAATCTTCAAATCTTCAAGAACACTAATTGCCTCTTCTACATACACATCTTTACTAAGGCTTTCATGCCATCTTTTTCTTTTTTCCGATAGAATCGAATCATTTTTCATCAATTCTTTTTCATAAGGTAAAGATTGAAAAGTTAAATTAGTCTTATAATCACTAATCGCATCAAAACGCTCTGCTTGTTTCTCGTTAAGTGCAATATTTAGCTTATACTTACTAAACTGCAAAGAATATTTATTTATATCTCTTTTTTGTCTAACCCACTTTGCATTTTCTTCAATTAATTTTAATTGATCATTTTTAGACATTCTTTCTTTACTGTTATTGATCGTTTGATCAAAATCGATATAACCATCCCAAAGATCATAATCAGCAGCAGCTATTTTATCCCATGGTAATGGATTTTCCTGGTCTTTTTCGCCAATATCAATATAACTATAACGATCTGGAACTACAACATCACTTTTTACACCTTCTAATTGTGTCGAACCTCCATTTACTCTATAAAACTTTTGAGTAGTTAGTTTTAAAGCTCCCAGATCTCCAAAGTCATTACTACGCATCCATCTATTAAGATCCATTACATTTTGAACAGTTCCTTTACCATAGGTTTGTTTGCTTCCTATAATGATTGCTCTTTTATAATCCTGCATAGCAGCAGCTAAAATTTCTGAAGCAGAAGCAGATAATTCATTTACTAAAATAACTAATGGACCATCCCAAAGTATATTTCTGTCTTTATCACTTAAAACTTCTGGGGATTCTCCTTTTGTTCTAACTTGTACTATCGGACCTTTTTCAATAAATAATCCTGCAATATCTACTACAGTTTGTAAAGAACCTCCTCCATTATCTCGTAAGTCGATTACCAAACCATCCATATCTTGTTCTTTAAGACGGATAATTTCTTGTTTTACATCTTTGGCAGCATTACGTTGATTATAATCTTGCATGTTAAAATAAAACTTTGGCAAATTAACGACACCAAATGTTTTATCATTCTTTTTAACAATAGATGATTTTGCATACGTCTCTTCGAGCTCTACAACATCCCTAACAATCTCTATAATCTCGATAGTACCATCAACCTTTTTTACTGTTAGCATTACTTTTGTGCCTTTTGGGCCCTTAATTAAACTTACAGCATCATCAAGGCGCATTCCAACAATACTTACAGGCTCTTCTTCATCTTCCTGCTTTACTTTCATAATAAGATCCCCTACTTCAACTTCATTACCTCTCCAGGCAGGACCTCCGGAAATGATCTCTATTATTTTTACATTATCATTTTTCTTTTGTAATCTGGCTCCGATTCCCTCTAACTTTCCAGACATTGCAATATCAAATCTATCTTTATCCTGGGGAGCAAAATAATAGGTATGAGGATCAAATTCTTCTACAATAGAATTGATATATATCGAAAACCAATCTTTTCGTTCTAAATCATCTGCAAATTCAAAATACTCTTTTAGTGAAGTTTTTGTGATTTCACGAGATTCTTTTTCTAAGACAATCGAAGTTTTACGACTATAATTACTGTTTTTGGTAACAGAATCTATTTGCTCTTCAACTTTATCATAATAGCTGGATAATGCATTAAATTTAAGTTGCAATCTCCAACGATCTTTCATTTGACTTTTACTCTCTACATAAGGTAAGTTTTCATAATTTGTATCGATGTTTTCGTCTTTCTCGAAGTTAAAAGGTTGTTCCAAAATTTCTTTATGTAACGTTCTAGCCTCTGCCATTCGCTGTTGCAAACGATCATAAGTTAGATTAAAGAACGTAATTTCTTTATTTCTGATTTCATCATCAATCAGTTTTTCAAACTTCCTAAATTCTTCAATATCACTTTTATAAAAATATCGTTTCAGAGGATCTAAGGCATCAACATAATCAGAGAAAACTTCCTTAGAAAAATCATCATTTATATCCTTTGCATCATAATGTCCTTTACCTAAGACATAACTTATTAAATCAATTAGCAATTTATCTTTATCAGGATCATTTTCAACCTTTGTGGTAAAACTGCAAGAAGCTGCCGAAACGATCACGGTAAGCATCAAAATCAAAAAACTCTTTTTCATACGCTCATTTAATTTAGGGATTCAAGGCAAAATACATTAAAAATCGTGCCAATAACACGTAATAATACTAAATTTTTCTTAAATGAGCTAATATTATTTCTTACTCTTTATTCTCATAAAATTCCATCTGTTCATATTTCTTGTTTTATAGTTTTTTAATGAAATATTTATCATTACTATTTTAGTAGATATTGACTTTTTAGGAATTCTTATTTCGTATAAAAAAAGTGTATTTTTACAGTCGTAAAATTTTAAGCTATGCCGCAAAAAAGACCCCTGATTTTAGTCACTAATGACGATGGGATTACTGCCCCGGGAATACGTGCACTTATAGATGTTATGAATGAAATTGGTGATGTTGTAGTAGTTGCCCCAGATAGTCCGCAAAGCGGAATGGGTCACGCTATAACAATTAATAGCACTCTCTATTGTGATCCTGTTATTATTAATAAAAATGCTCCACAAAAAGAATATAGTTGTTCGGGCACTCCCGTAGATTGCGTAAAAATGGCATCCCGTGAAATCCTTGACAGGAAACCTGATTTATGCGTAAGTGGTATTAACCATGGCTCGAACTCAGCAATTAATGTAATCTACTCGGGTACAATGAGTGCCGCTGTCGAAGCAGGCATTGAAGGAATTCCTGCTATTGGATTTTCATTACTTGATTATAGTATGGATGCAAATTTTGAGCCTTCGAAGAAATATGTGAAAATTATTGTAGAAAATGTCCTCAAAAACGGGTTACCAAAAGGAGTAGTTCTTAATGTGAATATTCCAAAATTAACCAAAGAAGACATAAAAGGTGTAAAAATATGTCGCCAGGCGAATGCCCATTGGGTAGAAGAGTTTGACAAGAGAACAAACCCTATGGGAAGAGAGTATTACTGGCTTTCTGGTGAATTTATTAACGAAGATAAAGGAGAAGATACTGATGAATGGGCATTACATAACTGCTATATCTCTATAGTACCTACTCAATTTGATCTTACCGCTCATCACTTTATACAAGAACTAAACAATTGGTCACTACATGATTAAAAAAGAGATTATTATTGGTTTTACAATCGGTTTACTTATGAATACTATAGGGTTTATCTTATGTGTATTTATTTTTTCTGCACTAAGCTCTCAAGGATTATCATTTACTGAAATGATAAAGGCTTCTGCAAAGAATGACTCTTTAGGAAGCTTAATTGCTCTAGGAGCTATGCCTAATTTACTTATTTTCTTTCTTTTTTTAAGAAAAAATAATATATATCGAGCTCGTGGCGTGCTTCTTGCTACGCTTATTGCGGCTATTTGTATTGCAATTAGTAAATTTGGGTGATCTTAAAAAGATAATATCATATTTTTTAGATAAAATCGATAACCAAAATGTTAGTTTTTGATACTTCGGAAACATTAAATTTGTAGTTGTTCGATATTTTGTCTGCCCTTTAGAAAATTAAAAAACATGAAACGAGCATGCTAAAAGCTTTATCACTCCAAAGGAATGATTAATAGCGAGCAGCATGTGACTTTTGAAAAATAGTAAATATAAACACATGAAATACTACCTCATCGCAGGAGAAGCATCTGGGGATTTACACGGTGCAAATCTTATGAAATCGATTCTTAAAGAAGACCCTCAAGCAGAGTTTAGATTCTGGGGTGGGGATCTTATGCAGGCTGTTGGTGGATCGATGGTAAAGCACTATAAAGATTTGGCGTTTATGGGGTTTGTAGAGGTTTTATTAAACTTGTTTACTATCCTTAAAAACCTAAAACTTTGTAAACGAGATATTACAAGTTTTCAGCCAGATGCGATTGTATTTATAGATTATCCGGGGTTTAATTTGCGTATTGCAGAATGGGCTAAAGAAAAAGGGTTCAGAACACATTATTATATTTCTCCCCAGATATGGGCCTGGAAAGAAGGAAGAATAAAATCTATCAAACGATGTGTGGATATGATGTACGTAATTCTACCTTTCGAAAAATCTTTTTATGAAGATAAACATGAGTTTCCGGTTCAATTTGTAGGACATCCATTAATTGATGCTATTGCAGATCATAAGCAAATCATGCCCGAAGCCTTTAAAGCTGAATACAATTTAGATGATCGACCTATTATTGCTATACTTCCGGGAAGTAGAAAACAAGAAATTCGTAAAATGCTTGAGGTTATGCTTACTGTTGTAGACGATTTCCCGAATTATCAGTTTGTCATTGCAGGAGCACCAAGCCAGGAGGCTTCTTTCTACGCTCCCTTTATTAAAAAACAAGGAGTTCACTTAATTATGAATCGAACGTATGATCTATTAAGCCTTAGTAATGCTGCCTTAGTAACTTCGGGTACTGCAACCCTGGAGACTGCCTTATTTAAAGTACCAGAAGTTGTATGCTACAAAGGAAACTCTATTTCTTATCAAATTGCAAAACGAATTATTAACCTTGATTATATTTCTTTGGTAAACTTAATTATGGATAAACCTGTTGTAACCGAATTAATACAAGGTGATTTTAATCCTAAAAGGCTTAAAGAAGAGCTTACTATAATAATTGATGATTATAAAAGAGCAGTTATGTTTTTGGAGTATTATGATCTCGAAAAAAAGCTTGGCGGTAGAGGAGCTAATGATAAAACTGCAAAATTAATTGTAGAGTCTATAAAAAATTGATTTTCTATTTATCACAACACACCATAATAGTTTCGTAAAGCAATTCTGGGTCTACCGGTTTATTAAGAACAGTGTATATTCCTACTTCATTAAATTTTTCTCTGTTCAATTTCTCGGATATTGCTGTTAATGCAACTATTGGTATTCCTTTATCAAATTGTTTTATATATTTTGTAGCTTCAAAACCATCCATTTTTGGCATCATAATATCCATCAAGATCATAGAATATTTATTTTTCTTGACCATATCTACTGCTTCCTTTCCATCATTAGCAGAATCACAGTAAAAGCCATAATTCGAAATTATCTTTTCTGTAATTAATTGATTTACCTTATTATCTTCAACCAATAGAACATTAATTCCTTCTGGTGATTCGTCATAACCGTTTCCCGAGAACATATTTTTTTCTATTACTTGTTCAGGAACATCAAATTTCATGGTAAATAAAACCAAAGTCCCTTTTCCTGGTTTAGATTTTAAAATAACATCACTTCCTTGTAATTTCAGTGTTTTTTTTACGATCGACAACCCTAGTCCCGTACCTCCGTATTTTCTATTGATTTTAACTGATCCTTGATGAAAAGCTTCAAAAGCCTTACTAATCTGCTTTTCAGACATACCTATGCCAGTATCTCGAATAGAGAACTCTATTTCTGCTATATTATCTATTTTCGAAACCAATAAGGCTTCAACATAAATATCTCCGTCTCTCGTAAATTTTAAAGCATTATCCAATATATTTAAGAAGATTTGAGAAACCCTAAGAACATCTCCTTTTAGATCATCAGGAATATTGCTATCAATTTCTTTATGAATTTTATTATTATTATCCTTCATTAATACAGAAGAATCTACTAAGTTATTCAATAACACTCTTAGGTCAAATTTCTCATTTTTTAGTTCTAGCTTTCCTTTTTCAAGATCATTTAAGTGGATTACATCGGCAATTAGGTTTAATAAATAATCACTAGACAAATTGATTAACTTCATTTGATTTACCTGATGCGATGTCAATTCTTCTTTTTGCAGTAAAAATGTCGTGCCTTTTATTGTATTTAAAGGAGTAAGAAGTTCATGAGTAACCGAATCTAAAAACTCTGACTTTGCTTCTAGTGCTTCGTCTACTTTTTGATTAGCTTCTATTAATTCTTCATAATTCTTTTGAAGTAATTTATTTATTTTCGTTTTATATAAAGAGACTCTGTATTGAATTATACTCATTAGAATTAATCCCAGAATAATTATTACACTTAACAAAATAATATGGCCTCTATTTCTTAATTGTTCTGCTTTTAAATCATTTTCTAGTTTTATCCTTTTATTTTCTTCTTCTTTCAGGTTTAATTGATTAGATAGTGCAAGTGCGGTGCTTACTTCTCTTGTTCTTTGACTGTGGTATTCTAAAAGATTATTGAAGGATTGACTATAAAACAGCGCTGCATTTTTATAATCTCCAATTTTTTCATAATACAATCCCTTATTAGAATATAATCTTCCTTCAAAGTTCAAATCTCCAGAATAATCAGATTTTTCCTTTTCTATAGTATCAAAATAACGTTCTGCTTTTTCAAATTCTTTTAAATTGATATAACTTTCTGCTAAGAAAAGATTTAAATTCTTCCTTCTATCCTTTTTAACTCCTGTCTTTTTTATTGCATTTAGCGATTTTAATGCATACTCGATGGCCTCGTTCCATCTTTTTACCATCATATATCGTGAACAAAGATTGTAATTGATATCAATCACATCTTTAGTTTTCCCATACTTCCTTAATAGTTGTTCTGCAATAAGATAAGCTTGATACCCCTCTTCTTTTTTTCCTTGCATAGATTTATGTACTCCAAGTCCTTCATAATACAACCCAAGCTGTCTTTTATTGTCAATTAGTTTAATGATTTTTAGATTTTTGGCTAGATATTCTTCAACTCTAATAGTATCTCTTTTATCCAGAAAAAAATCCATTTTCCTTCTATTAATATGAATCTCAAGCAAGGGGTCATTAACTTTTTTTATCAGTTTTTCTGCAAGCTCTAAAAAATAGATTCCCTTTTCTTTTCCTTCATTTGTTTGCGTTGAAAATGATCTTGAGGATTCTTCTAGAACTTCTCTTATACTATCCGAACTCACCTCTTTATCAGCAACTTGTGCAGTTAAAGAGGTAATAGCAAAATGCATTAAAAAACATGCACTATATAGAAGTACCTTCAATTTCATCTGAAGAATATTAATAAGTATTTTACTAATAAGATATTAAATTATATTGTCTTTTACTCTATAACCTTAAACAAATACCGTAAAAGCCGTAATTCTAGGATAGAAACAATAATTTATACTAGGATAAAACACTTATTTATGACAATAATAAAAATTGAAAGCCTCTTAAACAATTTTAAACTCTTGAAGATTTTGACTAAAAACATGTATTTTTGTTATAAACCCAAGTCTAATGAAAAGAGTAATCTTTTATCTTTTAATTATTACAGCTTTAACTTCTTGTGGAAGTTCTTCTAAAAACAAAGCGGTTATATCTTCAAAAAATAGAACTACTGTTAAGGTCAAAACAACCAGAAGTCCTAACTCTAAAAAAATTAAAAGTATTGTGAGTTATGCTAAAACTTTTGGGGGTACCCGGTACAAGTTTGGTGGTACTACAAAAAAAGGAATGGATTGTTCTGGCTTGGTATATACTTCATTTAAAAAAGAGAATATTATTCTCCCGAGAACTTCTAGAACTATGGCTACCCAAGGTAAAGCCATATCATTAAAAAAAGTAATCGTTGGTGATTTACTTTTTTTTAAAACCAATAAAAGAAAAAACGTTATTTCTCATGTAGGGCTTGTCGTTGAAACCAAAGGAGTCATTAGGTTCATTCATGCATCTACATCAAGAGGGGTTATTATATCTAGTCTTGATGAGAAATACTGGAATAAATGCTTTGCCGGCGCCAGAAGAGTTCTATAGCCAACGGTATTTGCTTAGTAAATAAATCATTCTCTTAATAAATTCTCTCTCCTTTCTGAACAGCATTGTTTCTACTTCTCTTATTAATCCCAGTTCCGAAAAATGAAACTAGGGTCTCTTATCATTGTACTATGAACATTTTTGAGTAATTAATAATTACTCAACATAATCATTTATTAAGTCTCTAATGTGAAACTCATTAATATTCCTTTTATAGTCATTACAATTTCGACCTTACTTGGCATACTCATCGGGTATCATTTGACTATTGTTCCCGAAATTGTAGTATTAAGTTTCTCAATCTCTATATGTATACTTGGCGTTTCATGGAAACGATCAAAAAGGATGTTTAGCAAAGGGCATTCTTTTGTTATTATAACGGCGATTGTTTTTATCATTTTCGGAATCGCTTTAGTCAAAATCCACAACCCAAAGAACTATTCAAACCATTACAGCAATCATATAAATCTAAAAGAGCAACCCTATGATATAGGGATTCAATTTTACATTAAAGAACGATTAAAACCTTCATCCTACTATAATAAATACATTGTATCTACCAAATTTGTAGATAGCAAAGCTGTACATGGTAAAATAGTACTTCAGGTAGCAAAAGATAGCACACAAAATGTTTTGGATATAGGCAATACGTATACCACATTTACCGCATTAAAACCTATTCCTCATGCTTTAAATCCATACCAATTTGATTATTCAAAATATTTAGACTCTCAATACATATCTCATAAGATCGTTGTATTACCTCATCAACTCATTGATAACCATAAAATCGAATATTCTCTGGGTTATGTAGCAAATCAAATCAGAAAAACCAGTAATTTAAAACTATCTAAATACAATTTTAACTCTACACAGTTATCTATTATTAATGCTTTGCTTTTGGGGCAAAGACAAGATATAAGTCAAGATGTTTTTGATAATTACAGAGATGCCGGAGCTATTCATATTTTGGCAGTGTCAGGACTTCATGTCGGAATCATTTTACTCCTATTAAATTTGATCTTAAAACCTCTTAACAGGTATCATAAAAACGGAAAAGTAATCAAATTAATTCTCACTATTTTATCACTTTGGTGTTTTGCAATTATCGCGGGGTTATCCCCATCAGTACTTAGGGCAGTAACTATGTTTTCTTTTCTTGCTATAGGAATAAAAATTAGATCCAAAACAAGTATTTACAATTCATTGTTTATTTCTCTGTTTATACTCATTTGTTTTAATCCTTTGCTATTGTTTTCGGTAGGGTTTCAATTAAGTTATTTAGCAGTCTTTGCGATAGCCTGGATACAACCATTATTATTTAAAATATATAAGCCTGGATTTTATCTTTCTAAAAAACTTTGGGAAATATTTACAGTTACTATGGCTGCTCAACTTGGATTATTACCTCTCACATTATTATATTTTCATCAGTTCCCTCTTTTGTTTTTTATTTCTAATCTTATTATTCTTCCTTTTTTGGGAGGTATTCTTGGCTTTGGTATTTTGGTCATTCTACTCGCTTATCTAAATATTCTCCCTGAACCTATAGCTGCCTTATTTGGTAATTGTATTGACATCATGAATATTATTATTGGATGGATAGCTGACCAAGAAAGTTTTGTTATTAAAAATATTCCTTTCTCGACCAGTATGTGCATCATCTCATACCTGACTATTATTCTTTTGGTCATGATGTTCAAAAAATTTGAAAGGAAAAAATTGTACGCGTTAGGAGTATCAATAATTACACTGTTCTCTGTTTTGACATATGAAAAGTATACTATTTCGAATCTAGAAGAATTAATTGTATTTCATAACCAACGTAATACTACTTTAGGGATCTTAGAAAACCAACAATTTAGAATATACAGTAAAGATTCTATTGCAGTAAAAACTCAGCATTTTTTATTTGGCAATTATCTTACTAAGAATCAGGCTACTTTAGATACAGTTATGCAATTAAAAAACATCTATCAATATAAAAAACAAACGATTATGGTTATTGATAGTACTTCAATCTATCATATCAAAAGCTTTTATCCTGATATTATTATTTTGTCGAATTCCCCAAAAATTCATCTGGATAGAGTAATAGATAGTTTGCATCCAAAACAAATCGTTGTAGATGCGAGCAATTACAAAAGTTATATCGATCAGTGGGAAATCAGTTGTGAAAAACAAAAAATCCCTTTTCATCGTATAGACAAAAAGGGAGCTTTTATATTAAAATAAACTCTTAAAAACTTTATAGCAATACTAAAGATTCTTTTAGTAATTGATCCTTCTGAGTTGTCATTATTTCCTGTATCATTTTATAGATTGTCGGTATACAATCTTTGGCCAATTTATTTTGACTATTAAAGAGCACACAGATTCCTAAATCTTCGTTAGGGTAAATTGCAATTTCACTTCTATAGTTATTAACACTTCCTCCATGATGTACGATAGTACTTGGTTCTTTAGAATCAGCATCTACAAAAGAATGTACACGCCACCCTAAACCATAGGAAGATTTTGAATACCCTGGCCACTTTTGATAATACTGTCTTCTTCCTCCTACTTGTATTTTTGGGCTAAACACAGTACGCATTGTATTAGGCATCATTACTTCTGGATTATTCCCAAGCAAAAATTTCATCCACTTGCCCATATCTGTTATACTTGCATTAATTCCTCCTGCAGCTATAGCATTGTTATAGTACTTTTTATTAATGCGTTTAAGACGCCACCCATGTCGAATACGCTGATGTGGTTGTGCCACATTATCAGATTCTTTAAGAGCTTCATAACTTGCCGAAGCAGTAGTCATTTGCAGAGGTTCAAAAATTCTATTTTGAATAACCTCTCTTAAAGACTGACCTGTAACTTGTTCTATCACCTTACCACTTAATGCAAAAACAGCATTTTGATAGCTATATATATTACCCGGTTGTTCAATAGTACGTACCTCTTTAAATTTGCTTGCAATTCTTGTTATAGATAATCCATCTTCTACAAGATTGGTAAAGCTATGGTATGGTAAACCTGCAGTATGAGACAACACATGAGATAAAGTTACTTTCTTTGTTTGTTCTTTACTAGCCAATTGAAACTCTGGAACATAATCTACAATTTTATCTTCCCAATTTATTAAGCCTTCTTCTACGTGAATTCCTGTAAGAATACCAGCAAAACCTTTAGAAACCGAACCGATTCTAAAAATGGTTTCTTCATTAATCTTGTCTTTTAAAGCGATATTCCTTTTACCATAACCATCTACATAAATAATAGAATCACATTTTACAATGGCAACAGCCGCTCCTACAATTTGATGTTGATCTATTGCCTTGTTAAAATACGCCTGGATAGAATCTGCCAATCGTTCTTTATCCGAATTCGGAAAATAAATTTCTGCTGGTTGGGATATTTGAATAGCTTGAGATTCTTGAGGTAATTCTGGTTGTTCTGCTGAAACAAAAGAAAAAAGTAGCGCAATAAACAACATAGACGGGACAGCTATGACTAGTATTCTTTTCATAAGTAGGTTTACAATTCAAAAAAGTATGAATAAAATCAAAAAAGCGATTACAATTTATAGAGTAGGTATTAAAATTGAATTAAGCTAGATTAGTTTTATTTTCATTTCTCGAATCAGATTTGGGTATTATTTTAGGTTTATTATTAACTAACGAATGGATCTTCAATTAATTGTACTATCCTTATTTAGTATCAAAACTAATGCTCTTTGAATTGACATAATTCTATGAATACAAAAGCTAGTTACATACAAGCTTAATATCAAAATCATTCTTAATTTTTGAATTTGAAAGAAAAATCTTTCGTAAAAACAAAAAAACATCCTATTTGAATGTTATCATGGCCAATTTACGATAAAAAGACAGAAAAACAAGACAAAATACACAAATCCACAGATAAAGATATTTTTTATAATTAATTCTATTCATAAAAAAGGCTCCATTTTGATCATATGATCAAAATGGAGCCTTTTAAAAATATAGTAATCTGTATTAATTTTCGAAAGTACTTACAAAAGACCGTTCATATTTCTGCCAGGCATCTGTACTGGTTAACTTTTTATAATCGTTATTATGGATCATCTTAAGATATATCTCTAACTGTTGTGGTGTTTTATACCCCACCACAGGAGCAATAAGGTTTCCTTTTTCATCAAAAAATACCATGCTAGGATATCCAGTTATTTTGAGCGCATTTGCAAAAAAATGTTGACTGTTTCTTCCTTTCCTATCCGGATTATAATTTGGATTGGTATAGGTAAAATCATTGTATTTTATTTCTTCTGTTCCTTCTGCATTAAACTTTACTGCATAGTAGTTCTTATTTACATAAGAGACTACATCCTTATTATGAAAAGTTTTTTTATCCAGTAGCTTACAGGGACCACACCAATCTGTATACACATCCATAAAGATCTTTTTAGGTTCTTTTTTCTGAGCCTCTAAAGCATCATTCATAGACATCCATTTGATTTCTTGTGCTTGAGTATAAAAGCTTAGCAGAAATCCAAAAATAAAAAGTAGGTTTTTCATAAATCTTAAATTTTTATAACTAGTCGGAAACAAAAATTATTCCTTATTAAAAAATTAATTTGCCTTTGGGAAGCAAGTAAAGTTATATATTTTATTACATATTAATGCACTCCATGCATCATTTTCTTCATTTTTGAAGTAATTAAAATTAATATTACTCCAACAGTTACCGGAACTATAGTAAAGATTAAAAAGAAAGCAGACATTGAATATTCATTAACAATCACATCAATATAACTCCCTACAAAACCCGCTAATTTGTTACCGATAGCAATAGCCAGATACCATAGACCAAACATTATTCCTATTTTTTTTGCTGGTACTAATTTTGAAACATAAGATAATCCTACCGGAGATAAACATAATTCTCCCATAGTATGCAACAAATAAGCCACAACCAACCATACTAAACTAACTGATGCAGTTTTTGCTCCTTGAGGAATCGATGCAGAACCCCATGCTAGCATTCCGAACCCTATACCTAATAATATCATTCCTAGTCCAAATTTCACAGTGGCAGAAGGATTATACTTACTTTCCCATACTTTAGAAAATAAGGGTGCTAGAGTAATAATAAATAATGAGTTCAAAATCAAAAACCAGGATGCCGGAATTTCAGTTGTTTCCTGTGGAAGAATTACAGAAAGTTTCCATAATGCAATTGCCCATACACTTAAGAAACTTACTCCCAAAACAATATTGGATAATGATATTTTTTTAAACGTTTGTGCAAACAGTTTAAATAAAACCCAGGTGATAACTCCTAAAGGCACAATCGTTATTAATGTGTCTACTATTTTAAATATTGAAGCAGAACTTCCACTTAATACACGTTGCGTAAAGTTATTTGCAAAAATAGTCATAGATCCACTGGCTTGTTCAAAAGATGCCCAGAAGAATACTACAAAAAATGCTAAGACCCCTACAACAATGTAACGATCCCTTTGTACATGAGCAGGCACTTTTTCTTCAACTTCATCTGGCATGTTTTCAATAGCATCTGATAAATCTATTTTTTTGGATGGTTCTACTCCTACATTCTCAAAAATACTTCTACCAAACCAAAATTGTAACATCCCGAGCATCATAAAAATACCAGCTAAACCAAATCCCCAGGCCCAGCTCAAATTCTCACCTAAGAAACCACAAAGTAAAACACCAATAAATCCACCAGAGTTTACACCCATGTAGAAAATGGTAAAAGCCCCATCTTTCCTTTCGGGAAACTTATCATACAGACCACTAACAATCGATGTAATATTTGGTTTAAATAAACCATTACCTATGATTAAAAGTCCTACACCTATATACAGTGTAGTCTCTGTTTCTAATGCCATTGCACCATGCCCCAGTGTCATCACCAAGGCACCAAGTGCAACTGCTTTTTGATATCCTGTAAATTTATCAGCAATCCACCCTCCTATAACAGGAGTTACGTAGACTAAAGAAGTATATGTTCCTAAAAGTGCTAATGCCCTTTCGTTAGACCATTCCCAGCCTCCATCTGCAAAAGTAGAAGTTAAAAATAGCACAAAAATTGCACGCATTCCGTAGTACGAAAATCGTTCCCACATTTCTGTGAAGAATAACACATATAACGCGGGTTTATGACCTAATAAACTAAAGTCATTTGAATCGTCTTGAACCGTCATGATATTATTTTAGGAGTTATCTGCTAATTCAAAACCTTCGGCTTCTTCATGTAAAGTTCCTTCTTTATCTTCAACACCATGTGTTAAAACTTCTAATTTTTTTCTAAAAATCATAACGAGTAATCCAAAGATCACGCAAAAAACGGCGATCCCTGTAAAGATGGTAAATTCACCAAGGTTTTCTGCAGATTCTCCTAATAAACCGGCCAGTTTATTTCCGAAACCTGTCATCGCAAAATATACCCCCATCATTAATGCTCCATATTTAACCGGAGCTAATTTCGTAATAAACGACAATGCCACAGGCGATATGCATAACTCACCAATAGTATGAAACAAATATGCTAATACTAACCAATACATTGCAGAAGATCCATTAGAGTTAAACTCCATAGACGCAGCTGTCATGAAAAAGAATCCAGTTCCCATAATAATAAGTCCCAGAATCATTTTAAATAAAGAACTCGAAACTTTTCCTTTTAGTTTTCTATTCGCCCAGTACCAAGCGATTGTGGTTCCTAAGAAAATTATAAACATGGCATTTAGAGATTGAAACCATGAAGCAGGAACTTCCCATCCCATTAACATTCTATTTGTTTTTTCTTTGGCATAGATATTCATTAATCCTCCTGCCTGCTCAAAAGCTCCCCAAAAAACGATCACTAAAAGAAATGAAATAAACAAGACAACAATTCTATCTTTTTCGATCTTAGTTAATGGTTTTTTCATAGCCTCTTTATCCTCTTCTTTTTCAGAAGCTCCTAAAAAGTTACCTACTCCTGCAAGGTACTTTTGACCTAATAGGTATTGTAATAATCCCAATGCCATTCCTATTCCTGCAAGACCAAAACCGTAATGCCATCCATGTACTTCTCCTACATATCCTACGATTAAACTTGACAAAAATGCGCCAACATTAATTCCTATATAAAAAATAGTAAATCCTTTATCTCTTCGTATATCTCCTTGTTTATACAAACCTCCTACCATAGTCGAAATATTAGGTTTTAGCATTCCTACTCCTGCTATGATTAATCCAAGACCAGAATACCATGCCCACATTTCTTCAACAGCCAAAATACTGTGTCCGGCAACCAATAAAATCCCTCCTACTAAGACTGATTTTTTTTGCCCCAAAAATTTATCTGCAATCCATCCACCAGGAATTGATGCTACATAAACCAACATCGTATACCATCCATACAGTGCCAAAGCTTCTCCAGATGACCAGCCTAAACCTGCATTTTCATCCACGGTTTTAGCTGTTAGATATAACACAAAAATTGCTCTCATACCATAGTATGAAAAGCGTTCCCACATTTCTGTAAAAAATAAAATGTATAATCCCACCGGATGCCCAAAAAGCTCTTTCTGATGAGCTGCTTTAACTGTATTTGCCATTACGTTTGTTTAATTAATTATAAGTTGTTTTTAATGAAGTTAGTCATCTTATTGAATAAATGTAATCTAGTATTACCACCGTAAATTCCATGGTTTTTATCGGGATAAATTGCCCAATCAAAATCTTTATTTGCCTGTATCAATGCTTCAACCAATTGCATTGTATTTTGAACATGCACATTATCATCTGCACTACCATGTACTAATAAGAATTTTCCTTTTAATCCATTCACAAAATTAATTGGCGAATTATCGTCATATCCTTTCGCATTCTCCTGAGGAGTCATCAAATATCGTTCCGTATAAATGGTATCATAAAATCTCCAACTTGTTACTGGTGCTACCGCAATTGCCATTTTAAAGGTATCCGGAGCTTTAAATAAACAATTACTAGACATAAAGCCTCCGTAACTCCATCCCCAAATCCCAATTCGGGATGCATCAATATATTCTAATCCTCCAAAATACTTAGCAGCGGCAATCTGATCCTGAACCTCTAGGTTTCCTAAATCATTTTGAGTAGCTTTTTTAAACTTGGCGCCTTTTAGACCAGTTCCTTTACCATCAACACAAACAACAATATATCCCTGTTGCGCCAACATCATATACCAATAATCATTTGCTCTGTGCCATGAATTTTTTACCGATTGAGATCCTGGGCCAGAATATTGATACATAAACAATGGATACTTCTTTTTTGGATCAAAATCTTTGGGCTTGATCATCCAGGTATTTAATTGTTCTCCATTAACTTCTATTGTAGAAAACTCCTTTGGTCGCACATCATATTTCGCTAGTTTTTCTAGCAATCCTTTATTGTTCTTGATTTCACGAACAACTTTTCCTGTCTTGCCATTATTTAGGGTATATTCGTAAGGAGTAGTTGCGTTAGAAAAATAATTAATATACAAACTGAAATCTGCACTGAAATCTGCGTCATTGGTTCCTTCTTTTTGACTTAATCGCTTTTTGTCTTTTCCATTCAAAGTAACACTATAAATATCTCTATTGATACTCCCGTTCTCTACACTTTGATAATATATAGTTTTATTCTTTTTATTATAACCATAATAACTCGTTACTTCCCAGGGACCTTTGGTTACCTGATTTACCAACTCACCAGTTGCTGCATGATGATATATATGATTATATCCATCTTTTTCGCTGGTCCATATAAAACTATTATCTTCTAAGAATGTAAGATTGTCTGTAACATCTATATAAGCAACATCTTTTTCATTAAGAACAACTTTTGCTTCTTTGGTCTTGGCGTCTACAAAAATTAAATCCAGATTATTTTGATGTCTGTTCATTACCTGTACACTCAAAATATCTGGATTTGCTGTCCATTCTATTCTAGGGATATAAAAATCTTTATAATCACCTAGTTTAATCTGATCTAATGCCATTGCACTAATATCTGCTATAAACAAGGAGACTTTTGCATTCTTCTCTCCTGCTTTAGGATACTTAAAAACTTCTTGTTTTTGATATAAATCTTTACCATAAACATCCATAGAAAACTCAGGCACTTCTCTTTCATCAAATCGTAAAAAAGCAATCTTGTTACTATCGGCACTCCAATCAAAGGCTCTAACAAAAGAGAATTCTTCTTCATACACCCAATCTGTAATCCCATTAATAATTTCATTTTTCTTACCATCATCGGTTAATTGTACCTCCTTACCGGTTACAAAATTTAGCATATAAATATTATTATCCAGAACGTATGCTATCTTATTTCCATCTGGTGATAACATAGGGGATTGTATTTTTTTATCGCTAACTTTAAAAATACCTTTAGAAGGAACATCATAAATATGATAAATCCCTTTTGAAGAACGACGATATATTTGTTCTAGCTCACTCGAAAGTAAAACTCTATTTTCATCTTTACTAAAAGAATACCCTTGAAACGTAGATAGATCATCTATAGAAGCAGTACTTATTAAAGTTCTTACTTTCTCACCCGTTTCGTATGAATACACTTCAATATTAATTGCTCCAGAAGCTGCATCCTTTTCTATGACCGAATATTCAGTTCCATTTTTCATAGAATGTAATGATTGCAACCCTTGAGTCCTAAAAGTTCCTCCCCAGATTTCCTGTAGAGTAAAAGCTTTGTCTTGTGCAGATGTTACAAGACTTATAAAAATCGTAATTGCAAAAAACAATTTTGTAATTTTCATTATGATATAATTTTTAAAAATTGCTGACGCCAAGAATACTAAAAAATCCGTGAAAAATACAACAATTGCTGTTAAATACAATAAAATCATAAAATCATAGGTGTTTTTTTTAGCATATTATCAATAACACCTAGAATTTTGCGTGCTCATTTTACTATTCTCAAACCATATTCTGCACAATTATTAATCAACTTAAAATTCATAAAACAATCATTTATAACAATTTATTGCATAAAATAGTACTATTAAAAAACCTCTATTTCTCAATTTATATCTATACCAGTTTATCAAGGATAATGTTTTCGATATATCTAAAATCATTTAGCTATGCGTATGACAAAACAGAATGGTATATTTGAAGCCACTAATAATAACAAACATAATGGCACCTGTAGTTTCTGGGTTTTCTAAACTCTCTAAAGCTGATAAAATCAAATGGTTGGCAAAACACCATTTTAATGATGATCAAAATGCAGTAGATACTTTAGTAACTTATTGGAATTCTGATGACGGGCTTCAACAGCTTCATGATGAATTCACCGAAAACACTATTTCTAATTATTACCTACCTTTTTCGGTAGCACCAAATTTTCTTATTAACAATAAGCGCTACACCCTGCCCATGGCTATTGAAGAAAGTTCTGTAGTTGCAGCAGCAAGTAAAGCCGCCAAATTTTGGCAAACACGAGGTGGTTTTAAAGCCAAAGTACTATCAACTATAAAAGTTGGACAGGTTCATTTTACATATAACGGAAGATCTGAAAAACTACAACAATTTTTCTCTATAATTAAACCTAAGTTATTAGCTTCTGTGTCCCATATGACCAAAAATATGGAAAAACGAGGTGGTGGTGTAATTGACATAGAACTGCGGGATAAAACTACAGAAATTGATGACTACTATCAATTGCATTGCACTTTTGAGACTGTAGATGCTATGGGAGCTAACTTTATTAACTCATGCCTGGAGCAGTTTGCAAAAACAATGACTACAGAGGCAAAAGAACACCATGATTTTTCTGCTACAGAAAAAGATATTGAGATTGTTATGAGTATTCTCTCTAATTATGTTCCACAGTGTTTGGTAAAAGCTTCTGTATTTTGTAATATCAAGGATTTACCCAACACCCCATCACTTTCTTCTCTGCAATATGCCAACAAATTTGTGAGAGCAGTACGTATTGCCGAAGTTGAACCTTACCGCGCAGTAACACATAACAAAGGGATTATGAATGGCATCGATGCAGTAGTATTAGCTACAGGAAATGATTTTAGAGCGATAGAAGCAGGAGCACATGCTTATGCATCAAGAAATGGTAAATATACAAGCCTTACTCATGCCGAAATACAAAATGAAATTTTAACTTTCTCTATTAAATTACCTCTTGCACTAGGCACTGTTGGCGGTTTAACTTCTCTTCACCCTTTAGTAAAATTCGCATTGCAGCTTCTCGAAAAACCTAATGCAAAAAAACTTATGGAAATAACAGCTGTCGCAGGACTCGCCCAAAATTTTGCGGCCATAAACTCACTGATCACTACGGGAATTCAACAAGGGCATATGAAAATGCATTTGATGAATATATTAAATCAATTTAAAGCTACAGAAAACGAAAAAAAACTACTTATAAAATATTTTGAAACAAATGCGGTTACCCATAGTGAAGTAGTAACACAGATTGAAAAATTGAGGGCTTAAAATGAAAAAATCCTTTTATAGTCATGGCAAATTATTGCTTACAGCAGAATATTTGGTATTAGATGGAGCATGCGCTCTAGCGTTACCTACCAAAAAGGGGCAATGGTTATTAATTGAAGAAAATGATTCTTCTCAAATTATATGGAAAAGCTTTGATGAAGAAGGACATTGTTGGTTCGAGACTAATCTAACTCTAGAAGACAATACTTTTAAACAAACCCAAGATACTAGTGAAGAAAATAATATTGCTACTATTCTTATTGATATTCTTAACGCCGCAAAAGAATTAAATCCTAATTTTCTTTCTTCTGGGAAAGGATATCGTATAGAAAGTAGGTTAGAGTTTCATAAGGAATGGGGACTTGGATCTTCTTCTACTTTAATTAATAACATTGCACAATGGGCAAAAGTAAATGCATTTACTTTACTTGAAAAAAGCTTTGGAGGCAGTGGGTATGATATTGCATGTGCGCAGCATGATTCTCCTATTCTATACAAACGCAATGAAGGCAATCCTACAGTAAAAGCTGCTAGTTTCGACCCTCCTTTTAAGGAAAATATTTTTTTTATTTATTTAAACCAAAAGCAGGATAGTAAAGCTTCTATTAAACATTATCAGGCATTACCATTAAAAGATTTTGATAATGCCGAAGTAGCAATAAACGAAATTACGTCTAAAATATTGGATTGTTCTACTCTAGATGAGTTTAATACACTACTAGATTTACATGAAGAAATTATTTCTAAAATTATTAAAACTCCCACTGTAAAGTCTACCTTATTTCCTGATTATCCGGATAGTATTAAAAGCCTTGGCGGCTGGGGAGGAGATTTTGTTTTGGTTACCGGAAATTCTTCAGAAATGGAATACTTTAAGAAAAAAGGATACCATACGATACTTCCTTATGCTGAAATGATTTTATAATTACAGTTAAAATAGAGAATCATAGAGTACCCAAAATACATTAACATGTTCTCTCGATGAAATCATTTTATTAAGTCAATTGCCCTCTAGCGATCGACCCAATTATCTCTCAATAGTTTTATAAATGCTAGTATAAAACCCTAACTAACCCCTCTTTTTCAATCAGTTACAATCTTATGGGTATCAAAAAATGTATTAAAAATTTGTTTTAATTCAATTATTCAATATATTTGTTGAATAATTGAATTACTAATGAACAAACAAGAATTTAAAAACAGTATTTACCAGGAGATTGCTAATGTGGCAAAAGCCTTAGCAAATCCTTATAGACTTCGAATCCTTAATCTTATATCTCAAGACGATTATTCTGTAGAGCAAATTGCAGGCGAGATAGGAGTATCAATCGCCAATGCTTCACAGCATCTACAAGTACTTAAAAAAGTGAAACTTCTTAAAACAACAAAGAATGGGCATTATGTGATTTATTCCTTATCTAATAAAAATGTATATACACTTTGGAACTCTTTACAAAGTTTTAGTTTACAAAACAGTCTAGAAATACAGGCAACTTTACAAAACTTTAAACAAGAGAAATTTGCATCGGTATCTTCGATCAACATCGATGAAATAATGGTGAATAATAATCTTGAAGATTTATACTTCTTAGATGTTCGACCAGAAAAAGAATTTAAAAAAGAAGCAATTGCAAATGCAAAATCTATACCTATAGAATCCCTCAAAGACAACATAACTCAACTCCCAAAAAACCAACAAATAATAGTGTACTGTAGAGGCCCTTTATGTGTTTTTGCAGATGAAGCAGTTCAATATCTTCAAGAAAAGGGTTATGATGCAATTCGCCTTCAAGAAGAAGTTTTAGAATGGAAACAAAGAGGATTACCAGTTAATTAAAATAAAGAGTACTATGAATTTGAAAAATACAAAAACGATCAAAGTAGCAGATCTCAGAACCTTATTAGAAAACAAGGTTCCTATTCAAATTTTAGATGTAAGACCTAAAGAAGAACGCGAAGAATGGAAAATTCCTGAGAGTGATTTTGTAGATGTCTATACGAAACTAAAAGCAGGAGAAAAAAATCTATTTTCAGGTATTAATTTTTCAAAAGACATACCAGTTGTAACCGTTTGTGGTGCAGGTAAAACTAGTTTAATAGCTGCAGAACAACTTCAAGAAAGAGGTATAAAAGCATACTCTTTAGAAGGAGGAATGCGCGAATGGACAACCGCATGGAATACAGCACAAACAAAGGACAGTAGAGAAACAACAATCATTCAAATTCGTAGAACAGGAAAAGGTTGCCTATCCTATATCCTAGAAAATAATGGAGAAGCAATTATCATTGATGCCTCTATAGATGCTAAGGTTTATACCAATATCGCTGAACAAAATAATTGGAAAATAAAATATGTTATAGATACTCATATTCATGCAGATCATTTCTCGAGAGGAAAACAATTAGCCGAAAAGACCAATGCTATTTTACTACTTCCCGATCAAAATATAGTAACGTATAAATTCGAGCCAATTACAGATGGTACTATTCTTAATTTTGGCAATGCCAAACTAGAAGCAATTCATACACCCGGACATACACATGAAAGTTATTCTTACTTAGTAAATAATGAATCCTTATTCTCTGGAGACACATTATTTACAACAGGTGTCGGAAGACCAGACTTAAAAGCTACAAAAGAAATCGCAAAGCGAAAGGCCAGTTTACTATATCAATCATTACAAAAATTAGTTACACTTCAAAACTCACTTATTGTTTACCCTGGTCATATTAGTCACCCTGTTTCATTTGATAATAATATGGTATGTAATAGTCTCGAAGACATAAATAACAATGTGAATGTATTACAACTTAATGAAGAAAATTTTATTGATAGCCTACTGCAAAAAATTCCTGAAACTCCGCCAAATTATGAAGAAATCGTAAAGTTAAATATAAAAGGGAGTGCAAAAGGAGCAGATTTAATTGAACTGGAAGCAGGTGCAAATCGTTGTGCCATTTCTTAATCTTCTTTTTCAACAAGTTAATTATAACCAAATGGAAGAAAAAAACATACAACTAGGACTGAAAGAAAACTGGAGGCAATTTACACTTTTGTTGATTGTAAATGCTTTTGTTGGAGGAATGGTAGGATTAGAACGTACTATACTTCCAAAATTAGCAGAAGAAGAATTCTCAATTATTGCCACCTCTACAGTATTATCATTTATAATTGTTTTTGGAGCCGTAAAAGCCTTTACCAATTATTTTACAGGAGTATTAGCAAATAGTATAGGACGTAAAAATCTATTAATTATCGGATGGTTAATAGCCGTTCCTATTCCGTTTATCTTAATCCATGCCCAACATTGGAACTGGATTATTTTTGCCAACGTATTGTTAGGAATTAATCAAGGATTAACCTGGTCTAGTACCGTAGTAATGAAAATCGACTTAGTAGGAGAAAAACACCGTGGATTAGCTATGGGGCTTAATGAGTCTTTCGGATATTTTTCTATTGCTCTTGTTGCATTTACTACAGGATGGATCGCTTCTGAATATGGTTTACGCCCGTATCCATTTTATCAGGGTATTGGTTTTGTTGTATTGGGTTTATTGATTAGTATTTTTTTTATAAAAGATACCGCAAAACACGTTGCAGCAGAAACAAAAATAAATGACATAAAACCTCTTAAAAACATTTTTTGGGACACTACATGGAAAGACAATAATTTAGGGTCTATCTCACAAGCAGGGTTTATTAATAACCTAAACGATGGAATGATCTGGGGAGTACTTCCAATTATCCTGGCCAATAGAGGTTTTGGTTTAAAAAATATCGCAATCATTGTTGCTGTATATCCTGCTATATGGGGAATCGGACAACTAGTAACCGGAAAACTATCTGATCACTACAATAAAAAAATGATGCTATTTATAGGAATGGCATTACAAGGCATAGCATTAATTTTAATGTTTTGGGCAACATCTTTAATCCAATTCCTTACACTCTCATCAATCCTGGGAGCAGGAACAGCCATTGTATATCCAACTTTTTTATCTGCTATTGCAAGTTTTACCCACCCTAAACAAAGAGCTCAAAGTATTGGAGTTTTTAGGCTATGGAGAGATTTAGGGTATGCTTTTGGTGCATTATTAACAATAGGTATGGCTCAATTTTTTGAAGTAGATATTACAATAATTACAATAGGAGTATTAACCATAATATCATCAATAATTATTAAAACAAGGATGACTTAATATGAACACACCATTTATATATTTAGACTACAACGCTTCTACATCAATCGACCCTAGAGTGGTAGATGTAATGTTTCCTTTTTTAACTAATCATTATGGAAACCCTTCTAGTATTAATACCCAAGGAATAAAAGCCAAAGAAGCTATCGAAAAAGCTCGTAAACAAGTAGCAAATCTTGTAGGAGCCACTCCCGAAGAAATTATATTCACCAGTGGTGGAACAGAATCAAATAACTATGCAATTATTGGTGCTGCATTGGCCCATAAAACAAAAGGAAATCATATTATCACATCATCAATAGAACATCCTGCTGTACTAGAAGTCTGTAAGCACTTAGAAAATCAAGGATTCAAAATTACTTATGTAGATGTTGATAAAAACGGAATTGTTGACATTAATAAAATTGAAAAAGCAATATCACCAGAAACTATTTTAATTTCTATTATGCATGCCAATAATGAAATTGGAAGCATACAACCGATACAGGAAATAGGTAAAATCGCAAAGAAACACAATGTCATTTTTCATACAGATGCTGCACAATCTATAGGCAAAGTGATAACTAACGTTGCCGATCTAAATGTCGATTTATTAACCATTGCAGGTCACAAATTTTATGCTCCAAAAGGTATTGGTGCATTATACATCAAAAACGGAACCTCTTTGCAAAAATTAATGCATGGCGCAAGTCATGAATTTAACAAACGGCCAGGGACCGAAAATACGATGTATATAGCAGGTTTAGGAAAAGCTTCTGAAATTGCTTATCAAGAATTTGAAATAAACACAACACAAATGCAAATAATGAGAAATTATTTGCTAGAACAATTAAACAGCCTAAATCTGGATACCATTATAAATGGAGATTTACAAAAAACTTTACCCAATACTCTTAATATTAGTTTTAGAAATATTGATGCGAATGCTGTTATATTCAGCATAAGAAATGAAATAGCTCTATCTGCGGGTTCAGCCTGTCATTCTGGTACAACTAATCTATCTAACATACTCAAATCAACTTTATCTGATTATGAATACGCCAAAGGGACATTTCGGTTTTCGGTAGGTAAAAACACTACCAAACAAGAAATCGATCGTGCAATACCTATTCTTTCTAAAGCTTTTACAAAGCATCAAACTACATAGAAATAAAAGCAACACTATAAAAATCATATTACAGACGCTACAAATTAAGCCATAGATTCTTATTTTAAATTTTTCAAAACAAAAGCGCTTCGTTGATATCAACGAAGCGCTTTTGTTTTATACTAGAATACTTTAGTTATAACTCTAAAGCCTTAGTTACATTATTATCCATAAGTAATTCTTCTGGATTCTCTAATGCTTCTTTTACCGCTACAAGGAATCCTACAGATTCTTTACCATCGATAATTCTATGATCATAAGATAATGCCACATACATAATAGGTGCTACTACAATTTGTCCATCTCTTACAATTGGACGCTCTACAATATTATGCATCCCTAAGATAGCACTCTGTGGCGGGTTAATAATTGGTGTAGACAACATACTACCAAAAACACCACCATTAGTTATGGTAAAAGTTCCTCCTGTCATTTCATCAACAGTAATCTGACCATCACGTGCTCGAATTGCTAATCGTTTTACCTCAGATTCTACTCCTCTGAAACTTAAATTTTCTGCATTACGAATCACAGGTACCATTAACCCTTTAGGACCAGAAACTGCAATACTGATATCCTGAAAATCATACGAAATCATTTCTTTACCATCTATCATCGAATTTACCGCAGGGAATAACTGCAATGCTCGTACACAAGCAAGAGTAAAGAAAGACATAAATCCTAAGCTTACTCCATGTTTACTTTTAAATGTTTCTTTGTATTGACTACGAAGGTTAAAAATAGGTTGCATATCCACTTCATTAAACGTGGTTAGCATTGCCGTTTCATTTTTAACTGAAACCAAACGTTCTGCCACTTTACGACGAAGCATTGATAATTTCTTACGTGACTCTCCTCTACTTCCTAATCCTGGAGTTCCCATAGCTGGTTTTGCATCTAATGCATCAGCTTTAGTAATGCGTCCATCTCTACCAGTCCCCTTTACTTGGCTAGCATCTATACCTTTTTCGGCAAGTACTTTTTTAGCTGCTGGAGAAGCAGTTCCTGTTGCATAAGTTTCTGTTTTAGCAGGAGTTACCGGAGTTTTTTCCTTTTCCTCCTCTACTTTTGGAGCTTCTTCAGCAGGAGTTGATTTTGCTGCATTACCTTCGGGTTTAGCCGCCTCTGTATCAATAAGACACACAACTTGACCAACTGCCACCGCATCACCCTCTTCTGCCTTAAGTGTTATAACTCCACTTGCTTCAGCGGGTAATTCTAAGGTTGCTTTATCACTGTCTACTTCAGCAATTGCCTGATCTTTTTCGACATAATCACCAGTCTCAACAAGCCATTGAGCTATTTCTACTTCTGTAATAGATTCTCCCGGTGATGGGACTTTCATTTCTAAAGCCATAATTCTGAATTTATCCTTTGTATAATTTCCTTCGGAAACTTTTAACTATACTTACTTATTTACTAAATTTTTATCTTCTTTGATTATTTTTTGTTTTATCAAACACGTAATCAATTACTTGTTGATGTCTTCTCTTAGATCTGGTTGCACTACCTGCTGCAGGAGCTCCATATGATCTTCTACTTGCAAATCTAAATGTTTTTGCCTCATCATAATTCATTAACATATGACTTAACGCACCCATATTACGTGGTTCTTCTTGTGCCCAAACCACCTCATCTGCTTTATATTTTTTGATTACAGCATCCATCTCTGCTGCTGGCAAAGGAAATAATTGCTCTATTCGTACCAAAGCAATATCTTTTCTTTCTAGTTTCTCTTTTTCTTCTAATAAGTCATAATAGAATTTGCCTGTACAAAAAACCAACGTTTTTACAGCTGTAGCTTTTGCATCCGGATCATCTAATAGTGTTTGAAACTTGCCATTGACAAATTCATCTACAGAAGAATGTACTTTAGGATGACGTAATAAACTCTTTGGCGTAAATACAATTAAAGGTTTACGGTATTTTGCTTTCATTTGTCTACGTAGCAAATGAAACAAATTAGCAGGTGTTGTTACATCGGCAACAAACATATTGTCTTTTGCGCAAAGTTGAAGATATCGTTCCATACGAGCCGAAGAGTGTTCTGCCCCCTGCCCTTCATAACCATGTGGTAACAACATCACCAAACCGTTTTGTAATTTCCACTTATCCTCTGCAGAAGAAATATATTGATCCAGCATAATCTGTGCACCATTACTAAAATCTCCAAATTGCGCTTCCCAGATCGTTAACGTTTTTGGACTTGCCATCGCATACCCATAATCAAATCCTACAACTCCGTATTCTGACAATAATGAATTATAGATATAAAAATCTGACTGATCACCTTTTAGATTATTTAGTAGCACTACCTCTTCTTCACTGTCTTCTACTTTGATAACAGCATGTCTATGCGAGAATGTTCCTCTTTCTACATCTTGCCCACTCATTCTCACATCATATCCTTCTTTTAACAAAGAACCATAAGCTAATAGTTCTCCCATTGCCCAGTCTAATTGGTCTGTTTCAAAGAATCTTTTATGTCGGTCATTTACTATTTTTTCTATTTTACGAAGAAACTTTTTATCCGAAGGAAGCTTGGTAATAACTTCTGCTATTTCGGTAAGTTTATCTTTTGGATACGTAGTATCAACTACTTCCATCATTTTATCTTCTTGTATTCTTTCAAAACCGGCCCATTCATCTTGCATAAACGGAGTTATCACAGTCTTTTCCTGCTTACGAGAATCTTCTAACTCTTCTTCGAGGGATGCTTTATATTCTTTTTCAAGTTTAGCAACATGATCTGTATCTATAATACCTTCAGAAATCAATTTTTCTGCATAAATATCTCTCGGATTTTTGTGCTTGGCAATAGCTTTATATAGCTTAGGCTGAGTAAAGCGTGGTTCGTCTCCTTCATTATGACCATATTTGCGATATCCGAGTAAATCTATAAATACGTCACGACCAAAATTCATTCTGAAATCTAATGCAAAATTAGTTGCATGAACAACTGCTTCTGCATCATCTGCATTTACATGTAAAACAGGTGATAGGGTAACTTTACCAACATCGGTACAATACGTTGATGAACGTGCATCCAAATAGTTAGTCGTAAACCCAATTTGATTGTTCACTATTATATGTATAGTTCCTCCGGTTTTATATCCATCTAGCTGAGCCATTTGAACAATCTCATAGACGAGTCCTTGTCCAGCCACAGCTGCGTCTCCATGAACCACTATAGGTAACACCTGAGAAATATTTTCTTTATAATGTGTATCTTGTTTTGCTCTGGTTATTCCTTCTACTACAGCACCTACTGTTTCTAGATGTGATGGATTAGGAGCAATATTCATATTAATTGCTTTTCCAGAATCTGATTCTCGTTTAGAGGTCCAACCCAAATGATATTTTACATCCCCATCAAATATTGCTTCCTCGTAGTCTTTTCCATCAAATTCGCTAAAGATATCTTTTGGACTTTTTCCAAAAATATTTGTAAGTGTACTTAAACGACCACGGTGAGCCATACCCATTACAAATTCTTTTACCCCTAGATTAGCTGCCTTTTCTACTAATGCATCTAAAGCAGGAATTAGAGATTCTCCTCCTTCGAGAGAGAATCTTTTTTGGCCAACATATTTAGTATGTAAAAAGCTTTCGAATGAAACTGCCTGATTTAATTTTCTAAGGATATGTTTCTTTTGATCTATAGAAAACTTAGTTCTATTGGTATTAAAATTAACCCGAGCCTGTATCCACTCTCGTTCTTCTGGGTCACGAATATACATATATTCGATACCAACAGAATCACAATATATTTGTTCTAGGTGGACAATAATATTGCTTAATGTATTGGGACCTACCCCAATAATTTCTCCTGCATTAAAAACTGTATTAAGATCGGCCTGACTTAATCCAAAATTTTCTAAAGCCAATGTTGGGATATATTTTCTTCGCTCTCTTACAGGATTTGTTTTAGTAAACAAATGCCCTCGAGTTCTATATCCGTCTATTAATCGAACTACCTGAAATTCTTTTTGAACATTTTGGGGAATAGCAACAGTTTCTCCTGGTGCTTGATCAACATACATAGTTTCTTCTAAACCATTAGCATTTTCTACTCCAAAATCAAATCCTTGAAAAAATGCTCTCCAACTAGGTTCTACACTATCAGGATTCTGTATATATTGATCATATAAATCTGCAAAAAATGCGGTATTAGCCGCATTTAAAAATGAATATTTATCCATATGTAAGTATTCAACTGTCTTTTAAATAATAAAACGCCACAAAAATACAATAATTACGGTATATTAGGTATCGAATTATTTATATTTATATTATAATTTTTCATAAAATTAACAATGAAAGTAAATGTTCATCAAAATATTAAAATCCTTGTCTTAGTTCTTTCAATTTTATTTTCCTTACAAAAAAGTTATTCTCAAAACGATAATTTTTGGTCCAATGTTAGTTTTGGAGGCAATCTGGGAATTGGTTTTGGCAATGATACTTTTAGTGGAGTAATCGAACCATCGGGACTATATAATTTTAATGAACAATTTGCCGTCGGAATGGGAGTTAGTTTTGGATATATTGAATCTAACAATTTTACAGCGACCAATTATGGAGGAAGTGTCCTTGCTTTTTATAGCCCAATACGAGAAATTCGACTCTCACTTGAGTTTCAGGAAATGGGAGTTTCGAGAACTCTTGAAATTGAAAACGCACAGGACCTGAAAGAAAATTATTGGTATCCGTCGCTATTCATTGGTGGTGGTTATCGTATTGGTAATGTAAGTGTTGGTATTCGTTATGACCTCCTTTATGATAGCGATAAAAGTATCTACGGAAGCCCCTACACTCCTTTTGTTAGTGTATTTTTCTAAAGAATTGTCTTACCACAAATAAAAAATACAATTATGTGGTTTTCCTCCATATTTCACGAGTTTTTTTTCAGCTTTGCGAAGTGTCCTATATTTATATCGTAGATCTTCAACATCTGTAGTACAATCTATTTTTTTAAAACTAAGTGTATTAAAAAAATCCTGATCCCACTCTGATTGTTTTTTCATATCCTTCCTTTCATGGCACATTACAATAAGATTTTGCTGTAAAAATGTTCGATTCTCAGTAACATCTAACACTTTCTCCATTGAAAAAGACGTTTCTCTTTCGCTCTTGGTATAACGAGTATTAGATCGAATAATCTCGGTAAATGTTGTAAATAACTGTAGTGTATCATTTTCGATATAGTAATATTCTAAACTATTATCCCAGTTTTGCTTATAGATATGCTTTATCAATTTTAATTGATCATTTTTATAATAATAGTAAATGTTCCCTGAGAAATATTCTGAACAATGATATCTTTTGGATAATTGTTTAATCAAAGTGTCTCTTTCTTTTTTACCAACTTCTCTCAAAAACTCTTCATAAGAAATGTTTATTTTATCTTGAGAAATATCCTGACCATAATTAATGGTTAATACGAAAAATAAGAAAATGCTACTATAGAACTTCATACGTTTAAAATTTCTAGTTATTCTACATTCTATTTTACATCTAAGATAAATTTTTGATCAATAGAATCTCACCCTTTGTTTCTATACCAAACCTTTTGCCACTCTCGCTTTAGAATCAAATACGCAGCATATTCTGCTATATCAACACTATTTTCAGAATCCAGGCTTCTTATCTTAGTTTCAGAGACATCTACAGCATACAACAAATTAAGATACTCATTAAAAGCATTCTGTAATTTTTCAACAAGCAAGTACGCCACTTCAGAAAACAGATCCTGAGGTGTTTTACTTTTGATATCATAATCAATCCCTGCACGATTCAGATCTTTTTGTAATTGCGCCAGAAATTGAGGATACAAATCAAAATTAGACACCTCATCTATTAATTGCTTTGCGGTAATAAGACTATATCTGTTAGACACTTCGATTCATTAATTTTTCTCCAAATGATTTCAATATCGCTTTTTTATCTTCTGTAATAGAGAGGGTTTCTAAAACCGAAAATGCTTTATTGGTATATTTTTCAATTTCTAATCGTGTTTTATCTTTTGCTCCGGTGGTCTCAAAAAGATGTTTTATAATATCTATTTTTTGAGATGGGTCATTAGGAGTAAGAGAAAATAATTCTTTTAATTGCTTGCGTTCCTCTTCACTTGCAAATTCTAAAGCTTTTAGATACAAAATAGTTTTTTTATTCTCAATAATATCCCCTCCTACTTGTTTACCAAAAGTCTTAGGATCCCCAAAAGCATCTAAATAATCATCCTGAAGTTGAAATGCTAATCCTAATAATCTTCCAAAATCATAAATTGAGGATCTACAATCTTCTGGAGCATTAGCAACGGTAGCTCCCATTCTCATCGCTGCGCCAACTAAAACCGCCGTCTTATATTCTATCATTTGGATATATTCGGGAATAGTAACATCATCTCTGGTTTCAAAATCAATATCGTATTGTTGTCCCTCACATACTTCTATTGCAGTCTTGGTAAATAGTTTAGCCAGCTCTCTAAAAGTATTTCCTTCATAATTTTCAAACAATTGATAAGCATTAATCAACATTGCATCTCCAGAAAGAATTCCTGTATTTATATCCCATTTTTCATGAACAGTTTCTTTTCCTCTCCTAAGAGGTGCATCATCCATTATATCATCATGTATTAATGAAAAATTATGAAAAACCTCTATAGCCAATGCTGCATCTAAAGCTTTTTTGTAATCTCCTCCAAAAATTTCGGAAGCCATTAATACCAAAATCGGCCGCAATCGTTTACCACCAAGATTAAGAATATAGGATATTGGTTCATAAAGATTCTTGGGTTCTTTAGTTATCGTTTTTTTAGATAGATATTCTAAAAAATACCTCTGATAATCAGAAATTGTGTGCACAGTATTTTTTTATGCTAAAGTAATTGAAACTTTTTAAAAAACTAATGCTAATCATAATCTCGTATTTAAAACATTGTATTGATCAAAATCTGGGCGTAATGTTAAAAATTTGTGAAACTCAGGAAACTTTTATTGTTTTTAAAGTTTCCGGATGTACATTTGGCAAAAAAAAAGAACCCTTTTAATGAAAGACAAAATAATAGAAAAAGCTAATGATATGTTTTTGAACCTGGGTTTTAAGAGTGTTACTATGGATGATCTTGCTACCGAGATGGGAATTTCTAAAAAGACAATTTACACGCATTTTCAAAATAAAACAGCACTGGTAAAGGCAACTACAGATCATCTTTTTTGTACTATTTCTAATGGAATAGACACTATTGTAGATCAAAAAAATGGGCCTATCGAAGAATTATATGCAATTAAAGCCTTTGTGATGCATCATCTGAAAAATGAAAAGACCGCGCCACAATATCAACTTCAAAAATACTATCCGAAGATATACAAAACTCTTAAAGCAAAACAATTTGAGGTTATGCAAGAGTGTGTTATTGAAAACCTGGATAGAGGAATAAAAAAGGAGGTTTTTAGAAAAAATATAGACATCCAATTTATTTCAAGAATATATTTTAATGGAATGATCGGAATAAAGGATCAGGAAATGTTTCCGATGCAAAAATTTCCTATAACTCAGCTTATGGCAGATTATCTGGAATATCATGTTAGGGGCATTGCAACAGAAAAAGGATTAAAAATTTTAAACAATCTACTAATAAAAGAGTAATATCTATGAGAAACAACCTTTGGTTAATCTGTCTGGGTTGGTTATTTACAACCACAATATTAGCCCAACAGCCGCCAGCAAATTCTTCATATTCCTTTACACTAGATGAAGCGATAGAATTCGCCTTAGAAAACAGTTATCAATCTATTAATGCAAGACGTGATGTAGCAAAAGCACTTAAAAGAAAATGGGAAACCACTGCAGATGGTCTTCCTCAAATTAGTGCATTGGTCGATTATCAAAATCAATTAAAGCAACCTGTTTCGCTATTACCAGGAGAAGTTACCGGCGGAGAGCCTGGGACTTTTGTTCCTGTTGTTTTTGGAACAAAACAACAAGCATCGGCAACAGCAACTCTAAGTCAGCTTATTTTTGATGGTTCTTATTTAGTTGGTTTACAAGCCGCAAAGAGTTTTTTACAATATAACAATGATGTTGAAGAAAAAACCCAACTCGAAGTCCGTAAAGGTGTTATTAACGCATATGGAAGTGTACTTGTGGCTCAGGAAAGCGTAAAGATTCTTAAAAATAATGTCGCTACTCTAGAGAAAAATTATCTGGAAACAAAGAAGATTTTTGAGAATGGTCTGGCCGAAGAAGAAGATGTAGAACAACTACAAATCACTTTATTACAGATTAAGAATCAGTTTAATAACGCAGAACGGTTAGAAAAAATCGCTATGCAAATGTTTAATTTAACTCTTGGAGTTCCTGTTGATTCGAATATTGTGCTTTCTGATAATTTAGATGGTCTTGCTTTAAAAAACATGGATAAATCTGTTACTGCCAAACCATTTAACATAGAAAATAATATAGATTACAGATTAGCATACCTTCTTACCGAACAAACGCGGTTAGAGTTAAAACTAGAAAAAAGTAGGGCACTCCCCTCTTTGTCTGCTTTTGTTAATTATGGTACACAAGCCAATAGTAATTCTTTTACTTTTTTGGATAGTGATCAACGCTGGTTTCAATCTTCTATTTTGGGAGCGAGCCTGAAGATTCCGATTTTCAGTTCTTTAAAAAGAAGTGCCAGAACACAACAGGCCAGAATAGCTGACGAACAATCGAGAACCGATTTTCTGAGAATTCAACGAGAGATACAACTTAAGTATGACACTGCTATAAGTGATTATAAGTTTTCGATAGAAAGTTATGATACCTCGAAGCAAAATCTCACACTAGCAGAGCGAATAGAGAAAAAAAATCAGATTAAATACACAGAAGGCCTTGCCTCTAGTTTTGAATTAAGACAAGCACAATTACAGCTATACTCTTCTCAGAATGAAGTATTGAATGCTATGCTTAACATTATCAACAAAAAGGCTGAACTAGAAACGATTTTAAATACACCAAATAATAATTAACCATATTATGAAAAAGATACTTACCATATTATCTATATCACTTCTTATCATTTCATGTGGACAAAATAATACAAAGTCTATTGATAAAATTATAGAAGACGGTAATCTGCAAGCATTACGTGCAAAAAGAACCGAGATAGTAGCCGAGCAACAAGCTGTTGCTGATCAATTAAAACAATTAGACGAGGCAATCGCTTCTTTAGATTCTGTAAAAAAACTTCCTTTGGTAACTACGATTATGGCCAAAGATACTTTGTTTAATCATTTTCTGGAGTTACAAGGAAATGTTGAGACCAAAAAGAATATAGTTCTGTATCCCGAAATGGGCGGTATCTTAACCCGAGTTTATGTTAAAGAAGGACAAAAAGTATCTAAAGGACAATTATTAGCCAGAATTGATGATGGTGGATTAAGCCAACAATTATCTCAGGTAGAAGTACAGGCACAATTAGCAAAAACAACATTTGATCGTCAAAAAAGACTATGGGATCAAAAAATTGGTTCGGAAATTCAATATCTGGAAGCTAAAACAAATTTTGAAGCTCAACAAAATGTGGTAAACCAGATCAAACGCCAATTAGCAAAAACAACTGTAAACGCACCATTTTCTGGTGTTATTGATGATGTCATTACAGAACAGGGAAGTGTTGTCTCTCCCGGACAGTCTGCATTAATACGCATTGTCAATTTAAATGATATGTATATCGAAACAGAAGTCCCTGAGCGTTATATCCCAAATATCACTAAAGGAAAAGATGTAGAAGTGTATTTCCCAATTCTTGGAAAGACAATTAACACAAAGATTCGCCAAGTAGGAAATTATATCAATCCAAACAATCGTTCTTTTATGGTAGAAGTTGGTATTCCTTCGAATGGAGGAACCATAAAACCAAATCTTACTGCCAAAGTAAAAATTAATGATTACACTAATGAAAAAGCGATACTAATCCCACAAAGTATCATTTCTGAAAATGCAGAAGGAGATCAATATACTTATGTTACTCTGGATAAGAATTCTGAAAATATTGCTGAAGCCAAAAGAGTAATCATTCAAACAGGGAAAACACAAGGAGACCTCATAGAGATTACCAAAGGTCTTAATAGTGGTGATGCTATAATTAGTGAAGGTGCAAGAAGTGTAAAAGATGGTCAGAAAGTTAAAATTTTAAACTAACACTCCTATGGAAGAAGTTAATAAGAAAAAGGTAGATAAGGAATTTAAATTATCATCTTGGGCTATAGATAACCCTACTACTATCTATGTAATGATTGGGATATTTCTGGTTTTGGGGCTTTCGGCATATTTTTCTATGCCACGAGAAAATTTTCCTGAGATCAATGAAACCAAAATATACATTAGTGTTCCTTATCCCGGGAATACTGCAGAAGATATAGAACGCCTAATCGTAGATCCACTAGAGGATAAATTAAAAAATGTAAGTAATGTAGTAGAGGTTGTTTCAACTTCTCAAGAAGATTATGCCATTATAACCGTAGAGTTTGATGAAGAACTTTCTGTACCGGCAGCTAAGCAAAAGGTAAAAGATGAAGTCGATTCTGAAAAAGCAAATGAAGACTGGCCTACTTTTAATGGTGCTAAGGTAGAACCTAATGTTTTTGATTTAAGTATTTCTGAAGAAACTCCGATTATGGCCATCAACATCACTGGAGATTACCCAGTTGATCAATTAAAAAAATTCGGAGAATACCTTGAAGATAAAATTGAAGATCTATCCGAAATCAAAAAAGTAGACATCAGAGGTGCTCAGGAAAAAGAAGTAGAAGTTGCTGTGGATATCTATAAAATGATGGCTGCCAAAGTAAGTTTTGATGATATCATTAATGCAATCCGTAATGGAAATATTACTATGTCTGCCGGAAATATGATTACTAACGGACAAAGACGTACTATTAGAATATTAGGTGAAATCAATAATCCTTTGCAATTAGATGATTTTGTTGTTAAATCTCAGGATGGTGCAGTGTATTTGCGTGATATTGCCAAAGTAACTTTTAGAGATGAAGACAAAACTACTTATGCCAGAGATTTTGGGAACAATGTAGTCATGCTTGAAGTTAAAAAACGCTCTGGTAAAAATATGGTTGAGGCTGCCGAAAAAATAAATAAGATTATAGCAAATGCTATAAAAGACGTATTTCCAAAAGATTTAAATATCAATATTGCTAACGACGAATCTTCGAAAACTATTAACCAGGTAAATGATCTGGTCAACAATATTATTTTTGGGATCATATTAGTGGTTGGAGTATTAATGTTCTTTTTAGGATTTAGAAATGCATTATTTGTTGGGTTTGCTATTCCTATGTCTATGTTTATGTCGTTTATGATCCTATCTGCTTTGGGATATACCATGAATACCATGATCCTATTCGCCTTAATTATGGGATTAGGGATGTTGGTTGATAATGGTATTGTAGTAGTAGAAAATGTATATCGTTTGATGGAAGAAGAAGGCATGTCGAGAATACAAGCTGCCAAAAAGGGTATTGGTGAAATTGCATTTCCAATAATCATCTCTACTTTAACCACTGTAGCAGCATTTGTTCCTTTAGGAATGTGGCCTGGTGTAATGGGACAATTTATGATCTATTTCCCAATTACATTATCGGTAGTACTTGGATCCTCTCTATTTGTAGCCATATTTATTAACTCTATGTTGGTTTCCCAATTTATGGAAATTGGAGAAAAAGAACTCTCTGTAAAACAATTGATACGCTTAAGTGCTATTTTAGGAGGTATTGGTATTTTCATACTCATCTTTGGAGGAGCTGTAAGAGGCTTAGGAAGCCTTATGATCTTTACTGCAATCATGTTCTGGGTATACAAATATGTGCTTAAAAAAGCGGCAAACTTCTTTCAAAAAAGAATTCTGGCCTGGTTAGAAAATAAATATCAAAAATTTCTAGCCTTTGCTTTAAAAGGATGGCGTGTCTATGGATTTACCTTTGGAACATTTTTACTCCTATTTATTGTATTTGCAATGTTTGGAGCTTCTGTTGGGAATCAACGTACTAAAATTGAATTCTTTCCTGATAACAAACCCAACCAAATTATCGTTTATATTGAATATCCACAGGGTACTGATATCAAAAAAACCAATGAAATTACTATTGATATCGAAAAGAGGGTTTATGCTGTTTTAAACAGTAAGGAATATATAGAAGGAAAAGATCATAATTTCTTGGTAGAAACTGCGGTTTCTCAAGTAGGAGAAGGTGCATTTAATCCGCAAACCGATGGAGGAAGCAGTGCAGAAATGCCACATCGTGCTAAAATCATAGCAGTGATGAGAGAATACAAATTCAGAAAAGGAAAAGATTCTGAAGTACTTCGCCAAAAAGTACAAGATGCCTTAAAAGGAATTTATCCTGGGGTTGCTATTTCTGTAGAAAAAGATGCAGTAGGTCCTCCTGCAGGATATCCTATTAATATTGAAATCGAGGGGCCCGATTATGATGAACTGATCAATATTGCAGAACAAATGCGTAACTTTATTAATGAAAAAAACATCCCTGGTATTGAGGAATTAAAAATTGATGTTAATAAAGGGAAACCTGCTATGCAAGTGGTTGTAGATCGTGAAAAAGCAGGTGAATTAGGTGTGGCTGCCGGCCAGGTTGGTAATCAATTACGTCGTTCAATCTTTGGAGAAAAAGCCGGAGTTTATAAAAAAGAAGGAGAAGATTATGATATCTATGTTCGATTTAATGAAGTTAATCGATATAATACAAGCGCGCTGTTTAACCAAAATATTACATTTAGAGATCAAGCTACAGGAAAACTAAAAGAGATACCTGTTTCTACAGTAGCTTCGCAAAAAAACACTTCTTCTTTTAGTGCTATTAAGCATAAAAAAGCCAAAAGAGTAGTTACAGTATACTCCGGTCTTCAACCTGGTTATACAGATGCCGGAGCAATTGTATCCCAGATCAAAACCGAAATGGCTAGTTTTTCGAAACCTCCAAAAGGTGTTGAAATTGATTACACAGGTCAGATAGAAGAACAAGACAAACAAATGAAATTTTTAATGGGTGCTTTCTTTTCTGGGCTTGGACTTATTATGTTAATTCTTATTTTTCAGTTTAGCTCAATCTCAAAACCTACTATAATCATGATTGCCATTTTCCTAAGTTTTATAGGCGTTTTTGGAGGAATATTAATTACCGGAGCTTCATTTGTAATAATGATGACAATGATGGGGATTATTTCACTAGCCGGAATTGTGGTAAATAATGGAGTAGTGCTACTAGACTATACTCAACTTTTGATAGATCGTAAAAAAGTAGAACTTAATGTTCCTGAAAAAGATTTATTACCCAATGAAGAAGTAATGAAAGTAATCATTAAAGGAGGTAGAGCTCGTTTACGACCAGTATTATTAACTGCAATTACTACAGTATTAGGATTAATCCCTCTGGCAATAGGGTTAAACATAGATTTTTTCTCTTTATTTTCTGAGTTTAATCCAAAAATATATATGGGTGGTGATAATGTAATTTTCTGGGGACCACTAGCCTGGACCGTTATTTATGGACTAATCATAGCCACATTCCTGACCTTAATTATTGTTCCGGTGCTATTCTTTATTGTACACCGTATTAAAATTAGGTTTAGTAAAAAGAAAGTTGCAGTAATACCAGCAGTAACTGCAACAGCATAACATTTTATAAAATTAAGCACAAAAAAGTCACGGCTTATACCGTGACTTTTTTTGTTTAGTTCTTATATCTTCTAGTTAGTTGGTGATAAATGAATCTAAAAAAGGCGGTAGGAAAACTTCTGTTAGCACGAAACAGCGTCTATAATTTAAAAAAATAAACAAAAACGGCTTCTATACTTCTGTATAAAAGCCGTTTGGGGAAAATATAATTTTGTTTCTCACTTCTGACTATCCTTAATATAAGTGAGTTTGTATTATGCGACGAAATTAGGAATTCCTTCTCCATAATTGGTTTCACTTTTTGACAGTAATTATGTCACTTTTTAACAGTAATTCTATTTTAGCCAGTTCTTAAAAGTCCTGATCTTGTTTTATTTAAAACAGATTATAATCAATAATGAGGCTTCACTCTTATTATTTGCTTTGTATTCTAACATTAATCATTATGAGTTCATTATAAAGTCTATACAGTATATAATTTAATTCAACCAATAATTCTAGTGGTTAAGTTATGTTTTATTTCAAAAAAATCCCAGTTCCGAAAAATGAAACTACCATGTATTATCATTGTACCGCGAATGATAAAATATGCAAGATATTCTAATCAAAAATATCGAATGGACCTACCAGTTAAAAAGAAAACCCATACTAAAAACCAGAGAGCACTCTAGATGTATAGGAAATCTTTCCGGATTTTACGACAGCATATCTTGTAGCACTGGAATCGCCCCGGGTTTTCCGGCAACATATCCAGTTGCACTGGAAACGTCTCTGATTTCCCAGGGCGTTTTCCAGTTTTGTATAATCATTCTAAATAAGAAATATAAAAAACGCTGAGAATAACCAAAATACATATATCAATAATCTTAAAACAAAAAACAATGAAAGACTTATTAGTAGCACCAAAACTAGAAAATTTTAAAAACGGGGAATTCTCTAAATACACTCGTACACTATTAGAATTAAGCAATGAGCAAGATCTGGGCGCAATGGAGTTAACATCCTATATCGATAAACTTACATCAGAATACGACAGCTTTAAAACTGTATATAAGAAAAACAGAGGAAGTATTCTTACTCCAGAACTGGCTATGTTGGACCGGTATCGTGATAACGGGCTTAAACTGGTACAACGAGGAGTAAAACTCATTGCCGATTTTGCCCGGGATGAAAATGACCGTAATCAAGCTAATCTTGTCTACAAAGCGATTACCAAACACGGTACAGCCATTTATGATATGGCGTATAATCAACAAGGCGGGGTAATGGATGAGATTATAGAGGAAGTCGAAGAAGATTCTAAATTAGGTACAGCTATAGACGCATTACACCAACGTAAATATTTTAATGAGATGAAAGATGCGCATCAATCTTTTGATAGTATCTTTAAAGCTAGGCTTAAAGAACAGCAACGTGAGCAAAGTAATCTTAATATTACTGAGTTACGAAAACGTACTACTGCAGCACTTCGAGAAGTACTTGACTGGATTTTTATCAGAGCCAAAACTAAAGGTATTAGCCAATTTGAAACTTATATTGGTAATCTCAATGCGCTTACCGAGCAATATAACCTATCTATTGAACGTCGTTTACATGGCAAATCGGAAACTGAACAAGAATTGGATGATGATTTTGATCCTAACCAGGGAGAAGTGTAGTCTTATCAAAAAAAAACGCCGCAAAAATTGCGGCGTTTTACTATCTTAAAAGATTAGTTATTCATTTTCTGATAATGGAATAGGAAGTATATTAAATACCTGATCTCCAGCTCTATCAATAGGTAATGTATTGGATAAACTATATCTTCTTAAATCAAACATTCTATGGTTTTCTGCCCATAAAGAATATCTTCTCTGATTCAACATCTCAGTAGTTAAAGCATCTGCAGTTACTGCTCCCGAGTAATTTGGTAAACCTGCAGCATTCCTAATAACATCTAATGCAGTTACCGCATCTGTAAGATTATTAGCTAATATGCTTGCTTCTGCATATACTAAGATTAACTCTTCATTTCTAATAATATCTATTGGCGTAACATTAGTAGCATATAATCTAGTCTCATGAGTCCCTGTAAGACCATCTTGAACACTAGGATCTGGTCTAACAGCAGTTTTTGTAGTAACTCTTGTGTCTCCTGCTTCTGCATCATTAATCCAGCTATCATGCACTATAATTTGATCTCCATTGTTTGGTTCTGTTGCAGATACCGACGCTACTCTAAATACAGGGTTGGCACGGTCATTTCCTCCTCCTAATCCAAAGACGTACTTTGGTCCAGTAGTCAAACCAGCAGTAAGGCTAAAAAATGAACTCGATAATAATGTTAAAGAACTGCCTCCATCTCCGGCATAAACAGCTGCTATTGCTGCTACCGCTCTATTAAATGAAGCAAATGTACTTGGTGTATCAAAACCAGCAAATCCACTACTTAAAGTAAATGCAAAAGTGCTTCCTGCGTTACCTAAATCTGTATTCGCTTCATCTAATAAACTTCTCACTGCAGCTAATGTTGCATCAAATCCTAAAACCGGACCTAAATTATCCGGATCAGAAATATCTACTCTAGCGGTTCCATAAGATTTTAAGATCTGAATTAATTCATACGCCTTCACTGTTTTTGCATATCCTAAATATCCAGATTTTTCTTCTTCTGAAACTGCATTAGTATTGGCTACAGCCTCTATCAAAAGGCTAGCATTTTTGACACATCTGTAGCTTCCATTCCATTGTGCTGTACTATAAAATGAATTATTATCCAGGGATACTCCATCTTTTCCTAATAAATTTCCTGTATTTCTAGGATCAGCATCAAATAAATAAAGTTCGCGTGCCATAGTACCACTCGCTGTAACTTCTACACCTAATCCATTTCTTGAAGTAGATTCTACTCCTGTTGCAAGTTCATTTAATTGTTTTTTTGATGCACCATTAGTAACTCCTACAACACTTGGGCCATTTGGGTCTACAACTTCGTCTATAGTACATGAAGTTATTAATAAAGCAAAAAGTGCTCCGATAATAGTATACTTCATCTTAATTTTAATTTTAAATATATTTTTCATTATGCACTTGTATTAAAAATTAACATTTAAATGAAAGTAAAATTGCTGTGAACTAGGGAATGGAGTTACCTCAATTCCACTTGATAATCCTGCTCCTCCATTTACTGAAACTTCTGGATCATAACTACTATAATCTGTAATGGTAAACAGATTTCTAGCAGATACTCCTAGTTTTATACCTTCAACAGACTCTCCTAACCAATTACTAACTGTTTTTGAAGGAAGTCTATAGTATATTGCAGCTTCTCTTAATCTTAGATAACCAGCTGGTTCAACAAATCGTAAAGCATCAGCAGTTGAAGCCAAACGTGCCTGTCCTTCTGCAGTTTCTAAATCTGGAGACGTTCCTCCCAAATCTGTTAAAAATCTCGATAAGTTTAAGTTATCACCACCCTTTTTCCATTGCAAAAGAAATGAAACATCCCATTGCTTAAGTATCGTTAATTGATTATTAAAAGCCATCTGAAAATCAGGCTCTACGTTTCCTACTTGGGTTAATGTCCCATTAATATTTCCTACCAATTGTGTTACAGGTTTTCCTTCTTCAATATAAAAAGTACCTAAGCCTGTACCAAAACCAGCTCCGGGTTGTGCAAATGCAGGAACATCTAGTCTTGTAACTTCCGATCTATTTAAATAAAATTGCACTCCTGTATTCCAACGGAAATTATCTCCATCAAATACATCTCCTCTCAAAGCTAATTCTACACCTTCATTTTTAAGATCTGCCAAATTTGTAGTTTCTGTAGTAAAACCAGAGGAAGCAGGTAGTGATCTAGAAAGAATTAGATCTTTCACGTTTTTATGATAATATGTAGCCTCTAAAGAAACTCTGCTATTCAACAATCCAAGATCAAAACCAACCTCAAATTCTGAAGCTGTTTCTGGCTCTACATTTGGATCCCCTTTTAAACCAGCAACAGATGTTCCTCCATTACCTCCGGTATTTGAAGATCCTAAACTTGTAAATGTAGCTCCAAAAGAAGCTGGGTTTCCAGTTTCTCCATATGCAGCTCTAATTTTAAATTGATTAACCGCCTCTACACTCCAAAAATCTAAATTTGCAATGTTTACTGCCAAAGAAGCTTTTGGAAATCCATATAACTTATTAGGATCTCCATTTCTTGAAGATTTATCTAATCTATATCCTAAAGTCGCTATAAATTGATCTTTATAATTTCCTTCTACCTGAGCAAAATATCCAAAATCTTTTTCCCTTGAGAAAAATTGGTCTATTACCTGGTTTACCGATTGATCTACATTGGTTTGTCCTCCTGTTAAATCAGAACCACGACTATTCACCAAATTAGATTTCTGATTTAAATAAGTAATACCAAATTGTGTAGTCAAATCCAAATCACCATTAAGTGAGGTATTGTTCCAAACGGCTATCGCTTGAGCATTGAACTGTGTGAAATTGTTTTTTCCTTGTGCAACAAACCCTTCTTGATTTCCAACTTGAGCTTGGTGTGTTTCTGGCACATACACATAGGTTTCATTTGCCAAATAATCAACCCCTCCATTAAGAATAAGTCGAATTCTATTATTCTCTCTGGTAAACAGTTTAGTATTCAATTTGAATCCTTGTATGATTCTGTTATTTGAATCTTCATTTTTTGCCTGATCTCTTACAAAAATTGGATTCCCAGGATAATTAGGGTTATTTGGATAGTTACCATCAGCATCAGGATATAAACTATTCCATGGACGAGTAAATGCTAATGTATATCCATAACTTAATCCTCCTTCGTTTTCATTTCCTGTAAAACTTCTACTAGAATTACTTCTTACATAGTTTGTAGTAGAAGTAAAATCAAATACATCAGAAATACGATGATCTATGTTAGTTCTTAACGATAATCTATCAAATCCTGTGTTTTTGATAATCCCTTCTTCATCTCTATAGGATCCTCCTACATAAAACTTGGTCTTCTCATTACCTCCTGTAGCATTTATTCTGGTATCGGTTATAAAACCTGTATTACCATAAATTTCATCTTCATAATCATAAAGCCCTCCATTAGAAGCTATAGTAGCATTATATTTATCTCTTTCTGCTGCATTAAAAGTAGATTCTACAGATGCTGCAGTCCAGGGTCTTAGTCCCAATTTATTTTGAATAACATTAACTCCTGTATCCTGGCTAAAGCTTATTTTTGTTTTACCACCTTTTCCTCTTTTGGTAGTAATAATAACAACACCGGCATTACCACGTTGTCCATAGATAGCAGCTGCAGAAGATCCTTTTAAAACCTCAATGTTTTCAATATCATTAGGATCCAAATCCGCTAGTCTATTTCCTGAATTTTCTTCATTCCCTCTGTTTCCTCCTGAGGCAAATCGTAATCCAGATGGAATTTCTACATTATTTATATATACTCCATCTACAATAACCAAAGGCTGATTGTTACCGTTTATAGAAGAAACTCCTCTTAATCTCAATGCGAATCCTCCTCCAGGTGCACCTGAAGATGAAGTAATATTTACACCTGTAACTTTACCATATAAAGCTCCATCTACAGTAGTTTGCCCTGTATTTCCAACTAATTCTTCTGAAGAAACCGTTGAAACGGCATTAGCTAAGTTCGCTCTTTTTATAGATGAACCTAGTCCAGTTACTACCACTTCTTCTAATGATTCTGTAGACTCGGCTACTTGAATCGTAATATTTCCTGCAGTTGCTACAGGCACCGTTTTTTCTGCAAATCCTAATGCAAATACTTTTAAATTTACTGGCAAACTACTTACGGTAATACTAAAGTTACCATCAATGTCACTAGAGGTACCATTATCTGTTCCTTCTTCAATAATATTCATAAAAGGAGCTCCTTCGCCAGTGCCCTCAACGACCACTTTTCCCGTAATGGTCTCCTGAGCCAACAACAAAGTCGGAACAAAAATTAGTAATAGCAAAATCTTCATTTTGCAAAAATGATTGTGTTTTTTCATAATGATCTGTTTAAATGTTTGGTTAAATCTATTAAAAGATATTGATAAAACAATGTTAAAACTAACAATTGTTCGCATAAAAATGACCAAAATAGCACCTATACCAATTAAAATATTATAAAATACATGGCAATTTTAAATATTTCAAACTCTTAACAAAATTGTTTTATAATTAACAATTTTCATAATATACCTAAAGATTCTCAAAACAATCAAAATCTATTACCCGTTCACAGTTAAACTTCTTATTTTTGCAGCCTTAATATATAACATATGTATAGAAGTCATTCGTGTGGTGAACTACGCGCCTCAGATATCAAAAAAGAAGTCACCTTATCTGGATGGGTGCAAAAGACTCGTGATAAAGGATTTATGATATGGGTTGATCTTAGAGATCGTTACGGAATCACTCAATTAATATTTGATGAAGAACGTACCCCAGCACCGGTGGTCAAAAAAGCTAAGACCTTAGGACGAGAGTTCGTTATCCAAGTAAAAGGAACAGTAATTGAGCGTGAATCAAAAAATCAAAAAATCCCTACAGGAGAAATTGAAATCCTGGTAAATGAATTAACCATTCTTAATGAATCTATCGTCCCTCCCTTTACTATAGAAGATCAAACGGATGGAGGAGAAGATATTAGAATGAAATATAGGTATCTTGATATACGTCGTAATCCTGTGAAAAATAGCTTGATGTTTAGACATCAAGTAGGGATGCAAGTAAGGAATTATCTTTCGAATGAAGGGTTTATCGAAGTTGAAACTCCGTATTTAATTAAATCCACCCCCGAAGGAGCTCGTGACTTTGTTGTTCCATCCAGAATGAATGAAGGACAATTCTACGCATTACCACAATCACCACAAACTTTTAAGCAACTACTTATGGTTGGTGGAATGGATAAATATTTTCAGATTGTAAAATGTTTTAGAGATGAAGACTTAAGAGCAGACAGACAACCTGAATTCACACAAATAGATTGTGAAATGGCATTTGTTGAGCAAGAAGATATTTTAAACATATTCGAAGGACTTACCCGATATTTGCTATCAGAAATAAAAGGAGTAAATATTGGTGATTTCCCAAGAATGACCTATGAAGAGGCCATGCGAACTTATGGTAATGATAAACCAGATATAAGGTTTGAGATGAAGTTTGGTGAGCTTAATGATATTGCTCAACACAAAGAGTTTAATGTATTTAATACCGCAGAATTGGTTGTTGGTATTGCCGTTCCTGGTGGAGCTTCATATACCAGAAAAGAGATTGATAAGCTTATCGATTGGGTAAAACGCCCTCAAGTTGGTGCACTAGGAATGGTATATGTAAAATGCAATGAAGACGGAACATATAAATCCTCTGTAGATAAGTTTTACGATCAAGATGATCTGGCTAAATGGGCAGAGGCAACCGGAGCTAAAGCAGGAGATTTAATCTGTGTACTTTCTGGTCCTACAAACAAAGTAAGAGCACAACTAAGCGCTCTTAGAATGGAACTTGCCGAACGACTAGGATTAAGAAATCCAGAAGAATTTGCTCCTTTATGGGTAGTTGATTTTCCATTATTAGAATGGGATGAGGAAACAGAACGTTATCATGCTATGCATCATCCTTTTACCTCTCCAAAACCAGAAGATATTGCGTTATTGGATACCAGACCAGGAGATGTTCGTGCTAATGCATATGATCTTGTTTTAAATGGAAATGAAATTGGAGGTGGTTCTATCCGTATTCATGATGCAGCAACGCAAGCATTAATGTTTGATCATTTAGGATTCACTCCAGAAGAAGCAAAGGCTCAGTTCGGATTTTTAATGGATGCTTTCCAATATGGAGCTCCTCCTCATGGCGGCATTGCTTTTGGGTTTGATAGATTAGTCGCTATTCTTGGCGGTCAGGAAACAATTCGAGATTTTATTGCTTTTCCGAAAAATAATAGTGGGCGAGATATTATGATTGATGCACCATCTAATATTGATAGCGAACAGCTCAAGGAATTAAATATAAAACTTGATTTATAATATAAAATCCCGCCACGAGCGGGATTTTTATTACCTTTAAACTAGTTAAGTCAAGTACATATGTCTCCCCAAAAGAAAAAGACGTTACTTTATAAGATACTCAAATGGAGATATCGCCATATTTCTGACAAAACCTTTATTCTTATCCTAAGCATTCTTGTTGGGTTTACAGCAGGGCTTGTTTCCTTATTATTAAAAAATATTACTCATTTAATCCAGGTCGTTTTAGAAAGTGATATCATCTCCTGGCAAGCTTCTTTTTATTTTATTATCCCAATAATTGGTCTACTAATTGTATATATATTCACAAAATATATATTTAAAAGAGACGTAAAATCAGCGATCCCTCTTATTTTACATTCGCTTTCAAAAAAAAATGGGGTTATACGACCTATTCATGGATATTTACCTCTCATTCTAGCACCAATAACAGTAGGTTTTGGTGGTTCGGTAGGGCTTTTGGGGCCAGCAATTAGTTCTGGATCAGCATTAAGTTCTAGTTTTAGCACCTTATTTCATGTTAATCGAAAAACAAGAGTATTACTTATCGGTTGTGCTTCTGCAGGTGCTATTTCTGCCGTATTCAAATCTCCTTTGGCAGGGCTAGTTTTTGCTGTAGAAGTATTTAGTTTAGACCTTACATTAACTTCCTTGTTACCTTTACTTTTTGCTTCGGTATCTTCAATAATTACCTCCTATTTTTTTTTAGGCGACGAAGTCTTATTTAGATTTAATGTTTTAGAAAAATTTGATATCTACGACACTCCCTTTTACATTATTTTAGGAATCGGAACCGCATTTGCTTCTATATACTTTACTAAGATGTATTTTGGAATATTACATTTTTTTGATCGGTTTTCTAAAAAGATTCATCGGTTATTAATTGGTGGGCTTGCTATCGGAATCATGTTATATTTTATCCCCCCACTCTATGGTGAAGGTCTTGGCTTTATAAATGGTTTATTACACGGTGATCATCTAACTGCTATTGGCAAAACTCCATTTGACGCTATGACCAGTAACATATGGATTGTCATAGCTTTATTAACAGGTATTACTATTTTTAAGGCGGTTGCCATGACTGCTACATTTGCTGCAGGAGGTTCTGGAGGGATATTCATCCCAACAATGGTTATGGGTAGTGCATTGGGCAATGTAGTATCTAAAGTAATTAATAATCTAGGAATGGGGTTTCATGTTTCTGAAGCCAATTTTACATTACTAGGAATGGCTGGGCTTATTGCCGGGGTATTACATGCCCCACTAACTTCAATATTTCTTATTGCAGAAATCACCTCTAGTTATGAGTTATTTGTTCCTTTAATGATTACGACTTCAATATCATTTATAATTTCAAAAAATAAAATAGAGCATAATATTTACACCCGAGAACTCGCAAAACAAGGTCATTTATTGACCCATGACAAGGATCAAACCGTTTTGACTCTAATGAATCTCGAAGACTGTATAGAAACTAATTTTATCCCGGTAAAACCAAATTACACCCTAAAACAACTTCTAAGTGAGGCTGTAGCAAAATCAAACAGAAATCTATTTCCTGTTACTAACGAATCTGATCATCTTATAGGAATGGTTTCATTAGATGATATTAGAGATATTATGTTTGATATTACTTTATATCACAAAATAACAGTTGACACCTTGATGGCTCAAACCTCGGTTGCAATAATTTATGAGCATGACAATGCAAAAACAGTAATGAAAAAATTTCAGGATACCGGAGCCTGGAATTTACCTGTGATTAAAAATGGTAAATATTTTGGCTTTATTTCAAAATCAAAACTTCTTACTGCATATCGCAGAAAGTTGATTAATTTTACACGATAAACCCTCAATCTATCGTCTATACATCATAATACTATTAAAAACTAACGTTTCTATTACAAGAGGATCTTAAAAAACATTTATACCCATGAAATATATTATTAGAATACTTTTAATAGCTATTATTATCCTGATATGTGTTGGATATTACTTCAAAAACTCGGGAGATCATAGTACCGGTGATAAATTAGTTGGGATTGGTATATTAGCTTCTTCTTTCATTTTAATGCCTATTTTTATCTATCACAGATGGAAAAATAAAAAAGTTAAAGACTACATGCTTACCGAGGAAAACCTAAAGAAAATGAGGGAGTATGAGGCAAATACAGAAAATAACAACCGATAAATTTTCAAAATATTCATACTTTGATAACAATTCATAAAAAATTTAAAACTACCTTTATTATTTAAATACTTATTATCTTATTACAATGGAAGGAACAGTAAAATTTTTTAACGAATCAAAAGGTTACGGATTTATTACCAACGACGAAACAGGAAAAGACATTTTTGTTCATGCTTCAGGAATTGATGGCGAAGCATTAAATGAAGGTGACAAAGTAGAGTATAATGAAGAAGAAGGAAGAAAAGGGCTTACTGCAGCTAATGTACGTATCATTCACGGATAGAACGCACACTCCTAAGTTTCAAAAGCACTACTGATCGTAGTGTTTTTTTTATTTCTTAATTGATCCTTGATATAAAAATTTAATTTAGTTAAGGTTTCGTTTTTCAATAAAAAATCGAGTGATCAATTCTCCACATTCTTCTTCTAAAACACCTCCTATAATTTCAGTCTTTGGGTGAAGTTTTGTTCCCATTGCAGCACATCCCCTTCGTTCATCAACTGCACCATACACTATTTTTTTAATCTGGCTCCAATATAAAGCTCCAGCACACATCTGGCAGGGTTCTAGAGTTACATATAATGTACATTCTTTAAGATATTTGCCTCCTAAAAAATTTGCTGCTGCTGTTATTGCTTGCATTTCGGCATGAGCCGTAACATCATTTAATAATTCTGTAAGGTTATGAGCTCTGGCTATAATTCGATCTGCAACTACAATAACCGCTCCTACCGGAACTTCATTCTTCTCATACGCCAATTCTGCTTCCTGAAGTGCTTTCTTCATAAAATAAGAATCATCTAATGGGTCTAACATATATTATTAAATTTTAGGTAAAGCTAAATAAAAATATTTGTATTCTGAATGAAATAAAAAGTATATAAAGAACCATTACAAAATAGTACTTTTGTGCTATGCAACAATCATTTCTATCTAATATCAAATATCCATCTGATCTAAGAAAACTATCTCCTAATCAGTTACCCAAACTGGCCAAAGAACTTAGAGATTTTGTGATTAATATTGTTGCTACCAAAGAGGGGCATCTCGGAGCAAGTTTAGGAGTGATCGAGCTCACTATTGCTCTGCATTATATTTTTGACACCCCTAACGATCTTCTTGTTTGGGATGTTGGGCATCAGGCTTATCCTCATAAAATCCTTACAGGAAGAAAAGATATATTTCATACCAACCGTCAATTGGGTGGTATAAGCGGGTTTCCTAAACGTAGCGAAAGTGATTATGATACTTTTGGGGTTGGGCATTCTTCTACTTCTATTTCGGCTGTATTAGGTATGGCAATTGCATCCAAATTAAAAGGAGATATCACAAAACAGCATGTCGCAATAATTGGTGATGCTTCTATTGCTAGTGGAATGGCTTTTGAAGGGCTTAATCATGCCGGAGTAACCGACACCAATATGCTGGTTATCCTTAATGATAATGCTATCGGTATCGATCCTAGTGTAGGTGCTCTGAAAGAATACCTTACTAAAGCCAAGATCGGAGTTAGGCCTAGAAAAAATAATATTATCGAAGCATTGAATTTTAATTACTTTGGTCCTATTGACGGACATGATCTACCTATGCTTCTCAAAACTTTGGAGAAACTAAAAACTACAAAAGGCCCAAAGCTTTTACATATTATTACTACCAAAGGAAAGGGCTTAAAACAAGCTGAAGAAGACCAGGTAAAATACCATGCTCCGGGTAAATTTGATGCTTCGACCGGAGATTTAATTTCAAAGGATAATACAGGATTACCACCTAAGTATCAGGATGTTTTTGGGTTTACTATTCTTGAACTAGCTAGAAAAAATAAGAAGATTATAGGTATAACACCTGCAATGCCAACCGGAAGTTCTTTAAAATACATGATGGAAGAAATGCCAGATCGGGCTTTTGATGTCGGTATTGCAGAGCAACATGCAGTCACTCTTGCTGCCGGAATGGCAACACAAGGATTAGTACCTTTTTGCACAATATATTCTACTTTTTTACAGCGTGCTTATGATCAGGTAATCCATGATGTAGCTTTACAAAATTTACCTGTTATTTTTTGTATTGATCGTGCCGGTATTGTTGGCGCAGATGGTGCAACACACCATGGGATTTTTGATATTGCTTATCTTACTTGCATCCCTAATATGATTGTTGCAGCACCAGCCAATGAGATCGAGTTACGACATTTATTGTATACTGCTTCTTTGGGGCTAGATCATCCTATAGCGATACGCTATCCCAGAGGCAGAGGGCATATTATCGACTGGGAAGTTCCTATGCAAAAACTAGAAATTGGTAAAGCGATCAGCCTAAAAAAAGGTTCTAAAATCGCTTTAGTTTCTACAGGTACTATTGCGCATAATATTACCGAAGCCGTTGAGGCTATAGAAGAAACCATTAGTCACTATCATTTTGGTTTTATAAAACCTTTAGATATTGATCTACTGAAACAAATAATGCAGAACTATAATACCATTATTACTGTCGAAGATGGAGTTATCAAAGGTGGTTTTGGAAGTTCGATACTCGATTTTGCCAATCAGCATAATTTTAAAAATACCATCATCACTCTAGGTATTCCTGATCAATTTATTCATCACGGTACTGTTGAGGAATTACAAGAAATTTGTGGGATTTCTACTCAGGGAATTCTTAAAGTGATTAAAGAATATATCTAATCGGTATCAGAGTATTCTTAATTTGATTATAGTTACTACACCAATGGCCTCTTAAAATGAACCATATAGACCTCACAGGTCTCCAAGACCTGTGAGGTCTATAAAAGATTTATAAAGCCATTTAGAAATAGGAAAATCGAATTAATCACTTCATAACTCATCACTATTTTTAGGGTATTCATCACAAAAGCCCATTTTCATTTTATCATTTCTATAATTCTAAGTTTTTTTGCGCCCAAAATTACAAATTATAGAAATGAAAAAACTAAATCTACTTATCCTTGTCTTTGCTACTATTTTTATTTCCTGCTCAAAAGATGATGACACTTCTAATGAGAAAACATCTGATTTAATTGGTACTTGGGAATTAATTCATGAACAGCAAAGTAATTTACCTGAAAACACACTAAGTGACTGCGAAAAAACATCAACAATAGAGTTTAAGTCTGACAAAACATATATTGAAAAAACTTTTGCTATAGCAAACGGTAATTGTGTTAGTGATGGTGAATATAATGGGTCCTGGTCAGAATCTGGTGATCAATTGACATTACAATATACTGATGAAGGAGAAAGCATAACAGATATTTCAAAATTTGGTATCGCTAATAACGAACTTACATTAATTTATAATGACGAAGGAATTTTGATCACCTATATTTATAAAAAAAGATGATCGATATGGTAACAATTATTCTTTCTATAACACTTATTTAAGAACAATAAATAATGATCATTTTTTTACAACTATGAAAAAACTAAGCCTATTTACCTTACTAATTACATTAATTTTTATTTCTTGCTCCAAAGATGATGACGCTTCAAAACAAGAAACACCTACAAATAAAGACCTAATCGTAGGAAAATGGGATGTAGTAGCTATTACTGACATCCCAAATGATGATTGTGAACTATTAAGTACTCTAGAAATAAAAGCAGATGGCACTTATGAGGAACAAACATATGGGGGTTTTGCAGGGGGAGTTAATTGCACTCCCGACGATTTGGATAAAGGAACCTGGAAACTATCAGAAAACACTCTAACATTAACATTAGACGAACTAGGTAATGCAATTAGTCTTACTACTGATAATACCATTTTAGAGCTTACAGAAACTACTTTAAAATATGAATTTGAATATACTGAAGAGGGACAAACATTTAAAGAGGCATGGACTTTCACTAAAATTAAATAACCAATTCTAGCTATTTAAAAAAAGCACTTAAATAATTATTTAAGTGCTTTTTTTTATATCAGCAATCCTTTAATCTTCTGAAACTTCAGTAAAGCGTTACCATCGGTAAGGCTCGCCACATAGTTGCTTATTCCAATAAGTCGAGTATAGAGATCGGCATTTATATAATCAAAATGCATCCCTTCGGCTCTCAAGATTAACTTATCATAATTAGAACTCTCTCCTTTATTAAAGTTATCCGTAGCTACGCAATAACGATCTAAAAGCGTAGCAAGAATCTCATATCCTGCAATCTCCTTTTCTGTTACTTCCTGACTTTGATAAATCTTGGCAATGCTTATTTTTATAATGTCATCGATTTGAGCTTCGTATTTACTTTTGTCTATTAATGCCATATCAAAAGTTCCTGATAATATAGCTTCTTCATGTTCGATAAAAACACTTGCTGCTTCTCCTATCAAAGTATTAATAGCTAGTGCTCTAAGATAACTTAATCGATCTGCTGTGGTGGTGAGTTTATTATATTTTGAAGTATTGATAGTATCCTTCACCAATTTAATCAAGTATTCTAAAGCATATTCTTCTTCTATCAATCCCAGATTAATACCATCTTCAAAATCGATAATGGTATAACAAATATCGTCTGCTGCTTCTACCAAAAAAGTTAATGGATGGCGACTATATGTAACCTCATCACCTATCTTATATTGCAATAACCCTACTTCTTCTGCTACCTCTTTAAAAAAAGAAGTATCGTTCTGAAAGTACCCAAATTTTTTATGAGCAATATGTGTCGTTGGCTTTTTAGGTAGAGACTCTTTAGGGTATTTCATAAACGCTCCTAGTGTCGCATAGGACAACCTAAGACCTCCTTCTATCCCTTCACGAGATTCTGTAAGAATTTTAAACCCATTGGCATTACCTTCAAAATCAATTAGATCCTGATACTGTTTGGAAGTAAGCAGATCTTTATATCGACAACCGCTTCCTGTTTTGAAGTATTCTCCTATAGCCTTCTCTCCAGAATGCCCAAAGGGTGGATTACCAATATCATGTGCTAATGCAGCGGCAGCAACGATAGCACCAAAATCATTAAACTGATATCCATGAACAGCAGCAAGATGCGGATGTTTCTCTAAGATTTTCTTACCTACTACTCTACCCAAAGAACGTCCTACTACAGATACTTCGAGGCTATGGGTTAATCGTGTATGCACAAAGCTGGTTTTGGATAACGGAATAACCTGTGTTTTATCCTGTAAACTCCTAAAAGCCGAAGAGAAGATAATGCGATCATAATCGACTTCAAAACCTAACCGGGTTTCGTCTTGCTCTTTACGTAATCTTTTATTTCTATCTCCTTGTCGTTTTAAGGACAGGAGTTGCTCCCAATTCATCATATTTCTAAGAAAATTCGAATATACAAAAAAGGGAAGCATCCTAAGAAAACTTCCCTTTTGCCCTATATAAATCTAGGTCTAAGACCCACACATTAAACAATCGTCTCCTTCGCCTTCTTTAGATTGTGCAATGATTGCACGAAGTTCTTCTGGAGTAAGAGCTGTTCCTTCTGGTGCAACAGCTTCTTGTTTTGGTTCTTCTTTGGTCGCTTGCGCTTCCATTACTTGTGCAGCAGCTACAGCTACTTGCTCTGGTTTAGGCTCTTCTTTAGTTTCCTTTTTAAGCGTAAACTTAATTGCATCTACTGCAGATTTCGTTCTCAGGTAATACATACCCGTTTTTAATCCGCTCTTCCATGCATAAAAATGCATCGAAGTTAACTTAGCCATAGTAGCACCTTCTAAGAACAAGTTTAAAGATTGAGACTGATCAATAAAATATCCTCTATGACGAGACATATCGATAATATCTTTCATACTCATTTCCCAAACAGTTTTGTACAGTTCTTTTAGATCCTGCGGAATGATATCTATATTTTGTACTGAACCATTTGCACGCATAATAGCATCCTTAAGGTTATCATTCCATAATCCTAATTTCACTAAATCTTCTAATAAGTGTTTATTTACTACGATAAACTCTCCAGAGAGTACACGTCTTGTATAAATGTTACTTGTGTACGGTTCGAATGCTTCATTGTTTCCTAAAATCTGAGAAGTAGATGCTGTAGGCATTGGTGCAACTAATAATGAGTTACGTACTCCGTTTTTAAGTACTTGCTTACGAAGTTTTGCCCAATCCCAACGACCGCTTAATTCCTCATCTTTTATTCCCCATAGGTTGTATTGAAAATCTCCTTTAGATATTGGAGAACCTTCATAAGTTTGATATGGCCCATCAGCTTTTGCCTCTTCCATAGATGCTGTTACTGCAGCAAAATATAGAGTTTCAAAAATCTCTTGGTTTAATTTCTTAGCCTCATCACTGGTAAATGGCAAACGCAATTGGATAAATGCATCAGCCAATCCTTGTACGCCTAATCCAATAGGGCGATGACGCATATTAGAATTTTCTGCTTCTTTTACTGGGTAGTAATTACGATCAATTACTCTGTTCAGATTCTTAGTTACCCGTTTTGTAATCTTAAAAAGCTCTTTATGATCAAACTGTCCGTTTTTCACAAACATTGGCAATGCAATAGATGCCAGGTTACATACTGCTACTTCATCTGGGCTGGTATATTCTAATATCTCTGTACATAAATTAGATGATCGTATAGTTCCCAGATTTTGTTGATTAGATTTGCGATTTGCAGCATCTTTATACAACATATATGGTGTACCTGTTTCGATCTGAGATTCTAAGATTTTTTCCCAAAGTTCACGTGCTTTGATTGTTCTTCGTCCTTTTCCTTCTGATTCAAAACGAAGGTAAGCTTCTTCAAACTCATCACTATGTATATCAAACAAACCAGGGCACTCATTAGGACACATTAAGGTCCATTCTGCATCTTCTTGTACACGTTTCATAAATAAATCCGGTACCCACATTGCATAAAATAAATCACGTGCACGCATCTCTTCTTTACCATGATTCTTTTTCAGATCCAGAAAATCAAAAATATCAGCATGCCATGGTTCTACATATATTGCAAAAGACCCTTTACGCTTTCCTCCACCCTGATCTACATAACGAGCTGTATCATTATATACTTGTAGCATGGGTACAATACCGTTAGATGTTCCATTAGTACCAGCAATATAAGAACCTGTAGCACGTACATTATGTATAGATAATCCTATTCCTCCAGCAGATTGAGAAATTTTTGCTGTTTGTTTAAGTGTATCATAAATACCATCAATACTATCATCTTTCATCGCCAGAAGGAAACAAGATGACATTTGCGGTTTTGGTGTTCCCGAATTAAATAATGTTGGTGTAGCGTGTGTAAAGTATTTTTTAGACATCAATTCATAAGTCTCTATAGCAGCATCAAGATCATTAAGATGGATACCGATAGAAACTCTCATAAGCATATGTTGCGGACGTTCAGCAATTGTGCCATTGATTTTTAATAGATAAGATCGTTCTAATGTTTTAAAACCAAAATAGTCATAGCCAAAATCTCTATTGTATATAATAGTAGAATCCAGCTTTTCCTTATTAGCCATAATTACCTCATATACATCATCGGCTATCAGCGGTCCTTTTTTACCGTTTCTTGGGTTTACATACTCATATAGGTCTGTAATGACTTCAGAAAAAGTTTTCTTTGTATTTTTATGTAGATTAGAAACAGAGATACGAGCTGCAAGCTTCGCATAATCAGGGTGTGTTATAGTCATTGTTGCTGCTATTTCTGCAGCCAAATTATCCAACTCACTAGTCGTTACTCCATCATACAACCCTTCTATCACTCTCATTGCTACCTTTACAGGATCAACTAGTGGATTAAGTCCATAACATAATTTTCTTACCCTTGCGGTAATCTTGTCGAACATAATTGGTTCTTTACGCCCATCTCTTTTTACTACATACATATTTTTTTTTGGTTTTTAAATTTTCTTCTTAACGAAGAAGTTGATGATAATTCGTGTTACTAATTTTATAATTTGAAGGTCAAAAATTATATTTCATCTCCTTGAAATTGGATACTAAAAAGAAATCTCTACATCCAAAAATCAGAGTAATTCTATAAATAAAAAATAATAATATGACTTTCGTCCCTTTTTGTTTTTTTGTGTAGCTTTTTATAAAGCTTTATCAAACTGAGCTAATCTGAATTAAACAGAAGAAATGTTTTTGACTAGCTCAGAATGAATATATCTTTATTTTTAAGTATTTTGGATCCAACTTTCGTTGGAATGATAATCTTAAGAAATTAACGTTACACTATTAATGTTCTTTTCGATTAAAAATCTGCATCAAAACTTATCTTGTTGTCTTCGGTATCTTTATTAAGCACCCCTGCTTTTTGATATTCTGAAACCCTTTTCTCAAAGAAATTGGTTTTACCTTGCAAAGAGATCATGTCCATAAAATCAAATGGATTTGATGTTTCATATTCTTTTTCGCATCCTAATTCTACCAATAATCTATCGGTAACAAATTCTAAATATTGAGTCATTAACTTAGAATTCATACCTATCAAACTTACCGGAAGAGATTCTGTTATAAACTCTCTTTCGATATCTAATGCGTCTATCAGTATTTTTCTAATTCTATCTTTTGGCACTTTATTTATCAAATGTTTGTTATGAAGATGAACTGCAAAATCGCAATGTACTCCTTCATCTCTAGAAATTAATTCATTAGAAAATGTAAGTCCTGGCATTAATCCACGTTTTTTCAACCAGAATATAGAGCAGAACGCTCCTGAAAAGAAGATTCCTTCTACCGCCGCAAATGCAATTAAACGTTCTGCAAAAGAATCAGATTCTATCCATTGTAATGCCCAGTCTGCTTTTTTCTTAATTGCCGGAAAATTCTCTAATGCATTAAATAGTATATCCTTTTCTTTTTCATCCTTTACATAAGTATCGATCAATAAAGAGTATGTTTCTGAATGAATGTTTTCCATCATGATCTGGAAACCATAGAAAAATTTCGCCTCACTATACTGTACTTCGTTTATAAAATTTTCTGCAAGATTTTCATTAACAATACCGTCAGATGCAGCAAAAAATGCTAAAATATGTTTGATGAAATATTGTTCATCCTCAGTAAGTTTGGTTGCCCAATCCGTAATATCCTGATGCAAATCGATCTCTTCTGCTGTCCAAAAACTAGCTTCGGATTTCTTATACCATTCCCAAATATCGTGGTGTTGGATAGGAAAAATTACGAATCGATCTTTGTTTTCTTGCAAAATAGGTTCTACGGCGCTCATTCTTTTTTTTTTAGCTGTTTTTTTTGAGAATTTCTTATTTCCTAAGGGTATTACAAAGATCAAAAAATAGGTTAAAAGTTCTACGGAAAGTTAACAAACGTTTTCAACAAAGTTTTCAACACGAAGTGATTTTGTAACAAAAATGATCTTTCACAAAAACACACATAACGCTTTGTTAATCAAAATATTAAGTGTTTTTTAGAAAATACAGATAATGTGAACATCATCTTCAAAAATCTCTTATTTTTCACTTGCTAGCCGAGGTTTTTCAACAGAAAAACAAAGAAGAGAAAATGCACCTGTTTACGGTAAACCCGTAAGCTAAAAAAACTCTTTTTTTAACAAAAAAAAGAACAAAAAAAGAGAGTTATTTATATTTTTAAATATAACGAAGGGGTTTATTTTTTCAATTTTGCTGCCACGTTTTCAAGTTCTATATACCAGTCTTCTCCAAATTTTCGGATTAAGGCTTCTTTAACAAATTTATAGATTGGTACTTGAAATTCTTTACCTAATGTACAGGCATCATCACAAATTTCCCATTTATGATAATTTACAGCAGAGAACTCGGTATACTCTTGCACTCTAACTGGGTATAAATGACAAGATACCGGTTTTTTCCAATCAACTTCGCCTTGATTATATGCTTCTTCGATAGCACACATAGCTGTCCCTTTTCCATCAAAAATCACATATGCGCAATCTGCTCCATCAATTAGAGGCGTTTCTAATTCTCCGTTAGCCGTTTTAATATGGGTTCCGTAATGCTCGATAACCTCGATACCTTCTTTTCTCAAATAAGGTTTAATAATAGGGTATATCTCTTTAAGTTTATGCGTTTCTGGCTCTTCTAAAGGTGCTCCTGCCTCACCATCAATGCAGCAGATTCCTTTGCATGCAGAGAGATTACATACAAAGTCTTTTTCAATAATATCCTCAGAAACTATGGTTTTTCCTAATTGAAACATGGCGCTAAGATAATTCTTATACAAGAGATTTTTTACAATTTATTCACCTTTTTATAATACCTTTATTTAATAAAGTCTATTTATATTTGCTCAAATTTTTGAAACTATTTTACTATGAACTTTGACCTTAAAGAAATATTGACTGCGAGTATGGTTCTATTTGCTGTAATAGATATCATAGGAAGTATTCCGATTATTTTAGATCTTCGTAAAAAAGTAGGCCATGTACAAAGCGAAAAGGCTTCTATCGTAGCAGCAATTTTAATGATTCTTTTCTTATTTGTAGGAAAGGAAATTCTGAGCCTAATTGGTATAGATGTTAACTCTTTTGCTGTTGCAGGTTCTTTCATTATTTTCTTTTTAGCTATAGAAATGATATTAGGTATTCAATTATATAGAGATGACGCTCCCGAAACTGCAGCTGTAGTTCCACTTGCTTTCCCTCTTATTGCAGGAGCAGGTACTATGACATCGATTTTATCTTTACGAGCAGAGTATCATACAGTTAATATAATAATAGCGATACTAATTAATATTATCTTTGTATATATTGTTCTAAAATCCTCTGGAAAAATAGAAAAAGTACTTGGTAAGCAAGGAATTAATGTGATACGGAAAATATTTGGAGTAATTTTGCTGGCTATTGCAGTTAAATTATTTACGGCAAATATTAAAGAGCTATTAACCACTATTTAGTTTTAAAACAAATGAAATATTTTATATACCTATTAATCACTATTGCTACAGGTTTAATCATTTATAATATAACCTATCTAGATTTTGATGATTTATTGATTGGTGATAGTAAAACAGCCCTTATTGGTGTTTTTTCTTCTGCTTGTGTAGTTTTACTAATGGCAATCTTATTGGTTTCTAGAAATATTCAAAAGAAAAAAAGAGGGAGCTAAGCTTAGTTTCTAATAGCAATAAAACACTACTTACATTTAAAATACAAAGAAGCAGGCGATAATCACTGGTGGAATTGAAATTACCATTAGGATCATAAAAAAGTTATGTAGTTTTCTAAACAACAATGCTTTCTTTAAAGATTTTTTAAGTTTTAAATCCTCAGAACTATGGATATGTTCTCTTATTATATCACCAGAAACATAAGAGGTATCAACTAATATATCGTGCTTTAAAAAAATAGAAGCACTATTATCTAACAACCTAAAAGCAACTGCTATAATAAAGAAAAAAAGTGGAGAGCATATTGCAATAGCTACTAGATATTCTTCAAATTCTGACATATATATATTAGATATAAGTTATTCTTCTTTAGAAAGTGATAATACTTTATTAATCATTGCATCATCTTTATTTATAATTCTTTCAAAAGCCCCAGTTCCAAATAATTGTTGCGCCATTATCGCTTTCAAATATTTTTTTAATTGATCTTCATAATTCTTCAACTCAATTTCTATCCCTCTTTGCCTAGAATACTTTAAAAAATCTTCAGCAAAAGTATCGTCTATATTAATTTTTTCATCGAACTCATTTTCAGATAAATCATTATAATACGACCTGTTTTTATCTAGTTCTTCAAATACATATCCTCCCATACGGCCAGAACGTAACATATAATCTAATGTTTCACCAACACGTGTTGTATCTTTACTAACAAATATATCTGGTATAATACCTCCACCTCCATAAACAATTTTACCTCCAGGAGTTTTAAATTTTAAAGAATCTGCTACCTGAATACTATCGGCATTCTGCAATTCTCCATTTTTATATCGCTCCATATACTCATTAAAATATTCTTTATTTCCGTTGGTATATGGTTTTTGTATCGACCGCCCGGTAGGTGTATAATATCTTGAAATTGTTAATCGTATTGCACTACCATCTCCTAATGCCATTTCTCTTTGCACGAGACCTTTTCCGTAAGAACGTCTACCAACGATAGCTCCTCTATCATTATCTTGAATTGCTCCTGCAAAAATTTCACTGGCAGAGGCAGAGTTTTCGTTGATTAACACATAAACTTTTCCTTGTTCGAAACTTCCTTTATTGGTAGCAAAGTTATTTTCGATAGCTCCTTTTTTATTTTTGGTAAACATAATCAGCACATCATCCTTCAAAAATTCGTCTGCCATTTTTAGCGCCGGTGCGATAAACCCTCCTCCATTATCACGAAGATCAATCACCATATTTTCGGCTCCTTCATCTATTAGTTTATCTAATGCTGTTTTAAATTCTTTGTACGTTGTTTCTGCAAAACGATTTACTTTTACATACCCCAATTTATCATCCAACATATAGACCGCGTCTACACTTTGTATAGGCACACGCCCTCTTTTTACAACTACATCAAATATTCCTTTGCCTTTTCTATATACTCTAAGTTGTACCTGGCTATTTAGCTCTCCTTTTAATCTATTTGCTAATCCATCTCTTATTAAACGTTCTCCATACAAAGTATCACTATCTGCCATTAATATTCTATCTCCTGCCTTAATTCCCGATTTTTCACTCGGTCCTCCTTTTATGGTATTAATTACAGATATTGTATCTCTATAGGGATAATAACTCACCCCTATACCAATAAAATCTCCTTGCATATTTTCTGTAATCCCCTCAAGTTCTTCTGATGGGATATATATCGAATGAGGATCCAGATTTTCTAATATTCTGTTTACCGTAACTTCTACAATACTATCGGTATTGATTTCATCTACATACTCATAATCTATATAATCAATAAGCCTATTTAGTTTTTCTTTTTTGGGGTTATAAGAAAATAGCTTTGCCGAAGGGTTGCTAAAATCAAGTTTACTCCCCAAAAATACTCCGGCTCCTACAGCCAAACCCAAAAACAAAGGCAAGTATTTTTTTGAATATCCCATTATTCTTCTAAATCCGTAATCTGTTCTATTTCTACTCCAGCTTTAGCAAGAAACTGCAAACCAGAGTCATCTTTATAACCTATTTGATACACTATGCGTTTTATTCCTGCCTGGTGAATCAATTTACTACACTCCTTACATGGTGATAATGTAATATATAATGTTGCTCCTCTACATGATTGAGTAGAAGAAGCTACTTTAGAAATCGCATTTGCTTCTGCATGCAATACATACCACTTTGTATATCCTTCTTCGTCTTCACATGGATTCTCAAAACCTGTTGGGGTTCCATTAAATCCATCTGAAATAATCATTCTATCCTTTACAATAACCGCACCAACTTTTTTTCTTTCACAATGAGATAACTTTCCCCATTCTCTTGCAATCCTTAGATAGGCTTTATCGTACTTCAGTTGTTTTTTTTTTGACATAAAATAGAATGACTAGTGTATTGATAACAATCAAAGTACGAATATATTATTACGATGTGGCAAATACAACCTTAATCACTACTTATTCACCAAATTTTATTTGCAATAAGCATGGGGATTACCATCCCTATTACAATAGAAGAAACAACAAGTATCCAATCTCGTTTTGAAAATCGAAAAAAGGTCTGAAATATAAAGCTAACTATAAGAACTAATAAAACAATAACAATCTGTGCAACTTCAACCCCTAATGCAAACTCAATTAAGGGTAAAATTTTAGAATTCACATTACTACTAATTGCTCTAAAATAACTAGAAAACCCTAATCCATGAATTAATCCAAAAAAAAGAGTTACTCCGTATAAGATTCCTATTTTACTGTTTTTTGAAGTATTCTTTACAGTAAATACATTAAACAATCCTGTAATCAAAATGGTTACAGGAATCAAGAATTCTACCAATCTCGAATTTACTGATACTACATCATATGCTGCCAGGAATAAAGACAATGTATGTCCTATTGTAAATATGGTAACCAGTAATAAAATACGTTTCCAGTTATCAAAAGTATACCCTACTGTTAGCGCAATTAGAAATAAAATATGGTCATAAGCATGCCAATCTAGCACGTGACCAAAACCCAGCTTTATATAAAGCCAAAACTCTGACATAATTTTAGGTTTTGAGGTGTGGGACTAATGTACAACTAAATACAAGAACGAAGAAATACATGAAAAATTCTTATCAAAAGTTTAAGAAATTCTGAAACACAAGCAACTACCAAAATCAAAAAAACCCAGGAACATTCTCCTGAGTTTTTCTTTTATTTATCAATTTTTTTCTTTCGAAGAGCATTTTCAATATTTAGTTTTTATATATCTATTAGGTCTCAGTTTCATTTTTCGGAACTGACACAAAAGTGTTTTTTGATAATGATACTACTCTAGTTTTTCAAGTCTAATTGTTATAGTTTTCTTTAAGCAGGGAAACGTATACACGCACAAAGGCACCTTAAAAAAGGTGCCTTTTACATATTATATATAATAGAAATCTTTTAGGAATTACTTACAATAACGATTTGTGATCTCTATTTCTCCATTAAACCTAATGTTTCTCACCCATCCGCGAGTTATTGATCTGTCTGCACTAATATACATACCTACCTGAGTTGATTTAACTCCTGTTCTTGGATCATTATCAAGCGCAGATTCCTGCCAGTTAAATACATAATTACCTTCAGAATTTAATCTTCCGTATATAGTAAAATAAATGAAATCAAATTGACCTCTAGCTTGCACTCTCCCGTTTACTGTACTAACGGTAAAAAAACCATAACCAGGACCACCATCACATCCTTTAATAGTATATTGACCATCTATAGAAGAAGCTCGGGTAATTGACGACTCTGATTTAAGGTTGTTTGTTTCTAATTGGTTTAGAATACTTGTTTCAGTCTCTATTACATTTGTAGGTTCAACGGATTCAGTTTCGTCTTTGTCACAAGCAATAAAAGAAAATAGAGATAAAATAAAGATTGAGCAATACATTAATTTTTTCATTTCAGAAAAGGTTTTAAGGGTTAAAATTTTAATTAAATCGTAATTAATTACTGGGGCAAAAGTATGGCCCTAAAGAAGAATTAGTATTGCACTTTTTTGCTCTTCTTAATGTACTTTTTCTCGCTTAACTAAACTTTAGCAAAGCATTAAGAGTTATTTTGTAGGCGGATCTAAAATATGGATTTGTATTAAACCTCTTACATTTTTCAGACTTCACTAACTACATTAAATTGAAGTTTATCAATTTCACTGAAAACAGGGTATAGATTACAGTATTAGAATAATAATTTGCCTACTCATACATACCCCCATAATTATGAAAATATTAATATACCCTTTATTAGCCCTTTTACTTTTATCCTGTAGTTCTAAAGATGATGATACTCCTATTAACGGAAATACCGATTCATACAGGCTTAAAGATCAAAACATAACAGCGATTCAAAATGAATCTAAAAAAATCATTCTGGGAGATCTTAAAAATTCATCTGGCAACACACTAACATATACAGTAACCCCAGATTCTAAAATTACTTTTACATCAGAAAAAAATAGTATTGAATATACGTCTGGTCAAGTAGGTGTCGAAACTCTTAATGTGACTGCTACAGATGGTATAAATACCCCTATAACTGCCAAAATTAATATTACTGTAAAAGAAGCAGAAAGTACTAGTTTTGATCTAATTGAAGGCTATGATTTCTATGATCCAAAATCTGATCCTAACTTCCCTACTGTTTTATTACCCGGCGAATCATATACAAGCCCTCATTATAAAACAACGGTAAGACGATTATCCAATCCATCACAAGATGGTGCTGGCGCAAGCTTTATGGTTAATGAATATTCTAGAAAGCAGTCTTTTAATATTGATGATACAAAAATTTTAATTTATGCTGAAGATGGGTTTTATCATGTATACAATATAGACGGAAGTCATTATAAAAAACTACAAGGTCCTGCTTCAGATTGTGAAATAGACTGGCACCTTACGGATCCTAATAAAGTTATTTACACAGATTTGAACGGAATTGGTCTTAAATTTTATGAACATAATATAGTAACCGATGAAGTTAAAACAATAATAGATCTTACAAATGTTGCTTCTATTAATGGTAATACTAGTTTAACCTCGGTAAAACAGATATGGCCAGATGCAGCAGCTGCCTGGACAAAAGCCGAAGGAACCAGCTCTAAAGATGGAAGGTATCGAGGTTTGATGATAGAAAAAGTAGTTGGTAATGACCTTTATTTTTTGGGGTTAATCGTTTATGATCAACAAGAGAATGCTATTGTAGGCTATTTGGACAAAGCAGATTATGGAGATAAACCAGATCATGTGAGTATGTCTCCCTCTGGGGATTATATAGTTCCTTCTAGTACACAAAATGGCGTAGGAACACGTGCCTATACAAGAGATTTTTCTTCTTATGTGCAATTGCATAGAACCTCTGAGCATTCTGATTTAGGAATTCTCCCTAATGGACATGATGTATACATAGCTGCAGATTACCAGGACAATGAAGGTCAAATCTTTATGTACGACATACAAGCTAATCAAAAAACAGAGTTTAACCATTTGTACCAATATAATTCTGGTGGTGACAAACCAATTAATGCTGCCAATCATTATTCTTTAAAAGCTTTCAATAAACCAGGGTGGGCACTATTATCTACCTATTCAAGTGCAAACCCACTAAATGGATGGGCACAAAATAAACTCATAGCTATAGAATTAAAACAAGACGGAAGAATATTAAATATCTCGAACACTTACGGAGATCATGCAAAATTCCCTGGTAAAAATTACTGGGCAGAAACAAAAGGATCTGTAAATAGAGACTTTACCAAAATAATATTTACAAGCACATGGTTTGCCGGAAGAGATGAAGACAGTAATGCATACATCATTGAATTAGAACCAAATCAGATTCCTAGTTTATAGCACTAACCTAGTTCAAATACAATGAAAATAAAATTGTCTTTTTTCACTATTTGCTTTGTCTTATCATTTGCGTGTAGTAACGATGATAATTCTCAACAAGTAATCAATGAAGCAACATTAGATATTGTTCATAACAACAAAATTATATTTGATGCTGGATTTTTGATATCAAAAGCAACTGCAGTAATTACCAACGACATTTATCAAAACACATTTGATTTTAATATAGACCATGTCACCCATATTTTTAATGGTACCCTAACCAAAATCCCATATGGAGAGTATAAGTTAGAAGTCAGGTTTTATGAAAATGATAAAGTTCAGTTTTATGCCAATGCATCCATAATATTAGAAGACTCAAAAAAGACTATTGATGACTTGGTTTTCAAAGAAGTGGATAATAATGAGGCAGAACCTCTAATTACAAATCAGTTTTTAAGTGTTCATATCAATAAAGATTTGACAATAACTCTTGGCCCTGATAGAGATAAAGATGGAAATTCTATTACGTATACAGTTACTCCCGAGGAAAATTTTACCCGTACCTCGGAGAATAACATAGTGTATAATAATGGTACAATAGGAAAATACATATTAAACGTTACTGCAAAAGAAAAGGATAATACAGAAACTAAGGCAAACATTACTATTTCTATTAAAGAACCAGTATTTCTTGAAGCTCCGGCAGATATCTTATTTGTTGGTAATAGCCTGACACATCCTTTTGGTCCCAGGTGGGGTGATGATAGTGAAAGTAAAAAAGGGGCCGTAAAATATCATTTACAACAAATTTACAATGAACTAAACTTGAATAATGGTTTTGTAGAATCTATCAGAGGAGGTGCTTCCTTAAAAAGGCATTATGGATATGATAACCCTCCTAATCCCGATAGTCCAGGAGACACTTATGAAATTGATGCTATCAAAGAGCAACATACTGTTACAGTACTCCAGCCTATGCTAGATGAGCCCTCTGATCATCTTGAAGATTTCAGAGCTTACGGAAAAATATTTATAGATCTAATTCGGGATGAAAAAAGTATCCCCGTTATTTATCACCCTTGGTCTCTAAAAAATCGTCAAGACACTTACGAAACAAATCTTAAAGAAACTAAGAAATTATGCAATGAACTCGGGATTCAATTTGTAGATGTAGCATCTGTAGTATATCAGATATATCTGGATGACACTACTACAGATAAAGCTTTATATAATCGATTATATGCAGGAAACAGTGATAATACTCACCTTTCTATTGAAGGAATGTATATGGTGGGATTATCTTTTGCCAAATTTTTTACAGGAGTAGACGCTACAGATATAAATTATAGAGTTGAAGAAGCAGATAAAGAATATGCCGATATGATTAAAAGCACCATTGACAAAGTAATCAGCAATAGGTTTCAAGAATAATATCAAATTTCAAAATCTTTGACTTCTATAACACACTATAAACTAGTTGTCATTTTTTGTAACCAATCTTAAATTGGCGATAAAAAGAGAACCAATACCAATCAAGACCACAATACTCGCTACTGAAAGTGCAACGAAATAGTGTTCGAAAAAAATAAAATCAAGCCAAATAACTGCCCCTTTATAAAAAATTAATACTTCTGTGAGAGCAAACCCAAAAAGATAGATGTAATATCCTTTTTTAGGAATCTTAATAAGTTTAAAATAGTCTAAGAATACAAATAAACTAATACTTACTACTCCCAGAAAAGTCCAGTGTAAATAAGCAATGGTAAAATCTACAATAGTAGTCGCCAGGTTTGCAATATATGGAAAAGCAGAAGCTATCTGTAGCAAAAACTTAACTAGTAATAGAATACCTACTGTTCTCAATAATTTTTTTTGAAAACCAGAAAACACAGTACTCAATACCATTCTTGATTTCATTAGTAGTTTAATAAATATCAAAAATGCTATACCCTGAAGTAGGCTACCTATTCCTCCCAAAATATAATAAATACTTGCCGGTTTAGTCCATAATACCGAAAGGAAAAAACTTAAAACAATCCCAAGATTAATTGCCCAGAAGAAGCCATTAAAATCACTATTAGAGATACTTACTTTTTGATCTTCAAGAATAAAAATTAGTAACCCAAATAAGGCTAGTATCATCCATCCGTTATATTGAAAATGTAAATAAAAATAAATGGCTAGTCTATACCAGATAGAATCTGCTCCTAATGTACTCATTATCGCTCCTAATGCCCAGGGGCCAATACTAGAAATAATCATGTACCACAAAGAAATCTTTATACATTTATAGGATTTTGTATTCTTAAACTTCTCGGGTACATTTTTAATAAAAAACCAGGTAAACCCATACGAAGCGAAAAGAAAAAGTGTAGAAAAAGTTATCGAGAATAATGCATATCCTTGAAAAGGAAAGCTAAACAACATTCCTAATAAAGTAAATTGGGTAAACCAGAAAATATTCCTATATCCCTTACCAACATTACTCTTCCTCAAATACAATTTGTAAAGCAACGTTGTTAAACCAATATACACCCATCCTAATAATGCAATATGAGAGTGAGTATGTACAATATACCTATAGTCTACAGATATATCAAAAACATATAAAAATCTTAAAAAAACACCAAGTGCAGCTGCCAATAGAAAAAAGGCGAGTGATATCATGGTGTCTCGTTTTGAATTTATCATGCAACAGTCTCTTCAGTACAATAAATCTAGCGTTAAAAATCTTTTTTCTTAGATTTTCTATAGATGTTGAATGTAGGTAAAAATACCCAAATAGAAAGTGCAATACAAGATAAAATTACTCCTAAATTAGTACCAAAGAATTTCTGAAAAACAGCACCAGTATATCCTAGTAAAGCAGAAATATCAAGTTTCAATAAGATCAAAATCCTGGATAAATCAATAGGGTTAAATAAGGTTACTCCTATTGAAAATTTATCTAATGGATATGATTCAAACATGATTAATGACATTAAAAAAAGACCGTCATAGATTACTGCCATAAATAACCAAAGTAAAATAGCATAACTAAATCCTTTTATCTTATTTTCATTATACAGCGCAATGTTAAATGCCAGTGCAGTAAAAATTAATGTCAAAAATGTGCCTGTAATGAGAAGTAATAAAAATTCCCAAATCGTATTCGATTGAAAGAGACCATACATAGCAAATGGTAACCCTAGCCCTATTATCAAACTCATAGAAAGAGAAAGTGCTACCCCCAGGTATTGCCCAAGAAATATAGATGATCTTTTAATGGGTTGTGCCAAAAGCAATTCTGTAAATTCTTTAGAATTATAATAATACATTACTCCAAAAATGGTTCCGATAAGAGGAACAAGAATGATAATCACATTCATCAAAGTGATTACGGCTTTAGACAAATCATTATTCAGGAATAATAATACAAATCCCAATGCTAAATAAAAAAGCAGGTATACATAACTCCATCGGCTACGGATAAGGTCGTAAAAACTATATTTTAAAATCTTAAGCATTGTTTTCTTTTAGCAGATTAGCAATCGCATGTTCGAAATCGGTTTCCTTCGTCTTTTCTTTTAAGGTGTTAATATTTCCTTTGAAATACACTTTACCTTCAAGAAGAAAAACAATTTCATCAGCAACCTCTTCAACAAAACTCATGATATGAGAAGTAATCAAAATTGTTTTTCCTTTTGTTTTTTCTTTTTGTATTATTTTTTTTAACTCTAACAAAGCAATAGGATCAAGTCCTGTAGTAGGTTCATCTAGAATGATTAATGGGCTATCAAACATTAATGTTAATACTAAATTTACTTTTTGTTTTGTCCCCCCAGACAAGTTACTTAGTTTTTTATCCAGGAAAGGGGTTAATTGAAAAGAGGTTATCAATGTAGCATCATCGCCGGGTTTATTTCGTAAATCTTTGATCATCCTAATCAATTCTTTTACAGTTAAGTTTGCAGGAAAATTAGCTATCTGTGGTAAATAATCTATTTGCTGACGATATTTCCAGCTTTTCTTAATTGGGGTGTCATCAATAAAAATATTACCCTTATTTGGGATAACCATCCCAAGAATAGATTTAATTAATGTCGTTTTACCAGATCCATTGGGTCCTAGTATTGCAAATATCCCACCTTCAGTAATACCTAGATCGACTCCTTTAAGTACCTGATTCTTTCCAAAATTCTTATGTAAATTATCAATTTTAATCATTCTTGCTTTTCATTAAGGGATAATTATCAAGTAAATTATCAGGAGTAAATACAGGGGAAACTTTTTCAGAAAAATCAATCATATCAATAAACAAACTCCTCATTAAGATAATCGTTTCTGGGGTTCGATTTACAATATATGAGAATAGTTTTACTGGTCTGTAGGGTACATCTCCAATACCGTCTTTATCCAAATCATATCCTGTATACCCACTCCAATAATTCTTATCAAATTTGTTATCATTAAGTTTACTGTTATAAGAAACATCAAATGAATTATACATAAAATTATTATTGCTAAATATATTTGTATAACATGCACCACGTACTTTAATAGCCCAACCGTTTTTTATAAAACTGTTTTTGGTATACCTAATTCGATTAGAGCCTTCGATATTAATTCCTATTGTATTTTCTTTAAAAATATTCCCTGTTATTTCTGCATCATTGATCTCTTTCAACAAAAGACCATAGGATGCTGTTCCCCAGTTTTCTTTAAACGTATTCGTCAACATTTTTATCTTCTTAGAGAACATTACAGCAACACCTGCCCCATTATTCTCAAACGTATTGTTTTCATACAGATCATTATTAGAAAACATAAAATGCAACCCATATCGTAAGTTATTAGAACTTATATTATTTTTTATTCTACAATCATTGGCAAACTCAAGATAAATCCCGTCTCTTACATGTGTAATGATGTTATTTTCTATATCTATATTTTGAGAATACCATAGTTGTATGCCATTACCCGAATTGTACTCTTCTACTGCATCACCTATAATCTTATTATGAAAAATTCTGCCATCTCTTGATTTCTCTATATAAATCCCAAAAAACAGCTTTTCTAACACCAAATTTTGTATCAAAAAATTTTGGCTTTTCACCACTCGAACAGCCGCATAATCTTCTGTATAACTAGTACCCACATTAATAATGAATAACCCATCTACAGTAACATTATCAGAAACCACTTTTATAATTCCTCCTTTTAGTTCTCCATCAATTATGGGATAGTTTTCACCCAATAATGTCAAAGGTTTATCGATCACAATATCAAATTCATTATACTTTCCTTTTTTTATCACTACCGTATCAAGTGCTGTGGCTATAGCGACACCTTCTTTAATTGTCTTTATTTCACAGGAATTACAGACCTTTATAGTCTTGCCCAAAAGTAATACGGGTAGAAGAAAGATTGCCAGAAATAGTATTTTTCTGATTTGAAACATCTATTTATTTTTTTGTTTTCCCTGTAGGTTAGATTTGTGTTCAGACTAACCAATATAGAATTAGAACAGTTTCTAGTCTTCATCGGGATAAGGTATTTTTATCTGGTAGTCACCTAATAGATATATTCCTATTTTAATGTTTTAGGTGTTTTAAAAGTTCTTCCCAGGTAAATACATCTCCTCCTTTTTCAGATTTCACTTTTTTTGCACTCGACTCATTCTCAAATGAAGTTAAAAATGCTCCCATGGGACTCGATATATTTTTACTTATCAAAAAAGTAGCTTGTGTCGCATCAATTAATTCTTCTGGAGCATCGTAGTGATTAGAAAGGTAAAGTGACACCTCTTCTTTATCTATCTCTGCAGAATAATTTACCATACATTCTACAGCATCAAACTTGAACACCTTGCCTTTTTTTGTTACAATCTCTGCTCCATGAATTTTATCGACAATAGTCATTCGACAATAATGACAATTATCCTCTCCATAGTGTATTGTTTCTGGTTGAACATTACACGAGCCAAAAAACACGATCATCAAAATAAAAAAGACGATATTGTTAACGTTATGTTTTTCCATTTTTATTGGGCTTTTAAAGTTTTTTCACGTTTTCCTACGAAATAAGAAATAAAGGTCAAGGCCATTCCTACAGCTAAAAAATAGGCTCCCAGTTGAGGGTATGAATGCGCTCTAAAATTTAAAATATCTTTAGTTCCGAATAAAGGAGGTTGAAACCCCATAACAGTCCCATCTGGATTAGTAAATTTCATTATTGCTTTTGGATCCAAATTATGGCCATAGTCGTGTTCCCAAAGGTAAAAATCGTAGATTCCTGCCAAAGCTAAAAGAGCCATTACAATAAACCACCCCAAAAACCATTTATAGTTTGTTGTAAAAGCTAATACAGTACCTAAAGCAGCCATTATTATAATCACGATAGGAAAAATCCTGAATTCTGGAATCGATTCGGGAATGTATTTCATCCCAACATAATGATTCATCAAATTGATATTCTTAATATCATGAGGATGCATGTCTGCGAAATCATTGATATAGATATCCATTCCTAATGGGGTTGGATATTGAGGAGCTTCTAATGTAATATTCCAAAGAGGAAATACAAACAGAAATAAAGGCAGCAATACTCCTACAAGCATTAATAATCTTGATTTCTTCTTCATGATAACAATCTTTTTAAGTTGATTTAAAAGCGAGAGGGGTTTTGTCCTCTCGCTTTTTTGGAAATATAACTAATCTATCTCCTTCCTGGTAGCATTAGAAATTAATCTTCTCCTAGAGACCAAGAAAGTTCTATATTAGATGATGCTGGTGATACCCTTACATATCCTTGCATCTCTTGATGTAATGCCGAACAAAAATCGGTACAATAGAATGGCCAGACTCCTACTTGCTTAGGTTCCCAAACAAAAGTTTCTGTTTGTCCAGGCATTATTAATAGTTCAGAAGTATTGGCTCCGATCATACTCACTCCATGTGGTACATCATAATCTTGTTCTAAATTTGTGACATGAAAATAGACCTTATCTCCTACTTTAATCCCTTCTATATTATCTGGAGTAAAATGGCTTCGAATCATAGTCATATATACGTGTACTTCTTTTCCGTCACGTTCTACTCTTACATTTTCATTATTTTTAATAGCATACTTATGTTCGTTTTCTTCTAACTTATAGATCTTTTTAGAGCGAGGTTTTATTAGATCTGCTGTGATACCAGCAGCATAATGTGGCTCTCCAATAGTTGGGAAATCTAATAGTAATTCCATTTTTTCGCCTGTGATATCATATAACTGTGCTGATTGCGTAACCTCTGGTCCGGTTGGTAAATAACGGTCTTTGGTTATCTTATTCATCGCCAGTACATATTTCCCAAATGGTTTTCTAGAGTTTCCTCCGGGAATCATCAAGTGACCTACAGAATAGTATGTAGGTTTTCTGTCTACTACTTCCCAACTTCCTAGTTTCCATTTTACTACTTCGGAAGAAATAAAGAAAGTGGTATATCCATTTCCTTTACCATCAAACTCGGTATGTAATGGTCCTAGACCAGCTTGAGAAACAACACCTGCCAGTGCATCTTCAAATTTAATAATCGGAATTCCGTATGCGTCACCATCAAACTGTTTATTTTCTATAGCTTTAATCATCTTACTAAACGAGTGCACTGTAAGGTCGGCCGAAAGTTTACCATTACCCACAATATATTCTCCCGATGGGTCTACATCACAACCATGTGGTGATTTTGGTGTTGGTAAAAAGTATACCAACCCCGGGCATTCTGCAGGATCTAATACTTTTACCTCTTTTTTCATTGTAGAGGTAGCCGTGTGTGTTTTCTCATCATATACATTATGTGCATAATTAGCCGGCATCGTCTTAAATTTTCCCTGTTTAATATATTCTTCTGCTTTTTTCCAATTGATTGCAGCTATGAAGTCTTTATCATTTTGAGATGCATTTACTTCTAATAAAGAATTTGCTTCTTCTGTATTATATGTAGTAAAAAAGAACCAACCATGTGAAGCTCCTCTACCTGGATGCGCTAGATCATAATTAAAACCTGGCAGTAAAATCTGAAAAGCCATTTCCATGTTTCCATGATCAGGATCTACACTAATAAAAGATACAGCTCCTTTAAATTTTCCTTTATATTCTTTGATAGCGATATCTTCTTGTGGCACGGGCACAGAAAAACGAGTTCCTGCTACTACATACTCTGTATTTTCTGTTACAAAAGAAGAACTATGATTACCGGCACTATTAGGCACTTCAATTATTTCTGTAGTCTCGAAAGTGCTTAGATCAATTTTTGCAATTCTTGGAGTATTGTTTCCGTTAATAAAAACCCACCGTCCATCGACTTCTCCATTGGTTTGTGATATATCAGGGTGGTGAGCATCATCCCAAGGAACAAAACCATAAGAGGTATTGAGCATTGGCTTTGTTTCTTCATTATATCCCCAGGCTTTTTCTGCGTCTTGTGAAAAAACCGGAATTACTTTAAATAGTCTTCCTGACGGAAGTCCATATACTGATAATTGTCCGCTAAATCCCCCTGAGACGAATGCATAAAATTCGTCATGCTCTCCGGGAGCGACGTAGACTTTTTCTGCGGCATTAGAGCCCAAAGCTCCATCCGTTATTTTTTTATCTTTATTAACATTGGCACAACTACTTATCATCAAGCTAAGTATTGCTGTTATAAAGAGTATTTTAGATATTTGTTTCATCTGGTTTATATTTATTGTTGTAGAGGTCAAATCTGTGCTGATCCAGATCAGTTTTTATTTGTTCATTAATTAGATGGAGGAAGTAATACTTTATCAATAACATGTACTATTCCGTTACCAGCAGGAATACTTGCTATAATTTTGGCTTCTCCGATAAAAACATCACTATCGTCTTTAGTTACTTTTACATCGACACCATTGGATTGACCTAGTTTCTTAAATTTTTTCAAAAAATCTTTTGAATAATTACCAGGCGTTACATGGTATTTTAGAATATTCGCTAATGCATCTTTATTTTCTGGTTTCAAAAGATTTTCTACTGTTCCGGCTGGTAATGCATCAAATGCTTCATTAGTAGGAGCGAATACCATTAAGGGTCCTGCATTTACTAAGGCATTTTCTAAACCAGCAGCCTGAACAGCTGCTACCAATGTAGTATGATCTTTAGAACCAATAGCAATATTAAGTACATTAGGAGTCGCTTCATCATCCTGGATAAATGCTTGTCCTTGTTTCTCTTCGGTTCCTTCTGTAACTGCGCTTTTAGTAGCAGAATCTACTTGTTCTTTCTTTGTTTCAGTTTTACAACTTAACAAGAAAGTAAAGCATAATAAAATCAAAAAAGTTACTTTAGTTGTTTTCATGCGTTTATATTGATTATGTTAAATGGTCAGACGAGTATTGATATAGATCAATGGGGTTTTACATAGCTCCTGATTTTCATCGGGACAAGTAGTTCGTTTCGTTATTTCTACCTATTAAACAATAGTTTCTTTTAAAATATCTCTAAGACATTTTCTTATTGTATGGCTATCATCTACACTTGGTATATTACTTTTATTTCAATGTCCTGAAGTACTCTAAAATAGCTCTGGCTTCTTCCTCTTTTAAGCTTTGATTAGCCATAGGAGAACCATTATGTTCTTTTAATAGCTCTTGAGCCAATGGATCTTCTTTAATCATTTTTTCAGGATCTAGAATCATATTCATCACCCATTCTGGGGTTCTCCTTTTTAAAATGTCAACAGGAGCTGGTCCGATAAACTTCTTATGAGTTTTATGACAAGCAGTACATTTTGTCTTAAAAAGTTCGGCTCCTTGAGCAGCCATTTTTTCATCGATGGTGGCATCTAATACTAAACTCTTGATTGGCCCTACTCCTTTATTTGTGAGATCAACTTTTTTTGATGCAGGAACGCCGGTAGAAACAGGTTTGGTTTCTTTTTTTTGAGTTGTTGTACTTTTTCCTATTTTAATTTGTTCTTCCTTTTTTTCTTCTTTTCCTCCGCAACTTATCAATAAAGTAACAGCAAATAAGAGTATCAATTTGTCTAGTCTAATCATTTTAATAGATTTAAGATTATTGTTCAAAAATTCATTTCTTAAGAGAAATATTATTTTGATTATATAAGACAAAATTAGGTATGGGACGGGGACATAAATATGATAAAAGTCATGTTTTCGGACAAATTAGTCTTTTATTTTTTTGTTTTCAGAAAATTCTTAAATAGTAAGGGGTAAAAGACCATATTCTTTTTTAATTAATGCGCCAGCTCAATAATTTTATCTACAGTTTCCTTATTGTTTACTCCCAACCCTTCTTGTTGATGTACTAGCTCTCCTCCCTGATCAAAAACGCTTATGATATTAGAGTGTGAAAAATCCATTGGTGATATTTTTTTGTAATTAACAGCCAGAACTGCTGCAAATTCTCTGGTATCTGATTTAGTACCTCTAAGAAACAGCCATTGATCAGATTCCATTTCGTTCTCAATAGAGAATTTTTTAAGCCTCTCGGGGGTATCCGTCTCTGGGTCAATACTTACTAATAAGAGTTTAACATTCTCTTTTTTAGATTCTGGAATTTGAGCTTCTATATCTCTCATATCGGCAACCAATCTTGGGCAGGCTGCTTTACAGGAGGTATAAATCATTACCATTACAAGAACATCTCCTTTTAGTTCTTTGAGTTCTATTTTTTTATTATCCTGCGTGGTCCAGATAGCAGGTAAATTGTAGATCGAAAGTTCAGAAATAGAAGTATTGTGTTCTTTGGATCTGGATTCTGACACAGCAACTTCTTCTTGTTTTTTTTCTTTATTACAAGAGCCCAACACAATAATTATTCCTAATAGTAAAATTTTTATGATATTCATTTTAATCATATTTGATGATTTAACATACATTATGTACTTGAGTTTTATCTTATGAATCTAAGGAGTTATATCAATATCTTTTACGCAACGAAATCCCAAATTCTTTACTGCATAATTTGCTTTCATACTACCTCTAAAAGCATACCGCATAAACGCTGCATAATTCATTAAATCTGAAGCTCCAACCGCTGCACTGCCACAAAACAGATTACTATCTTTATCTACATCTTTTCTAGATTCTCCCGATATCAATACAGAATTAAAATCCAGTGTCCATTCCCACACCAATCCATGTAAATCATATATACCCCAGTAATTTTTAAAAGTAGATCCTATACTATTGTTAAAAGATTTAGGGGTTTCATACCATTCTAAAATATATTGATTATAGGTTTCTTTTTTTCTTGCATCTATGGTCTTATCATCTGCCATTGCAGCATATTCCCACTCGTCAATAGTTGGTAGTCTTTTTCCCTGACACTCACAATATTTTTTGGCAGCAAACCAAGAAATACCTGTTATAGGAGAATTAGGTTTCAATTGATCACTTAACGTATTATCATCTTTCCAAAGCACCAGGTAATTCTTATCTGCAAACAAACGTTTTACGTGACTACGTTTCCATTGTGGATATTTCTTAACAAATGCTAAAAACTCACTATTTGATACAGGATAAACATCCATTAAAAAATCATTAACTTTTACAGCGGTAGAATCAACTCCATATAAAGGAATATAAACCCCTCCTTTAACAGTAACCATATTTTCTGTTTGTGCTATAACACTATTTAATGTACATACTATACACATAGCAAAAAAGAAAACTATTTTTAAAGGAGAGGTTGTCATTTATTCCAATTTTTAATGTGCGTTTCTTCTACTAGCAACTGTTGAAGGTGTAACTTCTTTTTTAGAATTTCCCCAACTGTTATATATATAAGTAAGCACATTGGCCACTTCTTCATCGGTTAAATCCTGTTTAGTCATCACACTATTATATTTTACACCATTTACAGTTATTTCTCCTGTTTTTCCATGTAAAATAATATCAATTGCACGATTTAGATCAGCATTTAGATAATCTGATTTAGCCAAAGGTGGAAAAGCATTAGGAATTCCTTGCCCTTCGGCTTGATGACATGCAAAACAAGTTCTCATATAGGTGGCTTTACCAAACTCCATTTTTTCTTGAAGTGATTTTGCCGTTTCTTCGGTTTGTACAACATCCTTATCAATAGGCATTTCCTGGATTCCACTTCCTTCGGGTTGGTACACTCCTTCTTCCTCTTTACCCGAATAGATTTTCTTGTTCTCTTCGCCTTGCACTTTGAGCATTCCTAAAGCACCTTTATTAAAGGCTCTAAAAATAGAGTGATCCACTAAAATGAAGGTTCCCGGAACATCAACTTTAAATTCTACAATAGCTGCACCTCCTGCAGGAACCAGAGTAGTTTGCACATTGGTATTAATAAGATCACCTCCTTCTACCCTAACGACATCAAAAATTTCACCAATAACATGAAAAGATGATACAAGATTTGGTCCCCCATTACCAACATATAATCTAACGGTTTCTCCTACATTTGCTGTAATAGCATTATCGCCTGTTAACGAGCCAACTTTTCCATTAAAAACCACATAATCTGCATCTTCATCTACAGCTTTTTTCATATCAAAAGGCTGCAATCCTCTATCTCCATTCTCTCCTTTGGTATAAAAATCCCCTTGCATTACATAATATTCTTTATCTACCGGAGGAAGGCCTTCTTCGGGCTCAACAAGTATTAACCCATACATCCCATTAGCGATGTGCATTCCTACCGGAGCTGTTGCACAGTGGTATACATATAAGCCCGGGTTTAGCACTTTAAAAGAAAACTGAGCTTCGTGTCCAGGAGCTACAAAAGAAGAAGTTGCACCACCCCCTGGGCCCGTTACGGCGTGTAAGTCTATATTATGGGGTAGTTTGTTATCTGGGTGATTTTTTAAGTGAAACTCTACTTCATCCCCAACTTTTGTTCTTATAAAACTTCCTGGTACCGAACCTCCAAATGTCCAATACACATATTTTACACCATCTGCCATCTCTCCTTCTTCTTCTAAGACCTCCATATTTACTATGAGTTTCTTCGCTTTTCTTCTTCCTGTAGGTCCGGGAACATTAGGAGGTGAAGTTAATTCGGCAATCATTTCCTGACTTACAGGAATACCTTCTGCCCCCAGGTAATTCTTTGCCTCTGCTTCCTTATTTTGTGAGCAGGCAGATAGGATCATTAATAGGGCGCCTATAAACAATCCTGTACTAGATAACAATACAAATGATTTTTTTGATTTCATATTCTTACTATTTAACTTTTAATAAAAGACTTTTTTGTCTTTTATTTTGTAAAAATAAGAATTACTATAGCACATGAAATATGATAAATATCATATTTTCGGACTAATTAATCTTTTATTAAAATCTAAGTATAAAAGTTTTGCAATTATTTAATTCGGATACTTTTATCCTAATTAAATAATTGCTAATTTTGCAGTGTAACCAATTTTTGAATAGAATGTTTTCGAAAGCCTGCGAATACGGAATTAAAGCTGCTATTTTTATCGCCTTAAAATCTTATCAAGGAGAGCGAGTAAGTCTCAAAGATATCGCTGCCAAAATTAATTCGCCAGAAGCATTTACTGCAAAGATTCTTCAAAAACTAGCTAAAAACAATATAGTTAATTCTGTAAAAGGTGCCACTGGCGGTTTCGAAATAGAAAAACATAAAATAGCATCCATACAACTTGCAGAAATTGTTGATGCCATAGATGGGGATAGTATTTATATTGGCTGTGGTCTGGGTCTTAATAAATGCTCAGAAGATCATCCATGCCCTGTTCATCATAAATTTGCTGCAGTAAGAGAAGAATTAAAGAAAATGTTGGAATCCACCAACCTCGAAGAATTAGCTCTTGGGATCAAATCCGGAGCTTCATATTTAAGAACCTAAAAAAATTTATTATTAAATAGGATAAAATTGTCCGAATTAAAATTTTAACTACTATCTCATGAAAAAAGAAAAAAAATTATGGCTGGGACTTGCAGCAGTATTACTTCTCTCCTTTAGTGTATTAGGGTATTACGGTTACGAGATTTATCAAAAAGCGCCACCCATACCCGACAAAATTATTTCGCCCAGTGGCGATATTATTTTTACTAATTCTCAGATTAAAGATGGGCAAAATATTTGGCAAAGTATTGGTGGGCAGGAAATAGGGTCAGTTTGGGGGCATGGTGCTTATGTCGCTCCAGATTGGACAGCAGACTGGCTTCATCGAGAGGCCCTATTTATCTTAGATATTTACGCACAAAGAGATTTTAATGCAAACTATAAGCTCATAAATGCAGAGCAACAAGCTGCTTTAAAGGTGCGATTACAAAAAGACCTACGAGCTAATACGTATAATGAAACAAATAAATCGATCACCATTTCAGAAGAAAGGATTCGGGCAATACAGTATTTAAGCAGTTACTATAAAGGTTTGTTTACCGATGATCCCAAATTTGATCAGTTACGATCAGACTATGCTATCCCAAAAAATACTATTAAAAATGAAGAACGCATGCAAAAAATGAATGCATTTTTCTTTTGGGCGACCTGGGCAACAGTTACACAAAGACCAGACGAGAATATTTCTTATACTCATAACTGGCCTGCAGAAGAATTAGTGGGTAATGTGCCTACCAAAAGTCTATTTACCTGGTCGGGAGTGAGTATTGTTCTTTTGATTATGTCTATCGGAATAATGGTATTTTATCATGTGAAATCGGGAGAAGATGAACATATTCCTGCTCCAGTAGAAGATCCTTTATTAAGACAAGGAATAACTCCTTCTATGCACCTGGTAAAAAAATATTTTTGGGTAGTAAGCCTTCTTATGGTTGTGCAAATGTTGTTAGGTATTGTTACTGCACATTATGGTGTAGAAGGAGATGGCTTTTATGGCATCCCTTTGGATCAGATTCTACCCTACTCGGTTACTCGTAGCTGGCATACTCAATTGGCTATCTTTTGGATAGCTACTGCGTGGTTAGCAACAGGATTGTATATTGCTCCCTCGATATCTGGTAAAGATCCAAAATTTCAAGTATTTGGTGTTAATTTTCTATTTATTGCTCTTTTAATTATTGTAGCAGGTTCAATGTTTGGACAATGGCTTGGGGTAATGCAAAAACTAAATCTCGTAGAAAACTTTTGGTTTGGTCATCAGGGGTATGAATATGTTGATCTGGGTCGGTTTTGGCAAATTTTTCTACTTATAGGGTTATTTTTATGGTTAGCCTTAATGGCCAGACCACTATTGCCTGTATTGAAGAAAAAAACCGAAGAAAAAAATCTCATTATCATGTTTTTGATATCCTGTATTGCCATAGCTATGTTCTACGGAGCAGGACTTATGTGGGGTAGACAAACCAATCTGGCAATAGCCGAATATTGGAGATGGTGGGTTGTACATCTATGGGTAGAAGGCTTTTTTGAGGTTTTTGCTACTGTGGTTATCGCCTTTTTATTTGTACGATTAGGACTTCTAAAAACAAAAACAGCAATACACAATGTATTGTTTGCCACTATAATATTTTTATCTGGTGGAATTTTAGGAACTTTTCATCATATTTATTTTTCAGGAACTCCTACTGCTGTAATGGCTTTGGGAGCAACATTTAGTGCACTAGAAATCGTACCTCTTACACTTATTGGTTACGAAGCATATCACAATTACAAATTGTCTAAAGCAACACGTTGGCTTAAAGATTATAAGTGGCCCATATATTTTATGGTTGCTGTAGCCTTTTGGAATTTTCTTGGGGCAGGTATTTTTGGTTTTATCATCAACCCGCCGATTGCATTATATTATGTACAGGGATTAAATACTACACCTCTTCACAGTCATACTGCTTTATATGGAGTATACGGAACCTTAGGGATCGGGTTAATGTTATTTGTTCTAAGAAGCCTTTATAGGGATGTACACTGGAATGAAAAATTACTAAAAATCTCCTTTTGGTCTTTAAATATTGGATTATTAGCTATGGCACTATTAAGCTTATTACCTATGGGTGTATGGCAAGCACTTGAAAGTATAGAACATGGAATGTGGTATGCTCGTTCTGCCGAGTTTATGCAACATCCGGGAATGATCATCCTAAAATGGTTACGATCTATAGGGGATATCATTTTTGCAATTGGTATGGTAACCATTTGTTGGTTTGTATTTGATTTAACATTAAAAAATAAAAAAACATTAAATAAATAAATTATGGATACACTAATAAAAACCAAGGTAGGGCAATTCGTTGCTAAAGATTATCGAACTGCTACCGTTTTTTCAAAATATGGAATTGATTTTTGCTGTAGAGGAGATAGAACATTGGAAGAGGTTTGCAACAAAAACGGAATTGAAGTTGAAACCCTTCTAGAGAATTTGAACGACGTTTTAACTCAAAAAGATGATATTGTTATTGATTATCAATCCTGGCCACTTGATCTATTAGCAGATTATATAGAAAAGAAACATCACCGTTATGTAGAGGAAAAGATCCCGATACTACGTCAGTATTTAGAAAAACTCTGCAAAGTACATGGAGGGCGCCATCCAGAGTTGCTAGAAATTCATACTCTATTTAGTGAAGCCTCTGGTGAACTTGCACAACATATGAAAAAAGAGGAAATTATACTATTTCCTTTTGTTAGAAAAATGGTGAAAAACCTGGAACAAAATCATAACGTGCAACCTCCACATTTTGGAACTGTAGAGAATCCTATTTCGATGATGATGCAGGAACACGATAACGAAGGAGTACGGTTTCGTAAAATTTCAGGGTTATCGAATAATTATACTCCTCCCGAAGATGCTTGTAATACCTATAATGTTACTTTTTCAATGTTAGAAGAATTTGAAAAGGATTTACATTTACATATCCATCTAGAGAATAATATTTTATTTCCAAAAGCAATAGAAATGGAAAAGAGGATTGTAGAAGGATCAAAGTCTTCTGTTGAAGATTAATACCATTTAAAAAACTTCCGGAAAAACGATTTTCCGGAAGTTTTTTATCAATAAGCAAGATCTATTTATCAAAATCTTTTTCTAACGTAAGTGAGTCTTCAACTATATTCACAAGGTCATTAATAATAGCTTCTCCTTTATTTTTATTATACCAAACTTGTAGAGATTTTTTAAAAGTGTCATCTATTTTTCCGTTTTCCTTTTTGTAAGCCAGAACCATATTAGTAGCTACTTGTGATCTTGGACCCCATGTATTTAAAACGTTACTATTATGATCTACTATCACTAGTTTAGGTATAGAGCGTGTTCCGTTTGTTAAAAAAAGATCCATAAACTCAGGATTATCATCTCGTAATAAAATTTTCAAATCAATTGCAGGTGAAGCTTCTGCTATTTTATTTAAAACAGGAATGGTTTGTGCTCCATCTGCGCACCAACTTTCTATAAGAACAAGCCAGGTTTGTTTTTCTTTCATATCTCGAAAAACTTGTTTGGATGGCTCTGGTATGACAAGAGTCTTATCAAGCCTTCGTATTCTACTTGTATTTAATTTGGTAAAGTCTATACGTTGCTTAACCTGTTCTATTCCTGTTGTACTTTCTTCTTCAACAAGACGATTCATTAGTTCAACATATGCTGTATAGGAAATCCCTTTGGCTATACTTTTTTTAATTAATTCATTCGTCATATCATACTATATTAGGGGGTTCTGTATTTCTGTAATTTCTGGAAAAGCACTATTATCTATATTAAAATATCCTCCTTTATTTTCTTTTCTTTCTAAAGATTGTCCAATAATCAAGTGTGCAATATTAATCATGTTTCGTAATTCACATAATGCTGTGTTTATCTTCGAATCCTTATATAGTTCTTCTACTTCTCTATACATTAAATCCAAATGTTCTTTTGCTTTTATCAAACGGTGGTTACTACGTACAATACCTACATAGTCTCTCATCAAGGCCTGTAATTGCCTGGTATTATGTTTTATGATAATGTGTTCTTCATTGACATGAGTTCCCTGGTCATTCCAATCAGGAATAGATATTGAAACCGATTGTACAACATTAGAACATAGGTATTTGTAACTGTTATGCGCATATACTAAAGCTTCTAACAAAGAGTTTGAAGCTAACCTGTTTGCTCCATGCAAGCCTGTTCTGGAACATTCTCCACAGGCAAATAAATTCTGAACAGATGTCATTCCATTTTTGTCAACTTCAATACCGCCACATAAATAATGAGATGCAGGAACTACCGGAATCCAATCTTTTTCTACATTAATATGATTAGCTGTGCATTTTTTATAAATTGTGGGGAAATGTTTTTTAAAATCCTCTATCTGAAGATGTGTACAGTCTAAATAAACACAAGAATCCCCATATTTTTTAAGTTCGTTATCTATACTTTTTGAGACTATATCTCGGGAAGCAAGTTCTCCTCTTGAGTCATAATCTAACATAAACCTATGTCCATTCTTACTTCGTAAATATGCACCAAAACCTCTTACTGCTTCAGATATTAAGAACGATTGCCCATCTTTATCCTCGTATAATGCTGTTGGGTGAAACTGAACAAATTCCATATCTTTAATTCTTGCCTTTGCTCTGTATGCCATCGCAATGCCATCACCTGTTGCTATAACCGGATTAGTAGTATGACCATATATTTTGCCAATGCCTCCTGTTGCTAATAATGTTACTGTAGCTTTTATCGTTTTTATTTCTCCTGTTTTTTGATTCAGAACATAAGCTCCATAGCAAGAAATATTTTCGTGATCTTGTATTTGTAATTGGTGTTCTGTGATCAGATCGATCGCAAAATGATGACTCAATATGTTAACATTTGGCAATTGATGAATACGAGCTAGTAATGCTGTTTCTATTTCGCGACCTGTAATATCTTTATGGTGAACAATACGATATTCAGAATGTCCTCCTTCTTTACCAAGGTCTAAATTCCCATTATAATCTAAATCAAAATTAGCACCCCATTGTATTAGATCGTTAAGTCTTTTGGGACCTTCTTTAACGACCATTTTAACTACTTCAGGATTGCATAAACCATCACCGGCAATCAAAGTATCTTGTATATGTTTTTGAAAAGAGTCTTCTTCGGTATCTAATACAACAGCTACACCTCCCTGGGCATATTTTGTATTAGATTCGTCATCATCTGCCTTTGTGACTATACAAACTTTTTTATCTTTAAATTTTTCTGCTATTTTAACTGCAAAAGTTAATCCAGCTGCACCTGATCCAATTACTAAATAATCTACCGATATCATCATCCTTTTATTTGGAAAGTTCTAACATTCGAACAATTGGAGTTAATGCTTTTTGTCTCACATTTTCGGCTACATTTATTTCGGGGGTTTCATTAAGCAAGCAATCATACAATTTTTGAAGCGTATTCACCTTCATATAACTACACTCACTACAAGCACAAGTGTTATCTTCTTCGGTCGGAGCCGGAATCAAGATTGTATCTGGTACTTCCTTTTTCATTTCATGTAAAATACCTGCCTCTGTAGCTACTATAAATTTCTCTTTTGGATGTTCTTTTACATAGTTTATCATTCCGGCAGTAGAGCCTATATACTTTGCGGTTTTCAAAATATGCTCTTCAGATTCTGGATGTGCTATAATTACCGACCCAGGATTGTCTTGATACAAATCCAATAATTTATCGATACAGAATGCTTCGTGTACTATACAACTACCGTCCCAAAGCAACATATCTCTACCGGTTTGTTTTATGATGTATTTACCCAGATTCTTATCCGGAGCAAAAATAATAGGGGTATCCTTTGGTACCGATTCTACAATTTTAAGTGCATTAGAAGAGGTGCAAACCAAATCACTCATTGCTTTAATTTCTGCCGAACAATTGATATAGGTAATCACAATATGATCAGGATATGATGCTACAAAAGAACCAAATGCATTGGGAGGGCAGGAATCTGCTAATGAGCAACCGGCGGTTAAATCTGGTAAAACTACTTTTTTTGCAGGGTTAAGGATTTTCGCAGTCTCTGCCATAAAGTGCACACCTGCAAAGACAATAATATCTGCATCAATTTCTGCTGCTTTTTGGGATAGTCCTAAACTATCTCCAACATAATCAGCAACCTCTTGTATTTCTGGCCGTTGATAATAATGTGCAAGGATTACAGCATTTTTTTCTTCTTTTATTTTGTTTATTTTTTCTTTTAACTCCACTTTTACAATACTATTCATTACATCGCGAAAAATAGAGGTCTTTGAATATGAATACTATGACAAAAGTCATAATTAAAGACAAAAAAGTCTTTTTTATGTTATTTCACCATACAGCACATTTATATATCATAAAAAAGGCCTCTCTTTCGAGTGGCCTTTCATCTGTTCTTTTTTATTGTTTTTTAATTGTCATATGGAATTCACCATTGAACATCCCGGCTGGTATTCACTCTATTGTTATGGCTCATTTCATAAAAAGAAAAGAGAAATTTAAAACTCAATTTCAAAAAATAAACTGCTTTCAAGGTTATCCGCGGTAACGTCTTCTCCTTTTAGTACTTCTTGAGATTCGTTTAATAATTTCAAGTTAATTTTCCAATACCCTGTCATGGTTAGTGATAATTTTCCATTGTACATTTTTGATGTACCATCATAGCTCAAATCTTCATTATTTGGCGAGCTATGATTACCCATACTAGGCATTCGAGGATCTACTGTAATTTTATAATTTTCTACTACAGGAAAAGTCATCATATTTTCCATTTTAAAAAGCATCGCACTAAAATCATTTACTGCAACTTTTGGATCTACCGGTCCAGTCATAGTCAAAATATAGCGAGTACCATCACTACCCATGAATGTGTTTACTTTTTGCTTACCATCTGCCGGTGATATTACATCTATGGTTTTCTTTGTCGTGAATTCTTCTCCATTAATTTTATAGGTAATGGTAAGATCCCAATATTCATCTGCATTGCCTGGCATTTGAAAAACCAAGAACCCTTTAGAAACCGTCTTGTCTTCGGTAACAGTCAAGGTAGATTTTGGACAAGAGTGTTCCATTTGTGTCATATGCATCATAGGCATCCAAGAAATTTCGGATAGAGAAACATAATTTTTTGTCGCCATATCTTTAATACGTATGTACACTTCATTATATCCAATGCTAAAATCGTTCTTCTTAGAATACAATTCTATAGAATGATTGTTAGCATCAAAAGAAGTTACCAGGTTAAATCCTTCCATAGGATTTACTATCATTTCGTCATCATCAGAACTACATGAGACAAAAATGGTTGAAAGTATGATTACTGTAAAAATTAATTTTATGGTTTTCATTTGTTTATTTTTAATTATGTTTTTTTAATTGACTTTGTATGAAAATGTGATGAAGAAATTACGCCCCATTCGAGGAACATTTTTCCAATCTGTATACGTTGAATAGTATTCATCAAAAATATTTTCTACACCTGCCTTGGCATATACCACATCGTTATTTAGGTAAAAGGTTTTTCCTAGAGTTAGAGAAAAAATGATGTAGGCCGATGTTTTATCTTCTCCAAATTCTGGATTAAAATTTATTTGATCTCCAGCACCTTTCATGGTAACTTCTCCTGAAAAACTCCTTTTATTATACTGAATCCCGGATCGATACGATATAGGACTTATAAAAGGCAAATTGCGATTGGTATCATCTTTTCCCTGATGGTAGGATACCGAAGCAGACCATCCAAGTTCTGGTATGATTTTGTATTCTGTACTCAAAGACACATTAATCAAATCGGCATACTCTAGGTTTTCATATATTTTTACTCCATCAGCACCAATTGTCATAGTACTAAGCGATTCATTTACCTCACCAATAATGTAATTAGGCATTCGAAAAATATTTCCTTCCAGAGCAATTTTTAATTTGGATTTTTCTAACGAAATTTTAGCATTAGTCTCTATAGATTGTTCATTTTTTAAGTTAGGGTCACCAATATAATCGTGATTATCAAAACTGTTAAAAAGATAAAATCCATATCCTTCTGATACTGATGGTGCTCGTTCTCCATAAGACAGTCCAGCATTGATATGAATAGGCTCTAAATGTTTATGATATTGCAGCGAAGCACTTTTAAGAAAACGTGTTTTGGATTCTTCCATCTCTGGATAAAAGATTCTGAGACTGTTAAGTCCAAAATCATCAGCTATAGTATTGTTTTGCACAGCTAATCTCGCAGATAGCTTTAAAGAACTTTTTTTAAAACTGATCTTATCTTCAGCATATAAACCTGTATTCCAAGTTCGTACATCAGGCCAAGTAAGCATAAACATAGGGTTCTCATTGGGATTATTGGGGTACATTGTCATTTCTGCAAGAGATTTATTGTAAAATCCGTCCCATTTCATCAAAAAGTGTTGTTTTTTGGTTTTCAAATTCACTTCAGAGAAAAACCCATATGTATCACTCCATCCCGGCATATCCATTCGAATAGGTACATCTGGTCTTTGAGAATCATCCATCACATGAGTAACTTTATTAAAGTACACTTTCGACTTCCAATCGCTAAATACACCTATAGTATTTTGTTCGAAACCTATAGATGCAATAATTGCACGTGCCAAAGAAACATCCATGGGTAATGCAGGATACCCTACATCTCGTGCTTCATCATAAATAGCAGTTGCTGTAAGTACCTTGTTTTTATCAATCTTATACCCTGCATTAACAGAAACATTATACTTTGTATATTGAGAAAAATTGATTTCTTCTCCATTTCCTGCGGTATAGTTTTCCGCTTTGCGATAAATGATATCTCCATCTACATAAAAATCAGAATTTGAATAATTGGCTTCTGCCCCCAGAACCACTAATTGGTTATTGGTTTCGAATCCATCTTCTAAACTTGCTTTGAATCCTGTTTCTCTAAAATTGCTTTTATCTAACTCCAGATCTATTGCGCCTCCTATACAGTTTCCATATTCTGATCCTTGTTGTCCCGATGCAACATGGGCTTTAGCAAGGTTGGATACATCTACATAAGAGGTAATAGGGTCCATTTTATCTGTACACGCACCAAAGATTCGCATCCCATCAATAGTAACAGAAAGTCTTTCTGATGTCATATTATTTAGCGCAGGTTCCCAAGCATAGGCTCCTCGTTTTATCATACTCACTTTTTGTGAAAGCTCCAGGTATTCATCTAACGACGATAATGGTTTGGGTTGTTTTTGATAATCCAATTCTTTTCTGGCAGATATCAAAATCACTTCTTCCAGATTGATAGGCATAATAGTATCTGGCTCTTTGTTTAGGATTTCTTCCTGGGCATTAACCCAACCGGGGGTAATTTGAAAAAGCAGGATATACCATAGCATATTTACCCTTTTAAACGGTGCCCTCAAAATCCTATACAAAGAGGTCACACCAATATTGGTTTTCATTAGAATATATTTTAGAAATAATTCAACATATAAATAAGTTTGTGTACACATGATTGAGGTATACTATACCTTTATAACCCATACACTCGTTGAACTCATGTAAGCTTTTATTTTTTGCTGCAAATTTTTCTTATTCACTTTAATTTTTACTTTTTTTCATAACCTAGCTATAGCTATGCTTCTCAAAAAAGGATTCATCATGGCAAAAAATCTTAAATTTTTGTTTAAAACAAAAAGTACAAATGAGTTCATATTGAATTACCCAAACTCTGGAGGTGGAGAAATATCTGTAATAAGTAATTTGGAAATTATTTCTTGTGTAGTTTTATAATTGTTCTCAACTGTGTTTTCTGGTTCATTTTTTAAATCGAAATCAAGTAATAGTTGAAAAAAAACAATATGCTGAATCTCATTCTTAGATTTTTTGTCTTTGAATGGATTATTTTCTGAGTCGGATTCTTTGGCTAATTGTTTTTTTAAATAGCATTTACCATCACACTTTAATCTAGGCCTATCTTTATTTATACAGAGGTTTTTTACGATGTAATCATAATTCATGATATACTCTCCTACTGGCCAAAGAGGCTTGATAAGCATCAGGAGAGCAACGAATAGAATTACCGTACTTTTCATGCGGCAAATATAGCTCCTATTACAAGAAGAAAAATATGATAAAAGTCACAAAAAAGACAAAACGATCTTTTTTATTATATTTGATCTAAAAAAAAGCTATTATGCTATCTAACGCTTGTAAATATGCTATAAGAGCAATCCTTTATCTAGCAATACACTCTGATGAGACTCATAAAATAGGAGTAAAAAAAATTGCCGAAGAATTAGAGACTCCTCAACCTTTTTTGGCCAAATTATTAAGGCAATTAACCTCTAATAAGTTGGTTTCCTCTACTAAAGGTCCTGGGGGTGGGTTTTTTCTGGATAAAAAAAATAAAGAGAAATCAGTTTGGGATGTTATCTGTTGCATCGATGGTACCCATAAATTTGATAAATGTTTTTTAGGGCTATCAAAATGCAGCGATAAAAATCCATGTCCTGTACATTCTACCGTATCTCCATTCAAGAAAAAAATATTAAATGAATTTAGAGATAAAACGATTTCTAAACTTGTTGAGGAAATTGAAGTAGAAGGAACCGTAATTTCTTTAAAAGGATTTGATCTAAAATAATAGCTTTACCTAGATATCATTTACAAATCATCAATTTCTGAGTTTATTTGATTTAAAGTCGTTTTGCTATTATCCAAATCATTTAAAATTTGAGATTTAGAATTTTCAAAAGCTATTTTTATACTTCCAAAAATGTTTTCATAATAAGAAACTCCTTCTTTTAAGTTTTTGACAAATACTGACAAATATTTTTTCTGTTTATCATTTATAGAATGCCTTGTTTCTTCAAGCTTATCTTTTAAATAATCTATATAAATGTTAAGTTCTTTTATGAACATGTTAGGTCGATCTGCTCGCACAACCTCATCAGATTCTCCATAAATATGGCTTGTTATTTCTTTTAAACTCATAATTTTAGAGAAATAGGCCATATTGGGTCCGGGGCATATCGAAACTCCTTCTCCCTCAACTTTAGTATCTAAGTTATATTTCAGTAATGCAGAAGTTCCCAGACCAACACAGGTGCATGATTTTTCTGTGATTTGATCAAATTCTCTTTGATAATCTTCCTGAGAAAGACCTTTTTTATCCAGCTCCTTGATTTTTATATGTTGATATTGTCGTGATGCTGTACATATCCCTTTTTCTGTAAATTCTTTATTTAGAGCAACAAATTTTTTAGGACATGAGCTACCAGGCCTGTTTTTTTCTACTAAAGTTAACTTTTCCTGATCTTTTGTATTTCCTTTTAGGCTATTAAATGGTATTCCCAAAGGAGAGATATCACTTAGATATAAATCATCTTCTTTGGCTTTTACTAATTTATCTAATGTACTATTATCGACTGTTGTTGCTTCTGGTACCAAAAGAAATGGAGTTCCCCACCCTACTGAATCTACCTTGTAATGCTCTAATAAAAACTGATGCTCTTCTGCTGTACCCACCCCACCCTGGGCTGTGATTTTAACAGGTAAAGGAGATTGCGGAACATGTCGGTTTTTACGAGACCATACCTCTGCTATAATCTTATGTATTTCAGAAATCAATTCTTCTTTCTGATCTCTAAACTGAGCTAATATTGGCCCCATAAGATATCCATCTGTTGCGAATGCATGACCCCCGCAATTAAGTCCGGATTCGATTCTATATTCTGAAACCCACAATCCTTTTTTCGCCAAAAATTTCCCTTGTATCAGCGCAGACCTATAATCACTTACTTTTAAAACTATTTTCTTTTTAATTTCTCCGTTCTCGTTTGGATAAAAATCTTCAAACTCTTCCATATAACTATACAATCTGGGGTTCATTCCTGCAGAAAGTATTACTGATGAAGATAAATCGCTATTGGCATATCCTCTAAGTGCTGCATGAGCATCATTGTACTTAGAAGATAGTTTCTCTTTTTTTTGATAGTTCTCTTTATCAACTTTGGTCATGATATTTACATCAATACTGCCCATCGATAAATTGGCTTCTATTAAATCCTTGATCCCTTTAAAATTGAAATCATTGGATGCTAACCCTTTAAATCGCTGCTTTAGTATTGAAGTATCTGGTAAAATATTGAAATATTGTTTCAATTCATTACTACATTCTGTTGTAATATTTTTAAGTTGATTAAACTTTCTTTCTGCAAGATCATTCATCAAATTAAGATAAGAAGTAATCCTCTTAGCTCTAAAATCTTCTATACTTTCTGTGATTTCATTATATGGCATTTCGAATGTATCACAATACATCTTTCTTAGTTTTTCTAATAGAATGTCATCAACCAATGAAATAACAGAATCTATTCCCAGGTGAGAAACTTTTAATGGAGTATCAATAGTAAAGCCTATTCCCATTACAGGAATGTGAAATGAATGTAGTTTCATTATAACGAATTAAGTTTAGTACCGGTTAATTCATATGTATTGGAACTATAGCATCATGCTACCAATAATAGTATTAAACCTAATACATATATCTGTCAAAAATCACTAATGGAATCAGAACTAAATATGACAATTATCATGTTTTAATAACTTCTATATTTTAAGCATGTCGATCAATTTCATATTCTGGTTGTTTTTCTGTCAAAACTTCAATTCTTTTATTAACCAAATTAGGTTTCGCATGTTGCGTATGATAATGTCTTAATTGATGTTCACTCTGTCGATCAGAACTAAAATTAGATACTCGTTTTAAATATCCTATTACCCGGGTGGCATGATCTACATTGTGAGAACCACAGTCATTGCATACAAACAAAGTGCGCTTATCTATATGTGAGCATTCATTACATATTGTAATTCTTATATTAAAACAGAAATAGTTACATCCTGCAGCAGCTGTTGCATGAATTAGTTTTATAAATCCGTCTTTGTTGGGAGTCTCTTCAAGGTTAAGATGAAGTGCAGAGCCGCCATCCAGATATTGTATAATTTCTTTACCATGTAACATTATTTTATCCAGAGAATTTACTTTATTATCTTCGACTGCATAGAAATATGAGTTATAGCAATCTCTGGGGACAAATAATCCATCCTCTTTATCCCATTTTGCATTTTTTATCCCCAGATTTTCAGCAGGAACAAATTCTGTGTTAAACATATATCCATATTTTTCTTTTGCTGCTCTATTTTCTTGATAAATTGCTTTTAGATAGGTATTCACAAAATTCTTATATGTAGTGTTATTGCTTGCTTCGATTCCCTGGCTCTCGGCGGCTTCTACCATACCATTAATCCCTACTGTTAAAAATTGTTTGTCTAATGCTATAAAGCCTGCTTGATAAACAGGCAATAATCCCGCTTCATTATATTCGTCTATAAGTTTTCTGTAAGCAACCTGGTATTTATGAATCTTTTGTACTTCTTCAACAATATCAGTCTTTTTTTGAATCAGCCGATTCATGTTAAGAGTGATTACATTTATAGATCCTGTTGCTACCCCTCCTGCACCTAAAGAATAACTAAAGGTATTATCACTAATTTCATTTCGTAAACGACAACAAGATGCTAAGCTATCTGCATTTTCGGATTGGTAAATAAAGAAAGAATTTCCTTCACTTAATTCTTGTGCGCACATTTCGGTAAATTCTCTATCGACAGGAGCGTTATTTTTTACAAGCATTGCGGCAGTAACTACAGGAAAAGTAAGTACGGCTCTTTTTCGCTCCTTATTAAACCATTTCATGAAGAATTTTTGTAATTTTTTTACGCTTTCCCATTTTGGTTTGGTCATATCGGGAAATACAAAATCACTAAACATGCTATTAAAATAGGCTTCATCATATAGAGAAATATTCCAGAATACGGATTGATAACCTCTTGCAGCAGCGGGTTGATTAACCGCATAAACTACATGTTGTAAATGATTCGCAATACGTTTTTCGTGGGTCTGTAAATAATCTTCTCCAAGATCTTTAACAGCAAAATGATCAAAATACATCAAAAACTCTACGGTAGCTAATGCCCCGGCGAACTGAGAACTTACTGCGAAGACAAGGTTAACAAACTCACCACAATAACTCTCGAGGTGTTTTGGAGCTTTGCTTTCGCCTCCTAATTTTGTGAGTCCGTCTAATAAGAATGGATACATACTTATAGAAACACAATATGGTTTTAATGAAGTCTCATCGTGCACATAAATTTCATGAGATTCTATCTGTCTGGAATATTCTTCGGCCAGATCATCGCTAAACAGAGTAGCTATTTTTTGTTTTACCAGGGCTCTATTTACTTGTATATTAATATCTTTATTTAACTCTGCTTCCATTGTCGCAATGTTTTTTGAAGTCACATTGGCATTAGCATCTACTTTGGATCCATCTGCTGCATTTGTAGAATCCAAATAATGGGTTATAAAATCAATTTTATTTGCTATTTGATCATCTGAAAGTCGTATCATGAGTTTTTAATTTTTAATAAATAAGTAATTAAGTCGTTTATTGGTTTTTACTTCTATAAATTCTTGATTGGTGGTTTCGCTATCTAATCCTCCCAGAGATTGGTTCCACCTTCCGGTTTTAATCCAGGTTAATTGAACTAAAATCTTATCATCTACTTCTTCTAATCCTGTATAAAGACAGGTTTCATATCCTTTGGCTTTAGCACATTTCAGATAATTTATCAATTCCTTTTTGTGCCATTCTCCTCCCATAAAAACAACACAGGTGGCAAATCCAGAATACCTATCGAGTATATCTTCATATTTTTTTTTAGTTAATTTTTCTCCACTCCCCTTTTTCCATAAAAAAGGCGAATGACATCCTTTACACCTTAAAGGGCATCCAGAAATACTAAAACATATACTTATTTCCCCTGGTACTTCCTGAAGCACTATATGAAAATCATAAAAATTCATTATTACACTATTAAAAGACCTTTTTATCTTTTATAAAGATAAGAGTAGAAACTTCTCCTTTTAAATTAATAAAAATGAGTTATTAAAAATGTTATTAACAGGAAGAAAATTATGTTTCTAATGTAGATAAATAATCAGAAATCGAAGGCTTATATGACCTTGAAGAGATGAGTTCTTCATTGTTTTTTAGCTTTAACAGATACTCATTATTATTGGCATACTTACAAGATTTTATATATATTTTATTGACAATTAGAGAACGATGAATCCTTAAAAACTGAAATGTATCTAAGCTATCAAATAAAGCATTCATTGTTATTCTGTGCAGATACCTTTTGTCTTGCGTAATAATTTGCACATAATTACCATCACTTTTGAAATAGATGATATCATCTATCCTAATGACGACATCTCTGCCTTTTTCATGGATTATAATCTCATTTAAGAAATCAGAAGATTTAGACTCATAATTACTGATCAGTTTTTTAATCTTATCTTCTAAGTTTGATGCTTTTTTTCTTTTTTTAAGCTCAAAAACTCGGTCTAAAGTAATATGTAGTCGTTCTTCATCAAACGGTTTTAAAAGGTAATCAACAGCATTTATCTCGAAGGCCTTTAATGCATAAGTATCATATGCTGTAGTAAATATCACATAAGGCTTATGTTGCAATCTAGAAATAACATTAAACCCATTCATATCTGGCATTTGTATATCTAAAAAGATTAAATCGGGTTCTTTTAATGTAATTTTTTCTATTGCCTCATTTCCATTTCTACACTCTCCAACCAATGTAATATCTTCAAAATTTTCTAACAACTTAATTAAACGCTGTCTGGCTAAATATTCATCATCTATAATCATGTATCGTAATCTCATAACTATGTAATAATTGGTATTGTGATTCTTGCGACATATAATTCTTTAGTTTGAAAATATGATGTAAACACAAAACGATTTTGATAAAATTGCTGCAATCTTTTTCTAATATTCACTAATCCAACTCCTGTACCTATTGGTTTCTCTATAGTACTTTTAGAATTATACGTATTTGTAATTTGCAAAACCAAAGCATTTTCTTGTAACGTTTTACAATGTTCTTGCTTAATTGTAATGACTATTTTACCATCATCGATCGTTGGCATTATCCCGTATTTTACAGCATTTTCTACTAAAGGCTGAAAAATCATATTCGGAATTTTTATATCCAAAACATCATCAGAAATATCATAATCTATGGTTACTCTGTCTTGATAACGAACTTGTTCTAAATCTAAATAATTTTTAATAAAGTTTAATTCATCGACAACCGTTACCATTTGTTCTGCATCATATTCTAATACATTACGCAATAAACCACCTAGTTTACTTAACATTTTTTGTGCATTTTTAGTATCAATATCTATCATCGCAGCTATAGAGTGTAAAGTATTAAACAAAAAATGTGGTTGCAATTGCATTCGTAATGCATTTAACTGTGCCGCAATTAATTCTTTTTGATTTCGTATATATTTTTTTTGATAATCCAAAGCTAAAAAAGAAGCAATAATCACAAGCAATTCTATAAAACTTGAGAAACTTCCTACAACAAGTACTGTTATACTATTACGGCCAAAAAAAGATTTCATATAACCATTATTAAGGTAATTTATAAAATCATCTATTCGTGAACTCAAAATTTGATGAAAAACAGCTAATACAATACAACCTGTTGTAAACATTAAAATCTTATATAGAACAGTTGTACTATTATCTTGTAGCATTTTTACCAGAGAATATACAAGCGGTGTCAAACCTACCCAAAGTAAATATGCGATACCTATTTTTAAAGAAATTAATATCCAGCTAAACGGATAATTGAATTGATTAATCAAATGATTCGTATACGCTTTTAAAATAAAAAACAGGCTTACGGCCAATGCGGCTAAAACTATCTTTTTTATAGATATAGGAAGGTTTTTATGATTTAAAAAACGAAACGCCAAAATTAAAAATTATACATTTGTTATTAGAAATTCCTTTTAAAAGTAGTTATATATTATTATAAAAATTTGTTTAATAGAAATTACCGCTTTATGAAATTAAAAGTTTTCTTTTTTTTATCTTCTTTCTTAATACTATTTCATAGCTGCAAGAATGAAAAAAATGCTTCGGAAAATTCTAACTCAAAAGATATTAGTGAATTAACCTATATTGACATTTACCATTTACTATACGATAACAATAATGGTGGTTTTGATGCACATGGTGATTTGTATGGTCAAGAGGCAATTTCCTTTTTAAAAATTGAAAAGGAAGCAAATAAATGCGGTGATGCTATGTATTTATTAAATACTACCGATAAAACTATTGATTTGGCTGTAAAAGCTTCATTTAATTTCCCTGGTAATCCCACAAATGAAATGGTAAGAGCTTATACTATAAAGCCAGCAGATAAGATCTCGATTGGATATTCTAAATTATGCTATGCCAATAAAGAATATGATATCAAAAAAGATATTATTTCTGCCGGCTACTCTAGATAACACTGTCATCAACGAATTTCTAGCAAATTGGATTCTCTAGAATTCAATTATTTTCCTTGTAATTCTTTAATAAATTGATCATTACTATCCTTTACAAATTTTGGAGGATTTAACGTATTCGACTTTTTAAACATTTTAAGGGCTTCTTTGTTTTGGCCTTTAGCTTTATATGCTTCACCCAAACTATTATACACATTTGCATCTTTAGGGTTTCGTTTTACATTTAACTCAAAATAAGATATCGCCTTATCCAACTGCTTATTAGTCATAAGTACATATCCTAATCCATTTAATTGATTATTATTTGCCATGTCTGCAGCTTCATCCAAAAGAGGCATAGCTTCTTTTATTTTCCCTTGTTGAAACAGAATATTAGCTTTTAAACTTAAATTTTGAAACATTTTCTGCACTCCAATAGATTCATTTATCCACTGTAATGCCAATTCTGGTTCATGGTTTACTCTTGTAAGATATTGAGCGGCCTGGAATTTACCTTTCCACCCAAAACCAAATTGTCCTCTCAACTCATCTTTTAGATTATCGGTTACCAATACTGGCGTATCTGCACTAACATTAAAGGGGATTTGTTTGTTTTCCCAACTTAGAGAAAATTCGGCTTGTTTGGTATCTAATTTGGTTGCACTATAATTCAACACATCATGAAATGCATTGTCTCTCATTTCTACATCCACCCGCAAAACATCTTCATTCGGAGTATACCAAAAACTCCCCCATGAACTCGTGTTTTTAGAAAATATCACTGTAACATTTTTCTCGTCTTTAATGATCATATGCAAACCATACGTTCCGGTTTTTAAATCTTTACCTTCTACTTTAACATCTGTACTAAAGGTAATAATCGTGTTCTCATCAGCTCCTGCTCTCCATGGGATTTCTCCTTTACCAGCAAAATTTATTTTTTGCAATCCAAAAGGTACTAATTGACCCCAAACTTTACCCGTTCTGTCTCCTCTTGCTACTTTTACTTTTGGCGCTCCATACTCAATAGTAACTTTCGTTATACCAAAAGTTTGGCTAAACTCGGCTCTAGGACTTCGCTTAGGAGTGGTTACCACAGCCTGCGCATAACTATAAGTTGTCAATAGTAAAACAGTGACAAACCATAGATTAATTTTTAATGTTTTCATGTTGATAGATTTACCGTTTAACATTTTAAATATGATTTTATAATTTATTTACGGATGTAAAATTATCACAGGAATATGCCCTTCGAAAGAAGATTGTGACAGACCGTTAACTTTGTGATAATTTGCTTTATACGGTATAAAAAAATGATCCAAATTAACCAACCATCACATCATCAACTGTTCATCACAAATCGGTTTTTTTAGAAGTGCATCTTCTATAATTTTGTTGTGAAACAAGGTTCTCACATTCTTAAAAACTTAAAATGAAAGCATTTTTAATATTCATAGTAGCACTTTTTGTAAATACAAATTTTTTATCTGCACAGACCTATGGATTTAAAAGATATAAAGCATTTAATGGTATTACATTTGAATATACGGTACTACTTCCCGAAGGTTATGATAACAACAAAGCATATAATACAGCAGTAGCATTCGCATCTGTTGATGCTAAAAACGATCAAGCGATTTGGTCGATAAATAACCTGTGGATGAATCACAAAAATTATGATTTTATAATTATTGTCCCAAAAGTTCCTATTAACGAACCAGATTGGCTAAGTCATCCAATTCATCATGGTTTTAACGACTTTTTAAAATTCGTAAAGAAAAACTATAAAGTAAAACATCAAAAAATTCATTTTATAGGATATAAAGATGGTTGTATTCCTGCTCAAACATATATCACTGCCTTAGAATCTCCCCCAGCCTCTCTTACACTATTCTCTAGTAATTATTGGGAGCATTATAACAATAAAGAATATACTCTATTGACACAACTAAAAATCCCGATACGATTGTTTTACACTAAAAAAGATAAAAATGCATCACAAGTAAAACAAAACATAGTTAAAAAATTAAAGAGTTTGAATATAGATGTACAATATAAAATAATTGACACCTATACTGAAGAGTTAGATAACTTGCTACTTAAAAAATAGAGAATTAAAATCAATGAATTTACTTAAAACAACCTTTCTTTTCTGTTTAATAACTATTGTAGGATATTCTCAATCCAAAATTCTTTTTGCCAGAAAACAAGGCAATGATAGAGGGTGGTCTATATTAAGTATCGATCCAAACGATTCTAGCGAAAAAACAGTTATTCCTTATTCATCTGGGATGGGAGAATATAACCCCGATATTTCACCAGATGGGAAAACAATTCTTTTTAACACCTATCGTTATGGTGGTTGGAAACTGGCTATCCATGATCTTACCACTACCTCTACAAAAAAATTCAGTCATTCGTCAAGCTACTACACTAATGGTGTTTTTTCTCCAAAAGGAGATATGATCGTTTATGAAAAAAATGTTGGAAGAAACACTCATATTTTTATAGCCGATAAAAATGGAAAAAACGAAGTAATACTTACCAAAAATATGAGTGAAGAAAACAGAATTCCTGTATGGTCGGCAGATGGTCGTTATATAATTTTCTATAGTAATAAAAACGGTGTAAACGATATCTACAGTATCGCTTTAAAAAGTAAAAAAGTTACAAATTTAACTAACAATATATCTGGAAATGATTTTGCACCATCAGTATCTCCTGATGGAAAATATATTGCTTTTTTTTCGGATAGAAATGGGTATTTAGATCTGTACAGAATGGATATTACCGGTACAAATCAAATTAATCTAACCAATACACTACAAAGTACATACAATAGGTACAATTATTATAAAGATCGTAATATGTATTGGAGATTTAAATCATCCTGGTCTCCCGACGGTTCGGCTATCGTCTTTACTAATATAGCAACTAATAATTTTGATTTATTTATTACCAAAATAGATGGAAATGATATACAACAAATTACAAATTCTTCAAGTTCAGAATATACTCCAGTTTGGGCTATATTACATTCAGGAATTCGGGAATAAAAAAACCTGGAAAAATTCCAGGTTTTTTTTATTGTTGATCACCTACATTTGCTACTTCTGCAAATTGAGAAACCATTTTATGCTATTTGAATATTTTTCCACTTATTTAAATTTATAACCAGAAAGATACTCGCAACTGCCATTAAGAGTAATATGAAAATCTCAGAATAGTTAGCTGCTTCATGCATAATAGCTTCAATAACATGATATACATTAAATAAGGCTACAATAATTCCCCAAATAAATGAAATCCATCTAAACCATTTTTTAGATACTTGCACAGTCATTACTGCAAATAAGAAGGCCAATCCTTCCATTAAAATACGCCACTGATGTGCCCAAAAAGGTGTTTCTCCGGTTGAACCTTCGATAAGCACCGATTCTTTAAAAAACACATTAGCTAATCCATATATGTGATGAAATATAAATCCAAGGATAATAAATATCCACAATATGATAATTTTTGTTCTCATGGTTATCGAATTATGATTTTCGTCTTTTATATCTAATTTAGTAGCTTCTATATCATTGCTACTATTTTGTTTTGCTTTAGCTTTTTTAATTTCTTCAGCTTTTAAAGCTGAAATATTTTTATAATCTATCTGATTTTTATCAAAGGAACTTTGTGCTTTTACTTCTGGTTGTATCTTAAGGTAAAAAACAAGTGAAATTGAAGCAATTATGCCCCACAGAACATCAACCAATACAATTTCAAATTGATGTTGATTAAACGTATTCCATATCCAATTTCCTGATATAACTCCGTTACTAATCGGGATCAGAAATCCAAAAATGGCTCCAAGTAACAAACTATATTTATTGGTAGCATAATTATCTCTCTTAAATCGAAAAAAGAAAATAGCGATCAACCATATAATAAAATAGAAGTAATAGATCGCAGTTTGCTTATCTTCAAAATAGCCATTCGAAAATTTGACAAATAAAAATGCTAGTGCAGTTACAGGAAGCATTGACAAACAAATAGCTAAATAAATGTGACCCACTCTAGCAGTATATAATCTTTGGCTAATTGTCATGCTCTTTTTATTACGAGCCTCAATCCAAATTAAAACTCCGGTAATAATAACAAAACACGTTATCATTGCTAAAATGAAATAGATAATTTTCATTGGGATCCCACCATAATCTCCAAAATGTAAGCGACTTATAGTACGTTGAAAATCTTCAGAGTAAACTGTTTTATCTGGGCTTTTCTGTTCTTCTATTTTTCCCGAGAAGACGTCAAGAACAGTGCGACTCGTACCAATAAAACGTTTATTATCTTCATATTCACCAATTAAAACATATTTCATATTGGTGCCACCATAGTTTTTTATAATACCTCTTGTTAGGTGAAGATCGGTCTGATCATTTGTTGTTTTTTTCGAAAAGGCATTAAAACTAGGGATTTCTTTTTCTGCTCTAGCAATCCACTCGTACGTTTTTCGTTCGGGACGTAAATCCTCCATCAGTTTGGTCTGATTATTATTATATAAGGTATTAGCAGGCAGCAATACTAAAATACTTAAACAAAAATAGGCACCGGTAACTGCAAAAATGAATTGAAAAGGTAACCCTATTACTCCAAGAGCAGTGTGAGCGTCTACCCAAACACGTTTTAAAACTGCTTTTGGATTAAATGTATAAAAATTAGGAATGATTTTTTTCCAATGAACAATAACTCCGGTAACGATAGCAAATAAGAAAAATAATGCTACAAAACCAGCTAGATATATCCCAATTGAAGGTAGTTGTGCAAAAAAATGTAATCGATATAAAAACTCTCCCAAACTATATTGCTCTGGATACGTTTTGGTATCGATAGAATTAATATCAACATAGAAATAATTAGACTGTTTTCCTTTTTCTGATGCCAACGAGTCTTTACTCGCTCCCATAAAAACATAAATATGGTCACGATCTTCTCCAAAGTTAAGCTGTAAATCTCTACCAGTTAATTGATATTGCTCATCAAGTGTTTTTAATATTCTATCATAATCAATATCACTTCTTTCAACATGACCTATGGATTTTCCTTCTTCCCATATTGCAATTTCTTCTTTAAATAAAGCAAATGCACCCGCAAAAAATATAATGTATAAAGCGACACTAATCACAATACCGCTCACAGTATGTGTATTAAAGAATATATTATGATTTCTCTTACTCATTATAAAAAAGGGTTATTTTGATTTCCTAAATAATATATCCCAAACAATACTATGGCTATTACTATATATAGCAACCAAGCTTTCCATCCATTTTTAAATAAAAAAGGAACAATTAGAAGTGCACACCAAACGATGAACAACGTAAATATCGAGGTAATTAAAATCTCATGTGGATTAGGCAACCAAAGTGGTAAACACATATGTAATAATGCAGAAATGATATAGCCTCCTATAATTCCTGCCGAAATTTTAGCAAATTGTTGCCAGGGAGATTTATCTAAATATTTTGGATTTGCTGGCATAATTTATAATATTAATTCAAGTATTAATAGCCCTAAAAATAAAACTGAAATCTGTTTGTATGTTACTTTTTTGAATGGAGCCATAATGATGATTAATCCTAAAATCATCATCATCAAAAAAAGCCAAAACAGTATCCCCGATGTTCTTCCAAAAGAGACAACGATAATAATCAATGAAGTCAATAAAAATACAACCGCTATCACCTTTGAAATGACTCTGTTTAATTGGATCCATTTTTCAGCAGGTAAATCATAGCTTATTAGTCCCTTTTCTGAGGTATGGTATAATAAAAAACTACCAAAAAAAATTAATAATATACTAACTGTTATCATTCTATTTTTATAAACCAAACCACTCTAAATAAAATATTTAGAGTGGTTTTCTATTAGATTATTTTAAAACTTATATATTAAATTTGCATATATAGCTCTCGGAGATTGGGGTGTTATAGTTGACCAACCTTTGTAATATTCTTTATTAAATGCATTATTCAATTTTAGGCTAATTCTATATTTTTTAGCCTGATAAAAAATAGAAGCATTAGTAACAGTATAACTCGGAAGAATAAACTCTCCGGTAGATGCATAGTTGATTGCAAAGCGCTCACTCGCACCGTTGAAGCCTAAGCCCAGTCCAAAACCATCTAGTTTACCATTTTGAAATTCATAACTCGTCCAAAAGTTATAAAGCGTCTCAGGGCCAGCTTCTAATGGTCTACGATTTAATATTTCTGCATTATCAGATTTTGTGGTTTCACTATCATTATTACTAAAGCCTGCTCTAATATTAAGGCCGTCAATAGGGCTAGCGTTTACTTCAATTTCAAAACCACTACTTTCTACTTCTCCTCCTTGTATTTTATTGAAAGGTGAAGCTGGATCTGTAATAACACGATCTTTTACTTTAATATCATAATAACTCACCGAAGCATTTAATCGATTATTAAACAAATTAGTCTTAACACCAAATTCTAATTGATTAGCCTGCTCTGGATCAAAAGTTCGTAACGTCTGTGGCCCAGCATCCGGATCTCCTACTAAAGCAGGTGCTACATTAGTGAATCCGTTTTGATAATTAGCAAATACAGATAATTTATCCATTATAGGTTGATATAAAATCCCAAATTTTGGAGAGAAAGCCGTTTGATCATAATCATCTTCAAAGTTTGCAAGATCTCCTTCATTATCGAATACGTCTAATCGTAAACCTACCATAGCCGATAAAGATGGAAGAATATTAACAACATCAGAAATATAAGCACTATATACATGTGATTTAGATTTTATATTAGCGATTCCCTGAGATGCGAGTGCGGCATCTACACTAGCCGATGATAATGTATATATATCAGTCTCTACATTTGGTGTAAAAGGATTATCCCCACTAGAACCTCCCTCAGGAGTTATATTTCCATAAAAAGCAAAGCCGCTACTATTATTGGTTTGTGTCGAGTTAAAATAATCGATACCCAAAACAACTCTATTTCTAATTGATCCCAATTTAAAATCTCCTATAAAGTTTTGCTGAATATCTGTTGTTTGAGTATTGGAATTTTGTTTACTAATAAAACGAGAAAAAGTATCATTGCCCAAAACTCCAAAATCAAACAAATAAGAATAATATCCTTTTGTAGATGTTGAACTTTTTGACAATACGGTTTGTGATTGCCAAGTATCAGAAAGCTTATAATCCATTTCTACCCTATAATTCTGCGTAGGGTTTTCTAAGGTTAATTCATTACTAGTAAATGATAATTTATAATTGTATCCTAATTCATCTAAGTTATTCGCTTGAGTCGGTGCACTTCTATTCAAAAACAAAAACATAGGATTGGTTTGTTCTGCCTGTGAAATTTCTCCATAAAACGAAAAGGATAATTTATTATTAACACGATAAGATAGTGACGGGGCTACAAAAAAAGATTTTCTAAAACCAGCATCTTGAAAACTCTGTTCTGTGGCATAAGATGTATTCAATCTAAAATAAATGTTATTATTCTTATCTAATGGTGTATTAATATCTCCACTTACTTGATTAAAACCATAGGTTCCAGATGTAAAAGAAAGTTCGCCTCCAAAACCTATATATGGTTTTTTGGTAACAACATTTATAAGTCCTCCGTATGAAGTTACGGCACTACCAAATAGTGTCGCAGAAGGGCCTTTTACCACTTCAATTCTTTCAATGTTCGCTGCATTAATAGTTCCGTTTGTAAGACCTGGTATTCCATTAACCAATTGAGGTTGTACCGAAAACCCTCGTAAAGAATAATATCCGGCTCCATCTCCGCCTCGTCCTGTAGAAGACCATAATTTTTCAACACCAACTGCATTTTTTAATGCATCTTCAAAGTTTGTTACCACCTGTGATTTTAACAAATCTGTAGTAACTGTGCTATAAACCTGAGTATTCTCTAAGTCTTTTAAAGGTAGTTTAGCTACATAGGCTGTTTTTTTTCTTGAAAATTTATTTCTTCGCTCTCCTTCTATTATAATTTCGGCTAAAATTTCATTTCCTTCGTATAGGATAATGGCATCAAATTGTTTGGTTTCATTATTAGATATAGTAAAAGGAATTTCTTTTGTCTTAAATCCTAAATAGGATACAACAAGAATATGATCCCCGTCTGCAACGTTTGTGATTTCAAAAGCTCCGTTTTCATCAGATTGTACTCCTTGAGTTGAGTTTTTAATGATAATATTAACTCCTGATACCACAGCTTGAGTGTTATCTACAGTTGTACCTTTTATACTTCCATTTTGTGAAAAAGAAAAAGAGGTTGATAATAGCAATGCTAAAATGATAAGTAATTGATTTTTCATTTATTATAATTGATAGATTTAGAAAATTATATTTATTTATTCTAAATAAATATAATGTACGTGCCGCAAATCTATTAAGAATGATTATAAATAAAAATATTCTATCCTGTTTTTTAAAAAAAATTTACTGGTATCAAGTAAAAAATATACTGTCAAATTAGAAGAACTAGTAGAGCAGAATCTACATCTGGCATGTTACTATTCTAAAAATCAAAGATCTATACTGAATTTATATAAAAAGCTGGTACTATAAACTCTAACAAAGAAAACCTCTATACATATTGTATGTATAGAGGTTTATAGACAAAATAGTATTAAAGTCGTGACTAGTATCGAGCTTTTTATCCGAAGATTATACCTTACTTCAACATTCTATCGTATTATTAAATGTTAATTTTCTATGCTTTTTCGCGTAAAGTTTAAGCTTAAATCAAATTCAAAATGTGGAATATATATTACAAAACTCCTATGTATATCTTTTTTACTTTCTTACATTTTCTTTATTCGTGCATTTCTACACATGCTCTTTTGTCAAATCCGTTTACTATTAATCACCGATGAAATCAATTATAAATCTTTTAATCAATATGTATCAAACGTCATTTCACTGTAAACAGGGGGAAGAAGTATTTTGAAAAAGAAATAAGTTTACAACTTAAATCAAATCATATACTACATATATCACGAGATTTTTAGTAAAAACTCTTAGCATTATTACTTCTATCATCTTGTGATTCTGATAATGTCATCTAATTATTAATCAGTTACCTATTAAGGTATAAGAAACAAAACTTAAGTGTTTCTTCATTATCAGAAGATAGAATATGAAAATTAAATATAAAATTGAAATCATGGAAAACTTATTAAACGAAATCGCCGAAATTATTGCACCTATTGCCGAATGTGACGTAGCAGACGTTACTCCAGATGTTAACTTACCAAATACATTAGGGGTTGATTCATTAAGAGGATTAGAAATCATGGTAATGATCGAGAGAAAGTTCAAGGTAAAATTATCTGAAGAGAGGTTACAAGAGATGACTACTCCAAAAAGGATTGCTAATATGATTACAGAACAATTATAGTCTGTAAACTAAGACCAATAAATTAGAAATTAAAATGATCAGTAAAGAATTAGTCGTAAAAACAAAAGAAGTCAACGAACTTATTATTGGTGCTGGTTTAACTGGGTTGATATATGGCATTACCTTATTAGAAAAAAAGAAAAATGTCGCTATTGTAGAAGGGCATATTTATCCCGGAGGATATGCTACCAGTTTTGTGCGTAACAAGCGAAAATATAGATTCGATTGTAGCCAACACAAAATAACAGGTCTTGGTAAAAATGCTAATCTAAGAGATGTATTTGAAAGAATAGATCTTTGGGATAAATTAGATTTCAAGTATTTTGATGAGCTGTTTTCTATTCATGTAAAAGGGCAATATTACCATATTCCTGGAAACATCAAAGGCATTAAGATATATCTCAATGAACAATTTCCTGAAGAAAAAGAGAGTCTTGATCATTTTTTTCATGACATCAATACTATTGGTTATCAAAACTATATGTTTGTAAGAATGCTTCTAGGTGAATATCAATTAAACAGGAATTTACTTCCAGAAACCAGACAGCTTCAAAATCTTACAGTTAAACAATATTTCCAATCATACTTTCAGAATGAACATTTAATAGAAGTTTTAAGTGCTATATCAATGTATTTAGGGACACATGCTAATGAAGCCAACGCTGTTTACTTTTTACACTATTTATATGCTGCTTTTTGTACAAAACCTGGATATGTATTAGGTACAGCACAATCACTTTCAAACGTTCTATTAAAAGAGTTTAAAGAAAGAGGTGGATATGTATCTCTTAAAGATACCGTACATCAAATTGAACTTAATGAAGAAGGTGAAATAACTCGGGTAAATAGCAGAAAACATCATTTTGTTACCAAAACCGTTACGGCAACATGTTCTCCACATAACGTAATGAAAATGTTACCTGAATTTTCTGAAAAAGAAGCTTTCGAAAGTAAGCTTCAGAATCTAAAATTTGGATGGGGGCATTTTTGTGTTTACATCATTACAGATCTAGACCCCGAAGAATTAGGTTTTACCAAAGAAGAGTACATTCTTGTAAGTGATAAAGGCGACATATTAACTCCAGAAGAAAAAGAATCAGACGAACGTTACGATAAATTAAGTTTAAGTGTTACCAATTACCATAAGATGGATCCTGAGTGTGGAAGAACCATCCAACTCATTGTCCTAGATTATAAGAGTGACTGGTTCGAACTAGAAGAACAAGCATATTTGTCAAAAAAAGAGCGTATTCAGGAGCGTATTATTCGACGTGCTTACCAATACTTCCCAAAATTAGAAGGACATATTCTTTATAAGGAAAGTTCTACGCCAAAAACGAACAAAAAATATACAAATTCTCCAGAAGGTTCGGCTTTCGGGTATAAAATTTCGCCAAACGACAACATGCGGTTCTTATCCAAATCCCCAGTAAGAGGATTAAAGTTCGTTGGAACATGGGCTTCAGGAGCTGGATATGAATCTGCAATGTGTCAAGGTTTTATGCATGCCAAGTTAAGTTAAAAGAACTTGTATAATTAGAAAGCGCAGATAAATTTATAAAGAAATGACCTAGGATCAACCTATTTGTTTGACCAATTAACCAAACATTATTAAAACTCAAATTAAAGCATGAAAAACGACTTAACAGACAAATTATTTCTAATAACAGGTGGTAGTAAAGGAATTGGTAAAGCAATAGTTGAAAAGTTCTACAAATCGGGCGCAAAAGTGGCCTTTACTTATAATAATAATCAAACTTCTGCAGAGAAAATAGTAAACACTTTAGGAAACAATGATTCAAGAATTAAATGCTATAAACTAGATGTTAGGAATTATGATGACATAGAACAATTAATTCCTGAGATTGAAGAAGATATGGGAGAGATTTATGGGTTAGTAAATAATGCGGGGATTACAAAAGATAGAGCATTTTTAAGAATGCAACCACAAGATTGGAATGATGTTATCAATACTAACTTAAATGGCGTTTTTAATATGACTAAAGCTTTTGGAAATAAAGCAATTCGAAGAGGGAGAGGAAAAATCATCAATATTTCATCGGTTTCTGGGCTAAAAGGAAGTCAGGGGCAAGCTAATTATGCTAGTTCTAAGGCTGCAATTATCTCATTAACAAAAACATTAGCCAGAGAGTTTGCTTCTTTTGGCGTACAAATAAATGCTGTAGCACCTGGATTTATTGCAACAGAAATGGTTAATGCCATGCCAGAATTAGCTAAAAAGAAAATAAATACCATAGTTCCTATGAAACGTATGGGAGAATCAAAAGAAGTTGCTGATGCTGTTAAATTTTTAGCATCTCCTTCTAGCGATTACATTACAGGCCATACTCTTGTTATAGACGGAGGATTGACCGCATAACAACTTAATAAAAACATTACAATTTCAAACAAAGCATTATGAAAAGAGTAGTAATTACCGGTTTAGGTGTTGTGAGCCCAATCGGATCTAACATTCAGGAATTCTGGAAAAACGTAAAAGAGAAGAATACAGGCATACGTCATTTAACCAAATTGGATAGTACAAGATTTAAAGGTAATTCATTATCTGCAGAGGTTATTGGTGAGGATGTATTAACATGTAAAGAAGATATATCTTCATATAGTACATCTGTAGAGTATGCATATAAAGCTTCTAAAATGGCATTAATAGATGCTGGTCTTTCAGAAAAAATAGATTATCCAAACAGGTATGGAATAATCTTAGGAACTACTAACGGAACAGAAGACATTGTAGAGCGTACTATAGATACTTTTGGTATTCAAAATGAAAAAGAAGAATTATCGACAGATGCAAAGAAAATGTTATCGTATTTCAGGCCAATAGAAATGAGTTCTATGGTCGCTAAACTTTGTAATCTTGGAGGAACAAATATGGTAATCCCAACAGCATGTACAGCAGGAAATTATGCTTTTGGAACAGCTTTCTCAATGATTAAAGAAGGACGTTCTAAAGTTATGCTGGCCGGAGGTTCGGATCCGTTTACAAGATCCTGCTACACAATATTTTACAGATTAGGAGCAATGACCAAAGAAAACATCAAACCTTTTGCAGAAGACAGATCAGGAATGGTAGTTGGAGAAGGAGCTGGAATCATGGTTTTAGAAGAATTAGAACATGCATTAGAAAGAGGAGCAAAAATATATGGAGAGATCTCTGGATACGGATTAAGTTGTGATGCTTATCACCCAACCGCTCCAGACCCTGATGGAAATGGAGCAGCCTTAGCCATGAAGAAAGCTCTTGAATATAGTGGATTAACTATAGACGATATTAGCTATATCAGTGCTCACGGAACAGGAACAAAAGCCAACGATTCTCATGAGGTTAATGCTATGTATAAAGTCTTCGGAGAAAAATTGACAGATATACCTATTCATTGTTTAAAATCGGTAATTGGCCACTGTATGGGAGCTGCAAGCGCTTTTGAAGGAATATCGGCAGTATTGTCATTACAAGAACAGATCATTCCAAGTACAAAGAATACAGAAAAAACAGATGAGTCTTTCCCTATTTCAATAGACTTAAATAATAAAGATATAAAGCAAACAAAAATTACCAATATCATGAGTAACTCATTTGCTTTTGGAGGAAACATCTGTAGCTTAATCTTTAGTCAATACAATTAAACAAACTAGAATAAATAATGAGTAATAAAGATATTGCAATAGTAGGGCTAGGATATGTTTCTTCTTTAGGAAGTGGGATAGAAACATTCTACAATAAAATTGATCAAAATTTGCCGACAACCAAAATGGATACCTATGATCCAGATGGGTTCTTAGGGAAAAGAGGGTTTCGTTATTTTAGTAAAGCAACTAAAATGTATTGTAACTTGGCATTTCAATGTATCTATCAGAATAAAGTAAATGATGTCGTTGAATTGAATAAAGATCGAGTAGGCTTATATGATGGATCCGAATTATCCAACATTGAAGATGGGTTTGTTTTTGATCTAGTCGCTAAGCATGATGGACCAGAATTAGTAAGTCCGATGAGCACACCAAATACAATTGCTAATGCCGCAGCTTCGCAAATGGCAATTCAAACTAAAATTACCGGACCAAATTTTTCTATCAACGGAGGTACATGTAGTGCAATTCAAGCTATTGATATTGCTTCTATGCATTTAAAAGAAGGTATCGTTGATTGCGCCATAGTGGGTTCGACAGAAACAATATCTAAATATCATAAGGCAATTAGAGAAGGGGAAAACAGAGAAACCAAATTGCCTATCGCTAACGAATATGGGGTTTCTATAGCTTTAGAAAGAGTAGAGACTGCTTTAGAGAATGAACAATCAATCTTTGGGATTATAGTCGGAGTTATTTCAGGACAAAGTTACAAAGAACAATCACACGAAAACTTATTAGCTTTCTTAATTCAAGAATTAATCACCAATAACGGACTTACTATTTCGGATATAGACATGATCATGGTGGGCTCTGGAGCTCACAATATAGATGGAGTTACATTGTCTTCAGAAATTAGTAAAACATTAGGAGAGATACCTAAATTATTTTTCCCAGAAATGGTATATGGAAACGGTGATAATGCTGGTGGGTTAACGAGTATTTTATACGCTATAGGATTGTTCAATAAGCAACTAAAAGAAGCAAAAGGATACTTCATAAAAAGAACCATTCAAACAGAAGGTATTGAAATAACTCCTATAAATGCAATTGTTGCGACTATAGATAAAACAGGGTACACAGTAGTAACACTTATTAAAAAATACAACTAATGAAAAAGGCAGTATTACAGAATTATCAAATACAAAAATTATTACCACATAGATACCCTTTTCAGTTAGTCGATCAGGTAATAGAGTATGAAAAAGGGAAATCTATTATCGCCATAAAAGCTGTGGGTATTGGAGAGCCCGCTTTTCAAGGGCATTTTCCAGAGTTACCAATTTTTCCAGGTGTATTATTAACCGAAGCTATGGGGCAAACCTGTGGTTTATTGGTGCAATTAAGTAATCAGGATTGGGAACAACAACAACCTATTAACTATAAGATAAACTCTGCTAAAATAGGCGTTTTTGGAGAATATAAGGTTAAATTCTTTACCCCTGTTGTCCCTGGGACATTAGTATATTTACATGGAGAATTAGACTGGACTATGGGATCCGCTTCTTGTTTAAAAATAAAGGCATATAATGGTGATACACTTTTTGCAAAAGGAACGGTTACAGTAGCCATGATAGATAAAAAAAAGCTAATTCCACAAACAGAGACTCTTACCACTTAGTACATACCGTATAGAAAACAATACCTTAAATTTCTAAGAAAACTTTCGGATTGGTAGTACGAAGGAAATAGAATTCTTTTTACACAAAGCTAAAACTCTAATTCAAAAAGATATACTTGCGATATATTATAAAATTATTATACGTCTTTTGTGCTTTCTAATATTTTCTTTACTAGTGCGTTTCTGCACATGCTCTTTTATCAAACCCATTTACTATTAGCCATATCCCTAGAATCAATTCTAATATTGCAGTCGGAACATTTAAAATTAAGTATTCGGCTGTGATAATTTCAATAACCTGAAATAAAATCAAAATACTTGCTATTGCAGACAACAATGTACCTAATACCCCCCAAACCGAAAGCCAACGAGGCACTAGTCGCGATTTCACTAATAAAACATATAACATAAAATTTCCTATACATAAAACCAGAACCATAAATACATGATTTATATAATCTCGCATAATTTTGAATACATTTCCTAATGCTTTTAAATCTGGAGAGCTTTGAGGTGAATTATATACAAACTCCTGACTTAATGCTAATATGGACAATAATAATATGGTTCCAAAAATTACGAGTGTTGCCGAAATTATCCTAAAACTAAAAAAGCCGATTGCTAAACTACCATCAAACCTTCTGATTACAGGGTATAATAAAATTGCAATTCCTAAATATGCAAGCGACATCATAAATTGAAAGAAAGCATCTATGATTACATTATTAGAATTTGCTGCAGCTTCTGTTAAATATTTTGTAGAATCAATGGATGGTGCTACACTAAAAACCCCTGCAACCATACCTGCTATAAATAACAAACCTGCCAATCTTACTTTACTTTTTATCAAATACATGAGCTATTTTTTTTCCTATAAAACTTTTTTTAATAAGTATAAATATTCAATAAGTAATAAAAAACACGACTAACTGGTCTTTCTAATTTTGCACAAAAATACAAAGCGAAAACAAAAAACATATAGATATATCTAAAAGCTTTTGAAAGCCTTTAGTTAAAAATATCAATTCCGGTTTCTGATCAAAAGTATTCAATTATTAATCTTGATCAACTAACAGGATTCACTGCTCCTTCAGCTTATTTACAAATAACGCTGCAAGTTCGCCAAGATTATTGGCTTTGTAAAATTCTCTTGCCGAAGCTGTCAATGATAGTTCTTCGAGCATCCTTGCAATTAGTTCTGCTCTACCAATGGAATCCATTCCAAGAGGAGATAACATTGAAGAACGTATAATAGGGCCATCAGCTATGTCCAATGAGATATCAGCCACGTGAGTAGCTATCAAATCAAAAATGTCGTTTTCGTTCTTATCCATAATCTATAATTTAATTTGAATTAGTTTTTAATTAATTTGTTAGCCAAGCTAACTTGTAAGTGTGATTCTTCTGCCAGTGACACATTGCAGAGGCGATCGCTACCATTGTTTTCTTGTATATAATTACCTTATTTATCTCTTAAAAAAACAAAAGGCTATCGCGAGATTAAAATATGATCAAAAGATTGAAATTGTAAATGTTATAAATCAAGCTAAACCATATGAGAGGTATAAAAATTGATAGCCTGCAGATTAAATGTTGATGATTGATTAGTAGCTAATGCTACACTATACCCTTTAGTAAATGCAAAATCGTTAACAAACCATAATTTATCCTCAAAATAAACAGTGTTATTCTTTACTTCAAGTTCATTAAGAGGGATATAAAACCCTCGACCATCTGCCTTAATCACACTTTCTTTAATGGTCCAATATTTATAAAACTCGTTTAACGGGCAACTTGCATTGTTAATCTCACCCCATTGATCTGCAGTCATTAAATTCCTGAAATCTTTTAGGTTTCTCCTTCGGTGTTCTTCAATATCAATACCAAGCCTGATATTTTTTCCTATTGCACAAATCACATAATCTCCAGAATGGGATATATTAAAATCATATCCATTCAAGGTTAAATATGGTCGTTTGTGTGCACTATAAGCAATAAGGTCCCAAATGTTGTTTTCTATATCACAACTCTTTAATGCCTCAATCAACAGCAATCGACCAAACAAATGTGCGTGTCTATCTTGCCAACGAAGGTATTGTGAGTTTTTTTTCCTTAAATCTGGTGGTAGCAAGGATAGATAATCCGAAAAAAGACTGTGCTCTAGTGGTTCTTTAAAAGATGTAAAAAAAATATCTATAGAATGCATTCTCAAATCTTTTCAAACTTAGTAATAGAAGCCGTATCAAATAATTTTGAAAATATGGTCTCGAATAGTTCATCAATAGCTTTCACTTTTAAAAAATGATGTGTTTCTTTTCCCATAAAAATAAAAGGAACCTCATTTTTACTATGCCCGCCGAAGGAAAGATCTTCAATATTCCCATGATCACTGGTAATTAAAACATGAATATTTTCTGGTTTATCATGAATTACTCCACGAAGAAATTCATCAAACATCTCCAAAAACATGATGGATTTATTCATATCCTTTCTATGCCCTATTAAATCCGGTAAAAAACATTCATATAAAATCAAATCATAGTCATTTGTTAAGTTCTTTAAATTTTCTCCGGCTATAAATGGAGTTATCAAAGGTATCTTATTGTTGGGCGTATCTTGTAAAGTAAGGTTGGTAATATCCCAATGTACAGCTCTGCCTTCAACAAGGTCATTCATCGTATTAAAATTATTTTTGGCAGCTAATACGCAGCGTGTAGTTACGCTATAATTCGAAGAATCCTCATCAAAAGATTTGAAAAATCCATCGGTATAGGAATTAGCAAAAATGCTTTTGATATAATTCTCTTTGGCGTATTTAAAAATTGATCTTTTATTGATCATTGCAATCAATTGATCATTTGGATATGCCATCAAGTGATGTCCTAAAAATGCCTGAGCGTTATACCCGGTAAATAAAGATGTTTGTCCCGTCGCACTTTGAGGTATTCCTTCAATTCCCAGGCAAGCATCAATTCCTCTCACCAGGAAATTTTGTTTAACAACATTTGTGGTATTGGTTAATTTCTCTCCAACCAGGTTAAACAGTGTAGGCATAAAAGCTTTGGTAAATGGATTGGATTTCACATTTTCTCCTAAGCCAACTCCATCTAAAAAAATAAATATTAATTTATTTTTCATTTAACTGCTTTGAACAGGTTTTACCTCTCTTAGATCAAAATATCCATTATATCCTTTGATGTATACCGCCGCTCGATGGCCAAACAATATTACTGCCTCTGACCTGGTTTCCAGTTCATTTTCATAAAAGTCTGAGAATACTGGTGTTCCTACCGGGTAAACTTCGTTCCATTGCTCTACAAGCTTAGTAGGATCTGATATTTTCTTTTGTTTTGCTACTTTTGTTACCGATTTGTTTTTTTTAATCGGTTTGGTCGTTTTCTTTGAACCGCTGGATATTGTTTTAGAGCGCTTTTTTTGATCAACTTCTGCCTTTTTACTGGTCTTTTCCTTAACAGTTTTTGCAAAATCTCTTTTGATATACCCAATCAATTTGGTCAGTACATCGCCTACTCCCAGTTCTTCAAACTCCATCTCTCCCTGATGCAACAAATATGTCATGCTTTCGGACCACCTTACACTGTTGGATAACTGATCTATTAGGTGTTTACCTACATTACCATGTGCATAAGGTTTCCCAGTAACATTAGCAATTACTTCAATTTTTGGCTTATAGAATCTTGTTTTCTTTATAAATTCTTCGAATTCGGCAGCTGCTTCTTTCATATAGCGGGAGTGAAATGCTCCGCTGGTATTTAAAGGTATAAACATGATATCTGCTTTTTCAAAAAATGGATGCGCCTTTTCAATATCTTCTTTTAGACCAGAAATGACAATCTGAGAAGAAGCATTTAAGTTCGCAATATCAATAGTGGTTAGATTTGCATCCTTTAGTATTTCCTGAATTTTTTCTTCTGAAGAATTTAAAATAGCAGCCATCCCTCCATTTTTGGCCTGGCTCATAAGTTCTCCCCTCTTTTTAACCAGTTTAAGGCCGCTTTCAAAACTAAACACACCCGCTGCTTGCAATGCATTATACTCACCAAGACTATGGCCTGCTAAAAAATCTGGTTGTTTTTCTCCATCCTTAATTTTCTTCTGATAAGACAAAGCGTTTACAACATATAATGCCGGCTGAGTATATTGTGTTTGATTTAACTGATCATTTGCATCTTCTAAACAAAGTTCTTTAATAGAATATCCCAATATTTTATCTGCTTTCTTTATCAACGCAGGAAACTCATCAAAAAGTTGCTCTCCCATTCCTTTTCTCTGCGAACCTTGACCGGGAAATACATATGTTTTCTTCATTTTTATCTTGTTTTTTTATATTAGGTTTATAAATCTTAATTTTTTCCTCTTTTTAATACGATCGAAGTATTTATTCCGCCAAAGCCAAAAGAATTACTCATTGTCACATTGGTCTGATAATCCATAGCCTCTGCACCACAAAACTGTAAATTGTTACAAACTGGGATTTCCAGATTTTTATTCGGATGTAAAAACCCTTGTCGCATTTGTTCTACTGTTGCAATGGTCTCTACCATACCTGCCGAATACAAACAGTGCCCTGTTAACCCTTTAGTAGAATTTAACCACAAACCAGAAGTATGATCTTTAAAAACTTTGCTAATAGCTTCTGCTTCGGTTTTATCTCCCAAGGGAGAAGAGCTTCCATGAGTATTTATATAATCAACATCTGAAACGGATAACCCGGCTTGATTTAATGCCGAAAGCATCGCCTTTGCTTCACCATCTACACTTGGATTGGCAGCACTATTGCTATCAAGGTTTAATCCATAACCTTTGATTTCGGCCAGAAATGGAACATCTCTTTTTTTAGCACTTATTTCAGATTCTAGAATTACACAGGCACTGGCTTGTCCGTAAATAAAACCTTCATGTTGCGAATCAAAAGGACGGCAAGCTTTTTCTGGTTGGTCTAAATATTTCTTACCTCCCATAGCTCCAATGTTAATAAAACCTTGAATATCCATAGGCGAAAGGTCAGCAACAACACCGGTCACTAAACACGCATCAACCAAACCTGCACGAACAAGTTGATATCCTTTTATAATACCTACATTTCCGGTAGCAGATGCTCCTCCCACACTAAATCCTTCTCCTTTAATATCAAATAACTCACTCAAGACTCCAACTTGATTGGTCTCCAAAAATTCTAGAGCATATCGAGGAGAAAGATATTCTGGATTTTTCCTAAATTTTGAAATTAGGTCATATTGATAATTCTGAGTACTGTTTTGTCCTGCAACAATCAGCCCTACTCGTTCTGGTAAAGGCTTATTATCATGTAGTCTGGCACTAAACCACGCTTCTAAGGCAGAAACAATAGACGTTTGGATACCAAAAGGGGCTCTTCTACCTAACCGCTTGGCATGTTGGCATTTCTCTTCTGATACATTTTGAAAACGATCTACAAAGTCAGAGAAGGAAAACCCTTCTATCTTAGCAGCAATATCAACAGATACTTTTGGTTCTTCTATAGTAGGTGTTTTTTTAACACCTGATTTTCCACTCCTTAAGGAGTTACAAAATGTAGAAACATCATTACCTATCGAAGAAACTGTTCCCATACCAGTAATTCCAACTTTATTTGTTGTCAACATTGTCTATTTTTTTAGTCACAAATCAAAATGATTAGATTCGTTTTAAATACTCTTATTGGCAATATTATTAGCGACATTAATTACTTTCTACAGATGTTGCATAATTCTCTACCAATACGTCTACCATACCTTGAATATTGCTTACTTGAGCGAAGCTCATTAAAGGTATTTTCAGATCCAATTCTTCCATCGACATGGTAACTACCTCCATTCTATCAATTGAATTAGCACCCAATTCTCGTAGATTTTTTTCGATGTGAACCTGCTCCGGTTTTATATCCGGAAGCACTTCTATAATTACATTTTTTACTACTTCAAAAACATGTTCTTTTGACATAATTTCTATTATTTATTTAAATATTATACACTTCTTTTTAGTTTGAGATTTTACCTTACTGAAAATCAAAAAAGTTTAACTTATTCTGTCCCTTTCTTAAACGGTATGCAGTAAAATCATTTTTGTTTTTAAATTGCAGATATATATTATGCTTCAATACTTGCGAAAATTCCTGACCAGGGGATCTACCATAACTATGACCCGGAAAAATGAGTGTATTTGGTGCAATTCTTTTTTTTAGATGTTCGATACTATCAAACATCTTATGTGCTCCCTGCACGTCAAAACATAAGCCACAACCTTCAGCAAATAATGTATCCCCAGAAAATAGACTGTTTCCTATTAGATAACACATACCACCAGGTGTATGACCCGGAGTAAATAAAGGTTCGATCTGTATTTGGCCAACTGACCATGGTGTTATAGTAATGCCTTCTAATTGTGGAGCATAATAACCAGAATACGCAATTTCTTCGTTTGACATCCATATGGGACAACCGTATTTTTCTGCAAGTGGTTTGGCTAAATGAATATGGTCAAGATGAGAATGGGTTAGTAAAATCCCACTTAAGACAGTTTTGGTATTCTCCAGAGCCTGCTCTACCTTTCTCATATCCCAGGCCGGATCCACAATAACAGCCTGGTTATTAATATGGTCAACCACTAAATAACTATAGTTTACCATAGACATATGAGTCATTCTTAATATGACAACCTGTACTATACCGCTATAACCAGTATCCGTATATCCAACATTCATTATCAGATTTTCAAATTTCATTGATGTGTAAATTAATGTGCTCTATTTTGCATTTATAGAGGCGCCGAATGGATTCGAACCACAGAAATAAAGGCTTTGCGAACCTTCCCCTTAGACCACTTGGGTACAGCGCCATTTGTGTAAGTCATAGTTTCGAACTTCAAAACATATAGATAAAAATTTCTTAAGAGGTGCTGAGTGGATTCGAACCACTGAAATAAAGGTTTTGCAGACCTTCCCCTTAATCCACTTGGGTACAGCACCTTTTCTTATTATTCTTTATAAAATACTTTCTGTAAACACTTCTGAAAAATGTGTATTACAGTAGATTACTAACATAAACAGGTTCTTAACTTTTGAATGACATTGAGATCACTTCCAAATTGATTTATCATTTGTAGTGAAATAGAATCTGAATCTGAAGGAAGTATATATTTAACAAAGGTTGATAAAGTTCCACTAGGTCCCATATCTATAAAAGTATAATCTCCAGTTTCTAGTATTCTTTCTATGGTTTGCTCAAAATTAACAGGATAACGGATTGCTTTCCATACGTAATCCCCGTTAAGTTCCCGAACTGTTCCTGCTTGCAAGGACGATATCACCGGAATTTTTGGAGGTACTACCTTAATATTACTGAAAATGTGTGTATAAGCTTCTTCAATTGGGTCTATAAGCTTAGTATGAAATCCATATTTAACCGGTAATATTTGTGATATAATATTTTCTTTATTTAGGTTTTGATGAAGGTTTTGTATGGCATGAGGTAAACCGCTCACAACAAAGTTCTCTTGAAAATTTTCTGCCGTAAGCCAACAGTTATGAAAAAGATCTGGGTAGCGGGTCATTATTGTTTTTGATTCCATAATGGCCAACATACCTGCAGGTTGGGTTCTTTCATGAGTAAGTTTAGCGATATCAACCGACACTCTGATCCCGTCCTCTAAAGAAATGGCACCCGAAACAACAGCAGCATGAAGCTCCCCCATACTATACCCCAAAAGAAAATCTGGCTGAACACCCATCTCTTTCAGTAATTTGAACATACTGTACTGGATACTCAATATAGCAGGGTTAGTATAAAGAATATCGTCAAAAGGTTCACTCTTTCTTTTTCCTTTATATAAAACATCAACTAAAGAAGTATTTAGTAACGGAAAAATCATCTCATCGCAATGATCCATCCAATATCTAAATTGTTCATTATGTTCATAGAGTTCTTTACCCATTTTGTAGTATTGAGAACCCTGGCCAGAGAACATACATATAATCTGTTTATTCATTTGATTTTTTTATTTTAATGAAAGGGTTTCCTAACCCATTGCATTTTCTGTACAACTAGTATTAATAGAAAATCTTAAAAACCTTCTGATTACCTGGTTAGATATTATACATCTATAGTGCCTCAGTTTTTCTTTTTATTTATAGCCAAGAAAGCATCATGTAGTATTTACCATAAGCCATTAAAGCTGATATAAAATCCTAAAAGCAACTTGTTTTTGATCACGATACGGGTAAAAACCACTTCTATTATCGTCTACTATAGGAATGAGTGCATCAAAATTTAGAGTGATATGGTCATTCCAATTGTAAGAAGCTGATACTACATTAAAAAAATTAGTATAAGGCCCGTTATACATAGAAGCCCAACTAAAAGATAAATCATTTTTCATTAGTTGTTTGCTCAAGGCCATCAGGATTATGTAGTTGTTTCTAGGCATTCCCTGGATTTGGTTAGACCAATCCATGATATGGTAATTTACTGCTTCCATACTTAATGTAAAAGTACTGTTAGGGGAATAATCAACACCAAGTGAAGCATCCAGAGCATTTTTCTTTATAATCTGAAACGATGCATTGTTATATGTTTTTCGGGATTTTAAAGCTACTTCGCCCTTAACGAGTAAATTATTGATTGCTCGATTTAGGGTGACACCAGTCATAAAAAACCGATGCTTACTTTTGGCAATAAGATCAGGAGTGACCATTCGTAAAGCATATTGATTATCTATCAAACTGGCCGCCATAATACTAACATCACTTTTTCCGTAGGTTTTTCTCCATCGTAAACCATACTCAAAAAAATTTCCTTTCTGTTTTTCCTTTAGATACTCAACTTTCCCGTCAAAAGGATCATAATAATACCCTGTTCCTTTTCTAGGTTGTTCGTTAAATTCGGGATAAGGCACAAAAAATGCACTCCAATATCCAAATGATGAATATTGATCTACCGTTAACATGGGTTGCCCAATCCTAAGGTCATCCATATTGAGGCTTAATGGTTCCCGGTAATCCAAACGGCCTATTTCATTAGTAACAATTGCATAATCTGATTCTCCCCATACGACTATCTGAATTCCGGCTTTGATACTTGTTTTATTAAAACTAGTTTGCAAATAAGCCTCTCTGGTTCTTCCTTCAAATACTATATCCTTTTCATCCCGAATCCTATGATCATTTTTGAGAAAGGCAAACATTTTTGTGTCTATATGAAGTGAAAGGTAATCCATAAAAGATTTAGAATATTCTAGTCGAAATGAAAGCCGGTTATTCATGATTTTATCCGGTTTTTCAACTTTATAAGTAAATCCATATTGTATACCCAAACGCATTGCACTAAACATATCCGAAACCCATGAGGGAGAGCCTTTTTTTTCTTCAATCATAGTAGATTCCATATCAATGATATCAAAATCCTCACTGTCTACTATGCTATCATTTTCTATGGGAATCTGGCCATAAACATATGTAATACTTATAAATGAGATGATAATACTAATTACAATATTATTGGTGAAGTTGGAGCAATTCTTCATACTTCTCTCTAAAAAATAAATTAATAATAATTTGGTTTCTTCATAGCGTTAACGATGTATCAAAATCATTTAAAATCACATCCAGAAAACTAATTGGGTTTGGTTTTTAAAAGGTTTAAATAGTTTGAGTAAATCCGATTCTATAGCTAACCTTACCGGATATTATATCCCCATGTGCATTTACCCTTCTTCCCAAGGGAATTGCCCCGTTTTTACAAATCTTGCAATTTTATTCAGGTTGCTTTCATCAGAAAACACTTCAATATTTGCTGCAAGAGCATGTGATTTAGAAGTATCTGGAAAATCATTCAATTTATTCAGGTAACTCTTATAACTGGCTATTCCCTGCTTAGAAAGCAGGCGTAGTCGTAATAAATGTTTTCTCAACAGATTTTTACTATTCTCGCCATATGCATCTACTAATCCCCAGTCATATGCTTCCTTTGCCGATATAGGTTGAGTCATTAATGTCATATAATGTGCTTTTGAGAATCCTATTCGTCGGATCAGAAAAGGCAAAACACACGCAGGCATCAGTCCAAAAAGAAGTTCTGACAAACTGAATACTGCTTTCTCTTCACAGAGAACTATATCGCAGGCAGAAACAAAACCCATTCCACCGGCATTAGCTTTCCCTCTAACATGTGCAATAGTAATATATGGGCCTGAGGATAGTTTTAGCCATAGATTATACATTAGTTCTGGGTTTTGTTCCTGGTGCAGAGTTCCGTTTTCAAGACTTTGTTGAATCCCTTTGAAATCTGCTCCAAAACAAAATACTTCAGGAGAACCTTCGACAACCACAATTTTTGCCAACTCTTCACAATGATCAAGTGCATTTGTAAACTCTTCGATCAGTCTATTATTAATTGCATTTTTAGCTTCTGGACGATCGATTTGAATAAAACAAATATCCCCTTCAAATCTGGTTTTTATAGTCTCGTATGATGTAGCATTACTTATGATATCCATTCGTATTCTCTTTTAAATTCTTTAATCTCTTTTAAAAAAAGTGTCTCTCTATCAAGTGTTTTTCTGGCTTGAGAAATAAAATCAGTATCCAATTTTACATTACGTGTACCAAATTTTACTGCATTGCTTCCTACCAGTAAATTTTCGTATTCATCCATTTTTAATTCATACCTTTTATCAAATTGCTCTTTGATCTTAAATTTCTGTATACTTTCCTTGCTTTTTTCGCCTACAATACCGCTAAAAAACTCAGAACAACAGCCTGACCCATAAGAAAAACATCCTACTCTTTGTGGTGCATCAAAACTGCCATTCTCAATCGTACTAGCGAGTGACATCATCGCTGTCGCTCCCATAATATTACCAATACGCTGACAGTAGATCAACCCGGGAACTACTCGATTCTCAAAATCCATTTCTATTTCCTTAGGTTTTGCTTTCACTGCTTTACGCATTAAATTACGATGTGCTCCTTTGACCATTCCTCCAAAAGGAGTATGAAAGGCTAGGTAGCTAAAAGTCTTGGCATAATCTGCCTCGGGAACACGTTTTTGGTATTCATAAAAAGAATTCTCACAACAGTCCAAATAAGAAAGTAATGACAGGTCAGAATCTCCGGCTTCACCATCTGAAGTAGGTCTACAAGTATCCATAACCTGATAACCATAATAGCCATTAGCACCAATATCTACCTGAAACACATGAGGTTTCTCGCTAACCAGCATAGCAACCGCTCCAGCGCCTCCACTAGGTTCTGCAAATGACCATTCCATAGTGAGTGCATCTCCACCTTCTTCTATCATAAAGCGAGATACATCTGTAGCAATTACCAGAGCTTTTGCCCCAGGTGAAGTTTGAGACAAGATAAAATTGATTGCCATTTGAAAACCAGCTACCCCAGAATAGCATGCATTTTTTAATTCAAACAAACGACAATTACGGTTCAAGCCCAAAATTTCATGAAAATAAGTACTCATTGATTTCCCAAAATCAAAGGACGATTCTGTACATGAGATTACCAGTTCGATTCGATCTTTTTCTTCCGGGCTAAGCGCATCTATAAGAGGCTTAGCAGCATTTACTCCAAAAGTGACTGGGTCCTCATAGGGTAATGCCACCGTTTTCTCCTTCATAAGAAGATTTTTAAAACGAGATGTATCTAATTTACGATATTCTGCAAGTTTTTCTACGTCCAAAAATGTTGTGCCTCCGAAGACATTCATTGCTTCAATTCCTGCTATACGCATATATTTTTCTATTATTAAATGGTTAAAAATTAAGTTTTTGTGTGAATCGACCATCATTTGATCAATAGAACATTGAGTCTCGATTATCAATGTCAATTCCCAGATAGTTACTCAAGATCATTTATTTTTCTTGATATCTATCCTGAATATTGAATTACTGACATGATGATCTGATATGAATAAGGCTATCGGGATCTGTAAACAAAATCCTGCCTCTGCATATCTAATGAAATTTTTGTAAATAAAATTTGAATCCTAGGAATTTAGGAATTCTCCAAAACCAGATTATGTTTTGGGATAAGGTTATTATTTCCTATTCATGAATATTAATGTTCATCTTAACAACTAAGCATAAACTTTTTGAGCCGCTGCCTGAGAGAAATTATCCAACTGTTTCTGGAAATCGGCTTCTGCTTTGGAGTTTGCCTTTTTTTGCGCCCCACTAGGTTTCTCTTTGATTTGTTGAATTAGTTTATGTAATACCTCAATTAAGATATCTACATCTTCTTCTGTATTTTCTATTCCAAGACTAACCCTAACAACTCCAGGTAATTGGGTCTTTGGAGCTACCGTTAAAACGACACGTTGTACTTGCTCAAGGACAGGACTAATACCTGTTATTTTCTTAACCAGTAAATGGGCACAATGGCAACCATATCGTACACCAATACCTCCTTTCCTGAACATCTCTTCTGCTAACTTGTTATGCAAAATTCCTTTTGTCTCAAAAACAATAACTCCTATCCTATCATTAAATTGAGGGGATTTAGAATCATTTACCCCAAAAACGGTAAGTCCAGGTATTTTTGACATCCCATCTAATATTCGTTTAGTCAATACTTGTTCTTCTTTATGAACTACATCCATACCAATACGTTGTAAAAGCACAAGCGCTTTACCCAATGAAGCAATCCCTCCTATATTTTCTTCTCCAGACAATTGGATACGTTTCTTCTCATTCAGGTTATAATTGAGTAATCCTTTTTTAACTACCAATACTCCGGTACCAAATGGGGCATATACTTTATGAGCAGAAAAAGCCATATAATCGATCCCTTCTTTTTCTATATCAACCTTAAGGTGAGCAACTACCTGGGCACCATCTACCAGAAGTTTTGCACCATATTTATGAACAATCGAGCTTACTTCCTTGATATTATGACATGACCCTAAAACATTAGAAGCACCACTTAGAGCAACAATTTTAATACGCTTCTTTGCATACTTATACTCCAGATTATATTCTCGTAGATTTTTTTCCAGCTCTACTAAATCTATAAAACCTTCTTCATTCACTCCTAACCTGATCAGGGAGTTTTGGGAAATCATACGCCATGGCAAATCATTAGAAGAATGCTCCAGCAGAGAAATCAGTACTACTGGATCAATATTATTTTCAGGATTATTGATCAGATTTTCAGATACCAGGTTGATAGATTCGGTAGTGTTTTTGGTAAAAATAATATCATAGTTTTCGAGAGGTGCCCCGAGGATTTCGCTACAAATAGTTTTTACTTCTTGTACTACTTCTTGTCTTTTTTTCTCTGGTAGACGTAATGCCTCACGAAATGTGTTCCAAATTGGGGTAAACGTAGGTGTACTGGCACTATTATCCAGATTTACGAATCGTCTCTCACCTTCCATAGTCGGTACAATCATACCTCGTCCTATTAAAGTTTTTTTAAGTTCCTTCATAAGTTCTAGTCCAGAGTATTTCTCCAACTCATCCTTATATATCAATTCATTTACACTAAGATCCTTTTGAGATAATCTCTTAAAGATATCTTTTCCATATTGTTTCATTAAGAGAAGTGCCTTGCTAAACGCAATAACATTAACAATGGCTGGAGTACCTGCCTCAAATTTGTCTGGCCCGTTATTCCAGATTATCCAATCTGCAGCAACAAGTCTGGCTGTTCCACCACCACATTCTGATGGTCTGCCTTTAGGTAACGCTTTTTTCCCAACTACCACTGCAGTTATACCTAACGGCAAACCTACTTCTTTACTTGTCAGAAATTGATAGCTCCCTGACTTAAGTTGAGATGTTAAGTCATTTGTTCTTTTGGAAGAGCAAAAAATGACAATATATCTTTCTTTGTTAAGTCCCATATACTCTAAAACAATGTCCCTGGCATGCTCATATAGATGAGAAGATACCATTGAATTGTGTCCACTCCCACGATGTACGTTGGAATAAGTTTCTAGCGCTGCATGCACTCCGCGTTCCAGCTCAGCAAATGCTGTTTCTGATTCATTACCCTTTTGCATACCATTTTCTTCTTGTTTGAGCTGGCTAACGTTTGATGATCCATACTCGTTGTACATAGTTGTTTCCATTTGAACCTCGTTTTATTTGATTTTTAATCTGTTCTTATTTTTAAATAATTTTCTTAACACTAAGCTTTTTAGTTCTTTCTTACTGCAATAAAATGTTGCCGTCCTCTACGGTGCAAACATTCGGTTTCAAAAATTTCAAAACCTGTATTCTTTATTGAATTTTCTAATTCTGAAACAGTATATGTTTTCAGTTTTGGGATTAATCCGGTTTTACTAACAAGTGATAGCCCAATACCAGCAAGAGATCTTTTCCCCAAACAAGGTGTTACAGAAATAAACATCCCTCCCGGTTTTAACAATTCATAGATTCTTTCCAAAACCTTGGGCAAATCTTCTAATAAATGAAGCATATACACTGCCAATATCATATCAAAATCTCCTGACTTATAGTTTTTATCGAATATTGTAGTATGCAAATAATCTACATTTTGAATATGTAACTCATTGGCTTTGTTTTGGGCAATTCGGATCATTTCAGATGATATATCAATGCCATAAACCTTATCAACATTACTAGCAATTTCATTGGCTAATATTCCTGTGGCACATCCATAATCCAAAACATTATCCTCTTTTTTGAGATACCTTTTGATTTTTTGAAGAATTTTAATTCGCACCTTCTTATCTTTCATTTCTTCCTTATCATACCCAGTAGCACTTTTATCCCAAAATTTTTCAGACTTATACATTTTTACACATTTAAATTTTAATAATCACTTAGTTACAAATTAGTTATAAAATTGAGACTAAGTGTAAACACTTCTTTATTACATTAAAAATTTAATCATTTCTTTACATTAAATAATCATTCAAAATTTTTAATGCACTATTTTATTTTTTATCCAAGTGAATATCTTTATCTATTATAATTGAGATCCGGTCTATTGATCTTCACAGATGCGTTTAATTTTTCGCTTTTTATTTCTTCAATATATTCTTTTATCACCTTTAAAGCGTATCTGATATGTTTGTGTTTTGTCTTCGATCCAAAGCTTATCCTGATCGATTCCTGTGCTGCATCATCTGTTAAGCCTATTGCTTTCAAAACATGAGAAGGTTTGTTAGATGATGTACTACATGCAGAGCCAGAAGAAACTGCAATTCCTTTATAATCCAGTGATTTCATTAAGTCGCCACTGCCAATACCAGGAAAGGTTAAATTAATAGTATTTGTCAAACAGTTATCTATTGGAGAATTAATAATTACATCACTTTTTATTGCTTTCAATTCATTAATGAATGTTTTTTTAAGAGGCTCATTTTTTATTGAAAGAGATACAAGTTTATTTACATGCCTGCATGCTTCTCCAAAACCTGCGATATTATGAATGGATTCTGTACCCGCTCTCATTCCTTCTTCTTGATGTCCTCCATGAATATAAGGTTCTAAGGGGCAGCTAATTTTGGCATACCAGGCACCTATCCCTTTAGGGCCATAGAGCTTATGAGCAGAAAATGTAGCATAATCGACTCCTAGTTCCTTCACGTTTATAGGGATTTTGCCTAATGCCTGCACACAATCAGAAAAAACCAAAGCGCCTTTAACCTTGGCCATTTCAGATATTTTTTTAATATCCTGAATCGTTCCGATTTCATTATTTGCCAACATACAACAAACCATAGAAGTCTTATGATCTATCATAGCTTCGAGTTCTTTAAGCAATACACGGCCAGAACTATCTACAGGACAATATTGAACATCTATATTTTTGGTCTTTAAATACTCTAGAGTTTCAATCACCGATGGATGCTCAATTGGTGTAGATATTATTTTGTTTTTATCAGGATAGAAATGAGTACTTATTGTTTTCAATAACGCATTATTGGATTCGGTTGCACAACTAGAAAAATACAATTCATGTGAATGAGCTCCAATCGCGGCAGCAACTTGTTCACGAGCTTTTTCAATAATTTGTGCAGACATTTTCCCTTTTGAATATCCCGATGAGGGATTTCCCCAATAAGATTTCAATACCCGGTTCATTATACTTCTTACAGATGGTGCTATATGGGTCGTTGCGTTATGATCGAAATAAATATTTCGCTTGTTCAATATTTGTTTTAGCATGGCAATTATATTTTAAATTATAGTGCAGCAAGTGCATCGATGATCTTCTTACAGCCTCCATTCTTAATATATTCGGAGTGATCATCTATATCCTTAAACTCTTTGTTTGTAATTTTACTACATAATACTTCAGAATCTGTTTGCACATAAAACGCTCTCAGCATCTTTTTGGTCTCCAGGTCATCAAATGACGATGGTGATTTACCAGGATTCTTTTTTATCCAATCCACCATTTTATACCAAATCGCAGCACTTAGCGCTCCACATTCTTTTCCGCTTAAACCAAGACCTCCGGCGTATCCTGCTACCATAAGCATTTCTTCTTCTGTAGCTCCCATTTTTCTGACCACCTCAGATGCACAACTTACCGACCCTGGACAGAAACTTACAGATTCATCCGATAAGCCTTCATCTGCTGATTTAATTGCTTCTGGAGCCCATCTTCCTGCCAGCTTCATACAACCAAATGCTTTTCCCGTAAACAATACTTTTAGAGGTGCTAATTTACCAGTAAGATCCATATCTGTAATATCACGGCAACTTATCGTATTTGTTCTTTTTTTAAAGGATTCCATCAGATGTTGTGTAGCTGTTATAGCCATTGCTATTGCTTCTCCTGTGTCTTCATTCCTTCGGTATGATTCTGCTCCGGCAGCCAAAACAGCTCCTCCGATCATTCCGCATTGGTATCCTCTATTCAATAGTCCTCCTGCAAAAGGAGATGCCGCAATCTCTGCTATTTCGTTAGGAACACCATACTCGCTATTTAACAGAGAACAAAATGCTGTACCACAAGTTCCTCTGGATAATACTTTTAAACCTTCTTTAATAGCCTTCATAATGGAAATTTTAGTGAGTTTTTAATTATATATATAGTTCATAACCCTTTTCTCCTGTTAGAAAGATTGAATTATGTTTATTAAAAGAAATCCTTTGTGTGACTGGGATACCTTTTGTGTTTTTTTTATTACAACAGTTTTATGATTTTGTTGAATTCACAACCCATCCATATTATGAGCTTACTTCGAAAGCCATACTATTAGATTCTATAACTTGATCGGTATGTAGATTATCCTGATCAGCATCAACCTTATTAAATGCTCTCACATAAAAATTTTTAATCTTAACTAAAACATCTCCTGCTTCATTGATAATTTTTATATTGAACTTTTTGACACTTGCCTGAGACCGGCCCTCTTCTTCTACGTGTTCTACATAGGCATAACAAGTATGAGGTAATGAGCGAAATATTTCTATTTCATCAATTGCAAATGGTACATGCGGAGTTGCTGATTCCATCTGCCCAATCAATCCAGCAACAGTTTGTAAAGCACCGTCAACAATACAAGGATGGAGAATGAATTGATCAGAATCGATTAATAAATGATCTGTTAATTTCAACCTAGATAAAGCAAAGGATTCGTTGATATAAAATTCCTGAATGGTTTTAAATGCTAAGCCATAATTAAAACCTACTTGGTTAAAAATAGTATAGTAGTATGAACCATCCTGAGGTTCTGGACATTGTTCTTTAAGTTTTTGTATTGAAATATTTTCAATATCGACTGAATGTTTATTACCGCTTTGGAAAAATAACTTCCCTTCAGAATGCACTATTTGTTCATTTTCATCATCAAGTGACGTAATTTTAAATTCGGTACCAATACCATTAGGTTTTAATAATGTATTAATAAACTGCGAACCTTTCTTAAAACTTAATGGGTGAGCCCACACAATATCTTTAATTTTGCTAACCTTTTGTTCTCCTGCCAGGTTTCCTGAAATATTGGCGATTTCTATAAAACCTGAACCTGGAAAGATTTTCTCTTTATTAACTTGATGATCTGATGCATAAAACTCGCTATTGGATAACCATGAACTAAAACGAACTTCTTTTAATGTAGATGAATTATATGAAATTAAAGGGTGTAGTTGAGCATTTACAGGTTCGGTTACCGTTCTCTTTTCTTCAATTACTCGATCTGATACCCAATATCTTTCTTTGGCAAAAGGATAAGTGGGTAGTGATATCCGATTGGGTTTATCATGAGTATATAACCTTTCCCAATCTATTTCAACGCCGTCAACCCATAATTGTGCAAGTTTATCCAGATCACTCCTCTCAAATAGAGAACGAAACTCCTCTTCTCTATTAAGAGTTTTCTTTCTTCTTTGGTTAGGATTCAGTTTACCACAAAAAATATAGTTCGGTTCATTTTGTTGCTTCCAATCTTTCAATCGAATTATAAGCTCTTCTCTGTTTGAAGCAACAATTGCCAACCTTTCTGACATCACTTCCCGGCCAACTTGTAAGGTAAAAGATAAATCTGCAAGATTCACTTGCTCTTCTTTTTCTATATAATTAAGTACTCGATTTGCATATTCCTGAAGACGTTCTTCATTTTTTGCAGAAAATATGACAAGGTGTGGTCCTTGTTTGGAATATACCTCTTTTACTTTTCTATATTCTTCTAGTATTAAACATGCATTCACTCCTCCTGCTCCGAACGAATTTATAAGTGCTCTACGAGGATAACCCAAGGGAGATTCCCATGGCGTTAGCTTATGTTGAAGATAGAATGGTGATTCTTTGAAGTTAATATTTGGATTTACTTCATCAGAATTAATTGTGGGTACCAGCTGTTGATGTTTCATTTGCAGCAATACTTTTGTTACACCTGCAATTCCTGCCGCAGACTCGGGATGCCCAATATTAGATTTAACCGATCCAATAGCAATAACTTGTTTTTGAACGGTCTGTTTTTGAAATGCATTGGTTAAAGCCACAATTTCAAGACTATCTCCCAGCTGTGTACCTGTACCATGTCCTTCTACATAACCGATAGTTTCTGGATGGATTTGAGCCTTTTGAAGAGTATGTTCTATTAAGTTTGCTTGGGCATTAGGATTTGGAGCAGAATATCCATTCGACTTACCACTGTGATCAAATGCACTTCCTGTAAGTACGCCATATATGTGATCTTCATCCTCGATGGCTTTGCTAAGTGGTTTTAATAAAACCGATCCTACTCCTTCACCAGGAACAAAACCATCATCACCTTTACCATAACTATGGCATTTTCCTCCTAGAGATACCATTCGATTCTTGCATAATGAATGATATTTAGAAGGGTGCAAATATAAGTTTATACCACCAGCAACAGCAACCTGGCACTCCTGTTTCTTCAAGCTTTCACATGCAAGATGTATCGCCACTGAAGAAGATGAACAAGCTGTATCAACAGGCATACTAGGTCCGTTAAAATCGAATAAGTAGGATATACGATTAGCAATCGACCAAGGGTGTGCACTAGGAGTCGTGTTTCCTTTAATCCATTCCTCAGATGCCAACAAGTTATACGTGTTTGTTGTAACGCCCACAAAAACTCCTACATTTGCACTTTTGGCTTTAGGGTATCGTTTTTTCAGGCTTTCTTTTGTGTACCCTGCATCTTCTATAGTAGCCCAAACAGATTGTAAAAAAAGTCGCTCTTGCGGATCCATTATCCTGGCTTCTTCTGGAGTGATATTGAAAAAATGAGGATCAAATTTATCGACATCACTTATAAAACCTCCCCACTTACCATAAATTTTCCCTTCAGATGCTTTCTCTGGATCTTCATGATAAAATTCTTCAAAATCCCATCGGCTTTTAGGGACTAGATCTGTTAAATCTTTCCCTTGTTTCAGGCTTTCCCAATATGAATCTAGATTTTCAGATTGAGGGTAGCTTCCATGCACTCCGATAATGGCTATCGGTTCTGAATCCTCATATGCAATTGGTGTATCAATTACATTCTTCATTTCCTGTTTGCTTTCTCTTATAGGTTCTCTCTGTATTTTCGTTTCATATAGTGGTTTAACGTGATTACTTGATACGTTTGTCGAATCTTCTATATTCAGAAATTGGATTAACGTCTCGTGATCCTCCCGGATTAAATATGTAGCCAATTCTTCTATTGTAGAATATTCATAAAACAACGTTTTTGGCAAATCACCCAAATCTCTTTCAAGGCTCAAATTTATCTGGTTAATACTTATAGAGTCGATACCAAAAGATTCAAAATGTTCTTCGGGATCAATTCGGTTTGGATCAAGTTTAATTTCTTTTCCGATCAATATTTTAAGATATTCTACTGTATTTTCGAAAAGAGTATTAGTATCTATTGTAGTAGCTTGAGTTTGCTTATTTTTCTCAGCTTTTTTAGCCGTCTGATCAATATACATCTTGATTTTGGAAGGAAAACCATATAGTGGAATACACCGAGATATATCGGATAACAGAAACTCTTCAAAAAATTGTATACCTTCTGTTACAGGTATAGGACAAAGACCTGTTTCCTTTTGGATCAAAGTAACTTCTTCATTAGAAATATGCATCCCTCCTTCTTCCCAATATGGCCAGTTAATAGCTAATGTTTTTCCATAGCGTTTTTGTTCTCTTACCAAGACTTCTCTGTTTTCTGCAAATGAATTGAGATAATGGTTTCCATAAGCATAATCACATTGTCCTATATTACCCAATACACCTGCAATTGAAGAAAACATGATAAAGACATCCAAGTTTTCGTCTCTTGTAGCAAAGTCCAAATTAATTGTCCCATAAATTTTGGGAGCTAATACTCTATCTATCTCTTCTTTAGATTTTTTGAGAATAAACGAATCCTGGTTAGTCCCTGCACTATGAATCACTCCGTTGATTTGTGAAAAATTGGTCTTTGCTGTTTTTACAATGGTCTCTACATCTTCTAATTTTGACGCATCGGCTTGCAGATATAGGATTTTAGAACCATAAACTTTAAGTCTATCGAGTTTTTCCTTTTGTGCTGCTTTGAGAGGAGATCTGCCAAAAAGAACTAAATTACTCTGATAATTTTTAACTAAATACTCGCTAACAATAAGACCTAATCCACCTAAGCCTCCCGATACAATATAAACACCATTCTGCTTTAATGGCATACGATTTATATTATTCTCAATATTAGTAAATTGAGCTAGTTCCTTTACATAACGAACATAGGTTTGTTCATTTTTTCGGAGATCATAACGAATTTCATTCCTCCTCCAGTTTTCATCACTGAATTCATTCCTAATCATACGAATCTTCTCTACTATAGAGATTTGCTTACTATCCTTAACCTCAACAATCTTTCCTTTATAGTAAGGGTTCTCTAGAGCTAAGGTTTTGAAAAAGCTCCCTAGCGCAGCATTGCATGGAACAGTTAAGTTTGTATCTCCTAAGAAAATTGATAAAATCTGAAGCGGAATCTGATGTTTTTGTTCTATTAAAACCTTGCATAGGTTAAATAGAGTGTACATACTATTGTTGAGTTGATGAGTTATATTTTCTTTTTTATCTAAACTACCTGCTTCTATACCATTGTGAATAATTCGATAAGGAAGCTGTCCTTTTATACTAAGGTGCTCTACAAGTTGTTTAAAATGTTCTTCCTTCTGAAGATCAATAGTAAAAACAGATGGTTCTATTTCCTCAAAAACGGATCCGGGTTTTAACAAAATATAGGTGTTTCCTTCGGAATATTGATGTGATTGTTTTTTTAGAGCAAGGAACAGTTCATCTGAGGTATCCAGAATTAGTATGAAACCATTTTCGGGAGATTTTTCTTCAGACACATCAAGATTCTGTTCAATCCATTCGGTGCTATAATGTAATTTCTTTTTCTCTTCTTCAGATGTGTTCTCTGCATTACTTTCTTGTATTCCTAATGAATTGGTAGCTATAGGAAATACAGGTTTAGTAATCCAATATCGTTCTTTAGCAAAAGGATACGTTGGAAGAGAAATACGCTTTGGCCGAACATTCTGATAGAGCAAAGACCAATCAATATCTGCTCCTGATATCCATAGTTTAGCTAATTTTTCCTGATTACGGGCTTCCATAATCACTTTCAGATAAGCTTTGCCTTCCTCTCCTTCCAATAAGGTAACGGTGTCGGATGAAGCATTCTTAATGTTTCCATAAAATACACCTTCCAACTCATCTGCACTTCTTTTTAATAATGTATCATCTTCTGTTTCCTGTATGGATAACCATTGGTCCAGTTTTTCGATAAGCTCATTTATACTGGTAGTTACGATCACAAGGCGTTCATTCATTGGTGTTCTTCCTATCTGTGAAGTGTATACCAACTCCTCTAGTTCAATATTTTTGTTTCTTCTAAGGAAGTCTGCCATCTTCTTACCATACCTCAAAAGCGTATTTTTATCTCTAGAAGAAAGAACAAACGATTGTGGTCTATTGTAGTAAGATTCGGTTTTCTTGTTATTACTATTATTATATTCTTCTATAATAAGGTGTGCATTCGAACCTCCCGCACCAAAAGAGCTTATGCTGGCACGTCTGGGATGTCCTTCATAATCTTTCCAGGGTGTTAATTCCTGTTGTACATAAAAAGGTGATTCTTTAAAATTGATATTTGGATTTAATGTAGTTGCATGTAAAGAAGGAACTAGTTTTTTATGTTTCAACTGAAGTAATACTTTAGTAACTGCAGCTATTCCTGCTGCTGATTCCAGATGCCCGATGTTTGATTTAACAGAGCCTATCGGACAAACTTGTTTTTGTAGCATTGATTCTCCAAAAGCTTTATTTAATCCGGTAATTTCGATAGGATCTCCTAATGCCGTACCTGTACCATGAGTTTCAATATAACCCAATGTCGAAGGATCAATTTTAGCTTTTTTAAGCGATTCCCGAATTAAATCACCCTGTGCATTAGGGTTTGGAACAGAATAACCGTTGGTTTTTCCTCCATGGTTAATTACACTGGATTTCACTACACCATATATATGGTCACCATCCTCGATAGCTTTATCCAAAGATTTGAGTAAAACAGCTCCAACGCCTTCACCTGCAACGTATCCATCTCCGCCTTCTCCAAAGCTTCTGCACCTGCCATCACTAGCAGCAAAATTACCCTGGCTTAGCATAAGGTATTTATGGGGATGTATAGAAACATTAACTCCTCCTGCAATGGCTGCTTCTATTTCACCTTTCCGTATTTCTTCACAAGCCTGATGAATGGCCGTTAAAGATGACGAACACATAGTATCTAAAGCAATACTGGGTCCATGTAGATCTAAAAAGTAAGAAACTCTATTTGCAATTGATGCATAAGATGAGCCCGGAACCACAGCATTACCTGCCAACATAGCTTCTGCACCGTAGAGTTGGTATTGCCCATACATAACACCAACATATACACCAACTCGTCCTAGTGTAGAGATACTTTCTTTACTATACCCGGCATCCTCAATAGTCTGCCATGCAGTTTGGATAAAAAGTCGTTCCTGAGGATCAATTAATTCAGCCTCTTTTGGTGATATATTAAAAAACAACGGATCGAATTTATCAACATCAGAAATAAACCCTCCCCATTTACTATAACTTTTTCCTACTTGATTGCGTTTAGGATCGAAAAAACGATCTGTATCCCAACGTCCCTTTGGGATTTCTGTAATACAATCTCTACCATTTTTGAGGTTTTCCCAAAATTCTTCCACATTCTCTGCCAGTGGATATTTACCTCCTAATCCTACAATAGCAACTTCTTTCTGAATGTTGGTTGTGGTATTAAAGAAACGATTACTTGAATACGTTGGAGAAACCGGTGATTCTTTTTTGATTGCATCCTGTATTGATGAAGATACGGTTTGTTGAATCCCTGTACGTTCCTGAATAATTCGAGGATAGGTCTTGGCAAAGAATTCTGCTAAGCTTTTTATGTTCTGATACTCAAAAAACAACGTTTTAGAAAGAGAGCCAAAAGTTTTTTCAAGTATGTTGGTTAACCTCATAGCGAGTATAGAATCAATACCATAATTCTCTAATGGAGCTTTTGGATCGAGTTCCTGAGTCTTAATTTTTAAAACCTCTGCAAACAGTTTTCGAAGATAGTTTATGGTATTATCCAAAAGTGTATTTGAATCTACCGTAGCGGTTTTTGAAGATTCAACATTTTGATTACTAGCAACGTCTGACAGCTGTTCTACCTTATGGGCTTGATTAGGAAGCAAGATTGAGCGCATTTTCTTAACATTTCCTTCCATCACCAAAACCTGATTACCTTGTAAGGTCATACTACGATATAAAGTCTGGATACCTGATGAAGTTTGCATAGGAGATATTCCTGTTTCTTGCCAGAGCATTTCAATATTTTTCTGAGCAATACTCAAATTTCCACTTTCCCATAATGGCCAATTAATAGAAAGAGTATGTCCTTGTCTTAATTTTTGATCCACCAATTGGTTACGGTATCTGGCAAACTGATCCATAAAAGCATTTGCTGTTGCATAATCCGATTGCCCCAGATTTCCCATCGCACCTGATAATGATGAAAACAATACTAAGAAGTCAAGATCTATATCTTTACTGGCTTGATCCAGATTATAAGTCCCTGTAACTTTGGGAGCTAACACCTTGCAAAATTCATCATTGGTTTTCTTTAGGATAAAGTTATCTGATATCATACCTGCACTGTGGATGATACCATTAAGCTTCCCGTTTTCCTTTTTAATTGTAGCTATGAGCTTTTCCACTTGCTTCAAGCTATTAAGATCTAACTGTTGATATTCAACCTGACCAGTGCCCGAGTGCAATTCATTTAAAATTATCTGCTTTTCCTCTGTCAGCTCAGAGCGCCCGGTTACTATGATTTTTGTCTCTCTGGCTTGTTGTAAAATTTCCTTGGCAAACAATACTCCTAAAGCACCGAAGCCTCCGGTAATCAAGTAAATACCTTGATTTCTGAATACAGGTTTACTGTTCTCCTTATTTGCTTTTACTTCATCCCATTGTAAAATATATGAGGTGTTGTTCTCATATTTTATAATGGATTCTTCTGGTATTGTTGCTGCTTTATGAAGTTGTTCTACCAGCTCTTTTATCTGTATAGTTGATTTTGTGAGGATCATTTGACCTGTTAGCATAGGGTTTTCCTGAGCTGCGGTTTTTAGTAATCCCGATAATCCTGAAAAAAGTGCTTGTTCCTTGTTATCGGTAATTACAATTTGAACAAGGACCTTTTCTTTGGGTTTATTCTTTAGTATTGTTTGAACATATTCAAAACAAGTTAAAGCATAATCTGTATAACGCTCTGCTATATTTTTTTGTGATGCTTCAAGTTGTATACAATGGCTATTGTGAATTGATGTTTCAAACTGACTTGTTTCTATATCAGACATTTCACACAGAATAATATGTTTCTCTGCAAATTCAGCTTCGATAGTTTCTGATATCTGAGGCATTTTATAGCTCTTCCATAAAGGTTTAGCCATTAAAATTCCGATATCTTTATTTTTTAAATCAATAGTATCTTCGCTTAATTGCCTGGAAGAAAGTCCTTCCATTTGAACACATATATTTCCTTCTTGATCACATATATCAATATCTAGTTTGGTAATGGTATCGGTAGCCACACTCCCTTCTGAGTAACGAACCCAAGCAAACATGTGTTCGGTAACAGCAGATATTATTCGTATAGTCTCTAAAGCAAAAGGTACCGAAGGTTGTGAAGGAATAGTGGTCAAATCATCTATCAAACCAAAAGCAGCTTGTAAACTACTATCCATTACACTCGGATGCAACAAGTAATCGTTCTGATTTGTTTTAACAACTGATGGTAAACTTAATTGTACCAAGAGTTGTTTTTCTCCTTGATAAATCTTAGTGATTCCCTGATAAGCAGGACCATAAACAAGTCCCATAGACTTAAATATTGAATATAAGCTAGCTGCTTCCATGCTACCTCTATTCATTTGTCCTTTGAGTTGTTCTATACTCAATTTTTCGGGTGAAAAATAAGTGCTATACTTAGCTACTCCCTGGCAGTGAATAATTTCCTCCTCATTATCCTTACTATAAATTTCATAATCAATCTGGTTTTCACCTTTAATAAACAAAGCTATTTCTACCTGCTTATCTTTCTCTACTACGAGTGGTTGAGCCCATACGGTGTTATGAAGTTCCAGAATACCTGATCTTGTTTTAACAGGAGTGGCTTTCTCTACTGCCACTCGTGCCATTTCGAGGTAAGCTACTGCTGGTAATACCTTGCTTACCTTACCTTCTTTAATTTTTACCTGATGATCGGCAAGAAAAAACTCTTCGCCACTAAAGATAGAGCTATAACTCTGTTTGCTAAGGTCTGAGGTATTACTATGTAGTAAAGGATGTAGTACCGATGTGATTTTTCCATCAACCATACTTTGATTATTCATTTTTACATCGATCCAATACTTATCCTTAGAAAAAGGGTACACAGGTAAACTTATACGTTTAGGTTTATGCTCTCCATAGAATTTATTCCAATCCAAGTTCAAGCCTTTAACCCATAAATCCAGAAGTTTAGGCAGTTTTCTTCGAGCAATCCATTTATCTACAGTTTGCTCAAAATCTACATCTGCATTAAATACTAATAAAGTGTCTTTATCTTGATCTGTACGCCCCTGATATGTGTCTTCAATATTCTTTTCGCCATTAATATATGCTTTAAGCTTTTGGATCAACTCTTCAACTGAGTTTACCATAAAACCAAGTCGCATATCCATCGTTTCTCTTCCTACCTGTAGCGTGTATGCCATTTCGGTAAGGTCAATCGATTCAATAGCCTGTTCTTGTTTTTTTGTTTTTTCTTTCTGAAGGAAATCGAGAAGATCAAGAGCTTTTTGTTTAAGTTGATCTGGCGTTCTGGCTGATAAAGGAACAATTACTTTTGAATCTAAATCAATAGAAATCTTAGGCTGGCTTACTTTTGCCGGAGCTACATATTCTTGAACAATAATATGTGCATTTGCTCCTCCGGCACCAAAGGATGAAACACCAGCTATCCGAGGTTGTGGGGTACCATTAATTATGGGTTGTTCCCACGCTCTTAATGTTTGGTTGACAATAAATGGTGTCTTTTCAAAATCTATATTAGGATTTAAATTTTTTGAATGTAGTGATGGAACTATTTGTTGGTGTTTTAATTGCAGTAATACTTTGGTTAGTCCGGCAATACCAGCTGCTGACTCACAATGACCTATATTGGATTTGGCAGAGCCCAGTAAACAAAATCCAACATCAGATGTACTTTGTTTAAATGCCTTACTTAGGGCTGATATTTCAATAGGATCACCTAGTTTGGTTCCCGTTCCGTGTGCTTCTATATAGCTTATACGTCTAGGGTCTGTGTCTGTTTCTTTTAATACATTACTTATGAGATTAGATTGCGCCTTTGGATTAGGTACACTATACCCATTGGTCTTACCTCCATGATTAAGGGTACTACCATTAATAATACCGTAGATATGATCTCCATCCTTTTCGGCTTCAGATAATTTTTTCAATACTACCACACCCACACCTTCACCTGGGATGTAGCCTTCACCTCCTTCTCCAAAACTTTGACAATGCCCTTCACTTGAAATATATTGCCCCGCACTAATCACCGTATATTTATTGGGATGGATACTAACATTGACTCCTCCTGCAATTCCCAAACTGGTTCGTCCCTGTTTTAGATCCTGACATGCTAAATGAATTGCTGTTAATGATGAGGAACACATAGAATCGACCGTCATACTAGGTCCATGAAGATTTAACACATACGATACTCTATTGGCAATACTGGCATAGCTTCCGGGCACTCCTATTCGATGCCCTCTTTTACTGGCTTCGATCCCATAGAGTTGATATTCACTATACATAACTCCTGCATACACACCAACTTGTCCTGGCTGCCCAAACTTGTGTGGTATTTGCAAACCGGCTTTGGTATAACCCGCATCTTCTATGGCCATCCAGGTATGTTGCAAAAATAATCGTTCCTGAGGGTCCAGTATCTCTGCTTCGAGCGGCGAAATATTAAAAAATAAAGGGTCAAATTCGTCAACACCATCAATAAATCCTCCCCATTTACTATAATGATATCCACTTTTACTACGATCTGGACTGTAATACTCTTGCCAGTCCCATCTATTCTTTGGTACCTCTGTAATACAATCTTTACTATCACGTAAGTTATTCCAGTATGCTTCAATATTAGTAGCCTTTGGATAGCGACCACTTAAACCTATAATTGCGATGGGATCTGTATCAACATTATTTTTTTTATCAACAGAAATTTCAATCTTCCGTGAACGTTTAATACCTCTTGAATTTCCCTGTTCTGATCGTGTGCCGATAGGCGAAGCAATAGATATATCCTTATTTTTTTCCAGACTATTTTTTTTAGATCCAGAAGTAAAGAGCGCTGCCAGTTTTCCTGGATGTGAATTTATAAAGTAATCTGTAAGCTCATGGATCGTTTGATATTCGAAAAAGAGTGTTTTTGGCAGAGAACCAAAAGTTTTTTCTAACCGATTGGTGAGGTTCATTGCCAAGATAGAGTCAATACCATATTTTTCTAAAGGGGCAAGTGAGTCAATCTTATGAGGTGGAAGTTTGAACAATTCAGAAAGTTGTTTTTTGATATAATTCTGGGTTGTCTCCTCCAGGTTTCCTTCATCCATTTCAACAACTGATTCTTTTTTCTCAGAAGTAATACTACTAGACAAAGAGGTTTCAGAAGTGTTATCATCAAATAATGTCTGATGTAATTTTTCTACATTGCCTTCTACAACTAGTAATTGATCTTGTGTTAGCTCAAAACTTCTATAAAATGCATGCACACCAGTCTCAGTACACATAGGCAACATCCCTGTACTCTGTTCTAACATTTCTTGTTTCGACTGATCAATTTTCATTCCCCCTTCTTCCCATAAGGGCCAATTGATGGTCATAGTTTTCCCTGATCGTTGTTTGGTTCCAACCAGTTTGTTACGGTAAACCCCAAACTGATTCATGAAATCATTGGCTGTGGCATAATCTGCCTGACCATCATTGCCGGTTATAGAGGATATTGATGAAAATAAAACCAAAAAATCAAGATCAATATTTTTACTGGCTTCGTCTAAATTATAGGTTCCTAAAACTTTAGGCGCAAGAACTTTGCTAAACTCTTCTGATGTCTTTTTTAGAATAAAGTTATCTGAAATCATTCCTGCACTATGAATGATACCATGAATCCCTTTATATTCTTTTTTTATTGAAGTAACGATTTGTTTTACCTTATTAAGATCTACAACATCTAATTGTTTATAGGACAGCTGACCAGCCTTACCTCCCATTTTATCTATCAAGGTTTGTTTTTCTTCTGTAAGTTCAGATCTACCTGTTACAATGATTTTGGCATTCTGAGTTTGTTTTAAAATTTCTCTAACAAGTATTCTCCCCAGATTTCCTAACCCTCCTGTAATGAGGTATACCCCATTATCTTTAAAAACGATCTTGGGTTCATTATGCACTACCGGTATTTCTTTCCAACGCAGAACTTTTCGGGTTTCTTGTTCATATTTTATAATTGTATCCTGAGTCTTGTTTTGATTTTCCTCTAATTGTAATATCAGTTCTTCTGCTGTTATTTCTGGATGAGTAACGATAACCTGACCGGTTAACTTAGGATTTTCAAGGGTAGCAGTCTTAATTAAGGCAGAAAGACCAGTAAACATAGATTGCTCACTTTTATTAGTGGTTACAATCTGAATGAACACTTTTTCCTGAAGTTTATCATTTAGCAGAATACGAAGCTGTTCAAAACAAATTCGTGCATATTCGCTAAATCGTTCTGCTATATTTTTTTGTTGAGTATTTTGCAGAGGTATCACTTTACTGGAAGTAAGAAGAGATTCCAGTTGTTTTGTATCTACCTGGGGAACTTCACATAGAAAAACATATCGGTGCTTCACTACATCTGTTCCATTTTGGCTGAAAGGCTTCATATCTTTTGTCACTTGCCAAACAGGAGCTCCATATAAGACTCCTTTTTCTGTTACAGTGGCTTCTTTGGTCACCGAATCTTCATTAAGCATACGTGAAGAAAATCCTCTCATTTGTATAGCAACCTCCCCTTCTTGATTACATAGGTCTATATCGAGCTTGGTAATTTTATCTGTAGATTTATTTCCTTTTGCATATCGAACCCATGCAAACATTTCTTCGGTACAACCAGAAAAAACCTTTAGCGACTCCAGAGCAAATGGTAATGATGGTTTATCGGGGATTTGATCTAAACCTCCAAATAAGCCAATAGCAGACTGCAACGCGCTATCCATCAAACCTGGATGCAAGACATACTCATTAAAATTTGATTCGGCAATCTCATTTAACTCTAATTGTGCCAGTAATTGTTCATTGTCTTGAAATATCGTTTTTATACCTCGATAAGTCGGCCCGTAATTCAATCCTAATTTTGAATACACAGCATAAATAGGTGTTGATTTTAGCTCTCCTTGTTGCATTCTCATCTTGAGCTTATCAATATCTAGTCGTACAGGTTTTGAAGTATTGATATAGACAGCCTGCCCTTGACAATGAATCGTTTCTTTGACACCTTCTCCTGTTTCAGGTTCTGTACTATAAACTTCATAATTTATCTGTCCATTACCTATTTCGGTTTCATCAGCAAATAAAGCAATAGTGACTTCTTTAGGGTCTTGAACTATAATTGGTTGAGCCCATATAATATTGCGCAATTCAACAATTGATTCTTCTTGAAAAGGTAAAGCTTTTCTAAGGGCCATTCGAGCCATTTCTAAATAGGCAACTCCAGGTAAAACCTTTTGATCTTTAACCACATGATCTTTCAGAAAGAGCTCTTTCCCGTTAAATATTGTACTAAAACTTTGCTGGCTTAAATCGGATGTATTCTTATGTAACAAAGGATGTATGACATCTTTGTTAGCACAACTTACTGTATGGTGACTAAATTGTTTAATAAGATCCAGAGCATTGGCTTTTGAAAGTCTCTTGCTCTTCAATTCTAAAACTATATATTCTATGAAATCAATCATTATAGTACTGGCTATTGATTAAACCCGCTATGCATAAAGTGGGTTAAAAGGTTTTAAGATGCTATTGAAAAAAGGCCCGTAAGCGTTTTTTAATCGAAAATTTTAGATGAGATGGTGTCATCAATTTCACAATTCGACAAAAATTTATTTCGCTCTACTGTTTTCGAAAAATATATAACTGCCAATTGTTCTGGTTTGGCTTTGAACACTACTGCAGAGTCTAATGGAAAAGCTTTCTTAGCTTCATATAAAGGAATATGAAATAATTGTTCACATTTTTCTAAATCATGGCTTTCTTGAAAATCGGCCCAACTACTGATCAAACCAAGTTTACATCGTAACGCTTCCCAAAATTTGGGAAGGGGTTTTACATTAGCGGTAACAGGTAACCCTGCTTGAAAAGCCTTACGAATATTAGCTGGATGGTAACTTGTATCATCATCGAACAGAAGTCCTCCTGCATAGTTTCCGATATCATCACTACCAATATCTTTAATCCAGCTTCTCAAATTAACTGCCATAATACAAATTCGTGAATTAATCACTTTTGCAAAGCTTGAAGTAAGGATATCATTGGTTGAAACATAATCTACTACTGATGAATTTTCCTTAGCTTGATTTTTGGCTATATTGATTTTTTCGGACTCTACATAAAACCCATAACATTTTGTCTTTTTGCCAAATATGGCTCCTTTTACTAAATTTAAAATAAATGGTGCAGAATGAAAAAACTTAAATGATTTTTGGCCCACAACTTCAGTCACCCTATCAGCAGCTTCTTGATTTCGTTTTGCTTCCAATTGTTCTACTGGTTTATCGGTAAACAGTTGATTAAAGATTTTATAATACGTATATCCATCAGCTACCACATGAGAAATTGAAAAAATAAGGGCAAATCCTTTCCCCTGAGAATGTTGATCAGGAACAATGGTTAATTTGGTTACAGGATCAGATTTGTTAATTAATTTTACTCCTTTGTTTACTATTGCTGGTTTAGATATGTTAAATAATTCTTCATATTTTATTTCAGATCCGATTTTAATATCAGAAGGATTATCATAGAAAATTCGTTCTATTACATCATCTGGTATAGCCCCTGAAGGATATGCAAGTTGTAAATTTTTATGTTTCCTATTTTTCACCAATCGTCCTGCCAACCAAGGATTACCATGGATAATTTCTTTTAATCGGTCACGTAGAGCAATAGATGCGTGCGCTTGGTCACCTTTATAAAAAGTTATTGTGGTTATTCCATTTTCACCTTTTATTATGGTAGATGATTCTTCTTTTAACAAGGGTATGATGGTTTCATTTATACTTTGCATAATCAATTTATCTTAAGTATTTATTAATATGTGCTATATTTCTTTAGTAAGCCAATAGCTTGATCTGTTGCAATGGATTCATTTTCAATCTGATCAACAAGATTTTCTATGATTTCATAGTTCTTATTAATTGCTACAGGTGTATTTTCTATTACATGCTTTGATGTCGTTTTTTTGATCCAATATCGCTCTTTGGCAAATGGGTATTTGGGTAGGCCGATGCATTTAGGTTTAACTTCTCCATAGAGTTTCTTCCAATCCAACTCAAGACCTTTAACCCATAATTCGAGTACTTTCGAAAGTTTTTTATTCGCTATCCATTTATCAATAGTTTCCTGTAAATCGGTATCTGAATTAAATATGGATATCGAGGTATCATAGTGTTTTGCTTCTCCTCTGTAAAAGCTTTCAATATTTTTTTCTGAATTAAGATATGCCTGTAGTTTATCTACCAACTCCTCAACAGAGTTTACAATACACCCTAAGCGTATCTCCATAACTTCCCGGGTTACCTGTAAGGAATAAGCTATGGAAAGCAGATCAATAGTTTGATCCGGATTTTTTATTAAAGTTAACAGATCACTAACTTTTTGTAGTAGTTGTTCCTCTGTTTTAGCTGATAGAACAATCATAATTTGTGCATCTTCACTGGGGTGCACAACAGAAGAAAATTGAGGAGTCATTGGTGTTGTATATTCTTCAATGACTACATGAGCATTAGTACCACTACGTCCAAAGGAACTTATACCTCCCATACGAGGTTTATCTTCTTCTTTTTTCCATTCTCTGGTGATCTTATTAATATAAAACGGGCTGTTCTCCCAGCTTATATAATCATTTTCATCCTCACAGTTAATAGTAGCAGGTATTTTGTTATGCTGTAGTCCTTTTAACAGACTAACCACACTTACCAATCCTGAAGCGGCCATTGTGTGCCCCAGGTTACTTTTACAACTAGTTATCGCACAATTAGTCGTTTGTTTTGAATCTGGTCGCTCTTCAATGAGTTTTTTAAAGGCATCATTTAAGGCATTTAGTTCAATAGGGTCGCCCAATTTTGTTCCGGTACCATGTGCAATAATATGTGAAATGTCCCGAGGGTTGATATCATAATTGGTATAAACATTTTTGATTAGTGCTTCTTGGCTTTTACCGCTAGGTGCGGTAACTCCATTAGTTTTCCCGTCAAAGTTGATACCACTGGCTTTAATGGTTCCGTAAATAGGGTTACCTGCTTCAATGGCTGCTGATAAGGGTTTTAGCATAAGCACTACAACTGCTTCACTAGCACCAATACCGTTAGCTTTTTTAGCAAAGCTATAGCATTGACCATCTTGTGAGAGCATTCCTGCCTGACTCATCTTAACATAGAATTCTGGCGATAAAATCAAAGAAGAGATACCAGCAACTAATGCTGATTCACATTCTCTGTTTCGTAAACTCGTGATTGCCTGATGCATGGCTACCAATCCTGAAGAACAGGCTGTATTGGTCGCAATTGCAGGCCCTTGTAAATCGAGGTAGTATGACAACCTGGAAGATATCATGGCATTGCCACTATTACCAACTCCTTGTTCATCAGAAATAAGTGAACTATATTGACTTTCTTCCATTCCTGCAAAAACACCAACCGGGGTTCCCCGTAGTGATGAAGGATCAATTTGAGCATCTTCAATTGCTTTATACGCTTCAATTAAAAGCATCCTTTGACCGGGATCCATAGCTTCTGCTTCTCTAGGTGTAATTTCAAAAAACAAAGGATCAAATTCATCCACATTGTTAATAAAACCTCCTTTATTAGTACTGATTTTATTATCTGAATCTCTCGATTTTGAGAAATAATCACGCCAATCCCAGCGGGATAAAGGAATCTCGCTAATACCACTCTCTCCTTTTTCTAGCATTTCCCATAATTGATCTGCTGTATCGGCTCCTGGAAAACGTCCCGACATCCCTATAATAGCAATAGGTTCCTGAGCTGAGCTCGAAAAGTATGACGTATCTTTGGACTTAGTTTGTAAGAAGCGTTTTGGGATTGCGGTTTTCTTTAATACTGGTTTTTTCGTATCTACCTGTTGCCTCTCAATTACTTTATTCTGTGGTTTGTTATAAAATTCTTCTAAGTGACTATGATAATCCTGAACGAAGTAATCGCTTAACTTCTTAATAGTCGAATAATTATAGAATACAGCAGGAGTTATTGTAATAAAAAAATGTGTTCTTAGTTCTTTTGCAAATGTTGTTAAACTAATAGAATCAAAGCCATAATCTGCCAGATTAGTCACCCCGTCCAGTTTTTCTGAAGGTATTTTCAGACTTGTAGATACAAGCTTGATAAGATCAGCATAAATACATTCTTGTAGTGAAAGGTCTTGATATTGCGCCTTCCATCCTTTACCCATGTGAGCATGTTGGTTTTGAATATTCGATGATAATTGATCAAGTGGTTCAGTTGCGTAGGTACGATCTAAGAATTGTTCAACACGTTTAGGTTTACCTTTAAGTACCAGTGTTTGCGTTTGATTAGATTGGATAATGTCATTCCATATTGTTATTCCTTCTGATGTTTCGAGTACCTCCTGGCCACTGCTTTTAAGATAAAATGCAGCTTGCTCAAAATCGCCTTTGCCCATGCCACCATCTTTCCAAAAAGGCCAGTTTATAACAACCGATTTTCCATTATTTTGGTTTTTCTGCTCACGATAATAAGCATAAGCCATTAGAAAACGATTTGCTATTGCATAATCGCAAGATCCAAAATCACCTAACATAGCAGCTGATGATGAAAAATAACACACAAAATCCAGAGGTTGTTCATTTAGTATTTCATCTAATACCATTATTCCCTTAGATTTAGGTTGAAGTACCTCATTGATGCTTTTTGTTGTTTTTTCATAGAAAACCTCAGAACCTTCAACTCCCGCTGCATGAATAATCCCTGATAAATTAAAAGGAAGGTTTTTTGCCCAGGACGTTATTGCTTTTCTATTACTAATATCAACAGAATAATAGTAAACTTCTTTGGCTCCTTCTTGTTTTAATTGATCAATCTTTTCCTGAATTTCAGAGACTAATGGCCTTCTACCAAGTAGTAACAATTTTGCCTGATACTCTTTAGCCAAATAACGCGCCAACTCAAACCCTAGTTTTCCAACACCTCCGGTAATTAAATAACTGCCATTTTTATGGAGTACTGGTGTTTTTGTAGTATCACTAAGATTAAATGGCCTATACGATAATTCAAACCTTTGCTGATCTTTATACCAAATTACTCCAGGATGTTGTATGGCATCTAATAATTGCAGAGGCGTACATCCGGATGAATCTGTATAAAGTAATGATATCTTTGAATTAGGCAATACCAATTTTAGGGAACGCTCAAAGCCTATCCAGGAATAATCCCAGCATGTTTCTACAGATAAAGGGTCATAGTTACCTACTAATGTAATATCAACGGGATTATCAAATCTTTTAATGGCTTTAAATACATTAAACAATGCATGAATCCCTTTTTCTTTATTATTTTTTGCCCAAGTATATATTAGCCCAATAGACTTATTACTTTTATCGTTTACATCTTTAAGCACTTTTTGAATATCTGATACATTATTGAGGCGGCAGTGATAAAAGTTTTCAGAAATTTTTTCGTATTTCTGTTCTTGAAATACAAAAATTGCTTTTGCAAACTGACTAGTATTATCGGTATTTACAATACTCTCTTTAAACTCTTTATCTGCAAAAATGATAATCTGCTTGTTATTAGTTAATGAATTACCTAAAGTAAGAGGTTGCTCTTTCCAATATTCCTTAAAAAATAAACTTTGAGATACTTCTTCTGGTTGTAGAACAGCAGTATCATACTTGTCTTGGTATACTTCAATCGCTTTTTCTACATTTTCGGAAGTATTGTTTATTTCGTCAAGACTCTGTAAGAATAGCCCTCTCATTTCTATACAAATATTCCCTTGCCGGTCGATAAGGTCAATATCTAGTACGTGATTAGTCGTCTTTATATCTTTAATGCGTACCCAAATATTCATTTCCTTCGTACAGGAAGATAGTATACGTACAGCGTCTAATGAGGTCGGGAATAATGGTTGACTTAGAGATTCGATATCAGTAACTAAACCAATACATGCCTGCATCACTCCTTCTATGATCGAAGGATAGAGTACAAATTCTTTTTGATCATTTTCTTCTAGAAGTGGTATGCTTACTTCTGCTAATAATTGATTATCTCCTCGATAAATACTTGAGATTCCCTGAAGAGTAGAACCGTACACATATCCTTTTTTCGATAGATCTGTGTATATGTCTTTAGGTTTCAGAGCAATCTGTTTCATTTCATCTTTGAGTTGCAAAATATCAAGTGTAGCAGGTTCATTTAGATGACTATACGTAACTTGTCCCTGAAAATATAGTTCTTGTTCTTCTTCAGTACTATAAATTTCAACACCTATTTGCTCACCTGCAAACAATGCTATTCTAACTTCCTTTGTTTCTTCAATCACAATTGGTTTTGTAAACAAAACATGGTGTAATTCAATTACTGCAGATTCATCCTGGGGAGCATTTGCCAATATCATAGCTGCTCGAGCCATTTCTAAACAAGCTAATCCCGGTAAGACGTTATCACCCTGAATCTTATTTTCTCTGATAAAAAATTCTTCACCATCAAATATGGTGTTATAGCTTTGCTGACGAAGGTCTGAAGTATTTTTATGTACTAATGGATGAAGTACTTCTAGAGCTTTTTTATTCTCTTTTTTATAATCATCAACCGTTTTTTCAATCCAATACCGCTCTCTCGCAAATGGATACAACGGCAAGTTAATACGCTTAGGTTTATGGTCTCCGTAGAGTTTGTTCCAATCTAACTCCAGACCTTTAACCCATAAATCCAGTAATTTCGATAGTTTCTTTTGACTTATATAGTTATCTACAATGGTTTCTTTTATCTCATCATCATTACTAATGATTTGTAAACCTTCTTTATTGCGCTTCACCTGTCCCAAATAGACACCACGAATAGAATCCTCTCCCTCACTATAAGCTCGAAGTTTTTCTGTAAGTTGATCGATATCCCTCACCATAAAACCAAGGCGTTCCTCCATCGCTTCTCTACCTACCTGTAAAGTATACGCCATATCGATCAAATCTAACTCTCCCTTCTCCTTTTTAATAAACTCCAATAAATCTGAAGCCTTTTGTTTTAACTGTTCTTCAGATTTGGCTGATAAAGGAACTATAAAATCCGAGTTTTGTGTAATGACCTGAACAGGTCGTTTAACCGCTTCCTGGTTCTGAGAAACGTATTCACCCATCACCAAATGCGCATTGGTACCACTAAATCCAAAAGAACTGATTGCGGCCTGACGTTGTTGTGATTCCCTAACCTCCCAATCTCTTAATTCTGTATTTACGTAAAAAGGACTATCATCCAGGTTAATATGTTCGTTTAGTTGTTCAAAATTTATAGTAGGTGGCAACTGTTTGTACTTCATAGCCTGTAGCACTTTAATAAAACCAGCCACTCCGGCTGCTGTTAAACAGTGACCAATATTGCTTTTTACAGATCCCAGGGCACAATATGCTGTTTCTTCGGTATATTTTTGAAAAGACCTACGTAACCCTTCTACCTCAATAGGGTCTCCCAGTTTGGTAGCTGTACCATGCGTCTCGATCAATTGAATATTATTCGGATCTACATCAAATTGATCATACACTTGTTGTTCTAATTGTATTTGGGATTCTGTATTAGGAGCCGTAATCCCATTAGTCTTTCCATCCTGGTTAATACCCCATCCTTGTACTACTCCCAAAATAGTGTCGTTGTCTTTTTCTGCATCTTCTAACCTTTTTAGCATCACCACTCCAACTCCTTCGCCTGGTACAAAACCATTGGCTCGCTGATCAAAAGTATGGCATCTACCATCTGGAGAAAGCATACCAGATTGTGAACTCATAATATGCATAGAAGGTGTCGCCATTATATAGACGCCTCCTGCAAGAGCGGAATCAATACTACCAGATACTAAAGCATCACACGCATTAGCAATAGCTACTAATGAAGAGGAACAGGCAGTATCTATAGAGACACAAGGCCCTTGTAAATTTAAAAAGTAGGAAATTCGTGATGCCAAAATAGAACCGGCAGCACCAGTAAATCCCTGAGCACTCAATTGATGTTTTTTTGATTGCTGAAGATAATCTCCGGCTGCACATCCTACATATACCCCACATTTACTACCCGAAAATACATGCGGATTATATCCTGCATGTTCTATCGTATGCCAACAGGCCTCTAAAAATAATCGCTGTTGTGGATCCATACTTTCTGCCTCAATAGGAGATATATTAAAAAACATTGGATCAAAAAGGTCATAGCCTTCTAAAGCTCCCATCCACTTGCTATACGTCTTGCCTGCAACAGCCTCTCCTGCCTGATAATACTTTTCAATATCCCAACGCTTCTTAGGAATCTCACGAATACAATTTTTTCCCTGAGCAATATTCTGCCAAAATGATTCTACATCACCTGCGTTTGGAAACTGACCCGACATGCCTATAACTGCAATAGATTGTGATCGAGAGGATGATTTTGTGAATTGATTAGCATTTCCTTGTAAACCTTTGCGTAAAGATGTAAGACGTCTACCTTTAACTGCTTTTGGAATATCACTTTGAAAAACCTTTTCTGGGATATCAGTAGCAACAGTAGAGTTTGTTATAAGTACTCCCTGTTGTTTTATTTCATCCTGAATATGATCACTAAGAGCACTCAGAGTTGAATAACTATAGACAATGGTAGCTTGTAGTGAAAGCCCATATTTTTCGTTAATGGTACGTATAAAAGTTACTCCTACAATCGAATCTAATCCTAAATCTACAAACTGACTATTATCATCAATCTCATCTTCTGATAAATGTAGCTCTTTGGCCAGTAGTTTCTTTAAATCTAAAAGAATATTAGGAAATATACTTTGAGTATTTGCCTCTGGTTCTTTTTTGGGTATATCTGTGATTGTTGATGTCACTGATCTACTTACAGATATTCCCTGTTTTTCTGATGCTTCCTTAATATGAGTCCCTAATGCTGCCAGTGTAGCATAACTATACACAATAGTAGCTTGTAAAGAAAGGGCATACTTTTCGTTAATGGTACGTATAAAGGTTACCCCTACAATAGAATCCAGCCCCAAATCTACAAACTGGCTATTCTCATCAATCTCATCCTCTGATAAATGTAACTCCTTAGCCAGTAGTTTTTTGAGATCTGAGATAATATCTGGTAATACATCTGTACGTGAAACAGTATCTTCAATATTTACAGAAGGTAATTTTTCTGTAGCATTAATAGCTTCTTTCGAAATTGTACGATCTTGATAGAAATGACTCTCAATCTGTTGTAAAGTATCCTGTCTTCCTACAAATGTTTTTTCATGCATTGCCAGTTCATGACTATACGTTGTTTCCAATCGTTTTTTAAGATGCACTGTCAATTGATCTTTGATCGCAACTAAATTTTTGCGAGAATATCTTACTATTTGTCGAGCTAGTACAAGTGCTGCTGAATGGATCTCTTTTCTAAGAAAAACGGGGAAAAACATTCCTTTATCTTGTAATGCTTTTCCGGAATATTCAACTCCTCTCAATAAGGTCTCCCGAGAAAGATCATATCCTATTTTATCTGGAAAGATCAAAGTAGCTCCTGCTCCAGGAGTAAATCCATATCTCATATATGGGCTTACATAACGACTCTCTTCACTAAACAAAACAAAATCTGAAAACATACCCATAGACCAACCTGCTCCAATGCCATGACCTTGCATCGCCGAGATCACCGGAATCTTACAGTCTAGAGCTAATTCAAAAATCTTGGTATCTGTAAATTTAGCTTTCCCTTCCTGGATCGCCAATAAACTATCCTTGGTACCTCCAGATGCAAAATAATTGTCATAACCTGTTAATACCACCACCTTATAAGAAGGGTGTTCTGCAATATGCATAAACACCTCTATCATTCCTGCTATAAAAGCATCTGAAAACATATTCTTTGCCTCCCGATCTTCCATCGTAACCTCAACAATACCTTCTGGATAACTCTTTGCTTTTATAGCTTTTGTGCTAAGAGTAATGTCTGTTATAGTTTTCGGTAATAACTCTGAAGTTTTTGTTTGCTCCTCAAACCAAACCGGTAACTCTTCTATCGTTTTCTTCTGTATTGAAATTTGTTCATTTTTCCAAGTCCGTATAGCTTCTAAAGGTAACTTCACCCACCTTGATACCTGATTTAATGCTTCTGAAAAAACATCATCTGTTACAATCAATGAACCTAACTGATCTTGTAACTCAGTACCAGTATAGGTTTTACCTGCCAGCAGTAATTCTTTACTCATAGTACGTCCTAACCGATGACTAAATAACATAGCTGATCGCATTGCCAGCTCAGGAACTTCTATAAGACCTGATACAGAATACTCGCCTTGTGCATGGTAAATACAAACATCACAAGATAAACTGATCAACCAGCCGATATCTTTAGCATTAGAATTTATTACAGCAACTATGGGAATCGGAGATTCTAGAATCAAGTCCTGAAATTCTAAAACGACTTCCTTCGAACCCTCCAAATCAGATACTGAAACAAAATCAGCAATATCACTACTTAGAACAATCACTTTATAATAATTGTCTTTATCTAGTTGAGTAAAAATAGTATTTAACCCTGAAATAATATTTTCTAGCGAGTAGTTCTTCTCTCTAGTATGTAATGTAATTGTTAATACATGATCTGTATCGGCTTCTAACTTCAAATACTTTGAATCAAAGGTAAGTTGTGGTTTTGTAGTTACTGTACTTTCTACCTGTATTGTAGGTACTACAACCAGTTGTTCTGTCAATGTAAATAGCTTACGCCCCAAATGTTGCTTTAATAGCTGCAGAGCGTCCTTTGATTTCTCACAAAAATCTAATGCAAAACTCTCTGTAAAAGAACTTACCTGATCCGATACAAGAATGGGACAACCACATCCTTGTTCTTGTAAAGCCTTGCCTGTTAATCCTTCAGATTGATATAGAAAGCTATGAGCAAGAGCATTTCCAAATCGTTCTTTAAACCATAACTCTTCTTCTAGACCAGGAAAAAATCCTTCCTTATAATTTGTAAAAGAATACTTACTCTCTTCACTACACATCATAAAATCACACAACCCACCTATCAGAAATCCAGTTCCAATAGCAGATCCTTTCATCTCGGCAATTATCGGAAAAGGAAAAGATGCTATAGCTTGATATAATCCTGATCTTACTGATTCATTATAAGATGTTCTGTCTCCTTGTAAGAACACATTACCACCACGCAATAACAATACTTTTAATGAAGAAATCTCCTTTACATATGCTAATGCTTCTACCAATTCTGAAATCAAATCTGAAGAAAGCGTATTTTTATCAGGTGCAGATATAACTAGTGAATACAACCCTTTATCGTGATCAAATAACTTAATTAATGAAGCGTTGGTAAGTTCTCCTCTCTGATTATTATAAGGTATTATATCAGAAAGAGTGGTAGTTGTTTTATCCAACACAGAATCTTTCATTTCTTCTATACCAAAAGTATCTGGAGTAACTAATAAAATTTGAGTTGGTTTTTCTAATATACTATCTGTGAACTTTTCTACTTCTGAATTTTCTAATACTATCTTTGAAGGAATCGGTATTGATAGTTCTCGTGGCGATCGCTGAATTTCTTCTAAATCTAACGATGGTTTTACTACTTCCTGTTGACTAAAAGTTTCCTCTATAAAGTCGTGAATCACTTCCTGGTAACTAACCCCGTACATCTGTACACATACATTACCTTCTTGATCACATAAATCGATATCTAAAGCATCTGCTCTACCAGAACTATAACGAGCCCATACCCACATATTAGCGACACAACTACTCTTGATTTGTAAAGAATCTATACCAGTAGGTTCTAAAGCTGTACGAGAAAATAACAATAAGCCAGATTGTAATACTTCCTTAAGGATACCTGGGTGTAAAACATAAACTTCTTCTTCTGAAAGCAAATCTTCTGGTAAACTTAACTCTGCCAATAATTGCTTATCTCCCTGAAAAATGGAAGCTATGTTCTTGCGGGAAGAAGACAATACACTTCTTTTCATTTTAGCTCTAAGAGCCTTGATGTCTAATGTTTTTAAAGGAAGCTCATTATGTAATATAACCTCTCCCTGACAATAAATTACTTCTTTCCCTTCAATATCACTATACACCTCAAAACAAACACTTTCTTCTGTTTGCTCAAATAAGACGATATGCACTTCTATATCATCTCTAAAAATTAAAGGACCTGACCAAACTGTATTACTAAACTCCAAAAAATGTGGAGTCTTTTCTTTGGGTAATGCTTCTGCAATTGCTGCACGAGCCATTTCTAAATAAACAGCTACCGAAATTTCCTTATGACCAGTAGATAAACTCGAGATAAAAAATGCATCACCTCTAAAAGTCGAACTATATTTATGATTCTTAAGATCTGAAGTATTGCTATGCACTAAAGGATGCAATACTGAGATTGCTGTATTATTTTCTACCTGTGATGCGGTATCACTAACAGCTGTCCAATAACGTTCTCTGGCAAAAGGATATGTCGGAAGACTCATCAGTCCAGGAAGTACATCACCATACAATTGGCGCCAATCCATAACATAACCTTTTACCCAAACGTCTAATAGCTTAGCTATCTTTTTATCTGATATCCATTCTTGAATCACTGTATCAGCAGCTAACTCAGAAAAATCTTCATCTCGTTTGACCTCACCCTGATACACTCCTTCTACTTCTTTCGTATCATCAAGATAGGATTCTAGTTTTTCTTTCAACTCAACTATCGAACTCACCACAAGGCCAAAACGCTTATCCATCGCCTCCCGACCTATTTGTAAGGTATAAGACATCGAAGTCAAGTCAATATCAGTACTCTCCTGATCAGACATACCAAGGTAACCTAACAGGTCAACTGCCTTTTGTTTCAATTGATCAGAGGTACGTGCCGATAAAACAATTCCTACATCAATAACTTGATCAGTATTTAGAACAGGACGATCTACATTAATGTATTCCTCTAGAATAATATGAGCATTAGAACCTCCTGCTCCAAATGAGGAAATACCTGCGACACGAAGTAATTCATTACCGTTTACTACAGGAGGGTCCCAATCCCTTAACTCCTGATTTACAATAAAGGGAGTATTATCAAAATCAATATGAGGATTTAAACGCTTAGAATGTAACGATGGAACTATTTGACCATGTGCCATCTGTAACACTATTTTAGTCAAACCTGCAATACCTGCTGCTGATTCGCAATGCCCAATATTGGACTTGGCTGATCCTAGTAAACAATAACCCTTATCTTTTTCAGTTTGATCTCCTTCAAACGCCTTAGATAATGCGGCTATCTCAATAGGGTCCCCAAGCTTTGTACCTGTACCATGAGCTTCTATATAACTAATATGACGAGGATCAGTATCTGATATTTTAAGTGCCTCTGTAATAGCACTCGCCTGAGCCTTAGGATTAGGAACACTATAACCATTGGTCTTACCCCCATGGTTAAGTGAACTTCCTTTGATCACTCCATAGATATGATTCCCATCCCGCTTAGCCTCTGATAATCTTTTTAAAACCACAACTCCGACTCCTTCGCCAGGAATATAACCATCCCCTCCTTCTCCAAAACTCTGGCAATGACCTGCACTCGAGATAAACTGACCAGAACTAAGCATCTGGTATTTATTCGGGTGAATGCTTACATTAACTCCACCTGCAATCCCTAAATCTGTACGGCCTTCCTTTAAATCCTGACACGCTAAATGAATTGAAGTTAGTGAAGAAGAACACATCGTATCCAACGTCATACTAGGGCCATGAAGGTTTAAAAAATAAGAAACACGGTTAGCTATACTGGCCAAGCTTCCGGATAGATTATATTCTCCGTACATCACACCTGCATAAACTCCTACCTGACCTGCCAGTCCTTCTTTACGAGGTATCTGTAGGCTAGAGCGAGTATATCCTGCATCCTCAATCGCCATCCAACTATGTTGTAAAAATAAACGCTCCTGGGGATCGATTGATGCGGCTTCTCTGGGAGAAATATTAAAAAATCTTGGATCGAATTCATCTACTCCTTCTATAAAACCACCCCATTTACTATAATGATAACCACTTTTACTACGGTCTTCGCTGTAATACGCTCGCCAGTCCCAGCGGTCTTTAGGAATCTCTGTAATACAATCCCTGCCCTCTTTAAGATTATCCCAATATGCAGCTATATCAACCGAGTTCGGGTAACGACCACTTAAACCTACTATAGCAACAGAATCTGCAGGAACTGAGTGTATAGAATTGGTTAAACGAGAACGACTAAAGCGTTTACCAGAAATCAGTTTATGCGCTATTCGTTCATCGGTTTCAGATTTAATATCGGCCAATTTTTCAATACTAATGTTATTACCTGGTGTTGAATCAAAAAGCGCGGTTAGTTGATGCTGATATGATTTCACAAAGTATTCTGTAAGCTCTCTAATAGTTTGGTATTCAAAAAATAGTGTTTTTGGCAAAGCACCAAAGGTTTCCTCTAACTGGCTTGTAAATTTCATTGCTAGTATGGAGTCGATACCATATTTTTCTAATGGTTCCTGAGGGTCAATCTTACGAGAAGTCAACTTTAATAGTAAAGAGAATTCTTTACACAAGTAATCTTCAGTTTTTTCAAAAAGATCACTATGACCGTTGTTGGTAATCATTGGAGAATTTATAATCTTTTGATCTATTTTTTTATTGTTATGTAATTGAGATAAATCACCCTTTATTACCAGGACCTGATCTTGGTTTAATTCCAGACTACAATAAAATGCATGCATTCCAACAATGGTTTCCATCGGTTGTATTTGCATAGTTTGTTTTAATACCTCCTGACTTGCCTGATCTATTTGCATACCACCGTCTTGCCATAGTGGCCAGTTGATAGATAAGGTGTGTCCCTGTCGTTGGTCTTTTTGAACCAACTGATTTCGGTACACAGCAAATTGATCCATAAATCCATTAGCCGCTGCATAATCTGCCTGACCTACATTGCCTATTTGCGATGCCACAGAAGAAAACAACACCAAAAAGTCTAAGTCAATATCCTTACTAGCCTGATCCAGGTTGAAAGTACCTGTTACTTTTGGAATGAGTACACTACCAAATTCATCTCTTGTCTTTTTAACAATGAAATTATCAGAGGTCATACCAGCACAATGGAGAATACCATTTAATTGTTTATACTCTTTGGATATCGTAATTATAAGTTGGTTTACCTGTTCTAAATTACTTAAGTCCAATTGTCGATATTCAATTGTATTGTTACGTATCGGCAATGCTTCAAGAATTGCTTTTCTCTCTGTAGTCAATGCAGAACGACCGGTTACAATAACTCTGGAATGACTGGTTTGTTTTAGGATTTCTTTGATAAATAAAATACCTAAACCTCCCATACCTCCGGTAATAAGATATACGCCACGGTCTTTGAATGCTATTTTAGGACTTACATCACTCGCCAGTATTTCTTCCCTTTTCAAAACATAACGGATATTCTGATCATATTTAACCTGATGATCAAAACTCGATACATTTTCTTGAAGCTGTAAAGAAAGTTCTTTTGCCTCTATATCAAGCTGAGTACGTATGATTTGCCCTTTCAGTACTGGATTCTCAAGAGTAGCCGTTTGTAACAAGCCCGAAAGCCCCATAAAAACAACCTGTTCTACGTCATTACCTATGACTATCTGAATCAATATGTTGCCCTGAGGTTTATTAGAAAGTATCTGTTGGAGGTAGTCAAAACACGACATAGCATGACGTTCATATCGGTCGGCAATACTTTGATCTTCTCCTGAGGATAAACGTACAAAATGACAATCTGGAAGTAGCTCTTTTATTTCATTTTCCTTTAACTGAGGTATTTCGCAAAAAATGATATGATGCTCAGTATATTGTATTTCACCTTCAGATACTGACATATCTTTTCTCCAAACCGGAGTAGAGAGCATTGTTCCTATAACTTTACCTTGTTCTTGTAACTTTATAGTTTTAATTTTTTCTAATGCTTCAGTTTGCGTAAGTTTTCCTTTGGAAATATCTTGGAATATTTTTTTTAGGTTTTCCTTCATCTTTTCTTTCAAATTTTTCTCGAAAATTCAGTGTTAAACTAATTCCACAGCTTCTTCATCAGAAAGCTCTTTATTTAATACGCTTTGGATAAGGCTTTGATAATAGACATCATTAAAAGTTGATGTCCCATTAATAGTGATGCTCAATAAATCACCAGTTGTTGTATTCATTGGCTCTTTCTCATTTTTCATAACACGAAAAGCCATCTCTCTAATCTGCACGCATATATTTCCTTCCTGATCGCATAGATCAAGGTCTACTTTAATAAGTTTATCTCCAGGTTTACTATCCTTAGCATACCGTGCCCAGATCACCATTTCTGGGGTACAAGCAGAGATTATACGTAAAGACCCTAGTGCAAAAGGGAGTAATGGTTGCTCTGGAATTTGATCCAGATTCTGAAATAAGCCAATAGTGGCCTGCAGAGCACTATCCATTAAACTAGGATGTAACAGATAATTATTTTGTTCATTTTTAGCTGTTTCTGGCAAGGTTAAGTTGGCCAGTACTTGTCTTTCCCCTTGGTAGATTACTTGTATCCCCTGATGTGCGAGTCCGTATTGAAGTCCCATTTGGGCAAAAGCGTTATAAATATTGTTTTGTGCTAACTTTCCAACTGTCATTTGATCTCTAAGTTGATCAATATCTATTTTTTCTAGAATCGTTTGATTACTAAAAACCGCTTTCCCTTGAAAATGTATGATGTCTTCTTCTTTATTATGACTATAGATTTCGTAATCTATTTGCGGGTACTGTTCAGAATTCGAATCATCTAAAAACAGGGCGATATTTATTTGTTTCTTCTCATCTATTATAGCAAAAGGTTGAATCCAAATGATGTTGTTCAACTCTAAAATGGTAGATTTTATAGGTGAAGGTATAGATTTTTCGATAGCAGTGCGGGCCATTTCGAGATATGCCACTCCTGGAAGGACTTTCTGGTTAAAAACCTGATGGTCTTTTAGAAAAAATTCTTTTCCGCTAAATGTTGCACTATAACTCTGCTTACTAAAGTCTGAAGTGTTTGCATGTAATAATGGATGTAAAATGGATGATGTTGTGATCCCATTTGCATAACTATTCTTTTCTTCAACACTATCAACCCAGTACCGTTCTCTGGCAAATGGATACAATGGTAAGTTGATACGATTAGGTTTATGGTCTCCGTAAAGTTTGTTCCAATCCAACTCCAGGCCTTTAACCCATAAATCCAGTAATTTCGATAATTTCCTTTGATTTATGTAGTTATCTATAATGGTTTCTTTCATATCATCATCATTGCTGATGATACGCAGACCTTCTCTATTTCGTTTTACCTGCCCTCGATATACACCATTGATATTCTCTTTACCCTGGACGTAATCCTGAAGTTTTTCTATTAGTTGATTCACCTCACTTATCATAAGTCCAAGACGTTCTTCCATAGCTTCCCTGCCTACTTGAAGGGTATATGATATCTCTAACAAACTTAGAGATCCTTTCTTTTCTTTTACAAAACTTAACAGATCAGATGCCTTTTGTTGTAGCTGTTCTTCTGATCGGGCTGATAACGGGATCATAAGTGCTTCATCTTGTCTAACAACCTGAACCGATTTTTGATCTGCTATCCTAGGCTCAGGAACATATTCTTCTAATACCAAATGTGCATTAGTACCACTAAATCCAAAAGAACTGATCGCCGCTTGCCGTTGCTGACCTTCTTCAACCTTCCAGTCTCTAAGTTTAGTGTTTACATAAAACGGACTATCATCCAGATTGATATGTTCGTTTAGCTGTTCAAAATTTATAGTGGGTGGTAACTGCTGATGTTTTAAGGATTGTAGTACCTTAATAACCCCTGCTACTCCGGCTGCGGTTAAACAGTGTCCTATGTTACTCTTTATTGAACCCAAGGCACAATATTCTTTTTCCTGAGTATATTTTTTAAAGGTCTTACGTAATCCTTCTATTTCGATAGGGTCTCCCAACTTCGTACCAGTACCATGAGTCTCTATCAACTGGATATTATTTGGGTCTATTTGGAACTGATTATATACCTGTTGTTCTAACAAGGTTTGTGATTCTGTGTTAGGAGCTGTAATACCATTGGTCTTTCCATCCTGGTTAACGCCCCAACCTCTGATCACTCCGAGGATATTATCTCCATCTTTTTCGGCATCCTCTATTCTTTTGAGCATAACCGTTCCAACTCCTTCGCCAGGTACAAAACCATTGGCCTGCTGATCAAAAGTATGGCATTTACCATCTGGAGAAAGCATACCGGATTGCGCTGCTTTAATATGCATATCCGGACCAGCCATTACGTAAACTCCTCCAGCCAAAGCAGCATCAATACTACCCGATACCAGGGCATCGCATGCATTGGCAATAGCTACTAATGAAGAAGAACAGGCTGTATCCATTGATATACAAGGACCTTGTAAATTTAAAAAGTAAGAAATACGAGCCGCCAGAATTGAAGTAGAACCTCCTGTAAAACCTTGAGCACTTAATTGATCTTCTCTTGATAACATTTGATAATCCCCATAAGCACATCCGACATATACCCCGCATTTACTACCTGAAAATGCATGTGGATTGTAACCTGAATGCTCTATAGTATGCCAACAGGATTGTAAAAACAACCGCTGTTGCGGATCCATACTTTCGGCCTCTACTGGTGAGATATTAAAAAACATAGGATCAAATAAGTCATACCCCTCCAGTGCTCCCATCCATTTGCTATAGGTCTTTCCCGGGACAGCGTCTCCATCTTCATAGTATTTATCAATATCCCAACGTCCCTCAGGTATCTCACTGATGCAATCCTTACCTCCAGCTATATTCTGCCAGAATACATCAACATTTTCTGCTTTGGGAAACTGACCAGACATACCAATAATAGCTATGCCTCCTGAAATACCTTTATCTGTTCTTAATGAAGTATTGCGCAATGAAGTATCTTTTCGCCACGAGCTAAGTTCTTTTCTTACGATCTGTTTTAGCTGTCTTCTTTTTTCTTTCTGTAGAAAATCAACAGTCGGACTGCTCACTTCCTCTACTTGAACTCCTAATTCTTGTTGTATATGCTCACTTAATGCAGATAATGTAGCATAGCTATATACAATAGTTGCCTGTAATGAAACACCAAACATTTCATTAATCTTACGGATAAAAGTAACTCCTACAATAGAGTCCAGTCCCAGGTCTACAAACTGGCTGCCCTCATCAATCTCTTCTTCTTCCAGGTGTAACTCCCTGGCTAATAATTGTCTTAAATCTGATAGTATATTTGATCGCCTTTCATTGCTAAGTACTGTGTTAGTTGAAGTAATAGTAGAAACTGATGACTCAATTGATACAACAACTTCTTTTTCTTGTTCCCTAGTTTCTTTCAACACATAAGCACTCAAAGCTGAAAGTGTAGAATAACTATAAACGATAGTAGCTTGTAATGAAATATGATATAGTTCATTGATCTTACGGATAAAGGTAACCCCAACAATAGAATCTAACCCCAGATCTACAAACTGACTATCCTCTTCAATTTCGTCTTCTTCCAGGTGTAACTCCCCGACCAATAATAATTTGAGCTTATTGATAACCATAGGTAGTGTGTACTTACCTTGTGGTGTATTTTTAGCTGAAGATAAAACTGGTTTCTCTTTAATGAGTTGTTGATTTTTTGTACTTGATGCCGTTTTAAAGTTATCTTCTATTAGAGCTAGAGTATCTAAACGGCCTACAAAAGTCTCATCATGCATTGTCAGTTCTCGTGCGCATATATCCTCTATATGCCCCTTGACATCACGAGTCATCTGATGCTTAAAGGCAATTAAACTATCACGGGTATTGCGCGTTAATTCTCTGGCCAATGTAAATGTAAACTCTCCAATCTCTCTACGGGAAACAACCGGTAAGGATACTCCTTTTTTCTTTAATTCCTCTCCAGGATATTCTATTCCCGTTAGCAATGTACCACGCGCAAGATCATAACCTATACGCTTCGGAAAAATTAGTGTTGCACCTGCTCCGGGAGTAAATCCGTAATTCATATAAGGACTCACATAATGACTTTCTCTACTTAATATTGGGAAATCACTAAACATACCCATAGACCATCCTGCTCCAATACCATGGCCCTGCATTGATGCAATTACAGGAATATTACAATCCAGTGCCAGTTGAAAGATCTTTGTATCGGTAAATTTAGCCTTACCTTTCTGGATTGCCAATAGACTCTCTTTGGTACCACCAGATGCAAAGTAACTGTCATATCCTGTTAAGATCACCACCTTGTATATGGAAGATGCGGCTATATGATCGAAGATCTCTATCATTCCTTCCATAAAGGCATCTGAAAACATATTCTTGGCCTCTCGGTCTTCCATCTTTATCTCCACTATTCCTTCTGGATGAACAGTAGCTTTTATAACTTGTGATGTTAATCCTATTGCTGTTACTACCTCTGGTAATGAGGTTGAACCTACTTCTTCGCTTTCTATCCAGATTGGTAACTTATCTAATACTGATCTTAATATCGTCTGCTGAGCCTTTTTCCAATCTCGTATAACTTCAATAGGTAGCGATGACCAATATCCAGCCTGATCTAAGGCCTCTATAATCGGATCTGCTGAAAGCACTACAGAACCTCTCTGCTGTTGTAGCTCCAAACCACTATACTCCCTACCGGTAAGCAATACCTCCTGAGCCAGGTAATCTCCTAACCCACGAACAAAAAACGGAAGTGATAAACTACCTATTTCTGCTACTCCAACTAGCCCCGAAGCCGAATATATACCTTCGGTATGATAGATACACACATCACAACACTGACCTAGTAACCAACCTATATCTGTAGCATTTCCTTCAAAAGCTGCAATCACGGGAACAGGAGCATTAATCAGTAGGTTTTGAAGTTGTTTAATAGACGATACTGAATTTGATAATTTAGATACCCTTAAAAAGTCTTTGGCTGCGCTGCTAAGTACAATAACCTTATAAGCCGATGTATTTTCTAACTGATTTAAAATATCCTCTAAACCGGAAATAAGGGTTTTTAGTTTATAGTTTTTATCTCCTGTAGCTATCCTGATTGTGAGCACTCCCTCTATAGGGGACTCCAGTTCTATGTATTTGGATCGGGTGGTTACCACATTATCAGATCCTGTGAATTTATCTTCTGCCTTAAAAGTATTTACCTGCTTTAATCCTGCTACTTGCTTCTCTAGATCACGACCAAGATGCTGCTTTAATAATCCAAGAGAAGTTACAGGCTTTTCACTCAATGATAAGGCTAGATCTTCTACATATTGGTGCACTTCATTAGAAGTAACAATCGGAACACTCCAACCTCTTTTCTTCAAAGCAGCCCCTGTTGATACTCCAAAACGATATAAAAAATCTCTGGAAAGCACATCTCCTAAACGCTCACCAAACAAAGATTCTTCTTTCCTAGCAGGAAACAATCCAACTGTTATATCTGTATAACCATATCGCGAGTCCTCACTACAAACCATAAAATCACATAAAGCTCCCAGTAAGAAACCTGATCCCATGGCATCTCCCTGCATCTCTGCTATTATTGGATAAGGAAAAGACACTATAGATTGGTAAAGCCCTTGAGTTATAGATTCATTATAAGCCTCCCGATCACCTTGAAGGAACGTTTCACCCGTGCCTGTTAATATCAATACTTTTAACAACGGAAGGGTTTTTACATAATCAAGACTATGCACCAATTCTTCTATTAATTCTTTAGAAAGTGTATTGCCTGTTTTTGTATCAATATCAAGACTGTAAACTCCCTGACTCCTATCATATAATTTTATAGAAGAGATCGCCTTTGAAGCATTAGATACTTCTAATGCATGTCCAGCAGTATGGTCAAGGGTAAACTGTGCTTTGGGTGTTACTCTCGGGGGTATATCTTCAGAATCTATATCATTAAGTGACTTGAGTGAGATATTAGCAGGTTTAGAAACTGATACTTTATCAAAATCCTCTCTTGAAGAAATAATAGTATCATCTGTTGTATGCAAAACTCGTGTGGGAATCGGAAGTTCTTTTGGTAGCATATCTACTTCTTTAGGAGGTAATGATACCCCGGATACTTCGTACTCCCTAACAAGTGCTTCTTCCAGAATTTTAACTTCTCCCTCATAGCCCACTCCACGAACTTGAACACATACTTCGCCTTGTTTGTTACACAAGTCGATATCTAGAGTACCTGCTTGATTTGAAGGACGAAGCCAAACAAACATCTCACGGGTACAACTATCAATTACCTCTAAGGAAGCTATTCCCATAGGTAATACCTTCTGATGATCTCCAGCAAATAATCGACTTCCCAACTGAAGTGCATTCTCTAGCATCGTTGGGTGTAATCTATATGTCTCTTCACTTAATGGCAATGATTCTGGAAGAGTTAACTGTATCAATAATTGTGTACTATTGTGATATACACTCACAACCTCTGATAAAGGAAGATCATAAGCACTTCTTATTCCTTCATTACCTATTTGCTTCTTAAGCATAGCTATATCCAAAATAGCCTTAGATGACTCAGTAGATACAATACTACTTCCCTGGCAATAGATCAATTCTTCTTCTCCTTCCTGGCCATAGATCTCAAAATCTATAATGTCTTTGGTTTGAGGTAACAAAGCGATATCTACTCGTAAATCCTTTTGGATAGATAACGGGCCTGTCCAAACAATATCTCTAAACTCAATGGTAGTAGATTTTTCCTTATTCGGTAAGGAATCCGCTATCGCAGCCCGAGCCATTTCTAAATACACCGATACTGGAAGTTCTCGATCCTGAGAACCAGAGATATAAAACTCGTCCCCTCTAAAGGTTGAACTATAAACCTGATATGATAGATCAGAAATATTACGATGTAGCAATGGGTGAAGCGCTGAGGTAACCTTACCCTTTACAGATGCTTTAGTATCTACTATATCTATCCAGTATCGCTCCCTGGCAAAAGGATAGGTAGGAAGGCTGATCAGTTTGGGATGGGTATTTACATACAACTCCTGCCAGTCAATATCCTGACCTTTGCTCCATACCTCTATTAAAGATAAATAATTTCTATCTTTTATCCATTGTTGAACCATTTGTTCGATGTCCAAACCTCCTGTCGCATAACTCGTAAGTGAGTCCTGGTCACGTTTTACCTGACCGCGATAAATACCTGTTATATTATCTGTACTTTTCAGGTAAGATTCTAGTTTTTGAGTCAACTCATCGATAGAGCTAGCCACAAAACCAACACGTTCATCCATCGATTCCCGACCTACCTGAAAGGTATACGCCATAGCTCCCAGATCAAGGAAATCTCCTGATGCAATCGAAAAACGGATAAAATCCAGCAGATCTCTTATCTTTTGTTCTAATTGCAATGGCTTTTTGGCTGATAAAGGGATCATAAAATCTGATCCTGATCCATTGAAGGAAAGTATATCTGAATCTATATATTCTTCTATAATCAAATGAGCATTTGATCCTCCTGCTCCAAAGGACGAAATACCTGCTATTCGAGGTAATTCCTTACCATCTAGTATAGGAGCATCCCAGTCGCGGAGTTCCTGGTTAACTATAAAAGGAGTTTTATCAAAATCTATATGAGGGTTTAAACGATTTGAATGTAACGACGGAACAATCTGGCGGTAACGCATCTGTAGCAATACCTTGGTTAAACCGGCAATACCTGCGGCAGATTCGCAGTGTCCTATATTGGACTTGGCAGAACCAATCTGGCAATATCCCGTCTTAATAACATCATTACCTTCCTCAAATGCTTTGGTAAGGGCAGATATCTCAATAGGATCCCCTAGTTTAGTACCCGTACCATGAGCCTCGATATAACTAATATGTCGAGGGTCTGTACCCGATGCTGTCAATGCCTGACGAATAGCACTTGCCTGGGCCTTAGGATTGGGAACACTATAACCATTGGTCTTCCCTCCGTGGTTAAGGGAACTACCTTTTATTACTCCATAAATATGGTTGCCATCTCTTTTTGCTTCGGAAAGTCGCTTTAAGATAACAGTACCTACTCCTTCTCCGGGAATATAGCCATCTCCACCTTCTCCAAAACTCTGGCAGTGACCTTCACTGGAAATAAACTGACCTGTACTTAGCATCAGGTATTTATTAGGATGAACGCTAACATTAACCCCTCCTGCAATACTCAAGTCTGTACGTCCTTCCTTTAGATCCTGACAAGCCAAATGGATCGCTGTCAATGAGGAAGAACACATCGTGTCCAACGTCATACTGGGGCCATGTAAATTTAGAAAATACGATACTCGATTGGCAATACTTGCATAACTACCCGATAAGGACATCGGATTACCTTGCATACTTGCTTCAGCTCCAAACAACTGATACTCACTATACATCATCCCAACATATACCCCAACCTGACCAGGCAATCCATCTTTATGCGGGATCTGTAAACTCGACCGAGTATATCCAGCATCCTCTATTGCCATCCAAACATGTTCTAAAAACAAACGCTCCTGGGGATCTATCGAAGTTGCTTCACGTGGCGATATATTAAAAAACCTTGGATCAAATTCATCTACTCCTGCTATAAAACCGCCCCATTTACTATAATGACGGCCTGCTTCTGTACGATCATCACTATAATAATCACGCCAGTCCCATCGATCTTTGGGAACTTCTGTAATACAATCCTTGCCTTCCCGAAGATTCTTCCAGTAGGCATCTATATTTTCTGACTCGGGATAACGGCCACTTAAACCTACAATCGCTATAGGGTCAGATTCAATCAATTTATCTGTTCCCTTTGGAGTTACGATTCTACGTCTACGGTTTAATCGTATTTTACTACTACTTCCTGTCTCTTTCTTAGGTGTTTTTTCTATTTCTTTTTCCTGAAATTTCTTTCCAAGCATAAAAAGCTTAGATAACTGTGAAGCATGTGATTTACTAAAATATTCTGCTAACTCATGAATGGTTTGATATTCAAAAAATAGCGTCTTAGGTAAAGAGCCAAAAGTCTTTTCCAGTTGATCTGTCAAACTCATTGCCAATATAGAGTCAATACCATACTTTTCAAGAGGTGCGTTAGGATCTATTTTATGGGAGGCTAGTTTTAATGAAATAGCAAATTGATCACATAAGTATTTTTCAGTTTTTCCTTGAAGATTTTCAGTATTTATTGTAGAAACTACTTGTTGTCCATTATGTGATGATGCTAACACAGGTTTTGCTTTCTCTTCTCGATTTTCAAGAAATGTTCTTCGTATTTGGGTTGAGTTACCTTCTACTACCAAAGCCTGCCCATAACCTAACTCTAAGGTTTTATAAAATGCATCTATTCCTGTAGTTGCAGGCATGGGATACATTCCAAATTTTTTACGTAATACTTCTTGATTCTCTCTATTTATTTGCATTCCTCCTTCTTCCCACAATGGCCAATTGACAGATAGGGTATGCCCTATACGATGTCCCCTTGCAACTTCTTGATTACGATATATCGCAAACTCATCCATAAAACCATTCGCAGCTGCATAGTCAGACTGGCCAACATTTCCCAATTGAGAAGCTACCGAAGAAAACAATACCATGAAATCCAGATCTATATCCTTGCTGGACTGATCCAAATTGTACGTCCCCCTTACTTTGGGAGATAATACTCTGATAAATTCTTCACTAGTCTTTTTTATTATAAAATTGTCAGAAGTCATCCCTGCACAATGCAGAATACCATTTAATCCTCCTTTTTCTTTAACAATATCGGAGATAACTTTATTAACTTCTTTTGCATTATCTAGTTCTAGTTGATAGTATTCTACTTCATTGTTGCGAGAAGGAAGTTCTTCTAAAAGTATTTTCTTTTCGGGAGTCAATACAGAACGCCCTGTTAGTATAATCCTGGATCGTGTGGTTTGTTTAAGAATCTCTTTGGTAAATAAAAGACCTAGACCTCCCATACCGCCAGTGATCAGATAAACTCCCTGATCTTTAAAGGCTATTTTGGGGTGTACTTCTATGGCATGTATTTCTTCTCTCTTTAAAACATATCGGATATCTTGTTCATATTTTATCAATTGATCATCTGGATTGGATTGGTTATCCTTCAGTTGTAATGCAAGATCATTTGCTTGAACTTTCGGATCAATAAGAAGAAGTTGAGGAACTAGTAACGGGTTTTCCAAAGCAGCAGTTTTCAACAATCCGGAAAGCCCCGCTAAAATTATATCCTCTCCTTCATTAGGTACAACCAACTGGATCAGTACTTTTCCTTCTGGTTTGTTGATTAGTATATTTTGAATCAATTCAAAACAGGAAAGAGCATACTCGCTAAATCTCTCAGAAATGTTTTGTTTTTGGTCTACCGAGAAACTCCAAACCTTACTTGGCGAAAGTGAACTATTAATATGCTTCTCTTTTAAATGTGATATTTCACATAAAATCAAATGATATTGTTCATATTCTATTTCGTCGTTAGAAGAGACATCCAATACAACTGGTGTCCAATCAAATTTTGCCAACAGCACACTTCTGGTTTCTTCTGCATTTTGCTGCTTTACAACTTTGATTTTTTCTAACGCTTCTTTTTGCGTAAGCTTCCCACTGGAAACATCCTGATATATTTTTAATAATTCAAATTTCACTTGTTTAAATTTTATTAATTAATTAGAAATAAGAACATTACAAAACAGAAACCATTACTACCGCTTCGTTCTCGCATTACATGTTGTTAACTATTCTTTTAGGGAGGTGAAGTAATCTTAAAAAATCCCTTAATGTTTGTTTATTATCTCAAAGATCAATTTAGCTTTGCCGCCTCCTCTACTGAGATTTCATTATTCAAAACTTTCTCAATTACATCGCTATAAAAACTATCATCGAAATTTTGATTATGTAATGTACCCTGAGAAGTGTTATCTATTTTTTCTTCCAAAATCCGAGATGAAAATCCAAGTATCTGTACACAAACATTTCCTTCTTGATCACACAGATCCAGATCTAGTTTAATCACTCTATCTCCGGGTTTACAACCCTGAGAATAGCGTACCCATACGTACATTAGGGAAGTGCATTTAGAAATTATATGTACAGATTCCAGTGCAAAAGGTAGTAATGGTCTGGATGGCAGGTTATCTACATCCACCATTAAACCTATACATGCCTGAAGAGCGCTATCCATTACACTGGGATGCAAGGTGAATTGATTATGATCGGTTTCTGCCTCTACAGGTAAGCTAAGTTGTGCCAAAAGTTGTTCTGCTCCCATATAAATAACCGATACCCCTTGATGAGAAAGGCCATAATCCATTCCTATCTGTTTAAAGGAACTATAAACCGTATGAGATTCGATAATACCTTCACACATTTGTGCTTTAAGCTGATTAATATCCTTTTTGATAGAGATTTCACCCTTTATGAAAATTGCTTGCCCCTGACAATGTATTTTCTCTTGCTGATGCTGTGCTTTTGTATCGTTGCTATAAATTTCAAAATCAATTTTTTCTTCAGTACTACTTTTATTCTCACTGTCAAATAAGCTTATAGAAGCCTGTTTGTTTGCATCAACATATAGCGGTTTTAGCCAAACTACATTTTGTAGTTCAACTATATATCCTTCTTGATAAATGGTTGATGCATGATTAACTGCTGCCAGAGCCATTTCGAGATAGGCTACTGCCGGTAGTACTTTATGTCCATTTACTTTATGATCTCTTAAGAAAAATTCCTTACCGTTGAAAGCAGTTGTATAGCATTGTTGGCTTAGATCAGAAGTATTTTGATGTAATAAAGGATGTATAATTGAAACCGAAGTTTCTGATTTCTTTATACTTTCTTCATTTTTTGACGTATTTAGCCAATACCTTTCTTTAGCAAAAGGGTATGAAGGTAAAGGAATTCGATTGACTATTTCTCCTTCGTACAATTTATACCAATTTAACTTAAGCCCTTTTACCCATAGATCTGTTAAGCTGGACAACTTATTTTCGGTAAACCATTTATCAATAATTTGCTGTAGATCTGTATCAACGCTAAACAAGTCTTGAATTTCATTATTTTGCTTAACCTGTCCTATCCAGGTATTTTTAACAGAACGTTCTCTATTAATGTAAGCCTTAAGTTTTTTGACTAGTTCTTCTATAGAACTTACCACAAACCCTAAACGTTCTTCCATAGCTTCTCTACCCACCTGAAGGGTATATGCTAACTCTGTTAAGTTTACCCTTTTGGTTATTTGCCCTTTTTCTTTTTGATAACTAATAAACCTCAATAAGTCAATAGCTTTTTGTGATAACTGTTCAGGTGTCCTCGCAGAAAGTGGAATAATAACCGGAATATTTTTTCTGGTTGTATTTTGTTTTTCAGGGTACAAATATTCTTTTACAACTATATGCGCATTGGTTCCACTATGTCCAAAAGAGTTTATTGCCGCCATTCGGGGTATTCCTTCTAATGGACTCCAATCTATAATTTCTGTATTGATATAAAAAGGAGAATCGGTAAATTCAATAAGAGGATTGATGGTTTTAAAGTTTAACAACTTAGGTATTTTATTCTCTTGCAAAGACAATAACACCTTTATTAGTCCAATAACACCTGCAGCAGCTGCAGCATGCCCAACATAAGACTTAGCGCTACCAACTACGCAAAATTCTTTTTTCTCTGTAAAGTTTTGAAAAGCTCTTACCAAAGCATTTGTTTCTACAGGATCACCGAGTTTTGTTCCGGTACCATGTGCTTCGACATAATTGATCTTTTCCGGATCGATATTAAACTTATTATAAATATCTACTATAAGTTTTTCCTGCGCAGCCCCATTGGGTGCTGTTATACCATTACTTGCACCGTCTTGATTAATTCCAGACCCTGAAATAACACCATAAATCTTATCTCCTGATTTTACTGCATCTTCCAGGCGTTTCAATACTACCATACCTATTCCTTCTGACATTATAGTGCCATCGGCAGTCTGATCAAAGGTAAAACAACGACCTTTTGGTGATAACATCTCAATTTTATCGAGTCGGATTAACACATTTTGATCCAAACAAGCGTTTACTCCTCCCGCAAGTGCTAAATCCGTTTCCTTATTTCTTAAACTTTCACAAGCTAAGTGCAAAGCTACTGCAGAAGAAGAACAACCAGTATTAACCACAAAGGAAGGACCTTTCAAATTTAAAATATAGGATAATCGAGAAGCGATAATAGCATCAGAGTATCCTGTGAAAGTTTCTCCTGTATATCCTGTAGGTTCGGCACCAATGTAAATCCCTGTTTGAGTTTCAGAAAAATCTTTAGGATTGTATCCAGCATTTTCAATTGCTTTCCAGCTTTCCTGAAGAATCAATCTCTGATGCGGATTCATAGATTCTGCTTCTTTCGGAGAAATATTAAAGAACAAAGGATCAAAACAATCTCTTTCTTCTAATATTCCTCCCCATTTACATCGGGTTTTACCGGGTTGTTTTGTAGTACTATAGTAATTTCTTTGATCCAGGTAAGAACCAGGAAACTCGCTCACACCATCAATTCCATTCTCCAAATTGTGCCAAAATTCTTCAATATTATCTGCTTTAGGGAACATTCCGGATATTCCTACCACTGCAATCTCAGATAGGATTGGTTCTCTTTGTTCTGAAGATGGTCCCAAAAAAGCTTTTTCATTGATATTGAACCTATTTCCTGTTAAGTTAACAGGTGCAATAACTTTATTCTCATGGATCTCTGACACTTCCTCTTTATTTTCTAGAGGTGTAATATCTTGTTGCTTGGGTATACGAGGTTTTATTTGTTCCTGATACGTATTTACAATATGTTTCTCTAAACGATTTACCGAAGAGTGCTCAAATATAATTGCTGTATTTAATAAAATAGAAAGAGCTTCATTAATTTGATTTATAAAACTTACCCCTAGAATTGAATCTATTCCATAATCTGAAAAAGCTATATTCGAATCAATACTCGCAAGAGAAATTTTCAAAGTTTTTGATAAACTATCCAAAATTACTGTTCGAGTATATTCTGAAACATCTTGTAATGGTTTTGAGGCAAAACCTGATTTTTGTACTGAATCTGATATCTTCTTTTTAGGTTGTTCTGGTTTGCTTTTTTCAAGAATAGGAGGAGTAGAAGGTCCTTTCTGTTTCTTTTTTACTGATATTTTACGTCTTATTACACCATCAGTTTGAGCCAAAACTATCTGTTGCCCTAGATTATGTGTTTCCTCGGCGGGGAACAATACCATAGGGAAACCTTCTTCTTCTAAAACCTTCTGCCATCCCGCAGATGTTACTCCAGGGCTTCCGGGCATCCTAAGATCAGCATCCTTAAAAAGCCACCATCCATCTAGTAATCCAAAAGTAAGATGGTTAAAAAGTGCCGGAGTACTTAATTCATTAATAAACAAATATCCATTTGAATTCAGTATAGCTTTAGCATTACGTAAGGTTTGCCGTATATCACGTGTTGCATGTAGCACATTGGTTGCAATTACCAAATCATATGAACCTGCTTCAATATCCTGATCTTCTATGGGTTGTTCTATATCCAATCGCTGACAATGTATGTATGGATTGTCCTGCAAATATTTTTCTTCTGCATGAAAAAAGAACACTTTTGAAAGATCTGTATAGCAATATTGATCTATAGACGCTTTAAAGGGTTGTAATTTTGAAAAAACAATAGCCGATGTTCCTCCTGTCCCTGCACCAATCTCCAGGATTCTAAGTTTTGCTTCCGGATTAGATTGCAGTTTTTGTTGTACGTAAGTAGCAACAGCATTGGCTATTATTTCATTGAAGGTATCTGATCGTAAGTTATTTTTATATACTCCTTCGACTTTTTCCATCGAAGCATTAGGGAATATAATATCTGTTGCCAAAACTTTGCCAGTTAAAATTTCTGGTAATTTTTCCAGGCAATTATCCACAAGGGTTACCCAAGCTTTTCGATCAGGATTTTGTAAATGCTTTTCTTTTTCAACTTCCCATTTGTTCCATACTTCTTTGGTATTTGTCTTTTTCAGAGAACTAATAGTTCCATTTTTAAACTGAATATACCCATTTTGATTAAACCTTTGAAGGCAATTATCCCACCAGGAAGTATATTTATCCACGACTCCACATCGTTTTCGTAAGTCAGAAATTTTCAGTGTTTTTTCCTGATAATTTGCCTTTATTAATTGTTCTATTTGGCAATATAACAATTGAAGAAGCCAATCTTCAAGTTCGCTTTTTTCTTCTTCGTCTTTTAATCTATCAATTTTTTCTTTCGGAATTTCAATGTTTTTAGCAGACAGTTGTATTGAAGGCAATACTGATTTTTCCATATAGGAGATAAATTCATCCTGATCACAATTCATCAATGCCTTAATAGGAGGTGATGCTTTCATACATAGGGCTTGATGAATTCTTTCATTACAAAGTTCTCCTATAAATTGTTCGAAGCATTGGTAACCTTCATCATTTTCAAGAGCTTCAAAATTATCGGTCAAAATTTCTTCATTACCACCTTCAATGGTATCTAATGAGGATTTCCAGAACCCCCAGTTGATAATCCCTATTGGAAATTTTGATTCTCTCCTTATCGAGTGTACCAAACTATCAGCATATGTAATACCGCTGGCATAAGCAGAAAGCTTAGATGCGCCTGAAAAAGAATAGGCTTGTCCCGATGAAAAATAACACATAAAGTCAAGGGATTCATTTTTCAGAGCTGTATAGAAAACCCAACTCCCTTGAGCTTTCAAATCAAAAATAGATCTAAACTCTTCTTCTGTAGTTTGATCTAGTGAATTTTCAAAGTTGAAGACCATTCCAGAAAAAACAGCTCCATTTATAGTAGTGTAATTCTGTTTTATAGATGTTATAGTTTCCTGCATGGCTTCCAGATCGGTTACATCTGCTTGCATATATTCTAAATTGCCCTTACATCTATCAAACGATTTCATAGCTGTTTTCACCTTTTCTGAGGTTACTTCACTTCTTCCAATCCACACTACTGTTGCTTCATATTTTTCCATCAATTGATGAGTAATAATCTTTCCTACAGTACCGCTTCCGCCAACAATTATGTATACACCATTCTGACGAATTGCAGTCATGTTCTGCGTACTCCAGTTTAGTTTGTAGAGCTTCTGGTGATATCGTTTTCCTGATCTGATCTTAAATACTTCTCCTCTATCTGAAGGAGGTTCTTGTAGGATCATTTCCAGTAGTTGAGCATGCTCTTTTGACGTCTCTATATCTTCTGAAGATACATCCAGATTTCTAATACGGAATTGATAACTCCCCTGTGCAAGAGAATAGGCTAAACCTGTAATTCCTGCCCCGATAAATTGATTAGATTCTGCATGAATCGTATGCGTATCTAATGTCAATACATAGGTTTCAATTTTTTCTTTAATGCTATTTTCTTGTTTAAGGGATTTAACAAGACGTAAAAACTGAATCTCTTGCGTTTCGTAATTCTGTCTTAATTCTGTTTGATCAACTGGTTGAGAAAATTTATTTTCGAGAGAAAGAAAATACACAATATCTATAGTATCAATACGCTGTAAGCAAACCTGAAAACCTTTAGGGTCGTTTATTCCGCATTGCCATTCTTTATCTGATACCTGTATTGTTTTATCAGAAACCTTTATAACAAAAGTTTTGCCTCCCTCTTTCTGATTGTGATATTTTTGTATCTCTTCTTCAAACCCGGAAGTATTTCCGCTGCATACAATCAATACATTTTTATGAGTTACCTCAATTTTTGATGGTTTAATGGGTTGTTCTTCCCATTGAGTCTGGTAGCTAACTTTATCCCAATTCAGGTCACTTTCTATAATAGATGTTTTCTTATAAAGGGGTAAAAACTCACAAGCTTTTACCAGTTCTAAGCCTCGAATGATAATTATACTATTACCGTTCTTATCACATAGATCAATATCAAGTTTTATAGAACTGCTTTGGGATTGCTCTTCTGGTGTTGTTCTTATCCAGGCAAACATTTCTTCAGTATAAGCAGAAATTACCGTTAAAGTTCCCATAGCTACCGGTATCAATGCCTTTGTCTCTGGGGATAACATCGTACTCGCTTGTATAACGCCTTCTATTATCGCTGGATGTAATACATATTTTTTATACTCTGTTACCGGCATTACAAGTTTTGTCAATACCTGCTCGTTTCCAACGTATATTTCATCAAGAACCTGAAAAGGTTTCTCATAACTTACTCCTTCATTTTTTAAAACATCATATAAGCCAGATATTTCTATCTTTTCGGCTTTAATTTGTTTTTTAAGTTCTGAAATATCCAATTTTGTGATTTCGGGTTTTGTTCTGAGTATTGCATTTCCGAAAAAATAAGTCTCTTGATTTTCTTTCTCTTGATTCTTTATTTCATATAAAACTTTGTTATCGTTCGTTACCGATAATGAAACCTTGATATTTTTATCTTTATCGACTATACAGGGCATTCCCCACTTCAAATGATTTAATTGAATAACTGTTGAGTTTTCTATGGAAGGTACAGCCATTTGGACTGCCGCTCTTGCCATTTCTAGGTATATTCCTGTAGTTATTATTATATTATCCTGATATCTATATCCAGCTATAAGAGGCTGTTCTGCACTAAATGTTGAGCTATAGCTTTGCTCAATGAGATTTGAGGTATTATAATGCACTAATGGATGTAAGGTACTTCCTATAGTTTTCGAATATTTTTGAGTAGAGTCTATCCAATAACGATCTTGTGCAAAAGGATAAGCAGGTAATGCAATACGTTTGGGGTGATTTTCTCCATAGAATTTTTTCCAATCTATAGCCAATCCTTTAACCCATAATTCCATTAGTTTGGGCAGTTTTCTTCTGGTAATCCACTTTTTAATTGCTTCTTTCATATCATCATCTCCATTGATAATATTCATATCTTCCTGACCGTGTTTTACTTTACCCAAAAAGATTCCCTCTACTGTTTCTGAACCTTCCAGATATGCTTCCAGTTTTTCAATCAATTGATTCATGCTATTTATCAGAAACCCAAGGCGTACCTCAAACTCTTCTTTACATACCTGAAGGCTATATGCCAAATCCTGTACATTAAAAGTTTCTTTAGGCTCTGAGATCAAATTCAACACATCACGCGCTTTTTGATACAACTGCTCTTCAGTTCTTGCTGAGAGTAAAATCATCACTTTTTCTTCCCGAGTCTTGACTGGTATAGGCTGTTTACTTTCTACAGGAACTTCAAATTCTTCTATTACAACATGTGCATTGGTACCGCTTCTTCCAAAAGAACTCACAGCTCCCAGATAAGGTTTACTTTGATCCTTGTTCCATGCTCTTGTCTTTTTGTTGATATAGAAAGGACTATCTTTCCAAGTTATATAATCGTTTTCTTCAACACAGTTGAGACTTGCCGGTATTTGGCGATGTTGCATCGCTTTGAGTAAATTAACAACACTCACCAGGCCTGATGCTGCCAGGGTATGTCCTATATTACTCTTGCAGCTGGTTAGGGCACAATATTCCTGTTTTGCTAAAGAATTTTGATCTTCTTTCAATTTTTTAAAGGCCTTGGCTAATGCATTTATTTCAACAGGGTCTCCTAATTTGGTACCTGTTCCATGCGTAACGATATAAGATAGATCATTTGTATTGATTTGGTGATCAGTATAGATTTTTTCAATTAATGCAGCCTGTCTATCTCCATTAGGAGCAGTAACTCCATTAGTCTTTCCATCAAAGTTAATTCCACTAGCTTTAATTGTACCATAGATAGTATCATCATCTGCTATAGCTGTCGATAATGGTTTTAACATTAGAACTACGACAGACTCTCCTACTCCAATACCTTTGGCATTTTTTGAAAATGTATGACAACGCCCATCTTCGGAAAGCATGCCTGCCTCACTCATCATTATATAACTTTCTGGTGAAAGCAACAATGAAACTCCTGCTACAATAGCTGCTTTACATTCTCCCTGACGTAGACTGGAAACTGCCTGATGAAGTGCTACCAATCCTGAAGAGCAGGCAGTGTTTGTTGCAATAGCCGGCCCTTGAAGATCCAAAAAGTAAGAAAGTCTGGAGCTTATCATTGCATTTCCGGTAGTGGTAATTCCTGGTTTTCCGGTAATCTGATCGTATTGCCCTTCTTCCATTCCTACAAAAACACCTACCTTTTTACCTTTGATTTCCTTTGGAGATATCCTGGCATCTTCAATAGCTTTATAGGTTTCTATCAGTAATAAGCGTTCTGCCGGATCCATATATTCAGCTTCACGCGGTGAAATTCCAAAAAACAAAGGATCAAACTCATCAACTCCATGAATAAAACCTCCTTTATTTGTTGTTATCTTATTATTAGTATTGTCTGGAGCTATGTAATAATCACTCCAATCCCATCTATTTGTTGGTATTTCGGTAATAGCATCTTTGCCTTTTGAAAGTAACGACCATAGTTGATCTACTGTCTGTGCTTGTGGGAAACGTCCCGACATCCCCACTACTGCAATAGGTTCAATATTTGATAAACTTATCTGTTTAGGATAAAGGTGTGAGGAAAATGAATTATCAAGTATTGGCTTAATACTTTTTAACCTCGTGGTGAGAGTTGTATTATTGATTCCTTTTTCATCCGTGTTATTGGATTCAGTAATGTAAAAATTGTTTATCTGTGTAGCATACTCCTCCAGCATATAATCTGCCAATTTTTGAATTGTAGTTGCGCTAAAGAATACTGCTGGGGTTATTTCTACTTCAAAATAAGCTGTTAGCTTAGAGGCAAGTTTACCTAAACTAATAGAATCAAAACCATACTCGGTAAGATTTTGATCTACCTTTAATCGATTCTGATTGATTTTTGTCAGGCTTGCTATCTGTTGTTTTAGATCATTAGTTACACAATCTTTCGCCGAAATCCCTTGATCCCGAAGTTCTCTTTCTATTTTTTTAATATTGTTTGTATTGACTAATACATTTTCTATACTTTTTGACTGCTCTGTAACATACAAACGATTTAAAACTTGTTCTATCCTTGATGGTTTCCCTAACATAACCAAGGTTTGCAGTTTATCTGTTTTTATAAGGTCATGCCATAATCCTATTCCTTGAGATGTTTTTAATGGTTCCTGCCCACTACTTTTTAAATAAAAAGAAGCTTGCTCGGCATCACTGGTTCCCATACCTCCTTCTTCCCATAATGGCCAGTTGATGACCATCGTTTTGCTTTTCAACTCAGGTTTTTGTTTTCTATAAAAACTGTACGCCATCTGAAAACGGCTTGCTAAGGCATAATCACAGGATCCAAAATCTCCTAAAAAAGCTGATACCGATGAAAAATAGCAGATAAAATCTAAAGACGGTTGATTTAACACCTCATCGAGTACAATGGCCCCATAGGTTTTGGGGTAAAGTATAGTTTTGATATCATCTGTTGAGCGCTGATAAAAAGGTTGTGAAGATGCTATTCCTGCCGCATGAATAATTCCTGAAATCTCAAAAGGTAGTTGTGATCGTAATGCCAACATCGCTTCTTTATCACTAACATCGACAGATCGATAATGTACTTGTCCTGCTCCAGCATCTTTTACTATTGCTAATTGCTCTTCAATCACCGAAGATATTGGTGTTCGACCTATTAATAATAAATTTGCCTGATAATTTTCTGCCAAAAAACGAGCAAACTGTAAGCCTAATTTTCCGCACCCTCCGGTAATTAAATAGTTCCCTTTTTGTTTAAGAACAGATTCGTTAGTTACTTTATTGGGTATCGAAGACTGTAAAGACAACCTATATCGTTGATCATTTTTATACCACAATACTCCATTACACTGCAATGCTTCTGCTATTAATTGCAATGAATATATCGGAGAATCAATATAAAACAAAGATAATTCTGTGTTGGGTAGCAGTAGTTTTAAAGACCGTTCAAAACCTATCCAGGAATAGTCCCAACAAGTATTCACCTCAGCTGTGTTATAATGTCCTACAAGTGTTATGTGTTCTACTGGTAAAGCTGATGATCTGATTGTTTTAAACACATCAAACAACCTGTAAATCCCTTCTTCTCCCTGACCTTTTGCCCACAGGTAAAGAATATGAATTGGTTTACGTTCCTGATCATTTACAACGGTAAGTATTTTTTCTATATCATGTGTATTATCCGGACTACACTTATACAACTGAGATGTAACTCTTTGATAATTATCTGATTGCTCCACAACTATAGCCCGAGACAAGCTATCTGGTGTTTCTTTTGTCAACATTTCACTGAAATCCTTGTCTGCAAAAACAATAATTGAGTGATTTTCTTTCTTTACCGGAGTAATCGTATGTTGTTCTTTTTTCCAATATTCGCTAAAAAAGAGTGTTTGGGTTACTTCTTGTTCGGGTATTGATTCTACCCTGTTTTCATTTTCATTTTCTTCAATCCAATATCGTTCTTTGGCGAAAGGATAAAGTGGTAATTGAATACGTTGGGGTTTAACTTTTCCATACAGTTCATTCCAATCCAGGTCATACCCCTGAACCCATAATTTGATTAGATTGGATAACTTTTTCTGCTGTATCCATTTATCTATCGTTTCTTGTAAATCTGTATCTTTTGAAAATAATGAAATTGTATCTTCATTACTTTTTGCTTTTCCTACAAACGTATCTTGAACCTGTTTTTTTCCATCAATATATCCATTTAGTTTTTCTACTAATTGACCTTGAGTACTTGCTACCACCCCCAAACGATATTCCATCTCCATTCTTCCAATCTGCATGGTATATGCTACCTGATCCAAATCACAAGATTGCTCTTGTTTATTTAAATACGCTAGTATATCAACAGCTTTTTGCTTTAACTGTTCTTCTGTTTTTGCTGATAAGGGAAAAACATAACCTGTATCTTGATTACTTTTTGAATTTAGTGTGTTATTTTCTCCAGAATTATATTCAGAGATAACCATATGAGCATTAGTCCCACTAAACCCAAAAGAACTGATTGCTGCCTGTCGCTGTTGATCTTGTTCTACTTGCCAATCTTTGAGTTGAGTATTAACATAAAATGGACTGTTTTCTATACTGATATGTTCATTCAGGTTTTCGAAATTAATGGTTGGGGGCAGTTTTTTATATTTCAATGACATCAAGAGTTTAATCACCCCTGCGACTCCCGCAGCCATTAAACAATGGCCAATATTACTTTTAACAGAACCCAGTGCGCAATATGCTTTTTCTGAAGTATATCTTGTAAAGGATTCTACCAAAGCCTCAACCTCAATCGGATCTCCAAGCTTAGTTCCTGTTCCGTGTGCTTCAACCAGCTGAATAGAAGATGGGTCTATTCTGTAATTATCATAAACTTCTTCTTGTAGCTTAGATTGAGCTTCGGTATTCGGAGCTGTAATCCCGTTGGTCTTACCATCCTGATTAATGCCCCAACCCTTGATGACTCCAAGGATATTATCTCCATCATTTTTTGCATCTTCAAGCCTTTTCAACATCACTACTCCAACCCCTTCGCCTGGCACAAAACCATTAGCATTTTGGTCGAAGGTATGGCATTTGCCATCTGATGATAACATTCCCATTTGTGAAGTCTTGATATGCATATCTGCCCCTGCTCCAACATATACTCCTCCAGCCAGCATAAGATCACTCTGACCCAGAATCAATGAATCACAAGCATTAGCAATCGCTACCAATGAGGAAGAACAAGCTGTATCGATAGTCAAACAAGGGCCTTGCAAGTTCAGAAAATAAGATATCCGTGCAGCCAGTATTGAGTTATCGCCTCCTGTAAAACCGTAAGCACTTGTTCGCATATTATCAGATAGCAAATGATAGTCTCCCTGGCCACAACCTACAAATACACCGCATTTACTTTTCTCTAGTAATTTAGCATTATAGCCTGCATTTTCTATAGCATGCCAACAGGTTTGCAGAAACAGCCTTTGCTGTGGATCCATACATTCTGCTTCAGATGGTGATATATTAAAAAATAAAGGATCAAAAAGATCATATTCTTCAAGTGCTCCCATCCATTTACTATACGTTTTTCCCGGAGTAGCTTCTCCATCTTGATAATATTTACCTATATCCCATCGTTTTTGAGAAATTTCACTTATACAGTTCTTCCCTTCTACAATATTATCCCAGAAAGTTTCCACATTATTTGCCATAGGAAACTGACCTGCCATACCAATGATGGCTATGGGTTGGGGGTTATCTTTTAATCTTAAATCCGATGTTGGTATTGATACTTTAGGTTTTGAGGTAGATTCTCTTTGATTTGATGACAAAGTATCTGTACTCTGAGATATTATTGGTGTATTAATCTCTACAGGTATTGCTTCTTTCTGAATAGGCAACACTCCCAGTTTCTGCATTTCCTCTTTAACATAACGACTAAATTCTATAAGGTTTGGATAACTGTAAATTTTGGTTGCGTTAATGGAAATCTTATATTTTTCATTGATCTTTCTTATCCAGGTTACTCCTATGATTGAATCCAAACCTAGATCTACAAACTGACTATCCTCATCAATTTCGTCTTCTTCCATGTGTAGTTCCTGAGCCAGTAAGGTTTTGAGATTAGTTTTAATCATCGGTAATGCATCTGCATACTGTGGTATTTTTTCAGGCTTGGATAAAATAGCTTTCTCTGTAAGAGGTACTTGTTCCTGAGTATCTTCTGAGGTAGTATTGAAATTACCTTCTATACGCTCCAGGGTATCCGAACGTCCTACAAAAGTCTCTTCGTGCATAGACAACTCCCGAGTATATGTATCTTCTAAACGATCCTTGATATCATGGGTCATTTGATGTTTGAAGGCAATTAAACTACTGCGTGTATTACGCGTTAATTCTCTGGCCAATGCAAATGTAAACTCTCCAATCTCCTTACGGGAAACAACCGGTAAGGATACTCCTTTTTTCTTTAATGCCTGACCCGGATATTCTATTCCCGTTAGCAATGTACCACGCGCAAGATCATAACCTATACGCTCCAGAAAAATCAACGTCGAGCCTGCCCCGGGAGTAAATCCGTAATTCATATAAGGACTCACATAATGACTCTCTATACTCAATATTGGGAAATCACTAAACATACCCATAGACCATCCTGCTCCAATACCATGGCCCTGCATTGATGCAATTACAGGAATATTGCAATCCATGGCTAAGTGATATATTGTAGTATCAGTAAATTTAATTTTGCCTTCCTGTATATCGAGTAACATTTCTTTAGTTCCTCCTGAGATGAAATAACTGTCATATCCCGTTAAGATCACCACCTTGTATATGGAAGATGCGGCTATATGATCGAAGACCTCTATCATTCCTTCCATAAAGGCATCTGAAAACATATTCCTGGCCTCTCGGTCTTCCATCTTTACCTCCACTATTCCTTCTGGATGTAAAGTAGCCTTTATAACTTGTGATCTTAATTCTATTTCTGTTGCTACCTCTGGTAATGAGGTTGAACCTACTTCTTCGCTTTCTATCCAGATTGGTAACTTATCTAATACTGATCTTAATATCGTCTGCTGAGCCTTTTTCCAATCTCGTATAACTTCAATAGGTAGCAATGACCAATATCCAGCCTGATCTAAGGCCTCTATAATCGGATCTGCTGAAAGCACTACAGAACCTCTCTGCTGTTGTAACTCCAAACCACTATACTCCCTACCGGTAAGCAATACCTCCTGAGCCAGGTAATCTCCTAACCCACGAACAAAAAACGGAAGTGATAAACTACATAATTCTGCTACTCCAACTAGCCCCGAAGCCGAATATATACCTTCGGTATGATAGATACACACATCACAACACTGACCTAGTAGCCAACCTATATCTGTAGCATTTCCTTCAAAAACTGTAATCACGGGAACAGGAGCATTAATCAGTAGATTTTGAAGTTGTTTGATCTCCTCTACTGAGCTTGATAATTTAGATATCCTTAAAAAGTCTTTGGCTGCGCTGCTAAGTACAAGAACCTTATAAGCCGATGTATTTTCTAACTGATTTAAAATATCTTCTAAACCGGAAATAAGGGTTTTTAGTTTATAGTTTTTATCTCCTGTAGCTATCCTGATTGTGAGCACTCCCTCTATAGGGGACTCCAGTTCTATGTATTTGGATCGAGTGGTTACCACATTATCAGATCCTATAAATTCACCTTCTGCCTTAAAAGTATTTCCCTGCTTTAATCCTGCTACTTGCTTCTCTAGATCACGACCAAGATGTCGCTTTAATAAGCCAAGAGAAGTTACAGGCTTTTCACTCAATGATAAGGCTAGATCTTCTACATATTGGTGCACTTCATTAGAAGTAACAATCGGAACACTCCAACCTCTTTTCTTCAAAGAAGCACCTGTCGATACTCCAAAACGATATAAAAAATCTCTGGAAAGCACATCTCCAAAACGCTCACCAAACAAAGATTCTTCTTCCATAGCAGGAAACAATCCAACTGTTACATCTGTATAACCATATCGCGAGTCCTCACTACAAACCATAAAATCACATAAAGCTCCCAGTAAGAAACCTGATCCCATGGCATCTCCCTGCATCTCTGCTATTATTGGATAAGGAAAAGACACTATAGATTGGTAAAGCCCTTGAGTTATAGATTCATTATAAGCCTCCCGATCACCTTGAAGGAACGTTTCACCCGTGCCTGTTAATATCAATACTTTTAACAACGGAAGGTTTTTTACATAATCAAGACTATGCACCAATTCTTCTATTAATTCTTTAGAAAGTGTATTGCCTGTTTTTGTATCAATATCAAGACTGTAAATTCCCTGACTCCTATCATATAATTTTATAGAAGAGATCGCCTTTGAAGCATTAGATGCTTCTAATGCATGTCCAGCAGTATGGTCAAGGGTAAACTGTGCTTTGGGTGTTACTCTCGGGTGTATATCTTCAGACTCAATAGCATTAAGTGCCTTGAGTGAGATATTAGCAGGTTTAGAAACTGATGCTTTATCAAAACCTTCATCTGAAGAAATAATAGTATCATCTGTAGTGTGTAAAACTCGTATAGGAATCGGGAGTTCTTCTAAAGTTCCAAAAGTATTATCCTTTTCTTGTAGTTTTAACGGAGTTAATTCAGGATGTTTTTCAACAATATCCTGTTGTTTTTTATAAGAAGCCCAAAATCCTCTTTTGTGATCAAAAGGATATGTTGGAACTTCCAGGGTTTTAGTGCCAATCGGATATAATTTTCTCCAGTTTATATTCTTCCCCAGGCACCATTGTTCGGCTACGTGCTCCAAATCCAAGCTATCTAGGATAACTTCATCCTTATTTAGCTGGTTTAGTTTTGATTTTTTTATACTACCTACATAAATGTTAGATTGAAAAGTTCCTTTCAGAAAGTTTGCCAAATATGTTTTGAGATCCTCAATAGTATTATATGCAAAAGCTAACCTATGTTGCATCTCCTCTTTGGTACTTTGCAAGGTATATGACAATTGATAGGGAGTCATAGATGTGTTTTGGCTCATATAATTCAGCATGCTTTTTACATAACTCTTCAGTATTTCTTCTCGTCTTGCTGATAATATAAATAAATGTGGTCCTTCGATTGCTTTAGAATTCTCTATCTCATCGTTTTCATAGGATTCAATAACTACATGGGCATTTGCTCCACCAATTCCAAAACTACTTACTCCTGCAATAACTCTCTTTTGATCCTTGCCTGTTAACCATTCAGTTCCATTTTCCAGGATATGAAAAGGTTTATTTCTTATTTCAATTTTGCTGTTTATGTTTTTGAAATTTTGAGTAGGAGGTAAATAATTATGCTTCATAGCCATAATTACTTTGAGTAGTCCGGCAATTCCAGATGCTGCTTCCAAATGACCAATATTGGTTTTTACTGATCCTATTCCACACCAAGGTGCGTGTTTTTTATTTTTTTGACCTTGTAATGATTGAAAAGCTTTGGTCAAACCTAAAATTTCTATAGGATCCCCCAAGCTGGTTCCTGTGCCATGTGTTTCTATATATGATACATTTTGTATATCAATATTAGCCTTTGTATATGCTTCTTCAATGAGCTGCCTTTGTTTGTTTGGGTTAGGTACAGTTACCCCTCCAGAATAGCCTCCATGATTTACCGCTGTACTTTTAATTAAAGCTAGCACATTATCATTATCGGCTATCGCTTTTGACATTGGTTTTAAAAGAAGTAGTACTGCTCCTTCACCACGTACATACCCATTAGCCCTGTCATCAAAAGTGTAGCATTTACCATCAACACTTAGCATATTGGATTCTTTGTAAGCAATACTCTTTGTTGGTTCACACATGAGATGTATGCCTCCAACTATGGCTTGTTCGCATTGGTTCTGTTGGATGGCTGCAACTGCATTATTTATGGCAACCAAAGATGATGAACAAGCTGTATCAATGGTTAAACTTGGGCCATCAAAGTCATAAAAATATGAAATCCTGTTTGAGAGCATTGACATCGCTGTTCCCGTAGCCGAAAACTCTTTAATTTCAGGGTTTTTATGTAATAACGTTTCATAATCACTCCCACTAGCTCCTATAAATACACCTGTTTTACTATTTTTTAGTAATGAAGGTTTGCACCCAGAATTTTCAATTAGTTCCCAGGTTAACTCGAGAAGAATTCTTTGTTGCGGGTCTATTAATTTTGCTTCTCTTGGGGATATTTCGAAAAAAGATGCATCAAATTTATCCACATCTTTTATATATCCTCCATAGTTGATCCCTTTATGAATACCATCTATATCTATATTTTCTGGCCAATCCCATCTCTCTTTTGGTGTATTAGTGATACAAGAATTTCCATTCACCAAATTTTCCCAAAATTCTTCTTTATTATTTGCTCCAGGTACCTTTAGTGAAAGCCCTACAATGGCAATATCATCAGAATTTATATGATTTTTCTTAGTATTTGCAACTTCGTTATCTTCTTTTAAACCAGATATAATACTATGGTCTGAAAGTAGAAAAGATGCAATTTCTTTCACTGTAAATAATCCATAAAATGTACTTGGATTACTTTGCAAGCCATACTCTATATTGAGGTGTTCTGAAAGTTCGGTATATACAATAGACTCAACACCAAACCTTCTTAAGTCTGTATGGATGGTAATCTCTTTGTTTTCTAAAATTTCAGAAAAAAAGCTGACCATAGTTTCGCATAATTGTTCTTCACTTAGATCACTATTCTTTTTAATATTTTGATTAAATATTGAGGGATTATCTGAAAATTTAGCAGTTTCCAGATTAGGTGTATTTAGTATTGAAAAAGACTCTTTCTCATCTTCTTTTTCTCCTCTAATCCAAATACTTGCAATGTTTAATGGTTCTGATATTTTTTTAATTGTAAATATCTTTGCTATCAACATCCCATCCTTTTCCCTTACTAAAGAAGAGCTTAGCTTGATTGTGTTCTCATCCAGGAAAGAAAAATGTTCCAGATTATATACTAATTCTTCATTTGCATTTGCATTTCCATAATAGTGTATATCTCTTGCAATGGTAGAGCTATTTTTGGCCCAATTATAATTATCAATCTCTCCAATGTATTTTTTCTGAAAAAAACTCAATTCGCATTTATCACTTATTTTGGGATACGAAGCAAAATATAAAAGCCCAACACCATTGATATCATCATAAGAATCAATTTGATATCTTTTTTGAAACAAAGGTTCTATATCGGTAGAGATATTAAAAGAGTTATCATTAAGTATTATTTCTTTTATATCGTTATCTTCTTCATTTTTTTCGGATTGAAAAAAACAGGATTTCGCTTTAAAAAAGTTTTTTGCGATTTCAGGAAGTTTATTGTGAACCGGAATATTTTTATGCTCTACGTTTAAAGGTGTTCCTTTTACGAGTTTCTCGTTATTTCCCGAATTTCGAGAAGAAAAAACGGACATCAATTCTGTTTTTATGTCTTTATTATGTCCGCTTACCTGACCATTACTAAAAAACATCTTTTTACCATACTTCGATAGATGGCTTTTAATCTCTATTTCTTCGTTTTCACTGAATTCACTCAGGCAATTATTAGATTCCCATTTTATTCGAACAAAGCTAGCATATAGCCTATTTCCATTACTATCAATCAACTTGTCTGATTCTGTTTCCAGTCCTTCTGATATCATTTTCCAATGTATATCACCTAGTTCTTTCATTAACCAGTTTTCAGACAGTCCATCCCATAACATTTGTGGTATGTTTAAACTATATGTTCGATTTTCAGACACTTTATTCATTGTATTTATAATCATTAAAAATTGGGAAATAAACTTCTATGCCAAATTTTTTACAGCCTTGGTTAATTGAATATAATTTGAAATCTAAATGGGTGGGTGTAGATATAATGTACCTCTTTTAAAAATTTTCTCTAACGTATAATCTACTGTAGCAAGAAATTAAATAAAGAAGTTATATCCGATTTTTATATCATCATTTCTTCAGGTTGGTCAACTTCCCGAACATAATCTACTTCAGCATTACGGTATTTTTCTTTATCTAATATTTTGGGCATTTTTGCAAATGCATAAGGCAGCATACTAGGGATTAACCAGTTTGCCAATGCATAAGGAAAGTATCCTCCTGGGTCAACTGCATCGTATACAAATTCATATTCTACTTCTCCATTCTTTAAAGGAGTGTATCGCCATCTATTATGCATTTTTGTCACCCGATGACAGCGCTTATTAACAGGTAGTTTATCTGGAGCAGCTACAAAATTAAACTTCATTTCTTTACTAACAGGGTCTTGTGAAAACTCTGATTTAACCACAAATTCTCTATGTTTGAAAGGAGGAAAAAGCTTCTGTTTAAAGGTATAATACACTAGTTTTGGATCAGATCCAACCAAGTTTGGGTCTGATCCGTTTATATAGTATGAATCAAACATACCAACATCTTTTGCAGCATCAGGGTTTCGCATAAGCGTTAAAATGCTAGCTAATCTGGCTCTAAGTCTTCCTACTATTTTAATTTTTAACCAAGTTTCTCCCGGAACTTTTAAGGTATACACTACCATTCCTTTCTTATCTGATTTCATTTTCCATTGGCCAGAGCCCGAATTTTTCCATAGAGAATGAGCTGAGACCAAAATAAATATTAGTAATAGTACTTCAACCAAAATTAAGGTTATACCCCCTAATTGTCCATCTATAAATCTATTCCATACAAAAGGAGCAGCAACTCCTACCGCAATACTTAAAAGTGTTAAGGCCAATAAAAAACCGTTGGTCTTATTTTTTTCAGAATGTTCCATAATATTTATTGTTTTTGTGTTATAATTCAAAACCGTTAGCTTTTGCTAGTTTTGAGATTGTTTAGTTGGTTACTTATTTTTTTAAGAAGCTATCAAGTTTCTGGCTAGGTATTTGGCCAGACAAACAAGCGTAAGAGTTGGTGTTATTCTTTCGTTTTCGGGTAGTACAGAGCCATCACAGACGTACAAATTGCTATACTCTGTCTGAAGTTTCTCATCGATATGCTCTTTTATTTTTATGGTTCCCAGAGCTCCTCCAGATATAAGGTCGGTTTTAAAGATTTTTCTGGCTCCGGCATTTTTTAATATTTCATTAGCTGCTTCCATTCCTTTCTCTAATTTCTGGTGATCATTACTTGTCAGCTCCTTATGATACTTTCCACTTTCGGTAAGTCTACCTCCAACGGGTTCTTTGACCTTAACTGTTATCCCAATATGTTTTGGATATGAGGCTATGCGTAAAGGTTTACCAGAGACGAGCATCCCTACATTGAATAGGAAGCGATGAAAATTAGCATCCATCAATTCGATATCATTATCTAGCTTTGCTCCCATACAACCGCAAAAGTTTTCTGCAGATGAAAGGTCCGGAACCTTTCCTATAAGACCAATACTTGGATTGATGTAAAAACCTTGATTCACTACATTTTTGACTCCACTATTTTTAAGAATAATAGGAGAAGCCAGTGAACCTGCAGCGAGAATTATTTTTTCTCCATATGCTTTAAACACCTTCTTTTTTCGGCCAATTTGGTACTCAACACCAATAGCCTTTTTATGATCAAGAATTGCCTTAGAAACAATGGCCTGGTTAACCAAAACTGCTCCATTTCTAATCGCATCTTCTACATAGGTTCTGGCTTTCCATTTTACTTCATAATAATTTTTATGATTGAATTTTGACTGATCTACCAACATCAATTTCTTTTTCCAGTTGTAACCTAATTCTATGGCACTCTCACCCAATCTTTTTGCCTGACTACCAATAAATCCATCCGAAATCTCGGCGACTGGTAATTCTTTACGTACTTGTTCGAGATCTTCTGTAAGATCAATTCCTAAATTCTTGAAAGTTTCTATGGGTGGCAGGTCTGCTACAGCAAGATACATAGCTGTTGTGCCTCCGGTAGTAAAAGCTCTTAAATCTTTCAGTTTATCTGCAACACGTACTTCGTTAGAAATTTTGGCATATCCCATAATGGATTCTTTAAGAGGTGCATTGCCTCCTCGTTCCAAGATTAAGACTTTTTTATTTTGTTTGCTTAACTCTTTTGCAATTGTAGCACCGCAAGTTCCTGAACCTACGACAATAGCATCAAAATGCTCCTCATTGTTTGAATATTTCATATGTACTATTCCTTATAAAGTTTCTGTGAGTTTGTAGTGAATTGATAACTATAAAATGTTGATAAATCATGATTCTGCACAATGATAATTATCTATTATTGATACCCATTTCACTTATGATTATCAAACTTTTACACCAAATGGTTTGGCGATCTCACCCTACATTCTAAAGTTTACGATCGTTTCTTTTGTGAAGCTTTTTTGTGTATCGAATAATTATATCCTATTTCAAATTATTGCGAAGTTTGATTAAGTTACGTTCTCTAAACGTAAAATCCTCCAAAGTCCTTGTAGTTAAAAAATCGTCCAAAATTTCTTGATCAAAGGCTACCGAAATCATATTCATTATACTTATTGTACGAGTGCTAAGATTATTCATCGTTAATCGCCTTGCGATCCATACGCCATCTATTTTTTCAATCTTTGACATCGTCAATTGTTTGTAATGATCTCCCCGAACGTATAAGTTCTTTTTTAAACTAATATATCTTTCTTTATCTATCCATGATATTGTTTTACTATACTTTGATTTTTTTGCCCTTTCTATTGTGGGAGTATACTCAATAACCCATACTTCGCGCCCTTTATAGTTTTCTTCCTTTAAAATTTTGTAGTTATATTCATCAATTTTCAGGTCTTCCATATCTTCAAGTGAGAATTCTGATCCGAAAAAACTTCCGCTACTATCATTACTATCACTGCTTGATGCCAAACGTTTAACTTTACTCAATTCTGGCAAGTAGATCCAGCTATCATTATCCTTACCAAGCTCACCATATTCATAAGTTAACATACCTACTCCCTGTTCTTTTTTAGGTTCAATTATAATAGAAACTGATCGGCTATCCCGATGGTTTTCTCCATAATTTTTTGCAACACTTTCCAGCAATTTATTTCTTGCTTCTTCAGTACACACAATCCTTTTATTAGATACAGTGTATTTACAGGTAGCCAATTTTATTCTCTGAACTGATGTATTAAAGGATTCTTTAGCTACCTTTTGCACCTTTGTCATGATATCTTTTGCTGACTGAGTTGGCAATATCTTTTTTGAAAATGACGATATCAAAACGGCCATAACAACCAATAAAACAATCTGTTTTTTTTTCATTATTTATTTATTTAGGTTGAAAAAAATTTTAATACTAATTTATATGGTCAAATAACCTTTGTTCCTGATAATTAAACCACAACTATACAAGTGAGACGTCGTTGATCACTCGCCTCTTTAAGCAAAAGCCATAAGGAAAAGGAAAATCGATGTAATTGCCGAAAGTATTGGAAGAGGATATTTTACCTTTTATGACTTTGCTTAGAATTATTTTTGCACTACCATTTTTCTTTGAAATTTTGGCTTTCCTTTCTTTTGAAATTTTGGTTTAAAAACCAAGATCAAAGCAGGTAATAAGAAAAGATCACACATCAAAGCTGAAAAAATCGCGATTGAACCAAATTTTCCAACATTTGCAGTTCCCTCCATCGCCGAAAAGGATAGTATCCCAAAGCCTAATCCTAAAATTAAACTTGTAAAAGTAACTGCTTGACCAACTTCTTTTATCGTATGATACAAAGCTTTTTTAACATCTCCTTCTATCATTAGCTTATCACGATAATGACTGATAAAATGTACGGTATCGTCTACAGAAATACCAACTACCACCGGAAGTAATAACAGGATATCTATATCTACAGAACGTCCTGTTAATCCCAATAATCCTAAAGTTAACATGGATGGGATAAGGTTTGGAATAATTGCTATCAAACCTCCCTGTATAGATCCAAAAACGAAAATCAAGACTATGGTTACCGCAATCAAAACCATAATAATGTCCTGCAATCCATTACTGGCAATAACCTGTACAAATCTCATATTCATAGGAAGTGCGCCTGTTATGGATACTTTTGTATCGGGATATTGTTGTTTGAGCATGGTTACTGCTTCATCAATATCCTTTTGCATGCCTTCGTATACTTTTAGATATTTAAGAGAACCAACATTGTATAATTGCACAGAAATATGAGATTTACTATAATTATCAGAAACTTGTTTTCTACGATCTTCTGGGTTTGCCAGGTTAAAAAGAAAAAGGGTTTGGGATAAAGCGTTTTGATGGTCAGGAATGGTATACATCTCTTCTTTTTCTTCATTCAATGTTTTATTAGCCTTTTTTACAACTTCTACCAAAGATGATGTCCTAACAACTACATCATTATATTTGGTTTCTAACTTGCGTTGCAGTTTATCAATTGTATTCAGGACAAATGGATTTTCAAATGCGTTTGCTTTAGATAAGTCCAGATAAATTTCCATATTTAGACTTCCCATCATTTTCTCGTCGATAATATCTGCAGATTCCCTATAAGGGCTACCTTCGACAAATTGATTAGCAATATTAGTATCTATTTTAAGTACAGTTACACCATAAATATTTATTCCTAACACTAGTAGAAATAACACAATAATACTAATGGGATTCTTTTGCACTATCGACGGTACACTATTTAATCTTTTTTGTAAAAACATGGAAAAATTAGGTAGATACTTACCTGTCGATAACTTAAATTTCTTTTTTCGTTGTGTATTTTCCCTTCCAGGAGCCCATACATCTAATAATAGGGGCAAAAAGAAGATGGTAAGGATACAGGCAAAAGCTACACCTGCCGCAGACATAATACCAAAAACCTGAATACGGGGAATTGGAATCAGAAAACAAGCCAACATACCTATTATATTAGTAAATGCCGTCAATACAATTGCTTTATTAGTTGATGCAAAAACTTTTTGTATTGCTGTTTTTCGATCATTTCCCTGATTTCTGAAATATACATAGCCCGAAAATATATGTGCAGCATCACATACTCCAACAGTTAAGATCAGCATAATTGTTAGCATTAGAAAAACTGTTACTTCTACCCCTAACCAACCTGCCAAACCAACAGTCCAGACAGCACTTATTATAACTATTAAAAGCGACCAGGCCACCGCACTAAATGAACGGATAAAAAACCATAACAGGATAGATATTATCAATAAAAGTCCTAAATAAATTGGGCCTGCTTCTTTAATAGCTATAGCTTGCTGCTCATAGGCCAGAGGAGCATTTCCCACTGCATAATATTCTAGGTGACTTTTATACTCCGGTTTATCTAAAATAGTATTGATTTCCTCCATTAAAGGAACCAGTTCACTTAAGTCTGCACGTTTGAAACGGATTCTTTCTTCACTTTTTTTAATTTCACTCATATCGGCAATGACCATTTCATCCATTTCCAGAGCGTCTTCAACAAGTTCTTCATCTGTAACGATAGGTAGTTCCTCTTCTAGTAACTCAGTCCCAAAATCGGTTTCGATAAGTATTCCTCCATACTTCATATCTTTTGAAAAGAAAAGTAATGGAAAAGACTTTTGAGATTGTGCTAGCTTACGAATCTCTTCGATATCTTCCTGTTTGGTCGGAACATTATCCCCCACCAATTTTCGGGAAACCAATACATCACCTTCTGCTGTTAAAAGAGAAGCATTAACGAGTGTATTAACTTTAACAATATGTTTTAGTGCTGTTGAATCTTTATTATATTTCGTATGGAGAATATCCTCACGAATTTTCTTTACTACCTCTAAAGATTTAGTAGAAAACACATCTCCATCTAAAGGCTTATACGCTATGTATACTCCTTCATTGCTTCCAAATTCTGCTTTAAACTTATCCATGGCTACTAAAACCTCATCATTTTCTGGAAACCACCCTTCAATAGTCATGTCAAATTTGGTCTTTGGTATTCCCAAAAATGTAAATATTGTAATAGCTACAAAAGCTAACCAGATAATCAGTCTTTTTTTCCGAACCATTTGCGTAACATTTTCGAAAAAATTTGTTTTGGATTTTGGGTTCTTGCTCATAATAAGGTTTATTACATGTTTAAACAGTAATCCAATAGAGCTTAATTTCTACTGGTATAGGCTGTTAATCATACACTATCTGTTATTAATTTATTAGTGTTTTTGAAGTACTTTTTGCTTTACGGTAGATTTTTTTGATGTAGTCTTATTGAAAAAAGCATTTATTTTTCTAGCAATCTTTTTACTATTATTCTTATCGATAATTGAAAAGTGATTAGCTTCAATAGGATGGATAAGGATCGGCTTATGTACTAATGCATTCCAACCGTAATCTTCTGGAGCATTTTGATATGCATCCATATAACCATCTGTGGCTTTAAAAAGCAATATTTCTATTTCTTCTGGTAATTTTAAAGGCGTATAAGCGCGACAATATTTATCATTTGCAATTGTGGTGTAGATACTTGTCGCCAATTGTTCTTTCGGAAAATTAAATCCTAGATTCTTAACGTTGTCATATATATAATCAACAATTTCGTTTTCAGGAACCTGCTTTAATTGCTCTGCATCCAAGATCACATTCTGACCAGATGCGTTAATGAAAATAGATTTAATCCCTTCTACTAAATCATCAATCATATGACCACCTGCTATTGTAGGAGACATACAATCCACAAGTATTAAAGCTTCTATCGTTTCTTTTTGATCCAATAAAATCCTAGCCATTTCGTAGGCAATTGTACCGCCATTAGAAAACCCCAGTAAACGGTATGGACCAGTAGACTGTACTTCTTTAATTGCTTCTATATTGGCTTTAGCTATAGCTTCTACACTATCAAGAGTAGTATTTTCTTTTGTAATCCCTACCGGTTCTAAACCATAGAATGGTTGTTTTATTCCTAATGCTGAAATAAGGTGTTGCAAGGTTATTATATTTCCATCTGCACCCGGAACTGCAAAAACAGGTCGTTTCTTACCTTTTACTTGCATAGGTACCAATGTTTTACGTATAAGACTAGGTGCTACCCCGTTAGATTTTGATTCTTTTTCATTTATACTTTTATCTCTATACTCCCTATCATTTGTGGCTTGTATCTTTTCAACTTTTTCCAAGTGGTTCTCTACTACATACTGAGTAAGGGTTTTGATTTCTGAATTATTAAATAGAATAGCGGGTGATATATTAATTTCTAATAAATCATTGATTTGTGCAATCATGGTTATTAGTCCAATAGAGTTCATTCCTAAGTCTAGGAAGTTCTTATCTTCAGATATTTTTTCTATTGGTTTTTTTATTTGCAAGGCTATTTCATGTTTCAGGAAAAGCTCTATTTTTTCGGTGGGTTTCATAAGGTTACTCTCCACACCGTTATCAGACCTGAAAAAGAACCACTCTGCCTGTACAGGATTTTCGTTAATTACCCGAATCTCATTATTTTTTATACTCTTTGATACTGGCGGTTTTTCTTTAGAATCTAATTTTTCTATATCATCTATTTCAACCCAATATCTTTCTTTGGCAAAAGGATAATCTGGTAAAGATACTAGGTGTACTTTTTTGTTTTTCCAAACCATGGTCCAATCTATATGAAGACCGCTGGTCCAAAGTTGTGCAAGCTGCTCCCACTTTGCAGCCTTTAGACTTTGCTCAACCATAGTACTTATCATATCTTTTGTTAAGATTTTGATAATTCCGTTTTCTTTATTACGATTGATATTTCCGTAAAAGATTCCTTCCTTTTCCAATGATGTTTCCTTACCCGAATTTTTGATCATGATCAACTTTTCAAGTAAATCTGTGTGAGAGGAGACAACTATAGACAATCTTTCATCCATGGCATCACGACCTACCTGTAGCGTATAAATCAAATCTTCGAAAGATGAATCAATCTTACTATTAGATAAATAATCAATATAGTTATCAACATACTCATCCAAACGTTCATCATCTTTTGCAGAAAGAACAAATAACTGAGATGCCGTTGTAGTTTCTATTTTGGATACCGGCGCTTTAATAGGATATTCCTCTAAAACAATATGCAAATTAACTCCACTATCTGCAAAAGAATTAAGCCCTGCCCTAATTGGAGTATCATTATGCTCACGTAATATATCAAAAGGTAACTCTTTATTAGCTATGTATAAAGGATGAGAGGGGTTATCAATATCTAGAAAGGTGTTTATCTTTTTTCCTGATATGGTCATCGGAAACTTTTTGTGATATAGTGAAAGTGCCAGTTTAATAAAACTAGCCAATCCACTAACAGCCTCCAGATTTCCTATATTTCCTTTTACACTACCTAAAGCGCATTCTTTTTCTTTTGACTTATGTTCTCTAAATACATTTTTAATTCCCTCATATTCAAAAGAATCTCCCCATTTTGTCGCATACCCATCAACTTCGATGTAGTTTATTGATTCTGGAGCTATTGAAGCCTTTTGATAGCAATTAGTTATAACATTGGTAATCGCTTCATGTTTTACTTCCGACAAAAACCTGGCATTACCTCTATTATTCTGATGACTGGTTTTGATAACACCATAAATTCTGTTATTATCTTTTTTGGCGTCATCCAATCTTTTTAGAACAACGGCTGCTACTCCTTCTCCTCTGGTAAAACCATTAGCTTCATCATCAAAGACTCCACATGTTCCTGTAGGTGATAACATACCATATTGTGATAATGAGATGTAATCATCTTCAAATAAATTTAAAGATACACCTCCTACAACTGCAGTACTACATTCATTATTTAGTAATGAGTAATAGGCTCTATTAATTGCTACTGCAGATCCTGCACAGTTAACATTTATAGACTCACTAGGTCCATAAAAATCAAATAAAAACGAAAGTCTGTTTGCCAGATAATATGTAGGGCTTGAAGAGCTGAAAACAGGTCCGTATTTACCTACTGGTATTTTATCTATGTTTTTTCTTAGATAATTTTCATATTCTGAATACTCATAAGCAACATATATAGCTGTATCGGACCCGGCTAATTTTTTAGGTGCTACTCCTGCATCTTGAAATGCTTTATAGACTTCTTGTATCAGTAACCTCTCTTGAGGATCCATCAGCATTGCTTCTTCTGGGTCAAGGTCAAAAAATTTAGGATCAAAACAATCAATGTCATTGATCATTGCCCCCCATTTAGAGATAGTCTTTCCTGAGGAGACTGATTCTTGATAATAATCTTCCCAATTCCATCTTGATTTCGAAATTTCGTTGATGCTATTTTTACCATCAACCAGGTTTTCCCAAAATGTCTGAATATTAGGTGCATCGGGAAAATTACAACTAAGACCAACAATAGCTATATCGCAGTTTTGGGATGATGGTTTAGCTGTCACATTTGCAATAGGCATCTGTTTTTCCTTTCCATTGAAATCGTTCTCATTACTTTGATCCAAATTGTTGTAATACTGCATCAAATCATCACTATGATGAGATAACAAAACATCAACTATTTCATCAATCGATCTAAACGAACGGTGTGACAGATCTATCTTATATTTTTGATCTATAAAATGTAATAATTTATGATAAGATTCTTTAACAGATCTTCTACCTCGAGATGTTCGATCTCTTGTAGAATTTGAGTTGATGTTTTTTTCGGTTGTCGGACTTTTGATTGCTGATTTTATCTGTATTTCTGGTGAATTATTTGTCTCAGGCACATTGTCTATATCATCCGTTTTGACACTGATTATTTCCTCTTCCAGTAAATCAGCAAGTTCTTGAGTTGTGTTTACATTTACGAATTTTGAAGGGGATAGTGTAATGTTAAACTTACGGGATATTTTATTGATCAATTCCATTGAGATAATGGAGTCAATACCAAAATCCTCGAAATTAGCATTAGGATCTAATTTCCCTGCAGGGAGTCGTAGTGTGGTTTCAAAGATCGTTATGATCTCTTGTAAAACATTTTGAGTTATTGCTACTGTCATATTGTTACTCCTTTTTCTTGAAAATTATTCAAATCGGATATAATTAATTTTCTTAATTTTTCCATTTGATCATTTTTTTTGATCCCTTGTTCGGGATCGTTTCTTCTGTCTTGAATGACAGCTGCTACTGGTAGAATATCTTCTACTATTTCATCTTCTTCAATATTATCAGATATATAAAAGAAGTTTTGTTTCAATAGCGTATCAATACTTTTTTTTACAACTCTTATAATAGATTTAATATCCTTATCAGAGTGCGCTAATGTTAAAAAACAGTTGCCTGAAGGGCTGGTTTCAACACCATTTATTCTCATCAAAACAAAAACTAACTCTTTTACTACTCCATTGGGATCATCAAGAAATTTAAATCTAAATAATGAGCTGAAATACTCGATTATTAATGGTACATTTTTAATCTTAAAAAAAGAATTCAGTTCTTCGCACATGAGTCTGGTCTTTTCATTCAATTCCTGTAAGAAGTCAGAATTCGACTCACCAGTTTTGTTTTCTGAAGTTGAACACCTTTTTTTAAATTCGATGAGTATTGCTAGTGTTGCAGCTAGTTTAATTGGGTTTCTTGTATGCGTGCCAGCCATAAGTGCTTTTTTAACACTGGGCATCGAATCATCATCATAGTCAAATGATCCTCCGTCTACATAATTCATGTATTTAGTAAATCCTGCGATCATTCCAGAAGGCATTCCTCCTGCCGGAACTTTTCCATAGGTAGCAAGGTCTCCTTTAATCTTCCAAAGTCCCTGTACTCCACTACTAGAAGCCCTAAATCCTGTAATCATTTCGTCCATTATTAATAGGATATTTTTTTCAAGAGTTAACTTGCGTACCTCCTTTAGGAATTCAACAGGCTGATTACTTGGATTTCTCGATTGTACGGGTTCTACCAGAATCCCGGCAATTTCGTGTGCTCTATCTTCTATAATATCCAGATCGCCCATGTTTCCATAATCCAGAACAATAAGCTCATCGGCAAATTCCTGCACCATTCCCAGTCCCATTGCTATACTATTGCCAAACTGATCTTTGGCTGCAAGTACTGTATCAGATAATCCATGATAGGCTCCTTCAAAAATTACTATTTTTTTCTTTTGAGTAGCTGCACGAGCAATCCTTACTGCCCACATAACTGCCTCTGTACCAGATTGTGTAAAGAGCACTCTTTCATGGCCTGTAAGTTCACTAAAAAGTTTGGTTGCCTGAGAGAGCTCTTCTGTATACCCTACCAAAGGATATCCCTTATCCAACCGTTTTGAGATAGCTTCTTTTATAAAGTCTGGTTGATGACCAAATAAGTTAACTCCATTATCACTAGCAATATCAATATATTTATTGCCATCAATATCATAAAGGTATGCTCCATCACCCTTGCTATATGTTAGATGAAATTGTAAACGTTTTAACGCTTTTTTCAATCCTCCGGTTCTTCTTTGATCTACAAAATATGTCTGACACTCGGATGCATTTTCTTTGGATTTTGATGCAATTTTTTCCAGTTTCTGAGCCATTTGATCAATGAATCTCTTATGTTCTTCATTTAACTGAAGCTCGGTCACCGCTTTAAGTGTATTATCTTTTTTTTCAGAAAAGTTATTCTCAACCGAGTTAGCATTATTTGATAAATGCGTTTTTAGTTTAGAAACCAAATAACTTTTCTCTTCTTCGGGTAATTCTTCAAAGAATCTTAAAGCTTCTTTCTTCTCTATTTCCTTTGAAACAATTTTTTCCAATATATCGTCGATTACTATCATGACCTTATCTTTCCTTTAGTATACATCCTTTAATAATTTATCAAAACTTACAGTGTGATCTTCTGTATCAGTATATTTTGTTTGGTTTGAATCATAATTCTGTATGGCATTTATTAACATTTCAAAATCCTTATGTGAATTTTTAATAGATTGCTTATGTAAGGAGTTATCGAATGACAAAGACTTCATTTTAATACATATCTCTCCTGATATATCAGTGAGGTCAATATCTATATTCACTATATCATCTTTTGGTTTACTTCCTTTTGAGTATCGCACCCAGGCATATAATTCTTTTTGGCAAGGAGAAAATAACTTCATAGATCCTATTTCAGCGGGTAATATGGGTTGCTTTAATTTTGGATCCAGATCAGTTAATAAACCGATTGCCAATTGCAACGAACTCTCTAGTAAACTCGGATGAAGAGTATATTTTTCATAATCGTCTACTATAGTTTCTGGTAAACTTAATAGAGCAAGGATCTGATCTTCTCCTTTATAAAAGTTTTTTATTCCTTTAAAAGAAGGTCCATAACTCATATCTATTTGCTTTAAAATGTGATAAAGTTTTTCTGCATCCAATGGTTCTGGTGCAAAATGAGTTTTAAGTTGTACTATATCTATCTTTGTTGAAGTTTGATTTGCCCCCATGGTAACTTCTCCGTGGCAATGAATTATTTCTTTTTCTCCTTCTGTACTATAAATTTCATAGTCAACTCCTTTATAATCATTTTCAAAAAGGGATATATTGACTTCTTTACTTTCTTTAAGAGGAAGCAGGTCTACCCAAGAAGTGTTTCGTAATTCCAGAGATGTAGATTCATTAAAATCCGGCATTGCATTTTTTACTGCTACATATGTCATTTCTAAACAAGCAGTAAAAGGCATTACATTTTGCTGTTGTATCTTATAATCTTTTGCAAAAAATTCTTTACCACTAAAAATAGAAGTATAACATTGCTGGTTTAGTGTAGAGGAGTTATAATGTAACAACGGATGAAGTTTTTCAAATTCTCCTTCAGATTTCAATTTTTCACTATCCGCCAAATTAAACCAGTATCTTTCACGAGCAAAAGGATATGTTGGTAAACTAATACGTCTTGGCTTTATTTGTTCATAAAATTGTACCCAATCTATATCAATACCCATTACCCAAGCTTCGGCTAGCTTAGAATAATTCTTATCATTAATGTACTTATTTATCTGGTTCTCTGAGAAGTCATTATTTTCTGTGGAGTCTATTACAGCTGCACTATTTTGTTTAATTCTATCATAGAAAACATCTTCCATATTTTCTTTTTGACTTAGGTAGTCTGAAAGTTTCTCTTTCAGTTCTTCAATAGAAAGTACTACCAGTGCCAATCGTTCATTCATCTCATCTCTTCCTACCTGAAGTGTAAAAGCAAGATCAATAATATTAATATCGTGTTTTTCTATATGGTTATATAGTAATTGAGCGTATGCTTTAAGTCGATCTTCAGTTTTTGCTGAAAGTACAATGATATGTGGTTCATCTGATTGAACTTGTGAATGGTCTTCTTCCTGAATATATTCTTCTAAAACGATATGTGAATTTGCGCCTCCAAAACCAAACGAGCTTACTCCTGCTCTTCTTGGTAGAGTGTTATCCTGATCATCCTTTATAACCTCCCAATTTTGTGTTTTATCTACAATGTAGAGTGGGCTATCTTTAAGATTGATATACGGATTAAGTTCTTCAAAATGAAGCGTTGCTGGTATTTTTTTATGCTTAAGAGATAGTAGTACTTTCAGTACTCCTGCTATTCCGGCTGCTGTCTCCAGGTGACCAATATTAGTTTTTACAGAAGACAAACCACAGTGAGGAGTTTTTGCAGGAACTTTATCATGTTTTTTATATAATTCTGAAAATGTTTTATTCAACGCCTGAATTTCAATAGGATCTCCCAAACTGGTACCTGTACCGTGGCATTCGATATATCCAACTGTCGAGGGGTCAATATGAGCCTTTTCATAAGCTTCAACAAGCAAATCAGTTTGAGCTACAGGATTAGGTGCTGTAAGCATGGTAACCTTTCCTCCGTGATTTTCGGTAGTTGCTTTAATAACGGCATAAATATGATCTCTATCGGCTTCTGCCTTATCCAGAGGCTTAAGAAATATAGCTCCTGAGCCTTCTCCTCTTACATATCCATTTGCACTCTTGTCAAAGGTTTTGCACTTACCATCGCCGCTTAACATACCTGCCATTCCAAATGATATATAAGCTGCAGGTGTAAGCATTAGCTGTACTCCTCCAACTATAGCCATATCAGAACTCCCAGTATGTATTGATTCTATTGCTCTATGAACTGCAATCAAAGAACTAGAACACGCTGTATCCAGCGGAGCACTTGGCCCGCGAAGGTTTAACAGGAAAGAAACCCGGTTAACCAATACAGAATGCGAGTTTCCTGAGGCAGTATATCCATCAAGTGGAATTTGATTATCTACTAGTGAATCGGCATAATCTCTTGTTGCTACTCCAACAAATAGTCCTGTTTTGGTACCCGATAGATCAGAAACTTTATGTCCCGAATCCTCAATAGCTTTCCATACTGTTTCTAAAAATATTCGCTGTTGTGGGTCCATCATTTCGGCTTCTCTAGGAGAAATACCGAAAAATGAAGGATCGAATTTATCTACGTCACTCATAAAACCTCCCCATTTAGAATTGGTTTTATTTTTCTCTGTAAAAGGATCTCCATCGTAATCCTCCCAATTCCATCGATCTTCAGGAATCACAGTAATTAAATTCTTTTCATTCTCCAGGTTTTCCCAGAATTCTTCCAGATTTTCCGACCCTGGCATAACGCCACTCATACCTACTATAGCAATAGGTTGATCTATAAAACGGCTTTCTGTGGATAGTTCTACTCCTGAAGATTGAGATTGTGGATCCAATGCACTTGCATTCCACCCTTTATTGATACCATATATGCCTTTTTCCGTATCTGATTGTTGCTCTTTTCTTTTTGACGGTTGACTAACTTCTTTCCTGGTATCAGAGGAAGAAGCACCTCCTGAAACTTTATGAGTTTTCTGTACTTCATTCTTATGTTCTCTGGAGAGGAATGTTGCTATTTCTTTAATTGATGGATATTCAAAAAAGAGTACCGGAGTTATATCCAATTCATAAAGTTCGTTGATTCTGTTTGAATACGTTGTCAAACCTATAGAATCAAACCCTAAATCCAATAATATCTTATCATACGAAATATCTTCCGGATCCAGTTTCAACATCTCCATAACAATTTCGGATAATGCATTCCGAACCATTGTAAATAATTCTTTATCTGCTTGTTGATCCACCAGTACTTCAGAGTCTGTTGAAGTTTCAGAGTCGATTACCTCAGCTTTCGGAGTTTCTTGCTCGTTAATACCCCAGGCTCTTTCTATTTTTTCCTGTACTCCTTCTAATACAACAAATTGTGCTTTTGGGGTATGAAGACCTTTTTCAAATGCTTCCAGGCCAGTTTTGATACTTAAAGGTTTTATCCCGAGATTCTTTTTAAAGAAAATTTCAGTTTGTTCATCCAACCTCATTCCACCATCTGCCCATAAAGACCAATTAAGGCTTAATGTCACTCCTGATCTTTCTCCTTTTTCCTGTAAGAATTTACGTTTCTCTGCAAAGGAATCCATAAAGTGATTTGCGAACGAATAATCACACTGTCCTGCATTTCCTCCGACAGCCGCAAGAGATGAAAACGTTACAAAAAAGTCCAGATCTTCATCTTTGGTTACGCTATCCAAATACAACGTTCCGTAAACTTTGGGAGCAAAAACCGCTTCCATTTCTTCACGTGTTTTATTCCTTATGTATGAATCTCTCAAAACACCTGCACTATGAATAATCCCGTTAATTTCTCCGAACTTCGATTTGGTCTCCTTAATCAGGTTCTCTACATCTTTAGATATCGAAACATCTGCTGGTATATATATTACTTCTGCACCAGCTTCGCTTAATTTATCTAATTTGATTTTACGTTCATCTGAGAGTTTCGATCTCCCGGTAAGTACTAACCGTGCTTTACATTGAGCAGCTAAATATTCTGCAAATATAAGTCCCAATCCCCCTGCACCACCAGTAATAATATATACTCCGTTTTCTTTTAGCCCAAAACTATCAGTCGTATCAGCATCTTTATCCTGAAGTAGAGAAAACTCTTTTACTTTTCTGATATAACGTTCTTCTTCCTGATAACGAATTGTCATTTCGTTAGAATTATCAGAATGTAATTCGGTTAAAGCTATATCCAGAATTTTATCATAGGAATTCTTTGATTGCTGGATTTCTAGAATCCTACAATACAATTTTGGATGCTCCATCTGAAGGGTTTTAGCAAAGCCATTTATCGCTTCATGATGCGGTTGAGTAGCATCTATTTGCCCTAAATACAGATATAATAATTGAATATTGTCTAGGTTTTGTTCTATCAAAGATTGACAGAGAATAAGGAATGAATAAATTCCATTATCAAAAGATTTCTCAATAAAACCTTCGTTATATTCGTCATCGTCTTTTAATTCATCACCTATCGGCCAGGCAAAGCATATTTTTTTGATGACCTCTGTATCCAAAGCTTCAAAAAGCTTCTTAAAATCTGCTGGATTTTTCGGATTGACCTTATATCTATGGTTTCCAAATTTCTTATACTTATCTCCTGGTTCGATCAGTATAATATCTTCATTCTTTTTATAACGATCTTTATAAACTTTTTGGAGTTTTTCATCTGGGCTAAAAAGTAAAATAGCCCCTGATTCATTAGCTAATACTTTTTCTTGTTCTAAAGGAGATTTCTGCCATTCATGAGAGTAATATAATTTTGAATATTCCTCTTCTTCTTTAATTTGATCTGGTTTTTCGTGAACACTAACCAGTGGAACTCCTATAGATTCTCTGATTTTCACAAGTATCATTCCGTCCTCATCTACAATAAAAACATTCACTTTGGAAACCTTTGACCCTGGTTCATCTACTTTTTTGACATAACTAAAACATTTTGGTTTCAGCGGTTGTAAAACTTCGACTTCACCAATTGAATATGGTACAAACATTTCACCTGTTTGCGCTCCTAGTTGTGCTGCCATACCTGCCTGAAAAGAACCATCTACAAGCGAAGGATGGAGCAAGTAATCATTAAAATCATTGTTTCGGATTTCCGGAATAAGAAGCTCACCCAATATTTCATCATCGTTTTTGAAAATATCCTGAAGCACTTGAAAACTAGGTCCTAAATCTAGTCCTAATGACTTAAAAAGTGGATACGCTTCCTTTCCGTTGGTAACTTTTGCACATCTTGTACGAATCTCTTCTAAATCAATATATTCGGGTTCTGCAGTTAACTCCTGATGAGTTGCATATATAAGTTTTCCTTGCGAATATATTTGTTTTGTATTATTCTCTTCTTCACTAAATACTTCAAAATGTACTAATCCTCCGTTAGGTTTCAATTCTATACATACTTCTCTAGGGGCCGAATCGACTACGGTGAGTGGGCTTAACCAGAGAATATTTTTAATTATTTGAACCTTTCTTCCGGTTGCCAACTCTCCTGCTTTACGTGCAAAATCCAGATAAGCAACACCGGGTAGAGTTGGAATTTCAGATACCAAGTGATCGTATATAAAGAAATCCTTATCGTGAAAGGTTTTTTTGAAAACCTGTCTTTCGAATGTTGATTCATTAGAATCGATTAACGGATGAAGAGCAGTGGTTGAATGCAAGCTAAGGTTGGATGATTTTGAAGTATCAGAAATCCAGTGTCTTTTATCTGCAAAAGGATACGTTGGTAAAGAAATCTTCGCTCCTGCTTCTAGGTTTTGTACTCCTTGCCAATCTGCAAGAAATCCAACACTCCAGAGTTGTGCTAGCTTACTTAGGTCTCCGCTCTGGGACAGGAACTTAATAAATTCTTCTTTTTCTTTACGGTTTAATAAACGTGTAATATTTTGGCTACTTTTCACCTCTCCGACAAGCATCGTATTATCTTGCTTACCATCAATAAATAAAGTAAGTTTTTGAACCAGCTCTTTTTTCGTTTTTGCAATTATAACCAGGCGATGATCAAAAGATTTTCTTCCTATTTGTAAAGTATGTGCAATATCTTTACAAGCAAGTAGTTTTTCTCCAGACAAGTCATCCTGAAGGAATGCACACAAACGAGCTGCTGTTTTCTGAAGTTGATCTTCGTTTCTAGCAGAAAGCGGAAAGATATATTCCTTAAATTTTGAAGATGGTATTTTTTCTTCTTCAATCGGAGTTACATATTCTTCAATGATAACATGTGCATTCGCTCCACCAGCTCCAAAAGAACTAATACCAGCTCGAAGCGGGTACTGAACACCTTCTATTGTCTTAGGTTTCCATTCTTTAACCTTTTGCTCGACATAAAATGGAGAATTTTCAAAATCGATAAAAGGGTTTAACTCAGAAGAATGCAGAGAAGGAACTAGTTTTCTATATTTCATTTGCAAGAGTACCTTGTGCAATCCTACAATACCAGCTGCGGCTTCAAGGTGTCCGATATTGGTTTTTACCGAACCTATAGAGCATTCTTGTTTATCTACATTATATTCCTGAAAGGCTGTAGTTAAACCAGAAATCTCTATAGGATCACCAAGTTCGGTTCCTGTTCCGTGTGCTTCGATATAACCAATGCTTCGTGCGTCGATCTTAGCGTTTTCTAATGCGGTAGTAACTACTTTTGCCTGTGATTTAGGGCTAGGTACCATAAATCCACTTGTTTTTCCTCCGTGATTAACGGCAATACCTTTAATCACTCCATATACATGATCTCCGTCTTTTACTGCTTTATCAAGAGGTTTAATATAAACTGCACCTACACCTTCGCCAGCTACATAGCCGTTAGCACCTTTACCAAAGGTACGACATACGCCATCTGCCGAAAGTGCTCCACCACTTTTATTAATGTCTATTTTACTTTGATGCACGTCAAGATTAACTCCTCCTACAATGGCACCAGAGCATTCTCCTTTATAGATTGCTTCACAAGCTAGATATAATGCACTTAAACTTGAGGAACAAGCTGTGTCTATAGGTAAACTCGGGCCAGAAAGGTTAAAAGCGTACGATACCCGATTAGCAATACCCCATAAATGTGAACTGGGGCTAACAAAATTCCCTTGCAGCTTTTCTTCTGTACCGATTACCTGATAAAGTGTCCACACAGCTCCTATATAAACCCCTATATTTCGGGAAGCATTGTCATCTACTAATGTTTCTGGGTAATAACCAGCGTCTTCGATTGCTTCCCAGGCCACTTCAAGAAAAAGTCTTTCTTGAGGATCCAGATATTCAGCTTCTCTGGGAGAGATATTAAAAAAAAGTGAATCAAATTTATCTATATCATCGATAAAACCTCCTCGATATTTTTCTGAAAACTTATTATGAAGGCGTTGCCCAAAACGAACATCTGGTATATCCTCGACACAATCTTTTCCTTGAGTTAGGTTATTCCAGAATTCGTTCATGTTTTTGGCCTTAGGATACCGGCCGGCTATCCCAACGATAGCAATATCACCCGTTTGGTATGGCTTATCACTATGTATATTCTGATTCGCCCCTGTTTCTTTTGCCTTAATATCTGAATCAATCTGGGTAGATTTTCCTTTACTTTCTGCAACAGAGGTATTAGTATAGTTATCTATTGAAGAGGTTTCAGAATTGAGTGTTTTTGAAACTACTTCTCCAGAAGTGTTATGATACTTTTTGAGGTTAAAATTGGTATGTATATTACCAAATGTTTCTGATTGATTATCCTTTGGTAAGATCTCAGGAATATTATTTTTTTTCTTAAAGGCTTTAATCAACCTATTAGCAATTTCCTCTATTTTTTCCTGTTTTATGCCTACAGGTATAGCCAAGCGTACCAGATTATTAATTTCTGTATCTTTTTGCATTCCTACATTATGAGCTCCTGCCCGAATCCCTGTATTTAAATATAACCAGGATACAAATGATGCCACTGGGTACTCAAATAATTTAAATTCAGGAATTTGTTTAACATCAATCAATATACAGTGCCCCAATGCGGGTTGTACAACAGGAATTTCTTGTTGTTTTAAAATCCTCCAGATTGTGCGTACAGATTGTAGTCTATTACGAACCTTAGTCTCAATCTTATTTCTGTTATGAAATGATAACGCAATAACTTTTTTATCGATTACATCAAGCCCAATGCTTTCTTCTTGAATAAAGTTTTGAATTTTATTGTAAAGTTCAACATCATTGGTACCTATCAATCCTCCTTTATCTACGCAAAAATTCTTAGCCAAACTTGCAATTATTGCATCTGCATAAGAGATCATTTCCCGTACTACATGCCAGACATTCTTCCCAGTAAATTCGTTTTCATGTTCTAAGATGAATAACGCATTTTCTACAATTCTTGTAGTATCAAAAACAAGAGGAATAGCGTATTCTGAAAGGAAGGCTTTGACTTGTTTGAGATGTTGTAAGGATACTGGCGCTCCACCGGCAGCATTATCATTCATTTCGATAAAAACAAAAGCTATCGACTCTGGGTCTTCTTTTACTTGTTTTTTAAGAGCTTCCCAATTTAGGTTTCCTTTATATTGATCTTCAGAATCTAGCTTGTATACCTCTGGATGTGGTAATTCTATTGGTGTGAATCCATTTTCAATCTGATTAAAAATCATGGTAGGAAAAAGCAGGTTCTGAAGCACTTTCCCTTTTTTAGGCCATGATTTACAAAAAGCACGTTCTGCAGTACGGCCCGCAGTGGTTAACGTAAAATAAGAAAAAGGAAATATACTTCTTAAACTCTCGACCAGATCAACTGGTTGTTGCAGCTGTGTGTATAAAAAGCCTAACTGATTTTGAATAGCTGGTAACTCTAGTTGGGCCCACGAATCGGTTTTTAGATCAAATGTAACCTGATCATCTGGAATATTTAAAGGGTTATAACCATAATTTGATAGCATAACAGACCTTTCTTCTCCTTCAATCACCACTGCATGTTTCTCTTCTTGTGGATTTTCTTTTACTTGATTATACTCTCCATTTGCATTTAATGTATCCTGTTTTCCTGTTTTTGATTCTAATGTAGCAGTTTGCTTATATAATTTGGTGAATGTATGATTTTCTTGGTCTGAAGTTTGCATTTTGATCGGATCTGCAATCATCATAATAATATCGGTTACATTATCAGGATTGCTTCCTACGGGTCTGGAGAGAAATACAGTATTATGTTCTGGTCTGAATTTATTTTTGAATTGCAAATTTCCTTCATCATTAAAAATATTTTGCCCACGCAAATAATCCAGTGTTTTATCTAATTCTGGATCTGCATTTGATGAAGAGCTTAGTTTACAACCATATGTACCTCCTAAACTTAAAGTAGAATGCTCTTTGGTTTTTAAAATTTTGATAATCTCTACAATTGCAAATTCTAATCCTCCCAGAGGCATCTCCTTTGGGTAGAATTCTAAATCCATTAAATACCCATTCTCTTCTGATGACAATTTTGAGATAAGGATTACATTCTGCAGGACATCGTCGAGATAGGTTAGAAAAAGCCTGTGTTCTGCACTTAAGTTACCCGATAGAATTTCTTCTTTAACTATATGAATGAGTGGGTTAACCATTGTTCTTGGCGCACACCATTCGTCTATAATTCTGGTAATATTTTTGTCTATCTTTTTGTCAGAACCATTTTGATATTCCTCAGTTCTACATTTTCCTGCTCTTTCAAACTTTGATACTTGATATCGTAAACGACGCATCTTGCTTCCTTGAAGCGTGAAATCTTTTATATTTACCCTTGACAAAACGCCAAAAGGAGTGGCTGTAAATAAAACTCCTCCTATCGATTCTACTTGATCGACCGTGAAAAGATTGAGTTCGAAATTATTGTTGATACAGTATTGATATATTTCTTCTGTAATAACGGATAGATAATCTTTGGCTCCTGTATAGCTATACACTAGTATGATATCCTTATAACGGCTATAATTAAAATATCCTTTTTTTTCTGACCCAATAAAAAGATTAGGAGCTATATTTCTTGTACCTCTTGATGCAGAACCTTCATTCTTATATTGGTTAAATAGTTTTTCTACCAGCTTTAGTAATTCTGGATGTTTATTAGCTTCTTTTTCTAATATAAGAATAGGAGTTTTTCTCGTAAATATATCAGACTGATTATCAATTGTTTTTGCAGTTTTTTCGATAGAATTTAATGATTCTTCATTAGAGTGTACGGCTCGGTCACTATCTTCCTTTTCTTTCTTAAATTTCTCTCTTAGTACTCCTTCATATTTATCAACGAAATAATAGCTTAAATCACCAATATTGAAATTTTCAAAAAGTAAGGTCTTTGGTAAAGTTCCGAATTCTTCTTCTAATTTCTTGATAATCTGCAGAATACGAAACGAATCGATTCCTAACTCCTGAAATGGAGTAGATATACAATTATCTCCGATTGATATTTGAGTAAATTCGGATATAAGAGATTTTAGATAACACTCTGTTGATTCTAATAGTATTTCTTTATCTATCATTTTCTTGTATAGTAACTATGAAAAGGTATCTGAATAGTTAATATTTTTCTGAGTTTTTGTAGTGTAGTAACTACATAAAATCGACAAATATCTCTGATACTTCTTATAAAAATTTATTAAGATCTGCTCGTTCCCTTTCCTAAGCACAAAATTGCTTTTTCGTGTTTTATAAACTTAATTTTAAAGACATGGGGTGTGGATAGTGATAATAATCCAGATTAACACCAAAGGGATATTTTGAAAATACAGGAAGAGGGTTTGGTTACCTTTCTTTAACCGGATTGGAACTATTTATTTTTTGTAAAATATTGGTACAAACATTAATAAACACGGTATGGTTTATTTCTTTGAGACGAATCCCAAATCTTGTTTTACCTTTTTGCTCTACCAAAATGCCTTCGTGACCGGTTAATGGTCCGTGAATAATTTTTACTTGTTCTCCTTCATAAAAAGTAGTTTCAACAGAAACATCTTCTTCAAGTAATAGCATTTTTTTGATAGTATTTATATCATTTGGTGAAATGACTGAAGGATTTTGTCCACATTTAATATATGTAGCTATTTTGGGAAGTCTTGAGATATCATAAATCTCACTCATTTTAGTGTTTACAAAAATATAACCTGGAAAAAGTGGAGATTCTATAAGTTTCTTCTGTCTATTTTTCCATACTTTCAATGTTCTGGTTAATGGAAGAAACGCATCATATTCTCTTGCCAAAAGATCACTGTATACTATTTTTTCGGCGCGTGGAGAGGTATAAAAAATATACCAATTTTTCTCATTTCTTTTTCTTCTTCTTTCCAATACCACTGTAGGATATATGGTCTGATTAGGTTTAGCTGTATTCATTATTTAAGTCGGTTTATTAAGAGTTGAAATGATCTTTAATCTTACTTAAGATCTACTAAAAAAGCTATAGCCTTGTTTAGGTGTTTGGTTGTGGGTATATTTTACAATTGGGCATACTTTAAGCTGGTCAATTAGCATTTTCCAATCAACTGATTCTTATTCGTTTAAAAAATCTGGTGTGGTTTAGGTGTAGTCATTATTTAAGTTGGTTTGTTTTAAGAGTTGATAATAATCTTTAATCTCATTAAGAAATAACCTTAATTAGACGTGTGGTTGTGGATATATTTTACAATTGGACATACTATAAGCTGGTCAATTAGCATTTTCCAATCAACTGATTCTTATTCGTTTAAAAAATCTGGTGTGGTTTAGGTGTAGTCATTATTTAAGTTGGTTTGTTTTAAGAGTTGATAATAATCTTTAATCTCATTAAGAAATAACCTTAATTAGACGTGTGGTTGTGGATATATTTTACAATTGGACATACTATAAGCTGGTCAATTAGCATTTTCCAATCAACTGATTCTTATTCGTTTAAAAAATCTGGTGTGGTTTAGGTGTAGTCATTATTAAGTTGGTTTGTTTTAAGAGTTGATAATAATCTTTAATCTTATTAAGAAATAACCTTAATTAGACGTGTGGTTGTGAACATGTATTTTTACGATTAGACATACTTCAAGCTGGTCAATTAGCATTTTCCAATCAACTGATTTTTATTTGTTTTAAAAAGTAATTAGTGGGGTATTGGTATTATTAAAATTCGATAAGATTCGAAAATCACACCGGGGGTTGGTCAATTAGCAAAACTTGCTTGACCTGTGCTCTCCTTTTAAGCATCTCTTATTTCTAATAAAAGAACAAGAAATGATAATGAAATTTCACTTTGTTTCTTTAACAAAGATTATTTCACCAGTAAAATTATAATGACTTTCCCACATATCTTCTTAATTTTATGTTAATTTTATTATGAATACTAGTATAAATAACAATTTGAACACATTGCATTTTTCAAGCAGATTTAAATAATTACAACACATTATGGATCAAATAATTACACCTTGTTCGTTTTTAATGAATACTTAACAAAAAGTAGAAAAAAAACTTATTTTAACAAGAATTTATATTCCTAATACTATTTTGTGAGGAAGCGCAATATCCAATTTGGATAACTAAAATGACATTTTTTTGCAAATACAAGATCGTCTCATTATTATATATATAATCACAGGTTTCTATAGGCATTTTATCGACAATGAATATAGTTGTCAAACTCTTTGAGCGTTTGAAAGTTATTTAAAAGTATCAATAGTATAAACTACTTCATATATTGTATGATATGCTCGAAAAAACATTTTTAGCAGTACCCTATTTTATTTTAAAAGTTGCCTTATGGTTATTCATAAAAACAACAAAACCCTAATAAACAAAAGTTTATTAGGGTTTTAGTACTCGAGGTGGGAATCGAACCCACACTCCCGAAAGAACTGGATTTTGAATCCAGCGCGTCTACCAGTTCCGCCACTCGAGCATATTCGGATGGCAAAATTAGCAAAATATTTTTTTCCAGCCATTAAATAAGTAACAAAATAAAGGTTAGAGTGAAAATAAATTTTTAAATTTGCACCTTGTTTTTAGAAAAAAGTTTTAACTCATTACAATACAACATTTTACCCTATGCCAACCGCAGTTATAGAAGCAAAATTTTTCACATGTAGTCAAAGTACCGAACTTGCAGAAAAAATAGTAACTGCCTATGGTGCTAAACTAGGTAATGTTATTACATCGACCTATAGTGATGGTGAGTTTCAGCCTTCTTTTGAAGAATCTGTAAGAGGGTCCAGAGTTTTTATTATTGGATCAACACATCCAAATTCTGATCATCTTATGGAAATGTTATTAATGCTTGATGCTGCCAAAAGAGCCTCTGCAAGACATATCACAGCAGTAATGCCATATTATGGATGGGCTCGACAGGACAGAAAAGACAAACCAAGAGTTCCGATCGCTGCAAAGTTAATTGCAAAAATGCTGGAAACAGCAGGAGCTACAAGAATCATTACAATGGATCTACATGCAGATCAAATTCAGGGATTCTTTGAAAAGCCAGTAGATCACCTTTTTGCATCTACTATCTTCTTGCCTTACTTACAGTCATTAAAGCTGGATAACCTTACGATTGCTTCGCCAGATATGGGAGGATCAAAAAGAGCTTATGCTTATTCTAAAGCATTAATGAGTGATGTAGTAATATGTTATAAGCAAAGAGCAAAAGCCAATGTAATTTCACATATGGAACTCATTGGAAATGTTACCGGAAAAAATGTAGTATTAGTAGATGACATGGTAGATACTGCCGGAACATTAACCAAAGCGGCAGATCTAATGATAGAGAGAGGTGCAAAAAGTGTTAGAGCGATCTGTACTCACCCTATCCTTTCGGGTAATGCTTATGAGCGATTAGAAAACTCGAAACTAGAAGAATTAATTGTAACCGATTCTATTCCTCTAAAACAAAAAAGTAGTAAAATCAGAGTTGTAAGCTGTGCAAATCTATTTGCAGATGTGATGAACCGAGTTCATAACAATCAGTCGATCAGTTCTAACTTTATAATGTAAATAATAATTAATAAATTTTTTAAAATGAAATCATTAACAATCAATGCATCTCAAAGAGAAAGCGTAGGCAAGAAAGCAACAAAAGCCTTACGTAATGCTGGACAGGTACCTTGTGTTATTTATGGTGGAGACACTATTGTACACTTTGCAGCGCCAGAAATTGCTTTCAAAAACTTAGTGTATACTCCAGACGTTCATACCGTGGTAATAGCGTTGGATAATGGTACAAAAATAAATGCTATCCTACAGGATATCCAATTTCATCCTGTAACCGATAAAATTTTACACATCGATTTTATTGAAATTTTTGACGATAGACCAATTACTATGGAGATTCCTTTCAGAACAACAGGAAATTCTCGTGGTGTTCGTAATGGAGGTGTGCTACGTTTTAACTTAAGACGTATTAAAGTAAAAGGTCTTGCATCTAATCTTCCGGATGTTATAGAAGGAGACATCACTAATCTAAAAATCGGAAATAAATTAACTGTTACCGATATAGCAAGTGATAACTTTACTATCCTACATCCCGACAATACGGTTGTTTGTATGGTTAGAACATCTCGTACAGCAGTTGAAGACGAAGAAGAAGAAGAAGAAACTGAAGGTGCAGCTGAAGGTGCAACCGAAGGCGCAGAAGCTCCTGCAGCAGAAGCATAATCTTATATATTATATAATATAAAAGCATTCTGAATTGAATTCAGAATGCTTTTTTTATTTTTATGGAAATTTTTGGGGCGTACCCCCACTTCGGCGTGGAGGCCGGGCTATATACTGTATCTTTTTTTGCAATCCTTCGACTAGTCTCTGGATAATAAAAAAAGGATGCCGCTCCTATCCCTTACGCAAACAAAAACAACATGTTTTCGATAATTAAAAAATTATTTTCTAAACAAACCCATGAAACTCAAGAAGATCTCATGAAAAAATTTCTTGTTGCGGGTCTCGGTAATATTGGTCCAAAATACCACAATACTCGTCATAATATCGGTTTTAAAATTCTGGATGCTTTGGCCAAAGAAGAAAATCTCGTTTTTGAAACCAAAAAACTAGGTGACCTTACTACATACAAACACAAAGGGAGAACTATTATACTTCTTAAACCTAATACCTATATGAACCTTAGCGGAAAAGCAGTTCGATATTGGCTAGAGAAAGAAAAAATACCTTTAGAAAACCTTTTGGTTGTAACCGATGACATCAATCTCTCTTTTGGTACTATCCGACTCAAATCCAAAGGTAGTGCCGGTGGTCATAATGGACTTAAAGATATCGAAACACAATTACAAACTTCTAAATATTGTAGATTTAGATTTGGAGTTGGCAATGAATTTGGCAAAGGCAGGCAAGTAGATTATGTGCTGGGAGAGTGGAGCCCTGAAGAAGAATCTACTATACCAGAACGATTAGAAAAAGGAATCGCTTTGATCAAATCTTTTGCCACTGCAGGAACATCAAATACAATGAACACCTTTAACGGAAAATAAAGAAATGTCTCAGAACTATTTTTTATTTTTACAATTGCTTAAAATCTTACTTCTCGAAATGAGTTATAACAATCATACCAATGCTTATCTACCTAGCAATAGACAGGTTATATTATTCATTAACGAATTCTATCTGACAGTTGAAATCAAATCAAAAATGAACAGATGAAACGTTATACAAATGCAAAAACATATGATAGCCAGATTCAGTCTGTAGTTACTATAGGTACTTTTGATGGCGTACATATTGGCCACAAAAAAATAATAGAACGTCTGATAGAAAGCGCCAGAAAAAATAATCTGGAGTCGGTTATTCTTACATTTTTTCCTCACCCCAGAATGGTATTACAACAGGATTCTGATATCAAGCTTATCAATACTATTGATGAGCGTATACAGATTTTAGAAAAGACCGGACTAGACAATCTGGTTATTCATCCATTTACCAAAGAATTCTCTCGTCTAAGCGCAGGAGAATATGTGCAACAGATGCTTATCGACTGCCTTAAAGCAAAACATGTTATTATAGGATATGATCATCGGTTTGGACGCAATCGTAATTCTAATATTACAGATCTTGCTTCTTATGGTGTACAAAATGATTTTACTGTAGAAGAAATTTCTAAGCAAGATCTTGATGATGTTGCCGTAAGTTCTACCAAAATCAGAAAAGCATTATTCGATGGAAATATTACCAAAGCAAATGCATATCTGGGATATTGCTTTATGCTAACTGGTAAGGTAGTAAAAGGAAAAAGATTAGGGCGTAAACTTAACTATCCGACTGCTAATTTACATATCGAAGAAGATTACAAATTAATTCCAAAAAACGGAGTTTATATTGTAAAATCATTTATTGATAGCAAAACCTATTTTGGGATGATGAATATCGGCACAAACCCTACGGTAAATGGCACCAAACAAACGATAGAAGCTCATTTCTTTGACACTTCTTTTAATTTATATGACAAGAAGATTCAGATCGAAATGATAAAACGTATTCGGGATGAGAAAAAATTTGATTCTCTAGAGCAATTACAAGATGCTATGCAGCAAGATGAAGACTTCTCTCGTGATTTTATAAATTCTTTAGTATGATCAATCGTTGGCTATTCACTCAAGTAGATAATAGTTCTCTTATTATATTTCGAGTTTTTTTTGGGTTCCTGATTGCTTCAGAGGCTATTGGCGCTATTTTTACAGGCTGGGTTACCCGTACCTTAGTCGAACCCAGATTTACCTTTAATTTTATTGGTTTAGATTTTTTACAACCCTTACCTGGTAATGGCATGTATTATTATTTTGCTATAATGGGGATTTTTGGCCTTTTAGTAATGATTGGTTTTAAATATCGATGGAGCATGATTGGGTATACCATATTATGGGCAGGGGTCTATTTTATGCAAAAAGCATCCTATAACAATCACTACTATCTCCTGTTACTTCTTTGTATAATAATGTGCACTTTACCCGCAGGAAATTATTTCTCGGTAGATGTAAAACAGAACCCATTACTTAAAAAAATTGCCATGCCCAGATGGTGTATATTGGTAATTATTGCTCAACTATGGATTGTATATACCTATGCATCTGTTGCTAAACTATATCCAGATTGGCTAGACTTTACTGTTGCCAAAAACTTGATGGCTGGCAAAGCAAATTATCCTATTGTAGGAAATATTCTTCAGAAACATTGGACACATATTTTTATTGCCTATTATGGTATTTTATTCGACCTATTAATTGTCCCTTTACTATTATGGAAGAAAACTCGACTTGCTGCTTTTTGTTTTAGTGTATTTTTTCATCTTTTTAATTCTATTGTTTTTCAAATAGGGATATTTCCGTATTTATCATTGGCATTTACGGTCTTTTTCTTTTCTAAAGAAAGGATACATCATTTGTTTATGAGGAAAAAGGAATTTTATAGTGCCGGAGAAGTAATTATCCCTTCATACCGTAAATTTTTGCTCCCTGTATTAACCGTCTGGTTTGTTATACAAATCCTGCTCCCTATTCGTCACTGGATTATTCCGGGAGATGTATTATGGACAGAAGAAGGTCATAGAATGAGTTGGCGAATGATGTTAAGAGGTCGCTATGGCACTACTAATTTCTATGTTGTAGACAAAAATGATCCTAAGGCACTACAGAAACTAATTAGTAAAAATGATTATCTCTCCAAAAAACAGTTGCGATTAGTATCATCAAAACCAGATGCCATGTGGCAGTTTGCACAAAGACTCAAGGCAGAATATGCTACAAAAGAAAAAGATATTGCAATCTATGTACGTAGTAAAGTATCTATTAATGGTAAAAAATACCAAACACTTATCGATCCAAAAGTTGACTTAGCCAGTGCTACGTGGAATTATTTTACTACAAATCCGTGGATTCTCAAATATGAAGAAAAAGAATAAAATAGTCTTATACTAGTTATACTTTGAATTTACCGTTAAAGAAAATCAGTTATTTTTTGTTTATGCAAAGAAGAAAAGTTCAGCATAGCCATAGCTATGGTTAATTATTATTCTGAAGCATATGCGGAAAAGAAAATTTTTATTGCGGTAAATTCAAAGTGTAAATGGTATCATCATTTATGCCGTAAAAAAGAACTAAACTGCTCTTTTTTTAAATACAACAAGCTAAAATTAAGTTATTTTTTGACCCCAATAGTACTTCATTGCAAAACCTTATGTAGTTTTGCATAGTTTAAAATCAAGGAAATACGGTTTTAACCCGAAATTATACACTCTAATTTGTGTAGTTCATTTCGGACTCACAAAAATCATTACAATGCATTCATATCTAATAAAGGGAATTTGTAGCATCCTTCTGTTGTTTTTCTTTTCTGCGCATAGTCAAAAAAACAAGAAAGATACTGGTTATACTTTTTTTGGTATTATACCTAATACCGTAGATTCACAGTTATATCGCCAGCTTAAAAACAGTCCAGATGTTACCACACGCCTACAGCTTATCGAAAAAATAGCTCAAATACACCTACAGGCAGGCAATACCGATTCTATAACGTATTATGGTGATCTTTTAAAAACAACAGCACTAAAAGAAAATATCACCAACAAACCATTATATCTTTCTATAGCAAACCATATTATCGGACACGGAAAACTTAAAAACGGGCTCTATGATGGTGCAATGAGACACTTTATTGAAGGTATTACTAATTCTCCTATTCCCGAAATGCAAACTATGCATTACAAACATCAACTTGGATTGGGTATTGTATATCTGAAGCAAAAAAAATATGAACTAGCACTCCCCATCTTCGAATCTTGCATTGCAGAATCCAGGAATAAAGAAACCATAATACTGGCTGGAAAGTTTTTAGGAGATATTTATTATTATAAAAACAATAGTGAAAAGGCAAAGTCATATTATTTTTCTGTACTAGAAGATCTTCCAGATACTCCAAATAAAACATCAATAGAAGTTCGATTAAAACTTGGGCGAATCGAGCTTTTTAGTGATCGAACCATCAAAGCAATGGAGTACTTTATGCCTGCAAAAGAGCAAGCTCAAGAAAACCATTTCTATGACTTATATATAGAAGCAGTATATCAAATAGGTCGGGTATATTATAAATTAGAAGATTATGATTCGGCAGAGATGATATTAAACTCTGCATATGTAAATGCTGTACAATGGAATAGGCTAGAGTTACAAAAAAGAGTAATCGAGATGCTAAAAAGTCTTTATGCTACTCGTGGAAATTATAAAAATGCATATGCATTAATGACTCAATATGTAGATGTTTCTAATCGAATTACAACAAAACAAAATAAAAAAATTGTAAAAGAACTAGAGGTTAAATATCAAACGCTACAAAAGGAAAAAGAGATCTTATCGCTTAAAGAAGAGCGACTATTAAAAGAAAGTGAGCTTGAAAGACAACGAACTATCAAAAAGGCATTTTTAATCGGTTTTCTCGCTGTACTCCTACCAGTAGTTGGCCTGCTGTTTATGTATTTCCAGAAATTAAAGACTCAAATAGCACTCAACAAATCGCAAGAAGAGGTAAATACTCAAAAAGTATATGGATTGATGAAGGATCAGGAATTAAATCTGATCAAAGCTACAATGGAAGGGCAAGATAAAGAAAGGCAACGTCTGGCACGAGAGTTACATGATAGTGTTGGGGGCAATCTGGCAAGTATAAAATTGCAACTTTCTAACTCGGATAAAACCGATGATCAGGAAGCTAGCATTATTAAACAAGTTGATGAAACTTACAATCAGGTAAGAGATTTTTCTCACAACCTTATTCCCAAAAAGTTTCAAAAAAATCCGATTACTTCCTTAATAAAGGAATATATAAACAATGTGATCAATGGTAGCGGGCAACAAATATCATTTCACCCATATCCAAAAAATCAGATCAACCAAATAAGTCCGACACTTACAGAAGAATTATTTAAAATCATACAAGAACTATTAACTAATTGTCTTAAACATGCTAAAGCCAAAAATATCGACATCTATCTTAATCACCATGATGATTCGATACAACTGCTTTTTGAAGATGACGGAGTAGGTTTCGAAAGTGGAAAAGCAGTTGATGGAATTGGGTTTAAAAATATAAAGACTCGGTTAAGTACCTTATCCGGAAATATGTTCATAGACTCTGTAATTCAAAGAGGTACAGTTATCAATATAGAAGTACCGGTTGCATAAATTTTTATACTCGCAAATAGGTTTAAATAAATTTCTTAAAATTCACTATAGAACTACAATCTAAAACCCCACTTTTCTTTAAATTTGCTCCTTCATTGCGATAGGGATAGTAGTGGCATCCTTTTTCTTGATTATTAAGGTCCTTGAATAGGTTTTGAGGATGATCAAGAAAAAGATATAACGAATAGCCCGGAAATCGCCCAAAAAAGATATCATGTTAGTAGTACAAAACATCATAGCAAACAAAGAAGCGTATATAAAAGCTTTGACAAAAAGGAATTTTGACGCGGCTGCTGTTTTAGAAGAAATTATTGGCTTGGATGAAAGTCGACGTGCCACACAGACCAAATTAGACAATACTCTAGCAGACTCTAATAAATTCTCTAAAGAAATAGGGCTACTGTTTAAAAACGGTGAACAGCAAAAAGCAAATCTGCTAAAAGAGAAAACTGCACAACTTAAAGAAGGTTCTAAGCAACTATCAACAGAGCTCACCGATATCCAGGAGAAATTAATACAATTATTATATACAATCCCAAATGTTCCTCATGATTCTGTTCCTAATGGTCAAAGTGATGAAGATAATGAAGAGGTTTTTCGTGAAGGTGATATTCCTGTTTTAGAAGAAGGTGCATTACCTCATTGGGAACTTGCCAAAAAATATGACATTATTGATTTTGAATTGGGTGTAAAAATAACGGGGGCTGGTTTTCCTGTGTATAAAGGAAAAGGTGCTCGATTACAACGTGCTTTGATTAGTTATTTTTTGGATAAAAATACTGATGCTGGGTATAAAGAGTTTCAGGTACCTCATCTTGTTAATGAAGCATCGGGATATGGTACGGGGCAATTACCGGATAAAGAAGGACAAATGTATCATGTAACCGGCGATGATTTATATCTTATTCCTACTGCAGAGGTTCCTGTAACCAATATGTTTAGAGATGAGCTACTACAGGAAAGCGATCTTCCTATTTGCTGTACAGGATATACTCCATGTTTTAGACGTGAGGCAGGTTCTTATGGTGCACATGTACGTGGATTAAATCGATTGCATCAATTTGACAAAGTAGAAATTGTACGTGTCGAGACCCCTGAAAATTCGTACAAGGCACTTGATGGAATGGTAGATCATATAAAAGGGATTCTTAACGATTTACAATTACCGTATCGTATACTACGCCTTTGTGGTGGAGATATTGGATTTACTTCTGCACTAACATATGATTTTGAAGTTTTCTCGACAGCACAGGATCGCTGGTTAGAGATTAGTTCTGTATCTAATTTTGAATCTTATCAAGCTAATCGCTTAAAATTAAGATATAAAGATGCAAATGGAAAAAATCAATTGGCACATACACTTAATGGAAGTTCATTGGCATTACCCAGGGTACTTGCAGGTATATTAGAAAATTACCAAACTCCAAATGGTATCAAAATCCCCGAAGTACTGGTTCCTTACTGCGGATTTGAATATATAGATTAAGGGATCCATAACATATTACTAAAGCGCATTTTGTTATCTTTACAAAAAAACTTGCAAAATGCGCTTTATCTTTTTCTATATTGCCCTATTCTTTACGTTTTCGACGATTGCGCAGTCGGAGCAGTTAGCAAAAAACTATATTCAGCAGGGACAATACGAAAAAGCACTTTCTATCTATCAAAAATTATATACCAAAAACCCAAACCGAATTAATTATTTATTAGGGTTAGTAGAATCTCACCAACAATTAGAACATTTTGATAAAGCTGAGGGTATTCTAAAAAAGCGAATTGAGAAAGTTCCAAATAATGCCCAAATTCTAGTCGAATTAGGACATCATTATGATCTACAAGGTAAAACAGAGCTAGCTCGCACATACTACAATAAGGCTATAGAAACTTATGATAACAATAATGCGAATCATGCCTATTCTCTTGCTCAAACTTTTGAAAAATATAGCCTGTTAGATGAAGCAGCTTTAATTTATGAAAAAGGGATGAAGAATAATCCCAGAGCAAACTTTAATGTACAATTAGCCAAAATTTATGGAGAACAGGGAAAACTCGAAAAAATGTTCGATAGTTACTTAGCACTATTACGATTACAACCTAATTATATAAATATTGTACAACGAAATTTTAGTGACTACATAACAGATACCCCAACAAGTGAGGCAAATGTTATATTTAGAAAATTATTGATTAAAAAACTTCAGCAGAATCCTGATATCTTATACAACGAAATGCTAAGCTGGCTTTTTGTACAACAAAAGGAATTTAAAAAAGCATTTATACAGGAAAAAGCAATATACAAACGTAAACAGGAAAGCCCAGAAGGCATTATAGATCTGGCCAGAATTGCTATTTCGGAAAAAGACATTAAATCTGCTGTAGAAATTCTAAATTATATTCTAGAAACGCCTGCTTCAAAAGATATGAAGCTTACTGCTCATAAAATCATCCTGAAAGCAAAAGTAGATAATGCTTCCAAAAAAGAACATAAAACTATTATAGCACAGTATAATACTGTATTTGAGGAATATGGAAAAGGCAGAGAAACTATAGGATTACAAATTGATTATTCACATTTTCTAGCATTTAATCAGGATAAAAAACAGGAAGCCATTCTATTTTTAAAAGATATACTGGATAGAGAACCTCTATCAAGGTTTCAGTCTTCCAGAATAAAAATGAAAATTGCAGATATCCTGGTATTGGATCAAAAATTTAATCAGGCGTTAATTTACTATACCCAGGTGCAAAATGCTTTAAAAAATAATTTCCTAGCACAAGATGCCAGATTTAAAGTCGCAAAAACCAGTTATTACAAAGGGGATTTCGCTTGGGCACAAACACAACTCGATGTACTAAAATCTTCTACCTCTCAATTGATTGCAAATGATGCCATGGAGTTAAGTCTAATTATCAGTGATAATTCTCTTGAAGACTCTACTCAAACTGCTTTAAAGATTTTTGCAAAAGCCGATCTATTAGCTTTTCAGAATAAAAATCAGGACGCAATTACGATGTATGAAATTATTTTAACTCAGCATAAAGGTGAAAAAATTGAGGATGAAGCTTTTTTACGTCAGGCAAAGCTATTTGAAAAAGAAAAGCAATTCGAAAAGGCTAAAATCAACTATCTAAAAATTATCGAATTTTATAACGATGATATTCTTGTTGATGATGCTTATTATTGGCTAGCCGAACTCTATGTGAATGAACTGGGAGAGCCTGAAAAAGCTAAAGAATTATACGAAAAGATAATTTTTAATCACGCTGATAGTATTTATTTTGTAGAAGCACGAAAAAAATACAGAACCCTAAGAGGAGATGCTATAAATTAAATCACCTGTAGCTCTTTACTTCTTTGTAACTTTGCGCCTTGGTCATTATACTAAATACGACTTCCAAAAACATTAATAATAAACATGTACATATATAACGTTACCATAAATATAGAAGAAACTATCCATGATGAATGGTTAGAGTGGATGAAAGAAGAGCATATACCTGATATGCTTTCTACAGGAAAATTTAGTAAAGCATTAATGACCAAGGTATTGGTAGAAGAAGAAATGGGAGGTATCACCTATTCTGTACAATATACTACAAGCAATAAAGAAACTTTACAAAAATACTATAACGAGGATGCAGATCGCCTTAGGTCAAAATCTAATCGCTTTACTGGTAAATTTGTAGCGTTTAGAACAGAGTTAGAAATTGTAAGTGAACGGAATGGGTAAACCAAAAAAAAATAAAAAATACAATTCAAACCCTATATCTTCTTTCGAAAAAACTGCGGTAAAGGCAAAAAAGCACCTGGGGCAACATTTTCTAAAGGATGAGAATATTGCCAAAAAGATTGGCGATACCCTTACTCTGCAAGGCTATAAAAATGTTATTGAAATTGGCCCGGGGATGGGAGTTCTTACCAAGTATATTCTTCAAAAAGATATTGATGTTATCGCTATGGATCTAGACAGGGAGTCTATCGAATATCTTAACACTAATTTTCATCTCGAGCATACAGAAGCATTAAGAGGAAACACTACATTTCGGGTTATAGAAGCAGATTTTCTGAAATTTAATCTGGATGTTATATTCGATAAAGAGCAATTTGCAATAACGGGTAATTTTCCATATAATATTTCTACACAAATTGTTTTTAAAACATTGGAAAACAAAGACCGAATTCCTGAATTTACGGGGATGTTTCAAAAAGAAGTTGCCCAACGTATTTGCGAAAAAGCTGGTAGTAAAGCATACGGTATTCTTTCGGTACTTACTCAAGCATTTTATGATGCAGAATATTTATTTACCGTGCCTCCCAATGTTTTTAATCCTCCTCCTAAGGTAGATAGTGGGGTATTGCGATTGATTAGAAAAAATGAATACTCTCTCCCTTGTAATGAAAAATTATTTTTCAGAGTCGTAAAGACTGCTTTTGGACAACGTCGTAAAACCCTAAGAAATAGTCTTAAAACTTTTGAATTGAATGATGAGATCAAAACATTAGAAATCCTGACTAAACGTCCCGAACAATTGTCTGTTGATCAATTTATAGAATTGACATTATTAATTGAAAAACAACAGGTTAAGTGATTTAACACACTCATAAAGTCCAATTAAATTCTTTGGTTATCTTTGTGGGCGTTTGTGAAGGGGATCACTAAATACTGAGTATATGCAATTTGAAGTTTCTAATGAGTTAATCGAACAGGTACGACGCCTTATCCGTGAAGAAGGTGATACTCGTCTGCGCGAAATGCTTAGTGAAATTCATTTTGCTGATGTTGCAGAAATCATTAGTGAACTTGGCTTATCTGAAGCTACCTACCTTATTAAATTATTAGATAGCGAAAAAACATCCGAAGCTCTTATGGAGCTCGAAGAAGATTTTCGTGAACGTATTCTTGAAAACCTTTCTGCAAAAGAGATTGCAGAAGAGTTAGAAGAAATGGATACTGATGATGCTGCTGATATTGTTGCCGAGCTTCCTGATGATCGTGCAGAAAAAGTAATTGCAGAGATAGAGGATGAAAAACGCGCAGAAGATATTAAAGAGCTTCTTACCTATGATGAAGATACTGCAGGTGGACTAATGGCTAAAGAACTAGTAAAGGTAAAAGAAACCTGGACCGTAGCTGGTTGTGTTAAAGAAATGCGACGACAGGCAGAAAATGTTACTCGGGTACATTCTATTTACGTTGTAGATAAAGATGAAAAGTTAAAAGGTAGACTATCTCTTAAAGATTTACTTACTGCCTCTGCAAAAACTCATATTAGCGAAGTATATATTCCAAAAGTAGATTCTGTAGATGTAGATACCGAAGGAGAAGAAGTAGCTCGTATTATGCAAAAATATGATCTTGAAGCCATCCCTGTGGTAGACAAAGAAAATGTATTGGTTGGTCGAGTAACTATAGATGATATTGTAGATTTTATTAAGGATGAGGCTGAGAAAGATTATCAATTAGCTGCGGGTATTTCTCAAGATGTAGAAGCAGATGATAATGTATGGGAGCTTACCAGAGCACGATTACCCTGGTTGATTTTAGGCCTTTTTGGAGGATTAGGAAGTGTATTCATCATGCAGGGCTTTGAAGGTGTAATGACCAATCCAAGAATTAGAGATTTATTTTTCTATACTCCGCTAATTGCAGCTATGGCAGGAAATGTTGGTGTTCAATCCTCTGCAATCATAGTACAAGGGTTGGCAAATAATGTAGTAAAAGGAAGTTTATTAAATCGATTATTAAAAGAAGTAAGCCTTAGCTTAATTAATGGTTCTGCATTAGCACTACTTATTATTGTTTTTGGTTTTATTATGAAGTATGAAATTTCATTTAGCTTAACAATAGCAGCAGCACTTATGAGTGTTATTATCGTAGCAGCACTTATCGGTACTTTTGTTCCTATTATTCTGGATAAAAGAGGTATTGATCCTGCAATTGCTACAGGTCCTTTTATTACAACCAGTAATGATATTTTTGGGATCTTCTTATTCTTTTATATAGCAAAACTTATTTTAGGGTTTTAGATCACAAATCTTCTTTCAAATTTTAAAATAGTTGTACTTTTAATCTATTCAACTCTTCTATTCATGAAATCCGAAATTTTTGAATTCCATTTTACTGTTCCAAAATCAGCAATAGATGATATGGATCATGTAAATAATGTAGTGTATCTACAATGGGTACAAGATGTTGCCAAAAAGCATTGGGAATCCAGAACCAATGAAGGCATTAGGAATACTTATGTTTGGGTAGTTCTTAATCATTATATAGAATATCATAGTCCTGCTTTTGAAAATGATAAAGTCACGCTACAAACCTGGATCGATAATTATAGAGGTGTTAGGAGTGAGCGTCATACTAAAATTATAAATACAACCACTCAAAAGGTATTAGTTTCTGCAAAGACAAGTTGGTGTTTTTTACATAAAGAGACTCTAAGGCCGGCAAGGATCCCAGATGAAATTACTTCTCTGTTTCTTTAAATAATAAAGAGACACATCGTGTGTATTGTTTCTTGAAAAGAAAAACAACAATAATACAGCATAAATAGGATATAAATTTACAGTTTAAATATAATCGACTATAAACAAAAGAAAGGTGTCTGATAAATCAAACACCCTCCTTCGTCAAGTCAAGTTATAGTTGGTAATAAAAAATAATTTAATGTAGTGTTAATTACTTTTTTATGATTTTAGTCCGATCAGTAAGGGTTTTAACATCTAATTCGGGATTACCATATACGTACACTATACTTTTTCCTTGTGCATAAAGCTCTAAATTTCTTTTAGCATATACATATACATCTGCAGAATTATAAGTATTTAGGTCTGTAGAAGAAGTTTTCATTTTTTTTGCCTTAAGTTTCGATGAATCTTTAACATCAAAAGAAGCATAATCTGTATCTCCATCCATACTTAATTCGGCAGCTTTGGTCATGGCAACTTTTACTTTATCTGCAATAACATACGCTTTAAGGTCTGTTTTGCCATTCATAGTAATTGCTGCGTTTTTTGATTTGATTTTGATTTTCCCTTTCACTTTATCATATAAAGTAATTCTAACATCATCTACTTTTACGTTCAAATCCAAATAACTAGAATCATAACCAGTGATAAATAGTTTTTCAGAAAATAATTTTTTATCACTTTTTATTTTAGCATTATTTTTAAGTATAATATGTTCTATCTCTTTTACATTTAAACTAATTTCTAGTTTTCTACTTCTCACAATTCTATTGGTTGTATATATTTTTAATACACTATCTGTTACTTTAAACTGAACGATATCAATTAGGTTTTCATCAGTTTTTAGGTAATATTCATTTTGATCATTTTGATTTAAAATTATTTTTAATTCATCATCAATTTCGATAGTATTAAATGTTTCAGGAATACCTTTGGTAAGTTCTTTTACAACCCTGTTGCCCTTAATTTTTGGTTTTTTTTGTGCAAAAACAGATATACTAAAGGATAATAAAGCAACTATACATATTGATTTTTTTATTTTAAGGCTCATTTCAATTTGTGTTTAAGTGTCTTTATAATATAGGACACCGTTTTTTTAAAAAGTCACATTTGAATCCTTTAAAAAAAATCTGAAGCTTTATTTTACTACCAAATATTCTTTAAGCAGTATCTTACTAAGGCTATATATCATCATACTTTTCATTTCCTATTTCTTTATTCTTTACGATCACATTGAACCTTTGGACCAGGTTTAGGGTCAGTTAAGTTGAAATGATAAAAATGAAGGTTTTCTCTTTATTGTTTCACAATTTTAAACGTAGCTCTATGATCAATTGACACAAAGTAAATACCTTGTGGTAATTGCTTCATAGGCAATATGACTTGTCCCGAAGTAATAATATACTCCCCAGAAGAAACCTGAGTCCCTAATGCATTATACATCGACACATTTATCGTTTGTAATTGAGTATTGGGAAGAGTAAGCGTAACATCTCCCTTCGTTGGATTGGGTGCAATACTTACTTGATCAAACAAACTAACTTTGGTAGATAGTTTGCCTTCACAATCTATACTTGAAGACACTTCTAACTCATCCCCATGTTGTACATCTAGAATGAAATTCTTCGTTGTATACTCTCCTACTATTTTGTTATTGATCTTCGCAATATAGGGCGCAGTACCTGTAGTTACCTCAACATTTACTTTTGCAGTTCCTGCTTCTGCAAGTAGCTCGGTTTTCCCTGTTAAACTCTCTGCTTCTTCAATAACCATTTCAAAACATTGTTCACAACTTGCAAAGCCTTCTATGGCAATACATACAGGATAAGTACCTGGTGGTAGGTTATCTACTGTCAATGCAGAAGTAAAACTATACTCTACTCCATTAATTGTAGTGTTATAATCTAATACGGTAACAGCACTAATAGCAATTGTTCCATTATCTTTATCGGTACACGTTTCACTTGTGGTAGTGATTGTAAAATTATTTGCTGGTAAACTTACGATCGGACAGCTATTGATTACATTCACAGTTCTAGTTACCTCTATAGCTACATTTCCCGAAGCATCGGTAGCATTATATCTGATTGTATAACTACCAACTGTATCCTGAAAATCGGAAGTGTCAATCACTACATTGGTTACTCCATCATCAACCGTAGCTCCTAACTCGGTATATCCTGATCCTAATTCTATTACTTGAGGATTGTCTCCTAGTAAAGTAATTACAGGTGTAACACAATCTTCACTAAAACTAGCAATATCATCTTTTTCCCAACTGCTTAAATAAGTAGCGGTTGGATCATCAACCTGAATACAGGTTAAGTTAGGATTGTAAAGAACAAAGAAATCAGTGATTAAGTTATTATTTCCATTTCTAACATCTAAAGATGCTAATAAATTCTGGTGAACAGCAAGTTCTTCTAATTGAGTACAAGCTGTTACGTCTAATGTTGTAAGTGCATTTTTACCAACTTTTAACTTTTTTAAGTTGGGGTTATTATCAACCAATAAATTTGTAATGGAATTAGAACGTAAATTTACTTCTTCTAATGATAAATATCCTGTTACATCTATAGATGTAAATTCATTTTCTGCTGCATCTAAAACTTTTAGACTGGTATTGTTGCTTAAGTCTAATGAAGTTAAGTCATTATAATCACAGTTTAAGGATTCTAGTGCCGTAAAGTCTTCTATTCCTGTAAGATCGGCTATGTTTTGACTAGCAATATTTAAGGTAACGACACTCGCAATTTTTAAAGTTGCTACTTGATTATCATTTGCAATACCATTACCCATACTTGTAGCGTCTCCAAGAGCAACTACATTTCCATCGGCATCATGCGTTTCTAGGTAATTTTCAAAATTGGCATCTGCGATATACGTTAAATCACAATAAATCGCAAAATTCGCCGTAGCATCTTTTTCCCAAATATCTGGAAACAAAGGAATTACTTTATCAGCTTTAATACATGTTAAATCCGGATTTCCTTGTGCATCAAACCAAGTGAAATTATCGTTATTTCCATTCGCAACATTTAAGGACGTTAATTGGTTATTTGCAATTCTTAATTGAATAATACTTGAATACCCAGAAATATCTAATTCAGTGAAATTATTATCATTTAAATTTAATACTCTTAATAATGGATTATTAGAGATATCCATGGTGTTAATACCCGTATTGGATACACTTAATGTAGTTAAAACTGAAAGTGTTGAAACGTCAACATTTCCTAATCTCGCATTATCTCCAATATATAATTTATCCATTAGGATATTATTACTTAAATCAATACTTGTCAAATCATTATTCTGTAAAGAAAGTGTTGTCAACTTAACATTTTTACTTAAATCAACACCAGTGATGTTAGGGTTGTTACGAATCACAAAGTACCATGCATCTCTAAAATCTTCAATACCAGTTAAGTCAGATGCTGTTTTGTTTTGGAAGACGATCCCTTCCGAAACTTCAACTAATGCAGTATATACATAATCATCAACTACTCCATTACCATAGCCTGCATTTTCCAGAAATTCTTCAAAAACATCATCGGGCACATAGGTCAATCTACAAAATTCTGCATAGCTCGCTGCAGCATCTTTTAACCAACCAGTCAATACACTAGCAGTTGGATCATCTACTCTTATACAAGTTAAATTTGGATTTCCGGTAACGTCAACATTATCAAGATCATTATTATTACCGCTTCTTAAATTCAAATACTCTAATAAGCTATTCTTACAGGATAAATCGTCTAAGGTATTTTGATTACTTAAGTCCAAAGAAGAAAGTGGTGTAACATCACAAACTAATCTACTTAGATTCGTATTATTACTTAAATCAATACTAGCAATGCTGGTATTACTAAATGATAAATAAAACAGATCTGTAAGATGAGTTACATTTAAGCTAATTAAAGCATTAGCACCACACTCTAAATTTTCTAACAATGAATTGTTTTCAATATTTAATGAAGTGATATTCGTGTTTTCACAGTATAACGAAACTAGATTAGTCTGTGTGCTTACATCAATTGACCCTAATCTATTATTAGTAATGGTTAGGCTTGTTAAATCATTAGTACTTACATCTATATTGGTTATATCATTATCTGCTACATTCAAAAACTCCAACGTAGCATTGGTAGATATATCTATACTTGTAAGGTTGTTATCTTCAGCTTCGAGGCCTTCTAAAACGGTTAACCCTGTTAAATCAATACTTGTGAGTCCCATATTGGTAACCGTTATACTTTTTAAGAGTGTATTATTGGTGAGATCTAAACTAGTATTGGTTAGTACATTGTCATCTATCCACAAACGAATTAAACTCACAAAATCTTCTACTCCTGTAAAATCTTCAATCCCTTCATTTCTTGGAGTTAAGAGTTGTATGTTCTCGATTTTTCCTGTTGGTACTAAATTGTCATCAATAATTCCATTACCCAAGCTATTAGCACTTCCTAAAGCAACTGTTCCTCCAAACTTGTTATGAGTTTCTAAATAGGCTTCAAAATTATCATCAGGAATAGTAGTAAATCGACAGTATTGCGCAAAGCTAGTCGTAGCATCTTTTACCCAGGCACTTAAATACCCTGCAGTAGGATCGTCTACTTCGATACACATTAAGTTGGGACAATCGTCTACTTCAAACTCTGTAAAACTGCTATTATTTCCATTTTTTGCATTCAGTTCGACTAATTCATCTATTTTTCTTGCCTTGAATTCTACCAAATTACTATTCTTACTAATATCTATTGAAGCAATATTTGTCTCATCTAAATTTAGTTCCTCTAAGTTTGTTAAGTGACTCACATCAAAGGATGAAAATGGGTTTCTACTTAAGTTTAAACGCTCTAACAATGTATTGTTTTCGATATTCAATGCTGTAAACTGATTCAAGGATGCAATGATTCGAGTAAGGTTAACATTAGCACTTAGATCGATACTACTTAATGTAGTTTCGTGAATTTGTAAATCTTCTAGCAAAATATTGTTGCTTACATCTAATCCGGTTAAATCGTTTGAAGAAATTATTAATTCTTTTAGCGCCGTATTTGTGGAAAGATCAATCGTTGTAAAATTATTACGAGGTATATCTAATCTTTCCAAAGCTGTTAATCCGGTAACATTGATAGTAGTTAATCCCATATCTCCCCCATCTATTCTTTTTAAGTTGGTGTTACTGGTCAAGTCTAAACTTGTATTGATCACATTATTAAAACAAAAGAATGTTTCTAAAGCGGTAAAATCCTCGATACCTGTAAAATCTGTTATCCCTTGGAATGCCACAAATAGATTTAAAACATTTTCTATTTGGGCTGTCTTCACATAATTATCATTTGCAATTCCATTACCCATACTAGTTGGATCTCCAACTGAAACAAAATTACCATCGGCATCATGGGTTTCCAGGTAATTTTCAAAATTATCATCGGGCACATAGGTCCAGTTACAGTCATCACTAAAACTAGCTGTAGCATCTTTATCCCAACCATTTAAATAGCTAGCAGAAGGATCATCTACCTGAATACATATAAGGTTTGGGTTGCCTGTAGCATACATTTCATCGATACTGCTCGTATTCCCGCTTTTAAAATTTAAAGAAGTTAATGTATTGTTGTTTTGACATTCTACATACTCCAATTGTGGACTATTACTAAAATCTAATGTAGCTATACCTGTGTTATTGATATAAACCTCTATTAATTTTGTATTACTAGATACACCTAGAGTGGTTAACAAGGTATTGTTATACACCTCAATATCTTCAAGGTTTATATTGCTAGATACATCTAATGTTGTAAGCGTTGGAGTGTTCTCAATCGATAAATCTGTTAGCTTGGTAAGGGCACTCACATCTATGGTTGCAAACTGATTCCCGCCACAACTTAGCGTTTCTAAAAGTGTATTACTGGCTACATCTATACTTGATAAGGAATTATCTCCACAATATAGTCTTGTTAAATTAATATTGTTGGTTATATCAAGAGTAGTTAATGAGTTTTCTCTTATTCTAAAATCTGAAAGAGCTGTGTTTGCACTTACATCTATACTGCTAAAATTATTATCATCTAAATTTAATGAATGTAATGCTGTATTGGAGCTCAAATCTATAGCCATTAAATTATTTTCTCGAGCTCTTAGTATTTCCAGAGAAGTTAATCCTGAAATATTTAAACTGATAAGCCCCATGGACTGGCAGCTTACTTCAATTAATTTTGTATTTGCCGTAAGGTCTAAGTTTGAAATTGTATTGCTGTTTGTGTACAATCTTTCTACATTTTCAAAATCTTCTAGTCCTGTAAAATCAGTAATCCCTTGATTACTAACACCCAAAGTAGTGTCATTTTTAATTCTTTCTGTTCCTACGTAATTATCGTTAGCAATACCATTTCCCATACTTGTTGGATCTCCAATCGGTACTACTAAACCAAGTTCGTTGTGTGTTTCTAAATAATTTTCGAAATTATCATCTGGAACATAGGTCTGGGTACAAAAAGTGTTGTATACAGTTTGTATATCTTTATCGGTTAAATTGGTATTTGCGTATGTTGGATTATCTACTACTACACAAGTCAGACCAGGATTATTGGTGATGTCAAAATCTCTATGATCGAGATTGGTATTGTTACCATTTCTCATATTAAGATAAGTCAACTGATTACTATAGCACGATAAATCGACTAATGCTACATTTTTGGAGACATCTAAACTTGTGAGTTGATTATATTCTGCATATAATTCAATTAATTTTATATTCTTACTTACATCTAAGCTTGTTAGTGAATTTTCATAAACCTGTAATTCTTGTAATTCTAAATTTTGAGAAACATCCAAAACGGTAAGCTGATTATCAACACAATCCAGATCTTCTAATAACAAGTTTTTTGTTACATCCAAACTTCCTAAAGGATTACTATAACAATATAGGTTCTTTAAAGCGTCATTGTTGGTAACATCTAGACTACTAAGTTGATTATTACTACAACCTAAAGTTTCCAACATCGTATTTTGAGATACATTTAAGGTTGTAATTTCATTTCGACTACAACTCAAAGAAGTTAGCATTAGATTTCCTGAAAGATCTAAGCTGGTAAGGCTATTTTTGCCAACATTAATCGTTTGTAATGCTGTATTCTTAGAAAGATCAATACTGGTTATGGAGTTTTCAAAACAGGTGAAATTTTGTAAAGCAGCAAAATCTCCTAATCCCGTGGCATCTGCGATCAATAATCTGGAAATATCTAAATCAGTAACACCTTCTATTCTTGAAGTAGTTACATAATTATCATTGGCAATACCATTACCCATACTGGATGCATTTCCTACTGCAACAACATTTCCATCAGCATCATGTGTTTCTAAATAATTTTCAAAATTATCATCAGGCACATAAGTTTCCTGGGCAACTATGACATAACTAAATAACAAGAAAAAAGTTAGGTGTAATTTTCTATTCATATATGGGGCTTTTAAAACTGTATATGCTATTCAAGAGCAACACAAAAATGGTTCTTGATTTTTTTTGCAATAATATATCATTTATCTGGTTTTAAGATAATTTTAACGGTGGCAAAAAGTGGCAAACCCTTGTTTTTAAAGCAATTTACGTAGGGTTACGTATATGATGATCAAGAATAATTAATCTACTCTATCACCATTTTTTTGGTATCAATTTTTCGGCTACCCACATATAAGGTATAAAAATATGTTCCTGCAGCTAACCCATCGCTATTAATATGAAGTTCACCATCTCCATTGTCCTTAATGGCAACTGTAGACACCAATTGTCCTATTGAATTGCTAAATACAACTGAAGCATTGTTAATGCCGTCTGGTAAATAATACTTAATCGAGGTAGTGCCATTAAAAGGATTAGGAATGTTTTGATACAATATAGGAGAGTTTCCTTTATTAATACTACCACTCGTATCGCAGGCGCAACCCTCTAAAGCTTCTATTCTATTTATTAAGTCATTAATTTGAGATCTTTGTTCATCAATCTCTGTTTGTTGTGTAGTATTTTCCTCTTCTAAATCCGAAATCTCATTTTGTGCATCAATAAGATTGGTTTCCAGCGAAGAAACTATAGGGGCTAAATCCACAGTAACCGAGGCTCCGTTTTCTATTTCGATAGTAAGATTTGTATCATTTAGAGTAGCCAATGTTAAATCCTGTTGATCAGAATTTACATAGGTAGAAAGATCTATAGTATTTCCATCAGAGATACTTAGGTTATTATTAGTAAGCGTTAAGATTTGACTATCGGTATTATCTAAATATGATGAAAGATCTACTGTAGAAGCATTACCTGTAATACTCAAAGTGTTCGTTGCTAATGATATCGCTTGAGCATCAGTATTGTCAAGATAGCTTGATAAATCTACAGAAGTTGCATCATTGGTTAAGCTAAGGGTATTTGAAGACAAACTTAAATCCTGATTATCGGTATTGTCTAAATATCCTGATAAGTCTACAGTATCAGTCCCTCCAGAAATGCTTAGCGTATTGATACTTAATGAAAGCTCTTGATTATCTAGTTGTGCAGACCAGGTTAATGCACCCACACCATCAGTAGTCAACACTTGATTAGCAGCACCATCTACAATAGGAAATTCATAGGCTCCAGCAATATTAAGGCTATTCGCAATTTGCATTTTTCCTTCTGTACTTATTGCGGCTACGGGGGCAGCGTTATAAGGTCCCCAGGTCCACCCATTATCGGCAGAAGTACTCATAGAAGTTTTGATACTTACTCCTGTAACAGGCCCGTAATCATAGTTTGTACTTCCTCCATAGGAAATTTTGTATCGGTCACGACCATTAAATTCTATTCCATTATCTTCTCCATAATCAAAACGTATCACATTATCTGCCATGTTAAGCATGGTTGTTGCCGTATGATCCCCCAGGTTATCTTTAATTGCACTACTCCACTCGGTTCCATTCCAAAAATACAATGCTTTTTCATCGGTATCGTATACCGTTAATCCCTCTTCTGATTCTCTAATCCCCTTAGATGATGGCTGTGTTGGAAATCTTGGTTCTAGTGCCGTTCGTTGTGCGGTTGTCATTCTATTTACGAATAACCCTTTATCGGTTCCTGTTAGGTCTAAGGATGCATATGTATTAGGAGCATCGGTACCGATCCCTACACTTACGGGATTGGTAGCTCCTCCTAATAACATTGTATCATCATTCGCAGCAGCAGCTCCAGTTCCTATAGCAATAGCATTGTTACCACTCACAACGGCATTATACCCTATTGCAATATTTTTTGCAGCATCGGGGTCTCCATCAGTATTATCAATCAGATCATTAGAAGCAGCCCCAGTTCCGATTACAATAGCACCATTGTTTTGTGCTACTGCATTGGCCCCAATCGCAATGGCTTCTGTATTATCTACATCTACTGATCGGCCAATACCAATCGCATTGGATTGAGCAATATTAGCTTGATATCCGATCCCTATGGAATAATCAGAATTATCGGTAGTACCAAATTGATGTCCCATTCCTATAGCCCCCACTGCATTTTGCATATCTCCTTGATTACCGATTCCAATGGCATATTGCCCTTCATTATAGGAATAATATCCCATGGTAATCACATCATTTTGGGCAGCAATGGCTTGAGATCCAAAAAATGTTGTTCTGTATCTTCTTGTATCCCCACCAAAATACGTATATCCTTCTCCACCAGCAGTAGTTCTTTGAGCTCTTCCGTAGCCAGAAAAAGCTCCGAATCCAGCATTATCCTGCCCTTCTCGATTAGAAGCTCCAGACAAATACCCCACATATGTATTTCTATTTGCATCTGTGGTATTATTAGTCCTATTATTATCCCAACCCGCCATAGCACCTATAAATGTATTGAAATCGGCTTCTTCTGTAGCCACTCCAGCCGCAGCTCCAATCATCGTATTATAAATCCCATTACCTATATCAACTCCTGATGAATCCCCAACTGCAGTGTTATGATGTCCTTCTCTGATATCTTCAAGAGATACATTCCCTATTCCTGTATTTTTATATCCGGTACCTCCTCGAAATGAGTCCCCGGAACCGGCTCGATGTCCAACAAAGGTATTTTCATAACCTGTTGTAAAGTCAAACCCTGCATCTTCACCGATAAATACATTTTCGTACCCTGTAGTATTCTTTTGTCCAGATTCTTCACCTATAAAGGTATTGTCGTACCCTGTGGTATTTCGCTCTCCCGATTCACTCCCTATAAAAGTATTGTCATCTCCAACCTGTGTACTACCACCTTCAGGGTTATTTAATGCACCTGCTTCAAAACCGATAAAAACATTATCCTCACCTCTGTCATTGGCATGACCGGCATAATACCCTATAAAGGTATTGTCACTCGTTGTGTTATTTTTTCCTGCTCCAAAGCCTACAAAGGTTGATCGACTGGCCGAAGTTAGTGCAGTTCCCGTACTATCTCCATACATGGTATTGTAATCTCCGGTTGTAATACTTACACCAGATCCGGTTCCTAAGGTTTCGTTTAAGGTCTGAGCATATACAAAAGTGTTACCAAAAAAGAATAAGATGGCAATATTGAAGAGTAGTTTTCTTTTCATGTAAGGGGCTTTTTAGATTTATATGCGGTTTACTATTCGATATTTATGATTGAATTATAAACCGATTACAAAAATAAAAGACAACCGCCTTTTATGGAAATTTTAATGGTGGTAAAAAGTGGCAAATTCCTGTTTTTGCTACAATTTACGTAGGGTTACGTATACGAGTTTAAACAATAGTCTGTATAAATTGTTCTAATTCTTCTCCAGAGGAAAGCCCAAGTTTTTTACGGATGCGGTAACGTGTAGATTTCACTGAATCTAACGAGACATTACGGACCGTCATAACTTCTTTTATCGAAAGATTGAGTCGAAGCAATGCACACATTTCACGTTCAGTTTTAGTAAGTGATGGATATAAGTCGCGAAGTTTAACATCAAAACCTTTATTGACTTCTTCAATTTTAGATTGTAGTTCAGATAATTTTCCTTCGGTCTTAATCTGCATCTGTAGCTCTGAAGTTAGAGAATTAATTGCTTCTTTCACTTTGTTTGAAGCTTCTGGTGCTATTTCATTTTTTAATCGGTCTAATAACTCTTGTTTAAATTCTAAACGCATACTATTATCGGCAATCAGTCGTTTGGTTTCTTCTTCACTTGCTTTTATTCTTATATCTAGTAATTCTTTTTGTATTTGTTCTTTTTTAAGTTTTTCGGTTAATACCTTGGATTGGTTATGATAGTTTCTTCGTAAAAAGAATCCTATAAACAATGCAGCTATAACTGTTATAAAAAACAACATCATATATAACCACTTCCTTGAAGTTTCTGCCTCAGCAAGTAATGCTACTTCTCTTTTTTCTTGTGCGAAAGACAGACTATCTGCCAGTTTCTCTTGATAGAATTTATGATTTAACTCTAATTCTTGTATCCTTTTGATATTATCTATATTAAAAATTGAGTCTGAGTGTCTGTTAAAAATACGATAGTGTTCGTATGCATTTTTATAATCTCTCATTTTATTATAAATAAAGCTTTTCCTTAAATATGCATTAGCAATATTTTCTCTAAAGCCTTCTTTCTTAGCAATAAACAGAGAACTATCTACAGCTTTCATTGCCTCTTGATAATTCTTCATTTTTATATATATTCTTGCCAAATTATAATATGCAATGGTAAGAGAGTATTTTTTACCAAGTTTTGTAGCCCGAGCCACATTTTCCTTATTTAATTTCAATGCTTTATCATATTGTTTTTGAACACTATATAAAGTTGCCATATTATTATTAACTCGTTGTAAATCCTCTACACTATTGATTGAAGTAAAAAGTTCTTTTGCTTTATCGTAGTATATTTCAGCTGAGTCTAATTTACCAAGTTTTCTATAGGAAACTCCCATCATGTTATAACCTGCTCCTAGCCCATGTATATCCTCAATCTTTTCTTTGATTGCAATAGAGCGTCGATAGCTCTTAATTGCTTTATGGTTATCTTTTTGATGCCTATAAACCATACCCAGATTGTGATATACATCTGAGATTAACAAAGAATCATTATGCGTCTTAAAAATATCTAAAGCCCTTAAATAATAATCTATAGCAATAGCATGAAATGCTTTGCGACGGTTAAGAACACCCATTTGTATATATCCCGCTCCTAATTGACGTTGATCCACATTTTCTCCTTTGTTTTTCATAAGTTGAAAAGCCTCTTGTAAAGAACTTTCGGCCAGGCTCAACGTTTCTTCCATTTGATAAGCACTTAAATCAATTAATGCATTAATTCTTATAGAATCAGTCGAGGCAAGCTGAACTTCCTTTTGTAAACGAATAAGAATAGTATCCTTTTCTTGTGAAAAAACAGACCATGTCGATATAAAATACAAGAATAAAATGTAATAAAATGATGACCTCATCTTAAATATTTCTAAAATTAAGAGATGATATATACCAAAGATACTGTATCTAATCTTTTATTAACTAATTTTGAAAACCTATACAAAATATATGAAAATACTTCACCTTGATACAAATCATCCTTTACTTTTAAATCAGCTTACCACTGCAGGTTTTGAAAATGATGAAGATTATACTTCTACAAAAGAAGAAATCCAATCCAAAATTCATAATTATAGTGGGATTATCATTCGTAGTAGATTTAAAATTGACAAAATATTTTTAGACAAAGCAAAAAACCTAAAATTTATAGGTCGAATAGGTGCCGGATTAGAAAATATTGATATCCAACATGCCGAGAAATTAGGAGTTAAACTATTTAATGCACCAGAAGGGAATCGTAATGCTGTGGGTGAACATGCATTAGGAATGATATTATCGTTATTTAATAAATTAAATAATGGAGATCATAGTGTACGAAACGGACAATGGCTTCGCGAAGAGCATCGTGGTGTAGAACTAGATGGAAAAACGGTGGGTATTATCGGGTATGGTAATATGGGTAGAGCCTTTGCCAAAAAACTACGTGGTTTTGCTGTAGAAGTTATTTGTTATGATATTAAAGATGATGTAGAAAACAGCGATGCAACACAAGTAGAACTTGATGAACTTTTTGAAAAGACCGATGTATTAAGCCTTCATACCCCAGAGACCCCTAAAACAATTAGCATGATCGATACAACGTTTATTAACAAGTTTAAAAAGCCTTTTTGGTTGATCAATACGGCACGAGGAAAAAGTGTAGTTACCAAAGATCTGGTCAAAGGTATAGAAGAAGGAAAAATCTTAGGAGCAGGGTTAGATGTTTTAGAATACGAAAAATCATCTTTTGAAAACTTATTTACTTCAGAAAATGACATGCCAAAAGAATTTACGAAACTCCTTAAAATGAATAATGTGATCTTAAGTCCGCATGTTGCTGGTTGGACTGTAGAGTCTAAAGAAAAATTAGCACAGACAATCGTTGATAAAATTAAAGCCGAGTTTTGTTAAAACAAGTATTTACTACATTATTATCAAACTACACTCAAGATTCAGAATATATTGAGTCTTTGTGGGGCGATATTGTTAAACAACATAGTAAAAAGACCAGATACTATCATAATCTGTCACATCTAGACCATCTGTATCATAATTTGGTTGAAGTCAAAAACAAAATCAAAGATTGGGATATGGTTTTATTTGCATTGTTTTATCATGATTATATTTATAATATCCTAAAACAGGATAATGAAGAACAAAGTGCAAAGAAAGCAATAGAAGTGCTAAATTCATCATCGATAGACAAAAACCGTATCACGCTTTGCTCTGATATGATATTGGCCACCAAAGGGCACAACAATTCTGAAAGCAGTGACATCAATTATTTTACCGATGCTGATCTCTCTATATTAGGAAGCGATTGGAAAAACTATGAGACTTATTACAAAAACGTAAGGAAAGAATATAAATACTATCCTGATTTTATGTACAACAAAGGAAGAATCAAAGTTTTAAATCATTTTATACATATGCAGGCCATCTTTAAATCTGAATATTTCTACAAAAAATTTGAAGGGAAAGCGAAAGAAAATCTTCAACAGGAAATTGATTTGCTTTCAAATTAAATTTCAGTTTTACTACATTTATAGAGTGAAGAAAACAATTTTTACTTTTGCAGCTTTAGTTCTGGCAATACTAGCTCTTTTTCAGTTAAGTAAGTACAGTGTTATTGCAGGAGATACATCGATAGAAACTGTAATCGCCATAATCGCGGTTATTTTTTTTGTAATTGGTATAGTAATAAACAGAAGAGTTCTGCACAAAAAGAAAAAACCTACACAGGAAATAAATTATCAAAAAATTGAAGAACTGGGATTAAGCAAACGAGAGTATGAAGTCTTATGCCAGATTGCTATGGGATTATCAAATAAAGAGATAGCCGAAAAACTCTTCGTCTCAGAAAGTACTATAAAAACTCATGTTTCTAATATGCTGATAAAACTTGATGCAAAACGACGTACTCAAGCTATACAAATTGCAAAAGAGCTACAAATTATACCTCTTTAGGGCATTTCAACCTCATATATTCTAAATTTCATACTTTAGTATGAATGCTATTTATTAGCCTAAATTTACATTTGGGTCTAATAATAAATACATATAAATCAATGAAAAATACAATTATACGTTATGGGTTACGAAGTGCCATTTCTATATGTCTGTTAGCACTTGCAGGATGGTTTTTAGGGAAAAATCTGGATTACTCTATTCAAGAAGTAATTGGATATGCAGGTATAATAGTATCGTTACTTTTTGTATTCCTTGGTATTAAACATTATCGGGATAAAGAAAATAATGGTATTGTTTCCTTCGGAAAAGCATTATTGATCGGTATACTTATCACTCTTATTGCTGCTTTGGCGTTTGGGATATTAGATGTAATTTATATCAAATATATCAATCCGGATTTTATGACAGAATACTATTCGCATTACGTTGAACAAATGAAAAATTCTCTCCCACAGGCCGAACTTGAAATTAAATTGGCAGAGCTAGAAGCCCAAAAAGAACTATTTTCTAATAGGTTTATGAGCTTCTTTTTAATGTTTGCAACAGTATTTATGATTGGATTTATAATTTCATTAATTTCAGCATTAATACTACAACGTAAACCAATACCAGGTAATTAACAATAAAAAATAGTATGCAATATAAAGCCAAAACACCTGATGAATATATAGAAGCTATTCCTGAAGAAAGAAAGGAAGCCATGAGTATGCTTAGAAAAGTAATAAAAGATAATCTTCCCAAAGGATTTTCTGAAGAGATTAGCTATGGTATGATAGGGTATGTTGTACCGCACAGCTTATATCCAGATGGGTACCACTGTGATCCTAAATTACCTTTACCCTTTATGAATATTGCTTCGCAGAAGAATTTTATAGCAGTCTATCATAGTGGTATTTATGCAAATCCCGAATTAATGAACTGGTTTGTTGGTGAATATCCTAAGTATGTAAAAACAAAATTAGATATGGGTAAAAGTTGTATCCGTTTCAAAAAAATAGATCAGATTCCGATAAAATTGATCGCAGAATTATCTAGCAAAATGACTCCACAAGAATGGATTACAATGTATGAATCTAAAGTAAAAAACAAATAACAATATAACTATGAAACGAGTAACAGGAATAGGGGGTATATTTTTTAAAACAGCTGATCCAAAAAAAACAAAAGATTGGTACAGGGATCATCTGGGTTTTAATACAGATGATTATGGTTGTACATTCTGGTGGAAAGACAAAGAAGGTAACGATTGTTCTACACAATGGAGTCCTTTTAAAGACAACACCACTTATTTTGCCCCAAGTAAGAAAGAATTTATGATGAATTTCAGAGTAGAAAACCTAACCGAACTTCTCGAAGTTCTTAAAAGTGAAGGAGTAACTGTTATTGATAAAGTAGAAGAATATGAATATGGTAAATTTGGATGGATTGTAGATCCAGAAGGTAATAAAATTGAGCTTTGGGAACCAGTCGATAAGGCATTCTTATAAAACTCTAACAAAAAAAGGTTGGCTACGTAGCCAACCTTTTTTTATATATAATTTCATTTAGAATATTACATAAAGAATAAAAGAGATGCTACAATCATCCAGCAGCCAACTATTATTCCTATGATACCTAGCTTACCTTGTTTGGGAGCTAGTTTTTCTCTAAGGCGATTTGCTTTTTCTTTTGCCTCTTCACTTTTGGATAAAAAATATTTACTGATGAGACCAAATCCAAGCATAAATCCTAATGCTGCAGAAATAATATTTCCTGCTAACAAGGTTATCCACCAAATAGGATATGTTGTAAGCCATCCCAGGTTTAAAATTGCAGAAATAATACCCCAAATACCCCAAATACAAAATATAAATCCAATCCAACCCTGGTAAGGTTCAATTTTCTCTAAAAGCTCTTTTGCATTTGGTTTTTTAGATAATAGTAATGATGGTACTGCAAGAATACTTAAAACGATTAATGAGATTCCCCATATCATAGTTTTCAAATTTAAAAGGTTAGTGTTTGTTTTTTTATTCAAAGTTGTTATACCAAATATAACAATAAATATGACTTATCAAAATATACCCTACTATAGTTATCCTATATACTAATAATTAGCACCTACAAATATTCTTGTTAATCTTCTGATTTTTAATTGATATTTTTTTGTAATTTTCTCCAAACTAATAAATCTTTTTAACAACATGAGTGAAGAAAATAACAACCTAGGGGACGATATAAAAAAAGGAGCAGAAGAAGCGGCAGAAGCGGCAAAAGAATTTGCTAATGATGCCAAAGAAGCAGCCAGTGATTTTGCTGAAGAGGCTAAAGAACTTGTTAATTCTGCAGATAATAAAAAAGTTCTTGCTGGTATTTTAGCTATTTTTTTAGGATGGCTTGGAGTTCATAAATTCATTTTAGGATACCAAAAAGAAGGTTTTATTCTACTGGGAATAACTTTAATCTCATTTCCTCTAATGTGTTTAGGCATAGGAATATTAACTATATACGTTCCATCAATTATCGGTCTTGTAGAAGGTATTATGTATTTAACAAAATCTGATGACGAGTTTTATCAAACATATCAGGTTGGTAGAAAGCCTTGGTTCTAATAATAAAAAGCTGGAAATTTTAACTTCTGGCTTTTTTATTTCATTTTATTATCGTAATATTGCGATAATAAAACACTTCACCATCAACACATTCAATATACTTCTTTTCCGTAATCTTAATACGTATTAAACTCAAAACCTTATTGTAATTCGCACAATTCTTTTATGATTTTCCCGAAGTAAATTCGTTATTTCATAAGATTACACCCTATACACCAAATACTTTTCAGATTTTACTTACAAAACCGATCATTCTCATACTTATTTTGTTTTTTTTTTAAAATTTTGATGAGAAAACAAAATAATATGTTAAAAAATTATCATAAACACATTTTGAATCCTGCCATATAAATGTGTTTTACTACAAGTAATAAACATGTAAGAAAGTAAGTATCAATTTGAAAAAACAAAATCATGAATAAAAAAATTGTCAATGTTTTTCTTGACCTAACAAAGAACAAAAACTCAATAGTATCAATCATGCGAGCTTTTGTTTTATTATTATGTATAGGATCAACAAACACATACGGAAATATTTTTCAAGAAAGAGAAATAACCGGTATGGTCTCAGACCAGAATAATTTGCCACTCCCCGGAGCCACAGTAAATATCAAAAACACGACTATAGGAACTCAAACAGATTTTGATGGAAACTACACTATCAAAGCCAGTACAGGTCAGGTTCTGGTTTTCAACTACATAGGAATGGCGTCTATAGAAATGACTGTAGGATCTTCAAATATCATTAATGTTTCGATGCAGGAAGATGCAGAAGGTCTTGATGAAATTGTAATTGTAGCCTATGGACGACAAACCAAAAAATCTATCGTTGGATCGGTCGTGGTAGTTGGTGAAGAAATCATCAAAAAACAACAGGCAACTAATATTACTACATCAATTCAAGGTAGTGTGCCAGGAGTAAATTTGATTTCTCAAGGTGGACAACCAGGAGCCAATCCTATTATCAGAATCAGAGGGGTAGGTACTCTGGATCCCGATAATGAGAATGGTCGAAGCGGACCACTGATTATTGTAGATGGAGCTCCATATAATGGTAACATCAATGTTTTTAGTGCTGATCAAATTGAATCTATAAATGTTTTAAAAGACGCCTCTTCTACAGCACTATACGGATCAAGAGCAGCAAATGGAGTAGTTGTAATTACTACTAAGAGAGGAAATATTAATTCAGCTCCAAAAGTAACATTACGTTCTACAACAGGTTTTGCCAATCAGGCTGTAAAACCTCATGAAATCATGAATGTTGATGAGCAATTTAAACATAGCTGGGAGGCTATTCGAAATAGTAGATTGTATGTAGAAGGAGAGGATGCTGCTACAGCTGCAACTTATGCTACAAATAATCTGGTAGAAGGGTTTTTAACATATAACCCTTATGGTGGAGGGACACCTGAGCCAGTAGACATAAATGGTAATTTGGTTACTTCAAACAAATTATGGGAAACCGATTGGAGAGATTTATTTCAAAATAATAGTGCGATAAGAACTGATCATAGTTTATCTGTATCAGGAGGAAGTAAAGATACAAAATATTTCTTATCTGCCAACTACCTTAACCAGGAAGGGTCTGTAGCAACATCAAAGTTTGAACGTATTACTACCCGATTAAATGTAGATTCTAATATCAACAAGTGGTTAAGTGCAGGATTAGGAATTACATACTCTACCTCAGAGTCAAATACACCTCTACAATCAGGAGCATTTAATTCAGGAGCTACGTTCTGGATGTGGAATGCATCTCCCGTCTACCCTCTATACCAAAGAGATGCAGACGGGCAAATAATGCTAGATGGTTTAGGCAATAAGATATTTGATTATGGAGGAAGAGCAAGTCAATCTGTAAATGGGCAACGGCCTTTTTCTCCAGGTCAAAATGCATATGCGCAGTTGTTTAATGACATAAGAGAAGAAAATAGAGATAATATTACCCTTAATGGAAATCTTAAAGTGAATATTACTCCTGATTTAAATTTCAAAACTCAATTATCTCATACGCATTATGTTTTTGACTCCTTTAGATATGGTAATAGTGAGTTTGGAGAAAATGCATCAGTAGATGGTTTTATTACACAACAAAGAAATGTAGAAATAACTACGAACTTAACCAACTCTCTAAACTTCAAAAAGAGTTTTAATGCACACAATATAAATGCTACATTAATCCAGGAAGCCTATAAATACAAATTTAAACCCCTTTCTGCTACAGCTCAAGGTTTTTTACCTAATGTAATAGCACTAAGTGCTGGTACTACCCCAACAGGTGCCACTGGATTTACCGAAAAAACTCATATTACAAGTTATATGGGAAGACTTGCCTATAATTATGATAACAAATACTACCTTGAAGGATCTTATAGAAAAGATGGTACCAGTAGATTTGCCAGTGATGTACGATGGGGGGATTTCTATTCTGTAGGAGGTTCATGGGTCGTATCAGACGAAAACTTCTTAGCTGATAACAGTACTTTAAACTACTTGAAGCTAAAAGCTTCCTATGGTGAATTAGGAAATAGTGATGGACTTGCTACCTTTCCCTACCAAACCTTATTTTTATCAGACTATAGTGAAGGAGATCAACCAGGGGTACTTCTTGCTTTTCCTAACGACCCCAGAATTACATGGGAAAAAACAGCATTGCTTAATACAGGTATTGATTTTGGTCTTTTTAATAATACTATCTCAGGTACTGTAGAATATTATAACCGAAAATCTATTGACTTATTTTATGATGTTCCAACACCAGCATCTACCGGAGCCACTTCATTTACTACCAATGCAGGTTCCCTTAAAAATTATGGATTAGAAATAACCTTAGACACAAAAATTATTTCTAAAGCAAATTTTGAATGGACGACCAACTTTAATATCACTTTTGAAAATAATGAAATTCTGGAATTAACTCAGGAAAGTTTCATTAATGGTACCAAAAGATGGGAAGTGGGCAAATCCATGTATGAATTTTACTTAAGAGAATACGCCGGGGTAGATGCACAGACAGGAGAAGCTTTATGGTATAAAGATATTCTGGATACCGAAGGTAATCCTACCGGAGAGCGTGAGACTACTAATGTTTTTTCTGATGCAACCAGATATGATACTGGTAAAGAATCACTACCTGATTTTTATGGAGGATTTAGAAACTATGTAAGAGTAGGAGATTTTGACATGAGCATACTATTCAACTATAGCTATGGAGGCTATCTATATGACTCTCAATATGCTGCATTGATGGGAAGTATAGAGACCGCAGGCCGTGCCATTTCTGTAGATTTGGCTGATCGCTGGCAAAAGCCCGGGGATATAACTGATGTACCTCGTTTATTGGCTAGCAATAATGACTACAATAGCCAATCAGACAGGTTTTTGTTCAAAAACAACTATGTACGACTAAAAGCACTAAACCTTGGGTATAATTTCCCATCAGATTTAATGTCAAAATTTAGTCTTTCAAGTATGCGTGTATTTTTCCAGGGTGATAACCTGTTTACCTTTCAAAGTCATAAAGGTATTGACCCAGAACAAAATATAGCAGGAAGTACAAATCAGAGAGCTTTTAACCAAAGAATATATTCATTTGGAGTTAATCTAGAATTTTAAACAAAAGAAACTATTATGAAAAAGTTACATATAAAAAATATAGTACTATTCCTTCTTGTTTTTAATCTGACAAGTTGTGAAAATGATTTTTTAGATGAGCCACAACCTGCTACTCAGGTAAGCTCAGAAGTTGTTTTTGGCTCAAAAAAAGGAATTAATGCATACATGTCCGGTATTATTCGCTATTTAAGAGCTGACTGGAGTTCTGTTGATTCTAGTGGGTTTAATGCCATGTTGTATGCACGTTCTGTAAAAGGAAATGATGTTATTAACAAAGCTACCTGGTATCAATGGGATTATGAAAATATCAATAGAGAACCTACATGGAGAAGACCTCGTTTTTCCTGGACATACCCTTATATTATTATAGATGAAACCAATCATTTCATCAGAGGAGTAGAAGCTACAACAGCTGTTGAAGAGTCATTCAAAACACAAATGATTGCCCAGGCAAAAGCAATAAGAGCATATTTCTACTTTCAACTGGCGTTAGAGTTTCAACATGCCTATAACTATGACCCTTCACTATCAGCGCCACCATTGTATAAAGAGCCTGCTTCAGTGACCGGACCAAAAGGGATGAGCACATTACAAGAGATGTATGATTTTATATTAGAGGATTTAACCTTTGCTGTAGAAAATCTTTCTACGGATAGAATCAGTAAATCTTATGTAAATGTAAACGTAGCTAATGGTATGCTGGCACAAGTTTACCAAACCATGAATAACTGGACTGGTGCCGAAGAAGCAGCAAGAAAAGCTTATGGAGGCTCTCCTTCTAGTGTTTTACATCCAGAACAATATAATAATGGATTTGATGATATTGCCGAAAGTGATGAATGGATGTGGGGAATGGCTCAAACCGAAGATCAAAACCAGGGATGGGCTGGAGCTCCTCATGTTATTGCAGATCATAGAGTGCTTACTTATTACGGGACCTATTTTAACAATGACTTTGTAGCTCTATTTTCTGATACTGATGTAAGAAACTTATTCGAAAATCGCTATGGTGGAGGAGATAATGTTTTTTGGAGATGGGTAAGTAATAAATTTGCTTTTACGTTTGCATGTGATGTCCCCTTTATGAGAACTGCCGAAATGATATTGATCGAAGCAGAAGCCAAATATCATAATGGAGATGCTGCTGGTGCTCACAATCTTCTATTTGCTTTACAATCAAACAGGGATCCTGAAGCTGTAAAATCAACCAATACAGGAACAGCATTATTAGATGAGATATTGGTAGAGCGAAGAAAAGAACTATATGCTGAAAATGGTGTAGAATGGTTTGATGCCAAAAGATATAGAAAAGGTATTACCAGAACTGGAAACCACAGAATTGGTACTTCCGCTAGTTTAACACCTGATGACAAGCGTTTCTTTTTGAAAGTTCCACAGGAAGAAATTGATTCAAATGAGTTTATCGATGATAGTGTAAACGCTGATCGATAAGCGATAACAAAACCTGAAAAAGCTGGAAATTTTAACTTCTGGCTTTTTTATTTCATTTTGTTATCGTAATATTGCGATATTATAATATTAATTATGGGAATTACCAAGACGCAAATATTCGATCAACAACAAAATGAATTGGCACAGTTCTTCAAAATATTAGGGCATCCTGCACGTATTGCTATTCTTCAATATATCAGTAAACAAAATACATGTATATGTAATGATTTGGTTGAAGAAATAGGATTGGCACAAGCTACGATATCTCAACACCTTAAAGAATTAAAAAGCATAGGATTACTCAAAGGAGAAATCGAGGGCAAAAGCATGTGTTACTGTATCGATATCGATCGATGGACTGCTTTGCAAAAAAATCTAAACTCATTTTTTAATACCACCAAAAAAAATTGTTGTTAAACTTTATTAATCATTAAAAATCATGAATACATCAGACTTTATAACTCTATTAGCAGAACATCAAGATAAATCATTATTATTCGAATATGCTCCGGGAATGTTGGTAGGGACTAATTACCATATTACCGAAGTAAAACATATTACCGTAGATGCCGTAGATTGCGGAGCTGGTACCGATTTCTGGAAAGAAACTATTATTCAACTATGGGAAAGCCCAGGTGAATTAGGTAAATCAGATTATATGAGCACCTATAAAGCTCTGGCAATATTAAGAAAGGTAGGAAAGATGAAATCTTATGAAATGGATGCTGTAGTAAAAATAGAATATGGAAATACTATGTTTCATACTGCACAATTGCACATTTCAGATTTTGAAATTAAAAAAGATCAATTAATACTGAAACTTACTGTAAATCCTACAGACTGTAAAGCAAAAGAAGTATGTGGGATTACAGAAACTAATACTGAAGAAGCTGCTTCTTGCGCCCCAGGTAGTGGTTGTTGTTAGATGGATATCTCAATAAAAATAGCATATTTTACCCAAAAGGATTGGCCCGCGATCTCTGCGATCTATAAAGAAGGAATTGATACAGGAGTTGCCACTTTTGAAACTCAGGTACCTACTTGGAAAGCATGGGATGTTTCGCATTCAAAACCTTGTAGAATCAAGGCTATTCGTAAAAATACTATTGCAGGCTGGGCCGCCCTGTCCCCTACCTCGAAAAGAGAAGTGTATAAAGGAGTAGCAGAAGTTAGCATTTATATAACACAAAAATGTAGGGGTTTGGGTATAGGTAAACTACTTTTATCCAAATTAATTGAAAAAAGCGAAAAAGCTGGATTCTGGACTCTACAGGCCGGGGTTTTTAGAAATAACAAAGCGAGTATTGATTTACATAAATCTTTAGGGTTTAGAGAAATAGGATATCGAGAAAAAGTGGCAAAATTAGATGATATCTGGCACGATAATATCCTCTTGGAACGGAGAAGTAAAATAATTATATAACCACAATAAACACCGCAAATTCTCTTCTAAAAAGAGAGTAACTAAAAACAAAAACACTTATGAATATTTTAGTATTATGCACAGGTAATTCTTGTAGGAGTCAAATGGCAGAAGGATATTTAAAGCATTTTGCCAAAGACAATGCAACTATTTATAGTGCGGGAGTAGAAACTCATGGAGTAAATCCCAGAGCAATAGCTATTATGAAAGAAGATGGTATTGATATCTCTACTCATACTTCTAATAATCTAGATGAATATCTGGATATACAATTTGATTTTATTATTACCGTGTGTGATAATGCCAAAGAAAGATGTCCTTTCTTCCCCGGTAAGGCAGAACGATTGCATTATAATTTCTTTGACCCATCAAAGGTAGAAGGTACAGAAGAAGAAATTCATATCGCATTTACAAAAACCAGAAATCAGATTAAAGAATATTGCGAAGATTTTGTAGAAAAAAATATCCCAAAAACGGTATCGTAATAAACACTGCTTAGAACTCTCTGATAGCGTTTCTAAATCGATACATCTATAAAACCTTGTAGGTTATATTCCTCTGGATAAATAAAAAAGGGCAGCACAAAAGTTAACTTTTGTGCTGCCCTTTTTTAAAACTTTCTTAACTAATATCAATACACATATAAGAGTTGTTTTTTGATATTCTATATACATTTAGAAAAAATAAAATCGATTATTTTTCTACTTTAAACCCAGGTTTCGCATAATTTTCGGGAATATTCTCTGGCGGTACAGTCAATACATTCCCATCTCTTATTGCTTGATAATGAGGTGATAATATTTCAATTTCGGCATCATGAAGTGCATTCTTTAAATTCTCATGTAGCATCGAATAAATCAATGCTGCTTTTTCGGGGGTTCTGGTATACGCATTGATTTCATAGTTTACATAAAAATCATCAAGGCTTTTAATCAATACAAATGGTGAAGGATCTGGTAAAATCAAATCTGTTTTTTTTGCTCCTTCTATTAAAGCTTTCAATACATTATTACTAGAAACATCGTATCCTATAGTAACCGAAGTATGCAATATAATTCCAACATCATCAATAGCATTTTTACTAAAATTAACAATGTGATTTCCCAGAATAGAAGAATTGGGAATAGTAATATCTAAATTTTTAATAGTTTTTACTCGTGTCACTAATAGACTTCGATCTGTAATATCTCCTATAGTCTCTCCTATTTGTACACGATCTCCTACTTTAAAGGGGCGCATATACGTAATTACAATACCTGCTACGATATTAGAAATAGCAGAAGTAGATCCCAAAGAAAATAATACCCCAAAGAAGATAGATACTCCTTTAAATGCCGGAGAATCTGAACCTGGTATATATGGGAAAATTATAATTACTGCAAAAGCAATAATAATAACTCTTAGCAAATTAAATGTCGGGCGTGCCCAATCCGCGTGAAACCCTTCTAATCGAACGGCTTCTTGTTCTAGTTCATTCGTAACATATTTTAAAAATCGAAGTAAGTACTTTGTAATAAAGAAAATAACAACTATAAAAAATAAATTAGGGATAAACCCAATAATACCATCATACAGAAATAACAATGGCTTTTTTATATATCCCAAAACAGTATCTGCATATACCTTGGTTTGCGGAACCAAACTAAACATAAAAGGAAGATATAAAATCAAAAAGGTAACACTTACGGTTATTCTAAATAGCCTAATTACAACCTTTAGAATATGACGTTCTCTTCTTGGAGTGATAAACTTAAAAAATTGAACAGCCTTATTACTACTAAAAAAAATATTAGTCTCTAATGCACTAGCCTTTTTTTGCAACCATCTAAAAACCCTACGCATTACATAGAAGAAGAATAAAACCCCAACAAGGGCAATAGCAAAATATATGTATTCAATAACCATAACCTAGTTAATTAAGTCAATTCGAAACACTACTGAAGTTACTTTAATTTTTGCTTTTTTAAAGACTAAACGAGAAAAAATTATCAAAAAAATCTAATCTTAAAAACAATGTGTATCAAGAATCTTATTTATCACCGTTTTTAAAATACTTCTGCTCTAATTCTGCCTGAAATTCTTCCATAACAGGTTTTACAGTACTATCGGGGAGATCGGCGATACGAATATACATCAAACCATCAACCGCATTATTAAATAATGGGTCAACATTAAATGCTACTACTTTAGCATTTTGCTTAATATATTTTTTAATTAAAACCGGAATACGAAGACTTCCTGGTTCTACTTCATCGATAATTTTATCAAATTTATTGAGATCACTTTTACTTTCATCAAAGACAAAATCTTTATCTGCATCTTTTAGCTTTACCTTAAACTCTTTTTTAGGCCTAACATATTGCGCTACATAAGGATCATAATAATGAGATTTCATAAACTCTATCATCAGAGATTTAGAAAAATTACTAAATTTATTGCTAATACTAACTCCTCCTATAAGATACTTATGCTCTGGGAAACGAAGTGTACAATGTACTATACCTTTCCAAAGTAAAAATAATGGCATAGGACGTTGTTGATACTCTTTAATAATAAAAGCCCTACCCATTTCGATAGATTCATTCATCATTTTATGTAACTCTGGTTCAAACCTAAATAAATCCTGAAGGTAAAACCCATCAATACCACGGTTAGCATAAATCTGTGAACCCATTCCCATACGATATGCTCCAACCATTTTTTTAGCCTCATTATCCCATAGAAACATATGGTGGTAATATTCATCAAAAGGATCCAGATCCAACGAATTATTAGTTCCCTCACCAATTGCTCTAAACGTAATTTCTCTAAGCCTTCCTATTTCACGAACTACATTTGGAATATGCTTTTTCTTTGCCAGAAAAACTTCATAATTCTTACTGATCAACAATCGTTTATCATGATTTCTACAGTATTGCAACTCTGATTCTATGGCATTGATATTACCTTCGACAGCTATTTCTTTAGGTGATTTTGGTAATTTCAAATTTTGAGGAATTGATTCTCTTAATGTCTTTTTCTCAAAAGGATTGGCTAGCATATACGTTTTCTTACGTAAGAAATTAGTAAAATCTTCAAGATTAGTATACTCTTCCTGATCTTTTACCGAAACTGGATTACCAATTCGCACTTTGATAACTTTATTTTCCTGAGAAAAAAGTTCACTCGGCAATTTAGCTGTTCGTAGAATATCACTTATCGAGGCCAGGCGATAAAAAAGCCTGCTATTACGAGCATGAAAATATATAGGAATTACAGGGACTTTTGCTTTTTGAACTAGTCTCATTGCACTAGGTTCCCATGGTCTATCTACATAATTCTTTCCTTCTTTAAAAGTAGATACCTCTCCTGCGGGAAAAATACCTAACGGCTTCCCTTCTCGAAGATGTAAAATAGCTTCCTTAATTCCTTTATGACTAGATTTTGCTTCTTTTCTATCCTCAAAAGGATTGACAGGCATAACATAAGGCTCTATAGGCTTAAAACTATGTAATAAAAAATTTGCGATAATCTTATAATCAGAACGATGTTCAAGCATTAATTTAAGTAATACTCCTCCATCAATTCCGCCAAGTGGATGATTTGACAATGTAATAAACGGTCCTTCTTTTGGTAATCGTTTTAAATCTTCTTCGGGAATTTCAAAAGTAACACCATATAAATCAAGTGTTGTATTTATATATTCCAGCCCTTTTAAATGGCTAAGTTTATCATACTGTCGATTTATTTTTGATATTCGGGTAGCCTTAAGAATCACCCAACCAATAAAGGTGCCTATAAAACCAAATTTATCCATTTTGAGCCCCGCGGCTACTTCTCTTGCTGTGACTATGGGCATTAAATACAATTTGCGCTAACTGCAAATATAGCAAAATCCTTGAATTGATATCACTAATCTCGGGATACCATTTGATAAGTCTCTCTGGTTATTTGTTTTAGCAAAATATCTTTATTTTTTTCTAAAGAGGTAATAGCTTCATTTGTAAAGTGTCTAATCGTAAATAAAGATACATTTGTATTATAAGTAACTCTAAATTTTGCTTTAAGTTTACCTAAAAGTTTTTCAAAATGATCAAACTTATCGTCAAGGCATACCGAAAAACTAATTGCAGAATTCTGAATCAGATCTACTTTTATATGATATTGATGAAAAAGACTAAAGATCTCACTAATATTATTTTCGACAATAAATGAAAAATCTAAAGAAGAAAGCGAGACTAAAACCTGATTTTTCTTTACAATATAACAAGGTAAATGAGGGTCTAAGGGTTGACCTTTCTTTACAGAAGTCCCTTGATCGACAGGATTAAGAAATGACTTAACATATAGTGGTATTTCTTTACGCTGTAAAGGTTGAATCGTTTTTGGATGAATTACAGATGCCCCATAAAATGCTAGTTCTATAGCCTCTTCATAAGAGATATGAGACAGTAATTGAGTTTTATCAAACACCCTGGGATCTGCATTAAGAACACCAGGCACATCTTTCCAGATACTTACACTATCTGCATTTAAACAATACGCCAAAATCCCGGCAGTATAATCACTCCCCTCTCTGCCCAAAGTCGTAGTAAAATTATTTTCATCAGATCCGATAAACCCCTGGGTAATGCTAAGGCTATTTTTATTGACTTTCTCGAGTATGAGGTGTTGAGTATTTTGCCAATCTACTTCGGCGTCTCTATAGGCAGTATCTGTTTTAATAAAATCTCTTGCATCTAACCACGTATTTTGATACCCTTTATGGTTTAGATATTCGCTTACAATAGTAGTAGAAATTAACTCTCCATAAGGTACTATTTGATCATAGACATAATCATATTGAGTTGATTTATTTCTATTTAGTGTAGTTTGCATATCTAATAAAAGACCTTCAATTTTTTTAAAAACAAGATGTTGTTTGTTTTCAAAAAGTGTTTCCAGAATTTCGTTATGATATATCTCTAGATCCCGAAGTGATATCTTAAGCTCCTTGCTATTGTTAGTATATAATTCGACAATATGTTCTAAAGCATTAGTGGTCTTACCCATTGCAGAAATAACAATAACAAGATTAGAAAACCCTGTTTTCTCAAGTACATTGAGTACATTTTTCACTCCATTAGCATCTTTTACAGATGCCCCTCCGAATTTAAAAACTCTCATTAACCAAGTGTTTTTTTACTATTAAATTAGGTAATGTTAAATTGAAAGCATTATGATTCTGACACAAATTTATTAACCCCATCCTTATCCATTTGAACCAGGTACCAATCTTTTAAAAGCTTTGCTCCACTTTTTTCATAAAAATCAATAGCAGGAGTATTCCAATCCAAAACAACCCATTCTACTCTTCGCACTCCTTTTGATTTAGCGTATTTTAATACTTCTTTGTATAATGCACTACCCAAACCGGTTCCTCTCATAGATTCTTTAACAATAAGATCTTCTAAATGAACAGAGCGCCCTTGCCAGGTAGAAAATCGATAATACACCAGAGCTATTCCTACTATTTCATCCTTTACCTCTGCCACAAAACAATGAAAAAGTGGATGGTCCCCAAAACCTTCACGTATAAGCTCTTCAACAGTTATTTCTACTGCATCAGGTTCTTTTTCAAAAATTGCCAATTCCTGGATCAAACCCAGTACTTGGGTCATATCTTCCTCTCTGGCATCTCTAATCACATAATTCATAAAAAAAGTTTATCAAAACTATAAAATATGAACCAGAAATCAGACAATTTTCTAATGTTATGTAGTCACATAATATGTTTTTACAATTCTTAATGAAGTTTAATAATTAAAACCTCCGAAAACGTTATAGTTACCTAAAAAATAATACTTTTGCAGCAACTAAAATTCACCATAAATGACAAGAAGAAATCAAACCCTAGGAGAATTTATAATAGAAAACCAAAAAGATTTCCCATATGCTAGTGGAGAACTTTCTCGTTTGATCAACTCTATTCGATTAGCTGCAAAAATGGTGAATCACGAGGTAAACAAAGCAGGATTAGTAGATATTACAGGAGCTGCAGGAGAAACCAATATACAAGGTGAAGATCAGCAAAAGCTAGATGTATTAGCTAATGAAACCTTTATCAATACGCTAACAAACAGAGAAATTGTATGCGGAATTGCTTCTGAAGAAAACGATGAATTCATTACTATAAAAGGACAAAAAAACGACCATCGCAATAATTATGTAGTGCTTATGGATCCTTTGGATGGAAGTTCTAATATAGACGTTAATGTTTCTGTGGGAACTATTTTCTCGATCTATCGCAGGATAACCCCTACGGGAACTCCTGTAACTCTGGATGATTTTTTACAGCCCGGTAATTTACAAGTGGCAGCTGGATATATAATTTATGGAACCTCTACTATGCTTGTGTATACTACAGGTCATGGTGTTAATGGTTTTACATTAAACCCTGCATTAGGGACATACTACTTATCACATCCCAACATGAAATTTCCAGAAGACGGTAACATATACTCGGTTAATGAAGGAAATTATATTCATTTCCCTCAAGGGATTAAAGATTATATTAAATATTGTCAGGAAGAAAAAGAAGATCGCCCATATACTTCTCGATATATTGGTTCTTTGGTAAGTGATATTCATCGTAATATGATAAAAGGAGGAGTTTACATGTACCCAAACACTTCAAAATCTCCTAATGGAAAACTTCGTCTTTTATACGAGTGTAATCCTATGGCTTTTATTGCAGAGCAGGCAGGAGGTAAAGCTAGTGATGGGTACAGACGAATTATGGACATCAAACCAACTCAACTACACGAGCGTACTCCTTTTATTTGTGGTAGTAAAAATATGGTCAAAAAAGTAGAGTCATTTATGAAATAAGTCTAAATAGATCAAAATAACCTTATTTTTTACTATCCTTGTATATCGAATATTTGTATTTTTATAAAACTTCGTATACCCTCACCCCAAATTTAAAAGTAAAACGTACAACACAATCTTTTTAAAAGAATAGGATTTTGAATTGATGAGATTAACATTATCGCCATTATAGCGGCTTTTTTAACGTTTTTATGTTAATTTTACGTAAGTTCAAAATTAAGAATCTAATAAACCGATTAAAATGGCTAAAGAAAATAAAGCTGTTGAAGAAAAAGTTGCTGATGACCCTTCTTCAAAAATAGAAGCAATAAAGAATTTGATCTTTGGGGAAAATATTGCTGCTTATAATTCAGAGTTTGAGAAAGTAAAAAAAGAAATTACTTCAAAAAAGAAAGAACTAGAAGACTTTATCGATGATACGCGTAAAGAGCTAAATCAAGCAATCGACAACCTAAGTACAGATATAAACATCAGAATCACCGAATTAGAAGATAATTTAGCTGATAAAACCGATATGCTGGATACCAAAAAAGTTGATAAAAAAACATTGGGAGATCTTCTTATCAATCTTGGTGAAAAAATCAACCAAAAATAATCCAATCTATCCAAAATTATGGAAGAGCAGGATAAACTTAAAATTCTTAAAGAACTTCTTTTTGCAGAAGAACACGAATTTGCTGACTCCATTGCTCAAAAAGTTGATGATTTAACCAAAATTGTTCACCAAAAAAAAGAACTCTCCCATAAAGTTGATCCTATTATTGATGATAAACTAGAAGAATTCGTACAGGAAATCCCTAAAACTCTGGGGCCAACTATTACAGAAACATTACGAGAAGAAATTAAAAACTCTCAAGATGCCGTGGTAGAAGCTTTATTTCCTATTATCGGTAAAATGATCAAGAAATATATCGCTCATGAAATGAAATTATTGAGCGAAAACATCAGCAGAAAAACAAAAAAAGCATTTTCCTTTAGAAACTGGTTTAGAAGAACCAAAGCCAAAGTTCAAGGAGTTAGCGAAGGAGATCTTGCTATAACGGATTACGCAAAACCAAGGCTAATCCAAATGTTTGTTATCGAAAAAAACTCTGGTATACTAATTGCAGATTACAGCCCGTTATCAGAAGGCACCATAGATAAAGAAATGGTTGCCGGAATGCTTACAGCAATAAAAAGTTTTGTTGAAGATGCTTTTGAAGGAGGAAATCAAAATTTAGAACTCATAGAATATGAATTGTATACTATACACATACAAAATTTTTATTCTTATTATGTAGCTGCCGTAATTTCTGGAGCATATACCATGATGTTTAAAGAAGTTCTGGAAGATCAGATTCTAGATTTTGCCAAAAATAATATTTCTAGCAAAGACTTAGAAAACAGTACCCTTTTTACTAAAAAATTAAAAAAACATTTTGCAGATGAAATTGTCTAAAAAAGTAGTCCTTTTAGGACACTTTGGTGTCGGAAAAACGTCTCTATTCAGACGTTTTATGGACAACGAATTTTCTGAAGAATACAAGGTAACCCTTGGAGTCCAAATAAAAAAGAAATTGATACAACTACCCGATGGTAGAGAACTATCTATGATCATCTGGGATACAGAAGGGCATTCTATTAGCATAGAAGACACCCGAAAATCATATCTCCTTGGTTCGCATGCCTTTATTTATGTCTTTGATCTTACCAGAGAAGAAACATATGCAACGCTTACCAAAGATCTAGAATACCTTAAAGAAAACTACATCAAAGTACCCGCCAGAGTATTAGGTAATAAGCTCGACCTGGTTAATGAAAAAGAAATCAGACGTCAACTTACCGAAAAAAATATTCCTTTTGATGGTCTAACCAGTGCTAAAACAAATAAAAATGTCGAGAGTTTCTTTTTAGATTTGGCAGAAGAAATAACCAAGTGAGCATGACGAAACATCAAAACGACCATTCGCAATTTAATCCTCAAGTACAAATCATTCATGTTACGTATGATAATATCATTACAGAAAGTGATCATACTTTTTTTAATTGGAAAGAAGGTACATTAATTTTTGATGCTCATCCCTTTTTTGAAATCCTGCGAGAATTTGAAAAAAACACCTCTTCTGGTAAAAAAGCATTAAACTTTCCCTGTATTCACTTAGAAGATGGTGAAATAGAAAAGATTTGCGACATCACATTTACTCTTGAAAAAGAAGAAATCATAATTATTCTTTTTGATTATACAGGGAAATATAAAGACCTGAATCAAATAGCACAGCAAAAAAATGAATCCATTTTATTAGCCAAAGAACTCGAACTTAAGAACAAATATCTTCTGGAAAAAGAAGAATTTAAGAATAGTTTTATTGCTAATATCAATCATGAGATAAGAACACCTCTCACAAGTATATTAGGGTTTGTAGAAGTCCTGGAAAAAACCAAGCTAACTTTCGAGCAAGAAGAACTTGCCAGGATTATAAAAAGAGAAAGCCTGCATCTTAACGCTCTTATAGACGATATGATCGATCTGTCTAAAATAGAATCAGGAAAACTAAAAATTGTAGAAGAACGTTTTGCTTTTCATACTTTAATAGATGGGTTTCGTGAATCTTATGCTAAGGTCGCCGAAGAAAAACAAATTACTTTTGAGACTAATATAGATCCCAGCATTCAGGAATATCTCATCGGAGACAGAACCAGGATATATCAGATTTTAAATAATATCCTAACCAATGCTTTTAAATTTACCGAAGAAGGAAAGGTTATTCTTTCGGTAACCAAAAATTATCAACGTACCAATAAGCTAAGTCTTAATTTTAAAATTGAAGATACCGGGATTGGGATTATGGAAGAAAACATCCCTTATCTTTTTGAACGATTTACTCGTTTTGATCTCGACAAACGAATTTCTGGGACTGGTCTTGGGCTAGCAATAGTAAAAAACCTGGTAGATCTTTTAAATGGAGAAATAAAAGTAACCAGTGAGCCAGAAAAAGGAACCACATTTAATATAAAACTCCCATTTAAATTTGAGATCATAAAAACGACTCCAGCACGAAAAAAGAAAAAATATAAATTGCCAAAAAGTGCAACCAAATATAGAATCCTGGTCGTAGAAGATGAAGAAATAACACAATATCTAATTATGAAGGTATTGATCTCACAAGGTAACTTTTTTGTTGATATTGCTATTAATGGCGAAGAAGCTATTAACTATATCGAACGACGCAAATATGATTTGATTTTAATGGATCTTACCGTTTCTAAAATCGATGGATATCAGGCCACGCATATGATCCGAAACAATTATGGAGATAAATTTATTTCTGAAGTACCTATTATTGGTTTTTCTGGTAAAGCTAATGATGCAGCCAGGGATAAATGTATACGATCCGGAATGGATGACTTTATAGCCAAACCCTTCGAGCAAGAAGAATTGATTTATAAAATCACAAGACAAATAGCAAAAAAGGCAGCCGATTAAGCTGCCTTTTTTTATGATTTAAAATAGATCCTTGATTATCTATTCATATTTTTAACCTCTTCTTCAAAAGTATCACTATCTACTCCCTGATCAACCAGGTTTAAAGCTTTATCAACTATGTATTTTGCATTTTCTGGATTAAACCCTAATCCAATACTTAGCTTTTCTAATAAAACTACCTGACCTTCACCCTTTACATGGTCTGCATAAACCATTCTAGACAAATCATACAAGCGCTCAAGTCTTCTTTCGTAACTTGTAGGAGGATTAATAGGATGTGTACTATAATCTTTTAAAATTTCTTTGTAATCATTCTCAGAAATACCCAGTCTGGTGGCTAATCTATCTAAAAAAGTCTTCTCTTCGTCAGTAATCACTCCATCACTCATTGCTATTTTTACAATTGCTGCAAAATGGTCCTGGTTTCTTTTCTGAAATCCGCTATCAAATAAATCAGATATTGACATTGTATACTTTTGTTTAATTTGCCGCAAATATAACTAAACTATATACCTTTTAAAATTAATAATTGTCATTTTTTTGAACTAGACTATTTGGATGCATAATTTGCTCAAAAAAGAAGGTTTTTTGAGCAATCGTTCTAATCTCTATTTTATGCAGAACAATCACAATCGTCAATAACTACAAGCCACCATTTATTATCAGCCACTATAAAATACATCGTTTTGATGATCCATTTTTTGTCTACAACATTCACTTTGACCTTTAGCCCATCTTTATAATTTGAAGGAATATCGATTTTTTCCATTTCAAAAACTTCATCCATCTCTAGATATCTGGGTAAACTGTCAATTCTTTTATAATATACCCCATCTGGACCGGGGCTTTTTTCGCAAAAACCTTCTTTCGGAAGTTCTTCTGCAAAAAAAACAGGGATATCTACTTTAGGCATTATAGCACTATAATTATCATAAGATTGATTAAGTACACAAGCAGCACCAGGGTTATATAATCTATAAAAACCTATATCTTTATGGATAAAATCTATAATCATTGGAGCTCTAAAATGTATCAAACTATCAATTTTTTTTCCAAAAAAGGAAGTTTGTAAAAAATATTCCAGAAAGGGCTCAAAATTTTTAAAATCGGCATTCTGTTTTATCGAAGTTTGCGAACCAAAAACCCATCCAATTTTACCACTATGTTCAATCTTATACCAAAAATCCTTATTCCCTCGAATAATTTGTTCCTCACCTTTTTCCAAAACACGACATACCGCTCCATCATTTAGAGTAAATACAACTTCTCCTGTTTTTGGATATTCGCGAACCCAAATATTATTTCCTGTTATTACTAAAGTTGTATCATTGGTGGTCAAAGTATATAGACCTGTATTACCTTCGATTTTCCCATAGCCTAAGTTCACCATAATAACAACTAAAAAAAATAATATTCTTACCTTTTTCATTTTACATTTTTTTTCAAATTTAAATAAGACTTGTTTTTAAAACTACCCTATTTTCAGTGAAATACTACTATTTGATGGCTTATGATCAGTTTAAAAGTTATACCAAACTCAACTACCCATAGTTTCATATAAGTATTAGAAATAAAACTATAAAAAAAATAAAGATTGAACACTTTATACATGTTCATCCAAAAACACACTCCTTGTAATATATTGACATCATTGACTTTACAACGTTTTTAAATTTTTGGCACGGCAATTGTTTATACTATATCCAAAGATGTATTACTAATTTAAAAATCATAAAATATGAAAACTTTATACATTAAATTCGGATTAAACTTTAAACCATTTATTAATTTTTTAAAACAACTACCTGCTTCTTCTAGTTATGCTATACACAGATAAGCCATGAGAAGATATAGGATAGCATCACTCCCATCGGGACTGGTATATAAAATGTAAAAAAGCGAGGTAATTTTGATCTCGCTTTTTGTTTTTGTTTACATTTTTCTAGTATCTAAAATTTTAGCACAAGAAATTTACTTTAATAATAAACCTTCGATTTTTTTCAATCGCGCCTCTAAAGCTTCATTTATTTTTTGCTGTTCTTTTAATTGTTTTTCCTGAGTAATCGTATATAAAGTAAGTTCTTCGATTTTTTCAAGAAGCTTCATATTCATAATCCCTAGTTCTACACCATACTTCTCCATTTCGATTGCAGAAGGGATATTAGGTAAATGTCCTTTTTCTTTAATATGATCTTGTACTTCTTCTATAGTTAATAGATCATACTCTTTGGTAAACACATAATCTGGTGCAGGAACGCTTAGGTCAATTTTTACTTCCTCGGCATGGATTTTTCCTTTTACAGTGAGTTTAGAATCTGGAGAAGAAGTGCCAATACCAACCGATTCTGTAGTGACATATACTTTTGAATTATCGGTTTTCCAACCACTCGAAATTGTATTTGAATCACCTCCAGCCAATGATTGAATTTCTGAATCAGTTAATACTCTATTAAATATCATAAACTCATCCATACTTCCTTTGAAATCGCTACCATAAGAATTTCCATTAAGAGAATATTTTTTTCCTATGCCCAAATTAGTGATCATTTGATTAAAACTTTGGGTCGCCCCTCGAACACCATTCAAATAACCTGTCATATTATTAGCATCAATTGTCAAACAAACCAAAGACCATTTTACTTGATTGGCTTGATCATATCCTCCTACAACAGTTTTCCAATCAGGCCGCCCCCACATTCGTATGGTTTGATTATAATATCCTACTCCCATAACATCAGGTGAATCACCAGTTAGATCAGTTAAAAATCTCGTATCATCGACAATCCCATCCGGTTTTATCCAAAATGCAATAGTCATTTGTGAAAGCTGTGGGATAAGAATTTGAATATAATCATCCACACCATCAAAATAATACGCTGTATTTTCTTGTCCATCTTTTCCTATAGCAGATGTAATATTTCCAAAAACAACACCATTATTGTTTCCCTTTACATCATTCGCATTACCGTTAAAAGGCCAATATCCTATTAGAGCATCGTTTGCAGTTTGTGCAATACCAAATGTTGATATAAGTACCAAAATGGCACTAAATAAAAAGTTTTTCATATTCATTGTTTTTATAAAATTGTTACTATTTCTTATCAATATTCTATTTTCTTTGTACATTACAACAAGAAGTCATTTGAGCTTTTAATTCTGGGCTGCAAAAATACATTTTGCACCCTAATTTCATCTTTCTTTCGCACCGTAGCTAAGGCTATGCTACTTAAAAAAGATATTATTATGTCACAAAAGCCTATTTTTTCGCTCCCAGACAAAAAGTTCAAATCACTTCTAATAAAACCCTCCCATGCCAAGGCACAGGAGAATTTTAAGAATTGCAAAAAATCAGCTAATAGCTGAAAAATAAAGGGGTAACCCTACCCTACATAGTCCAAAATTTCCTCCTGACTTAGTCCTACCCTGATCAGGATTTAAAATTGGATTTGTTATCATTGCAATCGTTTTATAGTGCAATAATAAAACATGCCAGTTTCGTTTTTCGGGACTGGCAAAAAAAAGTTGCTTTTTTTTTGATATTTTTTCTTCTTGTTCAAAAAAAGGCCTATATATCCTTATTTTATTGATCCCCCGAGCAAACTCAATTTTATATTCTTATGCTATTTTCTGATTAACGAAACTAAATTCTCGTATAATTAGGATAGTTTTAACTTTGATCAATATCATCACATATTCCTAATATCTACCTTTACAGAAAGCAATATTTATTGCTTTTTTATATTCAATAACAGATATAATACATGCAACATCAAAAACACCTCTTTGATCTATCAGACAATATCACTTATCTAAATGGGGCTTATATGGCTCCTCAATTAAAATCTGTAACAGAAGTTGGTCTTGCCTCTGTTATCCAAAAAGCCAGACCTAATGAAATCACACCCCAAGATTTTTTTACTCAAAGAGAGATTTTAAAACAACGTTTTGCCACTTTGGTCAACGCACCTGATTATAGAAACATTGCTATTATCCCCTCGGTATCCTACGGTATTGCGAATGCTGCTAATAACATCCCCATCAATCCTGGAGATGAAATTGTAGTAGTTGATGAACAGTTTCCCAGTAATGTATATGTTTGGCAAGAGGTAGCAAATAAACATAGTGCTTCTATAACGGTAATCAAACCTCCAAAAAGCTTTAAGGATCGAGGTGCACTATGGAATCAGAATATCCTGAATGCCATTACCAGAAAAACTGCTGTTGTAGCAATGTCTCATGTGCACTGGGCAGATGGCACATTGTTTGACCTAAAGGCAATACGCGCAAAGACTAAAGATGTAAATGCTTTTTTAATCATTGACGGGACTCAAAGTGTAGGAGCACTTCCTTTCTCTGTTTCAGAAATTAAACCCGATGCCTTAATTTGTGCAGGATATAAATGGTTACTTGGTCCTTATTCTACTGGAGTAGCATATTATGGAGATGCTTTTAATGAAGGAACACCTATAGAGCATAACTGGATGAACCGTTATAACAGTGAAGATTTTACCAGATTAACCCAATATGAAGATCGCTATAAGGAAAAGGCTGCCAGATATTCGGTTGGAGAATCTAGTAATTTTGTATTAACCCCAATGTTGATTCGCGCTATAGAACAATTAATCGAATGGTCACCAGAAGCTATCCAGCAATATTGTAAAACGATCTCTACAACTGCCATACAACAGCTTAGAAACTTAGGTTGTTTTATCGAAGAAGATCATCATAGAGCGCATCATCTTTTTGGTATTTATTTACCAGATCATATCGATTTAGAAAAATTAAAAACGAAACTAAAAAAAGAAAACATCTTTATTTCTTTTCGTGGTAATGCCATTCGAGTTTCTTCTAATGTATACAATTCTGAAACAGATTTTAATCGATTACTAGCACAATTTGATTAATATAAGTTAAAACAGATTAAATATATATTTTTTGGCGTGCCCTTCGGGTCGGGCTATCTGCTATATCTTTTGCTTATAAAAAACCCTTTAAACAGTTTTAAACCCGAATTATGCATTAGAACAAACAGCTTGGATTTCAAAATATAACAAGCAAAAGGATGCCGCTACTATCCCTCACGTAATACATTCTAACATAGAAATTTAAAATCCCTTTGCCAGAAATTGATATAGCTCTTATATTTGCCATAAAACATCATTACGTGAGTGTAAATTTAATCTCGCAAATTGTTGCACAGTCTCAGCAAATGCAGAAACTGGGAGAAGCTATTGCCCAGCCTGAAACAAAAATACATCTGCAAGGAAGTATTGGATCATCGTTATCATTTATTATTCAAAACAGCTTTACACAAGCCGAAAAACCATTTCTCTGTATTTTTAATGACAAAGAAGAGGCTGCGTATTACCTCAATGATCTCGAACAACTACTTGGGGATAAAAATGTGCTTTTTTACCCCGGGAGTTATCGTAGACCCTACCAAATTGAAGAAACCGATAATGCAAATGTATTACTAAGAGCCGAAGTACTTAATCGCATCAATTCCAGAAAAAAACCAGCACTAATTATTACTTATCCTGATGCATTATTCGAAAAAGTAGTAACTCGAAAAGAACTCGAAAAAAATACCTTAAAAATTAATATTAATGATACGCTTTCGCTCGATTTTGTAAATGAAGTGTTATTCGAATATCAGTTTCAAAGAGTAGATTTTGTTACCGAACCTGGAGAATTTTCGGTTCGTGGAGGAATTGTAGATGTGTTTTCTTTTAGTAATGATGAGCCCTATAGAATCGAATTTTTTGGCGATGAAGTTGATAGTATTAGAACTTTTGATGTAGAAACTCAACTATCTACAGATCAAATTAAAAAAATCTCTATCATCCCCAATGTCGAGAACAAAGCATTGCAAGAAACCAGAGAGAGTTTCTTAAAATATATTACTTCGAAAACAGTAATTGTCACAAAAGACATTGACCTTCTTTCTGCCAGAATTGATAAAAATTTCGAAAAAGCCGAAGAGGCCTTCAAAACGCTTTCAAAGGATATCAAGCATGGTACCCCAACAGAACTTTTTGCTACATCAGAACTAATCAAAAAGCAATTATTGGGCTTTACATTGATCGAAATCGGTAACCGTCCTATTACCAAAGCAGATTATGCCATAAAATTTGACACCAAACCTCAACCTTCTTTCAATAAACAATTCGATTTACTGATCAAAAAACTGAATGAGAATCATGAAACGGGTTATAAGAACTATATCTTCTGTGTAAGTGAACAACAGGCAAAACGCTTTCATGATATTTTTGATGATGCAGATCTTGATGTAAAACAATACGAAACTATTGTTTTTTCTGCCTTTCAAGGGTTTATTGATCACGACCGTAAAATTGCATGCTATACAGATCACCAGATATTCGAACGTTACCATAAGTTTAATCTTAAAAATGGATATGCCAAAAAGCAGGCTATCACTCTAAAAGAGCTCACCAATCTGGATGTAGGTGATTATGTAACTCATATTGATCATGGGATTGGTAAATTTGGTGGATTACAGAAGATAGATGTTGAAGGTAGAAAACAAGAAGCTATCAAACTAATTTATGGAGAAAGAGATGTACTATACTTAAGTATACATTCGCTTCATAAAATTTCAAAGTTTAATGGTAAAGATGGTAAACCTCCGCAGCTATACAAATTAGGTTCTAAAGCCTGGAAAACACTTAAACAAAAGACCAAAGCTCGGGTAAAACATATAGCTTTCAATTTGATTCAGTTATATGCAAAGCGGAAACTACAAAAAGGATTTCAGTACAATCCAGATAGTTATTTACAACATGAGTTAGAGGCTTCTTTTATATATGAAGATACCCCCGATCAAAGTACGGCTACAGAAGCCGTAAAAACCGATATGGAAAGTGAACGCCCAATGGATCGGCTTATTTGTGGAGATGTTGGTTTTGGTAAAACCGAAGTCGCTATTCGGGCAGCATTTAAGGCTGTTGATAATGGAAAACAAGTCGCTATTCTGGTACCCACTACTATTCTTGCATTTCAACATGCAAAAACGTTTAGAGAACGTCTTAAAGATTTTCCGGTAACAGTAGAATATATAAATCGTTTTCGCACAGCAAAACAAAAAAGAGAGACTCTCGAAGATCTAGCCGTAGGTAAAGTAGATATCATTATCGGGACTCACCAGCTAGTTAACAAAAATGTGAAGTTTAAAGATCTCGGATTATTGGTTATTGACGAAGAACAAAAATTTGGAGTATCGGTAAAAGATAAACTCAAGACCATAAAAGAAAATGTAGATACGCTAACTTTAACTGCTACACCAATCCCAAGAACATTACAGTTTAGCCTTATGGCAGCACGGGATTTATCTACCATTACGACTCCCCCTCCTAATCGTTATCCCATTGAGACCAACGTAATACGATTTAGCGAAGAAACAATACGAGATGCTGTAAGTTATGAAATCCAACGTGGTGGTCAGGTGTTTTTTATTCATAACAGAATCGAAAACATTAAAGAGGTTGCGGGGATGGTACAACGCTTAGTTCCCGATGCCAAAGTAGGCGTTGGTCATGGGCAAATGGAAGGAAAAAAACTAGAAAGCCTCATGCTTTCTTTTATGAATGGAGAGTTTGATGTATTAATTTCTACCACTATTGTAGAAAGCGGGTTAGATGTTCCGAATGCAAATACCATTTTTATCAATAATGCCAATAATTTTGGACTTTCTGATCTGCACCAAATGCGAGGACGTGTAGGTCGAAGTAATAAAAAAGCATTTTGTTACTTTATCACTCCTCCCTATTCTGCTATGACCGAAGATGCCCGTAAACGTATCACAGCACTAGAGCAATTCTCTGAACTGGGAAGTGGTTTTAATATTGCGATGAAAGATCTCGAAATTCGAGGAGCAGGAGACCTATTAGGAGGAGAGCAGAGTGGATTTATTAATGAAATTGGTTTCGAAACATACCAGAAAATCCTAAATGAAGCCATCGAAGAACTCAAAGAAAATGAGTTTGCAGAATTATATAAAGAAGAAGCAACAGATAAGGTATATTTAAAAGATACACAGATCGATACCGATTTCGAATTGCTATTCCCAGATGATTATATCAATAATATTACCGAACGTCTTAGCCTATACACCGAGCTTAATACAATCAAAAAAGAATCAGATTTACAGGAGTACGAAAAACGATTGATTGACCGTTTTGGTGAATTACCAGATCAGGCGGTAGATTTATTAAATTCGGTTCGAATCAAATGGATTGCCACATCTATTGGGTTAGAAAAAATTATTATGAAACAAGATAAATTGATTGGCTATTTTATTAGTGATCAACAATCTGGTTTTTATCAAAGTCCGGCATTTACATATGTATTGCAATTTGTACAACAAAATCCTGGAATTTGTAAAATGAAAGAAAAGAACACCAGGAATGGGTTACGCTTATTGTTAACTTTTGAAAATGTTAATTCTGTTGATAAGGCACTGCAAGTATTGCAACCGCTACAACCTAAAATTGATATTGAAGCATAATGATAATAAGTAACATGAGTTCAATAGAAAATTACATCGAACTCATGTTAATTTAAGAATATCAAAAGGTTCGATAAAACTAATAATTGTACTTTTGAAGTTCATTAATTATTTCTTCAAAATCTTTATTCTTTTTAAAAGACTTATTGTAATCGGGATTGCTAAAGGTCAATGATTCTGTAAACATAGTATTGCTGTTTTCAGAAGAATTCTCATCTGTAAAAAAACCTTTATAACTTAAAAATTTGGTCTCCTCATATTTTAAATTTTCTACCTCAAAATGAGGATAGAGGTCAAAAAACTCCTGAGGTAGTTTTGGTATAGTTTGATATGCAAGCTCATTACTTTGAAAAACCCACCTATCATAACGATCTTGATTCTCGTTAAAATCACTAATTTGATGTGACCATCTGGATACTTTAGTAGTATATTTTTGACTCGTTGTAAACTCAAAAGCATTTTTAGAACTATTGATCAGTTTGAAATCTGTACTGTATGGTAGAATAGTTATAGCTTCAAGTGAAGGAGATACTTTTTGATTTTGATATGAATAACTATAATTTTTTGCAGTATTCGATGTAGTAATATGTATATAAAAATTATAAAAACCCTCTAGTATACCAAAAGTAGATGCTGCTTCGCTTTCAATTTTAGTAATTGAAGCTGTTTCAAATATTTCTTCTGTTGTAAGATTAGCTCTCAAACCTTTAGAATAAGTATTCCCATCGTTTGGTAAATTAATAGGGATATACGAATCAAATTCTTTTAGCTCACTTCCGTCTATAATAATTTCTTGTTGGTCTTGTACATTATCAATAAAAAAATATTTTGATTTTTCTGATTTAAAATGAACTGTAATTAAAAATTTATTCTGATTTTCATCGCATGAAATAGGCTCGTAATTTATTGAGTTGGTAGTTTCAGAAGACGAACTCCAAATACTACCTCTATTGTTTGAAGATACCTTAGCACCACTATGCCCACTAATATTTTGAATTTTCAAGGAGAAACTTTTTAATCTCTCATTTGTTTTTTTTGTAGTTGCAGTAATACTACTAGGATCATATCCTTTAAAATCCCAAATTGTTCCTTTTTTAATATTAAAAGATGATTTTAAAAAATTGATTTGTGAAAATTCTCTGTTTCTGTATATAAATCTAGAAACTGTAAAAGACTCTTTCTCCTCTCCTTTTTTTGCTTTAAAAACGTATTCTTTATTATTTTCTATCTGGGTGTGAGCCAAAATATTTCCTTCGTTATCATTAATAATAAGATAGCCCGAATTCACTATTTCACCAATATAAAATTCATTTACCTTTAAGGTAAAGTACGTGATACTGTCATTTACAGATTCAGTTCCAGCATCTGTATCTGGGTTAAGTATAGGTTCATCATCTTTTGAACAACTAACAGTAATGGCAAGTAAAGCTAAAAATAATAATTTCTTCATAATATGTTTTCTATGATATAAATACCTTCGAAATATAAATGTCTTAGCAGAGATAAATGTTACTCTTTTTTATAGAAATCTAAAATTTCTGTACTGATTTTACATTTTTTTCTAATCCTAAAAAACCATCCGTCGATAAAAAATAACACTTTAACGATAGTTTTAATGTGTTTTACCGACAAATACCTTTTAACGAGGTATATATTTTTTAATTTTATCATCATATAAACCAACATTGATTATGAATACAAGAGAAGAATTTAGTTTTTTAAAAGATTCCTGGAAACAATTACAAAAGATAAATAATCGAGTTAGTCAATTGATAGATGGTTTTAATACCAATAAACTATATGCAATAAATTATTCAAACCTAAAGAAGAGATTTACAGAAGAAATAGAAAACTATAAAAACAATCCAGAATTAATCGATATAGAAGAATTTTCTATGAATTATTCTTTTGGGTATCATTGCTTTAATAATATTGATGATGTATACAGTAAAGAAGCAATGTACATTGAAGTTAAAAGTTATCTAAGAGCATTAAAAATAAGAACAGCATAGTACTTCTTAAATAAACGTTCTTAGTCTATAATTCAAAATCAATCCATAATTTGCATAACCGCCAATGCCTTACATCACCAATAATCAATACACCTAAATTCACTTTCCCAAAAACATATAGGAATTACTATTAGCATAACTGCCGCCATCTCTAACCTTAAAAGTGTTTAAAAACACAAGTATGTTATCTACAAAAAATTATTTCTAGAAAAATTCATAACACATTCCATAGAATAATTCCTATATTTCGAATTCTAGAGATTCTTTTACAAATCCTTGAAACGCATTGCTATACATTGATTGTCGGGTGAATGTCGGGTGAAATACAAGCTAAAAAATTTGAGAACCTATTTCTGAGAACTAATATTGCTGAACAAAATGAAAATTAATCAAATCATGAAACAGCCAGAATTAGGTCAAAAAATTTCTGAACTCAGAAAATCTAAAGGACTTACTCAAGAAGAACTGGTAGAACAATGTAATATTAGTGTTCGTACGATCCAGCGTATTGAAGCTGGAGAAGTAACTCCAAGAAGTTATACTATAAAAACCATTTTATCAGCACTGAACTATGACCTCGAAAGAATACAAACAGAAGAATCCCGAGTAACTAAAGAGTTTAAAAAATTATTTCTCCTCGATATAGATGATAGTAAAGAAGTTGGTTTTCTAATCAAACAACTTTCTATCGCATGGATCAGTGGGATCGTATATTTTATTATTGGATTTGCAGAAATTGTTGTAGACTATTACAGATACACCGAAGATCTAATGGTTACAAATAACATTGTTTATATTGTATTAAAAATAGCCATGCTGGCTTCAGTTATTCTATTTACTAGAGGGTTTATTCTCACCGGAAAGATTTTTAAAAATTACCTATTACGAATTACTGCATTCATTTTTATTTTTATTGGAGTATTATTTTATATCTATGATATTCTATCACTATACATTGTTGATTTTGATTATCAGTTCGTTCTGGGAGCCGAAGCAGTAACTTATGGCGTTATTGGAATATTATTTGGGATATCGATATTACGTCTGCAAAATGGCCTAGGAACACTTGCCACTGTGACGGGTATTTTTGAAATCATTACCTATGGTTTTATGGTTACCATCATTTTATCTCTTATTGGATTGGTTTTACTTACTCCTACAATTATTCTAGAAATCATCCTACTTTATAAAGTTTCTCAAATGCTAAAAGCAAAGCAAAAAGAAATTGCTCTTGGTTAACTATTAAAAATATGTTCTAAACATTTTATAAAATCATTGAATTGTTATTCAGTGATAGTATCTCGTATATCCTATTTTAAATAAATATCATCATGAAAAAAATATGCATCATATCTATTTTGGTAATTGTTATCCCATTATTATTTTATCTATTAGAGCCTATTTTTGTTCATACTTCTGGTTGGTCTGCCTTTCCTAAAATCACCAAATCACAACCAGTTGTACAGCATCAAGATTCGATTTCAAAAAAAGCAGATAGTCTTCTCCAAGATATATTTACTCGTATAGAAACACCTGCAATTTCTGTTGCCGTTGGTAAAAACGGTAAAATAGTTTGGGCCAATGCCATTGGTTATGAGGATATAGAAAAAGACAAAAAAGTGAGTTTAAAAACAAAATTTAGAATTGGTAGTACTTCAAAAGCCGTGACTTCGATTGGATTAGGAGTTCTTCTTCAAAACAGGAAGCTCAGTTTTGATTCTAAAGTCAAAGAATTTGTCCCATATGCCAGTAAAACGCTTTCAGAAATAACATTAAGACAACTTGCTTCTCATACTTCGGGAATACGTAATTACGGAATCTGTTCTTGTTTCCCCATTTGGGAATATTACAACAATGATGAGTATGCTACCACCAAAGAAAGTGTTGCTGTGTTTAATAATGATGACTTATTATTCTCCCCGGGTACAGATTTCAGCTATAGCACTTACAACTATACACTACTTAGTGCAATGATTGAAGGAGCTTCAGAAATGGATTTTCCTGATTTTATGAAAACTTCTGTATTCAACCCCATTGGCACAAACATTAACATCGAAAAAAAATCTATCAAAATAAAAAATCTATCAAAATTTTATGAAGTCGAAAACAATCAATACAAAGAGGTATACAAGGTAAACAATAGTAATAAATGGGCTGGCGGTGGTTTTATAGCAACCCCAACAGATCTTGTAACCTTAGGAAATGCATTTCTAAATCATAAACTCCTAAACAAAAGAACTGTACAATCCCTTACACAACCTGTAACCTTAACCAATGGACAAATAAATGAGCAGAGTTATGCTATTGGTTGGCGAAGTCATATATCAAAATCAGTTTTTAAGGACAATTATCCCGTTCAGGTTTTTCATCATGCCGGTATGGCAACGGGAGCAACATCAATCTTTGTATTATTTCCAGAATATAATGCATCAATCTCTCTATTAATAAACAAAACCGAACCACCATCTACCCTTTTTAAATACGCATACGATTTAATACATCTTTTTATCCATAAACCTTAATATTATGAAAAGCCTAATCTTATTAGCTTTATTACTCATCTTAAGCATCCTAAAAGCAATGGTGTAAGCACTAATTACAATGTATAATAAAGTGAAAAAGGTGGGAATCCATTGATTCCCACCTTTACTAATTTTAAATACTCACTATTACTTAAAATTGAATTAATCTCACTGCTTTTTTCTATCAAACTGCTCCTCCAAATGAGTTTTGATCGTACCTCTCTTAGCTAATCAACATTTACTACAAGAAGTCCAAACTCCATTAATACATTCAATTTCATTTATAGGCCCTAGACAAGGGATTAGTAAAAAGCTTGAAGAACAAATATCTCCTTCCCTAGGACAAACTGAATTATTAAAGCGCCCTCCATTAATATTTACTTTAGCATTTCTATCTAATGGTTTAACTTGTTTTAATTGTAAAATTGATTGTAACATAATGATATAGATTTAAGATGAATAATTAATGATATAGATCAACCTAATATGAACTACATAACCTATTTTTAAGTAGTATTTTTGGTTTATCCCAAATTTAAGATCTATCTATATTATGAATCGACCTTTTGTATACAATCAAACCTATTGACATCTATTTTGTAATAATTTTAATAAAATTTAATCTTTCTAACTCCTCCTGTTCCTCCAAATTCTGATATATAAATTGCCGTACGCAATGGGTCAGAAGTAATCCCGTTCGGACCATTAAACGATGCTTCTTTAAGTAACCCATCAGTTTGAGCAGCATCTCCGGTACCCGCAAACTCCTCTACTGTACCATCCATAGAAATTTTAAATATTTTATTAACTCCAATACCAGTAGCAAAAATCGTATTTCTAATAACAGTTATATACCCAATTCCAAAACCATTAACCACGGCATCGGTAATAGTTGTAATAAGAGATACATTTCCTTCTGGATCTATAGATAAAATATCTGCCGTACCAAAATTGCCAACAATTAAATTTCCTTTACGATCAAAATCAATCCCTACACCACCTGCTAATTTAGGGTCTGATGCATATACGGTTACTTCTCCTTCTGTAGTGATTTTATGAACCGTCGGGGTGCCAAAATTTGACACATATAGATTATTATTATGATCCAAAGTTAACCCAGATGGGAAACCACTAATAGCTGCCAATACAGTTTGTGTACCATCTGGTGTAATTTTAAGAACATCTCCTGATCCACCACCACTACTGTTAACAACATACAGGTTACCTTGTAGGTCAATTGCATTCCCTAATGGACCTGTTAAGTTTGACGCGAATTCTGTAACCTCACCATTTTTGGATATTTTAAAAACCCTCGTTCCATTACCATTTGCTCCTGCAAACTGACCAAACTCGGAGACATAAATATTGCCATATTTATCTACACTAACAGCATCATTACCAAAAAAAGGAGAAACTACAGTTTCTACCTCGAGGTCTGGATCAAATCCATCTCCGTAACAAGAAATTAGTGTGATTGATATCGAGGATAAAACAAAAAGCATTACTGCTTTTATACTAATGTGTTTAATACATGTTTTCATGTTGAATGATTTTTTAAGTTTGCTCTAAAGTATTTAGGCACTTCATAAAAATCGACGGTTTGGATCAATTCGCACTTATTTTAAGCTGCCTTTAATCCTTTAATGTAATTCCTTGGCGTATCCTTAACCTCTAATTTAAAGGCCTTATTAAAAGTAGATTTCGAATTAAAACCAACTTCCATAGCAATGGCAAGTATCGTATGATGAAGATGTTCGTTATTATCTATCTTTGATAAAAATTCCTGTATCCTAAAATGATTAATGTAATCATAAAAGTTACTTTTTGACACATGATTAAGATACCATGAAATATTATGAGTAGAGGTATGTAATCTTAGAGAGAGGTCGCGAAGCGTTAAATCAGATTTTAGAAAAATCTTTTCTTTCTCGATTAGGGTATTTAATTCTTTTCCTATTGAAATAATCTGATCTTGCGGTAAACGTTGCTGTGATTTTGTTTTTTCTTTTTGAAACGATATTCTAAACAACTCTGGTTCTTTAAGACTATAATATCCGATTACAAATATAAATATTGAGATTGTACCCCAAACCGAGTTATAACTAATAAATTTTATAGAATAATTAAAAAAGTTCATCGAGATAAAACTGATCATCCAAACCGTAATGACAATAAAGATTGAGATTTGAAAAAATTTCAAAAACGACACCAAACTTTGAGTATAAGAAACATGGTTTTTCTCGTTATGAATATATGTCTTTAAAATTTTCACATTAAGAATCCAATAGTATACATTAGAAACAATCCCTGCTCCCTCAATAATTAAAAAAGGTGTTTTAAAGAATCCCGCCGATAAATTATCCAAAAACTCATCTCCATTAAAAGAAAAAATGTAAAACGAAAATAAAAGATGAAAACTTACAGGTATATAATGAGACCAGGAAAGTCTAAATGTGTCATTTTTAGAAAATATTAATCGTCTGCTATACATATAACATAGTGGTCCAAATAAGAAGATCACCGAATCAATAAGAATTGCCCATTGAAATAATCTTGCAGTCAAAAATTTAAAAAAAATCATTCTCCCCAAAAGCATAAAAACAGAAAGCATTAGCATAATCGAAAGGATTTTGTTTGCTGCTTTGTTTTTGTTTTTAATAATCTGAAGAGTAACTGCTAAAAAAACACCCTGGCTTATCCCAAAAAAAAGTATAAGATCGATGAATTCGAAAGATTGCATTAACAAATAATTACTGTTTACCACAAAACTACCATATTATCTCATACTTTTCGACCGAATGGATCATATCGCACTTTTAAAAATGAAGTTATCCTTATTTTGTAAAAAGAAAGTCCAAATATTCGTAAAAGTTATCTACTTTTTCATTTTCTGGTTTCATGCCATCGCTACACCAGTCATATAAACCATAAGCACCTGTTATATGCTTTTGATCGTATGGACTAAACCATTTTTTTGAATGTTCCCAAAAAGTTTTCCCAGTTGGAGGGTACACCTTATTTCCTTGAGGAGCAATTATATAAACGCCATTTTTCCCTTCTTCAAAATTGCTTTTTTTTGGCAAAGGACCTTTACCTCCATAATACGAGTACAATACCAATTGATCTATGATTTTACAAACTTCACTTGCTTTTGCTCTGGTTTTTTGATCTAATTTTTGATTATTGCTAATTTGCTGTGCAAAATCATAAGCATCTATATAAGGAAAGGCTACTTCTTGTTTTACTTCTTCAACACCTTTTTCATTGTAATATCCAGAAGCCTGTTCTATAATGGAGTATATATCAGCATTTTTTTCTACAGAAAGAAGTCTTGCTAATTCGTCTATTTTTAATTTAACATCAGTAATCTTAATATTATTAAATAACCCCCAAGAAGACCATCGTTGGTTATCATATATTTCTTCTATGAGCAATTTCGAGAATTGATCTGGAGTCATTTTAAATGGATTAAGGGGGTTTTCTTTTCCCGATTCAAAATAATTATTCTCTTTACTGGTTTTTCCATCTGTTTGTAAGCGACTAAATATACTTTTATAATCCCATGAAGCTGACACAGGAGCCGAAGCAAGGATATAATTCGCAGAAAATGAAGTCTCGCTGGGCCTCCATTCATAAAAATTTTCCAATCCTGCCATCGAGCATACATCTAATCCTAATACATCTACCGATTCTTCATTAGACAAGACTTCACCGAGTTCAGTAGAATGTAGAGCATCATCAACTCCTGCTTCTCTGTCTGGACACATGCGCCAGCCATTTCCATGTGATCGCAGAATCAACATATAATGTTTGGCAGGATAATATTTCTTACAATATATGATAAACCGCTTTAATAGATCAGCATCCCCCATATTAGCCTCATGGGATGCTTCTTTTTTCAATTCTGGCAGTATCTCTTTTCCCGATAATTCTTGATAGCTGTTATCATCAAATTTATAAAGTTTGGTGTCTGTGAAATTTTCACCTAGAGTCTTTGAATCTTTAGAATACCCTTCGATTCTATCTATTAGTGTAATTACCTCATAGCCTTTCGATTGTTTTCCTTTAATCATCTGATCCATATTTTGTAAAAGATCTAGTTCCGAAGAATTTGATCCAGCAGCATAATACATGATCGTCCAACCATTATCGGTTTGGCTATGAATCGTTGTTGTAGATAAAGTAAAAAGAATAATAAATAATATTTTGAAGACGTTTTTCATTAAAATTATGTTTTTGATTTTCTGATGTGAAAGTATGTTTTTCAAAAAAATAAAAAAGTAATTTTGGGATTGAAGAATTCCTAAAACAATGGAATTATACGAATTAGGAGGTTTTTTGAAGCTTTCTAAAGGCTCCCGGAGACATCTCCAGACTGGTTTTGAAAGTATTATAGAAAGCACTGTTAGATTTGAAACCAGCTTCCATACCAATAGCTTCAACAGAGTATTTATTAAATATAGGGTTATGCAATAGATTTTTAGCAGCTTCAATTCGATATTCATTTACAAACTGAATGACACTTTTATTGAGTTCCTGATTTATAATCTGTGACAAATACCCCTCGCTTGTTCCTAATCGAGTGGCTAGATCTAATCTACTTAAAAGTGGATTTTTGTATAACTCATCCTCATCCATTAATATATGTAACTGGGTGATAATTTTAGAAACAGTGGTTTCGTTTATTTTCTTTTTTGTTTGAGTGCCATTTGTCCTTTTTGAAGCTAAGTATTCATGTATTTCGTCTTTTTGTGCTACTATCTGGAGTTTGAACACTCCATAATACAATATCCACCACGAGAAAAAAGAAATGATTATCCATAGAAAATTTACAACATATTCTGAATTGAATATTATAAACAAAAGCCAACTTGCAATAATACATATAATCAAAAAGTTTAATCTTAACAACCAATGCTTTTTATCTTCTGAAATAGTATTGGAACTCTTTATTAAACTTCTCCCCCAAAATATTAAAAATAGATTGTAGGCAAACGATGTATAATTCTTAATATAAAATACCAGAACAGCAAAATCTGAATTATAAAGATTGAAAATAGAATCTAAATGAAGAATAATTTCAATACTCAAAGAGCTAAAGAAAGGAAAGTATAGCCATTTATACCATTTCTTTTTAAGATACCCATGTTCAATTTGAATTAGAAAATAGGTGAATAAAGTAACAGCAACTAGAAAATCCAACATGATATAGTTTAAGAATGCCAAAACGGCATTTCCTGCACCATATCTACCTAATAAGGTCAAACTTGTTAGTAAGAATAGGGAGAAGGAAAGGTAGTTATTTGCACGACTCTTATAAAAAGAAGTAGTGATTAATGAGATACTTATAAAATATCCTATAATACCACTGGCAATAATTGCAAAATCTAATATTATTTTGTTCAATCTTTGTAGAAATTAATTATGCTCAAATTATTAACGTTAATTTATCTAAAAATCTGGTTTTTGTTTTAGGGTAAATATAAGCAGATTTACTAGTTCTTTGATATAGATTAATGTTGATCGATCTTTTGGGCACAACCTAACCAATCTAGTAACATTAGATTGTATTTAACTTCTTAATATAATTACTTGGCGTATCTTTAATAATCGCTTTAAATGCTTTATTGAAAGTAGACTTAGAGTTAAATCCAGAATCCATTGATAATGCTAGGAGTGTATGATAATGATGTTCCCCATTCTCAATCTTTTCTACAAATGTTTTCACTCTATATGTATTGATATAATCATAAAAAGTGCATTTATGAATGTTATTGAGTAACCAGGAGACATCATTAGTTGATGTATTTAATCCTTTTGCCAGATCAACCAGAGTAAGTTTATGATTCAAATAAATTTTCTCATTTATCATGAGTTTTTCTAGTCTAGCCTCTAATTTTTTAATCATTTCATCATCAAGTCGTTCTTTGTTTTTAAAATGCTTTTTTATGGACAAAGGCATTCTAAAAATATCAGGTTGTTTTAAACTATAAAAACCTATGATATACACAAAAACACAAACCGCTATCCATATAGAATTGTAACTTAAAAACAAGGAATATATGTTAAAGCCATACCCCAGTATAAAGCTTATTATCCATAACAATAAAAACAAGCTCCCTATAATCAGAATCGCATTAAGATATCTTACTAGGTTTTGAGAATATGATAAATTGTTTTTTTCTTCTTTTTGATATACCCCTAGTAACCGAAAACATCGATATCCAAGATATAAGTTGAACAGAATTCCAACTGCCTCTATAATTAAAAAAGATAGTGTAAGACTACCATTCTGAACTAGTAAAACAAATTCATTATAAGAAAATTGATACGTCCAAAAATGATATACTAACATTCCTGCCGCAGGAATAAAATATGTATAGTGTAATGTGTATTTTGATTTTTCATTAAATATTAATCTTCGATAATAAAGATATAACAAGGGACCAAATATAAACACTAGTATATCTACGAAAAGTGCCAGTCTAAAAAAGATTTTGTTATCGGTCTCTATAGTAAAGAAAAATCGACCCGTTAACATTATCGAAGCTATGACTAAAATCAGAGATAATGTTCTATTCGCATATCTATTCTTATTTTGTATCACCTGAATCACTACAGCCAAAAATATTCCCTGACTAATACCTAAAAATACAATTAGGTCGATTAATTCAAAAGACTGCATACAGAAGTAATTTATTTTTCACACAAAACTATCGTATTATCAAATATTTTTCGACCGAATGGATACAACCATACTACGAAAAACAGCATTACAGGTTTAAAAATGATAAAATGCATCCTCCAGATGCTCTATCCTGGTGCCCAACTTATTTTTTATAATAGCGATGATATCAAAACGTACTTCTACATCCAAATCTTGGTCAGTAACATAATGATCAATGACCTTGACCAGAGATTGTATTTGTTTAGGTTTTACAAAATCCTGAGGATTACCAAATTCGGGTGTGCTTCGCGTCTTTACTTCTACTGCGACCACAGTATTCTCTTTTCTGGCAATAATATCAACTTCATGTTTCAGATACCTATAATTTCTTTCTAGAATAGCATATCCTTTTTCGATAAGAAAATCAACCGCCATTTTTTCTCCTTTTTTACCAAGAGCATTATGTTCTGCCATACTTATATATATTCTAATGTTACTTGATCCTTATCTACTTGTAAAAAAGCTTCTGCACCCATAATCAAAGCTCTATTATCCTCAACATGCCCCATTGGAAAATTAAACACCACCGGAAAATCATACTCCTGTACAATATCGAGAATAATCCTTTTAGCTTTTTTTCCAAAAGAAACATTATTATCATGCATTTTGGTCATTCCTCCGACAATTAATCCAGATAGATTGTCAAAATACCCATTACGTTTAAGATTTTGCAGCATACGATCGATATGATAAAGATACTCATCAAGATCCTCTATACATAAAATTTTGCCAGAAGTGTTTATAGACGACGCAGAACCACATAGAGAATATAAAATAGATAAATTACCTCCTATTAACCGACCTCTACAACTTCCTACAATATTTTTTTTAGAAGAAGAAATGTTATACTTAACTTTTTTTCCAAAAACAGTATCTTTTAACGAGGCGATCGACGCCTCTGTTCCTTTATGGATATCTATTGGCATAGGCGCATGTAACGAACATATGCCTAGTTTATGTAGATGAGAGTGAAGTACCGTAACATCAGAATATCCTATAATCCATTTTGGGTATTTCAACATATTTGAAAAATCAATTTTATCGATGATTCTTACAGTTCCATACCCTCCTCTTGCACACCAAATCCCTTTGATTTCCTTATCATCTAACATCTTTTGAAAATCAGATGCTCGTTCCTGATCTGATCCCGCAAATTGATTTTCTTCTTTTCCAATCGTTGAACCAATCACAGGGACTAATCCCCATTTTTCTAATAGTGCTACTGCTTCTCTTATTTCCTTTAAATTAATCTTTCTTGCAGTAGAAACAATAGCAATTTTATCTCCTTTTTTAACAAAATCTGGTTCTAGTATTTTCACGCTTGAGTTTATTTTTTTAATAGTAGTGCAATAGATTTATTATGATAAAAAAACATTTATCTTATAGACAGCAACGACTTCTTATAAGGTTCATTTCTTGTTTTTTTTCAATTTTGAGATACTAATTAACAAATACTTTCGTTATAATCTATTATATTGTAAGGAATTTTGTCCCCGTTACTCTACTTTTAAACCCTATTGCCTATGATGTCGGATACTTCATGTAATCTTGCTTCCCTAGCAGAATATGTGCCTTCTCCAGGAAACCCCTGGAACGTAAGCAAAATAAATCATTTGTATCGTAGAATTGCTTTTGGAGCATCAAAAGCAGAGGTTCTTGCTGCTTTGGCTCAAAACAATCCTTCTGCATTGGTTGATCAGCTTATTGATGATGCTATTGCTCTAAATGCCACTCCCCCTCCAGCATGGGGTTTATGGAATAGAGATCAATTTGAAGCTGCAGAGACAGCTAACCCCAATAATGATATAGGTTTTTATCGAACCCAAGGAAAAAATCAAATGATAAATGATTTGATTCAAAACAAAGTAAGAGAGCGTCTTACCTTATTTTGGAGTAATCATTTTGTCACCGAAGATGATACCTATCGTAGCCCCGCATATCAATCTCAGTATTACAACCTTCTTCAAATACACGCTTTGGGGAATTTTAGAGATTTTGTATACGATATAGGTATATCGAATGCCATGTTGGTATATCTTAATGGTGATGAAAATATAAGGGATAGGCCTAATGAAAATTATGCCCGAGAGCTATATGAGCTTTTTACCCTTGGTGTAGACAATGCATATACAGAAGATGATATTCAGGAGACAGCAAAAGCACTAACCGGGTATGTCAATACAAATGATATTCCCTGGGGAGATGTTCTTTTTGATCCAGCACAGTTTAGCAATGACTCCAAGACTATTTTCGGTCAAACCGGAAACTGGACCTATGACGATGTTGTTAATATTTTATTTCAACAAAGAAGTAATCAAGTTGCAACCTTTATTTGCGCAAAACTGTACACCTATTTTGTAAGCCCTACTTGTAATGATGCTATTGTTGCCCAAATGGTGCAAACTTTTATTACAAACGGTTATCAAATAGCAGCAGTACTTCGCCAATTATTTAAAAGTGAACATTTTTTTAATATAGAAGCTATAGGGGCAATTATCAAAAGCCCTTGTGATTTAAACATAAGTTTTTTTAATGAATTAGGATTTGCGCTACCTGCAGATGTAGATCATATCGATTTTTACCGAAATACAGTACGCACATTGGGACAAGACGTATTAAACCCAATAGATGTTGAAGGTTGGCAAGGCGATGACGACTGGATTAGCCCCGATTTATTGATCGGTCGCTGGGAAAGTATTCGATATATTGTAAGTCGCACATGGAGCCAAAATCAGGAACAATTTAGAGATTTTTTAGTAGGAATGCCAATCGGTGAACAAAGCGATGGCAATCTGTTAGTGTCTACCGCAGATGTAGATCTTGTGGTAAGAACTATTCTAAATTATTTCTTCCCAAGAGGGATTGGTGATGCCATTACTTTTGCTGAAGCCTTAGGAGCTTTTAAGATTGATGGTATCCCAGACAATTATTATGAAGATGGTACGTGGACTTTAGGTTTTCCTCAAGTACCTCAACAATTTGCTGCTCTACTAGATTACATTGCAGAAATCCCTGAATTCCAACTTAAATAAAAATCTTATGTGCGAAACTAATCACTCCCAAAATATAAAAAAAGACGGGTCTTGTAATACAGAAGACCATATAAAATGGAACAGAAGATCTTTCCTTCAGGCATTAGGCCTTGTTGGTGGCGGATCAATGATGTTGGGTAATACACCTCTTTCGGTTTCACGACCTTCCCCTTTATCAATAGCCCTTAGTCAGGCACCAAATGACAATATTTTAATTCTTGTTAGATTACAAGGAGGTAATGATGGATTTAATACCATTATCCCTGTTTATGATTATGATATTTATGCCAATGCCAGGCCTCTTATAAAAATCCCTCCAAGTGAATTTATTACACTTGATGATGATTATGCCATGCCAAAACCAATGAACAAATTAGAAAGTGTTTGGGGTGATGGTCAAATGAGAGTCGTTCATGGTGTAGGATACGAAGATTCATCTTTATCTCATTTTAGAGGTTCTGATATCTATGCCAATACTAACTTAGAAGAAGAAGATAGAACTGGTTTTATGGGAAGATATTTTCAGGAAATTTACCCCGATTATATTTTTAACCCACCAGCCAGCCCTCCTTCCATACAAATAGGAAGTATAGGGAACTTAATTTTTAAAGGGCCAGAGAATGATTTCTCTTTTGCCGTTTCTGATCCCAGAAGATTACTACAGATTGCAGAAAACGGGACTTCGTATAGTACAGATGGTCTTGGAGAATGTACTTATGATGACAGAGTACGACATCTTAGAGAAGTTACAAACACTACATTTACCTATGCCGATGTAATTAGTGCAGCATATGAACGATCTACTGATTTTGGAGGATACCTTGATGATAGCCTGGGTAGACAATTAAGTATTATTTCCAGGTTAATCAAAGGAAACCTGGGAACCAAAGTATATTTAGTGACTTTAGGTGGGTTCGACACTCATAACAATCAAATACAAAGACACCAGGAGCTTCTTAATTCATTTTCTGAAGCCGTGAGTAACTTCTATAAAGATCTTACCGCAGCAGGATGGGATGATAAAGTACTTACTATGACTATGTCTGAGTTTGGTAGACGATTTAGAGAAAATGGATCTCTGGGAACAGATCATGGTACTGCAGCACCAACCATGTTTTTTGGCTCTGCCCTTAACGGAAACGGTTTTGCTGGAGAACATCCTGATTTATCGAACTTAACCCGTGGAGGTAATGTATTTAACACTACAGATTTCAGGCAGGTTTATGCCACGGTAATGAAAGATTGGTTATGTATTGATGAAAATACTGTAGGAAGAGTCCTTTTGGGTAGTTCTTTTGAATCCTTAGATTTAGGGTTCAATTGCTCTGGTATTAATCCTAATATCCCTATCGATGGAGAAGGAATCACTCACATTGTTACCTATAGTGACAGTCAAACCTATATAAATATTGCAAATCCCGAAACCACTCATGTAGATATTGCACTTTATAACGTGGTAGGACAAAAAGTAGCTACCTTAAGAAATGAGGTATTAACAGAAGGAGAACATGTTATTGATGTAAAACTATCTGCAAACACAAGGCTAAGTACTGGCCCTTATGTATATCAGATTCAGACCAATAATGGTAATTATAGTAAATCAATTTTGATTTCATAAAATAGATGAATACAATCCCTGCATTCGTTCAAAATAATTGGATGATGCAGGGTTACATTTTGCAAGTGTTTTTATTACCTTTGTGCCTTATTTTTTAGCATTATGAGCACGACGGGAAGATATACAATTACAGCAGCTTTACCATATACCAATGGCCCTATTCACATAGGCCACCTGGCAGGGGTTTATATCCCAGCAGATATTTACTCACGTTTCCTTAGAATGACTGGCAATGATGTTGCTTTTATTTGTGGTAGTGATGAGCATGGCGCTGCTATCCCTATGCGAGCTAAAAAAGAAGGAGTTTCACCACAAGTAATTATAGATAAGTACCATACCATCATTAAAAAGTCTTTTAATGATTTTGGAATTTCATTTGATAATTACTCAAGAACCTCTGCCCCTATTCATCATGAAACCGCTTCAGAGTTTTTTAAGAAACTATACGATGATGGTAAATTCATAGAAGAAACATCAGAACAGCTATATGATCCAGAGGCCGATCAATTTCTGGCAGATCGATTTGTAGTAGGTACTTGCCCTAAGTGCGGTCACGAAGAGGCGTATGGTGATCAATGCGAAAATTGTGGTAGCTCTCTTAATGCAACAGACCTTATCAATCCTAAATCAACAATTTCTGGTGCAGAGCCTATTCTAAAACAAACCAAACATTGGTTTTTACCTCTAGATCAATATGAGGGTTTTCTAAGAGAATGGGTTCTCGACGGGCATAAAAAAGATTGGAAAACCAATGTATATGGCCAAATCAAATCTTGGGTAGATGATGGATTACGCCCTCGTGCAGTAACACGTGATTTGGATTGGGGAATTCCTGTTCCAGTAGCTGGCGCAGAAGGAAAAGTACTGTATGTATGGTTTGATGCTCCTATAGGATATATCTCTTCTACCAAAGAATGGGCATCACGAGAAGGAAAAGACTGGGAACCTTACTGGAAAGATAAGAACACAAAATTAGTTCACTTTATAGGAAAAGATAACATTGTTTTTCACTGTATTATTTTCCCAAGTATGCTTAAAGCAGAAGGAAGCTATATACTCCCCGAAAACGTACCTGCTAATGAGTTTTTAAATCTCGAAGGTAATAAACTCTCTACATCAAAAAACTGGGCAGTCTGGTTACATGAATATCTAGAAGAATTTCCTGATCAACAGGATGTATTGCGATATGCATTAACTGCCAATGCTCCCGAAACTAAAGATAATGACTTTACCTGGAAAGATTTTCAGGCACGAAATAACAATGAATTGGTTGCCATATTCGGAAACTTTATCAATCGAGTAGTTGTATTAACCAATAAATATTATGGTGGTGTAGTACCTTCGCCAAATACTTTTTCTGAAGTTGATGAGCAAACCTTAGCAGAACTTAAAGCCTATCCCGCGGTTATTGCAAGTTCTATAGAACGATATCGATTTAGAGAAGCCAGTCAGGAACTGCTAAATGTTGCCCGATTAGGAAATAAATATCTGGCAGATGAAGAACCCTGGAAATTGATTAAAACAGACGAAGAGCGTACCAAAACTATTATGTATGTTGCATTGCAAATTGCATCTGCATTAGCTACACTATCAGAGCCATTTCTACCATTCACTTCAAGGAAATTAAAATCAATCCTTGGTTTTTCGAGACTTGATCAAGAATCTACATGGAATGAAGTTGCCACAAAAGAGGTACTTCTTCCGGCAGGACATCAAATTGAGAAAGGAGAATTGCTGTTTTCTAAAATCGAAGATGCCGAAATCCAAAAACAACTAGACAAATTGGAAGCAACCAAAAAAGCTAACGAAGCAGAAAATAAAGTGGTGGAACCACAAAAAGATACAGCGACTTTTGATGATTTTACCAAATTAGATATTCGCGTTGGGACTATCATCGAAGCCGAGAAGATGCCAAAAGCCAAAAAGCTTTTAGTACTTAAAGTAGATACAGGAATTAATACTAGAACGATCGTTTCAGGTATAGCAGAACACTTTTCTCCACAGGAAATTGTAGGTAAAAAGGTAACGGTTCTGGTTAACCTTGCTCCAAGAGCATTAAGAGGTGTAGAAAGTGAAGGAATGATCCTAATGACCGAAACACCTGAAGGAAAACTCGTATTCTTAAATCCTGACGAGGATGGAGTAAACCCCGGGGCAGTTATTAGTTAAGTTATATGCTCAAAATAGCGTATCACCCGATCTATACACATCCTTTGCCAGAAAAGCATCGGTTTCCGATGGTTAAATACGAGTTATTGCCTAAACAATTACTTTATGAAGGAACCTGTAAAGAAGAGAATTTCTTTACCCCTAATATTCCAGATGCAGCACCTATTCTAACAGTCCACACAAAAGGCTATTATAAAAGTCTTATCGAATTATCGTTAGATCCCAAAACAGCTAGAAAAATTGGTTTTCCGCTATCAAAAGAGCTTATCGATCGTGAGGTAATTATTGCTGATGGTACTATCAAAGCTTCTCAATATGCTATGCAACATGGTATCGCCATGAATATAGCTGGTGGCACTCATCATGCGTATACAGATCGTGGGGAAGCATTTTGTCTATTAAATGATCAGGCAATTGGGGCCAGATATCTTTTGCAACATGGTTTAGCAAAAAAAATACTGATCGTAGATCTCGATGTACACCAAGGTAATGGAACTGCAGAAATATTCGAAAATGATGATACTGTATTCACGTTCTCGATGCATGGAGCAAACAATTATCCTTTCAAAAAAGAAAAATCAGATCTGGATATTGAACTCCCCAATCAAACCGAAGATCACGAATACTTAAAAATCCTAAAAGAAACGCTCCCTCAACTTATCAATGACCAGGAACCTGATTTTATGTATTATTTGAGTGGTGTAGACATCTTATCTACCGATAAATTAGGGAAATTAGGGTGTACTCTGTCTGGTTGTGCAGAACGTGACAGATTTGTACTTCAGACATGCAAAGATCTTGACATCCCAGTAATGTGTTCTATGGGTGGTGGTTATTCTCCAGATATCAAAACTATTATAGAAGCGCACGCCAACACCTACAGATTAGCACAAGATATTTTCTTTTGACATTTGGTGTTAATCATTTGTAAACGGATATTTATTGTATCTTCATATCAAATTATATTCTGATGCAAAAAGAATGCCCGGTATGTGGTGATAAAATTGTTGGTCGAGCAGATAAAAAGTTCTGTAGTGATTACTGTCGTAATGCATATAACAATCAACTCAATAAGGATAGTAAAAATCTGATCCGTAATATCAACAATCTATTGCGTAAAAACTATCGCATTCTCGAAGAATTAAATCCAAAGGATAAAACTAAAACTACTAAGACAAAATTGATGGCTAAAGGGTTTGATTTTCAGCATTTCACCAGTATCTATGTTACCAAAACCGGAAACACCTATTATTTTGTGTATGATCAAGGATACCTTCCGCTAGAAAATGATTTTTATGCAATTGTAAAAAGAAATTAAATTAACCCTATTCTCTGACTAAAAATAGGTTATAATCATAAGAAAATGGCAAAAATATTAACAGAGATAAGTTCAGAATTAAAAGATTTTATAGCAAAACAAAACATTTTCTTTGTAGGAACAGCAGCCAATAAAGGACGGGTTAATATTTCTCCTAAAGGAATGGATACATTTCGGGTTATTGGACCAAACAAAATTGTATGGTTAAATCTTACAGGAAGTGGAAACGAAACTGCTGCCCATGTCATAAAAAATAATAGAATGACCATTCTATTCTGTGCTTTTGAAGGAAAACCTTTAATCTTAAGACTTTACGGAACTGCCAGCATATTTCATAAACAAGATGAAACTTATCATAATTATATTCATTTATTTCCTAAGATCGTAGGTTCAAGACAAATTATTGAAATGCATGTAGATATGGTACAAACCTCTTGTGGATATGCTGTTCCGTTTATGGATTTTAAAGAAGAAAGAACACAATTAAAATCCTGGTCCGAAAAACAAGGAGAGGAGCGACTAGAGAATTATCGAAAAGAAAAGAATGCTGTTAGTATTGATGGTTTCGAAACTAGAATAACGGGATCTGATAAGAACTAAAGGTTACAACATCCGTTATTCTTAGCTTCTATTATTATTTGGTTACCGGTTTCTCCAATTTTGGCTATTCATTTTTAATGCTGCTTTCATTACATCTTTCTGGCTAATTTGTCCAACTAACTTACCATCTTCCAAAATAGGAAAACGTCTTCTTTTGGTCTGTAAAAACTTGTTGGCCGCATCAAAAATATTAAGATTACCATCTATTGTTTCTACATCTTTAACCATAAATTTTTCTACTCTGGTATCTTCAATAGGCATATTATAATAACGGCTTTCATTTAATTGTTTGATGCAATCGCCTTCAGAAATAATACCTAATAATTGATTGTTATCATCAACCACAGGTCCTCCTGATATTTTATGCTTTACTAATGTCTCAATAACCTCCATAACTGGTTGACCAGGACTAAATGTAATCAAATCTCTTGTCATATAATCAGAGACTTTTATTAGTGTCTCATCCTGCTTCTTCGTCTTAGAGCGAGCTCCTTGAAAACTGATTATTCCCATAATATCTAGTGATTTAGTGAATCTTAAATATAGTGATTTACAATAACTTAATCAAGTTAGATTTTAATTTTAATGTAATTAAAATGTAATTTTTATACCTTTAACTATATCATTTTTTAACTATTGAATGAAATCATCAAGTATCATTTCGGAAGGTATATTTTTAATAATTGTAGCTTATTTCTTACCTTTAGCCTAAACCAATATTCACACATGCGAAAGTTTCCCTCTTTACTTACGTTGCTCCTCCTTTTTATTTCATTAGTTTACACATTTTACAGTAGTAGACCACAAAAAATAACAGATCTCAAGACCTCTAAACAGGAATTCTCTACACTTCGGGCTTTAGAACATGTAAAAAATATCTCTAAACAATCTCACTATCTCGGTAGTTCGGCACATGAAGAAACAAAAACATACATCCTGGATGAATTAAAAAAACTAGGATTGCAACCCGAAATTCAAGAAGGCACTTCTATTTCTAAAGGAGGAGCAATAAGCAGACCCAAAAATATCATTGCAAAGATTAAGGGTAGTAATTCTACAAAGTCGCTGGTGCTTATGTCTCATTATGACAGTTCGCCACATTCTTCATACGGAGCTAGTGATGCTGGTAGTGGTGTCGCAACTATTCTTGAAGGAATCAGAGCGTATTTGGCTACAAATAAGGTTCCTAAAAATGATATTATCATTTGTATTACCGATGGAGAAGAAATCGGGCTTATTGGAGCAGATCTTTTTGTAAAAAAACATCCCTGGGCCAAAGATGTTGGACTTGCTCTTAATTTTGAAGCCAGAGGAAGTGGTGGTAATTCTTATATGCTTATAGAAACTAATGGTAAGAATGGAAAAATGATTAGCGAATTCTCTAAAGCTGGTGCAAAATATCCTGTTACTAATTCTCTTGCGTATAGTATTTATAAAATGCTACCTAACGATACCGATCTTACGGTTTTAAGAAAACAAGGAGATATCGAAGGCTTCAATTTTGCGTTTATAGATGACCACTTTGATTACCATACTGCCAATGACACATGGCAAAATCTAGATCTAAGCACATTGCAACATCAAGGAAGTTACTTAATGCCTCTACTTTCCTACTTTTCTGAGGTCGACCTAAGTGTACTTAAGTCTGATCGGGACTATATTTATTTTAATGCTCCGATTTTTAATCTTGTTAAATACCCTTTTAGTTGGATATATGCTTTATTGATTATTGCAATTATCTTATTTATAGTACTAATTTTTTACGGAAAATTTGCATATCGAATAGATTTCAAAGAAGCTTTAATAGGATTAGGTGCTTTTCTTTTATGCCTGATATTTGCAGGAGGATTAACTTTTGGTGGATGGCAACTGATTAAGATCATCTATCCTCATTATAATGAAATTCAACATGGGTTTACGTATAATGGTTATCAATATATCACCGTTTTTGTATTATTATCAATTGCTATTTGTTTTAAAGTATATGCCAAACTTAGTAAAAGTAAAAATCAAGCCAGTTTACTTATAGGGCCATTGTTTATTTGGTTGGTTATTTGTACTATGGCGGCTTTATACCTTAAAGGTGCCAGTTATTTTATAATTGTCGTATTATTTGGATTGATATCATTAGTTGTTCTTATTCGACAAAAAAGACCTAATTCAGTATTAATGGTTGTTTTGGCGTTACCTGCTATCTTTATTATATCTCCTTTTATTGCGGCTTTTCCTGTAGCTTTGGGCTTAAAAATCCTTTTTGTTTCTTCTGTCTTGTCGGTTCTATTATTTGGTGTTTTAATCCCTATTTTTGGGTTTTATCAAAGAAAAAATTTATTTGGTAATTTATGCCTCCTTCTAAGTCTAGTCTTCTTTATTGCTGCTCATATAAAATCAGATTTTACAGAAAAAAGGCAAAAACCTAATAGTCTTGTCTACATCTTAGATGCTGATCAAAATAAGGCCGTGTGGGCTTCTTATGATAATATTCTTGATTCATGGACACAAAATTATATTAACCCAGAAGAAAACATTGCCGAAACTTATAATGTAAACACACTACAAAGTAAATATCGAAGATCTTTTGCTTATGCCAATCAAGCTCCTATCAAAAGCATAAGACAACCAAAATTAGACATTAGTAAAGATACTATAATCGGAAACCTGAGACATCTGGAGTTATGTATTGCTCCTCAACGAGATATCCAAAGAGTTGATTTATATACCGAAACCCTGTTTAATTTTAATGCTTTACGAGTTAATGGTGAAACCGCAGTAGATTTTGATTACTCTAATGGTAAGACCTACAATGCATTTACAAAAAGATGGAGTCAGAACCTGCTTACATATCATGTAAGTAAAAATCAACCGTTAGAATTACAAATGCAGTTTCATAAGGACTCACTACCAAAATTTGTGTTATATGAATCTTCTTATGACTTACTTACCAATGAACATTTCTCAATCCCTTCGAGAAATAAAAATATGATGCCCAAACCATTTGTAATAAATGATGCTGTAGTTATCAAAAAAGGTTTTGCAATAGAAGAATATCAGGAGAAAAAAATTGATACCACACTCATACTGGATAATACACCTATCCAAACTCAAGAAATAAATGAATAAACGCGATACTCAAAAATATGATTCTGGTGGGCATATGTCTATTTTTTGAAGATTTAAAAGATTACTCCCCCGTTCATGAAGAAACTGGCTTAAATCTAACTTTAAATGCTTAAAAACAGCCAATTGAGACCAATAATTACTACGAAACAGCTTATTATCAATATTTTGAAAAAATTATGCAATAAAAAAACCGAAGTAGTATATACTTCGGTTTCTATTTTATAATTGTAACGAATATAACTATCCTTTCATACTTGCTTTTAAATATTCACGATTCATACGTGCTATATTTTCTAATGATATTCCTTTAGGACACTCAATTTCACAGGCACCTGTATTAGTACAGTTACCAAATCCTTCTTCATCCATTTGGTTTACCATTGCCAGTACACGTTCTGTAGCTTCTACCTGACCTTGTGGTAGCAACGCAAATTGCGAAACTTTAGCCGAAGTAAATAGCATTGCCGAGGCATTTTTACAAGCTGCTACACAAGCACCACAACCAATACAGGTTGCTGCATCCATAGCCTCGTCTGCATCTTCTTTACGAATAGGGATAGCATTTGCATCTTGTGTATTTCCCGAAGTATTAACAGAAATATATCCTCCTGCCTGCTGTATACGCTCAAAAGAAGAACGATCTACCATTAAATCCTTTACTACCGGGAATGCTTTAGCTCTAAATGGTTCTATATAGATCGTATCTCCATCATTAAACTTACGCATATGTAATTGACAGGTAGTTATCAAACGGTCTGGCCCATGAGGTTCTCCATTGATCTGTAATGAACAAGCACCGCAGATCCCTTCTCTACAATCGTGATCAAAAACTACAGGCTCTTCTCCTTTATTGATCAAGTCTTCATTTAACACGTCTAACATTTCTAAAAAAGACATGTCTCCTTCTATTCCAGAAATTTTATAGTCTACTAACTTTCCTTTGGAATTAGCATCACTTTGACGCCATATTTTTAATGTAAGATTCATAGCTTTTTATTTATAAGAACGTGTTTTTAATTCAATATTTTCGAAGACCAGGTCTTCTTTATGGAGTTGTGCATCTTTAGGTTCTCCTTTATACTCCCACGCTGCTACATACTTAAAGTTTTTATCATCTCTAAGAGCTTCTCCTTTTTGTTCTCCAGATTGCTCTACAGATTCTTCTCTAAAATGTCCTCCACAAGATTCATTTCGATTTAATGCATCTTTGGCAAATAATTCTCCTAATTCTAAGAAATCAGCTACTCTTCCTGCTTTTTCCAGTTCTGGATTCATACTATTAACCGTTCCCGGAACTTTTACATTTTTCCAAAAGTCCTCACGTAGTACTGCGATTTCTTCGATAGCTTCTTTTAGCTCTTTCTCATTACGAGACATTCCACATTTATTCCACATGATTTTACCTAATTTCTTATGGTAATAATCTACAGAATGTTCTCCTGATCCACCCATTAACTTCTCGATTCGATCTTTCACTTCTTTTTCGGCTTGATCAAACTCTGGTGTATCTGTTGGGATTTTTCCTGTTCGAATATCACTAGATAAATAATCCCCAATCGTATATGGCAACACAAAATATCCGTCTGCTAGCCCTTGCATCAATGCTGATGCACCAAGGCGGTTTGCACCGTGATCAGAGAAATTGGCTTCTCCTGCAGCATAGCATCCTGGTATGGTGGTTTGTAAGTTATAATCAACCCAAAGACCTCCCATCGTATAATGTACTGCAGGGTAGATCATCATCGGAGATTTATATGGATTTTCATCTACAATCTTTTCATACATCTGAAATAGATTTCCATATTTACTTTCGATAACTTCCTCTCCCATCTTCGTAATTTCTTCCTTAGAAGGGTTATGCATACCCGAAGTCATTGCTTTTTCTTTTCCGTATCGTTGGATCGCTGATGCGAAATCCAGATATACAGCTTCTCCTGTTTTATTCACTCCAAAACCGGCATCACAACGTTCTTTTGCTGCTCTCGAAGCTACATCACGTGGTACCAGATTACCAAAAGCTGGATAGCGACGTTCGAGATAGTAATCTCTTTCTTCTTCTGATAACTGTGTTGGTTTTAATTTACCTTCACGTATTGCTTCTACATCTTCCTTTCTTTTTGGTACCCATATACGTCCATCGTTACGCAGTGACTCAGACATCAACGTTAATTTAGACTGATGATCTCCCGATACAGGTATACAAGTTGGATGAATCTGGGTATAACAAGGATTCGCAAAAAAAGCTCCTCTACGGTGTGCTCTCCACGCTGCCATTACGTTACTCCCCATTGCATTGGTACTTAAGAAGAATACATTTCCGTACCCACCACTAGCCAATACCACGGCGTGAGCAGAATGACGTTCTATTTCTCCTGTAACCAGATCACGAGCAATAATTCCACGAGCTTTTCCATCAATCTTCACTAAATCTAACATTTCGTGACGGTTAAAAGCTTGTATTTTTCCTCTGTTAATCTGGCGATTCATTGCAGAATATGCTCCTAGAAGTAATTGCTGCCCTGTTTGTCCTTTGGCATAAAATGTACGAGATACTAATACCCCTCCAAAAGAACGGTTATCTAACAATCCGCCATATTCGCGTGCAAAAGGAACTCCTTGTGCTACACACTGATCGATAATATTTCCTGAAACTTCAGCCAATCGATATACATTAGCCTCTCTAGAACGATAATCTCCTCCTTTTACGGTATCATAAAACAACCGGTAATCAGAATCACCGTCGCCCTGATAGTTTTTTGCTGCGTTAATTCCTCCTTGTGCTGCAATCGAATGTGCACGACGAGGAGAATCCTGATAACAGAATGTTTTTACATTATATCCAAGCTCGGCCAATGTAGCAGCCGCACTTCCTCCTGCTAATCCTGTACCAACAACGATAACATCTATATTTCGTTTATTCGCAGGGTTAACCAGGTTAATTTTATTTTTATAATTTGTCCACTTATCTGCCAGTGGACCTTCAGGTATTTTAGAATCTAAAATTGACATAATAGTGGTGTTTTTAATGATTTAGCACATAATTAAGATGAAGTGTTAATGCAATAATTATAAAACCTAAAGGAATTACAATTGCAAACACCTTAGCAAATTTAGTTGCTGCTACCGAGTATTTATTATTAAATCCTACGGATTGAAACGAAGACGCAAACCCATGCCATAAATGCAATGCCAAAAACACAAAAGAAAGCACATATAATATCGTACGAATATGGCTTTCAAACTTTTCAGTCAATTCATGATAATATCGTGTAGGATCCTCTGGAGCAAACTCTACATATTTATGTACTATTTCCGGAACCCAAAAATCATAGAAATGTAATCCTAAAAATGCAAGAATCACTAATCCAGAATAAATCATATTTCTAGACATCCAAGAAGCGTTAGCTCCTCCATTATATTTTGCATACTTAACCGCTCTGGCATTTTTGTTTTTGATTTCTAATACAAACCCCATCACAAAATGAAACACTACTCCAAAAATTAAAACAGGTTGCAATACAAATTGAACTAACGGATTTGTACCCATAAAATGAGATATCTCATTGAACGTATCAGCGCTGAAAATTGAAGTAAAATTGATAGTAAAGTGTTGTAATAAGAAAAAAACTAAGAAAAGTCCTGAAAGTGCCATCGCAACTTTTCTAGCTATTGAAGATTTTATCAATCCACCCATTATTTAAAATGTTTAATTAGTTGTGAAGCAAAAATAGGGTTCAATGCTTTTTTAGCCAAGCTTTACCTTGGGTTTATTTCGCTATTTATAATGAATATAAAAAAGAAAGAGGCTTTGTTTATCGCTAAGCACTAAAACGTTTGAAATACAGTATTAACTTTAAACAAAAAACAACGCTTTTTTTTACAATTATGCTAATTTTACCTTATGCAAAATATCAATTCCAAACTTCCAGAGGTTTCAACTACCATATTCACAGTAATGAGTCAATTAGCTCATAAACATGAAGCGTTAAATCTGTCTCAGGGTTTTCCTAATTTTGAAGCAAGTCCAGAACTAATTAATTTGGTAACTCGGGCCATGCAAAACGGGTATAATCAATATGCGCCAATGCCTGGATCGCTTTCTTTAAGAGAAGTTATAACTAAAAAAACCAACGCGCTATACGGCAGTCATTATCATCCCGAAACCGATATTACGATAACCTCTGGTGCTACACAGGCAATTTTTACTATTATTTCGGCTTTTATACATCCTGGGGATGAGGTAATTATATTTAAACCTGCCTATGATTCGTATGAACCATCAATCAAATTATATGGAGGAACAATCGTTCCAGTTCAATTAACTGCTCCTAATTTTAGCGTTGATTGGCAAGAAGTGGCTTCTAAAATCACTTCCAAAACCAAAATGATCATTATTAACACACCTCATAATCCCAGTGGTAGTATTTTATCAAAAGAAGATATGCTTCAGTTAGAAAAACTAATTAAGAACACAGATATCATTTTATTGAGTGATGAAGTTTATGAGCACATCATTTTTGATGATCAGAAACATCAAAGTGCTGCATTATTTCCCGGACTAGCCGAACGTGCTTTTATTACTGCTTCTTTCGGAAAGACATTTCATACTACCGGTTGGAAAATGGGGTATTGCCTGGCTCCAAAAGAATTAATGACAGAATTTAGAAAAGTGCATCAATTTAATGTTTTTTCTAGTAGTCATCCTATGCAATATGCCTTGGCCGAATATTTAAAAGTTCCGGAGCATTATCTTTCCCTTCCGGATTTTTATCAGCAAAAACGGGATTTTTTCCTATCTATGATTACCGATTCTCGTTTTAAGTTTATTCCTGCATCAGGAACTTATTTTCAGGTATTAGATTATTCTGCTATTACTGATGAAAATGATGTAGCTTTCGCTGAAAGGTTAACCAAAGAATATAAAATTGCATCTATCCCGGTATCCGTTTTTAACTTAAATCAAAAAGACGATAAAGTACTACGGTTTTGCTTTGCTAAAACCGAAGAAACGTTAAAACGAGCCGCAGATATTTTGTGCGAGATTTGATCTAAAATTATATCCATTCGAGTGATTCGACTAAAAGAAGAATTGTACTTCGGTAAGTTTAGTAGGACTACCGAGAATAGTGATTTTTATGCTAAAAAAGTTATTCTCAATATAGTTTTAAAAATCAAATCGTAACTGAATAATCTCTACTTCTTCTTTTTCCTTTTCTTTTTTCTTCTCCTTACCTGTATTGAGATTAGATAGTGAAATCCCTAATAATCGAACAGAATCCTTCATCTTATCCTGATACAACAACTCTTTTGCGGTTTCTAATAAGATATTGGTATCACTTACAAAATAAGGCAATGTTTTACTACGGGTCTGTAGCGTAAAATCACTATATCTTATTTTTAGAGTCACCGTTCTACCGGCAACTTTGCTTCGTTTAAGACGTTTTTGAAGCTCTTCTGCAATACTTTCTAATCGCTCGAGCATATAGATTTCTGAAGCTATATTTTCGCTAAAAGTACGTTCTGCTGCCAGGGATTTACGCTCACGGTTGGGTTTTACCTCGCTTAAATGAATTCCTCGTACAATACGGTAGTAGTGCCCTCCTGATTTACCAAAATGCTGAGTAAGAAACTCTTCTGATTTTAATTTTAAATCTTTACCGGTATAAATCCCCATTTGATACATTTTAGCCTGGGTGACTTTACCTACTCCATAGAATTTTTTAACATCCAGACCTTCCAGAAACTCAATTACTTCTTCGGGGTTTACTGTTTTTTGTCCGTTAGGTTTATTATAGTCACTTGCTACTTTGGCAATAAATTTATTAATCGATATTCCTGCAGAAGCAGTTAATCCTATCTCATCAAAAATCTGTTTTCTAATTTCCTGAGCAATAAGTGTTGCACTGGGATTGCCTTTTTTATTCTCGGTAACATCCAGATAAGCCTCATCCAGTGATAAAGGCTCTACCAAATCTGTATACTCAAAAAATATTTTCCTGATTCGAGAAGAAATTTCTTGATACCGATCAAATCGAGGTCGAACAAAAATCAGATCAGGACAAAGTTTTCTTGCTTTAAAACCAGGCATAGCAGATCGCACACCAAATACTCGGGCTTCATAACTGGCTGCACTAACCACTCCTCGTTTTCCACCGCCGCCAACGGCTAACGGCTTTCCTCTAAGTTCGGGATTATCCAATTGTTCTACCGAAGCATAGAATGCATCCATATCGACATGTATGATTTTTCTATATGTACCCAACTCTTCCACTTTACAAAAATAATAGATATTGATCATTCAAATTATAATATCTTTATCTCTGATTATAAAACATTTCTACATCGTCTGAAATAATCGAATAATTAATCATGATTGAAATCGAACGTAAATTCCTGGTTACCTCTCAAACATTTAAAAATGAAGCACAAAAAAGTACTCGCATCATACAGGGATTTCTAAATACCGATCCAGTACGAACAGTTCGTATACGAATCAGAGGAGAATATGCCTTTATCACCGTAAAAGGAATTGGTAATACTTCGGGGACTTCACGATTTGAATGGGAAAAAGAAATCGATGTATCAGATGCAGAGCAATTAATGCTTTTATGTGAAAAAGGAATTATAGAAAAAATACGATATGAAATCCCTCTGGGAAATCACATTTACGAAGTCGATGAATTCTTTGGAGAAAACAAAGATCTCATCATAGCCGAAATTGAATTAGACAATGAAAATGAAACATTCCTAAAACCAGATTGGTTAGGAAAAGAAGTTACAGGTGATAGAAGATATTATAATTCTCAATTAAGTAAAAAGCCATACAAAACCTGGTAAATCATTTTTTACTTTAAAATATTTTAAAAACTAATAGAATGAGGAAGCTTTTAAATCTGATCATGTTACTACTTATTGTTATGTCTTTCTTGAACTGTAAAGATAGTAGTAGTACAAAAGATAAACGGGATGAGCATAAAAATGATCGTCAAAACAACATAGAAGCATCTTCAGAAAAAATTGACAATACTATATTTCATTATATAACAGCTATTAACGGGCTTAGTGTACGAAAACAGCCTGATATTAATGCCGAAAAGATAAGTACTTTGGATTACGGGACTCCTGTTGAAATTATTGAAGAGACTCATCAAACTTTTCAGGTTAAAGAAGGCACAAAAACAATTGATGGTAAATGGGTATTAATAGATTCAAAAGAAACCACCAGTATAAAAGGCTATGTTTTTGATGGATTCTTAACCAGAGAAAACCCAATGCCATATCGATTATCTAATACTGATTTAAACTCTACTCGTTCATATAATAAGGATAGTGATATAGATAAATATCTTATTTTAGAGTTAATCTCAAAAAAAACTTATGAAGAGTTAAAACAAAGACAAAACAACTTCATAACAATAAAAGAAGATACGTTAGAGATTAAAAAAAACAATGGGAAAATAGATTTGCCTACTGATCAGGGCGTTATTACATTGCTAGATATACGAGAAAAAGATATGGGTTATGCGTCTTATCATTATTTAGGAGCTATAGATAGTTTAAACGTCTATGTGATTCGAGGAGATTATATAGGATATAGTGAACATTTATTAATTAATAAGGCTACGGCCAGAAAAGATACTCTTGCCGAAAAACCAATTATTTCGCCAAATTGGAAAAAAATGATCACCGCTTCTATAGATGGACAAACTATAGAACCGACAGATCTACAGTTATTTGATATAGAAAAAAACAAGTATATATTGAGATTGATGGTTAATTTTCAAGGATGGTTCCATTCACAAGAAGAGAATAGTATTTTTTGGATCAACAAAGATGAGTTTTGCATGAAGATAATGTCATTACAACATGCCGAAAATGAAGGATTTAAAGAACATTGTTATCAATATATAAAAATAAAAGTATTATAAATTGATTCTCATTTTGTTAAACAAGTATACATCTTAATATTCTTTCTCAATCAAGTAAAAACCACACTTATTATGGTAAAAAAGTAAGATCAATAAGTTTTTGACTTCTATTAACATTGCTTTAATAAATCTTAACAAAAGAGTAACATGTAATATTGGTAAGGTGAACTGAATAAGCACGGCTAAGCCAACTAATTTATTAACCAAAATTACAGTTATGTTGCACAAATCTAAAAGATCCCTAATAGGGATCACATTATGTATTTTCCCATTTTTAAATGTGATAGGACAAGTTCCTGTAAACGGATTTTACCCTAAAAAGAATTCTTTTACCTTAGCCCCCAGTTATGGATACAAGAGTTATGATCAGTTCTATAGAGGGTCTACATTATCTGAAGGAAACCCTGCTGGTTTAGGAGAAATTTCTTCATCTATTATTTCTTTTTATAGCCAATATGCCATCACAAACTGGTTATCTACAACCGTTACTCTACCATATATTAGTGTCGAAAGTGAAGATGGAGCACTTGATCCCGTTCAAAATGTAGCACAGGTAGATGGTATTCAGGATTTAGGGATTTTTCTAAAAGCCAGAGTTTTGGAGAAAAAATTTGACAACTCTTCCCAGATAACCCTAGGAGGTGCTTCTGGAGTAACATTTCCTGTAGGGAATTATAAAGGAGGAGGCGTACTTTCTCTAGGTAATGAAGCTACCACTGTTAATGGTTCAGCTATATTTCAATATACCACTCCGTTTAAAATATTTAGTGAACTACAATTAGGATATAGTATACGTAACAGTAATGATTTTGATATTCCTAATGCTATGTTGTACAGTGCCAAAATAGGGTACTATAATAAATTTCTTTATGTACATGCTAAACTCGACATACAAAACTCTATGTCGGGATATGATATTGGCACCCCAGAATTTGGTAATGCAGGAGGACCCGCTATCTTACCAGAAACCGAAGTAGATTTCACTAATCTTTCTTTCGATTTTTATGTTCCCGTTTACAAAAACGCTTTAGGTATTTCTGCTGGTTACAGTACTACTCTAGATGGTAGAAATTATAATAAAGAATCTGTTTTTTCATTTGGATTAGTATATACCACTAGATAGTATGCATGATAAAAATAACTCCCATCAAATACAAATATACTTGATGGGGTTATCTAGCATAGATATGAGTTTGATGACAATAGAGACTTAATGTATAAGTCAGACACTTTCTAATAGTGACTCTAATTGATCTTCATTAATAGGTTTAATAAGATATCCAGAAACCAATTCAAATTCTTTAGCTTTTTCTGTATCTGTTGGATTGTCTGACGATGATAAGATGTAAATAATAATATCTTTTTTAATTTCTGGAGTGATTGTAACGAATTCTTCCAGAAATCCCCAACCATCCATAACAGGCATATTTATGTCTAGTAAAATTAAATCTGGTAACTTCTCTATTTTCCCAATTGTTGATCTTATGAAATTAATACCTTCTTCTCCATTAGAGAATACAAGTAGTTTTTGATTAGGGCTAAGCTTATGTACGATTTTTTTTATGATAAACTGGTGAATGTTATCATCATCTATTAGACATAAAATATGGTTCTCCTTAATCATAACACAATATTTATAGTAAATTTAGTTCCTTTATCAAGTTCGCTATCAATAGCTATTGTCCCTTTTAAGGCTTCGATTTGATTTTTAATTATGAAAAGCCCTAATCCTTTGGCGCCAGCATTTTTATGAAACGTTTTTCTAAACCCAAACACTTTATCTCTATATTTATCTAAGTCAATTCCCAATCCATTATCTTTAAATATTAGTTGAATTCTATTATTCACTTTTTCAGAAGAAATATGAATGACAGGGTTTCTTTTGGAAGAGCAGTATTTTAGTGAGTTTGAAATAAGATTAAGAAATATACTTCTTAAATAAGCAATCGAATAGGAAATTTCTTCAACTTTAAAATCAGTAATGATTTTTGCCTGAGTCTCCATGATTTTTGCACTTAATTGCCTTTTTACTTCTATACATGTTTCTTGAAGAGAAATATTTTGAATAGTCATATCTGTAGATTCATTAATCTGCACAACGTTTATCAAATCTTTCATTGTTTTATTAAGTACCTCTGCAGAGTTTTTGATCATATCTGTATAATTCATTTGCTCTTCGGTAAGCGTACTTTCTTCCAAAAATTTGGTAAGCATAAAAATATTAGCCACTGGTGATCTTAAATTATGAGAGGTAATATAGGCATAGTCCTCTAATTGCTTATTTTTTGCTATCAATTCCTGTAATGTCGCTTCTATTTTTTGTTCTTGTCTAATGGCTTTTGTAATATTTCTGGCAATTCCAAATACTTCTCCGGTATGATCTAATGCGGTGGCGTTCCAATCTAACCAAACAATTTCTCCTGCTTTAGTAAGGTATCTATTCCTAAAGTTAAATATGGTAGTCCCATCAAATTGTTTTGCTGCTTCTGCAACAGTATTTTGTTGATCATCTGGATGCACAAATGTTAAGTAAGGTTTATCCATTAATTCTGTTTCGGTATATCCCATAGTTTTACTCCATTGCGGGTTTAATTTGGTAAAATACCCTTCAGGATTTGAAATGGTTATTAAATCCTGGCTTAAATTAAATAGATCTTCTAATTGTCTATTTTTAAGTTTTAGAGCAATTAAATCTGCTTCTATTGAAGATTTTTCTGTTTTTTTTTGAGTTATATCTTTTGCAATTAGTAAAAAGCCTTCTTCATATCCTATCTTGGTTATAATAGATTCTAACCATATTATATCTCCCATTTTACTAATAAGTCTAACTATGAATGGTTTAGAGTTAGGAGTTTGTAGTTGGTTCTCGATTGCTTGTTTGGCCTTACTCCTATCTTCATAGTGCACCAAAGTTAAATAAGGAATACTTAACAATTCCTTTTTACTATATCCTAATAAAACAGACCACTGAGGGTTTGACTCAACAAAATATCCATTATCATTTACTATTGTGATAAGATCATTATTAAGTACATTTTTTTTTATATATACAGAACTTGTTTTCATCGTATTGTCATTACAGCATTATATGAAATTTTGACATTTAAATTTATTAATGAGGTAGCCTAATACAACTATCATTGTAGTTATTTGTTTTTACTATTAAAAAACCGGTCTCAGGGTAAGGTAAAACATCAGAATAATAGGGATATAATGTTTGTATTAAAGTTACTACAATAACACAACATAAACAACTGTAAATCAATAATAAAAAAATAAAATTTACATCTTCTATTCATCATAATCAACATAATAATTACTATCTTTAAATTATCCCTATTAAGAAAGTTACCCCTATTAAGAATTCTGAAGCTTATATCCCTTTTCAAAACATCTGAAGAGTTCTTCTTTTTACTACTACAACCCCATTAATATAAAAGATCTATTGAGCTTCTAAAAATTATGAAAAGAAAACGGTATTATTTAAAATCCCTTATTGATTCTAAATATTGTATTCCTGTTATTTGGGCTATAGGATTATCACTCTCAATACTTCTGGCAAGATCCTATTATATCCTCGAGCAAAAAAAAATTGAAATCAAATTCAAGAATGAAGTTGATCAATTTGCAGCATCTCTGCACAGAGAATTTGAGTTAAACCTAGTCTCCTTACACACACTAGCCACATTATTCAAATCAAACGAGATCCCTAGTTATCAAATGTTTATTACAGAATCTCAATCTATACGTAAAAGAAATAGTAGTTTTTTGGCTTTAGAATGGGTTCCCTGGGTAAAACATGAAATGAGGTCCTTTTATGAGAAAAAGCATCAACAAGAATTTTCTGATTTTAGCTTTTCAGAAAAAGACAGTTTTAATCAATTGGTAAATGCAAAAATCAGAAAAGAATATTTTCCTGTCTATTATGTTGATCCTTTCGCAAAAAACAAAAATGCTTTTGGATATGACTTAGGTTCAGAAAAAGAGCGGTATAACACTCTTAAATCCTCACAATTATTGGGTAAACCCCTTATTAGCGGAAATGTGAAATTAGTGCAAGAAAAAACAAATCCAGAAGGATGCTTAGCTTTTCTGCCTATTTTTATTGATAATGAATCTCAAAAAAACTACGACCCAAAAAACCTTAAAGGATTTGTACTTGGGGTTTTCAAATTTTCGAAAATCTTTGAAGCTGCTAATAACACCAATATATCTAAAGAAATTCGGATGTCGTTACTAAATCAAAAAGACGGAATTTCTAAAGATACCTTATTTACCTATCAATCTAAACAAGTCGATGCCCAGATAAATTTCACACATCAATTTGATTTACCAATCTTATGGGGGAAAAAATGGGTGTTAGTCGCCGATCCTACAATTACATATATAAAAAACGAAAGAACATCTTATCCTTTAATCATTCTAATAGCTGGAGTAGTATTCACCTCTTTACTTGTATTACTTTTTTATTCTTTCTCTAAAAGAAATACTCAACTAACACAACTTAATATCATGAAGTCAAAATTCCTGTCTCTAATATCCCATGATGTAAGAGGAGGAATAGGAACTATGGATGTACTTCTGAAACTAGTCTTAGAAGACTTTGAAAGCTATGACAAAACTCAATTAAAAGAAATTATAAAATCTATTGAGCAAAATACCACCTCTATTCATTTTACCTTAGAAAACCTTATTAGTTGGTCTAAAAATGATTTATTAGCGTTAAAACCAGAAAAATCTCTATTCAGTATTATCGAGTTATTTGAAAATATTACTGAATATTTTCAGCCTATTATAAACCTAAAAAGCCTAAAGTTTTCTACACATTATTTTACCAATGACACCTATATTCATGCAGATAAGAATATGATTTTGGCCAGCTTAAGAAATATCATCTCTAATGCTATAAAATACACTCAAAAAGAGGGAGAAATTCAAGTACGACTACATCAATCCAAAACCAAACACCTTATTGAAATCGAAGATACAGGAATCGGTATGAACCCTGATGAATTAAATAGGCTTTTTGAATACAATAAGACTCATAAAAAAGAAGGTACAGGAGGAGAAAGTAGTACAGGTATAGGTTTATTGATCACCAAAGATTTTTTAGACATGAACAATGCTAAGGTTCATGTAGAAAGTACTCTAGGTAAGGGGACTACATTTAAAATCACTATCTGATTATGTTTTGGTTACTAAATTGAAACACCATCCAATTCGAGTAAAATTCATTATTTTAACACCAGAAATGACTAAAAGCTTCATTAAGATGAAAAAACTACTCATATTTTTTGCATTACTATTCCTTTTCTCTTGTAAACAACAACCTAAAGAAGAAAGCATTCCACAATCGGAGACTACAAAAGAGGTTACCGAAGAAATTGAACCTTCAGTAAAATCAATCAAGGAAAAGTTGCAAAAAAATGGCTTTAAGATCTTTGATTATATAGATGAAGAAACCGGAGATACCGTGATTATGCAACAGTATTTTATTGCTTTCTTAAAAAAAGGCCCCAATCGTTCTCAAAATAAGGAAGAAGCAGATAGTTTACAAAAATTACATCTTGGACATCTTGGTAGAATGTATAAAGAAGGATACGCCGATATTTCGGGACCTTTTGGAGATGATGGTGATATTCGTGGAATCACAATTTACAATACACCAACACAAAAAATGGCAGATAGCTTGGCTAACATGGATCCTATGGTAAAATCCGGCCGTCTAACTATCGAAATACATCCTTGGTGGGCAGCAAAAGGATTTCCTTTGAGGTAAGTAAATAAAAAAGAGTGAGTTCCTGATAAAACTCAGGAATCCCACTCTCTTTTTCATATTTTACATACTAAGCTAGCTAGTTTGACTTTATCGCTTCACAAAGCGTTTAGTATATTGATTGTTTCCGTCGGTAAATTTCAGAAAGTAAATTCCCTGTTTCAAATGTCCAACATCTATGGTAGATTGATTTTTACCTGATACCGAGATAATTGTTTTTCCTAAAATATCTATTACCGAATATGAGATTTCTTTTGATTGCGTCTTGAAAGATATATTTAGTATATCTCTAGCCGGATTAGGATAAAGTGTTACATTATTATTTTGTTTAGCAACTACTGATCCACCAATCACAACAGTATAATCTTCGACCTCTCCATAATTAAATGATCCGCAAGGAGAAGGAGATGTATTATATCTCATAGTAACCCGCATTCTAGTCGTTCCGTTGGTAGCAGACGAAGGTACTGTAAAGCTTCCGCTTACGGTTGCGTTTTGAGTTGCAGATTGTGTCCAGACTTGTTCTCCGGCATCTGTAAAATCACCATCTTGATTATAATCTATCCAGACTCTATATGCTTCACTATATGTTGTACCTGCCCAGGTAGGTGTTACCGTAATCGTATTTGAGCTTCCTTTTGATAGATTTGTAGATTCTGATGTAAAATCGCTATATCCTCCACTTCCTGCGGTAGAAGTTTTATCAATAGATCCTAGTTGCACTCTACTAATATATTCTTCAGAAGCATTATTTCCATTTGCAGAACAATAAGTAACTCCACCACCGCCTGTAGTAGTTACATTAACTGTATTACTAAATCCAGAAATATTTCCTGCTGCATCTTTGGCCTTTACTCTAAATTGATATGCTGTATTAGCAGTCAATCCCGTAATATTTGCAGAAGTACCGGTTACCGATGTGGCAATTGAATTCCCTTGATACACATCATATCCAGTCACCCCAACATTATCGGTAGAGGCATTCCATGAAAGTGATACAGAAGTTGCTGCAACATTAGAAGCACTTAATCCCGCAGGAGCAGAAGGTGCCTGTGTATCTCCGCCACTGCCAGGGTTATATCCGTCCACTATTTTGGTAGTACATCCAGGAGCCAGCCATTGGCAAATATTTGGATATGTCACCGAGAGGCGACCATACCAATCTGGTGAGTTATTACCACAAGCAGCGTCTCCACCATGCAATTGACCTACAACCCTTTTATTTTGATCATAGAGAGGAGATCCAGAAGATCCTCCTTCTGTGGTTCCATCATCCCAATCACTTACTCTCCAGTGGGTAGTTCCTGATCCTGATCCTCCATAATACGATGTGATTGAAGATGGATCACTATCAAATGATATCTTTTTCACATCACCAGCAGGGTGATGAATACCTGTAGTTTGAGTAGGAATACTTCCCGTGGCATCCCATCCCGAATAATATACATTATATGCAGAAGGTGGTGTAGAAGAAAGTTTTAATAATGCATAATCTGAACCTGAGCCGCTATCCATCATTTGAGAACCAGAAATAGACTGACTAGTTGACCCGTCAGAGTTATTGCTACACCCAGGAGATTCATAGTTAAAAACAAATACCCAGTTGGTCACGTCACGACCAGATGTACAGTGATTTGCTGTCAAAAAATATGGTGTTCCATTATTTGCAGTATTATTCATTAAAGATCCAGAGCACCATCTGGTTCCATTTCCTAAAATTGCTAATGCTACTGATCTGATTTGATCTCTCCATGGATCTCCTTCTGCACAAACTACATTGTTATTACAAGATCCAGAATCTCCAAAGTTTTTTGCCATGCTCATTATTCCTCTATAATCATGGGCAACTGCAGAAATGTTTAGATCTGGTTGTTGTTTTACCTGAGCCGGTTGAAAATATTCTACTATGATTTTGTCTCCTTTTACAGGAGCTAAACCCAATCGTTTTGAGTTTTTATTATTAGCAGAAGTAAATGCGCCACGAACATCAGATTTGTCTCTGTTATAGACAAATAATTTACCTCCTTCAGGAATTTTGAAATTCGAAAAAGTAAGATTAAGTGACAATGCTCCTTTCGATTCAATCTCAATCAACCAATATCGGTCACCTTTCGAATTGGTATACCATTTTCCAGAATTTTTCGGATTAAGATTCGTTTTATGAGCATACGCAAAACGCATTGGTACGTCTTTACTTGATTCTAATGCATCTTCCTTTAGTAGTTTAGCAATATCTAGTTTAGGTAATGTGACATTAGGAATTTGACTTGATTTTGAAACACGTTCATTAGAGAACAAAGGTTCTCCTCCTTGGCCTATTTGGGAATAGGCGGTAATGCTTGAACATAACAATATGACAAGCAATAAAATTGCATTTTTCATTGGTTTTAAGAGTTAAGTTTGAGTTATACGTTAATAATTAACGCTAGCTAGTTTGTAAAATGTTGATTCTAAGATAACAAGAGAATTGTTCAAAATTTAACAAATAAGTTGTTTTAACACAAAATTGCAATGTTTTACAATTTTGTTAACAACTTGTTTTAGATTGCTTACGTGGAAAAAACAGAGTAATTACGGGATTAAATCAAAATCAATCTTTGATTTCTATTTTCCGTTTTAATTCATTTCCTTTTTCGTCTAAAACGGTAATAATATGTATTCCTGGTTTAGGGGCTACAGGCATTTCATGAAACTGCTTAGTTGTGCCAACAAATTGATGATCTATATACCAAAATACACGGGTTTCGGGATTTGTATGTGCAATTTTAAGAATTACCTCATTAGTTTTACCATCAAATCCTTTAGGTAAATATACACTACTATTAGGTTTTGGAAAAATAAAATCCATTCGTTCCTGAGATTCTTTTATACAATCGGGTCGATATGGTGGTAAGGATCGATAATCAGAATTAGCTGTTTTAAAAAAATACTCTTGTAACGGTGGTAGAACAAACCAAGATTCATGAATCATATTACCAACAGGTTCACAAGAAGAATTTACTCTGTATTGCCTTGTCCTATCCAAGTGTACTAATTGATGGTATGGACAAGGTTTGGTTCTGGTTTCCGAAACGGGAACATCTATTAGTTTGGTTGGACAATTACTACCCGCCAAAAAACCACTTTTAGTACAGACCGTAACAGTAATTAGATCATCATAAGGAGCAGGGAACCACTTAGATTTTGGCAATAGATTATATACATCAAATAAAACAGGTGCAGCCGAATTTAATCCTGTGAGTTCTGGTCGTCCTTCTCCATCGGCATTGCCAATCCAAATTCCTACCACATACTTTTGGCTAGCACCAATTGCCCAGGCATCCCTATTACCAAAGCTGGTTCCTGTTTTCCAGGCAATCTCTCTAGAAGAATCATAGAATTCCCAGGCTTCATCACCTTCTGGTCGGTTTACTTTTTTCATAGCCTCAAAGGTTAACCAAATGCTCCCGGCACCATATACTGGTTTTTGTTGTGTTCTTTTACCAAAATCTACTTCCCTTTCAGCCAAAACGATTGGTTCGGTAAATTCTTTGGTAAAATATTCACTAGAGGTACTTTGATAGTGATTTAACGTACCCGCAAAACCTGCATATGTTTTACTAAGATCCCAAAGGTTTCCTTCTGCTCCTCCAACAATCAATGACAATCCATAATGGTCAGCCCCATATCTCAAATCTCTAATTTGAAATGTATTCATTTCATCTCTAAATCTCTGTAAACCATATTTTTGTAATAATCGAACTGCTGGTATATTTAAAGAACGTGCCAAAGCTCGATTTGCTGCAACAGCACCACTATAGCTTTCATCAAAATTCTTGGGATTATACCCCGAAATTACTGTAGGAATATCAGAAACCAATTGTTCTGGTAACAATTCGCCTTTATCCATCATTGCAGCATATAATAATGGTTTTAATGTACTTCCCGTACTGCGGCCTGCCTTGATAATATCTACATCCTTTTGATGCGCTTTATCTGTTGGTGAATTCCCCACATAACTTAGTACTTCTCTGGTATCAACATCCAAAATCAAAACTGCCATATTATGTACTTCATTTTGTTTTAATACCTCATAGTGTCTTTTAACCACTCGATTAACCTGTTTTTGTAGTATTGGATCGATTGTAGTTTGTACTCTCTTGCCTTCATGTTTTTTTGCTAATCTTTCTAATAAATGCGGAGTTGTTTGCGGTAAAAAGTATGGCTTCTTAGGTAGTGTTTCGCTTATTGATAGTTGATATGTTAATGAATCAATGGTTTCTTCTTCTAAAAGCGTAAGAAGCAATCGGTTTCTTTTCTTTAATAATTTAATTTGATTTTTTCCAGGGTAGATTAAAGAAGGGGCATTTGGTAATACCGCAAGTGTTGCGGTCTCTGCCCAGGATAATTGATGCGCGGGTAATCCAAAATAACGCCAGGCTGCCATATCGATTCCCACCACGTTACCACCAAAAGGAGCATGAGATGCGTATAGTTTCAAAATCTCTTCTTTAGAAGCTCCAAACTCCAGTCGTGTGGCCAGTATTAATTCTTTTAGTTTTTCAAAATAGGTGCGTTTTTTACCTTTTCGTGCCAAACGAATAACCTGTTGAGTAATTGTACTTCCTCCTCTAACCACTTTACCTGCACTACTATTTTCGATAATTGCTTCTCCCATCGCAACAGGGTTAAATCCAAAATGTCTATAAAATTGCTGATCTTCAAATGCAATGATACATCGTTCAAATTTTTTGGGTACACTATCGGTCTGAGGAAAACGCCATTGCCCATCAGATGCAATTTTGGCACCTAATAATTCACCGTTTCTGGTCTCAATTACTGTTGCAGTGGGATCATCAAATAATGGTCTTGGTAATAAAAAATAATATACAATCAACGCTACTCCAAGAATTAAGAAGCGTTTTGGATGGGTGTTTATATAGTTTTTTATGTTTTTAAGCAATGAACTCATCTTGACTTTTTCTATTTCCTAAAAAATGGTTGAATTTCACCCATATTTCGTTACTTTTTTTAGCCGTAGGCCCTGCTATGACTTTCAAAAAGCATCTCATCTGGTCAAATTTCACTTCATTTTCGGTTAAAAACAAAAAGTCAAGATGAGTTCAATGTGTATGATGGATGAATATATATTATTCAAAAAAGTATTTTAAACCTCTATTGATCTTCCTTCTGCTGTTTTATTCCTGTTGGTGTCAAAATAAAAATCAATTTGCCCCATATACACTCCGCTTTTACCACATTGGTTAATGAGTACTTTTTCTCCTATTACATTATCTACAATTACTGGTTTCGGTAATAATGTATGTGTATGACCGCCTATAATCAGGTCGATATCTTTTGTCTTTTTGGCTAGATGAAGGTCAGAAACTACATCTTGAGCATTTTTATACTCATATCCAATATGAGAAAGGCAAATCACAAGGTCGCAATGCTGCTCTTCTTTTAATATTCTGGTGATATCTTGAGCAATTTCGATAGGGTCGAGATATTGGGTTTCTTTATATAAACTTTTATTCACTAAACCTTCCAGTTCGACTCCTAATCCAAAGACTCCGATTTTAATCCCATCTCTAATTAATATTTTATATGGTTTTACTAAACCATCTAGCACCGTATTTTTAAAATCATAGTTGGCAGATACAAAATCAAAAGTTGCATTAGGCAATTGGTTCAATAATCCATTTATTCCATTATCAAAATCATGATTTCCAATGGTAGCAAGATCATAGTTTAGTTTTGACATTAGTTTAAATTCAATTTCCCCACCATAATAATTAAAATATGGAGTACCTTGAAAGATATCCCCTGCATCTAATAAAATAGTATTGGGATTTTCTTTTCGTACTTTTTCTATAATCGATGCTCTTCTGGCAAATCCTCCTAATCCCGGGTATTTATAATGATTATTTGGTAGAGGGTCAATCTGGCTATGTACATCGTTGGTATGTAGTACTGTTATCTTTTTTGATGTTGGTTTAACACAGGATACTAAGCTTCCCCCTCCTAAACTAGCTAAAGCTGTTGCCGATGCTATTTGCTGTATAAATCTTCTCCTATTCTGCATATCTCATTCTTTTATCGAGTTGTACTTTTAAGGTGTCTATTGATTTAAAATAATCGATTAGTGCATTTCTGAATTTATAATCTGTTTTATATAATTGTATAGGGTCTTTAAAGAAATTCATACTATCTCCTCCTTGTTGCAAATAATCTGTAGTAAGTACTAAATAGGTTTTATCTTTTTGTATTGATTCACCATTAATAATTAATTTTTGTACTTCTTTTGATTGTTTTACAATACTGAGTTGTAAATTAGAAACAGGGTGTGCTCGTTGTTTTTCGGTCAAATAAGAAACTAACTCCCGTACTTTTTCATAAGATAATTCTGTTACTACCAATTCATTTTCAAAAGGCATCACTTCAAAGGCTGTTCTAGCAGTAACCGGCCCTTTAAGAATTGGTGCCCGTAGACCCCCATGATTTAATAATACAAAATCAATTTCTTTATTATATCTCTTTTTAAAAATCGGTTCTACCTGGTGTAAAGAAATATCTGCTATAAGGTTACCTAATTTGCTTTCTAATTTTTCATCGTGTTTAGTAAAATCTACCTCAGCAATACACAGTGTAGCATCCAAAGTTTTATTTAAATGATCTCGGAAAGGTGCAATAAATGAATCTATAGCTTTATCTGCAACTATTGTGGAATCAATTTTTTGTTGAATTGCTGAGATCTTATTTACAGAAATCGATTGTTGCTTACAGGAATAAATACTTATCAAACCAAAAAGACCTAATAAGAGCTTATAAAACTTAGTATTCATATATTTTCGACTTTTCGACAATGGTAATAAAAAAAACAATATGTTGCTTTATGGTTAAGTTAAAATAACCGCTTTGCTATATCAGGACAATATAGATTCATAATGTTGCACTACAGGAAAAGGGTCATAAAAATGATGTAATAATTTTTTCCATTGTTGGTACTCTTCAGATGTTCTGAAACCTGTTTCATGATCCTCAATCGTTTTCCACTCTACCAACAATATATATTTATCATTTTCTTCTATACATTTCAATACATCATGCCTAATATATCCTTTCATAGTAGAAATGATTTTTTGAGCTTCTTTAAAAGCTTTCTCAAAAGCTTCTGATTCTCCAGGTTTTATATATAAAATTGCTTGCTCTAAAATCATTATTTTATCAACTATTGCGGGAACAATTTTTACTTACTTAAAGTGGTTTCTATTTTATCTAATGAAATTTTATTTATGCTTTTGGAATATGCTCCATGGACCATCTTTTTTTTAAGATCAACATCCAAAAAACCAGTCTCACATGCAAAGAAATCATAATCATTTACTTTTCCATTTTCAGAATCCTTCCAGATTTTGTTTGGGGCAATTAAATAATGGTTTCCAATTTTAAAATAATCGGTATATGGCCGACATAGCATTCCGTTATCTCCCCAAATTTGTATGGTTTTACGGGTATCTTCACCTTTATATTTTTTAATAACTTCTACTTTCATCGCCAAAGGCATTTTCTTCAATTTTCCATCATCTTCAAACTCCAAAAATTCAGAATACTCAATTACTTTTACCAGAGCAACAAACCCTCCTGTCGAAACTGAGGAAAATGAGCAATCTCCCTTGCAATCGCAATCACATGCAATGACTTGAGAAGAATACAATCCTATGACAAAGAGAGCTATGTATTTAAGCAGGTGTTTTTTCATAATATTAGTACTATTATAATTCGGATTAAAGAGATTATTTTTGGCCAAACTTTTTAATCTACTTCACCACATCAACCCATTTTCCTTTACTTCTTACTAAATAATCATTATCATACATGGCCTCACATTGAATACCAGGAAGATAGTATTTACCCAAATAAGAAGCATTTAATAAAATGGTCATTGTTTTACTTTCGTTTGGTTTTAGATCAAAATAGAAATTCACTCTATCATCACGTATATCGGTATGAGTAACAGCATTAGCTTTAAACGATCCAAAATCTGTAAATCGTGTATTGACTACTTCCCACCCTGAAGGGAAAATTTCGGTCAATGCAACATCTTTTACTTTAGAACCTGTAGTATTAGTAATCGTTACTTCTGCCACAAAATCTGTTCCTTGGGTTAATAGAATCGGATTGATTATATTACCATCCCTGGTCTTATAATCTACAATTGCCTTAAACTTACTTTGAATTACTTTTTCCTTACCAACAGGTAGAATTCCACTTGTTGCAATTTGCACAAAAATGGTGTTATCCTTATTGTTTTTAAGCACTAGTTTATTGTTTTTTAAAATAGATATTTCACCAGAAGTAGCCAATGTTTTATCTGTATTGGCATTTGTTGATTTTCCGTTAAGAATATAGTTTATGTTTACTCCTTTACCGCCTACATAGGCTGCATATTTTGCCATTGCCATTAATGCGTAGGATGTAGTTTGTGTACTCATCCAGTTTTTGGAAGATAATTCTTTTGCTAAATCTACTGCTACTTTCTGCGCTTTCGCTTTTTGGTCTAAAGCTACAAGTGTTTCTAGTGCCATTGCCCGATTTCGACTTGTAGATCCATAGGTGTAATGATTATTATTTCTTGGCTGAAAATCAATATTTGCCGAATTAAGCAATTGATTTGCTGCTTTTATTTGAGTAATTAACCCATAAGCTGCTGCTAATCTCAATTTGGCGTCATTAGATAATCCCGAAGTCTCTCTTAATCTGTTCATCGAGGATAGATCAGGACTACCGGCGAGTGCTAATGTATATAATCGATAGGCTTGCGCCAAGTCATTATTGCCGCTTCTCCATCGTTTAGCCTGTTGCTGTTGATAATTAATCCAGCTACTTTTAAAACCTATTGGTAATACATACCCTTGTTTGTTTGCTTCAAGCAAGAAATGACCAGCATAGGTAGTCCCCCAATCATTTGGGTTACTATATCCCGGCCAATATGACATCCCGCCATTAGGTTGTATAAAACGTTTTAGTCTATACATTGCGGCTTCTATATTTTTCTGTATTTTCTGCTTTTTATCAGATGATAAATTGAAGACTTCGCCGAGATACAATTGTGGGAATGCCGCCGAAGTTGTTTGTTCAACACAACCATGTGGATAACGAATCAGGTAGCTTAATCTACTTTCGAAATTCATTGGTGGTAATGATGAAAATTCAATCGTTGCACTGTTACTTCCATCAATTCCAAATGCTGCAAAGTCTACTTCCTGTTCACTATTAGGTTCTAGAACAATCGAAGTAACTTCTGTTGTCATTGGATTTGGGTTCACTATATTGATTGGAACCTTGTATGATGCTTTTTCTCCACCACCACTGGCCACTACTTCGATATCTGTAAGAGAAGCTCCTTCTAACACTTCGATATCAAAATAGGCCATTTTCTCATCGGGTTGAGGGAACGATAGTTTTTGTTGTGCCTCACCAATCACTGTAAATCCTTTATTAGGCTTTAAGGTAACAGTTACATTTTTCACTTTATTTTCCATCGCAAAAACGGTAACCGGTATGGTTACTTTTTCTCCCGGAGTAATTTTACGAGGAATTGAAGTTAGAACCATTAGTGGTTTACGTACTGGTGTAGTCTTGTCTACACTACCATAAGCTGCCTTTTCTGCATCTGAAGCCACTATCATGGTACGTACAGATCCTACATATTTTGGAATTTTAATTTTATGAGCACGTGTCTCTCCTTTTTTAAGTTCAAATGGCCCTTTAAAAACAACCATAGGTTTAAATCTGTTCGCTTTTTTTGATTTACTACCCCCTGCTTCTGCATCACCACCAATACTAAATACCTGATTAATGCTTCCGCCATAGGCTCCAATTACATCATCATATACATCCCAGGTCTTTACTCCAAGTGCTTCACGTGCGTAAAAACTATTCCAGGGATTTGGTGTTTTAAATCGTGTTAAATCCAATAAACCTTCATCTACAATAGCAATAGAATAGGTCATAGATTTACCATTATTTTCTCCAACTTTCAGTGTGATTGTTTCTTCTGGTCGCAATACATCTGGCATTGTTAACTTAGGTTGCACCTTGGTATTTGGGTCTTCAACAGAAATTGGAACGATCCCGTACAAACGTATTGGTAAATCGTTTGCTGTATCTGCATGTGGTTGTAATAATGTAATATGAATATACACATTGGGAGTGTATAATTCTTCGATGGGTAATTCGAACTTAGTTTCTCCTTTTTGCGGAGTTACCCATTGTGAAGATAGTACCTCGGTACCATTTTCTACTGTTACTAATGCTCTTCCTCCTTCACTAGACGGAAAGGTTACAATAGCTTTCTCTCCAACATTATAGGTGTTTTTATCTGTAGAGAATAACAACATTGTTGCCGCCGAAGGATCATTTTTACGTGATTTCCCAGCCCAACCTGGCCAATCGATATACATTATTTTTCCGGTAGCATGTCCTCCATTTGGATCTACTACTCTTACCAGATATCTTCCCCACTCTGGGTATTTTAATTCAAAATTGAAGTTTGCTTTACCATTACTACCAGTTGTTACTTTGGTCTTAAATACTTCGTTATGATATGATCCTCTATTATAAGAAGACAGATTATCTTCTGATGTATCCCACCACCATCTCCAATCGACTTTATAGATAAAGACTTCAAGGTCTTTGACCGATTTAGGGTTTCCTTTGTCATCTACAGAAACCACTTCAAAATTATGTTTTGTATCGGTTAACAACATCCCTCGTGCTTTGTCACCTTTAGGAACATTTACTCCAATATAGGTACTATATGGAGAAAATTCTTTACTAATCACATCGGTACTAAAATCTCCTCCGTTTTCATATACTTTCGTAATAAAAGACGCTTTTAGCATTCCTGCAGCTTTATTTTCTAGTTTTGGTCTAAGGCTAAAACTCGCTTTTCCTTCGTTAGAAATTTGCCCTTGAAATACTTCTTGTTCCTCGGTTCCAAACCTACGGGTTGGATCATCAAAAACATATCCCGGGAAGGTTTTAAAACGGGTTGTTTTTGGATTGAATCGAACATTGATATCTGTTTTCAGGTTTTTTGCTATTGCACCGTGTAACCATAATACTTCGAGATTACCTTGTATGTTCTTATTAACTCCCAAAACTTCATCATCAAAAGTCGTTTTGATTTTAAGACGATTAGGTTTTATGGTTTCAATTTTAAGTGTTTTGCTAAAATTAGCTCCCCCAACATTAACTTTGGCTTGCCAATTACCAGTAGGCGCTTCATCAGAAGTATGTACAATAAATTTGTAGAAATTGTTGGTACCGTTAGTCTTTGTTTCCTGGTAAGTCACTTTACCATATGGATCACGTAATTCAAATTTTACCGGGTGTCCTTTGGGTAATTTATTTGCATTATCATTAAGCATAAAAGATAAAAATAAGGTGTCTCCAGGACGCCAAACACCACGTTCTCCGTAAATATATCCTTTGATTCCTTTTTGTAATCTCACTCCAGAAACATCAAATTTGCTTACCGATAATGCGTTTCCATCATTTAATTTCACATAGGTTTGCTGTTTTCCGGATTGGGCAATAGCAAAATATGCCGGGCGATCTGCATCAAAACCAGTTATTCCTTCTGCATCGGTAGTCGCCACTCCCATCTCTTGCTGCTGATAATTGTAAAAAGTTACTTTTACATTTGATACAGGGCTGGTGGTAATAATATCATTAACCGTAACCATATATGCATTATTAAGTCCTTTTTTAACGACTACTCCCAGATTAGAAGCTAATACGTTTGCACTGATCTTTTTATCTCTAAAGTAAGAAGTGCTACATGGGTTCTCTCTTTCTTCCCAATTGTAGTCGTAATAATCATCATAATAGTATTGAGAGCTATCCCAAAAACTAGATTCCTCTTCTTCGTCATAATTATCTGTCAATTCATTAATCGGAGTATCATCTGCAGCTGCTCCGTCACATTTGTACAGCGAATAGGCTTTACGATAATTTAGTTCTACTCTATAGATTGCTCCGGGATCTGGTGTAATCAGCTTTTTTAAATCAATTGCAAAAGCATTCCATTTGCTAAGATTTAAAGATGGATTTTCCTGAAGATTAATTAGTTTTTTGGCAATTGGTCTTGCTACACTTCTTAAATCACCAGAACCGTTAAGGTTATTGTTTTGTAAAAACTGAAGGACGTTATTTTCAAAGACTTTAACTACCTGTACTTCGACAGCACGAAGGTTGATCGCTTCAAAATTAAATTTCAGATTATCCGAAGTAGGTAAAATCACTCCGCTTTGCAGTAAGCGAATCTCTGGATTTGGTTGTTGAAAAGATACTTTTTCGGTATACGTATTCTTTAATTTATAGTTATCTGTACTTTTAATCCCTTCAAAAACAGTCACCTCTAATGTTCCTTTAAGTTCTTGTTTTGGATATACTTTAAGGACATTGCCCTGTACAGTATATTTTAAATTTTTGGCTCCAGAAATAGTAACCAGACCATTAAAGTTTTGATTCTTCTTAAGTGGATCAGAAAAATTGATTTCGACATATTGGTTATCTACATTAGCAACCGAAACACTAATTATAGAAAAATTATTCTTCCCTGGAATGGATAATACGTCTTCTCCTTCTGTGTCTATATCGAAAGATTTACCAGACCATTTAATAGTAACTTCTGAATCTTCTTCAAAACGTTGAATACTATCTATTCTAAAACTAAACTGACGGCTTTTATCGATTGACTCACTAAATTTTACAGCTACTTTTTTTCCTTTTTGCGATGCAGTAATAAGTTGTTTTGCTACATCAAATTTCATTTGATCACTAGATGTTATTGTTCCATCTATATATTGCCAATCTTTACTATACGACTGAAGATTATCGGTAATTATAGAAAACTGTTGTTTTAATGTTTTCACTGTAAAAACAAATTCTTCATCTAGATCGTCCTCAAAATCTTTAACTAATTCTTCTAGATCTAGCGTAAAAGTGTAAGCTGTGTCCTCGTCAAACCCTTCTTCTGGTTGAAAAGAAATAGTTCGATTATTTACGGCAATAATTTTACCTTTTACTTTTGGTGATACAGTAAGTATATCTTTTGGTAGTTCTTGATTATCATCCCAACCTTCTACTGGTGTTTGTAATACGACATACACATTATCCAAAACCGAAATTACCCCTGAAGATACATCTGAGATATATTCTTGATATTTGTTTAATTCTGAAGCATTTGCCTCAGCTATAGATTGATCATCTTTTTTCTTACAAGAAAATACAAGTGTTACAAAAAGTAACAGATAGAGAATTCGCGATAATTTCATATTAGTCGATGTTTAGCGGATTAAAGGTAGTAATTATTTAACTGTATTCTACACTATCTTAGCCTGCTTAATATTGTAAATTTCAATTCTATTATTTAATATGTTTTTTAGTCTATTTTTTTGATCCTCATCCAACGTTTCTACATTCATTTATTTACAATTAACCTGAAAAATAGGTTTATCTTCAATTTTATAATCAACTGATTTGGCAAATGTACCTGTACACAATTCATATTTATAGATGATGGACATATCAAAAAATGCTTCATCATCTATTCTATTTTCATTTCCTTCTTTGTAAAGTCCAGGAATAATATATGCTTGTTTTTCTTTATCAAAAATATGATTTGCATTAATATCCTCTTTAAAGTGGTTATATGAGGAGTTATAAAGGAGTACAGTTTCAGAAGTATTCTTATTGGCTATTGCTCTAATAAATTCTATATCTTCTCCTTCTGTTGGCAAAGGGTGTTTTTCTGAATATTCGTTTTCATCTATATATAGTTTGTTGTCTTTTAACGTAACATAAAAAGGATATGCCTCATTTTCTCTAGTAAAAAAACAAGCTATAAAATCATTCAATCCTTTTATATTAAAATCATATATAGCTGTATTCATTCCTTCATTTATCGCCATAAAAGAAATCACATCTGAATCTTTTTTAAAAGTGCCTACATAAGGATAGCCAAAACAGTTAGCATCATCATTAAATACCTGTTTCATGATATAGTGATCATCTTTTGATTTTTTTAAACACACAAAACTTCGTGATTCTTCAAACCCCATAAAAGAGATCTTTAAACTGTTTTGTGCCTTTTTATTATATCTTCCATAAAGTTCGAATTCATTTTTTTTGGTATTTGGGGTAAATAAAAAAGTTTGATCTCTATCTATACGCCAGTTTCCTACTTGTACACCTCCAAAGTAAGTAATCACAAATTTGCCATTTTCTAAAACAAACAGATGACTTCCTCCTTCTGGGGAATGAGAGCCTAATGCGTATAAACCAACTATATTTTCCTTATTCTGAGCCATACTTTTATTCATCATACAAATTATTACAAAAATCAATATTCTTTTCATCAGTCTACCATTTATATTATTGTAATTATTGGGTAAAAGTAATGAGATTTCTGGTTCTATTTCCCCCAGAAAATAGTGATTTTTTGCCCTACAATATCTTCAAAATAAAAAACCCTCCTTAGTAGGAGGGTAAATTTTTAAAATAAAAAACAGGAGAATTATTCTTTATAAATTCCTATAGTAAGATCTCCGGTAGCGTTCATTGTTGCACGATACATTCCCGCTGTATTAAATTCCATCGTTACATTACCCTTATTATCTATCGCTACAATTCCTCCTGTACCGCCGAGGTCAGTAAGTTTTTTCTGTATTACTTCTTTAGCAGCTTCCTCAAGAGAAAGCCCTTTATACTCCATTAATGCCGAAATATCATGTGCCACCATCGCTCGGATAAAATACTCACCCCATCCTGTACTTGATACTGCACAAGTTGCATTATTGGCATATGTTCCTGCTCCAATAATTGGTGAATCTCCTATACGATTCCATTTTTTATTAGTCATCCCTCCTGTAGAGGTTCCTGCTGCTAAATTGCCATTTTTATCTAGTGCAGCACAACCAACCGTTCCAAACTTAGAGTCTTTTATAAACGGATCATAAAAAGCAGTTGTTTTATTTGCTTCCTTGTTTTTTAGTTTTTCTTTTACTCTCTCTAGCGATTTCATACGATCTTCTGTAAAGAAATAAGCCGGATCAACAATCTCAAGGTCTCTTTCTTTAGCAAATAATTCGGCACCACTACCTGATAATAATACGTGAGGAGAATTAAGCATTACTTCTCTAGCCAGATTGATCGGGTTTTTAACGGTTTTAACTCCTGCTACTGCCCCGGCATTAAGGGTACTACCATCCATAATAGAAGCATCTAATTCATTAGTTCCTTCATTGGTAAATACTGCTCCTTTACCTGCATTAAATAATGGAGAATTCTCAAGAACATTTATCGTTTTTTCGACAGCTTCAAGGCTAGTACCTCCATTTTTAAGAATGGTATGTCCTACTTTTATTGCTTCTTCAAGTTTAGCTTTGTACGCCGCTTCTTTTTCTGGAGTCATATTCTTTTTCAAGATAGTTCCTGCTCCACCATGAATTACAATTCCAAAACTATCCTCTGGCTTTTTAATTTCCTCCTTGGCAGTTTCGATAATAGGTGTTTCTGCCGTTTCCTTTGGCTGTTCTTTACAAGCCAAAAACAAAATAAAACTAAAAAAGATGATTACTCTTTTCATAATTAAGATAATTTGTGTTTACAATAATCGATTAAAGCGATTCTCCCTTGAAAGAATCTGAAGGTTAAATGTATACTATTTCCTCCATTATCTTCTAAAATTATTGATTTATTTAACTCAATATCATAAGGTTGATGTTGTCCCCCTTCAATCGCTATATTATCAGCATATAATGATATCCTATTGTTTGATTTCAACACAGGTTTTATCCTCCCCATAATCCCTGGTGTTTCTCCAGATTTATTAAGGATCACAGAACCTGATCCTTTTAATTTTTCTACAGTTACTTCTATATCCTCCTTTGGGTTAATATCTTTAAATAATACGGCCGGATATTCTGGGTGCGCAATAAGCACAGTATATAATTTACGCGTTCGAATAATAAAATGTGCTAATCCTTTTTCATCAGAAAACCCTTCAAGGTATGTAGAATTATTAGCGACCAAAACTACTTTGGCATTTTTAATAGATTCCTCTTTTTCATTTATCACTTTAATAGTAAAAATGAAAGGTTTTGGATTGATCAGGGTAGAAATTTTTGACCATTTACTTTTCAAAAAGGTTTGATCTTTTTTTATTTTTTTTTCGATCAGCCCTGCAAACTCGTCTGGACTTCTATCTTTTAAGTTAATATATCCTACAGTTTTCAATATCCCAGGAATCTCTGTATCATCAAATCTAGCTGGCAAAATATACTCTCTACTTTCCTGAAATGCCCTTGCTTGCATAGAGGCCCTCTCATGGTTTGTCCATAATTTTTGATTGTAAAACCCAGATATAAATAATACCGTATATCTTGCCCTGTTTTGATAAATCTCGGATAAATATTCATATAAGTTTTTACCCCACAAATTTGTTTCTTCAAACAGATCGTAAAACACTTTAATTCCTCTTATCCTGAGGCTATTCGCAACCTCCTCTACATACGCTCTATTCTCTCCAGCAAAAGAAAGCGCAACATCATATTCATAATTCTTGTTTTTCATCACTGACTTCTTTTTCTTTTTAACCTAAAACTGACTAATTCTTACTAAAAACTACTACTACAAAATTACTTTGTTTATTTGGAATATTTCCAATTTCTATAGGAAATATTCCAACAAAACTTTTACTTTTAAACCGTAAAAAGAGGTGTGTTTAAAACTATGAAGTCACTGATAATAAAGGATAAAAAGCTGTAGCTATAGTGTTTTGAAATATGATGATACTTTATGAAGAGATAGGTATTGGTTTTAATCTAAACCAGCACCTTATGCCAAATGAATTTTAAAACAACCCATATAATTTAAATTATTAATAGCTCATTTTAAAATTCATTTGATATTAGATCGTAATCATTTTTCCTTCTTTCAAATATTCTTTTTTAATCCCTTCGAGAATAGTTTCTAATTGGATAACTTTATGATTTTGAGCTATGGTCTTAAGACAGGTGTATTGTATCACATTGATGATATTCGCCCCAGTAAGCGCATATTTTTTGGAAATCTCTTCTAACGAAACCGTTTCTCCTAAAGCTATAGCGGCAGGAAGGTTTTTTTGCCATAATAACTGTCGTTCTTGATAAGATGGATTTTCAAACTCTATAATTGTTTGAAATCGACGAGTAAAGGCTACATCTATGTTGTTTTTAAAATTTGAAGCCAGAATCACTAATCCAGGATGGGATTCTATACGTTGTAGTAAGTACGATACTTCTTGATTAGCATACTTATCATGTGCATCTCTTACATTCGTTCTTTTACCAAAAATGGCATCTGCTTCATCAAAAAACAGTATCCAGGATTTATTTTTAGCTTTATCAAAAAGTCTAGAAAGGTTTTTTTCTGTTTCTCCTATATATTTTGAAACGACCATAGAAAGATCAATACGATATACATCTTCACCGGTATATTTACCTAATAATGTAGCAGTTAAGGTTTTTCCGGTTCCCGGAGGGCCAGAAAACAAGACACGATATCCAGGTTTAATTCTAGTTCCCATCTTCCAATCATCCAAAACCACATGATTATACTGAAGCCAGGTTTCAATTTCTTTTATCTGGTTAAGGGTTTTTGTATTAAGCACAAGATCATCCCAGGAAAGCAACGTTTCAATCCTTTCGGCAGGGAAATCTTTACTAAGAGTAGGTTTTACCATTCTCCCTGTAGTAAACAGCTCTACATATTCCTGATCCAGAATCAATCGCCCACTCATAATAGGCTCTCCTGTAGGTACAGCATCTAATCTTAGAACGCCTTTTTTTACGAATGGATGTGTAGGTTCAAAATAAGATGTAACCTCTATCCGTTTTTGCAGATCCTTGCCAGCTAACATAAATTGAATAGTTTCTCCGGTAGGGATAATACCCCTATGATTTTTTCCTTTTACACCACCAAATTCTGGAAGTTCACCTCCATTTGGAAAAAAATCAGTAATAATATCTATAAAAAAATAGGGCGAAACATGTGGAATTAATGCTGTTAATAAAATAATAATCTCTTCTTGAGACAAATCAAGTTTGTTGACAAATTGAGAAAACGATGAATCATCTGCCACCATTGTATCAAAAACAGGAAAAACAGCTTCTTCACTGGTGTACTCGTATCGCAAACGATATTCTATCACCTCTTGTAAGAAGGAAAATTTGCCATTAAAATGAGTAGTATTTTTTGTAAAAACAGGTTCCATCGACAGGTATTTTAAGTTAAAGGTTCGATTGAGAATACATCTATCCTGGATCTCATATAATTACGCATTCGTTTACGCACAGTAACACCATTTCTAGAGCCTTGAAAATTAGTATTCCCTTCAATGGTTTCAATTACATCACCTTGGATCGATGTTATAATTCCTGTATGTGTCCAATCCAGCGGGCTACTTTCAATCAAAAACAAGTCTCCAGGTTTTACTAAGTCAGAATTCCTTCTAATTTTTTTATTTTTAGAAAGTAATCCTCTTGCAATTCCGGCATTACCTACCGAGTCACAACTAAATGTGGAAGGCATTAACGAAGTAAATCTTTTACCCACATGACTTACAGCCTGATCAAGAATAGTTTGTGCAAATCCCATACACCAAAAAAAATCTTCTCCATCACCTCCATCCATATAACTTCGCACCCAAGGACCACTATTAGATTGTCTATTAATAACCAATTCAAAAGGATGATTTTGTAGGTGATTCTCTGCCACTTCAGCAATCAAACTTCTAACATCAGTACTCTGTAATGGTCTTTCAAAAGCATCTTTTAAGTTAGCAGACAATTCACTAAACAAACCTTGATCTACTACGCCATTTTCTGACACCCCTTTTATACGTTGAAAATTCTTAACGGCTCTTTCGGTTGCGGGACCAAAATCGCCATCAATACTGGTTGCTGTACCACTACTAGGATGCTGAATACTAAATAAGGTTAGCCAGGATTGAATCTTCCTTACCTCTTTTCTACTGTTTGAAGAGCCATTTCTTTGCTGTGTATTTCTAATTACTAGCTCCTTTTTATATGCCGTTTTTTTCATCTTACTATGGATTTGTATATAAATCTAATGCTATATCCCGACTTTTTTCGGGGGTATACAACGGTTCTTTTATGGGGTGTTTTCTGGATGAATACTTAATCTTTATTATATTCTTTCATGCTATCTGCGTCATCAGAAGGTTCTGTAATTCTATTGATTTCGATTCGATCACCTAATGATTCTATATTCAACAAATATTGTCCATTCTCTTTATTCATAAATCTATCTTCTCCTGCATTGAAATGCCATTTTTTATCTCCACCCATACCTTTATCAGAAAAGAAAAACATGGAAAAAATTTTAAATTCCCCACCCTCCTTATCTACAACAAAAGAATTCAGATAACTCCTCCAATCATCAGGATTACTATCAGAAACAAAACAATGATATCTATAATAATCTTTATCATTACTCTTGTAAGTATCAATCCTAAAAAGAAACCTAGGATCTGGTGGTGGATAATTTTTTACCCTTTCATAATAATTAGGATCTTTTAATTCCTTTAAAGGAATCATTCCTAGATTATTTTTTAAATCATCCACAAGAAATTGATTCATTATTTCAAGTTTGTCATTAAAATTATCTAGATCAGCTTGATCACTAGCTTTAATAGCATTAACCTCTGATTGAAAAAAATCATTTAAAAAATTAATCACCTCTTCCATAAATTATTTCTTATTGTTATATTTTTAGATTTACGTCTGGTCCTATTTCTATTTGTCTAATAGAATGCTCTACTCCAACACCTCCCGCTTTAACGGCCAATACATCATAGGTAACTTTTTCACATCTTCTTGGATCTTGATCTCCTGCTAATTTTTGATGCACCTTAGCCAATCCTTCCGGTGTTATATCAGATTTTAAATTCTTAAGTGTTTCCACAACTTTATCATCATTTGTCACTTCATAAATTGCTGTTACTTGTAGATCAAAAGTAATTAATAATGGCTCATGTTGTGACTGAAGTTTTTGAATTTTCCCGACAAGTTTCCCTTCTGCTCCTGCCATTGTGGTCTGATTATAGGTATCACTAGTTAAAATTAAATTTAACCCTTGTTTATAACCACTTCCTTGAAACCAGTCTGCAATAATATGTGCAGAATTCATTTGCGGTAAATCGGTTGTATCTACACCTTCTCTCATTAATTTACCTGCACTATCTGTTCTACCTCTGGATCCTGAAGCTTTAATTCCTAAGTTCATACCAGTTACCGCATGGTTTACTTTTCTTCCTGAAATATCATCGATTTTCATTTTGACTTCTATGGTCTCCAATTCATCTTTGCCTAAACCTTCAGGTCCATAATCATAATTCAACACAAAGGAATCGCCTTCTACTGATCGCTCAATATTTTGAGGTTTATAATCACTATGTTCGCTACTACCTCCAGAATCAGTTTCAATTTCAGAGCCCCATTTTTCATTAAAGGCAGTAAAAGTGTTCTCTTGATTTCTTTGTTTTAAACGTTCCCAATTAAATTGATGTTCTACCTTATTTTTTTCTGGATCTTCATTACTATCATCAACTTTTTTAACAACCGCTCTAAACTTTTTATCTCCTTTATAAGGAGCTTTAATTTTATCATTCTCCGCAACTTCTACTGTTAAGGTATTTTTTTCCTTAAAATCACTAAATAACTTCTGAAGCAATACTTTTAGCTCTTTCTGTTTATTTTCGATGGAAGTATCGGTTGTTTCTACTGGAGCATCATTCTCAGGTGTAGCCGTTGCCTCTTGTTGCTGGTATGTAGTAATTAACTGATTAATTGCCGTAACCAGACCTTGAGCACTGCTAATCGATTGGCTTACTTCTCCTCTCTTGCCTTCAGAAATTTTATCAATGTTATTCTGCCATTCAGTAAGCTTATCACCAACCGCTTTAGGATTCGCGCTAGCAACCTTTAAAACAGGAGATCCAGAATCCTCTACCCATAATTTATGCCCTTCTTCACCATCGCTAAATGTTACTTGCTCTCCTATTTCTCCATCACCAACAACCCCGTCATTATCCTCAGGGTTTTCTCCTTCATCTCCTCCACCTAATATTTTCTTAAGGAAGTTTTTAGCTGTAGTCACAACCCAAGTAACGACATTGGTCATGGCAGTATCGATCGGTTCTCTGATTTTTTCTACGATTTCTATAATCTTTTCAGAGACCTTATCTAATCCTGTGAACTTAGCTAAGAAGTTGATCGCTAATGTTAGCATTCCAGCCAATGTACTTTCTACTTTGGCAGCTGCCTGAGTAATAACTCCATTGGCAATCGCTGCTAGTGAGTCTATAATAGCTGCTGCTACACGAGCGATCTTTTGCAGTTTTTCGATCAGGAATGTAACCGTATCATAAATAGCTATAATTGCTTGAATGACTGCTCCTGCCGGGTTTAGCATAGTGACAAGCTTGGTTACTGCTTTTTGCACAACTTTTACAATTACAAACTGACTGATCTCCGAAATAATCATCTCTTGTAAATTGCTAAGATGCTCCATGATCTTCTCCCAAGCAGCGGCTGGTCCTTCTGTAACGAGAATTTTTACTAATTCAAATCCCGTCTCTAATGCTACCACTGCAGGTTCACCTAATTGCTCCACTAATTTGGCTCTCAGATTCTCCCAAGTAAGTCCTAATACAGATAATACAAACTTGATAATTTCCTGAAAGCTGAGGGCTTGAGGAATATAAATACCGGCTCCAGCCAAAGACCCTAACAACCAATCTAATAGACTATTTTTAAGATGCTCACCAATGTTTCGTGCAAATTTGTTAAATCCAAGTTTAGCTGCGTTGATCAGATTACCTACAAACCCAATTGGATTTTCTAGTATTTGATTAAACGCTCCTTGTGCTTTTTCTATATATACTAATACTCCTGGTGCTACTACACTAAATAGTATTTTTAGAAGTTCTATAACCGTTGAAAGCCCAAAACTTAAAAAACTACCGGCGATACTGGCAAAGGCCTTTCCTACTTTGATAAAGGCATTCGGAAGTATAATGATGTCTTCCCAGGTAAGAGACTTAATTGTAGTAATAATGGTACCAGGAATTGCAGACATAATTGCTTTGATTCCTGACATTGTTTGCTGAAACCACACCCATGCTCGACCAACAGCATTTCCTTGTTGTATATTGGTCCAGATTTCTTCCTGACCAATAAATTTCATAAATCCGCCTATTAGATTTTCGGCAGTTGGTGGATAAGCTTCTTTAGTAATCGGATCTTCACCTATCAAGGCTTTTAATAGGTCATATCCGTCAGTATTTTGTGCTAGGACAGCTAATGGAGTTAGGATAGCTTTTCTAACAATATCCCATATAAATGACAGTGCACTTTTACCAATTTCAATTACTGCATTTATAGGTCTGGAGATGATCCCCATGGCGTCACGCCAGACACCGCCAAGATTAAAAATATCGCTCCAACCAAGGCCATCCAGAAAATCGTCAATGTCCTTCTTTATAGATGCTCCAGATAGATTTAACGCTTCTATTTTTTGATTCATTAATTCTGCAGCATCGGTAAACACATTGTATTTATCCAATACTCTGGTGATCAGGTTTCCTCCAGGTAAGAACTCGACAATAGCTCGCATAATATTAGCGGCACTTCGATCCACACTACTCATATTAATCGGGTTGATCCCTAAAATAATAGTGAACATTCTAAAACCAGGGATATTATGTGCTGCATCTGCAAAATAATCAAGCGCATCACTAATCCCTAATCGTTGTACCTTAGGTTGAACCGTTTCTGTAGCAACTGCATTTTCCCCTTTCTGAGCATGTCCTTGTTGTACCACATGAGTAAGCTCATGAGCGATCAAATGTTTACCTTCTTTAGTTTCAGGTTGATATTGATTCTCGCCAAAGAAGACATTGTTTTTATAGGTGAAAGCTTTCGAACTCATCTGCTTATTAAGGCTAGAAGATTCGCTATCTGTATGAACTTTAACTCCAGAAAAATCTGTTCCAAAACCAGATTCCATAGAGCTTTTAACCGATTTATTCATGGGTTTACCATTGTCTGAAGCTCTTTGAATCCTGGATTCAATTGTATTCGTTACAGTAGGTACACCTATTTCTTTTCTTTGAAGTATTTTACTTTTTTGTTGTACTTCTGAAACCTCTTCTTCTTCTTTTTCCTGAACCTCTTCTTCCTGTTTCTGGGTATCAAAATTAGTTGACGAGTGATCTGATGGTTTCATAGATACTCCATCACTTACTTCTGCCTTATTTTGGACTTCTGTGCTCTTTTGTGCTGTTTCTTCTTCAGGTTGTCTTAAAACTACTGGGGTAATGCTTTCTGCAATCGGTTTTTGTTGAACATCACCTTCTTTTTCATCTGTTTGGCGTTGTACAAAAGGAGCCGGACTAAAGAAAGGAGTAGTCGATTCTGACGTTTTTGCCACCACTTGATCTGCAACTCTATCTGCCTCAACTTCGTACTTATCATTGGGTTTACCAACGGTAAGTTTAGGTTGCACAAACCCTTCTTCACTCTTATCTTTTTGAAATAAGGAAGAATTACCTGACTTAGCATTTGTTGTATTTACCGATGCAGATCGAAACATATAGTATAAAAATGTTTTGTCTAAATTTTAATTATTATTCCTATGATATTTTTGTAATGTTTTTTTTGCGACTACTTTCTTTACAGCCTCCAGATCCTTGGAAACTTCTATATTTCTTATTTGATTTTGAAGAGTATTTTTATCTACTTCTTTTACATTTATGTTCTGAATTTTTGCTAAATTCTTCAATTGAATTGCTTTTGTAGTTGTACTTATTTGCGTACGATCAAGAACCTCTGAACTTGTTATTTCTTCTTCTTGAATAGCTTTATCTGCATATTTAATTGCTTCTTCTGAGTTTCCTAATAATAGTTTAGCTTCACTTATTCGAACTATATCTTCTGCAGTTTTTGCACGTTTTTCTAGTTTTTCTGTAACCTCTGAAAACTTTTGTCTTGCTACCGAATCTTTAGGGTTTTTCATCACCTCATCCTGATGTTTAGTAAAGGCTATTTTATCCTTAGAAATGGTAAATTCCTGGATACTTGGATATCCAATCATTATAATTGAAATTGGAAAAAAGAATAATAATTTTTTGATTTCTTCTTTCTTAATTATATAATACACAAGTCCAACACTAAGTATAAAAAACAGTAGTATTCCCAAGCCTAACAATACTAATTCATACAGATGCAAATCATTTATCAAATCTCTCATAATTCCATTTTTTTATTATGATTAAGGAGTTGTCCCATTCACTCGTGTAGGCACTATAGGATATGGAGGTACTGGTGGTTCACTTCCACAATCAGGTATGACCGAACCACTAACCGAAGGTATGTCTCTAAACAATCTTGGATAATCTGTATGTTCCCAATTACAAGTTTCTTCCCAAAGTTTATGTCTCAATTTTGCCATCCAATATTGTAATCTGGAAACTAAAAAAGTATCTAATTGAGATTGCGAAATATTAGCAGGGTTAGCAGAAGATGGTAATGCCGATAAATCTGCTAGTATTAATGCTCTCATTTGTGCAACCACATCCCTGTATATGGTAAAGTGATGTGTTGCATGTGCTAATATTCTTCTCTTAATCTGAATCCAAGGTATACGTTGAGCTCTTGGTAATGCATATCCGGAAGCATTTTCATGTATGTGTCTGGCCACAAACAATAATAAAGTAGGATTTGCCAAAGTAATACCAGCCTCTTGCACATAACTTTGTTGATTTCCTCCAGCACAACGATGAGTAATCTGAGGGCGAAAATGAAAATCCGCCTTTTCCCAAGCACCCAGTTGATCAGCAGTTCTTGAATAATTTGGAGTAGGATTATTGGGTAATGCCATATTTAATGTCACATTAATGGGTGCCGTTTGTTGCTGTGCTGGCTGGTGTCCTTGTTGTTTTTGTATGTTCTTTTTTACCTTTCCTTTTTGCTGAATAGTATGTGTAAGCTCGTGAGCTAGTAAGTGCTTGCCACTTTTAGAATTTGGATTATATTTCCCTTTATTAAAATATATATCATTTCCATTCGTAAATGCTTGCGCTCCCATAGCTTCACTCATTTGTACTGCCTCAGTATCAGTATGGATATTTACAGCATTAAAACTAGCTCCGAAACCTGTCTCCATTTCATTTTTTATGTCTCCAGAAAGCTTTGTTCCTTTACCTTTTCTACTCTTTAACTTTGACTCTATGTTGCCATTTTGGTTATTTGCTTTTTTTTGCACCTTTTCCTCTTCTTTGGCCTGAACAGGTTCTTCCTCTTTCATAGCTTGTACTGGTTCCTCTTCTTCTTGTTTCTGAACAGGTTCTTCCTCTTCCATAGCTTGCACTGGTTCCTCTTCTTCCTGTTTCTGAACAGGTTCTTCCTCTTTCATAGCTTGCACTGGTTCCTCTTCTTCTTGTTTCTGAACAGGTTCTTCCTCTTCCATAGCTTGCACTGGTTCCTCTTCTTCTTGTTTCTGAACAGGTTCTTCCTCTTCCATAGCTTGCACTGGTTCCTCTTCTTCTTGTTTCTGAACAGGTTCTTCCTCTTTCATAGCTTGCACTGGTTCCTCTTCTTCTTGTTTCTGAACAGGTTCTTCCTCTTCCATAGCTTGCACTGGTTCCTCTTCTTCTTTTCTTCTTACTGTTCCCTCACTCCTATCTTTAAACATACTAGCTTGCACCTTATCTTCTTCCATGGTTTCTTTTTTCTGAACAGCACTTCCAGAATCATTAGCATTGTTAACCACTTGATCGGCCATTTGATCGGCTTCTACCTCATGCTTATCTCCTGGTTTCCCAACCTTAAGTTTTGGTTGAATAAAGGGTTTTTCCTGCTGTAGTTTGGGACTCGATTTTCTTCTCCTTTGTAATCTCATGATTCTATTATTTTACAAATAGTGTTTAAACTACTTGATTATTGGAGTATTTTTTTTTAACTATTTTTTGTTTTTCTAAGGCTGTTTTAACCTGATCATACCAGTATGGAAAGATTTTAAACAATCTGTACTCTATTTCTTCTATAATGTTTTTCTTATACTTTGTTACCCCAAAAAGATGACTATAACCGATTTCTTCAGCTTGCTTAGAATGTTCTTTAATACTTCTTCCACTAAGCAGCAATGATGGTTTAATGTTCTCGTAGTCCAACATACAGGCAAGTGTATATTGTTCTATCAGAATAACTGGTTCGTATCCTTTCTTTTTCAAAGGACTAAATTGATGTTTAACCTTGATATAAATATCTTCTAACTCAAAATATGCTTGGATAAATCTATTGCGTAGAGAAAGATCTTTAAAGCCCAATACTCCACAACTAAAAGAGTGTCCTAAATCTTTATTCCAAAAAGGTAGGTTATCGGTAAATTGATTAAAAAATTCAATTTGCTTTTTATAATGTATCATATACCCTCCTTCTTTCCTTTCTAATAATACTTTATCAAAATTGAAGTCTATTTTATTTTTAATAAAAACATCCGTATCCAGATGAACAAAAGGTTTGGTCTGCAGTTGAATCGCTTTTATTTTTGATGCAGACCATAATTCTTTATCATGTGTAAAAGGCATTTTTGTTACTCTACAAGGCAACATATATAAAAACTTATATGCCATATCATCTACATATAATTCTATATCTTCATACCATAAATGACAATACAATATGCTCAAAGCAGTCATATAAATGGTTTCTATAAATCTATTTCCCATATTCCATCGATTATTTGCTATAGGAGCTGTATTTAAACTAAATATTATTCTAGGTTCTTGATTCATAATTTACTTTCTTAACAGCTGAAGTTCTTTTTCCTTTAGGTAGCAAACATTATTATATAGTGATGCTTTTTTGCTATGCTTGTAGAGTCTTCTCCATTCATAATTTGATCCCATCGCTTGAGAAGTCAAAAGAGGGATATGATCATTATGAAATTTCATCATTTCACTAAAAGAACAATGTAGAACCTTACGTCCCAGGAGATACGACTCCTTTAATTCTATCATGGCAAAGTTTCGTTTAAAATAATCAATATGGACTCTCTTATTATTTATGAATATCTCAGAAACCAGTACCTCCTTAGATTCATTTATGTTATAAAAATTAATTCCATGTCTTATTAAGTTATATTTCTCTATAACAGAAACTAGGTCTTCTTCATCCTGATATATAATATCCAAATCATGGACTGGCATATCATAATAAGACCGCAGGTTTATATAATCCGCTACACCACCAACAAAAGCTATCTTAGAACAATCTAGCAATTCAAAAATCTGTTTGAACACTTCTTGTTGTTCTAAAAAAATATTGGCTCTATCTTTTTCTTCGTATGTTATGTCTTCTACCTCTAATTGCATAGGTTTTTATTTTACCAATCCACAAAAATGATTTTATTTTTCCAAGGGAGTTTTATCATAGATATATTCCACGGGATTTTGTCTAACAGTATATCTTGAGTTTTTCTTTCTAAAATAATTCTGGGACGACTTTCTGTATGCATCAACTTTCCGGAACGTTGCAGGAATTCGTTTCTTAACAAATCATTAGAAGAGTTTTTTATTACCTCCCAATGCTCTATCAGTGCCGTTAGCATTTGATCTGCATGATTTTTCACTTTATTCTCGAGTGGTACAAAACGATTGATTGGATATTTTGAAGGAAGGTTACATAGAAATTTTTCGAACACCATATTATTTTCAAGCTGTTGTTCCTTTCCTGTAGCAAGATAGTGCAGTATATGCACTGCTTTTTCTTTATCTAAAAACTCATTTTGTTCATTAATTACTCCACAATTCTTAAAAAGCTGGTTCAGAAACGGATGTACAAGTACAAGACCAGCATGGTTTACATATACATCTTCAAAATCTTCGGGTATATCAAGACTGTTATCCCTATTGTAGTCCATTTCTTCTGATTTCATAAGATTAAAATGAGTAGCATCTAGTTTGTCCTCGTTTCCTTTTTGTGTGTTTTTGAAAACTATTGAAGTTTCCTGATCCATATGTTTCTCAATAGATTGAGCTATATTATCTTGATAAGAATCTAATACTTGGGATATTTTCTTAATTTCTTTTGGTAAATTCTGGATTATTGTTAGCGCTGGTGTTACCTTAAGTAATTCAAGAAAATAGGTTTTTATATATCTTCTATTTTCACCTACTTCCCATCTTGTAGTTTCTAATACTAATTGGGTGAACTTATTGGAAATTTTTGACATATCAACCACTTCTATAAGTACATCAAATACAATATCCCAAATAAGAAACCTTTCTTTTAGTGTGAACTTCTTGCTATCAATATTTCCTTTTAAAATTACTTCTTTGACCATTATCTCTGGCCTCAGTGATGTTTCTTTTTCAGATTGATTATTTGTTATAAAATGATTAAAAATCTTTTGAATTTCTTCATCAGTAAACTGTAAAATGAGCCTTTTTCGTGAAAGAGGATTTTGAAGAACAGCTATGAGTTTTTGAATCATCTTTTTATCCTGAAGTATGGATATATTTTCATTAAAGTTTAATAGCTTCTCCGAACCATTAAACCAACTATTTGTGCCGTTATCTAAAAAATGAAGTAACTTTTCAAGTTGTCTTTCTTTAGGTTTTAGAAATTTAATAGTTTCTTCTTTATTGGTTTTATATAGTTTTTCTTCTTTAATTTTTTGTATTTTTTTTCTAATCTGATTAGAAATATCTTCCTCTAAACCTTTGAGGTCTTGTTTTGGTTGTATAGCAAGTTCAATATCTAATCGTTCTAACTGCATAAAATGAGCTGAGTTTTTATAACCCAAATCATTAAAAGATATCATTAAACGTGGTAGCAGATAGTCTTTAATAAACGTATCAATATTGTCCTTGAAATAATATGCTTTTTCCTTAGAATTAGTATTTACTTCAATGAAAAATTTATTGATGATATGTTTATTTAAGTTATCCACGTCCTAAAGTATCTAGTAGTTGATCTATCTGACTTATTAAAAATGTTGATTCCTGGAAGGCTTCTTTTACGCTTTCCAGAAATTCTTTAAGTGTACCATCTAAGTCTGGATTAAATTCTAATTGTCTAAACTCTTCAAAAGTTGTGTTGATAAGATTGTGTATCGAACCAATTGGTTCGATAATAGATTCAATCATTTCTGAACTTTGACATCTTAAAATATTATAAAATAATTGAGTATATACTTGAGTTATTACTCTTATTGCTGTTAATTCTTCTTCTGTATTTGAATTTCTAAGCCCTTCAACCAGACTAATGAAGGTAGCCTGCTCAAACATTTCGAGCAATAAATTGTTATGATTTCCAACTGTAAAAGCTTCAATATCTTGGCTTACCTGATCCAGAAGTTCTGCTATTCTCTCAACGGTGGAAATCGTTTCTGAACTAAATTCCTCGATACTATCAGAATTACGAACATTTTCAAGTTGTATGATTGAGGATCTAACAAAATTAGTTACTGTATTGATACAGTTTGATGCTCCCTCGCCATCTCTAATAATTATCGTTCTTGGTCCATCTTGTCGTTCTCCACAGAATTCACTTATGGCGTTAAGAGATACCTGAATTGAAGTTCCTTCGTAAAGATCAAGTGACCGTCTTACTTGTGATCGGTTTGTACGTTCGATTTCTTCTCCTGCAACACTCCAGAGATATCGAGCTGCATTTTGAGAGTTATTAGTTAATACTAGGGTATTCTCTTCAATCAAATGAGTGAACTGAGCTAATGGTTGTTCTTGTATAGTAATTATTATTCCAGAAGATTCTCCATTAACCAGAATAGGAACAGAGCTCACTGAAGCTGGTACATCAGTAGCTCTAAATACGAAACGATCATTTCTAAAAGATACTCCTTGCCCTGTAATTACTACTTGTGCTTCCTCTGGTTGAACAGTAAAAGGATAAAATACATCATCTCCCCTACAAATTGTACTAGACTCAATAGTTACTAAGATTTCTTCTGGAACTTCGATAATGACTTCTAATTCTTCGCGGTTCGCACAATCATTTAATCCTCCTTGCACAACAACTGTAAATGTAAACACCCCTGAAATTGCGAATTGATAGGTATGCTCCACAGTTGTTTCAGTTGATTGAACCTGATTCGATCCATCTCCAAAATCCCAAGTGTATTCTAAATTTTCTTCAAGATTGTCTCCCGTAATATTGAAGATTACCGTTACTTGATTGTCTTCGGTTGGTTCCGAGATATTAGCTACGGCAATTCCAAACTCTGGTCTTCTGGTAATAACAATCTCGCATTCTGTGGCAAAATTGTTTACGGTAAATGTGATTGTCTCTCCAATCAACTCTTCGCTAACCAAATTAGGGTCAAAAACAAACTCACCAAACTGATTTATAGTAACACCCCCATTAAGCCCAATCGGAACTTGCGCTTCTACATATCCTCCTGTTGGTGTTATATGGAAAGGTAATGGTACTGTAGTTTCATCAAAACAAAGTTCTTGAGTGGGTAAACTGAGTGTGATAAAGTTTTCATCGCAACACATATACGGCAATGTAAAATCAGCTATTACAGGATTAAGAACCTCAATTCCTTCTCCCTCTCCGTCACCTTCAAAATCACCTGCTAACGATGGCCCAGGATATGGATACGGATAGCCATATCCATAAGGATACGGATAAGATGTAAATTCACCTTCTATATAGACCATTATAAATGTACCTCCAGGTGCAACACCTCCTTTATGTTCGAATCCGTGATTCTTATTCAAATAAAACGTAGTATAATTCTCTACAAACTCTTGGGCATCGGATTCATTAATTTTTAATACTACAACATTGAATCCCAAACCATGTTCACGTCTGATATCCTGTATAATCTGTAATGCATCTATATAGTTTCGTCCTTGATGTCCTTCGATTCTATAAAAATCATGATCTATGCAGATTTCTAATGGGCGTTTTGTATTTAATAAATCTCTGTGATAACCTAGATTATTTCTATGTTTACCTAGAACAGTTTTATCATAATCCCATAATTGAATAAGGTGTTCACCAACATTGTTGTAAAAAGGTATCGCTTTCTTACTAAGTTTACCAAGATCAAAAGAAGGTGTAATCTTTATAAATGTATAATTGGCATTGTAATTTGCTAGCAATTGAACTGCTCTTTTTATAAGACTATGTAATCGTTGCTCATCTGAGTTTTCACCATAACACATGTCAATCTCATTACCTTCAAGATCGATAATAAATTCTTCTAATGTAGTATCATTTCCTGGTTGTACTAGTCCATCTGCCGTAAGACAATCTGAACAAGTACTTACATTTTGATCAGTTAGCAATGGCGATTTGTAAAAACCATGTCTATATTCATAACACGGTCCTGTTTTCTCAACCTCACCAAGCATAAGATGTTTAGGGAACGACATAATATCCGGACAGCAAGAAGTGCAATCCATATTAAATAGAAGTTCCTTAATTTCATTGTAGGTATCCACAATATCTTTAAACAAGTCATGCCTATATTGAAAATCAGGTGGAACATCATTTTCAGGAAATGAATATAAGGCCTCTAGATTATCTTCTATAGCTCCTAACAATATTGGCATTTGCATTGCAGTTAATAAGGTCTGAAAACCAAATCTAAGATCACCAACTACATTATTTCGATACAATCTGTTAGTAAAACTTCTTTGAAGCTCTCTGTAATGTATAAAATCCTCTGGTTGACATACTACCCGATTAGCTCTTACATCTGGCAACTGATGAAACAAATTCGAGAAATTCGTTTTACTTATAATAGGGTCATCATCATTGATCTGTTCTGCAACGATTTTGCTCACTAATAGTGCTTTATAGTTACCTATCATTTCTTGTCCTTGATTATCACAGGACAGACTAACACATAGATCAAGTTCTTTTTCGTATTGTTCAAGATATAGTAATACAACTCCTTCTTTTACTGCCAAGCCAGTATTACCTTGAAGCGCACTAAGTACAAAATGATCATCGTTTTCTATCTCGGCTTGTTCTGCAGTAAGCAATTCAAAAATCTCTAGCTGAGTATCTCCATCATAGAAAAAAGGTGTGTAATTTGCCTTTTCATTATTATAGACTTTATAATGTGTATATTCTTTAGCCTCTATGTTCATGATTTTTGTCCCTTCTACCTGATCAATTTGATACAGATGAAAAAGATCTCCGTCAGTAGTAACTCCTGCTCCTTGAGAAATAGAAATTGTGCTGTTTACCTCATCGCACGACACCTTAAATCCACAGACAATTCCAACACCGCTAAGGCAAATTCTGCTCAAGCGATCTTGATCATCAAAAAAGTCTACGATCTCATTAAGGTGTCCTTCTGTAAGCACCTGATTTTTTGTAAATCTTCGATACTGTGTTGTTATAGTTGAAAGCTTGGTTGACATTTTAATGATTTTTATAATGATCCTAAATTCGTTTTTCCTAAAATTATTCTTCCGTATAATTCTTCGTTCTCATTATCACAGTCAAATAGTCTTCCTGTTGGATATACATTGTTAAGACTAGATAATGCTTCAATAAGTTCAATTAGTTCTGGTTCTGGCTGTTCTTGGTCAAGTGATGTGTTAGCCAGAAGATATGCTTTGTATGCATTTTCAAACTGCAATAATTCGTTATCGTTGGGGTCTTCTACTTCATTTTCTCTATACCCAACCCAGCATATTTTGGCTAGAACATGGACGGGTAATTCTTCTTTGATAATTCGTTCCATGTAGTTTCTAAAATCTGTATTAGAAAACCTAAGTGTATATCCAGGCAGTACGATACTCACACGATAAGAATAGGGGTCTATCGGCTCACAATTGGTACATTCATCTGTACAAATTGGCATAAAAACACCCTCATTTACATCCGTTTGATTAATATCCGGACGAAGCATCATATGCTCCACAATAAATAACCCTTCTTCTGTAAAATCTTCCTTCATAAACTTTATAAGATCCAGAATAGATTGTTTTATTTCTCCTTTTGTTTGATAATAGGTGAATCGCTTTGCTATGATTCTATCTGGGTCATTTTCATCCTCTATGGCAGGGTTAATAATGTCATAAGAATATTTACCAGAATCAGCTTGATGAATCTGTATATTATCAATCTCTGCATGATCAGAGAATCCTTCTTTAAAAACTTCTTCAACTTTAAATTCTCTGGTTTGAATAATTTGAAGAACAGCAAAAAACAACTCCCTATTTGCGGCAGCGGCATCAAAATATTCTTCTGTACCAGATAATACGATGGAATTATTCAGATCTTTAATTCTCCATCTATACACTTTTTGATTATCACTATTGATCAGATCATATATTTCTACAAAAGAATCTGTGAGGTGTCTTCTATTATAATCTTTAATCCCTAAAAGACGAGCGATCCTTTTTTGTACACCTGAAACATTAGAAGTATTCCAAAGATTTTCTGTAGGCTGATTATAATAATTAAACGCATTACCTCTATCTTTGCTAACAACCTTATAATCTTTTAAAAAATCTTCTTTATTTCTTAGTACTACTTCATCGGTAGTATTGGCATAAATAGACTTCATAATAAAAGAATACTCAGTAAATCGTTCTGCAAATCGCGCTAACAAATGATCTAAAATCTCGTTTCTCCTTTCAATATTGTTATCTAGATCCTCATATAGTACATTGGTTAGATATTCATCGTTATCCAGAGGATAATTTGAAACTAATTCGTCTAGATTCTGTACATCCTGTATGGCCTGAGTAAAGAAAGTTTGCGTTAAGTTTCCGCTTACAGAGAGTAATTCTTTAACTTGACCTAAATGCTTAAAATAACTAGCCAAAATCTGATCAAAAAATAATAGATATCCCTTAAGTTGCTTGGCTTGCGACTTTCTTGCAGTAGTTGATCTAGCAGGTAATCCTACCTCACTAATCCCATAGGTATCAGGAAAATCATTTTGAACGGTTGTATAACTATCAGTTTTAAGATATTTCCCTTTTGGAATTTCGAGTTCTTTATCTGCTCCTGCTTCAGCAATAGCTTCTTGTTCTTCTTTCTCTAATTCTTCGAGATAAATATCGACCTGTTTTTTATTAATATTGAGTGGTAATAATCCTTTGTTGTAGTTAAAAACACTTTCATCACACACAATTGGTTTTTCATATTCTTCCAGACATATCACCCATTCATTGGTATCAGTAGTTTGATCCCCACAATAGCCCAGCGAGATATCTTTTATATTAGCGACTCCGGGAATACCTATAATGATTTTCATGATATCCGACAACCTTACTTCGCTGCGTAAATCTGCTTCGATAAGTTCATTTGTATCTATAAAACCATTTTGTAAAACTGGACCATCGAAAATCTCTAAAGTTGAATATCCATTATCAAGCATTTGAGTCAATGAATAAAAATTTACGGTGGTTGAGAAATACGCATCGATTGCTCTTAGCATCAACGCATGTACTTTTTCTTCATCTGCATCTGTACTTACCTCTATATCTGCACAAATTTTTACCGGGAATTCCTGTATTTTCTCTATCGTAACTAAATCTTCGCAAAGATTTCGATACGCATGATAGCGTTCTCTAATTTTTTCGGTTACCTGATCTATACCCGATTGGTCTAGCTCTTCAAAATCAACATATAAATCATATAAGCCTTTGAGTACAAATTCTTTTTTTTGCCCACTCGGAATCAAACTAAAATCTTCTGGATTATAGGACAACAGATCATCTTTACAGTTAGCATATACTTTCTTTTTATGCTTTGCTAACCAGCAATTCTTAACTCCTTCTATATCTATAAAAAGTTTGCGATAATCCAATGCAGTTACCGGGCTGGTAGGCAACACTTCTGAGGCTTTGAAAAACTGCGTTTTTACATTTTTGGTAATATCATTAGATGCTAGTACATTTTCTATAGGAAGCTCAATTCTCATTCCTAAATCGGTAATAGCATAACAAAGCATTTCTAGCATCGTAATCCCTGGATCATGCGAGTTAAAGTCTGTCCATAACTTGCCACCTAATTGTTCTATATATTCGATGCCTTTTTCTTTTAAATAGAAAAAGTCTAAATCGTCTTGTGTAGCGACTTTTTTGGGTATGCTAATATGTTCGTTTAATACTGACATGTTTCTGCTTCTTCAATTATAATAGGATCACAAATTTTAATATCGGTTGATATCAGATGATTTTTTGCTGATACCAAAATATGTTTTGGACTGGTTGGAGAAAGTACCTGAACAAATTCTAATTGTTCTAGATAGTCTTCATCCTTTGGATTTTCTGGGGCTTCTACTCCATCAGGATGTTTAGCCATTTCTAATTCGGATAAGTAATCCACATAGAATAGCTTCTCAACATAGTCGATAAGCGTGCTACGATTTAATTCTATCCCAAAAACAATTTCTTGTGAAGTATCAAATGCCCATGGAGATAGGAACTTGACAAGATCTTCGTTTAATTGTTTTTGGTAAAAGTTCTCATCGTATTGCTGATAAAACTTTACATTCAATTTAATTAGTACTTGCTCATATTGAGGATTCATCACCACGGCTTCTACATGCATGGTATTTAATTGATTAATGAAGTTTTGAATTTTATTAAGAGTAGCTGTACTCAGTCTGGGTTCGAATATGTCAAAAACATTTTTGTCTACGATATCTGGAATAGCAACCAACGTTACATCTCCGGGTGATAAAAAAGAGTCATTCGAGGTATGATTCAAGCATTTTACTCTAAACACTTCTGGAAACTCTTGCATAATTAAATGTTCGTAATCCCAAAGTGTAATGGCTCTATTTTTATGTCTTAACCTTTCGCTTATTCTTCTGTAATATTCGTCATCAGACTCTAGTGGTTTTCCATCAAAAGAATTATAGGGTTGTGAAGCACCTTTTATCTGCGGTACCCTACTAATTAGTTTTGAGATAGATTCTGCCGGAAGTCCATTATAGAGATGCGTTAGCTCATTATTGTTATTTTCAAATTGAGCCAATACTGCCTGCGCCATAATGTCAATCACTTTACAAACCGCATCATAATCCTTGTGCATTTTAGCTCTTATCCAAATAAAATCTTTTGGAAGTCGAGTGTTGATTTTGGTGGCTTGTTTTGGAATACTAAATTTAACAATGCCCGATTTTAAGAAATTATCAATACCATTGTTCAGCAAGCTTTCTTCAAGGTCCATCCATTGATTATTGCAGAGTACTGCCCACTCTACTTTTTGTTTTCCAACAAATGAATCTACATCTGGATTTTCACTACCTTCTAAAATTTGAACCAATAATGAAATCTGCTGCGAAACTTCTGCTTCTTCTAATCCGATATATAATTCACCTCCGTGACAATAATCAGGTACAATCCAACTATCAGTATCTGCATTTTTAGTTAGGATGCTTTTCTTCTGCGCTTGTATTTTTAAATAAGAATGTTCTTCATATTGTCCAAATGGATCTTCATGAAATAGTTGTATTCTATTGTTGGTATATTCGTTTTCACTATCTACTGTAAAATCTGTGTCTTCTTCAGCGCTATAACTAAGGCTTATGGTATCTGCAAAAGGTGTATATGGGTCATTAGGTATCAGAGTCTCATCATTATCACTGGATAATGCCAAAGTATAAATCCTTGGAAATAATGAGTGTAAAAAGGATTGATCTAATGTCAAGCGAATAGGTCCACTTTTTGTCAATCGATCACTACCTAAATTAATTGAAAAATTAGTTTCATAAGTAGGCATTTCGCCCTCTACATTATCTTGTTGGTTACCACAATCATAATTGTTGTTTTTATTTTCAAATAACGTCACAGGGATTTCACTATCCTTCCATACTTCATTGAGTAAAACCGAAGAAGTAGCCGTAAAATATGCGTCGTTTTTAACAATCAGATCTTCATCATTGGTATTCAATACTAATGCTCCGTTATCTGATGTGGCATCTGATGGTTCATCAACAAAATCTTCAGGTTGATTTGCAGAAATGTCACCCACATTAGGGTCAGTGAACATACCATCTATAAAGATATCTTTACTTATTCCGTTAAGGTAATCTTCTTTATAGGCCAGATAATGTTGTTTGAAACAATTGGGAGGTGTATTTTTCCACTTAATATTTATACTTAGATCACCCCACTTCTTTAAAAATATTTCTGGATAATCAATTGTAAAAGAGGATCCTGTAATCGGTTGGGTTGTAAATGGGTAAAAAGGCTTCTTTGCATTGAGTGTACCCGTATCATTTTCTAAAATCAAAGATTTCACACCCGTAACATCTACTTTGGTAGTTATATTTTGAATTTTTTTCTTTACTAAATTTCTAAAAAGAATATGCCCTTGATTAAACACTTCTTCTGATGGTAACGGTTGATCATTTACGGGATCTGTATCCTGAACTTTTGTATCAATTAAAAAACGAATTATCGGAAAATCAGAAGTGAATTTTTCACCCAAAACTTCCTGGTTATAAGGAACAATGGCAGGTGCTTCTTTAGGAATCTCAAAAACTAATGTAAGTGTATTTTCTTTTATTTCAGACTCTGGTTTTAAAACGTTTTCATCTGTTTCTTGCAGAAATGATGAAAGATTTATCCACTGCTCTTCTGAGCTATAGAGTACACTAATCGTATTTAATAAGTACTCCTTAATCTTATCAGGAGCTAAATTTTCTTCTTCTTCTTTTTCTGCTACTTGTTCTTCAGTAAATTTTTTAAACCTAGTCAGCACAAAATCTTCCTTGAAGTTAACCTCAATTCTTATGGTTCTTGTTCCTTCTGACAATTGAAACATTGGAGAAGCTATCGCAAAGCCTAATCTGGCGTCTGGCAACTCTGTATATCTTTTCTCTCCTGATGTATACCCAAACGGAAGCCAATAATTTGCATCATCTGGTAAAGCTTCTTCTAGTCCATCTAACGAATTAGCCATCGAGCTATATTTGATCTCACCCAGGTTGATATCATTATATAAACTCTTTAGTTGTGCAACTTTGGCCTTATTGGCGATGAGTTCTTCAGTGGTTTTGTAAATGAGTTTATTACCATTGGTATCTTTACCACCGTCTAATGCAGTTTCTTTTACAACTCTCTCTTCTACACTTTTTTTAGCTAGTTCGAAAATTATATGGGCTTTATCCTCTGTCGCTGGTAGTTTTTCTATCTGTAATATTTCCTTATAGAAAAAATCCAGATGTCTTTTGGTAATGCTATTAAATCGTTGCTTAGAAAATTCTAATAACCTTAAAAAACATATAAACAATGTCATATGAGGAGTGACACTACTTTTAGCTTCAAGATCTTCAATCGTTTTGGAAATCTTATTTTTCAGCAATTGATAATCGCTATCTGTTCTTTTAGGAATATCTTGATTAGTAAAATCGAAATGATTAAAAAGTTCTTGCCAATCACCTGATGGGATCTGATTATCATTTGTTTCAAAGAAATTTATGTGTTTGGCAAAATTATACGCAAACAACAACCAGTCTTCAAGATCAAAATCATGAAGTTCTAAATTAGCTGGATCCAAGACACTGTTAAAGCGTTCCTCCTGATCGGTTCCATTTCTTTGGAAAATTATATTGTCTGTATGTTTACCGTCGTTACACATAGTTTTATTAGCGCATTATATGTTGGTTCCTTCTTCTTTATAGAAAGGAAAAACTACATTTCTTCTTGAGTTGGTACTTCTAATTAAATAATCAATTTTCACTAGCAATTTCCCTTCTAACTCATCTGTTTCAGAGATGTCTATTTTAATTACATCTATTCTGGGTTCATGATAGAGTATTGCTGTTTTAATCAGTTCGATTACAAAAGTTTTTAAGGTTCTATCCAAAGGTTTAAAAAGAAGCTCATCCAGGTTACATCCGTAATTAGGCACCATAATTCTTTCTCCTAATCTGGTTGTTAATAAAATCTCTAAACTCTTCTTAATATCTTCCTCATTAGAGGTCATCAATACATGTTTTGCCGTTTTATTAAACTCTGGTGGAAATCCCCAGCCTGTACCTAAAAAAGAATCTTTATTTTCCATAACTAACCTCCTATTATTACTGTAGGGCTTCCTAGTACAATTACTCCTCCGTGAGCGGTACTATCACCCATTCTTGCCGCTGGCATTCCTCCTATCATTACTGTTCCAGATCCCATAATTATTGTATCTGGCGGTCCTACACATACTGCCATATCCCCAACTCGTGCTGCCGGCAATCCACCAATAAGTACGGTTGGCTCTCCTGCTGGTAATATGGGCCCTCCTACGTGAGGTACTACTCCTGTTACTAATGGACAGGTATGCATATCTGTAATTCTTGCTGCTGGTGGCATTGTTTATTTGTTTATAGTTTTTGGTTCTTTTTAAATTTTATCAATTAATCTGAACTAGTGACCCTTTAAGGGTTGCAATTGCGCTGGAAGAAACTTCTATACCAGCTCCTCCTTCTGCTTTGCATTCTGCACTTGCTTTTATATTTACATTGGTTCCTTCGATATTAACATCTCCAGATGCTGTTAAACTAATATCCCCAGCACTTTCTACTGCTATACCCGAACTATCAATGGTAATTACATTCGAATTATCATCCTCGACAATAATAGAACCTGCATCTTCATCTAATACTATTTTTTTTCCTGCAGGTGTTTCAATAGTTATAGACTTTTTATCATCATCAAAAAGTACTTTCATTTCGCTTCTGGTAACAAATCCTTTTTCATGATTATCATCACTTGCGGTAATAGGAGAAGGTTTGGCACTGCTATGTAACATTCCTAATACTATTGCATCGTTTGGATCATCATTTATAAAACCAACGATAACCTCATCTTCTATTTCAGGCCTAAAGAATGCTCCTCGATTTTCACCTGCATCTAATGAAGCTACTCTACACCATATACCTTGTTCTTCGTTATTGATGATTGGTATTTGCACTAAAATTCTTTCTTCTCCATCAGGGTCTTCTTCAAGCTGACTTACGATTCCTACTTGTAGTCCACAAATTCCTGATAGTAATCCTGATGCTGGTAATGCATTGATATCATATGTTTCAGAAAACCATTTAGGGTTGATCCCAAATTGTGCATCTACTGTCCAATTTCCTTCTGCAATATGATGACTTACTCCTGTGATATAGATCTTACCATTAAATCTATCTCCTACTCCTTGTAGCTCTAATAACGTTCCTGGTTTTACCGCTGGTACTCCTTGAAATTTAACTCGGCCTCTAACTTTTGATAATTGCTGAAACATCCATTTAGCGTCACTCCAATCTTGTAATTCTTCTGTAGTAAGCGATCCTCCGTGACGTAATTCTAAGTTTTCTAAAGCGATTACAGAAGAGAGATCCGAAGCAGATAAGTTACCATTTAACGAAACTGATGGGTCATTAGCTTCTACCTCTACAATTTCCTGATCAGAATAGTTCCATCCATAAGAAGTAACTTTATCGATCTGATGTCTGGCATCAATCTCTGCATCCAAATCTAAAATAGTTGATCCAAAGGTTACAGTCTCCACTGGATCTGAGCTAAAATCAGGTTTGGCTACAGTTAATTCGCCGTTATCTACAAAGCAAAGTTTACCATTAGCCTGAGCTCGTGAAACTATATAATCCCAATCTGACACGTTGTATTGCACCAATTCCTTATGTTCATATTTAGTAGCTTCTACATCGTTATCAATACCATAATCGCCGACAATTTCTTCGATAATATCACTATCTTTTTTATCATAGAAATATTTGCTTTTTCTGCCTATTGTAAGCTTGACAGCTTCATCCTTACACTCCACAATAAGATAAGAACCATTAGTTCTTATTTTTATATTATGTTTAATGACAATTCCTTTAAAAATCGTTTCTTCATCAGAATGGTATCCAGCAGTAATTTCGATTTCTGCTCCTGGTACAACTAGTTCTTGATTACTTAATTCAAAATCTTGCTTAGAGGGTTCTCCATCTGTTATAATCAACTTGGCAGTAGAGATTCTATTGACCTCCTTTTCGATAGAAATTGTTTTAACCTGATAGGCCTTAGACAACTCTTCTCCGTTGACCAGTACCTTGTTTGTAACAAGGTCTGCATTTTTTGATGTTTGTATTACACTGCCTTCAGCCATTTTTATGATGTTTTTTCTATTGGAGGAAAGAAAATTTCTTTTCCTACTTCTAATTTTCTAAATGAAGTAATCTCATTTACCCTCGCTACTTCTAAATAATACTTAGAATCCCCATAAATACGATGCGACATTAAAGGCAACGTATCTCCTTCTTTTACCACACGTACATGTGTTAAATCAGGAGATTGATTATTCTCTTTTGCTACTCTAAGATCATCTTCTACAAAACCTTGAAACTTTGCCTTCGCAACCGCACGGATCGGCGTACCGTCTGGTTTAAAAAGTTTAAATTCTATGCTCATTTCGGTAAGACTCCCTTTGAAAAGAAGAGTTCCCCACGAAATCATTAGATAGTTTGGCTTATGTTCGTCCCCGTTGTAATCGAGGATTACTTTTTTAAACTTTTCGATATCATCAATGATACCATCACCTTCGTCTTTAAAAACTTTATTACCCGAACTACTCCCTGGATCACTGCCATAGTGTACAATGACACCTGATCTATCAAATAAAAATTCTAATTCAAGATCTTCAGGAAGTTTTTTATTAAACTTAGGAGATAAATCACTGGTACCTGAAGCCTGATCCTCGTTTTGCTCGATTTTATAATTAAAGGTGTATTTTTCCGGATTCACCAATGTGGTAAATTCTCCGTCTCCCACTTTATCATTAAACTGTGGGTCACTATAGGCTACAACCTTTAATTTTTTTAATTCTCCGGTACTCATTGCTTATCGTTCAGACTGTTTTGAAATGATCTCCATGATTTGCTCTACACATTCGGCGACAATCGTATCCTTGTTTACCAATGGCTTACCTCCTTTTGGAACATCTGTATTTTTCTGATCATTGTCTACATTTATTTTGATGTGTAATTCTTTAATTTCGATCGCTCCCATGATTATCAAATTGTATTATAGTAGTTATACACCAGCTCTATGGTCTCGATGACCACTTTACTTTCTTGAGCATTAAAGTCCGATATGGACCATTTAATTGGATAGGCATGCACTATATTCCAGGATACTAGCGGTTCATGCTTTTCATTTAAAAGTTTAACAATAAGATCTATAGGCTCGAATTCGAAGTTTTCGACAGCATCTTTACACCAATCGATTACCTTAGAATCTACCAACAACCCTCTTTTTAGAACCAGGTTTGGATATTTTGTCCTTACCGGAATTTTATGCTTAAATCTATTTTCTCCACCTTCGGTGACATCTTCTGTTTCTACATCTACTGACAATCCAGCTATGGATTGAAACTGATGGTCTGCCTCACTGGTTGACAAACCAGTAAATTCAACACTAAAATGAAAACCAACGGGTGGATAATAGGTTGCCATTAAGATGCTATTTTAAGACTGTTAATTGCAAATTCTGCAGATTCAATAGCGATCTCATTTCCATCTGCTTTAAGATCTGTAGATTGTATTTTAAGCAACCAAGCATCCTGTGCTTCCCAGGTTACAACAGGCTCATGCTTTTCATCTAACAAGCTAATCGTAAGATCACTTCTAAACTTCTCTTCACCTTCTTGAAAGAATACATTTTTCTTCCACATATCATAGAATTGTCCTTTTGTAGAAACAAAAGTTCCTCTTTTGATTGCAATATTTGCAAACTTGGTCATTCCAGGTTGCTTTTTCTTGAAGTAGTCATTATCGGCTCCTCCTCTATATTCTATTACTTCAGTTTCAAAGTCTAAACCTGATACCTCTGTACAATTTAATTCGGTGTCGCCTCCAATTGTTACCTTAAAATGGAACTTTGGTAGTGGATATTCTGCCATGATTTCTATGTTTTATGTTGTTGATTTAAATTATTATAAATGATTAAGCTTCTTGCATTTTATGAGAGAACTTAAGAATGATAAATTCTGCTGGTCGAACAACCGCCATTCCGATTTCGATAATCATATTACCATCGAGGATATCATCGGCCGTCATAGTTTCTCCCAATCCAACTTTTACATAGAATGCTTTATCAGGTGTTGGACCTGCCAATGCTCCAGCTCTCCATTGTAGTGTTAAGAAATTATTGATCATTGCTTTTACTCTAACCCAAGTGTTCATATCATTAGGCTCAAAAACAAACTGTTCTGTAGCTTTCTTGATAGATTCTTCGGCCATATTAAAGAATCTTCTTACTGGCACATATCTCCACTCTTTGTCATTACCTGCTAAGGTTCTAGAGCCCCAAACCAAAGTTCCTTTTCCCGTAAAAGTTCGTATTGCATTTACAGATTTTCCTGCTATAGTATCTACATTTAAACGATCCTGCTGCTCATTGGTGATTTTTATAGAAGGTTTAATTACATAATTTACTCCAACATTTGCTGGTGCTTTCCAAACTCCTCTATCACTATCTACTCGTGCATATACTCCTGCCATAGCACTACTTGGTGGAAGCTCCAGAGGAAGGATTCCTAATTCTACTTTGATTAAGTTATAAGTTGCACTATCTATATTCTCAATAGCTGCCAGGTTTTGACCATCAAGAGAACCAGTTATAACGCCATCAGCTGCTTGTGCTGCAGTAATTGCATCAGTTAATGCAGGTGTTATCAACGCAATAACTGCCTGAATATCTGCTTCTATAGTAGCAACAGCTACAACTGCCGCTGCAGATTCTGTTTTTACTACTCCACCACCAGGTGCACTATTGGCTGCTCCAGTGATATCCGTAATATGTCCTTCTAAAGCTGTAATTAATGTCGGAATAGCTCCCGCTCCTGTTATCGCTGTATTTAATGCTCCTGCGGCTGCAGTCACTCCAGCCTCTCCAACAGCATTACCATCGGTCACGGCAGTTGCTCCAGAGGTAACCACACTATTAAGAGCATCAACTATAGGTTGGATTGTATCGGTAATGGTAGCTCTATTTGTATTAGCTTCACCATTGGTTCCTGCTTGCAAAGTTGTATCCGCATCGGTTAAAGCAGTAACTAAAGCTGGAATCCCGTTCAAAACGGTTTGTATGTCTGAAGTAGTCTGCGTAGCTGTTGCCATTGCTGTGATACTCTCCGGAGTTTCATCTTCACTGGTATGACTAATAGCAACATTAGCTTCATCATAACTATAATCCAAAATGGTTTCTAAATATGGATAATAAGCAGCTCCATATTTAAGGTAATCCTTTTCCAAATTTACTCCTGATCGTAATGCATCAATTGGCGCATCACTAGTATCATCATAACTATATGTATCTATGATTGCAAATCGATCTTGAAGTTCATTACATTGAGTCAAGGCATTATTATATAGTGCAAAAAACTCGTTCGGACCTGCAATTGCAGTAGCATCAGGAAACAATAACAATGTCGGCTCATCTTCTTTTTTAAGAAGGTCAAGGCCATCATTTAAATCACTAAATAATACATTTCCTCCTGTATAATCAGCTACAGAAACAATGTAACAAGGTCCTCCTCCATTTGCAAAATACATCTGCAAAGCATAATACATTAAATAGGGTTGTCTATTAGCCACAACCTGATCCTTATCAATTGTGATATTTCTTTCTATATCTCCATTTACTAAGGCATCAAATATTGTAACTTCAATATTTACCTCTGGTAATGCAAATCCAAAATATGTTTCATATTCTAACATAGAAGTAATTCTGGTTGGGTTTAGTAACAAATCATTTGCTACCTTTTTTGTTGCCTTCTCAGTGTATCCTATAAAAGCTGGAATTGCTGTTTCTACTTGGGCTACGGATGGAGGAAATTTAACAATCTCCTCTATATATACCCCTGGTGTTTTGTACGTTGCCATAATTTTAATTGTTTTTAAATAAAAATTTCAGAATATGTTGTTGTAATATTTGTGTTTACATCTGTTGTTTGCTTTATCAAATCTGCTGTTGGATTTGGAAAAGTGTATTTTTCGATATCTGACGGAAGTGGAGGTACAATATCAGCATCAGGATCAATCTCAATAAATCCATTTTTGGTTAAAGGTTGAACAGAAGAAGTTTCTAACTCCTCATCATCAGATTTCTTAATATATTTCCAAACTGTCTTCCTATTATCAAAATGAAGCTTGTAATAAGGAGTAGGATCTAATAAATAATTTTTCACGTCATTAGGGTCCGAATTATCTATCTCTATGAGATCCATATTATTATCCCCTATCGTATGAAGTCTAATGATACCAAGCAATCCTTTGCTCTTTTCTGCCTGTATAGCTTGGTTTAATAGATGCTTCCCTTCATCGGTTGTTAAATCACTTTCCTCTACTTCTGCCAATAGCTCTAAATAAGGATTTGTATCTGCATTACCATTCTCTTGGAGTATGCTATACCAGATTGATTGTGAGCCTTCCTCTGATAATAAATAATCTTGATCTACTAGATCATTAGAAGAACTTAATGGTATATACGTATATGGATCAGCTTCTGTACTCGGTTTTGTATTTGAAAAATAATACAGCCTATTTTTTTCTTTAGGTAAGACCGTATAGTTATCAAACAAGTAATCGTTGCTATATAATAAGAATGTAAGTCCTATACCGTCATCAAGAAAAATGGTTGATTTATAATTATCATTTTCTTCTACCACCTTGTTAAGCACTGTAAAGCCGTCAGTACCTTCTTTTATAACAATTTTATGATCTCTAAATATCTTTTGAGTTGCAGTCGTTGGAACCACGTTTATAAAATCCTTAAAAAGATATTCTTTTAGTTGTACTATCTTTTGATCGGCACTCATTGAAATAAATGAAGTGGATCCATTATCCAGGAAATATGAATGATGCAATTGCACCTGAAACATCGTTTTGTATAAGATTCTAAAAGCCAATCAATTACGTTTTAAATTTCCATTAATTTCGGTTATCAAGCTACCTTCAGATTGTGTTACATCTCTTTCTACCTCGAGTAAACTTATTTTATAGATGATTGAAGGATATTGTTTGCCTCCCAGCGTACCCCAGATAAAGTTCATTTCTTCAAATGAAGGGGTAAATAGATCTACGGTAAACTTAAAGTTCCCTATCTGATCCATTCCATCCAAATCTCTATCAAAATTTGTATTAGACTGTGTAAAAATTCTCTTGGATTGAAAAAACTCTACTACTTTGGAGACACTTTTTAATGACTCTTTATAATCATTTCTATTCGCAGAAAACATGATATAAAGGTTCAAATGAACTTTGTTATTTTTATAGACCACCTTTGTTCCTTCTATCTCATGATTGAGAATATTTTTCATGGTGGTTTCTTCTTCTGTATGTAGCAGTGAAAGTACTATATTATTGCTATCTGAAGGTTCGTCATCTTCAGATTCTATAAAGGCTATATTATCTAATGAGACTGGCTTTTCTTCCAATTCTATATCAAAGAAATTATTAACCTCTTCGGTTATAATTTGCAATACTTCAAAAATCATATCATTCTTATTAATAATGTATCATTCCTCTATAGCTTTATCAAAGAGATAGAAGCTATACGTTATTTCATTGTTAATCTATTGGGGTATACTTTTTATTAGGGGGCAGAACACCTAAATCAATTTAGAAATTGAAATTATATTTTGATTAGGATACTATAAATATAAATCACATTTTAAAAAAATCGCAGAGTCATTACACTGTTTTTTTTATAGTTAAACAACTTTGACGTAAAGGGGTAAAAACCTGTATTACAACACTTTAAATTTTATTAATTTTATTAGTTTTCTTAATGTTAAATAGATCATCTACAGAAAAACGTTTACTCGTAACGCTTCGAACGAATAAGGTAATGCTGAATATGGAATAATTCCATACAAAAAAGGAATTATTCCATATATAAATTTTACCTTTATACCTCAAATCATCAATTGTAATGAAAACACAAAAGCATATAAAAGGCAGGGGGGCTCAAGAAAAGGTTCATAATAGGTTTTTTGAACTACATCATGAAACAAGAGATGATTTTCTTAATTATTGCCTTGACCAGGGAGAGTCAATCGATAAACATCAAACTAGGTATATAGAAACGTTTCCAAAAACGATTGTAAACAAAGTAACCAGTCCTGATGTTGGTATGTTATATTCTCTCAATCCGTATCAGGGTTGTGAGCACGGTTGTATATATTGTTATGCCAGAAATTCTCATGAATATTGGGGTTATGGTGCTGGATTAGATTTTGAAACTAAAATTTTGGTCAAAAAGAATGCTCCTGAATTACTAGAGAAGAAGTTGCGAAACAAAAAATGGAAAGCATATCCTATTTCACTTTCTGGAAATACTGATTGCTACCAACCTATTGAAAAAAAACTTGAAATTACCCGTAAACTTCTTGAAATTTTTCTAAAATACAGACATCCTGTTGGTATCATCACCAAGAATGCTTTAATCCTTAGGGATTTAGACCTTCTCTCTGAATTATCCAGGCATAACCTGGTTGCAGTATACCTCTCTATAACTACATTAAGAGAAGATACACGAAGAATTCTCGAGCCAAGAACTGCAAGCATAAAAAAACGATTAGAAACTCTAGAAAAACTAAATACTTCAGGAATTCCTACGAATGTGATGATGGCACCGATAATTCCTTCAATTAATAGTCACGAAATATTACCGTTAGCCAAAGAAATTTCAAAGCATGGTGCAAAAAGCATAGGGTATACAATCGTAAGATTAAATGGAGCAATCGGGAAAATATTCATTAAATGGTTAGAAAACACATTACCAGATCGTAAAGATAAAATCCTACATCAGATCATGCAGTGTCATGAAGGCAATCTAAATGATAGTTCCTTTGGGAGAAGAATGAGAGGTTCGGGTAATATGGCAGATCAAATTCATCAGTTATTTACTATAGCGAGACAAAAATACTTCTCTGAGGAGCAAAGTATACATTTAAACTGCGATCTACATCAATTTTATAAAGATGAGCAGTTACGACTTTTCTAATCAAGACTTCCCTTCCCATTCTTGATAGAACCGTTCTAGAAACTGTTCCATAAATTGATGTCGTTCTACTGCCAATTTTCTTCCTGTTATAGTATTCATTCTATCTTTAAGCAGTAATAATTTTTCGTAGAAATGATTAATGGTAGGCGATGTTGAAGATTTATATTCTTCTTTACTCATCTTTAGGTTTGGAGCAATTTCCGGATCATAAAGTATTCTGTTTTTAAACCCTCCATAGTTAAAACATCTTGCGATCCCTATAGCTCCAATAGCGTCTAAACGGTCTGCATCTTGTATAACATCTAATTCGGGAGATTTAAATTTTTGATCTATATTTCCTCCTTTGAAAGAAATATTTTTGATGATCTTAACGACATGATTGATAACTGCTGGTTCTACTTGAAGGTTTTCTAAAAAATCCGCAGCTATTTTGGGTCCAATAGTTTCATCACCATTATAAAATTTTGAATCTGCAATATCATGAAGTAATGCACCCAGAGAGACTACAAAAAAATCAACCTCTTCTTCTTTAGAAATTAATTGAGCGTTCCTAAAAACCCTTTGGATATGAAACCAGTCATGTCCTCCCTCTGCTCCACTAAGTGTATCCTTTACAAAATCAATAGTTTTAGATATAATCTGATCTTCAATCATACCCAATATTATTTATTTTGCCATTGCTGGTTGTACCCACTTAAATTCAAAAATTTCTTCTGGGATAACCAATCGCTCACTAATACGTTGCATTCTGGCAGGCAATTTCATTAAAAAGTCACGTGCTCTTTCTGCTTCATCGGTAAGATCAATAATTTTATCAATTTCCCATCGTTCGATAAGACGTTGCATAATATCAATGTAATCTTGTGAGGTATATACTCCGATACGTTGTGCAGACCACGAAAAATCTTCGAAAGCAGTTCCTATAGATTGGCCAGATTCTCTAAGTAAATGTGCTGGCATAACAATCTTTTTCTTCATCATATCGCTAAATGCAATCATCATCTGACTTGGATCTACCTCAAAAATACTTCTTACAAACTCACTATATGCATTATGATGACGCATCTCATCTCCTGCAATAATTTTGCACATCTTAGATAATGATTTATTAGAGTATTGTCTGGCTAATTTTGCAACTCTGTTATGAGAAATATAGGTTGCCAATTCTTGAAAACTAGTATATACAAAGTTTTTATAAGGATCTCTATCTGTACCTATATCAAAACCATCGTTAATTAGGTGTTGCGTAGTTCTTTCTACTTCAATCATATTCACTCGACCTGACAAATAGAGATATTTATTCAATACATCTCCATGTCTATTCTCTTCACCTGTCCAATAACGTACCCATTTGGCCCAACCATTATCTTTCCCATTTTCATGTTGATTGATTCCCTCTACATCCATTAACCAGGATTCGTAAGTAGGTAAAGCTTCTTCAGTAATAGTATCTCCAACCAATACTACCCAGAAATCATAAGGGAGTTCTTTAGCTAATTCTCTCAATTCTTTTACTTCTTCAAAAAAAGTATCTTCATTTTGTGAATCTGGTAAAAAATCAGTTGGTTGCCATATCTTATCTACCGGAATCAAAAATTTATCTATAAAACCATCTACTTTCTTTTCTAGTAGTTGCATTACCTCTAATCTAATATTATCTAAAGCCATTATGGTTGATGTTACGTTCTGATTGCTAAAATAACCCTTTCTTCTATTTTATCTAGTAATATTTCGGGTTCTTTGTTAATTGTTATTGGTTCTTGTACTTCTAATGTCATATGTACTCCTACTCCCATAGGAAAGTTACCAAATCTAACCAGTTTCCAACTATTATTTATAGTTACTGGTACTATCAAGGCTTCTGGAGCATTCTTAAATAAGATTTTTAGCCCTGTTGGAGCAAACGATTTAGGTTCTCCATCTCTACTACGCGTCCCTTCGGGGAAAATAACCGCCGAAAAATTATTTTTTGCAACAAATTTTCCAAATTTTGATAGTGCCGGAATTGATTGTTTTGGGTTTTTCCTATCAATTAAAACATTACCTCCATGCCGCAAATTAAAAGATATACTTGGTATGCCCTTGCCTAGCTCAATCTTAGAAATAAATTTTGGCTTGTGTTTTCTTAAATACCAAGATATTAATGGTATATCAAACATACTTTGATGATTAGACACCACTATTAAAGGTTGGTTTTGAGGTAATGAATATTGGTTTTTAAAACTAAATGTTACTCCTAAAACGTGTAAACATCGTAATAAACATAGATTCATAATGTTTACAACTCCTCTATGTCCTCTGGATCCCCCTAATTTTATACCTAACCATTGTAGCCCATGAAAAATCACCAAGGTAAAACCAAAAAACAAATAGAAAACTATAGAAAGCGGATAACTTAATATCTTTTTTATTGCCTCCATTTTCTCTGTATAATTTAATAAAATTTAATTTGTGTAAAAGGTATCGCAAGGTCTTATATTATTTTTAGTTGACCAATATTTTTGTATATCAAATTATAAAATTTGAAAAATAACCTGTGATTATTTGGTAACATTTATCATCGAGGAGACATAAACTATAGACATAACTCCTGAATGTCGATAAATGCTCAGGAGACATGCAAATCATTAAATAACTTAAATTATGTTAGCAAACATTTTAAAAGTAGAAGGAGTACAAGTACTTAATCAAAAAGTATTAAAACAAGTTAATGGAGGTAATGGTTGTCAGTGTGGTGGTGGGAGCCATCAGACCCCAGGAGGTAATGAATCTGGAAATGGTGAGGGTGGTCAATGCCATGAATGCTAAAATTTAGAATTAAAGTATAAAAATCCGGTTTGTATAACCGAATTTTTATACTTTCTTTTTAAAATCATTTTAGCAATGTTCGTTATAAGCATCTTTAAGGTTTTCTGCTATCATTTCTGCAGGGCGCCCTTCGATATGATGACGCTCTAACATATGAACTAATTCCCCATTTCTAAACAATGCCATAGAAGGTGATGATGGAGGAAACGGGATCATATAACTACGTGCTTTATCTGTCGCTTCTCTATCTACTCCTGCAAAAACGGTAACCAAATTATCGGGCTTTTTATCATTCTCTAATGACGCTCTTGCTCCCGGACGAGCATTTGCAGCAGCACAACCGCACACCGAATTTACAACTACCAATGTAGTTCCCTCTTTAGCTATTGCCGTTTCTACTGCCTCTTCTGTCTGTAATTCTTCAAAACCAATACTTGTAAGATCTTCTCTCATTGGTTTTACTAAATCTGCTGGATACATATTTTTATCTTTTATTTTCGTGTTTTAATTTTATGCAAAGTTACAAATTATGTACCACATAAGAACAACTGACAAGTAGTCTGAAAATACGGTTATGATTTATGAATACAATCAAATTGTTGATGTTATTATTTTATCTGTTTATATATTCTTTAAAAGCCTGAAGCTCCTTTTAACCCATATAGAGAATTAATCAATAAGATCTAATATCATAATCTATTTCTATTTCGTAACAAATAAAGAATATCACTTACTAATATAATAGAGAACTAAAAAATTATCTTTTAATAATTAGTTTATCTTTACAACCCAAAAAAATGTTTTGAATGATTAAATGGTTTGCTGCTATACTAGGCTATATGTTTTTTAGATTACCGGGAGCAGTTCTAGGTTTTATATTAGGTAGTCTACTCGATGCGACAAAAATCAAAACCAGTGGTGGGTTTAAAACAGTATTTTCTCAAGAACCAAAAGTAACTCCTGCCGATTTTGAGCTCAATTTACTCTCGTTGTCTTCTATTGTTATTAAAGCAGATGGAAGAATAAACCAAACAGAACTTGATTATGTAAGACGTTATTTTGTAAGTGCTTATGGCAAAGAGCGAGCTAATGCTACTTTTAGAACATTTAATGAAATTATCAAAAACAGACATGTTTCTGCACAACGTGTTTGTTTGTATATCAATCAACATACCCGATATCCATCGAGATTACAGATTCTACACTTTTTATTTGGAATTGCAAATGCTGATGGAAGAGTAAGTATCTCTGAAGCTGAAGAGATTCAGAAAATAGCGGGGTTTTTACGAATAAATTTTAAAGATTTCGAGAGCATTAAAGCTATGTTTTTCAAAACTGGAGATCATGCTTATAAAATTCTGGAAATTGATAAAACTGCTACCGATGCAGAAGTAAAAAAAGCATTTAGAACTATGGCAAAAAAATATCATCCCGATAAAATACAGCATATGGATGAGATTCATATCAAAGGTGCCGAAGCCAAATTTAGAGAGGTACAAAAGGCATATGATCAGATTAAAAAAGAACGAGGGATTGTTTAGTTAATTTTTAAGTATTTTATTTTTTAATTTATATTAAATTTTCAAAAGAACAATACCCCCCTATTGCTTGATGAGAAGAGTCTACCAATGCGATCATCAGGATTTCCGAAAGGCTTTTTCTTGCTATACTATTTTTAAGCATAGAGATTAAAGATTTTTCAAGAATATGAGGATGATTCTGATCATAATATAGCACTCCAAACCGTTCTTGTTGATCAAAGTAAAGAATGTATACGCTACTGTCATTTTCTTGTAAATATCCAAAAGAGATATACTGTTTATTAAGTAAATCGATATCATCTTGGCTTAATATAGTATTAAACCCACCCCAATAATATAATATTATATCCTTCACTCCAAGTCCGCATAATTTACTCTCATCAGTTCTTTTTAAATTTGTTAATAATTTATTTACCGATGGTATTGCAAAAATATCTTCCATGCCAGACAAACTACCAATAGTTCTGTAAAAATCTTTCAATTCGTTTGGGAATTTAACTCCAGCTAATTTTTCCAGATATTCAATTTGACTGGTGGTTGCTTGTGTGTTTTCTTCGAGCATACTATATCCTCCATATTTTTCAAGGTGGGTATCAAAATTTTCTTCATTTTCTCCCTCTTCAACTAAATGAGAATAATAATCTTTTCTCTCTATGTATCCCAAACGATTATAACGTTCTACAAATGTTCTAATTAGTTCTGCCTGTAGCGTTGCCATTTTAAGTTTACCTTCATTAAGCAGTTTCATTGTAGTATTATGCTCATACCATATCATGTATTCTTTTGACTGGATTTGCTTATCCAGATAAGCATTACTATGACCATCTATATAGAAACTATATAAAGCACTATAAAAATAGTAATCAAGATTGACTGCTTGAGAGCATTTTTTAAAATTCTCCATAACTACAGTCATCTCTTCTGCATTTTCCCAGTCATCTATCATTTCTTTCGCCTCTAAAAATGATTTTTCAGCATCAGATAGGTTCCATGGTTGAGATTCATCATTTTTTGATTTTTGATTTGAAATTTCTAATTCAGGAAAGAATTTATAAAATAATATGAGTACTTGTTGCATATTTTCTCTTTGTGCTATTGTAAATGGGCTATAGTGCATCCCTGTTTGTTGCACTTCTGGGTGAATTCCTATTTTTAGAAGCTCTTCCAACACTTTGTGATGATCGGGATTAGTCTTTATTCTATCCATAGCCTTTCTCATAAATTCCCATCCTCTGCGAACAATCTCATTTTTGTTAGGGAATTCATATAATGCATTACATACTTCTACAGGAGTTCCTTTGTCAAGAAGCAATAGCAATTCATGAATTCCATTAGTATTACCTTGCTTTAACTTTCTAAGCTTTTCCAATTTTATCTTTCGATCCGCTTTTCTCCATGCTTTGTCTAATAATTTAATTCGTACTTTTTGCTCTTCGGACACTTTAGGATTTCGTAACAACTTATCAACGTATATTACAAAAACATCGTTAAGCTTTTCATACTCCTCTAATGTTGTAATGGCAGACTCGAAATCATCAATTTCTAAATATGGTTTTAATATTTCTGTTAAGTTATCAACTTCTTCTACACTCATCATTATTATCTTATAAAGATTAAAATGCTTTCAATTCGATTAATCAAACAAAATTTATAAACTTTCGGACAGGAATTTTTTAATAGCTTCTGCTTTTGTTACTTGAAGAAGACCAGACGAAAAATCAAAAGGAATCCTAAAAACGCCTTTATCAATGCTCATCGTACTCACCTGTTCATTGTCTATAGTAAGCTGTTGTATAGATTCGTTAAATGCTTCAATAAAATCCGGATCATTTTCGATTAGTTGATTAAACTGTGTAATTTGTTTAAGTATACCATCAACAGCCCAAATTGTTCTAACGGTTTCTTTGTCAATTTCTGCCCAGTCTATATTGATTTCCAAGGCTGATCGAAAAGTGTTTTGTAAGATTTTTTGCAGCTCCTGCACTTTTCTTTTCAAGGCTAGGATTGTTGGTGGCTCCCCAATCCCTTCAGGAATTCTATTTTCACAGAAGTTTTCTATGCTTTTTTCAAAATTTTCGATTCCTATAGATTGAATTCCATGAAAATCAAGGTACTGCACATAATAGCTTTGATTATCATGTGAAAAATTCACTAATGTTAGCTGCCCTGCTTTTTTATCTAAACCTATTATGTAACCACGAGCTGTAAGTCCCGAAGAGAAAATTAAGTCAACCTGAAAAGAACTCCTAAGTGATTTATCAACTAGTGATTGCTTATGTATCCCATAAACAATCACTAGAATGTTTTCGATTTTTTGTGTTCCTACATAGGAAAGTGTACTTTGAATATCCATTTCCAAAGTAATTATAGAAGGTTTTCGATTTTTGTTCTATAATCTCCTGGTGTAAAAATTCCATTACTAAAATCTTCCCATTTGGCGTCTACAGTTAAAACGCCATCTGCCAAAGCAACTTTTTTTGCAGAAGCATCATCAATATTATTTACATGAATAGTTGTCATTGATTCTTGTAACGCTTCTTTTCCCATATCATCAGAAGCAATTTTTTCTATACCTTCAGTAATTCTTCCTAAGGATTGGTGGTAAATCTGTTGTAACTGATTTACGGTCTCAAAACTATCCCAATTAATACTAATTTCTATTTCTTTTCCTAGTGTATTACTAAGTCTCTTTTTAATATCAGGAATATTATTTTCCTCAATAAATCTAATTTGTTTTTTTTCTGCTAAACCCATTTTATTATTTTTATTATTAGTTATAGTTTTTTTTTGCTAAACCATTTTCGTCATCACTCATAAGAAGATCATGACTAAAATTATAGATGTTTGCATTGCAAATATGATAGGAAATTTGACATAACAAAACACTTTTTACAGTGAAAACATTACCCCTGAAAACAGGGATATAAATAAATTAACGTGAATCTCTAAGAGTTTTGCTTAAAAAACTCTCCTCTTCCACTCTATGAGAAATCACTTTATGAAAAATTAATCAATGATCTATTTTTTTTGGAAACTATTAATGTGCTCATAAACGCATAGAATTCTTTTTTCATTAGTTAATACTACATCTGAATCCCTAACATTTGAAGAAGAATAACAGGTTCGGGGAACATGGCTGATCAAATTTTGCCAAGGATATTTTATACAGCGTTTAATATAGCGAGGTTCTAATTCCAACTTTTCAAAACTGGCATCTATCAACCGTGAATCACCTTTTGTCCACATAGTGTATAGAAGTCATTTCACATATAAAATATTTTTTATCACTCTTTTAGCATCATTGATGCTCCCTAATTTTCAGATATAACTCCTTTATTTTTTATTATTTCATCTAATATTGCTGTCGAATTACCTTTTTCTTTAGCTTTTCGCACATAGTTTAATGCTTCTTCTGGCTGCTTCATTTTATAATACACTTCGCCAATATTTGCATAGTACATGGCGTCAGAAGGATTAGCAAGTGCTGCTTTTTTAAAATAAGCCAGAGACTCTTCAAGTTTATTTTTTTCATCAAACGCACAGCCACTTAAATTGTATAAACTTGCAATTGCTACTTTATCATGTACTGCTTTTTCTTCAAAATCTTTGCGCTGTTCTAAATAGATATCGATTCCTTCTGTTAACCACAATAAACGAGCTTTGAAATAATGTGCCTGACCATAATTGGGATCAATAGACAATACAAGATCTCCTTTGGTTTTTGCAGCTTCAAAATCCTTATTCTGTAGCGCATTCCAAGCCTCTTGTAACATTGCTTGTTTACCATTTCTCTTCAGAAAGGAAATATCCTTATCATCAAAAAGATTTGGATGTTTTTCAATAACATCAATTAACGGTAAAATGGCAGAAGCGATTTCGGGATGATCTTCCATAAGTTGAAACATAGAATAATGGATGAGATAAATAGCCATTTTTCGATCGGCATCATACGATTTTTCGGGTTGTATAACCGTCTCACGTAAACGTGAGATCAACTTATCGACAAACAGATTTTTATCTTCCTGGAATAGTATTGCAAAAAAATGATACCAAGAATTTTTATATAATTCTGGTTTTTCATTTTCGGGCCATACTGTCCCTTTTTCATCATCTAGATTTTTCAATATTTTCTGTACAGTCAACCTACGAAGAAGTGTGGCTAAAAACTCCTCTCTCAACAAGTGGGAGTCCTCCTTATCCTCTTTTTTGAAACCTCCATTTTGTTCATAAGTGTACTTATAGCGCTCTGCTTCATCACAAATTTTTTCAGAAAACTCATCCTGTCCTAGTTTTGCTAATATGGTGACAATACTAATAATACTTTCTCTTAATTGATATTCTACCTCATCACTTTCATTATAAGTGGTATAGGCTTTAATAAGCTTTTCTTTGAAAGGCAGAAAGCAAGAAGAAGGCAATGCAGATAAATTTATACCATTACTGTTGGTTCCTCCAAGATACATGTAATGATTAAAATTTAATTCGGTTGTTAACAAATAATCAATATATGCATGTATGCTTGGATGATCATATTTTTTTAATCGAATCGCAATTTTTGTTGCTAATTTATCTTCGATATCATTTAACAAGGCAGTTTCAAGTACAGATCTTACTTCTTTATCATTCTCAAAATCTTCAAAAATCTCATAATCATTATCAGCAAAAATACTTAAATATTCGGGATCATTTATAACAACAGAACCTTCTAAATCTTCAGGAATCGGCTTGCCGTATTTAACACCATTCAAAAGAACTTTTTTCACTAAACCTTTGTCTGCCTTTGCACTAAATATCCAAAGAGCATAATCTTTAATTTGCTTTCTTTTTTCTACATCTTTCCCTTGTGTAATATCATCATTAAAAATTTCAATAAACTGTTCCAGAATGGCTGGTTCAGCAATTTTCCCCGCTAGCTTCCTAAATAAGTCAATATTATAAACCGAAAGAATCTCGGCAACATTTGTGTCTGTCTCTTGATTTTTCTTTGATTCCTTTTTCTTTTGCTTGTCTTTGATAATTGATCTAACCGGTTTCCAGGGATTATTAGGGAATGATAAAAACGAAGTCGAATTGTCAATAGAAATCATCACTGTTTTGGCGGCTTTCTTTTTAAAATTCTCTTTTTCTACGATAGAATTGATGATGGCTTGCAGATCGTAAGTGATATCATGTACTTTTGGATCATAGGTAATGTTTTGAGTCTCAGACAAAAAACCGGACACAGAAAATGAGGTAGTTGTAACCGTATCAACCCCATAAGGATTTTCGTTTACTGCAAAACTGCTACAAGGATGAATTTCAAATTGGACAGCATAGAAATGTGGATTCCAGCCTACAATTAATTTTCCAATATCCATTTCTGCTTTTTTCTCACAGTAATGCGCTACAGTATTAAGCATCATTTCTGCCAATTCGTCTTGAATAGAATAGGTTTCTTTTTCCTGTATTATTTTCTTTTCTTTTTCAAATACATAGATTTCATCTTGACTAAATGATATTAATCTATTGCCTGTAAACACATTACATATATTAGAATCAACCACTTCAGAATATTCTTTTGTTTCTGATAAGCAATCCATCCATTTTGCTGAAACCAATTTACCATCAACATTTGCCAACTGTTTCAGTAGAACATTTCCATCCCCAACAATTACATTATCCGGAATCTTACCTGTAAAATCATAAACTGGAGAGATCGCATCTTTACTGGGAGAATCATCCTGATTTACATGAACAAAAACAGGGTTTTTTGGATCTTTTATATTGATAACGTCTCCGCCTACCAAATGTTGATCAATGATCTTGAAGTAGTGGTTTTCGCCTGTCTTAAAACTCACTATTTCGGAAGCAATTTTTGGTTGGCTCGGTTCACTAACATCCAATATCAGAAGTGAACCCCAGTCTAAAAACAACAAACCATCCTTTGCCGTTGCTCCACCCTGACTACCAACATAATATTCTGACAACAGCAACTTAACCGGTGTTTGTTTCAGGTCATAAATTTCGAGATGTTGCTGATTTACGGCATAAAGCGTACCCAGATCAACAGCCGCACAAGAATAGCTAGAATTACTATTTTGGTTTTTAATGGTTTGGGACAATTCAAATTTATGATCACTGATATCAAAACATAAAATACCTTCTTCTTCAATAGGAACATAAAGTGTATCCTTTTCTACAAATACATCCTTAATCTCTGCAGATGCATCAAAGGTATATGAATCTAATTTATTCCACTCATAGGTTTTGGTTAACTCTGCAATAAAAATTTCCTGATCGGTGTATACGATAAAAACAGATTCGGATAGGGGTTGAACCCAATAGATCTCATCAATGCTTATTTCATTTGTTTTAATGTAGTGTTCATCAAATTCAATTAGTTGAGTGGTACGAATTTCACTGTCGGGGCTACGAAATTCCTTGGTTTTCAATTCGGCTTTAAATTGCTTTTTTTCTTCCTCCTTTTTATACCATCGAGCTACTTCATTTTTGATACTGGTACTGCCTTTGAATTCAAAATTTATAAGCGTTAACAGATTACCATAGTCCAGGTCGATTTCTCTGAAAAAATGAATCGCTTTATCTTTATTTCCTTTTTGCAAATACAGTTTTGTTAAAGCAAATGCCGGATTGTATTTAGAGGTTCTATTTTTCCTTTCTTCGAACAGATTCAAACAGTCTTTTTCGATAACCTCCAATTTATCTGGATTTCCAACATGTGTTTTAATATCATACAACCAACTGGACAATTCTACTTCTTTTCGACCCGAATCATCTTCGATAGTATTATAGTAAAGATCAAATTCTTTTTTATCATCAAGGAAATAGCAAGATTCGAGAATATAGTGCATATGGTATTTTGAGATGTTTTTGATCTCTGATAAAATCGTAATCACTTTCTTAAAATCCGTATTTTCGAAATAGGTTGATGCTAATCCTAATTTAAGTTTGCTGTACTCATTATGATCGGGAGGGAGCTGTTTTAGTAAAAACTCTACAGCCTCTGTACCATAAGCAAATAAGTGTCGTTTTTGCTTAGAAGACAGCTTCTGATTATTTTCTATGAATACCTTAATCCAATTTTCAACTTCAGGTTTTTTTTCGAGTGGATTAGGAACGAAGTCTTTATCTATTATTTTCTCGGGAAATCGCTCAATAAGTTTTTTAAATTCACTAAACAATAACTCGTATGATAAATCTCCCCGATCTTCCTTGGTATGCCCGGAACTCAATTCCCAATCTTCAAACTCATCATCCATTCGGAAGACAAATTCATCAGGGTTATCCTTAGGATTCGAATAGATGTATTTAACATGTTTCATGTCAATGGTGTACACATTGCTCTCTTTTTTCAGACTATCATCTATTTTATTCCCTTTAGGATAAAAAAGTGTAAAACCATTTTCATTGAATTTTAAATACGGATAGGTTATCTTTATATCTGGAAGAGTTAACTTGACATTATGAAAAGGCCCTGCGCCGTTTGCATGTGTAAAAGCAGCAACATAATTATACTCTTCATAATCATGCATCATATTGTTGAGTACAATTCCTACTACATGTTTAAACTTATCTGCAAAGTATTGAGTAGCTACAGTCCTGGCTGCTTTAATTGTTTGAGAGAATAATGCTTGTCGTAAGCAAATCAAATAACTTTTATAAGCAGAATCTGAAATGTGATCAAATGTAAGTTTTTGTTTTACATTACTGTATTTTTGGATATACTCACTTGCTGGTGTACTATATTTGTCTAGATTCTTACCAAGCCCTTCATCTGCTATATCCAACCACATACTAATATCAATTAACCCAATAGGGCTGTCATTGGTCATTAGTGAGAAAAAAGTTTTCCACTCTTTTGAATGATAAATTTCTAACGCATCAAAAGATGAATTAGGATGAATAATGATCATCCTAATTTCCTTAGCATTAATATGCTCTTGTTCAATAGCGTTATCAATTATTATTTTGAGCTCTGTAGCTATATGTTTTGTTATATCAAGTGTTGTCATGATTGTTGAATTATTTTTTAATGATTGTGTATTATTTACCGATTACAAATAGGTATCTAATTACAGGGTTCTGCTATAATACCGGTAAATTTTCCATTATTAATTACTTTAGCCACTTTCTCATTAACTATGATTTCAAGATGTGATTCGGCAAGTCTAAACATAGACAATCCTTTTACTTTTTCTTCATCAATTTTTATTTTATGAAAGTAATACCCACTACCAAAAGGTAAATGTTCTGATGCTTCTAGATCGACACAAGAAACAAGTCCTATTATATTTACCAATGCATACTTATAGTTTAGCACTTCTCCTGTAAACGCATCTTCTATTTCTACAGGAAAGATTTGTAAATTATCAACTCCTGCATCTCTCAACGCATTAATTAATGCCGAAGTCATTAAGGAAGATTCACTATAATAATCTACTAACCTTTCTTCTATAGAAGGTTGTATATATTCTCCTTCAAAATCAGGATCATATTGATCATAACCCGATTCTTCTCCTGCAAACATTTCAATTTTAAAAGGGAGTTCTATTTTTTTTTCATGAATAGAAACACCACTGGTATGATATATTTCTCGATGCGAATCACGCTTCATCATAATATTTTTGCCTTCATCGGGTGAAATAATTCTATAATATGCCATGCTTTATCTTTACCGAATATTATTTTATTATCTAGCACATAAACTCTCTTACATTTTAGATAGATAATCCTTTCTGTTTAAGGTTCTCTTTGCCATTTTCTTGTTGGGATTACATTAATCCCTTTTATATTGTGTTCTTTTAATGCATTGGTTACTTTTTCATGAATAAAAATTCCTCCCCCCACTCCTCGTGAGATCTCTTTGCGAAAAATCAAGGCTCCATTTGTTTTTTGGGAATCTATTAATGAGCCTGCAAACTCATAAAAATCTTCTCCCAATGGCAATGTATCTGATTCTTTTGTGCTTGTACAGGAAACCAAATCGAGGATATTAAAAACAATATAATCATCCCTTACTTCTTCTGTATTCTTATTGATAAATTGCAGTGGTAATACCTGAATATTATCAACGCCACATTCCCGAAGTACGGTATACATTCTCTTACTCATGATATCATCTGTATCAAAAAAATCCCAAAGATGATCCTCTCCAGTTTCTCTAAGTAAACCGCTCATTTTCTCTAGATTATCCCCACTCAAAATATCCTCAAGAGGATGATAATCCGGTTCGTCATACGTAAATACATAAGGTAAATCTTCGTCTTCTTCATCAATTTTAATACCCATAATCAAACTTTCATGCGTTTGATTTACACCTTCAACATAAGTGGTCATTCCTTCGGAGTTACATAAATGATAATACATACTCATCTTTGTTTTTATAAAGTATTAAACCATTATATTCAAAAATATGGTAACTCATTTACCATATGAATATTTATAGTAGTTAGCCTTCCAAAAATACTTTTTATAGCTAAAATTCACTTCACTGTTTTCAGGGGTTTATAAACCGAATTTATGATTTTATCAATGTACTTGTTTTTGAAAAACCAAATGATATTACTTTAGTTTAAAAACTCGCCTGCACAGTGCTTTTAAAAAATTACCGGCTGGTAGACTTGTAGTAATTTTAATATCTTCTAATAGTGTAGTTTCTTCGTCTAAAAATTTTAGAATCTTTGTACTCTTATTTTTTCGAAATAATCTGGAAAACAAACTAGAGCCTATTCTGTTTTCTGTATACAAAACATCCAGAAATAGTAAATCGTAGTACCAGAACTTCGTTCTTTTACTAAATTTTGAAAGATCTGTATTACTTTTAAGGTAAGAGGTAAGGGTATTTATTTTTTTAAGAGATATATTAAATGTATATCCTGTACTGGGTTTTGTCCACCCTCCGGCTGTACCAATATGCAATATGTTTTTAGAATTATGCTTTCTAAATTCATAACAGGTCATTGGGATACATCCTTTTTCTTTTTCCACAATCTTATACTCATCGATCCCTTTTTCTCTTAGGTATCTTACTATTTCATTTTCATATTCTTGCTCTTCCAAAAGATCTTCAGAAAATAAGGTGTATTCAAACAATGCTTCTGTTTCAGAAATAGGTAGCACATACATGAATCGGGTATTGTTTTTCTGAGCTACTGTAAAATCCATAAAAGTAGCTGTTTTAATATCAAATAGAGGGCTTTGTGTTTTTACAAACCATCCTACGAAATGTTGATTCAAAACAGGGTATCGATTTTGATTTTTGTACGCTCTGGATAACAGGACACTATTAAAAACTTTATCTGCAAGATGCATTCGGGTGTTGGTTTCAACTCTAACTATGTTTCCTTCATCAGTTAAAGAAATGATTTCCTCCTGCGAGATGGTGATGTTAGATTTTTCTTTTAAAATTCTAAAAATGAAATCATAAAAATCTTTACTTCTCACAAGCTTATACTGATAAGGCAAAATCTTTATTTCTTTTGAAAAATGAGTGCTCCCAAAATAGATAGTATCCCATTTTTTACTTACGATTTCATCCCAAATACCTATACCTTTTTCCCAAAAACACCAGGTGCGATCATTCTGATTTTTTAGTTCTTCATCAATTAGCAAGATTTGCTTTTCATCAAAAAAAGGGTCTAAAACCATATGATAAGCCAGCATCAAACCCGAAGCCCCTAAACCCGAAATTATGTAATCGTACTTTTGCATATATATGATAGTCAAATATAAAATGAAAATTCATCAATATGACTATATCATTAAGTATTTAGGTTTATTTCTTATACATCTTTCTTATCAATCATCTTTAATCATGAAAATGACCATTTTATTTGTGATTCCTATAGAATAACTACATATCGATAGATAAAAACCATTGATCGATAGTAATTTTCTTCTCATCGACATAGTACCTTCTACAATATAAACCATGATTACTTTTAGGATATAAACCTCAAAAATACCTATTATGAAAACTGGAATTATTATTCCCTGCCACAATGAAGAAAAAAGATTAGATGTAACTGCTTTTCTTAATTTTATACAAAAAAAGAGCAATATCCATTTATGCTTTATAAATGATGGAAGTGATGATAATACTATAAATATATTAAAAGATATTCAATCCAATAATCCTCTTCAAACCAGTGTTATTGATGTTAAAAAGAATTCTGGTAAAGCTGCTGCAGTGCGAACTGGTGCCAAATACTTAAACAGTAGAGAAGACATTAAATGTATAGAAATACTCCTTTGATAACAGTTTTTTAAACTTTTTAAAATAGAGTTTGGTTAACTTTCCTTTTCTTTGCCAAATGATTTCTAACAAGATAAAAGCTCATTTGGCTCTATTGAGCGTTAATATTATATATGGAGCAAATTATCTTGTTGCAAAAGGATTGATGCCTGATAAAATTGAAGCTTCCGCATTGGTATTTCTTCGAATCAGTGGTGCGGGCTCATTATTCTTAATCCTTAAACTCTTTATTAAAGAACAAGTAGCAAGAAAAGATATTCCTCGCTTAGCATTATGTGGCTTTTTGGGAGTCGCTACCAATCAGTTCTTCTCTATGAATGGATTAAGTCTTACTTCTCCCGTTGACGCTGCAATTATTATTACCGCAATGCCCATTTTTACAGTAATTATTAGTTATTTCTTGCTTAAAGAGCCTTTAACATTACAGCGTATTTTGGGGATATCAATAGGAGGTACTGGTGCCGTTTTATTAATTTATTTAGGAAATTCTGGGCTAGGAACTGGCTCCTTGCTAGGAAATATTTTTGTGTGTATTAATGCTTTGGCGTTTGCATTCTATTTGGTAATTGTAAAACCGCTAATGTCTAAATATAAACCTATTACAGTAATTGTTTGGACGTTTTTATTTGGGTTTATATTTATGTTTCCGTTTTGCATCGAAAAACTGATTCATACCGATTTTAGCACTTTTGTTACTTCAAATTGGGTTTCTTTGTTTTATGTTGTGGTGGGTCCAACTTTTTTGGCATACTTGCTTAATATGTTTGCTTTACAATTTGTAAAACCTACCGTTTCTAGTAGTTATATTTATGTACAACCTGCAGTTGCTATGATTCTTGTGGGTATTATCTCATATTTTGTTATAAATAGTCAATATAAAGGCGATATCACGATACCAAAATTATTATGTTGTATTTTGATTTTTTGTGGAGTGTACCTTATTAGTAGTGCCCCACTAAAGTGGTTTAAAAAATCAAATTCTTAATGACATCCACAACCTGTACTACCACAAGATTTAGATGATTTTTTCTTTGTAGAAGATATTGAGGATTTCCAAAAGAATTTTTTAATCAAAAATCCTATTGCTCCAGCAAAAATCAAAAGCACGATTATATTTTGGATAAGAATACTCATAGTATATATAGTCGTATAAAGATACTAAAACTAATGTTTTTATTTTAAAATTTGATATACAATTAAAGCTACACTGTAAGCAAAGATACTCATAAAAACAAGCTGAATCGTCGGCCATTTCCAGCTATTAGTTTCTCGTTTCACTATAGCCAAAGTACTCATACATTGCATGGCAAAGGCATAAAATAATAATAATGAGATACCACTAGCTAAGTTAAACAATGGTCCTCCTGTTACCTGATTAACCTCTGCTGCCATTCTATTTTTTATTGTTTCTTCTTCATCGCTCCCCACACTATATATTGTTGCTAACGTTCCTACAAAAACTTCTCTAGCAGCAAAAGAACTAATAATTCCTATTCCTATTTTCCAGTCATAACCCAAAGGAGCCACCACAGGTTCTATTGCTTTACCTGCATATCCGATAAAGGAATATTCTAGTTTATAAGATGCTATTTTGTTATCTAATTCTTCTTGCAAAAGGTTAGGATGAAGTTCTGTTATAATTTCTTCGGCATTACTAAAATTTTCATTAGGTCCAAAACTCGCTAAAACCCATAAGATGATAGAGATTGCCAAAATGATTTTTCCAGCTCCAAAAACAAAAGCTTTTGTCTTTTCGATTACATTTATTGCTACATTTTTAAATAGTGGGACTTTATATCCCGGCATTTCGATTACAAAATAAGATTTGCTTTTGATTTTTAATATCTTGTTAAGTAACCACGCCGATCCTACCGCAGTACCAAAGCCGAGAAAATACAACAACATTAAAGTAAGACTTTGGTAACCAAATATCCAGCCTATTTTTTCATCTGGAATAACCAATGAGATAATAATAAGATATACCGGTAATCTTGCAGCACATGTGGTAAAAGGCACGACAAGAATCGTGATTAATCTTTCTTTCCAGTTTTCGATATTTCTTGTAGCCATTACTGCCGGAATAGCACAGGCAGTACCAGAAACTAAAGGAACTACACTTTTACCACTTAATCCAAACCTGCGCATCACTCTATCCATAAGAAAAACTACGCGACTCATATAACCACTTTCTTCTAATATGGAAATAAAGAGAAATAAAAATGCGATTTGAGGAATAAAAATAACAATCCCTCCTAACCCAGGAATAATACCCTCTGTAATCAAATCGACAAAAGGTCCAGATGGCAGAGAGGCTTTTGTTACTTCACTTAACCAGGCAAAAGCTTCATCTATTAAGTCCATTGGGTAAGATGACCAATCATAAATGGCCTGAAATATCAATAAGAGTATTGCTAAGAAAATAACATATCCCCAAAACTTATGGGTAAGTATCCTATCCATCTTTGCCCGCATTCCTGTAGCAGCTTTTTCATCTATGGTAAGACCTTTTTTAAGCACATTATTAATAAATTGATATCGCTTAATGGTCTCTTTCTGCTGTAATCTTTTTAATTCACTTTCAGATTTTATTTTAAAATCAGGTGAAACAACTATTTCTTGCTTATCGAATTTCCTGAAATTAACATCTTGAGTTATGATCAACCAAAGCTTATATAAAGATTGATCAGGAAATGTTTTTTGTAATCTGCCAAAATAATCTGGTGCAAAAGACAATGCATCAAAACATGGCGTTTTTGATAATGATGTATATGATTCTATTATTTTTTTAAGTTCATCAATCCCTTCTCCTTTACGAGCGCTAATCAAAGCTATCTTGGTATTTAGCTCTTTTTCTAATAGTGGAATGTCTAATGAAATCCCCTTTCTATGCATACGATCTGCCATGTTAATGACCAAAATAGTAGGAATATCCAGATCTTTAATTTGTGTAAAAAGAAGTAAATTTCGTTTAAGGTTTTCTACATCACTTACTACGACTGCTACATCGGGATAATCTTTGCCTTTTTTATTAAGCAGTAATTCGATCACTACATTTTCATCTAATGAAGAAGCATTAAGGCTATAAGTGCCAGGTAAATCCATAATGTGAGCCTTAACTCCACGAGATAATTTACATACTCCTTCTTTTTTCTCGACAGTAATACCTGGATAATTACCAACCTGTTGATTAAGGCCAGTAAGCAAATTAAAAACTGATGTTTTTCCGGTATTTGGGTTTCCTATAAGTGAAACTTTAATTTGCTTAGCCATAAAAAGAATTGCTATTTAAATAATTTGAACTTCAATTTGGGCTGCAATTTCTTTACGGATGGCAAGATGGCTACCATTTATATTAAGATACATTGGACATTGAAAAGGAGCTGTCTGAAGTAATTCGACCTCATTTCCTGGTAAACATCCCATTTCTAATAATTTTAGAGGAATAATATCTGAAGTAATCTCCTTAATCAAAGCACGCTGACCTTTCTTAAGTGTAGCAATTGTAGTCTTCAAAGTTTATTTAGATTAATTTTAAACTAAGCAAAAATAGTGTAAAAAATCGTATTGAAAAAGCCAAAGTTTCAAAATAAGGGTAATAAAAACCATATCTCTGAGAAATTCTTGGTTATTTACCTTCATTCTTTAAAATAGCAATATCTTCTATCAACCGATCAATATCTTCTGGATTGGTCCCATCATAAAATCCTCGAATACGCTTCTTTTTATCTACAAGAATAAAGTTTTCGGTATGTACCATATCATATGGCCCACCATCTCCATCAGATTTTGCTGCCAAATAGGATTTACGCGCCAAATCATAGATTTGTTTTTTATCTCCGGTAACCAAGTTCCATTTGGCATCATCCACTCCTTTTTCGATAGCATATTTTTTTAACCTCGCAACACTATCTATTGTTGGAGTTACAGAATGCGAGAGCAAAAGCACATCGCCATCATCTCTTAAGCGTTCCTGTACCTCCTTCATATGCCCTGTCATAATAGGACAAATTGTTTGGCAAGTGGTAAAGAAAAAGTCTGCCACATAAATCTTATCCTCATAATTTTTCTGGGTTACTTCTTCTCCATTTTGATTGGTTAGTTTAAAATCCGGAATTTTATGATATTTGCGAATATACTGCACTGTACTATCTACCAATTCTGTATTCACCATATCAGGTTCATACACTGGTAAAACTCGATTGGGTTTAAGAATTGAATATATTATGGAAATAATAATTGCAGATAATACAAAAAGTACAATTGCAAAAAATTTATATTTAGAAAAAAACTGAAGCATAGTGACTTATTATTCCTGCAAAATTACAAGGATTATCACTTATAAAAAGGTCATTTTCATTAAAAAAATCCTAAATCTACCGAACTGTATGGTAGTTTTTTTTCATATACTCTTCTAAAAGGTTACTTTTGCGTGATTTAATTTTGAACAATGACTTATGAGTCCATTTTTTATAAAAGCAATACAGTTACTATTAAGTTTATCTATTCTGATCGTATTACACGAATTAGGACACTTTATTCCTGCCAAATTATTTAAAACAAGAGTAGAAAAATTCTATTTGTTTTTTGATATAAAATTCTCGCTATTTAAGAAAAAAATAGGTGAAACCGTTTATGGTATTGGTTGGCTACCTCTAGGAGGATATGTTAAAATCGCTGGTATGATAGATGAGAGTATGGATAAAGAACAAATGGCTGGCCCGCCACAACCATGGGAGTTTCGATCTAAACCAGCCTGGCAAAGATTGATTATCATGCTAGGGGGTGTTACGGTAAACATTATCCTTGGATTCTTAATCTATATGGCTATTATATTTACCTGGGGAACCAATTATGTTGGTTTTGATGATATGCCAAACGGTTTTGCGGTAGAAGATTCTTTTAAAAAGTTAGGATTTGAAGACGGAGATCGAATTCTTGAAATAAATGGGAAGACATTAGAAGATGTAACCCAAATCAATCACTATTTGTTTATGCGTGATGTTAAAAACATTAGCGTTTTACATCAAAATGGAAATAAAGAAACAATCCAAGTTCCCGAAAACATAGGAACAACCATGTTTGAATCTGGGGTTTTACGACCTTTTTCTCCTATAAACAAACCTATTATAGATAGTACATATCTTGAAATAGCTGAGAAAGCCGGACTTAAAAAAGGAGATAAAATAACTGAAGTAAACGGAAAACCTATACAATATTGGCATGAGTTTAGAAAAACAATTCAAGAAAGTAAAGGCACTCCTATTGCTATAAATTATGTAAGAAACAATGAGACCAATTCTACTTCGATAACTCCAAACGAAGATGGGTTAATTGGTGTTGTAGTTAAAAATGGTTATAAGATTCAGGAAAAAAAATATTCTTTCGGAGAAAGTATTACCAAAGGTTTTGATTTTGGATATTGGACTTTACATGATTATATAGCACAGTTTAAATATGTATTTACTAAAAAAGGAGCTAGTCAGGTAGGTGGATTTGGTGCGATCGGAAATCTTTTCCCCGATGCCTGGAATTGGAGAGCTTTTTGGGGAACCACAGCCTTTATTTCAATTATTTTGGCATTTATGAATATCCTTCCTATCCCGGCATTAGATGGTGGCCATGTAATGTTTTTATTATACGAAATTATTGCAGGTAGAAAACCCAATGATAAGTTTATGGAGTATGCACAACTTGCTGGCTTTATTCTTCTTATCGCTCTATTGCTATTTGCTAACGGTAATGATATTTACCGGGCAATTTTTGATAAATAGTAAAACTTAAGATAAATGGAGGCTTCAAACCCTTCTAACAAGAGATAAAAATCAAGTCAATAAACCAGATCCAGTGGTTTATTGACTTAATTTTTTTACCCCCTAATGTAAACAGTTTCTTTCATTTTTTAGATAGCGTCTCACAATTTGAGACCAATGCATATTAGTTTTACATCAGTTATCGATCAAAAGATAGCTTAAAAATAATGTATCATTAAATCAATTAAAAAATGAAAAACCTAATCGAATTAACAAGTTTAGAAGCGAAACGTATTAATGGTGGTACTGAGCCACATTCTACAAATGTATATGATGATGGAACTGGTGGTGGATGTATTCCTCCATTTTTCCCTCAATTTCCTAAACCATTTCCAGAAGGAGAGCCTATTTTATTTTAAACGATTCTTATCTGGGATAAAAAATAAGAAGTAAGTTTCTTATTTAACAAAAATCGCGTTAAAAACCTCAACTACAAACATATAGTTGAGGTTTTTAATAAAACAAGCATTAATAAACGAAATAATATTTGCCAAATACTGAATAAATAACCTGAAAAAATCAAAAAAATCTTTTTGAGATATAAAAAATAGTATATATTTGCACTCGCAAAAAGAGAAAAACATTCTATATTTGCAAAAATAAATTCCTCCTTAGCTCAGTTGGTTAGAGCATTTGACTGTTAATCAAAGGGTCCTTGGTTCGAGCCCAAGAGGGGGAGCAAAAGTCCAGCAGAAATGTTGGACTTTTTTGTGTTTATATAATAAATAAGCTATGCTTACTTTTCCTAGTCTTGTAAAGCATAAAGCAATTTGATTCTGATTATTTTTGTAAGATAAAATATAGAGTATTACCTAAAAAAGGGGTAAACCCCTCTTGATTTAAGAAAATTTATTTATCAATTTTATAAAACCTCACAAGTCTTATTATACTTTCTAGTTAATTGAGTTCTCAAAATTGTTTTCGGTTAATTTTCACAGAGTATATTTTAAATTGCACGCAACTATGAAAACCATTATATTAAAATTAAAGTTCTATTACATTAAAATAGCAATTATTAGCATTTTATTTAGTAGTAGTTCCTGCATAAAAAAAAATCAAAATAATGATCCTAATAACAAAGCCCCAAATCCTTTTAAATTAGTTAGTGTAAAAAACAAATCATTGAATATAGAAAGAACTCCTGTACTAGTTTGGGAACAAGCGATTGATCCTGATGGAGATAAAATATATTATGATGTATACCTTAGTGAAGATTCTAATAATTTCCCAACAATACCAATTGCTTTCGAACTAACAAAAAATGAAGTAAAACTACCTTTACTGCCTATATACACAAAAGTATTTTGGAAAGTCACAGCAAAAGATAAAAAAGGAGGAATAACCGATAGTAATATTTATTTTTTTACAACTCGAAACCTTAAAACCAACATTAATTACATTAATTCTCCAGGTGAATTTCCTGCAAGAAATAGGCATAAACTAATTAAATTTGATAATAAACTGTGGATCATTGGTGGAGACATAATTCGTCGTGAAGAAAATTTTCTTGAACAACCTTGTGATATTTGGACTTCAACAGATGGTGAATACTGGAATAAGGTAACGACTCGTATTCCTTTTAATAATTCTATAAGCATACAAGCTATAGTTTTTCGAAATAAATTGATTGTAATAGGAAAATTTGAAGTTAATGGTATAAGAAACGTAATTCAATTTTGGTCGACTAAAGATGGTGTAAATTGGAATTTAATTACTCCGAATATTGGTCTTTATGGTAATGATATTACCCCTCTGGTATTTCAAGATAAATTATGGGTTATTCATAATGGGTATCGAGAAGTGAAAATTTGGAATAGCTCAGATACAATGAATTGGGTTTTACAACAAGATTCACCACAATTTAGTACCAAAATTAGCCATTCTGATTTCCTAGTTTATAAAGATAAAATTTGGTTAATAGGAGGACAGAAAGGCTTAACAAATGATAATGAAGTATGGAACAGTACTGATGGTATCAAGTGGGAATTAGTTACCAAAAATCCTGGTTATAAACCTCGGTGGAAACATGCAACGGTTATTTATGATTACAAAATGTGGATTATTGGCGGTGAGTCTACAAATTCCGAAAGGTTGTATGACATGTGGTTCTCAAGGGATGGAATCTTTTGGAAAAATGCAACAAATAACACCCCTTTTAAACATATATTTAATACTCAAGCTATAAATCATCTGGATAAACTATACATTGTAGGAGGTGCTAGATCTAGGGTTATTAATAGTCAAACGAATCAGGTATGGGCGTTTGATTAAAAAGTACTCACGAATATAAACTAGAGTATTATTAAAAAAGCAATCTTCTCAGGATTTAATTTATTATTTCAAAAATCGTTTTTGAAGCTCGAAAAAACAACCGATTCCTGCTTTTTTGGTTAATACAAAAATATAAAACAGGGTATTAACATAATATTATCTTGTTAAAGAAAAACTAAATTACTAATTTTGCACTCAACTGTATTATACATATAAAATTACTTACTTTCCCCCCTCTTGGTAATGGTAATACAGTACTTCTTAAAACCACAGACCGAGAGAACATAAAATGTCTCTAAATTAAATTGCCCCTATTATCTCCATAATTGGTTTGCAGAGATGTGCTGCCATTTAAAATTATTAATTGACTATGGTATATACAAAAAGTATATATCATAATGATGTGTATTATAAGATTTAGAGATCAACTATTTAAAACTATAGTTATGAAAAAACTATTACTTATTTGTTTACTTTTTCATTTGGGGAATCAATTAATGCTTGCGCAAGCAGATTATATAAGCTGGGAGTTTAGAGGAGGAAGAATTCTCTCTAATCCTGATGGTAGTGGTTCTACACGTCCTGGACCCGAACCTGCTGGATTATATGGCCCGGGAGGAGCTACAGAAATACCTACTTCAGATGGGCGTCTTCCTTCTGCTATACTGGTAGATCTTGACAATGACAATGATCTTGATTTTATTTCCGGAAGCCAAAGAGGATCTATTCATTACTTCGAAAATACGGGTACAGCTACAGCTCCCTATTGGGTTCTGGCATCAATACCTACTTTAGATACTATAAAAATACATGCCAGTAGCTCTGCGAGAAATCAAAATAGACCGCAATTGGCAGATATTGATGATGATGGAGATCTGGATCTATTTATTGGATCTCAATATAATTATGAAGGCTTAACAGATGATGATATTCGATTTTATAGGAATATTGGCACTAAAGAAGTACCGGTATTTGAATATGCTCCAGATTGTTTACCTGGGCTTCTGGATCAAGATATCGCAGAATTTCCAGGTTTAGGGTTTGTAGATCTTGATAATGACACAGATCTCGATTTAGTAGCATTGGGAGGTGATAAGCTAACATACTATAAAAATATAGGCACCAAAGAAAATCCTAATTTTGAATTACAATCTGAAGCGGATAGCCCCTGGGATGATGAAAGTGCATATACTAATATGGATGTACCCATACCTGTATTTGAAGATTTTGACAAAGATGGGGATTATGATATGTATTTTATGATTGACACAGGTTTCGTGAGGTGGATAGAAAACACTGGAACAGCTACAAATCCTCATTTCTCGACTTCTCAAAAGACTATGGATGGAGAATTAACTAATGCCGATATAGGAGATTTTCCTACTGTTGATTTTGGCGATGTAAATGGAGATGGTTTAAAAGATGCTATTTTAGCAAATTTTAATGCCCCTAGATTTGCCTGGTTTAGACAAGTTCCTGTATGTATACCACCAACCATATCAACTATTACAGCAACACCTGTTACTTGTGAAGGAGAAACCTCTACCATAACTATTACCGGTAATCTTAATATCGCCTCTACATGGTCGATATATACTGATTCTTGCGGAGGTACTCTTATAGGCACAACAAAGACTAATACATCGACCTTTGAGGTCACCCCCACCGCACCAAGCACCACTTATTATATCAGAGGAGAAGATGATGGTATCTCTTGCATTGACGAGACAACAGCTACCTGTACGACGATTACTATTGTAGTTAACGCCATCGATGATCCAAGTTTTAACTATAGCTCAAGTAATTATTGCAAAGGAGATACTAATCCTACACCTTCGATTTCGGGATTGACTGGTGGTGTATTCTCTAGTACAATAGGATTAAGCATTGATCCTAATACCGGAACAATCGATATTGCCGCCAGCACAACAGGATCTCACACTATAACCTATACAACTACGGGAACCTGTCCCAATTCTAGTGATGTTGTTGTAGATATCATCGAATTGGACGATCCAGGTTTTAACTATAGTTCAAGTAATTATTGCAAAGAAGATGCTAACCCTACCCCCTCGATTTCGGGATTAGCTGGAGGAGTATTTTCTAGTACATCAGGATTAAGCATTGATCCTAATACCGGAACAATCGATATTGCTACCAGTACAACAGGGTCTTATACTGTAACATATACAACCAAGGGAACCTGTCCCAATTCTAATGATGTAGTCGTAAATATTACTCAATTAGATAATTCTGCTTTCAGTTTTGATGATTTGACCTATTGTCCTGATGCAAATAATCCCATACCGACAATAACCGGGGTAGAAGGAGGAACATTTAGTTCAACATCGGGATTAAGTATTAATGAAATTTCTGGAGAAATTAATATCCAGAAATCTATACCTGGAACCCATACCGTAACCTATACCACATTAGGCACATGTGCTACCTCTAGCATGGTAGACATAACCATAAACGCATTACCAGATGTAACAATAACAAATAATTCACTAACTTATACAGCCATTCAAACAGATGCAACATATCAGTGGGTTAATTGTGAAACAAATCAACCTATATCTGGAGAAACAAATCAATCATTTACGGCGTCTGAAAATGGCTCATATGCTGTTGATATTACACAAAATGGTTGTACAACCAGATCCTCTTGTATTGTATTAGACACTATTGTTTCACAACAAGAAGATACAATATCTACCTTTAAACTATATCCTAATCCAACTGATGGAGTTGTAAATCTTACGATTACTGTAAAAAAAGTTTCTGTATATAATTACTACGGAAGAAAAGTATTTGAAACCTCTAACTCTACTTTTGATATTTCATCTCTTAAATCTGGAGTGTATTTTATGGAGGTTGAAACTAACAAAGGTAGAACTATTAAAAGAATTGTACGTCGATAAGAAAACAGATACAAAACTTAAATCTTAATACAGGACCTCCAAAGAAGAGGTTTTGTATTAAGAAGAATATCATATAATGCATTGTTTTAAAAAATGTATAATATCTAATTCTTTTTAACGATATTTTGCTTTTACCTTACTCACAAACTCTGGTGATAAACCTAAATAAGAAGCGATCATATACTGGGGAACTCTTTGCGAAAACTTCGGATTGCTTAACACAAATTGTTTATATAGATGCTCTCCAGAAAGATTACGAGTATACTTGGTTTTATTGATATGGGCAATGTGAGTTTTTTCGGTGATTATCCTAAATAATCTATCAATTTTAGGAAGTTTAGCAGATAGTTCTTCAAAAGAATCTTGATGTAGCTCTAATATTACTGAATCTTCAATAGTTTGAATAAAATTTTCTGAAGGCCTTTGATTAATTAAGCTATTATAATTTGTAAACCACCATTCATCAATACCAAAATCAAGAATTCGCTCGACTCCTTTTTCATCAATATAATATGACCGCACACATCCTTTTACAATAAAATATCTTGCTTTACAGACTTTTCCTTCTTCTAACACATATTCTTTCTTTTTGAATTTTCTTACCTTAAGATATCGACAAAATAGCTCTATTTCTTCATCAGAAATATCAATATAATTTCTAACATATGCCACTAGGGTAGTAATCATAACCTTATAAATTGTGAGGTTTTTAAAATACTACATCCTTTGCATATTAACAAGGAAAAAGAAAGTTCTATTTTGATGATAAAACTAATAGCACACTCTACAGATTTGCAAACATGCTAAAAAATATTTAACAAAAAAGACTGTCTTTTCAGACAGTCTTATAAATTTCAAAGAATCATATTTAGTACAACATAATCTTTAGTACGGCATGCAAGTCCCATAACCACCATATGGCGATATAGAGCAATACCAATCCCATTCCCCAATTGCTTGGAAGCAATCCCTTCTGGTTCTACATCCAACAGGATGTTGTATCCCTCCATTAATAGTTTCTTGTTGTTTTTTGTTTAATTGCTGAACATCTTTTAAACTTAGAATTTTTGATAACATAACTTATTAGATTTAAATTGAATTATAAAACTTACCTACTCTATTAAAAGGTTTTCGGCTTCCCCCTTTATCAAAACATTATTGTTAACAACACTTTGACTTTCTACTCTAAGGTATAATCTAACAAAGAGAGAGAAAAACATAACTCCCGTATATTAGATAAAATGAGGAGCAAGAAAACACTCGTAACAACCTAAAAAATTGGAATAGTTAAAAAAGGTAAATCTAAAATACGTCACGCCCGCTTTGACAAACGCAAAGACTCTCATGAGTTCCTGTATCTTCATCCGTAACCTCACATTCTCCACCTTTTACCATTCTCATTGCGCTGTGGTTAATTCTGGTAATAGTAATTTTTTTAAGGTCGATCCTTTTGTTTTGATGTTTTTTCATGATCATATTAGTTTAATATTTATAAAATAATATACTTTCTATATAACATCGATCATAATTTGTTATCCTCAATTTAAATAAATTGCGGTAGGAATTAGAAGCTACTTATCTATGAAAATACTATCCTAAGTTTTCGATTTTTTTAATATAATAAGAAGGGTTTAAACCCGTTTTGGATCTAAAATGTTTGGTAAAAGAATTATCGCTTTTATATCCTATTTCTGAAGCAATTGATTTAATCGAAAAAGATCTAAGCTTCTTGTCATTTTTCAATCTTTTTAATACATATTCTATCCTTAAATCATTGATATAATCATTAAAGCTTTTTCCTTTATGTATTTTGATAATTTTTGAAAGGTATGTAGTATTAGTTTTTACTTTTTTGGCCATCGTACTGAGACTACAATCAGATTTCAAAAAATATTCCTGATTTTCTAATCTATCTAACCCCTTTAGCACATTATTGATTTTCTCATCATCGATTATAATCTCCTTAGCACTATCTTTAGATCCTATTATTTCTGTTTTACGTTCAGACTCCAGATTAGATATTTTATCCATCAAATCGTTAAAAATAGTTTTATTCATTTTTTGTTTCCTGTAAAACAACCCTCCAACTACTATCAACGATATTAACAATATCAATACTACAATTATACTATATCTTACTTCTTTTTGTTGTCTATTCTCGAGTTCCTTTATAGTCTCTCCCAGCTCCTGGGTATCCTTATTGTATATTTTATTAACGGTTTTATCCTTTTCGTCCTGAAATTGAGCCTGAAGTATCGTATGTTTATTAAGCCAGTATTTAGATTTTCTCTCATTTCCTATAGCCTCATAACAATCTGCCAGTAGTCGATATGCATCCAAAACTCTATCATTTCTTGAATCTTTTTCTTCTAACAAGTTTAATATTCGATCCAAAGATGTAATTGCCTTTCTGTATGCTCCTTGTTTATAATAACAACGAGCAAGAAAATAATGCAGATTCAGTATAGATTTTTTTTGCTTAATCTTATGAGTATTCACAATATCTTCTACCAGATATAAATACTCGAATGCCTTAGGCAAATCGTTTCTATAAAAAAACACTGCTCCTTTTTTAGTGTTTAAATCAATAGTTCCTATATGATAATTTATAGGCTCACTAAGTCTAATTCCTATTTCTGCATAATAAAGTACAGAATCATATTTCTTTTGATCCATGTATATTTCACTAATAATAGTAATTAGATTGACATGGTTTTTACCATTTTTAAAAGAAGAGTTCTCTGCAAGTTTTAGGGAATGTTTACAAACTTCTAAAGCTTTATCTAATTGTTTCATTCTTCTACGAATCATGGTAATCCCTGAATTTGCAACAATCTCATATTTAATATTTCTATTCTTTTGTGCAATTTCCAAAGCCTTGTAATAGGAATCTAATGCTTTTTGATTTTTCCAATCCTTGAGATAAGAATTGCCAAGTTTTAAATAAATAGCACATAAAAACAGATCGTAGTTCGCTTGCTTTGCCGCCTTTGCTGCATGGTTAAAATAATATGCACTTCTTTCGAAGTTTCCCGTATTGTAAAAAGAAAGTGCTATATAATAATACTCATTAGTCTTGGCGCTATCCTGATTTTTGAGACTAGAAAGTACTAGTTCGTAAATTTTTGCCTCTTCTGGTGTGGATATCTTTATAAATCTTCCTAATTCTTTAGAGGATTTACCAACAAGGCTATCAGGCACTGGAACATCTTTTGTTTGAGCAAACATTCCTGTTGTTAAGAAAACAGATAATCCAACAGAAAAAAATAAGGGTATTAATAAAATTCTTTTAAAAAAAATCATTAGTCCGGATATGATACAACCATCCAAATGTAATAATTACTTTTTTAAGATATCGGGGTCTAGAAAAATAGCCAGAACACAATTAATTTAAGTGATCTTGGTTGATTTTATCTCTTTTTGCTACTCTTTGCAAAAGGGTTAAAATCCAAACATAATTGCACCCAATACTCGAGATCTTCATCCAGATCAAAACCATCGGGTGTAACAAAAACAAAACCTTTCATGGGTCTACCAGTAAAATCCATGGGTTGGCACCCTTCTTTTTTCATAGCTTCTTCGGTTGCATCTATCCCTATTCGTGCCATTAGTAAATCCATTTCCTTTTTCTTGCTAAAATGGATTCCACAACACATTTTATTATCGACCATAAAGCATAGTCCTCCCATCATTTTCTTTTCATAAAAATCTGCCTTTTGTTCTCTAAAAATCTGCCGAATACGATCTGCTATAAATTCATTGTATGCCATAGCTATTGAATTGCTTTTAATAAATATTCATTTACAGGACGCATCGTTTGCCAATATGCCATCATTTCTTCGACCAAGGCATCACTACTAATCAGACCTGGAGCTTCTTCTCCAACAAAGTAGAACTGTTTATTAGCAATTAAAGGTTCCTTTTCACATGCCGCCTGCCATTCTTTGGGGATTCGTTTCATTGTTTCGCCTCTTATTTCTCCAAATTTCTGCACAAAATCCTTATCCTCTAATAAATTCCTAAATGTCTTAGGCGATTTATTAATTGTGGTTCTTATATTATGTAATTGTTCTTTTGACGGGCCAAAACACCCACCCATGACACCTACCATTTCTGGCGAAAAACGTAAAAATATACCCGGGATACTTTTGTCTTTACGCCCTTTACTCGAAATAAAAGCTGTGTAATGTAAGTTATAAGGAGACTTATCTTTAGAGAAACGAATATCTCTATTAATCCTAAGTACACAATTCTTAGGTTCAACCTGTAGTGCCGGATCCAATTTTTGTATTTCCCTTATCATAGTACCAACAAATACCTCAAAAGGTTTTTTCACGCTAGCTTCATATCTTTTTTTGTTTTCATGAAACCAGTCTTTATGATTATTCTTTGCCAACTCTTTAAAAAAAGCCACAAAATCTTCTGTAAAATAGTGCATCAATACAGTAATTAAAATTAGTAAAAACAGAATAAATACCTCTTGCCACATTCAGTCTTTTCACATTACTTAATGTGACAAGAGATACAAAATGCTACTTCATAGAATGGAAAGCCACTCTATTTCCTTCGGTATCCAGGAAAATCGCCATATATCCATTTTCTCCCAGTGAAGTTTTCGGCATTAAAATCTTCCCACCTGCTTTTTCTACCCTAGCCAAAGGAATAGATAAATCATCACCTCCATTAAGATAAGCAAATGTACCTTCTTGTGAAGGTTTATTACCATTACCATGAGTAATACAACCTCCTACACCTCCATCTTTATACGGAAAAAAAGCCATTTTAAAATCCATCTCCATAGGTTGCAGTTCGGCTTCTAAAAGCACATTATAAAATTGTATTGCTCTTTCAAAATTAGTGCTTGGTATTTCAAACCAGCTAATTGCATTTGACATGATATTATAATTTATTGGTTTCTAATATCTCAAAGGTAGGTGATCCTATGTGTCAAAAAAATTATACTTTTACAAAAACATAGGTTTCTAAAATGAAGAAAAACGAAGAATTATTTTACCTTATCCAATCATTGAGTAAAAGCGAAAAGCGATATTTTAAATTAAGTACACAAGGAAATGAATCTTCAGAATACTTAAATCTTTTTGATGCAATAGAAGCTCAAAAAGAATATGATGAAGCACAAATTAAAGCTCTTTTTAAAGACAAAGCATTTGTAACACAATTAACGACAATAAAAAACTATCTAAAACAGCGTATTCTTCAATCGCTAAGGAATTATCACTCTAGAATTTCAAAAAACGCAGAGCTTATAGACATTATTCGCAATGTAGAAATTCTATTTCATAAAGGCCAGTATACCATTTGTTTAAGCGAATTAAATCGGGCCGAAAAAAAAGCAAAAAACTTTCAACAAGATGTTTTACTTTTTCATATCCAAGATTGGAAAAGAAAAGTGCACCAAGCATTATATCCCCAGGATTTTGAAACATTTAAAACTATTATTCAAAAACAAAAAGAAACACTCGAATCTACGAATGAATATATCAGTCTTTTATTAGCCAATATAGACCCCACTCAATTCTCATTATCACACAAAAAAAGTGTTTCGTTACAAAACAAAACCCTTAAAACACTGCATAAATACAGAAAACAACTCCTTGCCAAACATACTGATAAAGCAAAACAAACTCTAGAAGATCTCATCAAAGAATGGGAACAAAATCCTGAATTGCTAAAAGAATACTTTGCTATGTATTTTTCTGTAAACAATAATCTTCTTGGTTTTCTTGTATTTAAAAAACAATATAAAGAGGCTTTTGTAAGAATCTTACTGTTAAAACAAAAAGCACTTGCTATCGGGACTACCTCTGCAGCTTTGATTAAAGAAAAACTAAGACTCTATAACATAGAACTTGAAATTCACAGGAATCTAAAAGAACTACATACCACTCACGAAATTATTGATGAGATTCAAAATTTTATTGAGCTACATAAAACTCTTGTCCCCAATAATTATTGGCTATCTTTTCGTTTTCAGTTTGCAAATATTTACTTCTTAAAAAAAGATAACAAAAAAGCATTACAATGGATCAATGATATCCTTAATCATCAAACCAAAAAAGATCGAAAAGATCTAATCACCTATACCTATTGGCTAAATCTACTGGTTCACTATGAGCTTGGTAATGGGTTTACGCTGAGATATTTGATAAACTCTATGAAAAAGCATCTCAAAAAACAGAAAAACATAGTTTTCTATGAAAAAATCGTGCTAAAGTTTTTATCAAAAACTGTCGAATATGATGTTATAGAGAAAAGAAAAGCTTTTGCAGTACTTAAAGAACAACTTGAGGAACATCCAATTCCTAATCATATACTAGGATATGTTGATTTTAAAGAATGGATGAATAGAAATTGCTAACTTCTTAAGAAAAATCAAAATTTTAAAATGATTATCACATTATCCTAACTATCCCTTTTTCTTAGCAAATTCTATTCGTTAACTACAATTTCTTGTAAAAAAATTGCGTAACCGAATGATTACGCTTATATTTGTAACCAACCAGTTACCTAAAATCATGAGAAGAGATGTCTTTCAAGCAATAGCTGACCCTGTTAGAAGAGAAATTATAGAGTTACTGGCAGACGAAACATTAACCGTAAATACGGTAGCCCAAAAATTTGATGTTAGTCGTCCTGCAATTTCAAAACACTTAAAAATCCTGAAAGAATGTGGAATAATAACCATTAACAAACAAGGTAGAGAGCGATTTTGCCAAATCCAACCTAAAAACCTTATCCCCGCTTTCTTATGGATAGAACAATATCGAAATCTGTGGGAAGACAGACTCGATTCTTTCGAGAATTATTTAACCAAATTACAAACAAAAAATAAAGAAAATGAGTAATCAAAGTGAAGCAAACAATCGAACCGTAACCCTAAAAAGAACCTTTAATGCACCTATAAAATTAGTTTGGGAAGCCTGGACTCACTCCGAACACATTGCTCAATGGTGGGGACCAAAAGGAATGAACACAAAAGTAATTGAACATGATTTTAGAGTTGGTGGTAAGTGGAAATACGCTATGCAAATGCCAGACGGAAACGAATTCATTTCTGATGGGGTGTATTTAGAAATTGTTGAGCTCGAAAAAATATGCTCATCTGCAAACTTCAAACCCATGACCGAAGGTGTAGAAATACAAGCTCTATTTGAGGAAAATGGAGATAAAACTAATTTTACTTTTAATGTGATACATCCAACAGAAGAATATTGTGAGCAACAAACAAAAATGGGTATCATGAATGGTTGGGGTTCTGTTTTTGATAGACTTGGAGAATTCCTTGAAGAAAAATAACATTTTTTTTAAACGATATGCCTGAAGAAATTAAAATAAGAGAATTACGAAAATCTGATGCATTTTCAATAGCTGAACTTTCCGTACAACTTGGCTATCAAATTGATGAATCTCTAATTAAAAAACAGATCATTTCAATAAATTCTAATAAAGATCATTTTGCATTTGTAGCTGTTTTAAATACAATAGTTATTGGATATATACATGGGTTTATTTCGATTAGATTAACATCTTCTCCCTTTTTAGAAGTCGGAGGGCTTATCGTTAGTGAAAAATACAGAAGGAATAGAATCGCTAGTACTTTGGTCAGGCATCTAGAAAATCACGTTAATGATTATAAAACTATCAGGGTAAGATGTAATGTAAAAAGAAAATCTGCTCACAAGTTTTATCTAAATCAGAATTTTATTGAGAAAAAAGAACAAAAAATATTTGAACGAACATCAGATAAACCTTAAATTAAACTGCTTAGAATTAAAAAAAGTCACTTCAAAACCTATGTTTTTGATACAAGAACATAAGGAGACTTAAAACAACACCATGGATACAATAACTGTAAAAGAAAAAGTTAAAGAAGCTCGTTTGGCCAAAGGTTTATCTCAAGAAGCATTAGCCGAAATGTCAAATATTTCTCTAAGAACCATACAGCGAATTGAAAAAGGTTCTGTTACACCACGTCTTTTTACGCTACAAACGCTAGCAAAAAAACTAGATATAGATATTTCTAATTTGACCGTTAAAAAACCCAACATACAGAATTTAGCAAATGAAATATCTATTCTTAAAAAAATGAATTTATCTATTCTAGCGACATTAATTATCCCTTTAGGTAATATCATTATTCCGCTTATGATTTGGAAACTAAACGGAACATTAAAAGATTTAAAACACTTAGGAGGTAAAATAATTAGTTTTCAAATCATTTGGACAGTAGCTACCGTATTCTCCTTCTTTTTAGTCGTTTTCCTTAATAACCTTATCACAGGAAATGCTGGAAACGGACTCTACATCGCTTTAATCGTTTACTTATTCTGTTTAGCAATTAACATTTTTATCATCGCTGAAAACACCATTCGGTTAAATAATAAAAACATTCTTACCATGTCATTTATACCTAATTTCTTATAGTTAGCAATAAATGGCATAAGAATGTCATAGTTCTGACATAATACATCCTCCTTCACTCCTATACATTTGTTTCGAATAATCAAAATGAAACAAATATGATTCATCAATCATCATTAAAACCAATTCGTGTACTACTATTTATAGTAATTATAACCCTCTTTTTTAATTCATGCAGTGATTCTCCAAAATCACTAGATGCGCTAATGCAAGAGTATTCTGAAAATGGAAGAAAAAAAATCAGTAGTCCTTTTAACGGAGTTGTTCTGGTTGCAAAAAAAGGGAAAATAACCTTTAAAAAAGCTTATGGACTAAAAGATCGAGAACAAAATATACCAAATACTGTAGATACCAAATTCCCAATTGGATCAATAACCAAACAGTTTACAGCGATGTTAGTAATGCAACTGGTTGAAGAAGGTGTTATAAAGTTAGAAGGTACTGTATCAACATATTTACCTTATTTCCCAAAAGAATTAGGTAATAAAATAACAATTCATCAGTTATTATCGCATACTTCTGGATTACCACATTATGAAGGTATTTTAAAAACTGGAATAACTCAAGACGCTTTTATATCTACTGCTTATACTCCCAGAGAATTGGCAATACTAGTAGGGAAAGTAAAACTAGCCTATACACCAGGGACAACATTTTATTATAGTAGCTTAGGGTATATGCTCTTAGGAGCTATTTTGGAAGAAGTTTCAAAAAAACCCTTTTCAGAATTACTTGAAACAAAAATAACAAAACCTTTAGGGCTAAAAAACACCGGATATGAAACTAATGAATTTATAAAAAATGAAACTGCAAAAGGTTATTCTTTTATTGAAGATGAAACCTTTCGTATGATTTTTATGAAATATGGAGGAAACTTTAATAATGTACCGTTTAGAGATCAGTCTAATATATATGCTACCGGAGGGATACACTCTACAGTAGATGATTTATTTATTTGGAGCGAAGCAATTAGGACAAACAAATTATTATCTGCTGCCTATACCAAGAAAATGTTAACCCCAAATAAGCATGGCTATTGTTATGGTTGGATTCGCAATTGGGATGATCTAATAGAAAGAAACACCAAGATAAAAATGTATACTCATGGTGGCGCTCTTCATGGTCATCGCTCATCAATAAACATATTTGATGATGGTACAACAATTATATTTCTCTCGAATGTAAGTCCAATTAAAGACAGAGAGATAATACATCAACTATATCTAACAGCGCATGGTCTTGAAGATATTTATAAAATGAAAGGATACCCAGACAGAAGTTCTTTAAATGAGTTTAAAAAAAATGGAGGTATTAAAGCATTGAATAGTTATTTTGAAAAACTATCTGAGTTATGTGGCTATAAAGTGTTACCATCAGAAACTTCTATTGGACATATTATGTACCTCTATTACCAAAATGGAAATCAGAGAATTGCAGACAGTTTAAAACAGTCTTTTTTTAAAAATTATAAACCCACTGAGCATTCTATAAATAGATTAGGTTATAAATTTCTTGATGATAATTGTGAATTAGCAATTGAGTTTTTTAAAGAAAATACAAAACGATATCCTAGTTCACCAAATGTATGGGATAGCTTAGGCGAAGGTTTTTTAGTGTGTGAAAGTTATAATGAAGCAATTACTTCTTATTCAAAAGCAATTGAATTAGGAGAAAAAACAAATCACCGTAACGTGAAATTATTTAAAGAAAATTTACAACATGCAAAAAGAAAATTAAGAACTAAATGATATGAATCAAATTGAGTCTTAAAAATTTACATCAAAGAGAATCAACCAGAAGAATTGGCAGAAATAATAATTGACAACACGGATTTTGAAAATTTGAAAATAACTAAAAATACTTCTAAAAGCGATAGAATAAAAGACTTCGACATAAAATAATATGGTTTTATATTGCAATCAAACACATATTACCGAACGTTTGGTAAAATATTTTTTATTTGTACATTTGCCCTATGAGACCACAAAAAGTAAATGATCAGGATTTGTTAGAAGGCTTAATGTCTGTTATTCGTTCTAAAGGCTATGACGGCTCTAGTCTTAATGAACTTGCTAGTTCATCAGGTCTACGGAAAGCAAGTTTATATCATCGTTTCCCCAATGGAAAAAAAGAAATTACCTCTGTCGTTCTGGATTATGTAGAAAAATGGGTGGCCGATAATATTCTTTCTTTTTTGTCTGATACTAATATTCTGCCATCCGAAAGACTTGAAAAAGCACTTATAAACATAGATAATCTTTATGGAGGAGGCCAAAAGACATGTATTTTAAGGGCTTTAACAATGGACTCGAATCTCGAATTATTTGGAGAACAATTAAGTCAAATTATGAGTCAATGGATTACAGGTTTTAATACTTTAGGAATTGCATTTGGTTTATCAGAAAGCGATGCAAAGAGTAAAGCAGAGCAAACCTTAATTTTAATACAAGGAAGTCTAATTGTATCTAAAGCTTTGTCGGATCTCTCTCCTTTTCAAAAAACTCTGGCATCTATAAAAGCGATGTATAATTAGTATAAAACTATGCCTCTTAACACAGAAAAACACATAAGATAAAATTCAACATTTAACGATTGTTATTCAACAACTCGAATATGCGCAACAAAGAAGTAGAAATAAGAAGAGCTAAAGATTCTGATTTTTTATCTATTCATCATTTTATCGAAATATTAGAAAATCAAACCTTCGAAAAAGAAAAGCAAGAACAGATTTTTTTCGAAAACATAAAGAATCACCATAACATATATCTTATAGCTATAGTTGAAAATGAAATTGTCGGCTTTTTAAGTTGTCATGTTCAAAATCTACTTCACCATAATGGATTGATTGGCGAAATTCAGGAAATGTTTGTAACAGGTAGTTGTCGTGGTTTAGGAATCGGACAAAAACTAATAGATCAACTCAAAAGTATAGCCAAAGAAAAGGAAATAATTCAACTTGAAGTTACCTCAAATATTAAAAGAGAAAACGCTCATAGCTTTTATGAAAATCAAGACTTTGTAAATACTCATAAGAAATTTGTTTGTAAATTCAACAAATAAAAATATAAGTATTCACGATCATGAAAAAGATATTCTTCCTGATATTAATCTCGCTTTTATGTTTTAAAATGCATAGTCAGGTAAAGACTATTCATGTATATGTAGCTTTATGTGATAATGAGAATCAAGGAATTGTTCCTGTTCCAGCAAAATTGGGGAACGGAAAAGATCCAAAACATAATTTATATTGGGGTGCTGGTTATGGAGTAAAATCTTTCTTTAAGTTTAAAGCAAAGGACTGGAAATTAGTAAAAGATTTTGAAATGGATAATCCGGTACTACTGGATCGAGTTTTATTTAAACATAGTACCAAAAAGGTTTATTTATTAGCTGATGCATACGATGGTGCAAAAATCCAAACCTGTATTGAAGATTTTCTACTGGCCTCTAATTCTCAAAACCCTATTTCGATCGAAGTAAACTCAGAAACATTAAAATTTGGTGGAGATTCTGATTTACTCGCATATATCGGTCACGATGGCTTAATGGAATTTAACGTAGATATTTCATACAAGAAAGAGGTTATTAAAAAAAAGGAGGTTATAGTTTTGGCATGTTATAGTCAAAATTATTTTTCAAAAGAAATAGAACACGCAAAAGCAAACCCCATTTTATGGACTACACATTTAATGGCACCCGAGGCATATACACTGAAGTCAGCAATCGATGGTTGGATTAAAAATGAGACAGGAAAACAAATTGAAGAAAGAGCGGCTCAAACGTATCATGCGTATCAAAAATGTGGTATAAAAGGAGCCAGAAATCTCTTTACCACAGGGTTTAAAAAATAATTTATTTAAGATATTACCTGTAAACGAGAAATAGAAAATGCCATACACTCTTCTTAAGGAAAATATAGATAAACACATTCAATTTTCTGATTCAGAATTTGAGACCTATAGTCATTTCTTTTATCCAAAGACTATTTCTAAAAAAGATTTTTTACTTAGACAAGGTGATGTATGTCGATTTGAAGGTTTTGTAACCAAAGGTTGTTTTCGTGTATACACGATAGATAATGATGGAAATGAAAATGTTTTATATTTTGCTGTCGAAGATTGGTGGGTGACCGACATAGATAGTTTTACAAATCAAGCTCCTGCTCTATTATCAATTCAAGCCCTTGAAGACAGTGAAGTTTTATTGATCAATAAAAAAGACAAAGAACTACTGTATCAGCAAATGCCTAAAGTGGAAAAGCTATTTCGTATTATGTCACAAAAAACCTTGGTTTCTTTACAAAGAAGGTTGATACGAAATCATTGTTATACAGCAGATGAGCGTTATCTACATTTTATTAAAACCTATCCAAAAATAGCACAAAAACTTACCAATTTACAGATTGCAGCTTACTTAGGAATCTCACATGAATTTGTAAGTAAAATTCGAAAAAAGATCGCTTCAAAAAAATAATCAAGATACTCATAGTTATTGAACTAGTTCAATGTTTTTGAAAACTGATGTATGCAACTTTGTACCATCATTTAAAAGAACATTAAAATGAACAAAATCAATTTTTTAATAACAATACTATTAATTTCAATAACAATGAGTAGTACAGCACAAAACCTAGAATACAAAGTGTATCGGGCAGACGAAAACAGTTTTCACATCGCTTCTGTTTTAATTTATGGAGAAAAAGACGCAGTTCTTATTGATGCGCAATTCACACTTTCTGATGCACATAACGTAGTTGCAGAAATCCTAAAAAGTGGTAAAAATCTTACAACTATCTATATAAGTCATGGGGATCCTGATTATTATTTTGGGTTAGAAGTATTTAAAAACTCTTTCCCAGATGTAACCATTTATGCCAACAAGTATACGCTATCCCACATCAAAAAAACATATGAAAAAAAATTACAGATTTGGGGTCCAAAACTAGGAAACAATGGAACGAAAAAAGTTGTTTTTCCAGAAATATTAGAGAGAAATACGATAGATCTCGAAGGTCAATCTATAGAAATAAAAGGTCTTAATGGCCCTACTCCAGAAAGGGCATTTGTCTGGATTCCATCTCTAAAAGCAATTGTAGGAGGTGTAAATGTATATGACAATCTACATCTATGGATAGCAGATGCGAGCACTACAGAAAAACGCGTTGCCTGGTTATCTGTTTTAGAAGAAATGGAACGCCTTAATCCAGAAGTTGTTGTCTCTGCACATGCCTTAGATAACAAAAACTTAAATCGTAATGCTATTACCTATTCTAAAAACTATTTGATTGCTTATCAGAAAGAAGAAGCAAAATCAAAAAACTCTGAAGAACTTATTGCTGCCATGCAAAAATTGTATCCAAATGCAGGTTTGGGTATAGCGCTTCAATTGGGTGCCAAAGTGGTTAAAGGTGAAATGAAATGGTAAATTTCTTTTGATAATAATACACAAATAATAGCGATTTAAGTTCACTCTTAAATCGCTTTTTCGTTTAATTTCGGTACTTTGTATCCTCAAAAGTAATGGATTCGATCATATTGCAGGTCAAAACTAAAAACATGGAAGTATCTAAGGAAAACTACAGCATCTCAACAGATAAGAACAAGTTGGATGTTTTATTGATATATAATTTTCTAACAAATGAATCAGGATGGAGTGATGGTATTTCATATGATACAGTAAAAGTATCAATAGAGAATTCTCTTAATTTTGGGATTTATTCTGAGCAGAAACAGATTGGGTATGCAAGAGTGATTTCGGATTATTCAACAATTGCTTATTTAGGAGATATTTTTATCCTCAAAGAGTATAGAAAATTAGGATTAAGTAAATGGCTAATGGAAACCATCATGGGACATTCTAATTTACAAAATTTGAGACGTTGGATTTTGTTAACAAGTACTGCCGAATGGCTATATGAAAAATACGGATTTACAAAGCTTCCAAAACCAGAAATTTATATGGAGAAATTTGATCCTAATGTGTATGCAAAATAAACTGCAACGGTCAATACTATAAAAGTTATATGAAGAAATACCATCACATCATGATTTGTGTTATAAAAATTACTTTAGATAAAAAAGTAACATAGATAGTACTCGATCTCTACACGTGATTGCTTGTTGAGTTGTTATCTTTACAGAAAAGTAATACAGGAGAACAGTTACAAAAAATGAAAAAAGCAATATTTATACTTCTTATATATTTGATAACAGCATGTCAGAAAAATCAAGAAAAAAAATTAACTATTGCTGTAGCTGCAAATATGCAATTTGCAATGAAAGAGCTATCCAAGACTTTTACAAATCAAACCGGTATTGCTTGTGATCTTATTATAAGCTCATCAGGAAAATTAACTGCGCAAATTAAAGAAGGTGCTCCTTTTGATGTATTTGTTTCTGCCGATATGAAATATCCAAAAGAATTATTTGATACAGGTTTTACTATCAAAACACCAAAAATCTACGGCTATGGAAAATTGGTTATGTGGTCAATGATTGATACTATTGATCCATCTCTAGAAGTCCTTAAAAGTGCGAAGATACACCATATCGCGCTTGCAAATCCTAAAATGGCTCCCTATGGTCTGGCTACAATAGAAGTTTTAAAAAACCATGACCTTTATGAAAATGTAAAAGATAAATTGGTATACGGAGAAAGTATCTTACAAACTAATCAGTTTATTATTTCAAAATCGGCAGAAATTGGTTTTACTTCAAAATCCGTAGTTTTATCTCAAGAAATGAGCAATAAAGGCAAATGGATTGATCTAGAAGATATAGATTACTCTGCAATTGCTCAAGGAGTTGTTATTCTTAACCAAAAGAATCAAGGGGATGCAGAAAAGTTTTATAACTTTTTATCTTCTGCAGACGCGAGAAAAATTCTCGAAAATTTTGGTTATTCAACAAAAGAAAATTGATCTATGAATGTCCTACAGGGGGAAATAATGTCTATAAAAACTAATGGTAGTTTATCATTGGTAACTGTTCATGTCGGAACTATTAATTTTAATACTATTATAATTGAAACACCCGATACAGCTTCCTATTTAAAACAAGGAAATCATATTAAAATGATTTTTAAAGAAACAGAGGTAATTGTTGGAAAAGGGGTAGAACATTCTTTAAGTATACAGAATAAAGCTATCGGAGAGATTATTAATATAAAAAAAGGAACATTATTAAGTACGTTGACTATTGATTCTACTGTTGGGCATCTAACTGCAATCATTACTTCTGATGCTGTTGATCAATTACAATTAGAAATTGGCGAAAAAATCACAGCCATGATTAAAACCACCGAAATAATGTTATCAGAATGATGGATTGGCAACCTTTAGTATTAACGTTTAAACTGGCATTAGTTACCACGCTTTTGCTATTGGTTATTTCTATCCCTCTATCCTATTGGCTTGCTCACACAAAATCTAGAGTAAAACCATTATTAGAAACTCTGGTAAGTATGCCTTTGGTTTTACCTCCAACCGTTTTAGGGTTTTATATGCTAGTGGCTTTTAGTCCTGCAAATGCTTTTGGAAGTTGGTTAAATGAATATCTTGGGATACAACTTATTTTTTCATTCAAAGGACTTATTCTTGCATCGATTATTTATAGTTTACCATTCATGGTGCACCCCATCCAAGCTGGATTTTCAAATTTACCCTCATCAATAACAGAAGCATCCTATGTCTTAGGAAAATCTAAAATCACAACTCTTTTCAAGGTATTACTTCCCAATATAAAACCATCATTACTCACAGGAGTTGTATTGGCTTTTGCTCACACCATTGGTGAATTTGGCGTTGTATTAATGATCGGTGGTAATATGCCAGGAAAAACAAAAGTGGCCTCTATTGCTATTTATGATGAGGTAGAGGCTCTTAATTATGATGTAGCAAATTGGTATTCGCTTATATTATTTGCAATTACATTTAGCATCTTATTACTGGTATACCTGGTTAATGGTGGATATTTAAAACGATTCTGGAAATGATACATATAGCTTTGCAAAAAGAATTAACAGCAGCAAATGGAGCAATGCAACTTGATATTAGCATCAATATAGAGCAAGGTCAATTAGTTACGTTATATGGAGACTCTGGAGCCGGTAAAACTTCTATACTTAGAATGATTGCCGGATTATTACAAGCAAATGAAGGACGGATTACAGTAAACCAAAACACATGGCTTGACACCAAAAATGGGATTTGTCTAAAACCCCAACAACGAAAAATTGGATTTGTGTTTCAGGATTATGCCTTGTTTCCTAATATGACTGTAAAAGAAAATCTTCTTTTTGCAGTAGAAAAAGGACAAGACAAAGAAATTGTTAATGAACTCATAGATATTATCGAATTAGGTGATCTACAAGATCGTAAACCCTTAAATCTTTCAGGGGGGCAAAAACAAAGAGTAGCCTTAGCCAGGGCATTGGTAAGAAAACCAGAGATTTTAATGTTGGATGAGCCTCTTTCTGCATTGGATATAAAAATGCGCACAAAACTGCAAGACTATATCCTTAAAGTACATAAACAATTTAATTTAACTACTATACTTATAAGCCATGAGATAGGCGAAGTCATAAAAATGTCTGATACCGTATTTAGTATTAAAAATGGAAAAATAATTAGACAAGGAAAACCTATTGAAGTATTTACTACAAAACAAATAAGTGGGAAATTTCAATTTTCGGGAGAAATAATTCAAATTGAAAAAGAAGATATAATTTATATTGTTACCATTTTGATAGGGTCAAATTTTGTAAAAATAGTTGCTGAAGACGACGACATAAAAACAATAACTGTGGGAGACAAAGTAATTGTTGCTTCAAAAGCATTTAACCCTTTATTACAGAAAATAAATTAATCATAACCTTATATAATATAACTATACTACACAATACAAAGGTTGAAAAATGAATTCAAAAAAAACAGCTATAGCGACCATTTAACTATAGCTGTTTTTAAATTCTGTAGACTAACCTAAGTATAAAAGTCTATTTTTTTAGTTTTTCATCTTTCTCTATTCTTTTACAAATCGAGTAATATGCTGTGTTTTATCCGAAGTAACTTTCAAGATATATGTTCCTGTTTGCAAATGATCTATCTGTACAGAAGACTTAAAATAACCACTAGACACTATTTTTCCTAATAGATTATAAATACTATAGGTTGCTTCTTGAGAAGGATTAAAAACAATATTTAGCACACTTCCACTTATTGGATTAGGATACACACTCATCTTTTGTGGCGGAGCAACTGAATCAAATTTGTTCGCTTGTTCACTACAAGATGAAACAAGTATCCATCTTCTTGCACCACGTTCCCATAGATTACCTCTATATACTACTTGATCTCCTATATTATAACGTACTCCCGATACCCAAGTATCTACTCCTTCACAAAGACTAGCATTACATTTTCCTAGTTTTATCCATCCGTTGGCAGTTCTTTCATAAACATAACCCCTGTAAATTACTCGATCTCCAATAGCATAACTTACTCCAGATACCCATGTCTGCACGCCTTCGCAGATATCTGTTGTACTTCCTTCTTTTGTAGTAACCGATACTGTATTGCTAAACCCGGAAGTATTTCCTGCAGCATCTCTAGCCTTTACTTTAAACTCATATGTAGTATTTGCGGTCAACCCGGTAACATTATAAGAGGTACTACTAACACTAGTAATTTTTACATTTCCCTGGTAAACATCATATACTGTTACTCCAACATTATCTGTAGAAGCTCCCCATGATAAAGACAATGATGTTTCTTCAACATTTGAAGCCGATAAATTTGTTGGAACACTCGGAGCTTCGGTATCTGTAGCTTCTTTGGTAGTAACCGATACTGTATTGCTAAACCCGGAAGTATTTCCCGCAGCATCTTTGGCCTTTACTCTAAATTCATATGTAGTATTTGCGGTCAACCCGGTAACATTATAAGAGGTACTACTAACACTGGTAATTTTTACATTTCCCTGGTAAACATCATACCCTGTTACTCCAACATTATCTGTAGAAGCTACCCATGATAAAGACAATGATGTTTCCTCGACATTTGAAGCCGATAAATTTGTTGGAACACTCGGAGCTTCGGTATCTGTAGCTTCTTTAGTAGTAACCGATACTGTATTGCTAAACCCGGAAGTATTTCCCGCAGCATCTTTGGCCTTTACTCTAAATTCATATGTAGTATTTGCGGTCAACCCGGTAACATTATAAGAGGTACCACTAACACTGGTAATTTTTACATCCCCCTGATATACATCATACCCTGTTACTCCAACATTATCTGTAGAGGCTACCCATGATAAAGACAATGATGTTTCTTCAACATTTGAAGCCGATAAATTTGTTGGAACACTCGGAGCTTCGGTATCTGTAGCTTCTTTAGTAGTAACCGATACTGTATTGCTAAACCCGGAAGTATTTCCCGCAGCATCTTTAGCCTTTACTCTAAATTCATATGTAGTATTTGCGGTCAACCCGGTAACATTATAAGAGGTACCACTAACGCTGGTAATTTTTACATCTCCCTGATATACATCATACCCTGTTACTCCAACATTATCTGTAGAGGCTACCCATGATAAAGACAATGATGTTTCTTCAACATTTGAAGCCGATAAATTTGTTGGAACACTTGGGGCTTCGGTATCTGTATCACTTTCTTTAGGATACTTTCCAGAAATCGAAAACAACCCTAAAGAAGAGTAATCAGAATAACCTGTAGATAGGTTTCCTTCTCCTACTCCATCTATTTCGATATAATATTTACCACTTTGTAAAGTAGTACTTATTGATGCTTTTAAGCCTTGTGGATCAGAGAATGTAACTTCTTCTCCATTACTATTTAATAACCTTGCTTTAATATTTAAATTTGGATGGTATGGATTTGGGTCAAAAGAAAAACTCACCTCTCCTCCAGAAGTTTGAAAAGAGAATACATCTTTATCCGATGTTCTTTCAATGATTCCTTCGTTATCTGCTTTAGATACATTTCCATTAGTATCGGATACTAATTCTGTAGCATTATTTATAGTATTTCCATGATCATCTTTTTTATACCCAAAACCATTTCTAGAATTTGAAATAATTGCTAAATCATTCTCAGTATTATTGGCATTATTATATTCTCCTTTACTCCAATGACCTAATGTTTTATTAGCACTCCAACCCATAATTGGACTCCACTGCCCATGTCCCGAATAATATGTGGTTCCAGATCTTGTTCCATCGTGTCCTAATCCCAAAGTATGTCCTACCTCGTGAGACCCTGTTTCTCCGGCTGTTCTTGTTCCCAGGTTAAACACCCAACATGGATCGTCAGAATTCCAACTAAAAGAATTTAGATACGCTACTCCTCCAGACCCGGGAGCTGCATCGTTTGTAGGCGTAAATATCGCCATCATTCTTTGGTTTTTTGGAGTAGCATCAAATACATCTCTTCTGGTCGTCACGTTTATATTAAAAGGATTAAAATCATCTACCATAATCCTCCATACCGCAAGAATTTTTTCATCACTAAATCCTGCTGGTTGAGCATTAATAGTTCTACCTCCAGCCCAACGAGTTCCAGACACTACTTCTCCATCAAAATCAAGATAGATAACATGAGATGCTCCGGGAAGGCTCTCTAATTGTATTTGTGCTTTTTGTGGAATAATTACACCAGAATCATCATTAACAGCAGCTTTTTCTTGTTCGAAATCTACACATAGTATACTATGAATATTTTGATTACTCGCCAGTACTTCTCCATGATCATTGGTAGAAATTTTAAATGCTTTTTTCTGATCATAAAAGATAATCTCTCCAGATATTTTTCCGTCGTTTTTAGTAAAACTAAAAACAGGCTCTGTTGTAGCAGTAGATTTAACACTACTAATCAAAACATTACCAGTTACAAAATACCCATCTACAGTATTCTTTTTAACATTAATCTTAAGATTGTATGATTCTTTATCGGATAGTTTAATAGTAAAGTTGCTATTTCTTGACTTATTCGAAAATACTAATTCTGAGAAGCTGTTTACAGTTCCTATAACAACTTCTTTCTTATCTTGTGCAAAAGAAGAAAAAGAAAGAATCAATAAAAAGACTATTATATACGTCTTTTTAAATATGCCAGAAAACATCCTCTCATTAAAGTTTAAATTTTTCATGATCATGAGGTTTAAGTAAGTGATTTGTGTTTGTGTTAGTTTAAATAAAAAAAATCATCGCAAAAGTAACTTGTGTAGTTTTTAAAATTTAGCTCTATTTAGAATTCATAAGGATCTAATTAGAATTCGTTAGGCTATTGAAGATAATTGATAATAAAAATTTACTATTCCTTTTGTATATGGATATTCTGATGTGAAAAAAGGATTAAAAAAACACTAATCCAGTAAGGTTTACGATACTCAAGAAATAAAATACATAAGAAGTCTAAACAAGTATACAAATTTTAATATCTATTCTATTTGGCGATCACTTTACTATCATTTTGACATAAATACCCTATTTTTGAGTTCTTATTAAAAAACATACAATGCGACTATTTTTCTTTTTAGGGATTACATTACTTTGTTTTGGATGTCAAAGTGAAAAAAACACCAATACACAAGGAAAAGCCCCTGTTGCTAAGCTTGATAGTCTTTCTAAAGAAAAAATTAAATTAAACCTTCTGAAACTTTCTCCGGAAGCTGAAAGAAGTCTTGAAATTTTTGAAGATTTTCAAAATCTCAGAAGTTTTATAACTATACTACGTAATGAAAATGCTTTCTACGTAAACAAACATGTTGATAGTATAGATTTGCTAGTAAGCACATTTAAAGAAAACCTTTCTGAAGATTTAAATATAAATACTATTAACTCTCGAATTAGTGTTCTATCTACTGAAATAGGTTTACTAAAACTACTTTCTGAAAAGAAAAATAAAGATTCGGATATGGTTATGGAAGCTAATACAAGGCTAATTAAAGCTTATAATAGTTTGATCATACAATTAAATGAATTGTCATTAGCAATTCCGGAAAATATTGAAAAAGAACTTTTAAGAGAACTTGAAGACCAAGAGAACTAATTAAACATTAAACGTATGCAAAAGTCAATCCTATTTTTACTACTATTCGTCTATAGTTTTTGTTTTGCACAACAAAATACTGAAATAAATACTACTCTTGAGCAATGGCACAAAGCTGCAGCCGATGCCAATTTTGAAGCGTATTTTGGCCTTATGACCGAAGATGCTATTTTTATAGGTACCGATGCTACAGAAAATTGGAATAACAGCGAATTTAAAGCCTTTGCTAAACCCTATTTTGATAAAGGAAAAGCCTGGAGTTTTTCTACTCTTGAAAGAAATATTTTTGTGCAAAAGGAAAGTGATATTGCCTGGTTTGATGAACTATTAGATACTCAAATGGGGATTTGTCGTGGTAGCGGTGTTATTCAAAAAACAGCTAATGGCTGGAAAATAAAGCATTATGTATTATCCATTGCTATCCCTAACGAAAATGTAGCCGAAATCACTAAACTTAAAGAAGGATTTGATACTGCCTTAATACAAAAACTAAGAGCTCCTAAAAATTAGATCAATGATTTTTTGAAAGCTGACAGGGTAGAAAAGCAATGTTTAGCTCCGTTTTCCAGAAGTTTTGCCTTGTTTTTATCTCCTATACCTACAAAATCAAGAGATAAATTTTGGGCCGTTTTTAAATCCCAAACACCATCTCCTATTGATACGATATGGTCAAAATTTTCTTTACCATAATACATTTTTGATCTTTCTATAGCTTCTAAAACAAAACCTTCTCTCGACTCGTGCGTTTTTGAAGTTGCCAATAGTTTTTCATCATACCAGATATCACATTGATCTAATTTGATCATTGCCGGTTTAGGTAATGCGCCTGTTGCAAAACAAAAAGGAATATTACTATCTTTAAAAAACCGAATTAATGATTTGGCACCATCAATTTCTTTTACAGGATCAAACATTCCCATTTGATCAACCAAATCGATTTCAAAATCATCTAATAGTTCTTTGGGAAAGGCTTTCTTAAAATTGCGCTCGTAGTTATATCTCAATGCATAACTATCGGTATGATGTTTATACCTATCATAATCGGTATCTATATTAGAAATCCCTAGTGCCAATAACGAGTTTGTAACCGAAATCAAATACATAGGCACACTATCTGTAAGTGTCCCATCGATATCGAATATGAATAATGTATTCTTCAGATCCCTATTCTATAATGTTAAAGCGTATATTTTACTGATAGAATAAAATTTCTTCCTGCACCAACAATACCAGAAGAATAAGGACGGTATCGTTGATCGGTAATATTTTCTATCGATAATATACCTTTTATATTTTTTGTTACTTGATATTGTGTTCTAAGGTTAAATGTATACCAGGATGGAGAATATGGATTCCCATCTTTATCTTTGGCATACAAGAAATCATTGTTTTGTTGAGAAGGAGCCAGGTCTTCATAACTAAACTCTCCATTATACACTGCAAAAGCATCAATTGTAAATTTAGGTAACATATAACTTACCTGAGTAGTCCCAAACTGAGGAGAAACGTGTCTTGAAGGAGCAGTAGTACCATCATCAGATTCTTCTTCTCCTCCAACAAAAGTATACTTAGATATTAGTTTAAAATTTTCAAAAAACCTATATTCTAATCCAGCCTCAAAGCCATATACTCTTGCATTTGCTGCATTCTGAATAGCTTGTACGTTACTTAGTTCTCCTCCAAAATCGATTTCTGTTTGCCCATTTAGGTTATAGTCTCTTCGTATTAATGCATCTTCAAGATATGTATAATACGTCGACAGATCTATAGATAAATTTTTATCAAAATTTAATTTCACTCCTATTTCACCATTATACGCATATTCAGATTTTATGTCTGGATTAGGCACTACAACAGAGCCTGGTTCTGAATCAAAAATCTTACCAACATCATCAATATTAGGTGCTCTAAAGGCTGTAGATAAATTCAATTTCCATTGTATCATATCATTAGGAAACCAACTTAATCCCGCAGTGCCCGTCAAGGCTTCGGTATCGATATTTGCTTCGGTAAATGGAAAATCAAAAAACTTGTCATCAAATTCTGAATATAAGATGATTCTATTATATCTTAATCCTCCTTGAAATCTTAGTTTCTCACTTAACTTATGCTTTATACTAAGGTATGCTGCTATCGATTGCCAAGTAGATCCATCGGGATATCTAGAGGGTGCGTCTTCAATAACATTAGTAATAGTATTACGTTCAGACCCATCAGAATACACTTGATTTAATACATACTCTAATCCATAATACAGAGTAGTCTTATCGTTAAATTTTCTTTCAAAATCCCAGTTTAATGAGTAAGCATCTACCTGTTCCTGGGTTCTTTCTAAAATATCACTACCAAAATTGCGATCATTTCTACTTTCTTCAAAATATTGATACGCTGCAGTGATTTTCATTTTATCATACAGCTTGCTTTTTGATTTATGTGATACCTGTAGGTTACCCATAAACCAGAGTTGTGGTCCATAAAACCACTCGGCAGATCTTAAATTTCCATCCCTCTTTCTAATCAAGCGATCATAACGCGGATAATCAGATGTCTCTGTATAGATAAGATTGGCATTAAAATCCCATTTCTCGTTAGGCATAAAACGAATTTTCTGCAACAAATTGATCTGATCATACCCTGTAAACACTTGTTTTTCAGGATCAGCGTTTTGTATAACAATATCTTCTCCGTTTATGGTTTCTACATATTCATTTCTCAAATAATCATCGGGACCATGACTTCCCATTTTTAAATCATCAAAATCTGTGTAGCTTACACTGGTTAAAAATGCCCACTTCTCCAATCCAATATTAAAATCAACATGTCCTGTTTTTTCATTACTGGCGCTGGCATATCTGATAAGTGCATTACCACTTAGTTTATTCTTACTGTTTACAGCAAACTTAGGTTGCGCTGTATAAAAATTCATTACTCCTCCTACTGCATCACTTCCATATACAACAGAGCCTGGTCCTAATATTACCTCTGTTCTATCAACAGTAAAAGGGTCAACCGATATTACATTTTGCACATTTCCTCCTCTAAATATTGCGGTATTCATTCTCACTCCATCTACCGTGAGCAGTAATCGATTGGTAGAAAAACCTCTAATAATGGGGCTTCCTCCTCCTAACTGACTTTTTTGAATAAAGACCTGTCCACTACTTTGTAAAAGATCTGCAGATGTTTGTGGCATAGACAATTCAATATCATTAGAAGAAATACTTACAATTTTTTGTGTAATTTCTTTTTGTTCCTGCTCCCATTTTGATACCGAAATAACGACTTCAGAAAGTTGGTTTTCATCTGGTTTTAAATATACAGAACGTGATTTTGGTATTTTAGATTTAATTATACTTATCCCTAAATGCGAGATATGAGTAAAATATAGGATTTCGGTATCAGAAAATGCAGAAATATCAGCCACTCCATCAAAATCAGTTATCGCACTCTTAGATTTAATCTTATTGTAAATAGCTACATTAGGAATAGGCTGGTTATTTACCGTACTAAGTATTGTAATTTTTTGAGCATTACAAGGCAATGCAAAAAACATAGTCAATAAAAGAAATATAAATAACCGCATTATCTTAATTAAAAATTTCGTTTAAAACTGAAAGTGATTTCGGCTTCTTAAAACCGTGCAAATGTAGTTCAAAATATACTAATAGCATAGCTAGAATATCACTTCGTGTGTTCTTCGATAGTTTAATATCCATACTTGCCTCAAATGTTGTGCCTAAAAATTGTTTAAATAATTTTACCTGATCTCCGCTTACACAATATATATTACTACTGATAGATTGAAAAACGCCTTCCTGCATATTAAAATAGTCTGATTCTGCATGAGGGGCATCTGGATAAAAGCCAAGATATTGGGTAAGCTTGGTTAAAAATGTAATATGAAAATTACCAATAGTATCATGTGTATCTAGCCACATTAAAGCGGTTTCAATATATTCGAATAGATCTGTATTCGTTTCTTCTTCTTGTATAGAGTTCTTAAGTACTTCAGAAATAAAAAACACCAATGTCCCTTTTACAAAATCTGTATGTAACGATTTATAAATTGTTTTTATTTTGGCCTCTTTAATTCTCTCTAAAGAGCCTTTATCTCTATGAAAAGCTTGTATTTCTAATAAGGTGAGTGGTTGAAATAATGATGCTCTGATTTTTCCTCGTTTAGATTTTAAAACTCCTTTTAGTAAATAAGAGCGTAACCCACTCGTTTTCGTAAACAATGAAACAATCAGGTCTGCTTCACTATATCGTAAGGAATGTATTACTATTGCTGGTGAGTTGATTATCATTATAAATCGAAAATAAATAAAAAGGTAATCTTATTCTTTATGCTTAGGCGGATATTTAACCAGGGATTTTTCAATAATTTTTTGAAAGAAATTGGTACGTGCGTCTGGCGAGGCATTAGGATAAAACCTCTTCTCGGCAATCGCCTGCCATACCAATTCATCTTTTTTTACATCGACAAAATCAATAGTAAGTTCAAGAAAAGTTTCTGGTCCGCCAATAGGAATAGATCCTCCTACACCGATACTAACACCACCGCTACCACTACCAACTCCTACTCCAATACTATTACGTGAAGGTGCTTTATTAATAATCGTCTTAAAATTCATATAAATATCCGGAGTTTCAGATTTGGTAAACCCTTTACTTTGCATAACAGTTTCTGCTACCATCAATAATCGTTTTTGGTCCAAATCATTAAGCCCAGAACTCATTTCTGGATAAAAAGCATAGGTCTTATATATTGAAAAATCCTGTTGTTCATCATAATCATAAATCGTATGTGTGACTCCACATGAGATTAATAGCACTAAAAAAAAGAAAAGACCAGCATGCTTCATAAGAACCAATTTAACTATAAAAATACATAACAAAATGATATCATCCTTACACTTGATTCATGGATAACATAATTTATAGGAAACGAAATGCATAATCGGGGTTAAATATTCTTTTAATCAACAACAAAGCCGTTTAGAGGTTTCTCTAAACGGCTTTTGCTTATAAAATAAATCTTATTTATATAACGCCTTGCGCTAGCATAGCATCGGCTACTTTTACAAAACCGGCAATATTAGCTCCCTTTACATAATCAACATATCCATTACCATCATTACCATATTCCAGACAAGCAGAATGGATATCTTCCATAATTTGTTTTAGTTTATTATCTACTTCTTCGCGAGTCCAGTTATAACGCAATGAGTTTTGCGTCATTTCTAATCCAGATGTTGCTACACCTCCTGCGTTAGAAGCTTTACCTGGGGCAAAGAAAATTTTAGCTTTATGAAAAGCTGTAATTGCTTCTGGTGTACTTGGCATATTAGCACCTTCACTAACACAAACACAACCATTAGCAATTAACGTTTGTGCATCATCTCCATTTAATTCATTTTGGGTAGCACATGGTAAGGCTATATCACATTTTACTCCCCACGGGGTTTGTCCTTTATGAAACTCTGCAGAAGGATACTTATCGGCATACTCATTGATACGTCCTCTTTTTACATTCTTAAGTTCCATTACAAAAGCTAGTTTTTCTGCATCAATTCCGTCCTTATCATAAATGTATCCAGAAGAATCTGATAACGTTACTACTTTCGCTCCCAGTTGCGTTGCTTTTTCTGCAGCGTATTGCGCAACATTTCCAGAACCAGAAACTGTTACTGTTTTTCCTTCAAAAGAATCTCCTTGGGTTTCGAGCATATTTTTTGCAAAATAAACCGTTCCATATCCAGTAGCTTCAGGACGAATTAGAGATCCTCCCCATGTAAGTCCTTTTCCAGTAAGAACACCAGTAAATTCATTACGCATTTTACGATACATCCCGAATAGGAATCCTATTTCGCGACCTCCTACTCCTATATCTCCCGCAGGAACATCTGTATCAGGGCCAATATGTCTAAAAAGCTCACTCATAAAACTATGGCAAAAACGCATAATTTCATCGTCTGATTTTCCTTTAGGATCAAAATCGGATCCTCCTTTACCACCTCCCATCGGAAGTGTAGTTAAGCTATTTTTGAAAACTTGTTCAAAAGCCAAGAATTTCAGAATACTTATGTTTACAGAAGGGTGAAAACGCAACCCTCCTTTATATGGTCCTATTGCAGAATTCATTTGAATACGGTACCCTCTATTCACATGAATTTCTCCTTTATCATCTACCCAGGGTACACGAAACATGATCGCTCTCTCTGGCTCAACCATTCTTAACAGGATGTTTTTCCCATTATAAATTTCTTTTGTAACGATGTAAGGGATTACAGTTTCGGCAACTTCTTGTACCGCTTGTAAAAACTCAGGTTCGTGTGCGTTACGAGCCCTTACCTCTTCCATGAATGCATCTATCTTTGCTTGCATATGTTAATTGAATTAATAGATTCTTATCTATAGGTTGAAATATCACGCCAAATATATGATATTCCTAAAAAAACAAGTTTATTTTTTTAATTTAATAATTAGGCTATCCAATAGCTTGTTCGAGATCTGCAATGAGATCATTAACATCTTCTATTCCGACACTTAATCTAATTAAAGAATCAACTACTCCTGTTTTCTCTCGTTCTTCTTTTGGTATTGAAGCATGTGTCATACTTGCAGGATGTCCTGCAAGGCTTTCTACTCCTCCAAGAGATTCTGCTAAAGTGAAAAATTTTAGATTCTCTACGATCTTAATTGCACTATCATAATCACTTCCTTTAGTAACAAAAGAAATCATACCTCCAAAACCATCCATCTGTGTTTTGGCAACTTCATGATTAGGGTGATCTTCAAAACCTGGCCAGTATACTTTTTCTATTTTAGGATGATTCTTCAAATATTTTGCAATGGCTTCACCATTTTCACAGTGTCGTTGCATACGTATATGTAAGGTCTTGATTCCTCTTAACACCAAAAAACTATCTTGTGGTCCACAAACAGCACCACTTGCGTTCTGAATAAAGTAAAGTCGCTCTGCCAGTTTTTCGTCTTTTACGATCAATGCTCCCATAACCACATCACTATGCCCTCCTAAATATTTGGTAGCACTATGCATTACAATATCGGCACCAAGATCCAAAGGCCTTTGCAAATATGGAGTAGCAAAAGTGTTATCTACAGCCAATAAAAGATTATGTTTTTTTGATATTGCAGCTATGGCTTTAATATCAATAATATTCATCATAGGGTTGGTAGGTGTTTCAACCCATATTAATTTCGTATTCTCATTTACATAATCTTCTACTTTATCTGCATTTTCCATCCCTATAAAGTGAAACTTAATTCCAAAATCTTCAAAGATTTTAGTAAACAAACGATACGTTCCTCCATATAAATCATTAGTAGAAACAACCTCATCACCAGGTTTCAATAATTTGATTACTGCATCTATGGCAGCAAGTCCCGATCCAAAAGCAAGTCCAAATTTTCCATTTTCGATACTGGCAAAAGAATCTTCTAATGCTTTTCTTGTTGGATTATGCGTTCTGCTATATTCAAAACCTTTATGTCCTCCCGGAGTGGTTTGAGCGTATGTAGATGTCTGATATATCGGAGGCATAACGGCACCATAAGCCGGATCGTGTTTCTGTCCTCCGTGAATTGTTTTAGTGTTAAATTTCATCTATTTATTAGTTTTTAACAAGAATAAATTAACTTGGTCGTTTTATGTTGAAAAACGGGACAAATGTATGATTTAATTCGTTCTAATCATATTTCGTCGAATACCTTTAGTAGATGATTAACACAAAAACTAACACGAAGTCAAAATTCATTCTTTTGCTACTAATTTTTTTGGGATTATATAGCTGCGACCATACAGAATCTTTCACTTTTGAAAAACAAAATTTTACTGTAGATACTCTTCTTGATTGCAAAAATGTCGATTGCGCTTCTTTAGAGATCAATTTACTAAAAACTGTTGATGACACCCCAATTGCCACTACTATTAATAAAGAAATAGAAAATGCTGCTTGTTCTATTTTGAATATTGGCGAAAACACATCAGCACCAACTCTGAAAGAAGCGATCTCTCAATTTAATAGTTCATATCAAAATATTAGTGAAGAATTCCCTGAAGAAATTATTCCTTATGAAGCTTCTATTGATTGTGAGCTTAGTTTTCGATGTCAAAGTTTACTCTCTGTCCTAATGGATTCTTATATATTTACTGGTGGTGCTCATGGAAATAGTACAGTTTCTTATCTCAATATTGACACCAAGACAGGGAAACAATTTTCGAATAAAGCATTATTTAAAAATTATGATGAGTTTGAAGATTATGCAGAAAAAATCTTTAGAACACAACATAAAATCCCAGAAGACGAATCGATTAATAGTACAGGTTTCTTTTTTGAAAATGATACTTACAGCTTACCTTCGGCTATAGGGTTTACAGACAAAGAGGTGGTACTCTATTACAATCAATATGAAATCAACTCCTATGCAGAGGGGCCTATAGAATTAAGATTGAATAAGGAAGAGGTTGTCTCGTTTTTTGCTGTTGTAATTCAATAAGAAGGAAGTTATAACATTTTACTCCTATGAATATTAGGAGTTATTCTAAATTTATTTATAACAAATTACTAAATGTAGTTTCCCTTAATTCTCCTTGATAAGAGCCTTTAATAGTAATATCATTTGAGGTAAAGATATACGTAATGGTATATATATATTCATTTTTTGATACCGTAAACTCTCCTCCAGATATCTCCAACTGATTCACCTCAATAGTTTCGCAAAAATCTCCTTCCACATGTGCATCATGAAATACAGTTCCTGTGAAACCAGAATTCGCAGAAGAATCATTAGTATATTTATAATTCCCAGGAGCAAGAATATTATCCTCACTAGAATTTAGATAAATAGTAATACCTTGATTTAAATCTGAAAGAGAAGAACAAAGGATGCCTCCATCTTCCTCGGTAATTGGTATCAAATCAATATTAAAAAGAAATATCACATATCTATCTTCTACATTATTTACAGAATTATCTTTTTGATAATGCCCAAAGGGTGTCGAATACACCTTATTATTCATTTTGAAATTAGACTCTACTGCCTCTGGGCCATATAATTTGTCATCATCAGAACTACAAGCAATACAAAAAAACAACAGTAATATTATGCTAATTTTAATTCCTTTTTCCATGATTTTATTTTTAAGTTATAGCTATCTTAGGTTTTAAGTGAAAGTTATTAAGAATATTTCTTTCATGATTAAGAAAAGTATATGTTTAACATATTTTGTGAAAAATACTATATAAATCGCATTTTTAAAAAATCTAAGACGATTGTATAGCTTTTCTAAGTGCCAAAATATATCCTAAATGAATCCCTTCGTGATAGTTATTAAAATTCATTGCATCTTCAACAGATTTTAATATAAATCCGGTACTAGTTTCGTAATCATTGTAATTTTTAAAAATATCATTACTAAGATCCTTTTCTGTTTTATCTAATGTTGTAAATAAAAGCTTCTTTATTTCTGACACTTCTTCTGCGGTAGCTGGCCGTTCTGTCTTTGTTCCTTTTCTATACAGATCTACCATTTCGTCGTCAATCATCATTGGTAATCCACTCAATTTATACACTAATAATTGTTGGGTTACCGCCACGTGTGCAATGTTCCAGATCAAATTGTTTTTAAATCCTTCAGGCACTTCATTTAATTGGTCTAAAGAATAACTATCTAACATTTTTTCTAACATTTTTCGATTGACACGAGTAATTGTTATTGGATCTTGCATGGCGTTTATATATTTAATTTTATTGTTTTTAAAAAAGTCATACTCTCACTGTAATTAGCACGAGTATAGAATGTACCAATGATCATATCATTTAGTAACAACATGATCGTTGTGATTCATTTCATAATTTTTAGCTAAAAATATGAGTTTTAATTGTGAAATGAATTTCCTTTGTGATGATTTTGACACTTAAAATAATCAACTGTGAAAAAAATATATCATTTGTCTACTTGCGATACTTGCAGACGCATTTTAAATGAGTTAAATCCATCTTCAGATTTCATTTTACAAGACATTAAAAACGAAGCCATTACCACAGAGCAAATTGAAGAAATGTATGAATTAGCTGGAAACTATGAGGCTTTATTTAGTAAAAGAGCACGGTTATACAAAGAGCGGGATCTTAAAAATCAGAATTTATCTGAAGAGGGTTATAAAAAATTAATTTTAGATCATTATACCTTTTTAAAACGACCGGTAATCATTATTGATGATAAAATCTTTGTCGGAAACAGCAAAAAAGTGGTCGAACAGGCCAGTATTGCCATTAATGGATAAAAGAACTGCTGCATTACTGGCTGCATTTGGTGCCAGTTTGATATATGGCATAAACCATACTGTGGCCAAAGGTGTTATGCCTATCTATATCAAACCATTTGGCTTTATTTTATTACGTGTAGTTGGTGCTGCACTATTATTTTGGCTTGCATCTATATGGGCGCCAAAACAAAAAATAGAACGCAATGATTGGCCAAGGGTAGTTGCTTGTACTGTATTTGGAATGGCAATCAACATGCTTATGTTTTTTAAAGGATTGCAATTATCAACACCTATCAACAGTTCTGTAATGATCACCATTTCTCCTATTTTGGTGTTTATTTTATCTGCTTTTTTTATAAAAGAAAAAATTACTATTTTAAGAACTATTGGTATTTTTCTAGGTTTTTCGGGAGCGCTGGGTCTTATCCTTTTTGGTTCCGAAATACGTCAGGATGCTCCAAACATCCCATTAGGAAATGCTTTATTTATTATCAATGCAGCTTCATATGCTATCTATTTAGTATTGGTAAAACCCTTGACAGCCAAGTATCATTCTATTACTTTAATGAAATGGTTTTTCTTACTAGGTGTTATTATTAATTTTCCGCTTACCATTTCAGAATTTAGTGAAGTAACATGGAGTTCATTACCTTATGAGGTAATCTGGAAAATGATTTTCGTTGTCGTAGCAACTACATTTCTTACCTATTTGTTAAATATATTTGCCCTAAGACATTTAAGAGCTTCTACAATTGCGGCATTCATTTATTTACAACCCCTATTAGCAATTAGTTTTGCCATGCTAATGGGTGCAGATACGCTAAATACAGTTAAAATAATATCTGCACTATTGGTTTTTTTGGGCGTATATCTGGTTACCAAACCTCCTAAAAAGATAACCTCTTAAACCTATTCTAAATCTACCGGAGTTTTAGCGAATTTTCTTGTATCCTCTTTGGTAAGTACCTTAAAATCTTCTGGTCGTTCTACAGCATCTAATAGTTGGTGTATTTCTTTGGGAAGTGCAATTAACTTTCGAGTATTTAAATCCATCCAGGCACCCATCATTTCGCATTGTGCAAAATTTCGCCCTTTATAATCATAGTATTTATGTCTAAACTCAAAAAATTTTCCATCTTCACTTAATCCCGAAATTTCTAAAGAAACTTTTACCGGTCTACCATAAAACACTTCTTTAAAGTAATAAATATGCTCATAAAATACGACAGGGCCAATATTAAACTTACCTAAAAGACGTTGATCAAAGCCCTTCTCTGTTAAAAAAGACATTCGGGTATGTGCTGCAAATTCTATATATGCTTTATTCGCCAAATGACGATTTGCATCAATATCATTCCATCTAATTTCAAAATCTTTTAAATACATATCGCTCTTTTTGAGTGGCAAAAATACAAAATAACTTATTATGCGCGCATAACAGAATGCTATTAAATTATGTATATTTGATAACACACATAAAACAAAAAATATCCAGACCGTATACTATTTTCAGGATTTTAATGAAACAGGTTTTGAAAACCTATATGGCCTTTTTACTTTAAAAAAAACTCATCATGTATATTAAACGAAATATTGGTTGGGGGCTTATCCTTCGTTATGCTTGGAAAAACATCATTTTCTTCACTATATACACTACAGTTATTTTTTCACTGTATCATTTTTTAGACTGGAAATTTATTGATATTCCTTTTCAACCTCTCACTGTAATTGGTATAGCTGTAGCATTCTATATCGGTTTTAAAAACAGTCAAAGTTATGATCGGTTTTGGGAGGCTCGTAAGATTTGGGGTGGTATCGTAAACTATTCCCGAACCTGGGCCAATCAGGTATTATGCCTGGTACATGATGATCAAAAAACTAAGGAAATTTTGATTTATAGACATATAGCCTGGATCAATGCTTTAAGAATTCAACTCAGACAACCAACTTCTTTTAGTTTAAAAGAAAACATAGCCGTTGAAAGCCTTTTTAAAAAACACGGAGAACAAAAACCTGCATGTGACGCCTCAAAAATTTTTGTATCTGATCAGGAATATCATGATTTACTAAAAAGGAAGAATCCCTCTACTCATTTAGTTAAAAATCAAGGACTTCATATTAAACAACTCCTGGATCAAGGTAAAATTACAGAGTTTGACAAGCAGCTTTTGCATAATATCCTAGAAGAACTATACAATCTTCAAGGTAAATGCGAACGTATAAAAAATACTCCCTTCCCGAGACAATATGCCTATTTTAGTACGTTGTTTACCTGGATATTTATTCTACTATTACCTTTTGGGTTACTTAATGTTTTTGAAAATAAACTAAACGTAATGACTAATGGTATAGAGCAATGGTTTGTCTTTTTAATGATACCGCTTTCTATTTTAATAAGTTGGGTTTTCTTTACTATGGAAAAAATTGGAAGCAATAGTGAAGATCCTTTTGAAGGAAGAATTAATGATGTGCCAATGACTGCATTATGTAAAACTATTGAAATTGACCTGCGTGATATGCTTGATGAAAAAAATCTTCCAGAAAAAGAACAACCAAAGGATAACATATTATACTAATGCCGTTACTTGAATCTAAGTATACCCCTCCTTTTTTATTCAGAAATGATTATATCTCTACTATATATCCTAATCTACTACGCAAAGTAAAAGGAGTATCTCAAAAAAGAGAACGTGTAGAGCTTGATGATGGAGATTTTATCGATCTTGACTGGAGTTACAGTACAATACCAAACTCAAAAAAACTCACAGTCATTATTCATGGATTAGAGGGTAATGGACAACGCCAATATATACTGGGGTTAGCAAGACACCTAAATCATAATGGCTGGGATTCTGTAGCAATAAATCTTAGAAACTGTAGTGGAGAAGTAAATCGTCTTTATAGATCCTATAATGCCGGATCCAGTGAAGATTTGGATCGTATTATTAGGCATATTCTTATGTCACATACCTATACAAATATATCGATATGCGGATTTAGTTTAGGAGGTAATATTATACTAAAATACCTGGGAGAAGGTCGTTCATTAGCCCCAGAGATAAAAACTGCTGCGGCTATTTCGGTTCCTTGTGATCTTTATGATTCGCTATCAGAAATAAATAAACCCAAAAATTATATCTATCAACAACGGTTTATTAATCACCTCAAAGCCAAGCTATATGATCGACAAGTACAATTTTCTAATATCCTAAGTATATCCGATATTAAAGCCTGTACATCTCTTATGGATATTGATGAGCTCTATACCAGTAGAGCACATGGGTATGAAAATGCAATGGATTATTATTCTAAATGTAGTTCTAAACAATTTCTGAAAAATATACAAACACCTACATTAATCCTTAATGCCAAAAATGATTCTTTCCTGGGAGATCTTTGTTATCCTTTTGATGAAGCTGAAGAAAACCCTAATTTATTTCTTGAAACCCCAGAATATGGTGGTCATGTAGGTTTTTATCTTCCGAATAAAGTATATTATAATGAATTGCGAACATTGAGTTTTTTTGATCAACCAAATTAACATAGAATAAAAGAAAGATTTTTCTTGCAACATAGTTGCATTATGAAGTTCTTAATGTTTTGTACAGCAATTTTATTCTCTTTGTCGAAAAACTTTTTTTTATTAAAAAGATTTGATGACCTTTGGTCATGATCCTTCGATTTTTTGAAGGGAATTTAACTAACTTAAACACAACTCAACATGAAACCAAATCAAAAACCTACCTCCTCCCAGTATTAGCAATAAGATTTAAAATTTTATAATCTTAGTATACTACTAGTTTTTCTCTACTTCAAAGAATATCGAGAAACGAATTAACCCTATAAAAAACTTTCTATTATTCTATAATAATATTTATAGAGTGGTAATGATTAATTACCCTTATGGATCTATGAACTTCTAGTTCATCAAGTTTAATAAATCAATTTTTTTAACATAAACTCAACACAAAAAATGAAAAAACCACTTATCATTTTAGCCGCACTCATTTGCTATATTGGGCATTCCCAATATAATTCAAGCGCCCCCTGGATGCAGGATTTAAATCAAAGCAAGAGTTCTTCAGGAGTCAACACTCCCGTAAAATTTCAAAAGATTACTACTGCATTTAATACCTATTGGACAGACAAAAATCATAAGAAAAAAGGTAGTGGATATAAGCCTTTTAAGAGATGGCAGGAATATTGGAAGAATTCTTTATTACCAGATGGTACCGTACCAACTCCTGAGCACTTATGGAGAGCCTGGGAAGAAAAGAACAGTATGACTTCTTCTACAAATGCAGCTGCAAGCTGGGTTCCTATGGGGCCATTTAATCATGAAGTAACAGGTTCATGGTCTCCAGGACAAGGACGTGTAAATGTTGCTATTATAGATCCTAATAATCCTAATACATTTTATATTGGAGCTCCGGCAGGAGGAATATGGAAATCTACAGACAAAGGTGCAAATTGGACCTCTTTGTCAGACGATCTTCCTCAAATTGGTGTTTCTGGTATAGCTATCGATCCTAATAATTCGAATATTGTTTATATTTCTACCGGAGATGATGATGCAAATGATTCATATAGCATTGGAGTTCTCAAATCTACTGACGGAGGAAATACCTGGGCAAAAACAGGTCTAGAGTTTTCAAATTCACAAACTACGAGTAATGATATTTATATCGATCCCAATAATTCGAATACATTATGGGTCGCAACTAGTCAGGGAGTTTACAAAACTACTAACGCAGGAGTTGCGTGGACTAAAACATTGAATGGAGACGTAAAGGATATTAAACTCAAGCCAGGCGATTCTAATGTAATTTATGCAGCTACAAAAGATTCTTTTTATAAATCGACAAATGGCGGAACCAGCTTTACAAAAATACAAAGTGGACTACCATCAAGTTCGGGAAGGTTTGTCATCGAAGTCACACCTGCCAATCCTAACTATGTCTATGTTTTAAGTGCCAAAACCAGAAATGCTAATTATGCTTTTCAAGGTTTATACCGCTCAACCGATAGTGGAAATAGTTTTACAAAAACTCAAGAAACTACTAATATCTTTGAATCAAGTCAAGCTTGGTATGATTTAGCACTAACCGTTTCGGATACAAATGCCAATACTGTTTTTGTAGGATGTCTTAATGTATGGAAATCTACCGATGGGGGAAATAACTTCTCGGTAATCAATGGTTGGGCAAACCCTCAACAAGCTACATACACCCATGCAGATATTCACTTTTTACGTTATTATAACGGAAAATTAATGTGTGGTAGTGATGGAGGAGTATACTTATCAGAAAATAATGGAGGAAGCTTTACAGATTTAACCAAAGGACTACAAATAGGTCAGTTTTACAGAATATCGGTAGCAGCAAATAGTAGCTCTAATAATGTTGTAGGAGGACTTCAGGATAATGGAGGATATGCACGTAACGGAAACACTTGGAATAACTATTTTGGTGCCGATGGGATGGATTGTGCAGTAAGTGGTACAGATCCCAATACATATTATGGATTTATACAAGGTGGAGGATCTCTTTATAAAACTACCAATAGAGGAACAACACAAACTCATGTAACCCGGGGTCCTGAATCAGGAAATTGGGTTACTCCTTTGGTTTCTGATAAAGATGGAAATATTTATGCAGGATATTCTAGCTTTTATAAACTAAATAATAATTCTTTTCAAAAACTTACTACCTTCAATTTTGGTGGTAAACTGGATCATATTGAAGTAGACCCGTCTAATACAAACAATATTTATGTTTCTCGTAAAAATGATTTATATAAAAGTACGAATAAAGGAGTAAACTGGACAAAAATCCATACTTCTACTACAGATATTACTTCTATAGAAGTGCACAATGATAACACTAATATCATTTACATATCTACCAGTGGTTATTCTTCATCAGGAGCTTCTAACGGAGTTTTTAAATCTACTGATCAGGGATCAAATTTTTCTAACATATCAGGTAATTTGCCAAGTGAAGCCAAAAATGTAGTCCGACACCAAAAAGGTACCGAAACTATTTATGTAGGTACTTATTTAGGAGTGTATTATAAGCAAGGAAATAACAATTGGGAAAATTATTCTCAAAATTTACCTAATGTTTCTGTACGAGATTTGGAAGTTAATTATACAGATCAAGTATTATTAGCAGGTACTTATGGAAGAGGTGTTTGGAAAGTCCCTCTTGTAGGATCATCAACTGCAGACACTCAAGCCCCTTCTACTCCTTCAAATTTAACAGCATCCAATGCAACACAAAATACAATTGATCTTTCTTGGGTTGCTTCTACAGATAATGTTGGAGTTACCGGATATGATGTATATCAAGGTAATACTGTTATTGGTACAGTAACCACTACTACATATCAAGCTACAGGGTTAACTGCAAATACAGCATATTCTTTTAAAATAAAGGCTAAAGATGCTGCCGAAAACCAATCTGATTTTAGTAATACTGTAACAGCCACCACTACTGATGGTGGTAATCCAACAAACTACTGTGACTCTAATGGTCAAAGTGTAACTGATGAATACATTAGTAATGTAAAATTAGGAACCATCGATAAAACATCTACAGGAGCAAGTGGTGGATATAGTGATTTTACTGCTGAATCTACTAACCTATCTAAAGGTAACGCCAATACCATTACCATTACTCCTACATGGACCGGAACTAAATATAATGAAGGATACTCAGTATGGATCGATTACAACCAAGATGGAGATTTTGCCGATACAGGAGAACAAGTATGGACCAACGCTGCATCACAAACAACACCAGTAAGTGGTAGCTTTACTGTACCTTCAAGTGCAAAAGACGGAAGTACAAGAATGAGAGTATCTATGAGATACAATACCATTCCTGGTCCTTGTGAATCATTTAATTATGGTGAAGTAGAAGACTACACAGTAGTGATCGGTGGATCAACAGGTGGCGATACTCAAGCCCCTTCTGCTCCAACTGGTTTAGCTGCTTCTAATATTGCACAAACAACGCTTACTCTATCATGGAATGCTGCTACCGATAATGTTAGTGTAACTGGATATGATGTGTATCAGGGATCTACTAATCTTGGATCGATAACTGCGACTACAAGAAATATTACCGGATTAACGGCTAATACAGCATACCAGTTTACGGTAAAAGCTAAAGATGTTGCTGGGAATGTTTCTGGTTCTAGTAATACAGTTAATGTGACTACAACAGGAGGAAGTTCTGACCCTTGTACAGGTGTGGCTGCATATGATAGTTCAGTAAATTATCAGGTTGGTGATCGTGTAACGTATCAAGGATATCTTTATGAACGTACTAACTCTGGATGGAATAATCTTGGAGCATGTGGTGCATTCTTTGCCACTCCACCTTTTAATACGCAATTAAATAATATCAACAGTAACGACATTACAACAACAGATTTGAAAAATTCTGAATTTGTGATCTCTCCTGTTCCTGCAAAAGGCTTTATTACAATTCAAATGAACAATGATAAGGATTTAGACTATAGAATCATTAATCACATTGGTCAGATGGTAAGAAATGGTAAAGTGTCTGAAAGCAAGGTAGAATTAAGCGGTTTACCAGATGGGATGTATTTCTTTTCGGTAATATCAAATGATAAAACACTAACTAAGAAGTTTATTATCAAGCAATAATATAAATTCAATATTTTTTAAAAGACCCCGAAACAGTTTGTTTCGGGGTCTTCTATTTACAGCAATCGTAGTCTTAAGGCGACAAATTAAAAATGCTTAATCCTATACTTTTCTTTTGTAAGAAAAACATCATAATACTACGTACATATATCAATTTAATATAAAAATATGTTTGATAAACCCGTTGTGCATTTCGTTTTGAAACAATAAGTTAACTAGACAATAAAAGAAAGATTTTTCTTGCAACATAGTTGCATTAAAATAATCTTAATGTTTTATACAGTAATTTTCTTTCTCTTCATCGAAAAACTTTTTTTTATTGCGAATAATTTAAGAAATTCGAATGTTTTCTTTGAATTCTTCAAAAAAACAAAAATAACACTAACTCAAACTCAATAACAATGAAAAAAAGCTACAAAAGCCTTATTTCGTTGAGGGGCTTTAATGGGCAAGTGTCACCAAAATTAAATATCATTATTATTTCTTCAATGATATTTTTATCTGGTGGACTTTTCGCTCAAAATCCTTCACAAAAGGCAAAGATCGCTCAACAAAGTAATCTGGTAAAATTAAATCAACTACAGACTGAATTAGCAAGTAAAGCTGCATTACAAAAGAAAGAAGCTATAGCAGCTGCCAAAAGAAACGGATGGCAAGTCAAAATGACAAATGCCGACGGAAGCTTTTCAGAACTACAAAGATTAGCAAAAGATGGTACCCCTATCTATTACACTACATTTAATGTAGATGCTGCAAAATCTACTCGAGCAAATCATTTAAACTCAGGAGGTTCTTTAGGCCTAAATCTAGACGGGCAAAATATGACTGCTTATGTCTGGGATGGTGGAGCGACAAGACCTACTCACCAGGAATTTGACGGTGCAGGAGGAAATAACAGGGTTGCTATTAATGATGGTGTTACAACACTTAATGGTAATAGTTTTCATGCCCAGCATGTTACGGGAACAATAGTTGCCTCTGGAGTACAGGCCAATGCAAAAGGAATGGCTTCTCAAGCAAAAGCTAAAACACATGATTGGAATAATGACGATTCAGAAGCAACAACAGCTGCTGCAAATGGAATGTTATTATCTAATCACTCTTATGGTTTTAGAGCCAGTGCAGTTCCTGATCAGTATTTTGGAGCTTATATAGATGAATCCAGAAAATGGGATGAAATCATGTTTAACGCACCATTCTATCTTATGGTAGTAGCTGCAGGAAATGATGGACTTGATAACAATTCAAACGCTCAACCACTTGATGGAAACTCTTCTTATGATAAATTAACAGGACACTCTACTTCAAAAAACAATCTTGTAGTTGCTAATGGTCAAGATGCCAATGTAAATAATGATGGGACTCTTAATAGCATGACTATCAACTCTCAAAGTAGTGAAGGTCCAACTGATGATTATAGAATTAAACCAGACATTACTGGTAATGGTACTGGTGTATACTCTACCTATGACAATAGTGATACAGCATATAACAGTATTTCTGGTACTTCAATGGCTGCACCTAATGTAACCGGTACGCTTTTACTATTACAACAATACTACAATAGTAATAATGGAAACTTTATGAAAGCTGCGACCTTAAAAGGATTAGCGCTTCATACTGCTGATGATGTTGGCCCTTCTGGACCTGACGCAGTTCACGGATGGGGGTTATTAAATGCCAAAGTTGCTGCCGAAGCTATTACCAATAAAGGAACTGCTTCAAAAATAGAAGAACTAACACTTACGAGTGGCCAAACGTATACTATAACTGTTGACTCAGATGGTAGTAGCCCATTAATGGCTTCTATTTCCTGGACAGATAGAGCAGGAACTGCTGTAACTGCAACAAATTCTAATACACCTGTATTAGTAAATGATTTAGATATTAGAGTTACAAAAGGTTCTAATACATCTAGCCCGTACAAGCTTACCAGTATTACTACAAATAGTACAGGAGACAATAATGTGGATCCATTTGAAAGAGTGGACATAGCTAATGCTTCTGGAACCTATACTATTACGGTTACTCATAAAGGAACATTAACAGGAGGGAGTCAAAATTTTTCTCTTATTGTTACTGGGTTAACAGGAACAACTACGCCTTGTACTGCTTCAGTACCTACAGGAGTATCTTCTTCGGCTGTGGGATCAAACACTGCAACTATAGGATGGACTGCTGTAGCCGGTGCAACCTATGATCTTCGCTACAGACAAACTGGAACAACAAACTGGACAACTTCTGCCGAAAACGGAACTTCTAAAGTGATTTCTGGATTAAACCCATCTACTACTTATGAAGTACAGCTAAGAAGTAAATGTGCCGATGGAACTACTTCTAATTATAGTAGCTCTACTAATTTTACAACTACAGATGTACAACTTAATTACTGTGACTCTAATGGTCAAAGTGTAACTGATGAATACATTAGTAATGTAAAATTAGGAACCATCGATAAAACATCTACAGGAGCAAGTGGTGGATATAGTGATTTTACTGCTGAATCTACTAACCTATCTAAAGGTAATGCCAATACCATTACCATTACTCCTACATGGACCGGAACTAAATATAATGAAGGATACTCTGTATGGATTGATTATAATCAAGATGGTGACTTTGCCGATACAGGAGAACAAGTATGGACTAATGCGGCTTCACAAACAACTCCGGTAAGTGGTAGCTTTACTGTACCTTCAAGTGCAAAAGACGGAAGTACAAGAATGAGAGTATCTATGAGATACAATACCATTCCTGGCCCTTGTGAATCATTTAATTATGGTGAAGTAGAAGACTATACAGTAGTGATCGGGGGATCAACTGGTGGTGATACTCAAGCCCCTTCTGCTCCAACTGGATTAGCAGCTTCTAATGTGGCACAAACAACACTTACCCTATCATGGAATGCTGCTACCGATAATGTAGGAGTGACCGGATATGATGTGTATCAGGGATCTACTAATCTTGGATCGGTAACTGCAACTACAAGAAATATTACAGGATTAACGGCTAATACAGCATACCAGTTTACCGTAAAAGCTAAGGATGCGGCTGGAAACGAATCTGCAGCTAGTAACACGCTTAATGTAACTACTACAGGAGCATCTGCTACGTATGATGTAAAACTGCGTATTACTTTTGATAACTACCCTGAAGAAACAAGCTGGGAGATTAAAGATAGTAACAACCAGGTAGTACATTCTGGAGGAACATATCCATCTCAACCTGATGGTTCTACTCTTAATATAACTAAAACGCTGGATGCAGGGTGTTATACGTTAGTATTTAAAGATACATATGGTGATGGGATTTGCTGTAGTGTTGGTAATGGTTCTTATGAATTAACCAATAGTGCCTCTGGTGCAGTACTAGCTTCTGGTGGATCATTTACTTCTGAGGATACTAAAAACTTCTGTGTAGGTAATGCCACAATGCAGAGTCTTAAAACAGATTTAGAAAGCTCTGACATTGTTATTCACCCAATTCCTGCAAAAGATTTCATTATAATCAAAATGAATAATTTTAATGGATCTACATACAGAATCGTTAATAAAGCAGGTCAAACCGTACGACACGGTAAAATGTCTGCAAATAAAATAGAATTGAATAATTTACCATCTGGAATGTACTTTGTATCGGTTAAATCAGATACTAAAACCATAACCAAAAAACTTATTTTAAAATAGATAAAATCAAATATACTGTACAAAACCACCTTTTACAAGGTGGTTTTTTGTTTGCTATTTAGGAGTACCACTATATCATCAATTATATGTCTTAAGAATAACATAAGAAAAATTTTATCTCAAAAAAGATTTGCACATATTAATAGAATCTGTATCTTAGATATATACTTCGTAAGCAATCTTTTCACCACGTCATAATTAGAAAGAACAATAACATAAAAGATATGTTACTTTTTTATGTTTAAAATAATTCTGTAGGCTACAGAAAGATTAAAAAATTCAAACCCTGATTAAAATAAATGAGTTGTTACTCCTGTTTTCGGCTCGACTTTGTAAACGTTTCGTCAAAATTAGTAGTATTATGGAATAAGAAAGGACTCGTTTCCTTTCTTTTCCATATCAGAAAACAAATTGATTAAAAGGTTAAGTTTTTGTCTAAATCATACAGATATAACCTCATCTTCGTCTAATAATTCTTCTTGTCGCAACCGAAGTAAAACCTGAGCAACAGCAATTGTATCTTTCTCGCAATAAATGATGATACGGTCAATATCCTGTTCTTCATAAAAAACTTGTCGTACCTGGCTTCCATCAATATCATCTTTTGGTGATGGAATACCTAAAATATTGGTAAGTAATTTTAGAGACGTATAGTGTTTATAGTCTCCAAATTTCCATAAATCCAAAGTATCTAAATGAGGTACTTCCCAGGGTTTTTTACCAAATAAATTCAATTTATGAGGTAATCCTATATTATGAATAATCATTCTACGAGCGATATAAGGAAAATCAAACTCTTTTCCATTATGGGCACAAAGCAAATGATGTGGTCTTCCAAAATGGGTTTCGATTAAGTTTTTAAAATCTACCAGTAACTGTTTTTCTTCTCCATAAAAGGATGTGGTCCTAAAAGATCTCGTTTCACCTTTGAGTGCAAAATACCCAACAGATATACATACTATTTTACCAAATTCGGCCCATATCCCTGCTCTTTCATAGAACTCTTCGGGAGAGAATTCTTCTTTACGTTGATATTTGGTTTTATCGGCCCACAAGTATTTTGTTTCTTCACTAAGGTTTTCAAAATGCTCATGTTCGGGAACAGTTTCTATATCCAGAAACAAGATATGTTCTAGATTAAGTTTATGAAGCATTATTAAGCATTTTATAAGCTTCTTCAATAAAGACAAAGAAATCCTCTGTAAATGATTCTCCGGGTACAAACTGACCGCGATTATGTCCTAATCGTACAATCATAATATTATCCTCTGGGACACAAATTACATATTGCCCTAAAATACCTCGCATAGCAAAAATTTTCTTATCCAGATGATCAGACAACCAAAAACCATATCCATACATTTGTCCATCTTCAAATCTTGGTTTTGTTGCCAATTCTGTAAATTCTGCTGGTAGTATTTGTTCGCCTGCAAACATTCCTTTGTTTTTAAACAGCATTCCAAAACGAGCAAAATCCCTGGCATTACTTGCAATACAGCAATATGCTTTTTCCATACCACTATCTTCACTATCTAATTGCCATATGGCTTCATGTTCCATCCCCAAAGGCTTCCAAAAACTCTCACTTAAATAGGTTGCAAGCTTTTTACCGGTAGCTTTTTCAATAACCATACCTAATAATTGAGTATTTCCGCTTAAGTATTCAAACCTTTGTCCTGGCTCCTCGACAACATCCAGTCCTAACATTACATCTCTGATATTGGGATCATAATAGGCTCTGGCTGTAATAGAAAACGGACTGGTATAATGTTCGGTCCAGTTTAAGCCAGAAGACATAGAAGAAAGATCTCCTACAGTGGTTTTTGCCGCAAGACCTTGCGAAAATTCGGGAAGAAAATCTCCAACTGGCTGATCCAGGTTTTTAATATAACCATCCATAATTGCTTTTCCCAGCATACCAGTTACCATACTTTTTGCCATAGAAAAAGAATTGGTTTTAGAATCGATCCCAAATCCTTCAGCGTAGTTTTCATACCAAATACTATCATTCTTAATAATCATAAAGGCAACAGTACCTAGTTCTTTATTAATAGCATTAAGTCTATCTGTGCTTTGCGTTCTATTATATTCTGGATGAGTAGCCCAAGCGAGAGTAGCATTTCCCTTTTCTATAGTACGATTATCAAAATACGAATAATCATCAATATATGCAGTGGTATGGCCTGTCATATAAACCACCCTAACTCCTTTTAGAATATAATCATAATCAAAAATGTACAGTAATGTTACACAGAGTAAAATAATAGTAAGTAAGCTTTTAAAGAAAAATTTGAGTATCCGTTTTACCATTTCTATGTAAGTTTTGAGTTAATATGATAGTATTACAAACAAATAACTTGTTTAGCTAATGTATGAAAATTAATTGCAGATAAATAAAGGGTTTCAAAATTTGATGACTCCTATATTTATCATCACTGTTATGACAAAAAAACAATAATACGATATCTCAGTTTCATTTTTTGAAACTGGAAATATTAAAATAACTAACTAAACAATTTTTATGAAATTAAAATAACGATTGTTGTTTTACAGGGTTTTCATGATCGAGCAACCATTTTTTCCGCCATAATCCACCTGCATATCCGGTAAGTGATCCATCACTACCAATAACCCGATGGCAAGGTACAATGATCCATAATGGATTTTTACCATTGGCACTTGCTGCAGCTCGTATTGTTTTTGGATCTCCAAGCTTCTTGGCAATATCAAGGTAGGATACGGTCTTTCCAAAAGGAATTTTGAGTAATTCGGCCCAAACTTTTTTCTGAAAATCAGTTCCTGACGGATTCAAAGTAAGCTCAAAATCGGTACGTTGACCATCAAAATATTCTTTGAGCTGTAAGACTGCCTTTTGTAAATGTGAAGGAATAGTTTTTGAAGGAGTATTAGCAGCCTCTTTGGTAACAGAAACGCTTGCAATACCATCTTCATCTCCTGATATAGTGGCGATTCCTAAAGGGGTTTCTACATATACCTCATCCATTATTCTTCTTTTTTGTCATCCAAAATCCCAAGTCGTTTTGCGCGGTTTTCCCAATTTTTTCGAGCTAGGATTTGCATATCAGTTTCGGTATCACTTTCATCTACTATCTCCAAACCTAATAATGTCTCTATAACGTCTTCCATGGTTACCAGTCCATTTACAGAACCATATTCATCAACTACCAAAGCTAAATGATTTTTGGACTGAATCAGTTCATTAAACAAATCAGGTATTGGCAAATTTCTTGTCGTAAAAAGTATAGGTCTTTTTATTTCTCCAATCTTCTTATGCCCATTCTGATTTGCCATTTCTTTAAAAATATCATCCTTTAATACCTGACCGGTTATATTGTCTGCATTCTCTTTATAGACAGGTATTCTAGAAAAACGAAGATTTTGATTTTCATTAAAAAACTCTTCAAGTGTTGTATCCTCCGAAGCAATTTTCATTACTGTTCTGGGGGTCATCACATCTTTAGTAAAAACCTCTTTAAAAGATAATAGGTTTTTAATTACCTTAGATTCTGATTCTTCAAAAACACCCTCCTCATGGGCAATATCTGCCATAGCCGTAAAATCTTCTCTGCTTAATACAGATCCATGATGTCCTTTACCACCAATAAGTTTGGTCGTTAATTGTAATACCCAAAGTATACCTGTCCATTTCAATGGCCATATCAAAATTTTAAGAATTTTGGATGTAAAATTTGCCAGTTGTTTCCAATAGGTTGCTCCTATTGTTTTTGGAATAATCTCAGAAGCTACCAAAATTAATAACGTCATTATACTCGAAACAATAAAAACACCATTACCCTCATCTCCAAAAGCTTTTTTTGCCTGTACTCCGACCAAAATAGCTCCAACGGTATGTGCAATGGTATTGATTGTAAGAATTGCAATTAGTGGCTTATCAACATCTTTTTTTAATGTTTCAAGGCTACTGGCATATGCTTTGCCCTCTTTTTTCTTGACATTGATAAAAGTTGGAGTCACACTAAGCAAAACTGCTTCTAGTATCGAACATAAAAACGAAAAGAAAATAGAAAGTACGGCGTAAATAATTAATAGAGTCATTGTGGTTTTCTTGAAAACGCTAAATTAACTAATTACTTCCCTCTTTGCCATTTAATTTATGGAATAAATTATTTAAACTTCATAAATTTTAATATTAAAAGTCCAATATAAAACAAAAGTAAAGGACTAATATTCAATAACATTCTACGATAATTTGAATTATTATACTTCAAAAACCCTTGAATTAAAATCTTAATAGTTAGTATCCAACTTAGATAATAGAGTATTTTCCAATCAAAATCCAGATCCTTAAAAAAATTCTCTTAGAGAAGAAGATAATACTTAAACTTAGGGTAATTGGTATTGAAGCATGAGATATAACTGCTTGTATATCTGCATAACTCCCATTACCTTTTAACCACATATTTATTTTATGTAACCCTAAACTCATTAACACTCCAAAGAATACAAAAAGAGACGAAACAAATGTCATATCCCAAAAAGGGTTAATTAAAACAGTTTCTATGTCTAAATTCAAAAAATAGACAACCATTCCATAATAGAAGAAAAGAAATATACTTTTTATATTCAGATCTATTTCATCCTGATCATCTAAATACTCTAAGGTACGTTTTGTATTTAATAATATTAAAAAAACAGATTTCATAACCTCTTACCACCCCACATATCGTGGCGGTTCAATATTGTTTAAATTGAGGTAAACAATGAGTTGCCCGCGATGATGGGTAACATGGTCTTGTAATAGGTTAAGAATTTGAAGTTTTGATTTTCGCCCTGCAAAAAAATCAACCTCAAACTTCAAGTCATCTTCATCGGTTTTCTGGATGCGAGTATATACTTTATCAAATGCTTTAGTGAGTAAAGCAATGATTTCTGTCTTGGTTTCTGGTAGGTTTTCTTTTAATTTCTCTCTGTCAAATTCTTCTGAAGAAAAATACGTAATCCCTAACCAGAGCATATTTCCACGAATGTGAAATAATTGTTCCTTAAAACTCATTTCTCGTTCTGTTGGTTTAAATCCAAAATCATCTTCTGGCATCTGCTCTGCAATTTTTAAAAGATAATCTTTAGAGTTTTTCCATTTTTCGAGAAAAGCGTTTTTTGGGGTGTCTTGCTGGGCCATAATGGTACCAGAAATCAAAAAAACAAATACTAAGATTCTGTATATCATTCTGCTTTATTGGTCTTTACTTCGGTCATATACACTTCTACAGCTTTGAGCTCTTCTTCTGTAAATGTTTTGATAATCGCAAAATTGGTTTTCATTACAGCAAAGGTTTCAGGATCTACAATGGGATCTGCTTCTTGTTTCAAAAATGAGATCAAATCTTTATTTTGAGCTTTATAAACCTTCATAATCTCAATAACTCCAGGGCCGATAGACTTTTTATCAATCTTATGGCAAGTATAACATTTTCCTTTACCGTTAAATATTTTCTTGCCCAGGTCATAAGGAGAGGATTTCTCTTTTTTTGTTCCTATTTTAAGGTTAGAATTTTCCTTTTTTTCAGATTGGCAGCTTACACATAACAAAACTGCTGCCATGAGGAATAAGGTTATTTTTTGCATATAAATAATGGATAGTGTTACTAGTCTCTGGTTAGAAAAGACTACTTATATTTTTCTTTGATTTTCTCAATATCTTTTTTAAAACGTTCTAACAAATCCCTAGAGAAATTGGTAATCACTTTTTCTTCTTTTGGATCCATCCCTTCACTGGCATCTGCAATTTTGGCTAATGCATACATCATAAATTCATACTCCTCATCAGGACCATTATCAGAAAACACTTCGATTATCTTTTTATATAACGTTTCGACATCATTTTGATTCTCATTTTCGTAATCAAAAGACCACTTAATATCTTTTCCTTTCGGATGTCCTTTTAAAATATCTTCGAGCGTTTCGACTTCTTTTTTTTGTATCACCCCATCACTCATTGCAATTACATAAAGTAACTCTCCAAACGTCTGATATATCCTATCTCTACTGACCATAAACTTATGATTTTATTAAATTCTATTGTTAAACTAAGGTTTTTAGCGTCACACTAATACATAAACTTTCTTAACTAAAAGATATTTATATCGATTTAATTATTGTCTTTTTATCATCGCAGATCTTAGCCGGGTTACAAAATTAACTCAAAAGCTTAACCACATCTTTAGCAAAATAACTTGCAATAATTTGTGCTCCTGCTCTTTTGAAAGCCATTATTTGTTCTAACATTACAGCATCATGATCTAGCCATCCTTTTTCTGCAGCTGCTTTTAACATCGCATACTCACCACTTACCTGGTATACAGCAACAGGTACATCTACCACATCTCTAATATCTCTTACCATATCAAGATAACACAATCCAGGTTTTACCATTACTATATCTGCTCCTTCTTCGATATCTATAAGTGTTTCTTTGATTGCTTCGTCACGATTAGCAAAATCCATCTGGTATGTTTTTTTATCTCCAAATCCCGGAGCAGAATCCAAAGCATCTCTAAAAGGACCATAAAAAGCAGAAGCATACTTGGCACTATAGCTCATGATGCCAGTATTTTTATAATTTTCTTTTTCGAGCAGTTCCCGCATACTTAAGATTCGCCCATCCATCATATCACTTGGTGCTACAAAATCAGCCCCTGCCTGTGCATGTGATAATGACATTTCTGCCAAAACTTTACAGGTTTCATCATTAATGATCTCCCCATCCTCTACAATACCATCATGGCCATATGAAGAATATGGATCCAGAGCTACATCGGTCATCACTAACATTTCGGGAACAGCTTCTTTAACAATTTTTATTGCGCGTTGCATCAAGCCATTAGAATTTAATGCTTCTGTACCCTTATTATCTTTAAGATGATCAGGTACTTTTACAAAAAGTAGTACCGATTTTAACCCCAATGACCATAGCTCTTTAACTTCGTTACCTAGTAAATCTAAACTATATCTATAGTAATCAGGCATAGAAGATATTTCTTCTTTTATACCTTTTCCTTCCACAATAAAAAGGGGAACCAAAAAATCATGGGGAGTTATTATGTTTTCTCTTACCAAAGAACGAATAGCATCATTTGTCCTTAGTCTTCTGTTTCTACGTATTTGTTGCATTCTTAACTGTAAAAATTTAATCTCGTAAAGATACTCATATATCTATTACTAACCGATCATTAATAATTAGGTACCTAAAGGTAATTTTACTTAAAAATATATCAAATCATGTAACAAAATCTTAACAAAGATTACTAATATTGAAATGAATTCATTCTGACTTTTGTTCTTTGTTATTAAGCAGAATAACCATAATCTCCTAATAAAGAGGCTATAAAATAATTAAGTAGCAAAGTGATAAATTTGCAATAAATAGAACAGGATAGAAAGAGTTTAATAATTTAACTGGCAAATTTGTAAATATGCTTACCATAAAGAATCTTAATAAAACGTATCCCAATGGGACACAAGCATTAAATGATGTTAATCTCACTTTAGAGAAAGGAATGTTTGGCCTGTTAGGCCCCAATGGTGCAGGAAAATCAACATTAATGAGAACTATCGCTACATTGCAACTAGCCGATTCGGGAACTATTGATTTTGATGGAATTGATGTTTTTAAACAACCGGGGGAATTAAGAAAAGTATTAGGATATCTGCCTCAGGATTTTGGCGTTTACCCAAAGGTTTCTGCAGAAATGATGCTTAATCATATTGCAAAGGTAAAAGGTATTACCAATAACCAGGAACGTAAAGGTTATGTTGCAGATTTACTAAATAAAGTAAATCTATATAAGTTTAGAAATCGCAATCTCGGTGATTTTTCGGGAGGAATGAGACAGCGTTTTGGTATTGCTCAAGCCCTTTTAGGGAATCCAAAACTAATTATTGTTGATGAACCTACGGCGGGATTGGATCCCCTGGAGCGTAACCGTTTTCATAATCTATTAAGTGAGTTAGGTGAGAATGCTGTTGTTATTTTAAGTACGCATATTGTAGACGATGTAACCAACCTATGTCAAAATATGGCTGTATTTAATGAAGGTAAAATATTGGTACAAGGTAATCCACAAACATTGTCTGATACTCTAAATGGAAAAGTATACAGAAAACATATCGACAAATCTGAATTAGAGGCTTTTGAAAACGAATTTACTGTGCTATCGAATTACCTAAGAGGCGGGCAATTTTATGTAAACGTATATAGTGATGCTAATCCAGGAGAAGGATTTGAAGCGGTAAATAATGACTTAGAAGATTTCTATTTCTACTGTATTAACAGAAAAGAACAGGAGGCAACAATATGATAGAAATATTCTTATTCGAACTAAAATACCGTTTAAAACGACCTGCTACCTGGATATATGTTGCTCTGGGATTTACAATAGCCATTTTAATGTCTGTTTTTGAAAAATCGGTAACTGCTCAATTTGTCAATAGTCCCAATACAATAGCAGAGACCATGGGGCCTATATCGGTTATCTGTATTTTCTTTTATGCTGCGATTATGGGAGTTCCCATTTTTAGAGATAAGGATCATAAAACAGCGCAAACGTATTTTACGTTTCCGATTACTCAAAAATCTTATGTTTTAGGTCGGTTTTTGGGTAGCTATGCTATGGTTACTTTACTCAATCTATCTGTTGTATTAGGTACCATGATAGGGTTTGGCTTTGGTGAGTATCTGGCACGTGCCGATTACGGAAATTATACCGATTTTAACCTGTCGTCATACCTTTTTCCTTTTATATTCTTACTGCAAATCAACGCATTAGTAATTGGTTCTTTGTTTTTTTGCCTAATGGCCTTTTTTAAGAAAATGCCTATTATCTATCTAGGCGGAATTTGCTTGTTTTTATTATATAGTATTTCGGGAGATTTTGTATCTAGTCTCGACAACCAATGGTTAACACCTTATCTAGATCCTTTTGGAAACAGAGCTTTTACTTTTGTTAAGAAATACTGGTCAATTAATGAGTTGAATACAAACCAACTACCAATATATGGTAGCTTCTTATTAAATAGAATGTTCTGGTTAGCCATAGGCTTACTATTCTTTCTCATTACTCTTTTTAGATTCGACTATAAGAAATTTTTACTTTCTGGTAAAAAAGGAAATAAAATAGAAAACGGTGAGTATACACCTTCACTAATCACGTCTATAACCCAAGTTTTTACCAAAAAAACAGAGTGGAACAACCTTTTTTCTCTTAGTAAAATTGAATTTTTATCTATTTTTAAAAGTCCTGTTTTTATTATTCTAATGATTATAGGAGTCATCTTTTCTGTGTTCAGTATTTACAATCTTAATGAAACTTACGGAACTCCGAATTTACCATTAACCCGATATGTTGTAATGTATATCAATGGTGTTATCTCTTTTTTTTCTATTATAATACTGGTTATCTATTCGGGAGAAGCTGTTCACAGAACAAGAAAAAATAAGACCTTTGTTTTTTATGATGCCTTACCTATTAGTGATTCTAGTTTATATTTTTCAAAAATAATATCGCTTATTGGTATCGCTTTTGTTCTTACGATTGTAAATATCATCATTGGTATTTTCTTTCAAACTTTTAACGGGTATTTTCAGTATGATCTGGGGATGTATTTTATCTATAATTTTGCTTTGGTATTTCCTGGTTTTTTAATGACTATCTTACTTTCTTTCTTTGTACATGTACTGGTAAATAATAAGTTTTTAGGTCATTTTATAGTTATTATCATCTATTTTGGATTACCTCTTTTGGTAGCGCTTGCTTTTAAAAGTACCAATCCTATGTATATGTTTACTGGTACTACACCAATTTTTCTAAGTGATCTTAATGGTTTTGGCCATTATCTTACAGGAATCACCTGGTTAAATATGTATTGGATTCTATGTACTACGATCTTGATGATCATAGGAAAAGTATTCTGGACTCGAGGGTTTTTTGCTACGGCCAAAGAGCGGTTATTGTTGGCCAAACAAAGGTTCACCCCCAAAACCATTGGAGTATTTGTAGTTACCGTAATGGCTTTTATCGCAGTTGCCGGGTATAGTTACTATAATCTTAATGTACTTAACACAATGGTTGCCGGAAACCACTTGGAAAAAATCAATGCAGATGCCGAAAAAAAATATGAAAAGTATATTGGCCAGGCTCATCCGCAAGTAACCGATCTAAAAGCATATATCGATATTTTTCCTGAAGACCGTAATATAAAAGCCAAAGGAGATTTCAAAATCATAAACAATTATGATTCTCCTATAGACACCTTATTGCTAGAGGTTCAATACCCGGGTTCTCATACCAGCCTGAAAAAAGTGATTTATAATGGTAGTCCCCTCTCGCCTGTGGTTACAGATTCTGTATACAGGATGTATTTTTATAAGCTTCCTAAAGCAATGCAGCCTAATGAGAAAGCTAATCTTACCATAGAAGTATTTTCAGAAACCAAAGGTTTCACCAATCGTATGGAGACCGAAATATTGCATAATGGATCTTTTCTTAATAATACTATATTCCCGAGATTTCATTATGAGCGAAGCCTGGTCGAAAATGGAGTGCGTGTAAAACACGGGTTAAAAAAACTCGATTATCTATACCCTCCTCGAACGGACAGTCTGGCATTAAAGAAAAATCTGTTTAATGAAGACGCCAATTACATTAATTTTGAAGCTATACTTAGTACGTCTGTAGATCAAACTGCTCTGGCTCCTGGTAAATTGGTAAAACAATGGCAAGAAAATAACAGAGCTTATTATCATTATGCCTTAGAATCAAAGACTGATCTGTTTTTTAATGTAGTATCTGCGAGATATGATGTAGAAAAATCCAGTTGGACTGCACCAAGTGGAAAAAAAGTGAATATCGAGATTTACCACTCTCCAAAACACAAACGCAACTTGGAGCATTTTATCAAAGGAGTTAAGATAGCTTTAGACTACTGCTCAACCAATTTTTATGAGTATCCCAACTCGGTAATCAGGATTGTAGAATTTCCTGCACATTCGACATTTGCGCAGTCTTTTGTAACGACTATCCCCTATTCTGAAGATTTTGGGTTTGCCGCTAATTTTGATAAATCCGAAGATTTTAATTATGCATTTAGAGTGACCACTCACGAGGTAGCACACCAATGGTGGGGTCACCTAGTCACTCCTAGTAAAACATCTGGTGCCAATATTATTTCTGAGACTTTGGCAGAATATTCCTCGCTTATGACCATGAAACATGAATATGGTGAAAACGGAATCAAAAACTTCCTTAAATATTCTTTAGATCGGTATTTACAAAGCAGAGCTTTTAGTTTTAAACCAGAACGATCTCTAATAAATGTAGAAACAGGGCCACATATCTGGTATGAAAAAGGGTCTATGGTGATGTATGAACTTCAGGATCTTCTTGGTGAAAACAACGTGAATGAAGCTCTTAAAGGTTTTCTTAATGAGTATAGAGAGTATGAAAAAGGAGTGTATCCTACTTCAGAAAATCTATATGATGCCATTTATAAAATAGCTCCAGATTCTTTAAAATACGCTGTAGAAGATGGGTTTACAAAAATAGTACTTTATGAAAATCGTGTTACTAGTGCTAAGACCAAAGCACTGGATAACGGTACGTATGAAACCACTTTTACAGTAGATTCAAAAAAAATCTATTATGATGATACGGGCAAAGAAGAACGTACCGATGATACTACTAATTACATCGAGATTGGATTATTTGGTGAAGATAGTGTTGACGAACAGGAAGTACCCCTTAAAACTCCGTATTATTTAGAACGAAAATGGCTACAACCTGGTGAAAATACATTTACTATTGTTACCGATAAAAAACCGATAAAAGCAGGCATTGATCCTTATAATAAATTAATCGACAGAAATTCTGGAGATAACTTAAGGCCTATAGAAGAAGAGTAATCTTAATCGATATGCCATTTAAAATCACGATCTGGAAGCGCTGTCTTGATCGTGATTTTTTTATTTGAGATCACCTATTGCTTTATATTTACATAAAAAAAATGATGCAGTATATACTGCATCATTTTTGTGTTTACTCCAAGTCCTCCCTTTGACTTTACAATTTTGACACCATAAATTTACGGTAAAACCGTAAGTTACACAAATTAAGTGCATTATTTTTTTAAGAAATATAGTATCCTGGATCTAAAGATGATTAATCTAACTCATAATTATACAAGCTTTTAGGGCAATACAACCCATATCGTCACTAGCCATATATTTAAATACTTAAAAAAATCACAATCAAGATACTAGTATCTTGATTGTGATTTTTTTAATTTGTAAATTCCTTTGTAACAAATGGTTCTTGTTTCAGTCTTCCTTTTGTTGGATGTATCAGGCAACTTTATACTCCAACATAGCGTCTTATATATAGGGACTTTATTGATCTAAATATCAAATTATGCACTATAATCAGGTAGTATCGGCTTTATTTTTATTCTTATCCATAGGTACTATGGTAACTGCTCAAACCATTACTTCTAAGGTAGTGGATAAAAAAACTAACGAGCCTATTCCCTATGCTACCATACAATTATCAGAAAATCAAGGAGTAATCACTAACGAAGAAGGAAGGTTTAGTCTAAATCTAAATGGTGATCTTGCCAAAATTGATTCTATCTACATCTCTTCAATGGGGTATGAAAAAGTAGGTGTATCCGTAAAGAATGTAACCGATAGTATCATTTATATCCAGCCCAAAGCAATAGAGTTAAAAGGTGTTTTTATTTCAAATAAAAATCTAACCGTAGACGAAATTATTGATAATGTTAAAGAACGAGTAGATCAAAATTATAATTTTGGGTTATCCAAAAGACGATTGTTTTTTAGAGAATCCGAGTTTAATACCGTAAAAAAGTTTGATGTCAAATTTAAAAAATCTACGATCAAAGAGCTTAATAAAAAATTGATCGATAGTGTAACCTCTATTCTTCCCAAAAGAGCAGAATATTATACCGAAATTTTATGTGATCTGTATGGTAATTTCGATAAGAGGAAACTTCACATTATAAAGGCCGCAGAACTCTACGATAAAAATAATAGGGTGTCTATGGAGGCTGTAGCCGAACGTATGGAAACTATATTTAAGAAAAATGTAAAACCTAATTCTTACCTTAAAATAAAATCTGGCCTCTTTGGCACCAAGGTACAAGTAGATTCTTTGCTAGAAAATACAGAAGAAGCGTCGGTTGTTAAAGATGAAATCGATAATCAAAAGAAAAAAGACGACAAGAGTGAATTTTTAAAACATCGAAAATCTGGATTAGAAAGTTTGATGTCAAGCCTTTTCTTTAACGAAGATGTGATGTCTAATTTTTTGAACAAATCAGGCAGATATAATTTCGAACTTATCGATTACACCTATATGGATGATAATAGTGTATATATTATTAATTTTTCGCCAAAATGGAGAGCAGATTTTAAAGGTACATTATATGTTAATACTGAAGATTTTGCTATTGTTAGAGCCGATTATGAAAATGTAAAAAACCTTAAAAGTTTTAAACTTCTGGGAGTTATGTTTCAGGATAATTTATATCGTAATAAAGTGATTTTTTCTAAAGGAAAAAACAACAAATACGACCTGAAATATCTTGAAATGCGTAGAGGAAATCGTTTTGGTTTTGACCGCCCTCTAAAAGTGATCGAAAAAAATAAACATGTAAAAGGAAGGCGTAAACAAAATGAGCTGTCTCTGGCACTCGATGTGATTATGGCAAATGTAAATAAGTTCGAGATTGTTGTTTTTGACTCTAGCCCATTATCCGAAGCTGATTACAAGGCCAGCACCGAAAATAAGAGTATTAAACCAGAATACCTATCCAGATACAATCCAGAATTCTGGAAAGGATACAACATCATAGAACCAAATTCTGCTATAAAACAATTTACAGTTGCTCCCGAAATAGATTCTGAGTGATATTTTAAAGCTATCTATTCATTTCTGAGGAGTAACTCCTTACTTAATATCAGTATTGTTCAGAGTCTCATTTTCTTGTTTATCCATATTTCTCAAAGAAATCAGCACTTGTTTGGCATTTTTATTTTCAAATGATAACAAGTGATGATTATTGATGATCAAATATTTTTCTAAGACCTTATCCTCATTTTCCATTTTTACTGTTACATAACTTGTCCTTTTTATCCTGAATGAACGTGGATTACCGATTTTTTCAAAAGAATACGTTTTTGAGGGTTTAAATTGTTTTTTTAATACCAGTTTGTCGTTTATGACCCGAGCATCACATGCATATATAAACTGACAAATAATCAGTGCTGTAATCCCTAAAACAAACGCTCCAAAAATTACCATTCCAATATCAAATTCTTTTTGCATAAATAAAAAAAACATGTAAGGGACACCTATTAAACACGCCAGAAGTTGTATGTAAATACCAAGAGTTGTCCAGTTCGATGATAATGTCATTTCTTTTTGCTCAGTCATAGTTTTTGATTATTCAGGTTTATTTGAAAACAAATGTAGACTGAAGGTATTCTTGAAAATACCCTACTTTCAGTGAAATCTTAAAGAATCAATCAGACTTCGCAGGTTTTTAAAACCTGCGAAGTCTGATTAAAACAAAATACTTACTCAATTTTACCATCTAATAAATTGATGACTCGAGAACCATATGCCATATTTTTTTCTGAGTGAGTTACTTGTATAATGGTTACCCCCTCTTTATTTAATTGCGTAAAAATTTCCATAATTTCTTCTCCTTGCTTAGAATTAAGATTCCCGGTAGGTTCATCTGCCAGGATTAATTTTGGACTAGCAATAAGTGCTCTGGCAACACCAACTAATTGTTGCTGTCCTCCACTTAACTGAGAAGGAAAAAGATCTTTTTTACCCACAATATTAAAGCGATCCAACATATCAGCCACCAAAGATTTTCTTTCTGACGCATTGTGTTTTTTATATAATAATGGCATCTCAAGATTTTCTTTTACCGTTAATTCATCGATCAGGTGATAGGCCTGAAACACAAATCCTATATATTCCTTATACAGATTAGCACGGTGTTTTTCTTTAAGTGAATGTACTTTTTCTTCCAGAAATGTATATTCTCCTTCATTAAAATCATCTAGCATCCCGATGATATTGAGCAAAGTAGATTTTCCTGAACCAGAGGGCCCCATAATTGAGATAAAATCTCCTTCGTTCACCCAAAAATTAATGTCTTTTAGTAAGAACACCTTCTGCCCTCCTGAGTGTACCCACTTTGATATATTTTTTAGTTGTAATAACATGTTTTATTTTTTTAGTTGTTTATGATATTTTAATCTGGATTTAAAATAGGATATCTAAAAAGTCCTGCTTTTCGTTTCTACAAAGTACAAAGTAATCTGTGTTTTTTAAGAATCAGGCGTTAGAATACTTTGCGCTGTCTATCATTACGTTTTATTGTTCTTTTTAGATACCCAGGTTTTAATTAGATTTATTTTTTAATTTTTAAAATAGTCCTTGCTCCAGACCTCACAGGTCTTTGAGACCTGTGAGGTCTGAAATAGTTTTATTCTGCCCTTAAATTTTTTACAGGATTTGTTGATGCTGCTTTAATGGTTTGAAAACTTACTGTTACCAATGTAATTACAAATGCGCTTATCGCTGCTACTATAAACACCCAACTATCTATTGGGGTTCTATACGCAAAATCTTTAAGCCACTCATCTACCAAAAAGTATGCGATAGGTGAAGCAAGAATAATAGAAATAAGAACCAGTTTTGTAAATTCTGAAGAGAACAAAAAAGCTAATTCTGATACCTTGGCACCCAGTACTTTTCTAATACTTAATTCTTTGATACGTTGCTCTGCCGTAAAAGCAGCCAGACCAAACAAGCCAAGACATGCTATAAGCAAAGCCATAATGGTAAATATACTAAGTATTACTCCCATTCTTTGTTCTGACACAAAAGTGTTTTCAAAATCCTGATCCATAAAACTATATTCAAATGGAACTGAAGGGTCTATTTGTGCAATATCATTTTTAACTTTATCAATCAATGTTTGAAGTTCACCAGGGTTTTTAACCACTGCAGGATTAAGTTTCATCGAATAATAAGATAAGCCTGCACCATAATCCCAAACCTTATCATTTTGATGATGAATGATGACCAATGGTGCTATTTCTTGTTGTACGCTATTAATATTAAAATCTTTAACTACGCCCATCACTTCAAATTCATCTTCACTTCCAGAAGCTAAAGCCAGTATTTTTCCTATAGGAGAATCTGCATTATAAGATTCTTGATTACCCCACCCTAGGGTTTTAACCGCTTTTTCATTTAATATCACTTTATATTTATCATTGGATCTTGACGAATCAAAATTTCTTCCGGCAACAAATTCTACTCCCAATACATCGAGATAATCTTCTTCTGTTCTTACATTTCTAAGTTGAACCACCTGGTCATTAGCACCCAGTGTTTTGTATCGATCTCCGGACCATATATTTGGTGGTAGTCCAAATGATTTTCCAACTTTTGAGAAAGCAGTATTTGACGAAAGCTTTGTCTTAAGTGCTTCAGTATCAAAACCGATTTGCTCAATATTATGAATTTGTAGAATATTATCTTTTTCGAATCCTAGATCTAACGAAGAAGTATATACCAATTGCTTTTGTACAAATAAGGTACAAATTACCAGAGCAATAGAAATAGTAAACTGAAAGACAACTAATCCATTTCTAATTCCTTTTCCTTTAAATTTTGTGCTTATTTTTCCCTTAAGGGTTTCTATAGGTTGAAACATTGAAAGGTAAAACGCAGGGTAGCTTCCAGAAATTAAACCTAATCCTAATACAAATAATAGCACAATTCCTAGAAATATTGGGTTTCCTAAATATGGAATCAGTTCGAGCTGTACATCTGCAATTGTACTAAATATGCCCAAAGAAAGTTGTACGAATATCAAGGCAAAAACAGTCCCTATCAAAACAAAGAGTGTAGATTCTATAACAAATTGTTTGATTAGTGCTTTTCGTTTGGATCCCAAAACTTTTCTCACTCCTATTTCTTTTGCTCTCTTTGATGATCTTGCGGTAGAGAGGTTCATGAAATTGATACTGGATAATATAAGTACCAGTACACCTATTGCTCCAAATATTTTAACAAACATTGGATTTCCAGTTGGTCCAAAGGAGTGAATGGCAGGAGCTTCAGATAAGTATATTTCTCTAAGAGGTTGCAGGTATAATGTCCAATCATGTCCTGCTGTAAATTCTTTAAATGTTTGATTAAAAATACGTTCTGTTGTAGGTGGCGCCCATTTTGGGGGAATAGCCTGAATTTTTTTGGTAAATGCAGCTATATCGGTTCCTTCTTTCACTAATCCATAGGTCGAAAATGCTGTCCAAATCCATTTCCAACCGTTCCTTTGCATCATTTCAGAATAACTTTTTAAGGAAACCAACATATCAAATTGAATATGCGATTTATAAGGAACATCGGCAAGTACTCCTTTTACAGTATAGGTTTTCCATGAGTTATCATAATCTTTTACTTCTACTGTTTTTCCTATTGGGTTTTCTGTACCAAAATAACGTTCTGCTGTTTTTTTTGTCATCACCATACTCATAGGTTCACTAAGTGCTGTATTAGAATCACCTTGTAAAAATTTAAAAGAAAACACGTCAAAAAAGTTTTCTTCGACAGCAAAATATTGCTCTTCGCTATATAAACTTGCCTCTTCGTTATGATTAGATTTTACAATCTGTGTACCGGTCCTTAAAAGTCTTGTTACTTCTTCAAACTCTGGGGCATCTTCTCGTAATGCAATAGCTACATTAGGTCCTGTATTAGAGGCTATTTCATTCCAATCGTCCCAAATATTAGGCTGATTAACTCTATAAATACGATCTGCCTTGTCATGAAAAGTATCATAAGTCATTTCACTATGGATATATAATCCAATAATAAAGCATGTTCCTATCCCAATACTAAGCCCAAGTATATTGAGAATAGTAAATTGTTTTTGTCGAAGAGCATTTCTCCATGCTATTTTGATATAATTTTTAAACATAACTTTTTGTTTTTTGATATTGTGATTCTCCTTATTCTTCTTTTAATCCATTTACAGGGTTTTTATTTGCCGCACCTATTGCTTGTGATCCAACAGTAAGCAAGGCAACAAATAAAGCCATACAACCAGCACCTATAAAATACCATCCTTTTAAAGGAATTCTATATGCAAAACCTGAAAGCCAATTACTCCCCAGTAGATATGCTACTGGGACTGCAATACCTATTGCTATCAAAACTAACTTTGTAAACTCCATAGATAACATCATAGTAATCTGGGAAGCGCTTTGTCCTAATACTTTTCTAACACTAATCTCTTTTCGTCTTCGCTCTGTCATATACCTAGCCAAACCAAACAGACCTAAACAGGAGATTAAAATGGCTAAACCAGCAAAATATTTTGATAAGGAAGCTACCCGTTGTTCTGCTGCATATTGCGCTTGAAAATCTGTATCTAAAAAATTATATTCAAATACATATCCAGGATTAAACTTAGCATAAGAATCTTTAAGTTTAGCTAAGGTTTCTTTTTCTGTTCCACCAGCAATTCGAACTACAAATTCTAAATTGGATCTATTATTATTTAATCTAAAAAACATAGGACGTACAACTTCTCGAAAAGATTGAAAGTGAAAATCATTTAAGATTCCAATAATACTATATTGCGTTGATCCGTAGCGTACCGTTTTTCCAATTGGATTTTTGATACCCATCATCTTTATGGCAGTTTCGTTAAATACTATTGCAGCACTGTCTGCGAGAAACTGTCTAGAAAATGATCTTCCTTCTTTAAGTTTCATATCCATTGTCTCTATAAAATCATGACCAATACGAAGTTCTTTAAAACGAGATCGACGCTCTTCTTCATTCCCTGTCCAAACTAATCCTCCGGTTGTATTAATATTTGTTCCTATGATATTTTGACTAGTCATGGCAGCATTGACTACGTTTGGGATCTCTTTTAATTCTTTTAAAAAAGCCTCTGCATTTTGTCTTAAATGGCCTTCTTGCTTAAAATAAACAACGTTATCCTTATCCATTCCTAGGTTTTTGGATTGTACATAAACCACTTGTTGAGAAACTAATAGGACTGCTATAATTAAAATAATCGATAATGAAAATTGAAATATCACTAAACCTTTTCTAACCCAAATTTCTCCCCATGAATTTTTTAATTGACCTCTTAAAATAGTTACTGGTTTAAAACGTGAAAGGTGTAATGCAGGATAACTTCCTGCCAATATTCCTGTAAAAAGAGCAATCAATAAGAATAAACCAAAAATCAAAGGGTCAAAACTTAAGGATAGTACTTTACCTGTAATTATATTAAATTGTGGGATAAAAAGAAATACTATTAAAAGTGCCAACAATAAAGAAATAAACGCAGTCATCACTGATTCTCCAAAATACTGTGTGATAAGTGTAGTTCTTTTGGACCCTAATGCCCTTTTAACTCCTATTTCTTTTAAACGCCTTGATGCATTTGCCGTAGAAAGATTCATAAAATTGATACAGGCTATGATCAAAATAAATAATGCAATACATGAAAACAGGTATACATAATTCATCCGTCCAGAAACTTGCTGTCCATTTTCAAAATTACCGTAGAGATAATTAGATGAATATTTGGTCATTATAAGGTCTGCTGTAACATCTTCGTCCTGTAGCTTTGAGAAGTTTTCTATTTTAGCAGCAAATTCTTCTACGTTTGTTCCTTCATTTAGTAAAATATACGTTATCGGATTATTATTAACCCAATCATTCTTTCCGCCATTATGTATAATTCCTTTTTTATAGGTAGCTAAGGGTAATATAAAATCGAATTGATTTGTTGAATTAGCAGGAATATCTTTAAAAACACCACTCACTTGATGTTTTTCTAACATGCCCATTGCATCCCATTCGATTACTTTTCCCACAACTCCATTTAGTGAACCAAAAAGTTGATTCGCCAGAGATTCTGAAATAACAATCGAATTCATCCCTTCAAGTACCTGATCTTTATCTCCTTCTATCAAAGGATAGGAAAATATATTGAAGTAGTCTTTACCTGCAAATACACCATCAGTCTTTATAACTTTGTTATTTACATGAAGTGGTACTTTAGCAAATTGTGCAGGTATTGTTTGAGATACTGCATATTTTACCTCGGGTAATTTATCAGCCATTGTTTCTGCCAAAATACTTGGAGTCCAATTAAAGATTCTAGGACCTTCGCGACTTTCAAACTTATTCCAAACCTGATACAGATATTTATCATTTTCATGAAATCTATCTACTTGAACCTCATCTAACACCCAAAGTGCAATCAAAAATACACAGGCCAATCCTGAAGACAACCCTATGATGTTAATCAAAAAAGTGCTTTTATACTTTTTGATATTTCTAAGAAAGAGTATAAGGTTATGTCTTAACATAGTAACTTTTTATTTATTCTGTTCTTAAACTTTTTATTGGATTAATTGATGCTGCTTTAATAATTTGAAAACTTACTGTTAATAAGGTTAATAGTAATGCTCCAATAATAGCAACACCATAAATCCACAATGAAATTTCCATTCGATAGTTATAATTTTGTAACCATTGTTCCATGAAATGATGGATAATAGGGATTCCTATCAAACAGGAAAGTAAAACAAGTACTATAGATCCGCTAGATAGGGCTTTCCAAATATTAAATTTAGAAGCACCTAATACTCTGCGAATACCTATTTGCTTAGTACGTCTTTCTACAGCAAAAGAAGTTAAACCAAATAAACCAAGACAACTTATTAAAATAGCCAATAGTGTAAAAACACTAGCCAGGTTTCCTAAACGTTGTTCAGATCTAAATTTGAGGTTATAATCTTGATTCACAAAACGGTAATCAAAATTTGCAGAAGGGATTACTTTTGCAAACACTCTTTTAATCTCAGTAATAGCAGTATTTATATCAATATCAGATTTTAATTTTATATGCATAAAATTGACATTGCTATAACTAATGTAATAAATAGCAGGACTAGTGGGTTTATAAGGTGATTCCATAACCATATTTTTGGCAACTGCTATGATTTTTAGAGGTTCACTTTTCCCATAGGTAATATAGGTTCCTACGGGTTTCTTCAATTTCATATATTTTACAGCTGCTTCATTAACAATAAGGGCTGACGAATCAGTAGGCATTTCTCTAGAGAAATCCCTTCCTTCTATTAACTTCCATCCTACGGTTTTTCCATAATCATGGGTTATGGCCATAAGACCAAACTCGTCTTCCATTTCTGGATCTTTCCCCGGCCAATTAAACCCTCCGCCTCTATTATATATAGCAGTCTGAGGAGAAAAAGATTGAGCGATTTCCTCAACTACTCCAGCATTTTTTAACTCATTACGAAGTAAATTGTATTTTCCAAAATAATCAGGATTGTTCATATTTAAGTATATAAGATCATTCCCATCATACCCAATAGGCCTGTCTTTGGTAAACTGGATCTGTTCAAATACAATAAAAGTACCTACAGCAAGCATAATCGATATACTGAACTGGAATATTACCAAAACTTTTCTTGGGGTTTCTGCATACTTACCCATTCTAAAGGTTCCTTTGATTACTTTTATAGGGTTAAAAGAAGAAAGAATAAAAGCTGGGTAGATTCCAGAAAAAAGACCTGTAAACACTGTAAAAAACAATACGATACTCCAAAACAGCGCATTATCCCAAGGTATACTCATGTCTTTTTGAGAAAGCTCATTGAACCATGGTAACGAAACCGATATCAATATTAATGCAAACAATAGTGCAATAAAAGATACTATAAGAGACTCAATCAAAAATTGATAGACAAGCTGGTTTTTTTTGGATCCCATTGTTTTTCGTACGCCTACTTCTTTAGCTCTCTTATCTGAACGAGCTGTACTAAGGCTTATAAAGTTAATACAGGCAAGTAATAAGACAAATATTGCGATATAAATAAAAAGCCAGACAAAAGTAATACGTCCTTTTGCAGGTATGCCTTGCTCAAACTCTGAATACAAATGCCATTTATTCATTGGGTATACAAATGGATAAAGGTTAGATTCTTTATAACTATCTACTAAATCATGCGGCCCATATTGGATATAAAAATTCTGTAAGTTTTTATTTACTTCCTCAATATCAACATCTGGCTTTAATTCTACATACATATTAAAATACCAACCATCCCATACATCTTTTACCCATTCAAATAATTTATCATTTGCTTCAAACAAATTCCAATTTGCAAAAAATTGTACATGACGAAATCTTGTGTTTTTTGGTAAATCTTCAAAGACACCTTTAACAACGGCGTCCATCTCATTATTAATCTTTATACTTTTTCCTATAGGATTTTCCTGACCAAAAATGGCTAATGCAGCAGATTCTGATAAAACAATGGCATTCAATTCATCCAAGCTGGCATTCGTTCCCTTTATCATTTGTAATGAAAACATTTCTATAGCACCACTCTCAATAAATGTTCCTGTTTTTGTAGAAATTTTTCCATCGTTAGAAAGAGTATGATCTTTGACCCAATCTGATCTTAAAACGTATTTGAAATATTCTGGGTATTTTTCTTTTAAGACACTCCCAAATGTATATAACACAGAAGGATCAGTATTAATTTCATTAGTTTCAAAATTCGTCGTGTTATGATAAATCTGTCCTATCCGATCATAATTTTTATGATACTGATTAAAAGTAAAATCATCCAATACCCATAAACCAATTATAATAACGACTGTCATTCCTAAAGCTAGTCCACCAATATTTATGAAAGAAAACCATCCGTTTCTTTTTAGATTTCTCCACGTAATTTTGAAATAGTTTCTAATCATGATTTTACTTTTTATATTATCCTTACTAGTTTTTAAAGACCCATAAGGACTTAAATCATTCTGTTCTTAAGCTTTTTATAGGATTCATTGACGCTGCTCTGAAACTTTTCCAACCTATAGTCATAAATGCAACTAATAGAGTTATACAACCGGCCAGAACAAATACCCACCACTGTATTTGTATACGGTAAGCAAAATCTTGAAGCCATGTATTCATGAGATAAAATCCAAGAGGAAATGCTATCAAAAAAGAAATACATACCAGTTTCATAAAATCAAATGAGAGCATAGTGATAATTTGAGGTATTGTAGATCCTAATACTTTACGAATTCCTATTTCCTTAAATCGTTGCTCTGCTGTAAAAGTTACCAGGCCAAATAATCCCAGGCATGCCACAAAAATGGTGAGCAAAGCAAATATTCTAAGGATAGTTCCCATTTTTTGCTCTTTCAGATAGGTTTGATTGTACAACTCATCGAGCAAGGCATAGTTAAAAGGTTCATTTACTTTAAAGTCGTTCCATATATTTTCTGCTGTGGCAATTAACCCTTTCATGTCAGAAGTTTTTGCTCTTACAATAAGCCCCGAACTTGGTTCATTAATCATTATTAGAGGATCTATAGTTTGATGTAATGATTTGAAATGAAAATCTTTTACCACTCCGATCACAGAATATTGTCTTGTACCTCCTTCATTATCTATAGACATTGTTACTGCCTGACCAATTGCATTATCGGTAAATCCTAGAATCCTGGCAGACGTTTCGTTAATAATCAAATTTGTGGTCTCTGATCCTTCGTCTATGGCAAAATTTCTTCCTGCAATCAATTCCATTCCCATCGTTGGGATATAATGTTCATCAATATTGTATACAATAGTTCTTCTAATAGCATCAGAATCCTGACCTGGATAAATACTTGACATATGATTATAAGATGGTCCTGCAGGAATATGGCCAGACATTGTAATGTTGGATACTCTTGGGTCTTTAAATAACTGTTCCTTAAAAACTTCTTCATTGTTCTTTAACATCCATGAATCCCTTAATACCAGTATTTGATCTTTTTCATAACCTATATCTTTATTTTGAATGAAAGACATCTGTTGATCTACTACTATAGTTGCCAGAATAAGACCTACCGATATCGCAAATTGAAAAATCACCAATCCACTTCTTAATCCCTTACTATTACCTGTGTTGGTAAATTTGTTTTTAAGTGCAGTGATGGGGGCAAATGATGAAAGAAAAAAAGCAGGGTAACCTCCGGCCAAAAAACTAATAATGATTCCTAATATTAATAAATACATTAGTACCTGAGGGCGAAGAATATAAGTTATATCTAATGCTTTTGCAGACAGGTCATTAAACAATGGTAATGAAATCATAACCAGAATTAAAGCCAAAACCATAGCTACCATAGTTGCAATAAAAGATTCTATCAAAAATTGTTTAATTAATTGACTTTTTGGTGATCCCAATACCTTTTTTACTCCTACTTCTTTAGCCCTTTTTGATGCTGCTGCTGTAGAAAGGTTCATAAAATTGATACAGGCAATAATTAAGATAAATATGGCTATTGCTCCAAAAATGTATACAGTTTTTATATCACCACCAGGCTCTAGATTGGTAGCATCTGCAAAATCTGAGTGAAGATGAATATCGGTCAAAGGTTGTAGAAATAATCCAATGTCATTTCCTTTTCCATTAAACTCTTCAAAAGTCATCCCCATAGATTTTTTTATCTGCGGCCCCATATACTTACGCACAATTTTTGGTAGTTTTTCTTCTACATTTTTATAATCTATACGCTTATCAAGAACAAGATAACTATGGTAACCAGATTCTATCCATTTGTGTTCTTTTGCAGCTGCAAATCCTTCCATAGACCCAAAAGCATCAAAATGAAAGTGAGAATTTGCAGGCACATCGTTAATTACTCCTGTAACCGTATAGCGTTGATTCCATTCTTTAAACTCCAAAACTTTTCCCAGAGGGTTTTCATTTCCAAAATACTTTGATGCTAATTTTTGAGTAATAACGACAGTATTAGGTTCTTGTAATGCTGTTACAAGATCTCCTTTAATGAGTGGCAATGTAAATACCTGAAAAAAATTAGGATCAACATATGCAAATTTTTGATCTCTAAATGTGTTGTTTTTATAGGTAATTTGGGGTGTTCCGCTTGATTTAATACGAGTTGCCTGTAAAACTTCTGGAAACTCTTCTTGTAATGTATATGCAACAGGGCCTGGTGTAACAGCTTCTTTTATTAGTTCGCCATTCATCTTTCCTTTTAGCACTACTCTAACAATTTGATCTGCTTTTTTATAGTGGCGATCATAACTTAATTCATCTACCACAAAAAGAAATATAACAAGAGCAGTAGCAATCCCTATGGCAAGACCCAGAATATTAATGGTAAACAAACCTTTGTGTTTCAAAAGGGTTCTCCAGGCTACTTTGATATGGTTTTTTAACATAATGGTTGTTTCTTAATTGATTTAAAATCACATATTATTCATCTCTTAGCACATCAACGGGGTTTCCGTTGGCTGCCATAAAACTCTGCCAACTTACCGTAAGCAATGTAATACCAAGTGCCATTATACCTGCAAGTACAAATATCCACCAGCTAAGATTTGTTTTTAATGCAAAGTTTTCTAACCACGAATTCATCGTATACCAGGCCACAGGAATCGCAATTATAAATGCAATCCCAACCCATTTGATAAAATCAATGTTTAATAATTTCAGAATCTTAAAAATACTTGCTCCATTTACTTTTCTAATCCCTATTTCTTTTTTACGTTGTACGCAGGTATACGATGTTAACCCAAACAAGCCTAATGCTGCGATAAATATTGCCAGAAGCGTAAACATCCTGAAAGCAGCACTAAACTCTTTATCATCATTATATTGTGCTTCAAACTTTTTATCTAAAAATGTATAGCCAAATGTACGTTGTGGTAGTATTTGTTTCCATTTTTCTTCTATCTGGGTAATCGCTTTATTGTATCCCAAAGTAGAAGCAACAGTGTCATCAAATTTTACTAATAAATTATTACTGCTATTACCGTGTAAAATAACCATAGGATGTACTCCTTTTTTTAATCCAAAATGATGGTAATTTTCAATAACCCCAGAAATTACCCATTCTCTTCCAAAAAAGCTTACCGTTTTATTGATTGCATCATCTGGATTAAAAATTTCCATTTCGCGCATACAAGCTTCATTAATTATAACCGTATTGCTATTTCCTTTGGGATTGTTTATAAAGTTATTTCCGGCAAGAAATTGAATATCTAATACATCAAGATAATTACTATCTGCTGTATAATTATAAAATATTTTTTTGCTATCCTCTGTTCCGTTGGGGTATTTCATTCCTATGAATGATGATAAATTATCATAACCATCCCCAGGATAGGTTTGAGTTCTTGCTGTACCGTATACAAAAGGAAATTTTTGTAGCTCTGTTTCAAGAATTTTACATTTTCTTCTAGCCAGAGAATCTGTCATATTGTTTAAAAATTCACCATGAAAAGAAATAGTTTGATTTAATTCTGCGCCAATCGGTTGCTTTTGCATAAAATCTATTTGTTTAGTAATAACTAACGTACCAATAAGCAAAACGATAGTGGCTAGAAATTGCAAAACAATCAATCCTTTTCTAATGTTTAATCCACTGGCAGAAGTGCGTATTTTTCCTTTTAATGCCTTTGAAGGTGAATATCCGCTTAATAAAATAGCTGGATATAGTCCTGCCAAAAGCACGCCAACTACGATAAAACCAATAATGGGTAATAACTGAGTAATAGTTGAAGTCTGTATTACCAATTCTTTTCCTGTAATATTATTATATAGCGAAAGCATACTTATAGTAAGTATAATGGCTATCACAATAGCAATACCATTTAGAACAATCGATTCTGTTAACGATTGTAAGATAAGTTGCAAGCGTTGTGCCCCAGCCACTTTACGAACACCTACTTCTTTGGCACGCTCTAATGATTTGGTTGTAGATAAGTTAATATAGTTAAGCCATGATAATAACAATACTATAAAAGCGATTGCTGTTAAGAATTTTACTCTGCTGATACTTCCATTGGTTTCAGCTTCATAAGGTTTATTAGAATATAGGTGAATATCTTCCAGAGGTTCTATATTATATCTTTCATCTTCATCATCTTCAAAATCACTAGCAATTACTTTACTTTTCAGAAGGGCTTTATCAGCATTTTTATCAATTTTTAAATACGTATAAAAATTACAATGTCCCCAGTTTAATTCTTTTTCTACATCTGATGCAAACCAGGTTGCATAAGTATTTAAAGAAATCAGGAAATTGGTTTTCATATGGGTATTTTCGGGAATATCTTTTAAGACCCCAGTTACCGTTAATAGCACTTCTTCACCTGCATAAAAACCTGATAATGTATTTTTTATAGGGTTTTGTGTTCCAAATATTTTTTTAGCAAAAGACTCTGTAAGTACAATAGTATTAGGTTCTTTTAATACATTTTGTTTATCTCCTTTTAAAAGTGGATACTTAAATACTTCAAAGTAGGTTTCATCTGCCATGGCACCTTTGGATTCTTCAATGATTTTTTCTTCATATTTAAAAGTCACTTTATCAAAACGGTAGAGACGTACCTGCTCTATCACTTCAGGAAATTCTTGTTTTAATGTAGGACCAATAAGATTAGCAGTTTGTGCATCAGATACTTCAAAAACATCACCTTTAAGAGCATCCATATATACACGGTATACATTCTCTGATCCCTCAAAAGTATCATAGCTACGTTCATAATTCACATAAACCATGATCAAAATAAAAGAAGCGATTCCTATGGCTAATCCCAAAATATTAATAAAAGAATAGAGCTTATTCTTTAACAGATATCTAATTGCTATTTTAAAATATAAGGTGTACATGATATATTATTTTTAGACTTACGGTACCAAAATTGATTTGGCACTTCTGCGATGTTTTTATTATTCTGTTCGTAAACTTTTTAACGGTTTAATAAATACTGCTCCGATAGATTGGTAACTTATAGTTAAAATAGCTACTACTATTGCCAGGATTCCTGCTATTAAAAATATTCCCCAACCGATGTTAATACGATATGCAAAATCTTCTAGCCATCTGCTCATCATATACCAACCAATAGGAATGGCAATACCTATTGAAATGATAATCAGTTTTAAAAAATCTAATGTCAATAACTTATATATACTCTTAAAAGGGGCTCCCAAAACCAAGCGGATGCTAATCTCCTTTTTACGCTGCTCTACCATAAAGGCAGAAAGAGCAAATAAACCAAGGCATGCTACAAGGATTGCAAACAAAGCAAAACTGACAAAGATTTTGCCCATACGTTGTACATCTTCGTGCATTTTAGAAAAATCCTGGTTTAGAAAACTATATCTAAAAGATTGGTTAGGAACATTTGTATCCCAAATTGTAGCAATTGATTTTAATACTTCATTTATATGATCTGTTCTTAAACGTACAGAAATCATCCCTGGACTATTATTTACTGCCATTGCCAATGGCTCAATGTCATTTTTTAAGGTTTCGAAATGAAAATCTTCTACTACACCAATTATGGTCCAGGAGTGTCTTCCATTAGTTATTTTTTTTCCTAAAGGATTCTCAAAACCAAAACTCTTAGCCATGACCTCATTAATGACCATAGCGTCGGTAGAGTCTGAAGCTAATTCTCTTGAAAAATCTCGTCCTTTTTTTATACGTATACCCAAGGTATTAATGTAGTCGTGATCTACTTCCCATCTTTGTGCAGGAACAGCTACACCATCATTTTCTTTTCCTTTTTCTTTAAAAGTATTTCCGTTTCTTTTTGTTCCTTCGATAGGTAAATAATCACTAACAGAAACTTGTTTTACTTCGGGTAATTTTAAGAGTTGATCCTTAAAGTTTTGTGTCTTATTTTCCAAACTTTCTGTGCCTTGAATAACCAGAACTTGTTCTTTATCATAACCCAGTTTCTTGTTCATAATATAATTCATCTGTTGGTATATGATTAATGTGCCGATGATAAGAACAATGGATGTAGTAAATTGAAAAATAACCAGGCTACTTCTTAGTTTACCACTTTTACTACCTGTACTTAAACTTCCTTTCAATACATTTACTGGTCTAAAAGCAGAGAGGTAAAAAGCAGGATATAATCCGGCCAAAATCCCAATACATAATGCCGAAAACAGTAATACGGATAAAAACCACCATTGACCCCATGGTACAATCAAAGTTTTTGAGGCAATCGTATTAAAATATGGCAGTAATGCCCATGCCAATACTACTCCCAAAACAAATGAAATGATACTAAACAAGACTGACTCGGTGATGAACTGAGAAATTAAATTTCTCCTAAAAGCTCCTACGGTTTTTCGCAGCCCTACTTCTTTGGCACGATTTGCTGATTTGGCTGTAGATAGGTTAATAAAGTTAATACATGCCAATAGCAGAATAAATATTGCAATGGCACCAAATAACCATATAAAACGGATATCACCATGTTTTAATCCATCACTAATATCTGTTGATTTTAAGTGGATATCGCTTATAGGTTGTAGCTTGAATTGATAGCTTTTTAGAAAATCGATTTTATCAAACCTGTTAGATTCTCTAGCTGTAGGGATCATGTAATCTTCAACAATAGAGAACATTTTTTGTTCTAATTCTTGAATATTGGTATTATCATTCACTAAAACATAAGTGTGATAATTCTGCGCACCCCAATTATGTTTTTCATAAGGATAAAAATCCCTGCCCACCATTGTCATCAGAAAGTTGTACTTAAAATGGGTGTTTTCTGGTGAATCTTTCATTACACCAGTGATTTTATAAGGTTTCTCTGTATTATTATCTAAAATCAGTGTTTTACCAATAGCATCTCCGTTAGGGAAATATTTATCAGCTTTTGCTTGAGAGATTACGATAGTTCCTGGTTGGGATAAAGCACTCTTAGTACTTCCTTGTGCAAGTGGTATTTCTAAAATTTCTAATAACTCCTGATCGGCAAAAATGAATCCATTTTCAAAAATGTTTTCTGTTTCTCCTTCTATTCGAAGCTCTTTGTTTCCGGTACCAAAAAGTTCGCTTGTAAGAAATCTCCCTGACTTTTCTATTTCAGGAAAATCCTTTTTTAGCGCTTTAGCAAAAGGTGCAGGATAATGAGTCCATTTAATAAGTTCACCCTTATGTATTACTTCTGTATATACCCTATAAATTTGTTTTTCAGAAACATAATGCTTGTCATAGCTGAATTCATCTTTGATAAAAAGTGCGATCAATACACAAGCCATTATCCCAACAGCAAAACCTCCTATTTTGATGAACGTAAACATCTTGTCTTTTAAGATACTTCTCCAGGCTATTTTTAAATGATTTTTTAACATAACTGTTGTTTTTAAATGATGATTTATTCTTTTCGTAAGCTTTTTATGGGATTCTGTAATACAGCAGAAACTATTTTGCTGCTCACCGAAAAAAGCACTACAAATAAGGCTAGTAATCCTGCCATAATTAGATAGATGAATTTGACACCTTCATGATATGCAAAAACATGTATTATTTTATTTGCAATGAAATAAACCGTAATAAGTCCTAATGTTGCAGCAATAGAGAATAATATCATGTACTCTCTAAGTAGTATTAGAAAAATACTTTTCGCATTGGCTCCCAGCACTTTTCGTATTGCTATCATTTTTTGTTGAGTTTTTAACGAAAAGGATACCAGACTATATAACCCAAGTACTGCCAATAGTATAGCTAACACCGAGAAAAAAATGAAAATATTGATTGTACCTTTTAATGAGTTCAAATAACTGTTGTCAAGATTGTCATCCAAAAAGCTGAACTCAATGGGGTTTTCTGGAAAATTATTGTTAAAAAGTGTATTGACCAATGTTTGGGCTTCTGCCCTTTTATTTGAAGCTACTTTTATGGTTACATACGAACTACCCGAGCCTTGATCCATAAAAAGAATCATAGGTGGTATTTTCTTGAATGCGGTATAATCATTAAAATCTTTTACTACACCAATCACTTTTAAACGACCATTATCGATTTTCTTACCCAAGGCATTATCCCAGCCAAACAATTCTAAAGCAGTTTGGTTTATGATACATGCGCTTTGGATATCTGTAGCATAATTTTCAGAAAAATCTCTTCCTTCAATTAGCTTCATTTGGTAGGTTTTCAAAAAATCGTAATCTATCCTGTGTGACCTAATCACAGCTTTTTCATTAGTTGTATTACCCTCCCAATCTATACTTTGTTGCCTTCCTCCACCAAATGGACCCGAATCTGATATAGAATAATTAAGAATATTGGGGTTTTGTAGTAATCGTTCTCCTATTGTTTTAAGTACCTCTCTGTCTTCTTTATTGGTAACATCTATAAATGACACTAATAAATCTTCTTTTACAAATCCAATATCTCGTTGCTCTATATATTTAAACTGCTCTATAATAAGTATTGAAGTAAATACCAGTGGTATCACTAATACTAATTGAAAAACAACCAGAGCTTTTCTTAGACCAGAACGACGTTTAATAGACGAATTACCTTGAAGAAAAGAAGAAATTTTTAAGGATGTAAGAAAGAAAACAGGATATAAACCAGCCAAAATACCTGCCAGAAGTGAACCAAGCATAGCATATATAAAAAATGGCCAATCCTGACTAAAAACAATAGATAAATTCTTTCCGACAATCTTATTAAATAATGGAAGAAACAATACCACCAAACCTATAGCAATGATAAAAGAAATGGATACCATAACCAATGATTCGGTAATAAATTGGTACCTTAAATGGCTCTTTGTACTACCCATAACCTTTTTGATTCCTATTTCTAATTCTCTCTTCATAACCTGGGCAGTGGATGAATTTATATAATTTAACAAGCTGATTAAAGCAGTAAAAATTACAACTGCAAGAAAAAGATACAGTGTAGTAATCTCACTCCTATTTCCTCCTCCTCCTCTTACCTTAGACGTTTTCATATAAATATCTCTAATAGGTCTAAGGCTAAGTAATTCCTGAATTCCATCTTCCAGCGTAAGGTGATCTGCTAAAAACCCTTTTATTTTTTCTGACACCTTGCCGATTTCTGTGTTATTCCTTAGCTGGACATAAGTAGATGCATTATTTGCACCCCACCCCGCATCGAGTGTATTTCTTGTAATGGTTTCATATGAACTAAAAGATAGTAGGTAATCAATCTTTAAATGAGAATTATCGGGATAATCAGCAAATACGCCAGTAACTACACAGTCATATTTTTTATCGATATGTATTGTTTTTCCGATAATATTACTTTCTGGAGAAAGTTTTTTGGCTAATGATTCTGAAAGTACTATGCTCATTGGGTTTTCTAAAGAGCTGTTCTGATCACCTTCTACAAACTTTAAAGTAAATAGTTTTAAAAATTCATTATCTGCAAACAATCCATTCTTTTCATGATACATTGCATCATTAACGCCCAGGTAGTTTGCGGTAGTTCTTATACTGGTAGCATTAGTAATTTCGGGAATAGAGCTTTGCAATTCATCTGATAATATATAAGGTGTACTATCCCAAATATCACTTTGGATACTACTTACATATGTTCTTTCTATTCTAAAAAGTCTATCATAATCAGTATGAAATACATCATAACTATTCTCATGATTTATATAAAAAAGCATAAAAATCACCGCCGATAAACCTATGGTGAGTCCACCAATATTTACCACCGAATACCCTTTGTTTCTTTTTAGGTTTCGCCAAGCGATTTTGATATAGTTTTTAAACATAACTGCTGTTTTTTTGATATTGATAGCACCTTTAGCACTAGATGATGATTTATTCTGTACGCAAACTTTTTACCGGATTGGCAGTTGCTGCTTTAAATGCCTGTACACAGACAGTTAATATTGTAATACCCATAGTAATAGCACCTGCTAAGGCAAAAATCCACCAACTAATCGAAATTCTATATGCAAAACCTTGTAACCAGTCTTCCATATAATAATATGCAAGAGGAGTAGCTATGAGTAATGCTATAAGTACCAGTTGTACAAAATCTTTAGTAAGCATATTAATCACATTCCCTACGCTCGCACCTAATACTTTTCGAATTCCTATTTCTTTTTTCTTCTGCTCTGCCATAAAGGAAATCAGTCCAAATAAACCTAAACAACTGATTAAAATAGCCAAACAAGTAAATACAATTGATATTTGACTTAGTCGTTTTTCTTCAACAAATAATTTTCCGACTTCCTTATCAACAAAGGTGTACACAAAGGGTGTACTAGGATTTATAGATGTCCAGCTACGATCTAGATTAGCTAACAAGGTTTTAAAATCTGTAGTTTCTGTTTTAACGATAAGCCATCCTGGTTCACTATCATTGAAAAGTAAGATCGGAGCTATTGATTCTTTTAACGATGCAAAATGATAATCGGCTACAACCCCTACAATTTCAAACACAGAAGTTTCTCCTTCATATGTTTGTATCAATTTAGAAGTTAATGCATTATCGATATCAATATCAAATGCATCAATAGTAGCTTTATTAACGATAACCTGAGTACTATCATTAGCCCGTAAATCACGACCAATAAGCAGAGGTGTTCCTACGGTTTTAAAATAATTATCACTAACACCATTGTATTTAACCAATGTTTGATTTGCAGGGTTTTCTCCCGGAAGGTGTAATCCCAAATCATTCATTATATATTCTGATGGGTAGTGATTACTCCCTGCAACATCGGTAACTCCTGATACTGTTGATATTTGAGATCGCAGTGCATCAAATTTTCCTATCGCCTCATCAGTTCCTAAACGAATTGCAATAAGGTTTTCTTTGTCAAACCCCATATCTTTAGTTTGTGAATACTCTACTTGCTTATTCACTATTATTACTGCAGCTATCAAGGCAATTGATACAATAAATTGAAAGACAACTAATGCCTTACGGAAGTTCCCGCTACCTGTTGATACATTAATGGTGCCTTTAAGTACCTTAACCGGTTTGATAGCAGATAAGATCAAAGCTGGATATGCGCCGGCAAACAACCCACTACATATACTTAATGCTAGTAAAGGCATTAAAATTTTCAAATCAAACAAAGCAGTGTAGTGTATGTTTCCCTTGGTAAGTACATTAACAAAAGGTAATACCAAAGCTGTTATAGGAATACTTATCACTAAAGCAAAAAGAGATAGTACTATTGATTCTCCTAAAAATTGACGTATTAAGGAGCCTCTATTTGCACCTACTGCTTTTCTCACTCCAATTTCTTTGGCACGCTTATTTGCCCGTGCCGTACTAAGATTAATGAAGTTAATACATGCTACTACCTGGATAAATAGAGCAAGAATAAGTAGTAAATATAGATATTGAATATTCGAAACGGTATCAATCTGATTAGAGATTCCCTTAGAGTAAAGGTGAATATCTTTAACCTTTTGCAATAGTAAGGCTTTATCAAAACCTACTGCTGCCAAATTTTGTGCACCACGATTTTGCAAAAATGCAGGTAGTTTTTCTTGCAGTTGCTTCTCATTAGACCCAGGCAGCAATTTTACATAACTATGTACAAAATTCTGAGTTGCAAAGTTTTGTTCATTTCTTACAAACTCTCCCAACCCAGGAGAATTCATACTTAAAATATAATTTGGATTAAGATGAGATTTTGTGATGTTATCCTCAAAAACCCCTGTAATGGTCAAAATTAATTCATCCTCACCACTGCCTAGAACCAAATTTTTGTGTAACGCTTGCTCCGTTCCAAATAATTTTTTGGCTAACGTAGCAGAAAGGACAACAGTATTAGGATTTACTAATGCGCCTGTGGCACTACCTTCTTTAAAAGAATAACTAAATAGGTTAAAAAAAGTTGGGTCTGCCAAATAACCACGAGATTCGTAATAGCTTTCTTTACTATCCTGAACTCGCAATAGTGCATCATTACCTTCACCAAAATATACAATACGACAAGCTTCTTGTACTTCTGGAAAATCTTCTTTTAAAGCAAAAGCTATAGGAGGAGAACTTGTAGCTGCATTAAAATCAGCACCACCATTACCATTACCCGTAATTACAGTTCTTATTCTATAAAGAGATTCGGCATCTTTGTGATGTGTATCATAACCCAATTGAGCAAATACATATACTATGATACTTAGACAACAAACGGTACCTACAGTAAGACCTAGTAGGTTTATACTTGTCTGAAGTTTATTTTTTGTAAGATTTCTCCAGGCTATTTTTAAATGATTTTTTAGCATAACTGTCGTTTTTTGATGTCAGGTTTTGATTGATCTGATGTTTAATTTATTTTATGAATCGTTGCTTCGCCTAAAATTATTCCTTTATTTATCGAAGGATTTCCATTATAAGCCACAGTTGTTTCTCCGTATGCAGTAACTTTTAAATGATCTGAAACTCTTACTCTAAAATTACTTTCGCCATATGCTGTGATCTTGGTATTTTCGTTAATCATCCCTAAAGTGTTCACTTTTCCTTCTCCATACACTGTATATTTTTGATCGTTTACACTACCCTCTTTAATTTCCAGGTAACTTTCTCCATAAATAGAAACACGTAGTGAGTTTACTTTTAATGAATTCATCGTCATTTTAGATTCACCATAGATTTTTAATCTGAAGTCATCTCTTTTTATTGGACTTTTACATTCAATTATTTCTTCTCCTCGTATTGAAAGTTCTCTGAGTTGAGTATATGTTATAACAGCAGTTACCATGGTTCCCTTATAGATAGGTTTCTTTCTCTCCCACCCATTTTCGTTTGTTTTCACTGTTTTGGTTGTTGTTTTGGCTCCATCCAAATACATACGAAGTGTATTTCCTGCTACCTCGATATTAATTTTTTCCTGTGGTACACGTGTGTTTTCGATCATAACACTTTCTTTTTCACCTTCAATAAAAATCACCTGGATATGCGGACTTACAATTACTTTATCAAAATGCTGTACAGCTATTGTTTCTGATTGACCCTGGCATAGATTGATACAAAAAAGTAATATTGCGATTGCTATGTGGTATAAATATTTTATCATGACTTTGGTTTTAATGGTTTATTTAACGAGTATTACCCATTAACCTTAAAAGGTTTATTTTGGCTTTCGGTTACAATTTGTCCGTCAAACAGGTTAATAACTCTATGCGCATAATGCGAATCTCTGTCTGAGTGCGTTACCATAACAATGGTAGTTCCTTCCTGATTAAGTTCGGTAAGTAAGTTCATAACCTCGATACCGTTTTTAGAATCAAGATTTCCTGTAGGTTCATCGGCAAGAATAAGCTTGGCATTGGTTACAACAGCTCTGGCTATAGCAACTCGCTGTTGCTGCCCTCCTGATAATTGCTGAGGGAAATGTTTTTCGCGATGTGCAATTTTCATTCGCTCTAGTACCTGTTTTACTTTTTGCTCTCGCTCGCTCTTTTTCATATTAAGATAAATCAAAGGGAGCTCTACGTTTTCAAAAACGGTAAGTTCATCAATCAAATTAAAGCTCTGAAATACAAATCCAAGGTTTCCTTTTCTAATTTTGGTACGTTGATTTTCTTTCAATCCACCTACTTCCTCACCATTAAAGTGATAATATCCTTCATTAGGGTTATCCAACATACCAATGATGTTAAGTAAAGTAGATTTCCCACAACCTGATGGTCCCATTATGGCTACAAATTCTCCTGCTTCAACTTTTAGATTTACATTATTTAATGCCAGAGTTTCGACTTCCTCGGTTCTAAAACTCTTTTTTATGTTCTCTATCTGTATCATTTTTTGATTGATTTTATTTTCTAAATGCTATTTATTTTAAAATTATTTTTTCGGCGTCTCCAAAACTATCATAGTTTGAAGTAATTACTTTTTCTCCTGCTTCTAGTCCTTCGAGTAATTCATAATATCTCGAGTTTTGTTTCCCTATACGTATGGCTCTTTTCCATGCTACTTCGCCCGAAGCATCCACAACAAAAATCCATTGCCCTCCGGTACTCTGGAAAAAACTTCCTCGAGGTAGTAAAAGTGCATCATTTGATGCTCCTAGTTGCAGTTTTATATTATAGCTCTGCCCTGTTCGTATAGTTTCGGGTTTTTGATCTGCAAAAACCAGGTCTACTTTAAATTTCCCGTTGCGTACCTCGGGATATACTTTACGAAGGCGAAGTTGATATTCTTTACCATTACGATCTAACACTGCGGTTAAATCTCTTTTTACTCTATCTATATAATGCTCGTCTATTGTTGCTTCTATTTTATAATCTGTTAATACATTTATCTGCCCTATGCGTTGTCCTTGTCTTATATTCTGACCTATTTCTGCATCTAAAAATCCTAATTGACCATCGGCAGGAGCTCTTACATTTAGATGATCCAAACGTTCATACACCATAGAAAGTGTTTTTTGCATACGCTCCAGATCGGTATCTAATCCTGATAAAGAAGTAGCTCGAAGAGATTTATCTTGTTCTGTTTGAAGCTTAATTATTTCATGTCGTTTTTTGGATAGCTCATAGTTTTCTTTTGAAATTAGATATTCTTCCCGAGAAATCAATTCATCATCAAACAAAGCCTTACTCTGTTCATAATTTCGCTTCAATTTTTGTAATTCATATTCTGAGCTCACCAGGTCTTTTTGGCCTTCTACTTGTCTAGAATCAAAAGTCAACTTTGTAGAACGAAGGTCATTCTGTTTTAATGCTAAATTACTTTCACTAGCCAAAATCTGTTCATAAAGAGCACTATTTTCTAACCTTAATATAATATCTCCTTTTTTTACCATCGCTCCTTCTTCGATAAGCTTTTCTGTTACTCTACCTCCTTCATAAGCATCCATATAAATTGTACTTATTGGGGCTACTGCACCATTAATGGTAATATAATCATCAAATTTCCCAAAAGAAACTTCTGCTATCGACAATTTTTCTTTTTCTGTTCTAAATGTAGCTGCCGAGTTTCCGAATACCATTTTCCAACCTACAAAAAACAATACTATACCTATAGCAATGTATCCATAATGTTTAGGTCTTAACCCTTTTTTCTTTTCAATTTTTATATCCATTTTATTGTGCTCTATTTATATTAAAAACAGGTAATCCATTATAAAAATCCAATGTGCTTTCGTTTACTTTTAAACGTAATTGTACCTGTAGGTTTTCGTTTTGTGAGTTGGCTAATAAGTTTTTAGATTGGTTAAGTTCTATAGCACTTATCAACCCTTTTTCATATCTCTTTTGTGCTATCTTAAAAGTTAATACCTGTGCATTCATTTTTTGCGAACTCTGTTGATATTCAAAACGTAGTGCATCTCCTTCCTGAACAAGTTGTTGTATTAGTTTAAACAGTTCTTGTTTTTGAATATCAAAATTATTGTCTGCTCTCATCATTTCTACCTTTTGCTGTTTTACACGTGACCGATTTGACCATCCATTACTGATAGGAATGTTAAGCGAAACTCCAACATATTTTGAGACATTATCTTTAATCTGATTTTTAAAAGAAATAACTCTTCCTGTATTGTCATTAACATTGGTTTCATAAAATCCTGTTTGATAACCTGCAAAAAAAGACAGAGAGGGGTACAAGCCCCCTCTGGCTATGGCTAATTGCTTTTTGGCTGCTTTTGCTTTTAACTCTTGTGCTTTTATGATAGGAACAAAAGTTGTCGCTTTACTGTAAATAGAATCTCTATTTGCTTTAAAAACATCCACATTATCATCGGCTTCTATAAGAGAAGATTGAATAGAAATAGTAGTAACATCTTCTAAGTTCATTTCTTGTATGAGTTTAAGTTTTGCAGCTGCTACATTATTCTCATTTTGAGTAACCAATAATTGATCGGCTAATAATGCAGATTCTGCTTCATACAAATCAGCTTTTGCTTTTTGACCAAGTTCTACTTGTCTTTTTACAAGTGTATAATTAGTAGTGGATACTTCTTCTTGTTCTTTAGAAATGGTTAAAAGTCCTTCCATAAACTGAATATCATAAAAAGCAGACATTACTCTAAATGCCAGTAGATATTTTTGATGCAGCACTTCTTCATTTGCTGCTTTATTCAAAAATTTTGAAGCTTTGATTGTGTTTATTTTTTGAAAACCTCTAAACAAATCAATTTCTGCATTCAACCTATAATTATTAGAGAAAAAATCAGTGTTTACAATATTGTTATTATTGGGATCTACCGATCTTCCATATCGAATATTATAATCTGAAAATGCATTGATACTTGGCAATAAATTTCTTACCGATTGCCGATATGTTTCTTTGTTAGCATCCTGATTGTATTTAAAATCCTTGAGTTGTAAATTATGATCTACAGCATAGGCTACACAGTCATCTAATGACCATGATTCTTGAGAATACATTGTATTTGATATCAAGATCAAGAGAAAATATAAGATTTTGTTTTTAGACTTTATCATTTATAAACACTTAAATAACGTTTTGATGCCAAACCATAACCTAATGCCGTGCCAAAAACACAAAACATTACATATCAATACATTAACATAAAAAGCATTTATATTGAATTTTTAAAATGTAAAATTATTATACAAATAGTGTCAAATAATTTTACACCTCTATAGGAGTACTGTCTCAAATTTGTAGTTTTACTATGGTAACTTAAATAATAAATGATGCAGGATGGAAAAATTTTAATCATTGATGATAATAAGAGTGTTTTAAGCGCATTAGAAATTTTATTGCAGTTTGAGTACAAACACATTAAAACAATTTCTAATCCCAATCAAATTTCTTCGTTGCACAATCTAAGTGATTATGATATTGTGGCATTAGATATGAATTTTTCTGCCGGTGTCAATACAGGAAATGAAGGTTTATTCTGGCTTAGAGAAATAAAGAAAAAAGCTCCTCATACTTCGGTAATTATGATGACGGCTTATGGTGCTGTCGATCTTGCTGTAAAAGCGTTAAAAGAAGGAGCTACCGATTTTATATTAAAACCCTGGAATAATGAAAAGCTACTGGCTACAATAAAGTCTGCTTTTTTACTTCGTAAATCCAGAAAAGAAGTACAAGAACTAAAGCAGAAAGAAAACCACCTAAAACAGGTTATCAATCAAGACAGCAACTATATTATTGGTAACTCTAAAGCACTAACTGCTGTCTTAAACCTAGTTAGAAAAGTGGCAAAAACAGATGTTAACGTTTTAATCACAGGTGAAAACGGAACAGGAAAAGAACTAATTGCCAGAGAATTACATAGAATGTCTCCCCGAAAAAACGAGGTTTTTATTGGAGTAGATATGGGCTCAATATCAGAAACATTATTTGAAAGTGAACTTTTTGGTCATACCAAAGGAGCTTTTACAGATGCCAAAGAAGATCGCGCAGGAAAGTTTGAAGCAGCAAACAACGGTTCTTTGTTTCTTGACGAAATCGGAAACTTATCACTACAAACACAAGCCAAACTATTATCTGCAATACAAAACAGAACAGTTGTAAGGGTTGGTTCTAATAAACCTATCTCCGTAAACATACGCCTGGTTTGTGCCACTAATTGCAACCTTAATCAAATGGTAGATGAAGGTATTTTTCGCGAAGATTTATTATATAGGATAAATACGATTCATATTGAAGTACCTCCATTGCGAGAACGAAATAATGATATCCTGATACTTGCAGATTTTTATTTAAAAAAATTCGCGACAAAATATGGCAAATCGTCACTTCGAATAAATACTGCTGCCGAAGAAAAATTAATGGGATATCGCTGGCCAGGAAATGTAAGAGAGTTACAACACACAATAGAAAGAGCAGTAATTTTATGTGAAGGAAATGTATTGAAACCAACAGATTTTTTATTGAGTAACAGCCCAGGGGTTTCTTTGGATAAAGGTCCTGAGACTCTTGATGAAATGGAACGACTCATGATTGCCAAAGCACTTGACAAACATAATGGAAACTATAGTGCTGCTGCAAATCAACTTGGTATTTCGAGACAGACTTTATATAACAAAATAAAAAAATCAGAAAACTAATGGTAAGCCAAAATCTCTATACAAAATTAATCCTAAGAGTAGTAATGCTTTCCTTAACTGCATTGATATTAGCCTTTGCGTTTTTTAAAGAATTGTATATTTTGTCTTTTTTTGTTCTATTATTACTTTCATTACAAACGATATTTTTAATCCAATATCTAAACCATAATAATAGAAAGATTGCCTACTTTTTTAATTCAATTAAAAATGAAGATTTCACACTTCGATTTCCCGAAAAAGGAGGCCCAAAATCATTTAACGAATTAAATCAGAGCCTTAATAGTCTTAATGATGTAATTCGAAAAGTACACTTAAAAAACCAGACACAGGAACAGTATTACCAAGAAATACTAAAGCAAGCAGAAATTGGTATTTTGACTTTTAATCATAAAGGGCATATTCTTTTTAACAATCCTAAAGTCGAAAAATTACTAAATTATACTCCTCTAAACCATATAAAACAGCTAGTGCAGGTTGATAAAAAATTGTATGACTTATTTAATAATATTAAACCATTTGAACGAAAACTCTTTCAACTTACCAACGAGCGAGAGACGATACAGTTGTCTATTAAATCTTCAGAAATAGTATTAAATAACGAAGTTTTAAGATTAATAACCATACAAGATATCCATAACGAATTAGACGAAAAAGAAACAGATTCGTGGATAAAACTCATTAGAGTTTTGACTCACGAAATTATGAACTCTGTTACTCCCATTACTTCAATATCAGAATCTATTTTGGGATATTATAAGGATAAAAGCGGGATCATACCGGTTACAGCAATTGATGAAAATAAAATTCATAATACTGCAAAAGGACTAGAAGTAATCAAAAATCAGGGAAATGATTTAATGAGTTTTGTACAGTCGTATCGTAGCTTCTTAAATGTACCTGTACCCGATAAGAAAATAATTAAAGTAGATGAATTATTAGAGAAGGTAAAAGTTTTGATGAGCCAGGAAATTGACTTTAATGTCATTTCTTTTGACATGCTTACTACTACAGAAGATCTCGAAATTTATGCAGACGAAAAGCTAATTACTCAGATATTGCTAAACCTTTGTAAAAATGCAATTCAAGCTTTAAAAGATACCGAAAAAGCAACTCTTATGTTTATTGTTGGAATTACTACTGAAGGAAAAAAATACATAACAGTTAAAGATAATGGCCCGGGCATACATCCTGATATCATGAGCCAGATATTTATACCTTTTTTTACCACAAAAAACGATGGTACAGGTATAGGCTTAAGTCTTTCTAAACAAATAATGCATATGCATGGAGGTAGTCTAACGGTTCACTCTATACCTAATAAGGAGACTTCTTTTTCATTACTTTTTGAGTAATATTATTTATTTTACCGTATCAAGTTTTAATGTTTTAAGTAAAGCATCAAAGTAGTAATCTTCCTGATCTGGTATGATTACTACTTTATACGCTGTATTTTTTATAATATAATGTGAGGAGGTCTCGGGGTCTAATATTTTAGAATGACGATTAACAATCTTTTGAATAAAGTCATTAATCAAAAGTACCTCGTCGTAACTTATTTCTCTGCGATATGTAGGTTTATCACTTTTATAAACTAGATAATCATTCCTAAAACTAAGAGATTTTTTATCCCCGGTATGGCTGTTAAACTCAAAAGTAAAATCTTTAGACGTAAATATTTTATTAATATTTTCTACCGTTGGCTCTACACTACGAGCACAACTCACAACGAAAATAATAACAAAAACTACCTTTATTCTATGCATCATCTTTAGAAAAGAAGCAAGATAAAAGATAAATTACTATCTCCTTATCTTATTTTGAAGCAAATCGCTTTATAGAACTTTCAAAATCAATATCCTCCAGGTTACTAATCAACAATCCGATTCCTCCTGATTTTGAAGCAACTATATATTCTGTCTGGAATTTTCTATCTTTTTTATAAGCTTTTAAATATTTAAGCTTAACTACTTTTGATGTTGGAGTAAAGAAAAAACGACCATGAATTCTTTTATATTTTACTTCCTGAATATTAGATTCATCTTGCAATTGATCATTAAGTGCAGCAACGACTCTAGCGGCTCTATGCTCATCAAACTGATAGAAATCACAAGTATAGATAAATACGTAGTTTTCTACATTATTTTCATCAACAAATAGTTCGAAATCTACTTTTTTATCTTCTATTTTTTTTAATTCATGTAAAGCAACCTTTTTAAACTTTGGTTTATTTTCTAATGAATCTAATCTGCTTTTAAATTCTTCGGGAGATGTTTTAGAATAGGCACTGGTAAGCACAATAGTATTGTTTCTAAATTCGATTGTGTTTTTCGAAAACTTAGAAAACTTAGATTCTTTGGGTAAAAATTCGCATCCTACAATAAGGATTACGATTAGCAATAGTAGAATTTTTTTCATAAGGCATTTGTGTTAATTATTATAACATTATATAGATAAGCCCTAAATGATTGTCTTGCAAGTTAATAAAAAAAAACCACATAATTGTCATTCAGCCGAATTTTTAAGCACTTTAACTGATTTTTTCTTTCTATTTTAAGTTTTAAGTAAGTATTATATGGCATTACACCATGTGATAAAACGGCCAATTATCATACTCTATGGTCTAAATTGGAAATAAAATTTTCTACATTAATATTAACATCTTCTTTCTCTTATTGATCAAGAAAAAATGCTTTTACTACAATAAACTCAAGTTATAAAGGTATTATACCCAATCTACAGGGTTTGTTAGTACTTCTACTAATCGCGCTTCTTCGCTACCCGTTTCTGGGTGGTAATCATATCGCCATTGTACATGAGGAGGAAGACTCATTAAAATACTTTCTATTCTTCCATTAGTTTTTAGCCCAAATAGAGTTCCTTTATCATGTACCAGATTAAATTCTACATAACGTCCACGTCGAATTTCCTGCCAATCTCTTTGCGTTTCTGTATATGGCAGCTCTTTTCTTTTTTCTACAATTGGAGTATACGCTTCTAAAAAACTATTTCCTACTTCGGTTACAAAATCATACCAGTTTTGCATCGACATCTCATCATTGGCCTTACAATAATCAAAAAATAAACCTCCTACTCCACGGCCTTCTCCGCGATGTGCATTATAGAAATACTCATCACATTTCTTTTTATATACAGTATAAAAATCTGGATCATGTTTATCACAAGAATTTTTACATACCTGGTGAAAATGCCTTGCATCCTCATCAAACAAATAGTATGGTGTTAAATCCTGTCCTCCTCCAAACCAGCTATCTACAATTGTTCCGTTTTTATCATACATTTCAAAATAACGCCAATTGGCATGTACTGTCGGTACCATTGGATTTTTGGGATGTAGTACTAATGATAAACCACAGGCAAAAAAGTCAACCTCACCTACTTTAAAATAGCTTTGCATGGCTTTGGGAAGTGCCCCATGAACTCCAGAAATATTCACCCCTCCTTTTTCGAATACATTTCCATTTTCGATCACACGGGTTCTTCCTCCGCCTCCTTCAGAACGCTCCCATAGATCTTCCTGAAATTTAGCTTTACCATCTATTTCTTCTAATTTTGAGGTTATAGTATCTTGTAAGTCTTGTATGTATTGATAAAACTTATCTTTCATTATAATTATATAATTTTTTTATCAGATCTTAAAAAGCCAATTGAATTTAGCTATGATATTATGCTTCAATTTTGGAAATCTCCTCAGAAACGTTCTTTAGTTCGATTAATCCTTTTTCTTTCAAAATTTTTACAGTTTCGGTAGAAGCTGCAACCACAGATATAGGTAAGGTGATAATAAATCCTATAATTGGGATAAATAACATGAGTACAAACACAATTCCGTTACCAATGGCAGTTCCTCTATTTTTTCTTACAAACCGGACACTTTCTTTATAATTAAAATGACGTTCCATAGTATAGTCCATATTACCAAAACCTACATAATATGCTTGTATCAGAAAAATTAATATTGTTGCTACAATACCAATAACCGGAATAAAACTTAAAATAATTAACGGAATCATAAATAATAACTCTCTAAATAGATTTCGTACGTTAATACGGATACCTCTGGATAATTGTTGGCTAAAAGATGTATTACGGTGAGAATGATTTGTTTCTCCCAGAAGATGCGTTTCTACTTTTTCTGAAACCGGACTCATAAATGGAGCGGATAAGGCCATTACAATGTGCTTATATAGTATTAATCCTATCACCAGGATTAATACCCCACCAATATATGTGCTAATGGTTGCAAATGTTTCTGATCCCCATTCCCAAACCCAAATCCGAGAAATTAAAGCTCCCAGATTATCTGAAAAGAAATATACTAATGCTACAAAAGATAATCCTGTGATTACGCTTATCAAAATAGGAATCGCAAAAAATTTCCATAATCCTAGTTTTGAAATAAGTTTAAACGTTCCGAAATAAGCTTTGATCCCGTTAATGATATTTTTAAGCATTGGTCACTATTTTTTTGATTGATTTACTCCTTCTATAAGTAGTCTTTTTATCATTTTTGTTTCAATTTTGGAAATATTTCATGATCTAGTATCGATCTCCAAAAGATAAACCAATTTATCTTTATGATCCAGTATTTCTTTACTATCTGTTACTTTCTTAGCTTTTTGAGTGTTTTCCTTTAAAAAAGTGATTATTTCTTCTTCAAAATAAGTAGTTAGGTCCAAAAAATATTTTCTACCAATTTCGTTGTTATGCAAATCCATTGCAGTTTCTATTGGCTTATTTGGAGCTAGTTTTTCATGTAAATCAGTTATTTTTTGTGCCCAGCTTACAGATTTTTCTTTGTTTTTGGTTACTCTAAAAGTAGTATGACAAATCAATATATTCCATAACGCATGTCGAAAAGCATTAGCTTTTCCGTTTTTATGATGTGCTTTTCCATAATGCAAATCACAAATAATCATGGTTCTCCTTGTAGCTTTTAATGTTGGATAGACCAGTAAAGGATTCTGAAACATTATCCCTGTTACCTTAAGGATTTGCCTAAAACTTAATCGTTTTAACAGACTCCTTATACTCATTCTTATGCTTGATATTCTTTTACTGCATCTACAAAGGCTTGAGCATTCTCTACAGGAATATTAGGTAAAATCCCATGTCCTAAATTAGCGATATAATGATCTTTACCAAAAGCATCTATCATTTGTTTAACCATTTTTTTGATTTCTGCTGGTGGAGATAATAATCTCGAAGGATCAAAATTACCTTGTAGTGTTATATTTCCTCCGGTAAGATAACGAGCATTACGCGCAGAACATGTCCAGTCTACTCCAAGAGCAGCAGCTCCCGATTGTGCCATTTCTTGTAATGCAAACCAGCATCCTTTTCCGAAAACGATTACTTCGGTTTCTGCTTTTAATGCATCTACAATTTGCTGGATATATTTCCATGAGAATTCCTGGTAATCTACTGGTGATAACATCCCTCCCCAGCTATCAAATACCTGAACTGCATTAACTCCTGTTGCTACTTTTGCTTTAAGATATGCAATAGTAGTATCGGTAATCTTTTGCAATAATTGATGTGCTGCTTCTGGTTGTGCAAAACACAATTCTTTGGCTTTATCAAAGTTTTTAGACCCTTGTCCCTGTACGGCATAACATAGAATTGTCCATGGTGAACCGGCAAAACCAATTAAAGGAACACGACTATCCAAACGTTCTTTGGTTAGTTTTATCGCATCCATTACATATCCTAATTCTTCGTAGACATCGGGAACAATTACCTGTTCTACATCTGCCAAAGATCGAATTGGATTAGGAAGCCAGGGACCAATTCCGTCTTTCATTTCGACCTCGATATTCATAGCCTGTGGGATCACCAAAATATCACTAAACAAGATTGCCGCATCTGGACCAATGATATCTATAGGTTGTACGGTTATCTCTGCTGCCAATTCTGGTGTTCTACAACGTGTAAAAAAATCATATTTTGCTTTTAGTGCACGAAATTCTGGTAAATATCGCCCTGCCTGACGCATCATCCATACTGGTGGGCGTTCTACAGTTTCTCCTTTTAGTGCTCTAAGAAATAAGTCGTTTTTAAGTTGTGTCATAGCTATCGTGAATTTTCGACTTTGCAAAAATTGCTTTATTATTTATTTTTTAGTAAAATGTTTTACGGCTTGAACAATGACGTTTTCTACCGTAGGTTTATTTGCAACAATAATATTATCTGTATGCTTTTTAGCTTCAGAAGCGGTTGTGTTTCCTATACAAAACGAAATACTTTCTCCTATTTTATTTTCTGAAGTATAGCTTTGAATTCCGGAAGGACTAAAAAACAATATTCCATCAAACGAACGGATGAATTTATTCGGTTTTAAATGTGTTTTATATACAATCTGCTCTTTTATCTCAACATTATTTTGTTTCAAAAGATCTGGTAATTCATCTCTTCTCAAGTTTCCGCAGAAAAACAAAAAAGAGTCGTTTTTGTATTTTTTTATAATGATTTTAGCTAAATCTGATGCATTTTGAGCCGTTTCTACCACATTTAAGCCATTTTCTTCTAAAAGCTTTTTAGTGTTATCTCCTACACAAAAACAGTTTGAAATGACCATTCTAGAGTTTTTAATTGCTTTTACGGCGTTCTTGCTTGTAAAAATTGCATTCTGGACTGTATGCTTAATTGTAATTTCTAAAATCTCTATAGTTATGGCTTCATACTCGACAAATCCAAGACCAGTATTTAGCAATAACTCTTTCTGCGTTGCAGAAAGCTTTTTGGTTGAGAGTATTGTTGGTGAAGTATCCAATCTATCCGATTTCTGCTTTTATCTCTTTCATCAATTCATGTCCTCCGTTATTCAATATTTCCTGAGCACATATCTTTCCCAGGTTTTCTACATTACCTATTTTTATTTCTTTATTCACTTCGATCTTATCATTTCCGTCAAGACTAAACAAAGCCCCTGTAAAGTAGATAACATCCCCTTTAATTTCTGCTAGTGCTCCTATTGGTGCTGTACAGCCTCCTTCTAATTTTCGTAAAAACTCGCGTTCAATACGTACACATATTTCAGATGGGTTATCATTTAAATTTGATAATGCCTTTCTGCAATACTCATCTTCTTCTTTTGCTACAACTAACATTGCTCCTTGTGCTGGTGCAGGAATCATCCAATCCAGATCAATATAATTATCTGGTTTTAGATCAATACGTTCTAATCCAGCAGCGGCAAATATGGCACCATTCCAATCATTATCGGTTAGTTTTTGCATACGTGTATTTACATTTCCACGCAGATCAACTACTGTATGTGTTGGGTATTTATGTAACCATTGTGCTTTTCTTCGAAGACTTCCGGTAGCAATTGTTCCTTCATTTTCTAAAAAATCCAACCCTTTATGAACCAGAATATCATTTACATTAGCGCGTTTTAAAACGGCTGCTTCTATAATTCCTTTTGGTAGAATCGTCGGAACATCCTTCATCGAATGCACTGCAATATCAATATCGCCTTGTAACATGGCTATATCCAATGTTTTAGTAAAAATCCCGGTAATCCCAAGTTCATATAATGGTTTATCCAATATAATATCCCCAGTTGATTTAACAGGGATCAAGTGAGTTTTATACCCAAGTTCTTCTAAACTTTTTTGTACGGTATTTGCTTGCCAAAGTGCTAATTCACTATCTCTGGTACCTATGCGAATCGTTTTTGCCAAAGCTATTTGTTTTGTAATTGAAATACTTTTTGAATCAATTCTATGCTTTCATCTGCCGAAGTGTTATCATCTTTAAGATGATTGGCAAAATGATTCGTGATTTTCTGAATGATTCGGCTACTAATAATATCTGCCTGTTCTTCATCAAAATCTGCATACTTTTTTCGTTGTAGATTAATTTCTGCATCTTTTAATGTAGATAATTTATTTTTAAGTGCCTTAATAGTGGGAGCAAATTTTCTGGTTTCTAACCAACTATCAAATTCTGTTTTTACTTCTTCTATAATACCCTCGGCTTGTGGGATATATTGTCTTCTTTTTTGTAATGTGTCATCTGTCATTTTTGACAAATGATCCAAGTGTACCAAAGTTACATTAGGTAACTCAACCACATCATCTGATACATTTTTTGGAATAGACAGATCTAAAATCAATAATGGCTTTTGCGAATGAATTAGTTGTTTAGAAATGGTAGGATTCTGCGCTCCCGTAGCCACAATAAGAACATCTGTATTTGTTATTTCTGACTGAATATTAGCGTAATCCTTTACGACAAGATTAAATTTTCCTGCTATTTTTTCTGCTTTATCCTTTGTTCGGTTAATTAATGTGATATGGTCATTCTTGGTATGTTTTACCAAATTTTCACAGGTATTTCTACCTATTTTACCAGTCCCGAAAAGCACTATTTTCTTGTCTGAAATGTTTTCTACATTCTTAAGAATATATTGAACTGAGGCAAAAGAAACTGAGGTTGCTCCTGATGAAATCTCAGTCTCATTCTTGATGCGTTTGCTTGCCTGAATTACGGCATTGACAAGTCTTTCAAGAAAAGGATTAGTAACTTCTACTTTTTTAGAAGCTTTAAAACTTTTTTTTAGCTGACTTATGATTTCAAAATCACCTAATATCTGACTATCCAGACCTGTACCTACTTTAAATAAATGTGATACTGCCTTACTATTTTTATGCACATATGCTACTTTTTCGAACTCTTCTACGGTTCCATGAGTATGTTCGCAAAGTAATTTGATTAATTGAAATGGATGTTGAGCAAAACCATGTAATTCGGTTCGATTACAGGTAGAGGTAACAAGCAAGGCTTCAATGCCTTCTTTTTTTGCTTGTTGTAGTATTCCTTCTTTGGCTTCTTCGTTTACACTAAAATGACCTCTGATCTCTGCATCAGCTTTTTTATAACTAAGTCCAATAGTGTAAAAATTTGTTCCTTTCGCTCTTAAGTGAGACTCCATGCAGTCAATTCTATAATATTCCATAACAAAAGTATTTTAGATATATCAGAAAAAATAACGCCAGAAGAATTTTAAGTGTCGAAAAACGTTGTTTAAGATATTTTTTGTAAAAAAATGGGTAAAAACCCTTATTTTTGTATAGGTACCGGAGATTCTTACGTCGACAGTTTAGACTCATTCTAAATAAATAAAATTTTACAACTATGGAAATTGAACTAAAAAATAACGCTCCAGGGATTCTAGAAGAAACCCAAATAGAAGATGGTTTTCATATTCTAAAATTTCAAAATGAAACCAATGAAAATCAACGAGTTGTAAGAGACATCGATAGTAGTTTTATCCAATTTCATTTCTGTATTAAGGGGGGAATTAAATTTAACTTTAATAACGGAAGCTACGCTATAAACCTTTCTGAAGAAAATTCGCTTCTTCTCTATAATCCACAACGCGATCTTCCTATGAATCTCGAAATGGAAAAGGATTCCTGGTTGATCACTATCCTTATTTCAATAAAAAAGTTTCACTCTTTATTTTCTAAAGAAGCAGATTATATTCCTTTTCTTGGGGAAGGAAACCGTGATAAAAAATACTATACTGATGCTAAAATTTCTCCTTCAATGGCTGTGGTATTAAATCAAATTATGAACTATAACTTACATAGATCGATTAAGCTGTTATACTTTAAAGGAAAAGCATATGAATTATTAAGTCTCTATTTTAACAGACCAGGGGATGCAGATGTAGAGCAATGTCCATTTTTGGTAGATGAAGAAAATGTACTAAAAATTCGGAAAGCCAAAGAAATTATTATTGCTCGTATGGCAGAACCTCCTACACTTCAGGAATTATCTAATGAGATTGGATTGCCCCTTAAAAAACTTAAAGATGGATTTAAACAAATTTATGGTGAACCGGTATATACATTCTTGTTTGATTACAAAATGGAGGTAGCCCGACAACTATTAGCCTCGGGAAGTCATAATGTAAATGAAGTAGGCTTAAAAGTTGGATATAGCACTGCTAGCCATTTTATAGCTGCATTTAAAAAGAAATTTGGCACTACTCCAAAAAAATATGTGATGAGCTTAAACTAAAACTCATTTAGTCGAATGATTCCCCTCTGGGAATACCTACTCCTTTTTGTAAGGATACTATCGAATCATACATTCCTTGATCCTCATCAGAAGCATCTGCCAAAACAGATACAAAATCAAACTGTTCTAACAACTCCAGAATAAAGGGTAGTTTATCTTTTTCGACATCTACAATTATACGTTTCATCTTTGCTTTTTTTAATCACCTAAAAATACTAAAATAAAACTATCCAACTTTCGGTTTGCCAGAATTTAACGTATTTTAAGTTCTGTTTGGTTTTTAATAGGATTATGCACTAATTCTACAATACCACTATCAAAAAGTCTTATCACTTTTAGTATCATTACTCTTTATAGTTTGTATTTTTGTGTGTGCAAAAAGAAAATTATGAGTAAAGGAGTTCTCCTTGTTAATCTTGGATCACCAGATAGTACTGATCCAAAGGATGTAAAAAAATATCTTGGTGAATTTTTGATGGACCCCAGAGTAATCGATGTTCCGTTATGGGCGCGAACTTTACTGGTAAAAGGGATTATCTTAAATACCCGACCGAAAAAATCGGCAGCAGCTTATAAAAAAATCTGGTGGGACGAAGGTTCTCCCCTAATTGTACTATCAGAAAGATTACAGAAAAAAGTAGCAGATCGTACTTCAATCCCTGTTGGTTTGGCAATGCGCTATGGTTCGATGAATATCAAAAAGGGATTGCAGGAATTACACGACAAAGGTGTAAATGAAGTCATGATTGTTCCTCTTTATCCTCAATTCGCTATGGCAACTACAGAAACCATTTTGGTTCTTGCCGAAAAATTGCGAAAAGAACATTTCCCGAATATGAAACTTGTTGATCTTCCTGCTTTTTACAATAAACCTGAATACATCAAAGTTCTTTCAGATAGTATTGCAGAAAAACTAGAAGGTATTGAATATGAACATCTTTTATTTTCATATCACGGAGTACCTGAAAGACATATTCGTAAAAGTGATATTAGTAATGGAAACTGTAAAATGGACGGTAAGTGTTGCTTTAAAAAAGGATCAGAGCAACATAAGTACTGTTATCGTCATCAATGTGAAATGACAACCGTACAAGTAGCAAAAAAATTAGGCCTTAAAAATAGTACTTACTCTACTTCTTTTCAATCCCGCCTAGGTTTTGATCCATGGTTACAACCCTATACCGATCGTACTATAGAACGAATGGGGAAAGATGGAATCAAAAAAATGGCTATTGTAACTCCGGCATTTGTATCAGATTGTTTAGAAACTTTAGAAGAAATAGCCATGGAAGGAGAAGAAATTTTTCACGAAGTCGGGGGTAAAGAATTCACAACCATTCCTTGTCTTAATGATCGTGATGATTGGGCAGACCTACTTGCAAATTGGGTAAATGAATGGGTTACTGTTAAAACCCAAACGGTATAATGGCAAAAATAACGGCTGAAGCTCTGGGGATAGAGCCTATTGGGAAATTGCTAATAAAACAAGCAGTCCCAGCATCTATTGGGATATTGGTGATGTCACTTAATATTCTAATAGATTCGATCTTTGTTGGTAACTGGATTGGGTCTATTGCCATTGCAGCTATTAATGTAGTACTTCCCGTATCCTTTTTTATTGCTGCATTAGGGATGTCTATAGGTGTAGGAGGTTCTAGCATAATTTCTAGAGCATTGGGTGCTAATGATAAGGAAAAAGCACTCAAGACTTTTGGAAATCAGATTACTCTTTCCCTGCTTTTTATGGTTTCTTTGGTCGTTTTAGGTTTGGTTTTTGTCGATGATATTATTCCAAAATTTGGTGGAAAAGGAGATATTTTTGAACCAGCCAAAATCTACTATACGATTATTTTATATGGTGTACCCATCCTTGGTTTTGCTATGATGGGTAATACGGTGATCAGAGCAGAAGGAAAGCCTAAATTTGCTATGACGGCTATGATCATCCCTACAGTTGGTAATCTGTTTATGGACTATCTTTTTATTAACGTAATGGATATGGGAATGCACGGTGCTGCATGGGCGACAACAGGCTCGTATCTTGCTTGTTTTTTATATATATTTTGGTTTTTCAGTTCTAAAAACTCTGAATTAAAGATTAATTTTCGTCATCTTGGCTTACACAAAGAGATCGTTTCAGAAATTGCTTCACTTGGTGGAGTAACCCTAGCCAGGCAAGCTGTAGTAAGCATTACCTATTTATTAATGAACAATATTTTATTCGACCTCGGGCAAGAAGGCTTGGTAGCTGTATATGCTATTATTGGTCGAATGCTAATGTTTGCTTTGTTTCCTGTATTTGGAGTTACACAAGGGTTTTTACCCATTGCTGGATATAATTATGGTGCGCAACATTATCCTCGTGTTAGAGAATCTATTAATACCGCAATCAAATATGCTGCGATTTTGGCATCATTAGTTTTTATTGGGTTAATGATTTTCCCGGCAGAAATAACGACTTTATTTCTGAGTAACAACCCTAATCTAGCTCCCAAAGAATTAGCTCTAAATCAATATGTGTTATCTCATACTGCAGAACCTATGCGATGGGTGTTTGCTGCAACACCTATTATTGCACTTCAGCTTATAGGAGCTGCCTATTTTCAAGCCGTAGGAAAAGCCATTCCCGCTTTATTACTTACATTATCAAGACAAGGTTTCTTTTTTATTCCACTTATTTTAATTCTTCCTAAGTTTTATGGTGAATTAGGGGTTTGGATTTCTTTCCCGATTGCAGATATATTAGCAACCATTGTTACTGGGTATTTTCTGAACCGGGAAGTGAGAATTAAACTTATTACAAAAAATAACTAGTTGTTTTTACTTTTTGGTTGTAGCAGCTTTGCTAATAATTTTCCACTCTCCATCAATCTTTTTCAGAAGAAAAATATCGATATATCGTACATCTTTACCTTCTATCAAGATTTCAGCTTTTGCCATAGCAATATCATTTTCTCTGTCTACAGATAATATTTTACCTGTTCTACCATTAAATTTTCCTTGCTCCCTTTTTTCAAACCATGAAGCATATTCTTTAATAGGTACAATCCATAGTTTTTTTTCTTTATGAGTAAGAAACAAATTCGCTTCATCATAAAAAGCTTCTTTAATCACTTCTGGTTGGCTGTATGAGGTTCCCTTCAGATATTTATTAATCGAAGAGCGTATATTATCATCTTCTGATTGTGCTATGGTGATGTTACAGCTAACTAAAAATAGGGTTATCCAAAAATAGGTTTTCATGTGTTTTGTTTTATTAAAGAAGTGGTTTAAACTTTTCTCAATTGGCTATAAAATGCTTCTTTTTGCCCTTTTTTGATTTTTTATTATTCCGTAGCGCTGCTATGTAATGCAAAAAAAGCTTCAAAATGATCAAAAACTAGCGATTTCTCGCTTCAATAAAAAAAAGTTTAAATCACTTCATATTAAGGTTATTGATTATTTTTTATTCTTAAGATTTTCCCATTAGGTTCATCGGTTAGTAAATAGAGTTTTCCCTCTGGGCTTTGCGTTATTTTTCTGGATCGTATTCTATCGTCAGTAAATAATTCCTCGGTACTTTTTATAGTTTTATTTTCAATTCTAAATCTCCACAGACTTCCTCTACTCAATCCAGGAACCAGTAAATCATTTTTCCATTCGGGAAATTCATCACCCGTATAAAATATGAGTCCGGTAGGCGCAACAGTATGCTGCCAATACCAAATGGGATCCGTAAATACAGCTCCTTCAATTTTAGGAGGATAATACTCTTTACTTCGATAACCTCCTGTAGTTATAATTGGCCAGCCATAATTAGCTCCAGGCTTTAGCATATTAACCTCATCCCCTTGTCGGGTGCCATGCTCGCTAAACCATATCTCACCTGTTTCTGGATGTGTTGTTATCCCCTGTGCAGCTCTAATTCCGATTGCATAAACTCCAGGAACCGCGGTTGTACCAAAATCAGGGTTATCATCAGGTATGCTTCCATCAGGGTTTATTCGATAGATTTTCCCTCGTTTATCGGTTATATCTTGAGCAATAGGCATTTCGGGTTCATCAATTTCTTTAAACAATCGTTCCCCCATCGTAATGTATAATTTACCATCAAGCCCAAAAGTCATCCCTCCTCCATAATGAAAATATTCTCTTGTAAAAGGCCCGGCTTCGAGCAATGTTTTTGTAGTAACTAAGGAATCATTTTTTAGTACTGCACGCACTACTTTTGTAGCACTTCCTTCTCCTTTTCTTTTTGCAGCATACGAAAGATATACGTATTTATTGTTGCTGAAATCAGGATCCAACAATACTTCAAAAATACCAGAATTATCACCTCCTGTAATAACTCTAATACTATCAGTAAGGTCACGTGGAAACCCTTTAATCATTCTTTTTTCTTTTGAAATAAGGTTTACTCTTACTAAATCTCCATCTTTCTCAGACACCAGAACTTCTTCTTCTGATAAAAAAGCAATGCTCCAGGGATGCTTAAGACTATCTATAATGATTTCTTTTGTTGGATGTGTTTTTGTTTGTAAAACTTCTGAAGGTTTTTCAATTTTAGTACAAGCTGTCACAATCAAAAACAGTAAGAACATTGATTTATTCATTGATGTCATTTTAAATTTTTCTGAACGCAAAATCCAAAAGACTAGATCAAAATCCTTTAAAAAACACGATCTTTAAAACGAAAAATCAATTAAGCAGCACTATATTGAGTTCTATACTGTGAAGGTGTAAGCTTAGTTTCAGCCTTAAAAGCAAGATTAAAAGATGTAACATTACCAAAACCGCAATCATAAGCTATAGTTGCAATTTTTTCTAATGCATACTCAGAATCTACCAGCAATTTTTTGGCTTTTATTATTCGGAAATGATTTACAAACTCAGAGAAATTCTTCTGTTCATTTTCATTAATCACCTGAGATAGTTCTCTAGAGGGAACTGATAATTTTTCTGCTATAGTCTTTAACGAAATAGCACTATCTAAATAAATTTTCTCATTTTCAAATAGTTCCTTTACACGATGAAGTAATTCTTTAGAGGTTTCTCGATCAATTTTGGAGTTACTATATTTTTCTAAAGCAAAAACATGTCTTTTTAAAAGCAGATAAGAAAACATATATATTAAAAATGAAAAAGAAATAGCGCCTAAAATATAAAATGGGATCAACCTTAGAAAAATACCTACATACAGTGCCCAAATCAAACTCACTCCAACCACAATATTTCTATACCATTTTAAAAGTTGAGGATTTGTATCGTTTGTAATTTTTAAAATAGTTTTCCAGCAAATGAATAAATAGATACCAAAATGAAGGAGGGTCAAAGAATATGCAACAAATGAGAGCACATCTCCATTATTAGGAATAAAAGGACTACACAAAACAAATAATCCAAAAGGTATTAAATGAATATAGTGTTGGTTCGAAAATGTTTGTTGTTTCTCAAAAAGAGCTTTTGCGTAAAACCAAAGAAAAGGACCTACAGCCAATATAGTCGAAATCGCTAAATTTCTTAATCTGGGATCAACTTCTATATAATTATGAAAAACAGATTTCCCTATCCGTATCGTTAATCCCAATAATACCAAAGCCAAAAATATATTTGCTTTTATATTTCCTTTTTTAAGCGTAAAAAGATAAAAGCATAAGAAAAGAGCCTGAATAACGCCCAAACAACTTAAGACAAGAATAAAACCTTCTATAACCATACTTCAAAATTAGAAAATCATAAGAGCAATTCATAATCTATAAAAACGGATCAAATGAGAATCTTAAAGTATAGGATAGTACCAAAATAAAAAAGATTGCCTTTTTAACAATCTTCTCTATTCTACAGAATTCATCTTGAATCTATAAATTACTGAACAATAATGAATTCACTTCTTCTATTTTTTTCATGCTCTTCATCAGAACATTCGCTATCAGTGACACAATCATTTAACAATTCTTCTTCTCCAAAACCTTTGTAGGCAATACGACTTCTATCAATTTGACCAACAATTGCAATGTAATTCTCTGTTTTTTTAGCTCGTCTAGCACTTAGTTTTTTATTATACTCGGCAGAAGCCCTACTGTCTGTATGAGATCGTATTTCGATTTTCATGTTTGGATATTGCTGCATTATTTCTATAACTTTTGCTAATTCTATCTTTGCATCATCACGTATTAAATAGTCATTAAAATCAAAATGAATAGGGTTAAGTGAAAGTAGTTTTCCGAGGTCGTCTCCTATTTTAGCAATAATCACTTTTCTTTTTAGTATAATCTCAGGAATTAGTAGTGGTGTTTTCGATAGGTTTTTAGTAGAAACTAATTTTTCTACAGTGGCATATCCATCTTTCTCTACTTTAATAAAATAATCTTCATTTTCGTATACTTTGTAAGAATACCACCCTTCTTTATTTACTTCTCCGGTTTCAATCAAATTATTTTTGCCATCATATACCGAAACTTTTGTGATTTGGATAGAATCAGATACTCCTTCTTGTAATGTTACATATCCTTCTAAAATAATTTCTTTTCGTAGCGGTTCTAATTCTACGAGACTATAAATATCGTCTCTTCCTTTTCCTCCATCTCGATTAGATGAAAAATATCCTCTTTTGGTATTATCATCAATTATAAACGCAAAGTCATCTTTTGGGCTATTAATCGGCTTTCCTATATTAATCACCTGTTTTTCTTGTTGGTTTTGTGGATCAAGGGCTGTAACATATACATCTAATCCTCCTAACCCCATATGTCCATCAGATGAAAAATATAGCTTGTTGTCTGCTCCTATAAATGGAAATGTTTCTTTTCCTTCTGTATTAATCCGATCTCCCAAATTTTTAGGTTCTCCAAAACTACCATCATCATTAATAGTCACTTTATATAGATCAGAAAGCCCCATTCCTCCAGACATGTCTGACGAGAAATATAATGTTTTCTCATCACTACTCAACGTAGGGTGTGCCACAGAATATTCATCACTATTAAATGGTAAATCTTGTGGTGTAGTCCATTGTTCCTGATCATTTTTATAGGAGCGATATATTTTTAAATTACTTATTCCTCCTTGATCACGACCCAGTTTACCTTCTTCAAAATTATTTCTCGTAAAATAAATGGTTTTTCCATCTTTTGTAAATACCGGTGTTGACTCATTATATTTTGAATTTATGACTTTATCGAAGCTCTTGATTTTTGAAAAGCTACTACTTTCTGTATCGTATTCTGCCATAAAAAGATCTAAAAAAGCTTCTCCTGTCCATTTATGAATATTCTTATTTAACATCAATGAATCTTTTGATGAGCTGTATACAATATATTTTCCAAAAAAGGCTGTTCCAAAATCGGCAAATACAGAATTAGTAGGCATATTTTCTATCTGATATCTATCAGATTTATCTTCAATCTGCTTTAAGTAATCAGGTGTATTCAAAAATAATTTTGCTCGATTATCATCATTTCTAAGCTCAGCAAATTTTCGCATATATATATCAGAATCTTCGTACTTCTCTACAGCTTTTAGTGATTGAGCGTATCTATAATAATATTCTGGCTCTACCTGATCAGGATAAGAATCCACTAATTCTTTATACCATTTTAATGCATCTTCAAATTCTCCATTAAAATAATAAGTATTCCCTAAATTAGTAAAAACTTCTACACTTCTGTATCCTTTTTCTACTATTTTAAGATAGGTTTCTCTAGCATCAATATATCGATATTTTTCATATTGCATTTTGGCTTTTTCTATTTTTTTTTGTTGACAAAAAACAGAAGTATTACCAATCAATAGTATTGCAAAAATTAATTGTGATTTTAGTAAATATTTCTTCATATCTTACTATTAGAATTAAATTTTTTGTTAAAAGAAACGAGGAGTTAGTATTCTATCATCTTTCTTGAAAAGTTCAAATCGCAACATTATTTCATAACTTCCATCGTTGAACTGTGTTTTGCCTAGTTTTGTAGTTTCCTTATCATACGCAAAACCAATCATCATAGCCTTTGATACCTGAAAACCCACCATGCCACTCATTGCTGCATCCCATCGATAAGCTATTCCTAATGTTAAGCGGTCATATAACAATAAATTAGCAGAAACATCCACCTGTAAAGGGGTTCCAAACACTAATTTTCCCAATATTGCTGGTTTAAATTTCACATCATCACTTACATCAAATACATGGCCAGCTATCAAATAATAATTAATACGTTCTTCTGCCAAAAAACTTGCCTTAGTACTATTATTAGTAGTAACACTCTCATCAAAATGATCTGTTTCTAATAAATTAGGAGCACTTAATCCTAAGTAAAAACGGTTTGTATGATAGTAAATTCCAGCTCCAACATTAGGGCTAAACTTATTATTTATGCTATTTTCAAATGCTATGTCATTTTCATTAAATCTTGTCAATTCCTGAAGATCAACGTTTAATAAATGCCCTCCAGCTTTTATACCAAAACTTAATTTTCCTTCTCTTGAAACTGGTATATTATATGAAAAATCAATATTAAAATAAGTCTCCTTAGAAGGCCCTATCTTATCGTTAATTATTGAGACTCCTAATCCCATCATTTTACTATAGTCGAGTGGTGTATTAAAAGTTAAAGTCTGTGTTTTTGGAGCACCATCTAAGCCAACCCATTGACTACGATGAAGCCCCATAAAACTTAGTACCCCTCGACTACCTGCGTAGGCAGGATTCACACTAATTGTATTATACATATACTGAGTATACTGTGCATCCTGCTGAGCTGAACTCAACAAAACGGTTAAAAAAAGTATAGGTAGAATACTTATATTTAATCTCTTATCCATTGGTATTTTGATTTAGGGGGAATATTGTTTTGATATTATTTTAAAGGCTTATCTGGTTATATAAAAATAACCAGCCTTAGCCATAGTAGTGCCGCTAGCATTTTTATATTCTAGCATATAATAATATGTGCCAACAGGAAGTTTTTCCTCTTCTTGTACTGTAACTCTGCCTTCACTTATACCATCAAATAATTTTACACCAGATTGTTCATAACGATCTCTTTCGAATATCTTAACTCCCCAGCGATTAAATATCTGTAAGGTATTTTCAGGAAAATTATTTAACCCTATTATCCTAAACTCATCATTAACACCATCTCCATTTGGAGACATCCCTGTGTATATAGTAATCCCTGTATTCGATGCAAGTATAAGCACAGTTTCATCTTCAAAGTCACCATCATTATCCATATCCACATCAGTATCGTCAAATGGGTCATCAGATATATCTATCACATCTCTACCATTTAAATCAACGCCCATTACTAAAGCCTGATTCGTAACCATACCAGAAATTATATCGTCTTCTGTCAAGATATAAGTAGCCGTAAAACTATCTGTATCTATTTCACCAACAGCTAGATCAATAGGACCGCCAAAAACCTCTATTCCTGATAGATCATCGACAAGAACAATATTTGTAACATCTACTGCTCCTGTGTTTTCTACAGTGAATGTATATTCTATCTGATCTCCTGCATCAGTAATACCATTACCGTTTTCATCTATATATTCTCCTGTCTTAGTGAGATCCAAATTTGCAATATCTGTAACACATAAAGGTGCATTGATTGATACTGTTTCTTGACAACCTGTAACCTCTGTAACTGTAACATCAATATCAGTTTCTGATGTTACTCCTCTAATATTCCAGACATTTCCCGAAATATTACTTACTATCCCAGAAGTACTTGTCACATTTCCTGAACTGACAGTCACTTCTAAAGAATAACTTGTTGAATTAGCTAAACAAGTAGGTGGATTTGTGATATTAATAGTCGGTAATAAATTTACCGTAACCACTATTTCTGAACGAGAACTCTCGCAACCACTCACACTTTGACTTACATAGTAGGATGTGTTTCCTGCAGTAGCTGTACTTGGAGTTGGGGCAATTGTACTTCCTGTACCACCGCTAGAAACAGTATACCATAACAAATTACTGCCTGTAGCCGTTAATGCACTGGCCGTAGCACCAATGCAATAGGTAACAGGAGTGCTAACTACAGGAGCAGAAGGAACTGCATTTACCGTAACCACTATTTCTGAACGAGAACTCTCACAACCACTCACACTTTGACTTACATAGTAGGATGTGTTTCCTGCAGTAACTGTACTTGGGGTTGGGGCAATTGCGCTTCCTATACCACCGCTAGAAACAGTATACCATAATAAATTACTGCCTGTAGCAGTTAATGCACTCGCTGGAGCACCAACACAATAGGTAACAGGAGTACTAACTACAGGAGCAGAGGGAACTGCATTTACCGTAACCACTATTTCGGAACGAGAACTCTCGCAACCACTCACACTTTGACTTACATAGTAGGATATGTTTCCTGCAGTAGCTGTACTTGGGGTTGGGGCAATTGTACTTCCTGTACCACCGCTAGAAACAGTATACCATAACAAATTACTGCCTGTAGCCGTTAATGCACTGGCCGTAGCACCAACACAATAGGTAACAGGAGTACTAACCAAAGGAGTAGAGGGAACTGCATTTACCGTAACCACTATTTCTGAACGAGAACTCTCACAACCACTCACACTTTGACTTACATAGTAGGATGTGTTTCCTGGGGTAACTGTACTTGGGGTTGGGGCAATTGCGCTTCCTGTACCACCGCTAGAAACAGTATACCATAACAAATTACTGCCTGTAGCCGTTAATGCACTGGCCGTAGCACCAATGCAATAGGTAACAGGAGTACTAACTACAGGAGCAGAAGGAACTGCATTTACCGTAACCACTATTTCTGAACGAGAACTCTCGCAACCATTCACACTTTGACTTACATAGTAGGAAGTGTTTCCTGGGGTAACTGTACTTGGGGTTGGGGCAATTGCGCTTCCTGTACCACCGCTAGAAACAGTATACCATAATAAATTACTGCCTGTAGCCGTTAATGCACTGGCCGTAGCGCCAACACAATAGGTAACAGGAGTACTAACTACAGGAGCAGAGGGAACTGCATTTACCGTAACTACAATTTCGGAACGAGAACTCTCGCAACCATTCACACTTTGACTTACATAGTAGGAAGTGTTTCCTGGGGTAACTGTACTTGGGGTTGGGGCAATTGCGCTTCCTGTACCTCCACTAGAAACAGTATACCATAATAAATTACTGCCTGTAGCAGTTAATGCACTCGCTGGAGCACCAACACAATAGGTAACAGGAGTACTAACTACAGGAGCAGAGGGAACTGCATTTACCGTAACTACAATTTCGGAACGAGAACTCTCGCAACCATTCACACTTTGACTTACATAATAGGAAGTGTTTCCAGCAGTAGCTGTACTTGGCGTTGGGGCAATTGCACTTCCTGTACCTCCACTAGAAACAGTATACCATAATAAATTACTGCCTGTAGCCGTTAATGCACTAGAAGTAGCGCCTACACAATAGGTAACAGGAGTGCTAACTACAGGAGCAGAAGGAACTGCATTTACCGTAGCCCCATCAAAATTAATATTCTGGTTCATAAACACGGCATATGAATATGTTCCTGCTGCTAGTGACACTGTGCGTTGTACAAAAAACCAAGGAGTATTTGTAGAATCGCCATTAGAAATGATAGTTAGAACTGTCGAGGTATCTTCAACAATTCCTGCAGTACCAATACCATTATATATTGAAATACTACCTTGTCCATTTAGATTATCGCGGGTAGAAAAATACCCTGAATACGTAATTGTTGAAGGAGTACTAAGTGTAAATGTTTGATAAATTGTAGTTGATCCAAATATATCGAAATAGTGCTGAAAAACTCCTGCTCCCGTGGTAGCATCTGTATCTTCCTCTGGACTTGGTGCTGGATAGTCATACCCTCCTGCTCCATCTACTCGAACTATACTAGGTACACCCCCAGATGATATCCATGGAGAAATATCAGCAAAAAGATTATCACCATTAATCAAACCCGTGGTTATGTCTTCAAAACCTCCATTGGTCAATAAATTTGAACATTGTGCTTGAACTTTTACAACAACATTAAAAAAAAGAAATACAATAAATAGATTAAGTTTTAATTTACAATCGCATGCAAGAGTAATTTTTTTCATACTAAGCTCATTTATGTTTTAATATATAATGATTAGAAAAAACACACTCTTTGCGTAAAATTGTACTTCTCTAATCAACTTTAAAAGTTATCAATCTATAAATAAGCCCTTTATACTTTATCAAAATTGAATTCGAAAATAAACGTAGATAGTTAGCATTTCGAAACCAATGTTTAACCATTTTTAAATTATGGTTTACCCGTATTTAAAGGTGACGAACCTAGAACAAAAACAGAAAAAAGGGAAATACAACCCAGACTTTGTGACGAATTCATACAAATCAGGGACGAATTTGCATATACTACTAAAAGCAGATAAGAATAACGATAATAGTTAAGGTTAAAATTAAGTGAAAATCTTTTGGAATAATTTTTAATTCCTGACTTTAGTATCCCATCAAATCTATTTTATCTATAATTTCTCTGAAAATGCGGGGCCATTAAATTAAATATCAACTAACTATGCATTCACAATTCGCTAGCCTAATTCTTATACTCTTTTTTACTTTCTCAAGTATTTTTACATCCAACTCTCAAACGTATAATCAGGAACTCTATGATGCTCTAGAATATAGACTTATTGGACCATTTCGCGGCGGACGAAGTGCTGCTGTAACAGGAGTACCAGGAAAACCTAATTTATTTTACTTTGGGGCCACTGGTGGAGGAGTATGGAAAACTACAGACGGAGGACGTACCTGGAAAAATATCTCTGATGGTTTCTTTGGAGGATCAATTGGTGCTATTGCCATATCTAAAAGTGATCCTAATGTAATCTATGTCGGTGGTGGAGAAAAAACATTGCGAGGAAATGTATCTTCGGGTTATGGTATCTGGAAAAGTGTTGATGCTGGTAAAACATGGGTGCAAGCTGGTCTTCCTAAAAGCAGACATATCCCGAGAATAACTATTCACCCTACTAATCCTGATATTGTATATGCTGCAGTATTGGGTAATATATATAAACCTACTCAAGATCGTGGTGTATATAAAAGTATTGATGGAGGAACAACATGGAATAAAGTACTGTTTGCAAATCAGGATGCTGGAGCAGTAGATCTAACTTTAGACCCTAATAATCCTCGAATTTTGTATGCTTCAACATGGAATGCAAGAAGAACACCATATAGCCTTAGTTCTGGAGGAAAAGGTTCTGCCCTTTGGAAAAGTACAGATAGTGGACAAACATGGAATGAGATTTCGCAACACAAAGGATTTGCCAAAGATACTTTAGGAATTATGGGAGTAACTGTTTCTCCCGTAAATAGTGAACGAGTGTGGGCTATTGTAGAAAATAAAGAAAAAGGCGGGGTATATCGCAGTGATGATGGCGGTGACACCTGGAGCCAATTAAACAGTAGTAGAAGCTTACGTCAACGTGCATGGTATTATAGTCGTATTTATGCCGATCCCCAAGATATAGATGTTGTCTATGTCGTTAATGTATCGTATCATAAAAGTAAAGACGGGGGTAAAAATTTTAGCAGTTATCGCGCTCCGCATGGAGATCACCATGACCTATGGATTGCTCCAGAAAACCCAAAACGTATGGTAATTGGCGATGATGGTGGTGCACAAGTTACATACGATGGTGGTGAGACCTGGAGTACATATCACAATCAACCCACTTCGCAGTTTTACCGAGTGACTACCGATAATAGTTTTCCCTATAGAATCTATGCTGCTCAACAGGATAATTCTACTATACGTATCAATCATAGAAGTACAGGATGGAGTATTTCTGAAGATGATTGGGAAAGTACAGCCGGAGGGGAATCGGCCCATATTGCTGTCGATCCTAAAGATAATGATATTGTTTATGGAGGGAGTTATGATGGCTTTCTTACCCGGGTAAATCATAAAACAGAAACCGTACGCTCTATTAGTGTATGGCCAGATAATCCTATGGGGCATGGCGTAGAGGACATGAAATATCGTTTTCAATGGAATTTCCCAATACTATTCTCTAAACATAATCCAAACAGACTATATACATTCTCTAATCATGTTCATGTCACCGAAAATGAAGGACAAAGCTGGAAAGTGATTAGTCCCGATTTAACCAGAAATGACCCTGATAAACAAAAATCTTCTGGAGGCCCTATCACACAAGACAACACATCTGTAGAATATTATTGTACTATTTTCGCAGCAGCAGAAAGTCCTGTCAAAGAAGGTTTACTTTGGGTAGGAAGTGATGATGGTCTTGTGCATGTAAGTCAGGATGGAGGAAAATCCTGGAACAATGTAACGCCAAAAGGCATGCCAGAATGGATGATGATCAATAGTATCGAACCCAGTGTTTTTGCAGAAGGTACATGTTATATCGCCGGTACTAAATATAAATCAGGGGATTTTGCTCCTTATCTATATAAGACTACCGATTATGGTAAATCATGGACAAAAATTACAAACGGAATCAAAAACGAACATTTTACACGGGTGCTTCGTGAGGATCCCAATCAAAAAGGAGTATTATATGCAGGCACAGAAACAGGTATGTATATCTCTTTTAATGATGGAGCAAACTGGGAATCTTTTCAATTGAATTTACCTATTGTACCTATTACAGATCTAACCATTAAGGATAATAATTTGATTGTTGCTACGCAAGGAAGAAGTCTTTGGATAATTGATGATTTAACAGTCTTACATCAGTTAAACAATACTATGAAAACTCAAAATCATATTCTATATAAACCCAAGAACTCTTATCGCATGGGTGGAGGAAGTGTTAAAGATTCTAAGACCGCAGGAACTAATCATCCCGCTGGTGTTATGACTTATTTCTATCTCAAAAATTATGATGCAGCAAAAGATACAGTTTCTTTAACCTATTTTAATACTAAAAATGACACCCTAAAATCATTTAGTACAAAAGCAAAAGATAAAAAAGATCAATTAAAAATAGAGAAAAAAGGTGCACAACTATTTGCCTGGAATATGAGAGGAGAGGGAGCAGAAAAATTAGATGGTATGATTCTTTGGTGGGCAAATCTTAATGGCCCAAAAGTTGTACCTGGTAATTATAATGTAAGTCTTGCAGTAAATGGGAAAGAAGTATCTAAACAACCTTTTACTATTGTTGCCGATCCCAGAACAGAAGCATCATCACAACAAATGCAATCGCAATTTGATTTTATTACCAGTATAAATAAAACAGTAGACAAGGCGCATAAATCTATAAAGAAAATCAGAAAAATTAACGCCCAGCTTAAAGCATTTTCGACACAGTATAAAGACAATTCGGCAACTAAAGATCTGGTAAAAAAGGCTTCAGACTTACAAAAACAATTTGGCGAAATCGAAAAAGCATTATACCAAACCAAAAACAAAAGTAATCAGGATCCTTTAAACTTTCCTATTAAACTTACCAATAAACTAGGACACCTAAATTCTTTGGTAGGTATGGGGGATTTTGGTCCTACAGAACAAGATATTGCTGTAAAAAATGAACTCACTAAAAAGATCGATGATCAATTAGCTAATTTTGACAAATTAATTACCGAAGAAATTAAACGTTTTAATACTGAGTTCAACACCTTGCAGCTTAATTATCTTTTTGTAGAAAAATAAATTCAAAAAATTCTTTTGCTATTACGAGAACATTGGAAACACCAATAGCTATGAGATCATACTATTGCATTTATATTATCCGTTGCGCATTTTGATATATCAAAATGCGCAACGGGTTTATATTCTATAACACTTTTGTTATACCTAAACTTAACGACAAGCGTAATTTATTTTAAATTGGATTCTCTTCTTGAAGCGCGCTGAATAAACTGTCTAATTACTAAGTAATTCCAAAGCACGTTCTATCCCCCTATCTTTTTCTTCTTGAAAATCTAAGGTTGACAAAAATGGTATTCGATTTTCTTCTTTTTCAGGACCGATACCAATAACTTCAAAAACTTCTCCTTGTGCATCAGTATATATTTCATTCGATAGTCCTACTTCTGCTCCATTAGGCAATACATGCGTAAGAATAGTAGAAAAAGCACCAGCAGTATTTTCTCCTACAATGGTCACATACGGTAAATCTTTCATACATAAAGCAAAAAGATCTGCTGCACTTATACTATAGGGACTTGTGAGCAATATGATATCTCCTGTAAATTGAAAATCTCCACGAGGTCCTACAGAAAAGGATTTATTTTCGGTAAAACCGTTACCTAATCTAGCTTTTTTAAAATATGAAATTCGCTCCTGATCCATAAAACGGGATACCATATTTAAGGCTGCAGTATCATGACCTCCATCATTAAAACGTATGTCAATAATTAGTTTAGAAACTCCTGATGCTTTAAGATCGTTCATCATCGTATCTAATACAGCATTTAATGCGGTCAACTCATCACTAAAATTTGTACCATATCCTTCCATCTTTACAATATTAATGTATCCAATATCATCATTGATCAATCCCCATAGAATATTCCCATTGTCATCTATTTCATAATTCCCCCCTAAATATTTTGTTACTATTGTTGTCACTTTTTGACTTGCAAGAGCATCATAATCGTCTATATTCTCTATAATGAGATCTTCACTTAGGTTAGCATTTAGTCTTTCTAATAATTTTGGCTCTCCTGGTTCAATTTGAATATCTTTATCTTCATCTGTGACACCTACATGTTCATCCTCTAACAAAAGGACTAGCTCTTCTACAATATCATATAAGTTCTCAGCTGTAACCTGATCTCTTAAATTCTCATATTGAGACCAGTCTACATTTCTAGTTTCGAAAAAAGCATAGTGGTCATTAAAAATATTCCAGAAATGATCAAAATTAACCTGTGGATCTTCTGTAGCAGAAATCTGATCTGGCAAACAGTTTGGATTTTGATTTGGTAACCGGGTAAATTTCACATCTGAATCTGATAAGTCGGTAGATGCTATTAGCTCATTTTCGCTCACCAGATCTAATTTTAATCCAAAAAATTCTTCAGGAACAAAATCATCATCCTGAATTGAACATCCCGCAGTATTTATATTATAAAATATATCTTTACCGTCAGTAAATTCAAAAATCCACCCTTTTTCGGCTGATACCCAAAAACCATTAATTGGATCTACTATAGGAGAAGGTGTATCATCATCAGATTGACAGGTGGTAAAAATTAATAAAACGAGTATTAGCAAACACGCTTTAACATACTTTATTATTTCTGTTTTTATCTTAATATATGAATTCATCATAGTTTTATTTTTGAAATTATTATAGTTGAAAATTGTAAAGTTTGATGATCTATTCAGAAAAACACTTGATCGAAAGAAAACGGTATTCTGTACTATTTAAAGATTACGAAAATTGCTAAAAACGATATCCGATAGTGAAGGTAGCATAAGGCACCAAGAAATTAACCTCTCTGTCATTCCCTTTCTCAAAACCAAGCCCTGTACCAACTCCAGCTTCGTAATTAAAATGCTTGCCAATGTTTCTTCTAATTCCCCAAGTAGCAACAGTCAATAAATGATATAGATTAGATTTTTTAGCATCTTCAGTACTATGAAAATGATAACGGGCTCTGAGAGATATGTAATTACCACTATTACCATCTATTCTTTTATTCTTATCAGCACGCTTTTTTAGATTGTAGTACCAACGAGGTTCTAATGCTAACACAGGTCTAATGTTTGCTGTATTAAGACCTCCTAAACCAACTTCACTTCGTAAAGCAACTTGATTTGATAATTTTAATTCATTGTGAGCCCATATACCTAATAATCCAGTTTGAATCCCAAAAACTGATTTTTCTACAGATACTTCTTTTGCGTTTTGAGAAAATACGAGATATGAATTCATTACTAAAAGAGAAACAAAAGCTACTTTAATCTTTTTAAATATTGTCATTTTATATTTTTTGATTTACTGAGATAAAAGTATCTGTATCAAAAAAATAAAAAGGTGATTTTGGGATTGAAGAAGTCCTGAAACAATAAGATTATACGAATCAGGACGTTTTTTGAAGTTTTCTAAAAGCACCTGGAGACATCCCTAAGCTCTTTTTAAAAGCACTATAGAAAGCACTCTTAGATTTAAAACCAGCTTCCATACCTATAGCTTCGATAGAATATTTATTAAATACCGGATCATGCAATAAGTTTTTAGCTGCTTCAATTCGATATTCATTTACAAACTGAATAACACTTTTATTGATTTCCTGATTTATGATTTGAGATAAATACCCTTCGCTTGTTCCTAACCGATTTGCCAGATCTAACCTGCTTAAAAGAGGGTTTTTATATAACTCTTCCTCTTCCATTAGTATATAAAGCGAGGTAATAATTTTAGAAACAGTAGTCTCTCTTATTTTCTTTTTTGCCTGAGTATTATGTGTTTTTTTTGAAACCAAATATTGGTGTATTTCGTCTTTTTGAACTATTATCTGTAGTTTGAACACTCCGTAATATAATACCCACCACAATAAAAAGGAAAGCAGTATCCATAGAAAACTTGTAGCATATTCTGAATCAAATACATAGAACTCTATAGTAGATAAAAGCCAGCATATAATAATGCATATTATAAAAAGGTTTAATCTTAATAGCCAACTCTTTTTATCTTCTGAAATAGTATGAGAACCTTTTATTAATTTCCTTCCCCAAAAGATTAAAAACACATTATAGACAAATGATGCATTATCCATAATATGAAATTGCAGATCAACAAAATCCGAATTATAGAAGTTAAAAATAGTATCTAAATAAAGAATAGTTTCTATAATCAAAGAGCAAATGAAGGGAAGATAAAGCCATTTATACCAACTTTCTTTAAGATACTTATGTTGAATTTGAATTAGAAAATAGGTAAATAGAGTAACTCCAAATAGGTACTCCAATACAGGATTGTTTAAAAATTCCAAAACCGTATCTTCTATATCAAACCACCCAAATAAAGTCAAACTTGTTAGCAAAAACAATGATAGGGAGAGATAGTTATTTGCGCGATTCTTATAAAAAGAAGTAGTGACTAATGCGATACTTATAAAATATCCTATACTTCCACTGACAATAATTGCAAAACCTAATAATATAGTATTCAATCTTTGTTGAAATTAATTATGTTCAAAATTGTTATTAACGTAAATTTATCCATAAATCACGTTTTTGTTTTAGGGTAAATATAAGCTGATTTGCTAGTTTTTTGATATCAAAACTAATCAAATACCATTTTCTCTACAAAAAGTAAGTAATTCGAAAGAAGCTTAAATCACGTCCCGTTAACATTTTGTCAGAACGTAAAAATCATAGTCATTTAAAAAATTACTTATTTCTCGACTCGAACCAAGTTGACAGTACATAATTATTTAATACTTTTGAAATTAGATTTAGACTACTATCACATCCCGAGTGGATAAAAAGAATGCTATCATACTAGAAATAAATGCTCGAATATTATAATTACATAAAATCCTTGCACCTGATCTTTGTGATCACATGGTTTGCCGGGCTATTTTATATTCCCCGGCTATTTATCTATCAAATAGAAGCTTCTCAAAAGCCTCTACCTGATCGAAACATATTAGGTAAACAACTTAAATTAATGGCCAAACGTCTTTGGTTTATTATCACCTGGCCTTCTGCTATATTAGCAACTTTATTTGCAATTTGGTTACTTATTTTAATGCCTGCTTGGCTACAACAACCCTGGATGCATGTTAAGCTTGGATTTGTAGTTTTACTTATTATGTATCATCTTAAGTGCCATCATATCTATAAACAACTGCAGCTTGATATAGTAAAATGGTCATCTGGGCAAATGCGAATGTGGAATGAAGGTTCAACAATCATTCTCTTTTCGGTCATTTTTCTGGTTATCGTTCGAGATGCAGTAAACTGGATATATGGAGTTGTAGGGATACTATCACTCGCAATTATACTTATGATGGGCATTAAACTTTATAAAAAAATTCGGGATAAGAATCCCGACGCATAATATCGATTGAACTTTATCTCGAAAACATATCATACCAAATTAGGAAAACCTCTTTTAATTAGAGAAGCAACCTCGGCAGATGCCAAGCAATTATTAGCATTAAAACTAGAGTATCTTAAAAACACTAGTACTATTCCTTTGTTTGATTACGAATACTCTAATACGATAAAAGAAGAAAGTGAGCTTATTCAAAACCTTCATCAACAATCCAATAGTTTATTATTGGTAGCCGAAAGTGACGGTGATATTATTGGAAACATAGACCTTACAGGTAGTTGGCGTAAAAAAATGCAACACACTGCCATGATTGGAATGGGAATTCATACCCAATGGCAAAACCAGGGCATCGGTACTCTTTTGATTCAAAATGTATTAGAATGGTCAAAAGAAAATGAAATATTAAAAGTACTATGGCTAGAAGTTTACGCCACGAATCTTCCTGGTATTAGTTTATATAAAAAAATGGGGTTCAAGGAATCCGGAATTATTGAGAATTTTTTTCTCGAAAAAGAAAAATACATAGATAAAATCACCATGATAATTAACCTTTGAAGTTACTTTTTCTCAAGGTTTGGTAATACCACAAAAATAAAAAGACTGCCCAAATATTTTTTTCAGACAGTCTCTTAATTTATTAGTGTACTCGATTAGTTACACAATCTGTTATTTCTATTGCTATACATTCGTCTTACGGCTCTTCTATCAAAATTAGAAACATTATTAGCATTAAATACCACATTCGGGTTTGATCCAGAAGTCATAATCGAATTAGGATCCACATTAGGTGTTCCCGGTATTTGTGTACCAAAAAACCCTTGCTCTGCATGAAGAAATCCAATATTATGCCCAATTTCATGAGTTAATATGTTCCCCCATTCTCTAGCTGTTACCGGATCTCCATCAATACTAGGTTCATTAAGGTTTAATATAATCAAACCTCCTTCTACTCCATTAGTAGGAAATTCTCCAAGACCCCAGCCTCCTATTTCACCAGGATTTGCCAAACGAACCAAAATATCGGGATTGTTATTTACAGGTATCAAACGTAAAGTTGTTCTATTAACTCTATTCCATAAGTCAATACCTCTTTGAAATCCTTGTCCTGCGGCATTATTACCTAAAGCATTCTGAATACGAATATTACCTGCCCTGTTGCAATCAACAATGGTATAAAAAGCTTGTTTTTGAAAGTTATTTTCTTTCAATGTTTCTTCGGTGATAAAAATATCTCCGTCTACAATATATCCTCCCTTAGCGAATGTAACGGATGTTTTATCCGTGTCAAACCCCATACTCTGTAATTTTGATAAAATTTCGGGAGATATATCCTGTTGCGTAATTGTAGTGTCTTGTTGAATATCATTTTCAACGTCACTGGAACATCTTGCCATACCGATAGCAATAACTATCAGCATAGCTAATTTAAAAGTTTTCATAATGAGTATATTTAAGTTGAACCTTAAAACTATTAAAACACTAATCATTAAGCAAATAAATTGTTATATATTTAACTTTTTTGGATTATTTGTATGTATTTAAACATTTCGTTTTCAACTGGCCAAAAAATAATGACAACAGTCGGGATTATAAAATTTGGTTTTATGAGTTAAGATGTCGTTGTTAAGACTTTTCATTATCTTCGTGCAACTTTTAGCATAATTCTATGATCAAATCTATGACAGGCTTCGGGAAGTCTATCCTTCAGCTACCTACAAAAAAAATAACGATTGAGGTTAAATCACTTAACAGTAAAAACTTAGATCTTAATGCAAGGATCCCTTCACAATACCGTGAAAAGGAGCTTCAAATGCGAAATACTATTGCAAAAAAACTAGCAAGAGGTAAGGTTGATTTTGGATTATATGTTGAAGCAACAGGAGAAGAAACTTCAAACAAGGTTAATGAAGCTATTGTAAAAGAATACATCAGACAATTATCAAATGTGCACGAAGGTGACACTATAGAGTTATTAAAAATGGCCGTTCGTATGCCTGATGCTTTAAAAACAGAACGTGAACAAATCGATGAGCAAGAATTTAATGCGATAAAAGATGAACTTACCAAAGCGTTAACAGCGATAGAGAATTATAGAATCGATGAAGGAAAAGCATTAGAAAAAGATTTCAATATTCGTGTTAAAAATATAAGCGAACTCCTTGATAGAGTTATACAAATGGATCCTGAACGTATGGAAGCGGTTAGAGAACGACTACACAAAGCTGTATCTGATTTAAAAGAAGAGGTCGATCAAAATCGTTTTGAACAGGAGTTGATTTATTATCTTGAGAAATTTGATATTACAGAAGAAAAAGTTCGATTGGCAAATCATTTAGAGTATTTTACTACTACGTTAAATTCTTCGGATTCTAATGGAAAGAAACTTGGTTTTATCACTCAGGAAATAGGTCGTGAAATTAATACTATCGGCAGTAAATCTAATTATGCCCCCATGCAACAACTAGTAGTTCAGATGAAAGATGAGCTCGAAAAAATTAAAGAACAATTACTAAACGTGTTGTAAATGAACCAAGGTAAACTTATTGTACTTTCGGCACCTTCTGGAAGTGGAAAAACTACTTTAGTTAAATACTTGCTTAATCAAGAAGAATTAAATCTCGGATTTTCTATTTCTGCAGCTTCTCGACAGCCTCGAGGAGGAGAAGTTCATGGAAAAGATTATTACTTTTTATCATTAAGAGAGTTTAAAGACAAGATTAAAGCCGAAGAATTTCTAGAATGGGAAGAGGTATATCGGGATAATTTTTATGGAACATTAAAAACCGAAGTACAACGACTTTGGAATAACGGCAAACATGTGATTTTTGATATCGATGTTGTGGGTGGTTTAGATATTAAAAGCATATATCCAGATCGTACGTTGGCAATTTTTGTAAAACCACCTAGTATTGAAGAACTCAAAATTCGTTTGAAGAAACGTAAAACTGAATCCGAAGATAAAATCAATATGAGAGTTGCCAAAGCCTCTACCGAAATGGCTACTGCTCCTCAGTTTGACGCTATCATAACGAATGATGATCTAGAAAAAGCTAAAAACGAAGTATATCAACTGGTTAAAAAGTTTCTTTTCAAATAGGTTTCCAGACGTAGGAGTTCTTGTTTTACAGGAATAAAAAAATGATTGTTTTCTATGAAAAAAATCGGATTGTATTTTGGGACGTTTAATCCCATTCACATCGGTCATTTAGCAATCGCCAATCATATGGCTGAGTTCTCTGATCTTGATGAGTTATGGATGGTGGTAACTCCTCATAATCCTCATAAGAAGAAAAGTTCGCTACTAGATAACCATCATCGCTATGAGATGGTATATCGAGCAACACAATCGTATCCAAAATTAAAACCTAGTGATGTAGAATTTAAACTACCTCAACCTAATTATACCGTGCATACACTTGCACACTTACAGGAAAAATACCCGAAGGATCAATTTCATCTTATTATGGGAGAGGATAACCTAAAGAGTTTTCATAAATGGAAAAATCATGAAGTTATTCTCGAAAACCATAACATCTATGTATATCCAAGAATTGCTGAAGGAATTGTAGCATCTCAATTTACAGATCATCCCAAAATACATCGAATTGATGCTCCTATTATGGAAATCTCCTCGACGTTTATTCGAAAAGCTATTGCAACAAATAAAAATGTAAGACCTTTACTTCCACATACTGTATGGGAATATATTGATGAGATGAATTTCTACAGGTAGAAGAATGTATTATATTAGGTAAAAAAAGACTTCATGGGTATATACCCATGAAGTCTTTATCCTTTTTATTAATATTCTAATTTACTTTCCCGGGAAATCAGCTCTACGTTTTTCTAAAAATGCTGTAGTTCCTTCTTTAAAATCTTCGGTACCAAAACAGTTTCCGAATTGTTGAATCTCTGTTTCATATCCATTTACACCATCTTCATACCCAGAATTTATAGCTTTAATGGCTGCACCAATCGCTACAGATGAGTTTTTCATAATTTTTCCCGCTAACTTTTCTGCTAATGGTATTAATTCGTCCTGAGCAGTTACATAATTTACCAGTCCGTATTGCAATGCATGATTAGCATCGATCATTCCTGCGGTCATTATCATTTCCATAGCTCTACCTTTACCAACTAACTGTGGCAAACGCTGTGTGCCACCATAACCAGGTATTGCTCCTAAAGAAACTTCTGGTAATCCCATTTTTGCATTATCACTAGCAATTCTAAAATGAGCCGCCATAGCTAATTCTAAACCACCACCCAGAGCAAATCCATTTACAGCAGCAATTACTGGTGTAGAAAGATTGGCAACAAAATCAAAAAGAAGCTCTTGTCCTTTTGTGGCCAGGTTCCCTCCTTCTGATACCGAAAAATCTGCAAATTCACTAATATCTGCACCTGCAACAAATGCTTTTTCACCACTTCCTGTAATGATAATAACTTTAGTATCTGTATCGAGGTTGGCAACTCTAAAAGCCGCATGTAATTCCTGAATAGTCTCTTTATTAAGAGCATTTAATTTTGATGGACGATTGATCGTAATCTTAGTAACCCCATTATCCTGAGATGTTAGAATATTATTATACATTGTAATTTATGTTGTTTATTATATGTTGTTTATTGTTTTATAAATCTCTTTCAAAATACAGGTAAAAATACATCCCTATTCCAAAATCTTCTGTATCAGTAGATGATAACATTTATATTAGAAATCATCGAAGTAAGACATTATTCTTTTGGAAATCTAACTTTAAAAACAGTGCCTTTTCCTTCTTTTGATGTAAAGGTAATACTTCCATTATAGGTTTCCACAATATTTTTTACCATTCCTAATCCAAGTCCCATACCGCTGGTTTTGGTTGTGAATTTAGGTTCGAAAACCTTCTTAGTATTTTCTTCGGTTATCCCAATTCCATTATCAGCGACTGTAATAAGAACTTCTCCATTCTCTGAGAATACATCCACAATAATTTTGGGGATACGATCTTCGGGAATTGCCTGTATACCATTTTTTACTAAATTAGTGACTACTCTTATCAATTGTGTTCTATCAAACTTAGCAATGATTTTTTCTTTTTCTGAAGGAAAAATAATATAGTCCTCGTTAAAAATATCCAATGCCAGCCCTATGATCTTTACCACATCTAGAGTCTCACTTTTTTGTGCAGGCATCTGTGCAAAATTAGAAAATGCAGAAGCGATAGAACTCATCGTATCGATCTGCTGGATCAAAGTATCGCTATATTCTTGAAGTTTTTGTTGAATTTTAGGGTCGTTGGGGTCAAATTTACGTTGAAAACTCTGCACTGTTAACCGCATTGGCGTTAATGGGTTTTTAATTTCGTGTGCTACCTGTTTTGCCATTTCTCTCCATGCTGCCTCTCGCTCGCTTTTGGCAAGCATTGCAGCACTTTGTTCAAGTTCATCGATCATACTATTATAAGCATTTACCAGTGAATAAATTTCTTCACTTGCATCACCGATATCTATTCGTTTATTTCGCTTATCTAATCGGGTCTGGTCTATAGTTTCAGAAATTGTCTTTAAGGATCTCGTAATGTACTTTGACAAAAAATAAGCCAGAACAATTGCCACTAAAAGCATTAGTAAATACACCTGCCCCAGACGTTGCAAAAACTCTAACAATTCTCTTGTGATTAAATCATCATCTTCAAGATATGGTAAATGTAGAATCCCTAAAGGTTTTGATTTAACATCTGTAATATAGGTATAGGATGTTAAAAATCGTTCTCCATTTTTTTCAGATTTTACCAAATACTTCTTATTATAAAGCGAAGCCAATGTATCTAAAATAATAGGGTTGATTTGGATATCGGTAGTATCTTTTGCAAATCCACCTTCTGATTTAACCAATAATTTTCCCGTAAGCCCATAAATATTAATAGGCATAGAATGTTCTTCAGAAATTTGATAAATGCGATCTTTTTCTCTAAAAATTAATGCTATATTTTCCTTATTTACAGGATAAGTTGTCCTTTTTAATACATTATTAATTGTGATCTGAATTCGTTCTTCTTTTCTTTCTAATCGTCCCTGATGATATTCTTCTGCCTCTTCTTTATATTGATAGATCGTAACGGCAGCAATCAAAATTGAAGCTAGTAATACCAAGATAGTCATGGAAATAAAAATTCGTGTACGAAGAGAAAGTTTTAGTAACCTCATAATATATTTTGACAGGTAAAGATAACAAATATCACACCAAAATAGTTGCAAAAAGAAATCTGTGAAAGCGTTGAATTTCCTAAATTTACCTAACGTTTAAGTTATGGATAATACTACACTGCTTTCTGTACAAAATCTTTGTGTCTCTTTTTTATCTGAAGAAAAAGAAAATCAAGTACTCTACGACATCTCTTTCGACATTCATGAAAATGAAATATTAGGAGTTGTAGGTGAATCTGGAAGCGGAAAATCTGTAGCTTCATTAGCCATCCTGGGGCTACTACCTAATAAAATTTCTAAAATCACTAAAGGGAATATTATCTATGATGATATCTCTTTATTAAGTTTTAATGAAAAAGAATATAGAGCGATTCGTGGTAATGAGATCGCTATGATTTTTCAGGAACCTATGAGTTCTTTAAACCCTTCTATGAAATGCGGAAAACAAGTCGCAGAAATCTTATTTCAGCACACATCACTGTCTAAAGTAGAAATAAAAGCAGAAGTACTTTCTTTATTCGAAAAAGTAAAACTTCCTGAACCTGATCGGGCTTACAAATCATATCCTCATCAATTAAGCGGAGGTCAAAAACAACGCATCGTGATTGCTATGGCTATTGCTTGTAAACCAAAGCTTCTTATTGCAGATGAACCTACAACGGCACTTGATGTAACAGTACAAAAAGAAATTATCGGCTTATTAAAAAGCCTGCAGGAAGAATATAAAATGAGTATTTTATTTATTTCTCATGATCTCTCACTAGTTTCAGAAGTTGCAGATCATGTTTTGGTTATGTATCAAGGAAAGATGATAGAATACGGAACAACCGATACTATTTTTCACACTCCTCAAAAAGAATACACCAAAGCATTAATTAATGCAAGGCCCCCAATGAATGTTAGATATCAAAAACTACCAACTATTGCGGATTTTTTTGAGGATACAGATCAAAAAAAGGAAATCATTACTAAAGAACAGCGACAACAGCATCATCAAAACTTGTATAGTCAACCACCCCTACTAGAAGTTATAAATGTAGAAAAAAGTTATTTTTCTAAGGTTGGTTTATTTGGAAAAGCAGAATTTAAAGCTGTAGATGATGTGAGTTTTAAGCTCTATGAAGGTGAGACTTTGGGGCTCGTAGGAGAATCGGGTTGTGGTAAATCCACTTTAGGAAATACCATTTTACAATTAGATAAAGCCAATAGAGGTCAGGTTATATACAAAGGGCAAGATATCACACAATTATCATCTTCTGAGATACGAAGTCTTCGAAAAGAAATTCAGTTGATATTTCAGGATCCTTTTGCATCACTAAATCCAAGATTAACTGTTGGAAAAGCAATTATGGAACCTATGCAGGCACATAATTTATACAACAATGACAAAGAACGAAAGCAAAAAGTAATAGAATTACTAGAGCGAGTAAGCTTAACCGAGGAACATTTTAACCGTTACCCACATGAGTTTAGTGGTGGACAACGACAACGCATCGGTATTGCGCGTACAATAGCTTTACAGCCAAAACTTATTATCTGCGATGAGTCTGTAAGTGCGTTAGATATCTCTGTACAAGCACAAGTACTTAACTTACTAAATGAGTTAAAAAGTAATTTTGGTTTTACCTACATCTTCATATCACATGATCTGGCTGTGGTAAAATATATGTCTGATCAGTTATTGGTCATGAATAAAGGTAAAATAGAGGAACAAGGAGATGCGGATTTGATTTATGAAAACCCAAAAAGAGACTATACCAAAAAACTAATACATGCGATCCCGCAGGGAAAATAGGTTAAAAAAAGAAAGCTACTCTAAAAAGTTGCATTAAACACGACCCTTACCCTAATTAAAAAAATAGACCTCACAGGTCTTGGAGACCTGTGAGGTCTGAAAAGGACATAAAAAAAACCTGTTAAACTTATACAGGCTAACAGGTTTCATTCATCGCGACTTGGGGAGGTTGCGATTAATTAACAACAAAAAATCACATCAACAAAAATACTTTTTTCGCCACATAAACACAGTTTGAAATCAATTCTATTGTAGGTTTGATCGATTTCTGTAGACGATTTATACGTTTTTTCATAATAGGGGAAACTTGTGTGGGTTAATAATTTTTTTAATCCTTATAAAAAATAATGTTTATAGGGGGCATTATTTTTTATCGGGACACTAATATGCAAAATATTTTCAACAATAACGTTTAAATACACAAAAAAATCGACTAAATACGCAAAATTTTAACATTTAAATGCATATTATTGGTTTTTAAAGGTTAAAGCAAAGGTTTAAGGGTATAGGAATTCACTTGAAAGTGTAGTATTTTTCTTTCAAAAACAAGATAATCGGATCCTGTTATACCTAAACGACTCTTTTATTGATTTATTATTCGTAGAGACTTAATTATTATTCGTTACCATATTCCTAGAATTAGATTTAAATCAATCTAATATCATTTCAGGAATATCACCTTCAATTATGAGGTTTCCTTCTGTGGCATTCTTAATTTCTTCTACAGATACTCCAGGTGCCCTTTCTAAAAGTTTAAAACCTTTATCGGTGATTTCTAGAAAAGCCAGGTTTGTAACTATTTTTTTTACACAACTAACTCCTGTAAGTGGAAGTGAACATTTTTTTAGCAATTTAGACGCTCCTGCTTTATTGGTATGCATCATGGCCACAATAATATTCTCTGCACTTGCTACCAGATCCATTGCTCCTCCCATTCCTTTTACCATTTTACCTGGGATCTTCCAGTTTGCTATATCTCCTTCTTCAGAAACCTCCATTGCTCCTAAAATTGTTAAATCAACATGTTGTCCCCGAATCATCCCAAAACTCATTGCAGAATCAAAAAATGATGCTCCCGGCATTGTGGTAATAGTTTGTTTTCCTGCATTTATAATATCGGCATCTTCTTCTCCTTCAAAAGGAAAAGGTCCCATTCCCAGGACTCCGTTTTCGCTTTGAAACTCTACTTCTATACCTTGAGGGATATAATTGGCAACCAATGTAGGTATACCTATTCCCAGGTTTACAAAATATCCGTCCTGTAGTTCTTTAGCAATACGCTTTGCAATTCCGTTTTTATCTAACATAATTATTTTCTTCTAATCTTATATGAATTAAAATGATTGGTTGACTTACTTTCCTGAATCCATATTAATAATGGTATGGAGATCACAGCCAAAGCTATAAGACCATAAAAACTTAAAAGAACAATAGCAACTACTCCACTTATTATAAGTGCAAAGAGTATTTTCCTATTATCAACAACCGCATCTATTCTATTGATATGTTTCTTATCTTCTTTATTACAATACTTGCATGTAACCTGCACTTCATCACCAATTTTCATTTGTAATTCACCTCTGGTTACTGTTACTGGTTTAAATTTATTTTGAATCTTACATTGAGAGCATGTAAACTCTAATTTCATCTGTTTATATATTTATTGTTTTTTAATGGTCAGATGGAATCGCCATATAATCATTTCGGTTGGGTTTCAACTTAATTGTTATGGCTTATTTCATACTTACTAATTTAAATTAGGCTGAGGTGTCATCCTTAAATAAGGTTTTATCTCTTTATACCCTTTTGGGAATAATTCGGCTATTTCTTCATTAGCTACAGAGGGTACAATAACGCAATCTTCCCCAGGGTTCCAATTTGCTGGTGTAGCTACTTTATGATATGCTGTTAACTGAAGCGAATCAATAACGCGTAATAACTCATCAAAATTTCTTCCAGTAGAAGCTGGATATGTTATTGTAAGTTTGATCTTTTTATCTGGTGCTATTACAAAAACAGAACGTACTGTTAGTTGACTATCTGCATTGGGATGAATCATATCATATAATTCTGATACCTTTCTATCCTCATCTGCGATGATAGGAAAATTAACTGTTGTGTCTTGTGTTTCATTAATATCTTTAATCCACCCGTGATGAGATTCTAAGCCATCTACACTCAATGCAGCAACTTTTACATTGCGTTTATTAAATTCATTTGTGTATTTTGATACTGTACCTAATTCTGTAGTACAAACAGGGGTATAATCCGCCGGATGTGAAAATAGAATTCCCCAGTCTTCTCCCAACCAATTATGAAAATCTATTTCTCCTTCTGTAGTCTGTGCAATGAAGTTTGGTGCTTCATCTCCTAATCTTAATGCAGCCATGATTTGTGTGTGTTTAAGGTTTTAAAAACAAATACTATTATTTGAAGTGGTATACTCTTTTTTCAATAGACTATAAAAATGATTTTACATCTATCAAAAAAAGATTAAACTTCTTCTTTTTTACGAACAGTGCGTTGTTCGATTCTTTTTTCATAATCTTGTCCTTGAAAAATTCGTTGAACAAATATACCCGGAATATGTATATGGTCTGGGTTTAAGGTTCCTGCGGGAACTAATTCTTCTACCTCGGCCACTGTTATTTTTGCAGCACCACACATACAAGGATTAAAGTTTCTTGCCGTTCCTTTAAAGATCAAATTCCCAGCTTCATCGCCTTTCCAGGCTTTTACAAATGCAAAATCGGCTTTAAATGCGTGTTCTAACACATACATTTTGCCATTAAATTCTCGAGTTTCTTTTCCTTCGGCTACTTCGGTACCGTAACCTGCCGGAGTATAAATTGCAGGAAAACCTCCCTGGGCTGCACGACATCTTTCTGCCAACGTTCCTTGTGGGATAAGTTCTACATCTAATTCGCCACTAAGCATCTGACGCTCGAATTCATCATTTTCTCCCACATAAGAAGAGATCATTTTTTTGATTTGTTTCTTTTGAAGTAGAAGCCCTAATCCAAAATCATCAACTCCTGCGTTATTGGATATACAGGTAAGACCTTTGATATTTGATGTTACAAGCTCTGTAATAGTATTTTCGGGAATGCCACATAGGCCAAACCCTCCAAGCATAAAGGTCATATCATCTTTGATACCAACCAAAGCTTCGGTAACATTGGGTACCGTTTTACGAATCATAGTGTTCTAATTTTAGCAGACTAAAAGTACTAAAAAAAACAGTATCTCATCTTTTGAAATTAGATAGTTTTAAGATTTTTTCAATTCACAGACAAAGCTCTTTTAAAGGCTAAATTCTTCTATGTTCTCGCCCTGCACACTATTTCTCTTAAAAGCTTTACAATCTACTTCGATCGTTAAGTTTTCTGGCTTAGGAAAAGCTTTTGTAGAAATTTTTAATGTTTTATCTTCATAGCATTTTTTCATAAATAACGCCCAAACTGGCAATGCCATTGTAGCTCCCTGCCCAAAGGTAGTTGTTCTAAAATGTGTAGCTCTATCATCTCCCCCAACCCAAACTCCTGTACAAAGGTTAGGAACGATACCCATAAACCAACCATCACTTTGATTTTGTGTTGTTCCTGTTTTACCAGCTATAGGGTTTGTAAATTTATATGGGTGACCAGTGACTACATTTTTTATATCATATCTAGATGAAGGTCCTGTACGTAAACGCACTCCAGAACCAGATTGGGTAACACCTTCCATTAGATTAATAGTAACATAAGCGGCTTCTTTACTAATCACATCACGTGTTTCGGGAACAAATTGGTATAAAACAGTTCCATTTTTATCTTCAATACTAGTAATGGTTACCGGTTTGGTATATATCCCCTGGTTAGCAAATGTACTATATGCTCCTACCATTTCTGACAATTTCAAATCTACGGATCCTAATGCTATAGAAGCTACTTCAAGAATATCTGATTCTACTCCCATTTTCTTTGCAAGACGAACAATAGGCTCTGGCCCGATTCTATCCATTAAACGTGCAGAAATTGTATTCACAGATTTGGCTAACGCTTCTTTAAGACTCATATACCCCGTATAGTCTGCATCACTATTTTTTGGTGTCCATCCTTTATCAATGACACCATGAGAACCCGGAGGAATTGTTATTTGCGATTTTGGTATGGTATCACAAGGTGACAGTTTAAGTTGGTCGATTGCAGTTGCATACACAAAAGGTTTAAACGTAGATCCTACTTGTCGTGCTCCCTGATATACATGATCATATTGAAAATGCTTATAATTAACTCCTCCCACCCAAGCTTTGACATGCCCGGTTTGTGGTTCCATAGACATTAATCCCGAGCGTAAAAACTTTTTATAATATAAGATAGAATCTTTAGGAGTCATTATTGTATCTATTGCTCCTTTCCAACTAAATATGCTCATCTCTGCCTTTTCATCAAAAGATTTTCTTATTTCTTTTTCACTTTTACCCTGGCTAAGCATCTTTTTCCATCTGGCAGACGATTTAATACTTCGATTCAGTATTCTTTCTACTTCAGTTTCTGTTAAATCTCTAAAAGGGGTAGTTTTATTATCTTTTTCTTGTTTATCAAATTCTTTCTGAAGATTAGCCATATGTTCTTGCACCGCTTCCTCGGCATATTTTTGCATACGAGAATCTATAGTTACATTAATTCGTAATCCATCTCTATAAATATCAAAATATTCGGGATCACCCTCTGCATTTTCCCCTTTAGGATTTTCTTTTACCCATTTTGACATCCAACTTCTTACGTATTCTCTAAAATAAGTTGCAGTCCCATCATTATGACCTTCTGGAGAGTAATCCAGTTTAAGTGGTAACTGTTTTAAACTATCTCTTTGTTTTTCTGTAATGTACTCATATTTCTCCATCTGATTAAGAACCACATCTCTTCTTGTTTTTACCATTTCTGGTCTACGAAGAGGGTTATATAGTGATGAATTTTTTAACATCCCTACCAATACAGCTGCTTCTTCTACATTAAGGTCTTTAGGGTTTTTTCCGAAATAAATTCTCGATGCAGAACTTATCCCAATTGCTTGATTAAGAAAATCATATTTATTAAGATACATCGTTACAATTTCTTTCTTGGTATATTGTCTTTCTAAACGAGTTGCAATTACCCATTCTTGTATTTTTTGCAAATATCGCTCGATCTTATTTTTTGATCCTCCAGTAAATAATTGCTTTGCCAGCTGTTGTGATATTGTACTGGCCCCACCTTTGGTTCCTAAAAAAACAAATGCTCTTAATGTTCCTCTGGCATCTATCCCAGAGTGATCATAATATCTTGCATCTTCTGTTGCTACCAAGGCATCAACCAAATGTTGTGGTAGATCTTCATAATTTACAGGAGTCCGGTTCTCTTTAAAAAAGGTTCCTATTTGCACCCCATCTGAAGAGATAATCTGGGTTGCCAAGTCATTTTGCGGGTTTTCTAATTCTTCGAATTTAGGCATTTCTCCATAAACTCCCCAACTAGCCAGGAGAAAGAGTAAGGCTATTAAAAACAATCCTGATCCAAATAGTATCCAAAATGCTTTTATGTATTTTATGGTATTACTCACAGGAGTTTTTGCTCTTTTTTTTGTTGATTTGGGTTTTGCCTTTGCCATATCTCAGCTATTTAAATCTATTTTTTAAAAAGATCAGAAGAGGTTTTTTCCCTTTTTGTCGATGTCCTCCTTATCTGGTCTTTCTCTAAAAGTATTTTAATGATATTTTTTTGTCTATCTATGATGGAAGATAGATTCTATCTTTTATAATTTATTAAGGGTTTTGAACATTTTCTATCCTAAATCCTATATCTGTAATTCCTTCTAATGACGATATCCCATTTACTTCACCATTCTTTCTCATGGCATGCTCTATAGTTATCGTATAATTTCCTTTTTCTTTAAAACTTACATTTTCTTTATACCACAATTTATTTTCTTTAAGATCAGAAAAACCAGTTCCTAACCAGTTCCCATCAGGAGCTGCAAGACGATACTCTAATGTATCAGTGAGTATTTTGCCATTTGGAAATTTCATTTCACTAATTAAAAACAAATTGCTGTATTTGTATTCATTATTGTTACGAATATTTATAAATAAATTATAGGATTGTGTTGTGTCGAGTTCTGGAAGTGTAAAACTCGCTTTCTCATCTATTTCCCATGCATTAGCTACTGTATGATAAGTATCGAAAACCTGTTTATCATCGCAGGAGATCATACCAATTACAATACATACTATTAAAAAAAACCTAAGTTTTATCATTATTCCTATTACGAGACCTACGTTTTTTATTACCTCGATTATTTGATTTATTTGTTTTATCAGAATTCCCTTCTTTTGATTTGTTTGAAACTGCCGTTTGCTGATCTGAAGATCTCTTGTTTTTATTTTTTCTTTTGTTACGATTTCTTCTTTTACTACGTTTAGGCTGATCAAATCGCGTTAAGCTATCTTGTCCTACAACGTTCTCAAAATCTGTTTTAGTATCTTCTATTAATTCTGAAGCAAAATCTTCTAAGCTTGCTACTTTTTCATCGTTCTTGTTTGCCGCAATAATTTCATTAACATCTTCGGTAGATATTCTGTGCCAATTCATCCATTCGCCTTCATAGGCATACCATAACAATCCTTTAAAAATATCTATTTTTTGACATACAGCAGTCCCTTTATCTGTTCGAAGCTTTATATCTGTTTTAGGAAAATTATTAAGTGCATCAATATATGCATCTAATTCATAATTAAGACAGCATTTTAGTTTTCCGCATTGACCGGCTAGTTTTTGCGGATTTAAAGATAATTGTTGATACCTAGCTGCACTAGTATTTACAGATCTAAAATCGGTAAGCCAGGTAGAACAACATAGCTCTCGCCCACAGGACCCAATACCCCCTAATCGTGCGGCTTCTTGCCTAAAACCTACTTGTCTCATTTCTATACGAGTATTAAACTCGTGTGCAAACTCTTTTATTAACTGCCTAAAATCCACTCGCTCTTCTGCTGTGTAATAAAAAGTAGCTTTAGATCCATCTCCCTGAAATTCGATATCAGAAATTTTCATTTGCAGCTCTAATCTAATTGCTATTTCACGAGCACGAACCTTCATAGTTTCTTCTCTGTCGCGAGCTTTCTGCCATATATCAATATCTTTTTGAGATGCTTTTCGATAGACTTTTTTTATGTCTTCATTATCAAGTTCAACTTTCTTTTTTTTCATCTGGATACGAACTAACTCTCCAGTAAGAGTAACAATTCCTACATCATGACCAGGAGAAGACTCTGTTGCAACAACATCTCCAATGCTTAAAGAAAGATTTTCTGTATTTTTAAAGAAGTTTTTTCTACCATTCTTAAATCGTATTTCAACATAAGAAAAAGGTAATGATCCACTAGGAAGTGACATATTGGATAACCAATCGAAAACCGTTAATTTATTGCAACCATCTGTACCACAGGTACCATTATTCTTACAACCCTTGGGTTGCCCGTCTTTTGCGGAGGAACAACTGTTACACCCCATATTTTTTATCTATATTGAAATTTGTCTGCGATCATAATCGCAACAAATATGGTTCTTACTAAAGTTAGAAATCTACCATTTCTAACGTATCAATCGTTAAAGATACTATGAAATGAGGATAAAAAAAACTATCTGCTATAGTATCTTCACCTTTTTAGGTGTTACTTTTTATATTTTAATGCTTCAGAACGACCTTTTTTAAAGATCTTATTACTATTTCCTTTCCCTTTTCGCAATGCTTTTTGTTCTTCAAATGATAACCTATTAACTTCCATACATTCTGTCGAGCAACAACTTTCTAGCTCTGCCGCGCAATTTTCACATTGTATAAACAATAGGTGGCATGCTTCATTTTCGCAATTCACATGGGTATCACACGGGGTACCACATTGATGACAATTAGCTATTATATCTTCAGAAATACGCTCTGCTCTTCTATGATCAAATACAAAGTTTTTACCCAGAAATTTATTTTCTAAACCCTGAGCTTCGACTTGTCTTGCATATTCTATAATACCTCCTTCTAACTGAAATACATTTTTAAATCCTTTATGCTTATAATATGCACTGGCTTTCTCACAGCGTATACCCCCGGTGCAATACATTACAAGTTTTTTATCTTCTTTATGATCTTTAAGATCTTCTTCGATAATATCCAAAGAGTCTCTAAACGTATCTACATCGGGTGTAACGGCTCCTTTAAAATGGCCTATTTCACTTTCATAATGATTACGCATATCGACCAGTACCGTATCAGGATCTTCGATAAGTTCATTAAATGCAGAAGCATCAACATGTACTCCTTTGTTGGTGACATCAAATGTGTTATCATCTAATCCATCGGCTACAATCTTTTTACGAATTTTTACTTTTAGCTTCAAAAAGGATTTTGCGTCTTGCTCTCTTGCGATATTGAGGCGTACGTTTTCTAGAAAAGAAATACTATCCAGGTGTTTTTTAAAAGCTTCAAAATTAGGTGCCGGGACAGATAATTGCCCATTTATACCTTCTTTGGCTACATAAATACGACCCAAAACCTCGAGTTCGTTCCAATGAATAAAAAGGTGATTTCTAAAAATTTGTGGATTACCAATATGTGCATATGCGTAGAAAGATAGCGTAAGTCGGTCTGTACCGGCTTCATCAATAAGAGCTGCTCTTTCTTTTGCACTTAATTTGTTGTACAGTTGCATGCTATACTTACGTTTTAAGTTAAAAGAAATAAATTTCGGCAAAAATACAAATCGTAAAGTAATATTCAAAAACTCTTATTTGTGTTTTTAACAAAAAAAGGATTTTGCCATATTCACTACTGTCAAAATATTATTTTTTTGTTAAAAAAATCTCAGTCCTGAAAAATGGAACTCGCAACCTATACTTTTATCTGAAGTAATTCATCTTTTCGCGAAAGATTGACACAAACCTTGAGTGTCATTAAATGTTCAGGGAATATAAATTCTTTAAAAGAAATTATAATGAAAAGCTTTAAAAACCTAATAGGCGCAAAAGTGCTTAACAAAAGACAACAACAGATCATTAATGGTGGGTATATTACCGGAAGTGGTAATTGTGACGATTATTCTGCAATTCCATTATGCAAACCTAGAGACACAGATAATTCGGATAATGCAAATCAATAAATTCTAATTTCTGAATTTAAAAAATGCCTTGAAACTTATTCCAAGGCATTTTTTTGGGCTAATTCGTTATTAAATAATTTAACGATTAAAAAAATATAATAACGAAGCTAGCCACCTTCTACTATACAATTACTAATTTTAGTAATTGTGCAGCCATCAAGATTATGTCTTACGACCTTTTTAAGAAATTTCATCTCTCTTTCCTTCTGCTTTTGTTCATGTTTGCTTTTTATATAGATGCTATAAAAACAAAAGGGTTGCGCTATACTCCTGAAAAAAAATGTAATCGATGTCTAGTACAGGTTTAAAAACTCTAAACCTTAAGATAAAATACAGGTATTTGTTGTTAATAACGATTTTAGAATCCATATCCCAACTACAAAAAGAAATAGTACTTTAGCAAAAAGTTTATTATCAATGTCAAATCCCGATATATTTGAACAACAAATGAGTACAGAGAAAGACGCAAAATTAAAAGCATTAAAACTTACCCTTGATAAATTAGATAAAGCCTACGGAAAAGGAACTGTAATGAAGATGAGTGACAGTTCTGTACAAGAAGTAGATGTAATTCCTACAGGTTCTCTTGGTTTAGACCTTGCATTAGGTGTTGGTGGGTATCCTAGAGGAAGAGTCGTTGAAATTTACGGACCAGAATCTTCTGGTAAAACAACACTTACTTTGCATGCTATTGCACAGGCACAAAAAGCCGGAGGTATTGCTGCATTTATTGATGCAGAGCATGCTTTTGATCGTTTTTATGCAGAAAAATTAGGTGTAGATATAGATAATTTAATTATTTCTCAACCAGATCATGGGGAGCAGGCTTTAGAAATTGCTGATAACCTGATCAGATCTGGAGCTATCGATATTATCGTTATTGATTCTGTGGCAGCACTTACTCCTAAAAGTGAAATTGAAGGTGAAATGGGGGATTCTAAAATGGGACTTCATGCACGATTAATGTCTCAGGCACTTCGAAAATTAACCAGTTCAATTAGTAAAACCAATTGTACCGTAATTTTTATTAATCAGCTTCGTGAAAAAATCGGGGTAATGTTTGGAAATCCTGAAACGACTACTGGTGGTAACGCCTTAAAATTTTATGCTTCGGTACGTTTAGATATTCGTCGTTCTACACAGATCAAAAATAGTAATAATGAAGTACAAGGAAACAAAACACGAGTTAAAGTAGTAAAAAACAAAGTAGCTCCACCTTTTAGAACTGCAGAATTTGATATCATGTATGGAGAGGGTATTTCTAAAAATGGAGAAATTATAGATATTGGTGTAGACTACGAAATTGTCAAGAAAAGTGGTTCCTGGTTTAGCTATCAAGACACCAAATTAGGGCAAGGACGAGATGCAGTGAAATCTTTACTTAATGATAATCCAGAACTTATGGAAGAACTTGAACAAAAAATCAAGGAAGCCATAAAAATTGCAAAAGAATAAAACTTTCTTAATAAAAACACTAAAATCCCGAAGCTTCGGGATTTTTTTATACCTTAAAAGCAACCTTATCTACATTAGAGCATCTACCTAATGGATAAGTTATACGATCTCTCAAAACCCCAAGAAAATGAGAAGGATAAAAATAGTTTTAACATTTTTTCTTGTAGTTGTCTTAACTGGATGTTCTGATGACGACAATGGAACAAGTTTTTTTTATGAATTAGCTACTGTACAGGAAGCTTCACTGCCCGACCAGTTTAATCGAAAAGAAATATATACAATTACTGTATCTTACTACAGACCATCTAATTGCCATTCTTTTGCAGGATTTGATTATGATAGGCTAGGAAATGAACGAACGGTATCTGTGGTTAATTTGGTAGTTAATGAAGGTAATTGTAAAGATTTAGAAACGACAGATTTAGTCGAAGTTTCTTTTGATTTTTTAGTAGGAAATGAAGATTCTTACATCTTTAGATTCTGGCAAGGAAGAGACGAAAATGGAGATAATCAATTTTTAACCGTAGAAGTACCTGTATTATAAATTAAATCCGTTTTTATGCATTAGAAATGGGTAAACTAAAAATAGTTGTTAGTGGGTTTAGACCAACTCATAAAAAGGTGTAAGAAAAAAAATGCTCAGGCGCAAGAACAATTGTATAGATTATACAGTAGTAAGTTGTTTTCGATTTGCTTAAAATATTCTAGTGATGCTTCGAGTGCAGAAGATACCTTGCAAGATGCTTTTATAACCATTTTTGATAAAATCGGTCAATATAAAAACCAAGGTTCTTTTGAAGGGTGGATAAAACGAGTAACTATTAATACAGCATTACAGAAATATCGAAAACAAAAAGTTTTTGATATCATTAATGAAGAACAGATTGAAGAAGTTGAGGTTGAAGTAGATGAAGAAGAGATTTCGCTGGATTATCTTTTAGAGATTATACAGCAACTACCCGATCGATATCGATTAGTATTTAATCTTTATGTGTTAGACGGTTATTCTCATAAAGAAGTTGCAGAGATGTTGGAGATATCTGTAGGAACTTCTAAATCTAATCTGGCGAGAGCAAGAAATATTTTAAAAGAAAAATTACAAACCAACCAAGAGCTTTATGTTCGACCAATTGAAGAACGAAGATGAGTGATAAAAAAAATATAGATCGTTTATTTCAGGAAAAATTCAAGAATTTTGAAGTCATTCCTGATGAAATAGTATGGGAAAAAATAAAGGCACGTCAAAATAAAAACAAAAAAAGAATTTTTCTGATACCATTTTGGTATAGAGCTGCTGGTGTTGCAGCATTAATTGCACTTATATTTGGTATAAGCTCTTTACCGTTTAATACTAATGATCTACAACAAAATAATATCATTACCGATTCTGATACTCAAAATATAATTGAACATACTAAAACACCCACTAACAAAGAGGTTAACCCTCCTATAGAAGATGTTATAGTCACTTCAGAAGAAAAAGAAACCAATCCCACTAATCAGAAAACAGAAAATACTAATCTTGATCAAGATAATGATGCTGGTCAACATAATTATTTTGAGCCATCTGTCACAAAAGAAAATGCAGTTGCTAAGACCTTGGAGCAAGTGCCTTCAAAACCCAAAAATGGTGGTGAATTGGACCCTTCCTCCCATTCTACAACTAAGAACCCAATAGTGAATCATTCTGCAACAAATAATAGCAATACAGCACAAATCTCTTCTAAGCAAAAAGAAGACCCTATTGTTACGCAAGAGAACACAATCGAAAAAACCACTATAGCTGATCAACAAAATAAAAAGTCTATTTCAGAAAAAGAACACCCTCTTTTTACAACACCAAATGAGAAAAGTAACGCAAACACTCAAGGTTTAGCAGAAAAGAGTGTTGATAATGATATAAAGAACAAAACTCTTGAAGAAGATGTTGAGAACACAAATAACAATGGTAAGAAATCCATTTTTGACGTTATTAATAAAGACGAGGAAGAAGAAATAGCTGAAGAATCCACATTAACCAAAAAATGGAATGTTTCGCCTAATGTCGCCCCTGTATATTATAATTCTATCGGAAGCGGGTCTTCGATCGATGCTCAATTTGCAGATAATAATAAAAACGGACAAGTAAATATGAGTTATGGTGTGCATGTTTCTTATGCCATAAACAAAAGATTTAGTGTGCGTTCTGGAGTAAACAAAGTAGATCTTAGTTATAATACCGAAGGTGTTGGTTTTTCTCCATCGGCAGTTGGGCAAAACCTAGAAAATGTAAGCTATAATTCTACCGCTGGAGCAATTTTGATTTCTGACATCGGAAACGTAAGAAACACAGATCTCGGATCTGAATTTTCGGACCTTGACAGAAATGCGATAGAGCAAAAACAAAATGTTGGATTACTTAACCAAAGTATTGCCTATCTAGAAGTCCCTGTTGAAATGAAATATGCTTTGGTTGATAAAAAAATTGGAGTAAATATGATTGGAGGTATAAGTACATTATTCTTACAAGACAACGAAATTTCTATAGAGGCTGGTGATTTTGAAACTCCGATAGGAGAGGCCAGTAACCTTAATGATGTAAGTTTTAGTGGTAATATAGGGCTGGGTGTCGATTATAAAATATCCGATCAATTCGAAATCAACCTTGAACCTATTTTTAAATATCAGTTTAATGCATTTAATGATAATGCCAATAATTTTAAACCATACTATTTTGGGGTATACACTGGAGTAAGTATCAAATTTTAAGAACTATAAAGATTTTTTAGTTGGTTAGGTAGTTATTGCTATAAAACCCGGCTTATGTATTAAAAAATCTATTACAGTTTCCAACTATTGCAAAATATAGCGCTTCGCTACATTTTTAAGTATAACCATAGCGATGCTATGCTGAAACTAATAAAATGTTATATTTTATGGTAATTGAAACCTTCATAACGAAGTTTTAATACATAAGCCGGGTTAAAGCAATGATGAACAAAGCCGTTTCTGGGGAGAAACGGCTTTATCTTTTTTATAAGGTATAATTTTCTAATGTCTTTAAAATAAGATCTCTTGTGTTTTCTTTTAGTTCTTTTCAATAAGCTCACAATCAACGTCACAACCGAAAAGACATTTCTTTATTTTTAATGGTTTAGGCTCTTTCATGTCTATTTCATTCGTTTTCCTTTAAAAGTCTTCTGTGTTCTTGTGATATCTTAGACAAAATCTCGATCATGTTTTTTAATTTTAGACCAGATCTAGATGATCGTAAATGTTTATCTGTGATTTTGCTTAATAATTTAGATTCATTTTTAACCCTTTTAATTAAGTCTTTATCGGTTAGGGCAATGTTCAGCACGGTAATCGAATCTTGTGCTCGTGTAAAATACTCTATGTTCTTTTCGTAAACACTCATTGATTTATTATTAGATTCTAAAGGAACTGAAGTGCCTAATAAAACTGAAGTAATCCTTTTTGTGCCTACTACCTGTTTAGCTTGAGCAACAACAAAGTTTAAGGAGCATAATAATAGAAGGGTTGCTATTGGTTTTAAGAGGCTGGTTTTTTTCATAATATTTGTGTTAGGTAATAATTATACTAAAATAAAAAAACAAGACATGAATATTTAGTATTAAGGAAAATCTTTCATATTCAATCCGGTATGCCGTCTTTTGTCCATTGTTTTATTTCTTCCAAAACAAGGTTGATTATGGGGTCTGCCTTCTTAAGTATCTTCTCGTTTTGTTTTAAAATCTCCTTTTTTATTACAAAGAATAAAAAAACTACCTCCATTTTTATGTAAAAAGTAAGCCTCTATACTACACTAACACTTGTTTCAACAGAAATGTCTTTAACTAGGTTTTCAAAGTTCATAATTACGCTTTTGCTTTTTTAGTTTATTTTCTTACAACAGTAAATATTCTTCCCGTCTATATGGAGAAGCGGCTTTCTATTTTTTATAAAGTATAATTTTCTAATGTCTTTAAAATAAGATCTCTTGTGTTTTCTTTCAACTCTTTTTTATGATCTTGTGTTAATCCTTGGGTAGGAACCTCTTTAAGAACACGAGCTCTCATAATTCCGGGGCTTCCGCTAAAAAAAGTATACGAAAATCGCTTTTTATTATCTAGAAACGCTAATGGTACTATAGGAATTTGGTGATCTATTGCTAATCTGAAGGCTCCATCTTTAAATTCATCCAAAATCACAGATTCATCATCGGGAACCCCTCCTTCTGGAAAAATACAAATACTTGTACCATCATGTAACCTTGCCTGTGCACGATCAAATACTTCTTTCCTGCTTCGTTGGCTATTTCGATCTACTAATATACAGGTGCGTTTATAGAAAAATCCAAAGATCGGGATTTTTGCCAGTTCCTTTTTCCCTACAAATACAAAAGGATTTTTTATAGCATATAGCATTAACATAATGTCGGTCATTGAAGTATGATTAGCAACAAACATGTAACTTTTTTTACGATCTGGCTCTGCTTCTTTGATAACTTTGGGTAAAAAACCTGATCCGTACAACACAATTTTTGCCCATAACCTAGCAACTACAAAAAATTGTGAATACCATTCTTCTCTCGACGAAAGCACTAATAACACAGGAAACATAATAAGTATAGGAATACCCATAACGATATAAAACCAGATACGCCATAGCAGGATAAGTATGTTTCTTAGTATATGCATCTCCCCAAAAATACACAATTGGTTTGAGCTATGTGAACAAAAAAATTACCTTTGCCGAAAATAGTATAGTTATATACTCGAAGTATAAGCAGTCAGAAGGTCGTTTATGATACCAAAATCTGTGAACTAAATACTTTACTAAATTTTAGAAATTAATAAGATACTTAACCAAAACTTAAGGCTTAAACTATAACACAGATCAATATATCACTATGTCCAGAATTCTAACAGGAATACAGAGTACAGGCACTCCGCATTTAGGAAACCTATTAGGAGCTATCATACCGGCAATCCAAATGGCCAATGAGCCAGAAAACGATTCGTTTTTATTTATTGCCAATATGCACTCGCTTACACAAATCAAGGATGCCAAGACATTACGAGAGAACACCTACTCTACTGCCGCCGCCTGGTTGGCTTGTGGGCTGGATATAGAAAAAACTGTTTTTTATCGACAGAGTGATATCCCACAGGTAACAGAATTATCCTGGTATCTAAGCTGTTTTTTCCCTTATCAGCGACTAACGCTTGCACATTCATTTAAGGATAAAGCAGATCGTCTCGAAGATGTAAATGCTGGATTATTTACATATCCTATGTTAATGGCTGCCGATATCCTGCTCTACGATGCAGAAATTATACCTGTAGGAAAAGATCAATTACAACATCTTGAAATGACTCGTGATGTAGCTTCGCGAATGCACAACCAAATGGGTGAAATGTTTGTAATACCCGAGGCCCAGGTACAAAAAGAAACCATGTATGTACCAGGGACAGATGGTAGCAAGATGAGTAAATCAAAAGGAAATATCATTAACCTGTTTTTACCCGATAAAAAACTGCGTAAACAGATTATGTCTATTGCGACTGATAGTACTCCGCTAGAAGAACCAAAAGACCCGGATACCTGTAATTTATTTGCCTTATACAAGCTTATCGCTACTGTAGAACAACAAGAAGAGATGCGTAAGAATTATCAAGGTGGAAACTATGGATATGGACATGCAAAGCAAGCTTTTTATGACCTATTGATTGAAAAATTTGCTACCGAACGTGAACGTTATGCCTATTATATGGATAATCTTAATGAAATAGACGAAGCCCTGGCTATCGGAGCACAAAAAGCTACTGCTATTGCCAATACTGTATTGGCGAGAGTTAGAGAAAAGGTTGGATATTAGATGCAAGAAGTTATTATGGAATTTCTATTCGAAATTACGTATGACTTTTTAAAATTTCTTGAAAAGCTTACTGGTTTTTCTTACAAGGAGATCAATATCATTATTTGGTTTTTCTTAATTCCTTTTACCTGGATGTTTTTATTAGATAAGATCACAGAAAAAAACTATTTCAAAATTGGATTTGTCGTAGTTGCTCTCATCATACTATTGGCGATTCCAGATTTTGAGAATTTTGCCAATTGGTTATTTAATAGTTCTGCTGATTTTCTAAATCTTTTCAATACTATCGGTAGTAATTACAAGATTTCTTCTGTTGTAATTTGTTTATTTATTCCAATGTTAATCTACGGTTTACTCATTAGAAAGGCATATTTCAAAAAAAGGTAATCATTTTTACTTTATCATTTCATATGATAAAATCAATCCAGGTCTATCAAAAAAGCGTTGGGAGTACTAATTTCGACAAACCTGACTTGACAATCTATATAATGGAGGTTTTATGATTTGTTAAAATAAGTTGATCATTTTACCTTTAGGATTACATTATAGGTCTTGTTCTTTTTATTAAAAATAACAGGGTATTTTCCTGGTTTAATAACATTGCCCTTAAGTCCCAATCTTTTTAAATATACTTTGTCTAAAATCACTGTGTTTTTAAGATGAAACATACTGGGTCCTGCTTCTAGAGTTTTAGAATCTCTATACATCATGTTATTAGGCTTATAAAATTGTAGCCCTAAAATATTTTTGTTCATAGCAAATGGTATTGCTTTTGTATCTGATTTGATCGTCAATTTCAATACATCTTTAATAGAATTAAATACTCTCGGATCTACCTTATCATATATCCTCCACGGATCATTGTACACCCAGTCACATCTAATTATTTTACAAAGATTAGAATAAACAGGTTCTGGCGTAATCGGGTTAAAGACATTTGGCAAACACTGTATCTGTGCACATACCCCAATTACAGACCCTCTTGGATCGCATCTACATGCCCTATCTCTATCATCGCAAATTTGTTTATCAAGTGTTAAACTATATATACAAAGTGCTCTTTGGGAGGCTCTGGCTTTTTTAGAAATGTTACTATCAATTTCTTTTACCTCTTCTGCCACATTTTGTTCTTCTATACTGCTTTCTTTCTCACAAGCCCATAAGGTAGTTAGCAAAACAGCTACGATAATTAATACTACTTTTTTCATGATTAATACGGTTTTAATAAGAGTTATTATTTTGTTTGGCCCAACATTTTATGATCAATTGATCGAATACTGTAAAGTTATAAAGCATTGTATTGGGATAATATCAGAGATGTAACGAATCCTAAAAAATATGTAACATCGAAATAAAGGGGCATTTACCCCCTATTTTTGAAGGGGCTACAACTAGTTTTAGCCATTGTTTTGAATAAATAATAGCTAAAATACATAGCTCATATAAAAAAAATTAATACATCTCATACGGGTTCCCGTAAGAAGTGTAAGAATTTTCGTCGTAATTTAAGATCAGGGAAAAATCTTAAGAACATGTTTAGAAATCATGTATATCAAAAATTGGTAGTTTTCAGAAAATACACTTTTTAAACAGTTTCTTAATTGCGGGATCAATACCTATACCTATAATAAAGTATATACCTATAGGTTAGGTTTTTAACAATTTTTAGTATACAAACAGAGATATAGTTATTCGTATATCCTATTGTTAGTATTTGAATTTAAAAAAGTCAGAGAGAGGATACTCTAATGCATTGCAGAGCAACCTGATTACTTCGACAGAAGGTCTGGTGTCTGCTTTTTCGATATCAATAATAGTTCGGTAACTTACTCCGGATTTTTCGGCTAATTCTACCAATGTTAACCCAGCGTCTAGCCGTAAACTTCGCAGTCGATTGCCTAATGCTTCTTTGAATTTATCATCTTTAGCCATCCTCAAAAATGACTAATTTCCTGTTAGCAAAAATACAGCAGGCATCCCTATTTTTACAAACACTTGATTATCTGTTATAAATATGCAGTATATTGCATATTAAAATTAAAAGATATCTCAAGTTATGACCAAAGAAGAGTTGTATCACTATATGTTGGCGTATCAAAAAGAACATCTATTTAGTGAAAAAGACCAAAGCAATTTTATCGCACTATTAAAAACCTTAAAACCTGATAGTAACCCAAAAGAAGAATTATACCGCTATATGTTGGCGTATCAAAAAGAACATTTGTTTAGCGAAAAAGACCAAAGCAATTTTATTAAAATATTAAAAACCTTAAAACCTGATAGCAATTCAAAAGAAGAAGAAATATGAAAATATAAATTAAAAATCAATAGTCATGACAGAGAAAAAATTATACGAGCGGTTAATGCGTTACAAAAAAAAATATGGTGTAACCCAGGAAATGTTACAACATTATAAGTGGGCAGTTGAGCTGCTTAAACAAAGGCAACTTACAGTTAATGGTAATAACCCAGAAGAAGGAGTTTAACATCTTTCATAAATCATTTTCACGAAAGATGTTAAATACCTCATCAAAAAGAGAATTTAATAGTACTTGATTTTTATAAAAAATCAAGTACATTATTTAATTCCTAATGTAATTCTAACGTGTACAATCACTAGCATAACTAGCCTTGTCATCTTTAACCCACTTTTTTAGATATTCTGCATCAGGATCGTCTACTTGTATACAAGTAAGAAGATTTTGGTATGTAAATATCTCGGTAATAATATCATTCTTTCCATTCTTCATATTTAGAAAAGTGAGTTGATTATAATAACAATGAAACTTGGTCAATATAGTATTTTGGCTTATGTCTAAGCTAGAGATTTGATTTTTAGCACAAACCAAAGTAGTCAACATTGTATTTTTGCTTACATCCAAAGCATTAATTTTATTGCGATTACACCACAAAATGGTCAACGCAGAATTTTGGCTTACATCTAAGTTAGTAAGCTGATTAGATGAACAACTCAGAGTAGTCAACATTGTATTTTTGCTTACATCTAAACTAGCAAGTTGATTTTCATAACAGTCTAATCTGGTCAATGCCGTATTTTTACTTACATCTATACTGGTAAGTTGATTAAAAGCACTTAGTAGATTGATCAACCCAGTATTTTTACTCATATCTAAACTAGTAAGTTTATTACTACTACAATCCAGATAGGTCAACTTAGGAGTTTTACTCATGTCTAAGCTAGTTAGGCCATCAGCACTACAATCCAGATAGGTCAACTCTGTATTTTTACTTATATCTAAACTAGTAAGTTGATTTATACTACAATCCAGATAAGTCAATACAGCAAAATATTCAATCCCTGAAAGGCTTGATATTTTTTTCTTACTAACATCTATTTTTTCAACAACCAGAGCTTCTTCAATAGATATTTCTCCATCTGTATTGGTGTCTATTATAGGATCAGTATGTGCTAGTAATGCATTCTTAAAGTTAATATCAGGAAATATAATATTCTCACTTTCTATAACATCGTTTAACATTACTGTTACTTTAGCTTCTTTACTCTGCTCTCCATTTTTGATCTGTACTCTTGCAGTAAGTGTTGTTCTGGTTTCATAATCAAATAATGTGGCATCTTTTACCGTAAGTTTGCCTGTAGCATCTATAACAAAAGCTCCAGATGGTTCTTCGGCTATAAGACTATAGGTTAATTCTCCCTGATCAGTAGTGGCTTCTATAGTACCAAGGTCCTGATTGGCAGTAGGGTTTTCATCTATAGTAGCTTCAAAATCTTGTACTGTAATAACTGCATCATTCACATCATTTAATATTATGATGACCTTAGCTTCTTTACTTAGATCCCCATTTTTTACCTGTACTATTGCGGTAAGGCTAGTCCTGGTTTCAAAATCAAATAATGTAGCGTCTTTTACAGTAAGTTTTCCGGATTTAGCATCTATTACAAAAGCACCTGATGGTTCTTCTGTTTTGATTGTATACATTAAAGTACCCTGGTTGGTTGTAGCTTCTATAGCTCCCAATTCTAGCCCTGCAACAGGATTTTCGTCTATAGAGACTTTAAAATCTTTTATAACAATGGTAGTTTCTGTAGTGTCATCATCACTAGAGCATGAAATAACAATAATTCCTATAAGTAGTATAACAAGTAGTTTTAAATTTTTCATCTTTTCTTATTTTATAACATATCATTCAAAAAAATATGATGCAAAGATTTTGCATTTTTACACTATGCACTACCCTGTTTTCCGGTATTGGTAATATACTCTACCTATATTACTAACACCAATAACTCAGCATAGCTGACATACAGTTGTCACTACCCTGTTTTAATTTTGTTTCAAATTAATCCACTATTTACAATGGCAGAATTATTGAAACATATTTATACTCAGGAGTTTTTTGAAAAATTTACAGGAGCTTTTCAAAAAATTGTCCCTGATTTTGATACCTCATCTTTTTTTAAGCAAATTTTTGATCCTGAATGGCCTAACAGAGAATTGAAGCAGCGAATGCGTCATATCACCATCACATTGCAACATCATTTATCGCATGATTATACCAAAAACATAGATGTTCTATTACAGGTGATCAAACAGCTTCAAAAAGAAGGAATTAAAGAAAATAGTTTAGAGTATATGTTTCTGCCGGATTTTGTAGAATATTATGGGATGGGTCATTATGATGCTTCTATACTAGCAATCGAAAAAATTACCCAATTCACAAGTTGTGAATTTGCTATACGGCCTTTTCTGATAAAGTATCCTAAAAAAGGAATACTACAAATGAAGAAATGGTCACAGCATAAACACCCTATGGTAAGAAGATTATCATCTGAAGGTTGTAGACCTCGTTTACCCTGGGCTATGGCGCTTCCTTTCTTAAAAACCGACCCTACACCTATTCTTCCTATTCTCGAACATTTAAAAAATGACACCTCAGAATCTGTACGAAGAAGTGTCGCCAATAATTTAAACGATATTGCAAAGGACAACCCCGATATTGTAGTTGACCTTGCAAAAAAATGGTACAAAAAAACAAAAGAAACAGATTGGTTAGTAAAACATGGATGCAGAACCCTTTTGAAACAAGGAAATACAGAAATTATGAAATTGTTTGGTTTTGGCAATATTCAACATATCAAAATTGATACACTACAGATTCTTACACCAAAAGTTAAGATTGGAGATGTATTAGAATTCGCTTTTCAACTTAATAACACCAGTGATTCTGCCTCTAAACTACGTTTAGAATACAGCCTTTACTACCAGAAAGCCAACGGAAGCTTATCTAAAAAAGTATTTAAAATAAGTGAAAAAATATATCCCGAGAAATCGATAACGATTATTAACAGAAAGCAGCCTTTTAAAATAATTACCACCAGGAAATTTCATACAGGATTACATCAATTGTCAATTATTATTAATGGAAATGAGTTTGAAAAATACGATTTTGAACTTATCAATTAAATAGAATTTTCTTTAGTATTTTTACATAGGGTAACATTTTGCAATTCTTAAAATGAAGTGATATGTGGGAAGAACGATTAGCATTTTATGACAAGCTTATAGCTTCCAATCCAAATTTCGATAGAAAAGGAAAAACAATGCCTTATACATCTGTTAATGGCCACATGTTTTCGCAATTAAATAAAGCAGGTGAAATAGGTCTTCGGCTTCCTAAAGAACAGGGAACACTATTTATGCAAGAACATCAAACCACGGTTTTCAAATCCTATGGCGCAGTGATGAAAGAATATGTATTAGTTTCCAAAAAACTGATGGAAGATTTTGAGTCACTTTCCTCCTATCTTAATGATAGTTATACCTATGCAAAATCATTAAAACCTAAAGATGCTAAGCAATAAATACGAACGCTGTGTATGATAAGTCGTTCTTCATTTTATTCTATTTTAAATTTCCATTTTCTTAAACCACCAATTAGAAATAGTAAACCAATAATTACTGCTACTACAGATTGAATAGTTTCTGATATTGTAGTGGTCTGTTCGGTTATATTATACAATTGTTCTGCAATCCCACGAAAAAGATATATAAAAGCAATTGTATAGATACCAAATTTTAAGAAAGGAAGTTTTTTAATTTTTTCGCTTGCCGAGAGTCCATAAAACCCAAAAATTAAAAAGATTAGTGCAACAAAAACCGTTAACAGGTATGGAAGAGTAAAATGAATTTGCTCTAGTGTTTTCATTTCTTCCAGAACACCAGTTTTTTCAAACATTTGTTCTGGCCAAATGAGTCCTACTAAATGACCTATGCCAATTAATATATTTATATATCCGCCGATTTTAAGCATTAGTCTTCGATTTTTTAACGCCAATGATTCCTAATATCCCAATAGGAAGAAGTAAAACCCATTGAGACGCTAGTATTGATTTATATACACTCGAAAAGATAAAAGCGAATGAAAAAGCGATGTATAAATAGCTTATGAAAGAAACTAATGCTATGTCTGCTTTCTTTGTTGTGTTAAAGCCATGTTTAAAATAAAGTATTGAAGAAGTAAATAGCATGATAGTAACCATATGCCAAACCCCTAATAGTTCGGTTTTTATTTGAAGAGTAATACTGCTTTCCATCAAAGGATTAATCAAATCTAATTGACCTCCAATTAAATGCAGGATTGCAGTAAAAATGTTAATTACTCCTGCAATTATCCAGTATTTATTTTTCTTCATTTCGTTGTTTATTTGATGTATTATGTTTTTTATAACTATCGTAGAGCATATAAGTTGCATGTGGTAACATTAAGAAAGTCATACCTGAAAAAGGAATCATGTACACTCCAATAACCACGATTATTAGATATATCCATATAAAATTTTTAGGAATTTGCCCATTCGTTTTCTCTACATGGTGTACTAGAACCCCAATAGGGATAAGTAAAAGTCCGAAATAGAAAAACCAAAATGCTGCGAAATGTTCATAATTCATTTGTCCATCGAGCAAAGGAAATTCAAAAAGTCCTTCACTTATTTTGAAAAAGAATTTGCCTGTAAATCCTGCAAACTGTTTCCAAAACGCCCATGGTGAAACTCCTAATAGTGAGTGAATAATCCCAAAGAATATTAATATTTTCCCATGTATTATTTTCATATTGCTATAAAGTGTTTTAATTCCTTTTTTACTTCTATAAGGTAATTTTTGGATTGTTTTTTGTTTTTTATCATTTCATGATACCCGATTAAATATTTATAAAAAATACTCGCTTTTATAGCAGCATCTTTCTTTGAATATCCGATTTCCTGAAACAACTGAGTTGTAAATTCTAATCTTCTAGTATCAATTTCATCTATGATAGCTTGAACTTCCTTATTCTTTACGGCATAGCGTTTTAAGAAAAAAATGAATTCTAAATAAGGGTCATTCTTAAAAGTGATTTTCAAAAATTGTTCAACTTTTTCTTCCGAAGATTTTGCTTTTTCGGTCTGCTGTATAATTTGGTCTGTTTCTGAAGTGATCCAAAAATTTATAAGCTCACTGATGAATTTCTTCTTGGATTTAAAATGCCAATAAAAGCTTGATTTGTTACATTCTAACTTTTTAGCAATCTTTTCAATGACAATACCAGAAATTCCTTGCTCAGAAAAGAGTTTGTATCCCAGTTTTATCCAATCATTCCTTTGTGCTATTACTTTTGGCATTATTAGACGGTTACGTTTAAAAAAACAAATATACAACAAAATTCTTATTAGACGATAACGTTTAATAAAGATTTTACATTTAATAATTAATTGAACATAAAATAAGGTAGACTAAATTGATCTTAGGCTTTCTTTTTCTTAAGAGCAAAATTCTTATAAGAACGTCGAACTCTGTATTTAAATCATATAGAGTAGTAATACAAGGGTATATATTAGTGCTCAAAAAAAACAAATACGAGTTTCGTCTATAAAATCTGGTAATAAAGCTTAAGAAAATTTAGATCATAAAGACTTAGTCAAAGTCTTTGGTGAAGAAATCTTTTGGAGATATTTCAAAATATTGACAAATTTTAAAAAGTGTTGAAAAAGAAATATCTCTTTTACCTTGTTCAATTCTTCCAAAGTGAATTCCGGTATCATTAAGCGCATCTTCTTGGGTCACATCTTTTCTTGACCTCAATTCTTTTACACGTTTAGCTAATAGATTTAGTAGCTCTTTTTTGTCATATTCTTCCACAATGGAAAATTCAGCTTAATAAAACACAAATTCAATTACCGATCGGTAATTTTTTATTACATTTGTCACATCAGATGATTATGTATGACCCAAGAAGAGTTATATCAATATATGTTAGCCTATAAAGAGGAGCATCAGTTTTGTAAAAAAGAACAAAGCTATTTTATTGCTATGCTAGAAGCACTTAAGCCTGACAACACTGATACAACATCATCAGAGCTTTCAGGTTCGTAAGCCTGTGCATTTTTATGGATGTATAAAAGATACTAATATCAATATAGTTTTTAACCAAAATTAACATGTATGACAGAGAAAAAACTTTATGAACGCCTTATGCTTCACAAAAGTAAGCATGGTGTCACCCAGGAAACACAACAACATTATTTATGGGCATTAGAAACTTTACAAAAAACCAATGCGGCCCGAGAATCTCATCAGAAATTTTAGCCTACAAAGAGCCCGTATACTAAATACGGGTTCTTTTACTTTGGTAAGTAACTAGTTTCCTGATGTTTTTTTGAATAAATAAATTTAAGGGTAGTTTCATATCCTAAATCAGGGTCATCATATTCAATGGTAACTACCAGATCTCCATTTTTGACAGTCACATAAGATTTATTAAATAATAAGATTTCGCTCTTATCATACATAAAATAAAAAATACCTTCTGATTCTTTTTCCCAACTCCCATGGGTATCTTCAGTATCCTTTATACATTCTCCTCCTGTTCCAAAATTATCATAATAATTTTTCTCAATAAATCTACCATTCTTTAACACTTCTAGAGTTGTCATTTTTTCACAAGAGGAAAGCGGGAATTCTTCTAATGGCGCATTCTCTTCTTCATTACTAAACTCTTGCTTCAATTGCCATATGCCAACTATCATAATATTAGAAGCATTAGAATCACCTTTTCCGCAAGAATATATTCCAAAAAGTGTCAAGACCAAAAACGTAGCATAAGCTGGTAAAAGTCTCTTCATATGTTGTATTTCCAATTACAGCTACAAAAATCAGAAAAATACTTCTTATTAACAAATAATTAACGTTAAAATGTGTATTTTATCGATTATAATAGCATTTTATCGATGCTTCTTAGTCTCATTTATTAATCATAGCTTACAATTAAAGTTAGAATTAAATGGTTATTTATAAAAACCATATTAAAAAAGAACGATCGCTAAAAATTGAGCAGTATAGATCCAGTACAATACAGATCTATCTGGGGAAGAACTAGACAGTAGTATCAATGTTCAATGTAATTGCTGTAACTAATAAATTTTAAGATACTTGGAAACCTTTAGAGGTATTAAGGTACTATTACTGTGCAAAAAGAGAAGATTATCCTGCAGTAGGAAATCATTCTAATTTACATCTCTGATATATTGAAGGTAGTTATAATTAGCATTTATTTTACCAATACTCCCAATTGATCCATTACTGGTAAATTCTGAAAAGCGTTTTCATTTATAGTATGTTTTCTAAACACATACTTTTTATCATACATTTTACTTTCTGCAAAGAAAGTGACAACAAATTCATTATTCATTCCCAGTAATTCTTCCTGAAGCATTTCGATTTTGGCAGAAGATTTTGCTTCCATTGTTCCTATACCGTGACGTAGCAATGAAGTTTTCCGATCCCCATCGTATCCTTTGGTTACCACTAAAACCATTTCTATTTCGGCATCTCGATCATTAATGATATAGGAGTTCCAATGTTGAGCAAGAAATTCTTCGTCCCATTCTTTGACCACTGCAATATAAACACCTTCTACAATAGGTATTTCAATATCTTTCTTCATGTTGTGCCCTATAGTGAAGATTTAAATTGCTCTAGGAAACGTACATCATTTTCGCTAAGCATTCGAATATCAGACACACCATATAATAAAAGAGCAATACGATCGATTCCCATCCCAAATGCAAAACCACTATATTCCTGAGGGTCTATATTACAATTTTTAAGCACGTTAGGATCCACCATTCCGCAACCCATAATTTCTAACCAACCTGTTCCTTTGGTCATTTTATAATCGGTCTCTGTTTCTAATCCCCAGTATACATCTACTTCTGCACTAGGCTCGGTAAACGGAAAATACGATGGGCGTAATCTAATTCTTGATTTACCAAACATCTCTGTAGTAAAGTATTGAAGTGTCTGTTTTAAATCGGCAAACGACACATCTTTATCAATATACAATCCTTCTACCTGGTGAAAAAAACAATGTGATCGTGCAGAAATAGCTTCATTACGATATACTCTTCCTGGAGAAATTGTACGAATTGGAGGTTTATTATTTTCCATATATCGTACTTGAACCGACGAGGTATGAGTACGTAACAGAATATCTGGATCTGTTTGTATAAAAAACGTATCCTGCATATCTCGTGCTGGGTGATATTCTGGTAAATTAAGTGCTGTAAAGTTATGCCAGTCATCTTCTATCTCCGGGCCTTCACTTACATTAAATCCTATACGAGAAAAAATATCGATGATTTGATTTTTCACCAAAGAAATAGGATGTCTAGATCCCAAAGCAATAGGTTCTGCCGGTCTTGTAAGATCGCCATAAAGTCCTTTATCTTCGTCTTTGGATTCTAATTCATCTTTTAAAGATTTTACCTTTCCTTCTGCTGCTACTTTAAGAGCATTAATAGCTTGTCCAAATTCTTTTTTCTGGTCATTAGCTACATTTCTGAACTCTGCAAAGAATTCGTTGATCAATCCTTTTTTACCCGAAAACTTAATTCGAAATGCCTCAACATCTTCTTTCGTTTTAGCTTTAAAACTATCAACTTCTTCTATATACTCTTTAATCTTATCAATCATCACTATTTTCTTAATAGAACGGCAAATTTACGCAATTTAGGTTAATAGAATAGTACATTTATATTCTTAATTCCATTTCGTATTGATCAATTATGTTTTCGACATGTATCGAATTCAAATAGTTTATTTTCTCGACAAGTCTTGTATCAATATTATTAATTTTTATAGTCTCACAGATACTTTTAATCCCTGAAAACAGACGATACCATCCTAATTCATTTTTATTCAAAAGATCAAATTGAGCTAAATATCCATTTACTGGATTTATAACAAAATAGGATTCGGGCATTTGATCTCTTAAAACTTGAAAATATCTATAATTTCCATCTTTGATTGAGTTTTTGTGATTGTCCCAGGAATAGTATTCCTGATTGGGTAAATTTATCGTATCAAATTGGTTAAAATCAATTTCATTTAACTCAATAATTTTCTCATTCTCAATCTGTATTTTACCTTTAAAGCATTTATAATTTTTACATTTCTTAAAGCCAACATTTTCATAGGACCTAATGGCAATTGTATTCTCTTTGATTACTTCTAAAGAACATAGAGTAATACCATTTTGTTTTAAATCTTTAAGAGCATATTCATAGATAGATTGCACTATCTTTTTTCCTCGATACTCAGGAATCACCCCTGTTCCTGTGTTAAATGCGATTAGATCTCCGTTTCGTTTGTCAATTCCATTTATAATAAATCCAACAAGCTTCTCATCATCAAACATACCATAGGATAGATCAAATCGAACTTTTGCGTTATCCCATCTTTCTTTATAATACTCTAAATCTGTAGGCATTTCTACAAAGTAGTTTTTAAATGAAATTAGAAAGCAATCTATTATCGATTTAAACGCAACTTCTTCTAAGGTTCTAACCACCATACTATAAATCTATCTGTATTTTATCATTATTAAATAAGCACTCTAAATATAATGAACTTCATAATCATCATACGATAATGCTTTCATAAATATGAATTAATTACAGTCCTAGTTGTGATTCTAAAATTGAATAAGGTAACAATCCGTTTTTTAAAATGTTTTTGTGAAATTCTTTAAGGTTAAAGTTTTGATTTTTTTCGAGTTGTGATTTCCATTGAAGTATTTTATTGGATCCATATTTATACGTGATAACTTGTACTGGCCATCTTTTCATTCTAGCTATTTCGCGAAAAGCAATATCATCTTGTCCTTTGATATATTGTTGCCAAAATTTTAACGCTTTTTGGTCACTCCAGCCATAATAATTAAGACCTACATCTAATGCTACTCGTACAGAACGAATAATATCCCATTCCCATTTTCCTAATTCATCATATATGTTTTGATATGCTCCTATTTCCTTTCCTATTTCTTCTACATATGCAGCCCATCCTTCTGCAACTCCTCTATATCTAAACATTTTTTGAATATCAGAGCGATGCAATAACGTTTCAACCATTGCCTGATAATGATGTCCTGGCATTCCTTCATGAACGTATAACCAACCTACTTGTCGCTTATTAAAAGATGTATTGAAATAATTATAATAAAAGGTACCATTTGTATAAAAACCTGGAACTTGAGACAAATTTTTATTCGTTCCTTGTTTAATTTTTACTTCTGGAATTCTATCTGTAAATGGAAATATTTCTGGTAATTTGTTGGCTACAGTTTCTCTGATTTTTAAAAAACGCTTTTGAACCATTTCAACATTAGAATAAAAAAATACAGAATCCCTAATATGTCTATTAAAATTCAAACTATCCATCCCGGATTTGATCTGTATTTCTTTGATTTTTGAAGTTACCTTTTCTATTTCTTTTACTCCCAAATCATATATCTGGTCTGGTGTTGCGTCTTTATCTACCCACTTTTTTAAAAAATACGCATACCAATCTTTTCCATTTGGCACATCAAATATTTTAGTGGTTGGGATACTATCTCTAATCGCATTTAACCATTTTTTTTCGATTATGATTCTCTCCCGATTCAGTTCACATTCATAAAGCAATACTTCATAATCCAATTTATCACGATCAGATAATTGATTTTTGTCTATTTTTTGTAATGCATTTTCTAAAGAAATAAATACTTCTTCCTGGTTTTGAACAGATTTCTTGCCCCTAATGTTCTTAAGGTTTTCTACAAAAGAAAGTTCTAATCCCTGAAGATCTAGTTTTTTATAGTTCTTTATAAACTCTTTGGTTATAGTTTCCCATTCAATAGATTGGCTTTCGGTTTTGTTTTGGCAACTAAATAGAACGAACATAAATATCTGTACTATAATTCTAATATCTCTACTTACCATATTAATTTGATTTTTAAAATCTGTTTTAATACAATGATACTATAGAAATCTCACTATAGTTTGTGCAATCTTGCTATTTTATATAGAATTGAGAATAGTTTAAATCACTTCATATTGTGAAGGCGGTATTTTGTAATATTTTTTAAATCTTTTAGAAAACGAAGCTAAATCTGTATACCCTAATTGATATGCTATCGAAGTTAAAGAAATCTTACCACTATGTAATAGTTCTCTGGCTTTTTCCATTCGCAACTGCTCCTGCATTTGTAACGGAGTTATTTTAAAACAAATTTTAAAAACTCTGGCAAAATGATACTTAGAGATGCCTGATATACTGGCAAGAGTATTTAGCGAAATTTTATGTGCATAATATAAATGAATATATTCTCTTGCTTCAAAAAGTTTTGAAACCAGAAGTTTTTGTGTGTAACTCCTTTTGGTTATGTTTTGTAAACCATTTCCGATTATGGTTAGATCATTTTGAAAGCAGAGTAAATCGTCTTTAAGCTTAGTAATAATCTCTAAAGGTTTTTGAGCAAATTTAGCCGTTGTAGTAGTGTTAGTAAAATCGTATATAGACTTGCCTAATGAGGTAGATAAAATTCCCGAAAATGGTTGATTAAATAATAAATCATTTTTCAAAAAATCTGATATCTCTACATCTAATAATTCTGGATTGATATCTAGACAAAAACCTTGGGTACTTATATTTTTAGAATACACTTCGTAGTCAATATTTTCTCTCAGGATAATAAATTGACCCTTATGCACATTTAATCGATTTATATTCGTTTTATAATGTTCTTTTCCTTCTATCACATATTTTAAAGCAATACCTGTTGTTTTACCATTGTAAATTGTTGGCATATTACTTTGAGAGAAATTTATTTTCCCAAAATCACGATGTTGATATCTTGTTTTGTTCTCGATACTGTACTTATACGATATACCTACTTACCAAAAAATAACTTACAATAGCTTCTTTCATCAAAACAGATTGTTCACCTGCTTTAAGACTAGGTAATTGTTCTTTAATCTTATAATGTGGCCAACCATCATCATCATAATAATCAAATTCATAATAACCATAAGGTTCTAAAAGTCGACATATGGCAATATGCATTAAATCTAATTTTTCGTCTTTTTTAAACTTCCGGTGTAACTGACCCAATTCTTGTACTCCTATTAGATATATAATCCCGTCGAGATCTAAATCTTCTCCGTCTGCAAACTGATCCGACAGTTTTTTTACCAGGATCTCCCAGCGTTCTTTTAGCTTTTCGTCTCTTGCCATTGTCCTTACTCAATTATGGTTGTCAAATGTGCTTTGGATATTTAATAAGAGTTCACTTTTAAACTGGATAAGTTAGATTAATAGTTCGAATACTGCTAATCATAATTTTACCAACTTGATCTTATTAAAAAGTTAAGCGCTACAAAAGTAACGCTTAACCCAAAAAAACTAACAATAAATAAAAGGGAATATGTTATAATTCCCATAGAATACCTATTCCTGCATATTGGTTTCTATAATTTCTGAAAGAACGGGCGTCTATATCTGTATAATTTGTAATCCTCACCCTAGAATATAGTGTTGCAGTTAATGAAAATCCATTTCCTATTTTATGTGAAGCATTTAGATTAAAATTTGCATATTGATATTTCAAATTTTCTCCTATTGCTATCTCGGTATTTCTGGCTTCAATTTCTTTGTATTTTCTGGTAATAAAAGACAGAGAGGTTCGTACTTTGGTTGTTTTATTTTTATATCTCATATTGATTCCCGGACCAAACTGATTAAATCCAGAACGCCCGGTAGAGTTATCGATCCTTGTGTAATACACAAAATTGGGCTTTATTTTAAATTTCTCGCTAAACGGTAATTCATAAAACAAACCTCCTTTTATGTAGTCCCAATCTCTTTCACCGTCTGTATCTATTTCGCTAGCATTAAAAGTATCATACTTTCTTTTTTTGAAATATGTATTCACCCCTAGCTTGTGTTCTAATCGATTTACAGTAAAGGATTGCACACTGGAGAATTGAACTCCAAACTCATCAAATTGTAGATCCCTTACTCCAAAAGCATCAAAATTTTTAAAGTTATAAAACCCTTCTAATGTCATTTCATTAGCATTAAAAGGCATAAGCTTTATTCCTGCGGTAGCTCCATAGTTTGTATATCCCAATGGATTAATCAATACATCCTGATCTCCGCCCAAACCTTCTCTATTCATTCGCCTAAATCTAACTTCGGCTAAAAAAGTAGTTTTTTTAGTAAATCTGTGATCGTATTTTGCTCTTGTATCCAAGCTCCAATAACTATCATCAAAATTCTCATAAAATAGTCTTGAAAAAGGATTTAAAGACAACCTTATTCTGTTTTTTTTCCATTTATAACGGTACTTATAATTGATTGAGATATCCTGATAGATGCTACTTGATATCAAATCCTCTTTTGAAAGTACACTATCATTCACTCTTACTTCTTTAGGGCTTTTAAAATAGTTGTATTCATACCCTCCCTGTGTTTCGATATCGAAAGTGTTTTTACTCTGCGAAAAGCCTATAGCGTATATAAATAGGATGAGTACAGCAAGTATTATATTTCTGTTTTCCATTACAATTTTCCTTCTTTTGTTTAATGCGTTATTTAAATAGCTTGTTTTATTACTTCTTTTAATCCGGTTTTATTTACTAGCTGAATCCCAAGGCCAGGTCGAACATTGATTTCCATAATTTGTGGGCCTTTATTTTTATCGATCACAATATCAATCCCCAGATAGTTTAATGGAAATGCCTTAGCAGTTGCTATAGATATTTCCAAAATTTCTTTCCAGTATGGTATGGGGGTACCATTAACCAAAAATGTACTATCCGGGTGATGATTGCTATATTCTTTGCCATCATATACTTCTAATAATCTTCCTCCTTTCATGTCGATACCTATACCTACCCCATTTTGATGAAGATTGGCTTTACCATCAGACCTATCTGTGGGCATTCTTAACATTCCCATTAATGGTATTTTATTAAGTGTTATGATTCTAAAGTCGGGTACTCCCTGTGGATATATCTCATAAAAAAAAGGATGTGGCTCTATGCATTCTTCGATAAGTACCCTGTCGTGAGAACCTAACGAAAAAAATCCCATAATTATAGATGCCATATGTTGAAATACTTCTCGATCGGTAATCATTTCACCGTTGCATATCCAATTATCTTTCTTGTCCTTTTTAAGAATTTTAATTCCGCCACCACCACAACCATTTGCTGGTTTTATTGCTACAGAAGGATAATGTTTGCAGGATTCCCATGCTTCTTTAATATCACTATTATATTCGATTACTGCATAGGTTTCTGCACAAGGGATATTGTATTGATGTAATATTTCTTTGGTAAGCACTTTATCATCGGCTAAGGGATAATGCCTCTTCGGGTTATTGGGATAAATAAGCTTTATGTTTCTTTCATTCAAACCAATTACGCCAGATGCTGCAGTCGATTTCTTATTGAAAATTATTGAGAACATATTTGTATTTTTTAGTATTATCTTTTTGTTTGCTATAGAAACAGGTGAGTGTTTATATACCCTACCAAAAAAAGGTGGTTTTTTATTTTTCTGCTTTCAAAAGAGGCTTGAACCTAAATAATTCTACCCATCGTATCCCAATATATCTCCCTAATAATGTGGACAATGCTATTATTAAAAGAGCTATTTCAGGAAATAAAACCAAAACAGATGGTAACCATGACCAGGATAGTATGAGATAAGAAATTGATGTCGCTATTAAAGTTTGAAACAATTTATCGATAGCCTTTATGTATCCGTCTTCAAGAGTAGAGCGTGAGAAGCGTTCTGCCGAAATGGTAAGGATAATGATAGGGAAGAATGTTAACTTGGTAAGCCATTCTATGTTATTCTTAACCCCAAAATGTGTTGCCAAAAGGATCACAGATACCATTGTAGTAAGTGAGATCACCACTTTTGGAGTGTATAACAGCCCTAGCTTATCAAAAGGATATGATATTAATCCAATAAACATAATAAGTCCCACAAAAATTGCAATTCCAGAAATAAAACCTGTATGCAATAAAGAAAAGGCTATCAACACTGGTAGGAATACTCCAAAAGTTTTTAATCCAACAATATTTCTTAAAAAAGCAACCAAAAATCCCCCAATAGGCAGTAATAATAAAAGATGTAAAGCTCCTGTTGGTATTACATTTTTATCGATCAGGTGCCAAAGAGAAAAACCTGGTAGATTATGAATTTCTTCAGAATTCATTTTTAAGAAAGAAATATGATGTACCTGTTCCATCTTATAGGTATAATCAAACTGAATGCCCGCAGTATGAGTAATCAAAGATTTATCTCCTCGATAAAGTTCTAAGTAATTGGCAGGTAAAAACCCAAAATGATTATTTAATGCATCAAAAGGAACCCATGTTTCATTAATCAATACTTCTACCCAGGCATGGGATGTTCTTTTATCTGTATTTTCTACAATAATTCCACCTTTTATTCTTGCTGGATATCCCAAATTTCTACTTAGCGCTACAAATAATCTGCTTTTTCCATTACAAGAAGCTCTATTCTGTTCGATTGTAGTTACAGCATCTGTGAGTGTAATGATTGGTGCAGAAGGAATAGCATATACATACTCAAAAACATTTTTGATTACTTCTCTGTCATTTTTAGTGTTTTGTCCGAGTTGAGTCGCTAATTCATTGATAATTTCATTATCAGATTGTATATTTTCTGTAGGTTTAAGATATTTTCTATACTTGCCCGATGCAACATTAAAGACTTTTGGGATTCTAAAATTTCTATCTTTTCCTTCGAAAACAAATTCATAATCTACAGAATGATATGTATTTCTCTCCCTGGTGTTCCAAATTGCTCTTATATTTTCGCCAATTTCTTCTTTCTTAACAAAAGACAGAGTACTGTCATTTTTGATATTTTCATTAGAAATTCTTTGTCTAGAGTTGCTACTGGGGATATATGTTTTTAATGAAGTGTTTTTATCTCCTGATTTAAAAAAAAACCTGTAGTTTACTTTATAAACTTTTTCAGGATTAAAATTGTCATAATTATTGAGAATTGGTTTTATTTTAAATCCTATTGCGATTATGGCAATTATTGAAATTATAGTTAATGCGATTTTAAGATTTGTTTTCGAATTCATAATCAGCTATTTTTGGATTAATAACAGGTAGGAACTGTTTCACCCTACCTCAAATCGAAAAAAATTCTTTTTTTATGACCCAATCCTCAAAATCTGTTTGTGAACAACCCGTATTCACCAAGCTATTCGAGACACATGCTGAGGATATAAGAAATTTTATTTACTACAAATGTGGGGATAAGGAACAAGCAGAAGATGTAATGCAAGAGGCATTTATAAAACTTTGGGATAACTGTAAAAAGGTAATCTTTGAGAGAACTAAAGGTTTTTTGTGTACCGTTGCTAATAACTTGTTCTTAAATCAAGTTGCTCATAAGAAGGTAAGACTAGAATATGCAAAAATACCTCGTAGCACCAAAAATATAGAGTCTCCGGATTATGTGATGGAAGAAAAGGAGTTCATGGATAAGCTTCAGAATGCCATTTCTGAACTTTCTGATGGCCAAAGAGAAGTTTTTCTACTCAATAGAATTGATAAGAAAACATATAATGAAATTGCTGAAATGCTAGACATTTCGGTAAAAGCTGTAGAAAAGAGAATGCATAATGCATTAAAGCAATTAAGAAAATTGGTAAAAAATATATAAAAGACGGTAGGGTATTTTACACCTTAGCTGTTATTCTCCTGATACAAGGTAGAAATTATGCTCGACGAAAAGGAAAATACATATCTGGCAAAGTGGTTAAATAACGATCTTAGCCCCGAAGAATTAGAAGAGTTAAAAAAGCTTCCCGAATATGACGATTATAAAAAAATCGTAGAAGGGCTAGCCTATTTTAAAGCTCCTTCTTTTGATCTACAACCGTCATTAGCAACAACTTTAGGCAAAATTTATCGGCCCAAAAAAGCAAAGGTAATTAACCTAAAGCCAATCGTATATACTTTTACAGCAGCAGCCTCTATAGTATTAATTATTGGGCTTTTCTTTAATACGGTGAGTTATACAGCAGATCTCGGACAACAATTGGCTGTTGTTTTACCCGATGGAAGCTCTGTGGATCTTAACGCTGCATCAACGCTTACTCATAGACGTTTTTTCTGGTTACAAAATCGAAAAATCACCTTAGAAGGAGAAGCATATTTTAAAGTAACTTCTGGTTCTAATTTTACCGTAGCCACCAAATTAGGAAAAATCGAAGTTTTAGGAACTCAGTTTAATGTAAAGAGTAGAGCTGCCGAATTTAGTGTAGCTTGCTATGAAGGAAAAGTTCGGGTATCGACACAAGATAACCAACAAAAGATATTACAAAAAGGGAATGGTGTTTCGTTAAAAGACAAAAAACTTATAGACGAAACCATAACAGATCAGGAGCCTTTGTGGAAAAAAGGAGAGAGCATTTTTAATAGTGTTCCATTAATACATGTATTGGATGAATTAGAGAGGCAATATGATATAACTTTTAGACGTGATAAAATTAATCAGAATCAGTTGTTTACAGGTGGGTTTAATTATAATGATCTAAGTATTGCCCTAGAATCAGTATTAGTTCCTATGGGGATAGAATATGTAGTTAACGGGACTACTGTTTTACTATCGGTACCCTAGTTTCAGAAATCAATCAATTCGCACATTAATTATTTAAGAATCTTAACGTTTTAGAATTCTCTAAAACCCAACCATACAATGAAAAAAACTCTGCTACTCTTACTTTTTTGCACATGTTCTATACAAGCACAAATCACCAAAAGCTACAATGAGACACCTTTACAACAGGTGCTTAACGAGTTATCAGAATCGTATGATCTCATTTTTTCATTCAGTAATGAAACCGTAAAAAACAAGGTCATTACATTGGCTATTAACAATACTCCGTTGGACGAGGTTTTGATTACTTTAAAAACACTAACACATCTTAATTTTAAAAAAATATCAGATAGACAGGTGGTTGTTAGTTCTCCCAGCAATAAAGTTGAAGTTTGTGGATATCTCTTCGACGAAACTACCAACGAACCTCTCTCCTATGCCTCTATAAGTATTGAAAGTACTAAAACAGGTACAATTGCTAATGATGATGGTTTTTTTCAGTTAGGAACTATCGATCAGAACGAATCGATCACCATACAGTATGTTGGTTATAAAGACAAAGTGATGAAGGCTTCTTCTTTTAAAGCTTCAAGTTGTCCCAGAATTCAACTTTTTATCGAAAGCACCTCTTTGGCAGAAGTGCTTATTGTAGAATACATTACTACCGGAATTGACAAAAACATTGACGGCTCATTTAGAATTTCGAATGAAGAAATTGGTATTCTTCCCGGTCAAAGCGAACCTGATATTTTTCAAAGTATCCAACTTATTCCTGGAATAAACAGTCCCGACGAAACCGCAACAGGAATACAAATTCGAGGTGGATCACCAGATCAGAATCTGGTACTTTGGGATGATATAAAAATGTATAACACCGGTCATTTCTTCGGAATGTTTTCTGCTTTTAACCCTAATGTAGTTAATAGTGCCAAAATATTTAAAGGAGGTGCAGATCCAAAATATGGCGATAGAGTATCGGGTGTTATTGATATTTCTAGTGATAAAAAGATACCTAAAAAATTTAGTGGTGGTGCAGGAGTCAATGGTACTCATGCCGATATTTTTATGAAAGTTCCTGTAACAAAACCTGTAGGTTTGATACTTTCTGCTAGACGATCTTATACCGATATTTTTGAAACTCCAACCTATAATGCGCTTTCTGAAAAAGTATTTCAGAATACAAAAATAGTCGAGAACCCCAATCAAACACCAGTAACAGGTGAAGAAGAGGATGACGATGAAGAAGAACGGGAAGAAGCAATTGCCAAAAATAATTTTTTCTTTTATGATGCCAGTGCAAAACTAATTATTGACGCTTCAGAAAATGACAAAATTTTAGCGAGTACCATTTATACCAACAATGATCTTGCTTTCGAAATTAACGATGATGAAGATTTGATTACCGATGATCTTGAAATTCAAAATAAGGGAGCTAGTCTTTCCTGGGAAGGCACTAAACTAGAGTATTTTCATCATAGTTTAAAAGCATATTATTCTAAGTATGATTCTGATTACTTGTTTACCGAAAGGCAAGAATTACAGATAGAAAGACAATCGGTTAGAAAGAATACCGTAAAAGATGTTGGATTAGATTTTAATATCACCTATGACCTTAACACCAAAAATTCACTCATGTTGGGGTACCAATTTTCTAATAGTGAAGTGTCTTATGCAATCACAAGAGAAGCTGAATTTGAAACACCGATAAATGAGTCAGGTAGCGTAAAAAACAATGCAAATACTATATATGCAAGCTATAAGTTTTTACCAAAAAACAAGAGTTTTATCAATCTTGGAATAAGAACATCTCATTATTCAATAATCGATCAATTGTATATTGAGCCCAGAGTAAATATTGAGTATCCTATTACTAATCTTTTAAGAATAAAAGCAACAGGAGAACTTAGATATCAACCAATAAGTCAATTAATCGAGTTTGAAGACACCCAGCTTCGCCTGGAAAATAATTTATGGATACATGCCAATCAAGAAGTTCCTGTATTAAAAAGTACTCAGTTTTCTACAGGGCTATTATTCTCTAAAAAAGGTTGGAATTTTGAGGTTGATGGTTATTATAAAAATATTGATGGTCTAACATCAGTCACCAACGGATTTAATACTATTAATAGTGATTTATCTACAGGAGAAAGTATAATTTATGGAATCGATATATTATTAAAAAAGAAGTTCGAAAATTTTCGAACCTGGATAGGATATACTTTTAACGATATCAAATATACTTTTCCTGAAATACAGGAAACCTCTTTCTCTGGGAATAACGACATCACTCATAATTTTAGAATTTCTAATACATATGAAATTAATGATTGGGAATTTTCTTTGGGTTGGTTATGGCGATCTGGAGCTCCTTTTACCGATGCTGATCTTGTAAACGACGAGATTGAATATGGAGCTGCCAATGCAAAGCGTTTACCAGAATATCATAGGTTAGATATCTCTGCCATTTATCGATTTGATTTCAACAAAACTAGTAATTGGAAAGGGCAAATAGGAGCTTCAATACAAAATATATATAATAGACAAGTGCCTATCTCTATAAGCTATAGGGTAGATGATAATGCGACTACCGGAGAAATAGAATTGGATAGATTGCAGCAAGAATCCTTAGGAATTACTCCTAATGTAGTTTTAAGAATCTATTTTTAGGTGTTTTTAATGATTTGCAGAACCTCATCCCGATGTAATAATCGCATCAATGTTATTTCCTGTTCTGATGTTATAATTCCTACCAAATAGTAAAACCCTATGCCCATCTTGTATGCCTTATCATTACCACTTATTGTTTTGAAATGCGGTACATCATTTACATTTTTGGCAGTTTTTAATGATTCCAGAACATCTTTCACCTTATGCCGTAACGAAACATCTTTAACGCTTTTAAAATCTTTTGCAAATTGTGAAGAGGTTTTTAGTACCATGTCTGCTAGGAATTAAATAATTCTTCTTCACTTACTGTGACCTGTGCATTTGCCTGTTGCATTAAAAGCAATAACCCTAAGTCCTCCTTTTGATCCAAAGACAGTGAATCCATCTGTTCTTTTTGTTTTTGTTCTATATATTGGATGATGGCCTTTTCCATAATTTTTTTCACGCTAGATCCCTCTATTGCTGCTATAATCTTAAGTTTAGGGATTATTTGCTCATCAATATCTATTATTTTTCTCATAGTATATATTATATATATAATATGCTAAATATATAAAAAATTTAAAATATCATCTTTTTAGGAATATCATTTATCAAAACAAATTCTAGTAAGAGTATATCTCACAAAGCAAAATTGAATGTGTACTTATACACAGAAAGAATTATATTTGAGATTCAATAATCATTTATTAATGAATTACATCGATATTATTTTAGGAATTCTTTTGTTATGGGGATTAATAAAAGGATTTAGTAAAGGGTTGTTTTCCTCATTAGCTTCTCTTATTGCTCTTATAGTAGGTATCTATATTGCTGTTCACTTCTCGCATATTGTTGGGGGATATCTTCAACAATATGTAAATTGGCAAGAAGGAGCTATGAAATTAGTAGCTTTTGCGATAACTTTTATTGTAGTGGTTATCCTTGTTTCTTTAGCTGGTAAAATTCTTACTAAGATAGCAGATTACGCTGCACTTGGTATTTTAAATAAACTCTTGGGCGGTGCTTTTGGAGTGCTGAAAATGGCATTTATCGCCAGTGTTATTATTATTTTTATAGATGCCTTAAATAGAAATATTACTATCATTAAAGAAGAAACGCTTAATTCTTCTGTATTATACACTCCTGTTCGGAAGTTGGCACCAATGATATTGCCTGATATCCTGAAAAATGTTGACAAGAAAGAACAAGAGATTTAATAAAACAAGAAGATCCAGAAAAGCTGGATCTTCTTGTTTTATGTCTTAATAGTTTTTAATCTTCATCAAATGAAATACTCGACACTGTATCTTCTACGATATTTCCTAAATAGGCAATACAGGAATCAAAATCTTCAAATATGTAGGTAGAAGGAACCAAATCTGGAATGATATCAATTCGTTCCATCATATATCTTGGTTGATTTAGTAATCCTACAAAAAGAACTTTGATGCCCTTTTGCTGTAAATCCATAATCATTTCTTCCATTGCATATAGACCAGATTGATCCATATATTGCATACGATCTAAACGCATAATCACCACAGAAGAAGTGTCTGGGATCTGAGCGGCCAATTGCTGAAAATCACTCGTAGAACCAAAGAATAATGGACCTTTAAGATGTTTGATAAATACTTCTTCTTTTAGTTTAGTAGGGAAACCTTTTTCATCTTTCCATGCTTCTTCTTTAAGTGATTTCACATCAGAACGCTCTGCGGTAAGATCCCCGATTTTTTTCATAAACATAAGTGATGCGATCACTAATCCGATTCCAACAGCGTAAACCAGGTTCCAGAAGGTAGACAATACCAACACGATTAACATAACCAATACTTCAGAACTTAACTTAACAGGCCCTACCTTGATATCTCTTGGTAAACTTGGTATAGCTTTTAACCCTTTATAATCCATTACACCAATCCCTACAGTAATCAATATTCCTGCAAGTACTGCAGCAGGTATTTTTGAAGCTACCGGAGCAAGTCCTATCATAACAATAAACAACACTAACCCAGCAATCATTCCTGACAATTTAGTTTTACCACCAGAATTAATATTTACCACTGTTCTGATAGTAGCACCAGCACCAGGAATACCTCCAAACAATGCTGCGATACTGTTTCCTATTCCCTGTCCTACTAATTCTTTATTAGGTTTATGTTTGGTTTTAGTCATATTATCTGCCACTACACTGGTCAATAACGAATCTATCGCTCCTAATAATGCCAATGTAAGTGCTGTAAAAATATAAGGAGTAATACTAGCTAGACTAAATCCAGTAAATATCTCCCATTTAGGAATAGGTAATCCGCTTGGAATTTCTTCTATAGGTCTATAGTCTAACCCAAAACCATAAGCAATACCAGACATCACTATCAATGAAACCAGAGTACTTGGTACCGCCCTGGTAATACGTTTAAAGCCATAGATAATAATAATAGTACCAATAGCCAGCAATAACTCTAACCAATTGATGTTTCTCATAACTCTTGGAAGGACTTTAATAGCTCCTAAAGCACCTGAAGCTTCTTTTGCTGCCAGGGTTTGAGATTCTTGCAGGATATCATCCTGTGTAATTTTTTCTGCTCTTGAGATGGTTTCTTTAAAATCTTCGAGTACCAAAATATCTTCTGCAGCTTCTTCTTTAAGAATATTTTCGAGGATTACTTCTTCTGCCTCTGGTTTGAATTGAGCTACAAACTCTGCATCTTCTTTTGGGTAATAACCAAATGAAGGTAATATTTGCGTAAGTAAAATGATGACACCAATTGCTGTCATAAACCCAGAAACTACAGGATATGGAATATATCTAATGTATTTACCCAAACCAATAGCTCCTAATCCTATTTGCATCAATCCACTCAACAAGAAAACTGTTAAGATCGCCGGAAGGGCTTTTTCAACACTACCATCATTGGCTGCAATAATTCCAGCAATAACAACCATACTTACCGCAGTCATAGGGGCAGTTGGGCCCGAAATTTGTGTGTTTGTACCACCAAAAAAAGCTGCAAAAAAACTAATGAAAATTGCACCATACAGTCCAGCTGTTGGTCCTAATCCCGATGACACTCCAAAGGCCAAAGCCAAAGGCAATGCGACGATACCTGCCGTTAATCCACCAAAGGCATCTCCTTTCAAATTACTGAAAAATCCTTTCATTTATATATTCTGGTTTTTGTTAAAACTTTCTAAAAAATACTAAAAAAATACCGACACTAAGTAGCATCGGTATTATTTTAATAAAATTTTAGGAGTCCTATCCTTCAAAAAACTTGACACTTCCGTCACTAATATCGTACATACCACCAATAATCTTAATTTCATCATTGGCTTCCATCTCACGAAGGACTTCACTTTGGTTTCTTATATTATTGATGGTCATCTCTACATTTTTTACAGCTACTTCATTTACAAAATTAATATTTTTAGAAGTTCTTTCAGCAGGAGCGGCTGGTTCTGCAACCGCGGCAACTGCAGGCTTAATTTTACTTAATAAAGCTGTAAGATTTCCTAGTTTTGCATCATCGCATGCTCCCTTTACGGCTCCACATGCAGTATGTCCTAATACCACAACTAGTTTTGTTCCTGCAAGCTTACAGGCAAACTCCATACTACCCAGAATATCTTCATTAACAAAATTACCAGCTACACGAGCGCTAAAAATATCCCCAATCCCCTGATCAAAAATTAATTCTGAAGAAACTCTTGAATCTATACAACTAAGGATTGTAGCAAAAGGATATTGTCCTCCTTTAGTATCACTTACCTGATCTAAAAGGTTTCTATCTGCCATACGCTTATCCTGAAATCTCTGATTTCCTTCTTTAAGCATCTGTAGTGCAGTTTGCGGAGTAACTGCGGCCTGTGTTTCTTTAGTATGTGCTTTCATTTATTATATTTTTATTATTTATAATTGTGTGATGAAATTTACCATCTAATATTTCAGCTAATTTAACGTATCTATTGGTGGCTCATTTCTTTGTTTAAAAATTTATGCAGTTTTAGATCTAAGCTTAAAAAACTTAATGTAACTCTCTGGATTTTCGACAATACCTCTTTCTGAAATCAGATTAATATCAATATTTCTGTTTCTTGCTTTTTCAGAAAAATCTTCAAGAATTTCTACGATATCATAATCCAGAAAACGTGTTTTTCTAACATCCAAGGTAAGATAAGTATCTTCTGGCAAACTATCAAGTTCTTTTAAGATGGCTCCTTTATTGAAAAATGTTACCTCTTCTGCAAGAGTCATTTTTACCTTACGTTTTCCATCGCTTTCATCTTCTATATGTAAGAAATGTGAGTTTTGATAGCTCTTAAACAAAATTACCACAACTCCTACCATCAATCCTAGTCCGATTCCCCACAACAAATCGATAAAAACTATACCCAAAACAGTAACTATAAAAGGTACGAATTGTTTCCAACCAGATTTCCACATAGTGGCAAAAGTAGCAGGTTTAGCCAGCTTATATCCTACAATTAATAATATAGCTGCCAATACAGAAAGAGGAATAAAGTTAAGTAGTTTTGGAATAGCAATTACAGAAATTAATAGAAAGAACCCATGAACAATTGCAGAAAGTTTTGACTTACCTCCAGATTGGATATTTGCAGAACTACGAACAATTACCTGCGTGATAGGTAACCCACCTATAAGTCCCGAAATGATATTTCCTGTTCCCTGTGCCAATAACTCTCGATTTGTTGGAGTAACTCTTTTTTCTGGATCAATTTTATCTGTAGCTTCTACACAAAGTAAGGTTTCTAAGCTTGCTACCAGAGCAATAGTAAAAGCAATTAACCACACATCTCCCTGCGTGATCACTTCGAAATTAGGAAAACTAAATTGCCCGAAGAAACTAGATATATCTGATGGGATTGGTACGTTTACCAGGCTTTTGGGATTAATCCCTAAAGTTCCGGATGAGCCAAGTATTTTATAAAATACAATTCCTACAACAACGGCGACTAAAGGCCCTTGTATTAATTGGAATATTTTTGCCTTTTTAGTAAGTACATTACTCCAAAGAATTAGTATCCCCAGACCTATTAAGGCAATAAGGGTACTCCCTATACTTAAATCTATAAAAGAATTAAAAATCTGCTCAAAAGCACCTTCTCCTTTTCCCGGAATATACCCAAAGAAATATGGGATTTGTTTCAGGATAATGATAATTCCTATACCGGTGAGCATTCCTTTAATTACAGAAGAAGGAAAATAATATCCTATTATTCCTGCTTTTAATAATCCCAGTACTATTTGAATAGCTCCACCCAGAACAACGGCAACCAGAAAGTTTTCGAAACCTCCTAATGATCCGATCGAGGTTAATACAATAGCGGCCAGTCCAGCAGCTGGTCCACTCACTCCAATTTGAGAACCACTTAGGACTCCTACCACAATACCTCCAATGATTCCTGCAATCAATCCAGAGAACAAGGGAGCACCACTGGCTAAGGCAATACCTAAACATAGCGGTAATGCCACAAAAAATACGACAATACTTGCCGGTAAATCATTTTTTAATGTTTTAAAAAAATTCATAGCAATAATAATTCAATTTATATTTAACATAAGTGTTAGTGTAATAAAAAAATTACCAAAAGAACGTACAGACCCTTTACTCATGTAAAGCATCAGTATTCAAAATTGGTGTCGATAATATACTTTATGAAACTTCTGGAGGAGGGGTTTTCTGTTCTAGATAAACCGAAGTATTATGCGCGTAAAAATAAGAGTACAAACTAATGTATAACTCAGCCAATCTGGCTTGGTTTACCGGATTTTCTTGGTAAATCTTATCTTTTTCTTTTTTATCCTCTTTTTCTGAGTTATCATTTTCTTTGGATTCAGATTTTTCTTCAGAGTCATCTAAACCCAAAATCATTGAAGTGTTTTCTTTATTATACATCTCAAATAGCTCTATCCCATAATTGGCTATACTTATAATAAAGCCAAAAAGAATTAGAAATTTTGCTATTTGAAGTTTGATAATCACTATAGGGTAATTTTAGAAAGCAAAAATAACAGTATTGCTTTCAAATGTTGTTAATGTATTGCAAATTTTATTGATCAATTATAACTCTCTTAAATCTGTTTTAGGAATCCAACCAATTTTCCCGTCGGCAAGTTTAATTTTTTTCCAATCATTTACGGTTTCTGTTACCTGTACTTTGGTTCCTTCATGAAGTTCAAAAACTTCTTCGCTTCTAAGGTTTGGTTCACTTTTTATAGTTGTTTCCTGAGCAAAAATGATTGCAAACTGGTTGTTCTTAATATAATTGTATTGTGAGAAAGCAAAGAATACTCCAAATAATCCCAAAATTAATATCGCCCATGACCCTACAAAGAATATTCTCTTTTTTGTAGAGCTATGTGCTGTATAATATAAAATAAACAGGATAACAAATGCAATAATACAGATCACCGAAAACCATGCCCAGCTATCAAAATCCATCATATTAGTAAATTTCTTAAATGTTCTCGAAATAAAACCTTCCGGGATTACATCTATTGCATCTATTGTTGCTTTCTGGGCAAAAGCCAGGTTGTTTTTGATATCTTCATCATTAGGCGATAATGCTAACGCTTTTTCATAATAAAAAATACTAGGACCTATGTTAGTTAATTTATAGTTTGCATTGCCTAGATTATAGTATAGCGAAGCTGATTCCTGACCTGTATCCAAAATCGATTTATATGCATCTATAGCTTCCTGATACTTTTCTTGATTATATAATGAGTTTCCTCTCTGAAATGCTTCTTGATTCTGAGAAAAACCCAATGCTATACTTAAAAAAATAAGTGTTTCAACTATTCTTTTCATACATTATAGTTGTTTATCTATTGAGGCAATTACTCTAGAGGCTTTATCATAATCCTGTTGCATTGCTGAAGTAGAAGATGGAGTATATCTTGCAAACTCACAACTCTCTAGCAATGCAATAAATTCTATAGATATCGCATCTTCAACATCACGCTCTTTTAATAATCTTTGGATACGTTCTTTACTCATATCGCTTGTCTGGATATGTAGCTTTGCTTTTAAATAATTGTGCAATGCTCGTTCCATAGCAATATAGAATTCCTTTTGGTTTCCCAGATTTTTTTTAGCTTCAGAAAGGTATTTACGAGCCAGTTTATCTGCTTTACGTACTCTGTTTCCACTTATATCACTTAATCGTTCTTGTCTTTTTTTACCAAAGAAAAGGAATAAAGGAATTGCTAATAACGGTGCAGTTAATGATAACCAATACGCGGTAGACTTAAAAAAGTGTTCTTTTTGAATAGTGTGAAGTTCCGCATTTAGTTTTAAGAATCTAAATTGATTTCCTGCTTGAGTCACCAGCTTTTTATTTGTTCCTCCTGATTCTGATGTAACTACGGTATCACCTCCATCAGGGCCATTTTTTACATTAATTACAATCTCATCCGATGTAATTCTTTTATAGGTTTCTGTTTTCAAATCAAAATAAGAAAACGAAATTGATGGTATAGGATATTTACCTTTATATTGTGGTACTAAGGTATAGGTATCAGATATGCTGCCTCCCATACCTGTTAGATTTGTTCGCACTCTTTCATTATGCTGAGGTTCGTATTGTTCTAAACCATTTGGCACATTAAGCTTTGGTAAATCAAACAGCTTTAAATTACCATTACCTGTAACCAAAACCTTAGCATCAAGGGATTCTGTAGCATCCAGCTCTGTTTTATTAGTGGTTACTTTAAAATCAAAATCTCCTACTGCCCCCGAAAAATCATCTGGTTTTCCTTGTATTGGTAAGGGTTTTGCTTCTATTACTCTATTACCTGCAGCAACAGTCTTATTAACTGTCGTATACAGTCTACCTCCAAAAATATCTCTTCTTTTTGTGGGAACATCTACAGAAACGGTTAGGGTAAGAGGTTCTATATTTAATTTACCTGTCTTTTGTGGGTATAGTACTGTTTTACGAAGCACGACATAACGATATGGTTCACCTTTATATTCTCCATTTTCAATTTTGAGCTGTTTCATATCGATCGCCTGACTCCAAAAATCGCTATATTTTGGACTGTCTAGCTCTCGCCAGTTACTTACACTAATTCTCGGACTAACATACAGTTTATACACTACTGTAATTGCTTCATTCAAATAGGGATCTGATTTAGAAACTTCCGCTATAAGATGAAGGTTTTCACTTGCAACAAAATCTGTATTATTACCATCCTTTGGTTTATCTACTGCACCTGTAACCTCAATTCTAATGGGTAATGTTTTATATGTTTGCCCATCAATCTCTATAGTTGCTTGTTTTATAGTAAATTGTCCTCGACGTGTAGGTTCAAGAAAATAACTAAATGTTTTGGCGTATGATCGTTTTCCATTAACCCAAGAATTACTAATAGATTGATTAGGTCCGCCTACAACGGTAAACCCCGAAAAGGAAGGAGGTGTAAAATTGTCTCCATCTTTATTCATTTCAAAATCCACTCGTAATCTTTCATTTACACCTAACTTTTTCTTGCTTACTTTAGCCTCAAACCTCACTTGCCCCAATGCAAACTGCATTGTGGTTAGAAATAAGGTTAGAAAAATTAGTTTTAGTTTCATTTTTTATGCTATTTAGATCGTTAGATTTTTAAAACCTAACAAGTCTTTTATCAAATTACCAGTCTTTATCTGTTTTAACTTTTGACCCCTGAGCTTTTTTGGCGTTAATCTTATCCTGAACTTTCTTTTCCTGATTGTTCATAGCTTCGAGTAAGCTTTTAACCTGTTCTGGGGATAATTTACCCTGAACCTGTTGTTGTTGCTGTTGTTGATCTTTAGGTTCACCTTCCTGTTCTTTTTGATCTTTTCCTTTATCCTTCTCATCTTTAGGTTCACCCTTGTCATCCTTTTCTTTATCTCCCTCATCTTTTTTATCCTCTCCTTTATCTCCTTCTTTATCCTTTTGATCTTCTCCCTTTTCTTTTTCCTTATCTCCATCATCTCCCTTTTTATCTTCTTTATCGTCTCCCTCTTTCTTATCCTTATTATCTTCCTTCTGATCTTTGTTTTGGTCTTTATCCTTATTCTGATCGTTTTGTTGTTGCTGTTGTTCTAGCATTTTCTTTGCCAATGCCAGATTATAACGCGTTTCATCATCTTTGGGATTATTTCTAAGCGCATTTTTATAAGCTTCAACAGCTTCTTTATATTTTTTTTGCTCCATATAGGTATTTCCCTGATTATGAAATGCCTTATGTTTTTCTGACTTAGCCGAAGCTACCTTAGCTGCTTCTGTATAACGATGGGTAGCTTCATCATATTTTTCAGAATTATAGTATGCATTAGCCAAATTATACTTTGCTGTAGGATTTACAGGATTTTTGGCAATTGCTTTTCTGTATTCTCCTTCTGCCTTAGGAAAATTTCCATCTTTAACCAGAACCTTATTACCTGTAGCTATAAACTGGTTTGCTTCGTTAATAACTTGATCACGATTCTCTTCCTGAGAACATATGATCCCTATCTGAAAACATAATATAACACATAAAATCTTTTTCATACCTCACTATTGTTCGTTAAACAGGTTTAATTTTTTTACCCAAGATGTTTTTCTTTCTAATAAGAAAATATCTAAAAATAATAATAACAATCCGGCAAACAGAAACCACTGAAATTGATCTTTAAAATCTGCAAACTGCTTGGCTTCAAATTCTTTTTTATCCATATTTTGCAGTACAGTAGTCACTTCTTCTACAACTTTACTTGTGTTTCTACCATCAATGTATGTGCCATTTGCTTCATTAGCAATTTCCTGTAAAGTTGTCGGGTTTAATTTGGTAATTACAGTACCTCCCTGACTATTTTTCTTGTACGTTTGTACAATTCCATTTCGCTTTATAGGTATGGGTGCTCCTTTTTCTAATCCTACCCCTATTGTAAAAATCTTAATTCCTTCTTTGGCCGCTTCTTCTGCAATGGCTTTTACATTACCTTCATGATCTTCTCCATCACTTACAATAAATAAAACTCTATTGGTTTGTTCTTCATCATTATAATATGTTTTTGCTAATTCTATAGCTTCATAAATTGCAGTTCCTTGAGAAGATAGCATTTCTGTATTCATAGATTGTAGAAACATCTTTCCCGAAGCGTAATCTGTAGTAATTGGCAATTGAGGAAAAGCACTACCTGCATATGCAATGATCCCAATGCGATCGCTTGCCAGATTATTGATAATCTGGGTAACCAATTGCTTTGATTTTTCTAATCTATTGGGTGCAATATCTTCTGCTAGCATACTTTTAGATACGTCTATTGCAAAAACGACATCTACTCCTTCTCGTTTTACGGTTTCGAGTTTTGTACCTACCTTAGGATTAACCAGGGCAATCACCAGGCAAGCCAGAGCTAAACTAATTACAATAATCTTTAATATTGATTTAAAGATAGATCGATTAGGGCTCAATTTTTTAAGAAGCGCTGCATCTGCAAACTTCTTCTGAGCTGTCTTTTGCCAAACTAACACTCCCAAAAACAGCAGAATTAGTACTGGAATACCCAATAATAACCAGAAATATATTTTCTCTTCTAATACGTACATTTTCTACCTTATTCATTAAACCTCATCTGTTTTCAAAGCCTGTGAGGTTTATATATTTTTTAAATAAAACTTCTAAATATTGTATACCTAAACAAAAATTCTATAAAAATTAATAATCCTGCCAGCAGCACCAATGATCTAAATTTTTCTTCATAATTATAGAATTTAAATTCTTCGATATCTGTTCTTTCTAATTTATCAATTTCTTGATAAATCTGTTGTAATTTTTTGTTATTTGTTGCTCTAAAATATTTACCTCCGGTAACTTTAGCAATTTCTTTTAATAAATCTTCATCAATTTCTACTTGCACTCTACCATATTGAAAAGATCCGTTTGGTAATATAGCTACAGGAGCCAAAGCCATTCCGTTTGTACCAATACCAATTGTATAGGTTTTAATACCATACTCTACTGCTAGTTCTGAAGCAATCTTAGGATCAATAAAACCTGCATTATTAGAACCATCTGTAAGTAAAATAATCACTTTACTTTTAGCTTTACTGTCTTTAAGTCGATTTACAGATGTTGCCAGTCCCATTCCTATTGCCGTACCATTCTCTAAGACATTATCATATTTTACATCTTTTAAACTACCTAGCACAATTGATTTATCACTTGTAATTGGAGTTTTGGTAAAGCTCTCTCCGGCATATACGACCAAACCAATACGATCATTGGGTCTATCCTTAATAAATTCTGCGGCTACTTCTTTTAATGCTTCTAACCTGTTTGGTCTAAGGTCTTTTGCCAGCATACTGGCAGATACATCTATAGACATCACAATATCGATACCTTTGGTAGTCTTGGTTTTGGTAGATACATCTACCGTTCTAGGTCTTGCTAATGCAGTAATAATTAAAGATAATGCTATTAGGCGTATGATAAACAACAACGGTTTTAATTTGGTGAGCCAGCTTCCAGAAATTTTAAATCCTTTAACGCTAGATATTTTTAAAGCTGCTTGTTGCTTATTTCGTTTCCATATATACCATCCTATAGCTAATGGAAGTAGTAAAAACAACCAAAAAAACTGTGGATTTTCAAATGTAAAATTTTCAAACATCGTTATTTGGTATTTTTAAGTTCTACAGAATTAATAATACGCTCGGCAACATCTTTTGCATAACGATCTTCAACATCATATACCAAAGTGATTTGTTGAAACCCTCCATTTTCAGCAAAATTCAACATTAAGTAGCTGTTTTTTTGTTTCTTTTTGGTTACAGGATTCACTATTTCTAAATCCCCAAACACTTTAACTCCTTTTGCTCCGCCTAAAGTTTCATATTCTTCATCTTTTACAGAAATATTCTTTGCTCCCATAGATTCAAATTTCCCCACAACACCTTCTACTACTTTATCTAACTTTATTTCGGTAGGCTGTTTATATTGTACTGTAGTTACAACTACATAGAAATTTCCTACCAGGCTTCCATATACAAAAGTTTCATTTCCTTTAAGAATCTGCTTTTGTTCTTCTGTCATTTGATACGCGTTACGAATCAATACTCTGGGAGTAGCAACAGTAACAGGAGGAGATCCATAGGCACTTGTAATCCATTCGGTTTCTGCCAACTCTTTTGTTGGGTGCCCAAGTAGTGTGTCTTTTACAACATCATACCCTTTTACCAAAATAAAGATGAGTAATGTAATAGTAACTACTGCAATGCCTGCAATGCTACCAAAAATAATTTTCTTTCTGCGTTTTTTCTCGGCTACTGTTCTTCTATACTCTTCATCTGCCAATAATTCTTCTTCGGTTGGTTCTGGTATCGCACTTTTTGTCTTATGAATCACCTGTTCGATAACATTACGATCTGCTCTTGCTGTTATGATATCGGGTTTAGATTTGGCAAATTTGGCCATATCTGCAGTTTTCAACACATTCTTAAGTTCTTCAACAGTGGTTTTATCCAAATTAAGATTTCCTGATCTAATCTCTTCATCAAGTCTCGTAATCAACTCATCAGTTGTGCTCTCCATAGCATGATCATACACTTCTTCATCGATATATTTACGGGCGGTATCACTTAACTGCGAATAATATTCTTTATGTGAATCTTTTTCTAATAAATGAGACTCATCAATTTTCTGAAGTGCTAATATTGCTCTTTCATAAGGAGGCAGCTCATCTTCTTTATTTGCTTTTCGTTTTTTTCTTCTAAATATAAAAAAAGCGATTACTCCTAATATGAGTAGTGAAACACCAATCCATAAGAGCCATTTTTTCCAGTTAAAAACAAATTTAGCATCTACATCAACCAGAGGTTTGATCTCATACATTTTTTGTTTGGTGGTATCGACCAAAACATCTTTGACCTCAACTTTAAGAGAATCGGTAAAAAAAACCTTATCGCCAATCACTACTTTTTGCCTTGGTATGGTATAATGACCAGAATCAAATTGAGTTAATGCATACTCTTTGGTAAGATTAAAACGTTTTCCATTTCTAGAGGTATCTATTTTTTGTGATTCGATTACTTCTAAAGGAGTAAATGTTTGCCCTTCAGGAAAAACAATTATTTGAGTCGAATCTGCTTCGACTTGCATTTTATATCGAATCTCATTTCCTATTTCTATTGTAGTAGAGTCGATTGTAGCCGAAACTTGGGCAAAAGCTCCAAGCCCACTAAAAACAAAGAATATCATCCAGGTAAAAAGCCTAAGGGCTCCCGGTTGTATAGTTCTTTTTTTAAATCGTAATTCGTAATTCGTCATTCTTAAATCTTCCTTATCCTCTTCTTTTAAAATAGCCTAACAATTTCTTCACATAACTCTCATCAATTCTACTACTCAAAGAACCCGCTCCACTGCGAGTAAAACTATCTTTAAAGTAATCTACTCTTTCATGATAATATTTACTATAATTGGTTCGTGTTTTTTTAGAGCCTGTATTCACCAGCAAAAGTTCTCCTGTCTCCTCATCTTCCATTTGCACCATTCCCAGATTAGGGATTTCTTCTTCTCTTCGATCATACACTCTTATCCCGGTAACGTCATGTTTTCCTCCTGCAATTTTTAATGTATGTTGGTAATCATCTGCAATAAAATCAGACAGTATAAAGACGATCGCTTTCTTTTTCATCACATTAGACAAAAACTTCAATGCTTCTGTAATATTCGTTTTTTTACTTTTAGGCTCGAATTCTAATAATTCTCGTATAATTCTTAGCACATGGGATCTTCCTTTTTTAGGCGGAATAAATAACTCTATTTCATCGGTAAATAAAATCAATCCGATCTTGTCATTATTTTGGGTTGCCGAAAATGCTAAAGTTGCTGCAATTTCAGTAATGATCCCTTTTTTAAATTGTTCTTGAGTACCAAAAAGTTGTGATCCCGAAACATCTACCATTAACATCATAGTAAGTTCTCGCTCTTCTTCAAACACTTTTATATAAGGTTCATTATATCGAGCCGTTACATTCCAGTCTATATTACGTACATCATCACCAAATTGATATTGTCGTACTTCACTAAAAGTCATACCACGTCCTTTAAAAGTAGAGTGATACTCTCCTCCAAAGATGTGGTCACTTAAGCGACGCGTCTTAATTTCAATTTTTCGAACTTTTTTTAGTAACTCTTTAGTATCCATTATTATGATTTACGATTGATGAATCGGCGATTAACGATTTCGGATTCTCATATTAAAATCCAAAATCGTAATTCTAAAATCCAAAATCTCTATGGTACTTCAATTTCGTTTACAATCTTATTAATGATATCCTCTGAAGTTACGTTTTCTGCTTCGGCCTCGTAGGTAATCCCTATACGATGGCGAAGTACATCAAGAATTACTGCACGAACATCTTCTGGAATCACATATCCTCTTCGTTTAATAAAGGCATAACATTTTGCTGCAGTAGCCAAATTGATGCTTCCACGAGGTGATGCTCCAAAGTTGATTAAAGGTTTAAGTTCTTCTAAACCATATTTTTCTGGATAACGCGTGGCAAAAATGATATCCAGGATGTATTTTTCGATCTTTTCATCCATATATACTTCTCTAACTGCTTTCTGAGCATTAATAATCTGCTCTACTGAAACAACAGGGTTTACCTGCTCAAAAGATCCTTTGAGGTTAGCACGAACAATTAGTTGTTCTTCGTCTAATTTTGGATAATCAATTACTGTTTTTAGCATAAAACGGTCAACCTGAGCTTCTGGCAAAGGATATGTTCCTTCCTGCTCAACCGGATTCTGTGTTGCCATTACCAAAAATGGTTTGTCTAATACAAAAGTCTCATCACCAATGGTAACTTGTTTCTCCTGCATCGCTTCTAGTAAAGCACTTTGCACTTTTGCCGGAGCACGGTTAATTTCATCTGCTAAGACAAAATTAGCAAAAATTGGTCCTTTTTTAATCGAGAAATCGTTCTCTTTCATATTAAAAATAAGAGTCCCCACTACATCGGCTGGTAATAAATCTGGTGTAAACTGAATCCGGCTAAAACTACCATGAACAGCTTTAGATAATGTATTAATCGCTAATGTTTTTGCCAAACCAGGAACCCCTTCCAGCAAAATATGACCTTGACCCAATAACCCGATGAGTAATCGTTCGACCATATGTTTTTGACCTACAATTACTTTGTTTATTTCTAGAGTTAGTAAATCTACAAATGCAGATTCTTTCTCTATTTTCTGATTGATTGAAGCAATATCAATAGCATTATTCTCTTCCATCTATATTTATTTTTTTTAAGGCGTGAATTTAACACTCATAATCCAACATTGCAAATTGTCGAATTAATTTTCATGCTCTTGTTAATTGTTGGTTAAATGTGCACTACAAAACCTGTTTTAGGCACAAATTTTACAGTATATTTAAACCACTTTTACAAAAAATTGGACATAAAGATTTTCATCGTTTTTACGATGATCTTATCAAAAGACGGATCTGATGTAAAGGTGTTGCATTTTTTAAATATTAAACTTACTTATGAAGACAGCATTAATCACAGGGGCCACTAGTGGAATTGGAAAATCTACCGCTATAGAATTAGCAAAACATAATATAAATCTTATTCTTTGTGGGAGAAGACAAGACCGATTAGATACGCTACAGGATGAACTAAGTAAAAAAGTGCAAGTACACACACTTTGTTTTGATGTTAGAGATAAAGACAAGGTTCTTTCTATGATTGAAAACCTTCCAGCAGAGTTTAGTACAATTGATATTCTTATTAACAATGCAGGAAATGCTCATGGACTTGACCCTATTCAGACCGGAAATCTTGATGATTGGGATGCTATGATAGATATTAATGTTAAAGGGTTACTGTATGTTTCTAAGGCAGTTATACCAAAAATGATTACACAACAATCTGGTCATATTATCAATATTGGCTCAATTGCAGGAAAAGAAGTCTATCCAAACGGAAACATCTATTGTGCAAGTAAACACGCTGTAGATGCCATTAACAAGGGAATGCGTATGGATCTTAATTCATACGGTATTAGAGTAGGTGCTATTCACCCAGGATTAGTAGAAACCGAGTTTAGTAATATTAGATTTAAAGGTGATGATCAAAAAGCAGATACTGTGTATAAAGGTTTTGACCCACTTACTCCAGAAGATATTGCAGATATTATAACTTTTGTGGTTACACGACCATATCATGTTAATATTGCAGATCTTATTGTATTCCCTACTGCGCAGGCGGGCAGTACAATAATTAATAAAAGTTTATAATTTCTTTATTCTCATCGCATTGTTGACCCAATAAAAATGGCTAAGTTTATATTGGGAAAAATTTCAATTGCTATTTGTAAACGGAATGATTAACAAACGCCTCCTTATTAAGAACTTACTGGCACATAATGACGAAAATAGTTTTTATGACAAGAAACGTAAACTTAATATTGGAGAGAAAGAGGGAAAAGCTAAATTCTTAAAGCATATTTGTGCACTGGCAAATTCTAATCCCAAAAACAATTCATATATCGTAATCGGGGTTGAAGATGAAGATAATCAAATTATAGGGGTTGATTTTTTTGACGATAGTAAAATTCAAAACCTGGTAAATGCATATTTAGACAACCCTCCTATTGTGTCTTATGAAAATATCCCTTTTCCTCATCTATCATCGGATAAAGTAGTAGGATTGGTAACCATTCGACCTCAAGGTGGGCAACTCTGTTCTCTTCGCAAAAATATCTGGAAATATTACGGCGGTAGTGTCTTTTTTAGAGATGGTAGCATGAGTATGCCTAAAGTTTTTGATATTGAAATCAAAGATGTCAATTCAGAAATTGTAGATGCTATCGAAAGTCATGCTCAGAATAATATTGAACTTACTTTGGATGGAGTGTTTGATTTTATGAATTCTAGAATAGATTACAATCCCGCATATAAGGTTTTTAAAGAATATTTTGTGGTTTGCTGGGCTGCCAAAGAAAAACGGCAAAATGGAGAAGTATATTACTCCCGAGTAGATATCGAATTAATCAATGAGCATGTAAAGCTATTTTACTCAGAATTAGATGAAGTGAGTATATCCTTAACCGATGACCAATTTAAGATTATAGAATATGTGCAATTAGGCTTACAGGATACTTTTAGTTATTATCCTCTAGAAGAAGTCGTAATTACCTTTAAGGATAATGCCAGTTATGATATCGAAAGCAAACTTCTTTTTGAACCGCCACAATTTGATCGTAAAACATTACATCATTTATATAATAGCAATAATGCATTAATCGAGAAATTAAAAAACAAAATTCCGCTATCAAAAAACGAAGAAAAAGATATTGTAAATCTTCCTGCTACGTATTTGATATGTTATTTTAATGATCTTAGAGAAGCAAAAGAAAAATTAGAAGAGGCAAAACCATATTTAAAACTCTATAACGATACTATATATTCTCTCTGTAAAGAAAGTATTCGGATTTTAAGAAAAGTTAGATATAGTTAATGTAATACATCAAAAATGACCAACAATTAACCAATCATGGGAAGAATTTTAGTAATTGGAGATATTCACGGTGCACTAACCGCATTAGAGCAAATACTTGAAAAAGCAAAGGTAACTACAGACGATACTCTTATATTTCTGGGAGATTATGTAGATGGTTGGAGCCATAGTGCCCCATTGGTTTCGTTCCTTATTAAGCTCAAAGCTTCTCACAATTGTATTTTTATTAAAGGAAATCATGATGAACTTTGTTATACCTGGCTCACACAACATACTCACAATCCCGAGTGGGTACAACACGGTGGTCAAGCGACTATGGATTCATATGCTAAACTATCACAAGAAGAAATTAACACCCATCTTAGTTTTTATGAAACCCTTAATAATTATCATATAGATACTCACAATCGTTTATTTCTTCATGCAGGGTTCACCAATCTTCATGGACCGCATCGAGAATATTTTAGTGAATTATTTTATTGGGATAGAACTTTATGGGAAACTGCATTGGCCACAGATCCCAATCTAAAAAAGACAGATCCAAAATATCCTAAACGACTGTTACTTTTTGATGAGATATATATTGGCCACACTCCCGTTACACGAATCAATCAGACTACCCCAATACAAGCTATTTGTGTATGGAATATAGATACAGGAGCTGCATTTAAAGGGCCACTTACCATAATGGATATTAATACCAAAGAGTTCTGGCAAAGTGATCCCGTATACCAATTATACCCAAATGAAAATGGTAGAAATTAAAAATTTATCGTAAAAAGGGTAACAAAAATTTAAAGCTATTGATCTAAGGTTGTAAATGATAAAAAATCACATATCATGAAAACAACAATGAAATTTTTAGCGTATCTATTAATGGCTTTTTCTTTAGTTTTTATAATCATTAAGGAAAAGATCAATCTAATAGAAAAATCAATCCTCAAAACAGAACCTAGCTAAATTTTAGGTTTAATTACAACTCATTTTTTTGTTTTATTCTACAAAATGAAATAGGCTATAGAACTAGCAGTATTTTTCAAATACGAGTTTGAGGTAATACAAATTCAGGAAATAACCCTTACAAATATACGGTTTTACCCTATAGAAATTAAGGTTTTAACCTCTTGATAGCTTTTCAAACGCTCTTCATCTTTGTAGCATAAGGTTGTAATTGTGGAATCAATCACTAAAAACACTTCGCAAATAAACAATCGAGTATTCACACAATTAATAATTAATAACATGAAAAGTATGGAAACAATAATGAAATTTTCTAAGTATGGTATTTTGGTACTAATCTTAGTTTTAAGTGCTTGCTCTGCAGAAGATGGAGTCGATGGTCAAATAGGGCCACAAGGACCTGCAGGAGCTGATGGGGCAAATGGACAGGATGGAAATGCTAATGTAGTTTCTGTTTTATTCGAAAACCAAACGATATCTAACGGGGATAATGTTTTTGACATTCCCCAATTAACAAAGGAAATATTTGACACTGGTATTGTTTACGCCTATGTAACAGTAACAGGAAATAATTACTGGGAAGTATTACCACTTAGTCTAGGACAGCAAATCATTCTTGAGATTGACAAAATTGAGGTTGGAAAAGCTACATTACGTGCTACTTTTACTCAATCTAATCTTAGACTTCGATTTGTACTGGTAGAAGGTAATGATGCCAGCGGTATTAATTTTGAAAACTACCTAGAAGTAGAATCATTCTATAATCTAGCAGATTAACTTCACTACGCAGCAGTCAAACATACGTAACAAAAAAAGTTTTTGACTACATAATAAACTACAGACAACCTTTACCTAATTAAATTAGGTAAAGGTTGTTCTAATTATAGCATTTCAAAACTAATTTGTCTCTTTTTTAAGAAAAATGTTTATTCTGTTTTATAGGTATTATATTGTTCTAAACCATTTGATGTGAGGTACGGAATAAGTAATCTATTTACATACTCTACATATTGGTTTTCCAGCTCTTTATCTAGAAATTTTTCTGAAGAAACATTAAGAAAAAAGAATGTTCTTATAGCACCGCTTAACTCCATTAAATAATCCAAATCTTTTGGATTCAATTCTGCCCGAATTATTCCTTGATCTTGCAATTGCTCTAAAACGCTTTTGTAGAACACTTTTCTAATATCATTGTTTTTTTCAAAGTTTATGAAAACAGTGTTAAAATTGCGTCTTATTTCAATATAATCAACATAAAAGAAAAGGTATTTCATAGAAATCTTAAACGTCTTTTTTGGGGCATCCAAAATTTCGTAAAAAAAATTACCATTGCTAAAAGAGGTTGCTATTGCTTTTGTTTCGATCATCATATCATTATACAAGGCGGTTATCAGGCAATTTTTGGTTCTATAATGATATGTAATATTACCATAACTTTTATTCAATTCTTTTGCAACCTCTCTTAAGGTTACATTCATAACTCCTTTTACATTAAAAAGTTCGAGGGCTTTTCCTTTAATTATATCCTTAATATTCATCAACATAAATTTAATTAGTCCGAATGGACTAATTTTTAGCAACATAGTATATTTTTGTTAAAAAACAACGTAATGGCAAACACAAGTATTTATAAAAATAAAGAAACGAAAGATATCATAATGAAATTATATGATGAAAAACTACAATCATGTGAAATTGAATATGAAGATATTTATGTAAATACAAAAGCTGGTAAAACACATATAATTACCACAGGAATGCTAGGAAATCCTCCTATTATTATTTTGCATGGCATAAATGCGGGTGCGCCATTAGCTATCGAACCTATAAAAAACCTAAGGGATAATTACCGAATTTATGCCATAGATACTATAGGTCAAACCACCAAAAGCACAGAAAACAGGTTACCCATTAATGACAATTCTTATGGGGAATGGATTTCTGAAACCATGGATATTTTAAATATTGAAAAGGCTACTATAATTGGTATCTCCTATGGAGCATTTTTATTGCAAAAAATAATGTCCTACCGACCAGAGAAGGTACACAAAGGTATATTTGTTGTCCCCAGTGGTCTTGTAAATGGTTCTTTTGGCACATCAATGAAGCATTTAACCTTCCCCTTATTAAGTTTTCTATTTACTAAAAAAGAAAAATACCTTCTAAAATTCATGAACGCATTTTACACTACAATAGATGCGTATTCTATTGCTTTTCAAAAGAACGTTTTATTAGGCACAAAAATGGATTATCGAAGACCTCCTCTTTTACAAAAGAAAGATGTAAATCATCTAACCGCCCCTGTTTATGCAATATTTGCTGATAATGATATCTTTTTTCCCGGCGAGAAAGCGCTAAAAAGATGTAAAGAAATATTTGACAATTTTCAGGACTCTATTTTCTTAAAAAACACAAAACATATTCCTGATCAAAAAACATATGCTCAGATCGAAAAACAAATCAACATATGGCTTAAAGAGTCATAAGAAAACATTTTACTTTACCATTACATGGTAAGTTCTAATCTAGAAATAGAAAATATTTCTAACACAATTTACATGAGGGACTGGGGTCTTACCTTCTACAAACGTTATATTAATAACACACTCTCAACGATAAATAGCAATAGGGCTTATGCCAAAAAGTTTACTATATATAATTTCTGTTCTTATTCTATCGAATGTATATTGCTATAGTCTCAATGCCCAAAATAATTTACATAAAAACACAACTCAAGTTCCTTTCGAAGTATATAAAACTACCGATGATACATTATCGATACATGATATTATAAAACCAGGCACCCACTTTCGATCATCTGGCTATTTTACCGATAAAACCAGACCTAAAGATATTTATTGGATAAAAATCGACCTCAATAAAGAATTAGAAATACTAAAAACTGATAGTCTCTGGTTTCTAAAATCCAGTAATTATGCACATGCATCTATGTTTTGTGTCGAGAACAATATACTGATAGAAAAGAAATTTGGTTTATTTGATGGTTCAGAAAAAATTAATTCTATATCCCATATTAATAGAATACCTCTTAAATATAGTTCACTTATCAAAAACCGATTTATATATTTAAAAATAAGACGTTTAAGATTTTCAGATCGTGTTGTTAATTGGAAATTTCACTATGCTTTACAAACTATAAACCACTCAGCACAGAGCTATTACCTCAAAAAAAATATTACAATCCCAATACGCAAATACATTTTTACAGGGATATGTCTGGTTATGTTTATTCTTACTCTTGCGTTCTTTATAACTTCGGGAAATTTTGAATTCTTATTTTACTCTTTATACATTTTGTGGTTATTTATCTACCTAAATGGTCCTTTACTTATAGCAAATAATATCATTTTTGATAGCTATAGTATAATAGTACATTGGTTTTTTCAGATCGCACAAGTATTAATTAATTTATGTTATGTTTATTTTGTTTCGTTTTATCTAGCCACAAAAAAAGACTACCCTACGCTCAATCGTATCATAAAATGTATCATTTACACACTTGTTATCATTATAATTATAGACAGTTTCTTTTTGTATTTTAAATATTTTGAAGCAGCTATTTATATCATGAATATTCAGCGTTTAATAATGACTCTTTTTGGTATTGGTGGGATGATTTATTTACTGCTTACTGCCAAAAACCGTTTAGCTTATTTTATAGTTGCTGGATCATTCCTATTCATGATAGGCACTCTGGGTTTCTTTTTTACCAAGAAATGTGATTATATGATAGCAGGAGCAACTCTCGAAATCATAATTTTTGCATTAGGTTTGGCGTATAAAATACATCAGGAGCATAAAGAGAAACTCCTCTTCGAAAAAGAATCATTTATTAACAATTGTAAAGCGCTAAGAGCTCAGATAAATCCACATTTTATTTTTAATTCTTTAGGATCGATTCAACATTTAATTGTATTCGAAAAAAAAGAAGCTGCTTTAAAATATCTTTCTAAGTTTAGTCATTTAATGCGAAACCTACTTGAAAATTCTATAGAAACAAATATCGTATTATCAGATGAAATCAACTTACTACATCAATATTTAGAATTAGAAGCTTTACGTTTTGATGCCAGTTTTGAGTATGCCATTCATGTAACCGACACGCTAAATCCAGATGTCGAAGAGGTACCTATGTTGATCATTCAACCATTTGTCGAAAATGCAATCCTGTATGGTTTATTAAATAAAAAAGGAGAGGATAAAAAACTAAATATTTGTTTCAGAAAAGAAAAAAATCATATTATTTGCGAAGTAGATGATAATGGTATAGGAAGAAGTGCTGCTAAAAACATAAATTCGTCTTTTAAAAAACCTATAAAATCAAGAGGTTTAGAATTAACTGAAAAAAGATTACAACAATTTCATAAATCTGAGGAAAAAAATATAAAAATTATAGATAAAATAGATAACTATGGTACATCTATAGGAACAAAGGTGGTTATCAAAATTCAAACCGAATAAAATTTTCAAATTATGGGCTTAACAGCAATAATTGTAGATGACGAAAAACACAGTAGAGAGGCCTTAACAAAATTAATAGAAGAGTTTTGCCAGGAGACCACTGTTCTAACAACTGCAAATTCTGTTATAGAAGCCGTCGATAAAATTAAAAACTATAATCCTGATGTTGTGTTTTTGGATATAGAGCTGCAATCAGGAATAGGTTTTGATATATTAACCCAAATCGATACCATAAATTTTGAGGTAATTTTTACTACTGCTTACGAGCAATATGCCATACAGGCTATAAAATTTTCTTCTTTAGATTATTTACTTAAGCCTTTAGGTATTGAAGAACTCAAAAATGCCATAGAAAAAGCAAAGAAAAAGAAAGATCAAGAGGTTTATAAAAAACAGTTAGAAACCTTAATAGATAATCTACAACAGCAGCCAAAGTTTAATAAAATATGTCTCTCTACAGCAGATAGTGTAGAGTTTATTAATATAAAGGATATCATATACTGCAAGGCTAATGGAGCTTACACTTCATTTATTCTCAAAAATAATACATCTCTTTTAGTAAGTAAACATCTTAAAGAATATGAAAACTTATTGATCGAACAACAATTTATGAGAACACATAATAGTTTTTTGATCAATTTAAAAGAAGTGAAAAAATTTGTAAAGTCAGACGGAGGTTATATCATGATGAATAATAATGACATCATTAATATTTCGAAAAATAAAAAAGAAAAGTTTCTCATTGCCATGAGCCATCTGTTGTAATAGTACAACAAAAAGTATTCTTATTATTTACATATTCAAAAATGAATTAATATTTCGATTAACCCGTTGTCTTATCAATTGAAACCATAGATCTATTAATTGAAACACATCTCTTATAAATTCCCATTTACCACTCTTGATTACTTACTCTAAATTTACCTAAATACTGATATACAGGGTTAAAGTATAATATCCAAACCTCTGACATACATCAGTATAGTTATTTAAAAAATCAGATTATTTCACATCATTTTAAATTTAGAAATCAAAATCATTATGAAAAAATTATTTTATGTATTACCAATCCTTGGACTATTATTTTTTATCTCTTGTGACCAGGATGAATCCGAAGAAATTATCAATCAATCTACAGCGTTTGATCAAATTGAAGTTACAGAAAATACTAATTCTAACAAACTTAACTTTTTTATTACTCCTGGACTACTTGGTCCTAAAAATGTAGATGCACTAACTAACGTTACTTACACTTTTAATCCTACACTGCAAATGATAAATGCCATTCCGATAGCAAAAAGAAAATATAGAATTCGTTTTATTTGGCAGAACCCTGTACCTAATGCATCAAAAACAACATGGATCTTTGAAATCCCTTCAAATTCAGTAAATGTAAAATTTCCAAAATTACTATCTAGTGATTCTTATTTTCAAGTATCATATATGCTAGAGGGTAATGGTAAGAATTATGCCTATCACAAACAGGTTATCGTTAACAATGACTAATTACTTATCAATAAGGTAATGCTCCTAGAGTAATTATAGGTTTTCTTTAGTAAGTTTTTCCTTATAAAACGCCCCAAATAAGTATTTACCCTCTAATCTTAAGTTGGTGATTAGGGGGTTCTTCGTACTTTTATAAGAGTCATGGGTTATATCAATTTTTTCAATCATTAATTGATAAGTTATATCTATCAATTGAAACCGTATAATTATTAATTCTACCTGGTTGTTGTTTTCTGGAGTCCTTAAGTTTGAACTTAATCTTAAAACTTACAACCATGAAAATCAATTTTAATTTAGTAAGAATCCTTGTAATTTTCACTCTTTTCTTATGTTATTCTTGTAGTTCTGAAGAAGATACTATCCCTAAAACTGAAGAATCGATAGAAGCACCTGTTTTAACAACTAAAACTTTGGCAACTATAGAATTGCCTAGTAACACTACAATTACTTTTAAAACAGAAACCGACGGTATTGTCTTTGAAGCCTCGGGAGATTCTGATAATTTTGGCGAATTAGATGAGTTAAATGATTTAAGCCTGTTAGATCGTTTTTTAACCTTAACCGACAAAAATATTGCCGTACCTACAGATCTTATCAAATTAGAAGAAGATCAAAAAATCAAAGAAAAAGCATTGCAAAGAGGTACTATAGAAAAACATAGTACAAATATTCCTGTTTCTAAATCATTTACAAACCATATTAAAGCTCTACGATTCCCTTCTTTGTGTAATGGGTGGAAAGAAAGGTACGTTGAAAACTTACTTTCTAAACCTGATCGTGTTACAATATCCTTCAAAAATTATAATACATATGATCTTTCCGGTAGTGAACTTCATAATAAAAAAAATAAATGTCGAAGAGTACAGTTTGGTTTAACCAATTGCGATTATAACAAAGAATTAAGAATTTATCATAAGTATTCTCCTAATAATGGTCCTCTAAAAACTTATGCCATCATCGATATTCCTCCACGTAAACATAGATATTACTCAAAATCATTTTTCGCAAAGGGAAAACGATACATTTATATCTCAAGTATTAATGAGCAACGATATGGAGGAAAAGTACGTTTTTCTGGATACAAAGACAACGTATTGGGATTAGATAAGAACTAAATAATTATTTATCTATTTAGCATAAAAAGTGCCTCAACTTAAACTCTTAGCATGTACAATGTTTGTTAGTAATGTTTAATTAAGTTAGGAAGGAGTTCTCCCTAATCTCAAATTTGGGATTAGGGGGTTCTTCTTATTTTAACAACAACCAATTTGTTCGATGATCAATTAAAAAGCTATGCTCGTATATTGAAAACATACAACTATCTATTGAAACATACCTTTTGTCAATTGCACCTCACAACTCTTAATTAATACTATAATTTTACCCCAAACGCTGATATGATAGAGTTAGAGTATAATGCTTAAACCTTTGATATAAATCAGTATAGTTATTTAAAAAATCATAACATTTCACATCATGCTAAACAACATTTTAAACTTAGAAAATGTCAAAAAAATTGACAAAAAACAGCAAAAAGGAATTGCTGGTGGAGGATTATTCATTACTAGCTATTGCGGACCCTGTTGTCAGGAGTGTAGAAGTGCTGGACATGACACAGGAGCGCTTCATAATGGAGAATGCTATTGCTCTAATTATAGACACTAAAAAATAAGCTTTTTTATGCCTCGCTTCGGTTTTATCTGATGAAGCATAAAAGATCATAAAGGCAATTATTATATACCAATTAGTGAACCTCCTAACTGCTCATTACGAACATAGGTTTAACTATACCGAGTATGACGTTTTTACAAAAACACCTTGCCAAACATTAATAATTTTAGAGTTTTATAAGTAACCCAGAAGTAGTTTGTGTAGTATATTTTTTGAATTCAATATCACTACACCGTTTTAAATGTTTTCCAATCTTCTAAATCCCCATCTGGGTTACTAAATATCCCCGCACTCTCTAATTCGATCAAGGATTAGAGAGTGTTACTTAATAATATTTTAATAAAAATTGAATAATTTGAGAATTAAATTTAACTACACAAAACCTACCTCAAAGAAGGATTACGCAACGCAAAATAGTATTAAATATTTCTGTCTTCTTATACTTATATTCACAGGGAGCTGTACAGATGAGTCTTTTTTAATAGATGAGATTCCTGATTCAGATATTATTGATGATTTCGGCACCAATTGGCCATTAAAACACAATGCATATTCTTGGGATGGTTCCTGGGAGCCTACCTCCGATGACTTCCCTATCGATGGTCTTTACGATGACATTTATTTTGATGGACATACTGTGGAAGGGGAAGCTTCTCCTATTTTGCCTCCCGGAAAATGGGATTGGAACATAACCTCATTATTGGCAAATTGGCGAGGGTTTTCAAACTCTGTAGGAGACTTTGACCTACTTGTTGATTTTTCTAACCAGGAATTTGGTTGGAGACTCAATCGCAACGTAATTACCGGAGTTGATGTGACTTCACACCTAGAACTATTTTATGGTTCACCAGGTACAGATATTATTGATTTAGGATTGCAAGGTTCTTTTAGTTCGGCAGGCAATCCTATGTATGGAGATCCTGTAAATTTTGGTGACGGCCCAGATATGTTAAGGTTTCGTCATAGCCATTCAGCAGCAGTCAGGACAGGTTCTAGTGCAACCGGCCACCAGCATGATAATGACCTAGTAATTATTGGAAGCGCAGAAGTACTAAATCCAGGGGTATATGATATTATGACCACCAGTATTCATACAGGCCCAGGAAACGATTTGATTTTTGTAAACAACTGGGAAAGAGCAGCAATAGATGCCGGAAATGGAAACGATGGTAGAACAGATGCACTAGATACTTATGATGGGACAGATATTGTTGTTATAGGAGGAAATGCACGTGATTTTAGAGTCTTTGGCGGAAATGGCGGAGATCTTTTTGTCTGGCATGTAGATGAAGTAAATCAACAACCAAATACATGGCTTGGTCCTAATTTTTTTGGAGGAGGAGCATGGGGAAACGCACTTTGGTCTGATACCGGTATTGATCGTTTAGTACTGGGAATCCCTTCTAATACAAGAATCGTTACTTCACCAGGAGATGCAGAACAAGGGACACTTCTTGTAATGATAGGTAACAATTATGAGACAGTAATTGACAACCCAACTACTCATGATGAAACTGCTAGATATTACATCACTGCACCTCCTGGTCCAGATGGGCAAAAAACGATGACGTTGCAGTACATATCCATTAGTGGGCATGTTAATACAGCATACTTCTATATCACTGATATTGAAGAACTTCAAATAGGTGTTGGAAATGATGCAAGAGTTTTTCAATTGGATGATGTTGAAGGAACAGCAACGCTTAATGCAACTATTGATGCAATTACTAACATTCCTTCCAGAAACAGCTTTACAATATTGATGGATAGCTTCCTTAAGTGATATTTTTTAATGTTTAATTTAGTTAATGAATTCAAGATCAGTTCAATTCTTCAAGCAATATCTCTGTAACAATTACAGTGCAAAAACATTGTTTTTTCAAAATTAAAAATTCAGATTCCTATTTATATGCTGTCTACTTCAGATTGGCTGAAAAAAATTTTTCATCAACCTTTCAATTTTGTAGCTTTAGAACACAAATTTAAAATCAACTCATCAATGGGAATTTTTGACGAAATAAAGAAAAAACTTAGCCACGAATTTATAGATATCATAGAATGGTTAGACTATACCGATGACACTATTGTGCATCGGTTTGAACGATATCAAAATGAAATTAAAAATGAAGCGAAGCTTATTGTAAGGGAAGGGCAAACTGCAGTTTTTATTAATGAAGGACAACTAGCAGATGTATTCACTCCCGGAACATATACCTTAAACACACAAAATCTACCTATTTTAACGACACTAAAAGGTTGGAAATATGGATTTAATAGTCCTTTTAAAGCCGAAGTATATTTTGTAAATACACATTTATTTACTGATGAAAAATGGGGGACCAAAAACCCGATTACCTTGAACGATGATCGTTTTGGGCTTGTAGAAATTCGTGCTTTTGGAACCTATGCATTTAAGATTAATGATGCCGGTAAATTTGTCATTGATATTGTAGGAACAGATGCCAATTTTACTAATTTCGAGATTAATGAGCATCTTAAAAGCTTAATCTCTACACGATTTACAGATACCGTTGGTGAAGCTAATTTACCTATCGAGCTATATGCCGCTAATACTACAGAATTATCTGACACCTGTCTTGAGGTAATGCAACCCGAATTTAACGCTGTGGGTATTTCTCTGGAAAAATTCTTTATCGAGAATGTTTCTATGCCAGAAGAGTTGAAAAAAGAAATATTTGAATATAGTAGAATTGATAAGCTTGATCTAGACAAATTAACCAAATTTAAGACCGCAAAAGCTATTGAAGCTGCCGCAGCCAATGAAGGAGGTACAGCAGGAGCTGGAATGGGAATGGGAATGGGATTTGTTCTGGCTCAGCAAATGGGAGGTATGATGAACCCAATGGGAGGACAACAACAAATACAACCTCAACAAACTACTCCAGTGGCTCCACCACCAATGCCAGTGCAAGTACAGTATTTTTATGCTCAAAACGGACAACAGGCAGGACCCGCATCCTTTGAACAATTAAAAGCACTATTTGCCAATAGAACCATAAATAAAGATTCTTTGGTATGGAAACAAGGAATGGATAGCTGGGTCGCATTAAAAGATGTAGAAGAGCTAAAATCTTTTCTAGGCGGAAGCACTCCTCCTCCCTTACCCGGGAATTAAAAAACAAAAACACATCCCAAAATTAATTTTGGGATAGGACATAACCTTCTCCCATATGGGAGAAGGAACTATTCTATATAACATCCAGTATTATTAGTTCCTAAATGGAAGAAGAAAAAAAAGCAGTTTCAGAACGTAAAAAATCCTGTACTAATTGTGGTGCAGAATTAAAATACAAACCTGGAACAACTGAGGTTACTTGCGAGTATTGTGGACATCATGAAACGATTATAAATGATCAAAATGGATTTCAAGAGTTAGAGCTTAAACCCTATCTCGAAGAAATGGGTTCTCAATCGCATTCTGAAGAAATCATGATGCTGCATTGCAAAAATTGTGGTGCAAATCAACATATCGAAGAAAACTACAAATCTTTGCATTGCGTGTATTGCACCATGCCTTTGATTATAGAAGATGCATATAAAGAAGACTGGATATTACCTGGAGCAGTTCTTCCTTTTCAATTTGATCAGAAGAAATCACATCAGATATTTTCAAAATGGGTAAAAGGGCTATGGTTCGCCCCTAATAATCTTAAAAAAGCAGCATTAGATCCTCAAAACACCAAAGGCCTCTATTTACCGTACTGGACCTTTGATGCTCAATTGTATGCGAACTATACAGGACAACGTGGAGACTATTATTATGTTAGTGTTCCGTATACAACAACGGTAAATGGTAAATCTGTTACCAGAACCCGACAAGAACGTAGAACAAGATGGTCTCCGGCAAGCGGAAATGTAAATGGTTTTGTTGATGATACTTTAATCAAAGCATCACACCAAAATAAAAATCCGGTACCAAGAAAAATATCAAATTGGAATCTGGATGCTCTTTCACCTTTTAATACTAATTTTTTGGCAGGATTTGTTACCGAAAAATATACAATTCCATTAAAAGATGGTCATTTAGCATCTACCAAAGAAGCCGAACGTATTGCTACATCCTGGGCCAGACGTGATATAGGTGGGGATACCCAAAGAGTACACCATATAGATATGAGCTTAAGCGAAGAGACCTTTAAACATATTCTGCTTCCGGTATATATTAGTGCCTACCGATTTAATGGTAAAAAGTATAATTTCTTTATCAATGGTCAAACAGGAGCTATTTCTGGAAACAGACCTTACTCTTTCTGGAAGATATTCTTCTTTGTACTGTTTATACTCATTATTATTGCAATAATTGTGTGGTTTGCCGAGCAATAGTTTTATCTGCAAAAGAAAAATTAGTGACCGTAAAATTTAATTCATAAAAAAGGAGACTGGTTAAAAACCAGTCTCCTTTTTTATTATTGTTTTTCTAAAATAGCGCTATCGCAAAGCCAGAGTTTCTAATCCTTAGTTGTAAAGCCAATAACCTCATAGACTGTCTTACTCATATCGGGGCATAGGTTTTCTCTAATTTTAAAAGAAACCTCCTTATCCTTAGGTATTCGTTGTTTTAGCGTATCAAAATCATTTGCTGGTGAGTTCATAAAACCAAAAGTAATCTCCTGCCCTGGAGAAATCATATTTGTAATACCTGAACCAGAATTTATAATCTGTTTCACTTTTACCGTAGTAGCTGTTTTAAAACTCTTTTCACAGATAGATGTATTCCTAGTTACACCTTGTATTACTGCAATCAAGTGCACGGTATTAGGATCAATTGTATCATCCTGAAGATCGCTAAACTTCGGTTTTTCTACTTTAGGTTTTGGCTTTATTTTTTCGGTTTCCTTTTCCTGGGCAATACTATTTGATTTGCAAGAAAATAAACCAACTACTATTAATATATATAGTATTTTATCCATTCTATAAAAATAAAAAAAGGAGTTGAAAATTTCAACTCCTTTTAAGTTTATCACTATTGCAACTTATTTTTTAATAAGTTTAAGAGTACTTTGATTTCCATTTTCTGTAATTCTTGCGAAATACAAACCAGATCTTGCATTTGAAGCATCCCAGGTTGTATTATCACCAACATTACTATTTGAAAACAACCTATTACCCATAGAATCGAAGATCTCGATTGATCTAGAAGTATTTCCATTAGATTTTAATGCTGTATCTTTAAAATTAAATGAGAACATCCCGTTAGATGGATTTGGTGAAGCTGTAGTGTTTTTTGACACTTCTATTACAGCCAAAGGATCTACCGAAGTTTGAGGCTCACCTGCACCACCGTCATCTACCATTCCATAAATCTGGAATACCTGATCAAGAGGATCTCTACCAAATGCAACCGAAACTGGTGTCCAATCTGTAGCTCCTGTACCAAATAAGTCTAAATTATCTTTAAAATGTGGCTCCTGACCAATTCCTCCATTTTGTGAAGACCAGAACCATTGTGTTGAATCTGGATTAAAAGCTAAGTTAGCATAAACTGACAACCAATAGTTACCACTTTCTAATATTACTCCTTCAGGAAGCATTAAGTTTAAGTTTGTATCAGTAGGATCTGAAATTGGAGTAATCGCTCCACTATTATAAACCTCATCACCAGGAACCCCTGCATTATCACTATATATTACAACAGTAGCATTAGTTAATGCTGGTGAGTTATTAGCCCCGCCAAAAGCTACAATTCTCTCTAACGTCCATGTATTTCCTGCCGGAATAATGAAGTCATCTGCAGATTGCGCCAGACCACCAAAATCTACAAAGAATTGAGATGCCAATGATGATGTAGCGCCTTCTATTTGCTCATAAATTGCAAGTTCTGTAACAGATACTGTAAATCCTTCTGCAACTTGCTCATCTCCAGAGGTAGCTATAAGACCAATTGTCGCTTTACCTAAACTATCTGGTGCAAAAGACAATGTAATCGTATTTCCTTCTAATGTAGCTGTCACTAATTCTGGATTAGAATTCGTAAATTCTATATCTATTGCATTTCCGTTAGAGTGAACAAATAAATCTGTTACATCCACTTCTACATCTTCACTATTTTCTGCTACAAGAAGATCATCTAGTAAATAAGCAACACTTAATGAAGATTCTGGTAATTCATTAAATACCGGGAATCTTGCACTGTACAACCCACTACCGTGTGCAGCTACTGCGATAAATCCATCTTTACGAGTTTTTACCTCATCGGTTACAGCATTACCAATAGCAAAAGGTTCTTTAATCCAACGGGTTCTTTCTCCATTTAATCTATTTGTATAGTATAATCCTGTACTTGTTGCTGCATATACTTTTTGTAATCTAGCACCAAAGAATCCTTGACTACTTCCTAAGAATGCCGTACTTCTTACAGATGGTCCATTTCCTGATCCATCAGCATTTTCTTCTAAATTACCACTAATATTTGTCCAGGTATCTCCTCCATCGGTCGTTAAGAATACACTTATTACTCTATAATTTGAAAAAGTAACAATTACTCTATCAGAATCAGAAGGGTCTACATTAATATCGTTTACAAATCCTTCTGGTAATCCTTTTCCTGTAGAAATATCTACTACTTCCTGACCATCAAGATTAGCATTATCCATTCTATAGATCCCTCCTGTATTAGTACCATAATATAATCTATTTGCAACTGGATATTTAGAAACATCTAAAGAAGATATTGAAGTTCCTGCCGGAGTATCAGTATTAGGAAGATCTACCCAGTTTACCGTTGCAAAAGCATTCGAGAAAAGAGGGATTTCATCCAGATCATTATTTCTCCAAATTCTATTACCCGCAGGTAAATACATAATGTTATCATTATTTGGATCCAGAATAAATGGTGTAATAAAAGCAAGGTTGTTAGCTCCTGCTGGTCTTACTCTTGTCCATGACTGAAATTCCCCAGCTTCATCAAAATTAAATCTATATACATTTCCTCTTTGTGAAGATACGTATCTTGTTCTTCCATTATCTGCAATTGCACTATAAGCACCATCGCCTCCAAAATCTTCTATCCATGGCTCTGTAGGGCTTGTAGAAGATGTAAACCAGGTACCGTTATCCTGAAAACCAGCTAGCAAATCATCACTATTTGGTTCTGGATCAAAAGATACATGATATGGCTGTGTTGTTACATATCCATTATTTAAAGAAATCCAATCTACAGGTTCTGCAGCAGATGTAGAAGTAGTAACATCTTCGGTTACAAATACACCTCCATCATTACCAGATAATACTTTGTTAGGGTTAGATGGATAAAAAAGTAATTCATGCTGATCAGGGTGTTGATCTGGATATACACTTACATTGTTTAGAGGAGAATATCCTGCAATCCAACTTGCTTGTCCTGCCGGAGTTGTAAATCCAGTTGTAGATCTGTATATGTTAGTTCCTCCTACAAACATTAAATTAGGATCTGCCGGACTAACCTTAACAATCATATTATATCCCCCCTGAAGATTTAAATTTCCTACTGATCCACCAATTGCGGTAGGTAGATTAGTACTTAAATCTGTCCAGGTTTCTTCTGGTGTAGCTGCAGCAGCATCGTATTTAAATAAAAATGCTGGCCCACCTGCACTTAAGTTCTGTGTAAAGAAATATACAATGTTTTCATTAGAAGGATCTATCCCCATAACACTTCTACCATAATCTGCTGGTAAAAGCTCTGGTGATATTTCTGTCCAGGTATCAACATCACCATCTGTAGATGTAAAATATCCATTATTAGGGTCTCCTCCAGAATCGATAGTTGCATAGATTTGACCTGTACTTGTAACGGCAACTTCTGCAGTATTATCAAAACCACCTGCTAATACTTCTTCAAATGATTTTCCACCATCTTTAGATTTGTGCACACCATTAAAAGTACCTACAAAAATATCTCCATTAATTGGATTAATCACGATAGAATTAATCAAATCAAAAGGAGAGAATGCTCTTACGTCATTATCGTTGGTAGCCTTAAGTAGTCTCCAGGTTCTTCCACCATTGGTAGATTTATAAACTCCGGTTCCTTGAAAAAAGGCTCCTCCTGCTCCTGCAGAATTACCAAAACGTTCTCCTGATCCATAATACCATGTATTATGTTTACCAGGTCTGGGATCTTGTACAATACAAGTAATACTTGGTGATTGTCTACGAGACGTTACTTTTCTCCAGGACTCTCCACCATTAGTAGAGCGCCATAATCCTCCCGAAACCCCTCCGGCAAGAATTACATTCTCGTTTGTACGATCGATAGCCAGGGCTCTTGTTCTTCCCCCTACATTGTAAGGGCCTCTGTTTTTCCAATACGAAAAACGACCGGCTTTTGAAGATTTTGCAGCATTGCTAATTGATTGTTTCGAATCATTTCCTTCTGAAATCTTACTAGAGAAGTTAACCTCTTTGTCTCTAATTCCGAAAGGAATTTCATTAGTGTTCGGGTCTTTGAGTCTTTCAAATTCCCACTTCATTCTTTCTAATGCTTTATCACCAACTTTTTTTACATCAGACTTAGATCCATATTTACTATCGTAAATTTTAGACTGTTTGTAAAGTGAATGACCGCCAGGTTTCTCCTGTTGATCTGCCTGATTTTTAAGCTGTTGCGCATTTACTGAAGTAATGGTTCCCACAAGAGAAACCGCCCAAACGGAACGTTTGAGATAAAATAAAAGTGTTTTCATTTTAAGCTGATTTGTGAGTGATTTTTTCAAAACTAGCTTAAATTTTTGAATTTTTTTCTTAAATCTTATGGAAATTTACGATTTTTTTACTTTTTCTCTAATAAAACCTCTAAACTTTCGGTAATTACATGACATATATCTTCTGTTACTATAATTGGATCACTCGTAATTGTTGTGTAACCTGTTTTGCTCACCGTAATCACATAAGTACCAGTGCGTTCATAAGCTCCAACAAAAATAGTAGTCCCTGATATATTCTCTAGTGTTTCTTTATACTCATTATCTGTCGCTACTACGGTAATACCTTCTACCAAAAACGTCGCATCGGTAGTATCTTTAATCGTTACTTCTAAACCTGGTCTGGCCTCTAGTGTACACAAAACCGGATCTTCTGTCTTATCGTCATCATTACAAGCCCCACAGAGTATTAATAAAAGTAAAAAAACTTTTTTCATGTATATTAAACTTTATAAGTTATTACTTGTATATAAGATGCATCTAAAAAGCTATGGTTGCGTTTTTTAACATCCTCTATACAGTATTTATTACATATATAAACCGAAAAAGTTACATATTAGTACAACATTTAATAAAAAAAGCATCCCGACATGGGATGCTTCTTCTATTATTTATTTACAAAATTATCTGACTATAAATCGAATTTGATTCCTTGAGCCAATGGCAATTCTGTAGTATAATTTATTGTATTCGTTTGACGTCGCATATAGACTTTCCATGCATCTGATCCCGATTCGCGACCACCACCTGTTTCTTTTTCTCCTCCAAAAGCACCACCAATCTCGGCACCAGAGGTTCCTATATTTACATTAGCAATCCCGCAATCAGACCCTGCATGAGATAGAAAACGTTCTGCTTCACGTAAATTATTGGTCATAATTGCAGAGGATAATCCTTGCGCTACTCCGTTTTGAGTTTCGATAGCATTTTCTACATCACCACTATACTTTAATAAATATAATACTGGTGCAAATGTTTCGTGTTGTACAATTTCAAACGAATTGTCAGCTTCTGCAATAGCAGGTTTTACATAGCATCCACTTTCATAACCTTCTCCAGAAAGCACAGCTCCTTCTACCACTATATTTCCTCCTTCTTCTACTACTTTTTGTAATGCATTTTGGTAACCTTTTACTGCATCAGTATCTATTAACGGTCCCACATGGTTATTTTCATCCAGAGGATTACCAATTCTCAACTGTCCATATGCAGCTACTACTGCATTTTTTACTTTATCATAAATAGATTCATGTATAATCAATCGGCGTGTCGAGGTACAACGTTGACCTGCAGTTCCTACTGCACCAAACACAGCTCCAATCACAGTCATTTTAATATCTGCATCGGGCGTAACGATAATTGCATTGTTTCCTCCTAGTTCTAAAAGTGATTTTCCTAAACGCTGTCCTACGGTCGCTCCTACAATTTTACCCATTCTAGTAGAACCTGTAGCAGAAATTAAAGGAACTCTTTTATCTGTTGTCATCATCTCTCCTACCTTATAATCTCCATTAATCAAGCAAGAAATTCCTTCTGGCAGACTATTATCTTTTAAAACTTTAGCTATAATATTTTGACAAGCTATTCCGCAAAGTGGTGTTTTCTCACTAGGTTTCCATACACATACATCTCCACAAATCCATGCTAATGCAGTGTTCCAGGCCCATACTGCTACAGGAAAATTAAATGCAGAGATAATTCCTACAACCCCAAGTGGATGATACTGCTCGTACATTCTATGACCAGGACGCTCAGAATGCATTGTTAAACCATGCAATTGTCTTGATAATCCTACAGCAAAATCACAGATATCGATCATCTCTTGTACTTCACCTAAACCTTCCTGATAAGATTTTCCCATTTCATAAGAAACCAATTTCCCAAGAGGCTCTTTTAATTCTCGTAAAGCTTCTCCAAACTGTCGTACGATTTCTCCACGTTGCGGAGCCGGCATTATTTTCCAGGTTTTGAATGCCTCAGCTGCAGTTTGTATTACTTTTTCATAATCTTCTGCTGTCGTGATTTCTACTTTACCTATCAATTCTCCATCTACAGGTGAATATGATGAAATCGTTTCTTTTGAAGAGAGCCAGTTTGCTCCAGTTGAAGTTCCTTTATTGTGTTCAGAAACACCCAGTTGCTGTAGTGCTTCCTGAATTCCGAAATCTAATATTGCTGTTGCCATGTATAAGTTACTTTTTGAAAAGGTAAAGATACTGTGTTTTTATAATGAAAATATTATTTACTATTCTGACACTACTGTTTTTAGTTATTTTTTTATTTATGAGACTAAATTTAATCAAATTTTCTCTTTTGGTTTTCAAAAAAGAAATAATTGATTTTCTCGTTTCTTCATCCTGAGGTATTACCTCACTTCTTTATAGGTGTTAACCTATTATTTTACCGTTAAACACCTCTTACATTTTAAATGTTAAAATCCAACTTTTATAGTTACTAACTTTTAAATATAACATCATGAAAAAATTATTTCTTTTAACCTTTATTTTCTTGAGTTCTACTCTGGCATGGTCCCAGATTTCGCAAGAAGAAGCCTACAAAATCCTAGTAGAAAAACAAATTATTCCCGAAGGACGAAACCAATGGGTATATGGATTACAAAAACCAATTCCTCCTAATTACGAAATCAGAAGTTTTAATAAAACCATAGTATCTTCGAAATTTGAGTCTTGGTTGTTTTTTATTGATGAGGACCCTTATGCAAACTGGGAGCATCCTGCAAAATATATATTCTTTGATATTCGATCAGGTGAGTTTGAAACCAAAAGAGCAACTACACCTCCTGATATAATTCATGAGATGAAGATTTTTAAAAAATATATCGAAACCAGAGAGCGTTTTTTAGATTTTGCAAAAACAAATACTATAGCTTGTGGAACATCCAGTAATAAATATGCCGTTATTATTAGTGGAGGATGGAATCAAGGAAATAATCATATTCGGTATTGGAATGATTGCTCTTTTGTATACAGTACTTTAATCAACAAGTATGGATATGACGAAGCAAATATTTATACCTTAATGTCTGACGGAACCAATGCTGCGGTTGATATTTCTAACGGAACCAATTCTAATCCTGATTTAGATGGTGATGGGGACAATGATATTCAGTTTTCTGCAACAACCGCTAATATCACTTCTGTTTTTAATACGCTTTCAGGAATCCTAAATGAAGATGATGAATTATTCATTTTTACTACAGACCATGGCGGTGTAGATGGTTCTGGAACATCGGCATGGGATACACTATTATATTTATGGGGAGAAACAATTACAGATGATCAATTTGCAATTGAGGTAAATAAGGTCAATGCCGGGAAAATCTCTATCGTTATGGAACAATGTAATAGTGGTGGATTTATTGACGATCTATCTGGCCCAAATCGGGTAATTGCAACTGCAGCAAAACATAATGAATTGTCATGGGCAGGCCCTACTATCAATACCGATGAATTTGTTTATTATTGGACTTCGGCAATGAATGAAGCATTACCTTCTGGTACTATAGTGAATCCCGATACAAATTCTGATGGCGTAATTAGTAAACGTGAAGCATTTGATTATGCAGAAGCTAATGATACTAAACCTGAGACGCCACAATTTGATGAAACACCGATCAACCTAGGAGATCAACTCACATTAAATGGAACTGGCGATCTTTATATCAAAGACAATCGTGCTCCATATCATAGTGTAACCGATTCTGGTGTTGAACCTAATACTTTTAGTGGGCCTATGTGGACAAGTAGAGATATTTGGGTAAGACAAGATGTGGATGGAGGTACAACTCATGAAAACCCAGAGTACAAGACAACAAGTCCTAATGGAGTATATGTACGGGTTAAAAACAGAGGATGTGCTCCAATTTCTGATGGCAAATTAAGGGTATATTTTTCTAAAGCTTCCACGGGATTATCCTGGCCAACACATTGGTCCAATTATTATGATTTTACACCCAGTGGTTCCTATGTATTGCATGGAGATGAAATTACCAGCATACCTTTAAATATCCCTACACTCAATCCTGGAGATGAAACCATTATTGAAATTCCTTGGTATCCCCCCAATCCAAATGATTTCGATTACGACATACATCATTTTTGTCTAATTGCCAGGGTAGAGTCTCAGATAGATCCTATAGGTCTAGAAACAGCTTCAGTTAACAGTAATACCAAAAATAATAATAATATCGCCTGGAAAAACATCTCTGTTTATGATGTAAATCCTTCTAATAATATTAACTATACAAATGTCTATATCAGAAATATTTTTAGGGAAAAAGAAGATGTTATTGACTTGTATTTTATGGATGGAAATTATGGTACTTCAACCGAAAATCCTTTCCTGAGAAATGGAACCGTAATTGCGACCATGGATCCAGAACTATTCGAAAGATGGCAAAAAGAAGGAGAAGGAATTAAAATTATTGACAAAAACACTGTACAGATTTATGATTCTAAAGCAGTTATGAAAGGAATCTATCTAAAACCAGGAGAATCTTTTTCTATGCAGATGCAATTTAAGTTAAATGATAACAAACCTTTTAGAAGACCTTTTATATTTGATGTAGTTCAAAAAAATGAAAGAGGAATTATAGGAGGAGAACGTTTTGATATCGTATATCAGGATAAAAAGAAAAATCCAAGACAAGATATAATTACTGATAATATTTCATTATCTATATTTCCTAACCCATCAAATAAATTCTTAAACATTAGCTTTACAGCAACAAAATCAAATACTGATGTTTCTGTTTCAATACGAGATTTTGAAGGGAACGTACTCATTTCGAATCATAAAAATCTTTATGATAAAGGAAATCACGTAAAACAAGTAAACATAGAATCTCTCAAAAAAGGAATTTACTTTTTGAGACTTACTATAGATGGAAAAACTACTGTGAAGAAGATCTTTAAAAGATAATTTACATCTAATTATCTACTGTTGGCTTAGAAAAAAGACTAAACTCTAAGCTAAAAATTATTAAGGCAATCCCGCTCTAGAGTGGGATTGCATTTATATTCATAATATTTTGAATCTCTTTTTAGCTTTTAAAAATTAAGTTAAAAAAGAAATCGCTCAAACAAGATTTCCCTTGTAGAGCGATTCCCAACTAAATAACCAACCAAAAAGTTAATATTGTTTAAGTGCTACCTTACTTTTATTTTGAAAGCTTTATAAAATCAGCTTTTTTTATTCTTTTCTTTTCATTCTGAGTTGGTTTTCCTTTCTCAGAACTCTTAAATTGTATATGTCCTCTACCTACAAACTGGTACACTGTTTCTGAGATAGGATGAAACAATTCTATTTTACTATCATTTATAACGGACAACTCAAAGAATTCATTGCCCAGATAATCGTAATCAAGTGTTAAAGTTTTCCTATCAAAAATGTTAACGATATCATTAACCTCATAATGACCCGTATAATCATAAAAGATATCATCAATATGAATTCCATTTTCATCTCGAGAGCTTTTAAAATTTTCTCCAGATCCAAAATATGAGAATTTCAAATAGTTTTCGTTATCAAACTCATTCAATACCCCAAACTCACTGGTAAAGACTTTTTCCCAGGTTTCATACTCCTGCAGGAAATAATGAATATTATCATAAAATACCTGATCATAATCAAAATTACTACGTTGGTATCCAACCAAGAAGTAGCTGGTATTCGTTACCCTATCATACACTTCTATCTGATTATCTGACAATTGAGTAATTATTAATTCATATGTACCATCAATATCATGACTAATACCCAAATCCATTCTAAAAGTATCATAGAAACCAACATCTAATCCATAGCCGTCTCCATTACTTCCCATACCCACTAGATTATTATTGGCATAAAATGTTCCGTTTCGGAAAGAAACTGTAAACGCTTTTTGTAAAAACGGAATCTCACCATTACCCTTTGTGCGTTCGATATCTACATACCAGATCTCATAGGTATTCAATAATTCGTTTAAAGTAATTCTTGGTTCTTCTACATAAACGTCTTCTTCGATAACAACCTCTGCTACACAAGAAGTTAATAGTATTGAACCTAAAAAAATAACCGAAAGTAATTTTAGCGTTTTCATATGCTGTGTATTTTCAATTTCATTAATTGAGAACCAAAACACGTGCCAAAATTATAATAAACTGATTATCAAGTATTTATTTTGAATTGTATTTTTCCTATTTTTGAACCCACAATATTATTTATGGAAAAAAATCTAAAATTTGCAGTACTGGGAGGTGGTAGTTGGGCAACTGCCATTGTAAAAATGCTTACAGAAAACCTAAATGAAGTCGGATGGTATATGCGAAGTACTTATGCTTTAGAGCATCTTAAAAAACAACAACATAATCCTAATTATTTAAGTTCGGTCGAATTTAAAGTTGAACAACTTAAACTCACTAATGATATAAACGAAGCTGTTGCCTATGCAGACTACTTGATTTTTGTTATCCCATCTGCTTTTCTACATAGCGAACTTAATAAACTTACTATATCCTTAAAAGACAAGATTATTTTTTCGGCTATAAAAGGTATCGTTCCAGAGACAGGGCTTATTGTAGGAGAGCATTTTCATGACGAGTATAACATTCCTTTTAATAATATCGGGGTGATTACCGGGCCATGTCATGCAGAAGAGGTTGCGCTAGAACGATTATCATATCTTACTATTGCTTCTAATGATGAAGAAAAAGCCAAAATAATGGCAAATCATTTAAGTAGTGATTATATTAAATGTAAAATCAGCGATGACATTATCGGTACCGAATATGCTGCAGTACTCAAGAACATCTATTCTGTAGCTGCAGGTATTGCGCATGGTCTTGGATATGGTGACAATTTTCAAAGTGTTCTTATGAGTAATGCCATTCGTGAAATGAAACGTTTTATTAAAAAAGTACATAAAATGAAACGTAACATTAATGATTCTGCCTATTTGGGTGATTTATTGGTTACCGGGTATTCTATTTTCTCTCGTAATCGAATGTTTGGTAATATGATCGGTAAAGGGTACACGGTAAAAAGCGCTCAGATGGAAATGAGTATGATTGCAGAAGGATATTATGCTGCAAAGACCGCGTATGAACTCGACGCTACAAAAGCTGCTAGAACGCCTATTATTGATGCTGTACATGCTGTATTATACGAAAATAAAAATCCGAAAAAAGTATTTAAGAAACTAACAGATAAGCTAGACTAATTATTCTTATCTTCATGCCTCTGATTATTTATACATCTTATGAAGAAGCTTATCGAAACGTTTTATACCGGATTAAGCAATCTCGATGCAGAAACTATGATATCATGTTATCATGATGATGTGGTTTTTGAAGATCCTGGTTTTGGAAAACTAAAAGGCAATCGTGCAAAGGGTATGTGGCGTATGCTATGTAAAAATGCAAGAAATTTTAGAGTAGAGTTTTCACAAGTTGAAGCCAATGATCAAAATGGATCAGCACATTGGGAGGCCTGGTACTCTTTCAGTAAAACAGGACGATCAGTTCATAATAAAATCGATGCTCAATTCGAATTTAAAGATGGTAAAATCATAAAACACACAGATGATTTTAACTTGCATAGATGGGCTTCTCAAGCTATTGGATGGAAAGGCGCTTTGCTTGGTGGAACCGGTTTTTTTAAGAAAAAGCTAATCCTGAAAACCAATAAAATGCTCGATAAATTTATGGCCTCTTGATTTTGATACCTTAACCTAATATGAACACATTACAAATCACACAACCCATTGTATCGGTAAACTGGCTTTCTAAGTATTTAGATCATCCAGATTTGGTGATTCTGGATGCTACAATTAAAAAAGTAACTTCTCAAGACAAGCCAAAAAAATCGAACCTAAAGATTAAAGGAGCTCGGTTTTTTGATATTAAAAATGTTTTTTCTGATACAACTATCGATATTCCTAATATGCTTCCTTCTGCAGAAGCTTTCTCAGAAGCTTGTAAAACACTTGGTATTAGTTCTCATCATACCATAGTGATCTATGATACATTAGGGATCTACTCTAGTCCAAGAGCAAGATGGATGTTTACAACCATGGGGCATCAAAACGTTGCCATATTAGATGGTGGTTTCCCGGCATGGCAAAAAGCTGAGCAACCTTGCGAAACTGAGGATACCAGCCCACAAGAATACAACCATGGAAATTTTAAAGCCAATTACACTCCCCAATTAGTTACCAATGCTAAAACGGTACGTATAGAAATGAATTCTGAAAGTTCTCTAATACTGGATGCCCGTTCTCCCGGTAGATTTACTGCATCAGAGCCCGAACCCAGAGAAAGCCTTAAAGGGGGGCATATTCCAAATTCAATGAATTTGCATTATACAGAAGTACTTGATGATGGTAAAATGCGATCTACGACAGAATTGCAAAAAATTCTACAGTATTTTAATATTGAAGACAAAAAACTGATCTTTACATGTGGATCCGGCATTACTGCATGTATTATTATGCTTGCCGCAGAGTTGGCAGGATATCATAATGTATCTGTATATGATGGATCATGGAGTGAATGGGGGCAGTTGGATGGAGCTCCTATTCAATGTTAAATACAAATAAAATATCTGCTTAATTATATTATATGAATTGTTTTTTTCGATTGATTTTTTGCATCGCTTTGTTATCGGCTAATTGTTATGCTCAAAAAGCTCCAAAATTTAGCTTACAAGATTTTTATACCTATACTTCTGAATTAGAATATACAGTAGATTCTATTTTTAATACATTAAGCGATCGACAAAAGGTCGCCCAAATGATTATCACTTCTGGTGGAGAAATAGGCAAACCCACAGCAACAGTTCGTAAATTGGCTATGCAAAATGCTATTGGAGGTGTAGTTTATTTAAAAGGACATAAACATAAACATACCGAAGATATCAACGCACTTAATACTATTACTGCAAAAAATAAGACCATCCCACTTCTGTTTAGCATGGATGCCGAACCTAGTTTATTCTCTAGTAGAATTAAAGGAGCCCGTAAAGTAGGTAAAACTATTGATATCAAAAATGAAGCGCAATCAGACTCTGTAGTTAATATTATCAATCAGGAACTTAGAGATATTGGTGTACACCACAACTATGCTCCTGTACTGGATGTAAGTTCTAGTAATGAAGCTATTAAATCCAGAAGTTATGGAAATAATAAAGAAGATGTAGTTCGCCTCGCGAATCAATTTATAAAATGTTCTCAAGAAAGTGGGATCATAGCAACAGCAAAACATTTTCCCGGTCATGGTCTTGTAAAAGGAGATACCCACAAACAAAGTGTATACATAGATGGCCCTTTACAGGAAGTAGATAATTATAAAAAAATTATCGAAGATGGTGTGCTCTCTATCATGGTTGCCCACATCACTATTAAAAACAATGAGGAGTATAACACCGATGGATTACCTTCTAGTTGTTCACGAAAAATTGTTACTGGGCTATTAAAAGAAAAAATGGGTTTTAGAGGTATTATTATATCTGATGCACTTAATATCATGAAGGCAGTTACGATTTTAGACAATGCTCCCCTACTCGCTTCTAAAGCTGGTTGTGACCTGATCCTAATGCCACAAAACGAAATAAAAACAATAAATGCTATCTTGGCCGAAATGAAAACCGATCCAGCCTATAAAAAACAGGTAATGCAATCGGTAAAGAAAATCTTACGATTAAAAGTATGCGCCGGGGTTATTAAATAGTTGGTGATTTATAGTGAATAGAAAGTATACTCCCAATCATTACTGATCAGCAAATCATATACTTTGGGATATTTATTAGTGAACATTAAACAAAAAACAATGAATCCCATATTTATTCTTCGCCTTGCAGTAGCAATTATTCTTTTAACACATAGTATACCGGGTATGTTCGACAATGGTATTAACAATTTTGGTAATTTGTTTTTAAATCAGATTGGGTTTTCTCCTTTTGGGGTATACATAGCCTGGACTATCAAATTATCACATGTTGTATGTGCTATCCTTTTTATATTGAATAAATATCTCAAATGGGCTTCATTAGTAACTATTCTAATACTCACCACAGGTATTTTTTTAGTTCATCTCAAAGAAGGTTGGTATGTCGTAGGAGATGGAAGAAACGGAATAGAATATAATTTTTTGCTAATTTGTGTACTGGTAACTATAATGTATCCCAATGGGATCCGGAAAAGCAAAAATTCACAACTATGATTATGAAATTGTAGTAAACAAATTATACAAATAAACATCTTCTTTTATTAACTGTGTCAATCAAAGAACTACTAAATACGACCGAACATCGACCCTGGAAAATCCCAAATAAAAACTGGAAATTCTATCAGGAATGGAATAATGCAATATTTATTCATTGGCAGGTCGAATTATCAGAATTACAAAAATTTGTTCCAAAAGAGCTAGAAATCGATCTTTTTGAAGGCAAACCCTGGGTTTCTTTGGTAGCTTTTACAATGGAAAAAATTCGACCTAAAAACCTACCGGCATTTCCTCCGATCTCTAATTTTGATGAAATTAATATTAGAACATACGTTAAGTCTAATTCAAAAACGGGAGTTTATTTTCTAAGTATAGAAGGAGGAACAAGTTTATCCTGTAAAATTGCTAAGGCAATTTCTCAATTGCCATATCGGTATTCAAAAATAAAACGAGGCAAACACCAATATCTATCCATAAATCCAAAGTTTAAAGATCAACTAGACATACAATTTTCTATTAAAGAAGAAATTACAGATAAAAGTCCTCTCGATATATGGCTTACAGAAAGGTATGCTTTGTTTCAAGATACAGAGAAGTCGATTAATGAGTTTGAAATCCATCACCTGGAGTGGCCAATACAAAAAATTGAGGTTACTAACCTAAAGGTAAACTACGCAAGATTTGATAAACTAATCAAGGGTAAGCCCGATAAAATTCAATATTCAAAAGGGGTAAACGTAATTGCCTGGGGGAAGCATAAAAAAGAAAGGATCGCACTATCATAAATACTAGTTTTTACACACCATTACTATGAGAAACGTTTTACTGTTGATAGGAATGTTAGTCATTCCCTTTATAGGAGTTTCTCAGAATACCGATGAGCAAATCCTAAAAATCAGGGAAGAATTTCAACGTATTAATTCAAACCATCAACTCGAAAAGATTGACGTATACAACGAGGAGTTCATGGAGTATACAACAAATGGTGGCGGTCAACTTACTGGATATTTTGAAAATGGCCAACTGGTAAAATATGTTGAATCGATTGGGGTCTCTTATGGGTCTATTGTAATAGAATATTACCTAAAAGAAGGTAAACTGTTTTTTGCTTATGAACAAGAAAATAAGTTTAAAAGTGTTTACGATTCATCTGGTGAATGGATGTCTTTTGATACCTCTTTGCCACCAGAAACCATATTCGAAGGTCGCTACTATTTTAATCACTCCAAACTCATAAAAGAACTTAAAAAAGGAGAGCGTTTGTTTAACCGAATTTTTAAACAAACAAAATTTTTAGAACATGCACATGTATTGAGCAAAGTATTAAGAAAAAATAGATAAAAACATAGCATTCTAGCATACTAGTATTCTCCTAAATTATCTACTATGTAATTTGTACTCCATTTAGTATTATATCCAACCAAAGTAGATTAAAACTGCTTTTGATGCTGTTCTAAAATGGAACCAATTATATCCAACTATTTTTAAGGTAAAACCAGAAAGGTTTACACAAAAAACCCTAAATTTAAGGTATTAAAGTAAGCAAGGTAAAAAACAATAACCTTGCAAAACTTAGCAATTATCAATATTAACCAACAGCAAAATTATGGAAACACGCACACAAAGAACCCTATTGTTACTCATACCGTAAGTACACAATTCTCAATTTCACGATAACGAATTCTAATCGACATCAAAGCTATTTTACGATTCTTAAGTCTCATTAGCTCTGTAATCCAAAAGTTCAGACACCTTATTTGAACAAGAGGAAATATATTGATGTTATTACAAATGATGGCGCACAGCGTATACATAAAAGAGAGCTTAAATTTCTTTAACCAAGTTTAAAGAACAAAATAGACTTCGCAATAACAAAAAAACACTTCACTACCGCCAGGAGCTATTAATCACAAGGAGAAAATGTGACCCGAACACTCCATAACAAAGTAGGGCAAAAACTAAAACTCACACAAAATGAAAAAACTATTTATTTTAAGTCTGTTGTTCACTATCCTCGTTGGATGCTCTGAAGAGGATTATCTGGTAGAAAACGAAAGTTTATCACAAAGCGATTCTGTACTCAAAACCTTGAAGAGTTGGGGGTTTTCTGATGATCAAATCGAAGATAAAGGAACCTATTATTTGGTAGATGGAGATATGGTTTTTTATAAAAACAAAAAATACCATGCTCCTAAAAAATCCAGCACCAAACAAAGAGAACATCCCAATACTGTGACGATTAACAATATTAATGTGTTTATAAATCCCAATATGAACTTAAATTGGAGAAATGCTTCGATAAGCGCAATTGGCCGTTGGAATGCTGCTAGCTCAGGTTTATTCCTCAACATAACTGCTACGGCAGCCAATGCCCATATCCAGATTATGTATGACTCACAAGATCCTAGTATGAATTTAGCTTCCAATGTTTTTGGAAGAGGAACATTTCCTACAACCAACGGTTTACCAGGAGTAAGGATCTGGGTTAATCCAGATTTTAATGCGTGTAGTGGGGCCATTACACAGAATATGAGAATTTCTAATGTACAACATGAACTGGGGCATAATTTAGGCATTATGCACACCAATCAAACTTCTGCAAGCCTTATCCCAGGTACACCAAACACAGATGCGCAATCTGTAATGAATGGCGGTAAAGCATGCTCAATCGACAATTTTAGCGCCGGGGATTTTTTGGCAATAAGGCACTTATTTCCTCCGTTCACTATAGCTGGTTCATCGCTAATATGTAACACTTCTACAGTGACTTATAATGCGAGTATTTCTACTATTCCTATAAACTGGACAACCTCATCGAATCTTCAAATCGTATCCTCGACAAATACCAGTATTACGGTAAGACCTGCAAATAGTGCATATAATGGATCAGGATTTATTCAAGCCGCTTTACCGTCACATACGGTACGTAGAAATATTTGGATAGGAGAAGCTGTCGTAGATATGATCGAATTCGAAAATGGTATAGGTGAGAGTGGCTATTTTTGTTCTAGTCACACAGGTAATACCTATAGCATTTTCCCAAGATTATCAGGTACAACACATCAAATAAGGTTACGCAGGTATCCTAATCTATCTATTGTATACAGCCCATCAACTAATTACTCGGGAGATTCTGGAACCTTACATTATACTCCAACTCCCGGTTGGTATCTTTTTGAGGTAAAAAGAACTAACCCTTGTGGTACTACAGAATGGTTTGGCACCGAAGTCGAGTTTGTAGACTGTTCAAATGGCGGCGGTGGCGGTGAGGAATTTTAATTTCTCAATACCCCTAACTCATTTATAGAAACCTTAGCTATTGTAGCATACGTTTTTATAATAAAAATTCCCTGGAGGCATGACCATACTTCCAGGGAATTAATCTAATTATTTAATCATTATTGTTTTACAAAAAGTGGTTTCATTAGGGTAATTTGGCATTTCTACCATAAGACATACTTTATAAGTACCAGCAGCAAGCTGCTTTTTATCTATGAACAAGAAAATAAGTTTAAAAGCGTTTAATCTGGTAAATAGGTGTTGTGACACCCCTTTGATGCCAGAAACCATATTTTAAAGGCTGCTTACTATTTTAATAACCAGATTCATAAGAGAACTTAACAAAGGAAAGCGTATGTTTAACGTTATTTTTGAATCCTCAAAAATTTCAGAACATATATAATGATTACCGTAATACTAAAATAAACACAAACATAGCACCCTATTATAACAAAAAACAAGTCATCTTTTAAAACAGAACTCATGAAAAATAGCCGTACAATTCAATTTGTTACCCTCTTTGTGTTTTTAGCAACACTTTTAAGCTCATGTACTAGTGCCACCAAAAAACCCATTGATCATAAAGCTGTTCAAGAACAAAACGAATTACTTTTTACAAAAACATTACAAACACACCTTACCGCGATAGAGCACAGAAATCTTGACTCCTTAAAATCAACACTATCTCCAACAGGAGAAATGCAACTTATTTTACCGGGTTTAAAAATTAAAAATACAGCAGATGAGTTTGTTGCTTTGCATCAGGAATGGTTTAAAGACACTACCTGGACTATGGAGACAAAAATAGTAAATGTAAAAGTGGGAGATAAAATCGGGATGGCCGTTACCGAGGCTATGTATAGAGAACCCAATAGAAATGGTAGTCCTTATTTTAATCATATGATGGTTAGTTATGATTTAGAAAAAATAGATGACAAATGGTATGTGATCAAGGATCACGCATCATCAATAGAAAAGACCAAACCAAAGGCTACTACAACAGAATAAATAGTACTATAAAAATAGATTGTTTTCCTCAATTATATAGTTTTCTAAATGGAGTCTTTGTACGCATTACGCATATCATTTCTTATATAAAATTATCTGATGGAACGGATTTACAATCCCTGCTTTTAAAAAGTTTATAAATAAACTTAAACCAATTTTACCATAGCGAGATTATTAATAATTAACTATAAAAAAACAGTCACATTATTAAGTGATTGTTTTGATATTTTGGTATGTTTCACAGATTGTAAATCCGCGCTATCTGGATCCTTATCATTTATAAATTCTTATCCTTCAAGCTTTGACGCCACTAGCGAAACGCTAGTGGGAGCGATCAATTACACGCTAGGAGCAGCGGGGGCAAATCCGCGCTATCATATCCGAGTGATCGGGAGTGGAGAACCTACTTTTTTTTCATAAAGAGAAAATTATCATCTATAATTTCCCCTGAATAATGATCTCCAAAAACACTTTTGTTATCAATCACGTTCTTGCGAAGTGTACCTTTGCCTCCATCAAAAATCAAAAATGATTTTTTAAAATAAGGAGGAGAGTCATAATAAAATGTAATATACTCTTCTTCAAAAAATAATTTATTGCAAATACTTGTTAAATCATTATTTCTAAGAAATTGTTCTAGATTATTAATACTAAGAAATTCATCGTTTTTATATAGACATATATCTTCTTGATTAGATAAAAAATTACTTCCTTTTATTAAGGTTTTTTTCTTTTCAAACAAACCTTCCTTTTCTATGTATGAAATTATATTATAGTACTGATTTATATCATCTTTTAATGATTCAGAATTTAATTTTGCTCCTAATCCACAAGATAATAAGGAACTTGTTAAAAATATTAATAAGGTTGACCTAATGTATTCCTGCATCTTTTAAAAATTGTATTACAAAATTAGTAGTTTTATTATTCTTGTCCTGTGCTGCTTGAGCATGAACATCTTTCTCTCTTTTCTTTTTGGACAACATCCTTTTTAAGAAACCAAAACCATTTTTTAATGCTTTTCCTCTAGAAGTTCCTCCTAACCCTGTAACACTATCCCCTTCTAATTGAGCTTCGTCATAAATTATATTTCCAATTTTTCCTGCTTTTTGTAATTTTTGAAGTCTTTTATAAAGTTTTGACTTTTTTGAAACAGGCGAGCCACCCAAGATAAGGTTATCTATTTTAAAATCATCTCCTAATCCATACTTTGAAGGATCTCTAAAAATATCAACTACAGCTTGTGAGGTTGTTACTGATCCTTGACTAAAACCTACAACATTCATTTGTTCACCTTTCTCTAATGGATTGTCTAATAAATTTTGAGCAATTCCACTAGCTACATCATGTATTCTAGTTCCTTCCTTAATACCTCTACTTCTTGTTGGTTTCTGTGAGTTAAACAAAACGTGGATCATATCTCCCATTAGACCATGAGAGCCATCTACTGTTTGACTTGTTGTATTATACTGAGCTGTATAAACTGATAAAGCTTTGGTTATATTATCTGCATAGTTTTGAGAGCCATCTCCACTCTTAGATCCGTCATAGCCTAAACCTGGTACAAAAATTATTCTTTTACCATCAGGATCAATTGCTATTATAGGTGTATTTGCTACATAATTATATGGTGATAATTCATAATATTTATCAGCTAAAGGATCAATATTCATCCATTTTCCTAATGCAACATCATAATTACGAGCTCCATAATCCATCCATCTTAAACCTAACTCGCTATTCTCTTCTTTTCCGTTGTATCCATAATTATGTTCTCTACCATTTACAGCTGATCTAGGGTCATTTCCACCGTATTTCTGTTGCAGCCCAAAAGGATAATAATTCTTCTCCTGTATGATCTCATACTCTTCTACACGATTATCATTGTCTAAATCTTCTCCTACACCTTCTAAGTCTATTTTACCATCATTGTCGCGGTCTGAGTAGGATAACCTAATATTTCCTAAATGGTCTTTAAACTGGTATACATACTTATACCCATCGGCTTCATGCTCTACGATTCCTTCTGGATGGTTAAAGAATTCTAGCGTACCATTCTTATACACATAATTACCAGCATATTCTGTTGTCGATGAACTTCCCTCTGTGGTAACCTTTTTTAGTTTTACCCCAGTGGCATCATAAATATAAGTAATATTTCCGGTATGAGAAGCATTATTTACAGCTACTGTTTTAGGCAAGTTTAAATGATTATAAGTAATCCCTGTAATTCCCTTGTTTTGATCCTGGGTCATATTTCCATTGGCATCATACGCAAAATCATCATTGGTATTGCTACCATCTTTAAAACCAAAAGTCGTATTACCGGTATCGGTCACTCTTAAGAGTTTGTTACCACTATCATAGGTATATGCTAGGATATCCATATCTCCAAAAGAAGTAGCAGCTGCATCAAGGTTTCCTTTTCGGTTTAAGGATAGGATATTTCCTGTTTTATTGTAGGTAACACCACTTAGGTTATAGTTACCATCACTACTGATTCCTTCGGTAATTCGGTTTAAAGCATCATAACTGTATTTGTAATATCGCTCTACATTATCATTGGCAGTTTTCCATGCTGTTTCAGAGATATTACCATTAAACAGTGCAGTAGCCCCATATTGTGAGGTATTGTAATTGATGGTAAAATCAAACAGATCATTATCATCATAACTATCCTGATTGATGTTTTTTAACCATCCTCGTACATTGTATTTATAATGTACATCTTGCAATCCTCCTCCAACTTCTTTAGAGATTAATTGTCCTAACTTATCATAGGTATTGGATACGATTAATTCTCCCGGGAATTCCTCGTTCTGGATCTTAGCAAAGAAAGAAGTACTAGCCGTAGCTGCAAAATGAAATCCATTAGACAAGGTAATGGTATTACCTGCTACAGTCGTTGTGGTTTGGGTGATCGGTTGTGATAAGGTTACTGCTGGTGTAACCCCGGTATTACCGGTGCAATTTACCCCAGAAGCATCTTCTATACATTGTCTTTGGGTGAGCATCCTACCCATATGATCATAGGTAAAGGTATCTATGGTTATAATAGGTGCGTTACTATCTTTAGTGTGAGTACTTTTGGTTTGTTCTACCTTACCTACAAAATCCAATTGGGTTGCTACGATATCGGTAGTGTTTAGATATTCGTTCTTACTAGCTATATAAATAGGTCTTGATTTTTTATCATACCAGGTAACGGTAGTGATCCAATCATAGGTATCAAGTACTCGTACTTTGCTTCCTGTAGGTAGTGTCTTGGTTTGATCGGTAATAGCTTCGTTATATACCGTACCAGGATTGGTTAACTCTGCGAGATCAAACCCATAATTATCATAGTAATTAATGGTGTATAACTCCAGATTTGTGGTTGGGAATGCCGTATTGCTGTAATAGATGGTAGTACCATCGATCTGGGCTGCAACATCCCGTTGTTCCCATAGTGTAGATTCTGTACTCACAGCTTGTTGTATGGTTTTTCTATCGCGGTTATCGGTGAATTTACCGGTATAGGTAACTCTGCCAAAAACATCATATTTGGTAAAGAGCCAGGCATTATCTGCTTTTAGGTTGGCATCCTGAGTTAGAATCGGTTGATCTAGTTTGTTATAGATAATATACTCCTTGTCTTTACCAGGGATTTTCTTTTCAATAAGGCGATTTCTGTGATCGTACTTGTATTGATAACACAATTCGGCAAGCTCATTGTCCGATACACCGTCATTTGTAGTTACTTTTGGTGGGATTACATAGGTTAAATTCCCAAATCGATCATATACATAATAGGTGTCATGCGCCTCGACTACGCTCGGTACCCCAACATTGGCATAGGTTCTTTTTAACACCACCCTACCTTGTTTATCTTTATATTCTCTAGTGGTGTGATTGTTACCTTCTGCCGGAGTCCAGTTTTCATCTTTTGTAATGGTGATGTATAACTGATTTGCAGCGTAAAAACCATCTTTTGTTAAGGTAGGAGCTTCGGTATCATCTGGATTGGCAAAAGTTACTTTAAAATAGACTACTTCATTCGCTGTATTAGCATCCCAATCAAATTTAATAGTATGATCTGTATCGCTACCTCGATCTGCTTTCCAGGCTGCTCCTGGAGCTCCCTGTTCTAGCACTCTATTGAGAGGAGAAGCCTCAAACACACTTTCTGAATAGGCATTCACCTCTCCCAGATTAGCATTTGTAATCCCGGGAAAATCATCAGCATAGTTGTCTTTGTAATATTGATTGATATCGGTATTAACATTGATAGCCTTATAACTCCCAATCGTATTACTTGCTTCAAAAGGAAGGTATTGTTTATCCTGTCTACCATAATCATCATAAGCCATATGGGTAACGATATCCTTACCATCTGGTGAGGCTTTGATCGCTCGTTGTTGTATAGGCCTACCCAGTCCATCAAAATAAGTAACACTCTCTATCGATCTGTTGATATCATTAATGTTAGTACAGTTTACGTTCTCTAACTCGGCAATAGTCATTGCGGTTTGAGGAACCGTAGTATGCACATAGTTCTTATCTGATAATACAACCTGGGCCTGAAGATTCAATCCCATTAGTATCAATAGTATATATATAATTTGTTTTTTCATCTTATTATATTGTTTATGGGATTAATGTTGTTCTCCTGTATTACCACCGCCACCGCCGCCTGTAGTAACTGTGGCTACAACAACCATCACCTTGGTGATCTGTTGACCCGTAAGATTATCTGTTATAGTAGCTTTAATGGTATATTCATGAGTACCATTTGAAAAGTTAGAAAAACCAAAGCTTGTACCACTTCCTGATCCTAAAGCATGAGAAAGATTAATACTGTTATATGCTTTCCATGAAATCTGACGTGATCCCGAACCTCCTGTTAAACTAGTAATGTTAAACGACACGCTTGGGTTAGTCCCAGAAATAGAAGTATGAGACTGACTGGTGTTTGCCACCATACCAGGATATGATTTAACAACAGGAGCATTAGCTCCCCATTGGTAATATCCGTTTTCTAATCCTCGATCCACCAATCTGAATTTAACTGTATACGTTCCTGAATTAGGGAAATTGTAAGAAAGCGTTGTTCCTGTAGCACTTTGTTTTACATCATTAATAAACCATTGGTACAGTACAAGACCTGTTCCCCCTCCAATACCTGAAGCAAAGAATGTCGTCGTTGTTCCTTGTACAATATGTGATTTGGAAGCACTTACATTAGCTGCAGTTAAAGGGTTATAAGCATATAGTTTGCGTATAGCACTGTTTACAGTTTTTCCACTTGTGTTATCAATAACTTTAAAATATACATTATAGGTTCCTGCTGTACCAGGGTTGTATACTAATGTAGTTGCTGTACTGGTTTGTTTTACATTGTTTACATACCATTCGTATCTCAGATTCCCAGTGCCTCCTCCAACACTTGAGGCAGTAAAAGTTACATTGGTTCCTTTTACAATATTAGTATAGTTTGCACTTACAATAGGGGTAGTAATAGGAGGATAGGCTACCACCACACTTATCGTTTTACTTACTCTATGTTTGGTTTGCGTATTATAGCCGATTACTGATACCGTATATGTTCCTTCGCTGGCAAAGGTTTTGGTAAAACTTGTAGTACTATCACATTGTTCTTGTATGCCGTCTACAGACCAGGTATAGAGATCTGCACCCTCACTTCCCGAGGTATTAGCTGTAAAAGTAACGGCTTGATTGGGTTGTATTGCGCTTAAACTTGTACTAATGGTCACATCACCCAAAGTAGTCGTTTGTTCTCCCTGATAATTATAACGTATTTGTTGCACGATATGCTGGTCATCATCTAATCCATATGTTAATCTATTAAATTCGTCATACTGATAATACCCTGTATGTCCTTTAGGATCTGTCATACTAGTCACCCCAACAAGAGGGTCATAGGTATAACCGGTTATTTGAGCATCTGCAAAATATGCGTCTTCTCTAAGGTTTTTAAACAAGTTGCGCATCGTTACTTCTTCTGCAACTGTATCTTCTGTATTCGATGCAGTTTGTAACTGGCTGATTAAAGAGCTTGCTGTTGAAGAAATCCCTGTATAACTAGCGTTGTCAATCTTGGCAATAGGCCGAGTGCTATTATACCCCCAAACATACATGATATGACGACCATCGGCTTGTGAAACTTCTAACGGATTTCCTTTAGCATCATATTCATGATAGGTAAGGCGAAGCTCAGGAGTATCAGTCCCTTTGGCAACCTTAGTAATCCCAGGTAGTAGAATCCCGTTGCCCCAATCTATAAATTCTGTAGTTTGGGTAGATAATACATCACCTGCTTCTATATTTTGCATTTCTATAGGAGTCGTAATCCTGTTTTGAGTCACCAGAGCATTGTTTACTGTACTATTCTTATCATAAGGATAACTATAGTTTGTTGTAACAGTAGCCTGATTACTAATTGTAGTGGTTTGTGTCTTTAACTGCCCATATGGATCATCATAGGTATAGGTAACATCCTTGGTAATGGTTTTACTATGATAAATTTCTTCTTGTTTTGATGATGCAATAGGATACAACTCAGAACGGTTTACATATCGGGTCCACTCAGAATTATTAACCCCAGAGGTAGATGTTTGTAGATTTCCATCGGCATCAAAGACATATCTAACCTTACCTGCTTTTAAGTTAAACGAATTTAAATGGCTTAATGTTCCTAAATGCCTTTCTAGCTTATTGTATATATTGGTTGTTGCTCCATTCACTTCATACGAACTCCCATTTTTGATATAGGATTCTTGTTTTTTCACAAGTCCTTTTCTCCAGTTACTTTGTTCTATAGGAGCATAAGGATAACTTTCTTCCAGATTTTTGGTTCCCGAAAAATAAGAACGGGTTTTAAGCATTTCATTTGCATCTCCTATCAATTGCTCTTCTACAGTAGTATATAATACCGGGCTACCAATATAAGTACTTAACGGAATCGTACTTGATGATGATCTTTTGGTAAGATTACAGTCCATTTTTGCTTTACCCGGAGGAGTAAGATCCGGCAGGTAATGATAGGATTCTTTGTTTACAAATACAGGTTTTGAAAGATTGATCCCTGAAGAAGTAATCCCATCTTCTTTCATATACGAATATCGTTTGGTTGTATGCCCTCCCTGACTGTCATAAGAGTTTACTTCTTTGATTCGCAGTCCTCCAAAAGGGATATTAATCACTTCTGGTTCTGGAGGAGGGGTTCCCGAATAGTATTTTAGCTGTACATTAGCTACAGCTCTTGGCGTTCTATCTGGATTTGATGGCGCAGCTATTCTTTCTAGCTGAACAACCAGTTCATAATCTCCAGCTTCCAGGCTATATAATGTTGGATCCTGTTGTTTGGTAACTGGTTCTTGTTCTGCCGAGGAAACTTCAGATTTATAGTTGCATATACCCTGACCCGGGCAATTTGACACTACACCTCCTCCAACTTTTTTAAGTTCTACCAAAGCCAGAGAATACCCCATAGAAGTGTGTAAATAATAGCCTAAACTAACTTTAATACCGCCACCACCTGGAAGTACTTTTGGAGTAAAAGGAATGGTAATGGTTTTATTGATGTTTTCATTTAAAGGATACGTATCAGAAGTGATTACTGTATCTATCTTTACATCCAAACGAGCTTCACTACCAATTTCTCCTGTATCTAGTTTTCCAAACACCTGGTTTTGCTCATAGATAAACTCTGAATATCCTTTGGTAGGATAATGTATCTTTCTTAAAGCACCTTGACGAGTACTGTTAAAATCAGGAGATCGATTGGAGTTTTCTGAAATCAAACTCCCTGTATTATTGGTACTACCACTGTAATATCCCCAATAATCTTGTTTATAATAGGCAATAGTTGCGGCAGGACTACCATAATATTCGAATCGATAATAATTTTGTTGTTGTGAGGCATTTGTTCTTCCTCTATCTATTGCTGTTAGAAGTTTTCGGGTAGCAGTTTTATCAGTATACGTTAACGTATATGTCATTACTTCTTGTCCTATAGTATTCTTTATTGTTACCGCATCAAGTGATGTTGGGTTTTTATCAATATTAACTGCAGTATAGGTAGTATAATTAAAGGTTACCGTTTCGGATGGGGTAATAATTTTATTTACTAATAGCCCTTCAGTAGTATTATCAGAATAAGAGTGAGAAACTCTGTTTAGACTTTGTTCTTGTATACACCGTGTATATTCTGGAGAATCAATATCTACTATGGTCCAGGCATCAGAATAGGTTCTTTGTCGTACCGTATAGTTTTGATATTCGAAAGTGATGGTTTTTGTATTGGGAAGTTCTATTTTGGTAATTACCCAGGCAGAAGGATACATCGTTATGGTCGGTTCTGTAGCGCTTAAGGTTTCAATCTCTGTAGTTTCCTGAAGTTCAAAAAAGTAATTAACTCCTGCATCATCTATCAACTTAAAGCCTTTAAAATTACCTTGAGTCCCAAACAAACGGGTAAGCTTATAATTCTTATAGGGTGCAAAAACGGCTTCACCATTATGGTTAAAATAAAAAGTAGCCGATAGAGAACCTACACTAATCATATATTTATCAGATTCTGTATCCCATTTTCCTGCCGCAGATTCCCGGATTAATAATCCAAGCTCTTCTGGGGTCATATTTTGAGAATCGGTATGAAATTTATGTACTTTTTTCCCTATTTCATTTGGCCCAATATATCCAAGCTGTGACTCATCTGCAAGGCCACGAACCTGTCGGGTGATCATCCCTTTACCAGAGAAATCCCAACCTAATCCAGTAGCTCCGGGAATCTCATCTACCATCAATCCAGAATAATTATAGGATAACGAAATCGGCAGGCTAAAACCTGCTTCATTAATGGTATGTAATGGGATAGTGTGGTTCATTCTACCAGTAGAAAGATTGACAGGAATCTCTCCATACTTTCCTAAACTAGCTGCTTCGGGAGAAGTAGGAAAAATCTTTGGTGGTTCTGTGGGCGGTTGCCCTACTTGAGCAAGAATCGTGAATCCCAAAAGCAAGAATGTTAACGTCGTGATAAGATATTTCATATAAAAGTAATTAATGACCGATTTCATTTTTCACGTGCCAAACCTACAATTAAAACCATAACGGATCAGCCCGCCAAGGAGTTAAAAACTATAGATAAAAACACTTTAAATGAAGTTATTATTTGTCATGTTAGTTAATTCCCAATGCAATATTAAATCATCCTAGTCCCATTTTTCGGGACTGAGAAAAAAAAATGAAAGTTTTTTTTAGAAATGAGATGGAAGGGGTATCAGGTATCTGGTTTGGGTTAACCGCTCTCTTAGTTATCCTATAAAAGGAGTAATGATATTCATAACGATATTGGTTGATGATTGTCTGGAGTATGATGCTTCCGATATCTAGCCTCCGACTTCTGGCATCTAACTTATTTTACATTTATTAAAAGATATCCGCATATTTCACAGAAATTTAAGAAATAAGCATGATCGTTCTATAAAAAAATGGCTCCCCTTAGTGACTACATTACCTACCCTTGCTCTGTATGTAGTTTGATGCGTAGTGCGATATAAAAATCAAAAGAAACGGCCCTGGTAACAGCGTGATCGTCTAGACAAATTTTTGCTGCATATAGATCTACAGTATCATGATACCACTCCCACAAAGCATCGGTTCGGTTTTTAAAACCCATTATTGATAAAATCGCCATACCTAGTTCTACACTAAAAAAAGAAGTGTCGAAACCTATCGCGGCCAATTGATTTATAAATCGGGTACCTAATAATTCGTTCTTAATAAGATATAAGATCAAATCCTGCTGTGTAGATAGCTTAAATTGCGGAAAAATCTGAGTGTCTAGATCTATTTTCATCTGCTTATAGTTATGATTTCCTTTGATTTAGATAAAATTAGCGTAGTCTCCGGCCTTTGCTATAACACACATTAGATAAATCAAATGCATGCCAAGTGCTATCTTCTCAAAAGAAGCGGATATAAGTGTACTCGACTTGTAAAGAGGTAAACCCGAATTATGCATTAGAAAATCTACTAAAGCTCTAATCACAATCCTGGTAAAAACGTATGATCTACCATACATTACTTTCTCTTTATAATTAACAGATTTACAGGATTGCCAGGTAGGATGTGCAATGTAGTCCCGAAAAAAAGAATACCTTAAATCTGTAAAAAAGGTATTGTATTTAATTTGTTGTGCATTTAAGATTTTTGAATCAAAAAAGCGTCAATTCGAGTGTTTTGTCGTAACGAAATGAAGACAAAATGTATCGAGAATAGCTTTTTTAAACCAACAATCTTTGTCATCCTGAGTATATCGAAACACTCGAATTGACGCTTTTTTTTACCATGTTTTTCCCAAAAGCACAATGGGTATTATTTTTTATTTTTTTAATGCTCTGCGATATTCTGCTTTTTCTTCTGCAACTTTAAGCAGTTCTTTAGAACAACCTATCTCATACATATGCTTTGCCAGTTGATCACTTGCATATTCATCTTGTAATGCTTCTATACTTAGGTTAAAAACCTCTGCCAATTTAGAAAGTTTCTTTTTATCAAAATCGCGTATCCCATTCTCTATTCTACTTAGATTTGCAAAATCCATTTGTAACAGACCTGCCAGTTGGGTTAGGGTAAGCCCTTTTGTTGTTCTAAGCATTTTGATATATTCTCCAAACGTTTCTTTCATTCATTTGTCAATCTTTGACAAATTTACTATTTTTTTTAATCCCATCATAACAATAGAATTTATTTTTTGGGATACCAGTGTTAAGAAACAGATCGTATATCCTGCACTTGTATACAATCTAATAATTTGTATACAGTTTTAAGATGCCCTATCGTTCTTTGGTCTACACTATGTATTTCTACTTTACTTAATATCCCCAGAATCCCATCTTTATATACTTCTAGATCTTTTTCTTCTGTAAGTGGGATTTTAATATAGGTCTGGCACTTTTTTTGGTTGTTATTTATCATTGTTTACATATTTTCTTGACAATTATACATATAATATTGACTATATAAAAATAAAATGAAGAAATTCTTTACATTAGTCATAATAATTCATATAATTAGACCGAATAAAATGAAATCCAAATGACAAAGCTAGGAGCTTATTTAAAAAGAAAAGCAGTAAATAAATCCCAAGTATCTAGAAGAACAGGTATAAGTAAACAAAGGATAAGCGAACTCTCGATTAATAAAAAGACAAAACTTAGAGCAGACGAATTGTATCTCATTGCTTTAGCCATAGAAGTAGATGCCTGCGAATTGCTAGAACATATTTGTGGGGATTTAAAATTGAAAAAAGAAAGTAAATAATCGTACTGTAGTATGATTATAGACAGTATGTTAAAAAATAAATATAGATGGAATAAAGGATATATATCCTTTATATCATTGTTAACACCAATTAAAACTGAATATCTAACCTTAAAATGAGCTTAAACAAATTATTTCCATTTTTTTATCTAGCCGTATGGTGTATCATACTCTTTATTCTACCAAAAGATATTTTCTATTCTGGAAGTGGAGTAATGAGATGGATTGTTTTCGGAGCTATATTCTTAATTTTACCATATTTTTTATACAAATCATTGGAATTAACTTCTCTTGCTAAAAAGGCAAGAACTGGAATTGCATATATTTCAGTTTTTCTGGGAATTCCATTTGGCATATGGCTTGGAATGCAAAGCGATATGGAATTAAAAAATAACGGAAAACAGACTTACGGAATAATTGAAAAAGCTTGGTTGGTTAAGCGAAAAAGTAGAGCCGACGTTTGGTCTGTTAAAGCTAAGTATTCCGTTGGTAATAAATTATATCACACATCAACTAAAGAGAATCCTGAAAAAACAATATCCCTAGGAGACACAATAACAATATTATATTCTAAAACGACTCCTCAAATGAGCGAAATTTTGGAATTGGAAAAATAAAAAGTGTTAACATTATATATAAAATCAGAGCAAAGTTTATTGCTAGATCGAAAGGTCATTTCCTTTTTGCAATGGCGTTAGATTTTTATAAATTAAACAAGAAATAAAAATGCGCAGATAAATCAATTGGTTCAGGTCAACTTGCCTTGCTCCGATTCATATATTTGGCGTTACCAATACATTAATAAATATGAGAATCAGATATTTTCTAGTATTGCTTTTTGCAGTTCTTTCTAACTTAATACATGCTCAGATTAATGATACTATTACTTATGTTGGAGTTACAAATTATGAAATTGAAAATTCAAGTATAGAGAAAATTAAAAAACCTAAAATTATAAATTATCAAGGAAGTTATCATTTTGGAGAATCAGAAGGAGAATCACAACTAGAAATAATTTACAGTAATGGAAAACTTTTTGCTCGAACGGAATACAGTGATTGGGAACAAAATACATGGGTATTAAAAATTAATAGAGAGCCGATTAAATATTCAAATGGTGAGATAAAAATAGGAGAAACTTCATATAAATTATATAAATGTATCAAAACAACATATCTAACTCTTAATGAAGGGCAAAAAGGTTTAGTTTCTTATTTTTTTGAAAACCTAAACGGAAAAAACTACCATTATATTCAATTTAACGAGGATAATAAAATTAAACTCCCTAAAGGTCAACACCCTGAAACAAGTTTTGTAAAACTGACTGACAACGACTTGTTAAATTATTCGAAATACGATTTGAAAATTATGAGAAATGAAATATTCGCTAGAAATGGATATATCTTTAAGCAAAGAGGAGAAATGGACAACTTTTTTTCAAAAAAAGAGTGGTATAACTATATAGAAAAGACTGACAAACCAATTTTAAACGATATTGAAAAACATAATGTCAGTTTGATTTTAAAATTAGAACAAAAATAAACGTATGGTAACATTTTGCCTTGCTACGACACATAATTATACGTTAGCAACAAGCCGAAAATAAAATGGACGGAATAAAAAGCATAATTGATCATTTCCAAAATAGAGATTATTTTGACGAACATTATGAATGGGTGAATGAGCACATTGAAAAACACTTTCCTGATGCCGAAGTAAAAGTCTTTCATGAAATAATGACTTTTGACTTTAAAGTACACGTACATTTAATAAAAGCAAAGTCTTCTAAGTTCGATATTTTGATTACATCAGGAATGAGTTCTTTAGAAATGAAAATTCCTCAAGAAGCCGAAAACCCCAAAGATCTAAGATTTGCTGAAATGATGATGTTAATTCCAAAAGGAATTGAATTTGAAAATGTTTATACCGGTGACAAAAAAAATGATTACATAATTTCAATGTTAAAACGAACTGCTAAATTCCCTCATCAGGAAGACAGCTGGATAGGAATTGGGCATTCCATAGTTTCTAACGCCGACTTTGAACCCTATGGAAATGATACGGAATTTGTAGGTGGAGTAATTTTACCTTCAGTAACTTTTGACGAAAATTTCACAAAAATTAAAAAGGACGGAAGGATTATAAATATTTACAGTTTTTTTCCTCTTTATAAAAATGAAGTTGAGTATAAAATTAATAATGGCTACAATGCCTTATTAGACAAAATAATAGAAGCTGATTCGAAAGAGATATTAAATTCTAAAAGAAAAAACTTAATAAAAAAAGAATCTTTTATTAGTAAATTTTTAAAATAGGAAGTTGGACGATTTTTAGAAAACTAGTCATTGAAAAAGAAAAAAGAAGACATAAGGAATCAAATTTTAAAAAAGGTAAAGTACTATCGAAATAGTAGAGGAATAATATTTTTTGACAATCCAAATAATCAATTTAAAGAAAATATAGTCTTAGATAATAACGAATTAGAAGTCCTTTTAATCAAACTTAAAAGGTCAAGAAAAATTATTGTGACAACAAAACATATCTACTCTATTGACAAAAACTTAACCACTAAAATTTTGGCACAAAACATTGATAGATTTGATTATATGGAGTTTATTAATGGAGAAAAAATCATTGAAGGAGGATCTAAAATTAAAATAATGTTACTTCGATTTAAAATGACTTTTCGAATAGGAAATTATAGAATTGTTCAACAGAATGGTTCTTTCACCGAATTAATAATTTGGAGGACACGATTTGCTGACTGTTTGAATGATTGTATTAAGAAATTAAAGTTTGTTGTAAATAAATATGACGCAATATAAAAAAACCTATTGCTTACAAGGTGTATAATTCATAGTAGTAAAAACCACAACGATTCATATACGTAACGTTAGCTGTAATTAAGAAATGATTAGTATTAAATACAAATTAGAAAATGCTGGATGGGCAACTGTCACTATAGGGAATGGGACAACTCAAGAAAGATTTGGTGTTTCTTACTTACATGATAGTTTGAAGGAACTTGCAGCTTCTGCTATTAAAATAAAGCGCAAAACCGATGAGTCTGTAATTTTTATGGAAGAACCTGGCGAAATTAAATTGCTTTTGAAACGGTCACAAGAAACTAAGTTGAATTTTGAATTGAGATGGTACAAAGATTGGGCGAGTTGGAACATGATCAGCGAAAACGATTATGAAGTAATAATGACTGGAGAAACAACTGTTTCCTCATATGTTAATCAAGTACGAAATGTATTAATAAAAATCCATGATGAAATTGGACCTGAGTTATATAAGGAGAAATGGATTGAACATGAGTTTCCAATAACTGAATATGAAGAATTAAAATAAAAAATACAGCTAACAAGATGTATGATATAAAAATTATATATAGAACAAATATGCTAGCGTCTCGCTAGTGGCATTACTATTTAAATAATCCAAATAGCTAACCATCACTATCTATTTTTAAAAGAGTATCATTATACAACAGCATGTTAAAAAATAACCATACATAGAAAATATAAGGATATATATTCTTTATTTTGTTGTTAGCTACAATGCTCTGAGTATAACACTTTATATGAAAAATTGGTTATTCTTCCTTTCACTTTTACTACTGTTCAATTCTGCATTTGGACAAAACAAAAGTATAATTGACAGCTTAAAAGCAGTTAAGGAAACGCCCTACAACACTATTAAAACAAATACTCTTAACGAAATAGCTTTACAGCATGAGTCCCAGGAAAAATACCATGAAGCTTTAGTGATGCTCGATTCTGCTTATACACTAGCCTCTTCTACTAATAACAAGCAACAGCTAATGATAATAATGACCAACCAAGGAATAGCTTATACCCAGTTAGAGCAGCATCAAAAAGCTAACGAATTGTTTAAAGGCGCCTATGAAATTGCAACAGAAATTGGTTCTCTCTATCACCAGATGGAATTGGCAGGAAAATTAGCCACTAACAACGAAAGAGTAAAGAATTTCAAAAAGGCGGCTTCATATTATAAAATCCAAACGAATCTAAAAGACACCATCTTCAAAAATGATATGAAAATGGCAATTGCAGAAAAACATACTACATATGAAACACAACGAATCTTGAATGAAAAACTAAGTGAAGAACGTAAAAATGCAGAATTGCAAAAAGAAAATGTGATTAAAGACTTAAAACTGTTAGAAGAAAGAGCTGCTAACAAAAACTTAGTGCTTTGGGGTGGATTAAGTTTAGGACTATTGATATTACTAGGGTTGATTTATTATCTTAATACTCGAGTAAAAGAGGCCAAATCAAAACGTGACGAAGAAACTGTACACTATAGAGCTGTGTTTGAGGCAGAGGAGAAAGAGCGTTCTCGTATTGCAAAAGACCTTCACGATGGCTTAGGCCAGTTGCTTTCTACAGCAAAATTAAACATTGCAGGGTTAGAAGACGAAGTAAATGAAGAGGATAAGATATTAGTTCAAAATTCAATGAACTTGATAGATGAGGCTGTAAATGAAGTACGCACTATTTCACACAATATGATGCCAGCCGCACTTATGGAATACGGATTGGTTTCTGCCATTGAATCATTTGCCAATACAATAAATGAGTCTAAAGCACTTCATGTTAATTTTAGCCACAAAGGAATGGATAACCGATTAGAGGAAAGTAAAGAAATTGCATTATACAGAGTTGTTCAAGAAGTTCTAAACAACATGATTAAATATGCCAAAGCAGATAAAATTACTGTAACATTGAATCGAATAAACAATAAGGCACACCTTTTAATTTCGGATAATGGAAAAGGATTTGATATAAGTACCATTCACCAAAGTAAAGGCATTGGCTGGCAAAATGTTTTTTCTAGAATATCCATGATAAATGGTGAAGTTGATGTTATTTCTACCGAGGGAAAAGGAACAGATATCCGAATTGACGTAATTCTTTAAATATGGAAACACCCGTAAAAATAATGATTATAGACGACCATCAAATGTTTATTGATGGAATTAAATCATTACTTCGAAAAGAGGAATACTTACAAATTGTATCAGAATACCTTTGTGCCGAAGATGCATTAGAGCAGCTCGAAAAAGATACCGTTGATATTGTTATTACCGATATTAGTATGCCAGGAATGAGTGGTATAGAACTTATTAAAACAATAAAATCTACTTACTCTAACTTAAAAGTACTTGTGCTATCGATGCATAACGACAAAGAAGTTGTTAGCGAAATAATGATGAGTGAAGCCGATGGCTATATCCTCAAAAATACAGGAAAACAAGAGCTCATTGAAGCACTAACCAGAATTACAGACAATGGCACTTATTACAGCAAAGAAGTCTTGTCTATTATGGTGAACAAGGTTAAAAAAGAACGGAAAATTGAAGCCGAAACAAATGAACTAACAGATAGGGAAGTAAAAGTTCTCGAATTAATTTGCCAAGAATATAGTAGTCAAGAAATTGCAGACAAACTTTTTATAGGAAGGCGAACAGTTGATACACACCGTCAAAATATTCTTCGAAAAACAAAAGTAAAAACCATTGTAGGCCTTATTAAATATGGTATAAGAAACGGGTTTACCTCAGATTTTTAGTAGCGTTCAACCTTCTTCTCCTTTGGCTTTTCTGTAATCCTACGGATATAAAATCAGTACGATTACCTATTTTATCAATTACATATAAGAGGTAATTTTGCTGTATAAAATATTAAACATAAAGAAATTAAAAACAATCCTCATTCTTACTTTTTTAATACTATCATATTCTGCCAGCGCTAAGCACTGGCCCAAAAACGGTTTGTGAAGAGGGATTTGTGTTTTTGATGCTACAAGAACAAGGAGAGAATCTAATGAATAAACTAAAAAAGTAGCTAACAAAGCACTAAAATGAATATGCGAATTGAGTCGTTTAGAAGGGCATTGTAAATCACTAACATGATTACTTCTAGTAGCTACAGAACATACTCATTTAGTTGGGAGGTTGTAAACCATAACTCAAAAAAACATTATCTAATTATGAAAAATTTATTTGTTGCATTATTTTTATTATCTATCTACACAAAATGTTCAAGTCAAACTAAAGCAGAAGCGCTTCTATCTTTGGGTGAAAAAATAGATATGCATAAACTTTATGATAGCGAAAAAAATTATAACTATCTGCTTGAAGAGGTTGACTTTAATCATAACAAAACGATTAAATTTATACAATTCTGTACAGCTTTTAAACTTTGTTCAACAGCATATTATTTGACCGCAAAAGAGTATTTAGAAATAACAGTCAAGCAAAAAGCTGATAGTAAATACATTCAAATATTTTTCCCCAATAATTCTATAGAGACTAAAAAGATTAACATAAAAACTGAAGAACATTTCGATGGAGAAACCGCATCTGGTATAACAATTTTTCTAGAAAAAGATACACCGCAGTCTGAAGTGAATAAAATAAAAAACGGATTTGTTGATTTATTAAAAATGTATACTATTGAAAAAAAGGTCATTTTGGACTAAAAGTCAATTGTCTATAATATTTATCAAAACCCCGCTCCCGTCTCGCTAGTGGCTTTACTGTTTAGATAATCAAAACAGACACCTCATCACTATCTATTTTTAATAGTATCTTAAAAATTAAGAACGCCTTAGAAAGTTTTTATACTCAATATAAGAGTTTGATACAAGATTAAATTTAAAAATAAGCATAGATGTGATATAAAGGATATATATCCTTTATATCATTGTTTTTGGTAATTACATATCACTTCTACATTGTACGCCATAAAAATATTTTCACAGAAAACAGTATGATGTAAATATTATTCCGTACTTACCTTTGTTTTAAAAGTCAGCCACTATAAAATATAATAATGAAAAAAACAGTAATATTTCCAATAGTCTTTTTTATATCATATAGTATTAGTTCACAAGAATTTATGAAAAAATCCCAATCAAAAGAGGGGTTACAAAACAATAACAAATATCTAATCATAGAACAAGCGAAATTTGGAAAAGCATTAACACTGTCGAGTGATGAAATTTTAACAATTAGCAATAAAGATGATTTAATAGAAATAGAAATTACTGATTATATACATGAATGGGGATACGATGCACCTCCTGAAGATCCCAACAGGAATTATTTTAGTGATGTACAATATGCTTTAAAAGTGAAAGTAGAAAATGTTATGAAGGCAGAAAATGTTGTGAAAAATTTCTGGGTTTCTAGTTCTGAGCTAGAATCGAAGGGTAGTTTTTCTATTGACTTAGCGAGTTATAATGTCTTAATTCTATCAGATAGATTTGGCCATAAATCATCTTTAATTGAGATGATAATTGATGAAAAAAAATAAATTACAATAGTTTAATAAGGTCTATAATATAGAGTTAATAATTACTGAACTGATATGCTTTTCATCAAAGTCCCCGCTCCCGCTAGCGTATTGCTAGTGGCATTACTGTTTAGATAACCCAAATAGATACCCATCACTATCTATTTTTAATAGTATCTTAAAAAATAAGTAACGCCTTAGAAAGTTTTTATACTCAATATAAGAGTTTGATACAAGATTAAATTTAAAAATAAGCATAGATATGATATAAAGGATATATATTCTTTATTCCGTTGTTACCTGCAAGCTGCATAAAACCTATGATTCAAAAAATATTTTCAGATTCCAAAAGTTTTAATAAAAATGTTTATAAGTGCGTGAGAGCAGATAATAATAATTATATAGAAAAAAATGAAAGATGGTATTTTAAAATTAGAATCGCCTTCAGGATCGGGAATACACCAAATTAGAGAATGGAAAAATCAACTACTAACAGCTACATTCAAAGGCGTATACTCCTGGAATGGTCAGAAATGGAAGCGAATGGCTGCTAAGGCTAAAGGACAAACAATAACCACCACCGATACAGGTGAAATATTTGTAGGGGCAGTAAATGGACAAATTTACCACTCGCAATTTGGAGAAACTTGGCAGAAGTTAATAGTGCCAATAGATGAAGATGTTTGTGCCATAAAAAAAACATCTCTAGGCACATTATTGGTAGGTACAAAATACGGAAAGATATATAGGTCGGTTGACAATGGACAGACATTTATGAAATCGGAAACGCCAGACACGGCATGGTATATAGTGAGTAGAATTATTGAAGATAATAATGCCTTAATTTCAATTAATGCTCAAGAAATAGCCATTATTAGCCAGGATGATGGTTTGACGTGGGAAGAGTTGCATTATTTTTCCAATAATGCTGAAATTCCACAAAAACTTTATTCTACACAAAGGACAAGTTCCCATATTCAACTTATTGATGGAGGGCTTATCACTTTCAACAATAAAAATTTTATACCTCAAGGACTAAGTATAAACGAGAATAAGAATGTGACTGATGTATGCCTTATTGATGAAACCCTGTATGCAATCATAGATCTATCTGCTATCCACTATACAACAGACCTTAAAAAATGGAAGAAATTACCACTGAAAGTTAGTAGAAAGTTTTATTTTAAAACAATATGTGCCACAGCCGACGGCGAATTAATGATAGGTGGTGGAAATAGTGAAGACGGATGTATACTGGTAGATCTCCAACAATACAGTACAAGTACTAAAAAAGGCCAAAAAAAAAAGAGCACTAAGATTACCACGAAAGGCCTCAATCAGCAAGAAAAAAAGCAAGCTATAGCCATCCAATATTTCCGCAATGAAGATTTTAATCCAGATATTCTTTTTGATATAGAGCGCTTGGTAGTTGTTTCATCAAGAATAAAGACTTTAAAGAAAAAACCGTTGGTATTTGAGTCCAAATATGGAGGATCACCTGATTTCCTTTCATATATAGAATGGCCTATTCAACAAGGAGTACCTATGCTTTTCTTGGGGCAGGTAAATCTTGAAGAACTAAATACATTAGCCCCACAAAAAAAACTACCTGCTAAAGGCATCCTATACTTTTTTGCAGATACAGAATACTTTGAAACTGGTAAAGACACTGAAATTTGTCCAGTGAAAGTCGTCTATCAAAAAGAAACTAAGAATAATGAAAAAATAGACATCAAAATACCAAGTAGCAAAACAATAGATACACAAAAAATCAAGTTTCAATATCAAATTTCGTTGCCAGATAGCAGAAATAGCCTGGAATTACAATTATTAGAGCAAAAGATGGAATTACTGAAACTACCTGTAAACGAGAATTTTGATGTTTATTTTAGTCACCCTATTTTTGAAAATGAGAACTATGGGTTTGATAGTAGGGGAATTTTGGCTTACCCCGTTAGTATTGAAGGTGACCCAAAGGAATATAAAATGAATTATGATGTTGATATTGATAGTCATGAAGCATTTGAGGAAAAAATGAAAATGGCCCAAGATCAAAACTTACTTTTTGAATGGAATGATGATGACGGAGATCTATCATTTTTCATTACTAATTCTGATTTGGAAAAACTGAATTTTAATAAAGTTTGGGGCGTTTATATAGGAACATAAAGTATCTTGAGTAAAATGCCTACAAGGGCAGATAAAACTTTTGGCAGTTTGCTCAATTTGATATACATGCCAATCCTTTTCTAGATTTGAATATAATGGAAATAAATTTTAAACATGCCAGCAGGTAACAATGTATATGAAATCATAGCACCTTGCAGGATGCTACGCTTAATATACTAAATGTTGTGTTTCATTATGACAAACCGCTAACCAATAATAAAACTCTTTAGAAAAAATTAGACAAAACTTACTTCCCCGGGTAAAATTGAAAAATATTTTAACCATATTCTTGGAGAAATTATTCTTTACTTTTGAACCTAACAAAAAAAAGAGTTTCTAATTCATGAGTACTACACAACCAACCAAGAGTACAGTAAAAACAGTATGGCATACATGTATCAGTAGTTCTGCATGGCGTTGGGTTCAGAAAGCAATTATATTAACGATTTTCTCGTTAGTCGCAAATCATTTAGCAGCGAGTGATAATTTTCTGGATAGTGAAACGTATAGATTTCCCATAGAAGGTTTTCTATCGACTATTGTTTTATCTATTCTCATTGGAATCATAGCGGAACTTAATTTTAAATTTTACAAGAAAAAGCATTTCTCTAAAAAGGTAGAAATTGCTGCTATTGTATGGTTTATGGTTTCTACTCTAGGATATATTACAATCATGTATATTCCTATAAATATTATTATAGATAAAGTTGTAGGCGGACAGACAGTGTTTTATTATTTATTAATTGGTTTACTAATTACTTTATTATTGTGTTTTATTCTCATAGGTTTATTGTATGCTCAAGACATATACAATTTATATAAGTTATCTATAAGAGATGCTGAAATTACTATTGACAGCGGCACGAAAATGACGAAGCTTACCTATGAAAATATTGCGTGCTTTTACAGCGAAAACAAAATTGTGTATACCCTTCAAAATGACGGCACAACAATTAACACTGATTTTACATTAAATGAGCTCGAAGAAAAAATAAACGATCAATTGTTTTTTAGAGCCAATCGGCAAATTATCATTCACAAAGATACTGTACACCTAATTGAAAAGATTGAAAATGGTAAGTTGCGTATTCGATTAAAAGCTTTCATTAAAAAGGATACGATTGCTGAAATCAATATAAGTCGTTACAAGCGAAAAGCATTTATGGATTGGTTTCAATAAAAGATGCCAAAAACTACCGACTATTCGGTTATAAATTTCGACCATTCAGTAAAAACATAAGTGTTTAAAAGGGTTTTCAGAGATTTTGTTCATTATTTCGTTTAGAATTTAAAATCAAAAAACAATGAACAAAATCACCATACGACAAATATTAATTCCTTCAATTACCTTTGCAATCATCTGCTTTTTATGGTTTGGACCAATTAATTTAAGTTTCCTTCCAAATATTATTGCTTCAATAGTAATTATCATAGCAAATTACCTAGAATACAAAGGAAAAGCATTTTCAGAACTTGGGTTTCAACGCGAAAAATTTACAACCAAAAACATTTTCGTACTTGCTCCATTAGTTGCGCTAGGGCTCTTTATTTTTTATTTCTTTGCATTGGTCCCTGTAATTACAAAACTAACTGGAGTTCCTATAGATTATTCAAGTTTTGATGGATTAAAAGGAAATCTTCCTGCCTTATTAGTTACTTTATTAATAGTGTGGGCTACTGCGGGATTTGGAGAAGAAATAATCTTTCGCGGTTATTTTATGCGCCAATTTGTAAAATTCTTTGGAGAAAGCAAGATCAGTATAGTGCTTAATATTGTCCTAGTTACTGGTTTTTTTGGCTTCATGCACAGTCAACAAGGCATTACAGGACAACTTGTTACTTGGATTACTGGAGCACTTATAGCTCTGATATTCTACTTACGCAAATACGATTTGTGGTTTGTTATTGCCATACACGGGTTTTTTAACACTATAGCTTTAATTTGTATCTACTTTGGTTTGGCGTAACGACAACTAGAAATATCGAAAATACTTTTATTTAACCAATACAAGCATTTTTAAAAATTAAGTTATTTTAAAATAACGAAAGCACAATATACCTGTATAGTTAATTGCTTTGATTAGTGATTATTTGGAAAATTTCTACGGAATTTTCTTGGGTTCGTATTTGTTTACTAAATTAGTTGCTTAACCACGCAACCATACACAAACACGTTAGCTACAATTAAAAACACAATAATAGAAAAATGAGCTTTTTCAAAAAAATATTTGGTTCAAAAGAAAATACAGAATCTGAACGAGAAACTAAAAATGAGAATAACTTAGAATCTTTTAAACAAGTTCCCTGGATGACAGATTTGAGACTTGAAAATATATCTATTTGTCTTGATTCTGGATTTAAGCCAGCTAGCTCTTTACCAACAGAATTTGATCGAGAACTAAGACCTTCAATTGAAATCGCGCAAAGATTAAACGCTATAAAAGCATTAGTTCTTTGGTTAATGGTTCCCCAAGACAATTTAGAAAGTGATAAAATTCTGACTTTCATAGACAAAAATAATCTTAAGGATTTTATGGACGAAGAAGAAAAAGAAATTCTCAATATATCAAGAGATGATGAACAAGCAAGAAATTCTATTGGATGGAAATTCGAAAATGCTTGGTCTTTAGCTTGGTTTTTTGGATATAAAGAGCCTGATATTACGGGGCAAATGATGTCGGGAGATCAAATGCAAGATATTTTGAAAGACTTTAGTTGTCCTATAGACGAAAGTGTAGAAGATTGGATTAAAGATAAAGAAACTCTGTCTGAAGAAAAGTTGATGCAAAAAGAAGATTTATTTTATTGCCTACATAATGCAGTAAGAAGTGCTCAATTGGGTAGTGAAACAGTTCCCAATGGTTTTGATCCAATGGGAAATGGAGGTGTAATTCATGAACGAAGGCATTCCTTGACTTGGATGTTATCTAAAGGTATAAGTTGGGAAGAAACTGATTTAAGCACGTAAAATAACTATAACCAACACCGTGTAAAAATAATAAGGGTTAAATGCCAAACCCCAAATTGGTGCATATAAATTTGACTATGTGCTAAACCGAAAAGTAAGTGCGTTTTAATCCCTTACTATATCATATACAAACCGTTGGCAGTAACTCTTAAAAAGAAGTGAGAAAACAAAAACTTAATAAAACAATAAACAAACTCCTACATCCAAATTTTGGGACATTGGTTGTATTTTGTGTTGTACTTTATGGGTTGGCAATTTTTCAAGACTACGTTTTCTCCAAAATTAAACCTACTGCATTTTATTGGACCGATACTATGCTCTATAATATATATTGGCTTTTATTTATTCCATTTATAAAAATTGCAAATTCCTTTTATAATAAAGTTCAATTCAAATCACTAACTACCAAAGTACTTTACGCTTTAAGCACTGGGTTTATATTTAGCGTACTACATATATTTATTTTTACTTCAATTTTTATTTTAGGCAGTAATCTTATCTATTCTGTACCTCATCGTTTTTTAACAATACTTAAAAATGCAGTTTCAAATCAATTGCATATAACCATTATGGTCTATTTATTTAGTCCTTTTATTTTTGATTATCTTAAAAGAAAAAAACAGTTAAACAAACACTTCCAAAATCAAAAGACCAATAAAACCATTACTGTTAAAAATGGTATTCGTAGAATAAAGATTGACACCTTTACAATTCTATTTATCGAAACCGACAGACCCTATACAATGGTACATACAACCAGTCAGAAAATTTTGCATGATGAGAGTTTAAAAAAACTTGCAGACTTATTAGACCCTCAAACCTTTTTAAGGGTTCATCGTTCTGTAATTGTCAATAAAAACTGCATAGCAGAATTAAAATCAAGAAAGAATGGCGATTACGATTGTATTTTATCTAATGGTCAATCCATAAGGTTCAGCAGGCATTATCGTCAAAATTGGAGTACCCTATTAAACCACTAAGTTCTAAAACCACTCCAGTAAGCTAATTCTTGTATAGTTTTCTTTTCAACACTTAGGATTTATTGGACTTTTGAGACTTCCTTTAAATTTTATACTAATGAAAAAAATACTGAACTTCGGACTCCTTTTTCTATTCCTGATATCATTGGCAAGTTGTAATGGCCAGGCAAAAAATGAACAAATACCCAAAAGAAATAACAAAAACAAAATTGTTGGTGGCGGCTGCGATGGTTGTGAATTAATGTATGTCGGAATGCCAAAAAATATTAAACCTATTGATACAAGTTCGGCCTGGAACGGGAAAGGGCAAAAATTATTGGTTACAGGAAAAATACTAAAATTAGACGGTGTTACGCCTGCGCCCAACGTAATCGTTTATTATTGGCAAACCGACCACAATGGATATTATGCTAACGGAGAAGGCAAATCTCAAAAACACGGTCGTACTCGTGGCTGGGTAAAATCTGATAAGCAAGGAAATTACTCGATATATACCATTCGACCAGCGCCTTATCCAAATCGTGATATCCCTGCGCACATTCATTTATCTATTAAAGAACCCGAAATTGATGATGAGTATTATATCGATAATTTAGAATTTGCCGATGATATATTATTGACAGGCAAAAAAAGAAAGATGCTTAAAAATCGTGGTGGTAGTGGTATTTTAAGAGTACTTATTGATACAGAAATGCAAGTTGCTGAGCATAATATTATTTTAGGGCTTAATATCCCAAATTATCCTATAACTATAGATCATACACTTAAATCTGGTCTAGAAATTGGCGAAGAGAACCCTTCTTTTACACCATTTCACGCCTGGGGACCAGACAAAGGCACAAGAACTTGCCCTGTATGTAAATATGGACGATTTCACGGAATTGTTTACTTTGTGGGTAGCCAACCAAACTGGTCCGAAATAAAAGAATGGCTAACATTTTTGGAGCAAGAAAGTGTTACCCGAGAAAAATACTTAAAAGTCTACTTTGTTTATGGTAATAAGAACGGCTACAGCAAATCGAATCGACAAATAGAGTTAGAACAACTAGGAAAAGAATTGAACTTAGAAAATATTGCATTGACGTTTGTTCCATCATTTACCGATACGCAATCAGAAGTCCATTTAAATAAGATAAACCCTAAAGCAGAGCACACCATAATCATTTACAGACATCGAAATATAATTGGAAAATTTGTTGACCTTAAACCAACCAAAGAAAACCAAAATGAAGTCTCAAAAATGCTGGATAAAACCGTAAGCAAATTCTTCGAATTACCAGAACCTAAGCATCATTAAACAAGAATATACTGCCAACATCATATATACAACATCGTTATAGCACATTAGAGATAAAAGTAGATCTAAGATTAAATTTGAAAATAACCATGCATAGAATATATAGGGCATATATCCTTTATTCTGTTGTTCTACGCAATTTGACGCAACCAAATAAATATTTCTGAATCTAATAGTAAACTACATATATCTAAAATGTATGAAAAAAACAATCATACTTCTAACATTCATTGGAATTTTAATTTCATGCTCAACAGATGAAAATAACAATTCTGAAACAACAGAATTAATTGGACAATGGAAATTGATAGAGCAATTAGCGGATCCTGGAGATGGTAGCGGAACTTTTCAAAGCATTGATAGCCAAAAAGTAATTAAATTTTTCGAAAACGAAGTAATTACATCAGAAAATGGGTCTTTATGTCAACCATATTCCGATGAACAAATATCTTCTGGAACATATTCTTTGAGTGAAAAAAGGATTATAACCAATTGTCAAAATGCTAATATTGCTGCAATTGGTTTCGAAATTAAAGACAATTATTTACTTCTCCATTTTGCCTCGAACGAAGGATTTTCACAAAAGTTTGAAAAAATAAAATAACTGCGTAGAACACCGTGTATATTTTATTGCTATTTATGGCATATCTTGGAAAGTCCTTGCGGACTTTCTATTCAGTTATTATTTGCTAACTTTACGCTAAACCAAACGCAACAAAGCATACACAAGTCCGTTATGTGCAAGAGAAAATGGGAAACAAAAGAAATACCGAATTTGGCAATTCTAATATCATAAACTACTTATTAAACTATTACCTTACATAATACCTAAAGTCCAAACTGTGTCTCATAAAGATGATGAGCCATTACAGTGGGCAAAATTAGTAAAACATACATCCTTTTAATCTAATTATGTCGCCTGTGTCAAGAAAATCTTCTGAATAATTTCTTTCAGAAGGACCGAAAATAAACGTTTGACCTTCAGTACTTGAAAAATGAAGTAAACCATCAATTACTTCATATTTATAAGTTATAGTATATTCCCTTTCTTCACTAGACCCATAATAATCATATGCAAACCACAAAACATCCTCCTGATCTTTTTTGATTTTTATATTCCATTTTATTCCATCGTAAGTTGTTTCACCTATTTTCCATCCTTCACAATATGAAGCAATACTATCAAGATTAAAGAAGGATATAAAATATTCATTGTCTGAAAAGTTTGAAAATTTTATATCTGAAAAGTCGCTATAATAATTTTCTGCATCTGTCCAGATTGTCCCATCATATTTAGATAAAAATCGACAAAACTTTCTTCCCCAACCCGGACCACAGTATGATACCACATTTGGATCCAAAAAAGGATATTCTCTTCCACTTGCATCTGTTACAATATCTTGCTCTCCAAACTGTCCAGACTCAAATTGCTGTATGTCGCTTTCCGAACAAGAAAACAAAACAAAGAATAAAAATAGTGAAAGTAATTTTTTCATTTCTGATATATATTTTTTTAAAAATTACAAAATTAGGCTCAATATTAATAGTAAAAGTTACCAATAATGGCATTTCAAATATTATGGTTAAAACATTAACAATCACTGAAACTATACTTTTAGAAAAAAATCCAGAGTTACTAAAAACACCTAAAAATATTCTTGAAGAATTAACAAGAGGTCATCAAATTAAAATAGAATCCAGCACATAACAATATATGAAATTAATTGCTTGGTGCTTGCCTACTTGGAAATTCCATAGGAATTTCCTCTGGTTCGTTCCATTTTTGGTAAATTATTTGCTAAACCACGCAACTAATCTTATACAGAGACGTTGGCAGTAATATTATCTCTTACAGATAAATAAATAACATAATTTGTCTGTTTATAGAGCCTTTCAAGGAAATAAATTACGCTTCTAAAATAATGCTCGTTTTTGAAGCACCATACTCTGCGATTTTTTCAAGAAAGGAAATAAGATGCTTATTGTTTCTAAAATAACCTAAAACGCATAAGCAATCATCACCAGTAATTCTATCACAACTTTGCACTTCTTCCATTGCTTGTATTTGTTTTTGAGCATCATTTGATCCTCTTGATTCTCGGTGTATTACTAATGTTATATATGCTTTAGTCTCAATGCCCAATTTTTCATGATTCAATTTTAGACCATAGCCTTCGATTATGCCTTCTTCTTCCATTTGCCGAACACGCTTGCCTATGGCAGGAGCAGACAATCCTATTTCTTTTCCAATATTAGCGAAGCTTTCTCTAGCATTAATTTTTAGCAATTCAAGTATCTTTTTATCCAATGTATCCATTTGTAATCGTAATTTTACTACGGTTTATTCGATAGTATCAAACTCAAATATACAATTATTAATTCGATTATAAACCAAAAACAAGATAATGCATTCTATATTTGTGTTGCACTATTTAAACAGGATAGTTTCCAATATAAATTAATCAAACAGAAAAAGATAAAACATGAGTCCATTTTTAATTGATAGTATTGGCTATACAGCTCTAGTGATCAATTTATATTCTATGTCCACCAAAGGCGAATATAAACTACGTTTAATATCACTAATCGCGAATACAGGTTACATTTTATATGGTGCATTAATTAGTGCTACCCCAATAATTGTAGGCTGCACAATTGCTGTATTGCTTCATGGTTATCATATAAGAAGATTACGAATAAATAAGAATAGTAATGATTAAAACAAAAATAGCTACAAAAGCAGATACAGATGTTTTAGCACTTCTAGGTCGACTAACATGGGCTGAATCTCATGGTCATTATATCGAAGATAAAAGCGATGTATTAAAATACCTTAACGAGAATTTTTCAGTTTTTAAAACGAAACAGAATATAAACAATCCCAAGCAACTTTTCTATATTATTTATGCAGATGATTTACCTGTCGGTTATGCGAAATTAGTAGTAAATGCGTCAAACGAAAATATTACATCACAAAACAGTTGTCAATTAGAACGAATTTTCATCCTAAATGATTTTATACCCTTAAAAATTGGCCAACAGTTACTAACTTTTGTTGAAGAGCAAGCCAAAAAATTGCAATTAGATACCATGTGGCTCACCGTGTACATAAAAAACAATAGAGCCATTAGATTCTATGAAAGAAATAAATTTAAAAACGTTGGAGAAATAAATTTTATAGTCAATGGAAAAGCATATGAAAATATTGTTTTCTCAAAAAAAATATAAGTATGCAAGACTATTTAAAATATTGGAATAAAAGAAAAACCAATGCCAACACCGTTTATAGTTAATTGGTAGATTATCTCTGTGCCAATCGAAAAATTCTCCGAATTTCACTCATACTTGTCCCCTTTTGCTATCTTAGTTGCTAAGCGCAACTAAACATACACAAACACGTTGTAAACCATAGCTCAAAAAAACATTATCCAATTATGAAAAATTTATTTGTTGTGTTGTTTTTATTATCTATCTATACAAAATGTTCAAGTCAAACTAAAACAGAAGCGCTTCTATCTTTGGGTGAAAAAATAGATATACATAAGCTTTATGATAGCGAAAAAAATTACAACTATTTATTTGAGGAGGTTGACTTTAATCACAACAAAACTATTAAATTTATACAATTCTGTACCGCTTTTAAACTTTGTTCAACAGCATATTATTTGACCGCAAAAGAGTATTCAGAAATAACAGTCAAGCAAAAAGCTGAAAGTAAATACATTCAACTATTTTTTCCCAATAATTCCATAGAGACTAAAAAGATTAACATAAAAACTGAAGAACATTTCAATGGGAAAACCGCATCTAGCATAACAATTTTTCTAGAAAAAGATACACCGCAGTCTGAAGTGAATAAAATAAAAAACGGATTTGTTGATTTATTAAAAATGTATCATATTGAAAAAAAGGACATTTTGGACTAAAAGTCAATTGTCTATAATGTTTATCAAAACCCCGCTCTTGCTAGTGGCATTACTGTTTGGATAATCCAAATGGCTACCCATCACTATCTATTTTTAATAGTATATTAAATAATAAGAACACCATAAGAGGTTTTTTATCCTCAATACTAATAATTACTTTTATCAAGTAAACATAACCATACATAGAATATATAAGGGCATATATCCTTTATTCTATTGTTAGCAACAAACAGCAAAAAAACTGAACTATTTGAAAGCCCAAAAAACATATTTAAAAGGAAAGTCAGTTTTTATAGTTTCTTTACTTGTAATCGGAATTACCATTCTGACTGTATATCTTACTGGAGAAAATTATAATCGATCAGTTACTTCTAATTTATATTTATCATTGTCTATAATTGGAACAGCACTTTTCATATTTATGACTTATGGACTTTTTAAGGGAATTGGATTAAAAGATAATTTTCCGAAATTCCGAAATTTTAAAACAGGAGAAATAATACCTTCATCTGGAGAGTTTCCTGATTGGGAAATGCCAAGTATTGAGACTGATGATGGCATTAGTGGCTTGATCATATCTGTTTTACTTTGGATTTTGATGACAATACTATTTTTTGTTTTATTGATTTTACTGGAAGCTGTGTTTTGGATTTCAATTTTTATAATATTAACAATGCTATATTGGGTGTTTTTTAGAGCTTTGAAATTCGTCTTCACAAAATATAGAGAAACAAAAGGTAATATTGGAATTTCTACTCTATACTCTTTGTATTATACAGCGTTATATTTAGGCTGGATATTCGGAATAGTGTATTTGACTGAAATATTCCGTTGAAAAAAGTCAGTTGCTAACATTATATATGAAATCAGAGCAAAAATTAGAACTAAATCGAAAGGTCTTTTCCTTTTTGCGATGGCGCTAAATTTTTATAAATTAAACAAGAAATAAAAATGCGCAGATAAATCAATTGGTTCAAGCCTACTTGCCTTGCTCCGATTCATATATTTGGCGTTAGGCATTATTGAAGATGAATATTAAATATAAAAGTTGGAGGAAAGAAATTTTAGATTTTTTCAAGCCAAAAAATAAAACTGACGAATCTGAAAGGATTTATTCTCCTTCTGGAAAATTCTATCTGATTATTTCTTCATATAAAACTGGAGAAAATACTTGGACATATTCACAAGGAACAATAAGGAATAGTAAAAATGATGAAGTCATTGCTGATGTAAAACGAAACTATTCTCACTTCTGGTATTCTTGGGTTCAACACACCAATGGCAATGAATATCTATTATGCGGAGAAGATTACCAAGGACAAACTGTTGTAAATTTAACCAAGGGAACTGTTAAAAACCATTTTCCTGAAAATGGATTCGATGGACACGGTTTTTGTTGGACAAATGCAATACCTTCAAAGGATTGTGAGGTTTTAGCTGTTGAAGGTTGCTATTGGGCTTGTCCATACGATATTGTATTTTTTGACTTTACAAATCCTGATGAACTTCCTTTTAAAGAACTTAAGAGAATTGAAGATGTCGGAGAGATTAAAGGGTGGAATGAAAACAATGACTTCGTCCTGGATAGGGAAATAGAAATCCGAAAATCAGACAGTAAACCATATGATGAACTGACTGATGAAGAGCAAGAAATATTGGACAATGATTCTAAACTCGTTGACTACAAAAAGGTAATCTTAAAAGTTAATTTGAAAGAAATAAAAACAATGCCTAACAAGATGTAAAATGCGTTTTACACAAACCGTTGTACTTAATCTAACATAATGGATAACCCTTTTTGCAGCTACCTTGATATAAAAATATTTCTAGTTTAGTACGTTCTATTTCAATATATTGTTAACACTTATTGCTAACCTATGCTTACCAATATTTTTGCTTTCTTTCTTAAAATTTCTCCACGACTGAAGCGAGCGGTCTGGAAAAAGCTATATGAGTATTTGTCAAAGAAGTATCCAACAGCAGAATGGACTTATATGAACTACGGATATGAATCTTGCAATGAACCTATTGCAATCCCACTAAATGAGGAGGAAGAAAACGACCGGTATATGATTCAGCTATACCACTATGTGGCAACAGCTGTAGACCTTGCAGATAAAGACGTAGTAGAAGTTGGTAGTGGTCGCGGAGGAGGTTCGTCGTACATTAAACGATATCTTAAACCAAAGACGATGGTTGGAATTGATTACTCTAAAAACGCAATCAAATTTAGCAATACACAGCATTCGGTAGAAGGGTTAACCTTTATTCATGGTGATGCAGAAAATCTACCATTGGAGAATGAAAGTGCAGATGCAATTGTAAATGTAGAATCATCACATTGCTACGGGTCTATGAAAAAGTTTGTGAAACAAGTCAACAGGGTGCTTCGTCCTGGCGGGTATTTTTTGTTTGCCGACCTACGTCCCTCAGAAAAGATCGAAGAACTTGATAAGATTTTCAATGATGCGGGATTTGAAGTCCTCAAAAAGGAATTGATCTCTAAGGAAGTGGTTAATGCAATGGATGCTTTTCACGAATTCAAGTTAGCATTCTTTCAAAATATGGTAAAGGGCTGGTTAAAAAAGCCGCTGAATGATTTTGCAGGAGTTAAGGGTTCGAACATCCATAAGGAATTGAGTAATGGTAAGATAGTTTATTATCATTATGTATTGAGAAAATGATAAACCTCTGCTTCCTCCACTCCTGCTAGCGTCTCGCTAGAGACATTACTGTTTAGATAATCTAAATAGACACCCATTACTATCTATTTTTAAAATAGTATGATTATATAACAGCATATTAAAAACAAGAACGTCTTAGAGGGTTTTTTATACTCAATAATAATAATTACATTTATCAAGTAAACACAACCCCATACTTCGACTCATATGAGTCGAAGTATGGGGTTGTTTGGTAAAAACAAATGATGTATTGTGGATTACCACAATCATTTTATAAATGAATCATTGATATTGTTAGATTTAAAATAATAATACATAGAATATAAAGGATATATATCCATTATTCTGTTGTTAGGCACAATTAATCACACTTATAAGGATGTTTCAAAAAGACCAGAAAACTGAATTTAAGCTAACTAATCTTTTAGAAGACACAATATTTGGTTTTTTAGAATTTATAAATAAGTATGCATACACAACGTTTCTAATACTTGTAAAACCAAAAAAAATAATCTATAACAAAAGTATCCTGTGCAAGCCTGGGGCATATCTCACATCATCTATGTTTGTTGGCTTTATAGCCATTAAATCCTTGAACCAAATATTCAGTTCGGACGAAATAGTTAATTTAGAGAAGGATTTAACATTTTTCAAACTTGTTGGGCTCACTTTCCCTGCTGTTTTGTTTATTTGGTTGTTAGCTAAATTCATTGATCGCTTTTTTAGTAACGGTATAAATAAATCAAAGCAGGTCATTCATATACTCTTTTATTCGTCCGGATTCCAACTGTCTGTAATATTTATTGGGATATTTATTTCTAATTTACATCAGGAAATTATGATGTTTGACAAAGGGGTGAGGACCGTTCCTCATTGGGAAATAGTTACTGAGAATATATTAACTCTTGTATGGAGCGCATTGATTATCATAAATCCTATACTTTATTTAAAAGCTAACTGGAGAAGGGAATTCCCAAACTTAAAAAAGATTAAACGCCTTCTTCTCAATATAGTAATTCCTACTACATCCTTTGTAACTGCTATTATTCCTTTTTTACTACTTTATGGACTGACATATGGACCAACTCAAATCAAAACTGAATTAAATGATTCACCAGATCTCAGGTCTGCTACTATAGACTTTAGTGTAAATGACTCAACAATGAAGCTAAACTTATTTATAACAAATAGGGGAAATGCGAAAATTGCTGTAATAATTTCTAAGTCTAGCTTAAACAAATTAAATTCATCTTTTCTTGAATCTGAAAATGGTGATACTTGGTCAGGTCAAGTATTCTCATTTGATACAGATAAATCTGGAATATCTATAACGGATTCTGAGGGAGGCCAAGCTCCAATAACGTATATAGAACCTGCAGGAAATATGTGGATCAGCATAAATATAACCAGCTCAGAAATAGGCACAAGGTTAAATGAGTTTAGAGAATTTCAGAAATTACATGACTTAACTCGGCTTGATTGGGATGGTGAAATTATTCTCTTCATTTTGAGGAAATCACCTTTGAGACCTTACTATCATGAAGAAGAAGTTGTTGTTCAAATAGATATTAATGATATGGTCAAATAGAAAACTGTGCCTAACAATGTATAAAAATAATAGCGGTTTAATCGCTAAAACCAAAGTAAGTAAATATATAAAAGGTCTGTGTTTAACCGAAAAGTAAGTGCGTAAAAATCTGCTACTATTCTTACACTAGACTGTTGACAACAATATAAGAACAATGGAAGAAATAGGAAAAGCTCTTAAATCTATATTTGATAAGCTTAGTGACTTTTTTGATATTTTTGATTTATCCTTTTTTGTATCTGGATTTTTCACAACTATAATATTACTATTCTGGAGTCTAAAAAGAGGCATAGATTTACCTATAGAAGTATTGAACACACATTCAATAATAGCCTTTATTTTGTGTTGTTATATTAACGGCTTATTATGTTTCGCTCTAGGGCGTTGGATTAGAATGGGAATAATTGGAAATATTCGAGATTACCTACTTAAAAAAAAGGGTAATCCAAAAAAGTTTGATTCAAGGTTTGAAACTATATTAAAAGCTCATGAAATTGATCAGGAGCCTAACTATAAAAAATACTTAGAAAAACCTGAATATAGAGGTGTTTGGAGACTATACGTTAGACTTTGGGCGGACATTAGGAATGATGAAAAATATACTAGTTCACGTTCTTTTCTTGGAAGATATTGGGTAATGTCTGCTACATACGATGGTTTGTCAATTTCGATTTTTATAGCACTAATTTTATTTATTGAATCAAAGTTTGGGCTACTAATTGAAAAAAGCATTGATATAAGTTGTTCACTCTTCTTTGTTATTTCAGGTTTATTATTAGTTCTTTTTATGGTGTGTTTAAGAGAAGCTAAAAGATTCGAAAGATACCAAGTTGAAGAACTTGTTGCCACTATTGCTTCAAAGAAGTAAAATAAAATTGCCAACAATGTGTCCTAAGTAAAATCCTTATTAAAAACACAATATTTTAATATTCTAATTAACTCATAATACTAATTTTATATTGTTGTATTGTTGTATTGTTGGCAATCCTTGATTCTAATTATGAAATCGAGAGATTTTTTATCCTCAACAATAATAATTACATTTATCAAGTAAACACAACCCCATACTTTGACTCATAAGAGTCGAAGTATGGGGTTGTTTGGTAAAAACAAATGGTGATTGTGGTAATCCACAATTATCTTATCGATGAATCACGGATATTGTTAGATATAAAAGATCCAAAATAATAATACATAGAATTATAAAGGACATATATCCTTTATTCTATTCTTGTGCTTCATGTGAGAAAAGAAGAAGCCACCTGCACAAATAACGCATTTGTTTTTAGCTAATACATAAACAAACGCTGAAAAACCAAAACAGCTATTTTTTGCCATCGCTTGGAAGTATGATAAACAAAATTCTATATATAGACATTGAAACCAATAAGAATGGAAAGATAAAGGATGTTGGAGCACTTTTCAATGGACAAGAATTACACGAAAGCCAGCTAACTAAAATTGAGAAATGGATTAAGGAGGCTGAGTATATATGTGGTCACAATATAATTGCTCATGATATTCCATTTTTAGGAAAAGTTCTAGGGCCTGAAATTTTTAGAAATAAAAAAATAGTAGATACTTTGCTTTGGTCTCCATTGCTTTTTAGCGATAACCCGTATCACAAATTAGTAAAAGGTTACAAAATTGTTAACGATAGTGAGTATAATAATCCTCTTTCAGACTGCAAACTTACAAAGCAATTATTAATAGACGAACTTAATAAATTCAATGAGCTAGATCCTGTTATTCAACAAGTTTATGCTAGTTTACTTAATAGTTCAAATGCCTATTCGGGCTTTTTAAAATTAATTAATTTTAAAATCAATAACATTAATGCTGCCATTGAAATAGGTCGTTTATTCAAAAATAAAATTTGTGATAGCGCCAATATTTCTCAATTAGCTAAAGATAATCCTGTTGAATTAGCCTATGCTTTTTCATTGTTAAACACTAAAGAAGATAAATCTGTTTTAGCATATTGGATACATAATACGCTACCTAAAACGCAACAAATATTAGATGATATAAGGTTTAAGTTTTGTGGAAACCCAAGTTGCAATTATTGTAATTCTAATTTAAACCCTAAAAAAGCGTTACAATCCTATTTTGGTTATAAAGACTTTAGAAAATTTGACCAAAATGAAGGAATAAGTTTACAAGAAAAAACCGTTAGAGCCGGAATAAGTTCTGCTTCATTTGTTGCTGTATTTCCTACTGGAGGAGGGAAATCTCTCACTTTTCAATTACCGGCCTTAATGAAAGGCTCTTTATCTCGTCAATTAACAGTAGTTATATCTCCCTTAGTCTCGTTAATGAAAGATCAGGTTGAAAATCTTGAAAAACGCTTTGATATTACAAAGGCTGTAGCTATTAACGGCTTGTTATCTCCATTAGAAAGACAAGATGCTATTGAAAGGGTAGAAAAAGGAGATGTTCAATTATTATATTTATCTCCCGAATCTCTGCGATCACCGACAATATCAAGAATTCTAAAACAACGTTCAATCGCCAGATTCGTAATAGATGAAGCACATTGCTTTTCTTCTTGGGGACAAGATTTTAGAGTCGATTATTTATACATAGCAGATTTCATTCAAAACCTCGAAGAAAATAAGATGTCTGGTAAAATACCTGTGTCATGCTTTACAGCAACTGCAAAGCCCCAAGTGATAGAGGATATCAAAACATATTTCAAGACTAAACTTAATATTGAATTAAATGAATTTGTAACTAGAGCAAGTAGAACTAACTTAAAATATGAAGTAATAGATGTAGAAGATCCTGAACGAAAAATGAATGCATTACTCCCACTATTAGACCGTTGTGAAAAACCAGCAATCATTTATGCGTCAAGAACGAAGAGGGTTGAAGAAATACATGGTTTAATAGAAAAAGCTGGTTTCAACTCAACCTATTTTCATGGTAAATTGGATAAAGATGTAAAGAAAAACTACATGGATGCTTTTATGAATAATGAAAAAGACATCATTGTTGCAACATCAGCTTTTGGAATGGGAGTAGATAAAGATGATGTGAAATCAGTAATACATTACAATATATCCGATTCTTTAGAAAGCTATGTGCAAGAAGCAGGTAGAGCAGGTAGAGATGAAAAAATACAAGCTAAATGTTACATTTTATTTAACGAACAGGATTTAAACAAACATTTTAGTTTATTGCAACAAACCAAAATTAATCAAAAAGAGGTTCAGCAAGTCTGGCAAGCACTCAAGTATTTGTCAAAATATAGAAAAACAAAGAAGATAAGTAATTCTGCCTTAGAAATAGCACAAAAAGCAGGATGGGATACTGAAATTCGAGAATTAGAAACTAGAGTTAAAACTTCAGTTGCAGCACTAGAAGACCAAGGTTTTTTAAAACGAAAGCAAAACTCACCAACCATATTTGCAAATAGTTTAATGGTTCCAAACATTTTCAAAGCTCTCGAAAGAATACATCAAAGTAAGGATATAACAGAAATTCAAATACAACATTGTTCAAGAGTGCTTCAACGTATAGTAAAGGATGATGAATGTAGAATTGACTATTTAGCAGATAGAACAGGCTTGAAACTAAGAGAAATAAGAGATGTCATTGATATATTAAGAAACCTACAAATTCTTGGTGATGCAAGAGACCTAACAGCATTTATTAATTTGACACAATCTACCAATAACTCAAAGAAAATACTTGAGCGTTATCGAAAAATTGAAGTGGTAATGCATAAAATATTACCTAAGAATATTAAAATATCAATGCGGCAATTGAATCAAAACATAATAGATGACGGTGTAGAAAAAACATCAATTAATGCAATAAAGAATATTCTTAATTATTGGGAAATAAGGAATTTCATTCAAAAAAAACGAGTCGACCGAGAAAATGATTTATACCAAATAAAAGTTAAACAGTATGATTCATTAACTGAGGATATAAACTGGAGGCATGAATTATCATTAGATGTGTATGAACTTCTTGAAAAATTTCATAAGGAACAAAAGGAAAAACTAAAAACTCAAGATAAAAAAGACTTACCTGTTAGTTTTTCAATGCTAGAACTCAAAAATTCTAATCATCTATTCGGAAAAATAAAAGAAGAGGATGTTAAGCGATATGAGAAGACACTATTGTTTTTAAATCAAATAAAATCAATAAAACTAGAAGGTGGTTTCATGGTGTCATACAATAGGTTGAATATTGAAGAAATTAACGATTCAATTCCAAGGTTCACAAATGAGAATTTCAAAAAAATGAATCAGCATTACCATCATAAGACAGAACAAATTCATATTGTTGGTGAATATGCCAAAAGAAGACTCCAAAACTACGAATCTGCTTTAGCATATGTTAATGACTACTTTAGTCAACCTTATGAAGAGTTTTTATCTAAGTATTTTCCGAGAAGGAAAAAGGAAATAAGGACACCACTAACCCCTACTCGCCTTAAAGAAATAATAGGAGAATTAGATACAGATCAATCAAGAATTGTAAATGATGGGAAGTCTAACAATATATTAGTCTTAGCGGGCCCTGGAAGTGGAAAAACTAAGGTTTTGGTTCATAAAATCGCCAGCCTATTGTTATTAGAAGATATAAAACCTGAACAATTTTTAATGCTCACATTTTCAAAAGCAGCTTCTTTAGAATTTAGAGCCAGAGCCCGAAAACTTGTTCCAGAATACTCTGGGCTTATTAAGATCACAACTTTTCACGGTTTTTGTTTTCAATTAATAGGACAGTTGGGTGATTTAAAGAAATCTAAAAATGTAATTCAAGATTGTATTAAAGCAATTAACGATGAGGAAATTGACATCTCATCCATTATTAACAAAAGCGTATTGCTTTTGGATGAATTTCAAGATGTAAATGATATTGAATGGGAACTAATTCAAACAATAATAACTAAAGCAGGTAACATTAGAGTAATTGCTGTTGGCGATGATGATCAAAATATATATGGATTTAGAGGTTCTTCCAATAAGAACATGCTAGAGTTTAAAGAGAAGTATAATGCTACTCAGTATTCTTTAATCAAAAACTATAGAAGTAGTTCAAACATCGTTCATTTCAATAATGAATTACTTAATAAAATCCCAAATCGGTTAAAAGTTCAAGTGTTAGAACCAGTGAATAAACGTGTTTTATCGAATATTAAGCTAGTTAGGTATACTACTTCTTTTTTAGAAAAGTCACTAGCAGAAATGGTAATTAAAGACAATTTTAACGGAACAAGAGCCATTTTAGTTAGGACGAATAAACAAGCTTTAATGCTAAGAACTTTTCTAAATGAATTTGATCAAAAAACAAGACTAATTACTGGGCTAGAAGGATTTAGTTTGGATCACTTATTTGAACTAAGAACCTTTACAGAATTTCTTAAACAGAAAAAAAATGATGCTGGTATAATTTTTAATAACCAGTGGAATGAAGCAAAAGACCATTTTAAATCAAAACATCATTCTAGTATTCACATTGATATCTGTTTAGAAATTATTAAAAAATTTGAAGTGAATTATGACAAACAAAAACAGTTTATAGACTGGCACGAATATATTCGAGAAATAAAAATGGAAGATGCGATAAATGCTGATGCCAATGTAATTATTATAGCAACTATGCATAAAGCAAAAGGGAAAGAATTTGACCATGTATATTTGCTCCTAGAAGATTATAACTTTAATTGTACAGAGTCTAAACGAGTTTTGTATGTTGGTTGTTCTAGAGCAAAGAAAAGTTTGCAAATACATTGTAATTCATCATTTTTTGATGGTTTTAACTCTGATAAACTAGAGATAATCAGATATGAAGGAATAACAGAACAGCCAAAACATTTTGAATTAGTATTAGGGCACAAAGACATTAACTTGGGTTCTCAAAAATATTTTAAAACATTAAATAGAATTAATACTCTCAAATCAGGAGACGACCTTGAGAATGATACCGTGCAGTTTAAGGATAACATAGGTATTGGATTAGCCAAACAAGGTGGAGGAAATGTGCTATTATTTTCAAGACACTTTATAGATGAAAAATATAACACTTTTGTTAAGGATGATTATCAGTTAACAAGTGGAAATGTTGAGTATTTAGTGTATTGGTATGATACGGAAGATGATAAGGAATATAAGGTTGTACTACCTAAATTAAAGTTTGATAAAAAATAAGTAAATAATACTCGCACTTTCTCGCTAGCATCTCGCTAGTGGTAGTACTGTTTAGATAATCCAAATAGATACTATCACTACCTATTTAAAATAGTATGGTCATCTTGATAGTTTCTTGCACTATTATATTTCCTAATCCAAACCATGAAGAACATTAATAAAAGTTCAATAAACCGATAGAATTAAATCAATTGTATAGCTTTCTAAATTGAGCTCATAGTAGCTTTTGTATTACCCTTGTTCGGTATGTAGTTTGATGCGTAATGCAATATAAAAATCAAAAGAAACTGCTCTGGTAGTGGCATAATCTTCTAGACAAACCTTAGCTGCGTACCTATCTACAGTATTGTGATACCATTCCCACAAAGCATCGGTTCGGTTTTTAAACCCCATTAATGATAAAATCGCCGTACCCAGTTCTACACTAAAAAAAGAAGTGTCAAAACCGACCGTACCTAATTGATTTATAAATCGGGTACCTAATAACTCATTCTTAATAAGATATAAGATCAAATCCTGATGTGTCGATAGCTTAAATTGAGGAAAAATCTGAGTGTCTAGATCTATTTTCATCTGCTTATAGTTATGGTTTCCTTTGATTTAGATAAAATTAGCGTAGTCTCCAGCCTTTGCTAAAACACACATTAGAAAAATCAAATGCATACCAAGTACTATCTTCCCACAAAAAAGCCTATGCTAATTATTACGAAACTTAGAGTAAAAGTAAAACCAATGCTAAGAATTGTTGAATAAGACCACCAAAAATAGGCGTGGAACTCAACTTACCACACTAGAGGTACTGGTATACCCTGCAAACGATAAGAGAGCCCACGCCCGGGTCGTGAGCCAATCTGCTTATCATCTCATTTGCAAAAATTACCAGTTTTCTAGTGTGAGATTCTAAGCGACAGCTTCAATATTTTCTATACGAAGAATCGCAAATATATATATAATTAGTGATAAATATAACAATTAATCGGTTACATACAACCGATTGTTTACAATCATTTGTAAACAATCTATTACATATACCTTCACTGCATGGCAAAAAAAGGAAAACATGAACGTCCTGAAATAGTAATTGTTTTAGCAAAAAGAATTAAGCAAATTATTATTGAACGAGGATTAGTGCAGAAAAATATTGCTCATGATGCAGGTATTGATGTTGAAAATCTTAGAAAGTACATAAAAGGTACTCAAGAAATGAAAATAGGCATGCTTTTTAGAATTTCTAAATCGCTTGGCTTGCCAATGAGTGAATTACTAAAAGATCTAGAACAAGATTTTAAAAAATAAGTAACGTCTTAGGGAGTTTTTTATACTCAATAATAATAGTTACATTTATCTGGTAAACACAACCCCATTCTTCAATTCTTAAGAGTTGAAGAATGGGGTTGTTTGGTAAAAACAAATGGTGATTGTGGATTACCACAATGTTTGTAAAAGTAGATTACGGATATTGTTTGATATAAAAGATTAAAAATAACCATACATGGAAAATAAAGGTTATATCCTTTATTCTATTGTTAGAATTCATTACAAAAATGATATTTATGAGTACATGGAACATATTGGGCGTTGAAAAGAAACTTAAAAAGGCTTTTGATAACAATTCAGAAGTTGAATTATTAAGTATTTTAAAAGAAAATTCTTTTTTATTTTATGAGTTTTACTCTCGAAAAGGAGGTGCTCTACCGAATTTTTCTGAAGTAAGTTTCGGTAGATATAGATGTGATTTTACTTGGTTAAATGACAATTCTGGTGGACCTGAATGGGTTTTAGTTGAAGTTGAAAAGCCAAAAATGAGATTATTTACAAAAAAAAAAGAACCAACCGCCGAATTAAATCATGCTTTAGAACAAGTAAGGTCTTGGGATAAATATTTTAAAGAAAATCCGACAGAGAAAAAAAGAATTTTCGGTGCAGTTTCGAAATTTAGATATATATTGATTGGAGGATTAAGAAGGGATTGGCACACTGAAAATGCAATAAAATGGAGAGCGTATCAAAATAAAGAATTTAATATCGAAATAAGAAGTATTGATTCATTTTTAAACTCTTTAGAGTCAGCTAAAAAAAACTATGGAGATTTTTGGAGTTTTGAAGAAAATCCTAAATCATTAAAAGATTCTGATTTAGAAAAATTTTGGAAAGAGTATGGATATATGGAAATGTGGAGAAGGCTATTGAATTAAAAAACGTAATGCCAAAAAAAGCTATAATTGATATTTTGAATATAATCAATATTTTTGACTCGTGAGAAGAAATACTTATTACACATATATTGAAGAAAAATTGCATGTCCTATCAAGAAGAATCGAATCAAGAGGAAAGCTAAATTTCTTGGATCTGCATTTACATGCTGAAAACTTTTACTTTCATTTTTTCAACTTACTATATAGTTATGAATTAGTAAATATGAATAAAATTCTGCAAAATGCAGAAGCTATCGACTTAATAGATAAAAAAAACAAAATCATAATTCAAGTATCAGCTACTTCTACAAAGCAAAAAATTGAAAGTGCTTTAGGTAAAAAATCTTTAACGGATTATTCTGACTATTCTTTTAAATTCATTTCCATTTCAAAAGATGCCAGTGATTTAAGAACAAAGACATTTAAAAACCCGTACAAACTTCCTTTTAACCCATCTTCAGACATATTTGATATTAATTCAATATTGAACGACATTTTATCAAGGAAAGCTATAAACCAAAAGCCATTGTATGATTTCATCAAATCAGAACTTGGAGGAGAAGTTGACATATCAAAGATTGAAACAAATCTGGCATCAATCATTAATGTCCTTTCCAATGAGGATTGGGACGATTCTAACAAAATTGATAATATAGATTCATTTGAAATTGAACGAAAGATTGTTCATAATAAATTAGATAGAACAAGGTTAATAATTACGGAAAATGCTTTATTTTACACTAAAGTCGATTCTATATATAAGGAATTTGATAAACAAGGCTTAAACAAAAGTAATTCTGTGCTAGGAAAAATTAAGAGAGAATTTCTGAAATTATTTGATAAAAATGATCCTGATGGTTCATTTCAGAAAACAGTTGATATTCTCGTTTCTAAAGTAACTGAAAGTATTAATTTTGATGAAATACCTTTTGACGAACTTGAATTATGCATTGAAATTTTAACCGTTGATGCATTTATTAGATGTAAAATATTTGATAATCCAAAAAATTACAAATATGCTACTACCTGACAATATTCATCCTGAAAATAGTATTTATTATAATAGTTCTTTTATTTTAGAGTTACTCCAAACTAACAGTTCTATTGACTTTCTTAATCTCTATAATGAGATTAAAGATAAATCAAAAATGACCTTTCAGGCTTATATTCTTTGTTTAGATTGGTTGTACTTAATAGATGTTGCAATATTAAAAAATGGTAAAGTAGAGTTATGTTCTTAAAGTCATTAACAATAACCAAAGGTGCATCAGTAATTAGAGAGGTTAACTTCAGAGAAGGTATCAACTTAATTATTGATGAGACTTCCGTGGAGGTTACAGGTAATAGTGTTGGTAAAACTACTGTCCTAAAACTTATTGATTTTTGCCTTGGAGCAAATAAAAAAAATATTTGGATAGATCCTGAAAACCCCAAGGAAACTTATCAACTTGTTAAAGATTATCTCATAAAAAATGAAATACTTGTAACACTATGCCTCACAGAGGATTTAGCAAATGATAGAGCTGAAGAAGTAATTATTGAAAGAAATTTTCTGTCACCAGTTAAATCTGTAATTAGAAAAATTGATGGAATTCACTATACAGAAGAAGAGTTTGAACCAAATCTTGAAAAAACTTTTTTTCCAGACAAAAGTGTTGACAAGCCTACGTTTAGACAAATTATTTCACACAATATAAGACACAAAGACTTAAGTATTAATAACACTTTAAAGACTTTAGATAAGTTTACAAGTAATGCGGAATATGAAACTCTGTATTTATTTTTATTAGGTTGTGAATTTGGGAGTGGTAATGAAAAGCAAGAAATATTAGAAAAAATAAAGAGAGAACAGTCTTTTAAAAAACGTCTCCAAAAAGTTCAAACAAAATCTGCGTATGAGGCTAAACTTGCAATAATTGATACAGACATTGAATTATTAAATCACAAAAAATCGAATCTTAATATTAATGAAGACTTTGAAAAAGATTTGAATGAGCTTAATGATCTTAAATATATAATAAACAAATCAAGTTCTAAAATAAGCAAATTAAATCTAAGAAAAGAACTTATAAATGAGACCGTTAATAATGTGGAATCAGACTCTGCAAATATTGATAAGGTACAATTAAATCAAATTTACTCACAGTTCACAGATATAGTTGGTGAAATACAAAAATCATTTGAAGACTTAACTGACTATCATAACAAAATGATTGAGGAGAAAAAGAAATTTATCCTAAATGAACTCCCTCAACTAGAACTACAAATCAGTAAAGAACAAATTAGCTTGCAATCACTTCTTGAAAAAGAGAATAAATTAACAAGTAAAATATCTAAAAGCGATTCATTTGAAGAACTAGAAATACTAATTGTTAATTTAAATGAAAAATTTAGGACTAAAGGTGAGCTTGAAAATATCATTGAGCAATTGAATGAAGTAGATTTAAATCTTAAAGAGTTTAATTCTGAATTAGAGAAAATAGATGAAGAACTTTTCTCTGATGAATTCGAAGAAAAAGTAAAATTGCAAATCAATAAGTTTAACAAACATTTTTCAGCTATTTCTGAATTTTTATATGGAGAACAATATGCTCTTAAATATGAAATTGAAGAGAACCGAAAGAAACAAAAACTTTATAAATTCAGTGCTTTTAACACGAATTTTAGTTCGGGTAAAAAACAAGGAGAAATTTCATGTTTTGATATAGCCTATACTTTATTTGCAGATGAAGAAGGTATTCCATCTTTTCATTTCTTACTTAATGATAAAAAAGAATTAATGCACAATAATCAGCTTGTCAAGATTGCTGAATTAGTTAACCAAAATAAAATTCAATTTGTTGCATCAATACTAAAAGATAAACTTCCTCCTGAATTGGATAAGGAAGAATATTTTGTTGCTAAACTTTCCGATAAGGATAAATTGTTCCGAATTGAAAAGTAAAAAACGAAAACACAACAATCTGTATAGTTAATGGCTGGATAGTGCTAAAAACTAGAAGTTCTTTTTTTTAATTAAGCTTCTGTAATAAACTAAAAGTTTCGGTTTTTTAAAACGCCACTAATTATACAGTAGCTATCAAACTTCAATAAACCCATAATTCTCACATCACAATAGTAGTCTCTGCTTAGGATAAACTAAAGGCAAGGATCCTTTTTGGTATAGTATTACTAATAAATAGATTCCATTCTTCAACAAAATAACAAATCAACGCTCCCCCGCACTGGTTAATCTTATCCGCGCATCATTTTAATCGATCATTGGTATACAAATAACTCTCCCAGCATAGGAGTATCTCTTCCCTGCACCACTTTTATCGACCATTGGCATGTCAAATACTTTCCCCGCATAAGTGTACCCCTTCCCCGCACCATTTGTATCGACCATCGGCATACCGGATGCTTCCTCCGCAAGGGTAAAACAAACCCCCGCAATAGGGTGAGCCTCCCTCGCTGCGCGGAGACCTTTACCCTATGCGGGGGCCAGTAATAGCAACCGATTATCTGCGTTTATATCGGCTAATATATCCCTTATAGCGCTCGGGATCTTTTCTAAATGCATATTTACCCGTTTCGCGAAGCTCATCTATAGCTTCCTTAAGATGGGTATAGGCACGATCTCGTATTTCTTTGGCTTTAGAGTTATCTAAGGTCGCCCCATTAGCTTTGGCCAGCAATTCTGCCAGGGCATCCGATTGTTGCGCTGCTATATCAAAGTTGCCTAGATCATACTTTGCTTTTTCTAACTCTGGTGCATTAGCTTTACCCAATACACTAATATCCATCAAATCCTGGATCATATCGGCATCGCCTTCTCCATCGGCAATAGCACGTACTCGGGCCAGCAAATCCAATCGCTTACGAAACGCAAAACGCAAATCGGCCAACAGGTCGTTTCTAAATTCGTAGGCTTTGGGAGATTCTTCCCGCCAGGCTTTGGCTGCTTCTTCCTGGCTATACCGCTCTTTCATCCATACCGCCTGGGCATATCTACACGCCCCGGTTCGGGTAGGTAAATCTTCTGCATACGTCTGCCAATCTAATCCTTTGGCAACTAAGGTTTCTTTATCCTCTTCTGCCCATACAAATAAGTTTTCGGCCTCTTGCATAAATACATCAACAGGGATTGTTGGTGATTTTACCGCTTCTTGTGGTAATGCTTCTAGCACGACCAGCTTGGTGTCATAATTTTCTTTAGACATCGTATAACATGTTTTAAAAATCTATTGCGTGTTTTAAAAATTTTGCAATAGATCGTAGTTAATAAATAATTGATATACAATGATACAGCACGCCAGTTTCATTTTTCGGAACTGAGAAAAATAGTAGCAGTTAATTTTATCAGAAAATCGAACGTGGTTTTTATACGCAATACATTCTTAAAAATCAACAGTTTATATTTTTTTACACAATTTAATGTTAAAAATATTTTACATCATGTAAAAATAAACTTACTTTGCGTAAACTATAGTATACATAAAATAAAAATTATGACAACTCAAGAAAAAAGACCGTTAGTATTTTTAACCATAGACACCTTAACCTTTTTTACGTATTATATACTCCTTTTAAATTTTCAAAAAGAATATACAGCCTCTATAGATGAATTACCATTTTGGGGTGTATCAATATTGATGCTCATACCCCTAATGATAGCATCAAGAATAACTCTTTATGTGCTTTACAGTATTTTCAATACCGTAATTACTAAAAAAAAGGAAGAAAAATTTCTCATCGATGAATTAGGAGAAATCATCAAATTAAAAGCATCTCGTAACTTCAGCACGACCTTTATGCTTGGATTTGTTATAACAATGATAATGCTTGTTGTGGGAATCTCTATATCCATAATGTTTAAATTGTTTTTCTTTTCACTTTTCTCTGCATTCGCAGTACAAAACGTATCAACGTACTATTACTCTAAAAAAGGTATTTAAAATGAAAGAATGTAATATAGATACAAGCATTAGGACCTTGCGTTTTCTTAATAATGAAATGACGCAACAAGAATTAGCAGACCAAGTAAATGTGACAAGGCAAACCATTGCCGCTATAGAAAAAGGCAAGTATTCACCATCTCTTGAATTGGCATTCAAAATCGCTTTGGTATTTAACAAACCTTTAGAAGAAGTATTTACATATAACCCAAAATAAACAGAACATGAACGATATCAAAAACAATACATCCAAAAAGAATGCCTTGTTTGCAGGGATAGCTTATTTACTCACGGCTATAACAGGATTTTATGCGCTTATGTTTGCCTTACCTCAAATAAAGGTTGAAGGAGATATAGTACAAACAATTGCGAACATGAATAGCAATCCATTTATGTTTCGGGCCGGCATAATTAGTATGCTTTGCATGAACATCATTACTATCCTACTCGTAATCTATCTATATAAATTATTATCAAATATCAACAAAACAACGGCTTTATCTATGTTAGTTTTAATGCTATTTGGTGCAGGAATTTCTACACTAAATGAGGTGAATCATTTTGCTATGTTATGCATCAACAACATAGACGGTTTCTCTATAGAAGAAAGCCAAAACCTAACCATACTATTTTCTGAGATATATAATCACGGTGCTCATATTGCCGTAATTTTTTGGGGGCTATGGCTTTTTCCACTTGGGGTCTTAATTTATAAACTAAATACTCGAATCTCGAAGTTTCTTGGAATCCTGCTATTTATAGCTGGAGCTGGATACATCCTGGACTCTCTGTTTTTATTTGTCTATCCACACCTAAATATTGCAACACTATCGGACTATACGTCATACGGTGAAATTCTATTGATGATATGGCTATTAGTGAAAAATAAAACAATCGAACGATTAGCTGAAAAACAAATCAAAAAAGTATAGCGTATAAACTATTTAAAATAGTATTATTATACAATAGCATAGTAAAAAATCAGTAACACCTTAAGCGTTTTTTTACTTTATCACGCACTATAGATATGAGTTAATAAATGATTGATATACAATGATACAGCACGCCGGTTTCATTTTTCGGAACTCGAAAAAATAGTAGTGATTAATTTGATGAGACCTCACAGGTTTTAAAAACCTGTGAGGTCTAGAATGAGGTTTATATTTCTATTTTTATATAAGGATTTCTCAAAATTTAAGTAACAATTACAATTCTGAAGACATTAATACTAAACAGGGAAACAAAACAAAATAAATCAAAGAAATGAAAAAAACCATTTTTAGTTTAGTCTTGGTAATGATTAGTCTTAATAGTAATGCACAAGAAGTAACTTCTTTTTTAAATATCAAAAGAAATGCTACAGCTAGTGTTAGTGCCCTTTTAGGGTATACAGATCCCAATTGGACCGGAACATTGTTTTGGAATAAAATTGGGGATGTTAGAATTAGGAGTATAGATTCAGAATTTCACTTTGATCGTAATGGTAATTTTGGAATTGGAACCGCTAGTCCCGATAGAAAATTAAGTATCTTAAGTGCTCAAAGTTCTTACCTAAACCTAAAAACTAATAATGGACACGAACTCTTAATAGGAGCAGACACCAACGGAGGGATTATTTCGACCATGTCTAATCACGATTTAAGTATTAGAGCTGGTAGTAATTCTACAAAAATGACTGTTAAAGCAAACGGAAATATAGGAATTGGAACCACCAATCCAGATATGAAACTTACCGTAAAAGGAAATATTCATGCCACAGAAGTAAAAATTGACCTTAATGTTCCCGCGCCTGATTACGTATTCAAAAGTGATTATGATTTGAGAAGTATAGAAGAAGTAGAAACATTTATTAAAGAAAACAGTCATTTACCAGAAATCCCATCTGCAAAAGAGTTTGAACAAAATGGGGTAATGCAGGCCGAAATGGATATGAATCTACTTAAAAAAATTGAAGAGTTGACATTGTATACTATTCAACAACAAAAGGAGATTGAGGAATTGAAATCACAAAATAAAAAACTCATTGAATTACAAAAGAGACTTGAAAAACTAGAGTCTAAAAAATAAAAAACATTAAAACGATTTTTTGACTGAGACGTTTGCATTTATTTAAATGACAATATTAAAATCAATTTTATTAACTCTACTTTTTGTCATCTTTTTTGAATTGGCAGCCTCTTGGATTCTGCTTTTTGATATTGAAAAAGAAACTATTTTCACCACTAGACTCTATAATCTAATTAATGGAATTATTGAGTTAGCACTTGTTTTTTTATTATTAAAAATTGTATTTAGAAATCAAAATGTAATTCCATTAAAAACCAGCATTAAATATTACTTGGTGTCGATTATCACTGGGGTTAGCTATCCTTATATCCAAACTCCTTTAAACGAACTTTATAATCTAATTTTTGATACATCGTATCGAATTACTTATGATTACGGAATGGAAGGGTTACTCACCTGGAATTCAATTGCCGTCATACTTCTAATCCCTATGGCTGAGGAACTATTTTTTCGAGGGTATATCTTAAAGCAACTTCTAACGAAATATAAACCAATAATTGCAATTGGAATTTCAACTTTGTTATTTGCTTTAATTCACTTACCCTATCAAGCAACCTTTTTAAATAGTATTGAATTTAATGGGCACCTAGCATATATAGCATTTTTTGGAGGATTGATATCAGGAACCATATATTATAAATCAAAGTCTATAGGACCTTCTTTGATTTTTCATATCATATGGAATTTAATGGTTATCTTAATCTAAAAGAAAAAACGATTTACCAACAACATACATGATATCACAGCTACTAGATAGTTAAACAGATGATCGTCTTATTTTTGCAATAACGCAATGCTTACTGAAGGTAAAAGGTAGCGACCAATACACAGAAAAACCCAAAAGCAAGGTAACATTTTGCCCTGCTACGACACATATATTAAACGTTGTAGCTAATTAAAATTATGAGTTTCAAAAAAAATGTTTTTTATTTCCTTACTCCAGTCTATAATATTGAAATAGATACAAATTTAGAATCTGGAATTCATATTGGAAATAATATTGTTTTCACAAACAATAACTCCATAATCAAAGAGTTCGCTACAGAAACTTTAAAAAAGAGAATCGGGGAAATTGAATATGATTCTTTAATGAATGCTAATGGGGTTTTTTATAAAGTATTAACATCTGATTTTGAAGGAAAATTCGATAAACAAATTAAGAACCATAAAAAAGAATTACTTGAATTTTTATATTTAAGTCAATCTTTTATTTCATTATTTTGGTTAATAAAAGACAACTCAGTGAATATTGAAATTGGATATACCGAATTTTTTAAATTTGTATCCGAAAACTCTATAGAATCAACTTTTGGCTCTACAAATCACCTTGGAGTCATCAATACTTTTGCAAATGGAGACAAAAAAAATCAAAAATTTAAATTTGATGATTTAAATAAAATACTTGAATATTCGAAATTTTTAAAACCAACAGAATACACTAAATTTGCTATTGATCCGAGTCCTGTTTATAACAATAACCCTAGAATAGGTATAGCTTTGGCTTCTATAAATATAGCAAGAGGTCAACACGATTTAGCCTTAAAAATCGGGCATTATTGTACTTTCTTTGAATCAATTTTTTCAACTTCAAACACAGAAATCACTCATAAATTAGCAGAACGTATTGCTTTTTTTACTGAGTTACTTCCTGAGTTAAGGTACAAAAGATTCCAAGAAATTAAAGATATTTATTCCGTAAGGTCACAAGTAGTTCACGGATCTAATGTTTCTTCTAAAAAACTTAAATCAATTAATGATTTGGTTAATAATACTGATAATATAGCGCGGATTGCAATTAATAAAATATTAAATAATAGATTTCTTTTAAATTTATTTTCAAGTAGAGATAATAAAAAATTAGACGATTATTTTAATAAGTTGATTTTTGGAATGAATTGAAAAAACGACCTACAACAATTTGCATATTGCATATGCACCCTGCGCATCATAGTTAATAAATAATTGATATACAATGATACAACACGCCAGTTTCATTTTTCGGAACTGGGAAAAATAGTGGTGATTAATTTTACCATGCAAATCGATCGGGTTTTTTATACTCAATACTAATAGTTACATTTATCAAGTAAACATAACCATACATGGGATATAAAGGACATATATCCTTTATATTAGTGTTGTAACCAATTCCCTAAATGGCCTCTAACTTTAAATCTGAATTAATCAATATTATCCAAAGTGATAAATGGATGATTGAAATCTTAGAAAATATAAAAGGTTTAAATTTAAATGATTGTTGGGTCGGAGCTGGTTTTATCCGAAATAAAATTTGGGATTATAAACATGGATTTGACAGAACAGAACTCAATGACATAGACGTAATTTACTTCAACGATAAAAACCCTTCAAAAAAGAAAGATTTACTAATTGAAAAACAATTAAGTGAAATAAACTCCGATATTAATTGGTCTGTTAAAAACCAAGCAAGAATGAATTTACGAAATGGACATGCTCCTTATGAGGATTGTTTTCAGGCAATTTCATATTGGCCAGAAACTGCTACAGCAATTGCGGTGAGGCTTAATACAAATGACGAAATTGAATTTATTGCACCATACGGATTAGTTGACTTGTTTAATCTAATAGTAATCCCTACCCCTGGATTCGATTTAAAGGTTTATAATGATCGAATTGCTAGTAAGTCTTGGATAGCTAAATGGTGTAACCTAAATATAAAAACTGGTTACAACACCATATAAAATGCATACTCACTTTGTACCAAAACCAAAGTAAGTGTATATTTACAATGTGATTGTCCTGCGGCCAATCAGCAGTGCGCCTGCGACGCACGCATCTTATACAAAACGTTAGGTGCAATTAGAACACATAAATGAAAATACCAAAAATAAAAGGAATAATTGACAGGCGTATTTTAATCAATTATCAAATTGACAAAGAAGTCTTGGATGATTATTTACCAAAACCTTTTAAGCCTAAATTGGTAAACGGAAAAGGAATTGCTGGAATTTGCTTAATTAGACTAAGAGAAATCAGACCAAAAGGTTTACCTAAACAAATCGGAATATCTTCGGAAAACGGAGCACATAGAATTGCTGTTGAATGGACTGAAAATGGAAAACATAAAGAGGGAGTTTATATTCCAAGAAGAGACACTTCTTCTAAATTAAATTCTTTAGCAGGAGGAACTATATTTCCGGGAATTCATCATTTAGCAGATTTCAAAATAAATGAAAAAGAAGGAAATTATGAAGTCAGTTTCATAAGCGATGACAACACATCTTTATCTATTAAGGCTCGAGAAACTAATACTTGGAATAAAGAAAGTGTATTCGAAAATCTCGAATGCGTCTCGGATTTCTTTGAAGAAGGCTCTGTGGGATATTCTCCAGACAAAAATGATTTCGACGGACTTGAGTTGAAAGCTTATAACTGGAAAGTATCTCTTTTGGAAGTTGAAAATGTAAAATCAAGTTTTTTTGAAAATGAAAGTATTTTTCCGAAAGGATCTGTAAAGTTTGATAATGCTTTATTGATGAAAGATATTGAACATGAATGGATTGGGTTGAAAAAAATAAAAAAATGCAGCTAACAACATACATGATATCATAGCTACTAGATCGTTAAACGGATGATCTTCTTATTTTTGGAATGGCGCAATACTTACTGCTAACAACCAATGCACAGAGAAATCGAAAAACAAGGTAACGTTTTACCCTACTACGACACATATATTAAACGTCATCTCCAATATTGAAAAAATGAAAAAACGTTATTCTTTTAGTTCATCGCTTATAGCAATAATTGTAATGACATATATAGTGGCATTCGAAATTTGGGAAGGATTAAAAATTAATTTTGAGTACTTTCTTCCTTTAATTGCATTAGCCTCTGTTTATTCGAATCTTAAAAAGTTTAATAACAAAAAAAAGAGGGGCTCTAATTCAATACCATTTAAAACAAAAAATGACCATTACTATACGTTTTTAAATTATTTCTGGGGTTTTGGAATTCTTATAAGTATTGTTATTTGGTATTTCTATTTTGAGTGGACTATATTAACATTACTTTCTTTATTAATAATTGGGATATCATTGATCATAAGTGGAATTCAAAATAACCCAAGCGGAGTTATCAAAGTAGACAGTGAAGAATTAAGTTTTGGGAATAATAACAAATACCAATACATAGCTTTGAATAGGCTAAACTCTATTAAGATAATAGACGGATCAATAATTGTTCAGGACTTACACGAGAAAAAATACTCAATTAATCATTTGGACTTGAATTCTAATACTATTGAAAAATTAAAATCTTTTTTAAACTCTAAATTAGAAGATGTAATAATTGAAAAATAACCATACATAGAAAATAAAGGATATATATTCTTTATTTTGTTGTTAGCAATAATCACAAGATAAAAAAATGAAAAAATTATTACTTGGACTATCAATCACTCTAGCCCTAATAGGGTGTGATGCATTAACTGGAGAAGAAATTGGGCGAATTTCATTCAAGCAGACAAGCGATGTCGAACAAATAATCAGAGAAACAACTCTAGATTTAAAAAAAGGTGAGAAAATTTCATTTTGGACTGAAATTGACATTGAATACGAAAATGAGTTAGCTCTAATTTATACAGTGGAATTATTGATAGATTCGAAAGAACAAGGAGGGTTTAAAATGAATGCCTTAGAAACAAACCCTACAATGATGGAAATTAAGAAATCATTGGGTAATAAAACTACCTGGAGGTATACTGGAAAAATGAACCATTGGACTATTAAGGAAGATGGAAACTATACTTTCAAAGCAGTACTTCATTCTTCAGAAAACCATACCTTAAAAATTAACAAGGCAGAATTGGTTTTGAAAAAGTAATATATTGCTAACACGATATATGTGATCATAGCTGATTAGTGATTAATCGAATGGTTCTTTTATATTTATAGTGGTACAGTGATTTTAAAACTGAAAAGGTATAAAATCTGCGCAAAAGTGTCCAAGGCTAGGTAACAATTTTCATAGCTACCACACATATATTAAACGTTAGACACAATTCTGAACAATGCAAGAAACTATTAAAATAAGGATTGATAATTTAATATTCGATTGTCGAATAAATGGTAATAAAGAAAATGAATTAGTAATTTTTTTACATGGGTGGCCCGAAACTTCTTTTATGTGGAAAAAATTAATGTCTAGTTTTTCGAAAAATGGTTTTTATTGTGTTGCACCTAATTTAAGAGGGTATAGTAAAGAAGCATGTCCCGAAGGGAAAAAACATTATAGTTTAGATAAATTATCTAAGGATATTTTAAACATTTCTAAACATCTAAATAAACCAAAATTTCACCTTATTGGTCATGACTGGGGGGCACTTATTGGCTGGAAGTTAGTTCATGATAATCAAGACCAAATTTTAAGTTGGACAGGAATCTCTGTTCCACATCCACAAGCTTTTGGAAAAGCAATGATCGTTAATAGTGAACAAAGAAAAATGAGTCAATATGTAAAGAACTTTCAATTGCCTTATCTTCCAGAATTACGATTAAAAAAAAACAATTTTAAAATATTAAAAAGATTATGGAAGAATTGTGAACCAGATCAGGTTAATGATTATTTAGAGGTTTTCAGAAACCCAAAACAATTAACTGCATCAATAAACTATTACCGTAGTAATTATAAACTATTAAAGAGTGCGGATAAAAATCAAATACTTGGCGACATAAATGTCCCAACTTTATTTATATGGGGAAATAAAGATATTGCGATAGGTTCTTATTCTGTTAGTGAAAGCCATCAATACATGAAAAATGATTACGAATTTATAGAATTAGATTCAGGCCATTGGTTAATACAAACAGACTATCAGGAACTTGAAAAAGTTATCACAAAGCATATTGATAAAAATAAAAACAGTGTATAAACAATTGCTCTAAACATTAGGAAGTAACAATTTTTTAACTTTTTCTTCTAAATTTTGTATTACTCAAGTTTAGTATCTTTCCTGCTTCAATCAAAAACATCAACATGTTCAAATCACTCTTCACTTCAATTCTTTGTTTTGCATTTAGTATTGGGGCTCAGGCACAAGAAGCATATTTTACAATCGATCCAACCTTAACCCCAAATGGGCAAACTATTATATTTAGTTATGATGGGGATTTATGGAAAGTCTCTTCTGGCGGTGGCGAGGCATCCCGACTTACAGGAATGCAAGGTGACGAGACATTACCAACTGTTTCTCCCGATGGGAAATGGGTAGCTTTTAGTGCTACCCAGTATGGTAATAAGGATGTATATATCATGCCTTTGAAAGGAGGAGAAATTCGTCAACTTACTTTTCATGATGCGGCAGATGATGTAGATAGCTGGTCATGGGATTCAAAAAGTATATATTTTACCTCATCCAGAGAAAATCGTTTTAGTGGATATGAGGTAGCTGTTTCTGGTGGGACCCCAAGGCGTTTATTTGATCATTATTTTAATACCGTTCATAATATAGTACCCCATCCTACCACAGGAGAAATTTTCTTTAACGAAAGCTGGGAAAGCAAAAATTTTACGCATAGAAAACGATATAAAGGAGATTATAATCCCAATATAAAATCTTATAATCCCCAAACCAAAGAATATAAAGAACATACTTCCTATAAAGGAAAAGACTTTTGGACAACAATAGATAAAAATGGCAACCTCTATTTTGTTTCTGACCAGGCTAACGGAGAATATAATCTGTACACCTTTAAAAATGGTAAAAAAACAGCCCTTACCAAATTTGACACCTCTATCGCTAGACCACAAGTAAGTGCTAATGGAAGTCACGTGGTTTTTGGTAAGGATTATCAAATATACCTGTATGATGTAGCTGCTAATACCACAAAAAAAGTACCGATTAAGATTTATCTTAATAACACATTAGATAAAACCCAGGATTTTAAGACTAAGGGAAACATTACCAATTTTGATATTTCTCCCGATAATAAAAAGATGGCCTTCGTTTCGCGCGGTGCGCTATTTGTTTCTGATCCAAAAGGTAAATTTATTCAGCAAATACCTGTTAATCCAGCAGAACGGGTAGTCGAGGTAAAATGGCTTAAGGATAATCGTACCTTATTATACAACCAGACTGTAGATGGGTATCTTAATTTATTTACTATTTCTGCGGAAGGAAAAGGAAAAGAAAAACAAATCACTTCGGACTCCCGAAGTAATGTAAATATCGAAATAAACCCAAAGCGCACACAAGCAGCCTATATAAGCGGTAGAGATGAGTTGCGCCTTCTTAATCTCGAAAACCTAAAAAGTACTACTGTTGTAAAAGATGAATTCTGGGCATTATATCCACCACAACCCCGGTTTTCTCCAAATGGCCAGTATCTCGTTTATAATGCGATACGTAATTTTGAACAAGATATTTTTACCTATCATATTCCTTCAAAAAAAACAATCAACCTTACTCAAACCGGCGTAAATGAAAGTAGTCCTTTCTGGTCCCCTGATGGTAAATACATTTACTTTAGTTCTAACCTTACACAGCCTAGTTATCCCTATGGGCTAGATGAAGCGGGTATTTATCAAATGGCACTGGATAAGTATGAGGCTCCTTATACCTCTAAGAAGTTTGAAGAATTATTTGTAGAAGAAAAAGAAGATGATGAGGACAAGGATGAAAAGAAAGATGAAGATAAAAAAGACAAAACTGAAACGATAAAGATCAATATTAACCCAAAAGGATTGATGGAGCGTATACAACGCATTAGTCCTGCTTTTGGGTATCAAGGTGGCGTTCATGTTTTTGAGAAAAAAGAAACTACCTATGTGCTTTATATCTCTAATCATGATGAAGGAGATGCTAAACTATGGAAAACCACGATTAAACCGTTTGAGAAAAACAAAACAGAGAAAGTCGGAGATGCCAAAGTTTTTGGGTATCAAATAGCGTCTGCAAAAGATAGTTATTATGTATTGCTAGAAGGAAATATTCACACTCTGGATATTGAAAGCAATACCACTGAAGAAATCAAAATTGATTTTAAATTTAGAAAAACATTGTCTGATGAATTTCAACAGATGTTTCAGGAAGCCTGGGCTGGTTTTGGAGAAAATTTTTATGATGGGGATTTTCATGGAGAAGATTGGAAAAAACTTAAAGATCAATATGCAGCATATTTACCTTATATCAATAACCGTTCTCATCTAAGACTATTATTTAATGATATGCTAGGTGAGTTAAATACATCTCACTTTGGGTTTCGGTCTACTGGTAAAGAAGAAAAGCAATTTTATGGTACTAAGACACTGGCAACAGGAATTGTTTTCTCTAAAAATGACCCGTATCAAGTAGAAAGAATTATTACCGACAGCCCCGCAGATGTAGCCAACAAAAATATACTCCCGGGTGATCGATTAATTGCTGTAAATAATCAAAAAATTGATTCAAAAAACAATAGAGAACTATATTTTACGCAACCATCACTGGATCAGGAAATACAATTAACACTAGAACGTAATTCGCAAAAGATAACGGTAAATCTACACCCAATCTCATCAAGAAGTTTAAGAAACTTACGATATGATGAATGGGTAGATAGTAACCAGTCTTATATCGATCAAAAAAGTAATAAAAAAATTGCCTATGTTCATATGAAAAATATGGTGCGCGGGGAACTCAATAACTTTAAAAGGGAAATGGTTTCTGAAGGGTACAAAAGAGATGCTTTGATCCTGGATTTACGAAATAATACAGGAGGAAATGTGCACGATGAGGTATTACAGTTCTTATCCCAAAAGCCCTATCTAAAATGGAAATACAGGGATGGTAAACTTACTTCACAACCCAATTTTGCACCTGGGGCAAAACCTATTATAATCCTAATAAACGAGCAAACCTTAAGTGATGCAGAGATGACCTCTGCTGGTTTTAAAGAACTTGGCCTGGGTAAAATTATAGGAACAGAGACCTATAGATGGATTATTTTTACCTCTAGCAAAGGTTTGGTAGATGGTTCCTCCTATCGTTTACCTTCCTGGGGATGTTATACACTAGATGGTAAAAATCTAGAAAAAACAGGAGTTGCACCAGATATTTATGTCAAAGAAACGTTTAAAAATCGATTAGAAAATAGTCAACCACAATTAGATAAAGCGGTATCAGAAATAATGAAACAATTAGGAACCAAATAATTGTCCAAAATTAACAACATCGCATTGTTAAGGTATGTATATGTTTGTATATGAGTAATCCTACACAGTTAGAAAGGTACAAGTCTTTGTTAGATTTTTTGGATAAGAAGTTTAAAGAAGATATCACTATCAACGATATAGAAGAGGTATCGTATTACTCCTATCGAAACATCAATCGAATATTTCTTGCACTACACCATGAAACCATCGGAAAGTACATTAAAAGAATTAAACTAGAAAAAGCAGCACAATACATTAAATATTCTGACACGACTATTTCTGATATCGCTTTTTTTCTTGGATATAGTGATATCGCAGCTTTTAGTAAAGCATTTAAAAATCAATTTAACTGTTCTCCCTCTCAATTTAGAGAAACCCAGGAGCTTAAACGTCAGTTATTTCAAAAAACAATAGAGCCACAAAAAGTAAGTCAACAATCCCCTATTACTTTTGAAATTGAAGAATTGCCCAGTTTCGATTTTCTATACATAACCTATCAAGGTACATTTGATGATATTGATGGTATTAAAGAAATCTGGAAACAACTCATAGCATATGCATCAAAAAATAATGTATTTGATAATGATACCATATGTATGGCAGAGATATTAGATGACAATGATATTACCGATAGTGTATATTGCAGATATAATGCAGGTATTATTATAGAATCCTCATTAAAATTTGAAGTAGAAGGGTTATTTAGAACCAAAACAATAACACCTCAAAAATATGCTAAGTTTCTTCATAAAGGCAGTTATGAAGACTCTATAGTGACCTATGACTATATTTATTCGCATTGGATGACAGACATACAATTAGAATTAGTAGATAAACCTACCCTGGAGTTTTTTCTTAATGATGAAGCAGATACTCCCCAAGACGAACTACTTACCGAGATTTACATTCCTACCAAGTAACATATTGTCCAAAATTAACAAACAAGCTCCTTAACATTGCTATTACTTTTGCTTTATAAGTAAAAAAGCATGAAGAACTTTACGTTTCAAAAATACTGGTACTTAGGAGTTTTAGGGTGTATTGGTTTCTATACCTTCTCAGATGTGATCGATTATTACCATGGTCGAGGTTCTATTTGGGGGTTATTAAGCCTGTTGTGGTTCCTTTGGTTTTTATACTTCTTACCAGAAAACCAACAGCAAAAATGAATATAGAAGAAATTACTTTACTTTTCCAGACCTCAGAAATACTAGACTACGTAGCGTATTTCTTTATCATCAATTTTACACTTATCTTTTTTGAAATTTGCTTAGATTTTTTCACTAGCAAAGAACGAAGATGGAAAGATACTGGAGCTAACATTGTTATATTTTTTCTCGGACAATTATTAGAAAAAACAGCCTTTGGTTCTGTCGGGATCATTTGCCTCCTGCCCTTTTACCATCTATCACCATTTGAGATCCCTATGAATGGCTGGACCTGGGTGTTAAGCCTGCTGGCCGCTGATTTTACATATTATTGGATGCACAGGATAGAACACGAACATCGTATTTTATGGGCCAACCATAGTGTACATCATTCTTCTGAAGATTATAATCTAACGGTATCTATGCGATTAAGCATTGTAGAAAGTGCTATCGAGTGGATTTTTCTTATCCCAATGATATTAATTGGTTTTAATCCTTTTCAAGCTATAGTTTCACTAATTTTTGTTGCACAATATCAAACATGGATACATACCGAAAGAATTATCAAACTGGGTTGGCTGGATGAACTATTTAATACCCCATCTGTGCATAGAGTACATCATGGTTCTAATCAAAAATACCTCGACAAAAATTATGGTGGGGTACTTATACTATGGGATAAACTATTTGGCACTTTTCAGAGAGAAGAAGAAAAAGTGATCTATGGATTAACCAAAAATATAAACTCTAATAATCCTATCACTATCAATTTTATCGAATACAAAAATATATGGAGAGATGTAAAGCAATGCAGAACCTGGAGTGATCGATTTAAGATCATCTTTGGTAGTCTTATCTGGCGTCCTTCTTATTTTAAAAACCAAAAAAATAATACATGACGACTATAACAATAGCTAACAAACTAGTAGAACTACTGCGACAGAAAAAATTTCTGGAGGCTCAGCAACAATTATTTGCTACAGATGCAATCAATCAAGAACCTGATAAGTTTAAGGAAAAATCAGTAGTAGGTTTAGAAGCTATGATTCAAAAAGAAAAGCGTTTTCTTTTGTATATAAAAAAATGGAATCATTTTGAGGTTTCGGATCCATTAGTGAGTAAAGATCATTTTAGTATACGAATGATCACAGATGTAATCATGGTAAATAATGATAATATAGTAATCGACGAAATCATTGTCTATGAAGTAAGTGACAGAAAAATCATAAAAGAGCAATTCTTTTATAAATAGAAGAATTTTTAAGCATTCATAGGCATGTCACTAGTCTATTTGCTCTCTCTCCTCAATAGTTTTAAGTGTTTATATCGAAATTTATCAAGGAAATTGATTAATACTTGTTATGTATATGCTAAACATCTGTATTTTTATACAAATGCTATTCTTTTATAGTATTTAAAAAGTTACAAATAGAGCATGCAAAAGTTAAATCATACCAGTATCAATTTAAAAAGAGGGTGTTATCTGGCTCCCAAATACAACATTTATGATTTTAACGACTTTTTGATAGGTGTAACAAATTATAAAAACCCTATTGAAACCGGTATTTGGCACTCTCATGAAAAACCATTAATCAGTTTTGTACTTTATGGTCATAATACAGAATATAGAAAAGGAAAAAAAACTGAAAGAACTGCGAGATGTATAAATTATTATCATGCCCATGAATTACACAAAAATGTCTACCACAATTTTCCATCTAAACATATAAGCTTAGAAATAGACACTTCTTTTTTAACGAAATACAACTATACAGAAGCAGAAATTGAACTAGCTTTGAAAAAAAGTTATGATTCTCATTTTACTTTTATAAAATTAATGAATGAAGCCGAAATTAGTGATTTACAATCCCATGATTCTATAGAAATGCTATTTCTGGCATTTATTGAGAATTCTATCAAATCAAAAGAAGAAACAGGATTTCCGTATTGGATGCAATCTGTTAGAGATATACTAAACGATCGATGGAACGAAAATGTTTCTTTAAAAGAACTAGCGAATCAAGTAAATATTCATCCTACTACAATATCAAAGAATTTTAGGCAATACTTTCAATGTACCTTTGGCGAATACACAAGAAAACTAAAAGTGAATCATTCTATCGATATTATACACTCTTCTCAATACTCACTAACCGAAATAGCTTATATCTGTGGTTTTTCTGATCAAAGTCATTTTACAAGGATATTTAAATCTATGACTGGCTATTTACCTAAGGAATACGTCAAAATTTAAAATAAAAGCAAATTCTGTTCTATTTTTTTAAATAGCCATTACATTTCTTTGTTAGCGTCATTTAAATAATATAGTATGAAAAATAATTTATTGTCAGTAGTATATATAAGTCTTTTAATCTTAATTTTAGGTTGTACCACTTCTAAAAAAGAAACCGAAAAAGTGGTTGAGGAAGAATACACTACCAACGATCAAAATCCAAAATGGGTAAGTAGTTTAATCAATGCATATAGAACCCTAAATGATAATCAAAATATTGAAGCAGCTAATCAACTATATGAGGCCGCAGAACTTATGCCCAAGAAAAACTGGGAGATCTATTTTATGGTAGCAACTGTTTATGCTCCCAAAAACAAAAATGACGAAGCATTTTTATCATTAGATAAAGCTATACAAGCAGGGCTTAGAGATTCTGTATTAACAGCAACCTATCCAGGCTTATCTAATCTAAGAAACGACTTAAGGTGGAATGATCTATTACATGCCGTAAGCAACAACAAAAGGAAGTATATACAAACTATTAAAAACCCAGAGTTATTAAAAGAATTGGAAGAAATGTGGGCACAGGATCAACTTGCATTATCTCAATATGAAGAAAAAACAAAAGCTCTAAACAGTAATGCCTCTACAGAAGAATACCAATTACTCTTTAAACCCGTCGAAGACCGGTGGGAAATAAACAGGAATAAGCTCGATAGTATCATTGATATTTATGGTTGGCCCGGAAATAAACTTGTCGGAGAAGATGGAGCAAAAATAAGTTGGGCAATACCACAACATTATCCCGATGTTTTTTTTAAACAAAAATGTCTATCCCTAATTGAAAAAGCAATGAAAAAAGGAGATATGGATCCCAACCATTATGCAGAACTTAATGATAGGATAGCTCGAGATACCTGGCAAAAACAAATCTATGGTGCAAGCATGGCACAAGACGCTCCTTATCCTATTAAAGACCCTACCAACGTAGATAGAAGAAGGGTTGCATTAGGGCTTCTTGAGCCAATAGAAGTATATGCTTATTTTCATGGAATCAAATACCAAAGGCCTAGCGCAGAAGAAGCTAAGATAACATTAGCAACCTCACATCAAAAAGCACTACAAAGTTTTGAAACCTTCGAAAAATTTATAGATCAGAAAAACATTGATTCGGCAAATGCACATATTGCAAACGCAATATCATTTTACGGTGAACTTAGTAATGAACAACTTTATCAGGCGTCATTACATCTTGCCCCATTCGAGAATAAACGTTCTAAACGAATCTGCAAAAAAATACTAAAAGTTCTTATCTGGAGAAAATGGGAGGGTAGATTTCAAATACCCAAACAACCAGAATTTGTCTCATGGTATGAAAAAAAGGAATGGTCAGAAATTACAGAACTCCTTCAAAAGAGTCAATAATTACTGTTTTTAACGATCAAACAGCTTCAAACAATTTTCCCGGTAGCGGTTTTATAACTCCTTTAAACTCCATATTAAGCAAAACAGAAGCTGTTTTAAATGTAGGGACTTGGCATTGTAAAGCTATAACGTCTAATAACTCCTTTCCGTTATTGGTTAAAAAATTATAGATTTTCTTTTCTTGCTCATCTAACTTAATGAATAGTGATATGCTATTATTTAATTAAATTTTCAATAATAAATTCTTCGAATTTCTCAAGAGTTTCCGGCATATTTTTTCTACCAAAACCTACTCTAAAAAAACCTTTGTAATCATAAATTTCTCCTGGTAGTAATAGTATATTTTTTTTCTTTATAACTCTTTCAGAAAATACCATATCATCCTCATCAAAATTAATTTTTACAAATCCAATTGGACCAGAATTTGGTTTGTCCCAAGAGAATAAATCAGAATACTTAATAAAAAAATGGTCGAGCAGTGCTATATTTTTTTCTACTATTTTAAGATTTCGCTCTAATATTGATTTTCTATTTCTAAGACCTATCCCTGCCAGAAATTCACTAGGTCCCGAATTACAGATTGTAGTATATTCTTTTAATATTTCTATATTTTCTATTATTTTTTGACTTTTGGTAGCTATCCACCCAATTCTAAGTCCTGGTAAGCCATAAGCTTTTGACATTACACCTAAAGAAACTCCATTTTCGTATATATCAGCAAATGCAGGGATTGTATATTCAGATTTGTGTTCTAATTCCCGATATACTTCATCACAAAAAATAATGATGTTATTTTTTCTTGCTATCTCTATTATTTCTAGTTGTTCTCTTTTTGAGAAATGAAACCCTGTTGGATTATGTGGCGTATTTAGGTAAATTACTTTTGTTTTGTTACTTACAAGCTTCTTTAAATCATTTATATTAAACACAAACTTTTTATTCTCATATCGAACTGTCCAATCCAAAACCTTGCACCCAATACTTTCTGGAATAGATTGTACTGATTGATAGCAAGGAAATTGAACAATTACCTCATCCTCGGGCTTTAAAATTGCTTGTGAAAACAAAAAAATAGGTTCTTGTGCTCCTGTGCACACCAATAGATCATTTGGTGTTATAGTATTATATAACGAAGAAATATCTTCTCGTAAAAAAGGATTTCCTTTTGTTTCTGTATATCCAAGCCATAAATCCTGAAATTTTTCTAGTGCCCCATTTTCTAAAGAAAGTACGTCACGAACAGACATCGATTCACAATCAGAACTACACAGAAGATATTCGGCAGTAAATTCATGAATAGTATAAAATCTTTCAAGTTTAAATGGTTTTATGGTCATGTCTTAAATGTATTAGTCATATTATACAATACCAAAATTAATACCATATCAAGATTACTAAGGAGAAAAAATTGCTAATTTTAAATTAGTATTTAATCTTGCATAGAGCATGTTTAAACATACTCTTATTCTGAACTATTCTTTTGAAGTATTTTACATCTTTAAAACCAACAATATCACTAATTTCGGGAACAGAAAACGCTTCACTTTTTAATAATTCAAAAGCTTTTTGAAGTCGTAACTCAATCAAATATTTATGTGGTGTATTTCCCATTGTTTCTTTAAAGCACCTAAGAAAATGATATTCCGACATACATGCTATTTTAGATAAATGTGATAGATTTACATCTTCTCCATAAGAACAGTGTAAGTATTCTTTTACTAAATTAATGCGTTTAAATATTTCTAGCCTGGTGCTTTTTTTTCGATATTTCAAACTATTGGCTTGAGTATATATTCCATAGTTTAATCTTATCAATTCTTCTACAATTGATATGTGAATTTCATCAATTAAAAATATCGAAGATGGCTCTGACAATTGACTTAAAAGTCGAGTAAATAATTGTTTAAGCAGCTTACTTCTATTTTGCCTAAATTCATAAAAACTCATATTTACCAGAGTATAGTCAGGATTAGAGAGGAGAAAACTTTCTTCTTTAATTAAACCCGCAAATACTTGTTTATCCAAATCTTTCTTAAAATATATGGACAGAGAATCTACTTCACAATCAGAATCAATTATACTAGAGTAAGAATGGTTTTCATTTATAATTAAAATTGACTCTGGATTAACTTCTATTGGAACTTTATCTATAATATATCTTTCTGACCCTTTTAAGGTTGCTTTTAAAGATAGTGGTCCTTTTTTATCTATATAAGCAATAGATTTACTTTTTGCTTGCAATAAAATGTTTTGCTCCCACAAATTATTATAAAAAGAACCTGTACTAGCATTTGGATCCGGGAATTGAGTACAGAGCATTATTCTATATACTTTTTATCTAATAAATATAGCCATATTTCTGAATACTATAAACTAATATTTATTATTTTAAGATATAACTCCAAATCGTTTATTTGATAATCATTTCTCGTCACAAAACATGGTTACACACTCCCAACACAAGTGAAAAAATCATAAAAGAGTTATTAGATGTTATACCATAGATTGATCAGACTGCCTCAAACAATTTTCCCGGTAGTGGTTTTATAACTCCTTTAAGTTCCATATTAAGCAAAACAGAAGCTGTTTTAAATGTAGGGATTTGGCATTGTAAGGCTATGACGTCTAATAACTCTTTTCCGTTATCGGTTAAAAAATTATAGATTTTCTTTTCTTGTTCATCTAACTCTACAAATAGTTTTTTCTGTACAGCAGGTTGTTCATTCTCATCGAGTTTCCAATTAAGCATATACATTAGATCAGCAGCACTGGTAAGCATATGGGCACGCTGGGTCTTTATCAACATATTACATCCCTTGCTTAAAGGATCATGCGCTCTACCCGGTACTGCAAATACATCCCGATTATAAGAATTAGCAATATCGGCAGTTACCAAAGAACCTCCTTTATCGGCACTCTCAATTACTACTGTTGCTTCACTAAGTCCAGCGATAATTCGATTACGACCCAGAAAATTTTTACGATCAAAAGTATCTGTGCTCCAGAAATCTGTGAAAAACCCGCCGTTTTCCTCGATCTGTGGAACATACCTCTTATGCGTTTTAGGATAAATTTGATTTAAGCCATGAGCCAAACAGCCTATAGTTTGTAGATTATGTTTAACCGCTGCACGCTGCGCTGTGATATCTACACCATAAGCAAAACCCGATACGATAACAGGATTTACAGGAGCGAGGGTTTCTATCAATTCTTCACAAAACTGTACTCCATAACGAGTTACCTGTCGTGTACCTACAATACTCAGAATCTTTTTATGTTCAAGATCAATATTCCCAGAACTAAATAATACTACAGGGCCATCAATACAATGTTTCAACCTTTCTGGGTAATCCTGTTGATCATATACCAGGCAATTGATATTATTTTCCTGTATAAATTGCAGTTCGTTTTCTGCAATTTTTCGATATTCTGGATTATGCAAATCTTTGATTTTCATTTTTCCTATTCCATCAATTTTGAGCAGGTTGTTTGTTTTTTCGGCAAGTACTGCCTCTGCATCACCTACTTCGCGTATTAATTTTTTGATAGAACTATCCCCAAGATTGGTTACTTTTTTAAGGGTAAGTAAGGCGAGAAGTTTTTCGATGTTCATGTAATAATTTGTAAGTCAGTGCAAGAAACAAAAAAAAACGAAACTGTTAATAAATTCAGCGGCTAGAGTTTAAATGACCTTCATTTTTTTATACCTTTGGGATAATTAATTTTCACTAACGAAGAAAGCACATTTTTAGAAGGGGTAATGAATAACACAGCTAACTATATAAGCGAACTATTATATCGATATGAATGCATAATTCTACCAGGTTTTGGTGCATTTTTGACCAGGCGTCAACCAGCTACAATACAAGATGGAACTAATACATTTTATCCTCCTCAAAAATTAATTTCTTTTAATAGCCAATTGAAAAACAATGATGGCTTGTTAGCGAACTATATTGCTTCTGCAGAAAACATCTCATATACAGATGCTGTTGCCAAAATCCAACGTTATGTTTTATCTCTTAATGAAAAGATGGCGAATGGACAACGTATAGAATTAGAGAAAATTGGTTCATTTTATACTTCGGTAGAAAACACCTTACAATTTGAACCTTTACAAGAGGTAAACTATCTTACAGAAGCTTTTGGGTTACATTCGTTTGCATCTCCTGTAATTAAAAGGAATATTGAAATCAAGCGCGAAGTATATAAGGAGAATGTAGAAGCTATCGAAGAAGTAATTCCACTTACGTTTACACCAGAAAAACGTAGTGAACGCCCTTATTTACAATATGCAGCTGTGGCAGCAATCCTATTGGGGGTTGGTGGTTTTTTTGGTTTGAAACAAGTTAGTGATACTAATGTAAGTTATAATAATAAGGAATGGCAAAAAGCTAATCAGGAAATTGAAAACAGGATACAAGAGGCTACTTTTGAAATTTCTAACCCGCTCCCTGCCATTAATCTTAATATTATAAAAGGCAAAGAAAACATTACTACAACTCCTGAAGTATCTAATACTGTATCAGGAAGTTTTCATATCGTAGCCGGTGCTTTTAGAATTGCATCTAATGCAGATAGTAAAGTACAAAAACTTAAAGCGCAAGGGTTTAATGCGCATCTTATTGGAGTAAACAGATATGGTTTACACCAGGTAGCATACGAAAGTTATGAAAACCGTTCTGAAGCGGTACAAGCGCTAGCCAGAATTAAAAGAGAACAAAGCCCTAAAGCTTGGTTATTGATTAAAAAGTAATCCAAAAATCATACTACAATTATATAGTGTAAGTATTCTGTCGTGACCGCAATAGAATACTTTAAGATGAAATTTAAATACTCATGAATTAATACCATTTATAATTTTCTCATTATGGTATTACCGCATATCTTTGCAAAAAATTTAAAATTGCATGGAATCCAGACATCCTTCAGAATCTCTTACTACTTTAACCGATTTGGTACTAACAGGAGAAACCAACCCTTTAAATAACTTATTTGGAGGAGAACTTTTAGCTCGTATGGATCGTGCAGCAGGAATTGCAGCAGGTAGACATTCTCGACGAATTGTGGTAACTGCCTCTGTAAATCATGTTGCTTTTAATAAGGCTATCCCACTAGGTAGTGTTGTAACCGTCGAAGCAAAAGTTTCCAGAGCTTTTAGATCTTCGATGGAAGTATATATAGATGTTTGGGTAGAAGATCGCCAGAGTGGAGATAAAACTAAAGCCAATGAGGCTATCTACACTTTTGTTGCTGTAAATGAAAGTGGAAATCCAGTAGCCGTACCTTCAATAACCCCAGAGACAGAGCTCGAAAAACAGCGGTATGATGCCGCTTTACGCCGTAAGCAATTGAGTCTGGTTCTGGCAGGAAAAATGAATCCTAGTGATGCTACAGAGTTAAAAGCATTGTTTGTATAGACTATACACTCATTACATCTTATAAATCCAACTTTGAGGATTTAATCGTTTTGCATTTTGATAGATTAAGAATTTCATAATTGCTCTACCAGTTGTTGGGTTAGTACGCACCTCACCTATTGCTTGTTTTGTTGCTACTTTTTGCCCTTCTTTAACACTAATATTCTCGATATTATAATAGGTGGTGATATAATTACCATGTCGTATTTGTATCAAACGACTCGCTCCTTTAAGTTTTTGTATAGCGATTACTTCTCCTTCAAAAATCGCTCTCGCAGGTTCTCCCGACCTTGTTTCAATTTCTACCCCACTACTATTAATTTGTATATTAGGAAGCGTAGGATGAGGCTGACGCCCAAATTTCTTTGTTATTCTTCCTGTTCCTACAGGCCAAGGTAATTTTCCTTTATTAGATGTAAAATTATCGGCCAATATTTTGGCCTCAGCAGTAAGTGCAAATGTGGTTGCAGATCCTTTTTTGGTTACTTTTTTACCTGCTTTTTTATTCGCTCTAGCTATGGCTTCCCGAATCAATTTCTCAATTGCTTTATCAATAGCACTGGCTTGTTGTTCTTTTTTCTTGATTTGCTTTGTGTAGGTGCCTTGTTTTTTGCGAATAGAAGTCATCAAAATTTGTTGCTCCTTTTTCTCTTCTTTAAGCTTATTCTGTTCTTCGCGATTCTCTTCGATCAGTACTTGCTTTTCTTTTTTTTGTCTCGACAGATCTGTATTTAACGTCTGAAGCTCCCTGGTATTATTTTCTATTCGGTTTGCTTGCTCTTTGCGATGTTCGTTATACTGTTTCATATATTGTAATCGCTTATAGGCTTGAGAAAAATCTGAAGAAGAAAGCAAAAACATAATTCTACTTTGATGAGATTTACTCTTATAAGATTTTGAAATCATCTTGGCATAATCCTTTTTAAGTGCTGTAAGTTCCTTACGATATGCCTCTATTTTTTTAAAATTCGTATTGATCTCCCGGGTCAATAAATTAGCTTGTTGATTGGTTATTTTTATTAGATTTTTACGTGTTCCTATCTGTGAGTTGATCGTTTCTACTTCATAAAGAACAGAACGCTCTTTACGTTTGTTGTTAGCACGTAGCTCTTTCATTTGTTCGATCTCTTCTCTAAGTCGTTGGCGCTCTTCTTCGAGCTGCTGTTGTTTGCTACTTTGAGAAAAAGATGGACTAAAAACCAGTAATAAACCTACGAAATATATAATCTTTAAAAACCTCATTGAATAGTGACTTGCTTATACCCTGATGGTATTTTAAACGGAAAACTCACCTTAGCATTGTAATCTACCGTTTTATAATCTATCTCAATCATGGTTTTTTCTTTTTCCTGCAGTGCTTCAATATAGATTTCTTTCGGAAAATCCTGATTTCCTACTTTTTGATAGCTTTGATAATTAATCGTTAGATCTCTATTTTCGATCGGTTGTTTTAATCGTTGTGAATACATTTTGAAGGTATCCGGATGTATTAAAAACAATCGTTCAAAAAGTGCTAATTCTGTCTTAGGTCGTAATTGATACGCTTTTCCTGTTATTGAAGATTTATATTTATCCTTTCTTAGGTTAAACAACGCTTGTCCTAAAAGCATCTGCTGTACTTTATTATAATCCAGATCTGTGCCCAACCAATCGCTTAGCAATTTAAAATCTCCTTCAAAATAGGTGTTATTGATTTTCTCGTAGTAGCTTACTTTTTCTGGTGTAATGAGTGCCTTTGCCAACGTAATACCCAACATCTTTACACTAATCCAAATGGTTTTATCTTTTTCTATTCGCAGTGTAGCATTAGGACTATAAGATTGTTTGCCATTATCATATCTTACTTTTATACGGGTATTAAGTGTTTTAAAATTAAAAGATCGATTGTAGTGATTTGCAATTATCTTTTCTGCATTTAGTTTTTTGATTCCCGACGCACTTACTGCTTTGGTTCCCTTACAAGAATTAAGCATCATCATAGCAATGCACAATAGATAAAATATTCTGTTCATTACCCGCTTATGATTTTTTCTGAAGTTGATTTACTTTTTGTTGATATTCTGAAGCTTTTGTAGTATCTCCCAAGTTGCGATATGCCTCACTTATTTGTTGGTAAAAGTCTGATTCCATCTTTAGATCATCTATCACGTAATCTATACCTATAGTAAGAATCTCGATAGCTTCAGCCGCTTTTTCGAGGCGAATTAATGCTACGCCATTGGCCAAATAGAAAATAGGTTGTGCAGGATACATTTCTAAAGCTAATTCGCTTCCTATTTCTACTTTTTCATATCGCTTTAAGTCTAGTTGTAATAATAATATTCTTTTTAGCAATATAAAGTCATTGGCATTACTTTTAATTCCTCGTTCATAAAAATTGAGTGCTTGCTCTTTTTTGTCATTTTTATAATAATAATGGCCTAATTCTGTAAAGACTTTTCCATTATTTTGACCATTAGAGAGCAACGAAACAATATCTGTTAATTGAGATTCGTATTGAGGATTCTTATCTAGAAACGGTAAAAAATCGTTAATCACTTTATATTTTGATTCGACATCTATTTTATTACTTTTTAAAGCAATCTTCATCGAACTAATAGCTTGTTCAAAATTATTTTCTTCAAGATAAAATTTATATAGTGCCAGATGTACGAATTCTGATTTTGGCTTTTTCTTTAATAGTAATTTAGCCGTTTCAAACGCTTTTTCTTTTTGATTATCCTTACTATACAGGTAAATCAGGTTTAAATAATTTTGCTCTACCTTAGGTTTTTCTTTTATTTTTTTCTCTAGTCTACTAATTTGACCATTGGGATTAATAATTTTTGAGGAGATCCTTTTTCGTAACCGATTGCGATAATCATCGGCTCCAAATTCGTCATCTAATTCATCAAGAACGATTAATGCTTCTTCATATCGTTTTTCTAGAAAGTACAAATTGGCCAACTGTTCCTTGAACATAGGGTTGAATGCAACTAACTTTTCTACTACACCTATTGATTCCTGGTATTTTCGTTGTTGAAAATAAACTTCGAACAAAAGCTCGAGGATAAACCTGTTATTGGGCTTAGCATCTAATACTTTTACGAAATTATCTTCTGCATCCTGATATCGTTTTAACTCTAAATAATTCTTACCTAATTCTAAATATAAAAAATCGGGTTTAGGGTCGATTTTTATACATTTCTCTAAGGCTTCAATTGCCTTATCGTAATTGGTAATCGCTTTTTGTTTTAGCGCCTCAAAAAAATTCTCTTGAAATTCGTCAGAAACATTTCCCAGATCGTCGATATTTATCTCTTGTTTAGGCTCTATATCCTGAGATAGAACCATAGTACTCCCACCCCAAAAGAATAGAAATAAAAGACATATATGTTTCCAATAGTTAATCATAAACTGTGTTCTGCAATACTGATATTGTATCATAAATTATTCCAAAATAGAATAGTCTCCAATACTCACTGTAGTGAAGTTTCCATCATAAACAGCATTGTTTCCAATCATAGCATTGTCTAAGTTAGCATTTTTTATGACAGTTTTGGTCTGAATCAGACTATTTTTGATTATTGCATTCTCGATTGTACACCCTTTTCCTATCGAAACATTGGGCCCAATAGTAGCATTTTTTAACGTTACTCCTTCACCCAAATAGCATGGAGCGATAACAGTTGAGTTTTCTTGTGTAACTTCATTACTAACCAAATGTTCTCCATCTTTTTGTAAAAATCCCAGCATTCTTGTATTTGTTTCTACGGTCACATTTTTGTTTCCGCAGTCCATCCATTCATCTACCTGTCCGGTTACAAATACTTTTCCATTACTCATCATTCTTTTAATTCCATCATTAATTTGATATTCTCCCCCGTTAATAATGTTATTATCCAGAACATACTGCAATTCGTTTTTAAGAACTGCCACATCTTTAAAATAGTATATACCTATTACCGCCAGGTCGGACACAAATTCTTTAGGCTTTTCTACTAATTCTACAATCTCGTTACTATCGTTTAGTTTTACGACACCATAAGCTTCTGGTTGGCCTACTTGTTTTACCCAAATTACAGAGTCTGCATTTTTATCGAGGTTAAAATCTGCTCTAATCAGTGTATCTGCATAAGCAATTACTGCAGGTCCTGACAAAGATTCTTTGGCACACATAATAGCGTGTCCTGTTCCCAAGGGTTGATCTTGCCTATAAATAGATGCTTTTGCTCCCAGGCTTTCTGCCAATGTTGTTAAACTTTCTACTACATCATCTCCAAAAAAAGCAGGATCACCTAATACAAAGGCTATTTCCTCAACTGGTTCTCCTAAAACTTTAGCAATATCAGATACTAACCGATGTACTATTGGTTTTCCGGCAACCGGAATTAATGGTTTAGGAACTGTGAGCGTATGAGGTCTTAGTCTCGATCCTCTTCCTGCCATTGGTACTATGATTTTCATGCTATTTTAAATTGGTTTTATGATGATTGTTGTTTTATTTAACTCCTGTACTTCCAAATCCTCCTTCTCCTCTAATTGTTTCTGATAATTCTGTTACCTCGATCCATTCTGCCCGTTCGTGTTTTGCAATTACCATTTGGGCTACTCGTTCTCCATTCTGAATAGTAAAATCTTCATTCGACAGATTTACTAAAATCACCCCAATCTCTCCCCGGTAATCTGCATCTATTGTTCCTGGTGCATTAAGTACTGTAATCCCTTTTTTGGCTGCTAATCCACTACGTGGACGCACTTGTGCTTCATACCCAATCGGTAACTCTATAAACAATCCGGTTTTTACAATTGTACGCTCTAGTGGTTTTAGCGTTATTGATTTTGTTATATGTGCTCTTAGATCCATTCCTGCCGAAGCAATAGTTTCGTAATGAGGTAGATCGTGAGATGATTGATTAATTATTTTTATCTGCATATTGATATCCTAATTATCCTGTAAAAGTTAGACTACTTTGCCATAAGCGGTAAGAGTCAAAATTTTAACCAGACTTATCTTTTTAAAATTTGTTTTAATTCTTTCTTTTCTGAGGCGTACAAAATTACTAAAAACCCAAGTAACAATGGGATAGAAATTATATAATTACTATCAAAAACATAAAATGATAAAATCGAAAAGGTAATAGATATAGAAAGATACATTCCTATCTTTTTAAGATTATAAGGAATAGGGTAATATTTTTTACCATAATACCATGATAACATCATCATAGATCCATAAGCCGCTAGTGTTGCTATAGCTGATCCAAGGTAACTATATTTTGGTATTAAAATAAAGTTTAATACTAATGTAATTATAGCCCCTATTACAGAAATATAGGCTCCAAACTTAGTTCTATCTGTAATTTTATACCATACAGAAAGGTTATGGTATATCCCGAGGCAGAGATTGGCTAATAAAATTATCGGAACAATTTTAACGGCCTCCCAATATGCCTGATCTCTTATGATGAGGTCTTTTAATAAATGTACAAAAACGATCACCCCAAGCAAAATAACCGCCCCAAAAGCTACAAAGTATTTGGTAATTCTGGCATAGGTTTCGGGAGCATTCTTATTTTCGGAGTAGTTAAAGAAAAATGGTTCTATTCCTAATCTAAAAGCTGTAGCAAACAAAGTCATAAACAATGCCAGTTTATAACAGGCAGAATATACCCCCACCAAATGATCAGCTACATCTTCTGGCAACAGGTAATCCAACAAAATCCTATCAAACGTTTCATTAATAGAGTATGCAACTCCTGCAATAAGAATCGGAAAAGCGTAGTTCATCATTTTTTTCCAAAGCACTCGGTTAAAACGATACTTAATCTTACTATAGAAAGGAATCAATAATACTAATGTTAATCCGCTCGCAATCAAATTAGAAATGAAGATATAATTGATCTCATAATTCTCTATTGTGATGCTCTTTAGTATCGAAAAATCTTTTGATACTGTTTTTAAGTACAGTAAGAGAAAGACATTCAGCCCCAGGTTAACGATTACATTTAGAATTTTAATCAACGAATAGCGCATTGGCTTTTCATTTGCTCTTAGCCATGCAAAGGGGATAATTACTAAAGCATCTAATAAAAGAATCCAAATTACCAAGGTAATGTAATCAACTCTTATATCGGTAAGTATTGCTATTTGGTTTCTAAATAGCAAGGCTAAAACAAAAAAACAAAATGATGAGATCACCAAAGATATTGCAGATGTACTTACTACTGCATCTTTATCAGATTCTTTATTAAAAAACCTAAAAAAAGCGGTTTCCATACCATAAGCCAGTATCACATTGAATAACACGAAATACGAAAATATAATAGAAATCTTACCGTATTCTCCTGTTGGTAACAAATCTGTATACAGAGGGACTAACAGAAAAGACAACATGCGCGGAAGCACTGTTGCCAGCCCATAGATAAAAGTTTGCTTAAAGAGTTTCTGAAATATGCTCAATTGGCGGTGTACTTATAGTTGTAAAAATACATTTTTTTGTCTTACGTATTGTTGCGTTTTTCTTACCAACGAACTCGTTTAATTTTTTTAACCAATTGAAAAACTTAAACGAGTTCGTTACTAAAAACTAATAAAAATTACTTCTTAACACCTAAAATATCATCAATAGTATTTACGGTGACAGAATGATAGTTTGGTCGAGCTTTCTCATAAATAAGTAATGCTTCTTTTGTTTTATTGTTTCGTTGATACGCTTTAAAAATAGTAGAAACATACCAACGACGTCCTACAGTAATAAGAAAATCTTCAATTTTTTTATCTACATGATTACCATGGTAATCATGATTTATGGATTGTTCGTACCAAACCATTGCAATATAAGAATTGGTAGCATTCGTTAGATCAAAAGCTTTATCAAACATGGCTAAATGTTTTTCATTTATATCTTTTGGAAAATTGCGAACAAAATATACCCATTCCTGGGTTGTCCAATTTTCGGTAATTTTTACATCTACCTTATTATTTGTGATAAATTGTGTTAACGCTTCTAAGACCTTATCAAATTTGTCTGATTTTGCAATCGCTTCATTATTCGGAACACCTGCTTTATAAATCCACTCATCAGCATTAAATTTAATATTCTCTTTACTCAGTAAATTTTCATTCAAAAAAACAATGAATTTCTCTGTACTTATAGTAGAGAAGGCATGTGTTTGAAAGTAATTATTAAGGAATTTATCAAATTTTTCACGCCCTACTGTTTCTTCTAATGTTCTTAAAAATAAGTATCCTTTCTCATAGGCAATACTATTCATACCATCATCTGGATTTCGCCCTTTTAAGTTCAGTTTTAATTTAGTTTCATCTGGTGTTGATTTAAAACCTTCTATTTCATCATCCAAACTTTGTCTACTAATTAATGCTAACATATTTGCCCTGTCTACTCCATACAATTCTTCCATTATACGGGTTTCAAAATAAACTGTAAACCCTTCATTAAGCCAAAAATCATCCCAGGTTGAATTCGTAACCAAATTCCCTGACCAGGAATGTGCCAATTCATGTGCTATAACAGATGTTAAACTTTTATCCCCAGCTATTAGTGTAGGGGTAGCAAAAGTCAAACGTGGGTTTTCCATTCCTCCAAAAGGAAAACTTGGTGGTAATACGATCACATCAAATTGCTCCCAAGCATATTCTCCATATAATTTTTCGGCCGCAACAACCATTTTTTCCATATCCGAAAACTCATTATGAACAGCATCTACCATAGATTTCTCAGCATAGACTCCAGTTCTGTCACTAATCGCCTTATACTCAATATCTCCAACTGCCAGTGCAATGAGATACGGAGAGATAGGTTGTTTCATTCTAAATTGATATTCTCCATTTTCTGTTTTCTCTTTTGGGTTTTCTGCACTCATTACTGCCATCAGGTCTGATGGGACACTTACTGTAGCATTATACGTTATTCTTATCTGCGGACTATCCTGTATAGGAATCCAGGTTCTAGTTAATATTGCTTGCCCCTGCGTAAATAAGAATGGATGTGTTTTATCGGCAGTTTGTTGTGGACTTAACCATTGTAATGCTTCAGTTTTATTCGTGGTTTTATATTGAACTGTTATTGTTTTTGTGGTGTTTTGAATATCAATTTTTAGTGGCTGCCCTAGGTATTCGTCAAATCTTCCTAATACAAACTTGGTATCCACTTCGTCTGCCTGTACATTTTCGATTTCCAAAAATTTAACATCCAAAATGATTTCTGAAGCGTTATTGTTTTCTATTTGATAAGTAGCACTTCCGCTAATGATTTCTTTTTCAAAATCAACATCTATATTTAAATCTAAATGTTTTATTGCAGCTTTATTCGGTTGTGCAAAAGAATGTGGTTCTTCTTCATACTTAGGCAAAGAAGCTTCCTTTTTCAATTCTGTTTTTTCTTTTTTAGCATCGGCACAACTTCCTAACAATAGTGTTGCACATACCAATAAAGTAATTACTTTTTTCATTTCCTATTTATAAATTTATAGTGTTGATTATTCTCTTTTATTCAAAAAAATAGTATTTCTAGTTATGTATTGTCTCTCTAAATACATCAATATATGACTAGTTGTTCTTTACAGTTTCCAATAGTACAGCAATACAATTTACTGACTCTTTCTGGTCGGATACGCTTGCAATTCTTTTTCGGGTACATTATTTAATTTGAAATACCCTTTTTTACCCTCTTTGGTATACGCAACAATGCATTCATTATCTTTAAGTTCGAAAGGAGGCTTTTTTTCAACTGCCGGTAACTGGTTGTTAAACTCTTTCTTAGGATCATCACTCATAATCAGATCTTGCCTTCTAGAAGGGTAAGTATGATGACCTACATATACAAGCTCATTGGTTTTATGCCCCAGTTCTATCTTTTTCCCTTTAAAATACGCATACTCTAATTGCACATCTGATGTCGAATTAACTTCTATATATAGCATAAAACCAGAACCACCGCCTTCAACACCGGCTACCCATTTCTGAAAATAAACATCTTTAATAACTATTGGAGTTTTCATATCGATTTGTTGACTGCTGGCACATTGTGTATATGTTATCAGGACTAACAAAACACCAATTGTTGTACTTATTGTTCTCAAATTTATCATTTTTGATATTTTAAGTATTGAAAAACAAAATTGATACCAAAAACATAGTCTTGGTAATTTTAGTTTCGCTAAAGATAGGGAAATAGGCAAAATACCTGTTGAAAAAACAAAAAACCTCATAAGAAAACTTATGAGGTCTTGGTATTTTATTATACTAAATTCTAGCTAAGCTGAATCAATACTAAACTACAATTAGTTATTTAAAGCTTCGGCACCACCAACAATCTCTAAAATTTCATTAGTAATAGAAGCTTGTCTTGCTTTGTTATATGATAATTTAAGTGCGTCTCTAAGCTCTGTAGCATTATCTGTTGCTTTATGCATCGCTGTCATACGTGCTCCATGTTCTGATGCAAATGAGTCTCGTATTGCTTTATACAATTGTGTTTTAAGTGACTTAGGGATTAATTGCTCTACAATCTCTTCCTTAGAAGGTTCGAAGATATAATCTAGATTTACATTCTTATCACTTTCTACAGGTACAATTGGCAAGAATTGCTCTGTAGTAACATCCTGAGAAGCTGCATTTCTAAATTTATTATATACAATAACGATCTTATCACAAGAACCATTACTGAATAACTCCATTAGTTCTTCTGCAATATCTGAAACATTAGCAAAAGTAAGATCATCATACACCGAGCTTCTATTTGCAACTACTGTATGTGTTTTTGAAACAACATCATTGACTTTTTTACCTATGGTAACAAAATCTACTTGCTTACCTGCATATTCATTTTGATATAGCTCTCTTACCCCTTTAACAATATTAGAGTTAAAAGCACCAGCTAGACCACGATTAGAAGCAATTGCTACTATCAATACTTTATTCACTTCGCGTTCTTCTGCATATGCACTTGCGCTATCTCCTTCTAGCGAAGCACTTAAGCTTTGCAATAGCTCGGTAAGTTTATCTGCATAAGGACGCATTGCAGTAATCGCCATCTGTGCCTTATTCAACTTTGCTGCAGATACCATTTTCATGGCACTGGTAATTTGCATCGTTGAAGATACAGAGGTAATTCTACTACGTAATTCTTTTAAATTTGCCATTTTTCTTAGTATTGAGTATTGAGTAGTTAGTAATGAGAACTTTCTAGATCAACACCATTCTAAATAGTAAACTTTATTTTATTAAGTACAGCGTATTAGAATCCAATACGCTGTACTTTAATACTAGTTTTTATATTTTGCTGAAATTTCTTTACAAGCAGCCATTAACACATCGATTACCTCGTCTGTTAATTTTCCTGCTTTTAAAGTATCTAGTGTATCTCTATGCTTAGCATTAAGATATTCTATATAATCACTTTCAAATTCTTTTATTTTATTTACAGGCACATCTCTTAATAGGTTTTTAGAACCTGCATAGATGATTGCAATCTGATCTTCTACAGTATATGGATCATTTTGTGCTTGCTTAAGAATCTCTACGTTACGCTTTCCTTTTTCGATTACGTTTAAGGTAGCAGCATCAAGGTCAGATCCGAACTTAGCAAATGCTTCTAATTCACGAAACTGTGCTTGATCTAATTTTAGTGTACCTGCTACTTTTTTCATTGACTTAATCTGTGCAGATCCTCCTACACGAGATACCGAGATACCTACATTAATTGCCGGACGTACACCAGAATTAAATAAATCTGATGTTAAGAATATCTGACCATCTGTAATCGAAATTACGTTTGTAGGGATATACGCAGATACATCACCTGCTTGCGTTTCGATAATTGGTAATGCTGTTAATGATCCACCACCCTTTACTTTATCTTTTAAAGAATCAGGAAGGTCATTCATATCTTTAGCAATAGTATCATCTGCAATTACTTTTGCAGAACGCTCTAACAATCTAGAGTGAAGATAGAAAACATCTCCAGGATAGGCCTCACGACCTGGTGGACGACGTAATAATAAAGATACTTCACGGTATGCTACTGCCTGCTTAGATAAATCATCATAGATAATTAAAGCAGGACGTCCTGTATCACGGAAATATTCTCCGATCGCAGCACCAGCAAATGGAGCATATACCTGCATTGGAGCAGGATCTGATGCATTAGCCGCTACGATAGTAGTATATGCCATTGCACCTTTATCTTCTAGTACTTTAGCAATTAATGCTACTGTAGATGCTTTTTGCCCTATAGCTACATATATACAATATACTGGTTCACCAGCATCATAAAATTCTTTTTGATTAAGAATAGTATCGATACATACTGTTGTTTTTCCTGTCTGACGGTCACCAATTACTAATTCACGCTGTCCTCGCCCTACTGGTACCATCGCATCGATAGACTTGATCCCTGTCTGAAGAGGTTCATTTACTGGTTGACGAAAAACTACTCCAGGAGCTTTACGTTCTAATGGCATTTCGAAAGTTTCACCTTCGATCGCACCTTTACCATCGATAGGGCTACCTAATGTATCCACTACACGACCTACAATTCCTTCTCCAACGTTAATTGATGCAATACGTTGTGTACGTTTTACAGTTGCACCTTCTTTAACTTCAGTTGAAGAACCTAAAAGTACTACCCCAACATTATCTTCTTCTAAGTTAAGTACGATACCTTCTAAACCAGATTCAAACTGTACTAATTCTCCATATTGAGCATTAGACAATCCGTATACTCTGGCGATACCATCACCTATTTGTAATACCGTTCCTACCTCTTCTAATGAAGCTGATGCTTCAAATCCAGATAATTGTTGTTTTAATATTGCTGATACTTCAGCAGGATTCACTTCTGCCATTTTATAATAGTTTGAAAGAACGAGTTTGAACACTCATTCTCTTATTATTAAATTTATATTTTAAAATGTATGTATTAATTGCTTAATTCTCTTCTTAAGTTTGTAAGCTTATTTGCTATACTTGCATTATACTGTAAATCACCTACTCTAAGAATAAATCCACCGATAATACTTTCATCGATTACATTTTCTATAGTAGCTTCGTTACCTGTTAATTCTTTAATCTTGGCCAAAACTTTAGCGCTTAATCCTTTATCCAGTGGTACTGCGGTAGTTACTTTTGCAACCTGAGTGTTGTTTAACTGATCAAACAAAATACTGTATTGCTTTGCTACATCATCTAACAAGTTCACTCTTTTATTCTCGATTAATACATCAAAAAGTTTTTGTGTAATCTCACCAGTACTTTTAAAGATCTCACGTAATGAAGCAAGTTTTACTTCACTTTTGATCAATGGACTACTTAACACCATTCTGAGCTCGGCGCTATCGCTAATAGTCACGATAATACTTTGCATATCCTTCTGAACATCTTCAGTAGCTTTTTTATCTTGAGCCAGGCTCAAAACTGCTTTAGCATAACGTATTGCTGCTCTACTCATTTAGTTTAATTTAAAGTAACATCCTCTAGCATAGACTCAACCAATTCTAATTGCTTGTCCTTACCAGATAATTCTTTTCTCACTACTTTTTCTGCAATCTCTACAGAAAGTCCTGCTACCTGATTCTTAAGATCTGCAATTGCTGCCTTTTTCTCACTAGCGATAGTAGCTTGCGCTTGTGCTACAATTTTATCAGCTTCTGCTTGTGCTTCAGACTTTGCATCAGAGATCATGTTTTCTTTAAGCTGTCTAGCTTCTTTAAGCATCCCATCACGTTCTGCTCTCGCTTCATTTAAGATTCGCTCATTATCTGCCTGAAGGTTTTGCATTTCTTTTCTTGCTTCTTCTGCAGACTCTAATGCATTTTTGATTCCTTCTTCACGATTAGTTACAGCCTCTAAAATAGGTTTCCATGCAAATTTTCTTAATAATAATAGTAAACCTACAAAGATTAAGATCTGCCAGAAAAACAGACCAAACGAAAAATCATTTATTAACTTCTCCATTATTAATGATATTAATTTCTTTAGTGTTTAATTTTAAAAATCTAATTAACAACAGCTATAACCAACCGTTATAGCTGTTGTTTGTAAATTAAGCTGCGAATAACGCTGCAAATCCAATACCTTCAATAAGTGCTGCTGCAATAAGCATAGCTGTTTGGATTTTACCAGAAGCTTCTGGCTGACGAGCGATAGCGTCCATCGCCTGTCCACCGATTCTACCGATACCAATACCAGCTCCGATTACGATTAAACCTGCTCCAACAATATTTGGAATTTCCATAATTATATAATTAAAAATTAAACGTTCAAATTCTAGTGATGCGCTTCTTCATTTGCCATACCAAAGTATAGCGCAGACAACATCGTAAATATATAAGCTTGTAATGCTGCAACCAATAATTCTAATATTGATAACGCAAAAGCTAATCCAAATGACAATGGACTACCTATCCAGTTTTTAAATATGAATATCATTCCAATAATACTCATTAGTACTACGTGACCTGCAGTCATGTTCGCGTATAAACGAATCATTAATGAAAATGGCTTGATAAAAACTCCTAACAATTCTATAGGTGCTAAAACAACTTTCATAAAAGTTGGCACACCTGGCATCCAGAAAATGTGACCCCAGTAATTTTTATTCGCTGTTAAATTAGTGATTAAAAATACAATTAATGCTAATGCAAAAGTTACTGCAATATTTCCTGTAACATTAACTCCCAGAGGAGTCATTCCTAAAAGGTTTAAAAACCAAATAAAGAAGAAAACGGTAAGCAAAAAGCTCATGTACTTCTTATATTTATGTTCTCCAATATTAGGAATAGCTATATCATCTCTTATAAACAAAACCAAAGGCTCTAAGAAACGTCCTACTCCTGTAGGGATACCGTTATTTTTCTTATATGATTTAGCAAGACTTCTAAACATAAAAAACATAAGTAAACTAATCAATAGCATACTTACAACATTTTTTGTAATAGAAAAATCAAGTGGCTTTGCATTGGTAGCGTGATGATCTTCATCATAATTGATCGTACCTGATGCATCTGTTTTATAAATTTTTGAATGGTATAACTTATAATAATTACCATCAACTTCGGCAACAGATTCACCATGGTGAAATTTAGAGGAAGAAAAAACTTTTAGTCCATTATCCCATAAAATCACAGGCAAAGGAAAGCCATAATGCTTGTTTGCTTCTTCATCAGAAAACAATGTAAAATCATAAGAGTCTTGAAGGTGATGATCTACAAATTCTTTGATTCGTTCTTTTAAACCTCCTTCTCCTTCATTTTCCTTTTTCTCGGATTCTTTGGCGAATAAGTTTCCTGTCGTAAAGACCAGACTAAAAATCAATAAAATTTTAACTACAGTACGTTTTTGCATTACGCGTAAAATTTCGGTTCCTAAATTTCGGTGCAAATGTACATAATTATGTTAGATTCTTAAACTATTTTGACTAAATAAGTTTAAGATTATCCGTAAATGATTAAGTTTCTGAAAATCAATTATTTAGTAGAATTCAAAATTTTTGAAACATAATAGACTTCGAGGATTAAACAGATTAGATAGGCTATAAAAAAATCAAGAAAGACATTTTTATTGATTTCGAAATCATTAAGCTTACTGACAGCCATAAAAACTCCTATTTTTATAAGGCTACCGGCCATAAAAATAAAACCAAGTTGGTCTTTAAATTTTTTGCTTAGCACTAGTATAACTATTGTAAAGACAAAGGTGAATGCACTATTGAATACATATGAAAGCTTGATAATATTGATATTTCTTTCGAGCAAAAAGGTGTTTATGATACCCATATGGATCATATAACTGCCTGCTATTACAATAGTGAAAAGAAATAAAAAACGGAATACGTTCTTTCCCATTAGCGTATTAAAATTCTTTATTCAAAAAATAAACTCATCAAATATCTAAATTTTCTAAATAGTATAGAAGCATTTAAGGAATTTAAAAATCTAATAGTGATGCATTATAATAATCAATCAGATTTATTAATCCGATTGAGTTGCTTAATCACCAAATATATAGATGCGGTTACTCCAAAGAGTATAAATCCCATGGTAAACCATTGTTTATCCAATTCATAATAGGCATCTAGTTTTTTTCCGGCGTAAGCACACAGGAATATGGTAGCTCCCATTTGGAAAGCTATCCCTGTAAGGGCAATGTATTTATTAAAGGCTTTTTTACCTCGATTATTTTTTTTCAAGGTTCTTTTTATTAAGAAAAAGTATTACTTTAAATAAGCATTCTAAGTATACAGAAAATCTATTGTCTGATCCCATCTCCCAATATCATGACCAAAATAAGTAATCACTAAATCGCTCGAGATTATTTACTAAAGAGAAGTTTTCTTCTGCTTTGGCTCTATGAGGAGAAATGCTCTCTTTGGTGTCCTATAACTAATTTATAGTTAGATTTTTTATATTAGAAGTTTGTATTCACGGCAATCAAGAGAAAACCTAATACAGTAAATACAAACTTCTAATCTAAGCTGATTTTCCTTGTCCTTGTGTTGTTTGCGATTGTGAAGGTTTCTGTTCACTAGGCTTACTCAAAGATTTCACATTACCTTTCATAGAACAAGATGCATTAAAGTTTGCTCCTGGTTCAACAGCCAATTTACCTACAGTAACTTCGCCTTCGATATGTGCCGTTGGTTTTAAAGATAAGGTATTTGATACGTTAAGAGTTCCTGAGAACTTACCTTCGAAATCTGCATCAGAGCACTCTAACGTACCTTTAATAAAGCCTGATGTTCCTACTACTACTTTGCCAGTAGTTTTAAAAGTTCCTTCGATAGTACCTTCAATTCTAAAACCTCCTTCAGAAATAACATCTCCTATGATTTTAGTTCCTTCTGAGATTTTGTTTTGGTTACGAGAGAAATCGGTCGTACTGCCGTAATCTCTTCCTTTTTTATTGTCTGAAAACATAATATATAAGGGGGATTAAATGATTATTCGGTTTCTGGTTCTAATTCTGGTTCTGATTGAGCATATTCTTCAAGATTTTTATGAATCTGAAGTACTCGATAATTCGGAGATGCTATCGTAAAATACGTAGCCTCTACTTTTTCATAATATTTCTTTTTCCTGTTCCACTTTGTTAAATCTACACCACGGGTGTCTTCGGTTTTACCCAAAGACAACAATTCCCCAAATCCTTCTGCTGCTAATCTACTTCCGTTTGTATGTACAACTACAAATTGTTGATCTTTATTATATACATCTAAGGAAACTTTCATTTTCTCATATCGAAGTTCTTTGATAATGGCTTCTATTTGTTCTTTTAATGCTTGCGCTTGATTGTTTCCAAAAGTAGAAAATGCATAAATCAACTTATGGTTATTCTGCTCATCTGTATTGGTCAAAAATGCATTATCCCGAATTTGCGGAATCGTAACCTGGTAGATTACCTGTGCCTTTTTACCTTCGGGGCTTTGAGGGTAATTAAGAGATACATAATTAAGTGCTTCTTTATACGCTTCAAATCCTCTATATCTTCCTATCGCCTGAGCTTTTAATAATTCGAATTTGGGTAAAAAATCTTCATCTCCGCCAAATTTTATAATCATCTCATCGCTTTCTTTTATTACAGATGCATATTTTTGGTTCTGAAAATCTCTATACAACCTATTATATATAAATTTAGGGCTGTTTTCATCATCCTTTAATGCTTCATCAGGATTCTGAAGAATTTTGGCATATCTCGATTCTCCATGATTATTAATAATATCCTGCATCATTGCATTGGACCTCGAGGCGTTTCCTTGTGCCAAATAGATTTTGTACAAATTATATTTAGAAGGAATAATTAATCGTTTTTCGGGATTGCTCTGCAATAGATTTTCGAATTTATCTATAGCTAAACCATATTCCTGAAATTTTTCTTTATATATAACCCCAAGTTGATAATAGGCAAAGTTACGATCAGTTTGAAGACTATCTATAGCTGAAGGATCGGTTGGTAATTGAGCAATATAGGTTTGTGGGTCAAATGTTGGATCGGTATCGATAGAGTATTCATCCTTTTTCTCTTTCTCTATTGTAGAAACAGCACCTGGATTAGAAATACTCGAAACTCTCCAATTGTCCTGTAACTCTCTGTTTCCATATGTTCTTTTAAATGCAGTTTTACCATAAGCTACAGTAGTTTGGTTATAGAAATAGAAAGTTCCTCCTTCTACACTTGGTCCTTTAGTATCTGTTCCAAATCCAGAACCTGGCTGTCTATACCTTTGTTCTACAGGCAAGTTATCCTTTATTCTGGCAATTTCTGCAGCTTTTTCTTCTTCTATAGCTTTTGTTTTTAACGCATTGGTATACTCTGCATAATACGTTATTCTCTGCTCTGGTGACATAGCCAAAATAGTAAGAATACTGTCATTTGTTTTGGCAATACCTTCGTATAAAATAACATCTTCAAGATTATCTCTCTTTTTCTTTAATACCCTATACCGTTTTGAATCTACAATCATTCGCTGAAGTGTGCTATCATAATACGCTCCAGAGATAGCATACTCTTTTCTATCAAAACTAATATCTCCCAGAGTATAATAATTAAGGGATTCTAAGTATTTATCTTCAGACTTTGTTCGTAATGATTTATTATAATATGCTACAGCCAGATCAATAGAATCCAGAGTTTTAAAATAAACTGCTTTTTGGTTGTATATTTTATCTAAAAACGGTCGATTTTCTCGATTTTTTTCAAGATCGGTTAATAATTCAAGAAACTCTTCTTTATTGCCATTCTCATAATTAAAATTTCGAGCTTTTGCCATATAGGCATTCATCATATATTTTCTGGGCGCTTTTCTATTGAGTGCAATAACCTGATCAAAAGCGTAATTTGCACTATCTTTATAGCCTAATTCATTTAGTAATTGTCCCTTTATATAGAGATATCTACCTTTCTCTTCATTCTTTCTGGTATGAACGGCAGCTTTGGTAATATAAGTAACAGCAGAGTCTTTTCTTTCTAAGTTAATATATGCTTGAGCCATCATAGCTATAGCATCGGCATAATCCTGAGGTTTCATAAACTCCTGTTCGATCATTCTGGTAAGATCCTCTATCGCTTTATCGTTATTATCAAGGCGAAGATTAGTTTTGGCTCTCCATACTTTGGCATGATTGATTGTATTACTTGTGGGATATTTATATAAGATGTAGTTAAAAGCTTCTAATGCCGGCACAAAACGTTGTTCAAAATAACGAGCCTTACCTAATAGCAAAAATGCTTCATCGATTTTAGGATTACGTTCCTTATTATCAATAAGCATACTATGCTTTTGGATTGCTTTTACTGCTTTCTCCTCTGCTCTATCAAAGTTTTTATTAAGTACTTCGTTAGGAAGTCTAACATCTTCACTTACAATCATCCTTTCTACAGGTAGTAACTCCCAGAAATTGTCTTTATAAGACTGAACGATATCTTCCTTACCTATATCAAAAGCCAATCGGCCATTATATAGTGTATTATTTTTTGTCGTAACATCATGCCATGTACGATTTATAAACTTGTCCTTTTTACGAGAACAAGCAAATCCTACAATTGCCAAAAGCAATATCAGCGCGATCTTTAATAATTTTCTGCCCAAACCAGATAAATTTATACGTGTGATAACTAAAAAACTTGACTTTTAGTGTGTTGATTGTACACAAAAATTACGTGTGCGTTGTAAAAATACATTTCTTTCGTTAAAAAACCGGTTGTTAACATCTTTTTCTCGGCTTAAACTTTCTTTTTTTACCATATCGATTATTGATCAAAATATTACATCGAAAATTAAGGAAATCACAGCATCAACATCTTATTGATTATCAAAATATTAAATATAATAGTGATTTGTTTTCCAGGTAAAAATTATTCAATAAATTCATTGTGATTTTTATAGACTATTATGCTATCAAAATTTTAGACTCATGTCTTAAGTGTCTATAAATGTTTAAGGCAAAAATCTCTTAAAACTCTTATTATGAAATCAAAATTGTTAAACCTTGGTAAAGCACTAGACAAAAAGCAACAGCAAAAAATTATGGGTGGTGCTCACAGGCATTGTACCAGTCACCAAGATTGCCCTGGAGGTCAGGGATGTTGTTATGCTATAGAATTATGCTTTTTAGATTCTTATCCAGGCCTACAGCCAGGTGGTACATGTTGGAATTAATTATTTTTTTTCCTTTTAACTTAAAAAATATATAGGGTGCTGAAATTGAATTTTCAATACCCTATATGCTAAAAAACATGTCCTTTTGTATCTTTCCTTTAATCTTGAAAGGTATTTTACAGTTCTCTCTTGTCAAAAATTAAAGTATCGCAGTGGTTCTAAAAAAAGAGTTGAGTTGTCCATTATTTTTTCAATATGACCATCATAAGGTATTTTCTCCTCATACAAGCTCTTACAATTCTTTTTATTTCTGGAGGGGTTTTCTTCAAATATTCTAAAAATCTAAAAAGCTGGACTATCGGTTTATTTTCAGGAATATTTGGTTTAGAAATATTAGTGTTTCTTTATGGAACCAGCCAACTATCTATAGTATATCCTCAGTTTTTGGGATGGTTTTATTTCGATATGGGTTTTCTTTATGGTCCTTTTTTATGGTTTCATTTTCAATCTTTTATCTATAATAAAAACAGATATTCAAAAATTGATGGTTTACATTTTATAGCATTTATAATCATATATATTCTCATAATAGATATTTTGATACTACCTAGTGAAGAACGTTTACAATACATGAGAGATGGTTTTTTAGATCAAATTATGCCTATAAATTACGCTAGGGCCATTCATCAACTATTATATGCAATTGCCGTTATTTATATAACCATAAAAAACAGGGCAAAGCTATCATCAAATGTAATAGTGTACTTATTTACACTTGCGATTATATACATCTGTTCTACTCTAATTATTTCATTCTTTACTTTGTTCGCTGATGGCTGGCGTCAATTTGCTTACTATTATTTGTTTAACAACATCATGATTTTTGTTGTTGGGATTATTCTCTATACCAATCCTCAATTTCTGAAAGAGATCAAAAAAAAATACTCGAACTCTACATTAGATCATAATGATATGGTTCATATTCAAAAGAAGATTAATGAGCTGTTTATTAATGATTTAATATTTCTAAAAAATGATCTTACCATTGGTTATTTGGCCAAAGAACTTAATGTGAAACCCTATAAAATTTCACAAACCTTTTCTGAATTCATTAAAGAAAATTTTAATGATTACGTGAACAAGCATCGGGTAATGTATTCTCAAAAATTATTGAAAGACACGGAATACAATATTTATAAAATAGAAGCTATTGCTACAGAGTCGGGTTTTAATAATAAAGTAACTTTTTATAAGGCCTTTACAAAACACACCTCTACTACACCTTCTAAATACCGAAACTTAAATAAAAAAAGAGTAAAAAATAATTTAAATTAACACCTTACTTGGGTTTTTATATTCTGTAGATCATGGTTGGTTAGTAATTTTATACTGAGTAATAACTTATTAATCACTTAAATACAACAAATCATGAAAAAGTATTTCTTAACATCAAAAGGACAGTTTTTAAAAACTTCATTTGCCTTAGCATGTGCAATTTTACTATCCATTTTCTTAATGACTCCATTAGAAAATCTAAATGCCAACAACTTAAAAAAACCTACTTTAGAAAATATGGATTGCACCACTGGTTGGAGGCCTCAGCGTGAATTTTGTTCTTCTTGTTTACTTGGCGTTTGCACTAAATATAGAGAAGATAGAAAATACCATTTTTGTGGAGGAATGGAAATAGCAACCGATGAGTATAGAAACGTCTTTATAGGGTTTTCTTCATCTTCAAATTGTCCTTAAACTTCTTTTTTTAACTTTTAAAATAATATAATTATGAAACCACAAGAAATGAAAATTTATTTCAGCATATTCTTTATTGCCATATTTTTATTTACAAGTTGTAGCAAAGAAGACACGATTACTTCCTCCGAGGAGATCGGAACCGAATTAGATTTTGAGTATTACAAAATTGACTTGAGTAAACCACATACCGATTTATCAAAAGATGATCGATTTAAAAACCTGACCTCTGAGCAAATCCTAACTATTCTTGAATATTATTCTCCTGGTACTACCTCTACATCAAAGCAAAACTGTAATAACTGTGTTCATCATGTAAGGAGTATAGATTCTAGACTTATGCCTGTGGATTCTGGCTGTGACACACATTACAAATGGACAAATACAGGATGTTTAAAAGGAAAGATGAAATTAATTAATAGTTGTAACCCTACAGTAGGTTCGGCGGTAATAATGGATACAGGAATACCCGAGGGACATGTAGCTTATGTAGAAAAAATTGTTTATCAATTTGGAGATCCTTTACTTAAAATTAATGAAGGTAATCGACCTAGTGGAGTGTGTCGTACAGTCTGGTTATCTGTTGATGACCCAATGATTAAAGGATATCAAAATCCAAACAGAAGCATAAACTGTTCAAATGCGCCTTTTTATGCTTGTGCTTCACCATATTCTAGCTGCTAATATTATATCTTCAGACTTTTAAATCAAGATTTGGGAAGAAACCTGAATCTTGATTTATTCTATATCTAAACTATCCACCTTACCAAAATGTGCTTCGAGTTCTCTAAGTGTTTCTTCTGATGTTGAAAGATCTTTTACTACTTCTCCTTTATCCAGCACTACAATTCGCTCGCATACTTCGGTAACATGCATTAAGTCATGACTAGATACCAAAACGGTGATATTTGGGTCTGTAGATAGTTCTTTAATTATTTTTTTTAAGCGAATTTGTGTCGTTGGATCCAAATTAGCAAAAGGTTCATCTAGAACAATTACTTCTGGATTACCAATAAGTGCCGCAACAATACCCGCCTTTTTCTGGTTTCCTTTAGAGAGATCTCTTAAATATTTTTTTTGCCCTAAAATCTCACCATGAAAAAAGTCTTCAAAACCAGATAATAATGCATCTACATCGGCTTTATTTTGCCCACGAAGTTCTCCTATAAAATAAAAATACTCTTCTGCAGTAAGGTATCCTATCAAGAACGTCTCATCAATAAATGCAGAAGTTACCGATTTCCATTCTTCACTTTCACTAACTTTAATTCCTTTATTTTCGATATATCCCGTTGTGGGTTGAATAAGATCTAATATCGCACTAAATAAAGTTGTTTTTCCTGCTCCGTTATTACCCACCAGACCAAAACTCTTTCCTTTCTGTATCTCTAGAGATTCAATATTAAGAACGGTATTTCCGGTATATGTTTTAGTTAGGTTATGTACTGATATCATGTTTTTTATTTTTTTTGTTTGTATGCCCAGATCGTTTTATACTTTTCTGTTCTATAAATACTTTCTATTTTATTAAAAACTGCATCTTTAAATGCAAACCCTGCAATACCAGCAACAGTTACCAGAGCATATCCTGCATAAGGACTATATGCATAATGGCCTATCGCATATAATATCATAGGTAAAACCATTTTAGGCAATGATAATAGTAAGGTCTTTGCATTAAAAGCTTGTTTATCTCCAAACGCATTTTTGTTACTGGTTAAATCAATAGGTGTTTTTACATAAGCTCCTGCCCATAATACTACATGAGAATTCACTCCTATATTATAGATTGCTCCAACTAGTATAGCGAGATATACTTCCCATCCATAGTACAAATATCCAGATGCTAATACTGTAGAGATTAATGTTGCAATTACCATCAACCACCATTTAGAAGATAAATACTCTTTATAGCGAATATTTTGACTCATCATTAATGGGTAATACGAACTATCCCAACTCGGTACGAACTGTCCAAAGCTCAATAGAAACCCACCAGTAACAAAAATGGCAGCAAAAATTCTCCAAACGGGTCCGTCATATGTCTTTACAGCTCCTGTGAAAAACAACAATCCGTAAAATAAGAATAAAATACTCACCAAAACTGTGGACCTGGCTCGCTTATTTCTTTTTATGAGTTTTATATCATTCTTGAGAAAGGTTGCGGTCTTACCAAACCGATCTAACCACTCGAGGTTTTCTGTTTTTACATTTTTGGTTTTAGTAGCTAATCCTGCATCCAGATACAGGTCGGTTACAAAGGATCGAAACGATATAGTTATCAAAAACAAGAGGATCGCTATAGGAATCAATACCAAAAAAGGAATCTCATATAATCCTTTAAAAAATGGAGCTGTATATGTCGTAATATCAAAATATTCAAAATAATGTAATCCTCCTAGAATTGCCAAAACACCTCCTATGATAAATATAAGATTGTCTTTTTTGTTTAAAATGATATTTAGGAAATTGTTACTGTAAATTAATGCAGTCAATCCAATATTCCATAATAGCACATCAAACACTGGATATTCATTTCCAATTAATACAATAGAAAATGGAATAAAAAAGAAAGCATGAATAATATTAAAAAATGAAAATACTGTCTTCCCAAAAGCAAATGAAACGATTTTTCTTTTTTTGAAAGGAAGAATGAGTAATGGTTTAATATTAATAACTGGCATTTTTTGCAAGGCATATCGAAACAGCAAATCAAAGACTAGCCAATATATCAAAAACCTGTTTATGGTTTCTAGAGGATCGAGATTAAGCTTTTCCTTAATTAAAAAAAAGGCGCCAATTCCTCCCGAAGCCATCATTACAATAACCCAAAGTGCCCAAAATCCCATAAAGAACTTCATAAATAATCCAGAGGTTAAAGAAGCTGATCGCCAAAAAGATTTCCATTGTAAATTGATGAAGCGAGTAAACATAGTTAAGATGTATTTAACTATTTAGTAATCAAAAACGAGATTTTGTTACAAAAAATAATTAAGAACTGCTTAAATTTTTTCGTAAAGGCTATCTTCTCTGGTTGCATTTACTATTTTTGTCACAAATTTAAAAAATGAGATTCCGATATAGTATCGGGCTCATACAACTATCTACTTTGAATTCTCCTTAATACTGAAGTTTTCAAATTAGGTTTTTTAGTACAATACAATGTCAGATTTTCATAAATTACCCATACAACATATTACTCGAGAAACTCCCTTGGCAGTTTCTATAACATTCGAAGTACCAACAACATTACAGAGTGCCTATTCTTTTATCCCAGGTCAATACATTACTATCAAAACCGAAGTAGAAGGAAAAGAAGTACGTAGAGCATATTCTATTTGTAGTTCTCCAAAAAGTAATATTCTTAAAGTGACTGTTAAAGAAATACCCGGAGGTACATTTTCGGTTATTGCGAATAACAAATTAAAAGAGGGTGATGTGCTCGAAGTTCATACTCCCGAAGGTAATTTCTCAATTACTCCTAATACCCAGGCAAATAATTCTTATGCTGCTTTTGCAGCAGGTAGTGGTATTACTCCCGTAATGAGTATGATCAAAGCAGTTCTTGAAGAAGAACCCAATAGTCGTTTTGTTTTGGTATACGGAAATAAGACTCCAGAAGAGACTATTTTTCATAAAGAATTATTAGAATTACAAGCAAAATATTCTGATCGTCTATTTATAGAATTTATATATAGTAGAAGTCAGGAAGATAACGCACACTTCGGAAGAATAGAAAAATCGACTGTAAATTATGTAGTAAAAAATAAATTTAAAGACATTTCTTTTACTTCATTTTATCTATGTGGTCCCGAAGAAATGATCAATACGGTAACTTCAATTTTACAAGACAACGGCATTACTAAAGACAACATCCATTTTGAACTCTTTACCAGTAGTGCTTCTGCAACAGAAATAGATACTAATCTTGAAGGAAAATCGAATATTAAAGTATTGGTAGATGATGAAGAGTTTAATTTTGTTATGGATCAGAAAAAAACAATTCTTGATGCAGCATTAGACCAAGATATCGATGCTCCTTATTCCTGCCAGGGAGGAGTGTGTAGTTCTTGTATTTGCAAAATCACTGAAGGTAATGCAGTAATGGAAAAGAATAGCATTCTTACCGATGGAGAAATAGAAGAAGGGCTCGTTCTGGCTTGCCAGGCACATCCAACCTCTGCTTCGATTACCGTTGATTTTGATGATGTTTGATTTTGAGGACTAACTTTATCTGTTAAAAATACATTTCAGCAAAGCTGAAATGTATGATAAGTTTATAATTTATTAATCCTTTCTACGACAGTTTCTGGCTTTATGGTATGCATCACTTTTTCATAACCAGGAGGTACTTTATTACCATAAATTGAAGTTGGAATCTGGTCATATTTTGCCAAATTTGGTAAAACAGCACGTTCCATAGGTTGCTCAAAAGGCATGAAACCGGTGAATGGATGCGTTACTCCCCATAGTGTAATTGTTGGCACTCCGTACATTGCTGCTAAATGTGCATTGCCACTATCCATTGATACCATAGCATCTAAATTACCTATAAGTTTTAGCTCATCTTCAAAAGATAGTTTCCCTACGATATTGGTTACATTCTTATACTTACTTTCTATATTATTTAGAATATCTAATTCTCGTTTACCTCCTCCGAAGAGGAAAATTTCATACCCGTCTTCTTTGTTCAAGGTCTCGATTACCTCAATCATTAATGCTAGTGGGTAGGTTTTACTTTCATATTGTGCGAATGGTGCAATCCCTAACCATTTTTTGGTCGAATTTTGAGTTATGGAAAGAATTTCAGGTGTTAGCGGTTGTTTTTTTGGGAACTCATGAGTTGTAAGATCAATAGGATATCCTAATGCAGAAAAAACATCAGCATATCGCTGGTGTGTTGTTTTTAATTGTTTAAACACCTTATTTTTTGATCGAGTCAATGCTTTTTTCTCTGCACGACCTTTATCTACCTGAGCTGTTTTTATCCCTCGTAACGAAAATAAAGTTTTAAGTACATTAGAGCGTAATACATTATGCATATCGGCAACAGCGTTTATATTTTGTTTACGCAATTCATTGGATAATCGCGTAAGCCCAATAAAGCCTTTATGTTTATTATTTACATCTGCATGATATACCTCTAAATTTTCAATATCAGAAAATATGGGTTCAAAGAATTTTCGGGTAAGTACTGTTAGTTTTACATCGGGATAGGTAGCTCTAAAAACTCTTAAAACAGGAACCGTCATTGCTATATCACCCATAGCAGAAAGACGAATCACCAGAACGTTCGTTTCAGACTCTTTAGATCTCTTTAGATTACTTCCCCCCACGTAATACCGGGTTTAATTCATCATCATTGTACATTTTCATTTGCTTATATACTTTCATGTATTTATCCCCATTCTCGATATCATTCAACAATGTATCAATAGCAGTAGACAAGTCTACTTGTTGCTCCAGTAGCACATTCAACTTGTTTTGACATGCTGCTTTATGAGTATCTGTAGCCCCTTCGCGAATCGTTTCTACATGCATATGATATACTTTTAATGCCAAAATAGACAGTCTATCTACTCCCCATGCAGGACTTTCTGTATTAATGGTAGCATTTGTCTTGGGCGTTATCTCTTTATACAATTCTAAAAAATAACTATCAATATATTCTACCATATCTGTTCGATCCTGATTAGAGGCATCAATCTGTCGTTTTAGCTTTAAGGCTGCGATTGGATCAATTTCTGGATCTCGTATGATATCTTCATAGTGCCATTGTACGGTATCAATCCAACATTTTCGATATAGCAAATGCTCTATTGCCTGTGATTTGCTATCATATGGATTTGAAAACTCTTGATCAACACTATCGATCACATGGTATTTTTCTATAACTTCTTTAAAAATGGAATTTGCTTTATCGGTAAACATCTTTGCTAGTATTTTTCTAAAATTGTAAATATTCTATAAAGTATCTTCATATGTTTTCTATATTGTGTTTTATCAGCGTTGAATTACTCGCAATTTGTTGTTATGGCCAATTCTTTAAAAATCAGTTTTAACTGTATTAATTCACAATATACAGAACAATCATATGTACGCAACCTTATTTTTCGGCAGGTACAAAGGTATTATATTTTGTAATAGTATTTGGCATATGATAATTCAATCTACCTCAACAAAAATTACATGGTTGAGTTTAGGTATAATATGTTTCTTTTTAACAAGGATTGTAATGCGCTATCAGCTCTTATCATATATTATTTAGAACAATAATACTGTAAAAGGGATCAAGATGAATACCCAAATATTAATTTCTTTAGCAAATTGATGATAATTCATTTCGAGATATGTAGTACCGATAAGGGAAAGAGGTGTTGCTATAAAAAATAGCTCAGAAGTATCCTTTTTTGGTGCAATGGCTGCTACTACAATCGCCACAATCAAATAGATAATAACAACTCGCAATATAGGTTTTGTATTCGCTGTTTTTCTACCAAACTTAATAAGGTATATTGAGAAAAAGAATACAATACAAATCGATATTATCCCTACAGAGAAAAGATGTTCTTTTATAAAGTAATTCTGAAATGAAAACGATATAGGGTCAACATAGGTTTCAATTGCAAAAAACGAATCATAAAACAGTAGTGTAAAACAATTCGCAAATACATAAATCATACTAATTCCAATAAAAGGAATAATCCAGTTTCTATAGTTTTGGGGGTCGAAAAAAAGTATCCCTAAAAAAACCAAAAAAATAAATCCAATACTCCAAAAATAAGCTAATGAGGCTAAGCCGATAAAGATTGATGCATTAAAAATTTTGGCTTTAATATGTTTCTCATTTCGCAGATGCAAGATATTTTGCAGTGCCAGTAATACAAATACATTTGATAATAAAATAGAAAAACTGGTTAGTGAACTAGGTAAAATTGCAGTAAGAAAAGCATACAAAAGTATTGTAAATGTACCTTTATTGGTAAGGTCATTTTTTTGCGCCACAAAATTAAGAGCTAACATTGGTAAAATATACAAAAAAATACTAGCTGCTGTTAGTAAAATATGGCTGCTTTCGGCCTCAAAACCCTTTCTATAATGGGCAATACCAAATAGTATAGCCATATACAATGCCACAGCAATATAATTAATGGGTTTTGATTTACTAAAAAAGCTTGATAACACTACTATTTTTTATATTTTTGCACCAGACAATAGTATAGAATTGTCTATTGGTATTATTGAACTAATTTATAAAAAGTTTTTAGTTTACCGCTTTAGACTTTTTACAAAGAAAATATAGAACAAGTTATGAAAGATTTTTTTGAAGTGATAGAATCACTTTTTGTAGATATATTATTTATTCCTTTTGATTGGTTTAGAGCATTAGAATTAGAAAACTGGTTTGGTGCTAATATGCTTAATTGGGCATTTATGTTTATTGGTTTTGCTGCTTTTATATATTGGATGAAGGAATTAAAGAAATTTAATGACAATAATGAGGAGAATAGAGATCCTACAGCTCATTCTTTTTTAAACTAAAACCTCGCTTGATCAAGAAGTAATTCTTGAAGTTACGAGTGTTATAAATATCAAAAAAAGCATTTAATTTATATATAAATTAAATGCTTTTTTTGATTGTTCTGTATTTAGGAGGCGCTATAAATCGAATCCTAGGTCTTTTCTATAATAGATCTTATCAAAATTAAGTTTTTCTATGCTTTGATACGATGTTTTAATGGCCTTTCTAAAATCTTCATCCAATGATGTTATAGCCATTACTCTCCCCCCACTAGTAACTACTTTATCACCCTCTAGAGATGTACCTGCATGAAAAACAATAGAGTCTGTAATCGTATCTATACCAGTAATCTCTTTTCCTTTTTCATAAGCTTCTGGATACCCTCCAGAAACAGTTACTATAGCAGCAGCACTTCGCTTATCTAATTCGAGATTGATCTCATTCAGCGATTGATTTCCAACATGCTGAAATAATTGTACTAAATCTGTCTTCACTCTCGGCAGGACTGCCTCGGTTTCTGGATCGCCCATACGTACATTATATTCAATTACTTTTGGATCATCCCCTACTTTAATAAGTCCGATAAAAATAAAACCTTTATAATCTATATTTTCTTTTTCTAATCCTTGTACAGTTGGTTTAATAATACGCTCTTCGATTTTAGTCATAAGTGTATTATCTACAAAAGGAACTGGTGAAATAGCTCCCATACCTCCTGTATTTAACCCAGTATCTCCTTCTCCAATACGTTTGTAGTCTTTGGCTGTTGGTAAGGTTAAGTAATTTTTACCATCTGTAAGTACAAAAACACTAAGCTCTATACCATCAAGAAATTCTTCGATCACAACTTTCTCACTCGCTGCACCAAATTTTTTGTTGGTTAGCATGTTTTCAAGTTCTGCCTTTGCCTCATCTATGTCCTGAAGAATTAATACACCTTTTCCTGCTGCCAAACCATCTGCTTTTAACACGTAGGGTGCCTGTAAAGTTTCTAAAAATTGCTTTCCATCATCAACAGTAGCAGCAGTAAAACTTTGATAAGCTGCTGTAGGTATATTGTGTCTAATTAAAAACTCTTTGGCATATTCTTTACTTCCTTCTAATTGTGCTCCTTCTTTTGATGGACCAATCACTACAACATTTTTCAATTGGCTATCTTCAGCAAAATAATCACTTATTCCTCTTACCAATGGATCTTCTGGGCCAACTACAACCATTTCAATGTTCTCTTGTAACACTAAGTCTTTGATCGCAGGAAAATCTGTAACTGCAATAGCTACATTAGTAGCTATACCAGCCGTTCCTGCATTACCAGGTGCAACAAATAAGGTGTCGCAAATCGAACTTTGTACAATTTTATAAGCAAATGTATGTTCTCTACCTCCTGATCCAAGTACTAAAATATTCATGATGTATTATGGCTTGTTTTTATGGGCCCAAAAATAGTTTATTCGTAGTTGTATAGCTAATTCTTTCTAGATAAAAACTCATGATTTTTTTATGTGCTTCTCAAATTAAAACGATCTTACATCCAATAATGAGATACTGTGATATCCTATTTTAATTTTATTCACTACTATCATTGCGAATAATCCTACTACTTAAAATACTTCTCTTTTTTAAAAGCAAAGGAGTAACAATAGAGAAGAATACAATACCATTAAATCGAACTAACATAGATTCGAATATTAATGATATAAAAAGGATCAAAAAGACTGAAAATTCATTTCTACTTCTTTTCATACGTATTGCCAATATGACAAAAATACACACTAAAACCCCAAACCCAATAATACCTGTTTGTAAATACGTTTGTAGAAACTGATTGTGTGCATTATACTTGCTTTTGTAATTAAGAATGTAATTTAACTCCTTATATTTTTGAACCAAAACATCGTTTGCATCTCCAACTCCATAACCAAATACAGGAGCATCTTTAATCAATTTGATACTGGCATCCCATGCCAACAGTCTTGATTTTTCTGATGCCGTGGCATCATAATATTCTTTTACATTACTAAAATCTTTTATTCTGGAATAAAAATCAAATACCCTTGGGTTATTTAAAAACAGTAACAGTCCCATCAAAAAAATAATGGTCATGGTATATTTTTTTTGTTTATCAGTAATATCAAAAATCAATAATATCGACATTACAAACAAAATAAGGTAGGCTGCGATTGAAGCCAATAAAAAAAGATACAGAAATAAAAGAATAACTACTACTAACTGTATTCGAGATTTCAACTTGTTTTTAAGATAATAACTTAATACCAGTAATATGTATATAGAAATATAATTAGCATTAACTGATCTAGAAAATAGAGATCCTACAAAAAAGTAATGCCAATTTTTTACAACCCCCTCTATAAACACAAGAATTTCTATGCTTTCTCTTTCATCAATAATATGCCATGTTAAGCTATTACCTGCCTTAAAAATATTAATGAAAAATGAGACAATTAGCCCCATAAGTAAAAAGTCAAATAGTTTTTTTACCGTAGCAGCATCTTCCTTAACAAATAGAAAAATTAAAGGAAATAACAATAATGAAAGGGATCGTTGTACCAAATCGAATCCACTGATCAAATTATCAGTATAAATCAACCCCAAAGACATCACAATAAAATATAATGGAAAAAGTAATAATGATTTATCCAGAATAAACTTCTTTTCGGTTCTAAACATCATACCTATCCCAAAAATGATCGAAATTATAAAAAATGGAGTTGGGAGATTGATACCTAATGGTAATAAAAAAAAGGCAATATACAAGCTGTTCCAAAAGATCATTACGACCCAATGATCTTCTTTATAAAACATGTTGGTAGCCTGGGTTATTATGTTAACTAGTTGCACTTTTTATAAGATGTATTATGAGGTAGTTAACGATTTTTTTGAATTTGTATTATCGTATTTAGTATATACCTACCATAATTATACGCTAATAAACATTTTCTCTTTTGGTATTAGTATTTTTTAATGTACAAAATTAATTTTCTTTTTATACAGCGCAAGTTAGTATGCTTTTTCTTCTCCTCTAATCGCATTTATTGCAGTAAGAATAGTAATCTTAATATCTAAAAGCAATGACCAGTTTTCTACATAAAAAATATCATATTTTACCCTGTTAACAATATCCTTGTTCGTTTCTATTTCACCTCTAAAACCACTAACCTGAGCTAACCCTGTAATTCCTGGCTTTACAAAATGGCGAACCATAAACTTATCTACTCGTTTTGCAAATTCTTCATTATGTTTTACCATATGTGGTCTTGGTCCAACTACAGACATATCACCTTTAAGCACATTAAGAAATTGCGGTAGTTCATCGATACTGGTTCTTCTAATAAATTTTCCCACCTTCGTAACCCTAGCATCACCTTTGGTTGCCTGATTAGCACTCGTGCTTGGTTTCATCGATCTATATTTATAACAATAAAACTCTCTATAATCCAATCCATTACGACGTTGTTTAAAAAATACCGGGCCTTTGGATTCTAATTGAATGAGAAATGCAATTAAAGGTGTTAACCATGAAAGGATTCCTATTAAAACAAATAGGGATAATAAGATATCAAAAGTTCTTTTTGTAAACTTGTTTATCGAATCATCCAATGGTATATCACGAAATGACAATACGGGAATATAGCCATAGTAATTAAAAATTAATTTTTTGGTAAAAATATCTTTATTGTCCGGGATAAATTTTAAGATTTTTAAGTTATTCTCTGTAAAATTAACGACATTCCGTAATTGGCTATTTGATAATTCTGCAATAGAACAATATACCTCATCGATTTCGTTCTCTACGATATAATAAAAACACTCTTCTAGATCAAAATCTTCTTTATTAACACAGAATTTTTTTTGAAACTTATACCCAAAATCAGGTTTCTCTTTAAAAAATTTAATTAATTGATTTGTCTTTTTATTATCCCCAATAACAACAATTCGTCTAATATTTCCTCCAAATATCTCTCTGTACTTTGATAGTAAAAAAAGTAAAACAAACTTAAAAAAAGTAACTAATCCAATTGTAGCTATAAAGTACTTACCCATCTCTAATCTGCTAATATTTGGCTGTTTAAAAAACCCTATAAAAGCATAAAGGATAAGTGCAAAAATTAAAAATTGCCGAATTAAAGAAGCTATAATATGAACTAATTTCGAAAATCGCTTTATGTCATAAAACTTATTCTTACTAGAAAGGATAATCCATAAAACTGAAATATAGGCTGAAAATAAAAGGTTTTGATCAATATTTGTTTGAAACAATAAGGTGGTAAGATTTAAAATAAATAAATCTACCAAACAGAAAAGTGGTTTTATGTATACTGAATATCTACCGATCCTACTTTTCATAAAGTACTAAATTATTTTTTTAAAAAATCTCTATGTTCACTCTTTTGAAGCTCTTCTTCAGAAAACCCTCTAAAATAATCCAAAGTTAATTTCATTCCTTCTGATCTACTTATTTTTGGTTGCCAATCCAAAATTTCTTTTGCTTTACCAATATCTGGTTGTCGTTGCAACGGATCATCGATTGGTAGTGGTTTATAAATTACTTTTTGGTGTGTCTCGGTAAGTTTTACAATTTCTTCGGCAAAATCTTTGATTTTAATCTCATCAGGGTTACCTATATTTATGGGATATACATAATCTCTAAAAAGTAACCTATAAATTCCTTCTACCAAATCATCTACATAGCAAAAAGATCGGGTTTGTAATCCATTGCCAAATATAGTTAAATCTTCACCTCTTAACGCTTGCCCAATAAATGCAGGTACTACCCGACCATCATTTAATCGCATTCTTGGGCCATAGGTGTTAAAGATACGGGCAATTCTTGTCTCTAAACCGTGATAGGTATGATATGCCATTGTGATTGACTCCTGAAAACGTTTTGCTTCGTCGTAGACACCCCTAGGTCCAATAGCATTAACATTACCATAATAATCTTCACTTTGCGGATGCACTAAAGGATCACCATAAACCTCGCTAGTTGATGCAATAAGAATTCTAGCATTTTTTTCTTTTGCAAGACCTAAAAGATTATGCGTGCCTAAAGACCCTACTTTTAATGTTTGAATAGGAATCTTAAGGTAATCTATAGGACTTGCAGGAGATGCAAAATGTAATATATAATCTAATGCACCAGGAACATGAACAAATTTGGTCACATCATGGTGATAGAATTCAAAATGTTTTAGCTTAAACAGGTGTTCAATATTTTTTAAGGTACCTGTGATTAGGTTATCCATACCAATCACATGAAAACCTTCTTTAATAAACCGATCACAGAGATGAGACCCCAAAAAACCAGCTGCTCCTGTAATTAAAACTTTTTGCATAGCTATAATTTAATATCTTTTCTCCCTATAGAAAAATAGGAAATCTCTTCTTTTTCTATATCAACAATATCATAAAGATTTCTTCCGTCAAAAATTAAAGGGATCTTTAATCCTTCTTTTATTTTATTGAAATCCGGAGTTCTAAAAATACTCCATTCTGTACAAATAATTAGTGCATCTGCATTCTGAACCGCTTCATACATAGTAGTAACCAAGTCAATCTTATCTCCATATCTATGGGCTACATTTTTCATTGCCTCTGGATCAAATGCTTTAATCTTTACTCCTTCTTTTAGCAATTCATCAATCAGATATAATGCGGGAGCTTCTCTAACATCGTCTGTCTCCGGCTTAAAAGCTAATCCCCATATTGCAAATGTTTTGTTAGACAGATCATTATTAAAATATGCATTGATCTTTGGTAATAACGCAATTTTCTGACTATCATTTACTCTAATTACTGCATCCAGAATTTTAAAATCATATTGCGAATTTTTACCTGATTTATGAAGCGCTTTTACATCTTTTGGAAAGCAAGAACCTCCATATCCTATACCTGGAAATAAAAAACGTTTTCCAATCCTAGAATCTGTTCCTATTCCAATTCGTACTTTATCAATATCTGCACCAACTTTTTCGCAATAATTTGCAATTTCATTCATAAATGTAATCTTGGTTGCCAGAAAAGAATTTGCTGCATATTTAGTAAGTTCTGCTGATTTTTCATCCATCACTAGTATAGGATTACCGGATCGTACGAAAGGTTTATATAATTTTTTCATAACCTCTATTGCTCTATCAGAGCTTGACCCCACAACAATTCGTTCTGGTTTTAAAAAATCATCTACTGCAAAACCTTCTCTTAGAAACTCAGGATTCGAAACTACATCAAAATCACATGTTGTATATTTTGCAATAGTGGCTCGAACTTTTTCTGCTGTCCCAACTGGTACAGTACTCTTATCTACTATTACCTTATACTCGTTGAGTAACTGCCCTATATTTTCTGCAACACCAATAATATATGATAAGTCTGCAGAACCATCTTCTTCTTCTGGTGTGGGTAATGCTAAAAAAATAATCTCGCCGTGTTCTAAGCCTTCTTCAAGAGAAGTAGTAAACTTTAGTCTTCCAGCTTTTATATTTCTATCAAACAACATGTCCAGATGTGGTTCATAGATAGGGACCTCACCCTTACTCAATTTTTGAACCTTGCTCTCGTCTATATCAATGCATATAACTTCATTTCCGGTCTCGGCAAGACATGTTCCTGTTACTAATCCCACATACCCAGAGCCTATTACTGCTATTTTCATGCTTTTATTATTTGCTCTTTTACATTACTATGAAAAATACATCTTTTCTAACGTCTTTTTTAAAGAATATTCATTAGAAAAATCATCAATAATGCTATGTAACTTTTGTGTAGACCCTTTTAAGCTTTTAATTTCATTCTTACGAACAAACTTTGGGTTTATTTTAGTTTTAATTTTATGATTGGTAATTTCTTCCATATAAGACAAAATCTGTTCAATACTATTCGTTTTAGAAGAACAGACATTAAGTATTTCTGATTTGCCATTACTTAATAAGAGTTGATAATAGCAATTTATCAAATAATCGATATCATTAAATTCTCTAAAAACATTAATATTCCCTAGTTCAATTTCAGAAGATTTATCTTTATAGTGTTTTATTATTTTTGGTATTAAAAAAATTTCTGTTTGACCAACTCCTGTATAATTAAAAGGTCTTACAACCAGAATATTAAGTTTTGAGAAGTAGTTCTTAACCATATTTTCCATCGCTAATTTACTATTGCCATAATGGTTAATAGGTTGAGGGCACATATCTTCAGAAAGTATATTTCCTATATTACCATAAACGGCAGCACTACTTGCGATAATTATTTTTTCAGGATTTATTTCACATTCAATTAATGCTTCAAGAAGGTTTAATGTTCCAAAAACATTCACTCCATACATTTCATTTTGATTATCCCCAGCAACAAAAGATATTGCAGCTGTATGTATTATATAATCTGGCTGTATGTTTTTTAAAATCTCTTTTATTTGTTTCTTTTCTGTGATATCACAAAGAAAGTGATTTGAATTTTTGGATGTTGTGTACGTTGTTCCAAAAACAGTATAGTTTTTCTCCTTATAAAAAGATTCTAAATGTTGGCCGGTAAAACCCGAGATACCTGTTATGAAAATTGTTTTCTTAGAAGGATCCACCATTTTCATTTCTTTTAATATCACTTTTCACCATCATATCTGCAAGCTCTCCTAGAGTTGTTTTTGCTTTCCAGTTCAAATTCTTTTCAGCTTTTGATGCATCTCCTATAAGTAGATCAACTTCTGCTGGTCTGTAAAATTGTGGATTAACCTTTATCAGTGTTTTTCCTGTTTTAGTATTTATACCTATTTCATTTTCATCGCTTCCTTTCCACTCTATATCAATATTAACTGTTTTAAATGATAATGTAACAAAATCTCTAACGGTTTGTGTTTGATTTGTTGCTAAAACATAGGTATCTGCTTCAGGAGCTTGTAGAATTTTATACATTCCTTCAACATATTCTTTTGCATATCCCCAATCTCTTTTTGCATTTAGATTTCCCAATTCTAATATATCTTGTTTATTCAAATGTATTTTTGCAACAGCATCTGTAATTTTTCTTGTCACAAATTCTTTTCCTCTTAACGGAGATTCATGATTAAATAATATACCACTCGCTGCAAATAAATCATAGGATTCCTGATAATTTAAAGTTGCCCAATGTGCAAAAACTTTTGCTACCCCATATGGGCTTCTGGGATGAAAAGGGGTTTCTTCATTTTGTGGTATTGCATGAACTTTTCCAAACATTTCTGAAGTCGAGGCTTGATAAAACTTAATTTTTGGATTAATTGTTCGTATTGCTTCAAGCAGATTTAATACTCCAACCCCCGTAATATTAGCAGTAGCAATAGGTTGTGTAAATGATACCCCAACAAAACTTTGAGCTGCCAAGTTATAGATTTCATCGGGTTCTACATCGGCTATAATTCTATATGCACTAGACAAGTCTATTAAATCATATTCTAACAAATGCAAATTTGGGTGATTTTCTATACCTAATTCTTCTATTCTCCAAAAGTTAGTAGAGCTAGTTCTTCTATACGTTCCATAAACTTTGTAATCCTTACTTAATAAAAGCTCTGCTAAATATGCTGCGTCTTGACCTGTAATTCCTGTTATTATAGCCTTTTTCATTTTCTTCTTTCTTTAATAATTTTATTAAATGTGTCTTCAATATTTTTTCTAAACAATTCTTTATCAAATTTTAGTGCGAAGTTTCTAATCTTCTCTGGGTCAAAAACATCATAATTATCTTCTAGAAAGTTTATTGCACTTAATATGGACTCAACGGTTTGATTTTCGAAATAAACCCCGGTATCATCACTAGTTAACTGTTGGTCTACAAATTTTCCTTTTACGGTTTCTAAAGACCCTCCTTTTCCGTACGCGAGTACTGGTGTTCCGCAGGCCTGAGCTTCGATGGGGATAATACCAAAATCTTCTTCTGCAGCAAAAATAAACGCTTTGGTTCTTTGCATATGATCTTTTAACACTTCAAAATCTTGATATCCAAGAACAGAAACATTATCACCTGCTTTTTCTTTTACCTTTTTAAATTCTGGGCCATCGCCAATAACGACTAGTTTTTTATCCGGTATTTTAGAAAATGCCTCTACGATAAGGTCTATTTTTTTGTACGGAACAATTCTAGAAGCGGTAAGATAAAAATCTTCTTTTTTCTTTTCTAATGTAAAAGCATCTACATCTACCGGAGGGTAAATAACTTTATAAGACTCTCTGCGATACGTTCTCCAGACTCTTTTTTCTATATACTTAGAGATAGGGATAAATGCATCAACTCTGTTAGATGTGCCCAAATCCCAATTTCTTATATAATGCAATATACTTTTTGCTATAAAAGCTTTAACCCCTTTGGTTAAATTAGCTTCTTTTAAATATTGGTGGTAAAGATCCCAGGCATATCGAATTGGTGAGTATATATAACAGATATGTGTTTGATTTGCATTAGTAATTACTCCTTTTGCTACAGCATGAGAAGATGAAATAATTAAATCATACTCTGATAAGTCAAATTGTTCTACTGCAAAAGGGAACAAAGGAAGATAGTTTTTCCATTTGGTTTTGGCTTTTGGTAGTTTCTGAATAAACGAATTATTAACTCTATTAGGGTCTATTCCTAACTTTTTAATACTCTTATCATCAGAAACAAGAACAAATATATCTGCTTCTGGATAAATCTCTGTAAAAACTTTAAAACAACTTTCGGATCCTGCTATTACAGTTATCCATTCATGTATTATGGCTACTTTCATTAATCAAAATCTTCTGGTGAAATAGATTTCCAATGTTTTAACGCGTTTTTAAAATCGTATTTGAATTGAAAACCATTATCAATTAGATATTGTGGTTTTATGTTTGTAGGAAACCCTGCCTTTTTTACTCTTACAGGGTGGATATCAGATTTTCTCCCGATAATTTTAAACAGTATTTGAACAAAAAAAGCAATAACTGCCAATATCTTAACGGGTAATTTTATTGTGGGTTTTTTAATGTTTAGGTCTTCTTTTGCAATATTAACCATTTCATTTAAAGGAACAACAGGGTTTTCTGCATAATTATAAATTATACATCTTTCATTTTTTTTAATTGTAAACAACATACTTTCTACAAGCCCATACACATAACCATATGCTTTAATTACTTTTCCTCCATCTGGTAAGACAAAAGCTCCCTTTTTAAGTGCTTTAATCATTCTAAAAACATTGCCAGGATCTTTTGGACCAAAAATAACACTAGGTCTTACAATTATAAGTTTTCTTGAATTATCTTCTGCTAACCATTCTTTATGGATTTTCTCTGCAAATCCTTTTGATATACCATAAGCAGTTTCGGGATATAATGGAGATGATTCTATTCTTTGGTCTAACGATTTTCCGTAAGGAGCAATACTGCTGGTAAAAAAAATATTTTTTATTTTGCTTTCTCTGGCAAAATCATTGATGTTTTCTGCCCCTGGGATATTTGTATCAAAATATTCCTGAAACTCATGACCAGGCTCTCTATGTATTGCGGCAAAATTAAATATCCAGCTTTTGTTTAGATCAATATCTGAAAAATCGAGATCAAATTCTATTTTTTTTATTACATCTGTTGTTATGTAATTAACATTACCTTTTTCTAAATATTCATCAAACCCTGTTAAGGGTTTAATGTCTGCAATAATATAGTTATCAAATTCATTTTTGTTCAGTAGTTCCCTAAGTAAATGAGTCCCAATGTACCCACTACCTCCGAAAATTATTGCGAAAGCCCTCATATATCAATTTAATTGGAATACAAATATATTTTTAATAAAGTAGTTTACAACATGATTCCTTCTTGTTTTTTTATATAAATAAACGTCGTTAGGAATACTTGAGCAATCATTTAGGCTTTTGAACAATTAATAAGTGATTTTGAGCAAACCATGGAAATAATTTACTTAAAATATACTTATCCATTCCATAAACAAATTTTGTTAAGAATTTAACCCATTTACTGTCTTCATTATAGCGCATCAAAAAAACTGCTATTGTATTTTTGGGTGCAAACCCATACCTTTTATACTTTTTTATTTCAAAGCCTGCATCAGTCACCTTTTTTTTAATTTCACTTTTGGTATATAAATAAGTATGATGTGTTCTTCCTGTGGCTCTACTAAATGCTTCAATCCAAGATCCTGTATTGGGTAAATGTCCAATTACTAAATATCCTCCATTACGAAGTATACGATATAATTCGCAAAGTGACTTTTCATCATCTCCACCAAACTCACGTACATGTTCTAAGACTCCACAAGATACAGCGATATCATATGAATTATCCTCATAAGGAAGTGCTATTGGTTCTCCGGTTAATTCATATGTAAATGAAGATTTTTCAGATAGTTTTTTTAACGTTTCCGGATATATTGTATACTCATCTTCAACTGGGCTATATGCGTGAACTTTTTTTCCTAAACTACTTTGTACAAATGAAAAATGTCCATACCCTGCTCCCCAATCTAACAGGTCATTTCCTGATAAAGCTGTAGTAATTTCATGAAGTTCTTCATATTGCTTTAAATAAAAGTATGCTCCCAGAACACTATCTTGGTTATCAATAGATTTTAATTCTTTACCCAAAGCATTAAAAACATTGGTCAAGGTTTTTTTTTCGATTACATCACTCATAATAAATTTTTAATTCTAATAGTTTTTTGAGATGTTGGGTCAATAAGTTAATTTTTATTTAATGACACATTATGCATTGATTATACTTTTTTAAATGTATTGTTTTAATTCTAGAATCAAAAATCAGACCTATTCTATGTTTTTTTGCTGATTTTGATAGTCTTTTAATAGTATTGATGAAAATATAGCAAATATTAATATTCCTTTAATCAGGTATAAAGAGGACTCTGTGAATAATGATAACATAAAGAGCGTGCAAAACCCAATTAATGGTAAACTCATAATACTAAACAGGTTTTTTAATCTAAAAAAAGGATGAATTAACAAATATAGTAATGATATGAGTCCCATAATCCCCATATCCAGATAATGTTTGAGATATTGATTATGAAGATCATATCTAATATATTCTTCTCTTGGATCTCCATTTTGAATAACATAATCTTTTAGTATTTTTTTTCCTTGCCCTAATCCTTCTCCTAAAACAAAATAATTTTGCTTAATTTGATCAAGAGCTTTTGGCCATAGATACATCCTTTCGTCATTAACTACACCAAGCACTTTGGCCTTTAGTAAAGGTGAATTTATCGCTAAAATCCCTATTAAAAACACTGCGCCGATTATCCCAATAATTTTCACAAATGACATTTTCTGATTTTTTTGATAGAGGATAAACGCCAAGAGATGAATTAAAATATTAACCACAATCGGTGTTCGCGCAGATAGGAAAAAAATATTTATATTAAATATAATGAGTAAAAGAATGTTCCAATATTTATTGGAAAATATTTTCATAAAAGAGTTACTCAACAAAAAGATATTTGCCAAAATCAACAAATAGCACCAATACGTTGGGTGAGCACCAACAATATGTGGATATTTAAACTGTAAATAGGTTGAATTGCCACTAGTTTTATTCATAATTTCTATCCACTCTGCCTGAGTATATATAAACCATGAAAGTTTTATCACAGAATATATTAAAATAATCAACATTCCTATAATAAAGGTCTTTACGAATATCTTGACCCTATCTGTATTAAGATTACTTGAAAAGACGATAGCGGGTATTAGAAGTAATGAGACCTGTCTTTCTAATACTTTCATTGCTAATTTAACTTCTATTGCAAAAAAAGAATATAAAATAAAGACCGATACATATATTACATAGGGTAATAACAGTTTTTTATTTGCTGCAAAGTTTTCTTTTTTATTTTCTTCGAACAAAAAAGAAACAACTAGTACAACGATCGCAACAGGTACAAGTTTTTCGCCAAAAAAAGTAACCACAATTGGTAACAAGGCTAATAAAACGGGAGTTACTTTTTCTAAAATATTTTTATATTTTTTTGAATTAGTATACAATCCAGATATCTTCATTCTAATAATTTACTTATAACTACTATAGTATATCTTAAAATCGATATAAAATATTTAATATTTGGCTAAAGTTAGAAGGATACATACAAATTTTACTAATGTGCAGATGTGCTTGGAACATATCTTGTATCAGTTACCTGAAACTCGTATGAGTTTTTCTTTTCTATTTCTTTTCCTCCATTTTGTTGATCAAAACCAATTACTTGAACATTTGACATTATGCCATCTACACCATCAAAATAAAAACCTCCATGAACATACGATAATATTACATTGGAAATAGATAAGTTAGAAATTTTTCTTCCTCCTTGAGAAGAAATTCTAAATGCAGGTTCTCTTGGAGTATTTTCATCAACCTCTGTAGGTATGTTACCACCTGTACCAGGTGCTTTACCATCGATATCATGTCCTATAATATTAGAAATTATAATATTTTTAGCGAAATTAGAATCTTGTGCAAAGTCCATATTGATTACATTACGTCCTCCTTGTTGAGTAACATCTTTAATTAATACATGATCCGTTCTTGAAATTAACCCTTCATTACTTACATTGTGCTGAATTGCAATACCTCTATGCCCTACATAACAGTTTATATTTACATTAATAATTTTTATATTTTTTGCATTAGTTATACCTAGCGCATTATCATGCCTATGCCTTGGTTGATATGCCCCACCATGTAAAGTTATATTTGATACCGAATATGGAGAGGTATTAGATGTTACTAATTCATTTTTTCCAATATTGATAAGTCCTCCGTCATCAGTACTGTTCCAGGTTGCTCCACAACGTTGTACATTACTATTTATTCCAATAAATACTGCTCCAGTAAAATCATAAAAAGTATTATCTTGATTTAACCATACAGTGAGATCAAGCAAAAATGTTCCGTTAGCTACAAATTTTTTAACATTAGGGAAGGATTCAATTGCTTTTTGAAATAGTTTTGAACAATAATTGGCTCCTGTATCATCTACACCCCACCATTGCGGGATAACATACTTATTTTTTAGATTTCCTCTAACTTTACCATCATCTAATGTCTCATCAATATTATCAGATGGACAATCATCAATAGTTCCGTTATTACTTAATTCAAAAATTTGATAAGCCCCTGCTTTAACGCTTCCATTAATTGTTAGGGTAATATTACCTTCAATTTTAAATTTATTACCTCGAAAGAAATTTAGTTCAATTCCTTCAGGTATAGTTATGTTTCCATTAATTTGAATATCACCTTTAATGCTAATTGTACCTGTGCCATTCAATGCAGTTATTCCATCCGATAAAGGTCCTGAACTTCCATTTTCTATACCACCAGGAGTAACATATTCTGTCTGCGAACAAACAATTAAAGAAAATAGAGTTAAAATCAGCGTAAAGATCGTTTTTTTCATTTCTTTTTCGTTTTAAGCTTATATAAGTAAATGTCTTATTTTTATAAATGTTACCTAAATATTTTGAGTAATTACTTATAACTCCTTTATTTGATGTATTGTCATTTTATTTTGTTTTAGAAAAAGTACAATGAAAATTGCATATAGCCATCCGGTTTGAGCGGCAAACAAAATGGGGTTTACCAACAACTCTAGATGGAAAAAAACAAAAGTACCAAATATAGCCAATTTATCTCTGCTCCTTCTTTTTAAAAACAACAACAATAAATTCCAAATCATCAGCAAATACAAAATGAAAAAGAAAAGCCCATTCCTATAAAATATATCTATCAAAATATTGTGAGATGTCTCGTAGTCCTGTTTTGTTGCTGTATTATAAAAGTCTATTCCTCCGTTACCATGACCAAATAAGATTTGAAAAATAGATGAATCAGACATCCTAGAAAATATATCTATCAACAATGCTCCTCTTCCCGAAAAGAAGTCATCTAGCTTTGTTTTACCGTTAAACACACTAAAGAATCTATCTTCAACCTTATCAATGATTAAGTCCATTTTTCCTGTTAAAATTAAAGCCAAGATCCCCAACAACATAAGTAAAAGGGAGTATCTAATCAGTAATCTAAGTGTCTTTCTATTAGTATCATAAATTGATGTAATAAACAGTGTAATAATTAGCCCTAATAATGCTCCTCTAGACATGGTAAGAATAACAATTATCAACCAATAAAGTGATAGACATATTCTTAATGTTTTATTTTTTATATAAAAAAAACTAATCAGAAAAGCCAGCCCCACAATCAAAGCAAAATTGTTCACTCCCCCTATAAACAAAGCTTCAATTCGCTCGGTACCAACTGTACTTAGCATAAAAACACGATCCGGCTCTTCTATAAAAACCCGAAGTGTAGATATAAAAGCGATAATAAGGAAAGAGTTAAAAAAGGTCTTTAATGAATTCTTATAATGAAAATGATAGGCTAAAACAAAAACCAAAGTATTTTGTAAATAGATAATGGTATTAACCGTTTGAATTTTCATTAAAGAGCGATCGAAAAAAATAACGTTAACTATAGTAACAAAAGCAGTCGAAAGAAAAACTACAAGAGCAAACAAAACGTCTTTTTTGGCTAAAATATTCCCTTTTGTTAAAAAGAATAAAAAAAAGAATTCTACTAAAATTATTAAGGTAGACACATAAAGATTTCCTATTCCTTCTATTGCTATAAAATTAAGAGGGATAGAAAAAAATAAAACCGATAACGCAGATTTAGATGTCAATTTCATTATCGAAATCTATTACATTTTTAAAAATTTTATAAACAGACTTATCTTCTTTAACCAAACTCGAATTGATGGCATATGATTCAATATCAAATAGTTCTGCCTCTATTAGTGTTGTAGATGAATAGCTATAAGCATGTGTACTCATATTAAATGCTTCTATTAAATCATCTATTGGTGTAACATTAGGATTTGTGGTTGTCAAATTATCTTTGGTACAAGCCGGATGTCTTTTAATTAATACCTTATCGTGTTTATGAATAAGATATGAAATCACTTTTTCATTCAAATAGTTTTCAACTTCACTACTACATAGGCTAGATTTACTTAAACATTGAGTAAGAAAAAGAGCGATAGAACCATCTTTAGCAATTGTTTTCTTTTGATCCAGGAGTTCTGCTTTTAAAAATCCTAAATTAACTTCAACATTACTTTTATCCCAATTAAACTCATTAATTAAAAAATCTTTATATATTTTACTATAGACTATATATTTGTCGACAATTTTGCCTCCAAATCCTACACCCAAAGGATATATTCCCATGGTTGTTTTAAAAAAAATATTAATTAATTTTCTTATTGGGCTTTTGGGTTTTAAAGAAAACTCAAAAACTCCATGTTGCAATCCTATACACTCAATAGTAGGAAAGTCTTTTTTTATTGCTTTTATAATGTTATGTGCTATATATCCTTCAACATTTGATAAATATATTTGTACAATCTCACCTTGTTCATTTTCATTTAGAATCCAATCCTTCAATTTTATATATTCTTCTCTTAGTTTTCTTCTGTACTGAATTCTTTTTTTAATAGAACTAAAAGAAGTACCTAGGCCAAGCTCTTTTAAATTTTCTAAATTATAACTTTTAAAATTGTATTTATCGATTATATATTTATATCGCTCTTGTAAATGTTCTTCGAGGGTAATGAACAGCTTTATTTGATTTTTTTCCACACCAAAATTCCTTTATAAAATGTAATTGTACAATTTATTAAATAACTTATAAATAAAGCTAATGCAGCGCCATAAACATAAAATTCTCTTATAAGTATTATATTCAGAACTATATTTACAGCAAAGGTTATTCCGCTTATTTTCATAAGATCCTTATCTCTATTTGCAACATATAGTATAATATTTGGTATTGTTGCTATATTAAGCAAGAAAAATGAGCCTAATAGAATATATAAAAGATTTATATTATCTATTAATTCGCTTTTCCCTATAAGATTTAAGAGAATTTCAATAGTAAACACAATTCCTACTATCAAAATTATGGATGAAATAATTACTAAAATGCTATATCTATAAATTTTTTCTTTGAACCCTGAGATTTTCTTTTCATTCATTTCAATTAACTCGGGTAAATAAACCAAATAAAATCCGGAAGTGACAAATATATAGATCAAAGACGCGATCGAAAACAGAAACGAATAAATACCCACTTCTTTTGTTCCGTAAAAATATTCAATTGCAAATTTGTCAAAAAACTCTAGCCCTTTGGTAAATATCATCAACCCAATAAAAGGTAATAAAAAGCGAAAGGTTTTTTTAAATTCTACTATTGATAATAATCTTATTTTAATTTCTTTTTTTGAAATAACATATTTGAAAAAAAAGTAGCTTGTAATTATCAAAAGAATCAAATAGGAGATAAACATTAAAAGAACAACGCTGTTAAGTTCTAATTCTTCGAATAAAAAATGGTAACCAAAAATTAATATCAAAAAAACAACAGCTTTAGAAATCAACAAAACATTGGCTTTCCTTATTTGCTGCATCATTATTAAATATCTGTATATTTCCTGATTAAAATACTCACAAAAATTAATAAAAATGATAAAAATGACAATGAAAACACTTAAAATATCATGAGGTATCAGATAAAAAAGAGTAGCTAACTGAATCATGAATGTTACCGGAAACGTGGTAATAAAAAAACTTAGGTGGTCGTTTATTTTATTAGAATTATCAATTCTTTTGGCTACCTCTCGATTTCCAAACATATAATACTCTACACCATAGATGTATACCGAAATCATTACAAAATAAGTAATTAACTGATATGATCCATAATCAGATAACGATAGTACTTTAGCTAAAAAAGTAAGTGTTAAAAATTTAGATGCAATTGAAATTAATCTTGATGCAATGCTTTCAATGCTTTTTTTCACTAGTCGATAATTCTTTTAATTATTTTTGCCGGGTTTCCAGCTGCTACACAATGATCTGGAATGCTTTTAGTAACAATACTACCAGCTCCAATAACACTGTTTTTTCCAATCGTGACTCCGGGTAAAATAACTGCATTTGCACCTATCCAACATCCTTTTTTTAATGTTACTTGCTTTGCTTGTGTATGACCCATATCAATAATAGAAATAGAGGGGTCTGGGCCGTCAAATTTATGATTTTCTATATAAATATGAACCCCTGATCCAATCAAAACATCATCTTCTATTAGAATTGACAATTTTAGAGTAGAAGTTTCTCCATGGATCATCGAACCAGGCCTAATTACTACTCTTTTTCCTATTGAAATCTGAGAACATCCAACAATAAAGCAACCTGGTCTAATTTCGGCGGTTGGATCAAAATATAAAAATTTAGAAGTACAATACTTTAGCATTGTACTTCTAAAAAAAAGTTTCCAGTAATACCAAGGAACATCTGGTCCAATTCTATCTGTTGTTTTCCAGAATTTTATCCTTGATATAATCTCCTTGATCATAAAAATAGTTTAATCTTCTAAACCATTCTTGGCAACTGTATGTCTTAATTGCCATTCTTCTTTTTCGTTTTTGCCCCATAAATGTGGAGATCTGAACTTATCACAAAGCTCATGAAAACGATCTGGTTTCATATCAATATACTCCATAACTTCATCAAAATATCTGTCTGGGAATTCTCCATCAAATCGGTTGACAAGAGCAACACCTTCTTCTCTCGTGATATGTTTATTTCTTATTTCTTGAGATGCATCGTATGTAGCACGACCAATTCCGAATTTAATGAAAGTCGTATAAAAATGTAAGTCATCTATTTTATCATCAATACCACTATATTTACTATATGTTCCTTGTGTTCTATGTGGTCTAGCTTTAAAGCCCGTGTTTTCTACAGCATAATAATAAACTTCTTGTGGTGTCCATTTTAAATAATATCCTAAGTAATGAACTTCTACATTGGATTGCTCTAGTTCTTTAGTTGTAGGAGGGAAAAAAGACATCAAATCACTTAATCTTACATCATACTTTTCCATTAATTCTTTAACAGAAACTCCTGCTAAATAAATCTCATCTAATTTTTCAAAACTATAATAAGATTTATCTCTTAAGGAGCTGGTATTGTCTGCTAAAGGGTTTCCATATTCAGCTTCATTTTCACCATAAAATATTAGATTAATTCCATATCTAGCCGCTACTTTAGGTGCAAGATTTTTTTGCCCTAGAATAAATGTTTGAAATGGATGCATTAAGTTTTCAATAGATAATTTGGTTAGTAATTTCATTACCTTTCCATTACGATAAAAAGAAATGTTATCAAACCCGCTATCTAACCAGTTTTTCCAGTTTTTCAAACCGTAATCTGTGTATAAAATTGGTGGCCATGTTACTGTTAATGGGTTCATGCCATACTTGTATTTTAATACATGCGCTTGATAAGCACTATCTTTACCTCCACTTCCTGGAACTAAACAATCATAAGATCCATCATTTTTTCTATGTTTATCTAAAAGCTTCAGCAGTTCTTCTTCTCTCATCCCCCAATCAATATTGTCTTTTATTTCTGCTGTTCTACATGCATCACAGACACCATCTTCATCAAAATTCATGGTGGTTTTTTTACTGTCTTTAGTATGTTTAAATTCTATAGCAGATGTAGGTCTTTGATTAGACATTACACATTTGGTGCAAAATTTTACTTCTTCTGGTAAGCCATAGAATGCTTGGTGTTTTTTACTTTCTGACATTATATTAAATTATTTATTGAAGCCCAGTTTTTATATATTGACAATCCTTTTTCTCCGCTTTTTTCTGGGTGAAATTGAGTTGCAAAAATATTATCTTTTAAAATAGATGAACAAAATTCTATCCCCGAATAATTTGTTTTGGTTAAAATACAACTTTCACTTGTTGGTTGAACAAAATAAGAATGTATGAAATACATAAATTCGTTATTTGTTAAATCAACAAAAGCTGTGTTTTCCCATTCTTGGTTAACCGAATAAATTTTGTTCCAAGTAATATGTGGCACTTTAACTTTAGAGTTTTCAAAATTTTCTGGAAACTTTTTTATAACTCCAGATATTATGTTTAAGCCTTCTCCAGCACCAAATTCTTCACTTTTAGAAAAGAGCAATTGCTGACCTAAACAAATCCCAAATAAGGGATTTCCATTGTTTGTTTTTTCCTTAATTGCAGAAACAAGGTTTAGCTTCTTAAGGTTATCCATACCCTCAATAAATGCTCCTACGCCAGGAAGAATTAAAGCATCTGCGTTTAAAACATCTTCTCTATCAGAACTTATCTTAGCATCTATACCGACTGTGTCACATGCTTGTTTAACACTAAACAGATTTCCTAATTTATAATCTATTATGACTACCTTCTTATTTGTCATATTCTACATTCGATTTCATGGTTGACTAAATCTTGTTTTAATTCTTCAATACTACATGGTTCAAAAGTATGAAAACTCCTTTTTTGTTTTAAAAATTCTACATTTCCTTCATTCTTAGAAACATTGGTTTCATTTTCTTTTATATAATGGTAATGTAATAAGGATGACATCATTACTGCATCTGAATCTCCTTTTTTTAATATGTCTGTAACATGCTGTGTTTTACCAGCGCCTCCATGAGCAATTACAGGAATACTAACCATATTACTTACTTTAGATACTAAATCTATATCATATCCTTGACCAGTTCCTTCATTATCTACAGATGTAATTACAATTTCTCCTGCGCCTAATTCGTCTATTCTTTTGGCCCATTCAAACACGTCTACACCAGTATATTCTCTACCATTATCAGTATATGCCAAATATCTGCCATCTGACTCTTTTATAGCTTCTATTGCAACAAGGATAGTTGATGAACCAAACATTCTGGATGCTTGTTTAATTAAATCGGGATTCTTAATTGCAGCGGTATTTAGACAGACTTTATCTGCCCCTACTCTTAATACTTCTTTTATATCAGAAATTGTCCTAAGGCCACCTCCAACGGTAATAGGAATAAAAATACTCTTTGCTGTTTCAGAAATAATATCGTGCAAGCTATTTCTTTCATATAATGAAGCAACTACATCCATAAACATTAACTCATCTGCTCCTTGATCATAATAGTATTTTGCAAAATCTGCAGGTTTACCCAATACCCTTAATCCTTCTAGATGAATTCCTTTAACCAAATTAGGCCCTTTTATATCTAGTCTAGGTATTATTCTAACTGTTTTCATTCTATATTTTCTATATTTTAGGCATACATATTTCTAAAAATGAATTGCCTTTGTTTTTTGATTAAACAATTTGACAATTAAGATTTTTTTAAGTACATGCTAACGCCCATTTAGAGGCAGCTAAACTACAAAAAAATATGCTAAACTTATTCTTTACTTACATCTTTATACTAAGAATTTTAAAGAATATTTACGCCATTAACACGACTTTTTACTATACATTTTTAACACTATTTACACGACAATATTTTCCTAAAAAAAATAACATTTACATTTTTCAATTTTTATCTTCTTTTAAAAATATTATTCTCTTCTTTATTTATTTTAAGTATTTCTTCAATAGATTTAGCATTTAATAACGAAGAAATCTGCCATGTGATTTTGCCATCACCTCTAAAACCATATTGTCCTACATTGATTTTGTCTATCAGAATGTCTGGCAAATTCGTAGAAGACACAAAGTATTTTGATTGTTTAAAGGTAAATGAGGAAACGTTGTTTTTAAAATCAAAAGATGGGCTTTTAGATTTTGATTCTCCTAAAAGAGTTTTATCTCTTGGGTAAAGGTGTAAGAAAAATCTACTTTCTTTTTGAACTTCAGAAATCGAATCTTTGCGCAGAAATACTATTTTATTGTATTCTCCAAACTTAGCAATATATATTTTGTAAATACTATCTGTATAAATTGGTCTTTGATCTAATAATTTCACAAATTCTGAATTAGCCAATTCTTTAGCTCTGGTATTTTCTTCTATATCTTTTATATATTGATTTTTCTTTTGTACTTGAAAAAAAATAATTGTCATTAATAAACTTAAAAAAACGATAAAACCTGGTTTTTTATAAAATAGAGAAGTATAATTTTTGGAGGGAATTTTTTTGTTTTTTCTAGTCATTAAACATTAATTACAGTTCGACTTCCTTAAAAGTTCAATAAAATTAAGCTATATTATTATTTTTAATACGTTATTAGAATGTTATTTGATCATGAATAAAATCTATCCCTTGAACATATTTTGAATTCTTCGATAACCGTGTATTAAACTGTTGTGTAATTATTCTGGAATCTACATCTTCATTAATACTATATTTTAATTCTAAAACTATAGTACTCTGGTCAATAGTTCTTCTAGAATCTTTATAGTTTATGTAATTTGGGTTAAAGAACTCTTGATTGTAGTCTAAAGTTACTCTATATCTTCCACAAAAGGATAAAAAATACCTACGCTCATAAGAGCTTAAAAGCGCTGGTTGTAGCTGATAAAACTTATTTTTCATCCCCAGATTGTCTTCCAGCCTGTTTATAATCATATTTTGCAATTCTGATGGAGTATTAGCATCAAGATTAAAGGAAAAGTTCGTAAACTTATGCCTTACCTTATCTCCAACCTCACCTTTTTTCTTTTTAATTTCTATTGTGGGGTTTTCAATCAACGAAAAATCTTGTCCATACCATCTTAATCTATACTTTAATCTTTCGCCAACACCAATAACATTTTGTCTATAAAAACTTAAATCATTATCATCAAAATATACATTATTAATCTTTCTTTCTTCAAAGATTTCAGTGAAACAAAAACTGTTCAAATATAGTTTCTGAATCAAATCGTTCAGATGAATTTTAGAAAAAATAAACTTTCTTTCAAATCTAAGTTCATTGTTTAAATTTTTATCTACTACTTTTACCATATTCTTTTCCGTACATTTTTTCTATTACTTTGGCACTTTTTGTTTCCATAAAAACTTTATCTATTGATAGTTTAGAATTTTTTTCAATCAAATAGTCCAGTTCATTATTTAACAATTCTATATCAGACACGGCTATTGATCCAGGTCCAAATTCACTTTTCTTCTGAAAACATGAAAATGCCAATCGTGTATTTGAAATAGTAACGTCATTTAATACAATATGAGACAAATCTTTACTCACAACACCAATTTCTCCTCCGGTTATTCTCACTTTTTCACCAGATAATTTACTATCTTCCCCTATACTAATTGCTTTATCAGAAGGTTCTAAGATGTCTATATTGCTTATTTTTAAGTTTGATCCTGAAACATCAATACCATCATTCCCTAAATTAACAAATTTACTATTAACAATACTTCCTTTTACAAAATCCCCATCAAAAGCATCTGACATTGTATTACGAAAAATAGAAGAATCAATATGAAATTCTGATCTAATAATATTAAGTCCATCCTCACTTCTATTGTTTTCAAACACTGAGTTTGAAACATTGACATCAGACTCGTTAAAATTTACAGATCCAGATAGGCTCCATTCTGATGATTTCGGGTTTGAAAGATTATTAAAATTGCAATATGTTAGAATTGATTTCTCTTTTGCATTAGAAACAAAAATACCACATCCGGTAGCATCTGAAGAGAAAAAATTAATAGGAGACTCTTTTGTTCCTTTACAAAATATAGGAGAGAAAGAAACTAATGAGGCTTCATCTTTTAAGTCTAAACTAAATCCTTTCTCTACAATAACTTTATAGCCAGATGGAATACGAATAGTTTTATTTGTAATATGTTCTCCCGAATTAAAGTAAATAATGCTATCCTTTTTATTTAATGAAATAAAATTAAAAGAATCAAGGTTGAATGATGAAAATTCTTTATAGTAATTAACAAAATCGGTATCCTCTTTTGTATAAGGTATAATCTTATCAGATCTTTTGTAACCAGATCCTAATATATTATAATTAAGATCTATTTTTGCTAAATCCTTTGGGTATCGAAATTCTCCCTTTTTGTTTTTTTTGGAAACAAAAGCATTTATAAATGAATCTTCTAATATAAAACCTACAACTCTTCGCTCTTTTGGGTAAATAATAATATTGTCAGAAAATGATTTTGATAAAGCTTTCCCCTTTTTTGTTTGCAGCCCGTTAATTACAACTGGAAATCCAGAAATATTTTCAATATCAACAAACATCTGCCTAGAGTCATGTGTATACAAATATGAAACAATAGTATTAGAAGGATAGATTTGTTTTTTGATAAAATTAATGTTGTGTTCTAAAATAGAAATATCAAAGTTGATGTTGTACTCAGAATTTATATTTGATATTAACGAGTTAAACTCCTTAAAATTTATCAAATTTTGGATAAACTTATCACTAGTTACTATCCCTAGTTTCTCAATCAATTTTTGTTGATATAATGTATCTTTTCCATGAAAAGGATAATTTAATATACGGCCAATTTTATGACCCGAATCTGAATCATATGAGATCGGTTCTAACTTACTCGTTATCGGATTATAGTATATCCTTAAATTGTGCCAGATCAACCCATGCTCACCTCCAAACAGGTTGGATAGAGCAACAAAAAAAGTTAATTTGTCTACATCGAAAGCTTCAGAAATTTTTAAATTTCCATTTCTTAATTCATTCAGAAGGTTTTTAGCCGTTTTAAATTGTTTTGACAAGTTAGGAGAAGTTAATACTTTATTCTCATTAAAAACTCTTATCGGAGCATTCATAAATGAATGAAGGTCTTTAGAATATGAATCAGCAGACAACTTTAATTTTTGGGTCTTTTTTCTATCATCCCATAAAAATGATTCGTCAAAACTAATTATTATCCCTTCTCTTCTTTTATTATTCTCAATTAATAATTTATCAAAAGATTCTTCAATAGCCATGACACCCATATTTTTGAGGTCAACGTTATCATCTCCTTCTACTTGAAGATCCACATTCAAAAAATCATATCTTAAACCAATTAGATCATTTTCTTTTGATGTTTTATTAAATAACCACTCCCAAACATAATTTCTAACTTTTGGATGTTGAATTGAAAATTTCCTCATTCCAAACAAAGTTTTATCATCTTCTAACTTAATTCGGAACGACCATTTAAGAGGATCAATTAAATGATCTGTCCAATCGCCTTTCAAACGTATTTCTGCTTTTAAATTCCCAGAATTTCCTGACGAAATTTCAGCTTTAACTAAATCACTATCTTCTGAAGATAAAATACCGACTTCTAATGCTTCTTCTCTTTTATCTGCTATTTTAGTATACGCTTTCTTCTTTAATGAAATAACTAATTTCTTAAAATTATTATTTAAAATCTCCTTAAGAAAAAGTTCATCTATCTTTAGTTCATTAACTTGATATGATTTTTTTGCTGTAGTAGAATTATATCTTCCTGTATTAAAATAATCCACGTTGTTTATTTCGAGATCTTTATTAACAAAAGGTATTCTAAATATATAATACTTTGATTCATTGATTACCTGTTCTACGGGTTCAAAATTTAATCCCAAATTAATAAAAGGACCATTTTCCAATTTAGAATTATCTTTCAAATATATATGCACATATACCCGATCTGTTTTTTGTAAGGTGTTTAAAGAATCCTTATATATATAATACAAGGTTGGTGCACCAAAAGAATTATTGAAATATAAAGAACATTCGCGATCTTTGTGAATCAAATTAATATCCTCAACGATCATTTCCTCTATACCTTTAGTGTCTAATAACGCAGAATGCGTCTCGATAGGATTACTCTTATTATTTTTCTTACTATGTTTATCGTTTGACCTCTGGCTTAGAGAAAATATAACTAATAGAATCAATATAAATCCGGGTAATATAAACTTAGCAAATCCAGTTTTCCTAGTATGTATTTTCATAGTATGATCTGATTTAAGTTATTAAAAAACATCACTTATATAATACTATCTATGAAAGTTACATTCATTTTTTTATCAATATCACTTAATTCTTTCGAGATCGTTTGAAGAGCATTTAAATCAGCAACATTTATTAAGAAATTCAAACTCAAGTTGTCTTCTGTTGAGTTTAATCTCTTTATCTCTAACTGATTCGAATTATTTTTCAAAACAGAACTAACCATATCTACAATAGTGTTATTATCTTTTTCATTAGACGATAAACTAATAATGATATTTTGAGTTAATGTTCCTTTCATTTTATTTCTATTCAGAAAAATAATTATAATTGCCAAAACTATAAAGCCTACTAATGTTGGAATTAATTGATTAGCACCAAGACCTAAACCAATAGCTATTGCAATAAAGAAAAAACCCAACTCTTCAGGCTCTTTAATCGCTGTTCTAAATCTAACAATCGATAATGCTCCTACCAAACCTAAAGAAAGTGCTAACGAGGATTTCACAATAGTGATAATTAAAAAAGTGGTTACTCCTATTATAATTAACACCCGAGAGAGTTGGTCTCTATTAGACATTGAGTTTCCGAATTTAATATATAGTCTTGAAAGAATATAAAGTAAAACCGAGGCGGTTACAATATTGATTAAGAAAATTGAAATTGAAAAATTTTCTTGGATATTTAAATTAAATTGATTTAATAATTCGTCCATAATTTAATAGAATAATAGTATTTACTTAACGATAATTTAAAATATAGCAATATTACATTTTCTATTCAACTAACACCACTTTTTGATCACTAAAAACAATTAAGAGTTGAAGATAGGGTTCTTAAAGCCAATACAATGGCTCGAAAAAATGAAATTGATATACTATATTTTCACTAATTGGTTTTTTTATAAACTTAGCAGTAATGCATTCACTTGAGGTACTATTATTTAATAGTTTACTCCATAGTAATTGTAACATTGCCAGCGCGTAAATCATTTAATGGTATACAACCCCCTGAAAAAATTGGAAAAATATGACTTTTGGCACTAAGAATATATACCCCAGGTGAAAGAGTCCCATTCAATAAAAGTGGATTTTCACTATTATTATTTTGAACAACCTCCCCATTAGTTTTATTATAAATAGATATTAATGGATATCTGTCTGATGAAGACCCATCATCGGTTAGCTCAAACGTTATATTATAATTCACTTCATTCTCTACTGTAAATGTATATTCTATCTTTTCATCGATGACCTCATTTTTTTTATCATAGCTTACTACATTTGTATAAGGCAGAGATAGTGTTCCTAAATCTACATCGGTCGCGGTAACATTAAACACTTTTGAGACAACACTTTCTCCTCCCTTTCCATCTCTTGCCGTTATTTTGAATTCAACTTCCTCAAAGCCCGAAAAATCAGGAAAATCGGCAGGTAAATTTACTTCAGTTATACGGATAAAATTTCCAACTCCATCTTTAAATCCTGAAAACCCGTAGATGGTATTAATACCATCAGAAGGAAGGTCCCAAATTAATCCTCCAAAATTCATTTCATATGAAATTTTATCTCCATCTGAATCAGTAGGTAGATTAAAGGAAAAATTAATAAATTCTCTTTGATCCATACGATCATCTCCGCATCCCCTAGAATAATAAAATTCAAGAATCTCAAATGAGGTTGGATTAGCATTTTCATCATCTGAACAACTTAAAAGTGTAATAGAAAATAACGCTAAAAAAATTGTTTTTTTCATTTTTTTAATAATATTAATTAATGTTTTATACTATATAGATGCTACTTTATAATAAAAGTATATTAGTTTCGTGAAATTTAATATAGAGAACAACATATTTTATAGTTTAAATACTTGTCTTCTAATTATTCTGTAAACATATCTTTAGTATTCCATATGCCTTGGCTACGAGTATTGAATTCTTTTTTACAGAAAATAACATTATCAATAAAAAATTGTTTTAAAATTATCATTACTCTACTATTCTTATATTGCTTTGCTGCATACTCATCATTCCAGGGCTACCTGGAGGGAAATTTGGTTCATAGCTATGTTTATCTTTATTATAACCTATAATTTGAATATTTGACATTACTCCTGTAACTCCATCAAAATAGAATCCACCATTTATATAGGATAGTATAACATTTGAAATAGAAACATTTGAAATATTTTCGCCCGATCCTTGAGAACTAATTCTAAAAGCATACCCATGTCGACCTTCTTCTTTCCCTGCTTCTCTATCTTCTTTATTAAGAGGTTCTTTCCCAACTACATCATGACCAATAATATTATCAATAATTATATTTTTCACATAATGCGGATTGTTCTCTAAAATATCAATATTAATGATATTCACACCTCCATTTTGAATTACATCTTTAATTATTACATCATCAGTTCTACTTAAAACTGGCCATGGATCATGCTGAATAGCTATTCCTCTCAATCCTTCATAACAATTTATATTTACGTTTAGAACTTTTATGTTTTTTGAATTATATATGCCTATAGCTACATCATAAATACTCATTGGCTTATAAAACCCTCCGTATAATGTTACGTTTTGCACAGAATAAGGAGATGTTTCATTACCTTGTTGAAGTTTACCAATACCTATCATACCACCTCTTTGCACAGCAGGCCAAGTAGCTGGTACTCCATCATAACCATTAGGACCTATATCTGGGTCGTTTCTTAAAAAGCTACAAATTGGTCTTTCACCCAAACCTTCATGATTATCATTACTAGTGTTAACTCCTATAAAAGTAGCTCCGGCAAAGTCATAATATCTATTGTCTTGATTTAAGAATATTTCTTTGTATACTATAAATTTTCCTGCTGCTACAAATTTTTTAACATTCGGAAATGCTTCAATAGCTTTTTGAAACGCTTCAGAACAATCATGTTTTCCAGTATCATCAGCTCCCCACCATTGTGGAATAACAAAATTATTTTTCAAATTACCTGTTACTTTTCCATCATCTAAAGTCATATCCCATCTATCAAACTGACAATCTTCAATAGTCCCGTTGTTTTCTAATTCAAAAATTTGATATGATCCGGCATTAATGCTACCATTAAGAGTTACTTTAACATTTCCTTTTACTATTAATTTGTTACCCCTAAAAAAGTTTAGCTCAATTCCTTCTGGGATTATTGTATTCCCGCTAATGGTAATATCCCCTTTAATTGTAATTACACCACTATTATTTAAAGCATTTTTAGCATCAGTTAAAACTCCTGATGTTCCATTTTCTATTCCCCCAGTGATAACATATTCAGCTATGGGCATTGAGGTTTTTGAGTAAATAATTACTGAAAACAAGATTAGAGCAGTTGTCAAAATTGTTTTTTTCATTTTTTTCAATATTTGCGGTTATACTAGTTAATGTACTACCTCATATAAATGTTACTCCTATAAACTCCTTTTTTAAAATTAAAAACATGTATTTATATTGCTGTCCACCCACCATCCACCATTAGATTATGCCCTGTAATAAACGAGGCTTCATCAGATAATAAAAAAGTAATTGCAGGTGCTATCTCATGTGGCTGCCCCAAACGTTTTAAAGGCGACTTATATTCGTACCTTTCTATAAATGATGGATGTTGTTGATCTTTAATCCCGCCCGGGGATACGCAGTTTACTCTTACATTATGTTTACCATAATAGGAAGCCAAATATCTGGTGAAATTAATAATACCTCCTTTTATTGCCGAATACGCAGCAGGAGAGGTACCCCCATATCCTTCGTAAATAGTAAAATCATTACCAACCACTCCATAAATAGAGGAGATATTGACAATAGATCCACTTTTTTGCTTTTCCATTTCTTTTAAAACTGCCTGGCAGATTAAAAAAACACTATTCATTTGCATATCGACATTTTGCCTCCAAGAGTCTAAGGATACATCTTCAAATTTATTCCCCCAATCTTTAGTACGAGGATATGCATTGTTAACTAAGCCGTCTATTCTTCCGTGTTTTTTTACCACAGAATCTACCAGTTCTAGAATTGAAGCTTCAGAGGTAACATCACATGAGTGGTCTCCGGTTTCAATATTAGTTTCGGCATTAATATCTGCATTAATTACAATTGCTCCATTATCTTTCAGGTGTTTTAAAATTGGCTTTCCAATTAAACCACTTCCTCCTGTAACAATAATTACTTTATTTTTTAATCGTTCTGTAGGCATATTTTTAGTATTTCATAAGCTTCATCAACTGTATTGAATTCTTTTTTCTTTGCAATAACATGATCCATAAAAAATCGTAGTTGATCTTCGTATGTATCCACTATTGTTTTCTCTGAATCAAAAATAATATCATCATTTCTGTAGACTCTATTTTTTAGTATATCTACCAAAATCGTTTCCTCTTCTAAAACCAGTTCTAAAGTTCGTTTTGGGTCTCTACGGAAATAATTTAGGATAATGCTTGCATTAAAATTGGGATAATCCAGAGTATAATTGGCATAATCAAATGCAGTTATATCTAATGAAGATTTATTAGAAAACACTTTAGATACTTGCATGGGTTTTCCAAGTAACCAATAGGCATAGTCTATTTCATGAATCAAATCTATGTGAACTCCTCCCCCTTGTTCTTTGTTTGCACTATAGGTAGATTTATAATCTCTACCTGGTCTCCAGTCTGGCAAATAAGACCCGCAATATATATTGACTTCGTTAATTCTTTTGTTAGCGATATAATCCTTCGCAAATCGTAAACAATCCAGGAATCTAAGATTACAAGCAACATAGGTCGTTAAATTATTTTGCTGTATTTCTTTAACAACTTCTCCATTATCCAATTCAGAAAAAAGAGGTTTTTCAATAAATAGAGGAATATTAAAAGGAATAAGACTTATAATAGTTTTATGATGAGCAAAAGTAGGATTAGAAATAATTACAAAATCAGGTTTGATTTTTTGTAATTCATCTAAAGAAAAGATATTGCTTACACCCGTGGTTTCATCTGCTTTTTTTGAAGAACGTAGTGCATAAAACCGGGCATCAGGTTTGATTTTTTTTATAGCCGAAATATGTTTTGTAGCTATCGAACCTAGTCCTATTATTAATACATTCATATCTCAAAATCTAATTTATTTGCTGATAGAAGAAACTCCATCATATCAAAGTCTATTGGTTCATCTATATCAAAACAGATATGATCCATTAAGAAGAGTAAACTTTTATTGGTTATTGCAGATCTTAATTTTTGATCAAAAAATGCTTTTCTATAGATATAAAACGAAGCATTCATATCATATACTACAGGTGCTGCTTGTCGTGATTTACTGTCGCTTTGCTTAACCAATTTGCAAAAACCATCTTCCTTAAGTTCTACAACATTAAAATAGGGGTTCTTATGTGGTTTTGAAACCGAAAAAATATTTAATGCTTCTTTGTTTTGGGTAAATATTTTATAGGCTTGTTGTAAGTCATCAATAGTCCTCATTGGAGAAGATACATCTAGATCCAAAAGGATATCATATTTTTTTTGACGTTGTTCTTCTTCGTAGCTAAGAATATGATCCAAAACATCAATTTTACCCACAGTATCATTCGCTAAAAAATCTGGACGAGTATATTCTGAGCTCAACCCACATGATTCGGCTACCTTCTTTATTTCTTCACTATCTGTAGACAATGCAATATCTACATTATCATGAAGTTTGGCAAACATCACTGCGTGTTGAATAGAATAGTCAATTACAGGTCTCCCGTTAAGATCTTTTATATTTTTGCCCGGAATTCCCTTTGAGCCACCTCTCGCACATATTGTTATTAATATATTTTCCATTAGTGTTCCAGATGTTTTATAAAATTTTTAGCATACTCATAATCTACGGGCTTACCTATATCTATCCAATATCCCAGGATTGGATTATAAATTAGGTTTCTATCTTCTTTAACAATTTTTTCCATTAAATCTGTAATATCAAAAAACTGATTTTTAGGAATCTCTTTTATAAGTTCTCTTTCTAGAATATATATTCCAGCATTAGACTGGTAAATAAAAGATGGTTTTTCTCTAAAATTTTTGACATAGCTCCCATTAGTTTCAAAAACTGCGTATGGGATATCCACTTTATATTCTGTAGAAGCTACAGCCATTTCTGCATCAGATTCTAATAGTGTTAAAAATAAATCCTGAAAATCAACATTTGTAAATAAATCACTATTCATTAGCAATACATGACTCGAATCAAATTTTTCTACCAGTGACAGCGCTCCTGCAGTTCCTAAAGGTTTATCTTCCCATACATACTCTATTGAAATCCCTTTTGAACTACCATCTCCAAAATATTCTTCAATTTGTTCTCCCAGGTATTTAACCGAAATATAGATTTTTTGAATCCCATACGATATTAATCTATCTATATTATGTTCAATAATTGGTTTGTCTCCCAAAAGTAACATTGGTTTTGGCACCTTATCGGTTAATGGGCTAAGCCTTTTCCCTCTACCACCAGCCATAATCATGCATTCTAATGGCAATACTGCTTTTATTTTATCTAAGTCTAATAACTTAACATATTGTTTTTTTTCATTAAGAACAGGTAGTATTTTTAAGTTTTTTTTGCGATACTCATTTAGGTTAATAAAAGAGTATCCTTGTTCAATATAAGTAAAGCTTCTATTGCAAACCGAATCTATAGTCTCGTAAATATTTTTATTTTGTGCCAAAGCACGTCTTATATCACCATCAGTTAATGTTCCTATTACCTGTTGCTGGTCATCCTCAACAAAAAGAATTAATCGGCTTACATCCTTAATAGAATTTAATCTATTTAAAGCTTCTAGAATAGTCTTATTCTTATTGATTAGTATATTACTCATATGTATTTAATATTTCTATAAAACTATAAATCATAAAATGACTTTTTAATGTCTTTTATCTTAACTGTTTTAAGTACTTCTATAATTTGAGATGTAGTTGTACCATCACCATAAATATTTTTTTGTTGCTGTATGCTTTTAATAAACTCTCTGTCAAAAGCTTTCTGTATTGCCTTATCAATAGCGCCACTATTAGGTTCACAATTAATAACACTATCGGGCATTAATCTTCCTTTTTGTCGATCTCCTATATTAATGGTTGGTTTTTTAAAAATAGGCACTTCATAAATTCCACTGGAAGAATTTCCTATAACTACATCTACATGTTGTAATGCTGATAGATATCGTAACTGACCTAATGAAGTAAAGGCTACTGATTTTTCTGGTTTTTTGGTCACATAATCATCTATCATTTCGATAATTATCTTACCGTCTTTATCAGAATTAGGTTTCGTAAAAATTAAGGAGGTATCTTCTAATTTGTCTAATGATGTTAAAAGTTCCTCAAACTGTTTTTTTGCGGTTGCTTTTTCGAGGGTTACAGGATGAAACGTAATTAATACCGCTTTTTTATTTAGCTTATAATTAATTGACTCTTCAAATTCTGTTGTATTAAGTAGCTTTAAACTTTTTATGCTATCAATTCCTATTGCTCCTACATTAAAAACCCGATCAGGAGATTCTCCTAGTTGTATCACTCTCTTTCTATATACATCTGCAGAGGTAAAATGCAAATAGCTCATTTTTGTGATGGCATGTCTGATTCCTTCATCATATGCTCCTTCTGTGGTTTCGCCGCCATGCAAATGTGCTATTGGTATTCCTTTTATCATTGCAGCTGTTGCAGCTGCTAATATTTCTGAGCGATCTCCTAATACTACTATAAGATCTGGATTTAGCGCTTCATAGGTTTCTGCAAAACCAATCATAGCCGTTCCTATTGCCTTGGTAATTGCTGCTGCGGAGTCTCCGGATAGATGGTCTTCTACTTTGCTATCGATAACAAAACCATCTTGTTCTATCTGAGTATAAGTAAGACCAAACTCTGGTGATAGATGCATACCGGTAACCACCAATTGTAAATTAAATTCAGAATCATCTGTGATTGCCTTAATAAGAGGTTTTAACAATCCATATTCTGCTCTGGTGCCTGTTATGACTGCAATATTCTTCATATCAAATCGTCTTCTTGGTAATCTCTTAATGCTTTTGTTCCTATTACACTATCCCATTTCATAGGAGAAATACCACTACCCGGTCTTTTTACGGTTATGTTATCATCTGTGAAAATATCTCCTAGCTGTATTGATTTTTTGGCAACTATACTTTTTCTTGCAATTTCCTTATTCTTTTTTTCACTATTACTGGGTTCTTTTCTGCCATGACCCAGTGCATTTTCGATATTTCTAATAGCGGTTACCATTGCTTTTAATTCTTCTGGCTCAAGAGAAGCCTTATGATCAGGCCCTTCCATAGTTTTGTCTAGTGTAAAATGTTTTTCAATAACCGTAGCCCCAAGAGCAACAGCTGCTATTGGTATTTCAATACCCAAAGTATGATCAGAATATCCAATAGGAACATTAAATGTCTCTTTAATGGTATTCATAGCCCTAAGATTAACGTCGTGCATTGGTGTAGGATACTCAGTATTACAATGCAATATGGTGATACTAGACATGCTTGCACCAGCTTCAACTACAACATGAACAGCTTCTTCTATTTCTTTAAGATCTGCCATTCCTGTTGAAATAATAATTGGTTTACCGAGGCTTCCTATTTTTCTTAAATATGGTAAGTTGGTTATTTCACCTGAAGGAACTTTAAATAGATCTATATTCAATTCATTTAAAAAGTCTATACTTTCTAAATCAAAACCAGTAGATAAAAATTTAATATTTTTTGAATTACAATATTGTATTAATTCGAGGTGCATGTCTTTACTCAATTCTAACTTTTGCAACATTGCTAATTGAGATTCTGAAGCATTACCCGTATTTTCTTTTTGATATGTAGCTTTTTGAGCATTTTTGCTCACTAGTTTTTTAGAATTAAACGTTTGAAATTTTACATAATCCACTCCAGCAGCAGCAGCAGCATCTATTAATTTCTTTGCCAGTTTAATATCTCCATTATGATTTACACCTGCTTCGGCTATGATAACAACTTTATCTGGATTCATATGTTTACTTTTTAATAATCTTTATAGGATTCCCACGAGCAATCCTATTAGATGAAATATTTTTTCTTACCAGGCTTCCCGAACCTATAACAACATTTTCTTCAATAGTACATCCTTCATTGACTATAGTCCCACTGCCGATAAAAACATCATTATAGATGTTAACATCTCCATTAACGGTTGCTCTTGTAGAAATATGATTAAAGTCCCCTAATCTACAGCCGTGTTCTATATTAGCAAATGTATTTATGATATTACCTACTCCTATAGAAGTATTACTGTTAACCATAGAAAAATTCATTATAACGGTTCCTTCTCCAATTGTAGCATGTTTAGATACGTGTGCTGTAGATGAAATGATAACAGGTAATTTACCCCCATGGGATTTCACTTTGGTAAACAATTTTCTTCGTACAGCTGCAGATTTTATCTGCCCAACTGTAATTACAAATTCATAACCTTCCTGAATATATTTAAGTACATCATCATCATTTCCTAAAATTGGATATCCTAATATTTTTGCCTCTGTCAATTCGGAATAAATAGGATCTAAAATGCCTATTACTTGATAATCAGGTAGCATTTCTAATACTTCTATTACCGATTCACAATGTCCGCCTCCACCTAATAGTAATAGCTTTGTCATGTTTTTTAATGTTATATAATTATTATTAAAAAAATCATTCCACAATAACTGGTTTTGGTTGATATTTCATGCTTAACATATTCTCAACTCTTTCTTTAAATTTATCGTGATTAAAATAATAATAATAGATACTCTTCATAATTTCTAACCGCCCATAATCTGTTTCATTACCATACTCTACTTTTAAAACTACATCTTCGTTAACATTTTCAGTCAAATCCCTAATGTTATATGATTCTGGTTGTGCTAAAAAAGTTGATAGATAATTATAACTACTTTTATTTTGTATAATAAATTTATCTTCTTTTCCCAGAATTTCTTTAAAAACTCCATTCAGCTCATAAAAAATAAGTTGCCTTTCGGTTGCATTATATTCACCATTAAAACCATCAGTAAAAATAGTACCATCTCTATTTTCATTCAAAAATTTAATATTATGTTTTACTGCTTCTATTTTTATCCAACCTCTTAAATAATTGGCATTTGCATTTATATTAATTGTAAGAAAGCAAGAAAGTATAAAAATACAGATTGCCTTCCTAAAATTTTCAGGAAGCACAAATACAACAGGAAATAGACAAAAAGATAAAGCTAGTGGAAGTAATACTTGATGCCTTGTTTCATATCCTTCATAAGAAGGTGGTTTATTAACTACTAAATAAGGAAATACAACTACCAAGAACGACAAAATTCCAAAAATCATAAATTTTAGAAGTTTTGATTTTTCATAATTTTCTTTAAACAAAACATTTCTAAGTACAAAAAAAGAAAAGAAAATACTTATAAAAAAGACACCAATACTAAATGAAAAATGATCTTGAAACGCAGTTATAAGCTCTTTATATATTCCAATAATATTATCAGTAAAAGCATTTGCATATTTTATTGGAATTTCTTTCCAAACAATATTTATTTTATTATATCCAACAGAAGCATATGCTCCACCTATTGGCAAAAATACTTTCTTAAATATCCAAAAAATGAAAGGAAGTAATCCTAAACCACAATAAGAAAATATTGTTTTATAATTTGTTTGTTTTATTTTATCAAACGAAAAATCTCTTTTTATTATAAAGTGTAACGTTAATATAAACAAAAACAGAGGAAGTAAAGAATTTAAAAAAAAGCCTACTAAAAGAAAAAAACTTCCGAAAATTAAACTTATATATTTTTTGTTATTTTCTAAAAAATCAAGCACCATATACAACCCAGCCGTAAATAAAAATAAAAACAAGGGATACGGCATGCAAATAATAGTACTTTTTATTTCAAAATAAGGAGCTAACATTGCTAATAAGGATATAAAAAAAGCTGTTATTTCCTTACATCCATATTGTTTAAGAATTTTAAAAAAAAACATGAATATCCCTAAAAGAAACACAAATGATAACCAATGATACAATAATGGAGAATAATCACTATCATTTAAAAAATCATGAACATATACTAGCATCAAAGCACCATTATTTCCAAAATGTTGCATTAAGCCAATTCTATCCATTTTATAAACTGTCCAATCATCCCAATAAACACCATTATTAAATAGCATAAATAGATTATTGAAAAGAAAGAACACAAATAAGTATAATAGGTATTTGTTTTTCATAAAAATAAGATTTCTGCTAATCATAAAATAACACTGCTAGGTATGTTTACTACACGCTCTTCAAACCATTTAGCATTTTCGAGATTTCCGGTTTGGGCATTTTTAAACATTGTTAAACCATTCATTAGTTTCCAAATGGGTCTGGTCATTACTCCTTTTTCATTAGTTTCTTTTAGAAATGCATTTCTTTCTTCGAGGTTTTCTAACAGAATAGCATTTAACCAATAGTTCGAAATCGAGTGTCTTGGTTCTTTGAGATATTGTAATTTTTTATCCTTAAAAAAGGCTTCATATTTATCTGATAATATCCTTTTCTTTTCTAAAATAAGGGGGAGTTTCTCCATTTGTGCGCACCCTAACGCTGCATTAATATTTGGCAGGCGATAATTATAGGCTATCATATCATGCTCATAATCCCACGGGTGTGGTATTTTTGCAGTTGTTGTTATGTGTTTTGCTTTTTTGGCTATGTCATTATCATCGGTAACTAACATTCCACCACCACCAGTAGTAATAGTCTTATTTCCGTTAAAACTAAATGTTCCTATTAAACCAAACGTTCCAGTATGTTTTTCTTTATAATAACTACCTAATGATTCTGCGGCATCTTCTACTACCGATATGTTGAATTTATTACAAACTAATACAATTTCATCAATTCTTGAAGGCAATCCAAAAGTATGCATGGGAACAACCGCTTTTATCCTTCTCTTGGTGGTTTTATTTATACATTCACCATTTAGCATTTCAGTATTTTGTGATAAAAAATGATCTAGTTTTTCTGGAGACAAACCAAGAGTATCCTTATCTACATCTACAAAAACAGGATGAGCTCCGATATAACTTACAGCATTAACTGTTGCAATAAACGTTAAGGGCTGAGTGATTACTTCATCATTTGGGTTTACTCCAGCCATTAGAAGGCCCATATGAAGAGCAGCTGTGCCATTAGATGTTGCAATTGCATGTTTTGCTCCCGTAAATTTTGCAATATCAGCCTCAAATTGATCAACAAATTTACCTACACTAGAGACAAATGTAGAATCAATACACTCATTCAGGTATTTTTTTTCATTGCCCATAAATATTGGGGCATGCAATGGTATAAACTCTTCTGTTCTAAAACTCTCTTTAACAAAGGATATAAATTCTTGATGCATAGATTTACATTTTACTATCTAAATATTTACCTGTCTCCTTATGTCCAAAATCAGGTATCATTTTGAAAAAAAGATCAACAATATCCTTTTTGTTCCAGCTCTTGTTTTGTTTCAGGTTTTGAATTCCTTGAGTGAAAAGATTTAATTTTTCTTCATCAAAATTTAAATCGTTTTTTATAATTCCAAGGTTATGAAATCTATCCATATCCAGGGTTTCTTTATCGGTAAAAAACTCCTCAAAATCTTTTTCTCCTGTTGTATCACTAGAAGAAAATAAGCAAGGCCATTTCCCTTCTTGAGGTAATGTTTCTATTGCTTCTCTGGCTTCATTTTCGTCTTTACACAAATAAGGCTCATACCCAAGTTCTTTAAGATATTTAATCGCAATATCTGCAAAAGAGATTAAATGAAGATCCTCGCTTAATTTAGGAAAGAAAATGTCTCGATTGTTACCAAAAATACACGACATTAAGCAAAGCTCTCCTGATTCTTTTGGTATCACAAAGTATCTTTTAATGTCATTTGGAGCAACTATAGGTTGTTTTTTCTTGATTCTTTGATCAAATCCATAAAGTAATGACCCATCAGAAAAAGCTACATTAGCAAAGCGTGCTGTAGAGATTTTAATCTCTTTACTTCTCCTCATCAAATACATTTCCATAATTCGCTTAGAGGCTCCCATCATATTAACAGGATTAGCAGCTTTATCGGTAGATACACAAAAATATTTTTTGGTTCCTTTTTTAATAGCCTGAAGTAAGGTTTTATCAGTATTAAAAATATTTACATCAATCATTCTCATTAATGTAAATGGGTCTTTTTCGCTTCTTACATGCTTTAAGGCCGATAAATTAAGTACATAATCATATTTTCCATCGGCTTCTATAAAAGCGTCATATTCTAATGATCCGATATCTAAAGCAAAAGTTTTAAAATCTCCCTCGATATATCCAAAAGAACTTCTGATATCCCTAACCAATTCTACCAGATTATTTTCACTTATATCCACAACATGTAGCTTTTGTGGATTTCTTTTAAAGATTTCTTTAGTCACCGCTTGTCCAATAGAGCCTGCACCACCAATAACCAGAAAAGATGAAGAAGAAACAATATTTTTCAGTTCTGATTCTTTTTCTGTGATGTCTTTAGAAAATAATTCTTGCTTTCTTCCTATTAGTTTTAATATGTTCATTTAAAATAATCTATTTTATATTACAAATCCCTCTGTTTTTGGAATCAGAGCAATGATCTATCCTGGTTTTCTTATAATTATATCTCCTTTAGTTCTTTATTGTGTTTTCTAAAGATATTTTCCAATTTTGAATTTCTAAACCAAAAGATGCTAAGCATTTCTCTTTATTCAAAACACTATATTTTGGTCTTCTTGCAAAAGTAGGGTAATTATCTATTTTTTTAAGTTTAATAGTATCAAGTTTGCTCGAAAACCTTAAAATTTCTTCCGTAAAATCATACCATGTGGCTTCACCAAGATTACTATAATGATATGTCCCATATTTAGGATCATCAATCAAAATTAAATCTAGTATAAATTTTGCCAGATCATTAGCATTTGTTGGTGTACCTATCTCAGAAGTGATAATAGTGAGATCTTTTTCGGTCTCTGATTTTTTTACAATAGTTTTAAAAAAATTATGCCCAAATTCAGAATATAGCCATGATGTTCTAATGATAAAATATTTCTCCAAAATTTCTTGGATGTGTTGTTCACCAGCTAATTTTGATTTTCCGTACTCATTAATTGGGTTTGGAGTATCTTCTTCTATATAAGGCGTTTTTTTAGCCCCATCAAAAACATAATCGGTAGATATATGTATAAGTGTAATATTATACTCTTTGCAGACCTGTGCCAAATTTAGTACTCCAGTTGCATTAACCAAAAAAGCCTTTTCTGATTCTTTTTCTGCTTGTTCTACGTTGGTATATGCAGCACAATTCACTACAAAATCGAATGACTTATCTTTAAAAAAAAGTTGTACCTCATCATTTTTTGTGATATCTAAGGCTTCAGAACTGGCAAAATACAATTGTAATTCGGGATAGTTTTTCTTAATTTTTTCTATGCATTGCCCTAATTGACCTCTCGATCCTGTAATCAAAATATTGTTTTTCTTCGATTTTTTTTCCATCTATTATCTTACCAAATTCACGTATTTAATTTGTCATAATTCATTAAATACCTATTTAATGAAATAAGAATTAGGGTCAAAAATAAGATAGTAACAAATACTATTGGTATCAATACGATTTTTTTATTCATAAAATCATTTACCAAAGCTCCTTTATTAGGGAATTCTGAAATAATATTAATGGTATTCTTCGTATTTGCTTTTTCATTATTTAGTTCAATTTTTTCGTCTTTTAGTTTCCCTGCCTGATTTAGTAACTCGATCTCTGATACTTGATCTGATTGATTTTCTGCCAAGTTAATATTAGTGGTCCCATCAGGTTTTTGAGCTTCCATGATTTTTATCTTCTTATAGAATGCTTGTAAATCATTGATTTCTTCTTGTTGAGTGCCTATAACTGAATCTTTAAGAGCAATATTGCGCTCGTTAATTTCTTTCTGTAGTCTAAAATACTCATTATTCTCTATTGATGTTACAATCGCTTTCTGGCATCGTTTTGCTATTTCTGGAGAAGTTGCCTCTATTTGTATTCTATGAAACTTTGCATTGATATCATTAAAGTTTTTTAAATAATACTCATAATCTACTTGTTTTTGAGATATAGAATCTAATCCGCTAATGAATTCGCTAAACTGTTTTATTCGTTGTGTTTCATCAGAAAATGATTCTATTGTAACTTTTTTAATATATAATGCTTCGTTTTCACTAACTTGTAAAGCCTCAGATAAAGCTTTACTTTCTTGATGTTCTGCTAATTGATTATAAAACTCAATATTGTTGTATAGTTGTTGAACACTATTAAAATTAGGTTCTATAATCATAGAAGATTTATATATGGGTAATGATCTATAATCTAAGTATCCTCCTATTATAACTCCTATAAATGTTACAGTTACAAATTTTAAAAAATGAGTTCTTATGAACTTAAGAAAAAGGATAAAAAGGTGAAAAAGATTTTTAAAAATCTTATCAATAAACTTAATACATCTATTAAGAACATTGCCAATCAATCTAAATAATTCTCCCAAGTCAATTTCTTCTGAAGTGTTTTCTTTCATCGTCGTAGGTTAATTTATTTTAAGGAGCAATCATGCCCAAAAAATTGATAAACTTTAAATAAAATTAAATAACATAATATCGCAGATTCAAAATCGGGAGACATGTACAAAAAGTCTCTTATTTATTAGAATCAATGAAATGTTATTATTTTGACGATAGGGTAGGAAAAACGCCAATCATAAAGCACTAGTATTTATGCTTTCCCAAAAAATTCAGGTTTTTCTTTTATAATTTTAAAAGAAACTAGGGCAAAGTAATAAAAAAAATTAAACAAAAATGAGCGTTAACATTTTTTTTAACATCAGGTATTTACCTTAAAAAAACAAGTGTGCTTTTTATGATTTTTGAGATATTATAATTTTAAGTCTTTTATAAAAGCTAAATCTTTGTCTTTTTCTGATAACTGAATTTCAGAAGCATCTAATTTCCAATCAATTGCAAGATCGGGATCATTATATATGATTCCTGATTCTGAAGATTTATGATAATAGTTATCACATTTATAACTAAAAATTGCACTTTCACTCAATGTAATAAACCCATGTGCAAAACCTCTGGGAACAAATAACTGAAAATTATTATGATCATTTAACACAATAGAATAATGTTCTTTATATGTTTTAGAGCTAGGTCTTAGGTCAACAACCACATCTAATACTTCTCCTTTAACCACCCTAACCAATTTTGCCTGCATATATTCGTCTGTTTGAAAATGTAAGCCTCTAAGTGCTCCTCTCTTAGAAACAGATTGGTTATCTTGTATAAAATCGACTTTTAACCCAGTAATTTCTTCGAATACTTTTTGGTTAAAGCTTTCAAAAAAAGAGCCTCTTTCATCATCAAATACTCTGGGTTTAAGGATAAAACACCCGTCAATAAAAGTAGATTGAATTTCCATCTTAATCTAGTTGTAATAAATATTTACCATATCCACTTTTTAATAAAGGCTTTGCTAATTCCTGAAGTTGATTTTTATCGATAAAACCTTTTTTATACGCTATTTCTTCTATAGCTCCAATTTTAAGTCCTTGTCGTTCTTCAATAACCTGAACAAATTGACTTGCTTGCATGAGAGAGTTAAATGTTCCTGTATCTAACCAGGCTGTACCTTTATCAAGTATGCTTACTTTTAATTTCCCTTGTTGTAGATATACATTGTTTACATCGGTAATTTCTAATTCTCCCCGAGCACTTGGTTTAATGGCTTTAGCAATTTCTACTACTTTATTATCGTAAAAATAAATTCCGGGTACAGCATAATTTGATTTTGGTTGTTTTGGTTTTTCTTCTATTGATGTGGCTTTTCCATTTTTATCAAAATCAACGACTCCATATCGCTCAGGATCTTGAACATGATAGGCATATATAATACCGCCATCAGGATCATTATTGTTTTCTAATAGACTTTCTAATCCAGATCCATAAAATATATTATCCCCAAGTATTAAAGCAACTTTATCATCACCAATAAATTTTTCTCCAATAATAAAAGCTTCTGCCAACCCATTAGGTTGTTCCTGAACAGCATACTCAAATCGACAACCATAGATTTTGCCATCACCTAATAGTTTTTCGAATAACGGTAAATCCTGAGGAGTAGAGATGATTAAAATTTCTCTAATTCCTGCAGAAATCAATGTAGAAAGAGGATAATATATCATTGGTTTGTCATAAACCGGCATTAATTGTTTACTAATCGCTAGTGTAAGCGGATGTAAACGTGTTCCTGATCCTCCTGCTAATATTATTCCTTTCATTGCTATAGTATTATTGTCTGAAAATGGATTTTAGTCAACTTTTGCCTTTAAAACAGCACTAATTCTTATACTTCTTTAAGTACCAATCTATCGTTTTTTTGATTCCTGTTTCAAAATTTTCTTCTGCATTCCACCCTAATTCATTTTCAATTTTGGAAGCATCAATAGCATATCTAAAATCATGGCCAGGTCTGTCGGTAACATACGTGATAAGATCTTTATATGATTTAGTAGTACTCCTCGGAATTATAGTATCTAAAATTTCACAAATAGTCGTGGCAATATATATATTTTCTCTTTCATTTTTTCCTCCGATATTATACGTCTCTCCAACTTTCCCGGTACGTAGTACTAAGTCTATTCCTTTACAATGATCCAAAACATATAACCAATCTCTTATATTTTTGCCGTCACCATAAATAGGTATGTTTTCTTCATTAATAGCTTTTCTAATGATAGTTGGGATTAGTTTTTCATTATGCTGTCTAGGGCCATAATTATTTGAGCAATTTGTTGTTACCACTGGTAAGCCATAGGTATGAAAATAACTACGAACTAACATATCAGAAGACGCTTTTGACGCGCTATACGGGCTATTAGGTGCATAAGACGTCTCCTCGGTAAAAAGGCCTGTTTTTCCTAATGTACCGTAGACCTCATCTGTAGAAACATGTAAAAAGCGAGCGTTTTCAAACTCTAACTTTGGTTGATTTGGAGCTTTCATCCATGTCTGGTATGCAGCTTGTAACAAATTAAACGTCCCAACAATATTGGTTTCAATAAAAGCTTTTGGGCCTTCAATAGAGTTATCGACATGAGATTCTGCAGCAAAATGAACTACGGTATCAATATTATGTTCTATAAAAACTTTTTCAACCACACTCCAATCACATATATCTCCTTTTATAAAAGTATAATTTGTGCCATTTTGGACTTCAATATTAGCAAGATCAGCAGCATAGGTTAATGCATCAAGATTGATAATTTTTGAGTCATCATTTTTTGAAATAAGATTCACAAAATTCGACCCTATAAATCCTGCACCTCCTGTTATTAATATGTTTCCCTTCATAATATATTAGATATAAACTTCTAATAATTTCATCCCTTGAGTATTGCTTTCAATTTGTAAGTTTTCAATTTTGGCCGGAATCAATATGGTTTCACCAAATGAGATATTTGTAGAATTATTATCAGTTCTTATTTCACCACTTCCTTCAACACACATCAAGATTTTAAACGAATCCAGGTGTTTGTAATCTCTTTTTAAATCATGATCAATTTCAAGTGTATTTGTTGTGAAATATGTGCCAGAAATAAGATTATTAATTTTGTTTTTATCCTTTTCGTATTCTAATTTAAAAGATCTATCTCCTTTAAAATCCAGTGCATCCAATGCCAGATCTGTATGCAATTCTCTCCCATTTCCATTACTGTCTTTTCTATCCCAATCATAAACTCTATACGTAATATCTGACGTTTGTTGAATTTCTGCAATCAATGATCCTTTTCCAATTGCGTGTATTCTTCCTGCTTTAATAAAATAACTATCTCCTTTTGAAATGTTTTCAAAATTCAGCAATTCTGTAATTTTCCCCTCTTTCAGGAACGTTTCATATTCATCTTTTGTCGTATCTTTATTAAAACCAACAATTAACTTAGCGTCAGAATCAGCTTGAACGACATACCACATTTCAGTTTTTCCAAAAGAATTATGACGTTTCTTCGCCAATATATCGTTTGGGTGTAATTGAACAGATAAGTCCTCTTTGGCATCGATATATTTAATTAACAAAGGAAACTGATCCCCAAATTGCTGATATACCTTATTACCTAATAAATCTTCTTTATATTCTTTAATTAGATGATCTAGTTTTTTTCCTTCTAAATTCCCATTAGATACTACTGAAATATCACCACCCACCGTTGATATTTCCCAACTTTCACCTGTATTCTCATCTATTATAGGTTTATTAAGAATAGTTTTTAATTTATTCCCCCCCCATATTTTTTCTTTTAGAATTGGTCGAAATTTTAAAGGATATAGCATAATTATTGCTTTTTATTAGTTCTTTCATAGATTTTGACAAGGCATACTTCCTAAATGAACACGTATTAAAAATTGTCAAAATCTATTATTATTCGTCTTTAACAAATTCTTTTATCTCTCCATTCAAATATCGAAGAAAGTAGAATAAAGAAACCAGCCCTATAAGAAGCATTGGGATTAGTATCATCATACGGTTTAATAGTTTCTTCCGTTTTGAAATAACATCCCCATAGTCGACAAAAGAAAAGATTTCTTTATCAAGAATCAAAGCACGTTCCTGGTCATTAATCAACTCTATTAAAAGTTCTTTCTTTTGTAATAGAGAAGCTATAGAAACCATGGGCAATTCTGATCCAGAGGAAATAATAATGGCTTCGTTTTCTGCCTTTAATGGTGATTTTTCCAGATTACTTAAATACACATCAATAAATTGTAATGATTTCTTATTTCTTTCTATGTCAATTTTCTTTTGTTTAAGTGTAAGATCTGATATTTCCTGATAGTATTTATTTGATTTAATATACTCCAGAATAGAAGAAGTTGTTTTACTATTATGTTCACTTGCTTTGTCAAAATTAATAGTAAGTTTATGATGCTTATAAAAATCTCTAAATCCTTCTTCTTTTAGCTGATCTTCTTCATAGGCTTCCATAACATCTTTAAAGAACTCTTTATTTTTATACCGTTTCTGTAAATTGTCTAAAACATCTGTGCCTTTTACCACAGGTTCGACAGTAATTTTTTTTATGTTTTTAGCATGATCCAAACTAATTCCTAGTTTGTTAAGAAAAATACCGTCTTGAAAATTATTTTCTAACTCTTCTACAAAATCATAAATATATTTTGCGCTATTGTATTTAGGTTCGATTATAATTTCCTGTATATACTTCCCTTTTGTATCTTGATTTTGATCTAAGAAAAAACCAATAACTGCACCAATAACCAACAAAATCGAGAATAAGATTACTTTTTTCTTGTAGAATCTAATTACAGATATAACCGATCTTAAAAAGCTTTTAAAAAGCTTCCTAAACATGCCAAAAATTTGCATTACATCTACCTCATCTTTGTAATTTTCATTACCCATAATTATTATCTTTCTTTAAATATTTGTTCTATTATTTTTTCGGTTATTAGGTATGTTGGTTTTACTCCTGTAGTTCCTAGTCCTCCAGAAGCTAATGTACTTCCTGTTTCTAAAGGGTTATCTGAAGCATAATAAGCGTATCGCACTTTTACTTTTGGGCTGATACTACCTCTAAGTTTTGAAGCTGATTGTATCGCCTTTTGATAATGTGCTCCTTCCATTTCTAGTCCAATTACATTCCAGGTAGAATCATGAAAAAACTTCAGGATATCTCTATTTTGCAAAGACGTTCCTAGAACTGTAATCATTGCTCCATCATAGATATCAATGCCATGTCCCTCTAATTCTTTCTTTTTTAACTGATTTTTAAATGGGTAATTATCTGCTGTCCCTTCAAAAACATGAGCAGATGGTATCATAATATCTCCTTTTCCTCCTTCAAGAATGCCCGCTTTACCCATAATAGAAATAGATTTAACATCAATGTGTGTTTTGGCTCCCTGGGTAGTTATATATGGTTTTAATAGCTCATCCATCGTCTCATATGCCTGTTCTCCAAATGCATAATCCATTACGATAATTATAGGTTTATCACTATCTTCAATATCTGCTATTAGGTTTTTATATTCACAATCTGCATATTGAGCAGTATCAAATATCTGTACATTTATGTTTGCTCCACTTTGATCTTCTATATACGTCATTCCTTTTTGCAAGGCTAACTTTCGCACTTTTGCTCTTAGTTTGTCATTTTTATTATCACTTAATGATTCATAAACGTCAAAAATACTTTTATCTTTCAACTCATTTTTTAAAGCAACAGAAGCGTATAATGTATTCATTACACTATGCATATTAGCACTAATGATATGAATTGGGCGATCAAGTAAATTTAATTCTTCTAATTTGTTTTTAATCGTATTTGCCCAAATCTCTCCATGAATATGATGACCTAGCCTTTCTCTTAATACTGGACTAAAGGTTACGATTCTCTTTTCATCTTCAATTGATTCTTCTATCGCCAGCTTACCCAACCAATAAATAATATCCAAAAACCGTTCTTTGTTTTCTGGGCAAGAAAAACTACCATATACAGAAGAAACTTCTTCAAAGGTTCTTCCTAAAATATTAGCTGTATGGGTCAAAGCGACTTCTCTTTCGGCTTTGGTTAAATCTTTTTTAGACGTTACGGCTTTTTCTAATTTTTGCCAATCTCTGGTAACATTTCCTTGCTCATTAATCACTACTCGATTCATGATCTTATGTGATTCTATAAATAAAAAGGTAAGGTGCGTAAGAATATCATAAATTTCTGATCGCCCTCTGGTAATCTCGATATTCATTTGCTCCTCATCTATACGATAGCAGTTTCTACGTCTTTTGGGAGGTACTATGGCTTTAAAATGAGAATTTTTATATCCTTCGTCACTTGTTAAGTTAATATATCGGCATTCTTCAATACCAAATGGTAAACGATCGATAACATAGAGCAACCCGTTAAGTTCTACTTTTTCTTCTGCGACAGAGCCATAGATCTCCGGGCGAAGTATTAACAATGCCTCTCTAAGTGTATCTCCAGAAACTCCCATGGGTTTATAAAAACCTCTATTAAATAGATGGCGCATAGTTATGTACATGCGTTCAATTGCACTAGAGCTCTCCTGAGCTCTTGTTCTTCCTTGTAATATAAGATTTGCCATAAATTTTTCCTAGCAAATATAAGTATACTAACTGAACATTAAAATTCAATTAGGACTATTTGTCTATTATAGTTGTAAGTACATCTACTATATTTCTATCATTAGAAAGTCTAGGAAGTTTATTTTGCCCTCCTAGTTTACCTACAGATTTCATATAATCTTTAAATCCGTCTTTAGAAACGGGGGTTATTTTTAATGTCCTTAATATTTTTCCCTCGATCAAATCATTATAATATGAATTCTGTTTTCGTAATGAATTCTCAATTTCTAAAGCTAATTTCCTTGTATCTTCTGGAGTTTCTAGAAATTCTATAAACCATTCGTGATAGGGCAATTCACCCTTATCTGGATTAACTTGTGGTGCTACAGTAAAATCATTAATCATTATCCCGGTGGCTTCTATACCATCCTTAATTGCCTGATCAACTTCTTTACCAATCACATGTTCTCCGAATGCTGAAATAAAATGCTTTATTCTACCAGAAACAACTACTCTATATGGTGATGTGTTTGTAAACAATACTGTATCTCCAATATTATATGCCCATAACCCAGCATTAGTAGAAACCAGCATTACATAATTTACTCCTATTTCGACCTCACCAATAGTTAATCTCTTTGGGTTTTCTTCAAAAAATTCATCTGCTTTTACAAACTCATAAAACATCCCCGAATCCAGTTGCAATAGCATTCCTTTTTCATTCTGGCTGTCCTGAAATGCAAAAAACCCTTCTGAAGCCGGATACAATTCTATACCTGCTACTTTTCTGCCTATTAATTTTTCGAATGTAGCTTTATAGGGTTCAAAATTTACACCACCGTATATAAAGAGTTCGAAGCCTTTAAAAAGTTCTCCTATAGTTTTATTTGTCTTCTGTTGTAGTTTTTCAAAATACATTTGTACCCATGGCGGAATACCACTTATCACGCTCATATTCTGATGTACTGTTTCTTCAACAATAGCATCGACTTTTTGTTCCCAATCTTCAATACAATTAGTTTCCCAGCTAGGCATTCTATTTTTTTGAAGATATTTTGGTACATAATGCGCCACTATTCCCGAGAGTCTTCCTAATAATATTCCATTCTTTTCACTCATCTCTGGACTCCCCTGAAGAAATATCATCTTACCATCTACAAAATCTGCTTTTTTGGTCTCTTCAATATAGCACAAAATTGCATTACGAGCTGCCCTAATATGAGTAGGCATAGAATCCTTTGTAAGAGGAATATATTTTGCGCCACTTGTAGTTCCTGATGTCTTAGCAAAATATAATGGTTTTCCTGGCCAAAGTACATCATTCTCGCCAGCTACGACACGATTTACATATGATTTTAATTCTTCATAATCTCGTATAGGGACATTTTGTGTAAAGTCTGAATATGTTTTTATATCCTGAAAATTATGATCTTTACCAAAGGCCGTATTTTTTGCTTTTTCTATAAGGTTTGCAAAAACTTGTTCTTGAGTTTTTATTGGGTTCGATGCCCATTTATTAATTTTTTTGCGAATTCGCTTAGCAAATACTTTAGCTCCTAATGTTTTTAAGGACATAGATAATTATTGTTCAAAATCAATAAAATTAGAAGGATCTGTTGGGTATCCATCTCGCCATAATTCAAAATGTAAATGAGGCCCTGTAGATAACTCTCCCGTAGAACCTGCTGTAGCAATTACTTCTCCGGCCTTAACCTGTTCTCCTTGTTGCTTGGTTAAAGAAGCGTTATGTTTATATACTGTAAGTAAGTTATTGCTATGCTTAAGTATAATTACATGACCGGTTTCTGCAGTCCATTCAGAAAAAATTACAGTTCCAGAAGATGCTGCTTTTACCGGAGTATCCTTGGGAACTGCTACATCTATACCATAATGCTTCTCATTCATGTTATAGGTAGAAGTGATATTACCTTTTACCGGTGGAAATAATGAAAAATCAGAGCTTGATTTTTCGCTTTCGAATAGACTATATTTATCTTCCTTAGATACTTCTTCACGAAGTTTTATGTCTTGTTCTGAAGGTTTAAGATCGACCTCTTCAGGATTTAGTTTTTGGGATTGTATTGCAGAATCAATATCAAATTCTACAGTTTTTACATCTCCTGTAAGTACTTTTCTGATCGATTTATAATATTCCTGATTTATATTAATCACTGACTCCAAAGAATCTGTAGTAGCCACTAATCGGTTAGCTCTCAAATTGAGTGAAGTAGAAGAATATCCCGGGATATATTCTCTAAGCGGCGTAAATGCAATTAAAAAAGTGGTTCCTGCTACCAAAACAATTGAGGTAATAGTAACCATTACAAAAACATTAAGTCTGTTTAATTTAAATGATATTCGTTCCTCAAAAGTATCCTCATTAAGGATAACCAAGCGATACTTATTAAGTAGCTTCTTGGTAATTTTTTTTTGTTCTTTGTTCTTTTTTGCCATAGATTACATCTTCAATAAAGAATGTTATCAAATCGGTATCATTAATCGCAAATATACATAATGAACTCATCTTGGGTTTACCTTTTACCTGCGAAATTTACATTTTACCTTCTAATTTTGTCTTTTTATCAAATTACTGCATTATTATTTCAATCAAAAACGCCTTTCTTACAAAAAGTTAATCTTATGAGATGTAAATATTCCTTCAGAGATAAATTCAACTTACTCCATATTAAAACACAACGGTTTTGATATGTAAATCGTCTATTGATTTTGATAAAATTGATATAAAAATCCGTTTTTTAACAGCTAAAAACATATATTTAATCATTTCTTGCTAACTTTGTAATCTAATAGTTAAGATCATGATATTATCTAGTATATTTTTAGGAATGATTGGCCCATGGCAAATTGCTCTAATTGTAGCAATTGTATTGCTTTTATTTGGTGGAAAGAAAATTCCCGAGCTAATGAGAGGCCTTGGTAGTGGTATAAAAGAATTTAAGGATGCCTCAAAAGAAGAAGAAGATCCTAAGATTGATGAGAAAAAATAATTTCTGAAACACCTTATATATAAAACCCAACTTCATGAGAGTTGGGTTTTTTTATTTTTTCTGAATGTAATATAGAATACCATCAAATTATTATTGAACAATAAATTTTTTAACGAGAGTTTCTCCTTTTTTAGAAACAGTTAAAAAATATACTCCTTTTGCAAACGAGTGCCTAATAAAGTGTTCATTTTGACTCGCTACTTCACGATAAATTCTTTTACCTATCATATCTATTATCTCTACTCTGGTTCCTTCTAATTCAGAATAGCTAATATTTATGATATTTTCTGAAGGATTAGGATAAACAATAAGTTCGTTGTAAGGTTCGTTCAAATCATCTAGATCTACTTCGTCTATTACTACTGTTTCATCACTGGAAGCGTCATAAAGAATTCCAAACATACATACATTCCAAACCATTGTTTCCCAAGTAGTAAATTCATTTCCATTAATGAGAGACCATCCGTCACTCCATCTTCTTAAGCCAGGTAAGTCATCCCAAGCTGGATAAAGTTTGTCTGTAATAACTCTTTGATATTGTTGCCCGCTTCTGCCCTCGGTACTGCCATAGACGACTATACCAGGTATATTTCCGATAACTGGTTGTGTACCTCCACCCGGTGATTCACCGTATTTGGTATAGTAACTATCGAGGTGTGCCGGACTTATAGGTTGTTTATCTCCCAATCCTGTTACATAACTATGTCCTTGTGGATTTAACCCTAGAGAATAATTGGCATAATTGCTTATCTGGTTATAATAATGTTGCTTATCTTCTTCTGAAGTGCTTAACCGCATCATATAACCAAGGTCTTCTGTATATCTACCTTGTGCAGTAGAAGCTCCCCATCCATTATATTTTGTAACACCTTGCGCATATGGAAAATCATTTTCATTCCAACCCATATATCCTCCGGTATCAGCCTGAAATTTGAGTGCATTTAGCAACCCTTCCTTGATGGTGGGATCTGTATAAATATCACTTACAAGTAAATAACTAATAAACTGAGAAGATTTAATTGTTGCAGACATATTACCTCCTAAGTACTGATCGGGCCATGTCCCTCCGTTAGTGATAGTATTTATTACTTCATCTCTAAATAGTGTATGATACCTATTCTGTGCATCCTCTGTATCATTACCGATAGCAGTAACCAGATACATTTGCAACGCGGCATACAGCATAGCTCCACGATGTGTTCCGGAAACATAATTTTTGTCAATGTATGACCATGCTTGTTCTGCCTTTGCAAACAAATCCGAAGCCCTGTCAGAGTCATAAGGTTCGATAATCCTGGAAGCTTGTGCAAACATTCCGGCTGCTTCAAGAGTTGTTTTTATCCCAACCTCAAAAGTTCCATATTGGCGATTATCTTCATAATCAGCTCTATGTGCTCCATATGTTGGATGCGCCATTGTTTCTGTTCCTTGCATTACACCTCCAAAATCATCTGAGTTATCCCAGTTATTTTGATTTAGTTGTAAATTCTCCCAAATTAAAACACCCCATAAAGCTTCATCAAGAAAATCGGGAATTCCATTTCCCGATTCTGGAATATTATATTGCCTATCAATAAAATTTTGAGGAAATGCTTCAAAAGTTGAGAGCATTGTTATCGGAATAACCGTATGATAAGGCCGTCTGTCAAAATCCCCAGCATCATGATATCCACCTATAACAGCATGCATTTCTGCATCGTCTGGCACATCAATAAAACTCGAAGAAGACCATGTATCCATAGTAAAAGCACTTTCTTCATGGCATATTTCTCTTTCATATTCTGTATATGGTCTTTTGAGTTCGATACCACAACGTTGATGAAACATCCCCCGCGCATGAACTTCGGCTATTTTGCGTAAATAGTTATTCCCAACGCCAAAGGAATAAGATCTACCAACACCATTTACAACAATATGGTATGGCCCTCCTACAGGAACATTTGATAGGTCTATCCTGTATACGTGTTCACCAGAAGTTGCCAGTCCTATACCGGTATCATCTCCCCAATAGATCAGTTTTCCTGAAGTAATCACAGTATTATTCTCATTAACTATCTGGTAATCTGGTATCACATCAAACATTGTGGATCCAAGATTGCCGCCGTAATATCCAAAATTGGCATAATTTCCTGTTGCATTTCCGCTATACCCTTCTTGATTTACTTTAATTGATTCGCAAAACACTTCTGTATCAGAAAAAGCTAATGATGTAGTGCCGTAGGGGCTTACTATAGTATAGTTTGTATTATTTGCTAAGTTTTGATTTAATTCGAGATATATATTATGTCGTACAAAAATCTCATAATATCCCACGGTCCAATCATACTTTCTTTCGTCATAAACACTAGTCCCTCTTCCTATAGAAATAGGAATAGTGCCGTTTACAGTCCAACCAGAGGGAGAAGGAATTACATCTCGATTTTCTACGCTCATTTCTAGAACAACTACAATAACATTTGTGTTAGCTGTATGCACATCGACGATAGATTGCGCTGAAACAATTTTAAAAACAAATATTAAAATTAAATACAAGTATTTTTTCATGATAACCTACCAAAATTTCCTGGGTTTCTTAAAGCTTTAAAAACAGGTGTTTTTTACTGATTCTTTTGTCTTAAAAAAATCAAACATATGCATATCAGAAAATAATTACGATATAGAATTGATAGCTATACAGTTTCAGCTAACGAATGTATCTTTTCAATTCATAAATCGAGAAATTGATAGAGGTCTTAATTTGTGTTTAGTATGAAAACGAGAAATTATTATGTTTTTTGACTGTATATTTTAGTCTATTAGAGAAAGTTGAATTCTCTTTCTGTTTATATCCACTTCTATTACGGTAACCATCAAGTGTTGATGTAATTGTACTACAGCGTTTACATCGCTAATATATTCGTTTGCTAATTTTGAGATATGAATTAATCCGCTTTCCTTAATCCCTATATCGACAAAACATCCAAAATTTGTAATATTATTTACAATTCCTGGTAGTTTCATTCCTGTTTTTATGTCTTCTATGGTTTTTACATTAGGATCAAACTCAAAGACGGTTACCTTTTTTCTTGGGTCTACACCAGGTTTTTCTAATTCTCTCACAATATCGGTTAATGTGGGAAGCCCTACCTCATCTGTAATATAGTTTTGTAGTTTGATTTTTGTAATGGCCTCTCTATTCCCTATTAATTCGTTTATAGGAACTCCTGCGTCTTTTGCCATTTTCGAAACCAATTTATATCGCTCTGGGTGTACTGCAGAATTATCAAGTGGGTTTTTAGGACTAGTTATTCGTAAAAAAGCTGCTGCTTGTTCATAGGCTTTTCCTCCCAATCTTGGCACTTTTTTGAGTTCTTCGCGTGATTGTATCGCTCCATTTTCTGATCGATACGCTACAATATTCTCTGCAAGTTTTTCACCAATACCCGAAACATAACTTAATAGCGGAACACTAGCGGTATTTACATTAATACCCACACCGTTTACACAACTCATTACTACCGTATCCAATTCGTTTTTGAGCTTAGATTGATCCACATCATGTTGATACTGACCCACTCCAATAGCTTTTGGGTCAATTTTTACTAATTCTGCCAAAGGATCGGCTAATCGTCTTCCGATAGATACTGCACCACGCACAGTTACATCATAAGTGGGAAACTCTGCTCTGGCAATTTTGGATGCTGAGTATACTGAAGCTCCACTTTCATTTACCATAAATACCTGTATTGGTTTTTCAAACGGTATTTTTTTAATAAAAGCTTCTGTTTCTCTGGCAGCGGTTCCGTTTCCTATTGCAATAGCTTCAATCTTATATGCATTTACCAGAGATCTGATTTTCTTGATTGCCCCTGTTACTTCTCGTTGTGGAGGGTGGGGATAAATATTCTCATTATGCAGTAAATCACCTTGATTGTCTAGACAAACTACTTTACATCCTGATTTAAAACCTGGATCCAAAGCTAATATTCTCTTTTGCCCTAGTGGTGAGGCTAATAGTAATTGTTTTAAATTTTGTGCAAAAACTTTTATAGCATTATCATCTGCTTTTTCTTTAAATTGATTGAGTATTTCTGTAGAGATTGCTGGTGTTAACAATCGTTTATAAGCATCAGAACCTGCCAAAAACATATGATCTGTACAAGCTTCAACATTTGTTTTGATCATCACACTATCTATGATATCTAATGCATCATCTTCTGGTACTGTAATTTTTACTCTTACTACTTTTTCGTTTTCGGCCCTTAAAATTGCTAATAGCCGATGCGATGGACACTTATGCAGAGGTTCTTCCCAATCAAAATATTGTAAGTATTTCTGAGCAGCTACATCATCCTTTTTTGTCTTGATTATGGTAGAGGTTATTGTAGCTTTGCGTTGATATAGTCTTCGTAATCTATTTCTTATTTTTTCATCTTCATTAACCCATTCTGCTATAATATCTCTTGCTCCCTGTAATGCGAGCTCTTCACTAGTAACAGTATCGTTTAGGTATTGTGAAGCTACAAAAAGGATTTCTTCCTCTTTTTGTTGCATAATGATCTTTGCCAAAGGTTCTAATCCTAGTTCTTTGGCGACAGTAGCTCTGGTTTTTCTTTTTTTCTTGTATGGTAAATACAAATCCTCTACTTGTGTAAGTGTATCGGCAGCCAGAATTTTTTTCTCCAACTCTGGTGTTAAAGCTTCTTGTTCTTTGATTGTGGCTAATACACTTTCTTTTCTTTTTACTAAAGCTTCAAAAGCTGTTTTATGTTTTACAATTTCACCGATAGCTACCTCATCAAGATCTCCTGTCATCTCTTTACGGTATCTAGAGATAAAAGGAATCGTAGCCCCATCATCTAGTAAGGAGATAGTTTTAGCAATTTGTTTTTCTGAAACAGGAATCTGCTTCGCTATAAAAGAAACGATACTCATAAAATCAAGTTTTTGGAATCGCTAAATATAATGCCAAAAATGAAAGATTATTTTATACTGAGGAGAAAGTTTTCTACAATTTTTTTAAAAAATTAATTTTCGTATACATATCTCTATGTGATACCTAAATATGTATGTATTGAAGCTATATTTCTACTACTACATATCAGATAAGAAAATGATAGTTGTTTTATTTATCAAACTTTATAGACTTTATAATAGCTTCGAGCTCAAACATATTATCCCTTTTACTAACCGAAGGAGCAAATACAAATCCTTCTAATACCATTAGTCTATTATTAGCAATATCTTCTATGGCATAATTAACAAATGGGCCTGCCATAAAACGATCTTTGATCTCCCAGGTTCCTTTGGTCTCGAAAGTAAACCTATTATCTAACTCAATTTCGTAAAGATAAGGTGCATATGCCTCTTCTGTAATAAAATGACCAACTTCTGGAGTAGGAATTTTTACTGTTCCTATAGAATCTCTCATTTTTATGATACTAGAAACTGTATTAGAATCTTTGGTTACCGTTCCTAATGGTAATTCATAGATCATAAGATTCATACTACCATGTTTAACATTTTTACGTATCCAAAAAAACTTGTCTTCTTCAGTAGCGATACGATATGCCGAAGGAATATTTAAAGTGATTCCTAATTTTTCTTGTAGCTGTGGAATCCTCTCTAAGGACTTTTTAATAATAGCTTGTTTCTCTTTGGTTTCTAAAGATTTATATTTTGAAACGATCATTTCATGCTTCTCTCGAATCAAAGTAGTAATGTCATCATCTGTAGCTCCAGAAATTACAGCACCGATTTGAGGATTAGAAAATTTATTTTTTAATAATCCATATTTATTTTCTCCTCCATCTTCTTTTTTAATCCACAGAAAAATACGGCTCTGTTTTGTAAGTCCGGTAAAGGCTTCCATTGGTACCTGTCGCAATGTAAATAATGGTTCTTCTTGAGGTAGACCCGGCACTTCGGCTCCAAAATATTTTCTTATAGTATCACCAACATTACTGTTCCATAGTTCATTATCTACAACCACAGAAAGATGATTTATTCTTCCATTAGAGTGTGCCATAGACTCCTGACTCTTCTGGCTTTTTTCTTTTTTAACCTCTTCTGTACAACTAACAATACAAAGCAGGCAAATAATTGCGAGGGATAATTTTCTCATAAGATAGAAATAGTTAGCGGTTATGATTTTGAAAGTTTCAGTGTCATACCTGGTTTTATACCACTACCACTAATATCGTTCCAATTTTTAAGATTTTCGACAGATACTCCTTTAAATTTTTGTGAAATACTCCATAAAGTGTCTCCTGTCTTAACAGTATATACCTCTGAGCTATTAGCTGCAACCTTAGTTAAAGTTTTTTTTGTTGTAGTTTTTCTGGGTTTACTTACTACTGGTCTACGAGGGTAAATGGTAAGACGTTGACCAATTCTAAGATTATTACTTCGTAAACCATTCCACTTTTTAATTTGACTTACTCTAACACCATAGCGTCTTGCGATTTTTCCTAAATAGTCGCCGCTACGTACTCGATATCGAATCCGATCATTTGCCTCACGATATTTAGGTAATGGTTTTTCGCGCTTATCAAATTCTGCCTTTGCCAATGTATAGATTTGATCTTCATTAGCAACAAAAGGACCTATCTTATCCAGCGGTAATCGCAATACATAATCTTCATCTTTGATATATGGAATGATATCTAATTTATAGGAAGGATTTAGAAATTGTAATTCTTCGATATCAATATTGATATATTCTGAAACCTGATCTAATGTGATCATTTGTTTTACTCGAATGGTATCGGTTTCAAAATATGCAAACTCTGGTTTTCTAGGTTTAAAACCATGTTTGTCTGCATACTCAAAAATGTACATTGTTGCCAAAAAAGCGGGTAAGTACCCCGCAGTTTCTCTAGGAAGGTTATGTCTGATATTCCAATAGTTTGTATATCCTCCACTACGGCGAATGGCTTTGGTTACATTACCGGGGCCCGAATTATATGAAGCCAAAGCAAGATCCCAATCTCCAAATACTTTATACAAATTAGAAAGATACTTGCAAGCAGCTTTGGTAGACATTATCGGATCCATACGCTCATCTACATATGAACTTACTTCTAAACCAAACATTTTACCGGTGCCAAACATAAATTGCCATAATCCTGTAGCTCCAACTCTAGATTTTGCTCTAGGTTTTAAAGCAGACTCTACAATAGCAAGGTATTTTATTTCTAAAGGAATGTTCTGATTGTCTAGCTCCTGCTCAAAAAGTGGAAAATAAAATTCGCTTAGTGCCATTAAGCGTTCTAAATGTTTGTGTCTGTTTTTTAAATACCTCTTGATTACACTCTCTAATGAAGGATTGTACTCTACATTAAAAGGTGTACGTGCATTTAGTTCTGCCAATCTTGCTTTTAACGTATCGGTAGGAAGATCAACATATTCTACGGGTTCATATTTCAGTTTGGTAACTGATTTGTAAATGGTATCAAAAAGGTTAGAGTTATATAATTCTTGTTTCCAGATAGAGTCTAACTGTGACATCTTCGGATGGTCATTTGCTACATAAATCACACTATCTTTTACACTTGTCGATGTTATGGTAGTTGTCTGTAGTTCTCCCGTTGTTTTGATTACTTGAGTTGTATCTACGACTCGAACTGTATCTTGTTTTAAATCCTGAGTCTTATTAAGTACAATCTCCTTGGTATTTGGAGGGGTTGATTGTTTCTCTGATGATGTTTCTTGTCCCATTAACGAAACCGAAACTAATAGAAAAGAAAGAAATAATGTGCAATAGTTATTCATCTTACAAATGCATTTGCTTTTAGTTCAACAGAAAATTGGGGCTATTTGCATTGTTTTTAACATGTTATCAACAATACAGCAGCGAAAATCGCACTTTTTTTTCTAAACTGCAAAAAATCAAGGCGTTAAAAACATTAAAAAAACGGTTAAAACAACCGTTTTTTCATAATTTTTATAAAAATTAAGTGTTTTCCTACAAAATTAGGTGCTATTCATTTTCTATTGCTGCTATTCCTGGTAATGTTTTACCTTCTAAGCTTTCTAGCATAGCTCCTCCTCCTGTAGAAACATAACTTACTTTAGTGCCAAAACCAAATTGTTTTACTGCTGCTACAGAATCTCCTCCTCCTACAAGAGAGAATGCTCCACTTGCTGTAGCTTCTGCTATAGAGTGTCCTAATGCTATTGTTCCTTTAGCAAAATTTTCCATCTCAAAAACACCTAGTGGCCCATTCCATAATATGGTTTTCGATTTCAAAATTACGTCATGAAAAGCTTTCATTGTTTCGGGCCCAACATCAAGTCCTTGCCAACCATCAGGAATTGTATTAACAGCAACAACCTTAGTGTTTGCATTATTATCAAATGCATCTGCTCCCAATACATCAACAGGAAGGTGAATTTCTACTCCTTTTTCTTTAGCTTTTCTTAAAATCTCTAATGCCAGCTCTTGTTTATCATCTTCACAAATAGAATCCCCTATTTGGCCTCCGAGAGCTTTAATAAAAGTATAGGTCATTCCTCCCCCAATAATCAAGTGATCTATTTTATCCAGAATATTCTCGATTATCGTAATTTTTGAAGATACTTTTGATCCTCCCAAAACAGCAGTCACTGGCTTCTCTCCACTTCTTAATACTTTATCAATACTTTCTATTTCTTTTGCTAATAAGCTACCAAAACATTTTCGCTCAGGAAAAAATTGTGCTATAATAGTAGTAGAAGCATGTGCTCTGTGAGCTGTACCAAATGCATCATTTATATAGATATCTCCCAATTTTGACAATTGCTCTGCAAAAACAGCATCTCCACTTGTTTCATTAGGGTGAAATCTTAGGTTTTCTAATAATAAAACTTCACCAGAGTTTAACGCTGCAACAGCATCTTCTGCCTCCTGACCAACACAGTTAGCTACATATTTTACCTGAACTCCAAGAATATCTGCAACTTTTTCTACGATATGTCTTAATGAAAATTCATCCTGAACTCCTTTTGGTCTACCTAAATGAGACATCAAGATCGCACTTCCTCCATCTTCTAAAACCTTAATTATCGTGGGTTTTGCAGCCTGAATCCTAGTGTCATCTGTTACTTCAAAATTTTCATTTAAAGGAACATTAAAATCTACTCGAATTAATGCTTTTTTATTTTCAAAATTAAAATCGTCAATTGTCTTCATGATACTGAATTGGTTTTTCGCAAACGAAAATAATTCTATTTCATTAAAAACATCAAAATCTGATAGAAAAATTACCCAAAATCAAAGGTAATTTTTCACTTTTATCAAATTTTTATAAAAATCCTTTTTTCAATAAAAGAATCATAGTTAAATAATCGTATTACTATCAAACCAAAAAAGTTGCGATTTTGATGTTTATTATAAAATCGACTACTCCATCCTATTTTCATACTTACCCATTTAGATACCTTAGAATAAGATAAGTCTTCGAAGCTATTAACACCCTCGTTGTATTAGTAAAACATGTGAATGGGATTTTATGTTAAAAATTATTTATATATTGTATTTACAAAAACACTAAACAACTAGCTAATTATGAGTAATTTATCTGCACACACACCAAAAAAAATTACAGTAATCATAAGTATTGTACTTGTTCTTTTAGGCCTTCTAGGCTCACATATTCACCCTGTTCTGGCAGCAAATAGTAATTGGCTTGTTCTGGCAGGATATGTACTTCTGCTACTAGGAGTTTATTTAAAAGGGTTATAATTTCCTAATTTTCTGTGAAGGTCAACACTAATTTAAATTATGTTTAGCTCTGGTTATTTTATAGAAAGGATTTTCTAGAGAGATATAATAAGTAATACTTGTTATGAGTGCACATCCTGAAGTTAAATAAATACTACATCTTTTAATTACTGTATTGGTTATTTAAGGATTGCTTAATTTTATCAGGTTTTATATCTTATAGATCTGCTTTCTTTTTTAGGTATCCCTTATATTTGCCCATGCTTTTCTCAGAAATATTAGGTTTAAAACATATCAAAAGCTATTTGACCACCAGTGCTGATCGTCAAAGAATACCTCATGCGCAGCTTTTTGTTGGCCCAAATGGTAGTGGAACTTTACCTATGGCTATTGCCTATGCGCAATATGTTTTATGCCAAAATCAAAATGGAGAAAACACAAATGGTCTTGAGTCATGTAATGTAAAATTTGATCATCTGGCGCATCCTGATTTGCATTTTGTATACCCTGTTGCTGTAAATGATAAGGTAAAAAAACATCCCACATCTGATCAATTTGCAGAGGAGTGGAGACATTTCGTAAATGAAAACCCATATGGAAGTATTTTTGATTGGTATCTTTCTCTTGGAATTGAAAAAAAACAGGGTCAAATAGGAGTAGATGAAGCTCTTGAAATCGTTAAAAAACTTTCGTTAAAAAGCTATGAAGGGGGGTATAAAATAATGTTGATCTGGATGGCAGATAAAATGAATATCGCCGCTTCTAATAAGCTTCTTAAATTAATTGAAGAGCCTCCTGAGAAAACGATATTTATACTTATCACAGAAGATGAGGAGCAGCTTATACAAACCATTAGATCCAGATGCCAGGTATTACATTTTCCTCCTTTGGGAGAACAGGTAATAAAAGAAGCACTTCAGAAAAAAGAAAATCTTTCTGATAGCGATGCTTTAAAAATAGCACATCAGGCTAATGGCGATTATAGTAAAGCTTTACATCTGCTGCACCATGATGGTGGTGATGATCAATTTGAAGATTGGTTTATACAATGGGTACGTACAGCATTTAAGGCCAAAGGGAATAAATCTGCTGTAAATGACTTAATCACCTGGAGTGAATCTATAGCAGGTACAGGAAGAGAAACACAAAAAAAGTTTCTGAAATATTGCCTGGATTTTTTCAGACAGGCAATGTTACTTAATTATGGTGCAGAAGATTTGGTATTTCTAGAACCAAATACAAATGGTTTTAAATTAAAAAACTTTGCTCCTTTCATACACGGTGCCAATATTATGGATATCTGTAACGAACTTCAGGATGCTGCTTATCATATAGAACGAAATGGTAATGCAAAAATAATACTTACCGATCTCTCTATAAAACTTACTCGATTATTACATAAAAAAAGTTCATAATATATAGTTTACTGCCTATTAATACTTAAGGATGGTAAATTAAAAATCAACATTTTTTAGTCCCAAATCTTATTCTATATTTGATACTCTAAACTAATCTCACATGGATAATTTTATAAATAATATTGTTTCAATAACCATCTTATTATTTCTTCTCATTACTTTTTTGCAATCTGGGATCGATAAAATAATCGATTGGAAAGGAAACCTTAGTTGGCTAAAAGAACATTTTGCTTCTACTTTTATGGGGAATATGGTTCCTCTTCTTTTAACAATTGTTTTAATCATTGAAATGATTACGGCAGTATGCTGCGTTTTTGGTATCTATTATCTTATTACAGATGATATTACATGTTATGCCGTTTTGGCTATGTTTTTAGCGTGTATAACGCTTTTAATGTTGCTTTTTGGACAAAGTAGCAAAAGACTATCAAGGGGCCTTAACAATCACCTGTTACTTTGTAGTGGCCATCTTTGGGTTATATGTAGTTTCTTTATAAAACATTTTATAGTACTGAAGCACATTAATTAGTTAGTGTCATTTCTATTTAATCGGTGCGATACAGTTTTAGAAGTAAATAATTAGGCAAAAAAAATCCTGCTTTGTTTAAAGCAGGATTTTAGAATTTCTTTTAAAATCTTATTAATAGGTACATCCACATTTACTTTGTCTACAACCAAAATCAAATCCTAGCGTGATCATATGTGATCCTGCTGCTGTGGTTGGTTGTAAAACTTCGTTTACGTTAATCTGATATCCATACGCAACATAAAAATTAGCTTTTTTGATCCCCAACATAGGAGAAACAGAAAGTGGTTTAAAATCCTGATCAACCAAAGATCGAAGACTAA
>NZ_OMPD01000016.1 GCF_900312745.1 Aquimarina sp. AU58 | reverse complement strand
GTTATATTAAGAGTAGAACCATCAGGTTGAGATGGATATGTTCCTCCAGAATGTACTACCTGGTTGTTACTATCTTTAATCTCCCAGCTTGTTTCTTCAGGGTAGTTATCAAAAGTAATACGCAGTTTTACATCATACGTAGCAGATGCTCCTGTAGTAGTTACATTAAGCGTGTTACTAGCTGCAGATTCGTTTCCAGCCGCATCCTTAGCTTTTACGGTAAACTGGTATGCTGTATTAGCCGTTAATCCTGTAATATTTCTTGTAGTTGCAGTTACCGATCCAAGATTAGTAGATCCCTGATACACATCATATCCGGTCACTCCTACATTATCGGTAGCAGCATTCCATGATAGGGTAAGTGTTGTTTGTGCCACATTAGAAGCTGCTAATCCAGTTGGAGCAGAAGGGGCTTGAGTATCACCACCAGTTGATCCCCCGATCACTACTGTATAGTCTTCTACTTCACCATAATTAAATGATTCACAAGGGCCAGGAATGGTATTGTATCTCATAGATACTCTCATTCTTGTACTTCCGTCTTTTGCACTTGAAGGTACAGTAAAGCTACCACTTACCGGAGTTGTTTGTGAAGCCGCATTAGTCCATACTTGTTCTCCTGTATCGGCAAAGTCACCATCTTGATTATAATCAATCCATACAGAGTATCCTTCATTATATTTAGTTCCGGTCCATGTAGGAGTAATGGTAATGGTATTGGCATTACCTTTAGATAGGTTAGTAGATTCAGCAGTAAAATCACTATATCCACCACTTGCTCCTGTAGATGTTTTATCGATGGTTCCTAATTTTACATTACTAATGTATTCATCAGTTACACTTTGACCATTAGAGTCACAGTAATTAAGTTGTACATCTGTAGTTGTAAAATTAGTAGAGCTACTATAATTAGAAGTAGTTCCATCGGCACATTTACTTCTTAGCTGTACTTCATAAGTAGTAGATGGGTTTAATCCAGAAATCACTTTAGAAGTTCCGTTTTCGGCAGAAGTTGTCCAGTTTGTTGTTCCAGTTTGTCTGTAGCGAAGATCATAGGTTGCACCGGCTACAGCAGTCCATCCTATAGTTGCAGTGTTTGATCCCACAGCCGAAGAAGATA